>NZ_JAAVTK010000039.1 GCF_012275535.1 Hymenobacter artigasi | reverse complement strand
TAGGGCTTCCGCACCAAAAGTAAGCTGGTCGTAGGCTAGTTTCGGGAATGGACCCTTTCGCTTCCTTTGCCCATTTAACGGACCCGCGCGTGCAGGGCCGATGCCTGCACCAACTGGTTGATATTCTGGCCTTGCTGCTGTGCGGCACGTTGGCCGGCTGCGATGATTTGCCGGAAATTTGTGACTATGGCCGGGCCCGGCTCGCCTTTTTGCGCACGGAACTGGGCCTGGCCTTTGCCAACGGCATCCCCTCCGAGGACACGTTGGAGCGGCTGCTCAAACGATTGAACCCAAAAGAGTTGGAGCAAACGCTGCGAGCTTGCGCCGGGTCGCTGGCCGGGCGGCAGCTGTGTGTCGATGGCAAGGAACACCGCGCCACCACCCCCGGCGGCCAGCGCCATGCCCTGGTGCGCACGGTCAGCGTCTGGGTGGCCGATGCGCACCTGAGTTTTGGCCAAGCCCAGATTGAGGCGAAAACGAATGAAAAAACGGCCATCCCGGCTTTGCTCGATACCCTCGACGTGGCCGGTAGCATCGTGACCATCGACGCCATTGCCTGCCAACCAAGCATCGTCGGGCAGGTCGTAGCCAACGGGGCGGACTACGTCATTGCCCTGAAAAAGAACGCCAAAACCCTCTACGAGCAGGCCAGCGAGCATCTGCTGGCCCGGGCCGCTCACTTGCCCGCCTTTCGCAGCCAGGACAAGGGCCACGGCCGGGGCGAACGGCGCACGGTGCGGATTTGCCAGGACCTGCGCTTGCTCGACGCCTGCGCGGACTGGCCCAGCCTGCGCACGCTCGTGCTGGTGGAAACCGAGCGGCACACGGGCCGGGGCGTTACCCACGCCCAGCGCTTCTACCTCAGCTCGTTAACCGACCCCGACCCGGCCGTTTATGCCCGGCTCATCCGCGGGCACTGGGCCGTGGAAAACCACCTGCACTGGCAACTCGACCTGACCTTTAAAGAAGACCAGTCACGCTTGCGAAGCGGGCATGCGGCCCTTAATGCCAATATCTTACGTAAAACGGCCTTGTACTTGCTGGCCCAGGACCCCCAAGCCATCAGCCTCAAACGCAAGCGTAAGCAAGCGGCCTACGACAATGAGTACCTCCGGCGACTACTGCAAAATGCCTGATATTTGGTGCGGAAGCCCTA
>NZ_JAAVTK010000038.1 GCF_012275535.1 Hymenobacter artigasi | reverse complement strand
GCGCTCAGCATGAACTGTGTTTAAGAAGCAATTAAAAGATGATGATTCGGGTCAAAAGCACATTCGTTTGCCACCACGGCCCAGGCTTGTCGCAAGAGCCGGGCGGCCACGGCGCACAGGGCCTGCTTGCCGGCGAGGCCGCGGGCGACCAGGCGCTGATACAGGGCCGCGCAGGCCGGGTTTTTGGTTTTGGCCGACCAAGCCCCGACGTAGAGCAGCCGGCGCAAGCGCCCGTCGCCGAGCTTGCTCAGCCGGGGCCGGCCCCGCACGCTGCTCCCCGATTCGTAGTGGCGCGGGCAGAGCCCGGCGTAGGCCACGGCCTGCCGCCAGCCGGGGAAGGCCCGCAGGCCGGGACCGGCCAGCAGCAGGGCCAGGGCAATGCGCGGGCCCACGCCCGGAATGGTTTGCAGGCGCTCGTAATCGGCCCCGCACTGGGCCCGGGCATCCTGTTCCAGGCTCTTTTCCAGGTCGGCCACCTGCTTATCCAGGCGGGTCAGCTCCGCTTCCAGGGCCTGCGTGCTCACCGGGTCGGGCCAGGGCGACTGGCGCAGGGCGTGGCCGTGGTTGCGCAGGGCCGTGCGCTGGCCCAACAGCAGGTCGAGCAGGGCCTGACGCTGCTGCAACTGGCTCAGCCACACCGCCGGGGGCTGGTGCAGGGCGGGGGCAAAGACGCCGCCGAACTGGCTCAGCAGCCGCGCGTCCGTGCGGTCCGTTTTGCTGCGCCGCAACTGGCTCTGGGCGAAGCGGCGCACGGACAAGGGGTTGACCACGCACACGGGCTGGCGGGCCTGGTGCAGGGCCGCGAGCAGGCGCAGGCCGTAAGGCCCCGTGGCTTCGAGCACGCACACGGCCCCGGCCGGCAGGGCGGCCAGCAAGGCCGCGTGCCCGTCGGCGGTCTGCTCCAGGCGCTGCACCCCGCCGGGCAGGTCCGCGTCCACGTACGCCTGGCTGATGTCAATGCCAATATAGTCCATAAAAAAAAGGGGGGGGGAAAGAGGTGGAACCATCCGTCAGCGGTGGCGGGGCTGCCCCGTCTCCCACCATCATTCATTCGGCCTGGGTCGACCACTGAACTGTCCGGGCTCACGGGCAGCAGGCCCAACGGGTGCCAGCATGCAGAGCGGTCTCGAGGACCGATGACGTACTTCGGCGTGGCCCGTTGGGTTGCCACTACAAACATATGATGACGT
>NZ_JAAVTK010000037.1 GCF_012275535.1 Hymenobacter artigasi | reverse complement strand
GATGCGATTTCTATGATTCAGGCAAGGGCCGTGGCATATTTTTCGTCATATTTTCGCTGGTTCAGGGCACAGGCAAAGAGCAGGTGCACGAGTTTATTGCGCACATTGTTGAGCACCAGCAGTTTGGGCTTGCCTTCGGCTACCTTTCGTTCGTAATAGGCCTTGAGGGGCTTGCTCCAGCGCACGGCCGAGAGGGCGGCCAGGTGCAGCAGGGCCTTGACCCGCTTGTTGGCGTGGTGGCTCACCCGGCCCCGCCCCCGGTGCTGGCCCGAACTGCGCTCAAAGGGCACCACGCCGGCATAGCTGGCGTAGCGTTTGGCATCGGAGCGGGTGGTGAACGCGCCGGTGGTCAGCAGCAGCTCGGTGGCCACGACCGGCCCCACGCCCGGCACCGACAGCAGGCACTCATAGACGGCGGCCAGGTCCGTGTCGGCGGCGATGAGCTGCTGCATGGTGGCCGCGACGGCCGTGATGGCCTTGGTCAAGGCGCGCAACGTGGGGGCCACCGCCCGTTGCTCAACCCGCTGCTCGGCGGGGGTGAAAAAGCCCGCGCTGCCGGTGAGTGGCGCTTGCAACTGCTGGCGCAGGCCCACCAGGCGGGCGCGGCGGGCGCTGAGCCGGTCCAGGGCCACGAGCACGGGCCGGGCCGGCTGCCACAGGCGCACCCGGTCCTGGTAGCGGGCGGCGTACTGGCCAATGCGTACGGCATCGGCCTTGTCGGTTTTGCCGCGCACCTGGCCCATGCTGACCTTGATTTGGGCCGCGTGCTCCAGCCAGGTGGGCAGGGCCAGCTGGTCGAGCGCCGCCAGGGCGGGGCGGCAGTAGAGGCCCGTATGCTCGAGGCAGGCCAGGCAAGTGCCGACGGCAAAGCCGGGCACTTGTTTGGCCTGCGCCTTGAGCCACTGCGATAAAGCCGACGGCGTATTGGCTAATTGGGCTTGGGCCAACACCTGGCACTGGGGCGAGAGCAACGCCACGTCGAGCGTGTCCTTGCTCACATCGAGACCAAGAAAATGCGTGTACATTTGAGAAGATATAGGGGGTGAGAACTCCTGGATAACCAACGCGTAAGCCACTCGCTACCTGACTAGTAGGCTCCTAAGGCCTGCATTTCTATCTGAGCCTGTGCTTCCGCACCCCGGTCGGTCCTGCATCGCAACATAGGCTCGACACCTGGTCTCTACATAGGGTAGCCGGCCGGGGTGGTTATCCGAAACCAAGAACGGGGTTTTATCCTATACCCCAAATCTACAGGTCTCTAC
>NZ_JAAVTK010000036.1 GCF_012275535.1 Hymenobacter artigasi | reverse complement strand
CTTGTCCTTACCCAAAACTCTGAAAAGCGCCGGCCGGTAGGCCGGCGCTTTTTTTTGGCATTACTCCTGCAACAGTTGGGCGGCCATCTGCACGCCTTCGACGAGCAGGCGCAGGCTGCGTCGGCCGAGCCAGAGGGTCTGCCAACCGGGCGGCCCGTCGCCCTTGCGGCCCAGGTGGCCACCGAGCGCGGCCAGGGCCAGGTAGACCTCGCGCACCGTGGCCAGGGGGCGCCGCCGCTGGTGGCGCAGCACCCGCAACTCCGTGCCCGTCAGGCCGGACGCCTCCGCCGGCAGGTTCGGCTCCAGCCGGCTTTTCTCGCGCAAGTCCACCAGCGCCAGCGCCACCACACTCAGCAAGGCCACGGCCGCGAAGAGCCGGGCCGCCGTTTGCAACTGCAGCTTCTCCGCCCCGAGCCCCGTCTTCAGGGCCTTATGGAAGTCCTCGATGAGCCAGCGGCTGGCGTACTGGCGGGCGCAGACCATCGCCTGGGCCAGGTCGGTGACGGGCTGGTCGCAGAGCAAGAGCCACTCCAGCCCGGGCCGGGCCGCCTCCGGACTCCCTTCCTCCCAAACCCGCACGACGCTGCCGGGAATGGGCGCGCCTTTGCCCGTGGCCCCGCCCGGCCGCTGCGGGGCACGCAGGCCCAGGGCCGGGCTGAAACTCACCTGCAACACCACGTCCCGGGCCGGCTGGCGGGGCCGCCCGCGCAGCGAGAACAGGAAGGTGCCCGCGCTGGGCTGGGCCCGGGCCAGCTCAAACAGGCGGCCGGCCGGCAACTTGTTGGCCCCGGCCACCAGGGCCCGGTTCTGGGCGGCCCGCACCACAAAGCCCAGACCCTGGGCCTGGCATTGCTGCAAATGCTCGTAAATATCGGCCCCGCGGTCAGCCACCACCACCCAGCGCGTCCCCGGCGGCGGACTGCCGACCGCCCGCAGGCTCTGGGCCCACAGGGCCGACTCGCGGGGCCGCCCCTGGCGGGGGCGGGAGCCGCCGTGGGAGGACGCTTTTTCGGCCTCGGGTACGGGCTGGCGCACGTGAAACTGCTGGTCGAGCAGGCCCAGCAGCGGCAGGGCGGGCCGTTTGGCCGCCGGGTCGGGGTCCTGCTCCGGCCAGGCGGCGGCCACCAGCGAATGCAGCAGCACGCCCTGGCTCGTGGCCTTGCCTGGCCCCACCGGTCCGAGGCCCGCCCGGCGCTCGGCCGCTTCGGGCCAACTCAGCTCGGTCGTATCTTCTACCAACAGGAACGTGCCGGGGGCCTGCAGCTGCTGAGCCACGTGCTGGCGGTGAGGGGCTTGCAGCGCATCCGGGGTGGTCTGCGCGTGGCCCAGCAGCTGGTAGGCGGCTTTGCTGGCGTAGGACTGTCCCTGGCTCAGCCGCGGAATCGTGGCCCCCGGCTCCCGCGCCCAGCCCGCCGCCAGGGTCACCGCCCGCCGGCTACGGCGCACATCGCCCAACCCCACCCCACCAAAATGCGTCTGCGCCCACTGCTGCGCCTCGCCGAAGCCTGTTGAAATGCTCATGTCCGAAAGCTACTACCCGCCCACAAAAAAAGCGCCGACCTACTGGCCGGCGCTTTCTGAGTTTTGGGTAAGGACAAG
>NZ_JAAVTK010000035.1:3183-4516 GCF_012275535.1 Hymenobacter artigasi | reverse complement strand
ATGGTTAAAGATTTATTGGATTCAGATGGGGTTGCGTGCCATTAGCTAGTTGGGGAGGTAACGGCTCACCAAGGCGACGATGGCTAGGGGAGCTGAGAGGCTGGTCCCCCACACGGGCACTGAGATACGGGCCCGACTCCTACGGGAGGCAGCAGTAGGGAATATTGGGCAATGGACGAGAGTCTGACCCAGCCATGCCGCGTGCAGGATGAAGGCTTTCTGAGTCGTAAACTGCTTTTATCAGGGAAGAAAAAAGGGCGTGCGCGCTCTACTGACGGTACCTGATGAATAAGCACCGGCTAACTCCGTGCCAGCAGCCGCGGTAATACGGAGGGTGCAAGCGTTGTCCGGATTTATTGGGTTTAAAGGGTGCGTAGGCGGTTCTTTAAGTCCGGGGTGAAAGCCCACTGCTCAACAGTGGAACTGCCCTGGAAACTGGAGGACTTGAGTACAGACGAGGGTGGCGGAATGGATACTGTAGCGGTGAAATGCATAGATAGTATCCAGAACACCGATTGCGAAGGCAGCTGCCTAGACTGTAACTGACGCTGAGGCACGAAAGCGTGGGGAGCGAACAGGATTAGATACCCTGGTAGTCCACGCCGTAAACGATGGATACTCGCTGGTGGCGATAGATGGTCACTGGCTTAGCGAAAGCGTTAAGTATCCCACCTGGGGAGTACGCTCGCAAGAGTGAAACTCAAAAGAATTGACGGGGGCCCGCACAAGTGGTGGAGCATGTGGTTTAATTCGATGATACGCGAGGAACCTTACCTAGGCTAGAATGCGCGTGACCGGCTCAGAGATGAGCCTTTCCTTCGGGACACAAAGCAAGGTGCTGCATGGCCGTCGTCAGCTCGTGCCGTGAGGTGTTGGGTTAAGTCCCGCAACGAGCGCAACCCCTATGTTTAGTTGCCAGCATGTAATGATGGGGACTCTAGACAGACTGCCTGCGCAAGCAGTGAGGAAGGCGGGGACGACGTCAGGTCATCATGGCCCTTACGCCTAGGGCTACACACGTGCTACAATGGACGGTACAGCGGGTTGCCAACCAGCGATGGTGCGCCAATCCCGAAAAGCCGTTCTCAGTTCGGATCGGAGTCTGCAACTCGACTCCGTGAAGCTGGAATCACTAGTAATCGCGTATCAGCAATGACGCGGTGAATACGTTCCCGGGCCTTGTACACACCGCCCGTCAAGCCATGGAAGTTTGGTAGACCTGAAGCTGGTGCTCCGCAACGAAGCCAGTTAGGGTAGAACAGGTAACTAGGGCTAAGTCGTAACAAGGTAGCCGTACCGGAAGGTGCGGCTGGATCACCTCCTTTCTGGAGCA
>NZ_JAAVTK010000035.1:1980-3088 GCF_012275535.1 Hymenobacter artigasi | reverse complement strand
CGGTGGCAAACGCAGGGAACTGAAACATCTAAGTACCTGCAGGAAAAGAAAATAACAATGATTCCCCAAGTAGTGGCGAGCGAACGGGGAGGAGCCCAAACCGGGTTGGTTACGGCCAATCCGGGGTTGTAGGGCCGCGACATCTGATTGAATCGAGGTAGCTGAAGCCGTTGGGAAACGGCACCATAGACGGTGAGAGTCCGGTAAGCGACACTTCTGATTCACGGTAGCGGTACCCTGAGTAGGGCGGGGCCGGAGAAACCCCGTCTGAATCGAGCGGCACCATCCGCTAAGGCTACATACTCCTGAGACACCGATAGTGAACTAGTACCGTGAGGGAAAGGTGAAAAGAACCGGGAATACCGGAGTGAAAAGAACCTGAAACCGTGTGCTTACAAGCAGTTAGAGGGCTTTAGTGGCCTGATAGCGTGCCTTTTGCATAATGAGCCTACGAGTTACTCCTCCCCGGCAAGGTTAAGCGCTTTAAGGCGCGGAGCCGCAGCGAAAGCGAGTCTGAACAGGGCGTGCAGTCGGGGGGGGTAGACGCGAAACTTTGTGAGCTACCCTTGAGCAGGTTGAAGGTGCAGTAACATGCACTGGAGGACCGAACCAGTTTCCGTTGAAAAGGATTTGGATGACTTGAGGGTAGGGGTGAAAGGCCAATCAAACTGAGAAATAGCTCGTACTCCCCGAAATGTATTGAGGTACAGCGTCGTGGTTGAGGTCATTGGAGGTAGAGCTACCAATAGGACTAGGGGGTGTCAGAGCCTACCGAATCCTGATGAACTCCGAATGCCAATGGCTATACACGGCAGTGAGGCCTGGGGTGCTAAGGTCCCCGGCCGAGAGGGAAAGAACCCAGACCAACAGCTAAGGTCCCTAAATCTAGATTAAGTTGAACAAAGGAGGTCCACTTGCTTTGACAGCCAGGAGGTTGGCTTGGAAGCAGCCATTCCTTTAAAGAGTGCGTAACAGCTCACTGGTCGAGCGAGCGGGCGTCGATAATACGCGGGCATCAAATCTAGTACCGAAGCTTTGGATGTAGCATGCAAGACTGCTACGTGGTAGGGGAGCATTCTCCTTGCGGTGAAGGCGTGTCGTCAGGCAC
>NZ_JAAVTK010000035.1:0-1885 GCF_012275535.1 Hymenobacter artigasi | reverse complement strand
GCACGTTGGAGCGTGGAGAAAAGCATATGTAGGCATGAGTAACGATAATGCGGGTGAGAAACCCGCACGCCGATAGACTAAGGTTTCCAATTCAACGCTAATCGGAATTGGGTTAGTCGGGACCTAAGGGGAAGCCGAAAGGTGCACTCGATGGACAGCAGGTTAATATTCCTGTACTAATGGTAGCAAGTGATGCAGTGACGCAGAAGTGAAAGCACCGCGGGCGGACGGAAGTGCCCGTTGAAGGCCGTAGGTATTGGGACCGTAGTTAAGTACGCGGACCTAGCCGAAAGCTGATAGTACCGTACGACCTTCGGGTCACGCGGATAGTGTGCCTAATCGGACTGCCAAGAAAACCTGCTAAGCGTTTTAAAGCTATTATTACCCGTACCGCAAACCGACACAGGTAGTCAAGGAGAGTATCCTGAGGCGCTCGAGTGAATCACGGCCAAGGAACTCGGCAAAATGGACCTGTAACTTCGGGAGAAGGGTCGCTTCCTCGTTGCAAGACGAGAAGCCGCAGTGAAAAGGCCCAGGCGACTGTTTAACAAAAACACATGACTTTGCTAACGCGCAAGCGGACGTATAAGGTCTGACACCTGCCCGGTGCCGGAAGGTTAAGAGGGGAACTTAGTCGCAAGGCGAAGGTTTGAATCGAAGCCCCGGTAAACGGCGGCCGTAACTATAACGGTCCTAAGGTAGCGAAATTCCTTGTCGGGTAAGTTCCGACCTGCACGAATGGTGTAACGATCTGGGCGCTGTCTCAGCCGTGAGCTCGGTGAAATTGTAGTCTCGGTGAAGATGCCGAGTACCCGCCACGGGACGGAAAGACCCCGTGCACCTTTACTATAGGTTGCCATTGGTGTTGGGTTCGGCATGTGTAGCATAGGCGGGAGGCGCTGAGCCGGGGACGCTAGTTCTCGGGGAGCCAACGTTGAAATACCGCCCTTGCCGTGCCTGATGCCTAATCCCGAGTAATTCGGGAGACAGTGGCTGCTGGGTAGTTTGACTGGGGTGGTCGCCTCCAAAAGAGTATCGGAGGCTTTCAAAGGTCCACTCAGTACGCTTGGTAACCGTACGCAGAGCGCAATAGCATAAGTGGGCTTGACTGTGAGGCCGACTAGCCGAGCAGGGTCGAAAGACGGATATAGTGATCCGGTGGTTCCGCATGGAAGGGCCATCGCTCAAAGGATAAAAGGTACGCCGGGGATAACAGGCTGATCTCCCCCAAGAGCTCATATCGACGGGGAGGTTTGGCACCTCGATGTCGGCTCGTCACGTCCTGGGGCTGGAGAAGGTCCCAAGGGTTCGGCTGTTCGCCGATTAAAGTGGCACGCGAGCTGGGTTCAGAACGTCGTGAGACAGTTCGGTCCCTATCTGTGGTGGGCGTTGGAAATTTGACAGGACCTGTCCTTAGTACGAGAGGACCGGGATGGACCAGCCGCTGGTGCGCCGGTTGTACCGCCAGGTGCAGCGCCGGGTAGCTACGCTGGGACGAGATAAGCGCTGAAAGCATCTAAGTGCGAAACTCACCTGGAGATGAGATTTCCCAATGGAAGGCCCGTCGGAGATGACGACGTTGATAGGCGGCAGGTGAAAAACTAGAAATAGAATAGCTGAGCCGTACTAAGTGGCCGAGGGCTTCTTTTCATCCGCAAGGATGGCGTCGAGCGCGCAGAATACGTTTCGTTTTTGTCCCCTTATGTCGAGTTATTGAGGAGTGTGTTCCTGCGCAAGCAGGGCCAGAACACGCACACTCCCCGCCAGCAATGGTGGCTTTAGCCCGGGTGTTCACCTCTTCCCATTCCGAACAGAGTCGTTAAGCCCCGGTGCGCCTATGGTACTGCCTTCACCGGTGGGAGAGTCGGTCGCCGCCAACCTTACA
>NZ_JAAVTK010000034.1 GCF_012275535.1 Hymenobacter artigasi | reverse complement strand
CACTCCAGCATCGGCTATTCAAAACCTTATCAATTTCACCAACAACAACTTAACAACATCACCTAATTCTCTCCTGCTTAACTAGACCACCTCATGCTACTATATTTAATGCAGTTACCACAGGGCCGTACTTGGCAGCGCTACGGTCTACTTCTGGTGGCATATCTTCTGGGATTGCGGGCTAGTGTGGGTCGCATAGGGGGTCTAGACCTCTACTACCACGACTCTTTTTCGGCTAAAGTAGTGGCGGTTGTCATCACGGCTTTTTTTGTGGTAATGGCGCTTGTAGCCTTCCGTAAAATCGACCTAAGCCGGTTTACTTGGCTGGCATGGCTGGGGGCTTTAACCTATCCCCTCTATCTGCTGCATAGCGACATTGGCTTTATCATCTTCCATCGCCTGCAACATGTAATCAATAAATATGTGCTGGTAGGGGGCACCTTTATGCTGATACTAATGGCTGCTTACCTAGTGCATGTATTCATCGAGAAGCGCCTGAGCAAACTGCTGGGAAAGCAAGTAAACCGATTACTAGATATGCTGGCAAAATAATATTATCTTTCAACTACCGCCGCCCTACCCGCCACTCGGCCGCCAGCTCGAAATACGGCAGCACCCGGCGCGCTTCCTGCGCCAAATCCACGGCCGTGTAGCTGCTACCCGAGTACGCTCCCTTACCCACCGAATAGGCCGAATACGTGCGCAGCCATTGCAGCCAGATACTAGCTGTGAGGTTGAAGCCGGCCGTGGCGCGGCGCTCTACGGCCACTTCCGGCCCCTGCTGCCGCGTGATGCTGTGCAGGTAGATGAGCTGCGAGGCCGGCCCGGTGGGGTTGTCGAGCTGCAGAGCAGCGCGGCCGTAGTTGCGCTGCTCCAGCAGGCGGTAGCCCAGGCGCAGGCTGGTGCTGCCCCGGCGGCCCACCCAGCTTTGCCGCCCGCCGATGGACAGGTCGTGCGTCACGCTGGTATCGAGCGGGCTCTCGCGGAAGCGCGTCCAGTCGAGCTGGCCCACGCGGTTTTCGCGGCGCTGGTAGTCGGCCAGCAGCAGCAGGAGGGGCCGCACCTGGTAGGTGATGCTCTGGGTTTGCTCCAGCACGCGGCTGGCGCGGTTGCGGGCCTGCTCGGTAGTCTGGTCGCGCACCTGGTAGCTCACCCACAGGTGATAATTGGAGCGGATGCTCCACCGGCCGGGGGCCCAGGTGAAGCCCGGCTCCCAGTGCAGCAGGTGGTCCACATAGTTCTCGGCACTTTGGCTGGCCCTGATGAAAACCGTTTGGCGGTACTCGCCGGCCACGCCCAGCGTGGTGCGGAAGGCCCCGGCCCAGCGGCCCGTCCAGGTGAGGCGCAGTAGGTGCTGGGCCTCGTCGCGGGTTTGCTGGTTGTCTTTGCTGGGAGCATCTACGCGCAGCAACTGGGCCGAGCCCAGTAGGGCCAGCGCGTGGCGCGGGCTGGGCAGCCAGGTGAGGTTGCCCAGCCACAGGATGGTTTGCTCCTTAATGTCCTTCACCTGCTCGCGGGCCAGGGCGGTGGCCAGGCGCGGCACGCTCAGAAACCGGGAGTTGTCGAGGTAATACGACCGGGTGCGCTCCCGATAGCCGAAACTGATGGACGACTGCAGCTTGGGCCGGGCAAAGCGCAGCTCCTGGCGGGTATCGAGCTCGCGCTGCCGGTAACCCACGTCCTGCAAAGTATCGGCCCGCTCGCCCAGCCGCCGGTACCGGAACGCCCGGCTGGGCAGCAGCAGGCTGTTATCCGAGCGCAGCGTGGCAAACTCATTGATGCGGTACGAAGCCCCCGCCTGCACCGCCACCGTATCGGACTGAATGCGCTGAACGGAGCCCAGCAGGTAGTCCTCGGCGCGGTTGGTGCGGTAGCCCACGCGGCCCTGCACCACCAGCGGTGCGCCCGCCAGAAAGGCCTGCTCGCCGGCGGCCTCGGCCACCAGCCGCTGCATGGTGCGCGGCCCCAGGCGGGCGCGGGTGCCCAGCACGCGCAGCGCCAGCGGCGCGGCCAGCGGTCCGTTTAGGAAGTACAGCGCCGCCGCGTCGAAGCCGAAGGCGAAGCCCGCGTCTTCGCGGCCGTTGCGGCGGTCGGTGGCCAGGCCGCCCAGCACCGTGAGGCGCATCTGGCTCAGCGTATCGGTGGGCGAGGCGGCCCGCAGGCGGCGCTGGTAGCCCAAGCGGCCCAGCCACAGGCCGGTGCGGGTGGCATTGGCCCGGCTTTGGTCGTAGTGCAGCTGCTGGCCCAGCTGCCAGTGGTTGGCCGCGTCGAGGGTGAATACGTCGGCCACATCGGCCCCGTAGTCTTCCCGCACGAAGGGTGGCGTGCCCCGCGAGTCGTAAATCATGTCGGTGCCCACGCGGTAGCGCAACTGTTGGCGCGGCCCCAGACGCAGGTAGCCCCGCGCCCCGCTGGTTTGCACGAAGGTGCTCACACCTACGCGCCGCGCCCGGGCCACCAGCAGCAGCGCCGTATCGGCCCCGGCCGGCCGCAGGCCCCGAAATACCGGCCCAAACGCGGTAGCGCCCACCAATACCTGCGCGCGGCCGGCCAGCGGCAGCAGCGCCGCCAGCAGCAGCAGCGCGGCCATGCGCCGGCCGAGCGCCACGCTCAGCGCTACGATGCTCTTACCCGCCGAAAACCACCGGATTACCACGTTTGTCCGGCCCCCGACTTACTCCCTTCGGCGGGCCGTAGCGGGAAGGTAGCACATTGCGCGGGGAGGCTCCGAAAATAGTTTTTCGTTAGGTTAGCTGTCGAAACCCCGGCCCATCCCCGGCCGCGCTGATGTAAATTTGCCCGGGGCCCTATTGCCACTTCTCTTTTCTGCTATCGTTACCATGAATAATTATCTTATCAAACGCCTGCTCACGGCTGCGCCGCTTGCGCTGGGGCTGCTGGCCGCTACTTCGGCCCAGGCCCAGCACGTGCAATGGGCCGCCCGCCTGGTGGCCGTGTCGTCGCAGAAAGCCGATGGCAAAGACCCGTTTGCCCCCTCGCAGGTGCTGGGCGTACCCAACGCCCTGCCGCTGGGCCAAATCAGCAACGAGGCCTGGATTCCGCGCAAGGAAGGTCCCAACGAGTTCATCGAAGTGCGCTTTGCGCGCTCGGTAGCCGCCCAGCAGGTCACTATTGTCGAAAACTTCAACCCCGGCTCCATCACCAAAGTCGAGCTGGTGGATACCAAGGGCGTGCACCACGAAGTGTATGCCAACGCCAACCCCGGCCCCCTGCCCGAGCCCTCGCGCACGCTGGAAGTGAAGTTTCCGGCCGCCGAGTACCGCACCCTGGGCGTGAAGGTGTACATGAACACGGCCAAGGTGGAAGGCATCAACCAGCTTGATGCCATCGGCATTGCCGACGTGGTATCGACCATGGTGAAGCAGGCCTTCACCGGCGAGAAGGGTCCCGAAGCCGTAAAATCGAGCCAGTTCGACTCCTCCTTGGTGAACCTGGGCCCGAACGTGAACTCGCGCTACGTGGACACCCACCCCGTGATTTCGCCCAACGGCCGCACGCTCTACTTCGCCCGCGAAGGCAACCCCGGCAACGTGGGTGGCAACCGCGACCCGCAGGACGTGTGGTACTCCACCCTGATTAGCGGTAAAAACAAGACCTGGAGCCTGGCCAAGAACATGGGTGGCCCCATCAACACCCCCGACGACCCCAACGGCCTGGCCTCGGTATCGGCCAACGGCCAGAGCGCCATCCTCATCAACATCTACAACCGCGACGGCACCATCGACCCGCAGGGCTGTAGCCTCAGCAAGCGCACCCGCATGGGCTGGACGCAGCCGGTGAAGCAGGAAATCAAGGACTTCGTGAACCTGGACAAGGAGCACGTCGACTTCTTCCTGGCCACCTCGGGCCGCGCCCTGCTCATGGCCGTGGAGCGCCCCGAAGGCCGTGGCGGCCAGGACCTGTTCGTGAGCTTCCCGGTGCCCGAAACCACCAACACCTGGAGCAAGCCTATCAGCCTGGGGCCGAACGTGAACACAGACAAATCGGACTTCGCGCCCTTTTTGGCGGCCGATAACAAGACGCTGTATTTCGCCAGCGACGGACGCGGCGGCTATGGCAAGTCCGACATTTTTTATACCAAGCGCCTCGACGACAGCTGGACCAACTGGAGCCCGCCCCGCAACCTGGGCCCGGTGGTGAACTCGCCCGATTTCGACGCCTACTACACCATTTCGGCCGCCGGCCAGGATGCCTACCTGGTATCGTCGCGCAACGGTATTGAGGGCTCACGCGATATTTTCCGCATCTCGCTGGCCCCTGCCTTCCAGCCCGAAGTAGTGACGCTGGTAACCGGCAAAGTGCTCGACGTGAACACCGGCAAGCCCATCCGGGCCACCATTCACTACGAAAACCTGCTCACGGGCGAGGAAATCGGCGTGGCCGAAACCGACCCCGTGGACGGTTCCTACACCATTGTGCTGCCCAGCGGTGTGCAGTACGGCTACCGTGCCGAGGCCAAAGGCTACATCGCCGAGAACGCCAACCTCGACGTGACGGCCAAGGACAAATACTCCGAGCAGAAGCAGGACCTGTTCCTCGTGCCCTTCAACGTGGGCCAGACCGTGAAGCTGAACAACATCTTCTTCCAGCAAAGCAAGTACTACCTCACCACCAGTTCCTACCCCGAATTGCTGCGCCTCATCCGCATCATGAAGGACTACCCGACGGTGGAAATCAAGCTCTCGGGCCACACCGACAACCAGGGCGACCCCGCCCTGAACCTCAAGCTGAGCCAGGACCGGGTGAACGAGGTGAAGAAATACCTCGGCAGCCACGGCATCAAAGGCGAGCGGGTGACCACCGAAGGCTTCGGCGACACCAAGCCCCTGGCCAGCAACGACCAGGAAGAAACCCGCATGAAAAACCGCCGCGTGGAATTCACCATCACCAAGAAGTAGCCCCGGTCCAGCGTCGGGAAATTAATCGGGCCCCGGTCCTGCTGATGTCAGCAGGGCCGGGGCCCGATTGCGTGGGGATGGCCAAGGTCCGTTACTTTGTTCCCGGGCCTTCGACGAAGGCCATGAGCCGGCCCTCGGAGCTTTCGAGCCCGACGATGTCGAGCAGGTCCTGGAAGTATTCGGCTACCTGCTCACGGTCTTCCTGCTTGGGGGTGAGGGACTGGAGGCGCGCCAGGCCCGATTCCAGGCTCTTGTAGTAGGCCTCCTTGGTAGGCTGGCCGTGCGTGATGGCGAGAAAGTCGTTGGCCGACTGCACCAGAATTCGGTTGAGCATCGGGCGCACTTCGGCCGGCAGGGTCGATTTGCGGCGGCCTACTACCACCTCTACCTGGGTCTGGTGGAGTATTTTTTCCAGCTGCGTCACGGCTTTTTCGGGCACGGAGTGAGGCGCGGGAGTCACGCTCTGGGCGTGGCCGGCCAGAGCGGTAAAGGTGAACAGCGTGAGTAGCAGCTTCTTCATTTGAGTGGGTTTGGAAAGGAATTTTTCTAATACCAAATGTAGTATTTAGTTGAACCACTTGGTGCGTTCGCATGAAAAAACAATGAAATTTTAGCACTACCTGGCTGATAGTCCCTACCTTAAATCAGCCGCTTATTACAAGTAAATAGCAAAAAGCCCGGCCGGGGGGGGGGGGGGGGGGGCCGGGGGGGGGGGGGGGGGGGGGGCCCGCGCGGGGGGGGGGGGGGGGGGGGGGGGGGGGGGGGGGGGGGGGGGGCGGGGGCGGGGGGGGGGGCG
>NZ_JAAVTK010000033.1 GCF_012275535.1 Hymenobacter artigasi | reverse complement strand
TAATAAAAATACTTTTTTTAATTTTATAAAAAATTTATTTTTTAAACGTTGCCACGAAACGCGCACGGGCCACCGGGTTCCGCCCACCAAAACATTGGGGGGGCCCAACGCCGGAGCCCGTTGCCGTAGGCTATACAGAAACCGCTCTTAC
The DNA here is from genome assembly GCF_012275535.1 of Hymenobacter artigasi. Lineage (GTDB taxonomy): Bacteria > Bacteroidota > Bacteroidia > Cytophagales > Hymenobacteraceae > Hymenobacter > Hymenobacter artigasi. The sequence goes on along the minus strand of NZ_JAAVTK010000033.1, from coordinate 5,896 downwards.
TTAAACGGTACGGCCGTGCCGCTCTCCTTCACCATGCTATTGCCGCTGAGGTCGCGCACGATGTTGGCCTTGAGCGTGATTTTGGCGTCGCCGCTCACGTCGTTGGACGTGATGGTGACCGCGTCGCTCACCTGCCCAAGCTGGCGCTGGCTGTAAATCAACTCCACCACGGCGCTCTGGCCGGGCGCGATGGGGGCGGGGTTGTTCTTGTAGCCCACGCAGTAGCAGCCCGACGTGAGTGCGCCCAGCACCAGCTCGGTTTTGCCGGTGTTCTTCACCGTGAAGCGGGCCGTGGGCTGCTGGCCGGCTTCCATCTTGCCGAAATCGTGGGCGCTCTGGTCGAGCACCAGGTGGGGCGAGGCGGCCAGCTGGGCCGGCGTGAGCGTGGGCTTAATCTGGTCTTTGGTGAGTACCGTGCCTTTGATGCTGAGGACTTTGCTGGCCTCGGTGGCGTTGCTGGTTACGGTCACCGTTTTGTTGAACACGCCGGGGCGGCCGGCGCTGCTGTACATGGCTTTGATGACGCCCATTTTGCCGGGCAGCACCGGGGTTTTGGTCCAGTCCGGGGTGGTGCAGCCGCAGCTGGCCTGCACGTTGGAAATGATAACGGGCTGATTGCCGGTGTTTTTGAACTTGAACTCGTGGGTGGCCATCGTGCCCTCAGGCACGTTGCCGAAGTCGTGGCCGTCGGTCGTGAACTGCATCACGCCCTGGGCGTGGGCCGCGCCGGCCAGGGCCAGCAGGCAAATAGTAAGGAGTTTCTTCATGATTTCTAAACCCTGAGCCGGTAATCAAAAGCCGGCGCGGGCGGTTTTGAAGGAGAAAAACAAAACCGGTAGCAACAGCGTCGGGCTGAGAATCAGCCCCCAAAGCCTGCCACCACCGTACCCCAAATATACGTCCAAACCCCACCACGCCACCTACCCGGCCCCGATTCCGTATTTTTGCACCACGGCTTCGGCCGCTCGCCCTTCCTGCTTCAAAATTCCCACGTATCCTGACCCCTATTATATGTCCGTAGCCGAAACCGCCGTGCCCGCGCTAGCCGCGCCCCTCACCAAGGCCGACTTTCTCACCGATTACCGCCTGGCCTGGGAAAGCCGCCACGCCTCGCTTGCCGGCCGCAAAGAAGTATTTATGGGCAAGGCCAAGTTTGGCATCTTCGGCGATGGCAAGGAAGTGCCGCAGCTGGCCATGGCCCGCGCCTTCCAGAACGGCGATTTCCGCGCCGGCTACTACCGCGACCAGACGTTTATGGCCGCCATTGGCCAGCTCACCTGGGAGCAGTATTTCGCCCAGCTCTACGCCAACCCCGACGTGGAGGCCGAGCCCGCCACCGCCGGCCGCGCCATGAACGGCCACTTCGCCACCCGTATGCTGGACGACGACGGCAACCTGACCGACCTCGCCCACACCAAAAACTCCTCGGCCGACATCTCGCCCACTGCCGGCCAGATGCCGCGCCTGCTGGGCTTGGCCTACGCCTCCAAGCTGTTCCGCCAGAACCCCGAGCTGCACCAGTTCGATACGCTCTCGACCAACGGCAACGAGGTGGCGTTCGGCACCATCGGTAACGCCAGCACGTCGGAGGGCATGTTTTTTGAGGCCCTGAACGCGGCCGGCGTGCTGCAGGTGCCCATGCTGGTGAGCGTGTGGGACGACCATTACGGCATCTCGGTTCCCGCTGAATATCAGACCACCAAGCAGAGCATCAGCGAAATTATGATGGGCCTGCAGCGCGAGGGCGAAGGCCAGTCGGGCTTCGAGATTTACGTGGTGCGCGGCTGGGACTACGCCGGCCTGGTGGATACGTACCAGCGCGCCGCCGCCGTGTGCCGCGAGCAGCACGTGCCCGTGCTCATCCACGTCACGGAACTCACGCAGCCGCAGGGCCACAGCACCAGCGGCTCGCACGAGCGTTACAAGAGCAAGGACCGCCTGACCTGGGAGGAGGACCACGACTGCCTGCACAAGCTGCGCGAGTGGCTGCTGGCCGAGGGCCACGCCACTGAGCTGGAGCTCGATGAAATAGAGAAAACTGCCGCTGCCGTTATCAAAACGGCCCGCACGGCCGCCTGGGCCGCCTTCTTCGACCCCATTAAAGCGGAGCGCGACGAGGCCGTGGCCCTGCTCGACCAGCTGGTGGCCGACACCGGCACCGAGAACACGCTCCACGAAATGGTGGAGCAACTGAAAACAAACCCTACGCCCATCCGGGCCGACATTGTGCGGACCCTGCGCCGCGTGCTCCGCGCCGTGCGCAACGAGAAGCGCAGCTTCGGCCGCCGCTCGGTGCAGCGCCACCTGGAGCAGTTGCTGGCCGAAAATGCCGACCGCTACAACTCCAACCTGTTCAGCCAGAGTGAGCTGGCGGTGGGCAACATCGAAGAAGTGCCCGCCACCTACGCCGCCGATGCGCCCGTGGTGGACGGCCGCGAGGTGCTGCAGGCCTGCTTCAATGCCAATTTCCAGCGCGACCCCAAAATCTTCGCCATCGGCGAGGACGTGGGCAAGATTGGGGACGTGAACCAGGCCTTTGCCGGCTTGCAGGACAAGTTTGGTGAGCTGCGCGTGACCGATACCGGCATCCGCGAGTGCACCATTGTGGGGCAGGGGATTGGAGCGGCGCTGCGCGGCCTGCGGCCCATTACCGAAATTCAGTACCTTGATTACCTGCTGTATGCGATTCAGATTCTGAGCGACGACCTGGCCTGTCTGCAGTACCGCACCAAGGGTGGCCAGAAGGCCCCCCTCATCGTCCGGACGCGGGGGCACCGGCTGGAGGGCGTGTGGCACTCCGGCTCGCCCATGCAGATGATATTGGGCAGCATCCGGGGCATTCATTTGTGCGTGCCGCGCAACATGGTGCAGGCCGCCGGCTTCTACAACACGCTGTTGCGCAGCGACGAGCCCGCCATCGTGATTGAGTGCCTGAACGGCTACCGCCTGAAAGAGAAAACGCCGAGCAACGTGGGCGAATTCACCCTACCGTTGGGCCGCCCCGAGGTGCTGAAAAAAGGCACCGATGTAACGGTGGTCACCTACGGCTCAATGTGCCGCATCGTGATGGACGCCGCCAAGCAGCTGGCCGACGTGGGCATTTCCGTGGAAGTTATCGACGTGCAAACGCTGCTGCCCTTCGACACCGACCACCTCATCGCCGACAGCCTCCAGAAAACCAACCGCGTGTTGTTTGCCGACGAAGACGTGCCCGGCGGCGGCACCGCCTTCATGATGCAGCACGTGCTGGACGAGCAGCAGGCCTACCGCTTCCTCGACGCGCAGCCGCGCTGCTTGGCCGCCCAGGCCCACCGCCCGGCCTACAGCTCCGACGGTGACTACTTCAGCAAGCCCAACGCCGAGGACGTGTTCGACACCATCTATGAGATGATGAGCGAGGATGCGCCGGAGCAGTTTCCGGCTATTTACTAAGTATCATTCACATAAATACCAAATAGGCCGTCATGCAACGCGCAGCGAAGCATGACGGCCTATTTGAATGGGTTCCAAGCAGGTGACGCTGTAGGCCGGCCCGCCGGGCTACAGCGTCACCTCGCTGGTGGTGATTTTGTTGCTCTCGTGCAGGCCACGGTCCAGGATGCTGATTTCGAACCGAAACACGTCGCCGGGCGAGAACACGGTGCCATCGAGCGAAAGGGGGAGCTTGTAGCGCAGCTCGCCTTTCAGCGGGGCGGCGCGGCCGTCGGCCCCGTTGAGGCGGGGGTACTGGCTGTCGTACTCACCCACAATACCGGCGGGAAACGGCGGCAGGGCCGGGGTTACGTAAAAATCGAAATTCTTAGTGACCGTATTCTTCTTGTAGGGCTGAATGAAGTAGTTGTAGCTGTAGCCTCGGTTGTTGTGCCCGCCGGTTTTGGTGTTGAAGGGGGCCTTGGCGAGGTCTTCCGGCCCCAGGCCCAGGTCGCCGTCGCCGTCGCGGAAGCCGAGCACAAATTCCAGCGTATCGCGGCCCACGTTGCCATTCACGGCAGGAATGCGCGTCACCTTAACATCCCGGAACTCAATTTCGGGCGTGGTTGAGTAATCGGGGGCGTTGAGGCAGCCGCTGAGGCCTGCCCCGGCCAGGCCAAGGAAAGCAGCTCCGCGCAGGGTACGAAACAGGTTCATAAAGACAGGAAGTGAGAAGTCAGAAGCACAACGGCCGAAGTGGCCCCAAAGTACGTTCTTCCCAACGAATAGCCAAGGTGGTTGGTTCGGGGGTATCCGCTAAACTGGTTATCGGCTCATGAGTTTCCGTTCTGATTTTTTGCTAGGCTTGCCTTCCGTTACGGCCGACACCTTTGAGGCGGCGGCGCTGGCGCTGTTCCGGTACCAGGCCGCGCACTGCCCGCCCTACACGGCCTACCTCGCGCAACTAGGGCGCGACCCGGCTGCCGTGGCCCGGCTGACGGATATTCCGTTTCTGCCCATCGAGTTTTTCAAAACCCACGAGGTGCGCACCAACCCGGCCGGATGGGAGCCGCAGGAGGTGTTTCTGAGCAGCGGTACTACGCTCCAGCAGCGCAGCCGCCACCTTGTGCGCGAGCCCGCGCTGTACCGCGAAAACGCGGCCCGCATCTTCGAGCAGTACTACGGCCCGCTCGCGGGCTGGATGTTTCTGGCGCTGCTGCCGTCGTACTTGGAGCAGGGCAATTCCTCGCTGGTGGCGATGGTGGACTATTTCGCGCAGCAATCGGGCCAGACGCAGCCGGCGTTTTTTCTGCACGACCACGCCGCCCTGCGCACCGCGCTGGCCGAGGCGAAGCAGGTTTCCGGCCGCCGCGTCATGCTCATCGGTGTGAGCTATGCCCTGCTGGATTTCGCCCTGGAAGCCGGCCCCGCGCCGGAACTCCAAGGCCTCACTGTGCTCGAAACCGGGGGCATGAAGGGCCGCCGCCGTGAGATGATTCGGGAGGAACTGCACGCCGAATTGCAGCGGGCGTTTGGCCCTGCCGGCATTCACTCCGAATACGGCATGACGGAATTGCTGAGCCAGGCCTACTCGCTCGGTGACGGCCGTTTCCACTGCCCCGCGCCAATGCGGGTGCTGCTGCGTGACCCGTCGGACCCGTTTTCAATTGGCGACAGGCCCGATGGGGCCATCAATGTGATTGATTTGGCTAACGTGGATTCCTGCGCGTTCGTCGAAACGAAAGATTTGGCGCGGATGCACGAAGATGGCTCGTTTGAGGTGCTAGGGCGGATGGATAACTCGGATGTGCGGGGGTGCAATCAGATGGTTTAGTTGCCTGATAATATTTCATCTTATCTTGTTCCGAAAATTGCAGACAACTAAACGTTAAACGCTGTTTTGGCTAAAAAACGAGTATGAAATACGAACTGATAAGAAACGAAAAAGGTAAGCATCAAATTGGTGGTGATGTGCCAACGAACTTTGAAGTTCCTGATAATGAGTTTTTAGGAGGCTTTCAGTACTTGGGGTATATTGACAATTCTGACCCATTGTTCTCTTGGCTTCCTTTTAGAGTGAATTTAATTCATCCAACCTACTGTGATGAGTATTTTATCTATCTTGATTATGACAACCCAAGTGCACCGAAAATAATTGAACCCCAAGACACCGCAGCTTCCACAAGTGCCTTTGATGAAGTAAATAAAAATTCAAAAATAATATTTGAAGGAATAAAGGTTCGTGCGGAAGCAAAAAGCGAAATTGACGAATATGAAAGTATCGGAATGGCTGGTGAACCTGATTGGCTCCAAGATGCAGAAATTCCAACTTGTCCAAGAAGTGGCAAGCCAATGAAGTTCTTATGTCAGCTAGGAAGCTTTGGTGACATTAGACTTGTTGCAGCGGCATTAAGACAGGATATTTACGCATGAAAATCTCCATTCAGGATTTAAAAACGCCCCGTCAATGGCGGTCGGCCCTGGG
>NZ_JAAVTK010000032.1 GCF_012275535.1 Hymenobacter artigasi | reverse complement strand
ATCAGCCTCAAACGCAAGCGTAAGCAAGCGGCCTACGACAATGAGTACCTCCGGCGACTACTGCAAAATGCCTGATATTTGGTGCGGAAGCCCTACACCGCATATAATGTTCGTGGCGCTGCACGGGCCGTCCATTATAATCGGCCGTGCGCCAGGCGGGCAGGTGCACCAGCCCACCCGTGCCCGCCGAGGCCGAGCCATCCCAGGAGCCGGTGGGCTGGTCAAGATGGCCCGTGGTGCGCGTAATGCGCAGCGTCTGGACCACGGCGGCACTCAGCACGGGCATACCGGAGCAATTACGCGTGAGGGTGCGGGTGCGCTGCTGGTAGCGCAGCGTGTCACCATTGGCGCTGAAGGAGCGGCTGATGATGCTGTCACGTGTCCAGATTTGGGTTTGGCACGTCACGCCCGGCCCCAGCGCAAACTGGTTCGTGGTTCGACGCAGGAACACGTCGCCGGGCTGAAAATCATACACCGCAAAAGCCCCAAGCTGATTGATGCCCAAACCCACCTCGGGCAGCGCCGTGAGGGTGAGCGTAGCCGGCGGCAGCCGGGCATTGAGGTAGTGCCCCAGGGCCGGGCCGCTCACCCAGCCCAGGCGCTTGCCGAGCGTGATTACAGCGCCATCGGATAGGGTAATGGTGGCCAGCGAATCGGCTAGCCCCAGCACCGTACCCAGCGTGCGGGCCGTGACGCGGGCCGTAAGGCCGGCCGTGGTGGCGGCCCATACCTGCCCCAGCGGGGCGCGGGGGCGCAGCGTGAAGGTGCGGCCGTTGGCGGCCGTGAGGACGTATTCAGCCCCGGCTTTCAGGAGCAGCGAAGCTCCGAACAGGTTATCGTTTCGTTGCACATAGTAGCCGCAGCCAAACTGCTGCGCAGGGGTCCGGCTGGTGCGCTTATCGAACAAAAACAGGGAATCGGCCCCTTGGGCCTGCCCACTGGCCAGGCGCAGCAGGTGCGTGGTATCGCCGGGCGTGGCACTGGCGCTGAGTTGGTAGGCGAGGCCAAAACGAAACGGCCGGTAGGCCTGGGCGCGGGCTGTGGCAGCACTCAGGACGAGCACGGCCGCTAAAATGAGCGAGGAAAAGTGTTTCATGCGCAACTGGGAAGGACTAACGACGCGCTGACTCCGGTAGCAGCGGCGGGGCATAGCGGGCTGTGCGTAAATATATTAAGCCCAGAATTAATCGATAAGAAGGGCGCGCCTCGCGGCTGGCGGCTGGGGTGGTGGCCGCGAGCGGCCGGGCAGCGGCACACTCTGCCGCCATACCCCGGGCCGCCGCCGACCACCTTACTTTGCAGGCATGAACATTCTGCTGGTTGAAGACGACCCCCGGCTTTCGGCCCTCATCAAGCGGGGGCTGGAGGAAGAACAGCTGACCGTGACCGTGGCCGCCGATGGCGAGCGCGGCCAGGAGCTGGCCCTCGCGCAGCCGTTCGACCTTATTATTCTCGATGTGATTCTGCCCCACCGCAGCGGGCTGGAGGTGCTGGCCGCCATCCGGACGCAGGATGCGCGGGTGCCGGTGCTGCTGCTCACGGCCCTGGGCACTACTACCGACAAGCTCCAGGGCTTCGGCAACGGGGCCGACGACTACCTGGTGAAGCCCTTCGATTTTGCCGAGCTGGTGGCGCGGGTGGGCGCCCTCACGCGGCGCGGTGGAGCCCAGCCCCACTGTGCCCGCCTGGCCTTTGCCGATGTGCTGATGGACACCGCCAGCCGCACCGTGACGCGAGCCGGGCAACCCCTGCGCCTCACCACCCGCGAATTCAGCCTGCTGGAGCTGCTGCTACGCCACCCCGGCCGTGTGCTGAGCCGGGGCGAAATCGCGGAGCACGGCTGGGACGAATCCTTCGACGCGGGCAGCAACGTGATTGACGTGTACGTGAGCTACCTGCGCAAGAAGGTGGACCACGGCTTTCCCACCAAGCTTATTCATACCGTGACGGGCGCGGGCTACGTGCTGCGGCAGGAATGAAGAAGGGTTGAATTTTAAATGTTGAGGGTTGAATTCATTTTTCCATTCTGATTTAATCAAACCGAATACGCTTATCCTGTTCAAACCAGTTATTCACCCTGTTTAGAACAGACTCCGCAGACGTGTAAAGAAGAAAATTATTCAACCCTCAACATTCAAAACTCAACCCTTCAAATGACCATCCGCAACCGCCTGACCTGGCTCTTTGTGGGCGTGGTGGCCTTCATTCTGCTGGGGGTGCTCACCACGGCTTTTTTGTTGCAGTCTGACTACAGCCGGCGCGATTTCCGGCAGCGCCTGCGCGAGCGGGCGGTGGTGGCGGCCTACATCTACCTGGAAAAGGATGAGCTGCGCAGCTCGGCGTTTCAGGCGTTTCAGAAACAGTTTCAGCGCACGCTGCCCGAGGAAATCATTCAGCTGTACGATGCCACGGGCGAGGTGCGCTTCGTGCGCGAGGATGCCCGCCTGGAGGTGCCACCCGAGGTGCTGGCGCGCATTCAGGAGGGGCACGAGGAGTATTTCGAGGACGGGCCGCGCGAGGCGGTGGGCATTTTCTACCGCGACAACCAGGGCCAGTACGTGGTGGTGGCCGGGGCCGAAAACCAGTATGGCAACGCCCGGCTGCGCTACCTGGCCACTATTCTGGTTTCGGTGTTTGTGCTGAGCCTGCTGCTGATTTACGCGGCCGGGCGGCTATTTGCGGGGCGGGCGCTGGCCCCCATCGCGGCCCTCAACGGCCAGATGGAAAGCATCTCGGCCCACGACCTGCACCGGCGCGTGGCCGAAAACCTGTCGGGCCGCGAGCAGGATGAGCTCTCGCGCCTGGCCCACACCTTCAACCGCCTGCTCGACCGCCTCGAAAGCAGCTTCGACGGCCAGCGCGCCTTCGTGCGCAATGCCTCGCACGAGCTGCGTACGCCGCTGGCCGCCAGCATCGGCGAGGCCCAGCTGGCCCTGGCCCGCGAGCGCGAGCCCGCCGCCTACCGCGCCGCCCTGCACGCGCTGCTCACCGACCTCACCCAGCTCAACGCCCTGCTGAACCACCTGCTGGAGCTGGCCCAGGCCGAAACCCCGCTGCCCGAGCACAACACCCGCATTCGGGTTGATGAGCTGCTGGCCGAGGCCTGTGCCGCCATTGCCCCGGCCCAGCGCCCGCGCCTGCGCCTGCACACCGGCCACCTCCCCGCCGAGCCCGAGCAGCTGGAGCTCACCGGCAACCGCACCCTGCTCAACAGTGCCCTCATCAACCTGCTCGAAAACGCGCTGAAGTACTCGGAGCCCCGGCCCGTGGCCGTCGAGCTGGAATACGAGCCCGGGGGCGTGCGCCTGCGCATCCGCGACGAAGGAATCGGCATTGCGGCAGCCGATTTGCCGCAGGTATTCCAGCCGTTTTTCCGGGCCGGCAATGCCCGGCCGGTGACGGGCCACGGCGTGGGCCTGCCGCTGGCCCGCAAAATCATTGAGCAGCACGGCGGCCGGCTGGAGCTAACCTCGCAGCTGGGCCAGGGCACCACCGTACTGGTGCACCTGCCCACAGCGTAGCGGTGCAACGCATGGTAGCGCCAACGATAAAATTCGCGCTACTGCACGCCTTTCTAATCGTATTCTAATGACTTGCCGGTAGCCTTGCAGCAGTTTAATAACTGCCGCGCTCCATGTCCCTACCCAACCAGCCGCTTGCGACCCTCCGCAACCGCCTCCCCTACCGCAACAGCATCCTCGCGTTCGGCACAATGCTCGGGCTGCTGGCCTTCACTGCCTGCACCTCTTCCGAAGCCGATGCCCTGGACGAGCCCGCGCCCCAGCAAGCCAGCACCGAAGCAAAAGCCACCACCGAGCCCGCGGCACCCGAGCTGCTGCTGAGCGGCGAAATCGCGGCCGATGCCAACCGCACGGCGCGGGTGTTTCCCCGGGTGGGTGGGCAGGTGCTGCGCGTGGGGGTTGATTTGGGCGATGAGGTGCGCCAGGGCCAGGTGCTGGCCGTGCTGCAAAGCCGCGAAATAGCCGAGCTGGAAAACCAAAGCACCGCCGGAACCGCCGACCTGGCCGTGGCCCGCAAGAACCTGACCGTGACCGAAGAGCTGCTGGAAAGCGGCCTCGGGGCCGAGCAGGACGTGTTCCGAGCCCGCGCCGAACTGGCCCGCGCCACCGGCACCGCCACCCGCAACCACCGCCAGCTCGACGTGTACGGCCTGGCCCGGGGCGGGCAGTACGAGCTGAAAGCGCCGGTAGGAGGCTACATTATTGAGAAAAACCTGGCGACGGGCATGCGCTTCAACGCGACCCATGTGCCGGCCGCCTTCACCGTGGCCAACCTCGACAGCGTGTGGGTGATGGCCAACGTGTTTGAGTCGGACCTGGCCCAGGTGCACAAAGGGCAGGCCGTGGAAATCACCACCCTGAGCTACCCCAACCAGCCCCTGCGGGGCCGCATCGACCAGCTTTTTCACCAGCTCGACCACGACAGCAAAGTGATGAAGGTGCGCTGCACCCTGCCCAATCCCGGCCACCTGCTCAAGCCCGGCATGCACGCCCAGGTGCGCGTGCTGGCCACCCCTGCCCTCTAACTACCGCACATGGCCATTCTCATTATTGAAGCCGATGAAAGCCGCCGCGCCACCGTGCACCGGTTTTTGCAGCGCGCCGGCTACCTCACCGACCTTGCCCCCAGCCTGGCCGCCGCCACCGCCAAGCTGGCCGTGCGGCACTACGAATTTGTGCTGCTGGCCCAAACCCTGCCCGACGGCGAGGGCCTGACGCTGCTGCACGAAGCCAAGCGCCGCAACTACCAGGCCGCCGCATTCATCCTGCTCATGGCCACCGACGCGGTGGACGACCGCCTGCGCGGCTTCGCCGCCGGGGCCGACGACTGCGTGGCCCGCTCCACCACCCTGCTGGAGCTGGAGCGGCGGCTGCGCAGCATTGCCCGGCAGCGGTTTGGCCGGCCCCGGCCCCGCATCAGCTTCGGGGCGGGGTTTGAGCTGGACCTGGCCGGCCGGCGCCTGCGCCACGGCTCCCAGGCCGTGGACCTGAGCCGCTCGCAGTTCGACCTGCTGCACCACCTGCTGCGGCACCGGGGCCGGCCCCTCACCCGCGAGCAGTTGGGCGCGCACATCGGCAAGGGCTCCGAGGGCTCCAACTACATCGACGTGCACATTATGAACGTGCGCAAGGCGCTGGCCCGCTTCGCCCCGCCCGATTTCCTGCAAACCGTGCGCGGCATCGGGTATCAGGCGGCGTAAGGATTGTCATTTTCGGGCTCAGGCGAGGTAGGGGCGGGGCTTGCCCCCGCCCGGCGTTGCACGGAATCGTGAACACAGTGCGAACGCCGGGCGGGGGCAAGCCCCGCCCCTACCTGACACATCTAATCACAAGCATTTTACCCAACCATAACAGAAGCAAAACCGCTACCGGCCCACCCCACAAAAACCCCACGGCCCGGCCCGGCGTACCAGCGGCAGCAGCGCAGTTCCGGCGCTGGTTATTTTTGGTTCTTTATGCGTCATTTCTGTACTCGCTTACCGCTGGCTTTTTTGCTGGCGGCGTTTTTTGTTTTTAATGTTTCGGCCCAAAAGGTAGGGCTGGTGCTCAGCGGCGGCGGGGCCAAGGGGCTGGCCCACGTGGGCGTGCTGCGGCAGCTGGAGAAAAACCACATTCCCATCGACTACATCGTGGGTACGAGCATGGGCGCGGTGATTGGCGGCATGTACGCGGCCGGCTACTCGCCCGATGAGATTGAGCAGATTGTGCTCAGCCCCGAGTTTCAGCGCTGGACTTCGGGCAAGCCGCTGGAAAGCAAAACGTTCAACTTCCTCACGGCCGAGCCTTCGCCTTCGGCCCTGCGCCTGGGCATTGCCATCGACTCCTCGTTTCAGGCCCGCATCAGCACCAATCTGGTGAACGATTTGAACCTGAACCTGGCCCTGACGCGCTTGCTGGCCCCGGCCGGAGCCAGCGCGAATTACAACTTCAACAACCTGTTTGTGCCCTTCCGCTGCATGGCGTCGGAAGTGTTTACGCGGCAGGTGGTGGAGCAGAAAAGCGGCTCGCTCTCCGATGCCATTCGCAACTCGATGTCGTTCCCGCTGGCGTTCCGGCCCATCCGCAACCTCGACGGCAAGTACTACTACGACGGCGCGGTGTACGACAACTTCCCCACCAACACGATGAAAAAAACCTTCGCCCCGGATATCATTATCGGGGTGAACGTGGGTGATGTGGCCTTCAAGAAATACCCCAAAAACGATGATGCCCTACTGGCCAGCACCGTGGCCTTCCTGGGCACGAGCGTGGCCGACACGGGCAGCGTGGGCAAAAACGGCATCTACATCCAGCCCAACCTCGATGGCCTGGGCGTGGGCGATTTCGACCGTGTAAAAGACTTCATTGCCGAAGGCGACACCGCCGCGCTGCGCGAGATGGCCCTGATTAAGCAGCGTATTCCGCGTCGGGTCGACTCGGTGACGCTGCAAAAGCGGCGGCTGGCGTTTCAGGGCCTGGCCCCCAAGCCGCGCTTTATAGAGGTGAAGGTGAACGGCCTGCGCCCCGACCAGAACGAGTACGCGGCGCGCTTTTTCCCGCACTCGGGCCGGGAGTATTCGCTCGACGACATTGAGGAGGGCTACTACCGGCTGGCGTCGGACGACTTTTTCAAGAACATCTACCCGCGCATTCGCTACGACGCGGCGCGCAAGGGCTACATTTTTAGCGTCGATGCGCAGCGCAACAACAACGTGAGCACCGAAATCGGCTTCGTGCTCAGCAACCGGCCCATCGACAATATTTTCCTCGGCGTGGAGTATCGCTACCTGCGCAGCCTGCTCTACACCACTTCGGCCGACGTGAGCCTGGGCCGCTTCTACACCGGCGCGCACGGCTCGTTCCGCATCAACGTGCCGGCGCGGCTGCCGTTTTTCTTCGAACCCGAGGTGACGTACAACCAGTGGGATTTCCAGAACACGGGCGGCGTGCTGGGCCGCAACGTGCTCAATACCCAGGTGCGGCAGCAGGACACCAAGCTGGGCGGGCAGTTCGGCATCAGCCCCACCTACCGCAGCCGGCTACTGGTGGACGTGGCCACCTTCGTGACCAAGGATGAATACACCAACTCAAAGGAAATCAACACCTCCGACGTGCTCGACGCCACCGTGTTCCGGGGCGTGACCGGGGCCCTGCGCCTGGCCCGCAACACCCTGAACCGCAAGCAGTACTCGACCAGCGGCCACCGCTACGTGTACACGCTGCGCGGCGTAACGGGGGCGGCTACCTACACGCCGGGCTCCACGGCCCAGCAGGCCAGCAGCTCGCAGCACCGCGAGTGGCTCCAGTTCCGGGCCACCGTGGAGCGCTACTTCACGCTGAAAGGTGACCGCCACGCCTGGGGCTATTTTGGCGAGCTGATGGCCAGCAACCAGCCCACGTTCACCAACTACCGCTCGTCGCAAACCATGGCGCCGGTGTTTGCGCCACTGACCGACTCGCGCACCCTGTTCCTGGATGCCTACCGCTCGGCACGCTATGCGGCCGCGGGCCTGCGCTACACCCAGCCCTTCCTCAAAAAGCTGGAATGGCGCACCGAATTGTACGTGCATCTCAATGCCCAGCCGCTGGTGCAGGGCGACCAGCAGGTGGCCGTGCGCAAGTCGGGCTTCGACCGCCCCCGCATCACGGCCAGCACGGGCCTCATTTTCCAGACGCCGGTGGGGCCGCTGGCCGTGCACGCCCGCTTCTACGACGACCCGGCCGAGCGATTCGGCATCTACGGGCACCTTGGCTTCCTGCTATTCCGCAGCCGGGCGCTGGAATAGGCGGCCGGGTTTGGCCTGAGGTGCCGGGCTGAACAGTTGTTCAGCCCAGTACCTGGCGCACTTCGGCGGCGGCCTCCAACGGCAGCAGGTGGCCGGCGGCCGGCACCACTTCGAACGAGGTGCCGGTCGGCAGCAGCGGCAGCGTGAGGCGCTGCTGCGTGGCCGGCGTGATGGATGTATCGCCGGCGCCCACCAGCAGATGGCAGGGCACACGCAATTGCGGCATCAGGGAGCTGATGTCCTCGCGGGCACCTTTCAGCAGCCAGGTGGCCCAGGCAGTTTCGGTACTGCGCAGGTTATCGGCAATTACGTGGTCGCGCACGAGCGCCGAAAGGGGCTGGCGAGTGATTTCGCGGAAGGTTTTTTCTGCTTCATTCGGTTTGCCGTAGGCGGCCAGCGCAGCGGCCCGGGCCGTTTCAGACATGGGCTCGCCCGCCGGGGGCGAGGGCGAGAGCAGCACCAGCTGGTGCAGGCCCTCCGGCTGCCGGGCGGCCAGGGCCAGGGCCATTTTGCCGCTCATGCTGTGCCCGATGAGGGTAAAATCCGTCACCTGCTGCTGCTGAATATAGGCGGCTATCCAATCGGCATAGGCCTGCACCGAGTAGTCGAAGCCCGGTGGCACCGGCTGCGCGCCGAAGCCGGGCAGGTCCGGGGTCAGCAGGTTGGCACCGGGCAGGAGCGGGCGCAGCACGTCGTATTCGCGGCCGGAGCCGGCCCAATAGTGAAGGGCAATGAGCGTAGGAGTCATAAAGATAAAGCAGTATGCAAGGCTGTACGGCAGTACGCTGGCAGCAGTTGAAAATGCGAACGCAACAATAGCAAGGCACTTACGCAGAACTGCTTGCTAAAACCCGGCATTGCTTTTTTTGCTTTGTTCCCAATGCAATATCGTTCCGGGCTTAATCTATATTAATCATTGAATTAACTTGTAGTTGGAGGCTTGCTTGGGGGCTGCCGCTCACGCTACTGCCGCGCTAGCACAATCCGGCTTTGGGAAAGTACCGTAGGTTCTGGTTCAATTACCAATTGGCTATTCGATAATTACCTTCTTCTCACCCCTCACCCCACCACTTATTCCCGTATACGCTACTATTCCTTTCCGCTTATCCTAACCCTCAGGCGTTTGACTCGGCCCACGATTGATTGTGGGTGACCAGTCAGGCTCCTTCATCCTTCCCCTGTATGAACACAACTCCGACGTTGCTGCCCGCAACGGACGAAGAGCTTCTCGTGCAGCGCCTGATAGGGCGCGACGAGCAAGCCCTGCGTGAGCTACACGACCGGTATTCCCGCAACCTGCTGGCGGTTATCGTGCGTCTGGTGCGCGATGAATCGCTGGCCCAGGATGTGCTGCAGGAAGGCTTGCTCAAGGTCTGGCTGAGCATCGACCGCTACGACGCCGCGCGCGGCCGCCTGTTTACCTGGATGGTTCGGGTGTGCTGCAACCAGGCCATCGACGCCATGCGCAGCCCCCGGCACCGTTTCAACAGCGGCACCAAGTCGCTGGAAGTAGGCGGAGCGCAACGCGCCCAGGCCCCCACTTCCTTCAACCCCGAGCACATCGGTCTGCGCGAGCTCACCCTCAAGCTCAAGCCCAAACAGCGCGAGGTAATTGACCTGCTCTACTTCGGTGGATGCACGCAGGTTGAAGCCGCCGAGCAGCTCGGCATTCCCTTGGCCACGGTGAAAACCCGCGCTCGCGCCGCATTAGTAGTACTGGCACACATGGCAAGGTAAGTTACCAGGCTAAGAGTCTGTCATCCTGAGCGCAGCGAAGGACCTTATCACGATTGAACGAGTACCGCTCAGCCATGATAAGGTCCTTCGCTGCGCTCAGGACGACCGTTTTTTTAAGCTAAGCCCCTATTTTGGGCATTCCTCCCGCGTCAGGCTTTCGTTGATGACGATGGCGGCGTGGTTGCCATCGGCGGCGGCCAGCAGGGCCTGCTGGGTACCGGGCTTGGTATCGCCGGCCGCGTAGAGGCCGGGAATAGACGTATGCAGCTTGGAATCGACCCACACCGCACCCTTGCTGGTAAGGCGGGCCCCCATGTCTGCCGCCAGCGGCGTGCGCTGGTGCTGGGGCGCGTGCAGAAACAGTGCCGCCCGCTCCAGCTGGTCGCCGTTGGCAAATTCAATGCAGCGCAACTCGCCGTTTTTGGCCCCAATAAGACGGGTAATGGGCTCTTCACGAATTCCGATTTTTTCGCGGCGCAGGCGGCGGCGGGCATTGGGCGTGAGGTGGCCGGGGCCATTGGTTACCACAATTACGTCGCGGCTCCAGCGGCTCACCAGCAGGGCCAGGCCCGTTACGGTGCGGCCCTGGCCATACACAGCCAGCGGCTGGCTGCGCACCTCCCAGCCGTGGCAGTACGGGCAGTGCAGCACGCCCCGTCCCCACAGCTCGCGGAACCCCGGCAGCGGCGGCAGAATATCCGATACGCCCGTGGCCAGCAGTACCCGCCGGGCCGAAACGGTGATGGGCGTATCATCGGCCGTGCCATGGCCGGTGGCGCAAAAGCCCTTGCCCTGCCGCGTGAGCGTATCGATGTGCAGGCATTGCACTTCCACGGTCTCGTAGGGGGCCAGCTGCTCCTGGCCCAGGCGCAGCAGCTCGGCCGGCCGAATGCCGTCACGGGTCAGGAAACCATGCACGCCGGGCGAGGCCGCGTTGCGCGGCGGCCCGCCATCAGCCACCAACACCCGCCGCAGGCAGCGCCCCAGCGTGAGGGCCGCCGACAGTCCGGCGCTACCCGCGCCAATAATCAACACATCGTATTCCATACCAAAGGCCACAGTCAGGGGGCCGGCTGGTTTAACCGCCACTTCGCCTGTGAGGTTACGCTAGCGGCTGATTTAACAAAAAAACCCTCCCCGACTAAGGCTTGTCCTTACCCAAAACTCTGAAAAGCGCCGGCCGGTAGGCCGGCGCTTTTTTTTGGCATTACTCCTGCAACAGTTGGGCGGCCATCTGCACGC
>NZ_JAAVTK010000031.1 GCF_012275535.1 Hymenobacter artigasi | reverse complement strand
TCTGACCGAAAAGGACCGGCCGCTGCCCGGTCTGCTGGTCCCGGCCCTGCTCGCATTTGCCCGCGCCGCGAAAGCAGCAGACCGCCCGGCCCCGGCGGTGGGTTTTGAGGCCAGCGCCTATTACCAGCCCGAGCACGTGGGCCTGAGCCTGGCCGAATACGCCGCCAAGCGCGAGGCCGAGCGGTAGCTGGTGGTGCGCGTGAGCGAGCCGGTGAGCGAAATCAAGACCACCGGCCGCGCCGATACCCTGCACCGCACGCTCACCAGTAAAGGGGCTACGGTGTCCATGCGCCACGCCGTCGATGCCCAGGGCAACCGGGTGAGCGAGGTGGTGGTGCAGTACAGTATGCAGCAGCCCCGCCACGAATTAAAGGATATTAGCCTGGTGCTGGATTGGGCGGCCAAACAACCAGGACACCAGGTGCAGGAGCGCGCGGCCGACCGGGCGCAGCGCCAGGCCCCCGGCCAGCGGGAGGCGCAGCAGGGACAGGCCCGCACCCAGGAGCCGCGTCGTGGCCAGGGAATCGGCTAGGCTGTTTTGGGGTGCTGTTCAACCGGATAAGAACCCCGCGTCAAATAGTCCAGATAAAGGGTGCAAAACGGCCTTTAATAGGGTAAATACGGGGTTTTTGGCGTATCTTGTCGTATGACAGGGAACCAGCTGAAACGCCTAATCAGGCAGACCCGGACCCGCCCCTATCGGGCAAAAATCTACCGGGGCGACCCCACCCGGCCGGCTTACACGCTGTACTGTTTGTGGAAATACCCCACCTACCTCGCGGCCATGAACGAGCTGGACGAGTTGGTGGACCAGTGGCCCCAGAACCAGCCGCGCACCGTGGCCCTGCTGGCCGTGCGCCAGGCGTTTTTCGACAACGGGGCCACGCATTGGGAAGTGGGAATGGTGCACGAGGAGGACCAGGAGAACGTGCACGGCCTGATGCTCAACGAGCGCCGGCGGCGCGCGTGGGTGGACCCGGGGAAAGCCGCCCGCCATGCCCAGAACTTCGTGCTAGCTGAGGCGGCACTGGTCGAACGAGAGCGCCGAAAACAAGGCCCCCCCACCGGCAAGAAGCCCCAGTGGTGCAACACGCGCCGTGACCCCAAGCGCATCTTATTCAGATAGCCCCAAACCGATTAACCCACCCGTTTTTTGCCTCAGGAAGCCACCGAAGCCCAGCGCCGAAACATCATGAACTGCGCCTTTGCTGCCGGCGAAGCGGACGGGGCGATTGTGGCGCCCGAAACCAGGGCCATTTACGACCGGTACGTGCGGGGCGAATGCACCTTGACGCAGGCCATTGAGCTTATTCTTCGTCTGGGGCTCTGTTCAACTTATCAAAGCTGTTTAGGGAATCTGTTTGTGCGTGGTTGTCTGTCATCCTGAGCGCAGCGAAGGACCTTATTACGCTTGAGAGCTTCATGCTGACGTGATAAGGTCCTTCGCTGCGTTCAGGATGACAATTCCTAAACAGCCTCAATAGCCTGATTGAGTGAGAAATACATATTGCTCGCTCAAAATATTATTTTATATTTGAGTCTAACCAACCTTTCCCCTTTTCAATATGAAGACAACTTTAAAAATTCACTCCAAAAACTGGCTGATGCTAATTGCAATTGGATGGACGATGGTGACATCCTGCACTAAAAACAAGGGCGATGAACTGCTTCCAATGCCAGGAAGCACTACCTATTCGACTGCTTATCAGGTTTCGGAGGCATCAGCTAAACGTGTGGCTGAGCATATTGCGTTGAAATCGTATGAAAACACAACGATTTAATCATTCGCTCTTGAGTTTGCTGCTCTTGACCAGCAGTTGCAGCCAAGAACCGGTAAAACCTAATGGCAATGTTATGCCTATGCCCATTTATTTAGTGCTGCTCGACAAGCAGGGAAACGAACTGCTGACCAGCGAGGATACGCCACTCGTCGTTTCTTCGTTCAACAGCCAGGGCCAACGGTTTTATGTGTCAAGTTTAAATGAGTATCCCGACGGAAAAACTAAGCTGATTACCGCGATAGTCCCTAGCCTGATTTTTCCTTACCATTTTGTATACCATTCTATAACTATGCCCCTGGCGAGCAGCAATGGCAGTAAAGATTGGTATTTGGAACTCAACGGCAAGACCGATACGCTGCGCTACGACGTGCAGCACACCCGGCCCCAGGCGCTGAATAATCAGTACGACGTGATGCCGGTATCTTTCAACGGCCAGTCCGTTGCGGTTAGCGGCGGTTCGCCCGATAATCCGTACTACGTGCTGCGGCGGCGGCAATAGCCCGCTCTATGGTTTGCTGGCAACAGGCCCGGTTCCACCCAGGAGGCGGGCCTGTTGCTTTGATAGAAAGCTTGTCCTTTCGTCCTCCGCCCCTCCCGCAGCCCCCAACACTCCTCATCGCGGCGGTGGCGAAGGCCCCGCTTCAGCCAGCAGTTGCACCTTTTTCGGTTTACCAATCCGGGCGCGCCATGAGGCTGGCAAACGAGGGATTTCGGGTACCAGCTGCTCGTCAACCTTTGGGTGACGGCACGCCAAAACCTGGTACCCGAAACCCATAGTGGTAATCAAAGTACCCGTTAGCCCCTTTTTCTAGCTTTCCAGCACGCTGACCGACCCGTTCGTCACAACTAAAATGACCGGCCACGACTGGCTGTCTGCTTCGTTCCAACCGAACTGCTTGCCCATGAAGTCGAAGGCTGATTCTCTTGGTTTCGCGCCTTACCGTAATTCTTTGTCCAGTTACTAACGCAACCCCGGATAGTAGCCCTGTCAGCGGAAAAGTACCACGCCAGCAGCCCCACACCCGGAGAGGCGAAAACCGCACATATTCCAAGGTGTGTCCGAGAAGCGACATTATGTAAAGGGACAAAAGCAAGAAACAAGCGGGCCGGATTGCACTTCCTCACTGCCGCTAAAATCCTGTTTGCCTAGGCCCGAGACTCCTACGGTGGCGTTTACGAAACTCATCTACTTGGCGAGTTTCGTAAACTTTGAATCGTAGACGAGTTTCTTAAACTCCTACGGCCCTGTAGCGGCCCAATGGCACCTGGTGCCGGGCAGCTGCGAGGGGTTTACCCAAAGGAGCGTTTGAATTTCGCACGACCCGTTCCCTTGTTTCTTTACCGCCACATACACTGGATTCAGCAGCAATGAGAGGCAAGCGGATAACGTTTTTTGCGACAAAACAGGATTTTGACCCCTTAATAACCGCCTTCGAAGCAACGGCCCACTGCCAGTACTTTGAGGCGGGCGGGTTTGATACCCCGAACATTCCCACGTACACTTCCTTGCGCGACGTTTCAATGCTCGGCCAGGTCCAGTACCACTCGACGGGACTCGCCCCGCGTCTGTTACTGCTACCCATGGAGGTGGCGTTGACCGTTCGCCCGGTGCCGCAGAACGCCGGTGGGGTTCGCTATTTGGTAGACCAGTTGGCCAATCCGTATGGCTTCTTGCTGACGCTGGGGGGCACCTTTCAACCCGGGATACTGGTGGAAAGCGAAGCCACGACCTTAGCCACCGACGCGGCCTCGCTGGCCCTGTTCGCCAGCTGGGCAAAGGTGGTCCGTAAACAGGGTCGGACAAGCAATGCGTACGTGGGGCCGGAAGCTGCCCAACTGCTCGCAGTCGGTTGGCGGCTGGTAACCGATGCCCGCTCGCCGCTGGAATACGACTTGCCCAAGCCATAATAAGTCTTCACCAAGACCTTCTACCTGTTCACGAAAACGGTGATTTAAACAGCCATCGTCATTTAGATAGGGTCTGATAAGGGCCCGCTACCGGATGCTATATGGCAGCAAGACGGGTGTTTCTTCGCAATATGGAATTTAATTCCGGATTGCGTATGTTTGCCGCATGGCCATGATTGTCATTGAGGAGAAGACCATCACGAGCTACGGCCGCAAGAACGCCCAGGCGCGGGAAGCCTTAAAGGTATGGTTTGCCCAAGTGCAGCTCTGCACCTGGTCGAGCCACAACGACCTGCTGGCTGACTTTGCCACGGCGGACTACATCGGCCAGGGGCGCTACGTGTTCGACATCAAGGGCAACCACTACCGCCTGGTGGCCCAGGTGTTGTTTTCCCTCAAAACCGTGGATATCCGGCGCATCATGACCCACGCCGATTACAGCAAACTCAGTAAGAAGCAGTTGCAAGACCTCTGAGGTCGCCTTTCTTCCCTTTTGTTCTAACTCCCAAGACCGTGACCCTGACCACCGAAGCCGAGCACAAAGCCGCCGTGAAGGAATTCCGGACGCTGGCCACCGACGAAGCAGCCCACTACGCCCAGCTGCTGGTGCTGCGCGACGCCATCCATGCCTTCGAGGAGGCGAACGGCCACAACCCCGGGCCCCCAACCACCGTGGCCGGCCGGCTGCAGGTGGAGATGTTCAAGCGCCGCCTGAAACAGAAGCAGCTCGCGCAGCTGCTGGAGGTGGGCGAGTCGCGCCTGAGCGAGGTGCTGCGTGGCCGGCGGCCGGCCAACGTCGACTTTCTGCGCCGCATGTACCACAAGCTGGGCATCCCGGCTGAGGAGGTGTTGGAGCTAACGGCCTAATAAGAAATTAAGCGGGTGTTCAGGGCCCACTAAAACGCTAAAAAGCCGCGGCCATGACGATTCAAAACGACGCAGAGTACCGGGTAGGAATGAGCCGCTTGGAATCCTTGGATAGCACCGACCCCGCTAATGTGGCGGAAATGGAGGCGCTGGGCCACGCGCTGGAAGCCTATGAAGACCGTCAGGGCCACGCTCCCAGCGCTCGCATCCAGCTAGCGGCCCAAGGAGCCGAGCACGGCCCTGGCCACGACCCGCGCACCGACCACTTGCGGCCGGTCATCGACTTTTTGCTGGCCAAGGGCAACCGCCCGTCGCACTGGTGGCATGCGGATGGGTTCTGGTTTGACCAGGGTGGGGTGCTGCACTACACCTTTACCGACCCCATCGACGCGGTCGAGCTACGCGCACACTTTGACTTTCCGCCCTCGATTACGCTCAGCGACGACGGGACGATAAAGGACGGACCGAACTACTTCGATATTTCCTACGACCGACCCGCTACACGCTTTTCGTTTGAACTGCCGTAAACTGGTTCTTAACACTTCCATCGACGTTAAGAACTTGACTAGTCAACGATTAGTCCGTGACTAGTCAAGCACGGGTTAAGATGATTAATCAAAAGTTGCAGCCTGCTTACTTTGTAGCTTCTGACTAGTCACCGCCCCGATGGACAATACCGCTACATTCCTGACCATAAAGCAAGCAGCTCAACAAGTTAACAAGTCTGAGCAGACTATCCGGCGACTAGTCAAACAACACACGAAGACTAGTCATATCCAGGTTGAGCAAACCCCAAAGGGCAACACCTATCTGATTAGTCAGACGTTTCTCGCGGAGCAATATCCCAGCGCGGTCGAGGTGATGCCGGCGCTCATCGAGCCGGCCCAGGTGCCAGACGTGGCCCAGCTGCAACGGCAGCTGGCCGAGCGCGACCAGACCATTCAGCAGCTGCAACACCGCCTGCTGGAACAGAACGACGTGCTGAACGCGCTGACTAGTCAGATGAATAGTCAGCGCATCGGACGCATTGAGGAACTGCTACTTAGCCAGAACGAGCAGTTGGGTGAACTGCAAAAGCGACTGCCCGAGCCGGGGGAGGCTCCGTTAGCGCTGCCCGCGCTTGAGCCGGCCAAACCAGGCTTTTGGCAACGGGTGTTTGGCAAGTAGATTCGTAAACAAACAGGGCAAATCCTCCGACTCATGGACGCCGCTGATACCCTCATTCTGGTCGAATACCAGCCGCGCCACTGGCGAGTGATGTACCCCACCGTCGTCTTGCAGCACGAGGCCTTGTTTCAGCAGGGGAAAGCCTTGCATAAATCCGCGCCGCTGGAAGCCGAGCGCATCTACCGGCAGGTCATGGCCGCGTGCGGCGAACTGCACCTGGACGCGGTTTCCCACTTGGGCATATTGCTCAACAACCGGACGCCCGGCCTGGGCACCACCTATCTGGCGCAGGCATTTCTCCGGGCGCGGCTGATTTTCCCCGACACGTTCGAGGAAGGCCGGGACTTGCTCTTGTATGAATCCACCGGCAACGGGTTCGTGCTCACGGCCTACTACGTGATGGGGCTGGAACTGCAAAAAGTGAAGCGCTGGGCCGAGGCGCTAGCCCTATTCGAGTTTCTGGTGCAGGTCAACCCGAAAGACAACCACGGGGCCGGCCGCTGGATTGGGCCGCTGAAGGAGCGCCTGGCGGCGGAAGCCGCCCGCTAGGGCTTAGCGTGTAAATCCGCCCGATTGGAAGAGCAGTCCCCGCCCATGCGTCGCGTTCCTGTCGGTTCCAACGCGCACGTATTGACTAGTCAGCTGACTAATCAGCGGACTAGTCAACGCAGTAAATCATCTGATAATGAGTGGGTTTTGCGTTGCCCCAATCGGTCACGTTCAAGGGCGGCCCGCAGGCGGGCGGCGTTGGCAGGGGAGGACATCAGGTGCGCGGTTTCGTCCAGGGCGGCTTTCGCCGCCTGGCCCCTGAGGGTGACAAAGGGCAGGCTGCGCAGCAGCTCCAGCACGAAGGCGGCCCGGTGAGCCGGTACTTCCAGCGTAATTCTCATGGGGCTACCGGGCTTCTTTGACCAGGGCCAGGCCCAGGGCCGGCAGGTGGTCAAAGTCGTTGTCGGCCGTGTGCAGCGGCAGGTCCAGGTAGAGCGCCGTGGCGGCAATCCAGAGGTCGTTCTTGCCCATGTTGCGGGCGCTCATGCCGGCCGGCAACGGCTGGCCGCGCAGCTTGCCTTGGCTGTAGGCGTCGAGTCGGGCATACAAGCTGGCTAACTCGGGCACGAAGCCCACCAGGGGGTAACGTTCAAGTAGCTGCCGCAGGAAGGCGACTTTCTGGTAGCCCCAATCGGCTTTGAGGGCGAAGGCTTCCAGTTCTCCCACCACGGCAAAGGGCAGCACCGCCCGCAGCGGCAATAGCTGCTGCCGGCGCAGGTGGGCGATGACGACGTTCGTATCAAAGACCACGCGCAGCAGCGTCGCGCTCTTCGCGCAATATTTCGTCCATGCGGGCATTTTCTTCGGCGGTGAAGCCCAGGTCGGGGATGGGCAGCGCCTGCGTCGGCGCGACCGTGTCCAGGAAGTGCTGCACCCCCCAGCGCTTGATGTCGGCCGGGGAGTAGTAGGTAAGCTGCCCCCACCGGAGCGGGGGAATGGTTTCGGGGACCGTGGAAGCAATCATACAGGTAAAACGAGAGTGGGAGCTATTTGGCAGGGCTGGCGTCGAACAGCGGACCATTTGCGGGCTTTTTCAAGCCCAATACGGTGAGCAGAAGGCCCGACAGCGAGGACTTCGCTTTAACCTTGCCGGTCTTGATATCGTGCGCAAACTTATTGCAAGCGGCCACATGGGAAGGGCTGCCCAGAATTTTCGCTACCAGGTCGGGCGTGGTGATGCTCAGCTGCGCGAGCAGCCGTCCGGCGTTCTCGACCTGGTGCTGCTGAAGACC
This sequence comes from Hymenobacter artigasi, assembly GCF_012275535.1. Taxonomy (GTDB): domain Bacteria; phylum Bacteroidota; class Bacteroidia; order Cytophagales; family Hymenobacteraceae; genus Hymenobacter; species Hymenobacter artigasi. Next base: position 4,089 of record NZ_JAAVTK010000031.1, on the reverse strand, counting down.
AACCGGAGCCACCGCGCCCGGTACCAGCTCAAAGGGAATGGTTTCAGCCAGGGCCTGCGACTTGACCGTGAAGATGATGTTTTTGAAGGCTTTACCCTGCTTTTCTAGCTTGTAGCTGACATGAAGTTCCGTGTGCTCATTGATTTGCTTGATTGCGATGTCCAGGACCTTGCTTTTCAAGTCGCTGATTCTTTCGGCTTTGTCATTCCCTTTCTCGTCAAGTAGACCGAGCATCCGCTTAAACTCTTCTATATCATACCTTTTTGTTTCGCCCAGGTCTTTCCACTGACTACACAGCGGATAAATGCGCTTGGCGTACTTGCTGGTGAGACGAAGCGCAGCGGCTAAGGCGTAGCTGGTGAAGTTGTTTTTGAGTTCAAACAGGTAAGGCAAGATGTGCCGGGTTAAGTCAAATTCAATGATTCCTTGCCCTTTGAGGTAGCGTATCCGCTGGAACATCCAGAGCTGTTGATACTCTTTGGCATCTTCCACTTCCAGCATACGAGAGCCCATATCAGCCGTGGCTTTCTGCAAGTAAGCCCCATTGTATCGCTTACCCGTCAGGCTGGATAACTCCTGAATATCTAGTCGATAGACAGTATCTGTTTCTCCCTTCCGCAGCTTGGAAATGATGAAGAAGAGCAAGTCTAGCTGCAACTGCGTGTATTCATAGCGGGCATTTGTGAGTGCGTTGTGTTGGCGAACCTCTAACTCCTTCTCCATTAGGTCATATCTAACTGATTCCGGAGCAATTATACGCAAAAAACGCTATTGATTTACGATAAGCGTTTTAAAACACCGCCTTTAACACACGAAAAGCCGTTTTTAAACACACGAAAAGCCGTTTTTACTACACGAAAAGCCGTTTTTACTACACGAAAAGCCGTTTTTACTACACGAAAAGCCGTTTTTACCCTTTGTAAATTACTGATTTATAATAAGTTATGAGCCCTACAAATAGAACAAATAACTCAAATAACACAAATTGTGATTCGCGCGAGAAAAAAAGGCTTTTAGAGTGTGGATAACTCGGTACAGCCGAAACGGCGTAGCACAAACAAAAACAACAAAGTCCTAGAAACCAGTAATTTGCGCGCATTTTACAAAATGTATATAATTAGTAGTCAATAGTCTATAAATTGCAAATGACGAGCTTATGTGCTGCTTTGGGCTGGGGAGTGCTGGCCTTGTGCTTACCGGCCCAAGTGCCGTATTTTGTCCCATGCCCAACCATACTTTCCGTTTAAAAAACACCCCTTTGGGCAACCTGGTCGTCAAGTTCTACCAGATAGAGCCCTACAGCGAAGCCGCCTTTGAACGGGTAAGGCTGCGCGACTTCTGGCTCACCACGGCCCCAGGGTCCGGCAATACGTGGGCCCTTTCCCTCTACCAAGGCCTTGTTGCGGACAACCACATTCTGCCCGAGGCCATTGCCCAACTGCACACCCGATGCGCCACGTGCAACTGCGTGCGCATCGAGCGGCCCGGGGGCTAGGTCCCAACTCCAACCCTAAATGCTTCTCTCGCCGTCGCGGTAGCGCTTGCGCACTTCGGCCCGGTGGTCGTCGCGCCAGGCTTGGACGATGTTGGCCAGCAGGTCGGTCAGGCTCACGTCCACGCCGGGCAGGTTTACGACCGTGGCCAGGGCGCGGTGCAGCTCGACGGGCAGGTACACGCTTTGCTTCTTGGTGGCCACTGTTGCCGGGGTGGTGAAGTAGGCCAAATCCCGCCGCTCAGGCGACGCCAGCACTGCGGCGACACTCGGGGCTGGCTGCACTGCTTCGGGGGCCACAGGAGCCGCCGCAGCTGCTAGGGTGGCCGGAGTTGAGGCAACTGGAGCGGGCAGTTGCTGAGCGGGCACCACGGGAGCCGGAGCGTTGGCCGCAGCCGTTGCCGACTGTTCGTGGCTGATGTTTTTGATGAAGTCAGCGACCTCCGAGTTGGGCGTTTTGTCAGTCATAATAGGGCAGTGGTAAGAGAGAAGGAAGTAGGTCGTTTCAGCTTCTAACGAGAATGTAGTGCCAGGCGTTTAGCTGATTCTTTCTTCCTTTTTACTGTTTTGTACTTACTTAGCTAAAAAGCTACAATTGTAAAAAGGTTAAGCTAAAATAACTGATAGCTTTTAAGCTAAACAACTACACTTTTATACTTGCCCAGCTTTTTAGCTAATCAAGCGTAATAGCTAGAGTAGTAGCAGGCAAGCAAACCCAGCTGCATCCCTGACGCCCCCTTTACCGTATGTTCTACTTGGACGGAGTAAGACGTGTTGATAGTGCCTATCAACGTCTTGCTTTTTGCTCCTATCGTCGCAAAAAGACCCTACCGCATGGACGCTACCTCTGCCCAATCGCCGCTTCCCAAACGCCCCCGCGTGGGCAAGTCGCGGGGCGGTCGTAAAGAACTTCCCGAGGCTGAAAAGCGGACGAAGCGCATTGTGCTGCATGTCACAGAGGCCACTTATGTTGAGTTGAAAGCACAGTCAAAAGCGAGCGGTCGGCCGTTGGCGGTGTTGGTGCGGTCCATGACGCGGCCCCAGCGGCGGGTACTGACACCGGAGCAATTCGGGGTCCTGCGGCAGCTCGCGGGCATGGCCAACAACCTGAACCAGCTGGCCAAGCGCGGGCACCAGGATGGGTTCGGGGCCGTGGCTGACCAGGTGGCGCAGGTGGCCGACCAGCTGAGCGGACTGCTCGATGGATTCACCCAAGCGGCCGGCGCGGATGATTAGCCGGACGGTCATCGGCCGCAGCTTCGAGGGGCTGGCGCGCTACCTGGTGGAGGGACATAAGGGCCAGGAGGCCGACAAAAAAGCGGAGCTATTGGGTTCGGCCGGAGTGCGCACGGACACCGTGGCGCACCTGGTAGCCGACTTCAACTTAGGTCGGCAGCTACACCCGGAGCTGGGCAAGGCCGTGTGGCATACCTCGCTCAGCTTTAACCCCGACGACGCGGCCAAGCTCACGGGCGAGAAGATGCGCGCGATAGCCGAGGACTATATGGAGGAGATGAAGCTGACGGGGACGCAGTACGCCATCATCCGGCACCGCGACCGGCCCGGCCACGAGCACGTCCACATCATTGCCAACCGGGTGGCCGACGACGGGCACACCATCAGCGACAGCAACAGCTTTTTGCGGTCGAAGGAGGCCCTGACCAAACTGATTCAGCGGCACGAACTGACCCCGCCCCAGGGGCTGCGGGTGGAGAAGCAGCACCCCGAGCACTTGGAAGGGGTGGACAAAGCCAAGCAGGAGGTGAAGGACGCGCTGCACCAGGCGCTGGCCACGGCCTCGGACCGGCCGGCGCTGCTGGCCGCGTTGCGGGCGGAAAAGATTAGCGCCCAGGAGTTCACCAACAAGGCCGGGGTTGTCACCGGCATTAGCTTCGAGAAAGACGGCCACTCCTTCAAGGGCTCTGCCGTTGCGCGGGGGTACAGTCTGGCCGGCATCGAGAAGCAACTGGCCGCGAATCAGCTCACCCAGCAGGCCGAAAAAGCCCGTCAGGAAGCCGCCCAGGAAGCCGCGGCCCAGGAGCAGCGGCAGGCAGCGGCGCAACTCGCCGCCCAACAACAGGCAGCCGAGCAGCAAGCGGCCCAGCTGCACGAAGCGGAGCGTTGGGCCGCGCAGGTGGCAAAAGGGCCGGAGCTACCGGCCATTGAGCGCAAATGGCAGGCGGACTACCAGCAATATGCAGCTGACCTGGCCCAGCAAAACGCCCCCATTCAGGCCCGCAACAAGGTTATTGACTCGTACCGCACCTACTTGCAAAAGCATCCGAACGAGGAAGGGATAGCCGCCGTGGTGCAGGCGATGAAGGGCGACCCGCGCACGGCGGCGCTGAAGGCCGAACTGGACCGCCAGGTGGCGGCGCGGGCGACGCACGCGAAGCAGTGGGCCGACAGCTATGGCCAGCAAGCGGCGCTGGAAAAACAGGCGAAAGGCGGCATTTTTGGGAAAAATGCGGCTTCCCGGGAGGCGGAGGAAAAGCTGAAGTTTCTGACCGAAAAGGACCGGCCGCTGCCCGGTCTGCTGGTCCCGGCCCTGCTCGCATTTGCCCGCGCCGCGAAAGCAGCAGACCGCCCGGCCCCGG
>NZ_JAAVTK010000030.1 GCF_012275535.1 Hymenobacter artigasi | reverse complement strand
GGGAAACGCCACGGCTGTAACAACGATTAGCAATTGACTGATGGAAGGCATTATTGAGTAGATAAAATGACAATACCGCTTCACAAGAAAGGCTCGTTCAATTAAACGGAGCGCGTTCACCGACCCACCGTTTTCCTAAACTACTTGCAATGAGCCGGCTGATTCTTCTCGCCTTTGCCTTATTTTCAACTACGTGTGCCAACGGACAGCCCGTGCCTGAAAAGAAAGCGTTGATTAAACGCTTCTGCTTATCAAACGCCTACATTGCGCTCAATCCCCGAGCGAACATCCCTGCCCATTTACGGGCCTTTGTCAGCAAGGCGCTGAAAGAACAATGCGGGAAAGCCACTGGACCGCTGGTTTTCAAAAACAAGCTCTTACACCCGCATGAGTCAAGAGTTATGCTGTGTTCCTTTCGCCAAGAAGGAACATATCTTTTTCTCTACCAACACGGAATTCGTGGGCGCCATTACCATGTACTGTATGTGGACCAAGCAAACCGTGTGGCTGATTTTTACGATTATCAATCCTCGTCAATCGATTGCGATTCGGTGATTAGAACCTTGGGAGAGATGGATGTGTCGAAGGAAAAGGGAGCCTTGCAATTCGACGACCAAGAAGCATAATCGGTCCAGCAAGCAAGGGGGCCGGCGCGCGTCAGTAAGGGCCTCTTTTACCAAACTAAGTGCGTTTACGCTAGTACCGTTTGAGTGTACGTCGGTCTATAGTGTTCCTGAGGGAGAAAGGCTCCTTGGAAATCCTCGCCGCTGCTTCATTAGACGGAGGCGCCCACGTAGCGCCCCATTCCGAGATGGCTGAACAGCAGCAGGTACCCCACGAGCACGGCCAAGAACAGGCCAATGGCGCCCGCTTTGTGCCGCGTTGCGTGGGTCCCGTCCCGCCTCAACGCAATCGCGAGCAGGACCAGCGAAAGTAGCGCCCCTATGATAAACAGCACATTAAAAATGCCTTGGCCTTCCAAGTCGTGGTCTCCGCCGCCGTAAAGCTTCATCCCAGCATCCTGCAGCACCAGCAGCCCCGCGCACAGGCCCGCTTTTGGGTACGGGTGCCACGGCGAGGCCTTGAGCAAAACGATGCTGCACGCCATCATTGCCACAGCGGGGCTCAACATCAGCCCAGAAGGGGCCGCAGCGTAGTCCCAGAACACATTGGCGGCCACGAGGGCAAGGGCGAGGAAAGCAGCCCAAAGCGGGCGTACAACAATACGGGGGACCACGGGCGGCGCGTTAAATTTTCACCAAAGAAACGCAGACCACACAACCGCGACCGCGTTTTTCATAGCCGGAATTGTGTGCGCAAAGGTAACAGCAGAGAAAACAGTATTCTACGGGGCAGAGAGAGCACATTAACGCTCCTTTCCCTGAACCGCTAAAATAAACAGCCAGCAAGTTCCGTGAGGACTTGGAACGGGCTTCGAGGGTGGTTGTCGAGTTTAAGAAACCCGTCTACCAATCAAAGTTTACGAAACTGCGTTAGGAGATGAGTTTCTTAAACTCCGTCTCATGAAGATTGGCTACGCCCGCGTTTCGACCCGCGACCAGAACTTGGAACTGCAACTTGACGCCTTGACCCAGGCCGGGTGCGCGCTCATTTACCAGGAGAAAGCCTCTGGTGCCCTGGCCGCCCGGGTCGAACTTGACAAGCTCCTCTTGCAGGCGCGTCCGGGCGATACGGTCTACATCTACAAGCTCGACCGACTGGGCCGTTCCCTTAAACACCTGCTCGACCTGGTGGCCGACCTGCAGCACCGGGACATCGGCTTGATTTCGCTCACCGACGCCATCAACACCCACTCGGCCCAGGGCCGGCTCGTGCTCAACCTGTTTGCCTCCCTGGCCGAGTTCGAACGCGAACTCATCCGCGAGCGCACCCTGGCCGGGCTGGCCGCCGCCCGTGCCCGGGGCCGCGTCGGCGGGCGCAAGCCGGGCCTCTCGGAAGCAGCCCAGCGCACGGCCCGCGCCGCCGAGCTGCTTTACAAGGCCCGGGAGCTGAGCGTCGACGACATGGCCCGGAGCCTGCGCATCTGCAAAGCCACCTTCTACAAGTACCTGCACCACCGCGGCGTGGCCCTGCACGCCCACCCCTTGCCCAGTCCCGTGGCCAGCCCCGCGACGTAACGGGGCCGCGCGTCACCGGATGCGGAGAATAGCGGGTATATTCACCGCAGATTATGCGGAGAATAGGGCCTTACATTCATCAACGCCCGGACTGGCCGGCCTTCACGTGGGACCCGGCGGCCCTGGAAGGGCTGCTGGGCACGGTACGCCACCAACAAGGCCGGCTGTTGGGCCGGCTAGAGGCCTTGGGGGTGGACCTGCGGGCCGAAGCCACGCTGCGCACGCTCACGCTCGACGTGCTCAAGTCCAGCGAAATCGAGGGCGAGCTGCTGCCCCCGGCCTCGGTGCGTTCCTCCATCGCCTGGCGCCTGGGGCTGGAGCAGGCCGCGTTGCCGCCGGCCGACCGGCGGGTAGAGGGCGTGGTGGCCATGCTCCTCGACGCCACCCAGCAGGCCGTGAAGCCGCTGACGGCCGAACGCTTGTTCGGCTGGCACGCGGCCTTGTTCCCCACGGGCTACAGCGGGCTGTACCCGTTGCAGGTGGGCGCCTGGCGCACGGGGCCGATTCAAGTGGTGTCCGGGCCGCTGGGCCGCGAACGGGTGCACTACGATGCGCCCGCCGCCGAGGACTTGGACGCGCAGATGCAGCAGTTCCTTCACTGGTTCAACCACGACCAGGGCTTGGACCCCGTGCTCAAAGCAGCACTGGCGCACTTCTGGTTCGTGACGATTCACCCCTTCGACGACGGCAACGGCCGCATTGCCCGCGCCATTGCCGACCTGCAACTGGCCCGGGCCGACGGCACGGGCCAGCGCTGCTACAGCATGTCGGCGCAAATCCAGGCCGAGCGCCAAGCGTATTACGACCTGCTCGAAGCCAGCCAGCGCGGCCCGCTGGACGTGACGCCCTGGCTCGACTGGTTTTTGGGCTGCCTGGGGCGGGCCCTGCAGGCGGCGGAGCAGACGCTGGCACAGGTGCTGGCCAAGGCCCGCTTCTGGGAACGCTACCGGCAGACCCCGTTCACCGACCGGCAGCGGCAGCTGCTCACGCGCCTGCTCGACGGCTTCGAGGGCAAGTTCACCACGGCCAAGTGGGCGCGCATGGCCCATTGTTCACAGGACACGGCCGGCCGCGACATGGCCGACTTGCTGGCCAAGGGCGTGCTGGTGCACGAAGGCGCGGGCGGACGCAGCACCAGCTACCGCTTGGCGCCCGAACCAGAAGCCCGGTAAATCCCCGGCAACGTCGATAAATGTGAAAGGTCTCACAAGGAGCTCACAGCACCCGTGCGCGAATCCTTAAAAACCGCTTACTGGCATCCAAACACCCTTTGGGCGTCGAATCAATTGGCTCATAATAGGCTCACAGGTATCGCACGGGTAGTGCCGCTAGAAAGCTCCTTCGAGTGAACGGCGCGCGTTCGGGCCACCATTGTTTTGCTAGATGCAGGTGCACGGCTTTTTCAAACTTCTTCGTGGCGCTGCAAGAAGACCCTCTCGGCTGGGTCTGAGGCATCCGTCGGCGGAACCCGCTTACTTGCATGCCTTATTGCGTTCATCGCATTGGCCCCAAAGCAGGTGCGGCGGGGATTTTTACTTGCTTGACTCTTTAAAAATCATGGGCGTTTCGTTGCCTTCTTGTCTTCTCAAATGCGCGGGGGGGCTGTTCATTGCCCTATGGCTGCTGCTGGCGCCACGAACCGGGCACGCGCAAAGCTGGCAGGCCGCGGTGGCCGTGCCCGGTGCCCAGATTCGCACCACCGCCGTGAATGCCAACGGCGACGTTTTTGTGACGGGCTGGTTCGCGGGCGGTTGTCAATTCGGGGGGACCACCCTTACTAGTGCCGGCGGCTACGATGTGTGTGTCGCCAAGTGGAGTGCGAGCACCGCGCGCTGGGCCTGGGCGGTCCGTTTAGGCGGCGGCGGCAATGACATTAGTTCTGCCATTGCGGTGAACGGCAACAACGTGTACGTCACGGGGTATTTCGCTGAGCGCGCCACCTTTGGCAGCACCACGCTCCTCAGCGCGGGGGCTGCGGATGTGTTTGTGGCGAAATTGACGGACTTGGGCGCCAGCATTGGAGATACGTGGGCCCTGCGGGCCGGGGGGGCCAACAACGATTACGGGCACGGCATCGCTGTGAGTGGCACCAACGTGTACGTGACCGGCCAATTTGCCAGCACCGCGACGTTTGGCGCCACGACGCTCACCAGCGCCGGCAATTCCCCCGCCATCGATGCCTTTGTGGCCAAGTACACGGACCTGGGCAGCACGGCCGTGGGGGGCTGGGCCGTGCGGGGCGGCGGGGCGGACGACGACTACGGGTTGGGCATTGCGGCACACGGCACCAGCGTGTACGTGACCGGACGGTTCAAATATACCGCCACCTTCAGCGGGGCAACCCTCCAAACGACGGGCAACGCCGGTTACGGGGTATTTGTGGCGAAGTATGCCGACTTAGGCCCGAGCGCCGGCAACGGCTGGGCGCTCAGCGGCATCAGTAACCAAACGGCCGAAGGCCAAGCCGTTGCCGCGAACGGCAACGGCGTCTACGTGGGCGGCACTTTTTGGGGCACGGCGACGGTTGGCAACACCTCCTTCACGAGTGCGGGCCGGGAGGATGTGTTCGTGGCCAAGTACCTCGACAACGGCAGCAGCGGGCAAGCCAGCTGGGCGGTGCAAGGCGGGGGCGTGAACACGGACGCGGTCCACAGCATCGCCGCAAGTGGCACCGGGGTGTACGTCACGGGGTATTTCGCCGGGACCGTTGCTTACGGGCGCACGGCCCTGACCAGCACCGGGGGGTACGATGTATACGTGGCCAAATACACCGACTTGGGGGCCAGTGCCGGGAGTGCGTGGGCCGTGCAGGGCGGGGGCAGCAGTTCCGATGACTTGGGCGTGGGCCTGACCGTAAACGGCCAGGACCTGTACGTTAGCGGGATTACGTGTGCGAATGGAACCTACGGCAACGTCACGCCGGGCGCCGGGGGGCTGCTGGCGCGGTTGCAGGACCGCACGGCCGTGCCCACGAGCGCGTCCGGGACCCGCGAACCGCTGGCGGCGACGGGCGTGTACCCAACCCCCGGGCATTCCCGCGTCACGTTGAACGTGGCGCCCACCGGCCACGCACGGGCGGTGCTGGTGCTTGACGCGTCGGGCCGAGCCGTGCGCACGGCCCGTGTCCCCGCCCTCGCCGCCGCGGCCGTGCTGGAGCTAAGCGGCCTGCTTCCGGGCGTATACACCGTGCGCTGCGGCACGGCGTCCACCAAACTGGTGGTGGAGTAAGCGTCCCCACGAGGGCGAAACAAGCAGGCGGCGTGGGGCAGGAAACGGGACCGTGCGACAATCGGAAGCGACGCACAACCGGCCCAATGGAGAGTTTACGAAACTCATCCCCTTTGGGCATTTCGTAAACTTTGAATCGTAGACGAGTTTCTTAAACTCGACAACGGCTGCAAAGCACTGTCTACAGCCTTCACAGAACTTGCTGGCTGTTTATTTTAGCGGTTCAGGGAAAGCAGCGAATATCTATCCCTAGCCGTCTACGCTAGGATGAAGCCGAGGCCAAGCGCTAAGGCCAGTAGTGGGTAAACCAGCAACAGGAAAGCGTACGCCAGTCTTGCGGGCCAGGGGCTGTGTGGGAACCCGAGAGCGAGGGCCAGGAGAAAGATGCCGTAGATGGGCAGGCTGAAGAGGACCGTCCACCCGAGCAGTTCCTTGGCCTGCCGCATGAACGCCGGGGCGTCTGCGGGAAGATTGCCAAACCCATCGCCGCGGTAGTGCTGCTGGGCGTACTCCACGTAGCATAACCAGCTCAGGAAGAACAAGGCGAGCACGAGGGCTAGGACAGGAAGCAACTGGCGCGTGAACCCAGGGCGATAAATCAAACCGTTGGCGAAGTCATCAAGTATTTTAACAGCCATCTATTGGGGACCAGGAGGTTTACAAAAACGGTCCTGCCGTAAACGCGCTCAATTTATTTGAAGGAGGATTACTTTAGGTGCTTATGGGCCTTGTTCGTACATTCCTTTGCTTAATGCTGGCTTTCAGCCTCACTTCCTGCTTTGACCTATTCCCGAGCAAAACCACGATTCACGGGCCGTATCTCGTGTGCGATGACGTGTCAATGCCCTACAGTACGCTGTATCTGGAGGCCGAAGACGGCAACCTGGTGGAACGCTGTCCGCACGTGAAGCGGGTGGGCTACGCGGAAGGGTACCTCTTCATCCAAGCCGAAAGCGGAAACTACTGGTTTGCTGTCCAAGAGGACAAGGGGTGGAATTCGCTCGACCCGGCCGCGGCCCTTTTGCTCAACGGGCCCCTCACCTTCACCGAGCTCCGGCAGGCCATGCTACGATTAGGCGTCGGCGAGGTAGAGTATCAGTTTCCCTGAACCCCAGGTGACTCTTTCAGCAAAACGGTGGTGACTTAGACTCGCTTCCTTCAGGAAAAGGAGCCTTTAACTAGCGTGCACGTTCCGCTAGTTTTAGCACCTCGCGCTTGAATTGGGAAAAGGGCGCGGCGGGGACCACGTTGTAGTATACCACGGTCACGGCAGGGGCGGAGTCGTGGCGCAGTTCCAACAAGGCGTGGCGCCCACCAAAGTGGTCCTCTACTTCTTCCGTGCGAGAAGCTGGCCACGTGCGGGTAAACCGCCGGGCCAAACGCCGAAAAGCCGCCGGACCCACTACCGCGGTGCGGGTGCGAACCAGCTGTGGGTGGTTGGGGAAAAAGGTGCCTTGGGTGAGGCGCAGCGCGCCGGCGTTGTCCACTTCGACGGCTACGTTGATGCCGGAGGCGTCGAAGAAGGCATAGCGAAGTATGCTGTCGGCCGGGACGGGAACCACCGCCTGCATGGGCGCGTCCGCCAGACGGCGCTGTAACCAGTATTCCGGGAACGTTTTCTCTTCGTATACGACGTAAAGCACCCCGAGCCCGAGGAGCCCGGCACCGATTAGGAGTACGCGGCGCCAGGAAAGAAAGGGACGGACAAGAGGTGATTCAGCAGGCATCGGGCAGCAAAAAGGAAAGATAGCTGAGGTTTTTCCTGGTGCGTTTTGACTGCAGCTCTGCCGGCAACCAAGTTCACAAAAAGGGTCCCAACCGCTGAAAGGAGGATAAGCGCCCAAAGCTTATTGGCACTCCTGGAAGGTAATCGCCTCGGTTTTGGCCAAGACCACGCTACGCCCGGGGGCGGTGTTGCGGTGCAGGTAGAAATAGCAAGTCACTGGTCGTTGGAGCCGGTCGTTGTGGCGGATGGCGGCCACGGGATAGCTCAACGTGAGCGTGTCGTGGCGGGCCGTGACCGTGGCTTGCCCCTGCACGCCGTCGGAGAAGGTCATGCGCGGGGTGGTGCTTTGAAACTTGATGGATACGGCAAAGCCGTAAGCCGACTGCTCGGCGTCGGCCAAGTGGTAGGCCAGCTTGGCCCGAATCACCGACTGCGGGGTCAAGGTGGCGCAGGGAGGCTGGTTGAGGGCCAGCAGGGCAATGGCGTTGCCCGGGGGAACTTGAGCGGCTAGCACGGCCGAGAGACCAGCCAGGGTCAGACCGGAGCACCCGGCCCTGAAGAGGAAGCGTGTCATGAGGCGAGCCGTTGGGAAAGGGTGTGCGAATAACGCACGTGCAATGGCCGACGAAAGGTACTCCTCTGACCCAGTTCTGTCCAGCGAAAGGGTCCGAATAGAAGAAGGAGGCTAATACATTATTCACTCGCTGGGCAGCTTTACCCCATGGGCCTAATCACCAGCGGCGCGCCGTTCACCAAGCGCCGAAGTGGTATCGGTTCCTCTTGACCGTAGGCCGTGACACGGACGAGCCGCCCAATGCAGGGGTGGCATCTTTTTTATGGTGCCCAGCTGCAATAAAGCCCCGACTCGCTGGCCCCGGCGCGAAACGTCTTTGCCAAACCTGACCAACGCTAGCGCGTGTACAGGTCGGTGGTCGTGTACTTGTAGGAGGCGTCTTCCGTGGACAGGACCGTGACCAACCGCGTTGCGGTTAGCTCCGGCACGGCCAGTATCTTGGCGCTCTGCACGCCGGAGGTGCTGTAGTATGGCAGGGTGAGGATGTTGTTGGCGTAAGTGTACGTGCCGCTGTCGCTGTAGGTACGACTGGGGTCCACGAGGGTGTAAGTACCGTCGGCGCGAAAAGTGATGCTGGTGAGGCCCGACGGAAGGGGCTTCTGCACGGTTGTGGTCGTGGCGGCCCCGCCATTCTTGGGCGTGCTCACTTTGGTTTCGGATTGCACCACCCAGGTACCGAGCAGCGCCGCGGCGCCTGGGGCATCGTCGGACTTGGAGCAGCTGGCAACGGCTAAAGCGGCCGCCAAAAAGAGGGGTAGCATCTTTTTCATGCCCCAAGCTACGATGCCACCGCTAATGCCTTCTCCTCTACTTCTTTGGGCCCCGGTGCTCTGGCTGCTCTTTGAGCGCTGCCGCGTGATCATCAAACGAAAGGCAGAAGGGCAGCAGTGAAAGGAGCTAGTAGTCTGCGCAAACGGTCCGAGTAGCAGAGCGAGCCTAATGCCAAAATCCGCTTACAGCCCCTCCACAGTAAAAGGCATAGCCGAGGGTTGACGCAATTGACAGCGCGATGTAGGCCAGAGAAGCCAAACGGTACCCGTTTCGCTCGGCATGGCTGCGTGTTTGGAAACGAAAATCAAGGTGCTCATACTCGGTGTACTTGAAATACCGGAGGGAAAGCGCTGGCAAAATAATGAGCAGGTACCCGCCAATCATCACCCATCTCGCATGGCTCACAGCCCCTGATGCAAACGCCTCCCCGCCAAAATCTTGGAGCAAAAATATTCCCAGAATTAAGTTCATAACCAGGACCCCGGCCAGCAGCAGCAGGCCACTGATTTTGAACATATAGGGCTCTTTTTTTCGATAAAAGGAACAACAGGTGAGGTACACAGAATCTAAGAAGGCTATCATCTGGATTCAGAAAGGAGCATTGGCAAGATACAAGGACAGTTCACGGAAACGGTCCGAACAGCAAGACGAGCCTTTCTTTGTCGTAATGAATCGAGCGCATGATTGACCGACAGACCGGCCACTTGATTTTAGCCCCCTCGGTGTGCATCTGCGCCGGCGACTCTTTGGAAATGGTCGCTGCGCTCGTTTTGGGCGAATCGACTGAGGTGCGCGACCTGCACAACGGCTGGCAGTGGTTATCAACGCACAATGTCCCGGTGGGGCCACACTACGTCCACTTCCATTTTCGTTTTTGCCAGAATCGCTTGCAGATGGTTTCGGTGGGCATTTCGCCCGAGCGAACGGCGCTGGTTGGGAGTTGGGAACAGTGGTCGGAAGGCGCCGAAAGGGACCGCTTGAAGGCGTTGAAACAATGGGTACGCGAAGAGCTAGGACGGGAAGGACGCTTTGTCTGGGGAACCGTTACGGCGGATTATGACGAGAAGAGCGCCAGCAGCGGCATCACCATTACCGACGACTGAACGCCCTGCTGCTATGCGCGGCCGTTCAACGAAACGGTGCCGCATGTGATTACTCGTTGGACTCTGGGCGGAGCGCGGTAATTTCTTCGACGGTCACGCCGTAGACTTCGGCGGCCTTGGCTGGGGTCAGGTGGCCCGAGGCGACCACCGCGCGCGCCGTTTCCACCTTGTGGCGCCGTTCGGTTTCCGCGTCGACTGTGAACTCACCATGCATAGCCTCAGTCAATTCGTCTTGCATGGGCCCGCGTTTGCGCTGTTTCATATCCGGAAGATAGGAAGCCCCATGCGTTCACGAAAACGGTCCGAAGGTCATAACGGCAAAGCTCCGGGTGCCTTACTTTTGGGCTGCTTCTTTTACGCGCTGCTTATGGGCCTCTTCGATACCTTGTCCCACCTTTCCTCCAGCGGTCACCTCAGCGAAGCCGAGGCCCTGCTTGAACGCTTGGAGGCGTCGCCTTTGACGGCGGAACAACGCGCGTGGGTCCTGCGCTTGCGCGAGTTGCTCGAAGAGCTGGACCGCAACAACTCGCTGGGCTTGTTTTTTTGACCGCCACCGGGGGGCCTGCGCAAGCCGGGTCCCGGCTAGGTAGAATCGCTGGGCCCCGACCCCTTCTTTAATCTACCCAAACGGTCGCTATTCCAAGCAGCGCAAGCCGTAGCCGTTTCCTAGTCTGGCTTCTCCAACACAACGGTTGAGCAGTGATAGCCGCTTTCAATACACGTGGAAATCTGCTTGATTATCCATCCCTCTTTCAGCGCATTGGCTGTATCGCCCGTTGGGTTGTTCTCGAAAGAAGTAGTATAGTCCGCTTTCGTAGCCAGGCTGGTAGAAGCCAGGCTGATAACTTCGGTAATGACTCGTTGCGCCATGGGAATTGGGTAAAAAGTGAGCCTCCAAGCTACAACCTATTCCCTATTTGCAGCAGGGTGACGTGTCGACTCTTATCCAACGGATGGCAGCCAACTCGGCAAGAATGAGCAAGTGGAACGAAAGGAAACAGGGTAATAGACTAGGTCTTACCGCACGGCAGGCGAGCAATCTCTGCTACTGGTCCAATCAGTTTAGCCAAACGGTCGTCTTCAGAGCTGGCGCAGAATAGTTTGGTCAGTGATTTTGTCGTCGTCCATCAGCAGCAACGCTTTACTGAGGATGATGGAGAGTACCGCGTCACCTTCAAAAGGCAGGAAGACACTGCTAGCTCCCATGGTTTTGGCGGAGCGGTCGGGCACAATGCACAGATATTGGTCGTTGGGCTCCATGAGGATATTGCCCGAACCCAGGTGGATTTTATAGATGTGATGGTGTCCTTTTACCCGCAGAAAGTTGCCCTTGATTTCGCTCACCTTGCCGATTTTCAGGCGTGGCACCAGCCGTTCCAAAGCCAGCTTGCGGGATTTAGCCACCTCGCCCAGGTCGCCGAAGCTGTAGCTTTCCCAGTAGTCGCGGAACTGGGCCAGGCCGCTGTTGTCGCGCCACTGCGGGTCATTGCCCACCGAGGCCACGCCCACGAACAGGTCCACATCGCGCATGACCTCGCTGAAGGCTAATGGCGGTACCTCGGGCAGCGGCACCGGCTCGTCGTGGCGCGTGAAGCGCACCTGGTCGGTGCTCACGTAGTGGTAGATACCGGTGTCATTCCATTCGCCGTCGGCGTTCACCTCGCTCACCCAGTACTCGGCTTTGAGGCCGTGGACCGGTAGGGGAAGGGTAGCCGCATCGGACTCGTAGCCCTTGTCGTAGGCTCCCATCAGGCGGTAGCGCCAGCCCCGCAGCTTGGCCAGGGAATTAAACTGGTGCTGCTTGAGAATGTGCGCCGCCATCCGGTTGGAGTAGGTGTTGGTGCGCTCCTCAGGGGGCGTGAGCAGATACACTTCCCGGAACGCCTGCTTCAGCGGCTGCCGTAGCTGGTGGCGCTCCAGCAGCTCGCGCCAGGCCAGTACCTCTGCGGGCTGGGCGAGCAGCGGGTGCCAGCACTGCACGGTTTCGGTGCTGGTAGCCGGCTCGGGGAGGGGCTGGCCGTGTACGTTGTGCCACGCTTCGTCCACCCACAGCGCGTCTTGATGGGTGCCGTCGGCGTTATACAGGCGCCAAATGAGCCGCCGGGCCAGCTCGCTCGTCAGCCCGTGCTGGAAGTAGTATTGGGCAAACCAGGGCCACGGCATGCGCCGCTCCTCCACAAAGCTGCGGTCGAGCCGGTCGCGTTGGGTGCTGTAGGTCTGCTGGGCCTGGGTTTGGGTGGCTTTCAATTCCTTCAGCTCGTCGGCGTGGGTAGCTTTGAGCGCAGTGGGGGCGCTTTTGAGGGGTTTGCCGGCTTTTTGCCACTGCACCTCGGCCTTGCCGTCGGCCAGGGTGAGCGTGGCGGTATAGTCGCCGTAGGGTTCCTCTAAACGGCCGTTTTCCAGCCCGAAATCCGGCACGGCCATGTCCTCGACTTCGGCCGGGCTCACCCCCAGCTTCGCCGACTCCTGCGCGATGTAGCGGGCAATGGTTTCCTGGGTGTTGGTTTGCCGGATTTTGCTGCGCACCCTTGCCAGAGCGGCCACGCCCGGCAAGCCATTTTGCGAGAGGGCCAGCAGGCAGGCATTCCCCAGGCCGACCGCCAGCGGACCCTTGCCCGGAATCTTACGGAAGCACTTAGCGGTCAGGGTGGTCAATAGCTCTATCAGCGCCCGGTCCGCCACCGTTTGCAGGGTCCACACCAGCCCTTTGGCCACGGTGGCGTTGGACTCCGTCACGAAGTCCCAAGTGGAATAGTTGTACACGGTGCCATTGCCGTACTCGTGCACCTGCGGCTGCTCCACCACCGGGATATCGGCCAGCAGTTGCAGCCAGGCACGCCCCTGCTGGCGCACGGTGTCGGGGCCAATAGCGGCCGTGGCCGCGTCCAACTCTTTGCGCAGCTTGGCCGTGGGCTGGCCGGTCGTTGCCTTCTGCCAGCGCTGAAGCAGCGAGGCCCACACGGGAAGTGCCGATGGGTCGAGGCCGGCCAGGAACTGATTGAGCTGCTTACCGAACGGGTCGCCCTCGACGAATGCCACGGTGGGTGCTTCATTTTCGCCGCCCAGGTTCAGTATTTCCTGGGTTTTGAGACGGATTTTGATTAAATCACCCTGACCATTGGCACTGTACCGCAGCAGCTGGCCCAGGTAATCCCGCAGGGGTTGGCCGAGCCGGCCCTGCTTTTTCGCGAATCGCGCCACTTGGGCCAGCGTGAGGGCTACCGGAAAGTACGGCCAGAGGTACGGCGATGGGACGGCCGTCGAAAATGATAAATTATAGAGCTGAAACAGCCGCAGGTAGTCGTCCTCAGTCAGCCCCAGGGTCCCGCGTAGCAACGCCCCCAGCAATTCTCCCAGGGCGTAGCCGGAGCGGTAATCGGCCGGTGTACATTGGTTCATGGCCGTAGCCAGCGCCAACGCCACGCGGCCCTGGTAGGCGGCGTCTTGCGCCCGCACGGCTTGGTAGGCAGTCAGTTCAGTGAGCTTGGTGTCGTAGCTCTTGCTCAGCGCTTGGGTCACCAGCTCCGCTACCACTCTCTGCAACTCGTCGAATTCTGCGTTTGCAATAGTGGGAGCGGGCACGTCTAACACTTCTTTCTTGGTAGCAGCCATGGCGGCGGGGCGGTTAAACAGGTCAAGGAAACGGTCGAGCAGTCCCATACCTCAGCCGCCGACCAGCGGGGTGAGTTTCAAAAAGCTGGCCGTCGCGCCATCGCCCAGCCATACTTCATCATCCAGACTTTCAACCTGGCGGTCGTTTACCAGCACGAAAAAGCCGTTTTGCTGAAACGCCTCCAGGGCGCGATATACCTGCTGCTCAGCGTCGATGCGCTGATGGGGGCGCAGGCGATAGCCGTTGAGTTCCCGCTCCGACTCGGTTGGCTGCACCAAGCCCTGGAACATGCCGCCCTGGCGCTCATTGTAGGTTGCTACTTCGTCCTGCACGCGGCGAGCAATCAATTCGCGCACGGAGAGCATTTCTTGGCTGATTTCCAGTTCCAGCCGGTGCAGGATGCTACCGTTGGATGTTTCGTCGAGAATGGTGAGCAGGGGCATAAGCAGGTGGTTGAGTGCGAGTAAAGAACGCTATGAGAATGGCAGAATGGCAGAATGGCAAGAAATAAAGTCACTAACAGCCACATACCTCCTGTTCACAATAACGGTGATGCCGTGAACGGGCTCCGTTCAATTGAAGGAGCCTTCTTCTGCGCTTACGATACCTCTTGTAATTCTGGGTGAAGTTCCTGCACCTGCTGGTAGGCTTGTTCAAACACCGTCGCGTCCCAGAGGAATGCCCGGCACAGGTGACCAACAGCGTCGTGCAAGCAGTCCAACAAGTAGCGCAATTTGGCTCGGTCCGGCAAGGCATCGTAGGTCGTCGCGTGGGCGTACTGGTCAATGACCGCCACCGAACCCGCCATCCAAGCGCGGGGCAGCCGTTGCTCCGGCACGAGCGTGATGCTGATGCGCGTGGTACGGGGTGGCTTGTAGCCGCGTAGGCACTGCCCGTACAGGCCGCTGACGTCGTTAGCCCGCTGTTGGAATTGGCGCTGTCCTTCCGCCGGATGGAATTGGTCGTAGAGCGTAATGTCGGTTAAGCGGGCCATGAGTGTAAGGTAGTGCGGCGGAAACCTTCCCCCGCACGTTCAGCCAAACGGTTGGAGAAGCAAACGAACATTTCATTTAGCGTGCTCTCTCATGTAGTCGTAGAGTAGGTGCACCGTCAATTCGGTTTCAATAGTTCTGACTCTTTTTAGCCCAAACCAAGAGAGTGAGCGCGCGATTTCTATTTCCTCCAGGAAGTATTGCCGAAACGGGAAGTTGTCGAATGAAACGCCAAAGTGCTGTTCAAGTAACGCCAGCAATTCCACCGCGTCATCGCCGTCAATACTTTCGTCGCGCAACTCCGTGTGCAGGGTAAACCGCTCCGTATGGGGGTAATTCGCTTGCAATAAAGTAAGAAGATGCTCGACCGTTAGCCCCATCACCCGAAGGTAGGAGGTCGTTACATGAGGTTGAAGTTTGTTCAATGAAACGGTCCCAAGGTAAACGCGGCAATTCAGTTTAAGGAGCGTTTATTTGACCTTTGGCTGGCTGACAGCGCTTCAAAAAATACCCGAAACCAGGTATCTTGCAAGGCTCGTCCAAATGCCAGATTTGCCAGAAGAAATCCACGGCCTCGGCACCTTTTTGTTCCCACGACACCCCCGACTGCGAATCCCGATGAAAAACCCATCCCGCTTCTTCTACTTTGTTGCCACCTTATGCCTGCTATTGGCCTTGGGCGGAATCTTCCTGGCGGGCTACTATTCCGGCCGCAACGACTCCTTGGCGAAGCTGGGGCGGGGGCTGAGCTTTGCAGGCGCGGTCTCGCTCATCTTCGCCGCCGCTTTGTATAAAAAACGAAAGGGCAACCTAGACAGTCCGCGCTAAGAGGGTGTTAGGATTTGGGCTAACCCAAAAGAAAACGAGCCAGTAAGCAGTGAGCGGAGTTCCTAGGCTCCGCTTCCTCTTATGGTTGAC
>NZ_JAAVTK010000029.1 GCF_012275535.1 Hymenobacter artigasi | reverse complement strand
TGCGGCAACAAACCAAAGCAGGCCACTCCAATGGGAACGGCCTGCTTTCGTTCATTTACCCTTTTATCATCGCCCAACTCGTTCAAGAAAAGGGTGGGTCGGTGAACACGGCCCGTTCAAAAATAGGAGCCTTTGCCCAGCCCGGTTGCTGGGGCCCGCGCCTGAACGCACTCGGTGCGGCGAGTAGCCGCCTGGATGGGCGAACGCGTTACAGCGGAACTTCGCCCGTACCTTTGGACTTCTACTGGGACCCTTTCTCCTTTGCTATGAAACTCCGTGACCGCTTCCGCCAGTTGCAGGACCCCGCCGTGGTCAAGGCCATGGTCGTGCGCTCGGTGTACGCCTCGATGGCGCTGGAGAACCAAACTGTCTCGCTGGACCGCTTAGAGGCCCTCTATGAGCAGACAGGTCCTATGCTTCCAGCGGGCGCAACTGGGCGCTGATGAGCGTCTGCAAGGGCGCAAGGTCATAGGCATCGGCTTGCCGAATGGCCTGTAAATACTCCGTTCGGCTGGTGCCGTTTTCGCGGTGGTACAAGACCACGTCTGCATAGCCGTAATTGTAGGCCAGTAGGTTGGTAAATAAGCGCGCGGTCCGGCCGTTGCCGTTTGTGTAGGGGTGAATGGCCACCAGCCGGTGGTGCGCGTAGGCTAACAAGGCGGCCACCTGCTCTGCGGCGGGCACCTGGAGCAGCAGGGCCTGCCGGTGGCGTAGTTCGTCGATGAATTCGTAGAGCAGTTGCGGCACACGGTTGGCCGGGGGCGGCAGGTATGCGCCCACGTTGGGCACCTGCGTACGCCAGTGCCCGGCCCAGTCGTACAGGTGGCCGAAGGCGCGCCGGTGCAGGTCCTGCAAAAGCCCGACCGAGAGGTCCACCGGGTAGTCGAACTCTTCGAGCAAATACCGTTCGACGCGGGCCACACCCAGCGCTTCCTGTTCATTCAAAGCGGCCTTGTCGGTTAGGCCGAGCAAGTTGTCCTCCGGTGCGTCGGTGTAATGCCCCATGCCCGCAAAAGTAACCGATGAAGGGCTCGCAAAAGGCTCACGGCGCCGACGCACGGGGACGCAAAACAAGCACCAAGGCCCTCCTAAGCACATTTTGCGCACAAAACCACTGCATGCAATGGGCTCACAATAGGCTCACGGCCATCTTACACTTGCTATATTCGGACAGATAGTTCAGTTTAAGGAGCATTCTTTTACATCGGCATGAGAAATTTTTTGGTCATCTGGGGGATGCTGTTCGGGCCCTATGCGGCCCTGGCGCAATCCATGCCCGCTCCGGGCACCGAAGCGGTGGTGGACACGAGCGCTTTCGGGGCTTTCTGTCGGATGCTAACAGCCTATAACGTGGCTAAAGCGGCACGCCAAGCGCAGCCCTGCCCTTACGCTCCTCAAGGCCAGGCCCCGGCCTGCGTAGCCGGACATCAAGACCACCTGATTCCCGTTCTATACGGCCTGATTTCGGATAGCGAGGTGGGCCGAAGGGCCAGACGGGGCGAGGTAAAATTAGCGGGGTGCCTGGTTTCAGATGCCTGTAGGTCTCATTTCTACTGCACCCTGCATCAAAAGTACCTGTGACCTTATGCCAAAAAAACCAGTTGAGTCGCCGTTCAGGAAAACGGTCCGAACAGCAAGAGGCGCTTTTCTTTGGTGTCAAACACCTCGCCCATGATTGACCGACGAAGCGGCCACTTGCTTTTAGCCCCGACCGCGTCCGTCCGTGCCGGCGATTCGATGGAAACGGTCCGCGCCGTGGTTCCAGGAGGAACGAACGAAGTGCGCGACATGGGCAATGGCTGGAAATGGTTAGTAGCCAGAAATGTACACCTGGGCCCGGACTGGTTTCATTTCCATTTCTACTTTTATGAGAATCGCTTGAGGATGGTTTCGCTGGGCGTGTCGCGCACGCGCACTGCTTTGTTGGGAAGCTGGGCCGACTGGTCGGAACGCGCCGAACGGCAGCGCGCCGAGGAGTTAAAGGCCTGGGTGCGCGCGGAGGTGGGCCGGGAAGGGCGTTTTCCCTGGGGTACCATCACCGCGGATTACGACGAGAAAAGCGCCAGCAGCGGCATCACCATCAACTACGATTGAGGGCCTGTCTGCCTCGTCCAGCCGTTCAAGAAAAGGGTCCAAACAGCGGGTGCCGGCGCAGCTCATATACGGGCGCTCGTATATTCAACCGAGCCGGCACCCGCTCGGCCAATATACAAGCGCCCGTATATGAGCCGCGCGGGTGCCCGCCGGCGTCGGCCCGCCAAACGGGCAGAAATCGCCCGCATTTCAGTCAAAGGAGCCTTTTGGTTCGTCAGCTTCTTAATGCAGCGTAATGGCTTGGCCCTGTAAAGCCTTCTCTGCCGCTGGCAAAATTTCGCAGTTATCCCAGATGCCCGTTAGGAGCGTGTGCGCATAGGAATCGGGGAGCCCATTCGCCCGCATTAGCTGATGCGCCCTGCCGGTGTCGTAGGTAAAGGCGTGAAAGGTGTAGCTAAACCGGCCATTGGTATCATCGAGCAGCAGGTACCATACCCGCGGGGTGCCATCGTTGGCGGGCATTCCAATCACACCCGCGTTGAGCCAGCATTGCCCCGCCCGCGCATCGACAAAGGGCAGTCCGGCGTGGCCGGCCAGGACCACCTCGGCCCCGGTCGTGGCAAAGCTGACTTCTTTCACCGGCCAGGGTGTGGAAGAGAACACAAAATCGGCGATGCCAGTGGCCGCCCCGTGCAGCACGGCGACCGACTTGCCCGCATACCGGAAAGCCAGCTGGAGCGGCAGGGTGCTCAGCCAGGCCACCGCGCCGGCCGACAGGCTCCGCACCGCGTAGGGAAACCAGGCGCGGGACAACAAGTCACACCGGCTGCCCTCGGCGAAGTTGCAGCCGCAGTCGTCCTCGCCCCGGATGATATTCTGTTCGACATTGCCCTGAATGGCGTGCACCCCCCAGTCTTTCACAAACTGCACCGCTGCTTCGGGTTGGGCGCAGTAGCCCACGATGTCGCCGGTGCAGATGACGTTGCCCGCGGGAATCTGCAGCTGGTCGGCAATGGTCTTGAGCGCCTCCAGGGCCTGGAGGTTCGAGTAAGGCCCCCCGAAAACGAGCAGCCGGCCGCTTCGCGGACCGAGGTCTTGGGGGAGTGGGCTATGCATGATGGGTCTTTTTTCGGAGAAGAACACAGAGCCCGAATACTCCGAAACAGAAAGCCGACGTAATCAGGTTTGTGCTGAGCAGCGCCCCGTATTTGCCGTTGCCCAGATGAAGAGCATCGGGCAGGGGGAAAAAGGTCAGCAAGCCGCCCAGCACCAGCCCCCCCACCACCGACAGGTGAAAGGCCAGGCGCGGCACGGGCACATGCCAGAACAAAAACACAGGGGCCAGCCCTAGCACCAGCGTGCCGCTGATGGTGGTGGCCGACAGAATGGCGGGGTTGAAAAACACCGGAATGGTGCCCAGCACCGTCAATACCACCATGGCCCACCGGCCGCGCGATACGCTGGGCACGGCCGCCTTGCTCAGGTCAATGCTGACCAGTTTGGAGAACGAAGCCATGGCCGAATCGAGGGTCGACGAGGCGGAGGTCACCATGATGAGGTTCAGCAGCAGCAGCATCGGCACCCCGAAATACCGCGCCACGGCTACCGGGGCTTCGCCCGTCAGGGCGTTGAGCTTGGCGAAGATGCCCACGAAGCTGAAAAAAATGATGCAGCCCGCGCCGATAGCACCCGCCCAGAGGTAGGACTTCAGCGTCGTGCGCGTATCGGAGATAAACCCCCGGTCGGTGAGCACCGGGTCGTGAAACGGGTAGCTGAAACACTGCACCAACGCCACCAGCAGCAAATCGACGCCTTGCCCAAGTGTCCATTCCCCGCTGCTTAGAAAGGGCTTCAGGCTACCCCCATAGTGCGGCAGAATGAAGCCGAGAATCACCGTGAGCAACACCACGAATAGCGACAGCTGAATCACGTCGGTCATAATCGAGCTGCTCATGCCGCCCTTGAGCGTGTAGGCCAGCGTGAGCAGAGTGAATACCACAATGGCGACGTAGTAACTGCTCGTGCCCTGGCCGCCAAAATAAGAGCCGATGACGATGGTGTTGGACCAGATTTCGTTGTACAGCCGAATGATAATCAGGAAGGTAAAGACGACCACCGCCCCCGCGCCGTATTTCGATTCCAGAAAATGGTGGATGCTGCGGTAGCCCCCTTTGTTGCGCATGGAGACGATGACAAAACCGGCCACCAAAAATGACAGGTAATACCCCGCGTAGGCTACGCCCCCCACCAACCCGAAGCTTTGGCCCAGGTTGGCGGCGTTGGTAATCGACTTGGCAAACAGCCAAGAGATAACCAGACTACTCGTCAGAAACACCGTATTGGGGGTGCGCTCTTGGCGGGCCCCTCGGAAAAATTCGGCTGCGGTCCGGGACAGCGGCGACACGAAAAACAGCGTGACGCTGGACGCCAGGACTAACGCCCACTGCAACAAGGTTGTACTCATACGGGGGTAATCAGCGGGCCCACCAGACGGGAACGTTGATGCTGTTATTTTGGGTATTGGCGGCCGCTTTTTGGTACTGCACCGCGTTCAGCGCACTCTCCGTGCCAGGGTAAGGCATTCGCTTGGGAATCAACCCATTGTTGAGGCTGGCCGAAACCGTTTTCAGGCGGGGAAAACCCGTCCGGCGGTACTCGGTCCAGCCCTCGTAGGCGTGGTTGATGTTGCCCAGCCATTTCTGCGTCAGTATCTGCTCGATGGGGTTCTGGCCATTCAGACCGTAGGCCACCTGGCTGCTGGCGAGGTAAGTGGCGGGCAGCGCCGTTCCCCAGTAGTCGAACGACTGGGTGATGCCCTGCTCATACAAGGTCCGCGCCGAGGCGGCTGTCAGCCCCCGCTGAGCGGCTTCGGCCAGCCAGAAACTGGTTTCGCCCGCGGTCATGTAGTTGGCAGATAAACGGTCCGAGTTTTCCCGGAAGATGGTCCCCGTAAGCGAATAATCGGCCAGCGAGATGGAGAGCTTGGAGGCATCCGGGCCGTTCAACAGGCCTTTATAGGTACCCGGCTTGGCCGCCGTTGGCCGGAAATACGTCGCTATCCGGGGGTCGCTCAGCCCCGTCAGCAGCTCCTCGCTGGTTTTGGACATGATGAACAGGTTGAAATCACCGACCCGGGCGGTCGCCATGCGGAAATTGTTGGGCTGGGTCAGCGAGAACCGGTAGACGGCATTGTCCGCATTCGTCTTGATGAAGTTGTCTTCGGTCACGACTTTTTGCAGGGCAACCTGCACGTTTACCTTGCCTGATATGCGCATCAAGCTCTTGATTTTAAGGGAATTGGCAAACTTTATCCATTTGCTGCGGTTGCCACCGTAGATAACATCACCGTCGAGGGCCGTAGGACCTTTGTAATTGTTGATGGAGGCAATGCCCTTGTCGAGGTTGTCGAGGATGCCGCCGGGTGCCGTGTAGATGGATTCCTGCGTGTCGTAGGCCGGCGTAACCACCCCCGCTTTGCCCTGCAGCGCCTGGCTGTAGGGAACGTCGCCGTACAAGTCCGTCAGCTCGGCGGCGATGTAGGCTTTCATAATCAGGGCCGGGCCTTCGTACACCCCGAACGCCGCATTCGCGCGCGCTTTTTGCAGCAGAATCTCGTTGTCACGCAGGTTGCTGTACATAAACGGCCAGGGGTTGCCGCCGTATTGTGGTTCGCTCAGGCTGTGCCGGTCGAACAGGTTGAAGTCGATGGCCGTGAAGTACTGCCCCAGCAGGTTGCCCGCCACGAAGGCTTCGTACGACATCTGTTCGCCGTAGTCGAAGGTAGTTTTGCGCAGCAGCAGCGACGGTTGCACGTCGACCGGCGCGTTGGGGTTCGTGTTGATGTCCTCGAAGCCGTCCTTACAGCCGGGCAGAAAGCCAGCTAGTAAGCTCAGCAGGAGGATGCTATAGATTTTCCGTTTCATATGCTGGTGGTGGGGCTTAAAAGTTCGCGCTCAGTTTCAAGCCCAGGTTGCGGGAGGTGGGGTAGCTCATGTCCTCGACGCCGGTCTGCAGTTGGTTTTGCTGGAACGAGGTCTGCTCGGGGTCGAAGTGCGGGATGTGCGACAGGGCCAGCAGGTTCCGGCCCACCAGGGCCACGGTCAGCTGCTGGGTACGCAGCTTTTTGGTCACCCAGGCCGCCTGGGGCACCGTGAACCCGAGGGTCACTTCCCGCAGCTTGACATACGAGGCGTTGTAAGTGCTGTTTTCCTCGTTGTTGCGGTCATAGTACATCCGGTAGTAGGTTTCGGCCGGAATGGCTTTGGTGTTGGGCTGGTAGTTCGGGTTTTCGGGGGTGCCGGTATTCACCACGCCTTTGGCCACGATGCCCGCGTCGGGCCGGTCGGCCGTTTCAATCAGCTGACCCGCCACGCCGGCCAGGGCCAGCGTGCGCGACACCAGAATGCCGCCCTGCCGCCAGTCAAGCAGAAAGCCGAGATTAAAATTGCCGACGCTGAACTGGTTCGACAGCCCCACCATGAAGTCGGGGTTGTAGTTGCCCAGCTTCTTCAGGGTGTTGTCGGCAATGTACTGCCCGTTGCTGCCCACAATGAAGTCTCCCTGCGGGCTGCGCAGGTAGCCCGTGCCCCACATAGAGCCCAGGCGGTCGCCCTGCCGCACCTGGTACCAGACCGTCTGGTTCACGTTGTCGTAGATGCGGTTGTAGCCCAGCGTCAGGGTTCCCACTTCGTCGGGCAGGGAAACCACGGTGGTCCGATTCAAGCTGAAATTCAGGTTCGTATTCCACCGGAAGCGGTTCGTCTGGATGGGCGTGGCGTTCACCACCGCCTCGATACCCCGTGACCGCACTTTACCCCCGTTGATGACCCGTTCGCTGTAGCCCGTCGAGTTGGCAATGGGTACGGACAGAATCTGGTTGCTGGTGCGGGAATCATAATACGTCAGGTCGAAACCCAGCCGGTCGTGGAAGAAGCGGACATCCGCCCCTACTTCCAGCGAGGTGATGGACTCCGGTTTCAGGTTGGTATTGGCAATAGTGCTCTGGTCACTGAACGCAGGCTGCGAAAAAACCGGGTTCCGCGCGTTGAATACTCCCGCCGTCTGATAGGGACTCGTGTCGTTGCCGACGTTGGCGGCGCTGGCCCGCACTTTGGCGAAGGACACGGCCGCGGGCAGCTGGAACTGGTTCGATAGCACCCAGCTGGCCGATGCCGACGGGTAGAAGAAGGCCGTATTGGCCGTGGACGTGGGCGTAGCCAGGGAGCTCGACCAGTCATTGCGTCCGGTGATATCGACAAACAACACGTTTTTATATCCCAGCTTGGCCAGGGCATACAGGCTGTTGATGCGCTTGCGGCCACTCTGCTGGTAGACCTGCACCGGCGAGGCGGCGTTGTTGAGTTTGAACACGCCCGGCTGTGCCAGCGTCAGGGCCTGGTATTGGTCGAACGAGGTCGCCTGGTCCAGGCGGTTGCCCCCGGCCGATACGTCGAGCGTCAGCGAACCCAGGCTGCGGGCGTAGTTCAGCAGGAAGTCGGTGTTGATTTCCCGGAAGAAAACGGCGTTCTCGGCGTACGCGCCGCTCTTGAAGCGGTTGCTGCTGAAGGCCCGGCGAAACTGGCGGTTCTCATTGGAGTAGTCCATGCTGCTGCGCACCATCAGCGTCAGGTTGTTGGCCAGTTCGCCCGTTAGGGCCAGATTGCCGATGAGCCGGTCGCGGTTAAACGAATTCCGGTTTTCGTAGAGCGTAAAATACGGGTTGTCGAAGTAGGTGTAGTTATAAGAAAACTGCTGAATACCCTCCAGCCCCGGCTGCCAGTAGTTCTTCATGGGGTTGACATCGGTTTGCCGGCCCAGCCAGGCACTCAGGGCGTAGTTGGTGTTTTCCGAGCCGTACTTGGTCGCGGGGCGGTTGTCGCTGGCACTGTTGATGTAGTTAATCGAGGAACTGATTTTCAGCCGCCGGGTCGGGTCAAACTGCAGCCGGGCGGCCAGGGTTTTGCGCTTGAGGTCCACGCCCGGAATAATCGACTGGCTGTTGAGGTCCGTGTAGGAAAGCCGGTAGCTGCCTTTGTCGTAATCGCCCGAAACCGCCAAGTTGTTGATGGCCGTGTGCCCCGTCTGGTAAAAATCCTTCAGGTTGTTGGGGTGCGACACAAACGGCGTCGGGGTGATGGGCAGTCCGCTGTAGAGCTTCGTATCGGCGCCGCGCACCACTTGGCCGTTGGGCAGGGTGACGGGGCTGTCGTACTGCGGCGTCAGCACGCCCGCATCCAGCCTCGGGCCGTAGCTGTACGAAATATTGTCGTTGACACCCCCGCCCAGGCCGTCGCCGTACTTGAACGCCCCGCTGTTGCCTTGCCCGTAGCTGTTCTGAAACTGGGGCAGCTGAAATGGCTGCTCGGCATAAAAGGTGCTGTTGAAGCTCACGCCAATGCCTTTGCCCGCCGACGAACCGTCTTTGGTCGTAATCAGGATGACCCCGTTGGCCGCCCGGGTGCCGTAAAGGGCGGCCGCGCTGGGCCCTTTCAGCACCGACACCGACGCCACGTCGTCGGGGTTAATTTCCCCCGCCCCGTTGCCGAAATCGATTTCCTGAAAGCCGTTGGCATCGTCGTCGACCCGGTTGACCACCGTGGCGTTGTTGATAATAATGCCGTCGACCACAAACAGGGGATTGTTGTTGGTGAAGGACGACTCGCCCCGGATGACAATGCGCGACGACGCCCCCACCCCCGTTGAGCCGGACGTGACCATGACGCCCGCTACCTTGCCCGCCAGATTGTCGAGGAAGTTGGCCGCCTTTACCTCGCTCACCTGTCGGCCGTCGACCTTCTGCACCGCGTAGCCCAGGCTCTGGGCATTGCGCTCCAGCCCCAGCGCCGTCACCACAACCTCATTGAGGGCAAGGCCCGCCACCAGCTCAACCGTCAGGTTGGTTTGGCCCGTGTACTGGACTTCCTGCGATTTGAAGCCCAGGGACTTAACAACCAGGATGTCGGCGGGCTGGAGATTGGTCAGCGTGAACGTGCCCGCGGCATTGGTGAGCGTACCTGCCTGCGTGCGCTTTACCTGCACGGTGGCCCCCGGAATTGGTTGCGACGAGGAATTGTCTACCACCTGCCCGGTGAGTTTCTGGGCAACGGCAGATATGGAGAGCAACGCAAGAAAAGCAATGAATAGTAGGATTGGTCGCATTTATAAGAAGTATTCGAGGAAAGAAATTTTGGCGAGCTACGAAATAGGAGGGGGAAGTGGATGCAGGAGATGCATTAGGGGTATCGTCCCAGGGTGTGATAGGGTATTTTCCGGGCTGGAATTTCGCACGCAGCGATGGGACAAATACTCCACGGCAGCGCCCGCACGGCGGCGGCACGTCGCGCTATCCAACACCGCCAGAAAAGCCTACAAAGCTAAGCCAACGGCAACGGCGGTGGGCGCCCGACGCCCGGGCGTGGCCGGAAGATGCGGACCGGCCCCCGAACACCGGGGCATCGGTGGCGGGCCATCTCCGGGCAGCGCGGCGCCCTTGACCGCAGGTGCACCCTGGCAGGGGTAGTTGCTTCTAAGTCGCAACAAGTCCTGTTCACAAAAACGGTCCGAATCGCTAAAGTGGGAGAAATGATGGATTGGGAGCGTCGATGCGCCCGATTGAACCTGCGAACGGCTACCGTTAGTTGTTGCCTAAGCGCTCTTGCTCCTCCCGCACCAACTGCTGCAACTCTTCTTCCGACGGCAGGTTCATCTGGTATTTGCTGACAAACAGTTGCTCGGCCAGGCCCGTGGTGGCATAGCGCACGAGTGTGTCGTTTTTCTGCGCGCACAGAATGAGCCCCACCGGCGGGTTGTCGCCCGCAGTCATTTCTTGCTCCCGGTAGTAATTGAGGTACACGTTCATCTGCCCCGCGTCGGCGTGGCTGAAGGCCCCGATTTTCAAGTCCACCAGCACGTGGCACTTCAGGATGCGGTGGTAAAACACCAGGTCGATGAAGTAATGCTCGTTGTCAAAGGTGATGCGCTTTTGCCGGGCCTCGAAACAGAAGCCCCGCCCCAGCTCCACGAGAAACGTCTGTAGGTGCGCAATAATCGCCGTTTCCAAGTCGCTCTCGCTGTAGCTGGCCCGCTCTTCCAGCCCGAGGAATTCCAACACGTACGGGTTTTTCACCACATCGGCCACCGCCAGCGACTGCGTGCCAACGTGCCCGGCCAGCACCGCCGCCTTATCGGTGGAGAGCCCGGTGCGCTCGTACAGGGCGGAATTAATTGCCCGCTTCAACTCTCGCACCGACCAGCTGTTTTTCACTGCGTGCACCTCGTAAAAAGCCCGCTGCACTGGTCGGTCCAGGGCCAGTAATTCCAGAAAATGCGAGAAGCTCAGCCGGCTCAGCAGTACCTCTGGCGCCAGGCCTGGCAGGGCTTGCTGCTCGCCCGCCAAGGGCGGCGCGACCCGTGGGAAAGGCTTCGCTGCATCCACTAAACCCGCTCGATACAATTCCGCAGACACGGTCTGCAAAATCAGGGGGTAGGCCCGGTAAAACTCGCGGCATTGGTAAAGCCGCCGTTCGGCCAGCCCCTTGACGCCGTGCAGTTGCCGCGCCAGCTCCGGGAGCAGCTGCTCGCCGTACTCGGCCCGGTCGCTGCCGCCCTGTTCGTACTCGGCAATGTGCCAGCCGATAAGCCAGTTGCGGACCGTCAGCCAATAGTTGACCTGTTGCGCGGCCGCCCGCTGCGTTTGTGCGTGTAGCTGCCCAATCTGTTCCGCCAGCAGCGAAAGCGTGTTCTCCTCCATCGGGGCAAGTTACGCTGGGCCAATGGGTCTGCCGCGCGCCCGGCAACCACAAAAAACGGTTCTTCTACCGGAAAATTAGTCCTGGCTATCGTTCACGCAAAGGGCACCGCTCTAAACGCGCTCCGTTCACCGAAACGAGCGTTTGCTCGTTATTTTGCCTATAATCAGTACTTGTGCCCATGGTCACCCGCTTCCTTCCCTGCCTGCTCGTTCTAAGCGTCGCCTGCACAGGCCGTGCAGCCGAGCAAGCGAGCATTGAATACCGCGAGCCACTGCTAAAGGAAAAAATTCTAGCCTATATCCACTCGCCTGCGGGCCAACGCGACACCGAAAAAGTGCTGAGCATAAAAGTGTCGGAGCACCGAGATACGGTGACGATTTTAGTGGCGACCTCCTATCCCGACGCGCAGCAAGTTCCCGTGGTGGGGCACGACACCTTGCAGGGATTCAACCTCTTCTTCATAGGCCAGCCACTCCCCGCGTATTACCGCGTGCAGAACCCAAACCCGGTCAAGGCCCAAGAAGCATTAAACGCCTTGCTTTCCGAGCGCTACGGCGACCGACCGCTCCCGGGAATTAATTACCAAACCTTCACCTACCACCTTGTCAATCACCGGTTGCTAGAGGACCCCAAGACAGGACAATAAACCAACGACTTTTCGCTCGATGTTGTAGTTCAGTCAAAGGGTCTGAATGGCAAAACGAGCTTTTATCTCCTACTTGGCTATAGGTCGTTGAGGGCGCCGCAACAGGTAGCCGACGTATGAGCCAATGCTCGTTGGAGTAGTGCGGGTTTCTAAAAACTCCCAGCCGCGACCACTCATGTAATTGAGGGCGGCCACGATGGAATGCATCTGACGGATATTGTTCTGGTCCTGGAGAAGTTCGGCATCCTTGACAGGTGGTTGAGCGCTTTGTCCAAACTCTAATCCTACTTCTGAAGTGTTGAAAAAGCCCGCATCTACCACCAGAATGCAGTATTGATATACGATGGGCGGGCTCGAAATAGAAGGAGTCACCTCCTGTGCACTAGAGGGCAGTGCTGGGAGGAAGAACAGCAGTGAGAAGGCCAAAGCGAGCGTTTTGCGCATAGGGAACATGTTGTGAAAAAGTATGAACCGCTCCACTCTTCCTGGGGCAAGTGAGATGCGGGTGGTTCAGTCAAACGGTCGAGGTGGCAGAAGCTGTTGCTGGGCCGTTTTTAGCGCTGCAAGTACGCCCGCACGTCGGCGGCTGATGGGCCTACGGCCAGGACGGCGTTGCGCAAACGCGTTTCGGTGCAGTTCAGGGTTTGGCACCAGTAATTGACTTCCACCGTGGAAGCGAGGTTGACGCGCGCGGCGTCGGCAGGAGGGGAAGCGAGCATGGGGCATATACGCGAGAATTCGCAAAGCGAAACGAGTGTACGAATGAGGTACCTTGATTCATATTACTGGTTTGCCTTCTTCCTAAACGTAGGGTCCTGCTTGTGCGAATTTACCGAAAGCTGTTTTGCCTGGCGGCCCTGCTGCCAGGTCCTTTGGTCGGAAACGGCCAACGTGTCCCACCGCGCTATGCGGTTCACTTTAGTGCCCACGCCGGTATCACTGGCACTGCTTTTCGGGTTGAGCTAACGCGCCAAGCCGACGCCATTTTCCTTCGCTTCGGGCGGTTGGACAGTATCCAACACACGGCCCTGCGCCAGGACCCGCACCTGGCGCCGTTAGTATCCGCGCTCCAAGCCCCCAAGTTGCCCGCGGCGGAGAGAACCAGCACGCTGCTACGCTTGGCGGCCTTGCAGGAGCAGTACACGGTCTATCGCTGGGACAGCCTGCGGGTGGCCACGGCCGGGCACCTGGCCTTTGTGCAGGCCCTCGATTCCGTTTACAAGAGCCCGGCCGCGCAACTCGAACGGGCCGACCCCAACCGCGGCCGTATCGTGCTGGATGGCACTTCGGTGCACGTGGTGGTGAAGACCGGGCCGCAAATAGTGAAGAACCTGTACGTCCAGTCCCCTTCGCCGGCGTCGCATCCCCAACTCTACCATTTGTTGCATGCGGCCCTCGAACTATACCGCCAGCAGCAACCGGCCGCCATTCTCGACCAGCGGTATACGAACGGCTATTGAGGCGTGTGCAAAGCCACAAGATGAGCAGAGAGGCTCAAAAGGATAATTTGGGTTTAGCGAAACGGTCGGAATAGCCAAAGGCGTTTTAAAAGGCTGCTCCCGTTGCGGCCCCGTGGACCCACGCGGCGATGCATCCGCTCATCGACAACACCACGAGCATGCCAAAGGCTTTCGCCCAGCGGCCGTTATTAGCGAGCAACGCCGCGACGCACAGGCCGGCGTTGCCCACCACTACCAGCGGCAGCAAGAACATCAGCCCGAGCACGTCGGTGGTGAAAAAGAACAGGCCTTTTCCATGGTGGAAGCCGAGCCATGCCCACAGGAAAAACATCCCATTGCCGCTTAGGGCCAGCAGATGGGAGCGCAACGCAATCGATGTAGGCCAGGAGAACACGACACAAAGTACAGCAGCCGCCTAGTAGTAAAAAACACGGCTTCAAGCAGTCCAAGAAAACGGTACTACGGTGAACGCGCTCCGTTCAATTGAAGGAGCATTTTAAGAAAAGGTGAAAAGAGCTTGGTAAACACTCAGCGTCTGACCGGACTCGGTATCCAGTACCGTCGTGGGCAGGGACAGCGTAGGCTCGTCTACTAAGTACATACCGTGCTGTTTCAACAGGCACAAGACGGTTTCGGCGTCTGCCGAATCGGCACGGACCAGCGCCGCGCCCGTCCTTCGGCTGGTGCCGAGTGGAAACAATGCCGCAAAATGCCCCACCATGGAGAGTTGGAGCAAGTACGCGCTATCCCCCAGCACGTATTCAAAGGACACGTCGTAATTTGAATCAGTAATATCCTCGACCGCCATGACCTTTTCTAAGGCGGCCACTAGGTCCCGGTACGGCCGCTTACGCAAGGCACGGGTAACGAAGGCATAATTCGGGGCCTGCAGCGACCCGTAAGCGGCCGTTAAGGCTTGGGGAAGCAAGTCCAACATACTCGAAAGCTAGGTGAGTTTTGTTCAGCGAAACGGTCAGAATAGCTGAAAGGAGGGTAAGTTTACTCCTGGCGCATAACACAACTATTCTGGCCCTTTCGCGTGCTTGTGCCCGTCAGCCGATGACCGTTCTTCACGTACCCGAGCAAGACCGCGAACTCTGGAATCAAGCAGGGC
Organism: Hymenobacter artigasi; assembly: GCF_012275535.1. GTDB lineage: Bacteria > Bacteroidota > Bacteroidia > Cytophagales > Hymenobacteraceae > Hymenobacter > Hymenobacter artigasi. The sequence goes on along the minus strand of NZ_JAAVTK010000029.1, from coordinate 6,332 downwards.
TCCCCCTTCGGGCACTCGTATGGGTGCTAAAGCGCGTGTTGCCGCGGGCCAATCTGGATTACGATGCCCACGACGAACAGCTCGCGTACTGGTTGGTGGAAGTGAACGACCAGAGGCAGGCGGAGCGGGAAATAGGGTTCAGCGCCCAAAACGAGCCCTTTATGTTCGCGCCCACCGACCGCAACTACGGGGTGTGGACGGACTCGGACCGCGTCTTTGTGACCGAGCAATTCGAGGCGCGAAACGATTTCCCCTTTGACGCTACGTGGAACAAGCTCTACGAGCAAACTCGGCAGGGCACACGTTCACTTTAAAGGTAGGGCGGTGAACGTACTTCGTTTGGCTAATGGAGGAATATGTCAGCCGACTGGTCGCGCTACTGCTACCTTCGCGCTGACCTCAACGGGGGGACGAACAAGTCCTTTTCTGGGGATAAACGAGCCTGAGTGCCTTGTTTTGCTGGTTTTCTAAAAATAAATAACCATCAACAAGTCGCTACGACCCGGCCGGTGCAGCGGCTGTTCGAGGGAGGTAATCCCCGGGGCTTACCCGGCGTCGCCGGCCCCGGAAACGGTGGGCTCCGGGGCGTTGCGGGCCCGGGCCGAAGCCAGCAGCCGGCCGGCCTTACGGTGCAACGCCGCAGCCGCGCGGGCCACCTGCTCGCTCATTTCCACGCCCGGCAGGGCGCCACCCAGCACCGCGAGGGCCGCGAGGCAGGCCAGCGCGAGCCCCGCCGCGAACAGCGCGGCCGCTTGGAAAAACAGCTGGGCGTAGAATTGGAGCAGGAGCATGGGGCGGGGCGGCAAAAGCAGAAAGGTGCGTCCTTCCGGCGGGCGAAGATATGGAAGAAAAATAGGTCAACACCCAGACGGATGGCCGTGCCCACCGTTGGTCAGCCTAGCACAACTTGCGTTCATTTAAACGGTGATATGCCTAATGTCATTACTTGTTGCTTCTATTCGGGACAGCTAGTCGGTTTGGCCTCGAGCAGCGCGGGAACGGATACCAGTTCCACATCGGTGAACGTGCGCAGATAGGCTTCGATGAAGGGTTTGTGCCCGGCCCCGACAATCAACAGGGCCCGTTTCCCTGGCAGGGAGGCGGTCGCTTCTCGAATGGCGACGGCCATGCGCAGGTTCTGCGCCTCCCAGGCTGCGACGCGCTGCCGTCCGACCCGGCCCATTTTCTCGCTTCGCAGCATCGACAGCCACTGCGCATCGGCGTCCAACGCCCCAAAGCGGGGCGAGTTCTTCCACTTTAAGATGGGCAGCACATCGGCGGCGCTGGCCATCTTCAGCGCTTCCTCCGGCACGGCCTGAAACGCCGGCGTGAGATGATTAAATAAATCCACTTGCCCGGGCTCCGCGGTGACGGCGGCTTTGAAAGCCGCGAAATCCGGTTGCACCGCGTCGCTGAGGTGGTCCCCGGCGCCGTACACCCGCTCCAACCCGAGGTCAGCCGCCAGCCGAGCGGCCACGGAGGACATTTCGTTGCGCAGATTGGCCCACAGCGTAACCTGTTTGGCCAAGGCCGGTGAAATGCCGTCGGCCCCGATGCGCTCGGCTGCTGGCAACCGCAGCCATTGCACTGCGGCCGACAACGGTTCGGCCGCGGCGACGAATAAGCCCGCCAGGCGCCGCCGTTGCGCGGGGGTCAAATCGCCATGTTGGCTTAATTCGGTGGCTTGGACGAGTGCCTGCGCCGCCGTCAGGCGCAGGTCGGCTTGGGCGGTTTTTGCCATCGGCAAGGTCGGCCCGGCGTACTTGCCTGCATCGCCGTGGTAGGCCGCATACGCCTCCAAGCCCATAACTTGTTCGCCGGACAGGGCCTCGGTTAAAATAAGGTCGGGCTTATAGCCGCGTAGGCGACACAACACGGGTTCGAGCCAAACGACTTGAAACGAAGCGGGCGCGGTGTCGAGATGGTCGAGGCCAAAAATCATGACCTGGGTCGGCGCCAGGACGAGCGTTGACTTGACCACCGCCGGGTCGAAAGCCGGGGGCGGGGTGGTGGGCAGATGTTGAACGGAAGTAGAACCCGGTTGGGCGGCCGTGCAGGCCGACAGGGTGAGCAGCACACCAACGAGCCATCTGCCCATGAGCGCTTGTGTGCCGCGGAGCGGCCCGCCTACAGCGGGTGTTGTCGAGCCGGATAATGGCCGAATAACGCAAGTATTAGGAAAGGGAGTCATCAACGCAAGTATAGTCCAGGTTTGGCCAGATGGCACGGGATTCCTATCTGAGATACCAAGAAAGCAGAGGGCATGCAAAGTGCAACCAAACGTGGAGCCGGTTGAGAACAGCTTATCTTACAACGGCTATCAAAGGCCCCTTTTTGTTTAGCCAAACGGTCCGACGGTAAACGAGGCAATTCATTTCAAGAAGCGACTCGTTGCCTCTGCTTCGCGGGTTATTTCGCTGGGGCAAGCGCCAGTTCGCGTTACTTGCGTCCAAATGACGAAGCGCTGGTGTTTCTTATTAGGCAGTTGGGCCGCGTTGACGGCGTGCCAACGCCGGCTGGGGCCGACCACTACCCCGCTGGAGGCCCGGTGGAAACTGCAAAGCATCGTCGATTCCACCTTCACGAAGGAAGGGCGCTTGCGTGCCCGGGAAGAATTGCCGCTAAAACCCTCCAGCCATACACACCTGCTCATTGCGAAGCGCTGCCTCGTCTACCAGAAACGCGGCGACCGTTCCTTCGCCCTTTCGCAGCCCTATACTCGCCAAGGCGATAACCTGCGCATCGTGTCGGCCGATACGCCGCCGGGGGACCCCGTGCTCGTCACCATCGCGTTCCTTGACGCGCATCGGTTGGTGTTACGGCTGGTGCAGCCCTACCCACCGGGTTGGAGGTACGATTACTCGACCTACACTTCCTTCTACACAAGATGAGGGTGGATGAACGTTAAAAAGGCCCTGCTGAGCTCCTTACCGCCGCTGGGGGTTCCTTTCGGTGAAGCGTATACTAGCACTGCTTCCTTCACAAAACCTGTCCAAGAAAACGGTCTGCTTGATTGAACTGGTGCGCGGGTTTGTGGCCGGCTTTCCCAACGGTTCGCGAACCCATGGACCCGGAACCTGGTCCGCAGACGGGCCCGGGCGCCCACGGCCGCCCCCGCACGGGCGGGGCCGCTCAGGAAAACACGGGGCGAAAGAAGCTGCGCTCGTAGCTGAGGATGCAGCGCGTGTCCTCGGCGAACCGAAAGGCGGCTTGGCACGCCGGGTCCTGGGCGGCCTGGTGCCGGTACTGCTCGTACGCCGCCAAGCTGCCGAAGGTAAACAGCGCCAGCGCAATGTTGTTGGCGCCTTCGCCGGGCAGAAAATACCCGTGGTGCTGGCCGCCGAACCGCTCGACCAGCGGAATCCATAACTTGCCGTAGTGCTCAAAATCGGCCAGTTTGCTCGGGTCGAGCACGTAACGGATGTAGACCGTGACCATCGTCGCTGTTCGTGAGGTGAAGGCGGTTGCGCCGCCGCACAAAGAAACGGGGCCGCGGCACAAATCAACTGGATGGGTTTCATGGGGCGCACTCAGGGCCATGAATCGCTTACCGGTCGCTAGGCGGTGCCTTCGCAGGACCGGGGCTTTTTTGGGCAGGAGCGGGAGCCACTACCTTGCTTACGCGCCGTTAGTCACCGGGCTACCCCTGCGGCTTTCGCCGCGCTGACCACCGCCAGAGGCCGCCGGCCAACAGCACCAGCGCCGCGCCCACGGCCGCCGCCTTCGGCACGGCCGGAGCACCGGCCGTGGTCGGTCTCGCCTGGGCAATGGAAGCGTCGGTGAAGGCCTGGCGGCTGGTGGCCGCCAGAATCAGGCGCGTGGCTTCGGCCGGCTGGTCTCACTGCGGAAAGTGGCCGCAGTGCTCGAACCAATACAGGCGCGCATCCGGGAATTTCTCCAGCGCCAGGGCCGCCTGGCTGGGCAGGCACACCCGGTCCTGCCGGCCCCAGCCGATGACCAACGGTTCGGTGATGCTGCCCGTGGGCGCCGGCTGCTGCACTGCGCCGTGCGCCAGCTGGTCGAGCAATTCGTCGAAGGCCGGCGCGTGGGCAAAGCTGTGCATCTCGTCGCGGGCCAGCTGCGCGTCCACGGCCCAGGGCCGGGCCGAAAACTGCGGCAGCAGCACGGTGCGCCCCAGGGCCGAACCGGCCAGCATGGGCATCACCGGCTGCAGGGCCTTGACCAGCTTCCCGGACAGGGACACCGAGTGGTAGAAAAACGGAATCTGCCAGCCCTGCCAGAACCCGCCCGGGTCCAGCGAGACCACCGCGCCAAGCACGCCGCCACGCCGGGCCAGCTCCAGCACCAGCCGGGCGCCCATCGAGCTGCCCACAGCATCAATGCCGAGCAGGTCATGCTGGATGAGAAAGGACGTGAGCGCATCGGCAAAGGTCCCAATGGAGTGGAGGCCCGTGAGGTTGGGGGATTCGCCGTGGCCGGGCAAATCCACGGCAATAACGTCGCGCTCGGCCGCCAGCGGGTTGAGGAGGGTGTTCCAGGACCGCCAGCTGCCGCCGAGGCCGTGAACCAGTAGCAAGGGGCGGCCGGTGCCGCGGCGAATGAAGTGCAGGTTCATAACGGAAGAAGGAGAAAGTGTAACCCCTAAACGCAGCGCCGTAAGAAACGGCTCTCCTCGTTGGTCCAGCACTTCGGTTCCGCCTCATGTTTATTCAACCGGTCGTGGCCTAAACTCGCTCCGTTCAAAAATAGGAGCCAATCTTTGAACCCATTATGACGCCTTCCCAGCTTGAGCAGGCCGTGCTCTCCTTTGTGCAGCTACGTACTGGCGGCGACAGCTCGGTAACGCTCAACACGCTAATATTCGACGAGTTGCAAATCGACGGGCTGGACGCATACACCTTCATGGAGGACTTCATGAACGAATTTGACGTCGACATGAGCGGATACGACCCCGAGCGGTACGCCATCAGTTAAGCTGATTTGGCCAATATTTTCAAAACGTTGTGGCGCGCCGTATTCAATCGCCGCGCATTGGTAAAACTTTCCTTCCTGGTGCGCCACCTGGTCGCGGTGGCCAAACAAGGGCAGTGGTGTAATTACTAGCTGAATTAACAAGTTAAGTTGGTATACACGTGGCTTTGCTTTATGGGAACTCACAAAAATGCTGCGTTGACTGTTCGCCAGCGGGAAGCGGTACAGTTGGCCGCCCGCGAAGGCACGGCTAGCCGCCGCCAATTGGCCCGCCGCTACGGGGTAAGCCTGACCACGATTCAGCGCTGGGTGCCGCGCCCGGGCGGCCAGGACCGCCCACTGGGGCGGCCGGTGGGCACGGGTTCGCCCGTGCCCGACTACGAAGCGGCCGTGCTGGTTGAGCGCATCCGCCACCCCGGCCACGGGCCGGTGCGTATCGCCCACGACATGCGCCCGCGCTTTGCCCGCGCCCACCGGGGCACGGTTCTTTCGTTGCTGCAAGCCCATGGCCTTACGCGGGGCACGCGCCCAAAAAAAGAAGCCGCGGCCCCTGCCCGTGGGGCGGCACCGGGCGCAGATGGACGTGCAGTTCCTGCCCAAACTGCCGCAGGGCAAGTGGTTTGACTACAAAGTATCGGTGATTCACCTGGCGACCCGGCTCAAGTACAGCGAAATCCACGACAACCAGGAATCGGCCACGTTGGCGCAGGTACTGGTCCGGGCCGTGGCCCGGCTGCCGCCTTTTTGGGTGGTCTTCACCGACAACCACATGGTCTTCACGATGAAATACACGGCCCACCCCACCCGCCTGACGGCCTTCGACCGGCAGTGCCAGGCGCTGGGCATCGCCCACGCCCTGATTCCCAAAGGCAAGCCCTGGCGCAACGGCTTCATCGAGCGCAGCAACCGCACCGACAAGGCCGAGCTGTTCAGCCAGCGGCGCTTCGCCGACAACGAGGAGCGGCGCTACTACCTGTGCCTGTGGGAAATGGAGTACAATCATGAGCGGCCCCACCAGGGAATTGATAACCAAACGCCCAAGCAACGATGTCGGCAAATTCATCCGACATTCGCTACTTGCTGTATACCAATTTAACTTGTTAATTCAAGTAGGAGCGGGAGTTATAGCGGGCGTTTGAAGAAATTAGAAGCTTTGCGGGCGGTTGGTAGTGGCTGAATTTTGTCTTTTTCATGCTGGTTTTTTCTTCCGAAAGTTGGTTGCCATTACCGGTGTAGAAGTGTGCGTTCGCTTTGTTTTACTGATGTGTCAGGGCAAAAATAGAATGGTAAAGCTCACTTGTTTGATAGGGCTTCCGCACCAAATATCAGGCATTTTGCAGTAGTCGCCGGAGGTACTCATTGTCGTAGGCCGCTTGCTTACGCTTGCGTTTGAGGCTGAT
>NZ_JAAVTK010000028.1 GCF_012275535.1 Hymenobacter artigasi | reverse complement strand
TTGCGACAAGCCTGGGCCGTGGTGGCAAACGAATGTGCTTTTGACCCGAATCATCATCTTTTAATTGCTTCTTAAACACAGTTCATGCTGAGCGCCGCCGAAGCATCTCTACCGCGCCCCCGGCCGGTAAAGCTGCAGAAAGAAGCTCGGCATGACGTTCTTTTTTAAGTAGCCACCCGTGTCGCTACGCATCTTTTGCCTTGGCGCTGCGTCTTCATTAGCAGCACTAAGCACCACGACCATGAAAAGCCTTTTGCTAAGTTCCATCCTGCTGTGCGGTTTCTCATCTCAGGCACAGACACTGCCGGTTCCGGGAGCCAAAAATCCGGACTGGAAGCTGGAAAAAACAGAATCCCGGCCCAACGCCGAGCCATCGGACATTCAACCCGGTGTTGACCGCATGCCCAATGCTGCCCAGCGCAGCATTGCCAGCGCCGACAACCGCCACCAATGGTGGGATGGTACCCGCCAGCTCGCTTACGAGTGGCTAAGCCGCCCCGGCTCCGGCACCATAGCGCCTGATAAGTCAGTCGCGGTGCGTGAGGAGCGAACCGGCAATACGTACATTTTTCGCCGTCGCTAGAGCAGTTACGGCAATCATTTTTGGCTGGCCCTAAATACGGCAAGCTAAAGCTTACCTCACAACTTATGCCCACCCCCCGCGTCCTCGTAACTACCGCCGCCGAAGCCACCATCGACCTGCTCCGCGACGAGCACGGCCCGCTCATGTTCCACCAAAGCGGCGGGTGCTGCGACGGCTCCTCGCCCATGTGCTTTGCCAAGGGCGAGTTTCGGGTGGGCGGCAACGATACCTGGCTGGGCCGTATTCACGGCTGCGACTTCTTCATGAGCGCCAGCCAGTTCGAGTACTGGAAACACACCCAGCTCACGGTGGACGTGGTGAAGGGCCGGGGCGCGAGCTTCTCGCTGGAAATCCCGCTCGGCGTGCGGTTTCTGATTCGCTCGCGGCTGTTTACCGAGGACGAGGAAAAGGACATGGAGCCGGTGTTTGCGGGGGATGAAGTGCCGGCGTAACCTCACCCCCTGACCCCCTCTCCAAAAAAGAGGGGGCACCGGTGCAGACCAAGAGAAAAAATAAAAGAGGGCTCAGCGCAATTCGCTGGGCCCTCTTTTGAATGAAACTTAATCAGGAGCATTTCCGGTGCCCCCTCTTTTTTGGAGAGGGGGTCAGGGGGTGAGGTTACTACTTCACGTTCGCCTTCGTCACCAGCTGCACTGTTTTGGGGTCTACCGTGATTTCCTCCAGGCGCTTGGCCACGGCGGGGCTCATGCTTTCCTGGTAGCGGCCGTGCAGGTGGCCGGCAAGGAACTTCTCGGAGGCCGCAAACATGGCCATATTGTTCACGGGGCGGGCGAAGCCGTGGCCCTCGTCGGGGGCCAGCAGGTACTGCACGGGGTAGTTGCGGTCGCGCAGGGCCACCACAATCTGGTCGGCTTCGGCCTTGTTCACGCGGGGGTCGTTGGCACCCTGCACCACCATGAGCGGGGTTCTGATTTTATTGGCCGAGCCCAGAGGCGACATGCGGTCGAGGGCCGCCCGGCCTTCGGGGGTGCCGGGGTCGGCCATGCGGGCGTACATCTGCTTGCGGCCGGCTTCCCAGTAGGGCGGAATGGCGTTGAGCAGCGTGGTGAGGTTGGACGGGGCCACGATGGCCACGGCGGCGCTGTACAAATCGGGGGTGAAGGCCACGCCGGCCAGCGTGGCATAGCCGCCATACGAGCCGCCCATGATGCCCACCCGCTTGGGGTCGGCAATGCCCTGGGCCACCAGGTACTTCACGCCCCAAGTCAGGTCATCCTGCATTTTGCGGCCCCACTCGCCGTTGCCGGCGTTCAGGAATTGCTTGCCGTAGCCGGTGCTGGCCCGGAAGTTGGGCGACAGCACGGCGTAGCCCCGGTTAGCCAGAAACTGGGCCATGGTGTTGAAGCCGTAGACGTCGCGCCCCCAGGGCCCGCCGTGGGGCAGAATGATGACGGGCAGGTTTTTGGCCGCCACGCCCTTGGGCAGGGTCAGGTAGGCCGGGATTTCGAGGCCGTCCGACGACTTGTAGCGCACCACTTTCATATCGGCCAGGTCGGCCGCTTTCAGTTTGGGCCGGGTTTCGTACTGTTTGCTGAGCTGCTTGGTCTGGCGGTCGAACAGGTAGGCCACGCTGGGCTGGGTGGCCGAGCTGGCCGACAGCAGCCACAGCCGCTCGTCGGTGGTGTGCGATACGGGGTACACATCGAGGCCGGGCAGCTGCCGGCTCACGGCGGCAAAATCCTGCTCAAAGGCTTTGTCCTTCCACACGCGGCGCATGCGGTCGTCCTCGAAGCTCACGTACACCGGCTCGTGGGTCTTTTCCGACAGCGCGAGGCTACCCACGTCCACGCGTTTCAGCGGGTCGGCCTGGTAGGGTTGTTCCTGGCCGGTAACGGGGTCGAGGAGCACGATTTCGGCTAGGTTGCGCGAACCTTTGTTAGTGGCCAGGTAGACGTGCTGGTTGTCTTTGGCGAAGCCTTCCACGGCGCTCTGCTCGTCAATGGACGTCTTGTAAAAGGGCGTCATTTGCTCGCCCTCCACGCGCAGCCATTCGGTACTGCCGTCGGGGTTCGAGCGGGCCGCCAGGCGCAGCTGGTCGTTCCAGTCGAATACCCAGTCGCCGATGCGGTCGTTGTTCTGGCGCACCAGGGTTTTCTCGCCGGTGGTCAGGTTCAACTTGTACAGGTCGTGCCAGGCCTTGTCGCGGTCGTTCAGGCCGATGTAGAGCGTGTTGGGGTCGGTGAGGGGCGCGTTGACAATCTGCACCCGTACGCCCTTCAGGCCGGTGAGGTCGCGGGCGGTGGGCACGGCCTGGCCTGCGGGCAGGGCCTCGGCCGGGTTCACGGCGTAGATGTTGAAATTCTCGTCGCCGGCCTTGTCCTGGCTGTAGAGCAGGTACTTGCCGTCGCGGCTCCAGAAGTAGCTGCGCACCGGACGGGCCTGGTCGTTGGTCATGGGCCGGGCCTTGTCGAAGGTCTCGTTCAGCCCCTTCACCCAGATGTTGCGGGTGCCGTTGTAGGGCCGGATGAAGGACAGAAACTTGCCATCGGGCGAGAGCTGCGCCCCCGAAATCTCGGGGTCACCGAACAGCAGCTCGCGGTCGATGAGCGGGGGCTGGCTGCCCGTTTTGGCGGTTTGGGCCACGCCGACCTGCGGAGTGGCCAAAGCCAGCAGCAGGCCCAAACCCAAAAGAAGACGTTTCATAAGCATTTGCAGAAAAAGATGAATATTTCTGCCAATTTAACCAAAAAAATGACCGGACGGCGTGAGCTATCCGGTCATTCCTATTTGTCGCCACAATAAGCGTAGCTATGCTATATTTCTATTGCTCCTGAAAGTGGTATAAGAACGTAATTACGCCGGTATACGCCGGCTTTTTCACGCCCTCAATTTCCAGCGATACTTCAATGCGGGTCTTGGCAATGCCGCGCAGGTTGGCCACCGACAGCAGCTTGGCGTGCAGGCGCACGGCGCTGTTCACGGTCACGGCCTGGTTGAAGCGCAGGCTCTCGATTTCGTAGTTCACCTGCATTTTCAGGTTCTCGATGGTCACAATTTGCTGCCACAGGTAGGGCAGCAGCGCCACCGTGAGGTAGCCGTGGGCAATGGTGGCCTTGAAGGGCGATTCTACCGCAGCGCGCTCGGCATCGGTATGAATCCACTGAAAATCGAGGGTGGCGGCGGCAAACTGATTGATTTGCTCCTGCGTGATGGTGTGGTAGCCGGATGCGCCCAGCTCCTGGCCGGTGTGCGCTTCGAGTTCGGCAAGGCTGCCAATGGTAAGGATGGACATAAAAGGCAAGTGGCGTACGGTTGCGAATAAAGGGCCGCAAACATACGCCACTGGTTTGGTACCCCGGTCAGACCGCCCTAGGCGGTCTGACCGGTTGTTGTAACAAGATTTCGTTCTCTCTTCAACCGGTCAGACCGCCTAGGGCGGTCAGACCGGGGCGTACCAGCCCCACCTAGCTGCGGCCGCCGAACACGCGGCGCAGCAGCTCGGTAGTGCGGGCCACGGGGTTTTCGCGGATGTTGGCTTCTTCCTGGGCGATGAGCGTGAACAGGCCATCGACGGCTTTGCCGGTGGCGTACTGGTTCAAATCAGGCTCCACTTTCTGTACCAGCGGCAGCTGGTTGTAGCTGCCGGCCAGCTGGGTGTAGTAGCGCGTGGCCCCCACCTGGTCGAGGCTTTTCTGCATGATGGGCGAGAAGGCTGTGACCAGCTGCGTGGAGGTGGTGCGCTTCAGAAACTGCGTGGCGGCGTCCTTCTGACCGGTCAGGATATTCCAGACATCGGAAAACGTGAGGCTTTTGATGGCCGAGATGAAAATGGGCTTAGCACTTTTGGCCGCGTCCTCCGCGCCCCGGTTCAGGCTCAGTTCGAACTTGTCGACCTGGCTGCCCAGGCCAATGCTGCGCAGCGTGGTGGCCACGCGCTGGGCATCGGGCGGGAAGGGAATGCGGATGAGGCGGTTGAGGTAGAAGCCATCGGTCTGGGAAGCCTGGTCGGCCCCTTTGCCGATGCCCTGCAGCAGCGCTTCCTTGAGGCCGTTGGCCGCGTCGGCGTTGCTGAGGCCGGCAATGCTGCCGCTGCCCGTGGTGCTGGTGTTGCCTGAGGTGCTGCCTGGCAGTTTGATGCCCCCGGGCAGCTTGATGCCGCCCAGGTTGGGCAGGCGGAACTGGGCCGATGCACTGAAAGAACTAGCCGAAAGCAGCAGCAGGGCCGCGAGAGTGAAGGTTTTCATAGGATGAGCGCCACGGCGGAAGAGCCCGGCAATGGGCGCAGTGCAAGGGCCGTGCCGGATGCTAGAGCCGGTTGAGCCGGCCGCCGTCTACGCGCACTTCGGCTCCCTGCACAAAGACGGCATCATCCGAAGCGAGGTAGGCGATGATGGCGGCTACGTCCTCGGGCTTGCCCACATCGGCCTTATCAATGATTTCGACGCCGGATTTCACGTTCGGATTTTCCCAGAGCATGGGCGTGTCGATGGCCCCGGGCAGGACGACGTTGGTGCGGATGCCCTTCGGCTTGCCTTCGAGCGCCGACGAGCGGGTGAGCGACAGCATGGCCGCCTTCGCCGCCGCATAAGGGGCCACCAGCGGACTGGTTTCGATGGCGTGAATGCTGGACACGTTCACGATGCTGCCGCCCGGCTTCATGTGCAGAAAAGCCTGCTTGGTGAAGTAGAATGCGCCCAGCAGGTCCACGTTCAGAATGCGCAGCCAGTCGTCGCCGGTCAGCTCCTCCAGGGCTTTGAACTGCATGAGGCCGGCGTTGTTCACCACCGCATCCAGGCGCCCGAACTGGGCCAACGTAGCGGCCACGGTGGCTTCTACCTGGGCCTCCACGGCCACGTTGCACAGGCTGGCCAGCACCTCGGGCGCGCCGGCGGCCTGCACCTCGGGCACGGCGGCATCGAGGTTGGCCTGGTTGTAGTCGGCGAGTACCACGCGGGCCCCTTCGGCGGCCAGGCGCCGGGCCGTGGCCAGGCCGATGCCGCTGGCACCGCCGGTAATGAGAACGACTTTATCCTGGAAGCGAAGGGGCATGGGGAGGGAGGAAAGGAGGCGATTGATTGAAACTGGGTGTCATCCTGAGCGCAGCGAAGGACCTTCTCACACTCGTGACGATTGAATTACTGCAAACTGTTCTGACGTGAAAAGGTCCTTCGCTGCGCTCAGGATGACGATGTGGACCTACGCGGCATCAGCAGTAGTCGAATTGGCCGGTTTGGTGGACGTATCGGCGCTGTCGGCTTTGGCGTTGGCTTTTTGCTCCCGGGCCCAGGCGGCGTTGCTGGCCTGGGGCATCACGATGGGCACTTGCAGGCACACGCTTTGGGCGGGCAGCACCTGGCGCCAGTCGGCGATGAGGTGCTTGTAGGCCGTGCCCACGGGCCGGATGTTGCGGTCGAGGTCGTAGAGGCCCACGGGGTTCAGGCGGCCGTTGTTTTCGCGCAGAGCGGTGTCCCAGTCCACCTGGTCGGTGAGGGAGTACCAGGTGAAGCCCACCATGGGCACGCCGTCGTTGCGCACGCGCAGCACGTTGGCCCACTCTTTCCAGAGCCAGTTCACGGCTTCGTCGCCGTTTGGGCCCTGCCAAATGTTGGTTTCGGTGTGCATCACGGGCAGGCGGTAGCGGTCGTGGTACTGCGTGGTGATGACGTGGTAGCCGAAAATCTCGCCCGAGGCGCGGGTGCTGCCATCGGCCGCCACGCGGTGCTCGTTGGTGTAGTAATAATCGTTGCCCATGATGCAATGGTGCTTCATCTTGTTTTTCAGGAAGAAGTGGTACTCTTCGCGGGTCATGCCGTTGTCCGTCAGGAATTCGTACATGCTTGAATTCACGCGGCGGCCGTAGTTCAAATCCAGCGACAGAAACCGCTCGGAGTTCATGGTTTCGGCCGGGCCGATGGCGGCCGGGTTCTCGGCATGGAAATATTCCGACGACTCGCTCTGGATGAAAATGGCATCGGGCCGCACTTCTAATATGGCGCTCATGGCCAGCACGTTGGCCTTCACAATGTACTTGAGGGCCGTCACGAAGGACTTATCGCCGGTCAGCTGCTCGTTCCACCAGCCGTAGCGGGCCGAAAACACGGCGCAGATGTACATCTCGTTCACCGGCGTGTAGAGCTGCACCCACGGAAACCGCTGGGCAAACGCCTTGGCATACTGCGCAAACAGCACCGGAAAATCGGGGTTCTGGAAGTTGCCAATCCAGTCGGGTACCCCAAAGTGGCACAGGTCCACGATGGGCGAGATGTTGCGCCGCAGCAGGTCCTGAAACGTCACATCGGCAAAGCTCCAGTCGTACTTGCCCGGCCCCAGAAACGTGGTGTGAATGGGCGGCCCGTAGCGCAGGAACTTGATGCCCAGCTCATCAACAAGGTCGAAATCCTTCTGCCAGAGCTTGTAGTGGTTGCATTTTTCCAGCTCATCCACGCGGTGCCGGCCGTTCTGGATGGTGGGGTTGCTGTTTTCGATGCCGGTGGCGAAAAGGAACTGAGGACCCATGAGCGAAGGAAAGGTGATGGGAGGCCGCCGAGGTGGGCAACCCGGTCTGTATCCATCGGTTTACTCCTTTCGCCGGGTTCACGTTACGTTCATGGGCCCTGCGGCCGGCGCGGCTACAGCAGCCGCCGCTCCATAATCTTCAGCCGCGCATCGAACGCATACACGCAGATGCCGCCCGTCACAATTTCCAGCGACTCGACTTCCTCCGGCGTGAGGTGTTCCAGGTACATACGCAGCCCGCGCAAGGTGTTGCCGTGCGACACCACCAGAATATCCTGGCCGGCACGCAGCTTCGGGGCAATCTCGGCCTCAAAGTATTTCACGGCCCGGGCCTGGGTTTGCTGCAGGCTTTCGCCGCCGGGCGGGGGCACGGCGTAGCTGCGCCGCCAGCTATCAATCTGGGCCTGGCCGTATTTCAGGGCTGTTTCGGCTTTGTTGAGGCCCTGCAAATCGCCGTACATGCGTTCCCGCAGGGCTCCGGCGTGGTGCACGGGAATGGTGGCCCAGGCTGGCCGTGCCACAATGATGTCGAGCGTGCGCTCGGCCCGAATCAGGTCGGAGCTGTAGGCCGCGTCGAAGTGGTAGCCGCGCAGCTTTTCGGCCACGGTGTGGGCCTCGGCCTCGCCGGTGGGGCTCAGGGGCACGTCGAGCCAGCCGGTGAAGACATTGGCCAAGTTGGAAGTCGATTCGCCGTGTCGGACGAGCACCAGGTTGGCCATGGGGGAGGGGAAAAGGACGAGCCGCCGGCCGCCGGGCCTAACCTGCGTTCGTGGTTCTACGTTGCCAGGAAGGCGCAATGATGCGCGCCCCGTTCTGTAGTCTGCATGAACCCACTGGCCCACATTCTCGAACACAAGGTAATCGCCATCGTGCGCGGAGCCGACCCCCGGAGCCTGCTGCGCATTGCCCGGGCCCTGCACGCCGGTGGCGTGCGCCTGATGGAAGTGACGCTGAACTCGCCCGGCGCGCTGGCTTCGATTGAGGAGGTTGCCGGGGCGATGGAAGGCAAGCTGCTGGTGGGGGCCGGCACCGTGCTCGACCCCGAAACGGCCCGTGCCGCCCTGCTGGCCGGGGCGAAATACATCATATCGCCCACCCTCAACAAAAAAACCATTCGCCTGACCAAGCGCTACGGGGCCGTGAGCATCCCCGGGGCCTACACCGCCACCGAGATTCTGAAGGCCTACGAATACGGCGGCGACATCATCAAAGTATTTCCGGCCTCGGCCAGCGGCGCGGGCTATTTCAAGGACATTGCCGGGCCGCTGCCCTTCATTCCACTCATGCCCACGGGCGGCGTTTCGCTGGATAATATCAAGGCCTTTAAGGAGGCCGGGGCGGTAGCCTTCGGCCTGGGCAGCGCGCTGGTTGATACCAAGCAGGCGGTTACGGAGGAGTACCTGACGCAGCTTACGGAGCGGGCGCGGGCGTTTGTGGCGGCGGTGGCGGGGTAAACCAGCCTGCTGGAACGGATAGAGAAACGGTCATGCTGAGCGCAGCCGAAGCATCTCTACCGCTTCGTTGCAATAGTATTGATTACTTGCGCGGTAGAGATGCTTCGGCTGCGCTCAGCATGACGTTCTTTTTTCGTTCCAGATTTCGGTTGCCTCGTTTCAAACCACCCCATGAAAATCACCCGCTTTGAACTCTTTCAGGTACCGCCGCGCTGGCTGTTTCTCAAAATTGAAACCGACACCGGCTTCGTGGGCTGGGGCGAGCCCGTGATTGAGGGGAAGGCCGCCACCGTGGCCGCTGCCGTGACGGAATTGATGGAGAATTTAATCGGCAAAGACCCGCTCCACATCGAAGACCATTGGCAGGTGATGTACCGGGGCGGCTTCTACCGGGGCGGGCCCATTTTGATGTCGGCCATCGCGGGCATCGACCAGGCGCTGTGGGACATTAAGGGCAAGTACCACGATGCGCCGATTTACCAATTGCTGGGCGGCCCGGTGCGCGACAAAATGCGCGTCTATTCCTGGATTGGCGGCGACCGGCCCGAGCACGTAGGCGCGGCGGCCGCCGACATGGTGGCCAAGGGCTTCACCGCCATCAAGATGAACGCCACCGACGAAATGGCCTACGTCGATTCCTACGTGAAGATTGACGCCGTGGTGGCCCGCGTGGCGGCCGTGCGGTCAGCCGGCGGGCCGGGGCTGGGCATCGGCATCGACTTCCACGGGCGGGTGCACAAAACCATGGCCAAGGTGCTGGCCCACGAGCTGGAAGCCTACCGCCCCATGTTCATCGAGGAGCCCGTGCTGCCCGAGAACAACGAGGCCCTGCGCGAGATTGCCCGGCACACCAGCATCCCCATCGCCACCGGCGAGCGCATGTTTTCGCGCTGGGATTTCAAGCAGCTGCTCATCGATGGCTACGTCGACATCATTCAGCCCGATGTATCGCACGCCGGCGGCATCACCGAGTGCAAAAAAATCATCGGCATGGCCGAGGCGTTTGATGTGGCCGCCGCGCCGCACTGCCCGCTGGGGCCCATTGCGCTGGCCGCCTGCCTGCAGGTCGATGCCTCGTGCCACAATGCTTTCATTCAAGAGCAAAGCCTGGGTATTCACTACAATAAGGAGAATGATTTGCTTGATTACCTGGTTGATAAGTCGGTGTTCGACTACGAGGCCGGGCACTGCCGCATTCCCGGTGGGCCGGGGCTGGGCATCGAAATCAACGAAGAATACGTGCGGAGCCGCGCCGCCATTGGCCACAACTGGCACAATCCCATTTGGCGGAATGAGGATGGCAGCGTGGCAGAATGGTAGCCCATCACTCCCCTCCTCAGCCGAGGAGGGGACGCTGCCGCGAAGCGGCAGCTGGGGTGGTTGACCTCGTTGAACGACCTCCAAACAACCTCCCAAACGACCCCCGCACGATGCGGCCGCGAGCCGTTCAACGAAGCAACCACCCCCGTTTCAGCTTTGCTGAAACATCCCCTCCTCGGCTGAGGAGGGGAGTACTGTTCAATCCTCCGCTATGAATCCCACTACCACCTTCCTCAGCTGCGACTGGGGCACCACCGCCTTCCGCCTGCGGCTGGTGGAGCGTGAAACCCTGAATGTTCTGGCCGAGGAAAGCTCGAAGCAGGGCAACGCGGCCACGGCCAAAGCGTGGCAGCAGGCCGTGCAGCCGCCGGAGCAGCGCGTGGCGTTTTACCTGGCCATCGTGCGGCAGCACATTCAGCAGCTGGAAGCAGTGGCCGGAACCGCGCTGGCGGGCGTGCCCGTGGTGATTTTGGGCATGGCTTCGTCTACCATCGGCATGGCGGAGCTGCCGTACAAAGCGCTGCCCTTCGCGGTCGATGGCTCGGATTTGCTCACCCAAACCATTGCCCCGACGGCCGATTTCCCGCATCCCGTTTTGCTGATTTCGGGCGTGCGGAGCGCCGATGACGTGATGCGCGGCGAGGAAGTGCAGCTGGTGGGCTGCGGGTTCGAAAACACGCCCGAGGAGCAGCTTTTCCTGCATCCTGGCACCCACGCCAAGCACGTAACGGTGCAAAATGGCCAGGCCACCACCCTGAAAACCTACATGACCGGGGAGCTTTTCGCGCTGCTTTCTACCCAAAGCATCCTGGCGGCCTCGGTGGAAGCCGGGGGCACGCTCACGGCGGGCCGGCACCAGCAATGGTTTGCCCGGGGCGTGCTGGAAGGCCAGCAGGCCAACCTGCTGCACAACGCTTTTATGGTGCGGACCAACGACTTATTCAGCCAGAATAGCAAGTCTGAAAACTACTTCTACCTGAGCGGCCTGCTCATTGGCAGCGAGTGCCACGAACTGCTGGCCCACCGCCCGGCCCGCATTGTGCTGGCCGGCGAGCCCGTGCTGGTGGACCTCTACGGCGCAGCCCTGCGCGTGCTGGGCATCGCCCATAAGTGTCCGGTAACCACCAAAACTGCCGAAGAAGTGACCCTGAACGGCCAGCTGGCCGTGTTGAAGCAGCACCTTGCCACCTTGCCCACCGTGTAAATAACCCGTTATGCAGGCCGAATCCATTCTTCATGCGCAGGCAGCTTTGGGCGAAGGAGCCCTCTGGAACCCGGAAACGGCCGAACTGTATTGGGTCGATATTGAGGGCCGGGCGCTGCACGTTTTCGACCCCGCCACGGGCCACGACCGGCCCTACCCCGTGGGCAAGCGCATTGGCACGGTGGTGCCCCGGCGCGGTGGCCGCGCCCTAGTGGCCCTGCAAACCGGCATTCACGAAATCGACCTGGCCACCGGCCTGCTCACCCGCCTGGCCCACCCCCTAACGGACGAGCACCTGCGCTTCAACGACGGCAAGTGCGACCCGGCGGGCCGCCTCTGGGTGGGCACGTTCGATATGCTGCTGCGCCCGCACGCCGGCACCCTCTACCGCTTCGACCCCGATGGCAGCACGCACGTTATGCTGCGCCGCATCACCAACTCCAACGGCATCGCGTGGTCATCGGACCGCACCACGATGTACTATATCGACACACCCACGCTCGCCGTGCAGGCGTTCGACTACGACAACGCCACCGGCAGCATTGCCAACCCGCGCGTCGTCGTCCGTTTCGCCGAGGCCGAGGGCTGGCCCGATGGCATGACCATCGACGCGGAAGGCAAGCTCTGGGTCGCGCTGTGGGGCGGCGGCCGCGTGCAGCGCTACGACCCCATCACGGGGGCATTGCTGCAGGTCATCACCGTGCCCGCGCCGTTCACTTCGTCGTGCGCCTTTGGCGGGTCGGGGCTGGAAACGCTGTTCATCACCTCGGCGCGGGGCGGCCTCACCCCGCAGCAAGCGGCGGATTTTCCGCTCAGCGGCGACGTTTTTGCGGTGCGGCCCGGCGTAGCGGGCGTGCCAGCCTGCTTTTTTGGGGGATAATCCCGCTGTAGCGTAAGCTTTAGCTTGTGCCCGCCTGCACAAGCTAAAGCTTACGCTACAGCTCCGCCACCTGCAGTTGAATATCCACGTTGCGGCCGTGGTCGTCGGCGCAGGATATTTTGACGGTCCCGCTGGGCGGACGGAAAAAGACCCGCTCGGTGGCCGACGCGGCCCGTAGAAATCGGTCGTTCACGTACCAGAAAACCTGGCGCACCTCGCTGCCCGCCGCGCAGCTCAGCAGCATCTGCTGCTTGTCGTGGCGGTCGAGCACGTACTCGGCATGGTCGAGGGGCGAGGTGATGGCCAGGGCTGCGCCCGCGCCATCCTCACCACCGCGCACGAGGCGGCAGGCGGGGTTGTGCGGCGGCAGGCGGCTGGCGGGCAACCCCTGCGCCTCCCGGAAGGCCAGCACTTCCAGCAGCGGGTTGAGGAATAACTGCCGTCGGAAACCGGCCGCCGGCACGCAGGCCCGGCAGTAGGCAATCGTGCCATCGGCCGATACCAGGGCTTCTTTCTGGTGCTCACAGTGCCGGGCCGAGGAGGTGCCGGGCAGGTAGTAGTCGATGAGCTGGTTGGGGCAATGCTCGCCGGGCACCAAGCCGGTTTCGGCGCAGACGAGGCGGAAATCGAGCGTGGCGGGCGGCACGGCCCAGTTGTTGGGCGAGTTGTAGGCGAGCGTGTTGAACAGGTCGAAGAGCAGGGGTGAGGCCACATCGGCCCCGGTGAGGGCCGGGCTGCCCTGCCCGCTGAAGTTGCCCACCCACACGCCGATGGTGTAATCGGCATTGTAGCCGATGCTCCAGGCGTCGCGGCGGCCGTAGCTGGTGCCGGTTTTCCAGGCGATTTTGGGGAGGTGGCGGCTGTTTTGGTAGCCCATCGGGAGGTCGGGGCGGGTGCGCTGGGCGAGGATGTCGGTAATGAGAAAGGCGGCGGCCTTTGACACTAGTTGGTCGCCCTCCGCGTTCACCTCACCCCCCCGGCCCCCCTCTCCCGCGGAGCGGGGGGAGCCAGACGACAGCGCAACGGAATCGTCAGGCTCCCCCCTCTCCGCGGGAGAGGGGGGCCGGGGGGGTGAGGTGAGCCGCAAGCGCCGCCACTTCCCGCCACTCGCCAGCGCGGCATACAGCCCCGTCAGTTCCTCCAGCGTCGCGCCGCAGCCGCCGAGAATCGTGCTCAGCCCCAACCTTGGCGCCGCTTTGGCCACGCTTTTGAACCCGGCCGCCCGCAGCTTATCGGTGAAAACGGGCACGCCCACATCGGCCAGAATCCGCACGGCCGGAATGTTGAGCGAGTACGTCAGGGCCCGCTCTACGGTCACTTCGCCGGCGCAGCTTTTATCGAAATTCTCGGGGCGGAAGCCGCTGAAATTGGTGGGCACGTCGGGCAGCTTCAGCTTCGGCGTGATGATGCCTCTATCCACGGCCAGGGCGTAGAGAAAGGGCTTGAGCGTGCTGCCCGGCGAGCGAATGGCCCGCACGCCATCGACCTGCCCGCTGCTGGCATTATCCTGAAAATCGGCGGAACCTACGTAAGCCTCCACGGTGCGGGTGCGGTTGTTCATGACCAGCACGGCGGCCTGGGTGATGCCCAGCTCGCGCAGGCGGCGCACGTAGTTTTTGGTCAGGTCCTCGGCTTTGGCCTGGGGGCTGCGGCGTAGGGTGGAATGGATGATGGGCTGGCCGGGAAACTGCGTGACCAGCCGGCGCGCCAGGTGCGGGGCCAGCGTGGGCGCAGCGTGGCGCTGCGCGTCCAGCGGCTCGTTCAGGGCATCCTCAATGTCCTGGTTTGGGAACAGATGCTGCTGCCGGAACTGCCGCAGCCAGCGGTTTCTTTCGGCCAATATCAACGCGTTGTTCTTGCCCAAAACCAATAGGCGGGGCTGGTTGGGGATAATGGCCAGCGTAACCGTCTGGGCCAGGGAGAGGTAATCGGGCGGCTGCTGGAAATAGAGCAGCGCGGCCGATTTTACGCCTTCGATGTTGCCGCCGTAGGGCACCAGGTTCAGGTAGAGCTGCAGAATCTCGGCCTTGCTGTAATGGGCCTCCAGCTGCGTGGCGCGCAGCATTTCCTTCAGCTTATTGCCAAAGGTGCGCTCTTTGGGTTCCAGCAGGCGGGCCACCTGCATGGTGATGGTACTGGCCCCGGTGGTGCGCCCGGTGCGGAAAATATTGCGTCCGGCGGCCTGTAGTATCGCCACCGGATTTACGCCGAAATGGTAGTGGAAGTACCGGTCTTCCTTGTTGATAATGGCCTGTTGCAGCGCGGGCGTTATCTCGGCCAGCTCGGTTTTCATCCGCCACTTCTGGGTGGGGTTCAGGTAGGCGTGGAGCACGCTGCCATCGGCGGCCAGCACGATGGGGGAGTAGCGCGGGGCGGGCGGCAGGGGAAAGAGGCGGTCGAGGCCCACGAGCAGGAGCAATGCCCCGGTTAGCCCCCAAAATAGCCATTTGCCCTGCCGCCGATTCATGACGAAAGATAGCGCAAACCCCCGGCAAACCCGGGAGAGCGTGCCATTTGCGCTAATGAAGGCTGCCCCGCCCGGGTTGCCTGCCTAGTCGCCGGACTTGATTTGCATACATTGATACAGTAAAAAACGCATTATTCAATTAAAAGCGCGATATTGTACGGTAATGGCAACTATTTGTTGATTGATAAAAGATATTTTTAATAAAATAAAGAAAGATTAAAGAAATAGCAATTCATGGTAAATCCGTTGAAGATAGTGGCTCGTAGGTAGTGGCGTAGCCTTCAGGAATATCAGTAATGCCCTTGCGCTGGGCCCGGCGCAACAATTGGCTTGCCGCATATCCTTGCCCGACTACTGCAATACCTCACCAACCCACACGCTATTTCCACACGCTTACATGAAAAACAAAATTCTCCTTACCCTGCTCGCTGCGGGGATTAGTGGCACTGCATTTGGCCAGGCCGTCGTAGACCCCGAGTTGCGCACAGCCCTTGCCAGCAGTCCGGTTGCCCAGGTAATCGTAACTTTTAACGGGAGTGGAGCGCCGCAAGCTTCGCAGCTGCTGGCCCTGCAGCAGCTGGGCATCACGCGTGGCATTACCATGCAGGCGCTGCCCATTGCCGGCGTATTGGCTACGGCCGCCCAGGTAAATGCGCTGGCCGCCAACCCGGCCGTGCGCTCGCTGTTCATCAACAAACAGCTCGATTACGAAAACTACGACGACACCAACCTGACCGGCGTGAAGCGCCTGCGCCTCGACCAGCAAATGACGGCCCGCAACAACGGGACGCCGGTTTCCGGGCGCGGCATTGGTGTGCTCATCAACGACAGCGGCGTGGACGGCACCCACGATGACATCAAGCTCGGCACGCACCTGGTGCAGAATACGCTGGGCTCCACCAACCTCAACTCGCTGAATGCCATGCTGCCCGTGACCTACGTGGAAGGCGTGCCGAACACCGATAACAACTCGGGCCACGGCACGCACTGCGCCGGTACGGTGGGCGGCAACGGCGCGCGGTCGGGCGGCAAGTACGAGGGCGTGGCCCCCGGCGCTTCGCTGCTGGGCTACGGCTCGGGCGGCGCGCTGCTGGTGCTCGATGCCATTGGCGGCTTCGACTATGCGCTCACGCACCAGTTCCAGTACAACATCCGGGTTATCAGCAACTCCTTTGGCTCGTCGGGCACCTTCAACCCCAGCGACCCGCTGAACGTGGCCACCAAGCGCTGCTACGACCGCAACATGGTGGTGGTGTTTGCCGCCGGCAACTCCGGCCCCGGTGCCGATACGCACAACCCCTACGCCATTGCGCCCTGGACCATTTCGGTGGCCGCCGGCGACAAGAACGGCCTGCTCGCCAGCTTCTCCTCGCGGGGGGTAAAGAACCAGGGCGGCACGTTCCAGGTAGATGGCCAGACCTGGACCTATAAGAACGAGCCCGTGATTACGGCGCCCGGCGTGGACGTGGTTTCGACCCGCACGCAGGGCCCGATACCGCTGCTGGGTGCCCAGACCGATGCCGCCGTGCTCACGCCGGCCGAGCTGCCCTTCTACACCGTGCTGAGCGGCACTTCGATGGCCACGCCCCACACGGCCGGCGTCATTGCCCTCATTCTGGAAGCCAAGCCGTCGATGTCGCCCGCCCAAGTGAAGGAGCTGTTGCAGAAAACCGCCACCAACATGCCCGGCCGCGAGTCGTGGGAAGTAGGCGCGGGCTATGTGAATGCCTACGCTGCGGTGGACCGCGCCTTCCGGGGTACCAACTTCGGCGCTACCGTGAACAGCACCCGCACTTTCAGCAGCAGCGTGAACTCGCTGGCTGCGGTTAGCAACTTCACCGTAAAATATAACCCCGCCACCACGGCTTCGAATCAGTTCACCTTCAGCGTGCCCAGCGGCGTGAACAGCCTGGAGGCCAGCATCAACACGTACGGAATCGAAGGCCAGACCGGTAATACGGTCAACCTGATTGTGCTCGACCCCACCGGCAAGCAGTACCGCTCGGGCATTCCCGCCGAGTTCACGCTCACGCCCGGCCGGAGCGTAGCCGTGGCCTCGCCCATGGCCGGCACCTGGACGCTGAAAGTAGATGGCCTGAACGGCGTGGCAGCTCCCGAGGACATTGATGGCAAGATTACCATGCAAACCCCCGCTGGCACCACCAACCTGGGCGACATTGCCGGCAACCCCGCCGAAGCTTCCATCATCATGGCCGTGACCAACCGCCTCGTCGATGGCCTCTCGAACGGCTTCAAACCGAGCCAGCCCCTCACCCGCCTGCAGCTGGCTGACTACCTGCTGATGGGCCAGGGCGTGCGCCAATACCAGCCCACCGATGGCTCGCGCACGTTCAGCGATGTATCGTCGGCCACGGATATTCTCCTGACGGAGTCGGTAGCGGCTCGTGGCGCGGCCATCCGCGACCGGTACCAGCAGTTTAACGGCGTGATGGTGCCCACCGCCAACGGTTCGTTTGCGCCCAGTGGCCAGGTTAGCCGCGCTTCGCTGGCCTACTCGCTGGTGCAGGCCCTGGGCTTCCAGACGCAGGCCCTGGCCCGCAACGGCAAGGCCGTAACGGTGAACTACAACGGCGCTAAGGTGGCCGTTGATGATGCCGCCACCATTCCCGCCGGCCTGGAAGGCTACGTAAGCATTGCTCTGGAGCTCAACCTCATCAATGCCTACTTCTCGGTAACGCAGGGTCCCTACGACCTGCAGCCGGTGGTGCACGCTACCTTCAAGCCCACGCAGTCGGTAACGCGGGGTGAGTTTGCGGTTATCGTCACCCGCACCTTCCCGCAGTACAATGCCGTTACTCAGCCTGCTGCTGCCGCTCGCGGTACTTCGGGCACCAGCACGGCCGCTCTGACGCCCGAAACGGCTGCTTACCCCAATCCCTTCAGCGGAACTACCACCATCAGCTACTACCTGGCTCAGCAGGGCCCGGTGAGCGTGGATGTGTACAATACGTTGGGTGCCAAGGTGAAAACGCTGGTGGTTGATACCCAGGATGCCGGCTACCACGAAGTGAAGTTTGATGGCCGCGAGATGGCCCGCGGTACTTACCTGTTCAAGGTGAAAACCAGCGAGTCGGTTTCGACCAAGCGCATGGTGCTGCAATAAGCAGTAACATGGCAAACCGCTAAAAAAGGCGGCCTGCTCTCCGGAGCAGGCCGCCTTTTTTTGTGTTCTGGCAGGCGCAACTGCCTGACACTGGCGCGAGTTTAGCGCAGCGTAACTCGTGCCGGCCATCCGGGCGAGGCTGTGCCTCGCATAAGAACAAGTTGCCTGAACGGTACCGTTGGCGCAGCACCGCATTGCCGCTGGCGCGGCATGGTAGGCACAGCCTCCCGGCCATGACTGGCACAAGTTACGCTGCGCTAAACTCGCGCCAGCGCACTACCGCACCCGCACCGTTCCCGCCCCATTGTAGCTGTGGTAGTCTGCGTTATACATCGCGTCGGCATTCACCGGGCCCAGCTTGAAGGTGCCTTTTGAAACGGCGCGGCACAAGTAATAGAACGACTTCGGCTTGCTCGTAGCGGTGGTGAACAGGTTAATCCGGTCATCGCGCACGTCCAGATAATCGGGCGTGGCGGCGTCCTTCGCCCAGCTCAATTCGCGCAAAGGCCCGATGCGCGGGTTCTCGATTTCCAGCCCCGCCGGGAGCAAATCGGTGATGGCAACGTTCTTGACCTGGCCGGCTGATTCGGCGGATTCGAGGGTGATTTTTACGACCACCAAATCGTTCTGGCGGAAGACGGGGGCGCCCAGCGGCACGCCGTCGCGGTTCAGGAACTGGCGGCGGACTTTCAGGAAGCTGTCTTCCTCGTGGACCTGGCCGCTGGCCGAGATGCCTTCGGTTTCCCAGTAGTAGTAGAGGCTGCCGCTTCCGGCGGTGCGGATGCTCACGTTGCGGTTGGCTACGTTGCGTAGCGTCAAGTCTTTGCCATCGAACTTCCCGGCCGGCTTGCCGTCAATGAGCAGGCTGGCGGTGGCGGTGCTGCGGGCATTTTGGCGGGCTATTTTGCCGAGGGCCAGCAGGGCGAAGGCGCGCTCCTGGGTGCTGAGCCAGCTGGCCGCCTTCATCTGGCGGCTGAGCTGGCGGGCGATGCCGGGGATTTGCGGGTTATTGGGGTCGGTGCTGACGAGGGCGTTGAGGACCAAGCCCTCGTCGCGGATGGGCGAGTAGAACGAGCCGTCGAGGGCGCGGTGGGTGGGGCGCTGCGGGCCGAACTGCTGGGGTAGCAGCTCGCGGTAGGCGCGCTGGTTGCCCAGGATGCTCTGGGTGCAGGCCAGCAGGAACTTGGAGTCTTCGGCCAGCAGGGGGCGGTTGGCGCGGTAGTAGCTCATGGCCACGGGGTCCTGGCGGCCGGCCAGGGCCAGCACGTAGAGCGAGTAGGCGATTTCCTTGCTTGCTATGGTGCGCTCGCGGGCAATGTTGTTGGCGTCGAAGTACTGGTAGGGCTCGGTTTCGCGCTTTTTGAGGCGGAACTGGAGGTATTTCAGGGTTTTGTCGAGCACGGATTTATTGACCGCGAAGCCGGCCTGCTGGGCTTCCTGCAGGAAATGGGCGGCGTAGGCGGTGGCCCACCAGTTGTCGTAGTCGCCGCCCGGCCAGTAGCTCAGGCTGCCGTTGTAGAGCTGCATGCTCTCGATTTTGCGGATGGCTTCCTGAACGTGGTAGTTCGGATTGTAGCGCTGGGCTTTGGCCGCCGCGCCGGTTTTCTGCTGCAAGGTGGCCGCCAAATCGGCGTAGTAGAGCTGCGGGAAGGCGGCCGACACGGTTTGCTCCAGGCAGCCGTAGGGGTATTGCAGCAGGTAGCGCAAATCCTTGCTGAACTCCGTGAGCGGCGAACGGCTCACCACCAGCCTACTGCTAAGCGAGGTGGGCAGGAAATCGGTTTTCAGGTTGAGCGGGAGCGTGGCCCCGCCGGCAATCACGCCGCTGCCGGTGCGCTTTTCGAGCGAGGCGGCGGGGCGGATTGGGAGTTCAATGGTTTCGGTGAAAGTTTCGAATCCTTTAGCACCAGAAGCAGACGCAGCTGTCGCTTCAACTTTGATGGTTTCGCTGCCAATGCTGTTCCCTGCAATGAAGCTGAATTGAACTCTGCGTTCGGCATTTGGTGCTAGCGTCACGGTATAAGGTAGATTCAATTTGCTGAAAGGATGAGCACGCAGCAGGTTATTGGTTAACTGTGCGACAACTCCAACTTTCATTTCCTTGCCCGTCGTATTCGTCAGCGTCACTGGCACGTCAATCGTGTCGCCGGGGCTTAAGAAACGCGGCAGCGCCGTGGAAATCACCACCGGGTCGGCCACCTTCATCGTGAATTCGGCCGAGCCGAAGGCATCGTCTTTGTAGGCCACGGCCATGATGCGGAGCGCCCCGCTGAACTGCGGCACGCGCACCCGGTAGCGCAGCTTGCCTTCCGCATCGGCGGTGAGCAGGCCGCTCCATTCCGATACCAGTTTCACGCGGCGATTGGGCACGGGGTTGGTGCGGCGGGCCAGGTCGGCGGCGTCGCCCCCGCTGCTGCTGCTGCCGAGTTCGGGTAGGAGGAAGGGGTACACATCGAAGGCCGATACTTCCAGAGCCCGTTTCTGGTAGAAGTAGGCGTGCGGGTCGGGCGTCTGGTAATTGGTGCGTTGCAGAATGCCCTCGTCCACCACGGCCAGGGTGAGCTGGGCGCGGGGCGCGGTGGTGATTTCCACGGTTTGCCAGGTCTGGGAGCGGCTGGTGGCGGGCGCGGCAATGGCCACAGGCAGTCGCGAATCGGCCTTTTCCACGGTCAGGGGCAGGAAGCCGCGGGCCACGGTGAGGGGCAGGCGGTCCTGGGCGGTGTGGGCGCGCACGGCGGTGGCGGTCACGTACACGTTGGGGACGTGCCCGGCCTTGATGGGGATTTTGACCTCGGCCGCCTTGCCGTCGGTGGTCACGTAGAAATGGTCGAGCACGTTGGCTCGTTCCACCGTCACCAGAATGCGGCCGGCGAAGGGCGATTTCAGCAGCAGATTGGCCGTTTCGCCGGGCGCGTATTTGGGCTTGTCGGCCTCGATGGTCACCTCGCCCTCGTTGTTCACCTCGAAGGAATTGGCCTGGGTATCGCCGTAGCCGTAGGCGTAAAACCGCTGCGTGACGTAGCTGCTGGCGCCTGGCCGGCTCACGCGCACCTCGTATTCGCCCGAGTAAATGGGGGTGAAGCTGAAGCTGGTTTCGGCCCCCACGGCGCGGCTTTGGCTCAGAATCACCTGGTCGCGCTGCTGCGAATTGTACACGTAGCGGCCACCTTGGCGCTCCAGCACGGTTTCCCAGAGCCGGCGCACCACCTTGATGTCGGCCTGCGCCGAAGTCGGTTTGCCGGCCGGGGTGAGGGCCAGCAGCTTCACCGTGAGGGCCTGCTTGGTGCTGATGAGGTCGGGCAGGTTGCCGATGCCGAACATCGTGGCCTGGGTTTGCACGTCGAAGGTGGCGAGGCGGTTCACGGGCCGGCCGGTTTCGTCGAACACCGTGGCGAAGGCCACGCCTTCGAGCGTGCCGAGGTCGCGGTAGTCGGGCACGGTGTAGGCGGCGGTGCCGTGGCCGGCAGCGTCGGTCATGCCTTCGCGCACGGTTTTCTCGAAGCGCGAGGTGAGGGCGCTTTCGCTGGCTTCGCCGTCCTCGTTAGTAGTCCGGCGCTTCTCGCCGCTATTGATGGTGAAGCTGTAGTCGGGGTATTTCGGGGCCGAAAACATCTTCTGCTTGAGCGAGAATTCGACCTCAAACTTGCGGTCGGCGGCGGGCGGGCCGAAGAGGTTCACGGCCGTGATGCTGGCCGTCACATCCTGGCCCGGTTTCACGGTTTTGGGCGCAGCCGTCACGGTCACCTTCAGGCGGTCGGGGATGAATTCCTCGACGCTGATTTGGCGCGAGGTCAGCAGCACGTCGTTGCCAGTGAGCACCTCCATCGTGTAGAGGCCCGTCATGATGGTGGGTGGCAGAATAAAGCGGCTTTCGAAGCTGCCCGCCGCGCCCAGCTTCTGCTGCAGGCTGCTGTATTCCTTGCCGCTGGGCAGCAGCAGGCGAATTTTCATCGGCAGGCCGGTGGGCGGGCTTTTCCAGTCCTCGGTGCGGATAACGGTGTTGGTCCGCACCGTGTCGCCGGGTCGGTACAGGTTACGGTCGCCGTACAGAAACGCCTGGTAATGCGCCGCGTTCGAGGTCAGCCCGCCCACGGCAAAGCGCGAGGTTTCGACCCGGCTTTTGGTCAAATCCAGAAAGGAAAAGTCGGCATCCTTCACGGCCGTAATCATGCCCAGCGTGAAGCGCTTCATGCTAGCCGCCGAGTCGAACTGCGCCACGCCGGATTTGTCCGTCGTGGTCGTGCCAATCACCTGATTGTTCGAGCTCACGAGGTTCACCGTTACCCCGCTCAGCGGCTGCGCCGTGCGGATGGAATTGGCGAAAACCACCGTGCCGCCCGTGGCGCCCTGCTTCACAATCAGGCCGAGGTCCGTCACGGCCACCAGCTTGCTCACCTGCAGCCACTGCCGCTCCGTATCCTGCACGCGGATAACGTACATGCCCTTCATCGGCCCCTGAAATTCGAGGTCTTTCAGGTTGAGATTGAGCAGGCGCAGGCCGCCTTCCTTGGGCAGCCCATCCACGGAGATGGTGCGCTCCGACAGCACGTTGCCAATGCTTTCGGTGTCGTAATACTGGAAGCTGCGGTCGATGTAGTCACCATTCTCGTCGGTGTTCGATTCGCGAGGCTCGTCCTCATCGTATTCGGGGTAGCCGTACTGCTTTTCGCCGCGCAGCAGCTGCTGAATATTATTGGCGTACACCTTGGCAATGGTCACCTTCACCTTGGCCACTTCGTTGATGCGCAAACCCAGGTTCCGGTTCCCCAGCGCATCGAGGTACATGGCCTTGTCGCTGCTCGTAAAGCTCAGGCTCGGCCGCTCATCACCGAAGGAAACGGCCTGACTGAATGCTTCACTAAGCCGCCCGCCCAGCACGCCATTAGCGCCGGCAAGCAGGCTGATTTGATAGGTTTTGCCCACTTCAAACCCGCCGCGCAGGGTAAAGCCGCTTTCGAGCGCCTCTATGGTGTAGGCCACGGCCGGTGTCACTTTCACGGTGGCCTGCGCGTCTTCTACGCGCATGGGCTGGGTCAGCAGCACCGTCACCACGGGCTGCCCATTGAGCAGCGAGCCGGTGAGCTCGCGCACGGCCAGCGTGCTTTGGTCGGGGATTTCGGCTTGGGCGCTGAGGACTTTTTCGGTGGCTTTGGTGCCAGCCGCCGGGCGCAGGCCGGGGGCAATGTCGATGCGAACCGGCGTGCCTGCCTGCACGTCCTGCATAAACGTGAGAGCTACCATCGCATCCGGCTCGGCCGAATTCACTTCCACCGCCACGGGCTTGCCGCCCTGCGTCACGGTCAGGCGCGACTTCACGTCGGCGGGCCGCACGGGGTAGTTGAATACCAGATTAGCGCGTAATTCCGCCGTGCCCGCCGCCCGCTTCGAGCTGCCGTAGAACACCTGCGGCGCGGCCATACTCAGATATGGCGTGTGGAACTTGGGCCGGTTCAGGGCCAGCTGCTGCTTGCCGCTGGGCAGGGTTTCGGGGCGCAATTCGGCCTTGAATACCGTGCTGGGCCGGAAGGGCTCCAGCGGCGAAAAGGTCAGCTCCCGGTCGCCGGTCCACTTAAACTTGCCGCGAATGTTGGGCGAGAACGTGACGAAGCGCGTGGTGTCCCAGCGGTTCTGCCGGGCCTCGTCCACCACCTTTTCATCGAAGGTAAAAACCAGGTTGGCGTAGGGGTCGATTTCGTCGCCGTCGGTGGTGGCGGCCGTTTCGGCGGCCTGTTCCCGGGCGGATTTTTTGGAGCACGATGAAGCGGCCAGCAGCGCCAGCAAAAACAGCATCGGGTGGAAGCGAAACCAGGGAAAGGGCGACATAAAAAGCAGTAGTGTAGAAACGCCGAAAGGTAGACAAATCAGGGTTTAAAATTCGATTTTCCCTATCCTGGAGCAGTTTTCGGATTTGTGTACATCTTAGGAGGCCAGCAGGCAGTAGCGCGAACGTTGTAGTTCGCGTCCCCGCGCCATCAGAGCCGTTCTAATGGCGCAGGGACGCGAACTACAACGTTCGCGCTACGTGCACACGAACCTGAAAACCGCTCTAAGGCGTTTTTATGCGCTGGGATGAAGTAGTAGCCTTGTTTCGGCTAACGGCCCTGTTCTGCCGGGGCCGGCGCAAGCCCTTGCACCTTTCTTATGTGCCCGAAGTTATACCGTTCCCGTAAATGACCCCAACCGTTGTGCAACTGCATAATGCTGTAAATCAATTATTTTTAATGTCTGACTTCGCCAGCTTCTTTCTCGACCAGGCGGAAGCCAGTCACCACGTGCAGTTTGTGTACGACCTCGCGGCCCGCCGCATCGTGTTCGTCAACGCCGCCTACCAAACCGTATTGCACGGCAGCCTGAAAGGGGTAAATGCCGAGCTGCCGGCCCTGCTCCAGCGCCTGCACCCCGACGACCTGGCCTACATTGCCCACTATTGGGCCCGATGGGTGCAAAACGAGGTAGCCGATGAGGTAGAAGTGCGCCTCCAGACGCCTGGCAAGCCCAACCAATGGTTCTGCCTCACGCCCTCGTATCAGGAAATCGATGGTCGCGTGCTGCTGGGCGGCACCCTGCGCGACGTGAGCGTGATGAAGCGCTACCAGGAAAACGCCGACCTGTTCAACAGCCGTAAAAACGCCACGCTGGAGATTCTCTCGCACGATTTGAGCGGCGCTTTCATCATGGTGCAGCAAGTTGCGGAGTTCCTGCACGAGGAAGTGGTGGCGCCGGACAATAGCCGTATTCCCGAAATGCTGCAAGTGCTCGAAGCCACCAGCCGCGACAGCGTAAAGATGATTCGTGAGCTTGTCAACATCGAGTTTCTGACCTCGGCCAACTCCGACCTCAAGGTAAACCGGGTCGATATCGGGGCCATCCTGCGGGTGCCGCTCGACCAGCTCCAGCGCGGGCAGCGGCTGCTGGGCCACCACTTCACCTACACCCTGCCCGACGAGCCGATATACGCGAACCTGGACGTCAATAAGTTCACGCAGGTGCTTATTAACCTGGTGGGCAACGCTTTCAAGTTCACGCCCGATGCCGGCCACGTTGCGGTGCACATCGCGCCCGGTCCCGGCAGCGTACTCATTCACGTGGTCGATGACGGGGTTGGAATTCCGCTGGCCATGCAGCCCTACCTGTTCGAACGGTTCACCAAGGCCCGGCGGCCGGGCCTGCGCGGCGAAGTCACCACCGGCCTGGGCCTGGCGCTGTGCAAAACCATTGTAGAGTGGCACCACGGCACCATTTCCGTCGATAGCACCGAAGGCATCGGCAGCACCTTCACCGTAGAAGTTCCGCGCTCGGAAGCCATCGGCAGCCTCATCCCGGCCGCCCTGGTCGAACTCGACGCGTAAGGGGTTCGTGGGAATGGGTCGGTTTTAAGTAGTGGTGCGAAAGTAGACCGTCATGCTTCGCGGCGCTCTGCATAACGGTCTGGTTTATTGCTGACACTGCTATCCCACCAGCGCCAGCACCTCCCGCAGCCGCTCCACCGCCCGAAACTCCACTTCCGCCAGCCGCTCGGCGGGTACGTATTCGTGAATCCAGTTGGCGTGGTAGGGCACGTGGATGGCCGAAAATCCCAGCTTGGCCACTGGCAAAATGTCGGATTTCAGCGAGTTGCCAATCATCACGAAGTTCTCGGGCGTGATGTTGAGGCGGGCAAACAAGCGGCGGTAAGTCGGCTCGTCCTTCTCGCTTACGATTTCGACGTGGTCGAAGAAGTCGCCCAGGCCGGAGCGGGCTATTTTGCTTTCCTGGTCGAACAGGTCGCCTTTGGTGAGCAGCAGCAGCCGGTGGCCACGCTCTTTCAACTCCGTGAGCACTTCCACCACATCGGGCAGCGGCTCGATGGGGAAGCGCAGCAGGTCCTTGCCCAAATCCAGAATCCGCTGGATTTCGTGGCCGTGCACCGCCCCGTCGGAGAGTTGAATTGAAGTTTCAATCATCGACAGCATAAACGCCTTGGCCCCGTAACCAAAGAGCAGCATGTTGGCCCGCTGCACATCGTACAGGTGGGCGTTGATGGTGGCATGGTCGGCATACGGGGCCAGAATCTGGAGCAGCTGGGCCTCCACGTGGTCAAAGTGCGGCTGGCAGGGCCAGAGCGTATCGTCGGCGTCGAAGGCGATGAAGGTTTGGGCAGGCATAGGGGAAATTGAACGATGTAGGGGCGGGGCTTGTCCCCGCCCGCCGTTGAACGGTGCCGTTGTGATGGCGCGACCGGCGGGCGGGGGCAAGCCCCGCCCCTACACAACGCTACAAAGCTACCGACCTTTGCCCCCCATGAAGCACCTGATTGACCTCGAAACCTGGCCGCGCCGCGAGCATTTCGCCTTTTTCTCATCTTTCGAAGAGCCCTTCTTCGGCCTCACGGCCAATGTGGATTGCACCGCCGCCCAGGCCGAAGCCAAGCGGCTGGGCGTGTCGTTTTTCCTCTACTACCTCTACCACGCCCTCGAAGCGGCCAACGAAGTGGAAGCCTTCCGCTACCGCGTCGAAAACGGCCAGGTTTTCCTCTACGACCGCATTCACGCCTCCGCCACCCTCGGCCGGCCCGACCACACGTTCGCCTTCTCCTTCATCGAGCAGAATAACTCTCTGCAAGGCTTCATTGCTAATGCCGAGGCCGAAATTGCGGCCGTGCAGGCCAGCACCGGCCTGCGCCTGAGCGACACCACCGGCCGCCCCGATACCGTGCACTGCTCGGCCCTGCCGTGGGTGCGCTTTACCGGGCTCACGCACGCCCGCAGCTTCACCTACCCGGATAGCTGCCCCAAAATCTCCTTCGGCCAGGTATTCAGCGAAGGCAATACCCGGCAAATGCCCGTGTCCGTCAACCTGCACCACGGCCTCGGCGACGGCTACCACGTCGGCCTGTTCCTGGCCGCATTCCAGCGCCGGCTGGCGGTGTAGAGACGCATCTTTGCGTCTTGCCGTTGAAAGACCGTAGTCGTACCGTTCGCATATTACCGTTCAACGACGAGACGCAAAGATGCGATTTCTATGATTCAGGCAAGGGCCGTGGCATATTTTTCGTCATATTTTCGCTGGTTCAGGGCACAGGCAAAGAGCAGGTGCACGAGTTT
>NZ_JAAVTK010000027.1 GCF_012275535.1 Hymenobacter artigasi | reverse complement strand
TCAGCCTCAAACGCAAGCGTAAGCAAGCGGCCTACGACAATGAGTACCTCCGGCGACTACTGCAAAATGCCTGATATTTGGTGCGGAAGCCCTAGTTAAGGTATGAGCCGCGCGTATTAACGGTTTTTTCGCTACTTTTGAGAAACTAACGCTTGTTAGTATTTGTTGACTTCCTATGGAAAATCCCACCCAGCACCTCACCCCCGAAGAACAGTTCCAGGCCCGGATTGATGCCGATGTGCGCATCGAGCCCAAGGACTGGATGCCCGACGCTTACCGCAAGACGCTGATTCGGCAGATATCGCAACACGCTCATTCGGAGCTGGTTGGAATGCTGCCGGAGGGCAACTGGATTACGCGCGCCCCTTCGCTCAAGCGCAAGTCTATCCTACTGTCGAAGGTGCAGGACGAGGCGGGCCACGGCCTATACCTCTACAGCGCCGCCGAAACGCTGGGCACCACCCGCGACCAGATGCTGGCCGACCTGCACTCGGGTAAAGCCAAGTATTCCAGCATTTTCAACTACCCCACACTTAGCTGGGCCGATATGGGCTGCGTGGGCTGGCTGGTCGATGGTGCCGCCATTTTGAACCAGGTGCCGCTGTGCCGCACTTCCTACGGCCCTTATGCCCGTGCCATGGTGCGCGTGTGCAAGGAGGAGAGCTTCCATCAGCGCCAGGGCTTCGAGATAATGCAGACGCTGTGCGAAGGCGCGGAAAGCCAGAAAGCCATGGCCCAGGAAGCCCTGAACCGCTGGTGGTGGCCCACGCTGATGATGTTCGGCCCCAAAGATGAGGACTCGCCCAACACGGCCCAGAGCATGAACTGGCGCATCAAGCGCTTCACCAACGACGAGCTGCGCCAGAAATTCGTGGACATGATGGTGCCCCAGGCCGAATTCCTGGGCCTGACTGTGCCCGATGAAAAAGTGCAGTGGAACGAAGCCCGCCAGGCCTACGACTACGGTGAGGTGAACTGGGATGAGTTCTGGGCCGTGGTGAAAGGCAATGGCCTGTGCAATCGCGACCGCCTCGGGGCCCGCGTGAAGGCGCACGAGGAAGGTGCCTGGGTGCGCGAGGCCGCTATGGCCCACGCGGCCAAGCGCGCTGAGCGGGAATTGGTAGCGGCGTAAATCAGAGTAAAAGAACGTCATGCTGAGCGCAGCCGAAGCATCTCGCGTGGGGTAGTAATTCAATCGTTGGCTACGCCGGCCTTCGGTTGAAAAAGGATTAGTGGCGGCACGCGAGATGCTTCGGCTGCGCTCAGCATGACGTTCATATAAGACATAAAATCAAGTCATGAATCAATCCGAATGGCCTCTGTGGGAGGTCTTTATCCGCAGCAAGCAGGGGCTTGACCACAAGCACGTTGGCAGCCTGCACGCGGCCGACGCCGCGATGGCCATCCAGAATGCCCGCGACGTGTACACGCGCCGGCAGGAGGGCATCAGCATTTGGGTGGTGGAGTCGAAGCACGTCCACGCTTCCAACCCGGATGATGCGGAAGCCTTCTTCGACCCGGCCAACGATAAAGTGTATCGACACCCCACTTTCTACCAGGTGCCGGATTCCATTAAACATATGTAATGCAGGACGATATGCAATTTGCTTCGACGGAAAACCCGGCCCTGGCTACGTACACGCCGGCCGTGCGGCAGCAGCTGTTCCAGTTCGTGCTACAGCTGGCCGACACCAGCCTGATTCTGGGCCACCGGCTGAGCGAATGGTGCGGGCACGGGCCCATTCTGGAGCAGGATTTGGCCATGGCCAACATCGCGCTCGATTTGCTGGGCGAAACCCGCAGCCTCTACCAATACGCCGCCCAGCTGGAAGGGCAGGGGCGCACCGAAGACGACCTCGCCTACCTGCGCAGCGCCACCGAATACCGCAACCCGCTGCTGGTGGAGCAGCCCAACGGCGACTTTGCCGACACCGTGGTGCGGCAGTTTCTGTTCGATAACTTCCACTACCACTTCCTCAAGCAACTGCTGACCAATGCCGATGAGCGGCTGGCGGCCATTGCCGAAAAGTCCTTAAAGGAAGCCACTTACCACCTCAAGTGGAGCTCGGAATGGATAATCCGGCTGGGCGACGGCACCGACGAAAGCCGCCGCCGTGTGGAGAAATCCATTACGGAGCTGTGGCGCTTCTCGGGCGAGCTGACGACGCCCACGGCGCTGGAAAAATCGCTGCAAGCCATGGGCCTGATTCCGGAATACGAGGATGTTCAGGCCAGCATGACGGCCCACGCCGAGCGCGTGCTGACGGAAGCCACGCTTGCCATTCCGCAGCAGATTTTCATGCTGACCGGCGGCAAGGACGGCCGCCACACCGAGCACCTGGGCTATATTCTGACCGAGCTGCAATACATGCAGCGCACGTTTCCCGGCCTGACATGGTAGCGCCCGCGCCTCCCGCCGAAGCCCACATATGGCAGCTGCTGGAAGAAGTGACCGACCCTGAAGTTCCCGTGCTCAGCATTCTGGACCTGGGCATTGTGCGGGCCGTGCGCGTAGAGGGCGAGCAGATTACCGTGACCATTACGCCCACGTATTCGGGCTGCCCGGCCATGAACACCATTGCCACCGACATCCGGCTGCGGCTGCTGGCCGAGGGCTATACCAAGCTGATAATCAACAATCAGCTGAGCCCGGCCTGGACTACTGATTGGATGACTAAAGCCGGCCGCGAGAAGCTGGAAGCCTACGGCATCGCCCCACCGATTGACGGGACGGCCAGCGGCCACGTCCTCAATTTATTTGGGAAAGAAACGGCCGTGCGCTGCCCGCTCTGCAAGTCGGAGCACACGCATCTGGTCAGCCAGTTTGGCTCTACGGCTTGCAAAGCGCTGTATCAGTGTGACGACTGCCGCGAGCCGTTCGACTACTTCAAATGTCACAGTTGATTCAACGTTCATAGCTGTCATCCTGAGCGCAGCGAAGGACCTTATCGCGGAAGAACAGTTTGCATCAATCCTACTGATGCGAACGTGATAAGGTCCTTCGCTACGCTCAGGATGACAGGTTTTTTATTACTGACTCCCGCACTCCCTCCCTATGCCCGAAAACAACCCCCTGATTTTTTCGCTGGACAACGGCATCGCCACCATTCGCCTCAATCGCCCCGAGGTTTTCAATAGCGTGAATAAGCCGCTGGCGCTGGCGTTTCAGCAGCATTTGCGCGACTGCCAGGCCGATGCCTCTGTGCGGGCCGTGCTCATTATCGGCACCGGGCGGGCGTTTTGCGCGGGCCAGGATTTGGCCGAAATCACGGGGCCGGACAGCCCGGAGGTGGCCGACATTGTGGAGCAGCACTACAATCCCCTCATCATGCTGATTCGGGAGCTGGACAAGCCCGTGGTAGCGGCCGTGAACGGCGTAGCCGCCGGCGCGGGGGCTAATATTGCCCTAGCCTGCGATATCGTAGTGGCTAAGGAATCGGCCTCTTTCATTCAGGCTTTCAGCAAGATTGGGCTGATTCCGGACAGCGGCGGGACGTACTTCCTGCCGCGCCTCATCGGCATGCAGCGGGCTAGTGCTCTGATGATGACCGGAGACAAAGTTAGCGCCGCCGAAGCCGTGCAGATGGGCATGATTTACAAGGTGTTTGCCGATGAAACCTTTGAGCAGGACGTGGCCGCGCTGGTGCGCAAACTGGCCGCCATGCCCACCAAAGGCCTGGCCTACACCAAGCAGCTGCTGAACAGCACCTTCGCCAATGATGTGGCCCAACAGCTGCGCGCCGAGGGCGACTACCAGCTTCGCGCCGGCAACACCACCGACTACCGCGAAGGCGTAGCCGCTTTCATTGAAAAACGCCAACCAACTTTCACCGGCCAATGAGAACCATCGGAATCATCGGTTGCGGGGCTATGGGGGCGGGCATTGCGCAGGTAGTGGCCACGGCTGGGCACACCGTACGGCTGCTCGACCAGCACGCCAGCGCGTTAGAAAAGGCCGTTTCCGGCATTCAGAATAGTCTGCGGAAGCTGGCCGATAAAGGCAGACTGACCAGCGAAGTGGCCGAAGCGGCGGGCAGCCGCCTGCACGCCACCGCCGACATGCAGGATTTTGCGGACTGCGAGCTGGTCATTGAAGCCATTGTGGAGGACCTGGGGGTGAAGCAGCAGCTTTTCCGTAAGCTCGAAAGCGTGGTTTCGGCCGATTGCGTGCTGGCCAGCAATACCTCGTCGCTGTCGCTCACGTCGATTGCGGCGGCCTGCGAGCGGCCGGAGCGGTTTGTGGGCATCCACTTCTTCAATCCGGCCCCGATTATGCAGCTGGTGGAAGTGATACCAGCCCTGCAGACGCGGGCGGGCCTGGCCGAGGAAATGAAAGCCCTGGTGGCCAGCTGGAATAAGCTGCCGGTGCTCACGCAGGACACGCCGGGCTTCATCGTGAACCGCGTGGCGCGGCCGTTCTACGGCGAGGCCATTCGGATAATGGAAGAAGGCATTGCGGATATAGCGACCATCGACTGGGCCATGACGGAACTGGGCGGCTTCCGCATGGGCCCGTTTGCGCTGATGGATTTCATCGGCCACGACGTGAACTACCGCGTGACGGAATCCGTGTTCGCCGCTTTTTTCTACGACCCACGCTTCAAGCCCTCTTTCTCGCAAAAGCGGCTGTTTGAGGCCGGCTACTACGGCCGGAAATCGGGCCGGGGATTCTACAGCTATGCCGCCGATGCGGCAGCTCCCGAGCCCACCCGCGACGAAACCCTGGGCCGCCAGATTGTGAGCCGCATCGTGGCCATGCTCATCAACGAAGCCGTGGATGCGCTGGCCCTGAACGTAGCCTCGGCCGCCGACCTGGAGCTGGCCATGACCCGCGGCGTGAACTACCCCAAAGGCCTGCTGGCCTGGGCCGACGAGCTGGGCCCCGCCACCGTGCTGGCTACCCTCGACGACCTCTATGCCGAGTACCACGAGGACCGGTACCGCGCCAGCCCACTGCTGCGCCGCAAGGTGCGCGAGGGCAAGTTATTCCTGTAGAACATGCTTTAGCTTGTTCATCTCAACCTCCCTCACCGGCGCAAGCTAAAGCATGCGCTACAAGTCAACCTGCTATGACGCCCACCCTCGAAAACTACACCCTTGGCCGCTGGACTTCTGACGGCAATTCGCCCCAGGAGCTGCTCGATGCCAGCACCGGCGAAGTCATCGCCCTAGCCAATACCGAAGGCTTCGACTTTGCCCAGATTCTCGACTATGGCCGCCGGGTGGGCAACCCCAAGCTGCGCAAAATGACTTTCCACGAGCGGGGCCGGATGCTGAAGGCGCTGGCCTTCCACCTGGACAGCAAAAAGGAGCAGTTCTACGAATTGAGCTACCGGAGCGGGGCCACGCGGGCCGATTCGTGGATTGATATTGAGGGCGGTATCGGCAATCTATTTGCCAATGCCTCGCTGCGCCGCAAGTTTCCGGACAAGCCGTTTTACGTGGAGGGCGAGCCGGTGGGGCTGAGCAAGGGCGGCACCTTCATGGCCCAACACCTGATGGTGCCGCGCGAGGGCGTGGCCGTGCACATCAACGCCTACAACTTTCCCATCTGGGGCATGCTGGAGAAAATTGCGGTGAACCTGCTGGCCGGCATGCCCGCCGTGGTGAAGCCCGCCGTGCCCGCCGCCTACCTCACAGAGGCTGTGGTACGCGAAATCATTGCTTCCGGCATTCTGCCCGAGGGTGCGTTACAACTGGTGGTAGGCTCGGGCCAGGGCCTGCTCGACCATGTGACGTACCAAGATGTGGTGACCTTCACCGGCTCGGCCGCCACCGGCCGCAAGCTGCGCGCCCACCCGCGCATCATCGAAGAAGCCGTGCCGTTTACGATGGAGGCCGACTCGCTGAACGCCGCCGTATTGGGGCCGGATGCGCGGCCCGGCACGCCCGAATTCGACTTGTTCGTGAAGGAGATTCGTAAGGAGATGACGGCCAAGTGCGGGCAGAAATGCACGGCCATCCGCCGTGCCATCGTGCCCGCGAATATGCTGGAAGATGTGCAGATTGCCCTCGGCAAGCTGCTGGCCCAAACCACAGTGGGCCACCCGCAGGCCGATGGCGTGCGCATGGGCGCGCTGGCCGGCCGCGAACAGGCTGAAACGTTCCGCGAGCGG
This sequence comes from Hymenobacter artigasi, assembly GCF_012275535.1. Lineage (GTDB taxonomy): Bacteria > Bacteroidota > Bacteroidia > Cytophagales > Hymenobacteraceae > Hymenobacter > Hymenobacter artigasi. Next base: position 22,706 of record NZ_JAAVTK010000027.1, on the reverse strand, counting down.
GTGCGCCACCTGGCCCAGAACACGCCCATCGTGTACGGCAGCCTCGATGAGCTGGAGCTGCTGGGCAAGGACCGGGGTGCCGACTTTGCCAAGGGTGCCTTCACCTCGCCCATCGTGCTGCTGAATGAGCAGCCCTTCAAGCACCTCGACAGCCACGAAATCGAAGCCTTTGGTCCGGTAGTGACGCTGATGCCTTACCACGATGTGGAGGAGGCCGTGACGCTGGCCAACATGGGCAAAGGCTCGCTGGTGTGCTCGCTGGCTACCAACGACCCGCAAGTGGCCCAGGATTTCGTGCTCGGTGCGGCTACGCACCACGGCCGTATTCTGGTTATCAACGGCGAGATGGCGAAGGAAAGCACGGGCCACGGCTCGCCGCTGCCGCAACTCATCCACGGCGGCCCCGGCCGGGCCGGCGGCGGGCAGGAGATGGGCGGCATTCGGGGCGTGGAGCATTTTATGCAGCGCGTGGCCCTGCAAGGCTCACCCAGCATGATTACGGCCATCACGCAGGTGTATCAGACCGGCGCGAAGCAGGTGGCGTACGACAAGCACCCGTTCCAGAAGTACTTCGAGGAGCTGGAAATCGGTGAAACCTACACTACCCACAACCACACCGTGACGGAGGCCGATATCAGCGCTTTTGCGGGAATTTCAGGCGATAATTTCTACGCCCACGTCGATGCTACTTCGCTGGAGGGCACGCTCTTCACCGGCCGCGTGGCCCACGGCTACTACGTGCTTTCGAAAGCGGCCGGTATGTTCGTTGACCCGCGCAAAGGGCCGGTGCTGCTGAACTACGGCCTGGACGAATGCCGCTTCACCAAACCCGTGTACCCCGGCACCACTATCGGCGTGAAGCTGACGGTGAAGGAAAAAGTAGGCCAGGAAAAGCGCGACGAAACCGACATCGCAAAAGGCATCGTGCGCTGGCTGGTGACGGTGACGGATGAAACCAGCGAAACCGTGGCCGTGGCGACCATTTTGACGATGGTGAAGAAAAAAAACCAGGAGTAGCGATGTAGGGGCGGGGCTTGTCCCCGCCCGAATCGTTGCTTCATCCTGACGAATAGCGCTTGCCGGTTCGGCGGGGACAGACATTCGCCCCGACGATTAACGTTCACCGATTCGGGCGGGGACAAGCCCCGCCCCTACATCGCCCGATTAACCCGTAATACCCCCATGAGCAACACCCTTACCGCCGGCCACGTCGCGGCCGAAACCGATGCCGCTGGCATCACCACCATCACGTTCTTCCACCCTTCGCACAATTCCCTGCCCAGCCGCGTGCTCAATGATTTGGCCCAGGCCATCACCCGCGCCGGCCAGGACGAAGCCACAAAAGTCATTGTCTTAAAAAGCGAAGGCGAGCGCACCTTCTGCGCCGGGGCCAGCTTTGATGAGCTACTGACCATCGAAACCAAGGCGCAGGGCCTGGAATTCTTCTCCGGCTTTGCCCGCGTGATTAACGCCTGCCGCACCGCTCCGAAAATCATCATCGGCCGGGTGCAGGGCAAGGCCGTGGGTGGTGGCGTGGGCGTAGCCGCGGCTACGGACTATTGCTTCGCTACTCAGCACGCCGCCGTGAAACTGAGTGAGCTGGCCGTAGGCATCGGCCCCTTCGTGGTGGGCCCGGCGGTGGAGCGCAAAATAGGCACCGCTGCTTTCCAGCAGCTGGCGCTCGATGCGGGTGAATTCCGCCCGGCCGCCTGGGCGAAGGAAAAAGGCCTGTATGCCGAAGTAGTGGACGATATTGCCGCGCTGGACGCTGCAATAGCCACTTTCGCCGCTAAAATGGCATCTTACGCGCCGGATGCTTTGCGGGCCATGAAGGAGGTGTTCTGGCAGGGTACCGAGCATTGGAATACGCTACTGACCGAGCGGGCCGGTATCAGCGGTACGCTGGTGCTGTCGGATTTCACGCGGCGGGCGCTGCGGAAGTAGTGGCATAGCAGATAAAAAAGAACGTCATGCCGAGCGGAGCCGAGGCATCTCGCGTGCAGTAGTAATTCAATCGTTGAAAAAGGATTACTACCCCACGCGAGATGCCTCGGCTCCGTTCGGCATGACGTTCCCGGTTAATGCATAGAGGATTACTCCTCCATAATATCCTCGTTCCAGAGCGCGGGCTCGGCTTCGATGAACTCATTCATCATGTCCACGCACTCCTGCATGTCCATATCGACCACCTCCACGCCGTGGCTTTCGAGGAAGGCGCGCGACTCGCCGAAGGTGCGCGACTCGCCCACCATCACCTTGGGAATTTTGAACTGCACGATGGTGCCGGCGCACATGTAGCAGGGCATCAGCGTGGTGTAGATAACGGTGTCGCGGTAGCTGCGCTGGCGGCCGGCATTCGTCAGGCAATCCATTTCGCCATGCTTGATGGCGGAGTCTTCCTGCACGCGCTTGTTGTGGCCCTGGCCGATGATTTTGCCATCGCGCACGAGTACCGAGCCGATGGGAATACCGCCTTGCGAGCGGCCCAGGCGGGCTTCGTCGATGGCGGCTTGCATGAATTCGTCTTTGGCGGGGGCAGTGTTGGTGGTTGACATTGGATGAGTTGTCTGGTACGGATGGGGAAAAGTGCGCTGATGGGGAATTGCGGCCCTTTTGGATAGCGCGTCGCGCAAGATACCCATTCTGCTGAGAGGATGGATTGACGGGCCCGCTCAGCAGAAAAAAGGTTTTATCGGCTGCTGTTGGTCACTTTAGCAGTCAATTAAATGGGAATCAGCGGGTGGCTTGCAGATACAGGAGCGTGGTGCGGTACGGGCGGCTCGGCGTGTATTTGTCGTTGATGATGAAATAGCCGTTTTTGTAGGCCGCGATGCCTTCCCAGTTGTAGCCCCAGTATTGCTCCGGCAACTCCCACAGCGGCTGCCAAGTGAAGCGGTTATTTTTGAAAACGACATCGACCAGCCGGCAGTAGCTTTTGAATCCGTTGCGGTCGGTAATGAGCTTCGTGTTGGTGGTATCGCTGGTGGGGGTGCGGTACACGGCATCGCCGCCGCCCCCTTTGAAGAAGTAGTTGATTGCGGTGAAGTGGTTGCCGGCCGTAGGCGTCATGTCCGTGATGCGGAAAGGCAGCGGGGCGAAGGGGAGCGGGGTGGAACTGCCAGGGGCAGGGCGCTTCGCCAGCGCGTAGGCATAGTTCTGGCCGGGAAAGGAGTTGAATTCGAAGAAGGCCACCACCTGCTTATTGGCTTCCGCCAGCGCCTCAAATCCGGCGTTGTAGATATGCTGGCCATCGGCGGCCAATGGCTTGGCCAGTGGGGTGAGGAAGGTGGTATCCATCACCACGGCGCTCGCAGTCAGGCTCCCTTTTAGCAGATAGCAATTGGTGGAAGGTGTGGCGGTTTCAACTGAAAAATAGATGTCATTTCCGTCGATGAGCATGGCTTCCAGTCCTTCATACTGCTGTCTGGCGGCCAGCATTTTGGTGCGCAGCGCTGGGAGCTGGTTAAGCGGGAGCTTCTGGTAGGGCAAAACGTACGTGGTATCGAGCAGCTTGCGGTCGAGGTCCGCCAGCTTCAGGGTGTAGAGCTTGGCCTCCGCACGGTCCTGCAGCCGGCTTTCCGAGAGTAGAAACAGCTTGCCGGCACTGACTGCCAGCCCGGAAAACTGATTATCATAAAATTCGAGCTCTTTAGGCAGCGAAATGGAATGAACGGTGAACGGGGGCCGCTGCGCCGAAGCAGACAGGCAAATAAAGGAGCAAATTAGCCCCAACAGGTACTTCATAAAAGGTAAGCTGAACTGGTATTTCTTATGATAATCAGACTGCCCCAAATCGGCGTCGCTGTAATGGTGAACTCTGATAAAGTATTTGCGTTGTTCCGCAATTACCTCGCGCAGATGCCTTTATAAGGGCAGTATTCGCACTTCGTGAAGTCGTCGGTTTTGCGGATGGGCTCGGTGGGGTCGAGGATGCGGAGGACGATTTTGCGCACCAGGTCTTCAGAAACGGCCACGAAGTCTTCGCCGCCTTCGGTGAGGAAGCTGAGGTCGGCGGAGAGCAGGCCTTCGTCGATGTTCCGGAGCGAGAGAATGGCCGTTTCGGCGGTTTCGCGTTTCACGGTGTGGGCCAGCATGAGGCGGTAGAGCCAGAGCTGGCGCACCTTATCGGCGCTGCTGCTGGGCTCGTGCAGGAGGCGGTCGGTGGCTTCGGCGGCGGTGAGCTTGTCGCGGTAGCCGCGCAGCTGCAGGTCGCTCTTTTTCACGAGGCCCGACTTGTAGTCCACGACCCGCAGGCGGCCGTCGGGCAGCTCATCCACGCGGTCGGCGTAGCCGAACAGGCGCACCGCCAGCGGCTCGGCCTGGCCCGGCACATCGACAAAAATGGTGGCGGCCAGCTCCTTTTCCAGCCCAAAAAGGCGCAGCGGCAGCACGCCGGGCTGCTCGGTGAGGCTTTCCAGCAGGCGCACCACCAGGCGGGTGGCCACCTGGCCGTATACGTGGTTCAGGCCTTCGTCGGCGCGGGCGTGCTTCTCGCTTTCTTCCTGGCGAAGGGCGCGTTGCACCTCGGCCGGGGCCTGCTTGATAAGCGCGGGAATATCCTCGGCCGTAATCGAACGGGCATCCTGCTCGAAGGGCCGCATCAGGTTCTCCAGCGCCTCGTGCATCATGGTGCCGAAGCTGCTGGCCTCGAGGGTTTCTTCCACGGCATCGTTTTCGTGGAAGCGGGCCACTTTCGAGAAGTAGAAGCGGAGCGAGCAGGCCAGAAAATCGTTGAGGCGGGAGGGCGAGATGTTGCGTTCGAGCACGCCGCGCAGGGCGGCCAGCATCTCGGGGTCCTTTTCGAGGACGAGGTCGCCCAACGGCACCTCACCCCCTGACCCCCTCTCCAAAAGAGAGGGGGCACCGGTTCGTGAGGGTGATTCTTTTTCCAAGCTAGCTAGGTTCGGGGCCGGTGCCCCCTCTCTTTTGGAGAGGGGGTCAGGGGGTGAGGTTGACGTGAGGGTACTCACGCTGACCGTCAAATCTTCCAGCACCAGCTGTGGGTTCTGGGGCAGTAAGTCATTCTGCAGCTGCAGTAGGAATCGGCTGCGCTCGCCGCTTTTCATGCCTTCGGCCCCGGGCAGCACGTGTACCAAATCGACCCGCTGGGCCCGCTGCAGCAGGCGCCAGAAGTTGTAGGCCGTAATGGCCTCCGCATCGGCGTAAGTGGGGAGGTCGGCGGCCGTGAGCACGTCGTAGGGAAACAGCGACTGCTGGCGCTTGGGGGCCGGCAGCACGCCCTCGTTGCAGCTGAGGATGATGAGGTGGTCGAAATCGAGGGCGCGGGTTTCGAGCAGGCCCATCACCTGCACATCGGCCAGCGGCTCGCCGCTGAAGGGCAGGCGGGTGCGGCCCATCTGCTCATACAGAAAGCGGCGGAACGAGCGCACCGACAGGCGCTGCTCGCGGCAATCGAAGGCCGAATCGAGCTGCTTGACCAATGTGTAAAACAGGTACAGGTATTCGGCCCCGAGACCGGTTTCGCGGTCAGTATCGGCAATTTCGGCCGAGTACACCTGGCGCAGCAGGTCGATAACGGCGTAACAGGCCGCGATAATGTCGTCGCAGTTGTCCCAGGTTTTGAACAGGGCTTCGATGAGCGGGTGGTGCGCGCCGAGCTTGAGTAGTTCCTCGGCGGGTAGCAGTACCGCGTTCAGGCGCACAATTTCGCGGCACACCTGGTCCAGAATGCCGTGGTACTGGGGCTGGTCGGCCTGCTGGTCCTGCCAGTGCTGGTAGCGGCGCAGGAACGGATGCGAGAGTAGCTTGCTGACGGCCAGATGGTGGTAGCGCGGCACGCCGTAGCCGGTTTCCTGGCTGCCCTCGCGGATACCGGTGAGGTGCACTTCAAACAGCAAATCGACCAGGTTGAACAGCGGCGTGGCCTGAAAGCTCAGGCCCATGGTCACGTTGTAGTCGGGTACCTCGTTGGGCGGCAGGCCGTGGAGCACGGGCAGGAGCAGGGTTTCATCGGGCAGCACCACGGCCACGGTGGCGTCGGGGTAGCGCTGGCGGGCTTCGGCCAGGAGCTGGCCGGCCAGCTTGCCCTGCATGCTGGGGTTGGCCACGCCCAGGTAGCGGACGTGGTGGGGCTGGCCGCGCAGCCATTCCACGCCCCCGCCAAAGTTGTCGAGCGGCAGTTTCCACTGCTCAAAGTAGCGGCGCAGGTGCTGGCCGGCGCGGTTGGGCGAGCCGGCTTCGAGGTAAAACGGGTCGGCGTCGAAGCGTACTTCAGCCCGGCCGGCGTTCAGCAGCAGGCGAATCAGCTTTTCCTCCGACCTCGACAAATTGCCCAGCCCCACAAAAACGTGGCGGGCCGGCGCGGGCTGGGCGGGGTCTTTCAGCGTCTTTCCCAGCTTTTCCACGGCCAGGCGGTAGGCCAGGCCGGGGTAGGCGAGGTGGTTGGCCTTCATGCGACGCTGCAACTCGTGGTACACCCGCTCCAGCTGGTCCCAGAAGCTGAAGGAGTGCGCGGCGGCCTGGCTTTTGGGCGGCAGGGCGGCCAGGTCCCAGCGCTCCAGGGCCTTGGCTTCGCTCAGGTATTCGAATACCTTGTGGGTGTCGGCCAGGTTTTGGTCGAGGTTGGAAAAGTCGCTGAGCAGCATACTCGCCCAGCCCACGAATTTGTCGAAATCGAGACCGGTGTCGATGCCCTTCAGAATGTCGTAGAGCAGCAATTGCAGGGCAATGGGCTCTTCTACCTGTATGCCGGCCAGCTCCACCATGTAGTCTTCCATGGCGGCCACGCGCGGGGCCCACAGCGGCGCGCCGCCGGGCAGCGCCAGCGCCAGCTCGTTCTTCAAATACACCACGGCGCGGCGCGTGGGCACTATCACCACAATATCGGACAGCTCATCGAGCGGGCCGGAGCCGTAGCGGTCCAGCAGTTCGCGGGCGGTGTTGGCCAAGAAGGAAACCGGGGCTGCGCCCGGCGTGGCGGGGGCAGCAGTGGGGTAGGGGGCGGGCAGGGCAGGCATTGGGGTAAAGATACCAGCCCGGCGAGTAGCACAAACGCCGGCCGCGCTACGCGCCGGGCTACACGAGGGGGTGTTCCTGCCAGGGGGCTACTGCCTGGCACTGCGCCACAAAATCGTGCAGCAGGGCCAGCAGCTCGGGGCGGGTGTGCGGCCGGGGTACGAGCAGGCCCGGCGAATCGGGGGCTACGTAGCCCAGCAGCGTGCGCAGGTGTTGCGGCTGCGCCACGCGGAAGCCCATGCGCCACTCGGCAAAAGCGCGGTGCTGGCAGGGGCCTTCACTCAGCACGCGGCAGCTGAAATGCCGGGGGTCGAGCGCGATGCACTGGTAGTAGAGTTGCCGCACGGCCGCGGGCGTGCCCTCCAGCACTTGCAGAAACCGCCCATCGGGCGTGTATAGCAGCAGTCCGGTGATGCCTTCGCGCTGGTTTTTGAGGCGGCACTGGGTGAGCAGCGCGGTGAGCTCCGGGGTTTCAAAGGGCACCAGCGACTGGCTCTGATAAATAAGTTGGTACAAACTCATGCGCTTCAGCTAAAGGGTGGAACATTGAGTTTCCGATATCCATGGTACGATGGCTGCCTGCTTTCATGTCAGTAAGATAGACAAATAGCGGAGTTTGAGTAATGTTGAGCTTGCGGTTTGCTTGTGCGTGAGCCCGCCGTAGCGCCGTTATTTGCCGTCTCAAACCATCGTTGCCTTGTCATGAAACAACGTTTCTACCTCGTATTAGCTGCCCTGGCCCTGGCTACCGCCCCCACTCTGGCGCAGACCACGCCCGCTGTTATCCCCGACCCCGCCCCGCCGGCCACGCCCGACCCGCTCTGGCACAAATCCATCAAAACCGGGCTTGGCCTCAACGAAGCCCTGCTCAGCACCAACTGGCGCGGCGGCGGCGTCAACACCGTCGGCTTCAACGCTTCCTTCAATGCCAGGGCCAACCGCAAAAGCGGCGTGCACAGCTTCGATAACGAAGCCGATTTCCTCTTTGCCTTCTCCCAAACCCGGGGCCTGGGCTACCGCAAAGGCCAGGACCGCCTCTACCTCGACACCAAATACGGCCGCGCCCTCACCGAGCGCTGGGATATGTTCCTGTCCCTGAATTTGTTGTCGCAATTTGCCCCCGGCTACAAGTACGACACTGACGCCGCCGGCAACGACCGCGCCCAGCTCACTTCCGATTCCTTCGCGCCGGCCTTCATCACAGCCGCCTATGGGTTTGAGTACCACCCCGCCACCTACTTCCACCTGCGCCTCTCGCCCTTCGCCCCGCGCCTCACGGTGGTAAACCAGGTCGAGCGCTTCACGGCGGCCCTCGGCGATAGGCCCTACGGCGTGAATCCCGGCCACAGCACCCGCTTCGAGGTGCTGGCCGCGCAGGTGCTGGCCGAATTCGACAAGAACATCAGCCCCAACGTCAACCTCAAGGCCCGCTACGTCCTCTTCGCCAACTACGAACACCTCAATTTCCAGGAAATCGACCACCGGCTCGACGTCAGCCTCACCGCCAAAGTGGGCAAATACGTCAACGTCGCCCTCAACGGCATCGCCCTCTACGACTACGACCAGGACCACGGCGTGCAGTATTCACAGGGCCTCACCATCGGCGTCGCCTACGCCATCAAGAACTACGAGGATAAGAAGAAGTAGCTGAGTTGAAACTTTTGCCACCTAAGCAGCGCCGGGGCCGGGAGGTGCCGGCGCTTTTTGGTGAGCAATACCTGTTGATGTCATAAGCACGGATACTACTTCGGCTTCGGGCCGTAAAATCTCGTCCCATTCATTGCTTTCTTCTCTTCCAACTCTTCCAGGTGAACCGTCGATTTGCGTCCGTGCTTCACCGCAGTTAAATAGGCGTTTAGTAGCTGCTTGGCAACTGGTGTTCCCTCATGGAGCATTTCGCCAATTTCGTAAGCATAGGCTCTCACAAATAGCGAATCATTTCCAAAGTCGCCGAAGGTCGCTATTTTGGATTTTGTCAGCTCATCGGGGCTTTCAGAACCGAATGTTTCATACTGATATGTCATGGTTGATGCATTCCATTTGTAAAATGCAGAGCCTTCTCCTTTCACCAAATAAATTTCAGGATGAGCAGACCAACTCATGTCATGAGCAAGCACCGGACCAGGGAAAAATGAGTATTTATAAAGCGTTTCAATAGCATCGTCACCGGTGCTGGCAAACCGTAGTGCCAAATTAACTTCCTGATTAAGGTATAGCCCCCATCCATAAATTTTCGCCTCATTGGGTACTTCTAAGCATAGAACTACTTTATTATCAATAAGCTTATAAAACCGGTAAGAATCCCGGTAAATACCCGAGCCACTTTCCTGGAGCGCGCGCACATAAAAAGTTTTGTTCGCAGAGGGAGAATTGGCAACAAGCAGTTCCGGCTCTTCATTATGAACGAAGATGGATTCGTGGTGTAGCAGATACCACGAACTACCAATCATTTTAACTACAAATAGCATCGGTTTGCACCGGGCGTAGCGCAAAACACCAATTAATTCTTCACTGGGCTCCTCATCGAGGTTAACAAATAGCGGTGTAAACGACGACGCCGGTCTTGGCTCAACGAGGCCTTTACCGAGGTGCAGAGATTCGCTCGCACCATCCAGCGTATCGGGCTCGATGAACTGCTCAAAATCCTTCAGCAGCGATAGATTATCCTTCTTATAATCGTAGTGGCGCACCTTCTCAACCCACTCGGTTGGAACCTGTACTCCTGCAGTTTTTGGCGTCGTTTTAGCCGGTGAAGTGCATCGCAGACTGCAAAGCCCAATGAGGAGTATCCCAATTTTGTTGATTAGCCACATGGCCAGTTGTGCTTTGCCGGTAGAAGCAGGGGCTTGCACTTAGCAGGCAGCACCGATGCGGTTGCCAAGGTAGGTGAGAATCTGCTAATACCGAATTACCGCAACGCGTAAATCCGCTCAATTATCTCCACCACTTTCAGGCCTTCCAGCGCATTGGTGGTAGCGAAGCTGCGGCGCTGCACGGTATCCACCACGTTTTCGATGACCTGCACATGGTTGGCGGCCGAGCCCTGGAAGGGGCCGTAGTCGTTGGCAGCGTTGGTGGGGGCTAATGCCGGCATGTGGTAATCTTCGAGGTGGCAATATTCCACCTTGTCCATGTACTGGCCCGCGATGCGCAGGCTGCCGCGCTCGGCCACCACGGTGAGGGAGCTTTCGAGGTTGCGGTCCCACACGGCGGTGCTGTAGCTGAGGGTGCCGCTGCCGCCGCGCAGCAGGTCGAAGGTCACGAGGCCGCTGTCCTCAAATTCGGTAAGGCCGGCGTGGGTGAAATCCCGGAATCGGGCCGAAATATTGGTGATGTCGCCAAACACCCAGTACAGCAAATCGACAAAATGGCTGAATTGGGTGAATAATGTGCCGCCGTCCAGCGCCTGGGTGCCCTTCCAGCCGTCGGCCTTATAGTAGCGGGCATCGCGGTTCCAGAAGCAGTTCAGTTGCACCAGAAACACCTGGCCCAGCCGGCCCTCGTCGTACACCTGCTTCAGCCAGGCGGCCGGGGGCGAGTAGCGGTTCTGCATCACCCCAAACACCAGCCGTCCGGTTTGCAGCGCCGTGTGCACGATGGTTTCGGCATCGGCCTTGTGCAGCGCAATGGGCTTTTCGATGACAACGTGCAGGCCGTGGCGCAGGCCGGCCACCGCCTGCGGGGCGTGCAGGCCGTTGGGCGTGGCCACAGTGAGGACGTCGGCCGCCGGGCCGGTTTGCAGGTATGCTTCGAGCGAAGCGAAGAACGGTACGCCCGGAAACTCAGCTGCGAGGCCGGGTTGGAGGTCGGCGCGTATGTCAATCAGGGCCGCCAGCACGGCACCCTCGTGGCGCGAAACCAGCGCGGCATGGCGGCGGCCGATGTGGCCCACGCCGCAGATGGCGAAGCGAACGGAAGGCGACATAGAAATTTGCATGGTAGAAAATGCTCGCACAGCGGCTTGAAAGAGGGAAAGGAGGTCAGCAGAGCAAAAGGGAAAACACTCGGTGGACCTTCTTTTCCTCTTTCAAGCTGCTGTGCGAAATAATTATTACTTGAAGAACTCGCCGACATATTGCGCCACATAATCCACCTGTTCCGCCGTCAGCAGCGGATGAATGGGCAGCGACAGCACCGCTCCGCACAGCCGTTCGGCCATCGGAAACTGCCCCGCCTGGTAGCCCAGGTAGGCGTAGGCCGGCTGCGCGTGCACCGGCAGCGGGTAGTAAATCATGGTCGGTACACCGCAGCTTTTCAGGAAGTGCTGCAGCTCGTCGCGCCGGCCGGCTTCCTTTACCTGAACGGTGTATTGATGAAAAACGTGGCTGCTACGTGCGTCGCGGGCCGGAATGCTGATGCCGGGCACTGCGGCCAGCGCGGTATCGTAGCGGGCGGCCACGGCTTGGCGGGCGGCCGTGTTGGTGGGCAGCTGCCGCAGCTTCACCCGCAGCAGGGCGGCTTGCAGGGTATCGAGGCGGGAGTTGAGGCCGATGTGCTGGTGGTGGTATTTGCGGCTCTGGCCGTGGTTGGCCAGCTGGTGGAGCAGGGCGGCGCGGGTCGCATCGTGCGTTATCAGCGCGCCGCCATCGCCGAGGCAGCCGAGGTTTTTAGAGGGAAAAAACGACGTGGTGCCCACTTCGCCTACGGTGCCGGCGTAGGCTGTTTCGCCATTTGCAAACGTGAATGAGGCGCCCAGCGCCTGGGCATTATCCTCAATCAGCGGAATGCCGTGGCGGGTAGAAATGGCCCGTAGTGCCTCCAAATCGGCACATTGCCCAAACAAATGCACGGCTACGATGGCGCCGGTGCGCGGCGTAAGGGCCGCGTCCACGGCGACCGGGTCGATGTTGAACGTATCGGGGAGCGCATCAACCAGCACCGGTTTCAGGCCCAACAGGGCGGCGGCTTCCAGCGTGGCCACGTAGGTGAAGGCGGGGATGATGATTTCGGCTCCGGCTGGCAGGCGCAGGCTCATGAGGGCCAGGGTGAGGGCGTCGGTGCCGTTGGCGCAGGGGGTGATGTGCGTGCCGCCCAGGTATCCGCCCAGCTCGGCCGCGAACTGCCCCACGGCCGGCCCCTGAATAAAGGCCGCCGAAGCCATTACCTCCGCAACTGCCTCGCTAAGTGCCGGTTGCAGCGCCGCGTGCTCAGCAGCCAAATCGAGCAATTGAATAGGGGAGGGCGGGGCCGGAAGAATGGACACGGATAATAAGGAGCAGGAGACGGCCCCAAAGATAGAAGCCGGCTCGGGGCGGCCGGGTTCGGCAAACCGGCGGCGACTTCCGGGATGCATAATTTACAGGCGAGCCGATGAAAACCGATGAGCCGACGGCCACCGGGAAAGGGTGATTTTCAGCCGGTGATAAAATGAATTTCAGATGAGGGTAAAATTGGTTTTGTGCCGTCTTTGCCAGGGTTTTGAGGCATTCAGCATATGCTGAAAAGCGGTAATGAATTGTCGGACAATACTATTCAGGGATAACCTGTGGCCGGATGCTTGCGTTAAGCTACCCCAGGCGGCAGCCAGCTGGCAGCCGTCGCGCTGATTTTTCACCAACGCAATTTGCTATGAACAACAACCAATCTTTCCTCCGTACCCTGGGCTTTGTCTTGCTGATGGGTGGCGTGGCGGTAGCCAATACCGGCTGTTCGCAAGCCGATAAGCAAGAAGTTTCGGTCGAAAGCGACCAGGCCTACAACGACATGGCCACCTTCGTAGATAATACGGAGGCCAAAGCAGATGCCGTGGGCGACGAAATGCAGGCCGACTACGACCGGGAAACCACCGAGATGAAGGCCGATTACGACGCCAAAAAAGCTGCTATCGACAAAAATGCCGACAAATACGACGATAACCGCCGGCAGGAAATTGAAAAGCTCAACACCCGCTATACCACGGCCCTGGACCAGCGCACCAGCGCCTGGGACAATCGCATGAAGGTGGGGGACATGGGCCAGTACTACAAGCCCAGCAGCCCCGCCGCCCAGCTAACGGCCGCCAACGCCCGCACGACTTATGAAAAATTCGTGCAAAACGTGAAGAGCAACCAGGAGAAATACGACATCAACGACTGGCGCAACATCAACGCCGAATGGCGGGCAATGGATGAAGCCTACGACAAAGTGAAAGGCAATATCTCGGTGAATGACCTGGCCGAGATTCAAAAGGAAAAGCTGAAATATTCTGCCTTCAAATCCTGGGATAAAACGAAAATTCGCGCTAACCAGGGTGCTGATGCCGTAGCCGGCAAAGCCGACGAAGTGAGCGACGAAACTGCCGACGAGCGCAGCCGCGCCGGCCAGGCCATCAGCAATACCGCTTCCGACGTGAAGCAAGCCGGTAAAGACGTGGGCCACGGGGCGGCCGAAGTAGGCAGAGACATCGGCCAGGGTGCTGCCAAAGCCGGTAAAAAAGTGGGCGGTGCCGTGAAAGATGTATTCGACGGCAAAGACGATAAGAAGTAAGCCGTTACTCGTAACGAATAGCAAAACCGGTTTTTGGCCTCGCGCCGAAAACCGGTTTTTTTGTGCCCCTGCCGGCCACTGCTTGGCGTTACGCGAGCTGCTGCAATAGCCAGTGCAGCTTCAGCAAATCGAAATGCCGCAGGCCGGGCGTGGCGGATAGGAGTTGCCGCCGCAAGGCGGGTGCCGCAGCCCGCAAGGCCACCCGCGCGGCCGGTGCCAGGCCTAGCCGGTGCAGCCACAGCGCCGTTTGCAGCAGCCGCGAATCGGTTCCCAGGCCGTCTTCGCGGTACACCCGCGCCAGGTTGCGCACCGCCTGCTCGCTTTTTTGCAGGAAAATGGCCGCTGGCTCCAGCCCGGCATGAATCACCGGGTTATCGAGATGTAGCACGGACACTTGCGCGGCGGCCAGCTCTTCGCCCAATTTGGTGTCCTCATGCCCATAGCCGGTCAGGCGCTCATCGAGCGGAAACCGACGGAAAATATCCGCCCGAATCAGCGCATTATTGATGGTTAACTGTCCGTAAGGGGCAACTTGGCGGATGGCGGCTGGCCGCGCTTCGCGGGCCTGGCCATAAAGCCAGCGCAGGTACAAGGCGGCCTCGGCGGGCGGAGCAGCCTCATAGCAGGTGCCGCCAATGAGCACCGCCGCCTGGTGCCGGGCGGCGGCGTAGCGGGCCAGAAAATTCGGGTCGGGTAGCAGGCTGTCGTTATCCAGCAGCAGCAGCCACCCGTGTTGCGCGGCGGCTGCCAGCTGATTTCGGATTTTGGCGCGGCCCACGTTGCGTGGCAATTCGCGGTAGTGTACGCCGGGCAAATCGTTCAACGGCCGGTTCGACTGGCGGTAGGCATCAGTGGAGAAATCGTCCAGCAGCCGGATTTCCACCGCGCCGGGCCAGTCAGGAACCTGCGCGAGCAACGAATGAATTAACTCCCCAACGGCACGATTATAAACCGGAATTAAAACGGATAAACCGGCTGCTGCCATTTCGAAAATATTGCGGCCTGATAGATGAAGTTTATCAGCTAAAACGGCGGGCTGAATCCAGTAATTCGCCGTCCTTACACGTCAGTACGCGGTGCGGATATTGCTCAATTAGCTGAAAATTGTGCGTCGCCATCAAAATAGATGTGCCCGCGTTATTTATTTCACCAAACAGCTGCATAATGCTGGCCGAAACGTCCGGGTCGAGGTTGCCGGTGGGCTCATCGGCCAGCAGTAAAACCGGCTCGTTGAGCATGGCGCGGGCAATAACCACGCGCTGCTGCTCGCCGCCCGACAGGCGGTGTGGCATGCGGTTGGCCGCGCTGCTCAGGCCCACGCGCACCAGCACGTCCGAAATGCGCTGCTGCTTCTGCGACTTGCCTTTCCAGCCCGTCGCGTTGAGCACGAACATCAGGTTTTCGGCCACCGTGCGGTCGCTCAGCAGCTGGAAATCCTGAAATACGATGCCCAGCTTGCGGCGCAGATAAGGCACCTTGCTGGCTGGTAGCCTGGGCAGCGAAAACCCCGCCACGGTGCCCATACCGCTTTGCAGCGGCAGGTCGGCATACAGGGTTTTCAGCAGCGACGATTTGCCCGAGCCGGTGCGGCCCACGAGGTAGGCAAATGCGCCTTTCTCCAGCGCAAAGCTCACGCCCTGCAACACGGCCTGCTGCTCCTGCATTATCGTGGCATCGTGCAGCTCAATAACGTTTTCGGTCATACCGTTACAAATTCAATGGCCGCAATTTGCCAAATTCCAGTCCTGAAATCACCGCAGCCAGCTCCGTTTCCTTTCCTTCGAGGCCGTAGCGGTGCAGGTCTTTCAGCGGCCGGTCGGCCCGGAAATAGGCAATGAGCACAAAGGCCTCGTCCCGCAGCTGGATATAGTCGGGAATTTTAGCCTTGCCTTTTACTTTGATGATGTACATTCTTCGAGTTATGAGTTAAAAGTTAGGAGTTGTGAGTTGGGATTATGAGCGCATTAGCAAGCTGACGACGAACTCATAACTCCTAACTTTTAACTCATAACTCAATTACGAATTAACACGCTTGTGGTCGGCCAGGAACGTGGCCAGGCCCTTGTCGGTGAGGGGGTGGTTCAGCAGCGCCATAATAACGTTGAGCGGGCAGGTCACCACATCGGCCCCGATTTCGGCACACTGAATGAGGTGCGGTACGTGGCGTACTGAGGCGGCCAGTACTTCCGTAGGGTAGCCGTAGTTGCTGAAAATCTGCACAATCTGCTCCACCAGCTGCAAGCCGTCGTGGCCGATATCATCCAGGCGGCCCACGAAAGGGGAGACGTAGGTGGCGCCCGCTTTGGCGGCCAGCAGGGCCTGGCCGGCGGTGAAAATAAGGGTGCAGTTGGTTTTGATGCCTTTGTCGGCGAAGTATTTGATGGCTTTTACGCCGTCCTTAATCATCGGCACTTTCACCACGATGTTGGGGTGGAGCTCGGCCAGCTCCTCGCCCTCGCGCACCATGCCGTCGAAATCGGTGGAAATGACTTCGGCTGACACGTCGCCGTCTACCAGCTCGCAAATCTGGCGGTAGTGGGCCATCACGTTGTCGATGCCGCGGATGCCTTCCTTGGCCATTAGCGAAGGGTTGGTGGTCACGCCGTCGAGGACGCCCAACTCCACGGCTTCGCGGATTTCGGCTAGGTTGGCGGTGTCGATGAAGAATTTCATGTTGGGGACTTGGGGTCTTAGGGACTTGGGGCTTGGTTTTAGGATAACTGGACCCGGCCGAAAAAAGCCAAGTTCCCAAGTCCCTAAGACCCCAAGTCCCCAAAAAAGAATCGGCCCCAAAGCTACTCATTTACACGCTAAAAGCGGAATGAAGCAGCGTCGGGGCCGACCGGAAAGGGCAAAAAAAAGCAAGCCAAAATCGCACCGCTACAACCACCTACCCTTGCTACCTTCCGGTCCTGGGGGAGTTCAGCGGGAGCTGGTCGTTCTGACTTGCCGATGCAAAGGTAATCACAGATTCAGTCGGATTCATCAAATTGCGTGAATTTTGTGCGTAGGCGGGCGCTATTGGCAAAATTGCCGGTGCAATTGATTGAACTTCAGGTATGAAATTTATTCCATGAAAACGGATTATTGGCTGTCGCCAGGCTTCGGAAGCTAAAGGCTTATTTTCCGGTCTGCGCCAGCTTTCGTCCGCTGATGCGGGCTTGCTGGCCGCCTTGCGAACGCAGCCATCCGGCACCCGAAAAAAAAAGGGAGAACCTGCGCAGGGTTTTTCTCAAAACGGCATCCAACAACGCAAACCCCACTCTGCCGCTCATGGTCTTGTTTACCCAACTGGTTTTCTTCCTGCTGAATATGTGGCTGTTGCCCGGCCCGGCCAAGCCGCCGGCCGGCCGCACGCTGCGCGTGGAGCCGGTGTTTGGGGCCGCGCCGCTGGTGCTGGATTCGGCGGGCTACCAGACGGGTGAATATGAGCAGCTCACCATTACCCGGCTGCGGTTTTACCTGTCGGACATTCAGCTAACCTACACCGACGGCCGCACCTACAATGAGCCGGCCAGCTACCACCTCATCGACGCCGACCCCGAAGCCACCGCGACGCTGCGCGTGGCCCTCCCTAGCGCCCCTGCCGGCGCGTTGCGCAGCTTCCGCTTCAGCGTGGGTGTAGATAGTGCCGCCAACGTGGCTGGCGCGCTGGGGGGCGACCTCGACCCCGGCCGGGGCATGTACTGGGCCTGGCACAGCGGCTATGTGAACGCCAAAATCGAGGGTCACGCCCCGACGCTGGCCACGCCGCACCACGAGTTTTCCTACCATGTAGGCGGGTTTGCGGCCCCCTACAATTCCCGCCGCACCGTGACTTTGGTCGTGCCGGCCGCTGCCGCTACGGGCCGCCTCACGCTGCGCGTTGACGTGGCCCAATGGCTGGCGGCCCTGCCGCTGGCCACGCAGCCCGCCGTGATGGTGCCCGGCCCCACCGCCATGCGCGTGGCCGATGCCTGCGCCCGCATGTTCTCACTTGCAGCCGCGCCCGTCCATGTCAGTCGCTAAGGTGTTTCGGTGGGCCTTGGGCCTGAGTGCGTTGGGGAGCGTGTGCGCCTACAACCTGGCGCCCGAGCCGGGCGCGTTTGTGCAGCCGCTGGGCTGGCCGGCGCCGGTGTACCGCTTCGCCAATAACCCGGGCACGGCGGCGGGCCGCGAGCTGGGACGGATGCTGTTCTACGAGCCGGCGCTCTCGCGCGACAGCAGCATTTCCTGCGCTTCGTGCCACGCGCCGGCCATGGCCTTCACCCACGCCGACCACCGGGTGAGCCACGGTATGGCTGGGCGGCTGGGCTCGCGCAACGCGCCGGGCCTGTTCAACCTGGCCTGGAACACATCTTTTCATTGGGATGGCGGCGTGAACCATCTCGAAACCCAGGCCGTGAACCCACTCACGCACCCCAACGAGATGGATGCCAGTCTGCCCCAACTGCTGGTGCGCCTCAATGCCTCGCCCGCCTACCGCGCCCGCTTCTACCGCGCCTTCGCCGATTCGGTGGTCACCACGCCCCGGCTGTTGAAGGCGCTGGCGCAGTTCACGGTGTCGCTGGAATCCTCGAATTCGAAGTACGACAAGTACGTGCGCCACGAGCCCGGCGGCGAGTTCACGGACCAGGAACTGAGCGGCCTGACGCTGTTTCGGGCTAATTGCGCCAGCTGCCACCGCGAGCCGCTGTTCACCAATAACGGCTTCGCTAACAACGGCCTGCCGGTTGATTCGCTCTATAACGACCTGGGCCGCGCCGCCATCACCGGCCGCCCCGCCGACCGCTACCAGTTTCGGGTGCCCACCCTGCGCAACATCGAGCTCACCAGTCCCTATATGCACGACGGCCGCTTTCAGCGCCTGCGCGAGGTGCTGCGCCACTACACCACGGGCATTCAGCCCGGCCCCACGCTGGCGCCTGAGCTGCAGCAGCCACTGCTGCTAAGCCCCAATCAGCAGAAGGACATTCTGGCTTTTCTGCTGACGCTCACGGACCGGGATTTTGTGAATAACCCGGCCTATCAGTACCAGCCCAATGACTGAAAACGGCCGGTCATGTAAATGTA
Organism: Hymenobacter artigasi; assembly: GCF_012275535.1. GTDB lineage: Bacteria > Bacteroidota > Bacteroidia > Cytophagales > Hymenobacteraceae > Hymenobacter > Hymenobacter artigasi. The sequence goes on along the minus strand of NZ_JAAVTK010000027.1, from coordinate 4,214 downwards.
AATGAGCCGGTCATGCTGAGCTTGTCGAAGCATCTCTACTGCTTCGTTGTAACGGTTTAGGTGAAGCGGTAGAGATGCTTCGCTACGCTCTGCATGACCGGCTAATAATCGACATCAAATTACTTAATCCCCCAATTTATTTGCCCATGAATACCTTCTCCAAAACCATGCTGGCGCTGCTGGCCGGGCTGAGCCTAGCCGATGCCGTGCAGGCGCAGGTCACCAACCCGGCCATTACCAAGTTCCTGCAGAACACCACCGGGGTGCGCGGCCGGCACTACGTGAGCGGCAACCCCACGCCCATTCAGGATACCGTGCACGCCAACGTGCAGCGGGTACGCTACTCGGCTACTGATGTTTACATCAACGCGACGGGCATTCCGGCTTACGTCATCGGGCCCTACCTGGACCGCAACCCGGCCCAGGGCACCAACCGCGCCTACCTCTACAAGCTGCCGCTGAACCCGCAGCCCAAAACCGGCGTGAAAACGGCCGTAGGCCTGGGCATCACCGGCACGTTTATCAATGGGGTACCGTCGTACAACTACGCCGATGGCATGAGCTATAACAACCAGAACGTGTGGCACCAGGACGCCGTGGTATTTGAGCGGGCGGGGTTTGACTGTGCCAAGGGGCACCCAGGGCCGGTGTTCAGCAACGGCATGGGCAGCACGCTGCTGGGTGGCATCTACCACCACCACCAAAACCCCTCGGCCTTCAATATCGCCACCGTGCCGCTCTCCACTGTCTGCAACATCTATCTGGCCGATGGCCTCTACGTGCCCGACAGCACCCGGCACAGCCCCCTCATCGGCTTCGCCTTCGACGGCTACCCCATCTACGGCGGCTATGGGTACGCTAATGCGCAGACTGTGAGTGCCATCAAGCGTATGGTGCCCAGCTTCCGTAAGCGCAACATCACCGACCGTACCACCCTGCCCAACGGAACCACCGCCAGCAGCCCCGGCCCCACGCTGGCCGCCCAGCCCCTGGGCAGCTACTACGAAGACTACGAGCAGGTGAGCGGCCTGGGCGACCTCGACGAGCACAACGGTCGCTTCTGCGTGACGCCCGAGTACCCGCAGGGTACTTACGCCTACTTCGCCACCATCGACCGCAACGAGAACTCCTTGTTTCCCTACCTAATGGGCCCCACCTACTACGGCGTGGTGGAAACCAGCAACTTCCCCGTGCGCGGCAACCCCACCGCGGCCTCCACCAGCGTGGTTATCAGCGGCCCCGTGACTACCTACACGGCCGTGGTCACCAGCAGCAAAACCGCCAGCGCCAACGCCACCATCACCGTGTACCCCAACCCCACCCACGACGTGCTGGTGGTGCAAACCAGCCTGAGCGCCGCCGTGGCCCAGCCCGTGGAGCTGCTCGACCTGACCGGCCGCGTGGTAGCCCGCCAGACGCTGCATCCCGGCTCCACGATGTGCTATTTTGACACGCAGGCGCTGCACGCCGGCGTGTACCTGGTGCGTGTGAGCGGTGGTAGCCCCGTGCGCGTAACGGTGGAATAATTCGGTTCAGACCATTCGGCTCCCCTCTCTTTTTTTCGGGAGGGGAGCCAATGGAGCCCTCGGCACCGGTCATTTTCCGCTACCTTTGTGCCCCAATATGGAACGACTCATCATCCTCGATTTCGGCTCGCAGTACACGCAACTGATAGCCCGGCGCATTCGCGAATTGCACGTATTCTGCGAAATTCATCCCTACACGCACGCCTCGAAACTCGTTCTCAGCGACGATATTCGGGGCGTTATTCTTTCCGGCTCGCCCTGCTCGGTGCGCGACGCGGATGCCCCCAACCCCGACCTGACCCACCTGCTGGGCCGGGTGCCGGTGCTGGGCGTGTGCTACGGCGCGCAGCTGCTGGCCCAGCAGGGGGGGGGCGAGGTTACGCCGGCCACCATCCGCGAGTACGGCCGCGCCCGGCTGTCGTCGCTGAACCTGGCTTCGCCGCTGCTGGCTGAGATGCACCTTGAGTCGCAGGTCTGGATGTCGCACGGTGACACCATTCAGCGCCTGCCCATGGGCTACGACATCATTGCCAGCACGCCCGAAGTGGCGGTGGCCGCCTTCAAAATTGAAGGCCAGGAAACCTACGGAATCCAGTTCCACCCCGAGGTGACGCACTCCACCGAGGGCAAGCAGCTGCTGCACAACTTCGTGGTAAATATCTGCCAGTGCGCCCAGAGCTGGACGCCCGACCATTTCGTGGATTCGGCCGTGGAGGCCCTGCGCAACACCATCGGCCCCGATGACCAGGTGATTCTCGGCCTCTCCGGCGGCGTGGACAGCAGCGTGGCGGCCCTGCTGCTGCACCGCGCCATCGGCCCGCGCCTGCACGGCATTTTCGTGGATAACGGTCTGCTGCGGCAGGACGAGTTTGCCACGGTGCTCAAAGCCTACGAAGGCCTCGGCCTGAACGTGACCGGCGTGAATGCCGCCCCCGAATTCTACGCCGCCCTGGCCGGCATCAGCGACCCCGAGGGCAAGCGCAAGGCCATTGGCCGCACTTTTATTGAGGTGTTCGACCGCGAGGCGCAGAAGGTGGAAGGGGCCCGCTGGCTGGCCCAGGGCACTATATATCCCGATGTGATTGAGTCGGTATCGGTGCACGGCTCGTCGGTTACCATCAAGAGCCACCACAACGTGGGCGGCCTGCCGGAGAAGATGAACCTCAAAATTGTGGAGCCGCTGCGCATGCTCTTCAAGGATGAGGTGCGCGAAGTAGGCGCCGCCCTGGAACTGCCCGCCGACATTCTCAACCGCCATCCTTTCCCCGGTCCCGGCCTGGGCATCCGCATCCTCGGCGATGTTACGCCCGAGAAAGTGGACCTACTCCAGCGCGCCGACGGCGTATTCATCAACCTCCTGAAACAGCACGGCCTCTACGAGCACGTGTGGCAGGCGGGTGCCATGCTCCTGCCCGTGCAAAGCGTGGGCGTGATGGGCGACGAGCGCACCTACGAGCGGGTGGTGGCCCTGCGCGCTGTAACCAGTGTGGACGGCATGACCGCCGACTGGGCGCACTTGCCTTATGATTTCCTGGCGGAGGTGAGCAATAAGATTATCAACCAGGTGCGGGGGATTAACCGCGTGGTTTATGATATTTCGAGCAAGCCACCAGCGACTATCGAGTGGGAGTAGAGCATAATTGCTCGATGAATAATAAAACGTCATGCTGAGCGTAGCCGAAGCATCTCGCGTGTGGTAGTAAACCTTGTCGATTGGATTACTACCACACGCGAGATGCTTCGGCTACGCTCAGCATGACGTTCTTTTTTACATTTCTAATTTACCGTAACAATGCGCTTCCACTGCCTCCAACACCTGCCCGACGAAGGCCCCGGCCACGCGGCCGACTGGCTGGCGGCGCACGGCTGTACGCTCACCTACACTAAGCTATTCGAGCCAAACCCGGAATTTCCGGCCCTGGCTGACTTCGATGGCCTGCTGATTCTGGGCGGGGCCATGAGCGTGCACGACGAGGAAAACCTGCCTTGGATGCGGCCGGAAAAGGCCTTCATCCGCGAAGCGCTGCGGGCGGGCAAGATTACACTCGCCATTTGCCTGGGGGCGCAGCTAGTAGCCGAGGCGCTGGGCGGCGAAGTGCGGCCCAACCACGCGCCGGAAATCGGTTTCTGGACGGTGCGGTTTTCGGTGAAGTCGCTGGAGCACCCGCTGCTGCGCGGCTGGCCCGAGAAAGCGGCCGTGCTGCACTGGCACCTCGATACGTTTACGGTGCCGCCGGGGGCTATTCGGGTGGGCATGTCGGCGGCTACGGCTACGCAGGGCTTCGTGTGGGGCGATGGCGTGATTGGCCTGCAGTTTCACCCCGAAATGACGGTGCCGATGGTGGAGAAACTGATGGCGTTTGAAGGACACGAGCACGCCGAGGAACAGGAATTCGTGCAGACGGCAGCGCAGATTCGCGCCAAAATGAAATCGGTGTGGAAGGGGCGCAAGCTACTGGAGACGCTGCTGGAGAATCTGGTAGCAGTGCATGAAAGCGAAATAGCCTCGTTCAACGGCAACCTCACCCCCTGACCCCCTCTCCAAAAAAGAGGGGGCACCGGTTCGTGAGGACGGTTCTTGTACAGATGCTTTATGAGGTGGTCTAGTTAAGCAGGAGAGAATTAGGTGATGTTGTTAAGTTGTTGTTGGTGAAATTGATAAGGTTTTGAATAGCCGATGCTGGAGTG
>NZ_JAAVTK010000026.1 GCF_012275535.1 Hymenobacter artigasi | reverse complement strand
CCCCGCTGCCACCGCCAATGACCAATTTGGCTTCAGCGTGGCGGGGGCGGGGGACGTGAACGGCGACGGCTACGCCGATGTGCTCGTCGGGGCCTTCGGCACGAGTAGCGGCAAGGGCAAGGCCTACCTCTACCTGGGCGGCAGCGCCGGGCTCGCCACCACCCCCGCCACCACCCTGACCGACCCCGCTGCCACCAACTATGACTACTTTGGCGCCAGCGTGGCGGGGGCGGGGGACGTGAACGGCGACGGCTACGCCGACGTGCTCGTCGGGGCCTACGGCACGAATAACAGCCAGGGCAAGGCCTACCTCTACCTGGGTGGCCGCGCCGGGCTCACCACCACGGCCGCCACCACCCTGACCGACCCCGCTGCCACCGCCAATGACCAATTTGGCCGCAGCGTGGCGGGGGCGGGGGACGTGAACGGCGACGGCTACGCCGATGTGCTCGTCGGGGCCTTCGGCACGAGTAGCGGCAAGGGCCAGGCCTACCTCTACCTGGGTGGCAGCGCCGGGCTCGCCACCACGGCCACCACCACCCTGACCGACCCCGCTGCCACCGCCAATGACCAATTTGGCTTCAGCGTGGCGGGGGCGGGGGACGTGAACGGCGACGGCTACGCCGATGTGCTCGTCGGGGCCTCCGGCACGAATAACAGCCAGGGCCAGGCCTACCTCTACCTGGGCGGCAGCGCCGGGCTCGCCACCACCCCCGCCACCACCCTGACCGACCCCGCTGCCACCGCCAATGACTACTTTGGCTTCAGCGTGGCGGGGGCGGGGGACGTGAACGGCGACGGCTACGCCGACGTGCTCGTCGGGGCCTTCGGCACGAATAACAGCCAGGGCAAGGCCTACCTCTACCTGGGCGGTACCGATGTGCTGCTGACCACGGCCACCACCACCCGCAGCGACCCCGCTGCCACCGCCAATGACCAATTTGGCCTCAGCGTGGCGGGGGCGGGGGACGTGAACGGCGACGGCTACGCCGATGTGCTCGTCGGGGCCAACGGCACGAGTAGCTACCAGGGCCAGGCCTACCTCTACCTGGGTGGCAGCGCCGGGCTCGCCACTACCCCCGCCACTACCCTGACCGACCCCGCTGCCACCGCCAATGACTACTTTGGCGGCAGCGTGGCGGGGGCGGGGGACGTGAACGGCGACGGCTACGCCGACGTGCTCGTCGGGGCCTTCGGCACGAATAACAACCAGGGCCAGGCCTACCTCTACCTGGGCGGCCGCGCCGGGCTCGCCACCACCCCCACCACCCTGACCGACCCCGCTGCCACCACCTATGACCAATTTGGCGCCAGCGTGGTGGGGGCGGGGGACGTGAACGGCGACGGCTACGCCGATGTGCTCGTCGGGGCCTTCGGCACGAGTAGCGGCCAGGGCCAGGCCTACCTCTACCTGGGCGGCAGCGCCGGGCTCACCACTACCCCCGCCACCACCCTGACCGACCCCGCTGCCACCGCCTATGACCTATTTGGCCTCAGCGTGGCGGGGGCGGGGGACGTGAACGGCGACGGCTACGCCGATGTGCTCGTCGGGGCCAGAGAAACGAATAACAGCCAGGGCCAGGCCTACCTCTACCTGGGCGGCCGCGCCGGGCTCGCCACCACCCCCGCCACCACCCTGACCGCCCCCGCTGCCACCGTCTTTAATCGCCTATTTGGCTCCAGCGTGGCGGGGGCGGGGGACGTGAACGGCGACGGCTACGCCGATGTGCTCGTCGGGGCCTACGGCACGAATAACGGCCGGGGCAAGGCCTACCTCTACCTGGGCGGCAGCGCCGGGCTCACCACCACCCCCGCCGCCACCCTGACCGACCCCGCTGACACCGCCAGTGACATATTTGGCTCCAGCGTGGCGGGGGCGGGGGACGTGAACGGCGACGGCTACGCCGACGTGCTCGTCGGGGCCGCCGGCACGAGTAGCTTCAAGGGCAAGGCCTACCTCTACCTGGGTGGCAGCGCCGGGCTCGCCACCACCCCCGCCACCCTGACCGCCCCCGCTGCCACCGTCGATGACTACTTTGGCTACAGCGTGGCGGGGGCGGGGGACGTGAACGGCGACGGCTACGCCGATGTGCTCGTCGGGGCCTTCCGCACGAATAACAGCCAGGGCCAGGCCTACCTCGCCCTGGGCAACCTGGGGGCGGCCCGGCCCGGCCGGCTGCGGCTTTACAATACCGACCTGGCCACCCCGCTCAGCATTGCCAACCGGCCGCTCACGCAGTTCGGCATCGGGCTGGTGGCGCGCTCGGCCTTCGGGCGGGTGCAGGCCCGCCTGGTGTGGGAGACCGCAGCCAACGGCACGAGCTTCTCGCACCACTCCCCCATCACCAACTCCACGGCTTACACCGGACGCGGGGCCTTCACCACCATTCCCGTGGCCGGCACCGAGCTCATGGCCCTGGTCAGCAAGGCGGGCTACGCCACCCGCGTGCGTGCCCGCCTCGAATACGCCGCCAGCGGCGTGGGCGGCGTGCCCCGCTACGGCCCCTGGACCTACGTGACGGCCCAACAGCTGGGCCAGAGCGCCAACAGCGCCACCCCGCTGCCCGTGGAGCTGACCACCTTCACGGCCACTGCCGAAGGGACCGCCGCCGTGCGCCTGGCCTGGGCCACCGCCTCCGAGAAGAACAGCGCCTACTTTGGGGTGGAGCGCAGCGCCGACGGCCACGTCTTTGCGGTCCTGGGCACCGTGACCGCCGCCGGCAGCAGCAACAGCACACGTAGCTACGGTTTCGTCGATGCCAAGCTACCCGGAGCGGCCCGGCTCTACTACCGCCTGCGGCAAGTGGACGTGGACGGCACGGTGACCTACTCACCCGTGCGGGCGGTGACCCCGGCTCCGACCGGGGCCGGGCTGGCGCTGTTTCCCAACCCGGCCCACCCTGGTCTGACCATCCTCACGGGTGCGGTGCCCGGCACGGTGGTCACGGTGTTCGACGCGCTGGGCCGCCACGTCGCCACGGCCCCGGCTGATGCGGCCGGCACGGCCGCGCTGGCGCTGCCGGACGGGCTGCCGGCCGGCATCTACCTGGTGCGGGCCGGTCGCAAAACCCTGCGCCTGACGGTGGAATAGCACCCCGCCCGCCGCAAACCCGCGCCCGTTGGGAGCTCCCTGGTGAGCCGTAAACGACAAACGGCCCCGGCGTTCAACGTCGGGGCCGTTTGTCGTTTATGTCGGTTTGCCGGGTAGTGGGGTTCTCGTTACAACGGGATACTGTTGGCGAATTCGTTTTGGGGCAAAATGCTGTTTTTAGAGGCCCGTTAACCGATTCCGCTGATGCGCCTGCACCCCCACTCATCCCCCAGCAATGGACCCAAAACGACCTTCTTATAGCAGCGAGGGGGTAAAATTGGCCTTGGTTAAAAGTTTGGTACGAAGGTTAAACGACCGACCATTAGACGGGTGGGTCAACGCCCGCTAACTGCGGCTGCAAGAGGCCAGAAAGGTGCGGTGGCTGTTGCAGAAGCCTCCACCAGGCGCAAAAACCAGCAGCGTTCGCCGCACGGACGTGAAAAAAGGGCTTTTACAGTCCGTTTCCAGAATAATTCAGGCTCTGTCGGCACCGCACGGGCCTGGGTGCGGAGTTCTGCAACAGCCACGGTGATTTAAACAGCCACCGTCTGTATGAGCAACAGGTAACGCCTCAGACTTGAACGCCTTGTCGTATTTGCGCCGTTTAGCCGGCGTGGTCTTGCTCTTTTTTGCGGTCATGACTCAGGAAATAGACGTCCTGCTTCTGTGCGTCTCGATTAGACGACTTCACTTAATGTGCTTCGACCTCGACAACCTCCTCCTCCGCTGCGCCGGAGCCAGTAGCGCCCAAGGAACGGCGGGCCGGGCAGGAACCCGCGTTCGACGGCAAGGGGATGCAAGTGCTGGCCGTAAGCTAGGGCAAATCAGCCAAACGCTACCACTGCGGGTATGGGCCGGCGCAGGGGTTGCCAGTGCCCATAGCTGAGCGAGCGCCACAACCACTCGGCCGGGCCAAAGCGGAAGCGCCGCATCCACCAGTGACTAAACGCCAGTTGGGCCAGCACCTCGGCGGCACACACGCCCACGCTGGCAAAGGGCCCGATGTGGCCAATCAGCCCCAGCCCCAAGCCGTAGCCGTAGCACAGCCACAGGCCCACCAGGGTTTGCATCAGGTAGTTGGTGAGTGCCATTTGCCCCATCGGGGCCAGCACCCCAAGGGCGGCTGCCCAGCGGGCGCGCAGGGCCAACAGGCCAAACCCCGCGGCGTACGCGACCGACAGGGCCAGGTCCGCGGGGTCGCGCAACACTTCGCGTATCAAGACAAGATAGCCGTCCGGGCTGAGGCGGTGGGCCAGCAGCAGCACGCTCACGGCCCGCAGCAGGAGCCCGCCACCTAGCCCCACCACCAGCGTCCAGCCAAAAAGCCGACGCAAGGGTCGTGCGTAAGCGGCCGGATTCTGAAAGAAGCCGGTACGCATGGCCCAGCGCCCGAAGCAGTACCCCAGCAGCAGCCGGGCGAGTATCCAGCACCCGGCCACCGGCGGCCCCCAGCTGAGCACTTGGTCTTCCCAAATCATACCCAGGTTGGCCGCCAGCGTGGCGCCGTACGAGGGGCCCGCGAAGGTGCGAACGGCGTGGTCCAGATGGGCCTCGTAGGTGGCCGCGGGCAGCGCGGGCACCAGCTGATGCCACCCAAGGTTCACCAGAAAGCCCATCAAGGATAGCCCCACGCCCCAGCGCAGCAGCGCCCGGTCGGAATAATGGCGGAAGAGCAGCAGGGCAAACCCCACCAGCGCGTACGACTGCAGGATGTCGCCGTACCACAGCAGCAGGGCGTGCACGGCCCCAAACAGGAGCAGAATGCCCAGGCGACGGGCAAAAAAGCGGGCCCCGTCGGTGCCCCGCGCTTCGGCCCGGTGCAGCTGCACAGCAAAGCCCACCCCAAACAAGAGCGAGAACAAGCCAAAAGCCTTGCCGTCGATGAACAGCTGCGAGAGCTGCATCGTCACCTTATCGACCAGCGGCCAGTGTTCGACCGAGGCCATTGGCACTAAGCGGTAGCCGGTGAACCATTCCAGATTGGCAAAGCACACGCCCACCAGGGCCAGGGCCCGCAAGGCATCGAGCAGCACAAACCGGTCGGAGGTGGTCACGGGGGCGAAGCCGCTGGCTATCTGAGGCGATGGCGTATTCATAAGAAAACAATTGACGGTATGAAAGAGCAAAGAAGCCCATGGACAAGCTGCCTGTGACAAAGACAGGCTTGTGCAGTCTCCGTCCTAACTACCACAAAGATGAAAATATATTATTAATAAAATTTGAATAAACGGAGTAGCTCATGAGCCAACTCAAGCAGTTTCGCCACTTGGCTACGCGCTACGACTAAACCGCCAGCGGCTACCTCCGCTTTATGCAATTGAGTACTTGGCCTACGCTATGAACTTGACGCATTCCATCCATAACGAATGGCACTACCGGCTCGAAATAGAAGCCGAGCGACCCCGCCCAATTATTTCCTCCATCTGCGCAGTGCGGCCAAGGCTGATAAGTGGCTGACCAAGAACTTAAAGTTTCGGCAGATTGGCGCAACGGAACTGCCCCGCGGCGGGGAATACCAGTTTAGGTGGTACGCGCCCCTGTCCAACGCGTTTGATGCCCTGTTTTATTTGCCCGAAACGTCCGCTTCGCAGCCTTACCGGGTGGCGCACCCAGCCCGGTACGGCTGCGCGGCAGCCTGGAGCACTACTGCCGTTTTACGCGCTTGCTACAAACGAGCAGTTGGTTTCCTTGGCTAATTTTTCAGCGCCCCCTGCGCCCGGCGTGCGGGAGTGGCCCTGCGGCACCGGCCGCTACCGGACGAGCCGGTTGGTCGCCGAGGGCGGGAGGTAATGGAGGCGGACGGCATACGCGAGCACGGCTTCTGCCTCGTTCTCCACCAGGGCGTAGGCGTCGGGTAGCTGCTTGCGCAGGTCCAGCAACACACCGCAGGAGGACTGCAGGACCTCTCCCAGCGTACCCAGGGCCAGGTGGCAATCTTCTAACGCGTGCGCACTGGCCGGGTGGCCCGCTTGGGCCAAGACCGTGCTAATGCGAACCAGCTGCGCTATAAAGTCCATGGGAAAGGCGAAAACAGAATGGGGAGGCCGGAAGGTAAGATGAGTTCAGCCAAACGGTGGTTCAAGTAAGACATAAGCTCTTTTACGTATTGTGAACGACGTTCGCAGATTGTAAATCGCGTTCACGAAAGGCGCTTGTAAGCCTTAACGTGCTATATTTTCCGTTTTCTGAGAGCAGCCCTTTAAGGCCGACGAGAAGGAATTCAACCACTACCTGGCACTGCTGAGCAAAAACCCGCCGGCGGCCAGCTGGAGCAGGAACGAGCAGCTGGCGTACTGGATAAACGCCTACAATGCCTACACCATCCGGTTGATTTTGAATTACTACCCCGTCAAGAGCATCAAGGAAATCGGCTCCTCCATTCAAATTCCCTTCGTGACGACGCCCTGGGCCGCGAAGTTTTTCAGCATCGGGGGCGAGAAAATGAGCCTCGACAACATCGAGCACGGCACGCTGCGTAAGCAGTACGACGACCCGCGCATTCACTTCGCGCTGGTGTGCGCTTCCATGTCCTGCGCCCGGCTGCGCAACGAGGCCTACACTGCCGCCCGCCTCGATGCCCAGTTCGATGACCAGGGCCGTGACTTTCTGAACGACCCGGCTAAAAACAGCATCAGCCCCGGCAAGGCACAGCTCTCCAACTACTTTGGCTGGTACAAGAGCGACTGGACCAGCAACGGCCAGTCGGTGGCAAAGTGGGTAAATCGGTATTCGAAAACCAAAATCGACGAACAGACCCCACTTACCTTCCTGGACTATAACTGGCAGCTCAACGAGCAGTAATCGGCCTCGGCCAGCCTTACGGCACCAGCACGTGCAGAGGACCAGCCAATTCTGCCCGGGCCGGTACCGAGCCGTCGGGGCGGGCCCAGGGCTGTAGCGGCTCCAGCGGCAGGGCCAGCAGGCGCGCCACCGGCATCTGTGCCGGTTCCGGGTAGGCGGGCACGCCGATGGTGAGGGCCTGCTGGGGCACGTTCAGGCGCAGGGTGCGGTGCAGCCGGTCCCAAAGCGTGAGCACGACGCCAAAGTTGCTGTCGGTTTCGCGCTGCACCTGCGAGTGGTGGATGCCATGCGTGCGCGGTGTGACCACGACGCGCACCAGCCGCTGCTCCACGGCAAAGGGCAGCCGCCAGTTGCTGTGGTGAAAGGCCGTGCAGGCCTCAAACACGGCTTCGAAGCCCAGCACCGTGGCCGGCCGCACGCCCAGCAGCGCGGGCAGGCCGGCGCGCCAGGGAATGCTGGCCAGCATCTCGCCAAAGTGGAAGCGCCAGGCCGTGGTCAGGTCCATGTCCAGGTCGTTGTGGTGCACGCGGTGCAGCCGCCAGAGCAGGGGCGCGTGCAGCAGGCGGTGCCAGGTATAGCCCAGGTAGTCGAGCAGCAGCACTTCGGCGGCCAGGCGCAGGGGCGCGGGCAGGCGGGCCAGCACCGGCCGGCCGGGGGCCCAGGACTGGGCCAGGCCCACCATGGCCGGCAGCAGCGTGAGGCGCATGGCGGGCAGGGCGGGCGCGGCCACCAGGGCATTGCGCAGCCACCGCTCGGGCCGGGGCCGGGTGCGGCGGCGTAGGGGGTGGCGGGTTTCGAGCAGCAGCAGGCCCATGGCGGCTACAGCCAGCGCCGGGCCGGCCCAGCGGTCGAAACGGCGCAACAAGGGAGCGGAAAAGGGAAGTAGCGCCACGGCAACAGGGACTAAGTGAGCGAAAAACAGGAGCAGTAATGAGTGGTAATACTGTGCTGGTATCGGCGGGGTTGCCCGGTGCGACTGCCTGTGGGAGGGCGTGCCGGGCAGCCATTCGGCAGCGTTGTGCCGGAATACTGAATTCGGGGCGTGTGGCTTGCCTGGCCGGTGCTCCCAAAGCCCAATCGGCTAAGGCCACCCTTTTCCTGTCCTGCATCCGGCTTCCCGGCACTGAAAGTACAGGCTGAAAAAAACGTCCTGTCGTATTTGAGAACGGCGTTAGTAAGCCCCTGCCGAAGGGCTGGCAGCACCGGCCAGCTGCTCCAGAGCGGCTTTAAATTCCGGCGTGTTGTACCGGGCCATGCCATCGTAGCGGGCGGCAACCTGCCCATCGGGCCCGAGAATAATGGTAGACGGAATAGCGCTGGAATCGAACGGCGCGGGCAGCGGGTGGTTGTTGGTAGGGAAATAGACCGGAAAGGTGTAGCCCCGCCGCCTGAGCAGGGCCTTCGCCTTCGCCGGGTTCTCATCAAGTGAAATCAGAACAAAGGCAACCTTTTTCGGGTCCATCTTTTTATAGAGCGCTTCGATGCCCGGCAGCTCGACTACGCAGGGCAGGCACCAGCTGGCCCATAGGTTCACGAACACCACTTTGCCTTCCAGGTCGCTCAGGTTCACGGCCTGGCCGTCGAGCGTGACCAGGGGCAGGTTGTGGGGGTAGTTTGCGTGCTTGGTGAGTGCCACCGGCATGGCCGAAGTAGGCCGGGCGGGTATCTCGGCCTGCCAGCGGCCGGTAGCCAGCTGGCTGTGCTGCCCGCCGCTGCGCCCCATGGGATGCAGGCCGGTAAGCGGCGCGAGCACCAGCAGGGCCAGGGGAAGCCACGACCGGCGACTTTTACAATTCAACATCCGCAGTTTTAAAAAGAATTATTGACAAAAGGAGCGTCGACCCGCCCCGAACCCGTCTGCAGACGGGTGGTCGGAAACAGGGAAAAGTCCTTACAATTAGAATGCCTTTTATTTGCCCGGCCCGGCAACACCCCGCACCAGGCGGGCGTACTCGGAGTAAAATCAATGGGCTGAAATGCCTCTGGTCGCCTCTTTCAGCTTAGTACTTAACGCATGCCAACTGCCGCCTCCCCCCCCGTGCTTTTACCTAGTGTTCCGGCGGGTTGCGGAGCCGGGGGCATCGCGGTGGCAACGGTCAGCATCATCATTCCGACTTACAACGAAGCCCCCGGTATCGGGGCGCTGCTGGCCCACCTGCGCCAGGCCACGGCCGATGAGCCGGACCTGGAAATCATTGTGGTCGACGGGGGCAGCACCGACGACACCCGGGGGCTGGCCCGGCGGGCGGGCGCGGCCGTGGTGCGCAGCCCGCGCAAAGGCCGCGCCGCCCAGCTCAACTACGGGGCCAGCCAGGCCAGCGGCGACATCCTCTATTTCCTGCACGCCGACTCTTACCCCCCGCCCGGCTTTTTGGCCGACTTGCGGCGGGCCCGGCGGCAGGGCTACGGCAGCGGCTGCTACCGCCTGGCCTTCGACCACGGGCACTGGTTTCTGGGCTTCAGCGCCTGGTGCACGCGCCTGCCGCTGCTGCTGGTGCGCTTCGGCGACCAAAGCCTGTTCGTGCAGCGCGAGTTGTTTGCGCAGATATGCGGCTTTCGCGAGGACCTGATACTGATGGAGGACCAGGAAATTGTGCAGCGGCTGCAGGCGCATGGGCCGTTTCAAATAATGCCGCGCGCCGTTATCACCTCCGCCCGTAAGTACCTCGATAACGGGGTGTACCGCCTGCAGGCGGCCTTTACCCTGCTGGCCGGGCTGTACTGGCTGGGGGTATCGCAGCCCCGGCTGGTAGGACTCTACCGGCGGCTTGTTCGGCAGGACAAGCTGTAGGCTATTATGGCCGGCGGCCGCAGCGGCAGCACGCAACTGCTTAAACACCAGTATTTGGGCTAAATAGGCTGTGCTGCAACCGAGCTGCGCCCAGATGCTTTACTCAAATACACAACCGCTCCGAACGTAGAACAAACGATGCCTCATAGCATGTAAATAATGTCCGAAGAAGCGGTTGGGTAGGCGAATATCAGCTGCTTCACCTCGCTGGCCGGCAGCTTGGCGTGCATGGCCAGCATGAACAGGTTGATAACTTCCTCGGCGTTGGGGCTCAACAGGTGGGCGCCCAGAATCTGGTCGGTATCCTCATCCACCAGCACCTTGAAGGCCGAAACCGGCGTGCTCAGGCGCTTGGAGGTAAACCAGCCGGTGGTCACGTCGGTCTTTACCCGGAACTTCAGGCCCTGTTTGGTGGCCTCCGCCTCGGTGAGGCCCACGCTGGCCAGCACCGGGTGGGTGAATACTGCTGAGGGAACGACGCCGTACTCGATGGTTTTATGGTTGCCTTCGAGCAGGTTAGCGGCCACTACATGCGAGGCTTTGCCGGCTACCGGCGTCAGGGGCAGTCCGGAGGCCGCCGCGTCGCCGGCGGCGTACACGTCGGGGTGGGTGGTGCTCTGCAGGTACTCGTTCACCGTTACGCCGTGGCGGGTGCAGGCCACCCCGGCGGCTTCCAGGTTCAGCTCGGCCAGGGCCGGCTCGCGGCCGGCCGCGTGGATGGCCAGGCTGACCGTCAGCTCCCTGGCCTGGCCCTGGGCGGTGGTGCGCAGCCGCAGGCGGCCATCGGGCAGGCGCTCCACGCCCGCTACTTCGGTGTTGAGCACCACCTCGATGCCCGCCCCCCGGGTGGCCGTGAGCAGGTGGCCGACCAGGTCGGCATCGAAGTTTTCGAGCGGCCGCGGCCCCCGGTGAATGATGCGCGCCTGCACCCCGCAGCGGGCCACGAGGTGGGCAAACTCGAAGGCGATGTAGCCGCCCCCCACAAAGGTCATGTCGGCGGGCAGCTCCGGCAGCTCCATGAAGTCGCTGCTGTCGAGCAGCAGCTCCTCGCCCGGAATGCTCAGCGGCCGTGGCCGCGCCCCGGTGGCAATCACAAACTGCTTCGCTTCGAGCACATCATCGCCAATCTGCACGGTATGCGGGCCGGTGAAACGGGCTACGCCGTGGAACGTGCGAATGCCGGCCTGCTCGAAGCTGGCTTCCTTTTTAGCCGGCACCGGCTCGGTGAACGTGCGCTTGAAGGCTACCAGCTCGGGCCAGCTGATAACGGCTTCCTGCTGCAGGCCGTGGCCCAGCAGCTGCCGCGAGCGGGCCACGGCCTCGGCCGCGCCGAGCAACACCTTCTTGGGGTCGCAGCCCCGCAGGGCGCAGGTGCCGCCAAAGGGCAGCGCATCCACGATGGCCACGCGCTTGCCGGCGGCCGCGCATTTGCGGGCGGCCACGCTGCCGCCGCCGCCAGTACCAATTACCAGGATATCAAAGGTGTGTTGCGTCATCATTCGGGAGAACAGGGAAGGTGGGAAACAAGAGAAACAAACCGAATATTTCTCGCTACAATGCCAGTTTATAGCTTTACTAAACGGTTGATTATGGGAAATATATGTATCAAATGGCCAGGGCTTAATGCCCTGCAAGCAGCAGCCTCAGTGCCGGTCCGATATTACTGGCAGTCGCACCACCCAGGCTGCACCTTACAGCGGCTACCAAGAAATCAGCTGGCTTTTCAATTCCGAAGAAAAAATGCCCGGTCCTGTAAGGCCGCCCCCGGGCCAACGACTGCCGCCGCAAAGTGCAGGCGGCAGGACCAACGGCGACCTTACCGGGGCTTATCCATCCGGCCGGGAGCTACCGGGCTGCTTTCGTTACCTTCGGCCCCGGCCGCAGGGGCGGCACCGCTTTCGCTTAGATATTATACGCCTTATGCTTCCTGCCCCCGCTCCTATTGCTGCGACCACGCCCGAGCCCCACTTGTGGCTGAGCCGCTACGGCAACGAAATGTTCCGCTTTGTGCGCCGCCGGGTGGCCACGGTGGCCGCCGCCGAAGAGCTGGTGCAGGAAACCATTGTGAGTGCGCTTGGCACGCTGGCCTCGTTCCGGCAGGAGTCGTCGGAGCGCACGTGGCTGTTCGTGATTCTGCGCCGCAAGCTCATCGACTACTACCGCCAGCAGGCCCGCTCGCCGCTGGTGCCGCTGCCCGGCGCGGCCGATGAGGCCGGCAACGGTACCTACTTCGAAACCGGAGCCCGCACGCAGTGGCGCAAGGGCGAAGAGCCCCGCGAGTGGGCCGCCGCCGACACCCAGCTCGAACAGCGCGAGCTGGCCGAGCAGCTGCTCGGCTGCCAGGGCCGGCTGCCCGCCCAGCACCAGGCCGTGTTCAGCCTGCGCTTCGTGGAAGAAATGTCGGGCGAGGAAATCTGTCAGCAGCTCAATCTTACGCCGGCCAACTACTGGGTTATCATCCACCGGGCCAAGCTGCAGCTGCGCAAGTGCCTGGAAAAGCACTGGTTTTCGGGCTCCTAATACCTCCCTATCGTTCCTTATCGCTATGTCAGCCTTATTCAACTGCAACGAAGCCACCCTGCTCATCGAGAAGCGGGCCGAGCTGCCCCTCTCCCCCACCGAGCGGGCCAGCGTGTGGGCCCACCTCAGCATGTGCGTGCTGTGCCGCCGCTATGCCCGGCAAACGCAGGTAGTGGCGCGGCTGGCCCGGCGCCTGGGGCAACCCGATGCAACCGGTGGCCCCGACGAAACCCTCTCGCCCGAACTGGCGCAGCAGCTGGACCAGCTCATTCGCCAGGCCGGCCATTCCGGCCCGGCGGCGGGCTAGGCAGCTTACGAGGCCGGTGGCGGGCCGGAATTTCCGGTCCCTGTATCCGGAAGGCGCTCGCGTACCCGCCGCCAATAAGCGTCGTAAAAACGGCTGTACGCATCAAAAGCCGGCAAGCCGGCTTTTGAGGTCAGTCGTAGCATAGCCAGGTGTTGAGCAAGAGAGAAGGAATATTCTCCCTTGTTCAACGCACCATTAAACCGTTGCCGGCTGCCAGGCAAATTTCTGGAAAGCGGCATCCACCGGCGTTTCCGCAACGTGGTTGGTGTAGTTGCTAATCACCTTCTGGGACAAGCCCAGGATAATGTCCAGCACCTGGCGCTGGGTGTAGCCGGCGGCGTAGAAAGCCTCCTGCTCCTGCTCGGAAACACGGCCCCGGTTCCGGACCATCGACAGCGTGAAATCGTGCAAGGCCTGCAGCTTTTCGGTGGGCAGCGCCGTTTTGTTGCGCAGCGCCTCAGTAATAGCCGGGTCCACCTTCATCATGTGGGCAATGCCGGTGTGGGCCGGAACACAGTAGTGGCACTCGTGCTCCACGTTGATGGTCTGCCACACCACCGTCTGCTCGTCGTTGTTGAACGACGACTCGGTGAACAGCTTGTGCAGCATCTGGTAGGCTTCCAGCAGCCCGGGCGATTCGGCCAGCACGCCGTGCAGGCCGGGAATCATGCCAAACGACTTCAGGGAGTTTTCCAGAAATGGCTTGCTTTTTTCGGGGGCCGTTTCGAGGGTATGAATGGGGAAAGTGCTCATGAGATTCTGATTTAAAAGTGAATAAGCGGTGCTCAAAGGCGAGGCCTTCTTGGTGGCCGTTTGCTTATCACAAAGGTATCGGCCGCCCCAAGCGGCCAAATGGACAATACGTTCTACGTTATGGACATTTGGGCCACGGCTGGTGTTGCCGGGGCTTGCGGGAAGAACCGGCATGCCTGACGCAGCCGGGCGGCCCGCACCACCAGCGGCGTTAGGCTACCCGGGCGTCATTGCCCTCCGGCGAATGCAGGGCGTGCGTGGCCCGGTAATTACTGGGCGTGACGCCTTCTTTTTTGCCAAACAACCGGGTGAAATACAGCGGGTCGTTAAAACCGGATTCGTAAGCAATTTCCCCAATCGATAAATCGGAAATGGTAAGCAGCTCCTTGGCTTTCCGCAGCTTTTCATTAATGAAATAGTGCGTCGGATTATCGTTGTATATTTTCTTAAATGCCCGTTTAAATGCCGATAAGCTCAGGCTGCATAGCGCGGCCAGCTCCTCAATGCTCAGATTGGAGTGCTTATGCAGGTCGATAATATTTTTAATATTGATGTTTCGCGAAGAATATAAGTCGGTTACTAATTCCAGAATAGAGGCTGCATTTTTAGTCTGCACCAATAGCAGAACCAGCTCCTTTATCTTTAATTCCAGCAAGTCATCGTTGACCAGCGCGGGGTTCTGGAAATAAAATTCCAAAGATTCGATATACCGGGAAATCACGCTCTCATTGGCAATAACGGTGCTTTTGCCGGCGTAGGCGCGCTTCTCAATCAGGGCCGGCAGCTCGGTGCTGTATATCTGCTTCAGAATATCGGGGTATAAATGAATGGCCAGAACTTCAACCGTGTCGCCCGCTATTTTATTAATAAAATCCAGGAAATAAGTCCCGCATTTCATCAGCACCGCTTCCTGGTTCTCTATTAGCAGGCTGTCTTCCACCGACAGCAGCTTGGTGCCGGCTCCCCTAATCTGGATAAAGCAGCCTTCGTTATGAAAAATAGCTTCGTACCGATAAGGGGCACTAATCAGCACCTTTTCAATGATGACTTTTTCCTTGTATGAAAAAGTTTTGCGTTCGATAATCATAAGGAAATGGAATGGTAGCCGGGTATTTTTTGGTACCCCTGACTTGTTTAGGACCCGCGCCGGCGGCAAAGTAGTGGCGGCCCGCCGGGCTGGCCGGGCTGGCGAGGCGGCCGCCCGCTACAAGCCGTGCAGGCGGACCGCCGCGAGCAGCTGAATTAGCAGAAACTGCGGGGCACGGCATAAGGTTGTCGGGCCGTGGCCCTTGGTCAGCGAAAGCAGGCTTTTGCAAAAAAAGGCGCTTTTAACCAGCCCGATGCTGCCGGGCTGCGTAAGCAGGGCCATGGTTACCCGACGTTTTGTTTTATCCTCCCTCGCCCTGGCCACTGCTGCCGCGGCCCTGCCCATTTCCCTGTCCGCCATGGCTGAAGCCCCCAACCGCCCCAAGCTGCTGATTTTCGACGTCAACGAAACCATGCTCGACCTGGGCAAGCTGCAGCGGGCCGTCAATCAGGAATTCAAGTCTGAAACGGCCTTCAAGCAGTGGTTTTCGCTGCTGTTGCAATACTCCCTGGTCGATACCGTGACCGGCAACTACCACAACTTCGGGCAGATTGGCGATGCCGCCCTCGACATGCTGGCCCAAGCCCTGGGCCAGCCGGCGCGCCCGGCCGGCCGCAAAAAGGAGCTGCTCACGCTCATCACCGAACTGCCCCCGCACCCCGACATTATTCCCGGTCTCACGGCGCTGCAAAAGGCGGGCTTCCGCATGGTCACGCTCACCAACTCGCCCGATGCCACGGTGCAGAAGCAGATGGCCTACGCCGGCCTCACCGGCTTCTTCGAGCAGCTGCTCAGCATCGACGCGCTCAAGCGCTACAAGCCCCACCCCGACACTTACCACAGCACCTGCGAGAAATTGAAAGTGGCTCCCGCCCAGGCCATGCTGGTGGCCGCCCACGGCTGGGACACGGCCGGGGCGCAGCTGGCCGGTCTGCAGGCGGCTTTTATTGCCCGCCCCGGCCAGCAAATCTACCCGCTGGCCCCCGCGCCCACCCTCACCGGCCCCACCCTGCCCGACATAGCCCGGCAGCTGCTGAGCTAAGCCCGGCGCTGGTTGCGGTTCAACCACCAAAGCCGCTGGGCCGCCCGGATACACTGAGTGTATCCGGGCGGCCCAGCGGTATTTTTTTAGGCGTGGCTTAGGATGCCAACGCCAACGGGCAAGCCTGGCGAGGCAAAACCGGCTAGGCCAACGGGTGCGCGACGGTAGCGCGCTGGGTGCTAAAAAAGCCGCCCAGCACGGCCCCAAACACCAGGTGGCCCAGCAGGCTGCCCATCATGCCCAGCAGCATGCCTTCGCCGGCGGGGGGCATCAGGCCCATGGTCCGCATGAGGGTAAACATCACCTGGGCCATTGCAAATACCAGCACGCCGTAGGCCATGCCACGCCCTACGGGGCTGCTGATGGGCAAACGCTGGTTGAAGAAAAAGGCGTAGGCAGCGGTGAAGACCACCCCAATCATAAAATGCATCATCCAGCCCACCAGGTCCGAGGTGCCCAGCATGCCGCCGAGCATGGCTCCGATGTTCATGGGCGGCATGCCCATCATCGGGGCCATCAGCATCAGCAGGGTTATGGCGCCAGTGGCCACCAGGCCGGCTACGAGAATTTTTATGGGAGTAGTCATGGCAATAATTGAAGAAGGTTGGAATGTGTATGGCCCCGGCCGTTCCGGAGACAGGGCAGTAGTCCAACCCCTTTGCTCTAACCTTACAATTGTGCGCAAACTTTTTCCATCGATTCCGCTCCTGGCCGGTCATGCCTTGCCGCCGGCTCCTTTTTCTGCGCTTACCACCTGTACTGAAACGGAGAATGCACCATCCCCAGCCAGTGCCGGCGTGTATCGGTGCGCGGCCGCACAATTGCCCCACTCTGGCAAGGGCCTTATTGCAGCTTAAACGCCACATCGAGCGCCGTTTGCAGCAGCGACGATACTTCCTGGTTCTCCACGATGAGCTTCTGGTTGATGCGGGCCGCCACCGGGTACGGGTACACTTTGTCGAAAATCTCGCTGATGCCCAGCCCGCTGGCATTGGCCAGAATCAGCTCCTGAATAAGCTCGCCCGCGCCAGGGGCCACCATGGCCCCGCCCAGAATGCGGCGCTTGCGGCCGGGCAGCGGCAGGGCATTCTTCTCGATGAAGAGCAGCAGGCGGCCGTCGCGGTAGCTGTCCACCACGGCCCGGTCGTCGTCGGCAAAGTCAGTTTCCCAGCGCTCGTAGGCCGTGCCGCGCTTGTCGAGCTCGGCGGCATCGAGGCCGAAGTGCGCCACCTCGGGGTCGGTGAAAGTGACCCAGGAAAAATGGTCGTAGCTCAGCTTTTTCTTCAGGGGCGAGAAGAAGTTGAACAGCAGCAGGCGCACGTGCAATTCGGCCCCGTGGCTGAACTTAAGCGAGTTGGCCGCATCGCCGGCCACAAAAATATCGGGATTAGTGGTTTGCAGGTGCTCGTTGAGTCGGATGTGGCCCTTCTCATCCACTTCCACCCCGGCCTGCTCCAGCTGCAGCCCCTCAAAGCTCACGTGGCGCCCAATGGCCACGTACACCACGTCGAAATCCACCGAAAAAGAATCACCGGTTTCGGGCTTCACGCGGGCCTGCGAGGCCGACGTGAAAGCCTCCACTTCGGCCTCCAGGTGAATGGTAAGGCCCTCGGCCCGCAGCCGCTCGGCCAGCACGGCCCGGATGGCGGGGTCCTCCTTTTCGAGGATGCTGGCCCCGTGGTTCACGATGGTCACCTGCGACCCCAGCCGCTGCATGGCCTGGCCCAGCTCCACGCCGTTGGGGCCGCCGCCCACCACCAGCAGGCGCCGGGGCAACTCGCGCAGGTCCCACACGCGCTGGTTGTCGTAGAGGCGTACCAGCTCGGCGCCGGGCACCTGCAGCTGCTGCGGGCGCGAGCCGGTGGCCACCACCAGCTTGCGCCCGGTGTAGGCGTGGCCGTTGATTTCCACGGCGTGGTCGCCCACAAACCGGGGCGTGCCGATTTCGACGGTGATGCCCAATCCGCGCAAATAGTCCGGGTTTTCGTGGTGCCGGATGATATCCTGGCGGCCCTGCACGTAGGCCATTACTTTTTCCATGTCGGCCGGGCCGCTCACCTGCAGGCCAAACTGGGTGGCCTGCCGGGCCTGGTGCACCTGCCGCGCGGCGTGAATAAGGGCCTTGCTGGGCACGCAGCCGTGGTTCAGGCAGTCGCCACCCACATCTTCGGGGGTCAGGTCGATGAGCAGCACCCGCAGCTTGATGCGGGCCATAAACAGGGCCAGCCCCAGCCCGGCCGAACCGGCCCCGAGCACAATCAGGTCAAAATCAGCAGCATCTTCAGCCATAATATCTCTAGAAATGAAGGCCGGCAAAACGGTAGCCGCCCACCCGCTATACGGCCCACCGGCTCCGTGCGCTGCCCCGAGAGCTGGGTTTCCGCTTTATCCGCTGAACGTGCCGGCCGGCCGGCACGAGCTCATCAACAGCCGCTTTTGGCCCGAAGGACTACCGGCGTAGTTTCACGGCTTGTCAGCGCGTCGATTCGTGCAGCGGGCTCAGGCGCAGCACCGCACCGGAATCTGGTTCGGTCCCCGAGCGGCCGCATTACCCGCAGGCGGTGGCCTGGTCATTCCTGCTGCTGCCCATCCCGCCGGAGGCTACAGGCTTAGCGCCGGCTGCACGAGCAACTTCGCTTCGGCGGCCTCGATGCCTGAGGCTGCCGGCTTGCTGGCCCTGCGCGGATTGAAGGCCAGTAGCCAGCGGACCGGAATTGGCCAAGCGGAAGAAACCCGGCCCATTACCTTGCCCCTGGGCACGCGCCAGCTTTTCGTGTGCGTCAACAACGACAACTAGACCACCGATGCCAGGCCACGCTGAGCGTGACGGCGCTGGTGCAGGCGTGCCAGTAGGCTAATCCAGTACCTCGTGGCCTAGCAGCTTCCGCACCCAGTTGCGCACGGCATAGATACGGGAGTTGAGGTAGCACTCGTGGCAGTGGCGGAAGCTCCACAGGCAATCCACCGTATCAGTGAACAGGTGAAACAGGATGCCCACGGCGACAATTTGCGTCGCTGGCAGCAGCAGCAGGAAGGCGTACACCGGAACGGCGTAAAAAGAGTGCAGCGGATGGTACCCGATGCTGCAGCGGCGCGGTTCGAAAATGGGTTTGGCCAGCAGGTGGTCCAGGTCAATGAACATCGTGGCCATCAAAATCAGGTAAGCCGTTTGCCACATCAAGGGAAAAAACACCAGCGCCAACACGGCTGGGAAGGCAAAGTGCAGGCTGTAGTGCACCAGCTTTTGGGCGCTAAAGAATTTGAATGGCTTGCGTGGCTGGCGTGACTGACGCAGGAGCACCGGCCGGGTGAAGCTGGTCGCGGTATCGCTGCTTGCTGCTCTGACGAACCTGCGGCCTGGCTTGCCCGCCGGCTCCGGTTGCTCCCGCTGAGTGTGGTCCCGTGTGTGCCCGACCCGGGGCAACCCTTCCGGATTTATTGGCCCCGGCGGGGTGGTTGGACAATTGGGGGCGCTAATAGCCGTCGCCGTATCGAAGCGCTGTGCCGGCAGCGGGTGGCGATACCCGGCAGCCACGGTAAACCGAGGGACTGTAGCGGACGGCCGGCACCCGGTCAGTGCCAGGACCAGGCCGGTGGCGGTGCAAGTGATGACGCAGAAGGCCGGCAAACGCAGCATGGATTGTAGTGTGGCAAGCACCGGGTTGCGGACTAAATAATTAGTAATGAATCTGATTCGATAAGCCCGGACACGATGACACCATCGTCAAGGCCTGCGTTCAGGGGGCGGGCAATGCACCCCGGGTCTCCCGGCCCATTACCCTGCTGGCCGGCAGGAGGCGGCAGTTTCCCCACTACGTTCGCTCCTTTACCCGTGAATGAACGGGCCGGAAGCTGACCGCCAGAAAACGACGCTCGGGGGCACCTGTTTTGTGAAAAATACGCTGGCGGCCGTTAGTAGTGAAAAGTGAGGCCCGCGCCCCAGCCGTACTGGTTGTCGTAGTTGGTGCTGAGGGAGGCGTATTTGCCGACCATGTAGCGGAAGCCGAGCGTGAACTCACGGTCCGTGTTGCCCCGCAGGTCCATAAAAACGTTGTTGCTTAGAGGTATGTCGCGGCGCTCCAGCTGCGCCCGCAGCTGGCCGGTGAGGTCGGTGCGCAGCTCGGCGCGGACCAGCAGGGGCAGCAGGTAATACACGCCAACTTCGGCCTGCCGGCGGAAGTTGCGGTTGTTTTCCGGCGTCCGGCGGTTGCCGCCTTCGGTGTCGGAGGCCGAGCGCAGGGTTTTGTTGTCGCGCAGGTCGTAGCCCACGAAGGCGGCCAGAAACTGCCGCTTGTCGAGGTAGCGCAGCAGGTGGGTTTCGGTTTCGTAGTTGCCCTGGTAGTTCACCCGGCCCTCAAATTCGAGCGCGTTCCGGTTGTTGGAGAGGTTGGCTTCCAGAAAGCTGCCCTGCGAATGCACGGCCAGGTCGGCCCAGGGGTAGAGCTTGTTGTCCTCGCGCTTGAGGTGGCGGTAATTGGTGCGGGCGTACTCGTTCTGGGGGCTGCCCTCGTAGCTGATGACCCGGGCCATGCCCGACATCATGTGGTAGAGGGTGTGGCAGTGGAAAAACCAGTCCTGGTCCTCGTTGGCGTCGAACTCGATGGTGACCTTGCCCATCGACTGAATATCAAACGTGTGCTTCATGGGCGAATACGCGCCCTGGGCGTTCACGAGGCGAAAAAAGTGCCCGTGCAGGTGCAGCGGGTGGCGCATCATGGTCAGGTTCTGAAAGACCATGCGCACGTTTTCGCCCTTGCGGATGGGAATGTTGTCGGCCTCGGACAAGGTTTTATTATCGAACGACCACACGTAGCGCAGCATGTTGCCGGTAAGGGAGAGGTGGATTTCGCGCCACTGCTTCGTCGAGTCCAGCGTGGTGGGGTGCAGGGCGCGCAGCTGGTTGTAGTTGAAGTCGCCGCTCATGCCGCCCATGGCCATCCCGCCCATCTCCATGCCGCCCATGTTGTCCGAATCCTGCAAGCTGCCCATGCCCATGCCGCCCTTCTCCTGCTGGTTCATCGGCCGGTTGCGGGGCGGGGCGGTGGTGGTGGCCGGCGCGGTGCCCTGCCGCATGTCCATGCCTTTCATGGCGCCGTCGGCCGGGGCTGCCGCGCCTTGCGGGCTCATCTGGCCGGCCCCGCCCATGCGCATGCCACTCATGTTGCCCATGCTGTTCATCTCCCGCGTCATCTGGAAGTAGTTGAGCCTGGGCAGGTCGGGGGTGCGCATCGGCTCGCCCTGCCCGAAGTAGCCGGAGGTGTGGCCCGTTACGTCGGAGGAGGTGGCCCGCAGCTCGGCCGCGCCCATCGCGGGCACGGTGATGAGCAGGTCGTAGGTTTCGGCGGTGGCAATTTCAAGCTTGCTGGTCGGGAAGGGCTCCACGTTGATGCCATCGGCGGCGATGACCTGTATGGGCCCGCCGGCGTACTGCAGCTGGAAGTAGGACGAGGCGCTGCCGTTGATGATGCGCAGGCGCACCACCTCGCCGGGCCGGGCATCGCGGAAGTTGTTGAGCTCCTGTCCGTTCATCAGGAACTTGTTGTAAAACACGTCCGCCACGTCCATGGCCGGCATGCGCTGCCACTCCTGCTTGAGCTTGTCCTTGAAATAGCCGGCCGCCAGCGCCTCGCCATAGCTCTGGGTCGCGCCTTTCTGCACGGCAAACCACTCCCCCGCCCGCTTGAGGTAGCGCAGCACTTCCGTGGGCCGGTGGTCGGTCCAGTCGGAGAGCACGAGCACGTACTCTTTCAATTGATACTGAATTTCTTTGGGCTGCACCACGATGGAGCCGTAGAGCCCCGACTGCTCCTGCACCATGGTGTGCGAATGGTACCAGTAGGTGCCGCTCTGGCGCAGTGGAAACGTGTAGGTGTGCACCGTGCCGGGCACGATGGGAGCCGTGTTCAGGTAGGGCACTCCGTCGTATTTATTGGGCACCAATAGGCCGTGCCAGTGCACGGAGGTCTCCACCGCCATCTGGTTGTGCACCCGGATAATGGCGGTATCGCCTTCGTTGAAGCGCAGTGTGGGGGCCGGAATCTGGCCATTGATGCCGATGGCGTGGCGCATTTTGCCGGTGAAGTTGACCATCCGGTCTTCCACGAACAGGTCGTATTCAACCCGCTTACCCACGTAGCCGGCGCGGGGCAGCACGACGGTGCCCTGCATCTGCTTATCCGGCGGGGCCGACTGCGTTAGGTAAGGCTCCGCCGGCCTGGGCGTGGCCATGCCGGGCATCGACTGCGCCCCGGCCCCGAGGGAAACAACCAGCAGCGTAAGTAAAATCAGAAATCTCATGAGGGGCTATTGCTTGGGCGTGGATTGGCTGCGGGCCGGGTTGTTGTCCTTGAAGCGGAACTTGTCCAAGGGGTTGGGCATGGCCATGCCGGGCATCGACTGCCCTTTATCCATGCCCGGCATGTCGGGCATGGTGCCCTGGGCCGGCGCGGGCGCGGCGGCGGGAGAAGCCGGCATACCGGGCATGTCTTTCATCCCGCTAATGGCCTCCATGCCCGCCGGGCTGGCTGGCGCGGCGCCCGCTTTTTTTGCCTTGGCGGGCGCGGGGCTCATTCCCGGCATATCGGCCATATCATTCCGCTGCGCCGGGCTGGCCGGACGGCTCATCTCCATGCCTTTGGGCATCGGGGGCGAGGAGATAGCGGCGGGGGACTTCATGCCGGGCATGTCGGCCATGGCCCCCAATTTGGGGGCCGGGCGCGCCGGTTTCGAGCCGGTCATATCCATTTCGCTCATCTCGCCCGAAGTCGCCCTGGCCGGAGCTTTGGGCGTAGCGGCCGGCGCGCTCATGTCCATGCCCGGCATGTCGGCCGCAGAGGATTGCGGGCCGATGGTGGCCGGCGCGGGGTGGTCGCCGGAGCCAACCGGCTCGTCGTGGCTGCCGGTTTCCATCTCCGGGTGAGACGGGGCGGCTTCCTCGTGGCCGTGGCCATGGTTTTTGTCGAGCAGGTGCCCCTGCGGGCCCACGCCCTCCACGTACACGAGTTGGGCACCCCGGTGGCCGGCTACCGACAGCACGCCGGCCGCCGCCAGGGCAAACACGAGCACCAGGATTTCATAGGCCCGGCGCTGGATTTTAAAAAAGTCGCCGACGCCGCGCAGCAGCAGCGTGATACCAGACAGCCACAGCGTGTAGCTCGCGTACTGTTCGTGGGCCGCAAATACGGCCGCTGCCTGGGTCCCCAGCCCCGCCGGCTCGGCGTGAAAGACCGTGCTGGCCGCCAGCGCCCCTGCAAAGCCGCCGGCCATCACCACCAGGGTAATCCACCGCACCGGGGGCCAGTCCCGGAACACCAGCGCCGCCTGGAGGGCAGCGGCCAGCAGAATGAGGACGATGGGAAAATGCACCACCAGGGGATGCAGGTTGGGAAAATCTGAAAACATAGGCGGCGTTAAAAGCACGGCAAGCTGGTGTTCGGGAGCCGTTTGCCCGGCAATGGCGGCGTTGGAGGCTGGTAGGCAGATACATCCGCCGCCAGCCCCCAACGCCGCCATTACCGGCCAACTCCCTTACGCTGACGGGCCGGTTATTGCCGTATCTGCGAACCCGCTGTGCTTTACGTTGGCGCCGCCCCCTAATGTTTGCAGTGGTGGGAGGGAGAGTTGCATAATTTCTGTGGTTTTTGGTGGGCAAGCTGGGCCTGCCAACTGGTCGCCACCAATGATTGGGAGTTTATCAATTGCGCATACTCTCTACTAACTACTTCAGCGAGCGGCGCAGGAGCGGCGCGTTCAGGGCCACGATGACGGTGCTCGCGCTCATAAGCACCGCGCCGATGGCCGGGCTTAGTACGAAGTGCGGTTCCAGGAGCGTAAGCGCCTTGCTGGCGGGGTCGATGAGGGAGAGATGGTTCGGGCCAGCAGCTACTAGTCCGCCCTGGTTTTCGCCCGGCACCAGCGGGCGGTGCTCAACCTGCGGCCGGGCGGCTCCGTTCGCACAGCTTCAGCCGATGGGGAGGTACCCAGCATCAGAAAAAAGCGGACGTAAGGCTTTTTGTGCTCCATGAAAAAGGGGAGAAATAGAGCGGCTAAAAAAGGGCTTTTGCGGGCCGGGTTTTGCGGCTGTTCCCCGGCAAAAGCCGAGTTGACTTTCCCCTCGCTGCCACAGGCTAGGGGGGGGGAAGTCAACTCGGCATCTGACCAGGGCGACGTTACTAGGACTAGGGGGTTATCGTGTAAAACGTGTCCATCCCGGCGGCGGCGTGGTTACTCACGTGGCAGTGGTAGGCCCATTGGCCGGGGTCGTCGGGCGTCATGTCGGCCACCACGGCCACGGCCGGGAGCACCTCAATCACATCGGTGGTGCGCTCGCTCATGATGCTGACGTTGCCGTGCCAGTGCGCCGTATGCACCCCTTGCACGTCGCCGAAGCCCATCACGTACCAGCGCACCTTCTCGCCCTTTTTCATGGTGAGGGCCGCGTTGTGGCTGGCCATGATGTAACCGTTGATGCTGTGCATCTTGTTGCTCATCATGAAATCATCGGTCATGGGCTTGGTGACGCCCGGCAGGTAGGTCGCAATGTTGCGCGCCAGGTAGGGGCTCATGTTCTCGTCGAATATATTGTAGAGCGTCACGATTTCACGGTCCACGTCGGTCGGCGTCGCATCGGCGTTGGCCATGCTACGCTTCGTGACCACAATGGCCCCCACCATGCCGGCGTTCAGGTCGGTCTGGGTGGTGTTTACGCCGGAGTGGTACACCCACACCGCCGAACTGCCCTGGGCCGGCCCCGGTCCCGAGCTTTCGCGGGCGAAGTAGCGGTAGCGGTGCGTGCCGCCGGGCTGCACCACCCCGCGCGGGTCGGTCGACGAGTTCATGGAGCCTTCCGACTCCTTGCCGTAGAGCAAACCGTGGACGTGGATGCTGGTGGCAATGGACGTCTTGTTCTTCAACACGACATGCACCGAATCGCCCACCACGGCCCGGATAACCGGCCCCAATATCCCCAGGTGGGCCCACTGCGGCAGCACGGCCTTGGGGGTGGTGAAGCTGGCGTCGGTGTACTCCACAAAGCGGGCTTTCAGGTACCGCCGGCCGATGCGCGGGGTGGGCCCGCTAGGTATGTTGACGGCAAACACCGAGTCCATTTTTTCAAAGGGCCGGCCCAGAAACACGTTGCGGCCTTCGGAAACGTAGTCCCACACCACTTCTTCCGAAGCAATGTAGTAGGTCCGGGTTTGCACCGGCGGGCCAGAATTGGGGGTCACGGCGTCGTCTTTTTTGCAGCCGGCCAGGGCCAGTAGCAAGGTGAAAAAGAGCGCCGATAGGCGGAAAGATATTTTCATGAAAATGGATATGGTTGTAAAAAATGAGTTAACAATCAGTTTTTAGTGCTCACCTAGCTGAAATACTGCGGGATTGCCTGACTTTGGTCGTTTACTGCCAGCACCCCAGCCAGTTTTGCATAAGCCGTCCATTTGCTGGCATGATTTGGAGTCCGACCTGTCGTATTCAGCACCGAACAAATTCATCGGCTGTGCTGATAATGGTGGCGGGCCGGTAGTCGAGAATGGAATTATCAGCGTTTCGCAACGCCCTAATCCGCCCGTGCCTCGTGCTGCCGCCGCAGTGGCACGTCCAGCAGCATGGCACGCCCTGAAGCAGGGCCAGCAGAATGAACTCGTACCCTTTCAGCAATTCGTGATTGCCCCCCATCAGCCCTGCCCCGACTAGGTTGAGCACCGCGGCCTTATAAATTCAGGAGGGCTCTCCGCAGGTCGTTTCGAGGAGCGTGAGGTCATTATTAGCCGGGTCAATCAGGGATATGTGACCGGGGCCGGACGCCACTATCCGCCCCTGGTTTTCGCCCGGCACCAAGGGGCGGTGCTCAAATCGCTGCCGGACGGCGGCAATGGACGCAACCGGGAGTAGGTGCGCCCCCAGGCAGGCCTGTTCGGAAAAGACCAGGCTATCTGTATCGGACAAGCGAAGGGTTGGTGGGTCAGCCTGCATGGCCTCCACGGGTAGGCCAAGTATATCGGCGTACCAACGAAGGGAAGCCAGCAAGTCGGGGGCGAAGATGGAACGAATAGTCATGAGGGAAAAAGAATGATGGATTACTTCAGGGACCGGCGCAGCAGTTGCGCATTCAACGCCACGATGACGGTGCTCGCGCTCATGAGCACGGCGCCCATGGCGGGCGTTAGCACAAAGTGCGGGTAGAGCACCCCTGCCGCCAGCGGCAGGGCAATCACGTTGTAGCCCGTGGCCCAGAACAGGTTCTGTATCATTTTGCGGTAAGTCGCTTTGCCGAATTCCACCAGGTTGGTGATGTCGGTGGGCTTGCTATTGACGAGGATGATGTCGGCGGTTTCGGCCGCGATGTCGGTGCCCGAGCCCACGGCGATGCCCACGTTGGCCTGGGCCAGGGCGGGGGCGTCGTTCACGCCGTCGCCGGTCATGGCCACGAACTGGCCCTGGGCCTGCAGGTCTTTGATGATGTTGACTTTCTGGTCGGGCAGCACTTCGGCGAACACGCCGTCGAGGCCCAACTCCTGGGCCACGGCATCGGCCACCTGCTGGTTGTCGCCGGTGGCCATGTACACTTTGATGCCCTGCTGTTGCAGGCGCTGCACGGCTTCTTTGGAATCGTCGCGGATGCGGTCGGCCAGGGCCACATAGCCGGCCAGCTGGCCATCGAGCAGCACGAAGACCACCGTTTCGGCCCCGTTGCTGACGGCGTCGGCGGGCGGCGTGATGTCCTTTTCTTTGAGGTAGCCGGGACTGGCTACTACCACGGCCTGACCGGCCACGGTGGCGGTTACGCCCTTGCCCGTCAGGGATTGAAAGTCCTCAATGGCAGGCAGCGTCAGGTCACGCTTGTGGGCCTCGCGCACGATGCCCTGGGCAATGGGGTGCTGCGACTGCTGCTCCAGCGCCGCCACCGTGCCCAGCAAAGTTGCCTCATCTAGGTCAGCGGCCAGCACTTTCACGCGGGTCACACCGAACGCGCCTTCGGTAAGGGTGCCGGTTTTGTCGAACACCATGGCCGTAATCTTGCGGGCTTCCTCGAAGGCCGTGCGGTTGCGAATCAGCAGGCCCTTACTGGCCGAAATCGACGTGGAAATGGCTACCACCAGCGGAATGGCCACGCCCAGCGCGTGCGGGCAGGCCGTGACCATCACCGTCACCATCCGCTCGATGGCAAAGGCCACGTCCTTGCCCTGCCACAGCCACACGGCCAGTGTGCCGAGGCCGCCCGCCAGCGAGATGCCCGTGAGCCAGCCGGCGGCGCGGTCGGCCAGCGTCTGGGTCTGCGACTTGGTGTTTTGCGCCTCGCTCACCATTTTCACCACCTTGCTCAGGTAGCTGTCCGCGCCCTGGTGCGTGACGCGCACGGTGAGCGCACCCTCGCCATTCACGGCCCCGGCGATGACTTTGCCGCCGACCTCCTTTTGCACCGGCACGCTCTCGCCCGTAAGCATGCTCTCGTTCACGGCACTGCTGCCGTCGGTCACCTCGCCATCGGTGGGAATCCGCTCGCCGGGCCGCACCAGCACCACATCGCCGACCACCAGGGCCGTGACCTGGACGTCGCTGATTTTATCGCCCTCCTGCTTGTGCGCTTCGGCCGGCAGCAGCTGCACCAGCAGCTCCAGCGCGTGCGAGGCTCCGGCTACCGACTTCATTTCCAGGTAATGGCCCAGCAGCATGATATCAATCAGCGTGGCCAACTCCATAAACAGGTCCATGCCGCGCAGCCAGCCCACCGTCACGGCCACGCTGTAGGCGTAGGCCACCGTGATGCCCACGGCCACCAGCGTCATCATGCCCGGCTGCCGGCGGCGCAGTTCCCCCACCGTGCCGCTCAGGAAGGGCCAGCCGCCGTACCCGTAAATCAGCGATGCCAGCGCAAGAAGCACCCAGGTGCTGTACGGAAAGGAAAAGTTGTACCCGACCAGGTTCTGAAACATCATCGACAAGGCGACGATGGGCACCGACAGCGCCAGGCACACCCAGAACCGGCGCAGGAAGTCGGCAATCATGGCCCCGTGGTCGTGGCCGCCCGCCGGGCTGTGGTTCATTTTGCCGTGGTTCATTTTACTATGGTCCATCTGGCTGTGGTCCATCGGCTTGGGAGTCGCGCCCGTCGTTTCGGATGGCGGCGTGGCGGCGGCCGGCCCGTGGTGCCCGGTGTGGTCCGGCACCGGCGATTTATCCCCGGGAGCAACGGGGGGCGGAGTAGTCGTGGCCGGCTCAGATGGGGGCTTATTCATGCGAAGGGTTTGGGTAAATAGGAACGAATAGCGCCCAGGCGGCTGACCGCATGGGCGCTAAACGGGGCACGGGTTGCACCCCGTGACCGGTAAATCTGATTAGCTCACTCCGTACCGGCTTGGGGTCATCCTGGGCCGGGATGGCTACCTTTTTTGTTGATTCATGTGACCCGTTTGGCCGTCATTCATCATCTCGCCGTTCATCATGCCATTCTGCATCATGTTGCCATCCAGCATCATGCGCTGGCCTTCTTTTAGTTGCATAGTGGTGCCGTCTTTCAGGCGGTACGTGCCATTAGTCATGCCCATCGAACCGTTGCCCATCATCATATTCGAGGTCATGGGCATCATTTTGCCACCTTGGAACAGCATCATGTGGCCATTCTGCATCATGATGTAGTCCGTGGAGGCCTGGTCACGGTTGGTTTGGTCCTGATTGTGGTCGGTACAACCAGTGAGGAGAAGGAGGAACAGCAGTACGAGAATGTTTTTCATGATGGAAGCCCGAAGGCCGTGCGTGAACGCACGCCAACAGGGCGGCATGCAAATCAATTGTAAGACAAATTTCGGCCTTGCTCAACGCGGCTGGCATGACTTGACGCGCTTGATTGGATGACGTTTATCAGGCCGCCCCGGCAGACATTGCTATCCAGGTTGGCGCGTTACCCGACGACCTTTTCCACCTGACCAACCGGGCTGGTCATAATCGCCGCCCGGTTGCTGGCCTCGTGCTCCAGCAGCGCCCACTCGGCGGCCGCTACGTTGGCCGCATCGCCGTGCCAGGCTTCCGGGGCCAGCTGTTGCCAGGCGCTTTTGAAGGGTAGTGCCAGGCGTTAGGCCACCTGAATCCTAAAACCAGCCTGCTCCACGGCCTGCACCACCTGCTCAGCAGTGAGCTTATCGGAGTTGACGGTGAGAATTTTATCGGGGTTGGCCGTGTCGACCTGCCAGTTGCCGGCCCCGGCTTCCTGGTTGAGGGCAGGCGTCACGGATTTAATGCAGCCGCCGCAGTTGATGTTGGTTTTGAATTGGAGGGTTTTCATGATGATTAGAGCTAAGGGACCAACGATGGTCCGTGTGAATAAAACGTACAAAGTGGCCGCCAGGTGCGACCAATGGGGTACAGCATTGCGCCTACAGCTTGCAGGATTACCCGGCTTGGGCGCTTGCCTTGGCTGGGTTTCCTAAGTTGCTTCCGGGTGGGCAGCGCGGGCAGCAGTTGGGCTTCTGGATACCGTGAGGTAGAAACTCAGGCTGTAAATCAATAACGGCAGGACCGCGAATTGCAACACGGGGGAAAGGCCAACCCCGAGGCCCGGAATAAGGGGCATCCGGTCGGTGTACACCCAGTTTCCCGCCGCCAGGTGCACCACCTCGGTGAGCGCGGCTCCCGCGCCCCCTATCATCACGAGCCAGACAGCCCGTACCCACGTCATTTGCCGCACCCAGAGGCCGTCCTGGTACACGAGTGCCAAGGCCAGGTACAGCAACGCCGCCATGATAGCATCTGCCGCTGAGGCCAGGGCTAGAAAACCAACGTGCAGCGGGTCATAGCCGCAGCCTTCGTACAAGAGGCAGTGGCTCAGCTCCCAAATGAAATTCAGCGCAAAAGCCAGCCCCAGGGCCAGGCCGATAAACCGCTTGAATGCGCGCCGGTCCGGCGCTTTCCTGGCAAAGTAGGCGGAGAGCACCCCTGTGACGGTTAGGGCTATCGTCGGCACCACGAACATGCCAAGAGTTAAATTCGTCATTGGGAAGCCGTTGGTAGGGAATAGGCGGAAAAAACCAGCCTGTCACAAAGGTCCCTGCCGCTCGCGACCCTGGCCATGACAAGAATCACCGCATTGCCTGACCTTCGCCAAGGGCAAGCCCGGGTTGTTGCGCAGCCTACAAAGTCCGTGCAACCTTAGCCGCTACTGTTCTGCCGCCGGGTTGGCCATGGTGAGCAAAAACACCGATTCCTGCCGGGCCACCACGCGGTGCGGCCGGCCGGTCTGCAGCGTCAGCAGCAGGCCGGGTTTCAGCTCTGTTGTCTGCCCTTCGGCCTCGAAGCCAAGGTGGCCTTCGAGTACCTGCACGCTGATAATGCCGGGGGCCGTGTGCGTTTTCATCGCCGCGCCTTGGTGCAGGGCGATGAGCACCAGGCGCATGCCATCGGCCTGGAGCAGCGTCAGGGCGTTGCGGTCGCTGCGGTGCCAGGCCGGCTCCTGCCTGATTTGCGCCTGGGCCTGGAGCAGGTCAACCACGAGCAGGGGCGCATTCAGCGGGCGGGTGCCGGCCGGGCGCTGCGGCGTGGCTTCGTTCGCTTTTCCCACGGAGTCTGCAGTTTCCTCGGGTGAGGGGTAGAACGCCGGGTTCTCCTGCAATGCTTTCATCATCTCCGCGCTCAGGGCCTCGCTGGAAATTCCGTAGCCGTTGACCAGTGTGCCTTTCAAGGCGTGCCGAGGCGAGGATATGGCGTACACCACCGCCTCGTCGCCGGGGTCCGACATGCCTTCGAAGCGGTAGTGCTTATCGACCAGAAACTCGTTCGGGTAAAGCTGCAGGGCGTCGCCGGGACCCATCAGGCAGTCGCCCCGCAAGTTGAAATCAATGGTGTAGCCCTCTTCCTTCAGGTGGGTTAACACCTCCGAAACAGTGGTCATGGGTATCATAGCAATTGGGCAGTAAGGGTGAAAGCGGGTCAGGACGGCGGCCGCGGCGGCTTGCATGTTTCAGCACCAGGCCAGCTGGTTGGCCGTAACTCCACCATCGCCCCCGGAACCTGTCGGTTTTTCTGCCGCCAGATGCGGTCCGTGAGGCGCAGCCGGGTGTTGTTGGTAGCAGCCCTTTGGTCGTCCAATTAAATGGCGAACGCAGACGGTGGAAAGGCCAGCCTGGCATGCCCACCGATAGTGCATCCTGCAAATTTCCGGCGCTGGAAGGGGCGGCACCATGACATCCAGCAGGCAAACGCACGACTTTCGTCATGGAAGGCAAACGCCAGTGCACCGTTAAAAACAACAAGGCCCGGTCGCGGCACGACCAGGCTTTGCTAAGAACGAAGGCGGAGTAGTGGTTAGGCGGCCATGCTGGCGCGGCAGGCTTCTTCGCAGCGGCGGCAGGCTTCGGCGCACTCCTTACAATGCTGCATGTGGGTATGCTGGCCGCACTCGTCGCCGCAGGCTTTGCACACTTCAGCACACTCGCGCAGCAAATGCTGGCCGTGCTCCGAGCCGCGGGCAATCAGGCGGGCCGTCAGGGCGCAGATATCGGCGCAGTCGCGGTCGAGGCTAATGCAGTGGGCCATCATTTTGACATCTTCTTCCTGCAGGCAGGCGGTGGCGCAGTGCTCGCAGGCGGCAATGCAGGCGTTGAGGGCATCGAGCAGGGATTGGTTTTGAGCGTGCATAGTTCAGCAGGTCAGGAGTGGATAAACTGGTTTACTACCCTTTGTATACCCCCCAAATCCGCCGCTGGTTTTGCATCAATTACCCCGAGGCTTGCATCATTTGGCACTGCTTGGGGAATAAACACGCGCTTATCTCTACCCATCATTTCCAGACTAGTTCAGTAGCACAAACAAACAGTGGCACCGAGTATCTTGCACGCTCCGCCGGTCTGCTTCGGGCCAAACACACATAATATTCCCTTTATGAAAGCTGTGTTACCCATCGTACTTGCTGGTTTTATGGCTTTAGCTGCCACCAGCTGCAAAAAATGCAAGGATGAGGACCCTCGCGCCCGCATCACAAACAACGGGACTCAAAAAGCGAGTGTGCAAGTGAAAACCTCGGGGGGGAGTACCATTAATATCAATAATGTAGACCCCGGGGCCTCATCGGACTACGCTAACTATGCGGCCGGCAGCACGACGTTCACCCTCAAAGTCAACAACGTCGACTATACCAAAACCATCGATGCCAGCAAGTGCCACGAATACACCGTGGCCATCGACCGCAACAACGTCATCACGGTAACCGACACTGACCGCAACGACTAACTAAGTACCGGGGTCGTGTAGAACCGAGCGAAAAAGCATTGAATAATGCTTTTTCGCTCGGTTCTTTTTCTGAAGGGCGACCACTCCAGCGGGGGGGCCGGCGCTATGATTTACTCACTCTCCTCTCCTGCTGCTGCCGGTAGGCCGAGGGGGAGCACTGCGCAAACCGTCGGAACTGACCAGAGAAGTGCGACAGGCTGCCGTAGCCCAGCTGTCGGGCAATGCGCCCGATGTCGAGCGTAGAGGTCAGTAGCAGCTTTTGGGCGTAGGCAAGCCGGCAGCGCGTGATGTAGCTGAGCAGGCTCTCGGAGCCGGGCAGCTGGGCAAACAGGCTGTGCAGCTGACGCACATTCAGGCCCACCTCCTGCGCCAGGGCAGGAATGAAGTCACGATGCCGGAGCATAACGGGGCGGTGCAGCAGCTCGTCGACCAGCTGCTTCACCTGCGCGGCCAGTACGTGCTGCGGGTTTTCCAGCAGGGCAAAGCCCGCCGCGGCCAGTACTTCCCGGATGCGGGCCCAGTCCAGCTGCTCCCCCGCGTCGGCCACGGTGGCGGCCCCCAACCGCACGTCGAGCACCCGCAGGCCCAGGCTTTCCAGCTCCTGCCGCACTACGCGAATGCCACGCGGGCATACCATGTGCTTGATGTAGAGCACACAGCTGGCAGCATCGGGCGAAAGGGAGACAGGGAGAGACATAACCGGGAGCTTTAGACGGCAGGCTGCACCGGGTTCTGGTCGGCGGGGGGCGTGAGGGGCTGGGCGTCCAGCTTCTGTGGCGGGTGGGCGTCGAGGCTGACTTCGCCGTGGCCGCGCCGGTACTGGGCCAGGGCTTTTTCGCCGAAGAGCCAGAACACGACCGGCGTCACCACGATGTCGAGGAAGGTGGACGAGAGCAGGCCGCCCAGAATCACGGTAGCCACCGGATACAGGATTTCCTTGCCCGGCGCGTCCTTGGCCAGCGTGAGCGGTACCAGGGCCAGCGCCGCCACCAGGGCCGTCATCAGCACGGGCACCAGGCGTTCGAGCGAGCCCCGAATAATCATCTCCTTGCCGAAGGTTTCGCCCTCGTGCTCCACGAGGTGGATGTAGTGCGAAATCATCATGATGCCGTTGCGCGAGGCAATGCCGGTGAGCGTGATGAAGCCCACCAGCGAAGCAATGCTGAACGTGCCGCCCGTGAGCAGCACCGCCACCACCGAGCCGATGAGGGCCAGCGGAATGTTGAGCATAATCTGCCCCACCAGCAGCCCCGACTTGAAGTGGGAGTACAGCACCAGGAAGATACCGGCCAGCGAAAACAGGCTCAGCCACAGAATCTTCTGGGAGGCCGACTGCTGGCTTTCGAACTGCCCGCCGTAGGTGAGGTAGTAGCCCGGCGGCAGCTTCACCTGCTGCGCAATGCGGGCCTGCACCTCTTTCACGGTGGAGCCCAGGTCGCGCCCGGCTACGTTCATCGAGACGCTGATGCGGCGCTGGGTGTTTTCGTGGTTCACGGTATTGGGGCCGGGCTCGTAGCTCACGTCGGCCACCTCACTCACCGGAATCAGGGCCCCGGCGGGGGTTTCGATGCGGGTCTGGGCGATGGAGGCCACGTCGTTGCGCTGGGCTTCGGGCAGCTTCACAATCAGGTCGAAGCGCTTCTGCCCGTCGAGCATCTGCGACACCACCTCGCCCTGAAACAGGGTCTGCAGCGTGGCCACCACCTGCCCGCGCTCCAGGCCGTAGGCGCGCAGAGCCGCGTCGCGGGGGCGCACCAGCAGCTGCGGAATCTGCACCTGCTTTTCCACCTGCAAGTCCACCACGCCGAGCACCGTGCCGGCCGCCGCGCGGATTTCGTTGGCGTAGCGGCGCAGCTCCAGCAGGTCGTTGCCGAAGACTTTAATGGCCACCTGCGCCCGCACCCCGCTCAGCAGGTGGTCGAGGCGGTGGCTGATGGGCTGGCCGATGTTCACGTTCACGCCCGTAATCAGGCCCAGGCGCTGGCGCAGGTCGGCCAGAATTTCCTCCCGGCTGCGCATGGTTTTGTCTTCCTTTTTCAGCTCGGCCTCGGTTTTGAAAGCCACCTCGATTTCGGAGTTGTTCACCGACTCGGCGTGCTCGTCCAGCTCGGCGCGGCCGGTGCGGCGGGCGGTGTAGGCCACTTCGGGCAGCTGCAGCATCTGCTCCTCGCCCAGGGTGCCCAGCTTGTTCGATTCGGTGAGCGAGGTGCCGGCCGGGGCCGAGAAGTTCACCGTCAGCGAGCCTTCGTTGAAGGGCGGCAGAAACTCAGTACCGAAAAAGGGCACCAGCGACACCGCCAGCGCAAACAGCAGCCCGGTTACCGAAAGCACCACCTTGGGGTGAGCCAGGCCCCAGTGCAGCAGGCCGGTATCCTTGCGCTTGAGCCAGCGCACCAGCCCCCCCTCCTGCTCGGCTTCCCGAATCTGCTTCATGCCCGGCAGCAGGTAGTAGCAGAGCACCGGCGTCACAGTCAGCGACACGAACAGCGAGGCCACGATGCTGGTGATGTAGGCAATGCCCAGCGGCGCGAAAATGCGGCCCTCCATGCCCTCGAGCGCGAACAGCGGCAGAAACACCAGCACCACGATGATGGTGGCGTACACAATGGAGTTCCGCACTTCCGACGAAGCGGCATATACCACCTGCAGGGCCGGTTTGGGGTTGAGCAGGTGCTGGTTTTCGCGCAGCCGCCGGAACACGTTTTCCACGTCCACAATGGCATCGTCCACCAGCTCGCCGATGGCAATGGCCAGTCCGCCCAGGGTCATGGTGTTGATGGAAATGCCCGCAAAGCGAAACACCAGCGCCGTCACCAGCAGCGACAACGGAATGGCCACCAGCGAGATAAAGGTGGTGCGCACGTTCAGCAAAAAGGCAAACAGCACGATGACCACCAGAATGGCCCCGTCGCGCAGCGCGTCCTCCACGTTGCTAATCGACGACTCAATGAAATCGGCCTGCTTGAACAGGCGCGTGTTCACCCGCACGTCCTTGGGCAGCGAGGGCTGTAGCTCAACCAGCGCCTTTTCCACAGCCTGGGTCAGGCCAACCGTAGCCGTGCCGGGCTGCTTCTCAATGCTCAGAATAACGGCGGGCTGGCCGTTCACGCTGCCGTCGCCGCGCTTGAAGCGGGCCCCGAAAGCCACCCGGGCCACCTGCTTCACGCTGATGGGCGAGTTCTGCCGGTAGCCCACGATGATGTTCTCGATATCCTCCACTGAGCGCAGCCGGCCCAGGTTGCGAATGAGCACTTCCGAGCCGTTGCGGTCGAAGAAGTTGCCGGTGGTGTTCAGGTTGGAGCGGCGCAGCGCCTCCTCCACCTGCGTCACGGTCAGGCCGGCGGCATTGAGCCGGGGCATGTCGAGCAGCACCTGGTATTGCAGGTTGTCGCCGCCGATGGGAATGACCTGGGCCACGCCGGGGATGCTGAGCAGGCGCTGGCGCACGGTGTAGTTGGCGAGGGTGCGGAGGTCGGCGGCGGTCGTCACCTCACCCCCCGGCCCCCTCTCCCGCGGAGAGGGGGAGCCTGACGAAACCTTATTTTTAATTCTTAATTCTTCATTTTTAATTGATAACCCTACCAGCATAATCTGGCCCATCACCGAGGAAATGGGCCCCAGCACCGGCGTGATGCCGGTAGGCAACTGCCCGCTCACGGTTTGCAGCTTTTCGGCCACAATCTGGCGGGCGGTAAAGATGTCGGTGCCGTAGTCGAACTCCACGAACACCATGCCCAGGCCGATGGCCGAGTTGGAGCGCACGGCGGCCACGCCGGTGGCGCCGTTCAGGGCCGTTTCTACGGGCAGCGTCACCAGGGCCTCCACTTCTTCGGGGGCCATGCCGGCGGCTTCCAGAAACACGGTTACACGGGGGCGGTCCAGGTCGGGCAGCACGTCCACGGGCAGCTGGCGGGCCGTGTAGGTGCCGGCAATGAGCAGGCCCACGGCAAAGGCCAGCAGCAGCAGGCGGTTTTGCAGGGCAAAACGAATGATTTTATCAAGCATCGGTCAACAACAGAAGGTAATAGCCACCGAATCAGCTGTTCGGCATTGAGGGACGGCACCCGGTTTTCTGCCCGCCAGCGGAGGGCACCGATTTATTTTTTGGGCCGGGGAGTGCGGGCGGAGGTGTGCGTACTGAGAATCTGCCATTGCCCGGCGGCATTTTTGCGCAGCACCGAGGTGGCCACGCCCCGGCGCACGATGGGCGTCTTGGCGTCTTTCTTCAGCTTAATGGTGTAGGTGTAGGTTTCGGTGGCGAAGGCGTAGGGGCTATCTACCTGCACCGTGGCCTTGTAGTCGCTGAAGGTGAAGGCGCTGAACTCGCCAAGCTCGGGCGCAAGGTGGTGGGCGGCGTAGTGGTTGTAGTTGCCTTCCACCCCACTCGACTCAAATACCTGCGAGTTGGCCAGAAACAACCGGCTGGTGCCGGTGGTATCCAGCTTCTCGACGGCCTCCTGGTACTGGCGCAGCACGTTTTTCACGGCAGCTTCCTCGGCCGAAGAAGCGGCGGGGGCCTGCGCCCGGGCGATGGTCGAATTCAGGCCCAGCACGGTGGCCAGAACGGCAAAAGCAGCAAAGGTTTTCATGGGAGATAGCCGTTGAGTGGGTTATTGGTTGAGGTAGATGGATTTGAGCTGGTAGGTGCCCACGCTCACCACCCGGTCGTTTTCGTTCACGTCGCCACCCAGCAGCACCGTTTGGGTGCCGTTGGCAGAGCCGGGCTGCACGTAATGGATTTTGAAGGTTTCAGGGTCGGTGTGCACGAAGACCACCGGCTTGCCGTTGAGGTCGGTAAGGGCCGAGGTGGGCACCACCAGCTGCTTTTTGCCGCCGCCGCTGCGGCCCAGCACCTGCACGTTCACGGCCTGCCCGGCGCGGAACAGGTTGGTGCCGGTGGGGTCGAGCTCCAGCACCAGTTGGCGGGCCTGGTTCACCGGGTTCACCACGTTGCTGAACACTACCAGCAGGGCCGGGGCGCTGCCGTTTTGCCCCTGCAGGCCTTCCACCTGAAACTGGGCCCCGGCGGGAATCTTGTCCAAATCCTGGGCAAACACCTGGGCTTCCACCCGTAGTTTACCAGGGTTGAATACCCGAAACAGCTCATCGCCCTGCGTCACCTGCTGGCCCACGGCCAGGGTAAACACGTCCACCGTGCCGCTGATGGGCGAGGTGATGGTGACGCGGCGGTTGCTGGCCTGCCCGTTGAAGATGGCCGCGTTCTGGCGGGCCTGGCGCAGGCGCAGCTCGGCGGCCACCACATCCTTGCGGGCGGCGATGTCGGCGATGGTTTGCAGGCGGGCGTAGTCCTGCTGGGCGGCGCGCAGCTCGGCCTGAGCATTGGCCCGCTCGGTGCTGAGGCCGATTTGCTGGGTGGCGTCGAGGGTTTGGTCGACCACCGCCAGCACCTGCCCGGCGCGCACCGGCTGGCCTACTTTGGCCGAAAGGCTGACGATGCGCCCGGTCTGGGGCACCACCACCCGCCCTTCGCCCCCGGCGGCCGAGGCCACGGTACCGTAGAGGGTGAGGCGGTTATACGTGTCAGAGTAGCCGGCCAGGGCCGTGCGCACCCCAAACAGGAACTGGCTTTCCTTGGGCAGGGCCACGGCATCGGTCAGGGCCACGCCGGTGGATGCGTGAGCGGCATCGCCGTGGTCTTCGCCGCCGTGCGCCCACAGGGCGGCGGGCGGGGGCAGCAGCACCGTCAGGGTGAGGCCCAGGGCGGCCGTGACCGCGAGAAACTTATGCGTGGTTTTCATAAACAGCGGGCGTTGAAGTGGGAACGGCGGCGGCCTTCCGGCGGCGCATAACCAGGGCAGTGGCGGCAATGCCCAGCGCGAACGCGCCGAAGAGCAGCAGCACCGTTTTCCAGGAGCCGATGAGGGGCACGGCGGCAGCAGCTGGAGCGGCGGCCACCGGCAGCAGCTTGCCGACTTCGATGCCTGAAAGCAGCATCAAATCGGCCTTATCGCCGGCCACGATGTTCACGGCCAGGCTGTATTTCTTATTGGCCGGGAACACGCCCTCGACTAGGTAAGCCCCCGGCGACTTTTCGGAGACGGTGAACTTTAGCGCGGCCGCTTCCGGGCAGGTCACCGTCAGCTTGGCCCCTTTGATGGGCGCATTGGTGGCGTAGTCCGAGATGAACAGGCGCATATCCGCGTCCTCGCCCTTTTTCAGGGGCTCGAAGCGCAGCAGCAGCTCGAAGCTCTCGGACAGCGCGGCCACCGAGAAGGTAGTGGCCACCGCCCCGGCCGAGGGCTTGGCCGCGTCGCCGTGGTCTTCGCCGCCGTGGGCGCGGGCCCCGGTGGCCAGCAGCAGGGCCAGCAAAAGCAGGAGTAGGTTCTTCATTAGTATCCCCGCAGGTAGTTAAGTGCAACGATGGCCTGACGGTAGTCGCGGATGGTGGTCAGGTAGGTATTCTGAATGGTGAAGGCCTGGTTCAGGCTCTGAATCAGGACCAGGTAGCTGATTTCGCCGGCCCGGAACAGGCGCTGCGACTGGCTGATGATGGCCCGCGACTGCGGCAGGCCGGTCTCCTCGTAGTAAGTGAGTGAGGCGGCAAACTTGCGCGTGTCGGCCACCGCCTGCTGGTACTGGGTGCCCAAGTCGAGGCGCTGCACCTGCAGCTGGGACTGCGCGGCCTTGCTGCGAGCCGTAGCCGCCTGCAATTGAGCGCGGTAAGTCCAGAACCAGATGGGCACCGAGGCACCGAACTGAAAGCGGTAGCGCGTCGGCGAATCGCTAAGCCCCTGGTTCTGGTAGCCTACCGTGAGGGCCGGCGTGCGCCGGGCGCGCACCAGGCTGATGCCCGACTGGCTCAGGGCCACGTTCTGGCCGTAATAGGCCAGCGTGGGGCTCTGGGCCACGGCGGCGCTGTCCTGCAGGGGCAGGGTGCTCAGCAGCTCCGCGCCGGCGCGGGCCAGCTCGGGGCCGGTTTCGCGCAGGTCGGTTTCGGCGGTCAGGTTGGCTTCGGGCTGGCCGAGCAGCAGGCCCAGCCGCCGTTGCGCCGAGCGCTGGTCTACCAGGGCCTGCTCCAGCTGGTTGTGCACCTGCCGGGCTTCGGCCTCGGTGCTCACCCGCTGCAAAGCCGTCACCTCACCGGCCTTGAACAGGCGGTCAGTGGCGAGCTGCAAGGTCCGGAACAGGCTGTCCTGGTAGGTGAGCTGCCGCACCTGGGCCTCGGCAAACTGCAGGTTCAGATAAGCCCCACGCACGTCGCGGCGCACGGTGGCACGGTTCACGTCGAGGCCCCGCTCGGCCAGGGTGATGCCCGCCTGGGCGGCCTGGGCCTGCCGGCGGTACACCGTGGGGAAGTCAATGGTCTGCACCACGCCGGGGGCCCATTGGTAGCCCGTGGGCGAGGAAAACAGAAAATCAGGATTAGCGGGCGAAAAGCTGCCGCGCTTCAGGGCGCGCTGCTCCGCAATTTCCTCGGCCGACTGGCGCAGGCGCGGGTGCCGGCGCAGGGCCTGCCGCTCGGCGCTGTCGAGGCGCACCACGACCTGCTGGGCCCACGCCGGCCCGGCCAGCAGCAAAAGCAGCAGCAGCAGGAGCCCGGGGCGGCCGTTGCGAAGGGGAAGTTTATTCATGAGCGTTTATTGGACCGCCAGCCCATCCGCCGACGAGACGCCGACGGATGGGGAAGGGATACGAAGGGGGACTGGCAACCACTGGTCGCCAGCCACCGACCACTAGGATTTTTTAACCAGCGCCATGCCGCATTTCGAGCATTTGCCCGGTGCGCTGGCAGTTACGTCCGAGTGCATGGGGCAGATGTAGGCCGCGCCCACAGCTTTGGACGCGTGGGTTTCGTCCAGCTTATCGAAGCGCACGGTCAGGGCTTTGCCGTCGGCCGTGTTCAGCGTCACGATGGCGGTGCGCACCTTGGCTCCGGCGGGCAGCTTGGCCACCAGGTGGTCATCGCCAGCCGGCGTCAGGGCCACGGTCACGGTGGCATTGGTGCTCAGCTGCACCAGCACCGAGCCGCTCATGCCCTTGTTGGGTACGGCGCTCATTTTGGCTCCCAATAGGTAGAACGCCAGCTCGGTAGGCTGGGCCACCAGCTCCAGATGGTAGGGACTGGCCGAGCGCACCACGCCGCCGTGGGGAGATACGTGGGCGTGGGTTTCACCGGGGGCCGTGTGGGCATCGGCCTTGCCATTGGCGTGGGAGTGCTGGGCGTAGGAGGCCATTGGGGCCAGGGCGAAGAGAGCGGCCGCAGCCAGAGAGATTCCAAAAAGCTTCATGGGGGAAAATAAAAAGTGGTGGTGGGAAAAGTGGCTGCCGGCCGCCGCGCGGGGTGGCCGCCAGCCTGGCTTACATCTTGTCGGCATTCCGGGCGTGCCAGGCTTTGAACTGCTCGATTTCCTTTTTCTGCGCGTTCACCATCTGCTGCGCCAAGTCCTTGAGCTTGGTGTCTTTGCCGTGGGCCAGCTCCGCTTCGGCCATGTCCATGGCGCTTTGGTGGTGCACCGTCATCATCATGTTGAAGTTCATGTCCGGGTCGGCCACTGGCGTGGGCATGTTATCCAT
Source organism: Hymenobacter artigasi (assembly GCF_012275535.1). GTDB lineage: Bacteria > Bacteroidota > Bacteroidia > Cytophagales > Hymenobacteraceae > Hymenobacter > Hymenobacter artigasi. The sequence continues at coordinate 5,790 of NZ_JAAVTK010000026.1, read as the reverse complement.
CATGTGGGTCATGCTCGTTTTCAGCTGCGCCGTGAAGGGGTCATTCGGGTCCGTGGGCTTGTAGTTGGTCGGGGCCGAGTCGAGGCGCTCCGCGATGGGCTCCATCTCGCCGAGCTCCTTCTGCTGGTCGGCCTTAATTTTTTCGGCCATCTGGCGCATGGTGGCGTCTTTGCCGTCGCGCAGCTCGATTTCGGCCATGGCCACGGCCCCCTTGTGGTGCTCCATCATCATGTGGGCGAAGTCGTGGTCGGTGTTGCCCTTCATCTTCATGGCGTCCATTTTGGCCATCATGTCGTTCATTGAGGCCACTAGGGGCGACGCGCCATCCGCCATTTTCGAGTGGTCCATGCCGGCCATATCACCCGCGGCAGCAGTCGTATCGGCCGTGGCCGACGTCGTTTCAGTAACCGTGGTATCAGCCGACTTATCGGAGCTGCAGCTGCCGAGCAGCAGGGTGCCCGAACACAGGGCGGCGAGGAAAAACGCGGACTTTTTCATGGGAATTGGTTTGGGAGGGGAAGTAAAAAGGACGAGTGCCTGAAAGCGTTAGGCCTTCACGTTGATGGTAAAATTGCCGGTGTGAATCTGGCCGCCGTGGTTGAATTGCAGGAATACGCGGTACAGGCCGGGGGCTTCGAAGCTGGTGTTGAAGCCAATGACCGGGCCCTTGTCGGCCTGGTCGTTCGGGTGCACGTGCAGGTAGCGCTCCGTGTCTTCGCTGATGACCACGACGTGGCCCAGGGCCCCGAGGTACTTGTCGAGGTCGGTCACGGGCTGGCCGTTCTTGCTCAGGGTAATCTTCATGCCCAGCAGCTGGCCTACTTTCAGCTCCTTATCGAAGGCCAGCGTAGCCTGGTAGCCATCCTGCTGCCACTGCATCTGGTCCTTGCTGAACTTGACGGGCGTGTACTTCGGGCCCTGCACGCTCACTACCTGGCGGCCCAGCTGGTGGCCGCTGCCGGCTGGCGAGTAGTCCTGAAACAGCACGTAGTCGCCACCCTTGGGGAAGGTGAAGGGCACCTTATAGTTGGCGTCGGCCGTGAATTCGGGGTGCTCATGGTAGAACACCGATAGGTCTTTGCGGACGATGATGAGGTGGATTTTCTTATCGTGCACCACTGCCAGCGGCACCGGAGCCGCTTCGTTGCCAACTTCCTGCGGGGTATAGGTGAGCGTGGTGGCTTGGCCGGCCACCAGCTGCATGGGCTTGGGCTCAAACTTCATCTGGTAGCTTTTGCCGTTCGAGACCTGGTCGTTGTGCACCAGTTCCATGCCGCACTTGGGGCACTTCTGGCCGGGCTGGGTGCTGGTCACCTCCGGGTGCATGGGGCAGGCGTAGGTGTGGCCCCCGGCGTGGCCGGCGGTGCTGTCGGGCGCGGTGCCCGTAGGCGTGGTAACGGTGTTGGTGGCGCTGCTGCTGGACGAGTCCGAAGAGCAGCTGGCCACGGTAAAAATGCTGGCAGCGGCCAGCAGCGGAACAAGAAAGCGGTTCATAAAAACGGGGAATGGATATGAGAAATGGCCCTGAACGGGCCGAAGGCTTACGCCTGCCCCTGCTGCCCGAGCACAAAGCCCAAGGCGTCAGCCAGCCCGGCGTAGCGCAGGCAGGACAGCCAGCGACGGCCCGGCCTAATAGAGGAGGCAGCGCACCGGCCTCCTGACAGCAACGCTGCATTGCGGGGGCGGAAAAACCAGGAAAATGGGGAGGGAGAGGGCGCGGCCTAGCCACGCCAGCGAGCAAACGAAAAGGCCCGCCCCGGACATAGCGTAGCTATGCCGGCGCGAGCCTTAGCGCGTCGAAAGAATCAGACAGTCAGCGACTGGATGAAAATACGGATGTCGGGTATTTTGGGCTTAAGGTGCCGGGGCGGGACCAGGGCCACGGTAGCCGTACGGTCCCACTGGCCAGCCAGGGGCCGGGAGTGAAACGCGATGGCCGTCGGCAGCACGGCCGGGGCCTGAATAAACAGATACTTCTGAGCGGGTGTCGTCAGCGACGAGAGCAGCGAGGCCGACTTGTCCTTGCAGCAGTCGTGGTTGGTAGCCGGCTTGGCCGGATGACTGTCGTGCTTTTTTTGATTTTTGGCCTCAGCCCCGTGGCCGTGGCAGCCCGGATGCGCGGGCTTCTCAACATCGTGGTGGCTCATAGCCACCTTCGGCGTCGCCGCCGGCACCGGGTTCAACGTTGCGCACCAGCACTGACCCACAAACACGTTGATGAAGACGAGCAGGAAGCTCGTCGCCAGCAAACGGCGGAAAGGGAACAGGCTACGGAACATAACGGGCGCTAGGCAACGGCAAAAATAGGCTTATTTGGTTGAATGCCTTCAGAAGCTGTTTTACCCCGTGCAGCACAGAAGGGTTCCGGCTCTGGTATCAGAATGGCCAGAACAAGACAAAAACAGCACTGGTAAGCTTATAAGCAGCTTTTGCTTCAGTACTGGCAGGCATTAGCCGAAGCCACAGCACAGAATTGTGCAAGTATCCCGCGTAATTTAATTAATGATATCAGCTACCCCAAGTCAGTAAGCGACTATCCGCATGGGGCCTCTCAGGCTTATCTGGCATCGCGGAGCATCCTGTCAGGGTGGAACAACCCATGTTCACCGGCGAATACCCCCGTGGCAAAGCAATCCGGCGACCCCGTATTCGGGGCCACGCTCAACAAAACCGGCTCCTTCCGTTTTGCGGTAACCAACGTTGGGTTCAACACCCTGCTTTCGCAGCTGGTGCAGCTGGTGGAGAATGCCCGGCAAAGCCGCCCCCTTCAACGGCTGAGCCGACCAGGTCAGCACCCTTTTCATGCCCACGGTAGTGGTTATCATTCTCACGCTCGTGCTCTGGTTTAACCTGGCCCCGCTGGATACGCGCCTGCCGCTGCCGCTGGCAAATTGCATGGCCGTGCTCATCATTGTCTGCCCCTGCGCCCCAGGCCTGGCCAGCCATGCTCGCCGCCACCTGGATTTGCTGATTTGAACCGGAAATTATGCAAGCAAACGGTACGGAATTGTAAAATCTAACGGCCGGGCTGGGTGTTATTCGTGTTCACTAAATCTTCATCTTGACTATGTCCCGTTTTCGTTTACCCCTGCTTGCCTTTGCCCTGCTGGGGCTGTTCTTCTCGTCCTGCATGAAAGGCCATGACATGGACCCGGCCCACCAAAGCGTGTACATGTCCATTATGATGGACATGATGACGAAAATGGACGCCCAGGCCAAAACCCAGGACCCCGACCACGACTATGCTTCCCAAATGGTACTGCACCACGAGGCGGCCATTAAAATGGCTCAGGAAGAGCTGAAAAGCGGCACGAACCAGGAAATGAAAACGACGGCTCAAACCATCATTACCAACCAGCAGGCCGAAATCACGCAGTTCAACGCCTTCCTTAGCGGCCATCAGCCCCGGCAGCCCCTGGTGCCGCAGTTCAGCCAGCTCCAGAAAACCAACATGGACAAGATGATGGCCAGCAGCGATAAACGCACCATCACGGGCCGGGCCGACTACGACTTTGCCCAGCTGATGGTGGACCACCACCAAGCCGCTATTGACAACTCCGAAGCCCTGCTGGTGCACGGCCGCGAAACCACGACCCGCACCCTGGCCCAGGCCATTATTGCCGACCAGCGCCAGGAGATTAAAGAGCTACAGGATTGGCTCACGCGCAACAAGTAGCCGCTCATGGCAGCGCTGGTGCACCAAAAAAGGCAGTCCGGGTCGGGCTGCCTTTTTTGGTTTAGGTCCAACCAGCGGAATAGCGCACGGAGTGGGTACGCTAAAAATTATGCAAGTCAAAGGCGGATTGGTATAAATCCGGGGTCGAGGCTGGCCGTTTCAGCACTCAGTAAAACCTTATCACAATCCGATTTTATGAAAAAGTTATTCCGCCTTCCCCTCCTGGCCCTGGCGCTGGCCTCCGTATCGCTCGCCTCTACCTCGTGCAGCAAGGATGCTTCGGATAGCCTGGCAGTGCAGGCCCACGACCAGAACACGATGATGAGCATCATGCACGATATGATGAAGATGATGGACGCGATGCCCAAAACGCAGGACCCCGACCAGGATTACTCCATGATGATGGTAATGCACCACAAAGGGGCCATCGACATGTCGCAGGAAGAGCTCAAAAACGGCAAGGATACGCAGATGCGCGACCTCGCCACCCGCATTATTGCCGCCCAGCAAGCCGAAATTGCCCGCTTCAACACTTTCCTGGCCGGGCATAAGGTTGAAGCGCCGCTCGTGCCGGCCTTCAACACGCGTCAGCAGATGGCAATGGACAAGATGATGCGCGCCAACGACCTGCGGGTAATTACCGGCAACACCGACCGCGACTTTGCCCAACTGATGCAGGACCACCACCAGAGCGCCATCGAAACCTCGCAGGCCATTCTGGACCTGGGCCGACACGCGGAAACCAAGGCCCTGGGCCAGCAGATTATCGACTCCCAGATGATGGAAATTAAGGAAATGCAGGAATGGCTGCTCAAGAACAAGGGCTACTAAGCCCCGCTGTTTCCTCCACCTAGCACAAGCAGCGGGCCCGACGACCCGCTGCTTTTTGTTTTTCCGGCTTTGCTACGCCTGCCATATGCACGTCCCACGGGCGCTCCGAACGGCTGGCCGTGGGAGTTGGCCCCGCTTATTGGCCGCCCCCGGGATTCTGCGCATCTTCGTGCTTCCAATGGTGTCGATAGACGAGGAAGTAGAGCTCGTCCAGCGCATTCGCGAGGGCGACCAGATGGCCCTCGGAAAGCTGACCAAAGCCAACCTGCGTTTAGTGGTCTCGGTGTCCAAGCAATACCAGAACCAGGGCCTGACCCTGGGTGACCTCATTAACGAAGTCAACCTGGGGCTGATTAAAGCGGCCAAGCGCTTCGATGAGACAAAGGGCTTCAAGTTCATCTCCTACGCCGTGTGGTGGATTCGCCAGAGCATCCTGCAAGCCCTGGCCGAGCAGAGCCGCATGTTGCGCCTGCCCCTGAATTGGGTGGGCTCGCTGAATAAAATCAGCCGCTCGTTCTCGGAGCTGGAGCAGAAGTTCGAGCGGGAACCCTCGCCCGACGAGATTGCCGAGCTGCTGGAACTGAGTACCTCCGAGGTGGCGGAAACGCTCAAAATCGGGGGCCGCCACGTCTCGATGGATGCGCCCTTCGTGCAGGGCGAGGAAAACCGCCTGCTCGACGTGATGCAAGATGAGGGCGCAGAAAGCCCCGATGCCGGCTTGCTGGACGACTCCCTGCGCCGAGAGGTTCAGCGGGCCCTCTCGACCCTGACCCTGCGCGAGGCGGACGTCGTGACGCTCCACTTCGGGCTGAATGGTCACGCGGCGCGGACGTTGGAAGAGATTGGCGAGCAGTTCAGCCTGACCCGCGAGCGGGTGCGGCAGATAAAGGAAAAGGCCATTCGTCGCCTTAAGCACACTACGCGCTCGAAGGCACTGAAACCTTACCTATAGCAGCGGTCTATTTAATGGCCCAACGTGTGAGCGAGCCTTCGGTCAGCAAGTAGTCTTTGGTGCTCTGCTCGGCCTTTTGCTTGCACTTGTAGATGTAGAAGCCGTAGGCCGATACCCCAACCAACCATACAAAAAAACCAACAAGTCCAACGTATTAAGATTATTCCGTCTAAGGTGGGATTAGGTGGAAATGCTTGGATTTTATTTAGAGCAGATTTAGGGTTTAGGTACAGCTCAGGAGGCCAGCAGGCAGTAGCGCGAACTTTGTAGTTCGCGTCCCCGCGCCGTTAGAACTACGCTGACGGCGCGGGGACGCGAACTACAAAGTTCG
>NZ_JAAVTK010000025.1 GCF_012275535.1 Hymenobacter artigasi | reverse complement strand
CTGGCCCCGCAAGCCGACCTCGTCTATCTGTACACCGGGCTGGAAGGAAACGGCCGCTTTTTCTTCGATAATTTAGTGCTGCAAGTGCAGGCCCCTGACCAGACGTGGCAGCATGTGCCGCTTAAAAACAGCGATTTTGAGCACTCCCGGACGCCGCTGGCCGGCTATGTCCTGGACCCGCAACTGAAAGGCCAACTGCCCGCTGGCGTCGTGGCCGACCTGGTGGCGGGCCAGGGCATGGACCAGAGCCAGGCGTTGCGCCTCACCCTATCGGGCAACCGGCTGGTGAAAGTGCCGCTGCCCTACGGCAGCAACAAGGCGGCCGGTAAGTACTGCCAGTTGAAGGGGGTAAACCTTTATTACGAAACCTACGGCACGGGCGAGCCCTTGCTCTTGCTGCACGGCAACGGGGAGTCCATCCATTCCTTCAGCAGGCAGATTGAGGACCTAGCGGAGCATTACCACGTGATTGCTGTGGACACCCGCGCCCAGGGGAAGAGCGTAGATACGCTCACGGCCCGGCTCACGTACGAGTTATTTGCCGACGACATGAAGGCCTTGCTCGACAGTCTGCGCTTGCCGAAAGCGAACGTCCTGGGGTGGAGCGATGGCGGCAACACCGGCCTGCTTATGGCGCTCCGTTACCCTACGTACGTCCACAAGCTCGTCACGATGGGAGCCAACCTGTATCCTTCGGCCGAAACCGTGGACGGCAAGATGCTGCGCCAGAGCGAGCAGGCCCAGAAGCTGCTGGATAAGAAAGGGGACCTAAAAAATAAGCGTCTGCTTACCCTGGTCCTCACCGAGCCACACATGAGCTACGCCGAAATCGAGGCCATCAAAGCGCCCACGTTGGTGCTGGCCGGCGAGAAGGATATTATCAAGGAAGCGCATTCCAAAGCCATCGCCGCGCACATTCCCGGTGCTCAGGTGGTCATCCTGAAAGGCGTCACGCACTATGCGCCGCAGGAGAACCCGGCGCTGTTCAACCAAACCGTGCTGGCCTTTCTGGCAGCAAAGTAAGGGAACCCGGCAGGAGCGCGGTGCGAGTCGAGGACATGAAATTTCGGGCTCCTGTAGGCCGTGAGTTCTGGGCTCAGAGTAGAGGCGGAGCTAAGCCCTTGTGCCGAGCGCCAAACAACCCCCTCCTTAAACTAAATGGCCGCGTTTACCGACCCACCGTTAAAGTAGACTAGACCGACGGGCATTTTCGCCGGACTTTTTCTAACCGCTTAGTGTGGGAGTTGAGTGAATCGGAGGGCGTAAATGAGGCGGATGGACTCCGCCTCCCTCACGGCGCGGCTGGTCGGCTCCAGCGACAAGGCTCCTTTGCTAGTGAGGTACAATTCAACGGTATCCGTGCCGATAAGTAGTTGGTTGTTCTCAAGGAGTCGGTAGGGTTCCGCTTCGGTGAGGCCGCCTTGTGTGATAGCGAAGGCAGTTGAGCCAATAGCGAGTTGCATCAAACTATCGGTGCTTATCCAATGAGAATCTACCAAGGGCTTGACCGCTACCTTATGGGGCTCCCCTTGCTGACATCCGACCAGCCCGATGGCGAGTAGCGAAACGGCGAACGGGGTACTTACTGCGTGAAGGAGACGGCTGAACATGATTCTTCAAAGTAACCCTCCTTCAACTGAACAGCGCGCGTTTACCTTGCCACCGTTAGGGTGAACCGACAATAAGCAAGCGTCCGTGCTTGGCAGCGGGCCCTGGGTCTTATCTTTCGGGCCATGACGTTTCTTCGCCTGCTACGCCTGTTGGCTACCGTGCTGCTCTGTCTGGGCTGGCCGGCGCTGGTGGGCGGGCTCAGTTTGGGCGGGGGCGGCATGGTCTTCTATGCTTGGTTTATCCTCGTCTTTTACGGGTGGTGGGTGTACGGGCCGGTGCTGGGCCTGCACCGGCTAGCCCTGGGCGGGATTCGGCACCCGGCGCTAGGCCACAGCCTGACGATAGGCGCGCTGCTGGCCGTGCTCGTGCCCGGGGCGCTGATGCTCAACGAATACAACCGGCACTTTCCCACCCCCACCATTCCCCACTTCAGCACCCACCGGGCGGTGGACTTGGTCAATTACGCCGTTGCCGGGGCGCTCTACGGCGGGCTCTACTGGCACTGGGTGAGACGGCGCGGGGCGGATGCGGCAGGAAGTAGACCGGGGCAGTAGGTGACGAAATAAGCTCGCAATTTTGAACGGCTGCTAACCAAAATCACCGTTTGAATGAACGGCTATTTTTATAGCCACCTTGCGCGAAATACCCTCTTGTTCCTGCCCTAACAGCCTCTATGCACCGCTTCAACTTGATAGGTTCAGCGTTGATGCTCGTGCTGTGTTGCGCTGTTTTCCCTAGGAAAAAAGCCGAACGAGAAGTGGCAATGGCTGGGCAGCTTGTCCCTGTTCAAGTCTTGCGTACCAACTGCAATACGTCTGCCCACTTCCGCTCCTTTCACTTCACCTTTCGGGACCGCGAGCATTCCTTAAAGGTGGGTCGAGCGGACTGCGACGACCTTCGGAAAGGCAGCACCATGCTCTTGCAACACCTAGACGCTTATCCCGATGTATTTCTCATTCCCGGTTATTACAGTAAAGGTGAGAACTGGGCGTGGGTGGGCATCTTTGTCATGGGAACCTACGGGGTCGTCTCCAGTTGGCGCCATCTGCGAAAAGAAAAAACATAACGCTCGTTATGAACCTCACCCTTCTCGTTTGCATGTTTACCTGCTTGGCCGGGGAGCCAAACAGCTGCCTGACGCTTAGTATTGGGCGCTTAGATGCCGCGAAGCATCGGGCAGAGCTCGTAGTTACGCGTTCATGCAAGCGCAATTTTGTCTACAAATACAGTTTAGAAATGCAGACTTCAGCCGGCGAATGGGGTCGAGTACTGGAAAACGTGCTTCATCGGGTTAACCCGCCCAATGGATACTCTACGCCCTACGTGTCGTCGCAGAAGCGCCGGGAAACCATCGTCATTGCCTATCCATCGACCCTGCCGCAACAGGCTGCCACGCGGTGCTTCCGGATAAAAGCCGAATACATGGCGTCTGGCCCGACGATTCCAAAACCTGCTCCCCGCTACGTGCTTTATACCGCTGCGTTTCATTTCTAACCAAGATTGGGCTCGCTTGGCTCATCGGCCGCTAACCAACTCGCTTTAGCAGCCAGTGGAGCAGTCGGAGTTCAAAAAACTGGTTCAATTAATGAGTTCAATAAACGACCCTTCAGGGATGAGTTTTGTGAACCGCGAGCCCTCCCAAAAACGGTGTAAAAAAACGGCCCGAAAAACCTGCCTTTCCGGGCCGTTTTTTGGAGGCCGCCGAGTTTACGAAACTCATCCTATCGGCACGTTTCGTAAACGTTGATTCGTAGACGAGTTTCATAAACTCACCAAGTGCTGCAGTAGCTTACGGGCCATTTATTCTGAGCCCCTGCTAGTGGTTTAGTAAACCGAGTCTTACATTGGACGCTATGAGGCTTCTAATCTATTTGCTCTCTGTGGTTGTGCTCGATGGTGGGGGCCTGACATGGAAGACAAGTCCCGCTCGCCACCTACTCGTCGGCAAGTACCGCTACGACATTGCCCTCAAAACATCCTATGCGCATGACGATGATGCCGACAATACCTACTTCACGGTCACACGCGCCAATTCCGGTGCAAAGCAACCGTGCAGTGGTTTTCTAAAAAGCATTACCCGTCAAGGGGAGGTTAGAACAACGGGAGCGTATGCCGTCAACGGTCCCTATCTGCTTTTCAAAATGCGGAACCATGGTCCACGGGGCGTTCGACAATGGCAGGATAGACGGTGGGTGATTCCTGATTCGACGGTGATAACGTTTACGCCAGACCGCAACGGCCAATTAAAGGCAGTTGAACATCGGGAATACATCGATGGGAAAACTAAGAAGGTGTTTTATTAGAACCTCTTGCTCCTGCTTCAATTAGTCTACCCAAACGGTACGACGTTGAACGAGCCATTAATTGGCATTACAAACTCACTCCGCTACTTCCACCCGAGCCCTTGCTGACAGGCTTGCTCATGGGTCAGCCACGGAACCCGTTGCGTTTGATATGCGGCTTTCCATACCCGCTGCAGCAACCCGCTGCCGGCCAGCCAAAGAAAATGCTCCTTATATCGCTTGTTATAGTCTTTCTTGGCTAGTTGCCAGGGTTGATAGGCCCACACTGGGAGGGAGGGCGGTTGCGTAAAATGCGGATTGGTCCACTGGCCCCCAGGAGTTGCAGGACTGCCAACGACGCTTCCCAGAGGTAGCCCCCGTCGAGGTTCACATTCCGCAAGAGCCACGTGCGGTCGGCCTCGTCGGCATACGCCCAAAAGGCTTCGCCGGTAGCGCGGCAGGAAAGCACGTCCGTGGCTGCGTCAAATAGCACCGCTTCGCCGGTATGGCGACATAGGGCCGTGACGAGCTCGGCGGCCGTCGGCACGCGGTGCTCGAAGAAAATGGACTCGGAATAAATGCCCATGACCAAAGCTACTTACTCTAAGCAGACTCGTTTACTGAAACGGTGGTGGCTTGAACGCGCTGTGTTCAGTTGAGAGCTATATGATGTGCTATTGGTATTGCAAACCAAGGGCGATAGGGAAACCTGAGGTGGTCCATTTAGGCTGGACAGTTTAGGGCAGTAGTTTGAAGAAGCTGTTGGTGAGTATGATAGGGCGTCTGATAACCGATGCTCGAGTGCAGGCGCTCGTGATTATAGTAGTCAAAATAGTCGGCGACGCTGGCCTGGGCGTCGGCCAGGTCGGCAAAAACAGGCCATTCACGGAGTTCGAGCACCTCCGTTTTGAGTCGGGACCAGAGGCTTTCGGCTTGCGCATTATCGTAGCAGTCGCCGCGCCGGCTCTGCGAGCGCACCGCCCCGTGCTGGTGGAGCAGGGCGCGGTAGGCCTTGCCGCAATATTGCCCGCCGCGGTCGGAATGCACGAGTAGTTCCGGGGTGGGCGGCTGGGAGAGGAAGGCCCGCTGTAAGGCGGTGGTCACCAGTTCCTCGGGCATGGTGTCCCCCACGTTCCAGCCGACGACGTGCTTGGTGCACTGGTCCTGGAACGCACACAAGTAGGCCCAGCAGCCGTTGGCCAGCGGCAAATAGGTAATATCCGAGACCCAGACGCGGTTGGCCTGGGTGGGCTTGGGTTGGTCGAGCAGCCGGTTGGGCGCACAGCGCAGGCCATGGGTGGAGTCGGTGGTGCGCGGGGTGAAGGCCTTGGGCTGTAGGGCGTGCAGGCCCTGCCGGCGCATGGCCACGCGCAGCCGCTGGCGGCCCACCCAGTGCCCATCCTGGCGCAGGACCACCTGTAGCCGGCGGGTACCGTAGCGGCGTTTATGGTACCGGAAGACCTTGACCAGCGCCGTTTCCCACGTTGGGGTTGAGGGCCCCACCGCCGTCTGTTGCGCCGCCTGCCAGGCGTAATAGCCACTGGCCGGCACGCCCAGCACCTGGCAGAGCCGCCGCACGGGATACTGGCCGCGCTCGGCAGCGATGAAGCGGTAGCGGCTCATGGGGTCTCGGTCTGCGAGAAGATGGCGATGGCTTTTTTTAAAATGTCCAGTTCCTGCGCCTGCCGCCGGGCCAGGGCCCGCAACTGGCGCAACTCGACCGCCGTGTCCGGGTCCAGGGCCGTCCCCAAGGCGGCCGCAATCGGCGTTTGGGCGGCTTTCTGCCAGTGGTAAATGCGTTTGGGGTCAATATTGAGCGCCCGCGCGGCGGCCTGAGTCGAACGGCTTTGCTCCGCCAGGCGCAGGGCCTCGGCACGGAAGGCCGCATCATACTTGCGGCGTTTGTCGGGTTTTATAGGGTCTTTCATGACGAAGGAAAGATACCACCCTGTTCTGTCCAGATTATCTAGACCACCTCACTCCTCGGGTGGTCTGCACCTCCTGGACAAAGCGGGTGTAGGCTACCAGCGACGCGGCAAAGGCCGGCAGCGACTGGTTGACGTACTGGGGCAAAAAATCAGCTTCGTGGTCGAGCACTTCCACGCGGTCGTCCGCCGCTGTATTCAAAACAAGTGGGTTGCCCGCGCCATCGGAGCCGATTCGAATGTAGTGGTCGAACCCGGCTCCCAAGCGGTACAGGCGGCCAACGGGCACCAAGACCGTGTCAAAGTCAAGAAACGGCGCCGAATCGGGCGGCAGGCCCTGGGTTGCCAAGAAGTGCCGCGTGGCCGGTTGTAGGCCCAAAGAGGCCGTCGCTTCCGGCCCGTAGCAATGCAGGGCCACGCCGCGCGTGCGCCAAAATTCGGTCAGTTCTTCGGGAGGCATTGGCGCAAAAGGTTTCTCGGCAAGGTAGCCACCGTTCAGGAAAACGGTGAATTTGGTATGTAAGGAACGAACGTTTCGCCCCTTGGCGACGGTGGTTTCCCGTTGAGCGGCCGTTGTCTGGGCCCCTCCCCTCTTGCCGGCCCCGGCCGTGAGGCCAGCAATCCCCGGGCCGGAAAGTGGGAGCCTGGGTTTTCCACCCCCTCCCACAATGTGCTCATTGCCAGGCAATGGGAAAGTGGAAAAGTGGGAAACACAAAATCGGCTCTTTCCGCTCGCCTTTATGCTGAAAAAAGGCATAAAAGCGGTTTTTCAGCATAAACTGCTGATTTGTATAGACATACAGTCATTTTTTTGAGCCGTTACCCCTTTTTGTTATCTCCGGTAGGGTGCCGCCATCCCTGCCCGGGTTGCCCGGCGCGTAGGGCGACGCCACAGATCGATCGCGGCGTGGAGCGCAGATAAAAACAAACAAAAACTTTACTGTTTAGCACAATGTATTTTTCACCCCCTTTTTGTGAAATATATGCCGGGTCCCCCTCTTTTTCTGTTTCCCGGCTTCCCACTTTCCCACCCGCGTTGGACAAGCCAGCCACGACGCCTAACACGCACTATATATTATTGACATTTAATTGCTTATAATCAATTTGCAGGGAATTTGGTCTGGCACGGACTGTGTAAAACGACTGGGAAAAACTGGGAAAAACTGGGAAAAACTGGGAAAATGGGGGAAATAGAACGGGGAAAGGGGGCTGCTCAGCCAGTTTCGCGGCGATCCGGCCAAGGCCGTGCTCGCCGGGCTGCTCTGCACTTCGCCCTAGGTACCACACCACGTCCCAGAAGCGGAGTTATGTAAAGTTGATCTTACCTACTTAAAGCCCTTGATAAGGGGCTAGGAAGGCTAAAACCTTATAACGCATGTTCACTCAAAATCAAGTTTTAACACCTAGTTACGAGTGTAATTATCGACCTTTAACAAGGTGTATTTTCACACCTAAATACACACCTGTACTTTGCTATAAACCATATTGACAATCATCACAATATGATTATCAGTCAAAATATAGTAAGATGGATAATAACGGCCTCACAATGATGAGTCCCTCTTCAGCAATGTAATCCAGAGGACTTATAAAATCTGCTATTGCAGCATAGACTCACATCTCCTTGCAAGGATTAGCGAGGGCAGGCACTTAACTGCTAAGCCCATTAGGGCCGCGAGAATAAAGAGCACTAACGCGAACCGGTTCACCCACTTGCGCTGCCGCGGCGACTGGTTGCGGTCGTCAGAGAACCTGGGAAAAGTAGATGGATTATGGCGGATGAAGCGTTCAGCAGAGCGGTAGGTAGTGCATCATCAAAGCCGATAACGCATTATATGCAACTGACTCAACTGCAACTGACTCAGCGTTCCGATAAATCAATCCTCTTTGCTTTTTGGACCTTATGGATATACTGATATCAACAAGCATGATCAAAGGTTGCTGTTAACTCGTCTGAAATCTTTACTTTTGGCCATCATACAAGATTAGAGGTGTTATTGCACACCGTAATCTAGATGCGTTTCCACACCTTAAATCACACCTTATCTAAAACGTTAACCGCATGATATTCACTGTTGGAGGAATCAAAGGTGGTACAGGAAAGACAACCATATCAACAAACTTAGCTGTTTGGCTATCTCGTCAAGGAACTGACGTATTATTGGTGGATGCCGATGAGCAAGAGTCAGCATCTGACTTTACTGCATGGCGTGATGAGACGCGTAAAGGCCAGTTAGGTTATACTTTGGTTCAACTCACTGGCGGAGCAGTTCGCCGGCAAATTGAGCAACTGCGACCGAAGTACGACCATATTGTTATAGACACTGGTGGACGTGATACAGCGAGCCAGCGAGCAGCACTATTTGTATCTGACATCTATTTATTGCCCTTTGCACCAAGAAGCTACGAAATTTGGACCTTATCTAAGGTTCTGGCCTTGTTGAACGAGGTGCAGCCTGGTAGAGCCAATCCTCTACAGATTTATTCATTCCTCAACAAAGCCGACACAAGGGGAGTTGACAATAATGAAGCAACTGAGGTGTTACGCGAAAATCCAGAGTTGAATTATGTGGATTTTCCATTGGTTAGCCGTAAAGCATTTGCCACAGCTGCCAGCAAAGGGTTATCGGTTTTTGAGTCCACACCACCAGATGAAAAAGCGATTGGTGAACTGGATGCCCTATTCCATCATGTTACCCACCTTGCTTAATAGAACTAATGGCCGTTTCACCGCCCCCCCGAAAAAACACTGCGGTACACCAATCCCCAGTTCCAAATAAAATAGATGAGAAGAAGATTGAGGCAATCATCAATCGAGGTAGCTCATCAGTAGAAACAGCGCCCTCAGCGCTTACTAAACTTAAGAACTTCAACATCAAAATCACTGCGGAGACCTTAGCTAGCATTGATGACGTAAGGGCCAAACGACCTCGTAAGCCGACAAGCCCTAAGCTTGGCATATCTACCCAAGATTGGATTTTAGAAGCTATTGCGGAAAAATTAGACCGGGAAAAGAAGAAGTACAAAAATGGGTGAGGTTTAGCACCTAAAAAGAGGTTTTGTTTTGCACCTAAAAAAAGGTGTAAAACAAAACCTCTTTTTAGGTGCATTTTATATAAGCATCGTATTGATTTTCAGAATTTCACTAACATTAATCAATAAGAGATTACCCACCTATTTGCTTTAACTGTTGCTCTAAATTCGCAATGACTTCCTGCACGCGCGCGATTACATCTGGCCGAGTTTCTTCAGTATAGATAACAGCAGTTTTCACAAATTGTAAGCTGCCGTGAGCATCTTCTAGTTCGCTTAACAGCTTCTTGCGCTTAGAAGCTATTGCAGGATTGACCTTTGCCTTAGGTGGGGTCACAGTGTGCTGGGATTTGCGGTAGGCTTGCAACATATAACCATCGGTCAAGGCCTTGAAAACAGCACCGCCTTCATTCTTGACTTTCCCAATTTTTACCTGAGCCTTTACAGTATTTAGTACATAGTGCACGTAACCTTCATCATAATCACCTGCACTCACACGCTCTTGAATCTGTAGTAAACTACCGGGCGATACGCCAGCAGCCAATACCGCTGTTGCCCATTCACTAATAGGTGCACCAGGCAGTTGGGCGAATACGTTTGAAGTCGCAGATTCTATAGGCTTGAACAGAAACTCAATATGAGTTACTAAGCGCCCTTTGCTGATGGTAGAGTAAGTAAAAGGCAAGTCAGTTTCAGCCAGTTCTTCTTTGGCTCGTTCAAGGACTCGGGCACGGAAGTTATTAAACCGGTCATACCCCTCAGAAAGACCTAGGATTGATTTTAACTCATCGAGTTGCATAGTACGCTTTCCAAACGCAGCATATTCGCGTAAGAGCCAATAGATGCGGTAAGAAGCAGCACTTTTCAGCTTCATGAGCTCCGTAAGTTGAGCCTTTGTGAAGTTATCGTGCAGTTCCAAGAGGTAATCGTGCAACTCATCGTTGAAACGCAGTACGATTTGTCCTTCACCTTCAATATAATCAGCCCTCGCTAGCAGAGGGATTGCCGAATAGGTGCGCTGTTTCATACGCTTTCCGCCTGTGTCCAAGGTTTCGATCGTAATCAGTCTGCTGGCAAACTTTTCCAATACCTTCCGCACATGACCATAGTTCTGACTAGAGCCTTGGTCGAGTATTTCTCGCACGCTTAACTCGCATTTGGTAAAGGATGTATCATCTCGTTTGATGCGTGTTAGCATGGCAAGAAACATCCGCGCCTCGGTAGTATTTAGGTCGAAGCGCGCATTAACTAGTGCATTATGCTGTACAACTAGTGGGTGGGTAACTAGGGTAGGAGAGGGGACCATCTGGTAGTATGTGATGACTGGCGAGACTCAAATATACAGTGAAAAAACCGTATCGACTACAAAATATCATTAAATGAGTCGATACACACCAAAAGTGTAGTCGTTATATCTACAGTTCACACCAAAAGTGTAGTTGATGCGCCCCAAAAGTGTAGTCGATACACACCAAAAGTGTAGTCGATACACACCAAAAGTGTAGTCGATACCCTCTATAAATAACTGTATGTCAAATGGTTACGAGCACCGTAAACTACTATAAAGAGATTATAAAAAGAATAAACAGCTAGTTTTTTGTAGCTTGACTTTTAAGGATTTTAAATCCGGACAATCCAGCTGGTGAAAGTAGTCTGACACCAAGTGCGGAAGCTCATTAGAAAAGTGATTTTCGTAAAATATTGCCTCTAGATGCTAGAAAGAGGCTCTTTTGTAAATGCATCGACTACAACTTTGGTGTGTATCGACTACATTTTTGGTGTTGGAGCTAACTCTAGTCCGAGTATATCGACTACACTTTTGGTGTCTTACTATCTTAAGGTTCAGATCTACTTCAGTACAGAAGAACATAAAAATCTGAGTTGCTTAGAGTGTCATCAAGTCGCTGTCGCGCCTAGTGCTAGGGGGTATAAAAGGGTATTCGGGTGGGGGCAGTGTGTACTTTTTAGTACTTAACAAACTGTTGATTGCCAGTAAATAGTGATTCGTACTGATTGTTCAGGTAAGTGTACTCTCTCTAGTTGCCTTCCCAGTTGGCCTGGAAGGTCCTGAACTGAAAGTTGAGACACATACTAACCACACATAACACCCATCGTTATCAGGCAAGGGTATGCCGATCATTTATATAAAATAATATGTTAAAAGTTCGAATAAGGCCTGGGCGTTGGTCGAATAAATGGACATTTCACTTTACCCACGCATGGCCTCCCCCAGTGGGTAATGTATAAAATTCAAGAAAATAATAGCGCCGATTTCTATTGCGTAAGAGCTAACTTCTTCTACTTTTGCTGCACTGAGGCATTACGGTATCTTTCCACACCGGCATCGCTTCCTCATATTGCGGGTCCGGATTCCTCTGAGGAAATCTAGGTTTCTGTCTTGTCGCTCACGTTCTACCCACGTTTGCATGAAGCACTTTTTACGCTTTGGCGTTGTTGCGTTTTATTTTTTCCTGGCCACTGCCGCCTTTGCCCAAACGCCAGGAGCAGGTGCGCTTACCAATGGACTAGTCGCTTGGCTCCAATTCGATGAACAAACCGGAACGCGCGCATTTGATGCATCCGGGGCCGGTAAAGCAGGGCAATTAGTAAACAGAGCCGAATGGCACGATAATGGCAAAATTGGGCGGGGGGTGCGGCTTCTCATGGCCGGCGCGGCCGTTCAGGTGCCGCTGGCGTGGCAGCCCACGGCTTTTTCCGTCAGCTGGTGGGTCTACGCCGATCAAGGAACAGTGGGCAACTTCACGCAAGCCGTGGGGGCCAGCCTGGATGAGAGCGACCCGTGGAGCGGTTTTTTGTTCCACACCACCTCCACGGGTCGTATCTATGTGGGCACGGATCAGAGCACTTGGCTGGAGACCGCCCAAGGCACCTTCGAAGAGCAGAAGTGGCAGCACTTTACCTTCACGTTCAATCGGGGGGCAGCCGCCCTTTACAAGGGTGACTACCGGGGTGACCGACTCATCGCATCCCGCAGCGGGATGACCATGCCGGCCCCGTGGCGAAACCTGGCCTTGGGGTCGACGGTCAACCAGGGGCTGCCCGCTGCCGGCTACTACGACGACTTGCGGGTGTACGACCGGGCCTTGACGCCCGGCGAAGCGGCGTTGTTGACCGCTGGCACCGCCTCCGTGTACACCCCACCGTCGGCCCCGGCCGACGACCTGAACCGCAACTGGACGGTCGAGCGGACCTACGACGGGTCCGGCAACGATGCCGGCAACATCCTGGCCGAATCCAAGCAGTTCACCGACGGCCTGGGCCGCGCCACCCAGGCGCAGGCCCGCAGCCGGGCCAATCCGCACGTATTTGCCAGCGAAACCCTCTACAGCAGCGGCGGACAGCCCGTGGGGCAGACCCTGGCTGCCCCGACCAATAACCAAGCCTTCGCTTACAAAGAGCAGTTTGTCGCCGTTAATCCAACGGCCCCAAAAGCGTATGACTACACCAATTTTGAAGGGTCCAAAGCCGCCAACCCCGACGGCCTGGACGTGCGCACACTCGGGACCCTCGGCTATTACTACAGCACCGACAACCAACTCGAACCCCTGACGCCGGCGACGGATTACCCCTTCAGCCTGGCGACGCCCGCCGAGGGCCCGCTGGGCGGCCTCAAGCGGGCGGGCGCTCCGGGCGAGGCCTTTCGCCTGGGGAGCGGCCACGAAGCCAAGGGGCGGGAGATTCCGCTGCTGAACGAGTTTGACCACTACACCACGCTGCGGCACCATTTCGTGCCCGGCAGCAACAACGCGGTGCCCCTGCGGCGGCAGGGCACCAAAAGCATTCGCGTGGACGCGGACGGGCGCGAAAGCATCGTCGTGGCCAACAAAGAGGGGCAGGCGCTGGTGAGTTGCCTCACCGGTGCCCAGTACCCGGCCATGCCCGTCTCCGGCTTCATCAGCACCGACCCGACCCGTCCGGACGCCCCGGCCTTTCTCGACATTCACATCCCGGCGACGGGCGAACACCCGCTCACCTTTACCATGAGCGGACGGGTGCGCATCCTCAACCTGAATGGCGGAGCGGGCGTTAGCTTGACCAGCGGCAGCGGCTACCTCGACAGCGTTGACGTCGCCGTGCAGACCAGTACTTCCGCAGTGGCCTACCTGCTGCCCGGCTTCTACCGGTTGGTGTCCTTGCCCGGCGCGACGGCGGCGGATCAAACCCAGGGGTTTAACTACTCCGCCGAGTACGGCAATTTCAGCTACACGTACTACGACGATGCCGGCCGAGCCGTCGCGACGGTGGCCCCCAACGGCTTGGCGGGCAATAACCTTGTCAAAGACCCGAGCTTTGATGAATCCCCCCAACCGGGTGCCCCCGGGCCGAGCTGGCAAACCCTGGGCGATGGCGGGGCGGTTTTTGCCGAGGCATTCGGCGGCCCCCATACCGGTGCCCTGCACGGCACGCACTACCGCAATGCCGCGTATTACGCGTTTACGCACCAAGTCATTGCCAACATCCCCAACGGGCATTACACCCTGCAGGCATGGGTCAAGGGCAGCGGGGGACAAAACAAGGCGTTTCTGCTGGCCCGCAATTTTGGCGGCTTGCTGTACACGACCATTCCGGCAACCCCAAATGGCCCGGCCGGGGCGTGGACGTTGGTGAAAATAGACGACATCGTCGTTAGCACGGGCCAATGCGACATCGGTTTTGAATCGGATGCCGGGCCCAACCAATTCATCTACTTCGACGATGTGGTGTTTGCCCGGAAGCCGGGCGATGAGCAGCCCCCCACGACAGCGTCCACGCAGCAAACGGGGCACTGGGCCTTGAACGAGGGAACCGGCTTGGTCACTGGCGACGAGTCGGGCAATGGCCTGACCGGCACGTTGGTTGGAACCCCAGCCTGGAGCACGGCAGCTGCTCCAGCAGGTATTCCCGCTTCACCGGCGGGAGGGAGCTGTTTGGTGTTCAATGGCTCCAATTACGTGCGCATTGGCGACCCGCCGGCGTTGCGCATGGGCACCACCTTGAGCATTGAGGCGTGGATCTATCCGACGTTGGATAAACAGGAAATTATTGTCAACAAGGAATACGAGTAC
The DNA here is from genome assembly GCF_012275535.1 of Hymenobacter artigasi. Lineage (GTDB taxonomy): Bacteria > Bacteroidota > Bacteroidia > Cytophagales > Hymenobacteraceae > Hymenobacter > Hymenobacter artigasi. The sequence goes on along the minus strand of NZ_JAAVTK010000025.1, from coordinate 34,300 downwards.
GAGGTCGCCCGTTTTCCTGACGGGTCCATTCGCTGTTATTTTAACAATGCCACAGCGGCAGTGGATTGGGTATCGACCACTATCACCGCTCCCCTCAATACGTGGACCCACATCGCCCTCACATATGATAACGGCGTGGTAACAGCCTACTTAAACGGGGTAGCCAGTGGTACGACTTATCAAGGCAGCGGTGCGATTATATACCGTGGTGGTGAGCTCTGGATTGGCAGTCGGCAGCTTCTCAGTTACGAAAGCTTTGTGGGAGCCATTGACGAAGTTCGGATTTGGAACTCCGTTCACGTGCCCAACAGTAATCCAACGTCACCGGCCAGTTCGGGCTTGCAGTACGTGACGCGCTCCACTTACAACACCACGGGCCAACTGCTCAGCACCGAAAATAACGAAGCCGGCCGCACAGACTACGTGTATGCCAAGGACGGGCGCATCCGCTTCTCCCAAAGCGCCCTGCAACGTGCCACCGGACGCTTCTCGTATTCCAACTACGATGAAGTGGGACGGGTCGTAGAATCGGGAGAATACACCCCCGCGGGTACGACCGCCACCACCTTTCAGCCGCAAACGCCCCTGCGCACCGTGTACGAGGCCGAAGCCAGTACCGACCGGGGCGGCGGCGCTCAAGCGTTGAGCACGGGCAGCGGCTTTCACAGCACCGGATTTGTTGGCAGCTTCAACCAAGTGGGGGCTCAAGTGGGCTTCAACGTCACCGTTCCCGCCACCGGCACGTATTCTGTCCGCATCCGTTACGCTGCCGGCGACCCGACTTTCCCTTATCGCTCGTTTCCGTTGTATGTGCAAAACGCGCAAACGACGGGGTCGGGCTACGTCGGCCACCAATATTTCCCGACCACGTGGAACTGGAACCGTTGGGACGAAAAGACCGTGGAATTAGCGCTCGTTCAGGGGGCTAATCGCTTGCTGTTCCAAGTGGATCGTGCCCCCACGGCTCAAGACCAGATACACGAGGGATACGTCAGCTTGGATTACCTCGAAGTGGTCAGTGAGCAAATGCCCACGAGCACCAGCGTGCTCAATCTGCTTGAAGAGCGGATGCCCATCAATGCGCTGGCCGCAGCAAATTGCAACCAACGCAACCTCGTGGTCTACGACGAAGCGACCACAGTGAGCGGCCGCCTGCAGGAGTTCACTAACGGGGCCGTTTCCAAAACGCAGAACGACAATGTAACGACGTGGTACAGCTACGACGAGGCCGGCCGCGTCACATGGATGGTGCAGGATTTCGCCGCCCTGGGGGTGAAATCCCTTGACTATACCTACGACCCGGCCGGGAACGTCCTGAAAGTGGCTTACCAACAAGGGCAACCCGACGCTTTTTACCACCATTACGAATACGACGGGGCCCAGCGGCTGTTCCAAGCCTTCACCAGTACGGACGGAACGGCTCGGACTTTGCAGGCGAAGTATTACTATTACCTGCACGGCCCCCTCAAGCGCGTGGAGCTGGCCGAGGGCTTGCAAGGGATGGATTATACCTACACCCTCCAGGGCTGGCTCAAGGGCATCAACCACGTAAACGGCCGCCTCGACCCCGGCGGCGATTCGCCGGCTGGCAACGGCCGGCCCAAGGACCTGTTCGGCCTGACGCTGGACTACTTTAGCGGCGACTACCAGAGCCGGGCCCAGGCCGCCGTGAACCTGGCCGGCTCCAGCACGGCCGCGAACCCGTTCCGCTACGACGGCACCATTCGCACCGCCTCGTGGCGCACCGCCGGCAGCGCCGAAAATCATCAATCGGTGTATGCGTACGATGCCAAGAGCCAGCTGGCGCAGTCCACCTTTGGCGCGCTCGCCATCGCCGGCACCCCGGCCAATTCGACCTACCTCGTCACGCCGTCCCAGGCCTACCGGGAAGGGGGACTGAGCTACGACGCCAATGGCAACCTGCAGGCCCTGCACCGCACCGACAAAGCAGGCTCGGTCACTGATAACTTCCGCTACGAGTACACGCCGGGAACCAACCGCCTGAGCGCCGTGCATGGCGGGGGCAGCCCCACGGGCACCACCGTGTTGGACTACGACTACGATGCCCTGGGCCAGATGACCCGGCAGCGCGACGAGCAGGGGCAGCGCTACCTGACCTACGACGTGACGGGCAAAACGACGGGCGTGTACCTCGACGCGGCCCACCAGCAGGCCGTGGTGGAATTTGCCTACGACGACAAGGGCTTCCGGGTGAGCAAAAAGAGCTACGGCACGGGCACCAGCGCCGGCCAAGTGCGCACCACGTACTACGTGCGCGACGCCAGCGGCAACGTGCTAAGCATTTACGAGCAGGGCGCGCAGACCAACAACGTGGTGCAGCGCAGCGAGGTCCCCCTTTACGGCTCCGGCCGGGTGGGCGTGCTGACGCACCTCGACGATGGCACCACGGCCGGCACCGATGACTATCGCTACGAGTTGAACGACCACCTCGGCGATGCCCGCGTGGTGTTCCACCGGCCCACGACCACCACTGTCACGGCAAGTTGTGAGCTGACCAGGGAAGCCAGCCAGGAAAACGACCAGTGGCAGGACCTGGACCCGGCCCGCCACTACTTCGGCAAGGGTGCTCACCAAGGAGTCACTACGCCCAGCGATTATGTGGCCCACGTCGCGCCGCCCGTGTACGGGGGCCAGAGTGAGGGGCCACGGCGCACGGTGACCGTGGAAAAGGGGGATACCTTGACGTTTTCCTCCTGGGTTTTCCTGGAACACAACGGCATCATCATCTCACCGGAGGAACGAGCAGCTCGCTTACACCTAATTCCGGTGCTGACACCTAGCTCTGCGCTTGCCCTACCGGCGAAAGACGGCGTGCCAACATCAAGTCCGGGCTTGCTCAACCGCCTGACCGCCGGAGTCGCCCTGGTTGGGTGGGGTGGCCGTAAGCCCGTGACCCCGGCCATGGCCGCGCGCACCACGGGAACGCGTGTCTGGTTGCGCTATCGCGTCTACGATGAAAATAAGGACCAAATAGATGAGCAGTACCTCTACCTGAACAACGCTACAGCCCAAACCTGGCAGGCACTGCAAACGGCCGTGCGCGTGCAGCAGGCCGGCACCGTGGAAGTGACCGTCGGCACCGACGACCCCAACTACGACGTGTACTTCGACGACTTGCGCCTGGAGCAGACGGGGGGGATGATTGTGCAGGAGCAGCACCAGTATGCGTATGGCTCGCCGCTGGTGGGCCTGAACTATGCCGTGGGCAACAAGCGCTACCGCTATGGTTACCAGGGGCAGTATGCGGAGAAGGATGGGGAGATAGGGTTCGAAAGCTTCGAGTTGCGTTTGTATAATTCCCGAATTGGACGCTGGGCTAGCTACGACCCGGAAGGACAGTTTGATTCGCCGTACGTGGGTATGGGTAATAATCCTGTCTCGCAAGTGGACCCTGATGGAGGTTTAACCTGTTGTGGAGGTGGTGGCCCAGTTATGAGGGGTAATCATATAGTTGGTTTCAGAGGTGTTGCAAAGACTGCTGGAGCTACAGTAGTTAGAGAAGGTTCATCTCAATTACTCAAAGCGGTGATGAGTCCAATCTTACAGGCTTCTATTAGAACTTTTATGAACTCATATCCATCTTCAATTCCCAAACCGATAGCCAATACAAGTAAATCTCCGTTGGCCAGTGGATATTATATGCCGGTAGGTGGCCAGTTAGCAATATCTGATGAATACAACCGTCCAAGGACACGTAAAAATGGCTCAATTTATACACATGGCGGGTTAGATGAAACATACAAAACTGCTGGTGCTATCAAAGGGCAGAACATAACCCCAATCCTTGCTGGAAGAGTAATAAAGGCAGTTCATCAATTAGATGGGAATAGCGGAGGGATTAGGGTCAATATACAATCGAATACTGGGTTAGTAGTTCGGTATATGCATATGATGCCAGGTTCAAATTCAAGTATAATTAATGGTCAATGGGTAACCCCATACACTGTTATTGGCCGCGTTGGACACAGTACAGGCATGACTCCAGAAGCTCCCGGTATTCACCTGCACATAGAAACTCTTTTAGGCGGCGAGCGTGTCGACCCAGGATTAATAGTACCTGAATTTGATGCGCTACCTGCGCAAAGAGGAAGTCGTAAGTTTTATGGCAGATAAAAACAGAGAATCAATGAATAAGACAATATTTTTGGTAGCTACAATAGTAGCCCTAGCCTCCTGTGGTCGTAAAAATGATGAAACAACAGCTCATCACTTACCACAAGAATCGAAAGGACCTAATCAATTGAGAATGACTAAAGCTGCCAAGAGTACAATACCCTCTATTGGCAAACAAAATGGTTGCAAAATTTTAGTCATCAATAACAGATTTTCCAATAACATAATAGATGTTGTTGGGATATCAAAATTTGGCATAATCCATTTGTCTAAACCGGGCTTTAAAACAAGCTTTGTTACTTCCAAAAACACCTACGACCCGGCTTTTACGGATACGACGTATACCATTACTAGCGGCAATAGTTGGTTAGAAATAAAAAATTTTAATCCCCTTAATACTAAGTCGAAAATTCCAATATGGATTGACGCGGACATCAGAGATAATAACATTTCTACTTATAATGGAGTTTTTATAGGAATGCCTAAAGCGAAGTTTCTCAAGTTGATTGGTGCTAAATATAGTGCGTGCGACACAATAAAAGTAGATACCGATGAGCAATCGTGTAATAACTACTTTGTATTTAGCAATGACTCATTACGGCATATCATATTAACTTCCAGCGCTGATTGATTGCTGTATTAATCCAGTTTTGATGCAAGGGCATAGAAAGCTTAAGGAAATATTTCCAGTCATTCACGTCGCTTTTAGCTTATTATTTTGAAAAAAAATATTTATATTTCATTTTTGAGTTTGCTGATTGCGTCTTCATGCAATCAAAACAATTCGGTTTCCTACGTCAACCCCAATAAGCTAATGCAAGGCTACCACGGAGCAACTGCTCAACACGAGGTATTCCAAGTCAAAGCTAAGGTCTGGCAGCAACGGGTCGATTCGCTAAGCACCGAGCTACAAGCGTTAAGCAATTCTCCCGCAGCTGCCCGGACCGGCAAGGAGCAGCAACTCCTACGCTACCGTGATGCCGTGCGGCAGCAGGCGCAGCAGGAGAATCAGCGCCTGACGAAAGCGGTGTTGGATGAAATCAACGCTTACATCAAACAGTACGGCAAGGAGAAGGGCTGTGCGTTCATTCTCGGGGCTACCGAAACCGGCAACATCGTGTACGCGGCGGAAGGTACCGATATCAGCGACGATGTATTGAAAGGACTCAATGCCCAGTACGACCGCCAGCATCCAGCTTCAGCCCACTAAATGCGCGCTATCAATTCATCTTCCCGCTTGTTGGCTTGGTGCCATGGCCTGCTATGTAGCTGCCTACTGCTGGCGACGGGTTGTTCGGCACCGCTCAATTCGGCCCAATACCGAGCCTACCTGGCCGACCCCGACCACGGCCTCACCCAGACCCAGCATGTAGACCGGGTAAGCATCACCTGCATGTACCGCCCCACCGAACTGCTGGTCGCCCAGGAAGTAGGAAGCATCCCCCATCCGGTTTCTTCGGCTCAGCTTGATTCGCTCCGCCGCAGCTACGCGGGCAAGACGTATTGCGTCCTGGCCCTGGCCAAGGATAGTGCCGCCATCGAGAACCAGTTTGCCACCGATGCCACGGCCTTCACCCAGGCGCTAACTTACCTCAACACCGGCATCGCAGCCGATGTCTTCCTGGTGACGAGCCCGCACGATTCGGTGCCCGCGTTGGCCAGCATGTACCCCCGTCAGTACGGTACCACGGGCCGCTCCACGGTGCTGCTCATTTTCGATACGCACCAACTCCATCCGGAGCAGGGCTTTCACCTGACCTTTCGCGGCACGGCTTTCGGGCTGGGCACGCTCCGCTTCCCCTTCACGGCGGCCAGCTTGGCGGCCATCCCGGCCTTGACGTTCTCCTAGCCTCCTCCCGGTTTATTGCTCCACTTCTACGGTCTGCCTTTTATGATTTTCCGAAACCGCCGCGTGGCGCGGGCCATGGCCTGCTTTCTGCTCCTCGAAAGCATCAGCAGCCTGGTGCTGCCTTCCGTCAGCTGGGCCATGATGGGGCCTTCCCAGAACGAGTTTACCAGCTACGAGGCCCCCGGCTCGACCGACATGGTGAACCTGAGCACGGGGGATTTTTCCTTCAACGTGCCCGTGCTCGACATCCCCGGCCCGGAGCGGAGCTTTTCGCTGCCGCTGAACTACAAAGCGGGCATTCAGCTGGAGCAGGAAGCAACCTGGGTCGGCTTGGGCTGGAGCCTGAATCCCGGGGCCATTGCCCGGAGCGTAAACGGTTACGCCGACGATGCCGACCACGACACAAACGTATCCACGTACACCAAGCAAGTGGAACGCGGCTGGACCGGAGGGGTTCCGGGCATAATCGATTTGGGCTGGAACTCCAATACCGGCCATTCCGGGTCCGTCGACTTGCTGGGGCTGGCAGGCTACAGCTGGGACAAAGATGGCGGGAATGCCGAGGTAATGGGCCTCAAAATGGGAGATGCCGGGATAAGCATCGACCCCGTGAAAATGGTGTCTGCCATCATAACAGTGGCTTCTTTGGGCACGACGGCCGGCCTGTCAGCAGCAGCGGATATTGGCATTCAGGCCGCGTCGTCCGTAGCCATTGGGGTTGGCATGGGCGCGTTTGGCGTCGGCCGGATGGGGGAAGTGAATGGCTTCATGAACCAACCCACGATTACTACGGAGCACCACTGGTTTTATGATAACTACTGGGTTCACTTCGACAATAATTCGACGGAATTTGCCTACGGCTCGCTGCACTTTGACGACATGAGCAAAGCTGTTTCCAGTCAGATGGCCAATTACAATGCGGCAGAATACTCCGACATCGACCCGACCAAAGCATCGAACAACTGGGTTGCCAGCCAACGCACGCCCTACGAACGCGGGCCAACGATTAATGCGCCGGGGGCGAACACTCCCACATTCAAGGCCAAGCCCTTCAAGACCATCCGGGTCTGCAACGATGATGGCAACGAAACGTACGAAACTGCCGCTGACATCTCCCAGGAAATTAGGAAAACCGATGCCAGCTACTACCAAGCCAGCACCCGCCCAATCAGCATCGCCCATGACAATTTCAACGTGATGGGCGAAGGCGTTTCCGGTAGCATCCGCCCGTACCGACTCGAAGTAGGCAGCATCGCGTACCCCAAAATGGGCCGTAACGAGTGCGATAAGCACTTCAAATACATGGTTACGCCATTTTTGGACGATTACAAAGTAGGCTTCCGGTATGAGAACAGTATTTCGAACGGCTATGACTACCACGAGTACGTGCCGACTAGCGGCTCAACCCATCAGCCCGAAGGAATTGACTTCAGTGAGGGCGATAAGAACAGTAGTCAACGGGGGACGCTAACCATCGTCGACCCTCGTTTGGTGAGCGATGCGGGTACCAGAGCAGACCGTACTGGATCAGCGCGCAAAGGCCTGCTTAATATCTCCGCTTCTTCCAGCACTCGCCGGCTGGTGCAGGGCAAGCACGTTGAATGGTATACGAACGAGGAAATTAAAGCCATGTATGTCGCGTCGGTCAATGGCAACGGGAACGGATTTTTAGAGTTTGCCCAGCCAACGGCTACCACGGGCAGTACGGCATCCAACAACCCTTTTCGCCAGGGCCTGCCGTCCAAAGGCATCGGCGCGTTTGCCGTTACGGCCGAGGATGGCACTACGTATCATTACTCGTTGCCGGTTTACAATCACAAGACCTATAGCAAGTCCATTGAGCAATCATACAATACCGCCACGCACACCGATAATTCCTTAACGGGCAGCCGCGGCATCGCCACGCAGAAGTCGGACCAGGAAACGGCTACTTCCTGGCTGCTTACCGCCATCACCTCTTCCGACTACATTGACCGTAATAATTCGGGCACGGTCGATAAAGACGACTGGGGCGGCTGGGTTAAGTTCGATTACGGCAAGCTTACTGGTCAGTTCAAATGGCGGCAGCCCTATGTGGGCGGCTCTTACCCGGATGACATCCCGGTAGTGAATAACGTGCCGAACAGCGACATCATTGCCAGTTGGAATTTCAGCTCGGGTTACCGGGATTCTTATTACCTTAATTCCATCAGCACGCGTACGCATACGGCACTATTTGTGAAAAGCATCCGCCAGGACGGGCGTGGCGCTTTCAGCCGCGGCTTAGACAACGAAACACTGGCCCAAGCAGTTGACCGGTCATTGTTAAAGATTGACGAGCGCGCTCCTTCGGCTTCCTTGCGGCTGGATGAAGTCATTCTATTGGATAACGCGACCTTGGAAAAGCTCCAGACGCAAAATGGTATCCGCACTTCTTCGGACACCGGCCCAGTCATTCCAAGCCTGACAAACGATACCGGCAGCAATGCAGCAACTTATCTTCGACCCGACCCCAAGCTAGGTGGACTAAGCCGCTGGTATTATCCTGTAGCAACAACCGGCCCTATACCATACACCGCAAACGCTACCCCAGATGCATCCTATAGCCCGTATGATAACATGGGCAATGTGCTGGATAAGCACGACTTAGATGCTGATGCCCGCATCCGGCAGTTTGTGGACGCACATGCGCTAAAGCGGGTAGTTTTCAACTACAGCTACGACCTGTGCCGGGGCACGCCTAATTCCTTTTACCCTTATGAGAGTGACTTGGGTAATCCACGCCCATACATAGAATACGGGTCGAACGCTGACTCGGGAGGGAAGTTAACCCTGCGAAGCGTTTCCTTCTTCGGCCCTTCGGTTGGGCAAGTGCCTACTAAAATCATTCCGGATTTTGTATTTCAATACGGGGGTGACACTTATGTATCTGCCAGTAATACTGGTGCATATGGCCGGGCTTACACCAACAATCCGGAGTATGGACAGGAAAAATGGGATGGATTTGGGATGTACAACTACGACGGAAAATATTCGCTCAAGAGCCATCTGGTCAGTTACCGTGCTGATACTGATGGAGCCGCTTGGTCGCTCACCAAAATAACCAACCCATTAGGAGGAAGCACGCAAATCAATTACGAGCGGGATGAATATTCCCATGTCGCTGAATTTGGAACAGCCCGGTTGAGCTTAACAAATACTAACTCTTCTGCGGAACTTGAAGTGAGTGCTGTCCCTGACGCTCGTAATTCAGGATTTGCGATGCCTCTGTTAGGTGACGTACTGAAAGCAGGCGATAAAATACCATTAACCGGGAAAGCAGGATTTACACCCTGTACACGTCGTATTGTCACGGCTTCACTTCCAGTATCCACGGATAGGATTTATGATGCGGAAGAGGGGGAAATTCGTAGTTTGAGATATGACATAGCAAATCGCAAGTGGCTTCTTACGCTGGTTAATGCCCCAGTGGCACAAATACCAAGTCCGACTCAAAACGTGGACTGCTCTAATGCTGGGCAGGGTACCGGCATGCGTGTGGAGACAGTCGTACCCAACAACATAAAAGGTGGTGATATTCGCGTGAGCTCAATTGTGACGGCCGATGAGAATGGCACCCCATACCAAGTGCGTTATAAGTACCAAAAGAGCGGGCCTGACGTGTGCAACAGTTCTGGTGTCTTGGCGAAAGAGCCGCCCTTCATTGGGCGCTTTGAACACGCGCATTATTCCGCCTTCGACTTTCCTGCGACTCCCGTCTTATACAGTGAAGTGACCGTTTTGCGGGGCACGTTCAAAAACGGCAATAATGATTACGACCAGCGCGAGGTGTACGCCTTTCATACGCCGCATACGTCCATGGTCTCTCAAAATGCCCCTGCCTGGCACGGCACAACCAATTTTTACAACCCTGATAATGTGACACCAACGAACAAAAGCTACAACAATATTGAATATTTCGGTAACAACGCCGTGGTCGATGTCGGCAAAATAGGGCAGCCGCGATGGGTGCGAAAATACAACCGGCGGGGAGACGAGGAGCTAAATACCACCTTCGACTACACCTCGACCATCCCCAACCCGGACAATATCGCAGGGCAGGGCCAGTTCACGGAAGGGGTGATGAACAACGAGATGCTGGACCTATACTCTTATCGCATCAACCGCTCCACCAAGCGGTATCTACCCTCGGTGATGTATGCTTCGCAAAGCACACGCAACGGCGTGAGCATTGCCAACACCAACTCGCTGTTCGATTTTTACACGGGGCAAGTCCTGGAGTCACGGTTCGTAAATTCCCGTGGGGAAACCTATCGGACCGTTAACGTGCCCGCTTACAGCAAATCGCCCTACGTGGCTATGGGAGCAAAAGGCGATGACCGGACCAATCACAACATGCTGAGCCAAATGGCCGCCTCTTATGTGTATAGGGAGTCCGGTAATACGTCCCAGCTGCTATCGGCCGGCATTCAAACCTGGAAAAGCGCGTGGGACACCTACCGTGATTTCATCGGGAGTACGTACCAAAACGAGACGGCCACGGCCATACCAGTCTGGCGGGAAAGCGCCAGCTATGCTTGGCAGTCGTCCCAACTCAACCCCAACGGGACGTACGCAAACTTTGTGAATTTTGCCTGGACCGGTACGCCCAATAGTCATTGGGTGAAAACGGGGGAAACCGTGCGGTACGACCATTATTCCCATACCCTCGAAGCCCGAGACATCAACGCCCTTCCCTCGGCGCAGAAGATTGGCTACAACCAAACCCAAGTAATTGCCGCGGCCACCAATACCCGCTATACCGAGCTCGCGTACTCTGGCGCGGAAGACTTGGTAACGGTAAGTGGCAGTGCCCACTTCGGAGGGGAAGTCATTGCCGGCGGGGTTCAGGACGTTACGAAGGCCCATACGGGACTGGCAAGCTTACGCCTGGAGAATGGGCAACAAGGGTTTGTCTATCAGGCAACCGGGGGGACTGAACTTGACTTAAATAAGCCTTACCGGCTAAGCGTCTGGGTACACGCCAATGATGCCGTAGCCCACGCCGGACGATTGTATATTGCCGTTAATGGCACTACGGTCGCCCAAACGTCTATTGCGGCCGCTGAAACGAAAAAAGCGGGGAGTTGGTACCGTCTATCGTTGGTTGCCACCCTACCGAGCAGTGCCAGTGGCCAACTCATTACGTTTGGCTGCGCAAATACGGCCGCGACGCCGGTTTATTTTGACGATTTCCGGGTCTGCCCCGTAACGGCGTCCATGTCTAGTCGGGTGTACGACACCCCAACCAACCGGTTGACTTACTCCCTCGACAACGAAAATCTCTATGTTCGGTACGAGTACGATAAAGCGGGCAAACTCAAGCGCGTGTATAAGGAAACGTTGGACCGCCCGAACGACGCTACGACGGCGCAGAAGTTGGTAAAGGAATACGAATATAATTATGCCCGGGGTACTGCGCCCAATTGGGTAACCGTGAGCTATCAATGCGAGACAAACCCTGACGGGGCCATCAATGGTTACGAAATACGGAGTGAAATGGATGTGAATCCCTTGAGTCCAACGTACAATACCACTAATACGGTTAAGGCGGTCAACGGGAAGGCCAGTACCTGCCATGTCTGCAACTCCGACCCCAATGTTCTAGAACGGTTTGTGGCACCAACAACCGGGGGGGGGGCCGGGACGTGCTTCGTCGGGCAATGGATTGGTAGCAGGCAGGACGCCAGGGGCTGCGTTGGTGGTCACTTGAATTGGTGGAAAACTTATCAATTTGGTCCAACTTATACTGAGGATATCCCACAAACGCCCATAGTGTGTACGCCTGGTAGTGGTGGAACACCGGTGATACCAAGCGGCCCAGCACAACCTCGTACCTCCAACACCGGAAAATAATGTTAGCCTTCTGTCATGCGTAGTCTTATTTTTTGCGTAGCCCTATTGTTCTCACTTGCTCACCGGAGCATCGCGCAATCATCCCCCACTTGGCTGTGGTCGCAGCAAATTGGGGGCACTGGCGACGATTACCCGGGCGCAGTTGCGACCGATATAATAGGCAATACCGTCGCCACTGGCTATTTCGAAGGCACCGTGCAGCTAGGAACGACCTCTTTGTCCTGCCAGACTGGTAGCACCCGCAACATTTACGTTGCCAAGTACGATGGTGCCGGCGCACTGTTATGGGCGCGCCGGGCTGGCGACGCTGGCCCGGGCAATGGCTACACCGCTACCAGTCTCAACATCACCACTGATAATGCCGGCAACGTGTATGTAGTAGGCGATTATACCGGAACGATTACTTTTGGAACCATAACGCTCACGGGAAACAACTTCGGAATCAATGCCTTTTTAGTTAAGTACTCGGCCAGTGGAATACCGGTATGGGCGAAGACCATTAGCAGCCAAACTGGCTCTGATAACCATGCCGTTGCGGTCGATGCCAACGAAAACGTAATTGTCGCCGGCACCTATTCGGGAACGGCTTCATTCGGTGCGCTTTCGCTGACGAGTCTAAGTACGGTAAACACCGATGCCTTTCTGGCCAAGTACGATAACCAAGGCATTATCCAGTGGGCGCGTAGCCTTGGCGGCTCATCGGATGACGATGTTGCCGGTATCCGATTGGACTCGCAAGGCAACGTGTTTGTTGCCGGTTCATTCGCCTCTTACCTCACGTTGGGTGGGCAGAGCATTGTGAGCAATGGCTTGTACGACGCTTTTCTGGCCAAGTACGACGCCCAAGGCATACTTGCCTGGGCGAATAATTACGGCGGTGCGGGTGACGATTTTGCCACCGCTGTAGCCGTTGATGCGATTGGCAATGCTTGGCTGGGTGGGGTATTCAACGCAACCGCGTCTTTTGGTATTGCCCTGTCATTGGTCAGCCAGGGCAATACCGATGGATTTGTCTTGAAGTGTAACGGAGCAGGAAACGCCACTTGGGTCCATCGCATAGGGGGAATCGGCTATGATGAAGTAGGGAGTTTAACTACTGGTCTCAACGGCGATGTATACGCACTGAGCAGCTTTGAAGGAACAATTACTTTGGGTAGCCAAACGCTGATAAGTGCCGGAAGCGGGGATGTCGTTCTGGAACGATTGAGTACAATGGGCAATACTGCGTGGGCCGTACGTGGTGGAGGGGTAGGATACGAAGTTGCCAGGGGCGTCGCCTACGGGGTAAATGGGCGACTATCTTTAACAGTTGGGTTTGGAAACACCACACAATTTGGCCCCTTTGCTTCTAGCAGCAGAGGCAAATTTGACACGGTTGTGCTACAAATCCAAGACAATGCGCTTCTGGGCAGCAAACAGTCCCAGGCATTGAATTGGCAAGCATACCCCAATCCGTTTTCTCGTCAACTGACGGTGGATGTTTCTCAACTGTCGCGCTCGGTTGAGGTGTGTTTAAAAGATGCCGTTGGTCGGGAAGTGTTACGCCAAAGCATTCCAGTTTCCACAGGTCAAAAAGAGTGTGTGCTCCCGATCGGGGATAATCTGACCTCTGGAATATACTGGCTACAGTTGATAACAGAGGGCCACGTCATTGAAACAAAACGGTTAATAAAACTGCCTTAAGCCTCGTTAACGTGTTTAAGGTAGTCGTGAGGAGGCGCTCAATAACCTTTACTTAAGTCACCGGGCGTTGGCTACCTGCAGCATGCTATTGAGCGAGACTATCGAGTTTACGGCTTATAATCGTCGTGCAGCGCGGCCAATGGCGCATCATAGTAGAGCCAATAGTTGGACAGGGTGTATCTCGCCCGGAACGGAAATCGATAAACTAAATAGTTACGGGCTTGAGGTCGAGAGATTGTAAGCCCAGCGCGCTGGGGCAATTTATTGGAATATTGGTTTTGTCCAGAAAGACTCCATTTCGCGAATGAAAGCGTCATATCGGCACTCATCATAAGGCCTGATGAGCTTCTCCCAGCAGTCACTACCACATCAGACGGGCAATCACGGGGTTTATAACGTTTGTTAAACGTGCGTTCGGCAAGTGTTCGCTCAAGGGCCGGCTAAGCGTATTGCCCGCGCGGCTTCGTTGGTCCAGCACCGTTCGGTCTTTAACTTGCCCGCTTAACCAGTCTGCTCCAGCACCCACCCGCCGCGTTCGACGCTGGCTCCACGCGGTAAGGATAGCCCCGTCAGCGGCTGCCCCGACGCGCCATGAAGGACCTCGCCGCGATTTTCGCCACCCAACTCCAGCTCTCCGCCGACGTGCAGGTGGCCTTTGACGCCCGCCGGCGCACCGACCCGGCCGACACGGTGCGCGGCCGGTTCTGGCTGCTACTCGGGGTTGCGTTAGTAACTGGACAAAGAATTACGGTAAGGACCTCAGGGGTCGCAGGCCGTTGACCAGCACGTTGGCTGGCAACTGGAAAGAATAGCGGCCCAGGCGGTTCAAATGGGCAAAACGAGCCGGTGAGAGCTGCGCCAGGTGCTCGTGCAGCGCCGGTGGCCCCGCTGCTTGCTGGCGTTGCAAGGCCAGTTGCGAATAGACTGTGTTCCAGACGACGACCACGTTGGTGACCACGTTGAGGCAGCGTACGACTTCCTGCTGGGCCTCTTCCTGTTTCTGACGCAGTACCCCGTCGCCCCCAAACCAGAGCCAGCTGCGCAGCGCGTGCAGCTGCTCACCCTTGTTGAGTTGGGCGTGGATGCGCCGGCGCAGCGGCGGGGAGTGCAGGTAGCGCAGGATGAAGGCCGTTTTGACTAGCCGCCCGTATTCCTGGAGTAGGTGCGTAAGGCGATGCTGGCGAGGATAGGCCTGTAACTTGCTGATGAGCAGCGAAGCACTGACCCAACCCGTTTTCAGCGAGCCCGCCACGCGCAAGAGGTCGTCCCAGTGCTGACGCACGTAATCAGGGTTGAAATGGGCCGTGAATTTGAGCGAAGGATAACTCAGTTCGCGGCCCTTGATGCGGCAGAGACGCTGATTGGCCAGGTCGCGCAGGCGGGGCGAGAACTGCAGGCCCAGTAAATCAAAGAGCGCAAACACGATATCGGTGTAGCCATGCGTGTCGGTGGTGTGCTCGAGCAGCGGCAGTTCCGTTTCGTTGCCCAGCACCTCGTCGAGCACGTAGGTGGCGTCGCGCGTGGTGGAGGAAATGGCCCGGCTGCCGAACTGGGCGTACTGGTCGGCCGTGTGGGTGTAAAAAGTCAGGCCCTGCCCGTAGCCAAAGTAGCGGGGGATGGCGCGGGCGTTGCGAATCTTGCCACTGACGGGGAAGCGCTGGCCATCGGAAGACGAGAGCGTGCCCCCGCCCCAGTGCTGGGCCAGCCACTGGTGGTGCTGGTGATTGACCAGGCGGGTGGTGGCGCGCTTGAGCGTGTCTTCGCGTAAGTAGTTGGCCGCCACCCAGCACAGGGACTGATAGTCGAGGCCCGTGCTCTGCGCCATCTCGCGCAGGGAAATATGGCAGGCGTTGGCCAGCAGGGCCGCGTAGAGGAGGGCCTGATGCTCCGGGGCGCGGGGCGTGGTCTGGTCGAGGCCGGTCAGTTCGGCCGAGAAGCCCGTCCACTGGTCGACTTCCACCAGCACTTCCGTGAGCTCCGCCCGCGGCAACGAAGCGGTTAGTAGCGCGCGCAGCTGCTCGACTTCGGGGCTCAGTTCCTCTGCCCGGAGCGGCGTAACGACCAACTCCCCGTCCTCGTCGAGGCGGATGTCCTGGCCCTGGGTCAGCAAGTGCTCCAGCAGCGGCAACTGCGCTTCTACTTCCTGCAAGCGCTCGTCCAGCCGGTGCGCGCTCCCCAACTGCGTCAGCAGGTCCGGGCGTTGGCGCGCCCATTCGGCTGGCGAGAGCAGGTAGGTATCGAGCGAAGCGTATTTGCGCGAAGCATTCACTACGGTATCGCCCGCCCGCAGCCGCTCGCGTAGCGTGGCCAACACGCACAAGCCGTAACGCTGACGGTGCGCGTGGCCGTCTTGGTCGAAAACGAAGGCCCGCCAACTGGCGGGGATAAAGGCTGTGGCGGCGTCTTCGGGCAGTTTGCGCCGCTGGCCCGTGTGCAGCTGGCTGACCAGAATAAGCGCGTCGGCAAAGTCGTCGCTCGCAAAGGCCTGCTCGAACGCTACTTGCTGCAAGAGACTGCCCAGCAGCGTGTTCAAGCGGGCGGCCACGGGTAGTAGGTAGTCCAGATACGAGTGACGGGCCGGGCGGGCAAAGTCGGCTACAGCGGTGAGCGCAGCTTGCAGCTGCTCGCGGGGCACCTGCGCGTAAATCTGCTCCCGTAGCGCCTCGTCTGGCACGTGCTCCTCGTCCATGACCAAGCCGACGGCCTGCCCGAGCGTACGCAAGGCTTGGTCTTTGGCCCGCGCGTGCGTCAATTGGTCGTCCTGCAGCGCCCGGCGGGCGCGGGCCACGGCGTGCTCCCAGTGCTCGTCCACCATTTTCAGGACCACATCCGTCAGGTCGCGGTAAGCCTCGCGGCAGGCGGCGACCAGCAGCGGATGGCGCTTGGCCGGCGCGAAGCGCTGGAGTACCTGGTTGGTTTTGTTACGGGCAGTGTGGGCCAGGCGCTTCTGCCAGTTCGGATGCAGGTCCGGCGCTTGCCAATCCGGCACGCCGAGCTGGTCGAGGTACGCCAGCTTGCCCAGCACCTGCTGGATGCTGGTCGCCGAGCTACTGTTTGGGGGCTGGTGCAGCCAGGTATGCCGGCAGAGGCCCAGCGCGGGGTCGACCACCAGCAGGGCATCGAGTTGGGTGACGACTTCGGGCGTTAGCAGCAAGAGCAACCGCCGGTAGGTTTCGGCCTGGGCCCGTTCGGCCAGCGCCCCAACCAGCCGCTCCAACTCCACGATGCCGGGCCGCAGGATACCGTGTTGGCGTAGGTGGCCCAGGGCCAGGGTGAGCAGCAGACGCTCGTTGTCGTGCTCCAGGGCGCGCTCCACCAACCACGCTTCGAGCCACGGGGCATCCAGCACGGGCTGCCAGCGGCGCACCTGCAAATGGCTCAGCAGCACGCGCAGGTGCTCGGTCAGGGTCGCCTCGCGCTCACCGTAGGCCTGAAACAGCCCTGGGTCGAGTTCCAGCTGGCGGGCCACGAACTGCACCAGGCTATCGGGCACCTGGCGGTACCACTCCGGGGGCAGGTACCCCAGCAGCCGCAGTACCACTAGCTGCACGGCGAAGCCGAGGCGGTTACTGCCCCGCCGCTGCTGCGCGACCAGTTGCTGGTCGGCAGGGGTGAGCCAGCAGGAGGCTTGTAGGTCTTCTTCGCGCAGGTCGGCGGGCAGGGTCTGGTAGCGCTGGCGCTCCAGGGCGGTCAGGAAGTCGGCGGGCATGGGCAGGCGGCAAGTGGTAAACAAACGCCCCTTTTCCGGTACCACCCCGACGCCCGCAAAAACAGGCGTTCCAGCGAGGGGATTACGGTACCCGAAACTGGTTCCGGCAATCAAGATACCGTAAATTCGTGTTTCGCCTCTTTCCGGTACCACTCACGCGTTTTTTGCCATGAAGAAACTCGGCTATGCCCGCGTCAGTACCCAGGAGCAGGTGCTCGACCTGCAACTCGACGCTTTGCGTCAAGCCGGCTGCGACGACCTGTTCACCGACACCGTCTCCGGGGTGAAGGCCCACAAGCCCAACTGGGAAAAACTGCTGGCGTACGCCCGGGCGGGCGACACAGTGGTCATCTGGCGGCTCGACCGACTGGGCCGTTCCACGAAGCACCTGATTGAAGTCGTCGAAGACCTGAGCCGGCGTGGGCTGCACCTGATTTCGCTCCAGGACCCGATTGACACGACCTCGCCCGGCGGGCAACTCGTGTTCCAGATTTTCTGCGCCCTGGCCGAGCACGAGCGGAACGTACTCGTGCAACGCACCCGCGCCGGCCTACAGGCGGCCCGCGCCCGCGGCCGCCAGGGCGGCCGGCCCCCCGGCCTGGCCCCGCGCTACCAGAAAATTGCGCCGGCGGTCAAGGAACTCTACGAGGCGGGCCAGCAATCCACCCGCCAGCTTATGGCCTACTTCCAGATTGGCTCCCGACGCACCCTCTACAAAATCCTGCGCTTCGCTGGCTGCCAGATTAATGAAAAGTCCCCTGTGGCTACCGCAAAGGCGGTCGACAAGGCCTTACCGTAATTCTTTGTCCAGTTACTAACGCAACCCCTACTCGACGAAGGGCCCCCGGTCGTGCTCGGCGAAATCGTCTACGCCGTCGCTTTCCTTACCCAGGCGCACGAATACGTGCGCACCGCCTACTTGAAGGCAGACGCCGAAAAGCTGCTCAACCACTTGGCCGGGGAGGCCGCCGGCGCCCAAAACTGCTGCGGGCCAGCACAAGGCATAAGGCCTGATAAGGTTTACTTATCAGGCCTTATGAAGTAGCTTTGGGAGACGGCATTTTTCCGTCGTTTTCCTCCGTACTGCATAGCTGCCGTGAGTACAACCATTGCCATTCCCCAAACACCCGCGGCCCAGGTGCCGGCTCACCTACTGGAGTCCTCGACCCGCTACGTGGAGTCCGGCCTGCGCGGGGCGGCCAACACCATCCGCGCCTACGCCGGCGACTGGCAACGCTTCACCGCCTGGTGCGCGCTCCACGGCTTGGCGTCGCTGCCCGCGCCGGTGGAAGCGCTCGCCGGATTCCTGACCGAGCTGGCCGACGCCGGCAAGAAGGTGGCCACCATCCAGCGCCACGCCGCCGCCATCGCCAAGGCCCACGAGCTGGCCGGCCTGGACTCGCCCACGGCGGATAAGAAAGTGAAGGTCTTGCTCAAGGGCATCGCCCGGGAAAAGAAAACGCGCATTAAGCAGGCGGCCGCGTTCTCGCTGGCTTCGTTCAAGCGCACCATCCGCGCCATTGACGTCACCACGCCCACGGGGCTGCGGAATCGGGCGTTGCTGCTGCTAGGCTTTACCGGGGCCTTTCGGCGGTCGGAGCTCGAAGCGCTCAACATCGAGGACCTAGCCTTCGACGAGGAAGGGCTCGTGGTCTCGCTCGACAAGAGCAAAACCAACCAGCTCGGGCAGGCGGAGGAAAAGGCCATCTTTTACTCCCCCGACCCGGCCCTGTGCCCCATCCGCTCGCTGCAGGCCTGGCTGCGGGTGCTCGACCGGGACACCGGGTGCGTGTTTGTGTCCCTGCGCAAAAACCAGCACCTGACCACCCGACGGATGACAACCAAGTACATCAACCTCATTGCCCAGCACTACTTGGGGCTCCAGTACACGGCCCACTCGCTCCGGGCGTCGTTTGTCACCGTCTCCAAGCTTAACGGCGCGGATGATAGCAAAGTGATGAACCAGACCAAACACAAGACGAGTGCCATGATCCGCCGCTACACCCGCCTCGACAACGTCCGCCAGCATAATTCAGCGAAAGAGCTAGGCTTGTAAAAAGCAGGCAACTTCACTCCTTTCGTATAGGTGTCGTAGCTTGCGGGAAGGCCAGCTCGGACTTTTAAACCACTATTCAAACCTGTTTACTTGATGCATCCAGAAGCTCGTGAAATGTATGAAATGCGATTCAAGGTTCGCGTTTACGAAGGCAAGGGCGATGTATATCAAGCTCTGTTCTCTGATGTAATGCAGCGGGCCTATCCAGAAGACTTCATGAAAACACGGCCATGGGGTAACCTAGGTGACAAAAAGAATGATGGTTTTTTGAAATCGGAGCGTCATCTGTACCAAGTTTATGCCCCAAATGATATGACCGCGGCGCAAGCCGTCAAGAAAATTGAGGAGGACTTTTTAGGTGCACTCCCCCATTGGGGCTCTGATTTCGACAAGTGGTCCTTTGTGCACAATGCATTTGATGGATTAGGACCTCATATCCAACAGACGATATTCGCTTTGGAAAAGCAGCACCACCCTATAAAACTTACTCCTTTCAGCCCAATTGACCTCTCAAAAAAGCTGTTTTGCTTGGATGAGGATGACATTATCGCGGTTCTGGGAATGCCCTACAAACCTACGAGACCTTCACAAATAACCTTTGAGGAGATTAAGCATGTTTTAGAACAACTTACACACTCGCTTCCCGAGCAACCATCTCAAATACAAGAGGTGCCTCCAGGAA
The DNA here is from genome assembly GCF_012275535.1 of Hymenobacter artigasi. Lineage (GTDB taxonomy): Bacteria > Bacteroidota > Bacteroidia > Cytophagales > Hymenobacteraceae > Hymenobacter > Hymenobacter artigasi. The sequence continues at coordinate 14,313 of NZ_JAAVTK010000025.1, read as the reverse complement.
AGCTTGATGCAAACAGCCTTAGCTCAAATAGCCGAAACCTAGCTCGTATGGGAATGGGACTTGCTCCACGTGTTGGCGATTTTTTTGGCTCCCATAGATTTGACCCGGAGCTTGGGAATCGAGTTGCTGAAGTGCTTAGAAATGAATACCTACGATTAAAAGAGTCTCGCATTGGTCCGGATGCGATTTACAGTGCTCTTTTTAATCTAATTAGGCAGCATCAACACTCATCTGAGGCAGCAGCTTTGGCAATTTTAGCCTATTTTTTCGAGCGGTGCGACATTTTTGAGCCTCTCAGTAGCACACCAACTTTGCAGGAGGCATGATTCTACCTACAAAACATCTGCCCACTGAGCGTGCCTTGCTCACTATTGGTGCGCAATTGCTGATGCATCTGCAAGAACCCAAATCAGTTTCACGGCTTTGGGTAGATATTAAGCATGACTCTTCTCAGGATAGTTCGATTTCCTTCGACTGGTTCGTGCTCGCGCTTGACCTTTTATCCGCAATGGGAATTATTCATTTCGCAAACGAACGCATTGCCCGGATTACCACTGCATGATTTATTCTATTTTCAGTTCCTTGCCTAGTTTTAAGTCTTATGCTTTCCGCTCAGGCTTAAATATTATTATTGCTGATAAAGGCGAAGCGTCAGGAGCGGGGCAAACTCGCAACAAGGCTGGTAAATCAAGCATAGTCCTATTGATTCATTTTGCGCTCGGCAAAGAAGGAGACCCTAATTCCCTGTTCCGCAAGCCCGAGTTGAAAGACCATGATTTCGGGATAGAATTTGACCTCCGAGGAGTACGCGTCCGCGCAACCCGCTCAGGCAGTACTTTCGGCAAGGTGCATTTAAGACAAGTTGATGCATCCAAAGCTGTCAATGAATGGCCGGTTGATGCGCTAGACGGAGAATGGGAGGCAACTGTTTCTAGCGCAAAATGGGAATCCGATTTAGGGAGAATCATTTTTCAACTGCCCGAAAGATCGGAGAAGTTTGGGCCCAAGTTCGGCATGCTGTTCAATTACTTCGCTCGCCGAGCTAGCAGTGGGGCATTTCTCAATCCACAACAACAGTCAAGCAAACAGAGCCCGGCGGATACTCGGGTAGCTCTTTCCTACCTACTGGGATTGGATTGGCGCATCAGTATGGAGCGGGAACAATTAAGGCAATCTGCGGAAAACACAAAAAAGCTGCAGAAAGCAGCACAGGATGGTCTCCTAGAAGGACTTACTGGTGACCCTAAGCAACTGCTTACTCAATCTGTTCTAGTCCAAGAAGATGTCAATAGAATGACAGAGGCTGTTCGCAGCTTTCGAATGCTACCTGATTATGCTGAGCGAGAGAAGGAAGCAAATGCTCTAACCCGCGAGATAAATAAGCTAGCGGACGAGAATGCCCAAGACAGCCTGTACATCCATGATTTGGAAGTCTCGCTAAGCTCGGAGTTAGCTCCGCAACTGGATGATGTGCAGAGAATGTACTCTGAGGCAGGTGTGTCTTTGCCAGGAGTAGCATTGCAGCGTTTTGAAGAGGTCCGCAAGTTTCACGAATCAGTGGTGCGCAATCGCAAAATGTATTTGGAAGAAGAGTTGACACAGGCTCGCCTAAATGTTGAAACCAGGCAGCGCAAAATGATGCAACTTGATGATAAGCGTACTGAGGTCATGACGCTTTTAAAGACCCATGGTGCCTTACAGCATTACTCAAAGCTGCAGAGCGAATTGAGTAGAGCAGAGGCCCGGGCAGAACAGATAAAGCAACAGCAGTCTATTTTACACGAAGTAGCTGAGCGCGTTGCTCAGTTTAAAATTGACCAACAACGCTTGTACTTAAGATTGCAGCGCGACTTTATCGAAAACGAACAACTATTAAAAGATGCGATTTTGGCATTTGAGGAGGCTTCTCGAGCCCTATATGAGAATGCCGGCAATCTCAATATTTACCCTAGTGAAACGGGGCCGAACTTTGAGGTGACCATTCAGGGAATGAAAAGCCAAGGGGTTAACAATGCACAGATATTTTGCTTTGACATGATGCTTATGCAAATGGCTGCTAGGCGCGGAATTTCTCCAGGGTTCTTGGTACATGACAGCAGCCTATTTGACCCTATTGACGAGCGGCAGAAAGAGAGAGCCTTGGAGTATGGAGCCCGACTGGCTGAGCAGGTTGGCTTTCAATACATTGTAACTTTGAATTCAGACCAAATCCCGAAAGAAAGGGTCACAAATTTTCCTTTGGAGGACTATATCATTCCCCCACGGTTGACTGATGAACCTGGTGGTGGATTGTTCGGATTCGAGTTTAACTAACCTAAGTTGCGGAATAATTTAGCCCTAGCTACTAGCTCTAAACATGGTTATTCACCGACAAGGGAGCAGCGTTTGTCTAAGCTCTCCTGTGCAAGGGCATAGTGCCATATAGCAAAAACCAAGCACCTAATTCTAGGCTTTAAGGCCCGATTTTCGGTACTTGAGGGGCTCTTTTCATTGACTCCTGTCTTGGCCGCGACTGCGGATTCGTACGTAGGTTTGGGACTTGCTTCCACGAACATGACTGGCATTTCCCTCCCTGCTGATTATCCCGGCTTTCTGGCCCAACTGACCACGCGCATCCGCCAAACCCAGGTGCGCGCCGCGTTGGCGGTTAACGCCGTTTTGGTCGAGCTATACTGGCGCATCGGCCACGAGATTCTGCATCAGCAGGAGCAGCAGGGTTGGGGTACCAAAGTGATTGACCACTTAGCCCAGGACCTGCGCCGAGAGTTCCCTGCCCTGACCGGCTTCTCGCCGCGCAACCTCAAATACATGCGCGCCTTCGCCAAGGCCTGGCCCGACGCCGAGTTTGTGCAACAAGTTGTTGCACAAATTCCCTGGGGGCACAATGTGCGCTTGCTTGAAGCGGTGCAGGACCCCTCCGAACGCGCTTGGTACGCGCAGCAAACTATCGAACACGGCTGGAGCCGCAACGTGCTGGTCGCGCAGGTGGAGAGCAGCCTCTACCTGCGCCAAGGCCGCGCGGTGAGCAATTTTGTCCACACGCTACCCGCTCCGCAGTCGGACTTGGCCCAGCAGTTGCTCAAGGACCCCTACACATTTGACTTTCTCGCGTTGGGCCCCGCCGCCCAGGAACGAGAATTGGAGCGTGGCTTGTTGGCACACGTGCGCTCGTTCCTATTAGAGCTAGGCAAAGGCTTTGCCCTAGTCGGCAGCCAATACCCATTGGAAGTCGGTGGGCAGGATTACTACCTGGACCTGCTCTTTTACCACCTCACCCTGCGCTGCTTCGTGGTCATCGACCTGAAGATGGGCGAGTTCAAGCCCGAGGACAGTGGCAAGATGAACTTCTACCTGGCCGCGGCCGACGAGTTGCTGCGCCACCCCAGCGACCAGCCCACCATCGGGCTCATCCTGTGCAAGACCCACAATCGGGTGGTGTCCGAGTACGCCCTGCGCGGGCTGAGCCAGCCTATCGGCGTGGCCGAATGGCAACTCACGCGCGCCCTGCCACCCGAGCTCCGGCGCAGCCTCCCCAGCAGCGACGAGTTGGAAGCGGCCCTGGGCGCCACGCCGACCGCCGAAACTCGGGGAACGCCCCTGACGGAAGAATAGGCCCGGTGCGCCAACGGGCCGGGCACAGAGTTGCCCACCGGCTGCCCCGTGACGGGTGGGCTGGCGGCCAGATGCGGTCGGAAAGGGCTCACCAAGGGTTCAACGGGGGACCGGGTGGGCGACCCATCGGCCGTAAAACCGCTGTCCTGACATCCATGGGTGCTTTTTAGACGGGCCGCTGCTTCTGTGAAAGGGCTCACCAAGGGCTCACGCCCCGTTCCCGGCGGCCCCGGTTGTTAAATAGCGGTGCATGGTCCCCACGGGCACGCCCGTGGGGAGCTGAATCTTTTTGAAGCTGAGCCCTTCCCCTCGTAACCGGCGCACCTCCGCCAGTTTGGTGGCGGCGAGCGCTGGCCGTCCCGGCTTCTTGGCGCTGCGGGCCTGCCCAGCTTTGATGCGTTCAGACAGCCGCACGCGCTCCTGCTTGGCAATGGCTGCAAGAATGGCAATGAGGGCGTCCCGGAAGACGCCGGTGCTGTCGAGGTACTGTTCGGTGAAGGACTTGAACTGCACGCCGGCCGCAGTCAGGCGCTGCAGGTGGTTGAGCGTTTCGGTCACCCCTTCCCGGCTGAACCGGTCTAGGCTCCAGAATAGCACCACGCCGAAGCGCCGCTGGTGGGCGTCGAGCAGGAGCTGCTGGAACTGGGGGCGCTCGGCAGTGCTGCCGCTTTCCTGGTCGCAGTACTCCCGGTACACAGCGAAGCCCAGCCGCCCGGCAAAGGCGCGCAGTTCCAAGAGTTGGTTGTCGGTGGTTTGACCCTTGTCACGTGTGGAAACGCGGGCGTAGAGGGCGGCGATCATTCTGTAAGTTAAACTTCACCATCTTTCCACTTCCCCTTGAAAGCATAAGCATTTACACTATTGAGAAACTTGAGAGCAACTTCGTATTGCTCTGTATTAGATGGAAGTGCTTGAAGTATGTCGCTGTCCCAGACATCAACTGCTACTATTCTATCAGGATACCTTTCCTCTAGAATAGCAGCCAGTTGCGCAGGGTTTTCCATTCGCATTACTTCTTCCATCAATATCAAACCATAATGAATGGGATATTGACCCTCATACATCACGTCCACATACTTGTAGCGAGCCATTCTCATATCAATTAAAAGTGATTCCCAAAACTACCAAATTCCGAACGGTCCCGAGAAGCCCGAAAAAGGCCCCGAAAACACGTGCTTTCGGGGCCTTTTAAATCGGGGTTTTGCGAATGGGTCAGTAGAAGGGGGCCCTCATCTTCGCAGCAGCTCGAACGCCTGGCGATGCGCCTCCGTGAATTGCTCCGGGGGGTGGGCCACCGCGTACTCGGCCGCGGCCAGCGCCTGCTGGGTCGTCGCCAAGGCCTGCTCGGCCTGCTTGGCCCGGACTTCCCATTTTTTGGCCCGCGCCTCAGCGGCCGCAAGCTTGGCCGCGTCTTTGGCCACGGCTTTGGCCGGGACGGCGGGGTCCGAAGCCGCCACGAGAGACGTCAGGGCCGGCGGGTCCAACACCAAGGCCTTGGCGTAGGCACCGGGCGTCGGGTAGCCGGCGGCGAGCGCCTGCTCGGCTACGGCGGCGTATTCGGCGGGCTGGAAGTTGAGCGTGATCGTGCGCCGCGTGTCGTTCAGGTATGGCATGGGGGCTACCCGGGAAAAGTCGGCGCGGCCGCGGGGCGGAGTCGCCCGTCCGGGGAGGGAAGCAAAGCTAAGCGGCGCGGGAGAATTCGCCCGCTGGACCTGGGCGAATTCTCCCAGCCAACCGGGTGTATTCTCCCCGCCGTGGGGGTGAATTCGCCCGGAGCCGGCGGGCGAATTCGCCCAGCTCGGGAGCGGGTTGGCCCAGCCAATCGCGGCCTGCACTCCCCTCAATCTGGCTATATCGGCGGCACAATACGGCGAAATCGCTTATTTACGCATGATTGGGCTTGTTTGCTTGAATTACCGTTTCGCTGAACGAGTGCTCTTACTTTTATGAGCGGTACTTACTTCCTCCTTGCCGCTGTGGCCGACATGAGCCGATGCCCCGTTTCCGACCTCTCTCCGCTCGACTGGTTGCCGTTGACCGACGACGTAACCGCCGTCTCAGGGTTGCCGCTGGGCTTCGCGGCGTACCTGACGCTGTTGCCTCCCTTGGGCATTGACCGTTCCATTCCAGTGGCCGCCTATTCGTTTAAGGCCCGCACGGTGGAGCAACTCAACGCCCGCGTAGCGTTTTGGAACACGCACGGCATCCACCACGGCCAACCGGCCCCAGGCCGCTTAACTCCGATAACATACCGCCAAGTGGCAGCCGAACTAGGCGTGGCCTTTACTCCCGCCTTTGGCAACGAGGCCATCTCCCGCGCCTACGGCGGCTGGCCCCCGCACTTGGGCAGCAGCCTGGCCCTGGAAGTGGCGTTCGCGCAGCAGTTGGTCGAGGTGTTGGACCCGCAGACGGACACGTACTTTTTTGGGTCGGTGGCCGAAGGCGCGTACCACTGGGACGCGCAGGGTCTGCCTACCGATTGGCTGGAGCAAGGGCACGCCGGGGACGTAGTTGACTTGTACCAGCAGGAGCGCCGTTGGCCCACTTACACGTTTGCCGCGAACCGGACGTGGTGCCTCTACCAGGGGGAGGACCAAGAGTTGGCACTGGGCTGTTCGCTGGCCATTGCGCAGCAGCTGCAGGTCCACCCCGCCTTGGAAACCTGGCCCCTCATGTAAGAATTGCCAAATTCGTTAAGACCCTTCTTTTACTAAACGAAGCTAAGTTTAGGGCTCGACCGTTTCCGTGAACCCATTGGTTAGAAAAAACTAGCAATTCTAGCTTTGAAGTAATGGAGCGCAACCCCGTCAAGCGGGATTAATGCTCGCTGGTTATTCAAATCAGTTGCGTAGAGAACGAAGGTGCCGGTGAGTTCTTGGCGCTGGTTGCCCAAGGCAATCCGGGGTGAGGTCTGGCATTGGGCGCGGTGGACGTCCGGGGAATACGGGCGGTAACTCAGCTCGCCATTGACGATGGGTAACACGCCAGAAGCGACCAGTTGTTTGTCCGGGGTGTAGAGGGCAAAACCAATGGAATCCAGCCGTTGGTACTGCCTATTCTTCGTCAGAAAGTCGATGTCGAAACAGTACCTCTTCGCGGTGCTTATTTCCCACATGATAATGGGCAAAGGCAGCGGAATGGTTGGTTTCTCCAAGTTTATCTGGATGAACGGCTTGGCCTGTTCCGTTTTAGGGATTAGCTGCGTGTATTGCCATGATTTGCGCTGACTGACCAGGACGCACCCGCTGCTAAAAAAGCCATAGACGAGCAGCAGCGTTGGCCAGGGGATTCTTCTGGGCATGGGGGTACGGCGTTATCTCGCACTGCCCCGGAACGGGCGCATGTGCTCGTGGAAGAAAAGCGAAAACCGGAGTCACGTTCCGCCCGCTAGGGCGTCTGGGCTCCGGACGGGGCCACTAACGTAGGGCGCATTCTGTGTTCTTCCCAGCGTAATTATGGTCTTATTCGACTGTTTAATCGGCGCATATCAACTAATAGTACGCTAATTATCAGTAATTTATCAACAAATAAAAGGACATTAGCTAAGATGAGGAAAGCAGTGATTAGCAAAACGCTCGTTTGAGTAAACAGGCCGTTACTAGCCAGCTTCGCTGGAGCTGAGCCTCAGAACTGAAACATCTCCTGCAAGCGCTCGCAGACGGCCTTGGCCGTGGCCTTGGGCAGCACGCCCAAACGGCGCACCAGGCGGGTCTTGTCCACGGACCGCAGGTGGTCGAGCGCCACTTGCCCCTCCTTTCCCTGGAAGACGCAGTCCACCCGCGAGGGGTAGTCGCGCCGGGTGCTGGTCAGGGCGGCAATCGTGACCGTGCGCAGGTAGCGGTTCATCTCGTCGGGGGAGACGATGAGGCAGGGGCGGGTCTTGTTGATTTCGCTGCCTTGGGTCGGGTCGAGGTTGACGAGCCACACCTCGAAGCGCGCCACGCTTACCACTGCCATTCCGCGTTCTCGAAGTCGTCGGAAAAGCCTTCCAGCAACTCGCCCTCCGGCGCGTGGCCCTGGGCCAGGGCCTGCTGAAAGCGCGCGTCCCAGTCCTGGCGGCGGGGCGCGGCAACGGGCGTGATGAGCAAGCCGTCCGGCGTGGGCCGCAGGTCGACTTCGCCGGCGAGATGGTACTGCTGCAGGAGCTTCTTGGGCAGGACAATCCCCTGGGAATTGCCCACCCGAATCAGGCGCGTGTTCATAATCCAAATGTACGTACTTTGTAAGTACATTTACACGGGCCCGTTGGTTTCATTACCGGGCTACCTTCTCGACCGTGGCTGTTGCAGAACCCGGGTTCGTAGAAGGAAGATGCAAGGCAAGAAGGAGTTCCTCGATAAAGAGGTGACCCGGTTCAAACTTTCCGAACGGGTGCCGCCCCATAACCTGTACCGCCGGCTGGCGGAGCTGGTGGATTGGTCCTTTCTCTACGAGAAGACCCGGTCGCTCTACAGCCGCACCGGGCAGCCCTCCTTGGACCCGGTCGTGTTCTTCAAGCTCGTGCTGGTGGGCCGGCTGGAAAACCTGGTCAGCGACCGCCGCCTGGTCGAGCACTGCGCCCTGCGCCTGGACATCCTCTGGTTTCTGGGCTACGAAGTAGACGAGGAATTGCCCTGGCACTCCACGGTGAGCCGCACCCGCCAGCTGTTTCCGGCGGCCGTCTTCGAGCGCCTCTTCGACCACGTTTTTGCCCAGTGTGTGGCCCGCGGCCTGGTAGCGGGCGAGCGACAGGCGGTGGATTCGGCGCCGGTCAAGGCCAACGCGTCGTTGGAAACGGTGCTGGAGAAGCAACCACCTGGCCCGCGAGGCCCGGTGTTGGCCACGGACGCGCCGGCTGGGCCGGCCCCGGCCGGCTCGGTGGTGACGGCCCCCGCCCACCAGCTGCGCAACCTGGCCGCCCACCAGGCTCGCCTCGTCGCCCACTCCAGCGTACCTGGCGCCCGGCACGAAAAAGCCCGCCTGTTGAGCAACAAAACGCATTACAGCCCGACCGACCCCGACGCGCGCATTTCCATCAAGCCCGGCAAAGCCCGGGCCCTGAACTACCTCTGCAGCCTGGCCGTGGACACCGCAACGGGCGTCATTAGCCACGTGCAGGCCGATTTGGCCGACAGCCGCGACAGCCTGCACCTGCCCCGGCTGCTCGCGGGCCTGCAGCAGCGACTCCAGGCCCACGAGTTGCGCCTGCGCGAGCTGCTGGCCGACGCCGGGTACGCCAACGGCACCAACTACGCCCTGCTTGAAGGGCAGAAAGTCACGGCTTGGATTCCGGTGTTTGGCCAGTACAAAGCCGAAATCGAGGGCTTTACCTACCGTGCCCAAACGGACGACTACTTATGCGCGGCGGGCAAGGTCCTGCCGTTTCGCAAGTACGACACCCGGGCCGACGGCAATTGGCTCAAAATTTACTGGGCCACCTGCTCGGATTGCCAGCAATGCCCCCTGAAGCCCACGTGTGTGCCCGGGGCCAAGCGCAAGCAACTGACCCGCAACATTTACGACGCGGCCTACCGCCGGGCGTGGCAACGCCAGCAAAGCCGGCGCGGGCAGCGCATGCGCCGGGTCCGGCAAAGCACCGTCGAACCCGTGTTCGGCAGCCTAATTCACCACTACGGCCTGCGCCGGATGAACGTACGCGGCCACGCCGGGGCCCATAAAACCATGCTGCTCACGGCCGTGGCCTACAACCTCAAGAAGCTGCTCAAGTACCGCCCGCAACAGCAGCTGAGCCTGGCCGTGGCCTTGCCCAGTCCATTATTAGCGGCCAACAGGCGCTCCTGGCGGCGTCACAGACGCCCCGAAGCACCAACCCGGACAATCCAGAAGCGGCTATTCAGAAAGTGAATCTCACAAACCGAGTTCAGCAACAGCCACGACCCTTTGAGTGAACTATAGCAGGTCGTCGGCTGAGCCTACATTAGTACGGTTGTCGCAGTACCTTGCCGCGTCCTTTGGTCAATGGTGTGGGAAGACCCGGCCCATCCGTCGTCCCTTACTCTTGTGTCCATCCAGCATCCGTGAATTTCAGGCGCGAATCCTTCTCCCGAAAATGGGCGGGCCTCTTTCTGCTCGTGGTGGGCGGGGCCGGCCTGCTCAATTATATGCTGTCGGGGTTCGACGGGGCGCAAGAGAATTTTCGCAGTATGGGCATCGATGCCTACGTGCTGGTTCAGGGTTACAGCCATGGATTGCCTGTGGTCAGGCGCTTGTCGGACACCGCTGCCTCTCGCCCCTTATTTCTGGCCATGCCGGTTCCCGCTGGGGCTTACCTGCGCAGCGGGGACCGGGTCATCAAAGTGGCCGGAGCCAACCGCATGCAGATTGTCCGCGATAGTGCCCACGTTCACATCACCACCGAGTGGGGATTCGTCGACCCACCCGGGACTCCGTTGGTCAAGCGAACGCGCACAACGCGCTGATGACAGCACCCCGGAGCGGGCCTAGGCATTAATACCCTCCTCCCTTTGAACGGAGCGCGTTCAAGCCACGACCGTTTTTGTGAACACTAATTGCGAATCTTTCTGTCGGCTGGCTCTAGTGGTTTCCCTTTGGCTATTCAGGCGTCGTCTCCCCGGGTAGGGGCCTGATGACGCGGCGGGGCATACTTCGGGCACGGGTCGCGTTGTACGAGAGCAGAAAGTCGGTGTGGTGAGTGTAGGTTTCCAGCACGAGGTCCACTTCGGGCCCTTCGAACCGGGCCAAATAGTACAAGCCGCCCAGTAAGGCGTAGACGCGATAGGCGTCGGCGCGCGCTTCCAAGGCACGGAAGCAGTCCAAGGCGGGAGCGAGCAGCGTCCGGTCCTGAGTAAGGCGGTAGAGGGCGGCCATTGCTCCGAGCCGGGTACTGGGGTCGGAGCACCGCGCGATAAAGGTCCGGACTACAGGCCCCGCCGATTCGGCTTGCAGGTACGCTAACGTCTCGACAACCAACAAATCCATGGAGCCCGCCTGCAAGTCGGCGACCAATACCTGTTCGAGCGCCCGGCGGTCGGGCGCGCCTAAGGCATCGAGCAGCGGCTCGTTGGTGAAGCCCTCACGGTGGGCGTGGTCCGCAGGTGGGATGATGTCGTTTAGGTCCATCGAGGCGTTAACGGGGTAGGAATATAGGCAGGCCCTCATTGCTTTGGGCAGCTAATGATATCCTCGTTCATTTAAACGGACCGCTGCCACCGGCCCACTGGTTCGGCGGACCAGCCGCGCTGGAAAAGATGCCCCGCCGGGCCGTTGCATGCCGGCACACCGGGCTGATGGGCGGGGTGCAGCGGCCAAGTCCCGGCCCCGCGGCGGCCGGAGCGAACCGGCGACGGATTTACGCCGGCTCCCGCTGCTGGGCCGGCGGGCGTTTTCGCAAAGGGGCGCCTAGGAATCGCCCGCGACGCCGCGGCCGCGAAGTCGCAACCCGCCCTTGCCTCCGCGTGCAACCCCGCGTTCGCCCCTGGCGCCACGCGCTAGGGGCGAACGCGGCTTGTTTGGGTGGGCCCGTCGACGGCGCGGCGGAGGGCGTCGATCAACAAGGCCGCCGTGGGGTAGGGCATGTTCGGCAGGATGTTCCAGCCCGTCAGCACGACCACCGCGTCGTACTCGGGCAACACGAGCGCAAACTGCCCGCCAAACCCGCTGGCGCGCCAAGCCACCTCCCGGCTTGTTTTCCCGTAAGACTGGCGCCACCACTGGTAGCCGTACGCCACGTCCGGCGAAACGCGCACCACCGGGGCGACCGATTGGCGCACGTACGCGGCGCTCACCAGTTGCTGGTCCTGCCACTTGCCCGCGTGTAAATAGAGGTAACCGATTTTGGCGAGGTCTCTTTGCGCGAGGTAGAGCCCCCCTTGGGCGTCGGCCAGGCCGGTCGGCGCGCGTTTCCAGTAATACCGGCGGATGCCCAACGGCTTAAACAGGTACTTCGCCCCGTATTCTTCCAAATCGAGGCCGGTGGCCACCCGAAAGACGTGCGCCAGCGTTTGCGTGGCGCCGCCGTTGTAGTTGAATGCGGTGCCGGGTTCGGCCGCCATGGGCTTGTCCAGTGCGTAGGTTACCCAGTCGTGGCCCGCTTCCATGCGGCTGCCGTCGTTGGTGGGGTCGGCGTAGGGCACGCGGTCCTCGTTCCAGGCCAAGCCGGCCGTCATGGTGAGCAGGTGCCGGAGCGTCATCCGTCGTTTTCGGCCGTCGATGTGTTGGACCGCGGTGGTGTCGAAAAACCGCAGCACCGGGGTGTCCAAGTCCGGAAACTCGTGCCGGGCGATGGCCACGCCGATGATGACGGAGGTGACGGTTTTCGTCACCGACTGCAGGGTGTGCAGGTCCGTTGCGTGGTAATAGGGGTGCCACCACGGATTGAAATAGTTGTAGGGCCCGCCGGGGTCGCTGCTGTTCAAGGCGCTTTTCGTCGAGGCTTCTGTTTTATAGAGGGCGGCGTAGTCGTGGCGGTACGCTTTCTCGTAGCCCACCTGGCCGTGCCGGATGACCAGCAGGCCGTCGATGTGCCCGTACTTGCCGCTGGCCAGGGCACGGTCCAATGCGGCCAGCGCGTCCTTGTTTAGGCCCAAACGGGCAGGAGAAGCGGCCTCCCACTGCGTGGTCGGCCAAGGGATTTGACCCAAAGCGGCGGAAGAAACGGTGAGCGCGAACAAAAAGAGTATCCTTGCTTTCATGTCTGCAATTAGGTGGGTAATACTGTCGCAAGTCCCGTGAACTGCGAAGGTAGAAGGAGTTGAGAAGCAGAAGGAGGCGGTTTCTTCCCTCCGTTTTACAAGAGTATAACAAAGAGTTGCTCCTACAATCTATTAGCGCGCGTTCACCTTGCTACCGTTTTCCTGAACACCAAAAAGCGACAGTACGTGGCATCCTACTTAAAGCGCCACCGGAAGGACTTCAGCACTTAGTCGGCCTCAAAGGTTAAATCGGCAAAGTCCGGGGAATTGGTTTCTTGGTAACGCAACCGCAAGCTCGACGGCGACAGCTCCCGAACGGTTAGTGTGCTGGCCAGCAAATAGGGCAAATAGGGGACAGACCCGGTCAATTGCGTTTCTCCCGCCGCCCACTGCCATTGCCCCGTCTGTTGCTGCGGGTCGGTCGCGGCGCAGCGGCTTGCCCCCTCGTCGGTAACGAGCCGGTGGTCGGTGTAAAACTGGAGGCGGTTGTCGCGGCTACAGGAAGGAATGTCTGCGTAACGGTCCGTCGTTCGCCCCCCTGTTGTGGTCGTCAGGGCGACCACGTGCCACGGGTGCGCCGTCAGCAAGGCGGTGGGCGTCGAAGGGGATGGGCCGGTAGGTTTACAGGCGCCTAGGGCGAACAGCAATAACAAAAACAGGGCAGGTGACCGCATCAGGGCAACGAAAGGTTGAAGAACGCAAGATAGGGGCGACGACTTGCACCAAACAAGCTGCCAAGCACGGGCGGTAAACCAGAGCGGAATCGATGACTAAAAAGCTCATTATTTTAAACAACGGGCATTTAGCTTCGGACCGTTTGCTTAAACGCCATTGCGTGATGGGCTACAGCGAAAAGAACTGTTTGACATCGAAGTTGGCGATGGTTTGGGGCAGTTGCCGCGGGCTCACGCCGCTGGCGTTGGGCTGGTCGGGATTTGCCCCGTGCGCGAGCAAGAGTCGGAGCATCTCGCCCCGCCCACGCGATTCAAACGTGGCTCGCCACAAAGGGGTATTGCCATAGGCGTCCGCCACGTCGACCGTGGCACCCGCTGCGAGCAACAACGCGGCCATGTCCACGGCATGGCCTTGGACCGCGACGTGCAACGCCGTCCAGCCGTTGCGGTCTTGCTGGTCCAGCGCGGGGCCTTTGGGCAGCAGCCACTGCAGCAAGGGCGCGTCTCCAGGGTTCACCACCAACCACCGCAAGCTCCGGCCATTGCGGTCGGGCAGGTTGACAGTGGTGGTTGTCACCAACTGGTCCAGTGCCGGGTAATCCCGTCGATGGACGGCCCGAAGGATTTCGGGAGATAACTGGGGCGAAGTCGGCGCATGGAGTTTGCTCCTTGCACCAAAATAAACTTCCTTGCGCCAAACGGAGCTCGCTTACCTTCAGACCGTTTACAACACGTAAAAGAGTGTATGACTTATTTAAATCGTGGCACCTGCTGGGGGCGTAAGCTCAAAAACTGCGACGTGGGCGCAATAGACGTTTTGCCCACTTGGAACCCCGAGTGGGGGACCGGTCCGTCCCTGCGGTGGCAGCCGAGGGGATAGCAAAAGCTGTCCCAGGGTCCCGTTGCCAGGGCTAATGGCCGCAATTGGTGCATATTTGTCGGGCAGCCCAACTGCTTTCGGACCCGGAGTTCCCTCACCCAACCATGCCCTTTAAACTACTGTTTGCCCTGCTTTTGCTCGGATTGCCCATCGCTGGCTTGGGCCAGGCGTATCGTAGCTCGACCAATTTTTCCTTCGTGGCGGAGGCGTCGCTGGGGAAGTACAAGAGCCGATTCTACCGCTGGTCCGTCAGCATGCGCTATGAGCCAGCCGACACCACCGCCAAGGTTAAAATATGGGCGGTCCAGTGGGGCAAGCAGGCCGGCGACTTCAAGAAAACAGACCGATTCGCCCAGCGTATCTTGCCCAACGAGTGGCGCACCTTTACCCTGGAAGGGACGCTGGCCCCGCAAGCCGACCTCGTCTATCTGTACACCGGGCTGGAAGGAAACGGCCGCTTTTTCTTCGATAATTTAGTGCTGCAAGTGCAGGCCCC
>NZ_JAAVTK010000024.1 GCF_012275535.1 Hymenobacter artigasi | reverse complement strand
TGCTGGCCGGCGTCACGGTGGTCAACTCTTCGTTGCGCAAGCAGGGTTCCGTGCTCGACAGTACCGGAAAGGCCGTTTCAGCCTATGATTACGTCACTTCCAGCACCGGCACTTATTTCTCCGGCGGGGCCGGCGTACGTTATCGGCTGAACCCGCGCTTCAAGGGGCTGGCTGATTGGGTAGTTAACAAATTAGTAAATGCGCAATCGGTCGTTCCCACTCGCCTGTCGGCTACGTTCTCCCTTGGGTTACGCTACCACTTTGAGCGCTAAATGATAAGTAAAAAGCGAGGCCTTTTGCCTTTTTCTGAATGATTCTTTGCGGCAACAAACCAAAGCAGGCCACTCCAATGGGAACGGCCTGCTTTCGTTCATTTACCCTTTTATCATCGCCCAACTCGTTCAAGAAAAGGGTCGGAATCGCTTAAAGGAGCGTTCTAAGATTACCGTGTATACTCCTCGGTCATCACCGTACGGATGCCCCCAGATGTGGATTCCTGCTCGGTAATCAGGTCGTGGTCGGTCAACTTCACGATGATTTCGGTGCCCGTTGAAGTGTTAACGCGCGTGGTAAGGGTGTTTCCCATGTGCGTATAGGTGCCACGAACGGTCCACGAGCCATACGTCGGTGAGGTGACCGAGACGAAGGTGCCGTCGGTGTTAAAGGTGGTGGCGTAAGCTCCCGCGGGTTGCATATCGGCTTGGGTCGTGGGCGTGCCTCCAGTCCAGACCACAGAACTGCGTTTTTGGAACGTCCACGTGCCCACCAGCGAAGCCGTTGGCGTTGGTTGCGGCTCAGGGGTGGATGTGCAGCCCCCAAGGGCGGCGAAGACAATCAGCAGGCAGCGGGCAGGGTGCATCATGCGACGAAGCTAAGCAGGTGATGGAACAAGTGGGCGATCGGCTTTTAAGGGGACTGGTAATTCCCCCGGAGTACAGCGAAACGGTCGAAAAGGCAAAGGAGGACATCAATGGGCTAGGCATTCCTTTCCGGCGTTGGGTGGCTCCGCAAAGACGCCCGATACACGCTAATTCCGCAGGCCAGTAGAAACGGCAGGCACACGACGGCAAACAGGTCCGCGTGCGTATGCGGGGAGCGGTAAACGGCGAACAGCGAGCCGGCCCCCGGCTTCAGGGCCCACAGGCAAAGCGGCAGCAACAGGTAGAACAAGGCACACGCCCCCGCGAACCGGGCGACGCTTGGCGCGGCGAACGGGGTGGTGAGCCGCAGGACACTGCCAAAGGCCAGGAAGAGCACCAGGGGGCGGAAAAATACCAGCGACACCATGACGGCCATGGGCAGCCGGGTCACGGCTCCGACTAGGACGGTCGCCACGAGGTCGAATTTAATGACGGTGGCCAAAAAGGCCATTCGGGTGGGTACCATACAGGCAACGCAGGGGCCGCGAACGCTAAATCAAGGCGGGGCAAAAGTAAGCGCGGGCAAACGCGGAAAGCCATCAAAGGGGATGCATTGAACGGCGCGTGGCTTAAACGTAGTCTGTTCAAAATAAGGAGCGATATTGCACCTGATGAGTTTTCAAGAACTGTACCCCCGGCTGTGGAACTTCTTTTGCGCCTACTTTCCAGATGCCGATTTTGATAACCTGACCGACGAGGCGGTGGTGGCGCGGTACAAGGCCGATGCGCGGGCCAGCGAAGTGGACCGGGCCGTGGCCGAACTGGACCGGTTGCTGGCCGACGCGGCCCAATGGGAAACTGCCGCCGACGATGCCAACCGCTATTTCGAAACGCCTGCGGAAATGCGGCAATGGCTGCTGATGGTGAGAAAAGAACTAACGGGCTCAGCGCCGCCCTTGACCTAGGACCACGTCGGTTGAGCGGTCCGTTCAATTGAAGGAGCATTATTTTGAAACGGTCGAACTCGCAGCTCAGCCATTCTAGACAGGCAGCTTACCTTCACCACTATGAATACCTTGCTACCTTGCTGTTGCTACTTGTTGCTTACAGGCCTGTCCGGCTGCCACGCCGCCGCGGACCCAGCGCCCGCCGCCGGGCCAGTGGACCCGTTCCTAGGCCACTGGCGGGCCGACACCGAGCGTCTGGTGCGCTACGGGGCCGCCGGGTAAATCAGCCACGACACGACGGTGGCCCACCGCCAGGAGTTTGACTTCGCCCCGGCCACCTACACCAAGCTCGACTACGTCCGCAACGGGGTGCCGCTGGCCGTACCCGCCCGCGAGGACGGGACCTACGCCCGCACGGGCGAGGAAATTGGGTTCAGTTTGGGGCCCGCTGGGCCCGGCCAAGGCAACTACGACCCCGTGCTCACGCGCCGCTACGTGCGCGTCCTGACCCCCACGAGCTTCACGCTCGAGACCGTACACGGGTTTTCCTTCGGCGTTACCCCCCAGCGCGGCGATTCCTTCGTCGACTTCCACCGCTAGCCCCGCCCGGCCCCGCAGGGTGGATGCCGCAGCAGGTCTAGCGAAACGGTACCGCAGTAAACGCTCTCCGTTCAAAAATAGGAGCCATTGATTTTAATAGACCTTTGCCAGCAGGTCTTACTTCGCCGCAATAATTTACCCTGTGCCTACTACTTTGCGCTCTCGCGTCCTTCTGTACCTCTTTCTTGTAGTCACTTGTACGCAATGTGGTCCACTAGTCAGCGAAGCACAATTGCAAGCAGCTGCACAGATGCCAGTCGATACGGTAGAGGTCACGTCCGCTCACTTCGAACGAGAGAATAGCCCGAAGTTGGCCAACTGGGCTGTGTTTGAATCAGGACGGGAAAAGCTCTGCGTTCCGCCCGGCTGGACATCTCACCTGGAAGACGACGGACAAGAACTCGTCCTGTTGCCGCCCAATAGCCCTGACAGCACTGAACGGGTCACTTTCACCCGTTTTGCCAAGGACGCTCCTTCCCTGGATTACCCGTCCGTGGCACGGCGGCTCGCCACATCGGCGTTTTCTCGCTTCGGCGAGGCAGCGGCTGACACATTGAATCAACTGGTTTTCCCGCACGACTTCGCTGTGGAGCGGAACGCGGCCCTGCGGAAGCAGGGGAAGCCCTACCGGGGGTATTGCTTGGTGTACGTGGACAACCGCAACGTGTACCAGTTCCGCATTGTGCTGGCACAAGACCGGCTGAACGCCTACTCCGGAAGTCTGGTACGCGACATCTTCGGAAACATATATATCGACGGCAAGCCCTTCGTCGAACATCTGAATCAGTTGCAGCAGATAATCCACCTGCACTAGTGGCGAGCTAGACAGTTTAGCCAAACGGTCCGAATCGAAAAAGGGGCGTATTGTTGGCATCACTTTTCAGTTTAGTAAGAACTGCCGAATATGCCGCCGTTAGATTTAGCCGCTCCGATTGAACCGCTCATGGGAGTGGGCCCCGTTAAGCTCCTGGACAACGTGTTCACCGTTCGCCGGCTAATGCTCGACAGCCTTCCTCTGATTGAGCCGAACTCCCTGCGCCAAGGCGCGTGGGAGATGGAGGCCGTATTCCCGGATTGGATCCGGTTTACTTATCGGGACACGTTCCACATTTACTCACTGATTTACACCGGCCTCATCGTCCGGATTGAGGTAACGGGCGCTTACCAAGGCACGGTCCGTGGCATCGGCATTGGCAGCACGGTCCGCGACGTGCAGACGGCTTTCCCCACGGTCAGCTTTGACGAAGACGTGCTCGAAGTCATCGACTTGGACCTGGCCTTTACCATCGATGCGGCGGATGGCTTTGCTGACCTCGACGAGGTGGCCGATAACCGTGTTATCTCCATTCGCATTTCTGCCCGTCAGTATAGCTTGAGCTTCGGGGCAACCAGCTTGGCCCTTGCTCCATGAACGCGCGGCTGCCAGTTGCACTAGGCGGGGATGGCCAAGCAGTTCATTTTAACGGTCGGATGCCTTAACGTGCTATTTATTCCGTTTTCTGAGAGGCCCCCTTTAAGCAGCGTGCTGACAGGCGCTAATTGTATTCAGGCTAGGCGACCATGCCCAGCAGCAGAAACAACAGGAAGCCGACGAAGAAGGACAGGGTAAGCAGCGGGGTTTCGGTTTCTTCGTGAGCCTCGGTGAGCAGCTCCTCTGTGACGAGAAACAGCAGCGCGGCCAGGCCGAAGGAAAGCACGATTTCGAGCAGGTTGCCGGTAGCCCCGCGCAGCACGGTGGTGCCGATGCCGGCCCCGATGAGCAGCATGAGCGAGGTGCCGGCCACAATGGCCACGGCCCTCCCCTTGCCGTGGCCATCCTGCCGCAGCTCAACGGCAGTAGCCAGGCCAAGCGAAAGCAGCTCAATGGTGAGTGCAATGGCCAGTAAGGTGCCTTCTTTGGCGCCGGCCGCGAAACCGATGCCAAGCAGCAGGCCATCGATGAAAATGTCGATGCCAATGGCCACGAGCAGGCCCCACGGCAAAGTGGCGGCGGCCGCTCCGGTTGCCGTTTCCGACGATTCTTTAGCGGCTCCCTGCTTTTCGAGGCGCTGGGTGAAGTAGCGCAGGCCAAGCATGGTAGCCACCCCGAGGCCGAAGCCCAGGGCCACTTCGTAAGGTGCGTGGTGCTGCACGATGTCGGGCAGCAGCTCCACGGCCACAACCGAGAAGATGACGCCGGCCGCGAAGTGCAGGATTGCGCTGCGCAGCTGGGGGCCGGGCGCGCGCCACACGGCCAGCGCCGCCCCGGCAATCATCACAACGGCCGGCAGCACCGAAAAACCGAGCATCGTTGTCCAGGTTGGGGTAACGGCGGTGGGAATGGCGAGCAGCATCGGGGGTGGCTAGGGCTTGCTGGTGAAGTCCATGCGCTGAATGCGCACGGCGTTGAGGATGGCGAGCAGGGCCACGCCAACATCGGCAAAAACGGCTTCCCACATGGTGGCCAGGCCGCCGGCCCCAAGGGCGAGCACCACTGCTTTCACGGCAAAAGCCAGCCAAATGTTTTGCCAGACGACGGTGTGGGTGGCCACGGCGATGCGGCGGGCGGTGGCAATCTTGCTCGGGTGGTCGGTTTGAATCACTACGTCGGCGGTTTCGATGGTGGCGTCCGAGCCGAGGCCGCCCATGGCAATGCCCACGTCGGCCAGAGCGACTACGGGCGCGTCGTTCACCCCATCGCCCACGAAAGCCAGGCGGTGGCCGGCGGCTTTCAGGCGCTCGACGTGGGTGGCTTTGTCCTCCGGCAGCAGGCCGCCGTGAGCCTCGGCGATGCCCAGCGTTTTGGCCACGCGCTGCACGATGGCGTCCTTATCGCCGGAAAGCATGACGATGGTTTTTATGCCCTGCGCTTTCAGCTCCCGCACCGCCTGAGCCGCATCTTCCTTTATTTCGTCGGCCACGGTGAAGTAGCCGGCGTACTGGCCGCCCACGGCTACCACCACGATGCTGTCGATGAGCTGGTCGATTTCGGCGGGGTAGGCAACGCTGAATTTGTTGAGCAGCTTAGTGTTGCCGGCCAGCACGTCCTGGCCATCGACGCGGCCGCGCAGGCCGTGGCCGGCAATTTCCTCCACATTCTCAACGGTGAGGGCCGGTCCGGTGGGCCGGGCGTGCTGCACCAGCGCCCGGGCAATGGGGTGGGTCGATTTGGCTTCGAGCGCGGCGGCCAGGGCGGTGAATCGGGCTTCGGTCTGGCTGGGCGCGGCCACCACCTGCTGCACGGCAAATACGCCCTTGGTAAGGGTGCCGGTTTTGTCCATCACCACGGTATCAATCTCGCGCATGACGTCGAGAAAGTTGGACCCCTTGAAGAGCACCCCCGCCCTGGATGCCGCCCCAATGCCGCCAAAATAGCCGAGCGGAATGCTGATAACCAGCGCGCAGGGGCAGGAAATAACCAGGAACACCAACGCCCGGTACAGCCAGTCGCGGAACACGTAACCGTCTACAAAAAAGTAGGGCAGGAAGGTGAGCAGCAGCGCCAGTCCCACCACAATGGGCGTGTAGATGCGGGCGAACCGGGTGATAAACTGCTGGGTTTTGGCCTTGCGGCCCACGGCGTCCTGCACCATGGCCAGAATCCTGCTCAGCTTGGTGTCTTTGAACGCGGCTGTAACGGTGATTTCGCTCAGCGTGTCCTGGTTAATCATGCCAGCCAGCACGGTTTCGCCCTTCTGCATGGTTTGGGGCACCGACTCGCCCGTGAGGGCCGCTGTGTTGAAGGTGCCGCGCACCGATTGCAAGGTGCCATCGAGGGCTACTTTCTCGCCGGGCCTCACTTCGATAACGTCGCCTACCACCACGGCCTTGGGGTCGAGCACCAAGCGCTGGCCATCGCGCAGCACGCCCACCTCGGTGGCCTGAATTTCGAGCAGGGCCTTGATGCTGCGCTTGGCGCGGTTCACGGCCGCATCCTGGAACAGCTCACCCACGGTGTAAAAGAGCATCACGGCCACGCCTTCGGCATATTCGCCAAGGGCAAACGCGCCAATGGTGGCAATGCCCATCAGCAGAAACTCGTTGAAAATGTTGCCGCTGGGAATGCTCTGAATGGCCGAGCGCAGCACTTTCCAGCCCACCAGCAGGTAGGCCACGCTGTACCAGCCAGGGCGCACGTAGCCGGTGAAGAATCCGACTTTATAGTAGTCCAGCGCAATGCCGGTGAGCATCAGTAGCAAGCTGATGCCGGGTGCCAGGTAGGGATTGTCGCCGGCAGGGCCGTGGTCGTGGTCGCCGTGGTCATGACCGGCGTGGGCATCCGGCGCGGCGGGGCCATGGTCGTGGCCGGGCACGTCGTGCCCCTGGGGCGCGGTAGCGGCTTCAGGAGTCAGTTGGATGCGGCTGATTGCCCCGACGTTGGCGGGGTCCGCTTGTTTCGCCGTGTTCAGTGGCTCGTCGGTGGAAATGGGGTCAGGCATATAATTCAAACTTAAAAACGAGGAAAGCAGAGCGGCCAGGGGAGTTGTTGCTGCTGCTAAGCGGTGCCCGTTGCGGCTATTGTTTTTGCTGGCTGAAGGCTGGTGAAGCCTTGTTTTGAGCGTGTGGGGTGTAGAAACGCTTCGCGTATCCTGGTTGAGAAACTCGCCGGCGAGGAGCCTTGCATGGTCCCGTCGCTCCATTCCTGGACCAGCAACGTTTGAAACCCCTGGTACAAGTGCCAGCTACCGTTACAGTACCCTGTCAGGAGCCGGCCTTGGCCGGCAGGCGGCTCAGGTAGTAGGCTACGACCAATGCTACACCGGCCGCCAGCCCGAAGGCCCAGCCCGGCCCGGCCAACTGCCACACCGCGCCGGCTCCTAAGCTGGCCACCAGCGCGGCCAGGCTGCCCAAGCCGCCGAAGGTGCCCAGGGCCGCGCCGGTATCGGCCGGTTCGCAGAGGTTGCTGACCCAGGCTTTGGCCACTCCCTCGGTACTGGCCGCATACACGCCGTAGAGGCCAAAAATGGCGGCAAATGTCCACCACTCGTGGGCCTGGGCCGCGCCACCGTACACGGCGGCAAACAGCACCAGGCCGGCTACCAGCAGCCGGCGCGGGCCCAGGCGGTCGGCCAGGTAGCCCAGGGGCCAGGCCGCAGCCACGTACACGGCATTGTAGAGAATGTACAGGCCAATAACGCCCGCTTCGGACAGGCCCCGCTGGCGGGCCAGCAGCAGCAGGAAAGCGTCGGAGCTGTTGAAAAGGGCAAAGGCCACCAATGCGCCTACGACCCGTCGGTAGGCTGGTGGGGCCACCCGCCAGTAACTGAACACGGCCCAGAACGGCTGTACCGGGCGGCTAGACGGCACCGCGCGCCGCTCCCGCAGGAAAAACGTGAAGCCAATGGCCACCACCCCCGGCACAAAGGCCAGCAGGAACAGCAGCCGGAACTGACCCGGGCGGGCCGCCAGCCAGAGCAAGGCTGCCGTGGGGCCCAACACGGCCCCGAGCGTATCCATTGAGCGGTGGAAGCCGAACACCTTGCCCTTGTTGGCCGGCGTGGTTTCGTCGGAGAGCAGCGCATCGCGGGCCCCGGTGCGCAGGCCCTTGCCCAGGCGGTCGAGGGTGCGGGCCAGAAACACCCACCACGGCGCGGCCAGCACCGCCAGCATGGGCTTGGTGAGCGCGCTAAGCCCGTAGCCCCATTGCACAAACGGCACCCGCCGGCCCAACCGGTCCGACCACTGGCCAAAGTAGCCCTTGCTCAGGCCGGCCGTAGCTTCGGCCAGCCCTTCGAGCAGGCCAATGAATAGCACCGAAAACCCAATGCTTTGCAAGTACAGCGGCATCACCGGGTAAAGCATCTCGCTCGCCAAATCGGTGAACAGGCTAATGAGCGACAGCAGCCATACCGCACGGGTCAGGTAAGCGAAACGAGGCATAGGGTGGCGGTTAGGAATCCATGATTCACGCATGAGCAGCAGCAAAGCAGCCAGCTACACTTCCTCTACGGCGTTTCTGCGCTTGCCGGGCAGGAAATACGCGCCTTCGGCGACGAAGCGTGACTGACCCGACGGCGGGCCAATGGATTTGCGGGGTAGCTGTCTGTACCAAGCGGGGTTAGTCAAAAACAGGGCTGGCAGCTGCTTCGGCGGGCAAGTGCAGGCATTTTTAGTAGGTACTGAACTTGTGCGGGGTGACCAGGTTATGCTGCCGGTTTTCGGTAGCGCCAGCTCCCACGGGGCCCGTCTGCTGGAAACAAACGGCAATTTATCTTATTAAAAACACAGCAAAAAAATGAAATCCACCCTAATCCTTGCGGCTGCCCTGGCGTCATTTGCGGTTCAGGCGCAGGCCCAAACTGCCCCCACGCCACGCGCGGCTGCCGACGAGATTGCCACTAAAAAAGGCCCCCTCACGGTGCAGCCCATCACGCACGGCAGCGTGGTATTTACGTGGGGCGGCAAGACCATTTACGTAGACCCCTACGGCGGGGCCGCGGCCTATGCCGGCCTGGCCGCGCCCGATGTCATTCTCATCACCGACATTCACGGCGACCACCTGGACCCCAAAACGCTGGCGGGCCTCTCCGTGGGCAAGGCCCTGATGGTGGTGCCCCAGGCGGTGGCCGATATGCTGCCGGCGCAGTACAAAGCACAGGTACGCATCCTGAGCAACGGCCAGCAGCTCGACACGCTGGGCCTGAAGGTCGCGGCCGTTCCGATGTACAACCTGCCCGAAGCGGCCGACGCCATGCACCCCAAAGGCCGGGGCAATGGCTACGTGCTAACCCTGGGCGGTAAAAACGTTTACCTTTCCGGCGACACCGAAGACATTGCCGAAATGCGCGCCCTCAAGGGCATCGACGTTGCTTTCGTGTGCATGAACCTGCCCTACACCATGGACGTAAATCAGGCCGCGCAGGGGGTATTGGCCTTTAAACCAGGCATTGTGTACCCCTATCACTACCGGGGCCAGAACGGCCTGAGCGATGTAGCAGCCTTCAAAAAAACCGTGAACACGGCCAATAAGAAGATTGACGTCCGGCTGCGCAACTGGTATCCGGCCGCTCAGTAACGTAACAAAACCATGAAGCACGTCCGGTCAAGCCGCTGGCTTGGCAGGACGTGCTTCGTGGTTTCAGTGCTTAATACGGCTTTGCTTGCTCAAACCGAATACAATATAACTGACTGAATAACAGTCGATAGAAGTAAGTTTGTTGAATTAGATTTGACAGGGTGCGTCCTTCAGCCCGCAGCGTTGAAGGGCAGCTAACGAGTCTGCCAGGTGATTTGTCCCCGGGAGTCGTTGTACGGATTGGGGCGAGGCAGCAGCTTATCTTGCTGCCGATGAAACGACCATTACATTTTTGGGTGCCAGCCGCACGGCTGGTGGCAGCAGTTGGGCTGCTCGGAGCCGTACTGCCTGCGCGGGCACAGAATTTTGGGGCCATGATTCCGTATAGCGTCGGCAGCAACGTCGCGCCACTCGGGGTAGTCTTGGCTGATTTCAACGGCGACGGCCGCCTCGACCTCCTCACGGCCAACGACCCCAGCCAATCGCTGAGCCTGCTCTATGGGCAAAACAATGGCACCCTGGGCCAGCTACAAGTGCTGCCAGCGGCCGGCGCCGGGGCGGTGGCCCTGAAAGTGGGCGACTTCAACCGCGACGGGCGGCCCGATGTGGTAGTCGCCGGTGCCGGCTCGGGCGGCGTGTTGATTGGTACCGCTGCCGGGATGCTCATTCCGCCCGGCTATCAGTTTTCGCTGCGCATGACCAGCAACCCGGGCGCGTTGGCGCTGGGCGATGTGAACGGCGACGGCCAGCCCGATGTGGTGGCCGTCGCCGGGGCCAGCACGGGCAACAGCCACGACGAGCAGGCCGCCGTGTTGCTGGGCCGCGTAAATGGCTCGTTTGCGCCGGCCCTCACCTACCCCCTCGCCGCCGGCAGCCAGCCCGAAGCCGTAGCACTGGGCGACGTGAACGGCGATGGCCGGCCCGACCTGGCCGTGGCCAGCCTCGGCACCGACGCCGTGCAGGTCCTCCTCAACTTGGGCAATGGCCTGTTTGGGAGCCCCACGAGCTATGGTATGGGCGTCGGGACCGGGCCGCTGGGAGTAGCCGTGGCCGACGTGAATGGCGATGGCCAGCCCGACCTGCTCACGGCCAACCACGCCGGGAGCGTGGGGGTGCGCCTGAATTCCGGGGGGCAGTTCGGGCCGGTTACCACTTATCCCGTCGGTGCGGCGCCGGTGGGTATGGCCGTGGGCGATGTCAACAACGACGGCCTTGCCGACGTGGTGACCGCCGGGTTCGGCAGCGACCAGCTGTCGGTGCTGCTGGGGACTGGGGCAGGCTTGTTTGGGCCGGTCACCAACTACGCCACCGGCCCCGGTAGCAGCCCCATCAGCGTAGCCATCGGCGACGTAAACGGTGATGGGGCCCCCGACCTGGTGTCGGCAAACTTCAACGCTGGCACCGCGGGTGTATTCCTCAGCCAGGCCCCCGTGCTAAACCTAACCGGCCCCGTGAGCGGTGGCGCGGGCACGTCCATCACCCTCACCGGTAACCGACTGGCTGGTGCCACGGCGGTTACATTCAGCAGTAATACCCAGGTTGTGACCACCGTGCCCGCTACCAGCTTCACCAGCACTAATTACACGGCCACGCCCAACACCATCGGGCTGGTGGTGCCGGCTGGCTTGGTCGCAGGCCCCTACCTACTGGCAGTCGTGACGTCGCACGGCACCAGCCCGGCCACCGGTTTCGGGGTCAGCGCGCCCCTGGCAACGGTGCCCGGGCTGCTGGCTGAACAGGTGGAGGTGTTTCCCAGCCCAGCCCATGCGCGGGCCACCGTGCGGGTACCGCCCGGCTCGGGCATAGGTACCGTGCGCCTGCGCCTGTGCGACGCCTTGGGCCGACTGGTATCTACCGTGGAGGCAATGGTGCCCGCCACAGGCCTGCACCAGGAACTGGACCTGCGGCACCTCGTTCCGGGCCTGTACGTGCTGCAAGTGCAGGCCGGGGCCACAACGGTTACACGCCGTCTGCTGGTGGATTAAGGGGTTTGAGTGATGCGAGGGGGGATTCTTCTCGTTTACGGAGCCGGAATCTGGTTACTTGGCTTGTTATTAGGTGATTAACGTGCCTAATAGCATTGTAAAGTCGCCGTGGTGTATGTCTCAGGATTGAATGGGAGGGTTGCCAGACCCTTATTCAGCCTAAAAAACGCGATGTATACTAATTGTTGGCTACTCGCTGTCCAGTTAAGCAGGGCTTCTGCTGCGAGCACCGCTTTATAAATGCCTCCACTTAGCGGTTTAGCCAGGCTTTCTTCTCCAGCCGATACACAAAATTCAACTTCGGAGCTTCGCCAAAATAGGCTATTTCTTCCTCCGCAATTTTCTCCGCCCCCAGGCGGCCAATGGCTATTTGCGACCGCATATTATCCGCACCAATATGAAAGTAGACCCTGGATACGAATTGGAACACGTAATCCAGCATCAGCGCCTTCACCCCTAAATTGAATCCTTTACCCCAATACCGCGTGGCATAGAACGTGTAGCCAATCAGGATGCTGTCATCCTGCGCGTCATAGCCGTAGAAACGAGTGCTGCCCGCGATGCTGTTCGTGGCCTTATCCACAATCTTGAGGGCCTTTTGCGCCATGGCCCCCTCAAAGTAGGTCCCAAATGCCTCGGGCTTCCATCGGTCTTTATTGGGGTGCTGCTCCCAGACTTTTGGGTCGGAGGCGGCGGCATACAAGCCGGCAAAGTCAGTTGCTTCCAACGGTAGCAGCCAGATTTGTTGGTTTTCCAACGTGGGTTGTGTGTTGAATGGCATAAGGGCAGGGATTTCGGTGCTGGATAGGTTTCCAGCGCCAACGCATAAATAAGCAAACGGCCGGGTATTTATCAGAGCACAGCTTGCCTACTGGGCAGTGGGCTGAATTCAGAAGAAATCCGTCAGTGGATTTATGGTTTACTCGGAACACATTTGCGCTAAATGTAGCAACAACTAAATTCGGCGCAATGGTCATAGTAAATGCCACTCTCTATCGATGCAAATCCTGCTGTTAGCAGAAACGATTCAGACCGCTTTATTTAGTACAAAATGTTCGAAAAAAGTTAGTTAATGCCAAATTGATTAGCGGGTTAAGCACAAAACCTCACTGTTTCTTAAGTACCTCTAAGAATCTGCAGATGTTAGCGAACTGTGGGCATAAAAAAGTATTAGCAGGATGCGATAGTTATGCTTTTTTGTGCTTTAAATCAGTTGGTTATGACGGCGTAATCTGCCAATGAATTCCGCACTTGCCAAATACTGCTCGGGCACATTCACCGTGTGCTCACAAACACCTGTTATTCAGAAAAACGACCCTTTTGCTGAATAATTACGTGCTCAGTAGTTATAAAACAATGTAGGTTTTCGAGCCCACCGCTGCAGTTTTGGGAATATAGTGAGTAATGGTGTCGCCCGAAAATCGGGTGGGGCCTGCGGCGCGCTGAACAGCCAGCCAGCGGGGGTAATCCTTCCGAATAATGACAAAGTGCCCCCTCTTGAGTTCCCATGCGGCGGGCCGACTGTTGGAATCGCGCAAGTGCCGGTAGAGATAAGTTGGGGCGGCCAGTTCCATAATGCGAACCCTAACCGTGCCAGTTAGCGCCTGCTCAATGGTTGGTTTCAGTAACGGGGTGGCTTGTTTGGTTGGAAGGGTGCTTATCGGGACAAGTTTGCCGATTTGGAGAGGCCAGCGGTAAGAGCCACGTGAGTAGAAAGATGCGTAGAGCCATAGGGCAAGAGATAAGTGGCATTACAAGTAATGCTCCTTTTGCTCGTTGCACCCTTTTCCTGAACCGGACATTTTTAAACAATGTCCCACTACTGTCCGGCTTGGTTAGACCACCTCAGCTGAAGAAAGCTGTGGGCTTGCCGGCCGTTCCCCTGTCTGCGGAACGGCCGGACACTGGCTAGGAAAAAAGAAATACCGCCGATTGGAGCAACGCAGGGCTTAAAGCGATGACTACCGTCAAAAAAGGTTGCATAGTTTGCTGGCAGCCGTCCCAAAAGATAGTCGCGACTATGCCGTGTCCGTATAGCACCCAATTGAAATCGTTGATTTACTTGTTTATATGCATTGGTACGGTTGACGTCATTCAATTCGTCGACCTGTCTTATTAGCCCTTGAGTGGGCCGGCTAGTGGTGGCTGCTAGTGGTGGCTGCTAGTGGTGTCAATATTTTATATTCCTGACGCTGGGTATTCCACTCCCCAGCTTATCTCGCGCTCTGGCTATGCCCCATTCATTCTTTTCTGACGCCGACCCTGCGGTTCAGATGGCCGCCGAGCAAACCCGGCGCGAGCAGGCCGAAGCCTCTCTGGCCGAGGCCCGGGCCCACATTGCTGCCCTCAGGCAAGAACTCGCCACCACCGCCAGTAGCGCCCAGCGCTATCATGCCCAGCTCACCTCCTTCGTGCAGAACCTGCAAGCAGGCCTGGTGCTGGTGGACCAGGAAGGCCAGATTCAATTCGTCAATCAGCACTTTTGGGAGCTGTTCGGGCTGTCGCCGGTGGTCGGGCCGACGGACGGAGGACCGGCCATCTCGTTCGCGTCAATTGCCATCGATAACTTATGCCGGGCCCCCGCCGCCTTTGCGGCGCGGGCGCAGGAGCTGCATCAGGCGGGCGAAACAGTGCTTCGGGAAGAATTTGTGCTGGCCGACGGGCGAACGCTCGAGTTGGACTACCTGGTGCTGGATTCGATGCAGGCCGGCCGCCTGATTTGCTACCGCGACGTGACCGAGCGCCACCAGCGGGAGGCGCAGCTCAACATGCTGTCCTACATTCCGGAGCAAAATCCCAACCCCACTCTGCGCCTGTCGGCCACGGGCGACGTGCTCTATACCAATCCGGCGGCCGCGCCGCTGCTGCAAGCCTTGGCCGCCGCTGCGCCGGAAGACTTGCAACAAGGCCTGCTGGCGCTGGTGCAAGCGGCCTTGCTCACGCCCGAGCAGCACCAGCAGGAGCTGGCCGTGGCCGGCGAATACTACCTGTGTACAGCCGTGGCCGTGCCCGGGCAGCAATGCGTGACGCTGTACCTGACTAACATCACGGCGCGGCGGCAGGCCGAGGAGCAGCTGCGGGTGCAGCGGGCGTTCTACGACCGCGTGCTGGAGCAGGTGCCCACGGCCGTGGCCGTCTTCGATGCCCGGCACCGCTACCTGTTTCTGAACCCTATGGTAGAGCCCGATCCGGCCATCCGGGCCTGGATGCTGGGCAAGACCAGCGAGGAGGCGGGCGCGCATCGGCAGCGCCCGGTCACCATTCGGCGGCAGCGGGCAGCGGCTTTTGCTGAGGCCGTACGCGACCACCAGGCGGTGAGCTGGGAGGAGGCGAGCCTGGACCCTAACGGGCACATGAGGAACATGCTGATGCACTTCAGCCCCGTGCGCGGGGCCGACGGCGAGCTGCTGGTCATTAGCTCGGGCATCGATATTACGGACCGCAAGCAGGCCGAGGAAAAAATGGCCCGGCAGCAGGAGTTTTACGAATCCATCCTCAACCTGCTCCCCGTGGAAGTGGCCGTTTTCGATGCCAGCCACCACTACCTGTTCGTTAATCCGGCCTCCATTCCGGACCCGGCCATGCGCCAGCAAATCATCGGGCTCACCAACGCCGACTACTTCATGCTGAGCCAACCCAACGAGCTGGCCAGCCTGACCGAGCAGCGGGAACAGTATTTTGCCCTGGCCGTACGCTCCCGCACCGATGTGACTTGGGAGGAGATGCACACCGACCTCAACCACCGCCCGCAGCTGATGCTGCGCCACCTACGCCCTGTGTTTGCGGCCAATGGTGCGCTGCGCCTGCTGGTGCGGTCGGGCATCGACATTACGGCGCGCTACACGGCCGAAAAGCTGCAGCAGCAGGTGCAGGAAATGCAGCAGGTACAGCAAGCCTTTGTTCGCCAGATTGTGGATGCCCTGCCCAATATGCTCTACGTGGTGGCCACCGATGGCAGCATTTCCTTTGCCAACAGCGCCTATCGGGCCCTGAATGCCAATAGCCGGCACTGGGAAACGGGGGAGGCCGCCGACCCGCTGGTGCGGGAAGAGATGCACCAGCTAACGTACCTGAACGAGCAGGTGCTGGCCACTCGGCTGGCCCTGACAGTGGAGCTGCCCTTCACCATGGACTCCGGCGAAACCTTGCACTACCAGGTGCACAAGCGGCCGCTGCTGCGGGCCGATGGCCAGGTGGACGTGCTCACCATCAGCACCGATGTGACGGCCGTGAAGCGGACGCGGCAGGCGCTGGAACGCCGCGAGAAGCAGTACCACGACCTGGTGTACTACTCACAGGCCCTCATTTGTACGCACGACCTGCAAGGCCGGCTGCTCTCCGTGAACCCGGCCATTGAGGCGCTCATGGGCCAGCCGGCCGCGCAGCTGCTGGGCCACCACCTGCGCGAGGCCCTACCGCCGGAGCACCACGCCGGCCTGCAAGGCTACCTCGATGGGACCCTGGCGGCGCACCTGCAGAACCGCGTGATTCGGGTGCAAACCACCCGGGGCGAGCGGCGCTACCTGCAGTACTATTCCTATCAGGTCACGGAAGACGGCTACCCGCCCTACGTGGTGGCTTCGGGCTACGACGTGACGACCGGCGTGCTGGCCCAGCGTGCTTTGCAGCAGGCTAAGCAGGAAGCCGAAGAAAATACCCAGGCCAAAGAAGCCTTTCTGGCTCGCATGAGCCACGAAATCCGCACGCCCCTCAACGGCGTCCTGGGCATGGCCGCGATACTGCAAAAAACGGCCCTCGACGGGCCTCAGCGCGAATACCTGAACACCATGCAGCACGCCGGCCGGCACCTGCTGGCCTTGGTGAACGACGTGCTGGACATGGCCAAAATCACCGCCCGGCACCTGGAGCTCAACCACGCGCCCTTCGACCTGGCCGTGGCCCTGCAGGGAGCCGGGGAAGCCGTGGCTGCCCTAGCGGCGCAAAAGGGCCTGCAACTCGTGGTGGAGCCCCTGCGCACGGCCGCGCCCCGCGTGACCGGCGACGCCTATCGCCTGCACCAAATCCTGCTCAACCTGCTCTCGAACGCCATCAAGTTCACCGGGCATGGCCGCGTCCGGCTGGGGACCGACGTGCTCCAGGATACGCCCCGGGAGCTGGTGCTCCGGTTTTGGGTGGAGGACACCGGCATCGGCATCGCGCCCGAGGAGCAGGGGCACATTTTCGAAGCCTTCGCCCAGGCCAGCACCGAGACCAGCCGGCGCTTTGGGGGCACGGGCCTGGGCCTGGCTATTAGCCAGCAGCTGGTGGAGCAAATGGGCGGCACCCTGGGGCTGCGCAGCGAGCCTGGCCGGGGCACCACCTTTTCGTTCGAGCTGCGGCTGCCCCGCGCCGAGGCCGCCAGCGCGGCCCCGCTCGTCCCCCCGCTTAGCACCTGCTTCGAACGCCTGCGCGGGCTGCGGGTGCTGCTGGCCGAAGACAATGTCGTTAATCAGCAAATCGCCATCATCGTGCTCGAAAACTGGGGCGTGCAGGTGGTGGCCGTCAGCAATGGCCTCGATGCGCTGGCGCAGCTCCAGCAGCAGGAGTTCGACGCCGCCCTGCTTGATATCCGCATGCCCGGCCTGAGCGGAGTGGAAGTAACCGCCGCCATCCGGGCCAATGCTGACCCGCGCCGGGCCTTTCTGCCCATCATCGCCCTCACCGCCAACGCCTTCGAAGCCGACCGTTTGGGCTACCTGGCCGCCGGCATGAACGCCTGCCTTACCAAACCCTACGAGGAAGCCGACCTGGGCCGGCTGCTGCTGAAACTGATGCCGCAAGAATAATGTGCCGTTGCGCCCCGTCAGTTTTTTGGGAGGTCGATGCGGAGACGGGTTGGCGCGGTTCTACGGTCGCGCTATTGCCTGCCACCGGTACACTAACCTGATAACTGCTCTAAATAACGCCTTTCATAACAGTGTTAGCACGACGACAAAGGGCCTATTTCCGCAGCCAGCGCCGGGTGTTTCCTGTGGGGGCGTGCTATGTAAAGGACCTGCACAAGTAACCCCTTATTAGGATGAGTCACGCCCTCACAGAATTGAAAGCAGCCCTGCAACGGGCCGTCTGTGCCGAACCCGATTCCGCCTGGAAGGCGCGGCTCGCCTACGTCACCGGAGCCTACGGCGTAGAGATGCACGCCATCCGCCCCGGCTTTGCGCCACAGGTCTTCTCCACCCGCTACCTCCTGCCGATGACCGCCGAAGCATTTGCCGCGTGGCTGCAGGCCTGCTTAGCGGAGCTCGCCAACTTCGGGGACGACCCGTCCCAGGCCGCTAAGGCTGCACGCCGACGGAGCACGCGGCCCGATGCCGAAGCCGTTAGGCCGCCTCTGGTCATCCGCCCGGCCCGGCGACGGTAAACAAGCGATGGTGTGCCCGAAGGGTGGACCAAGCGCCGGGAGATATTTAGTGGCCGTCACCGCCCCGAAGGTGAAAATCGCAATACCCCGGTCTCGGCCACACTTAAGCCCTCAAATACCGGCCCCACGGTGCTCACCACCGGTTGAGCCGCCACGCCTGCTGGCGTGACGGCGTAGGCATAGAAACTATTATTGTTGAGGCCGTGGACCAGAATCCAGTAGTCGCGGCCGTTGGGCTGGCGAATGGCAGCCAAATGCTCAGTGGCCAGCGTGTTGCCCGGAAGCGGTAAGGGTTGGCTGCGCTGGCTCACATCGCCGAGGCCGTTGCGTAGGCGCAGGTCCACCACGGAATACCGCAAGCTGTTGTTCAGGGATTTTTCCTTGGCATCGGTCGTGAACAGGTACACCAGGTTCGGCTGGCCCGGTGCAAAAAGCGCCAGGGCTCCCTCACTGGCCGACTCGTTGCCCCCGAGTGGAAAGCTGTTGGGCATGGGCTGGTGCGTGCGGTCCCAGACCCGCTCTCCGTTAGAATACAACAGCCAAGCCCCGGTAGTGGAGTCGGCTAGGCTGGTACAGGCCTCAAACGAATCCATGACGCTGCTGGGCACCACCTGGGGCCAGTAGCGTCCGGGCAGAAACTGCAGCGCGCTGGCGGTGCCAAAGTACCATGCGTCGTATTAGCGCTGCGCGTACCCGAGGCGGGGGCCGGCCAGCAACCCCACCATCAGCAGCAGGAGCCGGCCCCAGTGCCGTGCGCCGTGACCGCACAAACGCCGCCGGGCCGACCAGCAGGAAACAGTAATTTCCGTGCGTTCCCGCCGGAGCAAACGGAGGCTGAAAATGGACCGTGAACGAGGGCGCATTGCTTACAGGAAATGCTTGATAATTTCGGGCGTGGGGCCTTTTGGGACCGCCCTACAGCAGCCCGAGCGGCAGCTTAACCAAACGATTTTTACGGCATTATCGGCAGCCGCGCAGTACGGAGGCGTACCGCTGCGCAAACGTAACCGGTCGGCGGTGCCCCGGCATATCAATCGGCGACAAGTTTAGACTTTAGCCATGACACCCAGCTTGGACATCCACCTCACCTTCATTTGATTACTGACCGATAAAAGGACATTAGCAGAAATGCTATTTAGCAGAATTCAACCCAAATCCTCGTTCTGCTTTTCGAACCGTTTTCTCAATCGAAAATCAAACCCTTAATTTTAGGCGCTTCGTGGAAAGGCCAGGGGTTAAAGCACCAGCTGGGATTCGTTATCAGAAGCAAATCCTATCCCTGAACGTCCCCCGATGAAACGCCTGCTGTTGTCCCTTTCTATACTACTCCTTAACCGCAGCGTTACGCATGCCCAATGGACCAGCACTGGCCCGGGCACCCAGTCCCTCTCTAGCATTGCCTTTTTCGATGCCGCTTATGGGTGGGCAAGTGGCTCGGCCGGCAGTCTCTACAAGACCACCGACGGGGGCACGACCTGGCAATACATCCCTAATTTTGCTACGCCGGGGCTGCTCAACCGGATTCGGTCGGTCGGTATTCCATCCCGGTACGAAGTCATGCTAATCTGGGAAACCCCGCTCAATCCCCAGCCCACGGCCACTTACTACAGTTCCAACTCTGGGACCGTGTTTGCCGCCCGGGAATATGGAACGTTGGCCTTGGTTAAAAGTTCGGTACAGAAGTTAATCCAAGCCCTAGCTTTTGGCAATTTCTAACCGGGCTACTGCTTGGTCGTCCCTATTTACAGTCTATCCGTCCTACTGTCGAAAACCGCTCCTGTAGCGTAGCACAGGCCGCCGGCCAAGCGGGGTCTTCCGGGTAAAGGGCGCTCCGCAGGTACGCCCACGTCAGCCATTGGACTACCGCGACGCGCTCCGGGTTCTCATCCGTGGTTTCCGTCACTAGGTAGCCGGAAATCCCGCCCAGCATGTGCTCGCCGCCAAACAGCGTGACGAGGCAATTGGCCCCCGGGCTCAGGGTATACGCGTCCGTGAACCACTCGGGCCCGCGCACGGTCAGGGGCGACTGGTCGGCATCGCCCGCCACGACCAGCGTCGGGGTTTTCAGGTCGGCATAGCTCTGGTTCAGATGCGGAAAATGCTCGACTGCGAACGGGCTAAGGCTCTCGCCGCCCTGGCCAGCAGCGCTGAGCAGCACCCCGGCTTTGATACGCGGGTCCGATAAGTCCTCGCGCACGCTCTCATCGGCACCCAATACGCGCGCGCCCAGCAGTACCCCGGCGGTTTGCGCGCCAAAGGAGTGGCCGGCTACGGCGATGCGGCTATGGTCCAGACGGCCGGTCAGTCCCGGCACCGCCGATTCCAGCACGTCCAGGTGGTCCAGAATACGTTTCATATCCGCCACGCGAAAGCGCCACATTCGCAGTTTTCGCGGGTCGGCTAAGTAAGCTTGAACGGCTTCCCCATGACTGGCCTTCGGCTTGGGTTGTAGCGTGCGGGAATCCAGAAAAGTGGGCTGAATCACGGCAAAGCCGTGCGCCGCCCAGAACTGGGCCAGGGGGGCATAGCCCTCCAGCGAAGAGCCAAAGCCGTGCGCCAAGATAATAAGGGGGAGCTGGCTCCCGATAACCGGCGCGGAAACGCGCACCTGCAAGTCCTCGCCCCGGTCCGGGGCGGCCAGAATAATCGGACTAACGGAGATGACCGCTGACGGAGCGCTGGTGAGGCTGTCAAAAGGGGAAGGGGTGGACGGGCGCATAGTCTTGTACTGAGTTAGGAGCGCAAAGGTCCGCCAGCTACCTGCTAGCTTTGTTACCAGTTACCTAAAGAATACCGGTGACCAATAGGAAATCATCTGCTTATGCATCCGCTAGCCCCTGCTCTCCCAGCTTGTAAATCCACGCATCGCGCCGTCTATGACACGCTCGATGTAATTGGCGGCAAGTGGAAACTGATTATTCTGGCGGTCCTGTTGGAGCGCACGTACCGCTTCAAGGAGTTGAGCCGAGAAATCGGTATTTCCCCGCGTATTCTCTCCAAGGAATTGCAGGAGTTAGAGCAACACCAACTGGTAACCCGTACCGTCTGTGCGACCCGTCCAGTTACGGTCGAATACGCGGCCACGCCCTACAGCCGGACCCTCCACCACGTGGTGGCCGCCATGCGCGAATGGGGGCTGGCGCATCACCAAACCATTGTGGGCAAGCCCCGGCCAAACACGGGCGGCGATTAGCAGGCGGAGAAATCTGTTACCCAAGATTCAAAGTAGGCGACCGGCCTGTTCAGTGAACCGTCCCTATAAATGAACAAGTGAGCTAACCATTTGCAGAACGGGCAACTGGCACCGAAAACAGCCGATTTGGTACAGAAAACTTGTTCAGCAATCAAAGTACAGTTAACCCTAGCTACGCGATGGAAAAACTGTACTTCAACTCCATGAATGGTCTTATGAACGCGTTAGAGGCAGGTTTTCTGCGGTTAGAGCGCACTATCAGTAGCGTAAACTGGGCGGTTGGTAAGCTTCCCAATTAACTTTTGGACCAAACTTTTAACCAAGGCCACTTCATGCGGCAGAGGCCCTAGCGCGGAAGAAGGGGCGGCGGCGGAAACTGGGCTTGTACCCAATCCCCAAAAAGCCACGCTAAGCCAAATATGGCGGCGGCACCTCCGATAATGATTGCTGCGACTACCCGGCTGTAGTGCGTCTGGTTCTGGGCCAGTTGCGGGAGCGCCTGGCGCAGCAGCTCGTTGCCGCGCAGGCTGGCCGCGTAGAGTGCCTGGCTAAGCGGGTCGGTCGGAATGAGAAGTGGCGGCGCTGGCCGGCGCTGCCGGCGACGGGGAACGTGCTTCATGCCGCGTGCGGGAGGGCGCGCCACTCGGACGCGGGGGCCTGACCATTATTCAGCAGTTGTACCAGGACGGTCACATCCTCGGGGGTGAGCATATACCGGCGCGGCCCTAGAAACCGGATTCCATCGAATAAATCCCGCGTCCCGCTGACAAAGCGCACCACGTAGACGTTTTCGTAATTGCCGGTGTAGGCGTAGTGGGTGAAAAGCGTCAGCGCCTGCGGGTCGATGTGGTATTCCTGGCAAATTTTGGTGGCCAGCGTTACCTGACACTGAATGAGGCCGGCCGTGCCGTTATCCAGTTCGGTTGCGACGGCCCATCCCTGGGCGGGGTGAACGACTAATTCGCAGCGGGTAGGCTGCTGCTTAACGTCATCGTAGAGGTGGAATGGCAGGACGTGG
Organism: Hymenobacter artigasi; assembly: GCF_012275535.1. GTDB lineage: Bacteria > Bacteroidota > Bacteroidia > Cytophagales > Hymenobacteraceae > Hymenobacter > Hymenobacter artigasi. Next base: position 28,726 of record NZ_JAAVTK010000024.1, on the reverse strand, counting down.
GTAACGCCGGCCAGCGTGGATAAGCTGTTCATTGGAAAGGCAATGGTAGGATGGGAATGGAATAGAATCAGGGGCGACGCACGAGCCAGCCCTGGCGCTGGAAGTTCTCGCGCAGCTCGTCGGCCGACGTGTCCTCTCCAAAAAATTGCAGCCACTCGGCGACGGTGGCCAGGTCGGGAGCCTCGGCCAAGAAATCATTCGGGGTGTCAAGCGCACTCGCCGCGGCTAAGCGCTGCTCCGGGTCAGGATAGCGTAGCAGCAGCTCGGCCATTTGGTAGAGCATGGCCAGGATGCCGGTGGACGCTTGCATTTGAGAAACGGATTACGCCTTGCGGCTGGTACTGCCGAAGGGCCGGCCGACGTGGGCGGCGGGTACTTCGATGGGGTTCTGCATCTGATGGTGGGCCAGCGTAAATACCGACTCCAGGCTAAGGCCGGTCAACTCCGCCAGGCGCTGCAATTCATCCAGGGACGCCGTTCCCGGCTTTTCCATCCGCAGGGCAATCGTGCGGGGGGCTACCTGCCACTGCTCAGACACAACCTTGCGGCTACCCAACGAATGAATCAGCTCGGCCAGCGTGGTACACTCGGTGGCGGTCGCGGTTTCGGGGCGTGGCAAGGGCTTTACCCGGACGGTTAGCGGTGCTTCGGCGGGCGGTGTCGGGGTGGGTTTCTTTGTCATGGCAGCAAAAGAACTAGGATAAATTGTCATTATTACGGCCGGCGGTGATTAATGACAAGCTCCAAGCGCCCCAAAAACTATTCGTAGAGCGTAGGAGCGGTGTACCTCAACAGTCCCCGGCCGTCCTGCTCGATAATACGGTCAAGGTATACGAGTACGTTACCCTGCCGGGCCTGGCGCTAATCGCTCCGCTGCCAAATCGTGTACAGTTGGGCGTAAGGGAAGTAATTTATCTGGTCAAAGCCACTGGTGAAGCCCTGCACCATTTCTTCTACCTGCTCCCGCTGCTCGTGGGAAACGTGGTTGTAGACCCAACGCAGGAAATCAGCTACATCGGCCGGCAAGTCGAAATAGGCGGCGGTTTGCGGCTCCGTATGGCTGCCCATGTACAGCAGCAGTTCCCAAAGGCGATAATGGTCTTTCTCCCGCTGCCAATATTCTACAATGTCCTTACGGCCATTGCCGACGATGGCCCCGCCAAAGCGCATTTGGCCGGGGTCGGCTTCGAGGGCCTTGCGGAAGCCGTAGTCGGTCGTCCAGTCCTTTTTAGGGGTACTTCTTCCAAAAGGGTAGATTTACACGCTAAGCCATCGGCTCACCAGGGGAGTGTTAGTTGCTTCTCCATGTCCTCGCGGCCCTGGAGACGGTGCCCTCCTGAACGCTACCGGCTACGCCACTGACACGGCACTGAGCGCCGCTACATGCTGCTCATGCTGCATTCCCCACGCTTTCAACACCTCAATGACTGGGTTGAGCGACTGCGCGTACGGCAGGGCCTGGTATTCGACCACCACGGGGGGACCGGGGTACACAGTGCGGGAGATGAGGTGCTGGGCTTCCAGCTCCTTGAGCTCCTTGGATAGCACCTTCGTCGAAATACCCGCCACGCTCCGCTCCAGCCCGCGAAAGTGCCGGGTGCCCGTGAGCAAGGCCACAATGAGGGGGAGCTTCCATTTGCTGTTAACCACCAGCGAGGCGTGGCGCAGGGCGCGCATGGTTTGGTCGCATTGCGCGGCTTGGGAAGTAGTCATGGAGGGAGAGAAAGGAAAAAAGAAAGAGACGCTATGCTAGGTGATTACCGCTTGGTAACCAGACTACCAATTGGTAATCGGCACTTGGGAAACGGCCCAAACAAACCGCTGCCTGATGGCTTGAGGTAATCAGCTTACTCAACAGCGAAGCACCCCTTTTTGATACTTTTTCACCATCCTCATCCATCAAATAACATGATTTTAGTCACAGGCGCAACCGGTCAATACGGTACGAAAGTCCTTGAACACCTTTTGCATAAAGGAATCGAAGCGCAACACATTTCCGCCCTGGTGCGGGATGCTGCGAAAGGCCAAACCCTCCAAGACCAGGGAATCGAACTACGCGTCGGCGATTACGCGGACGTTGACGCGCTGATACAGGCCTTTCAAGGGGTCGATACGCTCTTGCTGGTTTCCAGCAACGACAGAGGAGCCGTCGAAAACCGCACCGTGCACCACCTGAATGTCATCCACGCGGCCAAAGTAGCGCAGGTGAAGCACCTGGTATACACCTCCTTTGTCACTAAGCCGGCCTTTCAACACGCGGCCATCGCGGATTTCCTGACGTCGCATGCACAAACCGAGCAGGCCATCAAGGACAGCGGCCTTCCGTACACCATCCTCCAGCATGGTATTTACTTGGAGATGATTCCCATCTTTGCGGGCGGCCAAGTAGCCGAAACGGGCATCATCCTGTTTCCCGCCCAAGAAGGGAAAGCCAGCTGGGTGCTTCGGGCGGAACTGGCCGAAGCCGCAGCCCACGTATTGACCACGAAAGGGCATAAAAACCAGACGTACGTACTGGCTAATACCGAAGCGACTTCTTTTCAGGCGATTGCGAAGGACCTATCCGGCAGCCTGGGCAAGGACGTTCGCTATCAGTCCCCCCCAGTCGAAGAATTTCAAGCTATCCTACAGCAAGTCGGGGTGCCGGAGATGTACATCGGCATGTTCACGATGTGGGCGAGTGCGGTGGCGCAAGGCATGCTGGAGGTCGAGGATGCCACCTTAGCCACATTCCTGGGCCGGCAACCAACCACCACGGCGCAATTCATCAAGCAAGTTTATAATTAATCAGAAAGGCCGGGCAGGACACCATTTCTGCCCGGCCTTTCCAGTAAATCCGAAGGCTATTCGGTCGAGGAAACCAACTGTAAACTCCTTACAACCAATAGTTAATACCACAATAAACGATTAGGTGAGGACTTCTCCCTTAACCCCGCGCACCTTGACCCGCCGCCTGCTTCCCCATCTCGGCGGGCTGATGGCTTAGCGTGTAAATCCGCCCTTTTGGAAGAAGTACCCCTTTTAGTAGAGAGCATCAAAAAGTGTGGGGCAGTGGGGTTAAGCAGCCATTGCTAGGGGCTCCGCAGACAATGGCCGAAACCCGGGGTATTGCTGCCGGAAACAGTCTTCCCACTCTTCGTTGAGCACCTTCGTGCGGGCCTGCACCAGCAGGTGCGCCCCTTTTTTAGTCCACTGCATCTGCTGGCGCTTGACCATCCGTTTTGACAGCACCTGGTTCACCGCCGACTCGACAAAGCCCGTGGAGACGCGTTCGCCGTAGCGCTGGCGTTCCGAGTAGTCCACGATGAAGCCGCTGTTCTGCTCCACGTAGGTGTGAAAATCAGCAATGAGCCGCGCCAAGGGCTTCAACTTGCTGTATTTCCGGGCCATGAGCGGGTCCTCTTGGTGCACGGCCAGGGCGTCGTCCAGGTCCAGTATCTTGTCCAGGGCCCGCTCGGCGTTGCCGTGCCAGAGGTGCCATTTGATGCTGGTCAAGCCGTCTTGCAGCGCTTTGCTACCGGCCGCGTCGGCCTGGACGAAGCCCAGCGCATATTGCTGCAGCACCGTCAGGCGCATGGTCAGGTGAAACCAATCTAGGATGTGCGTGGACTCCGCACTCAGGTAACTGGTCAGCGACCGCAGAACCGCAGCGCCGTCCGTGAAAAATTCCACGGCCTGATTGGCCTGCAGCCCCTGCGAACGCAGCACCTCGAAGACCCGTCGGCGCGGCTTGGCATCCACTTCCTGCACGAAGCCGAAGCATTTGGCATCCCCTTGGGCGGGAATGCTCTTGCCCGCAATCACCTCGAAACAGCCTTTTTTATGCCAGTGCCGGACGTAGCCGCCGTCGAGGCCGACCACCAGCGGGCGGGGTGGGCACGGCAAGGCCTCGCGGTCGCGCTGGCAAATGCCGTGAAAAGAAGCCACTTCCTGCGGCAGCTGCCGTTCCTGCGCCTCGACCACGGCGTGCAGGTGCTGCTGAATGGTCGTGCCCGATAGTTTCGCACTCAGGGGCAGCACATCGTGGAGTAAATCAGCCGTTTTCTGGTACGGAATCAGACTGGCCCACTTGGTTTCCAGGTACAGCCGCTCCGGCGTCACGTGCTGCGGGAACAGGTGTTGGAGGGGGCTGAAAGTCTTAGGTCCCGCCTCGGTGGGCGGCAGATAGTAGCGCGGGCTATCGACCGAGACGTTCCCAAACAAGGTTTTCAGCTGAAGCGGGTAGCTGCCCTTCTTCCGCAAGCAGACGGGCTGCTGCGCTCGCAAATGCGTGGCCACCTGCTGCGCAATCATCGTTTGTTGAAGGCGTTGCAGCAGCTCTTTCGATTCGGCGAGCGTCAGGCCCACGCTGGCTAAGCTCAGCTCCTCCCGGCTCCAGGTGAACACGTCTTCGAGGGTAGGCGCGTCGCCTGCTGACGGACAGGCCACCAGTTGTAGTTTGAAGTTCATGGGGCTGGGGGTTAAGGATTACAGCAAGGCTTTCACTTTACGCACCGTGTTAATGGCCACGTCGCACAGCTTGGCCGTGTTACGGACGCTCAGGCCCGCGCGCAGCTGCCGGGCGACGGCGGCATACTTTTTCAGAAAGACGGCCTTTTCTTCCGTTGCGCCCACCGGGCGACCAATCGTGACCCCTTGCCGCCGCGCCTCGTCCATGCCGGAGAGAATGCGCTCGCGCAGGGTCTCGCGTTCCAGCCGGGCAAATTCGGCCAGCAGCGTGAACATGAACTGCGCCACTGGATTGCGTTTGCCGTTTTTGAGCGTTTCAATCCCGAAGTTTTGGACGTAAATGCTGATGCCCAGCTGCGTCAGTTCTTCGACGATTTGCAGGACTTCCACCGTGGAGCGGCCCAGGCGCGAGACTTCGCTCACCAATACTTTCTGGATGGCGCCCCGGCGGCTCAGCTCCAGCAATTGCTGGATGCCCTCCCGGTCCTGATTTCGCTTAGCTCCGCTAATCTTCTCCGCAATCTCGGCCACGACCTGCACCGCCTGGCTCTGGGCCACGGCGCGCAGGTCTTCCACCTGCCGCTGGTAGTCCTGCTCCTACTTGGAGACGCGCACGAAAATGACGGCCTGTTGCATGGCGCAAAGCTACCTAGGCTGTATCAACTAAACCATCTGGTTTTTCTGATACAGATTTCAGGATTTCAAATCCGCGAAGAAATAGTCGTAGCTGCCCTGCGAACACAGAAAATCAGGATTACCCTTAAGTTGATACACTTTCGCTAGTTTCTGGTTGACTTGGCCCTTGTCGAAGTGCTCCGGGCGGAAGGTCCAGAACCAGGTCGGCACGTCGTCGTCCCTGATGTCCTCGCCAGCTAGTACGCGGTCACGGGCTTCGTAGGCCCAGCCAAACTGGTCGAGTGTCCGCTGATTATAGCCCTCGGGGCCGCCGACTTCCTCGGATGGGCAGGCCCGGCGGCCACTCACGCATACCGGGTGGTTCACCAGCGTGGTTGGAGGCAGCACTTTTTCCAGCCGCACCTGATGGAGCCAGTAATCGCCGAAGTCGTAGGTATAGGTAAACTTGTCGTTGACCCGCCAGGGGAAATCGCCCAGGTGAACCCGGCGGGCATCGTCGGCAAAGTAGATGCCGCCGGCGTAGGGCATCCCATACTCTTTGCCCCAGAGCTTGAAGCTGTGCAGGTGCCAGTTGTCCCAGCCCATCACCACCTGGAAGACGTGATGCAGTTCGGCCAGCGTCGTATCGCCCTTCACGAGCACGCGCCGGCAAATCTGCGGGCTGATTCCCAGCAGATGAATCTTGAGCTGGTAGACCGCCGCCAGCCGGTCAGTATCGGATATGATAGCAGCTGCTGGTTGGGGCATGGCGTTCACCGACAGAAAGACACTTTCAAGTTACGCCAGAAAGTGATTATCCCCCATTGCCCCACACTTTTTGATGCTCTCCAATGATGTCGGGGTGGGGCGGCAGCTCGGTGATGAGCGTGAGGATTTCCTTCTTGCGCGCCGCCGGGCGGGCCGGCTGGCCCAGGGCCTGCGCCAGCATGTCGAAGGCGGCATCGCCAATCTGCCCGAAGTTGTGGTAGTTGCCCGTTACGGTATCGACCAGCGAGTATTGAAGCAGCAGCGCAAACCACTGCTTGAAGGCCGTTTCGGACTTGAATTCCTGGTTGACGGCCTGCTGCAGCTTGCCCAGGTCGAGCATGGTTTCGTTGACGTCGAAAATCAGCAGCTTGGGGCGGTCGAGCGAAGGAGTCATGGCGGAGAGGGAAAGGGGCAGAGCCGCGGCGGCCGTGGCCAGGACGAGCGAGGATAATACAAAGCGACGGGTAACCATCCGCCTGCTTACGCAACGGCCCGGCCCACGACTGGCCCGCTTTTGCTTTTTTATCGCAATACATCCACTTGTCGGCCCGCCGACATTCAAGTAGCCCCGGTCCGGAATTTGGGAGAGCATTAAAAAGGTGGGGCAGTCGGGTTAAGCGGTGGTCGGAAGGAATTCTACTAGCCTTGAACAAGAGCCTGATGACCACGATTGCGCCACACTTTTTGATGCTCTTCAACCCCCTGGCCGCAAGGCGGCTGCGTCAGAACGCGGCTTTACGTGCTAAAGGTGCCGGGCCGGCCAAAACTGCTTTACCTGGATGCCCCCCCGCTCGGCGACCACGAGCAGCTACCGGAAGGGCCGCCTGTTTTGCAAATCATTGTTGAGCAGGTCTTTGAATGAGTAGTGTGTAAATCTGCCTTTCCTCAATGAGAACCTGCTTAAACTAACCGGTTTTAGCGAAGTCTTACCCCCAGGAAGGCAACCCAGCAAAGTTGTTGCTCAAAGCAACCTGAATACTTTTCTACTCATCTGGCTGCCTTTGCATTGGTTGGTTAATGATTTTTTTAGCACAAAACGGGCGGCGGAGCCGCCGCGCAAACCGCCCCAAACGGTAAACGCTCACGACCGCAGAAATTTGGTGCGCCCTACCAAGCGCTTCTTTAATCCAGATTACTTACCAGCAATCACTTGCTGTCAGCTACATATCGGCTTCCAGTTAATTTTCTTTTTTTCACCCATGGAATATCGCTCGCAGATTTTCGCTTTCGTATTTGGCGCCTTTGCCGCCCTAACCGCACCGCCTGCGCAGGCTCAGGTTAGCATCAGCGCCCAGTTTGGCCACCCGGCCTGGGGGCCAGTGGCCCCGGCCGGTGCCCAGTATTACTATGTGCCAGAAATTGATGGATACTACAACTTAGCCGCCCACAACTATATGGTGCAGCGCAACGGCCGCTGGGTAACGATGGCCACGGTGCCTGGCTACACAACGACCAACTTTCACCCGGTGGTAGTAAGCTACCGCGGCCTCACGCCGTGGGCACAGTACCGCGCTCACCACGCGCGCTACTACCGCCCGGTAGTGGTACAACAGCCCCGCCCCGTCATAGTAGAGCACGTCAACCGTCGGGGCCGCTTGGTTGCGCGCCGGGTGCGCTAGTGCGGTTTCAACAAGAGCATCAAAAAGTGTGGAGCATTCGCGGTCACCAATCTTTTGGCCGCTATCAGCGCAACTACTGTCGCTAACCACTTATCCAACTGCCCCACGCTTTTTGATGCTCTCACCTGTTAGGTATAATGCTATATCGCCTCGTAAAGACCAATAATCGCAAACTCATTTCGACACGAATAACCTCATTTTGGACACAGCCCAATTTCATAAACTGCTGCCCATTGCATTTCATAATTAAATGAAAACGAAAATGATTAACATCCAAGGGGGAAAAAAGATATTTTTTACTGTTTTTACAATTCTCTTGTCTTTAGATGGTTTTGCGCAAAAACCAGTCGGTTTGAGTGGAGATTGGGTATTACAGAAAGACTTTTCAGATGAATTTAATAATGGAATAAATACTGCAAATTGGACTCAAAGCTCTGATGATTTTGGACCATGGTCTTGGGATTCTAAAAACTCAGTTGCAAATAATGGAAACTTAGAACTGACTCTAGATTGGGATAAGCACCTAAAAAATGGTGAACAGTTATACTTTACCTCCGGTATTATAAGAAGTAAAAAAGATATAAAGTACGGCTATTTTGAAATTAGGATGAAAGGCGCCGCAGAACATCCTGGTGTTTGTCCTGCCTTTTGGACTTACAGCATAGGACAGCCTACAAAAATCATTAACGGAGAACGTGTAAAATATAATGAAATTGATTTTCCTGAAATGGAACAGCGTCCAAACAATGTAAACCTTATAGATTGGAACGTCATTAGAGCAGACGATTCTTCCCCGCAAGTGCGAAAATCTGTGAGAAAAACAACAGGTGGTAATTCAGGAGTTGGCTTTGACCCTAGAAGTGCATTCCATATTTATGGCTGTTTGTGGGAGCATGATAGCATAAAATTCTATATAGATGGCAAATTAGTTGCAACGGCAGACCCTTCTGAAGCTTTATTTCAACAACACCAACAAAGACTGGTTATTTCACTAGGCTTGCGTGCACCATATTTAAAGTATGTAAATGGCAAGCGTGTAGCAGTTGCTGCAAACAATAGGCCTTCTGGTTTTCCTACAACAATGCAAGTAGATTACGTACGAACTTGGAAAAGAAAGAGTGATGCTTTAGTTTCAGAGCCTGAAAATAATTAATTTTAGAACTTGCGGATTCTACTAAACGAAGAATCACAGTACCTAAAAACCTAGAATATATATTTTAATTACAAATTTTTCAAAAATGAACAACATCAACAAAGTAGCATCAATCTTATTGCTTCTAATCACGACCCCTGTAGCAGCTCAAGAGCGACTCACTGCAGATGAAAGCAGGTTCTACACCAACAAAATTCCTGATAAGGTAACCGAAATAATGCTGTCAGGGAAAAACGATGGTAGAGACAGCAACGCATTGAACTTTAAAATCGCTTCTTTATCAAATGCTAGTGGTGGAATCATTCATATTAAGAAGGGAGAATACTTTTTAATTAATGTACAACTGCGCTCTAATGTTCAAATCAAAATCGATAAAGATGTTCTGATTATGCCTTATTTTGATAAAAACGCTAAAAAATTGGGCAATACTATCTTTGAAATAGGAAAAGAATTCCCAGTAGAAAATGTTGCCATTACAAATTCTGACGAGGATAATGAAAACCAAACGACTTGGTTTACAGTGAATTTTCCAAAAGGGGATTATCGTATGAAATTGATTACTGCGTGCAATGTCCACAACTTTAAGTTTTCAGGTTTTAAAATCACCGATTCTTACACTCCTTTTTCTGCTATTGCTTTGAATTTACCAGATAGTAACAATCGTGATGAAGTGCCATTTCAAGGAATCATTAAAAACGTTTTTTTAACCAATAGCCATGTGGGATATGGTGTGATTCAAATACAAGCTGGCAGGTCTATTTTGTGTAAGAATCTTGAAGGAATTGGCGGTGTGACGATGCGTGTAGAAACAGGTAGTGGCGAAACTGGGACAGAAAACGTAATAACTGTGGACGACATTGTGGGTAGAAATATCAAGGTTAAAAATGGTGATGCAGCTTTTAATATTTCGCCTCACCGCATAAATCAAGGAAGAGTTGATGTTGAGGGAATTACAGCTATTAACTCTACTTTCGCGGTGCAATTAGCTGCTGGATTTAAAGATAGGAAAGAGGGCGGGGTCGACAATTATGGTACTTTCGATAGCCGTTCTTATGTTGGTGATATTACAGTTACCGGTGGGGAAGGAGCCCAGGTAAAATCCAAGGATTTCATTTATCTTGACTGTAAAACACGTGAAGGAATGCAAGCCAAACATCAGAATCCTGACTTCGAAAGCACACCTGGTCCTTCAATTGGTGTTATTAGAACAAATGCAACCTCTGCCAGTGGTTGTGCAAAAGGAAGCAATGGTGGTTGCTATGATATCAAAATTGGAAAAATCACCAAAACAAACGCAGACTTTGTAACACCGGGAAATTACACCTATCCAACTATGGCAGTAAATGATTGTGTTAAAACTAAAGTAGAAAGACATGCAAATGGTGTAAAAAAACCATCCATTACTAAGCAGAGAAAACATACTGTCAGGTAATCAGGGATTTTTATTGACGAGCAGGGAATTTATATCGTAGAAATTTTTGTTCAGAGCCTGTTAAAATTTGCGAGTAAGATGTCGAATGCTAGGCAAATGGACGGTTGCTTCGGTAGCGGCCGTCTCGCGTTCGGCATCACGGCTCAAGCGCCAGCTCCATTGCAGGACACCATGGCCTTGGTTAAAAGTTTGGTACAAAGGTTAAACGAGCGGCCACTCGGTGGGCGTGTCAACGCGTCCTGCTGCGCGCAGAAAGGAGCCAGAAAGGTGCACCTTGCCGGCCCCCATCAACAGGGAGCTGTTATGCGAGTAGAAAGGGGGCCGGAAAGTGGAGCCATTTACGTATCCTGCTGGCCCCACCTTGTTGACCTGTTTGGCTCGCTGGAGAAATTGCTATCGCTCAAACTTCAGAGGGAGCTTGACTTCTCCGGGAAACCACGTAAAACCCCGCTCATTTGATGTAGGGGTAGTATTCGTGGTCAAATGGAAGCCGATTGTCAGCCCGTCGTTTAACCTTTGTACCAAACTTTTAACCAAGGCCAACGTTCAACCGCTTGGTTTATCACCCCGGCATCCAGTTGAGCCTACTGGTGGGCGATAATGGAACGGCCCGCATCGCGTTCAACCGGTATGCGCCGTGGCAGAATACGCCGAGCGGTACCCAGGCACACCTGCGGGCGGGCGACTGCCCCACGGAGCAAGTGTGCTACGTCGTCGGCGATGGGGGGACTATTCGACGCAGCAATGCCGCCTTAAATGGCTTTGTCGGCCAAAACAGTGGCACTTCCGTGCGCCTCAACGGCGTTTCGTTCGTCGATGCGTCCATTGGCTGCGTTGTGGGGCAGAGCGGGACGGTGCTTCGCACCACGAACGGTGGTACGACGTGGACCCGCATCAGCGTCCCGACGACAGTGAACCTCAACGATGTGTGGATGATAAACGCAGCCGTCGGCATCACCGTCGGCGAGCTGGGCACGGTTCTGCTGACAACCGACGGGGGGCTGACGTGGCAGGCTGAAACGACCAATACGTTCGAAACCCTGTATTCGCTCACCGCCACCGCCGACGGCACCAGCATCTGGGCGGCCGGCGACGGGGGCACGGTCCTCAAGCGTGGCCCCGTGGTGCTGGCCACTCGGCCATCCGCTTTTGGCCAACCATGGCAAGCCTATCCCAACCCATTCGCCCAGGTCCTGACCGTGACCCTGCCCCGGATTACGGCGCACCGCTGGAAAGTAAGCATACGGGATGCGGCGGGACGGCCAGTATACCAAGAGGCCATAACCGACCCGGCCGGGCAATTGCGCACGCTCTCGTTGCCTGCTTCGATGCCGGCCGGCACCTATCTTCTCCAACTCACGGCTGACAATCAACGCACCGAAACGAAGAGAATTGTAAAAATGCCCTAATTGCGACAGGCTTCTTTTGCTATTTAAACCGTTTCCCTGAACGCAGGATTTCCCGCTCAACCGTGCTGCCGGTGGCGACTTGTCCCTTAAGGGCTCCCGGAGGGCATTTAGCGACTTCCGCCTACGGGCCTGGGCTCCTGCGTTGGTCGGGGGCTACCGGGCGTTTGGGCCGACGGCTGCATGGGGTTGGGCGCGGCGGGTAGCCGCTGTTCGAACAGCTCGAAGCGGGAAGCGGCCGGCTGGCGGGGGAAGGCGTTGTTGCTCACATCCGTATCGGTCGTTTGCTGGAAGGGGTCCAGCACGAAGCTCACCACGGGCTGCTGGGTCACGATGATTTTGGTGACCTGCGCGTTGTTCTTGCGCCAGATTTCGGCCGGAATGGTCTGTACTTCCTTCGTGTTGTCGGCGTAGGTGAGCTGTAGAATCACGGGCATTACCAGGCCGCCCACGTTGCGCAAGGCCAGCTCGTAGAAGTACTGCGGCCCGCCCAGGCGCTTCTGCTGCTCGGGCGAGAGCGCGGCCAGATAGGCTTGGTAGCGTTGCTGGTCGGCGGGTGTCACGGCCAGTGGGTCGAACGCATTGTAGAAGTCCTTGAGCTCGGGCTTCTCCTCCACCAGGGTCTTGGCGATGTCCTGGGCGTTGCGCTGGGTAGAAACAGAAGGCGCGGCGGCGGCCAGGGCCCGCTGCTGGCGGGCCTTTTCCACGACGGGGTTGCCCGTGGCCGGCTGGTAAGCCTTCACCGACTCCAGGCTGATGTCGCAGCGGTCGGTGGTGTAGAACCAGCCGCGCCAGAACCAGTCCAGGTCCACGGCCGAGGCGTCCTCAATCGTGCGGAAAAAGTCGGCGGGGGCGGGGTGCTTGTAGGCCCAGCGCTGGGCGTAGGTCTTGAACGCGTGGTCGAAGAGCTCACGGCCCATCACCGTTTCGCGCAGGATGTTGAGGGCCGTGGCGGGCTTGGCGTAGGCATTGGGGCCGAACTGCAGCACCGACTCCGAGTTGGTCATAATCGGGGTTTGCAGGCTTTTGTCGGTGCGCATGTACTCCACGATGCTGGCGGGCTCGCCGATGCGGGAAGGGAAGTTGCGCTCCCACTCCTGCTCGGCGAGGTACTGCAGGAAGCTGTTCAGGCCCTCGTCCATCCAGCTCCACTGCCGCTCGTCGGAGTTCACCATCATGGGGAAGAAGTTGTGGCCCACTTCGTGGATAATCACCCCAATCATGCCGTATTTGGTCCGGGCCGAGTAGGTGCCGTCCTTCTCGGGCCGGCCGCCGTTGAAGCACAGCATGGGGTACTCCATGCCGCCGATGGGGCCGTGCACCGAAATGGCCACCAGGTATTGATACGGGATGGTGCGCCGGGAATACGACCGGATGGTGTGGGCCACGACTTCGGTCGAGTACTTGCCCCACAGTGGGTTGCCTTCCCTGGGATAGTAGCTCATGCACAGCACCGGCTGGCCGTCCTGCTTGATTTGCATGGCGTCCCAAATGAACTTGCGCGAGCTGACCCAGGCGAAGTCGCGCACGTTTTTGGCCACGTAGGTCCAGGTTTTGGTGGCCGTGGCGCGGCTGCCCTCGTTCTGCACGGCCTCGTCCGGCGTGATGATTAGCACGGGCTTGGTGGCCGTTTTGGCGGCGGCCAGGCGCTTTAGCTGCGTGGCGCTGAGCACCTGCGCGGCGTTCTGGAGCACACCGGTGGCGCCCACCACGTGGTCAGCCGGCGCGGTAATGCTCACCCGGTAGTCACCGAAGGGCAGCGCGAACTCGCCGCTGCCCAGAAACTGCTTGTGCTGCCAGCCCTGGTTGTCGGAGTACACGGCCATGCGCGGGTACCACTGGGCAATCTCGTACAGGTAGTTTTTGTCCTCGGGAAAATATTCGTAGCCGTTGCGGCGGGGCCGCGTGCCGTTCACGTTGTAGTGCCACTGCACGTTGAAGGCGAACGCCTGCCCGGGGCGCAGCGGCGTGGGCAGGTCGATGCGCATCATGGTGTAGTTGGTCACCGTATGCAGGGCCTTACCGTCCCTGCCCGTCACGCGCTCCACTTTGAATCCGCCGTCGAACTCCGGCAGCAGGGTTTCCAGCGCGGCAAAAGTCATTCGGTCCTGCAGCTGGCTGACTTCCGTGGCGGCCGTTATCGAGTTTTTGGCCAGCACGTTCTGGTCGAGCTGCACCCACAGGTAAGGCAGCGTGTCCGGCGACTGGTTGGTGTAGGTAACGGTTTCGCGGCCCGTAATGGCCTGTTTGGCATCGTCGAGGGTTACGTGGATGTCGTAGTCGGCACGCTGCTGCCAGTACGCCGGTCCCGGCGCGCCGCTGGCCGTGCGGTACGTGTTGGGCGTGGGCAGTAGCGTTTCGAGCTGCGCGAACTTGTCGGTGCCCGAGTTGGTGGTTTGGGCCGCCGCGAGCCGGGGTCCTGCCAAGGCCAGCAGCCCGCACAAGGCGGTGGGAAGGCAGGTGCGGAGAAGACGGAAGGGAATTCGCATCCGGAAAGATAGGCCGATGGGGTCCGTATTCCGCCACGCCGATGCACAATCAGCCCCTCCTTTTACTGAACCGGCATTTAGTCGGGGAAATGCACGGCGTATTGTTGCTCTATCTGGGCAACTTCTTCGGGCGTCAGCAGCGCAAACTCTTTTTCGCGGGCCCGTTTCGAGAGGATGCCCTGGTTCTGCTCCAGAAAACGAATCAAGGTGGCCACCAGCTTGTCGGGCATCTGGAACCCTTCGTCCAGCCACGCTTTCAGCGCATCGTAGCGCTGCAGGTAGGCCACTTCCTGAGGAATGGTCTTCTCCAGGGTGTAGGCCACGCAGTCAAACAGGAATTCGGCCGGGGCCGTGGCGTCAAAATAGCGGTAGTAGTCACTCGTATCGGCCAATACCTCCACGTTGTGGTCGGCGGTCTTCCGCCAGGGAATGAGCTCGAGCACCGGGTGCGAATAGCCCTCCAAAACCTGCCGGTACGCGGGCAGGCGCTCCAGGATGGCGGCTGAGACTGGAAAGATGATGCCCGGGGGCGTGAACCCCAGCCGGGCCAGCAGGTGGTGAATCAGGTAGCGGTGCACCCGCCCGTTGCCGTCGACGAAGGGGTGGACGGAGACAAAGCCAAAGGCGATGGCGGCGGCGCTCAGCACGGGGGGGTAGCCCGCAGTTTCCAGGTGGGCCGCCGCGTCGAGTAACCCGCTCATCAGGCTCTCCAGGTCCTGCCACCGGGCCGAGACGTGGTCTGGAATCGGGTCGCCCGTCTGGCGGTCGTGCTCCCCGACAAAGCCGCCCTCGGTGCGGTAGCCCAGGCGCACAAAGCGGCTGTTTTCAATGACGAGCTGCTGCAAGCGCAGCAGTTCTTCACGGCTCAGCGGCTGCTGCCCGGCCTGGCCGATGGCGTGGCCCCAGCGCAGGGCCCGGGTGGGCGGCGGTTGCTCGCCTTCGATGGTGAACGAGGCCTTGGAGTCTTTCAGCAGCAAAAAGGCCGAGGTCCGGACCAGCACGTCGGCGTGCAGCCCGCGCAGCACGTGCTGGGCCCGGCCCGCCAGGTCGCGGGTCAGGTATTGCTCCAGCGTCGCGGTTTTGTGCACCAACGGGCAGAAGCCGGCCACGCCCGGCAGGTTGTTGCGCAGGCGCTGCCGGCTGACGGGCGGGGCCGTCGCCGCGGCGTACTGCAGCTGCTCGTTGACCACCGGCACGTAGTTGCCCTGCGTCAGGTCGGGCAGGTCCAGGCGGCAGGCCAGCAGCCATTCGTAGAGGAACCACACCGTCCGGGCGTAGCGGCTCTGCGGGGCGTGCCGCACCCACTCCTCTACGGTGGCGGCCGGCAGCTGCGCGAACAGCTTTTTGAAGAAGAGCAGGTCCAGTCCTTCGTATTTGAGGGCAAAAACCAGGTGGGCCCAGAGGGTGTCGGCGGGCTGGTGGCGCGGCGTGAAGACGCGCCACCCGGCCACGCGGTACTGCCGGCGCTTGGCGCTGATTAGGGCCAGGTCGCGCGGCAGCGGAACGGCCAGCTGCAGGGCTTCGATTACGGCCCCGTAGCCCACCAAGGTACCCGACTCGGGCGCCGTGCGGCCGTGAAAAACAGTTATGGACCGTGAAAAAGACGTAGGACTCATCGAAGTAAGTGAAAAACGCTTACAAAGATGCACCCGGCAGGGCCATGACCTGCGGTGGGGATAAGGCAGGCCGGGACACCGTTGTTGGAGCGCAACAAAGGAGCAGGTCGGTAATGGCAGCGGAGTCGGGCATGGGCCGGGGTGTGAATAAAGTGGTGGGTACGGGCCAGTGGAACGGCAGTGCCCCCTAGGTGGCCCTGACCGCGCCCGACGCAGGGCGGGGCATCAATATGCGCTAACGCCGTGTGAAAAATTACCGGGCCTTTGTAAAACCATAAGCTCGCTTTCTCCTCGCTGCCCACTCAGCGCCTTTACCTGAACCCTGCCTTATTCACGGTGGCACCGGCTGCCAGGCCATGAATGGTTCTTATTTGTGAGCAGACGGCCTCTGAGGCATGGTGGCTGGCGGGCCAACCCCACCTACCTTTGTCGGAAATATTTAATTTTTTTTATATTCTGGATTTCAGCAGCGTTTGCTTGCGTCCTGGCCTTTCCCCCCGGACCTGGCACCCCCGCAAGCTGCATGCAAAAACCTTACTTATTGGCCGCGCGCACGGCCTTGCCCCGTTGTTGTCGGGCGGGCGCGTTCGCTTCGCTGCTGACCCTATTTCTGGCTTTGCCGGGGCTGGTTCTGGCCCAAGGCCCGACCATTACGGGGGTATCGCCGGCAAGCAATGCCCGCTCGGCCCCACGCACCAGCCCAGTGCAGGTTACGTTCAGCCAGGCGCTGACGACTGGCTCCAGCGCGGCGCTGAAGGTGCACAGCCTCCAGCGCCGTGGGCTACGCACGGCCGCAACGGCAGCCGTGGTGAGTGGCAGCACCCTCACCTTCACTCCCTCTGCCCCGCTGCCATTCATGCCGGGCGAAACAGTCTATAGCACCACCACCACCACAGCTGCCAGTAGCGCTGGGGCGCTGGCCAAGGCGAACGTATCGCAGTTTACCGCAGGCGTTGGCGGAACGGGAACGGGCGCTTTTAGAGGCGGTTCGGACGTGCGGGCGGGCCAGACCCTAATGGGTATGGCAATGGGCGACGTGGACGCCGACGGCGACCTGGACATGATGCTTATCGACAACTACACGGCCGCCGTCATGGTGCGCCTCAACGATGGCACCGGAAATTTCACTACTTCGCAGACCATCACCATTGGTTCGGTGCAGCTTAACAACGTCATTTTGGGAGACGTGGACGGCGACGGCGACCTCGATATGCTCATGATGCAACAATACTACGGCATCGCGGGCCGGGTGTATTTTAACAACGGCTCCGGCACGTTCAGTACCGGAGCGTACGTTACCGGCGGGCTTGATGCGCGAAATGTGGCCTTCGGCGACGTAGACGGCGACGGCGATTTGGACGTGCTGGTCGTTGATGCCTATGACCAGCGGGTGTACACCCGTTTCAACGACGGCACCGGTGCGTACAGCAATGCGCCCGGCGACTACCGGGGCGGCACGTTTGTGGGCGTAGGCACCACGCCGACCAGTGTGGCCGTGGGGGATTTCGACGCCGATGGGGACCTGGACCTGGTGACGGCCAATAGCTACAACAATACGGTCAGCGTACGCTTCAACAACGGCAGCGGCACGTTTAGTGGCGGCACCAACGTGGCACTGGCCAATGGGGGAGCTATCAGCTCGGGCGTTGTAAACGTTGCTGTCGGCGACGTTGACGGTGACGGCGACCTCGACGTACTGGCCGCCAGCGGCAGCGGCGGCAACAACGTAAGTGTGCTCATCAACAACGGCAGCGGTACTTTCAGCCCAAGTCAGTACGTAGCCGTGGGCAATGGGCCCATGTCCGTGACCCTCGGTGACATCGACGCCGACGGCGACCTGGACCTGCTTACGGCCAACACCAACGGTTCTTCAGCCAGTGTGCGCCTCAACAACGGCACGGGTACCTTCGGGGGCGGCTCTGACGTCGGCACGGGAATTGGCGCCAGCACGCTGGCCGTGGTCGACCTCGACGGTGACGGCGACCTGGACCTGGCCACCTCCAATACGGCCAACCCCAGCACCGTGAGTGTGCGCCTGAACCAGCCGCAGGCCCCGGCTATCACCAGTTTCGCGCCCACGAGCGGGCCGGTGGGTACCACCCTCGGCCTCACGGGCACAAACCTGATGGGGGCCACGGCCATCACCTTCACCGGCACGAGCGGCAACGTAGTGACCACGGGCTATACCGTGGCCAGCACCACGAGCATCACGGGCATCGTGGTGCCGTCCGGTGCCCAGACCGGCACGCTCACCGTGACCGCTGCTGGCGGCACCAGTGCCGCCAGCAGCCAGACTTTTACCGTGGTGCCCGCGCCCGTCATCACGAGCTTCACGCCCACGAGTGGACCGGTGGGCACGGGCGTGGCCATCACGGGCACCAACCTGCTGGGCACTACGGCCGTGTTCGTCAACGGCACGGCGGCCACCATCACGGGCACGACCACCGCAACCAACCTCCGCTTCACCGTGGCGGCGGGAAGTACCAGCGGCGCCCTCACGCTGGCCTCGCCGGCCGGCACCGCGGCCTCGGCCCCCAACCCCGTGCTACGCCTGCAAGCCACCGGCGGCTCGGGCGGCGACAAAACCATCTACCTCGACCAGGTGGAGATTCTGCAAAACGGCGCGGTGGTTACCGGAGCGGTTAGTAATCCCAGCTTCGAGACCGGTGCTCCGGCCGGAAACCTCAACTATAGCCCCACCACGGTTACGCCCTGGACTTTCGTGAGCAATGGCGGCAGTGCGGCCCTCTCCACCACGGCCAGCGCCTTCAGCCCACCCGCCCCGCCCGACGGCACGGCTCACCTGGTCGTGTTACAAGGCGGCACGCCATATATAGAGCAGGCCCTGACCCTGGCAGCCGGCACCTACCAAGTACGGATGCAACTGGCCCAGCGCCAGTGCTGCAGCTCGCCCTCCGACCAGGGCCTGAACGTGCTGATTAACGGCGTGGCGGTAGGGGCTACCCTCTCCACCAGCAGCGCGGGCTTTGTGAGCGTGGTATCGACCCCGTTTTCGGTGTCGGCGGCCGGGGTGTTCACGCTGATTCCACCGCCCACCATCACCAGCATCAGCCCCACGCCCGGCGTGCGCGGCGAAGCCGTGACCGTGACGGGCACCAACCTGGCCGGCATCACCGGCGTGAGCGTAAACGGCGTGGCGGCCCCGGCGGCCAGCTTCGTGGGCAACACGGCCACCAGCCTCACCTTCCAGGTGCCGGCCACGGCCGGGGCCAGCGGCACCACCAGCGTGACCACGGCCGGCGGCACGGCCAGCACGGCCACCTTCACCACCGTGGCGGCCACGCCGCCCGGCAACGCCCTGGCGTTTGACGGCGTGGACGACTTCGTGTCCTTCAGCAGCACTCCGGCCGTGAACAACCTGGGCCCCGGCAGCTTCACGCTCGAAGCCTGGGTGTACTACGACGGCGGCACCGGGGCCGAGTCGATTATCCGCAAGGACGGCGACTACAACTTCTATCTTAACGGCAACAAGCTGCACGCCGAGGTGTGGCCGGGTGGCACCAGCAACGCCGCCTTTCAGCGCTTCGACGGCACCACCACCACGCTGCCCGCCAACCGCTGGGCGCACGTGGCGGCCGTGTGGAACGGCAGCACCATGCAGCTGTTCGTGAACGGCGTATCGGAGCCCAGCACCCTGTACACCAGTGCCATCAGTGCCTCCGGCAACCTCACGCTGGGCAAGTCGCCGACGTACGGCAACCTGCTGAACGGCCGCCTCGACGAGGTCCGCATCTACACCGCCGCGCTGACGGCGGCCAATATTCAGGCCGACCTGCTCAGCACGGCCGCTGCCGTACCGGCCAGCCTGAAGTTCTACCTGAACTTTGACCAGGGCACCGCCGGCGGCACCAACACCGGCCAGACCACCCTCTACGACCAGACGGCCAGCGCCTACGCCGGCACGCTTGCCAACTTCGCCCTCACCGGCCCCACGTCGAACTACGTGGAGAGCTACGCGCTGGTGGTGCCCACGGCCACGGCCGCCACCAGCCAGAGCACTTCCGGCTTCACCGCCAACTGGACGGCCCCGGCCGTGGGGACGGTGGATAATGGCTACCGCCTCGATGTATCAACGGCCGCCAACCTCTCGACGGCCATTGCCGGCTCGCCCTTCACGGCGAGCAGCGGCACGAGCCAGGCCGTGACGGGCCTGACCACCGGTACGACCTATTACTATCGCGTGCGGGCCGATAAAACCAGCGTAACCGGCCAGGGGGCTTACTCCAACACCGTGACGGTGTGCCCGCTGCCAGTGGCCGTGGCCCGGAACGCCGGCGTAACGCTGGACGTGAACGGCAACGCTACGATAACGGCCAGCGCCGTGAACAACGGCAGCACCGCCAATTGCGGCCCCGCTGCGGCTGGCGCGCTGAGCGTATCGCCCAGCGCCTTCAGTTGCACCGATGTGGTGCCGGCCACCGTGGCCAGCGCCCTGACCTTCAATGGCACCAACCAGTACGTGGCCCTGCCCGCAACCACCCCCGTGCCGGTGGGCAACACCGCTTACACCATTGAGGCCTGGATTAAGCCCACCGCGATGGGCACGTACGGCATCATAGGCTGGGGCAATTATGGCACCGACAACCAGGTGAACGCGCTGCGCCTCTACAATTCCGGCCTGATTAACTACTGGTGGAACCGGGACATCGTCGTGGCCACGCCCAGCCTGGTGGGCGCCTGGCACCACGTAGCGGCCACCTACGACGGCACCACCCGGACCCTGTACCTCGACGGCGTGGCCATTGGCAGCGACACGCCGGCCCCGCACGCCGTGCCCGATGCCAGCAACCTGCGCATCGCCTCGACCTGCCCGACTTTCTGCGGCGGCGAGTACTTCCCCGGCAGCATCGACGAGGTGCGGGTGTGGAACGTTGCCCGCACGGCGGCCCAGCTCAACACCGCCAAGGGCGTGGGCCTGCCCGGCGGCACGGCCGGCCTGGTGGCCTACTACCGCCTGAACGAAGGCAGCGGCCTGACCACGGCCGACGCCACGGGCAACGCCGCCAACCTGGGCACCCTCACCAACGGCCCCACCTGGACCACCGACGCTCCCGCCGTGACCAACGGCCTGCCCGTGACCCTGACCGTGACCGATGCCGGCGGCAACACCGCCACGGCCCCGGCCCTGGTAACGGTGAGCGTGCCCGCCACGCCCACCACCACCTGGAACGGCAGCCTGAGCACCGGCCCGCTGGCCTGCCAGAACTGGAGCTACGGCCAGGTGCCCGATGCCGCCACCAACGTGGTGGTGCCCACCGGCCAGCCCCGCTACCCTAACCTGACCACCGGCACGCTGGCGACGAAGGACCTGACCATCAACACCGGCGGCAGCTTCACCGCCAGCGGTGGCGCCACGCTGCAGGTCAGCGGCAACCTGACCAACAGCGGCACTGCTACCTTCTCGGGCCCCGTGCAGTTCGTGGGCAGCGCCGCCACCCAGACCTTGAGCAACGGCACCGGCTTCACCACCGTGCTGGTGAACAAGCCCACCGGCACCGTGCAGCTGGCCCAGACCCTGACCATCAACTCCGGGCTGACCCTGACCAGCGGCACGCTGACAACCACCAGCAGCTACCAGGTGAACCTGGGCGGCTCGGCTACACTCACCGAGTCCGACGCCAGCTACGTGGTGGGCAAAGTCGTGGTGAGCCGCACGCTGACGCCCGGCAGCGGTGAGCCCTTCGCCGGCCTGGGCCTGACGCTGACGCCCGCCGCCGGCTCCATTGCCCCCGGCGCTACCCTTGTCACACGCACCACCGGCACGGCCATCGCCGGGGCCGGGACCAGCCAGAGCATCCTGCGCAACTTTGACATCCGGCCCGCCACCAACGCCGGCTTAAATGTGACGATGGACTTTGCTTACTTCGACCACGAGCGCAACGGCATCCCCACCGCCAATTTGGCCTTGTTCAAGTCGGTGAGCGGCGGCACGCCCTGGATTCCGCAGCGCGGCACCACGGCCGGCCCCAACGTGGTGACCAAAACTAGCATCGCCGACTTCTCCGTCTGGACACTCGGCAACAGCGCGAACCCGCTGCCCGTCGAACTGACCGACTTCACGGCCACGGCCCTGACCCACGCCGTGCGGCTGCAGTGGCGCACCGCTTCGGAGAAAAACACAGCCCGGTTCGAAGTGGAGCGCAGCGCCGACGGCACCGCCTTCGGCCGCCTGGGCACGGTGGCCGCCGCCGGCACCAGCACCGCCCCCCGCGACTACGCCCTAACCGACGCCCAACTGCCAGCTGGTAATGCCACGCTCTACTACCGCCTCAAGCAGGTGGACGAGGATGGCAGCTTCAGCTACTCGCCCGTGCGCAGCGTGCGCCCGAGCGAGGCCGCTACGGGCCTGGTCCTGTACCCGAACCCTGCCACGGCCCGCACCCTGCTCAGCGGCACGCAGCCCGGCACGCTGGTGCAGGTGCTCGATGCCGTGGGCCGCGTCGTGATGTCGGCCACCGCCGATGCCACGGGCACGGCCGCGCTGGCGCTGCCAGCCGGCATAGCTACGGGGGTGTACGTGGTGCGCACCGGCAACAAGGCTTTGCGCCTGACGGTGGAGTAACCGGCCCGGCTCCCGTTGGCGCTCCACCTGGAGGGTCACGCAGCGCCCCCATCCAAAGGATGGGGGCGCTTTTGTTTACGGCATCAGCTGATAACGAGCGTTCAATGAGAAAGTTGGTGAGGCGGCAACAGCCGCTCTAGATGCAAGTGGTAACGCTCCCAGACCGCCTGGCGCACGTCTTCGCAGAAACGCGTCACTGCGTAGTGCCAGTTGGCTTGCTCAGCCTTGTAATTGGCGGGGGTATTCCCCCGACTGTACATCAAGCGGTGGCAGCCGCCCCCAGTCGGGGCTAGCAGCAACAGCGGCCCGTAGTCGGGGTCGGCACCATTGGGCGTGTAGGATTTGGCCGGTTGGTGGGCCGTCCACCAGGCGCACAGCCAGGTCGCGAATTCCACCACCGGCACGGCTGCTTCTACAAACACTACCTCGTTGCCCTGGTGCAAGCGAAGCGTCTCCTCGAGGCGGTAATAGGCCGCCGTTTCCGAATCCACGAGTTCGGCGGGCAGGTCATCGAGGCAAAACTAGAAGCGTAGCATCCGCCCAAAGTACGAAGTACCAAGCCGTTCACTTGGAGGGGCCGAAGAGCAAGGGAAACGATAGGCTGGGGCCCCTCATTCCGCGGGACCTTCGCGGTTGTACCACTGCTGGAAGAATTTTTCGTTGGCAATGGCCCTGGGCATAAAGTCATGGGCATGCCCTAAGATGCGCGCCCACTCGTCCTGGGTGAGGGTTACGTCCTGGTCAAACGCAAATAATTTGAAGCACAGCGCCTTTTCCGCCGTGATGCTGATTTACAGAAACGGGCTCGTGGCCGCCATCTGAAAGACATCCAAGTGCGCATACGTAAGATTAACGTTCCCCACGTTTTCGATTCGGATACCGGCCATGCTGCACGGAAACGATTTAAAGCCGAGGTTCAAAGAAACGGTCCGAAGGGGAACGCGCTCTGGTAATTCATCGGAGCAGTTGCATTTAGGGGCTTAGAAAGCAAACCACTCGGTCAACCAGCTAATCATTAATTGCAAATAACTGGAAATTAATCATTAGAAGCTTTTGAAGAAGGTGTTTTACAAGGCAAAAACGAACAGAAAACCTATTTACTTATAAGTGCATGTATTTGAGTTGATTATGCACTTAAAATGGTTTTTTACTTCCTAAGCGCTAAAGTAAAATCATCACTTCATATGAGTGAGTCGTTGCCGCACTGGCTGATATCACGATGGTGCTGAGCTTTCTAACACGTGCAACATCTCACCGTAGTTCATCCTATTTCGCCAGCGCAGCAACCCACTGTCTTGGCCTCTCGGCACGTTTAAACGAAGAGCACCGGTAAAATAAAACGGGAAACAGCGGGAAGCATTGGAAACAACACCTGATACGTTCTAAGCAGAGTAAGTTGACTACCAAATGGTCCTGCATTCGCGAGGTATGGTCTGGGGTAGACTAGGGCTTGAGGACAATCAGCGCAACCAATCGAGTGCGGCGGCCACGTGCCAGAAGGCTAAGAAAGACACGACGGTTTTTTCGTAGCGGGTGGCCAGGCGCCGATACTGTTTGAGACGGCCAAAAAAGCGTTCGATTTTGTTACGGTCCCGGTAGATTTCTTCGTCCATTTCCGCCGGCTTCACCCGTCCGGGGTGGCTGGGAATCACGGCCTCGATGCCGTGATCCGCACAATAAGCGCGGTTTTCGTCGCTGTCATAGGCCGTGTCCGCCAAGACTTTTCCCGGCCGCAAGTCTTTCAGCAAGGGCAAGGTCTGGGGGCAATCCCCCGCCTGTCCTTCGGTGGCCAGCAGGCGCACGGCATTGCCCAGCGCATCGGTGCAGGCGTGGATTTTGGTGCTCATTCCGCCCCGGCTACGACCCAGGCATTCAGCGGCGGGGGGCTTTTTTTTGGCCCGCCGAGTGCTGATGGGCCCGTAAAATGGTGGAATCGAGCATGACCCACTCCAGCTCCGGGGCTTTTAGGGCCTCAAACAAGGCCTCCCACACGCCCTTTTGCGCCAGTCGGCGGAAGCGACGGCAGACCGAATTCGGCTTGCCGAAGCGCTCGGGCAGGTCGGCCCACGGCACCCCGGTGCGCATGAGCCAAACGACGGCGTTGAAAAACAGTCGATTATCTTTGGCCGTAACGCCGCAGTCGGTCGCCTTACCCGAAAGCAGGGGTGCAACCACAGTCCACTGCCGGTCCGTTATTTCGTGACGACGCATAGGCTAACCTGTTTTTACTCGAAGGTAATTGTCCTCACGCTCAGGGCGACCTGCCCCTGCCATGGGACCGACCCGCCGCTCGTTGGCTCCGGTGATACCTCAGGACCGTCCCCCTTCCTAACCGCTCATTCAGGCTATCCAGTGCCGCCATTATCTGTGCGCTATGGCCCGTTACCTAAGTTCCGGCCACCAATGGCACGAACTACCCAAGAAATCCCCGCTGCTGGCCGCTAGGGAATACCAGACCGGCCGGTACACCGCCGGCTTTCACGTCCCCCACCCTCGGCGTCCAGAGCCAGCCCAGCAGTTGCGCAGCCCGCACCGTTAGTTCCCACGTGTCGCGATTAGGCAGCGGCCATGCCGAATGTGAATGCCTGCGTTCGCTCCGAACCAGTTCTTGCTGAGGGACATCGTCAGCACATGGGCGAGGTCGCCTTGCCGGCGCAGCTACTCCGCTGTCCGCGCCACAAACGTGGACACCTCTGCCAGCACCGATGCTCGCTCCTGCAATCGCCCCTCCCCCACCACGCCGCCGCATCCACGGCCGCTTCCGTCAGCTTGACAGCACATTACTGCCCCAGAGCCCAAACTCGCCGCTCCGCCGAATTCAGGTACAGCACTCCGCCCGGGCCGGCCATTTTCTTGACCAGCGTTTTGGTCAAGACCATGCACAGGCTGAAACGGAAATCGGGCCATGCTCCGTCTGGCATAACCTCCTGGCCTGGCACGAGCAAGCCTACGAAACCGGGCCTTGCCTCCCCTCCCCGCTGGAATCGAGTCCGTGGTCGTTCCCATTTTGCGGCCGGCCCCGGCGGCTACCGCGTGCCGCCTATTTCTGGCGCCCTGGCCGTCATTATCTGGGGCAGCCAGCACAAAGTACGCCACCCCGCCACGGGCCTCGTGCAACACATCAATAGTCAGCATTCCTTGACGAATCTTTTATACGGCTAACGTGCGCAAAACCACATCACATTCATTACTGGTTAAACTGTTTTGTATGTTTAACCCATATTATTAACTTTAACTTCCTTGACTATCCAGCCTTTTTTCAGAGAAAACTTTTCCTTTAGTGGTGAGGCAAACCAGCCAGCCAAAAGTCTACATAGACTAGTTGACAGCTATTAGCCTGCAGGGCAAGTTTGCCCCTCTGATAATCTCGACGTGCAAGCGCAAAACCTCAGGAATGGGGCCGAGCAAGCCCACAGCTGGTTGCGCCCGTTGCGGGCTAGAATCGCTCGGCAATGGAACGCATCATTATGCCCCTTGCTGATAGGATGAGTGAGCCAGACCAATAACCTATTGTGCGTTCTGTAGATGCCAAGTTTACTACCCCACGCATAGCCCCCATTTAAACCATTTAAAACGTTTTAATAAGCTTATATGGTTTGACCATTTAAAACGGATAAACAAGTGTGTATTGTTAATATTTTGAACTTTTTTAGCCAGGTAAAATGGTTTATATTGTTTATACAGCTAAGCACTGATTTACAGCGCATTGTTATTATACAATTCAATAAAACAGTTTAAACATTTAAAATGGATTAAAAATATAATCTGCTTATAATGTTTTGTATTGTATGCCCATTTTAGCCAGTTACCTTTGCCATGCTTCCTAACTCCTGAAAATCCCAACCTCCGGCATCCTATGAAAAAGAAGAATCCCCCCGTGAAAGAAAAGCAGCCTCCGGTCATTATTGCGGTCGTCGGGCGCAAGGGGGGGGTGGGCAAGACCACCACAAGCCTGAACCTAAGCGGCGAGCTGGCCAATCGCGGCTACCAGGTACTGTTGGTGGACCTTGACGTGCAAGGCGATGCGACTTCCGCGCTAACCAGGGAAGAATACTCCACGAGCACGGGCCAGGTACTGCTGGCTGGCGGTGGGCTCCTGGATGCCCTGGTGCAAACGAAACTGCCGACGCTCTGGCTGCTGCCCACGGACGATGACTTGAAGCCCCGTTCGAAGGAGTTAATTGCTCATCGGCCCGATGACTTCCGCTTCGCGCTGCGCGACGTGCTCGCGGCTGAGGCCGGTGGCTTTGATTTCGTCATCATCGACTGTCCGCCTTCCCTGGAAGACATTACGCTTATCGGTCTGTGCGCCGCGACGCATTACCTGGCCCCAGCGTTGCCAAGCTACTTTTCCCTGAAATCACTCAACAAGCTGGCGGAGTTGACAACCCTGATTCAGCAGGAGCCAGGCATGAACCCAAACCTACGTTTCATCGGCCTCTTCTTCACCGATTTCAACCCACGGGTACGCAACACCCTTCACGCTGACATCGTGGCGGCTGCCAATCACTTGTTTCCTGGCCAGGTAATGGCCAATGTGCGCACGGATAAGCGGCTGGGGGACGCTCAGCGCGATGCCGTACCAGCCCAACTCCGCACCCCGGATTCCAATGCAGTTGCGGACTTTCAACTCCTGACCGACGAGGTGCTCTCGCGCCTGTAGCCTCTTTTTACATTCATTCGCTTTTCCACTCATGGCTTCTT
This sequence comes from Hymenobacter artigasi, assembly GCF_012275535.1. Classification (GTDB taxonomy): domain Bacteria; phylum Bacteroidota; class Bacteroidia; order Cytophagales; family Hymenobacteraceae; genus Hymenobacter; species Hymenobacter artigasi. The sequence continues at coordinate 1,892 of NZ_JAAVTK010000024.1, read as the reverse complement.
CCTCTGCCCCCCGCGATATCAACGACCTGCTAACCGGTGCCGGCCGTCCGCAACCTCCCCGTCCCCCCCAGGCGCTTTCCCCGGTTGCGCCACCGGCAGCCCCATCAATACCCGCAAAACCGGAAGCAGCTCCTGCCACCCGCAAGGGAACCTTCATCCTGACGGAGGCCAACGACGACGCTTTGCACCGGCTGAGCTTCTACACGCCCGGTCCCAAAGGAGAAAAGTCGTATTTGATTAACAAGGCGCTCGAAGCTTACCTGGCCCAGTTCCCCGATAGTCAGCGGGCAATTCCCGAGGGGGAGGACGTACGACGGCGTGGTCGCCGCCACCACTAATTAGCCATTCCGGACCTATCGGTCGGGGTTTCAGGCAGTGGTCAGGGTTCAGCGTGTTATTTGGCGGCCAAAAAGGCTGTCCTGTTGCGGACTTCATTAACTGGCTCCTGACGCACGAGAGCAACACATAACTGTGTTAACCAGTTTATATGTATTACCCATACAAGCTGGTTAATTTGGGTTAACCATATCGGGTGATAAACAGGCTAGCCTAGGTGATGGCATCTCCAATACACAATTACATGGTGCGAAGTGGCTGTAGGCCATGGCTCATTATCAGTAGCTCAGAAAGCTTTGTGGTGTAAAGATTCGGAGGCCACTTTTTGACCCGTTAAAAGCAAATTTTTGGCTTTTCTTGGCCAGGGGAGGGGAGGGGATGTCAGAAAGGCGCGCCTTTCTGAGCCACAAGGCATTATACCACCGTTAAAGTAGGGCCACTGTACCGGTCCACTTGGCCATTACTGCGGAGTCGGGGTAAGTCTCTACATGGTATATTGAGGCAGAAAAACAATGGCGCCTCACCATAAAAGCCCCTTTCACTTATGGCAGACGATAGTAGCGCCCAAAACCACACCATTTGGCCCCTGGCTAAATTTTATTTTCAGGTCGATGGCCTGGCAGGCGGCGTAGGCAATTACTTCGCCGAGGTAAGCGGCCTTGATACCGAAACAGAGGTTATCGAGTACCGACACGGCAATAGCGAGAACTTCTCCACTATCAAAATGCCCGGCCTGCGGAAAGTGGGCAACGTGACGCTTAAGAAAGGCATATTCGTAAAGGACAACAAGTTCTGGGACTGGTTTAATGCCATCAAAATGAATACCCCCAAGCGGCAGACCGTGGTCATCAAGCTACTCGACGAGTCGGGTGCGCCCACCATGACCTGGACGCTGAACAACGCGTGGCCCACCAAGATTACGGGCACCGACCTGAAAGCGGACGGCAACGAGGTCGCCATCGAAACCCTGGAGCTGGCCTATGAAACGCTGAGCATCGCCAACGGTTAATCGCGACGCTCGATGAACAGCTATCCGCCGGGTGATTTTTATTTTCAGCTGCAGTTCGGCGACGTGCGCATCCCGGCTGACAATGCCTTTCAAGAGGCCACGGGACTGGTGGCGGAGTTGGAAATCGAAGCCATTAAGGAGGGTAGACAGGCCGACAAACACCGCGTGCCCCAGAGCCCTCAGTCCGGCAACCTCGTCTTGCGGCGCGGTTTTATGAGCGCCAACTCCCCACTGGCCACCTGGGTTGGCGCTACGATAAATACCGATTTCACGAAGCCCATCCAGACCATCGATGTGTTGCTGAGCCTGCTCAACGGCCAGCATGTTGCATTGGCTACTTGGCAGTTCCGGGAAGCCTGGCCGGTGAAGTTGTCGATGTCGGATTTCAGGTCCCAGGACAATGCGCAGGCCATTGAAACTTTGGAGTTTGCCTACTCCGAGTTCCAGCACTTAGAGGGTGTTAGGATTTGGGCTAACCCAAAAGAAAACGAGCCAGTAAGCAGTGAGCGGAGTTCCTAGGCTCCGCTTCCTCTTATGGTTGACTGTC
>NZ_JAAVTK010000023.1 GCF_012275535.1 Hymenobacter artigasi | reverse complement strand
TGCATAATCTGGAACAGTTTGATACGGCACTGGAGGTATGCGCCGGACTGTGGAACTTCTGCTTAACTCATTGATAATTCAGTACAACAAGTCTATTAATGCGACATACAGTAACGTTGAGCCCTCAGATGGGATGGAGCAGTATTTTCAGAAATTAAATTTCTGGTGTGACGGTAATTTATATATTTTCATCGAGCCAACATCGAGGGTAGTATGCTATACAATGCAAAATACCTAGACAAAATATGCCTTACAACTTAGATTTCGTGTCATTGTGAGAGCAGTACCAATAAGTAGAGGCAGGATAGCAAAAAAGCAGCGCCAGAATCAACCGATTCTGGCGCTGCTTTTTTATTTGCAAATAAACCCTGCTACTTCCCCGCAAACGCCTTCGCGTCGCCTTCCGTAATCGTGTCATCGCTCATAATCACGAGGCGTTCCACCACGTTGCGCAGCTCGCGGATATTGCCGCGCCAGTCTAAGCCTTTCAAATACTCCAACGCGGAAGCGTCGATTTTCTTGGGCTTGTTACCGTAGTCGGCGGCGATGTCGTTGAGGAACTTCTGAATCAATTCCGGGACGTCCTCGCGGCGGTCATTCAGCGAAGGAACCTGGATGAGGATGACCGATAGGCGGTGGTAGAGGTCTTCGCGGAAGTTCTTGTCGGCGATTTCCTGCATCAGGTCTTTGTTGGTGGCGGCGAGGACGCGCACGTTCACCGAGATTTCCTTTTCGCCGCCCACGCGGGTGATTTTGCTTTCCTGCAAGGCCCGCAGCACCTTGGCCTGGGCCGAGAGGCTCATATCGCCGATTTCGTCGAGGAAGAGCGTGCCGCCGTCGGCCTGCTCAAACTTGCCGATGCGCTGCTTCACGGCCGAGGTGAAAGAGCCTTTTTCGTGGCCGAACAGCTCGCTTTCAATCAGCTCGGACGGGATAGCGGCGCAGTTTACTTCCACCATAGGGCCGCTGGCGCGGCTGCTGAGCTCGTGGAGCTGGCGGGCCACCATCTCCTTGCCCGCGCCGTTGGGGCCGGTGATGAGCACGCGGGCATCGGTGGGCGCTACTTTTTCGATGGCCTTGCGCACAGCCCCGAGGGCAGCCGAGGAGCCCACCATTTCCGAGCCTTTCGTGACGGAGAGCTTCTTTTTCAGCGTCTTGGTTTCGGTGACGAGCTTGGTGCGGTCGAGGGCGTTGCGGACCGTCACGAGGAGGCGGTTGAGGTCCGGGGGCTTGGAGAGGAAGTCGTAGGCCCCTTTTTTGGTGGCTTCCACGGCGGTTTCGATGTTGCCGTGGGCCGATACCATGATGAAGGCGGCATCGGTGCCCATGGCCTGGGCGCGGGTCAGGACTTCGAGGCCGTCCATTTTGGGCATGCGGATGTCGCAGAGCACCACGTCGTATTTTTGCTGGATGAGCAGGTCGAGGCCGGCGGGGCCGTCTTCGGCTTGGTCTACTTTATAGTTTTCGAATTCCAGAATCTCCTTCAGCGTGTTGCGGATGGCTTTTTCGTCGTCGATGATGAGGATGCGGGGCATGGGTTGTGAGGTAAGCTTTAGCTTGCCGACATAATGGCGGCACGGACAATAATACGGGAATTGGGACGGCAAGCTAAAGCTTACCTCACAAAAAACGCCCGGCGCGGTTATCTGCGTCAATTATCTTCGCCGTATAACGCGGCATCAACAAACAATCCATGAAAAACTCCATAACCCGCCCGCTGCTGCTCACGGCAGCCCTGGCCGGCAGCTTCAGCCTTTATTCCCTCACCAGCAAGCCCACCGTGGCCCCCGACGCTGACAACGCTGGCCTGAAGCTGCCCGCCGGCTTCGGCGCCCTGGTGGTGGCCGAAACCGGCGGCCGCGCCCGGCACCTTGCCGTGACGCCGGAGGGCAACATTTTTGTAAAACTGAACCGGCCCAAAGACGGCAAAGGCATCCTAGAGCTCAAGCCAACTGCTACCGGCAAAGCCACTGTTTCGAACGGCTTTGGCAGCTACGGCGGCACGGGCATTTATGCCAAGGGCGGCTATCTGTACGCGTCTTCGGATGAGGACGTGTACCGCTATAAGCTGGACGCGAAAGGGGAGGTGACCAACCCCACGCAGCCCGAAAAAATCGTGAGTGGCCTGCTGAACCGGGGCGAGCACGAAAGCAAGTCCATCGTGCTCGACAATGCCGGTAATATCTATGTGAACGTGGGCGCGTACTCGAATTCCTGCCAGGTGAAGGACCGGGAGAAAGGCTCGATGGGCCGGCCCGACTGCCCAATTCTGGATTCGGCGGGCGGCATCTGGCAGTTCCGGGCCGATAAAGCGGGGCAGACCTACGGCACCGGCACGCGCTATGCCACCGGCCTGCGCAATGTGGTGGGCCTCGACTGGAACGCGCAGAACAACCAGCTTTTCGTGATGCAGCACGGCCGCGACCAGCTCCACGACATCTTCCCGGCGATGTACGACACCAAGCAGTCGGCGGAGCAGCCCGCTGAGTGCCTCTACGAAATTACCAAAGGCGCGAATGCCGGCTGGCCTTTCCTGTACTACAACGGCCTGACCCACCAGAAAATCCTGGCCCCCGAATACGGCGGCGATGGCAAGAAGCTGGCCGACCCCAAGTACCTGGAGCCTGCCGCTGCCTACCCCGCCCACATGGCCCCCGACGGCCTGCTGTTCTACACCGGCACCATGTTTCCTGCCAAATACCGCAACGGCGCGTTCATCGCCTTCCACGGTTCCTGGAACCGGGCTCCCGAGCCTCAGAAGGGCTACTACGTGGTGTTTCAACCCTTTAAAAACGGCAAGCCGAGCGGCCAGTGGGAAGTGTTCGCCGACAACTTCGCCGGCTCGGATGCGAAGGCGGCCGCCGGCCGCGCCGACCACAAGCCCTGCGGCTTGGCCCAGGGCCCCGACGGCTCGCTCTACGTGAGCGATGACAAGGCCGGCACCATCTACCGCATCGTATACAACCAGAAATAAGCGTGTTCGTGAAGAAGCCTTTTGTGATACTGGCCCTGCTGGCCCTGACCAGCGCCCCGGCCTTCGCCCAGAAAAAACCAGCCGCCAAAGCCCCGGCCAAAAAAGCCGTGTCCGGCATTTCGGCCGCCACGCTGTTGCAGGGCAAGTCCATCTACACCCAATACTGCCTCACCTGTCACCAGGCCGACGGCCTCGGCGTGGATGGTATGAACCCGCCCCTGGCCAAAACCGACTACGTGCTGGGCGACAAAACCCGCCTGATAGGCGTGCTGGTCAACGGCCTGAAAGGGGTGGACATCAACGGCGAGGAATACCACGGCGTGATGCCTTCGCAGGCCTACCTCAATGACCAGCAAATGGCCGATGTGCTGACGTACGTGCGCAATTCGTTTGGCAATAAAGCCAGCGCCGTGACGGTGAGCGAGGTGAAGACCGTGCGGGCGACTGGGAAGAAGTAGCCGTGCCGGTCTGACCGCCCTAGGCGGTCTGACCGGTTGACGTGTGCCTATCTTGGTGCGCAACATCAATCGGTTATAGCAACGACAACCGGTCAGACCGCCTAGGGCGGTCGGACCGGTACGACATCAAAAAAGGCCACTCCCGCACGGGAGTGGCCTTTTTTGATGATTGGTGATGGGTCTGTAAGCCGGGTTTTGTCCGGGGCCGAAGCCCCTGCCTCACCATTTATCTAGGCCAGTCCTCGCGGAAAGGCTCCATCAACCTACCCGCTGGCGCCGGACGAGCCGCCCGGAGCCGATGCGGCCGAAGCCGCGCCGGCGTACCAGCTTATTTGGTCTTTCAACCCCTGAGGTTTACCCAGCCGGAACGGTCACCCGCCCGCTGGTGCGCTCTTACCGCACCTTTTCACCCTTACCAGTGGTAAATGGGTAAGTTGGTAAATGAGTAATTTACTCACTTGCTATTTTACTCACTTACCGCTGGCGGTACTTTTCTGTGGCACTCGCTGTCCTGGTTTGCGTTATGCGCGCCAGTCCTTCCCGTTAGGAAGCAAGGTGCTCTGTGTTGCCCGGACTTTCCTCGTCGCCCGAAAGCGCCGCGGTGAGGCGACCCATCACTGCGTGCAAAGGTACGCACGCCACCCGAATGAAAGGAGTAAGCGCCCGGAATGTTGCTTTCGGGTATTTTGGGGCTTGTTTCTGCCCGCAAGAAGCCCATTCAGACGGGTTTTGCAGGATGATAAAATTAAATAATTGCAATTATAAATTAAATATATACATTTACAATTATATTAGCGCGCTGGCTACGCTCATCAGCCCCTTCCATCCCACCGGGTACCCGTTCCCCCACCGTTCCCGGCAATAAAGTCGATTCCCATTCCCGGCGCGGCGGCCTGCTGTTCGTGCCACCCCTTCGGCCCCTCTCACGGGAGGAGAGAGGGCTGCTTGTGCCACTTATTATCCTTTTCGCATGGCTGATACTACTTACTCCCGCTTTTACGCCCGCACGGTTTGCACGCGTTTGCTGCTGTTGTGCGGCTGTTTGTTTCTCACCCTGGCGCTCCGGGCGCAGCAGCAGGCCACGGAAGAGTGGGCCGCGCGCTACGACGGCCAGGGCCGCGCGACGGCCGGCGCCCCCATACTGCCCGACCAGCTCATCTCGATAGCGGTGGACCATGTGGGCAACAGCTACGCCACCAGCACGGCCCGGGATAGTGGCGCGACGGCCTTGAAAATGGTGACGATAAAGTATTCGCCTACCGGCGAAAAGCTTTGGATGCGCACCAACGCCAATACCATTGCCCGGGCCATTGCGGTGGATAACGCCGGAGGGGTCTACGTCACCGGTGAAGCCGTAATCAATTCTGACTACCTGACCGTGCGCTACGACGCCGCCACGGGAACGCAAAGCTGGGCCCGCACCTTCAACGCCCCCTACGGCGACCCCGCCTTGGGCTCAGACCGCCCCATTGCCATCGCCGTAGATAATGCCGGCGGCGTTTACGTCACGGGTACCAGTGGCCGCTATCGCGTGAGGGTCTTCAGTACCGTGCGCTATGACGCGGCCACTGGGGTTCAAAGTTGGGCCAAAAATCTCGGTACTTTTTCCTCCGCCCAGGCCATTGCGGTAGACAACGCCGGCGGGGTCTACGTCACGGGTACCAGCCTCGACAATCCCACATTCCCCACCAAACAAACCTACGAAACGGTGCGCTACGACGCTGTCACGGGCGATTTAAGCTGGGTTAGTACCTACAACCCCATTGTCAGTACCAGTACTTACAATAACAGTTACGCCCGCGCCATTGCGGTGGACAACAACGGCGGCGTCTACGTCACGGGAACCAGCCATGGCGGCTATGCCACGGTGCGCTACGCCGCGGCCACCGGAGCCGAGAGCTGGGTGAGCACCTATGCGAGTAGTAGTGCCCAGGCCGTTGCGACGGACAACACCGGCGGCGTCTACGTGACGGGGACCCAAAACGGGGACTACTTGACCGTTCGCTACGCCGCAGCCACGGGGGCGCAAAGCTGGGCCAGCACCTACAACGGCCCGGCTAATGGCCCTGACGACGCCCGCGCCATTGCAGTGGATAACAGCGGCGGGGTGTATGTCATGGGCACCAGCCCCGGTGTTTCTGATAATGACTACGCCACGGTGCGCTACGCAGCGGCCACGGGCGCGCAAAGCTGGGCGAGCCGCAGCAGCGGCCCGGCCAGCGGCAGCGATGACCAGGCCCGCGCCTTGGCGGTAGACGCCGGAGGCGTCTACATCACCGGCAGCAGCCAGGCCCCTGGGGCTTCTCCAAGCCTTTACACGGTGAAAATTCAGGCTGCTACCGGCGCTGTTGGGTGGTCGGATGCGTATTCCGGGGCCGCCAGTCTGTCCGACCTGGCTACGTCGATAGCGGTAGATAACGCCGGAAACAGCTACGTGACCGGAACATCCAGTGGTAGTACAGTGGGCAGTAACAGACTGGTAACGATAAAGTATTCGCCCGCCGGCCAACAGCTCTGGTTGAGCGAGTACAGCGGAGGGCAAGCCAGTGCCATTGCGGTGGACAATGCCGGCGGCGTCTACGTGGCGGGGACTAAAAACGGGGACTACGTAACCATCCGCTACGCCGCAGCTACGGGCGCGCAGACCTGGGCCAGCACCTACAACGGCCCGGCCAACGGCTATGACATTGTTACCGCCCTCGCGGTGGACAATGCGGGCGTCTACGTTACGGGCGCTAGTGGCGGGGGCGCCAGTGGCGATGACTACGCCACGGTGCGCTACGCTTCGGCCACGGGCGCGCAGACCTGGGCCAGCACCTACAACGGTCCCGGCAACGGCCCCGACGCGCCTTATGGCATTGCCTTGGACGATGCCGGCGGGGTCTACGTCACGGGCGTCAGTAGCGGGGGCACCAGTGGCGATGACTACGCCACGGTGCGCTACGCGGCGGCCACCGGCGCGCAGAGTTGGGCCAGCCGCTACAACGGCCCCGGCAACGGCCCCGATGCAGCCTATGGCATCGCCGTGGACAACGCCAGCGGGGTATACGTCACGGGGCTGAGCAGCGGGGGCATCTCCTCCGGCGTTAATAATATGGACTATGCCACGGTGCGCTACGCCGCAGCCACGGGCCGGCAGAGCTGGGCCAGCCGCTACAACGGCCCCGATAACGTCTACGACGCAGCCTATGGCATCGCGGTAGACCACGCCGGCGGGGTGTACGTGACGGGTAAAACCGGCGTTAGCACGGGGGGGAGCAACTACGCGACCGTGCGCTATGCCGCCGCCACGGGAGCACAGCGCTGGGTTAGTATTTACAATGGCCCGGCCAACGGTTCCGACAACGCGCGCGCCATTGCCGTGGACGATGCCGGCGGGGTGTACGTGACCGGGACCAGCTTTGGCACCGGCAGCAGCTTTGCGGTGGGCAGCTATGCCACCGTGCGCTACCAGGCTACGGATGGCGCATTGGCCTGGACCAAGCTAAAAGCTGGCGCGACTAACCTGGCCATTGCCCTGGCCGTGGACAACAGCGGCAACGTGCTGGTAACCGGCCACAGCACGGGGCCCGTCACCGGTCAGGACTTCCTCACCGTGAAATACAGCCAGGCGCTGGACAATACTTATGCCGTTTACCGGGCCATCAACCTGAACGGCCCGGCCCTAACGCTCGATGGCCACGTCTGGGCTGGCAGTACGGCCCCAAACTATTCGACCAACGGGGCGAGCTTCCAGAACCAGAACGTGCCCCTGATTCCGGCCACCGATGCGGCCCGGGCGGGCATGATTCGTGCCTCGGTGTACGGCCCCAACCTGAAGCTGACGCTCTCGGCCGTGCCGGCCGGCACCTACCAGGCCTACCTCTACGTGTGGGAGGACAACAACGCGGAGGTGTATAGCCTGAGCCTGAACGGGCAGGTGGTGCGGGCCAACTACAACAGCGGCCCGGCCGGCACCTGGGCCAAGCTCGGGCCTTACCCAGTCACGCTCGCCGCGGCCGGCACCGTTCGGTTCAGCAGCACCGGCGGCTGGCCCAACTTCTCCGGCGTCGAGCTGTGGCAGCAAATCAGTGCTGCACCGGTCGCCCGACTGGCCACCGCCAGCCAGCCGCAAGCTAAAGCCGTGGGAGCATTCCGGGTGCAGGCTTACCCCAACCCTTCGGCCACTGGCCGGTTTACGCTGGTGCTGCCCGAGGGCGTACAAGGCCCGCTGGCGTACTCTCTGGTTTCGGCTCTGGGCCAGCAGGTGGGAGCTGGTCGGCTGCCCGGCGCCACTCTTGGCGCGGCGGTAGAGCTGGACCTTGCCCGGCAGATGGGGCGCAGCGGCATTTATTACTTACTGCTGCACGGCACGCTAGGCCAAGCTCGCCTGCGTCTGGTGCGCGAGTGAGACTGAAGACGCAAATTCCCTCGGAATTCAGTAGGAAAACGGGTATATTGGGGGAAGGCTACAGCGGGGATTAGTGAGCGGCGGCCCTGCACCGCAAACACAATCTGAAGGTGAATTTGCGTGTAAGTATTTGCCATGATGAGAAAGGCAATAGGTATTCAAAGCCCCAGCAGGGCGACATATCGGTAGTAAGATAGAATATGAAAACGGCAAAGCCCCGTAGGGGCGACATTCGTTGAATGAGTGTCGCCCCTACGGGACTTTAATTATAGGCATGGACGTGTTTCACTACCGATATGTCGCCCTGCTGGGGCTTTTTACAACGATTCATTAAATCCACAGGCTAGCCTTTGAAGCCCGTTTTTGTAGTCGTATTCGGCAAACCAATAATGGTAGTCGTCAATAAAACGAAATTCAACGTTATACAAAGGCAAATAGCTTGCGCAGAATTTTCGCTTCAAGAGCACGAATAATTCGCATTTAGGAGGCCAAGTAGAAACTTCTTGAATTTCATTGCCCACGGCCAATTCTGCTTGCAAAATATGTAAAAGAGCCGGAGCCAATCTCTCAACTGTTTCCATCAATTACTTCCCCTCCCACACGTTATCCTTCGGGTAGCTGTCCGGCACCAGGGTGCTGCCCAGCGTCACGCGCTTCAGGGGCTGCTTGGTGGGGACGGGGACGGTGACGGAATTGGCCCCCGATTCCCACACGCCGATGCTGCGGTGGATTTTCTGGGTGGTGTTGTCGGCGAAGGTGATGGTGAGGTCGACGGGGACGGGCTTGGTGCCTTTGGCTTGCACCTGCACGTCGTAGCCGGCGGTGCTTTTCGTGACGCGGGCAATGGCCAGGTCGGGGTAGCCATCGTCGAAGAACCAGCGCTGCCAGAACCAGTTGAGGTTGCGGCCCGCCCCGGCGTTCATGCTGTTGAAGAAGTCGTAGGGCATGGGGTGCTTGCCGTTCCAGTTCCGAATGTAGGTGTGCAGCGCTTTGGTGAACAGCTCATCGCCGAGCAAATCCTTCACGTAGAGGTAGCCCATGCCGGGCTTGGGGTAGGAATTCAGGAAGAAGGGCATGCCCGTTTGCTGGGTGCTGAGCGTGACGATGGGCAGGTCGTTTTCGGTGGCGGCCTGGGCGGCGTAGCGGGCCACGCCGTAGTCGTCGTCGAGCTTGGGGTCGATGATGCCCGAAATCAGCCACTCGCCGATGGTGGCCCAGCCCTCGTCCATCCAGCCGTACTTGGTTTCGTTGATGCCCATGTAGAATGGGAACATCGTGTGGAAGATTTCGTGGTCGGTGAGGGTGATGGCGTCCTCGCGGGTTTCGGTGGGGTTGTCGTTCACCATCATCGGGTACTCCATCTGGTCGAGGCCGTCGAACACGGTTTCGTGGGCGTAGGGGAAGGGCCACTTAGGGAAGGTGTAGCTCATGGCCTCCACCGTTTTACGGCTGAAGTTGATGACTTCCTTGTAGTCCTCGTGTTTGGGGTTGTACACGGCATCGACGCGGGTGCGGCGCTTGGTGGCGGGGTCCACCACCAGGCTGGTGCTCTGCCATGCGTAATGGTCGGCGGTGGCGAACACGAAATCGGTCACATTCTTCGCCTCGAAGCGCCAGGTATTCTGGTCGGTCTGGGCGGTGATATCGCGGCGCTTGGCATCGTCCTCGCTGATGATGCTCACCACGGCGTCCTGCTGCTCGGCATCGCGCAGGCGCTGGGCGTATTTGGGGGTCAGGACTTCGGCGGCGTTGGTGAGGTCGCCGGTGGCCCAAACCACGAAGTTCTTGGGAACGGTGATGGCGGCTTTGAAATTGGCGAAGTCGTTGTAAAACTCCTGGTCGCCGGTGTAGGGCACGCGGTTCCAGCCGTCGAGGTCGTCGTACACGGCGATGCGCGGGAAGAAGTAGGCCACGAAAGCGGCCCCCGGCTCAACTTCGCCGGTGCGCTGGTGCGAGCCCTTGTTGAGGGTGTAGGCATAGGTAGCGCGCACCGTGGCAATCTGGTGCGCCCTGAGGGCACGGCGCAGGGTTATGGGCAGGTTGGTGGCGTCGGGGGCCAGCTTGCTCACATCAAAGGTTTCGCCGTTGATGCTGAGGTTGAAGATTTTAACGCCGTCGCTCACATCCGCTGGGGCGATGGCGCGGCTGCGGGGCGCTCCCTTCTGGTAGAGGTTGGGGTAGAGCTTGAACCAGAGCTGCTTGAGCGAATCGGGGCTGTTGTTGACGTACTTGATATCTACCGTGCCGGACACGAGGCGGGTGTCGGGGTTGAAATTTACGGCCAGGTCGTAGTCGGCGGTATTCTGCCAGTAGTTGGGGCCGGGCAGGCCGGTTTCGGCGCGGGTGCCTTTGGTGTAGGGAGCTTGCAGGTTGCGCGGCAGGGGCAGCGGGCGCTGGGCCAGGGCCGGCAGGGCGAGGAACAGGAAAAGAATCGAAAGAATACGCATGCAGTAGGGTACGGGGCTTGCCCCCGTCCAGCCAGTGAACCAATAGGGATTGCAAAGCTAACGTGACCAGCGAACCAGCCTGTGCGGTAGCCATAAAAAATGCGGAAGCCCAAAGCACGAGCTCCCGAAGCTCAGGGCGCTGGGCGCGTGGTGGAAGTGGGGCCGGTGCCTGACGGTGGCCAGGCTGAATCTCATTGCACCCAAGGGCCGAACCGCCTGGCTGCCAGCTACAAAAAAGCCCCCGGCCAGGCGGCCGGAGGCTTCTTGCGTACCCAGGGTTGCGGGCCGTTACCTGTGCGCCTGCGCGCCGGCTGCCGGGGCAGCCTCGCCCAGCAGGCGGGCCATCTGGGCTTGCAGGGTAAGCAGGCTGGCGTGGTCGGCGTCGTTCCGGGTCCTGAGCGCCTCGTTCTGGGCCGCCAGCTCCTTAATGGCCTCGATGAGCACGGGCGTAAGCTGGGCGTAGTTCACTGATTTGAAGCCGTCGGCATCGGTGCTCACCAGCTCGGGGTAGATTTTCTCCACTTCCTGCGCAATGAGGCCAACTTGTGCGGTATTGGCTTTGCCGCCGTGCTGCACCCCCAGCGTGTTCCACTCGTAGCGCATGCCCTGCAAAGCCAGCACCGCGCTCAGGGCGCTGGTCAGGGGCCGGATGTTCTGCTTAAAACGGCGGTCGGAGCTGGTCGTGAAGCTGGTGGCCCGGGCATCGCCGGCCACGTCGAGCCGCACGCCGGGGGCCGTGGTGCCGATGCCCACGTTGCCGTTGGAAAGCCACGTCAGCGCCGAAGTGCGCGTGCCGCCCTGGTTAATACCCAGAATGCCCCCGCTGTAGCCATAAAGCACCGGCCCATCTATGTTAACGCTGCCCCAGAGCTTGCCTCCCCCATACCAGCCAAGGCCATGGTTGGCATCGCGGATTAACAGGTCGTAATTAGACTGCAGGCTGATGTTGCCGCCCTGCACATCGAGCCGCTGTGCTGGGGCACTGGTGCCGACGCCCACGTTGCCGGTGAAAGCGGCACCGCCTTCGTTCCAGAACTGGATGCGGCGATTGGTGCCCAGGGTGCCGGCCCCGACGATGTCGAGCGCACCGGCCGTGAAGGTCTGGTAGCCGATTTTGCCGGCATTAGCCTCCTTGCCACTCACCCCGGCCCCGAGCTCCAGCGTGTTAGTGCCGGTGATGCCCTGCGTCCCATTAACATGTAACTTGTAAGTAGGAGCGGTGGTGCCGATGCCCACGTTGCCGCCCACCGTACCGCTGCCAGTGATGCGGAAGCTGGCGGCCTGGTCGGCCGTATTCTGGCTCCTGATAACGTCCGTGATGTTGGTGCCGCTCAGGGCCGGGGCCGGCAGTGAGGGCGCAGTCGTGATGGTGAGCAGGCCGTTGCCGCGGGGGGCGGCCGTGTAGCTAACGCCGCTGCTGCCGCTGGCCACCACAAACGACGAGCCGCCGCCGCCGCCGGCCCCGCCGCCAGGGCCAGGGGCGGCGTTCGCGCCGCCGCCACCGCCGCCATAGTAGCCACCGCCGCCGCCGCCGGCCTGGCTGCCGCCGCCGCCGGTGTTGTTGCTGCCATTGTAGCCCGCGTAGCTGTTGAGGCCGCCGCCCATGCCAGGACCGGCCTGCGTAGCGCCGGTGCCCCCAACGGTATTGCTGCCACCGGTGGCTCCGGTGCCGCCGGGGCTGGGGGTGCCGCCCGCGCCGCCGCTCGTGCTGGAGCTCGTGCCGCCACCGCCACCACCACCGGCCACCAGCAGGGCGTTGCGGCTGGTGAGGTAGTCGCCGGTAATGCCTGCGCTGGTGGCGCGGCGCAGGTCGGTAGCGCCGCCGCCGGCCGGGCCAGCGCCAGCAAAGCCACCACCGTTATAGCCTGGCACGCCGGGATTACCACCCAAGCCGCCCGCGCCGCCCACTTCTACGGTCAGTACCTCGCCGGGCATCACGGCCAGCGTAGCCAGCACCCGGGCCCCGACGCCCGGTGTGCCGAGAAGGTTGCTGCCCGAGGCCCCGTCGGCCTGCACCTGAATGCTGGTGACGCCTGCCGGCACGGTATAGGTTTGCGTGCCCCCCGTGAAGCTGAACGTGGTGGTGGCCGCCGGTACCGTGGCCTGTCCCGCGCCGCTGCTCAGCACTTCGGTCCACTTGGTGCCGTCCCAGCTGTTCAGCGTTTTGGTGTTGGTGTTGTAAATAAGCAGGCCCGCCGCTGCTGCCGCCGGCCCGATGGCATCGCGCTGGGCCTGGCTCATGCGCGGCGGCAGCAGGCCCTTGGTGGTCGACGTCACGTCGAGCACCGCGGCCGCGTCGGGGGTCGCATTGTTGATGCCCACGCTTTGGGCCCGGGCCGCGAACTGGCCGCCGGCCAGCAGCGCCGCCAGCACCAATCCCCGGCGAAAGTGAGTAAAACGACTCTCCATAAGAAACGGAATCAGGAAAACAAAAAGATGAGTTAAGTCAGATTATTCCACCACGAAACGGGTGGCGAAGCTGGCCGAAGCCGCCGTGTAGCGCAGCAGGTAAGCGCCGGTAGCCAGCCCGGCCAGCGGCGCTTCGCCCTGGGCGCGGCCGTCTGTGGCGGCAGTGCGCACCACGCGGCCCAGCATATCCAGCACTTGCAGCGTGGCGGGCTCGGCCGGGCCGGTGTAGAGGTAGCTCATGGCTTGCCCGATGGCTACGCGGGTGGGGTATACCGCGAAGCCTACCGCCCGGGCCGTGAGGGCCACGGTGCGCACGGGCGAGAAAGCCACGGTGCCGCTCAAATCCGTCTGGCGCAGGCGGTAGTAGAGTAGGGTGGCCCCGGCCGGCAGCTGGCCATCCAGCAGGGCGTAGTCGTGGCGCCCGGTGCTGGTGCCGGCCCCGCCAACCGAGGCAATGGCGGCGAAGCTGCGCGCATCGAGGCTGCGCTCCACCGTGAAGCCGGCATTGTTGAGCTCCTGGGCCGTGGCCCAGCGCAGGCGCACGGCGGCGGGCCCCTCGGCCTGGGCCGTGAAGTCGAGCAGGGTGACGGGCAGCGGACTGGCCGCGTTGCTGACGGTGAAGCGGCTGAGCGCAGTGGCAGTGGCCGCCATGCTACGGGCGCTGGCGTTGGTGGGGCCGCCCAGCGGGGCCCAGGCCAGGCCGGCCGCTGGCTGCTGGTACACGCGGGCCTGGCTGAAATCGTTGATGCCGTTGTCGTTGTCGGGTAGCCAGCTCAGGGTGAGCTGCACGGGCTTGCCGGCGGCGGGCTGGGTGGCGGGCACCACGGTCCAGATGCGGTCGATGCCCTTGTAGGCGCTGTTGTTCAGGTTCTGGCCGAAGCTCACGTCGGCCGTGCTCAGGCCGGCGGTACGGGTAATGGCCACCGTGCCCAGGTTGTTGGTGGTGGGGTCGAGCACGGCACCGTGGCCGAAGTCGACGGCCATCCCGCTCACGGCATCGCGGGTGATTTCGAGCGCACCGAGCACATAGCGGCCGCTGGCCTCGCCGCTGAGCGTGGCCCCGTTGGGCAGGCGCAGGGTGCTGAGGGTGCCCCCGTTGCTGGTGTTCACCAGGCCGTTGGTCAGGCTGAGCAGGTTGCTCACGCTCAGGTCGCCAGCCAGGCGCAAGGTGTTGGCCCCGGCCGTGGGCTTATTGACGAGCACCCGGTAGAGGCTGGCCCCGCCGGGGGTGAGCAGCTGGTCGGCCGCGCCGGAGAAGGCGACCGCGCTGGTGCCGGGGGCGAGCGTGCCCGAATTCGTAACGTGGCTCTTCACCTCCAGCGTGCCGGTGCCCAGGTCGAGCGTGCCGACGTTGCTCAGGGGGCCGTCCACGCGCAGGGTGCCGGCGTTGTCGAGGGTGCTGCCGGCTTGGTTGGCGAGGCCGCCCGTGCCAACGTAAAGCACCGCGCCCGCCTGCACGGTAATTGCGGCCCCAGCATTAGTCAGGTCCTGGGCCAGCAGCGGCTGGCCCAGCAGCAATCCCAAACCGGCAAGTTGGAAGAAATATTTCATGCGCAGTCTAGTTGCAAAATAACCAGAATGTATTTCTGGTAAGCTGCAAAATTAAACACATAGTGTTTGTCTGCAATCTGAAAAGATATAAATACTTATGAGACGGATTTTCAAGAGTTAAAATACTGATTTTCAGTTTTTAATTATTGGTAAATAAATAATCCGACAATTGAAGGGCCTTCATCACTGCGGTGATGAAGGCCCTTCAATTGTCGGATTATTCGAATTTAATGGCTTTTCTGGTTAATGCCGTATTTGCATTAAACGTAGTTGGTTCAAAAGCCAGGCACTGGCTGCCGAATAGTTAGCTGCTGGTTCTGAAGCAACTACCCTATGCGGCAGGCCCAGGCGTGGTGCGCGAACGAGCAGCCCCCGGCTACTTCAGCCGCACCAGCGTGGCGCCGAAGCCGAACTTCTCCTTGCGGGCATCCTCGAAGAACTTGATGTCCTTGTTCCGGCTCAGCTGGCGGTGGATTTCCTTGCGCAGCACCCCATTGCCCATGCCGTGAATAAACACGATTTCGTGCATGTTGGTGGCCAGGGCGCGGCTCAGCGCGTCCTCAAACGCATCGAGCTGCAGGCGCAGAATGGCGGTATTGCTCAGCTCCTCGGTGTTGTCGGGGCGCAGGGCTTCGAGGTGCAGGTCGAGCTCGTGGGGCGGGGCCACAATAGGGCCGGCCGGCTTGGCTGGCGCGGCGGCGGCTACCACGGCGGCCGGCTTGGCCGGTGCGTCGCCGCTGAGCTGGGCTTTGAGGGCGGCAATATCCACGCCGGCGGGCTTGGCCGGGGCGGTGGGAGCCGGGGCAGGAGCTTCTTCGGCCAGCACTTCGGGGGCGATGGCGGCGGCCGCTTTCTCGTCCAGCTGGAAGAGGTAGGCATCCTTGCCAATCACCGGCGCGGGCTTTTGGCTGCCGTAGAACGTGCTGGCCTTGAAGGCCTGCCGCTTGGTGAGCAGCTCATACGCCGCGTCGCCGTTCAGGCGGGTAGGCAGCAGCTGGAATACCACGGCGGGCCAGGCCTCAAAGTCCTTCATGTGCAGGAAGGAGAGGGGCTTGGTGCTGGTTTTGGGGCCGAGCTTGTCGGCGGCCAGGGCGCGGTAGGGGCGGGCAGCAGTTTCCTCGCCGTAGGTGAAGAGCACATCGGCCTCGGTGTTGTTGATGAGCGTGACGCCCAGCAGCTCCGGCGACTGGTGCACCAGGGCCAGGAACAGGCCTTTGGCCGCCGCCGGCTGCTTGGCCCCGGCGGCTGGCCCGCTCATTTTGGCCACGCCTTTGCCGCTCGAAGCCACGGCAGCCAGGGCCTCCTGCAACGAAGGCTGCACCGGCTTGGGCGCAGCCGGCGTAGACGACGGCCGCTTGCTGTTGTCCTTCTTGCTGGCGTTGGCATTTTTGCCAGGCGTCTGGCCGGGGCCGTAGTCCACGGCGGCGCGGTCGAAGTTTTTGCCTTCTTCCTGGGCCACTACCACCACTTCGCGCCGCAGCACGGGAATGGTAAAATCATTGTCGATGGCTACTTCCACCAGCTCACTGTCGAGCAGGCGGGTAACAATTCCTTCTTCGGTGCCGGTAAGCAGGCGCACTCTATCTCCAACATTCATAAATCACTGATTTTTCGGATTTAAACGGATTTCACGGATTTTGTGGACGATTATTGGTCCGCCGGAAGTAGTCCGTTTCTCTTCATTTTGACCTGCCCGCATGGGCTGGGTCTACAAAAGTACGTTTTTGGCGTGCCGACAGATGCCTTAACGCTATTTAAACCCCACACCCAGCCCACAACTCAGGCGAAGCGCCAGTTCAAGCGTCAGTTCAAGCGTCGGTCAAAACGCTAATCAAAGCGCCTATCGAGTCGTTAGCCATCAACAACATAATCGACTACAAAATCCGTGAAATCCGCTAAAATCCGAAAAATCAGTGATTTAGAGGTAGAGGCCGTGAAAGCCAAAACCATTGCGCCCGTTGTACTCCAGCGCCGGGGCTGGCAGGTGGAAAATGCTGAGGGTGTAGAATATCTTTTTCAGCAGGGGGCTGCGGGTGGGAATGCGGCGCAAATCCACGTCGAGCGAAAGGTAAAACTGGCGGTAGGGGCGCAGGCCTTTTTCGGCGTTGGTGCCGTCGTCGTTGTACACCATGTCCTGGCCGCCGTAGCCCACGGCGGGTTGCAGCCAGCGGGGCCAGCGGTTGCCGGGCTTCAGAAACGCGCCTACGTCGGTGCAGAGCCAGTAGGTCTGGCCGTTGTAGTCCTTCAGCCAGCGCTCGGGCACGTTGCTGCCCAGCACGTTGGGGCGCATGGCGGCATAGCTGGTGAGGTGAAACGACCATTTGGGCATTATGCGGACATCGTGCCAGGCCAGCTGCTGGGCCAGCAAAGCTGAGGAGCCCAGGAAATTTGCCGCCAAATCGGTGGCCGACGCGCCGTAAGCCGGGTCGAAGCCGTCGAGGATTTCAATCGGGCTCTGTACCACGAAGCCCACGAATGAGCCGTACCAGATGGCCTTTTTCTCGCTCAGGCCGGCCCAGCGCAGCATATCCACCGCGCCCCGGCTTTCCTGAAACGCGCCCCAGAAATGCCCGCACTTGTCGAGCTGCTGCCACTCGGGCAGGTCGTTGAACCAGTGCAGCGGCACCCGCTCGCCGGTGTACCAGGCCGTGGCGAGGCCGGTATAAATGACGCCGTAACTCAGCGCCGTGCCGCCCACCAGTAGGCGCAAGCGGCGCTTGCGCTGCGCCACCGAATCGACCGGAAAATCACTGCGCGAAGAAGTGCGGGCCACGGGAACCGGCGGGCTCCCTGCACTGTCGGTACGGAGCGGAGCCTGCCCGCGCCCGGCCAGTGGCAACGCCAGCGCGCCGCCCAGCACAAGGCCGGCCAGCCGCCCGCGCCCGAGCAAATCTAAAATCAACGAAATAAGCGCCATGCAGGCTATAAATAGTGCCTAAAGGTACGCCCCATAAAGCCGGCTGCTGGCTCCAATAGCGTATCTTGCGACTTGGTTTGTCAACAAAAACAATTAATTACAGGCTTGGCAAACGTTTTCGCAAGCTTCCATTTCAGCTACCTAAATAATTTTTAATCAACCACTTCCTTCTCATTTCGCATCCTAAAAATTCCCAATGCAAAAACTTCGACACCTCACAGCCCTGCTGTTGACCCTGCTGGCCTGGACCGCCCAGGCGCAGGTAACTACCTCGCCGGTTTTCTTCACCGATACCACGCCCGTAACCATCACCTACGATGCCAGCCAGGGCAACGGCGCGCTGGCCAATTTCACCGGCAACGTCTACATCTGGACCGGCACCGTGACCAACCTGAGCTCCAGCAACACCAACTGGCGCAACGTGCACAGCCCCAGCTTCGGCGTGGCAGACCCCTCCGCGCTGATGACCCGCAGCGCCAGCAACCCCAACATCTACACCATCACCTTCACGCCGCGCACGTTCTACCCCATTCCGGCGGCCGAGACGCTGGTGCGCCTGGGCATGATTTTCAAGAATGCCGACGGCTCCACGGTGGGCCGGACTGCGAGCGGCGGCGACATTTTTGTGGATGCGTCCTCGGCCGCGCTCTCGGCCCGCATCACCAGCCCTACGCCCAACGCCAGCGGCAACCCGCTGTTTGTGAACCTGGGCGCGCAAATCAGCGTGACGGGCATGGCCTCGGCCACCGCCAATCTGGCTTTTAGCCTCAACGGCACGCAGGTGACCCAGCAGGCCAGCGCCACCACCCTCACCACCACCGTAACGGCCGCCAGCGGCCGCAACGTGGTGCGCTTCACGGCAACCTCGGGTGCTTCTACGGCCGTCGATTCGCTGATTTTCGTGGTGCGCCCCACCGTTACCGTTGCCGCGCTGCCCGCCGGGGCCAAGGACGGCATCACCTACCTGAACGGCGGCACGTCGGTCATCCTCAACCTCACGGCTCCCAACAAGCAGTTTGCCTACGTCCTCGGCGAGTTCAACAACTGGCAGACCACCAACGCCAGCTACATGAACAAGACGCCCGACGGCAACCGCTGGTGGGTGCAAATCAACGGCCTCACCGCCGGCCGCGAATACGCCTACCAGTACCTCGTGGATGGCACCCTGCGTGTGGCCGACCCCTACTGCGAGAAAATCCTGGACCCGAACGACGACCAGTACATCCCGGCCGTAACCTACCCCAACCTGAAGGCCTACCCCACGGGCCGCACCACGGGCATCGTGTCGGTGCTGCAAACCAACCAGACGCCCTACGTGTGGACGGCTCCCAACTTCCAGCGCCCCGCCCGCACCAACCTCGTAGTGTATGAGCTGCTGATGCGCGACTTCATCGCCCGCCACGATTACCAGACCCTGCGCGACACCCTGAACTACCTCTCGCGCCTCGGCGTGAACGCCATCGAGCTGATGCCCATCAACGAGTTCGATGGCAACGACAACTGGGGCTACAGCCCCGATTTCTTCTTCGCGCCCGATAAATACTACGGCACCAAGCAGGCTTTCAAGCAGTTCATCGACGAGTGCCACCGCCGTGGCATCGCCGTAATTCTGGACATGGTGCTCAACCACTCTACCGGCCAGAGCCCGATGGTGCAGCTTTACGGCAGCACGGCCGGCCCCTCGTCCGATAACCCCTGGTTCAACGTGACGGCGCCGCACCCTTACAGTGTGTATAATGACTTCAACCACGAAAGCGCTTTCACCAAGTACTTCTCGAAGCAGGTAATGTCGTTCTGGCTCCAGGAGTATCACATTGACGGTTACCGGTTTGACCTAGCCGGCGGCTTTACCCAGCAGCAGAGCACGGACAATACCTACGGCAACTACGACCAGAGCCGCATCAACATCTGGCTGGACTACTACCAGCACATGATTGGGGTCGATGCCAACCTGTACCCGATTCTGGAGCACTTCCCCGAAAACCGCGAGGCCAAGGCCCTGGCCGATGCCGGCTTCATGATATGGGGCAACGCTGTGAACAACTACAACGAAGCCACCATGGGCTACCTGCCCGGCTCCAATTTCAGCTACGGCTACTACGGCAGCACCGCGCAGGGCGGCCGCGGCTGGAACAGCCCCAATCTGGTGACCTACATGGAAAGCCACGACGAGGAGCGCCTGATGTACAAGAACCTGACCTTCGGCAATTCGGCCGGCACCTACAGCACCCGCGACCTCAACACCGCCCTGGCGCGCATTGAGTTGGCCTCGGCCTTCTTCTTCACCGTGCCCGGCCCCAAAATGGTGTGGCAGTTTGGCGAGCTGGGCTACGATAAGTCCATCTTCCAGTGCTCGGATGGTACCGTGCCCACGCCTTACCCCAACGACCGGTGCAAGCTGAGCGCCAAGCAGCCCGTGTGGGCCTACTACCAGGATGCCAACCGCCGCCAGCTCTACGACGTGCAGCGCGCCCTGATTGCCCTCAAAAAGCAGGAGCCCGCCTTCGCCAACCCCACCAGCTACACGCAGCAGCTGGCCGGCGCCGCCAAGTCCATCCACGTCAGCAACGCCACCCAGAACATCACCGTCATCGGCAACTTCGACGTGACCAGCACCACCATCGACCCCGCCTTCCAGCGCACCGGCAAGTGGTACAACTACCTCTCCGGCGACAGCATCACCGTAACCAACGCCAATGCGCTCATCACGCTGGCACCCGGTGCCTACGCCGTTTACACCACGCGCCGCCTCAAAAAGGCTGTTCTGCTGAGCACCAAAGCCAGCCGCACCGATGCCCTGCGCCTCGTGGCCGTGCCCAACCCCAGCAGCAGCACCGCCAGCCTGCAGTATGAGCTGGCCACGCCGGCCGCCGTTACCGTCACGGTGCACAACGTGCTCGGCGCTACCGTACGCACCATCAGCAGCCGCGCTACGCAGGCTGCCGGCGCGCACGAGCTCAGCCTGCCCGTGCAGGACCTGGCCAATGGCATTTATGTGGTGCGCCTCAGCACCGGCCAGCTTATGCAAACTACCCGCATTGTAGTGCAGCACTAACGCTGCCCGCATCAGTGTCTCGTCCGGCTATGTGTTGACAGCAATAAGGCAAGGGCCCCGCTCGGATTTTCCGGCGGGGCTTTTTCCTTGCAGATGGACTTGATTAGGGGTTAAATAGTGCAGGGCCAGGTGGGGGCGTTCCTCGTTGTAGAGGTGTACGGCCTGCTCGACGAGCAAACGGGCCTGGGCCAGGTCATCGGGTAGTACGAACAGGAATTCGTCCTTGAGGATGCCGTTGACCCGTTCGGCCAGCGCGTTCTGGTAGCAGTCGTAGCCGTCGGTCATCGAGCAGCGCAGCCTGGCCTTGCGCAGGGCTGCCTGGTAGGCATCGGAGGCGTACTGGCTGCCCCGGTCGGAGTGGTGAATGGTGCCGCGGGCGGCCCGACCGGCCCCGCGCACGGCCCGGTCCAGGGCGGCCAGGCAGCCGGCCGTGTGCAGGCTGGCATGGACGTGGTGGCCGACGATGCGCCGGGAAAAGGCATCGGTGACCAGGCTCAGGTAGACCGTGCCCTGCCGGGTGGGCAGGTAGGTGATATCGCTGACCCACAGCTGGTTCGGAGCGGTCGGTTTGGGCGTGTCCTTGACCAGGTTGGGGTGGCAGTGGAAGCGGTGATGGGAGTCGGTGGTCTTGGTGTAGCTGCGTTTAGGCGCAATCAACAGCCCTTTCCGGCGCAGGAGCGTGAACAAGGCATCGCGCCCGCAGGCCACGCCCTGCACGCGCAGCAGCGGCGCGATTTTGTGGACCAGCTTGCGCGTGCCCAGCCGGGGCAGTTTCCGGCGCACGACGCGCACCTGTTCGAGGACGGCCTCGGCGCGTTCGCCTTGCCGGGCCTGGCGCTGGCGGCGCTGGTAGACGCCCTGGCGGCTCACGCCGTAGAGGCGGCAGCTGCGGTCGACACCTAGGGCTTTGGTGTTCGCCAGCCGGGAAACGGCCGGCGAAAAGACTTTTTTGGCAGGGCGATGCCGTGGTCCTCCTCCACCACTTGCAACATCGTGCGCAATAACAAATTCAGGTCCGTACTGTCTTTTAACTGCTTCTCATACTGCTTTTTCTGCGCGCGCAAAGCGGTTTCCAACTGCTTGACGCGCTGTTCCGGGGTCTGCTCCACGGCCGGGGCGGTGCCGGGGGAAGTGGGCCCGGCGGCCTGGGAAGTTACGAAATGAGGAGCATAGCGGCGGCACCAGGTCAGGACCGTGCTGCGGCCCTGGATGCCGTAGCGCCGCTGGGCTTGTTTGTAGCTCAGCTCCCCGCGGCCGACTTCGCCGACCACGGCCAACTTAAAAGGCAAACTGTAGTCGCGCTGACTACGCCGCTCGCGCGGCTCAGAGGGGTTTTTCATGACAACTTTTGGAAAAGTGTCAACACATAGCCGGACGAGACACAGTATGCAAAAAAGGCCGCTTCCATTCGGAAGCGGCCTTTTTTTGTGCGGAAACGGTTCGGTTCTGAAAGCGCCTGGCATCCTGAGCGTGGCGTTTGTCATCCTGAGCCTGCGAAGGACCTTATCACGCAAAAACAGTTAGCAGTAATGCTAATCGGCGCAAGCGTGACAAGGTCCTTCGCAGGCTCAGGATGACAAACGTTTTACCCAAGGCCTTTAGCGCACCGGCATTTCGTCGTGGTACGCCACCAAATCGTCGATAGGGGAGCGGATAATCTTGCCCACCTCCATGTCGTGGGTTTTGGCCACCTGCGTCAGCACATCGCGGAAATTGTAGCCCACCGAGCCCACGCAGTTGAAGGTGTATTCTTGGAAGCGCGGGTAGTGCAGCACCAGGTTCTGGAAGAAGGTTTCGAAGCCTTCGAGCACGATTTCGCGGCAGTAGCTCACGTTGTTGTGGTCGTAGGCAAACTTGGCGAAGTTGGCCAGGTAGCGGTTGGGCAAGGGTTGGTTGTATAGGCGGTCCAGAATGTCGTTGCGCGAGCCCAGGGAGTACGTTTCCTTGAAAATTTCCTGCAGGCCGTCGGGCAGCAGGCCGCGCAGGTAGTCGCGCAGCAGCCGCTTGCCGAAGTACGAGCCCGAGCCCTCATCGCCCAGGAAGTAGCCCAGCGAATCCACGTTGTACGTGATTTTCTCGCCATCGTAGAGGCATGAATTGGTGCCCGTGCCTAGAATGGCCGCGAAGCCGGGCTTGTGGCCCAGCAGGGCGCGGGCGGCCGCCAGCAGGTCTTCCGTTACGTGGGCCTTGGCCTTGGGAAACACCTGGCGTAGGGCCGCCGCTATCACCTCCGCCTTCTGTGCCGACGACACGCCCGCGCCGTAGAAATGCACGTCGGTCACCTCCTCGCGGGGCAGCGTGCTGGGCAGGTGCTGGTTGAGCGAGGCCACAATAGCCGCCGTGTCCATGAAATCAGGGTTGTAGCCCTCCGTGTTAAAGTACACGCGGTTGTGCGCGTCGTCGAGCTGGCACCAGCTGCATTTCGTTGAGCCGCCGTCGGCAATAAGTATCATAAGACAGGGAATAAAGAGGAGGGCAACGAAAGTAATAACCACGGTTGGAAAGTGATAGGTGATGGAAGCTAAACAAACGATTGCAGCAGGTATTTAGATAAAAAAAGCTCAAACCGGGCCCGAAGAGGATAAAATCGCCTTAGCCATAGCTTTACCGTGTGGCTTTAGCAGCTCGCGCTGGATTGATGGATTGCAAGGACGAATGCCCATTCATTAGCCCTTGCGCGGCAGCCAATTTAGTGCGGAAGCCGCAACTGCAAGGGCAGAAATACAACAACTCAATCCCGCCGGTAGCAAATAAAAAAGCCGCTGATTTCTCAGCGGCTTTTTTGTGACTTGCGAAGCGGATACCGCTTCGGTTACTACTTAGGGCGTAACGGTAAGCATACCGCCGGTAACAGCGGTTCCGCTGCCATCCACGGCCAGCTTTACCGTGTAGGTGCCTGCCGTCGTGATGTTGATATCGGCACCACCGGGCGTCAGGGGCACGCCATTGGCTAAGCCAGCGGACGGGCCGCCCAGGTTAACAGCCCAGGCTTTGTTCTGGCGAAACTTCATCGGACCGACGTTGAGCGCCGTACGAATGGTGTACGCTTTCAGGGCACAGTTCCACTTCATGGTCAAGCCATCTTCGGTAGCGGGAGTGCCACTGGGCCAGCCAGCGCCGGCCGGGCCTACCAAGGCCCAAGTGTCGGTGTTGGGGGGCAGGCAAGCGGGGTAGGCTGTAACCGTGAAGGCAACGGGAGCAGAAACGAAGGTGTGATTGTCATCGCCAATCACAGCCGCCACCCGCATGAAAGCCTGTACGGGGCTTCCGGTAGTGATGCCAATCGCATTCAGCGCCTTGTTCAAATCCTCTACCGTAATCGTCTTGGTGGTGCTGGTGCCCGCATCGATAATATTCGGACCCAGGTAGCCAAAGCCGTCGGCCTTTTTAGCTACCTGCAACTGGTAGGAAACGGCCGGCGCTTTGGTCGCCTCCGTACCGCTCAGTGAAAACTGAACGGGGTTCCAGGTGTAGGTAACGGCGGTTTGCGGGTCGTTTATCTGCGCCAGCACCACCGAGTTGGCTGAGCCGGTGAGCGTGAGGGCCGCAGAGGGCTGCACGGTCGCCTTGTCCTCATCCTTTTTGCACGAAGCCAGCGCCGTCAGGGCAAACGCTACGGCTAAGGCTTGGGTAAGCAAATTTTTCATGGAAAATGTTAGACTGAAAAGTGACAGAGGATGTATCCTCTCAATAATTCAACTGGTATAAAGGTTGGCACCAGCCACCCGGTATACGGGCAGATTACCGCCCTTTCTCCGGAATAGCCAGCACAGAGCCAACGCGGTGTCGGGATACGAAGCACCGCGTTGGACTGCGCTTAGTAACCGGTATTTTGCTTCAGGTTGGGGTTGGCCGTGAGGTCGGACAACGGAATCGGAAACAGCTTGTACTTGTTGTCGACGGTGCGGCCGGCGGCCACTCCGCCCTTCCAGGGCCACAGGTAGGTGCTCTCGGTGAACTGGCCGAAGCGGATGAGGTCGGAGCGGCGCAGGCCTTCCCAATGCAGCTCACGAGCACGCTCGTCGAGGATGAATTGCGACGTCATCTGCGCATCCGAGACATCGGCGCGGGCACTGGCCGAGCTGATGTCGAAGCCGAAAGCGCGGCGGCGAATCTGGTTCACGTAGGTGAGGGCCGTGGCACGGTCGGCCGCGCCACGGGTAGCAGCTTCGGCGTAAATGAGCATCATGTCCGACACGCGCAGCATGGGGAAGTCAACACCCGAGAAGTTGAGCGTGCCACCCACGCCCACGCCAGCCGACGTTACGTTGCGGTACTTGGTCACGCCCAGGCCCTGCGTAAACTGGCTCAGGTCGTTAATCTCTTTGGTTTGGCCAGCCTGCCAGAAACGGCCCCGACGGTCAACCGTGGTGTCGCCACCCTGCAGGAAAAACTTGTTGAACAGGGCGCTGGTGGTGCGCAGGCCGCCCCAACCGGTGCTTTCGCCTACGTAGGCCTGCCAGTTGGCGCTGGAGCCGCTGGTCGAGCCGTTCACCAGGAAGGTGGTGCCGCCGTAGGTCTGCGTCCGGGTCACATCAAACAGCACCGGCCAGATGAGCTCGCTCGAAGCGGCGTTGGTGTTGTTGTCGGCCAGGAAGTTCAGGCCGTAGGCCGACGAGGCAGCCGTGCCGGCCGTGCCGTTGGTCAGGGTGTATTTCCTGGCGTCGATTACTTCCTTGGCCAGCTTGGCGGCCTCGGCATACTTGGGCGTGCCATTGTAAACCTCGGCGTTGAGATACAGACGGGCCAGCATGCCTTTGGCGGCATTGCGGTCTACGCGGCCATACTCCGAGCGGTACTCGGGCAGGGCCGTGGTGAGGGCTAGCAGCTCGCTCTCCACGTAGCTGTAGAGCTGCTGGCGCGTGTTGTACACGGGGATAGCGGCACCTACCAGGTCGGTTTCGGTCACGAAGGGGCCACCGCCAAACAGGTCCACCACGTGCATGTACGACACGGCACGCAGAAAGCGGGCTTCGGCGCGGAACGACTTGCCCTGGTCCACATCGGCACCAGTCAGGCGGCTGCTGAGCTTGTCATCCGTCGATTCGCGGATGAACTCGTTGCATATACCAATTTCGTAATAAGCCCGGTTGTAGATGCCGCCAATCAGGGGATTGTTGGCATCCCAGTTCATTTTGTGCCAGTCCTGAATACCCGGGTCGGGCCAGGCTACCACGGCTTCGTCGGTGGTCAGCTCCTGCGCGCTCCACAGCTGGCGCAGGTAGTCACCCGTGCCGCCGTCGATGGCGGTCAGGTCGCTGGCCCCGTTGGCCCCGTTAATGCTGGTGAGGGCAAAGCCGCCGTAAAGCTTGCCCAGCACCTTCTTATAGCCGGCCAGGTCCACGTACACCTTGTCGGGCGTGAGCTCATACTTCGGCGTCTGGTCGAGGTCTTTGGTGCATGAGGTACTCAAGCCGGTCAGGGCCGTGCCCATGCTGAGGGTGATTAACCCCCGAAATAAAACGTTCTTCATGAGTGGTGGGAATTAAAAGCCGAGAGCCAGGCCGAGCGTGTAAGTACGGGCAGTAGGATAGAAGTTTCTATCGATGCCGTTGGAAATTTCGGGGTCAACACCGGTGTACTTGGTGATGAGGAAAGCATTCTGTACGTTGCCGGTGATGCGCAGGCTGGAAGCGCCGAGCACCTTGCCTACATTGTAGCCCAGCGAAATGTTCTGGCACCGCAGGAAAGAGGCGTTCTCGATGTAGTAATCCGAGAAAACCTGCTGGCTGCCGAAGCCCGTGTTGCGCACGTCGGGGTTGATGTTGCTCAGGTAGTTGAACGACGACTTGGCGTTGGAGTAGTTAGCCAGCGTGGCAGCGTTGCCATTGTATACGTAGTTGCCCAGGTTGCTGCGCAGCGTGAAGGCTAGCACCAGCTTTTTGTAGGTTACGTTCGAGCTGAAGCCCAGCGTGACGAGCGGCGCGGGCTGCTTGTAATAGTAGTAATCGTCGATGGTGCTGCCGTTGCCATTGCGGTCCACGTACACGCCCTGCACCGGACGGCCATCGGGGCCGTACACTTGCTGGTACACGTAGAAAGCATTGCTTGGCTGACCCACTGCGTTGATTTGACCGGTGAAACCAGTACCCCCACCAATATCACCGGTTTTGTAGCCGGCGAACCCGGGCAGCTGACGGCCCAGGTCGGTGATTTTGTTAACATTGTAAGCACCGTTCAGGTTCACATCCCAGTTCAGGTCCTGCGTGCGCAGTACGCCGTAGTTCAGGCCCAGCTCGATGCCGCGGTTGCGCAGCGAGCCAATGTTGGCGTCGAGACGGTCGGTGAGGTTCGAGCCGGCGGGTAGGTTCACGGTCGCCAGCAGGTCAGTGGCCGTCCGCTGGTACACGTCGATGGTCGCGGTGAGGCGGTTGTCGAGGAAGCCCAGGTCCAGGCCGGCGTTGTAGGTGTTGGTGGTTTCCCAGGTCAGAACGCTGTTGTAGCCTTGCGGGCCAGCAATAAAGCCAGTAGCGCCATTGCCGAACAGGTACTGCGAGCCCGAAGAGCCCAGCACGTAGCGCGGCTGCGTGTCGTAGTAGCGGGGGTTGTCCGAGTTGCCCAGGTCCTGCTGGCCCGTGCGGCCGTAGCCGGCACGCAGCTTCAGCTCCGAGAACGTGTTGTTGTCCTTCAGGAAATCTTCGTTCTTAATGCGCCAGGCCAGGCCCAGGGCCGGAAACCAGCCGCTACGGTAGCCATCGCGGAAGCGCGACGTGTTGTCGTTCCGCAAAGTAGCAGTCAGCAGATACTTGTCTTTTACGTTGGCCGTAGCCCGGCCGAAGTACGAGAGCATCACCAGCTTACCGTAGTAGTTGGGGTTGGTCAGCGCCTCGTCGGGGTTGACGAGGGTGTTGCGGTCCGAGCGGTAAGTCAGGAAGTTTGGGCCCTGGAACGTGAAATCCTGGTAGGCATAGCCCGCCTGCACGTCGAACTTGGTGCCACCCACCTGCTTGGCGTAGGCCAGGTAGGCTTCCAGCAGGCGCATGTCCTTGTCTTTAGCATACTGCTTATAAGAGCCGTTGAGGCCGGGCACCGCCGATTTGGTGTTGTAGTTGCCGAAGTCGGTCGGGGCAATGTCTTTGTAGCCCGTGCTACGCGACACGTCCAGGCCCAGGTTCAGGTTGGCGCGCAGGCCTTCGATGCCGTGCACTTTGTAGTCCAGCTGCACGTTGCCAATCAGGCGCTTCACCTTGCTGATGTCGCGGGTGTTGTTGAGCGAGGCTACCGGGTTGCCGGGAGCGTTGCCCAATGGCCCGCCGGTGCCGGCGTTCAGGTACTGGAAGTAACCACCGTAGCGCGAAAAGCGCGACTCGCCCGACGTTACCGGCTGGGTAGGGTCGTAGAGCGCGGCTCCGGCCACCGTGCCGTAGTCGGCAAAGCGGTTATCCACCACGCTGCCTTTGGCGTTGATGTCGATGCGCAGGTGGTCGTTGAGCAGGGTCGGGCTCAGGCTCACCGAGCCGGAGTTACGCTGCAGCTTGTTGGTGATGACGATACCTTCCTGGTTCAGGTTGCCGTACGACACCCGGAAGGGCACTTTGGCCACGCTGCCAATCAGGCTCACCGTATTGTCGAAAGTGGTACCGTTGCGGAAAATCTCGTTCTGCCAGTTGGTGCTGGCCGTGCCCAAGAAACCAATCTGCGAAGGCGAGCCATTGGCCCGAACCAAATCACTGAATTCGCCGGCACTCAGCGTCTTGTACTGGCGGGCTACCGTGGAGATGCCCGTCTGCGAGTTCAGCTCCACGCGCAGCTTTTCGCCTTGCAGGCCCTTCTTGGTGGTGATGAGAATTACGCCGCCCGAGGCACGGTTACCGTAGATGGCGGTGGCCGAAGCATCTTTCAGAATGGTGAAAGTGGCAATGTCGCTGGGGTTAATCAGCGAGAGCGGGTTGGAAGCGCCGTCGATGCCGTTTTTATCCACCGGCACACCGTCGATTACGTACAGCGGGTCGCTGTTGGCGTTGAGCGAGGAGTTGCCGCGAATGCGGATGGTGGAGGCTGCGCCTGGGGCACCGCCCGCCGAGGTGATGCTCACACCGGCCACTTTGCCCTGGATGAGCTGCTCGGGGCTGGTTACCTGGCCCTGCACAAACTGCTTGGCATCAACCGTGGCCACAGCCCCGGTTACGTCCTGGCGGCGCTGGGTGCCGTAGCCTACTACCACGGCCTCGGCCAGCTGGGTCGTATTCTCGCTCAGGCCGGCCGATACTTCGGCGTTTTGGCCGGCTACTACCGTCACGGGACGGCGAACGGGGTTGTAGCCCACAAACGAAATCACGACTGTGTGTGGTCCGGCGGGCACGCTCTGGATGCTGAAGGTGCCGTCTACGTTCGAAGAGCTGCCCAGCGAAGTGCCCTCGATGAGGACCGTAGCGCCGGGAATGCCTTCGTTTTTGCTATCGGTGACCCGGCCGCTGACCGAACCGGTCGACTGAGCAAATGCAGTCGAGGGGAGGAAGCCAAATCCTGCTAATAATAGCAGAAACAGGAGCTTCGCTAAATAAGGTTGTCTCATGGGAAACTTCTTAAATGTGTTGGTGGTGGGAAATTTTTAAAAGATTGGGGCTGCAAGTTACCAAAAACTTGCGTTACAGAAGGTTTAAAGGCATTTTTTGAAAAATTCCAGCGCTTCCGAAAACCGAAAAAACGTTTGCTCAAATTCGGGGATTTTTTGCCGATATTTAAGTAGGAAGTAGTTTAAAAATCATATTAATTTTATGAGCTATGCACTGTTTAGCAATCCTTTAACTAGCGTGGTGGCATGCCTCTCAACCGGGTGCGCAATGCAAACGATTCGGATATGGTGCGCATAACGCGTTGGAATGAGGCTTTTTTTAAGATTTTTCAGCAAAAAATAAGTTTAAAAGGGCCGTATTTTTTGGGTGTGTGTCTACTCATCGGGGGTGTGTAGCTACTCATTAGGTGCGTTTTTGGGGTGCCGGGTGCTTTCCTTTGTCCTGGGCTGTCGCGGGCGAAAAACCAGCGGCTGGGCAAGTGCCCGAAGGCTCGCCGCACGGTTGGCAATCCCGGATTAACCACCTTTGCCCTTACCATATTTCCGTATGGCCCGGCTGATAATGGTACTGTTGTTCGTTAATTGGCGCAGTAATTGCCTTGCCGGGCCATATTCTCCTAGCTAATTTTGGCTTTTCCTTAGAAAATGAAAAAGCACCTACCATTACTCGCGTTGTTGCTGGCCGGTACCGTAACCGGCGCTATGGCCCAGTCCCGGCCTGGCTCGCGCAAGCCGGCCCCCAAGCCCGCGCCCGGTGCCCGTGGAGTGGTGAAGCCGCCACCGGTGTACACGCCCATTACCACCCAGCGTGCCAGCGATACCGACGACGCGCCGACGCCCATGGTAGTGAGCAAGCTGAAGCTCAAGAAGCCGGTGCTGGTGTATTACGAAGAGCCGGCCCCCGGCAAATCGGTGCAGCAGCTTATCCTGTCCGAGGAAAACCTGGGCCTGCTCAAAACGCTGGACTTGGAGCACCTTATGGCTCGCCGCGAAATATTTGTGGATGGCCTGGGCAACCTGACCCTGCCGGGGAGCGATGTGGCCAAATTCCGGCTGCTGGGCACCAGCGCCGTGGCCGAAACCACGCGCCGCCCCGCCGGCGATGGCCGCAGCTTCTTCTCCCGCCTGAAAGTGCCGTCGCCGGGCGTGTTGTACGTCGTGCGCGAATCGGCCGAAGAATACCGGCATTTCGTGAAAGGCCCGCAGAAGAAGGGCGCGCTGCTCGACTTCCAGGCCAACGGCCTGCCGGGCGTCGATTCGGTGCGGGCCGTGTACACGTTGCGCAAAACGGATTCGTCTGAACGCGGCGCCGGCAGCGGCGAAACCATCCGATAGCTGATGAGCCAACGATTGCTGCTGAAACGCACGGCGCTGCTGGCCAGTGTTCTGGCTTTGGCGTGGGGAGCTGCCAGCGCCCAGGTTATCCTGAAAATAACCCAGGTGCCAGCTACCACGCCGGCCCGGGATTCCCTCTTCGTGGCGGGCTCCTTCAATAGCTGGAACCCCCGCAGCCCCCGCTATGCCCTGCAGAGGCAGGCCGACGGCACCTACCAAATCAGCCTGCCGCCCAGCCTGGGCAGCATCGAGTACAAGTTTACCCGTGGCAGCTGGCCAACGGTGGAAGTAGACGGCAAGAACCAGCAGATTGCCAACCGCAAAGCCGACCTGACCACTGCCCGCGAAATCGCCAGCCAGGTGCTGGCCTGGGACGACCAGGGCGGCGCGGCGGCCGCGCCCAAAAAGCACACCGCCACGCCGCAGGTGCGCCTGCTGTCCGCCTCGTTTGCCATGCCGCAGCTGGGCCGGCAGCGGCGCGTCTGGCTGTACCTGCCCGCCGACTATGCGGCCAACCCCGCCCGGCGCTACCCCGTGCTCTACCTGCACGATGGCCAGAACGTGTTCGACGACGCCACGAGCTTCGGCGGCGAGTGGGGCGTTGATGAAACCCTCGATAAGCTGCGCCAAACCGGCCAGGATGCTACCGGCGGCATCGTAGTGGCCGTGGACAACGGCGACCAGTTCCGGTCCGACGAGTACATTCCGTGGCCCAGCGCCGCGCTCAAAGACCAGCCCCACGCGGGCGGTCAGGGCGGGGCCTACGTCGATTTTCTGGCCCTCACCCTCAAGCCCTATATCGACGCACACTACCGCACCCGGCCCGAGGCGGCGCACACGGGCATCGCCGGCTCCAGCCTGGGCGGCCTGATTTCGGTATATGCCGCGCTGAAATACCCGAAGGTTTTTGGCGAGGTTGGGGCGTTCTCGCCCGCCTTCTGGGTGTGCAACGACTCGCTGCGGGCCTATGCCAAAACCCACCCGGCGGCCCGTACGGCGCGTTTTTATTTTGTGTGCGGTCCCAAAGAATCGGAAACCATGCTGCCCCTCATGGCCCAGTGGCGCGATGAGCTGCGGGCTGAGGGCGTGCCGGCGGCCAACCTGGCGTTTTCGGCCCCGGCCGATGGCCAGCACCGCGAATGGTTCTGGCGGCGGGAGTTTCCGGCCGCTTACCGGTTTCTATTTGGTTCGGCGGTGAAAACCAGGGACTCTGTGCCGCATAAATAGTCATATGGGGGAACCCATGATGGTTGGGGTGGTTGTGAAATTGGTGGCGTTTGCAACCACTAGTTGACAGGCTCGTATAGTTTTTTGTCTGCGGTTGCCGGAATTTTAAAAATGCAGCCTTATCTTTGCGTCGCGTTTCAGAAAAGCGCTTGCTCAACATGAACTCACATCGTACTTCCCAGGCTTGGTGGTGGCAGCTCCGAAACATCGGACCGGCCTGCCTGTGCGCCTAGTGAAGTCATCCTGATTTTGCTATTAGTCACAAAAAGCCCGGCCCACAGCCGGGCTTTTTTCGTTTCTATTTCTCTCCGAGGCAACCCATCCGCCTCATTTGCTCCCTTTTCAACCCCGTGCCTTACCAACTCATCACCCGTTCCCGCCGCCTGCTCGCCGATACCGTGACGCCCGTGGGCCTGTTTTTGCGGCTGCGCGACCAGTATGCCAACTGCCTGCTGCTGGAGAGCGCCGACTACCACGGCCAGCAAAACGCCTTCAGTTACCTGGTGTGCGAGCCGCTGGCTACGTTTGAGCTGCGGCGCGGCGGGGTGCTGCGCCAGCTGCTGCCCGGCGCGCCCGAAACCACCGAAACCCTGGCTCACCCGCGCGAGGCGCTGGGCCGGCTGCGTGACTTTGCCGCCGCCGGCACGCCCGACGCGGCGTCGGCCAAGCTGCCCTTCATCAGCACCGGCCTGTTTGGCTACATGGGCTACGAGGCCGTGCAGAGCTTTGAGGACGTGCAGCTGGACCCGGCGAAAGTGCCGGCCGGCGATATTCCGCTCATTCGCTACGGCGTGTACCGCTACGTTATTGCCTTCAACCACTTTCGGCAGGAGCTGCATTTGTTTGAGCACAGTGTAGCCGGCGAAGCCCCGGCAGCGAATGACGGCCTCGACCGCCTCGAAAACCTGGTGCGCCACCCGAGCGTGCCCGCGTTCGATTTTGCCACGGTAGGCGAGGAGCAGACCAACCAGACCGATGCCGAATTCCTGGCCCGCCTCACGCAGGGCCAGGCGCACTGCCTGCGCGGCGACGTGTTCCAGATTGTGCTGTCGCGCCGCTTTCAGCAAGGCTTTTCGGGCGATGAGTTTAACGTGTACCGGGCGCTGCGGTCCATCAACCCGTCGCCTTACCTGTTTTATTTCGATTACGGCGACTACAAAATCTTCGGCTCCTCGCCCGAGGCCCAGGTGCTGGTGCAGGGCCGCGAGGCTACGCTGTTCCCCATCGCGGGCACCTACCGTCGCACCGGCGACGATGCTGCCGATGCTGCCGCCGCCCAGCGCCTGGCCGCCGACCCCAAGGAAAACGCTGAGCACGTCATGCTCGTCGACCTGGCCCGCAACGACCTCGCCCGCCACGGCACTAAAGTAGAGGTGCGCACGCTGCGCGAAATCCAGTTCTACTCGCACGTCATCCACCTCGTGAGCAAAGTCACCGCCGAGCTGGCCGAAAATACCGACACCCTGCAAGTGGTAGCCGATACCTTCCCGGCCGGTACGCTTTCCGGCGCCCCCAAATTCCGGGCTATTCAGCTGATTGACGGCCTGGAGCCGACCGCGCGCGGCTACTACGGCGGCTGCCTGGGCTTCCTGGGCTTCGATGGCAGCTTCAACCACGCCATCATGATTCGCTCGTTTCTGAGTACCGGCAATCAGCTTTATTTCCAGGCCGGCGCGGGTGTGGTGGCGGCATCGAAAGTGCAGTCGGAGCTGGAGGAGGTGCACCACAAGCTGGGTGCGCTGCGGGCCGCCCTGAAAGCGGCAGCGGAGGTGCGATGAGTAGAGTAATTGCCTGAACGTCATGCCGAGCGCAGCCGAGGCATCTCGCGTGCAGCAGTAATCCAATCGGCGCAACGATGCGAGCGAGATACCTCGGCTACGCTCGGTATGACGTTCTTCCCCAAGTTCAAAATCATGAAAATCCTCGTTCTCGATAACTACGACTCCTTCACCTACAACCTGGTGCACCTGCTGCGCGAGCTCGGCCACGGCCCCAACCTGACCGTGACGCGCAACGACCAGCTCACCCTCGAAGCCGTAGATGCTTACGATGCCATTCTGCTGTCGCCCGGCCCCGGCATTCCGTTGGAGGCGGGCTTGATGCCGGCCATTATTCAGAGATATGCGCCCACCAAGCGCATTCTGGGCGTGTGCCTGGGCCACCAGGGCCTGTGCGAAAGCTTTGGCGCGGAGCTTTACAACATCCCCGCCGTGCTGCACGGCGTAGCCAACGAAGCCGAAGTGACGGTGCCCGACGAGCGTCTGTTTGCCGGCCTGCCGGCACGGTTTCAGGTGGGGCGCTACCATTCGTGGGCGGTGCGGCCCGAGTCGATGCCCGCCACGCTGGAAGTAACGGCCCGCGATGCCAACGGCGAGGTGCTGGCCTTCCGCCACCGTGCGTACGATGTGCGCGGGGTGCAGTTCCATCCCGAAAGCATCCTCACCGAGCACGGCGCGCAAATGCTGGAAAACTGGCTCCGTTAGAACGTCATGCTGAGCGCAGCCGAAGCATCTCGCGTGCCACAGTAAATAAACCGTCGAACGATGCGAGCGAGATGCTTCGGCTACGCTCAGCATGACGTTCTGAAAAGAAAAACCCTTTGAAACAGATTCTCACCAAGCTTTTCGACCACCAGCCCCTGACGCATGCCGAGGCCCACGCCGCCATGCGCCAGCTGGGCGAGGGCGGGGCCAACCCGGCCGAAACGGCGGCTTTCCTGGCCGTGTACCGCATGCGACCCATCACGGTGGCCGAGCTGGCCGGCTTCCGCCAGGCCTTGCTCGACCTCAGCCGCGACCCCGAGCTGGGTACGCACGAGTTGGTGGATATTGTGGGCACGGGCGGCGATGGTAAGAACACGCTCAACATCTCCACGCTGGCCTGCTTCATTGTGGCCGGGGCAGGCACGCTGGTAGCCAAGCACGGCAACTTCGGCGTGTCGTCGGTGTCGGGCGCTTCGAATGTGCTGGCGCATTTTGGCTACAATTTCGAGGCCAGCTCCGACCAGCTGCGGCGGCAGCTCGACCGCGCAGGCATCTGCTTTCTGCATGCGCCGGCTTTCCATCCGGCCATGCGGCACGCGGGGCCCATCCGGCGTGAGCTGGGGCTGCGCACCTTCTTCAACATCCTCGGCCCGCTGGTGAACCCGGCCCGGCCGGCGGCCCAGCTGCTGGGTGTGTTCAGCTTGGAGCTGCAGCGCCTCTACCACTACCTGATGCAGCCCACCGGCGCGCGCTACGCCGTGGTGCACGCCCTCGATGGCTACGACGAGCTGGCCCTCACCGGCCTGGCCAAAGTGGTTTCGTCGTTTGAAGGCGAGCGCCTCTTTACCGCCGACACGATCGGTCTGCCTGCCTGCACCGCCGACGACCTGGCCGGCGGCAGTACCGTCGCGGCTTCGGCCGAGCTGTTCAAGCACGTCCTCGATGGCCACGGCACCCCTGCCCAGCGCAACGTGACCACCGCCAACGCCGCCCTGGCGCTGCAATGCGCCCGCCCCGGCCTGGTCTGGGAGGATGCCCTGGCCCTCAGCCGCGAGTCGCTGGACTCGGGCGCGGCGAGAAAAGCATTTGAAACCATGCTCTCTGTTAATTAAGAATTAATAATTAACAATGAAGAAGAAACTCTCATTAATGCTTCATTCCTCCACTCTTGCGTTACCAATTCTTAATTCTTAATTCTTAATTCTTAATTCTTAATTAAGCGAAGCGTTATGTCCACCATCCTCGATACCATCGTCGCCCACAAGCGCAAAGAAGTAGCCAGCCGTCGCGAGCTGGTACCCGTGAAGCTGCTCGAAACCAGCCTGTATTTCAAGTCGCAGCCGCTGTCGCTGCGCAAGTACCTGCTGCGTGAAGGCGGCAGCGGCCTCATTGCCGAGTTCAAGCGCAAGTCGCCCTCCAAGGGCTGGATAAACCAGTATGCGCCGGTGGAGCGCACCACGCTGGGCTACATGCAGGCCGGCGCGGCAGCGCTGTCCATCCTCACCGATACCGAATTTTTCGGGGGGAAAAGTGAGGATTTGACCACGGCGCGCCGCTTCAATTTCTGCCCCATTCTGCGCAAGGATTTTGTGGTGGATGAGTACCAGATTCTCGAAGCCAAAAGCATGGGCGCCGATGCCGTGCTGCTGATTGCGGCCGTGCTCACGCCCCAGGAAATCGACACGCTGGGCCGCCTGGCCCGCTCGCTGGGCCTCGAAGTGCTGCTCGAAGTGCACGATGGTGAGGAGCTGGCCCGCTCAATCAATGCCGAAGCCGTAGACCTGATTGGCGTGAACAACCGCAACCTGCACGACTTCAGCCTGAGCCTCGATACGTCGATGACCTTGGCCGAAGCCATTCCGAATGAGTTTGTGAAGGTGTCGGAGAGCGGTATTTCGACTGCTTCGGCCATCGGCCAGCTGCGCGAGGTGGGCTACCGGGGTTTCCTGTTGGGCGAGGCGTTCATGCGCCACGCCCGGCCCGAGCGGGCCTGCGCCGCGCTGGTGCAGGAAATTGCCGCGCTGTCGAAAGTCGAATCGGTTGTTGCCTAGTTGCAGGATATGAAAACGCCCCGCCCCAACCTGCCTGCGCTGGCCCTGGCCGCCGGTGTTCCCGGTGCCACGGCCCCCGAGCCAGCGGCTGCCGTTCCGGCGCGGCTGCTGGTGAAGGTATGTGGCATGCGCGACGCAGCCGCGCTGGCTGCAATCGCCGCGTTGGGGCCGGATTTTTTGGGGTTCATCTTCGCGCCGAAATCGCCCCGCTTCGTGGGCGACGTGCTGGCCCCCGAGCTGGTACGGGCCCTGCCGCCCACCATTTGGAAAGTAGGGGTGTTTGTGAATGAAACCACTGAAAACATCCTCGCTATGGCGCACCGCTTTGGCCTTGCCGCCGTGCAGCTGCACGGGAAAGAAACGCCCGCCCAGTGTGAGGAGCTAAACGAGGCTGGCCTGCTGGTTATGAAGGCGTTTTCGGTGGGGGAGGCGGTCGATTTTAATGCGCTGCTGCCCTACGTACCGTATTGCGACTTCTTTCTTTTTGATACAAAAGGGGCTGCGCCCGGCGGTAACGGGGCCATTTTCGACTGGAGTTTGTTATCAGCCTACAACCTGCCCGTGCCCTATTTTCTGGCCGGCGGGCTGGGCCTGGAACACGCCGCTGAGTTGGCGGCGCTGCACCTGCCCGGCCTGGCTGGAGTGGACTTAAACAGTAGCTTCGAAACCGCGCCCGGCGTGAAAGATGCCGGCAGGCTAGGAGAGATGTTAAAGGCGCTGAAGAAATAAGAGAACGTCATGCTGAGTTACCCAATAATGACCAAAACGATATGACACCCACAATCTCCTATCAAAAGCCCACGGCCCGCGGCTACTACGGCCAGTTCGGCGGCGCATTCGTGCCCGAAATGCTTTATCCCAACGTGGAGGAGCTGCGCACGCAATACCTGGAAATCATGGCCGAGCCGGATTTTCAAATCGAGATGCAGGCGTTGCTGCGTGACTACGTGGGCCGGCCCACGCCGTTGTTTGAGGCCAAGCGCCTGTCGGCCAAGTACAACACGCGCATTTTCCTGAAGCGCGAGGACCTTTGCCACACCGGCGCCCACAAAATCAACAACACGGTGGGGCAGATTCTGCTGGCCAAGCGGCTGGGCAAAACGCGCATCATCGCCGAAACCGGGGCCGGG
The DNA here is from genome assembly GCF_012275535.1 of Hymenobacter artigasi. GTDB lineage: Bacteria > Bacteroidota > Bacteroidia > Cytophagales > Hymenobacteraceae > Hymenobacter > Hymenobacter artigasi. The sequence goes on along the minus strand of NZ_JAAVTK010000023.1, from coordinate 21,318 downwards.
CAGCACGGCGTGGCCACCGCCACCGTGTGCGCCCTGATGGGCCTGCCCTGCGTGGTGTACATGGGCGCGGTCGACATCGAGCGCCAGGCACCTAACGTAGCCCGCATGCGCCTGCTCGGGGCCGAGGTGCGCCGCGCCGAAAGTGGCAGCCAGACCCTGAAAGACGCCACCAACGAGGCCATCCGCGACTGGATTGCCAACCCGGTTGATACGCACTACATCATCGGCTCGGTGGTGGGCCCGCACCCGTACCCCGATTTGGTGGCCCGCCTGCAGGCCGTCATCAGCGAAGAGATGCGCAAGCAGCTACTGGAAAAAACCGGCTCCGAGCTGCCCGATTTCGTGGTGGCCTGCGTGGGCGGCGGCTCCAACGCGGCCGGCGCGTTCTACCACTTCCTGGATGAGCCCTCGGTGCGCCTGATTGCGGTGGAAGCGGCCGGACATGGCATCAATTCCGGCCACTCGGCGGCCACGTCGGTGCTGGGCACGCCGGGCATCATCCACGGCAGCCGTACGCTGCTGATGCAGGACGAGCACGGCCAGATTACCGAGCCTTATTCGCTGAGCGCGGGCCTCGACTACCCCGGCATCGGCCCCCTGCACGCTTATCTGGGTGAAGTAGGCCGGTCCGAGTTCATTGCCATTACCGACGACGACGCCTTGGCGGCCGTGAGCGAATGCAGCCGCCTCGAAGGCATCATTCCGGCCCTGGAAACGGCCCATGCGCTGGCCGCCCTTGGCCAGCTGGGCGCGGGCCCGGACGATATAGTGGTGGTGAACCTGTCGGGTCGCGGCGATAAGGACCTGGATACCTACCTCAAAAACATGGATAAGCTCATCTAATATTTCTCGCTGAGGTCCGCAGAGGGTGATGCAGAGGTTCGCTGAGGACGACCACTGCGAACCTCTGCGTCACCCTCTGCGGACCTCCGCGAGAAACCAACTCATGAACCGAATAGCCAACGCCTTCGCGAGCAAAACCAACCTGCTCAATACTTATTTCACGGCCGGCTACCCCAGCCTGCACGACACCATTCCGCTGGCCAAAGCCCTGGTGGAGGCCGGGGCCGATATCCTCGAAATCGGGATGCCGTTTTCTGACCCGCTGGCTGATGGCCCGGTCATTCAGGGCAGCAGCTCGGTGGCGCTGGCCAATGGCATGAGCATCCCCGTGCTGTTCGAACAGCTGCAGGGCCTGCGCGCCGCCGTGCCCGAAACGCCGGTGTTCCTCATGGGCTACCTCAACCCGGTGATGCAGTTTGGGGTGGAAGAGTTCTGCCGCCAGGCGGCCGCCGTGGGCGTCGATGGCGTCATTCTGCCCGACCTGCCGCTTGCCGAGTACGAAGAGTTCTACCTGGAAACCTTCAAAAAGCATGGCCTGAAAGCCGTGTTCCTCATCACGCCGCAAACCTCAGCGGACCGAATTCGCCACCTCGACAGTCTTTCCGACGCCTTCCTGTACCTCGTGTCGGGCCCCGGCACCACCGGCGGCACCACCCAGCCCGATGCCGTGACCCAGGCCCAGTATTTTGAGCGCATTGCCGCGCTGAAGCTGCGCAACCCCCGCCTCATCGGTTTCGGCATTGCCGATAAAGCCGGTTTCGACGCCGCGTGCCAGCACGCCGAGGGGGCCATCATCGGCTCGGCTCTCATCCGCGCGCTGGAGGATGTGGACGATGCGCCGGCCGCCGCCGGGCGCTTTGTGCGGGGCATCAAGCAGGCGTAACCTCACCCCCCGGCCCCCTCTCCTTTAGGAGAGGGGGAGCCAGACGATTTCACTTAACGAGATTTATAATGACCGCGCCACCGTGGCTCCCCCTCTCCCAAAGGAGAGGGGGCCGGGGGGTGAGGTGACCCCCAAAACGATGATAATCCAACTCGAAAAAAATGCCTCGGTAGCCACCATTACCGAGCACCTGAAGCAGCAGGGCTACAAAGCCACCGAAGTAACTACCCAGCACGCCCATTACCTGGTGGCGATTGGGAAAAAGGAGTTCGACATTCGCACCATCGGCCAGCTGCCGGGCGTGCGCGACGTGCACCGCGTGAGCGACGACTACAAGCTCGTGAGCCGCAAATGGCGCGTGAAGCCCACCGTGCTCGACCTCGGCGACGGCGTGAGCATCGGTGGCAGCTCGCTGGCCATTTGTGCCGGCCCGTGCAGCATCGAGAGCGAGGCCCAGATGGAAAAGGTGATGGACCACCTCGTGGCCAACGGCGTGCGCCTGATGCGCGGTGGCGTATTCAAGCCCCGTTCGTCGCCCTATGCCTTTCGCGGTTTGGGCCTCGAAGGCCTGCGCGATTTCCACCGCATGGCCCGGGCGCGCGGCCTCAAAATTGTGACCGAGGTGATGCAGGTGTCGCAGGTGGAGGAGATGCACGATTTCGTGGACGTGTTCCAGGTGGGTGCCCGCAACACCCAGAACTTCAACCTGCTCGATGCCCTGGGCGGCGTGGATAAGCCCGTGCTGCTGAAGCGCGGCATTTCGGGTTCGATTGAGGAATTGCTGTCCTCGGCTGAATATGTGTTTTCGGGTGGCAACGAGAAGCTGATTCTCTGTGAGCGCGGCATCCGCACGTTCGAAACGGCCAGCCGCAATACGCTGGATTTGAACGCTGTACCTATTCTCAAAGCCAAAAGCCACCTGCCCGTAATTGTGGACCCCTCACACGGCATCGGCATTCGCGAGTACGTGCCCACGATGGCGCTGGCCGGCGTAATGGCCGGGGCCGACGGCATCGTGTACGAAACCCACGAAACGCCCGAAACCGCCGCTTCGGATGGCGCGCAGACGCTGGATTTCGACGAGTCGGCCCGGCTGATTCGCAACCTGCGGCGCGTGTACCAGCTGCGGCAGGAGTTGGAGTAAAGAAAAATTAATGTAAGCAAATGCTTGCATTTCCAAAATCGGTTCTTAAATTCGTCTTACTCATGCGCCACCAATTCGTCAATTGCATTAACACCCTAATGACTGCCCCCAAACAGGGCGGGTACGGGCTGCGATTGGCGCTAACGGAAGACGAGGCATGAAACCCGAACTTCTCTAGAAACCTTCAAAAGCCCGAATCCGCCAGGATATCGGGCTTTTTTTTCGCCCTGTTTTAACCACACTTTCCCCAATCGTTACGCCATGTTTACCACGCCCAACTCCGTCAGCCAGGACCAACTCATTTGGAAAATGCTGTTCGACCGCCAGACCGCGCTGCTGCACCGGCGGGCGGCCCCGGCCTTCAGCCAGGGCCTGGCCCGGTTGGGCTTGCGGCGCGAGGCCATCCCCGACATCCGGGAGCTGAGCGCCGTGGTGGAGGCCGAAACCGGCTGGCAGCTGGCCCCGGTGGGCCGGCCGTTCGAGCCGGCCGCATTTTTCGCCCTCCTGGCCGAGCGGAAGTTCCCGATTGTGACGCGCATCCGGTCCATGCAGGCGTTCGATTTTAGTCCCGAGCCCGACTTGTTCCACGACCTTTTCGGGCATGTGCCCATGCTGCTCGATGAGGGCCTGGCCAACTTCCTGCACGAGCTGGGGCAGGCCTACGTAGCCCAGCCCGCCGGCTCGCCGGCCCGCGAGCAGCTCTGGGCGCTCTACTTCTTCACGGCCGAGTTTGGCATGGTGCAGCACGAGAGCAAGCCGTGCCTCTACGGGGCGGGCCTGCTGTCGTCGGCCGGCGAAATCCACCACTGCGTGAACGAGTTCACCCCGCGCCCGGCCTTCGACCTGGCCACCGTATTGGGCACACCCGTTACCGGCGCGCGCTACCAGAACCAGTATTTCATGCTGCCCGCCTGGGAGCAGCTGACCGAGTGCGTGGAGGAGTTGGCGGGGATGCTGGCTGTCGTGCGGTAGTGGTAGCTGGATTTTCCAAAACGTCATGCTTCGCTGCGCTCTGCATGACGTTTATTCTCTGCTCGTTACCAGCCTAATCCGAAGCGTTAATACCCCCAGCCCAGCCGCCGGTACACGAAATGCAGCAGCCACAGCGGCCCGATGAGCAGAAACTGCAGGTCCTTGAGGAAGCTGGGTTTCTTGCCCTCCACTTTGTGACCCCAGAACTGCCCCACCCAGGCCAGCGCAAAAATAATGAGGCAAATGCCCCACAGCGGTAGCACCGCCGCACCTGCCACTACCCGCAGGGCCAGCGCCATGGCCACCCACACCAGCACCATGCCCAAGGCCAGCCGCCCACTCAGCCGCACGTAGTAGAGCAGGGCCAGCGCCATTACCAGCGTGCCCCAGTTCAGCCACGGGCTGATGCGCTGCACGAAACCGGGCACGGGAATGGACCACAGCAATCCAATCAGCGAGAACATAATCAGCGGCACGCACACCCAGTGCACCAGCTTGTTGGTGGGGTTTTGGTGGCTTTCGCCGTATTCGGACAGTAGGGCGGTGAGCGGGGCCATGTGGTGGAAGTAGCGCGAGCTTTTAGCCCGCGAATGAGAAGGGTGCCGGCGCGGACAAAACAGTCCGCGCTACAGGCTGGCGTTCAAGCTCACCAAAGTAGCAAAAAAAACGCCTCCCGAGCGGGGAGGCGTTTTCGTTTGATGCGGATAACTGCTGCTTAAGCTTTCAGCTTGAAGCGGCCGCGCAGGTAATTCAGCGCCTGGCCGTGGGCTTTGGCGGCGTATTCCTTGTTGAATTTGGGGTTGGACGGGTTGGCGAAGGCGTGGTCGGCATCGTAGCTTTCGATGGTGACGCTTTTGCCGGCGGCCACCATGTCTTTCTTGAACTGGCCCACCACCTCGGGGTTAATCCACTTATCCTGGCTGGCGAAAATGCCCAGCACGTCGGTATTCAGGGTTTTGAGCTTGGCCACGTCCTTTTCGGGCATGCCGTAGTACATCACGCAGCCCACCGTCTGCTTGCCGCCGAGCAGGGCTTCCTGCAGGCTCCAGCCGCCGCCGAAGCACCAGCCGATGCTGGCCAGCTGGGCCTTGGGGCCAGCGTACATTTCCACCCCTTTGAGGATGGCCGTGGCGCGGTCGGTTTTCACCTCGCCCATGTATTTGCCGGCTTCTTCGGGCGTGGTGGCAATCTTGCCATCGTAGAGGTCGACGGCGATGACGTTGACGCCGGGCATTTCGGCGGCGAAAGTGGCGGCTTCCTTCTTGATGTAATCGTTCAGGCCCCACCACTCGTGGATTACGAACAGGTACTTGTTGGAGGGCTTGGCACTCTTGATTTCGAAACCCTTGCCGGTGCTGCCGTCGGGGGTTTTGAATTCAATCATTTTGCCTTCGCCTTTGAATTCGTAGGGTAGGGGCGCGTCGTGGCCGCCCGAAAAATCCTTATCGGCGGCGAGTTTGGCGAAAGCCTCGGTGGCCGACGCCGAGAGGTTGCCGGCTGGCCGGGCGCAGCAGCTGGCCATCTGTTGGGCCGAAGCCGAGAACGAGAGGCTGAACAGCGCCGCACCGAGGGTAAGAAACTTTTTCATTAGTTGGGGAGGAAAAATAGATTGAATTCATGTACCAACAGTTAATTGGCAAAATGTTCCCGCACCAGGCGACGAAGTTCCGGCAATTCCCGGCTGGCCCGGCTGTGCAGGGCCGCTGAACGGCTGGTAGTGAGGACGTTTTCGGTTGCGGAAATTACTTCGGCTGCCAGCTCCGGATAGGGCGCTGCCAGCCGCGCCACGGCGGTGAGGGCATATGCGCGAATGGCAACGGGCTCGCTGGGCGCATGCAGCAGCGCCAGGCAGGTATCGAAGGCCAGGCTCTGCCACTCCTCGGGCACGGGTACAAATTGCAGCACCCGCGCTACCGCCCGCCGCACGGCCGGATGCTGCCCGGGCGCGGGCTGGGCGGCGGCCAGCAGGCCCGGCAGGTGCGGCACCAGCCACTTGGGCCGGCGCTGGCCCACCCAGCCCAGCACATCAGCAGCCAACTGGCGCTCGCGCTCCGCGCCGTACCAAAACAGTTGGAGCAGCTCGGCCAGGGCCGTGGGGTGGGCGCAGGCGTAGTCGGCCAGCCGCTGCGTCTGGCGGGCCGAGTGTTCCCGCAGTAGCTCTTGGCGGAGGTTCATGGCCGAAATGTAGCACATGCTTCAGCCTATGCCTGCCGGGAGGAGCAGCCGGGCACAAGCTGAAGCATGTGCTACATGATACCGGTTTGAATCGAAGCTCCCAGCTCCGTGAGCAGCGCAAATAGCCCCACGTAAGTCCGGTTCAGGTAAATGAAGTGCTCGGAGCCGCGCGGCTCGCGCTGCTTGCGCAGCTCGGGGTCGGCCATCAGGTCGTCGCCGAGGGCGTAGAGGGCGGCCATGTAGGCGGGGTCGCCAAAATCGAAAGTGGCCTGACGGAAGGGGCGGCCCACCAGCTCCAGCGACACGCGCATGGTGCGCATATACAGCGCCCGCATGGCCGGGGCATCGGTGGCGCGAAGCACGCCGCCCTGGGTAAGCAGGGCAGCGAGGCGGTTTTCGTCGGTAAAGGTTTCGGGGGCCAGCAGGTCTTTGAACAGCTGGTACACGTCCATCGGCACGTCTTTCACGCAGCCGAAATCGAGCACGCCGAGGGTACCGCCGTGGTCGGCCCGCATCAGGAAATTGCCGGGGTGCGGGTCGGCGTGCAGCTGGTGCAGCTCGTTGAACTGAAACTGGTAGAAATCCCACAGCGCCTGGCCGATTTGGTTGCGGATTTCCTGCGATGGGTTGGTAGCCAGAAACTCTTTCAGGTGCTGGCCGGGCAGCCAGTCCATGGTCAGAATGCGGGCCGTGGAGAACTCCGGATAGTAGGTCGCGAATTCCAGGTTGTGTAATTCCTGGCATTTGGCGGCGATTTCCTGGCCGCGCCGCAGCTCCAGCTTGTAGTCGGTTTCTTCGAGGAGGCGGGTTTCTACTTCCTCCAGGTAAGGGCGCACCTGGGCTTCGTTGAGGCCCATCACGCGCAGGGCAATGGGCTTCACCAGCCGGATATCCGACTTGATGCTGTCGGCCACGCCGGGGTATTGCACCTTCACGGCCAGCTCCTTCCCATCCTTGCGGGCAAAATGTACCTGCCCGATGCTGGCCGCCTGCCGGGCCTCGGGTTCAAACTCATCAAAAAGCTGGTAAGGCGACTTCCCAAAAGCATCGCGGAAAGCCTTGGTCACCAGCGGGCCGGAAAGGGGCGGGGTCGAGTACTGGGCTTTGGCAAACTGGTCGGCGTAGGCCGTGGGCAGCATGTTTTTCTCCATGGCCAGCATCTGGGCCACTTTCAGCACGGAGCCTTTCATCTCGCTTAGCGTACCGTAGAGCTCGGCGGCGTTGGCGGCGTGCAGGCTTTCGGTGGTCGACTCTGCGCCAACGGCTTTTTTGGCGTAGTGCTTAATGTAGTTGGTGCCCACGTTGAAGCCGGTTTTGGCAAAGCGGGCGGCGCGGGCCACTTTGGTGGTCGGCAGGGAGGTTTGAGGTTCGTCCATCTGTGAGGTAAGCTTTAGCTTGCCGTGATGTATAGTGTAATGAGATACAAATGATTACAGCCGACGGCAAGCTAAAGCTTACCTCACAACCTACCGCCGAACCAAAAACCGCACGAAATCCACGGCCGAGTCCAGAGTGTTGCGGCCCACCAAATCGAAGCTCAGGGTCACGGCTTTTTCCACGGCGGCGTCGGTGCGCTCGAAGTTTACGGTATCGTCCTTGGCAAAAAAGCCGAGTACGAACAGCACCTGCTGCCAGAAGAAGCGGGGGTAGCCCTCCTGCACCAGCGGGCGGTTGGCAATTTCGCCCGTTACGCGGCCGTCGCGCAGCAAGTCGCTCACAAACACCTCGAAATCCTGCCGGAAATCGTCGAGCACGCGGGGCGACAGCGCCGGAATGCGGTGCAGCGAGCGGCGCAGGCTCATCAGGGCATAAGAGCGGTTGCCTTTGAGGATTTCGAGCAGCGTGTAGTAGAACGCCAGCAGTTTTTCGCGGCTGCCGTAGCCCTCCCACACGGGCTCGGAGGCGGCGGTTTCGCGCGCCTGCCGGCCAAAATCAGCCCATATCTCGCGGTCAATGGACTCGAAATTGGGGTAGTGCTGGTAGAATTCGGCTTCGGCCATGCCCAGCTGCTGGGTGAGCTTGAACACCGATTGCGGCGGGTGGCCTTCGTTGCGTACGAAGTCGAGATAGGCTTGTTTGATGCGGTCCTTTTCCATGTAGGTACAACCGGCTGGAGGGGCGGTAGGTTCTTCGTTTATTGGGTAGTCGCCCTCCGCGTCAACCTCACCCCCTGACCCCCTCTCCCGTGGAGAGGGGGCACCGGTCATGCCCCCGATTAACTCAGGTGTAGAATCGTCCACCCCGAACCGGTGTCCCCTCTCCACGGGAGAGGGGGTCAGGGGGTGAGGTGAACGCGGAGGGCGATGCCCTACGAAGCTGCAATGCGCGCCGCCCGAATGGCTTCTACGGCCCGTTCGCGCCCAAATTTGTGCTCCACAATCGGGGCCGGGTATTTTGAGGTACCCACTTCCGGCACCCAGCGCTTCACGTACTTCATCTCGGGGTCTACTTTTTCGAGCTGGCTCTCGGGGCTGTACACCCGGAACCAGGGGGCCGAGATGGCACCGGTGCCCGCCATCCACTGCCAGTTGCCCACGTTGTTGGCCATGTCGTAGTCGAGGAGCTTATCGGCGAAATACCGTTCGCCCCAACGCCAGTCGATGAACAGGTGCTTGGTGAGGAAGCCGGCCACGGTCATGCGCACGCGGTTGGGCATATAGCCGGTTTCGTTGAGCTCGCGCATGCCGGCATCCACCAGCGGGTAGCCGGTGCGGCCCTCGCACCAGGCCCGAAACTCGTCCTCGTTGTTGCGGTAGTCGATGTGCCGCATCTTGGGGTCGTAGCTCTCGGTGGCCGTGTTGGGGAAATGCCAGAGCAGCATCATGAAAAAATCCCGCCAGATGATTTCGGCCAGCATCTTTTGGTTCAGGGCTTTGGCCTGGCGCAGCACCTCGCGCACGCTGAGGGTGCCAAAGCGCAGGTTCAGCGACTCGCGGGTGGTGCCGTGCTCGTCGGCGGGCGTGTTGCGCGTCTGGTGGTAGTGGCGCACAATGCTTTCGGCCGGCAGCTTCACCGGCGGGAAATATTGCTCCTTGCGCTCAAAACCCATGCTTTGCAGCGTGGGCCGCTCACTGGCTTTGGCCGCAGAAATGTGGTGCAGGTTTTCCCGCTTGAAATCGCCTTTCGAGCCGTAGGGCAGCAGCAGCTCATCCGTCAGCTTCGCGGTGTAGGCCTTCAGGTAAGCACCGAAAACCTTGGGCACCGTGCCCGATTTGGTCATAATCTCCTCTTTGGCGAAAATGACCTGGTCCTTATACAGATGAAAGTCGGCCCCGTGCTTTTGCAGAAGCTCACCCACGGCGTTATCGCGCTGCGTGGCGTAGGGCTCGTAGTCCTCGTTGGTATGCACGGCCGCCACGTCGAAGTCCTTGACTAGTTGCTCCAGCACCGCCAGCGGCGTACCGTAGCGGGCCAGAAAAGTGCCGCCCGCCGCTTCAGTTTCCTTGGCCAGCTTCTCTACTTCATCAAAAATGAAGGTGAGCCGGGCATCAGCTTTTTCCGGCAGATGGTCGAGAATGTCCTTGTCGTAGATGAATAGCGGCAGTACCGGCAGGCCACTGGCCAGCGCGGCCGCCAGCCCGGCATTGTCGTGAATGCGCAGGTCGCGCCGGTGCCAGAAGATGCAGATTTTCATAGTAGATGATTTGCGTATCGCCCTCCGCGTCAACCTCACCCCCTGACCCCCTCTCCAAAAAAGAGGGGGAACCGGCTCGTGAGGACGACTCGTCTACCGAACCCGATTGGAGCAAGTCCGGTGCCCCCTCTTTTTTGGAGAGGGGGTCAGGGGGTGAGGTTGACGCGGGGGGCAGCGTCCAGAAAAAACTTACTTCAATTTCCCCATCCCGCCGTCCACGGCCATCACCTGGCCGGTCACAAACGAGCTGTGGTCCGACAGCAGGAACGAAGCCGTGTAGGCCAAATCCTCGGGCTGGCCGATGCGCTGCAAGGGGTGGCGTTTGCCGCCGGCCTCCACCTTTTCGGGCGAGTTGAGCAGGGCGGCGGCCAGGGGCGTGTTGGTGAGGGAGGGGGCGATGCAGTTCACGCGCACGCCGGTGGCGGCGTACTCGGCGGCCAGGGCGCGGGTGAGGCCTTCCACGGCTGCCTTGGCGGTGGCAATGCTGGCGTGGAAGCTCATGCCCGTATCGGCTGCCACGGTGCTGAACAACACGATGGAGGCCGTGCCTTCGGCCTTCTTCAGACGCTTGATGGTGGCCTGGATGACGCGCACGGCACCCAACACGTTCAGGTCGAAATCGGCGGCGAAATCGGCCACGGGAATCCGCTCGAAGGGCCGCAGCTTGATGCTGCCGGGGCAGTACACCACGCCGTGCAGCACGTCGGGCAGGGCGTCAAAGGTGTTGTCCACGGCCTGGGTGGCATCGTAGTCGAAATGGGTGGTTTGCAGGGCTTCCAGTTCGGGCGACTGGTGGCGCGAGGCGGTGAACAGGTTGGCTCCCAGGCCGTGCAGCAACGTGGCGGTGGCCAAGCCAATGCCGGAGGAGGCCCCGATGATGAGAATGTTTTTGTCGGAAAACTGCATGGTCCGCGAGATAGTAAATGAGTGCTGCCATAACGCTGTTTTGGCCTAGTTGTTTGCTCGGGGCGGTGTCAAGGGCTGCATTTCGAGTAGTTTTGCGGGCGTGAGCAGGCCCCCACGTACTCTGCATTTAAGCCCGGGGCGCGGGTGATTTCTGTGGATTGATACGTTTCGGTCGATTCGCAAGATTGCCCGGCCCCTTCATCACCGCCCATTATCCGGGATGCCAACGCGGGTATGACTTCGTAATTAATCAGGTAATAAATTGGTAACATACCAGCTTCTCGACTGGTCTGGTGGCAATTGCAGCAGGTGCAAACGATTGTTTAGAAGAATACACAGCCTTTGGCGTAGTTTCGCCGTATCCGCGCCAAACGGATTCCTGCTTCTATGAACATAACTAAACTTCTGGTCGCCAACCGCGGCGAAATTGCGATTCGCGTGATGCGCGCCTCCAACGAGCTCAATATCCCCACGGTGGCCGTGTACACCTACGAGGACCGGTACTCGCAGCACCGCTACAAAGCCGACGAAGCCTACCAGATTGGCCGCGACGATGAGCCCCTGAAGCCCTACCTCGACATCGAGGGCATCATCCGCGTGGCCAAAGAGAACGGGGCCAATGCCATCCACCCCGGCTACGGCTTTCTCTCCGAAAACGCCACCCTTTCGCGCCGCTGCGCCGAAGAAGGCATCGTTTTCATCGGCCCCCGGCCAGAGGTGATGGAAGCCCTTGGCGACAAAGTGCGCGCCAAGGCCGTGGCCCAGCAATGCCAGGTGCCCCAGATTGAAAGCAGCGAGGCCGATTTGGTCGACTTCGAAACGGCCCAGGCCGAGGCCCACCGCATCGGCTACCCCGTGATGCTGAAGGCGGCCAGCGGCGGCGGCGGGCGCGGCATGCGCATCATCCGCGACGATGAGCAGATGGAAAAGGGCTTTTTTGAGGCCCGCAACGAGGCGCTAAATGCCTTCGGCGACGACACGGTGTTCCTCGAAAAATTCGTGGAGCGCCCCAAGCACATCGAGATTCAGCTCGTGGGCGACCACCACGGCAACCTGGTGCACCTCTACGAGCGCGACTGCTCGGTGCAGCGCCGCTTCCAGAAAGTGGTGGAGGTAGCGCCCGCCATGGACCTGCCCGACCACCAGCGCCACCTCTTGTATGAGTACGCGCTGCGCATCGGCCGGGCCGTGGGCTATGACAACGTGGGCACCGTGGAATTCCTGGTGAACCCCGAGCACGACCGTATCTACTTCATCGAGGTGAATCCCCGCATTCAGGTGGAACACACGGTGACCGAGATGATTACGGGCGTGGATTTGATTAAAACCCAGATTTATATCGCTGCCAACTACAACCTGGCCGACCCCGAAATCGGCCTCGGGCCCGATGTGGTGCCGCTGCGCACGGGCTTCGCGGTGCAGTGCCGCGTGACCACCGAAAACCCGGCCAACGACTTCAAGCCCGACTACGGCACCATCGTGGCCTACCGCTCGGCGGGCGGCTTCGGCATCCGGCTCGACGAGGGCTCGGTGTACCAGGGTGCGGTGGTTTCGCCGTTTTTCGACTCGATGCTGGTCAAAATCTCGGCCCACGCCCCCACGCTGCACAGCGCGGCCCAGAAAATGCTGCGCGCCCTCGATGAGTTCCGGATTCGCGGCGTGAAAACCAACATTCCGTTCCTGAAGAATATCGTTGGCAACGAGGAGTTTCAGCAGGGCCACGCCACAGTCGACTTCATCAAGGACCACCCTGAACTGTTCGATTTCGAGAAGCGCCAGGACCGGGCCACGCGCCTGCTCGGCTTCATCGGCGACACGGTGGTGAACGGCAACCCCGACGTGCGCGACCTGCTCAACCCGCGCGCCAACCCGCGCCAGCCGCGCATTCCCGCCTTCGAGTACACCGCGCCCGTCCCCGGCACCAAGCAGAAGCTCGACGAGCTGGGCCCCGAGAAATTCTCGGAATGGCTGCGCAACGAGCCCCTCATTCACTACACCGACACCACCCTGCGCGATGCCCACCAAAGCCTGCTGGCCACCCGCATGCGCACCTGGGACATGCTGAAAGTGGCCCGCGCCTACGCCCAGCAGCATCCCCAGACCTTCTCGCTCGAAGTCTGGGGCGGGGCCACCTTCGACGTGGCCCTGCGCTTCCTGCACGAAGACCCCTGGGAGCGCCTCGCCAAGCTGCGCGAAGCCATCCCGAACATCCTCCTGCAAATGCTCATTCGCGGGGCCAACGGCGTGGGCTACAAGGCCTACCCGGACAACCTGACGGAGCGGTTCGTGATGCAGGCCGCCGAAACCGGCGTCGATGTATTTCGCATTTTCGACTCGCTGAACTGGATGAAGGGTCTGGAGGCCTGCATCGGCTTCGTGCGCAACAAAACCGACCGGCTGGCCGAGGCCAGCATCTGCTACACCGGGGACATCATGGACCCCAACCGCACCAAATACACTCTCGACTACTACCTCAAGCTGGCCAAGCAGCTCGAAGATGCCGGGGCGCACATCCTCTGCATCAAGGATATGGCCGGCCTGCTGAAACCCTACGCCGCCACCGAGCTTATCGCCGGCCTGCGCGACACCGTGAAGCTGCCCATCCACCTGCACACCCACGATACCTCGTCGCTGCAGTCTGCCACCTACCTGCAAGCCGTGGAGGCCGGCGTCAACGTCATCGACGTGGCGATGGGCTCGCTCTCGGGCCTTACCTCGCAGCCCAACTTCAACTCGGTGGTCGAAATGCTGCGCCACACGCCGCGCCACCGCGAGTTCAACCAGCATTCGCTCAACGAGTTCAGTAACTACTGGGAGGCGGTGCGCGAGATGTACTATCCGTTTGAGTCGGGCCTGAAAGCCGGTACTTCGGAGGTTTTTCAGCACGAGATTCCGGGTGGGCAGTATTCCAACCTGCGCCCGCAGGCGGCTTCGCTGGGCCTGCTCAATAAGTTTGAGGAAGTGAAGCAGCGCTTCGCCGATGTAAACCAGATGTTCGGCGACATCGTGAAGGTGACGCCCAGTAGCAAAGTCGTGGGCGACATGGCCCTGTTTATGGTTTCCAACAGCCTCACGCCGCAGGATGTGATGGAAAAAGGCGAAACCCTGAACTTCCCGGAGTCGGTGCGCGAGCTGTTTCGCGGCGACATCGGCCAGCCCGAGGGCGGCTGGCCCGCCGAGCTGCAAAAGCTCATTCTCAAGAACGAAACGCCCTTCACCGACCGGCCCAACGAGCACCTGGCCCCGATTGACTTCGATAAGGAATGGACGGCGTTTCAGGAGAAATTCCCCGGCGGCAAGTTCACCGATATGCTGTCGTCGCTGCTCTATCCCAAGGTGTTTGAGGACTACTGGGCCTTCCGCCAAAAGTATGGCAACGTGAGTAAGGTGCCAACATCGGCCTTCTTCTACGGCCTGAAATCGGGCGAAGAAACCATCATCGAAATTGCCCGGGGCAAGTCGGTTATCGTGCGTCTGGAGTCGGTGGGCGACATTAACGAGGAAGGCGAGCGCACCATCTTCTTCACCCTCAACGGCCAGACCCGCAACCTGCAGGTGCGCGACCAGTCGGTGGAAGTCACCAAAATCAGCAATGCCAAAGCCGACAAGGCCAACCCGCACCAGCTGGGGGCCCCGTTGCAGGGTATGCTGAGCAAAGTGCTGGTGAAACCCGGCCAGGCCGTGCCCAAAAACACCCCGCTCTTCGTCATCGAAGCCATGAAAATGGAAACCACCATCACTGCCCCGCAGGACCTCACCGTGGCCGATGTGGTGCTGGCCGAAGGTGCCCGCGTATCGGCCGATGACCTGGTCCTGACTCTGAACTAGCCTTTTGCCTTGAAAAACCTGCTCCTTGCCGGCTGTTTGCTGGCGGCGCTGCCCGTGGCCGCGCAATCCAAATTTAAAGTCAAAGTAAAGCCTGGTCGGGCGGCCGAAACCGAAGTTTCGGCCGCCACGGTAAGCCGCGTCATGCGTACGCTCGCATCGGACGATATGCAGGGGCGCGGCACCGGCCAGCCCGGCGGCCTGCGGGCGGCGCAGTTCCTGGCCGGCGAGTTTGCGCGCATTGGCTTGCAGCCGCTGCCGGGCCTCAGCGGCTTCGAGCAAACGTTTAAGGTGTATCAGACCAGGCCCGGCGTAGCCACGGCCGTGCTCAATGGGAAAGCCTTGCTGCCGACGCAGGTAGCGGTTATCTCTGGCGCGCCGGCCCTGAGCTGGACGAGTGATGATGCTACGCCCGTTGCAGTCGTAACAATCGGGCCGGACCAGACGGAGCGGGGCAGGCTGCTCGCGCTTCGGCGGCCTACTGCCAACACGCTTGTTTTTGTTGATACCGCCCACACCAAGCTATTCGGCCAAATTGCCCAATACGCGGCGCGCCCCAAAATAAGCCCGGAGCAGGCGGGGCCCTATTCTACCGTGTACGTGCTGGGAGCCAGGCCTTCAACCCTCACTTACCGCATCAGCGCCAGCACTGTCGGGCAGCCCATTGAGCTTCGCAACGTGGTGGGCGTGCTGCCCGGCCGCGACCCGCAGCGCAGCAAAGAGAACGTGGTTTTCTCGGGCCACTACGACCATCTGGGCATCGTGAAGCCCTCGGCCGAAGGCGACTCCATCGCCAACGGGGCCGACGACGATGCCAGCGGCACCACCGCCGTAGTGGCGCTGGCCGAGTATTTCAAGAAGAAAAATGATAATGCCCGCCCGCTCATCTTCGTGGCTTTCGCGGCCGAGGAAGTGGGCGGCTTCGGCTCGCAGTACTTCTCGAAGCAGCTCGACCCGCAGCAGGTGACGGCCATGTTCAACATTGAGATGATTGGCAAGGAAGCTAAATTCGGCCCCAACACCGCCTTCATCACCGGCTACGACCGTTCCGATTTCGGCCCGCTGCTGCAAGCCAACCTCACCGGCAGCAAGTTCCGCTTCGAGCCCGACCCGTACCCCGAGCAAAACCTGTTTTACCGCTCCGACAACGCCACCCTGGCCCGCCTGGGCGTGCCCGCCCACAGCATCAGCACCGACCAGATTCCGACCGACAAGCTCTACCATTCCGTCGACGACGAAGTAGAGAGCCTGAATTTGCAGAACATGACGGCCGTCATTCAGGCCATTGCGCAAAGCGCCACCGGCCTCGCCTCGGGCCAGCAAACGCCCACCCGTATCGCGCCCGAAGGCACCAGCGGCAAGTAGCGGCTACCGCAGGTATACGGCCTCCAGCCGGGCCACGGCTGCCCCGGTGGCATCCAGCACCCGCAGCGTATCGCCGCTGATGCGGTAGGTATTGCTCTGGCCCAGGGCGCGGGTAAAAGCATTTTCCGTTTCAAGGGCCGGGCAGGCCATCCGCGTGCTCATGAGTGGGCTGAATTTCAGCTCACTGGGATTTTCGCTGAAAAAACTCCCCCGAAAGCGGTTACAGCTGCCATTGCCCTCGGCCGTGCCGTCGGCGCGGAGCGTCAGGTAAGGCTCCCTGGTATCGGCCGGCACGGTGATGGGCTGGCCGGCCAGCTGGCGCAGCACCCAGCGCGTTTCGCGCAATGGCGCGTCGGGCGCGGTGCGGGCGAGTGGGGGAGGGGTAGCGGCTGTTTCCGCAGCGGGGCGGGTTTGGCAACCGGCGGCCAGCAGGGCCAGGAACAGGAAGGGAAAGCGCATAGCAAATTCAATGAAAGGCCTGATTTTACGCAAAAAGCCTGCGTTACTACGCAGGCCTTTTGCTGAACGTTATTTTCGTAGCGCTTGCCGCCGGTGCTATTTGCCCACTTTAAACGTGAGTCCGGCCCCAATAGTGGACGTGCCGGCCGCCAATCCGCTCACCGCCTGCCCGGCCGTGATATCGAGGCGCATGGCCGGAATGGGGCGGAAATACACCCCCGCCGTGGTGCCGGTAGTCAGCGACTGGCGGCCATATCCGTAGGCTTCCACAAAAAAACCGGCTTTCTCACTCAGCGGGCCATTGAAGGCCAGCGTGCCCAGAAACTGGCCTTTTTCAATGTCCCTGGTAGTGAGGCCGCGCTGGCTGAAGCCGAAGTTGGCTTCGAGGCCGAACCGCTCGCCCAACTGCTCGCTCACCAGCAGACGGCCGCCGGGGCCCCAGGTGGTGCCGCGCAGGCCCGCGCTGCCCGTGCCCGGCACCGCCGACTCTACCAGAATGGCTACCTGCGTGCGGGTGTCGTAGTTGGGCGAGAGCATGAACTTGGCCCCCACCACCACCGGAGCCCAGCCGCTGGAATCGACGCGGCCGGCCTCGGCCACCCGCGCCGGGCCGTTGTGGAAGTAGGGCTGGCTCACGCGCAGCTCCATGCTGTTGAAAAAGCCGATGCGCAGGGTGGCGGCGCTCAGGCTCTGGGCCAGGCCCACGCCGCCAAACTGGCGCTGGAAACCCGTTTCGACCTGAAAGCGGCCGGGGCGAAGAACCTGGGCGGTGACAGTTTGGCCGGGACGGTCGGCGCGGATATTACGCACGAACGGGGCATCCACATTGGGGTTGTTTTCGTCCGGCGTGTTCTGGGCCAGGGTGAGGCCGGGGCTGCCCAGCAGGGCAGCGGCGGCCAGCAGAGTGGTCTTGCGCATGGCCATAAAGACCCCCGGGACTACGGAATAATTCAAATTGGGTTGCGCTTACATAAATTTCGTCCGATAGTACCACGGGCTTCTTTAATAATGCCACCATATGGCTGCATGACGTACTTTTGCGTACAATACTTCAACGTATGAAAATAACCGCTACTATTGCCTTTGTGGGTCTGCTGCTGGCCGCCGGGCCTTTGTTTGCGCAGCAGACTTTCCCGATTTACACGGGCACCGTGCCCGATTCGCAGCCCAGTGCGGTGCAGGAAACCAGCATTACGCTGGCCAACGGCGGCGTGCGAATCTCCAACGTGGTGCAGCCCAGCCTCACGGCTTTTCTGCCGGCGGCGGGCACGGCCAACGGCACCGCGGTTATCATTTGCCCTGGCGGCGGCTATGCCCGGCTATCCATCGACAGCGAGGGCTACGATGTAGCCAAACGGCTGAATGAGTTCGGCGTGACGGCCTTCGTGCTGAAATACCGCCTGCCCAATGAGGAGAGCCAGCCCGATAAATCCATCGCGCCGCTGCTCGATGCCCAGCAGGCCCTGCGCCTCGTGCGCCAGCAAGCCGCCAAATACAGCATCAACCCCGAGCGCATCGGCCTGATGGGCTTTTCGGCGGGCGGCCACCTGGCGGCGTGGGCAGGCACCCAGTTTGCCAAGCCGGTGGGCGATAATGTGGAGCCGGTATCGGTGCGGCCCGCTTTCCTGGTGCTTATGTACCCGGTTATCAGTTTCAGCGATACGCTCCGGCACCCCGGCTCACGCGATAACCTGCTGGGTAAAACCCCTTCGACCGAGCAAATCCGGCAGTATTCCAACGAGCTGCACGTATCGGCCCAGACGCCACCCACTTTTCTGGTGCATGCCGAGGACGATAAAACGGTGCCCGTCAACAACAGCATCGTATTCTACCAAGCATGCCTGCGCCACGGCGTGCCGGCCGAAATGCACCTCTACCCCAAGGGTGGCCACGGCTTCGGCCTCAACAATAAAACCACCAAAGACCTCTGGACCGACCGCCTGCGCAACTGGCTAGACGCCAACGGCTGGCTCACAAAATAATGCGCAATCTAGTTGCCGTCGGGCTGCTGGCCTTGCTGGCGGGCTGCGAGCAGAAGCTTCATTCTACCAGGTCGGATGCGCGGGCGATGCCCAGCGTGGCGGTAGTGCCTGCGCCCCTGCCAGCGCTGCCGCCCGCCGCCCCGCCGCCCAGTGCCCGGCCCAAGCCGCCGCCCGAAATTCCCGGCTGGGCACCGCCCGTGTCGGCCGATACGCTGGTGCTGCTCAACGGCCAGCCCTACCACCTGCTGCTGGCCGCCGAAACCGATTCCACCCACCGCCTCACGGCTACTTATGAGGAAACGCCTGGCCACTTCCGGCGCGTGCGCGGCTTCGAGGGCTACTACACCGTGACGCTGCGCGAGAAGAACGGCCGCCAGGTTTTTAGCCGCAAGCTGCGCAAAGCCGCTTTTTCCAAAAAGGCCGGGGCCGATATCGTGACCGAGAGCGAAGCCTACCTGCCGCAGTTCCTGGGCTATAGCCGGGCATTGGGCGCGCTGATTTTCACCCTCGATTTTATGGTGCCCGACAGCGATGTGGGCGGCCAGGTAGTACTGCTGCTCGACCTGGCCGGCAACGTGCTGCGCCTGAGCGAAGGCCGGGGCCCCGGCGGCGGCCCCGAGTGCGAGCCCACGCTCTCGCCCAGCGGCTCGGCCCTGCTCACGGCCTCCGAGATTATACGGCCCGGCCGCCCGGCCATGCGCTTCGAGCGGCCCGATGCCGAACTGGTGGGCGCCTCGTTCCTCAGCGACAGCACCGTGCTGGTGGTGTACGCGCCCGGCAAGTCGCACCCCATCCGCTTTGCCGATGGCATGGAAGGCTACGGCCGCACGCCCACCGTGCAGCAGCTGCGCGCGCCCAATGCCTTCGTGCGCAACATCCGCACCGGGCGCGTGCTGCGGCGCTTCCACTACCACGGCTTCTACGAGGAAATGGGCTATACCATCCCGGGCTTCCTGTTGCGGGCCACCACTACGCACTACCTGCTCGACGACAAGCGCGGCCTCTACCTGCTGCCGCTGGGCGGCACGGGCGTGCCCGTCGAGATGCGCTTCGCCACCATGCCGCGCTTCACCCCGCCCAAGCGCCTGGCCGAAGTGCGCGTTGAAATAAACAGCGCCGAAACCACCTTCGCGTTCTACGTGGACACCAGCAGCGTGCAGCCGCGCATCCGCTACCAGCGCCTGGCGGAGTAGCCGGTCACATCGTAGCGCGACCTTTGCAGTTCGCGTCCCGGAACGACAATCGTTGCATCGGCGCGGGGGCGCGAACTACAAAGCTCGCGCTACAAGCCTGCCAGCACCTTTTCTATCTCCGCAAACAACGGCCGGCCCGCCACTTGCAAACCCACGCAGCGCCGCTGCAGGTCCCAGAGCGTTGCGACTGCTGTCGGTGCTTTGTCGGCTTCAGCACAATGCGTCAATAACTCTTCCAGCAGGCAGCCGAAGGCCCGCACTTCCAGCCGCTGCAAGGCCTGGGCAGTAGCTCCATCCTCGGAATTGAAAAAGCTGGCCGCGCCGAAATCGCCCAGCAGGGCATTGCCTTCGGCGGTATTCAGAATATTATGGGCGTATAAATCGCCGTGCATAATGCCCTGCGCGTGCAGATGCCCGGCGGCGGCGGCAATGCCCTGCGCGATGTTGAGGGCCGTTTCGAGGCTGAACGCGGTGCTTGGCTTGTACACGTCGCGGGTGCAGGTGGCCAGGCTGGGCGGCCCGGCCAGGTTGCCAAACGCATTGTCAATCAGCTCCAGTACCAAGCCCTCGGTGCCGGCGGGGTGGCCACTCACTTTGCCTTCCACCGCAATCAGGTTGGGATGGGCCCCGGCGCTGATGCAGGCCAGCATTTCGCAGTGCGGCAGGCCGTCGCTTGTTACCGCTCCTTTGAATAATTTAACGGCTACTTCCGTGGCCTCCACGTTGGGGTGCTGCCACAAGGCGCGGTAAATGACGCCGGAAGCGCCTTCGCCCAGCTTTTCTTCCACCGTGAGGGCATCCCAGGCAATGGAACCGATGTGCTGTTGCGCTTCCACGCGGGCCTCGGCCGGGGCGCTGAAGGGGTTGCCCGCGTAGGCTAGCCACGCCAGGCGCGGCAGGGCCAGCAGCCACGCCGGCAGCTCTTGCAGCTCATTGGCCGCAATGCGCAGCAGCTCCAGATTGGTGCACCGGGCCAGGGCTTTGGGCAGTGCGGTGAGGCGGTTTCCCGCCAGCATCAGCTTTTGCAGGTGCTGGCAATTGCCAATTTCGGCGGGCAATTCTTCCAGCTGATTATCAGTAAGGATGAGCCAGCGCAGGGCCGGCGTGAGGGCCGCCGCCGGCAGCGTGCGTATCCGGTTGGCCTTGAAGCCCACCATGCTCAGCTGCGGGCACTGGCCCAGCACGGCGGGCACTTCGGTAAACTGGTTATCGGAGCAAAACAGCACCTGCAATTTGTGCAGTCGCCCGAGGTCGTCGGGCAGCGCCGAAAGGGCGTTGCCGGTAAGGTTGAGGACTTCGAGCGTATCGGCCAGGGCGAAGATTTCGCGGGGAAATTCGGTGAGGCCTTCGGCGAGGTCGAGGCGGGTAGCGCCGTGGAGCTGGCCGGCGCGCAGTTGGGCAAGGGTGTGCATGGATGCAAAGGTCGGCCGGTTTGCTCGTCATCAGTGCATCGCGTTTTCGGAGTTGTACTCCGAAAGCGGGCCTGTCGGGGGCTTGCAGCTCCCTCCGCTGCGAAGGCTGCCTTGGCCTCTATTGGGGGCTGCAAGCCCCCAGCAGTGCGGCTTCCGGAGTACAACTCCGAAAGAGCAGTGCCACCCGCTGGCGCGCGTCTGCGACGCGCTGCCGCCTGGCTGCGAGCCTCTGGCTCGGGGTCAACACGGAACCGGGCTGCGGATTCAGCCGGTATGCGAAGCCCGAGCCAGAGGCTCGAACCCAGTGGGCAGCGCGTCGCAGACGCGCGCCAGCAGGGGTATAAATCCGAAAGAGCAGCGGGGAGCATCGGGCAAGCTGCCTATTTTTGAGCACAAGCATATAAATACGCTGACTTCCTCATCAGACTATTAGACTTGTTGCAGCGGCATCAGGACAGGATATTTACGCATGAAAATCTCCATTCAGGATTTAAAAACGCCCCGGCAATGGCGGTCGGCCCTGGG
>NZ_JAAVTK010000022.1 GCF_012275535.1 Hymenobacter artigasi | reverse complement strand
ATGCATAATCTGGAACAGTTTGATACGGCACTGGAGGTATGCGCCGGACTGTGGAACTTCTGCTTAACTCATTGATAATTCAGTACAACAAGTCTTCTGAATAGTCTTCGCTTTTAAACCAGTTCACCATTATCTAAGCCAGCTTCAGTTAAACGAATTTAGCAATTACTTTACTCCTCCTTTTTGCGCAAATCCACCACGGAATGGCACCGAAAACGGCTGAACTCAACTACCCACGCTCACCAGCAACTCCCCCGCCGCATACGTCACCGCGTAGCCGCTGATATCCACTCTATCCCCGCGCAGGCGGCACCATAAATCGCCGCCGCGGGGCGAAATCTGGCGGGCGCGCAGCTCGGTTTTGCCCAGCTTTTCGGCCCAGAAAGGAATGAGGATGCTGTGGGCCGAGCCGGTGACGGGGTCCTCGGGCACGCCCACGCGGGGCGCGAAAAACCGCGACACGAAATCAATGCCATCGGCACCGGGCGCGGTGGCGATGACGCCCACGTACTCCAGGGCCGCGATGCGGGCGAAGTTGGGGGTGAGGGCACGCACTTCGGCTTCGGAATTAAACACGGCCAGCAGGTCGCGGGCGGCCAGCACCCGCAGCGGCGTGGCTCCGAGGGCATCGGTGAGGCCCGTGGGGTGCACGGGCAATTCCTGCGGCGGGCGCGAGGGGAAATCGAGGGTCAGCAGGCCGTCGGCGGCGCGGGTCACGCGCAGCGGGCCGCTCTGGCTGTGGAAGGTAACCTGCGGCCCCGCGAAGCCGAGGTGCGCGAACAGCACGTGCGCCGAGGCCAGCGTGGCGTGCCCGCACAGGTCGATTTCGACGGCCGGCGTGAACCAGCGCAGGTCGTACTCGCCCGGCGCATCGGGGCGGGGCACGAAGAAAGCGGTTTCGGCCAGGTGGTTTTCGGCCGCGATTTGCTGCATGAGGGCGGCGGGCAGCGGGGCTTCGAGCGGGCACACGCCGGCGGGGTTGCCGGTGAAGGGCGTTTGGGCGAAGGCATCGACGTGGAAGTAGCGCATGGCGGGTTCGGGCGGATTGGTTGGAAGGGCACGGATTTCTTTTGGCAAGAATACGGCGCGGGGCGCGTTGATGAATTGCCGGGCAGTTTTCTGGCGGCGGGCGGCTTATTTTAAAAAACTTTTACAGGCCACGCAACCCCAGCCGGCGCGGGCCGGTCAGGGGGGTATAAGGCGGGCCGGTACCGTTTGCCTTCATCTTACTTTTCCAATGCATGCCGCCATCCATTACCCTGGTTGATGAGGCACTGCTGGCCGCGTGCCGGCGGGGCGAATCGGCGGCGCAATACCGGCTCTACCAGCAACTTTCATACTCTCTGATGGGCGTGTGCCTGCGCTACTGCCCCAGCCGGGCCGAAGCCGAAGATGCCCTGCAAAACACGTTCGTCAAAATCTTCACCCGCCTCGACCAGTTCCGGGGGCAGGGGCCGTTCGAGGCCTGGGCGCGGCGCATTGCCGTCACCACCTCGCTGCATGCCCTGGCGCAGCACCGCCTGCGCCACCTTGGCCCCGCCGGCGAGGCCCTCGATGAGCTGGCCGGCGACCTGCCCACCGCCGAGCCCTCGGCCCTGGACCACCTGGCCACCGCCGACCTGCTGGCCTTACTGGCCACCTTGCCGCCCGGCTACCGCACGGTGCTCAACCTCTACGCCGTGGAGGGCTACTCGCACCAGGAAATCGGCGCGCTGCTGGGCATCGCCGAAGGCACTTCCAAATCGCAGCTGGCGCGGGCCCGCCGGCTGCTCGAAACCCGCCTGGCGGCCCACCATCACCCCCAATTGCCATGACCGACCGCAACCCCGACGACTTGTACGATGCCCTGCGCGACCGCCTGGCCGATTACGGCCAGGAGCCGCCGGCAGCACTGTGGGCCGGCATTCGAGCGCAGCTGCCGCCGCCGGTGGCCGCACCGCAGCTGCGGAAACGACGGCGACGGGCTCCGGTAGCGTGGCTGCTTTTGGTTATGCTGACCCTGGCAGCGGTGGGCGCAGTCTGGCATTGGCGGCAGGCACAGCCGCCAACTGCAGCCATGAGGATACAAAGCCCTGCCGCCCGCATTTCATCACCCAACGCTTCCCAGACCAAATCGGCCAGTACCCAAAGCCCTACTCAGGCCAGCAATTCAACCGCAGTGAGCCGGCCTTTAGCGCCTCAAAATTCTTCAGCTACCCCGCAAACGGACTCAGCGAATGCAGCTAACGAGCCGGCTGGTTATTCGAAGGCGGCAACAGCAACTCCAACCGGCGCGGTTGCGAAACAGGGCTCTATAACAACGGCAGCGTCGGCCACCTCGGCACCTGCCGCTACGACAGTTTCGGCGGGCGCGGCAGTTGCCGGTTCGATGGCTTCCGGTTCGATAAAGGCAGCTGCTGCCGCTTCAGCCGCTCACGTACCTGCGGCCAGGGCTACCGGGCGGGCGGCTCGGAGCTTGGTAGTGCCGGGCTCCAAAGCACTCGCAGCAACTATTGGCCAAGAGGATAAGCCGCTAACGCTGGCCGCTCGCGGGCAAGCGCGGGAGCTGGGCCAGCCTCTTTACCCCGGAGCGGCGGCCACAGGTCACTCATCCGGGACGGACCCATCGGCGGTGGGTCGGGCCGGGCTGGTCCGGCGGGGTCGCAATGCGTCAACGGTCGTAAGCACCCGGTCATCTCAGGCCTTGTTTGAAACGAAAAAGCCCTTGGCCCGTCACCGTCATCAGCTCGCAACGGCGCTGGCAGCAGGAGGACAACCAGCCACAGAGCAGCCGTTTTCGGCGTACCCCACACCGTCAGAAGTGGGTCAGCTTACTATCCCGGTGGTACCAACGATGGCCTCGACCAGTCTTGCCCAACTGGCAGAAAACCGCCAACGCACAGCCCAGGCGCAGCTGCCCGTCCGGCCCGTAGCCCTGCAGCAGGTTGCGTGGCCCAGGGCCGCAGCCCCGCAGTCGGTAGCCGTGGTGCCCGGCCCGCTGCCGCGGCCGTTCGCGTCGCGCTGGGCGGTGCAGGTAGTGGCCGGCCCGGCCCTTACTTATCGAAGCCTGAATACGGCGGCGGCTCCGGCCTCGTCGACTTCCCCACCGCTCATTTATAGTCCAGGCAGCCCAAACCCGGTGGCCACGCTGGAACGACCCGCACTGGGCAGCGCCGCCCAAATTACCGTGCGGCGCACCTTGGGCGAGCACTGGAGCCTGAGCGCAGGCCTGGGCTATGCCGAATACGCCAGCACCCTGGCCCTGCAACAGGTGCATTACACGGTATCCAACCACATGATACTTCCCCCAGACCCTGCCACCACCACCATTCACCGGCGCGATACTTACCGGTTTGTGACGGTGCCGGTGCGGGTGGGCTACGGCTGGACGCTCTCGGGACGCTGGCGCGTGGGCCTGCTGGCCGGGGCCGAGGCCGCCGTGTACGTGGGCGGCAGCAGCACCGAGGGCAGCATCTATCATCGGGTGAGCCTTGGAGCCAGCCTAGGGGCCGAGGCCCGCTACCGCCTCGGCGGGGGGCGCTGGGAGCTGCTGGCCCAGCCCACGGCTACCTATCTACTGTCGCCCCTAGCCAACTATACACCTTACTACCAGCGCCATCTGTTTGGCGGCGCGGCACTGTTGGGGGTAGCTTTCAACTTGCCCTAGTATCTCGGCGAGGGGCTTCACTGATACTGCCCGCCAATTATCACCTCGCGCACCGGGTTTTCGCCCAGCCAGTACGGGATTTCGGCCACGCTGCCCACGTTCAGCACCAGCACGTCGGCGCGCTTGCCGGGTTCCAGGCTGCCGCAGTCGGCGGCGAGGCCAATGGCCCATGCGGCGTTGAGGGTGGCAGCGGCCACGGCTTCCTTGGGCGTGAACCCCATTTTCAGGCAGGCGATGGACAGGGCCAGCCAGAGGTTTTTGCTGGGGCACGAGCCGGGGTTGAAATCGGTGCTGATGGCCACGGGCAAGCCGTTGTCGATGAACTCGCGGCCGGACGCGTATTTTTCCTGGCGCAGGAACAGCGGCACCAGCGGCAGCAACACGGCCACGGTTTGCCCCTGGGTTTGCTGCGCAATGCGGGTGGCGGCGGCGGGCGTGAGGTAGTCGCAATGGTCTACGCTGGTGGCGCCCAGCGCGGCGGCCATTTCGCAGCCGCCCAGGTCGTGCAGCTGCTCGGCGTGGATTTTCAGGCCGAAGCCCATGTGGTGGGCCTGCTCCAGGTAATAGCGCGATACGTCGAGTGGAAACGCTCCTTTCTCACAAAAGATATCCACAAAAGCCGCCTCCCCCTTCAGGTCCGACAGCACTTCGCGCAATATGAAATCGACGTAAGCCTGCGGGCCGGCTTCCCGGAACTCGGGCGGCACCACATGAGCGCCCAAAAACGTGGGCACTACCCGCACCGGCTGCTGCCGGCCGGCCTCGCGGGCCACGCGCACCAGCCGCAGCTCGGTATCGCGGTCGAGGCCGTAGCCGCTTTTGGCCTCCACGGTGGTCACGCCGTAGCGGCGGAAGCCATCGAGGTGGTGCAGGGCATTGGCCAGCAGCTCCGCTTCCGGCGCGGCGCGGGTGGCGCGCACGGTGCTCAGAATGCCGCCGCCGCCAGCCAGAATATCGAGGTAGGACTCGCCCCGCAGCTTGCGCTCGAACTCGTGGGCGCGGTTGCCACCGAACACCAGATGGGTATGGCACTCCACCAGGCCGGGCATTACCACGCAGCCGGTGGCATCTACGAGGCGGGTTTCGGGGCCGAGGCGGGCCAGGTCGAGGTCGTCCATCGCGCCCACGGCCACGATTATGTCGTCAACGCAGGCCACGTAGCCGCGCTCGATTATCGTCCAGTCGCGCAGGTGGGGGCCGGCCAGGGGGCGGCTGGTTAGGCCGCCGGCCAGCGTGAGCACCTGCGCGGCGTGCTGAACGAGGAGGGTATAAGGGGCAGGGTGCGGCATGGCGAAAGTGGGTGGGTGGAGCGGCAAATTACGGCCCCGGGGGGCGGGGTTGCGTAGTAGCCGGCATCGTTCTTCCCTCCGTTTATGCCTGATTCCGCCCCCGCCCCGCTCATTCTCACCCTCGCGCTCGATGCGGCCGCGCAGGACTATTTCAACGACTTGCGCCGCCGGCACTTCCCGCCGGCTATCAACTACCTCGCGGCGCACCTCACGCTGTTTCATCACCTGCCCGGCGCGGAGCTGGCCGCCGTGCAGGCGCAGCTAACGGCCATAGCCACCGGCCAGCGCTCCCTGCCCCTGGCGGTCACGGGCCTGCGCTCGCTGGGCCGGGGTGTGGCCTTCACCCTCGAAAACGACGAGCTGCGCGCCCTGCACCGCCAGCTGCAAGCCGCCTTCGCCCCGCACCTCACGCCCCAGGACCAGCAGAAGCTCCAGCCGCACGTTACCATCCAAAACAAAGTAGCGCCGGCCGAGGCCCGTGCGCTACTGGCTGATTTGCAGGCCGATTTTACGCCCTTTGAAGCCGTGGGCACCGGCCTGCACCTGTGGGCCTACCGCAACGGGCCGTGGGAAAACCTGGCCGGGTTTCCATTTCTCGCGTAGCCGGGCACGGCCGGACCGCGTTATTTCGCGGCTATCAGGGCAATCGAGCCGGCCCTTCCCACTCGGCCAAGGCGGCGCGGTGCTCGCCATTAGCCCGGCTAATTATTTCGCTATCCGGCTTGATTCCAACGCTGATGACCGTGCCCTGTTCACGAGCATAAGGGTCCCGCACGCGGGCAACCGGGCGGCAGGCGGCAAAATGCGTAATCAGCTCCGGGTCGGGCTCATCGTCTATCATGATAATGGCCTGCCAGTCCGGCCGCACCGGATACCAATACAGAAAGCTGCCATTGAAGCTGTGGACCAGCAGCATGGCCCGGTGGCGGTTGTAGTAGTTGATGGCGCTGGCCTGCCCGTAGTTATCGCATTTGATGAGGGTGTGGGCGCGCACCGCAGCGGGCAGGCTTTGGTAGGCGGCCCAGGTTTTGTCGGCCATTTCGCGCCAGCCGCGCATGTCGGCGTAGTCCTGGGGCAGGGCGTGGTCCTGGCCATCTTCCCAGCGGTAGAGGCCCAGGGCGGCGTAGCGCGACCGCAGGGCAGCCATGGCCGCCGGCGGCCGCAACGGGTAAATGAACGGCAATATCGGCAGCAGCAAAAGCAGCGGCAGGCCCAGCAGGCCCGCCTGCACCACCGGCCGCCAGGCCAAAGCACCTGGTTGATTTAGCTGCCGGAGCGGCTTAAATCGGCTCTCCCACCACCACGCCCCAAAGCTAAACAGCACTGGGTAGTACCCGAGCGTGTAGTAGTCTTTGCCGTGCAGCAGCGCTTGCAGCCCGATGCCGAACACCACCACCAGCCCCACCGCCCGGTAGGGCCGCAGGGCGCGGCTCAGCAGCAGGGCCAGCAGGCCCGGTACCCACACCCACACCGCCCCGATGCACATCAGCAGCTGCATTTTCCAGAATTCGGCCGCCTTCACGTGCACCAGCTGGCTGTCGTGCAGCAGCTGCATGTGGTGTAAAAATGGGATGCCGTGCCAAAGTTGCCAGGCCACGTTGGGCAGCCACAGCAGCCCCGCCAGCCCCGCCGCCCCCCAGAAGTGCCGGTTCAATTGCAACCGCCGCCAGGGCGTGAGCAGCAGCGCCCCACCCAGCGCGGCAATAAAAAACAGCGTGGTGTACTTGTTCAGCAAGCCCAGCCCAAGGCCCAGGCCCAGCAGGTAGAGGAAGCGCAGCCGCTCCTCCTGCACATACCGCACCAGCCAGTACAGGCAAAACACAAAGCCAACTACCTCAAACGAGTTGGGCTGAAACAGCAGGTTGAGCCGGGCGAAGGCCGTGCCCAGGTAGCAGGTGCCCGCCAGCGCCGTGGCAAACCAGCCGCCACCCAGCCGCTGCGCCAGCCGCATCACGAGGTAGAGCGTGGCCGCACCCCACAGAAACGGCCAGAATTTCACCCAGAAAAAGCCGCCGCCCAGGGCCATGCTCACCCAGCCCTGCGCCGCAATCAGCGGGGGCACTTCCAGATAACCCCAGGCCAGGTGTTGGCCCTGGGTCAGGTATAGGTATTCATCGCGGTGCAGGTCGTACTGCGGGCTGATGAGGAAGTAGCCGGAAACGAACTTGAGCAGGGCAAAGGCGAGCGGGAGGCGGCGGTTCATGCCCGGCAAGGTCGGCAAAATCCAGGTATTACGGCACTGCTATTTCGAACCAGGCCACAGCCCGGCCCAGCGCAGAAAGTCCTCCCCCACCTGGTCCCAGTAGAAGTCGTCGTAGTCGGTTTGGCCGTTTTTCACGCCGAAGAAGTTGTGCTCACGCCCGGGGTATTCGCGGTAGGTGAAGTTGGTGCGGTGCTGCCGGATGGTTTCCAGACGCAGGTAGTCGTCGCCGGCCACGCCTTTATCCAGCGTGCCGAAGCCTACGAACACCGGCACCCGCGTGCGCAGCAGCTCGGGCATTTCCGAAGCCCCGAAACCGTAGGCGTTGCGCGGGTCGTCGCCCTGACAGTCGGCGCGGGTGGGGTCAGCCACTACTTCCTGCCAGCGCCGGAAGATATAGCCCACGCCGGCCGTGTCGGCTGCCTGCCGGGCTTCGGCCAGCATCGACATATTGCGGCCCAATGGGTTGCCGCTTAGATACACGGCCCGGCTTACCAGGCCCGGCACGGCGGCCAGGTGCGCTACCACCGAAGTGCCCTGCGAGTGCCCGCCGATGACCACGCGCCCGGCCTCAACCCACGGCTGCTTTTTGAGGTAGCGCAGCACGGCTTCGTCGCGCCGCAGGTAATAGTCGAGGTAGTTGCGGGCGCAGTAGTAAGCCGGCGGCTGGCGCTCCCGGAAAATGCGGTTGGGGTCTTGCCCCGTCACATCGAACGTAAGCGGGATGCCGGGCTTGCTGATGACGGCCATATGGCAATTCTCCAGCACCTTTTTGGGGTGAAACGGAAACGCCGGGTAGGGCCCGCGCGCATCGTAGAGCACTAGCGGCGTGGGTATCGAGCCCTGCTCCCACAGCAACAGCGGCTTCTTCAGCTTCTCCTCGCCAGGCTTCGAGAGCAGCAGCACCTGCACGCTGTCGCGCCCGAACATCACCACGAGGCGGCGGTAACCGAAGGCTTCGGGCGGGCGCGGGGCGGCGGGGGTAGCTTGGGCGAAGCTGGGGCGGCTGAGACTCACCGGCAGCATCAGTATCAAAAACAGTAGGGTTTGCCGCATACAGCTTTTTTGCGCAGCGGCGGTAGTGCCGGGGCGGCGCAAGGACCTTACAGGCCGTGCGGCAGTTGCACCAGGCGCAGGTAGTCGCCCAGGCCGGCGGGCTTCTGGAAAACGTGGATGAAGAGAATATGCTCGTCGCCCCGGCTGCGCCAGGTTTCGGCATAAAAGCCCTCCACGGCATAGAGCGTGAGCTCGAAGCTGTCTTCCTGGCGCTCGGCCAGGCGGGTGCCGTGCCGGGCCAGGTGCTCGGTCTGGCTGCGCTGGTGCAGGGCTTTGAAGGCGGTGATGGTCAAGACATTTAGCATTTATCAATTAACATTTAACCGCTCGGCTGGTCGCCTTGCGTGGTCGTCCGGCCTATCTTGCCATCAACTACTGCCTAAAAGTAGTGGGGGTGCACGAAGTTCCGCATGCTCTAATGAACCTGTTAAATGTTAATTGATAAATGTTAAATGGATTCCGTTTTCCGCACCCGCTGGTGCTCATCGTGGGTTTTATCATCCTGGCCGCCGCACTCAGCTACGTGCTGCCGGCTGGCGAATTCACGCGCCACCTCGATGCCGTAACGGGGCGGCAGGTGGTAGTGGCCGGCTCCTACCACGCCGTGCCCGCCACCCCGGTAGGCCCGCTCGATGTGCTGGTGGACGTGCCCAAAGGCATGGCCGACGCGGCCGCCGTGGTGTTCCTGATTTTCCTGGCCGGCGGGGCCTTTACGGTGGTGGACCAGACCGGCGCGCTGCGCTTCGGGATCGATTGGCTGCTGCGCCGCGCCCACGGCCGCGAGGTGCTCGTGATTCCGCTGGTGGGCACGCTCTTCGCCACTATGGGCGCGCTGGAAAACATGGGCGAGGAGATAATTCCGCTGGTGCCGGTGCTGCTGGTGCTGATGCGGCGGCTCGGCTATCCCACTCTCACAGCGGTGGCGGCCAGCGTGGGGGCGGCCTTCGTGGGGGCTTCTTTCAGCCCGATAAATCCGTTCCAGGTGGGCATTGCCCAGAAGCTGGCGCAGCTGCCACTGCTCTCAGGCGGGGCCTACCGCATGGGCTTTTTGCTGGTGGCGGTGGGGTTGTGGCTGTGGGCCACCACGCGCCACGCCGTGCGCCACCGCCAGGCCCCCGACCTTAGCCTCGATGCCAATGAGGCAGCCGCCGGCCCCGCCACCACCAGCCGCTCCGGCCTGGTATTACTGCTTATGCTGGCCGCGTTTGGCGTGTTTGCCTACGGGGTAGTGCAGCTGCACTGGGAGTTCGAGCAGATGGCGGCACTGTTCCTGGGGCTGGGCATTGTGGCCGGGCTGGTGGGCGGGCGCGGCCTCACGGGCACGGCCGAGGGCTTCATCGCGGGCTTCCGCGACATTGCCTTTTCGGCCCTGCTGATTGGGTTTGCCCGGGCCATTTTCGTGGTGCTGGAGCAAGGCCACATCGTGGACACCATTGTGCACGGCCTGGCCGAGCCGCTGGGCCACCTGCCCGTGGCGCTGGCCTCCCTGGGCATGATGGGCGTGCAAACCCTGCTGCACGTGCCTGTGCCCAGCGGCAGCGGGCAGGCCACGCTCACCATGCCGCTGCTGGTGCCGCTGTCCGATATTCTGGGCCTCTCGCGGCAGGTTACGGTACTGGCGTTTCAGTACGGGGCGGGCCTGTGCGAGCTCATCACGCCCACCAACGGCACCCTCATGGCCATGCTGGCAGCCACGGGCGTACGCTTCGAGCAGTGGATAAAGTTTGCCGCGCCGCTGTGGGCCGCGCTGTTCGCGCTGGGCGCGGTGGCGGTAGTGGTGGGGATTGCGGCGGGGGTTTGAGTTTTTTAGGATATGAGGGTAGGAGGGTGTGGGGGTAGGAGGGGAAAATCCGCACCATTCCTACCCTCCTACCCTCCTACCCCCACACCCCTCTACCCTAATCCGCCCGCAATTCGTCAGCCGCAAACACCGTCGGCAGCTTGCGCTTGCGCTCCACAATCTGGTAGGTGGCGGTATCGGTGGCTTCGTTCCAGAACACGTCGGAGATGTGGCCGAAGTGGCGGTACTGGCCGGGCTGGGGCGTGGTTTCCTCCACCGAATCGCCGAAGCTGAATTTGGGCTTGTGATAGATTTCCTTGAACAGCTCGGGGCGCACGAGGAACTGCTGCTCGTCGTAGCGAATGGTAATCCACTCGCCTTCATCGTCTTCGGCAATTTTCTCGAAGAGCTTGCCCACGGGCTCCAGCAGCTCGAAAGCGCGGCGGTTGGCGGGGTGAATGTAGCGGAAGCCGTAGTCGGGCGACCAGCCATAGAGGCCAAAAACAACGGGTTTGGGACGAGTCTTCAAAAGGTAGTAAGGGCTGATTATTGCGTAACAAACACGCAAACGGCGCAATTTGCTCCGGTGAGGGGCAAATTTACGTCGGGGCCCAGGCTGTGCGCGGCACCGGGGCATCTTCGGCCAAAAACCCGGCAGTTTCGTATGCTCGCCTTACCTACCGTCCAATACCGGCCGCATTTTCGGCTGCCCGGGCGGCGGGTAGTCGTTTTTACTAATGCCTAACGCTTCCGCTTCCGAACCCGCTTCCCGCGCCAAAAGCGCCCCTAAAGCAACTACAAAACCGGCCCCCGCTGCCCACCCGAAAGCGGCCCTCAGCCCCACACAGCCCGGCATGGGCGCGGTGCCCCACGCCACCGGCACCACCTTCCGGGTGTGGGCCCCCAATGCCGATTCGGTGTCCGTTATCGGCACTTTTAATGACTGGCAGGGCGATGCAACCCCGCTGCAAGCCGAAGAGAATGGTTACTGGGCCACCGACGTGCCCGGGGTCAAGCCCGGCGACGAGTATAAGTTTCACCTCCTCAACAAGGGCAACCCCATCGACCGCAACGACCCCTACGCCCGGCAGGTCACGAGCTCGGCCGGGTCGTCGGTGGTGTACGACCCCAACTTCGACTGGGGCGACGATAATTTCCAGATGCCCGCCTGGAACGAGCTGGTGATTTACGAGCTGCACGTGGGCACCTTCAACGCCCCCGATGCCGAGAACGTGGGCACGTTTATGAGCGTGGCCGAAAAGCTACCCTATCTGCGCGATTTGGGCATCAACTGCATCGAACTGCTGCCGGCTACCGAGTTCCCGGGCAGCCGCTCGTGGGGCTACAACCCGGCGTGTCCGTTTGCGCTCGAAAGCGACTACGGCGGGCCGGTGGCCTTCAAGGAAATGGTGAAGCAGGCCCACCAGCACGGCATCGCCGTAGTGCTCGATGTGGTGTACAACCACTTCGGCCCCGGCGACCTGGACCTGTGGCAGTTTGATGGCTGGAGCGAGAACGACGGCGGCGGCATTTACTTCTATAATGACTGGCGCGCCAAAACGCCCTGGGGCGACAACCGCCCCGACTACGGCCGCCCCGAGGTGCGCCAGTACATCCGCGACAACGCCCTGATGTGGCTGAACGAGTACCGCTGCGACGGCCTCCGCGCCGACGCCATCTCCTTCATCCGCAACGTGAACGGCGAGGACAACCCCGAAGAAGACCTGCCCGACGGCTGGAGCCTGATGCGCTGGATTAACGAGGAAATCGACCAGACCATGCCCTGGAAAATCACCATCGCCGAGGACCTGCGCGGCAACGCCGCCATCACCGAAGCCACCACCGAAGGCGGCCAGGGCTTCGACTCGCAATGGGACGGCTCGTTTGTGTACCCCATCCGCGAGGCCCTCACCACGCCCAACGACGCCGACCGCGACATGAATGCCGTGGCCCAGGCCCTCACGCAACTCTATAATGACAACGCTTTCCGCCGCGTCATCTACACCGAAAGCCACGACGAAGTAGCCAACGGCAAAAGCCGCGTGCCCGAGGAAATAATGCCCGGCGCGGCCGACCACTGGTTCTCGAAAAAGCGCTCCAGCCTGGGCGCGGCTCTGGTGATGACGGCCCCCGGCATCCCCATGCTGTTTCAGGGCCAGGAATTCCTCGCCGACGGCTCGTTTGCCGACACCGAACCCATTCGCTGGGAGCGGGTGGAGGAGCGCGGCGGCCTGGTGCACCTCTACCGCGACCTCATTGGCCTGCGCCGCAACCTGCACGGCACCACGCGCGGCCTGTGCGGCCAGCACACCAGGGTTTTCCATATCAACGACACCGACAAGCTGGTAGCCTTCGGCCGCCAGGCCGGCGAGGGTGGCCCCGGCGATACCACCGTGGTGCTGGCCAATTTCGCCAACCAGGCGCACGAGGCCTACACCATTGGCCTGCCCGGCCCCGGCCACTGGCAGGTGCGTTTCAACAGCGACTGGCAGGGCTACGACGGCGATTTCAGCGACATGGAAAGCTTCGGCATTGATGCCGAGGAAGGCAAATACGATGGTTTTGGCTGGCACGGCAGCATTGCCATCGCCCCCTACGCGGTGCTGATTTTGTCGCAGGAAGGTTAGAATTCCGGTTCTATAGCACGAAAAAAGAACGTCATGCGCCGCGCCGCATGACGTTCTTTGTTTTTAATCGAATACGCTTTCTTCCTATGAATTCAACCCCTGCCACGCCTGCCCAAAGCATCAACAACCCCAATTCCGAGCTAAAAAATGCGCTGTTCATCATTGCGGGCGTATTTTCGGCCGCGTTTGGGCTCGAATCTTTCCTGCTGTCCAGCCACTTTATTGATGGGGGCGTAACGGGGGTTTCCATGCTGCTGGCCACCGGATTCAAGCTACCCCTCTCGCTGCTCATTATGGTTATCAACCTGCCATTTATTGCCCTGGGGTACCGGCAGCTGGGGCGGCGGTTTGCCCTGCGCAGTGCCTTGGGCATTGGCGGGCTGGCGCTGGTGCTGGCCGTGGTGCCCTTCCCCGATGTGACCCACGACCTGCTGCTCACGGCCGTGTTCGGCGGCGTGTTCATTGGGGCGGGCATCGGGCTGGCCATGCGCG
Organism: Hymenobacter artigasi; assembly: GCF_012275535.1. Classification (GTDB taxonomy): domain Bacteria; phylum Bacteroidota; class Bacteroidia; order Cytophagales; family Hymenobacteraceae; genus Hymenobacter; species Hymenobacter artigasi. Next base: position 48,403 of record NZ_JAAVTK010000022.1, on the reverse strand, counting down.
GCGGGGCCGTGCTCGATGGTACCGAAATCGCGGCCCTGCTCGTGAGCCGCTACGTGGTACTCCTGAAAGTGAGCGACTTGATTCTGATTCTCAACGTCGTTATCTTCGGCGTGGCCGTACTGGTGCTGGGCACCGAGCCGGCCCTGTACTCCATGCTGACCTACTTCGCCGCCGCCCGCGTGCTGGAATTCGTGCTCAATGGCATCGAGCAGTATACCGGCGTCACCATCGTGTCGGAGCACAGCGACGCCATCCGCAAAGTCATCACCGAGAAGCTGGGCCGGGGCGTGACGATGTACCAGGGCAAATCGGGCTACGGCACGCGCGGCGAGCAGGGCCTGGAGCGCGACATCGTGTTCACCGTGGTCACCCGCCTGGAGCTGCCCGGCCTGCGCACGGCCGTGCAGGAAATCGACCCGCGGGCCTTCATCGTGCAATACCGCATTGACGATGCGCAGGGCGGCATCATTAAGAAGCGGGCGCTGCACTAGTATTGTCTCTTGCAATAAATGATGCCGTCATGCCGAGCGCAGCCGAGGCAAGGATTTGTCATTCCGACGAAGGAGGAATCTGAGGCCTGCCCCTGACGGTTTTCCCCAGATTCCTCCTTCGTCGGAATGACAAATCCTCAATCGGTCAGCCTCTTAATTCCATAATACCCTACTCCCCAATTGCAACCCACCCCCACCACGCCCCACTTTCACGCCTCCGCCGGCCTCATCATCGGCCGGGCCGACGGGCCGGTGGTGCGCGCCACGGGCATTCGCTACGCCCGGGCCGCGCGGTTTCAGCCGCCAACACCCGAGCCGCCCGCTACGGAACCCATCCGGGCCACGGCCCCCGCGCCGGCCTGCCCGCAGCTCGCCGACCCTCGGGTAGACCAGGTGATGGGCGGCTTATTTGCGGCCCTGAGCTTCGACGAGGACTGCCTGCGCCTGTCCATCACGCTGCCGACCGACCTGCGGGCCGATGAGCGGCTACCCGTCATTGTGTGGGTGCACGGCGGCTCCTACGTGTCCGGCGCGGGCGACCTGGCGATTTACGACCCCGCCACCTGGGTGACGGAGCAGCGGGTGGTGTTTGTGGCCGTCACCTACCGGCTGGGGCTGTTTGGGTTTCTGGGCACTAGCAGTACCCCGCCCAATCTCGGCCTGCTCGATTTGCTGGAAGCCCTGCGCTGGGTGCAGCGCAACATTGCCGCATTTGGCGGCGACCCGGCGTTGGTTACTCTGCTGGGCCATTCCTCGGGGGCCGATGCCATTGCCCAACTCATGCTGGTGGCGGGTGCCCCGGGCTTGTTTCGGCGCGTGATGCTGCACAGCGCGCCATTGGGCCTCACCCGCAACCGCCAGCGCATGCTGCGGGCCATGAGCCGGGCCGTCGGCCATATCCCGGCCACGGCTTCCACCACCGAAATCCTGGCCCGCGAAAGCGCCGTAATAAAAGCCGCCCGCTGGCAGGGCCTGAAAAGCGGCATGCCCTTCGGCCCTCAATACGGAGCGGCCCCACTGCCGCCCGAAGCCGAAATTGAGGCAGCCTGGGCGGCCATAGCTCCCCATATTGACCTTCTCATCGGGGCCACAGCCGAAGAAACCCGGTTTTTCGCCGTCATCGACCCCACTTTCAACTGGTTGCAGCGCCTGCCGGTAGCAGGCAGTCGGCTCGTACGCCTGCTCACCAGCGTCACTTCCCGCCGCATCTACCTGGCTCCAGCCCAGGCATTTGCCGCGCATCAGGCGCGGGCGGGTGGCCGGGCCTGGCGGTTTCTGCTCACGTACCAGCCGCCCGGGAGCCCGTTCGGTGCCGCGCACGTTGTTGACCTGCCGCTGCTGCTGGGCACGCAGGCCAGCTGGGCTGCCACGCCGCTACTGGGCGAGGCTAATTGGGAGGAATTTGACGCGGCGGGCCGGCAGGTGCGGCAGCTGTGGGCCGACTTTGCGCGCACCGGCATGCTGCCGGAGCGGGTGGTTATTCCGGGCGTGCTGGAAGTGGAGAAAGCCGTTGCGGGCAACCAGTAAGCGCACAAAGCAAACGTCCTGCTGCGGCAAGTTCAGCAGGACGTTCTGGTTTTCTTGCTTTGGGCGTCAGCCAGCCCGGCTACACCGGGGCCTGGTCGTACCGCTCGCCGGCGGGTGTGGGCCATGCGCCTTCAAACAGGAACTCGGCCAATGGCTTGCGGGCGCGGGGCGCGGTTTCCTTTTCGCTCAGCCCGGCGGGCAGGTCGGAAGCCGGACCGGGGTAGCCCAGCGTAAACACCACCACCGGCTCGAACCCCTCCGGAATGCTGAACGCGGCGCGCAGCGCATCGGGCGAGAAACCAGCCATCTGGTGGATTTGCAGGCCCAGCTCGGTGGCCTCCACGGCCAGCGTGGCGGTGGACTGGCCTACGTCGTACTTGGCCCAGCCGTTGGCGTTGCCGTCGTGCGAGAAATTCAGCTTGGCCACGCCCACGGCCAGCACGGGGGCCTTTTTGGCCCACACCTGGTTGAACTCCAGCAGACCACCCAGGATTTTCTCAAACGCCTCGGGGCTGCTCGACTGGCTACCCATGATGTAGCGCCAGGGCTGCTCGCCAAAACAAGAAGCGGCCGATGAAGCGGCAGTGAAAATCTGCTCCACTACCCCGGCCGACACGGCTTTGTCGGAGTAGGCGCGGGGGCTGCGGCGCTGGGTCAGCACGGGCATGATTTCGTGTTCGAGTTTCAGAACGTTGGTGGTATCGGCCATCAGAGTGAGAAATAAGCAAGGGTGAAGGCGGACAACCGCCACGCCAGCACGAAGTTTTGACCCATCTGCAGTCCTGTTTTTCCCGCTTAATTTGAAAAGATACGGCCTGCACTGCCAATTCAACCCCAACCGACTTACCTTTCGCCACGTTCCTTCTCCAGTTCCCCGCGCTCAAATTCCCGCTCCCCGCCTATGCAGCCCACGCCCCACGCCCCCGACGCCCTGTTTCCCGATTCCCTGTTGGTTGAAGTAGCCTGGGAAGTTTGCAACCAAGTCGGCGGCATCTACACCGTTATTCGCAGCAAGGTGCCGGCCACTATGCCCGTCTGGGGCGACCGGTACTGCCTGCTGGGGCCCTACTTTCCCAATATGGCCCAGGGCGAGTTTGAGCCCTACGACGAGCTGACGGTGCACACCGGGGCCGACCCTTTTATGGCCGCCGTGCGCACCATGCGCGCTCAGGGCTACGATGTGCAGATTGGCACCTGGCTCGTGACGGGCCGCCCCCGGGTGGTGCTCATCAACCCCTTCCAAGCCTACGACCGCCTGGGCCAGCTCAAAACCGACCTCTGGAGCCGCCACGGCATCCCGGCCCCCGATACCGACGACCTGCTGCACCAGGTTATCGCCTTTGGGCACCTCACCACCGTTTTCTTCCAGCACCTGGCCGCCCAGAAGCTGGAAGAACAGCGCCTGCTGGGCCATTTCCACGAGTGGATGACCGGCGTGGCCATTCCCGAGCTGCGCCGTTTGCAAGTACCCTCGCACCTGCTCTTCACCACCCACGCCACGCTGCTGGGCCGCTACCTGGCCATGAACGACCCCGCCTTCTACGACCACCTCATGTGGGTGAACTGGGAAGCTGAGGCCAAAAAATTCAACATCGAGCCCGCCGTGCGCATGGAGCGCGCCGCCGCCCACGGCAGCCACGTTTTCACCACCGTGAGCGAGCTGACGGTGCGCGAGTGCATCTACTTATTGGACAGAATTCCGGACGCGGTGCTGCCCAACGGCCTCAACATCGAGCGCTTCGTGGCCCTGCACGAGTTCCAGAACCTGCACCAGCAGTACAAGGCCAAAATCCACGAATTCGTGATGGCCCACTTCTTCCAGTCGTATGCCTTCGACCTGGATAAGACGCTGTACTTCTTCACCTCGGGCCGCTACGAGTACCACAACAAGGGCTTTGATTTGACCCTCGAAGCGTTGGCCCGCCTCAACTACCGCCTCCAGCAAAGCGGCCTCGAAACCCAGGTCGTGATGTTTTTCATCACCAAGCGGCCCTTCACCAGCATCAACCCGCAGGTGCTGGAGCGTCGCGCCATGCTCGATGAGGTGCACGAAACCTGCAAGGCCATTGAGCGGCAGGTGGGCGAGCGCCTCTTCTACGCCGCCGCCGCCAGCCAGGACCACAAGCTGCCCGAGCTCAGCGCGATGGTGGACGACTATTGGCGCCTGCGCTACCGCCGCCAGCTGCAAAGCTGGAAAACCAACGCCCTGCCCCCGGTCATCACCCACAACCTGGTGAACGATGCCGACGACGACATCCTGAACTACCTGCGCCGGTCCAACCTGCTCAACCACCGCCACGACCGGGTGAAAATGGTGTACCACCCCGATTTCGTGTCGCCCGCCTCGCCCCTGCTGGGCATGGAATACGGCCAGTTTGTGCGCGGCTGCCACATGGGCGTGTTCCCGAGCTACTACGAGCCCTGGGGCTATACCCCGCTCGAGTGCGTGGCCCGCGGCGTGCCCGCCATCACCTCCGACCTCTCCGGCTTTGGCGACTACGCCCTGCAAAACGTGCCCGACCCCGAATCGAAAGGTATTTTCGTAGTGCATCGCCAGGAAAAATCCTTCGACGAGTCGGCCGAGGAGCTGTGCGACATGCTCTGGCAGTTCGTGCAGCTCAACCGCCGCGACCGCATCATGCAGCGCAACGCCGTGGAAAGCTCGGCGGAATTATTCGACTGGAAAAACCTCCGCGTGCACTACGACCGGGCCTATGCGCTGGCCCTGGAGCGGCAGTAAACCATAAACTCAGCGCACCTCCGCGCTTACCTCTGCGAACCTCAGCGAGAAACACCATTAGCCGTTTATTCTCGCTGAGGTCCGCAGAGGTAAGCGCGGAGGTGCGCTGAGCTTTTGCAACATGAATTCAAAAATCCTCGCCACGCTTGTCCTGAGTGCTTTTGTGTTTACCGCCGCGCTCGCCCACGAGTTCTGGCTCGAAGCCCCGCGCTTCCGCCTGCAGCCGGGCGACACGGTGAACGTGCACACTTTTATCGGGGCTGATTTCAAGGGCGAGCCCTGGACCACCAAAGCCGCCAAAATCCAGTGCCTCACCCGTTTTGGCCCCACCCCGGGAGACTCAACCGACCTCACGCCTAAAAACGCCACCGACACCGACACCTTCCGCACCGGCTTCACCTTTGCCCGACCCGGCACCCACATTGTGCTGCTGCAAAGCACCAGCTCGTTCATCGAACTGCCCGCTGACCAGTTCACCGCCTACCTGCGCGAAGAAGGCCTCGACTACGCCCTGAAGCTGCGCCAGGAGAACGACCAGATGGCCCAGCCCGGCCGCGAAACCTACCGCCGCTGCGCCAAAACCCTGATTCAGGTGGGCGAGGCCGGCGCTACTGCGGCCGTCACCGACAGTGCCTGCCGCCACGTCTACGGCCTGCCGCTGGAGCTGGTGCCCGAACAAAACCCCTACCGCCTGGCCGCCGACAAAGCCCTGACCGTGCGCGTACTCCGCGCCGGTCGGCCGGCGTTTGGCGCGGCCGTGCAGGTGTGGCAGCGCCAGCCCGGCGGCCTGCCCACCACCCATTTCACCACCCGCGCCAACCAAAACGGCCGTATCCTGTTACGCTTATCCGGACCCGGCCCTTACCTGCTGGCGGCCGTGGACATGAGCGCTGCCCCCGCCAAACTGCGCGCCCGCGCCGATTGGCAATCGACCTGGGCCTCGCTAACCTTCGCCGGTCCGGCCGCAACTGCGCGCCTACCCACAAAACATTAGCCAACTTCACCCAGAATTTTAGGTTTTTTCTTTACCTTCGCCGTTCTCTTACCCTCCCTGGCCCTACGCTGTATGAAGTACACGATTGATAAAAAAGATAGCTACACCATCATCACCATTGAGGAGAAGAAGCTCGACACCACCGTCGCGCCCGACCTCAAGTCGGAGTTCGTGAAGCTCAACGCTGAAGGCATTAACAACCTGATACTCGACCTCACGAACGTAAAATACACGGATTCGTCGGGCCTCAGCTCCATTCTTATTGCCAACCGCCTGTGCAACTCCACGGGCGGCCTGCTGGTCCTCACTGGCCTGCAAGACCATGTGCTGAAACTCATCACCATCAGCAAGCTCGAGTCGGTACTGCACATCCTACCCACGGTAGAAGAAGGCATCGACCGCGTGTTTTTGCACGCCATCGAGCGCGACCTGACGGACAAGGAGTAATTTTTTTAGCCGCAAGCTATAAGCTGCAAGCCGCAAGCTGCTGTTCTGCTTTTAGCCAGGACAATAGCTTGCGGCTTGCAGCTTATGGCTTGTAGCCTTTTCACAACGCATGACTTTTGAGCTGAAGATTCTGGGGTCGGCTTCGGCCACGCCAACGGCCGGCCGCCACCCCACGGCCCAGGTACTCACCGTCGGCGCGTCGAACTACCTCATTGACTGCGGCGAAGGCACCCAGTGGCAGATGCTGGAGTACCGCGTACGGCCGCACCACGTCCGGGCCATCTTCATCTCGCACCTGCATGGCGACCATTACTTTGGGCTGTTTGGGCTGCTGGGCACCATGCATTTGCAGGGCCGCACGCAGTCGCTGGCCATCATCGGCCCACCCGGCCTCGATGAGGTGCTGGTGACCCAGGCCCGCGTTTCCAACATGCAGCTGGGGTTTGCCATGGAGTTCACGGCCGTGAACACCGAGGCCCACGCCGTGGTGTACGAAGATGAAAACCTGACCGTGGCCACGCTGCCCATGCGCCACCGCGTGCCGTGCGCCGGCTACCTGTTTGCCGAGCGGCCACGCCGAGCCAACCTCCTGAAGGAGAAGCTGCCTGCCGGCCTCACCCCCGCCCAACTGGCCCGCCTGGCCCAGGGCGAAGACCTGCCCGCCGATGAGCAGCAGCCCGGCCTGCGCCACGCCGACGTGGCTGGCCCCGCCCCCCGCCCCCGCCGCTACGCCTTCTTCTCCGATACGCTCTACACACCCGCGCTGGTACCCTACATTCAGGGCGTCGATTTGCTATACCACGAGGCCACCTTCCTGGAAGACATGCGGGAGCGCGCCGCCCAAACCCACCACAGCACCGCCCGCCAGGCCGCCCAGATTGCCCACGAAGCGGGTGTGAAGCGCCTACTGCTGGGCCACTTCTCCAGCCGCTACAAGGCCCTTGAGCCACTGCTGCACGAGGCCCAGGGTGTATTTCCCACCGTAGAGCTGGCCACGGAAGGGTTGGTGGTAAGCCTATAGTCTGCCTTCTCAATGAACACCTTTGCCCATAAAAAACAGCAGCTTTACCTCGTCCTCAGCGGAATTTTCCTGGTGAATGCGCTGCTGGCCGAAATCATCGGCGTCAAAATTTTCTCGGCCGACAAGCTGATGGGGCTGCCCGGCAACCTCACGGCGGGCGTGCTCATCTGGCCGGTGGTTTTCGTGACCACGGACATCATCAACGAGTATTTCGGCAAGGCCGGCGTGCTGCGCATCAGCTACCTCACGGTGGTGCTCATCCTGTTCGCGTTCGGGGTTATTTACCTCACCACCAAGCTGCCCCCGGCCGATTTCTGGCTCGATGTGAACAAGACCGATAACGAGGGCCGACCCTTCAATATCGACTTTGCCTACCAGAGCATTTTCCGGCAGGGCCTGGGCATTATCACGGGCTCGATTGTGGCATTTGGAGTGGGGCAGGTCCTGGATGCAACTATTTTTGAGGCCATTCGCAAGGCCACGGGCGGGCGCTATATCTGGCTGCGCGCCACGGGCTCAACGCTGATTTCGCAGCTGGTGGATTCGTTTGTGGTGCTATACGTGGCTTTTTACGTGTTCGGTAACTGGACAATGGACCAGGTTATTTCAGTGGCCAACACCAACTACTGGTACAAATTTGCGGCGGCTATTCTGCTCACGCCGGTGCTCTACCTAGCACATTTTCTGATTGATAGGTACCTGGGCCAGGAAGAAACCACCGAGCTTCAGGAAGAGGCCGTGGAAAATGTGAGCGTATAATTTTGTGTGCTATGCGAAAAAAAATCCTCATTGTAACTGCTGGTTTTTTGGTCACCTGCGGCAGCATAGCGCACGGGTTTTTCACGTCTTATATCGTTGACTATTTGCGTGGTCCTGGTTCATATACCTTGGCCAATGGTTCTGTGGGAGAGGGCAAGCTGAGCTTCCGTACGCGTGGTGAAACCACCTTATACGTTGGCAACAATCTTCAATTTTCAGCCAAAGAAGTTAGGTCTTTCACCATCAACAGTCACACGCTGGTTCCTGCCGGGAATTTCGATTTTGAATTTGGCGTACACAGTTATCACGCCGAAAACACGTTCATCGAATACGCCGACACTTCCGGCTACCTGCAACTGGCCCTTTTTCATACCGCCGAACCCATTGGGAGCACAACGGTTTCCTTTGCCACATACCTGCTACGCCGCCGGGGCGATAAAGAGTTTATATTAGGCCCGAATGCTTTCAAGAAATGGAGCAAGGATGACCGCCAGGACCTGGCCGAAGAACTGTCCCGCTGGCCTGAGCTACAGCAAGCCGTTAAATCCGGCACAGCCACCTTTGAAAATTTCCCCGAATACGTGCGTCGCGCTAATCAGGCAGGCCATTAATTCACACTTCTAATTATCCATGTCCCGCATCCTTACCGGCATCCAGAGCACTGGCCGGCCGCACCTCGGCAACCTGCTCGGGGCCATCCTGCCCGCCATCGAGCTGTCGAAAAACCCGGCCAACGACTCGCTGTATTTTATTGCCGACCTGCACTCGCTCACCACCGTGCGCGACCCCGCCGTGCTGCGCGCCAACACCTACGCCGTGGCCGCCGCGTGGCTGGCCTGCGGCTTCGACACCGAAAAAAACCTGTTCTACCGGCAGTCCGACGTGCCGCAGGTAACGGAGCTGACCTGGTACCTGAGCTGTTTCACGCCCTACCCCATGCTGGCCAACGCGCACAGCTTCAAGGACAAGAGCGACAAGCTGTCGGACGTGAACGCCGGCCTCTTCACCTACCCCGTGCTGATGGCGGCCGACATCCTGCTCTACGATGCCGAAATCGTGCCCGTGGGCAAAGACCAGATTCAGCACCTCGAAATTGCCCGCGACATTGCCAAAGCCTTCAACAGCCGCTACGGCGAGACGCTCGTGGAGCCCCAGGCCCGCGTCGATGCCGAGCTGATGACCATTCCCGGCACCGACGGGGCCAAGATGAGCAAGAGCTACGGCAACACTATCGACATCTTCCTGCCTGAGAAGGAACTGTTGAAGGCCATCAAAACCATTGTTTCGGACAGCACGCCGCTCGAAGCGCCCAAGAATCCGGACACGGATGTGACGTTCAAGCTGTACTCGCTGCTGGCCTCGCCCGCCGAGATTGAGACGATGCGCGCCAACTACCTGGCTGGCGGTTACGGCTACGGCCACGCCAAAAAAGAACTGTATGAGTTGATTCTGCGCCGTTTTGCCGTGGAGCGCGAGCGGTTTGATTTCTACATGAATAACCTGCCCGAGCTGGACGCGGCGCTAGCCATTGGTGCCAGGCGGGCGCAGGAGTACGGTGCCAGCGTGCTGGCTAAGGTGCGCCAGAAGGTGGGCTACGGTATCTGAAACGCGGATTCGTCGGATTCTGTGGACGACTAAATCCAGCTCCAAGAATGACTACTCACTGTTATCAGAAAAGGCTGCCAAATGGCAGCCTTTTCTGGTGATATCATCGTCCACAAAATCCGACGAATCTGCGGTTCAGATAATTTGCTGGGCCGAAAAGCTGAAGCCCACTTTGCTGCCACGGCTCACCTGCTGGTTTTCCAGCTTCTGTTTCACGCTGATTTTCTGGATTTCGGGCAGCGGCGGGGCGATAAGGTCGTTGTTGACAGCAGCAATCATGGCGCTTTCCACGAATAGCTTCATCATATCGGGCGTGATAATATTGTCAATCATGTCGTTATCGGGCAATTCGAGCTGCTGCACGCCTTCGAGGAAGTAGTGGTTTTCGATATTGACAAGCAGGCGGCCGACGAGATAGCCGGGGTCGTTCAGGCGCTGGTACTTGATGCTATCGGCCATGAAGTTGTAGGCCATGATGTGGCCGAAGAAGCGGCGGCGGAAGTCCGATTCGACATATTTGCTGGGCATGGGGCCGTAGTCATCGGGAAAGGTGACGATGTTGGAGTGCAGCACAAACACCAGCAAATCGCCCGAAAACCGGATGTGAAATTCCATGTCGTTGATGGAACGATACTCGATAACCACGCTCGAATCGAGGGGCGTGAGCTTGCGGCTCAGCTCCACCACCAGCTCCTGCGACACCAGCCGCAGGCAATCGAACGCCGCCAGCGTGTTGCGGTAAATAGCCTGCTTGGCCGTGGATTTTTGCTTAAGGCCCTCAAAAATCTGGTTTAGGCGGTCGGCCGGGGCTTCCGTGGGCGAGCCCGCCTCGGCAGTGGGGCGGTTGTCGGTGGCGGTGGCCCCGGAGTGCGCCAGCGCGTCGGCAGCGGGGTTGGCTTTAGCCGCAGTGACTTTGACCGAAGTGGCTTTGGCGGGCTTGGTTCGCGCCGGCTGGGTGGGGCGGGCGGTTCGTTTGCGCGGCGGCACGGGCGGGGGCAGCTCGGTGGGCACCGGCGGCACATCGGCAGGGCTGAACAGCTTGGGAGCGACGGGTTTCGGGGTGTTTTTTTTGGCCATGAGAGAAAAGAATTGCACGCCCACTACGGTGGCGGGACCAGGGTATTATGGGGTAGTCTTGCCAACGATGCGGGCTATCCAGCTGCAACCGGATTGGGCTGGCAGCCGCCGTGCGCCCTCAACTGGGCATCAGGGTAGGTACGTCGCCTACCCCACCCGTAGTTTCAGCCATATCCGCCGAAACCGTGCCGAAACCCGTAGCATTTGCCGTCCCCAATGCCGGAGGTGCGCTCAACTCAGCCACCTCCGGCCACTGCGAGCTGCGAAACGCCACCGTGCGCAGCCCGACCGGGCCCGACCCAACCGTCGGCAGCAGCATTGCCGCCGCCGATGGCAACCGCAGGGCCTCCCCCACCGAACGCACGGCCCCGGCGGGCACGGCGCGGCGCTCCAGGTCGGCCAGCAGCGCGTCGCCATCCACGGCGGCAATGGCTTCGGTGAGCTTGTTTTCCAGTTCGGCGCGATGGGCCACGCGGGCGGCGTTGGTAGCAAAGCGAGCATCGACGGCCCATCCGGACTGGCCCAGCGCGGCGCACAGCTGCCGGAACTGGCCGTCGGAGCCCACGGCCAGCACCAGCTGGCGGCCATTGGCGGCGCGGTACACGGTGCCGTAGGGCACGATGCTGGGGTGGCCCGAGCCCAACGGCTGCGGGTCGTGGCCGGTCACGAGATAGGTGGCGGCCTGGTTGGCCAGGGCCGCGAGGGCACTATCGAGCAGGCTCACCTGCACCAGGGCCCCGCGCCCGGTGCGCTCCCGCTGAAACAGCGCGGTGAGCAGCCCTTCCTTCAGCTGATGGGCAGCCAGCAAGTCCACCATCGCCACGGGCATTTTTTGGGGCGGCTGGCCGGGACCGGCGGCGTTGAGGTTCATGAACCCGGCTTCGGCCTGCAGCACGGCATCGTAGCCGGCGCGGGCATTATCGGGGCCGTAGCCGGTGAGGTGGCCGTAAATGAGGCGCGGATTTTCTTTCGATAACGTGGCGTAGTCGGCGCGCAGCTTCTCCGCATCGCCGGGCTTATAGCTGGCCAGCACGATGTCGGCCGAGGTCACCAGACGGCGCAGCTCGGTTTGGCCGGCGGTAGTGGTTAAGTCGAGCACCAATGAGCTTTTGCCCCAGTTGGAGGCCGAGAAATAGGCTGACACTGAAGATGCCTCAGCCCCTGGCGTGGCAGCAGTTTCGGCGCTGGTTTTCCAGGTGCGGGTGACGTCGCCGGCGGGGCTTTCTATTTTGAGAACTTCAGCCCCCAGCTCGGCAAAAAACTGGCCCACCTGCGGGCCGGCCAGTACCGAGGCGAGCTCAAGGACGCGGAGGTGGGCGAAGGGAAGTGGCAACAACATAGCAGGCAGGCTGGAAAAGCGGCAAGCTACGCGCCACGGCTAAAACCTCAGCTCACCAGATACCCGTAGTCGCGCAGCAGCTCGCGCACGTCGCCATCCAGCCGCAGCAGGCGGCCCTGGTGCAGCAGGTACACCACGTCGCAGATGGGCAGCACCTCGGCGTAGCGGTGGTCGGTGATGAGCAGGCCCTTGTGCTGCTTCATCAGTTGCATTTCCTCAGCCAGGGATTCGACGTGCACCGGCATCACGCCCGAAAACGGCTCATCGAACAAGGAAAAAGCCGTATTGGCGTGCAGCAGCAGTAGCGCCTGTACCAGCCGCGCCGACCCGCCCGAGAGCTCCCCCAGCCGCCGGCCAAACTGCGGGCGCAGCTCCGGAAACCGGGCCGTGGCCCGCTCAATATCCACGCCCAGCAGCCGGGCCGCCCGGGCCAGCGACAGCGAGGTGGGCAATAGCGGCTCCTGCGGCAGGTAGTTGAGCAGGCCCGGCTGGCGGAAGGCCGGCACCACGCGCCGGCCGTTCACGCGCACCGAAGCATCGGCCACGGCGCGGGCTCCAAAAATGGTTTGGAGCAGTACCGACTTTCCGCTGCCGTTGCGGCCCAGCAGGCCCACAATCTGGCCGGTTTGCACCCGCAGATAGATGCTGGCCAACACCTCCCGCCCGCCAAAGGCAATGCGAATACCGTCGGCCTCCAGCACCTGCGGGCCGGTTGGACTTGGGGCAATATTCCTCATGACATCACCGCCAGCACCAGCCCCACACCGCCCAGAAACAGCGCGGCATCCAGGCCCACCATGCTTGCCCAAAGCTGGCGGCGCGAGATATGCAGGTTGAAATAAAACCAGTATTGCCCCGGCCGCAGCTGCTCCGACAGGTACCACACCACCGGCGCGGTGGCCAGCTTCAGCAGCAGCAACCGGAACACGAGGTTGCGGGTGAAGCCTTCCTGCATGGCCGACACCATGGCGGCTCCGAGCAACAGGCCCGAAACGCCCAGCATAAACGGGGCGACACTGCGGTAGAACAGCAGCGTGGCGCGCACTTGGGTAAGCAGTAAATTCATCGGCCGGGAAAAGTGGAACGGCCCGCCAACGCCGGCCGGGCCGATTTATTCTACCCGCCCGGCCCGCGCAAAAACCGGAAACGTGATGCTGCGCGGCTGGGGACCCCACAGTTGCGTCAGCTCCTCGGCCACCAGGGCCACCATGTCGGCTCCGGCGTGCTGGCGGGCGTAGTTGGCCGTGGCCGACCAGGTGCGCAGGTAGTTTAGCATGTCGTCGGCCATCCAGTGCTTTTCCACGGCAAAGCGTGCCCGCCGCACGTCGGCAAACGGGAAGGGCAGGTCGGCGTACTCGTTTTCGATGTGGCGGCGGTTGGTGTCCCAGTAAGGGCCCGAGGTCACATCGTGAAACTCGTCGAGCACCTGGTTTAATTCGGGGGTTTCGAGGCGGCACAGCTGGTAGCCCCATTCGGCCAGCACTGCGCCGGGCCGGGCCACGCGGCGCACCTCCCGGTGGTAGGCTGGGCCATCGAACCAGTGCACGGCCTGGGCCACGGTAATCAGGTCGAAGCGCTGGTTGGGGAAGGGCGTGTGCTCGGCGGTAGCCCGCTGGTAGTGGATATTGGGGCGCGGCGGGGCCTGCGCCAATTGGTTGTCGCTAAGGTCGGTGGCATCAACCCGGATAAATGAATCGGCCAGCACGGCCGCTACCTGGCCGTTGCCGGTGGCGCAGTCCCAAGCCCGCTCGCGGCTTTCTACCTGGGGCAGCAGCCAGTCGTACAGCTCGGCGGGATAAGCAATGCGGTAGCGGGCGTAGTCGGCGGCCTGGGCAGAGAAACGGTCGAGGGCGGGCATGGGGTGAGAAGCTGATGGAGGCTTCAAAGAACGTCATGCCGAGCGTAGCCGAGGTACCTCACCCCCGGCCCCTCTCCTTAGGGAGAGGGGAGCCTGACGACGTTAGGTTGTAGCACATGCTTTAGCTTGTGTGTTGTTGCACAATACGGCACTACAGGGCACAAGCTAAAGCATGTGCAACGAGAATCGTCAGGCACCCCTCTCCGCGGGAGAGGGGCCGGGGGTGAGGTGCGCCGCCGGCCGTATCTTTACCTCAAATCAAGCGGTTTGCTGGCCCAAGCATCAAGGTCAGCCCTTTTACAACTCTAATAAGCTGAACCTTGACGTTTCACGAATTCAACCTCCACGACGACCTGCTCGCTGGCATCGACGCCATGAACTACCAGCAGGCTACCCCCATTCAGGAGCAGGCCATTCCTAAAATCATTGAAGGCAAAGACCTGATTGCCTGCGCCCAAACCGGCACTGGCAAAACGGCCGCCTACCTGCTGCCGCTGCTCGACAAGATTTCGCACGCCAAGCACGGCCACACCACTACCCTCATTCTGGTGCCCACCCGCGAGCTGGCCACCCAGATTGACGAGCAGGTAATGGGCTTCGGCTACTACGTGGAAGCCAGCTCAATAGCCATTTATGGCGGCGGCAAATCGGAGAACTGGGAGCAGCAGAAACGCGCCCTCACCTCGGGGGCCGACATCATCATTGCCACCCCCGGCCGCCTCATCGCGCACCTGCAGATGGGCTACGTAAAGTTCGACCAGATTAAGTACCTGGTGCTGGACGAGGCCGATAAGATGATGGACATGGGCTTCAGTGATGACATCTTCAACATCGTGCGCCAGCTGCCCAAGGAGCGCCAGACGCTGCTGTTCTCGGCCACCATGCCCAGCAAAATCCGCGACTTCTCGCAGCAGATTCTTAACAATCCCGAGGAAATCCGCCTGGCCGTGTCCAAGCCCGCCGCCGGCATCGACCAGCAGCTGTACATGGCCTTCGACCGCCAGAAAATCTACGTCCTCGAGCACATCATCAAAACCCAGGATGTGCAGAGCATGGTGCTCTTCACCAGCCAGAAAGCGGCCGTGGCCGGCATCGTGAAAGCCGTGAACAAGCTCGGCATCGAGGCCCGCGGCATCAGCTCCGACCGCACCCAGGAAGAGCGCGAGGAAATCATGCGCGCTTTTAAAAACAAGCAGTTCCCCATCCTGGTAGCCACCGACGTGCTCAGTCGCGGCATCGACATCGACTCGCTGAGCCACGTGGTGAACTACGACATCCCCCGCGCCGCCGAGGACTACGTGCACCGCATCGGCCGCACCGCCCGCGCCGCCACCAAAGGCACGGCCATCACCTTCATCTCGGACCAGGACCAAGACCGGGTGCTGAAGATTGAGAAGCTCATTGAGCGCGACCTCGAAAAGCGCGCCATCACCGAGGAGCTGGGCCTGGGTCCGGCCCCCGAGTTCGACCCCAAGCGCTTCGCCGGCCTGGGTGGTAAAATTGGCGGTCGCCCGGTTCGTGGCGGTAGTGGCGGCGGTGGCAGCCGCGACCGGCCCCCCCGCCCCGAAGGTGACCGTGGCCCGCGCCGCGAAGGTGGCGGTGGCGGCCGTGACGGTGGCCGCGATGGCGGCAAGCCCCGCCGCGATGCCCCCGACCCCAAAGACCCCAAGCACCTGGAGCGCCTCGCCAACGCCAAAAACGCCTTGGCGGCCCTCGATGCCGGCCACGCCCCCACTGTGCCCTACCAGCGCCCACCGCGCCCGGAAGGCGAAGAGCGCCGCGACCGGGGCCCCCGCCCCGAGCGCACCCCGCGCCCCGAAGGTGAAGCCCGCCCGCCGCGTGAGCCGCGTGCCCCGCGCCCCGAAGGCGAGCCGCGCCCCCCGCGTGAGCCCCGCGCCGAAGGCGAAAGCCGCCCGCCCCGCGAGCCCCGGCCCGAAGGGGAAACCAGCGAACCCCGCGCCGACGGCGAGCGCCGCCGCAGCCGTGGTGGCCGCAACCGCAGCCGCGGCCCCAAGCCGGAAGGCGGCACTCCGAGCGAAACTAGCAGCTCTGCCGAAACTGGCGCGGCTGAGTAGCCGCATTTCCCAACGCGAAGAAGCCTCCGCTGCACATGCAGCGGAGGCTTCTTCGCGTTGGAGAAAGGCTGATTTAAGTACTTGTGCAGAAGGAATCGTATGCGCCGGTCCGACCGCCCTAGGCGGTCTGACCGGTTGTCGTGAGGACGAAATCAGGGGTGCTTCAACCGGTCAGACCGCCTAGGGCGGTCGGACCGGCGCATACGATTCCTTCTGCACAAGTACTTAACAATACTTCCCCAGAAGGATTTTTCGGGTATTTCCTGCGGTATTCGTCTTGCTACTAGGCGTTTACAGGAGTCCTCAGCAGATTATATACCCCTCCGCCCTACCGACAAATCCGGTTATCCTTTGCCTCCCGGGCTTACAATGAACAGCTGCGACAGCACCGGGCTGGCACTGACGGTGGCTGGCCCATCGCCTACCTCCAACGAGTCATTTTCGATTTCCACCAGGCCAAACCACTTGCCAAAGCAATACAGTACCCGGCTGCTGAAAAGGTGGTCTACAAAGGTGGCTGGCGTCCAGTAATTCGTCGGAGGCTGCTCCTCCAGAAAATTGGGGAAGGCCAGCACGTACTTGTCTACATAAAACGAAAAGGGCCGGGGCTGCTGCCCAAACCGGGCCAGCAAATACACGCAAAAGCTCCAGCCCAGCTGCCCTACTTCCGATTTGCCACTGCCAAACGAGTCGAAACTGCCCCAGTGCAGCCGGCCCGTAAACACCTCCAGCACCAGCCGGAACAGCTCGGGGCGCTGCCCGGCAACCAGCAGACTTTCCCCTTTTTTGGTGAGGCTGAGCTTGCCCAAGGGCTTCTTCACCAGCTTGGCTACGTGGGCCAGGTAGTGCACGGTTTCGATGAAGGGAGAGTCAAACTCCCGATTCAGCTTTATAAACCCCTCATCCACATATTTACTGCGCATCAGCCCATGCTCGTACAACTCCTGCACAAACTTGCGGGGAAGTGCGCCGGTAGCGGTGAGTTTGATGATTTTCTCACGCTGCACCAGCCGCAGCAGTTCTTCCACCTGCCGAAAAAAAGGCACCTGGTCGAGCACGGCATCGGACAGCGGGCTTTGCAGGCGCACGGGCGCTGCGGCCGACAGCGGCCGGTACAACGCATCCGCCATCTGGTTGGGGCTCAGACCGCTACACGACGCCAGCGGCGTATTGTTGTAGCTGTTTATATGCGCCGTCAGGCGCTGGTTCAGCTCGGCCGCATCGCGGGCGGGATTGTCGAAAAAATCGTTGGGCAGCTGCATTGGCGGGGTGGCTGAGACGACTAACTGCTGCTATTCAATAGCAGCAACTACTTTTCAATGAGCATCTTACACGCCTCTTCCGGCAAGGAATTCTACCTTGACTGAGGGCTAAATATGCCGGGCATTGGACAGGAAAGATATACCGGCGGCCCCAATTAATTTTCCGGCCGTTTACCCCACCACCTGCCCCACCCCAAACAGCACCGTGAACACCAGCGTGCTCAGCGCCATCTGCTTCAGCAGCGGGTCGAGCTGCATCGATTCCTGCCGCTGCCACACCTGCCGGGCGTTGAAGGCAAACAAGGGCGCGGCCAGCACAAACAGCCACTGCCACGGCGAATGGTACGTAAGCGCCACAAACACTGTGGCACAGCCCAGGCCCAGCACCAGCAGCAGCCAGTGGTAGCGCCGCGCATAAATAGGCCCTAGCCGCACCGGAATGGTGATTTTACCGGCCAGCACATCGGAGTTGATGTCGCGGATGTTGTTCACGTTCAGCACCGCCGTGGCGAAGCAGCCCAGCGCGGCAGCCGGCAGCAGCACTTGCAGGGGCAGCGTGCGGGTTTGGAGAAAATACGTGCCGCACACGCCCACAATACCGAAAAACAGGAACACCGAAATGTCGCCCAGGCCCGCGTAGCCGTAGGGATTATTGCCCGCCGTGTAGTTCACTGCCGCCCAGATGGCCGCCAGCCCCAGCGCCACAAACGCCAGAAACAGCCCCAGCCCCGCCGCGCCCAGCGCCACCCACAGCAGCGCGAGGCCGCTGCCCAGCGCCAGCAGGCCGCAAATCCACATGCCGCGCTTCATCTGGGCGGGGGTGATGGCCCCGCTCTGCACGGCGCGCTGCGGGCCCTGACGGTGGATGCTGTCGGCCCCGTTCTGGGAGTCGCCGTAGTCGTTGGCCAGGTTGCTGAGCACTTGCAGCAGGATGGTGGTGAGGGCCGCCAGGCCCACAACCAGACCGTTGAAGTGGCCGGCCGCCTGGGCCAGAAAGCCGCCGGTGAGGATGCTGGCCAGGGCCAGCGGCAGGGTGCGGGGACGGAATGCAGAAATCCAGGGTGACATGGGGGTGCGGTAAGCTTTAGCTTGCCGTAAAGGAACGGCAAACAAGGAGGAAAACAGACAGCCCAAGGTACCGGGCGGTAGCTTGGGCTGCGTTCGGAATAGTTAGCAGTGACGGCAAGCTAAAGCTTACCGCACAAAAATTACTTCATGATATCAGCCAGCAGCTCGGGGCTCAGGGGTGTCACTTTCGAGGGGTAGAACTTCAGGACGTGGCCTTTTTCATCGACCAGGTATTTGCAGAAATTCCAGGTGGGCACGTCGCTCACGGTCCCGTTCTTGGTTTTATCCGCCAGGAATTTGAACAGCGGAGCCGTATCAATGCCTTTCACCGACACCTTGCTGAACAGCGGAAACGTCACGCCGTAGTTCTTCTCGCAGAAGGTGGCAATCTGGGCCTCGGTGCCGGGCTCCTGGCCACCAAAATTGTTGGCCGGAAAGCCAAGTACGGTCACTTTGTCGCCGTGCTTTTTATACAGCTCCTCCAGCTCCTTGTACTGCGGGGTGTAGCCGCACTCCGAAGCGGTGTTCACAATCAGCAGCTTCTTGCCCTTGTACTGGCTCAGCTTTACGTCCTTGCCATCAATGGATTTCACGGTGAAATCGTAGACGGAGGCGGGGGCGGCGGTTTCCATAGTTTCAGTCATGGCGGTGGGAGCGGCTGGTTTGGCGGCGATGAAAACCACGGCCGTAGCGGCAGTGGCCAGTGTGAGGAGAAGTGACTTGTTCATGAATTGAAAGTGATAAAGTGCGCAGTTGCGTGCGTAACCGTACGAAGGCCAGCAGGGTTTTGGACTGCCTGTACCGTGGACTCTGTGCGTCCGCGCGTGGCAGGCTCTTTCGATAATCCGTTCAGAAGCGCGGACTCGCAGAGTTCACGGTACGCTACGTGGTGCGCGGCGTGAGCCACTTCTCCAGCTGCACCGGCTGGTAAGCCGTCATCTGCGCTAGCAGCTCTTCCGGGCTGGCCGATTGCAGGAGCTGGTTGCGGTTTTCGGCGCGCAGCAGCTGGTCGTCGCGCATGCGGTCGAGGGATTGCAGGAGTAGGTCGTAGTAGCCGTCCACGTTCAGCAGGGCCACGGGCTTCTGGTGCAGGCCGAGCTGGCCCCAGGTCAGCACTTCGAACAGTTCTTCGAGGGTACCGTAGCCGCCGGGCATGGCGATGAAGCCATCGGCGCGGTCGGCCATCATCAGCTTGCGCTCGTGCATCGATTTTACCACGTGCAATTCCGTGCAGCCCTTGTGGGCCAGCTCCTTGGCATCCAGAAAGTCGGGAATCACACCGATTACCTGGCCGCCGAAGTCCAGCACGGCATCAGCAATAGTGCCCATGAGGCCCACGCGGCCCCCGCCATACACCAGCGTGAGGTTTTGGGCCACCATGGCTTTGGCAAGGGCCTGCGCCTGTGTAATGTAATTTGGGTTGGTTCCGGCGCTGGAACCGCAGTAAACGGCAATGCTTTTCATACGTTGGATGTCGATAGGGAAAATGGCCGTCATGTCGAGCGCAGCCGAGACATCTCGCTTGTGTTAGCAAATCAATCGTGCAAACGGATTTGATTACTTCAGCATGCGAGATGTCTCGGCTGCGCTCGACATGACGTTCTGAGCAGCGTTAACCCGGTTCTTACATGCGCTCGGGCACCTGAATGCCCAGCAGGCCGAAGGCAGCTTTCAGCTGCTCGCCGGTGCGGGCCGAAAGGGCCAGCCGCAGGTTGCGCTTGGCCAGGTCGGTTTCGGCGAAGATGGGCACTTTGGCGTAGAAGCGGTTGTAGTTGCGGGCCAGGTCGTAGGCGTATTGGGCCACCACGGCGGGCGACAGATTCTTCGCGGCTTCGGCCACCACGGCCGGGTAGCGGGCCAGCTCCTGTATCAGCTCGCTGTCGGCGCTGTGCAGCTCGGTCACGCTGGCCCAGTCGGCGGTTTCGTCAACGCCCAGCTCTACTGCTTTGCGCCGCACGGCCGCCGTGCGCGAGTGCGAATACTGAATAAACGGCCCCGTGTCGCCCTCCAGGTTCACCGACTCTTCGGGGTTGAAGAGCATGCGCTTTTTGGGGTCCACCTTCAGCAGGTAATATTTCAGCGCGCCCAGGCCCAGCATGTGGTACAATTCCTCCAGCTCGGCATCAGAAAGGCCTTCGGTTTTGCCTTTTTCGAGGGTGGCGGCTTTGGCGGCGGCCACCACATCGCGCACCAGCTCGTCGGCGTCCACCACGGTGCCTTCGCGCGATTTCATCTTGCCGGAGGGCAAATCCACCATGCCGTAGCTGAGGTGGTGAATGGCATCAGCATAAGGTTTGCCCAGCTTTTTGAGCGTGGCCTGCAGCACCTGCATGTGGTAGTTCTGCTCATCGGCGATGACGTAGATGCTGCTGTCGTAGCCGAAATCCTGGTACTTCAGCTCGGCCGTGCCCAGGTCCTGGGTGATGTAGACGCTGGTACCGTCGGCGCGGAGCAGGAGCTTTTCGTCAAGTCCTTCGGCCTGCAAATCGACCCACACCGAGCCGTTTTCCTTCTTGAAGAACACGCCCTTCTCCAAGCCTTCCTCTACCCGCTCCTTGCCCAGCAGGTAGGTACCCGATTCATAGTAAAACTTATCGAAATCGACGCCAATGTTCTTGTACGTGGCGTCGAAGCCTTCGTACACCCAGCCGTTCATCAGGCTCCAGAGGGCTTTTACTTCGGGGTCGCCGGCTTCCCAGGCCTGCAGCATCTGCTGGGCCTCGGCCATGAGGGGGGCGCTTTTTTTGGCTACTTCGTTGGTCACGCCTTCGGCTTCGAGCTGGCGGATTTCCTCGCGGTAGTGCTTCTCAAACAGCACGTAGTACTTGCCGGCGAGGTGGTCGCCCTTCAGGCCCGCGCTTTGGGGGGTTTCGCCCTGGCCGAAGTGCTGGTAGGCAATCATCGACTTGCAGATGTGGATGCCCCGGTCGTTCACCAGGTTGGCTTTGGTGACGGTGGCACCGGTGGCTTTCAGAATCTCGGCCACTGAGTAGCCCAGGAAGTTATTGCGCAAATGGCCCAGGTGCAGGGGCTTGTTGGTGTTGGGCGAGGAGTACTCCACCACCACATTCTGCGGGCCGTCTGTGGCCACGGGGGCGGTGGCGGGCTGGGCGCGCAGCTGCTCGAACACGGCCAGCCACTCAGCATCGGCGATTTCGAGGTTGAGGAAGCCTTTCAGCACGTTGAAGCCGCTCACGCGGGGCTCGTTGGCCTGCAGCCATTCGCCCAGGGCCTGGCCAATTTGCTCGGGGCCTTTGCCCAGCACTTTGGTGAGCGCAAACGTGACGAGGGTGAAGCTGCCGGCAAACTCCTTGCGCGTGGGCTGGAGCGTGAGGCTGGCGGCGGGAATTTCTACGCCGAATACGGCCTGCGCGGCAGCTTGCAGGGCGGTTTTGAGGGAGTTTTCTAACTGTTGCACGGGGCAAAGGTACGGGCTGGTACGGGGTAGCCGTAGCGCTGGCCGCAGTTTAGCGCGCAGCGCGTAACTGCTGGCTGCTGGTGAGGCGAGTTTGCAGCTCGCCGCCTGGCCCAGGTGGTGCGGCACTGCCTGGCCGTGCGGTGGCCGTGAGTCGCAGACTCACCCCACCAGCGGCACGTAGCTACGCGCTAAACTGCGGCCAGCTAGGTTCTGGCCTGGTCGCCCTCCGCGGGCGCCTCATCCCCCGGCCCCTTCTCCGAAAAGGAGAAGGGGTGCGTTCAACGAGCTTCAGAGATGCTTTTTGAGCGCGCCTCCCTGGCTCCCCTTCTCCTTTTCGGAGAAGGGGCCGGGGGATGAGGCGCGCTGCGCAGGGCGGCCAGGCCAGAACCTAGCTGCTACCTTGCCGCTTCTCTCCCACCCGCTCCCGTTCATGTCCCGTATTCTTCCCACCATCGTGGGGGCGCAGTTTTGCTGCACCTCGCTGTGGTTTGCCGGCAATGCCGTAGCGCCCGATATGGCGGCGCGCCTGCACCAGGGGCCTGGTTTTGTGACCTCGCTCACCAGCGCCGTGCAGCTGGGTTTCATTGCCGGCACCCTGGCGTTTGCCCTGCTGGCTGTGGCCGACCGGTTTTCGCCGTCGCGTGTATTTGCCCTGAGCGCGGCGCTAGCGGCGCTCTGCAACCTGGGGCTGGTGCTGCCGGGGCTGCCGGTGGCGGGCCTGCTGGCCTGCCGGGTACTCACGGGGTTTTTCCTGGCCGGCATCTACCCGGTGGGCATGAAAATAGCGGCCGACTACTACGAGGCCGGGCTGGGCCGTTCGCTGGGCTGGCTGGTGGGGGCGCTGGTGCTGGGCACCGCGTTTCCGCATCTGCTCAAAAGCGTGGGCGGGCAGCTGCCCTGGCAGGCGGTGGCTTGGGCTACCTCGGGCCTGGCGCTGCTGGGCGGCGCGGCCCTGCTGCTGCTGGTGCCCGATGGCCCCTACCGCCGGGCCGGCACGCGCCCGGCTTTCACGGCGTTTCTAGCGGGGTTCCGGCAGCCGGCGTTCAGAGCGGCGGCGTTTGGCTACTTCGGGCACATGTGGGAGCTCTACACGTTCTGGGCCTTCGTGCCGCTGGTGCTGGCGGCCTTCAATGCCCGGCACGCGGGGGCGGCGCTGCCGGTGCCGCTGCTGTCGTTTGGCATCATTGGCGGGGGCAGCCTGGCCTGCGTGAGCGCGGGGATGCTGGCCCAGCGGCTGGGGCCGGCCCGCGTCGCAACCGGGGCGCTGGCGCTGTCGGGCATTTGCTGCCTGGCCTCGGTGCTGGTGCTGGGCACGGGCTCGGGGGCAGTGCTGGGGGCTTTTCTGGGGTTCTGGGGGCTGGTGGTGGTGGCCGATTCGCCGATGCTTTCCACCCTGGTGGCACGGCACGCCCCCGCCGACACGCGCGGGGCGGCGCTCACCATTGTCAACTGCCTGGGCTTTGCGCTCACCATTGTCAGCGTGCAGCTCACCGGCTGGCTGGGGCCGCAGCTGCCGCAGCACCTGCTGCTGCTGCCGCTGGCCGTGGGGCCGGCGCTGGGGCTGTGGGCGCTGTGGCGGGGGCGACAGGTGGTAGTGGCATGAGAGATGGGCCCGCATCCAAGGCGGCCAAGCCCACCCGCACCGGCCGAATAGCCCCCAAAACTTGAAGCACCGGGGAGGCCCGTTATTCGCTGATGGAGCTTTTCGCTTTACTAATGCTACTTATTGTATGTAAAGCGTCCCGTTGCGTACCTTCGATGTATGGATTTATTTGGTGAAGTAAGTGGCGCAAAGCCGTTCTTGAAATGGGCTGGTGGCAAGCGCCAGTTAATTCCCACTATTCAGGCGATACTACCGGCTACCCTCGCTCAGGAAACCGACCTCACTTACGTTGAACCGTTCATTGGAGGCGGGGCTGTGCTTTTTTGGATGTTGCAACAATATCCCAACATTCGGCGCGCCGTCATCAACGATATTAATCCCGACCTAACCACGGCTTACCAAGTGGTTCAGCAGCGCCCGGAAGAACTCATTAAGGCGCTGAATACAATTCAAGAATTCTACTACAAGTTGGGTACGGAGGACGCCCGGCGCTCCTACTTTGATGAGGTGCGGGCCGAGTTCAACCAACGGCCGCTCGCACCGCTACGGAATACGGTGGCGCTCATTTTTCTAAATCGTACCTGTTTCAATGGCTTGTACCGGGTTAATAGCAAGGGCGGCTTCAACGTCCCTTTTGGCCGATACGACCGTCCCAGCATCTGTAATCCCACTACCATTCGTGCTGATAGCGCACTACTAGCCCGCGTGACTATCCTCAACGGTGACTTTACCGAAGTTCTCCCCCACGTTTCGGCCAACAGCCTTTTCTATTTTGACCCGCCGTACAAACCGCTGAGTAAGACAGCCTTATTCAATGCTTACGCGACGGAGACGTTTGACGATGGCGCTCAGTGCCGGCTAGCTGAATTTTGCCGTAATCTGGATACACGAGGGTACCGCTGGCTACTGAGTAATTCGGACGTACAGAACACGGACTCGGGAAATTCCTACTTCGACGATTTATACGCCGGCTTTGCGCTACAACGAGTTCAAGCCAAGCGCACTATAAATTCCAAAGCCGAGGGCCGAGGCCATATCAGCGAATTGCTCATCAACAATTACGCGCTGACAGATATGCCACAGTTAGCTTAATACATAGCCTACAAGCCCAACCTTTCAAGCGGAATTTCGAGAAAGAAATAGTCGCACCCTACTTCCTCAATATATTCGAGCACATCCCGATAAGAAGAAGCCTTGAACCAATCGCTGAGCAAGTAGTGAAATGCAACCCGAATGCCTAAAGGTGCCAGCAGCTTGGTGTATTGCCGCAATTTAAAATGGCAGGTTTGCAGCTTTTCATCCACGGAGCCTGCTCCGGCTTGGTATTTCTTTTCAATGATGTGTAGAATCCCCCCTACCAGCAAGGCATCATCGGGCAGCAGTTTCTTGCTTAAAATTTGCTTGTAATCGATGTCTTTTGCTTCCAGCAGGTTTTTGTAGAGCTTATTCTTTTCGAATAACGTCCCCACCTTCTGGTCGGTTGCTCGGTCAATGACATTATCGCCATCCAATTTATAACGGGGATGGTCGGTGAAAGCATCACGCAAGTCGGCCCCACGCTCGAATGCCAAGCCATTGCGGGTAGTATTGGCCCCGCCCCCCACGGTATTAGGCGAACGTCCCAAGTGCGGTTTCGTAACGGGTGAAAAATTCAGGTAGCGACACCCCCAAATGGCGACATAGGGTAAGCACATTAAGCAGCGAAGGATTACGCTCGCCCCGCTCTATCTGGCCGATATAGGTGCGATGAAATCCGCACTGGTCAGCTAGCACTTCCTGGGAAAGGCGGCGCTTAGCACGCCAGTGGCGTACTTCTTGGCCGAAGGCTTTCAGAGTCTGTTCTCGCATCCACAAAACACGCTACTTATTGTCTGCACAACAACCGACAATTAGTATCATTACAGTAGCCGCAGCGCCCCACCAGCTACTGGTGTGGCTCTTTGTAGCTTCAACGGCTTAGGCAGCGGGCTGGGGGGCGGGTCACCTCGGGAGCCGCTCCCACCGGGAATAATGAGCCGGGTGTAGCCCTTGAAATCCAGTCAGACCGTGCTTTTCTGAGGGTAAGCAATACGGTTTAGCATCCTCAAACAAATTCGAAAACAGCTTCAACTACTGATTACCCGAGTGCCTTGTAAAGCAATCGATTAAAATATTTCGTTTTTGGTATTGTATATGATGGGGGGGGGGGTATACATTTGCTCATCGTTCATTCATCTACCCTGAATCGATGCGTATGAAAACCCTCTCCGTGCTGGCCCTGCTGGGTAGCGCCGTGCTGTGGACCGGTTGTCGGTCCGGCTCCGACCATTCCGAGCCCAACCCCTGCCAGGCGGCCAAAGCCAACCCGCTCACCTTTCGATTTCTGGAAAGCTACGGCACGCCTACCCCCGACACGGCCTACAGCAAGCAGGACATCACCTTTGAGGGACCCGGCGCGCCCTACACCACCTACGAGTGGCACATTGCCAACGACCCGCGGGTGTTTACCCAACGGAAGTTCAGCCTCTACTTCCCCGAAACCTTCGCCGGCGATTTCCCGGTGCAGCTCATTGCCCGGCGGCCGCTCAACACGGCCTGCTTTCCCAAAGACGATGGCATCGATACGCTGACCCGGACGCTCACGCTCGTGCCCCGCACCCTGTACCACGCCCCCGTCTACGGCAAGTTTTTGGGCAGCAACAGCGACGCGCCCCGCGACACGTTCACCATTCGCGTGCTGACCGGGCCCGACCCATACAACCTCGG
The DNA here is from genome assembly GCF_012275535.1 of Hymenobacter artigasi. GTDB lineage: Bacteria > Bacteroidota > Bacteroidia > Cytophagales > Hymenobacteraceae > Hymenobacter > Hymenobacter artigasi. The sequence goes on along the minus strand of NZ_JAAVTK010000022.1, from coordinate 22,374 downwards.
CAGTCCGATTCCTTACGACTTTTTGCGGAACCTGGGCCGGGGCTGCCAGTCGCCCTACTTCACCGTAAGCCTCACTTGGCGCGGGGTCAATTTCAGCTACGGTAGAGACGATTTCAATTGCCTGAGCGAGGCCGGCACTGGTTACCTCACCACCCGCGATTCCATCCGGGTCGACTACTCGACCTATGAATCCAAGACCGGTTTCAAGCGCATAAATCGCGTTTTTCGAGGCCGGCGGGTGCGGTAGATTTTTGCTTTTTCCGGGCAATGCGTGGCTGCTACTTCTCCGGCCGGAGGTAGCACGGGTTGCCTTTTTTCGTCCTTTTTTACCACACCAACATCATGAGGAATTTTTTACCCACAATGGTGGGGCTCCTATCCATTGCCCTTGCCCAGCCTGTAGTGGCTCAACCAGCCGCGCCCTGCGATATAAAAGGCATCAGCACCAACCCTTGGTCTGGTAAACGCGGACCCTTGGCTTACAACCCGGAGTACCCCGCCCGCACCAACACGTTCAACTGGGCTTACGGGCAGCAATACAACGGCCGCTGGTGGAACCTGAACTGCCAGGCCCAGCCCAACGCCACCGCCATCTGGATGCCCTGGGAGCAGTCCGATAATCCGCTGATGACACACATTTTGGGCAAAGAGGATATGCCCGGCGACGGCTGGGAGCTGATTAAGCGCAACCTGGGCTATGATGATAGCGGCACGCGGGTGGCCAACCTGGTCAATCCCTACGTGGTGCTCTACAACAAGTACTCAGGCATGTTGCGCGTGTTCGTCGCTACGGGCGCACGGGTGTAGGACTACCAGTTTGCGGAAATCAAGCTGATTTTCAACACCAACGGCCCGCAAAAAAAGGCCGGCACCCTGAACCGGCTCGAAGGCATTGGCACGGCCCTGGAAAACACCTCGCCGGGCCGCGACAACTCCGAGTTTTCATCCATAGTCCGTTTTCTGAATCAGGACACCAAATGGTTCATGGCCGATTTCCCGATGGAATACGACCCCTGCGTGTGTCAGTTCGACTCCAAGCTGAAAATTGAGGTTCGGCTTATTAGCCAAGCCGACATCAAGCTAACGGGCGTGACGACTGGCACGCTGATGAGCACCAACAGCAGCACCGGGGCAACTTCGACCAGCTCGACCTTCGATGATGCCGTGAATATGTTCAAAAAAACGAACGGGGTCATCACCGCCGGCCAAAGCACCTACAAAACCCTCAACTCGTATGCCTCGGCGCTCACCGGCAAGCTCAACGCCCAAGGGGCCAAGAGTAGCGTAGCGGATGCCAATGCCAAGAAAAACGCCGTGCAGCAGCTCACCGCCGCCATTGGGAGCAACTCCTTCCTGAGTGCCGGGCTGAATGCCGTGCCCTACATCGGCACGGCCGTCAGCATCATGGATTCTTTTTTTGGGGGCGGCAAGGATGCCGGGACTCAGGCGGTCAGCATCCAGCCGATGGCCATTGAGATGACGACGCAGATGACCGGCACCATGAGTGCCACGGCACTATACGAAGCCATTACGTTCAACAACCCGGGTACCCGTACCATCACTACCCCAGAGGAATACCCGTATTACAACGAGGCCATGGGCGTGTTGAGCGTGCTGCGCAAGCCCGTTGTAGAAGTAAAACAGTCGGGCTACGTTGATACCGACGGTCGCAACCGCCGCCTGTATCAGTACCGGGTGCCTGCTCCCATTCAATACCTCATCAACCCAGCTTCTGGCTTGGAGGTGCAGGATTTTCAGGTAGCCTTGCTACAGGAAGGTCGCAAATATCCGGTCGTTTTTCCGGCCGGTTCTACCGCATGGCACTACGAGGGCATGAGCAGTGCTACCACCCATGTGCTGCGCACCGACTACCTGGATGCCAACTGCCTAAGCAATAACATTCTGGAGTTGGACATAAGCGGCAATAATATTCAGGACCCGGCCAGCAGCGAGTTTGTCCCAACCCGAAATACCAATCCTGGCTCACTGTATCCCATCTATTTGAAATTCATGTTGAACCTGCGGCGGCGCAATACCACGGCAACGACACAAAACGTGCTTCTGGTGTTGAAATTCCCGGTCATGGTGCAAGAGGTGACGAGTTTTGACGAACTGCTGCCTCGCTCCTGCGGCGTATTGCCCCAAGTAGATATTGCCACGGTGCAATCGTTCTGCGGCAGCGCCACTTATACCAATGCTATGAACCTACGCTCCGGACCTGGGAAACTTTCGGCGGCTCCTAACACGCCAGCATCGGCAGTTCCGGTCATCGCCGATGTTCAGGTCTATCCAAACCCAGCATCTGAGGTGGCCACCATCCGCTTTTCAGGAGTCAGCGCTGGCCGGGTATCCGCTTACCTAACCGATATGGTCGGCCGCAGGGTTGTTACCATCATGCGGGATGAGGAAGTCATGAACGGAGAACAGCTAAAAGCTTTTTCCACATCCGCACTAGCGCCGGGCTTGTACCAATGCGTCATCGAAACATCTGGTGGTGCCCGCATCACTTCACGCCTCAGCGTGGCTCACTAATTCGCTGTCCTGAAACTAATAAAAACGCCCTTGCTCACTAGCAGGGCGTTTTTATTCAACCATACATCACTACTTTGGTACGTCAACACCCCGATAATTTGAGTATACTGCGCCTTTCTATATTGCCTTCTAAAATTTCTGGCATTCTATCCAATTCGCCCTATGAAAAGAATCATCCCAGCGCTGACAATAATTGTTTTCTCCTTATTTCTGCTGCTAGCTCCTCCGGCGCAGGCCCAGGCCCCCGCTTCCACCGCAGCTATCAGCCAGCCCGGCAGAGTGGTAGTAGTGTACCTGTACGCGCTGAAAAACAGCTACAACCCAAGTTTCGACACCGGAGGGCAATTAGTCGGGGGGTTGAACAGTGCGGAGCTGTCTACTAGATTTTTCCGTACCTCCGCCGCTACCATTCTCAACTTTATGGCAGAAAACGGCTACCGCGTGGTGGGCTTTGCGGCCAAGCCAGCCGAGATATTCAACAATTCCGGCGGGGGGCTGGAAGGCTACACGGTACTACTGGAACAAGTCCGGTAGCTCGCTACCGACTCACCACTTCCTCCAGCCGCAGGCGGCGCTCAATGGCATCCGTCGCCTTTTCCAGGATGTTGAAGACATTCTTCGCCATCGTATTCCCGTTGTCCAACGTGGGGTTTATTTCGACCATCTCGAAGCACACCACCCGCTCGTTTTCCAGCAGGTCCTGGCAGAGATTTTCGGCTTCGGAGAGGTAAAGGCCGTCCTCCACGGGCGTGCCGGTGCCCATGCTGAAGCTCGAATCGAGGCTATCGACATCGAAGGAAATGTACACCATGTCGCAGAAGCGCAGGTGCTCATAAATCTCGCGGGTGAGACGGCGCGAGCCCTTTTCCTTTATTTCGGGCAGCCGAATCCACTTGATGCCCAGCTCTTCGATGAGGGCGTCTTCCTGCTCCTCGGTGTCGCGCACCACCACGTACACCAGGTGCTCGGGCAGCAGCTTGGGGCCGGGCTCACCCAGGTTTTGCAGCCGCCGCCAGAAAAACTCGGTTTCCGCGTCGGGGATGTTGCGCTGGTGCTTCAGGTTGTCGAGGCCCAGGGCGGCGGCCAGGGGCATGCCGTGCACGTTGCCGCTGGGCGTGGTATAGGGCGAGTGCAGGTCGGCGTGGGCATCAATCCAGATTACGCCCAGCGTTTTGGTCGGGTAGGCGGCCTTGATGCCGGCAATGGTGGCGTTGGCGCTGCTGTGGTCGCCGGCCAGCACCAGCGGGAACTCGCCGAAGCGCAGCGTCTGCTCCACGGCGGCGGCAATGCCCTTCTGCACGGTATAAATGGCGTCGATGTGCTTGGCGAACGGGAACTGGTTTTTCTCGAACAGCACCTGGTTCAAATCGGGCAGCACCACTGTATTGAAGCGCCGGAAATAGTCAGAACCTTTGTTGAGGCAGGCCACGCGCAGGGCGTCGGGGCCCATGCCGGCCCCGCGGGTACCCGCCCCCAGCTCGGAGCGGACTTCCAGTAATTTAATGCGTTTCATCGGAGGGTGGGAATTTGAGTAAGCAGGTTGGCGGCACCGTTTTTTGAATTAAGAATTAATAATTAAAAATTAAGAATTAGGAGAGCACCCAGGGCAGCAACTGCTAATTCTTAATTGTTAATTCTTAATTCAAAATTAATTAAAACGCTGCCTTGCGGCAGAAGAATCTGCCGTAGCCAAGTCGCTAATATTCCATCGTCACGATGCGAGGCCGGGTAGCGGGAGAACAACAATCGGTTCCCAGCCGTTATCCTGACCCCGGCGGTACTTTTGTACGGCCCGCCGCAAAGGTCGGGCTTTTTTGCCGTTTTCAAAACCCGAATGGATACGTACCACGACCTCATTTCCCAAACCTTCGACTTCCCCACGGCCGACTTTACCGTTCAGGACCACGAGCTCCGCTTCCACGACATCGACCTGATGGCCCTCGTGGAAAAGTACGGTACCCCGATGCGCCTCACCTACCTGCCCAAAATCAGCTCCCAGATTCAGCGGGCCAAGAAATGGTTTGCCGACGGCATCGCCGAAACCGGCTACACCGGCACCTATTCCTACGCTTACTGCACCAAGTCGTCGCACTTCCGCTTCGTGCTGGAGGAGGCGTTGAAGAACGATGTTGACCTCGAAACCTCGTCGTGGTTCGACATCAGCATCATCCGCAACCTGCACGCCCAGGGCAAGGTCGACAAGCAGAAGCACATCATCTGCAACGGCTTCAAGCCCGAGGCCTACAAGAAGGAAATCGCCGACCTCATCAACGACGGGTTCGTGAACTGCATGCCCATCATCGATTCGCCCAACGAAATCGAGTACTACCACGACCACGTGCGCGAAAACGTGAACCTGGGCATGCGCCTGGCCTCCGACGAAGAGCCGCGCTTCCAGTTCTACACCTCGCGCCTGGGCATCCGCTACGCCGACGCCATCCCCATCTACGAGCAGCGCATCAAGGACGACCCGCGCTTCACGCTCACCATGCTGCACTACTTCATCAGCACGGGCATCAAGGACACGTCCTATTACTGGTCCGAGCTGAGCCGCTTCGTGCACAAGTACTGCGAGCTGCGCAAGGTGTGCCCCACCCTCACCACCATAGACATTGGCGGCGGCCTGCCCATCCAGACCAGCATCCAGCCCGACTACGACTACCCCTACATGGTGGCCGAAATCCTGCGTACCATCCAGCGCATCTGCAAGGAAGAGGGCGTGCCCGAACCGCATATTTTCACCGAGTTCGGCATCTTCACCGTGGGCGAAAGCGGGGCCACCATCTACAGCATTCTCGACGAAAAGCTGCAGAACGACAAGGAGCTCTGGTACATGATTGACGGCTCGTTCATCACCAACCTGCCCGATACCTGGGCCCTCAACCAGCGCTTCATCATGCTGGCCCTCAATGGCTGGGAGAAGTCCTACAAGAAAATCCAGCTCGGCGGCCTCACCTGCGACTCGCAGGACTATTACAACTCCGAGAAGCACATCTACCAGACCTTCCTGCCCGAGCGCAAGCCCCAGGATGCGCAGCCGCTCTACGTGGGCTTCTTCCACACCGGCGCCTACCAGGAAAGCCTCAGCGGCTACGGTGGCATCAAGCACTGCCTCATCCCCGCCCCGCAGCACATCATCCTCGACCGCGCCGAAGACGGCACCCTCACCGATACCGTGTTTGCGCCCCAGCAGGAAGCCAGCAGCATGATGCGCATCCTCGGGTACGAATAATTCAATTTCGGCGTTAGGGAATTGCAGCGATATATTAGGCTGGCTGCTTATCTTTGAAGCCCAACCCTGCAACCCCTCACCCGTTTTTATATAAATTATGAAAAAGTACGTTCTGCTCGCCGCCGGCTTCGCGGCCCTCTCCCTGGGCGCCTGCAACCGCCAGAAGTGCCCCGCCTACAGCAGCACCAAGGAAGCCAACCGCGTTTCCTCGCCCATCACGGCCAGCACGGCTACCCCGGCGGCCCGCCAGTAGTGCTTTTGAATTTGAAGTAGAAAGGCCGGCTTCCCGCATGGGAGGCCGGCCTTTTTTGTTACGTCATGCCGAGCGCAGCCGAGGCATCTCGCGTGCCGCAGTAACTCAATCGTTCCAACGAAGCGAGCGAGATGCCTCGGTATCTGCTTGACGCGCAGAATGCTCGGCATGACGGTCATGGCCGCTTGATTTGGTAACGCCTGATGAGCCCCGTATCATCGGCCGCACTCGGCCCGAAAACCGACACCTCGGTATAAGCCGAAAACCGGCGATACAAAGTGACACTGTCGCTGCCCGCCGCCTTCACCACCGAATCGCCCACCTGCAGGTACTGCTGCCCGGCAGCCGTCAGGCCCAGCGCCTGGGTTTCGCCGGTGGCCAGCTTCACCTTTTGAATACCCCGCGAATTGGACAGGATTTTCTCTACCCGGCCGGCTAGTTGCAGGGCTTTGTAGCGTTCGATTTCGCGCTTGCTATTGGCCGTGGTGTTGAAATAAAAAATCACCTGCCCAATGATGACGCACACCATCAAAAAAACGGTATTGCGGTTTCGGGCTATCCAACCCGGCTTTTTTTCGGTGCCTGTCATTGCCCTAAGAAGCTGTTTAAGTTAGCGAAGAATACCGCTGAAACGGTGTAGAGACGCATCTTTGCGTCTCGTCGTTGAAGGGAATCGCCCAACGACAAGACGCAAAGATGCGTCTCTACACCGTTTAAAATCAGAAGAATTAACTCAAACAGCTTTTAAAATAAGCGCCGTGGCCGCCCGCAGGTCCGCTACGTGCGGCGCGAATGTCGTATCCTCCTCCCCCACCAGAATGCCGCGCACGCCGATGTTGGCCCCGGCTTCCATGTCGCGGAGGCGGTCGCCCACAATCCAGCACTGCGCTACATCCAGGTTGAAGCGGGCCACCGCCTTTTCCAGCATGCCGGAATTTGGCTTGCGCAGAATGGATTCGCTCACGCTGGGGTGGGCATCGCTGAAATACAGCGCGTCGATAACATCGTTGCAGGCGGCTTGCAGCTTGGCGTGGCAGGCGCGTACCTCGGTGGCCGTGTAGAGCTTTTTGGCGATGCCGGCCTGGTTGGTAACCACGATGAGCAGGTAGCCGGCGGCTTTGAGGCGGGCCAGGCTTTCGGGCACGCCGGGAATAATGCTGAATTTTTCCGGCTGCCACACATAGGTGCCGATTTCCTCGTTCAGCACGCCATCGCGGTCCAGAAATATGGCTTTGTTTTTTGGTGTCATGATAACAAAGGAAGTAGCGCGAACTTTGTAGTTCGCGTCCCCGCGCCGTTCGCATTGTCCGGTCGGGGCGGGGACGCGAACTGCAAAGTTCGCGCTACTACTCGCTACTACTTTTCGTGCTACTATGAAAATTGCCATCATCGGCGGCGGCATCAGCGGCCTCACCCTCGCCTGGTACCTGCAAAAAAGCGGCGTGGCCTACGACCTGTTCGAGGCCGACACCCGCCCCGGCGGCAACCTGCGCAGCTGGGCCACCCCCGAAGGCTACCTCCTCGAAACCGGCCCCAACTCCTTGCAATTGAGCCCCGAGCTGGAAGAATTGCTCGCCGACCTCGGCCTCACCGACCAGATTGAGGACGCCGCCGCCGTGAGCCAGCAGCGCTACGTGCTGCGCGACGGCCGCTACCAGGTGCTGCCCGGCTCGCCCCCCACCCTGCTCACCAACGGCTTTTTCAGCCTGAAAGCCAAGTGGCAGCTGCTGAAAGAATTCCGCCAGCCCGCCGCGCCTATCGACCCGCTGGAAACCGTGGCCCACTTTTTCCGCCGCCGCTTCGGCCCCGAAATCCTGGACTACGCCGTGAACCCCTTCATGGCCGGCATTTACGCCGGCGACCCCGAGCAGCTGCTCATCAACAAAACCTTCCCGCAACTCACGGCCCTGGAGCAAGCGCACGGCTCGGTGCTGCGCGGCCTCATGAAGGGCGGCAAAGGCGCGGGCCGCCGCCGCATCATTACCCTCAAAAACGGCATCCAGACCATTCCGGACACGCTGGCGGCCCTGCTCACCAGCTACCAGCCCGGCACGGCCGTCACCGCCATTTCCCGCGCCACAGATGGCACCTATCAGTTGGAGTTAAAGGGCCCGCAGGGCCTGGAAGCCGCGCCCGGCTACTCCCACCTGGCCCTGGCGCTGCCCACTTATGCAGTTGCGCCGCTGCTGGAGGCCTTATTTCCGAAAGCCGCCGCCGCGCTGGCCGCCGTGCACTACCCGCCCATGACGGCCGTATTCTCGGCCTACGACCGCGCCGCCGTGGCGCACCCGCTCAACGGCTTCGGGGCGCTGCACCCCAAAGTGGAGGGCCCCTACGCCGCCGGCTCCATCTGGACCAGCTCGATATATCCGCAACGGGTGCCGGCCGGGCAGGTGCTCTTCACCACCTTCGTGGGCGGCGCGCAGTACGAAGCCGCCGCCAGTCAGCCCGAGGACGCGCAGAAAGCCGCCGTTCACGCCGAGCTGAGCAAATTTTACGGCATCACGGGCGCGCCGCGCTGGCAGGGGCGCTACGCCTGGCCGCGCAGCATTCCGCAGTTCGATGCGCGCATCATCGACGCCCACCGCGCCGCCGACACCCTCGAAGCCGAACACATCGTGGCCGTGGCCAACTGGCGCGTGGGCGTGAGCGTGCCCGATTGCATCCGCCAGGCGCGGGTGCGGGCAGCCCTCTTAGCGGCTGAACATTAACCTGTTTTAGCCCGGCGGCTGTCAGCCACCGGCCTATTTGCCGGCGGTGGCCAGCCTAATCGTAGCGGGTAGCCGTTTCGGCCATGCAGCTTCGGGCCTCTAAACCCTATCTTTGGGGTCAATTTGAATTCCATGAGCGAAGGCCTCGTCCTGATTCCTACCTACAACGAGCACGAAAATGTGGAGCTGATTATCCGCAAGGTGATGTCGTTGCCACGGGCTTTCGATGTGCTCATTGTCGATGATAATTCGCCCGATGGCACGGCCGCCATCGTACGCGGGCTGCAAATCGTGTTTCCGGGCCGTCTGTTTCTGGAGGTGCGCGGCGGCAAGCAGGGCCTGGGCACGGCCTATCTGCACGGCTTCCACTGGGCCCTGGCCCATGGCTACGAGTATATTTTTGAGATGGACGCCGACTTCTCGCACAACCCCGAGGACCTGCTGCGCCTGCACGACACCTGCGCCATAGAGGGCTACGACATGGCCATTGGCTCGCGCTACATCCAGGGCGTGAACGTGGTGAACTGGCCCATGTCGCGGGTGCTCATGTCGTATTTCGCCTCCTGGTATGTGCGCCTGATAACCGGCATGCCCATCAGCGATGCCACGGCGGGCTTTAAGTGCTACACGGCGCGGGTGCTGCAGGCCATCGACCTGGCCAACATTCACTTCGTGGGCTATGCCTTCCAGATTGAGATGAAGTGGCTGGCCTACCAGCTGGGCTTCCGCATCAAGGAAGTGCCCATCATCTTCACCGACCGCACCCGGGGCACCTCCAAGATGTCGAAGGGCATTGTGCAGGAAGCCTTCTTCGGCGTGCTGCAGATGAAAATCAGCAGCTGGCTGCACCCGCTAAAGCGGGTGGGCAGCCGCTAAGGACAAGCCTTTTACCCGGCCGGCCGCCCTGGCGCCAACCAGCCACCCGCCCCGGCGTATCTTACCATACGCATGGAAAATACGCCCCTGTTCTGGTTGGCCTTCACGGTATTCGTGGTGGCACTGCTGTTGCTCGACCTGCTGGTTTTCAACCGCCAGGCGCACGAGATAAAGATGCGCGAAGCCCTGGGCTGGAGCGCGTTCTGGGTAGTCCTGTCACTGTGCTTCAACGGGCTGGTATACCGCACCATGGGCCATCAGGCGGGCCTGCAATGGCTCACGGGCTACCTCGTGGAAAAGGCCCTGAGCGTGGATAACCTCTTCGTCTTTCTGCTCATTTTCAACTACTTTAAGGTTCCGGTGCAATACCAGCACCGCATCCTGTTCTGGGGGGTACTGGGGGCGCTGCTGCTGCGGGCGGTGTTCATTCTGGCCGGGGCGGCGCTGCTGGCCCGGTTCCATTTCCTGATGTACCCGCTCGGCGCGTTCCTCGTGTACACGGGCATTCGGATGGGTACGAGCAGCAGCGACCCCGAAATCGACCCTGAAAACAACCCCGTGGTCCGCTTCCTGAGCCGCCACCTGCCCATCACCCGGCAGCTGGAAGGCGGCAAATTCTTTGTCCGCAAGGACGGCCTGCGCTTTGCCACGCCCCTTTTCGTAGTACTGGTGATGGTGGAAACTACCGACGTGGTGTTCGCGGCCGATTCCATCCCGGCCATCCTGGCCATCACGCGCAACACGTTCATCGTCTTCACGTCCAACGTATTTGCCCTGTTGGGGCTGCGCGCCATGTACTTCGCGCTGGCCAGCATGATGCGCCTGTTTCACCACCTGCACTACGGCCTGTCGCTGATTCTGGTATTCATCGGGGCCAAGATTCTGCTCGAAAGCGTAATAACCATTCCCATGCCCGTGGCGCTGGGCGTAGTAGGCGGGCTACTGGTGATGAGCGTATTGGCCTCGTTGGTGTGGCCGAAGCGCGAGCAATGAGCAGCGAGCAACAGAACGTTGGGTTTTCCTAAGCTCAGCCTGACGTTCTGTTTATTATAGAGCGGTTTTCAGGTTCGTGTACACGTAGCGCGAACTCTGTAGTTCGCGTCCCCGCGCCATTAGAACGGCTCTGATGGCGCGGGGACGCGAACTACAAAGTTCGCGCTACTGCCTGCTGGCCTCCTAAGGTGTACACAAATCCGAAAACTGCTCTAAGCCCTACTTCGGGGCTTTGGCCGGCTCAGCATCCGGCACATTGGTGTTCACGCCCGCATCGGGGGTCGCGCCAGTATTCAGCAGGTCAATCAGGTTGAGGGGCTCAAACTGGCTCGAATCGGCCTGAACGGTGGCGCGGGTGGTATCAGGGCGAGCGGCGAAGGCCATGTACTGGCGGGCCGGGCCACCGAGGTGCAGCGAATAGGGCAGGTTTTCGCGGTCGGTGCCGGTAATAAGACCACGGGTGGCCATGATGTCGGCAATGAGGCGGAAGAAGTAGCGCGTGCTGCGGCGCAGGTCGCCGTAGGCATCAAACGAGTAGCGGGCATACTTGGGCTTGGGAATGATGCTGGCCAGGTACAGGCTCTCGGGCAGGCTGAGCTCGTCGGGCCGCTTGCCGTAGTAGAACAGCGCCGCATCCTTCACGCCATACACGCCGCGCTTGCCGCTGGGCCAGCGGTACTTGCTGGGGCCCCACTCGATGATGTTGAGGTAGACCTCAAACATGCGCTGCTTGCTGGCAAGGTGGGCGTTTTCAAGCAGCCACACAATCAGCGCTTCTTCGGCCTTGCGGCCTACCGTTTTCTGGCGGCTCAGAAATACGTTTTTCACGAGCTGCATTGAAATGGTGCTGCCGCCCCGCGCAAAGCGCCGCTCCTTGATATTCTGGATGGCCGACTTTACAAATGCCTGCTCCATGAAGCCGTGGTGCGAGAAAAAGCGCGGGTCCTCGGCCGTGGTAATGGCGTGGATGAGGTAGGGCGATACGTCGTTGTAGGGCACGAAATCCGGGTTGGGTGGGCCCACGGCGAAGGTGCGCAGCGAATCGCCCTTGTCGTTATAGGCCGTGTACTGGAAGGCCGTGTTCAGCTTATTCAGGTCTTCCTCGCCGAAGCTGGTGAGGTGAAAATTATTGCCCCGCAGGCCCGAATCGAACTTTAGGCTGTCCACCTGGGCCATGTCGAGGCTGGTGTTGAGGTGGTAGGTGAGCGTGCCGGTGCCGGTGGTGCCGCGCACTTCGTCGAAAATGCCGGTGGGCAGCGACGAGAAGAAGTCGTTGGCCTGGGTTTCGGCCGAAGTCACGCGGATGCTCACGGCGCGGCTGGGCTTCATCCGCACGCTGATTTCGGGGTACAACACCAGCTTATTGACCGTAATCTGGCTGCCTTTTTCCAGCGCGATGGTGCCGCGGCCCAGCGTGGCCACAAAATCCAGCGAGCCGCGCTTCACCTCAATCTCGTTGGAGGCCAGCTTGGGATGATAGAGGCTGAAGCCGCGCGCCGCCAGCGAGCCGCGCACCGTGAGGCGGCCGCCGGTGTCGTCGTTGTCGAAATCCTTGCTATCCAGGCGCACCTGCACCGTGTCGAAGCTCACCAGCGCACCGAAGCGGCGGGGCACGTAGGGCAGCTGCACCGAGCCGCCCACCCCAAACACCCGCGCCGTGAGTGCATAGTCGCTGGGCTCGATGTGCCCGCTGATGCCCAGCTCGTTCGACACCGAATCGATGGTAGCCGTGAGGCGGCCCGAAATGTCGCCGTCCTTAATAAGCAGTTCCGGCAGGCGCAGCAGCGCCGTGTGGTGCGGGCTGACGTAGCTCACGTAGAAATTCTTGAAATCGGCCTCACCGGGCACGTTATCAAAGGCCGCTTCGAGGGCGCGGTTCAGCAGCAGGCCGTAGTTGGTGCCCTTGGTGGTGTCACGCGGCACGGTGCTGGCCGGCTGCTTTTTGGCCAGGAACCCGAAATTGTCGGAAGTGGCCGTTTTGCGGGCCGTGAGGCGGGCCGTCATGATTTCGAGCCCGCTGAATACCGGCCGGCCGGCAAACAGCGAGCGCACGCTCAGGCTGGCCTGCAGGCGCTTGGCCGTCAGGAGCGTATCGGTGGGCGTGGCCCGGGGCACCAGGCTCATGCCTTGGATTTCGACGGTTTTGAAGCCCGCGAACCGAGCCGGCCCCAGCGTGAGAATGACCGGATACTTGCGCTCAACTTTGGCCTTCACCTCTTTCAAAGCATACTCCAGCAGCTGCTGGCGCTTCCACTGAAACACAGCAAAAGCCAGTAGCAGCACCGCCACCAGGCTGCTGACAATGCCAATAATAAGACGTTTGGTGGAGGGGGATATGCGCACGGAAATCAGTAAGGTGGTCGGCTTCGCCAACGCCAAAGGTAAGAACAACGAAAGTAGAGGGAATACGCAAGCGGAGACCGGAGTGGCCAACTCCCCTTCTTTTTTCGTTCTGTCCCGCTCGTTCAGCCCGTACTTTTGTTCCATGCCCAGCCCCCTTACTGCCCTCTCGCCCCTCGATGGGCGCTACGCCCGCGCCACCGCCCCCCTGGCCCCGCGCTTCTCCGAAATGGCCCTGATACGCTACCGCGTGCTGGTCGAAGTCGAATATTTCATCGCCCTGGCTGAGTTGCCCCTGCCGCAGCTCGCGGGCGTGCCAGCGGAGGCTTTCGCGCCGTTGCGCGGCCTCTACGAGCATTTCACCGAAGCCAATGCCGAGGCCATCAAAGCCCACGAGGCCGTGACGAACCACGACGTGAAAGCCGTGGAATACTGGCTGCGCGAGGAGTTTACCCGGCTTGGCCTGAGCAATTTCATCGAGTTTATCCACTTCGGCCTCACTTCGCAGGACATCAACAACACGGCCATCCCGCTCAGCTTCCGCGATGCGCTGATGGGGGTGCTGCTGCCGGCCTATGCCGAAGTGCGCAACGTCCTGGCCGCCCGCGCTCAGGAGTGGGCCGCCGTGCCCATGCTGGCCCGCACCCACGGCCAGCCGGCCTCGCCCACGCGGCTGGGCAAGGAAATTGAGGTGTTCGTAGCCCGGCTCGATGCTCAGGTGGCGCTACTGGCCCAGATACCCTTCGGGGCGAAGTTTGGCGGAGCCACCGGCAACTTCAACGCACACTACGTAGCCTACCCCGGCACCGACTGGCACGCCTTCGCCGCCACCTTCGTGAACGACCGGCTGGGCCTCAGCCGCTCCTTCCCTACCACCCAAATTGAGCACTACGACCACCTTGCGGCCCACTGCGACGCCCTCAAGCGCCTGAACACAATATTGCTGGACCTGGCCCGCGACGTGTGGCAGTACATCTCGCTGGGCTACTTCAAGCAGACCATCAAGGCCGGCGAGGTGGGCTCCTCGGCCATGCCGCACAAGGTAAACCCCATCGACTTCGAGAATGCGGAGGGCAACTTCGGCGTGGCCAACGCCCTGCTGGAGCACTTCGCCGCCAAGCTGCCCATCTCCCGCCTCCAGCGCGACCTCACCGACTCCACGGTGCTGCGCAACCTGGGCGTGCCGCTCGGCCACATCCTCATCGCGCTGGGGGCCTTGCAGCGCGGCCTGGGCAAGCTGGCCCTCGATGAGTCGGCCCTACAGAAAGACCTCGAAGCCAACTGGGCCGTGGTGGCCGAAGGCATCCAGACCATTCTCCGCCGCGAAGCCTACCCCGACCCCTACAACGCCCTCAAAGCCCTCACTCGCACCGGAGAGGCCATCTCAGCGGCCAGCATCGGGGGTTTTATCGATGGGCTGGACGTGAGCGAAAGCGTGAAAGCGGAGCTGCGCGGCATCACGCCGCATAGCTACGTGGGGCGGTAGCGCCGCCCTTTGGCGCGTACGCTGCTGTAGTTACCGCGTATTTCTCCACTACCTATTCCTTTTCACTACATGATTTCTTTCCGTACGCTCTCCTACCGTGCTGCCACGGTAGTGGCCCTGGCATCTGTCAGTGCCTGCTCTTCGTCTAGTGCCCCCGGTGCTGACCCTACCCCCGCGCGCGGCCTGGCCTGGACCGTAGACGGCGCGGCCATGAGTACCACCACCGTGCAATCGCAAACGGGCAGCAATACCGTTTCAGTGGCCGGCACCGTCACCAACGGCAGCACATCCAACTACCTGTCACTAGAAATGCCCAATGCCGTGGGAACGTACACGTTCAGCTCAACGGCCAGGGCCTCGGCCACCTACAGCACCAATTCGGGCACTACTAACGCCGTGTACTACGCCGGAGCGCTGCCCTCTTCAAGCGGACAGAACACCATTGGCGCGGGCACTATTGTGGTCACGGCCCTCACGGCGACAAACGTCACGGGCACGTTCACCTTCACGGGCATTGGCCCGGCCGGAGCATCCAAATCCATCACCAACGGCACGTTCAACGTGGGCCTGTAAGCCTCCGCCCACCGCGCTTCGCAAGCCGCCGTAGTCCCCTGGGGCTGCGGCGTTTTTTTTACGGGCGATACTGTCTGCTACTTTTACGCTTCAACCGCCCCGCTCCCCGCCCCGTGCCCCAGCTCTCCGATACCGTTGTTCACCCCGACTGCCGCCACTTTCGCGGCGACCTCCCCTGCCGCCCCAACAAAACCCACGGCTACGTCTGCGAAGGCTGCCCGGTGTATTCGCCCGTCACGCAGCGCATCCTCATCATCAAGCTCGGGGCCATTGGCGACGTTATCAGGACCACGCCGCTGCTGCGCCGCCTGCGCCAGGAGCGGCCCGGCTGCGCCATTACCTGGCTCACGCTCACACCCGCCATCCTGCCCCAGAGTGAGATTGAGGAGATTTTGAAATTCGATTTTGCCAGCGCCCTACAGCTTCAGGCCCGCGAGTTCGATGTGGTTATCAACCTCGACAAGGAGAAGGAAGCCTGCGCCCTGCTCAACACCATCCAGGCCAAAGAGAAATTTGGCTACGCCCTGCGCCCCCACGACGGCGTGGCCTGGCCCGTGAACCAATTGGCCGAGCACAAGTACCTCACCGGCATCTTCGACCAAATCAGCCAGGCCAATACCAAGCCCTACGTGCAGGAAATTTTCGAGCTCTGCGGCTTCGATTTCCGGGGCGAAGAATACGTTTTCGACACCCACGACGACAAAGGCTACGACTGGAGCACCCTGCCCGCCGCCGCTGGCCCCCGCATCGGCCTCAACACCGGCTGCGGCGACCGCTGGACCACCCGCCTCTGGAGCACCGCCAAGTGGATTGAGCTCATCCTCGGCCTGCAAGCCGCCGGCTACACGCCCATACTGCTGGGCGGCGAGGCCGAAGACGCCCGCAACCGCGAGCTGCACGCCGCCACCGGCGCGGCCTACCCCGGCACCTTCCCCCTCCCCCAATTCATCAACCTGATGAATCAGATGGACGGCATCGTGACGCAGGTAACCATGGGCATGCACATCAGCATCGCCCTGCGCAAGCCCACCATTCTGATGAATAACATCTTCAACCCCCACGAATTCGACCTCTACGGCCGCGGCCAAATCGTGCAGCCCAACAAAGACTGCGTGTGCTTCTACCGGGGCAGCTGCCAGCTGGGCACTAGCTGCATGGAGGACCTGCCGGCCGAAAAAGTATTGCAAGCCGTGCGCGAAAGCGTCGTGCGGTAAGCTTTAGCTTGCCGTGTTAGCGCTAATACGGCAAGCTAAAGCTTACCACACAAATACCTGACAACCTATTTTTTGCGCGACGCCCCACGCCCCACCTGCAGTTTAGCCACATAATCGGCCAGAGGCGTGGCGGCAATCAGCCCAGCCAGCGCATCGAGCGGCAGCTCTTCCATCTTGTTGAAATTTACGCAGCCTTTGCCCATTTTCAGCATGGGGGCCGCCGCCGCCAACTGCTCCTGCAGGGCAGGCATCAAGTACATCGGCACCAGGTGCAGGCTCAGGTGGCTTTTCTGATTAGCCAGCCCAACGTACATCTGCGCCCCCGCCCGAAACTCCAGGTATTTCGGCCCGATGTGCTCGGTATAGCCCGCTGGCACGGCTTGGCGCACCAGTTGCCAGACTTGCGTGGCCGGCTGCTGCCGCTCCGTTGGCAAGGCCGCAATAAAATCATCGAAAGGAATTTCGCTTGTCGTGCTCATCAGCGCATGCCATTGGGTGGAGTCGCAAATTACTGGCTCGGCAGCCTATTGCGATTTCGCCGCCACTTCTTTCAACGCCGCCACCATCACCGGCCAAGAAAACTGCTTTTTCTGCTCCCGCACGCCCGCCTCGAAGGCAGCTTCGCGGTGCTCCGCATAAAAATTCACTACCGCATCGGCAATTGCGCCGGGCGTGGGCGGCACTACATAGCCCACCACGCCATCAGGAATTAATTCGGCCAGCCCGCCCACATCCGTCACCAGCATGGGCCGCTCAAAGTGATACGCTATTTGCGACACCCCGCTCTGCGTTGCATTTTTATACGGCTGCACAATTAAATCGGCGGCGCAGAAATAATCCACCACTTTTTCGTTGGGAATAAAATCCGTCGCCCGAATAATCCGGTCTTCTAATTTATAGTGCCGGATTAATTCTTCATACGGCGCCGCATCTTCATAAAATTCGCCCGCAATAATTAATTTAATCGGCAAGTCGGCAAGTCGCTTATCTGCCATCGCCTCCAGCATAATATCCAGCCCCTTATACGCTCGGATAAACCCGAAAAACAACAGATACCCCATCGTATCCGGCAGTTTCAGCGCCGCCAACGCCTCGCTTTTCAATTTCAGCGGCCCGAAATTATCGTACAGCGGATGCGGCCGGTACAGCGCCGGCTTCCGCCCGAAGCCCAGGTTTTGCAAATCATTCAGCACACTGCGGCTCATTGTCACAAAGCCATCGCAGGCGCTCAGGAAATAGCGGGTCAGCGGCCCATCGCCCGGCCGCTTCTCATGCGGAATCACGTTGTCGGTGATGGCCACCACGCGGGTGTGCCCGTTGCCGCGCACCAGCCGCGCCACCGTGCCCAGCGCCGGCCCCATAAAGGGCAGCCAGAACCGGAAAATCACCAAATCGGGCCGCTCCGCCCGCAATTTCCGTCCCACCCGCAGCCACGACAGCGGGTTCACCGAGTTCAAGCTGACCTCAATATCCAAGTCCGCCGGCCCCGCCTCGGTACTGAATTGCGTCTGGCCCGGAAATAAAAAATTCGGGTACTGCAGCGAAAACGTCACAATCCGCACCTCATCGCCAGCCTCCCGAAATGCCCGTGCCAGCCGCTCGTTATACGTCGCCAGCCCGCCGCGCAAAGGGTAAGCCGGCCCAATTATCACAACTTTCATTTCATCCAGCATTTAACAATTAACATTCGACAATTTTTATTCAGCTAATTACACAGCTGTTAAATGTTAATTGATAAATGTTAACTGAATTACTTCAGTCTTTCCCGTACCAGGTAATCATCGCGTTTCGGCCCGTTCAGCTGAATCATTTCGCCCAGGAATCCCGCCACAAATAGCAGTACGCCCACAATTACCGCCGTCAAAGCCATAAAAAACAATGGCTGTTCCGTCACCTGCCGCGCCTTCAGATTGTGCAGCGACAGCCACACCTTCTCACCCGTCAGCCACAGCGTAATCAGCAGGCCGAGCAAAAACGACAACGTTCCCAGCGTGCCAAAAAAGTGCATTGGTGCCCGCCGAAACCGCCCCACAAACGTGATGCTCATCAAATCCAGAAACCCGAATATGAAGCGCTCCAGTCCGAATTTAGTTACGCCGTATTTGCGCTCCTGGTGTTGCACCACCTTCTCGCCAATCTTGCGAAATCCGTTCCATTTCGCAATCACCGGAATGTAACGGTGCATTTCGCCATACACCTCAATACTCTTAACCACCCGCGAGTCGTAAGACTTCAGTCCACAGTTAAAATCGTGCAGCTGAATACCCGAAATCCACCGCGTAGCACCGTTAAACAACTTCGTCGGAATTGTTTTCGACAGCGGGTCGAACCGCTTCTGTTTCCAGCCGCTCACCAGGTCAAATTTATCCTCCGTAATCATGCGGTAGAGTTCCGGCAACTCTTCCGGCGAGTCCTGCAGGTCGGCGTCCATGGTGCACACCACCCGCCCCCGCGCCGCCTCAAACCCCACGTTCAACGCCGCCGATTTGCCATAGTTGCGGTTGAAACGAATGCCCCGCAAAGTGGCATCGTCCACGGCCAATGCTTCAATCACAGCCCAGGAATCATCCGTCGAGCCATCATCAATCAGGATAACCTCATAGGTCAATCCGCGCGCCACCAACACCCGCGCAATCCAGCGCGTGAGTTCAGGCAACGACTCTGCTTCGTTCAGCAGGGGAATCACGATGGAAATTTCCACCGGGAAATTATTAGATACTTTATTCAAACTCGGGCTTCGGGTTTTTAATAATTGCCGATACTACCAAGGAAATGGCCAATCCGAATAGTAGCGAAAAGAGCACAACAAACAGCGATATAGTAACAGGTGTCATGAACTTAGCAGTTAGCTGCATCGCCTGGTCAATTTGCTCGTCTGATGCCCCACCTTTGCTCTCCATATCGGTCCGCGCTTTATCTAGCATCCGCGCAATCATGCCATTGTCCATAAAGCTGATGTAGATATAGCTGAACACCGCACCCATTATCCCCGATACAAGCGTCAACATCATGCCGACACTCAGCCCCTCGCCATAACTCATGAACCCCGCATTGTGCTCCTTATAGAAACGTTGAGCCAAGAAAACACCTACAATTAAGATGATTGTTGACAGCCATTTGGCCGGGCTTTGTTCCAGGTGCGCGACGTTGAGCGCAAATGAAATAATGATACTGACCAAGCCCGTTAGCAAGCCATAGCGCAGGCCCACCGATGAAGTTGTTACTGAAGTAGCATTTGTTTCCATTAGTATTTAGAGTAAAGTGAGCCGAAAGGTAACCGGAATAATTATTCCCGCAGAAAAATCCCCGCCGGAATTGCCAGCACAAAGCCCAGCAAAAGCACCTGCGTAAAATTACTGATGGCCATATCGCCAATGTTCAGGTTGGCTACATTACGTACCTGCTGTTGCTGCGCCTGTTCACTCAGCTGCGCCTTAGGGTTTTCGCGCTGCTGAGCGCGCACAATTTCCAGCACCTCGGCCCGGTGCCGGGCAAGTGCCGGCTCACCCGCCCCGTGTGCTAGCCCAACCAAACTACTTGCCGAAATCAGCGCCGCAATCAGCACCGTGAGCGTTCCCACGCCCAGCGAGCGGCCCAGGCCAGACCGGTTTGGCTGCAGTTTGCGCCGCAGCATCCATTCACTCGCTACGGCCGCCAACGGTACCAGCAGCTGCGCCAGCAATTGTTTTGGCCCAAAACCATTGCTGCCCGCCAGCTGCAACCCAACCATCCACAGCGCACAAGCCAGCCCCACCACTACGCCAAACCGCATCGCCAGCCGGAGCACCAGCCCCGCTTCCTCGTTGGGCGCGGTCGTGTTTAGGTTTTCAGAAGCATTAGCCATAAATCGCGCAGCAAATTAAAGTGGCAAGATACGGCCCGCAGCCCCATCGCCCGGGTTTTACAGCTGCGGCCCCTCCATCAGCCAGCCACCGCCATCCGCTTTGTAGCAGTGGCCCGCTTGCCCAATCGCACCAGCAAAGCTTCTGCCAACAGCGCCAGCAGCGCCAAGGCCAAAAAGTACCGCCACAGCGGAGTACCCGTTCGCTCATCCCGAAACTTTGCCAGGCCCGCACCGGCATTCCCCGCCTCTACTACACGCACGTTGGGCCGGTTCGGTCCCACCAGTTGCCGCAGTTCCTCTGCCGAATACGCCGCTAGTTCCGATTCGCGCCGGTCTTGGTTAAACGCCAGCGTAGTCAACACTTTGCCCTGCCGCTGCACCTGGTAAAATCCCGCCTCGCTAATACCCACCGGCAACTCCATCCGTACTTCCTGCCCCACCACCCGCTGCCCTGGAATCAAGGTCAGACTATCCTTCACCAGTTTTAAGTTCACGGCATCTGCCGGCCCACCCACACTTCCAACTGCGGCCGGCAGGTGCAAGCTCACCGCCTCCTGCGTCAACTTGTATGCCGGTAGCTGCTCGCTTTTATAGCTGAGCATGGCCATTCTATACATCACCGGCACAAACAGAGCCTGTGCCGTAAAATCCGAATATTCCTTGGCAAATGGTGCCGAAAACACATACACCTGTCCTGCCCCACTTGCAAAATTTGCCAAATAGCTCTCCCCATCCCGCAACCGCAAAATGTCCGTTCCCGTCCGCGACCACCGCAATACGGGTGCCACCCGTGGCATGGTCACCGTCCGTGACTGCGCCCCGAATACATCTCTAAAGAACGGTTCCCTCACATTAGGCATTGCGACTTCGCGTAGTGCTGGCGCTGCCCCGGCATCTTCCCACTGCACCGTTCCCAATCCCAAATCCCGAAACAACTGCTCGTACGATTGCCGTGCAGTCGTCGTCGCCGTCGGCACCAATACCACACTCCCACCACGCTTCACTACACCTCGCAATGCATCGCGCAAACCGGCATCCAGCCTGTCCACTTCATTCAGCAACACCAAATTAGCCTGTCTCAGCATCCCATAATCGATATTCTGCACCTTTGAAAAGCTATAATTAAACAGCGGCTCATTAGCGTACACTTGGCGCGCCATCGGTTCCCCCCCAATCTCCAGCACACGAATAACCGCCGCTGGCCGCAACGTAAAGTAGAACGTATTATCAAACATAACTGGCACATCCTCAGTAACCACCCGCCCCAAAGCCAGTTGTTCATCCGCAAGTTGCACCTGCACAACCGATGCCACTGCCTGCCCCGCTCCCACCGTCACCCGAAACGCCGCCACCTGCTGATTCCCCAAAAACACTTTTACCGGACAATCGGAAACCGCTGCCCGTCCACCATTCCGCAGTCGGATATGCATCGCCACGTTAGTGCGCATCCGCAAAAAAGCATCATCAACCCATATACTATCCACAAAAATATTACCAACTTCCTGTCCGCTTAATGGCACAAGTATTATTTCTCTACCAGTGGCCAACTTATTAAGCATATCAGCCGAAAATGCCGTCTTCTGAAAGTCGGAAAATAAGTAGGTCGAGCTACTACCTCCGAATCCACTGCCAACAACATACTTACTAACAAAAGCCGCTTTCGAAGTAGGACGAAGTTCATCCAACTTATTATCATAAACAGCCTTAGATAATAAACCCGGTCCTGCAGTCAATAGTCGCAACTGATTTCCTGCTTCATTGCCTATCCGCCGAGCTTCGCCCACAGCTTTATCCAACAATGAGCCCGATTCAGCATCAGACAACTGCATACTCAAAGAGTTATCTACCACCACATCAACTCCTCTAACATCACTTCCTTCCATAGCCGGAATAAATGGCTGACAAAAAACAAGCACCAAAGCTGCCACCGCTCCCACTCGAGCAAGCAAAATAAACCAATTTTGCACCTTCCGATGACGTGTCGATACAAGTTCGACCTGTCTAATCACGGCTGTGTTAGTAAACAACACTCGCTGCGGCCGCCTTAACTGCAACAGATGTATAACAACAGGTACCGCAACAGCGAACAAGCCCAACAAAAACCAAGGATATAACAAGCGCATCTATCAGAGAAGAAATTATTACAGTAGGTTAATAGGTAGCCAACGGCTATTTATAAGTATGACAATTTAACTCAAAATGAATACATGAGGACCAAGTACGGTCCAGACAGCAAAAATCCTCTTGGTTGCTGGTGAAAGCATCCAAGAGGATTTCCTGTGTAAGGTTGGCGGCGAC
Organism: Hymenobacter artigasi; assembly: GCF_012275535.1. GTDB lineage: Bacteria > Bacteroidota > Bacteroidia > Cytophagales > Hymenobacteraceae > Hymenobacter > Hymenobacter artigasi. Next base: position 22 of record NZ_JAAVTK010000022.1, on the reverse strand, counting down.
CGACTCTCCCACCGGTGAAGGC
>NZ_JAAVTK010000021.1 GCF_012275535.1 Hymenobacter artigasi | reverse complement strand
CTGTTGAAATGCTCATGTCCGAAAGCTACTACCCGCCCACAAAAAAAGCGCCGACCTACTGGCCGGCGCTTTCTGAGTTTTGGGTAAGGACAAGCCCGACTAAGGGAGGGCTTTTTTATCAATCGGACAGTGTGCCCGGATGCTTCAGCTATTCCTTCACCAAGTGCTTGGCCAAGGTGAGGGAGTGGCCGCGTACCACAACAGTGTAGGTACCGCTGGCCACGGTGTTCAGGTCGAGGGCGTGAGCCAGGCCGGCAGTCAGCGTCGTGCTGAGCACGGTACGGCCGGTAGCATCCAGCACTCGCACTTCGTACGAACCAGCGGGCAGCTGGGTCAGGTCTAGCTTGGTGGTAGCGGCCGTGGCCGGGTTCGGCGTAAGGCTGATGGTCGGCACCAATGTGCTGGTGAAAGCCACTGTACGCACGGGCGAGTAAGTAGTAGTGCCATCGGTGTCTACCTGCTTGAGGCGGTAGTACACCGTGCCGCTCACTTTCGCGCCGATGCCGGCATCGGTCAGGGCATAGTCGGTGGGAGTAGTTTTGGCACCCTTGGCCTGCACCTGGCTGATTTTCACGTAGTCCGAGCCGTTGAGGCTGCGCTCCACGTCGAAGTGGTCGTTGTTCTTCTCCGAAGCCGTGTTCCAGGCCAACAGCGCATCCTGGCTCTTGGCCGTAGCCGTGAAGGCCGTCAGCTCAACCGGAAGGGGACGGGCACCGATATTGATGGCCACATCCTGCAGAGTCAATCCTCCGGTGACATCCGTTGTTCTAACCTGGACAATGTAGGTGCCGGGTTTCAACAGCGTACGGTCGGTAACAGTAAATTGGCCGGTTGTGGAGTTTATGCCAACCCCAGCGGGCAAAGTTGATGTGCTCAGAACAGCATTGGTGATGTTACCATCTGCATCCGTTACGGTAGCCAAAGAAAACCCATTCGCATAAGCATTTGGCTGGGCCGCGGCAGAAGTGTACAAGGCTTCTACATCCTCTCGAATGATGATAGTGACAGGGGCTACCGTTGTACCACCGGCTACGTCGGTGGTGGTAACATTGTATGTGTAAGTACCTGCAAACGGAACGCTCGAACCAACAGTGAATCTTCCGTTGGTGGTATTAAACGTAACACCGGTTGGCGCGGCACCTGTGAGTGCGGCGTTTGTCAGTGGCCCGTCGGGGTCGGTCACGGTTGCCAACGTCATGCCGGTACTGAGGGCGTCGCGGTTGAATGTGTTGCTGGTCGAATAAGCCGCTTCCGTGTCGGAAGCCAGGATAGTGATGGTAACTGTGGTAACGGAAGTTCCTGCGCTGGCTCCGAAGGTGGTCACATTGTAGGTATAAGTACCTGCCGCCGGTTGTTGACCATTGCCATTACCTATGTTGGCAGTAAACTGGCCCGTCGTGGTATTAAAAAGGATTCTAGCTTGATTAGTCCCAGCTGTTTGAACAGAAGATGCTGTCGTAATCGCACCATCAGGGTCTGTAACAGAAGCCAAAATCTGGTTATCAACCAAACTGGCGCGAATAAATGTGTTTGGCGAAGTGTATACAGCCGGCTGGTCGCCGATTGTAATGGTGTAATTTACCGCAGGGCTATCACCACCGTACAGGTCTGACACGAAGTAGCTAAAAGAGCGGCTGGAAGCAGTTGGGGTACGTACACCAGTGGCATTCTTAAACTCCAGTGTAGCTGCCTCGGCCTCGGTCAGCGTCACATTGCTGGTGCCAGCAAGGGCCGTCCGCACTCCATTGCGGGTGTAGTAGACGGTTCCGAAGTTGATGTTAGCAATGCTCGACCCAACAATGGTGTAAGTCAGCACGTCGTTGTTAGGGTCGGTACCCGTCATCGCCGGCAGTGCCGAAAATATCGCCGTGTTGGCGGTAACACTGGCCGATTTTGCCGCTGCTGTCGGTGCCGCGTTGGTAGTGGTGGTAACGTTGGCATTAGTGAGCGAGCCGTTATTATCCAACGGGTCAGCATCGTCGGTATCGATGGTGCTGCTGGCCTTGCCCGTCACGGTAGAGGACGGCATATTAAATTTGATGATGGAGGTGCTGCTGGTGCCAACGGCCAGAAGCGGCACAACCGGCAGCGTTAGCAAACCCGTTGTGTTGTTGTAGCTGCTGCCCACCGGAAACACGGGGCTCTGCGAGTTCAGGCCCGGACTAAGCTGCACTTGGGGCCGAACACCGGAGGCATCGTAGTCGCCGGAAGCCGTGGTGGCAGCCGTGTAGGTCACCTGCGTTCCCACGATGGCACGAGCAGGTCCGCTGAGCGTGGTGGCCACGTTGGCCTGGGTGCACCAGCTCATGTAGTTTATACCGATGAACTGGCCACCTGGATTCGTCAAGTTGACTGTATTACGATACGTTATTTGAAAAGAAACGATGGGCTTATTAAACGTAACCGTAACTGTTGCCTGTTCAGAGTTAGGCACGTTGTTTTGGATACCCGTGATTTTGTTGCCGCTTACCGTATTGTAGAAAACATTATTGGTATACGTTGCGTCAGAAGCCGAAGACAAGTTGAGAACAACGCCGTTGGCTTGGGTAGCATTAAAGGTTACCTCATCAATCCAGCCGTTTGCCCCAGTACCAATATCAATGTCCTGAATACGGAGCGAGAAATTGTTAACCGGACGGTTAAAAGAGTATGTTATCTGCGTCGTAGCATTTCGGGAACTGGTGTAATCGGCAAACCAAAAGAGTGGTTGCCCATTCAGGGTACCGCCATTATTGCTTACACGCAAGGTAGTCTCCGCACCCCCAACTGGCTCTATGTACGAGCCAGCCGTTGTAATTGTCGTATTGGTATTTGCCGCCCCGGCATTGACAGGAGCATGGTTCTTCCAATCTTCGTTCACTGGCCGCTGGTTAAAATCCAGTGTCGTGGTGTTAGTACAGGCAGCAGCAACTCTAGCCGCTGCCGTCGCCATTAACTGCTTAAAAGCAGTCTCCTGCTTACGCGATTTAATCGTATTTACTGTGGGAGTTCCCTCAGTTAACTCAAGTTGTGGCGTTTGTGCCCAACCGACTAGCGGCAGAAAAGCCATTGCTAAAAGCCACACTGGTAAAGTAATTCTCATAAAAAATGCAAAGAATGAAAGAAGTAATTGCGAGAGTTGAGATGTAATCAGATTTAACAGAATTTTTTAACAGGGATTATGGTGCAGTTATCGAACCCATATTCTTATTCAATCCCTGAATCAAATTCAAAATTATTTACTACCGCTCTGTTAGCCAGTCTAACCTCGACCAAAGAGCTTGTCTAGCCGATGAAAGCACCTGGTACAGCCTGTTAAAGAAATGGTGAGAAAAAAGCAATGCCTTTTTAATTCAGCAGATACCTTTTAAAGTACTAAAGGAAATAAATTCTTGATGCTATACACTCGAAGCAGTTTATAGTACAAAGTAAAGAGGTAGACTTCTATTCTTAATCATTTTTTTTAAATTAATCCATGTAGTAGTGGGGAGTTAGTTTTTACCCAAAACGCTTCAACCATCATCAGAACATGCATCAAATAGTGTAACCAGATACTAAACAGTTGCATTATGAGTATTTATTCACAGTGCATAGGATATCCAATAATTATTACTTTTTTATTAACAACCCGCACTTTTCAAAGGTTACACAGCCTGGGACAAGTGCAAAACAGCTAAATATCTAGAGTTTAGCCAATTCCTAAATAGTGAACGACCAACCCGTAAAGGGGCCGGCCACCAGCATTTTTTTAAAAAGAATTACTATTGAAACAAAAGTATCCTACCCCCGGCCGCTGGCTTCCACCAGCGCCCGCAGGGGCTCGTTGAAGCCCACGGCATCGACCAACTCCTCAAGCGGGAGGTGCAGGCGGTATTTCCAAAAGTGACTGGGGTTGCTGGGCACGTTGATTTGCTCCTCGTGCGGGTTGGAGCGGCGTCGGTGGCTGTCGATGGCCAGTAGGCCATGGAGCGGAATACATGTTCCACATGGCCAGTAAGCTCATGCTTAGTTCATCAGAGGATTTGCATAACTGCTTCAGTGGAAGTGTGCGCACATATGCAGACAACACAGAATAAAAAAAGGCCCTCCCGTTTGGGGAGGGCCCTTTTACGTATCCGCCAGCCGGGAGCCGGGGCCGCATCAGCTATTCTTTGATGAGGCGCTTGGTCAGGTTGATGGGCTGGCCGTTACTCTGGCCGCGCACCAGTACGTTGTAAGTACCGCTGGCGATGGTGTTCAGGTCCAGGGCGTGAGCCAGGCCGGCTTCCAGCGTCGTGTTGAGCACGATGCGGCCGGTAGCGTCGAGCACGCTCACCTGGTAGCGGCCGGTGGGCAGCTGGGTCAGGTCGAGCTGCGTGCCGGTGGTGGCCGGGTTCGGGAACAGCGTGATAACGGGCACCAGAGCCGTGGTGAAGGCAACCGTGCGTACGGGCGAGTAGCTCGTTTCGCCGTCGGTGTCCACCTGCTTGAGGCGGTAGTACACCAGGCCTTTGGCTTTAGGACCGATGCCGGCATCGGTCAGGGCGTACTCGGTAGCAGTGGTTTTGCTGCCCTGGCCTTTCACATCCCCGATTTTCACGAAGTCCGTGCCGTTGAGGCTGCGCTCCACGTCAAAGTGGTCGTTGTTCTTCTCTTGGGCCGTGTGCCACAGCAGCGCCGCGTCGAGGTTCTTCACGGCCGTGGCCGTGAAGTCGGTGAGCTCAACCGGTAGCGGGTAGCCGCCGATGCTGAACTGGGCCGTCACCAGGTTCGTGCCGCCGTTCACATCAGTCGTCGTCACGTTAATCTGGTAGTACTTCACCGTGTTGTTGTTGACCAACAGGGCGCGGTTGCTCACGAACACCAGGCCCGTGGCCGGGTCCAGGCTCACGCCGGCCGGCAGCACGTTCGTCGGGTTGGCGGGGTAGAGGCCGGAGGCGGCGGGGCCGTTGCCCGAAGAAGCTGCTACCACGCTGTTGGGCGTGTTCACGAGGCCGTTACTACCACCAGTGGCCAGGATGGTCGTGGTGGTACCCGAGGCATTGTAGACCAGGCCAGCACTATTGTACGCCGCGCCGTTGGGGTCAATCACGAAGGCCAGCACGTCGTTGGTCTGGTACTGCACGGCGCGGCCCTTATTAGGCGTAGACGTGTAGAACGAGTTGTTGTCCTTGCCCACCGGGATGGTGTACAGAGCGGCGTTCGAAACGTTGTTCAGGTCATCGGTAGCCGTGTAGGAGAACGTGATGTCGCCCACCGAGGCCGAAGTGGTCGCGTTGTCGGCGGGGGCGAACTTCAGGCTGGCAGCCTGGGCTGGCGTCAGCGGCTGGGTCAACGTTACGAGCACATAGGTCGTGCCGGTAGAGTTGTAGTAGAGCTTACCCTGCGTAGCGTTCGGCAAGGCCGTTACCAGGTAGGTAGCAATGGTCCGGCCGGTAGAGGCCGCCGCGCTAAGCGGCGAAATCAGCACCTGACCGGCGGTGTTGCCGATGGCCGTGTTCACGGCACCGGCAGTTCCAGCGCTAAACGTCGTCTTGTCCACTACATCGAAGGCCACGGGAGCCGGGGTAGGAGCCGTGCTGGTGGTGGCGGCCGAGCTGGCGTTGTTGCCGGGTGTCGGGTCGGTGGTTGTGCTCTGGCTGTTGCCGTTCACGGTGTAGCTGCCAGCAGTAGCGGGCGAGGTGAAGGTTACCGTGTTGGTAGCAATCTGGCCGTTGGCCAGGCTGCCGATAGTGGCAAAGGTCACGGTGCTGCCGCTGAGGTTGGCCCCGGCAGGCAGGACCACATTGGTAGCCCCGGCGGGCAGGACGATGGTAGGCACCACGCTAATGGCGGCCGACGGGCCGTTGTTGGTCGTTATCACCGAATAGGTTACGGGCGTGCTGGGAGCCGTCGCCGTTGGACCAGTCGTGCTGGTTACCAGGTCGGCGCTGGTCGTGATGGCGATGCTCGTGTTGGCCGTGTTGTTGGCCGTGACAGCGTCGGACTGGTCGCCTTTCACGGCGGCCGTAGCTACCAGTGGGCCGCTGGTGGGCGCGTTCAACAGCACGGTGCGGACACGGGGCGTGCCGTTCACTACGCTGAGGGCGTTAAACGTTACCACGCCGGTGTTGGCGTTGTAGGTACCGGTGGCGTAGGTCGAGATGCCGTTGGTAGTCGACGTTGGGTCGGTGCCGTCAAGCTTCACGCCGGTCAGGCCGGCGGCCAGCGCCAGCTGCTGCACCACGTTGGTAGCGGTGCTACCGGCCGTGTTGTTGGTAGCCGTCACGGTGAACGTGATGGGCTGGCCGGCCGTCTGGGTGCCCCCGGCCCCGGCGGTATTGCCGGGCGCGTTGGAGGTTACTGTGGTCGCCAGGTCGATTATCAGCTCGGTGGCAGGGGTTACCGTAGTGGTAGCGGTAGCCACATTGTTGGCTAGGTTAGCATCGTTGGTGCCGGTAGCGGCCGTTACCTGAGCCGTAGGGGTCAGTACGACTAGGCCAGCTGGCAGGTTGAAGCTCACGGAGCTGGTGCGGGCATTGGCCAGGCCGAGGCCCTGCGCCGGCACGGCGGCAAGTGTAAGCAGGCCGGTGGCGCCGCTGTAGGTAGCGCCGGTGGGCAGTACCAGGCCGCCGCCAGCCGCGTCGAGGCCGATGGGCAGCTGCACGGTGGTTTGCTGGCCGCCTACCGAGGGGCCGTTGTTGGCCGTGGTCACGGTGTAGGTTACCGGGCTGCCGGTCACGGCCGTGGCCGGACCGCTCAGGCTCACGGTGAAGTCGGCAACCGGCTTGATGACGGTAGTCACTTTGGCCGTGTTGTTGGCCAGCGTTACATCGGGCGAGGTGCTGGTAACCGAGGCCACCGGCACAATGCTGCCCCCCGTGGCCGAGCCGGAGAAGTCCGGCGCAGGCAGCGTGATGGTGCGGGTGAGCGAAGCCCCGGCAGCCAGCGTAGCCGTGGTAGCATAAGTTACGAGGCCGGTGGCGGCGTTGTAGCCCGTGGTGGTCGTGTTGGCCACCACGTTGTTGTTGGCATCGCGCACCACCACGCCGGTGAGGCCGGCGGGCAGCTGCACCGTCTGGCTTACGCCCGTGGCGTTGGTGGTACCGTTGTTGACAGCCGTCACCGTGTACACGACGCTCTCGCCGGGGGTGGCGGTGGCCGGGCCGCTGAGGCTGGTGGCCATGTCGCCGGCAATAGGCTGGTTCACCGTTACGGCGGTCAGGGCCACGTTATCGGCGGGCACGGGGTCGTTGGTGGCGGCAGTTACGGTCGCGGTAGCCGTTACCACGCCCGAAGCCGGGGCATTGGCCGTGATGGTGTAGCTCAGGGGAGTGTTGGCACTGGCCTCATTGGTTTCGGTGGGGAATATTACCACGCCAGTAGCCGCATTGTAGCCAGTGGTAGTGCTGTTGGTAATGGTAGCACCGGCCTTGTCCTTCACCACTACGCCGGTGAGGCCGGTGGGCAGGTAGGCACGCGTCATCACGCTGGTAGCCGCGTTGGGACCATTGTTGGCCTGGGTCACGGTGAACACAATGGGGGTACCGGGGGCCACGCCGTTGGGCTTGTCCGACGAGATAGTGACGTACAGGTTAGCCGTGTTGCCGGCGGCGGCCGGGGCCGTCGTCAGCGTCGTGCTGATGCTCACCTGGTTGTTAACCGTGTTGGCATCGCCGGCGGCCGAGGTGTTGGGCGTTACCAGGGCCGTGAGGGCCAGGCTGCCGGATGCCGGGCCGGGGCTCGTGAAGCTGATGCTGTTGTTGACCTGCTGCCCGTTGCTTAGCGCCGGAATAACTGGGAAAGTAAACAGGCTGGTGCTGTTGCTGAACGAGTAGGTTCCGCCATTGCTCAGGAAGACGTCGGTCAGGGCCGCCGTCGTAGGGATGCTCACCGTCTGCACTGCGCCGGGCGCGGTGCCGGGGCCGTTGTTGCTGGTCGTCACGCCATACGTTACCAGCGTGCCGGCCACTGCAGTAGCGGGGCCGCTGAGGGTGGTAGCCAGGTCGAAGCCGGCTGAGCCGGTGTTGGTAGCGGCCTGCACATCGTTGGCAATCTGACCCACCTGGTTGGTGGTGGTGCTCACGGTGGCGGTGGCCGTAACAGTACCCGTGTTGGGCTGCGTATAGGTAATCACCGAAGCCTGGGACTGCCCACTGGTGAGCGAAGTGATGCCGGCGTAGGTTACCAAGCCGGTCGTGTTATCGTACACGCCGCCGTTGGAGGCGCTCACGAGGCCGGTGGTCAGGCCGGTGTTGAGGCCGGCTGGCAGCTGCACGGCAGCCACTACGCCTGCGGCGGGGTTGGGGCCCGTAGCTGCCAGGTTGGTAAAGGTCACGTTGAACGTGCCCGCCGAGCCTACGGCTACTGACGTAGCATTACCGGTAACGGTGGCCGCTACATCGGCCACGGCGCTCACCGTGAGGGCAAACGACGCGGCATCGGGTGCCGTGTTCGGGTTCTGCGTGGTGGTGGTGGTCACGTTGCTGGCAATGCTGGCCGCCCCCGTAGTGGTAGCTGCCGTGAAGGCAAACTGGTACACGTTGCTGGCACCAGCTGCCAGTGAAGCCACGGCCGGGAAGGTGATAACACCCCCGCTGACGGTAGTGGTGGGGTAAGCCGTCTGAATCGTGCTGAGCTGAGCCGCTGTGAGCGAAGCGCCCGTGGGCAGCGTCACCTTCTGGGTTACGGTGGCGGCAGCCGTGTTGCCGGGGTTCGAGAACGTGGCCGTGAAGATGCCTGTGGGCTGGCCGGCGGCCAGGTCGTTGGGACCGGTGATGGTCGTCGTCACATCGGCACTCAAGCTGATGTTGCCCGAGAACTCCGAGGTGGCGTTACCCAGCGTGCTGGTAGCCGTGAGCTTCACGCCCGACACCACCAGCGCCTGCTGCGCGGCATTGAGCGCAATGGTGAAGATGAAGCCGCTGGCGTTGGTATCCGAGCCCTGGTCGAACCCGTTGATGGGGCCCGAATAGCTCAGGCCGATGCGCGCGTCGGTATCAGCCGCCGAGCCTTCGAGCAGCGTGGTCAGGTAGGTTCGGCCCTGACCGAAGTTGTTGCCCGTGGTAGCCGAGGGGGCCGCCAGCGTATTGGCCTGAGCCAGGAACAGCTCGATGCTGGCACCCGCTTTGGCGTAGCCTTTCAGCACCAGGTTGGTGCCCACCAGGGTAGCCGAGGTGAGGATGGGGTAGTTCACCAGGCCGTTGGCACCGGTGGCGGTGGCACTGTTCAACGTTTGGAAGGGGGCAGTGCCCGCTAGCTCGTTATCACCCGTCGCTTCCAGGTCGATGCCCACTTGCCCGGTAGCGGCTGCGCCGTTACGGGCCAGCACGGTGCCGTTGTTGAAAATGGAGTTCTGGCTAATTTTCGTGGCAGATGCTGCCACTACGACGCCCGCGTTGGTAGTCCCTTCGAGCATGATGCCCGCCCCGTAGTTATCGGAAATGATGTTTTGGGAGATAGTGTTGTTCGCACCGTAGATGCGCACGCCCGGCGTTTCGCTGGGTGCTACCGTGGCCGTGCCCCGGCCGTTGTCGGTAATGGTATTGCCGGTGATGGTGTTACTGCCCGCCGAGCGGTAGCTATCCACGCCCTGGCCCGAGGTACCGGTTAGCAGGTTGTTGCTGATGGTATTACTGCTGCCTTGAATGTCAACCCCATCGTAGTTGGCGCTGCTTAAGCCGTTGCTGCGGATTTCGTTGCCCGACACAGTCGCATTGCTCACCGTGTTGTTGATGGCGATGCCCTTGCTGTTCGAATAGCCAATGAGGTTGTTGCTCACCACCACGCCGCTCGTGCCGCCGGTCAGGCGCACGTTGTCGGCATTGGTTGGGGTGGCAGGGGCAGCGAAGGCCGTAGCCGCCGAGCCTAGTATGTTGCGCGTAATGGTAATGTCGTTGGCGGCGCTCCGGATGTTGGCGCCGGTGTTGCTATCCAATGCATTACCGAAGCCCACAATGGCCAGGCCCGTGATGGTAGTGTTGGTGGCCGAAGCGGCTATGTCAAGGCCAAAGGCGATGGTCGTGCGGCCAGACAACTGTACCTCGGGACCGTTTAGCTGGCCCAGAGCCGTAGCGGCGGTACCCACGGTGCCGCCGGCACCCAGGGTCACGTTGTTGGTGTTGCCCACGTTCTGGGTCTGGGTTGTGCCGTCGATGCGGGTAAAAGGCGAGTTAGCCCCCGTCAGTTGCGGCAGCGTGGCTACCGGCGTAATCACGGCCACGCCAGCCGTGAGCTGGTTCATCAGACCGGCGCGCAGGCCGGGCACCGACGTACCGTTCGAAATCATGAAAATGCTCGTCTCTACTCCTGCAGCTGGTGCGCTGCCCCCGGTGCTGGCGGCAGCTTGGTCAAGGTTGGTGTTGGAGAGGGCACGGGCATTGAGCAGGAACTGCCGGAGCGAGCCCTGCGCGTTGGTCCCGGTTACGGTGGCTACGTCGTTGGTGTTAACCACTGTATCGAAGTTGAAGCCGAAATCGATACCCGTAGTAGCCGTGGTGGTAAACGTAGCCGTGTACAGCGACTGTGGGGTCACAGTACCGCTGCTCAGGCTGCTGAGGGTCTGGCTGCCGGTGTTGGCTGCCGCGTCAGTAAACTGTGGGTTTTCGCCGCCCACCCGGTTCACGTCGTTCAGTACGTATGTCTGCACCGGCACCAGGCCGGTTACGGTCGAGGTACGAACGGGCACCACGGTTGAGTTCACCACCCGCACCGTATAGGAGCCGGTTCCGGGCAGGTTGTACGAATATGCTCCGAGCGTGTTGGTCGTCGTCGAGCCCACGAAAGCGCCCAGGTTATTGTATATCTCAACAATGGTGTTGGCACTGCCGATGTCGTTGCTGGCAAAACCCGAGGCGGTGGCCGAATTATTAGCCGCCGTGTAGGTACGGCCAGCACCGCCACCGTAATTCACATCGTCGTACACAGTGCCACTCAGGGGCACCGGCGTCACGTTCAGGGTGCGGGTGTCCGAGTCGGCCACCGTATTGGCTCCCTGACCGGTTGAGGTGGTCGTGTTGGCCACCACACTGATTGGCCCGCTGGCTGGCGCCGCGAAGCTAAAGGCGTAGGCTGTCGAATTGCCAGCCGCGATAACTCCCCCAGGGTACGTAATGGTATAGCCGGTAGTTTGGGTACCGGTGAGAGTGCCACCCGAAAAGCCAATGCTGCTCTGAAGCACCCCGGCCGGAATGCTTACCGTGCGGGTTACGTCGCTGGCGGCAGAAGGGCCGGCGTTGGTGAATGTAACGCCATAGGTGACCGTGGTACCCGCCGTCACCGTCGAGTTATTGGCCTGGCCGCTGGAGAAGGACACGCCCACATCAGCCACGGCGCCTACCACGTAGTTTATGCTGGCCTGGTCGGGAGCCGTATTGGCCCCCTGGCCGGTGCCCCCGGTACCGGGGGCCGTATTGCTGGTAACCGGAATGCTCTGACCCAGCGACGTAGCCGCTGTGGGTGTAATCGTGAACGTATAGGAAGCGGTGTTGCCCGAGGCCACGTTGGTGCCCGCCGGGAACGTGATAACATAGTTTCCTCCCACCGTTGTTACCGTTCCCGCCGAAGGAGTTGGCGCGCCGGTCAGGTAGGTGGTAGGAATCGTGACGGTCCGCGTTGTGCTGGCGGCCACAGAAGGGCCGTTGTTGGTGTACGTCACGGTATAGTTGCCCGATTGCACTCCTCCCACCAAAGCGCCCGGCCCGGTCAGGGTCGTGGTAAGGTCGGCTACAGGCGTTACGGCAATGGCAGCCGTGGCCGTGTTTGGGTTAGGGTCACTGCTTGGGCCCTCCGTCGTGGTCGAGGTAATGGTGGAAGTGCCATTTACTAGTCCCGAAGCCGGGGCCGTAAACGTAATAACCGAGCTGAATGCCGCACTAGCGTAGTTGGCCAGGGCGGTAGCGGCCGCGTTGCTGTAGGTTACGAAGCCCGTAGTACTGCTATACACGCCCCCGTTGGTGGCAGATACCCCGCTCAGGTTAGTAGGCAATTGCACCCGCTGCGTAGTAGCCGCAGTGGTGATGTCGCCCACGTTGGCAAAGGTCACGTTAAACTGTCCGGTTCCTCCCGCCAGTACGGGCGATGCCTGCGCCGCAAGGGTCGTGGTCAGGTCCGCCTGGCTGCACCAGGAAATCTGCTCGAAACCGATGGTCTGAATGCGGGTGGTGGCACCGGTGATGGTGTTCAGGTTGCGAAACGTCAGCCGCACGGATTTTACCGGGCTGGTAAACGTAATGGTCACGTTGCCCAGCCGGCTCGAAGAATTCGCATTATTGGGGTCACCGTTGAGGCCGATGCCGCGCACAGCATCCTGCGTCGTCCCATTCACCGACTGGTTCGCGAGAAACTGGTTGATGTTGGCTACGGTCGAAACGTTGGCAGCCGCCAGGGCTACTCGCGTCCCGGCACCGTTCAGGGCATACAGGTCCAGCTCATCCGTAAAGTCGCTGCCACCGCCGTTGGCGGTCACGCCTGTCGTGTTAAGCGTGCCCTTGTCGATATCCTGCACCACAAATGTCAGGTTCGACACTTCCCGGTCGAAGGTCAAGGTAACGGTGGCGTAGAAGGGCGTGTTGGCATTGGTGGTAGCGACTTGCCCACTGGCAATGCCGCCGTTGGCCGTCGTCAAGTTCACCGCCGAGTTATTTTGCCGCCAAACCAGCGCCCGCCCGTCAATGGTGCCATAAGTACCGGCCGCATAAAGCCGGAAGATGTCGTTGGTGGTTTGGGCGGTAGTTAATGCCCCCGGAGCCGTGCTGAGGTAGTCGCTAAACAAGAACGAGGTGGCCCGCACCGTCTCCGGGCCGGGGGTTGTCGCGCCAGTGCCGGTAGGGTGCTTGTCTTCCTCGATGCTGTTCGAGGTATAGGTGCCTGTGGGCACAGGCGCCGTGGTGCGGAGCACCAGCGTACTGGTACCCGTAGTACACGCCTGGGCCCAGACGTTACCCGGTCGGATTAGCGCGACGAAGGCAAGCAATAGCCCCAACGTTCGTAAAAACTGTGTCATAAGAGTGTTATACAGGTAAAAGTGAAGGATTTAAAAAAATGTTAAGACTAGTTAAATGCATAGTACAGCAGTAAAATCCCGATTGGGCAATTAGCACAATGCTATTTTTTAGGAGTTTGATTTCACTAGTACTATTAAAAGGCCCAGAAATTTGTCAATTCGTAAAAATTTGCACAAAAAGCATATTTCATTACTCTTGTGCATAGTCAAATACATCAAAATAAATGAATATTTAAAATCTACGCGAGGTCCAACTGTCATCATAGCGAATGAATAGCAGGCGTCTTAGTGTGTACAAAATTACTTTGTTCCCATAATGGGGAAGGCATATTTTCGATGAACCTAATTATTCTGCCGGTAAACGCAATAGCCGGGACACTATAAAATTAGGATTTCGCGTAGCGATATAATCCAACCAACTACGAAGGGAGTTCTACTCCGGATTTTATACTTTTTAAAAGTTTATGTTTTCTTCGAACAAAACTTTTTTTTAGTACTATTATCCACTTAACTCAATAATTACCCACCTAACTCAACAATAACTATAAGTGCTTATAGAAAGCATACTTTGGCGTAGCAGCTATGCTGGACGGAGGACGGAATAGGTAGTCAGCCTTGAACGCAGAAAGGGCCTTCCCAAATTGGGAAGGCCCTTTCTGCGTTCAACACCAATGCGAGCAAAAATTCGTTGTTCAGCAGAGCGCGAATTACCCATGCGAACAACGAAGTCTCCTCACCCCCGCCCGCTGGCGCTCACCAGCGCCCGCAGCGGCTCATTGAAGCCCACGGCCTCCACTAGCTCCTCCAGCGGGAGGTGCAGGCGATATTTCCAGAAGTGGCTGGGGTTGCTGGGCACGTTGATTTGCTCCTCGTGCGGGTTGGCGCGGCGCAGGTTGTTGTCCATGGCCAGCAGGTCCTGGAGCGGGAAGATGGCCCACATGGCCGGCGAGTGCAGGTGCTGAACCAGGATTTCGCGGGCCACCCAGGGCTCGCAGTAGAACGGGGCTACCTCACGCCAGTGGCCCAGGATGGTTTCGAAAAAGCGCTGGGTGCGCACCCGGTCCTCTTCCCACCAGCCGCGGACAGTGCTCATGTCGTGGCTGCTGGTGGTGACTACGCTCAGGTAGGGCGCGGTGTTGGGGTGGCCGAACTCGGTTTCGGGGTTTGAGGGCATGCGCTGGATGTGGAGGCCCAGGATGCCGAGCGCCTTCATCACGCCGGGCACCGAGGCGGGCACCATGCCCAGGTCTTCGCCGCAGATGAGCATGTCGGTGGCGTAGCGCACGGGCGGCAGCTTCACGAGGCCCTGCTGCCGCCAGAACTCCTCATGGCGTTGGAAGAAGAAGTCCACGTAAATGTCATCATAGAGGCGGCGGCGGTCCTGGTCGGAGTCCAGTTCGCGGAACGAGTAGCTCTTATTCAGGGTGATGCGCGGGTGGTAGAAGTCGTTGCCAGCGGGCACGAACAGCACCTCGTTCACCAGCGCAAACAGGCCCTTTTGCAGCCAGGCGAAGTACTCGGCGTGCTCGGGCTGGGCGGCTACTTTCCGGGCGATATAGGCTTCGATTTTGCGCTGGTCATTCACTTCGTCCTTGAGGTGAATGTGGCCGTAGCTGGCATCGTTCAGGTACTCATCGAACACGGCCTGCGCTTCGCCCTGGAAAATATCCTCGAGCATATGCCAGCGGATATAAGGCTCGCAGAGGCGCGAGTAATTGAACCAGCCGAGGCGCTGCTCAATCTCGTGGCGGTGCAGGGGCAAGGCGGGCGCAAAGTGGCCCAGCAGACCTTCCACCGACTCAATGGGCATTTCCCAGATGCGGAAGAAGCCCAGGATGTGGTCGATGCGCAGCGTGTCGAAGTAGCGGGCGAGGTGGCCCATACGCTGCTTCCACCACAGGTAGCCGTCTTCGGCCATGCGCTGCCAGTTGTAGGTGGGGAAGCGCCAGTTCTGGCCGGTGGTGGAGAAATCATCGGGTGGGGCCCCGGCCTGGCTGTCCATATGGTAGAGCTCGGGCTGGGTCCAGGCATCCACGGAGTGGCGGTAGATGCCGATGGGCAGGTCGCCCTTCAGCACCACGCCGCGGGAGCGGGCGTAGGCCACGGCGGCGCGCAGCTGCTTGTCGAGGTGGTACTGGGTGAAGAAGAACAGGCCGTAGTCGTCGTAGTCCGGCGCGGTTTCGGCGGTGAGCGCGGCCAGGTTCTGCGGGGTGCGGAACTGCGCGGGCCACTCCTGGAAATCGGCGGTCTGGTACCGGTCGCGCAGGGCCGAGAATGCGGCATACGGCACCAGCCAGTCGGCCTGGCTGGCGTAGAACTCGCGGTACTCGGGGTCGGCCAGGAAGGCGGCTTTCTCCTGCTGATAGAGCAGCTTGAGAAACTTCCACTTGGCGTTCATCACCGGCTCGTAGTCCACGAAATCCTTGGCGTTAAATTCGGCTTTGAGCGTGGCCAGCTCCTTGGCGGCCTTCTTGTCCTTGAGGGCAGCAATGCCTTCGAGGTGAATAAACTGCGGGTGCAGCGCAAACACCGAAATGGCCGCGTAGGGGTACGAATCGACCCAGGTGTGCGTAGCCGTGGTGTCATTGATGGGCAGAATCTGCACCAGCTTGAGGCCGGTTTGCACGGCCCAGTCGGTCAGCAGCTTCAAATCGGAGAACTCCCCTACCCCGAGGCCGGTGGCGCTGCGCATGGCAAACACGGGCAGGGCCACGCCGGCCCCGCGCCAAGTGGTGGCATACTGGTAGGCCTCGTCGTTGAAGACGCGGGCCATGATGTAGTCCTGCGTGGCGGGCACCACGCGGTTTTCACCGCCTTCCATGTCGAGGGCGTGGCCGGCGGCGGCGTCCCACATGGCGTACTTGTAGTGGCAGTCCTCGCCGGGGTTTTGCAGCGTCACGGTGCCACTCCAGGTGGGATATTCGGCATCGGCGAGCACGAGGGCTTTGGTGTTGTCCCAGGCCCCCAGGGCAGGGTCAGAGCCGAGAATGCAGAGGCCGTGCTGCGGCGCTACGCGCGGAGCCAGCAGGCGGAAGGTGGTTTCGCCAGCGGCGGGATATGTGGTGCCTGGTGCCTGGTGCTTTGTGCTTGGTTCGGCTGCACTGGTTTCGGCAGCAGATTTGGCCGCCTTGGTTTTGGCGGCGGGCGCTCTTTTGGCTTTGGCGGCCGGGGTTTCGGCCGGGGCTTTGGCAGGGCGGCGGAACAGGGCTTTGGTGAAGGCGGCGGTCAGCAGCTCGTTTTCGGGCTGGGCGGGGGCGCGCCAGTAGTCGGCTAGGTGCAGGCGGGGCGTGCGGGTGGCATCGTAGGCGATGGTGCGATTAGGGCCGGCTTCCCAGTGCTCGCCGCCGGTGTTGTCGTCGCGCAGCACATACTTATAGGTGAGCTCGCCGGTGGTGTCGGGCACCGTCAGCTCGATGCTCCAGCAGGTGCTGGCTTCGTCGTAGTTCATGTCGGCGGCTGCCGTGGGCTGCCAGTTGCCGAGGTCGGGATGGGAGCCGCACACGGCCAAACGCTGGCCGAGTACGGTGCGGTAGGGAAGAGAAAAACGTAGTATCATGGGCAAGCGGTGGGGTTTGGGAGGTGCAAGATAGGGACTTGCCAAGAGAGGATTTACGAAGCCGCGCGGGAGTCATTGTGCTCAATCGGTTGCGCACGAGCAGTCGCACGGGCCAGGGCTTACGCAGTTGGGCCGGGTCGTGTTCGGCCGGCGGGACGTCGGGCCAGCAGCCAACCCCAACCGCTGGTTTTGCGTTTGGGAAGTTGCCTTTGCTTTGTGTTGCCGCTAATTACTTCCTGCTTTGTCCACTTTTCTGCGTCGTGCCCTCTACGGAATTCTAGGGTTAATTGCCCTGGTCCTACTCCTCGTTATTGGAGTGGTAGTATTTCTGCAATTCCCTTCGGGCCAGGACTTTGTGGCCAGCCGCGCCGAAAGTTACCTGCGCGGCAAGCTCAAAACGGAGGTTAAAATCGGGAAGTTTCGGACTGATTTTCGCCACGCCATCAACCTCGACGGCGTGTACCTGGCCGACCAGCAGCGCGACACGCTTTTATCGGTCGGCCACCTCGGCGTCGACATTGATATCTGGGCATTGCTGCACAGCCAGATAAATATTTCCAACGTCGAGCTGAACGATGGCCGCGTGCGCCTCACGCGCACCGAACCCGATTCGGTGAACAACTACGACTTCATCATCGATGCCTTCGTGGACCCCAACGCGCCGGTCGATACCACTGCTTCGACCCTGAAATACGACATCGGCAAGGCCCGGCTCACGAATATCTACTTCACGCAGCTCGATGAGGTGACGGGCTCCGATATCCGGGCGCGCATCGGCGAGTTTACCGCCAACATGGACGAAGTGAATGTGGATAAGTCCATCTATAAGGTGGATAAAGCCGCGCTGCACCGCGCCGCCATCAGCATCGTGCAGACGAAGACGGCCCCGCAGGTGGATAACGCCGCCCCCACTACTCCTATTTCGGTGCAGTTCGGCATCAACCAGGCTACGCTCGACAGCGTGGGGTTTGTGTATAAGAACGCGCCCTCAGGCCAGTACATCAGCACCAATATCGGCCTGGCCGACATCACGGCCAAGAACATCGACCTGCAAAAAGAGCTGGTGGCGCTGGACAAGCTCACCCTCAAAAACACCACGTTTGCCTACGCTCAGAACAAAGACATTGCGGTGGAAGAGCGGGTGGTGAACCCCGCCGAAGTAGTGCGCAAGCTCGATGAGGCCGCCGACCAGAACAAGGCCGCCACCGGCCAGCGCCTGGCCTGGAAGGTGACGCTGAATGAGTCCGACATCAGCGGGCTCGCGGTAAAATTCGACAACTTCAACGAGCCCAAACAGAAGACCCGCCTGCCGGCGATGGATTACAACCACCTTGCCTTCAGCGAGCTGGTGCTGAACACGCACGATTTGAGCTACACCGAAAACCGCACCACCGCCAAGGTCGATAACCTGGCCGGCAAGGAGCAAAGCGGCTTCGAAATCTCGTCGTGGCGGGCCAACGTGGTGTACGACTCGGTGCAAATCCGCCTTGATAGCCTCGACCTCATCACCCCGCACACCCGCATCCGGCGCAAGCTGGCCATTGGCTACAAAAACCTGGCGGCCCTGAGCGACACCAAGCAGCTGGCGAACCTGAAGATTGACGGCGACCTGCGCGAAGTGCGCATCGGCTTCCGCGATATTCTGTACTTGGCGCCGCAGCTGGCCGGCACGCCACCCTTCAACACCGGCCCCAACCAGAGCGTGCTGGTGAACGGGCAGATTGCCGGCCGCGTGGGCGACATGACCATCCGCAACTTCGAGTTTGTGGGCCTGCGCAACACCATCGTGAAAGCGCCCCGCATCCACATCACCGGCCTGCCGGAGGTGGACGGGCGGCTGTACGTGGATGCTAATTTGAAGCAGTTTAGCTCGTCACGGGCCGATATTATGAGCCTCGCGCCCAAGGGCAGCATTCCGAACAACATCAGCATTCCGCCCACGTTCGCGGTGAACGGTACGTTTAAGGGCTACCCAACCACGCTGCAGTTCAACACCAACCTGCAGGCCCGCACCAGCTACGGCGACCTGGCTTTCAGTGGTAATTTGGGTAAGGCGCAGGCCAACGGCCGGCAGCCGCTCGTGGGCACCTTCGCGGTGAAGGCGTTCGATTTTGGCAAGCTGCTAAAGGACCCCACCATCGGGCGCGTCACTGCTACTGGTCGCATCAACGCCACCGGCAACCTGAAAGACCCCGGCACGCTGGTTGGCCAGGTGAATGCCAACGTGCAGAGCGCCCGCTACAACGGCTACACCTACAAAGGCGTGAAAGCCACGGTGGACCTCGACCGCAACCGCTACGTCATCAATGCCAGCAGCAAGGACGACCCCAACCTCGACCTCGACCTGACGGCCGTGGTGAATCTGCGCGACGCCAAAAACCCCACCTACGAAGTCACCAAGCTGAACCTGCGCGGAGCCAACCTCACGGCGCTGGGCTTTTATACCGGCGGCGACCTGCGGGTGCAGGGCAACCTGGTGGCCAACCTGCGCGGCTCCGATTTGAACTCTCTCAACGGCACGTTCAGCGGGACCAAGATTGTGATTGTGCGCGACAACCAGCGGTTTCCGTTGGACTCGCTCAACGGCCGCATTGTGCAGAATGCCAACCGCACGCTGGCCGTCATCACCTCCGATATTGCCAACGTGCGCCTCGATGGCAACGTGCACCTCGGCGATATCGCCACCGAACTGCAGCAGCACCTCGACCGCTACTTCGACGTGCCCGGCGTGAAGTACGTGGCCAACAGTGCCGACCGGCATTTCACGTATTCATTGCAGCTGAAAGACCCCAAGCTGGCCACCAAGCTGGTGCCGGATTTGAAGCAGATTTCGCCCTTCACGCTCGCCGGCGACTACTCGCGGCAGGCCGCCCGCCTCACGGCCAATACCAGCATCCCCATTATTCGCTACGCCAACTACCGCATCGATTCGCTGAAGCTGGGCGTGGACTCGGACCCCGGTAAGCTCGACTGCAGCCTGCGCATGGCCAGGGCCGCCCAGGATACCACCCTGAAGCTGCGCCGCCCCAGCATTGTGGGCAATGTGGCGAACAACAAGGTATTCACCCGCGTGGCCATCCTCGGCGACTCGGCCAACCGCGAGCGGCTGGCCGTGGCCGGCACCCTCAGCACCCGCCCCGACGGCACGCTGCCCGGCGAAAAAGGCGTGGTGTACCAGTTTGAGGCCGCGCCCGAGCAGGTTATCAACTACGAAAACTGGACGGCCGGTGCCAACAACTACCTACGCTACTTCCCTAGCGGCGCCATCGTGGCCGACGGCCTCAACCTGACCAATGGCCGCAGCTCGCTGGCTGTGCAAAGCGAAAACCCTCGGGTGAAAACCTCGCCGCTGAATGTGCGCTTCACCGATTTTGACCTTGCCGAGCTGGCCAAAGCCGTGCAAGGCACCGACTCGCTGGTGGCCGGCACCCTGAACGGCCAGGCCGCGCTGCGCAACCTCGGCCAGAAAAACATGGCCTTCACAGCCGATGCCACCGTCACGGGCCTCACCTTCCAGAAGGCCGTTATTGGCGACATCGCCGTGAAAGCCACTAACTCCACGCCCAACCGCTACGACCTGGATGCCCGCCTGACCGGCGGGGCCAGCGGCTCCATTGGCGGCGAGGGCAACGATGTGCGGGTAACCGGCTTTTACCAGGCCGATAGCAAGGAGCCCCTCAACCTGACCGTGGATGCCCAGCGCCTGATGTTGAAACTCGCCCAGGCCTTCTCGGCCGGGCAGCTTCAGCAGGCGGCGGGCTACGTGCGCGGCCAGCTCACGGTGAAGGGTTCCCCCTCGGCCCCGGTGGTGCGCGGCACGCTCACCACGTCGCCTGAGGCGGCGTTTGCCGTCACGCAGCTTGGCGCGCTCTACCGCCTGCCGGGCCAGGACCTGACGTTTGACGACCGGGGCATTAAGTTCGACAACTTCACGGTGCGCGACTCGGCCGACAACAAAGCGGTGGCCAACGGTTACCTGCTGACCAAAGATTTCATCAACTACGCCTTTGACCTCACGGCCACCACCGACAACTTCACGGCCGTAAACAGCACCCGCAAAAACAACCCGCTGTTCTACGGCAAGCTGGTGGTGGACTCCCGCACCCGCATTACCGGCCCGCTGGAGCTCATGAAAATCAATACCAACGTGACGGTAGTCGAGGGCTCCAACCTGACCATTGAATCGCCGGGCACGGAGGCCAACAAGGTGGCCTCCGAAGGCATTGTGGAGTGGATTGATAAGAGCGCGCCCGTGGACACCATGCTGCAGCGGCAGCTGGCGCTGGACACCATGAAAACGGCCTCCGGCTACGACATCACGGCCGTGGTGACGGTGACCGATAAAACGCCCTTCACCGTGGTTATCGACCCCATCAGCGGCGACAACCTGAAGGTGCGCGCCAACGGCACGCTCAACACCAACATCGACCCCACGGGCACCATCACGCTCAGCGGCCGGCTAGAAGTGGCGCGGGGCTCCTACCATCTGTCGCTCTACGACCTGGCTTCGCGCGACTTCATCATTCGGCCCGGTTCCAGCCTGACGTGGAGCGGCGACCCCTATAACGCCGACCTCGACGTAACGGCCGTGTACAAGGTAGAAGCCGCCCCCGCCGACCTGCTGGCCGCCCAGGGCCTCGACAATGCCGTGGCCAACACCACGGCCCGTAACCGCCTCCCCTTCAACGTGCTGCTGAAGGTGACCGACAAGCTCAGCCAGCCGCTCATCAATTTCGACATCACGCTGCCCGAAAGCCAGCGCGGCGCGCTAAGTGGCCAGGTAGAGGCCAAGCTGGCCCAGCTGCGCCAGCCCAACCAGACCTCGGAGCAAAGCAAGCAGGTATTCTCACTGCTGATTCTGGGCCGCTTCCTGCAGCAGAACCCGTTTGATGCCAGCGCCAGCGAGAGCTTCGTGGCCACGCAGCTGCGCGGCTCGGCCAGCGCGGTGCTCACCGACCAACTGAACAACCTGACCGGCAAGTACCTCTCCGGCCTGGGCCTCGACCTGGGCGTGACCAACCAGGCCGACTACAGCAGCGGCTCGGCCAAGAGCCGTACCGACCTGAACGTGGCCGTGAAGCGCCAGTTCCTGAACAATCGCCTGTCCGTGCGCCTCGGCACCGATATTCCGTTGGGTGGCGCGGGCTCGCAGGCCACTCAGGGCAAAAGCTCGGCCAGCAACTTCGCTGGCGACATCAGTATCGAATACAGTATTCTGCGCGATGGCCGCCTGCGCCTGCGCGCCTTCCGCCAGAACGCCTACGAGGACATCGACGGCCTGCTCATCAAGACCGGCGCGGCCTTGGTATTCCAGCGCGAATACGACAGCTTCAAAGAGCTGTTTGCCAAGCTACCCCCCGAGATAAAGCAGGAGCGTAAGCAGCAGCGCAAGGAAGAAAAAGCCGATAAAAAGGCCTTGCAGGATTCGCTGCAAACCCCGCCCACCGCCCGCGTCGACAGCAGCAAAACCACTGGCAGCAAAACGAAATGAGAAAGCTGCTCCGCCCCTCCCGCCCCTCGTTCCAACGCCGCCAGCTTTCGGCCGGCCAATATCTTAATTCTGCAGTTTTGAGTCCAGTTCGCCAGTTAACGAAGCGTTTTCTTCCCTCTTCCACCCGGGCTACCCTGTTGCTGGCCCCGGCCCTGGTGCTGCTGGCCTCCTGCTCGGGCCTGAAATTTGTGCCCGAAGGCGAGCGCCTCTATACCGGCAGCAAGGTGACCATTAAGCCACCGGCCGACGAGAAAACGGTGAACAACCAGAGCGCTCTGCAAACCGAGCTGGTGTCGGTGTTGGGGCCCAAGCCCAACAGCTCCATTCTGGGGCTGCGGCCCAAGCTCTACTTCTGGCAAATGGGCGTGGGCAAGTCGAAAGGCCTGGGCAAGTTCTTCGCCGACAAGTTTGGCGAGCCGCCCATTTACCTGTCGCAGGCCAAACCCGCCGCCGTGCGCGACCTGATAACCAACCGCCTGCACAACAACGGCTTCTTTAACGGCACCACTTCCTACGAAGTAAAAAAGCAGGAGAAAACGGCCGAAATCGACTACACGGCCCTGCCGGGCAAGGTCTACCGTTTCACGGAGGTCACGTTCCCGCAGGGCGACTCGCTGGTGCGGGCGGCCATTCGGGCTACGCAGGGCGAAAGCCTGGTGAAGGTGGGCGACGCCTACAACCTCGCCACGCTCACCAACGAGCGGGTGCGCATCGATGCCGCACTGAAGGAGCGCGGCTACTACTACTTCGCGCCCGACTACATCGTTTTCAAGGTTGATAGCACCCTCGACCACAAGGCTACCGTGGACGTGCGCCTCAAGCCCAGCGCGCCGCCCAAGGCCGTGCGCCCCTACTGGCTCGACCAAGTGAAGCTGAACACCAGCTACGTGCTGACAGACACCACCATGCGCAACCCCATGCTTTTCCGGGGTTACCAGTATTTTCCGGACGAGGAAATGTTTAAGGCGCAGGCCATTACCCGCGCCACCTTCCTGTACCCCGACAGTGTGTTCCGCCGCCACCGCCGCGACCAGACCCTGAGCCGCCTCATGAGTCTGGGCACGTTCCGCTTCGTGGAAATCCGCTTCAAACCCGCCGCCGCCGGCGACACCACCGTGACCGTGCCGGCCGATGCCGTGCCCGGCAGCAACCGCTCGGTGGGCCTGCGCAACCGCCTCGATGCCGAGGTGCTCATGACCCAGCTCAAAAAGAAAAGCCTGCGCGCCGAAGTCCAGCTCACCAGCAAAACCAACGGCTTCACCGGCCCGGCCCTGAAGGTGACTTTCCGCAACCGCTCGGCCCTGCGCGGTGCCGAGCAGCTGCTCATCAATGCCATTGCCTCGACCGAAACCCAGACGGGCGGCGGCAACGGCGCCCTGGGCCTCACCAGCTTCGAGTACGGCATCAACGCCCAGCTGCTCATTCCACGCCTGGTGACGCCCGATTTGCCGCTGCTCGATGTGAAACTGCCCAACTCCGACTTCCAGCCCCGTACCAGCGTCGCGGTGGGCGTGCGGTCCGTGACCCGCGCCAGCTACTTCTCGCAGAACTTCTTCAACGTGAACTACGGCTACACCTGGAAAACCAAGGTAACCAACGAACAGGAAATCCGGCCCATCGACATTACCTACGTCCAGTTCACCCCTTCCCAGACGTTTACCGATATTCTGAACACGCCGGAGAAAAGCTTCCTGAAAAGTGCGTTTCAGCAGCAGTTTATCTTGGCCAGCTCCTACCGCTACACCTATAACCAGCAGTCGCTGGAGCAGCGCCGCCAGCAGATTTACTTCAGCGGCCAGATTGAAGGCAGCGGCAACCTGGCTCAGGGCATCGCCACGTCTATTGGCACGCCCAAAGGGCCTTCGGGCGGCAACACCATTCTGGGCCAGGAGTACAGCCAGTACCTCAAGCTCGATTTGGAGGTGCGCGAATACTACCGCATCAGCGCCGACCCTGCTTCCGGCAACCGCATTGTGGGCCGCCTGCTGGCCGGCATCGGCAACCCCTACGGCAACTCGAAGGTGCTGCCTTACCCCAAACAGTACGGCATCGGCGGTCCCAACTCGGTAAGGGCCTTTGCGGCCCGTGGCATCGGCCCCGGCGTGTACCAGGCCCAAACCGCCGACCAAAAAGCCAACCAGTTCTACGACCAGGTGGGCGACATTCGCCTCGAAGGCAACCTGGAGTACCGCCAGGACCTGTTTCCCTACGTGAAAGGGGCCCTGTTTGTGGATGCCGGCAACATCTGGCTGGTCAATCCCGACCCCGGCCGCAAGGGCGGCGAGTTCAAGTCCAGCTCTTTCCTCAACCAGTTGGCCGTAGGCGCCGGGGCTGGCATCCGCATCGACGTGCAGTTCTTCGTCATCCGCTTCGACCTCGCCTTTCCAATACAGGCCCCCTACGGCACGCCCACCAAGCTCAATGATGACGGCACTCGCAGTCCCGATAAAGCGCCCAGGCTAAATCTGGCCATCGGGTACCCATTCTAAGGGGTCACGAAATAGTAAACGAACAAAAAGAACGTCATGCTGAGCGCAGCCGAAGCATCTCGCGTACTCAAGTAACTCAATCAATTGGATTAGTTATGCACGCGAGATGCTTCGGCTGCGCTCAGCATGACGTTCTTTTTGCCCCAGTAGCTGCGCTCAACATGACGTTCTTTTTGCCCCAGTACTTCACCGTCTACCGAATTATCGGCATCCGCTCGAATGGCCGCTCGCGGTCGAACTGGTAGCGGAACGTGGCGTGGGTTTTCACAATGGTCGCCCCGATGGAGCGAATGGTTACCAGCATGCGCGGGTTAAAATCGCCAATCCAGTTCATCTCGATATCGGCGTAGCCCGCGTCGACGAACGACTGGCGGGCATACGTCAGCATGGCCGCGTCCACGCCCTTGCCCTGGTACTCGGGCACCACGCCGTAAATAATGCCGAACAGGCGCTTATCAGGGCGGCGCATGAAGCGCCAGCGCGCCCATAAAAAGCGCAGCTTGCCCAGCAGGTTCAGCCGCCGGCCCACGTGCCGGAAAATCTGGTTAAGCTCGGGCAGGCTGATGAAAAACGCCACCGGCTCGGAGCCGTGGTAGGCAAACCAGAGCAGGCGCTCATCCACCACGGGCTTCATTTCTTTCACGATGTTGCGGGCCTGGTCCAGCGTCATCGGCTTCACGCCTGAGTGCTTGGCCCAGGCCAGGTTATACACGTGGTGGAAGTCGTAGGCCAGCTTCTCGGCATCGGCCTTGCGGGCGTGCTCAAACCGAAATTCCTTTGCGTGCTCCTGGGCCTGCTGGGCGAAGCGGGCGTGCAGCGGCGCGGCCGTGGTGCGGTAGCAGGTGTATTGCTTGAAGTAAAGCTGAAACCCATACTGCTCAAACAGCTGCTGATAATACGGTGGGTGCCAGAACATGCCGTAGTTGGGCGGCCGGTCAAAGCCGTCAATCAGCAGGCCCCAGAGGCGGTCGCGCTCGCCGAAATTGATGGGGCCGTCCATGGCCTGCATGCCGCGCGCGGCCAACCACTGCCGGCCGGCATCAAACAACTCGTTAGCCGCCGACTGGTCATTGATGCACTCGAAAAAGCCCATGCCGCCGGTGGGCAGGTCAGGGTTCTGCACGTCCACCGCGTCGCGGTTGAGGAAGGCCGCCACCCGGCCGATAACCGTGCCCGTGGCATCCGTCAGCACCCAGCGAATGGCTTCGCCGTTGGCAAATTTCGGGTTTTTGATGGGGTCGAAAACAACTTCAATCTCGTTTTCCAGAATCCCGATGTACTGCGGCACCGCCTGGTGCAGGCGGGCGGGCAACTCCACAAA
The DNA here is from genome assembly GCF_012275535.1 of Hymenobacter artigasi. GTDB lineage: Bacteria > Bacteroidota > Bacteroidia > Cytophagales > Hymenobacteraceae > Hymenobacter > Hymenobacter artigasi. The sequence goes on along the minus strand of NZ_JAAVTK010000021.1, from coordinate 36,890 downwards.
CTGCCGCGCCAGGCGGGCATTCACAACTTCAAGCAGCGGCATAAGCTAAAACAGGCAAGCGAAACCTGCCAATAAAACACAAGCAACAAAATCCCGAACGGGGCCGCAAAGAAACGCCCGCGCCGCCGTTCAGGGCCGGCGCAGCACCGTGAGAATAACCGCCCCCCCCACCCGAATGACGTGCACCGGCCGCCCCACGCCCGCCGGGTACGCCCCCGGGTGCCAGCGGTGAACGCTCAGGAAATACCCGCCAGCCGCCGAATCCGGCGGCACGATACGCAGGCGGGCGCGGGCAGGCGGCGGCAGCATTTTGGCGTTGATGCGCAGGGTCATTTCAGTACGGCGGTCCATACTCACGAGCACGGCTGGGCGGGCATCGTGGGCCAGCACCCATTGCAACCCCTGCTTCACGGAGAGGCCCCAGTAGTCGCGCTCGAAGTTTTGCTCGACAACGCGGCCGGGCAAAAAGCTGAAATAGGCGTACTGGAACGGATGCTCCGTGGCCATGCGCCATGCTACCTGTGCGGTACCCAGCGCCAGCAGCAGCAGCGCCACGCCAGCCGCCGCCGGAGCAGACCGCCAGCGCAGGGACGCACTGCGTTGCTGCCACGCCTGCCACAACTGCCGCAAGCCCTGCACCACGAGCAGCACAAAGGCCGGATACACGAAATACAGGTGCCGCCAGCCGTCATATATGGCCGAATGCAGTACCATCACGCCCAGCAGCGGGCCAAAAAACCAGGCCAGCACCAGCAAATCGCGGCGGCTGGCCGTGCGCCGCAGCCAGCGCCCAACTCCGGTTTTCAGCAACCCTCGCCCCACTCCTACCAGCCCCACCGCGAACAATAACACGTAAGGCAGCGGCGTAGTGATGAGCAGCCACACCGGCGCGTAATGCCACGGCAGGGCCTGAATCGAAACGAAATGCCCCAGATAAAACACCTCCAGCGGCTTGGCATAGTGCCCAAAGCTGCTGATGGCGGCCGTGAAATAAGCCCCCGGATTTTCCCACAAATACGGCCAGCCCAGCACCACCAGTGCCGCCGCCGCCGGCAGGTACAAGGCCAACATCGCAGTCAGCCCGCGCCGCCGCACCGGCCGCGCCCACATTTCCAGCGCCCCAAAGCCCAGCGTGAGCACGGGCAGCAGTACGCCCATGGTCCGTACATCGACGGCCGCTGCCGTGGCCAACGCATGCAGCAGTGCCCGTCCCGCCGTGGGCCGCCGCAGCAGCCGCGTGAGCGTGAGCACCGCCAGCGCAAACAGGCTCAGAAAAACAATGTCCTTGTAGTTATAAAACGCCTCGGCGAAAATGCGTGGCGAGAGCACCAGCAGCCCCGCCCCCACCAGCCCCCAGCGCCAGCTGCCCAGCCGTGCCCGGCCCAGCCGGTACACGCCCCAGGCCCCGGCCACAAACAGCAGGAACCCGGCCAGATGCCGTCGGTAGGCCCATTCGGCCGGGTCGGGGCCGGGCCGCAGGGCCTCCAGGCCCACCCAGGGCAGCATGAAGAGCACTCCGTGGTCGGCGTCGCGGTGCTGGCGCAGGTCGGGGATGTCGGCCAGGCGGGGCTGGCGTCGGGCCAGCTCGGGGGCCAGTTTCAGGGCCACGTACTTGGCACTCACAAAGGCGTTGAGGCGCTCGGCGGGCTCGTCCCAGCCCATGCCGTAGTCGCGGTGCAGGGCCACACCCAGCACCGCCAGCAGGCCAAAAAAGACGCCCACCACCCAGCGGCGCGAACGAACAAAGGCAGAAAAACCAACGTCAGGCAAAGTAGCGCGGAAACAAAAACAGCACGGGGCGGCCACGAATGTAGCCCCCGCTATGGTCGTGCCGACACTTCCGGGCCTCTACTCATAAAAATTCCGCATCCGCCGGATGGTGGACAGCACCACCCAGTCGCCCAGGCGCGGCAGGTAGGTATGCACCAGCACGATGAGCCGGCCCAAGGCCGAAATCACGGTGCGCTGCCGCCGCTTCCGCACGTGCCGCACGATGATGGCGGCCACTTCGGTCTGCGATTTCTGCCAGCGCGGCGGGCGGTGCGCAATGGGCACGGGCTGGCCCTGGGCATCAAGCACGCGCTTTTCGGGGTCATTTTGGGTGAAACCGATGTGCACCACCCCGAAGTGAATGCCGGTATCCACCAGCTCCAGCCGCAGGGTGTGGGCTAGGTTGGCCACGGCGGCCTTGCCGGCGCAGTAGGCCGAGCCGCTGGGCATCCCATTCAGCGCCGAAATGGACGAGATGAACGTGACACTGCCCCGCGTGCGCACCAAATGCGGCAGGGCGGCCTTGAGCGGGTACACCGTGCCGTACACGTTGCTGTCGAGCACCTGCCGGAACACCTCCGGGGCCATATCGGCGAAGTAGGCCCGCATCGAAATACTGGCGTTGGTTATCAGAATATCGACTTGGCCGAAGTGGTCGAGGGCCGTTTGCACCAGGCGTTCGCAGGCCGCGTAGTCGGTTACATCGGCCACGCAGGTTGCTACGGTGTGGCCGGCGGTGGCCAGGTCCTGCCGGGTGTGCTCCAGCCGCTCGGCGTTGCGGCCGTTGAGGACCACGGCGGCGCCGCTTTCGCACAGTGCGCGGGCCGTTTCGCGGCCAATGCCCGACTCCGAGCCGGTAACAATGGCCACTTTGCCCGCAAATGGGCCGGAGCGCGGCAGCTGCGGCGGCCGGGCTGCCACGGTAGCCCGCTCAGCATCGCTCACCAGATTTGAATCAAACATAATGGTTGGTTTTAAACCAGTCGAAGGCCTCGGTTACGGCTTGCCCGATGGGCGTTTGGGGCAGTGCCAGCTCCTGCCGGGCCTTCTGCACGTTGAAATAATGGCCGTCGTTGGCCACAGCCGCCATGGCCGAATTTAGCTGCGCCGGCCGGCCGGTGAGCCGCGCTTTCACATCGCAAATACCGCCGTAAAGCATCGCCAGCCCGGCCGGAATGGGCCAGCGCGGCGCCGACACGCCCAGCACGCCCGCCATCAGCCCAAAGGCCTCGCGGTAGCTCAGGTTTTCATTGCCCAGAATATACGATTCGCCCACCCGGCCCTGGGTAAGGGCATTGACAGTGGCCGAGGCCACGTCGCGGACGTGCACGTAGTTTTTGCCGCCCGGCGGGTAGCCCGGCAGCTTGCCCCGCAACAGCTCCAGAAGCAGGGCGTTGGAGGTAGGCTTGGCGTCCTGCGGGCCGAGCATGAAGGTGGGATGCACCAGCACGGCCGGCAGCTGCTCCTGCGCCACGGCGCGCAGCACGAGGTCGGTAGCCGCCCGCTTGCTGGCCATGTAGTCGAGGCCGTAGCGGTGGCCGGCGTAGGGCCGGGTTTCGTCGCCGGGGTTTGCTTTGGTACCGAAGCCGAAGACGTTGGCCGTGCCCACGTACACCAGCCGGCGCACGCCCGCCTGCTGCGCCAGCCCCAGCACCGCCTCGGTGCCGCCCAGGTTGGCTGCCCACACGGCGGGGTTGCGGGCGGGGTTCACCTGGGCCAGCGCCGCCGCGTGGATGATGGCTCCGCAGCCATCGGCCGCGCCGGCCAGCGTGGCCGGTCGGGTAAGGTCGGCCTCGCGGTAGTCGATGCCCCATTCGGCCGGAAACGGCGCGGGTGTGCCGGGTCGTAGCAGCGCCCGCACGGCATAGCCGCGCCGGCACAGCCCGGCCACGAGATGCCGGCCCAGAAAGCCATTAGCACCGGTCACAAGCACGGTTTCGGCCATTAGTAGGTGTTCAGCATGGCCTTGTAGGTGCGGGCAATTCGCACCGGCGACACCTTGAGGAAGTACAGCGAAAAGGCCGTCAGGTTTGCCACCTGCACGCGCAGCCAGCTGTTGTTCTGGTACTTGCGGGCCGATACCAGCACGTCCTGCGGCACAATCAGAAACGAGGCCACCCGCCGGATGCGCTGGATAATCTCAAAGTCCTCCATCACCACAAAATGCTCGTTGAACCCGCCCAGCTGCTGAAAAAGCGCCCGCGTGACAAACAGGGTCTGGTCGCCGCCCCGGCTCATAATCCCTTTAAAGCGCGTTCCGTAGCTATTAATGCGCAGCAGCGGACGGGTAGAATCGAACCGAAAGCGGTAGCAGCCCGCCGCGTAGCCCTGCGCCACCGCCTGCCCAAGGGTAGCCACGTAGCCCGGGTGAATACTCACATCGGCATGCACGAAGTAGAGCACGTCGCCGGTGGCGTGGGCGGCCCCGTGGTTCATCTGGGCCGCGCGGCCGGGCTTGGGGGCCAGCAGCACGGTGGCCCCGGCCTGGCGGGCCAGCTCGGCGGTGCCGTCGGGGCTGTGGGCGTCTACTACCACTATTTCTACCGGGCGGTCGGCGGCGTGGCGACGCAGCTCGCCCACCAGGCGGGCAATATTGGCAGCTTCGTTGAAGGTGGGAATAATAACACTCAGTTTCATAGTCAGGGAAGGGGACGAGGGTGCAATTTCCTCATTTCGCCGCGCTCGCGCTGCTGGCCGCTCTTTAGTGCTTACGCAAAGGCCGTGGCCGGAAGTTTGCTACAGGCGAAATCTTTATCGGTACAGTGAACAATGCTGTGCCCCGCTAATCTCGTCAATCGGCACAGCTTTATTTCTCGTATGCTGTAAAATAACGAACCGCGCTGCGTCTATAGCCGCAGCGCGGGCCCACATTCGGGCATCCACGCGCTTTTCAGCCAGTATTTCCCCATGAAAACCACTCCATTTTTCACCATTGCCCTACTCGGAGCCCTGTTTATGGACTCATCCGCCTTTGCTTCGGCCCCGGCCCGCTCCCCGGCCGGCATGGCTACGGCCAGCCCCGCCGCGGTAGACCACAGCAGCTACGACAAGCTCCTCAAGAAATACGTGAGCGCCAAAGGCCTGGTCAATTACAAGGGCCTGAAAGCGAACCAGCAGGAGCTCAACAGCTACCTCGATATGCTCAGCAAGAACGCGCCCGCCGCCTCGTGGAGCAAGGCCGACCAGATGGCCTTCTGGATTAATGCCTACAACGCCTACACCATCCGCTTGGTGCTCGACCACTACCCCGTTTCGAGCATCAAGGACATTGGCTCAAAAATCAAGATTCCCTTCGTGACCACGCCCTGGGCCATCAAGTTTTTTAGCATCGGCGGCGAAAAAATGAGCCTCGATAACATTGAGCACGGCATCCTGCGCAAAAAATACAACGACCCGCGCATTCACTTCGCGCTGGTGTGCGCCTCCATGTCGTGCCCCAGCCTGCGCCCCGAGGCCTACACCGCCGCCAAGCTGGAAAGCCAGCTCGACGACCAGGCCCGCGATTTCCTGAACAACCCCGCCAAGAACAAAATCAGCGCCGCCAGCGCCCAGCTTTCCAAGTATTTCGACTGGTACAAGGGCGACTGGGAGAAGAACGGTCAGTCGGTAGAGAAGTGGGTGAACAAGTATTCGACTACCAAAATTGACGCCAAAACCAAGGTTTCCTACCTCGACTACAACTGGAGCCTGAATGAGCAATAGGCCCTACCGGGTACCACCCCGCGCCGGCCAACTGCTGGGGCTATTGTGGCTGGGGCTGGCCGGCACCGCGCATACCCAGGCCCTGCCGGGTACCACCCCGCGCCCGGCCGCGGCCCCCACCGAAACCCGCCACTACGCCATTGAGGTGGCCGGCCTGCGCGTGGGTACCATGACGGCCACGCGCCAGTCCCAGCCCGGCACCACCGAAGTGGTTTCCACGCTCATCAGCGATGTGCAGGTTACGTTCCTATTCTACCACCTGAAGATTTACTACAAGGTCACCAACCGCGTGCGGGGCGGCCAGCTGCTGCTTTCCACGGTGGAGGCGCACACCAACCAGGGCGATTTTTCGTCCCGCACCGAGTGGAAAGGCGACCATTACGACATTCGCGCCGACCAGTATAAGCACCATTATCAGGCCACCGAAAAGCACCCCATCACCTACACCGTCACGGACATGTTTTTTGGTGAGCCCGGTGGCCATACCACCGCCTTTGCCGAATATTTCGGCGATTATTTCACCGTGGCCCATGCCCCCGATGGCACCTACCGCGCCCACCGCGACGGCCGCGAAGACGAGTACCGCTACGCCAACGGCCAGCTGGTGACGCTCATCAAGAAGAACCCGCTGAAAAACTTCGTTATCCGCCTGCTGCCGTAGCCCAAAAGAAAACAGCCACCTGGTATTGCTACCAAGTGGCTGTTTTGCGGTGTGGGAAGTAAAGGATTCGAACCTTCGACCTCTGGCGTGTGAAGCAAGCGCTCTAAACCAACTGAGCTAACCTCCCAAATAATACTTGGCTAAAAAGCAGCCAAGGGGTTGATTTAAACCAACGTTTAAATCAGAATAAAAACAGCCACTTAGTTTCTAACCTAAGTGGCTGTTTTTCAGTGTGGGGGATACTGGGTTCGAACCAGTGACCCTCTGCTTGTAAGGCAGATGCTCTGAACCAGCTGAGCTAATCCCCCGAGTGGTTGTTTCCGTTTGGGATTGCAAAGATGGGGGGACTTTTTGGAAACACAAAACCTGCTGCTGCATTTGGGCGCATATTTTTTCGTTTTTCGACCAAATCCGGCAGCAACAAATTCATTTTCAGCGCAAGAAAATTTCGAATAATTTTAGAAAAAACTTGTTTTGCTGGCTCTAATCAGGGGAAGCAACGTATTCCGGGCCGCTTCGTTAAGGAGTTAAAAAACCTTTCTCACTCAACATTCGCTTCCCGATGGACACCCAACTCCTCCAGAATTACTCGGAACAGGAAAAAACCGCTTACCTCAGTGCCATTGCCAGCCTAGCCACTGCCGACCGGCAGGCTTCAGGGGCCGAAGGGCAGTTTCTGCAGGCGCTGGCGCAGCAGGCCGGCCTCTCGGGCGGGGCCACCCAGCAGGTGCTGGCCGCCGCCCAGGATGCCAACAACCAAAGCATCCAGCAAAACCTGGACGTGCTTAAGAACAGCGACTTGCGCTTTTCACTCGTTACAGACCTCATCAGCTTCGCGCGTGCCGATGGCTCGTATGCCAACGACGAGGAGGCCATGATTAGCAAAATGTCCCAGTACCTCGGCATCAACCCCGAGCAGAAGCAAACCCTCGAAACCGTGGTAGACCAGGCCGCCAGCGTGCCCCACGACCCGCAGGACCCGGCCAAAACCGGCTTCCTGAGCGGTATTGGCGACAAGCTATCCAGCGTGGGCATTCCCAAAGGTGCCCTCATGGCTGGCCTGCTGGGGGTGGTAGCCCCCATGGTAATTTCTAAGGTAATGGGCGGTGGCAGCCAGAGCCAGAACGGCTACGGCAACCAGAGCAGCTCCGGCGGCGGCCTGCTTAGCAGCGGCATGGGTGGCCTGCTGGGCGGCGCGGCCCAAAGCGGCATGGGCGGCCTGCTGGGAGGCTTGCTCGGCGGCGGCATGCTGGGCGGCCTGCTGGGCGGGGGCAACTCCAACGAGACGGCCAATCTGCCACAGCAGGGCTCGGCCATTGGCAGCGGCGGGCTGGGTTCGATGATGTCTATTCTGGGTGGCCTGGGTGGCCGGCCCAACTCGCAGCCCGCCAGCGCAGGCGGCTCGGGCCTGGGTGGCCTGCTGAACGGCGGCTTGGGCGGAATGCTCGGCGGCCTGTTTGGTGGCCGGTAACGTCTTCGCCGAATCATCCGAAATCAAAAAAGGCTTGCCGGTTGGCAGGCCTTTTTTCGTGGGGTATCAAAATAGTACGTCATGCTTCGCTCTGCCCTGCATGACGTGCTTTTAATGCTTGGATAGCCTTTTTTAGTGAAGTAGCTGTCGCTTTGATTCACCGTTGTGAAGCGGCAGCCGCCAGCCTTCCCGGCTCAGGCTTTTTCGGCGGGGGCTACCACCATGGGCGCGCCGGCGAAAGAGCCGCCGTGCTGCTCCACCACTTCCACGATGCTGTAGTTGAGGTCTTCCTTCACGTTGAGGTATTCGTCGTAGCTCGTGGTTTGCACGAAATATTGCACGGTCACTTCCTTACCGGCGGGCGTGAGGGCACTGAACTTCATTTGAGCGTCGGGGGTCACGAGGGGATGCGCCTGCATGGCCGCCACGGCGGCCGCGATGATGGCGTGGAGCTGGGCGCTGGTGGTTTTCTGGTCGAAAGTGAGCGTGAAGCCCACGCGGCGCGAGGTGCGCAGCGACAGGTTATCGAGCGGCTTGTCAATCATGCTTTTGTTGGGCACGGTGACGTAGCTTTTCTCGGCCGTGCGCAGGCGGGTGCTGCGGAAACCGATTTTTTCCACGGTGCCGCTCACGCTGCCGGCCGTCACGAGGTCGCCCACGCCGAAGGGCTGGTCGAGGAAGATGGTGAACGAGGCAATGAGGTTTTCGAGGCTTTCCTTGGCCGCGAAAGCCACCGCCAGCCCGCCAATGCCCAGGCCACCGATGAGGGCCGTGACATTCACCCCAAACACCTGCCCCAGCGCCACCAGCACCGCGATGATGATGAAAAACACTTTCAGCAGGTCTTTAGCGAAGGGCAGGAACTGGTTGTCGAGGCGCGTGGGGCCGTGGGCGGTAGTGCGCAGCGCCGCCCGGCGGGCCATTACCAGCAGCGCAAAATCGACGAGGCGCAGGGCCACCCGCGCCGCCGCTACAATGAAGGCCAGCGCCAGAATGCGCAGCAGCAGCACCTCGTGCCAGGGCAGCACACCCGGGCCGGCCGTAGGGCTGTGCGGATACGTGAGCGTGGCTCCGGCCAGTTGCAGCGTCACGACCAGCAGCAGCGTGGACAGCGGCTGGATGAGCAGGTCGTGCAGCTCTTCTTCCGTTACGCCGGCGGTGTAGCGTTTGGTGAGGGAAAACAGCAGCTTGCTGAGCAGCCGCGAAAACAGCCGACGGAACGCGCTGCCCACCAATAGGATGAGCGTCGCGATGAGGTATTGCCCAAGGGTGTTGCCCAGAATTTCGTAGCTCAGAAAGGGGGGTAGCGTCATGTATTGTTTTGCTGAATTCAGAACGCGCCGCTTCGACTGCGCTCAGCGCGCCGTTCTTTTTACTTTATGACGTTCGTTTGGGGCGGCCGGTTACGAAACGCGGGCCTCCCCTACTTGGCCCGGATGGCAATTACCGGGTCCAGGTTGGCGGCCAGCACAGCGGGCACAATGCCGGCGATGATGCCGATGGCCACCGAAATAAGCAGCCCCAGCATCACCCGGGCGGCCGACATGGTGAGCGGCAGGGCATCCTGCGGAATCAGGGTCACGAGCCACACCAACGCAATGCCCGCCGCGCCCCCAATCAGGCACAGAAACACGGCTTCGAACAGAAATTGAAACAGGATGAAGAAGTTCTTGGCCCCCAACGACTTCTGAATTCCGATGATGTTGGTACGCTCGCGCACGCTCACAAACATGATGTTGGCAATGCCGAACCCACCCACCAAAATGGCGAATGAGCCGATAACGCCTCCCACCAACCCAATGACGCTGAAGAGCTTGCCCACGGCCGAGGCAATCATTTCGGGCCGGTTCAGGGCGAAGTTGTCGTCTTCGCGGGGCTTCAGGCCGCGGATGTTGCGCATCACGCCGCGCATTTCGTACTCCAAATCGAGCAATCCTTCGTCTTGGTCGCGGCCCTTCACGGCAATGCTGGCGCTGGGACCACCGCCGAAGCCGGTGGTACTGAGCGCAAACATCTTCATGAACATGGGGAACGGGATGATGCAGTTGGCGTCGTTGCTGGAAATGGTGATGAGCTTTTTGCCCTCCTTTTCCATCACGCCAATCACCGTGAAGTTCTGGCCGCGCGCCTTGAACTGCCGGCCCAGTGCATTGCCGTTCGGAAACAGGTTTTCGGCGATGGTAGCGCCAATGATGGCCACGGGCCGGGCCGCGTCCATTTCCTGGTTGGTGAAATAGCGGCCTTCCTTGATGGGCACGTTGCTCACCACGCGAAAATCGTAGCTCACGCCCTGCAGCACGCAGTCGGACACTGAGTTAGAGCCGGATTTCAGGGTATTGCCGCTATTGGCGGCGAAGATGGCAATGCCTTTGTTGTTGGGGCCCAGCTGCTGGCGCAGCTGCTGGTATTCGCGCGGCGTGGGCACGGGCCGCTGGAAATACTTCCACCACGGAAAATCGGACCCAAACTCAAAGGGCCATTTCTGCACGTAGATAATCTTGTCGCCCACAAAGTCGAGGCTGCTGCGCACGTTGGCTTCCAGCGAATCGACGATGGTGAAGACGGCAATGATGGCAAAGATGCCGACCGTGACGCCCAGCAGCGACAGAATGGTACGCAACAGGTTGGATTTCAAAGCATCCCAGGCAAACAGAAAGCTTTCGAGGGTGAGGCGCAGGTTCAGCATAAGGGAGGGCGGACACGGATAAAGCTGCTTCCGGGCTCAAAAGACGGAAACCTGCGGGGAAGTTGCGCCCTTCTCTCAACGATTGTCATCCTGAGCACAGCGAAGGACCTTGTTACCACAGGATGGTTTGCTGCCATAACCGACATACCCAAACGTGATAAGGTCCTTCGCTACGCTCAGGATGACAGGCGAATAAGCAAACACTGTTTTCACCCAAAAAAACAATATCCAAATAAAAGCCGTACTTTTGCCTCCCCAAAATTCCGTATATTCCCCCAAATACTGCCCTATGGCGATGAAATTGCACGAGTTCAAATTTGAACTCCCTGAGGAGCTGGTGGCATTGCACCCCGCCCGCAACCGTGACGAGAGCCGCCTGATGGTGGTGCACCGCGCCACTGGCCAAATTGAGCACCGCAACTTTAAGGATATTCTCGACTATTTCAACGAGGGCGATGTAATGGTCTTCAACGACACCAAGGTTTTCCCGGCCCGCCTCTACGGCAATAAGGAAAAAACCGGTGCCAAAATCGAGGTTTTCCTGTTGCGCGAGCTGAACAAGGAGCTGCGCCTGTGGGACGTGCTGGTGGACCCCGCCCGCAAAATCCGCGTCGGCAACAAGCTGTACTTCGGCGAGTCGGACATGGTAGCCGAGGTAATTGACAACACTACTTCACGCGGCCGCACCATCAAATTTCTGTTTGATGGCACCGACGAGGAGTTCCGCAAGGCGCTGTACGAGCTGGGCGAAACCCCGATTCCGAAAGAGGTTATCAACCGCGAAACCGAGCCCGCCGACAAGGAGCGCTACCAGACCATCTATGCCGAGAATATTGGCGCAGTGGCGGCCCCTTCGGCCGGCCTGCACTTCACCCGCGAGGTAATGAAGCGCATGGAAATCAAGGGCATCGAGCCGGCGTTTGTGACGCTGCACGTGGGCCTGGGCACGTTCCGCACGGTAGATGTGGAAGACCTGACCAAGCACAAAATGGACTCGGAGAACTTCATCGTGACGGCCCCGGCCTGCGAGATAGTGAACAAGGCCCTCGATACCAAGAAGAAAGTGTGCGCCGTGGGCACCACCACCGTACGCGCCATGGAGGCCTCGGTGTCGGCCAATGCCCGCATGAAGCCCACGCAGGGCTGGATTGACCGGTTCATCTTCCCGCCCCACGATTTCAAAATCGCGAACTGCATGCTCACCAACTTCCACATGCCGGAGAGCACGCTCATCATGCTGGCGTCAGCCTTCGCCGGCTACCCCCTGATGATGGAAGCCTACAAGCAGGCCATCAAGGAGAAGTACCGCTTCTTCAGCTACGGCGACGCGATGTTGATTCTGTAGTTTTTGGGGACTTAGGGGCTTGGGGTCTTCGGGACTTGGTTTTTTTCCGGCCCGTCCTTCCTATTGCCTTGGTCTTCGAATTCCAAATTTTGAGCGCCGATGTTCCTTTTGAGGAATGTCGGCGCTTCTTTTTTGTCAGAACTTCGCGCCGATGAATACCTATTCCAACCAAGCCCCCAAGTCCCCAAGTCCCCAAGTCCCCAGATTCGCTATTCTGGTGGCGGGCGGCAGTGGCACCCGCATGGGGGCCGACCGGCCCAAGCAGTTTCTGCTGCTGTGCGGCGAACCCGTGCTGCTGCACACGCTGCGCCGCTTTGCCGAGCCGGCGCTGGGCGTGGCGGACATTGTGGTGGTGCTGCCAGCCGACCAGCTCGATACCTGGCAGGCGCTGTGCGCGCAGTTCAGCATCGACATCCCGCACCGGCTGGTGGCGGGCGGAGCCACGCGCTGGGCCTCGGTGAAGGAGGGCTTGGCGGCACTGCAAGGGCACCCGGAAGGCCTCGTGGCGGTGCACGATGGCGTGCGGCCGCTGGTGTCGCGCTTGGTGGTGGAACGTACCTATGCCGCCGCCGCCACCCACGCGGCCGCCGCGGCCGCCGTGATGCCCAAGGACTCGGTCCGGCTGGTGTCGCAGCACGGCTCGGCAGCCCAGAACCGCAGCCGCCTGCGCCTGATGCAAACGCCTCAAACCTTCGAAATCGACCTGCTGCGCCGCGCTTACGCCATGCCCGAGCTGGCCACCTTCACCGACGATGCCACGGTGGTAGACGACCTCTGCCGCGTGCAGCTGGTGGAAGGCGACTACCGCAACCTGAAAATAACGACGCCCGAAGATTTACTGATTGCGGAGGCACTGCTGGGCTTGTAGCATATGCTTTACGACGTGCACCCCGATGGCGTGGCTACCATCGCCCCTAACTGTTCGGACGTATTCAACGCCTTTAATAACCCGCCGAGCTATGAGTAGCAAGATGCTTTAAAGCAGGCGGCCCGCTACGCCTCTGCTCCCACCAAATCCATCGGCTTCATCAAGCAAATGCTGAACACCGCTAGCGCAGCCACGCTGGATGAGATGCTGGACTACGAAACCTACGGAATCGGAGAATTATGCTGAGGGGATGAAGGCGTACAGCAAGAAGTAAAAGCCAGCTTTTAAGAGCCAATAAGCACTAAACTAAAAAGGCCCGTTCCATAAGAACGGGCCTTTTCATTCCAACTAACCGGTGAGCCTTATTTTTCGAGGCTAACGCGGTTGGTCCTGGTTTTGCCATCGGCAACCACCCGATACGTGTAGATGCCCGAGGCCAGTGAGGCCCCTTTGAGCACCACCGAGCGCTGCTCCCCGGCCGTGGCTTCGCCATCGAAGAGGGTGGCCACCGGCCGGCCCAGCGCATCGTACACGCTTACCAGCACATGCCCGGTTTTGGGCACCGAGAAGTTGATTGTCGCGTCCTTGCTGGTTGGGTTCGGGTAAGCCTCTGTCTGAATGCTCTGCTGCGGTGATGGGGCCACCGTTGGAACACTGCGGCCAACTGGAGCAGACTGGGTATAATTGCTGCAATCTGTAGCAGCCGACACGCAGCCCGCGTTAGTGGCGATAATGCTAAAGCCTTTGCCAGCCACCAGGTTCAGGAACACGACCGTCGTGCCATCGGCCGGGTAGGCAAAGGTTCGAGAGCCGGCTACCCCCGTCTGGGTAAGAGTGTAGGTGGTGCCCGTAACGGGGGAGTTCACGGTCAGAGAAGGTGCCAAAAGCGTCCCGCATAACGTGGCTTCCGTGATGGTTACGTCGGGCCGGCCGGGAGAGGGAGTCAGCGTTAGCGCATTCTGAGCCACGCCGAGGCAGCTGCTGGCTCCACTAAGCTGGGCGTACACCGTTTTGCTGCCTGAAGTGTATGTGACCGGACTGGTGATGGGATTCGAGAAGGCCCCGGCCGCATACGTTTCGTACCACCCCGCTACCGTGACGCCCACTACCCCGCCCGTGACAGTGCCGTTCTTGCTGGTTAGGTCAAACACGGCCGTCGTGCCGCCCGCAGTGGTGGGGCAGGAACTCATCATTGCGTTCGTGCCGACGGGCGAAGGCATCAGCGTCAGCGCATTCTGGGCCACGCCGAGGCAGCTGCCGGTGCCGCTGAGCTGGGCGTACACCGTTTTGCTGCCCGAAGTGTAAGTGGTCGGACTGGCAATGGAACCGGTAAAGGCCCCGGTGGTGGCATTGTAGCCCTCGTACCACCCTACTACCGTGACGCCCGTAACCCCGCCCGTGACGGTGCCGTTCTTGCTCGTCAGGTCAAACACGGCCGTCGGGCCGCCAATGCTCGTCGGGCAGGAACTCATCGTCGTGTTCGTGCCGACGGGCGTGGGATTGATGTTAAGGGGCTTACTAGCCACCGCGGATGGACAGGCCGAGTTGGAGCTGGCCGTAGTGAGCGTGACGGTTTCCGGCCCGTTGCCGGCGACGCTGGCCGTCGCCGTCGCCACGCCTGCCGAGTAGCTTTGGTTGGAGAGCACGACCCCGGACGAGGCGCTCCAGGTCGGCGTCCCGTTCCCGTAGGTGCCGCTCACGCTAAAGACCGTCGAACCGCTGATAGGCTTGCATTGCGCAGGCACATCCGCTACGGTGGCCGTGGCCGAGGGCGTCAGGGGGAAGCTAAGGACGTCATAGTCTTTGAGCTCCGAAGTATACGATGGGGAAGAGCGGGTCTTCACGGTAATCGTAGCAAGCGGCGTGCACTGGTCAAGGGGACTGTCTCTGAATACGTCGGTCACGTTAAGGCCACCTTCCACGAATTGCAGCGCCCCGGTTGTGTTGCTGAAGGCTCCGTCGGATGTGAAGGCCTTGTTGGGGGCCACCGGCGCCACATCGGCCGTGTTGGTGGTGACAAAGGCCCCGAGCGTGCTCACGGGCAGTTCGTTCGACCAGGTGCCGGGTGCCACCCACCGGCGCACGCCCACGACTGGCTTGTTGCCACCGCCGGTGTAGTTAATAACCAACAGAAAGTCGTTGAGGGTACGCCCATTCAGGGGACCCTGGCCCACGAGTTGGTTGCCAATCTTCTTGACCCCAGCCTGATTGTACTCGAAGTCGAGGTAGCTGGCCCCGTTCACCGAGCGGGTTTCGGCCCCAAAAAACAGCCAGAGCTTGTTATCCACCTGACGTGAGTGCAGAAAGGTGTTGGTGATATCGTTCTTTTGCGGCCCGCCACTGCCGGTGCCTACCGAATAGGGGCTTTGCCCGGTACCGATGGCGTCGCCGTTCTTATTGGACGAGCCGGCAAAGACCGATAACTCGCCGATGGCCGATGAGGTGCCCCAGTTGCCATCTACCTGCCAGAGGCCGCGTGCATCGGCCGTGGCACCGGTTACCGACACTCCCCCGACCTGCTTGAGCATCGCAGAACCGGTGAGCCCTTGTGACCAGTCATCGCCGAAGGTGGTGACGCTAGGAAAATAGTTTTGGTTGGGACCGGAGCCGGTCCAGAAGGACGGAATGATGCCAGAAGAGAAATGGGCGTCTATTTCGAAGCCAGCCTGAGTGCCGCCCACGCCGGGGTTCTGGGCGCGGGCCGGGGTGGGTGCCAGCCCCAGGCCCACAACCAGAACCAGGGCCATGCGCCACAACCAAGCCGTGAGCCACGGCGTGGTCCTAGGGCGCTTGGAAAATTCGGCAAGGGAAAAGAGGGAGGTATAGAGTGGAGTTTTCATGGGGTGCAGGTAAAAAGTAAAGTCCCAAAAGCAGCTTATTCGTTCGGAGGGGCTGCCAGTCAGCAGCAGGCGCGCAACGGGCGACCGTAGCGGCAAGAGAGGGGAAATCGCGGGGCAAAACGCACTCCGTTCCACAGCCAGCCGGCCAGGAAAAAACCCTCATAAGTTCTGGCAGATGGCTGCTTATCGAAAATCCTAAGATTCGTTCCTATGGAAAGAGTAGGAATGCAGCAAGTACTAAGGGTAAGCAGGTATTGCCGATACCAAAATCGGCAAATGAACCAGAAGACCACCCGAAATCCGGGCAGTACGCGAGGTCACAGGCCTTAGCCATTGTGCCTACAGTCAGAAGGCATATGCAAGGCTCTTTTTTTGTTATATAAATTTATATAATCTAATAATTTTAATTACAATCTGCTTTTTGTTTTATTTTTTATTATTAAAGCTTAATATATCGCAACATTTACAACTACTCAATAAACTATGCATCAGCTCAATACCAACTCCACATCTCACACCCAAAATTATTTCATTTATTCACTCGCTGCGCTAACATATGTCGGCTACATTCTCCCAATGAGCACTCGTAGTTCCTGCTAATGCTGCATCAACAAAAAGCCTGATTGTTGGCGCACCGAGGCTGTTTGCAGATTCATAACCCACAAAAAAAGTCCTTCCGGTAACCGGAAGGACTTTTTTTGTGGGCAAACAATTCAAAACTACCGCAGGGCAATGGTGCGGGTATGGCCGTTCACGGTGACGGTGGCTACGTTGTCGCAGGTGCCGGTGCCGTAGTCCAGCGTCATCGACTTGCTATTGGTGTTGGTGATGACCGTGGTGCCCTGCACGAAGTACTTGGGGCAGTCGGCGCGCTTGATGAGCGGGTTCTGGATGGTGGCGGTGTAGCCCACGTTTTTGCGGTTGGTGCCGGTGGCCGAGCCGGTTACGCTATACACGTCGTCGGAAACCTGCGGGGTGCCGAATCCTGCCGTGCGGGTAAAGGTCCAGCTGGCAGTCCAGGAATGGGTGCCGCCGTTGTTGGCGCGGATGATGCTGGCGTTGGTCACATCAACGGTGAACGAGCCGCTGCCGATGTCGGTGAAGGTGCGGGTGGCGGTGTGCTGGTTGTCGTTCACGAAGTAATCGACACGGGTAACCACGGCGCCGGCCGTGCGGCGATTGATGTCGGTGGTGAAGCGCACCAGGATTTTACCGCGGCGGTAGCGGCCGTCGGCGCACAGGCAGTTGGTGGTGCCGAAGTCGATGGTGAGGGTTTTGGTGTTGAAATCGTAGGTGCGGGTGGCGCAGCTGCCGAAGCGGGCGCGGAAATCGGCATCGCCGATGATGTTGGTTGAGCCCTGCACCTGCGGGTCGGTGGGGCCGGCCATCTGGGCGGCTTCCGAGCTCATGGCAGTTTCGGAGTTGTCGTCGGTGCGGTCTTCGGCCGTGGTGATGTCGTCGGTGGGCGTAGCGTCGTTGTTGCGGTTGCAGCCGGTGGTGAGCAGGGCAGCGCTGGCCAGGCAGGCCAGGGCGAAGGAACGGAGAGTTGCGGTACGCATAACGAAGGTGAAAAACGGGTTGGGAATAGAGTGAGAAACAGGACGAAGTACTGCGTTTGTGGCCGGTTGGAAGCGGAAGATACCGCCGGGTTTAAGCAGTCGAAATAAATATTGCGATGCTTTCGGTCAAACCCCATTTTCAGCCGGCCGTATAGCCTGCACGCCCGGCAAAAGAGCCTCGCGCTTTTCGTCCCGCTCATGCATCGTTTCCTCCATTCTACTTTTCGGCCGCGCCGGTTTTTCTGGCAACTGGCGGTTGCGCTGCCGCTGCTAGGCAGTTGCTCGGGCAACGGCAGCAACGCCGATGCCGTGGACAATGCCATGGCGCAAAACGAGAAGAAAATTGACACCGCCGACATTACCAAAAAGCAGGAGGCCGATGCCGAATTTCTCGTGAAGAGCACCAGCAATGCTTTGCTCGAAGTAGAGCTGGGCAAGCTGGCCCAGGCCCGCGCCACCTCCCCCGCCGTGCGCAGCTACGGGGCCCGCCTGGTGCCGCAGCGCCTGGAGCTGCTGGGCACCCTGCGCACCCTGGCCGCCGCCAAGGGCCTGACCGTGCCCGCCGCCCTCGGCGGCGATGAACAAGCAGCCTACCACGAAGCCAGCACCCAAACCGGTACGCAGCTCGACAAGTACCTGATGGCCCTGCTGGTGAAAGCCCAGAAACAGGACGAGGACGCCTTCGATGACATGAGCGACGATGCGTACGACGGCGATATCCGGGGCTTCGCGGCCAAGTTCCACGCGCCGGTGCAGGAGCAGCTTGATGCCGCCAAAGACGCGGCCGATGTGGCGGAGAAACTTCCGTAACGACCGGCTCTTCAGCCATTTTTCATCAACCCCGACTGATTTTGCCACTTCCACTTCACCAACCTACTCTTTCCCTATGAAACGCACCTTCATCACCCTGCTCAGCGCCGCGGCACTGCTCATCGGCACCGCCAGCTGCAACTCCAACGACTCGGTTAAGCAGGCCCAGGACTCCAACGAAATGAAAGCCGACAGCGCCACGGCCGATACGAACATGGGCAAAGTCGAAGAAAAAGGCATGGACTACGACTCCGAGTTCCTGGCCAAGGCCGCCAGCGGCGGCATGCTCGAAGTAGAGCTGGGCAAGGCGGTGGCCGCCCGCGCCGTGACGCCCGACGCCAAAAAATTTGCCGGGCAGATGGTATCGGACCACACCAAAGCCAACGCTGAGCTCATGGCACTGGCGGCGAAAAAGAACATCACCCTGCCTACCACCCTCAGCGACGACCACAAAGACGTGCTGAAAGACGTGACCGAGGAGAAAGGGGTGAAAATGGACCAGGAATACATGAAAGAGATGCTGAAGGACCACGAGGAGGACGTGAAGGAATTCACCGATGCTTCCATCAAAGCCTCCGACCCCGACATTAAAGCCTTCGCCGCCAAGCAGGTGCCCGTGCTGAAAATGCACCTCGACATGGTGACCAAAATGAAGCCGACCGTGGATGCCGCTAAGTAGTTAACGGCCATTCGCAAGCAGCCGCTTTCTGTATTGGCCCGCCCCCACCCGGGGCGGGCCAATCTGTTTTATCGCAGTTCATTCAGCTGACTATCAACGGCTCAGCTTATCGTTAAAATTATATTCCGGGCGCAACAACTTCGCCCGACTTGTGCGTACTGCCTGTGTCGACAAGGTTTAGTGCTTGTCTTTACGTCCCTTTTCCACCTCACTTACTCTCCTTTCAACCGTATGAAATCCACCTTCCTTCCACTGCTGGCTGCGGGCCTGCTTGCCCTCACATCCTGCGGCGATGCCAATAAAACGGCCGACAACGGCACGGCTACCGACAGCAATATGGCCAACACCCCGGCCGCTGGGGCCGATACGACCGGAGCCATGGCGGGCGACGGCAGTGCCATGAGCAACGGCAACACCGCCATGGGCGATGCCAACGGCCCTACCGGCCCCCACAAAGACGACAACGAATTCATGATGACGGCCGCACACAGCGACCAAAACGAGATTCAGCAAAGCAAAATGGCGCTGGCCAAGGGCGTGACCGGCATGGCCAAGGAAATGGCCAACAAGATGATTACTGACCATGCCAAATCGACGGCCGACCTGAAGGTTATTGCCGCTAAAAAAGGCGTGACGCTACCCACCGACATGGACGCCGAGCACAAGGCCATGGTGCCCGCAATGGAGAAATTGTCGGGCAAAGAATTCGAGTCCAAGTACCTGGCTCAGATGCAGGCTGACCACCAGAAAACGGCTAATACGATGATGGCCCACGCAAAAATGACCAACGATGCCGACCTGAAGGGCTTCATCGACAAAACGCTGCCCGTAGTTCAGCAGCACTTGGCTATGGCGCAGAAAGGCAATGATATGAAGATGTAGGCCCCAGCCGCCCGCACAGCCGGCCTCTGCACCAATATGCCATAAAAGAACCGCTCCTGCAGCGGTTTTTTTATCCATTTTAGTTAAGACGCGTAAGTAAGAGGGAGCTTTTCAATTGATTGGCTTCCAAGCGCAAGCTGCGCAGTACACAAACGTGAATTCCATGAAAAATCGACTCAACGCACTTTTATTATTTTTAATAGCCAGCGGTTTATCTGCCTGCACCGGCTCGCAGGATGCCGTGCAGCAGGCCAACCAAGCCAACGAGCGCCGCAACGAAACCGTGGCCGCCGCCATCGAAACGCCCGAACAAATCAAGAAAAAGCTCGACTACGATGCCGGTTTCGCGGTAGCCGCTTCCAGCAGCAACCAGCTCGAAGTAGCCATCAGCAAGCTGGCCCAGCAGAAGGCCATTGCGTTGGAGGTGAAGGAATGGGCCAAAACCATTGAAACCGAGCACACCAAAATGGACCAGGAGCTGGAAGCCATTGCCGGCCGCGCCAATATTACCCTGCCCAGGATGATGAGCGACGACGACCGCGACCACTACAACGACGTGGACGACCGCAAATACTTCGGCTTCGACAAGAAGTACCTGCGCAGCCTGAAAGACGCCCACGAGCGCGACGTGCAGCGCTACGCCGCCGCCGCCACGCAGCTCAGCAACGCCGAGCTACGCGCCTTTGCGGCCCAGGCCCTGCCCAACCTGCGCGCCCACCTGCAACAAACCGAGGAGCTGTATAAGCGCGCCGACGAGCGGAAATAATCCAGTCTCCCAACGCTGAAAACCGGAAAGCGGCGGCCCCATCATAATCAGATAGGGCCGCCGCTTTTCGGTTTTTTAAGACGCTTCAGCAGTTTATGCCGTGGCGTATTTGCTCGTTTTCAGCTCCTCGGCCAGGAAGCGGGCGGTGTGGCCCTTACCGGCCTTTGCCACCTGCTCGGGTGTGCCCTGCGCGACTATCATGCCGCCTGCCGCGCCGCCTTCGGGGCCGATGTCGATGACGTGGTCGGCCACTTTTATCAGGTCGAGGTTGTGCTCGATGATGAGGACGGTGTTGCCCTTGTCGGCCAGCTTCTGGAGCACGTCGGCGAGGTGATTGATGTCTTCGAAGTGCAGGCCGGTGGTGGGCTCGTCGAGGATGTAGAAGGTTTTGCCGGTGTCCTTTTTGCTGAGCTCGGTGGCCAGCTTTACGCGCTGGGCCTCGCCGCCGCTTAGCGTGGTGGCCTGCTGGCCCAGCGTGAGGTAGCCGAGGCCTACTTCGTTCAGGGTCTTGATTTTGCGCAGGATGCGGGGCTGGTACTCGAAGAACTCCACGGCCTTCTCCACAGTCATGTCGAGAATGTCGGTGATGGACTTGCCTTTGAAGCGGACCTCCAGCGTTTCGCGGTTGTAGCGGCGGCCTTTGCAGGTTTCGCAGGGCACGTGCACATCGGGCAGGAAGTTCATCTCGATGGTGCGGATACCGGCCCCCTCGCAGGTTTCGCAACGCCCGCCCTTCACGTTGAAGGAGAAGCGCCCCGGCCCGTAGCCCCGGATTTTGGCCTCCGCCATCTCGCCAAACAGCTGGCGGATTTCGGTGAACACGCCGGTGTAGGTGGCTGGGTTCGAGCGCGGCGTACGGCCAATAGGCGACTGGTCCACCTCAATCACCTTATCAATAAACTCCAGTCCTTCGATGCCGCTATAAGCCAGCGGCTCGCGCTTGGCGTTGAAGAAATGCTGGTTGAGAATGGGGTACAGCGTGTCGTGGATGAGCGTGGATTTGCCCGAGCCGGATACGCCCGTCACGGCCACCAGCTTGCCCAGCGGCACCTTCAGGGTCACGTTTTTGAGGTTGTTGCCCTTTGCGCCTTTCAACACCAAATCCACGCCTTCGCCCTTGCGCTTCTTCTTTTGCATCTCAATATGCTTCTGACCGCTGAGGTACTGCGAGGTGAGCGAGCCGGAGTTAAAAATCTCCTGCGGCGTGCCCGAGGCCACAATGTGGCCGCCGTGAATACCCGCGCCGGGACCGATATCGAGCACGTGGTCGGCGTGCAGAATCATGTCCTTGTCGTGCTCCACCACAATGACGGAGTTGCCAATGTCGCGCAGGTGCTGCAGGGCCTTAATGAGCCGCTCGTTGTCGCGCTGGTGCAGGCCGATGCTGGGCTCGTCCATGATGTAGAGCACGCCCACGAGCTGGGTGCCAATCTGGGTGGCGAGGCGGATTCGCTGGCTTTCGCCGCCGCTCAGCGTGCGCACCGGGCGGTGCAGGTTCAGGTAGTCCAGGCCCACTTCGAGCAGGAAACCGATGCGCTTGCGGATTTCCTTGAGCAACTCGCGGGCAATCACGTTCTGGCGCTCGCTCAGCCGACTTTCCAGGCCCTCGAACCAATCGGCCAGGTCGTTCAAATCCATCACTGACAGCTCGCCGATGTGCTTGCCGTCCATCTTGAAGTGCAGGCTTTCCTTTTTGAGGCGGTAGCCCTGGCACTCGGGGCAGGGCTGGGCCTGCGCGTACTGCGCAATCCACTCCCGGATGTTGTCCGATTCCGAGTCCATCTGCCGGCGCAGGAAGGGGATAATGCCCTCGAACACCTCGTTGTACAGGCCCTTGCCGCTGTCGGCCTCGTCTTCCGAGATGCCGTGGAGCAGGGCCTTGAGCAGTTCCTCCGGCATCTTTTCGATGGGCGTGTTCAGTGTGGCCTTGTTCTTCTTGAGAATGAGCTGGAGCTGCTGGAAAATCCAGATGTCGCGGTACTCGCCCAGCGGCGCGATGCCGCCCCGGCTGATGCTCAGCTTGCGGTCGGGCAATACCGCTTCTTCCGTAATTTCCTGCACCTCGCCCAAGCCGTTGCAGGTGGGGCAGGCCCCGTAGGGCGAGTTGAAGGAAAAGGTATTTGGCGCCGGGTCGTCGTAGGCGATGCCAGTGGCGGGGTCCATCAGGAAGCGCGAGAAGAACTGCGGCGCGGCTTTTTTGGCGTCGGGGTCGAGCACCAGCATGGTGCCTTTGCCGTGCGTGAGGGCATTCTGTACCGAGCCCGAGAGACGGAACCGGTCCTCCTCCTTCACCAGCAGCCGGTCAATCACGATTTCGATGTCGTGAATCTTGTAGCGGTCCACCTGCATCTTGGGCGTGATGTCGAGGATTTCGCCATCGACGCGCACCTTGGTGAAGCCCAGCTTGGCAATCTTCTGAAAATCTTCGCGGTAGTGGCCCTTGCGGCCCTTCACCACGGGGGCCAGCACCACCAGCTTTTTGCCGTCGAAGTGCTTGAGGAGGAAGTTGATAATCTGGTCGTCGCTCTGCCGAATCATCTTCTCGCCGGTGGCGTAGCTGAAGGCCTCGGCGGTGCGGGCGTACAGCAGGCGCAGGAAATCATAGATTTCGGTGATGGTACCCACCGTGGAGCGCGGGTTGCGCGAGGTGGTTTTCTGCTCGATGCTGATAACCGGCGACAGGCCCTCAATCTTGTCCACGTCGGGCCGCTCCAGCCCGCCCATAAACGAGCGGGCATAGGCCGAAAACGTTTCCATATAGCGCCGCTGCCCCTCAGCATAAATGGTATCGAAGGCCAGGCTGCTCTTGCCCGAGCCCGAAATGCCCGTGAACACCACCAGCCGATTGCGCGGAATCTTGACCGTCACATTCTTCAGGTTGTGCTCGCGCGCGCCGTATACCTCAATGTACTGGGCTTCCAGGTGCTGCGAGGCGGGGCTATGGCCATTGAGCTGACCGTGGACGTGCCCGGTAACGGGGCCGGCCGCTGGGATTTCGGCAATATCACGCACGGCAGCTGCCATTTCGGCCGCCACGGCTGCGCCATTGGCAACCGGTTTTTTCTTAGCGGCGGCCGGGGCTTTAGGAGCTTTGGCAACCGGGGTAGCAGTGGATTTTTTGGCCATTCAGAAACGCAGCGAATAAGTTCGCAAAAGTACGGAAAGCGCCGCCCGATAGCTAGTCCGGGCAACGAGATAAGACGAGGACTGACGCCGCCGGGCGTCGGGGTACAACCCCAAACGGGGGGTATTTGTCCCCGGCAATCCCACGGAAAATAAATAGGCGTTGTTTTTAGGCATTTGGGCGAATGTTTTGGCCCAACCAACGGTTGGCCGGGCACTCTGGCACTTGGCTTGCATCTAATAAGGTGGCGGCACCGTTAGGAGGCCAGCTCACTTTTTATCAGTTCCTTATCATGAAACCCCTCGCAAAATTTATTGGCGCGGCCCTGGTGGGCGCGTTTGCGCTGTTTGCGGCCCCGGCCGCGCAGGCCCAGGTGGGGGTGAATATTAATATTGGCACCCCGGCCTGGGGGCCGCAGGTTCCCTACGGCACGCAGTATTACTACATCCCCGAAATCGACGGCTACTACGACCTCTACAACCAACAGTACATCGTGTTTCAGGATGGCTATTGGGTGCCGCTGCCGCAGCTTTATGGCTACGACCCCTACCAGTTTCACCCCGTCATCGTGGACTATCGCGGGGCCCAGCCCTGGCTGCGGGTTGATTACTACCGCCAGCGCTACGCCTACCGGCCCTACCGTAACTATGGCCCTAGCCGGGGCTACTACAACGGCGGCTACGGCTACGGCAATAGCTACGGCCGCCCCCGCTACGACACCCGTGGCGGCTACTCCAACGGCCGCAACTACGGCGACCGCGACCGCGACGACCGGGGCGGCTACCGGGGCAATAACAATCGGGGCAACGACCACGATGACCGAGGCGGCCGTTGGGGCAACGACAATCGGGGCAACGACCGTGACAACCGCGGCCAGTACTCCGGCGGCAACAATACCCCGCGCACCAACAATACCCCGCGCACCAATCCGATGCCCCAGCAGCCCACGCAACAGCCCCAGCAAGGGGGCGGGGGCTACAATCCCGGCCAGGGCGGCGGTAACAACGGCGGCGGGCGCGGCAATGACGGCGGCGGACGCAGCAATGGCGGCAACCAAGGTGGCGGCCGGGGCCACGGCCGAGATTAAATTTCAAATTCAGCCCGTACCAACCCACTTGGGTTAAACCCGGTAAGGGCCATCCGGTGTTGCCTGTACGGCACCGGGCACTCTTGTTTTCAACCAATCCCACACCCCCATGAAATTGTTTCCCACCCTATTGTGCACCGTACTGCTTGGCGGGGCTGCCCTTGCGGTCACCCCCGAGGCGCACGCTCAGATTAATATCAACATCACGCCGCCCAGCTGGGGCCCGGCCGTGCCGCAGGGCGCTCAGTATTACTACATTCCCGAAACCAATGGTTTCTACGATGTACCGGCCCGCCAGTACGTGGTATCACGCAATGGTAAATGGGTTCGGACGGCCACGCTAAGCGGCTATAACACCGGCAACTTTCATCCCGTGGTGGTCGATTACGTGGGTGCGCAGCCCTGGGTGCGCTACGAGGAGTACAAGGTAAAATACCCCAAGCACGGCAACCCCTACGGCAAGGCCAAGAAGCTGAAAAAAGGCACTGTCCTGGTGCCCGTCGGTGGCACTTATTACGTGGAAGAACACGGCAAAAAGGACAAGCACGACAAACACGAGTACGAGCACGAAGGCAAAGGCCACGGCAAAGGCAAGCACTAGCCCTGCCGGCCCTTTGCCACTGGCCAGGGCATTTTTTAATAAAAAAGCGCTTCTCTGATGGTCAGAAAAGAGGCTCTTTTATGTTTGTAAGTCTGGTTTGCATTAGGAAGACGGTCTGGCTAACCCCGGACCATCTTTTTCATTTTCCCTTTTTCCGCTATGAAATACCATCAGCCGTTTCTTGCGCTTGCTTTCGGTGCTTTTGCTGTTTTCGCAACTCCCACTCCTGCTCAGGCCCAGGTAAATGTTAATGTAAACGTGGGGCGCCCCGCTTGGGGCCCGGCCGTGCCGCAGGGCACCCAGTTCTACTACATCCCCGAAATTGACGGGTACTACGACCTCTACGCCCAGCAGTACATCGTGTTCCGCAATGGCCAGTGGGTACCGCTGGCCGTAATTGATGGCTACGACCCCTACCAGTTCCACCCCGTGGTACTCGACTATCGGGGCCGTCAGCCTTGGGTGTACGTGGGCGCGCACCGCGAGCGCTACCCCCGCCGCGTGGTAGTGGTGCAACCCCGCCCCGTAATTGTGCGCCCCCAGCGCGGCCTGCCCCCCGGCCAGGCCAAAAAACTCTATCGGGAAGGCTACCGCGAAGGCCGGCATGATGACCGCGGCAACGGCAACGGCCGTGGCAACGGCAACGGTCATGGCAGGGGCCACGACCGCGACTAAACGAACGTGATGCCCATATGGCTTGTCCGTGCCCGAGTTTATTTAACGGCTATCAAACGGTAGGCCCTTGCTCCGGTCTGACCGCCCTAGGCGGTCTGACCGGTTGAAGTGAGCACGATTTTGTTCTGCCGAAAACCGGTCAGACCGCCTGGGGCGGTCGGACCGGAGCAACGGCTCCAGATTTAGAAAAGGCTGCCCGTATGGGCAGCCTTTTCTCGTTGAGCGCCCGGGTTTATTCCGCGTTTTCGGCCAGCGTTGCCCAGTCGGTTTCGGGGCTGATGCTGGCCGGGTCAGGCATTTTATTCTTGCCCAGCAGCTCGGTGATGTAAATCATAGCCGTATCGCGGCCCATGCCGGCTACGGCCGCAACGCGGCCCGCCTGCACGTAAAACGCCAGGAAATCCTGCTGCGCTACTTCGCCGTGGTAGATGATTTCTTCCCACTGCTCGGCGTGGCCAGCGTAGCGTAGGCTCTTGCCAAACTGCTGCGTCCAGAAAAACGGCGCGGCGGTGAATGCTTCCTGCCGGCCCAGCATGTTGCGAGCGGCAGTATGGCCGTGCTGCTGGGCCAGCCGCCAGTGCTCGATGCGGGTGGGCGCGCCACCGGGCGCCAGCGGGAAGCGGGCGATATCACCGGCGGCGTACACGTTTTCGGCGGCGCGTAACTGTGCATCGACGGGCACGCTGCCGTCTTTTCCCAGGTCGAAAATATTTTTGAGAAATTCGGTGGCCGGGCGCACGCCCACACCCAGCACCACGGCCTCGGCAGGCAGGGTTTTGCCCGATTTCAGCTGCACGCCGCTTACGTGCCCGCCTTCGCCCAGCAGGGCCGTTACTTCGGCTTCAATTTCAAACTGCACGCCTTTCTCCTCGTGCAGCCGGCGAAACATCTGCCCGATTTCCAGCCCCAGCACCCGCTCAAACGGCACTTTCTCCTGCGCTATCACGGTCACCTGCCGCGTTTCGCTGATGAGGCTGCTCGCGGCTTCCATCCCAATAAAGCTGGAGCCGATAACCACCACCTGCTTGGCCTCTTTCGTGGCTTCCAGGATGGCAGCCGCGTCGGCCTGGGTGCGGAGAGTGTGCACGCCGGGCAGGTCGTAGCCCGGCAGCTTGGGCAGCGTGTTGGGCGTGCCGCCGAGGGCCAGCAGCAGCTGGTCGTAGCGCAGCGGCGGGTGGTTTTCGAAGTGGATTTCCTGCTTGCTCAGGTCGAGGCTGGTGGCGCGGGTATCGGTCAGCAGCTCGATGCGTTGTACCTTATAAAAATCCGGCTCGCGCAGCGGGAGCGCCGCTGGTTTCGCCTTGCCGGCCAGGTAGGCTTTGCTGAGCTTGGTGCGGTCGTAAGGCGCGGCCTCATCGGCCGATGCCATGACTAAGCGGCCTTCGAAACCATCGCGGCGCAGCGTCTGGGCCGCGAACTGGCCGGCTGCGCCGCCGCCAATGATGACGAACGTGCGGGCATCGGCGGGCGCTTTGGCGGGCGCGGGGAGTGGCTCACCGCCTACTTCGGCCGTGGGGGTAGCATCGGGCTTCTCGGTGCTGGCGGGCGGGTTTTCGGGCAGCTGCACCCAGATGCGGCCATTGGCCTCGCGCACGGCGAAGGTGGGCAGGTCGTCGAGGGCGGGCGGCTCGCAGAGGTGGCCGCTATCGAGCTTGAAACAGGCGTGGTGCCAGGGGCAAATCAGCTTCCCTCCCATTACCCGGCCCTTCTCCAGCGGCGCGCCGTAGTGCGGGCAGTGCGCGGCAAAGGCGTGCACCTGGCCCTGCTGCCGGGTGAGCAGTACCGCCGAGCCTTCATTGGGCGTGGGGAAGGATTTGAGGCCGCCTTCGGGTAGACTGGCGGAGTCGGTGAGGTTAATTTCGGGGAGCATACGGAGCGGAGTGTGGTGCTTATTAGCAACGCGCACACGGGCCGTTTGGTTGGGCACTCTTATCCGCTACCTACCTTTAAATGTCCGAACCTGGCCTTCCTTTTTCTGCACGATGGTTTTTAGCAGTACGCTGTTTCTCTTCTACTTTCTACCCGGCTTTCTACTGCTCTACTACGCAGTGCCCAAACACCTCAAAAACGCGGTGGCTCTGTTGGCCAGCCTGCTATTCTATGCCTGGGGTGGCCTCCAGTTCCTGGCGTTGTTTGTGGGCTCGGTTGGCGTCAACTTCGTGCTCATCCGCTACATGGATGCCACGCCTGACCGTTGGAAACAGCGCATTTTCCTGATAATAAGCATCCTTCTCAACGTTGGAATGCTGTTTTACTTCAAATACGCCAACTTCTTCTTGGATAACGCCAGTGCCGTACGCAGCTACTTCGGCGGGCCGGAACTAACCTGGGAAAAGGTGGTGCTGCCCATTGGCATCTCTTTCTTCACCTTCGAAAAGCTCACCTATACCGTCGACGTGTACCGGGGCGTGAACAAGCCGCTGAAGTCCTTCTGGGACTTCATGCTCTACATCATGCTGTTCCCGAAAATGATTGCCGGGCCCATTGTCCGCTTCCACGAAATTGCCGGGCAGCTCACCGACCGCAGCGCCTTCGACACCGTGGACCAGAAGCTGGCGGGCCTGTTTCGCTTCGTCATCGGTCTGGCCAAAAAGGTCCTCATTGCCAACGTGCTGGGCGAGCAGGCCGACCAGATTTTCCACATGGCCCCCGAGGCGCTGGGAGCCGCGCAGGCCTGGCTGGGCGCGCTGGCCTACACCTTCCAGATTTATTTCGATTTCTCGGGCTACTCCGATATGGCCATTGGCCTGGGCCGCATGATGGGTTTTCAGTTTCCCGAGAATTTCAACAACCCGTATGTGTCACGCTCCATCACCGAGTTTTGGCAGCGCTGGCACATCACGCTGGGCCGCTGGATGCGCGACTACCTCTACATTCCGCTGGGTGGCAACCGCGTTTCGCCCAGCCGGCTCTACGTCAACCTCGGCACGGTCTTCATTCTGTCGGGCTTATGGCACGGCGCGGCCTGGAATTTTATTGCCTGGGGAGCCTATCACGGCTTGTTTCTGATTCTGGACCGGCTGTTTCTGCTGCGGCTTTATCGGCCCCTTGGCCCTTTGAGCATGGTGCCTACTTTCCTCATCACGGTGGTTGGGTGGGTGCTGTTTCGGGCCGACTCTCTGCATGCGGCCGGGCGCTACCTGCACGCGATGCTTAGATTGCGGACAGCGGCTAAGGAACTGTATTTCAGCGGCGAATTCTGGTTCACCCTATTGCTGGCCGCTGGTAGCTGCGCGGTGGCGGCGTGGCCGGCCGTCGAGCGCTGGGAGGTGGGCCTGCTGGCGCGGGGGCATTTCACCCTGCGGGGGGCACTGGGGCTGGCCGTATGCTCGGCCGTGCTGCTGGTCATCAGCCTGAGCTACGTGGTGAGCAACTCGTTTAACCCGTTTATTTATTTCCGATTTTAGGTTGCCTGCCTGGTGGCCAATTCTTTTCCTCCTGTCACTGTGACCCTTTTTGCCAAACGGTTTTTGCTGGTTTTTTTCCTGGCAATGGTGCTGGTGCCAGTACTACAGGGCCGGTTTCATTTCTCCAAGGAAGCTGGCCTGCACGGGGCCTTTGCGGAGGTGGCGCGCCCCACGCTGACCTGGGACAGCCTACGGGCAAACACGTATCAGCCGGCGCTGGAGCAGTACATGGAAGAACAGCTTGGGTTCCGCGCCTACCTCGTGCGGCTGCGCAACCAACTGAAATTCTCGCTGTTTCGGACCCTGGAATCGCGCGAAATTCTCGTGGGCCAGCACAACATGCTGTTTCAGCCCAGCGCCGTGGCCAGCTATGCGGGGCACGACTGCCTTCCGGCCGCCGAGGTGCGGTTTCGGGTGCGGCGGCTGCGGGCGGTGCAACGGGCGCTGCGCCAGCATGGGGTCCAGTTTCTGTTCGTGCTGGCCCCCGGCAAAGCCCGCCTCTACCCCGAAAACCTGCCGCCCGCCCAACGTCCGGCGCCGGGCACGCCGACCAATTACACCCGCTTTACTGCCGCGCTGCAAGCCGACAGCGTGGCCCTGCTCAATTTCGTTCCGGTATTCGCGCATTGGAAAAGCACCCGGCCGTACCCGCTTTTCCCGAGCGCTGGCGCACATTGGAGCGGCTATGGGGCCACCCTGGCCGCCGATACGCTGCTCCGATGCCTGGAGCAGCTGGGCCAGCTGCGCTTTCCGTTGGTGCGCACCGTGGGCCCGCCGCGCATTGTGCACACGGCCGACTCGCTGCGCGGCACCGACAACGACCTGAGCTGGCTCATGAACCTGATGTGGCTGCCGGCGGCCACGCCGCTGGCCTACCGGCAGCTGGCTTTTGCCCCGCCCGGGCCAGGCCAGATGCGGCCGTCGGCACTGTTCGTAGGCGACAGCTTTACCTGGGGCCTGATGCTGTTCAGCCCGTATATGCAGCGTGAATTTGCCGAGGACACCCGCTTTTGGTACTACAACAATGCCGTCCATCTACCCGACAGCGTGTACCACGACACCGGCCAGAAAGTAGCTGACCTGAACCTGCGGCAGCAGCTGGAATCGCGCCGCTTCGTCGTGCTGGTACTTACCGAGCACAACCTGGCCGAGAACGAGTTCGGCTTCACCGAACAAGTTTACCACCTCTACCACCCACTCACCGCTGCCGACCAAACGGCCATCGACAAACTGGCGGAAAAGCTGACCAGCCAAGCTACCTGGGAAGAGCAAACCAAGGACCTGGAAGGACTTATCCAACGCAGCCGCCAGCAGGCTCACGCACTCTTCGACCGCCAACACTTGCAGTAAGGCAACTTGCAGGCTGAGCGCTGGTACACGAATCTCAAGCTCGTGATAAGCTTCCGGAACACGACTATTCTTCAACAAAAAAGGCCTCACATGGAGGCCTTTTTTGTTGACTTAAAACGCCGCGTTCTTGGGGTAGCGTGGGAAAGGAATCACGTCGCGGATATTGCTCATGCCCGTCACGAACAGCACCAGGCGCTCGAAGCCCAGGCCGAAGCCGGCGTGCGGCGCGGTGCCGAAGCGGCGGGTGTCGAGGTACCAGTCGAGGTCGTGGGCGGGCACGTTCATCTCGGCCATGCGGGTGGTGAGCTTGGTGTAATCCTCCTCGCGCTGCGAGCCGCCGATGATTTCGCCGATGCCGGGAAACAGCACGTCCATGGCGCGCACGGTGCGGCCGTCGTCGTCCAGCTTCATGTAGAAGGCCTTGATTTCCTTCGGATAGTTGGTGAGGATGACGGGCTTCTTGAAGTGCTTCTCGACCAGGTAACGCTCGTGCTCGGACTGCAAATCGGTACCCCAATCGACGGGGAATTCGAACTTCTGCTTGGCTGATTTCAGGATTTCCACGGCCTCGGTGTAGGTGAGGCGCTGGAAGGCGTTGTCGGCCACGGAATGCAGGCGGGCGAGCAGCTCCTTGTCGTATTGCTCGTTGAGGAAGGCGAGGTCATCGGCGCAGTTGGCCAGGGCATATTTCACCAGGCTTTGGAGGAAATCCTCGGCCAGGTCCATGTTTTCTTCGAGCTCGTTGAAGGCCACTTCGGGCTCAATCATCCAGAACTCGGCCAGGTGGCGGGCGGTGTTGGAGTTTTCGGCCCGGAACGTGGGGCCGAAGGTGTAGATACTGCCCAGCGCCATGGCAGCCAATTCGCCTTCGAGCTGACCCGAGACGGTGAGGTTGGTCTGCTTGCCGAAGAAGTCCTGGGTGTAGTCCACAGAGCCGTCCTCGGCCAGCGGCGGCTTGTCGGCCGATAGGGTGGTCACGCGGAACATCTGGCCCGCGCCCTCGGCGTCGGAGCCGGTGATGATGGGCGTGTGGACGTAGTAGAAGCCGTGGTCGTTGAAATACTGGTGCACGGCGAAGGCCAGCGCGTGCCGGATGCGCAGCACCGCGCCAAACGTGTTGGTGCGGGGGCGCAGATGGGCGATGTCGCGCAGGTGCTCCAGCGACGTGGCTTTCTTCTGCAGCGGGTAGGCTTCGGCATCGGCCGCGCCCAGCACGATGACTTCGGTGGCCTGAATCTCCACGGCCTGGCCCTTGCCCTGCGAGGCCACCAGCGTGCCGCGAATGGCCACGGCCGCGCCGTTGCCCACATCCTTGAGGGTTTCCTCGGGGAAATTCTCGGCGGCAGCCACGGCCTGAATGGTGTGGATGGTGGAGCCGTCGTTCACGATGATGAACTGCACGTACTTGTTGCCGCGGCGGGAGCGAACCCAGCCTTTAACCAGGACTTCGCGGTCGAGGTCCTGGCTGGCCAGGAGCTCTTTGACGGTGGACCGTTTGAGGGACATAACTTGCGGGGGGAGCGGAGTGTAAGAGGGCAAAGGTAGGAATGTACCGTAAGCTTTAGTAGAACTATCGCAAGCTTTGGCCGAAGTACCGTAAGCTTTAGCTTGCGACGAGCGTAGCGAGTGAAATCGTTGAACGGTGCGGCCGACATTATTCGCTGCGCTCATCGCAAGCTAAAGCTTACGGTACTTCGGCTAAAGCTTGCGGTACACCAACTTTTCATGCCAAAGTTTAGTAAACCCGACCTCCGCCCCCGCCTTTCCGTACTTTCGTCATTATGCAACGCCTCGACCTAAAACAGCTCCTTTCCCAAAAGCTTAGCCCGCAGCAGATTCAGTTTATCAAGCTGCTGCAGATTCCTACGGCGGAGCTGGAGACGCGCATCAAGGAGGAAATGGAGGTGAACCCGGCCCTGGAAGAGGACGAGCCCGACGACTCCGAAGAAATGGAGCGCGACGACGATGATAGCGACGATTCGGACGACCCGGACGCCAGCCTCGACAACGACGAAAACACGCTGGATGAGGACTTTGACGACCGCAGCGGCAGCGAATCGGAAATGGCCGACGAAATGCCCGAGCCCGAAATTCAGCCTAAGGACGAAGGCCCCGTGGACAGCGAAACCGCCGCCGACAACACCGACCTCGACCTGAGCGACTACCTCAACGACGATGAAATAGCCGGCTACAAGATGCAGGGCGACGGCCCCGGCGAGGAGGAGGAGCGCGACACCCCACTGGCCGACACCAGCGGCTCGCTCCTGGATTCGCTGCTCGACCAGCTGCACTTTGCCGATTTGGACGAACGCCAGGAGGCCATCGGCCAGCAGCTCATCGGCTCGATTGACGGCGACGGCTACATCCGGCGCGACCTCTCGGCCATTGCCAACGACCTGGCTTTTTCGCAGAACCTGGAAGTGACCGTGGCTGAGATTGAGGCCGTGCTGCGCGTGGTGCACGGCTTCGACCCGCCCGGCATTGGCGCCCGCGACCTGCCCGAATGCCTGCTGCTGCAGCTGGAGCGCCGCCCGCAGGACGAAAACACCGTGAACGCCGAGCGGATACTGACCGACACGTTTGAGGAGTTCAGCAAGAAGCACTACGCCCGCATTCAGCAAAAGCTGGACCTGGAGGAGGACGAGCTGAAGGAGGCCATCAATGTGATTCTGAAGCTGAACCCCAAGCCGGGCGGCAGCGGCCCCAGCGGCCTGGGCAAGACGCAGTACCTGATGCCGGACTTCATTCTGACCAACGACAACGGCAGCTTCAACCTGACCCTGAATGCCCGCAACGCCCCCGAGCTGCGCGTGAGCCCGGCCTACACCGAGATGTTCCGGACCTACGACAAGGCGGCCAAGAAGGACACCAAGATGAAGGAGGCCGTGACCTTCGTGAAGCAGAAGCTGGACTCGGCCAAGTGGTTTATCGACGCCATCCGGCAGCGGCAGAATACGCTGCTGCGCACCATGAATGCCATTGTGGAGCTGCAGCGCGAGTTCTTTGTGGAAGGCGACGAGAGCAAGCTCAAGCCCATGATTCTGAAGGACATTGCCCAGATGATTAGCATGGACATCTCCACGGTGAGCCGGGTAGCCAACTCGAAATCCATTCAGACAGAGTTCGGCATTTATCCGCTGAAATACTTCTTCTCTGAGGGCATTGCCACCGACTCGGGCGAGGATGCCAGCAGCCGCGAGGTGAAGAGCATTCTCAAAGACCTCATCGGCAAGGAGAGCAAGGAGCGGCCCCTGAGCGACGACAAGCTGGAGAAAATGCTCAACGCCCGGGGCTACAACATTGCCCGCCGCACGGTGGCCAAGTACCGCGAGCAGCTGAACATTCCGGTTGCCCGGCTGCGCAAGGAGCTATAAATCAATGCATAAATAATTCGGAAATAGCTAATCAGAAGCACGAAATAAGTGGTCTGAAGTAACTTTCCAGTCAGGATTGGGCCTCCCTGTCCGGGCGACAGTACATTGCCAGACGTCGCCGCTTCGCTTCTGCTAATGAAAACCGAACTTCCCACCGACCCTGCCGAGCTTCAGGAGCTGCTGCTGGCCGAGCGCGCCCGCCGCGAAAAAGCCGAGGCCCAGCTACCCGCCTTGCTGGCCCTGAGCCGCCTTCCCGAGCTCAACCCCAACCCGCTATTGCGGGTGAGCGCCGCGGGCCAGCTGCTGTATGCCAACCCGGCCGCCGGCTACATGGCCCGCGAGCTGGAAGCTACGGGGCCCTCGCGGCTGCGGCCGCTGCTGGTGCAGGCCACCACCAGCGCCCTGCGCGCCGGGGCCATGCAGCAGCGCGAAATCATGGCCAACAACCAGCATTTCCTGCTGTCGGCGGTGCCCATGATGGAAGACAACTCGGTGATGCTTTACCTCACCGACATCACGGCGCAGCGGCTAGCCGAGGAAAGCCTGCGGGAGCAATACGCATTCTACGAATCGGTGATGGCCCACCTGCCGGCCGTGGTAACGGTACTCGACCCCGACCAGCGCTACCGCTACCTCAACACCTACACCGAGCCCGACCCCGCCCAGCGCCAGGCCCGCATCGGCAGCAATTTTGCCGACCACTGCGCCAAAAAGGGCCTGCCCGCCGAGCTGGCCGTACGCCGCCACCGCCTTTTTGAGCGGGCCGTGCAAACCCGCGCCCTCGTGAACTGGGAAGAGCGGTGGCCCGATACCTCCCTCGACACCCACCGCCACTGGCTGTGCTACTACCAGCCCGTGTTTGGGCCGGATGGGGTGCTGCACCAGGTGATGTGCTACGGCCTCGACATTACCAACCTGCGCCAGGCCGAGGCGCGCATCCGCCAGAGCGAGGCGACGGCCCTGGCCCAGCAGTCGTTCACCAATCTGGTGCTCGACCTCAACCCCAACCTCATTTGGGTGCGCGATGCCGAGGGCAATACCATATTTGAGAACGCCGGCATGCAGCGCATGCGCCAACACATGTGCGAGCTGGCCGGCACCCAAACCATGGAGCTGGCCCTGAGCAAGGAGGAGATAATGATTTCGGTAATGGCCGACCAGGAAGTGCTGCGCACGGGCGAGCCCGGCACTATTCAGGTTTCCATTAAAATGCCCAACGGCGAGCTGCTGTGGCTGCAAACCGTGCGCTGCCCAATGGTGCTGGCCGATGGCGGCACGCAGGTGCTTGGGGTGAGCACCAACATTACCAGCCTGAAAGCGGCCCAGCACGCGGCCGAAGCCGCCGCCACGGCCCGCGAAAACTTCCTGGCCAACATGAGCCACGAAATCCGCACGCCCCTCAACGGCGTGCTGGGCATGACCAGCCTGCTGGCCAAAACCGGCCTCAACGAGCAGCAGCGCAACTACACCGCCGTCATTCAGCACTCGGGCCGGCACTTGCTGAACGTGGTGAACGACGTGCTCGACATGGCCAAAATCACCTCCGGCAACCTGGAGCTGGAGCAAGCCCCCTTCAACCTCTGCGACTCGATGTCCAGTGCCTGCCAGCCGCTGGCCATTCAGGCCCAGGAGAAGGGCATTCGGGTGCTGGGCACGCGCCTGCAGGACTCCTGCCTCCATCCCTGGGTGCTCGGCGACTCCTACCGCCTTAACCAGGTACTCATCAACCTCGTTTCCAACGCCATCAAGTTTACGCCGGCGGGCGGCACCGTGACAATAGGCGGCTACTATGTGAGCGAAACCGATGACACCCTCACCACCGAGTTTCGGGTGACGGATACCGGCATCGGCATTGCCCCGGATAAGCTGGACAGCATTTTTCAGGAATTCACCCAGGCTTATGCCGATACCACCCGGCAGTTTGGCGGCACGGGCCTGGGCCTGAGCATCAGCCGGGCCCTGGTGGCCCAGATGGGCGGGCAGCTCACGGTGCAAAGCGAGTCCGGCAAGGGCAGCTCCTTCGCCTTCCGCGTCACGCTGCCCAAGGCCAGCGCCGAAGCCCGGCAGATGGCCCTGTCGCCCCTGGCCCCGGTGCAGGAAGCCGCCGTGCGCGGCGCCAAGGTGCTGCTGGTGGAAGATAATGCCGTGAACCGCGAAGTGGCCCAGCTGCTGCTCGAAGCTCACGGCGTGGTAGTGGACGAGGCCGCCAGTGGCATCGAAGCCCTTGAATTATTTGAGCTGAACCGCTACGACGTGGTGCTGATGGACATTCAGATGCCCGGCATGAACGGCCTCGAAGCCACGGCCCGCATCCGGGCGCACGCCGATGCCCGGCGGGCAGCCACGCCCATCCTGGCCCTCACGGCCAACGCCTTCCGGGCCGATGCCGAAAAGTACTTCGCCGCCGGCATGAACGACACCCTGCCCAAGCCCTTCGACGAAGCCGAGCTGCTGAGCAAGCTGGCCTCGCTCATTGCCGGGGTGCCCGTCCCGCTGGTAGACGTGAAGCCCGCAGCAACCGCCCCGCTCCCACCCGCACCCACAGCCGAGCCCACACCGCTATTCGACCTGGCCCTGCTGCACCAGACGGCCCACGGCAACACCACGTTCATCAACCGGATTCTGGCCTCCTTCCACACCAATACTCCCGGCAGTGTGGCCGACCTGCACACCGCCCTGGCCGCTTCCGACTGGCACGCCGCCGCCGCCGTGGCCCACAAGCTGCGGCCGTCGCTCAAGCTCATCGGCGCCGAGCAGCTGGTGCCCTGGATGGAGGTATTGGAGAGTAAAACCGGCTCCGATGCCGCCCGACGAGAAGCCACCCAGGCCCTGGCCACCGGCCTTACCGAAGTGCTGGCCGCCCTGCCCACAGTGGTACTGACCAAATAAGCACGTTAGGGATTAATGAGAACAGCCTCAATAGGCGGTATTTCGGCAGGAATTAAGGCAACGTTAGTTGTGGAAAGATGTGGCAGAGACCTACCATTGGTGCTGAAATGTGGCGGTTAGGTTATGAGGGGTGGAGAATCCTAACAGACTAGTGCTTAGTCAGGGGAGTTGGTTACCCTAATTTTCTGGTAATGTCGGTTGAGTTTGGTGCGGGCTTTTTCCAGGGTGAATTGCCATTTCACCGTGGCTCGGGCCGCATTCCGCTCGGCCACGCAAGCGGCGACGTGGGCCGTAAGCTCGTCCAGGGTGG
Source organism: Hymenobacter artigasi (assembly GCF_012275535.1). GTDB lineage: Bacteria > Bacteroidota > Bacteroidia > Cytophagales > Hymenobacteraceae > Hymenobacter > Hymenobacter artigasi. Next base: position 34 of record NZ_JAAVTK010000021.1, on the reverse strand, counting down.
GGATGCGCTGGTGCAGGCACTGGCGGGCGATGGC
>NZ_JAAVTK010000020.1 GCF_012275535.1 Hymenobacter artigasi | reverse complement strand
TCAGCCTCAAACGCAAGCGTAAGCAAGCGGCCTACGACAATGAGTACCTCCGGCGACTACTGCAAAATGCCTGATATTTGGTGCGGAAGCCCTAGCCGGAATGTGCCAAGGCATCTGCATAACCGTGCCGTTCTTTGTGCGCTGCTCCCATTCGCAGCCACGACTTAAGATTCACTTAATTCGCCGGTTGCGGCAAACTTTCATCCGGCCCGGCCGTTCCTCCCCCGATATGCGCGCACCACTTGCCTTCTTCCTGGGAATACTGATGCTGCTGGGCAGCTTCGTGCCCGAGAATGATTTGGGCGAGCTGGCCAAGCTGCCGCAGCTGGTCGAGCATTACCAATACCACCACTCGGCGGCGGGCGGCGGGTTGAATTTCGGCCAGTTCATTGCCGAGCATTATGGTGCGGGCACGAAGCATTATGCCGGCTGTTCGCTCTCTCCACGCCACCAGCAGGACCATCACAACCTGCCCTTGCGCTGCCACCACGGCTGCGTCACGCTCAGTTTTGTGGTGGCTCCCGTTACCCGGCTGGTATTTGCGGCCCGGTCCGAAATGGCCGTTGCGCCGGCTTATCGCGCTGCCGCCGCGCCGCGCTACGCCTTCACTTTTGGCAGCTTGCTGGGCCAGCCGCCCCGAGCCTAGCCCCGCCGCGCCCCCGGACGCAGTGTGCCCGTGCCTGAATCGGCTTCGGCTCCAAATCCCGGCCCCTCCCCTCTCTTATTGGATTTTCAGCGCCTTCCGGGCCGGCCACTGGCTGCGTCTGGACGACGCGACCTTGCACCGTATCGCATGATTTCGGCAATTGTTAATTTCAGCATTCGTAATAAGCTGCTGGTGGCCCTCATGCTGGCCGGGCTGGTGGCCTGGGGCGTGTTTTCGGCGGCCAGCCTGCCGCTCGACGCCATTCCGGACGTCACCAACAACCAAGTTCAGGTTATCACCCAAAGCCCCGCGCTGGCGGCGCAGGAGGTCGAGCAGCTCATCACCGTTCCGCTCGAACTACAGCTGCGCACCATCCCGGGCGTCACGGAAATCCGGTCTATTTCCCGCTTCGGGCTGTCGGTGATTACCGTGGTATTTGAGGAAGACGTGGACACCTACCACACCCGGCAGCTGGTGGCCGAGAAGCTCAAAGTGGCTGAGGCCGACCTCGGGCAGGGCATTGGCTCGCCGGGCATGGCCCCCATCACTACCGGCCTGGGCGAGATTTATCAGTACACCATCAAAGTTAAAAAAGGCTACGAGAAGCAGTATGGTCTGGCCCAGCTGCGCGAGGTGCAGGACTGGCTGGTGAAGCGCCGCCTGGCCGGCGTGAACGGCGTGGTGGACGTGAGCAGCTTCGGCGGCTACGTGCGGCAGTACGAAGTGAGCGTGGACCCGGCCCGCCTGGCCGGGGCGGGCGTGAGCATGGCCGAGCTCTACGAAGCCCTGCAGGCCAACAACGGCAATGCCGGCGGCAGCTACCTGGAGCGCGGCCCCCGGGCATTTTTCATTCGGGGCGAGGGCCGGGCCACGTCGCTGCAGGACATCGGCAACATCGTGGTGAAGCCCGTGGCTACTCCTGGCAGAGGTGGCGCGCCGCTGCTGGTGCGCGACGTGGCGGCCGTGCGCTTCGGCCACGCCGTGCGCTACGGAGCCATGGACCGCGACGGCCTGGGCGAAACCGTGGGTGGCGTAGTACTCATGCTGAAAGGTGCCAGCTCCGAAGTCACCATTAAAAACGTGAAGGCGCGGGTAGCTGAAATTCAGCAATCAATGCCCAAAGGCCTCGAAATAGAGCCCTTCCTCGACCGCACTAAGCTGGTGGACAAGGCCATTCACACCGTGGTGAAAAACCTGATTGAGGGCGGCGTAATTGTGGTGCTGGTGCTGCTGCTGCTGCTCGGCAACCTGCGGGCCGGACTGGTGGTGGCGGGCATGATTCCGCTGTGTATGCTCTTCGCGCTGGGCATGATGCGGACCTTCGGCGTATCGGCTAACCTGATGAGCCTGGGCGCGTTGGACTTCGGCCTCATTGTAGACGGGGCCGTGATTATCGTGGAAGCCGTCATCGCCCACCTGCTGCACGAGCGCCTCAAAGCCGCCCACGAAACCATGGACGACATCACCGAGGGCGTGACCAACCGGCTCATGCGCTCGGCCCTGTTCGGCCAGCTCATCATCCTGATTGTGTACCTGCCCATCCTCTCGCTCACGGGCGTGGAGGGCAAGATGTTCCGCCCCATGGCCCTCACCGTGAGCTTCGCCATTCTGGGCGCCATGATTATGTGCCTGACCTACGTGCCGGCCGTCACGGCCTGGGCCCTGAAGAAGAATATCAGCGAGAAGCCCAATCTGGCCGACCGCATCGTGGGCTTTCTGCACAAGCTGTACGACCCCATTATCCGGGCGGCGCTGGGGGTGCGCTGGCTGGTAGTGGGCGTGGCCCTGGGGCTGCTGGTGCTGGGCGGCTTCGTGTTTTCGCGGCTCGGTGGCGAGTTTATTCCGCAGCTCGACGAGGGCGATTTTGCGATGAACGTGACGCTGGCCCCGGGCTCTTCGCTGGAAGAAAGCATCCTGCTCACCAGCCGGATTCAGCGCATTCTGAAAAGCAAGTTCCCGGAAGTCATTCAGATTGTGGGCAAAATCGGCACCTCGGAAATCCCCACCGACCCCATGTCGCTGGAAGATTCCGACCAGATGATTATCCTGAAAGACCACGCCGACTGGACCAGCGCCAGCACCCGCGAGGAGCTCGCCAACAAGATGCAGGCGGCCCTGGCCGGCGTGCCCGGCGTGAGCCTGGAGTTTCAGCAGCCCATCCAGATGCGGTTCAACGAGCTGATTTCGGGCGTGAAGTCGGACGTGTCGGTAAAGATTTACGGCGACGACCTCGACATCCTGAAAGCCAAGGCCGACGAGGCCGCCGCGCTCATTGCCCCGCTGCAAGGTGTGGGCGACATTAAAGTGGAGCAAATCATCGGCCTGCCCCAGCTGCGCGTGACCTACGACCGCGCCAAGCTGGCCCAGTACGGCCTGCGCGTGCGGGACCTGAACACGCTGCTACAAACTGCTTTTGCGGGCCAGACCACCGGCCAGGTATACGAAGGCGAGCGCCGCTTCGACCTCGTGCTGCGCCTCGATTCGCTGCACCGCCGCGGCCCCGACGACCTCAACCAGCTCCTGGTGTCGCTGCCCGGCGGCAGCCAGATTCCCCTCAGCGCCGTGGCCACCGTGGCCCTGAAACCAGCCCCAGCCCAAATCTCCCGCGACGACGCCCGCCGCCGCGTCAACATCGGCGTGAACGTGCGGGGCCGCGACGTGCAGAGCCTGGTGCAGGACATCCAGGGCAAGCTGAAAAGTGGGCTGCGCCTGCCCGCCGGCTACAGCATTGTGTACGGCGGCCAGTTTGAGAACCTGAACCATGCCAAGGCCCGTCTGGCCGTGGCCGTGCCGGTGTCACTAGTCCTCATTTTTATGCTCCTGTTCCTGGCGTTCCGCTCGGTGAAGGAGGCGTTATTGATTTTCACGGGCATTCCGCTGGCGGCTATTGGCGGCGTGCTGGCGCTGGGTATTCGGGGAATGCCATTCAGCATCTCGGCTGGCGTGGGCTTTATTGCGCTGTTTGGCGTAGCTGTTTTGAACGGAATTGTGCTGGTAGCCAGCCTAAACGAGCTGGCCACGGCCGGCGTGAACAAAGTGCGCGAGCGGGTGCTGCGGGCTACCCAGGAACGGTTCCGGCCGGTGCTGCTCACGGCAGCGGTGGCCTCGCTGGGCTTCCTGCCCATGGCCCTGTCCGGCTCGGCCGGCGCGGAAGTGCAGAAGCCGCTGGCCACGGTGGTTATCGGCGGACTGATTACGGCCACGCTGCTCACGCTGGTGGTGCTGCCGGTGCTCTACACCTTCTTTATGAAAGACGACGAGCCCAGCCCCGAAGTAGCCGCCGAAGAAGCGGAGGAGGCAAAAATCAAGGAACAAACCGGCAGCGAGCCCGCCACTGCAACTGATGAAAAGTCGGGTTCGCCGGAAGGCAAATCGAAGCCGGCCAACCAACCCAAAAGCGAAGCTGAGCGCGTGGCCGAAGAAAAAGCAGAACTGGAAAAGAAGAAAACCGAAGCCTCAAAACCGACCGCCCCTGATTCCAAAGTCGCTGGTGCGACAGGCATTTCGGCGGTAGCCTTACTTATGCTGGTAGCCCTGGCGGCCCTGTTGCCCGCTACTGCCCACGCCCAAAAAGCGCCGACCGATGCGCCGCTCAGCATCTCGCAGGCACTGAGTACCGGCCTGGCGCAAAGCCCGCTGGTGCAGTCGGCCAACCTGCAGGCCCAGCAGCAGGCGGCGCTGGCCCGCACCGGCTACGACCTGCCGCGCCTGGTGTTCGACTACCAGTTTGGTCAGATTTCAGGCCCGCTCAACGACCATAGCTTCAACGTGCTGCAACAGTCGGCCTTCCCCACCGTGTATGGGGCGCAGCGCCAGGTACTGCAAACTACGGCCGAGGCTGGCACCATCCGCGCCCGTGCCCAGCGCCGCGAGCTGAGCCGCAGCATCCGTTCGGGCTACTATAACCTCCTGGTAACCTACCGCCTCACGGCCCTGCTGCGCCGGCAGGACAGCCTGTACCAGCGTGCCGCCCGGGCCGCCCGCATCCGTTACCAGGTGGGCGAAACCAACCGCCTGGAGCAGGTGTCGGCCGAAGCCCGCGCCCGCGAGCTGCAAAACCGCCTCGCCACTCTGCGTTCCGAGCTGCTGGTGCAGCGCCGCCAGCTGGCCCTGCTGTTGGGCCAGCCCAATCTGGCTAGCATCGACACCACCGGCAGCCCCCGCGCCGTGCTGCTCGCCACCGATACGGCCTCTCTCACGCCCGCCGCCAACCCCACGCTGGCCCTCTACCAGCAGCAGCTCACCCTCAGCCAGCAGCAAAGCCACCTCGAAAAGCTCCGCCGCCTGCCCGACCTACGCGCCGGCTACTTCAACCAGACCATTAATAAAGAGCGGGGCTTCAGCGTGGCTCAGGCCGGCATTGCGGTGCCGCTGCTAGGCGGAGCCCAACGGGCCCGCATCGCCGCCGCCAAAATCGGCGAGGAAGCCGCTCAGGTGCAGCTGGCTTATGCCAACACGCAATTCAGCACCCAGCTCAGCACTCTACGTCAGCAGCTGACCCGCGCCCAGGCCTCACTGCTTTATTACGAGAACTACGGGCTGCCGCAAGCCCGCCTTATCCTCGACACGGCCGAAAAGAGCTTCCGCGCCGGCGATATCGAGTACGTGGAATACGTGGTAAATACCCAGCCTGCCTGGCAGATTCAGGAGTCCTATTTCGAGCAGCTGCGGCTATACAATGAGCTGGTGGCCAACATTCAGGCCCTGGCCGGGACTGATGCGCCTTGATTTAGTTGACAGACAAAAAGAACGTCGTGCTGAGCGGAGCCGAAGCATCTCGCGTGCAGTAGTAATCAAGATTATGGCAACGATGCGAGCGAGTTGCTTCGGCTCCGCTCAGCATGACTGTTCCAATAAACTCATAGAGAAACCCCTCCCATGAAACTCCTCCCCTACGTCGCTCTCCTCCCCTTCCTCATCGCCTGCGGCAGCAAATCCGACGAAGCCGCCGACAAACCCGCCCCGCCCCCCTCCCGGGCCCCCAACGAAGTTTTCCTCAACACCGCGCAAGTGAAGGCGGCCGGCATCGAGCTCGGCACTTTCACCCGGCGCGACCTCGGCACCGAGGTGCAGGCCACGGGCCAGATTGACGTGCCGCCCAGCCACCGCGTGTCCGTCACGGCCATCATGGGCGGCTACGTGCAGCAGTTGCCCGTGCTGCCCGGCCAGTATGTGAAGCGTGGCAGCGTGCTCGCCACCCTGCGCAGCCCCGACTATCTCAAGCTGCAGCAGGACTACCTCCAGAGCCAGGCCCGCATCGTATTTCTCCAACAGGAAACCAGCCGCCAGCAAATCCTCAACGACGAAGACGTGGGCGCGCGGCGCAAGCTCCAGCAGGCGGCCTCCGAGTTGCGCACCGAGCAGGCCGCTGCTGGCAGCCTTGCCGCCCAGCTTCGCCTCATCGGCCTGAACCCGGGACGCATCACCCCCGGCAACATTCGGCCCAGCGTGCCACTCGTCGCGCCCATTGGCGGCTACGTGAAGGCCGTGCTGGTGAACAACGGCCAGTTCGTCAACCCGCAGGATGTGCTGGTTGAGTTGGTCGACCGCTCCGATTTGCACCTGGAGCTGAAAGTTTTTGAGCGCGATATCGCCAAGGTGAAAGTGAACCAGGACATCCTGTTCACCGTGCCGGCCCAAGGCGCGGGAACCCGGCCCCTGCCCGCCACCGTCTTCCTCGTGGGCAAAGCCTTCGACGACGATGGCCGCACCGTGAGCGTGCACGCCCACCTGCACGACACCGGCCCCGATGCCGCCGCCACCGCCACCCTGCTGCCCGGCCAATACGTCAGTGCCCGCATCATCACCGGCCGCACACCCCAGCGCACTCTGCCCGAAGATGCCCTCGTGCCCGGCGGCGAAGTCAGCTACGCGTATTACCAGGTAAAATCCGATGCCAAAGGCAGCACTTTCCGCCGCTTCAGCCTCCGGCCCGGCGCTACCGACCAGGGCCAAGTAGCCGTGCGCCCACTGGATAAGCTGGCCGATACCACGCATCTGGTAGTCAAGGGTGCTTATTTTTTGGATGCCGAGCGGAGCAAAGGCCAGGGCGGCGACGAGTAGCCGCAACGAACACCGTTAGGCAGGAAGAGCGTCATGCAGCGCGCAGCGAAGCATCTTTACCGCAGCAGTAATCATTTACTATTGCAGTAAAGATGCTTCGCTGCGCGCTGCATGACGTTCTTTATATTGCTACACTGCCCCACATGATTCTACTCACCGAACTCCACTACCACCCCCCGGCGGCCCTTTTCGCGGCCCTCATGCCCGCCGATGGCATCCTCCTCGAAGCCCACGAGCACTACCGCAAGCAAACCTACCGCAACCGCTGCCTTATTCGCACGGCGCAGGGGGTAAAGCCCCTAACCGTGCCCGTGCTCGACGGCAACCGGGCCGAAAAGGTCAGCGTTTCGGCTATTGAGATTGACTACCGCCAGAACTGGATTCACCAACACTGGCGCACGCTCCAAACCGCCTACGGCAACAGCCCGTATTTTGAATATTACGCCGACTATCTGCACGATATTTACGTAAGCAAGCCAGTGTTGCTTTTCGACTTAAACCAGCAGTTTTTGCGTTTATTGCTGAAGTGCTTCCGCATTACCCTGCCCCTGCACCTCACCACCGAGTACCACGCCGAGTATTCCAACAACTCCCCCCTTCCTACCCTCCTACCCTCCTACCCTATCCTCGACCGGCGCGACTGGCTGACACCCAAAGCCGCCACCAAAACGCCCGGACCTGACACTCCGGCAGCCTCCGAGCTGGTACGGCCCTATCCGCAGGTGTTTGGCCCAGGTTTTGAGCCCAACCTGAGTGTGCTGGACTTGCTGTTTTCGCAGGGCCCGGCCGCCGGCAGTTTTTTTAATGTGCGGTAAGCTTTAGCTTATCGGCCGACGTAAGACGCATCAACGTCCTTATTTCCCACGGCAAGCTAAAGCTTACCGCACATTGCCCGAACCTTCGCCCGAACCGGCTTGTTTGTAAGCCATATCGGCCCAACCCGTACATCGTGTTACTCGCCCGACGCGGGGCTTATTTGATTTTTCACTACGTTTATTGGCATGGAAGCTAAATTCTCAAACCGCGTCAAGGAGGTGATTTCCCTCAGTCGGGAGGAAGCAATCCGTCTCGGCCACGATTACATCGGCACCGAGCACCTTCTACTCGGCATGATTCGCGAAGCCGAAGGCACCGCCCTTGGCCTGCTGCGCAAGCTGGGCGTGAGCATCGACGAGCTAAAATTCTCACTCGAACAGGCCACGCGCAATACGGCTACGCAGGGTACCAGCATTACCGGCTCGATTCCGCTCACTAAGCAGACCGAGAAGGTGTTGAAAATCACCTACCTCGAAGCCAAGATTTTCAAGTCGGAAATCATTGGTACCGAACACCTTCTGTTGTCCATCCTGCGGGACGAAGACAACATTTCTTCCCAAATTCTCAGCAAATTCAACGTGAACTACGAAACTGTGCGCGACTCGCTGGATTACCATGGTAACGCCGGCGCTGCCCCGCAAAACCGCACGCCCGATACGGACGACGACGATAACGACAAACTCTTTGGCTCGTCGGGTCCCGGCGGGCGTGGCGCGGGTACCGGCGCTGGTGCCGGAGCCAAAAAGCCCGGCGAAAAATCGCGCACTCCGGTGCTCGATAACTTCGGCCGCGACCTTACCAAGCTGGCCGAGGACGACAAGCTTGACCCCATCGTGGGCCGCGAAAAGGAAATTGAGCGCGTAGCCCAAATCCTGAGCCGCCGCAAAAAGAACAACCCCATCCTCATCGGTGAGCCCGGCGTGGGCAAAACGGCCATCGCCGAAGGCCTCGCCCTGCGCATCATTCAGAAAAAGGTAAGCCGCGTGCTTTTCAACAAGCGCGTTGTGACCCTCGATTTGGCTTCGCTGGTGGCCGGCACCAAGTACCGCGGCCAGTTTGAGGAGCGCATGAAGGCCGTGATGAACGAGCTGGAGAAGTCGCCCGACGTGATTCTCTTCATTGACGAGCTGCACACCATCGTGGGTGCTGGCGGGGCTTCGGGCTCGCTCGACGCTTCCAACATGTTCAAGCCGGCCTTGGCCCGGGGCGAGATTCAATGCATCGGTGCCACTACGCTGGACGAGTACCGTCAGTACATCGAGAAGGATGGTGCCCTGGCCCGTCGTTTCCAGATGGTGATGGTGGACCCCACCACGCCCGAGGAAACCATCGAAATCCTGCACAACATCAAGGACAAGTATCAGGACCACCACCACGTTGTGTACACCGATAAGGCCATTGAGCAGTGCGTGCTTTTGTCGGACCGCTATATGAGCGACCGTTTTCTGCCGGACAAGGCCATCGATATTCTCGATGAGGCCGGTGCCCGCGTGCACATCAACAACATCGTGGTGCCCGAAGACATTCTCACGCTCGAAGAGCAGATTGAGAACATCAAAGGCGAGAAAAACCGCGTGGTGAAATCGCAGAAATACGAGGAAGCCGCCAAGCTCCGCGACACCGAGAAGAAGCTGCTGGACCAACTCGAAACGGCCAAGAAGAGCTGGGAAGAGGAAACCAAGAAGAAGCGCTACACGGTGAAAGAGGAAAACGTGGCCGAGGTTATCGCCATGATGACCGGCATCCCCGTTTCGCGCGTGGCTCAGAACGAAAGCCAGAAACTCCTCAACATGAACGAGGAGCTGCAGGGCAAAGTAATTGGCCAGGACAAAGCCATCAAGCAGTTGGTGAAAGCCATCCAGCGTACCCGCGTTGGCTTGAAGGACCCCAAGAAGCCCATCGGCTCGTTCGTATTCCTCGGCCCAACGGGCGTGGGTAAGACGGAGCTGGCCAAGGTACTGGCCACTTACTTGTTCGACAAGGAAGATGCGCTGGTGCGCGTGGATATGTCGGAGTACATGGAGAAATTCAGCGTGTCGCGCCTGGTGGGCGCGCCTCCCGGCTACGTGGGCTACGAAGAAGGCGGCCAGCTGACGGAAAAAATCCGCCGCAAGCCGTACTCGGTTATCCTGCTCGATGAGATTGAGAAGGCGCACCCGGACGTGTACAACCTGCTTCTGCAGGTGCTGGACGACGGTATCCTGACCGATGGTCTGGGCCGTAAGGTGGACTTCCGCAACACCATCATCATCATGACCTCGAATATCGGGGCACGTGACCTGCAGGACTTCGGCGCCGGCATCGGCTTCGGCACCAAGGCCCGTCAGGACAATTTGGACGAGCTGACCAAGGGCACCATTACCAACGCCCTGAAGAAGACCTTCTCGCCCGAATTCCTCAACCGTTTGGATGACGTCATCGTCTTCAATTCGCTGGACAAAAAGGATATTCACAAAATCATCGACATCAGCCTGGCCAAGCTCCTCTCGCGGGTGCAGGCCCTCGGCTACCGTGTCGAACTGACCGAAGCGGCCAAGGATTTTGTGTCGGACAAAGGCTACGACCCGAAATATGGTGCCCGTCCGTTGAACCGTGCTATCCAGAAGTATATCGAAGACCCGATTGCTGAGGAAATCCTCAAAGCTCAGGTCGTACACGGCGATGTTATCACCGCCGACTACACCGAAGGCGCTGAAGAGTTGGTTTTCTCCGTTACCAAGAGCGGCGAGGTCCAGAACCTCGCCAGCGACGAGCGCCCGGCCGACAAGCCGGAAACGCCCGACGCGGACGCGAAGAAGTAAGCCTGTAGCACATGCGTTAGCCTGTGCCAGTTAGCAGAAGCCGGTTCCAGTAATGGGGCCGGCTTTTTTCGCTTATTTTTACCATACATCCTCTAGCATAGTACTCATGTCTGCTGCCCGTTCGCAACCGGAACCACCCGTTGTTCCTCCCAAAACCTGGTACAGCCCGGAAGAGTACCTCGCCTTCGATAACGCCGCTGAGGGCCGGTTTGAGTACGCCGATGGCCGGATTACGCCCGTCGGCGCGCCGGGCATGGTCAACGTACTCGACCCGACCTTTCGGGCTGGGGCCACTCCCGCGCACTATCGCATCCAAAACCGGCTTATAGGATTATTATTTAGCCGATTGGCCTCTGGCTGCGAAGCTGCTTCCAGCGATGCCCGCGTGCACATTCCCATCACCCGCGCCTACGCGTACCCTGATGTCGTTATCGTATGCGGCAAGCCGGAATATCACGACCCGGACGCGGCCCTGCCGTCGCTGCTAAACCCAAGGGTGCTCATCGAAATTCTCTCCGATTCTACTGCCGATTATGACCGGATTGGCAAATTTATGCGCTACCGCAGTATTGAGTCGCTGCAGGAATACGTGCTGATTGACCCGCGCACGGTGGCCGTGGAGTTGTTTACGCGCCAGGAATCGGGCGGCTGGAATTACTCGCCGGCCAATGATTTACAGGAAACGCTGACGCTGGCCAGCGTAGGTTGCCACATAGCGCTGGCCGAGCTTTACGCCGGGCTGTTGCCGACAGATGAAGTATAGTAGCCGCTGCCAGCGGCTCGGGTCAAACAGCAGTTGTTTGGGCCGACTCATTTCTCAGCAGGACATATTTAAGTATTCGTGCAGCAATAATTGCATGCCCCGGTCGGACCGAAAGGCCCTGTTCGCATACGAATACTCCCACATGAATACTTCATGTAAAATATCGTAATATACAAGTTACTTTCGAGCGCTCTTTTTCAATTAATCTTTCTTTCTGTGATGAATTTTGTACAACGTGCCGCACTAACCGGGGCTGGCATTGCCCTGAGCAGCGGCGCAATGGCGCAATCGGCCCCGGTGGCCCCCATTAAGCCCAAAGTATTTACCGATTTCGGTATTAACCGCACCGATAACTACTACTGGCTGAACCAGCCCACCGACCCGGCCGTCCTCAAATACCTGGGCGCGGAGAATAGCTACTACGACCAGCAAATGGCTGGCACCAAGGCAAACCAGAAGAAGCTGGCCCTGGAAATCAAAAACCGCATTAAGCAGGAAGACGCCTCGGAACCGTACCGCGACAACGGCTACTACTATTACTCGCGCTACGAGTTTGCGTCGGAATACCCGGTGTACTGCCGCAAAAAAGGTAGCGTTATCAATCCGGAGGAAATTCTGCTGAATGGGGATGAGATGGGCACCGGCCAGACCTATTTCCAGATTGGCGACTGGGCCGTGAGCGACAACAACCAGTTGCTGGCCTTTTCGGTGGATACGGTGAGCCGCCGCCTCTATACGCTGCGGTTTAAGAACCTCGCCACCGGCAAAAACTACCCCGAGCGCATTGCCAACACCGGCGGCGAAGTGGTGTGGGCGGCCGATAACAAGACGGTTTTCTACACCAAAAAGAACGTGACCACGCTGCTGCCCTACCAGGTGTACCGGCATGTGTTGGGTACCGACCCCAAGGCCGATGCGCTGGTGTATGAGGAGCGCGACAACACGTTTAACGTGCACGTAAACCGTTCGAAATCCCGGAAATACATCGGTATTGAGCTGGCCAGCTCGCTGTCGTCGGAATTCCGCTACGTAGACGCCAACTTGCCCACCGAACAGCCCAAGGTATTTCAGCGCCGCGAGAAAGGCCACCTCTACCAGGTTGAGCACCTGGGAGATAAGTTCTACATTCGCACCAACTGGCAGGCCCCCAACTACCGCCTGATGACCACGCCCGTGGCCACCACTGGCAAAGCCACCTGGACCGATGCCCTGACCCGGCACCCCGAAATTTTCCTCGATAATTTCGAGCTGTTCAAAGAGTATCTGGTACTCAATGAGCGCAAGGGCGGCCTGCGCCAGCTGCGCGTAGTGAGCCTGAAAGACAAGCAGGAGCATTACCTGCCGTTTGAGGAGCCTGCCTACACCGCCACCATTGGCGTGAACCGGGAACTGGACACGCCCGTGCTGCGCTACAACTATACTTCGCTCACCACGCCGCCGTCCATTTTTGAGTACGATATGAGCACGCGCACCAGCACCCTGCTAAAAGAGCAGCCGGTACTGGGCAACTACAATAAATTCGACTACGTGACGGAGCGCGTATTCGTGAAGTCGCGCGATAACAAGTTCATTCCCATGTCCATCGTGTACAAGAAGGGCACGAAGCTGGACGGGACCGCGCCGCTGCTGCAGTACGCCTACGGCTCCTACGGCTTCTCGCAGGACCCCACCTTCAGCGCCGCTCGGCTGAGCTTGCTGAACCGGGGCTTCGTGTACGCGCTATGCAACATTCGCGGGGGCCAGGAAATGGGCCGGCAGTGGTTTGAGGACGGCCGCATGCTCCACAAAATCAACAGCTTCACCGATTTTATCGACTGTTCTATCTACCTCACTACGCCGCAGGTTTCTACCACAGGAACGGCCAAAGGCAAGCAGCAATTTACCGCCACCGACAAGCTTTTTGCCATGGGCGGCAGCGCCGGCGGCCTGCTCATGGGCGCGGTGCTGAACATGCGGCCCGACCTCTACAAGGGCGTCATCGCGGCCGTGCCGTTCGTGGATGTGGTCACGACGATGTCGGACCCCAGCATTCCGCTCACTACCAGCGAGTACGACCAGTGGGGCAACCCCGCCGAAGAGGATTACTTCAAGTATATGCTCTCGTACTCGCCTTATGACAACGTGAAGCGCCAGGCATACCCCAACATCCTCGTCACCACCGGATTGCACGACTCGCAGGTGCAGTATTACGAGCCTGCCAAGTGGGTAGCCAAGCTCCGAGCCATGAAAACCGACAAGAACCTGCTGCTACTGCACACCGACATGGCGGCAGGCCACGGCGGGGCCTCGGGCCGCTTCAAGTCGATTGACGACACGGCTCGGCAATACGCGTTTATGATGATGTTGCTGGGGAAGAATTTGTAGTCCTGTCGGAGTAAAAGAACGTCATGCCGAGCGCAGCCGAGGCATCTCGCGTGCTACCACCAATTCATACGATTGGATTACTGCCCCACGCGAGATGCCTCGGCTACGCTCGGCATGACGTTCCTTTTGTGAGTTCCGTAATCTACCCGTAACCTACCTTTGGGACCCAACTCCCGCGCAATCATCCCACCCGCGCGCTAACCCCTGCTCATGCCCGACCCGCACGCCCACGCCCACCTGTCCAAAACCGATTTGCTGGCCCGCAAAAACGAAGAAGCCCTCCTCGGGGGCGGCCAGGCCCGCATCGATGCCCAACATAAAAAAGGCAAGCTCACCGCCCGCGAACGCGTTGATTTGCTGATGGACGAAGGCTCCTTCGAGGAAATCGGCAAGTTTGTGATGCACCGCTCCAAGGACTTTGGCCTGGACAAGGAACACTACCTCGGCGATGGCGTGATAACGGGCTACGGCACCGTGAATGGCCGTCTGGTGTACGTTTTCTCGCAGGATTTCACAGTATTCGGCGGCTCGCTGAGTGAGACGCACGCCGAGAAAATCGTGAAAATCATGGACCTCGCCATGAAGAATGGCGCGCCCGTGATTGGCCTCAACGACTCGGGCGGGGCGCGCATTCAGGAGGGTGTGGTGAGCCTTGGTGGCTACGCCGACATCTTCTACAAGAATACGCTGGCCAGCGGCGTGGTGCCGCAGCTTTCGGCCATTATGGGGCCGTGCGCAGGCGGCGCGGTGTATTCGCCGGCTATCACCGACTTTATTCTGATGGTGGAACACACGAGCTACATGTTTGTGACCGGCCCCAACGTGGTGAAAACCGTGACCCACGAAACCGTGACCAGCGAGGAGTTGGGCGGCGCCAGCACCCACTCGGCCAAGAGCGGAGTGACGCATTTCTCGTGTGCTAACGAGGTCGCGGCCATCACGCACATCAAGCAGCTGCTGAGCTATATGCCGCAGAACTGCGAGGAAACCGCGCCCGCGCAGCCCTACGATGCCGGCAGCGACGAAAGCCGCCCGGTGCTCGACAAGCTGATTCCCGACAATGCCAACCAGCCCTACGACATGCGCGAGGTGATTGAGGGCATTATCGACGCTGATTCTTTCCTGGAAGTGCACCAGAATTTTGCCGAGAATATTGTGGTGGGATTTGCGCGGCTGGCGGGCCGTAGCATCGGTATTGTGGGCAACCAGCCGGCCGTGCTGGCCGGCGTGCTCGACATCAACGCCAGCACCAAGGCCGCGCGGTTTGTGCGCTTCTGCGATGCGTTCAACATCCCGCTGCTGGTGCTGGAGGACGTGCCCGGCTTCCTGCCCGGCACCGACCAGGAGTGGCGCGGCATCATCACCAACGGGGCCAAGCTGCTCTACGCCTTCTGCGAAGCCACCGTGCCGCGCATCACCGTGATTACCCGCAAAGCTTACGGCGGCGCGTATGACGTGATGAACAGCAAGCACATCGGGGCCGACATGAACTACGCCTGGCCCACCGCCGAAATCGCCGTGATGGGCGCGAAAGGCGCGGCCGAAATCATCTTCAAGCGCGAAATAGCCGCCGCCGAAAACCCCGAAGCCAAGCTCCAGGAAAAGGTGGACGAGTACCAAGAGAAGTTCGCTACGCCCTACCGTGCCGCCCACCGCGGCTTTGTGGACGAAGTAATTCTGCCCTCGCAGACGCGCCAGAAACTGATTCGCGCCTTCAAAATGCTGGAAAACAAAGTGGATACCATGCCTCGTAAGAAGCACGGCAACATTCCGCTGTAGATTCGCTTGTCATGCTGACGAAGGAAGCATCTTATCACGGCTGCTTTCGTTAGATTTAGCTTTTTAGACGGCGTAGAAGTGATAAGATTCTTCGCTGCGCTCAGAATGACAGATAACATGCGTCCCGAATCGTTCGAATTCCTCCAAAGCTACCTCAACAACCCCTCCCCCACCGGCTTCGAAAAAGAAGGCCAGAAACTGTGGCTGGAGTACATCAAGCCGTATATCGACGAGTATTTCGTGGATACCTACGGCACGGTGGTGGGCGTCATTAACCCCGATGCCAAGTATAAAGTCGTCATCGAAGCGCACGCCGATGAGATTTCCTACTTCGTGAATTACATCACCAAGGAAGGCTACCTCTACCTGCGCCGCAACGGCGGCTCGGACCCGTTGGTGGCTCCGAGTAAGCGTGTCAATATCTTCGGCGAAAAGGGCATTGTGAAGGGCATTTTCGGCTGGCCTGCCATCCACGTGCGTAAGGTAGAGCAGGACAAGGCGCCCACCATTGAAACCGTGTTTCTGGACTGCGGCGCGAGCAGTGCCGACGAGGTGGCCGAAATGGGCATCCACGTGGGTTCTGTCGTGACGTTTGAGGACGAGTTCACGGTGCTGAACGGCAAGTTTTACGTGGGCCGGGCGCTCGACAACCGCGTGGGCGGCTTCATGATTGCCGAGGTGGCCCGCATGCTGAAGGAGAACAACAAGACCCTCCCCTTCGGCCTCTACATTGTGAACGCAGTGCAGGAGGAAATTGGCCTGCGCGGAGCCGAGATGGTGGCCCACCGCATCCAGCCTGACGTGGCCATCATCACCGATGTGACGCACGACAGCCAGTCGCCGATGTATGAGAAGAAGACGGCCGGCGACATCAGCTGCGGCAAAGGCCCGGTGATTACCTATGGCCCGGCCGTGCAAAACAACCTGCGCGACCTCATCATCGACACCGCCAAGGCCTCGGAAATTCCGTTCCAGCGCGCCGCCGCCACCCGCGCCACCGGCACCGACACAGATGCCTTTGCCTACTCCGGCTCGGGCGTGGCTTCGGCCCTTATTTCACTGCCCCTCAAGTACATGCATACCACCGTCGAAACCGTGCACAAGGACGACGTGGACAGCGTGACGCGCCTGATTTACGAGACGCTGCTGCGCATCGAGGACGGGCAGGACTTTCGGTATTTCAACTAAGGCGTTTAACTAACGGTCTGTCATCCTGAGCTTGCGAAGGACCTTATCACGGCTGAGCGAGTGCCTCAACGTAATAAGGTCCTTCGCAAGCTCAGGATGACTATTTTTATATGGACCTGCCAACCATTCCCTCGCTGCCCCTTAACGTGACCGACCAGATGGGCCGGCGCGTGGCGGTGCCGTTTCCGCCGCAGCGCATTGTGTCGCTGGTGCCCTCGCAAACGGAATTGCTCTTTGATTT
This sequence comes from Hymenobacter artigasi, assembly GCF_012275535.1. GTDB lineage: Bacteria > Bacteroidota > Bacteroidia > Cytophagales > Hymenobacteraceae > Hymenobacter > Hymenobacter artigasi. Next base: position 48,267 of record NZ_JAAVTK010000020.1, on the reverse strand, counting down.
GGGGCTGGGTGCGAAAGTGGTGGGCGTAACCAAATTCTGCATCCATCCGGCCGAGGCGCGCACGAGTGCCAGCGTTGTTGGCGGCACCAAAAATTTCGCTTTTGAGAAGATAGCCACGCTGAAACCCGATTTAATTATCGGCAACAAAGAAGAGAATTACCGGGAGGGAATAGAGCAATTAGCCGCAAGATACCCGGTCTGGCTGAGCGATATCAGCAATCTGGCCGAGGCGCTGGACATGATTCGGCGCGTCGGTCTTATTGTCGGCGCGAAGGAGAAAGCCGCAATAATGGCCGAAACCATTGCAGCATCTTTTACCGCTTTGGCTACTCCCGACGCTTCTGCGGCCGCGCCCATTTCCGTTGCCTATTTCATCTGGCGCAAACCCTACATGGTGGCTGCCACGGGCACTTTTATCGACGACATGCTGCACCAGGCGGGCTTCACCAACGCCTTCGCCGGGCTGGGCCGCTATCCTGAAATTAGCGCGGAGCAGCTAGCGCAGGCAGCTCCGCAGCGCATTTTCCTTTCGTCGGAACCCTACCCTTTCGCGGCGAAGCATGCGGCTGAATTTCAGCAGCTATGCCCCGCCGCGAAGATTGAGATAGTTGACGGCGAATTATTCAGCTGGTATGGCAGCCGCTTGCTGAAATCGGCCGCCTATTTTACTCAGCTTCCGTAACAACGAAGCCGCTTTTAGACAGTTCTTTCCAGAATTGCGGGTAGGACTTGCGCACTACCGTGGGGGCTTCCATGCGGAGGGCCCCGCGCAGGGCCAGCGGCGCGAAGGCCATGGCCATGCGGTGGTCGTGATAGGTGGCCACCAGCTGGCCGCTCACGCCAAACTCCCGGGATTCGGCTCGGAAGCGACCTTCGCCGAGGTCGCGCAGGTCGCCGCCAAATTTGGCCAGTTCGGTTTGCAGGGCCGCAATGCGGTCGGTTTCCTTGATGCGCAGGCTTTCGAGGCCGGTCATGTCCACGGGCCGGTTGAGGGCGGCGGCTACCACGGCCACGGTCTGGGCAAGGTCGGGGCAGTCGGTGAAATCGAGGGTTTGAATTCCGGTCTGGGCGGCGAGGGGCATCTGGCGCAGGTGCACACCATCGGGCAGGAACGTCGTTTCAACCCCGAATTGCGTCATCATTCCGACAATGGCTTGGTCGCCCTGCAGCGACTCACGGCGCAGGCCGGGCAGCGTTATCTCGGAGCCCGCCGGGGCCAGCGCCACGAACGAGTACCAGTAGCTGGCCGCCGACCAGTCCGACTCAATCGTGTAATCGGTGGGCCGATACTGCCCGGGGCGCACCGTGAGCACGTCCCCGGTGGCCGAGTAATCGGCCCCGAAGCGCTGCATCAGCGCCACGGTCATGTTGATGTATGGACGCGAGCCAATGTGGCCGGTGAGCGTGAGGCGCAGGCCGCCGGGCAGGCGCGGCCCCACCATCAGCAGTGCCGAAATGTACTGGCTGCTGATGTCACCGCGCACGGATAACTCGGTAGGTTCCGTCGTTTCGGGAGCCGCCGCAAAACCGGCGATTTCCAGCGGTGGATAGCCGTCATTATTCAGGTAGTTGATGCTGGCTCCGGCCTGGCGCAGCGCATCCACGAGCACGGCAATGGGCCGCTCCTGCATGCGGGCGGTGCCGGTGAGGCGGCCGCGCCAATTCGTAACCGTCAGGTACGCCGTAAGAAAGCGCATGACCGTGCCGGCATCTTCGGCGCTGAGCTCAGTGGTGCCGGGCGCGGCAGCCAGCAGGCGCAGCATCAGTTGGGTGTCGTTGGCATCGGAAAGGTTGCCGAGGGTGCCGCCGCCCGCCAACGCTTGCAGGATGAGGGCGCGATTGGCTTCGCTTTTAGAAGCCGGGAGTTGGGCGGTGCCGCGTAGCGGCCCGCCGGGCCAGGATAGGTGCATAAGGATTGTGCGGTAAGCTTTAGCTTGCCGTGGGTAGCATTGGTAAGCAGGTAGTCAGCAATCAGATTTCATCCACCTAAAAATCAGTCAATTGATTTCTGTCTGACTACTTGATATGATAAGACGGCAAGCTAAAGCTTACCTCACAATTACAGCCGGTTGTAGTACCGCAGCGACTCGGCGATTTCGGCCACCGTCACCGGCTGGTCATACACGCCGTGGCCGATGCCTTCGAGCAGCGTGCAGTTGATGGTGGCCCCGGTGTTTTTCTTGTCCTGCCGGGCAAAGTCGGCAATGGCTTCGGTTTCGAGGCTCACGAAATCAATTTTATCGAATACCGAGAACACGAAGGTTTCGATTTTGTCCAGCGCGTCCGCACCCAGCAGGCCGTGCTGCATCGATAGCCAGCTTTCACAGACAATACCGGCGGCCACGGCCTCGCCGTGCAGGGCCTCGCGGCCGGGCTGCGTGAGCAGGTAGCTTTCGAGGGCGTGGCCCACGGTGTGGCCGAAATTGAGCAGCTTGCGCGGGCCGGCTTCGAGCGGGTCCTGGGCCACGATGCGCTGCTTGAGGGCCACCGACTCGCGGATGATGGGGGTCCAGTCATCGGTGAGCCAGCCCAGGCGGCGGTTGGTGTCGAAGGCTTCGGCATCGGCAATGAGCCAGTGCTTGAGCACTTCGGCGTAGCCGGATTTAAGCTGGCGCGGGTCGAGGGTTTGCAGGAATTTTGGCTCAACGAAAACGCCGGCCGGGGCCTGAAACACGCCCAACTGGTTCTTATAGCCCTGGAAATCGACGCCGGTTTTGCCGCCCACGCTGGCATCTACCTGCGCCAGCAGCGTGGTGGGCACCTGCACGAACCGGATGCCGCGCTTGTACAGTGCCGCCGCGAAGCCGCCCAAATCGGTGACCACGCCACCGCCCAGGTTCACCAGTACGGCGAAGCGGTCGGCGCGCTGCTCCGTGAGCATGCTCCACACGGTATCGCAGCTGGCCAGGGTTTTATACTCTTCACCGGCGGGTATTTCGATGAGCTTATAATCGACCGGCAGGTGCGGTTCCAGCAGCGGCAGGCACAAGCGGGCGGTATTGCTGTCGGCCAGTACAAATACCTGGCTCACGGCCGGGCGATACAGTAGTTCGGCCAGCGCGGGCAGGGCCTCGGGGCCAATGATGACGGAATTATCCATGGGGCAAAAGTCGGCACAAAAAGTTGTGAGCCGGTGCAACCATTCGTTAGGCGAACCGGTCAAAAATGTACACCGTTGTTTAATCCTTATTTTCGGCAGTATGCATCACTCCATCCACACGCTTGCCACGGCCCTGCTGTTAAGCCTGGCTGGCCTTTCTGCCTGCTCGAAAGACACGGCAACTCCCACTACGGCATCTACTCCGGAACAGCTGTTGGTAGGCCAGTGGCAGCAGACAACTTCGACCAATGGAATGACAGGGCGAACCAGTCCGGCTGACCCAGCCCAGCGGCTCAAACTTGTTTTCACCGCTGCCGGGCAGTTGACCATGCTGCTCAACGGCACAGTGGTGAATACCACGCCGTATTCGCTGGTGAAACGTCAATCCATGCTCACTCAGCAACTTGAAACCTACTTAGTAACCGACCCTGGTAATACGCAGGTATTGCAAACCGTGCGGGTTGATGCCAATACGCTGGTTCTCGCCATTGATGCATATGATGGCCCCAGCGCGACTTATCAACGCCGGATACTGGGTTCAAATAGCTTGTATTGGTGATAGTTGTGACACATTGAAGGAGAAATCTGCTTTGCTCTCCGTTACAGTCCCGGCCCGAGGTGTTCCACGCCGTCCACCTGCGGGCGGCCGTTGAGCACTTCGGTTTGTTTGCGGATGCTTTCGATGTGAATGAGCTTGTAGAGCTCGGCCACGAACTTGTCGTTCACGTTCAGTTTAGTGGCCCATTCGGTGCGGGTATTGAAGATTTCCTGCCAGCGGTCGAATTGCAGGATTTTCACGTTGTTTTCCTTCTTGTATTCGGCCAGTTCCTCCACCAGGGCCATGCGGCGGGCCAGGGCTTCCACGATTTCGCGGTCGGCCTCGTCCATTTTCTGGCGCAGCTCTTCTGCTTTGTTCAGGTACTCGGCATTGTCGCTGGAGCGGTAGCGGTACTTCAGCTCATTCAGGATTTCGCCCAGGCGCTGCGGGGTCACCTGCTGCTCGGCGTCGCTCAAGGCGTGGTCGGGGTCGGGGTGGGTTTCGATGATAAGGCCATCGTAGTCGAGGTCGAGGGCCTTCTGGGAGATGGGCAGCAGCAGGTCGCGCCGGCCGCCAATGTGGCTGGGGTCGCAGATGAGCGGGATGTGCGGAAACCGCGTTTTCAGCTCAATAGGCAAAATCCAGGTGGGTGCGTTGCGGTAGCGGCTGGGCGCAAACATGCTGAAACCCCGGTGGATAGCCGCCAAATCCGTAATTCCGGACCGCTCCAGGCGTTCCAGCGCACCGGCCCAGAGGGCCACATCGGGGTTCACCGGGTTTTTCACCATCACGGGCACGCCGGTACCGGCCAGCGCATCGGCCAGCTCCTGCACGGCGAAGGGATTCACGGTAGTGCGGGCCCCAATCCAGAGCACGTCGATGCCGTGGCGCAGGGCGTCTTCTACGTGGCGCGGGGTGGCCACTTCAATGGCCGTCGGGATGCCGGTTTCGGCCTTCACGCGCTGCAGCCAGGGCAGCGCCACCGCGCCCATTCCCTCAAACGAGCCTGGCCGCGTGCGCGGCTTCCAGATGCCGGCCCGGAACAAATCAATCTTCCCCAATGCCTTCAGGCCGTGGGCCGTGGCCAGCACCTGTTCCTCGGTTTCGGCCGAGCAGGGACCGGCGATGATAATAGGCTGGCCTTTCTGGGCCAGCAAGCGGGTGAAATACGTATCAGTAGCGGGGAGCATTCTGCGAAAGGGACAAATAATAGCCAACGGCCAATCAGCCGCCGAAAAGCCCGGCAAACGTAACTCGTTTCCCCGAAACGTTGTTTACCTTCTACCTTCGCGCCCTGTTCTCATCCGGCCCAATTCCCACGTGTTTTAGTTGCAGCTTATGTCTATTGCCCCCCCTACTCTGGCCCCGCCCGTTTCCTTCGAAGACACCCGCGTAGCCTTCGCGTCCAAGTCCGATGCGCAGCTGCGCAAGGTGTATGCCTTGTTCGCGGCCATGAACAACGGCAGCCTCGTAAAAACCGGCAGCGGCCTCATGAAAGCGGCCCTGAAGTGGAATCTGCCCGGCACGAAGTTCCTCATCAAGCACAGCATTTTCGAGCAGTTTTGCGGCGGCGAAACCATTGCCGAATGCCGCCCCGTGACGGCCGAGCTGGGCAAATACAACATCGGCACCATCCTCGACTACTCGGTGGAAGGCGAAGGCAGCGACCAGAGCTACGACCGCACCCGCGATGAAATTCTGGCCACCATCGACGAGGCCCATCGCTCGGCCCACATCCCGTTCTCCGTCTTTAAAGTAACCGGTGTGGCCAACGTGGCCATTCTCGAAAAAATCCAGGCCGGCCAGCTCCTCACCGCCACCGAGGAAACGGCCCACGCCCGGGCCGTAGCCCGCGTGGAGGCCCTGTGCGCCCGCGCCCATCAGCACGGCGTGCGCCTGTTTGTGGATGCCGAAGAAAGCTGGTTTCAGCACACCATCGACCTGCTGGCTTATGACATGATGGCCAAGTACAACCGCTCGACGGCCATTGTGTGGAATACGTACCAGCTCTACCGACACGACCGCCTCGAAGCCCTGCAGGCCGCCCACGACGTGGCGGCCGAAGCCGGCTACTACATCGGGGCCAAGCTGGTGCGCGGTGCCTACATGGAAAAGGAGGCCCGCGTAGCCAAACAGCGCGGCCAGCAAAACCCCATCAACCCCACCAAGCAGGCCACCGACGACCTCTACGACGAGTCCCTGCGCTATTGCATCGAGCACGTTGACCGCATCAGCATTTGCGCCGGCACGCACAACGAGGCTAGCTCGCTGCTGCTCACCCAGCTCATGCAACAGGCCCACCTTGCGCCCAACGACCCGCGCGTGTGGTTTGCCCAGCTCTATGGCATGAGCGACAACCTCACCTACAACCTGGCCAATGCTGGCTACAACACGGCCAAATACTTACCCTACGGCCCCGTAGCCGCCGTGATGCCCTACCTACTGCGCCGCGCCGATGAAAACACAGCCATCGCCGGCCAGAGCAGCCGGGAGTTTTTGCTGATTCAAAAAGAAATTCGCCGCCGCAAAAGGCATTAATTCTGAAGGAAATCTGAAGATATAAAAAGCAATAATTCTGTAAGTTATCCACCTGAATTTTACACAAGATTCAGGTGGATAAAACACCCTTTCTGGCATTAAAAAGGGGCGCTATAGAATTTTAGGAACGATTGTGGCATGCACAAAGCCGCAAGACTGTGGATTACTGACAAAGCTGCAACCGGTACATTGCGTTCGGCAGTTAAAAATCACTAATTTTCAGCCCCAAAACGGTTTTTTGTTCATTTGTAACCCTGCCATGATTGGTCGTATTCGCAAGTATTTAATTCGCTATTCCCGGGTGCAAACCGGTACCGTGAGCTACCTCACGCTGGTACAGGAAGCCGAATTGGGGCTCAACCTGGAAATTTCGCACGAAAAATCACGACTCAACGAAATGTTGGCCGAAATATCCACCGCTGAACACGAGGCCGGCCGTCCCCCGCTCAGTGCGTTGGTGAAAGTGCAGGGCTCAAAAGGCCAGGGCGACAACTTTTATAAGCTGTGCGAAAAAATGGGAATGGGCGAGTGGCGCAGCCTCAAACAGGATGAGGATTTTCTCAAAGGCCTCATCCGTGACTGCCGGGATTTCTGGGGCGATGAAGAAAATTTTCAGAAATTTTCCTGAGTTGTTTGAAAGAAAGTAATTTCATAACAGTGCATTCATAATGAGCAGCTTGCCATATGAATGCACTGTTTTTTTGTGCCCACCAGTTAGTATAGAAAGCGGAATGAATAGAATTAGGGCCTGCTGTAACCCCCGTTGAGGCGGCTCCGTTGAAGGGACATATCCAGCTCGCTATGACTGGACTTCTTTCTCACATTCTATTCCCTTCCCATGAACACTAACGATTCGAACAACCCGCAAAACACTGGCACCGGCGCAGGCTCTAACTACGGCACCCAAAATACCGGTACCGGTATGGGCAACAGCACCGGCCTCAGCAACGAAGGCACCAGCTACAACGCGGGCACCGGCTCTACCTCGGGCACGGGCGTTTCTTCTTCCTCGGGAGCCAGCGTTTCCAACGCTGTTGACGGCGATGATTTCAGCGCTACTGCTAAAGGTGGTGCTATGGCCGGCACGGTTGGTGCCGCAGTAGGCCGCGCCGTTGATGGCGTGCAGAACACGGCCGACAGCGCCGCCCACGCCGTAACTGGCGAGCCTTACCGCGATGGCTCTTCGATGAGCGGCATGTTCCGCGACCGTAGCAGCGCCGAGAAGGCCTACAGCGCCCTGCACTCGCGTGGCTATGGCAAAGACGACGTTAACCTGCTGATGTCGGACGAAACCCGCAAAACCCACTTCGGTGATGACACCGTGCACACCGACCTCGGCGACAAAGCCATGGAAGGTGCCGGCGTAGGCTCGGCCATTGGTGGCACGGCTGGTGCTATCATCGGCGCAATTGCTGCAATTGGTACTTCGGTAGCGCTGCCCGGCCTGGGCCTGATTATTGCCGGTCCGCTGGCTGCTGCTTTGGCCGGCGCTGGTGCCGGTGGCCTCACGGGTGGCCTGGTAGGCGCCCTGGTGGGCTCGGGCATTCCCGAGGAGCACGCTGCTGAGTACGAGAGCGGCATCAAAGACGGTGGCATTGTGATGGGTGTGAAGCCCCGCAACGCCGACGACGCCAAATATTTCGAAGACGAGTTCCGCCGCAACAACGGCGACAAGATTTACAAGTACTAGTCTCGTCGCAGGTTCCGGCCTGTTAGTCATCAAAAAAGCCTTTCCCGTCTGGGAAAGGCTTTTTTATTGCAACCTTCAGTCAATTTGAGGGGTTTGTAGATTAGTAGTTGCTTATTGGCAGCCATTTGTAAAACCGGGCACTTATTCCCACCGCGCAGGCGTTTTTGCGGCAGCGGTTTGGTGCCCGCGTTGCCTGGCAATCTCCGTATATTTGATTTTCATCCTCGTTTTATTTTCTTGCCAATGTCTTTTCCTCGCTTGAAGGTCGGCCTGTATGCCTTTTTGGTGGCAGCCGTGTTTGTTCTGGCATCCTACCGGCTGTTCCGCCGGTCCGACTCGGCAGTACCGAGCAAGGACCAGGTGCTGATTGGCCTCATGCTGAGTGGCCTTTCGTCGCAGCATTATCAGCCCGAAAAAGTTGACGACAACTTCTCGAAACGGGTTTTCGACCTGTACCTCAAGCACCTGGACTACCGCAAGCAGTTTCTGCTCGCGACCGATATTGAGCAGCTGCGCCCCTACCAAACCCGGATTGATGACGAAGTAAAAAGCGGCACCCATGAGTTTCTCGACCTCAGTACCAAGCTGATGACTGAGCGCACCAAGGAAATGCAGGGCCTGTACCGCGACATTCTGGCCAAGCCGTTTGACTTTACGACGGATGAAACCTTCCAGACCGATTTCGAGAAAGCCGCCTTTCCCGCCGACAAAGCGGCCCAGCGCGAGCTGTGGCGCAAGCTGCTGAAGTACGAAACCCTGAGCCGGGTTTCGGAAATGATGGAAGCCCAGGACAAGGCCAAGGAGGCCAAGCCCAGCGCTGCTACTGCCGCCCCCGCTGCCGCAAATGCCTCAGCCCCCACCGCTGCCGAGCCCGTGCGCACGCCCGTCCAAATGGAAGCTGAAGCCCGCAAGCGCGTGCTGAAGTACTACGACGACCAGTTCGAGGAAATCAACGACACCGATGCCAATGAGCGCCTGGCGACCTATGCCAATACCATTGCCAATACCTACGACCCGCACACCGAATACTTCGCCCCTAAAGCCAAGGAGGATTTCGACTACGAAATGACCGGCCGCTTTGAAGGCATCGGCGCTACGCTGCGCGAGAAGGACGGCCTGATTTACATTGAGGAAATTATTCCCGGCTCGGCTTCGGCCCGGCAGGGCGACTTGAAAAAGGGCGATGCTATTCTGCGCGTGGCCCAGGGCGCGGCCGAGCCGGTGAGCATCGAGGGCTGGCACACGGCGAAAGCGGTGACCCTGATTCGGGGCAAAAAAGGCTCGGAAGTGCGCATGACGGTGAAAAAGCCGGATGGCAGCACCAAGATTATCCCAATTATCCGCGACGTAGTGGTGGTGGATGAAAAGTACGCGCAGTCTTCTATCATCACTGAGAGGGGCCAGAAAATTGGCTACCTGCGCCTGCCCGGCTTCTATGCTGATTTCAACGACAACGGCGGCCGGAGCTCGTCGGATGACGTGAAGAAAGAGCTGGCCAAACTCAACGCCGAAGGCGTGAAAGGCATCGTGATGGACCTGCGCTTCAACGGCGGCGGCTCGCTGAGTGACGCTGTTTCGATGGCCGGCCTGTTTATGCCCAGCGGCCCCATGGTGCAGGTACGCGACGGCCAGGGCCACACCCAGGTGCTGACCGATAATGACCCCCGCGTGCAGTACAGCGGCCCGCTGGTGCTGCTGGTGAACAAGTACAGCGCCTCGGCCTCCGAGATTCTGGCCGCCGCCATCCAGGACTACCACCGGGGCGTGATTATGGGCTCGACCAGCACGTATGGCAAGGGAACGGTGCAGCGCATCTTCGACCTCGATGAAGCCCTGCCTTCGGAGCTGAACAGCGTGAAGCCGATTGGCTCGCTCAAACTCACCACCCAGAAATTCTACCGCGTAAACGGCGGCTCGACCCAGTTCAAAGGCGTGGCCTCCGATATTGTGGTGCCGGACCTGTACTCCTACCTCGATGAGGGCGAAAAAGAGTCGGACTACCCGCTGAAGTGGGATGAGATTCAGCCCGCCCGCTACCGCACCTGGGATGCCCCGCCTGCCCTCGATAAGCTCCGCGCCAGCAGCAAGGCCCGCGTGGCGACCAACTCCAGCTTTAAGGTGATGGACGAGATGGTGAAGAGCATGCGTAAGCGCAAGGACGAAACCACGGTTTCGCTCAAGCTAAGCACCTACCGCGCCGAGCAGCAGGAATCGAAAGCCATTTCGGACCGCTACGAGGCTGCCCAAAAGACCAACACTGCCCTGGCCTTCTCGCCCCTGGCCGCCGACGTGCGCGCCGTGGGTGGCGACACGGTGAAGGTGAACCGGGCCGCCCGCTTCACCAAGAGCCTGAAGAAGGACATCACTATCGGCGAAGCTGTGGCGGTGATTCAGGACGAAATAAATCACTGATTTTCGCGGATTAACCGTGATTTCGCTGATTGAGAATGCCCCGGCTCTGGTTGAGTCGGGGCATTTTTTATGGCTTTCGCAGTCTTTCAACTCATTAGCAAATCGCCTTTCAGTTACTAATGCCAACAATCGTCAAGGCAACAACATAACTGTTTGATTAACAATACTTATTTAGTTAGTAAAATTTGTCAAAAAAATTAGCAATCAGGCAACTAAAAACCTGCCCTCTGCTGTTTACTTAGCATGACGACTCAAGAGGAAACCCGCATTATCCCGCTCAACCCGCCGGTAGCCGCTATCGCCGATGAGCAACAGCAGAAGCTAGCTGACGAAACCTGGCGCAAGTCTATTCCGGCGCAGGTTTTCCTCAACTATTTCTTCGCTATCAACTATCACATTCAGGAAAACGATGATGCCCTCGGCGGCTTGCAGAACCTACCGTTTTTCCGCAGCCACCAGGCTGAGCTGACCGACGCCGACGTGGCCGCGCTCACCAAGATGCTGCACACCAGCTGGAGCACCGAGTACGCCCTGCGGGCCACGGCCGAGCTGGGCGACGAGAACTTCCTGCGCAATGCCCTGCACTGGACGTTTCCGCAGGCTTACCACGCCATCTGGTCGGGGCTGCAGGCCTTTCTGTACACTACCGGCGTGCGCTCGAACAATGGCCAGTTGATGCGCCGCGAGGTGGGCCGGCTGGTGGTGAAGAATGCTTACCCGCGCCCGGTGTCGTTCTATGCGGCCGGGGCTTATGGCGATTTCAGCATTCACCGCCTGCCGCTGGCCGGCTACAAGGCCGGGCTGCACATTGCCAGCAAGGAGATTGACGCACAGGCGCAGGTAGGCCAGTTCCTGCGCACCACCCGCAAGATGCAGGCGCAGTGGACCCGTGCCCAGGTGCAGACCAATCCCAACACGGCCATCCGCAGCCAGAAAACCGGCCGCCCGCTGGATAAATGGACGGCCGCGCACTGGCAGCAGATTACCTGGCGGCTGGGCTACACCACCATCTTCGACCTGCTGGGCCGCCTGCGCATTTCGCAAACCAGCCGCGAGATTGAGCGCTACGTGGAGGCCGACATTGATTTCCGCCTCTTCCACGCCTCGCTGCTCAACATTGTGAGCTACCTCAACGGCGTGCACGAAACCTACGTGGCCAAGGCCCTGGGCCTGGAGCGCTACCGCCAGCTGGTGGCCGAGCTGCCGTTGCATCTGCAGGCTGGCTTCGTGCAGGAGCGGCTGCGCACCCGCGTAGAGCCGGTGCTGGCCCCTACCCCGCCGAGCGCCCCGGCGCTGGCTACAGAGGCCCCGCACTACCGCATGGCCGCTTAGTGTATCAACCACGGATTGGTTGCGCCATCCCTTGTTTCGCCCGGAATTTTCGGATTCCACAGATTTTGTGAACGGAAAGCCGCTCCGGTTTCGGAGCGGCTTTTTCGTGCCGTACTTTTGTGGTTCACTTTTTACTTACCGCGTCTGAGCACTTGGCTTCTAGGTGTTCCGATTGGCTCGCCTGAATCGTCCACAAAATCCGTGGAATTCGAAAAATCCGAGTGAATCCGTGGTTCAGATAATTTATGCAACACCTTAGCGAACAAGAAATCCTGCGCCGTCAGAAACTCGAAGAGCTGGAAAAGCTGGGCATTGAAGCATACCCATCGGCCCTGGTGGACGTGACGTTTTACGCCAAGGAAATCCACGACAACTATCACGTTGAGCTGAATAATTTTCAGGACGTGACGCTGGCCGGGCGTCTGATGTCGTCGCGGGTGATGGGCAAGGCCTCGTTCGCCGAGCTGATGGACACCACGGGCCGCATTCAGCTCTACATCAACCGGGACGAAATCTGCCCCGGCGAAGACAAGACGCTGTACAACGTGGTGTTCAAGAAGCTGCTCGATTTGGGCGACTTCATCAGTGTGAAAGGCCACGTATTTAAAACGCAGGTGGGCGAAACTTCCGTGCACGTCACGGAGCTGAAACTGCTTTCGAAAGCCCTGCGCCCGCTGCCCGTGGTGAAAACCCAGAAGGACGAGGCCACCGGCGAAATCGTGACCTACGACGCCTTTACCGACCCCGAGCAGCGCTACCGCCAGCGCTACGTGGACCTGGCCGTGAACCCTGCCGTGCGCGACACCTTCATCAAGCGCACCCAGCTGGTGCAGTCGATGCGCAATTTCCTGAACGACAAGGGCTACCTGGAAGTGGAAACCCCGATTCTGCAGCCGCTGTACGGCGGTGCGGCGGCTCGCCCTTTCACCACGCACCACAACACGCTGGACATGACGCTGTACCTGCGCATTGCCAACGAGCTGTACCTCAAGCGCCTGATTGTGGGCGGTTTCGATGGCGTGTACGAGTTCAGCAAGGACTTCCGCAACGAAGGCATGTCGCGCTTCCACAACCCCGAGTTCACCCAGATGGAGCTGTACGTGGCCTACAAGGACTACGCCTGGATGATGGACCTGGTGGAAGAAATGGTGGAGCGCGTGGCCATGGCCCTGCACGGCAAAACCGAAGTGCAGGTGGGCCCGAACGTCATCAATTTCCAGCGGCCCTGGCAGCGCTACACCATGTTCGAGGCCATTGAGAAGTACACCGGCAAAGCCATTGGCGAGATGGACGAAGCCGCCCTGCGCGCCACCGCCCAGGAGCTGAACGTGCACGTAGACCCCAGCATGGGCAAGTCCAAGCTCATCGACGAGATTTTTGGCGAGCATGTCGAGCCCAAGCTCATCCAGCCCACCTTCATCACCGATTACCCGGTGGAAATGTCGCCGCTGGCCAAGAAGCACCGCGACCGTCCGGGCCTGGTAGAGCGTTTCGAGGCCGTGTGCAACGGCAAGGAAATCTGCAACGCCTTCTCCGAGCTTAATGACCCAATCGACCAGCGCCAGCGCTTCGAAGACCAGCTGGAGTTGGGCAAGCGCGGCGACACCGAAGCCATGGTGCTCGACGAGGATTTCCTGCGCGCCCTGGAATACGGCATGCCGCCTACGGCCGGCCTGGGCATCGGCATCGACCGCCTGAGCATGATTATGACCAACTCCCCGTCGATTCAGGACGTGCTGTTTTTCCCGCAGATGAAGCCGGAGAACGTGCAGAAAGAGAAGCACGAGGAGAAGTAAGCCCGTCTGTCATCCTGAGCGGAGCGAAGGACCTTATCACGTCAGAATGATTTGTTCTAATGTGATAATGTCCTTCGCTCCGCTTAGGATAACAGGACAGCCCTAAAATCGGAAAAGCCCCACACGAAATATCGTGCGGGGCTTTTCTTTTACAATCTCCCTACCCTTCAAACCGCTTTTCTTGGCAGAAGCTTGCGATGGGATGTCTGATTTTGCTACCGAGTTGTTTAACCAATGTCGGTAGAAGCTCCTACGTCCGGCAATTTTGCTGGCAATATTTTCGGCCTTCTTTCAAGGCGATTGTAAGGGGTTTTACGAAGTGATATGGCCTTAGGTTACAATGACAGAGAAAAAAATTTCTCTATCGCTACGCCCTTAAGCGTTGGGCCGGTGGCGGGTATCATCGCCGAAGCCGTCGTAATCGGGGTTGTCCTCGTTGTGGGTGTGGGCCGTGGAAGGCGTACCGGTTCCCAGACCTTGCAGGAGGCGGTCGGCGGCCTGTTTGTCTTCGCTCACGGCACCGTCAGGGGTCGGGTGGTCGGAAGGGGCCTGGCCCTGTGCTTTGGCCAGGGTGTCCTTTACCAGCTTGCTGAGGTCGCCGCCAAACTTGGTGGCCGACTTGCGCAGGTTGGAGCGGGCATCGTCGCCGGTTTCGGGGGCCAGCAGCAGGCCGGCCACGATGCCGGCGGTAGCCCCGGCGATGAGCGAGAAAATGACTTTGCCTTTGTCGTCTTTCATGGGTTTGCAGGAAAATGGAGAAATCTGATTATTTACTAACGGGAAAGCAGCCCGGCTGGTTGGGCCACAAAAAAGCTCCGCACCTTGCGGCGCGGAGCTTTAAATAATCGGGCTGGAAGCCGGATTACATGTCGTTCAGCATTTTGGTGATTTCGGCTTTTCCTTTGCCGAGCTTGTCCTGCAGTTTGCCCACCAGCTCGTCGCCTTTGCCTTCGGCGTAGGTCAGGTCCTCGTCGGTCAGCTGCGCGTACTGCTGCTTCAGCTTGCCTTTGACGTCGTCCCAGTTGCCTTTCATTTTCAGGCTGCTGCCGGGCAGGGTTACGCCCATGTCCTCCAGCTTGCCGGCGTATTCTTTGAATTTATTTTCGAGGTCGGAACCCAGCTTGGTAGCTTGCTCGCCGAGCTGGCCGCTGTACTTGGTGGCAGCGCCTTTCCAGTTTTCGCGGGTGGCCGAACCTTTATCGGGAGCCAGCAGCATACCGGCAATAATGCCAGCGCCGGCACCGGCGAGAGCAGCTAAAAGGATTTTACCGGCGTTGTTGTCTTCTTCTTGGTACGACATGGTGTAGGGTAATGAAGGGTGAATGAGGGTTAAAGTTCGTTTAGAGCAGCGCGGGGCCGAATTCAAAACTACGCGTTTTGTTTGCGGCGGCGTTTGGTTCTGGCTGACTATACGAAAGGCTCCGCCCGGGGTTGAGCTTACGGGCAAATTTTCCGTGGCGACATCCGGATTCCTCAATATCCAGGTTTACGGCCGGGCCAAATCCCGGGCGGGCAGTGTAGCTTCGCCCCTCTCCTACTTTCTGGCACCATGAAAAAGCATTGGATTTGGGGTGTGGTCCTGCTGCTGGGTGCGGCTTCGTGCCAGCGCCACGCCGTGCCCACGGCCACGGCCGCCGCCTGCATCGATTCGAGCAAAATCGACCCGCAGGGCATCTGCCCTATGAACTACGACCCCGTGTGCGGCTGCGACGGCAAGACCTACACCAACCGCTGCGTGGCCACCAACGCGGGCGTGCGCACCACCACGCCCGGCCCCTGTGCCACGGCTCCGGCTAAATAATCCTTCGTGTTGATGTCTGCCAAAGCCCGCTACCACGACTTCTGCCGCACCGCCCCCGATGTGCCGGTGTTTGGCCAGCCGTGGTACCTGGACGCCTGCGCCGAAGGCGGCACCTGGGACGTGGTGCTGGCCGAGGAAAAAGGCCGCGTGGTGGCCGCGCTGCCGTATTTCTGCAAGCAGAAAGGCCCGTTCCGGTACGTCACCATGCCGCCCTTTGTGAAATGGCTGGGGCCATATGTACTGCCCGAGTTCCGGGGCCGGCTGCCCCAAGAGCATGAGCTGCTGAAGCGGCTGCTGGCACAGCTGCCCGAGTTTGCGGCCTTCAAGCAGAACTTTTATCCTACTGCCACCAACTGGCTGCCGTTTTACTGGGAGCAATACCGCCAGACGACATTTTACACCTACCGCCTGCACCAGCTGCGCAATTTGCAAGGGGTAGAAGCCGGCCTGGGCACCGGCATCCGGCGCGACATCCGACTGGCGCGCCAAAAAATGCGCGTGGTGCATGACCTGCCGCTCGAGGAATTCTACCGCGTGAACATGCTCAGCTTTACCCGGCAGGGCCTGCCCGCGCCGTATTCGGCCGCGCAGTTCCGGCGGTTCGATGCGGCGCTGGCGGCGGCGGGCTCCCGGCAGCTGTTTTTTGCCGTGGATGAGCAGGACCGGGTGCATTCGGTGGCGTATTTGATTTGGGATGCTACCACGGCATATTTCCTGCTGGCCGGCGACGACCCGGCGTTGCGGGCCAGCGGCGCGGGCGTGCTGCTGGCCTGGGAGTGCATCCGCTACGCCAGTGAGGTTTTGAACCTGGATTGCTTTGATTTCGAGGGCAGCATGCTGCCGGGCGTGGAGCGGATTCGCGTGCGCTTCGGGGCGGTGCAAACGCCGTATTTCTTTGTCTGGAAATACAATTCGCGGCTTTTTGAGTTGCTGGAGAAGCTGAAGCCGTAGAAGTTTGCATCTGCATAATAAATACAGGTTGGTCATGCAGTCTTTTTAACGTTTGTCATCCTGAGCGGAGCGAAGGACCTTCTAGCGGCTGAGCAATGACTAATCAGAGCGAAAAGGTCCTTCGCTCCGCTCAGGATGACAAACGCCGATAACAAACCAGCTTCTTTAGTTAACCTCTTTTCTTCTCTTCATTCTCCCCAACAATGTCCGAAAAACGCTATATCCTCAACCCCGCTCCTTTTGTAGTGCCCACCACCGACGGCAAGCTCATTGAAGAGCATGTGGGCGGGGCCAGCACCGGCACTTCGGCCTACAGCCTGGCCCACATGGTAGCCCCGCCCCACTGGAGCGAACCCCACCAGACGCCCACGTTCGATGAAATCACGATTGTGGTGCGCGGCCGCAAGCAGTTCGAAATCGATGGCGATATCGTGGAGCTACAAGCCGGCCAGGCCCTGCTGATAAAGGGCGGCGCCCGGGTGCGCTATTCCAACCCCTTCGATGCGGAATGCGAGTACTGGTCCATTTGTGTGCCGGCGTTTAGCCCCGATACCGTGCATCGGGAAGAATAATCCGGCTTCCAAACCCCTTATATTTAGCCTCATGGACCAGCGCATCATCAATCTTTTCGACGAGTATACCCACGTCCCGCTCACCCGCAAGGAATTTATGGACCGGCTGATAAAGCTGGCCGGGGGCACGGCGCTGGCCCTCACGGCGCTCTCGGTGCTGGAGCCGGGCTATGCGGCGGCCGCCACCATTGCGCCCGGGGCCGATGATTTGGAAGCCGAGGAAGTGGCCTGGATTGGCGATGGCAGCCCCGTGCGCGGCTACCTGGTGCACCCCAAGGGCCGGCAGAAGCGCGGCGCGGTGGTCGTCATCCACGAAAACCGGGGGCTGACGCCGCACATTAAGGACGTGACGCGGCGCGTGGCCCAGGCCGGCTACCTGGCGCTGGGCGTGGATGCGCTATCGGTAGTGGGCGGTACGCCGGCCGACGAGGACAAGGGCCGCGAGCTCATCGGCCAGCTCGACCCGGTGAAAAACCTCAATAACTACCTCAAGGCGCTGGAATACCTGCGCGCCCGGCCCGACTGCAACGGCCGCACCGGCGCGGTGGGCTTTTGCTGGGGCGGCGGCCTGGCCAATCAGCTGGCCGTGCACGACCCCAAGCTGAACGCCGCTGTGGCCTACTACGGCCAGCAGCCCAAGCCCGAGGACGTGCCCTCAATAAAAGCGGCCCTGATGCTGCACTACGGCGGCCTCGACCAGCGCATCAACGCTGGCATTCCGGCCTACGAAGCAGCCCTGAAAGCGGCTGGCACCAAGTATGAGCTCTACGTGTATGAGGGTATGAACCACGCCTTCAACAACGACACTTCGCCCGCCCGCTACAACGCCGAGGCGGCCAAGCTGGCCTGGGACCGCACGCTGCGGTTATTCAAGGAAAAAGTGGGGTAGCCGGGCAACGGCGTAGCAATTTGCGGCATCTTTGTGGTGTCCATCCGCTATCCATGTCGCTCAGGAAACTACCCATTCTGCTGCTATTGCTGCTGTTGCGCACCGGCGGGGCGCGGGCTCAAAGCCAGTCTTCGCCCCCGCCCGACCCTGACTATGAGCAGGTGAGCGTGCCGGTACCCCGCGCCGTGTCGCTGATTGCGGATGCGGCCAGCATATTGTTTTCGCGCAACGAGGACGAGAACAAGGTAAAGGCGCTGGTGGAACGCCGCCGCGAGCGGTCGCAAAAAGGCGACCAGAGCCTTCGTTTCACGATTCCGAAGAATAAGCTGACCCGCACGCTGGGGCTGGTGGAGTAGATAAACGGTCGTTCCGAGGCGGGAGAAATGACAATTTCGACCTGTTCAAATGGTATTTAAGTCCGGGAAGTGGACGGTCTGGTCGGGGTTTCCGGCCCGTCCGTCCACCTTTTTATTTCCGGGCGGGATGTGGCCGGTGGTTTGCAAATACCCTGGCAGGATGAGTCGATTCTCACATTCAGGAGCCCGCTGCCTGCAGCAGCCGAACCCAGCGCTTCCCCACCATTTCTCCCTTGCATTTCCTTCAGAAACCATGAAAGCTTCCTTGTTCTCCATTATCGCCGCCGTTGCCCTCTTCACCTCAACGGCATCTTTTGCCGCTGCCGGCCCATTCGACCACCGCTACGACGACCGCAACAGCCGGGATTTCAACTACGGCTACGACCGCAACCACCGCGTAACCGACTATGAGCGCGCCCGTTGGGAAGCGGCTCACCGCGACAACAAAGGTGACCGCCGCGACGCCAAAAACGATATCCGCGAGGCTAAGGCTGATTTGCGCGAGGCCAAAGGCGACCTCCGCGACGCCCGCCACGATGCCAAGGACGACCGCAACGACAAAAACTTCAACTACGGCTACGACCGCAACCACCGCGTATCGCCTCAGGAGCGCGCCCGCTGGGAAGCCGCCCACCGCTACGACGGCCGCCGCTAAACTTTAGCCAGTAACTGCCGTCTAAAAAGTCCCGTTCGGCCCTTGGGAACGGGACTTTCCGCGCCAACTCTTTGCCACCACCCATTTTTTTCTAATTTTCCCCAACCCAATCCATGAAAAAGTTTCTGTTTCCCCTGCTGGCTGCTTTCGCCCTCACCGTTGGCACTGCTGCCGCCCAAACCACCACCCCCAACGATGCCGGCGCCATGCAGGGCCGGGGCCGCCAGCAAGGCTCGCCTGATGAAATGGCCAAGCGCCAGGCCGACCGGATGACCAAAGAGCTCGGCCTCAATACTGACCAGACGGCCAAGGTGCAGCAGATTATGCTGGCCCGCGACCAGGAAATGCAGGCCATGCGCGGCCAGGGTCGCGACGCCGGCAACCGCGACCAGATGCGCGAGCAAATGCAGGCCGGCCGCGCCAAGTATGACGCCCAGTTTAAGGGAGTACTGACCGCCGACCAGTACAACAAGTACACCACCATGCAGGCTGACCGCAAGAACCGCGGCGGCGGCCCCGAAATGGGCGGCCCGGATATGAAGAAAATGAAAGCCAAGTCGACCGACGGTGACAAAATCAAAGTAAAAACCGATAAATAAAGCGGCTTCGGCAGCTGAAAACACAACGCCCCGGCCAGCTGGCCGGGGCGTTGTTGCGTTTTGGTGCATTGCGTCCCGTGGGGCGTCCGGGGCCGGAGTCCTGAAAAGCAAAAGGCTACTCCTGATGCAGGAGTAGCCTTTTCATTATTCGTTTTTGGGGAAGCTCCAGCGCTACAGCGTGCGGTGAGCCCGGCCGCCCCGGGCCACGCGCGGTGCCGAGCTATGCCGCTTGGCCGCCTTGGAGCGGTGCTTGAACAGGCCAAAGAAGCCTCTTTTTTGGTTGCTGTGGCCGCGATAGTAGCGGTACACCGGCACGTAGTTGCCAGCAGTGGGCTTGCGCCGATGAATGGGTCGCGACGTGGCTGCCGTGGCCGGCGCGGCGTAAGATTCGGAGGCCAAAAAGCCCAACATGCAGAAAAATAACAGGGCGGTACGCAGCATAAAAAAGGTGGTAATGGTGGTACGTGCACATGGCGTTTTGCGCCAGCGGTAGCTGCTTGCTACTGAAACAGTAACTCCGAAAACGGAAGAATTATTGCCTGCGTTGTCCTTTTTATCGACTATCACTTTCTTCTAATCGACGAAACAGGTGTCTGAACAGTTGAGAATGAGCAGTTAATAGCTCATGTTATTTTTCTCCACTTTCAGCAACAATCAGCAGATTATGTGCTAATTAATAATTTTATCCATCTTTAATTAGCACTCATTTAATTATTTATTGAATGTTCAACATTTCGTATTTCGCAGTAATTACCCTTTTACTGGTCCTGCTGGCCCTGCTGGCGCGAGTTTAGCGCAGCGTAACTCGTGCCGATTATGGTGGGGAGGCTGCGCCTCCCTTGCCGCGCCAGCGGCAAGGGAGGTTTGGGAAAAGTTGCGCTGGCATAAACCATGCTGTTAAGCAGCACATGCCTTACCCGATAGTGGGCACGAGTTACGCTGCGCTAAACTCGCGCCAGGAACAGGTACCCCGAAAACCCCTAAATTCGTTTCAATTGAAATGTAATCAAACTAAAATTGATGATGACTTGGGAGTCTATAACTATCGAAAAGCTGTATGATGAAATTCTGCGCTCAGAAGAAGAAATGCACGGCGAAATCTTACGGCTTTGGGAATTGATTCAAATATTTCCTGAGAAGTGGACGCAGGAAGAATATGGTAAAGAAGGTGGTGGATTTTGGGTAGTAGCCGTTTGCGGCAGGCATATCATTTGGTACAATGATATTGAAGATGGCTTCAACATTTCGCCTTACAGGCGCTATGGCGAGTTCGAAGAATACTGGTGCAATCAGGATTATTTGTATCGGGCTGTAGAGCGAATGCTTTCAATTATAAAATTCGGCGGGAAATTAGGTGGAGGCTTTGGTCCACCTCAACCCATTGGCGAAGCGTAAAATAACCCCGCCCCCACCCCACTCGTCTAACCGGCTTCACCCAGCCCCCGATTAGATGAGCCTCTGGCAGATTATCCAACGCCTGCTGCCCTTTGTGCGGCCCTACCGCCGCCTCGTCATTGCCACGCTGCTGCTCACGCTGGTGGGCTCGCTGGCCGCGCAGGTCAACCCCTTCGTGCTGCGCTACACCGTGGACACCGTGCAGGGCATGCTGGACCGCGGCGAGGGCCTGGCCCAGGGCTGGACGCTGCTGGCCTGGGTGAGCGGGCTGCTGCTGAGCAAGGAAATCATCAACACCTTCATCCAGTTCGGGCAGAAGTATTTCGGCGAGAAAATCCGCATCCACATTTCC
Source organism: Hymenobacter artigasi (assembly GCF_012275535.1). GTDB lineage: Bacteria > Bacteroidota > Bacteroidia > Cytophagales > Hymenobacteraceae > Hymenobacter > Hymenobacter artigasi. Next base: position 27,291 of record NZ_JAAVTK010000020.1, on the reverse strand, counting down.
GGCGTGCTGGCCCAGACGGCCGTGAGCAAGATTCTCAGCTACCAGCTCGGCTTTTTCTCCGACGACGGCAACCAGACCGGCAAGCTCCAGACCCGCATCGACCGGGGCGTGGAGAGCCTCATGAAGCTGGTGCAAAATTTCTTCATCGACATCATGCCGCTCTTCGCCAATGCCATTGTGGCGCTGGTGGTCATTTTCCTGAACAACAAGTGGGTGGGGCTGGTGGCGCTGGCCGTGTTGCCGGTGTATTTCTGGCTCAGCTACGCGCAGGCCGCCAAATTGCAGGGTGTGCGGCGCGGCCTCCAGCGCCTGCGCGAGGAGAAAAACCACGGCCTCATCAGCATTATCGACAGCATTGTGGTCATCAAAAGCTTCGTGCGCGAGCCCTACGAGGGCACGAAACAAGCAGCAGTGCAAAGCCGCCTCGAAGCCGCCCAGCTCCTAACCCGCAAAACCAACTTCCGCTTCGACGGCCTCAAAACCTTCGTCGAGCAGATTGGCGTGGTGGCCATCATCGTGCTCACGGCCTACCTCGTGCTCGGCCGCCAGATTTCCATCGGGGCCATCATGTTCCACATTTTGCTGTTCAACAACGTGTCGGCGCCCATCCGGCAGCTCCACCGCATCTACGACGAGATGAACGAGGCCCTGACATACTCTGAAGGCTTCTTCGCCATCCTCGACGCCGACGACCAGCGCGAACGCCCCGGCCCACTGGCCCCCGACGCCGACCTGCGCGGCCAGTTCGAGCTGCGCAATGTCAACTTCACCTACCCCAGCGGCACGGCCGCCCTGCACGACGTGAGCCTCCGCATCGAGGCCGGCAAAACCACCGCGCTGGTGGGCCTCAGCGGCGCGGGCAAAAGCACCATCATCAACCTGCTCTGCCAGTTCTACCGCCCCGACAGCGGCGAAATCCTGCTCGACGGCTACCCGCTGGCCGAGTACGATACCTTCGCCCTGCGCCAGGAAATCGGCCTGGTGCTCCAGAAAAACCACATTTTCAAGGGCACCATCGAAGAAAATATCCGTTACGGCGACTTCCACGCCACCCAGGCCGACATCGAAGCCGCCGCCCGCCAGGCCTACCTGCACGACCAGATTCTGGACCTACCGCGCCAGTACGAATCCGATGCCCAGCAGCTCAGCGGCGGCCAGCAGCAGCGCATCGCCATCGCCCGGCTCTTCCTCAAAAACCCGCCCATCATCTTCCTCGACGAGCCCACCGCCAGCCTCGACGCCATCGCCACCGAGCAAATCAAAAACTCGCTCGACGCCATCAAGCAGGGCCGCACGGTGGTTATCATCTCCCATAGCCTCGCCCAAATCGTGGATTCGGACTGCATCTACGTTATGAAAAAAGGCCACATGGTAGAACGCGGCACCCACGACGAACTCTACGATATGAAAGGCACCTACCGCGAGATTTTCGACGCCTCAGCGAGAAGCTTAAATATCGAGAAGCTGGCGAAGAGTATGGCCGATGATGGGGACGAGGTGCTGGATACGGCTTCGTAGAGTAGATTCACATTCTGTAAACCTCGAATGCACACCCAGATGTGATTCATTACAACTTAACAAGCAAAACGATGAACAAGAAAGGTTATTTATGGCTCGGAACCGTCTCTTTGTTGGCTCTGGTCTTTCTGTTTGAATACCTTAAAACAGTTTACAAAGTTGGTCTTGCAAATACATCAATAAATGTAGTCTTTAACATACTGCTTGCAATATTGACTGGTCTGATTGTTGGAATTTACTTTGACCTTTCATCTAGGTCGGAGATAGCAGATAATATGCTTAAGCACTTTGAGATGTCCAAAGAAGTGCTTGGCGCAGGCATTATGAAATACTATCAAAATTTTTCCGATTTTGATTTACGAAAATCAGTAAGCAACTCAACTGATATAATAATTTATTTGACCTATGGACAAACTACATTCAGTAACATAAGAGACTCCCTTGACATAGTTGCCAAGAAGAAATCAACAATCAAAATCTTCATGTACCACGAAGACAATGAGTTTATCAATGGCCTCGGCAAACATTGGGGAGCAAATGACCCGAATTACAATGTTATGCGTATCAAACAAAGAGTCCTGGAGTCGCAGCAAACCATGATTTCGTATTTCGACGAGCTAAAAAAAAAGAAGCTATTGAAAGCTAAAGTTCAGATATTTCTAATGAAGAAACATCCTGTATTTTACTCTTTTTACAAGCTAGATAACCATATATTATTCTGCCCATCAAAAATATCTACTAACAAGTCAGTAAAGCCAATGGCATTATACGTCCGCGACAACGGTAACAGCGGATGCATCTTTAGCAAGTGTATGGATGAAATACGTGGGGTAATGGAAGAGACAAGCTCTTACGAGTTGCGAAACTTTTAAAAAGAATGAAAAACACTTCACCTAAAATATGTTTCATTGATTTTGAAACTACTGGCATTGATGTATACAGCGATGAGCCAATAGAAATTGGTGCAATCATTGTAAATAATGAATCTGTTGTTGAGAATAAGTTTCATTCCAGATTTCAACTTTCAAAAGGAAAAAACATAAGCAATGAATCATTTAGCATTCATGGTATTTCGGACAGAGACTTATTAGAAAGCCCCTCAAGAAGAGACGTTATTCAGCGTTTTTTCAGCACTATGGGCCACGATTTTTGTTTCGCATCTTGGAATATCAGTTTCGATGTGGGCTTTTTCAAAAAAGTATGTCATGAAAATGACATGATGGATAAATTCAATAAAGTCAATTACAGACATATTGATGTGCAAACAATATCACAAGTAGCTAACAGGCTGGGGAAATTTGATAGTCAGATAAATTCATTATCCGACTGTATTAATTATTTTGGACTAGAAAGGTCGGCTCATCACAATGCGTATCAAGACGCCGAATTATGTTTTGCAGTTTACAAAAAGCTGTTGGTATTAATCAGCCGGTAGTATATCTACCCCATGACCATCGACCTCATAGACATCGACACCAAAGCCGCTTTTCACATGCTGATGAAACGCGAGCTGGGCTTTCCCAACTGGTACGGCGTGAGCTGGGACGCCTTTTGGGATGCCATCATCGCCGTGGTCGAAATGCCGGACTGCTTGGCTGTTGCAGCACTGGCAAGCCTTCGCCCAGGCTTGCCCCCACGACATGGCCATCCTGTGCGACATCATTGCCAACTATCCCCACGAAAAGCCCGGCAAGCAGCTACTGCTATCTTCGTAAGCCACCGTCACACCAGTCGGCACGCGTCACAGACGCGCGCCAGCAGTAGACGATGCGAACCCAAGCCCGTTCTTTGCGGCCGCATGGACATTCTCACTGTAACCAACCTCAGCCTCACCGAAAACGGCTTTACCGCGCTCAAGCCCATTAGCTTCAGACAAAAGCCTGGGCAAAAGCTGGCGCTGGCCGGTGAGAGCGGAGCCGGCAAAAGCACGCTGCTGCAACTGGTGGCCGGCCTTATTCAGCCTACTACTGGCACGGTGCAGGCCAACGGCAGCCGTGTGCGCGGGCCGCAGGACGTACTGGTGCCCGGCCACCCCGGCGTGGCCTACCTCTCCCAAAAGTCCGATTTGCCGCAGTTTCTGCGCGTGGAACAGGTATTACGCTACGCCAATAAGCGCCCCGAATCCGAAGCCCAGGCGGTGTACGAGCTGTGCCGCATTGCCCACCTGATGACGCGCCGCACCGACCAGCTTTCCGGCGGCGAGCAGCAGCGCGTGGCCCTGGCGCGGCTGCTGTTAGGTGCGCCGCGCCTGCTGCTGCTCGACGAGCCGTTCTCGAACCTTGACCGGACGCACAAGCGCCTTTTGCAGGGCATCATTGATGAATTGGGCACGCGGCTGGGCATTACCTGCCTGCTGGTATCGCACGACGCGGCCGACGTGCTGGGCTGGGCCGATGAGATTCTGGTGCTGCACCGGGGCCGGCTGGTGCAGCAGGGCACCCCCGGACAACTCTACCACCAGCCGGTAGACGAGGCCACGGCGGCCCTGTTTGGCGACTATAACCTGGTGCGCGGCGCGGCCCGGCGGGCGCTGCTGCCGGGGCGGCGCATCAAAAAAGACACGGCCCTGCTGGTGCGACCCGAGCAGCTACAGCTGCGGCCGGTGGGCAGCGGCGGGGCCCGGGGCACGGTGCAGGCCGTGCGGTTTTTGGGCAGCTACTCGGAAGTGGAATTAACTATTGCAGACCAGCTTGTGCGCGTACGCGTGGCCGCGACTACCCTGCAGCCACGCGATGAAACCAGCGTTGCGATAATGGCGGAGGCGGGCTGGAATATCCCGCTAACCCCGCCCGGCGCGCAGGTCACGATTTGAGCTTGACTTTACCAGGCGCAGCTTTTCCCGATTTCAACGGCTGGTCGGCAAACGCTCCGGGGCGGGCGGCCTGTACTTGCTCGGCGGCTACGCGCTGCAGGAAAACGGCCTCGGCCGGGCTGATGCCAAGCGCCACGGCCGCCTGCTCGGCGGCGCCGAGGGCGCGGGGGTCGCGGCCGGTGATTTCGCCAAACAGTACGCAGGCCGTGAGGTAGGCGCCCCAGTTGCTGGGGTGGTAGTGGTCTTCGGCCCAGAGGTCGATTTTGCCGGGCTCGGGGGCGTAGGGGTTGCGCTGGGCCAGGCCGGTTTGCACGGCGCGCAGCCAGGCATCGCCGGCCGGCGCGATGCTTTTGAAGCCCGGGTTTTGCGCCAGCAAGCCGTAGTAGGCCGCGTGCAGCTCGCGGGCCATCGAGTCGATGGGCAGGCCGGCGAAGGGCGTGCCGGCTGGGTAGCAAAGGTCGGCGCGGGGCCAGGTCTGGAACAGGAATACGCTGGCGGCGGGGTTGGCGGCGTGCACGGCCTGCTCCAGCCGGGTAGCGTAGTCGCGGAACAGCTCGGGGTGGCCGCCGTGGCGCGGGGGCAGGGCCCACTGGCTGTGCTCCTGCAGCACCACAGTGTTCCAGCGCGGCTGCTGAATGATGGGGAGGGCGTGCTCGTAGTGGTATTGCAGCGGCCGGGCGTTAATTTCCTCGAAGTGCACTTCGTATTTCAGGCCTGCTTCTTCGGTGAATTTCTGGAAGATGCCGGGAATACCGCCCCATACCACGGGCTCGCCGGTGGTGGTTTCACAACGGGGGTGGGTAGCGGGCAGGCCGTAGTTCTCGTCGGTTACGTGGGCGGCGTTGTAAGCCAGTACGGGTTGGTATTTGCCGTGAAAAAAGCTATTACCAACGAATAGAATGGTATTGACGGGTGCCGGTGCGGCCGGAGTGCGAACGGGCCGCCCTTGCGCCCCGGCGGGGGCTGGCGTACATGGGAGCAAGCCCACCACGGCCACTACCAGCAGTTTACGTAGCGTTTGATTCACAGAGATAGAAGTAAGTAGCAAAGACAAAATGCGGCGGTTTGCTCCGAAAGGCCAGTCACCGTACTTTCCTGGTGGGTCAGGAATTTGGGCATGCAAGAAACGGATTTTTCAGCAAACCGCCGCAATTGTTTAATTAAATCATTGTATTACAATAGCTTTTGTACCCAACGCAGCGGCAGCCATTTCATGGCACGGGCCATCAGGGCCCAGGGCCAGCCGGGCACGAAGGCCTGCACCGGCTCGCGCTCAATGGCTTTCACGAGGGCCCGGCAGCCGGTTTCGGTATCCACCATGTAGGGCGTACTCTTCACTTTGGCATTGATTTCGGAGCGGATATAGCCGGGGTACATAATGCTGACTTTAATAGGCGAGTTCAGCAAATCGGCCCGAATTCCCTCGGTGAGGGCCGAGAGGCCGGCCTTGGTGGCGGCGTAGGTCGTTTGGGCGCGGGGCATGCCGCGCATGGCAGCCACCGACGAAATAGTGACCAAATGGCCCGCGTTCTGGGCCCGAAAAATCTCCAGCGCCGCTTCGCACTGCGCCAACGCGGCCACGAAGTTGGTCTGGGCCGTTTGCAGGTTGGCGTGGAAGTAGCCGGTGCCCAGCGAGGCGCCCTTGCCCATGCCAGCATTCACAATGATGCGGTCGATGGTGCCCAGGTCGGTCTGGAAAGCACGGAAGACTTCGAAAACCTGGTCGTGGTTGTTCACATCGAGGGCACGCACGAAGATTTTGATGGTGGGGTGAGCGGTTTCCAGCTCGGCTTTGAGGGCGTCGAGGCGGTCGGTACGGCGGGCGCAGAGGGCGAGGTTGCGGCCCATGCGGGCGTATTCGCGGGCCATGCCTTCGCCCAGGCCCGAGCTGGCTCCGGTGATGAGGATGTTGTGGCGGGTGGTGGTCATGTTTTAGGGTGGGAATGAGGATATGAATTGAACGTCATGTCGAGCGCAGCCGAGACATCTCGCGTGTGATAGTAATCCAATCGTTGCCACGTCATTGATTTGTGGGAGCACGCAAGATGTCTCGGCTGCGCTCGACATGACGCCCTTTTGGTATCGTTATCAACTCCCACGCATGGCCCGCCGGCAGCGCCAGTGCAGGTAATGCACGAAAATCCAAAAGTTCTTGAACGCCGGATTGCGGGTCTGCTTGTGGTGGTAGCGGTAATAAATCTGCTGGGCGATGGCTGAAAGCCGGAATAGGCCATACACCTCGTAAAACGCCCATTTTTCGGGCTGGAAGCCGGTTTTTTCGCAGTAGTAGGCCACCACTTCTTTGCGGGTGAGCATGCCCGGGAGGTGGGTGGGCTGGCGGCGGGTGGCCTGGGCCAGGAAGTCGTCGTCGGCCTGCACCCAGTAGGCCAGCAGGTTGCCCAGGTCCATGAGCGGGTCGCCGAGGGTGGCCAGCTCCCAATCCAGAATGCCCAGAATACGCGTGGGGTCGTCGGCGTCGAGCACCACGTTATCGAACCGAAAATCATTGTGCGTGATGCAGATGCGTTCCTGCTGCGGCTGGTGCGCCTCCAGCCACTGCATGATGCGGCGGCCGCTGGGCACGTTCCAGGTGCGGGCCTGGGTGTAGCGTTTGCTCCAGCCCGAAATCTGGCGCTGGGTATAGCCGGTGCCGCTGCTCAGGCCCGCGAGGCCGGCTGCCTGGTAGTCGACCTGATGCAACTCAATCAGCGCATCGAGCACGTTCAGACAGAGTTGGTGTACGGTGGCGGGCGGCAGTTCCAGCCCCCGTGGCAGGTTCTTGCGCGGGATGATGCCGGCCACGCGCTCCATCACGTAGAAATCGACCCCGATAACGCTGGTGTCCTCGCAGTAGGCTACCATCTCGGGCACGTAGTGAAACACCGGTTTCAGAGCCTTTTGCACGCGGTATTCGCGGCCCATGTCGTGGGCCGATTTGGCCTTGGTTCCGGCTGGTGGGCGACGTAGGATGAGGTCAGCGTTGTCGTATTCGAGGCGATAGGTCCAGTTCGATGCCCCGCCGGCGTACTGCGTCACGCGCGGCAGCCCACGCAGGTCGGGGCGCTGCTGCTTCAGCCAGCCATCGACGGCGGTAGCGTCCAGCTCCTCGCCGGGGCGTAGCGGGCCGGCGGTGTCGAGGAGGCGGGCGGCGGGATTAGGAGTCATAAAGTCAGGAAAAGATGGAACGTCAAACTCCCCTCCTTACCAAGGAGGGGATGTTTCAGCGCAGCGGAAACGGGGGTGGTTGTGGGCGTTGAACGGTTAGGGTTGGGTTTGTTCTGGTGTTGTTCGGGTGTCGTTCAACGAGTTCAACCACCCCAGCTGGCGCTTCGCGCCAGCGTCCCCTCCTCATCTGAGGAGGGGAGTTTCGTTTCACTCACTCCCGCTTCGCCTTATACTTCGCCAGCTCCACTCGCGCCACCATGGCGCGGTGCACCTCATCGGGCCCATCGGCCAGGCGCAGGGCGCGGGCCACGGTGAAGAGGGCCGTGAGCGGCACGTCGTGCGACACGCCCGCGCCACCGTGAATTTGAATGGCCTCGTCCACCACGCGCTGAAGCACGTTGGGGCCCACTACTTTAATGGCCGAAATCTCGCTCATGGCCGCTTTCACTCCCTGGGTGTCAATTTTCCAGGCGGCGTACAGCGTGAGCAGGCGGGCCTGGTCGATGGCCATGCGCAGGTCGGCCACGCGCTCCAGGTTGCCGCCCAGGTGCAGCAGCGGCTTACCGAAAGCGGTGCGCGCGAGGCCACGGGTTATCAGCAATTCCAGCGCCCGCTCGGCGGCCCCGATGCAGCGCATGCAGTGGTGAATGCGGCCCGGCCCAAGGCGGCCCTGCGCGATGGCAAAGCCCTCGCCCAGGCCGCGCAGCAGGTTGGCGCGGGGCACGCGCACGTTCTCAAACCACACTTCACCGTGGCCATAGGGCGGGTCGTAGTCGCTAAAGGCGGGCAGCATGCGCCGGATGTTCACGCCGGGCGTATCGAGCGGCACCAGCACCATGCTGTGGCGGGCGTGGGGCGCAGCTTCGGGGTTTGAGAGGCCCATGAAAATGGCCAGCTTCGCATTGGGGTGTCCCAGGCCGGTGGCCCACCACTTGCGGCCGTTGAGCACCAGTTCGTCGTTGTCCTCCACAATAGTGGCCTGCATGTTGGTGGCATCGGAGGAGGCTACGTCGGGCTCGGTCATGCAGAAAACGGAGCGAATTTCGCCGGCCAGCAGCGGCGCGAGCCACTCCGCTTTTTGCGCCTCGCTGCCGAAGTAGTGCAGCACTTCCATGTTACCGGTGTCGGGCGCGTTGCAGTTGAACACGGTGGGCGCGAGGAAGCTGCGGCCGGTTTCCTCGGCAATGGGCGCGTATTCGAGGGTACTGAGGCCGGCACCGTGGGTAGCATCAGGCAGAAATAAATTCCAGAGGCCGGCGGCTTTGGCTTTCGCTTTCAGCTCTTCGATGATGGGCAGCACGCGCCAGCTTTGCCAGTCGGCGCCAGGGTTGGCGGCCAGATTTTCGCGGTGGTAGTCGTCTTCAATGGGCGTGATGTGCGCGGCCATAAAGGCCTGCACGCGGGCAAGGTAGTCCTGGGTTTTAGGGCTGGGAGTGAAATCCATATTGAATGCGAAGTAGCGCGGACTTTTAGTCCGCGAGTGGGCTGGATTAGTGCGTGAGTCGCGAATTGAACTTCCGCGCTACATCACGAAATGATGCCGCTGTCAATCACCAGCTGGGTGCCATTGGTGTAGCTCGAATCATCCGAAGCAAGGTAAATAAAGGCCTTGGCTACTTCCTCAGCCCGCCCGAGGCGCCTCATGGGGCTGGCCGAAATCATCTGCTGACGCTGGTCGGGGTGAACATCCTGAATGAGCGGCGTATCGATGTAGTACGGACAGAGCGCATTCACGCGCACGTTGTGCCGGGCGAACTCCTGGGCCGCTACGCGGGTGAGGCCCAGCACGCCGTGCTTGGATGCTACGTAGGCGCTCAGGCCCGCCGCGCCCTTCAGGCCAGCCAGGGAAGACATGTTCACAATCACGCCCCCACCCTGCTGCATGAACTGGGCCAGCTCGTACTTCATGCAGGTGAACACGCCGGTCAGGTTTACGTCGATGATGCGCTGAAACGACTCTTCGCTGGTTTCGAGGAAGCTAAAGAAGCCTTCGCCAATGCCCGCGTTGTTCAACGCCACATCGAGCCGGCCGAACTGCGCCACCGTAGCGGCAATGGCCTGCTGGATATTGGTCGAATCGGTCACGTCGAGCGGAATAAAAACGGCTTCGGCCCTGGTGGACTTCACCTCGGCCAGCGCGGCGGCGTGGTCGGAGCCGGGCAGGTCGGCGATGACGACTTTCGCGCCTTCTTCAGCGGCGGCCACGGCGGCGGCGCGGCCCAGGCCCGAGGCTCCGCCGGTAATGAAGACGACTTTGTTTTGGAGTTTTTTCATGTGCTGACGGGTCACCTCCCCCCCCGGCCCCCTCTCCTTGGGGAGAGGGGGAGCTGAGGCGGCGCGATGGAAAACAGAAGAAAGGAGTGCCTACGAAAACCGTTAGCCTCCCCCTCTCCCCAAGGAGAGGGGGCCGGGGGGTGAGGTGACGCTAAAACCACGCTTCCTGCATGGCCACCGTCACGGCATTGGCCGATTGCAGGCGCTTGGCCAGACCAGGGGCGCGCACCAGCTCGTATTCGTAGAAATACTGCGCGGCCATGAGCTTGCCGTGGTAGAAATTCTGGTCGTCGGGGTGGGCGGCGGGCAGGGCGGCCTGGGCCACGCGGGCCTGCCGCAGCCACTGCCAGGCCACTACCACCAGCCCGGCCAGCTCCAGGTAAAGCGTGGCATCGGCCAGGAATAGCTCGTGGTCCCTGGCTGCCACGCCCAGCAGATGGCCGGTTACTTGCTGCAAAATGCCCACGTTTTTGGTGAGCTGAGCGGCCAGCGGAGCCAACTCGGACACGACAGCGGCGGAGGCAATGGTGGCCTGAATTTCTTCCAGCAGCAGGCCCACGGCCTTGCCGCCGTGCTGGGTGATTTTCCGGCCCAACAAATCAAGGCCCTGAATGCCGGTGGTGCCCTCGTGGATGGGGTGAATGCGCGACTCGCGCCAGAACTGCTCCACCGGAAAATCGGTGGTGTAGCCCGCCCCGCCGTGCACCTGGATGGCGGCGCTGGTGCTCAGCACGCCCATTTCCGAGGGGTAGGTTTTGGCGATGGGCATCAGCAAATCGAGCAGCAGCTCGGCGCGCTCTTTTTCCGCGCCCTCCCCTACCCGGGCCACATCCATGTAGTAGCTGCACTGTAATAGAAGCCCCAAGGCGCCTTCCATGGTGGCTTTTTGAAAGAGCAGCATGCGCTTTACATCGGCATGCCGGATGATGGGCACCTGCGGCTGGGTCACGTCGCGGTTGGCAATGGGGCGGCCCTGGGGCCGGGCACGGGCATATTCGAGGGCGGCGTAGTACGCGGCCGTGCCGATGGCCGCCGCGCTCACGCCCACGGCCAGCCGGGCCTCGTTCATCATCTGAAACATGTAGCTGAGGCCCTTATTGGGCTCGCCCACGAGGTAGCCGCGCGTGTCCCCGTCGCCGCCAATCATGAGGTGGGCAATGGGGGCACCCTTGCAGCCCAGCTTATGGTAAATGCCGGCCGTCACCACGTCGTTCGAAATTAATTCCTCCGGCTGCGTGGCCTCGTTGGGCAGCCCTTCGGCCACGCGCTGGCGCGGCACGGCAAACAGCGAAATGCCCTTGGCCCCCGCTGGTCCGCCTTTAATCTTGGCCAGCATGAGATGCACCACGTTGTCACAGGCATCGTGGTCGCCGGAGGAAATATAGATTTTCTGCCCCCGAATCCGGTAGTAGCCATCCTCCGTGGGTTCGGCCGAGGTGCTGATGTCGGAGAGGGAGCTGCCGGCGTCGGGCTCGGTAAGGGCCATGGTACCTTGCCAGCGGCCGGCGTACATGTGCGGCGTGAAAGCAGCCGTGAGCTCCGGCGCGGCGAAACTGCGCAGCAAATTGGCCGCGCCCAGCGTGAGGAAGGGCGGCACGCTGGCCGAGTAGTTGGTTGCCTGCATGGCAAACACCGCCGCGTTGTACACGGTACCAGGCAGCTGCTGGCCGCCTTCTTCATAGGAGAACAGCGCGTTTATCCAGCCATCCTGGCCGAAGCGGTGCACAATGTCCTTCACGCCAGGGTGCACGCGAATAGTGCCATCCACCAGCTGCGGCTCCTGGCGGTCGAGCTCGGTGAGCAGGGGCTTCAGGAGCTGGTCGGCAAACTGGCCGGCGGTGTCGAGCACGAGGTCGATGGAGCCGCGGTCGTGGTCTTTAAAATAGGGGAAGCGGTTGAGTCGTTCAACCTGCAATACTTCGTGAAGCTGAAACGCGAGGTCGCGGCGGGAATAGGCTTGCTTGGCCATTAGGACTAGGGGTTGGGTGGGAAGGGAGCGCGGGTAAAAGTACCGGCTTGCTTCGCGGGCCCCAATGACCTAGGTTAAGAAATGCGCAATCCCCATGTTGCCGCTGGCGCGCGTCTGCGACGCGTGCCGACTGGGTGCGAGCCTGCGGCTCGGGTACAGAGCCCGCATAACAGCGCAATTGCGAGTCGTTCGCAACGTGAGTCACAGGCGCGAGCCAGCCGGCACGCGTCGCAGACGCGCGCCAACCAATACCAGCAAGTTACCCTCACAGCTGTGCCCGCATGCGGCTCAGGCTCTCCGGCTTCACCCCCAGATAGGTGGCAATGTGCCGCTGGGGCACCTGCTGAATCAGCTCAGGATTCTGGCGCATCAGGGCGAGGTAGCGGGTGCGCAGGTCGTCCATCTGGAAGGCCCGGAGGCGCTCGGTGAGGCCACACACCAGGTTTTCATTGATGCGGCGACCCAGGCGCTCGATGGGCGGCACCCGGCGGAACAGGCGATTGAGGTCGGGAATGAGGATTTCATGGGCCTGCACGTCGGTCAGGCATTCGAAATACAGCTCGGTGGGCACCTGGGCCACAATGCTCAGGGTATCGAAACAGAAGGAATCGACCCCATAGAAGGCACTGGTGATGTCCTCGCCGCGCACAAGGCGGTAGGCGCGGGCCAGGCCGGTTTCGATGAAGTAGAGCCGGTCGGGCGGCGGGCCGGGGTGGAACAGCTCGGTGCCTTTGCGGAAAGTGCAGGGCTGGATAAGCGCCATGGTTTGTTCCAGCTCGGCATCGGTGAGGTGGGCGTGCTGGTGCAGGTAGGCGCGCATAAGCAGAGGAAACGGACGGAATACGCGAAAAAACGGCAAATACGGCTGGTCGGGCCGCTTCTTTGCGAAAAGTACGCCGCCTGGGCAGCAACTTTGCCCATCATCCCGTTTCTGGGGCTCACGCTTGTCAACTGCCTGCGGCCGTGCCGGCCACTCCGCTATGAATCTTTTCGTTTATTCGCCCCTCAGCCCCTCCGCCCGCGCTTACCTGCAACAGCAGCTTCCGGCCGAGGTCAACGTCACGTTCTGCCACGACGTAGCCCCCGAAGACCAGTTTCCCGCCTTCCAGGAGGCCGAAGTGCTGCTCGGCAACCCGCCGCCCGTCTGGCTGGCGGCCGGCACCTCGCCCCTGCTGCGTTTCTGGCAGATTGATTCGGCCGGTTTCGAACGCTACCGCCACCTGCACCTGGATGTGCCAGTGGCCAATATGGGCGACTTTTTCGCCTGGCCCTGCGCCGAAACCATGGTGGGCGGCCTGTTGGCCCTCTACCGCCACCTAGGCGAGCTGGCTGTGCTGCAAGCCGAGAAAAAATGGGTGGGTGGGGCCTACGTTCGCAACCGCTCGGGCCTGCTGCGCGGCAAGCGCGTGGTGGTGCTGGGGGCCGGAGCCATTGCCCTGGCCGTGCAGCAGCAGCTGTCCGGCTTCGAGTGCCCCGTGCAGCTGCTGGCCCGCACCAACCCCAAGGCGCAGCTTCACTCCAAAGAAGACCTGAAAGCCGCCCTGCCCGAAACCGACATCGTGATAAACACTCTGCCGGGCAGCGCCAAGGGCTTTTTCTCGGCCGAGCTGCTGGAGGCCATGCGCCCGGGCAGCATTTACGCCAGCGTGGGCCGTGGCAACACCACCGATGAGCCCGCCCTCATCAAGCTGCTGCAGGCCGGCCACCTCGGCGGGGCCGTGCTCGACGTGACCGCCGTTGAACCCCTGCCCGCCGACAACCCGCTCTGGACCTTACCCAACGTGCTGCTCACCCAGCACACCGGCGGCGGCCAGCACCACGAGGACGAAAGCAAAGTCGACGTACTGCTGCGCAACCTGGAGCGCCTGCGCCACGGCCAGCCGCTGGAGAATCTGGTGGATTTGAGCCGGGGGTATTGATGCAGCGCGGACTTTGTAGTCCGCGCTACTTTCTTCACGGCTGCCACGGCACCTCGGCCGCAAAAATAGCCTTTAGCGTGTATGCTTTTGCTTCTTTCGCGGTGAGCTGGTGCGCCCAAGCCACCCGCCCCGCCGGCTTGGCACCGGGGCCGGTGGAGTTATACTCCGCGAAATAGGCCGTCTTTTCGTTTGCAGGATTCTTCCAGTTGTCCCAGCCGGCGGGGGCAATGTGGCTGCCCATCTCGGTGTTCAGGTACACCACTTTGGCGTTGGGCCGCCAGGGCCGGCCGAGGTGTACTTTCTGTGCCAGGGCGGTGTCGGCCTTCAGCTTACAATTCAGAAATACGAAGCCGAAGGGCTGCTGCTCGGGCGTGGACGCGGCGGTGATGAACGAGTTTTTCTTGCTCTTGATGATGCAATGGTCGAATACGGCCGTGCTGGCCCCGAAGATAAAATCGGTGGTGCCTTCGAGGTAGCAGTTCTGGAAATACTGGCGGGTGTGGCCAGCGGCCAGAAACAGGATATCCTGGTTGCCCACTATGCGGCAGCGGCGGAAGGTGCAGCGGTCGCCCTCTACGTGCAGGGCCACGGCCTGCCCGGCGGTGTAGCCGGCGTTGTTTTCAAAGGTGAGGTTTTCGGCGGCGAAGTCATTGGCCTGCACCAGCACCGAGTGCGACGAATACGTGTCATGCCCGGCCGCGTCGCCGGTGTGGTCATTGAAGGTGAGGATGGTGGTTTCAGCATTTTCGCCAACTAGTTTGAGATGGATTTTGAGCGTGGGAACTACCAGCTTTTCGCGGTAGGTGCCCGGCTTGATGCGGATGATAACCGTGGTTTGCGATTGGTTGGGCACGGCATCCACGGCTTCCTGCACGGTGCGGTAAGTGCCACTGCCGTCCTGTGCCACGGTAATGGGGCCGGCTTTGGGAACCGTTTGGGCAAAAGCCGGCGCGGCGGCCAGCAGCAATAGAAATAGGAGTTTCATAAGTGTAGGGTGCGGGGCCTGCCCCCGCCCATCGTTGAACAGAATCGTTTTTTTGGCTCGCACGGCGGGCGGGGGCAAGCCCCGCCCCTACTTGGCCGGCTGCCAGCCGTGCAGCACGTTGTCGCGGGTATAGCTTTTGGCTTCGGCTTCCGTGAGCTGATGCGCCCACGGCGCGCGCTTAGCCGCCGCCGCCGCCCCCGGCCCGTAGCTCTGATACTCGGCATAATAGGCCGTTTTCTTGTTCGATTCTTTCTCCCACGGGTCCCAGCCTTCGGGCCGAATCATGGCCCCCAGCTCGCAATTCAGGTACACAGTTTTGGCATAGGGCCGCCAGGGCCGGCCCAGCCCGAAGCTGCCCGCCGGCGCATCGCCGCCAATGCGGCAGTGACTGAACACGTAGCCAAACCGCGCCGTGTCGGGCGTGCTGGCGGCCGTGACGTACCCGCCCTTTTTGCAGAAAATCTCACAGTCCTCAAACCATGCCGTACTGGAGCCGAAGATGAAATCGACCGTCCCTTCGATGTAGCAGCCCTTGTAAAACTGCCGGCTACCGCGCCCAAACGTGTACAGCGTGTCCTGGAACCCCAGAAACCGGCAGTTCACAAACGCGGCCTTGTCGCCATCCACCCACATGGCCACCGCCTGCCCTACCGGCCCCGACGAGTTCTGAAACGTGAGGTTTTCGGCCGAAAAATCGGAGCCGTAGATGTAGCAGCTCGCCGAGCCCGAGGTACCCTTGTCCTCCCCGAAAATGTTCTTCTTCTGGTTGTAGTCGTCGTAGGTCAGGATGGTCAAATCCCGGTCCTCGCCAATGAGCCGGACCATATTTTTGGAGCCGGCCAGAATGAGCTTTTCCTTGTAAATCCCCTTCTTGATGAAGATGGTAGTGACCTTTTTCCGGAAGTCCGGCACGGCATTGAAGGCCTCCTGCACCGTGCGAAACTTGCCGCTGCCGTCTGCTGCCACCACGAAGTCGTAGCCGAAGGCCTGGCCCAGCCCGCCGAAACTCAGCAGCATTAGCAGCAATAGGTTCTTCATAGGTTAAGCCGGTTATTGTGGCGCAAACCTAACGGCTGGCAGCGCCGAAAGCACGAAATTTCTGCGCAATCGATGCCGGTAATGTTGCATTAGCCGAGACGAAAATGGTCGCGTCACTGCATCATTCTAACTACTGGCGCAGAAGTAACTGTATTCGAGTCCGGCCTGCTGGTCAGACCGCCTTGGGCGGTCGGACCGGAGCATACGCTTACTTCTGCGCCAGTACTTAAATGCCAAAAGCGTCTAAAAACAGAAAGCCCAGCCAAGTGGCTGGGCTTTCTGGTCAATCAATACGAAGGCTTATTGCTCCGAAACGCCGGCTGCCTTGGTCATCATGTCCACAATCTCGGCCGAGATGCCGGTGGTGCTGAAGCCGCCGTCGTGCATCAGGTTCTGCATGGTCACGTAGCGCGTGAGGTCCGAGAACAGCGAGATGCAGTAGTCGGCGCAGGCTTCAGCCGGGGCGTTGCCCAGCGGCGACATCATGTCGGCGAAGTTGTAGAAGGCGTCGAAGCCAGTGATGCCGGTGCCAGCCGTGGTTTTGGTAGGCGACTGCGACACCGTATTCACGCGCACCTTTTTCAGCTTGCCGAACCGCTGGCCATAGCTGCGGGCAATGCTTTCGAGCATGGCCTTGGCCTGGGTCATGTCGGTGTAGTCGAGGAAGGCGCGCTGGGCGGCAATGTAGCTCAGGGCCACAATGCTGCCCCACTCGTTCATGGCATCCTGCTTCTCGGCCACGGCCATCATCTTATGAAACGACATGGCCGAAACATCAATGGTCTGGTTGAAGAATTTGTAGTCCAGCTCGCCGTAGTGCTTCTTTTTGCGGATGTTGGCGCTCATGCCAATGCTGTGCAGCACAAAGTCAATCTTGCCACCCAGCTGCTCCTGCGCACCCGAAAACAGCGCCTCCAACTCCTCGGTCGAAGTAGCATCGGCCGGAATAATCGGCGCGTTACACTCTTCGCTCAGCTTGTTGATTTCGCCCATGCGCATGGCCAGCGGCGCGTTGGTAAGCACAAAGCGCGCCCCTTCGGCGTGCGCCCGCTGGGCCACTTTCCAGGCAATGGAATGTTCGTTGAGGGCGCCGGAAATGATGCCGACTTTGCCGGCGAGAAGGTTGTTGGCCATATAAGTGAGGTAAGCTTTAGCTTGCCGTTGGGGTAAAAGTGTTGGACAAAAGTAGGAATTTGGCGGCAAGCTAAAGCTTACCTCACATTCCAACCACCTCGCCCCGCAGCGCCAGCAGCTCGCGGGCGCTCTGGAAAGCATTTTCGCTGGGCTTGGCGCCCGCAATCATGTGCGCGATTTCCTTGATGCGGTCCTCCTGGGTCAACTCGCGGATGCGGCTCACAGTGCGGTCGGCGCGGTCCTCCTTGTACACGAAGTAGTGCACGTCGCCGGCCGCCGCCATTTGCGGCAAGTGCGAAATGGCCACGAGCTGATGCTTCTGCGCCATCTGCTGCATCATACGGCCCACTTTCACGGCAATTTCGCCCGAGATGCCGGTGTCAATTTCGTCAAAAACAATGGTCGGTAAAGCCGTTTTATCGGCCAGCATGTACTTGATGCACAGCATCAGGCGCGAGAACTCGCCTCCCGAGGCGGCCTTGCTCAGCGTCTGGGGCTGCGCGCCTTTGTTGGCGGTAAAGAGGATGCTCACCACGTCGATGCCGCTGGTGGCCGGCGCGCTGGTGCTGTGCTGCACCACAATGCGGGCGTGCGGCATACCCAAATCGGCCAGCAATAGCCCCAGCTGCTTTTCAAAGTGCGGAAACGACTTGCGCCGGCTCTCCGACAGCTTGTTGCCCTGCTTGGTCACGGCGGCCAGCGCGGCATCCGAATCCTTGCGCAGGCGGGCAATTTCCTTATCCAGGCTCAGCACCGAGCTCACCTTCTGGCGCAACGCGTCGCGCACTTCGATGAGGGCGGGCAGGTCGCGGGCCTGGTGCTTGCGTTGCAGCGTGTAGAGCACGTTCAGACGGTCCTGGAGCTCCTCGGCGCGGGCGGGGTCGCCTTCGGTGCGGCGCTCGGCGGTTTCTACCTCATCGGCAATGTCGTGCAGCTCAATCAGACAGGAACTCAGCCGCTCGCGCAGGTCGCGGAAGTTATCGGCGTAGCTCGCCACCTGGCCCAGCAGGCCCACGGCTTCCTTGAGGTTGCCGGTGGCGCAGGTTTCGCTGTCGCGCAGGCCGTGCAGCGCCTGGCTCAGCTTGTACTTGATTTCTTCGGCGTGCTCCAGCTGCTTTATCTCCTGTTCCAGCGCGTCCTGGTCCTCGTTGTCGAGGCGGGCCTCCTCCAGCTCATTCAGCAGGAAGCTATTGTAGTCCAGCTCCTTGCTGGCCTGCGCCGCCTGACCTTCCAGCGCCTGCAGGTCGGTTTCGAGCTTGCGGTACTGCCGGAAAGCGTGGCTGTACATGGTGCGCTGCGGCACCAGCCCGGCGTACAAATCCAGCAAATTCAACTGGAAAACCCCATCGCCCAGCAGCAGCGTATCGTGCTGCGAGTGAATATCCATCAGGTTGGCCCCGATTTTCCGTAGCGCTTCCAGCGTCACCGGCGTGTCGTTCACAAAGGCGCGCGATTTGCCATTTGGGCTGATTTCGCGCCGCAGAATGCAGTGCGAGTCGTAGTCCAGGTCTTCGGCCTCAAAAATATCCTGCAAGTGGTAGTTGGCAATATCGAACTGCCCCTCAATCACACACTTGCGCTCGGTATCGAAGAGCATGCGCGAATCGGCCCGGTTGCCCAGCAGCAAGCCGATGGCGCCCAGCATAATGGATTTACCAGCCCCGGTTTCGCCCGTAATAATATTCAGCAATGGCGACGGACGCAGCTCCAGCTGCTCAATCAGCGCGTAGTTATTAATCCGTAAATCGACGAGCATATTTTTGAATTATGAATTATAAATTACGAATTATAAATTGAGTTTATGATGACAGTCTCACAACGACTTGCCAACATTTATAATTTATAATTCATAATTTATAATTCACTTTAAAACTGTTTGATATTTTGCCGAATTTGTCGGGTCTACCTCCGTGAGCATAGTCACGAGCTGCTGCTTTTGGCTCTGGTCCTGACTTGTGCGGAAGATGTTGGCAATTTCATCCGATTTCGCATCGAAGAAAGCGCGGGCGAACAAAGTGCCCGGACGCGTGAGGGCGGCTTTCTGCACGCCCGTCAGGGCCGCCATCACCGAGGCGCGGGCCTCTTCGGGCTTTTCGATAAAGATGTCCATGCCCTGCCGGTAGTAGCCATACAGGCCGGTGCGAAAAGCTTCCAGCTGCGGGTCGGTCAGGTTATCGAGGATGAAGTGGCGCTCGCGTGAGCCGCTGCCGCGCCAGCCTTCGTCGGCTTCATTAGTCTGCGTCTGGTTGGCCGAGTAGTTGACCACGTTGCGGGCCAGTTCATAATATGGCGTGCCGCCCAGTCGGGCAAACGTGTCGCGGTCAATCCCGATGACGAGATAAGCATAATACCCTAAGAGCGACGACAGATTGGAAACGAAGCTGTTGGGCGAAAAATCCAGGGGATTCTGCTGCGAATAATTGAAGTTAAAATTGCGGTCCACGATGCTCACCACGTTGGTTTCGTAGCCGGTGCCATACACCGGGCGCGTCGAAATCAGGCGCATGGTGGTGCTATAAGTACCGTTCTGCGGGATGGCGGTAATGCCGATAAATATCTTCAGCCGAATCCGTTCCTCGGGCCGGTACGTCTGGGTGGTCCAGGCACGATTGTTAAGGAACGTACGGATGTCGTTCTGCATCGACGTGACGATGGTGGGGTCCGAAATCGTCACGTTTTCGGTCGATACGCGTACTTCGGCCAGCAGCTCCTGGGCGCGGGCGGCGGGGCCGGCAAGGAGTAGCAGGGCAAATATGGGCAGGGCCGCGAGGAATTTTCGCATCATGAGGAAGGGGTCAGACGGGCCAGAATCAGGCTAACCAGTCCGCGGGCCACATCGGCCTTGGACTGTAACTCAAAATTAACGATTTGGCCGGCCGCATCCAGCACCGTCACCTTGTTGGTGTCGTGGCCGAAACCCGCGCCCGCATCGCGCAGGGAATTGAGCACGATGAGGTCGAAGTTTTTTCGGTGCAGCTTGTCCTGGGCGTGGGCCAGCTCGTTCGTAGTCTCCAACGCAAAACCGACGGCAAATTGTTCAGCCCGCTTGCGCTGGCCGAGGGTGGCGGCAATGTCCACGTTTTTCACCAGCTCCAGCGTCAGCGTTTCGCCCGATTTCTTGATTTTATCAACGGCCACCTGGGCCGGCCGGTAGTCGGCCACGGCCGCCGCAAACACCCAAACGTCGGCTTCAGCCGCCACTTCGGCCGCCGCTGCAAACATCTCCGCCGCCGTTTCCACCCGCACCGTGTGGATGCGGGGGCTGGCCGGGTCTGGCAGCTGGCTGGGGCCGCTCACCAACGTAACCGTAGCCCCCTGAGCCGCGAAAGCTTCGGCCAGCGCGTAGCCCATTTTGCCTGTGGAGCGGTTGCCGAGGAAACGGACGGGGTCCAGGGGCTCGTAGGTAGGGCCGGCGGTGAGGAGGACGTGCACTTGGGAAGGGTTGAATTTTAAGGGTTGAATGCTGAGTTGAACGGAATTGCTCAGTCAAAAAGAAGCACAAAAATGTTCTTTTCGACTCAACATTCAACCCTCAAAATTCAACCCTTCTATAAGTTTCGCCACAATGTCCTCCGGCTCCAGCATGCGGCCCTGGCCGCTGAGGCCCGAAGCCAATTCGCCGCTGGGCGAATCGAAAACGTGGTTGCCAAAGGAGCGCAGCCGGGCCAGGTTTTGCGTCACGGCCGGATGGGCAAACATATCCAGGTCCATGGCCGGGGCCAGAAAAACCGGGCAGCGGGCCGATAAATACACCGCACACAGCAGGTTAGGGCACAGCCCATTGGCCAGCTGGCCAATGGTATTGGCGCTGGCGGGCGCAATCAGCAGCGCATCGGCCCACAGGCCCAGCTCAACGTGGTTGTGCCACTGGCCTGCCGCCGCATCACGCAAAAAGCCCGTCAGGACGGGCTTTTTGGAGAGGGTTCCCAGCGTGAGGGGCGTCACGAAGGCCGTGGCGGCTTCGGTGAGGATGACCTGCACTTCGGCCCCGGCTTTAATGAGCAGGCGGGTGAGCGGTGCGGCTTTGTAAGCGGCAATGCTGCCGCTGACACCCAGCAGGATGCGCCGGCCGGCTAAATTGGTGCCTGGTGCCTGGTTTCTGGTGCCTAGTGCAGTCATAATGCAAACTTCGCTAAAACCAGGCACCAAGCACTAACAACCATGCACTAAACGCTAAAACAGCTCGCGGGGCACCGGCACTTCTTCCGGCTCGGGCGTGGAGTAGTAGATTTTGCCTTGCAGGAACTCCTCGATGGCCAGGCTGGTAGGCTTGGGCATGCGCTCGTACTGCTTGGAAACTTCGATTTGCTCGCGGTTTTCGAACACTTCTTCCAGGTTATCCACCGTGGAAGCGAACTCGGCAAGGCGGTCGTTCAGCTCTTCCTTCAGTTTAATCGACAGCTGGTTAGCACGCTTCGAAATCACGGCAATGGCCTCGTACACGTTGCCGTTGTCGCCGGTAATGTCGGCCACGTTGCGCGTGATGATGGAGCTCGACGGGGTGTTGGGATTGGGTTTCATGGGCTGATTTAGTGACAAATTAATTGGCGGCGGCCGTGGGCACGGCCTTCAGGCGAACAATCTCAGCCTGGCTGAAATCGTACATATCCTGCGCAGATTTCAGGCTCTTGCTCTTGGGGTAGGCATCGAGAAATTGCTGGTAGAAGCTCACGGCATCCAAAAAACGTTCCCGCTGCTTCGATTCGATGCTTTCCTTGGCCCAGGCGTACTGAGCGCTCAGGCGCAGAAAGGCGGCCTGCTCGGCGTAGGCCGAAGCCGGATAGCCCAACTGGAAATTGGTGAGTGCCACCACGGCCGCCTGGTTGTAACGCAGCTGGTAATAGAGCCGGGCGCTTTCGTACGCCTTGTTTTCCAGCTTGCGCTGGAGCTCCTGCGACATGTTCTCGGTCTCGGCCTTGAACTTGCTTTCGGGGTAGCGGTTCAGGAAATCCTGGATGGATTCGAGAGCCGACACCGTATTAGTTTGGTCGAGCTCATAGCCCGGCGAGTCGAGAAATAGCGACTTGGCGTGCAGGTACGAGGCCTCTTCGGAATATTCCGAGTTCGGATACGTGTCGGTGAACGACTTGAAATAGAACGCGCTCAGCACGTAGTTGCGCTGCTTGTAATTGGTGTTGGCGAAGTAGAACTGGGCTTTTTCAGCCTCAGGGCGGCCTTTCAGCAGCGGAATGAGGTCTTCGAGCAGCGTCCCGGACCGGAAAAAGTCGCCCTTTTCGTAGTAGTTAACGGCGGCTTCGTATTTTTTATTGACGTCGGTGCTTTTCAGCAGGCGTTGGTAGCCACTGGCGCAGGAGCCCAGGATGAGCGTACTAACGAGCAGAAACAGAACCGTGAGGCGGGAAATCGGCATAAGGGGTGCAAAGGTAACGATTTGAGCCGGCGGAGGCAAACCGGCCGGCGGCCGAGCAGGCCCGGCTGAAAGCCAGATGCCCGGTAGCCATCCAAAGGTTGCAGCTAGCGCCGCGCGGGAGCAGCTGCGGCCGCTGGTTTGGCCGGGGCGGAAATGACGGGTTTAGTGGCCGGCTTCGCAGATTTGGCCGGGGCGGCGGGCTTGGTGCTGGTGGTTTTGGCCTTGGGTTTGGTGGTGCGTTTGGTAGCGGAAGTGGTTTTTTTCTTCACCACTTTCTTCTTCACGACTTTCTTTTTGGGGCGGTCGTCGAACTGTTTGCCCAACACCTGGCGGCGAGTGGGCCGTTCCTTGGCGCGCCACTGGTAGCCTTTCAGGCGCTCGTCGTCGGGCTTGAGCTCGTGGGGCGGGATAAACTTAGCCTCCGGATTGGAGAGGACGGAGATTTTATTCAGCTTGCTATCCAGAAACAGCAGGCGCATGTTGGCCGAGAGCACGCGGTTCATACCGGTGGTCACGGTGTCGCCGTCGAGGGCGTAAAAGATGCTTTCGGCGTTGCCGAGCACATCCACGCGGCGCATTTTATTGTCGCGGAAATAGGCCATCATGTTGCGGCCCTTGGTCTGGTTGAAATTCAGGAGCGTGTCCTGATTCACGGCAAACGCGTTGGAATAGAGTCGCATCTCGTCCACCTTGCCCCGCTTCGAGCGAATCTGGATGGAGTCGGCCGTGAGCTGGTTTTTGGCCTGCCACAGCACGGGGTCACGGTTGAGGTAGATGATGCTGTCCTGGCGGTCGTAGGTCAGCGAGTCGCAGATACCCTGGAGGTTGCCCCGGAAAATCTGCACCTTCGGGTAGGCGTATAGAATGGTGCGCGTAGTGGTCTGGCCGGGCCGGGCCTCAACGCTGATGAGCGTGTCGGCGGCCATGTAAAGCGTGTCTTTCTGGCTGCCGATGTTGCGCACCACCGGCCGGCCGCCGTAGAGCTTGGTGCGGCCCAGGGCACGCCAGTACTTGCCGGCATCGCCGCGCAGCACCAGGTTGTCCTTCTTGGACGTGAGCGAGACGTGGCCCCTCGCCACGCCGTACTGCTTCACCTCATCGTACACCAGCTGGTCGCCGCCCAGCAGGTAGTTGGGCGTGTCAATTTTGGCGTTGCGCTTGAAGTCCGAAACGCGGGTTTTGGTGTTGTAGTTACCACCTTCGGCGTACAGATTTCCCTGCTTGCCCTTGATGCGGGTGGGGCCGTTGAAGTAGGCAATCTTGCTAACGGTGTTGTAGCGCAGCGTGTCGTTGTTCAGCTCCGAATCGGGCGTTACGAGGTGCACGTTCTGCTTGAAAACGAATACTTTGGTGTTGGTATCGTAGAAGCCCTGCTGGCTGTCTAGGGTGTTCTGCGGGTCGGTGAGGTGGCCGGTTTCGGTGTAGGAGGCCGTTTTGCGGTTCAGGTCATAGTCGAGGCTGGGCGTGGTCAGAGTCATGCGCGGGTCGCGCATCACCACATTGCCGGTCATGCGGGCGGTGCGCTGGGCCCCGTCATAAAAGCCGTGGTCGCCGGTGATGGTCATGGTGTCGCTCTGCACCACGCGCACGTTGCTGAAGGCCTCCACTTGGTTGCGCTCCAGGTACTGGTAGGCCGAGTCGCAGTACAGGAACACGTCGTCCTGCTGAAAGCTGACGTTGGTAATCAGCTTGCGGATTTTCACCCCTTCAAAGTCGCCGCCCACCAGTTCGCCGGCCGTCAGCAATTTGATGGGCGAGCCTTTAGCAGCCGGCGGCGTGGCGCGTTGCGCCTGCCCCAGCAGTGGCAGCAGCAGCCACAGAAGTAATAAAACGCGGAATACGGCCATTGAGGGCGCAAAGGTACGGACGGAGGCCGCGCTAACGGCCATCTTTGCACTGTAGTACTTATTGGCCCTCTGGGCTGCCCGTTGCACCATGCTTGATTCCGTTCGCCGCTTCATTGAAGAAAACAATCTATTTTCCATCGAAAACGACCCCATTCTAGTCGCGGTAAGTGGCGGGCTCGATTCGGTGGTGATGCTCGATGTGCTGCACAAGCTGGGCGCGCAGGTGGCAGTGGCGCACTGCCACTTCGGCCTGCGCGGCGAAGATGCCGACGCCGATGAGCAGTTTGTGCGCAAGCTGGCCAAGCAGTATGGCCTCCCCTACTTCGCCGAGTTTTTCCAGACAAAAGCCTACGCCGAGCAGGAAGGCATTTCGACCCAGATGGCGGCCCGCTTCCTGCGCTACCGCTGGTTTGAGCAGGTACGGCAGGCGCAGGGCCTCGCCTACATCGCCACGGCCCACCACCAGCGCGACGAGGCTGAAACCATGATTCTTAACCTTACGCACGGCACCGGACTGGCCGGCCTGCACGGCATTCAGGTGAAAAACGGGCACATCATCCGGCCGCTGCTGGGCCTGGGCCGCGATGCCCTGCACGATTACCTGGCGGAACGCGGCTTGCGCTGGCGCGAAGACGACAGCAACGCCAGCCCCGTGTACCAGCGCAACCTGCTGCGCATTGAGGTGCTGCCCGTGCTGCGCGAAATCAACCCCAACCTCGACCAGACCATGCACGGCACCGCCGAGCGCGTGGGCGGCGCCGAGGAAATCGTGCGCCGCTACGTGGAGGAAACCGCCGCCCAGGCCCGCCACGACGAGGCCGAGGTAACGTATTTAAATATCAGCACCCTGCAAAAAACGGCCGCCACGGCCCTGGTGCTGCACGAAATCCTACGACCGTTCGGTTTTTCGTGGCTGGTGGTGAAGGACATTGTGGCCGCTTTCCCCGGCGAGAGTGGCCGGAAGTTCGACTCGCCTACGCACCGGCTGGTGAAGGACCGGGAGCATCTGGTTATCACGCCGCGCCGGCTGTCGCAGTATGGCACCTTCCAACTGACGGCGGGTCAGACCGACCTGCTGGCCGATGGCATGCGCCTGAAAGCCGAGCTGCACGACGACTCCCGGCACTTCATCATCCCACGCTCGAAAAGCACGGCCGCGCTCGATGCCGACAAAATTAAGTTTCCGCTTACGCTGCGCAAGTGGCAGGAAGGCGACTGGTTTATGCCGCTGGGCATGAAGGGCAAAAAGCTGCTCAGCGACTTCCTCATCGACCAGAAAGTGCCGCTGAATTTGAAGGACGACGTGCGCGTGCTCACCTCGGCCGATGGCAAAATCTGCTGGGTGGTGGGCTGGCGCGTCGACGACCGTTTTAAGGTGGAAGAAACCTCCGAGCGTGTGCTGACGGTGCAGCGGATGTAGGTTTTTTGGGCAATCGATTTAACTCCCGAACTCCGGCTTGGGTAAAAACTTGCTTTTTTCACCCAAGCTTGGGCGGCCCGTCCGTACTTTTACCCGCGAAACTCCAACCCCCCAATTCTTTTCCTATGAAAGTTACCGTAGTCGGAGCCGGCAATGTCGGCGCAACTTGCGCTGATGTGCTCGCCACCCGTGAAATTGCTAACGAAATTGTCCTGGTTGATATTAAGGAAGGTGTTGCCGAAGGCAAAGCCCTGGATATCTGGCAGAAAGCTCCGATTATCGGATACGACTCGCGCACCGTGGGCGTAACCAGCGACTACGCCCGCACCGCTGGTTCGGACGTGGTGGTGATTACCTCCGGCCTGCCCCGCAAGCCCGGCATGACCCGCGACGACCTGATTGGCATCAACGCCGGCATCGTGAAATCGGTGACCGAGCAGGTGGTGGCCCACTCTCCCAACGCTATTATCATTATCGTGAGCAACCCGCTCGACGTAATGACCTATCAGGCGCACCTCACCGCCAAGCTGCCCCGCGAAAAAGTATTCGGCATGGCTGGCATCCTCGACACGGCCCGCTACCGCGCCTTCCTGGCCGAGGCCCTGAACGTGAGCCCGAAAGACATTCAGGCCGTGCTCATGGGTGGCCACGGCGACACCATGGTGCCCCTGCCCCGCTACACCACCGTGGGTGGCATTCCCGTTACCGAGCTCATCGGCAAAGCGGAGCTCGACGCCATTGTGGAGCGCACCAAGAACGGCGGCGGCGAGTTGGTGAAGCTCATGGGTACGTCGGCCTGGTACGCGCCCGGCGCGGCGGCCGCCCAGATGGTGGAAGCCATCGTGCGCGACCAGCGCCGCGTGTTCCCCGTATGCCTCGAGCTGCAGGGCGAGTACGGCATCAACGGCGTGTACCTCGGTGCCCCGGTTATCCTCGGCAAAAACGGCGTGGAGCGCGTGATTGAGCTGCAGCTCAACGACGAAGAGAAAGCCATGCTCGAAACCTCGCGCGGTCACGTGAAAGAGGTGATGGATGCGCTCGACAAAATGAGCAGCGCCCAGCCTGCGTAGTGCCAGCCAACTAATTACAAAAGGGCCAGTGCTGCGAAGCACTGGCCCTTTTGCTTTATAAGAGAACTGCTGAAATAATATGGCTACCTTTCGATATAATCACCTACTACTCCCTGTTTACCCATGAAGAAATCCCTGGTCAACGCGTTCGACAAAGTATTCTTAACCATCGAATTTGATGCAGCCAACCAGTGGATTTACAACAACTGGGTGGGGGTGCTGCCCACCGAAAAAGTTATCCAGGGCTGCCAGGCGACCATTGATTTCCTGCGGGAAAACCCATGCGCCCACATGCTGAACGACAACCGCGAAATCATCGGTTCCTGGAGCTCGGCCAATGAATGGATTGCCGAGAACTGGATGCCGCAAGCGCTGGCCCTGGGCCTGAAGCGCTTTGCGCACATCGTATCGCCGGGCATTTTTGGGCAGGCCTCGGCCGCCGAACTGGTGACGCGCGTGGGCCAAAACTTCGAGATTCGGCTGTTTCAGGACTTGGAGCTGGCTAAGGCCTGGCTGCGCAGCGCGTAAGGTCGTCATGCAGAGCGCAGCGAAGCATCTTGGCCGCCACTAGTAATTCGATTTACTATTGCGGTAAAGATGCTTCGCTGCGCTCTGCATGACGACCTACTCAAACCCGTTAGAGTGGCCAAGCCTTAGACGCTATTTGAGTTAATTCTTCTGATTTTAAACGGTGTAGAGACGCATCTTTGCGTCTTGTCGTTGGGCGATTTCCTTCAACGACAAGACGCAAAGATGCGTCTCTACACCG
>NZ_JAAVTK010000019.1 GCF_012275535.1 Hymenobacter artigasi | reverse complement strand
AAAAGTCATTTTATAAACGACCGGCCAGAGCTGACTTTTTTGAAAAGCATTACGCTTGAACCAACTCCAAATGAGCGCCGGGCTCGTTGAGTGCCAGGCGCCAAAAGGTCAGGAACTGAAGCAGGGCATACCCCGCGGGCCACGTCGTGGCATCTTCCGGGTCGTCGGTGTGGTCGCAGGCCAACTCCCAGACCAGCTCTTCGGCATCCGCCCCAAAATTGGCCTTTCCAGGGGAGCAATTAGGAAATAAAGCATCCGGGCCATCGTAGAATAGCTCCTTTATTCCTTGGGCGTCGGCGGCTTGCCGCAGAGCCTGGACCGAGGGGAAAAAGAGGGATGCCGGTGATTCCCACGCCGCCAGCGGCTCGCCCATCGGGAGCCCCTGCGCGTGGCGGAAACAGAGGTGAATGGCCATTAATAGCTTCCGTAATAGTCCCACTGGATGCCCATCGGGTTGGCACCGACGACCGCGCCTCTGTGCAGGGCCGGGTGCTGTCCCAGGATATGGGTTTGAAGCACGGTTTCCAGCAAATCCCGACCAAATGAGCCATCCGCGTTTTTCAACAGGACCCCGGCCTCGGCTTTCGCCAGATTGCCCAGCCGATTCCGGTCTTTCTCCGCCAGCAGTGATTGGTGCTCAATATCGGACAGTTCAGGTATCACCAGCTGCACCAAGCCGGCAGGAACCAGGTATTTTTCTGCCCACTTCAGCACCTGTTGCTCAATAGCGGTCGAGGTTACCGCCAGGTAGCCGAAGGCCTGGCAGCCCTGCGCCTGGTAGTGTTGGCAAGCATATACCAGGCGCAGGTAATCCAATTCCAACTTTTGCCGTTTTGCCCCGAGCAGGTCGAGGCTGGATTTAGCCATGCCAAAGATGTGGGTTGCGCCCGCAGCCGGTGCTTGAGGAGTGTCGGTTTCTTGCATAGGAAAGGAGGTTGGGAAAAAATGGGTACCAGGAGTGAGGGCTAAAAGTAGCGCTGTGCGGGTTACCCGACGAAGCAGCCATTACCGGACGATGAGCAAATCTTCCAGCCGGGTCGTAAAAGCCGGCGAGCGCCAGCGGGCCTGGCCTTCCCAGGGCGCACGAACTGCCTTATCCTGCGGAGCAGGTGGTAACACTGCCGAGGCCAGGCGCACGGTACCGCGGCCGAAACGCTGGTTCAGCGCGTCGAGGCTGGCCATGAGGTCGGGCCGCCCGACGGCTAGTACCTCTTCCTCCCGTGTGTTTTGATTCGGGGCCGACGACCCGAACAGGTCCAGCTGCTGACCCGTGCCGGGTGGCTCCAAGCCATCGAGCACCACGCCGGCTTTGTGGTAGACGGTGCCCGGCTCCCACAGGCGGCGGAGTAAGGCGCGGGCGTAGCTCACCAGCACCCGCGTGTCGGCCGTCGGGCCGATGGGCAGGGTGAGCGTCGCCGAGCGCGAGAACGGCGGCAGCACGTTGGTGGCAAAGCGGTTTTTACTGATATACACCGTCAAAACGTGGGCCATGTCGTCCTGCCGGCGCAGCTTTTCCGCCGCCCGCGAGAGGAAGGCCGTTACCGCCGCCAGCACATCCGCAAACGCGGAAAGGGGTTGGCCAAAGGTGCGGGAGCAGCTGATGCTCTGCCGGCGGAGCGTTCCATCTTCCGAAGGATGCAGCCCCGCGCAGGGCCGGCCCTGCAGTTCCTGCACCAACCGCGCCCCGACGACCCCGCCCAGGTGCTTACGAGCCCAGGCATCCGACACCCGCGCCAGGTCAGCCGCCGAGTCGATGCCCGCCGCCGTGAGCTTCTGGGCATACTGCCGCCCCACGCCCCACACGTCGCCCACCGGAACCTGCCCCAGGGCCCAGGCCCGCCGCCGGGCCGAATCCAGGTACAGTACCCCGCCCAGGCCGGCATCTTTCTTCGCCAGCCGGTTGGCCAGCTTGGCCAGCGTCTTGGTCGGGGCCACGCCCACGCACACCGGAATGCCGGTGCGCGCCTTCACGCCCACCCGAATGCGCTGGGCCAAGTCGGTCAGATTGCCCAGATACGGCGTCAGGTGCTGTTCCAGGCCGCTTAGGTCCAGAAAGGCCTCGTCAATCGAATAGATTTCTACCCCCGGCACCGTGGCTCCCAGGTAGTGCATCACGCGCCGCGACATATCCCCGTACAGCGTGTAGTTGGAGCTGAACACCTGCACCGAGTCCCGCCGCAGCTGCTCCTTCACCTGAAAATAGGGGTCGCCCATTTTCAGGCCCAGCGCCTTGGCCTCGGCCGAGCGCGAGATGATGCACCCGTCATTATTGCTCAAAATGACCACCGGCCGCCCTTCCAGGCGGGGTTGAAAAACCCGCTCACAACTCACGTAGAAGTTGTTGCAATCCACTAAGCCGAACACCGCTAGTCGTGGCTGTGCAGCAGCGCCGTTAGCTTGCCCGGGACCAGCTCGTGCACCACGTGCGTCACCACGCCCCAGATGTGCAGCTCTTCTCCCGTCCGAATCTGATAGGGCTTGAACGCCGGGTTCGCTGGCACCAGCCACCACGCTTCGCCCCGGCGCTCCAACCGCTTCACCGTGCAGTCGCCTTCCACCACCGCCACCACGATGTGGCCATGGTCGGCTTCCAGATGCTTGTCCACTGCTAATAGGTCACCGGGGTGAATTTCGGCCCCGCTCATGCTCTCGCCCATCACGCGCACCAGATACGTCGCGTCCGGGTGCCGGAACAGCAACCGATTCAGGTCAAACAGCCCCTCTAGCTCATCGGTGGCCGGGGAGGGGAAACCTGCCGCTACCCGGCAGCTGAACACGGGCAGGGAAGCGGGCATTGGGGCTTCCAATACCGGAATAAGAAGCACGTCGTACATCGGGCGATAAGAATGGGTGAACGCCCAAAGTAACGCATACTAATTTAATTAGTTTATATGACGACTAATAATTTTGGTAATATATACTGACAGTCAACCGTAAAGCTTTAATATAAAGGCATAAAAATAAAAATGTTTCTCGTGTTACTGAATAAGGGGAGCTATCACACTTAGATATTATTATTTAAGTGTGGGTATAATAAGAAGAGTGCTCTCAGTTCGCTGATATTTTCTATGGACAATAAAAAAAGTATATTCTTGAATTTTGTTGCTTTAGATAATATACTTCTTGCGGGTGGTTAGCAAAAAGTCACCCGCAAGAAGTTTGCGCACTCATCAAAAATTAAATGTGGGCACCAAGACGTGGCTAAGGGGCAAAGCAAACTGACGTGACACCCGCTCAAGGCATTCCGTATATGAGCTGAACTGCTGACTGCGCTATTCCCCGGAGCTTGCCAAGCCAAGTATCGCTGAGCGGGATGAAATCAGGCATCCGCGCTAAGTGCAGAACTCGTGGAAATGGAAGGTCATATTTTAAAAAGCCGTAACAATCCTTTTATGACTGTATCCTGCTTGAGCATATATCAGTTTATCGAAGCCTAGGTCTAACCATAACCTGTGCAGGTGATTTGCCGTCAGTTGGACTTGCATTTAACTTATCCCTCTGGAGAAAGCAAATAACTAGCATGTTGGCCAATGCGAAACGGGTCAGTATGCTTGAACTGGTCATCACCTAGTCGCTTTATCTGTTCTTCGGTTACCCAGCGCAGCTCGTTCGAGGCGGGCAATTGCAGATGACGCAGTTCGTGCTCCTGGGCGGGGGTCAGCTTCAGCTCATATACCTGATACACCATCAGCTCCGTAGCCTGAGTGTGGGGTGAATAATTGAGAGGCCGCCACACGGTATATAGATACCGCGGGTCA
Source organism: Hymenobacter artigasi (assembly GCF_012275535.1). Taxonomy (GTDB): domain Bacteria; phylum Bacteroidota; class Bacteroidia; order Cytophagales; family Hymenobacteraceae; genus Hymenobacter; species Hymenobacter artigasi. Next base: position 64,788 of record NZ_JAAVTK010000019.1, on the reverse strand, counting down.
ATTGTAGCAAAGGCTTTGGACAAAAAACCGGGTTCTACCAGCTCTTCTTGAAACTCGCGCTGCTGGGTGGTTTCGCGGTCTTTCTCCGACACGAACCAGTTGAGAAAGGGGATTAGGTTCTTGCCTAGTACCCTAACCCGCAAGTCATCACGGCTGTGAATGTCGATGGGCATAATTTCGTCCTCTCGCACGTCCCACTTGGTGAACTGGTCGCGTAGAGCCTGCGAATCGTGCTTGTAGACTCCACCCACTGGTTGATACTGATTGATGCGCCGGCCTTTCACCAGCAGGTAACGCCCATCAATTTTGATGCGAAACAAGTAAGAAATTGAAACCCGTACGTGTTTAGAAGCCAACTGGCGATTACTGGAATAGAGCAGCTTCATGCGCTTCCAGAAGCTGGGGCCACGCTTCTCGCGCTCGGATTCAAATAATTTAGGTATTAACCATGTACCGCTCTTCAGGAGCGGAACTAGTACTTGAAGGAACGTCATGGTGTGGCGGGTGAATAATGAAATGTGCTACTTAATAGCAGGACTGGGTTGCATCTGCTGCAGGGTGCTTTTGAGCAGCGCCGCGGTCAGCGGTTGATTAGGATAGGCCTGCGCGATGGCCTCGGGCAAAAACCGCAGGCGCAGGTCAGAAAAGGAATAGCCCAAGCCATTATTTTCCTGGGGGCCAGTTAGCTGAACCAACTCTTCCAGCTCTTTTTTGGTGAGCTTGACGCCAGCTAGGTCCTGCTCCAATAACTCCCGGCGCTCCTCATCCGAAGGGCGCTCGAAGGTCATTATAACGGCAGCCCGCCGCACGATGGCCTCATCGAGAAAATGTAGGCGGTTGGTCGAGAGCATAACCACGGCCCGACCCTTGAGACTGCGCAGGTCGTCTATTTTCTGAATTAGCGTGTTAACAGCGGCCTTTTCTTCTTGGTGCATCTGGTTAGTCGAGCGGGTCGTCGCGATGGCGTCAGCCTCGTCGATGAGCAGAAAAGCAATGCCTTCCTTAGATTCGGTTTTCAGCCGCTCGAACGCGTCGTTCACCAGCTGGGCCATTTGGCCGTGCAGGCCCTCGCCTCTCACCCGCGTGCTGAGCTTGATGAAGTACCCGTCTTTCTTGAGCTCGCGGGCAATTTGGTCGGCAATAGCTTCGGCCGAGGCAGTCTTGCCCGTGCCCGCGTCCCCTTCCAGAATCACGAGTGGGTAGCGGTCCGTAAGCGAGGCCAGAATGGGCAGGGCACTGCCGTGATGCTTCATGCTCCATTTCTTCAGGCCCTCTGGGTCCAACAATAGCCGCAGGTTGAAGTGAATCCGCTCGAAGCGCTTAGTAAAGCCAATCAGGGAGGCAGCGCGTTGCTGGATTTCTTTGTTCGGAAGCTCAGTGATGTTATCGAAAATCTTGGAGGCCATTACTTGAAATTTACTTTGTTGAGTTCGTAGCCCTTGCTGGCGTAGCCCTGCGCGGCCGCCCGCTGCAGGTGAGAGTAGGTTGTATCCAGGCTGGTCGAGCCCCAGCTTAGCTTTTGCTTAGCGTGGATGGCTTGCTTCTTGGTTTGGTCCAACGATGACCAATTGGAGTTGTGGTGCACAACGACAGTCAATTGGCTGCCGGCAATGTCAGGCCAATCGTTGCTGCCCGCCCGGTCGCCAGACATCGCGCTACCTTCCTCATTCACGGCATAGCTGGCCGCTTGTAGAACCTGTTCCAGCGCATTTGTAAGGATAATGTCCACACGGCTCAAGTAGCGGCCCTCGGCCATTACCAGCACGTCGTGGCAGAATTGCTCGACTTTTTCTTGCGTAAGCTTACCCGTGCGTCGGGCAATCATGCGCAGGTCAGCTTCAAAATTCCCGAAGGTCTTCTGTATGTCTACTACCGTGTAGGTAGCGGTTTGAGTTTGGGTGTACATAATAAGCAGCAGGTTATTGTGCTTCAATGTTAAAGCTGGGGCCAAACACGGCCTCCCACTCTTCAGTCGTCGCGCCCATGGTACGGCTGGACTGACCAATGCTCAGGCCTTCGAAAGCTTCGTCAGCCGCCTTTACTACCCGAGTCCAAGCATCTTTATCCAACTTACTGGCGGCGTTATTTTCATTGTTGGTAGGGTCAGCAATGAAGACCGGATTGGTAAAGCGTGGCACCGTGTTGATAGCCGAGGGAAAGGTGATGACCGGAAAGTCGCGCCCACTAACGAACTGGAAAAAACGGATGATGCCCTCCTCGATACTTGACTCGCTGCCGTAGGTATCGTCTAAGTAGGAGGCAATCAGTTCGATAGTGAACGAAGTGAGCTCCGGCTTGAGGCCCTGCCGATTGCGCCACCATTTCAAGGCCCGCACGATAGAGGTGTAGGATGCATTCTGCTTACGCGCTCGCAGATTCGCCTCTAGCTGCTTGTCAACGCTGGTAATAAAGCGCCCGCCACCGCCTCGCTCCGGCTGCCAGACATAGGTGCTCGGCGTATCCGGTACCACCGGCACAATGTCTACTTCGAGTCCTGTGCCTTTGAAGGTGATTTTAATGGCTTTGGTCTTGCCCTCTGCCTCAACGTCACCTACGTCCTTGGTGGGGTAGATTTCGAGTAGGTACTTGACCACGTAGTCGTGCAGCTTGTCTACATCGCTTTTAAGCGAGTCGTCACCGTCCACAAAGAGCACTAGGTCGACATCTACTGGGTGTTCGCCCTTGGGACGTAGAACAGTGTGCTTCTTCCAGGAACCTGCAATTAAAAAGCGGGTGACTTTCATGCCGGTGCTGGTATCGTCTTTGATTTTGGCTGTTAGCCGGTCACGCAGGTTTTGAATCTGGTCCCGATACTTCCCCATGTCGTCACGATGGAGCTTAATGCGGTTAATAAAGTTGCCAAGTTGGGCGTTGTCGAGCTTCATATGGTGGATGGAGAATGAGTAAGCAAAGGCGAGAAGTATACCATCTCAAAGGATGGGTGACTTAAGTATTGCTGCCTATTTCCCAAAACCAAGCCACGATGGACAAGGGCCTTTTCAAGCGTATGAGGGTAGATTACTACAAAAGGAGCCTGCATTATTTGCGTAGTAACACGCAAATAATGCAGGCTCCTTTTGCAATGCCAATTTTAGACCAGCGCTTTGAGCTGGCAAAGAGCAAAGCGGGTTACACGGTTCGGCTTCGCTCCCGCCAAGAAAATGACGAAAGTTGAGTCCTTAATCAGATAGCAACATGCTGGTAAGGGTTCGGACATCCAACCCCAGCGCTTTGGCTGCTTTGGCTTTCACCCCTCCACATAAATTCAGGACTCGCACCGCATGGGCCCGCTCGGCATCCCGCATGAGCAGCGAGGTCGAAGTGTTGGCGGCTCCTGTCTGGCGGTAGCGCACCGGCAGGTCCTGGGGGCGAACTGCCGGGTTATCTCCCGGCACAAATATGTAGAGCTTGGTGAGCAGGTTTTCCAGCTCGCGTACATTCCCTGGAAAGGGATGGTCAAGCAGCAACTTGCGAGTTGCAGCAGTTAAACGCAGCGGCTGCGCCTTCTGCAACGATTTCTGTTGACGCTTCACCAAATGGTCGATAAGTGCTTCACGCTCTTTCGAAGGCCATTCCCGCAGAGAAGGCAGTTCCAGCTCGGCAACGGCGAGGCGAAAGTAGAGGTCCCAGCGAAATAGACCCTGTTCGCATCTTTCTTCCAATTGCGCATGGGTTGCGGCTATGACCCGAACGTTTACCTTTTGAGGTTTGCCGCCAATAGGCTGTATCTCGTCGCTCTGCAGGACGCGCAGCAGCGTTACTTGCAAGGCCGGCGAAATGTCGCCTATCTCATCCAGGAATAGGGTGCCCCCTTCAGCTGCTTTGAACTCCCCTTCGGCGTTCTGGTCAGCCCCAGTAAAAGAGCCCTTTTTATGCCCAAACAGGCGACTTTCTAACAGGGTATCCGTTAGCGCAGCGCAATTGAGGGCCCGAAATGGTGCTTTATTGCGCACTGATTGTTCGTGAACGAATTGAGCCAAGCGTTCCTTCCCCGTGCCACTTTCCCCACGAATCAGAACCGTTACATTGTCGGTTTGGGCTACTTGGCTCGCCCTCTGATACACAGTGTGCAGGCTGTCACTAAGGAAATGGGTGTCTTCGTCTGGAATCAGGGGAGAAGAGCCCGACTTAAGCTGCTGCTCACGGATAATAGCGGTTACAGGAGTGGCTGACCGCTCTACATCTAGCCGCATAAGTGCAGGCAACCCATCGGGACTGAATTTGCCTTCTTGCGTCTGCACTAAGCGGGTTCTGAGCCCAAGAGTGGTATGGCACACGTACCAAGCTAATTGCATGATAGGCGTGCCAGGTGAGAAAAATATGGTCAACTCCTGCCCTTTGTGCTGAAGCAGCCAAGTTTCTACTTTGGTTTTTACCTCTGCCAAATCGATAACATTAACCAACGGAAGCAGCTCTATCCGAATGTTACGTTTTGGGAATTTGCCAAGTAGGTGAGCCAATAAACGTTCGGCTAATGGTTCATCTTTGGCAGTAGAGTATAGCAAGACATGCTCATCAAGTCCATTTTCTAAAAAGAAGTATTCGTGGAACTGGGAATTTGGTCCTGTTGGGTTCACCTTGTCGAATTTGCCTTCTATGAAGCGAAAGTCGTTCTTTCGAGCTAACCAGGAAACTAGCAAATGGGCCATAGGGAGAAAGTAGTAAGCTGTATAAGCCGTACCGTTATTCAAAGTAATGAGCTTGGGGGCACAAGTTGGAGAATTTCAAGGTGCCATTATTTTAAAGCTTACTGCTAAGCCTTTAGCGGAATCAGATTGCTAATGACTTCACCAGCCATTAACTTGGACCACTTTTGGAACGTCCGGCCAGGTTCCTCGCCGCCTTATTTCAACCGGCTCCTGTCAGACACTTAACCATGATTGCTTATCGCCTCTCCTTCACCACAGCCTCGCTTGCCCATGTCGAATCCATGCGACTGGTGCAGCTGTTGCTTGATAGGGGGTGGGAGACCACACGTCAATTAGTTGCGACGGAAGATGTTCTGCAAAAAGGCAATCAGCGCACATCCAACCATCAAGCCGTAGAATTGCTGGCCCGCTTGGCAAAGTTGCCGCCGGCACTTCTCGAAGCCCTTCCTAAACTCGATACCGAAGCCCAGCGCCAGGTGCTTTTCGTTGGCATTTGCCTAACCTTTCAGTTCATCGCGGATTTTGTGACGGAGGTGGTTATGCTCAAGCTGCAGCTTCACAGCCGGCAGTTGTATGAATCCGATTACCGGGCATTCGTGGAGCAAAAGCGCGAATCTCATCCCGAGCTTACGCGGCTCACAGAAAACACTCAAAAGAAGCTAAGGCAGGTACTATTTAAAATGCTTGAACAGGTAGGACTGCTCAAGTCGACACGGGAGAAAGAGCTACAGCCCTTGCTTATTCATTCCCAAGTGCGCAACCTGTTGGAGCAGCACCTGCCCGAGGCGCTGCTTTATGTTGGGGTCTCAGGTCCCCGCTCCCTCTAACACATCCCATGAAACAATCCATTCCTGAAAAGGCTGAACGGCTGTTTCAGACCATATCTGGTTCTCGTTTCCTGAAGCGCGAGCTACTGGGTGGCGACATTCACTTCTTTATTTCCACCCACGCTGCCGAACAACAAACGGAGATGCGTCAGGCTATTGCCGCCTTGATAAAACGGTTGGACAATACCGGAATCCAAGTTCTGGAAATCAATTTGTTCAAGTTGGCGCTGTCAGTCCTGGATTCGGAGATAGGGCTACCAGCCTTGTTCGAATTTGAAGAGCAGGAAAGTGCAGCAGAATTCCGTGAAGCACTTCACTCCGCTATGGATATGAAACAAGTATTACTGCCCGCCATAGAGCGGCATGTGCAAAGCGCGACTCCCCAGGTGTATTTCCTTACCGGAATCGGGGAAGTATATCCTTTTATTCGCTCTCATAGCATCCTGAATAATCTACATCATTTGGTTGAGCGTGCTCCACTTGTTGCCTTTTTCCCAGGGACCTACTCTGGTGAACAGCTCAAACTATTCGGGCTGCTTGCCGACGACAACTACTACCGCGCGTTCAACCTCGACACTTTCACTGAATAGCCCTTATGCTCGTTTCTACCCTCTTCGAACAGAATATTGCCCGACCTATTGAAACCGTCATTAAGGCGGAAGACCGCGACCATGTGGTGCAGGAGGTAAGCGAGTATGTAGTTACCGCAGACATCGGGAAAAAGATTGCCGAATTTTTCGACGCTTACGTCGACTTCTCGGGTATTAACGGAGCTTGGATATCAGGTTTCTTCGGTTCAGGCAAATCCCACTTGCTCAAGATTCTTTCCCACGTCTTGGATAACCAAGCACATGGTGGACGGCCGGTGGGAGAAATATTTGCCGCTAAGATTCAGGACTCTATTCTGAAAGCCAATATTGAAAAAGCGGGGCGCATCCCTTCGGAGTCCATTCTATTCAATATTGATAATAAGGCCTCCCATAGCTCTAGCCAGCAGATGGAGACCTTGCTGCCGGTCTTCTACCAAGTGTTCTATGAGCACCTGGGCTTCTTTGGCAGCAGCCTCCACATCGGAACCTTCGAGTGGATGCTGTGGAAACAGAAGAAGTACAAAGAGTTTACCAACCAGTTCGAGGCGGTATCGGGCAAGTCGTGGGAGGAGCGTCGGCCGTTTCATGCCTTCCCGGATACCAAAAAAGCCGCAGCGCAAGCATTGGGCAACGTGCTTGGAGGACAGTCGGAGGACTATCTCAACATTCTGAATGACTTCAAAAACACGGCCTCGACTATGTCGGTGGATGACTTCTGCTCTAAAGTAGAAGACTACCTGAAGGAGAAGCCGACCGGATTCCGCCTCAACTTCTTTGTTGATGAAGTCGGGCAGTTCATTGGTAGCAATACCAAGCTGATGCTGAACCTGCAGACCATTGCGGAGACACTGGCTGTAAAGTGCAAAGGCCGTTCCTGGGTATTGGTTACCTCCCAGGATGATTTAGAGCGGATTGTGGGCGACATGAACGCGAGCCAGCACAACGACTTCTCTAAGATTACGGCCCGCTTTAAAACCAAAATGCCTCTAACATCCGCTAACGTGGATGAGGTGATTCAGAAGCGTCTGCTGGAGAAAAACGAAGACGGTAAAGTAGAGCTCAAGGGCCTTTGGGCGAGGGAGCACGCCAATCTGAGCACGCTGCTGCGTCTAAGCACGACGGGTAGGCAGTTCGTCGAATTCAAGAATGACGGTGACTTCGTTAACAAGTACCCCTTTATTCCTTACCAGTTCTACCTCTTCCAGGAGTGTATCCGGCAGCTGTCGACCCACAACGCTTTCCAGGGCCGGCACGCCTCTGTTGGCGAGCGGTCCATGCTCGGCGTCTTCCAGGAGGTGCTGAAGCAGGCTGGGGACTATTCAGCTGGGTATCTGGTCAGCTTTGACCGACTCTTCGATGGGTTGCGCAACACCATCAAAAGTGAAGTACAGGCGGCCATCTTTACCGCAGAAAACAACCTGGGAAATGATTTGGCGAAGCGAGTGCTGCGGGTGCTCTTCATGGTCAAGTACTACTCTGCATTTTCAGCCAATCTGCGTAACCTGGCCACGCTGCTCATTGACAATGTAAACGTAGATGTCACGGCGCATGAGCAGCAGGTAAAGGAGGCGCTGGAGCTGTTGGAGCAGCAAACTTATATCCGGCGCAACGGGGACCTTTATGAATATCTCACCGACGAAGAGAAGGATATTGAAAACTCCATCAAGGCTGTTGACATAGACAATCAGCAGGTAGGAGGGGAGCTGCACAAGCTCCTGTATGATGACATCATTGCGGACAACAAGCTCCGGTATGCTGCAAACAAACAGGACTATGGCTTTACCAGAAAAGTGGACGGTGTACTCTATGGCCGTGAGTCGGAGCTGATTCTTGACATCATCACGCCCAACCATCCCCAGTTCGATGACGAGCAAGGCCTGCGTGCTCTAACCATGGGCTACCCAACGATGGCGCTGTTCCGCTTACCAGATGATGCCACGCTGCTGCCTGATGTGCGCATGTACCTGAAAACGGAGAAGTACGTCCGACAGCAGTCAAATGACAGCCCCAGCGAGGGGCAGAAGCGTATTCTGCGCGAAAAGCAGGAGCGCAACGACGAGCGCCGCCGCACCCTGGTGAATCGGATGCGGGCTTTGCTTGGAGAGGCTAAGGTCTACCTGAGTGCAAGAGAAGTGACCAACGGCACGTCAACGGACGGGAAAATCCGCGTTAACAACGCCTTCCAGGAGCTAATTAACGTCGCTTACCCAAGCCTGGCACTGCTGAATAACGTGACCGTGACAGAGGCTGACGTTCGCAGTACGCTACAGGCGAAGCATGATGATTTGTTTGCTGGGCCCAAAGCAGCTGTTTCGGCCGCCGAGCAGGCAATCTTAAACTACGTGCATCTGCGTAAGCAGCAATCCGAGCGCACAAGCGTAGTGGACGTGCGCGACAATTTTGGCCGTAAGCCTTACGGGTGGTATCCCAATGCGGTGTACAACCTGTTGGCCAACCTCTACAAGCGAGGGAAGCTGGAGCTGCGGCGCGACACCACCATCCTGACTGACAATGCGGTGCTGGACGGGCTGCTGAACAACCGTCAGCAGGGCTCTACCATGCTGGAAATACAGTTGGAGTTTGATGCCCAGCAAGTCAAAAAGCTATGTGATTTGTACCGGGATGCTTTTGACAAGCTGTGCCCTAGTACCGATGCGAAGGAAATAGCCAATCAGTTCCGAATCGAAGCCGCGCAGCAGCTGGGCGAGGTAAACGTCTTGTTAGGTCAGAAGGCTCAGTACCCATTCCTGGTAGCTCTTGAGCCGGTGCGCAGCCTGTTTGCTGATATCACCAAGCGAGATAATACTGCCTTGGTTACCGAGGTGCGGGAGTTGGAAAAGACACTTCTTGACTTGAAAGAGGATGTACTAGACCCCATTCGCCAGTTCATGAGTGGAGGGCAGCGTACCATCTTCGACCAGGTGCGCAGCTTTATGGAAGGCCAGCAGTCCAACTTCAGCTACGTAGACCACACCGAGCTGGACGCCCTGAAAGAAGCATACCAACATCCCTCGCCTTATAAAGGCAAGGTGCTGACGGAGGCCAAGGGCAACATGACCGCCTTGCAGACCCGTGTTAACGACCGCATCAAACAGGAGCGGGAGGAAACCATACGGGTCGTAGAGCAGCTACTTCAACAGTTACAAAATCGGCCGGAATTTGCACAACTTGATGCTGTGCAGCAACAGGATGTACTTACTCCTTTCCGGACTTTACGCCAGCAAGTGAATGAGCACCGCTTTATCGCGGACCTGCAGCTTGCTTGCACCCGTGCCGGTGACCCCATGTACCTGGATGCGCTGAACCGCTTGACCGCCCTGACGGCACCAGCCAAAAAAGAGGACGATGAAACGCCAGGCGTCGAGGAGCCACGCATCCGGTACGTCAACAGTCATCAGATTAAAGTGAGCATTGGAAAAACGGAACTGCAGAGCCCTGGCGATGTAGAAGAGTACCTGACTGCGCTCCGGACGAAGATGCTGGGCTTGCTGGACCAAAACCAGCGCATTGTGCTCCCCGCTTAACTCTACTGCTTTTTCAACACGTCTTGTATTGACGGCTCTGCTCGAAGCCAGAGCTTCATTTCTTGCCTTTTATCTAGTCTTGTGAATACCAACGCCCTGAAGCGCTTCGCGCAGCAAACCCGTACGCTGCTGTTGGAGCAAGTTGCTACCCGTTTACATCTGGTCCTCAAAACGGATAGCGTAGAGCTGCGTGAGCGGGCTGAGCAAGTGGCCGCTTTGCGAACTGCGCTACAGACAACCACAGCGGCGGAGCTGGTAGATAAAGTAGCCTATACCTGGTTCAACCGGCTGGTGGCCTTGCGCTACTTGGATGTGAACGGGTATCAGCCGCTTGGCGTGCGTATTGTCTCCCCCGCTGAGACCGACGAAAGCCACCCGCTGCCTGAGGTGCTACAGTTGGCTCAACAGGGGATGATTGATTCAGAGCTGTTACCTGACCAGGCAAGGGTAATGGGGTTGCTGCGCGGCACTATCCCGAGTCAGAACGTAGACAATGAGGTGTATCGGGAATTGCTGGTTGGGGCCTGTAATTCACTTCATACCCTTTTCCCCTTCCTTTTTGAGCCCCTCCAAGACCACACGGAGCTACTCTTGCCAGCTGACCTGACAACCATGTATTCCGTGGTGTACAAGGTGCGCAACGAGCTGCTGGTCGAAGATTGCCAGCACGTCGAGGTGTTGGGCTGGCTTTATCAGTTCTATATCGCAGAGCGAAAGGACGCTGTTTTCGCAGCCAAGACCAAGGTTAAAAAAGAGGACATTCCGGCCGCTACGCAGCTATTCACCCCGCGGTGGATTGTGGAGTACATGGTGCAGAACACCTTAGGAAAGCTATGGCTACAGCACCACCCTGATTCTGGGTTGCGCCAGCACATGCCTTATTTTATTGAATCACCGAGTCTGCAAGCCACTGAGAAGCTACCCTTGAGCGGACCAGAAGAGCTTACCGTTCTTGACCCGGCCTGTGGCAGCGGCCACTTGCTCATCTACGCTTTTGAGTTGCTGGCTCACATTTATGAGGAGGAAGCTTACAGTAAGGCTGATATCCCTGGCCTTATTCTGACTAATAATCTACGAGGGCTTGAAATCGATGAGCGGGCTGCCCAGTTAGCGGGGTTTGCCTTAATGATGAAGGCGCGTTCTTATCATAATCGGGCTTTTCGTAAAGAGCTCACTCCCCATATTACACACTTAAAACCCTTAGTACTACGTAAAGAGCAAGCACAGGCGGTGTTAGCCCAAGTGGGGCTGCAAGGCTCTCTGGAATTATGGCACGACTTGGATGCTTTGCGTCAGGTGGATAACATCGGGTCATTACTAGTGCCTCGTTCGCCCTCAAAAGAATTATCCAGCTTTAAGGAGGTATTGGTCTCTCAAGGTGCTACAGCAGACATGTTCCAACGCAATGAGAAGGAAGCGTTGATTAAAGGTCTCACTACACTAATTGAGTTAAGTAAGAAAAGTGCTTGTGTAGCAGCCAATCCACCATACATGGGTAATGGCAACATGAACGCGGCTTTATCAGCATTTGTCAAGAAAAATTATCCTGATAGCAAAACAGACTTAATGGCCTGCTTTATGGAAAGCAGCTTAGCCATGTTAAAACCCTGTGGCTATTTAGGTATGATTAATCAACAAAGCTGGATGTTTGCCCCTAGCTACGATGGCCTTAGAATCAAGTTGATTGACAATCTATTATTTGATACTTTGCTGCATTTAGGTCCACGTACTTTTCCTGAAATTGATGGGGAAAAGGTTCAGAATGCGGCATTTGTGTTGTATAACAAAAAGCCAATCGATGAATTAGGTATTTATATTAAGCTAACTAATTTAAAGGATTCTAATCTCAAAAAAGAAGCGGTAATCAAAAGTGCATCAGGAGTTAGCACGGAAAATATATATCAGAAGTCCCAAAAAGCTTTCTCACAAATTCCGGGAAATGTTATCAATTATTGGTTTGACAATGATTCACTTGAGGCATTCTCCCAAAATGAAAATCTAAATCAATTTGCTGAAAAGCGCCTTGGTCTTTGTACGGGTGACAATGAATATTTCTTGAGATTATGGCATGAAGTAAGCTTTGACAAGATAGGATTTAATCATAAGTCTATTGGTGAATTCCGACAGTCAGGTAAGAAATATGCTCCTCACAATAAGGGAGGTGAATTTAAAAAGTGGTTTGGCAATAATGATTATCTTATAAAATTTGATGACAGCAATTATAATAAGCTGTCAAATATGTGTAACAAACTAGCCTCTAAATCCCACTATTTCAGGCCATGCATTACATGGTCTGAGCTTAGCAGTGCTGAGTTTGCAGTTAGATTCCAGCCACAGGGAACGGTCTTTAATATAAAAGGACCATCATTATTTCCGCGTGATAACAATAACTTCGATTATATACTAGGCTTAGCGAATTCTAGCGCTTTCAACCAATTGCTTAAAGGCGTTAGTAACGGCCTCAGTATAAATGGAGGTGATGTTGAAAATATCCCATTCGCTGTTGATAAGCATCATTTCGATGCTTTAACTGACTTGTCAAAACAGCAGCAAAATATTGCAAAATACGATTGGGATAAGCACGAAAGCTCTTGGGACTTCAAAGGTCACCCACTTATGGACTTTAACAGGTCGGAGTCAATGATGCAGTATTTGCTGAGCGATTTTGCAATGCATTTAGCTTCGCTCTATAAGCAAATGGTGTTTAATCAGCTCGAAATAAACAAAATAGCTAACTCTATATATAAAACGAGTACTGGTATTAAATTATCAAGTGCAATTTCTAGTGCAACAGTATTAAGTGAGGAATTGTCTTCGTCAGGTAATAATGTGTTCGATTTGCCGGGTTATAACTTAGATGACTTCGATAGAGATATAGAAAAAAATATAAGTAAAAGAGCATTAGTGATACAGTTGATTTCTTACGCTGTTGGCTGCATGTTTGGTAGATATTCGCTAGATAAGCAGGGGTTGATATTGGTTAATCAAGGTGAAGATTTTGCTGATTATCTTAAAAAAACAGGGGTGAATGAAGCACAAATGAGCTTTGTTGCTGATAAGGACAACATAATCCCTGTTTTAGATGATGAATGGTTTGAAGATGATATTGTCGCTGGATTTACAAGCTTTCTGAAAGCTGCTTTTGGAGAAAAAAATACAAGCCAGAATCTGAATTATGTTGAGGAATGCTTAGGTAAGACTCTGCGTCAGTATTTCAGTAAGGACTTTTTCGCCGACCATGCTCGACGCTATAGCAAGAGGCCAATTTACTGGTGTTTTAGTTCGCCAACCGGTGCTTTCAGTGTATTGGTGTATCTACATCGCTATAATGCTGACACTCTGAATTTGGTTTTGAATCGGTATCTGAGGCCTCTGCTAGCAAAATTCCATGAGCGTATCGAACGCCTGAAATATTTGCAGATAAGTTCTGATTCAAGTTCTGCGGAGCGTAACCGCGCACTAAAAGAGCAAGATAGATTGGAGCGCCAACTTCGTGAAATACAAGATTATGAGCGCGACACATTGCTGCCTCTTGCGAATGCTCGCATTTCAATCAACTTGGATGAGGGGGTTCTAGTGAATTACAACAAATTTGGCAAAGCTGTTCGTGAAGTGGCTGGCCTTAATGACATTAAGGCAAAAGCAAAAGTGCGGGCTTTTGATTGGATAGACGCGACCCAAATTCGATGAGCAATCTAGAAGAAACCTTGGTGCGCCTGTTTGAGCGTTACCGCATCTTATTCTGGTATGATGCAGATGGCGTCTTGGCTGAAAGGTATAAGGATGTCAAGCTTCCAGGAGTAGAGAAGATTGAAGTGGATGGAACCCCGTTTCGGGTAAAGTGCCGCGTGCTCCATGAGGAACCGATGCAGCAGTTCCTGCTTTACTTCCGTCATGCGCGCCCTGAGCCTGCTCAAGATTGGCTGCTCGACATCTACTTGGCTCACTATGAGTTTCGTACTGACAAAATATCCATCTTTATCCAGGAGACGCCCGGACTAACGGAGGAATATCGTGCGGTAGTAAATGACCATTCGGAGTTCTTTAACAGCCAAGAGCGTCGCCAGGCTATAAGCAAGCGTTTGGTGCCTGATGATACTCCTGAAAAGGTTCGGTTCAAGCTTCTGGCCGTTGTGTTTGGCTCCGAAGAAATAAGCCTTGAAGCCTATTTGCTGGCGTATTTCAAGTTGTTGGCCGCAGGGCAGGAAGCTGGGGTAGAGAAAGAACTGGAGCGCTATAGTCTACGCGAGCCCTTCTGGGGACTTGTCAACCAGCGCTACGGCTATATGTCGAAAGCACCTAGTATTTACGGGTTCCTGTTGGAGCTGTTTGGTCACCATTTCCCCTTGGAGGCACTGGGTAGTCTTACCGCCGAAGCGGATGTGCTGTTGCCGCGGTGGAAGAATGACCTGCGCTATCGTGAAAGCTTCCGGACCCTCTCTGAACGAGTAGCAGGTGACTTGGATGTTGAAGCTCGTTTGAATTCAGCCGACCTCGATACGCTCTTGGCTGATGACCTTTTCTCCCTGACCGAACAGCGTATCCTGGCTGAGTTGGTGCAGCGGCTGGTTGCAGGTCAAATCCCACCAGAACGGGTCACAAGAGTGGTCAAGGAAAGAAGTAACCGCTTTTTCTATCCCGATTACCAGTCGTTCTACGAGGCGCTAAGCTATGCCGCTCAGCTGTTGGAAACCGTAGCCGCACCGCTCCCTGCATGGTCTAATCCCGCTGCCGCGCTGGAATGGTACACTAGCACCGGCTACTTACCCGACCGGTACTATCGCCACTTTATACACAGCCTGAGAGCAGCTCACCAGAACAACGTGCTGGCACCTTTGGCCCAGCGGGTAGAGAAAGTGTATCTGAACGATTGGGTGCTGCCCGTCGCCCAGCGTTGGCAGCTGCAGCTGGATGCTGCACCAGGTACCTGGGCAGTACCTACGGGCCGGCGCCAACGAGACTTCTTCGCTTACTACGCTCAGCCGCTCCTCAACGAGCGTCGCAAGGTGTTCGTGGTGATTTCTGATGCCCTGCGCTTCGAGTGTGGTACTGAGTTGTATCAACGCCTGCAAGGGCATCAACGCTACCAAACGGAGCTCAATCACCTGGTTACGGGCTTGCCTTCCTACACCCAGCTGGGTATGGCGGCGCTGCTGCCGCACCAACAGCTACGCCTGGAAAGCCCCGATGCGGTTTGGGCCGATGGAAGGAGCACGCAGGGAATGGCCAATCGGATTAAAATCCTGCAGGCCTCCCTTGGCGAGAAAGCAACGGCCTTATCGGCCGAGGATTTCATGCAGCTACCCAGCAGCACCACAGGTCGGGAACTCTCCCGCAACCATGATGTAGTATACATCTACCACAATCAGATTGATAAGGTAGGTGACGACTTAAAATCGGAGGACAAGGTCTTTGAGGCGGCTCGACAGGAAATAGAGTACCTACTTAGCATAGTGGACAGAATCCGAAACATCAATGGTACTCACATCTTCATTACGGCCGACCACGGCTTCCTCTACCAGCAGTCTGAGGTAGAAGAAAGCGAATTCAGTGGCAGCCAGCTGGAGGGAGAAATCTGGAAAGAGTCCCGACGCTATGTACTCGGCCAGCCACTGAAGGGTGGCTCTGCATTAATGAGCTGGACGGCTGAGCAGCTGGGCTTGGAAGGTGAAACGCAGGTTCTGATTCCACGGGGTGTGAACCGTTTGCGGCGCCAAGGTGCCGGAAGCCGCTACGTGCACGGCGGAGCCAGTCTTCAGGAAGTGGTAGTTCCGTTGGTGAAAGTGCGGGTAGTGCGCGAGCAGACGACGAGTCAGGTCAGTGTAGACGTGCTTCGCATGAGCAACAACCGCATTACTACCGGCCGTCTGCCGGTGAGCTTTATTCAGCAAGAGCCCGTCACCGATAAAATTCTGGCGCGAACGATTCGCGCCAGGCTGTTAGCGGGACCTGGCGAGGAAGTGATTTCAGACGAGGTTACCCGAGTCTTCGATTCCGCCGATGCCAATGTTCGCACCCGGGAGTTTCAGCACACCTTTACCATTAGCCCGGACGCTGCCAAACGCTACCGTAACCAGGAGGTGAAGCTTCGACTGGATGAACCCGTGCCCAACACCGACAAATGGAAGCAGTACCAGGAGTTCAGCTACACGCTCCTGATTTCCTTCACGTCAGATTTTGACTCTTTCTAAACGCCATGAGTGAGCTACGGCAGAAACTGAATCAGCACTTTGCGGGCAAAGTGGTTCGTAAGGACCTCACCAAGCTGGTGAAGGGCAATGCCATCGTGCCCACCTTCGTGCTAGAGTACCTGCTGGGCCAATATTGCGCGACCGACGACGAAACGACCATACAGGATGGCGTGGGGCGGGTAAAGGATATCATTGCCCGCCACTACGTCCACCGCGACGAGGCACAGTTCATCAAGTCTACCATCCGCGAGAATGGCTCACACCGCGTGATTGACAAAGTTGCCGTTCATCTCAACGACCGGCGCGACGTCTACGAAGCCTCATTTGCCAACCTGGGGTTGAAGGGCGTTATCCTGGGAGCTGATGTCGTGCAGGAGCATCGTAAGCTGCTCTCCAGTGGTGTATGGTGCATTGTTACCCTCGCGTACATGGTTACCGAGGAGCGGGACCGTTCACCCTGGATTATCGAAAGCCTGAAGCCCGTTCAGATTTCCGGCATCGACCTTGAGGAGTACAAGCAGGCCCGGCGGCAGTTCACGAAAAACGAGTGGGTAGACGTACTGCTGCAATCCATCGGGCTGAATCCAGCTGAATTTTCATTCCGCTCCAAGCTATTGCAGCTGGCTCGTCTGATTCCTTTCGCAGAAAACAACTACAACCTGATTGAGCTAGGGCCGAAGGGTACAGGCAAGTCCCATATCTTTTCCGAAATGTCGCCGCACGGCATCTTGATTTCAGGCGGCGAGGTTACCAAAGCCAAGCTGTTTGTGAATAACAGCAGCGGAGATATCGGGTTGGTCGGGTACTGGGACGTAGTGGCTTATGATGAATTCGCAGGCCGAGAGAAGAAGGCTGACCGAGGCTTGGTTGACATCATGAAGAACTACATGGCCAACAAGTCGTTCTCACGGGGCACCCAAGTATATGGAGCTGCGGCCTCCATGGTGTTCGTGGGGAATACCGACCGGGCTGTGCCCTACATGCTCACGCACAGTAACCTGTTTGAAGCCCTGCCGGCTTCGTATTACGACTCTGCTTTTCTGGACCGCCTACATGCTTATTTGCCAGGTTGGGAAACTCAAAAGCTGCGCAACGAGATGTTTACCGATGACTATGGCTTCATCGTGGACTATCTGGCTGAGATACTAAAGGAGCTGCGCAAGGAGGACTACTCGCACGCTTACACGCGTTATTGTCAACTGTCGGACACAATTACGACACGTGACAAAGACGCCATCTCCAAAACCTTCTCTGGCCTGATAAAGCTCATCTACCCTCACGGAGAGTACACGGAGGCAGAAGTATACGAGCTTCTGGATTTCGCCATTGAGAATCGCAAGCGGGTTAAGCAACAGCTCATCAAGATGGATGAGACGTTTGAAGAAGTTGACTTCAGTTACGTTCAGCTCAGCAGCGGCCGCAAGAAGAGCATAGAGACCCTGGAGGTAGAAGAGTATGGCAACGGGCGAGGGGAAGCCCCTCAGGCACCGCCTTCAACTGTTGCTACACCTAGTTCAAATCCAGAAGGTACATCACCTGTCATAACCAGTGTTCCAAAGCCCGGCCAGCGAATTCTGCGTGACAATCAGACTAATGTCACCTTCGCTGACCTGTTTGGTCCATATTTGGTTGGCACGAAGCGCGTTGTTGTAACTGACCCGTACATCCGGCACCCATACCAGCTGCGCAACCTGATGGAACTTGCCCAGCTGCTGGCAATGCAAAAAACTGATGGGGATGAGGTAGAGTTGCACTTAATCACCTTCAATGAAGAGCCCTATCTGGAAACATCCAGAACAGCTTTTCAGGAGATATGCGACTCATTAGCAAGCAGCGGTATTCGTTTCAGCTTCGCCTTTGATGGCACACTGCATGACCGTGCTATAGAGTGCGACAATGGGTGGAAAATAGTACTTGGCCGGGGGCTAGACATCTATCAAAAGACCAACGGGCGCTTTGATATGGCGGAGTTCATGCAGCAAAAGCGTCTGTGCAAGGCGTGTGAGGTAACCTATCTAGAATTGCCAAAGTGAATCTGCTTTAGCTTATAATAAGTGAGCGCAAGAGTGAGAAAAGAAATTTACCATGTGGTAGTAGGGGCAGAATTGGGAGCAAAGGGCGTCTCGCAAAAAGACACTTTCTTAATTCTCATATAAACGGAAATTCATCAAGTAGCTAAAATCAACGGTCTTCAGCTTTTTGCCATTCGCCAGTATCAATTGCCATGTTTGTCCTTAATCCGCAAGAACTTCGCCCGTTTGACGTGCTCCTAGTGCGCTTTCCAAATGATTCAACTTCGGCAAGCATTCGAGAGGCCTGTAAGTCTGAATTCAGTCATGCGGCAGTTTATCTTGGCAATCACTCTTTCATAGAAGGCGTCGAGCCGGTGGTGCTACTGTTTTCAGCTCAGCGCTACTACTTTCCTACCTTGGATGACGTACGCGTTATTCGGCTAAAAAGCGCTTACCAGTCATCGTTTAATGCCCAGGCGGCGGAAAACACCCTTCGCAGTCTAGCCTACTGCAATTACTCCAAACCCCTCTTGGGACGGATGCATCGGCAAGGAATTGCCGAGGAGGTCAAACAGCGGTTTTTGAGCGAGCATAAATGGACCGGAGGCGTGGTATGTTCCACGCTGGTCGCACTGCCCTACTATGCGGGCGGAATCGACATCTCCCAGAAAAAGGAGCCGTTCTATGTACACTTTGGGGACATCGAGCAAAATGTTTTTTTCGAGGATGTGACTACGCTCGTTTTCAGCCAAGTGGTGCAACCTGCCGGAGCGTCCGACTATTTCGCTTGCGCCGAAACTGGGTCCATTCAAGAAGCACAGTCCCAAGCCGTTGGACAACTTAACAAGTTGGTGGCGCGCATCCTACAAGAGCTGCGACGTGACAGGAAGCTTTACGACACCATAATGCGGATTGAAAACGAGGACCTGAATTTTACCACTTGGGAAGACATTGTTCCACTTATTATGCGGTGGTTCTTAACCGAAAAAGGGCAGCAAATTGATGAGCAGGTGTACGAAGAGTTGGTAACCAGCGGATTCACTACACTCTGGTTCGAGGAGGTACACAGCCACCGGCGGCTATTTTTCCCGTTTCGCTATTTCATAGAGAGCTTGGCTCAAGGCCCACAGTACTTTGTGCCGGTTGCCCAGTACCAAGCATCCCGCGATGCGCTTGCAATTGAGCTAGAGCGTAATGAGGCAGCTGAAAAGGCTAGCTTTGCGAATTTTTCCCAGGCCCCAGCTAAGACGCTTCACGCCTTGTTGGATATGTACCGCTCCTATAGCGACCTGTTGCGTTCTTCGGTTACACAGTACGATGGTATAATCAATGAAATTTCGCGGCTGCAACAGGCTCTCGGGTCCTGGCCCAGCTTCTAGGCAAGTACTGGTCCTAAGCACTGATGTGAGTGTAACCTGCTTTGATTACCCTACCGGGAAATTCTGCCCTCGCTCTTGCACTACCCCGAATACCACCATTCTCAACTCAATCACATGAATTTCTGGGTTGTATCGCCAAATGTTCGGAGCAACAGTGGGGAAGTAGAAACATGGCTCAAGTGCATTAAGGAGCACCAAGTAGCCTTTATGGGGTGGGGTGAGGACGATAAATTTGGGAAAGTGTTTATTGACCGGGTCAAACCCGGTGACATTATTTTGGTCGCCCAAGGAGCGAACTGGCAAAAGAGGCTATTCCTCTGTGGAGTTGTCAAGTCAACTGCTCTTTATGGTCAGTTACCAGGGGCACCTAGCGAGGCTTATTACAGGCAGTTAACGAATGTTATCGAGGAGCAAGAGCTAAATGCGCTCAATCTAAATTTTGACGGTAGCGCCTACGGAGATGCCAGCCGAATTCCGGCGATTTATATATTCAAGCCAGGCCAAACACCCCGTGATTCTGAAATCACTCAAAAACTTAAAGCCGCTATTTTGAGACAAGCCGAGCAAGAGCAATTGGTCGAAGCGTTGAATTTGCTTCACTACAAGCACCAACTGGTACTATACGGCCCGCCAGGCACTGGCAAAACTCGCCGTGCGATGCAGCTTGCAGAGGAGTTAATTAAGCCTGGCCTACGTCTTGGGCCAAGCCCCAAGGAGCGCATCAAGTCTTTCTTAGATGGCTTTGATGCAACGCAAGATTCGGTGATTCAAGCGCGTGCCGAGCGGAAGCGGACACGCGAGGAGTTTCTACGCCGCTTCCCTGCAGATACGTTGTCATCGCTTCAACTTAGTGACTATTGCATTGGGAGTGGTGACCGTGACAACTTCTGCTGGTGGCTGGAGCGGGGATTAGCATCGCTGGGGAAGTTTAGCCCTGCGAACTCCTCTACCTATAGAATATACTGGTCAAAAGGAAGTGGTGAGTACGAGGTCGATAGCGAGTGGTTTCCTGACATTCTTGCTGCTGAGGCTATGAGCAAGTTGGCTGATGCCTTGGGCCAAGCCGTCTTGAATAAGGCAGAGAGCAAGCAATCAGGGCTGTTGCGGGAAAGCATGTGGCTGAAAATAATGAATGCCTACTATCCCGACGACTACTTTCCCATAAACTCGAAAGCGGCCTTGGACAATGTACTGAGACTATTTGGTGAAGTCCCAGGTGCCGATTCCAGTTGGGAAAAGAATCAACGTGTTTACGACCTGTTCAAAAGCTTTGGCTCCGCAGCTGATGCAAATGATTTGACTGATTTTCTGTTCGCGAATTTTGATGTTCGCAACGGAAGAGACCTTTCCAGCAATAATACGATTGAAAGCCCAAGAGGTGAACAACACCTCGTGCAATTCCATCCCGCATACTCGTATGAGGATTTTGTGCGGGGCATATTAGCTAAACCCACTCTGGCGGGTGGAGTGAGCTATGAGGTTGAGAATAAAATATTAGCGGATTTAGCGGAAAGAGCTTTGGAGGAACCAAACCGCAATTTCGTGCTCATAATTGATGAGCTGAACCGCGCGAATTTGCCCGCCGTGTTCGGCGAGCTCATCTATGCACTTGAGTACCGAGGCAAGCCTGTTCAGACTTTGTATGAATTAGACGGAAGCCGCCAGCTTGTTCTACCTCCTAATCTATTCCTGATAGGCACAATGAATACAGCTGACCGTTCCGTAGCACATATAGACTATGCGTTGCGCCGGCGCTTCGCCTTCCTTCCCCTACTGCCCGATGAATCAGTCATTGCTGACCCTGAAGGGAAGCGTTTGTTCCGGGAAGTTGCCTTGTTGTTTACCCGAGCCTACTTAGCCCCCGATTTCCAAGCCGATGAGGTTCAGCCTGGGCATAGCTACTTCTTAGCCAACAGCCAACAATTACTGTCTTTAAAGTTAAAGGCTGAATTACAGCCGTTACTACATGAGTATGTAAAGGACGGAGTACTTGCAGAGGACGCACGTATCATTATCGATGGGCTGCATGTCGCCTGATTATTCCCTTACCTTCTTGCGTGAACACGGCAGTGTAACGATTGAAGGACTATCTCCGATTAAGCCGATATTATTCAAAGGAGAACCTCAGCGATTTTGCTTTGGCATAAGTTCAAACTCGGTCGGGCATGTAATCGAGGCGGGATACTTCATTGGTTGTGACTGGCTAGAATCAGGCCAGCGCGCGGTTCATATTGCTCCCAAGCTGCTTGGCCAAGACCAACCACTTGATTATATGAAGATGCTGACCGAAAGCCTACTGGCAAACGAGACAGCAGATTATACTCATGATTTATATGAAATAAAATTTGATGAAAAGCCAGTCTGGCTCACCCGGCAGGAAGACTTATTGACCCCGCTGTTGATTGTTGAGTTTCTGCAGCGATTAAAGAAGCTGGTTCGCAAAGGCCTCCGCTACTCTTACTATGCCGTGGAGCGCAACCTGTTTGCACGCAGTAAAGGCAAAATTTTGGTTGGAGCTACAGTTGCTCGCAACCACATGAAGAATAAACAGATTAACACTTGGTGTCGATATGAAGAGTTTGGTCCTGATTCACCCGAAAACCGGTTGCTGAAGCAAGCGTTACAGGCTGCAAAACGATATCTCCTCAGAGTTCCAACACATGAATCCACTTGGCGCGACAGTGCTGGTGCCGTTATTCAATTTTGCACGCCAGCTTTTACCGGGGTAGCGGACAAGTCGATTGAGATAGCATCACTTGCAGGATTTGGGCATAATCCTTTCTTTCAGGAGTATGGTCCTGCCCTACGCTTAGCGCAGCTTTTATTGAAAAGATTCGGGTATTCGGTTACCGAAGCTTCGGCGCTGGCAAGTCATCGGGAACCAGTGCCACCCTTCTGGATTGACATGAGTAAGCTCTTTGAGCTCTATGTATTAGGGAAGTTGCAGCGCGCCTATCCCGGAAAAATCAAGTATGAAAAGAGGCAAGCCGGGGGAAATTATGGTCTTCCCGACTATCTGCTAGTAGATAATCAAGGCCAGCACTGGATTATTGACGCAAAGTACCGGCCGCATTACCAGGGCGCTGGAGCCACTCTGGTACTAAGTCACATCATTGACAATATTCGTCAAATAAGTGGCTATGCTCGCGATAAAGGAGTGCTACAAAAGCTTGGCTATTCAACTCAAGAAATTGAGCAGGCCCTGCCTAATTGCCTTGTTATATACCCTGAACAAAAGGGTCTTGTGCAAATTAATGGCGCTAACCTAATGGTAGACCCAATCACTGCATTTAACAAGTTCTTCAAGATGGGTGTCTGCCTACCAGAAAGCAGTCAAAGTGCCGACTAAATCAGCGAGCCAAGTTTATAGCCCCAGCTTCTGGGCCGCATTATGCTGACGCACGTTGTCTAACCGGGTATAGCGGCGAATCATCTCGCTCGTCTTGTGCTTAGTCTGATTCATCACCTCGCTATCATCCGCCCCATTGAGCTTGGCCACCGTCACAAACGAGGCCCGCAGGGAGTGCGCCGTAAACTTAGCTCCCAGGTGCCGCTGCACGATTTTGTTGAGGTGCACATCGGTCAGCCGGCGGTCGGTGAGTCGGCCACCTTTGCGAAACGAGACCAGAATGGGTCCCGACGTGCGTTCCAACAGTCGTAGCCAGGCCTGCAGGCTGCGAATGGGGCACAAGGCGGGGTCCGGCGAATAGAAAATGGCCTTTTCTTCAGCTTCCCCCAGCTGGTTAGTTTTGCTGCGCTTTAGGTTGATTGTCAGGCCATCCTCTGAAAACGTCAAGTCGTCCAGGTCCAGCGCCGACAGCTCGGAGCGCCGAAATGCCCCGGTAAAGCCTAGCAGCAAGATGACCTTATTGCGCAGCCCTGCTGGTGTGGTGGCGTCGATATGCTTGATGGTGCGCTTGAAGCTGGCCAAGGAAAACGCTGGGGCCTGCTTTTGCCGGATGCCTTTTAACCGGCTGATGCCTTCCATCAGCACCTTGAATTTTTTGTCGTCCGTGGGCGAGGCCAGGTCGCGCAACGCGTGCGCCTTGCTGATGGCCGCGCAGCTGCGCTGAATGGTCGACACCTTTTTACCGGCTTCTGCCAGGTGAGTCACAAAGCCGGCGAGCGTATCGACCGAAGCCGGCAGCGCGACCTGTCCATGTTCGGTGCACCATTCGGTGAAGCGCCGCCAGTCACCGGCGTACGCGCGGGCCGTGTTGGGGGCGCCTTGCAGACCGGCCTCGACGTACCGAGTCGTGTGCTCAGTCAGGTGCGCCAGGCCCGCGGAGGTGGGCGACGGGGGAACGACGGGGACAGAGCTCACGGTATTCTATACTATAAGGAGTGAAAACCCGAAAAATGGGCACTTCTCAAAAGTAGTGAATAAGGTATGATAACTAAGACTTATCATACCTTATTCTGAGTTGAGGGTAACTTTTCTGTCGTGTTGGTTTTAGACATAGAACCTGTTTAGGAAGTAGTCAGGCGTCAGGCAGAATAGAAAAGACTCCCACAAAAGCGGGAAATTTGAGGTGCGACCCATCTCCTTTCCCTCCCTCATGGAAGTCCTGACCAAAGATATCATTACCCGCTGGATACTGCCGCACCTGCCGGCCCGTTCCGGTGGCCGCCGTTGCGCCGTCGCGCCGGAAGAGGTCGTTGGTGCCATCTTCTACAAGCTTAAAACCGGCTGCCAGTGGCGCTGGCTACCCGTTCAGGCTTTGTTTACCGGGCCGCCCTTGAGCTGGCAGGGGGTATACTATCATTTTCAGGCGTGGGGCAAGCAGGGCGCGTGGAAGCAGTTGTGGGTCATGTGCTTGCGCCTGCACCGGCGTGCCCTCGACTTGTCCAGCGTCCAACTCGATGGCAGCCACACGCCGGCCAAGAACGGCGGGGCGGCCATCGGCTACCAGGGCCGCAAAGCCGCCCGCACCACCAACGCCCTGTTCCTGGCCGACAACCAGGGCCTGCCGCTGGCCGTGGCCACGCCCCAGGCCGGCAACCAACACGACACCTTTGACCTGGAGCGGGTCTTTGACGAGTTGTGCGAACTGCTTGAGACGGCTGACCTACGGCTGGAAGGACTGTTTCTCAATGCCGACAAAGCCTTTGACGTGAGCAGCTTGCGGCAAGCCTGCGCGCTGCGTGCCATCGAGGCCAATATCCCGCGCAACCGGCGCTCAGCCGACTGGCAGACCGACGACGATACCCCACTCGACCCCGAACTTTACCGCCGTCGCCTCGTCATTGAGCGCCTCAACGCGTGGCTCGACGGGTTTAAGACCCTGCTCGTGCGCTACGAAACCAGCGTGCAAAATTGGCTGGCTTTCCACTGGCTAGCCTTTACCGTGCTCCTATTGCGTAAGATTGCCCCGACGCCCACTTCCTAAACAGCTTCATAATAAGGAAGAGTTATGATACCTAAACTTTTAAAAACTATTTGTATGGGGGCCATAATCACCGCTTCCATTCAACTACCCGCTCATCTGTACCTACACGCCCTAAGTTGCGGCCCATAAAGTGTTCTTGCACGAAGGCTTGCCCATGGCGACGCTGGTCTATCTTGCATCGCTAGCGTATGCTTACTTGAAGTTTTACGCTGAGCCGGCTCGATACTGTCTGAGAAAGAAAGAGTTATTTTCTCACTATAACCTGTAGAATATCCATGCAAGTACCTGCCTTCAATACCAAATATGCATGCATCGTCGACAGAAAGAAATCACACCTTGCTGCCATAATATCTTCATACCTTCAAGAAAACAACACTTTTTTAAGTGTTTTCGAATTTTCCTCATCTACAGCAGAGAAGCCAGAAGGCCCTATCGATATAGTAGATGAACATGCACTATCAAGAACAAGGAGTGAAGAAATAAGCATTAAGATTGATAATGCTATTAGGAAAATTGGTAAAATAGAGTACTTAATAATAGCTGGGTTAGACGTAAACCAGAGAAGTTATCTGACTTTTTTAGGAGAGTATAATATTATAGAAATTGATTCAATAGAAGATGTAGATGCAATGCTGGGAGGCCTAGCATTTGGCAAAGCTGAATATTTGCGGGTGAGACCTAGTGAATTTTTGAAAGGTCTGTTTTTAGCGGGAAAAAGTGGATTAAAGCTGAAGATTGATACAACAGCTCCTGCTCTACGATATGAGGCTAAATTCGATAATGGCCTTATTGTAATAGAAAATTTTGGCATTGCATCGGCAGTGACAGCAGTGAATTACGCGCTTTCAACAAACTCCGATATCGAGATAATCAGTGAATTGCCTGCGAGCCAAATTTTAAATATAGAATTGCTGATTAAAGAATGGCAGGATGGGAATAATTCAAGCTACACTGAATTGAATGCGTTGTTGTTTAATCAGTTAGATGGTATTGACTTTTCTAAATATGACTTTGTTACCTTCTTTACAGAGGGGGCTCCCTATTCATTGGTTATCAAGAATCAATTGCCTGTTACTTATGTCCATTTGAATAGATACCCAGCCCTATTTATTGTAAATAATATATTTTTTGAAAAAATCAAACCTATTGGTTCAGCAATTGTGTTTTCTCCTCTATTTTTTACCGATGAGGAAACAGAGTTTGTGATTAATGTATTTAAGCAGGAAAATTATTGGGTTAAAGAACTTATTGGGAATGAAGCTTCTTCTTATAATATTGATATGTCAATAAAAGAGTACCCTTTTGATATACTTCACATATGTAGTCATGGTGGCGAAGTTAAGGGCTACAGTAATGTTACAGATTTCATTGATAGAGATGGCAACAAGCATGTCGTAGAGTATGATGATGTAATTAGCTTTTATCCCAATCCCAACCGCAATAATGACTTAATTAAAGTTGAGACTAAACATATATGGAGAAAGTTTGATGGGCTTAAATGGAAAAGCGAGGAATTGAAAAGACTCAATTATCCACATTATGTATTTGTTGATATGACAAAGGCGATAAACGAGCATGATGACGAAAATGGGAAATATAAAGGTGTACCCAAAGCAGTTGTGGCAGATTCTTGCGCTATACAATGCAACGCTTTTGTCTATCAAGCAATATTTGAAATGATTGCGGGCTTTCATGCTGCTCCAATCATATTTAATAATACCTGTTGGTCATGGTCTGGGATTGTTGATTCATTCTTGACTGCTGGCACAAGAGGTTACATTGGAACGCTTTGGGAGGTAAATAATGAAGTGGCAAAGCTGTCAGCAGAAGAATTTTATAAAAACGTGTTTAAAGATACTGTAGCTAATAGCCTGCATAAGGCTATTGAGAAGACTAAAGGAACTCCAAGTGAAGATATTTATGTATACTGGGGTCTCCACTTTTCGACATTAAAAAAGAGTTGTTCTATAGAAAATAGTAGACTGAACATTGCTGAATTTTTGATGAAAGGCTTCTACAGGTGGCGTAGAAACGGGCTTGGAATGCCAGATGGTTTTGTAAAAAGTAGCTCAATTGAGCTTTCAGAGTGGAATCTTAATGAATTGCGCAGGTATTTTATTAAAGAATCAATTGAAATAATGGAAAAGAGGAAAAAAAATCAACAATAGCTGGCCTGCATATAGGAGTTCTTATTCCAAAAGAGCGGTTTTACACGCTAAGCCATTAACCAATTGATTCATTGGTTAATGAAACAGAAAATTCGAAGCCTATCATCAAGGAAATCCTTTTCAATAAAACTTACATATCCCCCCCCCCCGAATTGCTTGGAATCGCCCTTTTTAAGCTGTTTACACGCTAAGCCCTTTTTGATAAAGGGCTTAGCGTGTAAACAGCCCTTTAGAAAGAAGAACCCCGAATAATCTTCATTGTCTCATATTTTTAAAAAATTATCAATATATTTTGATGATAAATCGTTGGCTTATTTATTATTCGCTACTTGTTGATTGATAAGTTGTTAAGTATATATCAGCTACGCTTAGCGTTAGTTTTTTGAGACTTAATATGGAAAAAACTATTACAAAGTCTGTGCCCCCTCTTTCGGACTCATTCCATAATTTAATGCCTGTCCATTTTCCTTCAGTATTGATTGCCTCGATATGCTGATGCGCTATTCCATTTCTTAATTTGCCTAGAAACCAGCCTAAATTATAATCGCTTTTTTTTGCATCAGTTGAAAGTGCATTTTTATCTAAAATTTGCCAACTTACGTTATCGTTTTCAACACTTATACGCTTAGTAATCGAATTGATACTAATAAACCTTAATGTCTCAGGGATATCATTTAGCAGGGAGGTAGATAAGTTTTTATCTCGTAATTTCTTACCATTTCTGTTATCGAACTCATTAGCAGCCACAAGAAGCCCCAAGAGACAATTCACAAGGAAAGTCACTTCGTAATCGTCAGCAAAAACGCGACTCTCTTTGAGAAGATATTGGGTGCGTTTTACAATATCTATGGGATAGTTGATTGACTCGCTCATCCCTTCTGTTTTTCTCTGATATCATCCTGCAATTCCTTTAGCCACCCCTCCATTAATGCGCCTGGGGTATCATCTGGATGAAGCCCAAACTCATCAGCTTCAAGTATTTTTTGCTCATCAATTTGACGCAGTGCCATATCAATGTAAAAAATAATGGCATAAGGCTCTCTAAATTTTTCATATCCCATGTCATATATTAACTTCTTATATCTAGATTTTACTTCGTCAACTGGGCAATTCATATTTTTGGATATTCTCATTAAGCTTTTAGCTTTATCCAATCCGGATTTATCAGGGTTAAGTTGAATACCTAGAGTTTTTTTGTTTGCAATATCTACGGGCTTTGCAACAGGCTTTGTGTTTTCAACAAGTTCTTCATTTCCAGAAAGAATCGTATCCCACAGGAATTTCCCTAGAAGCAAAAGAGCAATAAGACCTATTATCGACAAAAACCCCATGGCGTGATTAGTTAAAAATGTCCCACCAAAGTAGTAAATAATCAGTGCGCAGCTGCTTTCGCTCGCACAGCCAGAACTTCTTATCACAGCGGGATGGTAAAATGTTGTAAACGAGGAAAAGGATGTGTCATGGAGCCGAAAGCTCAATGTCCAAACTGGTCTTCTCGGTCGGTGCGGCGACGTTGCTCTTCCGCCTCCCTTTTGAAATCATCGTGGAGACTACGAAGGATGCGAGCACTGACGGGGAATTGCGTCTGGATTTTTTGTGCCCAACTGGCATAATTTGCCGCAATTTTTTCTTCGCGCTGTCCACCATCAACGGTATGCGTGCGGCCGTGGATATTGTAGCGGCCCATTTGGATATGCCGCGCAATTGTTTCGTTATGAGCCTCGTTTTCTAATAATTGGCATACCCCAAGCGGTGGCCAACTTTTATCGGGATTGGCAGGTGCATGGCTGAGGAGCAGTCCCAGCTGGATATCGAAGCCTTTGGTAACCCGACTTTCGGCCGCCAGACGGCGGGCCACCTCCACCCAACTACTTAGATACTCGCCATCGAGTGAACCATCCGACTGGACGCCGGGCACTGATTCCCAATGGTTGAGCACACTCCAGGCATGACTGCCAAAGGCCTGTTTGGCTTGGCGTTCTTCATCGGATAAAGGCTCGGTATCCGTTGCGCCAGCATCATCGGGCTTGTAGAGTGCGGCGAGCAACTCGACAAAAAAAGCGGGGTTACGCTGCAGTTCCTCATTTAGCAACTGCGGATTCTTCAGCGGAATCACGGAGCTGAATGAAAACGCTAACCGGACTGCTCGGCTGCGTTCCTCGTCGGGAGCATGAGGAAGCTCATTGAGCAAGGTTTCCAACTCATAGCGCCGCACCAGTAATTTGCCAGCAGCGCGTTGGGCTGAGAATAATGCCTCTAGGGTTGTCAGTACCAAGGCAGCTGGTAATCGTCCTTTGCTGCGATTTTGAAGCCGGGCCAGCACATGAACGGCTTCCGCCGGACGGTGATGGTCTAAAAAATGCCTTACTGCTTCGGGAGCTTCGGCATCTTGCTCAACGTAATGCCAGGCACGCTGCCAGTACTCGTGGTTCACTTGTTGGCCCAACTCCTGTGCTAGTTCCCAGGTAGTGGAGGTCATCGGCATCGCAGCTAACCAGATGGCCGTTTGCATGGGCTGCCAGGCAGCGTGCTGCTCCCGAGCAACGGCGGCCGCCTTTGCGTCGCCGAGTTGACGAGTGAACGTAGACGCAAGGCCTTGGGCAAAATTGGCTTCCCGTTCCGCCGCGGCCCCGGCGTATTGCTGGTAGAGACGCAATTTTTCAGGGGTGCTGAATTGGGCAGTATGTCCACATATACGCCCCAGCCAGAAGACATTAGGCACCAGAGGTAGCAACTGCGCGATGGCGCTCTGGCCTACTACAGTAAGTAATTCGCTCAATACATGTTCCTGATGATGAGCGATAATACGTTCCGTTTCGGCGCTACTATCATGTTCCATGCCTTCCGGCAATTGTGGCCATTCGTCAAATAACCAAGCATGGCGTACGGGCAAGGAAGCGGGCTGCAGCTGCTGATACAACGTAACTATGGGAGCCAACTGCACTTCACTCCAAGCCCAATCCACGTCGGGAAAAGACCGGTGGCGGTTTAGGAACTCGCGCAACTCCTTGAGAAGTGCTAGGCGGTCGTCCTCTGGGATGGGCAAGAACGCGAGCTGCTGCAGCTGCGCCAGTATCTGGTCACGAAGCCTCTGGTCGCTCAGGCGGTTTAATAATTCGGGCAACTCGTCTATAAGTTGACTCCACCGCTGAGGGTCTGTTCCTACCCCTTTTAAGACGCGTTCCGTGAGGCCGCTGATGAATTGGAAATATTCCTCCCAGGTAGTTCCCCGGTCTGGATTTACTTCCCAGTCCCGCCAATGAAAAGTTGGGACGTGACTGCCAGACGAATAGTCGTGCGCGCTCGGTAATAGGAGCTTCAGCAACTGCCAACTGACTTCTGGCTCCGCTTGAACAATGCGGTCGAGTACGATGAAACGGTCGGCAACCGAAGCATTGGTTTGGGGGTGCCAAGGCAGGAAAATGGTGCGTAGAGAATTGATTGGGCGATTCATCAAGCGCCCACCGGGGTCCAGCCGCGCCAAGATAGCCAGCGCGAGACAAGCGTCAGCAAAGTACTGGGGGGGCCAAGCCAACGCTTCTAACGCCCAGAGTAAGCCTGTATGGTGGGCAGTGGCCTGAAAAAGGTCCGGCTCTTCCTCAAATAATTTCAGTAGGGCCGGCTCCGCGTTACGTAAACCCTGCAGGATGGTGGTCAGAAAGACTTCAGGAGCCGCTTCGGCTAAAGCGGGCAAGTGGTAATCAAGCGAAGTGAGTAGGTAGCCGGCCGAGTTTTTCAGCGCGTACTCCAACAGTTGGCGCACTTGGTTTCCAACCCAAGCGGGTACGTACTGGGCCAAAGTAACTGGCGGAATGTGGGTACTTAAAAGTGCCAGCGAGGTTGTGAAGCCTTGACGTAAAGTAATGGAGTAATCATCCTGTACGCCCCGCAGCTGGGCAAAGCTCCGCTCGGCGGGGGGTAAATTGAAGCGTGCTAAAGGTGACCCTAAAACGTCGTGAAGTGCTTCACTGAATTTCGTGAGCAGCTCGGGCGTAAGGAATGGTGCGGTTTGTTCCCAAACATCGGCGGGGTCGAGAACGAACCACTCCCCGCTGAGATGGCGCACCGGGGCCGCCGGCTGCTGCGCCCACACCTGTAACCGCTGTTCCACCGCCGAATACTCCTGGCCCGTCAGGTGCTCCACAATTAGCTGGTCTCCGGGGGAAGCGGCTTGCCAACGGTTGAGCAGCAGCAGTGGGAGCAGTTGTTGAGCGGTTGCGGCCTCCTGCCACCACAGGCGCTGCAAGGATTTATCGGTTAGAAGGGCGCGGTGAAACGCCGTGAAACTACGCCGAGCCAAACTTGCTTTTTGTGCTGCATCAAGGCGAGAAAAATTCATGCGTTCCAGCGCCGGCTGAAGCACATCGCGGTTAAGGGGCAGAATAACGACATCGCTGCCGGTCGATTCATTAGCGGCCCTGGGCAGTAGTGCCCGATGTCCTTGCTGGTTAGCGGCGGCCTGAAGTTGATTGAAGCGCTCAGACTCAAAATCGGGGATTAACAGTAATTTATGCTTTACCTGAAGCAGCTGTTGCCACATAGGTTCATTGGTAACCACGACTG
Source organism: Hymenobacter artigasi (assembly GCF_012275535.1). Classification (GTDB taxonomy): domain Bacteria; phylum Bacteroidota; class Bacteroidia; order Cytophagales; family Hymenobacteraceae; genus Hymenobacter; species Hymenobacter artigasi. The sequence continues at coordinate 33,495 of NZ_JAAVTK010000019.1, read as the reverse complement.
CCTGTGCGAGGCAAGCGACTCGTGATTCTTCGGGTAGCGCCAAGATGCAACTGGCAATAAAAGCGCGCGCCTCCTCGGCGGTGCTGGCCAACACAGAGCGCGTGGGCAAGGTGGCATCTCCAGTAGCATCTCTACTGGTCAACCAGTTAGCAAGGCTCGTTTGGGCCGCAGAACGGCCAGCGAGCAGCCACTCCTTTTGCATCGGCGGGCTTGTTTGGGCAGCCCAGGCCTCCCACCAGAATTCCAGGTCCTGTACGCCATCAGGTTGCTTATGTAGCAGGCGGGATAGCCACACGTGAGTCGCAGGGGCCGCCGTAAGCCACGTAATCAAGTCGTCGGCATCATAGGCCCGGACGTCGTGCCAATGCCCTTCGGCAAGCTTGGTAGCCACCCATTTTTTTCGCGCCCCCCAGCGGCGGGGAGTGCAAAAAATGAACGTCGCGCTGCTTGGGATTAAACCCAATGGGTCAGCAGTACGTGTGGTGTAATCACCGTCAGCTTTGCCTTTCTGGGCCTTATTCGTTCCTAACTCCCAGCCAGCAGGTCCAACTGGCACAAAGGGAGTGGCGTGGTCAGCCGTGGTAAGGCCGTCCCAACCCTCCCCCTGCACCCCTTCGGCCGAGGGAAAGCTAAGACTGGTGAGCGCTGGCGTAGTATCCCGGATGAGGCGGCGCATCAGTTCGGGGAAAACCGATTGGCTTTCGAGTAAACCGGCCCATTGGTCGAGGTCAGTAGCCGTGGCCAGAAGAGTGTGGAGCATAAGTCAGAATGGTGTAATTCCTTAAACTTAACGATTCAAAAACGGCCATTTCAAGGATTGCGAATCGGGGTTTGTAAACAACTGGGAAGTCATCAACGCATTAAAGGCAGCTATCTCAGTGGGCATCCCTAATTGCTCCAGCTTTGCCTGTAATATCTCCGGCATGATAGCCGGAAGCACATCAGCACTTGCTTCAGTGCCGGTCAGCCCCTGAGAGCAAGCAAGAATTACCTGGTGCCCACGGCGGGTTGCGCTGGCGCAGAGCCGGTCTTGTTTAGTCGATTCGAAATCAAAAATCAATACCAGCTTTTTTTCTTCCCAGACCAATTGTTCCCATACGTCTTCCCGGGATACGATTACAATGCGCCCTAACAGCGGAAGGCGTTCATCTTCTGACAACGCCATAATGCAGGCAGCGATAAATGCGCGAGCTTCCTCGGCAGAGCAGCCAAAGACAGGAAATGCCTCCTCCTTGCTTGAGAGCCATTTTAGTAGCTTGTCGCGGTGTTCGCTTCTCCCGACTAACAGCCAATCTGATTGGATATCCAGGCTACTGGTATAGGTCCAGTCGAGCCACCAATTTTCAATGTCGTTGGTACCACTAACTGGGCTTCCCAACTGCCTAGAGAACCAGAGATGAATGCCCGAATGCTGAGTGAGCCATGTGTGGATGTCTGTGGCATCAAAGACCTTAATGGCATTCCACTCACTCTTTACAGTCTGTGAACTAGCCCACTCCTTACCGCCCGGCCACTCCCGCCCAACCACGAATACCAAGGTTGTCTGGGAACGGTTTAATGAATCTACCGGGACTAATTCTTCTGCCTCTTGCGGCATCGCGGGCTGGCTAGCCGATTGGGCTGCTAAAGAGACAGAATCGTTTTTTTCAGAAGTCGCCAAATCCGCATTCTTCTTAGGCCGCCCACGCCTAGTAAGGAGGCTTGCCGGTGCATTGCGCTTCTCAAAGTCGCTTTTGACTTTACTGGCAGCGTCCTGATTGGTTCCTAATTCCCAGCGAGAGGCACCGGCGGGCACGTAGGTTGAACCCTTTGCTTGGTCGATAGACCCGTCCCAGCCGCTGATAGCGATGCTCTCGTAAGCGCGGAATTGAATATCGCGAACGGAGTGGTCAGATATTAAGATTAGGCGCCGGATAAGGTCTGGAAACAGGCCGCGCTCAACAAGCCGATAATGCCGCTCGGTTAAATCAGAGGCCGTTACCAGATGGGGGGAGTGGAGCATTGAATAGACTCAATTTAATTCGCCCATGGAAAAGTTTGCATTAGTTCTGCCTTGGTGCAGTAATTGGGGGCCCCTCAGAAAACAGAATAAATAGCACGTTAATGGATTTTGGCCCTCTTATAGCAGCGAGGGGGTAAAATTACTGTAAGCAGTTTCGAGTCAGGGTCAGAAATCCGTAACTTATTGACGCTTTATTATTTGCAGCCTACTTGGTCTGTTGGTCAAGCAAACAGGGTTCAGAAAGGCAGTCCAAAAAGAAACAGCCAGTTGATTTATTGAACCCAGCTTTTTGAGCCATGTAAAAATGACATCTGTTTAAAAGTCAACCGGATGTAATATAGCATTTCCCCTTAGAGTAATTTTGCCCCCTTGCTGCTATAAGAAGGCCACTTCGGCCACTTTGGTCGCAGCAAGCCTAGGACGTCCCGGTTTCTTGGCACTGCGCGCTTGGCCCGCTTTAATGCGCTCGGAGAAACGCGCCTGTTCCTGCTTAGCAATAGCCGCCAAGATGGCAATAATGGCCTCCTTAAAGAGCCCGGTGCTGTCGAGGTACTGCTCGGTGAAGGACTTGAACGACACGCCGGCCACGTCCAGGCGCTGGAGATGGTTCAGCGTCTCCCTCACCCCTTCCCGGCTGAAACGGTCCAAGCTCCAGAACAGCACCACGTCGAAGCGCCGCTGGTGGGTATCGGCAAAGAGCTGCTGGAACGCGGGTCGCTCGGCCGTACTGCCGCTTTCCCGGTCGCAGTACTCCTGATAGATGGGGTAGCCCAGTCGCTCGGCGAAGGCCCACAGTTCCAGGAGCTGGTTGTCGTTGGTCTGGCCCTTGTCACGGGTCGAGACGCGGGCATAGATGGCGGCGGTGGTCATGGAGCAGGGAATAGCGGAGTGAACTTAACAAACGCGCCGTTCGCGGCAAGGTGCCCGGCCCCACGCGGTGATGCGCTAGGGCCACCGGCACTCCCTTCGCTCAAGGTACGCGACCCGTTCACCAGCTTCAGCGTGGCGGGGGCAAGCCGGTCCCTAGCGGAAGTAAAACCAATTGGGCGCGTAACCCACCAAAATCACAGAATTGGCAATTTGCAAATTTACTGTTTCTCGAAGGGTCTCGCACCGTTTTAGAAAGCCCTTCAAAACATGCGTTTTAAAGGGCTTTCTTGTAGGGGTTTTACGAACGTCGGTTTTTCCTTCAGACGTCAGGGATTCGTGATAGGCATACCACCCCTTTCGCTTTGCGCCCCAACGTCAGCACAACTTTTAATAGAAATACCTTTGCCTCATACTCTTTACCCCCCCGCTGATGTCTATATCCGTTACACTACGCTACTGGCTTATCAATGGGCTCTCCCTGCTGGCCCCGACAGCCGTGCTGGCCCAGGCGCAGGCCCCCACCCTACTAGATGACTTCAACCGCCCCGATAGCCCCACCGTGGGTGCGGGCTGGGTGGAAACCGAAACCACGGCCGGCACCGGGGCGGCCATCGCCAGCAACCAGCTCAAAATCAGCAGCGGGGTGCTGGGCAAGGATTTTGTGGCCCGCGACATCTCGACCCGCTACAGCCCGGTGCTGCGCCAGAATGCCGACCAGTTGACCTGGCTCTTCAATATGCAGCAGTCGCGGCCCAACCCCTCGGGCATCGGGCCCAATAACTACGGGGCGGCCTTCGTGCTGGCCGGCAGCTCCGCGGACCTGACCACGGGCAACGGCTATGCCGTGGTGTACGGCAATGCCGGCCAGCCCGACAGCCTGCGCCTGGTGCGCTACACCGGCGGGCTGGTGGGGCCCACGAACCTGCGTACGCTGGTGGCGGTGAGCGTGCCGGTGGCAACGGGCGCGACGAGTGGGCCCGCAGCCACGGTGCGGGTGCTCTTTGCCCCGGACGAGGACAACTGGACGCTGGAAGTAAGCGCCAACACGGCCAGCTTCGACGACCCCACCACGGCCAGCTACACGCGCATCGGCATTCGCAAGGACTCGGCCTTCACCACCGTGGCCCTGCCTTGGGTGGGCTGCTTCTGGAACCACGCCACCACGGCCACCGAGCAGGCCGTATTCGACAACATTTACGTGACGGCTCCCTGCACCCTGGGGCCGGAGCCCACGCAGGGCTCCGCCACGCCGACTGCCACAGGCGTGAGCACAACGGGGGCGACGCTGAGCTGGACGGCGGGCAACGGCACGGGGCGGCTGGTGGTGGTGCGGCCGGCCAGCGCGGCGGCCACGGCCCCCACCGATGGCAGCGTTTATAATGGCAACGCGGCGTTCGGCAGCGGCTCGGCCGTGGGCGCGGTCGGCTTCGCCGTCTATGCCGGGACCGGTACCACCGTGGCGGTCACGAACCTGCTGCCCAACACGGCCTACACCTACCAGGTATACGAGCTGCTGGGCACCGGCTGCACGACCAACTACCTGCAGTCGGCACCCGCGAGTGGCACGTTCACGACCGCCCCCTGCGTGCTGGCGGCGTTTCCCACCCAGGATGCCACGGCGGCCACGGCCGTCGCGGCGGGGCGCACCAGCGCCACCTTCGGCTGGACGCCGGGCAACGGGGCCAATCACCTGGTGGTGGTCCGCCCCAATGGCACGACGCTCGCGCTGCCCACCAGCGGCACGGGCTACGCGGCCAGTGCCGCCTATGGCGGGGGCAGCCGGCTGGGCAGTGGCTTCGTGGTCTTTGCCGGGGCCGGGACCAACAGCGTCACGGTCACCAACCTGGTGCCCGGCACGAGCTACCGGGTGGAAATATTCACCTACAACGGCACGGGCTGCTCAGCGGCGTATACTACTTCCTTCTTTGCCAATACTTCCTACACCGTGCCGGTGCCACCAGTGGGTACGCTGCTGCCCTTTCGGGGCAACCTGCACGCGCACAGCAGCTACTCGGACGGCAACCAGGATGGCGCGGCCGTGACACCCCTGCAAGACTTTCAGTACGCGGCGGCCTCGCTGCACACCGATTTTCTGGGCATCTCGGACCATAACCACAGCCAGGCGGGCATGAGCCTGCCCAACTACGCCCGGGGCCTGACCCAGGCCGACCAGGCCACCACGGCCAGCTTCGTGGCGCTGTACGGCATGGAGTGGGGCGTCATCTCGGGCGGGGGCCACGCGGTGGTGTATGGCGTGAACCAGCTGCTGGGCTGGGAGCCGGGCAACTACGATGTTTTCGTGGCCAAGAACGACTACCAAGGCCTGTTCCGGGAAATCAACCGGCGGCCGGGGGCCTTTGCGACGCTGGCCCACCCGAACCGGACGGACTACACCAACCTGGCCGGCACCGCGTTCAGCCCCCGCGCCGACTCGGCCATCGTGGGCACGGTGCTGCGCTCGGGTCCGGCCACCTCGACCAACATGAGCTACAGCAACCCCTCTCGGGGCAGCTACACGCCCTACTTCCAGACCCTGCTCGCCAAGGGCTATCACGTTGGCGTCTCGCTGGACCACGACAACCACAACACGACCTTTCTGCGCACGACCCAGGCCCGGCTGGTGGTGCTGGCCCCGGCCCTGACCAAGGCCGACCTACTGGACGCGCTGCGCCAACGACATTTCTACGCCTCCGACGACTGGAACGCGGAAGTCACCTTCACGCTCAATAACCAGCCCATGGGGTCCATTTTCGCCGACCAAGTGCCAGCCTCCATGAGCGTGTGCATCAGTGATGCCGACAACGAGCCGGTGAGCTCGGTGCGGGTGCTGCGCGGGGTCCCCGGCAGCGGGCTGGCCCCGGTCGTGGTGGCCACGGCCGCCGCTGGCGCGACGGCGCTGAGCTACGTGGACCCGCAGGCGGTGAACACCACGGCTTATTATTACGCCGTGATTGCCCAGGCCGACGGGGACAGCATCGTGACTTCGCCCATCTGGTACACCCGGCGCATCATCACGGGCACGACGCCGGCCACGGAGCAAATCGCGTTGACGGTGTTTCCGAACCCCACGGCGGGCCCGGCGACCCTCTCCTATTATTTGGCGACGGCCGGGGCCGTGCAGGCCGAAGTGGTTGATGCGGTGGGGCGGCAGGTGGTGGGCCTGGTGGATGAGGAGCGGCAGGGGGCCGGGCCGCACACGCTGGCGGTGCCGGCCCTGGTGCCGGGGCTCTACACGGTGCGGCTCAGCTTTCCGGGCGGCACGGCGTACCGCAAGCTGGTCGTGGAGTAAAGCCTCATTGCCCGCGTCAACGGCTGGCGAAGTAACTTACTGCCCCTGGTGAATAAAGAGCCCCGGTCCGGAAGGTATCAGCCTTGCTGACCGGGGCTTTTTGCGGACCCTGCATCTCAGTAGCACCACTTGCACGGGTCCATGCGCTGCTGCGCGGCCGCCAGGCGCAAGGGCTGCACCGTGGCCCCGCACCGGGCCAAGCCACGGCAGCCGGGCGAAGCGTGGTACTTGACCGTGTTGCCGCTGGCGCAGTAGTACACCGTCGGTCCCGTCGCGTATTTGGTCTTGACCTTTGCTTTGGCGGCCGCCGAATGGGTAACGGTTTTGCGGGTCGTACGCGAATGAATCGTTTGGGCCGGCGCGGGGAAGAACAGGGCGAGGAAGACGGCCTGGAGTAGCAGGTGTTTCATAGAGGAGCAAGCTACGCAGAAGTCGGCGGGGTGATGGGACAGTAATTTGCCCGTTCCTTACGCTCTTTGGTTGCTGTCGTGCTGGAATTCCTGCTCTTCTGCTTGCTGCTGCTGCTCATCGCCCTGGTCGTCATCGGTACCTGGCTGGTGCCGTACGTGCTCCTGCCCGGGGTAGTGCTGCGCCAGTTCTTCCGCAGTGAGCGGGTTCCCCAGGGCCTGAAAGAGGTCGTTGGCTGGACCCTGAGCGTACTCACGCTCCTGCTCCTCGGGGGGTATGGCTGGAGTCAGCACCTCCAGCAGAAAGCGCGGAGCTTAACCCGGCAACAGGCAGCTCAGGTAGCCCACATGCCCCCCATCCGACTCACGGTGCAGCAGCCCGGCCTGCTCCCCTACCCACTGGGTCGGGGTCGCATTGAAGCGTATCGGCAGGGTCCGACGCCCTTGCTGGTCGTTTCGGGTGACCTGCCCGACGGTCAGCGCCTGCGCGCCCGTTTTACGGCTACCCGCGGGGTGGGCACTTCCTTCGAAACCGATACGGTAGCCGTCAGCACCGACGAGGGTACGCCCACGCAGGCCGTGGGCCACAGCATTTATACACCCGCCACGCAAACGGTGCAGGGGGAATTTCGGTGTGTGCTCTCGTCGAGCAAGCGGCTCCTGATTTCGTTTCCGGCCACTCCGGTGGCCGTGCCGTGAGAGCGGAATGAGTTCATCGAGGGGCTTGTTCCGGGCAGTCGGCGCTCTTCGGTTAGAAAGGAAGCTGCCCAATGGCCAGCAACTCCTCCTCGTAATAGCAGTCCCAGTGGGGCTCGCCCAGCCAGTACACATCGACCCTTTCTTTCTGCCCCGGTGGCCCCAGCTGCAGTTGCCCCCGCCACTGAATTTCGATAAAGGTGGAAGAGGCAGGCAGCTGGACTATGTCGCCCACGCGAAACAGGTAGCTGTGGCCAAACATGACTACTCGACTTCCGGCACCCACGTCGGGAGCTTCACGAACATGGCATAATCAGCAAGGCGGTCATCCTCGCTGCCAGTTTCAAAAGGAAAGCAATACTGCACCTCGTTGCTTTCGGTGTCGTAAGTCAACTCGACGAAAAATCCCCCGGGCATCTGGTACAGGAGCACGGCTTCATAGACCTCCTGCCAACGCGTGGCCACGTAGGCACCCACGGCATAAACGTGTGCCAGTTGGCTGTCTTCCGTCAGCAGAGTGAACTCAGGGAAAGTCATGGGTACCAAGATAGCCTTCAGTGAAGCTCCGCGCAGCGTATGGGCTCTTAGGTAGTATGCCTTAAAGGGCACTAACAAATAAGGCTGGGGTGAGTGCAAATTGCCCCAACGATATAGCCCCCTAGGCGTGGCGCAGAATTTAATGTTGGTTTATATCAAATAGTCTAGCTACACAACGGCACGAATAAACCTGGCAATCTCAAGATTCATTGCTTCAGCTGCGAATTCGCGTAGGGTCAAATAAAACAACTAGTCTTGGAAGCGTTATAGTAAAATTGGCTGGATGTCAGCCATAACTAAGAAGTACCCATTCCTAATAGTCGTACTACAGAAAGGGCCAAATACGGAGTTTAGACAAAGCGGCTTGTTTCTACTACCTGAATTAGTTACTCGGGTATCTGCATGCCAAGGCGACGCCCCTCATCAAAAACCAATGTTCGGATAAGCCCAGTTACGCTCAATCGCCGAGCTTTTGCCACACTTTCGATGAATGATTTGTCACCAGCATCAAGGGCAAGATTGAGTTGAGGCTTGCGTGGCTTGTCTGATTTCTCTGCTTTCATACCTCAAAGATAGAATTTAGATTACATCAAGAGGAAATCTAGACAAAATCTTCAGCGAACTACGCAATCTAGATTTTATCTAGTATATTTGTAGTGTCCAAATTGGACGGCTCACCTTGTAGTAAGCGAAAGAGGCCACCCCTAGCAAGAGATGGCCTCCGATATAGCACCTGTTTCGACCAGGCACTACGGTTGGGTTCTTACAAACCTTACCCCAAAATTACATGAAAACGCATGTAACCGGGCAACCTATACTTGGCGAACTCCGCCACGCCCTCTCCGCCGTATTTTTCGGCAACCCGCTCTTCTCGCCCCAGGAGCAATTACTGGCCAACCACTACATCCACGAGTGCGAGGATGCCCGGCAACTCACCGGCTGGTTGCGGAACATGAGCGCCGCGGTTGCTCACCGGCTCTGCACTGGCCATTGTTCCACCCATTCAGTGGCCGGCCATGTGGTATAGCAAACAGCTGCGGAAAGTCCGCCGAGCCCGCAAGGTGGCCCGAACCCAGCAACACGAATTGCTCACGCTCGAACTGGAAGGCATCGTAGCCATCACCCTGCACTCCACCACCCGGACGCTGACCGTGCCCATCGAGCGGGGCGCAGGGGTGCAGGTCATCGACCTGCTCGGCCAGGGCCTGCGCGAGCACCGTCAGGTGCTGAAAACCGAAGCCCGGCAACTGCGCCAGGACTGGCAGGAAAGCGAGACGTTGCGGGGTCGAATCCCGTCGCGGCCCGACCAGTCCATACCCGGCGAACCCACCGCATCCTAGCCCCCGGCGCATCCCTCGGCTGCCCGCCCTGCCAGGGATGCGAACACGCCCCCCTCTTCTGATGATACGATAAGCTTCGCGATTCACGCGTCAATGACCTTGTTATGCCCTATTATCTCCCTTTTCATGCCCCGCCAACTGGCCAGTGCCTCCCCTATCACCGGGCCACGGCGGCGCAACGGACGCTGGCCGGCAACTACCTGCACCAGCGGCTCGGAACCCACTTTCCCACCCTGCGCGCCGTTACCTGGACCCGTGCCCTGGCCGACTACCAACCCGACCTGTGGCTCCGGGGCACCGTCGTGGCCCTGGCTGAAACGGACCTGACCCAACTCGCCCAGCACCTGGCGACGAGCCCGGAGCTGCCCGTGCTGGACCCGCCGCTCTACGGGCTACCGGCCCTGCACCTGGCCCAGCACAGCCTGCAGGCCAGCGAACTGGCCGTCTGGGCGCTCGGCGAAGTAGCGGCGGGGGCCACGGCCTGTGGCCCCCGGCTCGAGGCGTTGCTCCGCCGCCTGGTTTACCCCAGCCCCCTCGCCGAGCAAGTGGTCCAGGCCTGGTGCTGGAACCTGGCCAGCGCGCCGCTCCTCGCACCAGGCCTGCCGGGCGCGCCTCCCTGGCCGGACAGTGCCGAAATCGAGCGCCTGCTGAACCACCTCAAATTCCCTGGAAGCCCCGGCGGCCTCGTCCCGGGAACCGGTCCTGGCCCGGCGAAGCAGCTGTTCCCCGGGCCTCTGGTCCGCCGAGTTGCCTGACCGGGGGTGCACCGTTGCGAACCAGCCGTTAGTCCGCACTGGAGCGCGGCGGCACGGGAAACTGCAGCAGTTCGCTGAGCGGGATTTCCAGCCCCTGGGCCAGGGAGGCCAGTACATCGAGCGTCGCCGAGTAGCGGGCCGTCTCGATGCGGTAAATGGTCGGCTTGGACACGTCGCACACGTCGGCCAGCGCCTGCTGGCTCCATCCCCGCGCCTCGCGCAAGCCCCGCAGGTGCTGGCCGAAGGCCTGCAATACCACCTCGTTTTTCACCCCGGCAAGCTGGTCCCAAAATACAGGCACTTTATAGTCACATGTGATTACAAGCAGGGCTTTTTCTGTATCTTGCGTTCCTTCCAAGCCCTTTGCCATCGCCATTCCATGAAATCCACTGCCCCGTCCCGCCTAACACCCGCCGCCTGGTGTCTTCCCTTCGCGCAAGCGACGCCCGAACAGCTCGCCCAAGCCGAGCACGCTGTCCGGGATGCTTTAGGAGGGAAGTTCCCCCCCGTGCGCAGGGGGACGTGGGCCACCGCGTTGGCGGCCCTGCAACCCGACCTGTGGGCGACGGCGGACACCGTCTTCCTGGACGCACCCGACTTGGCCCGCGTCGCCGACTACCTGGACGCCCTGCCGGCCGTCGTCCTCGCCCGGGCGGGGCACGGGCCGCGCCAGCTCTACTACACCCGGCTGCCGATGAACTGCCCGGACGAGGTCCTCCGCGCCCTGGCGGAGCTCGAAGCCGACCCGCGGGCGGGCGGCCACGCGGTGTACGAGTTGGTCGCGGGGGTGGCCCGGCGCTACGCCGAGGCCGAACAGTTCGGGTGGACCAAGTCCCCGGCCCCGCTCGAGGCCGACGGTACGGATTCCGACCAGGCCCGAGCGACCCTTCTTGCGTGGGTGGCGGCGCTGGACCGCGCCCGCGGGGTTGCGGCCGGCAACGACCCCGCTGAGAACCGCCAGAGTCGGTGAGTCCCCCTATTTCCGCACCGCTTCTACTTGCCCATGCCACACTTCTCCCGCCACCCCGCTGCCCTGCTCGCGCTCCTATTGCTCGCACACGGGCTACTACTCCCCGGCTGCGCGCCACCGAACCCGACCGCTGCGGCGGGAGCACCCCCTGCGGCCACGCCCCCCGCGTTTCCGTTCGGCCACCGCGTGGATTCGCTCAACGGCATCGCCGGCCACACCTTCGGTGAAACCCCGAGCACCTTTCCCCACCTGCGCCTGCTACCCCAAATCCATGGCATCCCGGAGGGCCCGACGCGGGCCTACGCGTCCACGGGAACCACGGGCTGGTTCGACCAGCACCGGACGCAGGTAAACTTTCAATTTTATTACTTTCTCGACGGCAAGTTCTATGCCTTCGCGACCCTCGGTGACGCGGCCGTGCTGCGGCCGGAAGCCACTGCTCTCTTCGGCCCCGGTCAGGCGCAGGGGCCCAACCAAATCGTCTGGGAGGGGAGGCAAGCCCGCGCCGTGTACACCGAAGAAGCCGTTGGCGCGGGCCTAGAGGGTCGCCTGGACGTGCTGAGCAAGCCCCTGGAAGCCGCTCTGATGGCCGAGGAACAAGCGCAACGCAAGGCCGAAAATCCCCAGTAGGGCGCTGAAAAACACCCCTTCTCCTCTCCCCTATTCATTTCACTCCGTCCCGATGCAACCCGTCCCCGCTGAGCTTGCGCGCCCTGAGGCCCGCGCCATCCCCTACCGTTGGGCCACGCCCGGCCAGCAGGCGCAGGCCGTGCTCTGGCTCGCGCAGCAGCTCCACCACCACTTCCTCCCCCCGGCCGTGGAGGTTTGGTCCGAAGTCTTTCACCAGTACCAGCCCGACCTGTGGGAGGACCGCGCCGGCATCAGCCTCGACCACGCCGACCTGGTGCGGCTTGCCCAGCGCGTGGCCCGCTCGTTGCTGGCCCCGGACCTCGACCCGCCCATCTACTGCGAAGCCGCACGCTACCTGGCCGAGGGCTATAAGTACTTTGGCCAGGTGGCGGCCAATCTGCGCCCGGTAATAGAAGCCAGCCCCTTGGCCGGCAACAACCAGCTGATGGCGTTAATCGAGCGGCTGGAAGTGGGCAACGCGGTCGCCGAGAGCGTGCTACTGGCCACACGGAGGTAAGCGGCGGCAAATGAATGCTGTATTACCGGCCTTGGTTAAAAGTTTGGTACAAAGGTTAAACAAGCGGGCGTTTGGCAGTCATTCAACTGTGAATGACTGCGCGGGCCGTTCTCCGCGTGCCCCCAGTGAGCCGGGCAGTTGCCCTGGGCTAGTAGATGCGCTATGACCGGGCGCAAGTGGTCGGTGCGCGGGTGGTGGCCGAAGGCTCCCTGAGCGGCTAACGGTATGCTAGGTATATCTTAACTTGGACGAATGAAACGGCTACGCTACTTCTGCCTTTTATTCTTCGTCTTTGCTACTTGTAGTGCCGAACATAAGCCCCCCCCCTCACCTGCCGTGCGGAACTATGTGGAGGAGGTAGTCCGGATACTGCAAGCCAATTTCATGAATCGGGCGGCCATCAGCTGGGTGGTTTTCAAGCAGAATTTGCTAGCGAAAGCAAGTGGTGCCGAAACCATTGAGCAGGCCTATCCAGCAGTTGTATCTGCTATCGTTACCCTAGGCGATAAGCACAGCATGTTTGCGCCCGCCCGCCTGGTGCAGGAGTCCAAACTGCCCACTTCCAAGCAGCCCCCACTATACCCCGACGAACCGGTCCCTGGGGACATCGGCTACATCCGAATCCCCTGGGTTGTCGGCAGCCATGAAAAGCTGGACGCATACATAGCCCACGTACAGGCCCAAATAAAGGAGCGGGATAAGCCAGAATTAAAAGGCTGGCTCGTGGATTTGCGAGGGAATGCGGGCGGGAATATGTGGCCGATGCTTGTGGGGATAGGGCCGGTGTTGGGAGAGGATACGCTCGGCTATTCTGTTGACTCGAATAATACTAAAACCGCGTGGCGATACGAAAAGGGCAAGGCATTGGCGGACGGCGACATCGAGGCAGAAACCGCCAATTATTATACACTTAAGTCTGCCAACCCGGTCGTGGCCGTGCTGACCGATACCCTAACGGCCAGTTCGGGCGAGGCCGTTGCGGTCGCCTTCAAAGCCCGAAAGCACACGAGAAGCTTTGGGGCGGGCACGTGCGGGGTATCGACTGGCAGAAGCCGCTTTTATTTGTCCGATGGGTCCATTATCCTGCTAACAACCGCCGTGTTCGCCGACCGCCACCTAGTACGGTATGGCCACTCCATCGCCCCCGACGAGCCGCTCAAGCCAGCCGAAGTAGTGCCGCAAGCCATTCGCTGGATTAGGGAAGAATACCAAGCGAAGAAATAATAGGCAGCATCAATGAGCGGGCCGAACAGGTCAAGAAGGTGAGGCCAGCAGGATGGGTAAGTAGTTCCACTTTCTGGCCCCGTTCCCACCGGCATATCAGCCCCCAACTGGCGGGAGCTGGCAAGGTGCGCCTTGGTAGCTCCTACCTCCGCGCAGTAGGACGAGTTGATACGCCCACCGAGTGACCGCTCATTTAACCTTTGTACCAAACTTTTGACCAAGTCCGACGTTGTGAGCAGCTCCTGATGCTTCCTTAATCAGTTGAGAAGAAGAAGGCCGTTGAGTCCCGCAGGCAGTGGGGAAATAAACGGGTTATTGCCCGTTCATCCGCGTAAAACCCAACTGCTAAGGCCTCTCTTATCTCACACTAAATGTTGAGGGGCATGTCTCTCACCTGCCAGTCACCTTGACCGACTGAGGGGGGCGGTTAGAGCCGAACGGAACAGGCCTTGGTTAAAAGCTTAGCCGAACAGTTAATCGGTGAGATTTTAATCGGTAGTTTTTAAGGTAGGAGTGTCGTCACAACCTGTTGCTGATTACTGCGATGGTATGAATACCTGTAACACAGGTAATACCAACAATACTTGTGTTACGTTTAACATGAGTAACATTTGTACACCTATCTTTGCTGCATGAGCAAGATTCTAGCATTTACGAATCAGAAAGGCGGGGTTGGCAAAACCACATCCACGGCCAACATCGGCGCGGGGTTGGTACGCGCTGGCAAGCGAGTACTACTCGTTGACCTAGACCCGCAGGCGAACCTGACCAAAGGCCTGGGTCTGGTCGATGCAGATAAGAATGTGTACGGCGCGCTGCTGAAAGAATATCCGCTCAAAGCATACAAAGCACACGACATGTGGCTGGTCGCCGGCTCGCCGGCACTGTCGGGGTTTGAGAAGCTCAAGGGCGATGAACTAGACCGTGAGTTTCTGCTGAAGGAGCTGCTTGAACCCGTACGCGAGAAGTTCGACTACATTCTGCTTGACTGCCCGCCCGCATTGGCGCTGGTTACGCTTAACGCCTACGCCTGCTCACAGGAGCTTTACATTCCGCTGGAAGCGCAGCTTTACGCCACTGACGGCCTGGAAAAGGTGCTGGACCTGGTGAGCCGGGTCCAGCGGCGGCTGAATCCCGAATTGAAAGTAGGTGGCATCTTCTTCACCCGCCACGATGCCCGTAAGGTGCTCCGGCGGGAAACCGCCGAGCAGATGCGGACCAAGTACCCCAAACTGGTGCTGAACAGCTTCATCAGGGAAAGTATCGCCTTAGGGGAAGCCCCCCACTTGGCCAAGGACATCTTTACTTACGCTCCGCAAAGTGCCGGGGCCACCGACTACCAGGCGCTGGTGGCGGAGATACTCACCCGCTAAGCTAACACGCCCCATGGCCAAAACCTTCAAGAACCTGTCCCCTGCCGGTGAACCGGCTACCCCAAAGCCAGCGTCAGAAATGGATTTTTTTGACCTTTCCGACAGCAGTGCTCCAGTACAAAAGCCAGTTGATAAAGCAGTTGCAACGAATGGTGAGAGTAACACTGTCAACAGTGTGAATACTGGTAACATCAGTAAGCCTAAGCGAGTCGTTAAAGCTGCCGTTTCAACTGCTCCTGCTGCAGTGGAGGCCGGCGATGCGACGGATGGAGTACGCCAGACGTTCGTGCTCAGTCGGGGCCATCTGGAGCAGTTAAGGGATTACGTTCATGCTCGCCGGTCAGGGGGCGACTATACTTACTCGCAAAAGCAAGCTTTGCAGCAGGGGCTGGACCTGCTATTCGCTACTGCAGAGCCCGCAGCTCCCCGTCCTGCCCAGACTCGTGAGCAAGAGCAGCAGCGCCGGGAGCGTATCCAGCGGGGCCGGCAAGTAAAGAGCAGCGAGTAATTTACCGTCGCCGTCCATCATTAGTTGGCAGGCATTTGGAAGGCGACCAACAGTGCTGCGTCAAAGCGGGGCTGAATGGCCAGGCTTAGATTGCCGGCTGAACCATGCTTTGCGCTTCAGCCACCTTTTAGAACGCATGGTTGGGTCTTCCGTAGGCCTAGAGCGGCGCGGCTGCTCAAGATGGCTTTTGCGGATGTTACAGCGCGCACACAAGGTTTGCAGGTTATGCTGCCCGTTGGTTCCGCCGAAGCACCGGGGCCTGATGTGGTCGATGGTGAGGTTCTCCGTGGCCCCGCACTGAGCGCATTCCCGGGGCAGTTTTGTCCGCAGCTTCCGCTTGTTCTTGGTTTTGAGTGGCGCGCTCATGAGAACACATGGTTGTTGAACCGCATTCGCGGCATGGCGGGTGATACGGAGCACGAATCGGGGCAGTCAATGCCGGGAGATGCTTCGCTGCCATGAACGGGCTGACAGAAAAACCGAAGTGCTGTTTCCTGAACAAATCGCACTAGATTTAGCAACTGTTCGCGTTTACCGACGCCACCAGTCCTGCTGTCTGCTGCTCTACTGCTCTACTGCTCTACTGCTCTACTGCCAGAAGAAAATTTATAAATTCAGGGCCTGCTGCACAATCAGCTTGGCTTCGGCTGCCTCAGCTTTAGCATCAATTTTAGCCTGCTTTGCATCCTCCAGAGCCTGCTTGGCAGCGCGTACCCAAGCCGCATTGCAATAACGCAGTTTGTCGTCGATGTGGCGGTTAGACCGGTTCTTGAGTTCCCACGCTCTGAGCAGTTCCAGGGCTCCCTCCTGCTTGAGAATGGGCGCGTATTTGACGATGTTAGCATCCGTAACCTTCCACTCCCGGAGGCGGGTAATGATGCTGCCAGTATCCGTATTATCCATCCAGGAGTCCGGGATGTCCTTTAGCATTGGACCTTTTTTCAGTTCAAACCGAAAGCGGATGATTTTCTTACGGCCACGGGTGGGCCGCTCGGTCTCATAGATGGGCTTGTACGTGAACTCAAAGTCGGTGCCGGCCAGCTCCTTTTCGGGCTCCTTCATCGTGTTATCAAGGAGCAGCTTGGTGTTGGGGTACTTCATCACCGGCTTATCTTTCTTGTCCAGTCTGACCTGTCCGCGTTTGTCGACGTCATGCCAGCAATCCATGTACTGCCGGTATTCATCCACCGGAACCTCCCAGTACCCTTTATCCTGCCAGGCGGCCAGAATCTCGAAGAAGCGCATGCTGTACCAGCTCTTCAGGTTCATGTAGCCGTGCAGCGGAAACTTGCTGTAATGGGCCGCTTTCACCAGGTAAGGCGCTAGCTGCGGGTTGAGCAGGATGGTGATAATGCCGTCCTTGTAGCCGACCCGCTGCTCTTTGGTCGTATCGAGCAGGTGCCGGAAGTACCATTCCTTGCGGTCGATGCTTTCAAACTCCCACTTCATGTCGGTCAGCTCGTAGAGCGCTCCCTTGATTTTTGAGAAGGCCGTATCCGTATCGATGTCCGTCCCCTCGACAATGGAGGACACGTGCAACTGATAGAAGTCCCGCAACTGATAGTCATTGTCGCGAATCTGGTCGATGACCCGCGCCATAATGCGCTTGCCGTATACCGAAATCTTCTTCTGGTGCGCAAAGGTCACGTTCCAGTGCTGTTTTACCTCACCCCGGTATTCGGGCTCGTACGTTAAGCCAAGCTCCAGCAGTGGAGCGCCGGGCGCGCGGGATAGACGTTTGTCAGCCATGATACTTAGCGGTAGGCAGCGTTAGAAAGCACCTGCAAGATATATCCGAAAAACTAAAAAGATAAGGTGTCAATCTTTCGCATCTTACTCTTCTACGGCAGGCCGTTGGCCTAGCATTCACCAGGATGCTTACCGACCATAGCCCGCTAAAGAAATATAGTTGATTTAAGCCGATATTCAATCATAAACCATGATTATAGTCTCAATATGTAGTGGTGTGAAATTTGACTTAAATTGACCACGGTTTTAGCTGTCTGATGCCGATGGATTCAGGAGATGCGTGGCTGCTACAGATACAGCCCGCAGCAACTTAGCACTAACGTTTATGCGAAATCAGCGCGTGAGGGCACAATTAGACATGTCCAAAACTTAGTTTATTACATAGGCCTGTCAAGACTTCAGGATGAAAAACACAGGCAACCCACAGATAAACGGGTCCGTTCTGTGGCCTGTTTTCAACATTAAAGGAACCAGTCTTCACCAAACCTCCCTTTTTTATAGGTTTATCAGTCAAAAATCACCTTTTCACCCGAAATCTCCAATGTGGATAAGTACCTGTCCAAACCTTAGTTTTTACCTGTCCAAACCTTAGCTTTTACACGCCTTTACCTGTCCAAACCTTAGTTTTTGATTTTGAACACCTGTCCAAACCTTAGCTTTTACCTGTCCAAACCTTAGTTTATTGCCGTTTACTCCTTATAGTAAACTAATAGGTTCTTTTTAACTAATCAGTAAATTACTACTATCTAGTTTGTCACCCAAGTCGAAAGCTTTTAGGACTGTTGATATGTACCACGGGTCCATTAGAACAGAAAACAAAACAAAAGGGGGTAGTCTAAACAAGCATAAAGCAGTGATTGCACTTTAACAATAATTACTATTATTTACCAAATACGTTTGTCTGTTTTTGGTATATCGTAATCAACTTAGTGTATCTGTGTACCCAAAATCAATAACGGTGTGTACTACCTGCTGCACCCTGTCAAGTTTCTATGAAACAGATAATACACGGCAATGCCCGCACCACCCCGGCAATAAGACTTGCCATACAGGAGAGTCAGGAAAGCTTGCTTAAACTAGCCGAACGATACAACATCAACCCAAAGACGGTCGCCAAATGGCGTAATCGCACGACCATAACTGACGCGGTGATGGGCCCGGAACCAGGTTTGACTTTACTTACGTCTGAGCAAGAGGCCTTCGCCGTGGCTTTCCGAAGGCACACGCTGCTCCCACTCAATGATTGCCTCTCCGCACTTCAGACGATGGCTCCGCGCCTCTCCCGCTCCACACTGCATCGCTGTTTTCAGCGGCACGGCATCAGTCGCCTTCCCCGAACTGAAAACATCGGGTCCCCATCAACAGAGAAATGCACGGACTATCCTATCGGCTTTTTGCGCGTCGATTTCGCGAGTATATGGTCGGATAAGGGCACACAGCATCTTTACGTGGCCATCGACCCTGTCAGCAAATTGATTCTTGCTGAGCTTCATCCACATTCCAGATGGGTCTCAGCTTCCAACTTTCTGGAGCGTGTGCTTGAAAAACTACCCCAAAAAGTACATACAGTTTTTACTGACAAGAGCATACAATTCACACACCGGGCGCTCAAGTTCCTGCCAAACGAGCCCAATTTCAACCAAGTATGTAGAACATACGGTATCAGCCATCAGCGCATTCCGGCCGAAGAATGTTGGGGTCAAGACCAAGTCGTTAACATGACCCACACCCTAACAGAAGCCTTCGCCCTGAGCCTCTTTTGCGGGACTGAGAAAGAAATCAATAAGCAATTGCAAACTGTGTTACTGACTTATAATCATGCCACGCACCTCAATGTCTTGGGAGGATTGACCCCACATGGATTGATTTGTACCCAGTGGCAAAACAACCCTGCTGCTTTCATTCGCGACCCGACCCTCCTATCGCTTGGGCTATATGACTAGCGTTAATAAAGGATTGCTTAGTTCTGACTGCCAAGTAGTTATTATTAAATCTGCCTTTCTATATCGGTTTAAAAATTTACTTAATTACATATTTAAATTTATAACGATACACTGACAAGATGCTCCCTGCTTGACAATCCACTAGTCGCACACAGGCAAAAAGCTTGCTTTCTCATGGTTTGTTCATTATTTTTGATTGTTCACTACTAACGAACTGCTAAATATAGTGAACACTCCGGAGCAGTTAAGCTTGCTGATGCTCGCCAGCCGAGCACTTGAAAACCAATTGCAGCTGCCGGTCCATTTGAGCGGGAATGCGAAGTCAACCGGAGTAGAAAATCCCCAGCAGAGAGCCGACAACTGGCTACGCATCGGTGAGCAGGCACAACCCTTTCTGCTAGAGGCCAAGCCCAAGCTGGGAAAAGATACTGTTGCCCAGCTTCGCCACCTAAGCGAGAAAGACGCCGTGGTCCTGGTTGCCCCATATATCCCGGATGCACTTGGCAGAGCCTTGCAGGGCATGGGTATTCACTACTTGGATACGGCTGGCAACGCTTACCTGCGTATGCCGGCTGCGGGTGGGCTGATTCTCATCCGTGGGCAGCGCCAGCCCACAATAGGCAAGCAAGTGCAGCACCGCGCCTTTCAACCTGCCGGCGTGCAGCTGCTCTATCAACTGCTGCGTGAGCCAGCGCTCCTGCAGGCTTCGTACCGCGTACTTGCCGAGCAAGCCCAGGTCGCTCTGGGTTCGGTCAGCGTACTGTTGCGCGGCTTACAGCAGCTGGAGCTGCTGCGTGACGAAGGGGGCAAGCGCCGCTGGACCAACCCGTCGCACGTGCTGCACCGCTGGGTGGCGGCCTATGGTGAAGTCGTGCGGCCCCGCCTGCACGGGCAATGCTACCGCTGGCTGGATGCCAATACGGCCCGCCAGGGCTGGCAAGACCTAGAGCTGGGGCCGGACATGGCCTGGGGCGGAGAACCGGCGGCTCACCTGCTGCTGGAGGGCTACCTGCTGCCCGAGTATTTCACGCTCTACACGGCAGCCCCCCGCGGGGAAATAATGCGCCGGCTGCGCCTGGTCCCCGATGAGGCGGGCAAAGTGGAAGTGCTTCCCCCCATGCCCATGACGCTGGGACCGGGCCGTCCCCTACCCCAGGCTGTACACCCGTTGCTCGCTTATGCGGACCTTTACCTGACGGCCGAGCCCCGCAACCGCGAGGTCGCGCATCTACTGCATGAGCGCTACTTATCCTATCTCACCTGACGAGCTCCACCCGGTGGGCATGGCCGCTGCAATGGTCGCCCTGCAACGGGGGTTCGACTACTTCGGCATTGACTTTTACATCGTAGGTGCCGTGGCCCGGGATATCTGGCTGAGTCAGGTATATGACGAACCCATCCGGCGCATGACCAAGGACCTGGACTTGGCCGTGCTGGTCAATGACGCGACCCATTACGAGGCACTGCTGGTGTGGCTGACCGAAAAGGAAAGCTTCGTCCGGACCGGGCACAGTGCTTTTTGCCTGCTCTATCAGCCACCTGGTGACGTTAACAGCGTCGCGGTGGGCCTGATGCCCTTCGGAGCCATCGCAGATGATGCAGGGGACGTGTATTTCTCCCGCCGGGGCATGGAACGCATCTCTACGGTCGGCTACGAGGCAGTGCTGAGCGGGGCAGCGAGCATGACTACTCCGGCCGGCCAGCAGTGGCAGGTAGTCACGCTTCCTGGTCTGATAGCGCTGAAACTGATTGCCTGGCAGGACCGGCCCGAAAAGCGGGGGAAGCATGCGCTCGATGTGCGGAGTTTGCTTCAACGCTATTTCGACTTAGAGCAAGATGCGATTTATGCCAGCCATCACGATTTGTTCGACGAGAATGACACAATGGAACCGGGCTCGTTTCTACAGCTGGTGGCGGCCCGTGTGTTGGGGAGGCAGTTGCAGGTATTGCTCAAGAGCGAACCCATACGCACGCGGTTGCTGAATCTACTCCGCGCCGAATTGCAGGTTGGGGACCAGAGTCAACTGGCACGGGCTATGAGTCAACCCCAGTACCGCGATGAGCCGGCAGTGCCAAGTCTGGAAAATAGTTTGGCGCTGTTGGGAGCGTTACTGACAGGGTTACTAGAGGGCACAGGAGAAGGGTAAAGCAAAGTTCAGTTGCAAAGTCTTCAGCGGACATCGTCAAGGTGGTTACCACTGCTTAAAAAGCGATAATATAAGTAACATAAATATTACTAGTAACACAAATCATACTGGTAATATAAGTAACATAAATATTATTAGTAATATAAATCATGCTGGTAATATAAGTAACATAGATATTACTAATAACAATGGTGTCTATAGTAATACAGTTAACATTGGTGTTTGGAGTAACAATGATAATATCAGTTTTATTTTTAGTTCCTGTTATTGACTTTGCTGGTAGCGCCAGTGGAAGAGTGCATGTCTACATCTTCTGCTGGATGGCGATGGCCGTACCCAGAGTAAAAAGAATTTTGTGGCCGTAGCAGGCTATACAAGTTTTAACAACATCAATAATATAAGTAACACAGATAACAATAGTAATATTAACTGATGCGCGCTTCTGCAAGGGGGGGCATCAGAATGAGGGACCTCAATTGAAAAAGACAATGGTGTATACTGTACAGGTATCTCAGGTGAGGTATTCGTTCAGATATAATGTTCACGTCGGAGATAAATGAATTCTAATACCGGTAATCTTGTCAGAAACCGGCCTGTAGTCAACGAACTGTTCGATAATGGGGACACACTGCTCCAGATGGGAATGGATGGCTTAGAAGGCTTATTTGATGCTATGGCCCGGTGCAGTTCAACCCAAGGTGCCGTCATGACAATCCTTGGATGGGCGAGCAACTGGAAATCGACTGAATTCTTTCTGCAATAAATAGGAATCGAAGACCTGACTACCCTATCTTGCCAGTGTTGCAGGGTTTTTGACTGACTGTACTTTTAAAAGATTTGAGCAGATGAGCAGGGTGTGCCAGGTTTGCGGAAATTCATTGGAAGGGAAGAGGGCGGACACCAAGACTTGTGGTTCGGTATGTCGTAATGTACTATCGGCTGAGCGGAAGAAAAGTCGTGCCGGGGTCATGCCAGGGCAAGGTGATACACAAGGCTTGCTGGAAGCAAAACTGGTCTGGATTGAGCAGTACGTACAAGGATGCCGTGCATTGATAGAGGGAAAAAGTACGCGATTGAGACAGGTGATGATGCTGCGGACGTTGTTCGAAATTGAGGAGGCGGCGCGGAGTGTGCTACCGGAATCAGGTGCATCGACAAGCCCCGGGCAACGTTCGGAGGAGAGATGGAATCTGCTTCGAAGGGTGGGCTGGGTCTGAAAACCGAACCATTCCAAGTCCCATCCAACTCCTGACTTAAGTGTAACCTAAGTGTCATCAAACCCTAAGCAAGGAAGCAGGCAGTCATTTTCTATTGGCCCGTCATCCATTATTACACGTAAGGCAGTGGGGAAAAGGCGATGTTGTGTTCTGTAGCACAAAACTCTAATTATAATATTTAATCATTATTTGATTATAAAACTGATTTTCACCACATAGATTTCCTGCCAGCCATGGACACACCTAATCCCGAAGACAAAAAGGGCGGTCGCAAGCGCCTCAGCAAGGCGGTTTACAAGCGTGACAAGGATGCGCCGGACGAGGCGCCCAAGAAGCCGGAAGAGCTTGTCCACAGCAAGAATTTCAGTATCCGCTTCACTCAAAGCGAATGGGAAAGTATTACGACGAAGGCCTCGCTGGGGGGCGTCACACCTACGGCCATTGTACGGGCCGGCGCGCTGGAACTGAAAATGCAAGCTGTGCTGAGCCGGGTGTGGACGCCGGAAGAACGGGTCGAGTACCGACACCTCGTCAACTCAACCAATTACTACAAGCAGCAGTCCGAACGGGAAGATTTGTCACCTAGCGAGCGGCAGAAGATGGATGAGCTGTACGTTGAAATGCGGCGGTTGCTGGCCATTCTGGTGCCAGTTCAAATAGAACAAAAAGAAGACGAGTCATGATTGGGAAACTGTACTACGAAGACTTCTTCCGCAGACTTAGTGAGTATGTGTTGCAGCAGGCCGGAAAGAAAGCAGAGGTGCTTGCTGCCAACGGCGTGCGCGTGAGCAGCGCCGGAGAAATGGCAGCGGACTTTGAATTCCAACGCAGTACCCGCCCGGATGTAACCATGGCCGTGGAGCACGTTTCGCTGGCCTGGCTGCCCTGTGAGACCGAAAAGCTAACGAACGAGGTGATGACGCAAGCCGCCATGCTCTACATGGAAAAGCGCGGTATCGACCCGAAGGAGACGCAATGGGTACTGGCCCGGCACTTTGACGAAGAGCACCCACACTGCCATTTGCTGCTAAACCGGGTCACAAATAATGGAGAAGTAGTGCCCAACAATCTCAGCCAGGTGGAGAGCGCGGTGGCGTGCCGGAAGGTAGAAGCTGAAATGGGGTTTATAGACGCAGCCAAAATTGGGGTAGCTAACGAACTGGAGCAAGCGAAAAAGGATGGAAAGCCCGCGGAAAAACTGGACAGGCTGCACCTGAAAGCGCTACTGGTGGAAGCACTGGAAAAGCACCTGCCAGCAGTTACTACCGTTGCGGAGCTTCAGGAGGCGCTGGCGAAGGATGGCGTCAGACTACAGCCCACCTTTCAGGAAGGCAAGTTGAGAGGGGTCGTCTTTACAGCTGACGCTTACCCCGGGCTGCACATGACAGGGACTGAAACAGGGGCACCATATCGCGGCGGGCAGCTGCGAAAGACCCTGGAAGAGCAGGCCGGGAACCTAAAGGCGCAGCAACAGGAGCGTGCAGCACAGGAAGAAAGGGACGCTCAACAACGGAAAGCAACGCACGAGATACAACGGATTCAGCAACTGGAAGCCCGGATGGAAGCCCAATTCCGGGAGGTGTTGCTGGCTGCCCTGAGTAAACAGTTACCGGGAGCAGTGAACATAAAAGAACTGCAAACGGGTCTTGCAACCGAAGGTGTAACCGCCCGGCCCAGCTGGCAGGCGGATGGCCAGCTGCAGGAAATCAGCTTTATGGCGGCAGCATTCCCCGGCCGGGAGCTGAGCGGGGCAGCGCTGGGTCCCCAGTACGCGGCTGCGGCACTGAGCCAGACGTTGACTGACCAGGCGAAGCAGCGGGCATCCGAACAGCGCGAAGCTGAGCTACGCGAGGCCCAGGAGCTACGCGAACTCATCTGGGCGCAGCAGCAACAGGTATCTAAACTCAGCGACGATGAGAAACAGGCAGATTCCCGGGGGGATTATGGGCTCGTCGCTGAAATCAGGTATGGTACGCTGGTCGAGGCAACCACTCAGCTGACAGCTTACCAGGAACAGGCCCAGGGCACAGCGGCCGGACGCGAGGTGTTGAAGGAACTGGCAGCCGAAAACGAAAAGCGCTCAGACCTACGCCAGCAATTAGAGGACGATGGGAAGAAGGCGCTACTGCATCCTTTGCAGGAAGGACGGGGAAATTGGCGAACCTGGGCGGATTATAAGGAGCAGGTACATCAGCTGGGTTTCGACATTCTTGAAATCCAAGGCCAGATGCCGAAGCTGCAGCACACCATAAGCGGTGAGATGCTGGACCTAGCGCTGGTGCAGCCGGGTGGGCAGAAAGCGACAGGTCTGCGCAACCAGGTGAATGAAGAAATTCAGGCGCAGGAAAATGCCCGGTTCGTAGCAGAAGGCATGTTCAAGTACCGGCTGGCTCTCCGCAGTTTCACTTCTCTGTCTGAGCTGGACGAGCAAATACCAGCGCAAGGCTATCGCGGCGTGGTGCAACCCGATGGTACGAGGTGGGTGCAAGAAAAGGCCAGTGGCCGGCAGTTCAGGCTGACGGAGTTGCACCCCGATGGCAAGCCCTTGGAAGCACAGCTAGAGGCTGCGATGACTACACGGAAACAGGAATTACAGCGGGGGCACCTGGTGGTGAACTCCGGCCCGGACGGGTCGGCTGCCGAGCGGGCTGGCCATTTCCAACGCGTCCTGGAGTCCGCCGGGGCACAGGTCCGTGCGGAAGCCGGGGCGGCGGGAGTCGGTAAGGTGGTACTGGAGTACCGCTACGAATGGGATGGGGCTAAGCTGGAATCCGTGAATCAGGCGCTGCGGCAAGCCCAGGCGGCCCCAGGCGTGCTGGTTCGGGAACAGAGCAAAGGATTCGACCAGCCCGAGGCGGAGTGGCCCGTGCGGACAGGGGAGTATGGGTTGGCTGTGCTCGTGGTGCCGGCGATTCACAAAGACCAAGTAGAAACCATTACCCGCAAGCTGGAGGAGAACGGTGGGTGGCTAAACGTGAAGCGGTCGAACCCGGATGGCACAATAGAGCTGGACATGGGTTATAAGACGCAGCATCCAGACTTTCCGGTGCTGAACGCAATGCTGGATAGGTGGGCCGCAACTACCTCGCTGCAAGTGCAGGAGTCATCCTACGGTGCAGTTGTACGCGAAGAGGTGCGCCAAGCCGTTGCTGAATCAACGCCCAAAATGGACAAGGCGATAGTTCCACCGGCACCCGCATCCCTATCTGTTGATGATTATGAGATTGACTAGGTGCGCATACTGCTGAGGACCTTGTGATGGTTATATGTTTAGCATCGGAATTCCTGTGGCATCAGACTGACGTTTCCACTATGATTCCCAAGTTCAAAACCACGGTTGTGGGTGTCCGGCAATTGCCTTCTAATGATATGGTAGCATTCCTGTTGATTCCCGAGTCAGAATGGAAACAAATCGTGAGTCGTCTGGAGCGTTTAGAGGAAGCGGTGCAGCAGAAAGCGCAGGAAAAGGATTCGCCTCCAACTGACGAGGTGTTGAATGTGCGGCAGGCAGCAGCCCTTTTAAAGGTGACCCCGGCGGGGCTGCGCAGGGCCCGACGTGCCGGACGAGTTAAAGGGGTACGCATCAATGAGAAGGAGTGGGGCTTTTACACCTCCGAGTTACACCGCTACCTGAATCGCTATAACCGGTCCGACAGGTTGGGCTGAGCGTGCATGGCTAGCCGATGAATAGACGGGATTTTGTTGGGAATCCATCTTCGAAGCAAGTAATGACGGCATACTGTTTTTATATGGCAGTGACTTATTGACTCCTGGAACAGCAGCGGATAGAAAATAAGCAGGAAAAAAACCATGCCTTGCAGCTCTTCAAGCTATTGAATAAGCGTAGATTCCTGACCTTTACCATCTACTCGCTGCTCCCCGATGCAAAAAAATCCTGCCTTTTCTTCGCATGCCCGCGCTGGCTGTTTGCCTGATGCTGGTCGGCTGTCAGAAGGAAGCCATGTCTCCAAGCGCGCCTACGTCGCCGATGGGTCCCGTAACGCCCGCCCAGCCCCTACCGGAGCATCTCACCCTAGGTAATCCCAGCGGTGCCACCGCAGACGCAACTCAACCCACGAACTACCTGCTCAGTAAGTCCCAGTACGCGCTGAGCTACCACCGCGACCGGGGCATCCCCAATTGGGTGAGCTGGCACCTAAGCACCGACTGGCGCGGCAGCGCCGCCCGCCAGGACGACTTCCGGCCCGACAATGCCCTGCCCACCGGCTGGTACCAGGTGCTGGCCACGAGCTACACCGGTTCGGGCTTCGACCGGGGCCACAACTGCCCCAGCGCCGACCGTACCAGCACGGTGGCCGATAACTCGGCCACGTTTCTGACGACCAACATGATGCCCCAGGCTCCGCGCAACAACCAGCAGACGTGGGCTAACCTGGAGGACTACTGCCGCACCTTTCTGAGCACCGGCAACGAGGTGTACATCATCTGCGGCAGCTACGGCCGGGGAGGCACCGGCACCAACGGCTACGCCACCACCCTCGACCAGGGCCGCGTCACCGTCCCCGCCCGCTGCTGGAAAGTCGTCGTCATCCTACCTGTCGGCACCGATGATGCTACCCGCGTTACTGCGGCCACCCGCGTCATTGCCATCGACACGCCCAACGACAACAGCATCAGCACCACGTGGGGAACCTACCGGACCAGCGTCGATGCCATTGAAACCGCCACCGGCCTGGACATTCTTTCCGCGGTCCCATCCGCCGTGCAGCAGGTGGTGGAGGCCCGCGTGGACAACGGTCCCACTAGCTGATTCCACTGCCGGATTCCGATACCCATTCCGGTTTTCAGACTGCTGGAAAGCAGGGCTTAACCCGCGTTCTTTGCGACCGGATTCCGATACCGCTACTTCTACCGCCTTATTTGCATGCACCGCTACCTGCTGGTCGCCCTGAGTCTCCTTCCCCTCGCGACCCTTGCCCAAACCAAAAAGACTCTCAAACCAGTCGTTCCCGCCGATACCATCTACTTTGACCAGGACTGGGCCCGCACCGAAATCCCTGACGACCGCAAGTATGTCCGGCTCATCCGCTACGGAGCTGATGGCCTGCCCACCGGCACCGTGCGCGACTATTACTTGCCTTCCTGGAAAAAGCAATGGGAAGGCAAGCTGGTCAGCGAAGAACCCGAGTTGGCCAGCGGCCTGTGTAGCTTCTGGTACGAAAGCGGCAAGCTCAAGGCCCGGGGCACCTATTCCCGCGGTCAGGCCCTGGGCGACTACCAGCAGTGGCGGCCCGATGGTACTCCCGTCAAGTGTTCCAGCCGCCTGGTGGAAGCTTTGCCCAGCGAGCAGTCACAGATTCATTCCTCATCCCACGGCCGGGAAATGCAGCACGTTTTTCAGGCGGTACTGCCCTCCGGCACTACGAGCGTGCTGTATCGCTTCGATATCCGCGACGAGGGCCAGCCCCCGATGAGTTGGAATAGCGCGGCCAGCCTGGCCCTTGGCTCCATGGTTTCCGGCCTTACGTTGGCTCAGCTGAGCCTGCAGGCCATGCGCACGGATGCCCGTCATCAGCAGGACCCCACCATCAGCACGCAGTGTCACTACTTCATCACCACCGACGTGGAGGTGGCCAGCCGCTTCCAGCAGACCGACGGCCAAACACCCACTTCCGGGAGTTTCCTCTACCAGACCTCCAGCACCCAGCACGAGATTCGTCCCCTGACCGTTCCACCCGGTACCCGCCAGGTGTTCTTCTGCGTCAAGAACGACAACTCCTTCACCGCCGCCATCGCCACGCTTTCGGTCACGGCCATCGTTCAGGAGTGCAAATAGGCGGGGCATATCCTTTCAGGGTATCCTTACCATCGACTGCTATCCCCGCTCATGATACCGGTGCAGCTGATTTTACTTTCATCGGCGGTTTCTCAGTCAGGTAGCTCGCCTTGCCCCACCCTGGTTTGACCTTCCATAACCCCGAGTCAATCCTCCTTCGACGCTGGCACCCCGCGTCGCCTCTGTCAATATGAAAATCATTCAGTCGCACGACATTCAGAGCAAGCTGATGAACGTCATTCTGACGGCTAAGAAGGAGCTGGTGTTGGTTTCCCCCTACGTGAACCTGGCCTACACCAAGCAGGTATCTGCCGCCATTGTAGCGGCCCGGCAAAAGGGCGTGAAAATTGACTTCTACATCCGGGAAGATTCCAACACCGACAGCAAGGTCAGCAGGCAGCAAGTGCTTGATATGGGCATTACGCCCCGCCTGATTCCCAACCTGCACGCCAAGCTCTACTTCAACGAGTCCACCGGCATCATTGCCTCCCTCAACCTACTGAGCAGTTCCATCGGCAATTCCATCGAGATTGGGGGGCAACTCGAAACGCCGGCCGAGATTGAGGAATTACGCTTGTTTATCGAGAACTTCATCACCCCGCATGAAATCGGGGGGCCTCCCGCGCCAGTCAAACCGGCTGCTGCGGAGCCAAAGCCGGTGACACCAGAAATAAAGGCACCGGCCAAGTCGCTGTCCGACGAGGAAATTAGGTTCCAGCAGCAGCCTTTTGGCCAGGTCCTGGCCGACTACTTGTCGGCTCAGGTTGACCGCAGGTGCAATATCGAGGGGGACCATACCTTTATGACCATCCGGGCGGTGGGCAACACCTTCTCAATGCTGCTGGACAACGCCCAGGGTGCCACCAGTCAGTTGCTATTGCGCGGGGTTGTATCAGGTAGCGAGGTCGACCGCTTTGCCAGGAAGTCGGCTACTCATTTCAAGCTGGGGGCCTATGATTACATGATTAAGAAGGGCACCAAAGGACACTACGACCAGGTGCAGGCCGTCCGCAGGTCCAGGATGTCAGCCACTGGGTTCGACGAACTCTCCCACGGCGAGAAAAAAGCGCTGCTCTCCGAGGTGGCCCACTTCCTGCTGGCCACGCAGTCATTCAAGGCCGACTACCGCAATTAATCAATGCCAATGTCCGTCATACCCGGTGAGCAAGCTATTGCTACCATCCTCAAGCACGACAACAAGACCACCAGCTACAAGATTGCCTTGCTGCGGGCCATCAACGACGTGGTGCTGATGTATCCTGACGTAGCCCGTCAGGGCCAGCCCGTCGCCGTGCCGTTGAACCGCCTGGCCGAGCTGTGGGTGGCTTACTACTGGCCCTTTGCCGACGCGCAGCACCCCATCTACCAGGGTGCTCGCGCTATCCGTGCCGAAGCCACCCGCAACGACATCGCCTTTCGCCCGGCCCTCACCAGCCTGCGCGCCGCGTGGCAGCAGCTGGTGCAGCTCCCGCCCCAGCCCGCCGATGGCTTCTTTCTGCTCACGGAGATGCGCACGCCCCGCCGGCGGGCCACCTACCCGCCCGCGCTGCAGCAGGCCTACCGGCAAACCGTGGCCGCCACCGCTAAGGCCATTCAGATGCCCATCAAGTACGCCGGCCCGGGCCACTGGTCGGTGTTTGATGCGCCCGCCCGCTACGACCAGTTGCCGCCCACCGTGCTGCCCCTGCCCGGTACCCAGCCCCAGGATACCTGCCTCGTGGTACCGGCCAGCCTGTGGGAAGCTTTCCATCGGCTCTCGCTCTACGTCGAAGCCCTCTGCCTGCACGAGTGGTGCCTCTTCACTGAAGGCGTCACCCAAGATGCTGGCCCGGCCGGCCGCGGCGCGGTTTACACCCTGCTCACCGCCCGCCCCGACAACCGCCGGCCGCTTTCCTGGGAGCGCAACCAGGTCGATATTCTGCTGCACGAAGACCACCACTTCATATGCCCCTGGACGCGGAAGCACCTCACCCAGCCGCAGCACTACGACCTGGACCACCTGCTGCCCCTGGCCGTGTACCCCGTCAACGAGCTCTGGAATCTGCTACCTGTGGACCGCGACTTCAATCAGCACATCAAGCGCGACAAAGTGCCCGACACCAAGCGTCTGGCCGCCGCCGAGCCATTGCTGGCCGCCGCTTACCGCACCTACCATCAATCGGCTGCGCTACAGAAAGCGGTGCGTGAGGATGCGGCCCTGCGCTTCGCCGGCCTGCGCACCGACCATACCTTCGCCGCCATGCTGGCCAGCCGCGCCGTGCGGTTCATCGACGACGTGGCCGCCGCCCGCTTCGTCCAGCGTTTCTAACTCATGCCATACCCCAAGCTCGTACGCGACCGCATTCCCGTCATCATTGCTGAATCTGGCCGCCAGTGCCGCACTACGGTGCTCACCAAGCCAGTATTCCTCGTCGCCTTGCGGGCCAAGCTGGTTGAAGAGGCACTTGAAGTGCAGGCCGCTATGTCCGAGGAGCTACTCACCGAGCTGGCCGACGTGCTGGAAGTAGTGGAGGCGCTACTCACCACGTACGGGTTTACGCAGGCCCAAGTGCACGCGGTGCAGCAGCAGCGCCGCCAGACCCGGGGCGGTTTCGAAAGCCGCCGGCAGCTGGAGTGGGTAGGGGAGTAGCGCCCCCGGCCAACCGGCGAACGCCCGTGTCCGGGCCGCGGACACGCATGTCCGTGGCCCGGACACGGGCTGGTTCTTTATCCTTCTAACCCAGTAGTTGATAGTGGGCCGCCACCGCCGCCGCCTCAATGATTCCGGCCTGGCGTAAGAGTTCAAAGTCCCGCCTGACCGTGCGCTCGGTCACACCCAGCTGCCGGGCCAGCGCCGCCGTGGTCGATGGGCCCGTGGCCGCCAGCTGGTCTACTTCCAGCCGCAGCCGCTCCGCTACCCCCGCGGCCACCGCCAGGGGGAGCAGCCGTTGCCGGGCTCCGGCCAGGGCGGCCTCACTGGCTGCCGGGCCTGCTTGAACTCGATGCTGATGCCTTCGCCTTGCGCCAACAGGCTTTCCAGTTGCTCCGTGGTCATGGCAAAAGGGAAATGGGGAATAATTCAGCCGGTAAACTAGGCATTTATCCCTGATTAACTTAGTGGGTAGCCGGTCCCGATTGCTGACCAGGGCCGGCGCGGTAGATGTTCAACCCCTACGCGCAGATGCCATGCAAGCTTTTTTGTTGATTCCCGAATCCGAATGGAAAGAGGTACTTGAACGACTGGCACGTCTGGAAACAGCCGAGCAGGAGCGGTCCAAAGATAAAGCGGCGCTGCCCCCGGATGAAATCCTGAATGTGCGGCGGGCCGCCGCGCACCTGGGCATGACCCCGGAGGGCATCCGCAAAGCGCGGCGGGCCGGCCGGGTGAAAGGGGTGCGCATCAACGAAAAGGAATGGGGCTTTTACAACTCGGAGCTAAACCGCTACCAGCATCGCTACGACCGGACCTATAAAATGGGCTGAAAGAGTGCCGGAGGCTTCCGGGCGTGTACACGGGAGCCGGAGCCTTATCTCGAGTAAGAGCATGATATACTGGCAAAAATCAATTTTCGTCTCGGTGGTATAGCATATTGATGACTGGTTCACGTGTCTCAATTAACATTCAGCCATTGCGCAGCACTGGGCGTCCACTGGCAGCCAGGTAGTGTGGTGAGGTGGTGCTGGTTCAGGTGGTCGGCAAGCTACTGGTACGTTAACTTAAATCGGCGCTTTTCCTGGATGATGCCCGTGGCCTGAACAGTTATACTGAGCGAAGTAATACGTGGTTTTGCCCGCTACTTAGCTAAAGCCGCTGAAGTGCAGAACCTGCACTCCTTATATAAACGCTTGACCTCTTACTTCAGCAAATGATTGAACAACCTTTTTTTAACTACAGGCCAACCTTAAGCTTTCCAGCCCTGACCTGAGCCTTGACAAATGGTTCGACAACATTATTATAAAAATTGCCCTCAATTTTCCCATTTGATTTTGATAGCGCATTAGGCTCATCATATGCGTCAAACCTGACAGCGTGGTAAACAGGCTTGCTTTTAGCCCGCTCTTTACATGCTGCGATGGCACGGTTTGGCCCTGTGCCCGAGCTGCGCCCTGTAGTTGACTCACGCATACCTAAGTCATCTTTACGAGTGGTAGTTTGGTCTGCCGCAGGCCTCAGCTTATTTGGAGATGAAGCTCCTAAAGCAAGGTCAATGGCATCGTGCGTATCACGAAGGGATGCAATACCAGCCGGAGTATCAAGAAAGCGCAGTGATTCCATCCTTGCTTGATGGTCAGCCCGCTCACAGTCGCAAAGCTCCGCAGAAAGCGCCCGGTGGGCTTCTTCGTTGGTCAGGGCAGTAGTAGTGTTGCTCTGCTCACGTTCTGTTGCTTCCGCTGCTTTTCCACTGGTTGTGTGAAGCTGCGATGCTTGGGCACAAATAGTCATTTTAAATGAACGAGCGGCGGCGTCCTTGTTATGCATTACCCCCGTGTAGCAATTACCCGTAAGCTTAAGCGAGCATTCAGCTGTGTCGTCGTCGCCGGTATATTCCGTTAAAGTCAAGTCTGTTCCATCAAGCAGCAGCTTCCCCTGTAGGGTGTATACTTTGCCGGGCCGGTTTGTATAGTAGTATGAGCCTTTGACTACTAATTCGTCCTCCATGGTCAGCTTATACCGTGCTTCTAGATTGCCGACTTTGCCGATGAACTCTTTTGTGTCCCCGACTCCGTTAAATAAACCGGTGCCTTGGGGGCCAGAGGGTGCTTCAAGAGCCTTCTTTATCCGTATTACGTCTTTGCGTTGTTCGGCTGCCAACGTGTTGTAAACATTACCCGCCAAATACCACCCCTTTTCGTTTTTTAAGAATTGGGCGGCTCCCTTGTTGTCATCAAGGTCACCACGAAACTGCGGTGAATCAGGCAACGCGGCTGTGTATGTAACATCGAATTTCTTCTCCGTTTCACGAACGTTTCCGATGGTATAGTAAACAGGAATAGGCCCTGTAATCTTTTGGTCGAGAATAGCTTTTGGATACCGCTCCTTTAGGCTATCCAGGTTTGCTGCTCGCCATCCCCAATGTGCCGTCACCTCATCAATCTGCCCTGCCTGAGGCCCAGCCCCTAAGTAAGTCGTGTCTATCAATCTGGACTTGAAGATGGCCGTCATGGCTATGCTATCGCTCATTTGCGGATAGTAAACTTTGCCATCTGCGGCACCGACGGTGGCAGCCTTTTCAGGGGTGGTGGAGCATGCTGAAATAAAGAAGGCAGAGAATGCGAAAAGACTGATTCCAGCAAGCAGGGTAGAGGGTTGTTTCATTTGTGTTAAACGCCCTTGTGAGTTATGAATTCTAGACTGAGTATCTAAAAACCGGCATTTGGGGTCTAAAGGTATGTACACGTTTCATCTACTCCATGTCCTTGGTTATAGTGGTGCATCGTACCGGTTGAGGAAAAGTCATTTTATAAACGACCGGCCAGAGCTGACTTTTTTGAAAAGCATTACGCTTGAACCAACTCCAAATGAGCGCCGGGCTCGTTGAGTGCC
>NZ_JAAVTK010000018.1 GCF_012275535.1 Hymenobacter artigasi | reverse complement strand
CCTGTTGAAATGCTCATGTCCGAAAGCTACTACCCGCCCACAAAAAAAGCGCCGACCTACTGGCCGGCGCTTTCTGAGTTTTGGGTAAGGACAAGGCACACTGCCAGGGCTTTTTTTTGTGAATGCAGATATGGTGCTACTTATCGCCAATCAGCAGCTGCGGCGTAGCGCCACGCCCGCCGCCCATGATGATAACCTTGGCATTGGGCGAAGTGGCAATGGCCTGGTTGGCCTTGATGGTTTCGTACTGCAGCAGCTTGTCGCTTAGCTCAGTGTTCACGATGCGCTGGTAGTCGGAAATGCCCTGGGCTTCCACGCGCTTGCGCTCGGCTTCCTGCTTTTCCTTTTGCAGCACGAACTGCATTTTCTGCGCGTCCTGTTCGGCCGAAATCTTGCTTTCGATGCTACGTTTCACCGACTCGGGCAATTGAATGTTGCGGATGAGCAGCTGGTCGAGCTGCAGGCCGTTGGTCCGGAAATCCTTCTCAATGGCGGCCAGAATGCGGGTCTGGAACTCCTCGCGGCGCGTGGAGTACAGCGCCACGGCATCGTAATAAACCGCGTTGTCGCGGATGCGGGTGCGCGAAATGGCCCGCACAATCTTGTCCTGGTAGTCCTCGCCGATGGTGGCCAGGATTTTGGGGGCCTGGGCCGGCACTACGTGGTAGAGCACCGTGAGGTCAATCACCACTTCCAGGCCGTCGGCCGAGAGGACGCGAATGGCGTCGTCGCCCGCCTGGGAGCCCTCGCCATGCTGCGCCGACATGGTGTAGTTCTGCGTGCGGGTGTCGAAGCGGGTCACGTCCACCAGCGGGTTCACCGTGCTCAGGCCGGGTTGCAGCACCCGCTTTTGCACCTGCCCAAACAACGTTTGCACGCCCACCTGGCCCACTCCGACCTGCACGATGGTGCTCAGGGCCAGCCCCAGAATCAGGAACGCGCCGCCCAGGAAAATGAGGCCGCCGCGCAGGCGCTCCAGCCGCTCGGAGAAGCGGCTGGCATTCAGCCCCAGCACCAGAATAATAAAACCAAGAATGGAAAGTGCCATGGGCAGGGGTTGAGAAATGGGGTTGAATTGGGAATGCTCCGGATAAAAAAGGTGATTTACTCGTCCTCGTCGGAGTCTAAATCGAGGGTGCGGGCAAGGTCCACGCCTTCCTGCGCCACTGCTTCGAGCACTTCGGGCGCGTCGGCATCCAGCGTGCGGCCGAAGAGGTTGAGCAGCTCTTCGCCTTCTTCGTTCACATAGAGGTTTTCGTAGAGGCGGTCGAACAAGCGCGCCTCGCGGCCGATAATGCGGTCGATGTCCTCCGGCGAGCGGGCCTCGTTCAGGGCGCGATGCAGCACGTCGAGCACCTGGCGGCTCTCGTCGTGGTCGCCCAGCTCCGATACCAGCTTGAGCAAGCTCAGGGCCAGGCCCAGGCGCACCTGCTCGAAGCGGAAGGGCAGCTGCGCGGGCGGGGCTTTCCGCATCAGGTCGTAGGCCTGCAACGCATTGGGGGTGAGATAATACTTCACGTCGTTGGGCGCGGTGAAGGCGAGGTGCAGCAGTTGTTCGTAAGGCGTCATAAAGCGAAGGCGGAATCCGTAGTCGAAACACGGCTCGGTACGGTGCGTAAGCAGAAAGCCGAAAGGTACGTGCTGATAACAGCCCAGAAGCTGAATCGCCGCGCGTGGCTCATCATTACACCCTTATTCCCTTTTTATTCGATGACGCATAAATCAAAATGGCTGATTTTTGCCCCGCTGGGGCTGGCCACCATTGGCGCGGGCGCCAGCATGGTGCACTGGGCCGGCAGCCTGAAAGACCAGCGCCAGCCCGCTTCAAAATGGGTGGCTGCCGGCACGGTAGCCCTAGTGGTGCTCAATTCGGGCCTCAGCCTGTTTGGGCGCAGCATCGTAGAAAAAGTGCTGCACGAAGTGCGCGAAAAGCCCAGCGCGGAGTAGCCCTTTTGCTTCGCAAGCGGGCAAGAAAAAACCCCGGCCTTGGCCGGGGTTCTTCTTGCTGGAAAGCGGAAAGGAACAGTTCTTGGAAAGGACTATTCGGTTTTGGCTTCCGCCTTTTGAGTAGCTTCTACCGTTTTATTGCCTACTTTTTGGGTGCCGCGTTTCACAGCATGGCCGGTTTTGCGGGCACCACGCTTAATGGCGCTACCCGTTTTGTGGGCCACGTTGCCGGCGGCATCCTTCGTGTTGTCGAGGGCTTGGCCAACGTTGGTTTTGCCGGTTTTGGTTACCACTTTAGTGGTGCCATTGTCGCGCACTTTAACTTCCGTAGAAGGAGTGGTTTGCGCAAAAGCAGCAGTAGCAAAAGCGGAAAATGCGAG
The DNA here is from genome assembly GCF_012275535.1 of Hymenobacter artigasi. Classification (GTDB taxonomy): domain Bacteria; phylum Bacteroidota; class Bacteroidia; order Cytophagales; family Hymenobacteraceae; genus Hymenobacter; species Hymenobacter artigasi. The sequence goes on along the minus strand of NZ_JAAVTK010000018.1, from coordinate 67,919 downwards.
CAACAGGGTTATTTTTTTCATGAGAGTCAGAAGAAGGAAAAAGGGTTATGAGGGCTTTGTACGCTCCCTACGGGCAAAGGTTGGTGCAAGGAGTATGCCGTAGTTGGGCCAGCCCCTGAAAACCGTTTTTTGCCTGCCTCAAGGCAGCAGCAGCGAGCTGTCGCCGTAGCTCAGAAACCGGTAGCCGTGGCTCAAAGCATGCTCATATATTGTGCGCCAGCCGGGGCCCAGCAGCGCGGCCACCAGCAGCAGCAACGTGCTTTCGGGCTGATGAAAATTGGTGATAAGCCCATCGACCAGCCGGAACTGGTAGCCGGGTGCGATAAGCAGCCGCGTGCTGGCCTGCAGGGTATCGGTGCCCGTGGCTTCGAGGTGCTGGAGCAGGGCCGTGAGGGCCATTTCGGGGCTGATGCGGGCTGCCGCGTCGGCCATTTCGTAGGGTCGCCACTGCGCTACCTGCAGCTCAGTCGCGGTGGCTGGGGTCGGGTCGGTAGCATCGGCGGCGGCGTGCAGCAGGCCCACACCCAGCCAATACAGGGTTTCCAGGGTGCGCAGGCTGGTGGTGCCCACGGCAATCACCGGCCGGGGCCGATGGGCCAGCAACTGGCGCAACAGCCCGGCCGTGACCAGAATGGGTTCGGTGTGCATGGGGTGGTCGGCCATGTGGTCGGCCTTCACGGGCTGGAACGTGCCGGCCCCTACGTGCAGCGTAACGTGGCCTGTGGCAAAGCCTTTTTCCTGTAGCTCAGCCAGGATTTCGGGGGTAAAGTGCAGGCCGGCGGTGGGGGCAGCCACGGCCCCTTCGGCGGCGGCATACACGGTCTGGTAGCGCACGGCATCGGTAGCCGTGTCGGGCCTGTCAATGTAAGGCGGCAGGGGCAGGTGGCCGGCGGCGCGCAACACCTCGGCAAAAGGCAGCTCGGCCGGCTCCCAGCGAAAATCAATGAGGGCGGTGCCGGCTTCCTGCGCCTGGCGCTCGGCATGCAGTGTCGCGGGCTGACCATCGGCGGCCGTGAAGTCCAGCATCACGGGGCCTTCCTTCCAGCGGCGGCCATTGCCCACCAGGCAGCGCCAGGTGCAGTGGCCGGTTTGCTGCAGGGCCAACTCCAGGCTGCGGTGCGGGGCCACGGGCTCCAGGCAAAACAGCTCGACCTGCCCGCCGGTGGGCCGCCGGGCCAGCAGCCGGGCCCGCACCACGCGGGTGTCGTTGAAAACGAGGAGTGCGCCGGCCGGCAGCTCGCCGGGCAGGTCGCGGAAGTTTTTGTCGGTGAGCTGGCCGTGGCGGCTCACCAGGAGCTTGCTGGCGGCACGGTCGGGGAGGGGCTCGGGCGCAATGCGCTCGGCGGGCAGCGGATAAGTGAAATCCTGAATGGAAAGCAGGCGCGGGTCGGGGTTCATCCCGCAAAGGTCGCACTGTACCGTAAGCTTTAGCTTGCGACGAGCGTAGCGAGTGATACGCCCGCAACGATTATACTCGCTCCGCTCGTCGCAAGCTGAAGCTTACGGTACCAGGGGGGCTATTTTCTGAACAGCAGCAGGTGCTGCTGCGGCAGCGTTTCAATGGAATCGGCCAGGACCATGCCCACGGCGGCCATTTCCTTGCGGGCCTGCCCAATGCTCATCTTATGAATGCGCTTGATGGGCACGCTGGGGTCTTCGGCCCGGTACTCGACCAGGGCCAGCCGGCCCGTGCCGGGGCGCAGCGCCCGCCGAATGGCCCGGCCCATCTCACGCGGATGGTCGAACTCGTGGTAGGCATCTACAATGAGCACCAGGTCCACGCTATCGGCGGGCAGGCCGGGGTTGGTGGTGGTGCCCAGCACGGAGCGCACGTTGGTTACCTTCAGCCGGCGCTTATTGTCCTGCAGCGCCGCAATCATTTCGGGTTGAATATCAACGGCCAGCACTTGGCCTTTGGGGACTTTTTTGGCTAATTGAAACGAGAAAAAGCCCGTGCCGGCCCCAATGTCGGCCACCACATCGGTGGGCTTCAGGTTTAGCTCTTTCAGGAGCAGGTCGGTACCTTCTTCCTGGCGGCGGCCGTTGCGTTCCAGCCAGCTCGCGCCTTCGTGCCCCATTACGTGGGCAATCTGACGGCCCAGGTAATAGGTGCCAATGCCGTTGGGGTCGCGGGGCGAGGCCGTTTCGTAGCCGCTGGTATCGGCTACCTGCAGGGCCTGCAAGCGCTGCTCAGTACTCGCCGACGGACGGGTTTCGGCCGGGAGCTGCGTGCAGCTCAGTACCAGCACTCCGGCTCCCGTTCCTATTCCCACTACGCCCAAAGCCCGTTGCCAGGTAGAAAAACAGTATTTCATACGGTTTGCAAGTAAGCACATCTGGGCTATTCAACAGCAATTTGTTGGCCGGCGTTCAGCCCGGCCGCTACTGGAAACATGCTGAAGCGTAGCATGAACCGTGCTGAAAACCGATTTTAAAAAGTAATGGGACAAACAAAGTGTTTCCAAAGAATCGCCTATTTACAATTTTTGCCGTAGAATGGGCATTCAAGTTTTTTTACTCCGTACCCTTATGAAGAATTTTTTTCCCCCCTTCGCCAAACTCGTTGCGCTGGCTGCCTGCGCCCTCACGCTGGGTAGCTGCAGCCGTTCCGAGTACGCAATGCTGCCAAAGGGCAGCTCCTACCACGGCGTTACGCGCGTAGCCACTCCCGTGCCCGCCGCCACGCCCGAAACGGCCGTTATGCCCGCCGCTGAGCCTGTTGCCACTGTTGCTCCGGCCGCAGTAGCCACGGTGCAGCCCGCCATCCCGGCTGCAGTTGCCGCCGCGCCAGCAGCTAAAACCACGGCCCGCGTTGCAACGCCCGCCGCAGCCGTTCAGGCTCCGATGGCGGTTGTGGCCGCTCCGGCTCCCAAGCTGAACCTCGTGCAGCGCATGGCCCTGAGCAAGGTGACCCGCAAAATGGACAAGCTGATGCAGAAATCGGGCTCGGTTCGCCAGCACGATAACACGGCCTCAACATCCAGCACGGCGGCCATCAGCGGCAACCTGCGCATCGGTATTATCCTGCTGCTCGTGGGATTGCTGGTGGGCCTGCTCAACGGCCTGATTGGTACCATCATCGCCATCATCGGCCTGATTTTCATCATCCTCTGGCTGCTTGACCAGATGTAATATCTGCCAGTAATCCATTACCGGAAAGCCCCGATTGCACAACGCAGTCGGGGCTTTCTAATTTTTGACGGCACATACTCGCCGGTCTACGAAATCCGTGAAATCTGCTAAAATCCGTGGTCACATTGGGTCCACGTCGGCCACTAGGCGGGCTTGGCGGAACTCCTTCTGGTCCTTCACCACATCTATGGCTTCGCAAATCATCTGCTTGGCCTGCTTAAGTACGGTGTGGGCCCGGTCGAGCTTGATGGTGATTTCCTGCAGATAGAAATTGCGAATGCGGAATATGTAGGGTGCTTCCGGCCCCAGCACGGCGGCGCGGCCCAGCCGGTCCACGAGCTCCTGCGTCAGCAAAATAGCGGCGGCTTCGCCCACGCCTTGGTCGATGTGCTTCACCGTCATCTTGATGACGCGCATGAAGGGCGGATAGCCGTGTTCGTGCCGCTGCACGATTTCGTAGTTGTAAAACTCGATGTAGTCGTTGCGGATAACCTTGTCGAAAATTACCTGTGTGGGGTCTGAGGTCTGGATGATGACCTTGCCCTTTTTGCCCTTGCGCCCGGCCCGGCCGCTCACCTGCACAAACATCTGGTAGGCCCGCTCGTGGGCCCGGAAATCGGGGTAATGAATGATGCTGTCGGCGTTGATGATGCCCACCAGACTCACATTGGCAAAGTCCAGGCCTTTGGTTACCATCTGGGTGCCTACCAGTACGTTGGTGGTCTGCTTCTCAAAGTCGCCGATGATTTGCTGGTAGCTGTTTTTGGCGCGGGTCGTGTCCAGGTCCATCCGCTGAATATTGGCCTGAGGGAGCATGATTTTGAGGTCGTCCTCAATCTTCTCGGTGCCGAAGCCCTGGGTTTTCACGGCACGGGAGCCGCAGGCGGGGCACTGGGTTACCATGCTGTCGTGGTAGCCGCAGTAGTGGCAGCGTAGCTCGTGGCTGTGCTTGTGGTAGCTCAGGCTCACGGCGCAGTTGGTGCATTTGGGTATCCAGCCGCAGTCCTGGCAGGCCAATACGGGCGCGTAGCCGCGCCGGTTCTGGAACAGAATCACCTGTTCCTGGCGGCCCAGGGTCCGCTCCACTTCGCCCAGCAGGTCGGCGGTGAAGTGATTGTGCATGGTTTTCTGCTCGCGGGCTTTGCGGGTGTCCACCAGCACCACCTCCGGCATGCCGGCCTCGCCGAAGCGCTTGCTGAGCGTGACCAGCCCGTAGCGGCCCTGCTTGGCCTGGTAGTAGGTTTCCACGGCCGGCGTGGCCGAGCCCAGCAGGGTTTTGGCCCCTTGGAAGTTGGCCATCATCAGGGCTACTTCGCGGGCGTTGTAGCGCGGGGCGGGGTCGTACTGCTTGTAGCTCGACTCGTGCTCTTCGTCCACAATTATCAGCGACAAGTTATCGAACGGCAGAAATACCGCCGAGCGCACCCCCACCACCACCTGAAAACGGCCCGAGAGCACACCGTTCCACACTTCCACCCGCTCGTTATCCGAGAATTTGGAGTGGTACACGCCCAGCCGCGAGCCGAACACGCGAATAAGCCGCGTCACAATCTGGGCCGTGAGGGCAATTTCGGGCAGCAGGTACAGCACCTGCCCGCCGCCCTCCATGGCCTTGCGGATGAGGTCGATGTAAATCTCGGTTTTGCCCGCACCGGTCACGCCGTGCAGCAGCACAATTTCCTTCTCCCCGAAGTGCGCCATTATTTCATCCCGCGCCGAGGTCTGGGCCTCCGTCAGGGCGAAATTCAGGTGGATGGCTCCTTCGTTTTCGACCGGAAAGCGGCTCACAATCACATCAAACTGCTCCAGTATGCCATTCTTGATGAGCGTGTTTACCGCCGATGCCGAAAGGTGAGGGTTGCTGGCTAGGTAGGCTTTCTCAATGCCGTTCTGGTTGGCGTGCTCGTTCTGGTACACGGGCACGCGCTGCATGTACTTCATCAGCACATCGAGCTGCTTGGGCTTGCTTGTGAGCTGCTCAAACAGCTGCTCCAGCGAAGCCTCCGATACGAAATGGTGCGCCAGCCGCACCTTTTTCACCACCTTGGGCGCGTACTTATCCGCCGTGTGCTCAAAGAGGAAAATGACGTCCTTGTGCATCAGGGACTTGATGACCTTGTGGAAGGACGTGATGCCCAGCAAATCACCCACTTCGGTAAACGTCAGGGCTTTGCCATCTTCCACTGCGCCCAGCGCGTCCACAATCAGCTCCTCCTGCGTGGAGAGCGGGTACTCGTTTTCCTCCCGCGAAAACCCCGGGTGCAGCTGAATGCGCGACTCCGAGCTGAGCTTAAGCGCCGAAGGCAGTGCGGCGTTTATCACCTCACCGATGGTACACATATAATAGTCGGCCATCCAGCGAAAGAGCTTGAGCTGTGCCTGCGTGACCACCGGCGCATCATCAATAAATTCGAGAATGTACTTGGCCTGATAGTCCTTGGGTGCGGTTTCATGCACAGCCGCCACAATGCAACTAAGCGTCTTTTTGGCCCCAAACTGCACGATGACACGCCCACCAATCACCACGTTGTCGTTCAGCTCATACGGCACCCGGTAGGTGTAGAGCCGGGGCAAGGGTAGGGGCAGAATAACGTCGGCAAACAGCGTCACCCGGTCGGGCGCGGGCGCGGCGGCCGGGGAAATAAAATCAAGCGTAAGACTCAAAACAGGTATAGCGTAGGGGCGGATAGTAAAGATAAGACCGGCGCACGGGCTAATGGCCGGCTGGCATCGCGGGCATGCTGGCCGCAGTTTAGCGCGCAGCGCGTAACTGCTGGCCGATTGTAAGGTGAGTCTGTGACTCACGCCGACTGCTCCATCAATTGCCGCGTTGCGGCAGCGAGTTGCAAACTCGCATTACCATCGGCCAGCACAATTGGCGCGCTAAACCGCAGCCAGCACGCTACAGCGCCGCCAGCGCATCGGCTACGTTATAAACAGGGGCCTGGCAGGCATAGTTGCGGCAGACGTGCACCGCCGTGCGGCCATCCGTGGGCGTGGGCAGCAGCTTCAGTAGCGGCAGGTCCGACGCGGCTTCAGTGCCGGCCAGCACCGTATCGAACAGGAAATTGCGGCTCAGCTCTTCGCGGAACCCGTCAGCTTCCGGGCCCTGAATAGCGATTTCGGCGCCCGGCCGCAGCAGCGCAGCGTAGAGCGAAGCCCAGTTGGTGAGGTGCTGCGGCTCTTTCACCACGAGGTGGCGTAGTTGTAGCAGCATCTCGGCCGCCAGGTCCGTGTATTGCGCCTTTTCGAGGTGGCGGCCCAGGCGGCGCAGGTTGTGCGCCATAATGGAGTTGGAGGCCGGAATCACGTTATCAAACAGCTCTTTTTTGCGGGCAATAAGTGGCTCCGCGTTGCTGTCGGTGTAGAAAAACAGCGTCTCGGTGGGGTCGAAGAAGTTGGCCAGCACGTATTCCGTCAGCACATCGGCCTCGCGCAGCCACTTTTCAGTGAAGGTGACCTCGTAAAGGCTGATGTATGCCTGAATGACCAGCGCGTAGTCTTCCAGGAAGCCGCTGATGCTGGCGCGGCCATCTTTGCAGGTCCGAAACAGGCGTGCGCCGTTGCGCAGGTTGGCTTCAATAAAGCGGGCGTTGTGCTCGGCCATGGCCAGGAATTCGGGCTCGCCGAACGCCCGGTAGGCATCCGTCAGGCCTTGCAGCATGAGCGCATTCCAGCCGGTGAGCACCTTATCATCGAGGCCAGGGCGCACGCGGCTGGCCCGCACGGCCATTATTTTCTGCTTCCAGCCCGTCACCAGCTCGGGCAGAATACCCGGTGCCAGTTGGTGAGCGGCTGCAAAGTCTGCATCGGTTTCGCGGCGGTGCAGGATGTTGCGGCCGTGCTCCCAGTTGCCCACGGCCGTGCAGTTGTAGTATTCGGAAAACAGCGGTTCCTCATTGCCCAGAATCCCGCGCAGTTCCTCCTTCGTAAAAACGTAAAACTTGCCTTCCTCGCCCTCGCTGTCGGCATCGAGCGACGAATAGAAGCCGCCCTCATCATTGGTCAGCTCCAGCCGGATAAATTCGATGGTATCGTACACCGTTTCCCGGAAAAGCTCGTCCTGCGTCAGCTGGAAGGCTTCGCTGTACAGGCTCACCAGCTGGCCACTGTCATACAACATCTTCTCGAAGTGCGGGGCCAGCCACTCGCCATCTACCGAGTAGCGGGCAAAGCCGCCGTGCACCTGGTCATAAATGCCGCCCCAGGCCATTTCGCGCAAAGTCAGCACCGCCTGGTCCAGCACGGCCCGGCTGCCGCTAATGGCATGTGCCCGCAGCAAAAACCGCCAGATACTAGGCATCGGAAACTTCGGGGCGCGGTTCGTGCCGCCGCGCTCACGGTCGAAGCTGGTACTCAGATTATACACCAGTAGCTTGAATTCCTCTTCGGAAACGCCGGCCGGGCCGGTTTCCGGCGCTACGCCAATGGCCTCCAGCGCCGTATAGTCGGCTTCCTGAGCCGCGTTGCGGTTGTGCCCGCCATACTTGGCCAGCTCGCTCTTGCCAATCACTTCCACAAACCGCTCGGCCGACTGCTCCAGCTCGGCGCGGTGCTCACCAGCGTAGGCCTGGCCGATGTTGGTGAGCAGCTTGGTCCAGTTGCCCTGCGGGAAGTAGGTGCCGCCGTAAAACGGCTTGGCATCAGCAGTCAGAAACACGTTCAGCGGCCAGCCGCCCTGCAAACCCATGGCGTGCAGCGCATCCATGTAAATCTGGTCCACGTCGGGCCGCTCCTCGCGGTCAACCTTGATGCACACAAAATGCGCATTCATTACCGCCGCCACGGCCTCGTTCTCGAACGATTCGCGCTCCATTACGTGGCACCAGTGGCAGGCCGCGTAGCCAATGCTTACCAAAATAGGCTTCTGTTCGGCCTGGGCGCGGTTTAGCGCCTCTGGGCCCCACGGGTACCAGTCTACGGGATTGTGGGCGTGCTGTTGCAGATAAGGGCTGGTTTCCTGGGCGAGGCGGTTGGTGTGCGAAGCAGCGTGGGCCATATAGAAGCGGAGTAGGGGAGGTGCTGAAACACCAAACCCGGCGAAAAAAGCCGGGCCTGGGAAATAAATAACGCAACTAACCGGGTTTCACCAGCCTAAAATCTGAAAGCTAAGCTGACTTTTTAGGTGTTTTGGGTTTAGCCGCCGTCTTGGCCGCTGGCTGGGCCGCTTTATCAGCCTTGGCTACTGCTTTTTTCGGAGCAGCTACTTTGGTCGCTGATGCCTTCAGAACCACTTTAGGAGCCGTTTTAGCTGCCGCCTTTTTGGGTACCACCTTAGCTGCCTCCACCACCTTCTTTTCAACTGCCGCAGCAACAGGCTTCGGAGCCATCTTAGCTGATTTGGCCTTAATTGCAGCTACCGGGGCCACTTTCGTAGCAGCAACCGGCTCCTGCGCTGCGGGCGAAACCGGAGCCGCCACAGCCTTGGCTTTCGCGGCCGGTTTACGCTTCGATGCTGAAGGGGCTGGAGTCGTTGTAGCGGGCGTAGCAGTTGCCGCCACCGGTGCGCCAGGCAGGGCAGCCGTTGGTACTACTACAGCCGCTTTAGCCGGTTTAGCTTTCGGAGTAGCCGCCTTAGCCACGGCAGCTTTAGGCGCTACCGGTGTTACCACTTTAGCCGTAGCAGCCTTGGGTGCTACCGCTTTGGTCGCAGCCGCTTTCGGCGTGGGAGTCTGCGCTACCAGCGTGGCCGAGGAGCCCATCATGCGGCCGGCAGCCACTTGCGTACGAACAATCGTAGGGTCCATCACCGGAATTACCGGCGTATCAACGGCTGGCTTTTCCGCCCGGCCACCAATCGCGGCCCGGCTCTTACGCCCCGTGCGCTTGGCCGCGGCTGGCTTTGCCACGGAGGCTTCACCAGTATCAGCAGCATCGGCGGTCACCGCTGAAACGGCGGCAGTAGCCTGCCCGCTTACCGGCAGCGCTGCCACTGTTTCCTGCGGCTGTCGCGTATTTCCGCGCTGGCTGTCAAGGGCCGGCTCCGATTCGCGGGGCGCAGCAGGCTGCTCACTACCAGCAACCGGCAATGGCTGATTGGTATCTAGGCCAGAATCACCCGACTCGATGCTACCCGCCGTATTGGTATCAGCCGCTTGTTTGCGGGCCTTTTTCTTGTTCCGATTGCGGCTGTTGCGGGAAGGAGCGCCGGAAGCAGTCAAATCTGCCTCCGCATCGCTGCTCACTACCTGCGGTGCATCCATCGTCGGGGCAAAATCAATCGGCGTCGGTACTCCGGCCTGAATAGCAGGTGCTTCCGTAGCGAAATCCGTATCGGCTGCCGGAGCGGCAAACAGCTCCACGCGCGGCACGCGACCCGGCTCATTGCGTCGGCCACCCCGTTTCACCGGCTGCGATTTGGTGATAACGCTCGATTTCTGCGCATCCGGACGAATGCCCGGCTCGTTGGGTAATGCGCCGGCCGCCGCTTCCAAAGCCGCTTCCGAGGCTGGCAGCTGGCTTTCATCCACCTCCGATTCGGCGGCGAGGCGCAGGGCGTGCTTGCGTGCGGTGCGCTTGGCTCCACCGCGCGAGCGGCGTTTCTTCTTGCGGCCGGGCTCCTGGTCATCCGCATCCTGTTCCGAAACAGGTGCGCCAATGGTTGCTTCGGGCGCAGCCGCCACAGGAGTTAGCTCTGCCGATGCCGCACCCTCATCGCCGAGGAAGGGCTGTTGCGCAAATTCGTCTGCTTCCCCAAAACTCGCGGCCTGGAATGCTTCTGTTTCGGTAAGCGAGGCCACCTGACCTTTACCACGGCCGTCACGCCGCCCGCGCTCAGGTCGGCCCGAACGGCCCGTTCGCTGCGCCCGGAATTCTTCCGGCGACAAACGAGGTGGGCGGCCGTTAGCATTATCGTTAGCTGATTGTTCCGTTTCAGGTGTTGCAGCTTCACCAGCCGGAGCTACGCGTGTCGCTACCGAGCCCTCGCCAATATCAATCCGCTCCTCATCATCGTCCAAATCGGCCGTCGGTTGCGGCTGCAACGGCTCTGGAAGTGCCGCAATGCGCGTTTGCACCGTGCGCAGCTCATAAGCCACGTCCACTTTCCGTAGGCTAAGCTGCTCCAGCTTTTCGCGGGTACTCTCCAGGAACTGCCGGTGCTCGGGTGCGCCCTCATGCAGCGGCCGGTGGCCCAGCGACTGCCGAACAGCCGCCCACTCCTTGCGGAAACGCCCAAAATCAGCGTCGAAATACGTGCGGGTAAACTTCTCCCAGATGTAGTCCTCCGCCACTTCCGACGGATGCAGCATATCCGCCGCGTAAAAGCGGTAGTCACGCAAATCATCCACTAGCAGCTCGTAAGCCGGAAAGTAAGCCACGCCCGGCAGCAGGTCGCTCACAATGTGCGTAGCCAGCCGCAGTACCGACTTGCTCACCGAGTTCAGCGGCAGCGTATCTTTTAAATGCCGCACAGGGCTCACCGTCAGTACAAAGCGTAGCTCCGGGTTTATGCGGCGCAGGTAAGCGTGCGTTTCTGCCAAGGCGTTGATGATTTCATCCGGCGTCAGCAGCTCGCGCACAAACAGGTCGCTCGACTGCTTGTGGCAGTTGCTCACCAGCTCGCCGGTTTCGCGCAGGCGGTAGGCCCAGGCCGTGCCCAGCGTCAGCAGCACCACATCGGTATTGCGCAGAAACTCGCCCGTTTGCCGCACCAACTCCTGGATGTGCTGCAGCAGCTCCACCGGCGAATCGGCCCCAATGCTGCCGTGCAGGTCGTAGCTCTGCCAGCGGCCGCGGGCCTGCACTAGGTGCCGCTGCCAATCCACGTCTTCGCCAGCGGCGGCCCGTAGCAGCCGGGCCAGCGCCAGCGGCTGAAACACGGTGCCAAACGGGTTCACCCGCGCCTCTATCTTGTTGGAAACCAGCCGCTCCCCAATGCTGTCGGCGAAGCACGAGCCCATGGTGAGCACCCGCGCCGTGCGCGTCAGCTGGCCGGTGGCCGGGGCAATTGTCAATTCAGTTCTAAACATTAAAGCAAAAATAGCCCGTAACCGGGCTATGGCCCGAGAACCGGAATAAAAAAAGCCCCACCGGCAGGCAGGGCTTTTTCAAACTAGCAAAGAAACCGAGACTACTCGGCTACTACGCGGAAGTTAATCGTGTGCTTCACTTCCTTGTGCAGGTTAGCCGTAGCGGTATAGTCGCCAGCCGAAGCAGGCTCCTGGTCGAACGACAAACGCTTGCGGTCGATGTCCACACCTTTAGCTTTCAGCGCTTCGGCCAATTGCAAAGTGGTTACGCGACCAAAGATTTTGCCGCTTTCACCCACCTTAGCGAGGATGTCCAATACCATGTTACCAACCTGGTCGGCAATGGCTTGGGCGTCACCTTTGATTTTGTCGGCTTTGTGAGCGGCTTGACGCACGTTCTCGGCCGTGATTTTTTTGTTCGTCTTGTCGGCCAGCATGGCCAGACCCTGCGGCAACAGGAAGTTGCGACCGTAGCCCGATTTCACGGTCACGATGTCGTTCTTGTACCCGAGGCCCTTAACGTCGTCTTTGAGGATGATTTCCATTTGAAGAGAAATTATAAATTACAAATTCTGAATCATAAATGAGCGACTTACGTGCCCAGTCAATTCAAAATGTATAATTCAAAATTTATAATTTATTTCAACGCGTCGGCTACGTACGGCATCAGGGCCAAGTGGCGGGCCTTAGCGATGGCCTGAGTCACTTTGCGCTGGAATTTCAGGCTGGTGCCGGTGAGGCGACGGGGCAGCACGCGGCCCTGCTCGTTCACAAACTTCAGCAGGAAGTTCGGGTCTTTGTAGTCCACGTACTTGATGCCGTTCTTCTTGAAGCGGCAATATTTCTTACGAGTGTCCTGCGGCTTGTTCATAGCCGACCGGTCGTTGTTGCGGTTGAATGCGGGAGATGCCATGTCGTTGCTAAATTATTGGGCTACGGCTTCGGTTTCTTTGGCAGCCTTCTGCTGGTTCATTTCGCCGTTGCGGCGGCGGGCGTTGTACTCCACGGCGTGCTTATCGAGCACAGTCGTGAGGAAACGGATAACACGCTCGTCGCGGCGGAAAGCCAGTTCGAGCACGTCTACGATGTTGCCTTCGCCAGTGTACGACAGGCAGAAATAGTAGCCTGTGTTCTTCTTTTGAATCGGGTAAGCCAGCTTGCGCAGGCCCCAGGCTTCGTTTGACAAAAGGGCGGCGCTATTTTCCTTAAGCACCTGAGTGAACTTCTCGACCGTTTCTTGCACCTGGCTCTCGTTCAATACGGGAGTTACGATGAAGACCGTCTCGTAATTTCTTTGTTCCATTACGATGGGGGTGAATTGTGGGTGAAAAAAATTGATTGGGGCGCAAAGGTACTGACTTTCCGGCACATTGCCAAGGGTATAGCATTCATACCCGTTAATTCCTCTCCCATGCTCGGGGCTTACTCCTCAGGCAGCAACTTCGTTAGCCGCAGCATGGGCTGGTGTAACCTATATATATAAGGAGTAGGAGGGTGGTAAAATCTAGCTCTTGAATTCGTCCGCCACAGGAAAAATATCCGGCTGAATCCTCGGCGCGAGCTAACAAATCACACGGTCAGTAGTTGCGATTTAGTACTTTAGAAATCACCGCCTAACCTATGGCTGTCAGCTGCTTCTTGTCGCTGTTAAGCCCCCGTTATCCGATGCCATTTATCGTCTGCCTGGCCGCTAAAAGCCCGCAAAAGGGCCAATGTAAACGGCTGCCAATGCCCGGAAATTGTATTTCAGTTTTTGCCGCCTACGATTCCTGACCTACATTTGTGGCCTTGAAATGCCCTAGCGTTTCGTTTTACCGTCTATTTTCTTATGAATAGCATTCGACTTCGTTCCTTACCTCATCTGTTGCTGGCGCTAGTGCTCACGTTTGCCGGCATCCAGCAGGCTTCGGCCCAGGAAGCTGCCACCGTGAAAAAAGAGGGGGTAACCCCCGGTGCCACGGCTGCCGCTACGCCCGCAACCGTTGCTGCCCCGGCTGCCGGTGGCGGTGACGCCGCCGCTATCGCCGCCGGCGATGCCCTCTTCAAAGGCAATTGCGCCCAGTGCCATGCCATTAACGAGCAGGTAGTTGGTCCCGCCCTCGGGGGCATCACTAAGCGTCGCCCCATCTCCTGGCTTTTGCCCTGGATTAAGAACTCCAGCAAAGTAGTAGCCAGCGGCGATGAGTATGCCGTAGCGCTCTACAACAAATTCAATAAGCAGCAGATGCCCTCCTTTGCTCTGTCGGACAAGGAAATTACTTCCATCGTTGCTTACATCACTTCGGAAGAAGGTAAAACCGCCGCTGTAGCCGGTGTTACCGCCGGAAACGCTCCTGCTGCTGACGGGGCCGCTGCTGGCAGTGGTGCCGAAGCCGGCGCTGGCAAATACATGGACATCCTCCTCATTGTCCTTGTAGTTGTGCTGATTGTGCTGGTGGTAACGCTCGTTATCATTGGTAATCTGATGAAAGACGTGCTGCGTGGTCGCAAAGACCTCGACGGCCGCGACATCGAAATTCTGGAGCAGCGCTTCGACTGGGGTAAGTTTTACCGCTCGCCCGTGCTGCGTGGTATTGTAGGTGTCGTTTTCGCGCTGGTTTTACTTTACGAAGGCGTACAAAGCGTGATGGCCGTTGGCCTGAACCAAGGTTACCAGCCCACGCAGCCCATTGCTTTCTCGCACAAGCTGCACGCCGGTACCAACCAGATTAACTGCGCCTACTGCCACACGTCGGTGTACAAGAGCAAGTCGGCCAACATTCCTTCGGCCAACATCTGTATGAACTGCCACTCGCAGATTAAGACGGAGTCGCCCGAAATCAAGAAAATTTACCGCGCCATCGAGCGTAAACAGCCGATTCAGTGGGTTCGTATTCACAACCTGCCTGACCTGGCGTACTTCAACCACTCGCAGCACACGCAGGTGGCTGGCCTCCAGTGCCAGACCTGCCACGGCCCAATCCAGAACATGGAAGTGGTTTACCAATATTCGGCCCTCACCATGGGCTGGTGCATCAACTGCCACCGCGAGATGCCCCTCAACACGAAAGACAACAAGTACTACGACAACCTCGTGAAGCTGCACGACACCAAGAATGCCGGCGCTCCCTTCACCGTATCGTCGAACGGCGGCACCGAGTGCTCGAAGTGCCACTACTAATTGGCTAACGGGTAGAGTCGTGGAAACTTGATTTCCTTGGATTCTACCCGTTATCCTACCCCAATAAAAACGACTTCGCTTATAAATTCAAGTACCTCGCGGCTGTGGGCCAAGTCCCAAGCTGCCGAGTCCCTAAGTCCCCAAAAATGAAGTACTGGAAAGGAATTGAGGAACTGGAAAGCGCCCCGGAGTTCATGCAATCGGCCTTTGCCGAGTTCATGCCGGTAAAGGAGAGCCATGAGAGCAAGGATGATACCTCGGCTCCCCGCCGCGACTTCCTCAAGCTAATGGGTTTCGGCGTAGGTGCCGCCGTACTTGCTTCGTGCGAGACGCCGGTTATCAAAGCCATTCCGTATCTGAACAAGCCCGAGGAAATTGACCCGCTCATTTCCAACTTCTACGCTTCTACATACTTCACTGGCTCGGACTACAACGCCGTATTGGTAAAAGCCCGCGAAGGCCGGCCGATTAAGCTGGAGGGTAACCCCGAGTCGCCCATCACCAAAGGTGGTCTGTCGGCCCGCGCTCAAGCCGCCGTGCTGAGCCTGTACGACGGTGGCCGTCTGCAGCACTTCGCCATCAAAGGCCAGAAGGCTGAGATGAAGCAGGTAGACCAGGAAATCCGCACGAAGCTGGCGGGTACCACGGGCCGCATTGCCATCGTGTCGCACACGATTATCAGCCCCAGCACGAAGAAGGCAATTGCCGAATTCGCTGCCCGCTACCCCAACACTACCCACGTTATGTATGACGCGCAGTCGGCCACCGGCCTGCTGCAAGCCAACGGTGGTGTGGTGCCCGGCTACGATTTCAGCAAAGCCAACGTCATCGTGAGCCTCGGGGCCGATTTTCTTGGCACCTGGATTTCGCCGGTTGAGTATGCCAAGCAGTACGTGGTAAACCGCAAGGTGAGCACGAATAAGCGCACCATGTCGCGCCACTTCCAGTTCGAGACTGCCATGTCGCTCACCGGCTCCAACGCCGACGTGCGTGTGCCGGTGAAGCCTTCGCAGCAGGGCGCCATCGCGCTGGCGCTGTATAACGCTGTAGTAAGCGGCGGCAGTGTTTCAACCTCCACGCCCTATGGCAAGCAGCTGGCTACCGCCGCCGCTGAGCTGAAGGCAAGCGGCAGCGCTGGTTTAGTGGTTTCGGGTTCGAACGACCCGGCTGTGCAGTCGTTGGTTACCGCCATCAACCAAGCCCTCGGCAATGGAGGCACTACCATCGGTACGGCTTCGAGCAACGTGCGCCAAGGCGACGACGCCCGCATGGCCGCGCTGGTGAACGATATGAATAATGGCAGCGTAGGCGCCGTGATTTTCTACAATGCCAACCCGGTGTTCAACCACCCGATGGGCGATAAGGTGAAGGCAGGCATTGCCAAAGTGCCGCTGACCATTTCGTTCAACGACCGTCTGGACGAAACCGGCAGCCTCTGCCAATACTCTGCTCCCGACAACCACTGGCTGGAGTCGTGGAACGACTTTGAGCCCAAGACGGGTTTCCTCAGCTTGTCGCAGCCCGTTATTACGCCGCTGTTCACAACCCGCCAGGCGCAGGAGAGCCTGTTGCATTGGGCTGGCAACAACACGACTTATTACCGTTTCCTGCGCGCCAACTGGCGCGGCATTACTCCCACCGATGCGGCTTGGGATAAAGTAGTGCATGACGGCGTGGCCATGGGCACCGCTCTGCCCGCCGCTCCCGCCATGACAGCGATGAGCGCTGCCGCTGCTGCCTCGCAGCTAAGCGGTGCTGCCAAGCAGAACGGCGTTGAGCTGGCTCTCTACGAGAAAGTAGGCTTGAGCGCCACCGGCTGCGAAGCCAATAACCCCTTCCTGCAAGAGTTGCCCGACCCGATTTCGAAAGCAACCTGGGGTAACTATGTAGCTATACCCCGCGCCATGGCTATTACCAACAAGTGGGAGCAGGGCGACGTAGTAAAAGTGACGGCTAACGGCCACAGCATTGAGCTGCCCGTGTTGATTCAGCCCGGCCAAACCAACGGTACCGTGAGCATTGCTCTCGGCTACGGCCGTACAATGGCTGGCAAAGCCGGTGATAAAGTAGGCGAAAATGCTGCTCCGCTGGCATTGATGGCCAATGGTATTCAGTATATGAACGTGGTGACGCTGGAGAAGACCAGCGCAACCTCGCCCATCGCGCAGACCCAGACGCACCAAACGCTGATGGACCGCCGCCCGGTAGTGCAGGAGAATACGCTGGCCAACTACAAGAAGAACCCGAAAGAAGTAACTGAGTACGAAAAAGTTTCTACGCCCGATGGCATGGAAGCCCCCAGCAAAGTATCGCTGTGGCAGGACTATCAGTATAACAACCACCACTGGGGCATGGCCGTGGACCTCAACTCGTGCATTGGCTGCGGCTCGTGTGTGATTGGTTGCCAGACCGAAAACAATACCGCCGTAGTGGGCAAGCAGCAGGTTATCAACCGCCGCGAGATGCACTGGATGCGTATCGACCGCTACTATAGCTCGGATACGCACAAGAGCGACTTCGATACCAAAGGCAAAGTGGCTACTTACGCCGCCATGGAAGACCCTTCGGAGAACCCGCAGGTTATTTTCCAGCCGATGATGTGCCAGCAGTGCAACCACGCACCCTGCGAAACGGTGTGCCCGGTACTGGCTACCACACACAGCTCGGAAGGTCTCAACCAGATGACCTACAACCGTTGCATCGGTACGCGCTACTGCGCCAACAACTGCCCGTATAAAGTGCGTCGCTTCAACTGGTTCTCGTACTACTCGAATGAGAAGTTTGAAATCGTGAACGGCCATATGTTCACCGACCTTGGCCGCATGGTGCTGAACCCGGACGTGACGGTTCGTGCCCGTGGTGTGATGGAAAAATGCTCGTTCTGTGTGCAGCGCATTCAGCTCGGTAAGCTCGAAGCTAAAAAGCAGAAGCGCCGCCCGGTTGATGGCGAGATTGTAACCGCCTGCGCCCAGTCGTGCCCCACCGACGCCATCGTGTTCGGTGATATGAAAGACCCGAAGAGCCGCATCAGCCAGCTTCTCCGTCGTGAAGATGGTGAGCGCGCTTTCCACTCGCTCGACTCCATCAACGTGCAGCCGAACGTGACGTACCTGACGAAGATTCGGAACTCTGAGTCGGAGTTCTTCGGCCAAGAAGCTTAAGAAAACGCTTAATCTATATCAACTATGCAGCACGTATCAGCCGTACGCGAGCCGCTCGTAACTGGCGGTAAGACGTTACACGACGTAACGCAAGACATCTGCTATCAGGTCGAAGCCAAGCCCAACCTCCGTTGGATGGCCGCTCTGAGCGTGGCGCTGTTCTTCCTGGGAGTGTTCTTCTACTCCGTATACCGCACCGTATGGTACGGCATCGGCGAGTGGGGCCTGAACAAAACCGTGAACTGGGCCTGGGACATCACCAACTTCGTGTGGTGGGTAGGTATCGGCCACGCCGGTACGCTGATTTCGGCCGTACTGCTGTTGTTCCGTCAGAAATGGCGGAGCTCCATCAACCGCGCCGCCGAAGCCATGACCATCTTCGCCGTAATCTGCGCCGCCATGTTCCCGGTGTTGCACATGGGCCGTCCGTGGTTGGCATTCTACGTATTCCCATTGCAAAACACGCTGGGTTCGCTGTGGGCCAACTTCAACTCGCCCCTGCTCTGGGACGTATTCGCCATCTCGACCTACTTCACCGTGTCGCTGGTGTTCTGGTACATCGGTCTGATTCCCGACTTCGCTTCGATTCGTGACCGTGCCAAGGGCCCAATCGCCAAGTTCAGCTACTCCATGCTGAGCTTTGGCTGGAAAGGCTCGGCCAAAGCCTGGTCGCGTTACGAAACGGTTTCGCTGATTCTGGCCGGTGTTTCGACCCCGCTGGTACTTTCGGTACACACCATTGTATCGATGGACTTTGCTACCTCGGTAGTACCGGGCTGGCACACCACCATCTTCCCGCCCTACTTCGTTGCGGGTGCAATCTTCTCGGGTTTCGCCATGGTGCTTACCCTGATGCTGATTACCCGCGTGGTTTTCCGCCTCGAAGATTACATCACGCTGGAGCATATCGCCCTCATGAACAAAATCATGATGGTAACCGGCTCCATCGTGGGTGTGGCTTATATCACGGAGTTCTTCATTGCCTGGTACTCGCAGGTTGAATTTGAGCAATATGCTTTCATCAACCGCGCTACCGGTCCTTACTGGTGGGCTTACGCTTCGATGATGACCTGCAACGTGATTACGCCGCAGCTGGTGTGGTTCCGTCGCGTGCGCTACAGCATTCCGCTCACGTTCGCACTGTCGATTGTGGTTAACATCGGCATGTGGTTCGAGCGCTTTGTAATCATCGTGACCTCGCTGCACCGTGATTACCTGCCATCGAGCTGGGCAATGTTCTCGCCTACGATTATCGACATCGGCCTGTACGTTGGTACGCTCGGCCTGTTCTTCACGCTGTTCCTGCTCTTCGCCAAGTTCTTCCCCGTTATTAACATGGCCGAGGTGAAAACCATCCTGAAGTACACCGTTGATAACGGTCCGACTTACAATCCCTCAAAGGCGCACCACGCCCCCGTTCAAACTTCTACGCCAGGTGTGCCTGCTTCGGCTCCCGTAACTTATAACCAGCATGACTAAGCGCTTCGCCCTTGGCATCTTCGAAGACGAGGATGTACTGCTGCACGCCGTTGAGAACGTGCGCGCCGCCGGTGTGAAAATCCACGACGTGTTTTCGCCTTACCCGGTCCACGGCATCGACGATGCGCTTGGCATCGAACGTTCGCGCCTGCCTATTGCTGCCTTCTTCTTTGGCATGACGGGCCTTGCCTTTGCACTGTGGATGCAGATTTACATGCTCGGTTTCGACTGGCCGATGATTATCGGCGGCAAGCCGCACATCTCACTGCCCGCTTTTGTGCCGGTGGCTTTCGAATTGACGGTGTTCTTTACCTGCCACGGCATGGCCATCACCTTCTTCACGATTACGGGTTTGTATCCGCGCTTTAAAGTGCCGGTGATGGACGTACGCGCCACCGACGACAAGTTCGTAATGGCCATCGAACTGGATGAAACCAGCTCGCAATTTCCCCGGCTGACCCAGCTGCTGCGCGAGAACGGCGCTTCGGAAGTCAACCAAAAAGAAATGACCAACAACTAATGACGCATCCGCTGACCCTGAGCCTGCGCGTTTCGGCGCTGCTGCTGTCCCTGGGACTGGCCACCACGGCCTGCACCCACGACGGAAACGACCCCGGCGTAGAATATGCCCCGGAGATGTACGAATCCATCCCCTACGAGCCCTTGCGCCAGACCACGTTTAACACCGTGAATTCGTTTGGTATCAATGAGCGCACTCCTGCAAATGGAACTGTGCCCCGTGGCAAGCTCAACTATTTCGACCACATCCCGAAGGATAGTGTACGGATTGCGGAGCGGGTGCTTCACAATCCTTATGCCTACACCAAGGCTAACCTGGAAGAAGGCAAAGTGCTTTACACGCGCATTTGCTCGCACTGCCACGGTGAGCAAGGCAATGGCCAGGGCCCGGTTGGTATCATCTTCAAAGGTGTGCCAAACTACTCGGCTGGTGCTTACAAGACGATGAATGATGGCCACATTTATCACGTCATCCAGTGGGGCCGCAACCGCATGATGCCCCACGGCTCGCAGGTGAACCCCGAAGAGCGTTGGAAGATTGCGATGTACGTGCGCGTTCTGCAGCGTGGTGAAGGTCCTGATGCACTCAGCAAGCTAGTTGCCAAAGGCCCGACCAACACGACTACCAGCGACTCGACTGAAACGAAAGATGCCACCAATACTGCCCCCGTAGGGCAGGCACAGGCTGGCACCGGGTCCGAAACCCCCGGCGAAGGCAAAACCCAAGCAACTAACGGCACCGCCAACTAACGCACTATGGCAACTCTGACGCACCACGAAAGCGCCACGGCTGAACAGCTCGTCGTTACGGATGGCGCCCGTAAAACATTTATTGCCATCATCGTCACCGGTGTGGTATTACTCATTATTGGTATCTTGGCTCAGGTAATGGGCTGGGGGGCGGCCGAGCATAGCGAAGCTGCAGGTCATGCAGCCGCTGCGCACGGTGCTGCCCACGAAGAGGGTAGTTCCGTGCTGGTTAAGCGCGTACTCGTAAGCCTCTGGCACAGCAACCTGTTTTTCCTAGGCGTGTCTACCGTTGGTACGGTGTTCATGGCCATCAACTACGTAGCTTACGCTGGCTGGTCGGTAATGGTAAAGCGTATCTCCGAAGCTCTCAGCGCCTGGGTTATTCCGGGTGGTGTGATTATGCTCATTGTTTTTCTGGTTGGTCGTCACGACATTTTCCACTGGACCCACGAGGGTATCATGGATAAGGGCAGCCCGAATTACGATGCCATCATCGCCGGCAAAAGCGGTTTTCTGAACCTGCCTTTCTACCTCATCCGCACTATCATCTACATCGGCATCTGGGCTTACTTCAGCTGGAAGCTGCGTCAGCTGTCGCTGCAAGAGGACCTGAATGGTGGTACCGTTTGGTTTCACAAAAGCATCAATGCTTCAGCGCTGTTCTTGGTACTGTACGCGGTGACTTCGTCGATGTCGGCCTGGGACTGGGTGATGTCAGTTGACACCCACTGGTTCAGCACCATGTTCGGCTGGTATGTTTTCGCTTCGTGGTGGGTATCGGGCATTGCAGCTATTGCACTGACTGCGATTTTCCTCAAGCAAGCTGGTTACCTGCGCGCTTTGAACGCCAGCCACATCCACGACCTGGGTAAGCTGATGTTCGGTTTCAGCATTTTCTGGACCTATGTATGGTTCTCGCAGTTTATGTTGATTTGGTATGCAAACCTTCCTGAGGAAGCCGTTTATTTTAATCAGCGCCTCGGTGGCTTTGAAGGCCGCTACACTTTCCTGTTCTTTTTCAATATCGCAATCAACTTCGTTTTCCCCTTCCTGGGGTTGATGACCCGCGATGCGAAGCGCCAGATGATTATCATGAAAATCGTTGCCATCGCCATTTTGTGTGGCCACTGGTCCGACTTTTATTTGATGCTGATGCCGGGCACTTTGCGTGGTGATAATGGGTTCCTGATTGAGATTGGCATTGCTGCAATCTTCCTTGGGGCGTTCCTCATCTTGTTTACGCGTCGTCTGGCTTCGGCTTCTTTGGTACCGGTTAACCACCCGTTCCTCGACGAGAGCATTCACCACACTACCTAGAATTTAGATTGAAGAACTGAGCGCAGGTTGATAACAAAATCTGCGCTCAGTTCTTAATACTTAGTACTCAATACTAAAAACTCAATGACTGCTCTTACCATTTTGCTGGTGTTGGTGCTGCTGTTGGTCGTATTCGGCCTGCTGTTTCGCCTGCAGATTTTTACCTCTATTTTCTCGGGTACTTTCACCCGCGATATTGGCACTAGCAATAGCGTTAACGCTATTCTAATGCTGGTTTTCATGATTGGCGGGGGCGCGTGGTTTGCTTATTCGTTTGTTGAAAATTTCAGCAAGATGAATCCTCCCATTGCTTCCGTACACGGCCATCAGATGGAGCGTATGTTCTGGATTACGATGGCAGTGATTGGGGTAGCATTTGCTATCACTCAGGCGTTACTTTTCTGGTATGCTTATAAGTACCAGCACAAGGAAGGCCGTCGGGCTTATTTCTTTGCGCACAACAACACGATTGAGGTTATCTGGACGATTATCCCGGCCATTGTAATGGCTTCGCTGATTTTCGCTGGTTGGAAAGCATGGACCCGTATTACTGGTCCAGCTCCCAAAAACTCGGTAGTTGTGGAAGTAATGGGCAAGCAGTTTAACTGGTTGGTACGTTACCCCGGCCGCGACATGAAGCTGGGTGTTATCAATTACCGCATGATTGATGCCGTGAATGAGTGGGGCTTTGACCTGAGCGATAAGTCTTCGCTTGACGACTTCACCACCAACGAAATACACGTTCCTAAAGGCGTTCCGGTTTTGATTAAGATTCGCTCGCGCGACGTGCTGCACGCTGTTTATATGCCGCACTTCCGCGTGCAGATGTACGCAGTGCCCGGCATGCCGACCCGCTTCTGGTTCACGCCAACCACCACCACCGATGAGATGCGCGCTAAGCTGGGAAACCCCAAGTTCAACTATGAGCTGGCTTGCAACCAGGTGTGCGGCGGTAGCCACTTCGCCATGAAAGCCACTGTGATTGTAGATGAGCCGGACGATTACCAGAACTGGTACGCCGCTCAGCAATCATTTGCTCAAAAAAACCCAGATGTGTTGGCTGCTTTCAAACAGAAGGCCAAATCGATGGTTACTCCCGTAGCCACCGCGCCTCAGGAAAAAGAAGCTGCTCCCGTGCCTTTGGCTGCTTCTTACTAATAACTACTAACGGTATTCTGCTATGTCAGACATGACACCCAAACCAAATCTTTCTCCAGGCGTGCAAACGCAGGGCGGTATTGGTTCCGCTCCGGTGCCGGCTACCGAGCACGGCGACCACATTCATCACCATGAGCATGATGAGCACGAGCACCACGACCAGCACTGGATGTGGAAGTATGTATTCAGCCAGGACCACAAGCAGATTGCCAAGCAGTTCCTGATTACGGGTATGCTGTGGGCCATCATTGGTGGTACTCTCTCCAGCTTGTTCCGTTTGCAGCTTGGCTGGCCCGAAGGCACGATGGAGTGGCTGAAGCCCGTTCTTGGTGGCTGGATTCAGGCTGGTAAGTTGAACCCTGAGTTTTATCTTGCACTGGTAACGATGCACGGTACCATCATGGTATTCTTCGTGCTGACTGCAGGTTTGAGCGGTACTTTCTCAAACTTCCTGATTCCGCTGCAAGTGGGTGCCCGCGACATGGCTTCGGGCTTCATGAACATGCTCTCGTACTGGTTCTTCTTCCTGTCGAGCATTATCATGTTCTCCTCGCTGTTCATTGAAACTGGTCCGGCTGCTGCTGGCTGGACAATCTACCCGCCGCTGAGTGCTTTGCCACAGGCCATTCCTGGCTCCGGCGCTGGCATGACGCTGTGGTTGGTGAGCATGGTGTTCTTCATCGTGTCGCAGCTGCTGGGTGGTGTAAACTACGTGACCACGGTTATCAACATGCGTACCCGTGGCATGAGCATGAGCAAGCTGCCGCTTACCATTTGGGCTTTCTTCCTGACTGCTATTCTGGGTATCCTATCGTTCCCGGTTCTGTTCTCGGCTGCTTTGCTGCTGGTGTTCGACCGTTCCTTCGGTACCTCTTTCTTCCTGTCGGACATTTACATTGCCGGTCAGGCATTGAGCAACCAGGGCGGTTCGCCGGTATTGTTCCAGCACTTGTTCTGGTTCCTGGGTCACCCCGAGGTATATATCGTAATCATGCCTGCTATGGGTATGGTATCGGAAGTTTTGGCTACGAACGCTCGTAAGCCCATCTTCGGATACCGCGCCATGATTGGTTCGCTGATTGGCATCTCGCTGCTGTCGTTCGTTGTGTGGGCTCACCACATGTTCGTGACTGGCATGAATCCCTTCCTTGGTTCGGTCTTCATGTTCCTGACGCTGATTATCGCCGTGCCTTCAGGTGTGAAGGTGTTTAACTGGCTGGCAACGTTGTGGCGCGGTAATATCCGTTTCACGGCCGCCATGCTGTTTGCCATCGGCTTTGTGTCGCTGTTTATCTCGGGTGGTCTGACGGGTATCATCCTTGGCAACGCTACGCTCGATATCCAAATGCACAATACTTACTTCGTGGTAGCTCACTTCCACTTGGTGATGGGTAGCTCGGCTTTCTTCGGCCTGTTTGCCGGGGTTTACCACTGGTTCCCGAAGATGTTTGGCCGTATGATGGATGAGAAGCTGGGTTATATCCACTTCTGGCTGACCTTCTGCGGTGTATATCTGGTATTCATGCCGATGCACTACGTTGGTATCGCCGGTTTCCCCCGTCGCTACTATGCCTGGACTGGCTTCGATGCTTTCTCGCAGTTCGCTGACATGAACAAGTTCATCTCGATTGCGGCTATCATCGCCTTCCTTGGTCAGTTCATCTTCATCTTCAACTTCTTCTACAGCATTTTCCGCGGCCGTCGTGCTACTGAGAATCCCTGGAACTCAACCACGCTGGAGTGGACTACCCCGGTTGAGCCCGGCCACGGTAACTGGCCCGGCGAGATTCCAGCGGTGTATCGCTGGCCCTACGACTACAGCAAGCCCGGCTCGGATGTGGACTTTATTCCCCAGAACGTGCCGTACTCGCAAACGCAGTCGTCTAACTTGCCATACGAGCAGGAGTTGGCTGATTAGTTAGCAAAAGCCTGATTAAACCAAGCTACTTGGTAAAGTCCCGAAGCGGGCCGCCTAACCGGCGGCCCGTTTTTGGTTCATGGGATTTAATCAATCCCTTCAATAGTCTGTTTTACCTGTGTCCCGCGGTTGCGCAGGGCTATGGCAGTCTCGCCTTTTCACTATGGAGAAATTTCATTTGAGCCCTGCCGTACGGCGTTTCCGTTTTGTGGGTATTCTCACCGTTGTGAGCGTTTACCTGTTGATTCTGGTGGGTGGAGTAGTTCGCAGTACCGGTAGTGGCATGGGATGCCCCGATTGGCCTAAATGCTTTGGCCAATGGGTGCCTCCAACCGAAGCCAGCCAGCTACCGGCCAATTACAAAGAGATATACACGGCGCAACGGGTGGCCAAAAACCAGAAGCTGGCCCGAACGCTACAGCGAATGGGCTTTGCCCAGGTTGCGGGCAGCATATTTGCCCATCCCACGCAATACATTGAAACAGATTTCAACCCGGTGAAAACCTGGATTGAGTACGTAAATCGATTGCTGGGCGCGCTGATTGGAGTATTTGTTTTCCTCACAGTTGCGTTTGCCCTGCCTTACTGGCGGCGCGACCGCACTATTTTCTGGCTGGCATTCGCTTCGTTTATTCTGACGGGGGTGCAAGGCTACTTGGGTTCATTGGTGGTTTCCACCAATTTGCTGCCCGTGATGGTGACAGTGCACATGGCGCTGGCGCTGGTGATAGTAGCGCTACTACTGTACGCTGTTGACCGGGCGCGGTGGGGGCAAGGCGATGTTGCATCGCGATTGCCGGAAGCGGACCTGATTGATGCGAGTGCCGGGATAAAGCGTCCAGCGGCCGCTTTGCAAATGTGGCTCTGGGCCGCGCTGCTGCTCACGTTCTGGCAGATTGTGCTGGGGACGCAGGTGCGCGAACAAGTAGACATTGTATCGGCCGCAGTGGACTACGTTGGGCGCGAAAACTGGGTGAGCAAGCTGGGTAGCGTGTTCAGCCTGCATCGTACGGTGTCGGCTGCGGTTTTGCTGCTGAACGTTTACGTGGGCTACGAGATTTGGCAGCTTGCCCAAAAACGTCTGCGCAATCTGGTTACGGCCACGCTCAGCCTGATTGGCTTGGAAATTCTGGCCGGAATCGTGCTGGCGTCGTTTGCACTGCCGGCCGTGGTGCAGCCAGTGCATCTCACGCTGGCTACTGTATTGTTTGGCGTACAGTTTCTGACGTTGCTGGCCGTGGCCCGGTCGCGCAAAAGCACGGAAACTATTGCACCCACGGATGCACCCCGGCGGGTTGTTGCGTAACTTTGCGGCCCCGTTGGGTGCATCTTCGACAAGCTGGACCTCACAACGAAATTATAAGTACAATTGATGGTTAAGGCCCGCGCCTATTTTCAGCTGCTCAAATTCCGGCTTTCGCTCACAGTAGCGTTTTCCAGCGCCATCGGGTATATGCTGGGAGCACACGATTTCAGTTGGAGCCGGGCCTTGCTGGTGATGCTGGGTGGCCTGCTCGTAACTGGCTCGGCCAACATTATCAACCAGGTTCACGAGCGGGAACTGGATAAGCTAATGACCCGCACGGCCAAGCGCCCGCTTCCAATGGGCATTTTATCGCCGAACGAAGCCTGGGTCTTCTGCGTGTTGCTGGGGGTAGCCGGGCTGGGGCTGCTGTGGTATCTGTTCAACCCGCTCACCGCAGGGCTGTCGCTTCTGTCGCTTATCCTGTACGGATTCATCTACACGCCGCTTAAAACGATATCGCCTATCTGTGTTGCCGTAGGCGCCGTGCCGGGTGGTTTGCCGCCGCTTATCGGCTGGGTGGCCGCCACTGGCTACATTGGGGTAGAGGCCTGGGTGCTGTTCGGGATTCAGTTCATGTGGCAGTTTCCGCACTTCTGGGCCATTGCCTGGGTGGCCGACGACGATTATAAGCGGGCCGGCTTCAAAATGCTGCCCTCGCCCGGCAACCGCGACTTGCGCACGGCGTTTCAGATAATGACCTACACGCTGCTGCTGATTCCGCTTAGCCTGTTGCCACTGGAATTCAATATTTCCGGTCGTATCTCGGCGTTGGTAGCGGTAGTGGCGGGCGTGCTGTTTCTGTTGCTCACGGTGCAGTTGATGCGTACGCAGTCGCGCAAGGCGGCACTGCGCATCATGTTTGCTTCTTTTTTGTACCTGCCTATCGTACAAATTGCTTTGGTACTGGACAAAATATAGCTGTTGGTTGTTAATAGCTAGTTGCCTGCCTGGAATAAAAAATGGGCTGCCAGCAACTAAAAAAACGTCAACCAATTCCCCTAATATCTAGATTATGAATCCTTCTGAAACGTTATCCGAAAAGGAAGTTGGACTAGGCTGGCACCCCAAGCGCGTGCTGCTTATTCTGCTTATTTTCAGCATTGTGATGATGTTCGCGGCTTTCACCAGCGGCTACATCGTGCGCCGCGATGAAGGCAACTGGCGCGAGTTTGACCTGCCGGCTTCACTTCTCATCAACTCCATTCTGATTGCGCTGAGCAGTGCGAGCATGCAATGGGCCTACTTCTCAGCACGTAAGGACGAAATCAACCGGGTGAAAATCGGTATGATTGTCACGCTGGTACTTGGGCTGGCTTTCCTGGTGGGACAGTACCATAGTTTCGGCGACCTAGTGGCCGGCAACACATACTTTGGCGGAGCCGATGCCAATCCTTCCGGTTCGTTCGTATACGTTTTGATGGGTGTGCACGCTTTTCACCTGGTTACGGGGCTTATTTTTCTGGCCGTAGTACTCAGGCGGACGCTTAATTATCAGGTGCATTCGCGCGCCTTGCTCTCCATCGGCAATGCTACCTTATACTGGCACTTCCTGGGCGGGCTTTGGCTGTACCTGTATTTGTTCTTACTTTTGAACCACTAAAACGACGTTACGCTGTCTGCTATGGCCCAACCGACCACTTTGCCGCATCCTGCGGCTTCCGCTACTCACGACGCCCCGCGCACCGGCAACTGGGATGGCGGCAACGAACCCTTCAAAGCGAGCTACGGCAAGCTGATGATGTGGTTCTTCCTGCTTTCTGACGCATTTACCTTTGCCGCCTTCCTCACCACCTATGGCATGATTCGCCATAAGCACGAGGTTTTTACGGGCGAAGCCAAAGATTTCGTGTTCAGCACGCGCTGGTGGCCCATCCCTGACCACGTATTCAATGCCTTCCCCGGCATGGGCGAGGCCAACGTTCCGCTCGGTTTCGTGGCCCTGATGACCATGATTCTGATTCTGAGCTCCGTGACGATGGTACTGGCCGTAGAAGCCGGCCACCGCATGGATAAAGCCGATGTGCAAAAGTGGCTGCTCTGGACCATCCTGTTTGGCTCTACCTTTTTGGCTAGTCAGGCCTGGGAGTGGGGTCACTTCATCCACGGCCACACCGAAGGCACGGTAATGGCCGACGGTACCGTGTTCCACGGAGCTAATCTGGCCATGAACCAGTACGGACCCGTGCTGTTCGCCGACTTGTTCTTCTTCATCACCGGTTTCCACGGTACGCACGTATTCTCGGGTGTCTGCCTGCTGGTGTGGTGCTTTATCGCTACCACCAACGGTACCTTCGAAAAGCGCGGGCACTACGAGATGATTGAGAAAATCGGCCTCTACTGGCACTTTGTAGACTTGGTGTGGGTGTTCGTATTCACCTTCTTCTACCTCGTTTAATTTTAATTATAAATTTTTAATTATAAATTATGAATGTGAGTGGGGCGATTTGCCTAACTCATAATTCGTAATTTGTAGTTTATAATTCTCCCACAAATGGCTTCTCACGCAACTACTGAACACACCCTTGCCCCGGGTGAAATCGCCAAGCCAAACACCGCCTGGATTTGGCGGGTATTCGGCATCTTGGTTGGTATCACGGCCGTCGAATTCGTTTTCGTATTCCTGATGCACCCGAGCACGCTGCGCAACAGCATTTTCATTGTGCTCACCATCATGAAAGCCTTCTTTATCGTGGCTGAGTTCATGCACCTGAAGCATGAAACCAAAGGACTGATTTGGACCATTCTGGTGCCGGTATCCTTGCTGATATGGCTGTTGGTGGCACTGATTACCGAAGGCTCGTTCATGGGCGAAGTACTGCAAAGCATGTTTAAATAGCAGATGCGGCCCCGCCAAACCATTTTGCTGGGGCTGCTGCTATTGGTGCCAGTACTGGCCTTCCTGTTCCTGTTCCGCTTCGGCTCCAACCGTTACGCGCTGCCAACTTACCTGCCCGACCGTGTGGATTCCACGCAGGTTGGCGGGGAGTGGCAGCGCGATACTGTTTTCCACCAAATCGCGCCGTTTCAGCTATCGGCTTCAACGAGCCGGTTGGTGAGTAGCCAAGAATTGGGACGTGGTCTATACATCGCTCAGTTTTACGGCGATGATGCGGCCAGTATCAAGACGGCCCGTGCACTGTTGCGAGTCCAGGAGAAGTTTCGAAAGGAACCCAAAGTGCGTTTGGTGACAATTATATTAGATGGTGGCAAACGCGAAGATGCTCTTTTAGACAGTTTGGCTGAACGGTACGGAACAATTGCCGGCAAATGGTTTTTCCTGACCGGTGCGGCCGATACCCTCAAAAAACTCACGCAGCAGGAGTTTCGCCTCACCGCCGACCCCAAGCGACTGCCGGGGGCCGTGTACACGGCCAACATCCCCGCCGGCCGGCTGTTGTTGGTTGACAATCAGCGCCGGGTGCGTGGCATTTACGATGGCACCGACGGACGCGAAATAGACCGCTTACTCACGGAAGTAACCGTGCAGCTCTACGATTATGAACACCCCCACTGAACAACTGCATCCCCCGGTAATGGCCCCCGGGGACTATACGCGCTATAAAATCATCCTTGGTGGCCTAGGCATCGTGGTGCCGCTGCTGGTAGCAATACTGTTCTATTTCAAGGGCATTTTCAAGATTGATGGGGCTGATGCGTACCTGCGCATGCTGCCAGCCGTGAATGCCGGCCTGAACTCACTGACGGCCGTGGCCCTACTGATTGGGTATTACTTTATCCGCCGGAAGAATGTGCTGGCCCACCGGGCTGCCATGGGCACGGCCTTCGCCCTGGGGGGGCTGTTTCTGCTGTCGTACGTGGCGTATCATTCGCAGGTAGAAAGCACGCACTTTGGTGGGGTAGGGGCTGCCCGG
The DNA here is from genome assembly GCF_012275535.1 of Hymenobacter artigasi. Lineage (GTDB taxonomy): Bacteria > Bacteroidota > Bacteroidia > Cytophagales > Hymenobacteraceae > Hymenobacter > Hymenobacter artigasi. The sequence continues at coordinate 38,177 of NZ_JAAVTK010000018.1, read as the reverse complement.
CTGATTTATTTCGTCTTGCTGCTTACCCATATCAGCCTCGCGGTGGTGACGGTAGGACTCGTGCTGTTTACGCTCTATTTCGCGCTCACGGGACAGTACACCAAGCACAAAGCCATTGCGCGCTGGACCTTTCCGGTCTGGCTGTACGTATCAGTCACGGGCGTTATCGTGTATTTCATGATTTCGCCGTATTATGTCTGATAATAAGAAACTTTGCTTTAATCTCCGTGTTGATTTATTATGAAAAAGACCTTTTTTGCCGCTGCTTTTACCCTGTTCCTGGGTGTGATGCTAAGCTTGGCGCCGCTGGCTGCCCAGGCGCAATGCTCGATGTGTAAGTCGCAAGTAGAAGCGGCCCGGCAGGAGCGTGATGATTACGATGTGGCCGGTCTCAACAAGGGCATCCTGTACATAATGACGGTTCCCTATATTTTGATGGGAGCGGTAGGTTATTTCTGGTATCGTCGCACGCACCCCAAGGCGGCCAAAGCATAGTGCAGCAGCCCACTAAGGCTGTTGCATCTACAGTCCGGGCGCTGCTGGAACTGCGCTGTCCGCGTTGCCATACGGGTAAGCTCTTTACGCATGCGGCGTTCAGCACCAGTTTTATGGAGATGCCCGAAGCCTGTCCGGTCTGTCATCAGACTTATGAGCCGGAGCCAGGATTTTACTACGGAGCGATGTACATCAGTTCGGGTTTCTCGACGGCAGTGCTGCTGGGAATTGGGTTTTTGCTCTATTATCTCGCCAACGACCCGCCCTTGTGGGTGTATGTGACCACGGTGGCCGTAGCCGTATTGGCCGTAACGCCGCTACTATTCCGCTATGCGCGGGCCGTGATGCTCTACGGGGTTGGTGGGGCTAGCTTCGACCCTCGCTATCTAAGCCGCTAGAAACAAGTGTTTTGAAGATTGTAAAAAGGCTGCCCATGGGCAGCCTTTTTTATTAGGCTTGGATTTTGCGGTTCACTTGAATGAATGCTCCTTTACGGGAGGCATCTCATTCGAATGCTGGCACTGCTTCGAAAAGTAAGGCCTCATGACCCGGTAACGTGCTTACTTTGGGTGGGCTGCCTTTACTGCGCCGGATTAACGACTTCACAGCTCCTTTTTTGCACCCGCTTTCTTCTCCCGGCTCATTCCTGAAACCAGCTTACTCACAGCGGCGGCTACCCTGGCTGCTACTGCTGGGAGCGGTTTTGTGCTTTGTAGGTGGTTACCTGGCCAGCCGCTACGCGCAAGCCCCGGGCATGGTGCAGCGTACCGATGTGGCGCGCCTGCAACAGCTGGTGCGGAATGCCGAAACCACGGCCCGCCGCGAAGCCGATACGGTGGCGGCCGAGTTGTCGCGCGGTAACTATAGCTTCCAAAAGCTTATTGCCCAGACTACGTACCCTACCTGCGTATTGGAAAATGGTGCCCTGCGCTACTGGTCCGATGCGACGTTGCGGCCGCAGGAGGATGCAGCCCGCACAACTGCCGAGCGCCTTGTGGAAACGTCGATGGGCCAGTTCCTGCAGTTGCGTCGACTGGCGGGGCGGCACCTGATTCTCGTTTACCTGCCTCTGGAACGGCACTACGACATCAGCAACCGCTACCTGCGGGAGGGCGGCGAGCAGGCGCTGTTTCGCGGGTTGGAACTGAAGGTGGTGGCGGACAGCACGGTCCACGGCCCGGCCCGGTTTGAGACACCCGACGGCCATTACCTGTTTTCTATCAAGCGTTTGCAGCCCAATCCGCTCACCGGGCAGTACGTGCCGCTGGCGTTGCTGGCGTTGGGCAGCCTGCTATATGCCATGGGGTGGCTGCTGCTGGCATGGCGCTGGTGGCAGGCCGGGCGGCCGCTGGCCGCTGTGGCTGCATTGGTCGTGCCTTTGGTGGCGCTGCGGGCGCTACTGCTGTACTTGGGGCTGCCGTATTCTTTTATCGAACTGCCCTTATTTGACCCCCGGGTGTATGCGGCCGCGTGGTGGGCGCCCTCGCTGGGCGACTTACTGCTCGATTCCCTGCTGGCTTTGCTGTTAGCCGTGGGCGGCGTGGCTTTGTGGCGGTATTTCCGGGTGCCGCAGCGGGTGCGGGCCCCGCGTGCGCTAAGCCGACAGGTCATGGCTGCAGTAGCGGTGGGGGCGGCTTTTTGTGGTTGGCTGGGACTGCTGTTTAGCTATTATAACACGGTTTTTGGCGGTTCCCAGCTGAGCCTCGATGTGAGCCGAAGCGTGCAGGTGACGGGATTCTGGGCGGTGCTGGCACTGGCGGTGCTGCTGCACACCGCCGCGTGGCTGGCCGGACTGTTCGGCCTGACGCAGCTGGCAGGCGCGTTGTTGCAGCATGTACCGCGCCGGCTGCTGCTGCTGGCTCCCGCGCTGGCTACGCTGCCGGTGCTGGGGGCGGGGCTGGTACTGGGTGAGCCGTGGGTGCTGCTGGTAGGGGTTTTGCTTTTGTTCGCCGCGCTGGTGCGGGCCATAAACCTACGGGCCGCGCCCACTACCAGTAATTACCAATCGTCGGTGTTGCTGGTGTTGCTGCTGGCCCTCACGGCGGCTACCGGGGCACTGGCGCTGTATTCCCGATTCGAAAAGCAGGTGCTGGTTGATAAGCAGCGACTGGCGGGTAATCTATTGGTTGATAACGATTTTCAGGGAGAGTTTCTGCTGAGTGAGAAGATGCACAAAATTGCGCACGACCCGTTTGTCCGGCGGGCGCTCACGGCCGCTTTTGGGCGTCCCGAAGTAGTGCGCGAGCGCATTGCCCGGCAATACCTGAGCGACTATTTCGATAAATACGAAAGCAACATCACGCTATATGATGCGGCGGGCGACCCGTTGGGCGCCCCAACAGGAACTCCCAGCCTACGCGAAGCCCGCGCAACTACTGAGCGACTGGCCAAGCCCACGGGGCAGGCCGGCGTGTTTCTGGTGCAGTCTGATAATCCGTTTGGCTCGCGGCGCTACGTGGCCCACATCACCGTGCCGGGGCAGCGGGTGAACGGAATTGGCTTACCGCTGGGGGCCGTGCGGGTAGAATTGACGCTCAAGAAGCTCACTTCCTACAGCGTGCTGCCGGAACTGCTGGTGGACCAGAAATTCTTTGAGCCCGGCCTAGCCACCGAGCTGAGCTATGCCGGCTACAACCACGGCCGGCTGGTGTACAGCGAAGGCGATTTTGACTACGCCAACCGCCTGCCCACGGCCCTGCTGACCGAGCCCCGCCTATACACCACGGGCCTCACGCGCAAGGGCTTCCATCAGTTTGCCGTGCGGGGCTCGCTGGACCGGACCGTGGTGGTGACCACGGCCACATATTCGCTGGGGGACTGGCTGGCCAATTTTTCGTTTCAATTCTTGCTATCGACGTTTTTCTGGCTGCTGCTGGGCGGCGTGGCCCTGCTGGTGCGCGGCCGGGCGCTGCCCCGGCTCAATTTCAGCACGCGCATTCAGCTGCTGCTGAACGTGGGTATTGTGGTGCCGCTGCTGGTGGTGAGCGTGGCCACGGCCAGCCAGCTTATCGACTCGTATAAGCGCGACCTGGCCCGCACGTATGAGCGGCGCGGCCAGCTGGCCTTGGAAAGCCTGCGCCGGCAGCGCCACCTGCTTTCCGACAGCACGGCCCGCCCCACGCTGGCTGTGCTGGCCAAAAACGTGGCTGCCCTCACCGAAACCGACCTCAACCTTTATGATGCCCACGGCGAGCTGCTGGCCAGCAGCCAGCCCCTCATTTTCGATGCCGGGCTGCTGGGGCCGCTGGTGAACCCGCAGGCCATGGTGGCATTGGGCGAGCGCAACCGGCCCCGCGTCCTGCTCACGGAGCGGGCCGGGTCGTTGTCGTTCAATTCGCTGTACCTGCCGGTGCGGGCCGGGGCAGGCGAGGCCGTGGTGACCGATTTGGCTGGGCACGCACTAGGGCACGGCAGCGCCGATGGCCCTGCGAAGAAAGGGCCGGTTTACGCGGTGCATTCGGTGTTTGATGATGACGACGGGTCGTCGTTCGACGAAACCGCGTTGCCCACCGGCCCAATTCTGGGCTACGTGGGCATTCCGTTCTTCGATTCGGAGAAAGCGCTGAATACCAAGCTCACAGAGCTGTTTACTACGATTCTCAACATCTTCACGCTGATGTTTCTGCTGTTTTTGGGGCTGGCATTTGTGGCGGCGCGGCAGCTCACGGCGCCCCTTAAGCTCATCACCGAAAAGCTTACGAAAACCACGCTCACCGGCGAAAATGAGTTGCTGGACTACCGCAGCTCCGACGACGAGATTGGCCTGCTGGTGCGCGAGTACAATACCATGCTCACCAAGCTGGAGGCTAGCAAGCGCGAGCTGGCCGCCCAGGAAAAGGAGGCGGCCTGGCGCGAAATGGCCCGGCAGGTGGCGCACGAAATCAAAAATCCACTCACGCCCATGAAGCTGAGCCTGCAGTTTTTGCAGAAAGCCATTGCTGAGCGCCGCCCCAATGCCGAGGAGCTTATCGGCCGCATCAGCCAGACGCTCATCACCCAGATTGACGTGCTGAGCGACATTGCCACCAGCTTCAGCACCTTCACCAACCTGCCCACCATGCGCCCCGAGCGGCTGGATATCGCCGCCGTGCTGCGCCGCTGCGCCGGCCTGCACCAGCCCGATACCGACGATGGTGCCCTGGCCCTGCACCTGCCGCCGGATGCCGAAACCGGCCGCTACGTGGTGTTTGCCGATGAAAACCTGCTGGTCCGTACCTTCAACAACCTGCTGATAAACGCCCGCCAAGCCGTGCCCGAAGGCCGCGCCCCGTACATCGACGTGTCGTTGGAAGCGGCTGGCGCGGGCAGCGTTCGCGTGGCCATCCGCGACAACGGCGCGGGCATTCCCGAGGAGGTGCGCGAGAAAATCTTCGTGCCGAATTTTACTACCAAGGCCAGTGGCTCGGGCATTGGGCTGGCGGTGGCCCGGCGCGGCATCGAGAGCGCCGGGGGCAAAATCTGGTTCGAAACCAAAGTGGGGGAGGGCACGGACTTTTTTATCGAGCTGCCGCTGGCGGGATAAAACGGCCCAAAAGCCCCCGCCACGGCACGAAACCCCCGGTTCGTGTCGTTACCTGCCAAACCCGACCTTTACCGCATGATTCGTCGCTTACGCCTGTGCTTCCCCTTGGTGGGCCTGCTCGTTGCGGCGCTTTTTTTTGTTGGTTGGGAGGCGCAGGCCCAGATTCGGCCTGTTTCAAAGGGTGAGGCGCCGCCGCCCAGCACCCGGCGCTGCCGCTGGGTGCGCCTAGCGCCGGGCCGCGACACCATCAGTTTCGCGCTTCTGGATTCGCTGACGGTGGTGCCTTCGTCGGTACTCATCAGTGGGCGCGGGGCCGACTACGATGGCCGCACCGACCGCTACCGCTGGGTGCGGCCCGCGCCGCGTGATAGCAGCGGCACCGGCCTGGCCGATTCTATTCTGGTGTGCTACCGGGTGTTGCCGTTGCGGCTCACGGCGGCGCGCTTCCGGCGGCCCCGCAGCCTGATGGACAGCCTGGGGTTTCGGCAGGTGGTTTCGCGGTTCGAGGATTTTTCGGTGAAAGAGCAGATTCTGAACACGCCGGGCGTGAGCAAAACCGGTAATCTGAGCCGGGGGCTGAGCTTTGGCAATACCCAGAATGTGTTTGTGAACTCGGCCCTGAACCTGCAGCTGGAAGGCCAGCTGGCGGAGAATATCCACCTCACGGCCGCCATTTCGGACCAGAACGTGCCTTTCCAGCCCGAGGGCAATACCCAGCAGCTCCAGCAGTTCGATAAAATCTACATCACCCTCACCAACCCCAACTGGAACCTGACGGCCGGCGACGTGGTGCTGCGCAACAAGCCCGACTACTTCCTGCGCTACTACAAAAACATTCAGGGTGCGGCCGTAGAGGCCAATTTCGGCCCGCCTATTGTGGGGCTGAGCAGTTTTGGGGCGACGCAGGGCGTGGCCAACGCGGTATTTTTGAACGGGGTGGCCGGGCAAGTGCCGGGCGGTGGCGTGGCTGGCCCGTCGCCGGCCACGCTCAACCCGCCGGCCATCAGCCAGCCCCAGCTCACGGACCCCAACCGGCTGCCGGGAGCGGGAAGCGGGGAGCGGGGAGTGGGCGACCGGGCCGGCGTGACCGGCACCACGGTGAGCAGCGCCGGGGTGCGCAAGGGGCTGGCTTGGCGCTCGTCGACCTCGATAGCGGGCGGGACGGCCAAGGGCAAATTTGCCAGTATCGATGTGCCGCCCATCGAAAACGTGCAGGGGCCGTACCGCCTCAGTGGACCGAACGGCGAGCAGTTCATCATCGTGCTGGCCAATTCGGAGAAGGTATACCTCGACGGCCGCCTACAAAGCCGGGGCTTCGATGCCGACTACACCATTGATTACAACCTGGCCGAAGTCACGTTCACGCCGCGCCACCTCATCACCCGCAACTCGCGGATTAAGATTGATTTCGAGTATTCCGACCTCAACTATTCCCGCTCGCTGGTGGCCGCCAGCCACTACCAGCAGCTGGGCCGCCTGAGCGTGCACGCCAACCTTTACCAGGAAGCCGATAACCCCGACAACGCCCCCAACCTCAACCTCAACGACACCTTGCGCGCCGCCCTGCGCCGCGCCGGCAACGTGGCCGTGGCCACCGCCACCGGCGGCGATTCGGTGACTTACGACCGCCGCATTGTGCAGTACCACCGCGAGCTGCGGCTGGTGGGCAGCCAGCGCGTGCCGGTGTTCACCTACGTGGGGGCCGATACGCCGATTGACTCGCTGCGCGGCTCCTACACCGTGCGTTTCACCGATGTGGGCCAGGGCAATGGCGACTACGTGCGCAGCACCAACCCGCGCTTCCTCACCACCAACGGCACCGTGTACGAGTACCTGGGGCCGGGCCTGGGCCGCTACCGCCCGGTGCGCCTCATCCCCACGCCGCTGCTGAAGCAGCTGGTGACGGCCGGCCTCAGCTACCAGCTGGACAGCAGCACAACGGTGTTCGCGGACGTGGCCCGCTCGCGCCTCGACCGCAACCGCTTCTCGACGGAAAGCGACCAGGATGGGGCCATGCACGTCGGCTACGTGGTGCAGAACCGACGGTTGCCCGCCGCGCTGGCCAATGGCATTCTGAAGGATTACCGCCTGCGCTCGTCGCTCGACTACGAGTACACCGGCAAGCGCTTCGCGCCAATTGACCGCTACCGCGACATTGAATTCGACCGGAACTGGAGCAACGTGAGCACCACACCGGCTACCGGCACCACGCCCGTGGCGCGGGAGGACAATATCTTCAACTTCAGTGTGGGGGCTAATAAGGATGCGAACAATGGCGTTAATTATCGCCTGAGCCGCCGCTTCCGGCCTGGCGAGGTGAACGGGCTCCAGCATTGGCTGGACGCGGCCCAGAAGGTGGGCAACCTGGAGATGCGCGGCTCGCTGTTTTTGCTGAATTCGGATGCCGGGCGCTTCCATTCCAGCTGGGCGCGGGGCGAGGCCACTGGGCGCTTCGTGGGCGGCCGAATCGTGCCCGGCTACACCTATCGGTTCGATAAAAACCGCGTAAGCTCCGCGACTACTGACACCATTCGCTCGGCCAACTACTTCGATGAGCACGACGTGTTTATCCAGAGCCGCGACTCGGCCCGCACCCAGTTTCGGCTCGACTACGCCTACCGCCGCGACCAGACCCCCAACCGCGAGCAAAACGCCCTGCAACGGCGCGGCACCGCTCAAACCTGGCAGGCCACGCTGGCCTCGCGCCTGGGCAAAACCCAGGATATCAGGGTGCTGGGTACTTTCCGCGACCTCGACTCCTTGGGCCTGGCGAGCAACCGCACGGTGCTGGGCCAAGTGTTTTACAACGCCGGCCTGCTGCAAAACCAAATCCGCTCCGAGCTGAACTACAGCGTGGCCACCGGCCGCGAGCTGAAGCGTGACTATTCGTTTCTGGCTGTGCCGGCGGGGCAGGGCACGCACTATTATGCCGGCGACCTCAACGGCAACGGCCGCGAGGACAAAGACGAGTTTTTTGAGGCCCAAACGCCGGACGCGCAGTACCGCACCTATATCAAAGTATACCTGCCCACCACCGATTACATCACCGCCTTCACCAACCGGCTGGCCTACCGCCTCACCACCAGCGCCCCGCGCGGCTGGCGCGAAGCCGGCGGCTGGCGGGCGGCGGCGGCGCGCTTCGCCACGCTCACCAGCATCACTGTAGACCGCCGCACCACCGACCCGGCCGTGCTCAAGCGCCTCAGCCCGTTCAGCTTTGATAAGGAGGATGCCCAGCTGCTGGCTTTCAATCAGCTGTTTCGCAACACGCTGTATTTCAACCGGTCGAACCCCATTTTTGGGGCAGAATTCACGGTGCAGCAGACCCAGCAGAAAACCTTGCTCGCCCAGGGCTCCGATTTGCGCAACCTTACCACGCAGAGCGTGCTGCTGCGCCGCACGCTGGCTGCCTCGTTCACGGGCCGCCTCACGGGCTCGCGTGACATCCGCGAAGCCACCAGCAGCTACTTGCTGGCCCGCAACTACCGCCTGCTGATTTACACCGTTCAGCCCGAAATCAGCTACCAGCCCACGCCCGTGCTACGCCTGACGGGCACCTATGCGCACACCTTCAAGCAAAATACCCTCGATGCGCCCCTGCCCACGCTGCCCACGCCCACCCCGGCCGAAACCCACCCCGGCTTTTTTGATGATTTGGGCCTTGAAGCCCGCCTGAGCCAGGTAAGCAAGCGCACCATTTCGGCCGCCACGCACTTCACCCGCGTGCAGTTCGACGTGGACCCCGCCGCCCTTAATTCCGTGGTGGCCATCGAAATCCTCAACGCCCTGCGCCCCGGCAGCAACTTCACCTGGAACCTAAACGTGGAGCAGCGCCTCAGCAACGGCCTCAACATCACGCTGGCCTACGACGGCCGCAAAGCCAGCAACCTCAACACCGTGCATACCGGCCGCATGCAGGTGGCGGTGCTGTTTTAGGGCGTTGAGGGCCGCACCACTTTCAGTCCCAGCGGAGTGAGGTGGTCGAAATCCTTATCAGCGGTATGTAGCTCCAACTCGAAGAAGAGCGCCGTGGCAGCAATCCACAAATCATTTTTGCCCATGTTGCGGGCCGACATGCCGGTGGGCAGCGGTTCTAATTCGGCTGTAAGCATCGATGCGGGCATAAGCCGGCAGTAGCCGCTCCGTTATGTCGATTATGCCAAATCTTTCCAGGATGGCACGCATTACGCTGACTTTCTGATAGCCCCAATCGGCTTTCAGCGCGAAGGCTTCGAGTTCGCCTGCCACAATCACCGACAAAATAGTTCGGGCGGGCAGCGTTATACCGCGCCGGATGTGTTCGACAACCAAATCTGTATCAAAGACCATTGGCGGAGGCTTGGCGTTCCTGTTCCAATATCTCGTCCATGCGCCGGTTTTCCTCGTCTGTAAAGTGAATGGCCGGCATTGGGAACGGACCCGCCTGGGCTTGGTGGTCAAGAAACCGTTCTACACCCCAACGCTTGATGTCCTCGGGGCGGTACGAATTGATACCCGGCTTTTTAGGCGGGATGGGTTCGAGGTTGATGGTTGGATTTATGAGCAGATAGTTGATTAGAAGCCGAAAGTTAATCGTCCGAGGTGCTAACGCTGCCCCGCCGCTTCTAGTTTAATGGCGCCATACCTCTGCTTTCGCCGCCTGCTTGGCCGCCCGGGCTGCCAGCCCGGCCGTGAGCTCGCGCTGCTTGAAGCACAGCGGCAAGGCCGTGCCCGAGCGGAAGGCGCGCACCGTGATTTCGGCGCAGGCGCGGGCGTCACTCAGCGCATCGTGGTGGTTGAGGGCGATGCCGAATTGCCCGGCTACGTGGTCGAGCTTGTGGCGCTCGAAATGGGGCCAGCACAGTTTGGCCAGCTTCACCGAGCATAGGGCGTGGAAGGCGGGAATGGGCAGGCCGAAATCGCGGCAGCTGTATTCGAGCACGCTCACGTCGAAGGCCGAGTTGTGGGCCGCTACGGGCTGCTGGTGCAGATAGGGCAGGAGCTGGGGCCACACGTCGGCCAGGCTGGGGGCGTGGTGCAGCTCGGCTTCCGAAATGCCGTGCACCTGCTGGTTGCGCCAGTCCATGCGCAGCACGCGGGGGCGCAGCAGGGTGGCGTAGGTTTCCACAATCTGGCCGCCGCGCACCCGCACCACGCCCACGGCGCAGGCACTGTCGCGGCGCTCATTGGCGGTTTCAAAGTCAATGGCCGTGAAGTCGAGGTTGGCCAGAGCCCGGGTAATGTCAGCTTGCATAATAAGCAAGTTAGCCGTTGCAGGGCTAATCTGCGCTATCGCATCAGGGCGATTGAGGGGCGGGCAGGGGCGGGGCGGCCGCGTCGCAGCACACGTCGGGCACCTCGAAGTAGCGCTCCATCACGCCGTTAATTGTGCCCGCGCAGCCCGGCGTGAGGTCAATATCAAACTCAATATCCGAGCTGAATTGATGCAGGGGCGCCAGTATCCGGCCATAGGCCAGCCGCAATGGAGGCAGCGTAACCTGAACCTTCTCGGCGCTGTGCGCCGCCCGCAACGCGGCAAAGCGGGCCTGCATCTGGGCATCGAACGGGGCAGCGCTGGTGGCTAGCTCCCGCCAGGCTTCGGGTACATGGCCCGCCCCAAATGCGCCCATGAACAACAGCACAAGCAACAGCCGAAGCTGCCATTGCCGCGCCTTGCCCCCGCCACCAGAATGCAGCGGCTGCTGCCCCACCAGCCACCCCAGCCCGGCCGTGGAAAGCAGGAGTACAAGCAGAATCTCGTTCTGCGCGCGGGGCAATGGCGCACCTACTACTAAGTGCCGGAAGAGCAGGAACCCAATGAAATTCAGCAGCCCAAACGCTAATGCCACCGCCCACCATTGCCGATGCGAAAGAGCACTAGCGGGTTGGTCTTTAGTTAATTGTTGGCGCCCAATTAGAAGCCCCGCTACTCCGGCCGCCAGCACGCTCAGCGCAACCAGCGGCTTACCTAGAAACAGCACCATCGAATACAAGGCGCGGGGGGCGAGTACCAGCCAGCGGTAGGCGTGGTAGGGGTCGGAGGGCGGGGCCATGGCGGCCACGCGGGCCCAGTTGCCAGGAGCCGCCGCTGCCAGCGCGACAGCCGCTGCGCCGATGGCTAGCCACAGCAGCAATTTGGGGCGGGCATTTTTGGGCAGCGCGAAGCCCAGCAGCGCGAGTACGGGCACAGCCTGCACCAGCGTCAGCTCGTTGCCGGTGAGGGCCAGCACCAAGGGCAGGCAGGCCAGTCCCGCGTTGCGCCACTGCGCCGGGGCAGGCCCCCAGCCAGCCCGCAGGGTCAGGGCCGTGAAATTCAACAGCCCCATCAGCGGCAGCTGATAGGCCACAATGCCGCTGAACCAGTACAGGAACGAAAACGGTGAGGGCGCGGCATTGCAGAACAGCGCCAGCAGCAACCCCGCCGCCCACAGGGCCTGGCCCCAGGAACAGGCCCGCCGCAAAGCCGTGTGCCCCAGCACTCGCAGCAAATGCGCCAGACTGGCCCACTGCGCAACAAATGCGGTGGCAGCCACCAATTTCACCCCAGCCAGCCAGTCGTAGGCCACGGGGTTGAGCACCGTCATAATGAAGGTGGTGGTGAAGCGGCCGGTCCAGGTTTGAAACAGCCACAGCTGCACGCCCCAGGTGCCGTGCTCCCGCATCCAGTAGGCGTTGCGGAAGTCGTCGAAAAACGGCTGGTTGAAGGCGGTGAGCAGTAGAAAGGGCAGTAGCGCCAGCAGCAAAGCCAGGCGGAGCAGATACAGGCGTAGCTTAGAAATAGGCAAAGTCGGGGGAGCTACTGAAAATTGACGGCGCTCTGCATGATGTTCGGCCGCAAATAAAATTAAAGCCCGGCCAGCTTGCGGGCGGCCTTCACCACGGCCAATTCGGCCTGGCCGGCGGGGGCCTGCGCGGCATCCAGGGTGGCGCGGGTGGCGGCCAGCCAGGCCAGCGAGGGCGACTTGCCGGTTTGTAGCTGCGTGAGGCGCTCCAGCACCACCGTGGCCACGGCAGCGAGGCGGGTGGAGAGCGGGCCGTATTCGGTCAGGCTCGGGTTAGCGGCCAGCAGGGGTTGGAGCATGATGTCATTGGCCTGCCAGCGGATGGCCTGGGCCCGCAACGCCGCCAACTGGCGCAGCGAGGCGGGCAGCCAGTTGGGGGAAGTGGGCTTGAAAGCCACCACGCTATCTACCAGCACGGCAAACCGGCGGGCTACTTCCGACTCGGATGGCGCGGCATCGGCCAGGCGGTTCAGTACGCTGGCGGTGGTGTAGTCATAGCCCTGAAAATGGCGCTTGTATTCCTTCACCGGCTCAACTACCTCGGCCAGGGTGCGCAGCGGTAATACGCTGGCAGTACCGGCCATTTGCCTGAGCAGCAGCTCGGGCGCGCGGCGGTGGCGCAGGCCCAGCGTTTCAAGCTGCGGCGAAAGCAGGTTGAGCCGGCGGTACATATCGGCTACGTCCTGGGTGGCTGCCTGGGCCGACCATAGCCGCTCGGCCACGGCCGCTGCCCGGGGCCAGATGCGCGAGTCGAGCACCGTTGAGTCGGCGAATTCGGCCCACATGGCGGCCTCGCCGCCCAGCACCAGCTTCTGCTCGGCGGGCGTGAGGGACGTGTCGGCCGGCAATGGGTCGGTGAGGTAGGAGCTGGCCGCGCTGTAGTTCAGGTCGAGATAATAGCCGTTTGAAAGCAGTACCGGATGGCCCAGCTTGGCGGCATCGCTCAGTCCTTTTTTGCCGCGCCAGCTCTGGATGACTACTTCCTTGGGCAAGTCGGGCCCCAGGATTTCATCCCAGCCAATCATGGTTTTGCCGCGCTGCTGCAGCAGGGCCAATACCCGGCGGTTGAAATAGGTTTGCAACTGGTGCTTGTCCACGGTTTTGCCGTCGGCCTTCACCATTTTGTTCGCCTTCATGTACGCCACGATGCGCGGGGTGCGCCGCCAGTTGCGGCCGTCGTTCTCGTCGCCGCCGGCGTGGAAGTAGGGGTCTGGGAACAGGCCCGTCATCTCGGTCAGCAGCGAATCGAGGAAGGTGTAAGTGGTTTCGCGGGTGGGGTCGATGGCCACGTTGGTGGTGCGCCACTTCTGGTAAGGCGCGTACACCGAGTCGTTGGAGGCCAGGCGCGGGTAAGCCACAATCCAGCTGGTGGTGTGGCTGGGCATGTCGAGCTCCGGCACCACCCGGATGCCGCGCGCCGCCGCATAGGCCACCACTTCGCGCACCTCGGCCTGGGTGTAAAAAAGCCCGTCGGTGCTGCCCACGGTCTGCAGGCGCGGAAAAACCTTGCTCTCGATGCGAAAGCCCTGGTCGTCGGTGAGATGCCAGTGCAGCACGTTCAGCTTCACGGCGGCCATGCCGTCGAGGTTGCGCTTGATGACGGCCACCGGCATGAAGTGCCGCGCCGCGTCAATCAGTAGCCCGCGCCAGGCAAAGCGCGGCTGGTCCTGAATATCTACTTCGGGCAGGTAGCGCTGCTTTTTCTCGATAATGGGCAGCTGCTCCAGCGTGGCCAGGGCCCGCAGCACGCCCAGGCTGGTGGGGGCGTCGATGCTCACGCCCATCGGCGTCACGCGCAACGAGTACCGTTCCTCGTCAAGCTTCTCGGGCTGGCCCGCGCGGCCGTAGCGGATTTGCAGCACCGGCCCTTTGGCTGGTTCGGCCGGGCCTTGCAGCCGGGCCAGCATGCGGCGAGCTGCCGCCGCTACCGCCGGGTCGGGCGGGGTATCGAACTGCAATTTTAGCGGCGTTCTCAGGTTCAGGCGGCCCTGGCCCCAGTGCATCTCGGCCGGTAGGGGCAGGAGGCCGTGGCGGGACTGGGCCCACGAAATATGACTAAAAAGTGCCAGCAAGGCACCAAGACAACTCCAGAATCTCATCATTTCGACAAAGTACGGGGTTCGCCCATTCCAGAACGGCCATTTCTTCCCAATTTGCCGAAGTTTAGAACAATTTGCCCTTTTATGAAATCACCTTCCTGGCTGGCGTGGCTGTTTTGCAGCCTTTTCATTGTGAGCGTGGGGCTAGTGGGAAACCACCTCGTGCCCGGCTCCAGTGACCGGGGCCCCGTCCGGGTAATCGCGTGGGACGTGTCGGGCTACTACCTCTATCTACCCGCCATCTTCATTCACCACGACCTGAAAGAGCTGCGTTTTCACGAGCAAATGCTGCACGACTACGCGCCCACGCCCGACTTTCAGCAGGCCTTTCAGCACCCGGGCAGCGGGCACTACGTGATGAAGTATTCGGCGGGCATGGCTGTGCAATACCTGCCTTTTTTTCTGGTGGCGCACGCGCTGGCCGCGCCGCTGGGCTACCCCGCCGATGGATTTTCGCCGCCTTATCAAATTGCCCTGCTGGTGGCCAGCCTGCTGGTGGCGGTGCTGGGGCTGGCATTGGTGCGGCGGGCGCTGCTGCCGCGCTTTGGCGAGTGGCCCACGGCCCTCACGCTGCTGGCCATCGTGCTGGGAACCAACTATTTTAACTACACGGCGCTGGGCGGGGCCATGACGCATAACTGGCTGTTTACCTGGTACGTGGTGCTGCTGCTGCTCACACCGGCTTTCTACGAGCGGCCCACCCTGGGGCGGGCCCTGGCCATTGGGGCCACGGTGGGCCTCATGGTCCTCACGCGCCCCAGCGAAATCCTGGCGGCCCTTATTCCGCTGCTGTGGGGCCTGCGCCTCGCCTGGCCGGTGGTGCGCGAGCGGCTGGCGTTCTGGCGGCAGCACGCGGGGCTGCTGCTGGCAGCGGGGCTGGTGGGCGGGGCCGTGCTCGGCATTCAGCCGCTGTACTGGCACTACGTGAGCGGCGATTGGGTGGTGTATAGCTACCAGGGCCAGGGGTTTAGCTGGTTTCATCCGCACTTGATAGTCGGTATTTTTAGCTTCAAGAGCGGCTGGCTGCTGTATTCGCCCATACTGGTGGTGGCCTTGGTGGGGTTTTGGGCGCTGCGACGGCAGCAGGCGGCCGCGTTCTGGCCCATGCTGGTGTTTATCGGGCTGTTTATATACGTCACCTTCGCTTGGGACGAATGGCTGTATGGCGGCTCGCTGGGCCAGCGGGCCATGGTGCAGAGCTATGCCGTGCTGGCCTGGCCCTTTGCGGCGGCCCATGCCTGGCTGCTGACGCGGCGGCCGTGGCTGCTGGCCTACATCGGGTTTGCCGCCTTAACCTGCTACTACAATCTCTGGCTGACTTACCAGGCTCATGGCGGCATGCTGGTGGTGGGG
This sequence comes from Hymenobacter artigasi, assembly GCF_012275535.1. Classification (GTDB taxonomy): domain Bacteria; phylum Bacteroidota; class Bacteroidia; order Cytophagales; family Hymenobacteraceae; genus Hymenobacter; species Hymenobacter artigasi. Next base: position 22,947 of record NZ_JAAVTK010000018.1, on the reverse strand, counting down.
CAAATGTCCCGCGCGTACTGGTGGCGCATACTGGGGCACAACTCCGTGCCGGCCGAGGCCCGGCTGCTGCTCGATACGGACTATGATTTCACGGGCACGCCGCGCAACTCCCGGCTGCTATGGCAGCAGGACTTTGAAACCAGCGACAGTGGCGCCTGCGGCCAGCCGGCACTGAAAGACAAATGCTCGCTGCTGCTCGACAATGACCACCCCCACAGTCCCGAATACACGATTGCGGCCCGGTCCGGGCAGTTTAAGTGGGTGCAGGGCAGCGCCCTTGCCAGCAGCACCGAGGGTGAACAGCCGGAAGGAAAAATGACACAGTTTGTGGTGCGGTTTTGCCAAGGCTCGCGCATTGTGCGCGAGCGCACGGTGCAGTTCCAGCGCGCCCTGCAACCCAACTGGCCACAGGAGCTGCATTTCTACATCAAAGCCCCGCACGAGGAGTTCGACCACATCACGGTGGTGTTTCTGCATTATGGGCAGGCCACCGTGCGGTTCGATGATGCCCAGCTTACCGGTTTCGATGATTAAGCCACGGGTCTATATCAGCCCCCGGGCTTTGAATTCGAGGTATTTGTTGATGGTGTTCGCCGTCAAATCCTTGGGCGCGGTGAGCAGCGAATAGATGCCATAGCGCTGCAATTCGAGCACAATCTGGCGCTTTTCCTGGGCAAATTTCTCGGCGATGGTCTGGTTGTACACGTCCTCCGTGGTGGCGGCCGGGGCCTCGAGGAAGGCGCGCAGCTCGGTGTTTTCGAAGAACACCACCAGCAGCAAATGGTCTTTGGCCAGCCGGCGCAGGTAGGGCAGCTGGCGTTGCATGCCGTGCAGCGTTTCGAAATTGGTGAACAGAATGAGCAGGCTGCGCTGCTTGATGCGCGCCCGCACCGTGGCGTACAGCAGCTCGAAATCGGTTTCGAGGTACTTGGTTTTCTGGCGGTAGAGGATTTCGAGCAGCTTCAGCAGGTGGCCGGGGCGGCGGTCGGCGGCCAGCATGGCCCCGGGCCGGTTCGAGAAGGTGAGCAGGCCGGCCTTGTCGTGCTTGAGCAGGGCAATGTTGCTGACTACCAGTGTGGCATTGATAGCGTAGTCGAGCAGGCTCAGGCCGTCGAACGGCATCCGCATCACGCGGCCCTTATCAATGAGGCAGTATACCTGCTGGGCGCGCTCGTCCTGGAAGTGGTTTACTACCAGCGCATCAGCGGCGCCGGTGCCGGCGCGGCGGGCGGTGGCTTTCCAGTTCATGCTGCGCGGGTCGTCGCCGGGCACGTAGGGCCGGATTTGCTCAAACTCCATGCTGTGGCCCACGCGCCGGATGCGCTTCACGCCCACCTCCGTGAGGCGGTTGTGGATGGCCAGCAGCTCGTACTGCCGCATTTGCAGGAACGACGGGTACACGGGCACTACCTTGCCCTGCGCGTAGCGAAACCGCCGCCGCACCAGTCCCAGCGGCGAAGCGGCGTAAATATTCAACGCCCCAAATGCGTATTCGCCGCGCTTGGTGGGCCGTAGCTGGTAGTCGATAATCTGGGTTTCGCCGGGCTGGATGGCGGTTTTGAACAATACATCACGCCGCTGAAACTGGTGCGGAATCTCATCAATCGTCTCGGTCCGAATGGCAAAGCGGTAGCGGTTTTCGAGGTAAATCCGCACGTCGTTGTCCGAGCCGTTGGCCAGCTTATCGCCCAGCACCCGCCGCCCAAACACTGGCGCGGTCTGGCCCCTGGCGGGCGCGTAGAGCAGCAGCGCATCAAGCAGCGCCAGCAACACGAAGAGGCCTAGGGCGATTTTCATCGGCCCCAGCAGCCAGGGCAGAAAAAAGGCCACCACGAAGCCAGCCGCAATGGCCGCCAGCACCTGGAAAAAACGGGAGGTAAGAAATAACGTCAAGGGTAGCCGGCGTGAAGGGAAAGGCAATATTCGGTAATTTCATCCCAACCTGCTGCGCACCGTAGCGCGAACTTCGTAGTTCGCGTCCCCGCGCCGGCTGTCCGGTTGCGAAATGTGCAGGAACGCGAACTACAAATTCCGCACGCTACACCGCGTTGCGCACAATGCCGCCATCCACGCGCAGGGCCGCGCCGTTGATGGCCCCGGCCAGCGGGCTGGCCACAAACACAGCAAAATCAGCAATTTCCTTGGGCTGAATGAGGCGGCCGATGAGCGAAGTGGGCCGGTTCTCGGCCATGAAGCGGCGCTCGGCGGCGGCATAATCAGCTTCGTCGGGGAATACCTGGCGGATGAATTCTTCCACGCCGGGCGTGTGCGTCGAGCCGGGCATCAGGGTGTTCACCGTCACGGCCGTGCCTTTGGTGAGTTCGGCCAGGCTGCGCGAAATGGAGAGCTGCATGAGCTTGGTAGCACTGTAGTGGGCCATTTCGGGGGCCGGGTTCAGCGCCGATTCGCTGCTGATGAACAGGATGCGGCCGGTGTTGCGGGCCAGCATGCCGCGCAGGTAGTGACGGCTCAGGCGCACGCCGCTCATCATGTTCACCTCGAACAGCCGCTGCCAGGCCTCATCGGTGGTGTCGAAGAAATCGGAGACTTCATAAATGCCCAGGTTATTGATGAGCACGTCTACCTCAGGGTAGTGCGCAATGGTGTGTGCGGTGCCTTCCGCCGTGCCGTTGTCGGCGGCCAGGGGCAGCAGCTGGGCCTTTGGAAACTCCTGTTGCAGCTCGGCAATGGCCTGCGTCACACTAGCTTCGGAGCGGCCGTTGATGATGACTTTAGCGCCTTCGCGGGCAAAGGCGCGGGCCATTTCCAAGCCAATGCCGCCGGTTGAGGCGGTAATGAGCACGGTCTTATCGGTGAGTTGAACGTCCATGATGCGGGGGATTGAGGATGAAAGCAGCCGGCCGAAACGCAGGCTGAATAATGGGTAACCCGCCACGGCGGCTCCCGGTTATGGTTTCCGCAAGGCGTCGCGCACTGCCATTAGCGCAAAGCCCAGCAGATTTGGCCCCAGCCAGCGACTAGGATTGGCGGCATCCGGGGCATCAGCAGCCAGCCCAATGCCCCAGATGGTATCCACCGGACTGGCTTCGACCAGTACCCGGTCGTTCGTGGAGAGTAAGAATTTTGCCAGATTCGGATGCTGCCCAAACTTGTGCAGGTTGCCGGCCAGCACGATTTCAACCTTGCGCGCTTCCCAGATTTCGGGCTCGAAACCCTGAATTTCGCGGCCCAGCTTTTTGGCTTCGGCCGGACTTTTGGCGGCCAGAATTTCGGCCAGTATGTTGTCATCATTAAACAGCCGCGCTTTTTCGGCCATCATCCAATGCTCGGTTGAGCGATAAGTGATGCCGGCCACTACAAAATCGGCCAGCCACCACTGGCTCAGGCAGGATTTGGTGATGGCACCATCCCTGCTAGGCTGGTCGCCCCAGAAGAACAGGTACTTGACGCGTGCATCCTGCGCCAACTGGGTGAGCAGCCACTCGGTGGAATAAGTCATCGCAAAGGATATTTTAAGCGTTTGGTCACATCTCAGGGTTGGTCGCATCAAGAGCAAGGATTGCCACGGCCTGCGGCCCCGCAATGACAGATGCACCTATCGGGGCACTTCCACGCTCTGGATAATCTGCTTCACCACCTCATCGGGCGTACCGCCTTCCATCTCGCGCTCGGGCGTGAGCATGATGCGGTGGCGCAGCACGCTGGGGGCCAGAAACTGCACGTCTTCGGGCGTCACAAAGTCGCGGCCGCGCAGGGCGGCTAAGGCTTTCGCGCCGTTGAGCAGGGCCAGTGAGGCACGGGGCGAGGCTCCGAGGTACAAGGACTTATGCGCCCGCGTCTGGCCCACCAGCTTGGCGATGTACTCTAGAATATTGGCCTCTACGCGCTGCTGGCGCACTTGCTGGCGCAGCTGGGCCAGGTCGGCGGCCGAGAGGATGGGCTGCACGGCCTCCAGGTTGGTGCTGCCCTGGCCGCCGTGGTGGCCGGTCAGAATCTGCACTTCTTCGGCCAGGGTGGGGTAGCCCACGTGCAGCTTAAACAGGAAGCGGTCGAGCTGGGCTTCGGGCAGGCGGTAAGTGCCTTCCTGCTCAATGGGGTTTTGGGTGGCCAGCACCAGGAAGGGCTCCTGCATGGCGTAGGTGGTGCCGTCCTGGGTCACGGTGCGCTCCTCCATCACCTCAAACAGCGCAGATTGCGTCTTGGCCGGCGCGCGGTTGATTTCGTCAATCAGCACCACGCTGGCGAAAATAGGGCCGGGCCGAAACTCGAAATCAGCCTTGTTCTGCCGGAAAACCGAGGTGCCGAGCACGTCGGAAGGCATCAAATCGGGGGTGAACTGGATGCGGCTGAACGGCACGGCCAGCGTGCGGGCCAGCAGCTTGGCCATGAGGGTTTTGGCCACGCCGGGCACGCCTTCGAGCAAGACGTGGCCATCGGCCAGCACGGCGGTGAGCAGCAGTTCCAGCAAGTCGGTCTGGCCGACGATTATTTTGCCGATTTCATCCCGAATGGCGACCGTCTGGGCCGTGAGGCGGGCGAAGTCGGTGCGCGGGGCAAAGGCGTTTTCCGGCTCGGGAGCCGGAGTCAGTTCGAAGGGTGCCGGGGCGGGCAACAGGGGCGTCAGGTCGAGGTTTTCGGGTTCCATCTACAAAGTGCTGGCGTAGCCAAGTAAGGTCTGAGCGGTTTCGTCATCGGCGCACAAGGTGCGCAGGGTGGCGTGAATTTTAACGGCGTACTCGTCGGAAACGAGTTTTTTGTGATAAAGCGTGAGGTCCTGCAGAAGCTCGGCCAGGGCGTGCAGGTCGAGGTCAGCCAGCAGTGCTTTCTCTTCGGGCAGGCCGTTCTTGTTGAACCGGCGATAATCCCAGCGGTATTTGATGAGGACGGCGAGCTTGGCGACGGTGAGCATGGCGAACAGGGGTTAGCGGCGGGCTTCGCGCTTAAAGTCAGTCAGTGCCCGGCTCAATTGTAGCAGCTGCTGGTCGTTCATCTGCGGGGCGGTGCGGGCGAAGTTCACCAGCCGCAGCAACTCATCGACGCGGGGCCGGGTGAGGCCCGATTTCTGGCTGAGCCGCTCCCGAAAATCCTCATCGCCAAAATCCGGGCTCGGTTCCTGGAAGCGGGTGCGGAGGTAATCCATAAACAGCCCCACTTTCTTTTCCGCAATCAGCGCGTGGCTGCTGCCCTGGCGGTAGAGGCTGGCCACCGTGCGCGTAAACAGCAAAGTGGTATTGGGCAAAGGCTTGATGGTGGGAATAATGCGCTGCCGCCGCCGCGCCTCCACCAGCACAAACAATAGCCCGCCAATAATGAGCAGGTACCAGGCCGTATTCAGCGCTTCGTGGCTGCTCACGAGGCGCAGCAGCGACTGGTTACCCAGGCGGCCCTGCTTCTGGTATTCATCCCACCACGTGGGGCGGGCGGGCAGGTAGGAGAGGGCCGTGGCCGCGAACTGGCTGGTGGCCGGCCGCAGCACAAACTGGTTGGTGAAGGCAATGGGCACCGTGCACAGGTACACATGGCCCCGGCCGTAGTCGAGGCGCACGAACACGGGGCGGCCCTGTGCATCGGTGGCCAGAGCGCGGCCCACGCGGCCCGAATCCACCACGAAGCGCACGTTGGCATCGCCGCCCGGCAGGCGGTAGCGCGGCCCGGCCAGGGCAGGGTTGGTAAAGCGCACCGTCACCGAGTCGGGCACGGGCAGGCCATGCGGGCCGGCGTGGGTGGGCAGCTTCACCACCCGCGTGCGGATGCCCAGCGTATCGAGCAGCGCGCTGGTGGAATCGCCAAAGTTCTCGGCCACGATGAACAAGTCGTTGCCGTTGGCGATGAAGCGCAGCAGGGCGTGCGCGTCGGCCTTGTCCGCCGCGAATTCAGTGTTCACAAACAGGTAGTTGGCGCGGACGTGGCGCAGGTGGCTGGCTACCAAATCGTGTTGCGGTATATCCTCCTCCTCCTCATCGGCTGAGTTCTCGGTTTGGGCGGTGCTGTCCGGCGTTGTGGTTTCGTCAGCATCCGCGCCTTCCTCCGAAGTAGCCGGCGTGTTGGTCGAGGCCGTTGCCGTAGCGCCGGAATCAGTTTCAGAAGTTGAATCTGATGTAGAAGAATCTGATTCGGAAGTGGTTGAATCGGATTCAGTAGTTGTGGTTGCGTCTGCCGTGGGCTCCGGGCGGGCTTCGGTGGTGATGGTGCGCGACTGTGCTTCGGCCAGCGCATCGGTCACTTCCAGGGCCACGCCGGTGAGTTGATTGTAGATAGGCAGGCGCGTGGTCTGCACGGAATCAGTGCCGAGCAGGCGCGGCAGCTGGTCGTATAGCACGTAGGTGCCGTAGGGAATTTTATCCTTGTTGACGAGCGTGGGGCGCCAGTCCACCGGCTTGGGGCGGTAGTATTCCAGCGCCACGTAGGCACCAAACAGGGCCAGCAAACCCAGCAGATACCAGCGGAAATTCGAGGTCATGAGACAGGAAAATTAACTCAGGCGGCGCGCCGGGCGGTACTGCCGCCGGCCACCAGCGTTTGAAAAGCGCGGTGCCCGGCCCGCACCCGCTCGTATAGGGGTGCCGACAGGGCCAGCTCGCCGTACCACACAAACTCAAATTGCCGGGTTATCTCCCGGAAATCGGCCCTGATTGTGCCCGTGGGCGGCAATTCGGCTAGGTAGGCGTGGTTGGTTTTGTCGGGCTGCCAGTTGATGAGGCCACGGTCCGACAGGCTTTTCAGCAGCTGCAGGTAGCCCAGGCGCACGGCCAGCCGCCAGTTGCCGGCCGCTTCGGCCTCGGCCAGCCGGGTGGTAAAGTCCACTTCGTGAATGTTTTCGGCGGCGGTGTCATAGGCCAGCGGCACGCGGCGGGGCGAGCGGCCCAACATGGCCGTGAAGTCGATTTGCAAAAGTTTGAGCACCACAAACACGCCCGCTCCCAAAAACAGCGCATAAAACACCCAGCGCCAGAAGTGGCCGTAGCTGCGGCTGTTCAGCCACTCGATAATCGTCTGCCACACCCGCGCCCAAAACAGGCTCCAGGCGCTTTGCTCGGCGCGGGTGGCGGGCTCAAGGTACTGAAACTCGCGCTGCCCGCGCAGCTCCTGCAGGCGGGCGGCATCGGGGCGGCGCAGGCGCGGGGCCGGGCCGGTATCGGGCGGCAGGAGCTGGGCGGCAGCGGGCCGTTCCGGAGCATCGGGCAGGGCGGCCCGGGCCGGCGCAGCCAGCACCAACACCAACAGCAAGGCCCGAAACCAGGATGAGAAAGCAGACACGAATAAAGCGGGGGGAAGGAAAAAAGGTCGGTTTTCAGCAAGTTAGCCGGTACGGCCACTGCCGAAAGTAATGCTAGTATTCGCCTTCGTCGTCGGGGCGGTAGTCGGCGTTGTGCACGGCGGCCGGGGCCTGGCCCAGTTGGTTCACCATATTGCGCAGGCCCACCCCATCGCGGCGCTCTACCAGGTTAAAATATTGGAAGGCAAGGGCCAGCAGTAGGGGCGGGTAGATGAGCAGGTTTATCAGGCCGGTAAGAGCCGACGTGATAACGGTGAACAAACCCAATGAGCTGCTGGGGTCAGTGGTCTGAAGAAAGCCAACCTGCTTGGCCGCGAAATACGACACGCCGCCCACTACGCCGCCTACCACGGCTATCACAATGCCCAGCGCAAATGACATCACCATTATCAGCCCGAACGTGGACCACCATTTGCCCCGCACCAGCTGCAGGCAGCGCTGGCAAGTGCCCATAAAGCCCGTGCCCTCCACCACTTTCGTAATATAAAACAAGCTGAAGGCCACCGAAAGGTAGATGCCGGGGAAACCAAGTAGAAAAAAGCCAATAACTATCACTATCAGCAAGCCGAAATACGAAAGGTAGGAGCCGATAAATTCGCGTTTCACCACCTCCCACACTTCTCCCACACCGATGGGCGAGGGCGAGGGCACGGGCCGCAGGCAGCAGCGCACGTAGCCGTACACGGTGAGCACTAGGAACATAATGAAAATGCCGCTGATGGCCACGTTTACCCAGTAAATGGGCGATTGGTACATGCCGTTGAGCATCGTCATCTGTTGCAGCTTGCTCACGCCGGTGCCCGCTACGTGCAGGGCCTGGGTTAATACCTGGTTTTGGAGCAGGGCCGTCAATATGCCCTGCAAGATGGCCGTTGGCAGCACCAGGTAGAGCATGACCTGGCCCAGCCCCCGCCAATGCGCGCCGATAAATTCGAAGGTGGCCGAAAACTTCTGGCCGAAATCCCGCAGCTGGCGAAAATCCGACTCTTGGGTGAAGCGCGTGGTAGTACGTGGAATCATAACCGAAAAAAGGAAGGCAAAAAAATCAGGATTTGGGTGCGGCCAGCGCCGCGCCCTGCCGCCGCAGCCGCCACGGATACCACCCGAAGTACCACACAATGAACGCTGCCGAGCCGCCGATGATGGCCACGCTGGCCGCCACCGGCATCTCGGTGTGGCGCGTTACGAAGCTCTCCAGAAAGCCGGCCAGGATGAAAATGGGCACCAGCCCAAGCGCCAGCTTGCCGCCCTCGCGGGCTGCGTGCCGGAACGACTCGGCCCGGCCGTGGGTGCCCGGAAACAGGATGCCTTTCGCCATCACAAACCCCGCGCCGCCGGCCAGCACAATGGCCGAAATCTCCAGCGTGCCGTGAATCCAGATGGTGAGCACCGAGGCGGCCAATACATGCTGCTTGTAGAAAAAATACTGGAACGAGCCCAGCATAAGGCCGTTGTAGAACAGCGCCGCGCCCGTGCCCAGCCCCGCCGTGATGCCCATGGCAAAGGCCGTGAGCGCCACCTTGATGTTGTTGAAGGTGATGAAGAGGAACATCGACGTTTCCTCGTCGCTCTTGTAAATGGCCATCGGGTCGCCCTTTTGGATGTTTTCCAGCGTCTGGTTCACGTAGCCATCGCCGAGAATGCTGCGCACGAAGGTATCGTCATACGCCGCCGAAAGGGCTCCCAGGGCCGTGCACAGCACAAAAAACAGCAGCGTCCAGGCCAGCACAGCCTGGTGGCGGCTCACCACAAGCGGCAGCTCGCGCACCCAGAAGTGCCCGAAACGGCCCCGGGCCTCGGCTTTATTCTTGTAAATGGCCTGGTGCAGCTTGCCGGTGAGGCCGTTGAGGTAGGCCGTGGTGGGCGATTCCGGGTAGAAGGTTTGGGCGTAGGCCAGGTCATCGGTCAGGGCTACGAAGCGGGCGGCCAGCTCGTCGGGATTGACGGCGGGCTGGGTTTCGTATTGCTGCCACCGGGCCTGGTTTTGCCGCAGAAAAAGGGCTTCGCGCATGGGGCGTGGGATAGGACCTTAAAGGTAGCACAAGCGGTGATAGCAGCACAAGTTGGCGCGCGTCTGCGACGCGCGCCAACACCGCGCCGCCCGGTGGGTTATATACCCGGCGCTGCCGTACTTTTCGCGGCCGAATCTTGGCCACCACATTACCCCGCCGCTGCCGCCGGCCCGCTCATGAGCACCATCCGCATTCAGACCACTCAAAACGTTTCCCTCGAATATGAGATTGCCAGCGTTGGCGACCGCATTGTGGCGTCAATTATCGACTACGGCCTGTATTTCGTGTGGTTCATTGCCTGGAGCGTGCTCAACGGCCAGTACCACCTGAGCCCCGGTGGGAGGGCCGGCCAGGTAATTCCCTTGCTGCCCACCACCTTCTACATGCTGGCCTGCGAGGTATTTCTCAATGGCCAGACGCTGGGCAAAAAAGCCCTCAGCCTGCGCGTGGTGCGGATGGATGGCACGCGGGCCGGCCTCGGCGACTACCTGCTGCGCTGGCTGCTGCGGCCCATCGAAATCGTGGCCACGTCGGGCGTGGTGGCTCTGGTCGCCATCCTGCTCAACGGCCGGGGCCAGCGCCTGGGCGACCTCGCGGCCGGTACCACCGTCATCAGCCTCAAAAAGCGGTCCGGCTACGCCACGCCGTTGGCGGCCGAGGTAACGGCCATTGCGGGCTACCAGCCGGTATTTGCCCAGGCCGCCGCCCTGTCCGACCATGATGTGGCGCTCATTCGCAAGCTGCTTCACCACGGCAGCAAGCAGGAAAACTATTTGCTGCTGAATGAGGTGGCCAACAAGGTGAAGTCCATTACCGGCATCCAGACCACCTTGCAGGATGCCCCATTTCTAAAAACCATTCTGCGCGACCACGCGCACCTGGCCGTGCACGGCTAAGGGCTGAGCGGACCGTCAAAATCAATCGTATGCAAATCTTGCCTGCCGGTCTGACCGGTTGAAGTGCAAACGAAATCGAAGGTACTTCAACCGGTCAGACCGCCTAGAGCGGTCAGACCGGCAGGTGATTTACTTTCCACGAAAAAGGCCCGCTGAAACTCAGCGGGCCTTTTCTGTAACTGGTTAATCAGCGGTTATTCCCGCTCTACGCGCAGCATGGTGCTGCTGCCATCGGGCAGCTGCAGGCGCACCAGGTAGAGGCCGGCGCGCAGGCTGGCGGCTTCGTTCCAGGTGAGGTTGCTGGTGCCACCGGCTACGCGCTCCACGGTGCGGTGCAGCAGCTGGCGGCCGGCCACGTCGTAGAGGGTGAGTTCCATTTGGGGCTGGGCCGAAGGCAGGTTCAGGCGCAGCTGCAGGCCCTGCGAGCCGAAGGGGTTGGGCTGGGCCGTGAACTCGCTGGCCTGTGCCAAGCCGGCTTTCTGGGCCGTTACCGAGGCGGGCAGCAGGTAGGTGGTTACCGTTTGCGTGCTTTGCAGGGTGTTGGCACCGTTGCGCAGCTCCACAATCTGGTTGCCGCCGCAGCCATTGATAACCTGGATGTCATCGATAAACCAGCCCTCAAACGTGCCGGGGCTGCCGTCGTCGGTGCGGGTGCGGAAACGGACGAGCATGGGCATGCCGGCGAAGGAGCGCAGGTCGAGCGCCGAGCGGATGAAGCCGGCGGTGCCCGTTACGCTCCGGCCCGAGAAGCATTTCTGGCCGGGGGCGGTGGTGCTGGCGTCGAAAGTGCTGTTGTAGCCATTCTGCAGCCAGAGGGTGGCCGGGTTCTGCCAGGTGGTGCCGTTGTTGGTGGAAATTTCCACGGTGCCGCCATCGTAGCTGCCCTCAAAGTCGAAGTAGTGATAGATGGAGAGCACCGACAGGCCCGTGGGTGTGAACGGGGCCGACGTCAGCACGAAATCGGTGGGCGTGGCCGGGGCCGTGGCCCACCACGAGGTGGTGCCGCTATTGGCGTAGGCCGTGCTGGTGGCCCAGGTAGCCGTGCCGGTGATGGGCGTAGCCGCAAAGCCGCCTGCCGTGTTGGCCTCGCGGTTGTCGTTCACGGGCGTAACCGGCGCGCAGGCCCCGGCCGTCGTGGCCTGGCTCTGGAAGCGCAGCGTGCGCGTCTGGCCCAGTGCCGTGAAGTTGAGGTTGCTGAACGTCACCTTATTGCCTACCAGCGTGCCGCCGGTGGTGCTGCTCACAAACTGCATGCCCGTGGGCAGCTCGGTGGTGAGGGTGTAGGGGGCGGTGGGCAGGCTGCAGTTGCAGGTCAGCTTATACTCGTTGCTGAACGTGTTGCCGGAAACCAGCGGCGTTACCTTCTGCAGCGTGACGGGCGGCGGCATGTCGAAAGCCGCCGTTTGGTCGGTGGCACTGCCCGAAGAGCCCTGCACGGCACTGTAGCCCATGCCCCGGCGCGCAAAGGCGTTCCAGATGGTGCAGTGGTACTGGCCCTGGTAGAGCAGGGAGTCGGCGGCCAGAATAGCGTCGCGCGAATCGAGGAAGCCGGGCTGGCAGGGCTGCAGCTTCAGGCCTTGCATTACGAGCTGCATGGCAACGTTGTTGCCGCCGTTGGCAGCGCCGTTATACAGGTTGGGCTCGATGCGGCCGCGCTGCTGAATCACGTTCCAGGTCATGTCCCACAGCACCGCGCACCAGATTTCGCCAATGGCGTGCACCTCGGGGTTGGTGGCCACGTTGGCGTAGGTCAGTGGGTTCACCGTGAGGCTGGTGGAGTAGGGGTAGCGGCGGATGCCCCTGGCCGTAGCGGCCTGGCCGCTGGCGTAGGTGCCCACGGGGCGGGCGTTGGGGCCGTCGGCGAGGGCAGCAGTGGCCCAGTCGGTGGTCATCATCAGGGCCAGGTAGTCGCTCCAGCCTTCGCCGCCTTGCTCGGCGTTGTTGAGGCAGCTGCTGTTGGTAGGGCCGCCCGTGAGGCGGGTCGATACGCCGTGGCCGTACTCGTGCACCACAATGCCGTTGTCGAGGTCGCCGTCCAGCATCGGGCCGGGGGGCGTTGCGCGGGGCAGGGTCACCTGCACGTTGTTGGCAATCTGGGCGTCCAGGACTGCGCCGTCGGCCTGCGAAATCATCACCGACGGAATGGTAACGGTATTGTCGGTGCCGCCCATTACCGTAGGGGCGCCGGCCACGTTGTTCACCACAATAGCGGCAATGGCACCGGCCAGCTGGGCGTTTTTCACCTTGGGCGCAAAGCTGCAGGTACCCCGGTAAATCAGCGCGATTTTGCCGGTGAGCGCGGTACCGGTAGCGGCCACGCAGCCCAGGTTGCCCGCGTCGCCATACAGTGCCAGCTGCCCCGCGATGGGGCCCAGCGTGGCCAGGCTGTTGGCGGTGCTGAAGCCGCCTTCCACGGCCATGTAGCTGCCGGCCACGGTGCTGGGGGCCGTCACGGTCAGGGCGTAAGCCTGCGCCGGGGCGGTCCAGAGGTACATCTGCATGCGGCCGCTGCTGCCATCGGCCGGCGTGCTGAAGTTGGCGTTGTTGGTGCCGGCGCCGTCCTGGGCTTCGGCCTTCACGTAGTCGTTGCCGGTACCGCCCCGGCCCAGGTTATCGGCTTGGAAGTTGCCGGCGGCCTCCGTGAAGCCGTACTGGTAGGTGATGTCGTGAATGATGTTGTTCCAGTAGAACAGGTTCACCACGGCCGCGTTGCGGTTGGTAACACCGCCGGGTGCGGTGGTGAAATCGGGCGTGTAGTTGAAGCTGAGGCTCGGGGCAGCCGTTTGCGAGTTGGCGTAGTTGCCGGGCGCGTTCACGTTGGCTGCATCGTCGTAAGCCGCCACGTTGTTGCCCCGCGTGAAGGCATAATTGGTGGTGCCGTCGAAGTTCCAGCCGTGGGTGGTGGCGTTGTTGGTGGCGCCGGCCTTCAGCCATGGGTCAGTTTCGGTCTGAAGACCCGTAGCTGCAGGCCGCTCCCGGGGGAAGGGCACCACCAGGTACGATGACGAGGTAGTAGTGGGCGGCGGGGGCGGGGGCAAAAACTGCGCGGCGGCACTCATCGTGCCTTTGGCAGTCGTGGCGGCTGGCTGGGCGCGCTGGGCAGCGGCTTCGCTCACCGTCCAGTTGTCCTGGCTCACGAAGGCACCCGTGGCGGCATCAATCCGCACGTTCCACCAATCGGGCGAGCCCAGCAGGTCGATGTTCACGTTCCAGGTCAGGTGGGGCTTGCCGGCCTCATCAAACGCCCAGGTCAGGCTGGCCACAATGTCGTGCCGGGCCACGCCGCTGGCGGCAAAAGTCTGGCGGGCTTCAGGCCCATTCGCTTCCGTGAGGCGCATCGGGGTAGCGGCAAAGGGCTGGTCTAGGTGCTGCAGGGCGCGGCTCACGGCCACAGCGGCCGTAATGGCCGGCGTGGCGGGCACGGCGGCCAGCTGCTTGGCCGGCACAAACGCCCCGGTGTGCGAGGCCAGCCGCCCGCCCATAAAGGCCAGCGACTGCACTTTGTTAAATACCGGAATGCCCTGGTAAAGCTGCTGCACATACATGTGCTCCAGGCCGTTGGCATCGGCGTAGGCGCTGCTCAGGCGCAAGTCGGCGGGCGCGAAGCCGGGGCCGGCCCACTGGCTGCGCACAGCCAGCACTTTTTCCATAGCCTGCTGGGAGGGGATGGACTGCGCGTGCAGCGCAGACAGCGGCAGCAGGCCGAGCAAGGCCAGGCTCAGCTTTTGAAAGGTAAAAGGTTTACTCACGGGCTGTTAATGAGGTGTAATGAAAGGGTTTGAAGCTAGGAAAACTAAAAGTACAACATTCAGCGGAGTTGCCCGATAACGGCAGGCAGACCATTGTCTGGGAACTGATTAAATTGTTGGTATTGAGAAATATACGAATGTTTGCAATATAGAAAAAGCCCCGCCGGATGAGTCCGACGGGGCTTGCTTTTGCATAGCCGCTAGCGTGGCTAAACGGCTGAGTAGAACTATTCTACTACCACCTGGCGGGTGGCGGTGGGCTGGCCATCTACCACGAGGCGCACCAGGTACAAGCCGGGCTTGGCGGTGCCGGCTTCCCAGCGCAGCTCCTGCGGCCCGGCGGGCAGCACGGCCGAAGTCACGGTTTCAACGCGACGACCCACAGCATCAAACACGTTCAGCTCGACGCGGGCGGCGCGGGTGAGGCTGAAGGCCAGGGTGGTGCGGCCGCTGGTGGGGTTGGGGTACAGGCTCACGCCGGCAGCCAGGTCGGCGCGGTCGCGCGCGGCCGTCACTACGCCAGCCGGGCCGGCTACGGCAATATCGCGGGCCGCGATGCCGTTGCCGATGGCTCCTACCAGCGTGGTCGCGCCCGTGGTCAGGTTCACGGTGTAGAAGTTCGTGTTGGTGGTGGTGCCGGGATTAGCTACCAAGTAAGCCGTGTTAGTGCCGGCCACCGACGAGTAGATATCCATATCCAGGTTGGAGGTTGTAGCATTGGCCGTGATGCCCGAAGCACCCACCGTATTCAGTGTGCCGGCATTCGGCGGGTTTTGGGTGGTGATGATGTTCAGGCTCAGGTCGTAGTTGTAAAGAGCGGTAGTCGTGGCGAGGGGGCCGGCCACGCTGTTGGTATAGGCCACAGCCCCAATATTGGGCGTGGCGGCGGCGTTGGCATCGGTGGTGGCGTAGGCCAGGGTGCCATCGGTGGCGGCAATGGTGCCATCGATGGGGTTGAGGCGGTAGTTGGCGCGGTTAGACGACGACGTGACGCGAATGCGGTCCACCGTGGGGTTAAAGTCGAAGCCAACCTTGCCCGTGCCCAGCTCCAGGCGAATAGCCGCGCCGATGGGCGTAGCCACACCCGTCACGGCGCTCACCGAGTAAACCTGAGCATTGGCGCCGGGGGCTGCCAGGGCCGCATCGTAGCCCAGCGCGAAAAGCGTGTTGGTGAAGGGCCGCACGTCCAGGCCCACCAGGGTTTGGGTGGCGGCCATACCCGTCACGCCCAGCGAGGTGCGAATGGTGCCCGGCAGGGCCGTGTCAAACGTCAGCAGGTTGGTGCCCGCCAGGGCATAAGCCAGGTTACCGGTCACGCTAGCCGGCACCGTGCGCGTGATTTGCACCGCAATATCCGTCACCGGGGCCGCGAGGCTGCCGCCAATGGCACCCACCAGCGTAGGCGCGCCGGTAGTGAGGTTGAGGGTGTACAGGTTGCTGTTGGTAGCACCCGGCGACACCGTGGGCACGGCCGTGAGGTAGGCCACGTTGGTGCCGGTGGTGGGGTTGAAATAGATATCCAGGTCGGAATTGCCGAAGGCCGCAAGGCCCAATGGACCCACCGTGTTCAGCACGCCGTTGTTGGGCGGGTTCTGGGTGGTGAGGCGGGTATTGGCCTCGTCGATGTCGTAGAGCGTGGTGGCCGTGGTGCCGATGTAGCTGTTGGTGTAGGCCACGGCCCCTACGCCAGCCGTCTGGGCGGCATTGGCATCGGTGGCGGCGTAGGCCAGGTTGCCGTCGGTGGCGGCCAGCGCACCGTTGTTGGGGTTGAGGCGGAAGTTGCTGTTGTTGCTGCCCGTGAGGCGGATGCGGTCTACGGTCGGGTTAAAATCGAAGCCGATGCGGGCCGTGTTGGTGCCCAGGTTCAGGGTGAGGGCCGTGCCTACGGTAGTAAGCGCGCCAGTAGTGGCGTTCAGAATGTAGAGCTGCACCTGCGTGGTAGCCGCAACGTAGCCCAGGGCAAACAGTTGGCCGGTGTTGGGGCGGCTGTCGAGCCCTACCAGCGTTTGGCCGGCCCCCAGGCCGGTGATGGCCGTCGTGGCCGTGAGCGTGCCCGGAGCCGTGGCCTGAAACGTGACCAGGCTGGTGGCCGTGGCGGAAGTTTGGAGGCCGTAAACCGTTTGGGCGTGGCCCGGCGCGGCATTCAGTAGGAACAGTCCGGCCGTTACAGCGGCCAGCTTTAGCGAAGTGGAAAGGTGTTGCATGACAATAAGGTATTTTGTGAAGTGATGGTGATGTGAAGAGATGGTGAAGAGTATTTAGCTACGAGGGCCGCGCCAAAGTAGATTTACTTTAATCTGGTTTTAATTCAAATAATCGGCGAGGCATAAAAGTGGCTACTGCCATGTTGGTCAGGTCAGTAGCCGCCCTAAAACCAAAGCACCCCTTACGGCCCGCCAGGCGGACAATAAGGGGTGCGAAAAAACACCGCATACGGCTGGACAAGTCCGGCTTTGCGCAGTAGGCTAACCTAGCGAATAATGGCTAGTTGCGGGTCATGAGCGTGTTCACCGCCAATTCGGTGGAAGGGATGGGCCACACGTAGTTGGAGCTGGTATTGGGAATGGCCGGCACCGAACCTTTGCCCGGAATGGTGGCATTCAGGCGCATGATGTCGAAGTTGCGCAGGCCTTCGCCCAGAAACTCGATGCGCCGCTCCAGCAGCAAAGCATCAATCATCGCGCTGGCCGAGGCGAAGCTGGCCGCCGTGTACACGCCGGTCGGGTTCGAGCGGCCACGTACGGCGTTGAGCAGGGCCAGGGCTTGCGGGTCAACCGTGTTGGTGGTGCGCACGCGGGCTTCGGCCAGGTTCAGCAGCACTTCGGCATAGCGGATAACGGGCGCTTTGTCGGTGTAGGGCGTGCCGGTAGGGTACTTTTTCAGAAACGACTCCGTGCCCGAAGTCGTTACCAGGGCCGTGCGCCGGGCATCGGTGGCCGTAAAGCCGGGGTCGGTGAGGATACCGCCGGCAGAGGAGTTCAGGCTGTATTCGCCGTTGCCACCCTGCGAGGCGGGCAGGTAGTAATACGCCAGCTGGTTTTGGGTGCCGGGCGCATCCTGGGCGGTGAAGGGAAAGGCCAGAATGGTTTCGGCCGTTTCCTGCGGGGGCGCAAATACGGCGGCAATAGACGGATTCAGCGCGTTGGCCACGCCGGTAGAAGCCACAAACGGAGCCACGGCGGGCACCAGCTTATTGGCCTCCGTAATCACATCGGCGTAACGGCCCATGCTCAGGTACACCCGGGTTTTCAGGGCGATGGCGGTGTTGCGCTGGGCCCGCGTCGTGTTCAGCGTGGCCGCTGTCGAGCCCGTGTAAGACAGAGGCAGGTTTTGCTCGGCAAAGGTGAGGTCCTGCAGAATCTGGTCATACACCTGCGCCACGGTGCTGCGAGCCAGGTTGTTGTTGGCGTCGTTGGTTTCGCCTTTCAGCCGCAGGGGCAGGCCGGGCTTGCTGCCGTTGCCATCGGCATAAGGGCGGGCGTAGAACTGGAGCAGCGAGTAGTAGCTCAGGGCGCGCAGCAGGCGGGCCTCGCCGCGGTAGTTATTGGCCGTCGTGATGTAGTTGGCCGGAAAAGCCGGAGCTACCAAACTCCCTGCATTGGCGTCGAGGCCATCCAGAAAAACGTTGATTTGGTTGATGGCCGCGTAGCCAAAGCCCCAGGTATTGATAACGTCGTTCTGCGAAGCTTCCGTGAGGGTATGGTTCCACACGCCCACGCCCGTAACGCCGTTGGACGTGCGGTTGATGAAGTCGTTGGCCCGGATATCGCTGAAAATCTGAAAGCGGCCGCCGAGAAAACCGCCGGTTTTAACGTAGCTATACAGGTTGTTGACCTGCGCGGTAATGCGCGAGGGAGTGGTGAATACCGCCTGGTCAGATACCGTTGTTTCGGGAATGGGATTGAGGCGGTGGTCCTGGCAGGAAACCGAACCGAAGGCCAGCAGGGCCGCGCAGGCAGCCAGGGCGAGGGGATGATGCAAATATCGTTTCATCAGAAGAATCAATTAAAAGCCAATGTTGAAGCCCACGGTGTAGGTGCGGGCCTGCCCCACGGAGTTGCGGTCGACGCCAGCTCCGGTGTTGCTACCACCATTGGTCGAGATTTCCGGGTCGATGCCCGAGTATTTGGTGAGCAGGAAGGCATTCTGCACCTGCACATAAAGGCGGGCGTTGGCCACGTTGATGCGGGTAAGGAATTCGGGGGTGAAGGTATAGCCCAGCGATACCTGCCGCAGGCGGGCAAAGTCGCCTTTTTCCACGTTCGACGACATCACCAGCGCCGAGCCGTTCGACACGTTGTCGCCGTAGACCACGCGCGGCCACTCGGCGTTGGTGTTCTCCGTGGTCCAGTGGTTTTTGATGTCGGTCTGGTTGTTCCAGAAGCGCTGGTCGTGCAGGCCGGCCTTGGTGCCGTTGTAGATGTAGTTGCCGCCCGAAAACTGCACAAATACGCCCAAATCGAGGAAGCGGTAGCGGAACGTGTTGTCGAGGCCGCCATACCAGGTCGGCAGCACGGGGCCGTAATAGATGCCATCCACCAGCTGGCTGGGGGCCGTGGCGGGCTTGCCGTCGAGGGTGGTCCAGCCCGTGCCCAGGTGCTCGTACTGCACCACGGTGCCGTCGGCCTTTTGCAGCATGCGGCGGCCGTTGGCCGGGTTCACGCCCAGCGAAGGCACGGCCAGGATTTCGCCCACCGACTGGCCTACTTTGGTGTAGTTCGCGGTTTCGAGGTTCGAGGTGGCCGTGCCAATGCGCTGGCCTTCAAAGGCCAGGGCCTGCACGCGGTTTTTGAGCGTAGTCAGGTTGCCGTTAACGGACCAGGTGAATTTGCCACCCTGCAGCACGTTGTAGCGCAGGTTGAGCTCAACGCCCGTGTTCTCCATCGAGCCCACGTTCAGCAGGTAGGAGTTGCCCAGGTTGCCCTGGCCCGCGCTGTTCGGAATGCCTTTGGAAGGTGCCTGGGGCACGTCCAGAATCAGGCCGTCCACCAGGTTGCGGTAGTAGGAGAAATCGCCCGTCAGGCGGTCCTGCAAAAAGCCGAACGACACGCCCAGGTCCGTTTTCTTGCTGGTTTCCCAGGTCAGGTTCGGGTTGCCGGCGTTGCCGAAAAACAGCGTTGCGTTCGAGGCGTACAGGCCCGAGCCGTAGGTTTGCTGCGTCACGAAATCGCCGATGCCCTGGTTGTTGCCCACGCTGCCGTAGCTGCCCGTAAACTTCAGGAACGAAAAGGTCTGCGAGAACGAGGAGTTTTTCCAGAAGTCTTCCTCCGATACCACGTAGCCGAGCGAGGCCCCGTAGAAGTTGCCGAATTTCTTGGCGAAGGCCGAGTAGCCGTCGCGGCGCACGTTCAGCGTGGCCAGGTACTTGCGGTTGAAGCTGTAGTTGAGGCGGCCGAAGAACGACACCAGGTAGTTGACGCCCTGGAAGCGGCCCGATTCGGCAATGTTGGTGAAGTTGCCCTGGAAGGTGGTGAAGTACGGGTCGGCTACCGAGGTGCGGGTGGCGCCCCAGCGCTGGATGTCGGTGGCCTGCTGCTCGTTGCCCACCAGCAGCGACAGGTTGTGCTTCTCGCCAAAAGTGTGGTCGTATTGCAGCGTGTTCTGCCAGTTCCAGCGGTTGTTGGTGCGGTAGTAGTTGCTGGCCGAGCCGCCCGTCGACTGGCCATCGCCGGCCAGGGCCGTGTAAAACGACTTGTCTTCGAAAGAAATGCGGTTCAGGCCGTAGGTGGTGCGCAGGTTCAGGCCCTTGGCTACCTCCAGGTTGGCATACACGCTGCCCTGAATTTCGTTGCCGTCGGAGTTGAAGTAGTTGTAAGCCAAATCCACCAGCGGGTTGTAGTAGCCCGGCAGCAGGGGCGCGCCGGTCGTCGAGCTGGGGTTGGTGTTGGGCCCCGGGCCCAGGCCGGCTCCGCTCACGTTGAAGGTGCCGTCGGGGTTATAGGGTGAAACGTTGGGCGGCAGCACCAGCGGCAGCCGGCCCAGCCCGCCCGTGCCAAAGGCCCCGTCGGCCACCGAGCCCGAGTTGGGCGAAGCGTTGTGGGTGTTCGAGTAAGCCACGCGCATGCCTACCGTGACCTGGCTAAAAAGCTTGTGGTCAACGTTCACACGAGCCGAAATGCGCTGGAATTCGTTGCGCTCCAGCATGCCCTTCTGGTTGGTGTAACCCAACGACGAGTAGAAGGTGGTTTTGTCGGTGCCGCCCGAAAAGTTCAGGTTGTGCGACTGCGAGAAGCCCGTGCGGTAGATGTAATCATACCAGCGGGTATCGGCCGTGTTGCCATTGGCATCGGTGGCTTTAAAGCCTTCCACGTTGTTGGGCGTGCCGCCCACCGACGCGCGGTTGGCATTCAGGTTGCGCACGGCCTCATTCTTGATGCTGATGTAGTCGGGGGCGTTGAGCACGTCGTACAGGCGCACCGGTTTTGACCAGCCCACCCAGGTATCGTAGGTGAGATGGCTCTGGCCTTTTTTGCCTTTCTTGGTCGTTACCAGAATAACCCCACCGGCGGCCCGCGAGCCGTAGATGGCCGTAGACGAGGCATCCTTCAGCACTTCCATGCTTTCGATGTCGGCCGGGTTCAGGTTGCTGAGCGGGTTGTTGGGCACGCTGCCCACGGCCGACGTGTTGCCGCTGTAGGCCGGAATACCGTCAATCACCACCAGCGGAGCCGAGCTCAGGTTAATGGAGTTCGTGCCCCGGATACGAATGACGGGCGGGTTGTTCAGCACCCCGTTGGGGGTAGTGATGTTCACGCCCGAAGCACGGCCCTGCAAGGCCTGGTCGAAGCTCTGCACCGGCGACGTGGCAATCTCCTTGCCGCTGATGGAGGCCACGTTGCCCGTCAGGTCGCGCCGGCTCTGGGTGCCGTAGCCCACCACCACCACCTCTTCGAGGCTCTTGGTGTCGGTTGCCAAGGCGATGTTAAAGGACGTTTTGCTGCCGATGGCTACCTCATGCGTGGCATAGCCCACATAGGAAAACACCATGGTGCTAGCCGTGGCGGGGGCTGCCAGGGAAAATTTGCCGTCCGCATCGGTAGAGGTACCGATTTTGGTGCCTTTCACGAGCACCGTTACGCCCGGGATGGAAGCCCCATCCGCGCCCGCTACCGTGCCGGTAATGGTTCGGTCCTGGGCCCTGAGGTCGTGCGCCGCGAAGCCCAGAACCATGAACAGGAATAAGAGTAAGCGTTTTCTCATGTGAGTGATTGATTGGTGAAAAGTTGAGCAAGTGAATTGCCGAATATAATTGCGAATTGTTGATTAATGCACGCTGGTGGCCAAATGAAAATAAAAATTGCCTGTTTCAGGCCAATAAACAGGCAGATGATTTAGAGGAATTACCATTCAAAATATTTTGTAAGTGCTTTATATATACTATTGATATATGCTGATGCCCAGGCAATCAGCCAACTGCTCTGCCCGGAAAATAAAAAGGACCCGTTCCGTTGATTTTTCAACGGAACGGGTCCTTTTTATTGGTGCCTTGTGGCTTTCGCCCGGCTGCTACCACGGTACAGGCTGGCCCTGCCAGGTCACGAAGCTGCCGTTTTCCTCCACGTGCAGCTGCTCGGCCAGGCGGATAATGCCCCGGGCCGAATCGGCCGGCTCCTGAATGGCGTGCTCGCCACCCATTTCGGTCCGCATCCAGCCCGGGTCTACCAGCACCGAAATCAGGCCCATGTTGCCGATTTCGGCCGCCAGGCTGCGCATGTACATATTAAGCGCGGCCTTGCTGGCGCTGTAGTGGTAGGGGTCGCCGGTGGCCTTCCACGTCAGCGAGCCCTGGCCCGAGGAGATGCTGAGAATGCGGCCTTTGTGGCCGGCGCGCAGCAGCGGCAGCAGCGCCTGCGACACTAGCAGCGGCCCAATGGCATTCACCTGCATTGTTTCAATGGCATCGTCGTGGGTGAGCTGGCCCAGGCGCTGGTGCGCATCGCCGGAGCCCGCGTGCGGGTATACGCCGGCATTGTTGATGAGCACATCGAGGCCATCGGTGGCGGCCTGCACGCCTTGCACGGCCGCCGCGATGGAGGCCGCGTCGGTCACGTCGAGGGACAGCAGCACGAGGCGGTCGGCGTATTGCTGCCTCAGGGCTTGCAGCTCGGCGGCCTGGGTGGGCTGCCGGCTGGCAGCGAATACGTGGTCGCCGCGCTCCAGGTACTGGCGGGTAAGTTCGAGGCCCAGGCCCCGGTTGGCTCCGGTGATGAAAGCGCGCATACGTGTTTGGTGTGATGAAAAAATAACGGGAAGTATCGGGGCCGAAGTTTACAAACAAAAGCCCGGCTCGCCGCGCGGGCAAGCCGTTTGTGCAAGCCAATTAGCAGCCGGATGGTTTTCTTGCGCCCCGTATGACTCCTCTCATCACTTCCCTCAGCGCCGCCGAAGCCCGGGCGCTGCTGCCCCAGCTCCATGCGCTGCTGCACGATGCCGTCGACTCCGGTGCGGCCGTCGGTTTCCTGCCTCCCCTAGCCACTGCCGAAGCTCAGGACTACTGGCACAGCGTATTCGGCGCCATGGAGGCCGGCCATCGCCTGCTTCTCATCGCCCGCCAGCCCGGCACCGGTGCGCTACTGGCCACCGTGCAGCTTGACCTGGCCACCCGTCCCAACTCCCTGCTCCGCGCCGAAGTATCGAAGCTGCTGGTGCACCGGCAGGCGCGCCGCCAGGGCCTGGCCCGGCAGTTGCTCCTTGCGCTGGAAGGCCACGCCCGCGCACTGGGCCGCACTACGCTGGTGCTCGATACCCGCCAGGGCGACATTGCCGAGCAGCTGTATCAAAGCCTGGGCTATGTTTTTGTAGGCTCTATTCCGGCGTATTTCATCAACTTCGACGGGCAGCCGCACGCCACGGCGGTTTATTATAAGTTGTTGGTTGCTACAGGCGGGGTAAGCAGATAGTCTGAATAGCTCAACATAAGATTCCTTGTCGGACACTTCTGGAAAAAAGGGCGGTTTTTAGGGCTTCCGCACCAAAAGTAAGCTGGTCGTAGGCTAGTTTCGGGAATGGACCCTTTCGCTTCCTTTGCCCATTTAACGGACCCGCGCGTGCAG
>NZ_JAAVTK010000017.1 GCF_012275535.1 Hymenobacter artigasi | reverse complement strand
CCTGTTGAAATGCTCATGTCCGAAAGCTACTACCCGCCCACAAAAAAAGCGCCGACCTACTGGCCGGCGCTTTCTGAGTTTTGGGTAAGGACAAGCGAAATACTTCCGGGGGCATTTTTTATAAACTCAAACCTGGAATAAAGAAAAAGCCCATTCAGGAAACTGAACGGGCTTTTTCTTTATTCACTTCTTCAGTGGAGAATATCGGAGTCGAACCGATGACCTCTTGCATGCCATGCAAGCGCTCTAGCCAACTGAGCTAATCCCCCTGATTTTTGTTTTACCACCGTGCCATTTGCGCTTTGGTTTGACAAAAGTACAGCCATTTTGCGGTTTGGCAAGTGCTGAGCGTACTTTTTTCTGTTATTCAACACAACGCTCAAACAATCAGGCACAAAAAAACGGGCAGGAATTTCTTCCTGCCCGTTTCAGCGTTAAATGAAGCGAGGATGCTTAGTTGAAGGTGTAGCGAACCCCCAACTGCCCCTGCCAGCGCGAGAGGAAAGGAGAGATGGTATATGGAATACCAGCCGTTGCATAGGAAGCAGGGAACGAGAAGGTCGGCTGTACGCCAGGACCAGTCGATTCTACTTTCAGCAATTCCACTGCGTTGTTCGATACGGCGTACTGACGGCCCCAGTCGTTGTTGAGCAGGTTGCCAACGTTGGTAACGTCGAAGGTGAGCTGGATGCTGTTCTTCTTGCCACCGGCCATGAAGTAGATGTCCTGCGCCAGGCGCATGTCAATCTGGTGCGTCCAGGGCAGGCGGGCGGCGAAACGCTCGGCCACCTGGCCGCGGTGCGTGCTCAGGTAAGGGTCGTTGTTGATGAAGGCGTCAAGTTGATTCTGCACTTCGGCCAGCGTACGCGTGTCGCCGGAAGGTACCACCAGGCGGATTTGGCTGGGGTCACGCACATCGGTAGGAATGTAGAGCAAGTCGTTGCCGGTGCTGCCGTCACGGTTCAGGTCACTGTTCTGACCGGAGATGTAAGTCAGCGGCGCGCCCGACAGGCCTTCGTAGAACATGGTAAGGGTGGTGGCCAGCTTATCGTTGGCGTAACGGAAGGTGTAGCCAGCGCTGGCGATTACGCGGTGGCGCTGGTCGTTGCGCGAGTAGCCAATTTCCGGGTTGTTGGGGTCGAAACCTACCTGGTTGAAGCCAAAGTTTGACGAAGCCGTGCTGCTGATGCCGCTGTTGATTTCCTTGGCTACGCCATAGGTGTAAGCTGCCGTGGTGTTCAGGCCGCTCAGGAAGCGTTTCTGCAACTGGAACGACGCGTTATAGCGGTAGCCCTGGCTGGTGTTGGCAAGCAGGTACACGTTGGTGTAGCGGGAGTCAACGCGGCGCAGTGCGGTCGAGTTGGCATATACCGGGCGCTGGTCGGGGCCAGCAAGACGACCAACCGGGGCGGTCAGGTTGATGTCCTGATAGTAGATGTCGTTGAGCGTCTTGGAGTAGATGCCTTCCAGCGTGGCAACAATGTCACCGGGCAGACGGAAGTCTACGGCCAGGTTGGTGCGCCATACCTGCGGCAACTTGAAATCGTTGCGCGTCAGGTTAATCTGCGAAGTAGCCACCGGCGAATAAGGTGCCGTGGTGTACACCTGCTGGATATCGGCCGAAGCAAGCGGGATAGAAGGCAGGAAAGTGTTGGTAGGAGCCGTCTGGCTCACGCCGCCCTGAATCAGGCCACTGTTGGTGTAGCTGTTGGAAATCCACACGAACGGCACACGGCCCGAGAAGATACCCGTACCGCCGCGCACCTGCACTTTGGCATTGTTATCCACGTCCCAGTTGAAGCCAATACGGGGCGACCACAGCAGCTGGCCGTTGGGCGTGTTGGTGGTTTTGTATTCGCTGCCGAATCCTGGACGGTTAGCATCTACAGCCGTGTTTAAGGCCACATTGTCGCCGGGCTTGTTGATAAATACCGGTACATCGAGGCGCAGGCCGTAGGTCAGGCGCAGGCTTTCAACGGGCGTGTACTCATCCTGAACATAAAAACCGAGCTGAGCCGCTTTGAAGGTAGCTTCGCCTTTGTCGGCGGTGGGGTAGCTGGACGTTACGCTGGTGGCTTTGCCCTGCTCAAAGTTAGCAATCGAGGTGAAGGTGTAGTAGCCAGCCCCGTTGTTGAGGAACAGGTTGCGGAACTTGAAGCCTTCGTTGTGCGTGCCAATCGTGAGGGTGTGTTTACCGAACGCCTTGGTCAGGTTGTCCGTCACTTCCACAATGTCCTGGTCGAGCTGGTTGGCTACCGAGCTACGCTCCTGGCCTATGTTGTAAGTAATGCCGGCATCGGAAATCTGGAAAGCCGGGCCGGCCTGGCCTACTACATCGCGCGAATCGCGGATGGCGGTGTAAGTCAGAATCAGCTTGTTGGAGAAGCCACCGGCGAAGCGCGAGTTTAGTTCGGCCACCGTGCTGTTGCTCATGTTGCTGAACTTATACGCGTTGTTGCCGAAGCGAATGTTGTTGGCCGTACGGCTAATGTTGTCGTCAAACGCCTTTACGAAGTTGTGACGCAGCGTAAGGGTATTATTTTCCGACAGGTTAAAGTCCAGACGAGCAAAAATCTTGTTGCTCTCGGTGCGGCGCGTAATGTCGCCATACGAGCCTACGTCATAAAAACCGTAGCGCGAAGTGTTGGCTGCCGTAGCAATGCGCTGCAGGTTGGCAATGCTGGCCTGCGAGTCGCCGGTGCCGGGCACAAAGCCGAGTGGCGTGTTGTTGCGGGCAATTTCTCCGTTCAGGAAGAAGAACATTTTGTTCTTCACCACGGCACCACCCACCCGGAAACCCGTCTGGTAGTTCGAAAACTGGTCGGCTTTCACGCGGGGTTCGGTCACGCTCTTGCCAATCGTGTTTTGGTTGCGGCCGAAACCGTAGATGGAGGCCGACAAATCATTGCTGCCCGAACGCGTGATGGCGTTCACGCCCGCGCCGGTGAAGTTGCCTTGGGTCACATCGTACGGAGCCAGCACCACCTGAATCTGGTCGATGGCATCGAGGGCGATGGGGTTGGTGCCTGCCTGGCCGCCGGGAGTGCCCGAGCCGGCAAGACCAAACACGTCGTTGTTCACGGCGCCGTCGATGGTGATGTTGTTGTAACGGTTGTTGCTGCCGCCAAACGACGAGCTGCCACCACCGTTAGCCTGGGGCGTGAGGCGGGTGAAGTCGTTGAGCGAACGGTTCAGCGTGGGCAGCTGGTTAATCTGGTCGCGGCTGATGTTGGTTTCAGCGCCAGTGCGGCCGGCGTTGATTATCCGGTCGCGGGTGCCGCTTACCGTTACTTCGTTCAGCTGCGTGGTAGCGTCATTCAGTTGCAGGTCGAGGCGCTGGTTCTGGCCCAGGGCCAGGTTGATGCCTTCCCGAAGAACGTCCTGATAGCCTACAAAAGTTACTTTCACTGTGTAGGGACCGCCTACGCGCATGCCTTGGATGTTGAAGCGGCCATCGGAGTTGGTGGGCGCTACATACTGCGTGTTGGTGGGGGTATGAACGGCAATTACGGTGGCACCGGGCAGGCCCGCACCGGTCTTATCGGAGATAACTCCGCTCATAGCTGCTGTGGTCGCGCCTTGGCTCCAGCCCAGGCGGGCCGTCAGGAGCATCAGCGCCAGCAGTAGCAAGTGGCGTAAACGTAAATTATTCATGTTGAAAAAAGTTGGTGGAAACAGTGAGCTTTGTAAAAGCGGGACAAAGGTACGACGGAGCAGAAAAGGTCAATATTACGTAAATTTTACCATTGATTAATATCGCCCAAATCAGTTGTTTGGCTGGCAAAGATAATGGGCTAATACCTTATAGGCGGGGCCGCACGGCCCGAATAAACCGGCTGAGGTAATAATCAGACTCCAGACTGTTCTCCACGACGCCCAGCGAAGTTGAGGCGTGGATAAAATCGACGCCATCGTCGTCGGCTACGGTCACCATTCCCACGTGGGTGATGGTGCGGCTGCCGGGCGAACCCCCAAAAAATACTAAATCGCCGGGCCGTAAATCAGTGGATTTCACGGGGTCGCCCCACACGGCCTGCTCATTGGACGAGCGCGGAATAGTGACACCAGCCTCGCCAAAAGATAATTGCAGCAGGCCCGAGCAGTCGAGGCCCAGGCGCGTGGTGCCGCCGTATAGATAAGGCGTGCCCTGGTAGGAGCGAGCGGCCTCAATCACGGAGGCCAGGGTGCCGGTGGCGCTGCCCGCGCGGGCAGGGCGCTTGGTTACCACTTTGGTTTTGGCGCCGTTGGGGGCGGCCCGCACGACCTTGGATTTGCCGGTCGGGCTCACCCGGCCGCCCTTTTTCAGGCGCACCATTTCGCGGGCCGAGCGGTATTGGCCGTCGCGATAGTTAAGCTTGCGGTGGCAGCTGGCTAACAAGACCAAAGTCAGCAGCAGCAGCGGTAGTATCTTCGTTGTCACCCTCCCCATCGGCCGCAAAGATAGTTTACACGGCCTTTCCAGCTTGACCGCTCATGAATTTTAACGCCCTTACCCCCGAATTAATTGTTGCCTTCGAGGCCATCGTCGGCCCGGCGCACGTTCTCACGGCCCAGCGCGCCGAAGCGACGGCCACCGCCGATGCCTACGCCGACTACGGCCGCGACCACACCGAAGACCTTCATTTTGCGCCCGATGTGGTGCTGCGCCCCGCCGATGCCGACGAAATCAGCCGGATTATGCGCCTGTGCCACGAGCACCGCATCCCCGTCACGCCGCGCGGAGCGGGCACCGGCCTGAGCGGCGGCGCGCTGCCCCTGCACCACGGCGTGGTGTTGAGCACCGAGCGGCTCAACAAGATTATCCAGATTGACGAGCGCAACCTGCAGGCCACCGTGGAGCCCGGCGTAGTGAACGAGGCGTTTCAGAACGCCGTGAAGGAAGTGGGCCTGTTTTACCCGCCCGACCCGGCCAGCAAAGGCAGCTGCTTTCTGGGCGGCAACCTGGCCCACAGCAGCGGCGGCCCCAAAGCCGTGAAATACGGCACTACCCGCGACTACGTGCTGAATCTGCAGGTGGTGCTGCCCACCGGCGAAATTATCTGGACGGCCGCCAACACCCTCAAAAATTCCACCGGCTACAACCTCACCCAACTCATGGTGGGTTCGGAGGGCACGCTGGGCATCATCACCAAAGTGGTGTTCCGGCTCCTGCCGTTCCCGCAGCATAATATTCTGATGCTGGTACCCTTCCGGCAGGTAGCGCAGGCGGCGGAGGCGGTTTCGGCCGTGTTCCGGGCCGGCATCATCCCCTCGGGCATGGAGTTCATGGAGCGCGAAGCCATTGCCTGGTCTTCGGATTATTTGAAAATTCCGCTCACCCTGCCCGAGGATATTCAGGCTCACCTGCTCATCGAGCTCGATGGCCAGGACCTGGACCAGCTTTATAAGGAAGCCGAGCAGGTGTACGGCGTGCTGGAGCACTACGATGTAGGCGAAATCCTCCTCGCCGATACAGCCGGCCAGAAGGACGACCTGTGGAAGATTCGCCGCAACATCGGCAATTCGGTGCGCTACAATTCCGTGTATAAGGAAGAAGACACCGTGGTGCCCCGCGCCGAGCTGCCCACGCTGCTCAAAGGCGTGAAGGAAATAGGAGCCCGCTACGGTTTCAAAACCGTGTGCTACGGCCACGCCGGCGACGGCAACCTGCACGTCAACATCATCCGCGGCGACCTAGACGACGAGATGTGGAACGTGGGCCTGCGCCAGCCCATCTCCGAAATTTTCGAGCTCTGCGTAAAGCTCGGCGGCACCATTTCCGGCGAGCACGGCATCGGGTTGGTGCAGAAAGGCTACATCGGCATCGCCCTGAAAGAAGCTAATTTGAACCTGATGCGCGGCATCAAAGGCGTGTTCGACCCGAATGGCATTCTGAACCCGGGGAAGATTTTCTAAGTGCCATCTGTCATCCTGAGCGCAGCGAAGGACCTTATCACGCGTGAGCCCTTGGTAGAAATACCACACGGACGCATACGTGATAAGGTCCTTCGCTGCGCTCAGGATGACAGACGCATATTCCTTATTAAAAAGGTTTTACGCCTGCACCGTCGGTAAAAGCTTCGGGGCTGCCCGTTTGTGCGTGGCTTGCTCATAGGCATAGCCCAGCGCCAACAGCAGCCCTTCCTGATATGCCGAGCCCACAAACGACAGGCCCACCGGCAGCCCCAGCACCTGCCCCATGGGCACGGTGAGGTGCGGGTAGCCCGCCATGGCCGCCGGCGACGAAAAATCGACGCCCGTCGAGTAGTCGCCGTTCACCCAGTCGATGCACCAGGCCGGGCCGGTGGTCACGCCGATAATGGCGTTGAGCTGCTGGGTTTTCAGCAGGCCGTCGATGGCCTGGCTGGCTCCGGTCACGGTTTTTTGCACGGCAGCTTTGTATTTAGGGTTATTCAGCCCGTCGGTAGCTTCGGCCCGAATGAGGGTTTCCTGCTGGAAAAACGGCATGGCCTCGGCGGCGTGGGCCTTGTTGTATGCGATAACATCGGCCAGATTTTTCATGCTGGCCCCGGCGTTGGCCAGGTACTTATTCACGCCGTCCTTGAACTCATAGAGCAGCACCTCAAATTCGGCCTCGCCCAGCGGGTTGACCAGCTTGTTCAGCTCTACTTCTACAATGGTGGCGCCCTGGGCCTTTAGCGCGGCCACGGCTTCTTTCAGCAGGGCAGCCACGGCGGGCGGGCCGTTGAGGTGGGATTTTTCCACGCCCAGGCGCTGGCCTTTCAGCGCATCCGGCTTGAGAAAAGCCGTGTAGTCGGTCAGTCTGCCCTGGGGAATGGGCAGCCGGGCCGGGTCAGCCGGGTCGGGGCCGGCCAGCGCGCCCAGCAAAATAGCCGCGTCGCGCACGGTGCGGGCCATGGGGCCGGCCGTATCCTGCGTGCTCGAAATCGGGATGATGCCGCTGCGGCTCAGCAGGCCCACCGTGGGTTTGAGGCCCACCAGGCCATTCACCGCCGATGGCGACACCACTGAGCCATCCGTCTCAGTCCCAATGGCTATGGCACATAAATTGGCCGATGCTGCGGCCCCCGAGCCCGAGCTGCTGCCGCTGGTGCTACGGTCCAGCGCGTAGGGGTTGCGCGTTTGGCGGCCCCGGCTGCTCCAGCCGCTTACCGAGTGCGAGGACCGGAAATTGGCCCATTCGCTCAGGTTAGTTTTGCCCAGCAGCACGGCCCCGGCGGTCCGTAGCTTCTGCACGATGAAAGCATCCTGCTTCGCTTTGTGCCCAATGAGCGCCGCCGCCCCGGCCGTGGTCATCATCTGGTCGCCGCTATCAATATTATCCTTAATTAGGACCGGAATGCCGTGCAGCGGGCCGCGCAGCTTGCCGGCCTTGCGCTCCTTATCGAGGCCGTCGGCAATGGTGAGAGCATCGGGATTGGTTTCGATAACGGCGCGCAGCATCGGCCCGGCCTCATTCAGGGCCTTAATGCGGGCCAGGTATTTTTCGCTCAGGCTGCGGGCGGTTTCGGTGCCCTTGGCCATGCGGTCCTGTAAATCGGCCACGGTCAGCTCCTGCAACTCGAAATTGTCGGCCGCGCCGGTGCCCGCCGTTGCTTCCGCCGCCGGAGCGCCGGCGGGCGCATCAGCGGTGGGCTTGTCGGGCGTGGTCTGGCAGGCCACGGCGGGCAGGAGGGCGGCCGTGAGGGCCACGCGGGTACTTTGGTTGAGGAAAAGTCGACGGTCCATAAAGCGCAAAAACAGAGTAGGGGAGTAGCGGCCAGCTGCCGCCGGGTGGCAATAATACTGCCCGCCGGGAGCCCGACAACTATCGCCGTACCAACAAGTTTCTGGCCGGGCGTTTTCGGGTCAAAACAAAAGCCAATCCCGTGAGGAACTGGCTTTCGCTATACCAATAGGATGAGGGTAATACCCTTTGAATAGAGCAGCTTATTTCGCCTGCTGGTCTTTCAGCTTGTCCTCGCCGCCATAAGGCGTGCCGGCCTTTATATCGCCGCGCAGCCCGCCGTGGTCGGTGGTGCTGGGGGCGCCGGTCTGGCCGTCGGTGGGTACTTCGCTGGCTTCCGTGGCCGGTTTGGCGGCACCGGTTATTTCGGCCGTTTTGGCGATGTAGCGCTGCTTGGCTTCTTCTTCCGGCACGCCTTTAAACTGGTTCCAGGAGTCCCACTGGGCCTGCGAGAGGCCGGCGGGCCCATTTGCCTGGTCGGCGGCGGTAGCGTCTACTTCGTCACTTTTCATGTTGACGTCGCCTTCGGTGGCCTGCTTATACAACCCGTAAAGCTCGGTCATGTGCTGGGCAGCTACGTCGCCGGGGAGGTTATTTACTTGCTGGGCCGCAGCCTGAAATTGCTCGTTGATGTCCATGGGGAGGGCTGAAAGAATGGTTGATTAATTGGTGCAAGGGGAGGAGTAGTCCGCCTGGCGGTGGGGAATAACGTTTTTGGGAAAGGCAGAATTGAAGGCCGGTTGGCCCACAAAATCCGCGAAATTCATTGAATCCAATAAATCCGCGGTTCAGACAATACCACGAGGCTGGCCTTTAGGTTGCGGGGTCGTACTTTTGCGGGCGACTATGTGTGGAATAACTGGAGTATTTGCCTTTACGGAAACAGGTCGTCAGTCGCTGGCCAACCTGCAAGCGTCTACCGACGCCATCATTCGCCGCGGACCCGACTCGGAGGGCCACTTCGTCTACGACCAATGCGGTCTGGGCTTCCGCCGGCTGGCCATCCTCGACCTTTCGGCCGACGGCAACCAGCCGATGACCGACGCGTCGGGGCGCTATACAATCGTTTTCAACGGCGAGATATTCAACTACCGCGAGCTGCGCGAAAAGCTGATTAAGCGCGGCTGTACCTTTCATTCCCAGACCGATACGGAGGTTATCCTCCAGCTCTACATCACCGAGGGCCGCAGCTTTATCAAAAAGCTGAACGGCTTTTTCGCCTTCTCCATCTACGATAAGGAGGAAAACTCGCTGCTCATCGCTCGTGACCGATACGGCGTGAAACCCCTGCTCATCTACCGCGACGAGGACAAGCTGTTTCTGGCGTCGGAGATGAAGTCGATGATGGCCCTAGGCGTGCCGCGCAAGCTTGATTTCGTGGCCCTGAGCCAGTATTTGCAGCTCAACTACATCCCCGGCCCCGCCAGCATTTTCAAGGGCGTGAAGAAGATGCTGCCCGGCCACTACCTGTATATCAAGAACAACAAGGTGGTGGGCAAGGCGTGGTACAAAATTCCCTACGACCCCAAAAAAGTCGCTAAAAACAAGCTCACCTACGAGCAGCAGCAGCACAAGCTGGTCGACCTCATGGACGGGGCCGTGCAGCGCCGCCTCGTGGCTGATGTGCCCCTCGGCGCTTTCCTCAGCGGCGGCATCGACTCCAGCGTGATTACCGCGCTGGCCGCCCGCCACACGCCGCATCTCAACACGTTCAGCATCGGTTTCAAAGACGAGCCCTTCTTCGACGAAACCAAGTACGCCAACCTCGTGGCCGCCCGCCACAAGACCAACCACACGGTTTTCTCGCTCACCAACGACGACCTCTACGAGCACATCCACAGCATGCTGGATTACTTGGATGAGCCGTTTGCCGACTCCTCGGCCCTGGCCGTGTACATCCTCAGCCAGCGCACCCGCCAGCACGTCACCGTGGCCCTAAGCGGCGACGGGGCCGACGAGATGTTCGGCGGCTACAACAAGCACATGGGCGAGTTCAAGGTGCGCCAGGGCGGTGTGAAGGCCGAGGCCGTCACGGCCCTGGGCTTCGTATGGGACGCGTTGCCCAAGTCGCGCAACAGCTTCTTTGGCAACCGCGTGCGGCAGCTCCAGCGCTTCTCGCGCGGCATGACGGCCGGCGTGAAAGACCGGTACTGGGACTGGGCCAGCTTCGCCTCGGCCACCGATGCCAACACCCTGCTCAGCGCCGCCAGCCGCCGCAAGGTGGGCAAGAAAGCCGCCGCCAAGCGCCGCAAGGACATTCTGGAGCACCTGCACGCCGACGGTGACCTCAACGAAGTGCTGCTCACCGACATGACCCTGGTGCTGCCCTACGACATGCTCACGAAAGTGGACATGATGAGCATGGCCAACTCGCTGGAAGTGCGCACACCCTTCCTCGACTACAAAGTGGTCGATTTCGCCTTTTCCATCCCCGTTACCAGCAAGGTGGACGCCACGATGAAGAAGCGCATCGTGCAGGACGCTTTCCGCGCCGAGCTGCCCGTTGAGCTCTATGACCGTCCCAAGCACGGCTTCGAAGTGCCCCTGTTGAAGTGGATGCGCGGCGAGCTGCGCAGCCTGATTGAGGACGACCTGCTGCGCGACGACTTCATCGAAGCCCAGGGCATTTTCGACGTGCAGGCCATCGGCGCCCTCAAAAAGCAGCTGTTCTCGCGCAGCCCCGGCGATGTGCACGCCCGCATCTGGGGCCTCATCGTCTTCCAGACGTGGTGGAAGCAGTACATGGCCTAAGTTATTGATACCGAATTCTCTCTGGTGTTTGCGCCATTGGTGGCACCAGGTGGGCCGGCCGCAACGGCTGGCCCTTTTAGTTGGTGTGCTGGTCACCTTGGCGCGCCTCAGCCTGATTGGCAAAGGCACCATGGCCTTCGTGGATGAGTCGCGCTACATCAACGCCATGCTGGGCCTGCGCGCCCTCGGCGAAGGCCACGGGCAGGAATTTCTGCGCTACATCAACTCCATGGGGGCCCGGCCCGGCGATGGCATCTGGCGGGCCATCCCGGGGCTGGGCCAGGCCATCCTGCTGCTTGTCTTCGACCTGAACCCCAATGCCCCGCCCTCGCTGCAAGTACCGCAGGCGTTCAACGTGCTCATCGTGAGCCTAAATGCGTTGCTTCTGTACCGTATCTACCGCCGCTTTTTTAGTGTCGGCCTGGCGCTGTTGGGCCTCGCCCTGTACTCGAGCCTGGTGAATACCAACCTCTATCTGCGCCACCTGCTGCCCTACGACCATTCGCTATTCTTCTTTTTTCTGGCGCTTCTGGTGCTGCTTCGACCAAGGGCAGTCCTTAGCAGTCGTTTTCAGGTAATTATTGGCGTAATGGGTGGTGTCAGCTACACCATTTATCCCGGCTATTTCATGGCCCCTTTATTACTGCTGGCTCTGGCGCTGCTGGCAAATTTCGAGGCTACTCGCAACGGTTGGCTGCGTTCGCTGAAACCGTTCGTTGCGCAATTGGCCGGCATGCTGGCGGTATTGCTGGCCTTCGAAGGCTTGGCCCGGCTGGGCGATACTTCGTACTGGGCCAGCAGCCGCTATATTGCCACCACGGTCACCCAGGGCAGCTTTGATGAGGGGTTTAGCTTCATCGGCAGCTATTTTCGGCAGGTGGAAGGCTGGCTCGGCATAAGCCTATTGGTGTTGTTCGGGGTGGGGTGGGGGCTTAGTGTGCGGTTCTATTCATCAGCCGATGTTTCCGGTGCTGAACGAGGGCTGGCGTGCCTGATTACGGCCGTCCTTTTGGGCTGGTTGGGCTATGCCCTGGTGGTGCAGGTGGGCCATAAGCTGGTGTTTTATGGCCGTACGCTGCACTTTTTTGTGCCTTTCATCATCATGGGCGCGCTGGTGGCCTTGCGCGCCGCTGGCCGCACGGTGCAGTCCCGCGCCTGGCTCTATTGGGGTAGTGGCAGCATTGCTTTAGGGCATTTCGGGGTTTTCCTGATTGGCTACTTGGCCGTCGACTATCCCTGCGATGTCGCGTATCGCGCGGGCATCTTTGATTACCAGCAGATTGCCGCCAGCCCGGTGAGTGTGTGCGACGAGCACCTGATGTCCTACCGGCTATTCGGTCCGCGCCTGCGCCGCCAGCTCACGCAAAAGCACGCTACGCCCGCTTTTCAACTATTGAATTTCGCTTACCTCTATCCCGTCACCTGTTATCGTGCCGTGCACCTGCGCCCCGGAAAAGTTGTGGCCGATGTGCCTTACTTCATGAAGTATCCGGCATACCAGTTTGAAGGCCACAGCGCCCGGCAGCGAGCTATTCTGCAAAATTATGAAGTTGATTTTCAAATTGTAATAAGTGTTAAATAGTTCATAATCAGTGGTTGTAAGAAAGTATTCTCCTGCTTATTCTTTGGCATAAGGCTAAGCGGTGGCCTAGAGTTTCGGTGGAGTGGGCCGTAAGGACCTAAATTTGCTCAATTAATTATTAATCTCTGCGCATTCCGCATCTTATGAAAATAGCAGTTGTAGGCACCGGCTACGTCGGTTTGGTAACGGGTACGTGCTTTGCCGAAGTGGGCATTGAGGTAACGTGCATTGACATCGACCAGAAAAAGATTGACAATCTTCACCAAGGTATTTTACCGATTTACGAGCCGGGCTTGGAGGAGATGGTGACCCGCAATGTGGAAAAAGGGCGCTTGCACTTCTCCACTAATCTGGCCGAAGCCATAAAAGACTGCGATGTGGCCTTTATTGCGGTGGGCACTCCGCCCGGCGAAGACGGCTCGGCTGACCTGAAATACGTGCTGGCCGTGGCTCGCGGCATTGGCGAGAACATGAACAGCTACGGCGTCATCGTCACCAAAAGCACAGTGCCCGTGGGCACGGCCGCCAAAGTGCGCGCCGAAATCGAGCAGGCCCTGGCCAAGCGCGGTGCAAATGTTGAATTCGACGTGGCTTCCAACCCCGAGTTTCTGAAAGAAGGAGCTGCCATCGACGACTTCCTCAAGCCCGACCGCATTGTGGTGGGCGTGGCCTCGGAGCGCGCCGAAGAGGTGATGACTAAGCTCTACAAGCCCTTCCTGCTCAACGGCCACCCGATTATCTTCATGGATATCCCGTCGGCCGAAATGACGAAATACGCGGCCAACTCCATGCTGGCCACCAAAATCAGCTTCATGAATGACGTGGCCAACCTGTGCGAAATCATGGGGGCCGACGTGAATATGGTGCGCCGCGGCATTGGCTCCGATGCCCGCATCGGCACCAAGTTTATCTACCCTGGCATCGGCTACGGCGGCTCCTGCTTCCCCAAGGATGTGAAGGCGCTCATCAAAACCGCCCAGGAAAACGGCTACGACATGCAGGTGCTCCGCGCTGTAGAAAGCGTAAACGAAGACCAGAAATCGGTGCTTTTCAACAAGGTCAGTAAGCACTTCGGCGGCGACCTGCGCGGCCTGAAAATTGCCGTATGGGGCCTGTCCTTCAAGCCCAAGACCGACGATATGCGCGAAGCACCTTCGCTGGTTATCATCGAAAAGCTGCTGGCCGCCGGTTGCACCGTCACCGC
Organism: Hymenobacter artigasi; assembly: GCF_012275535.1. Classification (GTDB taxonomy): domain Bacteria; phylum Bacteroidota; class Bacteroidia; order Cytophagales; family Hymenobacteraceae; genus Hymenobacter; species Hymenobacter artigasi. The sequence goes on along the minus strand of NZ_JAAVTK010000017.1, from coordinate 59,444 downwards.
CTACGACCCCGTGGCCATGCCCGAAGCCAAGCACTCGCTCGGCGAGAGCATCACTTACGCCAAGGACGAGTTCGATGCGCTGATTGACGCCGACGCCTTGCTCATCGTGACGGAATGGCCCGAATTCCGGGTGCCCAACTTCAACGTAGTGTCGCGCCTGATGAAGCAGCAGGTCATTTTCGACGGCCGCAATATCTACGAGCCCGCCGAAATGAAAGCGTTGGGCTTCGTATACCACTGTATCGGCATCAAAACCGACCATAAGGAGCCGGCTGCTTAATAACAAGTCTGTCATCCTGAGCGCAGCGAAGGACCTTATTGCGGCTGCACTTTTCAGGATTACTATTTACCCGAGCGGCGCGGACGTGATAAGGTCCTTCGCTGCGCTCAGGATGACAAAAGCATTTTATGACCAATACTTCCGAAGAAAAAAAGCGTGTCCTTATCACCGGCGGTGCCGGTTTCCTGGGCTCGCACCTCTGCGACCGGTTCCTGAAAGAGGGCTATCAGGTAGTGGCGATGGACAACCTGATTACGGGTTCGCTCCAAAACATCGAGCACCTTTTTGGCCGGCCCGATTTTGAGTTTCATCAGGCCGATGTGAGCAAGTTCGTGTTCGTGCCCGGCAAACTGGATTATATCCTGCACTTTGCCTCGCCGGCCTCGCCGATTGACTACCTCAAGATTCCGATTCAGACCCTGAAAGTGGGCTCACTCGGCACGCACAACCTACTGGGCCTGGCGCGAGTGAAAGGTGCCCGCATGCTGATTGCCAGCACCTCGGAAGTGTACGGCGACCCCGAAGTTCACCCCCAGGTGGAGGAGTATTTTGGCAACGTGAACCCCGTAGGACCCCGTGGCTGCTACGACGAAGCCAAGCGCTTCCAGGAGGCCATTACCATGGCCTACCACAACCACCACGGCTTGGAAACGCGCATCATCCGCATTTTTAACACCTACGGCCCACGCATGCGTCTCAATGACGGCCGCGTATTGCCCGCTTTCCTCTCACAGGCCCTGCGCGGCGAGAATCTGACCGTGTTTGGCGACGGTATGCAGACCCGCTCGTTCTGCTACGTGGACGACTTGGTGGAAGGTATTTACCGCCTGCTGCTCAGCGACTACCACCTGCCCGTAAACATCGGCAACCCCGATGAAATCACTATCAAGGAGTTCGGCGAAGAAATTGCCCGCCTCACCGGCGTCGAGTTCAAGCCGACCTTCCAGGCCCTACCCGAAAACGACCCCATGAAGCGTAAGCCCGACATCACCAAAGCCCGCGAAATCCTGGGCTGGGAGCCCAAGGTCGACCGCGCCGAGGGCCTGCGCCGCACGCTGGAGTATTTCAAAGAACACGTTAAATAGCGTTTCCGATGGCCGATTATCCTGCCCCCCACCTTATCGAGTTTCCCAAGCTGGGGGGACCGGGCATTGGCTACATTTCGGTGGGCGAAAACGCCAAGGACCCGCTGCCCTTCGCGGTGCAGCGGGTCTTCTGGACGTATTACACGCCGGAAAGCATCGTGCGGGGCCGCCATGCCCACCACCGCACCGAGCAGGTACTAGTTGCCGTGGCGGGCCGCATCATCGTCACTACGGAAATGGCCGACGGCGACATTCAGCTCTTTCGACTCGAAGACCCCAATGTGGGCCTGTATGTGCCGCCTTCTGCCTGGCATACCATGCAGTACTCGCACACGGCAGTGCAGCTTGCCCTAGCTTCTCAGCCGTATGCGGAGGATGATTATATTCGTGATTACGAAGCGTTTCGTCAGCAATGGGCACCCAAAGCCTGAGCCCGTTCGTGGCTGCCCGCCGCGCTGAGCTAGCCTATTATTCACCCTATTACTTTCTGCGGCAGCTCGCTGCTGAGCATCAACAGGAACTGTTTGGCACCGGGGCCGCCACCCGCTGGCAGCAGGAGGCCGGAGCGGAAATTGTTGCGGCTGCCTCTGGCGACGTGCAATGGCTGCTCCAGCACCTGACCTGGGATTCGGGCTACTTCAATGCGCCGATGTACCGGCTGTTCACTGCTTTGTTCGATGGAATGACCAGTCCGACCCAGATGACGCAGGCTGCTACTGAGCTGCGCCAGCGGCTGGCCGCCCGGCATGGAGCTGTTTACTATGCTTTCAGCGTGGTTCCGGCCGAGGATATTCGGCTGTTGCAGGCCCTCACCGGGGCCGGCTGGCAATTGGTGGAAACCCGCCTGACTTACTACCGCGACCAACTCCCGTCTTTCGACTATCCACGCTACTCGGTTCGCCCGGCTGCGGTAGGGGAGGCCGCCCTCGTTGGTCAGGTAGCGGCTACCGCTCGCAACGCTTACGACCGTTTTCATGCCGATTCTTGGTTTGGCACTGCGCGAGCCGATGCCTACCTGGCCCGCTACGCCGAAAACACGGTAGCTGCCGGCCTGGCCGATGTGGTGCTGGTGCCTGACCAGCCCGATTTGCCAGTCGATTCTTTCTTGGCCATTAGCGACCTTGCTCATGATGCGCACGCATTGGGAACAGCCCTTTCGCGGGTGTTGCTTACGGCCGTGGGCCCGGCCAACCGCGGCTGGCACGTAAAGCTGATGGCCGAAACCGTGCGCCGTGCCCAGGCTGCCGGCCACGAAGCCGTGCTCATGACCACGCAGGCCACCAACCACGCCGTATTTCGGTCCTGCGAGAAGCTGGGCTTCCGGCTGGGGGCCACCAGCCATGTGCTGGCCTGCAATGGACTGATGGATTGATTATTACCCGCTACCAAGTACTCCTACTCCGATGAATATTCCTTTCCTGAGCTTTGAGCCCCAGCATGCCCCGCTGCGCGATGCCATGACCGCCGCCTTCAGCCGCGTCTACGATTCCTACTGGTACGTGCTGGGCGAAGAAGTAAAGCAGTTTGAGCGGGAGTATGCCGCATTCAACCAAGTGGCGCACACCGTGGGCGTGGCCAACGGCCTCGATGCTTTGGTGCTGGCCCTGCGCGTGCTGGGCGTAGGCCCCGGCGACGAAGTAATCGTACCCTCAAACACCTACATCGCCACCTGGCTGGCCGTGACGCAGGTAGGCGCCACGCCCGTACCCGTTGAGCCCGACCCCGCGACCAGCAACCTCGACCCGGCTCGCATTGCCGCTGCCCTCACGCCGCGTACCCGTGCCATTATGCCGGTGCACCTCTATGGGCAAGCCTGCCGCATGACGGAAATTATGGCCCTGGCCACGCAGCACAACCTCTACGTGGTGGAAGACAATGCACAGTCGCAGGGAGCGGCTTTCGCGGGCGGGCTCACCGGCAGCTTCGGGCACTTGAATGGCACCAGCTTCTACCCCGGTAAAAACCTGGGTGCCCTCGGCGATGCCGGGGCCGTGACCACCAACGATGCCGCCCTGGCCCACAAGGTGCAGGTGCTGCGCAACTATGGCTCACAGCAGAAATACTACAACGAAGTAGTGGGCTACAACTCCCGTCTCGACGAGCTGCAGGGGGCTCTGCTCCGTGTGAAGCTGCCGCACCTGCCGGAATGGACGCGCCAGCGCCAGCAGGTGGCCGCCTGGTACGACCAACACCTGGCTGGAATCCCCAACCTGCACCTGCCGGCCGTGGCCGAGGGTGCCACCCACGTCTACCACCTCTACGTGGTGCACACGCCCCAGCGCGCCGCCCTGCAGCAGCATCTCACGGCCCAGGGCATCGGCAGTCTGATTCACTACCCTGTGCCGCCTCATTTGCAGCAGGCGTATCAGGCGCTTGGCTTTGCGCCCGGCAGCTTCCCCATTGCCGAGGAGCTGGCCAATACCTGCCTAAGCCTGCCCATGTGGCCCGGCATGACCGAAGCGCACGTTGCCGCTGTGGCCGATGTCATTCGGGCATTCTAGTGCGGTATCAGTACCGTGGACCCTGCGAGTCCGCGTGGTGAACTACATGCTGCGCGTACTCGCAGAGTCCACGGTACGCTAACCGGCTGCCTTTAAAGTTATGCCGAACGCGCCCGCGCGGTTCCAATCAATCTACCCCTTCCATGCCTAAGCTCTCTGTCATCGTTCCCTGCTACTTCAACGAGGATAATATTCCGGTGACAACCCGCGAGCTGGTGGCGAACGAAGCAAATTTCGCGCCCGAAGTCACGTTCGAGTACATATTCGTGAACGATGGCTCCGGCGACGACACCCTGGGGGCCCTGCGGCGGGCGCAGGACCTGTACCCCGGCCGCATTCGCATCGTGGATTTGGCCGGCAATGTGGGCTCCTACAACGCCATCGTGGCCGGCATGGCCTATGCCACCGGCGACTGCCTGTCCGTCATCACCGCCGACCTGCAGGACCCCCCCGAGCTGATGGTGGAGATGTACGGCTACTGGCAACAGGGCATTAAGCTGGTCATCGGCAACCGCCAGGGCCGGGAAGATACCGGCCTGTCCGTGGCCATGGCCAAGCTGTTTCATTGGCTGATGAAGAACCTGGCCCTGAGCAACATTCCCGACGGTGGCTTCGACTTCGTATTTTTCGACCGGCAGGTAGCCACCGAGGTGCTAAAGCTGCACGAGCGCAACTCCAACGTGTTCTACCTCATGGTATGGCTGGGCTTTGCCTACGTCAACATCCCCTACACCCGCCGCAAGCGGGAAATCGGCAAGTCGCGCTGGACGCTTTCCAAAAAAATCAAGCTGCTGGTCGATTCGCTGCTGGCATTCTCTTTCGTGCCCATTCGGGCCATTTCCGTACTGGGCCTGGGGTTGGGATTAATTGCCCTCGTTTACGGCCTCTATGTGATTGCCCTCAAAATTGCCAGTCCCGACGAGCCCGCCGGCTGGACCACGCTCATGGTCGTTATGCTCTTCGTATCAGCTTTTCAGATGATTGCGCTGGGGGTAATTGGCGAGTACGTGTGGCGTGGGCTGGACGCATCTCGCAAGCGGCCGCTATATGTGGTACGGGAGGTTTATTCCTGAGTTGATAACATGCATATATTTTTGACTATTAGTTATTTGTTAAGTGTATAGTGCTGCTGATTACCTGGCGTTCAAGCCTTGGTGATTGACTAATGCGAACTATTCATAGCTATGCTGCAGGCTTCAGCATTACATTCTTACCTAACTTTGCCAGCGTTATACCAACCTGTTTCTGCTTTGCTCGAGATGACCATGCCCAAAAAAGTTGCCATTCTTCAGTCGAATTATATTCCCTGGAAAGGCTACTTTGATATGATAAATGCAGTCGATGAATTTATTTTCTACGACGAAATGCAGTACACGAAGAATGACTGGCGTAATCGAAATAAAATTAAGACTCCGCAAGGGAGTGCTTGGTTGACTGTTGCGGTAAGACAGGAGCATTTGCACCAAAAAATTAACGAGACCGAAGTGTTTGACCCTAAATGGGCAGTTAAACACTGGCGTACATTGGCTCAGACTTATGCGAAAGCGCCTTACTTCTCGCAATACAAAGCCGAGTTGGAAGCCATTTATAATACGCCTGATTTCACTAATCTGAGTCAGATTAACGTTACCCTTATTCGTGCTATCTGTGGCTGGCTTGGTATTACAACAAAGCTGAGCTGGTCGACGGATTATGAGCTTATCGAAGGCAAAACGGAACGGCTGGTACAGTTGGTGCGCGATGCCGGGGGGACCAGTTACCTTTCAGGGCCTGCTGCCCAGGACTATTTAGATACGTCCTTGTTTGACCATGCTGGCATAGATGTTAGCTGGATGGATTACAGTGGCTATCCGGAATATCGCCAATTAGGAGCGGCTCCTTTCGAGCATGGAGTGACAGTGTTGGATTTGTTGTTTAATACCGGCCCTAATGCCCCACAGTATATGAAAACCTTTGCGCCACAGGCTGCGGTGCCTGTGTTGTGATAGTTGGTGTGCCGCAATACTCAGTGGTAGTGCCTACTTACCGAGGGCAGGATACCATACGCCCATTGGCTCAGCAGATTGACACATTCTTCCGGAGTGCGGGGCTGAGCTATGAGCTTATTTTTGTGAATGATTGCGGCCCGGACCAGTCGTGGCAGGTGATGCAGGCTTTGCAGCAGGAACTGGGGGCCGACCTGGTGAAAATCGTGCGCCTGGCCCGAAACTTCGGCCAGCACAATGCCCTGATTTGTGGCTTTGCGCACGTTCGTGGTCAGTTCATCGTTACCATGGACGAAGACTTACAGCACAGCCCGGCCGATATCGGCCGGCTGATTGCGGCCCAGGCTGCCGGCAATTTTGACGTGGTATACGGCAAGTACGAAATGCTACAGCACTCCGGCTTTCGCAACGTTACTTCCACGTTGCTCAAAAAGCTGTTAAGCGCCAGCATTCCCGACCTGCACGCCGACTACACGGCCTTTCGGCTGATTCGGACCAGCATTGCCCGGCACTGCCTGCAAATGCGCAATTCCTACACGTTTCTGGATGGGTATCTTACCTGGATAACGAGCAATGTTACCAGTGTGTTTGTAACGCACAGCGAACGAGCCGCCGGCCAAAGCTCATACACGGTGCGCAAATTAATCGAGCATTCCATCAACATTTTCGTTACGTTCTCCGACCTGCCGGTTCGCATATTTTCGGCAACTGCAGTGGGAATATTCTTCCTCACAACGTGCTACGCCCTCTACGTACTGGTTCGAAAGCTGCTTTTTAACGACTTGAGCGCCGGCTTTCCTACGCTGGCCATTCTGTTGGGCTTCGGAGTGGGCATCATCCTGTTGGGCCTGGGTATTCTGGGGGAGTATATCCATCGTATCAACCTGAAAACCACCCGTCGTCCCATCTTCGTTGAGGCCGAAACGAGCAATGAATAAGCCAGGCCTCACGTCCAGCGCCGACGTTCGGGTTGCCATCATCGGGGCCGGAGCCCTGGGGCAGCAGGTGGCGCAGCACTTGCACCAAACTGCCGGCTGGGCCGTGACCGGTTTCTTCGATGATTTCGCGGCTCACGCTACCGTCACTCCTCACGGCACGGTACTGGGCCGGGTCGAAACGATTGAAGCGGCATTCGCGGCGGGCACTTTCGATGCCCTGCTCATGGGCATCGGCTACAATCACCTCGCCGTTAGGCAGCAGTTGTTTGAGCAATTGGTGGCGCGGGTGCCCTTTGCCACCTTTGTTCATCCGGCCGCCTACCGGGATAGTAGCGCGATGGTAGCTCCCGGCTGCTTCGTGTCGCCGGGTTGCATTCTGGATTTGAACGTGCACCTCGGCCCGAACACCTTTTTGTATCCGGGCTGCGTCGTGGCGCATGATACCACGATTGTTGGGCATTCTTTTCTGGCCCCAGCGGTGCGTTTGGCCGGGCACGTCACGGTGAAGCCCCGTTGCTTTCTGGGTATAGGTACCACTGTCATTGATGGCCTGGAATTGGGAGAGGATATTCGGACGGGTGGGGGAGCAACCGTTGTGCATCACCTCACTACACCTGGAACCTATGTAGGTACTCCGGCCAGAAAAACGCTTCCCATCGGCAAATAGTCTGCCTTTTATCGGAAAAACAAGCGCCAAGTCAACACTTGGGTGAGTCTGCCTTTTCTGATGGTTTAAAAGCACCGGACGTAACTTTGCCCCAAATTACAAGCTTAGCTAATGCAGTACGCCATCCCTTTTAACAAGCCCTATCTTTCCGGGAATGAAGCCCGGTACATCGAAGAAGCCGTTCGCTCCGGCAAGATTTCCGGCGATGGCATCTTCACCAAGCGCTGCCATACGTTCTTTGAGCAGCAGCTGGGGTTTCAAAAGGTGCTGCTTACGACTTCCTGCACCGATGCCTTGGAACTGGCGGCGCTGCTGCTCGACCTGCAGCCCGGCGATGAGGTAATTATGCCCTCCTATACGTTTGTGAGTACCCCCAATGCCTTTGTGCTGCGCGGGGCCAAAATCGTATTTGCCGACAGCACCGCCGAGAATCCCAACATGGATGTGGCCACGCTCGAAAGTTTGGTTACGCCGCGCACCCGTGCCATTGTGCCGGTGCACTACGCCGGCATTGCCTGCGACATGGATGCCATTATGGCCGTGGCCGCCCGCCACAACCTGACCGTGGTGGAAGATGCCGCCCAGGCCATCGACAGCTTCTACAAAGGCCGGCCGCTGGGCACTATTGGTGCGCTGGGGGCTTTCTCCTTCCACGAAACCAAGAACATCACCTCGGGCGAGGGTGGAATGCTGGCCATCAACGACAAGCAGTATGCCAGCCGCGCCGAAATAATCCGGGAGAAGGGCACCAACCGCTCATCGTTTTTCCGGGGCGAAGTTGATAAGTACGGCTGGGTCGAAGTGGGTTCCAGCTTCCTGCCGTCTGACATTATCGCCGCCTTCCTCTGGGCCCAGATTGAGAACATGGCCATTATCCAGCAGCGCCGCAAGGACATCTGGGAGCGTTACTATGCCGCGCTGCAGCCCTTGGTGGCGCAGGCCGTGGGCCTGCCTATCGTGCCCGATTATGCTACCAACAACGGCCACATGTTTTACCTCGTGTGCCGCGACCTGGCCGAGCGCAGTGCCCTCATCACGCACATGCGCCAGCTGCAAATCTCGCCGGTATTTCATTACCTCTCGCTGCACAAAAGCCCTTTCTACGCCGATAAGCACGACGGCCGCGAGCTGCCCTGGGCCGACCATTACACCGATTGCCTCGTGCGCCTGCCCCTCTATCACGAGCTTGATGAAAACTTGCAGCAGCGCGTGATTGATGGCGTGTTGAGCTTCTATAAATAGGCTTATCCGGACTTGTTTTATGCATCTGGCTAGCGCAGCGCAGTTGGCGCTGCCTGCCGGTGGGTTTGGCCCATGGTTGCGCTGGCCGCGCTGGTATGGGTACTGCTCCGTTGCTTAGCCACTACTGATGAGGGTTTCTGCGTCCTGAATGGATGGTAGCTGGTCGAATAGGAAAACAGTTTTTTTGCGTTTTACCTCATTGCAGCCAGCGTACTGGGCTTCACCAACGCATCAGTATTTAGCGCTTGGAGCGGTTCTTTGGTTAGGATGCATGATAACCGCAGTGGTTAACTCGGTTTTTTGCGTCCCGCTCGGTTATCCAGTTCGTCGTTACTTGGGTGATGGCTCCAACGGCCTCGCGGGTTTCGGGCCTGAGCCCTTTGTAACCATTTTTGGAGGTTGCTGAAGGTGAAGCAATGGAGTTGAAGCCGGGCTAATAGGGCGACATGCAACGTAGCCGTGCCCTGCGGACTCCGACGGGTTCGGCTAGGCCGGCCGGCCAGCTTGTGGCTAGGTTATCGAGCACGACGCCGGACCCGTATGTATGCAATAAGGCTTCATGCAGTAAGCCAAGCCTAATTATTAGTGTCATGACTGTCAAGGTTTTATAATCGGATGCTGGGTTTGTCCGCTTGCTGGGTAATTGCCTCACCGGTTTCAACTGCATCGAGCATCTGGTCCAATGTACCAGCCCACATTTTTCCAAAGCATGCATCCCGTTGGGCACAGTTGCGTATCAGCCCCAAGAAAAGGCCCATGGTTAGTACAACAGTTGTAAACTTATTGCCGTTTGCCGCACCTGCTAAGAAGTCCAGCCTTATGATTTATGCTTAACTTTGTCACTTAATGGCATACGCGCTTATGCTGGTTTAACTTATGGTATCAGGTATTATTTCTTATTCGCTACGGAGCGTTTCCTATTATCTGAATTCAAAGCAGAAGCGGCAGGCTGTAGTTCAGTTTAGTTTACTGTTGCTTTCCTCGGTGCTCGATGTGTTCGGACTGGCAACTCTGGTTCCGGTATTGCTCGTGGCGGCCGAGCCGGGCGGTGTTCAACACAGCCGTTTCTTCAATCCCATTTATCATGGTCTGGGATTTACATCGGAACGCACCTTTCTGGTCGCCCTGATTGCTGCACTTTTGGTGTTCTTTCTATTAAAAAATGTCTTCAGCACTTGGATTAACTATCTCCAAGCCCGTTTTACAGCTGATGTAGGTCTGAGCATCGTTCGAAGCCAACTGCGGAAGTATCTGCATTTGCCTTTCTGGAATTTTGCTGATTTAGGCTCAGCAAAGCTCATCAACAGTACATTGCAAGTGCCCAGCACCTACGTCAATATGGTGTTGCGCCCCTTGTTTGTGTTCTTTTCGGAACTCACGGTCATCATTGTTATTGCTGTAGCAATTCTCGTATATAAGCCGGTGCTTATAGCCGTGCTGATAGTTGTACTGGCTCCCGCTACCTTGCTCACTTACCGGGCATTAAGAACACGTTCTCAGGCCATCGGCAATCGGCTGAATGAGCTGCGGCCGGCTTCTTTTAACATTATTGGCGACCTATTCTCGGGCTTTGTCGAGCTAAAGCTGGCCAACCGTCAATCCCTTTTTGCTGAGCGCCTGCTCAACAACCAATCCACCGTGCAGGACCTCGATGCCGAGTCTTACCTATACTCGCTGCTACCGGTTCGCGTGATTGAGATGGTAGCTATTTTGGGGGTGTTTACTATTATCCTATACTCCCTCTTTGGCCCCGCTGGCAGCGGGGGACTCATCGCGCTGGTAGGCATGTTTGCGGCCGCCGCTTATCGCCTTATGCCTTCTGTCAATCGCATGCTCATGGCAATGGTTCAGATAAAGCAAAACCAATACACGATTGAGAACCTAGAGCTATTCCGCGAATCGGAATTCAATGAAATGCCGCCTGTCGAGCAGCTGCCGCTTCACTTTGGCCGTGAGCTCGCCTTAAAGCAGGTTACCTATCGGTTCCCAAGCCAGCCGACCGGCGACGCACCGGCTCTACAGGATATTACCCTGCAAATCCAGCGCGGTGAGAAAATTGGGTTTATCGGAGCGTCAGGTTCCGGCAAAACTACGCTTATGAACGTTTTGCTGCGCTTTTACCGCGAGCAGCTCGGCCAGGTGCTGGTTGATGGTCAGCCACTTACGAATCAGCACTTAGCAGCTTGGTATGAGCTGGTAGGCTATGTTAAGCAGGACACTTTCCTGATGGAGGCCACCATTCAAGACAACATCACGCTGGGTGCCCCGGCTGCGGAAGTGCACGTCGACCGCCTGCGATATGCGGTAGAGCAAGCCTCCCTAAGCGAGTTTGTAGCCAAACTGCCCGAGGGGCTGCATACCTTTATCGGCGAGCGGGGTTCCAAGCTTTCGGGTGGCCAGCGGCAACGCATTGGCATTGCGCGGGCACTATATAAGCAGGCGGAAATCCTGCTGCTGGACGAAGCTACCAGTGCCTTAGACAACGAAACGGAGCGGGAAGTAAACGAGGCTATTACGCGCCTGACGCACACCGACATAACCATTCTCATCATTGCCCACCGCCTCACCACCCTCCGCGAATGCGACCGTATCTACGAGTTGCGGGATGGGCGTATTGTGGCCGAGCGCCAATATGCCGAACTGGTGCATTAGCGCCACGCGCTTAGCTTGAATCGACTATGACAATCAACGTTACCAAGGCATATCTGCCGCCCATTGCTGAATACACAGCTTACTTAGAAGGAATCTGGGAGCGTTCCTGGCTCACCAATAACGGCCCATTGGTGCAGCGCCTTGAAGCCGACCTAAGTCGGTACCTCGACGATACACAGGTGCAGTTCACCAGCAATGGCACCATTGCCCTACAGGTGGCCATTAAGGCCTTGGACCTGAACGGGGAGATTATCACGACACCCTTTTCGTATGTTGCGACCACCACTGCCATTCTCTGGGAGAATTGCACACCGGTATTCGTCGATATTGAAGACCGGACTTTCTGCTTGGATGCCACCAAAATTGAGGCGGCCATTACGCCCCGCACCAGTGCCATCCTAGCTACGCATGTGTACGGCTACCCGTGCGATGTGCTTGCGATTGAAGACATTGCCCACCGTCATAACCTGAAGGTTATTTATGATGGGGCCCACGCATTTGGTGTGCGCGTGCACGGCCGTTCACTGTTGAGCTACGGTGATTTGTCAACCTGTAGCTTCCATGCTACTAAGTTGTTTCATACGGTCGAGGGCGGCGCGATTGTGATGAATGACAAGGAGTTGGCTCGAAAAATATGGCTTTATAAATCATTTGGGCACATTGGGGATGAGTACTTTACAATAGGAGTAAACGGGAAGAATTCGGAGTTTCATGCCGCCATGGGCCTCTGCAATCTTCCGCGGGTGCCAGGGTTCATTGAGCAGCGCCGGGCATTGGCAGCCATCTACCGTCAGGAATTAGCTGGTCTCCCGCTCCAGTTTCCGGAGCCAACGGAAGAAAGTCTGGAGTATAATTACGCCTACTTCCCGGTGCTGTTCGACTCGGAGAGCCGTCTGTTGCGAGTGAAGGAAGCCTTGGCTGCGCAAACCGTGAACACGCGGCGTTATTTCTTTCCTTCCCTCAACCAACTGCCCTATCATCAGGGGGCCCCCTGCCCGGTATCGGAAGATGCTTCACGCCGCGCGCTGTGCCTGCCTTTTTACCAAGAGCTCACCGCCGACCAAGTACGCTGGGTTAGCCAGTTGGTGCGCAACTACCACTACTAACCAGTACCTTTTTCATAAGTCGAGCGTATGCTGATTATTGGTGCCAAAGGGCATGCTGTGGAAGTGTTGCAGTGCCTAACAGCTGCAGAGCGCGAGCAGGTGGTGTTCTTTGATGACCTTACCCCAAATCAGCCGAGCCATATTTTAGACCGTTATCCGCTACTACGCAGTGTTGCCGAGGCACAAGATTACCTGGCGCGCACCGACCATCGCTTCGTGCTGGGGCTGGGCGGGCCAGCCCTGCGGCAGCGACTCGCGGTGCAGTTCCAGGGCTGGGGAGGAGTGCTCACTACCACAATGGCCGCCACCGCTGTGGTAGGCCCACACGTAGCAGGAGTGGGTGTGGGAGCTAATATAATGCACTATGTGCTGGTGGCACCGAGTGCCCGACTTGGGGAGGGGGTGCTACTCAACGCCGGAGCTGCGGTGCATCACGACGTGGAAGTGGGAGCCTATTGCGAAGTATCGCCGGGGGCCCGTCTACTGGGCCGCTGCCGTCTGGGCAGCAGTTGCCAGGTAGGAGCAATGGCCGTGGTGCTGCCCGATGTAGTCATCGGCGTCAATGCGATAATTGGTGCCGGGGCGGTAGTGACGCGAAACGTGCCAGCCGGCACTACCGTTGTCGGCGTTCCTGCTCGCCCACTACAAACCAGCCGTAAATAATCAGCTTTTTCGTTTATACTATCCGATGTCTTCTCCTTCACCCACCGTCAGTGTTTGCTGCATCACGTACAACCACGAGGCATATCTGGCACAGGCAATCGAATCGGTGCTAGTGCAGCAAACCGATTTTGCCGTAGAAATGGTGATAGGGGAGGACTGCTCAACGGATAGTACTCGGCGCATTGCGCAGGAGTACGAGCATAAGTATCCAGAGCGGATACGGGTGCTTACCCCGGCGCATAACTTAGGTATTATGCCTAGCCTGATGGCAACCATGGCCAGTCGCACCGGTGCGCCTTATCCCATTTCTGAGAGTGCATCACGGCAGGCATTATGCCTGCCATTTTATCAAGAGTTGGAGTCCGAGCAGGTCAGGCGCATTGCCAGGCTGCTGCGCCAAGCGTTGGCAGCTTAATGTTTTCACTTTTTAATCAACTGCTACCTATTATGCTTATCATTGGGGCTAAAGGATTTGCCAAAGAAGTGCTGGAGGTATTCAGCCAACGTAAGGAACTGACGGGTCTGGCTTTCTATGACGATGTGTCAGCCGATGCGCCGCCGCTGCTTTATGACCGATTTCCGGTGCTGACGGCCGCCGCAGCCGCCGCCGAGCAGTTTGGGCAAAATCCGCATTTTGCGTTAGGTGTGGGCAGCCCGGCATTGCGGCGCATGCTTGTGGCTAAGATGCGAGCCTTGGGCGGTACGCTGACCTCGTCGGTGTCGCCCAACGCCCTCGTGGGCGGCTTCGGCAACGTGCTGGGCGAGGGTCTGAATTTGATGAGTGGAGCTGTGCTAACTAACGACATCCGCTTGGGCGAAGGGGTGCTGGTGAATCTGAATTGTACCATTGGGCATGACGCGGTGCTGGGCGACTTCTGCGAACTCTCGCCCGGTGTTCACGTGTCGGGCAACGTCGTACTCGGGGCCAACGTGGTGCTGGGTACCGGGGCTGTGGTACTGCCCGGCATCCGCATCGGCGACAACAGTGTGATTGGGGCCGGCAGTGTGGTCAATAAGGACGTGCCGGCAAACGCCGTGGCCGTAGGCATCCCGGCCAAAGTCATCAAAATGCTGGTCTCTCCATCTGCCAACCCGGCATGAGCGGCCTCCGGCAAATGAATGTGAGCATGTGCTGTATCACCTATAACCACGCGGCGTACTTGGCCCAAGTATTTGAATTAGTGCGGTCCCGAAATTTGGAAGGCTTAGGTGAAATGGTAATAGTCGAGAAATGCTCTTCCGATGGCACCAGTGCCTTGGTTCTGGCCTATCAGACGTGGCATTTGGCTGGGTGCGGGTGCTTACCCCGCTGCCATCCTGAGTACGATGGTCAATCTCACAGCTACACTTGCGACGACTACGGCTACTGGCCCGACTCCACCAAGCTCCAGCGGCAGGTGGACGTGCTATAAGCCAACCCCGCTTGTGCATTCTGCTTTCATGATGTCAAAAGCCTCTGCTAGGCCTCATCTGTGAGGTCGCCGGTTGTCATTAGTGCTTGATTACGTTGGCCGGAGACAATACCGTGGGCGCGTATGCCTTTTTGCCCGTGACACAGGGCCTTTTATGCTGGTAGTAGAAGTGCTGGGCCGAAATCTACGCGACTGTAGCCGGAACTTGCTCATATTGAAGCAGCGTTTTTTTTACTTCCGACCTCATCTAAACATGACTACTTCGCCTCATAGCACTTCTACACCGGCTACACAAGCTGCCCCTAAGGTGAGTGTGTGCATGATTACTTACCGCCATGAGCAGTATATTGGGCAGGCTATTGAGAGTGTAATGGCCCAGGAAACAGATTTTGCGGTAGAACTAGTGATTGGCGAGGACTGCTCCCCTGATAATACACGGGCAGTCATTCAGCAGTATCAAAAACGTTTCCCCGGCCGGATTCGTATCATCACGGCCGAACAAAACGTGGGGATGATGCCGAATTTTATACGAACTTACCTAGCTTGCACGGGCCAGTACGTGGCGATGCTTGAGGGCGATGACTACTGGACGGACCCACACAAGCTGCGCGACCAGGTAGCCATACTTGACCAAAACCCTGACGTAGTATTATGCTTCGCCGGCTGTGCAGAAGTAGATGAGCAGGGGCAGATATTGAAGGAAAATTTTGTGCCCTCTGCTTACCGGCGCGACTTGTCTCAACTGGAAATCGTGGGAAGCTATTGCCCACCCACTCTCAGTGTTTTGTTCCGGAATCATGTCTTGACCAACCTGCCACCTGCCTTTGCAGTGGTTGGTAACGGAGACTATTTTTTGTTCGGCATGCTTACTGACTTTGGTCACGCGGCATACCTGCCGCGTAGTGTCGCACACTATCGACGGCATGGCGGAGGCGTTTGGTCGGCTCAGAGCCTGGAAAACCAGTACCGAAGTAACCTCAATACCAAATTGGCCATGCTGCGGTACTTCGGAGGGCGTTACCAAGCAGCTATTATGCACAATGTAAACTGGTACTATGTACAATTGCTGACCTTGCTTTGGCATCAGGGGCGCCGGGCCGAGTTCTGGCCGCTTTACCGTGATTTTATCCGGATATCACTCCAAACACTTAACAAAGAGCTTCCTGCTTTCACGCTACGGCTGTTAACCGGGCGGTTATCTACCTCGGCGCTTGCCATAGCGCCTACTAGAAGCTACTAATACCCATTTATCTATCTGAATTACTAGCTATGAATGGCATCACACTGCTTATCTGCACTTACAACGGCGCTTTGCGCTTGTCCGAAACACTTCGCCATTTGGCAACTCAGCAGGTGCCTGCCGGCCTTGGATGGGAGGTACTGCTGGTGAGCAACGCCAGCACCGACGACACCCTAGCAGCCGCTGAGCAAATCTGGGCGGAGCTGGGACAGCCCGTGCCCCTGCGGACGCTGGAAGAACCCAAGCCGGGCAAAGAAAATGCGTTGATTAGGGGTTTCGACGAGGCGAAATACGAAAACATATGTATCGTTGACGACGACAACTGGCTGTATCCGGATTACGTTGGCCTGGTCGCCGAAATCATGAGCGAACACCCGCAAATCGGGATTTTGGGGGCTCTCGCGGAGGGGGCTTTTGAAGTACCGCCACCGGCTTGGTTTGAGCGGTTTCAGGCAGTATACGCGGTGGGTGCCCAGGCAGCCCAGGCGGGGCCGCTCACCGGTCAGGGTGGGTATCTGTACGGGGCTGGCTCGGTAGTACGCCGCTCCGGATGGCGGCACCTGCGTGCCAACGGTTTCAAATTCAGTACCTCCACCAAGCGGGGAAAGATTATCGTGAGCGGGGAGGATGTGGAATTGGGCGATGCCCTGCGTATAGCTGGCTATCAGCTTTGGTACGACCCCCGTTTGCGGTTGCGTCACTTCATGTACAAAGAGCGGCTGACTTGGGAATACCTGCGTCGCATAGGCCGGGGAACGGCCTCTTCGGGCCTTACAAGCTTGGTGTATTACTTTCTTCACCGAGAGCCGCAGCTCGACTTGCCCACGTTTCGAACCCGCTACCTGCGGTGGCTGGCTTGGATGGGCAAAGAGGTGCTGTCGCGGCCCGGTGAACTACTTACTTACCGACTGCATGGGCACGACGAAAACTATCCGGACACTTTTGAGACGCTACGCCGCGGGTACCGCTTGCGCATGGGACTGACCCGGCGTGCGGACGCGGAGCGTATCTTTTTGCAAGTAAAAGAGCTGCAGCAGCGCCTTCAGGTAAACCCTGCCCCAATTACTTCTATTATATGACCGTGCGCGAGACAAACGAAGCCCCGCCGCCCTTGATATCGGTAATTATACCCGTTTATAACGCCGGACCCTACCTCGGCGAAGCCATCGAGAGCATACTGAACCAGACGTTCAACAATTTTGAGTTGTTCGTCATCGACGACTGCTCCAGCGACGACAGCGTGGCCGTGGCCCGGCGCTACGAAACCCAGGACCACCGGGTGAAGTTGCTGGTAAACGACCGCAACCGCGGTCGCGCCTTCGCCGACAACCGCGGCCATTCCCTCGCCCGTGGCCAGTACATTGCCAAGATGGATGCCGATGATGTCTCGTTGCCGCATCGGCTACAGACTCAGTTCGATTTTCTGGAAACCCACCCTGATGTAGGAATTACCAGCGGCTTCGTGGAAACCTTCGGGGACAACCGCACCGTGTACGAGTATCCCGTGGGTGCTGACGAAGCCAAAGGGTTTCTGCTGTTTAACATGCCGGTCAGTAACCCTACGGTTTTCTTTCGGCGTGCTTTGATTGAGGAGCACCAACTCCACTACGACGAACAGATACTTGATACCTTCGGTGAAGACTACGAATGGGTGGCGCGGGCCTCGGCGGTTACCACCATTGCAAACCAGCCCACGGTTCTGCTCCGCTATCGTACCTTTCCCTCAGCACACAAAGCCGACGTGCATGCCCGCCGAACTGACAAGGCCAATGTAATCCGAGGGCGGGTGCTGGAAAGAGCGGGTTTTAAAGCCTCGGAACGGGAGTTGCTGGTGCACAACACCATTGCGCATTATCCTTTTACCCTGGGCGACATAACCTTGGTCGAGGCGCACGCCTGGCTTCTGAACCTAGCTGCTCAAAACAAGCAAATTGCGTATGCCGAACCTGGAGCGCTACGCCGTGTGCTTGCCGAGCGCTGGTTTTGGACCTGCTACCACAACCCCGACCGCACCGTAGACAATTATCGGCAATTCGGTGCGCAAGGGCTGAGCCGGTTTTATCGACCAGCCGTTAAACTGCAACTGAAATTTTGGCTAAAAAATAAAGTGCTCCGGCACATCTAATCTACGCTTTTGAGGACGCAACACCCAAAAAACATTTTAATGCTCATTCCTCAGCTCACCTTTGGTGGCGCTGAGCGTGTATTTCACGACCATGGCCGCGAGTTTGCGCGCGCTGGGCACACCGTTACCGAATGCGTATTCGATAGCCAGGGTCGGATTGATTTTCCCACCCACAACCAGCTTATTGGCCTCGACGTGCCGGCCGCAGGTGCTTCGCCCCTCAGTAAGGCCCGGATATGGCAGCAGCGCGTGCAGCGGCTGCGGCAGCTAAAACGTGAATTGCAGATTGACGTCTGCATCAGTCATTTGGAGGGCGCAGATTATCTTAATTTATTAAGCAAAGGGAAAGAGCAGGTAATTTTGTGCGTGCACAACTCCAAGCGCCACGACCCGGGCTATGCAGGGGCAAGTGGTTGGTTGCGGCGCCGGATGCTCATGCCCGTGCTCTACCGCCGGGCAGACGGCGTGGTGGCTGTGAGCCGTGACCTGCGACAGGAGCTTATCGACTACCTGGGTCTTCCCACTGGGCTGGTACGCACCATTAACAATTTTGTCGAGTTGGAAGCGGTACGGACCCAGGCTGCCGTGAGCCTGCCTCCGGCTGAGGCCGCGCTTTTTGCCCATGGGCCGGTGCTGGTAGTGGCGGGCCGTCTCTCTCTCGAGAAAAATCAGCCTGCGCTGCTGCCCGTTTTAATGGGCCTGCTACAAACCCGTCCCGCAGCAGGACGGCTGTTGCTGCTCGGCGATGGGCCCTTGCGGCCGGCCCTGGTGGCAGCGTCCATCCAGCAAGGCTTACGGGTATGGGACGGCCCCGCCCAGGAGGGTGCTCCTCCTCCCAATCCGGCGCTCTACGACGTTATTTTGCTCGGCTTCCGGCCTAATCCGTTTCCCTATATCGCGCAAGCAGCGGTGAATGTGTTGCCCTCGCTGACTGAGGGCTTCCCGATGGCTATTTGCGAAGCCTTGGCCTGTGGGGTGCCTGTGGCTAGTGCCGACTGCCCCACGGGCCCGCGCGAGATTCTGGCGCCCGCCACGCCCGCTACGCAACGCGCTAGTGGACCCGAATGGGCCGAGTTTGGGCTTTTGTTGCCCTTGCTGAAGTCCGGTGCCAGCCAAGATGCCGGAGTAGCAGCTTGGGTTGCTGCCCTTAGCGAATTGCTTTATAACCCGGCCCGTCGTGCCCATTATGTTGCTCAATCCCTCCTGCGGTCCGAAGCCTTTGGGCCCGAGCCCGTACTGGCACAATGGGAGGTGCTCATTCAACTTCCTACCACTCGCTCGTGAAAGTTCGTTCAGTTATTGTGTTTGTGTACAACAGCAGCCAAGACCCGCTTTTCAAAGGTAATCTCTTGTTGTTTCTGCAGAATGCCGGCCGGCAGCAGCCTGACATACGCCTGCACCTCATCACTTTCGAGCAGGTGCAATACCAGCTCAGCGCGAGTGCGCAGGCCCAACAAAGCGCTGAGTGGGCTGCCGACAATATCATCTGGCACCCGTTGCGCTGGCATTCCGGCTCGTTCAAGTTGCTCAAAAAGATATATGATTTGGTTATAGGACTACTCCTGTGCCTAAACTTGCGCATGAATGGGGCGCGCAGTATCATGGGCTTGGGTACGGTAGCTGGCTCATTCGCACTAATAATTGCGAAGCTTCTGGGCCTACGTTATTACGGCTATCAATTCGAGCCGCACAGCGAATTCATGCTCGACTGCAACGTGTGGCCGGCCAGTAGCATGGCTTACCGCGGCTTGCACTATCTGGAGGGCCTCACCAGCCGACATGCTGATATTCTGAGCACGGGAACTCACCACATGATAGCCCGACTGGCAGTTGAGGGCAGTCCGGCCCGCACCTATTTACTCCCTAGCTGCGTCGATGACCAGCGGTTTCAGTTTTCGGCAGTTGGCCGTAGTCAGGTCCGCGCCCGCTATGGCCTGAGCGAAGGCCAGCCGGTAGTGTTGTATCTGGGCAAGTTTGGCGGAATTTACTATGATGACGAAATTGGAGAATTTTTTGGCGCTTTACGCCGGCATCTGCCCGCGCTACACATGCTTGTGGTAACCCCCGACCCTCCCGCTCATGTAGAGGCGGGCTTACAGCGGGCGGGGCTGGTGCCTAGTAGCTACACCATTACGCGTTGTGCCTATGAGGAAGTGCCCGATTACATTTCGGCGGCCGACTTTGGCTTAGTGGCTGTGCCACCGCTTCCGTCACAGCGCTTCCGCTCGCCCATTAAGGTGGGCGAGTACCTATGCTGCGGCCTCCCGTACTTGGTCTGTCGGGGCGTGTCCGAAGACGACATGGTTGCCCTGCGCGACAGAGTTGGAATAGTGGTAGAAGCCTTCGACCCAGCCGCCGCCCAAATGGCCGCGCCGCAGTTGGCCGCTTTTCTGTCCGAAGACAAATCAACTCTGCGGGCCCGCTGCCGCACCGTCGGCATCGCATACAGAGGTCTTGACCAGTTTTTGCCCGTAGCTGACGAAATATTCAGGCAACTGTAGCTAAGCTGCAACCGCCGCTAGAACGGCCGGGCAGAACCATCGCTGCTGGGAATATCTACTCACTCCTCTACCTAAGTAAATGCATGACAATTGCTGGCTACTCATCAACTTGGCATAGTTGGAGTGAAATTCTTTACGAGTTAAATTATTCCCACGATGTCCCCTTATTTTTCCATCGTTGTTCCGTGCTACAACCGGCACGAGATACTGCCGGCCACAGTAGCGGCAATTTTGCAGCAGCAGGATGGAGATTTTGAGTTGCTGTTGGTTGATGATGGCAGCCAAGACCAAACCTTGGCAGTAGCGCAGGAACTGGCCCTGTGCGACGCTCGGATTCGGGTGTTTACGCAGCCCAATGCCGAACGGGGAGCTGCCCGCAACTACGGCCTGCACCAGGCACGGGGCCGTTACGTCAACTACTTCGATTGTGACGATAAAATGTACCCACACCACTTACGAGTGATACGTGAGTTTTTAGCCCGTAACGGCGAAGTTGAGCTTTTGCATACGGAATACGATGTAATAACTGCCGATGGAAAAGTAGTTGGCCGGCCGGCATACCCGCTCCGAGTTTCAACTAGCGAGGCCTTGCTCCACGACAACTTTCTGGCCTGCAATACGGTGTTCGTGCGCCATGACATTGCCTTGGCCAACCCATTTGTGGAGGACCGTTGCTTGGCCTCGGCCGAAGACTGGGAGCTATGGCTTCGATTGGCGAGCCAATACTCTTTCCATTACATTGCCGCGCGCACCTTTGGCCTGTGCGAGCATGCCGGCCGTAGCCTCAATACCATCGGGGCCGAGGCTGTACGACTGCGCGATGAACGATTTATCGAACTTGTGGAGTCTAATGCCGCATTCGTGCAACGCTACGGGTGCAGAGTTGCCTATTTCGTGGCCAACCGCTATACCTTTATTACCCTCACGTTCGCTCTCACCAAAAGGCGTCGTCTCGATACCCTGCGATATTTGCTAAAAGCCCTGCGCGCCGACCCCACCGTATTGTGGCGCCGTCGTTTCCTGGCATCCTTAAAGCATTTGATATAAATGAAAAGCGCGCTACAAACCCCGGCACCTGAGCGGCCCGCGTTACTGCTGCTTATTCCGAACCTGGGGTTGGGCGGGGCTCAGCGGGTTTTTGCCGACCATGCCCGCCTACTGGCGGGGCCTTATAAGGTCACGGAATGCGTATTCAATCTGGACTGCGCCCAAGGATACGAAACTGCCAACGAACTGCATGATTTGAGCGTGCCGGGCGGCGGCGGGCCGCTGGCAAAAATTGGCTACTTCTTTCGGCGGTGCCAGTTGCTGCGACAGTTGAAACGGGCCCGGCGGGTAGCCATCAGTATCAGCCACCTCGAAGGGGCTGATTATGTAAACTTACTGAGCGGAGTCGGTGAGCGGCGGGTGCTATGCGTGCACGGCTCTAAATTACACGACCGCAACATGCGGGGTGGGTTGGGCTGGGTGCGTCGTCACCTGCTTATTCCGCTGCTGTACCGGCAGGCGGCGCGCATTGTAACCGTTAGCGCCGGCATCCGGGCCGAGCTGGTAGAGCAACTGGGCCTGCCCGCCAGCAAAGTGCAGGTAATAAATAATTTTTTCGATGACGAAGCTATTCGGCAACAAGGCGCGTTATTACCGCCGTCGCCGTACGCTGAAGTTCTGGCTACCCATCCAGTATTGGTCGCGGCC
Organism: Hymenobacter artigasi; assembly: GCF_012275535.1. Lineage (GTDB taxonomy): Bacteria > Bacteroidota > Bacteroidia > Cytophagales > Hymenobacteraceae > Hymenobacter > Hymenobacter artigasi. The sequence goes on along the minus strand of NZ_JAAVTK010000017.1, from coordinate 37,352 downwards.
GGCCGGTTGGCCCCCGAAAAAAACCTGCTGGCCTTGCTCAAGGTATTCGCGCAGGTGCGCCAGCGAATACCTTCTTGCAAGCTATTGCTGGTAGGGCAGGGCGAGCAATATACCGCGCTACTAGCCCGATGCCACGACCTCAACCTGACGGTGTATCAGTCCGGACAGCAGATTGGGCTGGCCCGTACGGCCGCCGTATTGTTTGCGGGCTATCAAAGTCAACCGCACACGTTCATCGCCCGCGCCACAATATTCGTGTTGCCTTCCCTCAACGAAGGCTTTCCGATGGCCTTGGGCGAGGCCATGGTGTGCAGCCGTCCCGTAGCCGCCGCCGACTGCCCCACCGGCCCCCGAGAAATGTTGGCACCGGGTACCAGCCCGCCAAAAAAGCCGCTCCGACAGGCCGAAATGGCTGCTCATGGCGTGCTCCTCCCCGTTATCAGCAACCTCGCCACAGTGGCCGCCGACGAGCAAGTTTGGGTTGATACCCTCGTGCAGCTGCTCGCCGATGCCGATAGGCGGCGTGCGTTGGGCGAGCAGGCGAGCCAGCGGATGCGAGCCTTTACAAAAGATACAATTGGCCGCGAATGGCTGGCGTTGCTTGAAAAATTATAATCCTTATTAAGTAATTATATAAGTATAAACGGGCGGTAGTTGCTTCACGCTAATTGTGAGTCAGGTGCTTGTTATATGATTAACGACTTAAAATTAAAGCGGTTATTTTTTGCTCATTGAATAAGGTATTGTATGATTTAATGAATAAAGTCTTGCTTTGTATGTTGCCGGATAAACAATTACGTGTGCTGATAGTAGACAATTCACGGGCCATTACAGGTGCGTTGAATGCCATGCGCCGTGCTACGCAGTCACTTCGTTCGGGTATTCATTTTGAGTGGGTACTGCCCGTTGGCAGTACTTGTGTGGCTGAACTCGAAGCCGATGGCTACGTGGTGCACGAGTTACCCTTTGTGGAGTTGAGCCGCCGCAAAAGCGACTTGCTGCTGTACCTGCCCATGCTGCTCCTCAATGGCTGGCGGCTGCACCGACTGGCCGCGCGACGCCAAGTGGACATTCTGCACCTCAACGATTTTTATAATCTCACGGCTTATGCAGCGCGTTGGCTAAGTGGATGCAAGCTGCTGGTGGTTGCGCATGTACGCTTTCTGCCCCAGGCCCAAGTGTCTTTTTTGGCGCGTGGATGGCGGTGGCTAGCCGAAAACGCGGCGCAACAGGTGCTGTGCGTGTCGGAAGCGGTAAGGAGCTATTTTGCCTCGGATTCCGTGTGGATACACACAGTGTATGACCCGCTGCCCGTACGGGGAGAAAAGCTGCTGCCTCATATAGTTTCCCACGATAATACCTCTCCCGTGCGGCTCCTGTATCTAAGTAACTACATACGTGGAAAAGGTCAAAACTTGGCGTTAGAAGCTTTCCAATCAGCGTATGCCCGTAACCCTAACCTGCGACTGCGTTTCATGGGCGGCAACATGGGCATGGGAAAGAACCAGGAATTCCAGCGCGAACTGGAGACGGCGGCCCAAGCCCTAAATTTGGTTGGAATAGTTCATTTTGAGGGCTTTGTAGTTGATACCGAAGCCGCAATCAAGGCGCACGACATCATTCTCAACTTCTCGGAAGCCGAGTCGTTCTCGCTTACCTGCCTCGATGCGCTGTATTACGGGGTACCGCTGATTGCCAGCGATTGTGGCGGACCAACCGAGCTATTTGAAGCCGGGAAATCGGGGTTGCTCGTACCCAACCGTAATGTGTCCGCAATGGCCGATGCCATAGTGGCCTTGGCGGCTGATGAGGGCCTGCGGCATCAGTTTTCGGGGGCGGGGCGGATATTTGTGCGGCAGAAATTTGCGCCGGCTCACACATACGAGTTGCTGGCGGGTTACTACCAGCAGGCTTTGGCTAACGCGTAACCGCTTACCCATGCGACTAACTACGCCCAATCGTATCGCTCCCGGTTGGCTATTAGAGCGCTTCTCAGGTTGGTTTGACCTAACCTAAGAAGCGCTCTAATTTCCTTAAACACGCGGTTTAGCAAAAGTCCTTAAAGTACTTTCCGAAGCTAATCCGCGTCGCATCCCCGCTGAGGTGACGCGCTTTATCCAACGTATTAACTCTCCGTATGCGCATATTATTTCTTGTGCCTTATCCACCCGGCCGGGCACCATCCCAGCGTTTTCGCTTCGAGCAGTATCTGGACGCCATGACGGTGGCTGGGCATACCTGTCACCTAGCCCCGTTTATATCGGTGGCCACTTGGAACATCCTGTACCAGCCGGGCCAGGCCGGTGCCAAAGCGTTGGGCATTCTGGGTGGTTTTGCCCGACGGATGGTGCTGTTATTACGCGTGCCAAGCTATGATTTCGTGTTCATTCACCGCGAAGCTGCGCCCGTGGGGCCGCCCGTGTTTGAGTGGGTTATCAGCAAAGCGCTGGGCAAGAAGATTATCTACGACTTCGATGATGCCATTTGGTTGGCTAATACCTCCGAGGCCAACAAAATAGCCGCTGGGGTAAAATGGCACCAAAAAGTAGCCGATATCTGTCGCTGGGCTTACAAAAATAGTTGCGGCAATACTTATCTGGCCAATTACGCCCGGCAGTTCAACCCAGTGGCCATCGTAAATCCCACTACCATCGATACCGTGAACCTGCACAACCAAGTGCGCGACCAAGCCGCGTCCGGCCGTCTCGTTATCGGCTGGACTGGCACGCACTCTACCCTTAAGTACCTCGACCAAGTAGTGCCGGTACTGGCCAAACTGGAAGACGAAGGACTGGACTTTGAATTCCGGGTCATATCCAACCAGCCGCCGGCTTTCCCGCTGAAATCACTAGTGTACCTACCGTGGCGCAAAGACACAGAAATAGCCGACCTGCTGGGCTTTCATGTTGGCCTGATGCCGCTGGAGGATGACCCGTGGGCCAAGGGTAAATGCGCATTTAAAGCCCTTCAGTACATGGCTTTGGGTGTACCCGCGTTAGTATCGCCGGTCGGAATGAATACCGAAGTGGTGCAGCACGGCCACAACGGTTTCGTGTGCGCTAATCCCGCCGAGTGGGAAGCCAGCCTGCGCAAACTGCTGGCAGATGCCAGTCTGCGCCAGCACCTGGGTGCCGCCGCCCGCACCACCATCGAGCAGCGCTATTCGGTGCTAGCCAATACGCCCAACTTCCTAAATCTATTTAGCTAAGCATGAGCGCGTGCCAGACGCGGTACGCCTGCAAGACGTCGCTGCCCTGCTCGGGCTGCGGCCTGTGGTACCGTGAGGCTTTGTAGAATGTACAAGCCGCTCAGGTAGAAGGGCATAAGCGGGATTTTGTAGCGCACCAGCGTGCCAAAGTTGCCGCTGGAAATCCCTACCGAAATAGCAAAAATAAGGCTGAATACAAAGCAGAGCGTAAGCACTGGTACACTACTTATGGCACCGATGGTTTTGAAGAATCCCACGCGCCAAAAGATGCGCACCGTGAGCAGCATGAAGTAGGAGGCTTCCAAAGCAGATAGTAACATGGTTGGGTTGCGAGCTTCCCATAGGAACGGCCTAAACAACGATACCACAATGGCCTGGGGAGCCAGCTTTGCCATGCCACCGAGGGTGCCATCCTGCTCTCCTATATTGTAACCCGAACCCTGTTCTGTTTTGCTAACCTGCTGCAGGTAGTCGGCAGTGATTTTACTCTGCTCGCCGATTTTGTCAAGGTTGAAGCGAGCATCAGCAGCGGCTAACTGCGACATAGCGAATATAGCAACTAATGTACCCACACCTAGGAAAAGTGGCTTAGCTAGCCAGCGCACGGCCGCGCTCTTGATGTTACGGGTGCTCTCGTTAAATACCCATAACAGCGCTGGGGGCATGAAAGCCAACAGAATGTACGTCTTCATCGACAGGATAACCGCACTCATCATTACGCCTAGTACCAGACAGCGAATTATATTCTTGCGTTCGATGGCTCCACGGTAGAAGCAATAGAAAAGCCAGCCCAATGCGCCCAGACAGAGTGAATCCTTTAATAGCCCTGAACCCCAGAAAAATACAGAGGGCAGAAAAAATACGGCAATAGCCAATTCTTTGTATGCCTGTGGCCGTATTTTAGAAAATGTCATATACATCACCCACATACCGCTGAAAGTAATAGCGGCAAATAAAATGGCAATGACAGTATATGTATAAAAGCAGAACAGGGCAAATACGGCTGCAACCCGGATAACAAAATACTCGTTGCTGCCATGGCCAAACCACGTCATCCTCGAAACATACTTGCTAATCGCCGGAGTTATATCGCCGGAGGTCGTAACTAACTCCAACCCCGCCGCAAAAGAGTCGCCAAATGCATGGTAAATGATACCAGCCTGATGGTAATAGTTATTAGTATCGCCGCCATATAACGTGTGATACAGAATGCCGAGGGCAATAGCCCCCACGATTTTAACCGTCAGGGCCGGAATAAAGTACTTTTTAGTGTACACGTTCGTAACCGAGCCGCGCACCCCATAGGCAATGCCATAGATAAGGGCCAAATAGAATGGGGTGATATATAAATCCTTTAGCTCCATAATGCGCTGGCTAAGCTTTGCCGTTCTTTTTCAACCACATTTTGGCCTCTTTATATTGTTCTGACTTATGGTCGGCTTTGTCAGCTACTACCACGTAGTAGCGCTTAGCTGCTGTTAGGTCCTTTTCCTTTACTGCGATACGGGCCAGGTTGGCATTGGCAAACAAATAAAATCCGCCGGCAGTCTCGCCTGTGCTTTCGGAAAATACGATGCACCGCTGGTAATAGTCCTTGGCCTTGGCGATATCGCGGTAGCGGTTCTGCATCAGATAACCCAGGAAGTAGCTTGCGTAGCGCCCGCTAATGCCTTCGTAACCTGGCATGCCCTTGTTAATCTTGTCCAAAATCTGGCGGCTCACCCGCTCGCAATCCGTGAATTCACCTTGGTCATAAGCCATAAAGGCGTAAAACCGCTGGAAATAACCATTGTCCGGAAACCGGTTGGCTAAGTACTTCGCCACGGGCATGGCTTCTTCGGCATTGTTCTCCTCGTTTTTGAGGATGCCCATTAGAAATACCCGCGCCTCAGTAGCGGTGTAGAAGCCATTAGCAGCCACGCTACGCAATTGTTGCAGACCCAGTTTTTTATCACCCTTCGGGAAAAACAGCAGCACCGGTTTAAGCAGGGTGTAGTTTTCGCCAATCCAAACCGAATAGTAGTTGAATAGTGCCTGCCCGAATTGAAATTCTGGGCTCAAATCATTTGCTTCCTGGCTTTTTTTGAGGTAGTTGAGGGAGCGGCGGGCATCGACGGTGGCTTTGCGCCAATCGTGACGCTCGCCGTGCAGTCGGGCCGAAAATCCATAAGAGGCCGACAGGAAGAAGCTGGCTTCGTAGTTGTGGTTATCTGCATCATAGAGCGCCTGGGCCTTGGTGACAGCCGTGTCCATATAAGCAAAAAAGGGCTTGTCGTATTGGGTGCTCTGAAAGTTGGTGGGGCGAATTTTCCACCAGGTGCTCAGCCCCAGCATAAAATACGACATGGGGTGGTTTGGGTAGCGGCGGCGCAGCGAGCGGAATTGCTTCTCGGCCTTGTCGAACTTGAAGTTATAAATGTTGTCGACCGCGCCATCCAACTCTGTCTGAATATCCTTATCCACCAGGAGCCAGCCTTTGGTATCAATGGCTGAGGGCATCACACCCACCGAATCGAGCGCCACCGTTTTCATCGGGGGCGGGGTGCGGATTGTATCAAGCGTTTGGGCCCTGCCCAGGAATGGCAGCATGAGCAGCCCCAAGCAGACACAAAACAGCGAACGCAGCATAGAATGAGAGTAGAGAGCAGCCCCAAACCGTTGTTCTTCCAGCACGAATTGGGAAGTAGAGGAAATGGGTCTGCTAAAGTACGGAGTTTGCCTTAGCTTTGGCCGTACTTCCTCTTGCTTATGCATCTGCTCCACTCGCTTTGCCGCCTGCCAGCCCCCGCCGGCAACGAGGCTGCCCTCACCAAATTTGTGCTCGATTATGTTCGGCAGCAGCAGGCCACCTGGCTGCACCAGCCTCAGATTATCGCCGATGAGAGGTTCCAGGACTGCATTCTGCTGGTGTTCGGGAAGCCACGTACGGCCGTTTTTGCCCACCTCGATAGCATCGGCTTCACGGTGCGCTACGGCCGGCAATTGGTACGAATTGGAGGCCCGCAGGCCGAAGCGGGTTATCGCCTGGTAGGAAAGGATTCGCAAGGAGAAGTAGACTGTACATTAACCGTTGACGAAGAAACCGGGGAACTAGGCTACGCGTTCCACCGCGACATTGACCGGGGTACGGAGCTCACCTTCTACTGCGACTTCCGCGAAACGCCCACCACCGTACAAAGCTGCTACCTCGACAACCGTCTGGGCGTGTGGAATGCCCTGCGCTTGTGCGAAACCCTGGAGCACGGTATCATTGCTTTCTCGTGCTGGGAAGAACACGGCGGCGGCTCGGTGTCCTACCTCGCCAAGTACATCTTCGAAACCTACGGCGTGCGCCAGGCCCTGATTTCGGACATCACCTGGGTGACCGAGGGTGTACACGCCGGCCAGGGCTGTGCCATTTCGTTGCGCGACTCGCTCATTCCGCGCCGAGCCTACGTCGACCGCATCCGGGCCATCGCGATAGATTCGGGCATTCCCCACCAATTGGAGGTAGAAGGCAGCGGCGGCTCCGATGCCAAAGAGCTGCAACACGCCGCCGCGCCCTGGGACTGGTGCTTCGTGGGCGCACCCGAAGACCACGTACACTCGCCCGATGAGTTGGTAGATAAGCGCGACATTACCAGTACGCTGGCACTTTATCAGGTGCTGATGCGGTATTTATGAGAGGACAGTGGGAATGTCAGGTAAAGTACGGGAGGGGGTAGCTATTGCGGGACATTCCAGAATCGATGCAATAACGCTGAGTAGCTTTGTGGGCTTTTACCGTTGCCCATCAGTCAGCACTACTTTTTATCCCAAAAATTAGATACTGGGCTATTTTGCTTCGAAGAAATCCACTTTCACCTCGCATGAATACTAATGTCAGTCCGGCTACTGCTTCACATTCAACTTCTCGGTTGTTTCCCTATGCAGTACCTCTGCTGCTAACCCTAGGGATGGTAGTACGGCTCTGGTTTGTATGGGTAGGAGCTATGCTGTATTACAAAAGTAGCAGTCCGTTCATCAACGACGACACTGCTTCATATACTGACAGCTTCATCAACCTGTGGCACCGTGGTCTATACAGCTTTAACCTTCTGAACCCGGAAGCTGCTTTTGGGCGGCTGCCCGGATACCCGTTTTTTTGGGGAGCGCATTACCTGTTGTTTGGTAAGCAATACGTTTTTCAGGCGGTGGCTTTCAGTCAATGCTTGCTCGATACGCTTGCTATCTACTTGGTGTACGCTGCGGCCAAAGCATTGTCGCACGATGTCCGCGCAGCTTGGATTTCGGGGCTGTTCTACGCGCTGTATCCATTCATACTGGTGTGGATGCCGGTTTCAAGCACTGAAGCCTTTGCCACTTTTTTAACTATCGCAGTATTTTGGTGGTTGGCTACCCGCCCTGTAGATAAGCGCAATGCCTTGGTAGCTGGCTTACTGGTGGGCCTGTCCCTAATAGTACGTGAATACCTCGGGATACTGTTGGTGCCGGTGTTTTTCTGGCTTTACACAGCTAAAGGCTTTGGGCGGCAATTTGTTGGATTGAGTTTTGTGGCCTTGCTCGGGTTCACAGCTTTGTACATTGGCTGGCCTGTCCGCAACTACGTGTTTCAGCACCGTTTCCTCCTGCTCAAACCGCCCACCGCTGGATACGAACGGTACACAGAGGACGTGAATTCGGCTCGTAAATGGATATACGGCTGGGACCCTGATGCCAATGCTTATTTGGACGGCATTGCTGGCATTACTGTCTTGCCCGAGTTTCCAGCCGATGTTTTCGGTACATATGCTGAAACTGCCCGTGCTCAAGCCCTTATTCAAATGGCCCGGCAGTGCGGAACGGGCTTCTACATATGGCGGACTAACCAACACTACAGCCAAGCCAGTAATTGTAACGCCGAGCTGAGGGCAGGTTTCACGGCTTTAGATAGTTCGTACCAGCAGAGACACCCATTTCGGTACTGGACTCGCGTTCCGCTGCTGAACCTTAAAAAGGCGTTTTTCAAAAACCAACTTATGCAGGGCGGCAGTAAACTCATAGGTATGCTGTTCTTATACCGAAGCATTATGTTGATAGTCTGCTTGGTGGGAGCATTTCTGCTACGTCGGCACCGGAGCGTTTGGCCATTACTATTCTTCTTTGCCTTTATGTATCTGTTTATCTGCGTCGGCTTACGCCAGCTAGAAATGCGGTATTTAATCCAGTCTGATGCTGCTCTTTTAATTTTGGCTGGGGTTCCTTTTGGGTGGCTGCTCAACCGCCTCGAACATCTCGCACCAACTCAAAGTAAAAGGTAGTAGCTGCTCCGATGCCGAAGCATTGCAACACGCCGTCGCGCCTTGGGACTAGTGCTTTATCTGTACGCCCGAAGTGCATATGCGCTTGTCCAATGGATTGGTAGAATAGCGCAATATTACCAGCAGGCTGCTACTCTGCCATGTTTTGCTTCGGAAATTATTAAGGGCTCGGCTGTACCTTTGCCCGATTATGGCTATAATCGTACCTGCGTCATCCTTACAGAATAAATCCGTTGTTCCTCGGTTGCTCAGCTATCAGGAACTGGATATTCTCCACGCGCTGCGGGGATTTTGTGCCTTTTACGTTGTCGTTTATCACGCCAAGTTTCTGTTGTGGTCGGGGGGCACCGAGTATTTACGGGTTTCCCCCGGGCTAGTTGGAGCCCATCGCAATACGTGGCCTTCATTGGCGATATGCTTAGTTCGGCAGGCTATGAAGTGGTAATTTTCTTTTTTGTGCTTTCGGGCTTTTTTATCCGCTACGCGCAACTCAAAAAGCACCGTCCGGCCTTTCGGTTCTATCTCAACCGTATTGTACGCATTTACCCGCCTTATCTAGCCTCGCTTGCGCTGGGAGTATTGACCCTATATTACGTGGCAGCGGCGCATCCAAATTTGATGACCAATGCTATTGGTCGCGAGTTTAATGCCAGCCGACTCGCAGCTTGGCACGAGTTGCACCCGCTTACGCTGCGAGCAATAGGTCGCGCTGTCCTTTTTCTGATGCCTGGCAAGCAGTTTTTTGGATACAATAACGTGTACTGGTCGCTGCTGCCCGAGGCGCTTTTTTATTTGGCAGTGCCTTTGGCTTTCTGGCGTGTTCGGTACTACTACTCACTGTCGGCAGCCTTCTACGCATTTGGTATGGTGGCCAGTGTGCTGCACTTGAATATCAGTTTTTTGGGTGATTTTCTGTTACTCTACAACGGCTACTTCGCGCTGGGAGTGGGGCTTTACGATGTGGTGACGACGCGACCCCGCTGGCTGCCAGCCTTCCGGCAGTTTTCCGGGTTCTGGTTAGCGTTGGGCATTGGAATGCTTTTGCTATTGCTCATCGGCTTGGCAGCATTACACTTGCGGCTGTTATCGGGGCCGCTGGCCTCGGCGCTGGCGGTATTAAGCGTGTCGGCGCTGTTGGCTGGGCGTGTGCAGCGGCAAAATCTACTGGTACGAGCATTTCATGAAGTTGGGATTTTTAGCTTTTCGCTCTATCTGTATCATTTCCCGCTCCTTATCCTGAGTTACGTCGCCTTGGTCGCGCTGACGGGCGAATTGGTCAACTTTACCCGCTACTATTGGATTGCGTTGCCAGTAGTAACAGTCAGCTGCTTTGCCCTTTATTACGTCACAGAGCGGGCTGCGGTGCGTTATTTTCGAGGAACCTGATTATGAAGTGAATGGGAGAGTAGTTTTCGGTAGTATTTCCGCTATTTTGCGAACCAAAACTGCTCTAATCACATTTTCCCACCCATTCACTTTTTATGACCCCATACCTTTACGCCGTGCCCGCGCTGGGAATTTTTGCCTTGCTCTACACCTGGCTGCGTGCTGGCTGGGTAGCAAAGCAGGATGCTGGTGACGCGCGCATGACCACCATTGCCGGCTACATTGCCGATGGTGCCATCGCCTTTCTCAAGGCCGAATACAAGGTGCTGGCCCTATTTGGGCTGATTGCCGGGGCTTTCCTGTTCTATCTGGGTAGCACGAGCGGCAATTCCAGCCCCGTCATCGTCATTGCTTTCTTGATTGGCGGGGTGTTCTCGGCACTGGCCGGTTTCATCGGGATGAAAATTGCCACCAAGGCCAACGTGCGTACGGCGCAGGCGGCTAAAACCAGCCTCAGTACCGCGCTCAACGTGTCGTTTTCGGGCGGCTCGGTGATGGGCATGGGCGTGGCCGGCCTGGCCGTGCTGGGTTTGGGCTCGCTGTTTATTGTGTTCTATAAAATGTTTGTGCCCAGCGGCCTCGCCAATGGCATGGAAATGGAAAAAGCCCTCGAAGTCCTTACCGGCTTCTCGCTCGGGGCCGAAAGCATTGCCCTGTTTGCTCGCGTGGGCGGCGGCATCTACACCAAGGCGGCCGATGTGGGCGCCGACCTCGTGGGCAAGGTCGAAGCCGGCATCCCGGAGGATGACCCCCGCAACCCCGCCACCATTGCCGATAACGTGGGCGACAACGTGGGCGACGTGGCTGGCATGGGGGCCGACTTGTTCGGCTCCTACGTGGCCACCATTCTGGCTACCATGGTACTAGGGCGCGAAGTAACCGTGACCAATGACCAGTTCGGCGGCCTCTCGCCCATCTTCCTGCCGATGGCCATTGCGGGCATGGGCATCATCGCCTCGCTCATTGGTATTCTCTGCGTGCGGGTGAAGGAAGGTGGCAACGTTCAGGGCGCGCTCAATACCGGCAACTACATCTCGGTGGTCGTGTCAGCCGCCGGTGCATATGGCTTGATTATGTGGATTTTGCCGGCTGGTAATTTCACCATTCGCGGCATCATCTTCGATGCCATGCACGTTTTTTATGCCGTGCTGGTGGGCCTCGTGGTGGGCACGTTGATGAGCATCATCACCGAGTATTACACCGCCATGGGCAAGCGCCCGGTCAATAGCATCATTCAGCAAAGCAGCACGGGCCACGCCACTACGGTTATCGGCGGGCTGGCCGTGGGCATGGAGTCCACGGTGCTGCCTATTCTGGTGCTGGCGGCTGGCATCGTGCTCAGCTACGAAGCGGCGGGCCTCTACGGTGTGGCCATTGCCGCCGCTGGAATGATGGCCACTACCGCCATGCAGCTGGCCATCGACGCCTTCGGCCCCATTGCTGACAATGCCGGCGGCATCGCCGAAATGTGCGAGCTGCCCAAGGAAGTACGCGAGCGCACTGATATTCTGGATGCCGTGGGTAACACCACTGCCGCTACCGGCAAAGGCTTCGCCATTGCTTCGGCCGCGCTTACCTCGCTGGCCCTGTTTGCCGCCTTCATGGGCACGGCCAACATTACGTCCATTGATATCAGCAAAGCGCCCGTGCTGGCTGGCGTGTTTATCGGGGCTATGATTCCGTTCATTTTCTCCTCGCTGGCCATTGCCGCCGTGGGCCGGGCCGCCATGGCCATGGTGCAGGAAGTGCGCCGGCAGTTCCGCGAAATTCCGGGCATCATGGAAGGTACGGGCCGGCCGGAGTACGAGAAATGCGTAGCCATTTCGACCCAGGCAGCTATCCGGGAAATGATTTTGCCGGGTGCTATTGCTTTGCTCACGCCTATCATCGTGGGCTTCGGCTGCCGGGGCCTCTTCTCGAACGCGTCTTCGCCTGAGGTGCTGGGCGGTCTGCTGGCTGGTGTTACCGTCAGCGGCGTGCTCATGGCCATGTTCCAGAGCAACGCTGGCGGGGCCTGGGACAACGCCAAAAAATCTTTTGAGAAAGGCGTGATGGTGAACGGCGTGATGCAGTATAAAGGCTCCGACGCGCACAAAGCCTCCGTAACCGGCGACACCGTGGGCGACCCCTTTAAAGACACTTCCGGCCCGAGCATGAACATCCTCATTAAGTTGATGAGCATCGTGTCGCTGGTTATCGCGCCGCACATTGCCGAAAAAGGCGGCGAGCGCGGCATGGCCCCCGTGCAACTGGAAAAGCAGCGCATCGAAGCCACCCTGCAGCCCCACGTTCGCTACGCCGAAGCCTTTGTGCCGGCTGCGGCCCGCGTGATTTATACGGCGTTGCGGACGATAGAGTAGGGGAGGTTTCCTCCGCCGCGTCAATCTTACCGGACCACTTCGGGGCATGTACCCTGCCGGGTACGGCACTCTCCGGAAATGCGGAAAGGGCGTAAGGTTGATGCGGCGGCCGATTCCGGCCGTAGCTTTGCACCCTCATTATACCCCTCCCGCGCCGCATGGGCCACTCCCACATCACCATCCACAATAAGGAATTTCGGCCGTATTTATCGGCTGCTCAGTTGGATGAAGTCGTGGCCGGCCTGGGTGCCCGCCTCAGTGCCGACTATGCCGGGCGAAAGCCGTTGTTTGTGGTCGTGCTCACCGGTGGGTTCATGTTTGCTTCCGATTTGCTGAAGCGCTTCGTGGGCGAATGCGAGATTGTCTTTATTCGCGTGGCTTCTTACGAGGGCACCGATAGTACCGGCGTGGTGCAGGAAATTCTGGGTCTGCGCGAAGAAGTGCAGGGCCGCCACCTCATCATCGTGGAGGATATTGTGGACACAGGCACTACCATGCACCACCTGCTGCCCACACTGCTGGAAAAAGGCCCGGCTTCGGTCGAGATTGCGGCGCTGTTTTTCAAGCCTGCTAGCCTGCGGCACGACCTGTCGGTGCGCTACGTGGCCCAGGAAATCCCCAACGACTTCGTGGTCGGCTACGGCCTTGACTACGACGGCTTAGGCCGCAATCTGGCCGATGTATACGTAGCTGTGTAGCAACGTTTCTGCCCCCGATTGAGTAACTTGCCCAAACCCACCTAAATCACCTCCCTCGCGCAACGCGTCTTCTACATGTTGAATATCGTGCTGTTCGGCCCTCCCGGCGCCGGCAAAGGAACCCAGAGCCAAAAACTCATCACCCACTACAACCTCGTGCACCTGAGCACCGGCGACCTGCTGCGCGCCCAGATTGCGCAGGGTACCGACCTTGGTCTGCAAGCTAAAAAGCTTATGGACGAAGGTTTGCTCGTGCCCGATTCTGTGGTTATCGGGATGATTGGCAGTGCGTTGAAAAATAATCCGCAGGTCGGGGGCTTCATTTTCGATGGCTTCCCGCGCACCGTGGCCCAGGCCGAAAGCCTCGACCGCCTCATGACCGAGCACAACACGCACATTGGCTGCATGATTGCGCTCGAAGTGCAGGAGGAAGAACTGGTGACGCGCCTGCTGGAACGTGGCAAAACCAGCAACCGCCCCGACGACCAGGACGAAACCAAAATTCGCCGCCGCGTGACGGTGTACAACACCGAAACCGCCCAGGTAGCCGGCTACTACGCCGCCCAAAACAAATTCCACGCCCTGAACGGCATTGGCCCTATTGACGATATTTTCGGCCAAATCTGCGGGCTGATTGACAAGAACAAAGCGGCTGCTCCCGAAACCCCGGCATCTGCGACCAAAGAAGTTAAAGCGTAACTTTACGTTTTTACACGACTGTTTTAATACGGCTGTCATCCTGAGCGCAGCGAAGGACCTTATCACGCTTGTACGGTTTAGCGTTACTGCAAATCGTTTGGCGGGCCTAAGGTCCTTCGCTGCGCTCAGGATGACAGTTCTTTTACATCAAATACCCAATCCCCGTGGCCTCCAACAATTTCATCGACTACGTCAAACTTATCTGCCGCTCGGGCAAAGGCGGTGCTGGCTCGCACCACTTCTTCCGGGCCAAAGGCCTGCCCAACGGCGGCCCCGATGGCGGCGACGGCGGCCGCGGCGGCCACATCATCCTCGAAGGCAACTCGCAGCACTGGACGCTTCTGCACTTGCAGTACCAGCGCCACGTATTTGCCAAAGACGGCGAGGGCGGGGGCGAAAACCTGCGTAGCGGTGCGCAAGGAGCCGATATTGTGCTGCAAGTGCCCCTGGGCACCGTGGCCCGCGACCCCGACGGCACCCAGATTCTGGAAATCACGGAGCACGGCCAGCGGCTGGTGCTCGTGCCCGGCGGGCGCGGCGGCTGGGGCAACGACCACTTCAAGAACTCCATCAACCAGGCCCCCGAGTACGCGCAGCCCGGTGAGCCAGCCATCGAGGCCATCATCATTCTGGAGCTGAAGCTGCTGGCCGACGTGGGCCTCGTGGGCTTCCCCAACGCGGGCAAGAGCACGCTGCTCTCGGTGGTGAGTGCCGCCAAGCCCAAGATTGCCGACTACGCCTTCACTACCCTAGTGCCCAACCTGGGTGTGGTGGCCTACCGCGACTACAAATCCTTCGTGATGGCCGACATTCCCGGCATCATCGAGGGCGCGGCCGAGGGCAAGGGCCTGGGCACCCGCTTCCTGCGCCACATCGAACGCAACTCTATCCTGCTCTTTATGATAAGCTGCGACAGCCCCGACATCGCCGCCGAATATCAAATCCTACTGGGCGAGCTGGAGCAGTTTAACCCCGACCTGCTGGACAAAAAGCGCCTGTTGGCCATCACCAAATCGGATATGATTGATGAGGAACTGGAAGCCGAAATCCGCCAGACGCTCCCGGCTGACGTGCCGTCCATGTTCATTTCCAGCCTGGCAAATAAGAACATTGTGCAGCTGAAAGATATGATTTGGAAGGCGCTGCACGAGTAGGTCGGTGGCAGCGTGTCATTGAAGACTATCGGAAAGGATGCCCAGAATGCATACGCTGGTATTTCTCATAAACTAAATCGGGGTCTTGCTGTACGCGATAATCAAAGTGCATTGACAACACATTTCCCGAAAAATTCAACCTAGAGAGAGGTGGTATTGGTGTCAGCATTTTCGCTTTTGCCCATTGCTGAGCCACAACCGCTACGGGGATGCGAGATAAAGCAATCCATGTGGCTTTACCTCCACCAATGGAGGCCAAGAAAACAGCGTGCAAGACTACCCGCAGAATTTCTATAATACTCGCATTATTACTCACAGTCAGTTCCTTCGAATAAGGGTCGTCCCCGTTGGCAACACTGTCGCGGGTGAGATGAACTTTCATAGACTAAAGATGCGATAAAAGGAATCGTGACTTTATGCAGAATTAGGTTGGGCTTAGGGCGAAATTCTATCTCACCCCCATTCCGCCACTATGGCAGCCCATGCCCCTTTGGCCCACTCCTTGCGCCCGCAGCCTGACTAACCGGCTAACCCCGTGAAAAACCCCTTTCGACGAATATTTCCGCAAATGGCTAACGAGAACAACCTCCCCGAGGACGACAACCTGACCGCCGACCCCAACCACGTAGCTGGCGAAATGGCCGATGGCGAAAGTACCGACCCGGACATGACCGCCACCGGCGCGCCCCAGCCTGAGGCCTCCCGCACCGACGCCGAGCTAGTTGAAATCAAAGACAAATACCTGCGCCTCGCCGCCGAGTTTGAGAACTACAAGCGTCGCACCAGCAAGGAGCGCATCGACTTGTTCAAAACCGCCAATCAGGAGTTGATGGTGGCCCTGCTGCCCGTGCTCGACGATTTTGAGCGTGCCCGCAACGCCACCCAGGCTACCACCGATGCCAACGCCGTGCGCGAAAGCATCGAAATTATTCAAAGCAAGCTGAACAAAACGCTGCAGCAAAAGGGTTTGACCGCCATGGATGCCCAGGGCGGCGACTTCGATGCCGAGCTGCACGAGGCTATTACCCAGATTCCGGCGCCCAGCGACGACCTGAAAGGGAAAATCGTGGACGTGGTGGAGCAAGGCTATTACTTGGGCGACAAGGTTATTCGGCACGCCAAAGTGGTGCTTGGGCAGTAATTTTAAAGTAACTGTCATCCTGAGCGTAGCGAAGGACCTTATCACGGCCGAATTGATTATTGCGAATCGTTCGGCCGTGATAAGGTCCTTCGCTACGCTCAGGATGACGGACGATTCATAAAGCAGAAAATGGCTACGAAGCGCGATTATTACGAAGTATTAGGCATTGCCAAAAACGCGGAGGGCGACGTTATCAAGTCGGCTTACCGCAAGATGGCCATTAAGTATCACCCTGATAAAAACCCCGACGACCCAACCGCCGAGGACAAGTTCAAGGAAGCGGCCGAGGCGTACGAAATCCTCAGCAACGCTGATAAGCGCGCCCGCTACGACCGGTACGGCCACCAGGGCATGGGCGGCGGTGGCGGCGGCCCGCAGAACATGGAGGACATTTTCTCGCAGTTCGGCGATATTTTCGGCGGGGGTGGGGGCTTCGAGGGCTTCTTTGGGGGCGGACGGCAGGGCGGCGGCCGACGCCAGAAGAAGGGCTCGAACCTGCGCATCAAGCTGAAGCTTGATTTGGAGGAAATCGCCAACGGTGTCGAGAAGAAAATCAAGGTGAAGCGTTACGTGGCCTGCCAGCCGTGCAGCGGCACCGGTGCCAAAAATGGCACCGATATGAAAACCTGCCCCACCTGCCAGGGCCAGGGCCAGACCAAGCGCGTGGTGAACACCATGCTCGGCCAGATGGTGAGCAGCAGCACTTGCCCCACCTGCAACGGCGAAGGCAAAACCATTGTGGCCACCTGCGACGTGTGCAAAGGTGAAGGCCGCCAGCTGCACGAGGAAGTGATTCCCATCAACATCCCCGCCGGCGTGGCCAACGACATGCAACTGAGCATGAACGGCAAAGGCAACTTCCCCGAGCGCGGCGGCGTGCCCGGCGACCTCCTTATTCAGATTGAGGAGGAGCCGCACGAATTCCTGAAGCGCGACGGCAACAACATCATGTTCGAGCAGTACATCTCGTTCGTGGATGCGGCGCTGGGCGCGAGCCTGGAAGTGCCCACCATCGAGGGCAAGGTGAAAATCAAGGTTGACCCCGGCACCCAGCCGGGCAAAATCCTGCGCCTGCGCGGCAAAGGCATCAAGGACCTGAACGGCTACGGCCGCGGCGACCAGCTTATCCACCTGAACGTGTGGACGCCCAAAAACGTGAGCAACCAGGAGCGCGAGCTGCTGGAGAAGCTGCGCGACTCGGACAATTTCACGCCGCACCCCGGCAAGAACGAGAAAGGTTTCTTTGAGAAAGTGAAGGAGTATTTCGCGTAAGTGGCATAAGCTTTAGCTTGTGCCCATCCGACTAGCCCTAGCGGGGCGACATATCGGTAGCAATAGCTCCGGCAGCAATCTTTAAGCCCCAGCGGGGCGGCATTCGTGCATACGAGTGTCGCCCCGCTGGGGCTTTCTCGTTGTTTTTATAGTGTTTTGCTACCAATATGTCGCCCCGCTGGGGCTTGCCCTGCCAACGGCGAACAAGGGTGCTCGAAAAAAAGCTGCGCCGCTGTAATGCCCCCACCACCCCGGCGATAAACTTCCCGAAACCATTACACGCCGCATGGCCACCGCCACCCCGTCTGCTGAATTTGTTGCCGTGTTGCACGAGTACCAGCCTTTGCTGCGGCGCGTGGCCCGCCTGTACTGCCAGGATACCGATGACCGCCAGGACCTGTTTCAGGAAATAGTGCTGCAGCTATGGCGGGCGTGGCCGCGCTACGTGCCCCAGCCGGGGGCCAAACTCAGCACCTGGCTCTACCGCATTGCACTGAACGTGGCCATCTCAAACCTGCGCCAGCGCACCCGTCGCCCTGCGCCGGTGGGCCTCGATGCCGAGGCGCTGGCCGTGGCCCAGGCTCCCGATAGCGGGCCCGATGCCGATGACCGTGCTGCGCTTTACCGGGCCATTGGCCGCTTATCCGAAGTCGATAAGGCTTTTGTGCTGCTCTACCTTGAAGACCGGTCATACGAGGAAATGGCTGATATTCTTGGTATTACCCAAAACAATGTGCGCGTGAAAATGCACCGCGTGCAGGAAAAGTTGCGGCAGCAATTAGTCCCCTGCTAACCATAAAACCGGTACCATCCTATGGAACTTGATGACCTGCGCCGCCAATGGCAGCGGCCTGAGCCGGACAACGAACCGGCTGCTTTCGATGCCACCGAAGTGGCCCGGCTACTGGCCCGGCGGTCGGGGGATAGTTTGGAGCAGTTGCGACACAATGCCCGTAAAGACCTGTTAATCAATACTGGATTTCTGGTAGTGTCGCTGGGGGCTATTGTCTTTTCCCCATTTGCCTGGTTGCGAACGATGGGGTGCCTGCTGGCTTTGGTAGCGTTGCTGTGCATCTACTACTTTTATCGGAAGATGGGCCTGCTGCGCGGCATCACTAAGCCCGAGGGCGACTTGCGTACGCACCTTGTGCGCGTTACGAGTGGGCTGCGGAGCCTGATGCGCTTCTACTATCGGTTTACGATGGTACTGATTCCGGTGGCGGGGCTGGTGGGGCTTACTGCCGGACTGCTGGAACCTAAGAATGGCGTGGTGTCTATTCCGCAGTCGCGGCTGATGCTGGCTTTAGGCCTGGAGATTGTGGTAAGTCTGGCGTTGTACTGGCCCGTGACAAAGTACATCCGCTGGTACCTGCAACGGGTATATGGCCAGCATCTGGACCGCCTCGAAGCCAGTCTGCACGAGTTGAGCGAAGCCGAAATCGAAGCGGCCAGCTAGCCCAGGCCGGCCCGTTCATCCCCGTTATTCACCGTTTGGGGAGCCGCAGAACCCGCTTGGCGCCCAACTGCTGGCAAAAGAGCCGGGTGGCCAATACATTTGCTCAGCTACATTCTTCTACATTTAACCCGCCAACCAACCTTTTTTTCTGTGAAACCTATACTTGAAGTCCTCAACGTGCGCAAGGCCTACGCCAACCACGTTGCCCTTGACGGGGTGAGCCTTGAAATTCCCGAAGGCAGCATTTTCGGCCTGCTCGGGCCCAACGGCGCGGGCAAAACCTCGCTCATTCGCATCATCACCCAGATTACGGGGGCCGATGAGGGCGAAATCCGCTTTCGGGGCGAGCGGCTGAACCAGAGCCACATTGCCCAGATTGGATACCTGCCCGAGGAGCGCGGCCTGTATAAAAAGATGAAAGTGGGCGAGCAACTGCTCTATCTGGCCCGCCTGCGCGGCCTGAGCCGCGAAGATGCCACGGCGCGCATCAAGCAGTGGCTGAACCGGTTCGAGATAAAAGAGTGGGCCGGCAAGAACGTGGAGGACTTGAGCAAGGGCATGCAGCAGAAGGTGCAGTTTATTGCCACGGTGCTGCACGAGCCCAAGCTCATTATCCTCGATGAGCCGTTCTCGGGCTTCGACCCGATTAATGCCAACCTGATAAAGGACGAGATTCTGGAGCTGCGGAATCAGGGCGCGACCATCATCTTCTCGACGCACCGCATGGAATCGGTGGAGGAGATGTGCGACAACATTGCCCTCATCAACCGTTCGCGCAAGGTGCTGGACGGGCCGATTGGCGTGATTCGCGACCAGTTTAAAACCAATACCTACGAGGTGGAGGGCACGGGGCATCCCGTGCTGTCGAGCCCCGATTTCAAGGTGGTGGAGCAGAAAAAGCGGGAAAACAACCATTTCTACCTGCAAGTGCAGCTGCAGGAGGGCGTGCGGCCCAACGACCTGCTGCGCTACCTCATTGGTTCAGTGGGCATTGAAGTAGCCGCTTTCCGCGAGAAAATCCCGAGCATCAACGAGATATTCATCCGGCGCGTGCGCGAAACCATGCCCGAAACCCTCCTCGAAACCGCTAACGCGCTGCTTTAATCCATCATCATGGCCTCGAAATTTTTCCTCATTGCCCAACGCGAATACCTCACGCGGGTTCGCAAAAAGTCTTTCATCGTCCTCACGCTGGCGGTGCCGCTGTTGCTGGCGGCGTTCGGCTTCATCATCGCCAAAGTAGCCAGTTCCGATAACGATACCACGGATGTGATAGAAGTGCGCGACGACAGCGGCCTAAACATCGCCAGCCACTTGGTGAGCACGCCACAGCTGCGCTTCGAAGCGGCCACCGGCACGCTGGCAGAGGCCAAAAAAAGCTTCTTGAAGGCCAAACACGATGGCCTAGTGGTGCTGCCCGCCGGCCTCGACGTAGAGAATCCCACTGGCGTGCAGTTCTTTGGCAAGGGCAACATCAGCCTAAAGAAGGAGCTTGCTGTAAAAAATGCGCTCGATAAGGCATTTTCGGATTTGAAAATGAAAAAATCCGGCCTCTCGCAGGAGCAGCTTGACCGGCTGCGCTCGAAGGTGGTGTTGCAGGCCGTGAGTCTGGACGAAACCGGGAAGGAGGCCGATAGCAATGCGCTGGCTACTTCGGGCATGGCCTACGCGCTGGCGCTGGCCATCTACCTGTTCATCTTCATCTATGGCGTGCAGATTATGCGCGGGGTGGGGGAGGAGAAGTCGAGCCGCATCATGGAAGTAATGCTGTCGTCGGTGAAGCCGTTTGATCTGATGATGGGTAAGATTGTGGGCATCGCGGCGGTAGGCCTCACCCAGTTTCTGCTGTGGGGCGTGCTGTCGTTCGGCGTGAGCTCGGTGGTGCTGCCCATGCTGATGGGCAAGGACAAGCCCAAAACCGAAGTAGCCGCTGCCCCGACGGCTCCCGGCGCCGCCGCCGCCAGCGCTGCCGATGAGCCGGAGTCAGCTGAGGTGGCTTTTGATAAGGGGATGGATACTCAGAAGGACCAGGCCACCAACCCCGCCGGCCGTTTCGCCTTCTTCAATACGATAGCCAACCTGCCCCTGGGTACTATTCTCTTCGGTTTCATCGTTTACTTCCTGGGCGGCTACCTGCTGTATGGGGCGTTGTTCGGGGCCGTGGGCGCGGCCGTGGATGACCAGACCGATACCCAGCAGTTCATGTTTCCGATTACGATGCCGCTCATCCTGAGCTACATCGTGGGTGTGTCGGTCATTCTGCGCAACCCCGATGGGCCGGTGGCTTTCTGGATGTCGATGTTCCCGCTGACTTCGCCGATTGCCATGGTGATTCGGCTGCCGTTTGGCGTGCCGGCGTGGCAGCTGGCGCTGTCCATCTTCCTGCTCATTCTCGGCTTCATCGGTACGGTATGGGTGGCGGCCCGCATCTACCGCGTGGGTATTCTGATGTACGGCAAGAAGGTGACGTACAAGGAGCTGGGTAAGTGGATGTTTTATAAGGGATAAGAAAGACGTTTGATAGAACGTCATGCGGAGCGCAGCCGAAGCATCTCGCGTGTGGTAGTAATTCTTTTGTCTAACGACATTGTTTACTACTGCACGCGAGATGCTTCGGCTACGCTCCGCATGACGTTCTTTGTTAATATCCCAGTTTCCTGCCCTGCCCATGCGTTTCCTTCGCTTCACCAGCTTCTTTTTCCTCCTTCTCGTTCTTGCCAGCTTCACGCGGGGCGACCGGCCGGCCTACCGCCTCTTCACTGCCGCCGGCCAGCCCGTCGACTACGACCAGATGCTGGCTGAGCTGGCCCAGGCCGATGTGGTCCTCTTCGGCGAGCAGCACAACGACGCGCTGGCCCATTGGCTGGAGCTGCAGGTAGCCAAAGACTTGCTAAAGCTGAAAAAGCCCGGTGATTTGGTGCTGGGAATGGAGATGTTTGAGCGCGACGTGCAGCCCCTGGTGGCCCATTACGCTGCCGGCACCCTGGCCGATACCGCTTTCGAGCGCCAGACCCGCCCGTGGCCCAACTACGGCACCGACTACCGTCCGCTGCTGCAATTTGCCCGCGAGAATCACCTTGCCGTCATTGGCACCAACGCCCCGCGCCCCTTCGCCAAAGTGGTAGCCCAGCGCAGCCTCACCGCGCTCGATAAGCTTCCCGCCGCCGACCGCGCCCTGCTCGCCCCGCTGCCGCTGAAAGTGGATTACGACCTGCCCGGCTACAAGAACATGGCGGCCATGTTCGGCGGCGACGGCAAAGCCCACGGCGGCGGCGCCCAAAACATTATTCAAGCTCAGGCGCTGAAGGATGCCACCATGGCCCATTTCATCGAAACTAGCCGCCAGCCCGGCCAGACCTTGTTACATTTCAACGGCAGCTACCATTCCGACCACCACGACGGCATTGTGGCCTGGCTGCGGCAGTATGCGCCCAAGCTGCGCGTGAAAACCATCAGCGTAGTGACGCAGGAGGAGTTGAAGACCCTGGATAAAGAGCAGGTGAACGTGGCCGATTTCGTGGTAGTGGTGCCGGGAGATGCGAGCAAAACCTATTAAGCAAATCAACGCATAACCGTAATGGATAAGTAGATATATTTGCTTTCACTCCAGCGCAAATGCTCATGCCTCACACCGACCCCCAAAAAAGCGCCCTGTTCCAGCAAGTGGCCGCGCAGCTTCGGCAGCAAGGCTTCACTATTGCCAAAGAAGACCCAACGCGCCCGTGGGGTGGTTTTTTCGTGATTGATGAGGCCCAGGCGCAGGAATTTGCCAACACTTATTTTGATGGCTTATTGGTAGACAGCCTGCGGATTTCGGGCCGGCTGAGCCCCAAAATTCTGATAGTGGCCCCGCACCAGCGCCTGAGCTGGCAGTACCACCACCGCCGCGCCGAAATCTGGCAGGTAGTGCAGGGGCCGGTGGGCGTGGCCGTCAGCGATTCCGATGAGCAAAGTGAAGTAAAAAACCTGCAGGTGGGCGAGCGGATTATTCTGCGCCAGGGCGAGCGGCACCGCCTCGTAGGCCTGAAAGAATGGGGTATCCTGGCCGAAATCTGGCAGCATACCGACACAGACCATCCCTCAGATGAAGATGATATCGTGCGCGTTCAGGACGATTTTGGCCGCTAAAAGCCATTGAATAAAGACGAAATAGCCCGGTAATACCGGGCTATTTTGCTGTTAAAAAAGATACACAAATGCGGGGTTACGCTTCGTCATCGCTGGGTTTCACCTTCTTCATCGCCTCGGCCAGCGACTGCTGCAGCTTGGTGCCGGAGTCGGCCGGGGCTTGCTCACTGATGTTGTACTGCTTTTGCAGCCGCTCCCATTCCTCGATGGCGATGAACACGCCGGTAATTTTACCTTTGTCGTCGGAGAGATATTTGATGTCCATTGTCAGTAGGGGTTAGGTGATTTTTTCGGAACGTTGGGCTGCGCTGGTCGAAGCATCACGCTCCTTTTTGAACAAACACCGCTTACTCGCCGGGGCGATATGTTTTTTCGGCGTGGGCCTGCACGTCTTCGGGGTAGAAGCGCACTTCTTTGAAGCGGCCGTTGCAGTATAAATCGGCTTGGTCGGTGAAGTGCGGCGTGCCGGGGCGGCTGCTCTGCCCCCCGGTCACGACCGAGCGCGCCGTGATGCGCGGGCCAAATTCCACTACTGCTACGAAGCTGTTGCCCACGTTGCCGTAGCGTTTTTTGGTGCCGGGATACGTGCGCGCACCAAACGCGGCCAGCGAGCCCCAGGCCGACGAGGTGAAGGCCACCGGCTGGCTGGGCTGCTGGTCGTCGTAGGTTTCCTCAATGCGGCCGGTGAGGCGCTGATAGCGGTTCACCTCGCCCCAGGGCATTTTCCAGGTGCCGAAATCGCGCGTCAGGTCGTCGAGGGTTTCGGAGAGGGTCGTGATTTTTTCCGCCGGCGAAGTATTGGCCAGCGCGAAGCGAACAAAGCTGATGTAGTCGAGCTGCGGCTGGGCTTCGGGCACGTGGGCGCGGGCTTTGGCTAGCAGCCGCTCGGCCCAATAGATAGCCACCGTTTGGGCCACCGAAGTTTGGGCGTAGCCGTGGTTCCAGGCGCGGAGGGTGGCAATGGCTTCGGCTACGGCGGGCGCGACAGCTTTTTCAGCCGAAGTGGGCTGGTAGGCGGCCAGCAGTGGCGGCAGCATGTCATCGAAAGCGGTGAGGTGCGGGTCGTCGGCCGCCGCAATGAGCGTGTCGAGGCTGACCACGGCTTTGCTGCTGAGTACGCGCACGGCGTTCAGGCCGCGGTAGTTTTCGGCGTCGGGGGCTTCGTATTTGGGGTATTTTGCGGCGGCCGGACTGCTGGGGCCGCTCACGGTGAAGGGCGTGGAATTACAGTTCTGGATGAAGCCGCTGGCGGGGTTGTGCACCTGCACCAGCTCGCTCACCGGGTGGAACCCCTGCCATTCGGTGGCCGAGGTGCTGCCGTCCACCGGCTGGCTCCAGTCGAACTTTGGGTTGCGCCGGGGCATGAAATTGCCGTGCCAGTAGGCAATGCTGCCCTTGGTATCGGCAAATACGGTGTTGTTGGAGGCGTTGCCGTTCAGCTTCATCACCTGCTGAAAGCTGGCGTAGTCGGTGGCCTTGGTGCGTTGGTACGACTGCTGCAAAGCGGCCAGCGGCGCGTTCATCATCCGCACCGCCACCCACTGCCCGTCCGACTTCTGCCCCACAATCGGGCCGTGGTGCGTGCGGAAGATGGTGAAGGTTTTGCGCAGCATTTTATCGCCCGATTTGTAGGGCAGCGCTACTTTTTGCGCCTGCACGGCGCGCAGCTTGCCATCGTATTTGTAAAATGCCTTGCCGTCTTTTTCCTCAATCGTTTCGAGGTACTCGTCCATCGAGTCGGCTTGGCTGGAGGTGTGCATCCAGCCGCAATGCTCATTAAAGCCTTGGTAAATAAAAAACTGGCCCCACGTCACGGCTCCGTAGGCGTTTAGGCCCTGCTGGCTCACCATCTGCACTTCGGAGCGGAAGTAAAATGAGGTGTGCGGGTTGATAAGCAGCAGGGCGTGGCCGTTGGCGCTTTTGGCGGGCGCAATGGCAAAGCCGTTGGAGCCCACCGGCTCGCGGTCGGTGCGGCCGAAATCGGTATCAATCCACGAGCTTGACTTTTTCTGGCTGTAAAAGGCCTTCAGCCGCTCCAGCGATACCACACTGATATTGCCCCCAATGCTGCCCTCGCTAAACATGAGCGGCATCCAGGGCTGGAAGCGGCGCAGCAGGCGGGGCTGCACGGTGGGGTGGGTGGCCAAGTAGTAGTTGGTGCCGGCCGCGAAGGCATCGAGCAGCAGCTTCATATCGGCCGGGCTCTTCTTATAGATGCTGAGGGCCTGCGTGCTGTCCAGAAACATGTGGGCACGCAGGTCGTGGTAAAGCTGGGTTTCGCCCTCCACTTCGGCCAACCGGCCAATGGCATCGAGGTAGTTGGTTTCGACGCGGGCAAAATCATCCTCGCACTGCGCGTAGAGCAGGCCGAAAACTGCGTCGGCATCGGTCTTGCCATAAATGTGCGGCACGCCATAGCTGTCGCGCGTGATGCGCACCTGCCGGGCCTGCTGCTGCCAGCGCGCCACTTCAGTAGGGGTAAAGCGTTGAGCTAGTCCAGGGAAGCAAAGGCCGGCGCACAGGGCCAGCACAAACAGAAAGCGCATCATAGGAAGTGAAAAGAAGGATGAAGCCGCTGCGGCCATCGGCGGCCAGGGAGCGGTAGTCGCCAAAGTACGGCGATTTGCCCGGCTCTGCCGCTTAATGACGTAGCGGCCGCGTCAGGCAGCGGGGAAGCTCATGGCTGACCCCGTTGCCTAACGCGGCCGCTACTTTCGCCGTTAGCCTTGTATGGAAAACCTGTTTTTTACCAGCTGGACCAGTATAGGCCGTACGCTCATCATTGGCCTGCTGGCCTACGCAGGGCTGATTCTGATGCTACGCGCCTCAGGCAAGCGCACGCTGTCGAAGATGAATGCCTTCGACCTGATTGTGACGGTGGCCCTGGGCTCCACGCTGGCCACGGTGTTGCTCAGCAAGGGCGTGGCGCTGGCCGATGGGCTGCTGGCTTTTGCCCTGCTCATTGGCCTGCAATTCAGCATTACCTGGCTCTCGGTGCGCTTCAAAACGGTAAGCCGGCTGGTAAAATCCGACCCCACGCTGCTGGTGTACAACGGCCACTACCTGCCCGATGCTATGCGCGCCGAACGCATTACGGAAGGCGAAATCCTGGCCAGTCTGCGTGAGCGCGGCATTGCATCGCTGGCTGATGCTGCCGCCGTCGTGCTGGAAAACGACGGCACCTTGAATGCACTATCCAAAGCCTCATCGGCCGAAGGGTCGTCGCTGGGCAATGTGCCCGGTATACCCCAGTAATATTTTAATAAATGTTTGATTGTAAGCTGAAGCTGTTTAGGCTTTCCAACACGAACAGACCGTCATTCCGAGCGTAGCCGAGGAATCTTGCTCGGGGTTGTTTGGGTGTCGTTCAACGATACATGCGAGATTCCTCGGCTGCGCTCGGAATGACGGTCTTTCTATTCTCGGGTACTTCCTAATCAGCTTCACTGACTAAAATAAAATAACCCAAGGTTTGGAGCGACTGAACATCAATCGTTCCAAACCTTGGGTTAGTAAGCCAATCCGGGTTCAACCGGGCCTACTGGTTACTTATGCCGAAAACGACGAGCCGCAGCCGCAGGTGCTTTTGGCCTGGGGGTTATTGAAAACAAAGCCGCGGGCGTTTAGGCCATCCTGGAAGTCGACTTCCATGCCCAGTACGTACATGGCGTGTTTTTTATCCATGATGAGCTTCAGGCCGTCGAGGTCGTAGGTTTCGTCGGCATCTTTGGCTTTGTCGAAGCCCAGCAGGTAGCTCATGCCCGAGCAGCCGCCGCCCTGCACGCCGATGCGCAGGCCGTAATCGGCGGGCACATTCTTCTCCTGAATGATGTTTTTCACCTCCACTACAGCGCGGTCGGTGAGGGTAATGGGGGCGAGGGTGGCAACAGCAGCCATAATAAAAATTGATTTAGCGGGAAGTGGAGAACAAAGATACGGCCGCAGCCGGCGTTGCCGTTGGTACGGCCGCAGCAGAGGAAACAGCGGTTGGGGCCCGGCGGTTCACGGCGTAAGTTTGCGCCGAGTACGGTAAGCTTCAGCTCGCCGTTTCATGCTACCCAATCACGCAACGGCAAGCTAGAGCTTACCTCACATGGATTCAACTACCTACTTCTTCGACGTCCTCAAGATTACCCTGCCCGCCATCATCGTGGCCGGCGCCATTTACATGTTGTTTCAGCAGTTTCTGGAGAAGGAGCAGCAGCGCCGCCTCATCGAACTGCGCCTCGAAAGCAACAAAACCACGCTGCCGCTGCGCCTGCAGGCCTACGAGCGCATCGTGCTGTTTCTGGAGCGCATCTCGCCCAATAATATTCTCGTGCGCCTAAGCAGCGGGGGCATCAGCGCGCCCGAGTTTCACCGGCTGCTGCAGCAGGAAATCCGGGCCGAATACGAGCACAACCTCTCGCAGCAGCTCTACCTCTCGGCCGATGCCTGGACGCTGGTGAAGGAAGCCAAAGAAAACGTGCTCACGATGGTAAACCGCGCCTTCCACGGCATTCAGAACCCGGCGCAGGCAAGAGGCACCGAGCTGGCCAAGCGCATCCTTGAAGGCCTAATGATGGACGGAGCCGAGCCTACGGCACAGGCGCTGGCCGTGGTGAAGAACGAGGCGGCCGGGCTGTTTTAACTTGTAGCACATGCTTTAGCTTATGCATAGTGGCGCCACCATGCACAAGCTAAAGCATGTGCTACAAGCCCTACACCGCCACGCTCACTTCCTCAATCGCCTTGCGGTAGCACTCCTCATACAGCGGCACGATGTTATCGACAGCGAATTCCTCGGCGCGGGCGCGGGCGGCGGCTTTGAAGCGGGGCAGGTTCGCGTCATCGAGCACGAAAAGGGCATTTTTTACCATGTCGGGCACGTCACCGATTTCGCTAATCATGCCCGTTACGCCGTGCACGTTCAACTCGGGAATGCCGCCGGCATTGGTGCTCACCACGGGCACTTCGCAGGCCATGGCCTCGAGGGCGGCCAGGCCGAAGCTTTCGTTTTCGGAGGGCATCAGGAACAGGTCGCCCACGCTCAGCACTTCCTCCACAGCTTCGAGCTTGCCTAGGAAGCGCAGGTCGCGGTGGCAGTCGAGGTCGCGGGCCAGCTTCTCCATGCGGCTGCGGTCAGGGCCGTCGCCCACGAGCAGCAGCTTGGCCGGTATCTGGGCGCGCACGCCGCAGAAGATGCGCAGCACATCTTCGACGCGCTTCACGGTGCGGAAGTTACTGGTATGGATGAGCAGCTTTTCGCCATCGGGGGCAATGGCGGCCCGGAAGTGGCTTTTCTCCTGCTTCTTGAAACGGTGCAGGTCGATGAAGTTGGGAATGACGGTGATTTCTTTCTCGACGGCGAAATACTCGTAGGTTTCGCGCCGCAAATCGGCCGATACCGACGTCACCCCGTCACTCTGGTTGATGCTGAATGTCACCACGGGCTCGAAGCTGGGGTCTTTGCCCACCAGCGTAATGTCGGTGCCGTGCAGCGTGGTCACTACCGGAATTTGAATGCCCCGGGCCCGCAGAATCTGCTTGGCCATGAAGGCTGCCGAAGCGTGCGGAATGGCGTAGTGAACATGCAGCACGTCCAGCTTCTCGTTCTGCACAATATCGACCATCTTGCTGGTGAGGGCCAACTCGTAAGGCGGAAACTGGAACAGCGGATACGCCGGCACATACACCTCGTGGTAGAAGAGGTTTTCGTTGAAAAAGTCGAGCCGCACCGGCTGGCTGTAAGTAATAAAGTGCACGCGGTGGCCGCGCTGGGCCAGGGCCTTGCCCAGTTCCGTGGCCACCACGCCGGAGCCGCCAAAGGTGGGATAACAAACGATGCCGATGTTCATGAGATAATGCTGTTGCGCTTAGCGAACCAGATAAGAGGCGCATTGTTGCGCCAGGCTGCCGAGTGGGTTGGTTGACGGATGAACCGTGGTTTTATTTGCTCCGACCCCTCACCATACGTAAAAACCGTAATTCCGTATCGGCAGATGCTGTTCACATTTGCGCTTCATGGGCATTGTGGCCGCTGGCGGTAAAAATATGGAGCTGCCGGCCGGTGAAACGGCAACTGTGGCATTTTTCGGCGCTGGTTACGGTTGCTGCTTCATGAAAAATTTATGGTCTCCGTGCGAAACTGCAGCCGTAATCCTCGTGCCGCAGGCCATCAATGGTAAGTAACCCGGCGGTCTGGCGTTGATTACGCCGCACTGCTATGGTCAATCCTACGCGCTTCACCGCCCTGCTTGCTTTTGCTATCCCATTGCTGGTGCCTAACCGCGCCGCTGCCCAGATTGGGGCAGAAGCTCAGGGCGGCAAGCTTACTACCTGGGTCGCATTCGGGCTCGACAAGGAGCTTTCGGCGCACTGGACTTCGGTGACGGACATTGGCTTCGGCCGGCACAGCGACCCCACCGGCGACCTGAACCCAGTGAAGCGGCAGGGCCTTTTCGTGCTAACGCAGGACTTCATTTACCAATTGGCCCCGCACTGGCGCACGGCTGTTTCGGTGGGCTACTGGCGGCGTAATTCTTACTTGGAAGAAGCGCCCTACGAAGCCAGCCAGCCCAACACGTACCGCAACGAGCTGCGGCCATTCCAAAAGTTATACTACGATGCGAAATTTGGCAAAGTGTTATTCACCAATACGCTGCGTGCCGACTACCGATTTTATTTCACGTCCGATTTCGGCCGCTGGCCCACGCCCTTCGAGTTTCGGGCCCGCGAGATGGTGAACGGTAAAATTCCGCTTGATTCGCAAGGCCGTCACTGGCTCATCCTCAACGACGAAATACTGACGGCCGCCGACGACTACAGCACCGCCACCGCCGAAAAAACGGGCCACCGCTGGAGCCCCTACAAGCTCACCGAAAACCGCGCTTCCGTGTTCTACCGCCGCAGCTTCCCCGAGCACAAGCTGGACTGGGATATTGGCCTCATGTACCAATACTGGCGCGAAACCCAGCAGCCGGCGTTTAATGTGAGTTATAATCTGATGATGGATTTCATTATCAAGTAGGCCCAAACCATAACGGGGCCACGACTGCAAAATCGTGGCCCCGTCGTGGTTTTAACAGGTCAGAAGTCTTTATTTCTGACTCGCCGTAGCCGGCAGCTTCTTCGCGCTTTCCGCCGCCATGGCCTTGTAAATAACCTCCTGAATGCGGGTGCGGATGTTGTACTGGCGCAGCTTGTTATTGCCCGCGTCGGGGTACACGCGATTGGAGAGGAAGATGTAGAGGATGTTGTTTTCCGGGTCCATCCACACGCAGGTGCCCGTGAAGCCGGTGTGGCCGAAGGTACTGGCGGGCGAGAGGTTGCTGGTGGGGCCTTCGGGCTTGCTGGGGTCGCCGTGGTCCCAGCCCAGGCCGCGCCGGCTGCCTGCCGTCTGGGGCCGCGCAAACTCCGTCACCACCGGCGATTGGAAGTAGCGGGTACCGCCATAGATGCCGTTTTGCAGGTTCATCTGCATTAGTACGGCCAGGTCGTTGGCGGTGGCAAAAAGGCCGGCGTGGCCGCCCACGCCCCCCACGAGGGCGGCAGTTTGGTCGTGCACCGTGCCTTGCAGCTGCTCGCGGCGGTAGTACGTGTCGTTCTCCGTGGGCGCAATGCAGGTTTTGGGAAAGCGCTGCAGGGGGTTGTACGTCATGCTGCCCAGGCCCAGCGGCCGGTAGAAGTTGGCCTCCAGAAAATTCTCAATCGGCTGCTTGAGAATCTTTTCGCACACCCGCTTCATTACCATAAAGCTCAGGTCCGAATATTCCGTAGGGTACCGGCCCTTTATTTTAGGCAGCAGGCCGGAGCGCATGGTCCAGGCCCAGACG
This sequence comes from Hymenobacter artigasi, assembly GCF_012275535.1. Classification (GTDB taxonomy): domain Bacteria; phylum Bacteroidota; class Bacteroidia; order Cytophagales; family Hymenobacteraceae; genus Hymenobacter; species Hymenobacter artigasi. Next base: position 6,757 of record NZ_JAAVTK010000017.1, on the reverse strand, counting down.
GAGTCATCGGCGGCTTTGGTGCTGTACTCGCCGGGCGCCACCTCGTTAGGGAAATCGTCGGAGCGGGTACTGGCGTAGAACGTGGGTTTCAGGCCATTGCCGTTGATGGTGCGCTCCCAGGTCGGAATGCCGGGCTTGAGGCCGGCCTGGTGCAGCAGCACATCGCGCACGGTCATGTCGCGCTTGTTGGTGCGGGCCAGCTCGGGCAGGTAGGTGGCCACTTTCTCCTCAATGTTCAGCTTGCCCTGGTCCTTGAGATACATCACGGCTTGCAATGTGCCGGCCACTTTCGTCACCGAGGCCAGGTCGTATAGCGTGCTGCTGGTCACCGGTTGGGTCTGGTCGTAGGTGCAGTAGCCGTAGCTTTGGTCGAAGACCACGGTGCCGTTTTTGGCCACCAGCACCTGGCAGCCGGGGGCGGCGGCGTAGGTCTGGCTTTCGAGGGCGATGTTATCAATCTGGGCCAGCACCCGCGAGCTCAGGCCCTGGCTTTCGGGCACGGCGTAGCGCAGGCGGTGCAGATCGGCGGTGGCAATGCCGAAATTGGTTTTGAGCGTGGGCGACACCGTAACGGGCAATTTGCCCCGCGCCGGCAGCGCCCCAAACAGCACCTGCGGCACCACCAGCTGCGCCGCGTAATGGTCTTCGTAGCCGCACACCAGCGTGCGCGCATTTTCCAGAAACTTCAGCGAATACGCGTTGCCCATGGCCACCACCACCGTTTTGATGCGCTTGTTGGCCTCCAGCTGCTTGATGAATTTCAGCGCCCCATCGCCAAGGCCATAGTTGTGGCTGGGCGTGTTATTCATGGCGTGCAGGCTCACCACTACCACGTTGTAGCCCTGCAGGCGGCTGCTGATGCGGGCAAACGTGGAATCGGGCGCGTAGCGGTCGGGCACGGCATATACCGGGCCGGGCTGGTACTTATTGAAAATGGTCGCGTACGGCCCTTCCGCCTGCGTGCCGATGGTGATGGCCGCAATCCGCAACGTATCGAGCCGCTGGAAGGGGAGGAGATTGTCATCGTTTTTTGCCACGGTCACCGCGTGCTCAAAAATGCTCTGGGACAATACCTTAGAAGCCGGCAGGTTCAGGCTGTCGCGTAGTGTACGCATGTTTACCGGCTGGTAGTGATTCAGCCCGGCCCAGTATTTGGCCCGCAGAATTTTCTTGATGCGCAGGTCCAAATCCATCTGCGTGAGCTTGCCGGCGGCCACCGCCTCGCGTATGCGCAGCAGGGCCGAGGGAACATCTTCCGAAAACAGCAGCACATCGTTACCAGCGGCCAGGGCCAGGGCGTCCAGCTCGCCGTCTTTGTAGAGCTTGCTCACGCTGCGCATGTTAAGCGCATCGGTGAAAACCAGGCCTTTAAAGCCCATCTTGTCCTTTAGCAAGTCCGTTACCAGCGCATGCGAGAGGGTAGTGGTTTTGGCGTCCGTGGTGTCGAACAGCGGCATGTAGAGGTGGGCCACAATCACGCCCATCACGCCAGCTTCGAACGACTGCTGGAACGGCACCAAATCCACCTTTGTGAGGCGGGCCATGTCGGTATTAATTACCGGCAGCGAAACGTGCGAGTCGGTATCGGTGTCGCCGTGGCCGGGGAAGTGCTTGGCCACGGCCATCACGTTGTTATCCTGCAAGCCCTTGATATACTGAATGCCCAGCGCGGCTACGCGGTTCTGGTCCTCGCCAAACGAGCGGTTGCCGATGACCGGATTGCTGGGGTTGGAGTTCACGTCGAGCACCGGCGCGAAGTCGATGTGCACGCCCAGCGCCCGCATTTTGCGGGCAATGTCGCGGCCCATCTGGTACACGTACTTGGGGTCGTCCATGGCCCCCAGCGTCATTTGCTTGGCGAAGTGGGCCGAGGAGTCGAGGCGCATATCGAGGCCCCACTCGGCATCCATGGCAATGAGCAGCGGCACTTTGGCGGTGGCTTGCAGGCGGTTGGCCATCAGGGCCTGGCGCTTTGGGCCGCCCTGCATAAACATCACGCCGCCAATGCCCTGGTTGCGCACCAGCCGCTCGATGCGCTCGACGTGGCTGCGGTCTTTGTTGGAATACGCGGCCACCATGAACAGCTGGCCCAAGCGCTGGTCGGGCGTGAGGGCATTAAAAATGCTATCGACCCAGGCCGTTTCCACGGGGCCGGAAGGCAGCGGGTCGGCGGGCATTTTTTTTACTTCGGCAAACGACAGCAACAGTCCCGCCGTCAGCAGCAGAGCCGCCATGGTAAGCTGGAAAGGGATGCGCATCAGCCCCGTAGGGTTGGTGGGTTGGTTCAAGGGGTAAACGGGCCGCGGGGGCCGTACTTTTGTCGTGAGTAGCAACGGAACCCGCCGGCCGGGTTTGGAGGTTCCAATCCTGGGCGGCTCTGGTGCGAAACCAAACGGCGCGAGCCGTAAAATTTCGCTTTGGAACTCCGCTATTTAGCCGCGAAGGTACGCAACAAACCCCGTCGCGGGTTTACAACGCGGCAGTTTTTTGGTTATTGCTCAACACGTTTCGGCTTGTTTGCGTGTTGGTTAGCTGTTCGTTGCCCGCGTCTCAATTCTCGCTTCCCGTTTCCAGAAAATGCCTGATATCATTCATCTGCTTCCCGAATACCTTGCCAACCAGATTGCGGCCGGCGAGGTGGTGCAGCGCCCTGCCTCGGTGGTGAAGGAGCTGCTGGAAAACGCCGTCGATGCCGGCGCCACGCAGGTGCAACTGATTGTGAAAGAGGCCGGCAAGCAGCTGGTGCAGGTGGTGGACAACGGTGCCGGCATGAGCCCCACCGACGCGCGCATGAGCCTGGAGCGCCACGCCACCAGCAAAATCCGCTCGACCGAAGATTTATTTCGCATTCGCACCCTGGGCTTTCGGGGCGAGGCGCTGGCCAGCATCGCGGCCGTGGCTCAGGTCGAAATCCGCACCAAGCAGCGCGACCAGGATACCGGCAGCCTGTTGCTCGTGGAGGGCTCCCAAATCACCAGCCAGCAGCCCACCGCTTGTCCGGACGGCACCAGCATCGCCGTCAAGAACCTGTTTTTTAACGTGCCCGCCCGGCGTAACTTCCTCAAGAGCAACGCCGTGGAAATGCGGCACATTCTCGACGAGTTTCAGCACGTAGCGCTGGCCAATCCGCAAATTGCCTTTTCGCTCTATCAGAACGAGCTGGAAGTGTTTGGCCTGCCGGCCGGCAAGCTGAGCCAGCGCATTGTGGCGCTGCTGGGTAACGGCTACAAAGAGCAGCTGGCGGCCTGCGAGGAAGTGACGCACTCCATTTCGGTGCGCGGCTTTGTGGGCAAGCCTGAGTCGAGCAAGAAAAGCCGGGGCGACCAGTTTTTCTTCGTCAATAACCGCTTCATTCGCTCGGCCTATCTCAACCACGCCGTGCTGGCGGCTTACGAAGGCCTGTTGGCCCGCGACACGCACCCGTTCTACGTACTGTTTCTGGAGCTCGACCCCAAGGCCATCGACATCAACGTGCACCCAACCAAGACGGAAATCAAGTTCGAGGACGAGAAAACCGTGTACGCCGTGGTGCGCGCCGCCGTGAAGCAAAGCCTGGGCCTGCACAACATTGCGCCCTCGCTGGACTTCGAAGGCGACGTGAATTTTGCGCCCATCCGCCCGCTGCGGGCCGGCAAGGGCACGGGCGGCATCCCCACCGAAGCCGACGACCACCTGCCCGCCGCTACCCCGCTGGCCCGCGCCGCCAGCTCCGACGGCTACCGCCCCGATGCCTTGGCCGCTGCCGCCTCGGGGGCGGCTCCGCGCACCGCCGGGGGCAGCTCTGGTTTCGCCAACTTCAATTCCGAAACTCGCCGCGACGGCTTCGAGCGCGAGCTGCCGCCGCGCCCCACCGAGCAGGCCCGCCGCGACCTCGAAGCCTTTTACCGCGAGCTGGGCCAGCCCGTGCGCGACGATGCAACCATTGATGCCGTGACCGCCCGCAGCTTTGAGGGCCCCCCGCCGGCCGTGCCCGTCGAGTCCGTTATCAATAGTCTGCCCGGGCGGGGTAGCCCCGGCTCAGCCGAGCTGTCGCTGGGCCTGAACGTGCCCGATGGTGCCCCGGGCCGGGTGGTTCCGGCCCGCGAGGGTGGTGGCGCGGGCAGCCGCGCCGTGCAGGTGCAGCAGCGCTATGTGCTGGTGCCCGTGAAGTCGGGCGTGCTGCTGATTGACCAGGAAGCGGCCCGCGAGCGCATCCTGTATGAGCAGTACCGGCAGGAGTTGAGCCGGGCCGTGGGCACGTCGCAAACGCTGCTGTTTCCGCGCACGGTCACGTTTTCGCCGGCCGATTTTGCTGTTCTGCGAGAGCTCACCGAGCCGCTGCACGCGCTGGGCTTCATTTTTAACGAGTTCGGGCCGAGTACCATTGCCGTGGAAGCCATTCCGGCCGGCATGCCCGCGCAGGACGAAAAAGAGCTGCTGGAAAGTCTTATCGAGCAATTCCGGACCACGGCCGGCCCGCTCAAGCTCGACCAGCGCGAGAGCCTGGCCCGGGCCCTGGCCCGCCGCGTAGCCGCCGGCACCGCCGCCACCCGCCTGCCCGAATCCGAGCTCAACGCCCTGGCCGACCGCCTCTTCGCCTGCCAAACCCCCGGCTACACCCCCGACGGCCGCAAAACCCTCGTACTACTTGACGGCCAGCAGCTGGCCGATTTCTTCCGTAAGTAGCGCGGTTTGTAGAGGCGCATCTTTGCGTCTCGGCGTTCGCACCGTTCAACGCCAAGACGCAAAGATGCAGCTTTACGTCATCCGCGCTACGGGTGCTCTAGCTTTGCGCTCACTACTTTCAATCGCTCGCCCACCACGCGGGGCGTTTTTTCAAAAGCATGTTCAATCTCACCCCCACGGTTCGTAATCTGTTGATTGCGAACGTTCTGTTTCTTGTTGCCCAGCAAAGCCTGTTGCCGCTCATCACCCAGGTCGGCAGCTTGTATCCCGTCGGTTCGCCGTTTTTCTTTCCCTGGCAGTTCTTTACCTATATGTTCCTGCACGCCGGTTGGGGCCACCTCATTGCCAACATGTTTGGTCTGATTTCCTTCGGGCCGCTGCTGGAGCAGCGTTGGGGTGCGTCGCGCTTTCTCACCTTCTGGCTGATTTGTGGCGTGGGGGCCGGCGTGCTCTACGAAGGCGTGCGCGGCTACGAGATGCACAAAATGGAAGTGGCGCGGCAGGAATTTCATCAGTCGCCCACCGGCGGAGATTTTGCCAATTTTTTCCGCTCGTACTTTCCCGATGCCACCGGCTACGAAAGCCTGGCCGGTGCGCTGGAGCGCAACCCGCAAAACCAGGAATACATCAATGCCGCCACCAAAGCTGTGGATGGAGCAGTTACTGAAACCCGCGATTCTCCCAACGGCGGCATGGTGGGCGCTTCAGGCGCACTGTTCGGCATTCTGTTCGCCTTCGCCTACCTGTTTCCGAATACAGAATTAATGCTGCTTTTCTTTCCGTTTCCCATCAAAGCGAAGTATTTTGTGTTTCTATATGCTGCGTATGAGCTGTACAACGGCGTGCACCGCACGCCCGGCGACAACGTGGCCCACTTTGCCCACCTCGGCGGGTTGCTGATTGGTTTCATCGTGCTCCGGTTTTGGGAGCACGGCCGGGAACGGTTTTACTAATAGTTGGTTGTTGAAATAAACGGGCCGCGCTGGCGGCTATTCCGTTACATTCATTGAATCTGTTTACTCCCGATACATGCCATGAGCATCGTTCAAGATATCCGCACCGCCTTCAGCCGCCGCGACAATGCTCTCATCCAGCTCATTCAGCTCAACGTGCTGGTATTTGCGGGCCTGATTGTGGTGCAGGCTGTGATGACCATCAGCAGCACCAGCGGGTATTTTCCGCTGCTGCTGCGCCAGTTTGAGCTGTCGTCGGCGCTGCCGGAGTTCATCCGCCACCCCTGGACGCTGCTCACCTACGCCTTCACGCACACCACCTACCAGAAGAGTTTCTTCGACGGCCTGCTGCACATCCTGTTTAATATGCTGAACCTGTACTGGTTCGGGCAGCTCATTCAGGAGTACCTCGGCAATCGCCGGCTCGTGAGCCTCTACGTGCTGGGGGCGCTGGCCGGTGCGGCCTTCTTCCTGCTCAGCTTCAACCTGATTCCGGCCTTTCAGCCCGGCCTGGGCAGCCCTATGAACGGCGCATCGGCGGCGGTTTCGGCCATCATCGTAGCAGCGGCCACGCTGCTGCCCGACTACACGTTCATGGTCATTCTCATCGGCCCGGTCAAAATCAAATGGATTGCGGCCGTGGTCATTCTGCTGTCATTGGCGGGCCTTAGCGGTGGCAACCCGGGCGGCATGATGGCCCATCTGGGCGGGGCTTTGTTGGGCTTCGTGTTCATCAAGCAGTTGCAGGCCGGGCGCGACTTGGGCCGCCCGGTGCAGGCCGTCGGCAACTGGTTCAGCCGCCTCGCCAGTCCGCGCCCCACCATGCGCGTGAGCAGCACCACGCGCCGCCCCGAGCCGGTAGCCGCTGTCACTATGAGCAGCAGTAAGAAGCCCGCCGCCCCCGGCCAGCCCCTGCAGGACGAAATCGACACGATTTTGGATAAGATTTCGCGCTCCGGCTACGAGAGCCTTTCCAAGGACGAAAAGCAGAAGCTGTTCCGGGCCAGCCAGCAGTAGGCCGGCACTGGTTAAGAAGCAGTTTACAGTTAGCGAAGAATACCGCTGGAACGGTGTAGAGACGCATCTTTGCGTCTTGTCGTTGAAGGAAATCGCCCAACGACAAGACGCAAAGATGCGTC
>NZ_JAAVTK010000016.1 GCF_012275535.1 Hymenobacter artigasi | reverse complement strand
GCACGCGCGGGTCCGTTAAATGGGCAAAGGAAGCGAAAGGGTCCATTCCCGAAACTAGCCTACGACCAGCTTACTTTTGGTGCGGAAGCCCTATATGCGGTGCAACACCCCCACGGCCGACAGTACTTCCCTCCTCAACGGCAGCAACCTCGATGCTGGCTACTTCGCACTCACTGCCCCCGGCCTGGGCCAGACGCAGGAGGAATACCGCAGCTTCACTACCGAAACCACGGTGCTGCTCGGCTACCGCAAGGGGCCCGAAACCTGGGGCCAGCTCACCCCCTTCGCGCAGCTGCTGCCCGTGCGCGCCAGCCGCCCGGCCAGCACCACGGCCGCCTTCCCCAATCCGTTTGGCTCAGAAATCCAAGTGGTTTTCACCCTGGCCAGTCCGCAGCCTGTGGGCCTGGAGCTGCATGATGTACTGGGCCGCCTGGTGCGGGAAGTGGCCGCTGCGCCGCAGCCAGCGGGGGCGCGGCAGCTCCCCTTGCCCACCGCCGGGCTACCAGTGGGCGTGTACAGCCTGCATTTGCGGCTTCTACAGGAAGGCCGCACGGAGGTGCTGCGCGTATTGAAAACTCAATAGCCCGCGCTGTTACTTTTTGAAAATAATGAACACGGCCGCCAACGGCAGCCGCCTCATCAAGGGAATGCTTGAAGCTGGGTTGGGCGTTCTCGGATGGTGGCGCTACTTTTGATGGCAACAGCTCGGGCCGGGCTCCTTTCGGCAAGCTGAAGCTTACCTCACGCCCTCCTCATGCCCACGCTCGACCCCGGCATCGGCGAAAAATTCTCGCGCCGCACCCGGCGGGCCATCAACCACGATGGCTCGTTCAACGTGCGGCGGCGCGGTGGCCCCCACCGCCACGACCCCTACCAGTGGCTTATTCAAATGGACTGGTGGCCGTTTATCGGTTTGGTCGTGGTGTTTTTTACGGTGCTGAATGTGGCCTTTGCCGGGGCCTATATGGCCCTGGGCCTCGAAGACCTGCCCGGCGTGGCCGCCCCGCGCGGGGCCGTGCAGGATTTTCTGAGCGCCCTGTTTTTCTCCATCCAGACGTTCACGTCCGTCGGCTACGGGCATGTGTACCCGGGCACCAATGCAACTGGCTTCCTCAGCAGCGTGGAGGCGCTGGTGGGCGTGCTCACCTTCGCGCTGGCCACGGGCTTGCTGTATGGGCGGTTTTCGCGGCCCACGGCGCGTATTCATTTCAGCCGCACGGCCATCATCAGCCGCCGGGCCGACGGCACGCCCTGCCTGCAGTTTCGCATCGCCAACCAGCGCAACAACATCCTCATCGACCTGCAGGCCCGCGTGCTGCTCAAAACCGTGCACCCCGCCACCAACGACCAGACCTACGCCCTGCTGCCGCTCGAACGCGACGCCATCAGCTTCTTCCCCCTGAGCTGGACCATCGTGCACGACATCACCCCCGAAAGCCCGCTCCACAGCCTCATCGCTGCCGATTACGAGCGGCTTGACGTTGAAATCATCATCCAGCTTAAAGCCTACGACGACACCTTCGCCCAGGACGTGCACGCCCGCAACTCCTACACCCACGACGAAATTGAGTGGCACCGCCGCTTTATCCGCGCCTACGAAGTGGACAATGACGGCATCGCCGTGCTGGACCTGGATATGGTGCACCAGACGGAAGCCTTGTAGCACATGCTTCAGCTTGTGCCCGAATCGAATAAATATCTGCTGCTCCAAGCGCCTGCACAAGCTGAAGCATGTGCTACAAGTACGAGTTACTCGTCGTGCCCCGGCGCGGCCGACACCGGCGTGCCGGCCGTTTGTTTGGCTTCCAGCTCCAGTCGCTGCTGCTCTTTGGCCGAGGGCGTGTAGGGCAGCTGGCGCAAATCGGGCGAGCCGCCATCTACCCAGCAGGTAAACCAGAAATCGCCGATGAGGGCCGCCGCGTAGCGCAGCTGCCGCTCGACCTGGCCATTGAGCCGGGCGTGGTAGGCCTTGCTGAACTCGCGCGAGTAGGCCCGCACCGTCTGGCTGCCGCGCTGCTCGTAGCCAAACTTCTGGTCTTCCTGATACTCAGCCGTGAGCTGTTTCTCGAACCGCAGCACCGAATCGACGGCCGCGTGCGAGCGGATAATGGCGGCCCAAATAGCATCGCTGGGCCGCTCCAGGTATTCGGCCTTACCGCTGAACAGGTCGTAGTCGGCGCTCAACAGCTCGGGCAGGCGCGATTCCCACAGGCCGTGAATACCGCGCTGGCCCGTGAGCTGGCCGTTGTAGTTGCGGGTGGTGTGCAGCGGCACGCAGGCATCGGCTATATAGTGCCCCATATCAGCCGAGAGGCTCAGAATGCGGTCGGTGTCCTTGGCCTTAAAGGCGGCGGTGAGCTGGTTTTTCATGCTCACCACGTTCCAGGGCACAATGCCGTGGCGCAGCAGCGAGTCCTCGCTGTAGCGGGCCACGGCGTCGGCATACTTGCGCGGCAGCTTAAACTCGGCACTGTCGCCGTAGCGGTCCACGTCGAGGAAGTGCTTGGGGGCCTCGCCCGGCACCACTGTGCGCCGCGAGTCGGGCCGCGTGGCATTCACCGTTAAATAGTCAATATTGGCCTTGTAAAAGCCAATCATGCCCGGCGGCAACGTGTACACCGCCAGCCGGTTCAGCAGGCGGTGGCCAAAAAAGCCCCACGCCTGCGCCTGGCGGGCAACGAAGAGCAGGGGCACACAAATCAGAAGCAGGTAGCCGTATTTTTTCACGGCTAACAAGGTACGAAACGTGGGCCGGAATCAGACGCGGCTGAGCAGGGAAATGAGCCGGCGGTTGCTGTATAGATGGTATTTGCCCAATTCGCTGGCTTCCAATAGACCAAGCTCTGCCAACTGGTTCAAATACTTCGTGGCCGTACTGTAGTGCACGCCCAGCACCCGCGCCGCCTGCGAAGGCGTGACAATGGGTTGAGTAAAAATGGCCTCAATCAACTCCTGCGGTATTTTGCGGCCGCTCTGCCGTACGGCTTCCCGAAACTGCTGAAGCAGCCCCACGCTTTCCACCAGCATCAGCTTGGTTTCACGGGCCTGCTGATAAAATCCTTCCAGCATAAACAGAATGAACGGCTCCCACTCGCCCGCTGCCGACACCTGCGCCAATAGCCGGTAGTAGTCAGGTCGGTGCCGGTTGATGTATCCGCTAAGGTAGAGTGTGGGCAGCGTCAGCAGCTCATGGTACGCTAGGTACAGCACCATAAGGATGCGACCCGTGCGGCCGTTGCCATCGCCAAACGGGTGAATGGCCTCGAACTGGTAATGCATGATGGCGCAGGCAATCAGCGGGTCGATACGCTCGTCGGGGGTATGCACAAAGTTTTCCCAGTTGCCCAGCAGGCGGCTTATGTCATGCGCCGGCGGCGGCGTGTAGACCGGCTGTTTGGTCGCGGAATTCACAATTTGGTTGGGTGTTTGCCGGTAGCCGGCGTAGCCACCCGGCAACAGCTGCCGCTGAATGCCCACAATTAGCCGCGACGACAGTGAGAGCGTGGGCAACTGCTCGAAGCCCCAGCGCATGGCTTGGCCATAGCGCAGTACCTCCTTATCGGCTGCCCGCTGCTCGGTTTCGGGAAAAAGCTGCTGCTGCAAAGCTTGCTCCACTGTAGTGTTTACGTTCTCGATATCGGAGCTGGCAATCGACTCCCGCAAAATAGCGGGCGACAACAAAAGCATGGGGTTCGGCAACGCTGCCGAATAACCCTTCAACTCGCCCAGTTCTGTTCGCGCCTTTGCTACCAATCGATTGAAGCGAAGGTCTTCAAAATCAATGGCTGGCGGCAGTTCCGGCAGGGCAAATGGATAAGCAGGTGAAAAAGCCATTAGTACATTTCGAGAATGATATGACAAATAAAATGAAAAAAACTGGCATATCCCGGAGGATATGCCAGTTTATATGTCATACCAGATTGCAACAATAGATTTTTATTCTAAGCTTCTGTATCAGAGCGCTATATGTTTTGTCGCTACTCCGCAACTACCGCCGCCGCCCGTCGCCCACGAACTTCATGCGGTACTCGTGCCGCACGTCGCCCTTGCTGATGCGGGCCAGCTTGCCCTTCAGCAGCTGCTTTTTAAAGCCCGAGAGCTTGTCGGTGAACAGGATGCCTTCCAGGTGGTCGTACTCGTGCTGAATCACGCGGGCGGCCATGCCCGAAAAGGCTTCCTCGTGCACCTGGCGGTTTTCATCCTCGTAGCGCAGCACGATGTCGGCGTGGCGCGTCACCAGCTCCCGCACCCCCGGGATGCTCAGGCAGCCTTCCTCGAAGCCCCATTCCTCGCCGGTTTCGCTCACCATTTGGGGGTTGATGAAGGCGCGCTTCACGGCCGGCTCGGGCACTTCGCCTTCTTCCAGCTCGGCCAGGTCTTCCTCGTCGAGGTCCACCATCGGGCCCGAATCCATCACGAACAGGCGCACGGCTTTGCCCACCTGGGGCGCCGCCAGGCCCACGCCGCTGGCCGAGTACATGGTTTCGTACATGTCGGCAATCAGCTGCTTGAGCTCAGCGGCCGGCAGGTCGGCGGCAATGTTTTTGGCTTTGGTCTTGAGGACGGGGTCGCCGATGGCAACAATGGAGTAAATCATGGTAAAAGGGAATATATGGTCGTCATGCAGAGCGCACCGAAGCATCTTTACCGCTTCGGTGCTTCGAGTGAATTACCATTGCGGTAAAGATGCTTCGCTGCGCTCTGCATGACGGTTTTTTAGAAACAGAGTACTCAAACTTCCCGCATCAGCGGCGATTCGAGGAATGACTGGAGAATAATGGTGGCGCTAATGCGGTCCACGGTGGCCTTGTCGCGCCGGGCCTTCTGGCCGAGGCCGCCGGCCAGCATGGTGGCGTGGGCCATGCGCGAAGTAAACCGCTCGTCGAGCTCATGAACGGGCAGCTCGGGCAGCTCGCGGCGCAGCGTGCGCAGCAGGCCCACCACGGCGCTGGTCACATCGGTAGGCTCGTTGAGCAGCGTGCGCGGCATGCCCACCACCACGGCGCGCAGCGGCTCGCGCAGGTGGTAGGCCTTCACATAGGTCAGCAAATCCTTGCTATGTATGGTTTCCAGCGGCGAGGCAATCATGCACAGCGGGTCGGTTACGGCCAGGCCCACGCGCTTATTTCCGTAGTCGATGGCAAGGATGCGACCCATGTGGTGGCGGTGTAAAGCGAGGAAAATGAAAAGCGCCGGCCAGTGCGGCCGGGTGCAAAGATACGGCGGGCCGAAAGGTCCCAATCCAGCGGGCAGCCCCGGCCGTAGTTGCTTCGGGGGCTGCCGCACTCAAACCGGAAAAAGCCGTGTCCAACGGGTAAACACCCGGCCTGGTCGAAAGCCATCCGAAAAATTATGAGTAAAATTATAAATTGCATTGATATTAAAAGGGCTGGTCAGCAATCGAAAAATTGTAATTTGCCACTAAAAATGCCTGTTTTTTGCCCTTTTATCGTAAATTATTGTATTGATTCGAGAAATCTGAAAATGGCTACCTTTCGGCACTTGAAACTGGGAAAATTTCAATAATTTTGAATTCCATCTAATACTATCCTATTGATTATTAACGCTACGCTTATCTCTCATGCCCACTTCTACCCCTGCTAACCAGGCAACTGGTATGCCCGCCGGCTCACGGCGGCGCGGCTGGCTGCGACAGGCATTATTGCTGGTACTGGCCATGGGCTGCGGCGTGTTGGTGGCCAATAATCCCTTCCGGCCCTCGTCGGAAAACCCCGATGCCACGGCCCGGGGCTACCTGCGCTTCAAGGAAATACTGAGCTACGTGGACCGCGACTACGCCGATTCCGTGGACACCGAAGGCCTGGCCGACTACGCCGTGGCCCAGATGCTGGAAAAGCTCGACCCGCATTCCGTGTATATCCCGGCCCGCGACCGCGAAAAAACCGATTCCTTCCTGCAAAGCGACTACGACGGCATCGGCGTCGAATTCAATACTTTCCGCGATACCGTGACGGTAGTGGCGCCGCTCAGCGGTGGCCCGGCCGAGCAGGCCGGCGTGCAGGCCGGCGACCAGATTCTGAGCATCGGCGGCAAGCGGGTTTCGGGCGCGCATCTCACCTCCGGGCAGCTGTCGCAGCTGCTGCGCGGCCCCCGGGGCAGCAGCGTGGCCATCGAGCTGCGCCGCCACCGGCTGGCGCGCTCGCTGAGCTTCAGCATTGCCCGCCGAAGCATTCCCAATAGCTCGATTGATGCCGCATACCTGGTTGATGACCAGACCGGCTACATTAAAGTAAGCCGCTTCGCTTCCAATACCTACGACGAGTTTAAGGCCGCGCTGGCCGACCTGCGCCACCAGGGCCTCACCCGCCTCGTGCTGGACCTGCGCGGCAACCCCGGCGGCTACCTCGACCGTGCCACCCGCCTGGCCGATGAGTTTATTGCCGGTTCGCGCAAAATCGTGTACACCGACGGTAAGGGCGACCAGTACGACTCGCAGACCTACGCCAAAGTAGCCGGCGAATTCGAGGAAGGCTCCCTGGTCGTGCTCGTGGACGAAGGCAGCGCCTCGGCCGCCGAGGTGGTGGCCGGTGCCCTGCAGGACCACGACCGCGCCACCCTGGTAGGCCGCCGCACCTTCGGCAAAGGCCTCGTGCAGCAGCCCATTGCCCTGAGCGATGGCGGCGAGCTGCGCCTCACCATTGCCCGCTACTACACGCCGGCCGGCCGCTCCATCCAGAAACCGTACGGGGCCAACTACGCCGAATACAGTGCCGAGCTGAGCGGCCGCTCTGACCGGGGCGAGCTGCAATCGGCCGACAGCATCCACTTTTCCAACAAGCTGCGCTTCCGCACCGACCACGGCCGCACCGTGTACGGCGGCGGTGGCATCATGCCCGATGTGTTCGTGCCGCGCGATTCGGTGGCCCACTCCGTTTACTATACCAAGCTGCTGAGCCACGGCGTAGTCCGCGCCTTCGCCCTGAATTTCTATCAAAGCCAAAAGGCCGAGCTGGAAGGCCTGCGCTTCGAGCAGTTCAACGCCACCTTCCGCATCACCGACGCGCAACTGCTGAGCCTGACCGCCCAGGCCGCCCAAGATGGCGTGAAGGCCGACGCGGCCGCCGTGCGCCGCTGCGCGGCGCTGCTGCGCAACCAGCTAAAGGCCTACATTGCCCGCAGCGCCTATGGCACCGTGGCGTACTACACCGTGCTCCGCGAGCAGGATGCCGAATTGCAGCGCGCCCTGCACGTGGTAAGCGACAGCACCGCACAGCTGGCGCTGCTGGGGAAGTAGGGGAGGGGGGGGCGCGTGGGCAGAGCCCTGTTCCGTAACTTCACGGCTCCATCCCACCCCCGCTTATCATGTCGCATTACCACCGCCTCGGCCAGATTCCGCGCAAGCGGCACACCCAGTTTCGCCAGCCCGACGGCTCCCTGTATTCGGAGCAGCTGGTGGGCACGCTGGGGTTTCACGGCGTGTCGTCGCTGCTCTACCACGTGCACCCGCCCACTCAGATTAAGCACGTTGGCCAGCCCAAGCCCTTCGCCCCGAAGCTGATTAAGGACCGGCCGCTCCAGCCCGAGCACCTGCGCACCCTGGCCCAGACCAGCACCGGCGGCGACTACCTGGCCGCCCGCCAAACCCTGCTCGGCAATGCCGATGTGACGATGAGCATCTGCAATCCCACGGATAAGCGGATGGACTATTACTACAAAAATGCCCAGGCCGATGAGGTGATTTTCGTGCACGAAGGCCGGGGCGAGCTGTGGAGCCAGATGGGCAAAGTGGCCTTCGAGCCCGGCGACTACGTGGTTGTGCCGCGCACGGTCATCCACCAGCTGCACTTTGAGGAAGGCCCGGTCCGGCTCATGATTATCGAGTCGTTCAGCCCCGTCGAAACCGTGCGGCGCTACCGCAACCACTTCGGCCAGCTGCTGGAGCACTCGCCCTACTGCGAGCGCGACATGCGCCCGCCGAGCGAGCTCATCACCGAAGAATTCCCGGAAGGTGATTACCTGGTATATACCAAAAAGGAAGGCCTGCTGCACGAGCTCACCTACGCGCACTCGCCGTTCGACGTGGTGGGCTGGGACGGCTATTTCTACCCCTACGCCTTCAGCATCCACGATTTTGAGCCGATAACCGGCCGCCTGCACCAGCCGCCGCCCGTGCACCAGACGTTTGAGGGGCACAACTACGTTATCTGCTCCTTCGTGCCGCGCTTGTTTGATTACCACCCGCTCAGCATTCCGGCGCCCTATAACCACTCCAACGTCGATTCGGACGAGGTGCTGTACTACGTGGCCGGCAATTTCATGTCGCGCAAGGGCGTCGATTTAGCGTCCTTCACCTGGCACCCCACCGGCCTGCCGCACGGCCCGCACCCCGGCACCGTGGAGGCCAGCATCGGCAAAAAAGAAACCCACGAGCTGGCCGTGATGCTCGACACGTTCCGCCCGCTCTACCTCACCGAAACGGCCCTGCAATACGTAGACGGCCGCTACCCCATGAGCTGGAACCCCGGCTTCGTGCCCGACCCGCCCCGCTCGGCCGATATGATGGACTAATTTTCATTTAACAGGTATCAATTAACATTTAACAGCCGTTCCATCTGCCCCAATTGAGCAGCTAGAACGGCTGTTAAATGTTAATTGATACCTGTTAAATGACCTACTTCACCACCGCTACGCGGTTGTAGTGGTCTATCATTTTGGCTACGTCGGCGGGCTGGTCGTATTGCAGGTGCTGGGTGTTGGCGAAGGTGCTGATTTCAGTATCGCGCTTGCCAAACAGGCGCAGCACGTCGCTTTGGTTGAGGGTGATGGGGTGCAACGGCTCCGTGGGCTCATTGCCCACGCCCACCAGCAGCATGGGGGCCATGGAGAGGCGGCCGGCCGTGGCATCGGCTCCCGAGGAGTAGAGGCGGGCCAGCAGCAGTGGGCCGGCATCTACGGCCGTGAGTACTTCCACGAATTCGCGGCGGGTGCCGGCGCTACCTTCCTTCACCAGGCGGGGGCGGAAGCGGCGCAGGGCATCGGCTCCGGTGCCGCCCATTTCGCCAATATCGAAGCCGCGCAGGCTACCCACCGGCCATAAGTGCGTCGAATCGGTGTTGATGGAATCCTGGGCTTCGAGCAGGCGTAGGCCGGCATGGAAGCGCACGCCCGGCACGGGCCGGTAGCGCCCGTCGAAGGTGCGCAGGGCGCCCAGCTGAAAAGTGCCATCGCCGAGGAAGCCGGTGGCCTGGTTTTTCAGGCCGGCCCGCAGGGTCGTGGCAGTGGGGTTGCGGTTGCTTTGAGCGTAGATAGTGCGGGCTTCAGCCTGTTCCTTTGCGGCCTGCGCGTTTGCTTGTTGCCCGCTGGCGAGTAGGAAAATAGCAAATAAGTAAGGATGAAGTTTCACTAAAGACAATAAAAGAAGGTGAACGTTACAGAGGAGGTCAAAAATACGATAATTAGGCGGTTACCTACTGTGTAAGCCCCGATTTCAAGCACCGTGCCACTCTGGGCTCAATTGATAATCCGGTAAAGTAGGAATCCGGGTGCAGTCGTCGAAACTCAGTTGTCATATTCCTCCTTCTTCGGAATGACAAGCCCGGCCGGCTATGCAAAGCGCCTTAGAGCAGTTTTCGGATTTGTGTACAGCTTGTGAGGCCAGCAGGCAGTAGCGCGAACTTTGTAGTTCGCGTCCCCGCGCCACTAGAACGGCTCTGATGGCGCGGGGACGCGAACTACAAAGTTCGCGCTACGTGTACACGAACCTGAAAACCGCTCTAGGGCTGCCTGAAGGATATCTGATTATAATATTCCACCATGCGCAGGACCTGGCCCAGGTCGGTGTAGCTCAGGTGCTGCGTGGCGGCCCAGGCCGCTACTTCGGGGGCGCGGCTGCCAAAGAACTGGCTCACGTTCTTTTGGCTGAGGGGCAGTGCCCGCAGGGGTTCTTTGGTCACAAGGTCGGTGCCGGCCAATACCGTTTGGCCGATTTCGTTGCGCTCCGGCTGAATTTCGGTGCGCAGTATGGGGTCGAGGCGGGCATCCTGGTGCCGGTAGCTGTGTAGCACGGCCAGGGCCAGGGGGCTGTTGTCGGACTGGGTCAGCACTTCCACAAAATCAAGTTTGGTGCTGCCGTTGCGCACCAGCTTACTGCGGAAGTGCCGCGCCTCGCTGCCCCGGCCCAGGTAGAAGCCGTCGAGGCTGCCGGGCGGCCACACGTGGCTGCCGGTCGAGTCGCGCACTTCGAGCAGGCGCAGGGCCACGTTGTATTTCAGGGCCGGCACCCGCACCCGGCGCTTGTCGAGCAAGACCAACGTGCCGGGCTGCTCCGCGCCCTCCAGGTAGGCTTCGGGGGCACTCACCAGGTCCTTGCGCATTCGGGCCAGGGCATCGGGCGAATTGGCGCGCTGGTACAGGTCCATCCCGAGCTCCCCAAGCTCGCGCGAGGACTGCATCTGCGCTTGCGCACGGCCTGCCCCCAGCCACAGGCCAACGACCAGGAAGGCCAGTTTTTGCAGTTTCATTGAGTAGAAGTTGGAAAGGGTAACTATTTGTATCAGAAGCTTCTACCGGTTGCGGCCGTACTGCTCGTGGCTGCTCACCCAGTCGGAGCTGCTGATGGCCGCGCCCAGGCTCAGCTCGCCGGCCAGCACCACGCCGGCCACTATCTCGGCAAACTTGCGCACCGTGCCCCGGCCCACGCAGCCCAGCATTTGCAGGCATTCGTTTTGGGTGGCCAGGCCGGTGCCGCCGCCGTGGGTGGCCACAATCAGCGACGGAATGGTGATGCTGATGTACAAATCCCCGTCCTTATTCACTTCCGAATACAGGATGCCGGCCGACGACTCGCTCACGTTGGCCACGTCCTGCCCCGTGGCAATGAACATGGCCGTGATGCCGTTGGCCGAGTGCGCGCCGTTGTTGTTGGCCCCCGATATGAACGCGCCCACATTGCTCACCTGCCCGTGGTAGGCCAGCTGCTCGGGCGTCACGCGCATGCGCTGCATCAGGATGTCGCGCTTCACCACGGCCTCGGCCACCACGCGCTTGCCCCGGGTGCGCATCACGTTGATTTGGGAGGCTTTTTTATCGGTGGCGAAGTTCGATTCGAGGTAGAAATGCTCCACTTTTGCGCCCTTGTAGTTCTCCAGAATCCAGGAGCAGGCAGCGAAAGTGGCGCGGCCCACCATGTTCTGGCCGGCCGCGTCGCCGGTGCTGAAATTGAAACGCAGGTAAGCGAATTTGTTGCTCAGGTACGTGTCGATGTACTGCAGCTTGGCCACGCTGGAGGTGCTTTCGGCCTGCGGCCGAATCAGGCCAATGTTCTCTTCCACCCACAGGCCAAAGTCCCGCGCCCCGCGCGCATCATCGAACACGAACACCGGAGCCCGCTGCATGGCATCGCCCACCACGGTGCACTTCACGCCGCCGCACAGGTTGAGCACCTGCATGCCACGGTTGTAGCTGGCCACGAGCGTACCCTCGGTGGTAGCCATCGGAATCAGAAAATCGCCCTGGGCGTGCTCGCCGTTCACGGTCAGCGGCCCGGCCAGGCCCACCGGAATTTGGGCCACGCCCAGGAAATGCTCGCAGTTGCCCTGCAGCTGGTGGGCGTCGAAAGAGTAGTGCTTGAGGTGCTTGAACTCTTTATCGGCAAACTGCTCGGCGAAGCGCTGCCGGGCCGCGATGGCAGCTTCGGAATAGTCGTCTTCCTCGGAGCGCGGAATGCGGGGCCGCGAGCTGGCCACGCCCACGATGGCATCTTCCACTTCCACATGAAGGTCGCCGAAAACGTCGGTCGAAAACCACATCTGCACCGGATGAATGCCCTCGGGCAGGGCCGGCATGTCGACCATTACCGTGATGGCGCGGCCCACGGGCAGCTCCACGGCCTGCCCGTCGGCATCGATGGCCGTGGCGGCGCGCTGCTCGCCGTTGCCCAAATCAACCCGGATTTTCTCGGCCGGCACCACCACATCGCCAATCTGCACTTGCTTGAAAGCCGTCACCTTCACGGTGTCGAGCCGGTTTTTGAGGCTGAAGGCCACACCCGCGCTCTCGGGCAGGTTGTGCAGGCTGCCACGGGTGTAGAGCAGCTTGAGAAGCATGGGGCTGGGCGTGAAAACCATAGGGCGGCGGGAATGAAGGAAGTGGGAATTAGAAGTGGTGCGGAGAGCAGGAGTGAAGGTGCGGAATTTTGGTCGGAATGTCCAAAAAATAATTCCCGCAATAGGTAATGTATCAAGCGCAGAATGGATGAGATACCTACGCTTACTTTGACTCAAATGTAATGGGTAGTGTTAGGCCCATGCTCACTGGTTTGCCGTTCTGTTTGGCTGGTTCAAACCCAGTTAGTGACCGCACTACGCGTAACGCTTCGTCGTCAAACAGCGGATGCAGGCCTTTTACCACCTTAGCATTATGCACCAATCCATCTTCGCCCACCGTGAAACTAATAAATAGCCGTCCTCTTACGTGGACTGTATCGGCATGAGAAGGCCACTTTATATGCTGCTGAATGTACTTAACCAGTGAGCTGGTACCGCCGCCACGAAAACGCGGCACTTGCTCGACTACCATCCCCAAAAAAGGTGGCAGATTTGTCTCATCTAGTATTAATGAGTTGCGCATTAATGAGTCGCGCTTCGCCTCGGCAAGCCGCTCCCGTTCCGGCTTAGCCACTTGCTGTGTATAGTCAATTGTAGTTCGCCGCACCTGCGCCAGCGCCTCCCGCGCCGTCAATCCCTGGCCTACCACCAGCACCAGCGCCATCAGAAACCACTTCAAGCGCCGCGTGAGTGGCGGCGGCATCTGCTGCACCTGCGCAGCCCGAAAGCTGCCGCAGACCCGGCCGTCGGGCGCGGCGGCGCGGGCGGCGGCCAGTTCTGCCACGGGGTTTGCCGACTGGCTGAAATCCTGCACCACTCGCTGGCAGCTGTCGCAAAAATGGCCTTGCGCGTGGGCACGGAAAGCCTCCGGCCCCACGGCACACGGCAGTAAAACGGCGTTGAAAGTGGGCAGCAAAAGCATCGGCCGGGCAGATTGGAGGGGGAAAAGATAGGAATCTTCGCGATTAGTCCTTCCTTCCCAACGCCGTTGTGGCCGTTTCCTTGCGTGCGGCGGCCCCGGCTCCGTGCTCCCGGGCCGGGGCCGGCATCAGAAGAAGGATTGAGCGTTAAAGCATTGCAGGCCGATAGCCGTTAGCGCGCTGGGGCACCGGGGCGATAATTCACCAGCTATTCACGCGCCGAACGCGTATTTGCCGCGTCGAAACTACTGCGCGGCGGCGCGGTTATAGCCGCCGTGCTGCTTCCGGCCCGTGTCCAAAAATCGGCACAGGCCACGCCGGACGTATTACCTTTGTGTGTCGCCCGGGAATACCCGGCGGCCGCCAAATTTCTGTTATGGCCTTATCCTCTGACTATCCACGCTTCACGCTCGGCAGCACCCTCACCGCCGAGCAACGGGCATTTTTTACTAAATACGGTTTCCTGCACTTCCGGCCCTTCGCCTCGCCCGAATACGTTCAGCAAATCCTTCAGGCCACGCAGGACGTGCAGGCCAGATGGCTGGCCGAAGGCGTAGAAAAGGTGAACGGCGTGCCCATTAAGTACGGCCACGACGTAGACGGCTCGCGCATTGTGCAGCGCTTCGCCTTTGCCTCGCAGCACCACCCCGTGCTGCACGAGCTGCTTCAGGACGAGCGTTTCGAGGCCCTTTTTCCCCTCCTCGAAGCCGAAGGCGGCCGCGTGGGTGAAAACGAAAAAGACGGCCTCGTGGTGAACCACTACGTGAACGTGCCCGGCTCCGAATTCAGCCAGATGGGCTGGCACACCGACTCGCTGCGCGACGTATTCTACGGCAAGCGCATCGGCCCCATGCTCAACGTAGGCCTGCACCTCGACGGCACCAAGGCCACCAACGGCGGCCTGCGCGTGATACCCGGCACCCACCGCCAGGGCCTGCACAAGATGCTGTTTCGCAAGAAGTACTACAAGGACGTGTACTACGACCCCAACGAAATGGCTATCGAAACCGAGCCCGGCGACCTTACCGTACACGACGGCCGCATGTGGCACCGTGTAGCCCAGTCGCCGCTCATTGGCCCCGAAAGCCGCCGCCGCGTGATGTACGTGCCCATCATCTCGGGCAAGTACCAGCCCAAGAGCGAGGACAGCCCCACGCCATTTTACCTGCGCTTTTTGCACCTGGTGAAGTAGATTCATTTAACAATTATCATTTAACATTTATCAGCCAATGCTGCGCTCAGTTGTGCATTTGCCTGAATGTGTGATGCTGTTGAATGAGTTGTTAACTGTTAAATGATAATTGTTAAATGAGTTACGCTCTCGTTACCGGCGCTTCGCGCGGCATTGGCCGGGCCATTGCCCTTCTCCTGGCCCAGCGCGGCTACGACCTGCTGCTGGTGGCGCGGTCCGAAGACCAACTCACTAATCTGGCCCTCGAAATTGGCACCCGGCACAAGCGCCAGGCCCAAGTGCTGGCCACCGACCTGGCCGCCCCCGCCGCTGCCGAAACCGTGGCCGCCTGGGCCATGCAGCAAACCGAACAGCTGGCCGTGCTGGTGAATAATGCAGGCTATGGCCTCTGGGGCCGCTTCGAGCAGCTCAGCCTGGCCGAGCAGCAGAACATGCTGCAGCTGAATATGCACCTGCCCGTGGCCCTCACCCACGCCTTGCTACCGGCGCTGCACAAAACCCCCAAAGCCTACATCCTGAACGTGGCCAGCACCGCCGCCTACCAGGCCGTGCCCTCGCTGACGCTTTACGCGGCCAGCAAAGCCTTTTTGCTGAGCTTCAGCCGCGGCTTGCGCTATGAGTTGAAAACCAGTAATATATCGGTTAGTTGCCTGAGTCCCGGCGCTACTACCACCAGTTTTGCCGACCGCGCCGGCATGGGTGCCGAGCTGCAAGCCACCGCGAATAAGGTGTCAATGACGCCCGAAGCCGTGGCCGCCGCCGCCGTGAACGGCCTGCTGGCCGGCGAGGCCGAAATTATTCCCGGCGTGCTCAATAAAGTGTCGGCTGGCCTCACCAGCGTGGTGCCCAAGGGCATCGTGGAGAAGATTGCCGCCGGCATTTACGAGAAGTATTTATAGGATAAGCTGTTATCAGCCCGTCATGCAGAGCGCAGCGAAGCATGACGGGCTGATTCATTTAGCGGCTCGCCCGCGCTACTTCCGGCACACGCGCCCAGCCAGCCAGTAGGCGGCCCAGGCGAAAAACGGCGCGGCCAGCACATCATAGGAGTAGTGCACGCGCTGCACCAGCACCAGTACGCCCACGGCCACGCTCATCAGGCCCAGCACCCAGCGCCAGCTGCGGCCCCGGCCTACCAGCGTCAGGAGCACCATGGTGGCGGTGTGGCCCGAGAAAAACAAGTCGCGCACGATGGGCTGTGTGGTTACTTCAAAAATGCGGTCCATCACCGGGTCGTGCAGGATAACCAGCGTGGTGGGCGGCTCCAGCGGCAGCAGCCACAGCGTAAGCATGCGCAGCAATTGCAGGAAATAATAGGCCCACAGCGCCTGCAACAGCCGCTGCGGCCGGGGCAGCAGGTAGGCCAGCGTGGCCGCGATGGCCCCGTAGATGAGCGCAAACGTGAGGGCCGAAACATCGTGCACCGGCAGCAGCTCCAGCAGCGGGTCGGCGAGCCGCTGGCCGGGCCGCGCCTGAATGAAATGGTAGAAGCCCGGCACCACCGGCAGCAGGCCCAGCAGCAGCAGCACCACCGCACCCAGCCGCAGGCGGAAACCCTTCGACGCCCAGGCCGCCGGCCAGGAGCGTGGGCGGCCCGGCTGATGCGGGGCATTCACGGGGTGGGGCAGGGGGGCAGGCGTCAGAATCGTAGCCACAAAAAATAACGGGTTCAGCTAATGGAAAGGCAGTAAACCAACGCGCAAAAATACGTCCCAGGCTGAACAGTAGCGCGCTGGTTGGCAACGGTGGCGTAACATTGCCTACCGGCCGAAACGTGCCGCTCGGCTTTCATTCCTCATTCTTGATTTTATGATGCGCTTTTTACTTTCTGCTTTGCCGGCCGGCCTTGTGCTGGCGCTGGCCGCCGCTCCCACCGCCCACGCTCAGAATACGGCCCTCGATGCCCGTATTGCCCAGCTGGCCACCCAGGAAGAAAGCAAAGTCATTGCCTGGCGGCGTGATATTCACGAGCATCCCGAGCTGGGCAACCAGGAAACCCGCACCGCCGGCATCATCGCCGCGCACCTCAAAAAGCTGGGCCTGGAAGTGCAGACCGGCGTGGGCCGCACCGGCGTGGTGGGTATTTTGCGGGGCGGCAAGCCCGGCCCGGTGGTGGCCCTGCGCGCCGACATGGACGGCCTGCCCCTCACCGAAAACAACGATTTGCCCTTTGCCTCCAAGGTGAAAGCCACCTACCTGGGCCAGCCCGTGGGCGTGATGCACGCCTGCGGCCACGATACCCACGTCGCCATGCTCATGGGCGCGGCCGAGGTGCTGAGCCAGGTAAAAGCCGACCTGCCCGGCACCGTGAAGTTCATTTTCCAGCCCGCCGAGGAAGGCTCGCTGCCGGGCGTGGAGGGCGGGGCCAAGCTCATGGTGAAGGAAGGCGTACTCGACAAGCCCAAGGTCGATGCCGTGTTCGGCGTGCACATCAATGCCAAGACTGAGGTGGGCAACCTCAATTACCGGCCCGGCGGCGAAATGGCTTCGTCCGACCGCTTCACCATCAAGGTGCACGGCAAAGGGGCCCACGGGGCCGCTCCCTGGTACAGCGTGGACCCGGTGGTGACCGCCGCCCAGATTATTATGGGCCTGCAAACCATCGTGAGCCGCGAAGTAAAGCTGATTGACGACGCGGCCGTGGTCACGGTGGGCACCATCAACGGCGGGGTGCGCTACAACGTCATTCCGCCCGATGTGGAGATGTCGGGTACCGTGCGGGCGCTGAACCCGGAGGTGCAAAAGCAAATCTGGGCCAGCATCCGCCGCATTGCCACCAACATTGCTGAGAGCGCCGGGGCCACGGCCGAAGTCACCATTGAGCCCTACGTGCCCATCACCATCAACAACCCCGCCCTCACCGCCCAGATGCTGCCCACGCTGCAAGCCGTGGCCGGGGCCTCCAACGTCCACGAAATCAAGGCCGTGACCGGTGCCGAGGACTTTTCGTTCTACCAGGAAAAGGTGCCCGGCGTGTTTCTCTTCGTGGGCGGCATGACCAAAGGGCAGGACCCCGCCACCGCCGCCGACCACCACACGGCCGGTTTTCGCATCGACGAAAGCGGCCTCACGCTGGGCGTAAAAACCTTGGCTACGCTGGCCGCCGACTATCTCAGCGCCAAAAAACCGTAGCAATAATCAAACCAGATAGTTATTCTGGTTAAAGGAATGTTACAATTTGGTTAAGTGCAATTGAAGCTTCATTGTTTGTTCATGGAACGTGCAAGATTCGGGCATTATTGATAAACTCATGACGATTGACGGTTATCGCTGATAAAGTTGCCTATGTTGCGACAGATTTGATGCAAAACGTTAAGAAATGCTCAAACCGGTTTCTCATAATCAACTTTGTTAATTCCATGAAAAAACAATACTCTGCCGCTGCCTTGCTTATGTTTGGCGCGTTAGCTACTTCTGCACAGGCTCAGGATGCCTCACGTATTCAGACCAAAGTGCTGGGCGAAGACAACCAGCCCGTGCTGGTACAATTTAATGCCGAAGGCAAAATGGCCTACCGCGGGGCCAGCAGTGACCAGGTGCTGCGCCAGCAGCTGGGCCTCACAACTGCCGACCAAATGGTGCAGCGCAGTGTTGAAACCGACCAGCTGGGCTTCACCCACCAGAAATTTGCCCAGTACTACCAGGGCATCCGCGTGGAGCATGCCGACTATACGGTGCACGCCAAGGGCGGTGTGGTAGAATCCATCAGCGGCGATTTTGAGAAGATTTCGGGCCTGAACATCACGCCTTCGCTGAGCGAAAAGGCCGCCTTGGCTGCCGCCACGGCCCACGTGGGTGCCAGCAAATACATGTGGCAAACCAATGAGGCCGACGCCGCCACCTTCCGCCCTGCCGGCGAGCTGGTAATTGTGCGCGACAACCGCAAAAGCGCCGAAAACGGCCCGCTGGTGCTGGCTTGGAAATTCAACGTGTACGCCGCTGAGCCAATCAGCCGCGCGTTTGTGTACGTTGATGCCAGCAACGGCGCGGTGGTGATGACGGATGCCATTATTAAGCATGCAGCGGCCACCGGCACGTTTGCCACCGCCTACAGCGGCAGCCGCACCATTGCCGATGGCACCACCACGGGCGGCTACTTCCTGCGCGAAGGCACCACCCGCGGCCTGGGCATCGAAACCTATAACTGCAAAAAGGGCAACAGCTACACGGCCGCCACCGACTTCGTGGATGCCGACAACAACTGGACCTCGGCCGAATACAACAACGCCAACTTCGACAACGTGGCCGGCGATGCCCACGTGGGAGCCCAAGCCACCTACGACTACTGGAAGAACGTGCACGGCCGCAACAGCTACAACAACGCCGGGGCTAAAATCAAAAGCTACGTGCATTTCGACGATGTGCCCGGCGGCGCAGGCTACGAGAATGCCTACTGGAACGGCTCGGTGATGACCTACGGCGACGGCGCAACGCGCTTCCGCCCCCTGACGGCGCTGGACGTGTGCGGCCACGAAATTGGCCACGCTGTGTGCGAAACCACTGCCAACCTGACCTACGCCAACGAATCGGGGGCCATGAACGAAGGCCTTTCCGACATCTGGGGCGCTTCGATTGAGGCATATGCCGTGGCTAACCTGGGCTTTACCTCGGGCGGTGTGAAGGCGAAATCGACCTGGCTCATTGGCGAGGAAATCGACAAGCAGCAGGCCGCCTTGCGCTCGATGAGCGACCCTAAGTCGCTGGGCCAGCCCGCGTACTACAAGGGCCAGTACTGGGTAGCTACTACCTCGTCGCCTTCCAATGCCAATGACCAGGGCGGTGTGCACACCAACTCGGGCGTGCTCAACCATTGGTACTACATCTTGGCCGTGGGCAAATCGGGCACTAACGAAGGCGGCGGCACTTACGCCGTAACCGGAGTGGGCATCGACGCCGCCGCCAAAATCACCTACCGCATGGAAAGCGTGTACATGACGGCCAGCTCGACCTACGCACAGGCCCGGACGTTTGCCATTCAGGCGGCTACCGACCTCTACGGTGCCGGCTCGGCCCAGGTAACGGCCGTGACCAACGCATGGTTTGCCGTGGGTGTGGGCGCTGCCGCCGGTGGCACTACGCCTCCGCCGACCACCACGTACTGCACCGTGAAGGGCACCAGCCAGTCCTACGAGTGGATTGACCTTGTGAATCTGGGCAGCATCAACCGCACGTCGGCATCGGATGCCGGCTACTACAACGGCACCGCGCTGAGCACGAGCATCGCCGCTGGTTCGTCGCAGACCATCCGCTTCTCGGCTGGTTTCGCCAGCACGGCTTACACCGAGTACTTCAAAATCTACATCGACTACAACCAGAACGGTGTATTCACCGATGCCGGTGAAACGATAGTGAGCGGCAGCAGCGCCAGCACGGGCACGCTGAGCGGCACGTTCACGGTGCCTGCCACGGCCAAGAACGGCGCGACCCGCCTGCGCATTGTGATGAGCGACGCTAGTGCCACCACCAGCTGCGGCACCTTCAGCTACGGCGAAGCCGAGGACTACACGGTGAACATCACCGGCGGCGCGGCGCTTGCTCCTGCCACCCTCACCGGCGAAGCTACGCCCATTGGCAACGAGCTGGCCCGCACCCTGGAAGTGTACCCCAACCCCGCTACTACGGCCATCCAGCTGCTGCTACCCGGCAACGCCGAGGCAACTAGCGTGGTGGTAACGGACATCCGTGGTGCCCGTGTGAACGGCACCAGCTTCAGCAACGGCACGCTGCAAATCGGCGGCCTGGCCAAGGGCATGTACACCCTGAGCGTGAGCGACGGGCAGAAAGTGTTCCACCAGCGCTTTGTGAAAGAGTAGGTTTCTCTCTGAGCAAAAGCTAATAGAAAAGACCCGCCAGCATTGCTGGCGGGTCTTTTTCGTTGGGCTTGTTTTGTCGGGGAGCGAAGGGGCGGCCCCACCCGCCGGGCGCTTATTTCAGCGAGTAATCCAGCTTGAGCATCACTGTGCCGAAACCGTCTTTACTGGCCGAGGCCCCGCCGAGGCGCAGGTTGATGTCGTCGAGCTGGTCGGTGGTGGTGAAGTAGTAGTTGCCTTCGAGGTTGGCACGCAGCTTATCGGTAAGGCGCACGCCGAAGCCCGCGCCCACTGGGAACGCGCCGGCCAGGGCCGGGTAGTCGTTGCGCTCGGGCGGCAGGAAGGACGTGCTGCCATTGGCGCGCTCCGTGCCGTAGTAAGCCTGCGGATTGTAGAGCAGCAGCCCCGCGCCGCCCTGCACAAACACCTGGAAAACGGGTGCTTCAGCCATGGAGGAGGCAAAAACGGACTCGTCGGGCAATAAATCGAACCGGAAGAAAACCGTGCCCAAACCGTTGGTGCTGGTGAAGGCATAGCCCCGCTCCTTGGCTTTGTCGCGCGCGCCCATCTGCACATAGGAGAACTCACTGCCCAGGTGCAGGTGCGGCGTGAGGCGATAGAGTACGCCCAGGCTCAGGGCCGGGCCCAGGAAATTATCGCCGAGGCTGTTGCCCAGGTCACCATTATAGAGGGCCGTGCCGCCGCCTAGCGTGACGTGCAGCGGCCCCCGGAAGTAGGCCCGCTCCTGGCGGTTGTAGTGCCGCACGGGGTGGTGGTACTGCGCCAGGGCCGGGTGGCTGCTAAGTGCGCCAGCCGCCAGTCCTCCAAAAATCAACGAGCGAAACCGCATACTATCCAACTAAAGTGAAGCAAAAAACGCCTATACGGAACCCAACGCCTAAACCGCTGAAATCCGTCTGCCGGCCGGGGTTTATTTGAAGGTGCCCTGCGGGTCGGGCAGCTTGGCCAGCAGGTCGGTGACGAGGTCGAAATCGAGGCTGCCGACGCTGGCGTTCTGGCCTTTGTGCACGGCATCCCAGGCCTCGGCATACTTTTCCTGGTAGTAGAGGCCGCGGGCCAGCTGCTGCCAGCCATTGGCGTTGGTGGGGTCGGCGGCGGTGGCGCGCTGCAGCAGGGTGAGGCCCATGGTCAGGTCCTTTTTCTTCTTGGTCTGGCCGTAGCGGATGAGGTAGCTCGCGCCCAAATCGCTCATGAGCAGGGTGCTGGTGGGGGCAATGCCGAAGCCCTTGCTCAGCAGGGCAATGGCGGCGTCGGGGGTGGGCTGCTCGCTGGCGATGATGCCCAGGCCGCGGTAGGCTTCGGCATTCTGGGGGTTGAGGAGCCAGGCCAGGTTGAAGCGGTAGGCGGCGGTGTCGGGCTGGTTTTCGCGCAGGTACTCGTAGCCCTTGTTGGTGAAGAACGTGCTGGCTTCGGCCGTGGAGGCGAAGCTGGCGGCGATGGCCTTGAGCTGCGCCTCGCCGATAACCTGGGTGGCCTGCGTGGGGCTGAGGCCACCGAACAGGGGCTGCAGGCGCATGGGCTTGCTGGGGGCCGGGGTGGCCAGGCTGCCATCGGCGTTCACGGTGGGGGCGGCTGCGCCCTTGCGCTGGGCCTGGGCGGGCGCGGCTCCCAGCAGGCCTGCCAGCAGCAGGGCGGCCAGGGCCGCCGAAATATTCTTAGGCAAAGCAGAAATCAACACGGGTGCGAATAAATAAATGAGGGAAGCCCGGCCCGGCAAAAAGCCAGCCAGCAGCCGTTCTGACAAAGATAAAGCCAATGCTGCCAAGCACCCGGCCCCGGTGCCGCGCCACCGCTGGGCAAACTGCCGGCCCGGCCCGGGCGTAGGTGTAGCTCCTGCGCCGGCATTCGGCCGCAGGCCCTTCTGCTTAATCCCCGCGCATGCGTCGTTTCTTTTTGCTGACTCCCGTGGCCGTACTGCTGGCTGTTGTGGTCATCATGCTGGCCACCGAATACGTGGTGGCCCGCCCCAGCCACCGCACCAAAGACGTGGCCTACGTGCCCGCCTCGGCCCCCGATTTCGACAAGGAGCGTCATATTCTGGATGTTTATTCGCCCAAAAAAGCCGCGCCGAACGGGGCCGGGTATCCCGTCGTCCTCTTCATCCACGGCGGTAGCTGGACGAGCGGCAACAAGAACATCTACACCTTCATCGGCCGGCGGCTGGCCAAGCAGGGCGTGGTGGCCGTGGTGATTAACTACCGCCTCGCCCCGCCCGTGCACGTGCCCGAGCAGGCGGCCGACTGCGCCCGCGCCCTGGCCTGGACGGTAAACAACATCAAGCAATACGGCGGCGACCCGCAGCGCGTGTTCGTGATGGGCCACTCGGCGGGCGGCGGTCTGGCCGCCCTGCTGGCTACCGATGACGAATTATTAGCGAAAAATGGTCTGCCTCAGAATCCGGTAAAAGGCGCCATCATGGACGACCCGGCGGGGCTGGATATGTACAGCTACCTCAAGGAAATGAAGTATGAGGGCGACGCCCAATACCTCGTGCCCTTCGGCAAAGACCCGGCCGTGTGGAAGGAAATGTCGCCCATCTACAAGATTAAGCCCAACCTGCCGCCGTTCATTTTTTACATCGGTGGCGAAACGTACCCGAGCATCAGCGGCAGCTCGGGGCGCTTCCGTGATAGGCTGAAGGCGACCGGACAGCCCGCGCCGTACACCATTATTCCGGGCAGACACCACATTCCCATGGTGTTGCAACTGTATTGGCAGCACAACATTATCTATAAGGGCCTGCTGAAGCTGGTGGGAGCGTAGTGTGGATTGGTGGGTTAGTGAGGTGGTGGGTTGACGGAAGGCTGATTTTATAAGGTCTGTGAAATCCACTAACCCACCAATCCACCTCCTACCCAAACAGCCCGCCCTGTCTGACCGGCTGCTCAAATTCCAGCAGCCACTTCTTGCGGTGCATGCCGCCGGCGTAGCCCGTGAGGCTGCCATCGGCCCCAATGATGCGGTGGCAGGGCCACACGATGGCCAGCGGGTTCTGGCCGTTGGCTGCGCCTACGGCCCGGACGGATTTGGGATTGTTCAATACCTTGGCCACGTCGAGGTAGGAGGCCGTGCGGCCGTAGCCGATGCCCAGCAGCGCCCGCCATACCTGCCGCTGGAAATCGGTGCCGAAATCGGAATCATAAGTAAGGTCAAACTCCCGTAGCTCGCGGCCAAAATATGCTTGCAGCTGCTGGTGCGCCGGGCGCAGGCAGTCCGGAACTGCGGCTGGAAGTGTCGGGGTAGCATCCGTGTCTTCAAGAAACGTGACGGCGCTCAGGCCCGCGTCGGAGCCGGTGAGGGCGAGGGGGCCGAGGGGCGTGGGCAGATAAACTGTGGCGTCCATGCGCCAAAAATACAGTAGCGTGAACTTTGTAGTTCGCGTCCCCGCGCCGTTTCAACAATTTGTGAACGGCGCGGGGACGCGAACTACAGAGTTCGCGCTACACCAGCAGCGCCCGGGGCCGGCGCACGGGCGCTGCTTCGGCTACTGTGGCTTGCGCGGCCAGCAGAGCATCGGCGCTGGGCTGGTGCAGCACGCGGGCGGGGCCGGGCTGGCTGAGGTCGGCATCCCAGAGGCCGGACTGGTGCCACTGGTCGAGGTGGTCCCAGTTGGGACGGTCGATGATGGGGTAGAGGCAGATGCCTTGCAGCGGCAGGCCCTCGCGAAGCACGGCGCCGCATTCTTCGGCAATCATGCGCAGCCACTGGGGGCGGTCGACGCCGGGGTGGCTGGTTTCGGTGAGGGCGAAGGGGCGGCGGTAGCGCTTGTGGGCCGAGCGCAGCAGGTTGCGCAGGGGCACCCAGCGCGGGTCGGGCACGTCATCGTTCCAGCCCAGCTTATTGGGCGTACCGTTCTGCCACTGGTTGTCGTAGTAATAGTTGAAGCCCACGATGTCGAGCAGGTCTTCGCGCCCGCCCAGCTCGGGGCATTTGCGGCCTGCCAGCATATCAGTGGCCTGAAACTGGTTGTCGTGGGCCTCACGGGCCCAGCGGCGCTCGCGGGGCGTGGCGTGCAGCGGCGGCACGATGTGTACCAGCGGCTCGGTGCTTAGCATGCGGATGCTGGGGTCGGCCTCGCGCAGGGCGTGGGCTCCTTCGATGTAGGCGCGCATGAGGCCGTATTTCACGTCCCAGCCCTGGTTGTGGCAGTAGGGCGTGGTGCCGCGGGCATCGCCCCCGAGCCAGCTGATGAAGCTGACTTCGTTGATGGGCGTAACGATGAGCACATCGTCGGGCCGCTGGCTGCGGTAGAAATCCACGAAAGCGCGGCACAGTGCGGCAAAGCGCCGGGCAAACAGCGGGTGCAGCGGCGTGAGGTCGTCGGGGTAGCCGAAGTGGCACAAATCCCACACCTGCTGAATGCCGTGGCGCTGCCCGGCTTCGAGCATGACTTTTACCGTGCTGAAATCATATTGATAAGGCGTTTTTTCAATCTGGGCCCAGCGAATGCCCTCGCGCACAGTGCGGACGTTGAACGGGCCGAGGTCGGTATAATCTTCGTCAATCAGCTGCAAATGGCCGGTGAGGGGCAGGAAATCGACGCGGTAGCCGAAGGCGTTGAGCTGGTCGGTGCACTCATAGCCGCCCCACCAAAAGGAGCGAAACGGCGAGGCAACGGGGGTAGGAACTTTCATAGCAAAGGGGCTGCGTGGAACAGGCGGCCGCCCGCGTCAGCCCGGTAGCTGTGGCGGGCGCACCGGGGGTTTACCGCAAAAGTGGGGCCGGGGTTAACGTTGGGCTTATTTTGACCGTCATGCCGAGCGCAGCCGAGGCATCTCGCTTGCCACCATTAATCCTTTTTTAACGATTGGATTACTACCACACGCGAGATGCTTCGGTCTCTGCTTGATGCGCAGAATGCTCAGCATGACAGGCTATTTCCCCTCTACCGGAGCCGCATTTGCCAGGTTCTTGGCCTCGATGAAAATGCGCTTTACCTCCGGGTGCTCCACCCGAATGGCGTCCTGCAAACGCTCGACGGCGGTGGCTACTTCGCTCGACGTTAGGTTGTCGGCAAAGTCGACGTCGAGGGCCAGCATCACGTCGTTTGGGCCGAGGTACATGGTGAGGGGCGAGCGGATGTCGCGCACCTGCGGCTGGTCGCGGGCAATGCGCTCCAGATTGGCCAGCGTGGTGGCATCTACGCCGGTGCCTACCAGCAGGCCCTTGGTGCGGCCCACCAGAAAAATGGCCACCAGCATCAGCAGCAAGCCAATGGCGATGGATGCCCCGCCATCGAAGTAGGGATTGTTCAGCAAATGCCCCAGGAACACGCCCAGGCCCGCCAAAGCCAGGCCCACGAGGGCCGCCAGGTTTTCCATCACCGAGGCAAATACCGCCGGGTCTTTGCTCGTGCGCAGCATTTTCACGAAGCCCACGTTGGTATCGGCCTGGGCCAGCAGGGCTTTCACCGAGAGGTAAAAGGCAACACCTTCGAACAGAAAAGAAATGCCCAGTACCACGTAGTTCCAGCTCGCGTCTTCAATGGGCTCGGGATGCTGAATGTGCTTGATACCCTCGTAAAACGACATGCCGCCGCCGATGGCAAAGATGAGCACGGCCACAATCAAGCCCCAGAAATACAGCTCCTTGCTGTGGCCGAAGGGGTGCTCGGCATCGGGCGGTCGCTGGCTCTGGTGAGTGCCGTAGAGCAGCAGGCCGCTGTTGCCGGTATCCACGAGCGAGTGAATGCCCTCCGAGAGCATGGCTGAGGAGCCGGTGAAATACGCCGCCACAAACTTGCTGATGGCAATAGCTACGTTGGCGGCAATGCCGCCGTAAAGGGAAGTCTTGGATGCGTTCGCGTCGGCCATAGGTGCGCAAGTACGGAGGAAATGGGGTTGCCGTTGGCAGAAGGTCTAGCTGGGAGTTAGCGGAGAGGCTTTTTGGCGCTGCTGGCCATTGAGGGACGAGGCTTCGATGAAGACGCGCCGGAACTCGGGGTACTTGCCTTTGATGGCGGTTTGCAGGCGCTCCACGGCCTGCTCAATCTCCACGGCTGTGAGGTGGTCGTGAAACGCAATGTCGAGGGCCAGGATGGCATCGGCGGGGCCGAGGTACATGGTGAGGGGTGCGCGCAGCTTCGTTACGGCCGCATCCTGGCTGGCTAGGGCTTCGAGCCCGCGTAGCACTTCGGGACTGGCCCCTTCGCCCACCAGCAGCCCCCGGGCTTCGCGCAGCATGAATACCGACATGCCCACCAGCAGCGCGCCAATGGCCATGGAGGCGGCCCCATCGAAGTAAGGATTATTGAAATAATGCCCGAGAAATACGCTGGCCAGCGCAATCACCAAGCCGACCAGGGCGGCCATGTCTTCGAGTAGAATGGCAAATACGGCCGGGTCGCGGCTGTCGCGCAGGGCTTGCCAGAAACCCGCCGCGCCCTGGGTTTTGCGAAATTCGCGGTAGGCTAGCGCGCAGGCCGTGCCCTCAAACAGCATGGCCAGGCCGAGCACCCAGTAGTTCCAGGTGGGGTCGGTGAGGGGCGCGGGATGCTGCAGGTACTGATAGCCCTTATAGAGCGACATGCCGCCACCCACGGCAAAAATCATCACCGCCACAATCACCGTCCAGAAATATAGGTCTTTGCTGTGGCCAAAGGGGTGCCGGGCATCGGCCGGCCGCTCACTGCGGTTCAGCCCGAAAAGAATCAGTCCGCCGTTGCCGCTATCCACGAGCGAGTGGATGCCCTCCGACATCATGGCCGCGCTCCCAGTGAAATAGGCCGCCACAAATTTGGAGATGGCAATGGCCACGTTAGCCCCAATGGCCCCGTAGACGACGATTTTAGAAGAACTACCAGCCATTAGGTTTTGATGAACATTGCGTGAAGTGACGCATTGGGGTACGAAGGCAAGGCGATGGGGGTTGGTAAAACGTAGCGCGGACTCTGCGAGTCCGCGCATCTGCGGTCATACGAACGTTCAGCCGCGCGAACTCGCAGAGTCCACGGTACCGCACACAGGCGGTACTTTCGTTCCTATGTCCGCACCTACTTTGCAGCGCCGCCTCGGCCTGGTTCAAGCTACCGCCCTCAACATGATTGACATGGTGGGCATTGGCCCCTTTGTCACCCTGCCCCTCGTGATGGGCTTCATGGGCCCCAATTTCCTGCTGGCCTGGCTGGTGGGCGCGGCCCTGGCTTCCGTCGATGGCCTTATTTGGAGCGAGCTGGGCGCGGCCTACCCCGAAGCCGGCGGCAGTTACCGCTTTCTTAAGCTGGCCTACGGCGAGCAGAAGTGGGGCCGCTACATGTCGTTTCTCTACGTGTGGCAAACGCTTATCCAGTCGCCGCTGGTGCTGGCCTCCGGGGCCATCGGCTTCGCCCAGTACTTCGGCTACCTCGTGCCCATGACCGAATGGTGGCAGCCCAAGGCCGTGGCCGGTTCAGTGGTGTTACTGCTCATTGTGCTGCTCTACCGCCGCATCGAGGACATTGGCAAGCTGGGCGTGGCCCTGTGGGTGGGCGTACTGAGTTTGATGGGCTGGCTGATTTTCGGCGGCGTCACGCACCCCAACCACCACGTCGATATCTTCCCGGTGGGCGGTTTTTCGGCCCTGCCGGGGCTGCTCATTTCGGCTGCAATGGGCCAGGCGGCCGTCAAAACCATCTATTCCTATCTGGGCTACTACAACGTGTGCCACCTCGGGGCCGAAATTGTGAACCCGCAGCGCGTCATCCCGCGCAGCATTTTCCTGAGCATCCTGGGCATCGCGGCGCTGTATCTGCTGCTGAACTGGAGCGTGGGCACCGTCATTCCGTGGCAGGAAGTGCAAAGCTGGCAGGCCGGCGCCGGCGACAAGTCACAGTTCATCATCAGCGTATTTATGGAGCGGCTGTACGGCCCCACCGCGGCCAACGTGGCCACGGCCATGGTGCTACTGGTGGCGTTCGCGTCGCTGTTTGCGGTGCTGCTGGGCTACTCGCGCATCCCCTACGCGGCGGCGGCCGATGGCGAGTTTCTGCCTGTGTTCGGCAAGCTGCACCCCACCAAGCAGTTCCCCTACGTGTCGCTGCTGCTGCTGGGCGGCGTAGGCTTCGTGTTCAGCCTGCTCTTCCGGCTGGGCGAGGTGATTTCGGCCATTCTGGCCATGCGCATTCTGGTGCAGTTTGTGGGCCAGGCCGTGGGCCTGATATTGCTGCGGAAGCGGCGTGGCACCAGTGCGCTGCCGTTCAAAATGCCGCTCTACCCGCTGCCCGTTATCCTGGCTATCATCGTGTGGCTGTTCGTGTTCGTGGGCATCGCGCCGGCCGATGTGACGTGGGGCGGCGTGCATTTTAAACTGTATTTCCAAGTGGCCGCGCTGGGCATGATGGCGCTGGGCACGGGGGCGTTTCTGCTGTGGAGCCGGAGTTTGAGGCGCTGGCCGTTTGCGCAGTAGCTTGCAGCCACTACGGTATTTTAGCAGCGCCGTGCTAGTCTTTCTACACGTTTCATTATGCGATACATTCCGGGCCTCGTGCTATTGGCCGGGCTACTGTCTGCCTGCGCTACCACGTCAGGTATAACGCGGCCGGGGTTCAGGGCGGCCGATGTGCAGGCAATCCCATTTGCTTCACCCGTGGCGCAGATTGCTACCATTGAAACCGGCAATCAGCCCCGCCTAAGCGCGGAGGCATCGGCTGAGTCGGTGCGGTTGCTGCGGGAGCTGCTGGTTAGTCATCAAGCCGAACTGCATTTGCGCGGCGAAATGACAATTTCCGATTCGCTGCAAGCTGCGGCGCGGCAGGAGATTTACCGGGCCGTGGAAGGCATTGACAAGCGTATGCGCCTGGACACTGGCGCAAACTTGCCGACGCTCGACTACCTGCTTTCCACGCAGAACCAGCGGTATGTTCTGGTCACTGCCACGCAGGGCTTCACTCGCACACCGAACAACTACAGCGGACAAGTAGCCAAATCCATTGGCGTAGGAGTGTTGACAATGGGAATGATGGTGCCTATTGCTATCAAGGCCAAGTCGATTATCTGCTTATTCATCTACGACCGACAGCAAAAAGCTATTGTGTACTACAATCATACACCACCGCCCGCCGAGCGCGAGCCATTAAATCAGGCTGTATTGGAGAGGCAGCTTCGCACGATGCTAGCCAAAGACTTTCCGTTACGCTGACCTTAACCGAGGCTCACCACCAATTGCTAACCCAGCCACCACCCCAGCCCACCCGCTACCAGCGCCCCGGTCAGGGTATTGAGGAAGTTGACCGCATTATTTCCCAGCCAGCCCCGCCGCTCCACCGTAGCGCCCAGCACCGAATCGGCCAGATTGCCGGCCGTGCCCGCCACCAGCAGCCACCCAAACGCCGCCCACTCAGCCCCAAAGCCCAGGCAGTAGGCCGCCGCCAGCACGGCCGTGCCCGCAAGCCCCAGCGCCGTGCCTTCCAGACTCACCACGCCGTTGAGGCCGCGTATGTCGGGCCGCAACGTGAGGATGTTGTAGTAGCGGCGGCCATACACGTTGCCCAGCTCCGAGGAAAGCGTGTCGGCCGTGGCGGCGGCGAGGCTGCCGGCCAGCATGAGCTGGGCCAGCGGAGCGGCGGGCAGATATTGCCAGGCCAGTAGCCCCAGCAGGCCTGCCACGCCAGCATTGGCCACTACCTGCCCGGCCGTGCGGCGGCCCTTGTTTTCTTCAGCCAGCCCGAGGCGGCGCTTGTCGGCCACGCGCCAGCTGGAAGCCGCCGTGCCGAGGCCGAAGAACAGCGCCAACAGCGCCAGCCCCGCAAAGCCGCTGCCGAGGTAAATCAACAGGCCCAATGCCCCGCCGGTCCCGGCTGCGGCCGCAGTCAGTTTGCCCGCCCGCTCGCTGTAAATCATGCCCAGCCCGAGCAACACTACTACCAAGCCGAGCCGGAACACTTCCATTACCCCAGTCGCTTCTCGTAGCAGAAGAACCGCAGCCCCGGCCGAAACCCCAGCGTAATCTCGCCCGCAAACCGGTAGCCCAGCTTCGGAAACAGCCGCTGCGTGGCGGCATTCTCGGAATTGGTATCGACGCGCAAAGCGTTTAAGCCCTGCGCTACGGCCTGCTTTTCGGCCTGCTCCATGAGGGCCAGCGCCACGCCTTTGCCCTGCGCGGCGGGGTCCACGGCCAGGCGGTGCGTGACGAGGGCCGCCTCGGTTGCGTCCCAGTCGGCCTGGGCGTATTCAGCGTCCTGGTCCTGGGTGAGGGCGGCCACGCCGGCAATGGCCCCGTCTAGCTCGGCTACCCAGAGGTGTTTTTGGGCGATATCAGCCGTGAATACGGCCTCGTTCGGGTAGTCGGCCGACCATTGGAGATTGCCGCTGGCCTGCATCAGCGGCACTACGCGCCGCACCAGGGCCAGCAGGGCGGGCAGGTCGGCCACCGTCGCGCGGCGAATGTGCACGGAAGTGGCGGCCGTTGATATATTTGCTGCCATTACCTGGTTTTGTCGTTCAATGGATAGGACTGCTGGCTTCGAACCAGCCAATGCGGGTTCGAGCCCTGCCGGAACCACTTTTTTTACTCAGGCCGCAAGCCAACTAGCCCCGGCGCAGCACAGCGGCCGCCTCCTTGGCGAAGTAGGTCAGAATGGCATCGGCCCCGGCGCGCTTGATGCTGGTGAGCACCTCCATCATTGTCTTTTCGCCGTCGAGCCAGCCGTTTTGGGCGGCGGCTTTCACCATGGCGTACTCGCCCGATACGTTGTAGGCCGTTACGGGCAGGTGGGTGCGCTCCTTCACGGCATGAATCACGTCCAGGTAGCTCAGGGCGGGCTTTATCATCACCATGTCGGCGCCTTCGGCCTCGTCTAGGGCCAGCTCGCGCAGGGCCTCACGCTTGTTGGCGGGGTTCATCTGGTAACTCTTTTTATCGCCTTTTTTGGGGGCCGAATCCAAAGCATCGCGGAACGGGCCGTAGAAGGCCGACGCGTACTTGGCCGTGTAGCTCATGATGCTCACGTGCTGGAAGGCATTCTCGTCCAGCACCCGCCGAATCCAGGCCACGCGGCCGTCCATCATGTCGCTGGGCCCGATGATGTCGGCCCCGGCGCGGGCCTGGGCCAGGGCCATCTGGCCGAGCACTTCCAGGGTCGCATCGTTGAGGATTTCGCCCGACTCGGCATCCACCACGCCGTCGTGGCCGTCGCTGCTGTAGGGGTCCATGGCCACGTCGGTCATCAGCACCACTTCCGGAAACTGGCGCTTGATGTTGGCCACTACTTTCAGGTACAAGCCTTCGGGGTTGGCCGATTCCTTGGCCAGCCGGTCCTTCAGCGCATCATTGATGCTGGGAAAAGGGGCGAAGGTTTTGATGCCCAGCTCCACGCACTGGCCCACTTCTTCGATAATGCGGTCGGCCGAAAACCGGTAAATGCCGGGCATGGATTTCACTTCCAGCTTCTGGCTCTGGCCTTCGATGATGAAGAGCGGAAAGATAAAATCGTGGGTGGTGAGGCGGGTTTCCTGCACCATGTCGCGGATAACTTCGGACTTGCGGTTGCGGCGGGGGCGGTGGGTTGGGAGCATATATCGATGACGCCGGGGCTGCGCCCGGAACGTGAAAAAAGAAAATCAAACGTTCTGTAAAAGCAAAACGAAGCCACAAAGTTCGGCCCGAAACCTTACCGCCGCCCAAACGGGTCGATGTACGCCACCAGCACCGCCAGCGCCGCCGCCCCCGCCACAATGCCCCACACCAGCCCGCCGCCGCTGATGGCCAGCCCAATCAGGGCAATGGGCAGCACCACCAGCCCCAGCACGCCCAGCACCGTGGTGCCCAGCCCGGCCTCGGCCGTAGCGTGGGCGCGGCCCAGCAGCGGACGGCGGTGCGGCACTACCGAAGCCCGCGCCACCGTCAGGTTTTCGGGCGTAACTACAGCCTGTTTTGGGGCTTGCTGAATTTCTGTTTGCGGCTGCTGACGCACCCGCTGCACCACCGCTGGCCGGGAGGCCACTACGGCAGAAATCGGCTCTCTTGCTGCTATGACCTTGGTTTCTGTTGCTGCGGGCTGCTCCAAATCCACTGCCCGCGCCCGCCCCGGTGCGGGCTGAAATGAGAAGCTGGGCCGGCTGCTCTGGCAGCCACTGGCCAGGCCGCCGGCTACCACCAGCAAAGCCAGCAAACGGGAGTGAAACAAGCGGGGGCGCGTAGCAAAAAGCATAGTGAGAAGCCGGAGGTAAGGTCTGAGCAGGGCTGTACGAATATTGGCCGGTTTCCGCTACCCATCGGCCAGCTTTTCGGCCGCCTCCCAACCGATGCCCGCTCCTAGGGCCACACCCATGCCGTTGCAGCGCACGGCGGCCAGCACGCCCGGTCGCACCCAATCGATTATGGGCGCCAGCGCCGGCCCGAACCCCATCACCCCGCTCCAGCGGTAGTCGATGCGGGGCCGCTGGCCGGGCACAATCACCTCATGCAGCAGGTTTTCGAGGTAGTGTTGCACCCTGGGCGTGAGGCCGGGCGCGGTGGTTGCTTCGGCTGCAAAATCCAGGTTGCGCCCGCCGCCCAGCAGGATGCGGTGGTCGGCCAGCTGGCGGAAATAGGCGTAGCCGTGGTCGTAGTGGAAGGTGCCGGGCAGGTGCACGCCGGGCAGCGGCTCGGTCACCAGCACCTGCCCTCGGCCGGGCTTTACGGCCAGCTCTGGCAGCAGCTCGGTAGCGAAGGCATTGGTGGCTAGCAGCACCTGGCCGGCCACCACGCTCGCGCCGTTGGCCAGGCGCAGGTGGTGGCCGGTGGCGGTGGTTTCCACGTCTTCCACGGTGCAGCTGGTGAGCACGGGCACATCGGCGGCCCAGGCGCGGGCCAGCAGGGCGCGCATCATGCGGCCGGCGTCGAGGCTGCCTTCGTGGTCGTTTTTCAGCAGTGTACCCACGCCCCCGAAACTGAATTGCCCGGCTTCGGCACTGGCATCGCGGAAAGTGCGGGCGTGCCCCACCACCGGGGCCAGCAGCGCATTGAAATAGTCGATTTTATCCCGGCACTCGGCCGCCAGGGCCGCTTCCTCGTGCCGAAAAAGCTCGTAGCCGCCCACCGGCTGGTAGTCCAGCTCGGCATCGCCCAGCAGCGCCCGCAGCCGGGCCAGTCCGGCCCAGCGGGCAGCCACCACGGCCTGTAAATCGCCCCGCTTTTCCTGCTCCAAAAGTTCCGAAATCGACCCAAAGCACGCAAAGCCAGCATTTTTGGTCGATGCCCCGCTGGGCAGCGCGCCGCGCTCCAGCACCACTACGCGCCAGGTGGGCCGCTGCTGCTTCAGGTAGATGGCCGCCGTCAGGCCTACCAGTCCCGCGCCGATGATGGCGACATCGGCCGTGCCGAAGAAGGACTGGTGCTCCCAGTAGGAAAGGTTGGTGTTGGGCATGAGGGCCACAAAAAAGCTGTCATCCTGAGCTTGCGAAGGACCCTATCGCATCCGAACGTTTTGTTTGGGTGTGCTAAGGTCCTTCGCAAGCTCAGGATGACAGGCAGCTTAGAACGCCAGAATCACTTCCTCAATCACGTCGCAGGCGGCGTGTAGCTGCTCCTCGGTAATCACCAGCGGCGGGGCAAAACGGATGATGTCGCCGTGCGTGGGCTTGGCCAGTACGCCGCGCTCCATCAGGGTCACGCACACGTCCCAGGCGGTGCGACCGTCCTCGGCGGGCACGATAATTACTGCATTCAGCAGGCCCTTGCCGCGCACCAGGTCCACCGTTTCGGGGCGCTGGGCCTGGATTTGGCGCATGCGCTGGCGGAATATCTCGCCTAGGCGGGCTGCATTCTCGGCCAGCTTCTCGTCGATGAGCACATCCAGCGCGGCCCGCATTACGGCACAGGCCAGGGGGTTGCCGCCAAACGTAGAGCCGTGCTGGCCCGGCTGAATGGTGAGCATGATGTGGTCGTCGGCCAGCACCGCCGACACCGGTAGCACGCCGCCGCTCAGGGCCTTGCCCAGGATAAGAATGTCGCCGCGCACGGCTTCGTGGTCGCAGGCCAGCAGCTTGCCGGTGCGGCCCAGGCCGGTCTGAATCTCGTCGGTGATAAACAGCACGTTGTGCGCCTTGCACAGCGCCGCCGCCTGGGCCAGGTAGCCCACCGAGGGCACCATCACGCCCGCCTCACCCTGAATGGGCTCAATGAGAAAGCCGCACACGTGCGGGTCCTGCAACGCCTCTTCCAGGGCCTCCATATCGTTGTAGGGCACCACCCGGTAGCCCGGCGCAAACGGCCCGAAGCCACCCGTGCTGTCGCCGTCGGTGCTGAAGGAAATGATGCCCGTAGTACGCCCGTGGAAGTTGTGCTCGGCCACAATGATTTGGGCCATGTTCGGGGCAATGCCTTTTTCCTGGTAGCCCCACTTGCGGGCCAGCTTAAGAGCAGTTTCCACGGCCTCGGCCCCGGAGTTCATCATCAGCGCTTTCTCGTAGCCGAACAGCTCACAAATCTGCTTTTCTGCCGCGCCCAGCTGGTCATTAAAAAAAGCCCGCGACGTGAGGGTGAGCTGCTGCGCCTGCTTGGTCAGCGCCTCAATAATGCGCGGGTGGCAGTGGCCCTGGTTCACGGCTGAGTAAGCCGAAAGGAAATCGAAATACTGCTTGCCGTCCACGTCCCACAGGTACACGCCTTCGCCTCGGTTCAGTACCACGGGCAGGGGGTGGTAGTTGTGCGCGCCATACTGGTCTTCGAGCTGCATAAGCTGCTCGGCGCGGCTGGACGTGGCGGTGGGGGAGGAGGTGGCGGACATGGCACAGGTGGGAGTTGATGAGGCACGAAATTACGAACTTTCACCCCGCCCGCTATTCAGCCTTAACGCAGGCGCATGCCTTCCAGCTGGTGCGCGGTGTCGGTGTAGCGGCCCACGTAGTTGCCTTCTTCGCGGCCGCTGGCCCGCAGCAGGGTCCAGTCCACCACGGCGGTTTCGGGGAAAGTAACCGGCGTGGGCTCGGCCATAGTAGTGGCTGAAGCAGTGGTGTCGGGCAGCAGCAGGGCCTGCACCGTGTTGCCGTGCCAGCCCAGCACCCGCACCGAGGCCTGCCGGAAGCTGGTATCCGTGGCAATCACCCGCACCGACAGCAAAAACTGGTCGCCGATGGGTAGGCCGGCCAGAAATTTCTTCTTGGCCTGGGGCAGCGTGCGCAGTGCCTCGCGCACGGGGTCGGCCAAGGCTGTTTCGTCGCGGGCCAGGGCCGGGCGCACCCCGGCCGGGGCTGTGGCAGTAGTTAATACCACCGGCGTAAGGATTTGGGCCACAGCCGGCAGTGCCAGCAGTACGGTGGCCGTAGCCAGAAGCGACAGCATAAAATAAGTAGGCGTTTTCATAGAATGAATTGCAAATTTCAGTAGCACAAGGTACAACACCTCAGCCATTCAACGCCACCGGCCCTACCTTTGATTCCCCTATGCCTGCTCCCGTCCCTCAGCCGCTCCAGCCCGGCGATTTTTACTATACGCCCGAAGGCTACCTCGTCTTCACTGCGCAGTACCACCGCCGCCGGGGCAGCTGCTGCCAGAGCGGCTGCCGCCACTGCCCCTGGAATTTTAAGCCCAAACCAGGCGCTCAGGGCGCATCTGACCGGAAATAAGGGCCGGGCGTTTGGTGAATGCCAGACTTTTGCCGATATTTGCGGCCCGTTTCCCTGCTTTGTAATAAAATTTAACCCTTCGATATCATGGCCCGTGTTTGTGATTTGACCGGCAAGCGTACCCGCGTTGGTAACAACGTTTCGCGTGCTAACAACAAGACTAAGCGCAAGTTCTATCCGAACCTGCAGAAAAAGCGCTTCTACATCCCCGAGCAAGATGCCTGGGTGACCCTGAAAGTAGCTACCTCCACCATCCGCACCATCAACAAGAATGGCATTATGGCCGTCCTGAAGAAGGCGAAGGAGCAGGGCTTCATCGTTTACTAGAAATTAGGTTGCCGTTTTCTGTTTCTGTTTCTGGTTCGATTGAAATAATCTGAAACCAGTTACTAGAAGCGTTAATCTGATTTAAAGCCAGCGCCGATACGTTTGTCCTCCCGGGCAACTGTATCGGCGCTGGCTTTGTCTGTTAGCGGCTACCTTGCATGGTAGTCTGATTGTTATCGTAACCCTGATGCTCATGCGGCTCTCTTCCCGTTTTTGGCCGCTCCGGCCGTGGCAACCAGTTTCCTCAGTGGTTTTTGCCGGTTTGCTGGGGTTGTTGAGCTTCGCAGTCTCGGCTCAGGCCCCCACTTCCATCCCCGGGCCGCTGGCCAATAACCCGGCCCCCGCCCGGCCCACCGATTTCCTGACGCCCGCCTTCCACAAGCAGCGGCGCGAGCTGCTCCGGGCCCAAATGCCCGCCAATAGCGTGGCCGTGGTGTTCGCCGCACCCGTCCGCAACCGGGCCAACGACGTGGACTACATCTACCACCAAAACCCCGATTTCCACTACCTCACCGGCTACGAAGAGCCCGATGCCGTGCTGCTGCTCTTCAAGGAGCCGCGCACCGTGGGCGGCCAGCCCGGCGTGACCGAAGCCCTGTTCACCCAGCCCCGCAACCCCGCCCGCGAGCAGTGGACCGGCCGCCGCCTGGGCGCTGCCGGGGCCAAATCGCAGCTGGCCCTGCAATACGCCGCCGACAACAAAGACTTCGCCGCCGCCGGCATCAAGTGGGCTGGTTTTGATAAAATCCTGGTCCCCAACCTGCCCGCTGACACCCGCGACGACTTT
Organism: Hymenobacter artigasi; assembly: GCF_012275535.1. Taxonomy (GTDB): domain Bacteria; phylum Bacteroidota; class Bacteroidia; order Cytophagales; family Hymenobacteraceae; genus Hymenobacter; species Hymenobacter artigasi. The sequence goes on along the minus strand of NZ_JAAVTK010000016.1, from coordinate 36,898 downwards.
GCCAACCCCGCCGATTTGCACAGCCTGGTGGCCACCTTCCGCCAGCAGGCCGGTGTGCCGGCCGACTACAACCCGGCCGTCACCGAATTCAACAGCATCATCCGCCGCAACGGCATGCGCAATGCTAGGCGCGTTGCCGAATACCTGAGCAGCCAGGTGAAGGAAACGCCGGCCCTCGGTACCACGCCGCTTATCGGTGCCTACCTGGCCGCTACTACCGATGCCGCCCGCCAGGCCGCCATCGATGCCAACCCGCCCGGCCGCCTGGACGATGCCACGCTGGGCGAAAAGCTCGGCGACCTGCGCGCCATCAAAACGCCCGAGGAGCTGGCCCTGTTGCGGCGCGCCATCCGCATCAGCGCCCAGGGCCAGCGCGAGGTGCTGAAGCTGCTACGCCCCGACATGGGCGAAATGGACGTGCAGGGCCTGCACGAGTACGTGTACCGCCGCTACGGGGCCGAGTTCCAAGGCTACCCCAGCATTGTGGGCGGCGGGGCCAACGGCTGCATCCTGCACTACGAAACCAACGACCGCCAGCGCCTCGACAACGACCTCGTGCTCATGGACTGCGGGGCCGAATACCACGGCTACTCCGCCGATGTCACGCGCACCGCGCCGCCCTCCGGCACCTTCAGCCCCGCCCAGCGCCAGATTTACGAGCTGGTCCTGGCCGCCCAAGAGGCAGGTTTCGACGCCTGCCGGCCCGGCGCGCCATTCGATGCCCCCAACAAAGCCACCCAGGAAGTAGTAGCCGCCGGCCTGCAAAAGCTCGGCATCATCAAAAAGAAGGAGGAATTTCGTAGCTATTACCCCCACGGAGCCAGCCATTACCTCGGCCTCGACGTGCACGACAGCGGCAGCTACGGCCCGCTGCAAGCCGGCAACGTCATCACCGTCGAGCCCGGCATCTACATCCCCGCCGGCTCGCCCTGCGACCCCAAGTGGTGGAATATCGGCGTTCGAATCGAAGACGATGCCCTGATAACGGCCACCGGCTACGAGAATTTGTCGGCCGAAGCCCCGCGCACCGTGGCCGACATTGAGAAGCTAATGGCCGAACCCAGCGCCCTGGAAGGCTTTAAGCTGCCGGAGCTGAAGTAGCTGAACCACGTAGCATAAGCTTTAGCTTGTGACGAGCGCAGCGAGTTCCGGCGTTGAAACAGCAGGTGCAAGAACTCGCTGTGCTCGTCACAAGCTAAAGCTTATGCTACTTAGAGGGTTGTAATTTCCAAAAATACCCGTACCTTTGCAGTCCTAAATTTTAAAACACATACACCCCCGTCGAGATGGCCAAGAAAGGAAACCGGGTGCAGGTTATCATGGAGTGCACCGAGCATAAAACCTCGGGCCTGCCGGGCACCTCGCGCTACATCACCACCAAGAACCGCAAGAACACCCCTGAGCGCATCGAGCTGAAGAAATTCAACCCGATTATGCGGAAAATGACTGTTCACAAGGAAATTAAATAACCTGAACAATGGCTAAGAAAGTAGTAGCAACGCTGAAAACCGTTGAAAACGCCAAGAACTGGGCGAAAGTAATTCGTGCCGTTAAATCGGAGAAAACCGGAGCCTACACCTTCCGCGAGGAAATGGTGTTGCTTGACAAAGTGCAGGACTACCTGGCTACCGGTAACAAATAGTTGCCAGCCGGCTTCGGCTTTGTAAAAGTTTAAAAAGTCCCACCTTCGTGGGACTTTTTGCGTGTAATACCTTTTGGTATGCTCACTTTTGTTCTGCTGACGAGCCGAAGGTCGGCGTTAGCCAAGGAAGCAACTCAGCCGGGATGCTTTTAGTAGAGTTACCAATCCGAGTGCTGCGAACGTGATAAGTTGCTTCGCAGGCTCAGCATGACAGAACCCCCATGGGCCTCTTCGATTTTTTTAAAAAGGACAAGGAAACTCCTGCCCAGCAAGCCTCGCTTGATGCCGGCCTGGAAAAGACCAAAACCAACTTCTTCGAGCAACTGAGCAAGGCTGTGGTGGGCAAAAGCACCGTGGACGAGTCTGTGCTTGACGACCTGGAAACCCTGCTGGTACACGCCGATGTGGGCATCGATACTACGGTGAAGGTCATCGACCGCATCGAGGCCCGGGTGGCGCGCGACAAGTACGTGAGCACCGGCGAGCTCGACCGCATTCTGCGCGAGGAAATTGTGGCCCTGCTGGAAGATAATAAGTCTGGCTCCACGGCCGTGCTTGATAGCGCGGGCAGCACCGGCCAGCCCTTCGTGATTATGGTGGTAGGCGTGAATGGGGTGGGCAAAACCACCACCATTGGCAAGCTGGCCCACCGCTTCCACTCGGCTGGCAAAAAAGTGGTGCTGGGCGCGGCCGATACCTTCCGCGCCGCTGCCGTCGACCAGCTCATCATTTGGGGCCAGCGCGTGGGCGTGCCCGTAGTGAGCCACGGCATGAACACCGACCCCGCCTCCGTGGCCTTTGATGCCGTGAAAACCGGCGTGGAAATGGGTGCTGACGTTATCATCATCGACACCGCCGGCCGCCTGCACAACAAGGTGAACCTGATGAACGAGTTGAGCAAAATCAAGCGCGTGATGCAGAAGATGATTCCCGACGCGCCCCACGAGGTGCTGCTGGTGCTCGACGGCAGCACCGGCCAGAATGCCTTCCTGCAAGCCAAGGAGTTCACCAAAGCCACCGAAGTCACGGCCCTGGCCATCACCAAGCTCGACGGTACGGCCCGGGGCGGCGTAGTCATCGGCATCTCGGACCAGCTCAGCATTCCGGTGCGCTACATCGGGGTGGGGGAGAAGATGACGGATTTGCAGCTATTTGACCGCCACACGTTCGTGAACTCGCTGTTCAAGAAATAAGCGGGGCCGGTTTTCGTTTGCAACAAGCAGGCTCGCGGAAATCCGCAGCCCTCGGCAAACGCTTCGCAAGCCCCTCATCTAGTTCATCCTCCTATGCAGCGCCTCCCCGTATTTATAATTTTGTGCCTAATGCTGGGCACAGCAGCATGCGGCGCTAAAAATGACGACCAGCCGCTCATTCCCTACGCACCGGTAAACCTGAGCCTGGTGCTCACCAACCAGGAGTACGTGAACCTGCGTGCAAATAACGGGGCCGTGATGCTGCCCGTGCAGGGCCCGGCCGGTACCGGCGGCGTGAAGGGCGTCATCGTCGTGCGTCAGAACGCAAACAGCTATTTAGCCTTCGAGCGCAACTGCCCTTACCGCCCGTACGATGCCTGCGCTACGGTCAGCCTGGACAAGTCGCGGCTTTTTATGCGCGATTCGTGCTGCAACTCGCAATTCGATTTGCAGGGTCAAATAACGGGCGGTCCCGCCCCGCGGCCACTTAAACAATACAGTACCAGTCTGCAAGGCAATATTCTCAATATTACGAACTGAGCCGACGCATATTTTTTTGAAAAAAAATGGGTGAAGGCTTGCGTTTCTTTAATAGCCCGTTGTAGATTTGCACTCCGAAACAACAACAACCGGTGTTTCGGCTAGAAAAAAAGCTTCCTTAGCTCAGCCGGTTAGAGCATCTGACTGTTAATCAGAGGGTCCCTGGTTCGAGCCCAGGAGGGAGCGCTACAACAGAAAACATCCGCCGATAACCGGCGGGTGTTTTTGCGTTTATGCCTTTTTGAGGTCTTTAAGGCACTTTTAGGCAAATCGGCTGCTTGGAAATTCGGTCTTGTTCGGTTATTTTTGGGTATAAACCGGGACATACTCCGGGACAGAAACCGGGACATAACCGCAAATCAGCCGATTGTAATGCTACGCTCTACCCCTTACAAGAAGAAAATCAGCGTGCGGTTGTACCCGCGGCTGTCGGCCACCAACCAGAGCGGAATGTGCCCGGTACGGCTCACGGCGCGGTGGCACGGGGAGGAATTGCAAGTCGATACGGGCGAAATCATCCTGCCGCAACGGGTTCGGAGTGACGGGGAGGTAGAAAAGCTCTGGCAGAGCGACTCACAGATGGTGCTGGGTGGGCGCAAGCTGACGGTGAAGGAAGAAGGCACGCTGCCTACTCACCCTGATTCGATTGCCAACATCAATGCCCGCCTGGTTAAGGTGGTGAACCAGGTAACGGATACGTTCAACCGGCTTTATGATGCGGCCCCGTTTGAGAAGGTGAGCAAAGCAGCGATGCTCGCCGAGTTGCTGCCGGCGGAAGGGCGGCCAGCGGCGGTTGCTGCGCCGGTGAAGGTGGAAGCGGCTCGTACCTTCCGGCAGGTGCTGGAAGAGTGGAAGGCGGAAAACCGCAACCTGGCTAAGGACTCGCTGCGCAAGTACGACCAGCTGGCCACAATGATGGAAGTGTGGCGGCCAGAGCTCCGGCCGGGACAGGTGACGCAGAAAGTAGCCAAGGAATACCAGCAGTACCTGCTGGACCTGCAGAAGTCGGACGCGACCATCAAAGTCCATTTCGGAGGCATCCGGAAGTGCCTGGAGCAACTGAACCTGAAAGCGGACATGGCCTGGCTGCAATACTCAGCCAAGAACGCGCCACAGCTGGATTTGGAGATGGAAGAGGTGCGCAAGCTTATCCAGTGGCGGCCGACGTCGGAGAACCTGGCGGAGGAGCGGGACCGGTGGCTGTTCCAGCTATTCAGCGGGCGGCGGTACGAGGACCTGGAGAAGTTCGACAAACGCGAGCGAATCAGCCTGACGCTGGAAGACGGCAGCAAGGTGCCGGCGCTACTGCACGCGCAGGGCAAGACGGGCAATGACGCCGCCGTGCCGCTGCCGCCTATTGCTGTGAAGATTGGGGAACGGTGGGGCTGGCACTTTCCAGCTCGCAACTGGCAGCAGCGCGGCGACTGGATTAAGGAAATTGCCAAGGGGGCGGGCCTGACCCGGGAGTGGGATGACCGGTTAATTACTGGTGGCAAGGTGATGCATAACTGGCGGCCTATCTGGCAGGTCATCAGCACGCATACGGCGCGGCACACGGCGGGTACCCTGCTCAAACAGGTAAGCAACGGCAATAAGGCCCTCGCCAAGATGGTACTGGGGCACGCCGACGAGGACGTGACGGACCGGTATGCCAAGGATAAGGCCCGTTTGCTGGCCCCGGCCGTGCTCGATGCGTGGCGCAAGATTCTTGGAGAGTGGTACGACGGGGTGCCGGTGCGGTAGTGCGGGGCAGCTACAGACTGGGTGCGAAGTGCCTGCAGACTGCCTCCGTCCTGCCTTCAGCCCTAGTTGAGCGCAGGCTGGTTATTTCGGCCTCGGGGGGGCGGTTGTACTGGCAGAACTCGGCGACGTAGACGTAGACACGGGTGGGCTTGCGTAACTGGGGCAGGATACGCTGTAACAGGCGTTTGCCGGCGGTGAACGCAGCTTCGCCTGGTGCAGCCGCTTTCGCTGCCCGGCCCGCGATTACGAACGACTTGGAAGCACGTTGCAGCAGCTTTATTTCGTTGCCTGCACTTGCGTTATGCTTGCCCGGCACGCCAACACCGCATAGAACTAGGCGTTGCCGAAGTGCTCCTGCCAGGCCGCTTCCAATCGGGAACTGCTCAGCTGCGGGTCCACCAAACCGAAGGCACCTACGCACCAGCTGCCGCACAGGGCCCCGTATTGCAAGCATTTTTGCGGGGGCTCCTGGCGCAGAAAGCCGTAGAGGAAGCCGGCAAAGAAGTTGTCGCCGGCCCCGTTGCTGTCCACCACGGCGGGCGCGGGCACGGCGGCCTGCTCCAGCCACTGGCCCTGGGCGGTGAGCAGGGTGGCTCCTGCCGCGCCGTGGGTGCACACCACAAGGTGCTTGCCCGCCGCCCGCAGCAGCTGCATTACCGGCCGGTAGTCGGGCAGGTTATCGGAGCTGAGGTGGATGTAGTGAGCGGCCTCGATGAAGGGCTGGTGGTAAAGGTTATGGCCGTCGTAGTCGTGCAGGTCGGTCCAGATAGGGTGCGGGTAGTCGCGGAGCAGCGGAATCAGCGCCTGGCAGTAGCTGATGATGTTCAGCACCACGCACGCACTGTTGCGGATGAGGCCCGTGACCTGGGCGTGGTCGAAGGCCAGCGCGGGCGAGGCCTGGGTGATAAACAGGGAAATACGCCGGCCCTGGGCATCCATCAGGTTGATGTGGCGCTCGGTGCCGGCGGGGTCCGGCACGTAGTGGGCATCCACGCCCTGGGCCTGTAAATCGGCCATGATGTGGCGGCCGTAGGCATCGTCGCCCACGGCCGAATACAAGGTATTGGGCAGCCCCAGCTTTGTCAGGGCCAGGGCCTTGCCCGCGCCGGTCGAGCCGGTGCCTTCGTGAAAAGGCGCCCGGTGAATGGTCTGCGGCTGCGGGGCCGGCAGCTCGGGCAGGGTTACGATGTGGTCGAAGGTGGTACCTCCCAGGATGAGCGTGCGCGACACAGGACGGGGCGAAAAATCAGTGGAAAAACAGGAGCGTGTGGGCGGGCCGACTCAGCGCAGCTCCCACACCAGGGCGGTGAAAGCCGGTACGGTGGCTGTTTGTAGATTGGGTACCACAGCCTCCGTGAGAACATCCCGGGCGGCGGTGTAGCCGCGCAGACGCTCGGCAAAGCGCGTCAGCGGCACTGTTTTTTCCGCCGCGTTGCAGTTCAGCATTACCAGCACGGTATGGCCCTGCTGGTCGTGGCGGAAGTAGGTGTACACGCCATCTTCCGGTACGAAGTGCGTGAGCTGGCCGGTTTGCAGCACCGGGTGGGTTTTGCGGTAGTTGGCCAGCTTGCGCACGTATGTGAGCATGTCGTGCTGGGCCGGGGTGCGGCCGGCGGCCGTGAAGGCGTTTTGCTTATCACCCGGGAAGCCGCCGGGGAAGTCCTCACGCAGCAGCCCGTCGGGGCGGCTGAAATTCTTCATCAGCACCTCGGTGCCGTAATAGAGCTGCGGAATGCCGCGCTCGGTGAGCAGCCATGCCAGGGCCATTTTCTGCTTGCGCACGTCCTCGCCCAGCACCGAGAACACCCGGTCCACGTCGTGGTTGTCGAGGAAAATGACGTTGCGGGAGGCGTCCTCGTACATCCAGTCGCCCTGCACGGCGTAGTAGAGCTTGGCAATGCCCTCGGAGAAACCCGCTGGCTTGGTCAGGCCCTCCAGCAGCGCATAGCGCAGGATAAAATCGAGGGCGCCGGGCAGGTTGCTCTTGAAGCCGTTGACGGGCGGAAACACGTTGCGGGTCCAGAAGGCCTGCTGGGCCACGCCCTCGGCTTCCTGCATCCAGGTTTCGCCGAACATGCCCAGCTGCGGGTACTCCTCCAGAATGGCCTTACCCCAGTTCATCAGAAACGTGGGGTCGGAGTAGGTGTAGGTGTCCACGCGGTAGCCATCCACGCCGGTGTACTCCACCCACCAGAGGAAATTCTGGATGAGGTAGGTGGCCACCAGCGGGTTTTCCTGGGCCGGGTCGGGCATGGTGGTATCAAACCAGGTAGTGCTGAAAATCTTGCGGTCCAGCGCCGACACGTGCGGGTCGTTCACCGTGCCGTTGCGGTAGTTGCCCCGCGTGAAGGTGGGCCACTGGTGAAACCAGTCCTTGGCCGGTTGGTCAAGCCAGAGGTAGTTGAAGCTGCCGATGTGGTTGAGTACCACGTCGTGAACCACCTTCAGGCCCTGCTCGTGGGCGTGCTGCACGAAGCGCACGTAGTCCTCGTTGCTGCCGTAGTGCGGGTCGACGGCGTAAAAATCGGTGAGGGCGTAGCCGTGGTAGCCGGCTTTGGGCATGTTGTTATCCACCACCGGCGTAGGCCAGATGGCCGTCACGCCCAGCTCTTTCAGGTAATCAAAGTGCTGCTCGATGCCCTTCAGGTCGCCGCCATGGCGGGCGTACATCGAGTCGCGGGCCACGCCGGGGGCGCGGTTGCCCTTTACCACGTCGTTGGCGGGGTCGCCGTTGGCGAACCGGTCGGGCATGAGCAGGTACACGAAGTCGGCGCTGCTGATGCCCTGCACCCTGGATTTGTCGCCGGGCGTGGTGCGGGCGCGCAGCTCGTAAGCGTAAGTGGCTTTTCGCTTCCCCCGGAATTCCAGCTGCAGCTTACCGGGCTTGGTGGTTGGGCTGATGGTGAGGTTGACAATTAGGTAATTGGGACTTTCCAGCCGCTGAAAGCCGTCGAGCGTGACGCCGGGGTAGCTGGCCATGGCTACCTGGCTGGCAGCCAGGCCGGGCCCGTGCACCAGCAGCTGCAGCTTCGGGTTTTTCATGCCCACCCACCAGAATGTTGGGTCGATGCGGCTGATGGGGGGAGTGCCGGGGCCGGCAGCGAGCGGGGCCGCCGGAGCAGTAAGGCTGCGGCCGGCGAGCAGCAGCAACAGGAGGAGCAGTCGGGCAAAGGACATGGGGCGTAAAAACAGCGCGGCACCAGGGGCCGCCGGGTGGGAGAAAATGTGCGTCCCGCTTCGGCCGGCCAACGCCTTGCCAAATCGGGTCAGCAAACCTAGTCCCCTGTTTTTGAGCCCGCGCCCCACTTTGCAAAGCCGGGGCCGCGCGCCCGGCAATATTTTTCAACCAACTACTGCTGAATTATTTACCCAATTCAGCTTCTGGTGCCGCCGTCCGAAAGTGGCACTCCGGTGGTGGGTACTACTCCTCGCGGATGCCGCTGAAGTACTCGCGCGGCGTCTGGTCGGTTTGTTTTTTGAAGGCGCGGTTGAAGGCCGTCTTGGAGTTGAAGCCCACCTCCAGGGCCAGGGCCAGCAGCGTGTACTGCCGGGCCTGCGGGGCAGCCATCACCTGCTTGAACTCGTCGACCCGGTAGGAATTAACGAAGTCAAAGAAGTTCTGGCCGAAGCCCTCGTTGATGACCCTGGACAGCACGTGCGGCGGCAGCTGCAGCCCGGTAGCCAGCTCGTGAATGGTCAGGCTCGGGTTGAGGTAGGGCTTGTGCTGCCGCATGTAGCCAGCTATGGTGGCCTGCGCGGCAGACAGGTCGAGCGACCCCGGCGCACCCGGCTGGCGAGGTGGGCGCGGCAAAGCTGGCAGCGGTTCCGTAATGGGCACCCCGGCCACCTCGGCCACGACAGGGAGCGGCGCCGACACAGTTGTCCCGGCCTCCTCGGCTTCAATCGGCAGCGCACCTGGAGTCGCTGGGGCCGGCACCAAGCGGAAGATTTCGGGCTGATGCAGCACGACGTAGCCCAGAAAATAGGGCAACGTGGAAAACACCAGCCAAATCAGGGCCTGGTTGCGGGCCACAAGGGTATATACATCGAACGAAGCCCAGCGGCTGGCCAGCACAATGCCGAACAAAAAGCTCCACAGCACCAAGCACACCGCCTGAATACCCAGCACCGTGGAGAGGTAGCGCAGGTTCTGGGCGTACGACACGCTGGCCTCGTACTGCCGGGTATAGGCCCGGATAACCCGGCGGCTCGCCAGCCAGTAGCCGACGTTGGTGAGCAGCGCCACCAGGCCGGTGGCCAGCAGCACGGCCCGCAGGCCCGCTTCGTGGCTCACCAGCCGCAGTTGAAACTCGTAGCTGTCGAGCAGAAAGTAGGGCAGGTACACCAGCAGCTGCAGCGCCGCGGGCACCAGCTGCAGCCACTGCCGTGGCCGCGGTGCCTCGTTGAACAGCAGCCGGCGGATGTAGCCGTAGAACAGCGGCCCGTAGACAAACCAGAGGAAGTCGGGTACCAGCGTCAGCTGCGGGTAGGCATTGGCCACCGTCCGGTCGCTGCTGACGACCGTGAGCAGGGTGCAGCCGGCCCCCAGGCCCAGCAGCCAGAGCAGCCAGCGGTTGGCCGCCCGGTTGGCCTGCTGAATGCTGGGAATGGCAATCAGCAGCAGCCCGCCCTGGAAGCACGAAAACAGCAGCAGCAGGTCGTATAGCGAATAGAACTGGAAGGTCCCGGTCAGGTCCTCCCAACTTTGCACGCGCACTTCCACGGGGCCGGCCTGCGCCTGCTGGCGCGTCGCCAGGCGGTTGGCGCGCACCTGCCCGTGCCCGCTTCCTTCAATAGCCGCCCAGCTGCCCCGCGACACTTTGTATTCGAAGCGGGCCAGCTCCGTGCGCAGCGTGAGGCCAAACAGGCCGTTGGCCTGCCGCCGAAACCGGTAGCGGGCATCGGCCGGCTGCCAGTGGTTGAAGGAGCCCACCAGGTAGAGCGCCGCATCGCCGGGGGTATTGGCCGGCAAACTGGTGAGAACAAAGTGATAGGCTGTCAGCCGCTGCACCGTATCGCTGCCAACCGGCCCGGGCGGCGAAGCCGCCTGCCCGGACCAAGGCAGGCCCACTACCAGCAGAAAGACGAAGAAGAAAATAAATCGGGCCCGGCCAAACGCAGACAATGGGAAAGAAGATAACTGTTAGAGGAAACGCAAATTAGGCAAATAAGCAGACGGCAGACGGCAGCAGCGGTGCGGGAAGTGCCTGCAGCCTGCCTCCGTCCTGCCTTCAGCCCCGGTTAGCTGATGCCGGCGTTCCGTTGAGGGCGGCAGTTACTTCAGCTTCGGGAAGGCTGGTATAGGCACAGAACTCGGCTACCGAAACGTAGGCGCGGGTGGGCTTGCGCAACTGGGTGCGGATACGCTGTAACAGGCGCTTGCCGGCGTCGTAGCCGGTGCCGGTAAGCTGGGCAACGTCTTTGGGATAGAGGCAAACCTGGGGCATGTGGGGGCGAATTGGGACTACTTGGATAGACGAATATACAACGGCTGAAAGCCGGCTGTAGGTTCGTGTCATGAAAGATAAAGCGCTGTATTTCAGTGGGTGGTTGCTAACGGTTGCGACTGGTTTCGGCCTAGGTGAAGCGGCCGTTGAAAGCTTGGCTTTGGGCCGCCTCGCAAGCGCAGCGCCGAAAGAAGAAACGGGCCGGGTGGTGCGGGTGGTCGATGGCGACACCTACGACGTGTTGGCTGGCAGCACCATTTACCGGGTGCGGCTGCTGAGTGTGGATGCGCCGGAGCAGGACCAGCCGTTCGGGCACCAGGCGGCCGACTCGGTAGCGCGGCTGCTGGGCCCTAAGCAACTGGTGCTGTTGACGCGGCAGGGCGTGGACCTGTACGGGCGGACGCTGGCCTCGGTGCGACTGCCCGTAGCCGGCGGGCCGGCCCTGGCACTGGATTCTGTGCTGGTGGTGCGGGGCTGGGCGTGGGCCTGGGACCCGAAGCATCGGGTAGCAGGCCGTAGCGTGCAGCAAACAGCGGCTGTGGCGGCCCGGCGTGGGCTCTGGAAGTGCGGAGCCGCCGGAGTGCTTACGCCGCGCCAGTGGCGGCAATTCAATTACAAAAACAAGCGGCGTTACGGGGTGGGCTGCACCTGGTAGCAAGGTCGCAGAGTGCAAGCAGCCATTTTCAATAACTTTTCCAGCTTTTAACAGCTTACCACTATGGCACGTCAAACGGGCATTATTGGCATCCAGGGCACCGTAGGGGGCCTGGTGTTCAGCAAAAACGGGAACATTTCCCAAAAGCCGCAAGGCGACAAGGCGGCCTTCGCCAACGCCCCGAGCCGGGCGCGTACCCGCGAAAACGCGGCCGAATTCGGCCTGGCCGCTAAATACAGCAAGTTGCTCCGCGACTCGCTGCGCGTGGCCATTGCTTCGGCCAGCGACAGTCAGCTGGCAGCCCGCCTCACGAAGGTGATGCGGGAAGTCATCGGGCTCGACGACACAAATGACCGCGGCCAGCGGGTGTTCGACGCGGGCAATTCGGCTCCGCTGCTCGGCTTCAACTTCAACGCAGGTGCCGGCATTGGCCAGACCATGTACTTCCCTTATGAGGTGACGGGCGCGGGTGCTGATGTAACCATGAGCATTCCGGCGCTGAACCCGGCTAGCGACATTGCCTCTCCGCAGGGCGCTACGCACTTCGAGGTAGTGTTTGCGGCTTCGGACCTGGATATGGAGATGCTGACCTACACCAACGGCGTGGTGGCGGCTCCGCTGGGCATTCTGCCCATCAACAGCGCGGCTCTGGTCAACCAAGCGGTGGTAGTCACTTTCCCGGCCGCCCCGGCCGCTGCTAATCTGGTGACGGCTGTGGTGGGTATCAATTTCTACCAGCAGATTAACGGCAAGTTCTACGCTCTCAATAACAACAGCACGAACCCGCTGGCAATTGAGTACGTGGCCTAAGCCGGGGAATATTCGGCACAAAGCGGCCGGCCGAATGTGGCCGGCCGTTTTCTTTTCACTTCTTCATTCAATACATCATGGCACTTACAGCCTATCAAACTCAATTCAAGCGGCGCATGAAGCGCGCTATTCGCCTGCGGGCCAAAGCTGACCAGAAGGCCAGGCGCTACACGCAACTCCTGGCCGATGCCATCGGGGCAGCTGAGGATGCTGCCATGCAGATGAACGAGCTGAACCAGCTCTACAACGTGGACGTGAGCACCTACACGCTACTCACGCAGGCGCTGCACGCCAACAGCGGGCAGGAGGTGCTGGTGGACCACCTGGCGCAAAGCACGCCGGGCGAAGAGCTGGTTATCTTCAACCAGGTGCCGGACGGCAACGGCGGGCAAGAACTGCCGGCTAACCCACTGTTCGGGGAACTGGTGGCAGGTACACCGATTATCGCGCCGGCTCAGGCTGCGAAGATTATAGCCCCGGAGAAGGATGCAGCACCTATGGATACACAAGCATCGGAGTCCTTGGGCTAGCAACTGCTCTACAATGACTGGCAAGGCCGGCTTCTACTTGTTAGGGGCCGGCCTTTTGCGTTGGGATAAAAACGGGAGTTCAGTAACTCAGGCAGGCTGGTCGTAGCTATTCGGAGATTCTTGCGACAGTGTCGCAAGAATTGCGTTGCCTGTAATGGCCTGGAATTCTCTCAACACTGTCGAGAGAATTGCGGGGTTGAACTGGCACGCTGGTAAACGCAGGAAGTGGTAGAAGGGACGTGGGGAGGTTAGTTTTGAGGTTAGCCTCAAAATCGGGCTTTTATTGCGTGCTCAACTGCCTAAACAAGCTACTCATTGGAAACCGGCCACTACGAAACCCTCGTCACGCAACAGCTGCGGGGCCAGCTTGCTACTTTAGAATCGTCTACTTATGCTATTGCGGAGAAAAACCTGGGAGCCGATGACGCGGCCGTGTTCATCACGCGGCATCTGACGCAGCTGCTGGGCAGCGTACTGGGGCAGCTGGCGAAGAATGAGGAGGTGGTCGAGCAGCTGGCGCTGGCCAATGGAATAATTGCCTACCTGCAGGAGAAGTCGGACGTGTTGGCGGCGGGTAGCCACCTGGCGCCGGAAGGGCAGCTGCTGCGGGCGGTGCTGCCACGGCTGCAACTGCCGCTGGCTGCGCAGCATGATTTGGGTAAGCACCTCGATGGGATAGAGCCGGCGTTGCGGTTTTCGCAAAGTGACCTGTTCAGCGGGGGCAATTCGGAGCTGTCGTTGGAAGCCGAGTTGAAGAAGGAAATTGCCACGGCGGACCGGATTGACTTCATCGTGAGCTTTGTGAAGTGGAGCGGGCTGCGGTTGCTGCTGCCCTCGCTCCAGGCGTTTGCGGAGCAAGGCAAGCCGCTGCGGTTGCTCACGACTACCTACATGGGCGCCACCGACCAAAAGGCGGTGGATGCGCTGGCGGCGCTGCCGGGGGCCGAATTGCGCATCAGCTACAACACGGCGCACGAGCGGCTGCATGCCAAGGCGTACCTGTTCAGCCGCAACTCGGGCTTTGATACGGCCTACATTGGGTCGAGTAACATGAGCCGCTCGGCGCTGACCAGTGGGCTGGAGTGGAACGTGAAAGTGACAGCGCAGGACAATGCGGCCATTTTGAACAAGTTCCGAGGCACGTTTGAGACTTACTGGAACTCGCCGGAATTTGAGGAGTACAGCAGCTTGCCCGAGCAACGGCTGAAGCTGGCCCGGGCCCTGCGCCAGGAGAGTAGCGGCACGGCGGAAGCCGATTCACTACCCAACTTTCGCATCCGGCCGTTTCCCTACCAGCAGGAAATCCTGGACCGGCTGGCGGTGGAAAGAAGCCTGCGGGGGCACTTCCGCAACCTGGTGGTGGCGGCCACGGGCACGGGCAAAACGGTGGTCTCGGCGTTTGACTACGCCCGGTTTGCCAAGCAGTTTACCACACTGCCGCAGCTGTTATTTGTGGCGCACCGGGAGGAGATTTTGCGGCAGGCCCGGGCTACGTTTCGGCATATTTTGGGAGAAGCCAACTTTGGGGAATTGTGGGTGGGCAATGAGCAGCCCATTCAGTTTGAATACCTGTTTGTGTCGGTGCAAACCTTCGCGTCGCGGCTGGATTTCTTTCAGCAAACCATCCCGCGGGACTACTACCAATACCTGGTAATTGACGAGGTACACCATTTGGCGGCGGCTTCTTACCGGCCGATTCTGGCCTGGTTTCAGCCCACTATTCTGCTGGGACTGACGGCTACCCCGGAGCGGGCCGACGGGGAGAGCATCCTGCCAGACTTCGATAACACCATTGCGGCGGAAATTCGGCTGCCCGAAGCTATTGCGCGGGGGCTGCTGGTGCCGTTTCAGTATTTCTGTATCACTGACCCGGTGGACTACCGCAACGTGCGGTGGACTAATGGGCGCTACGCCGCCGAGGACCTGACCAACGTGTACACCGGCAACGATGTGCGGGTTAGTGCCATTGTGGGGGCGTTACAGCGCTATTTGCTGGCGCCCCACCAGGCGCGGGCGCTGGGCTTCTGCGCCACGCGAGAGCATGCCCGGCTGATGGCAGCCAAGTTCCAGGCGGCGGGCCTAAATGCTAGCTACCTAGCTAGTGGCGACACCACGCCGGAGCAGCGGCGGGCGGCGGTGGCACAGCTGCGGCGCGGGGAGCTCAACTACCTGTTCGTGGTGGATATTTTCAACGAAGGCGTTGATATTCCCGAAGTGGATACGCTGCTGTTTTTGCGGCCCACGGAAAGCCTGACGGTGTTCTTGCAACAGCTGGGCCGGGGACTGCGCCTGCACGAGAGCAAGGAGTGTTTGACGGTGCTGGACTTCGTGGGACAGGCCCGGCAGGAATACAGCTATGAGCAGAAGTTCCGGGCGCTGTTGGGCCGTACTGGCGGCTCGGTGCTGAGTGAAGCGGAAGCAGGCTTTCCGCGGCTACCCGTGGGGTGCAGCATCCAAATGGAGCGCGAAGCCATGAAGTTCATTCTCGACAACATCAAGGCAGCCACCGGCGAGAATGTGCGGGTGCTGGAGCGGCGGATACGCGGCTTTGCGCTGGAAAGCGCGTTACCCCTCACGCTGGCCACCTTTTTGGCGCATACTCATTTCGCGTTAGTGGATATTTACCGTTCGCGCGGAGACCGGGGCTGGACGGCGCTGAAGGTCCGGGCGGGGGTGCTGGCCCCGCCGGAGCTGGCGGCCATGGAAAAGCAACTGGTGGGCAGTGTCTGGCGGTTGGCGCAAGCGAATGGACCCGCCTTTCTGGCGTTTGTGCGGCGGGTATTTGAGGCGGCGGAAGATTTGGCGGAGCTGCTGAAGCTCCCGCTGGGCCCGGAAATGGGGCTGATGCTGCACTACCTGCTCTACCAGAAGCCGGGCCCCAAGCTGGAACTGGATTCGTTGCTGGACAGCCTGGCCACGCTGCGGGCTATGCCTACTCTCACGGCGGAGGTGCTGGAGGTGTTAGACGTCTGCGAAGCGCAAATCAGTATCCCGCCGATGGCGGTGGCATTGCCTTACCAGTGTGCGCTGCAACTGCATAGCCGCTACAGCCGCGACGAAATCCTGTGCGCGTTTGGCGTGTGGACGTTTGAGCGCAATCCTTCTGTGCGCGAGGGCGTCTGCTACATCGCGCCCCTGAACACGGAACTGCTGTTCGTCACGCTCGAGAAGTCGAGCCGTAACTACTCGCCTACTACGCTTTACCACGACTATGCTATCAGCGACACGCTGTTTCATTGGGAGTCGCAGAACAGCACGGCCGAGGACACGCCCAAGGGCATCAGCTACATTCGGCACCAGGCGCAAGGCAAGCAGCTGTTGCTGTTTGTGCGTGAGCGGAATCAGGATGCGGCGGGGTTGACCATGCCGTATGTGTTCCTGGGGCCCGTGCGGTACGTGAGCCACAAGGGCAACCGGCCCATGGCCATTACCTGGGAGTTGGCGACGCCGTTACCGGGCTTCCTGTGGCATGAGGCGGGGAAGATGGCCGTGGGCTAACTGTTATATTTGTTGCGTGCACAGCCGCTAGGCGCACAAAAAGAAGCCTCTGTATCCACTGAAGCCTTGCGTTGCACGCGAGAGTCGTCGTAGGTGGTGCGGGGGCTTCTGCTGTTTGTGAGGTGGTGGTTTCTAGCAGATGCCGCGTTTCTAGAACAGTATAGAAGCAAATAGCAGGAGGTTAATTGTGCAACAAGCTGTTGCACAATTAACCTCCTGCCTTCCTCTCATCTAAGGGAAATCACAATTAGCTCAGGTCTTCAACTCGGGCCGAAGGAGCATCCCGCAACACTACCTGGATGCCGTGGTCGCGGGCCTGGGCGGTGATGTACTTCTCGCTGCGGCCGATTATTTCGCCGTTGGCTGCGACGTGGTTGAATCCATATTGGCCAGCGTTGAAGAATGACTCGAAGCGCTGCGGCTGGCAATTGGCTTTTACGCTCTGGATACCGTTCTGGCAGCTGGCCTTGGTGGTGTAGCCTTCGCTGGATTGGACGATTTCGCCGTTGTCGGCGCGGAGGTGGTACCAGTATTGGCCGCTGGTGTGGGAAATCTGGAAGGTTGCCATGGTGGTAAGAAGACTGTGGGTTAAACGAATAGCAGCAAGTTAGGCGGCCAGCGCCAATGGCGTTGGCCAGACGTGAGGAGCGGACAAGCCGGCGGCTTGCCGGGCGTGATGGCGTAGCAGCACCGCGTACTTCTTGCGGCCCTGCTCGATGAGGCCGGGCGCGGCCGTTAGCTCGACGCGCCACACTTCGTGCGGTACTCGCTTCTGCACCCCGATGATGAGGAAGCGAGTGGCTCCGAGTACGTCCAGATACAGGGCGGCCTGGCGGTCGTAATCGTACTTCTCGATGGTATTCAGGAAGTGGGCCAGGTCAGGGCTGCTGGTCGTTTTGAAGTCGATGAGCGTGAGCTGGCGGCCGGCACGGCTACGCACCAAAAGGTCGGGGCGGAGCTTCACCGCTACGCCGGTATGGGTGTGGGTGGCGGTGTAGGACTGTTCGGCCTGGCCCCGATAAAGCACGTCGCGGCAATAGCGCTGCCGGCGCACCTGGCGAGCCAGCTGCTCCAGGTCGGCCCACTTGATACCGCGTTCATCAGTGCGCTGGTAGTGCGGAGGCTCCAGCACGGCGGTATGAAAGTGGGAGCCGTAGGCCAGGGCCACGGGGTTGGGGATATTGGGCTTGCCGAGCAGCGCGGCCTTTAGGTTGGACAGGTCGGTATTGCTGACCTGGGGTAATGCGCGGTGCTGGGCCTGAGTCAGGGCGGGGTGATGGGTAAGAGCGTGAAACATGACGGTTAGGAAAAGAGGGTTAGCGGATAAGGGCCAGGCGCTGTGGGTCGGCGGCGCGGTGCAGCCAGATATGGGAGCTGCCGCAGCCGACCAAGTAGGCCGGGGCGGGGAAGAGCTGGCGCACGGCGGGGGCCAGGTCGCGCAGGTCGTCGGGCAGCGGGCCGGCGGCGACCAGCACTTCCGGAAGCTGGGCCAGTAAGGCCGCCTCGGCTTCGTCGTGCGGCGGTTGCTCGATGAGCAATTGGGGCGGGTCGGTGGAATTCATGGCGGGGTATTTTGGAAGTGAGTAGCCAAGTGGCCCCCACGGCTGGCACCGTGAGGGCCGGGGCATTATGCGGCCAGCAGCAGAGCAACGGGCTCGGCGGCGGCCGGTTCCGGGCTTTGCGGGTCGTCCTCGACGGGCACGGTATAGCCGTGCTGGATGCGCATATCGGCGGCACCGGTGTAGGTCTCAGCGCGCCAGATGGGGAAGTCGCGGGCGAAGTCGCGGCGGGCAGCTACCTCGGCCGCGTCGGCGGCTTCGTAGCTGAATTGGGCGATGTAGTAGGTGGCCGTCTTGCCGTCTTTGGTCGTCTGCTTCTTCTCGGCGGTGACTTTTACCATCACGTCGGCGAGGGTCAGGTCGTCGTAAAACAGCGGCTCGATGAGGCGGTATAGGTTTTCGACGCTGTAGCCGTGGAAGAGCACGGCGCAAATGGCGCCCTTGTCGTCGGCAAAAAACAGCTCGGCCCACAGCTTGCGGCCCATGTTCAGGATGTCGTCCTGAAACACGCGCCAAGCTAGCGGAATGAAGGAGAGCGAGTTGCCGAGTGGCGTGATGCCGCCGATGTTGAACTGGCCGGCTTTGGCATCGAAACGCACCTGGCGCGGGTGGCCGGGCAGGTAGCGGAAGCGTGATACCTGCACGACTTCGCCCGTGGACTCGTCGGCCTTCTCGATGAGGTAAGCCGGCGCGGCCGTAGTGGGCTTGCTGAGCGTGAGCACGGGAGCCTCAGGGGCGGTGGTGGGGGCGGCAACGGCTTCGGTGGCAGCGCTGCGCTGAGCTTTTACTTTGGTGGACATAACGAGAAATGGTTGGGAATGAAAAAGGTGGGGCCTGTTGGCGGCCGGCCCCGTTGCCGATTTGTTAGCGGAATTGCTTGTCGTGGCACAGGATGGCGCGGCCGACAATGGAATCGACGCCACGGGCGGCGGGCTGGTGCTGGTGCCATAGGTGGGTGGCCAGCAGATTGAGGTAGGCCGGGTTGCGGAACTTGCCTTCTTCGTCGACGATTAAAATCAGCTCGGGCGTGAGGCGTATCACCTCTACCGTTTGGCAATCGAGCAGCTGGTATAGTTCAGCCAGCTTGAAGCTGCGGCCGTTTTTTGGGTTGACGGGTTGGGGCTCGGCGCTGTGCGGGTCGAGCAATTGGGGCTGGTAAGGAGTGGCTGTTTTGGCCATGATGGGGCGGTTTTGTGGGGCCGCCCGACTTGGCGGCCCCTGGTTAGAGAATTGATTTTTGCTAGGTGGCTAGTAGCCTTCGACCTCGAACATCATCTGTTCGTACTCGCCATCGTCCCACCCTTGCTGCTCTTGCTCGTGGTGGTAATAGGCTTGGCGTTCCCACTCTTCGCGGGCGGAGGCTTCTTGCTCGTAGAAAGCGGCCTGGACTTCATCAGCGGCCATTTCATCGCCGCTCAGGCCGTTTAATTCGGCCTCAGTTGGTTCGTAATCCATGAAATGAAGGGGTATAAGGGGCCCGCCCCACAGCTGGCGCGGGCCGGATGGCTAGAAACGCGGGTACTTGGCGCGGGCAGCCTGCAAGGCAGCGCCCGCCGGGCTGGCGTGGTAGGCAGCCGCAGCTGCGGCGTAAGTGGCCTGCGCCTCGCGGCAGCGCAGAATGGCGGCGCGTAGCTGGGCAAAACGACCAGGCCGGGAGCCGTACACCTCGCGCAGCGCGTACTTGGCGGCGCGGGCATCAAACAGGGCGGAATGAGCACGGGCCAGCGCGGCGGTGGCGGCCACGGAAACCGGCGAAATGGGAGCCGGCGCGGGCTGGGGGGCAACCTGGGGGCGGGGCGGAAACATAGCCTCCAGGCGGGCAAGGGTGACGCGCAAGGCCGCTAGCTTGCTAGCAGCCGCGCCCACGATGGGCGCGGCTGGGGCAATGGCGACACTAGGCATGAGCGGGGACGCCGGCAAAATCATCCTCGGCCTTGATAACCTGCCACACGGCCGCGAAGGCAAAACCGGGGTGCGCGGCGCGCATGGCGCGGAAGGCCAGGCGCAGCGCCTCAAACGGGCAGGGCGAAGAGCCGGCGAAGCCGCCCGAGGGCTGGCACTCCGGCCGCTGGGCTAGGCTGAGCATGACGTGCCAGCTGGTGCCGCCCTTGCCATAGGTGGCGGCGGACTGTGAAATGTAGATGCCCGAGAACGAGCAAAGGGCGGGGCCTTTCCAGGCGGCAGCGGCGAGCTGCAAAAGTTGGTTGGGTTGCATGGCTGTAGATGTTAGCCGTGGGTGCCCCGCGCCGTAGGCCTCCGGGTAGGGCGGGCGTCCGGGCCTATCCCGGACTACATACTAAAGATACGAAATAATGTAACATGTTGTTACGTTTGGTAATAAAATATATGACAAATATTAGCCTGCATGACCAGGCGGCCGACCTTATAAAGTGCAATAAATTGGAGCGCCCGCGCCTTGCTTTGAAAACCTAAATGCCTTTTAGCCGGGGTTTGGGGCGGCAGCGTCCAATGGATGCTCGGCGAAGCCGGCCTTATGAGGCGGTAGTGGCCGACCAACGGGAGGCTGCGGAAGCCGAGGAAGATGACCGGGCGTCAGCCGGGGTATGATGGCGGGGGCTTGGGGTGCTCCCCAATGGGAACCTCCGCGAAGCGGGCCTTGCTTCTGCCTGCGTGGCCTGAACGCAAACTTTGCTGGCGGTCGGCAGGCGTTTTAGCCCGCGGCCTGCACCTAATCCGGGGAGGCGGACGCGCGGTGTGGGGCCGGTTTTAGGCCCGGCACGGCGGGGCCGTGGTGCGGTGGGTGGGCGTTAGGGCTGTGTCTGTGGCCTCAAATGCGGCTTTTGTGGCGGTGCGGTGGGAAGAGGGCCGGGGCAGCGTGGAGCGGAGGAGCGGACGCCGCGTAGTGGGGTTTTGGGCGGAGGTACGGAGCCCAAAACACTGCGGAGCAAGGTAGCGACGGAGCAAAACGACGACCGGGGCCGGGGTGTGGGTTTGGTGGGGACGGACGTGCGGCACGTCCTGAAAGGCGGGCGGCATGGCCGGCGGCGGGTTGGCGGAGCGTCTGGGTAGCGTCGGTGGTAGCTGGGTGAATCATTGGTATCCGGGCGGTGCTGGCCGCAGCAGGGATAGGAGCCAAGCTGACCAACGGGAGGCTGCCCGCAGGGCCGGAGCGAAGCGGAGTGGCGGATAGCCCGGCCCGGAGGGGCTGCCCTGAAAATGCAAACAACTGGAATTGATAGTCAATAACTATGTTGCAAAATGTTACGTAAATTTGTAACATACTTTGTGTTTGTAACCAATCTCATCATCATGTTTAGTAGCACGAAAACCGGGCACCTTGCGCACATCCTCGCAACGGCCCTTGTGGGTCAGGTGGCCAGCAATGAACTTACGCCACCGGACCCCGACAAAATTGAGAACTATGGGCACCTAATCATTCAGGCGCTCGTGGCTATCGTCACCATTTGGGCGACGGTTCGGAAGGCGCTGCAGAGACCCGAAAACGTGGTGAGGGCCCCGGTGGTGGGGGTGGTGGCAGCGCCAGTGGCATCAGTTGCGGATTCTACTAGCGCGGGAACTGATGTCACCGAATAGGGCCGTAAGTGGGGTGGGGCGGGCGGCGGCGCAGCTGAGTGGCGTTCAGCTGAAAGTGCAGGCGGCCCGGCTGGGGCAGGCGGTGCCGAGCCTGGCGGCGGCTTATGAGCAGGCGTTGGCGCGGTGGCTGGGGGACCCGGTGTTGCGGCTGGCCGGGCGGCCGATTATTACAGAGTGCTACCGGAGCCCGGAGCGGCAGGACGAATTGTATAAGCAGGGGCGCAGCAAGCCGGGGCCGGTGGTGACGTATAAGCGGGGCGGCGAATCGAAGCACAACACGCTGCCGGCGCCGGCACTGGATGTGGCTTTTCTGCTGCCGGATGGGGAGGTGTCGTGGTCGGGGCTGCTTCTGAGCAAGTTTGCGCGGCTAATGAAGGCGGCCGATGCGCGGGTGCATTGGGGCGGCGACTGGCCAGGATTTAAGGACCGGCCGCATTTTGAGGTGTGAAATGAAACGAGCGGGCCAGATGGTCCGCTCGTTCTGGTTTCAAGGGTAGCCAGCTTCAGCTTAGCACCTGCTGGATGTATTGGGGGAACATGGTGACGAGGCGGTCTTCGCGGGGATTGAAGAGAAAGGGGCGCACGTCGTCGGCCATGGCCTGCATGTCGAGCGTTTGGCAGTGGGCCAGCAGCTGGGCTTTGAGGTCGGCGGGGGTTTCGATGCCGCGCTTCTGGGTGAGGTAGGCGTAGTTGGGCGTGACCTGGCGGCCGAGCAGGAATACGGCGTCGTAGAAGTCGCGGCCCTTGTTGCGGACGCGGTTGAGGATGGCGTAGAACTTCTGGGCCAGGAGCAGGTCGGGGGGCGTGGTTTGGATTTGGGTGAAGACGTCGAAGCGGTTGAGCAGGTAGGGTACCGGTTCGAAAGTGAAGTGCTGGGGTTCGGTATCGAGCTGGATGAGGATGCGCTCTTCGCGGTGACCACTCAGGCCTTCCTTGAATAGCAACTCGGGGAAACGAACGTGGCAGTGGTAGGCATCCTTGAGCACCATCTTCATTTCGACTTCGTAGCCTTCCAACTCCATGCCGCGGGCCACGATGTTGGCCAACTCGCCGAACTCGGCGGCGGTGACGCCGGTGTTGTCGAAATCAAGGTCTTCGGAAAAGCGGTTGTTGCCGTGGACGATGCGCAAGCAGGTGCCGCCGAGGAAGAAAAAGCGGTCGGCCAGCGGGCTATCGTAGATGAGTTGGAGCAGCTTGTGCTGGAGGTATTCGCGCAGGATGAAGCGGCTGAAGGGCTGGAGCGCGACCGGGTACTGGGCCTGAATCTGGGCGAGGCTAAGCATGGACCGGGAGGAGGGAAAGTAGCGCTTCAATGCGCTGGTTGAGGCGCTGCTGGGCGAACAGGGTTTGGTAGTCGGCGAGGCGGGCGGGGTTGAGTTTGTCGCGCAGCACGTCGGTATTGAGGCGCAGACCAGCGAAGTCGTCGGCGGTGCGCACCTCCGGATGTAGGTAGCAGTAATCGAGCAGAGCCTTTTCGAGGTCGGCCATGAGCACGGGCCGGTTGCCGGCCGGGCGCAACACTTCATATCCGAAGTACAAGCGGGGCAGCAGGTGCTGGTAGCGGAACGTGCCGATGGGCGTGTGGTACTCCTGGGTTTTGCGGGGGCTCACGGAGGTGAGCGTGTACACGCCTTCGGGAATGAGGCCGTGGTAGGAAAAGGCCGTTTCCAGGGAGAGGTAGGCGGGCTGGTAGATGCGGTTGGCGGTGAACCAGAGTAGGGCCTCGTCAACGGGCGTTTCGGTGAAGCGGTACCAGCGGTTGACGATGCGCTGCAGATAGCCGCGGGCCTGCCATTCGACCAGGCGGCGCTTGTCGAAATCGGGGAAAGCCTGGCGGAGCTCGTGGCTGGAAACGAGGCCCTGGGCGGCGAAGCGGGAACGGACGGCGAGGTAGTTCATTTCTAAAAGTTGTTAAAGATAACATCTTTTAGAAATGAACCGTCAGGAGGACTTACTATTTGGGTGTAGTCGGCATAAGGTGGTAGTATTGTAGCAGGAATATTTTTTACCACCAGCTATTGCAGTCTATCCTTTGAGTTCCCTGGCATCATACCTGGTTCGGCTTACCAAGTTAAGGTTGTACGTACACCCTGAAACGAAGCTGGAGGCACCCTACAAGCCGGCATTGCTGCTGGCGGTGCTCGAAGGTATAGAAGAGGGTACGATACGCGATAACTGCATCTTCATAACGCCAGAGTTGATTACAGGCTTCAAAGCGTACTGCCAGCTACTAAGTCTGGGACCGGAATACGGGGCTAGTCCGTTCCAGATGCCGTTTTTCCATTTGCGGAGTGATAAGTTCTGGCACCTGCACGCCCGGCCGGGACAGGAGTTGGTGTTGACTTCCTCCAAATCGGTGCGCAGCTTCGGGCATCTGCGGGATGTAATTGACTTTGCTTCTTTAGATGCGACGCTGTGGGAACTGCTGTTGCAGCCAGTAGCCCGCGAAGAAATCAGGCAGGCGCTGCTGGTGCGCTACTTCCCACTCACTCGGAACTACTTCCGGCCGCGGGCTGGCCTGGAGCGGCTGGACGAGTTGGGCCGGCAGATGCTGGAGGAGCCGGCGGCCGTGTATAATCGTGCGGTTGAGGTGGCCGATGAAACAGCCCTGGCGGAGCGCAGTGGGGTATTTGTACGGGAAGTGCTGCGGGCGTACCAGTCGACGTGCGCGGTATCTGGGCTGCAGCTGGTGAGCACCACGGGGGCGGCGCCGCTGCTGGATGCCTGCCACATTGTGCCCTGGTCGGTGAGCCGCGATGACACGATTGGAAACGGGCTGGCATTATGCCCGAACCTGCACCGTGCCTTTGACCGGCACTTGTTCTGGATTGATGAAGATTACCGGGTGCGCGTGGCCGAGGGGTTCGGGGAGTTGGGTGGGCATGAGTACGGCGTGCAGCGGTTCAATGGGCAGCCGCTGCGGTTGCCGAAGGCGCGTGCGTGGTGGCCGCGGGTAGAGAACCTGGCGGCGCAGCGGAGGTAGTTACTTTTGAAAACATGAAATACTACCTGGGAGCAACAGACTGGCGTTGGTACAACTATTTGAGCAGTCGCGCACCAGAAGATGTGAACTTCTGGCGGCCCGGCGGCCAAACGGCCTTCCGTGCCTTGAACCCGGGCGGGCCGTTCCTCTTCAAACTCAAGAAGCCCTATCATGCCATTGGCGGCATTGGTTTTTTTGCTGCGCAGAGTCAGTTGCCGCTGTCGTTGGCTTGGGACACCTTTCAAACGCGTAATGGCTTTGACACATTGGAGGAGTTCCGCCACACTATTCAGCGTTACCGTGCGGATACGGAGCGTAATCCGGCCATCGGGTGCATTGCCTTAACCAATCCTATATTTTTCAGCAAACAGGACTGGATTCCTGTGCCTGCAGATTGGAGCGACAGCATTGTACAAGGCAAAACCTACGACACGCACGACAGCATTGGGGCGATGCTTTGGCAACAAATCGAATCGACTGTGTCTCGGTATCTGGTCGATGCGCCGAGGGCTGATAGCACTGCTTTTCGTGTTGCTGAAGACGCGCCACAGTACGGCAACTCAATATTGAGAAAGGTTCGCATTGGCCAGGGCGCTTTCCGCTTGTCTGTGACTGATGCTTACACGAAGCGTTGTGCTATCACCGGGGAGAAGACGCTACCGGTGCTGGAAGCGGCTCACATCAAACCATACGCAGAGGCCGGACCGAACCATATATCCAATGGTTTGCTTCTGCGCTCGGATATGCATAAGCTGTTCGATGATGGATATATCACCGTCACCCCAAACTTTGTAATTGAAGTCAGCTCCCGAATCAGGGAGGAGTTTAACAACGGGCGAGAATACTATCAATACCATGGCAAGCAACTGGCTAACCTGCCCAGGCTGCTTGATGAGAAGCCCGCACGACACCATCTGGACTACCATAACTCCGTAATTTATCGGGGATGAACGTTAAGCATGCCTAGTTAAAGCGGCACCGTAGCACTTAGCAATGTTGGGAAGCAGGAATTAGAATGGGGTAATTAGCCTCAAACACGGCGCGGGCGAAGCCGGCGGGCGTGGCGGAGCGCAGGTTGGCGCGGTTCTTTGAGTCGGGGAGGTTGTGCATTTTGGAGCCGAGGATGGGCACTACGGACTTGTGCTCTGGTAGCTGAAAGCCGCCGCCCGTCCATAAGCAGGTGCGCTTGGTGTAGGCTTCGCTGAGCTGGCGTTCGGCGGGCAGGTAGCCGGCGTAGTCGCAGGGGTCGAAACGGAAGTCTGGGGGGCGCCAATAGGTGCTGACGGTGCTTACCGGGTTTTCGATGAAGTAGGGGCACTGACACCAGGCGGCGAGGCGAGCGGACCACTCGAACAGCTGCAGGGCCTTGATGACGCTGCCGAGGCCTTTGCGTCGGAAGTGGGCGCGGCCGGAAATAGCGGTATCGGTGCAGGGTGGGAAAAAGGCGGCGAAGGCCACGGGGCCGTAAGGCGGCAGCCACTCGCGCACGTCGGTGCCAACGCGGATGATGTTGCCCTCGCGAGTTTCGCCGGGTGGGTGCTGCAGGTCGACGCAGTAGCAGAGGTAGCCGGCGTCGGCCCATGGCTGCACGAGCGTGGTGGTGAGGTCGAAGCAACTGATGACGATGGGGGAAGGCATGAAGACGATGGAAATATTTGTCGGAATTGATTCCTGAAAACTTGCGCCAAAATGTTGATTTAGCGGGTATTGGATTTCGGAATGGGTATCGGAATTTCTGCTGCTCTCGTGCGGTATTTAGAAGCTGGCGGGCATTGCTGTCAGGTCCAGAAAAGTGCCGCGGCGGAGGTTGCAGGCAGCTACTACCTCGTCGATGGCGCCGTTGCGGTGTTTGGCCATGTCGAACAGGATGGTATCGGCGGTGGGGGTGCCGTCCTCGTACTCGGAGATGTTGTAGTATTCACCGCGCCAGAGGAAAACGATGCAGTCGGCATCCTGCTCCAGGCTGCCGGACTCGCGTAGGTCTGAGAGCATAGGGCGTTTCTCGCCGCCGCGCTTCTCCACGTCGGGGAGAGCTGAGAGATGGGGATGACTGCGCGTTTGGCTAACTGGCCATTTTACGGATGCACGGACGGCATTGTGAACAAGGGGATGATGCAGCGGCTCGTTGGTTTTGCGAACAGGACTTAGCTTTACCAACCTTTCCACCTTTCTTTTACTACCCCCGATGGCTTCTTTCTCGGCCGAACTGCACGTAGCAGGATTCCGGTTTCCCATTCTGCACTGCCACTACGGCGTGCATCAGGCGACGCACCAGCGTGGCCGGGTGAGCACGAAAGTGCGCCACGAGCCGGTGCATCTGACGTTGAGCGTTCCCGACGAGGAGGCGCTGCTGGCCTGGGCCGCCGAGGCGCAGAAGCGGCAGGCGGCGGCCGTAGTGTTTCGGGATGCGAGCGGGGGCTCGCCGGTGGAAACGCTGGCGCTGGGCGCGGCATACTGCGTGAGCTACCAGGAAGAGTTTGTGAGCGGCGACGTGAACAACGGGGCCTATGTATGTCATCTGGTATTGTCGGACCCGGACGGATTCACGATTCAGGCCGGCGGACCGGCCACGGCGTTTGTGGCCCCGGCGGCGCGGGAGCATGGCGTGCCGGGAGCGGCCCTGTTGGGGGTGGCTATCGGGGGAGCGGCATCAGCGGTGGCCGTTAATCCGGACATTCCATCTCACTTACCCGCCCCGGTGCCGGTACCTTCACCCAATCATCAGCAGCTGCACCTGACGGCAACGGAGTGGCAGACGCTTGTAAAGGACCGGTGGGACGGTTCTAAAGAGGCCAAAAATAAGCGGTTCCTGGCGCAGCATCGCAGTACGGAGTTTCATATTGCGGGCGACCCATTCATCTATCGTACCGACGCAACGGGTAAAATGGAGGCTGTATACGATGCTCAGAAGAGTTATAACGTGACAGGCTCCAAAAACGGGTTGATGGGCATTCCTCTCACGCTCAACGGTGAGCCTACTTATGCCGGTACTCCGCACATGTTCCCGGTAACAGGCAATCAGAAAAACGTGGTCCAAATCAAAATGGCAGGCACCCGGCCCGGTGATTTTACCAGGGCCAATAAAGAAGCTGGTCTAACTGATTTGGTAAAGTCGCAGGGGCTCAAACCAAACAAACCACCCAAAGGCTATACCTGGCATCACCGCGATGATTTTGAACCTAAATCACCACCCAATCCTCCTTACGGCACATGCACAATGGAATTGGTCAAGACACAAGCGCATAAAGATACTTTCGTGCATTTCGGGTCTTGCGACCAATGCAACCAGCATTTTGCCCAACCCCTTTACGTGTAGCCACAATGGAACCTAACCCTTTTATCGGCACTGAACAGCCGGCTACTTTGACCGATATTCAAGCTATTGAATCAGCGTACGGATTTACGCTGCCTGATGATTACAAAGCGCATATTCTACAGCATAATGGCGGCTGGCCTACCCGCACCGTGTTTGTGCAGCAGATGGAAGATGGGCGGCGAGTTGAGCGTGATATCAGCAGCTTTGATGCGGTCAAGTACGGTGAAACCACTTTGGAAAGCAGTATACGTTCGTTGCGCAGCGAATTTCATGATGACCTGGTTCCATTTGCCAACGAGGGCGGCGGCGATGTATTCGTGCTGAGCGTTGGGCCAGAGGATTATGGCAGCGTGTATTACATCGCACACGAATTTTATGTGCCTCCGTTTTCGGATGACGATTACGACGAGGAAACCGATACTGTAAAACCATTGCCGCCGCGTCAATATGGCAAAGGAGTCCACTTTCTTGTTCCCTCCTTTACAGCATTTCTCGATGGGTTGGTTGAAGGCACCTCCTATGATGATGAATAGCCAGGTACCCCAACTGTTGATTTGACTGTCATAAGCGTCGGGGAAATTAGTTGCAGCATTAGTATTTCACAGTCTATATTTGGGGAGTGGTTGACGTGGGGTAGACACGGCAACCGCTCCTGAAAAGCCCCCATCAGCAATGACTGGGGGCTTTTCTATGCCCTCATGCTGAAGTTGGATGAGCCCATTAACGAAAGAGGCGGCCCTTGATTGGGCCGCCTCTTTCGTTATGGTCTGTGGCAGTTTATTTATCTGGCCGACTTGCTGAGGTGCTGTTCTACATTAGTCGCCATGACACCGACGGCGGCAACGGCGGCTTTAAGTTGGTCGGCGGTGCAGTTGAAGCGCTTGGTCCAGTAGCGTAGCTCGTGGGCTTCGTGGACGTTGACACGGGCGCGGTCGGCGGGGCCGCGGTCATCTAAGTTATCGGACATGAGGGTTGGGGTTTATGAATGAAATGAAACGGGAAATAGCATTAGCGGTTGTGTGGGTAGCAGCTAGTTAGGCGGCTTGTCGTTGAATTGAGAGCTGGGTAGGTGGTGGAAGCCGCCGCGTTCGCCGGCCTGCGCGGTGCTGAGGTCGGAGAAGAGGCCGCGGCGGAGGTTGCAGGCGGCTATCACTTCGTCGGTGGCGCCGTTGCGATGTTTGGCCATGTCGAACAGGATGGTATCGGCGGTGGACGTGCCGTCCTCGTATTCACCGATGCTGTAGTATTCGCCGCGCCAGAGGAAGACGATGCAGTCGGCATCCTGCTCCAGGCTGCCGGACTCGCGCAGGTCGGAGAGCATGGGGCGCTTCTCGCCGCCGCGCTTCTCCACGTCGCGGGAGAGTTGGGAGAGGGCGATGACGGGGGCGTTGAGCTCCTTGGCCAGTTCTTTCAGGCCGCGGCTGATACTACCTACTTCCTGTTCACGGTTGCCTTTGGTGTCGCCGCGCATGAGTTGGATGTAGTCGACCAGGACCAGGCTCAGCGGGTGCTGGGCATGGAGGCGGGCGCACTTGGCGCGCAGTTGCTGGATGCTCAGGCCGGGCGTATCGTCAATGTGCAGCTGGTGGCCGAGGGTGCGCAGGCGCTGGGCTTGATGGCGGATGTGGGCCACCTGCTCCAGGCCACCGGGGAGGTTGCCACGGCGCAAGTCGGAATTGGAATAGCCGGGTACCTCGCTGGCCACCATCCGCTGCATGAGTTGCAGGGTGGGCATTTCGAGGCTGAAAACGGCGGTGTGGTGGCCGTGGTCGAGGGCGGCGGTGCGGGCAAAGTGGAGCAGGGCGGCGGTCTTGCCCATGGCGGGCCGGGCGGCGAGGATAACCAGGTCGCCGGGCTGCCAGCCCCCGGTAAGTCCGTCGAGTTGGGTGAGGCCGGTGGGGACGCCGGTCAGGCCGCGCTGCTGCACGGCCTGGGCCAGGCGGTCGAACGTGGGGTCGAAAGCGGCGGCGGCGGTTTGGCCGGGGCGGGTTTCGAGGGTTCGGTTGAGGCTGGTGAGGTGAGTTTGGGCGGTGGCCAGCAGTTCCAGCGGGTCGCGGGTGTCGTCGTAGCCGTGGGCGGTGAGCTCGGTGCCGGTGCGGATGACGACGCGGCGGGCATGCTGCTCCTGCAGGATGCGGCAGTGGGTATCGAAGTGCGCGGCGGAGTTGATGCGCATGGTCAGCTGGGCCACGAAGGCGGGGCCGCCGATGCGCTGCAGGGTGCCCCGGTGGCGCAACTGCTGCACGACGGTGAGCTGGTCGGCGTGGTCGCCGCGCTGCACTAGGTCGCGGATGGCCAGGTAGACCTGCTGGTGGGCGGCGGAGTAGAACACTTCCTCGGTGGGCAGGGTGACGAGCAGGGTGCGCTGGGCGTCGGCTTCGAGGAGGGCCGCGCCGAGGACGGCGGCTTCCAGTTCCAGGGCCTGCGGGGGCAGCTGGCCGGTGGTGGGCGCGGAAATGCCGGGGCGGCGAGTGGAATAGGGTTTGGGGCGGTCTTCGGACATGACGGGTTGGGGTTAGCTCCAGCGGGCTGGGTCGGTGGATTTGGGGGCGGTGCGGGCGCGGGCCGGGGCTGGTGGGCCGGTACCGGTGCGGCCGGCGGCCGTGGCCTGAAACTGCGGGCGGCGGCGCATCCAGTTGCGGAAGGAGGCGCGCCAGTCGGCCATCAGGGTTTTGCCGCTGACGCGCCAGCCGTTGCTTTCGTAGTGGTCGTGGAAGGTGGCGGCCTCGGCTTGGGCGTCGGCGCTGTCGGGGTAATGCGCGGCGGCGTAGTCCTGGACCTCGGCCAGCATGGGCGGCACGTTCTTGCGTTTCGCCTCACCCCCGACCCCTCTCCGGTGGAGAGGGGACCCTGATGAATGTTCTTCTGGCTCTGACTTTTCACCGTCGGGCGCGGGCGGGGCGGCGTCAGCCGCCTCTCCCTCTATTACCGAAGTTGTAATTGAAGATGAAAATGAAGGGGTTGGAATTTGCTTAACCCGGGTGGTTGCTTTTTGCTTGGGCTTTTGGTTAAGCAAATTGGGGTTACCGCCCTTTTTACCCGCTTCCGTGCGTATCCGACGCAGGTTCTCATCTTTGACCATGCGGCGGCAGAACAGTGCGCCGTCCGACTCGCGGCGGCTGGCGACGCCGTAGGTTAGTAGGGTGGTTAGAATTTGGTTGGCCGTTTGGTTATCCAAACCGAGGCGGCGGGCGATGACGGCGTCGGGCATGGGCTGGCCGTTGACGAGGAGCACGCCGCGCTCGTCGCTGTCGTGCATCATCAACAGCAACTCGAACCAGGCGCCGCGCTGGGCGAGGTCGAGGGCCTGGACGCCCTGGTCCTTGTGCCAGTCGCCGGGGTAGAATTGGATAGCCGGGAGTTTCATGCGCGCGTTGGCGTGGGCACAAATGGGATGATGGTGGTAGTGGCCTCTTCGAAGAGGTCGAGCTGGCGGTAGTCGGTGCATTTGCCGCGGAGGGCAGCTTCCACCTCCGTGAGGGCCGTGGCCAGGGTGGTTTCGAGCAGGCCGGTGCAGGGGTAGCTGCCGTGCTCGTCGTCGAACGACTGGTAGGGCGTGGTCAGGTTGAGCACCCGGCCGCCGGTGAGCTCGCGCTGGCCAATGAGGGTAACGCCGCTTTGGTGGCGGCCCATGGAGAAGCCGGTGACGGTGAAAGGTTCGAATAGCGCGGGCAATTCCTCGGACTCGTCGGGCCAGAAGTCGGGCGTCTCGGTCAGCTGCTCGGCCAACAGGCAGAGGTGCGGTACCAGGCGGCTGAGGGCATGCGTGAGGTCGGGGTGAATCTGCTCGGCACAGGTGAGGGCAAAAGCGCGGGGCGGGGCATCATCGGTGCGCTGCTCGGTGAATTCGCAGGTGAGGTGCTGGTCTTTGAGCTTGACCTTTTGGATGGTGATGATGGATGTAGTGGCCTCCGGACTATCCGGGCCGACGATGGGGAGTAGCTGGGACATTGGGGAATGGGGAATTGAGCCGCCTGTAGTGGCAGCGGATGAGTCTGCTATTTTCAAGTAGCGGGTTAGGAAGGGCGGAAGGGAGACGGCCGGCCGCGTTTCACCCGGGGGGCGGGGGCAGTGGCAGGCGTGGCATCGGTGCGGTTGCGGCGCTGCCAATCGTGGATTTGGGACAGCATCACCCGGTCGCCGCGGCTGGATTCGCCCGTGACGTAGTGCAGGCGGCGCGGATGGTGCTCTGGCAGGCGCATGTAGTCGCGTAGGGTTTCCGGGTGCAGGTCGAGTAGCTCGGCGGTGCGGGGCACGGAATAGGCCGGGTCGGGCGTGGGGGCGGTTTCGAGCTGGCGGCGGGCCTCGGCAGCACAGGCTTTTTCCAGCGACTCGCGCACCCACGTATGGTCGTCGGGCAGGCGCACGGTGATGTGCAGGCCGTCGGCGGTGGTGGTGGTTAGCTCGGTCATGGCTGGGGGGGCGTGGGACGCTCAGGGAAGAAGCATTTGCCCTTGTGGTACACGGGGGCGATGCCGGAAGCCTGACGGTAGGCAATGATGAGCTGCAGCTGCGTGAGCACCTGGGTGGTGGTATTAGCGTCGAACTCATAGCGACACAGCTCTACCCACACGGCTTCGCGGTGGGTGAGGTAGGGGCTGTCGATGGCCTCGCCCAAATCGTAGCCCTGGGCGTATGTTGGGCGGGAGGCTTTGGCGCTGAAGTCCTTTTTTGGGCAGGCCCGGATGGCGGCTTCCAGGGCTGCCGTGGCGGCGCGGGGCTCTTCGAGCAGATAGGGAGTTGACGGTAAGGGGCGTCGAATGTAATTGGCTACCTGGTCGGCTTTGATTAGAAGCATCATGGGCTAGGGTATTTAGAAATGAGTGAGTTATTGATTGAGGAGGTTGAGGTCGTGCAGCACGGCCTGGCTGCCGGTTTCCTTGATGAGGCGGATGGCCTCGGCCACGGCGGGGTGCGCCGGCCGGGCCTTTTGTAAGGCCTTAGAAACGGCCGCGTGGGACAGTTTCAGCGAACGGGCGATGTCCGATATGGCACCGTGCGGGAGTAACATCCGCAGGTCCTTCGGCGTAGGGGAGGTTTCAAGTGGTTGCATTTGGTCGAATATTTGTTACCTTTGAAAGCAATATGACGCTCAAATGTAGGTAAAAGTTACCAAAAGTTGCAAAATGAAAGCTATCGACCGAAAAAAACTTAGTGAAGTGACGCCCCTGCCGTCGTTGACAATGAGCGAGCGGCTGAAAGTGGTGCGTCAATCCCGCGACATGACCCAACAGGAGATGGCCGACCTGATAGGTACCTCGCGCCCCTCTATTGCGCAGTTGGAAGCGGGCCGCCATCAGCCGAGCAATGAGGCATTGGAAACCATTGTAGCCAAGCTGGGCATCAGCCGTAACTGGCTGTGGTTTGGCAGCGGCCCAATGGAGGAGTTCAGCCCGTTGGGGGGTAATGTGAAGGTGCTCGCCGGCCTGGAAGAAGGCGACCATTTGGACATCGAGTTCGTTGGCTGCAAAGTGCGCGGCAGCTTTCTCGACCTAATGGACGACGGCGGGGAAGTGAGCCAATTCGAGAGTCTGGAAATCGTGCGCATCTACGACCCGACCCCGGAGATGCGCAAGCCGGGCACGAAGGGCTTTGAGATTGACGGCGACTCGATGGAGCCGCAGCTGCGCTCCGGCATGAAAGTGGTGGGCGTTCGTGTGCCGCTGTCTGATGTGAAGTATGTCACCAGTGGGGTCTACGTGGTGGCCTTTGGCAACCAGCTGACCATAAAGCGGGTGAAGAGCAACGACATTCTGGAGCGGGGTATTCTGGTGCTGCATGCCGACAACCCCAACGCCGGCAGCCTGCCTGTGGCCGGTGAGGACATCCGCTTTATGTGGAAGGTGGTGCGGATTTTCTACGCGGACGTTATTTAAGGACGTGCCTGTTGTGAGAAATATTATACCCTATTGGGTATAATTACGCCTGCATGTACTATATTTATACCCGTTCGGGTGTAATATCCTTTATACGTTTGTTAATTATACCTGTTCGGGTATTCATCATGCTTGACCCACTGGCCACTTTTGTAAAACAGCGGCGCCGTCAGCTGCAGCTTTCTCAGCCTGACCTGGCGGCCAAGGCGGGAGTGGGCCTGCGGTTTGTGCGCGATTTGGAACAGGGAAAAGGCACGCTGCGACTGGATAAGGTCAACGCCGTGCTGCAGCTGTTTGGCCATGAAGTGGGGCCGGTGCCCGTGATGGTTTTACCCGAACTGAAATAAGTTATGCGCCAAGCGGAAGTACATATGCACGACCAGGTAGCGGGCCATCTGAGGCAGGATGAGCAGGGCTATACATTTGCCTACACGCCAGAATACCTCTCATTGGCTGCTGCGGAACCGGTGAGCCTAACGCTGCCGCTGCGCGAGCAGCCCTACGTGGAGCGGGTGTTGTTTCCCTTCTTCGACGGGTTGATTCCCGAAGGGTGGCTGCTGGACGTGGCCGAGCGCAACTGGAAGCTCAACGTCCGCGACCGGATGGGGCTGTTGCTGGCCTGCTGCCGGGACTGCATCGGTGCCGTGAGCATCCACCCACTTCCTAACGCTGACGACGCATGAGCCGCTGCCTGTACTGCTACCAGCTGCTGGCAGATGGCCAGCTGGATTACCACCCGGCCTGCAGCCGCAAGCTGTTTGGGCGGGTAGCGCCGCCGGCCTTCCCCTACTCGGAAGCGCAGATGTTGGGTTTGGCGGAGAAAATTGTGAGCCAGCACATGACGGTAACGGGCGTGCAGCCCAAGCTGTCGTTGTCGCTGGTGCCAGGTAGCGCCACTGATGGGCCCGCTCGCCTTACCATCGTGGGGGCTCTGGGCGGGGAATACATTCTGAAGCCGCCGACCCCGCGCTACCCCCACCTGCCGGAAGTTGAAGATGTTACCATGCACCTGGCCGAGGTGGCCCGCATTGCCACCGTGCCGCACGGCCTGCTGCGGCTGCAGGATGGGGCGCTGGCCTACGTGACGCGGCGCATTGACCGGCGCAAGGGGCAGAAGCTGCACATGGAAGACATGTGCCAGCTGACCGAACGACTGACCGAAAACAAATACGACGGCTCGCACGAGCAGATAGCCAAAGCCCTGCGCACCTATTCGGCCAACCCCGGCCTGGACGTGGTGAATTTCTACGAGCTGGTGCTGTTCAGCTTCCTGACCGGCAACGCTGATATGCACCTGAAAAACTTCTCGCTACTGCACAAGCCGGGCCAGGGCTACGGGCTGGCCCCGGCCTACGACCTGGTGGCCACGGCGCTGGTGAATCCGGCCGACCAAGAGGAGTTGGCACTGACGCTGAACGGCAAAAAGAAGAAGCTGCGACAGGAGGATTTCCGCGCGGCGGGCCAGCGGGCCGGCGTGGATGAGAAGGTGATGACGGGGCTGTTTAACAAATTTACCCGCGCCCGCCCGTCCTGGGAGAAGCTGCTGGCGGAAAGCTTTCTACCGCCGGAGCTAAAAGAGGCGTATGTGTCGCTGCTGCAACGTAAATTTGAACAGCTGGGCTTAGTGTAGGTAGCGAGGAAGAGTTGAAGCCGGGAATTCGGTAGAAATAGGACTTTTTATAAAATTGCATTTATCAGGGAGCGAAGCGGGAACACAAAACCGGGACACAACCTGATTCCGGGACATAAACCGGGACAAAATCGACCTAAAAACCGCGTTTTTGACTGCGTTAGGGCATACGGCGGTCTCAGGAGGGAGCGCTAAAGCCCGCTAATAGACTGTAACCAGTTTGTTAGCGGGCTTTTTCTTTGCTCAGGTCACACCTATTGACTTCACGCCAAACCCAGGCCCGTGAAGGCGATGCCGAGGCGTATATATCTCCTAATTCTGTGCGAAACTCCAGACCGGAAAACACACTATTACTGCTTGGGACTATACATCCAGCCAATTGGGCGCGCCAGGTTTGATAGTAATTCAGGTGTCTGAGGTCGGCAACACCGCGCCGCCGGCCCCGCCCGCACAACCGTAAGGCCGGGGAGGCAGTAAACCGGGGCATATGAATAAACTGAAAGCCTTGTGGCTGAAGCTGGATTCCAGCCTCTGGTTTGTGCCGACGATGATGGTCGTGGCCTCGCTGTTTGCCGCGTACTGGCTGGTAGTGCTCGACGTATATATTGGGGCGAAGTGGACGTCGCGGTTTCCACTGCTGTTTGGGGCGGGGGCCGATGGTGCGCGCGGCATGCTTTCGGCCATTGCCGGCTCCATGATTACGGTGGCGGGCCTCACCTTCTCGCTCACGCTGGCCACGCTGGCCCAGGTGGCCAGCCAGTATACCTCACGCCTGCTGCGCAATTTCATGCGTGACCGCACCAACCAGGTGGTAATGGGCTTTTTTGTGAGCATTTTCGTGTATTGTCTGGTGGTGCTGCGCACCATTCGTGGGGGCGACGAAGGCTCGTTTGTGCCGCCCCTGGCCGTGGCCTTCGGGCTGGTGCTGGCCTTGGTGAGCATCGGCATGCTAATTTTCTTTATCCATCATATTGCCACCTCCATTCAAGCGGCCAACATTGTGGCGGGCGTGGCGGCCGAAACCGAGAAGCTGCTCGACAAAGTGTTTCCGGCCCGGCTGGGCGAGCCCGCTACCCCCATCGAGCGCGCCGAACTGGCCGCCGGCCCGGACCTGCGCTGGCAGCTGGTGCCGGCCCCGGTCACGGGCTACATTCAGGGAGTGGATTATGATGCACTGCTGGCTTTTGCCGAGCAGGCCAATGTAGTGGTGCGCATGGAGCAGGCCATTGGCAGCTTTATGGTGAAGGGCGCGCCGCTGGTAGCGGTAGCCAGCCCCGATGGCCACGCCTTGCCCCCGGCCGATGAGCTCGCCGCCAGCCTGGACGACAGCTACCGCTTCGGCGACCAGCGCACCCTCGACCAGGACGTGGGCTTTGGCCTGCGCCAGCTGGTGGATATTGCCATGAAAGCACTTTCCCCGGGCATCAACGATACCACCACGGCGGTGATGTGCGTGGACCGGCTGGGTGCGCTGCTGCGGCTGCTGGCCAATCGGCAGCTCGCCAGCCCGCTGCGGGCGGCGGAAGGGCAGGTGCGCGTGCTAACCATGGGGCCCGACTTTGCCGGTTACCTGGGTACGGCTTTCGACCAGATTCGCACCAACGCGGCGAACGCGCTGGCTATCTACTTGCGCCAGCTGGTGGCGCTGCGCACCATCGCGGCCGAATGCCACGCAACGGCCAGCCGTGCTGCCCTGCGCCAGCAGGCCGACCTCACACTGGCAGCGGCCGAAGCCACCCTCACCACCAGCTACGACCTCGACCAGGTACGGGCCGACTACCGGGAGCTGCGCGACGATTTGATGGGGTTGTCGGAGGTGGTAGCTTAGAGGGTGTTAGGGAATTAGGCGGGAGCTAATCGATTGAGACACATGGTCAAGTTGGCAATAAGCAGCCAAGCTTCATGGGAGCGGGGGGTAAAT
>NZ_JAAVTK010000015.1 GCF_012275535.1 Hymenobacter artigasi | reverse complement strand
TGCACGCGCGGGTCCGTTAAATGGGCAAAGGAAGCGAAAGGGTCCATTCCCGAAACTAGCCTACGACCAGCTTACTTTTGGTGCGGAAGCCCTACTTGTTTGAGAAGATGTGAACCCAGAGTGCAGTTGAGCAGGTGGGTATTCCCAGAAAATACACGTGGCGGTTTTTTACAAAAAATGCACGGAGTGGTTTTCGTAGCAGGCCGGCTGTTTGGTGTTTTTGATTGCACTGGCGGCAAGTGAAACGGCTGTTTTCCAGAGGCTGGGCTGGCTGGACTTTCAAGCACAGGAGCCTTCGTGAAAAATGGAAGAGTAGCAGGGTAAGGTGTTTTAGTGGAGACCGGAGAGTTGGGAAAGTAAGGGATAACCGATGTTTGGCGATTCGGGGAAGAGAGAGGGTGGACCGTTTTGTTGGGAGGCCCGGCTTGTGGCATTCTTGCTTTTTTGTTCTTTCTTCTCGTCCTTGATTTGGGGAAGTTTGTCAGAAAATCGTTGGGGCCAAATAGTCTGCTCGGACAGGTTGGTTCAATGGTGTCTTGATTCGATTGAGCGGATTCTGCTTCGGGCTGGTGAAGGGCGTAGCGGATTTTTAAGAAAATCATTGCCGGTTAAATCGTGCAAGATGTTGACTACAGTAAGGTTTGTCCGGAGCGCACATTACAGAACAAACCGAGGAATTCAATGGGGCTGGTGACTCTGGGTGGCGAGATGGGGGATGGGTACGATGGGTAGCGGATTCTATGGCTTAGGTGTTGCGGTCTTGCGGATTTCCCGGACTAGGAAGACATCGTTAAGGAAAACGGGGAAGCCAAAAATGGACTTGGTAGAGCAGAAGAGATGATGCTAGTGCGGGAACTATTTGGAAATTGAGGCAGTGTAGAGTAGCTTTCAAACGATGTGCGTTTTTAGGGCAGCGGGGGAGGAAGCTCTTTCTGGTAGGTCTTAATTTACTTACAGGTAGCCAGACATGTAATTAACGCTCAAAACCCTCTTCTCTTTAATTTCTTTTGGTCGCAAATACCCTTATTCACTTCATCTATGCACCCGCTTCCGGACCCTTCTGCTCAACCTTCTGCTTCGCCCAATGATGTCCCAGCGTCACCGGGAGTTGCGTCTAGTAATCAACCCGAACCGACTGGCAATCCGTTAAAAAAAGCATCCGATAAAAAGGGCGGGCGGCCAGCAAAGGACCCACAGGAAAAGCTAACGAAAGTGACGATGTACGTTTCGCCGCGCGTTTACGTGCGGCTGTATGAGGGCGCGGGCGTCCTCGAAGTAACCATCTCAGAGTTTGCTGGCGGCCTAGTGGAGGGCTTACTGACCCGGCGTAAGGTTAAGTTTCCTAAGCGAAGCCACCTGACCCTGGCGCAGGAAAACCAGTTGACGCAACTGGCCGGGGGAGTAAATAATCTCAATCAACTGGCCCGGGCGGCCAACCGCGATGGCTATGCCGTCGCCGCCCTGGAAGTGGAGAAAGTGTGCGACGAATTGCGGGGTCTCTTGAGCAAAATGGCCCGCTTATGAACACCCGCAACGTCGTCGGTAAACAGTTTCGGGGCCTGCTCCTCTACCTGCACAACGGGCCGCGCGATGCGCCCCGCGACAAGCAGCCGGAAGTGTTGCTCGCGGTTGGCGTTCGCGAAACGAGCGCGTCCGAGATGCTCGAAGACTTCAACCGGCGGCGGCGTCAGAATCCGAGTTTGGGCAACGCCGTCTGGCATACGGCAATCAGTTTCAACCCGGCCGATGCCGCCCGGCTCGACAGTGCGAAGATGCTGGAAATTGCCGAGCGTTGGGTGGAGGAGATGAAGCTGAACAAGACGCAGTACGTTATCATCCGCCACCATGACCGAGAGGATAATCAGCACGTGCACATTGTAGCCAACCGCGTTGGCAACAATGGAAAGACCGTGGCCGATAACTGGAATTTTCTGGAGGCGCGGCGTATCAATCAATTGCTGGAAAAGGAATTTAACCTGACGCCGGCTCGGGGGAGCAGCCAGCCGGAATTGCAACACCCGGAGCGCATCGAGGGGCCGGACCGGGCGCGGGCGGAGATACGCCAGGCCATTGGTCGAGCCGTACACGCGGGAGTGACGGAGCGCGGGGAACTGCAGAAGATACTCCGGGCGCAAGGCATCGAGTCGCGCGAATTCGTCACCAAGGCAGGCGTCGTGGCAGGCATCAGTTTTGAAAAAGACGGGCATCGGTTTAACGGCAGCGAGGTCGCGCGGGACTACGGACTGGCCGGCCTGGAAAAGCTACTGGTCCGGAATCGGGAATTGCACCAGGAGCAGGTGCGCCAGGAGCAGATGCGGGAGGCGGCGCGGCTGGAAACAATGGCGGCCCTTACGCAAACCCGGGACTCGGGCTTGAACTCCCCGGCGCAGTTTTTTTATCGCCTGCGCACGCAGCCCTACGACCTGATAAGCGACCCGCAGATGCACCAGCTGACCCACGTGCGTCACCGGGAAAGCCAGGAACTGTTTGCACTAGCTGCGGTACTGCCCGGCGGGCCGGAGGCTCCGCCCTTGGCCGACCAACTCAAGATTGCCGTCGAATTGGAGCAGCGGCAGGTCACCACTCGGCAACAGGAAGAGGCGGCCCGCAGCTGGGCGCAGGGACGGGCCCATATAGAAACGGTAATCGCGCACGTGCAAGAGGCGCCGCTCTT
Organism: Hymenobacter artigasi; assembly: GCF_012275535.1. Lineage (GTDB taxonomy): Bacteria > Bacteroidota > Bacteroidia > Cytophagales > Hymenobacteraceae > Hymenobacter > Hymenobacter artigasi. The sequence continues at coordinate 83,776 of NZ_JAAVTK010000015.1, read as the reverse complement.
GTCCAGCCGTGCCGAACTGACCGAGCGGCTGCAACTGGACGGAATAACGTTGCTGCCGCCGCCGGCACTGGGGCAGGTGGAGCTGTTTCGCCTAGAGGTGACCGGGCAGCTTTATCGCGAAAAGGAAGTCCTGCGTCAGGGAACGGTGGCGGACTTGTTGGCGGATGCCGATGCGCGCCGGGCTGCCCGCCGCGAGGCGGCGTGGGAGCAGACGTGTGAGGCGGTTGCCCAGACTCTGTTGGCTCCGAAGACCCCGCTTACCAGTTACGAAGATTACCAGCAACAAGTGGAAACGCGTGGGTGTGCGTTTCGGCAAGAACCTGGTAATGTCCTAAAAATTGAGCACTTGGAAACCGGCGAACGATTTGCTGTGAAAGAGGTGCAGTTGGGTGGCCTAACCGCCCCCGCGCTCGCCACCCAGGTGGGCGCCGTCGTGGCCGACCAACAGCAAGGCCAGGCGCAGGCGCTCCAGCAGTTGGAACAAGTGCTGGCGGCGGGAAACTTTACTAATCGGGCCGAGTACAACGAGCAAGTGCGAAAGCAAGGGTACCAGGAGGTAACAGGGCTGGACGGCACCGCCCGGCTGTTGCATGTGGAAAGCCACCGGCATTTCCCCCGGGTTGACCTGCAACCCAATGGCCGGGATGAGGACACGCAGGTAACCGAAGTTATCGCTGCCCATCAGGCGGAACGGATGCGCCCTCCCATCGAAGCAATGCCTACGCCGGTGGTGCAGCCGGTGGTGCAGTTACCGGAACGGATACAAGGGCAAATAGAAGTGTTTGCTAGCTTGGCGCTAACAGCGGCCCAGCGGGCGAATAACGTACAGGCGGCCCTTGTGGAAGCTGGCGCTTTGGTTACTCTCACGAATCCACCGGCCATCGGAGCAGCAGGAAGCATTATTTTGACCTACACCCACCCATTACACGGAGCGCAATTGGATGAAGTAAACGCAGTGCTGGTGAAGGTTCAAGACTCGAAAGGCATGACAGTGCGGGAACACATCCCTGGCCTCGGCCATTCACCAGCCGAATGGCCGGTGCGAAGCGGAGAATACGCGCAGGCTACGGTCGCCTTTGCCGACTCCGCAGCCATTCAGGCAGCGGCACCCAATGGGTCGGTAACGGTGCTGCTGCAGCAAACCGGAGCCGTTGCCCGGGAGGTGCCCAGTGCGTCTGCCAGGGCGGTGGAGCTGGAAGTAGCCTACCATACGCAACGCGCGGATGTAAAAACCTTGACCGTGCTACTTGATAAATGGACGCACGAGGAACCGGCCATCGAAGTGCGGGAAACAGACCGGTGCCGAGTAGCCCGCGGCGGCAAATCCCCCGCTCCGGAGAAAGGGGTTGAGTACGGGGACTGAGCCGGGTGAGCGCGACGAATGTGACTGACAAGCGCTACATCGGTGGGGAAACACTGTTGCCGCTAGCAATAGGTGGCGGTGCTGGCCACGAAACGAGCGTCTGCTATGAGGGGTGCTTCAGTGGGCTGTAGTGGCTTAAATAAGCCCGCGCCTCCCGATAGCAGGCTTCGTGCTTGCCCGCCTTTTCCACGACCACGGCGTAATAGCGGCAGGCGGCAGCTACATCCTGCTGCTGGGCCGAAAGACGGCCCAGGGCCGCATTTGCGAACACGTAGTAGCCCGTTGTCGCCTGTACCGTTTCGCAGAACACCAGGCAGCGGCGGTAGTAGTCCGCCGCCTGGACTGGGTCATGGTCGCGGGTTTGCATCAAATAACCTAAATGGTAGGCCGCCACGCGCCCACTGGTGGCTTCGTAGCCGGCTCGGCCCTGGTTGAGCTTTTCCAGGATGTCCCGGCTGATTTGCTCGCAGGCGGCAAAATCCCCCTGGGCAAAGGCCTGAGTGGCGTAGCTGCGGGCAAAACAGGCGTTGTCGGGAAAGTCCCGCGCCAGGGACCGCGCCGCAACCAGGGATTCGGCGGGCCGGTGTTCCCGCGCGCTGCCCAAAATGCGCATTTGGAAGTACCGGGCCTCCGTGCCGGTGTAGAAGCCTTGTTGGGCTGCCGTATTGAGTTGGGCCAGGCCCTGCTGCTGGTTGCCCTTGGGAAAGAAGAGCAGCACGGGCCGCAGCCAGGGATACTCGTCGGCAATCCAGACGGCGTAGTAATTGAACAGGCCCTCCCCGAAGGCAAACTCGGGGCTCAGCCCGTTGGCCGCGCGGCTCTTTTGCAGGTAGGTCAGCGAGCGCTTGCTGCTCATCGTGGCCTTGCGCCAGTCGTTGCGCTCGGCGTGCAGGCGGGCATCGAAGCCGTAGGCCGCGGCCAGGAAGAAGGTGGCCTCGTAGTTCTGGTGGTCGGCGTCGTAGAGGCGTTGGGCTTTGACGATGGCCGTGTCCAGGTAGGAAAAGAACACCCGGTCGTACTGGGTGCTCTGCGCGTTGGAGGGCATGATTTTCCACCACGTGCTCAGGCCCAGCAGAAAGTAGGGCATCGGGTGCTGCGGGTAGCGGCGGCGCAGGGAGCGAAACTGCCGCTCGGCCTTGTCGAACTGGAAGTTGTACAGGTTGTGCACGGCCCCGTCCAGCTCGGTCTTGATATCGGGGTTGAGCAGCAGCCAGCCTTTCGTGTCGAGCGCCTGGGGCGCGACCGCGACGCTGTCCAGCGCCACTGTCGCCGGGGGCGGTACCGCCCGGGCCGTGTCTAGCCGTTGCGCCCAGCCCGCCGGAGCAGCGAGGGCCAGCAGGAATAAGCCAAGCGCCAGCCGTAAGGTGGTAAATGCGGCCCGGCCCGGGGAGCGTAGCGGCCGGCTATTTAAGCGTCGTTTCATGGTAAAAATAGGCCTGGTCGTTCGGGTCGCCGCGGTATTGGCGCAGCCACCAGCAGGGGTTGCGGGTGGCGAAGCTACGCCGGACCACGAGACCGGTACGGGACTATTTTAGCAGTTTGGCCTTCTGCGCGTCGTATTCGGCCTTGGTGAGTACTTTCTGGTCGTAGAGCTGCTTGATTTTGAGCAACTCATCGGCCGTGCTTCGGAACGAGGCCACGCTGGCCGGAGCTGCCGCGGCGGAAACGGCGGCCTGGCGGGTGTTGGCGGTGACGATTTCGCCGGCGTCTTCGGCCGCGTTCAGGTCCACGCAGCTGTTGAGGGTGTTGGCCTTGACGACGGCCACGGTTTTGTTGCCGTAGTTTTTGGACGGCTGGAACCGCAGGTCCTTCACCCGCACGGAGAGGTTGCTCATCTGGGAGTTGAAGTTGATTTGCGGGCTGCCCGTGAATACGTTGGCCGGCACAAACACATACTGAAACTCGCCGCTGGGCAGCGAGCCACGGCCCAGGCGCAGCGTGTCGCCCACGTGCACCACGGTGCCGGCCGTGGTTTTGAATTCCGGGACGGACTTGCCCACAATCTGGGCCTGTAAGGGGGTGGATTAGAGGCAAACGGCCACCAGGCCGGGCAGGAAACGTTTCATAAACAAAGGGTAAGGAATGAACCGGAGGGTACCGTGCGGGATGCGGTGGTAGTTTGGTGTGCGGGGGCTTACTGCGCGTTCTCGGCTTTGAGCTTGGCGCTGGCCCGGGCGGCCAGTTCGGCTTCGTAGGGCTTGCTCAGCACGTCCAGGCGGCCTTCCCGCCCAAAGCCGGCGGCTTTTTCCGCGTATACGGCCCGGGCCCGGCTCCCCTCCCAGAAGAGTTGGGCCTGGCCCTGCGCCAGCCCGGGGCCGAACAGGTAGTTCGCCTCCGGCCGCAACACGGCCGGGTCGCCGAGGGCCACGAAGGCGCAGAATTTGCCATTGAGAAAGGAGTAGAGCTGGGTGGGCACCTGTGCCCGGTGCTTGCCGAACCAGCCGGTGGTTCCCTCGCTGGTGTAGGTCTGCGTCGGGCTAACCGGTACGCCCGGGATGGCCGGGAGCAGCCGCAGCTTGGGAAAGGCGCTCAACGGGTCACCAAACTTGTGGCCTGCGATGCCATCTAAGGAATCGATTTTGCCGCCGAAGGGAAAGGCGGGCGAGGGAGAGGCAGGGGCATCCGCGGGCACTGCGGCATCCGAAGCGGTGGTGGGGCTTGGCGACGAGCAACCCGCCAGCAGTCTGCCGGTCAGGAGCAAAAGGGCAGCGGGGCCGAAAACGGAACGAGAGGAAACCGACATGGGCTAAAAAAGGGGAAGGGTGAGGCGGGAAATATAAGGGGGCACGGGACCGGGCGGCGACTGGGAGTACACTCACCTGAGGCCCGGTACGCTGCGCCGAACCAGGAACAGCCGTTACCCGGGACCCGACACGCCGCGGGCGCGGTCCAGCGCCGCCAAGCGCGCAAGTAGGGCGGCGCGGGCCTGTTTCGGGTCCGTGCCGTCGTCCTCGCGCGGGTCCGGGACCTTGGCCCAGTTCAGCTCGTCGGCCTCGGCGCGGGTCCGGAGCAGGCCGGTGACCAGCTGGTAGACTGCCGGGCCGCTGGCCTGCGGGTGGGCTTCCATTTCGGTCAGGGCACGCAGGAGCTCGGCCGGGCAGCTCATCGGCTGCCGGGTAAAAAAGAGCTTGCCCCGTCCATGCCCCGCCCGGGCGTTGACGATGGCCGGCAAGGCATCCAGGTGTTGCACCAGGCGGGCGAGGTCGTGTTCGTCAAGGGAGACGGATGTTGGGGCCACCCACAGGTCGGGTTGCAATGCTCGAATCGCGTTGGCCCACGTTCCCTTCACTAGTGGGGGGAACTGCGGCCCCACTGCTTGCCGGACGGTGTCCAGGGCCTGAGTGACCTGCGCGGGAGAGGCCTGTGAAAAGGGCACGCATACGGCGGTTGGTTCGGCGGAAATAGGGGTGGGGGACTGCATGAAGAGGGAGAGGTGAGGACCCGGGAAGAGCCGCAAGTTACAAGAAAATGTGTGATTGTAATCATATATGATTACAATGGGGTTGGTTTTTGGTTCCAGCTTGCCGGGGTGAAAAACGAGCTGGTTTTGCAGGCCTTCGGCCAGCACCTGCGGCGGTTGCGCGAGGCGCGGGGCTGGAGCCAGCAGGCGCTGGCCGACGTGGCCGACGTGTCCAAACCGACCATCTACCGGCTGGAGACGGCGCGCTATTCCGTGACGCTCGACGTGCTGGCCTCCCTGGCCCAGGGGCTGGAAATCCCGCTCAGCGAGTTGATGCAGTTTCCCGTGCCGCCGCGCTCCAGCGCGGACTAACGGCTGGCTCGCAACAGTGCGTCCCTGGTCAGGCAACTCGGCGGACCATTGGCCCGGGGAACAGCTGCTTCGCAGGGCCAGGACCGGTTCCCGGGACGAGGCCGCCGGGGCTTCCAGGGAATTTGAGGTGGTTCAGCAGGCGTTCGATTTCGGCACTGTCCGGCCAGGGCGGCGCGCCCGGCATGCCCGGTACGAGGGGCGGCGCGCTGGCCAGGTTCCAGCACCAGGCCTGGACCACTTGCTCGGCAAGAGGGCTAGGGTGGGCCAAGCGGCGGAGCAGCGCATCGAGCCGGGGGCCACAGGCCGTGGCACCCGCCGCTACTTCGCCGAGCGCCCAGACGGCCAGTTCGCTGGCCTGCAGGCTGTGCTGGGCCAGGTGCAGGGCCGGTAGCCCGTAGAGCGGTGGGTCCAGTACGGGCAGCTCCGGGCTGGCAGCCAGATGCTGCGCGAGTTGGGTCAGGTCGGTTTCAGCCAGGGCCACGACGGAGCCCCTGAGCCACAGCTCGGGTTGGTAGTTGGCCAGGGCACGGGTCCAGGTACTGGCGCGCAGGGTGGGAAAATGAGCCCCGAGCCGCTGTTGCAGGTAGTTGCCGGCCAGCGTCCGTTGCGCCGCCGTGGCCCGGTGATAGGGGAGGCGCTGGCCGGCTGGCGGGGCGTGAAATGGGAGATAATAGGGCATAGCGAGGTCATTGACGCGTGAATAGCGAAGCTTGTAGTATCATCAAAAGAGGGGGGCGTGTTCGCATCCCTGGTAGGGCGGGCAGCCGGGGGAGGAGCCGAGGGATGCGCTGGGGATTAGGATGCGGTGGGTTCACCGGTTAGGGACTGGTCGGGCCGCGACGGGCTTCGACCCCGCAACGTCTCGCTTTCCTGCCAGTCCTGGCGCAGCTGCCGGGCCTCCGCTTTTAGCACCTGGCGACGTTCGCGCAGGGCTTGGCCGAGCAGGTCGATGACCTGAACCCCTGCCCCCCGCTCGATGGGAACGGTCAGCGTCCGGGTGGTGGAGTGCAGGGTGATGGCCACGAGACCTTCCAATTCAAGATTGAGCAACTGGTGTTGCTGGGCTTGGGCTACTTTGCGGGCCCGGCGGACTTTCCGCAACTGTTTGCTATACCACATGGCCGGCCGGTTAATTGGTGCGCGAAGAGTTGGTTCGCTGGCACTTGCCCGAGGCACTTAGCATATTGGCTAACCAGAGGGCTAGTTGCCCGGCATCCTCACATTCGTGCACGTGGTGGTCAGCCAGTAGTTGCTCTTCGGGCGAGAAGAGCGGGTTGCCGATGATTACGGCAGACAAAGCGTGGCGGAGTTGGCCAAGCACAGGTTGCCCGGTTACATGTGTTTTCATGTAATTTTGTGGTGTGTATGGTGATAGGGCTTGCCGGCCCTGTTACTTGTTTAAAGGTCATCCCTTGCCGGGGATGGCCTTTTTATGTTACAAATGTAAAGACAAATCAATACAAATCAATCTTTGTTCTACAAGCGAGTAAGCGCCGTCTTTATGCCTTAATGGAGTATTGTATATTTGCGGCATGCCAGAGGAAGCGTCATCCAAGACATTAATCAACTTGCGCGTTGACCGCGAGCTAGCGGAAGCTGGCAAAGCGTTAGCCAAGAAGCGCGGTGCAAACCTGTCGACGCTGTTGCGAATGCTATTGATAAGAGAGCTAGAGGCTGATAAAGCTGCAATCAAGTGATATGCCACCCTCTTGCAACGGCTATAGTTGACTCCTCTAGTCGACTGACTTATAATACTTCTTCTTGTCATTTTGCCGCTAGCGTATTCTTGATTGTATTAAAAGTGTCAAGTTTTTACACGTATAAACTTGACACTTTTCATGGGTTTCGCTGTTTCTTTATCGAACCACCCGCTATTCGATGTCAAATACCGCGCAACGTATTCGTGCTAAGCTTGACCAACTGCCGCCAGGCCAGCCCGTGGGCTACGCTGATTTCGTGCGCGAGCCATCGGAGTTCGGCGCGGTGGCCGCTGCCTTGAGCCGGCTGAGCAAGTCCGGCGAGCTGACCCGCTTAGCCAAAGGCCGCTACTACCGGCCCGCCAGGGGGCGCTTTGGTCCCGTAGCTCCTACCCAGGCGGCCGTGGTGGCCGCCGTGGGGGCGGCTCCTGGTCAGCCTGCGCCGTACCCCACCGGCTTGGCTGTTTACAACGCGCTGGGGTTGACCACGCAGGTGCCGGCAACGCTTACGCTGGCCACCACCCGCCCGCGCCGCCGCCTGCCGGCCCGGCTGCGGGCCGTGGTGCGCCCTGCGCCGGAACAGGCCAGCGACGTACCCCTGCTGCAATGGCTCGAAGTACTGCGCGACGTGCGCCGCATCCCCGATACCACGCCCGACTGCGTGGTGGCCCACGTCCTTGATTACCTCCGGGAGCTACCCGCCCCGGCCCGCCGCCGGCTCACCGCGTTGGCGGCCCGCCAGGCCCCACCGCGGGCGCGCGCGCTGCTCGGGGCGCTGCTGGAAACCGTGCCGGATGCCGCCGGGGCTGCCCGTCTGCGGGCCACCCTTAATCCCCTGACTCATTATCGCCTCGGCCTCGGCGCCGCGGCCCTGCCCAACCGCGCCGCATGGAACATCCGATGACCCTGCACCACGACCCATTGGCCTTCGCTGACGCCGTGGCTGCCACCGCCCAAGAGTTGGGCCTGGCTACCGTGCTCGTGGAGAAAGACTATTGGGTGAGCTATGTGCTGCGGGCGCTGGCTGATTCGCCCTACCGCGACCAAGTGGTGTTCAAAGGCGGCACGGCCCTGTCGAAGGCGTACGGGCTGGTGGAGCGATTCTCCGAAGACGTGGACCTGGCCATCGCCGGCACTGAGGGCTGGACGGGTGGGCAAATCAAGAAGCTGATGGACCAAGCCGCCCGCCAATTGACTCAGGGCCTCGAAGCCGACCCCGGGGCCCCCGGCACCGTGCGCGGCAGTCACTTTCGCAAAACGTCGCACCGCTTTGTGACGGCCCATGACCCAACCGCGTTACTGCCGCAGCTGCGGGCCGGGGCCGTGCTGCTCGAAATTAACGCTTTTGCCCGGCCCCACCCCAGCCAGCTCCGGCCCGTGCAGTCCTACATCGGTCAGGCGCTGGCCCGTCGCGGCCAGTTGGCGGCGGTGGCCGAATTCGGTCTGGAGCCATTCGAGGTCCTGACCCTGGCCCTGGAGCGCACGCTCGCGGAGAAAATACTGGCGCTGGTGCGCGCCGGCTACGCGGCCGACCCGCTGGCCGAGCTGCAAGCCAAAATCCGTCATGTCTACGACCTGCATCAATTGCTGCAACAAGCGGAACTGAAGGCGTTTCTAGCCGGCGCGGACTTTGTCGAATTGCTGGCTGAGGCTCGCGCCGACGATGCCCGCAATCAGGAGTTTCAGGGCGATTGGGCGGCCCGGCCGTTGGGCGAAGCCGCGCTGTTTAGCGATGGCGGTCGCACCTGGCAGCGTCTTGTGCCCACCTATCAGGGAGTGTTTCGGCAACTGGTGCACGGGTCGCTGCCCGCGGCCTCTGCGGTTGCCGATACCCTTGCCCTCATCGGGGCCCGGTTGCAACAGGTGTCCTGAAGTCGGCACGCGGGCATACGCATTCCGACCGCATTACCAGGTGGCGTAACGTGCAGCAAAAAGTGCGTTAAACTGAATAGGCCAATTGGATGGAATGAAACTACATCGGGCGCACTTCACCGATGAGCTGCCGCACGAGCTTGAGCCCCACCCGGGTCAGCAGGATGTGGGGCCATGTTTACCCCCGGCCGAACAAGCGACCTGCCGCCTGACCGCGCTATACGGCCGCGCAGTTGCGACGCGCGCTGGTTTACCAGGCATCGGTGAAGGAGCTAGACGAGCTGCTAGAGCACTGGCCATACGAGCGAAACCACATTCTCTATCTGCTGGCCACGCACGAAGCCTTAGTGCAACGCGGCGGCCGATTGCCGACGAATCCCAGTTGCTTGATGGGTATGAGCTGCGCCAGTGTAAAGCGTTATCGGCGGAAATTTACTGAAAATTAGGCTACCCTTCTGCGGCCGCTCCGTCGCGTGGCACCGCGTGCCGAAGCACGGTAACGCCTGCTTGCCCAATTACAGGGTGCTTGGCGCTGTTGACAACGGCAGGTAATACCTCGGGGTCGGAATGGGTGATGGCCGGGTCGTCGACCAGGTCCCGAACTTCGAGGGCCAGGGCGCGACTCAGAGAGATGAGCAAGTCCAGGGTCGGGGCCAGCTGGCGCAGTTCAATGCGCTTGATGGTGGACTGCTCCACGTTGGCGATATCGGCCAGTTTCTGCTGGGAATAGCCGCAGGCCTGGCGCAGCAGCCGGAGCCGGTTGGCAAATACTTGGAGACCGGCTGGATTTTTCACGAAGCAAGGTGTGTCTCCAAACGGGGGCAATTAAGGGCGTATACGCCCTTAATTGCCCCCGCTGTCGTATCATTGCATCCGTTGCAGTCCTTTTCACCACCTTCCTGGTATCTGTCCCCTGTCTCCTGAGGTACCCAGGGCAGCAACCACAGGGGCCAATCCAATGCGTTTCGCCGATGCTACTTCCTGATTTGCCACCGCCCCATTCCGGTCCCCACCGCATTTCCTTTGCGCACACTTCACTGCGGATGGTGGAGCAGGCGCTGATAGATGCCAATGCGCGGCGGGAGCGCCACTTCCCCGCCCTGAGTTCGGCTACCTGGAGCGAGGTGCTGCGGCAGTTGCAACCCGACGTGCTGGTGCACGGGACCGTGGTAATCTTTGATTGGGAAGGCCTCGCGCGCCGGGTCCAGGGCCTGGCCTGGGAACTGCCCTCGCTGGCCCTGCCGATGGACGCGCCGACCGCCATCGCGTCGACCGCCGACGAAGAACTCCAGGCTTACCAACGACAAGCCGTGGCTGCGTTGGCAGAAATGCAGGAGAATGCACAGGCGTACGGCCCGCTTACGTACGCGTTGCTGATGAAACTGGCCCACGGCCACCCACCGGTCGCGACGTCCGGCAAGGCAGTCGAGGAGGTACGCCAGGACCTGGCAAGTACGGGGTGCCCGCCGGTCCCCGAACCGTTCCTGCCGTTGCCGATTCCTGCCGAGCACCCCGTGGATTCGTCAAAGGAGCGGCGGCAGGGGGTTGGTTTGGCACCGCGGCTGTCCAAAGCAGTGCCAAAAGATGCGCGGGGCCCAGCCCTGCGCCGAAAAAAGGCGAAACAACGGACGTTCCGTGACATCGTCGCGCATCACCCGCGGGGAAACGACAAGTTTGGGTTCACGGTGCGCGAGCTATGCCGCATTATGCGCGTCAGTGCTGCCTCGCTCACCGAAGCGCGCAAAAACCCGGGCCACCTTTCGGTCGAAAAGGTCATGGCGTTGGCCGAGGCGATGGGAGAACACCCGCTACGCGTCCTGCTAGACATCGCAACGGAAGCAGCCTCCAAGAAAAGAAGGATGAGGAAGAAACGGGTAACGCCGCTGCAACAGCTCGCGAACAGCCCAGTGAATTAGCCCAAACGCCGTGACTGCCGCCGTCGACGCGGGGGGCGACGTGGTCCAGGGGGGGAGGGCTTTCGGGGCCGTGACTGCGGAACGCACGCTTACTTGCGGCAACGCAGCCCGACTACGTTTGCGCTTACGGCCGGTGAGGCGACCGCTCTTGGTAGAAAGAATGGGCTCTGGAAAAGTCTGCGACCTAAGGCACCCCTATCTGCCGCCAAAAGGGCTTATTTTGCAGCGTGCATTATACCGACTTTGAATCCCGCTGGCAGAAATCCGGCGGCGCGGAGCGGGCCAACTACGGCCTGTTTCTGCAAGACCTCTGCGACCTGATAGGCGTCCCCAAACCCGACCCCACCACCGACCTGCCCGCGCAGGACCAGTACGTGCTGGAGCGCGCGGTGACTTTCAACGACGGGGCTAAAAAAAGCATTGGTCGCATTGACTTGTACAAGCGCGGTTGCTTTGTGCTGGAAACCAAACAGGGCACCGACTCAGCCGACGCCCAGCAAAAGGCCCAGCAGGCCGACCGCGCCGAGCTGGGCCTGCCCGCTGAGAAGCGCCGCAAGGGACACGCCCTGCGCGGTTCCGTGAAGTGGGAGCACAGATGATGCAGGCCGCCCGCCAGCAGGCCCTGGGCTACGTGCGCGCCCTGCCCGCCGAAGAGCCCCAGTCCCTGTTCGTGCTGGTGGTGGACGTGGGCTACTGCATCGACGTGTACTCGAACTTCGCCGGCGTCGGCGACTCCTTCGTGCCCTTCCCCGACCAGGCCCGATTTCGGCTGCCGCTGGCGGCCCTGGCCGACGAGGGCACCCGCCTGCTGCTGCGCCAGGTGTGGCTGGAACCCCGCGAGCTTGACCCCAGCCGCCGCGACGCCCGCGTCACGCGGGAGCTGGCCGGCTACCTGGCCGGCGTGAGTGCCCAGCTGGAGCGGGCCGGGCACCCGGCCGAAACGGTGGCCCAGTTCCTGATGCGCTGCCTGTTCACGATGTTCTCGGAGGACGTGGGCCTCATCCCCAAGGCCAGCTTCACAGGCATGCTGCGCACCTACTCCACGCCCGAGCTGCGCGAGTTTCTGCCCGATGCCCTGCGCGGCCTGTGGGCCACCATGGACACCGGCGGCTTCTCGCCCGACCTGAAGGCCCGCCTGCGCCGCTTCAACGGCAAGCTCTTCCACGACGCCACCGCCCTGCCCCTCACCGCCGACCAAATGGCCCTGCTGCTCAAAACCGCCGAAGCCGACTGGACCGAGGTGGAGCCCGCCATCTTCGGCCTTGGTTAAAAGTTTGGTACAAAGGTTAAACGAGCGGGCCAGCTGGGGGCTGCCCTCGGGAGGCAAAAAGCACCTCCGCATGGGCAGGCAGGATAGAACCGCCCCGGCCGCCCAGCAACAAGGCATTGGTTAAAGCACCAAACCGGGCCAAGGCTGGCTAGCTCCCGCCGGCAGTAGAAGCGCCTTGCTACCGCCACCGCCCGCAGCACTCGGCCTGTCGCTTCACCCATGCTTATCGGGCAAATAATCAGGTCTTTCCGGCATGGCTGTGGGGCGTTGCAAACAACACGGCCCTCGTCCTCGTTGACTAGGCATTAGGGCCGTGTTACCCTATTGCCGCCGTGAAAACCATTAAATTTCATAAAGCTGAGTGTGGCGTAGAGGTATTGCTCCGGGTAGGATTAGGACGTGAGCTTCCGGAAAGCTACTTGAGCAACGAGGTCTACAATACCGACTTCTTTGAAATCCTGCTCTTTAAAAAGGGCCAGGGCTCCGTGCTGCTCAACCAGCAAATGCTCCCCATCACCGATAATACGATTGTCTTTATCTCGCCTTTCCAGAAAAGGCAGTGGCAGATGGATGCGGACCACCTGGAGTTTACCTTTCTTATTTTTCAGGAAGGGTTTCTCAATGATTTCTTTGCCGATAAGCTGTTTGCCTATCGCCTGCTCTTTTTTTACCAGCTTGATTATCCGCTGGCCCTCCCGGTGTCTGCCGAGCAAATGCTGAAATACTGCGGCCTGCTCACCGAAATCAATGCCGAGCTTCGGCCCATGCGGGCCGATGGCGAGCACCTCATCCGCTCGCTGCTCTATTACTTGTTGCTCTCGCTCAATCGGACCTATGCCGAACGCCATGCGTTGCCGCTAGGCAAAGCCGAAAACCATTACGCCTATCATTTCAAGCGCCTGCTGGAACTGCACATCAAGGAAAAACAGCGGGTAGCCGAGTACGCGGCTATGCTGGGCGTCAGTCGGATAACCCTGAACAAGGCCGTGCGGGCCCAGTTCAACGTCACGGCCACGCACCTGCTCAAACAGCGCCTCCTGTTTGAAATCAAAAACGCGCTGCTGCACGCGGGCCAGCCGGTCACCGACATTGCGCACGCGCTGCACTTCTCGGAGCCCAACCACCTCATGCGCTTCTTCAAAACCCAAACGGGCCAGACGACCTCCGAATTTCTGGCTGCTTATCAAGATGGTAGCCAGCGGTAATTGGCTGTTGTTAAACAAATTAGGGGAAAACCTCCGACTCGTACCCAAGTGGTTTTGCTCAGCGGCGTCCAGGGGGTAATGACGCTATGTCAAACGAAGCTTCGGCCGGCAGGGACTAGTTGGAAAAATTGTACTCGCCGTTCAGGCCTGACCGCCCGGATAGGCCGTTACGGTTTGTAGGCCACCCACCCCCGAAACGTGAAGCCCGCGTAGAAGAGGCTGACATCGGCAAAGCCGGCCTCCCGCAGCAGCGCTTCGTCTTGCGTCGGCGAAAGAACCGATAGCCGGGCCGCCATCACGGCCATGCCCGCCTCAGCCTGGGCGCGGTCGGCCCCCGCGGCCACGGTAAAGGCCGCATAGCACGCAAGCCACACGGCCTGCTCTTCCTGCGGGAAGCTGTGATGGGCCACAACGAAGGGAGCTCCCGGTTTGAGCCGGTGCAGAATCTGCTGCAACATGCGGCGACGATCCTCCAGCGGCAGGAAATGGCAGGTGAGCAGGCACGTAGCGGCATCAAAGGGCCCGGCCGGTGCCGTGTCGGTATAGCCTTCGTGAAGCCGCACCCGGGAGGCCAGCGGCCCAAGCGTGGCCTCGGCCAGTCGCAGCATTTCTGCCGAGGGGTCGACGCCATCAAAGTGCCACCCGGGCTGGAATTCGGCAAACGTTTTTAATTCCAGCCCCCCGCCAGCCCCCACCACGAGTACCCGCCCGGCCGCCGGCGTGCGCTCGGCGAGCAGCAGCGCGCTCATGCGGTGTAAGTCCGCGAAGCCCGGTACGATGCGTGCAGGGCGGGCCGCGTAGCCCGCAACGGCCTGGGGGTCAGAAAAAGGCAACATGGCGTGGGGAAAAAGCGAAATGGGAAAGCATAAGCATGGGCGGGGCCGCCCACCGGAGTCCGGCGGCTACGGCCGGTTAGAGCCAGGCATGGCGCACGGGCAATGGGCAGGCCTCAATAGCCAGAATCTCCAGCCCGAGCCGATACGGCGAGGTCCCGAACTCGTCCACCAGCTCGGCCCAAATCACGTTGAACTCATCGGTTTCAAACAGCCGCACGCACGGTGCCACGTAGGAGGCGACTACCTGGCCCTCAAATAATTCTGCCCCGATGAGTTGATAGCTCACCACGTAGCGCCGGGGCCCCGCCGAGGCCGGCCCGGCGGCCCAACCGCCCGCTGCCGCTGCGGGGGGGAAACGCCGGTGCCGCAAAAGGTGGTTGGCCAAGGCCTGGCGTGCGTTGGACCAGGCCACAAAGGCCGTCTTCTGCCTGGGCCAGCAGGCCCGCAAGGGGAGCGAATGGACGCATAAAAAGGAAGTCAGCTAGCAATAAAAATCCTGTCACACGGCGCAGTAGCCCTTACCAGGTGGGTAGTAGTTCGCTGTTGAGGGCAACGCCGGCCAGGGTGCCGCCCGCGGCGGCCATGCCCACCGCCCGCATGGGCGTGGTGGCATCACCGGCCGCGTAGATGCCCGGCACGCTGGTGTTCTGCATGCTGTCTACTTGCAGGTAGCCCGCTTCAGTGTAGGTGCAGCCCAATTCCTGCGGCAGCAGGCAGTGCTGCGCCATGCCCGGCCGCAGGTAAAGGGCCGCCAGGGGCACTTGTCGGCCATCGGCCAACGCGACGTGCGTGAGCTGGCCGGCGTGGTGGCGCAGCTCCCGCACGGGGGTTTCCTCCACCGACACGCCCGCACGGGCTAGCTGTGCCCGCTCTTGCGGGGAGAACGTCGCCGGGCCATCGGTGAAGACGGTCAGCTGCGTGGTCCACTGGCGCAGCAGGCGGGCGTGGTGCAGGGCGGCCTCGCCGTTGAGCAGCGTGCCGATGGGCTGCTGGCGGTACTCGTAGCCGTGGCAATAGGGGCAGTGAATGACTGAGATGCCCCAGCAAGCGGCAAAACCAGGTTGCGCCGGCAGCAGGTCGCGCACGCCGGTGGCGAAGAGCAGCTTGCCGGCCCTGACCACCCGGCCGGTGTCGGTGGTCAGGGTGAAGTCGCCGTCGGTACCAGTGGCGGCCACGGCCGTTTCGGCCAGCAGGCGCACGGTGGGGTAGGCCAGCGCCTGCGCCCGGGCCTGGGCAGCGAGCTCGGCGGGGCTGGCCCCGTCCCGGGTCAGGAAATTATGCGCGTGCGGCGTTGGGCGGTTGCACGGCTGGCCGCTGTCCAGCACCAGTACCTGTCGCAACGCCCGTCCCAGGCACATGGCGGCCGACAACCCGGCGTAGCTGCCGCCAATAATCACTACTTCCACTTGATTTTCCATGGGAGAGGTAAAGATAGTTGTCTCTATTTTGAGACATAGTGAAACAAAAAAACTCACAACCCGATACCCTTGCTGAACGAGAACCAGGCAAACTGCCGCAGGTGGGGCTCTGTCGCGCCTGTCGCCCGGGCTTCGATGGTGGTTTTTACCACCCCGCCTAGCAGCAGCAATACCCATTCGGTCGGGAGGTGGGGGCTAATACGTCCCTCTTGCTGCAAGCGCGCAACGACGGCGCGGCAGCGGGCCTGCAAGTCGTCGTACTCGGCGCAGTCCGCCGCCTGGCCGGGGGCGTGCTGGTGGTCGGGCCGGGTGTGCAGCTTGGTAAAAAAGGCGTACTTGGCGCCGCAGTCGATGCCCGCGTAGAGCATATTTTCGAGTTGAACCACGGGGTCGGTTGAACTGGTCAAGGCCTGTTCCAGTGCCTCGCGGCAGCTGCGCTGCATGTCGCGGGCACAACAGACCAACAATTCCTCCCGACCAGTAAAATAGCGATGCAGCGTGCGGCGGGTAACGCCCGCCCGTTCGGCCACCTTTTCCAGGGGGGCTGAATAATCCTCGTTGAAGACGAGAATAGCGGCTTCCACAATAGTTTGCTCAGTGGGGCGGGTCATCGGGCGTAAAGGTACGCAGTATGTCTCATATATGAGACAGATTAATAAGTTGTGCCGGTAACGATTAGCAAGCGGTCTGCATCGTGGTTGGAAATAAGTGGACTGCTTTTCCCCCTTCGGAGGAAGGCTGCGGGCCTATCGCTAGCCATTATTTGAGATACAGAACGGGCCTCGCTATTGGCCAAGGCGCCATTAGACTTAACATTAATTAACACCTGGCCACCGCTGAGCAAAACCGCTTGGGTAAGATTCGGAGGTTTTCCCCTTTTTGTTTAACAAAACTCTAAATTCGTTGGCAGGCGGCGGCCGCTTCGCCAGCCGGACCGTTGCAGTGGATTGCTTGTTTGCTGGTTGGTTGGAGCACGAAAACAGGAGGCGACGCAAGCCCGGTAACGGCTAAACGGCTGGGCCGATTGACGTAAGCAGGCCAGTACGTGAACGAAGAACGAGCTATAGGGTCCAAAACGGTCCCAGCTACGGGCAGCTCCCAAGCAGAATGGTTATCAAAATGGTAGGGTGTAGTCGTGGTTTGGTAGGCATCCGGCTTTCTCCTCCCGCTAATTTTGTGCTATCCATTCACGCTAACAGGCCAGAAGAAAATGAGCAAAGCCCTAATTGTCGTAGACGTTCAGAATGATTATTTTGAAAATGGTGCCATGGAGCTCGTAGGCCCCCTGCCAGTCAGCGAAAACGTCAAACTGCTATTGGAAAAATTCCGGGCCGAGAAGCTGCCCGTCGTTCACATCCACCATTTGGGCGTCGGTCCCGATGCCACGTTCTTTCTGCCCGGAACGAAAGGGGCTGAAATTCACGCCAATGTGCAGCCGCTGGACGGCGAAAAGGTGATAATGAAATACTACCCGAACAGCTTTCGGGACACGGACCTGCTGGCGCACCTGCAGGGGCTGGGCATCAAAGAGCTGGTGATTACGGGCATGATGACCCACATGTGCATCGATGCCACCACCCGCGCGGCCCGCGACTTCGGCTTCGAATGCACCGTCATCGGGGATGCCTGCGCCACGAAAGACCTGGAAGTGAACGGGGCGCACGTGAAGGCGGCCGAGGTGCAAACCGCCTTTTTAGCCGCGCTGGCCTTCTTCTACGCCAGCATTCAAACCACCAAACAATACCTGGCGGCCTAAGGGGCTACCCCCACCGTGGGAATGGGGCCTAAGGGATTGCGGCTGTTAGCCCAATCCCTTAGGCCCCATGTGGTTTATCGCCGCCCGCCATACCCTGGCAACTCGGGTTACTACCGGCGCCCAGGGCGTTTTTTCGCGCCTGTTGGGCGAGCCCGGCTGGCAGCAGCGAGCGGCCCGGCGCCGGCCGGCCGCAAGCAACCAGCTGGCCTCTTCCGGGCAAGAGCGGGGAGGTGATGGGCCAGCAGCGCCCCCTATCAAGTCACGAAACACCGTATCGTCATGCAACCTATCGCGACTGCCACGGCAGGCAAAATTGCTGGAACCCGGCAGGGCAACGCGCCGGCGCCCCTCTCTATCCTGGACATTGCGGTTACCGGCCGGGGCCACTCGGCCAGCGAAGCGCTGGCGGCCAGTATAGCGCTGGCCCGCCTAGCCGACCGACGCGGCTTCCACCG
Organism: Hymenobacter artigasi; assembly: GCF_012275535.1. Taxonomy (GTDB): domain Bacteria; phylum Bacteroidota; class Bacteroidia; order Cytophagales; family Hymenobacteraceae; genus Hymenobacter; species Hymenobacter artigasi. The sequence continues at coordinate 66,216 of NZ_JAAVTK010000015.1, read as the reverse complement.
CTACTGGGTGGCCGAGCACCACGCCATGCCCGGGGTGGCCACCTCCTCGCCCCCCATTCTGTTGGCGCGGCTCATCAGCGAAACCAAGCAGATTCGCCTGGGCGCGGGCGGCATGATGCTGCCCAACTTTCCGCCCTTGGTCATTGCCGAGCAGTTTGGCCTGCTCGAGGCCCTGGCCCCCGACCGGATTGACCTGGGCCTGGGCCGGGCACCCGGCACCAATGGCCACACGGCTCTGGCCCTGCGGCGGGGAGCCATCGGTGCCGAGGACTTTCCCGAGCAGCTGCAGGAAATCCTGCATTTTCTGGCGGATGATTTTCCCGCGGATGACCCTTATCACGGCCGCGTGTTTGCCGTACCGGGCCCCGGCCAGGACCGCGCCAACGGCCTTGCCCGCTCGTCCCAACGCCCTTCGGTCTGGCTGCTGGGCTCGTCCGGCTACTCGGCGGTGCTGGCCGGGCAGCGGGGCCTGCCCTTCGCGTTTGCCGCCCAGCTGGCCCCCGAAAACCTGGCGATGGCCTTCGCGCTGTACCGGCAACACTTCCAGCCTTCGGCGGTGCTCGACAAGCCCTATGCCATGGTGTGCCTGCCCGTTTTGGCCGCCGAGGATGAAAACGAGGCGTATCAGGAGTCGCGGGCCTTCGCGCACAGCATGCTGCGGATGATGCAGCAGCAATCCTACCTCGTCCCGTCTCCGGCGGAGGCGGAAGCCTATCCCTATGATGCGCAGGAACTGCGCACGCTCGAAGCGTGGCACAGCAAAACGCTCTTCGGCACCCCCGAACAGGTGATGGCCAAACTCAACCATTACCAGGCCAGCGTGCAGGCCGATGAGGTGATGCTCGTGAACGTGGGCCATTCCCCGGCGGCGATTCACCGCTCTGCCGAACTCCTTGCCGACGCCTACCAGCTGCCTGATTTAACGGCCCTGGCAGGCGAGCCATCTTCGTCAGGCCGATGAATAACGCAACCGTTCCGCTGCCACCCCCGCCGCTACCCGAGGTGGCCCCGCCGCCGCGGGCGAGTCCCAAAGAGTGGCTGGGCCTAGCCGTGCTCGCCCTACCCTGCCTGGTGTATTCCATGGACCTGACCGTGCTCAACCTGGCCCTGCCGCAAATCGCGGCCGACCTCAACCCCAGCGCCACCCAGCTGCTGTGGATGGTGGACATCTACGGCTTTATGGTGGCCGGCTTCCTGATTATCATGGGCAATCTGGGCGACCAGATTGGCCGGCGCAAGCTCCTGCTGATTGGCGCGTTGGCGTTTGCCCTGGCCTCCGGGTGGGCGGCGTCTACCACGTCTACCTTCCAGCTCATTGCGGCCCGGGGCCTGCTGGGCATTGCCGGGGCCACGCTGGCGCCGTCCACCCTGTCGCTCATCCGCACCATGTTCACGAACCCGCAGCAGCGGGCGGTGGCCATTGGCGTGTGGATGACCAGCTTCTCGGTGGGCGGGGCCCTCGGGCCCCTCGTGGGCGCCGTGGTGCTGGTGCATTTTGGCTGGGGCGCCGTGTTTCTGGTGGCCGTGCCGGTGATGGCGCTGCTGCTGCTGCTGGGTCCGCTGGTGCTGCCCGAGTACAAAAACCCCACGCCCACGCAGCTGGACCTGCTCAGCGGCGTATGGTCGCTGGGGGCCATCCTCGCGTTTGTGTTCAGCATCAAACAGCTCGCCGAGGGCGACCCGGGCTGGCTTTTCGGGCTGAGCCTGCTAACCACGGGCGCGCTGGCCTGGCTTTTCTGGCGGCGGCTGCTCACGGCGCCCACGCCCTTGCTGGACCGGCACTTGTTCCGGCAGCCCGTCTTAACCACCTACGTGCTGCTGTACGCGCTCGGCGCGTTCGTGCTCTACGGCATGCTCGTGTTCGTTTTCCAGTACCTGCAGCTGATAGAGGGCCTGGCGCCCCTGCAGGCTGGCCTCTGGGCGGCGCCCTCCTACGTGGGCCTGCTGCTGGGCTCGACGGTGGCGGCCGGCTTGGTGCGGCGGCTGGGTTCGGGGCCCAGCAGCATCGGCGCCCTGGGGGTGGCGGCCCTCGGCTTCGGCCTGCTCACGCAGGTGGGCGGGGCCTCCGGCTTTGCCTGCCTGATAACGGGCACGTTCCTGTATAATCTGGGGCTGGCCGTCGTCTTCACGCAGGCCACCGACATCGTGGTGGGGGCCGCCCCGCCCGAGCGGGCGGGCGCCGCCGCCGCCATTTCCGAAACCGCCGCCGAGCTGGGCGGGGCCCTGGGCATCGCCCTGCTGGGTAGTGTGGGCGCCTGGGTCTATCGGAGCCAGACGCTGGCCATCAGCGCGCTGCCCCTGCCGACGGAGGTAGTGCAGGCGGCCCGCCAGACGCTGGCCGGGGCTGCGCTGGCGGCCCAGGGGCAAGCGCCCGCCGTGCACGATGCCCTGCTGGGCACGGCGCAGCACGCCTTTGTGGCGGGCATGGAACTGGTGGCCGGCCTTAGCGGGGTGCTCATGCTCGCGCTGATGGCGTTGGCCTGGGCGCAAGCGCGGCGGGTTCAGCCGGTATCAGGGTTGGGTGCCTGGGTTAAGGACCAATAAGGTATAGCTTCCTGGCCCGGGCCCCCGCCGCCCCCCGGGCGGCAAGCCGCCCGAAAACAAAGGGTCAGAAAGTCGGGCCAAAAATAAACGGAGCGTTAGCTTTGTGAACCTGACTTGTTGACCCGTTATGCACCAGACCTTCGGCTACGCCCGCGTCTCTACCCTCGACCAGAACCTGGACACCCAGCTTAACATCTTGACCAAGGCTGGGTGCGACCGTGTTTTTCAGGACAAAATTACCGGTATGAGTGTGCAGCGGCCGGCCCTCGATGAGCTTCTGGGCTTGCTGCGTGAGGGGGACACGGTGCTGGTGGCGCGTTTCTTTCGGCTAGGGCGCAGCCGCGACCACGTCATTCACCTGGTCAACTCGTTTCACCAGCGCGGCATCCACTTCAAGGCCCTGGACCTGGGCATCGACACGACGACGCCAGCGGGCAAATTCATGCTCTCCATCTTCGCCTCGCTGGCCGAGTACGACCGCGAGAGCATCCTGGAGAAAACCAAGGCGGGCCAGCAACTGGCCGCCGCCCAGGGCAAGCACATCGGCCGGCCTAAAGGGCTGGATGCCGAGAACCTGGCCAAAGTGAAAAAGGCGCTGGAGAAGGGGCTATCCGTGACCGAAACCGTGGACCTGACCGGCATCAGCCTCTCCAGCGTCAAGCGTTACCGCAAACACCTGCGGGCGGCGCTGACCACATCACCCCATTGACTGCCAGGGCTTGCCTGATGCTATTTCCCGCCACTACAAAACGACCCTTTTGCCCGCATATGCCGCCTAGGCGGACCCAGGCCCTACCCCCCGAACCCATCCTCGATGAACGAATGCCTGCCCACCTATCAGCTTCAAGCGTTTAGTAGCCCGCAACCGGCCGCCGCGGACGTGTACTTTCCCGATTATGCGGCCCCCCGGCCCAATCTTCCGCTGAACCGCCCGTACCGCGGCGACTATTATAAAATCAGCCTGTGCCTGCGTGGCCGCGCCGAGCTGAAAGCAAACCTGGCGACGTGCGTCGTGGGTCCCGGCTGCCTGGTGCTGGCCACCCCGGATGTGATAAAGGAATGGCTTTCCATCTCGGAGGACTACGAAACGCTGTCTGTTTTTTTTACTCAGGATTTTATCACCACCAACAACGCCGCCACGGGCCGGCTGCGCTTTTTGGTGAACCCGAGCGCCTACGTGCTCCAGCTCCCGGAACCGGTGGCGGAGAACGTGGCCGCCTCGTTTCGTTTTTTGCAGCAGAAATACAATACCCCGCATACGGAGCGGGAGAACATCCTCAAAAACATCCTTAACAGCTTGCTGTATGAGATAGGGCCTTTGTACGACCAGCCCGCCGCGGCCCGGCCGGCCGGCCACCCCCGCCGCCAGCAGTTGGCGGCGGCTTTTCGGCAGTTGGTGCACACCCATTGCACCACCGCCCGCAGCGTGCAATTCTACGCTGATACGCTCTGCATCACGCCGCGGCACCTCACCGAGCTGGTGAAGGCCGTGACCGGCCGCACCGCCAGCGACTGGATAGCCGAAGCCGTGGCACTCGAAGCCAAAGCCTTGCTGCAAAACCCCGCCTTGGCCATCCAGCAGGTCGCGGCGAGCCTGCATTTTGCCGACCAATTCGCCTTTAGCCGGTTTTTCAAAAACAGCACCGGCCTGTCGCCCACGGCCTATCGGCAGGTGCGCTAACCAGCGCGCCTGCCGCGGGTGCCACCGTTTCGCCACAGTTTGCCACCCTTTGGCCATTGCCTGGCTGGGGCGGCGAGGGGAATTTTGCAGCGCCCATCCGGCAAGTACCCGGCGGCCACTACCTGCCACCAGGTACTTGCCGGACCATTCACGCACGCAACATTTCCCCTTATGATTTTAGTAACCGGCGCAACGGGCCACCTGGGCTCGGCCATCCTTGATTTCCTGCTTCCACAACTGCCAGCCTCCCAAATTGCCGGTTTGGTCCGGGATGAACAGAAAGCCGCGGGGCTACAAGCAAAGGGCGTACAGGTGCGCTTCGGCAGCTACGACGACCCGGCCTCCCTGGGCCGGGCCATGTCCGGCATAAAAAAGGTCCTGCTCATCGCCGGCACAGATGAAGCGCGGCGCGTGCAGCAGCACCAAAACGTAGTGGAGGCCGCCCAAAGAGCGGGCGTGCACTGGATTGGCTATACCAGCCGCACGCTGAAAGACCGGGCCACAATGGCCAACCAGTTGATGGAAGGCCACTTTCAGACCGAAGATGCCATCAAAGCGAGCGGGCTGGACTACAGCCTGTTCCGAAACGTTTTGTATATGGATGCCCTGCCGCAGTTCGTGGGCGAGCAGGTGTTCGAAAGGGGCATCTACCTACCCGCCGGGCAGGGCAAAGTGCCCTTCGCCCTGCGCTGCGAAATGGGCGAAGCCATTGCCAACGTCCTGGCCGCCGACGGCCCCGCCAAGCCAGTGTACCACCTCACGGGCAGCGCGTCGTATTCCTTTGCCGACGTGGCGGCGGTCCTCACGGAGCTAGCCGGAAAGGCAGTGCCGTACACGCCGGCCGAGGTTCCCGCCTTCGAGCAGGGCCTGAAAGCCCGCGGGCTGCCCGACGTGGTGGTGGGACGCATCATCGGGTTTATGACCGATATCAAAAACGGGCAGGAAGACGAAGTAAGCCCCGACTTGGCGCAGTTGCTCGGCCGCCAGCCAGCCTCGCTCAGCGAAGGGTTGCGGACGTTATACAAGCTGTAGGCCTGCTTTCTGTTGCCCTTACCGAAGACCAAGGCCGGGGGCTTAGAATAATTTTATCCCCCCGCTGCTATAAGAAGGCCGATTTGTAAGCCAACGTGGCCCACGTGTAGCGGCGTGTTCGCCACAGCCCGTAGGTAGAAGGACCCAAGTAGGTGAATGGAGCCACACTCCCGGGTGCATGGCGAAGGGGTACGGGCCGAGCAGCGGGATGTATTATAGTTCAAGAAAATGGTTGAAGGTCAAGACGGCGAAGCATCGGGCGCTTTACTTTTGAGCCGTTCCTCTTTCGCACCTTTTCCTTGCTACTTATGGGCCTCTTCGATACCTTGTCTCACCTTTCCTCCAGCGGTCATCTCAGCGAAGCCGAGGCCCTGCTTGAACGCTTGGAGGCATCGCCCTTGACAGCGGAACAACGCGCTTGGGTTCTGCGCTTGCGCGAGTTACTTGAAGAGCTGGACCGGAATAACTCGCTGGGCTTATTTTTTTAACCTCCCCCTGAAGGCGTGCAAAAGCTGAGGCTCTGCTACGTAGAAAGGCTCGGACCCGGCACCTGCTGCCGTCTGCTTAAACAGTGTTGCTGTGAACAGGCTCTGTTTGGTGAAAGGAGGGCTATAACTTTCGGATAGCATGAAAAAGTGGTTAGTCCTCGTTTGCGTAGCGCTTCTTTCCGGGGTGTTGTTTTTCCTGTGGGTAGCTGATAAGCAGGAGTTAGGAGGTAGGTACTTCTACTTGCCGAGCGACGAAGCGGTTGACATGGGGTACCCGGGCGGGCCCGTGGTGTACAAATCCGCGCAAAAGCACCTGTTTTCTCACATCCGAATTGACGGTGACCTGAGGGGCGTCAACGCGAACGGCCGGTTTATTCTAGCTGTGAGGCAACCGCCCGCTGCTTCTGCTGCGGGCAATGCTGTTCCCTCGAAACAGCCCGGCTTGCAGTACTTCGTACTGATTAAGGCATCGGATGCGGTGTACGGGCCCTATAACCGGGAAGAATATGCCCAGCAGCGGACACTATTGGGAGTGCCACAGGACTTGCAGGTAGCAGCAGAGTAGCACCACCGCCCATTCCTAGGCTATAGAAGCATCCGTTAGCAGGTCAGGAAAACGGCACGAAGCTAAACACGCTCCGTTTGGTGAAAGGGAAGCACACGCTTTACTGTGAACTACCGTGCGTTGCCAAGTGAGCTTATCCGTTGGGCGGCAGAAATCATTCGCCAACCCTTCCCCGCTGATGGGTGTGCTACCTTCGCCCCATGCGTTTCTTTGAAACCAAGGACTGGATGGATAAGGTGCCGGGCGTGGCTTGGGTGGTGGCCATCGGCGTCGTGACGAGCGTGGTGGTCGCGGTGGGCGTGGCCATCGTGGCGGGCGGCTTGTGGCTAACCGACTGGCTCGGCTGGAGGACGTAACGGCAAGAAACCCCAGCAGCTTGGTTGCGGTCGGGGCTATGCGCAGCTGCACTTTTTCTCCCGTGTTCGCTACCACTTTGGTGCGGGTGAGCAGCGCGGGGCGCAGCTTCTTTTGAGAAAGCAGCGACAGCTGGTCGCCGATGTGCTTGCTCCCCGGTTGGGTGGCGTTGCCGTAGCTAAGCAGGACCTGTGCTTTCACGGTCGGGTCAAATTCGTTGATGGGCACGTAGCTGTCGCCGTGAAACGCGTAGTTCTTGTTGTCGGCGGGGTTCCGCTTGAAGTAAATGGTTCGGGAAAGGCCGTACTCCGCTGAGCCCCCATTGGCCGGAAAGTCGTACCCGCCCACTTTAAGCCGGTTGACGTCTCCCCAGGTCACGTCCAGGGACCCGTACTGCTTTTCGACTCCGGTGGCCGCTTGGACCAGGAGGGCCACGGCGCCTTGCGGGTCTTTCAACTCGTCGGGCGGACGTGGCGACGAGGTGCGTGGGGTCGAACGGAATAGCCATTATGCTGTTGACAAGCGCGTTGTGCTGGGCTGTTATCTTGCCGGCGTTCTGTTTGGGTGGTGTTTTTATGGTGGGTAAGTCGGGATACCGGAAGTCAACCTAGCGTCCTTTTTGTAGCAACCTGAGCTTATAAATTAATGTTAATCAGTGAGTTCTGAGTAGTAAAATACTAAAATTTGAGTTTAAAGATAAATAGTTGGGGAGCTTTCTAAGCGTTTCTTCTGTGGCAATCACGCCCTCTTAAAAGCATAAATAAGTATAAAAAATATTAAAGAATACAACCATTTGTGCTATTTTATACTATATGCTGTTGGCCAGTGAGTTGTGCTGTTTATACTGAGTTGGAATCACTCTTTTTGCATTGAGATTACACTGCCCTGATAAAGTAAAAATGCAATATCAATAGCACTTCAAGGAGCAGCAGCAGCAGGTAGTTGCTTCAACCCACCCGTGGGTACCTAATAGCAGACATCAAACAAAACCCAATAAAGTCGACTTGAGGAGCCACAGCAGGGGAGGGGAGGGGCAGCCACCAAACACGGGTAGCGTATTGCGACTGATGATGAATTAGCCGGGCGAGGTTATTATCTGCACTTGAACTGGATGGGTGGATTCTCAAACTCGGATGCAGTCACTGAAAACCGGGTTTAAGACCGTTTCTGCAACCAACTCCGCGCCGGTTCTACAGTTACAGGGTCAATCTGGCGAGTAACTGCGGGATTTGTTGGAGCAGCGGTTACAACACCAATCCGTTGCAGGGCGCAGGGCTCCGCGTGATGCCATTTGGCCCCGCGAGGGGTACCTAGGCCAAAGGAACCAAACCGAGCGGGAAGGAGTGTATTATGCTGGCCGCCTGGTTCGCCCAGCGGGACTTTTGCGTAGCTTGCCCTCATGACGACCCCGTTGAGGTGATGCACTTCCTGGTAGGTGACCGAGCCCGCCTCGCGTTCGGGCAGCCCGAGCAGGTGTTCAACGATGCGGCGGGCGGTGGTAGTCCAAGGCTGCGGCCTTCCTTGAAGGATTTGCCGGGTGTACGGCTCCAGGGGCTCCGTGCGAAAGCTGGCCGTTTCATCGTTCCACTTGCACCCCATGACCGCCCCGCAGAGCAATAACGCAACAAGACCAGGACGAACAGAAGCCATGCGAGCAAAAATACCGCTCCTTTCCGTGAACGGCAGACATCAGTCCTCAGTACTGAAATAGCTCCTGCAGCCGGTCACAGACGGCCTGCGCCGTGGTCTTGGGCAGCACCCCCAGGCGGCGTACCAAGCGGGTCTTGTCGACGGAGCGGATATGGTCCAGCGCGACCTGGCCCTCTTTGCCTTGGAAGGTGCACTCCACCCGGGAAGGGTAGTCGCGCCGGGTACTGGTCAGGGCTGCAATGGTGACCGTGCGCAGGTGGCGGTTCATTTCGTCGGGGGAGAGCACCACGCAGGGGCGGGTCTTGTTGATTTTGCTGCCCTGGGTCGGGTCGAGGTTGACAAGCCACACCTCGAAACGCTGCACGCCTACCACTGCCATTCCGTTTCCTCAAAGGCCTCGTCCGAAAAGCCCTCCAGCAACTCGCCCTCCGGGGCTTGTCCCTGGGCCAAGGCGTGCTGGAATCGCTCGTCCCAGCCCTGGCGGCGGGTCTTCACCACCGGCTTGATGAGCAAGCCCTCGGGCGTGGGCTGCAGGTCGACCTCGCCGGTGAGGTGGTACTGCTGCAGTAGTTTCTTGGGCAGCACAATTCCCTGGGAATTGCCTATGCGAATCAGGCGCGTGTTCATGAAAGTAAATGTACGTACAATGTAAGTACATTTACCGGGAGCTGTTGGTTTCAATCGCTCGAAAGCAGCAGCTTTAGAACCGCTAGCGGACCATTCTTGGCCCCATCCGGAAGACTGCAGCTATTCAAATCACCGTTTCGGTAAACTGCCCGTTTCATTTCCTGCAGGTGTTTCAGGGACCTTAAGTGGCCTCGCTCACGATGGTTTTACCGAACAGGAAATGGAAAGGAAACCCCTGCGCCGGCACATCGAGCAACACCGGCGACTCTGGGCAGGAATCGAGAACGACCAGCTGTGGGGCGTGGCCAGGTTCTACCAGTAAGTAGACGGTGCACATCGGCCCAAGGGGTTCGGACCACCATTCTGCGCTGTGGGGCAATTCCCGAAACACCCTACGCAAGCACCCCGCGCTTTGCCGCTGCACACACTGGCAGATGCGATGGACGGTGGCGGAGGAAGCGGCCGCATACCCTAGCAAGTACACCTTTTTCGCCGCCAAGCCGTGATGGGCCAAGCTTCGGCGATGAGACCCGCGGTCGGACCAGGAAGCGACCCGGGTGAACGTCAGGCGGTCAACGAAGCTCCGTTGTTTCATGGCGTCGGTCTATGCAGACCCGAGTGAAACACAATAATACCCTCGTTTTACCAAACAGCGCGTTTATGACAGCACCCTTTCGCTGAACTCCGCTTCGCAGTACGGCGGGCTGGTTCAGGAAGCGGCGGGGAGCTTGAGCTATTGGGGCATGTTTGCGACGTCGGCCAAGGTCAGTGCCTTGTATATCACGTGCAGCCGGGCGGCATTTTCCTCCACCGTCGTGGTGAAGCCGGCCTGTTTGCGGCGCTGGTTCACCTGCGCCGGCTGCTGGATGGGCCAGATGAAGTACGTGTTGTGGGGGTCACTGCGGGCCTGCGTGCCGTACACCTGCTCCTTGCCCTCGAACATAAGTTGGCGGTCCAGCATCGTGGCATAGCGCGAAAAGGGCAGTTCTCCGGCTTCAGCGGCGGCCTTCATGAGCGGCAAGTACTGGGGGATGAGCGCTGGGGCGTGCTGAATGACGTACCACGCGGCCTCGTTGGTGGGAATGCCCACCAAGGACCTGCCAGGGTAGCCGTACTGCGTCAGAATGGCCTGCACGCGCGCCAGGTTCGTGGCGTCCGTCCGCACCATATGGGTCATGATGGCCTGGTTGAGCTGGTCCTTCGCAACGCCCAGTACCTTCGCCAGCGAATCCGGCCGACGGGTCAGCCGCGGGTCAAACAGCATGGCCCGGTAAAGCTGGTCGACCTCGCAGAGGCTATCCAACTCGTGCTTGAGCCGAAGGTTGGGGCTGATTTGTGCCGCCGCCGGCCAGGCCAACCCGCTGAGTAAGGCCACATACAGCAAGTTCTTCATGCCAGGAAGGTAAGTAAATCCTCCAATTTATGAACTAAGCGCGTTTAGCGTCTGACCGTTTCGCTGAACTGACTGATTTGGTGAGAGCTCAGCATTAAGTTTGTCTGCGAATCTTCCCCCTACTGTTCCGCCTCCGCTTCTGTCCCGCGTGCTAAAATGCCCTCTCCTTGGCCTGCACTTCCTTGGTTGGCTCCTGCTCGGAGGGACGGCCTGCGTGGCCCAATCCGCGCCTCCCCAACCCTGCGGCTGCACCCAGGACTTTGATTACGTCGTCAATTATCTGGAGCGCAACCTGCCGGCTTACGCGCACGACGTCACTGCCCTGACCCGCCCTGCCTATGAGCGGTTGAAGCGCCGGCTCCGCCGGGCATCGGCACGGGCGAAAAAAGAGTCCCATTGCTTGCCGGTGCTCGTGGCGTACGTGGAGTTCTTCCACGACCAACACACCGACATCAGCGGCGCCACCCGCCCCGGCGTGAACGACCGGGATGCGACGGCCGTCCAGCGGTTTCAAACCGGAGCCGTCTTTCAACAGGCTGAAACACGCCGGCCCCGGCTGGCCCGGACCTATCCCCTCGCCGCTATCGAAGGCCGCTACCAGACGGTTGACAGTACCTATGTCGTACAGATTCAGCCTTCCCGCACCCGCTTTCGGGATTACGTGGGCGTCATCGTCACCTCCCGTACCCCGCTGTGGCGGACGGGGCAGGTGAAGCTGGAACTGCAACGCTTACCCGGGGAATCGCGGTACCGGGTTATCCAGTACAACCGCAACCATTCGGCGAGCTGCCTGGGCGACGTTTTTCAGGAGCAGGGCTACCTGCGCGGCACCAGCTGGCAGAAGGTGGGCCAGCCAACATCCCCGCCCGTCGCCGGTCCCCTGGCCTACCGCGCCCTCACGGCGAAGACCGCGTACCTGCGCCTCCCCTCCTTTGACGGGGGCTTGCGGACACAACTCGATTCTGTCTGCCAGCAAGTCGCGGCCCGACCGCCCCAGAACCTGATTATTGACGTGCGCGGCAACGGAGGCGGTGCCGATGATGCCGTGGTGCCCTTGGTCCCGTTCCTGTACACCGCCCCGTTCCAAGACGACCAGCGGGAAGAATACTACGTGACGCCCGACAACGTGGCGCGGCTGACGGAGTATTACCGCCGCATGCAACACGACTCGGCGGACTACGGCGCGGACGCCTTGCAGCGGGTGCGGACCACACTGCGCTGGTTGCACCACGTGCCGGCGGGCCAGTTCCGGTCCGACCCCACCGTGCCAGTAAAGACCTTCACCGGCATCGTCGGCCGCCCGGAGCGGGTCGTCATTCTTTACGACCGGGGATGTGCCAGCACCTGCGAAACGCTCTTGTTCTGGGCCAAGCACTCCACCAAGACAACGCTGGCGGGTGAGAATTCTGGCGGCTTCGTGGGCTACGGCAACGTTTTCTCGCTCCCCACGCCGTGCTGGGGCTTACAGTTGAGCACCACCACGCTGCGCCTGCCGAATCAGGTTGCCTACGAGGCCGTCGGCGTCGCGCCGGACGTGCGCCTGGCCCGAGACGAGGACTGGCTGGCACAGGCCCTGCGGTTGCTGGAAAACCCCTAGACCCGCTCGGACCGGTCAGACAATCGCTCCTATTTTTGAACGAAGCGTGTTCAAGGCACGACCGTTTGAATATACAGTGCCTTGAAATTGTTTCTATGCAATTAAGGTCTTATTTCGGTCTGTTTCCTTGCTCTTTATCCCATGGCTGTTTTTCGGCATCCTCGTTTCTGGCTTCTCGCGTTCGCCGGGATAGTCGTGGCGTGTGAACCGATAGGCGTCGCCCTGGAGGCAGAACCGGAGCCCGGGACTGTCTACGCGCTGGACAACGACTTGGCCGACAACGCAAATCCTCCCCTCAGCTTGCGGCGGGTGGAGCAGTCTACCGGCGATACCCTGCTGAATGTGCGCGCCTACGACCGGCACGGCCGGCTCGTGTTCAAGTACTACCGGCAGTATGTGGGCCCATACTGGCCGGGGGGGTACCTCACGATGATTACCGGCAACGTGTACGCCGGCAACCGCTTGGTGCGCCGCTACGAGCTGCATTCCAACGTGGGGGTTAAAATCACGGACTACGACTACAGCTGGTGGGGGCGTACCGTGCGCGAATACGTGCGGGAGACACCCGACGACCCCAGTTCCCTCACCGTGAACACCAACCCGTTTCGGTCCATCGTCCGTCTCCAGGACCTGCCGGCCGTCCTGCACTCCCCGCTGGTGCAAGCGGTACAAGCCACCGGCCAGCCGGCGCTGTTTACCAAGCGCCGGTACGGCGTCGGCGTCGTGCTCCAAGAAGTCCTATTCTTCGACGAACACGGCGAAGAGCGTACGCGGGGTGCCTACACCTACAATGCGCGGGGCCACTGCGTCGCGTACGTCACTACGGACCGCGGAAAACGCGACCAACGCACGCGATACGCCTATGACCGGGCCCACCGGCTCGTCCACGCGCTCACGCTCAGTGCCCGCAACGATACGTCTGCCCTACTGGCCTACCGGTATGATGCAAAGGGACGACTCGCGGAAGAATTACGTTTCGCCGGCCATTCGTCCTTTCCGACGCACTCGGCCGAGCCCGAAGACCAGTTCATTCGCCGCCATTTTGCCTACACAGCGGACGGGCGCTTGCGGCAAGTGGAATCGGCCGAAGTCGTGTTCAAGCGCCGGTGCGCGTTTGCCTGTGATGCTTGGCAGGAAGAGAAGCGGGAGCGCACGCGCTTTCGACGCAACGCAGCGGGCTATGTGGCCGAGGAGGTCACGGATTCGAACGATGACAGGAAGCGGACACGTAAGAGTTATCGCTATTGCTATCGATTTGGGGAAAGCAATAATCTCCTTGTCTGCTACTTTGAAGGTTTTCCTAGACCACAAGCAGCTTTCACAGCTGCCATTCCGCCTTCAGAACCGACATCACGATTTTATCGTGGAACAGGCCGTTGCGACAGCAGGCCGCTCGCAGGCGCCCCTCCACCACAAAACCGGCGTTGGTATACGCTTTCACGCCGCCCAGATTCGATTCGGAAACCGTGAGCATAATGCGATTGAGCCGGTGCACGGTAAATCCCAGGGTGAGCACCTGTTTCGTCACCGCCGTGCCCACCCCTTTCCCCCAATAGGCTTTCTCCCCAATCAGGATGAAATATTCGCCCGACTGGTTGGTGGTGGAAAGGTTCGAGAGGCCCGCGTAGCCAATCAAAGCGTTAGTTTCTTGCAGATAGATGCCGAGATTGATGCTTTTCTCATCCTGTAAGGTCGCCGCGAACCAGTGGTCAATCTGCGCCGGCGTCTTCATCGCTTGGAAAGCGGACAGCGAATAGTGAATGACGTCGGGGTCGCCAATCCACGGGTAAAAACAGGCGCCTTCTTCCGGCTGCATGGGGGCTAGTTTAATCATCGCAGGGTTTTCAGCGAAGGTAATATGCTCCTTCCATTGAACGGAGCGCGTTTACGGCAGGACCGTTTAAGTGAACTACCCCAGCCAGCTTGGTTCTTTGTCTGGGGTACCGGCCAACGCTGTTCACGGGTTCGAGGCCTCAACGATTAGGCTCAACATGTCGACCGAAACCGGGCCACAGCACCTTGCTTAACCAACCGTATCCCTGCGGCTTATTTCCGCTCGAACGCTCTTTAGGTTTTGGGAGTTTTTGTGAGCAATCCAACAAGCAAAAAGCAGCAGCATACCCGTCAGGGCAAACCCTTTATGATGGGTCGCAGACCAAACAGCGAGACCAATCACCACCCCAATGACCAGCGCCGTGATGGTTTTTTGCGCTTTCATTTTTTTCTCTTCTGCCTCTAATTCTTCCCGTGTCATTTTAGCGTGGTCTTTACTGGAGGACCTAGCCGCCTGTGTGGCACTGAATAGCTCCTCAGCCCGTAGTTGAGGCTTAAATCGGTTGAAAAACCCCATAATCGTACCTGTTGAGCGTAGACTGAGTGGTCTGGTGGAGCACCAAAATTAGCTTATAGCGTGTTTGGGAATTGGGCAGGGCAAAAAGAAACGAGCCAGTAAGTTGGGGCAGGAGTTCGTAGGCTCCGGTTCGCATTATGGTTGACGGCTATCAACCCCTCACTGACTCGCAGTGGCAAGTTATTGCGCCCTTGCTGCCGCTGCAACGGAAGCGGCGCTTGTGTTTGCGCCAAGTTGTTGACGCCCTGCGCTACGTGTACCGCACCGGCTGCCAGTGGCGCAGCCTGCCAGCTTGTTTTCCGCCCTGGTCGGCCGTGTACCACTATTTTGCCCGATGGCAAATTACCGGCCTGCTGCAACGGCTCAACGAGGCCGCCAACCGCGCCGACCGGCTGGCGTGTAACCGCCGGCCCACCCCGTCCCTGGCGCTGGTCGATGCGCAAAGCGTCAACCAGGCCCCGCGCCTGAACCAGCAGCGGGGCCTCGACGCGCACAAGCGCGTTAACGGGCGCAAACAGCAAGTGCTCTGCGACACGGGCGGGCACATTTGGCGCGTGCTTGTACACGCCGCCAACGGCCACGATAGCCGGGCGGCCCGGCCCTTACTGCCAGCGGCCAAGCGGACCCGTGCTGGCCTATTGTTTTGCCAAAAGTGGGTGCCGGCAGGCAAGCCGCCGGCCGGGGGCCAGCGGTGAGCGAGCTAAGAGTGACATAACCCGTTTTCGTGCTGGTTTGGGTTCCGTAGGCTGCGGGCCTGTAACGAAACCATGTACGAGCCAGGAGCTGCGCATTGGTGCACGGGATGCTGCTGGGTGGCCGTGCCCCCGTCGCCAAACGACCATTGCCACCCTACCGGCGCGTATTGGCTGGTATCGCGGAACTGCACCAGCCCGTTGCACGCGGCTGGCAGGTCTGCCACAAAGCCGGCACGCGGGGCCACCGGTGGCGGCAGAATAACTACCGTATAGTCCTCTGTCTCGCCCAGTACGGACGCACGCACGCAGCCGCCGGCAAAAACCGTGTGTAAGGGCTGATTGATAACGGCCCGCATCCGTGTAGCGCCGGCCATGGCACCGGGTGGGACGCGAACAGGGAGTTGATACGGATGGCTACCCCGGTGCAGAGGCATTCTGCGCCCCCAGGCGCACCTCGTACACGCCCATTGGCCAGCGCGGGCTACCTCTTGAATTAGTAGTGCAGGAGGAATCGTGCATTGGGCACGGCCGGAGCACATAAGCTACTATCCGGAGCCCGGCGAACGGTTGTCCCGTGCGGCCGTATAGTTTATCAGCTGGATTTTTTCAGCGAATACCTCACACTTACTCCTCCGCGTTATGGATAATTTCATTCGTTTAATTGCCTCGCCCGGTGGCCGGGCGGCCCGCATTGCCATCGGTACCGGTCTGATTGGGACGGGCCTGGCCATGGGCCGGAAAGGCTGGGCGTTATCGGTACTGGGCCTGGTGCCGCTTTCCATGGGAGCTTTCGACTGGTGCCTGCTGGCCCCGCTCAACGGGCTGCCTTTTGACGGGCCGCAGGTGCGCGCCATTCTGGGAGCCGGCCCGGCCGATTCGGCCCGGTAGCCTGCGCCTGCGGCCGCTGGTATATCCCGTGGCGGCTGAAACCAACATGCCACCTGCCCGCCCTGCTCTCAACCGGAGCGTTAGGGCGGGCAGGTGGCATGTTGGGTCTGGGGAGAAACAGGCCGGGCCGGCTGAGGCAATGTAGCCGTCAGGCAACCACAAACGTGTCGTGCGGATGCACCACCAGTGGGTGGTGCTGCGCCAGGTAGGCGCGCATGGCCGCTATGGTGTGGTGGCCGGTTTGGTGGCGGTGGCGGCCAAACCGGTGGGGCACGCCCTGCGAGGTAATGAAGGCCGCCGTATAGGTACGGGCCAGGTCCAGGGCCTGGCCTTGCACAAACACCGCTTGCAGGCGGCTGCCCTTGGGATTTTCTGCCTTGTAATAAGCTTTCATGCCCAGGGTCCGCTTCACGTAGCCGCCCATCTGGTGCAGCGGGTTTTGGCTGTAGGTGCCTTCGAGGTTCTGCTCGAGCATCACTTGCAGCTCGGCGCCGGTAAGCTCCACGGTTTCAATTTCGGGGTCCATCGGCACTAGGTCATATAGGTCGCTGAGCAGCACTGGGCCGGGCGCGATGGGCGCGCCGTAGCGCCAGCCGTTGGAAAAATACAGGTCGGCGGGCACCAGGGCCTGCAGGCTGGCCAGCAAAAAATCATCGGCCGGGCACTCGACTGCCGTAAGGCGGTGCAGGCCGGTAGCCGTGGTGCCCACCACTTCATCCAGCGCGGCAAACGGGACCAGGGCCGCGTCGATGCGGGCCTGCAGGGCCGCATCGGGTGCGATGTGCTCGCCGATTTCATGCAGCTCGTGCGTATGAGAAACCACGCGGCCCTGCTCCACCGTGAGGATGAGGCGTCCCAGGAAAGAACCGTGGGCCCCGGATTGAATCACGAGCGCACCGCCGGCTACAAAAGGCGTATACAGGCGGTTGTGGGTGTGGCTGCTCAGGCACACGTCGATGCCGGGACAGCCTTCGAGCAGGGCTACATCCTGTGGGAAGCCGCAGTGCGAGAGCAGGATAATTACGTCGGCGCGCTCTTCGGTGCGCAGGCGCTGCACGTGGCCCGGCAGCTCGACGGCCCCATTCGTGAAGCGGAGGCCGGTGCTGAACTGGGCCGGCATGGTTTTGTCCACAATGGGGCAAGCCAGCCCGATGATGCCCACGCGCAGCCCCGCCGTTTCCAGCAGCAACGTGGGCGCATAGGCCAGCGCGCCGCCTTCCTGCTGGTAGACATTGGCCGCCAGCAGCGGGTAGTTGAGCTGGCTCACCAGCTCATTGAGCCGGGCCGGGCCGTAGGCAAAATCCCAGTGCGCGGTCATGGCGGCGATGCCCAGCTCATTGAGGATGGGGGGCAGGATGCCGCCCTCGGTGGCTACCACCGGCCGGGTGCCGTGGAAGGTGTCGCCGCCATCAAAAAACAGGTGGTGAGGATATTGCTCCCGCAACTCGCGCAGGAGCGTGGCAATGCGGGAGTAGCCGCCGCAGCGGCGGTATTCGAGCCCTGCCGGGCCAAAAAAAGCTTCCTGGTGCAGGTTCAGGTAGCCGTGCACATCGTTTAGCTGAAACAAGGTGAGCGTGGTAGCCATAGCACAACAGAAAGAGGTGATGAAGATGCCGCGTTAGCCGGCGGCCGGCCAAAGTGGCCGGGCAATGGCCGGCTGCCCGGCGAGTGCAGGGTGCCCGCAGTTACCAGCCGCCACGGGTGGGCAGTACATGCGCCGGCGGATAACCAGCGCCGAGAGCACCGTGAGCCCGCCAATGGCCGCCAGCGCCGATGGCAGCCCGAAAGCATCGGCCAGCAGGCCGGTGAGCAGCGCCCCGATGGCATAACCTGCGTCGCGCCAGAGGCGGAAGATGCCTACGCTGCGCGCCCGCTGCGACGCCGGCGCAAACTCGGCCACGGCGGCCAGAAACGTGGGATACACCAATGCCGTGCCCGCGCCGAGCAGCGCCGCCAGCAGCAGGAACACCGGGTAAGTTGAGGCAAATAGCATGGCCAGCAGCACGGCGCCCTGCAGCAGCATGCCCCAGAACAGCAGGTCCTTTTTGCAGAGCCGGTCGGAGAGCGGGCCGGTCAGGAGCTGGCCCAGGCCCCACACGGCCGGGTACACGGCGGCCACGGTGCCAATCTGCGTGAGAGTGAAGCCTTTGGTGGCCAGCAGCAGCGGCAGCAGGCCCCACACCATGCCATCGTTCAGGTTGTTGACCAGCCCGGCCTGGGTCACGGAGCCCAGGTTGGGGTGGCGCCAGGTCACGTCCCAGAACGAGAGGCGGGGGCCCGCCGGCCCGGCTGGGGCCTGCGCCGCTTCCAGGGCTACGTGGGCGCGGGTGTCGCGCACCAGCAGGCTGCCCAGCAGGCCCAGCACCGCCAGCGCGATGCCCAGGTAGAACGGGTAGGGGCGCAGTCCGTATTCGGTGGCCAGCCAGCCCGAAGCGAAGGCAGTAGCCGCTACGGCTAGGTAGCCGGCCGACTCATTCAGGCCCATGGCCAGCCCGCGCTGCTTGGGGCCCACCAGGTCCATCTTCATAACCACGGTGCTCGACCAGGCCAGGCCCTGGTTGAGGCCCAGCAGCACGTTGGCAAAAATCACCCAGCCCCAACTGGGTGCCCAGAGCAGCAGCAGTGGCACGGGCAGCCCGAAAAGCCAGCCGATGAGCAGCAGGTTTTTGCGCCCCACTTTATTGGCCCAGGCCCCCGCGTAGTAGTTGGCCCCGGCCTTGGTGAGGCCGAATACCACGATGAACGCCAGAATGGCCGTGCGCGCCACCAGGTGAAACTCCTGCTCGGCCAGCCGGGGCAGAATGGTGCGCTCCAGCCCCACCATGCCGCCCACAAAGGCATTGACGATAACCAGCAGGGTAAACTGCCGGGCATTTTCGCGCAGGCCAAGCTGGACGG
Organism: Hymenobacter artigasi; assembly: GCF_012275535.1. Taxonomy (GTDB): domain Bacteria; phylum Bacteroidota; class Bacteroidia; order Cytophagales; family Hymenobacteraceae; genus Hymenobacter; species Hymenobacter artigasi. The sequence continues at coordinate 47,454 of NZ_JAAVTK010000015.1, read as the reverse complement.
GCATGGTGAGTGGGTTGGGGAGGATTGAAATAGGGGGAGAAAACATCATGCTGAGCATGAAACAGAGCGCTCAGCATGACGGGCTTTTTTCCTTGATATCGGAAGCCGTCTACGGATGCACCAGCACCCAGCCCTCGGTCTGGCGGATAATCAGCTCGCCGTTGCCGGTGGGTACCACGGAGATGTAGGGCAGCATGTCGTCCTTGGTCAGCTTGTAGGCTTTCATCGAGTTCGCGCACTGGGAGAGGATAACGCCGGCCTGTTGCAGGGCCAGCACGTCGGCCTCGTAGGGCTGGTCTTTTTTGAACACCACCGTGCCACCGCTGAACACCACCAGCTCCAACTCCAGCTTATCCTTCAGGCGCGGGTCCTTCAGGGCATTTTGCATATTGTGCAGCGTCTGGTTGATGAGCTTGGGGTCGTTGCTATCGAGCTGATACACGGCGCGATAATGCTTTTTGGTGGCTGGCGCGCCCTCAAATGCCGCCGCCTTGGCCGCTACAGCCGCATTGGGTGGCGTGAGGACCGGAGCCGGGGTTGGGGTGGCAGCGCCCGCAGCCGGCGGAGCAGCGGGTGTGGCCGGCGTCGTCTGGGCCTGGGCGGTGCCCAGGGTGGCCAACAGGGCGGCAGTAGCGAGCAAGCGGGAAAAGGAGTTCATCGGCAGGCGGGTAAGGGGGTTAGAAATCATAGTTCAGTATCAGGTTCAGCTGGTGCATGTCCACCTTGTTCACCACGTAGCGGGTTTCGCCGTGGGTGTCGCCCAGGGAGGCCTTGTAAAGGTAGAGCAGCTGGCCCCGCAGGCCCCTGGCCCAGCCGCGAAACGGGTAGCTCAGCGAGGCGTTGAGTTGGCTGTACGACGGCATACCGTACTTGTTGAGGCGAAAATCCTTTACGTCGGGCGGGTAGTAGTGGCCGTAGCCCACTTCCGCCTTCAGGCCCGGTACGGCCGGCACGGCGTAGCTGGCCAGCAGCGCGGCCGCGTCGAGGCCGCCGAAACCCTCTTCCCGCTCGCGGGGCAGAAAGGTGTAGAACGGCTCGCGGCCCCACTCGCGCGGAAACAGAAAGCGCCCCGTGCGGGTGATGCGGGTGTAGTTGGCGCTAAGGCTCCAGGGGCCGCGCTGCGCGCCCAGACGGGCGCTCAGCGCGTGGGCCTGGCGGCCGGGCGCGCTGTAGGCCAGGCGCGGGTCGGCGTTGCCGCCGGTGCCCACCGTGCGCTGGTAGTGGTACTGCGCGCCCAGCGTGAGCTGGCCCGCCCCTACGGCCCGCCCGGTGGTCAGCTCCGTGAACAAGCTGTTGAAGAGGTTGTCGGCGTAGTAGTTCCAGGCCTGCACGCGGGTGCGGGGGCCCAGCTGCCGGCTGAGGCCCAGCACGCCCAGGCCCAGGCTGCTTTGGTTGCCGGCGTAGTCGGTCCGCTTGCCGGTTTCGTCCACGCCCGCCCGGTAGAGGCCGAGGGAATTGGCCACCGACGTCCATTCCGAAGTGGAGCGCACGGCGATGTGCGTCAGCCAGCCCGCCGTGATGGTAGTGTGGGCAAGCTCATTCACTTCCAGCCACAGGCCTTGCTCGTAGTTGGGGCTCAGGCGGCCATCCTGCGGATTGAGCAGGGGCGTGACCAGCAGCTGCCGGCCAAAGGTGGCCACCGACTTCCGCCAGCGGTAGCGCACGAACAGCTCCTCGGGCCGGCCCGTGAGCTGGCGGCGGGCGGGGTCGCTCACGTCAAACAGGCCCACTTCGTAGCGGCTCACGGCGCCGGTAGTCGCGTCGGGCGTGGCCAGGTCATTGGCGGCCAGGTTCACCCAGAAAAAGCCGCCGGCGCCCACCGAAAATCCGTGCAGCGGGGCCGTTTCGAACCGCGCCCCGGCCCCCAGGCCGTTGGCGTAGTAGTCGGGCAGGCCGCCTTGGTTGCGCGTGGCCATGAAGTAGTTGCGCACCCGGCCGTGCCACTGCCCGCGCCCGAAGGCTTCGGCCAGCGTACGGGCCGGCAGGGTGTCGGCCTTAGCGGGTTGGGGAGGGTGGGCGTAGGGCACCAGCACCGGCCGGCCGGTGGTGGGCAGGGTGGGGGCGGGCTCGGCCTGTTGCGCCCGCGCGGCGAGGGGAACCAGCAGCAGGGCGGCCACGCGGAGACGCAAGAGAAAATTCATCAGCGGGAATTAGTTGCTTTTGCCGGGGTGGGCGGCCTCAATGGGCTGCCACGGTCCGAATTTGTGCTGCTGTACTGAAAACGCATCGGCGTAGGGCCCGAAGGGATGGTCCACCGGCTTCTTGCTGATGTCGGGCCAGTCGTGCGTGGTGCGCAGGTGGGGGCGGGGCTGCGAGTTCACGAACGCCGCCACGTCCCAGGCCTGCTTGTTGGTGAGCTGGGGGTGGTCAAAGGTGGCGCCGTAGGGCATGGCCGCCTTCACGTATTTGGCCAGGTTGGTGACGCGGAACAAGCCCGCGCCGTCGTTGTAGCTGTGCGGCCCCCACAGCGGCGGGTATTGGTAGCCAGAATTGTCAGCCAGCTGCTGGCCCTGGCCGGCGGGACCGTGGCAGCTCTGGCACTTAGCCGCGAACACGGCCTTGCCAATCACCGGGTCGGCGGCCCGGTCAAGATAAGGCAGCTTCATAAAGCCCGTGCCGTACACCTTCTTGCCTTTGGGAATATCCTTCCCCAGCCACTTGATGTAGGCCACCATGGCGCGCATCTCGCGGCTGCTGTCGGCCAGGGGCTGGCCGTTGAGGCTGCGTTCCAGGCAGTCGTTCACGCGCTTCTCGATGCCCTCCACCTGGCCCGAGCGGGCGCGGAGCTTGGGGTAGGTGGCCGCCACAGCCAGGTAGTTGTTGGCGAAGCCTTGCGTGCCGGCCTGCAGGTGGCAGTTCTGGCAGTTCATGCCGTTGGTCAGGTGCAGGACGGAGCCCTGGGGCCCCAGGTAATGCGCCGTGTTCGCAATCAGCTCGCGGCCGTAGCGAATCTGGCGGCCGGCGGCCGTGCGCGGAATCAGGGCCGTGTCGGGGGCCGGGGTGGCGGGGCGGTGGTAGCTGCCGGCCGGCGGCGGGCCCTGGGTGGCCTCGTCCTCCACCGCAACGGGCGTGGACGCGGCCGGCGGCCCGTAAATTTTAGTGAGCACCACCACCAGGACCAGCACCACGGCTGCCGTCAGCAGCATCAGCAGGCGCACCAGGTGGGGCAGCTGTTGCACCCGTTCTTCCGAGGGTTTCATGGTCAGGTCAGTTTAGTGAGGGGGATGCGTTAGTAAGGCAGCTTTTCGCGCAGGGCGCTGTAGGTCCAGGTGCCGGCCAGTGCGGCCACAATCATCACGGCCGCCGCGCCCACGCCACTGCCCAGCTGGGCAAACAGGGGGCCGGGGCAGGCCCCGGTAATGGCCCAGCCCAGGCCGAAGATGAAGCCGCCAATCCAGATGCCGTGGTTGAATTTCTTATCGGCGAGCGTGATTTCTTCGCCGTCAATGCTTTTCAGGCGGTTGCGCTTGATGAGCTGAATCGAAACCATACCCACCACAATGGCCGAGCCGATGACGCCGTACATGTGGAAGGCCTGGAAGCGGAACATCTCCTGAATCCGGAACCAGCTGATGACTTCACTTTTGGTGAGGATGATGCCGAACAAGGTACCCAGCACCAGGTATTTAAAGTATTTCATATCGAGTAAGTGAGTTCAGTGGATGAGGTAGAATTGGTGGTGCGCCGGGCCAGCAAGCGTACTACATTGGCCGGGCCGGCATGGAAGCTGCCTTCATCAAGTACCACCCCCAATTCGTGATTTTCCAGCAGCGTCAGGCCGGCGAAATCGGCGGCCAGTTGGGCCGGCTCGTAGAGCAGCTCCGCCTCACGCGGGCCGCCCGACGAGAGGCCGAGCTGCCGGGGATTGAAGGCCTCCAACAGCAGGTGCCCGCCGGGGGCCAGGCTGGCCACGGCGGCCGCATGCACGGCCTGCCGCTCAGCGGGCGGAAAATGGGCGTAAATCAGCCCGATGGCATCGTAGGCGGCCGGCTGCTGCCAGGCCAGGTTCAGCAGGTCTTCCACGCGGTAGTCGAGGCGCACGCCCTGGCTGGCGGCCAGGCGCTGGGCCTTGGCGCGGGCCTCGTCGCTGAAGTCCACGGCCGTGACCTGCCAGCCCTTGCGGGCGGCGTACACGGCGTTGCGGCCTTCGCCCTCGGCCAGCAGCAGCAGGCGGCCGGGGGGCAGCGCGTCGAGTTGCCGGCGAAAATAGGCGTTGGGTTCGGTGCCGTAGGCATAGGCCTCGGCCTCGTAGCGGGCATCCCAGAAATCAGCGGCGTGCGTCATGGTCGGCAATTAAAACAGCTTCGGGTAAACCACCCAAGTCATCAACAGGCCGCCGGCAAAGAAACCGATAACGGCCACCAGCGACACCCACTGCAAATTCGAGAGGCCCGAAATGGCGTGGCCCGAGGTGCAGCCCCCGGCGTAGCGCGTGCCGAAGCCCACCAGAAAGCCCCCGAATACCAGAAAGAACCAGCCTTTCCAGTTGGCCAGGTTATCAATAGAGAACAGCTCGCGGGGCAGCAGGCCCGAAAAATCGGTGAGGTGCAGCTGCGTTTTGAGGTCGTGCATGGTCTCGGGCGAGATGCCCACCACGTCGGGGTGGCCCATCACCCGGTAGCCGATAAAGCCGCCCAGGGCCACGCCCAGCACGAACACCAGGTTCCAGATTTCGGCCCGCCAGTTGTAGGTCAGAAACGGGATACCGGCCGGCACGCAGGCCGCGCATACGTGGCGCAGCGAGGAGCTGATGCCCAGGGCCTTGTTGCCGATGAGCAGCAGAGCCGGCACCGTCAGGCCAATCAGGGGCCCGGCCACGTACCAGGGCCAGGGCTTTTGCAAAAGTTCAAGCATAAAATTCGAATCGAAATAGCGCGTCCGGCCCGGCTTGGGGCCGGACGCTGAGAAAAATAAAGGGGGCGACTACTTGGTCTTCAACGGCTCGGGCCAGTCGAGCACCCCGCCGAGCAGGTTGCTCACATTGGCGAAGCCAGCTTGCGTGAGCTGCCCGGCCGCGCTGGCCGAGCGGGCGCCGCTACGGCAATACACGTAGGTGGGCGCGTCTTTGTCGAGGCTGGCCACGCGTTGGGCAAAGTCGGGCGCGGTGACTTCGATGTTTACGGCCGAGGGCAAATGGCCCTGGGCGAATTCCTCGGGGCGGCGTACGTCGAGCAGCACCGCGCCGGGCTGGCGCAGGCCCTCGGCGAACTTTGCGGGGGTGAGGTTTTGGAAGGCGGAATCAGCAGATTTATTAAAACCGAACATGGGAGTGGGTTTTGAGTGGGATGAGAAATGAGAAGATAAACTGGCCTGACGAACACCTCACCCCCTGACCCCCTCTCCTTGGGGAGAGGGGGCACCGGTTTTGGGCGGTTCCGGCTCGTCAGGCTCCCCTCTCCCCAAGGAGAGGGGTCGGGGGTGAGGTGCCGGCGGCCGGAGTTAATGCGCCGCCTTGGCCGTCTGAAACTCCTTCACGGCCTCGCCCAGGTCGAGCACCGTGGTGTTGGGCAGGGCCGGGGCCACAATGCTGCTGCCGGCCGCCGAGCGGTAGCCGCCGGCGCAATGCACCACCACGGGCTTGCCGGCCGGAATCTCGCCCACCCGCTCGCGCAGCTCGGGCAGGGGCAGGTTGAGGGCCCCGGCAAACAGCGGCTCCGCTTTCACCTCCGAGGCATTGCGGATGTCCACGATGGTATAGTTCTCGGGGTGCTGGCGGAAGGCCTCCACGTCGATTTCGGGCATGGTTTCCTGGGTGGAAGGCGTGCCCACCAGCGCGCCCTTAATCAGTGGCTCGTAGCCAATTTTGGCCGTTTTTTGAATCAGGTCCGTCAGCGTGGCATCGTCGGCCGCCAGCAGGTAGAACGACTCCTGTGGCCCAACAATGGAACCCAGCCAGGTTTCGAACTTGCCGCCCTGCTGAATGTTGATGGCGCCGGCCGCGTGGCCCTTTTTGAACTCGGCTTCGGGCCGGGTGTCCACTACCACTACTCCGGCGGCCAACGGTGCGTCGGCGGCCAGGCGGGGTACTTTGACGATGCTCGGGGCGAAGTCGGGCGCGCCGGCTTTGTTGAGGTCCACATCGTAGCCGAAGTACTTGGGAATGAAGGGCTGGTCGGCCAGCAGCTCCTTTACGAAGGCTTCCTCCGACTGCGGGCGCAGGGCGTAGTTGCCGGCCTTTTCGGCCCCAATGGTGCTGCTGTTGGCCGAGTTGGTGGCCTTGCTGCAAAGCGAGCCCGCGCCGTGGGCGGGGTAGACCAGCACGTCGTCGGCCAGCGTCATGAGCTTCTCGCGGGTGCTGAGGTACATCTGCTTGGCTAGCTCCTCGCGCTTGGCGGTCAGGTTGCCGGCCTTTTCGCGCAGGTCGGGCCGGCCCACGTCGCCGATGAGCAGCGTGTCGCCCGTGAACACGGCCACGTCTTTGCCCTCGCGGCTAAGCACGGTGCTCACCGAATCGGGCGAGTGGCCGGGCGTGTTCAGCGCCCGGAAAGTGAGCTTGCCCACCGTGAACGAGTCTCCCTCGTCAAATGCCTCGTGGGCATATTCGGCCCCCAGCAGCTTGCTGACGCGAATAACGGCGCCGGTTTGCTGCGCGATTTCCAGGTGCGACGACACGAAGTCGGCGTGGGGGTGGGTTTCGAGCACGGCCACGATTTTGGCGTCGTGCTGCTTCGCGAAATCGTAGTATGGCTGCGGGTCGCGGGCGGGGTCCACCAGCACGATTTCGCGGGCGCAGTCGCTGAGAATGGCGTAGGAATAATGGGCGAGGCCCTTGTCTTCAAATTGCTCGATTTTCATGGTATTCGATGAGAAACGGGTGAGAGAATGGTGGGAAACAGTTCGTTAAGCGTGATGAAACAGCAGCTCCTTAGTGAGAATAAACGTGCCCATGGCCAGCGTGAACCAGCCGAAAGCCGGCTTCAGCTTGGCCCCGGGAATGAAGCGGGCCAGATAGGTGCCCAGCACGATGCCGCCGAGGGCAAAGGCCAGAAAGCCGGTAATAAACGGCCACGCGATGGGCGTGCCGGCGCTCAAATCGCCGCTGAAGCCGATGAGTGAGTTGAGGGCAATAATGGCCAGGGAGGTGCCCACGGCCAGCTTCATGGGCAGGCGCGCGCCCAGCACCAGGGCCGGAATAATGAGGAAGCCTCCCCCCGCGCCCACGAAGCCCGTGAGCAAACCCACTACCAGGCCAATACCCAGAATGAGCGGGTAATTGAAGGTGGACTTCTGGTGCAACTCCTCATCAAGCACCACCTCGGCCTGCTTGCTGCGAATCATGGAAACGGCCGCGCCGACCATGAGCACGGCAAAGGCCACGAGCACCAGCAAATCCTTGGTGAAGACGATGCTGCCCATCGTGAACAGCTCGTGCGGGATGGCCGGCATCAGCACCTTGCGCACCAGGAACACGGCCGCCAGCGAGGGAATCAAAAATACCACGGCCGTTTTCAGCGACACCAGGCCCTTGCGGAAATAGCCCCAGGCACCCACCACCGAGGTGCTGCCCACCACGAACAGCGAATACGCCGTGCTCAGCACCGGGCTCACGCCCATCAGGTACACCAGCACGGGCACCGTGAGGATGGAGCCCCCGCCGCCCATGATGCCGAGCGAAAGGCCGATGAAAATAGCCGCAAAGTAACCGAGGTAGTGAAGCATGAGGGAATTACGTATGAAATTATGAATGGTTGTTCATGTATTGCGGCAAAAAAAGGGTCGGTTCCTTACAAAAAGGTGCAGCCGGCCAGGCACTGAATCACGTCAATCACCTCCCGCATTTTCAGCGAGTAGAAAATGTTTTTGCCTTCGCGGGTGCTGCTCAGAATGCCCTTAAGCTTCATGCCCGAGAGGTGGTGCGAGAGCAGGCTCTGCTCCACATTCAGCTTGTCGCTGATTTCCGTGACCGACAGGCTTTCCTGCGCCGCCAGCAGCTGCACGATGGCAATGCGCGTAGGGTGGGCCGTGGTCTTGAGTATGAAGGCCACTTTCTCCATCTTCTCGATGGAGAGGCCCATGTCAACGGCAGCGGGGGAAACGGAGAGTGTCATCGGGAGTACAAATGTATGAACAACTTGTCATACGTACAATCATAAGCTCCCAATAAGTTCACGACGTTCGATATTTCTGCTTGGCGCGGTTTCCCAAGTTGGTGTACCGGGCCGGACAGTAGCGCGAACCCTGTAATTCGCGCTACTAGTACGCTTATGCTAAATGTGCTGTAAACATGCACTATGACACGTTTATATTCCTGTTTGCTGACGGGGCTTAACGCGGGGGGGCTGCATTGCCCGCCGCTGCCCCGGTCGGCCGCTAATCAGTGGAAATGCCGGGTGTGTTAATGGTTGATAAAAGACTGTCCGATAGTGTGCTAAAGCGAATGCAGGAGGGTCATCTTGTAGCAAGCGCCAAGACAAATCGGCTGGGGACCAACAAATGAAACTTTGTTCATATTAACTTTGTCACCCAATCAACTCCCTCAACTATGAATCGCAAAACCATCACCTCCTGGCTCCCACTGGCCCTGTTTGCCCTCGTTATGTTCTCGCCCCTGCGGCCCATCGTGCTGGGTGGACTGCAGCGCGGCCTGCTGGCCACCGGCCTTATGAAAGCCGACGTGCCCGTCGCGCCCGCCAACGAAATGCCGGTAGTGCTCGCCAGCGGCAGTGCCTACCCGCACAACCTGCCCATGGCCACCCTCGACGGCAAAGCCGTGAACCTGAGCGACCTGAAAGGCAAAGTGGTGTTTGTGAACCTGTGGGCCAGCTGGTGCCCACCCTGCCGCGCCGAAATGCCCGGCATCGAGGCCCTCTATAAGAAAGTCGACCACTCCAAAGTGGCCTTCGTGATGCTTTCGCTCGACGATGACGTGGCCAAGGCCCAGAAGTTTGTGAAGGCCCAGGGCTACACCTTCCCCGTGTACATGCGCACCGGCGAACTGCCCGCGCCGTTTGATTCTAACTCCATCCCCTCCACCGTCATCCTCGGCCCCGATGGGCAGGTCGCGGCCCGCCACGACGGCATGGCCGAGTATGACACGCCCGAGTTCCTGGCCGCGCTGGATAAGCTGGCGAAAGGAGCAACTCGCTAAACATACCCCGAATCCGAAAGCAAAAGCGGGACCCCCAGCTAGTTAGCCGCGCAAAAAAAACGTCATGCAGAGCATTCTGCATGACGTTTTTTTTGTTCAGGCACAAGGTTAATTACGGGGACTTTTCCTGCTTATTATCAGGCCAGTATGGCTATTGGTGGGGGTGGGGCCAGCTCGTTGAGTGTGGGCTGCCCGGCCAGCCAGCAGCTCAGGGTTTCGAGGGAAGTGGTGGCGATGTTGGTGAGCGCGTCGTGGGTCAGGAAGCCCTGGTGGCCGGTTATCAGCACGTTGGGGTGGGCCAGCAGCCGCACCAGCAGCGCATCCTGGAGGGGCTGCTGGGAATGGTCGTTGAAAAACAGGCCTTTTTCGTGCTCGTACACATCGAGCCCCAGGTAGCCCAGCTGGCCCGATTCCAGCGCCGTAAGGGCGGCTTCCGTGTCCAGGAGCGCGCCCCGGCCCGTATTGATGAGCATAACGCCGCGCTTGGTGCGGGCCAGCTGCGCCGCGTTCATCAGGTGCCGGGTAGCGGGCGTGAGCGGGGCGTGTAAGGTGATGACATCGGCCTGCGTGCACAGCTCGTCCAGCGACACGTATTCCAGGCCGTAGCGCCGGGTCAGCTCCGCATCGGGCTGGATATCATAGCCCAGCAGGCGGCAGCCAAAGCCGTGCAGCAGGCCCGCCAGCGTGCCGCCAATGGTGCCGCAGCCGATGATGCCCACCGTTTTGCCGTGCAAATCGAAGCCCACGAGGTTGTCGAGCCGGAAGTCGGCGCGGCGCACCTGGGCATCGGCCTGGCGCAGGTGGCGGTTCAGGGCCAGCATGAGGGCCAGGGTGTGCTCGGCAATGGCGAAAGGGGAATAGTGCGGCACGTTGGCCACGCGCAGGCCCAGCCGGTGGGCGGTGGGCAGGTCCACGTTGTCGTGGCCGGCGGCGCGCACCAGCAGGTAGCGCACGCCCAGCGCCCAGAGTTTTTCGAGCACCGGCGCGGAGGCATCGTCGTTTACGAATACGGCCACGGCGGTGCTGCCGGCGGCCTGGGCCGCGGTGTCCATTGTCAGGGCTGCGTCCAGGAAATGGAAGGTGTGCTGGCCCTGCGCGGCGGCTGTGAGGTAGGGGCGCTCGAAAGGGTAGGCGCTGAAAATGGTGATGGTCATGGTCATGAGATTGGGTTGAAGAAAAGGGTGGGGCAGAAAGTGTCGGGGGAGGAGTGGCGCGCCGGCAGCTGTGCCCAGGGAATAGCGCAAAGTGGTGGAAATACAAGAATACGCCGCGCGCGCAGCCGGCTTATTGATGAAAGTCATGCCCGGGGCCTGACCTTGCGCATGCCGTTTGCCGCCCGCTGCCCGGTTCTTTGCCAGTGCTGTTACCTCCGTCCCAAGCACCGCCCCATGACGCCTTCCCTGCTGATTCTCACCGATTTTTTTCGGGCCGCCAACAAGGCGCTCGACTACGCCACCAACCTGGCCCGGCCCCTGGGGGCCCGGCTGGTGCTGCTGCACGTGCGCCGCGACTCCATCCTCGACCCGGAGATGTTCACCGGCGAGCTGTCCGACCTGAGCAAGGAGGCTACGGCAATGGCCCTGAGCCGGGTAGCCGATGACCTGGCCGTGCCGGTAGTGACCGAAATCGGGCACGGCCGCGTGGCCTTTGCCGTAGCCGATGCCGTGAGCCGGCACCATCCGCTGCTGGTGGTGCTGGGCCGGCCCGACTATTCGGCCACGCCCGATGAGCTGGTGCAAACCACCGCGCTCGACCTGCTGCGCACGGCACCCTACCCCATGCTTATTGTGCCGCACACGCTGGCCAGCAGCGCCTTGCCCCGGCGCGTGCTGCTGGCCGTCGATGGGGAGGACTTCACCATCGGCCCGCACGCCGGGGTTATGCGCTACCTATCGCGCACCCTGGGCGTGGAGCTGACGGTGCTGCACGTAGCCCCTGATGCTGCCGCAGATGTTTCGGAGGACGAGGTAATGGCGTCGGTGCGGCGCACCGGGCTGGGCGTTGATTTGCCGGTGCCGATGCGCTACCGGCACATGGCGGCGGCCCGCCCGGCCGACGGCATTCTGCAGGCTGCCCAGGCCGGCGACACGGACCTGGTGGTGCTGCTGGCGCGGCCCCGCAGCTTCTGGGGACAGCTGTTTCACCAAAGCGTGACGGCTGAAGTACTGCTGCACAGCCCGGTACCGGTGCTGGTGCTCCCCACCATTGCCTGACGCTGCACGTAAAAGAACTAACCCGCCAAGGCCCGGCAATGAAGCCTGGGTGATAATGAGTGCAGAAGTAACCGTATGCTCCGGTCTGACCGCCCTAGGCGGTCTGACCGGTTGAAGCACCCCCGATTTAGTCCTCACGAAAACCGGTTGAAGCACCCCCGATTTCGTCCTCACGACAACCGGTCGGGCCGCCTCCAATTTCGTCCGCACGACAACCGGTCAGACCGCCTAGGGCGGCCAGACCGGAGCATACGGGTGCCCGGCACAGTTTCCTTTTTGCCTCGCCCGGCTTCTCCCTCGCGCACCAGCGGGCATTCGGGCAAATTCAACTTAACATCTTTCTATGGACTACTGCCTGACCCCCGTGACCGACGTGGCTGCCGCGCTGACGACCTCGCCGGCCGGCCTCGACGCGGCCACGGCCGGGCAGCGTTTGGCCGAGCACGGCCCCAACCGGCTGGACGACGCGGAGAAAAAAACCCTCTGGCAGTTGGTGCTGCACCAGCTGGCCGACGTGATGATTCTGGTGCTGCTGTCCGCCGCCGGGGTGTCGGTGCTCATCGGGGAGGCCAAGTCGGCCTACGTCATCCTGGCCATTGTGGTGCTGAACGCCGTTATCGGTTTCGTGCAGGAATACCGGGCCGATAAGGCCATGGAGGCCCTGCAAAAGATGGCCGCCAGCCACGCCCAGGTGCTGCGCGACGGCCAGCCGCAGGAAGTCCTCACCGCCGACCTGGTGCCCGGCGACGTGGTGCTGCTCGAAGCCGGCAACGTGATTCCGGCCGATGTGCGCTTCCTGGAAACCCACGCCCTGAAAGTGGACGAGTCGTCGCTGACCGGCGAATCGGGCGACGTGGAGAAAACGCCCGATGCGCTGCCGCCCGGCGACTACCCCCTCGGCGACCGGCTGAACCTGGGCTACAAGGGCACCTCCGTGACCAACGGCCGGGCCACAGCCTACGTGGTGGGCACCGGCATGGGCACCGAGCTGGGTAAGATTGCCGCCCTCATTCAGACGGCCGAAGTGGTGACACCGCTGCAAAAGCGGCTGGGCACGCTGGGCAAGCGCCTCTCAGTGGCCGCGCTGGTGGTGGGCGGGCTGTTTTTTGGCGTGGGCTGGCTGCGGGGCGAACCCTGGGAAAACCTGCTGCTGGTGTCCATCTCGCTGGCCATCGCGGCATTGCCCGAGGCGCTGCCGGCGCTGGTCACCGTGTCGCTGGCGCTGGGCGCGGGCCGGCTCATGCAGAGCCATGCTCTCATCCGCAAGCTGCCGGCCGTGGAAACGCTGGGCTCGGTTACCTACATCTGCACCGATAAAACCGGCACCCTCACCCTCAACCAGATGACGGTGCAGGACCTCTACGAGGTGCCCGCCGTGACCCTGCCCGGCCTGGCCGACCGCAACGCCCTGCTCACGGCCCTGGCCCTGAACACCGACGCCACCTGCGACCCCGAAAACCAATGGCTAGGCGACTCGACCGAAGTAGCCTTGGCCCGGTACGCCGCCGACCGGGACTATACCCGCCCGGCGCTGGAGCAGCAGTTTCCACGGCTGGCCGAGCTGCCCTTCGACTCGGAGCGCCGGTGCATGACCACGCTGCACCAAACCCCGGCGGGCGTGCTGGTGCTCACCAAAGGCGCGGCGGGGGCGCTCTACGAGCAGCTGGCCGGCAGCCAGCAGGCCAGCATTGCCGACCTCACGCGGCGCGTGGACGAAATGGCCGCCCAGGGCTACCGGGTGCTGGCCTACGGGGCCAAAGTACTACCCGCAATGCCCGCCGACCTCACCCCGGCCGCCGTGGAAACCGGCCTCACCTTCCTCGGCTTCGCCAGCCTGATGGACCCGCCCCGCGAGGAAGCCCGCCAGGCCGTGGCCGAGTGCAAAACGGCCGGCATCATTGCCGTCATGATTACCGGCGACCACAAGCTCACGGCCAAGGCCATTGCCGAGCAGCTGGGCATCATTTCTTCCGAAGAAGAGCTGGTGCTCACTGGCCCCGAGTTGGGGGCGCTGGACGAGGCCGGCTTCGCGGCCGTGGTGGAAAAAGTGCGGGTGTATGCCCGCGTCGACCCCGCCCAGAAGCTGCGCATCATCAGCGCGCTGCAGGCTCGGCACCAGTTTGTGGCCATGACCGGCGACGGCGTGAACGATGCCCCGGCCCTCAAAAATGCCGACATCGGCATTGCCATGGGCATCAACGGCACGGAGGTGGCCAAGGAGGCAGCGGCCATGATTCTGCTTGATGATGACTTCGCGACCATCGTGGAGGCGGTGCGGCACGGGCGGCGCATCTACGCCAACATCCTCAAGTTTATCCGCTACATCCTGGCCGGCAGCGTGGGCGAAATTACGGCCTTGTTCTGCGCGCCGTTTTTCGGCTTGCCCGTGCCGCTGCTGGCCATTCACATTCTGTGGATTAACCTGATAACCGACGGGCTGCCCGGCCTGGCCCTGGCCTACGAGCCGTCGGAAAAGAACAGCATGCAGCGCCCGCCCATCGACCCGCGCCAGACCATTTTCTCCGATGGCCTGGGCTGGTTCATCCTGGGCATCGGGCTGCTGGTGGGCGGCCTCACCATCGGCATGCAGGCCTGGTCCATTCGCCGGGGCCTGCCGCACTGGCAAACGATGGCCTTCACCGTGCTTTGCTTCAGCCAGCTGGGCATGGCGCTGGCCATTCGCTCGCGGCGCGAGTCCATTTTCACCCTCGGGCTGTTTTCCAACAAGGCCATGCTGGGGTCGGTGGTGCTCACCGTGGGCCTGCACCTCACTATCTTGTATGTACCCTTCTGCAACGAGCTGTTCAGCACCCAGCCGCTCACCGTGGCCGAGCTGGGCATCACGGTGGCCGTGGCCAGCGTGGTGTTCTGGGTGGTAGAAATCCAGAAGCTCATCATCCGGCGGCGTGGGGAGGCCGTGGTGCGGTAACCACAGGCCCCCCGTGCCACGTTATCAAGCAGGTAGTCAGTCATCAGCAATCAGACTTCATACATCTAAAAATCAGTCTATTGATTCCGGTCTGACTGCCGATTACGGCAGACTGACTACTTACCTCACCGGACTACCTGAGCCCGGCCTGGTTCGCCCGCCTTTGCAGGCTGGGCGCACGGGCCGGCAACTCGTACTCCTTCACCCTACCGCCATGGCCATCGTCCGATTCATGCGCCCCCTGGTGCGGCCTTTCGCCCAGTTCTTCCACCTCAAGGCGGCCAGCTGCCTGTTGCTGCTGGCCAGCGCGGTGCTGGCCCTGGTGCTGGCCAACATCAGCTGGGGGCTGGGGCTGCACTTCCCGGCGGTGTGGCACCAGCACCTGCGCATCACGGTGCACCAGCTTGTGCTCGACCACTCGCTGCTGGACTGGATAAACGACGGGCTGATGACCCTGTTTTTTCTGATGGTTGGCCTGGAAATCAAGCGCGAAGTGCTGGGTGGCGGGCTTGCCACGCTGCACCAGGCGGCCCTGCCGCTGGCCGGGGCGCTGGGGGGCATGGTGGTGCCGGCGCTGCTGTTCATCTTCTTCAACCACGGCACGCCCACGGCCAACGGCTGGGGCATTCCCATGGCCACCGACATTGCCTTTGCCCTGGCCGTGCTGCAGTTGCTGGGGCCGCGCGTGCCGCTGGGCCTCAAGGTGTTTCTCACGGCCCTGGCCGTGGTCGATGACATGGGGGCCATGGTCATCATTGCCGGCTTCTACACCAAAAAACTGTATCTGAGCTACCTATACCTGGCCATCGGTACCTGGGCTTTGCTACTGGCTTTCAACTACCTGCGCGTAAGTAGTTTATGGGCCTACCTGCCGCTGGGGGTGCTGCTTACGTACTTCATGCTCGAATCGGGCATTCATACCACGCTGGCCGGGGTGCTGCTGGCGGTGGCCATTCCCTTCCGCGACGCCTGCCCGCGCCCCGAAATGCTGGAGCGGCTGCACCGGCAGTTGGGCCGGCTGCAAGACCGAACGCAGCACAAAAGCGCCGACCCGCACGGCATCGGGGCGGAGTTGGAGGCGCTGGGCCGCCGCAGCAGCTCGCCGGCCCAACGCCTGGAGAGCCAGCTCTACGTCGTGGTCGGCTTCGTGGTCATCCCCCTGTTTGCCTTCGCCAATAGCAGCCTGGTGATTGCGCCGGCGGCCGTGCGCGGCCTGCTCTCGCCGCTGGGCTTGGGCATTGTGGTGGGGCTGCTGGTGGGCAAGCCCTTGGGCGTTGGGGCCGTGTGCTGGCTCACGGTGCGCCTGGGCTGGGCCAAGCTGCCGCCCGGCGTGAGCTGGCCGCAGATATGGGCCGTGGGCGTGCTGGCCGGCATTGGCTTCACCATGTCCATTTTCATCACCTTGCTGGCCCTGGGGCCCCACTCGCCCGATACCGACACGGCCAAGCTGGCGGTGCTGGTGGCCTCCGTGTGCGCCAGTGGGCTGGGCTACGCGCTGCTACGGCGTACGCTAACCGCGCCAGCGTAATCTGAGGGGTGTGTTATCTGTTGGTGCGGAGTTGCTGTTGCGGCTGCGGCCTTGTTTCTTAGGGCTATTATGTGTCTGATTATAAGTGGTTAAATAGCAGCCTGCAATAAGAGCCCAGCAAACTGGTTAGTTGACAAAGCTCATGCCCCGGGGATAAGCTTCGTCAACCAATGCCGGAAGCGCCGCCCGTAAGTTTGAATAATTAAGCCGGGCCCGACAAGCGTTTGATGCTCATTCGGTTTGGGAGACTTCCCTGCTGCCCGACGTCACTTTTAGACTTATTAGCCATGACTAATATCCTTTTTGAACGCCTCGGAGGTACAACTGGTATCAAGTCGATTGTTGATGATGTTGTCGAAGCACACATGTATAATCAAGCAATCAGCGCCCGGTTTTTGCCTTATAAAGAGCAACCGGAGAAGTTGGCCATCATAAAAAAACACACCGTTGATTTTTTCAGTGCCGGGAGTGGTGGTCCGGTCACTTACTCAGGCAGAGACATGGTTACCACCCATACAGGAATGAACATAAGCCCTGCGGAATACATCAACGTGGTTGATGATATATTGACGGTTTTGAGTAAGCATAAAATTGACGACCAGTCCAGAAATGGTGTTCTAGCCATCCTTTGGTCGTTAAAAGACATGATTATTGCCAGATAAAACGGGCGCGGCGGCGTGGCGGTCTCGGCTTCGAACGCGGTATTGCGCGTACTCTTGTACTGAATCCTCCTCCTGGCATCCATACTACTCAATGAAGCCCACAAACACTGCTATTCGCCGCAAACCCCGGCCACATTTCCGGGACATTGTGGTCATCGGCGCTTCGGCTGGCGGCGTCACCGCTTTGCTGGCGCTGGCCAAAGTCCTGCCGGCCGACTTTCCGGCCCCCATTTTCATCGTGCAGCACGTAGCCCCGGATTCGCCGAGTATTCTGCCCCAGCTGCTCAGCTCCGTGTCGGCTTTGAAGGCCCGGCACCCCCGGAATGGCGAAACCGTGGAGCTTGGCGTCATGTACGTGGCTCCGCCCGACCACCACCTGCTGCTCGAAGACGACAAGGTGCTGGTGACGCGCGGACCGAAGGAAAACCGCTTCCGGCCGTCCATCGACGCATTATTTCGCTCGGCGGCCTACACGTTTGGGCCCCGCGTGATTGGAGTGGTGCTCACGGGCTATCTCGACGATGGCACCTCCGGCCTGTGGAGCGTTCAGCGCATGGGCGGGGTAGCCATTGTGCAGGACCCCTACGATGCCGAGCAGCCGGCCATGCCCACCAATGCGCTCCAGTTCGTCGAAGCCGATTATGTGGTTCCCCTGGCCGAGCTGGGGGCCTTGCTGGTGCGGCTGACGCAGGAGCCGGCGCCCGCCCGGCCGCACCTGCCCGCCGAGCAGCTCGACCTGCTCAAAATCGAGCTCACCATTGCCAAGCAGGGCGGGGGCTTCGAGCTGGGCATCATCGAGAAAGGGCTGCTCACGCCCTTCACCTGCCCCGAATGCCACGGGGCGCTCACCCAGCTCATCGAAGGCAACCTGATTCGGTACCGTTGCCACACGGGCCACGCCTACACGGTCAGCTCCCTGCTCAGCGAAGTCACTTCCTCGGTCGAAAGCCTGCTCTACCAGTCCATGCGCGGGCTCGAAGAAACCAAGATGCTGCTCCACAACCTGGGCATGCACTTCACCAAAAATCAACAAACCGATGTTGCCGAGCTGTTTTTTCGCAAAGCCGATGAAACCGGCCTGCAGGCCCGCATCGTGCACCAATCCATCCTCACGCAGGAAGCCCTGAGCGGGGACCTGCAGTTCCGCCAAAACAAGCTGCCCGTTTCCTGACCAGCCCGGCATCCCGCCCGCGTCTGCAGGCTCGGGAACACGGGTAAATGCACGTTGGCTGTGCCCGGCTGGGGCCCATGGCAGCCGGCCGGATTGCGTTTTGGCCGGGGCCCGCAGCATCTTGCATTGCCTGGCCGCTCGTCAGGTGCGGCCCGTAGGTTTCCGTAGTCCTGCTTCGTGCCTTCCCACTCTTTGCGCTGGTTACTGCCTGATTACGTGCTGATTCCATAATCATTCCTTTCGAGCCCGGTCCGGCCTGATAAGCCAACCCAGTTACGACAATACACAAAAAAAGGCTCCTCAGCAGTTGCTGAGGAGCCTTTTGCTGCGCTGCGGGGCGGCCGGTTATATCGGGTTGTCGGCATCGCCGATTTTGCCGCCGTCGTTGGCTGAGCTGGGGGAAGCATTGCCCACGGTGTTATCGGTGTTGTAGGCCGTGGTGTTCTTGGCTTGGTTCTTCCGCTCCTGGTCGGAGCCGCCGCCGCTATTGCGCTGCTCGGCGCTGAGCTGGGAGCCTTTGTTGCTGCTGCCCTTGGCGGTGTAGGCCGGCTGGCCATCGTCGTTCACGTCGTTGCCGTGGTTGCCGCCGTGGTGGCCTTCGCTGCTCGCCGTTTTGGTCAGTTTGTGCGCGCCTTGCTGCTGCACGCCCGCGCCGTGCACGTTTGCGTCGGTGGGGGCATCGCTGCCGTCGTTGGCCACCTGGGCCTGCGTCCGGTGGTGTTCGTTCTTCACTTTAGTAGCCATGATTGAAAAAGGAAATGGTGAGAATGGGAATTGCGGGACCCTGCCCGAAACGGGCTTAGGCATAGGGCTGGTGGTCGTTGTCGGGCTTGTCGAGGTTGCGGTTGGGGTGGCTCAGGGGGGCGTTGGCACCGGGCTCGTCGGGGCCGTCGGTGTACTCCTGGCTCAGGTCCAGCGTATCGGCCAGCTCCTCCAGGTCAGGAATGGTTTTCACGCTGGCTTTCGAGAGGCCCTCGCCGGCCGGAATGCCTTTGGCGCTGCGCGTAGTCGAGCGGGGCAGCACGGGTTGTTTGCTATCGGGATTGATGGGGGGCTTCGACATGGTGGAGGGGGTTTAAAAAGAATGAAACTCAGTTGACACCGCCCAGATTGCTCCGGGGCTGGCTGTATCAAAAGTACCGGCCCCACCAGGCCCCGGAAATGCAAAAGCTCATCCCCAAGGATGAGCTTTGTTAACGAAAGCGTGAGCTGCCCCCCCGCCGCGCGGTGCCGTGGCCTACCAATGCGCCCGGCGCAGCTTTTCGGGTTCCAGCACCCGGATGGTGTTGGGAGTGAGCGCAATCAGGCCGTCGTGCTTGAATTCGTTGAGGGTGCGGCTCAGCGACTCCGGGGCGGTGCCCACCATGGCGGCCATGTCGTCGCGGGTGAGCTGGATGCCCACGTCGGCGACATCGGTGCTGGCCTGCTGCTGGTGCAGCTGCACCAGCGTATCGGCCACGCGCCGGCGGATGGAGCTGTAGGCCAGGGCCAGCAGCTGCTCGGCCTGCCCGCTCACCTGGCCGGCCAGCAGGCGCACAAACTGCTGGCCCACGTCGGGGTTGCGCAGCAGCAACGCCATGAAATCATCCTTCGGAATGTAGAGCAGCTCGGCCTCGTCCACGGCAATGGCCGAGTCGCAGTGGGGCGTGTGCTGCAGCAGCGGCAGGTAGCCGAAGAACTCGCCGGGGCCGTAGAGGCCCACAATCAACTCCTTGCCGGTATCGGTGGTTTTCACGGTTTTCACCCGGCCGCTCTGCACGTAGTAGAGCCGGATAGCTTCGTCGCCTTCGAGGTAAATATCCTGTTTCTTGCGAATCAGGTGGGCTTTGCGGTCCAGCGAGAGGCTGGCCAGGTCGCCGGCCTGCTGCGCCTCGTCCAGAAACCGGTGCAGGCGCTCCCCGTCGGGGTTTGGTTCCGGCTTCAGGTGCTGAAAGCGGCTGAGCCGCCCGCTCACGGCACTCAGCAAATCGGCTTTTTCGAAGGGCTTGCTCAGGTAGTCGTCGGCCCCCAGGGCCATGCCGCGCCGGCGGTCGGCCCGGTCGGTTTTGGCGGTGAGAAAGATGAACGGGATGCCCGTGAGCTGCGGGTGCTGGTTGAAAATCTGGAGCACCCCGTAGCCGTCGAGCACAGGCATCATGATGTCGCAGATAACCAGGTCGGGCCGGGCACTCAGGGCCAGCTGCACGCCCGCTTCCCCGTTTTCGGCCGTTTGCATGGTGTAGCCGGCCAGCTCCAGTAGCTGCGCCGTGTTTTCCCGGATGATTTGATGGTCTTCAATGAGCAGAATGGTGGGCATGACAGGGGAGGTTAAGGGTGGAAGGGAGGGTTCTGGGGCTTGTTCAACGGGTGGCCTCACCGCCCCTAATCGGGCGTGGAGAGGGGCAGCCTGATGGTGACCAACGTGCCCTCGTCGAGGACGCTGTGCAGGTCGATGGTGCCGCCCATCAGCTCCAGGTATTTGGCAATGATGTAGAGCCCCAGGCCGGTGCCGGGCACGCCCACGACGTTGGGAGCCCGGAAAAACTGCTCGAACAGGTGCGCCTGGTCTTCCGTCGAAATGCCCACGCCCTGGTCCTGCACGGTTATCGTCAGCTCCCGGGGCTGGCAGCTGGCCCGCACGGTAATAACCGAGTTTTCGGCCGAGTACTTGAGGGAATTGGAGAGCAGGTTCATCAGGATTTTGCGCAGCAGCGAGGCATCCAGGCGCACCGGAATGGGGCAATGCACCTGCCAGTCGATGGTTTGGCCGGTTTTGAGCAGGCCCTGCACATCGGCCACCGTGTCGCGCACCAGGCTGGTCAGGTTCAGGTTGCCGGGGTGGGCCTCAATTTTGCCTTCCTCGATGCGGCCCACCGACAGGAATTCTTCCAGAATGGTGTTCAGATGCTGCACCGAGGTACGGATGTGGGCCACGTACTTCAGCCGCTGGGCCTGCTGGTGGCCGCCGGGAAACTCGGCAATCAAATCGGCGGAGGTGAGCACGGCGGTGAGGGGCGTGCGGAACTCGTGCGAAGCCATGCTTACGAAGCGCGATTTCAGCTCGCCCAACTCCTGCTCGGCCTGCAGGGCCAGGGCCAGCTCGTCGCCGCGCTTTTCCAGCTGCTCCAGCGTGACCATCAGGGCGTTGGTGCGGTCGATGACCTTTTGCTCCAGCTCGGCGTTGAGGCGGGCCACGCGCTGGTGCTGGGTGCGCAGCTCCTGCTCGGCGGCCTGCTTGGCGGTCAGGTCCAGGATGTAGGCCACCACGTAAAGCTCCTCGTCGAGATAAAAGTAGCTCAGGCTGGCCTCGACGGGAAAAGTGGAGCCGTCGCGGCGCTGGCCGGCCAGCGGGCGGTCGTGGCCCATGTTTCGCACCTGCGGGTCGGCATTGTAGGATTCGCGCAGCTGCGCGTGGTGCCGGCTGGCGGCATCGGGCACCAGCATTTCAATCTGCTGGCCCAGCAGCTCGGCCGGGGAGTAGCCGAACAGCTGCCCGGCCCGCGCATTGACGGACACCATGCGGCCCGGCCGGTCGCAGACGATGATGCCCAGTGTGGCGTTGGTAAACACGGCCTCGAAACGGCGCACGCTGTGGGCCAGGGCGCGCTCGGCCTGCTGCAAGCGGCTGTGCTCGGTGAGGTTGACCAGAAACAGGGACCGGCCGTTGAGCTCGAAATACGTTAGCTTGACGTAGGCCCGAAACGGCGCGCCGACGTGGCGCCGAATGTCGGCTTCGAGCTCGTGGTGGCCCTCGCGGCGGGTAATTTCGCACAGGCGCAGCCACTGCTCGGGCGTCCAGGGCGGCGTGCGCAGCGAGTGGTTGGGGTCGGTGAGCAGGGCTTCCTCCGAAGGGTAGCCGAGCAGGTGCACGCCGGCCGGGTTTACGTGCGTGAACCAGCGCAGGTCCAGGTCGTAAATGCCGGCCATTTCCTCAGAATGGGTATATAGTAGCTCGGCCACCACGTCCGTGTAGGCACCTGGAAGCATGGGCATAATGACAAAATGAGCCGCGCGGAGGCCCGGGGGGCGGCAGGTACGCGCGGGCTTATGCTACCGGGCTTGACAAACGTCACCACGGCTCCCTGATATCCATCATACGGCCCAGCGGAAGCCTCGGGTAATTTTGCGGCTACTTATTCTGTAGCGCTTACGGTCTGTCACGGTGCAGCTTACTTTTCCCTGGCCTATGTTCTCTTCTGCTATTGTTCCGTTTCTGCCCGCCCACGCGGCCATGCTGCTCGTGATGCTGCCCACCGTGGGCCCCGGCAACCGGCAGGAAAGCCCACTCGCCCGCACCACCACCAATCAGCTGCTGAAAGGCTTGCAGCTCCAGCTCGGCACCGCTATTCACGTGCTGAAAGTAGACGAAGGCAGCCACCCTGCCGTGGTGCACGCCTTCGATGGCCGGGGCGTGCCCGCCTTCGTCCTGCTGCGCGACGGCGCGGAGCTTTGGCGGCAGCAGGGCCTGCCCGAAGGTGCCCCCATGGCCGCCTTGCTGCTAAGCAAGCTGGCCGAGGCCGGGGGATAAGTAATCTGTGCCGGCAGGGCCTGCCGCCCTTCCTGAATTATTCGGAGCGAATCAAGCCGTTTTCCAGTTTGCGCCGCCATCCAACTTTCACAGGCACCTGGCAGGGGGTGTCGTACGCTTGTAACGGACTTTGCTTAGTCCATTTAATTGCTGATTATATGGATGTTAACCTGCAATTTCTGGGGGCCGCGCACTGCGTCACCGGCTCCAAATACCTGCTCACGCTCGACGACCATGCCAGCCGGCCCCACCAGGTGATGGTGGACTGCGGCCTGTTTCAGGGCCTAAAGGAGCTACGCCTGCGCAACCGCGAGCCCCTGCCGCTCCCGGTGGCCGATGTGGAGCTGGTCATCCTCACTCACGCCCACATCGACCACAGCGGCTACCTGCCCAAGCTGGTGCGCGACGGCTTCCGGGGCCGCATCCTGTGCACCGAGGCCACCGCCGACCTGCTCAGCATCATGCTGTTAGATTCGGCCAAGCTCCAGAAAGAAGAAGCCGCCTATGCCAATAAAAAAGGCTACTCGAAACACCACCCCGCCGAACCGCTCTACACCCAGACCGACGTGGAGCACATGCTGCCGCTGGTAGAAACCGTGGCCTATGACGCCCCCGTTACCCTGCTCGATGGCCTGCTCACGCTCACCTTCCGCGATGCCGGCCACATCCTCGGCTCGGCCATAGTGGAGCTGGCCGTGCAGGGCGCGCAGCAGCGCAAGCAGCTGGTGTTCTCCGGCGACCTGGGCCGCTACGACAACCCGGTACTCTTCGACCCCACGCCCATAGCCACGGCCGACGTGCTGCTGGTGGAGTCCACCTACGGCGACCGCGACGCGCGCATCGAAGACCCCGAGGCCGAGCTGGTACGGGTGGTGACAGAGGCCATGGCCCGGGGCGGCGTGCTGCTCATCGCTGCCTTCGCCGTGGGCCGCACCCAGACCCTGCTCTATTACCTCAAAAAGCTCATTGCCGAAGGCCGCCTGCCGCAGGTGCCGGTGTACGTGGACAGCCCGATGGGCATTCGCGTGTCTGACCTGTACCCGCGCCACCCGGCTGCCCACCGCCTCGGACACGGCAACGTGTTCGACTTTCCGGGCGTGCGCTTCATCACCGAAGCCCGCGAATCGAAGGGGCTGAACTCGAAAACCGGGCCGGCCATCATCATCTCCTCCAGCGGCATGTGCACCGGCGGGCGCATCGTGCACCACCTCTTCAATCGCCTGACCCGGCCCCAGGATACGCTGCTGCTCGTGGGCTACCAGGCCGAGGGCACCCGGGGGCGCCGCCTGCAAAACGGCGAAACGGAAATCAAAATGTTCGGCGAAATGGTGCCCGTGCGCTGCCAGGTCAAGCAGCTCGAAGGCTTCTCGGCCCATGCCGACCGCTCGGAGCTGCTGCGCTGGCTCGGCCAGTTTCAGGCCCCGCCCAAGCGCACCTTTATCGTGCACGGCGAACCCGCGCCCGCCGAGGCTCTGGCGAAAACCCTGCGCGAAGCCCACGGCTGGCCCAACGTGGAGGTGCCCGACTATCTGGACCGTAAAGTGCTGTTCGAAGGCATTTAGAGCAGTTTTCAGGTTCGTGTACACGTAGCGCGAACTTTGTCGTTCGCGTCCCCGCGCCGTTAGAACTACTCTGACGGCGCGGGGACGCGAACGACAAAGTTCGCGCTACTGCCTGCTGGCCTCCTAAGCTGTACACAATCCCGAAAACTGCTTTAGCGCGGGAATAAACCCCGGCCACCAGCAGCGCGAAAGGCTTATTCGCCCAGCCACCACCAGCGCCGGGGCCGCCGCCGGGCCGCCAGCTGGTACTTAACCACGGCGTACTGCTCGATGTGGGCCAGGGCCTCTTCCACCGAATCGGTGTAGGTGAGCAGCCGCAAATCGGCCGGCGCTACCATGCCCTGCGCCTCCAGGTGGGTGAGCAGCTCGCGCAACGACTGCCAATAGTCGCGGCCCACCACTACCACCGGGAAGTCGCGGATTTTTCGGGTCTGAATCAGCGTGAGGGCCTCAAACAGCTCGTCGAGGGTGCCAATGCCGCCGGGCATGATTACGAATGCGTAGGAGTATTTGACCAGCAGCACCTTGCGCACAAAAAAGTGCCGGCAGGCCAGCCAGTGGTCCAGGTACGGGTTGGGATGCTGCTCCTTCGGCAGCACGATGTTGCAGCCCACCGAAAGCCCGCCCACGTCGTGGGCCCCGCGGTTGGCGGCTTCCATAATCCCCGGCCCGCCGCCGGTGAGCACCGTGAAGCCCTGCCGGCTCAGGCCGGCGCCCAGCTGCCGGGCCAGGGCATAAAACGGCGAGTCTTCGGTGACCCGCGCCGAGCCGAATACCGACACGCACGGCCCCACAAAGTGCAGCATCCGAAACCCGCGCAGAAACTCGCGCAGCACCGTCCACAGAAAGCGCAGCTCCCCCCGGCGAGTGCCCGGCCCGGCCATAAAGCGCCGCTCGGCCCGCTGGCTGGGTGGGGACGCGCCGTGCGCCGGGGGTAGGTTTGAAAAGCCCGCGTTGCCTCCGAAGCCGGCACGGTGGTCATGGGGTACAGGCACAGGAATATTCTGTTAGGTAGGTAGTCCGTAATAAGTAGTCAGCAATCAGACCTCATCTATTTAATAATCAGTCAATTAATTCCGGTCTGACTACCGATTACGGAGGACTGACTACTTAATGAGCGAGGCGGGCGCTGTCGCGGGCCCGGCGCGCCTTTTCGCAGGCGGCTTTGCGGGCCTGGCGGCGGAAGTAGCCGCGCAGCAGGAAGTTGTGCTGCAGGGCCGTCATGCTTTGGTTGAGCTTGGCGGTGCTTTGCGCCACGCTGCCCATGGTCTGGCGCAGCTGGCGGGCGGCGGTGGTGTCGGTGAGCAGCGTTTGCACCGGGCCGCCGCCGCTTTGCACCTGCCGTTGCAGGCCGTTGAGGGTGGCGGCCAGCGTGTCGGAAGTGCCGGCCAGCTGCCGGGCGGCGTGCCCGATTTGGCCGGCAAATGCCTCATCGGTAAGCAGGTAGCCCAGCGGACCCCGGCCCCGCCGCACGCCGCTGGTGAGCTGGCGCACATCGGTGGCAGCGGCGTTGAGCTGGGCCGAAGCGGCGGCGGCGTTGCGCACGCTCCGGCTCACATCGGCCGGGAGCTGCTCGTTGCCCAGCAACTCCCACAGTGCCTTGCTGTCGTTGAGCTTGTCCGTGACCTGGCGCAGGCCGGCGGTGATGCCGACCAGGTTTTGGTTGGACACGTCGAGCGTGGCCAGCATGGCGTCGATACTGGTTTTTTCGTGGGTGGGCAGCTGGTCGCCAGCCTGCACGGCCGGGGCCGGGCCCCGGCCGGCCGTGAGGTTGATGATGGTGTTGCCCACCAGGCCGTCGGTGCCGATGCTGGCCACCGCGTTGCGCCGCACAAAGGGCTGCACGTCCTTGTTCAGGCTCATACTCACGCGCACCGTGGTGTCGTTTATAATGCTGATATCCTTCACGGTGCCCACCGTAATGCCCCCCAGCCGCACGTTGTTGCCGGGCAGCAGGCCGGCCACGTTGCGGAAGTCGGCCTGCACCGGCAGGCTGCTTTGAAACAGGTTTTGCTGGCGGCCCAGCAGGTACAGGATGACGAGCAGGCATCCCATCCCCACCACGACGAACAGGCCGAGGCGCACTTGCTTGCTGGTGGAAGAATCGGGCATGATGATGGAAATTAGCTATTTAAATAGGTGAGGGAGGCGACCGGCATCAGATGAAAAAGTCGTGCACGCGCGGGTCTTCATGCTTGGCCAGTTCCGCGTAGGTTCCCTGCGCATAGCAGCGGCCGTCGGCGAGCAGGGCCACGCGGTCGGCCACGAGGCGCACGCTGTCCATGTCGTGGGAGATGATGAAGGCCGCCGTCTGGTATTTCTGCTGCACCTCCCGGATGAGGCCGCTGATTTCGCGCGCCGTGATGGGGTCGAGGCCGGTGGTGGGCTCATCGTAGAGAATAATTTCGGGCTGCAGGATGAGCGTGCGGGCCAGGGCGATGCGCTTGCGCTGCCCGCCCGAAAGTTCGGCCGGCATCTTTTCGGCCGTGTCGCCCAGGCCTACGTCTTCCAGCGCCTGCTGCACCAATTCCTTTTCCTTGCCCCGGCGGTCGGCCAGCCACTGCCGGCGCAGCGGAAACAGTAGGTTCTCGCGCACCGTCATCGAGTCGTACAGGGCATTGCTCTGGAAGAGGAAGCCCAGCTTGGCCCGCAGCTGGTCCATGGCCTCGTGGTCGAGGGTGCTGATGTCCTGCCCCAGCACGGTGATGCGCCCGGCATCGGGCCGCAGCAGCCCAATGATGCACTTGACCAGCACCGACTTGCCCGAGCCCGACTTGCCCAACACCACCACGTTTTCGCCCCGGTGCAGGTCCAGCGAAAAGTCCCGCAGCACATGGTTGTCGCCAAACGATTTGGCAATGTGCTCCAGCGTGAGCACCACCTCGGCGGGGCCGGTGGGGGCAGGGGGCGGAGCCGGCGCGGTGAGGGTTTTCATGGGGCAGGTGGATAGTTGGTCAGGAGCATAACGTTCATTTACAGGCAAATAAACTCTAGTTTAAGCCCAGCAAACCGGTAATCTGCACGGCCAGCAGGTCGATTATGAAGATGAGCAGCGACGATACCACCACGGCCGAGTTGGCCGCCGCCCCCACACCGGCCGTGCCTTTGTTGGCGTAGTAGCCCTTGTAGCAGCCCACAATGCCCACCGCGAAGCCAAAGAAGAAGGTCTTGAAAAAAGCGGGCAGCACATCGGCAAAAGTCAGCCCGCTGAGGATGTTGTTGATGAAAAGAGCCAGCGTCGTAACGCCTCTGGTGTTGATGCCCACGTAGGAAGCGTACAGGCCAATGGCATCGGCCAGCACCGTGAGCAGCGGCAGCATGAGCGTGGTGGCCAGCACCCGCGTCACCACCAGGTACTTAAACGGATTGGTGCCCGATACTTCCATGGCGTCAATCTGCTCCGTCACGCGCATCGAGCCCAGCTCGGCCCCGATGCTGGAGCCGATTTTACCCGCAAAAATCAGCGCCGTGATAATCGGCCCCATCTCCCGGATAATGGTCAGCCCGACCATCGTCGGAATCCAGGACTCGGCCCCGAACTGGGCCATGGTGGGCCGGCTTTGCAGGGTGAGCACGAGGCCCATGATGAAACCCGTAATGCCCACCATCGGCAGCGACTGGTAGCCCACCACGAAGCACTGGTACAGAAACTCGCGCACCTCGTAGCGCGGCCGGAATCCCTCGCGGAAAAACCGCCCGGTAAACTGCGCGATGGCACCGGTTTCGGCAAGGAAAGGGCTTTTGAACACGGAGCAGGAGTTGCAAAAAGTGGGTTAAGGAGCGATGTGAATCAGGCGTATTAATGGGCTGGTAAGCAGCCGCTAGGCGACTGCTGCCCGCGCAGCTGGCACGGCCGCTTCGGCTGCCACCATGTTGGCGAGGCCCTGCAGCAGCGCGTCGGGGGTAAAGGAAATGCTATCGATGCCCTGCTCGACCAGGAAGCGGGCAAACTCGGGGTAGTCGCTCGGGGCTTGGCCGCAGAGGCCAATGGGCCGCCCGCTGGCTTTGGCTTTGCCGATAACCTGCGCCATGAGCTGGGTCACGGCCTCATTGCGCTCATCAAACAAATGGCTGATGATGGCCGAATCCCGGTCGATGCCGAGCGCCAGCTGGGTCAGGTCGTTGGAGCCGATGGAAAAGCCGTCGAACACTTCGGCGAATTCCCTGGCCAGGATGACGTTGCTCGGGATTTCGGCCATGACGTAGATTTCCAGCCCTTCCTCGCCCTGCTTCAGGCCAAACTCCTCCATAAGGGCCACCACCTGCCGGCCCTCGGCCACGGTGCGGCAGAAGGGCACCATGGCTTTCACGTTGGTCAGGCCCATGTCGTGGCGCACCCGGCGCAGGGCCGCGCACTCCAGCCGGAATCCCTCGCGGTACTGGGGGCTGTAGTAGCGCGAGGCCCCGCGAAAGCCCAGCATGGGGTTTTCCTCGTGGGGCTCAAACTGCCGGCCGCCCAGCAGGTCGGCGTACTCATTGGTTTTGAAATCGCTCAGCCGCACAATGACTTCGCGCGGAAAGAACGTGGCCGCCACGAAACCAATGGCCTGCGCGAGCTTCTCCACGAAGTATTCGGGCTTGCTGGAGTAGTGGGCAGTGAGCTGCTCAATCTCGGCGCGGGCAGCTTGGTCGGTCAGCTTATCGAACTCAACCAGCGCCATGGGGTGCACGCGAATAGTGTTGTTGATGACGAACTCCATGCGCATCAGCCCCACGCCCTGGCTGGGGTAACGGGCCAGTTGCAGGGCGCGGTCGGGGTCGGCGAGGATGAGCAGGGCCTTGGTGGCGGGCCGGGCCACCTGGGCCAGGTCGAGGTCGGTTTCGGTCCAGGCCAGCTGGCCCTCAAACACCTGGCCTTCGTCGCCCTCGGCGCAGGAAACGGTTATCACCTGCCCGTCCTTAATCCTGGTAGTAGCATCCAAGGTGCCCACCACGGCCGACAGCCCCAGCTCGCGGGCCACAATGGCTGCGTGGCTGGTGCGCCCGCCCCGGTTGGTCACGATGACGGCCGCGTTCTGGAGCACGGCGTTCCAGTCGGGGCTGGTGATGTCGGTGACCAGGATTTCGCCCGGCTGCAGGCGGTGGCCATCGGCCGGCGAGTCGATGATGCGCGCCACGCCCGACACAATCTGACTGCCCACGGCCTTGCCGGTAGCCAGCACCGGGCCGGTTTCGGTGAGGTGGTACTCGTGCAGGCGCAGGGCCTCGCGGTTCTGGCTGATGGTTTCGGGGCGGGCCTGCACGATGTAGAGCTGGTTGTTGAGCCCGTCTTTGGCCCACTCAATGTCCATGGGCATGCCGTAGTGCTCCTCAATCACGAGGCACCAACGGCCCAACTGTTCAACTTCCGCATCGGTGAGCACAAATACCTCGCGCTGCGCGGCCGGCGTGTCGGTGTTCACGATGGTATCTGCCCGCTGGTCGTGAGCATTGGCCGGGGGGGCGGCGTAGCGCATGGTTTTGGCCTTGTCGCCCAGCTTTTTGGTCACCAGCGCGCGGTGGCCGTCGCGCAGCGAGGGCTTGAAGAGGTAAAACTCGTCGGGGTTCACCGCGCCCTGCACCACGTTTTCGCCCAGCCCCCAGCTGCCGGTGAGGTAGATGAAGTGCTCATGCCCCGTTTCGGGCTCAATGGTGAAGGCCACGCCGGCGGAAGCCAAATCCGAGTGCACCATGGTCTGCACGCCCACCGACAGCGCTACCTGCATGTGGTCGAACCCATTGGTAACGCGGTACTTGATGGCCCGGTCGTTGAACAGCGACTCGAAGCAGCGGTGGCAGGCGTCGAGTACCCCCTGCTCGCCCTCAATGTTCAGAAACGAGTCGTGCTGACCGGCAAAGCTGGCGGTGGGCAGGTCTTCGGCCGTGGCGCTGCTGCGCACGGCTACTTCCGTGCGGTCGGGGTTTTCGGCGGTCAGCTCGCGGTATGCTGCCCGAATGGCGGCGGCCACGGCCACGGGCATCACGGCCCCGTGCACCAGCGAGCGGGCCCGGGCCCCCACGTCGGGCAGGTTGCTGAACTCCTGAG
This sequence comes from Hymenobacter artigasi, assembly GCF_012275535.1. Lineage (GTDB taxonomy): Bacteria > Bacteroidota > Bacteroidia > Cytophagales > Hymenobacteraceae > Hymenobacter > Hymenobacter artigasi. Next base: position 17,769 of record NZ_JAAVTK010000015.1, on the reverse strand, counting down.
TGTCCAGGGTATTCAGCAGCTCGGTGAGCGGCGCCCGCAGGCCGTTTTCGTCCAGCAGCAGCCAGTAGGCGGCGGCCGTAGTGGCAAAGCCATCGGGCACCCGGATGCCCTGGTCGCTGAGCTTGTTGAACATCTCCCCCAAGGAAGCATTCTTGCCACCCACCTGGGCCACTTTGTCGTTGGTTAATTCCCGGAAAAAGAGCGTGTAAGCTGGAAGTGCCATGGTGTGGGGCTGAAAGTTGGGTGAGGTTGGCGGCCTGACTGTCGGCGTAGGGCAAAGGACCGGCGCGCCCCCGGCAACGGGAATGCCCAATGTCAGGCCCCGGCCATGACTTTCGTCAAGGGGACGCGGCTGGGGCGGCCGTAATCTTGTGCCGGGCTATAGCATTAGTAGCCAGCAGTGTCGCAACGCGCATGCCTCAGCCAGAAAACTGCGCTGCCCCCGGCCACCTCGTGTAGCGAGTGGCCGGGGGCAGCCGCCTTTGCGAGTCCCAATCGTGAATGCCCATGAACCATCAAACGCATATACCGGCAGCAGCACCAGCCCCCCGCCCCGCGGGCCGCATCATCTCCGTGCGGGGCAGCGTGGTAGACGTGTGGTTTGAGCACGACCTGCCCGCCATCTTCTCCGTGCTGTATGCCGGGGCCGGGCAGCAGGTCGTCATCGAAGTATTGACGCAGCTCGATGAGCACCGGGTGCGCGGCATTGCCCTCAACCCCACCCAGGGCCTCACCCGGGGCCTGCGGGTAGATACTGAGGGAAAGCAGCTTGAGGTGCCCGTAGGCAATGAAATCCTCGGCCGGATGTTCGATGTGTTTGGCAATACCATCGACCACGGGCCACCCCTGACCGGGCTGGCGCAGCGCACCATTCACCGGCTGCCCCCGCCCTTGCTGCACCGCTCCACCAGGTCCGAAATTTTCCGTACCGGCATCAAGGCCATCGATGTGCTGATTCCGCTGGAGCGGGGCGGCAAGGCCGGGCTGTTTGGCGGCGCGGGGGTGGGCAAAACGGTGCTGCTCACGGAGATAATTCACAACATGGCGGGCCATACGAACGGGGTCAGCCTGTTTTGCGGCATTGGCGAGCGGTGCCGCGAAGGCCTCGAGCTGTACCACGAAATGAAGGAGGCCGGGGTGCTGCAAAATATGGTCATGCTGTTTGGCCAGATGAACGAGCCGCCCGGCGCGCGCTTCCGGGTAGGCCACGCGGCCCTGACCATGGCCGAGTACTTCCGCGACGACGAGCAGCGCGACGTATTGTTGCTAATTGACAACATCTTCCGCTTCATCCAGGCGGGCATGGAGGTATCGGGGCTGCTGGGCATGATGCCCTCGCGCCTGGGCTACCAGCCCACGCTGGCCACGGAGCTGGCCAAGCTCGAAGAGCGCATCGCCAACACCGAAGCCGGGGCAATTACCTCCATTCAGGCCGTGTACGTGCCGGCCGACGACCTTACGGACCCGGCCGCCGTGCACGCGTTTTCGCACCTGTCGGCCACCATCGTGCTGTCGCGCAAAAGAGCGAGCGAGGGCCTGTTTCCGGCCATCGACCTGCTGCAGTCCAATTCTAAAATGGCCACCGCCGACATCATCGGGCCGCGGCACTACGCGGTGGCGCAGGAAATAAAGCGGGTGCTGGCCCAATACGAAGAGCTGCAGGATATTATCGCCATGCTGGGCCTGGAGCAGCTCTCCACCGCTGACCGCAACCTGGTGGGCCGGGCCCGGCGACTGGAGCGGTTTCTCACGCAGCCGTTTTTCACCACCGAGCAGTTCAGCGGCCTGCCGGGCAAAGACGTCGGGCTGGAGGACGCCCTCAGCGGCTGCGAGCGGATTCTGGCCGGCGAGTTCAACGACCTGCCCGAGAGTGCCTTTTACATGATTGGGACGATTGAGGAGGCCCGGCAAAAGGCTGGTAAGGAGAAAAAGGCGCAGCCGGAAAAAATAGAAAACGCTGTAGTTGCGGATGGCTGACCACCCTCCGCATCAACCTCACCCCCAAGCCAATGAATACCATGAACCTCAAAGTGCTGCTGCCGTTCCGCGTGTTTCTCGACATCGGCCAGGTTAGCCGCATAGTACTGGAAACCAGTGCCGGCGCGTATGGCCTGCTGCCCCGGCGGCTCGATTGCGTGGCGGCCCTGGTGCCCGGCATTTTCACCTATGAAACCACCGATGGCCGCGTGCATTACCTGGCCGTGGACGAAGGTGTGCTGCTCAAAGCCGGGCTCGACGTGTCGGTGTCGGTGCGCAACGCCATCGGCGGGGTCGGCCTCGGCCAGCTCCGCGAATTGGTGGAGCAGGACTTTCGCCGCCACGATGCCGAGGAGCAGGCGGCCCGCACCACCCTGCGGAAAATAGAAACCGGCCTGCTCACCCGCCTCGAAACGCTGCAACAGTCCTAGCCTCCTGCCCATGAAACCCGCCGCCGACAAGCCGGACGCATCGCTCAGCCAGCGCATTGGTGCCCTGGAAACGCGCAAGCTACACGCCCTGCACAACCCCAAAAAGGGCGTGTGGTACGGCCTGGGCATGTTCGGCATGATTGGCTGGTCGGTGGCGGTGCCGGTGCTGGCGGGCACGGCGTTGGGCGTGTGGCTCGACCGCCGCTACCCGCAGACGTTCTCCTGGACGGTAACCCTGCTCTTTGCCGGGCTGGTAGTGGGCTGCCTCACCGCCTGGGTCTGGGTGACGAAAGAAGGCAACGAACCCCCAGCGCAAACCACTAAAACCCCTTCCGATGACTGAATTCTTTCCACTCGCGCTGGCCCTGATGGCGGGGCTGGCCCTGGGCACCCTGTTTTTCTATGGCCTGTGGCTCACGGTGCGGCGCGCCCTCACGGCCCGCTACCCGGCGCTCTGGCTGCTGGGCAGCCTGCTGGGCCGGCTGGCCCTGGCCGGGGCCGGCTTCTATTACGTGGGCCAGGGCAGCTGGCCCCGGCTGGTGGCCTGCCTGGCCGGCTTCGTGGCGGCCCGCTACCTGGTGGCCCACTTCACCCGGCCGGCCGCCGCGCGGCCGTTCTCAAAACCCCTCGCCCATGAATCTTAGCCCCGACGAAGTCGTTTTCTGGCGTTACGGATTCGTGACGATTAACCTCACGCTGGTCACCACCTGGGGCATTATGCTGCTGATGGTGGGGGGCTCTTTCCTGATTACCCGAAAGCTGAAAACCGGCCTGCTGATTTCCCGCTGGCAGTGTGCCCTCGAAATCGTGGTGCAGGGCATCAACACCCAAATTGCGGAAGCGGGCCTGCCCCGGCCCGAAAAGTACATCGGCTTCATCGGCACCCTGTTTTTGTTTATCGCCATTGCCAACGTGGGCATTGTCCTGCCCTGGTACCAGCCGCCCACCGGCTCGCTCTCCACCACAGCGGCCCTGGCCGTGGCCGTATTTCTGGCCGTGCCCTTCTTCGGAATCGGGAAAACCGGGGTGCTGGCCTACCTCAAAACCTACCTGCAGCCCACTTTCATCATGCTGCCCTTCAACCTCATCAGTGATGCCACCCGGACGCTGGCGCTGGCCGTGCGCCTGTTCGGCAACATCATGAGCGGAGGCATGATTGTGGGCATTCTGCTGAGCATTTCGCCCCTGTTCTTTCCCATTATCATGAACGTGCTGGGGCTGCTTACGGGCCTGGTGCAGGCCTACATTTTCAGCGTGCTGGCCACGGTGTACATCGCCGCGGCGGTGGCCAAGCCTGCCCCGCCGGAACCACTTCCCGTTTCTAACTAATCAACCAACCAACCCATGGACAGCACCGCCCTTATCGCCATGATTTCCATTATCATGGCCGGCTTTACCACCGCCATCGGCACCATTTTTCCGGCCGTGAGCGAGGGCAAGGCCGTGGCCACCGCCCTCAGCGCGCTGGCCCAGCAGCCCGATGCCTCGGCCACCATCACGCGCACCCTGTTTGTGGGCCTGGCCATGATTGAATCGACGGCCATCTACTGCTTCGTGCTGTCGATGATTCTCATTTTCGCCAACCCCTTCTGGAACCACATGATTGGCCAGTAAGCTCCCGACCCCATGGAAATCAACTGGTTTACCGTCGTCGCCCAGCTGCTGAATTTTCTGCTGCTGGTGTGGCTCATGAAGCGCTTTCTGTACCAGCCGGTGTTGGCGGCTATTGAAGCGCGCGAGCAAAAAATAAAGGCGCAGCTGAACGACGCCAGCATGCAAAAAACCGAGGCCCAGGCCGAGCGCGAGCAGTACCAGCAGAAAAACGCCGACTTCGACCAGCGCAAGCAAACCCTGCTGGCCACGGCCCACGCCGAAGCGCAGGCCGAGCGCCAGCAGCTGCTGGACGAAGCCCGGCAGGACGCCGACACGCTGCGCACCAAACAGGCCACCGCCCACCAGCAAATGCAGGAAAAAATGCACGACGACCTGACCCATCAGACCCGCCAGACCGTGCTTTCCCTCACCAAAAAAGCCCTGACCGACCTGGCCTCCGCCGGCCTGGAAGCGCAGGCGCTGGCCGTATTCATCGGGCGTATCGAACACCTGCAAGGGACCGAAAAACAAGGGTTTATCGACGCATTCCAGGCCGGCGCCAAGCGCGTGCAGGTGCGCAGCGCCTTTGCGTTATCAGCTGAGCAGCAGGCTGAGCTTGCCGCCGCCCTCACGGCCCTCATCGGTACCGAAGCCGCTTGCACCTTCACCACCGCGCCCGAGCTCATCAGCGGCATCACCCTGAGCGCCAACGGCTACCAGCTGGCCTGGAGCGTGCCCAACTACCTCGCCGAGCTCGAAAGCAGCCTTGCGGCCGCCACTCCGCCGCGTGAGCCAGCAGGCGAATCCGAATCCGAACCCGAACTGCGCCACCATGCCAGCAACTGAACTACTTGCCCATCTGACCGATACGCTCGCGGCTCTGAGCGCGGGCAGCGCCGCGTTCCGGCCCGCGCTGGTTCCCCGCGAAATCGGGGTGGTGCTGAGCGTGGCGGCCGGGGTGGTGCGCGTTTCGGGGCTGCCGGGCGCGGGCGCGGGCGAGCTGTTGCAGTTTGCCGGCGGGTTATATGGCCTGGCCTACAACCTCGACGAAACCGAAATCGGCGTTGTTTTGCTGGGAGAAGATGCGCGGCTGAGCGTGGGCGACGAAGTGGAGCGCACGGGCCGGGTGATAGACATTCCCGTAGGTGATGAACTGATTGGCCGGATAATCAACCCCTTGGGCGAGCCGCTGGACGGCGGCGGCCCGCTGCTCACGCGGCAGCGCCTGCCCATTGAGCGGCCCGCGCCGGCCATCATGGACCGTGCGCCGGTAACCGTGCCGCTGCAAACCGGCCTCAAAGTGCTCGACGCGCTGCTGCCCGTGGGCCGGGGCCAGCGCGAACTGATTCTGGGCGACCGGCAGACGGGCAAAACGGCTTTGGCACTCGATGCCATTCTCAACCAGCACGATAAGCAGGTGCTGTGCATTTACTGCGCCATCGGCCAGCGGGCGGCGTCGGTGGCCAGGGTCGTGGCCACGCTGCGCGAAAAGAAGGCCCTGGCCTACACCATCGTGCTGGTGGCCGAAGGCAACGAGGCCCCCGGCCTGAAATACATTGCCCCCTACGCCGCCACCAGCGTGGCCGAGCACTTTATGGAGCAGGGCCGCGACGTGCTGATTGTGTACGACGACCTCACCAACCACGCCCGGGCCTACCGCGAGCTGTCGCTGCTGCTGCGGCGCCCCCCGGGCCGGGAGGCGTTTCCGGGCGATATTTTCTACATCCACTCCCGCCTGCTCGAACGCGCCACCCACCTGAGCCCGGCGCTGGGCGGCGGCTCGCTCACGGCCCTGCCCATCATCGAAACGGAGGCCCAGAACATCTCCGCCTACATTCCCACCAACCTCATTTCCATCACCGACGGGCAGATTTACCTCTCGCCCAAGCTCTTCGAAGCGGGCATTCTGCCGGCCGTCGATGTGGGCAAATCCGTGTCCAGGGTGGGCGGCAAAGCCCAGCTGCCCGCCTACCGCACCACCACCGGCAACCTGAAACTGGCGTATTCGCAGTTTGAGGAGCTGGAAAACTACGCCCGCTTCGGCACGCGCTTGGACGAACACACGCAGCGCGTCATCGACCACGGCCAGCGCATCCGGAGCTGGCTCAAGCAGCCGGAGCTGCACCCCATGTCGGTGCCCGAGCAGCTGGTGGTGCTGCTGGGCCTCACCAGCGGCTATTTCGACAATATCCCCGTCGAAAAAATGCCCGAAGCCGAGGCCCTGCTGGCCCGCAGCAGTCTGGGGCTACCCGCCGAGCTGCTGCTGCGCCTGAGTGCGCAACAGCCCCTGAACCCAGCCGACCAGGCCGCGCTATTGGCCTGCGCCAAAACGGTGCTGGCCCCTTTCCAGGAGCAGCCCGCTGCGGAAAGCGACTAGCTGACACATCATTAGGTCCTCTTGCTCATCCCGCGCCCTCCTCCCTGAGCAAATTACACCCCGAACAAATGCAAACCCTGGAAAGCCTGAGCCGAAAAATTGAAGGTGCCAGGGACATCAAATCCGTGGTGCGGACCATGAAAGCCATGGCGGCGGCCACCATCGGGCAGTACGAGCTGGCGGTGGGCTCGCTCGGCGATTACTACCAAACCGTGGCGCTGGGCCTGGTCGCCTACTTTCAGTCGGAGCCCGCCAGCAACCCCACACCACCGGCAAAGGAGCCGCAACAAGTAGCCGCGCCCGTGATAGGGGCCGTGGTTTTTGGGTCCGACCAGGGGCTGGTGGGCTCGTTCAACGACACCCTGGCCGCTTTTGTGGCCCAAACGCTCGGCGCGCTGCCGGGCCGCAAGGAGCTCTGGACGGTGGGCGAACGGGTGCAGCACCTGTTAACCGATGCGGGCCTGCCCGTAACCACGCATTTTCTGGTGCCCACGGGCATCAAGGCCATTACGCCGCTGGTCGCGCAGATGCTGCTAAAAGCGCAGGAAGCCCTCGACAACGGCAGCCTGACCGCGTTCTACATCTTTCACAACCGGCCCCGGGAGGCCACGGGGTATGGGCCGGTCTATCAGCGCCTGCTGCCGCTGGACGCACAATGGAAGCAGGAGCTGCGAGCCCTGCACTGGCCCACGAAAACGCGGCCCCAGGTAGCGGGCGCGCGGTTTCCCACGTTACGGGCCCTCGTCGGGGAGTTTCTGTTCGTTTCCTTGTTCCGGGCCTGCGCCGAGTCATTGGCCAGTGAAAATGCCAGCCGCCTACGAGCCATGCAGCGGGCCGAAAAAAGCATCGACGAGCTATTGGGCGAGTTGGCACACCAGTACCACCGCAAGCGCCAAAGCGCCATCGACGAGGAGCTGTTCGATGTAGTATCCGGCTTCGAAGCCCTGAACGCCGACCACGCCAGGGAAAAGCGGGGCTAGGATTGGTGGCCCGGTCCAGTTATTCTGGTGCGGAAACCCGAGCGGCGGGGCCATGCCTAGTCATCCGCTGAATCACTGGGGTATATTTTAAGTAGGTAGTAATCAGATTTTATCTAACTAAAAACCAGTACATTGATTTCGGTCTGACTACCGATTATGGATGACTGACTAATTAGAGCATTTTCGGGTTTAGATACAGCTTGTGAGGTAAGCAGGCAGTAGCGCGAACTTTGTAGTTCGCGCTACCTGTACACGAATCTGAAAACCGCTCTAGGTTAATGAAAGGAAGTATCGCGCCGCTACACCCCGACTCTTCAGATTTGCTCAAAATATCATAAAATTGCGCGTCAGGAAGCTGGCGTGAGGCCGGTAAGTACCGTGTTGGCAATGCCGGCGGCAGCCACAAAAGCAGACGTTTCGGTAGCGACTCCCGGGGCGGCGGCGGGCAGTACGAGTACGGGTACCGGGCAGTTTTCCAGCAGCTTGGCCGTGACGCTGCGGTGAAACAAGTTGCCGAAATAGCTGCGATGACGAGCCAGCACCACTACCAAATCGGCCCGCGAATCGAGGGAGGCCGCCAGCACTCCCTGCTCGTAGTGCTCGTGCTGAAAGCCCCGTAGCTCCGGCGTGGGCAGCCCCTCGACCAGGCCACTGGCCTGCACGGCCCGCAGGGCCAGGGCGCAGCCTTCGTCGTCCTCCACACCACTCGTAACGTGGGCCACAATAATCTCGACGCCGGGCTGGGCCAGTAGCGGGCGCAGGGCCTGGGCCTCCGGGGTTAGCGTGAAGGGTTCGCGGTCGGCGGCAATAAGGATGCGGCGGGGCGGGTGGTCGGTGGGGGACGTGGGCGACACCACCAGCAGCGGGTAGCCGCCGGCCCGCAGAATCTCCACGCAGGAGGTGAGCATGTCGGCAGCAACGGGGCGGTCCTCATCCACCTGGCTGAGAACAAAGAGGGCCGGCTGGTAGCGGTTGGCCAAATCCTGGGCCGTGGCGGGCAGCAGGTCGGTGGCTACTTCCACGGTGGCCGTGGTTTGCAGGCTTTGGGCCTGTTGGTAGAGAATGGCGGCCGTATCGGCTTGGCGCGCCAGCTCCTCCTGGTGGTAGCCCTGGGCCACCAAATCGTTGGGGTCGAACAGGGAGGCGCGGTTGACGTGCAGCAGCACCAACTGGCCCGCCACGGCCTGCGCCATCACGTCGGCGTATTTAATAGCGCGGCGGGCGGGCGGATAAAAACCGGCGAAGACGATGAGGGAAAGGGCCATGGGGAAGTGAAGTTTAAGTAGGTAGTCAGTAGTCGGGTTTCAGCTAACTAAAAATCAGTCGATTGATTCCGGTCTGACTATCGATTACTGATGACTGATTACTAAGGGTGAAATATATTGTTGGGAGCGCTCGGCGATGGGGGAGGAAACCCGCCATCGCGAGCCGCTTAATCCAGCCCGGTTTCCTGCGTGGCCAGCAGCAGCACCGGCACCTGGGTGTGTCGCAGCACCTCGTCGATAACGCTGCTGCCGAACAGCTTGCTTATCCAGCCGTGGCCGGGGTCGAGGAGCACTAGCATATCGGCCGACAGCTCCGCCACGGCCTGCTGCAGGCCCGCGGCCGGTGCTTCGGCTACCACCCGGTGCAGGCTGCTGGCGGCCAGGGCCGGAGTCAGGCCACATTCGCGCGCCGCCATGAGGCCGTGCCGGCCGGCGGTGGGCTCGTCGGGCCGGGCCACGGTAGCGGGCACCACGGTGGCCCCCAGGGCCGCCAGGAGTGGGGTGAGGGCCAGGGCCTGGGGCGTGAGGGTGAAGGACTGGTCGCGCACGGCCAGGGCCAGGCAGCGCGGCGGGCGCAGGGCGGCCGTGGGCAGGTCCTGCGGCACCAGCAGCAGCGGGTAGCCCGTTTCGTGGGCCAGCGGCAGGGCGCGGTTGCTGAGCCATTCGTCCAGCAGGCCGTCGGTGGCCGTGAGGCCGGCGATAACCAGCAGCGGCTGATACTGGTGCAGGGCTTCCTGCACGGCCTCGTCCCAGACCTGCGCCACGGTGGTGGCGGTGGTGGGCACGGGCATGGCGGCGGCTACTTCCTCCAGCGCGTGGCGCTCGCGCCGCACGTAGCCGGCGTTGGTGGCGCGCATCACCTTGCCTACCCGGGCGGTGGTGGGCGGTGTGGGGTACACGTGCAGCAGGTGCACCTCGGCCCCCAGCGGGGCGGCCAGCACGGCGGCGTAGGCCCGGGCCCGCTCGGCGGCGGGCGAAGAGTCGGTGAGGACGAGCAGATTAGGTTTCATAGTGAAGCGAAGTTTAAGCAGGTAGTCAGTAACAAGTAGTCAGTTATCAGATTTCAGCTAGCTAAAAATCAGGCAGTTGATTTCAGTCTGATTACTGATTACTGATGACTGACTACTTAATGAGAGTAGCTTGTGACAACCCGGGGGAGGGAAAAAAGGGGCCGGCCGGGCGGCGTGTCAGCTCATAATGAGCAGGTAGTCGGGCTGGTCCGGGGCATTGGTGGGCAGCAGCAGCACCGGCACGGGGCAGCCGCGCAGCACCTGCGCCGTGACGCTGCGATGAAACAGCCGGCCCAGGAAGCTGCGGGGACGGGCAATGAGAATCAGCAAGTCGGCCTGCGTTTCGGCCACGGCGCGCAGTACCCCGGGAGCCGGAGCGTGGCCGGCATCGTCGTACAGCGCCAGCGGCGCGGCCGTGGGCAGCAGCTTGCGCAGCGGCCCGCCCAGCTGCTCATAGCCATCGGGCCGCACGCCTCCGCTCGCAAGGGTTCGAACGTGCACCACCGAATAAGTTGCCTGCCAGCTCGCCAGCAGCGGAGCCAGGGCCAGGGTGGCAGCACTGAGGGTAAAAAAATCGCCATCGATGGCTACCAGCACGCGGCGCGGCCGGCTGGGGGGCGGGCCGGCTTCGGGCACCAGCAGCAGCGGGTGGTGGGTGGCGCGCAACACGGGCAGCACGTGGTTGCGCAGCAGGTAGTCGAGCAGGTCCTGCTCGGGGCTCAGGCTCATGGCCAGCAGCAGCGGGCGGTGGTGCGCAATGGCTTCCTGCACGGCATCGGCAATGGGGGCCGCGACTACCGTTGCTTCGGTGGGCGCGGGCAGGCGCTGGGCCAGCGCCTGCAAGGCGTCTTCGGTCTCGGCCTGCATCTGGGGGAAGTAGTGCATCGGCACCGCCGCCAGCCCGGAGGCCAGGATGGGGGGCTGATAAACGTTGACCAGCTCCAGGTGCACGTGCAGCGGCGCGCCCAGCACGGCGGCGTAGCGAGCCGCCTGCTCCGCCGCCTCAGAAAGATTGACCAACACCACAATTGAAGGATTCATATCGGAAAATTCTAAGTGATAAGTCATCAGTAATCGGCAGTCAGACCGGAATCAATCGCCTGATTTTTAGCTGGCTGACATCGGGCTACTGACTACTTGTTACTGACTGCCTGCTTAAGTGATAAGCGGTTGCAATCAGCCGCCGGGGCTAGTCGCGGGCCGGCAGTGCCAGCACCGGAATCGGGCTTTGCTCCAGGAGCCGGGCCGTGATGCTGCGGTGAAAAAAGCTGCTGATAAGGCTGCGTTGCCGGGCCACGACCACCAGCATATCGGCCTGCTGGCGCACGGCTTCGGCCAGAATACCGGCCACCACATCGGGTGCGTGGTGCAGGTGCAGGCGGCTGAGCGGGATGGCCGGCACCACCCCATTGAGGCGGATGGTATTGAGCACGGCAACTGGGTCGGGACGGTCCGTCGCGCTTTCGGGTATATACACCACCTGCAGCGCGGCCTGCGGGCCGGCCAGCAGCTGGTGCACCAGCGCCGGGAGTGGGTGCAGGTCCAGGGGCTCGCCGTCCACGGCCAGCAGCAGCCGGCGGGGCGGCAAGCCCTCCGAGGCCGTGGGGGGCACCACCAGCACCGGGCACAGGGCTTGCTCCAGCAGCAGCTGGGCCACGTCGGCTACTATTTCCACGGGTTGCTCGGCCGCGCCGGGCTGGCCCAGCACCAGCAGCTGGCCCTGCTGAGCCCGCACGGTCTGGCCAACGGCCTCAGTAAAAACATCTTCCGATACCACCAGCTCCGTGGGCACGGGCCGGTTAGTGGTCAGCCGGGCTAGCTCCCGCTGTTTTTGCCGCTTGTTCCATTCGGTGCGCGGGCTGCCTTTCTCGCCGGGACCGTGCAGGCCATTGTGGCACACGTGCAGCAGCACCACGCGGGCCTGCTGCGCGGCCGCCAGGCTGGTGGTGTAGGCCAGGGCCTGCGGATATACCGTGAAAAAATCGGTGAGGACAATGAAAGATGCTTCCATGGCAAGTGTTTGGGCAACAGGATAAAAGTCGCACTAGTCTTCGGCGGGTAGCACCAGCACCGGAACCGGGCTGTGCTCCAGCAGCTGGGCCGTGACACTGCGATGAAACAGGCTGCCGATAAGGCTGTGGTGCCGGGCCACGACCACCAGCAGGTCGGCTTCCTGCCGGGCCGCTTCGGCCAGTATCCCGCTCACTACCGAGCGGTCATACACTTCATATAGCTGGCTGGGGGGCAGCACCTCGGTAAGGTCGTTGTCGGCCACCGTGCGCAAAATAGCTTCGGCCCCCAGGCGCGCGTGGCTGTCGTCGGTTACGCGCACCACGTTCAGCGTGCCCTCCGCCAGGCGCAGCAGCTGCCGGACCACGTTCTGATGCCGGAACAGCACAAACGGCTCGCCGTCTACGGCCAGCAGCAGGCGGCGGGGCGGGAAGGTTTCGCCGGCGGGGGGCGGCACCACCAGCAGCGGGTAGGGCACGGCGGTGAGCAGGTCCATGGCCGTGCCGGTCACGATTTCCACGGGTGCGTCGGCCGTTTCGGGGCGGCCCAGCACCAGCAGCAGGGGGTGGTGGCGGCGCACGGCGGCGCGCACGGCCTCGGTCAGCTCCTGGTCCGACACATCTACCTCGGTGGGCACGGGTTGCGCGGCGGCCAGCGTTTGCAGGGCCCGGTCGGTGGCATTGTCGCTGACGGGCGAATAGGGGCCGTAGTCGATGGGAGCCAGCAGCACGTCGTGGCGGGCGTGCAGCAGCACCAGCTCCGTTTTCATTGACACCGCCAGCCCCGCCGCGTAGGACAGCGCCCGGGCGGTGACGGCGTAAAAATCAGTCAGTACGACAAGGGGGGAAGCCATAGTAGTAGGAGAAAAAAGGGGTGAATTGGAAAACCCGTGGGCGGCCCGGACACTCCGGGTGCTGGCGCTAGCGGTGGGCGTTGGTTAGCAGATGAGCAGGGGGATGAGTGCCCTGCTGCCCGGGGCCTGCCGGGGCCAGCACAAGCAGGTGGTTGCTCACGTCGTGGGCCCCGGCCTCATAGGCTTCGATGGTGGCCTGCTGGCGCTCGGGCCAGCTATCTACGGTGCCGGTGAGGGTGGCGCGGCCGTGGCTCACCTGCACTGCAATGTCCTGGTCGTGCAGGCTGGCCGACCAGAAGTGGCGCTCCCGGATGCGGCCGGCCAGTGCGTAGTCGGAGTCGGGGTCGGGGCTGCCCGGCCGGGCAAGGGCTTCGGGCCGCGCTTCGGCGGGCTCGGCTACCAGGTTGGCCACGGCCAGCACACCGCTGGCCCCGGCGGCCACATCGCCCACCCGCTCGCGCTCAAACGCATGGTCTACCTGCCCGTGCACGGTAGCCTGGCCGTTGCTCATGCTCACGGTAAAATAGAAGTGCCCCACGTAGGGGTCGCGGGCCAGCGCGGCCAGAATGGCCTGGCGAATAGCGGCATCGGGCACCAGGTGTCTGGGCCGTACCTTCAATAGGTTGTGTACTTCGGTCACGCCCACCACGAGGCGGGCGTCGTGCTCGGCTTCCTGGCGGGCGCGCAGGTTGCTCACTGTGCCGGCCAGCGTCACAACGCCTTCATGGGCCTGCACCAGCGTTTCGGAGCAGCGCCCGCGGGGGTTGCGGTGCAGGACGCCGCGCACGGCCTCCACAATGGCCTCGTCGGCCCGGAGCGCAAACTTCCCGCGCCGCAGCTCGCTGCTCAGCGCCCAGTAGACCACAGACAAGTCGCGGGCATCTACGTGGGCGGCTCCGGTCTGGTAGGCTATGGCCACCACGTGGTCCCGCTCCGTGGCCGTGCCCACCGTACCCGACAGGTGCACCACGGACTCGGTGGTGCACACCTGCACCAGGGCGCTGTTCACCCGAACATCCCAGTCGAGCAGCTCCTGAATCTGAATGGTGATTTCCTCATCAGAATTCACAATTTCGCCCTTTTGAATGGCCAGGTCCTCCGTTAGGAGGCTCGTTACGCCCCGCACGCCCTGCACCACGCGCAGCACCAGCTGCTTCTCGGCCCACGACTGCACCATGCCCGTGAGCGTGACTACGCCCCCGGCCGCAGTGCCCTGCACCTGGTAGTCGCCGGTGGCGGGGTCGTCGGCCAGGGCGCCGCACACGTCGCGCTGCAAGTCGGCATCGGGCCGGGCGGGGGTACGCACGGCCACCGTGCTGGCAACGCCGCGCACGCCGCGCACGGCCAGGGCAATGTCCTCGGCCCGCTGCCGGGCCAGCAGGTTGTCGGTGAAACCAGTCAGCGTCACCAGGCCCTCGTGCGTGGCCACATCCAGCAAATGCTCGTTCAGGCCTTTCTGGTTGGTAAATAGCCGTTTGATGGCCATGGTGATGTCGGCATCGGCCATGGTTTCGGCGGTGGCTGGTATAATCAGGAGGTGAGGCGCAATCATAGCATTTGGAGGAATAATATATTGTAGTTCAATGGATTGACAGGTACTTTGCGGCTTTTTAGGAGCAACTGCGACCGGCCGTCGTACACTGCTGACGATGCAGGTGCTCGTAAGCGGCACCGGCGGCGCATATCTCGGCGCGCGCCGGGTTGCGGGCCATGAGCCGCAGGATGAGGTCGATGCCCCGGGTCAGGGCCTGCAGCATCGTCGTTCTGCCAGTAGACGGCAGCGCAGTACTGGCAAGCCCCCACCGCAGTACTCCAGGTATCTGGGAAGCTTTAGCTATGCGCCGGCATCGCGCTGAAAGTCAATTGAAAGCTGGATTGATACAAAAATCAATCAAAAGCGTGGCCAGCCCCATGACAATAATTGCCGCAGCGCATGATATTCATCAAATGAAGAATTAATGACGCCAATTCGTCCGTTCTATCCCTGCACCAACAGCCAGGCCCCGCCCGCCCACCACAGAACCGGCAGGAAATGGCCGGGCTTCATCAAGGCAAAAGGCCGGGGGCACGCGGTGCCCGGCGGGCGCGTAGCTGTCAGGGTTACAAGCCCAACGCCTGCGCGGCATTGTACGAAACCACATTGTTGAGCTGGGTATAGCGCTCAATCATGGCATCCGTTTTCTGTTTGGTCTGGTTTTTAATCGCCTTGTGAGATTGTCCGTTGAGCACGGCCACCGTCACGAAAGACACGCGCAGCGAGTGGGCCGAATAGTCCGGCCCCAGCCGCTTTTGCACCAGCTTGTTAATGGAGATATCCGAGAGCCGCTTTTCCGACGGGGTAGCCATTTGATTAGGAGCGGCCCGAGGAATCTTCACGAACAGCGGCCCCGTGGTGCGGCCCAGCAAATTCAGCCAGGCACGCAGGCTGCGCACCGGGCAGAAGTCCATATTGGGCGCGTAGAAAATGGCTTTGTCCTCCACCGCGCCGTACTGGTTGGTTTTGCTTTTGGCCAGGTGCACCAGCAAAGCGCGCTCGGTGAATTCCAGCTGCTCAATGTTCAGCCCCACCAGCTCGGAGCGCCGGAAAGCCCCCGCGAAGCCCAGCAGCAGCAGCGCCCGGTCCCGCAGGCCGGCCGCCGTTTCCAGGTCGATGCGCCGAATGGCCTGCTTCAGCTCCTCGACCGTGAACGCCTGCGCCTGGTCCTGCCGCTTACCCAGGGTACGGGCGATGCCTTCCATGACGGTGTTCAGGGCATCGAGCGTGGCCGGCAGCCGGTGGCCGGCCAGCTGGTGGGCTTTGCGGATGGCCGCCAGGTGCCGCTTGATGGTCGCCAGCGCGTGCGGCCCGGTGAGCGGCTGCTGGCCCTTCTTTTTTTTGTGCCGGTCCTCGGCGGCTGGCTCCGCTTTTTCCGTGGCGAGATAGGCCACGTACTCGGTGAGCGTTTCCACGTCGGCCGGCAGCGCCCGCAAGCCCTGATGCTCGCAGAAGGCCACGTAGCTTTTCAGGTCCGAGGTGTAGGCGCGCTCCGTATTGGCCGCGCCCTGCAGACCGGTTTCGAGAAAGCCCGCGACTTTGGCCGAGGCCCGGGCCAGCTGGGCGCTGACCGATTGGTTGCCGGTTGATGCCGGGATGATGGAAAGGTCTTCGCTCATGGAAGGGATTTGAGGCGTCGGTAAAGCGAGCTGATTCAGACCGCGAATTGATACCTTATATATAGGTTTCGAAAACGTCCGAAAAGCTTCCTTTTTTATCCCTCAAATATAAGTTATGATAAGTAAATGTTATCATAACTTATATTTGGAAGCCTTGTGAATTATTGAAAAGGGTATTGCAAGGAAGTTTAAGCAGTCAGATACGTTTTGGCTTGCATGCCATGATGCCGTGATATCGGGCATGTCCGAAAGTGGCCGCCGCGCACTACGCGTTTTGTAAGGCCGGAGCGAGCCGGGCGACTACGGCTCCAGCGCCACCAATATCAAAACTATGAAAATCCCTTTCGTGCCCGTGCTGGCCATCATCGCCATCGGAGCCGCTGCGGTGGCGGCCTTCGCCACAATGAATCCGGCCCTGTTGCCGGCAACTACTTATGCGATGGCCACGGCCGGCCCCGCAATGGACCACAGCGGCTTCGACCGGCTGCTGAAAAAACACGTCACCGAAAAGGGCCTGGTCAACTACAAAGGCTTTAAGGGGTGCTCTCAGAAAACGGATAAAATAGCACGTTAAGCGATTTCTGGCATCTGATTCAAATAGTAATCCTCCGATGATGGCGCAAGAGTTGGTTGTTGCTCAGTTCCTTGAAAAAGTCGAATAACATAAGAATGCTTCTCGGACAACTCCCGGAATAAGTACCGCTTTGGGCTGCCCGCTGTGACGCGGCCCGGCGGGTACTTTTCCAGGTTGTGCCCGCACTTTGTCGGTTGCGGTTCGGCTCGACCAGGGGGGGGGCTACCCACCCGGGAGGGACCGCCTCGTGCGGGTGCTCGGCTGGCGCATCGGATACGGCCCCCAACCCAAACCGGCTGGCGGCACGTGGCAGGGAGACGAGGCCCGCGGGAAGGAGCGAAAAGCTGGGCGGCCCATCGCGTCGCAGGAACCGTAGGGCGTACCTTTGGGGTCATAATCAGCCTGTTATTTTTTTCTGCATGAAACATACGTATCTGATAGTGGCGGCCTGGGCCGCCGTATTAGCGGGGTGCGCGGCACCGGCACCTTCGCGCACCTCGGCTGGTACGGCCCCGCGCTCCCCGGCCGGCCCCTACCAGCCGGCGGCCTTGCGCCCAACCGGACCCGGCTTCCCCGGCCGGCCGCGTCCGTCAGTCCACGCCCACGCCCACGCCGCGCCCGTCCCGGCCGATACCTCGGCCAAAGGCATGGCGGCCGTATGGGCCGACGTGCGCCGCCGCTCCTACTTCCTCTACGCGGCCGCCGACCAGCCGGCCGGCACCCGCGTGGCCGGCAACGCCGCCCAGCGCCTGGTGGCCACCCTGGCCTCCGACCGCTACGCCGTGGCCGCCGTGCCCGACCGCGACACCCACCGCTCGGCCTGGCAGGTAGGCTGGCAGCTGCGCGGCATCGGCCGGGTGGGTGGCCCGGCGCTGCCCGCCCCGGGCCGCACGGCCCCGGTGGTGGCAGAAGCCACGGCCACCTACGGCACCGGGCAGGCCGTGGCCGTGGAGTATGAAAATACCCCGGCCGGAGTACGCCAGACCTTTCACCTGGCCCACCGCCCGGCCGGCACCGGCCCCGTGCAGGTGCGCCTGCACCTGGCCACCGCCCTGCGCGTGACGGCCGCCCCCGACGGCTCAGCCCTGAGCTTCGCCCCGGCCAATGGCAAGAGTGGCCCGGTGCTGCGCTACGCCGACCTGCGCGCCTGGGATGCCACCGGCCGCACCCTGCCCGCCCGGATGGCCCTGCACGGCCGGCGGGAGCTGGCCCTGGAAGTGAGCGACGCCGGGGCCACCTATCCCGTCACCATTGACCCGCTGGCCAGTGCACCGGCCACCACCCTGACCGACCCCGCTGCCACCGCCAATGACCTATTTGGCCGCAGCGTGGCGGGGGCGGGGGACGTGAACGGCGATGGCTACGCCGACGTGCTCGTCGGGGCCTACGGCACGAGTAGCGGCAAGGGCAAGGCCTACCTCTACCTGGGTGGCAGCGCCGGGCTCGCCACTACCCCCGCCACCACCCTGACCGACCCCGCTGCCACCGCCAATGACTACTTTGGCTTCAGCGTGGCGGGGGCGGGGGACGTGAACGGCGACGGCTA
>NZ_JAAVTK010000014.1 GCF_012275535.1 Hymenobacter artigasi | reverse complement strand
CGTGCAGATGGCCGCCCAACTGTTGCAGGAGTAATGCCAAAAAAAAGCGCCGGCCTACCGGCCGGCGCTTTTCAGAGTTTTGGGTAAGGACAAGGGAAGTATTTCGAGGGGCTTTTTTTATGGTAGCTATGTAAGGACTACACAAACAGGCCTTCGACCGATAGGTATCGCTCGCCGGTGTCGTAGCAGAAGGTGAGTACGCGGCTGCCCTGGGGCATATCGGGCAGCTTTTTGGCGATGGCAGCCAGCGACGCGCCCGACGACACGCCTACGAACATGCCTTCCTCGCGGGCGGCGCGGCGGGTCATCTCATAAGCTTCGGCCTGCGATACCTGAATGGTGCCGTCGAGGATGTCGACGTGCAGGTTCTCGGGGATGAAACCGGCCCCGATGCCTTGGATGGGGTGCGGCCCCGGCGCGCCGCCGCTGATAACGGGCGAAGCCTCGGGCTCGACGGCGAAGGTTTGCATGTTTGGGAACAGTGGCTTGAACACTTCGGTAACGGCCGTGATGTGGCCGCCGGTGCCCACGCCGGTGATGTGGAAGTCGAAGCCCTCGGGGGCGTCGCGCAGGATTTCCTGGGCCGTAGTTTCGGCGTGAATGCGGGGGTTGGCGGGGTTGGAGAATTGCATGGGCATCCACGCGCCGGGCGTGTTGGCCACAATCTCCTGGGCTTTCTCGATGGCACCCTTCATGCCTTTTTCGCGGGGCGTGAGCTCCAGGCTGGCTCCGTAGGCAGCCATGAGGCGGCGGCGCTCGATGCTCATGCTTTCGGGCATAACGAGGGTGAGCTTGTAGCCTTTCACGGCAGCCACCAGGGCTAGGCCCACGCCAGTGTTGCCGGAAGTGGGCTCCACAATCAGGCTGTCTTTGGTGATGATGCCGTCCTTCTCAGCTTGCTCAATCATGCTCAGGGCAATGCGGTCTTTGATGGACCCGCCGGGGTTGGCGCGCTCCAGCTTCACCCACACTTCCACATCGGGGCGGGTGGCGGCAAAAATGCGGTTGAGGCGCACCAGCGGCGTGTTGCCGATGGTATCGAGAACGGAATTAGCTTTCATGGGCGTTAGGGTATTGGGGACTTGGGGACTTAGGGTCTTAGTCGGTAAAACAGCGGGGGACTTGCTACATTAGGGCTTGGAACATGGAAAAAACCATGCTTTCAAGTCCCTATATGGAAAATACCAGCTCGGCGGCCGGGTCGACGTTGCGCGAAATCTGGATGTGGGCGCGGTGATACACCCGCGAATGCGAGGGTACGCTTTCGGTCAGCCATACGTTGCCGCCGATGATGCTGTGGGCCCCCACCACGGTGCTGCCGCCGAGAATGGTAGCGCCCGCGTAGATAACCACATGGTCTTCGATGGTGGGGTGGCGCTTGGTGCCCTGCAGGCCCTTGGTGACGCTGAGCGCGCCCAGCGTGACGCCCTGGTATATCTGCACGTTGGCCCCAATGATGGCCGTTTCGCCGATGACGAGGCCGGTGCCGTGGTCGATGCAAAAGGCCGGCCCGATGTGCGCGCCGGGGTGAATATCAATACCAGTGCGCTGATGGGCATACTCGCTCAGCAGGCGTGGCAGGCGGGGCAGGCCCCGCTGGTGCAGGGCGTGGGCCAGCCGGTAGAGGGCCGTGGCATAGAAACCGGGATAGGAGCTGATGATTTCGGCCAGGCCCTGGGCGGCGGGGTCGCTGGCCAGAATGGCGCTGGCGTCGCGCAGCAGGGCGGCCCGCAGGGCCGGCAGCTGAGCAGTAAACTCATCGGCCAGGGCGGCGGGTGGGGCGGGCAGGGCCGGTACGCCGGCCAGCAGGGCGGCCAGCTCGGCCCGGAAATACTGCAATTCGGCCTCAACGGCATCGGCAGTGGGCAGGGGCCGTTCGGCGCGCTGCGGGAACAGTAGGGCGAGCAGGCCGTCGGCGAGGGCGCAGAAGGCGGCCCCGGGCAGGGCGTCGGGGGCCACGGAGTGGGCGCGAGCCAACTCTTCGGCAAAGGAATGGGGAAGCACGGGAGCTGAAAACATAAGCGAAATGACCAGGGAAATTAACCAGCGCAGCAGGGGAAGGTTTTGGGCGGCGGCGCAACGGTGCGGCGGCCTTCGCCGTTTAGCCAGTACCCCACCGGCTGCTACGGCCGCCGGGCCAAAAGATACTCTTGTTTTTTCTTCCCTCCTTTTCTAATATCATCATGGCAGCCGATACCTCCATCACCAAAGTCGATTCGCAGCACTCCCCTACCGGCCCCGACGGCGAAAAATACCTCGCCTCGGGCACGCACATCGCCATGCGCATGTGGGAAAACGAGCAGCCGGGCGAACCCAAGGCACCGGCCACGCGGCCATACGAAACCGTAGGCTACGTGCTGGGCGGCCGGGCCGAGCTGCACCTGGCCGGCCAAATGGTGGTGCTGGAGCCCGGCAACTCCTGGGTGGTGCCCAAAAACACGGAGCACACCTATAAAATTCTGGAAAGCTTTTCGGCCGTAGAGGCAACGTCGCCGCCTGCCCAGGTACACGGCCGCGAGGACAAATAAACTGCTGATAATACCTATGAAAACCCGCGAACTGGGCCGCACCGGCCAACACGTTTCGGCCCTGGGCCTGGGCTGCATGTCGATGGCCTCAGACTATGCCTATGGCCCCAGCGACGAGCGCGAGGCCGTGGCCACCCTGCACCGGGCGCTGGAACTGGACGTAACGCTCTGGGACACGGCCGACATCTATGGCTTCGGGGCCAACGAGACGCTGCTGCGGCAGGTGCTGGTGCCCAACCGGGACCGGGTTTTCCTGGCCACCAAGTTCGGTTTTGTGGCCGACGGAGCAGGCGGCTCGGCCGTGGACGTGCGCCCCGAACGCATAGCGGCCGCCTGCGACGCCAGCCTCAAACGCCTCTGCATTGACACCATCGACCTTTACTACGCCCACCGCATCGACCCGGCCGTGCCGGTGGAGGATATGGTGGGCGCTATGGCAGCCCTGGTGCAGGCCGGCAAAGTGCGGTTTTTGGGCCTGTCGGAGGCTTCGGCGGCTTCGTTGCGGCGGGCGGCGGCTACGCACCCCATCGCGGCGCTGCAGTCGGAGTATTCGATGTTTACCCGCGATGTGGAGGCAGATATTCTGCCGGCGTGCCAGGAACTGGGTATTAGCCTGGTGCCGTTTTCGCCGCTCGGGCGCGGGCTGCTCACCGCCGTGGGCCCCCAGCTGGCCGACAAGGACCTGCGCCGCAGTATGCCCCGCTTCGGGGCGGAGGTGGGCGATGCCAACGCGCCACTGGTGGCCGGGTTGCGGCAGCTGGCCGAAGCCCGGGGTATCAGCACGGCACAGCTGGCGCTGGCGTGGCTGCTGGCGCAGGATGCCCACATCATCCCCATCCCGGGAACTAAGCGGCCGAAATATCTAGAAGAGAACGCCGCAGCCGCCGACGTTGCGCTTACCGCTGATGATTTGAACCAGCTGCGTGCTCTGCTGGCGGCCCACCCGGTGGTGGGCGCCCGCTACGGCGAGGGAGCCCTGAAACTGGTGAACCGCTAAGAGGGCATCACAGCCATTAGTTACAAAGCCGTTAGCTTTCAGCTAATGGCTGTTGGCTTTTCATTTAACAATCGATAAGGGTGCCGCCGCTTTGCGGCTCTGTTCGGTTCCTCAGTCCTTTACTACCAACGTATCGCCGCTTCGCGGCTGTTCAATTGCATAAGTCCTGAAGTTATATCAATCGCATTGCCTGTTCAATTTGGAGCAAGCGCTTTGCACGGTAGCTTAGTAATGAAACGTCATGCCGCGCTGCGCGCGGCATGACGTTTTTTTTGTCGGATTCTATTAATCAGCAACGAGCCCGTTGGAACTGCACTGAGCCGCTACGGCCCAGTCGTACACCATTTTCAGGAGGGAGAATTCCTGGAAGGGCTTGGTCAGGTAGTCGTTCATGCCGGCGGCGAGGCACTTGGCCCGCTCGCCGGTAATGGCGTTGGCGGTGAGGGCGATGATGGGGACAGCGAGGCCCAACTCCTGCCGCAGGATACGGGTGGCCTCGTAGCCATTCTTGATGGGCATCTGCACGTCCATCAAAACCAGGTCGAAGGTCTGGGTGCGGGCCAGCTCCACGGCGGCCTGGCCGTTGGTGGCTTCCGTCACGCTCATTCCGGCATTGGTGAGAAAACTGGTGGCCAGCATGCGGTTGAACAGGTTGTCCTCGACCAGCAGAATTTGCTTGCCCTGTAGTGCCTGCTGCATGCAGTCGAGGTCGCCGTGGTCTTTGGGCGAGAGGTGCCGGGCATTGCCCGCGGGCAGGCGCAGGGTGAACCGGCTGGTGGTGCCGTGGTTTTTCAGGCTTTCGATGTGCAGCTCACCGCCCAGCAGGTGCACCAGCTTCTTGCTGATGCCCAGGCCCAGGCCGGTGCCGCCAAACCGCCGCGTCACGGTAGAATCTTCCTGACTGAAATCATCAAAAATATGGCTCAGGTACTCAGCATCAATGCCAATTCCAGTATCCTGCACGGTGAATTCGACCAGCAATTCTTCCGTATCAGCGCCCTGCAGCAACCGGCAGCCCAGGCATACCGTGCCTTGCTCGGTAAATTTTACGGAGTTGCCGGCCAGGTTCAGTAGCACCTGGGTGAGGCGGTAAGGGTCGCCGAGGACTACTTCGGGCAGGGCCGGGTCGAGGGTGGTGATGAAGGTGAGGCCCTTTTCCTCCGCTTTGTATAGCAGGGTCTTTTCGACCTGGGCGCAGATGAGCCCGGGGCTGAACCCGATGTGCTCGATGGCCAGCTGGCCGGCCTCAATCTTCGACAGGTCGAGGATGTCGTTGATGATGACGAGCAGGTTTTCGGCCGAGGCCGTGATGGCGTGCAGGTAGCTGGCCTGCGGGGCCGCCAGCGGGGTTTTGGCCAGCAGCTGGCTCATGCCCAGAATGGCATTCATGGGCGTACGGATTTCGTGGCTCATGTTGGCCAGGAAATCCTGTTTGGCGTGGGTGCTGCTTTCGGCCTGCGCCTTGGCTTCGCGCAGGCTGGCTTCGAGGTGCTTCTGGGGCGTCACATCGAGGTAGATGCCAATGGAGCCGATGAGCCGCTGGTATTCGTCGTAGAGCGGGGCACCGCTCACCAGCAGCCACTTGCGCTCGCCGGTTTTGGTGGTTACCACTACTTCGTAGGAGTCGGAGATGCCGTGCTCCCGGGTGAGCAGCTTGCTTTCTACCAGCTCCAGGTCGGGGCCGTTGAGCAGCAGCGGCGACAGCGGCAGGCCGGTCAGCTCTTCGGTACAGTAACCAGTCATGTCGCAAAAGCTCTGGTTGGCGTAGAGCAGGTGGTCGTTCAAATCGGCCTCTACCAGCCCGAGCGACATGTTTTCGATGATGCCCCGGTATTTTTCCTCGCGGCGCTTCAGGTCCTCTTCGGCCTTGATGCGGGCCGTGACGTCCTCGTACTTCCAGAGGTGGCCAATGTAGCGGGCCCCGTCGAAGATGGGCGTGAAGGCCCGGGACAAGGTACGGCCGTCGCGCAGCGGAATAATGTCGCCGGTAGTGGGCTGGCGGCGGCGCAGCAACGCCGCAATGCGCGCCACGTACTGATGCGGCTTTTTGACATATTTGCGCGAGCTTTCGGTGAGCCAGCCCCCGTTGCGGCCGTGAAGCCGGGCCGGAACCAAGGGTACTTCCAGCAGCTGGCAAAATGCCTCGTTGGTGAACACAATGCGCCGGGTTTCGTCTTCCAGCACCAAGCCGTCCTGGAAGTGCGCAATCACCGTGGCCAGCTGCTGATTGGAGATATCGAGTGCCTCCTCGGCATCCTTTCGGGCCGATATATCACTCTGCAAACCACTCAACATCAAAGCATTGCCATCGGCATCCCAGGCCGTGATGGCGGCGCGGCTCAACACCCACTTATAGCTGCCGTCCTGGCAGCGCATCCGGTATTCGGTAATGGCCCTTTTGCCGCCGGTTTGCACGTAGGCCCGCGCTACTTCCAGCACCTGCGCCAGGTCGCCGGGGTGTACGTGCCCGAGCCAGGTTTCGTATTCGTCGGGGAAGCCGTCCTCGGCATACCCCAGCATGGCTCTGTATTCCGAGGAAAAGGTAATTTGACGGGTATGCAGATTCATCTCCCAGGCCCCATCGCCGAAGCCCTGCATGGCCAGCTCCAGGCGCAGGCTGCTTTCGCGCAGGGCGCTTTCGGCTAGTTTCAGGGGCGTCACATCGAGCAAAATTCCGCTGTACGTTACCCAGTCGGGGCCGGAGCTGGTCAGAATCGAATTACCCCGCATCCAGCGGATAGGCTGGCCGGGCACGACGATGCGGCCTTCGTATTCCCACGGAATCCGGTTGCGGGTGGCATGGTCGAGCGTCTGCAGAAACCCTTCCAGCTCGTCCGGATGGATATAATCGGTCATATGGGCGAGTTCGGACGGTGCCACTCCGAACAGCTCCTGCACCTTGGGGCTCACATAATTAAAAAAGAATGAACCATCGTCCTTTTTTTGCCACTCGTAGAGTACGCCGGGCACGTTTTCGGCCAGGTTGCGGAAGCGCCGCTCGCTGTCTACCAGCCGCAGCTGGGCCTGCTTCCACTCCGTAATATCTTCGAGAAGGCCCACAAAATGGACTACCCCATCGTCCGCATCCGCCACCGGCCGCACGCTCACGCGCAACCAGCCATCAGCGCCCGGCCGTGGGTTTACCACCTCGTACTGAAACGGCTCGTGCCGCCGCATGGCCTCCTCAATACGTGCCACCGTGGCCTCATCGCGCAGGCTGGGCCGCAGGAACGCATCGGGTTTTTGGCCGGCCACCGCGCTCAGCTCCAAGCCGCACAGCTTCGTAAAGCCCTTGTTTACCCACTGCACATAGCCGTCGCTATTGGTGAGCACCATGGCCGTGTGCTGCTCGTCGAGCAAGTAAGCCAGCAGGCTGGGCGGCACATAGGCCGCCGTTGCGGGCATGGTAGCTACTGCCAGCTGGGCACGCAAGGCCGCATTCACAGTTTTCTGCTGGGCTAACGCCACTTCGAGCTCGGCACGGGTCATAAGAATGTGTCAGCTAAAAGCTCTTCGGTAGTTGAACGAAAACGGCGTAAGCGACTATGCCGTTGCCTGGGCAAGTGGGGGCGCGGTACTGGCCGGGAAGGGATTCAGCCGGGCAGAAGCCGGCCCGTTAGCCCCAGGCTAATATCAGTTAAGGATACGAGAATAACGACACTTGCGGACTTTAGCGTCCGGTTTTTTCCTGGCGTAGAAGCTTCTTCAGCAAGGGTAGGCCCGTAGCATTGCGACACCCACTGTACCAGGCTGCCCACCCACTACCGGGCCAGCGCCTGCTGCAGCTGCTCGATGAGGCGGGCCTGGGCGGGGCCACTGAGGCCAGCCGCCGTGTAGGCCCGGAAGGCTACCGATAGGCCGCCCGGCTTGAGGGCCGTGACGACGACCTGCGGGGCGGGCATGGGCAGCACGTCGGCATCGGCCGCCATCAGCGGAATGGCCCAGGCCCGTAGCGCGGCCAGGTCGGTGGGGTTGTCGAGGTCGGTCGCGATTTCGACCAGGGCCTTGTTCTGGGCCGTTTTGTTGATAATGACGTTGTTGGAAGTGGCCCCGTTGGGCAGGATGATGGTATCGCCGTGGCCGGTGACGAGGATGGTATTGAAAATCTGGATTTCGCGCACCTCACCCGATTTGCCCTGCGACTCGATGGTATCGCCTACCACGTAGGGCTTGAAAATGAGGATGAGCACGCCGCCCGCGAAGTTGGCCAGTGTGCCCTGCAACGCCAGCCCCACCGCCAGCCCCGCCGCCCCCAAAATTGCTACAAACGACGTGGTTTCGAAACCCACCATACCGGCCACCGATATCAGCAGCAGCACTTTGAGCACGATGTTGACCAGACTGGTCAGGAATGAGCCCAGCGACACATCCAGGTGCCGGGATGCTTTGGCCACAACGCGGCTGGCCCAGCCGATGAGCCACCAGCCCACCATCAGCGCCACGCCGGCCATGAACAGGCGGGGCAGGTAAAGCACAACGATATCCTGAAATTGCCGGGCGTAGCTAGTCAGTTGATTCATAATTAATTGAAAGGAAATAAAGCAGGCTGACAATGACAGCCGCTGTCGAAATTGGTTATGGCACCGCCACCAGCTCCACGCCCAGAATCTGGTCGCCGATGTCGAGCTTGTGCACCACATCCATGCCGCCCACTACCTGGGCGAAGATGGGGTAGCGGCCATCGAGGTGCGGCGTGGGCGTGTGGGTGATGAAGAACTGGCAGCTCTCGGTGTCTTTGCCAGCCGAGGCCAGGCCCACGCTGCCCTCCTCGTAGCGCAGGTCGCCGAACTCGGAGCGCAGGTTGTAGGGCGCACTGCCGTTGCCATCGCCGCGCGGGTCGCCGCCCTGGGCCACAAAATTGGGCACCACGCGGTGGAAATACAGGTTGTCGTAGAAATGCTGGCCGATGAGCGTGACGAAGCTGGCCACCGCGCCGGGCGCTTTCTCGGGCTTCAATTCCAATAAAATAATGCCCTTGCTGGTGCGCAGCCGCACCTGCTGGCCCAGCGGCACGCCCTGCACCACGGCCCAGTCGATGGGGTGCTGCGCGGCCGTGGCCAGCGGTGAGGGCGTGGGTTTGGGCGCTTTTTCCAGCTTGTCCAAGGCCTGCTGCAGGCCCTGCCAGGCTTCGATTTCGCGGGGCAGCTGCAGCTTGGCCTGGGCCTGGCGCAGGGCCGCGAGGTCGGCCGGCTGGGCTTCGGGATAGATTTTCGCATCGGCCAGGGCCTCGGCAGCAGTGCCGAGCTGGGCCACGTCGCCGCTGGCCAGGGCCTGGCGCATGGCAGCAGCAAAATCGGCCTGGCGGCCGGCCGGGAAATCGGCACTGCGGCGCATAGTGAGCAGCGCGCCCAGCGCGTAGCCTGCCACCACCGGCGACTGCCCCGCCGCGAACGCCTCGGTCCGCACGAAGTCAAATGCGGCCGGGTCTTCGCTCAGCGCTTCCAGCAAAAAGCCTTTTTCGTACACCGTGGGCGCGGCCGGGTAGCGCTTCGAAATGGTTTCGACCAAGCTGGGCCGGGCCGCCGGACTGGCGTGGCGCACAGCCGCCCGCAGCAAGGCCGCCCGCACCCGCACGGAGGCCTGCCGGTTGCCATCGGCCAGGGCCGCCAGCAACGCGCCCGATTCGCCCTTGGCGTGGGCCAGCAACCATTCGGCCGCCGTGAGGGCCACGGCGGGCTGGTCGCGGTTGAGGGCCGTGAACACGGCTTTCCGGCTGGCCGGGTAGTTTTCCGCATCAAACGGCAAGGCCCGAATGGCGCTGAGCCGCACCCGGTAGTCGGGGTCTTTGGTGGCGAGGCGGGTGAGCATAGCGGCTGCCTGGCGGGCCGCTGGGGGTGTTTTTACTGCTGGCGAAGGGGCCTGCGGGGCCATGTTGACTGGAGTGGGCGGCACGGGCATCGAAGCCATGTCTGGCAGGTTGGCAATTTTGCCCAGCGTGCTGGCCGCTGCCGCTCGCACGGCATACGAACGGTCTTTCTGAACCAAGCGCAACAGCGTGCTCTCGGCCAGTCTTTTCAAATCAGCATCGAGCCCTCGGGTGCGCGACAGGGCCACCACAGCCGCCAGCCGGCCGCGCACCGGCAGCTTGGGCGAGTTTAGCACCAGCACGGTGCGCCGGATGCTCTCGGGCGAAACCAGGCCGCGCAGGGAGGCGCGGCTCAGGCCCCAGGCGAGGGCGGCGGCGCGGGAAGTATCATTCAGGATTTCGACGCGCCAGAGCTCGGGCAGGCTGTGGCGGGTGACGGTGCGGCCCAGGGCTTCGTGCACGTAGCGGCGCACCGTGCCGTCTTTTTCCAGCAGGACGCGCACGCGCAGACTGTCCACGGCGGTGCTGTCGCCGGTCTGGCCCAGGGCGTAGGCGGCGGCGCGGCGCACGCCGGGGTCGGCATCGCGCAGCAGCGGTATGAGGCCGGGCACGGCCGCCGGGGCCTGCACTGAGGCCAGGGCCAGGGCCGCTTCGCGCCGGTAGGTGGGGTTGCTGTTGGTGAGGAAGGGCAGAATGGCGGCGGTGTTGCGCTCATCCTGGGCCGTGCCAATTTGGCGGATGGTGGCGTCGTGGTACTTGTTGGCGAGGCCGGCGCTGGGGCGCGGCGTGCGGGCGCAGGCAGCCGCCAGCAGTAGCAGCGGCCAGAAACGAAAGGAGCGAATGGGCATAGGGGAATTGTAGCGTATGCTTTAGCTTGCGCTTACGGCACAAGAGCAGTTTGCGGTGGTTTTAATACCTGTCATCCTGAGCTTGCGAAGGACCTTATCACGCTCGAACGGTGCGCAATATTATCATCTGTGATGAGGTCCTTCGCAAGCTCGGGATGACAGATGTAATTGGCGCTACTCGCCGCCCCAGGAATCTTCCTGCGGCGCGGCTTCGCTGGGTAGATAGTCCGTTGAAATGTCCTTCAGCAGCGCATCAAGCCCGGCAAACAGCACCGCGTTGCCCTCCTGCCGGTAGCCGGCCAGGGCCGCTTCAAAATTGCGCAGGCTGTAGAGAAACGCCCGCAGGTTATCGGCCGTGATGGCTTCGAAATGCCGGCCATAGCCCATCTGCTGCACTTCGGCGGCGTTCAGCCACTGCTCGAACTGGGCCGGAATGGGAATGGCGCAAATGGGCTTGTGCAGGAACACGGCCTCCGAAATCAGCGAGAAGCCGCCGTTGGTGACCACGGCGCGGGCGCTGGCCAGGTCGGCAATGAAGCCGGCTTCGGAAAAGGCGCAGAGCTGCACGTTGCCGTGGGTTTCCTGCTTGTTGAAGCCATAGACGCGGAATTCCTGGTCGGGCAGCTGTTGCAGCAGCGGCACCAGATTCTGCTGCGTAGTGGCCGATTGGTAGACCAGTACGTGCCGGCCGTTGGTGGGCGCGGCGGCCAGAATCTCGGGCCGGATGATGGGCGGCACCAGCGTGGTGCGCTGCTTGGCCAGCTCCAGGTTGAAAAACGTGGTGACGAAATAGTGGCGGCTGTGCGGCAGCTTGGCCCGCACAATGGCTTTGGCCAGCTGGTGGTTTTCGCGCTCGGCCTTCGGCACCGCCACGTTCAACCTGGCACGGCTGATAATCTGCATATTATCAATACTGACAATGGGCAGCCGGCGCAGCTTCGCAAACAAATAGCTGAAGGATTCGAAATCCGAAACCACTACTTCCGGCTCGAAACCGCCCAGCAGCTCGCGGTAGCGGGCGAAGTTAACGCGCAGGTCTTCCGGCGCGGTGCGCAGCGTGAGCACGGCCGTGCGCAGCTTGCTCACCGCCAACCCATTATACGCCAGGTGGAAACCCCGGATTTCGTGCACCCGGCCCGGGAATGCGGCGGCCAGCATGGTGTAGGCGCGGCTGCTGCTCACCACGCGCACCTCGTGGCCCTGCGCCAGCAAGTGGCCGATGACAACTTTGCTGCGGGTGGCGTGGCCCAGGCCCTCGCCGGGCACTCCGTATAATATCTTCATCGCTGATTGACGCTGATTAACCGTGATTGCGCTGATTGTGGACGGCGCGGCTAAGTGGATTAATCGGCAAATAACCGAAAAACCAGCGGGTGGCGGGGCAACCCATGAAAAAGCCCTGACTCGGTTGAGTCAAGGCTTTAACAATCAGCGGAATCACGGTTAATCAGCGTCAATCAGTGATTTATTCGGCTATCACCAGCTTCTCGCTGCGCGTTCCTTCGTTCGATTCCAGCCGCACGATGTAGATGCCGGGCGCTACGCCGGCCAGCGGCAGGGGCAGCTGCTGCGGCCCGGCCGGATAGGCTTTCTGGCGCACCACGGCGCGCACCAGGCGGCCGGTGGCATCGAGCAGCGAAACCGTGACGGAGCCGGCCCGCTCCTGCTGAAAGCTGATGCTGCCCGTGCCGCTGGCGGGGTTGGGGTACACGGCCATTTGCACGGTGCCGGGGGTGGTGGCCACGCCGGGCGCGGTGCTGAGCACGATGTTTTCATCGCCGGTGCGGTAGGCCAACAGGTCGAAATAGGTGAGCAGCATTTCGTCCGTCGTGCTCTCGCCCCATTGCGTGGTGACGGGTGGGCTGTTGGGGTTGCGCGGGTTCTGAGCGGTGTTGTCGTAGGTGGCATCGGCCATGAGGCGCGAGCCGGCCGGGATTTTTAGCGGGGCCGTGAAGCGGAACACGCCCTGCCAGCGAAAGTCCCAATCGTTGATTTTTATCAGCTTGATGGTATCGCCGTTGGGCTTTACCGCCCACACCTTCCAGCTTTTGCTGAGCAGGTGGGCGTGGGGCGCGGTGCTGAGGATGGTGACATCGGCCGGCACGGTGAGCTGGGCGTGGAAGGTGCTCACCTGGTTGGCCGGAATGATAAACGGCCCGTTGCTGAGCGTGACCGGCGAAATGGCCGGCACCGTCTGGATGTAGCGCGTGACGGGCTGCCGGGCAAAAAACACGTTCACCACCGACGAGTCCTTCTGCGTCACGTAGTTGGGCCCATAATGCACCTGCACCAGCAGCGAGGCGCGGCGGTAGAGCTTCTTGCCCATGCCCGAAGGATAAAAGCGCGACTGCATGCCCGGCACCCAGGCCGCGAAGTTGGTTTCGAGGGGGTTGAAGCCGAAACCGCCGAACTGGGTGTAGCCGTAGCCGGGCGCGGCCGCGTCGAGGGCCTGGGCCTGCTGGGTGGTATCCATGCCGATGATGACGTGGTGCACGATGCCCTTATTGCCGGGCCGGAACTCAATGGCCGCGATGTCGCGGTCGGCGGGTAGGTTCACGGGCAGCACGAAAATGCGGTACATGTCCTGGCCATTGCCCAGGTACGTAAAGGCCTGGGCCATCGGAATCACCAGGTCGGGCGTGCCCAGCTGCGAGCCGCTGGGGTACGTGGGCACGGCCGGCGTGAGGGCGGGATTGCCCTGCGGCGTGCCGGCATCGACCCAATCCCGGATTTTGGCGATTTCCGCGTTGGTCAGCGTGTTTTCGTCGAGGTAGTGGCGGTAGTTGGGGTCGGGCTTCCACGGCGGCATGTAGCGCGTGCCAGTCACGTACTTAATTGTCTGGGCGTTGCTTACTACTTCGGCGTAAGTGGTGAGCGGAAACGGAGCCACTTCGCCGGTGCGGTGGCAGCTGGTACAGTGCTGGTACACGAGCGGCGCAATATCCTGGCTGAACGTGTATTGCGGGGCGGTCTGGGCCTGCGCCGGGGGCACGGTCATTAGCAAAGCCAGCAGCAGGAGTAATGAGGAGAAGTGGTGTTTCATAGTGGCGAATTGTAATTTCAATACAAAGCAACTGTCATCCTGAGCGTAGCGAAGGACCTTACTACGTTTGAATGCTTCGCAGAAATTTACACTGCTCAAACGTGATAAGGTCCTTCGCTGCACTCAGGATGACAGGTTGTTTTCGATATACTCCTTCTCAAATCTACTCAATAAAACAGCCCACCGGCTCGGTACGCGGCACGGCCACAGGCCGTCCTTCAGCCACGGCGGCCAGCGCATCGGCCAGCTCGTGGTGGCGCGTCACGGCGCGGTGCTGGCCCAGGCCGGCGTAGGCATCATCGAGGCGGCCCTGGTAGAGGATGGTGCGGCCATCGGCGGCCACCACCACGGCTTCGGGCGTGACGCGGGCGTGCAGCTGCCGGGTGAGCTGGTGGCCGGCATCGGCCTGCAGCGGGAAGGCCAATTGGTAGGTTTTGGCAAAAGCCGCCAGTCCGGTCGGGTTGGTCTCCTTCGCCGGAAACACGCCCACGAACCGCACGCCCTGCGCCCCGTAGCGGCCGTGCAGCTCCCGCAACGGCAGCGTGGCCGCCTGACTAATGGGGCAGGTTTCGGCCAGAAAAACGTAGACCGTGGCGCGGGGCGCGGGCCCCGTACTCATTCCAAGAAAATGTAGCAGCAAGAGTAGCAAAAGCGGCATAAGCAGATTTTGAAAGGCTTTTTAAACAGAAATTTGTCATTCCGAAGCAGGTAGAGCCAGAAAAAAGCTGTTCACTTACTTTTACCCGGATTCCTCTCTCCACTTGATGCGTGGAATGTCGGAAGGACAACTACTGCAATCACGCGTTTACCATACACCTGCCTGCCGGGCCGGGTTCCGACTTTTCGGCGCGGTTTTCGTTTACGCCGCTACAACCTCTTCATTGCTCATCTATGAATACCGCTTTTTTACGCTCCAGCTTCCGGCCCTGGGGCGCTGCTTTGGCCGCTGGCTCCCTCCTACTGGCCACCGCCTGCTCGGCCCCGCGTGCCATCATCGCCACCGGCAAAGTCACGCCCCAGGGCGAGTTTCGGGTGGGCTACAACCAGGGCTTTAACGTAGCTACGGCCCCCCTGGCCAAAGCCAGCAGCGCGGTGAAGGAAGCCGCCAGCCAGGCCGCCAGCCAGCAAAAAGTAGACTACACCGAGGCCACCACCCAGCTGCAGGCCGCTGCCCTGGCCTACATCCTCGACCCGGTGCAGCCCACCGCCGACCTCAGCATCCGCTACGGCATTGTGCCGCGCCTCGATGCTGGCTATAAGTACGCTTTCGGCTCGCACGTTTTTGATGCGCAGTACCAGCTACTCGGGCCCACCGGCACCCCCGAAAACCCCGGCCGGGGCGCGGTGAGCGGCACCACGTATGCCAGCATCGGCCTGCAGTTTGCTACCCAGCGGGCCAAGCTGCCCAGCCTGCCCTTCCTGTCCGATATCAACTCGGTGCTGAATTTCCGGGCCAACCGCAACGACCTGCTTATCCCGCTCACCTTCAGCCAGTCGTTTGGGCCGGAGGAGGAAATCGGGGCCATCAGCTACGGCCTGGTGTACGCCCATAGCTGGGTGAGCTACGGCTTCGCGCCCACCAAAATCTATAATGGCTCGGTCCAAGTGCCCGAGCTGCCGCTGCAAAGCCGCAACTTCTCCTCGTTCGGCGGCTTTGTCAATCTGAAGCTGGGCTATCGGTATTTCTACGTCATCCCGGCCGTGTCGCTTTTCTACCAGAACTACGGCGACTACGCCCTCCTCAATGGCCAAAGCACCTCGCTGAGTGGCATTACGGTGGTGCCCTCGCTGGGCTTCCAGCTGCGCATTCCTAATTTCACGAAGTAGGCCGCGCAGGCTCCGGCTACCCCGAAGCGGTGCTGCATCTTCCGGATGCGGCACCGCTTTTCTTTTGCCCACCGCCGTCTGGTGGGCGGCATGGCGGGCTTCATCGGGACACCCGCCGCAGAATGTGGCTTTCTGTGGCTTTCTTTGTTGCCCGTTTTTCAAAACTTTACGCAGCTGCTGCCGCCCACCTTTTCCGCCCCACCCATGGAAGCTCCCAACCCCGAATTCATGCGCGAAGCCATTCGCCTGTCCATCGACCAGATGAAGGCCGGCCACGGCGGTCCCTTCGGCGCAGTGGTGGTAAAGGACGGTAAAATCATTGCCCGCGGCTTCAACCAGGTCACCACCACCCACGACCCCACCTGCCACGCCGAAGTCGATGCCATCCGCAAAGCCTGCAAAGCGCTGGGCACTTTCCAGCTCGACGGCTGCGACCTGTACACCAGCTGCGAGCCCTGCCCCATGTGCCTGGGCGCCATCTATTGGGCCCGCCCGCGCCGCGTGTTTTACGGCAACACTAAGACGGACGCGGCTGCAATTGGCTTCGACGACCAGTTCATCTATGAAGAACTGGACCGGCCCATGGAAGGCCGTAAATTGCCTATGACGCAGCTGCTGCGCGATGAGGCGCTGGCCGGGTTCCGGGCCTGGACGGAACTGGAAGGCAAGACGGAGTATTAATGTAAATCGTCTGTCATCCTGAGCGCAGCGAAGGACCTTATCACCGAAGGACGATTTGCGGTAATCAATTTATTTACTGCAAACTGGTCAGGCGTGATAAGGTCCTTCGCTCCGCTCAGGATGACAGGGACGCACCAAGCACTAACCATGATAAAGTTCTTCCTCAACGACCAGCCCATTCGCACCAGCGAGGCCCCGGCCAGCGCCCTGCTCGATTTCGTGCGCTACCACGAGCAGCTGAAAGGCACTAAAATCGGCTGCCGCGAGGGCGACTGCGGGGCCTGCACCGTACTGGTGGGCGAGCTAGCGGCCGACGGCCAGACGGTGAACTACCAAAGCATGACCAGCTGCCTCACGCCGCTGGGCAACGCCGCCGGCAAGCACATCGTCACGGTTGAAGGCATCAACGCGGCCGGCAGCCAGCTCACGCCCGTGCAGCAGGCCATCGTGGACGAGGGCGGCTCGCAGTGCGGCTTCTGCACGGTGGGCTTCGTGATGTCGCTCACCGGCCACAGCCTGAGCAGCGAGCCAGCCACGGATAAAAACACCATCGCGGCCATCGACGGCAACATCTGCCGCTGTACGGGCTACAAGAGCCTGGAGCGCGCCGCCGCCAAACTCACCGCCGACCTTGCCACCCGCCCCACGGAAAACACCTTGGCCTGGCTGAGCGAGAAGCAATACGTGCCCGGCTACTTTGCCAGCATTCCCGCCCAGCTGGCTGCTTTGCGCCCCGCCGCCCCGCAAGCTGCTGAAGCTTCTGTTGTCGCATCAGTTGCCGCCGCCGCCACGCCCCACGCCAACGGCGGCAGCGCCGTTTCGACCACGCCCAACGGCCACGCCCAAAGTCAGAACGACCACGGCCACGCCACCCCGGCCCCCTTCACCCACCCCCTCGTGGGCGGCGGTACTGATTTGCTGGTACAGCGCCTGGAAGAGCTGCGTGAGCAGCCCGGCGTGCGCCTGATTTTCGACCAGCCCGGCCGGCGCGGCATTCGCCACGAAACCACCGGCCGCGTGGTGCTGGGCGCGGCCACCACGGCCAGCCAGCTGCTTGAATCGGACCTCCTGCGCGGACTGCTGCCCAAGCTGCCGCAGTATCTGAAGCTGGTGAGCAGCACGCCCATCCGCAACATGGGCACCGTAGCCGGCAACTTCATCAACGGTTCACCCATCGGCGACCTCACCATTATGTTCCTGGCCCTGGGCGCGTCCGTCACGCTGCTCGATGCGGCCGGCCACACCCGCGAGCTGGCCCTGCCCGACCTCTACCTGGGCTACAAAAAGCTGGCGAAAGCGGCCGACGAGCAGGTCACCGACATCAGCTTCCCCGCCCCGCTGGCCGACGACTTCTTCCACTTCGAGAAAGTCTCCAAGCGCACCCACCTCGACATTGCCAGCGTGAATTCTGCCGCCTGGCTGCGGGTCGACAACGGCATCATCCAGGCAGCCCGCGTGTCGGCGGGTGGCGTGGGGCCGGTGCCCCTGCTGCTGGCCCGCACCAGCGAGTTTTTGGTGGGCCGCGAGCTCACGGCCGAAACCCTGACCGCCGCCAACGCCGTGATGCAGGAAGAAATCAGCCCGATTTCCGACGTGCGCGGCACCGCCGACTACAAGCGCCTGCTGCTGCGTCAGCTGCTGTGGGCACATTTCCTGGAGTTCGCGCCGGAACTGGCAGTGGATGAATTGATTTAAATTTACAGAGAGACGCCCTCCACGGCTCACCTCACCCCCCGGCCCCCTCTCCCGCGGAGAGGGGGAGCCTGACGATTTCCACAAGATTTTCGTCAGGAGCATGGCCGGTGCCCCCTCTCCACGGGAGAGGGGGTCAGGGGGTGAGGTGAACGCCAGAACGAAACCCCACCATGAACCACCTCGACCCCAACCGCCACGTGCGCGGCGAATCGCAGTACCTCGACGACGTACCCGTGCAGCAGGGCACCCTGTACGCGGCCGTGTTTGAAAGCCCGCTGGCCCACGGCGTGCTCCGCAGCCTCGATTTCAGCGCCGCGCTGCTGGCGCCCGGCGTGGCGCGGGTGCTCACGGCCCAGGACATTCCGGGCATCAACCAGATTGGTGGCATCGTGGCCGATGAGCCGCTGCTGGCCGAGGGGCACGTGCATTTCCGGGGGCAGCCGGTGGCGCTGGTGCTGGCCCGCACTGAGGCGCAGGCCCACGCCGCCCTCAAGCTCATCAAAGTCGAAATCGACCCGTTGCCCATCATCACCGACCCGCGGGTGGCGGCCGCGCAGGGGGAGCTGATTGTGCCACCGCGCACTTTCAAAATTGGCGATTCGCAGGCGGCCTGGGCTTCGTGCGCGCACGTCTTTGAGGGCGTGGCCGAGAGTGGCGGGCAGGAGCATCTGTACATCGAAACGCAGGGCGCGTACGCCTTCCCCACCGAGATGGGCGGGGTGCGCATGATTTCCTCGACCCAGGGGCCCACGGCCGTGCAGCGCCACACGGCCCACGTGCTGGGCCTGGGCATGCACCAGGTAGAAGTGGACGTGACGCGCCTCGGGGGCGGGTTCGGGGGCAAGGAAGACCAGGCCACGCCCTGGGGCGCGCTGGCCGCGCTGGGCGCCTTCCTCACCAAGAAGCCGGTGAAGCTGGTGCTCGACCGCATGGCCGACATGCGCATGACCGGCAAGCGCCACCCCTACTCGTCCGATTTCAAAATCGGCTTCGATGCCGACCTCAAAATCGTGGCCTACGAAGTCACCTTCTACCAGAACGCGGGCGCGGCGGCCGACCTCTCGCCGGCCGTGCTGGAGCGCACGCTCTTCCACGCCACCAACGCCTATTTCATACCCAACGTGACGGCCACGGCCTTTTCGTGCCGCACCAACCTGCCGCCCAATACGGCCTTCCGGGGCTTCGGCGGGCCGCAGGGCATGTTCGTGATAGAGTCGGCCCTGGCCAAGGCGGCCGAGGAGCTGGGCGTGCCGGCCAGCAAGCTGCAGCGCCGGAACCTGCTGCGCGAGGGCGACCTGTTCTCGTACCGGCAACCGGCCGAAATGTGCCACGCCGAGCAGGCCTGGGACACGGCCGCGCAGCAGTTCGACCTGGCCGGGATGCGGGCCGAGGTAGAGCAGTTCAACCAGACCAACAAGCTGAAGAAGAAGGGCCTGGCGGTGATGCCGATTTGCTTCGGCATCTCGTTCACCAAAACGCCCATGAACCAGACGCGGGCGCTGGTGCACATCTACTCCGACGGCTCGGTGGGCATCAGCACGGGCGCGGTGGAGATGGGCCAGGGCGTGAACACGAAAATCGCGCAGGTGGCGGCCCGCACGCTGGGCATCTCGATTTCGCGCATCAAAATCGAAACCACCAACACCACCCGCGTGGCCAACACCTCGCCCAGCGCCGCCAGCGCCACCGCCGACCTCAACGGCAAGGCCACCGAAATGGCCTGCGCCGCCCTGCGCGAGCGGCTGCTGCGCCACGCCTGCCTCGAGTACACGCTCAACTACGAGGGCCTGGAAATACATGACGAGCAGGTGCTGGCCGCCGGCGTGCCCGCCGAAACCAACTGGGAGAAGCTGGTGTCGTCGGCCTTCTGGAAGCGCGTGGCCCTCACCGAAAACGCCCACTACGCCACCCCCGACCTGCATTTCGACGCCACCACCAACACCGGCCACCCCTTCGCCTACCACGTGTACGGCACGGCCCTCACCAGCGTAACGGTGGACTGCCTGCGCGGCACCTACACCGTGGATGCCCTGCGCATTGCCCACGATTTCGGCCAGAGCTTCAACCCCGTCATCGACCGGGGCCAGATTGAGGGCGGCGCGGTGCAGGGCATCGGCTGGATGACCATGGAAGAAGTGGCCTACAACGCCGAGGGCCGCCTGCTCAGCAACTCGCTCAACAGCTATAAAATCCCCGACATCTACGCCGCCCCCCGGGTGCTCGACGTGCATTTCCTCGACACGCCGGGCCACCCCAAGGCCATCCTGCGCTCCAAGGCCGTGGGCGAGCCGCCGCTCATGTACGGCATCGGCACCTACTTCGCCCTGCGCGACGCGGTGCGGGCCTTCCAGGGCCACACGGCGCTGCCCTTCTCCGCCCCGCTCACGCCGGAAAAGGTGCTGGTAAGCTTGTACCCGGAATTTGCTCATGAACCCTCGGCTACGGTGGCAACAGCTAATTAGCTGGATTTATGTGGCGCTGGCTAAAAGGGCGGTTTGGACAGGATAAAGCAAGCTTGCTGGTGAAGCAGCTACTTGCTCAATCCGGACGGCTGGGGCTGCCGGCCCGAGATTCTATCATCGCCCAAGAATATCTGGACTACACGGAGTGGGGCTTGGCCTTTGAGCACATCGTGACGCGGCTTTTCGAATATGCTATTCCCCTAACGTCCGACTTTTACGAACAGGTAGAAGTTTGTGCCGAAAGCATGGGAATGGCCCCTGAAACGTATTCTATTCTGCTGCTGCTTATAAAGAAATAAGAGGCTGAAAAAGCGACAGAATCATCAGCAGCTTCAGGCTTCAACAAAATATCTGCGATGTTAAAACGTACAATTCTACCAACATTTTACTTCCTCGTTGCGGCTACACTTACAAACTGCTCCAACATGCAAAAGACGCAACAATTTGAACCAGACAATAAGTGGTTCAAGCTAATTTACCCGCCATCTTGGCAAGTAGAATCTGAAGACGGTATCTACACCTTCACAGAGGCACACGACCCAAGTTGGGCATTCCAAATATCCGCGTACCGAGCTACGCACGACACAATACCAGATTTTAGCATTAGTGAGGAATTACAGAACACCATCAAAAGTCATCCCACAGCGAAAATAATTGCTTTACCGAATCGAAAAGCTGTTTACTACACTGAACGCAAAGGCTCTTCTTTGTTGCAAATCTGGATAATTGGCGGAAAAAGGTGCAAAGCTTTTTGCAGTTATACAGCCGATGGGCCAGCATTACAAAACACGAATTACATTGCTTCGCAACAGGCGGTCAGTTCAATGAAAATTCAGTAAACATGAATAACAGAAACAGCAAGAGGCTGAAGCGCCCGTAGCTTCAGCCTCTTGCTGTTTCTGTCGCAGCGCAGGGCATTACAGTTGCATGGCGCGATTATCAGGGGCGGTGGGCTCCCATTCGCCGATGACGATGCCGGTGCGCTTGATTTCCTGCACGAAGGGGTTCCAGTCGGTGAACTGCGCGGGCGAGAAGGTGTGCGGCTCGATATCGACAAACTGCTTCTGAATGATGGCGCTGCTGATGAGGCCCACGTCCTGAAACCCGAAACCGGTGAACTCGTCGGCCACCAATGCCACGTCGATATCCGAAAACGCCCGCTGCTCGTTGCGGGCATAGGAGCCGAACATAATGACTTTCCGCAGCGACAAATGATGGCTGCGGAGGCTTTCGGCGAAGGCTTTGACCCGTTCTAAGGCAGCTGATTGAGTAAGCATTGGCGGAGGTCGGTTACATCTTGCAGCACCGCTTGGGTGAAGGCCGGGGTGGCTTGCTGGCGCAGGCTGGCCGTGTAGCTTTCATAACGTCCTTCCAGCTGAAAGGTGTTCAATTGCTGCACAAACGTGGCCTGGGCCGGCGTCAGGGCGATGGTCGTATCGGCCAGCAGCCGGGCAATATTGTGCGTAAACGGGGGCGTGTCGCCGGGGTTGTCCTACACCCAGAGCGCCTTGGCCAACTTCTCAATGGTAAGGTGGGCCCAGAACAGACACGGCACGTAAGTGCCAGCTGTGAACATGCTGCCTACCTCCTGCCAGTTCTGGGCGGCGGCATTCATCCAGTAGGCGATGTGGTCGGCTTTCGTCACGCCGCAAGTTAACGCACAAGAGGCTGAAGCTACGGGCGCTTCAGCCTCTTGTCGTTTCTGCCGCAGTTCAGGGCTCTGGGGAAGGAGTTGGGCAGGCTCGGGCTGGTGGCGGCAGCGCCGAAGGAAGGGGTAGCTGGTGGGGGCTTTGCAACGCCACCCGCCTGTTTCTTTCGCCGCCCCTATGACGCCGGAAATGGTTTTCGTACTTTTGCACCCCGATTTTACGAACCCCCTCCCCTACTTGCAACTTACCCGCTCTATCCCACTTGGTACCCACGTCCAGGGCTTCCTGATTTATGCCGCCGGCGATACCGCCGCCGCGCTGGTGCTACATCAGTTTAGCTTGCTGCGACTGCTGGGCATGGCCCTGGTGGGCGGCTTGCTCTACTCCGTGGAGGTACCGGCCTTTTTCCGCTGGCTCGACGCGCGGGTACCGGCTCGACCAGACGGCAGCCAGTTGCGCAAAACTAGCCGCGCAGCCCTCACTCTGCTCTACTTCAACCCGCTCTGGATTGCCCGGCACTACGTGTTTCTGGCCATATTTGGGGGCGCCACCGAAACGATTTCGCTGGCCCTGCTGCCCGTCGCCGGCCGCTCCTTCCTGCTGAACGCCCCGGTTTCGCTGGCGGCCAACTACTACATTCAGAACTGCGTAGCCACCGAGCGGCGCTTCATGGCCAGCTCCATCTTCTCGGGGTTCATGGCCGTGTCTTACGCCCTAAGCGCGGCTTGGCTGTAGGGCTCACGGGCAGGGCCTGATGGCCCCGGATGCAGCCGCCGGACTGGCAATGCGCCACCCGCACTCACCGGTTTCGGAACGCGGCAACGCCCGTTACTCCGCCTTGCTCACAAACGTCTGTTTCGCCCGGATATCTGTGGAGGAACTGCCCACCAGCACTTCGAATTCGCCAGGCTCGACTACCCAGTTCATGTTGCGGTCGAGGAGTTTCAGGTCGTCGGGGCGGAGGGTGAAGTGGATGGTTTTCTTCTCGCCGGGGGCCAGGCTCACGCGCTCGAAGCCGCGCAGCTGGCTGTCGTAGGTGATGACGGTGCTGAGCTTGTCGCGCAGGTAGAGCTGGACTACTTCGTCGCCTTTTACCGGGCCGGTGTTGGCTACGTCCACGGCAATTTCGATGGGGGCCTGGGGGGCGGCTTCGCTCGGGGTCACCTGGAGGTTGGAGTAGGTGAAGGTGGTGTAGCTCAGGCCGAAGCCGAAGGGATAGATTGGGCCGTTGGTGGCGGTTTTGCCGCCGCCGTTGGGGTCACCGGCAATGGGCTGGTCGGCCTGGGAGGCAGGCTTGAAGGGGAAGTTGAACTCAATCTGGCCCGTGCTTTTGGGGAAGGTCATGGGGAGCTTGCCGCCGGGGTTGTAATCGCCAAACAGCGCTTCGGCGATGGCCGTACCGCCCGACGGGCTCGGGAACCACGCCTCCAAAATGGCCGGCACGTTGCGCGCCGCCCAGTTTATAGTGAGCGGCTGGCCGTTAATGAGCACCAACACCACGGGCTTGCCGGTGGCGTGCAGGGCCTCCAGCAGTTGCTGCTGACGGCCGGGCAGGTCGAGCGAGGTGCGCGAGAGGCTTTCGCCCACGGTTTTGTCGTCCTCGCCCAGTACGGCGATGATGACGTCGGCGACCTGGGCCTTGGCCACAGCGTCGGCAATGCCCTGCTGCTCAGTGGGGCTCAGGAGCGTGGGCACCAGCTCGGTATCGGGCCAGCCGGGGCAGACTACGTCGCAGCCCTTGGCGTACTGCACCGTGAGGCCGGGGCCAGCGGCGGCCTGCAGGCCCTTGAGCACGGTGGTGACGGGGTTGTTCGAGGGGCCGTAGCGGCTGATGGCGGGGTCGGGATTATCGGCCAGCGGGCCCACTACGAGCAGGTTTTTGAGCTGGCTTTTTTGCAGGGGCAGGCGGGCGTTTTCGTTTTTCAGCAGGACGAGTGACTCGCGGTTGGCTTGCAGGGCGAAGGCCTCATCGGCGGGCGTGTGCACGGTTTTGTCGGCTTGCCGGGGGTTGGGTACATAGGGCTGGTCGAAGAGGCCGAGGCGGAATTTCACGCTTAGGACCTGGCGCACCCGCTCATCGACGGTGGCCTGGGCCAGGCGGCCGGTTTTCACCAGCTCGCGCACGTTGTTGATGTAGGTGGCGGGGGTGTAGAAGTTGGTCCACACGTTCAGGCCAGCCTCTACGGCCTGGCGGGTGCCGTCGAGGAAATCGGTTGCGACGTGGTGCTTATCCGCAATAAACTCCACCGCCCGACTATCGGACACCACGTAGCCATCGAAGCCGTATTGCTGGCGCAGCAGCTCCGTCAGGAAGTAGTGGCTGCCGGTGATGGGCACGCCGTCCCAGTCGTTGTAGCTGCTCATCACGCCCAGCGGGTGGGCCTCCTGAATGACGCGGCGAAACGGGTACAGGTACATCTGGTGCAGCTCGCGCGGGGCCACGTGCGGGTCGGTGCGGGCGTTGCCGTCGCGCCCGCCCTTGGGCACGCTGTACACGGCAAAGTGCTTGAGCGTGGCGGCTACGCCCTGGCCCTGCACGCCGAGGACCATCTGCTTGCCCAGCTCCGCGATGAGGAAGGGGTCTTCGCCGTAGCATTCCACCACGCGGCCCCAGCGCGGGTCGCGGGCGGGGTCCAGAATGGGCACGTACACATTGGTGTAGCCCAGGGCTTTGGCCTCGCGGCCCACGGTTTCGCCGGCGCGGCGCACCAGGGCCTTGTTCCAGGTGCTGCCGATGCCGATGGGCGCCGGCAAGGGCGTGGCGCGGTCGTGGTTCAGCCCGTGGATGCCCTCGTTGGTGAAATCGACGGGGATGCCCAGCCGCGTTTCCTCCACGAACCAGCGCTGCACGTTATTGATGCCCTCGGCGTGCCGGCTGAACGGGTAGGTGTATTTGCTGGCGGCTTTCGGGGTGTTGCGCACGCCGTTAAGCTCCTCGTCGATGTTGGCGATGCCGTCTTTCCAGACTTCGGTTTTCCAGCCGGGGGTGGGCATCTCGTCCTTCAGCACCCGCCCGAAACCGTAGAGCGTGGCCATCTGGCAGGTTTTTTCGTCCAGATTCATCTGGGCCAGCAGGTCGTCCACGCGCTTGTCCAGCGGCTGGGTCACGTCCTCGTACACGTCGCGCCGGCCGTTTTTGTTGAAGTCGACCCAGCCTTTGTGGTAGAGGCTTTTCTGGGCGTGAAGCGGGCCGCTGGCCAGGCACAGTAAGGCCAGGAAGAGTTTATTTCGATTCATTCGGGGAGCAATAGTCACTTGAGATATTCTGAGCCCGTTTAGGGTTTCGATTTTTTCGTCGTTTGTCATCCTGAGCTTGCGAAGGACCTTATTACAACTGCTTTTTTATGCTTGGTTCTAAATCGCACGAACTTGATAAGGTCCTTCGCAAGCTCAGGATGACAGATTTTGAAACCCTAAACAGCCCCTACTTGGCAAATACCAGGGTAGCATAATGCTGGTAGCGCCACAGGGCTTCCAGCAGGTAATAATCGGCGTAAACCAAAGGCACATCGATTTCCGAGCCAGCGGGCTTGTTGCCGGTGCTGTGCTTCAGCAGGAAGAAGTTGTTGGTGCCCGGCGCGGCCAGGTACTGCGGCGAGCACAGGCTGCTGAGCATGGCCGTGGCGGCCGCATAATACTGCTTCGGGTTCCGGGCGTACTTGCTCAGCTCCAGCAGGCCCGAAGCGGCCACGGCGGCGGCCGAGGCATCGCGCGGAGCGTTGGGGATGTCGGGCGCGTTGAAATCCCAGTACGGAATGTGGTCCGCGATTTTATTGGTTTGTTTGATGAAGTAATCGGCGGCGTGCCGGGAGGCCGCCAGGTAGCGCGGGTCGCGGGTGTAGCGGTAGAGCATGGCGTAGCCGTAGATGGCCCAGGCCTGCCCCCGGGCCCAGCAGGAGTTATCGGCGTAGCCCTGATGGGTCATTTGCTTGCGTAGCTGGCCGGTGGCGGGGTCAAAATCGAGCACGTGAAACGTGCTGTAGTCCTCGCGGAAGCGGTACTTGAGGTCGGTATTGGCGTGGGTTTTGGCGATGTGGGCGAAGCTGGTATCACCGCTGAGCTTGCTGGCCGAAAACAGCATTTCCAGGTTCATCAGGTTATCGACGATGACCGGATAGGTGAACGGTGCAAAGTCCCAGGAGCGCAACGCCCCCACCGTGGGGTTGAAGCGGCGCACCAGCGTAGCCGCGGCCTGCAGCACGACGGCGCGGTATTCCGGGCGCTGCGTCAGCGCGTAGCCCTGGCCGAAAGAGGTGTTCAGAATAAAGCCCAGGTCGTGGGTGTTGGTGGTGTTTTTTTCCGCTTCCAGGGTTGCGGTGCGGGCGGTGGCGCGGCGGCGCCACGCGTCCTTACCCGTGAAGCGGGCCAGGTACCAGAGGTTGCCGGCGAAGAACCCGCTGGTCCAGTTGCGGCTGCTGGTGAGCTGCAGCGAGCCGTCGGCGTTGGTACTGCGGGGCTGCCGGGTGCTGTCCGGGTACTGGCGCAGCAGGGCGGCGTACTGGGTTTCGGCCAGCGCCACCACCTGGGCCACGGGAATATCCGGAGCCTTTTGGGCACAAGCGGGGC
This sequence comes from Hymenobacter artigasi, assembly GCF_012275535.1. Classification (GTDB taxonomy): domain Bacteria; phylum Bacteroidota; class Bacteroidia; order Cytophagales; family Hymenobacteraceae; genus Hymenobacter; species Hymenobacter artigasi. Next base: position 101,628 of record NZ_JAAVTK010000014.1, on the reverse strand, counting down.
CCGCCAGCGCGAGTAGCCCCACCAGCAGCAACGGGCGCGCCCCCGCCAGAATGCGCGATGCCGATACGGCCCAGCGAAAACGTAGGGCCCGCATCAAAAACCGGGGTTTTGCACCAGGCTGGGGTTCAGCAGGATTTCGCCCTGCGGCAGGGGCAGCAGCAGGGCATTGGTCGGCACGGCACGGCCGAGCACGGTCTGCTCCACCTGCTGCAGGCGGCCCAGGCGCAACAGGTCGAAGCGGCGGTGGCCTTCCTGGGCAAACTCCCAGGCGCGCTCCTGTACCAGTTGGTCAACAAAGGCCGCCTTGCTGGTGGCCGTGGTGGGCAGCGGGGCCAGTCCGGCCCGCACCCGCACCCGGTTGATGCCGGTGTACTTGGTTGGGTCGGCGGCGTTGAGGTTGTTGAGGGCCTCGGACTGCATCAGCAGCACATCGGCGAAGCGTAGAATCAGCCAGTTGGCCCGCGAGTCGTTGCCGATGCGCTTGTCGTCCCGGAACTTGTTGAAGTAGTATTGCGCCAGCGTGGCCGTACCGGCCTTGTTGGTCAGCGTCCAGTCCTTGCGCACATCGGCGGTGGCGTAGGAATTGGCAAACTGGTCGGTAGCCGTAAACGAGCCGAAGCCGCCGCCCGCCGCCGACAGGTACTGCCGCACAATGATGTTGCCCACGTTCGGCGGCAGGTCAAACTGCACCGAGAAGATGTGCTCGGCCCCGTTTTCCTTGTCGGCGCTGAACACGTCGCCAAACACGGGCAGCAGGCTGTAGAGATTGGTCCCAATGACGCGGTTGGCGGCGGCCAGCGCGTCGGCATTGTCGCCGGCCTGCGCATCGGCGCTGCTAGCGCGGGTCAGGTAGACTTTGGCCAGCAGGGCGGCCGCCGCCCCGCTCGATACCCGGCCTTTGCTGGTAGCCGCAATCTGGTTCTCGGGCAGGCAATTGGCTTCGGCAAACTTCAGGTCGTCGATAATTTGGTTGTACACCCCGGCGGTGGGCGTGCGGGCGGGGCGCAGGTCGTCGTTGGGGCCGCTCACCGGGGCCAGAATCAGGGGCACGGCCCCGAAGCTGCGCACCAGCTCGAAGTAGCCCAGCGCCCGCAGGAAGCGGGCGTTGCCCACCAGGTTGTTTTTGCGGGCCGCGTCCATGTTGATGGGCGGCACCTTCTGAATCACGTCGTTGGCCCGCGCAATCATCAGGTAGGTGCTGCTCCACCAGAAGGAAATTTCGCCGTTATTGGCCGTGTAAGTGTAGCGGTTCAGCTCGGCGCGGTCGCCGGTGGTGGCGCCCACCACCTCAATGTACTCGCCGCCCAGCTCCTGCACCAGCCAGGCCGTGCGGCCGTAGTGGCGCTGCTGCTGCATGATGGAAAACGCGCCGTTGAGGCCCGCCACGGCGTCGCCTTCATTCTGGTAAAAGTTGGAGGCCGTGAGGAAATCGTAGGGCTTTTCTTCCAGAAATTTTTCACAGGAAGAAAGCAGGCCCAGGGTAAGCAAACTGAGTAGAACGAGGTTCTTTTTCATATCGAAGCGGAATAAGGAATGCCTGGGTGGGAAGGGTTAGAAGCCGATTCTGATGCCGGCGATGTAGGTCCGGGAGCTGGGAAAGGCATTGTAGTCCGTGTTCAGGCTCAGGTTGGAGTTACCGAAGGAGTTCACCTCGGGGTCGTAGCCGGTGTATTTGGTGAGGGTAATCAGGTTCTGACCAGTCACGTAGATGCTGGCCGATTTCACCGTTTTGCCCATGCCCGCCGGCACCGGAATGGTGTAGCTGATGGTGGCCGTTTTCAGGCGCACAAAGCTGCCGTCTTCCACCACATCGCTCGTGATGCCGGTTTGGCGGCGCAGCACGCTGTTAGCCTTGGGAATGGTGTTGCTGGTGCCGGGGCCGGTCCAGCGGTCCAGCACAGCTATCACCTTGTTGGGGGCCACAAACCCCGATTCCAGCTCGTAGCGGTTCAGGTTGAGCACGCTGCTGCCCTGCACGCCCTGGATGAACACGCTCAGGCTCAGCCCCCCGAAGGTGAAGTTGTTGGTGACGCCATAGATGAACTTGGGCTGGGCCTGGCCCACGATAACGCGGTCGCCGGCATCGATGCGCTTGTTGCCGTTGTTGTCGGCGTAGCGGGGGTCGCCGGGGCGCACTTTGTCGGTGATGCCGCTCTCGGTGATTTCCTGCTGGGTTTGCCAGATGCCCTGAAATTGGTAGCCGTAGAAGGCTCCAATGGGCTCGCCCACGCGCAGAATGCCGGTGTTGCCGGCCGCGCCCGGAAACACGCTGCCGCTCGACTGCCCCACGAACCGCTCGTATTCGCCGTTCAGGTCCAGCACTTTGTTGCGGTTCAGCGAGAAGTTCAGGTTGGTTTTCCAGCCGAAGCGGGCACCCTCCACGTTCACCGTGTTCACACCCAGCTCGAAGCCCTTGTTCTGCACGCTGCCCGAGTTGAGCAGGATGCTGGAGAAGCCCGAGGTTTGCGGAATGGACACCTGCAGCAGCAAGTCGCTGGTTTTCTTGTAGTAATAATCAGCCGTGAGCAAAATCCGGTTTTTCAGGAAGCCAATGTCGATGCCCACGTCGGTCGAGGCCGTCGATTCCCAGGTCAGGTCGGGGTTGGGAATATTGGCCGCCGTGAGGCCCACCAAACGGGTGGTGCCGGCCGTGTACGGGTTGAGGCCGTAGCGGGCCAGCGACTGATAGGAGCCGATTTCCTGGTTGCCGGTCACGCCGTAGCTGGCCCGCACCTTCAGGTCCGTGAACACGGGCATCGCCTTCATAAAGTTCTCGTCGATAACCCGGTAAGCCACCGCCGCCGACGGAAAGTAGCCCCACTTGTTATTGGTACCGAAGCGCGACGAGCCATCGGCCCGCATCGTGAACGTGAACAGGTATTTCTCCATGAGCCGGTAGTTCACCCGCCCGAAGTACGAGGCCAGCGTGTTGGAATTGCGGCCCGAACCCGGCGTCAGCACATTGCCCCCAATGCCCAGGTTGTCATTACTCAAGGCATTGGTAAACAGGTTGCTGACCGAAGCATTGTAGCGGTCGAAGTTGAATTCCTGAAACGTGAGGCCGGTCACCACGTTCAGGGCGTTGTTTTCGTTGAGCTTGCGGTCGTAGGTCAGCGTGTTCTCGTTCAGCCAGCTGTAGCTCGTGGAGGAACTTTTGGAGGCGAAACCGTTGGTATTCGCCCCCTGGTACACCGTGGAGGGGATGTACTGGTCGGCCACGTTGTTGTTGATGTCGGTGCCGCCGGCCAGGCGCAGCTTCAGGCCGGGCAGTATTTCGTAGGTGGCGGCCACGTTCAGCAGGCCGCGCAGCACGGTTACCTCGTTGCGCACCTGCTCGGCGTAGGCCACCGGGTTGCCGCCGATTTCCACGTAGGGCTGGGGCTGGTTATCGAGGGTGTAGTTGCCGCTGGCGTCGCGCACGGGCACGGCCGGGTTGAAGCGCAGGGCGTCGAGCACGGTACCGCCGTTGCTGCCGCCGTCGGTGTTCACGTTGGCCCGCTGCTGCCTGGTGCGCGAGAGCTGGCTGGTAAAGCTGAAATTGACCTTCTCGCTCACCTTCCGGTCCAGGTTCAGGCGCACCGAAGCCCGCTTGAAGCCCGAGTTGATGATGATGCCCTGCTGGTCGAAGTAGTTGAAGCTCATGTTATAGCGCGTGGCATCAGTGCCCCCGCTAAAGCCCAGCTGGTAGTTGTTCATGGGCGCGGTGCGGAAAATCTCCTTCTGCCAGTTGGTGCCTTCGCCCAGGGCGGCAATCTGCTCCGGGGTGTAGGGCAGGGCGCGGGGCGAGGTATTTTCGGCGTTGTTCAGGGTCTGCACCTCGTTGAGGTAGGTGGCAAACTGGGTGGCGTTCAGCAGCTCGTAGGGCTTGCGCACGATGTTCACGCCGGTGTAGGCCTCAAAGTCGATGACGTTGCGGCCGGCCTTGCCCTTTTTGGTGGTCACAATCACCACGCCATTGGCCCCGCGCGAGCCGTAGATGGCCGTAGCCGAAGCGTCCTTCAGCACCTCAATGCTCTCGATATCGGAGGGGTTGATGGAGTTCAAATCGCCCGCGCCGGGGAAGCCGTCAATCACAAACAGCGGCTCGTTGCCGGAGTTGATGGAATTGGTGCCCCGGATGCGGATGGACAAGCCGCCGCCGGGCTCGGAGTTGGTTTGCGTCACCTGCACGCCGCTCACGCGGCCCTGCAAAATCTGCTCGGGCCGGCTGATGGGCACCTCGGCCACCTGCGCGGCCGAGATGGAGGCCACCGAGCCGGTCAGGTCCTGCCGGCGCTGGGTGCCGTAGCCCACCACCACCACGTCGTTGAGGCTGGTGCTCTTCTCCGTGAGCCGCACCGGCTCCACGGTCGAGCTGCTGCCCACGCGCACTTCCACGGTTTCGAAACCGACAAAAGAATAGACCAACACGGCCTCGTTGCCTGCCACCGGCAGGCTAAACGTACCGTCGCCACCGGTGGCGGTGCCCACGTTGGTGCCTTTCACCAGCACCGACACGCCGGGCAGGGGCGAGCGGTCGGCGGCGCTCAGGACCGTGCCGGTCACCTGCCGGGTCTGGGCCTGCGCCGTAAGGGCCGCCGTTGCGGCCAGTGGTATTAGTAAAAGAGTACTGGTTCGCATAGGCCAAGGTGGGAATTGTATCAGGGAGGTTAACTCCCTGTAAACATGCGGCTATTATCCATTTTAACCTACGCTTTTTTACGTAAACGTTTGCAGTAAAACCCCCAGGCGCGGGCTGTGGGCCTAATACCGGCACCACAACTATTAATCCCTCAAAACCAGCCGGTAGCAGCAATCATAAGGATTAGCCAAGACCTGAGAAACTGCTGCAGAAGCCGGTGCCCGCGATGGATTGCGATTCATTGCCAGCCAGCGCCCAAACCACCCGGCAATTTGCGGTGCAATGGCAACCAAATACTCAGCTGGACGACAAAGCAGGCTCAAACGAAAAGAGCCAACTGCTAAATGCAGTTGGCTCTTTTCGTTTGAATAATCCCGTTCTGGCCGCGTGCTATGCCTTCGCGCGCCGTCCTTCCAGAATGCGGAAGAACGAGCGGGTCTGCACCTCTTCCAGGGTGAGGCCGGTGGCCAGTATTTCCTCTTCCGAAATCGCGCCGCAGTTCAGGGCTTTGAGGAAGAAGTTGAGCAGGCCCTGACCGGTGGCGGCGTCGTCGAAAATGTCGCCGGTGAGCGTGGAGATGGCGGCGCGCTCCACGAAGGTTTTCAGGCGGAAAACGGCGTCGTCGTAGCTGCTCAGGAAGAAGTTGTAGGTAGCGGCGTAGCGCATGGGCAGCTGGGCGGGGTTCAGGTCCCAGCCCTGGTAGAAGCCGTTGATGAGCGAGTGCGTGGTGTGGTCGTAAGCCTGGCGCCAGGCGTTGTGCACCGACTCGCGGTTTTCGCGCAGCTGGGCAAACGTCAGGTTGTCGCCGCGGTGCGGACCGATGGGCATCACGTTGGTAGCGCCATCTGAGAGCCAGATGCCGGTGCTGCCGAGGGCCACTTTGGTCATGTGGTGGGCGAAGTCGTTCACGGGGTGGCCCATGGTCTGATACTTGGCCGTGATGCCGCAGCTGGCCGTGTAGTCGTAGGTGCCGAAGTGGGCCGCGATGCAGCGCCCCTCGCTGGCCCGGATGATGCGCATGAGCGGGTTGCGCCCTTCTTCGTCCATGATAATCTGGGTGGCCTCCACCATCGTTTCCATTTTGAGGGTGCCGGGTGCCAGGCCGTTGGCCTGCTCCAGCAGCTCGAATAGGCGCACCAGGGTAGTCATCTGCTCGGGGATGGTCACCTTAGGCAGCATCACCACAAAATTGGCGGGCAGCTTGCCGCCGGTTTCGGCCAGCAGCGTGGTCAGGAAAATGTCCAGCGTGCGCACGCCGCGCGCCTTCAGGTCTTCGGTGAAGGGCTTGATGCGAATGCCGATAAACGGCGAAAGCGTACCCTGCGTCATGCCCTTGACTACTTCCTGGGCGGCGCGCACAGCAGTTTCGTCCTCCTCGGCATCGGGCCGGTTGCCGAAGCCGTCTTCGAAGTCGATGCGGAAGTCTTCCACGGCCTCGCACTTCAGCTTCGCCACAATCTTGTTGTACACCGAATAGGCCAACCAGGCGGGCTCCTGCTTGCGGTCCTCCGGGCTCATCGCATCGAGCTTGGCCGTGAGGGCGGCTATGTCGGCCTCAAGGTGCGGCAGGTGCTCGTGGTTTTTAAACTGGAGCACGCGGGCCAGCTCCACGAAGTTGGGGGCGTAGGTGAGCAGGTTCTGGAGGGCGATGTCGCCGATTTTCACGCAGGTATCGGCCTTGAAGAGGTTGGCGCCGCCGTACACGGTGTGCACGGGCTGGCGGTCGGGCCGGTCGCCGGGGTAGGTTTTCTGGAATTGAATATTGGCCGTGCCCAGCTCATCGAGCAGGGCGGCTTTGTCGGATTCGGGTAAGCTGAGTTTCATGGTGGGAATCTGGTTGTTCGTTGTCAGTTTTCGGTTGTCAGGTGCGCCCAACCTGAACGTCATGCCGAGCGCAGCCGAGGCATCTCGCTTGCAGCAGTAATCAATGGTATTGCAACGAAGCGAGCGAGATGCCTCGGCTGCGCTCGGCATGACGCGGGTTCCTGGTATGCTCGGCATGACGTTCTATCACGACCCGCGATAAGTGGAATACCCAAACGGGTTCAGCAGCAGCGGCACATGGTAATGCTCATTACCAGTCACGTTAAAAACGATTTCCACGAAGGGATAAAAATTCGCGGTGCCGTCCTGCGCGAAATATTCCTGGGTCTCGAATTTCATTTTATAAACGCCGGGTTCCAACTGCTTTTCCTTCGGCAATAAATCGGGAATCCGACCATCGGAGTTTGTCACCCCGGCCGCAATTTCCTGCCAATAATCACCGACCTGCTGCCACAGGGCAATAGCCACGCCCACAGCGGGTTTGCCTTTCGTCGTATCGAGAATATGAGTGGTTATCTGGCTCATGCGGCAAGGAGTTTTTCGAGACGAATACGGGTAATTTTATCCTGTTCGCCGGCGGCAATTAAAATTTCATCTTCCGACTTATTAGTTAGCCGGGCTTGCAGCAATGCCAGCATTTCTTCGGCCGATTTGCCGGTGGCGCACACAATAAATATGTAACCGAATTTCTTTTCGTACGCGGCATTTCCGGCGGCTAGTGCTTCCAGCGTTTCCTGCGAAGCCTGTTTCACCGAAGCCTGCTCGCCCTCGGCCCAGGTGCTGGTGCTGGCGAATTTGGCGCGCAGGGCTTCCACATCGCCGCCAATTTTAGGGTGGTGGGTGAAGGCTTCGCGCCAGTCGGCTTCGCTTAGTTTATTCCATTGGGTTTTGGCTTCGTCCATCAACGTTTCCACGTCGGAGATGGGGAAGGCGGCGAGCATGTTTTCGACCCACGCGGTGGAGCCGCAGCAGGTTTGCAGGGCGGCGGCGAGGGCGGGCTTGGGGAGGTGGTTAAGTTCGGGGAGGGTCATGCTTGGTTCTTTTTGTCGTCGCGGTATAGCTCAGGGTGGGCGCTGGTGCGCGACATAAATTCAATGGTGCCTTTGCCTCGGCGAGCTTTCTCGGCGAAGGCAATACCAACCCCGATGCCCAGCAGCGCTAGGATGCCGCCCCCGACCACGCCCCAGCCGCTACGGAAATTCAGCCAGAGCAGCAGGCCGAGGAAGCTGCCAATCAGGGCCGGGGCGATGAAGAGCTGCAGCCACGCCAGCGACGAAAGTAACTGCTCGATGAGTTTCATGGGTTGCTTGTTCTGGCGGGTCACCTCACCCCCTGACCCCCTCTCCCGCGGAGAGGGGGCACCGGTTCTGCGCTTGTAGCACATGCTTTAGCTTGTACCGGGACCGCGCAACGATGCACAAGCTAAAGCATGTGCTACAAACCGTCAGGCTCTCCCTCTCCGCGGGAGAGGGGGCCGGGGGGTGAGGTGACGCCTACCGCACCGTCGGGAACCGATTCACGTTCTTATAATAGATATACACCGACGGCTCCTGCCCCATGGCTGTGGCCCACTGCTGGCAATACGGGGCCATCCAGATGGAATCGCCCTTTTTTACCGGGTACCAGCACTGGTCGAGCATGTAGATGGCCTGGCCTTCGAGGTACATCAGGCCGTGTTCCATGATGTGCGTTTCCACCATGGGCAGGTTGCCGCCAATGCCGTAGGTGAAGATGTTCACGGCCATGTCGAAGCCCAGCTCATTCGGCAGCAGCTCCTGGATGCGCAGGGCCTCGTCGTTCATGTACACGGGTGCTTTGCTCAGGTCGCGCTCGCCCCAATGAATGCTGGGCGTGGCCTGGTCCGCCAGGGGCTCATACACCTTGTGGAACGTGAGAATCTTCGTATCGGGCGCGGCATTGGCGAAGCCATACGCCTGCCCTACGGGCACATACACGTACTGACCGGCCGTCAGAATCCGGGTTTCGCCGCCCACGGCTGCCTGGCATTCGCCCTCCACCACGTAGAAGAAAATCTGCGAAGCCTCGGTTTTGCCCAGCAGCTGGCCGCCGGCGCTGAGGGTAACGAGGGTCTGACACAAATGCGCGCCCATCTGCTCATTGATGATGACGTTGACGGTGCAGCCAGTCCAGCCGGGCACGTTGCTGTTGATGTAGCCGTCGGGGGCGATGATGGCGTGGTTGCGCTTCGTAACCGAACGCGTCAGGGCAGACATTTCCATAAATGGAATTAAAAACTAAAAATGAAGAATTAAAAATTACTTGAGAAATATTCTGAGCATTATCAGCCCATTTTTAATTCTTCATTTTTAATTTTTAATTCATTTAAAAACCGTTCGGCCACCTCAACTGCGGCGGCCAAATCGGGCATTTCCACGTCCTCCAGCGGGTTGTGGCTGATGCCTTTGTAGCAGCGAATAAACAGCATGGTGGCCGGTGCCACGAACGATACGGGCACGGCATCGTGGCCGGCACCGCTCACCAGCGAGATGGTTTCGTAGCCGGCATCGGCAATGGCCCGGGCCAGCAGGGTGTTCAGATGGCCATCGCAGGCCACGGGCGCGGTTTGCTGCACCAGCTTCCACTCCAGCGCCACGTTGCGCTGCAGGGCCAGGGCCTCGGCGTGGCTGTGCAGGAAATCGTAGGCCTGGGCCAGCTGCTGCTCGTCGGGGCTGCGCAGGTCGAGGCTGCACGTTACCGCGCCGGGAATTACGTTGCTGGCCGCGTGGCTGATGGCCAGCTTGCCCACCGTGGCCACCAGACCCCGGCCGTGCACCTGCGCAAACTGCTCGGCGATGAGCACAAACTCGGCGGCGGCGCACAGAGCATCCTGGCGCATGGCCATGGGCACAGTGCCGGCGTGGCCGGCCATGCCCGTAAAGGTCAGCTCGACGCGCCGCTGGCCGGCAATGGCCGTCACCAGCGCCACCGGCACGTTGCGCTCCCAGAGCACCGGGCCCTGCTCAATGTGCAGCTCGAAATAGCCCAGCCACTCGGCGGCCGGAATGGCATCCAACGAAAGCTGCGAGGCATTGCCGCCCATGGCTTCCAGCGCCTGGTCGAGGGAGATGCCCGCCTCGTCACACCGGCCCAGCAGGGCGTGGTCGAAGGCCCCGGTCACCACCTGGCTGCCCAGGTAGGTAGTGTGGAAGCGCACGCCTTCCTCGTCGCTGAAGGCAATGAGTTCGATATGAAACGGCAGCTCGGCTTTCTGCGCCAGCAGGTTTTCCAGCAAATCGAGGCCCATGAGCACGCCTAGCGGGCCATCGAATTTACCGGCGTTCACCACGGTATCAATGTGCGAGGCCAGCACGAAGGTTTTGGCGTCGCGGTTCGGGCTTTCCAGCCGGGCGCGCAGGTTGCCGATGCCGTCGACGCGGGTGGGCAGGCCGGCAGCTTCAAACCAGCTTTGCACCAGGGCGCGGCCCTCCAGGAAGGCGGGCGTGCCAAAGGTGCGCGTCACGCCATCGGCGTCTTCGCTGATGGCCGCCAGCTCCTGGATGCGCCGCATAATCTGCTCGGCGCGGGCTGTGTATTCGTGCTGCATTCCGCTACCGGATTAAAAACTGGCCGTGGTTGAGATGAGTGAAATCGGGACGCTGAAAAACCTGCTCGCCCATGAGAAAAGTTAATTCCACCACGCCCGCCAATTCCTGGCAAATGTAAGGCGACACTTTGTGTTTGTGCTGAATCAGCTCCTCGCTCACCACAAAGGTCATTTCGGGGTCAAAAACGATTAAATCGGCGTCGAAGCCGGGCGCAATCCGGCCCTTTTTCTCGCTTTGGCCCGCCAGCTTCGCCGGGTTGGCGCTCAGCCAGCGGGCCATGTCGCTCAGGCTGGCCCCGCGCGGCCGGGCGGCCGTCCAGAGCACCGGCAGGGCCAGCTGCAGCGAGGCAATGCCGCCCCAGGCAGTGGTAAAGTCGCCGCTTTCGAGCTGCTTCAAATCAGGCGGCGCGGGCGAATGGTCGGTGGCCACGAAGTCGATTATGCCGGCCTGCAAGGCAGCCCACAGCTGCTCGTTGTTGGCCCGCTCGCGGATGGGCGGGGCGCACTTAAACTGCGTCTGGCCGTCGGCAATGTCTTCGGCGTTGAAATAGAGGTAGTGCTGGCCGGTTTCCACCGTTAGCGGCAAGCCCCGGGCCTTGGCGACAGCAATGGGCGCAATGGAATCGGCCGACGACAGATGCACGATGTGCACCGGGCAGTCGAACTCCTCGCACAGGCGAATCATCATATTCACAGCATCATCCTCCCACTTTTTGGGGCGCGAGGCCAGGTAGTTGGGGTACGAGCGGTGGTCGTTTTTCTTCCAGTCGTCATTGTCTTCGGATAACTCGCAGTGCACCAGCAGCGGCAGCCTGTGCCGCGCCAAAATCGGCATCACGCGCCGCAAATCATCCTCCGTGGCATTGGGAAAATCGTCAATCCCGGAGTGCGTGAGAAACGCTTTAAAGCCCAGTACGCCGGCCGCAATCAGCGGCTCAATATCGGCCGCATTGCCCGGCACCACGCCACCCCAGAAGCCCACGTTGCAGTGCAGCTGGCCCTTGGTAGCAGCTTTTTTAAGCTCCAGATTGGCTACCGATGTCGTGACCGGCGCAGAATTCAGCGGCATATCGACCAAGCTAGTGAGGCCGCCGGCCAGCGCGGCGCGGGTAGCCGTGTCGAAGCCCTCCCAGTCGGTGCGGCCCGGCTCGTTGATGTGCACGTGCGGGTCAATCACGCCGGGCAGCACGGCGCGGTGGCCCACGTCGAGCACCGAATCGGCCGCGATTTCGGCCTCGTAGGGCAGCAGGGCGCTGATGCGGCCGTTTTCGATGAGGATGGTGGCGGCGCGCTCGCCCTCGGGTGTGACCACGCGTTGACTGCGCAAAGCAAGAGTTGACATAGTAGCGGAATTTGGCGCTAAATTGGGGGCTTTTTCCCGGTTTAATTAATTAGAACATTAGGCTAGTCGTTCGCCCGGCGCAACCTCACCCCCGGCCCCTCTCCAAAAGAGAGGGGAGCCTGACGATTTTCGTCTGGAGCAAGACCGGTGCCCCCTTTTTTTTGGAGCGGGGCCGGGGGTGAGGTTGACGGTGAAGGGCGAAGCGGTAGAGAGGCTTCGGCTACGCGGACGCCAGATTAGGCATGACGTTCTGAATAATTTACATCCTCCCCTCCTACCCCAAAACTCCCCATTACCCGCCTACCCCTATGATTCAATACGTTACCCTGTTTGCCCTGCTGCTCACGTTTTTGCTGCTGCTGGGTGTCATCTTCGCCTTGCAGCGGGTGGCTAAAACCCGGCCCGATGGCGGCGTGGTGGGCGAGAATGGCTCGACGCTGGCCGGCTACTCCTACCTGCTGATGCTGCTGGCGGTGCTGGCCGCCGTGGGCACGGCCTGGGTGCTGGCCCGCGACACGCCCTGGGCCGGCCACATTCTGGAGTGGCTCAACATCGTGGTGCGCCTCATGCACATCACCTTCGGCATTGCCTGGATTGGGGCTTCGTTCTACTTCGTGTTTCTCGAAAACGCCCTCAACCGCACCGAAAACGTGCGCGACGAGCTGGCCGGCAACCTCTGGGCCGTGCACGGCGGCGGGTTTTATTACCTGGAGAAGTATAAGTCGGCCCCCAAGGTTATTCCCAAAAACCTGCACTGGTTTAAGTACGAGGCCTATTTCACCTGGCTGTCGGGGTTCAGCCTGCTGTTCGTGGTGTACTATTTCAACGCCAGCTCGATGCTGATTGACCCGCGCGTGCTGGATATTTCGCCGCTGGCAGGCGTGGGCCTCGGGGTAGGTTCGTTTGTGGTGGCCTGGCTGATTTACGATGGACTGAGCCGCACGGCGCTCGTGCGCAGCAAGTGGTTTATGGTCGTTGGGTTTATTGTTGCCACGGCGTTTGCGTTTTTCTATGCGCAGGTGTTCAGCGCCCGGGCGGCCTACCTGCACTTCGGGGCCATGCTGGGCACGCTGATGGTGGGCAACGTGTACTTCACCATTATTCCGGCCCAAAAAGCCATGGTGAAGGCGGCCACCGAAGGCACACCCCTCGACCCGCAGCTGGGCAAAAATGCCCTGGCGCGCTCGCTGCACAACAACTACTTCACGCTGCCCGTGCTGTTTGTGATGGTGAGCAACCACTTTCCCAGCACCTTCGGGCACGCCTATCCGTGGGCCATTCTGGCGGCCATCACGCTGGGCACGGCCGGCGTGAAGCACTGGCTGAACCTGCGCGAAAAGCACCAGACCGACTCGGCCGTGTGGGTGCTGCCCGCCGCCGTGGCCCTGCTGCTGGCGGTGGTGTTCGTGACGGCCCCGCCCGCGCAGTCGGGCAGCGCGGCCGGCGGCAGCGCCTGCACCCAGCAGGTGAGCATAAGCCAGGTGAACATGATTGTGCAAAAACGCTGCATCCAGTGCCACTCAAAGAATCCGACCGATGACGTCTTCAAGTCGCCCCCCAACGGCGTGGTCTACGACACGCCGGAGGATATTATCCGCCTCAAGGATAAAATCATGCAGCGCGTGGTGGTAACCAAGACGATGCCCCAGAACAACAAAACCCAGATTACCCAGGAAGAGCGCGACCTGATTGGATGCTGGATTAATCAGGGGGCGCTGAATAAATAATATGCCCGCCTCTCCCCGCGACCTGCCCGTCTGGACCCTTGCTGCCGCCTGCCTGCGGGCCGGCACGCCCGTGGCCCTGCTGGCCGTGCTGCGCAGCGAGGGCAGCAGCCCCGGCCGCCAGGGCTTCAAAATGGCCGTGACGGCCGACACCGTGGCCGGCTCCATTGGCGGGGGCATTATGGAGCACAAGTGGGTGGAGCTGGCCCGCCAGCGCCTGCAATCCGGCGATGCTACGCCCCTGCTGCGGCCCCAGGTGCACCGCCGGGAAGCGCCCGCCGACCGCTCCGGTATGATGTGCTCGGGCGAGCAGGACGTGCTGCTCTGGCCACTGCGGCCCACTGATTTAGACGCCGTAACAGCCATCGAAATCGCTTTGCAGTCGCTCGGCGGGGGCTTTCTGGAATGGAGCGCGGCAAACGGGCTCCGGTTTCTGCTGCCCGCAACTGTCGCGACTGATGGAGCGGCCACTGTGGCGGCAACCGACTTGGCCGGCTTCTGTGACTACCTGGCGGGCGCGGCGTGGTGCTACCGCGAGCGGCTGGGCTTCCGCGACCAGCTCACCATTGTGGGCGGCGGCCACGTCAGCCTAGCGCTTTCCAACGTGGCGGCCGCGCTGGACTTTGAGCTGACCGTGCTCGACGACCGGCTCGACCTGCCCACGCTCGACAGCAACCACGCGGCCCACCACCGCCGCGTTATCGACTACGAAAAAGTGGCCGCCGAAATCCCCGCCGGCCCGCACCGCTACGTGGTAGTGATGACCGTGGGCTACCGCACCGATGCCGTGGTGCTGCGCCACCTGCTGCACCACGCCCAGCAGGGTCGTACCCGGCAGGGCCACCCCTACCGCTACCTGGGCGTGATGGGCAGCACCGTGAAGGTGGCGGAGCTGCGCCGGGGCCTGCGGGAAGCCGGATTTTCAGAAACGGAGATTGCGCGGCTGCGCGGCCCCATCGGCCTGCCCATCCAGAGCCAGACCCCCGAGGAAATTGCCATCAGCATCGCCGCCGAACTGATTCAGGCACGGCGTAGCGCGGACTTGTAGTCCGCAGGTCATCATGCAGGGCGTTTAGAATCTGTTTGTGTCTCCTCGTTGAACGGCAGGCGACTAACCGGCGCGGCTTTCCTTCAACGACAAGACGCAAAGATGCGTCTCTACACCGTTTCAGCGGTGTTCTTCGCTAACTTAAAACAGCTCCTTAGCCTATTCGTGGACTAAAAGTCCGCGCTACCGCTCCGTGTCGCTGGCGCCGTTACCGCCCATGTTGCCGTTGGCAAACTCCTCGGTGAAAATGCGATAGCGGTCCAGGATGGAGCGCACGGAGCGGCGGAGCACGACTTCGCCCATGGGGCCTTCGGGCACGGTCACGCCAGAGGCGTAGCCATTCCAGACGGCGCGGTTGGTTTTTACGTCGATGAGGGTAACCAGGAGGGTGCCTTCGGCCAGCAGCAGGCGAATGGGCTCGTAGCCCTGGCGGTCTTCCCGGGGGGTGTCGTCGGTTTCCTCGATGTTGCGTTTAATCCACTGGCTGAGGTCTTCCTGCTGGAAACCATGGAATTTCATGTCGCCCTGGTACAGCCGGAAGTTCACCAGCATATCGGGGCGGCGCTTGGCCCGGCGGTAGCCCTGGGCCAGGAAGCGCTGCTGAATGGCTTCGCGCACGGATTCGCCCAGGCTGCTGGTGTCGGAGGTGAGGCCGGTGCCAGTCACGAAATCGTAGGTGCGGTAGTGGCGAAAATTGCCCCGGTAGCTATAATCCGAATCTACCCGGGCTTCGCGGGTGGTCATGCAGCCCGTCAGGGCCAGCAAAACGAGCATCAATAAGGTAATAGTAGGCTTCATACGTAAGGGAATTCTCGATGGGCGATGGAACTACCAATTTACGAAACCTTAGGCACTTAGGGGTTTAAGACAGGCGAAAAAGTTATGATTATTCGCCTCACGACCTGCCAGCCGCGATTATCGCCCGTCGGTAGCTTCCGGCAGGCGCCCCCCGGCGCACCCCCCACCCCCGGACGGCCCTATTTCGGCCGAGCTACTTCCTCAAACGGCCAACTGCCAACCCCAAAACCGGGCTTCCGCGCCAAACGAGGGCCGCAGGATTTTGGAACACCCCAGGGGGACCGGCACTTTCACCAGCGGCAGCGCATCAGGTGCCCTGGCCCGGGCAAATAGCCGAGGGGCGAATGTGCTGGCGGGACCGGCTCAGCACGGGGCGCTTGGCCTTGCCCTTGGCCCCGCCGCCGCTGAAGCTAATGGTCCAGATGCTGTCGAAATCGGTATCGGGCCAGTCCGACACGTCTTCGAGGCCCAAATCCTGCGCAATTTCCACGATGCTGTTGTGCTCCCACACCACCAGCACGGTGCCCCGGAGCTGGCGCAGCTGCCGGGCAAATGCCTTGGTGTTGGCCACCATAAAGTCGCTGTTGATGGTGAGGTTGTGCTGCACGGCGTAGGGCATCACGGTTTGCAGCATCCGCACGCGGGTGGTGTCCTTGTCGTTGGTGCCGATGACGGGCACGAAGGTGAGGTTGGGCGGCGACGGCATCAGCTGGTTGAGGACGGCGGGCAGGGCCAGCGCCCGGTTGAGGCCGGCGCAGGAAAGGTTATCGCCCTCGGCAGGCTTCTCGCCGTGCCGGATGATGACGATGCGCAACACGGATGCGGGCGGAACAACGGGCGCTTTAGGCGCAAACGGCGGAAGTTTGGAAACCAGATACAGCCGGGCCCTATCAGAGTCAGTAAGTTTTGGCATGGTGAAGAAGCATAAGGAAGAACGGCTGATTGGGCCGGCCGCAAGGTAGCGGACAGGTGGTACCAAGCGCGTTGCAGCGTCAATGGAATGGGCACCGACGCACCCATTTTGCGTTTCGTTGTTGCACAGCTGGCGTTGAACTACCAGAGCCACGTACCCATCCTCTGCCGGGCTGCTGCTATCTATCTTTGGTTTCTATGGGACACCCTGAGCTACAGCCGCACCGCTACACAACGGAGGAATACTTTGCTTTAGAAGCCCAAAGCAACCTGCGCCACGAGTTTTTCGAGGGCGAGGTATTTGCAATGGCGGGTGAGAGCATCGCCCACAATACCATTGCGCAGAACTTTGTGTTGGCGTTGCGCCCGGCCCTGCGCGGCAAACGCTGTCAGGTGATAATGGAAACCGTGCAGCTGGCCGTCGAAGCCAACCGCCACTACACCTACCCTGACATTGTGGTGAGCTGCGACCCGCAGGACCAGCAGGAGAGCCGGCGGCTGCACCACCCGCTGCTCATCGTGGAGGTGCTCTCGCCCTCTACCGAAGCCTACGACCGGGGCCTGAAATTCAATCAGTACAAGAAGCTGCCCTCGCTGCGGCACTACCTGCTGGTATCGCAAAAAACCTGGCTCGTGGAATGGTACCAGCTGAGCGAGCATGGCGTGTGGGGCCACACCGCCCTGGCCGAAGCTGCCGATGCCGTTGTTATCCCGGAGTTGAATCTGATAATGACGCTGGTGCAGATTTACGAGGAAGCGGGCGTAGTGCCGATGGCAGCGGGCTTTTTGGGGGAACAGGAATAATATTTACGGAAACCCAGTAGGGTGCGGGGTTCCCTCCATTCCTACCGGTACCCGGCCGCCTGTAGCTGAAACAGCTCCGCGTAGCGCCCGCCCTTCCCCAGCAACTCTTCGTGGCTGCCAATCTCCACAAACTGCCCGTTTTCGATGACTAGAATACGGTCAGCCATGCGGACGGTGCTGAAGCGGTGGCTGATGAGGACGGCGGTTTTGCCCTGGGTGAGCTCCTTGAAGCGCTGGAATACTTCATACTCGGCGCGGGCGTCGAGGGCGGCCGTGGGCTCGTCGAGGATGAGCAGCTGGGCGTCGCGCATGTAGGCACGGCCGAGGGCAATTTTCTGCCACTCGCCGCCGCTCAAATCCACGCCGCCGTTGAAGCGACGGCCAATCATCTGGTCGTAGCCGCCGGGCAGCTTGGCGATAACGGTATCGGCGAGGCTCTGGTGGGCGGCGGTTTCGATGCGGGGCTGGTTGTCGCGCTCTTCAATGCGGCCCACGGCTAGGTTCTGGCCGGCGGGCAGCTGGAAGCGCACAAAATCCTGGAAGATGACGCCGATTTCCTGGCGCAGCTCGGCCGGGTCGTACTCGCGCAGGTCGTGGCCATCGAGCAGAATGCGGCCCTCGCTGGGGTCGTACAGACGGGCCAATAGCTTGACGAGGGTGGTTTTGCCGGCGCCGTTTTCGCCCACCAGCGCCAGCTTTTCGCCGGCCTGCAGCTTAAAGCTCAGGTTGCGGATGGCCCATTTTGTGCCATTTTTATACTGGAACCCGACGTTTTCAAACTCAAAACCCTGCTGAATGGGCCGGGGGAAGGGTATCGGTCTTTCGCCCGTAAGTTCCTGCCGCACAATGCGCGGCCGCAGGGCAAAGAAATCGAAGAAATCCTGCAGATACAAGGCCCCATCGGCCACGGAGCTGAAGCGGCTGAGGATGCCTTCGAGCAGCGAGCGCAGCCGGGCAAAGGAGCCGGCCAGGAAGGTGAGCTGGCCCAGCGAAATCTGCCCGGCCACGGTGCGGGCAATGATGTAGACGTAGGCCCCGTAGTAGCCGGCCGCGCCGATGCCGGCGAACAGCGCCCCCCAGCCGGCGCGGCGCAGCACGAGGGATTTGTTCTGGCGGTAAAAGTCGTCGGACAGTGCGCGGAAGCGGTCGATGAGGAAGCCGGAGAGGCCAAAAATCTTCACTTCCTTGGCCGTTTCGTCGCTGGCTCCGGTCTGGCGCAGGTAGTCGAGCTCGCGGCGCTCGGGCGTCCAGGAGTGCGAGAGGGAGTAGCTGCGCTCGTTGAAGTGCGACTCGCCCAGGAAGGCCGGCACCACGGCCAGCAGCAGCAGCCCCAGCAGCCAGGGCTGGAAGGCCACCAGCCCGCCGGCCAGCAGCACGAGCGTCACGGCATCCTGGCCCTGGGCCAGCACCTGGCTCATGAGCACGGTGCGCGAGAGGGTTTGGCGGCGGGCACGCTCCAGCTTGTCGTAGAAAGTGCTGTCTTCGAACTGGTCGAGGTCAAGTTCGGCCGCGTGCTCCATGAGACGGATGGAAGACTGGTTGGCGAACAGGTCGCCGAGCAGCGAATCGAGCAGGGCCACGCCGCGCCCCAGGGCATCGGCCAGCAGCACCAGGCCAAACTCCAGCGCCACCAGCGTGAGCACAGGCGTGAGCAGCCGCTCGGGCGCGGGCAGCCGGGTGAGCTGCACCACGGCATCAATAATCAGCTTGCCCACATAGAGCGTGGCCAGCGGCAGAAACGCCCGCACAAGGCGCAGGGCAATATTGGCCAACGCCAGCGCGGGGCTGGTGTGCCAGATGAGCTTCAGAAACGCCGGCAAATGGCGCAAGGCCGATACCCGCTCGCGCACGCTCACGGCGGGCTTTTCGGGGCCGCGCGAGGCGTTGGGGTTCTTGGCGGAAATGGATTTCAGGAATTCAAACATTGCCGGGGTGCGGGCAAGGTTGGGGCCGGGTTTGGGGAGGCGACGTTTTGGCAGGGGACTACAGGGCAATACGAACCTCATACATTCTGTTCATTTTTTCGCCTTCACACCACCTTTTTCCCGACGGCATAAATAGCAATCGCTTTCTCACACCCATGTCTACTTATTGAAACAGGCTTTACGGAACTTCTGATATCAGTAGGCAGTACTCTTTTTATGTAAATTTTACAGCATTTTTTTTACTTAAAAATTTTATTATTAAAAAAAATGTTTTTATATTCGAATAATATTAACCTTTTAACCACATAAATTCCATGAAAAACCTTACTCACCTCCGAGTGCTGACTGTGCTATTGCCAGCAATGCTATTGACGAATTGCGAGGCGTCAAAAGAGTCTGCACCATCGCCAGTATCTATAAAAGCTTCTGATGCGGCTGCGGCTGCCCCTGTGCCATGTGCCTCAGAAGGTTATGGTGTGGATGCAAACGGTGTTGGTGCTTACCAGCTGCCTTCCCCCCGAACAGTTAGCATGACGACTTCGCTCACAGGCCTTACTTACCTTTTGACGATGACTCAGACGAAATACATTATTACTCCCGCAGGCAAGGAGCTTTCGGTATGGCAAGGATTGGATACAGTTACCCCCCCTACTAGCAAGCAGGTGCTTGATGCCACGGCTTGGTCTGAATGCAACAAAGGCTACCAGTCAAAATGTGTTCGTTATACCGATGGCAGAGTCACCCTATCGCTGACTACTGACCCGTCCGTATTACCGTTCGAAAACTAAGGAGCTGTTTGAGTTAACGGAATTTAAGCAGTCGCTGAATGTTGGCCAAAGAAATCCAGGCGTTGGCATGATGCCGCAGGCTTCGGTCATATTCTTTTGAGAGCCTTCGCTTTGCATTAAGCCAAGCGAAGGTTCGTTCCACAATCCAGCGCTAGGCATGAATGCAGAAATTCGTTTTCTTCACCAGCACATGCGTCGGCTTCTCGACGCGAATGCCGTAGCGCTGGGCCAGGTGCGCCCGAAAAACGCCGTGGAATGAGCTGTCCACAAACACCACCTGTACTTGCCCCAGCAAGTCGTGTGTGGCCGCCACCTCATCCCAGAAGGCGATGGCGGCCGTGCCATCGGCGGCGTTGGCCGGCAACACACTGCTGGCCAATATGTTGCCCAGCGTATCAGTCAGCACCAAACGCTTGCGGCCTTTCACCAACTTGCCCGCGTCGAAGCCCACCGTGGCGCCGGTGGCCGCGTTTTTCACGTTTTGCGTGTCGAGAATCACGGCCGTGGGCCAGGCTTTTTTTGGCCCCGTTCCCGGCTGCTCATGTTCAGACACGTGCTGACCCGTTGCCAGGTGCCGTCGGCTTCCCATTTGGCAAAATACCAGTACACCGTGCCCCAGGGTGGCAAATCGCCCGGTAAATCCCGCCATACGCACCCATTTTTGAGCACGTACAAAATCGCATTCACCACCTCCGCCAGCGGCCACTTGCCGCGCCGGCGCACCACCAACAGCGGTTCCAATTCCTGCCAGTCCCGCGTCGACAAATCCGAACTATAACGTTTGCGAGCAACCTTTTCCGCTACTTGGTTCATCAAGCAAATTTAACTCAAACAAATTCTAAGGCGTAAGGTACTCTCGTACTAAGATGCTATCCAAATAGGGATTAATTTGGGGTATGGCAACGATACAAGAGTTTAGCATTTCCGACACGTTATGGGCACGGCTGGAGCCGTTGTTGCCCGTGCATGTGCCCAAGCCTCACCCGTTGGGTCGCCACCGGCGGCGCATTGCCGACCGGCAGGTGCTGAATGCCATTTTCTTTGTGCTACGCACGGGCTGCCAATGGAAAGCAGTGGATGCGACCGGTTTGTGCAAAGGTTCGACGGCGCACAGCCGCTTCCAGGAGTGGGTACAGGCGGGCGTTTTTGCGCGTCTCTGGGACGAGGCCTTGCAGGATTATGACGAATTGATTGGCCTGAACTTCGCCTGGATGGCCCTCGACGGTTCGCTGCACAAAGCGCCGTTGGGCGGAAAAAAAAACCGGGCCCAACCCCACGGACCGCGGCAAAGGCGGCGTCAAGCGCAGCCTCTTGACCGAAGCACGCGGCATGCCGGTGGGGCTGGTGCTGGAGGGGGCGAACCGGCACGACATGAAATTGACGGAGAGCACCTTGCGTAGCTTGCCCCCCGCCGCCGAAGCCGCCCGTGACGCCCACCGGGCGGCGGGCCACGGGCAGCACCTGTGCCTGGACGCGGGCTACGATTACGCCCAGGTGCGCGAAGTAGTGGCCGAACTTGGCTACACCGCCCACATCCGGCCGCGAGGCGAAGAAGTCCAGGCCAAAAAAGCCGGCCAGAAAGCCCGGCGCTGGGTCGTGGAGCGCACCCGCTCCTGGCTCAACCGCTTCCGCCACCTGCTCATCCGCTGGGCCAAAAAGCCCGAAAACTACCTCGCTATGCTCCATTTTGCCTGCGCCCGAATTACGTGGTACAATTGCCTATTTGGATAGCCTCTAAGGCTAGGAATGGCTTTCGGAAGTACTTGCATCGGAATGGAGAAAATTCAGCTTGAAGGCTTAAACTCTCTAGATGTATAGCCCCAGCGTAAGGTGGACCGGGTCACGGGTAAAGATAGTCGGGTTCTTTTTGCCACTGCGCACAGATGAATTCATGCGGCGTTAGGCCCCGTAAGGTATCCAGGCACTTGGCGTGATTGTAAGCCAATAAAAAATGCTTGCAGGTGCTTGTTCAGTTCGTCCGTAGTCTAATGGTAGCGTTGCACGGTCGCCTCTTTGATGGTCCGATTCATGCGCTCGCCCTAGCCGCTGGTCCAAGGATAGACCGGCCCGGTCAGGCGGTGTTCCACGCCGTATTTGCGGCAAATGCAGTCAAAACTGTGCCCGCCGGGTAGGAACTGGTGGGCTTGCGGGGTAAACTGAACGCCGTTATCCGTGAGTACGGTGTGCACGCGATAAGGCAGTTTGTCGAACACCCGACGCAGGAGTTCGGCGGCCACCACACGCTTAGCCCGCGGATGCAGTTCGGCAAAGGCCACCTTGCTGGTGCAGTCGATGGCCACAAACAAGTATTGCTTGCCTTCTTCGGTCTAGACTTCGGCGAAATCGACGTGCAGGTAGCCAATAGAATAGTCCTTGAATTTCTTCTTCAGCGGACTTTACCCCTGCTCGCTCAACGGCAGGCGGTTGAGGCTGTGGCTGTGGCTGTGGCGCTGAAAACAGCGGTGCAGGGCTGAGCGCGAAAGCCGTGGAATCGTGGCTTGCAAGGCGTAGAGGCAGTCGTCCATCGGCAGCAGGGTATTGCTGGCGCCACAACGCCACGGCAATGGCCTCCTCCTCGGTCGAGAGCACCGTTGAGGCCGGTGTGGGTCCCATCGGAGCGTCCTAAACGGTGGCGCGCTTGCGCCTTTTGGCTACGGTTTTGGGGTTGATGCCGTGGCGAACTGCTAATGTTTGCAGGCTTTCCCAACTACGCTGGATAACGCGCCGTATTGCCGCCGTTGTGCGGGTAGTAGCGTGGAGGGGCTGAGGTAGGAAACAGCACCCTTCGCCCTCCAGGCTACTGCCCGCAAAACGGCCCGAAAACTTGCGCTTCCGGGCCGTTTCAGTACCTACCCGGCCCCTTTAAATACGGGGCTGGTGGCAGTGGCGTAGCATCAGAGGCTTATTGCTTGAGCAGCTGGCTCGTCCGCAGGTAGCCGTCTTCGTCCTGCAGGCGAATAAAGTACACGCCGGGCTTCACGTCTTTCAGGTCGAAGGACTGATTGGTGAGGCCGGTTTTCACCAGGCTGCCCGTGATGGTGTAGAGCGAAAACGCCCGCTTGCTCTTCCACCCTACCGTCACTTCATCGGCCGCCGGATTTGGGTACACCTTAATGGCCAGGGCATCCTGTTGATTGCGTGTGGCCAGGGCTCCCGCATAGGCGGTGCTCATGTAGTAGATATTCGCCGTTACGTTTTTGGTGATTTGGTGCGCGCCAGCGGCGAGGGTCATCGTGAGACGGCCCGCATTCACCGTTTCGTTAACGTTGTCGATTTTAACCGTTCCGCTGAAAGCATCATTGAAGACCAGCGTTAGGGTCGCGGCAGCGGTGGTGGTAAAGGCAACGTTCGTGGTCGACTCCAGTTTCAGGCACTGCGTCAGGTTCAGGCCGTTGTAAACCACCGTTCCCTGCGAAGTGGAAAGGTTGCCGGTGATGGTGTAGAAGGTGCTGGTAGTGCCGGATGCGGTGAAATTGTGCACCATGCCCGAAGTACCCGTGCCCGGACCCGGGCCGGGGCCGGGGGGAGGCGTCGTAACGCCCTGCACCGAAACCAGACCGGTGTGGTAGTTTACCAGCGCCGTTTGCAAAGGCACATTGACCGCGGAAGAGGCATCATCGACTGCGTTGTTGAAGGTCCACTGAAAGTCGCCACCCTTCACACGCCCCGAGTACAGCATCGCATTGGTCCGGGCCGCGGCCGGGGCATCCGGCGTGTAGGTGTACATGACGGCCGCGTTGGTATCGAAGTTGTTGTAGGTGTTGGTTCCATACGCCGACACGACGGTGCTGGGAACGGTTTGCGCGCGGGTAGTCACCACGTAGGCATCAAAGTCACGCGTCGAGGCGGGGTAGCCGGTGGCGCCGTACGGCACAAAGCGCGTCTGCCCGGTCATGTAGTTATCGAAGGCCTTGATGGTGCCGCCGTCCTCGTTGGAGAAAATGGGCTGCGTCGTATAATTATTTACCATCGTCACGGGATTGAAGACATCCGTGCCCTGCATCGAGGTCAACATTGGATACTTGCAGTTACGGAAGTAGTTGCCTTCCATGAACACGGAGGAGCCCTCCGTGGAGCCGGACCCGTATTTCGCGTTGCCGTCGTAGTAGTTGTTGTAGACGTGGGCCGAATAAAACCGCACCCGGGGATGGCGCGAATCCGAATGGTCGTACCAGTTGTGGTGGTAGGTGATGTAGAGCCCCTGGGTCGTGTTTTCGCTCAGGCCCAACAGGTTGCACTTGCCCGAATCCCAGAAGTGGTTGTAAGAGAACGTCACGTAGGTCGATTTTTTGCAATCCAGCGCTCCATCGCCCTTCACCTGGTCGGCAGCACTGCCCGCGTGGCCGTAGAAATAATCGCAGTTGTGCACCCAGACGTAGTCATTGTCCTGCTGCAGGCCAATGTTATCGCCTTCGTCGCTGTCGCAGTTCATCGTTCCGATGTTGCGTATTTCAATGTTGGAGGCCCCTTTTATCCGGATTCCCCAGCCATCGGCCACGGCATCGTTCCCAACGCCTTCCAGGGTAATGGAACCAGCAGCAAAGTTGCCGTTCTCGATAACAATGTCGCCATTCAGCATGTACGTCAGGTCGGTGATTTGCCCAATCATTCGCACGAGCAGCGGCCGCGCATCCCGGCCTTTCTTAAAGCCATCCAGAATGGTTTGCAGGCCCACGCAGGGGTTGGTGGTGGCCCCGGTCACGGTGAGGGACACGGTGTTCTTGGTATTTTGGGTGATGTAGAGGATTACCGCGCCGGCTTTCACCGTGCCGTTGGCGTTGTAGGCGCCCGGCACGCGGCCATTGCTAAAGGCAAACCCTGTGCGGTCCTGGGCCAGCACCGTCAGGGAGCTGGTGACCGTGGCGGTGCCTTCGACCCCCGCGATGACGGGCGCAATTTTGAGGGTGTACGAGCCAGGCGTCAGGCCCATGGCATCGGCCCGGTAGAAGGTGCCGTAGTTTCGGATGAGCTGGTCGTCCAGCTTCTGATTAACCAGGCCGGCCCCGGTGTAGTACACGTTGTAGCTCTGCGCATTAGCAATCGGCTGCCACCGCACGTAGGCCGATTCCAGCCAGCCGGATGATTCCAGCAGGGTCAGCGTCTGCGCTCGCAGCGCCAACGGCAACAGCAATAAGAGTAAGGAAAGCAATTGCTTCATAGTCTGAGATATGGTGGGTGGTTAATGGCGGATGCCATCGGTGAGAGAGGTTCTTACAAACCTAACGGCTAAGATTCAGCAAATGAGTATATAGTGAGCCGAACGCCTGAGTATAGTTGTGCAAACGTTGCCGGGAACGTTGCCGAGCTCCCTAACGGGACATCCCGCTAGGCCCGCCTGGCCCCGCCTGGCGCGAGTTTAGCGCCGCGTAACTCGTGCCAGGCGGGGCCAGGCGAAGCTGCGCCTCGCTTCAGAACGGCCCGGTAGAACGGTGCGGCCCCGGCTTGCCGCTGACGCGGCAGCGGAGGCGCAGCCTCCGCATCATGGCCGGCACGAGTTACGCTCCGCTAAACTCGCGCCAGATGAGGTTAGAGGGGCGGGCATCCCCGCGCAATGCCGACCTTTGCGGCACCCATGCCCGTTCCTGCTGCTTCCCGCCCCTACACGCTCGGCTTCTGGCTCATGTGCCTGTCGTCGTTTCTGTTTTTCCTCAGCTTCAACCTGCTGCTGCCCGAGTTGCCCGACCACCTCACCCGGCTGGGCGGGGGCGAGTACAAGGGTTTCATCATTGCCTTGTTCACCCTCACCGCCGGGCTCAGCCGGCCGTTTTCGGGCAAGCTGGCCGATACCGTGGGGCGCATTCCGGTGATGGTGTTTGGCTCGCTGGTGTGCTTTATCTGCGGGTTTTTCTACCCGTGGGCGCTCACGGTCACGGGGTTTCTGGGGCTGCGGCTGCTACACGGGTTCAGCACAGGCTTCAAGCCCACGGGCACGGCCGCCTTCATTGCCGATATCGTGCCCGTGGCACGGCGCGGCGAGGCCATGGGCCTGCTCGGCGTGACGGGCAGCCTGGGCATGGCCGCCGGCCCGGCCCTGGGCTCGTGGCTGGCCACGCAGTTCTCGCTGAACGTGATGTTTTACGTGTCGAGTGGGGTGGCGCTGCTCTCGCTGGTGGTGCAGGGCACCCTCACCGAAACCCTCCCCCAGGCCCAGCGGCAAAAATTCAGCTTCGGGCTGCTGAAGCTGAACTGGAGCGAAGTGCTGGAGCCCAAGGTGCTGCCGGCGGCCTTCACCACGCTGCTGTGCCTGTTTCCGTTTGGGGCAGTGCTCACCGTGATTCCCGACCAGAGCCGGCTGCTGGGCCTCACGGGCTCGCACAAGGGCTGGTTTTACCTATGCTACACCATTGCCTCGCTGGTGGTGCGGCTGGTGGCGGGTAAGTCGTCGGACAAATACGGGCGGGTGCCGGTGCTGCGCTGGTCCACGGCGCTGCTGGCCGTGGGGCTGGCCATCCTGGTCTGGACGCCCTCCATCCCGGTGTTTTTGCTGGGCGCGGTGGTGTTTGGGCTGGGCACGGGCCTGAACTCGCCCACGCTCTACGCCTGGACCATCGACCTGAGCGACCCGCTGCGCCGGGGCCGGGCCGTGGCCACCATGTACATCGCCCTCGAAGCCGGCATCGGGCTGGGCGCGCTGGCGGCGGGCTGGATTTTCAGCAACCACGCCACCCACCTGCCCTACGTACACGGCCTCAGCCTGCTGTGCGTGCTGGCGGCGCTGGTGTACCTGTTGCGGATACCCGCCGACCGGCCCGCCGGCCACTCGGCCGCCGCCGACAAGGTCCCTGAGCCCTCGGCCGAAGAAGTGGTGTAGCGACCCCGCGCCGCATGCAGAATAAATAGATGAAAAATAGATGATTTTCGATTTGATTCCCTTAGTTTTAGGGGTTCAAAGATTGTCTACTCCATTCTTTTTTTCTGCATGCAAGCACCTTTACGGCCGGGCCGCTGGCTGGGCCTCGCGTCGGCTTTTTTGCTGATTACCGGCTATTCGGCCCGTGCTCAGAATGAGCCCATTAAGTTTGGGGTGATTGATAGCCATGACCTCACGGCCGCGCCTTTTGTGGGCGACAGCGCGGCTTCGGCCGTGGTGCTGTGCGATTTTGGCCGGTCGCGCCTGAAGGGGCAGGGCGGCGGTTTTCAGGTAATTTTTGAGCGGGTGACGCGCATCAAAATCCTCAAAAAGCCCGGCTACGAGTACGCCACCGTCGAAATCCCGCTCTACCACCGCGACGACAACCAGGAAAAAGTATCGAACCTGCGGGGCTTCACCTACAACCTGGTGAACAACGCCGTGGAGAAAACCCGCCTCGAAACCAGCGGCGCGTTTCTGGAAAAGCGCACGCCCACCGTCAGCGTGCAGAAATTTACGCTGCCCAACGTGCGGGTGGGCTCGGTGGTGGAATTCGCCTACACCCTGACGTCGGATTTCCTGTTCAACTTTCAGGACTGGACGTTTCAGCGCGACATTCCCGTGCGCTGGAGCGAGTACCGGGTGAGCATTCCGTCATTTTATCGCTACAAAATCCTGTATCAGGGCGCGCAGGCTTTTGCCGTGAACAAGGCCACGGTGGGCTCGACCAACCTGGTGATTGATGACAAGATTCCGGCGGGCGCGGGCATCAGCGCCGGCCAGAAGGTGGGCACGCTCACCGTGAGCGCACCCACCGAGGAGCACACCTGGGCCCTGAAAGACGTGGCAGCCTTTGGCGAAGAGCCGTTTATGACCACGGCCCGGGACTACGTGGCCCGGCTCGATTTTGAGCTCGCCGGCGAGCAGTGGCCCGACTCGCCCTACCACGACCTGACCGGCACTTGGGAGAAAATCAACGCCAGCCTGCTGGCCGAGGAGGAGTTTGGCGGCCGCCTGGGCCACATCGGCTTCATGCAGGCTCAATTGCAGGGCCTGGCCGCCAAATACCCAGTGATAACCGACCGCGCCGCCGCCGTGCGCCAGCTTGTGATGGCCGCCGTGCGCTACGACGGCACCGACCACTACTTTGCGCCCGAGCCGCTACGCAAGGCCTACGACGCCCACCGGGGCACTTCGGCCGATGTGAACCTGCTGCTCATCGCCGCCCTGCGCGAGGCCGGCATCGAGGCCCAGCCGCTGCTGCTGAGCACCCGCGACCACGGCTCCGTGAGCAAGGAATACCCGCTGCTGGACCGCTTCAACTACGTGCTGGCGCTGGTGCCGCTGGCCGATGGCAAAGACCTGCTGGTGGATGCCACCGAGCCCCTGCTCCCCTGCGGCGTGCTGCCCCAGCGCTGCCTCAACCGCGTGGCCCGCCTCATTACCAAAAAGCCGGAAGACGGCCGCTGGGTGGACCTGGCGCCCGCCCTGCGCCGCGTGCACTACCAGCAGGTGGCCCTCGCTCTGGATGCCCGGGGCGGCCTCACGGGCAAAGTGCACGACGAGCACGGCGGCTATGCCGGGGCCGAAGCCCGCGCCCGACTGGCCAGCCAGGGCGAGAAAAAATACCTGGCCGCCACCGCCCAGCGCCACGAAAGCTGGACGCTGGGCAAGCCCACCCTGGCCCAAACCGACAATGTAGAGAAGCCCCTGGTGCTGGACTACGAATTTGCGCAGCCCGCCGAGGGCCCCGCCGCCGGCTCGCTCTACCTGAGCCCGCTGAGTGAATTTGGCCTGGGCCAGAACCCGTTCCGGCGCGAGCAGCGGGACTTCCCCGTCGATTTTGGCTTGGCGCAGGACGAAACGCTGGTTATCAACCTGACCCTGCCGGCCGGCTACGAGCTGGCCGCCGTGCCCAAGCCCGCCGTGGTGGACCTCCCCGAGGGCGGCGGCCGCTTTATGTGCAGCGTAGCGGCGGCCACGCCGGGGGCGGTGACGCTCACCAGCCGCCTCACGCTCCGCAATGCCGTGTACAGTGCCGAGCAGTACCCCAACCTGCGCGAGCTCTACCGCCTGATGCTGGAAAAGCAGGGCGAAAAGCTCATCATTCAGAAGAAGGCCGGCAGCTGAGCAGCGGGTTTTTCGCTGTAATCAATGATTTAAAACGTCATGCTGGGCTCAGTCGCAGCATGACGGTCAATAAACAACCCCATCTATTCCTAAATACCCCACGCTCTCTACTCATGAAGCACTCGTTACGCTACCCGGCGGCGTTGGCCGCTATGGTACTGGCCAGCCTCACGGCCCAGGCCCAGACCGAACCCATTAAATTTGGCAAGCCCGACCCCAAAGACTTCACGGCCGCGCCGTTTGTGGGCGACTCGGCTGCTACGGCCGTGGTGCTCTGCGACTACGGCACCACCAATTTTCAGTACAACAACAACGATTTTCAGCTGATATCGGAGCGGACCACGCGCATCAAAATCCTGAAAAAAGCCGGTTACGACGCGGCCACGGTGGAAATACCACTCTACCACCGCGGGGAGAACCAGGAGAAAATCACCGGCCTGCGCGGCACCACCTACAACCTCGTGAATGGGCAGGTGGTGAAAACCAAGCTCGACGGCTCCAACACCTTCACCGAGGACGTGACGGCCAACCTGCGGATGCGCAAATTCACGTTGCCCGATGTGCGCGAGGGTTCGGTGATTGAGTACAACTACACCGTAATTTCCGACTTCCTGTTCAATTTTCAGGACTGGACGTTTCAGCGCGACATTCCCGTGCGCTGGAGCGAGTTCCGGGCCAGCATTCCGGAGTATTTTCACTACAAGATGCTGCAGCAGGGCTACCACCCGCTGGCCGTGCAAACCCGGAACGAGAGCACGATGCAGTTTACGGTGCACACGGCGGGGGGCTTCTCGGGCAGCGGCCTGAGAACCAGCCGCGAGGCGGCGACCAACGATGCCGTATCAGCACGCGCCACCAACTATGACTGGGTGATGAAGGACGTCCCGGCTTTCCGCGATGAGCCGTACATGACCACGTCGGAAGATTACCTGGACCGCATCACCTTTCAGCTGGCCGGTGAGCAGTTTCCGGACCAGGCCTATAAAAATGTGTCCGGTACCTGGTCAAAAATCGACATGGAGCTGCTGGGCATGGATAACTTTGGCGGGCAGTTGGACCGGGGCGGCTTTCTGAAAGACCAGATTATGCCGCTGGTGGCCAAATACCCCGACCAGGCGGCCCGCGCCGCCGCCGTGCGCGAAGTGGTGATGGCCGCCGTGCGCTACGACGGCACCGACCACTACGCCACCACGGCATCGCTGCGCAAGGCCTTTGATGCCCACCACGGCACGGCAGCCGATGTGAACCTGCTGCTTATTTCAGCCCTGCGCCTGGCCGGCATTCCGGCCAATCCGCTGCTGCTGAGCACCCGTAGCCACGGCCGCGTAGACCAGACCCAGCCCATGCTGTCGCGCTTCAACTATGTGATGGCGCTGGTGCCGCTGGCCGATGGCAAAGACTTGCTGGTGGATGCCACCGAGCCCCTGCTGCCCTGCGGCGTGCTGCCCAAGCGCTGCCTGAACCAGGCCGGCCGCCTCATCATGAAAAAGCCCGAAGATGGCCGCTGGGTCGACCTCAACCCGGCCCAGCGCTACGTGCACTACCAGCAGGTAGCCCTGACCATGGATGCCAAGGGCGGCCTCACGGGCAAGGTGCACGAGGAGCACGGCGGCTACGCCGGAGCCGAGGCCCGCCAGGAGCTAAGCAGCTTGGGCGAGAAGAAATACCTGGCCCAGATGACCCGCCCCCACAGCGGCTGGACGGTGCCCAAGCTGACCGTGGCTGACCGCGAAAGCGTGGACAAGCCGCTGGCTTTCGACTACGAATTCACCCAGCCCGCCGACGATAACGCCACCGCCGACCTGCTCTACCTGAGCCCGTTGCGCGAATTCAGCACCGAGCAAAACCCCTTCCGGCACGATGACCGGCTGTTTCCCGTGGACTTTGGCGCACCGCAGGACGAAACCACGATGGTAACCCTGACGCTGCCTGCCGGCTACGAGCTGGCCGAAGTGCCGAAGCCCACCATTGTGGAGATGCCCGAGGGCGGGGGGCGCTTTATGTGTACCGTTACGGCCGGCGCGCCCGGCGTGGTGCAGCTCATGAGCCGCATGAGCCTGCGAAAGCCCGTGTACGCAGCCGAGGAATACACCCACCTCCGCGAGTTCTACCGCCTGATGCTGGAAAAGCAAGGCGAGAAGCTCATTATCAAGAAGAAAGCATAGATGAGTTAAGAGTTAAAGGTTAAGAGTTAAAGGTTAGGAGTTAAGAGTTGAAACTGCGCTCGGCAACCTTTAACCCTCAACTCTTACCCTTTAATTTTTAACTCTTAACCTTTAACTCTTAACTCACATTCAATGAAAGCCCTGCTCTCTTTTCTGGCCGTGCTGCCACTTGGCAGCTTTCTGGTGCACCCGGCTGCCCCCGCGCCCAAATATGCGGTGGCTGATATTCCGGCGGCCCTGCGCGAAGGAGCCAACGCCGTGTTGCGGGCCAATGATGAGGTGGTGACCGTGAAATCGGCGGGCCGGCTGGTGCACACCGTGCACCGCGTGGTGACGGTGCTCAGCGATGCCGGCGACGACTTTGGCCGGCATGGCGAGTATTACTACGACCTCGAATCGTTGAGCTACCTGCGCGGGGCCGTGTACGACGCCGATGGCCGCCTGCTGCACCAGCTGCGGGCCGCCGAAATCCACGACCAGGGCGTGGGCGGCAACGATTTGATGACCGATGTCCGGATTCGCTACGCCGACCTGCGCCAGCCCCAAACGCCCTACACCGTAGAATTTGACTACGAAACGGTGTCGGACAACCCCTTGTTCTACCCGCATTGGCAGCCGCAGGAAGCCGAAGGCCTGGCCGTGCAAAGCGCCAGCCTACGCGTGACCACGCCCACCGCCCTGCCCCTGCGCTACCAGGAGCGGCAGCTGCCCGCCGGCACCGCCGTGGCCCACACCAGCACCAATGGCCAGGAAACCTACGAGTGGCACCTGGCCAACCTGCCCGCCGTGGATGAGGAAGAAGCCGCGCCACCGCTGGCCACCCTGACGCCGACCGTGGCCATGGCCCCCGGCACCTTCGAGGTGCAGGGCCACAAAGGCTCGGCAGCCTCCTGGCAGAACCTTGGGCTGTGGAGCTACGAGCTGAACGCTGGCCGCGACGTGCTGCCGCCCGCCACGCTGGCCAAGGTGCAGGCCCTGGTGCGCGACGCCCCCGATGCCCGCGCCCGCGCGCAGCGCGTGTACGAAATGCTGCAGGGCACTACCCGCTACATCTCGGTGCAGCTGGGCTTGGGGGGCTGGCAGACCTTCCCGGCCAGCTCGGTGGCCAGCAACGGCTACGGCGACTGCAAGGCCCTGAGCAACTACACCGTGGCCTTGCTGAAGACGGCAGGCGTACCCGCCTGCGTGGCCCTGGTGAAAGCCGGACCGGACGAACCCGATATCCGGGCCGACTTTCCCAGCACCCAGTTCAACCACGTTATTGTGTGCGTGCCGCCGGCCAAGGGCGACCGGGCCGACACGCTGTGGCTGGAATGCACCAGCCAGACCAACGCCTTCGGCTACATGGGCAGCTTCACGGGCAACCGCCACGCGCTGCTGCTCACGCCCGAGGGCGGCAAGCTAGTGGCTACGCCGCGCTACGGCACCGCCGAAAACCGCCAGGTGCGCCGCCTCGACCTGTTTCTGGATGCTACGGGCAGCGCCACGGCCACGGCCCGCACCCTGCGCATCGGCCAGGAGCAGGACCTGTATGCCGCCCTACTGCACGAGCTGGGGCCGGCAGAACAGAAAAAGTACGTCACCGACCATTTGCGGCTCTCCACTTTCACCCTCACCAAGCTGAGCCTGGCCGCCGCGCCGGCCGGTCCGCTGCCGGGCGTGGTTGAGCACCTGGCGCTGGCGCTGCCGGGCTTTGCCCCGCCCAGCGGCAAGCGCGTGTTCATCAACCCCAACCTGCTGAGCCGCCTGCCCGCCCTGCCCGCGCAAGTGGGCGAGCGCCAGTCCGACCTGTGGCTCGACCACGCCAGCCTGCACGCCGATACCGTGCGGCTGCACCTGCCCACTGGCTTCCACCCCGAAACCCTGCCCGCTCCCATACAGCTCAGCACCGCTTATGGCACCTACGCCAGCCAGTACGCCACCCTGCCCGATGGCACCATTCAGTATATCCGCCGGCTGGAGCTGAAGCGCGGCCACCTGCCCAAAACTGCCTACGCCGGCTACCTCGACTTCCGCCGCAAAATCAGCGTGGCCGATAAGACGCAGGTAGTATTATTGAAAACGGAGAGCTAGGCAGACCCCTGTATCTAAAATCATTACACAATCTAAATCATACACTACTAAACGTCAGGCACATATAGGCTTATGATTAATGGCAAAACCAATAAATAAATGGGTAGAGCCCTCAGAGGGGCGAAACTCGTCCAACGATTGCCGCTTCGCTGGGACTGCTATTCACCAGTCTGAGGTTTTGAATCACAGCTAGTGACTGCCGCACGATAGTCAAAGCTAAAAAAGCCGTTTCCAATCAGGAAACGGCTTTTTTAGCTTTGACTTATAAGCGCTTTGTCATGTCGACGCAGGAAGAGTCTGCGGCAAAATGCCAGTTGCTTAGTTAGTTGCCGGTGTGCACCAGCTTTTGAATGAAGTGCTGGCCATTCTGCGTTACCTGCACCACGTAGATGCCGGTTGCCAGCGTGCTCAGGTCGAGCGAAGGCTGGGTGGCACCGGCCTCAATGGTCTGCTGCATAACCACGCGGCCGGCCAAATCGGTGAGGCTGATGGTACCGGCTGCCGCCAAGCTCAGCTGCAGGCCCACGCGCTGCTGCGCCGGGTTGGGGAACAGCACGAAGCCCGCCGCACCCACGCCAAAGGTCACCGTCCGCACCGGCGAAAACTCGCTGCTGCCGTCCAGGTCTACCTGCCGCAGGCGGTAGTACACCTTACCCCCGCCCATTTCGGCGGCGTTAGCATCACGGTAGCTGTAGTCGTGGACAGTACTGCTCGAACCTGCGCCTTTCACTTCGGCTACCTTCTGGAAGGCCACGCCGTCGCGGCTACGCTCCAGGTCGAAGTGGTCGTTGCGGAGCTCTGTGGCGGTGCGCCAGTTCAGGCGGGCGGCGCGGCCATCGGCTTGGGCCGTGAAAGCCATAAGCACTACCGGCAGTGGGCTACTGCTAGACGAGCTGCTGGACTGACGGCTGCACAAGGCGCTCACCGGAACCGTTATCGTCGTGTTGCCGGTATCGGGCCCGGAATAAGAAATACGGAACTGATTATTACCGGTATTTTCGCCGTACAGCGCCAACAGAAGGTGCGGGCCCGCCGCCAAGGATACAGCGGTGCCGACGCTAGTGCGCGGGGCATGCGTGCCCGCATCCTTCACCACAGTATTAGCAGCTACCAACGGGTTGGCGCGGGCCTGGTTGTCGAGCCAAATATAAGCGGCATCATCGCTGAGCATCGAGAACGTGTAGTCGCCGGCCGTAATGATGTTGAGGTAGCCCCGGTAGCGAGCGCTGTAAGAATCTGGATTAGTCAACGTGCCGCTGCCAAAAGCCCCCGACAAATCGCCCCAGGCATTGTTAGCGGTATAGTTCACGTTGCCGTCAATGCGCTTCAAGTCGGCCACTTTGGGCGAGTCGAAGAACGTGAGCACGTCGTTAAAATAGCCCTTGAAATATTCGGTATACAAGCCCTGCGTAGCCGGCGAACCGTCGTAGGTGGTGCCAGTGCAGGTGCCGGTACCGGCGGGCATGGTTACGGTGGTGGCCACGCGCATGGTGCTGGCCACACCGTTATTATTGGTCGCGTCTGGGTCGGGCTCAAAAGCCGTGGCTGAGGCCACGCCCGCTACGGGCTGGTTGTTGTTGGGCAGCGTGAAGGTAAAATCGAAGCTCGGCAACGTCGTACCCCGATTCACCTGCCCAATGGCCAGCGTGGCAATGCCCGTATCGAAATTATACGTCGTGCCAACCGGGAAAGCAGTGGTGAGCAGGGCCTTGGCCAACTGCACTGTGAGTACCGTGCTAGTGGCATCGGCCGTGCCAGAGCTGCCAGCTGGGGTAATATTCTGCACGGTAGCCGTATACGTAATACTGGAAGCAGCTGCCGCCGTGCTGGGACCGCTCAGCGTCACTTTCAAATCGGCGGGGTAAATCACCACCAGGTTGTTGGTACCCGAGTTATCGTCGTCCAGCTGGCACGCTTCCGAAGTAGTGGTGCTGATGGTGGACGTTACTGCGACGGTGCCCGCCACGGAAGGTGTGTATTTTATAGTCGCGTTGGCATTGGCCCCGTTAGCCAGGGTTGTTACTGCGGTGAATGTTACCTTGCCATTGGTATTATCATAGCTACCCGAACCCGTGCTGGTGGTCACCGTCACGGCACCCGCGCCCAGGCCGGCGGGCAGCTGCACGAAGCGCGTCACGTTATCCGCCGCGTCGGGGCCATTGTTGATGAACGTCACGTTGATAACCGCCTGCTGATTGGCGGGCAAGGGGTTGGTACCAAAGCTGATGCTGGTGGCCACGTCTGCCACCGTCTGGCACAGCGCTACCGAGCAGGCACCGGCATCGGCACGACCTGCGCCGCCCCGGGTGCCGCCGTTGGGCGGGAATTCGGTGAGCGACCCTGAGAGCGTGGTTCCATTCAGGCCGCCGCTAACGTCGGTGGTAGGCGCGCCGTTGGTGTAGCTCACCAGGCCGCCGCCGCCGCCGCCGCCCGCGCCCTCCGCCTCTGCGGCAAGGGCGCTCTGGCTACCGCCCTTGCCACCCCGGGCCAGCAGGGCCGTGGTGGTCAGGTTGGTCGAGTTCACTACCACGCTGCCGCCCCCGCCACCGCCGCCCGCGCCGTCGTTGTTGCTTACTACCGTCACCGAGCCGCCATCGGCCAGCAGCGAGCCGCCGGTTACGGCCCCGCCCGCTACCAGGTAGATAAAGCCACCACCGGCCGCGCCGGCCGTGCCGCTGTTATTGTTCGAGTCGCCGGCGCCGCCGCCGCCGCCGAAGAAGGCCCGGCCGCTGCTCACCATGGGGTGGCCACCGAAGCCGCCTTTGTTCTGACGGTTGTCGCCGCCCCAGGCCGCCTGGCCGGTAGCCAGCGTCAGGGCATCCTGGTTGGTGCTGGAGTAGCTGTAGCCCCCACGCCCGCCACCGGAAGAGGTGGAAGTGGCAAAGTTGGCCGCCTCCAGGTTCCAGGCCGCGTCGTAGGCGTTGCCGGTACCCCGGTCGGGGTTGCCGGTGCCGGTGTAGGTGGTCCCGGCCACGGCCACGTTGGCACCGCCGCCGCCGGCCGCGTTGTGCGAGTTGCCGCCGCCGCCGCCGTTGGCCGGGGCACCGCGCCCGTAGCGTCCATTCAGCGCATCATACTCGGCAATGGTGCCGGCTATGCTCTCGCCTTTCTCAGCCGCGTAGGTATCGGCCGTCGAGCGGTAGCCAAGGTCATTGTTGGGAACGGCATCGGTGTTCTGCTCCAACGCGCCACCCCGAAAGCCCAGGGCCGACACGTCGAGCGTAGCGCCGGTTGCCAGCGTTACGTTGCCCGTGGTTTCAATAGCCAGTACGCCGCCCGTAGTACCGTTCCAGGCCTGCGCTTTCACGCTGATGTTGGTGTTTACGGTGAGCGTAGTGTAGCGCGGCACGCGCACTACCTGGGCATGGCCCGCCGTGGTGTACGAGCTGAATAACTTGCAGCTCAACGTAATAGTAGTGGCCGTGGGTACCGCCGCAACTTCAACCAGCTGGTAGCGGCCGGCATTGTTGAGGGCCGTCACGGTGCCGTAGGTGGCATCATCGGCGGTGCTGATGGCCGCTCCCTGGGGCTGCACCAGCAGCAGCAGGTCGCCGGCCGCCAGCGGGGCAGCAAAGCGGTTGTTCGCGTTCAGCGAGCTGCTGGCCACCGTGATGGTAGTCGCGCCCGTAGTCGCGTTGGCCGTCAGGGCAGTGTATTCGTTCACGATGGCATTGGTAGTAGCTATCGTGCCAACCCCACTTTTGCCCGCCTGGGCAGCCGCCTGCTGCCGGCCCGTACCCGCCAGCAACAACGCCAAAGCCCCTGTGCGTAGCAGGTAGTTCAAATGTCGTTTGCCAGCTACTGCCAACAGCTTGCGGCCTGATTGTAATTCTCGTTGCATGAATGGTCCTTGTGTGTGCTTATTTTCAAAAATCAGGTCAATTATTTATTAATTCTGTTTTTTCTATTTTTTGAGCCAAAAAAATGGAATCGCAAATCAGCAATTCCATTCTTATTACATTGGAAATGAGAAGCCAGGAATATCAATGCTATTAAGCATGAGATATTAATATCAATTATTGACCTAAGAATTAATCAATACAAAATTAGTATTGTAATTAATAGAGGTTATCTTATATTCGACAAAACCCAATTATCGGCGGTTAAAACCCCATTTTCACGCCTTGTAATTTTTATATCTAATTACTCGCTGTCCTCACTAATCAATGAACACAATTTTTAAAAATGTAATTATGCGATAATTAATTATCAATCTTTGAATTCAGTTTTTTTTTAATATCTCGCATTTATGCAGGAAAGCTCGCTGCACCTTTATGTTGGTGCTCTATAGTATTATTTCCAAATACGACTTAGTGTTTTTTCGCTCCCCGTCACTTCGGTGCCGGGGAGCGAATGGGGGAGAAGCCAAGGCTGCGGATTTAGATGCTGTTTGGGTTAGCGACGATGTGGCGGGGCACAGCCCAAACTCCACAGCCGGGAGTAGTGCTCGTGCGCGAAATGCCAGGCGGCTCCACAACAATAGTTGTGGAGCCGCCTGGCATTGGGCCCGGTCCAAAACTCCAGCGCTAAAACTTCACCCGCAACTGCGCCTTCACCTCACCGCGCAGCGAACCCTGGATGGACTCCAGGCCCGTGCCCACCACGTCCTGGTGGCGGTAGCGGGTTTCGGCGTAGCGCAGCCAGAGGGTGAGCGAGCGGTTGATGCGGACTTCGGCCAGGCCGTACACCCGCGTACCCTGGCCGTAGAGGGCCGGCACCGACACGGCCAGCAGCACATCCTGCTCGAACACGTATTGGCGGCTATCATAGTCGTCGGCGTCGAAAATGGCGTAGCGGGCCGTGAGCTTGAGGGTGCGGTTGAACTGGTAGCCCACGTCCTGGGCCAGCACGTAGCCACTGCGCCAGGCCAGGCCGTCGTCGTCGCGCAGGCGCGAGGCCTGCATGCGGGTGCGCAACTCCAGCTGCGGCGTGGGGGCGGTGTTGTAGTACACCAGAATGCTCTGGCGAAGCTGCTCGCCGGGCAGCGGCAGGGCGCGGGTGGGATAGATATTGCTGAGGTCGGTGCTGGCCAGGTCGCGGGGCTTCAGGCGCTGGCGCAGCTGCACGTAGAGCAGGCTGGTTTTGGTGGGCGTGTAGGCAATGCGCAGCAGGGCGTCGTGGCCGTCGGTGGGGGCGCTGGCGCGGTAGCGCAGCCACGGAAAGCGGAACTGGTCGTAGTAAGCCGAGATTTCCCAGCGGGCCACGGGCCGCACTTTTAGCCCGATATAAACGCCGGTTTCGTTGATGTTGCGGGTATTCTCGCTGAACGCATTACCGTAGAGGGTGTGAAAATTGGAATCGTAGTGCCGCACCAGCAGGGCCGCATCCACACTGGAGCCGAGGCTGGCCAGCAGGCCGTTCACGGTGCCCAGGCCGCCGCCGGTGCTGCGTGCGGTTTCGCCAAAAAGCAGGAAGTTGCGGTACACGTAGCTGTAGTTCAGGCTTAGGGCCAGGTTGTCGCGGCCGCTGAACTCGAAGTAGTTGTACGCCTCGGGGCGCTTGAGAATGGGCGTGCCGTAGTGCGTGAACAAGCCGGTGGCACCAATGGCCAGGTTGCCGTCGCGGCTGGTGTAGGTAGCATTGCCGCCCCCGAGGGTTTCGGCCAACCGGTGGCGGTTGGCAATTTCGGAGGCCGTGCGGTGGAAGCCGGTGTAGAGCAGGCCCGAGGTAAACTCATCGTACTGCGCCAGCGAATCCTGGGTTTGCTGCAGGTTGGCATCCACATTCTTGTGCGACACAAAACCCGTGACCTGCACCGTGGGCGCCACCTGATACGTAAGTGCCCCGCCCCGAAAAAACGAGTTTTCAAGCAGCGACGAATACGCCCGCACGCCCACCGACGAGCGCCGCAGCGTGGTAATCGTTTCCGCGCCCTTGCCCACGCCCAGGCCCGACGACAGCAGCAGGCCCTGCCCAAACTGCAGTTGGTAGTCGCCCAGCGCCAGCGCCTTCAGCTTGCCCCGCTCCTGAATGAGCAGGTGCGCCGACACGTAATCGGCCCCGAACTGCCCTTTGTTAGGGTTCCACACAATGGGCTCGCCGGCGTCTTTTTCCAGCGAAAAGCCCACGCTGAAATCCTTGGTATGGCTCACGCGGTAGCGAATCAGCATCTTATCGGCCGAGCCGAGGTAGCGGGTAGTGGGCCGGCCCTGGTATAGCGTGGGGGGCGTGTAGCCCTGGCGCTCCTGCAGCACCCGCTCGTAGCGCAGGTACAGGGCGTTGTTGTCCTCGCGGGCAATGCGCTGCCAGAGCGTGCCCCGGCTGGAATTGGCCCCACTCATTTGCACGCTCACGAAGGGCAGAATGCGATTTATGGTGCGCAGGTCGTAGCCCTCAATGCTTTGCAGCTCATACACACTCAGCAGGTCACCGTTGGCCTGGCGGTGGTTGAGCAGTGTGGTTATCTGGTTTTCATTGAGCAGCAGCAGCGAGCGCAGCTCCTCTCGGGTGGCGCTGTTGAGGTTGATGGGCGTTTGGTAGTACTGGAGCAGCGTCTCGTACAGGTCTTCGTAGGGCACTTCGTCCGACTGAATTTCGGCGAATAATTCCTGCGTCAGGCGGTCCAAATCTGGCGCACGGCGGACATACTCCTGGGCGTTGGCGTAATTATTAATTAATAATTGAGAATTAATAATTAGAGCTACAATCCAAATAAACCGCTTCGGAATGCCCCTGAAAAGCCAGGACTTACTGGCCCACCGTAAGCCAACGCAGCCCCAACCCAACCACTTACCAACTATGTTTTCCATCCTGAATTTTTAATTATTAATTCTCAATTACTAATTAAAAATCACTTCCCCCACGATTTACTCACGCTCAAATGCTGGCTGAAGCCCAGCGCCTGCTGAAACGCCGCCGCGTAGTCAATCTGGAAGGCGCCGGCCAGCACGCCAATGCCCGCGCTGGCTTGCTCCGTGAGCGAGGCCAGGCCCAGCCGGGCCGCCAGCACCGGCACCGGCCGGTACTCCAGCCCCACCTTGAAATTGGCGGCGCGCTCCACGTCCTTCTCGGTTTCTACCAGCAGCAGCACCTGGCTGCCGGGGCGGTAAGCCAGGCCGGCTTTGAGGATGGTAGGCACCCGCTCGGCTTGGTAGCTGGCCAGTTTGGCCTGGTTGAGGTTGTAGAGCGACGCGCCGAAGCTGAGCCGCCGGGGCACGATTTCAATCTGCCCGCCCAGCGTGCCCAACACCATGCGCCGGCTGCCCAGGCCCTCGATGCTTACCTGGAGCATATCGGCCCGCGCGCCCAGGCTTATC
This sequence comes from Hymenobacter artigasi, assembly GCF_012275535.1. GTDB lineage: Bacteria > Bacteroidota > Bacteroidia > Cytophagales > Hymenobacteraceae > Hymenobacter > Hymenobacter artigasi. The sequence goes on along the minus strand of NZ_JAAVTK010000014.1, from coordinate 61,803 downwards.
TGGCCAAAACGGTAGGCGTAGCCCACGCCCACGCGGGTTTCATTATAAAGCACGCCGCCGAAGCGTTGCGCCTCGAAGGCTACCACGCCATTGCGTGCCCAGGTGGGGGCGGGCGCGGGGCTCAGCGACGGGACCGCGCCTTCGGCCCCGGGCATCACGCTGCCCGTTTCGGGCGCGGTGGTGCGGCCCAGGGGCAGCGCCACCGTGAGCGCGCCCACGTTCAGGGCCGAGCTGAAGTAGCGGTTTTCGGCGTAGAAGCCCACGCTGGGCCGCTGAATTTCGCTGATGCCGGCCACGTTGTTGCCCATGCTCCACACCTCGCCGGCCAGCGCCACCGAGGCGTTGCCGAGCGCGGCGGCGCGGGCTCCGCGCACGCCGGGGCCATTGCCCTGCGCCCACACTTCCGCCCCCGGCAGCACACCCGAGACGATAACAAAAAAGCAAAAAGTAGAAATATATTGAGGTAAACAGTGTTTCATAAGGGTAAGGTAGCAACTCGGATGCGATTGCCTAAACCTGGCCCGAAATTATTTTGCCGGCCCGCGCGGTTATCCATTCCGGCACCACTGCCGAACTTGCCGCCTTATGCCCCGCTCCTTCTCTGCCGCGCCCCGCCGCGAAACCCTTGCTTACCAAAATCAGTCCCTCAGCTACACGCTCGTGTTCCGGTCGCGTCGCACCATCGGCTTTGCCGTGCGGCCCGATGGCAGCGTACATATCAGCGCTCCGGCCGGCACCTCGCCCGAGTGGGTGGCACAGCAGGTTCTGAAAAAAGCCGACTGGATTCTTAAGCACCAGGAAACCTTTGCCCGCCGGCCCGCCCCGGCTCCTACCCGGCATTTTGAGGCCGGCAGCCCGCATTACTACCAGGGCCGGGCCTACCCATTGCGCTTCGCCGAAGCCCGCCGGCCCGCCGTGACGCTGGCAGGCGATGAGCTACTAATGGCCACGCCCGCGCCCCTCACGCCGGCCCAGGCCGAAGCCCTGCTTCATGCCTGGTACGCCCGCCAGGCCGGGCCGCTTTTCGCCGAATCATTGCTGCGGGTGTGGCCGCGCTTCGCCGAGTTTAACCTGACCCGCCCTACCCTGTCGGTGCGCCAGATGCGGACGCGCTGGGGCAGCTGCACGCCGAGCGCGGCCCGCATCCGCCTCTCGCCGGAGCTGGTGCGCGCCCGCCCCGAATGCCTCGACTACGTGCTGCTGCACGAGTGCTGCCACCTGCTGGTGGGCGACCATTCCAAAGCCTTCTACGACCTGCAAACCCGGCTACTGCCCGACTGGGAACAGTGGAAAGCGGAACTGAACGCGCTGCCGAAGTAGTGACCCCGTTTTATTTTCCGCTATGATTTCCCACCTTTTCCGCGCCCTCTTCCTTGGCCTCGTCTGGTTTTACCAGCGCTTCATTTCGCCGCTCACCGCGCCGAGTTGCCGCTACGCGCCTACGTGCTCGGTGTATGCGGTGCAGGCAATCACTAAATACGGGCCGTGGCGGGGCGGCCGCCTGGCGTTGCGGCGCATTGCCAGCTGCCACCCCTGGGGCGGCCACGGCTACGACCCCGTACCCTAAACGGCGGCTTGCGTATAGACAGGCTCACTTCCATGCTTTACGTTAATGCGCTTTATTCCCCTCGTGCCGGCCGCGTTGGTCCTGTTGCTCACGGCGGCCTGCTCCCAGGCTCAATCTGATAAAACCACCGACTCGCCGCTGAACGCGGGGGTGGACATGCCCAAGGGCGGCGACCGCCGCAAGGATAAAAACGCGGCCTCCGAAATTACCGGCCTTAACAAAGTGGGCTCCGTTAAAGGCGTAGTGCCCGAAAGCTCGGGCCTGGCCCCGGCCCCCGACGGCCAGAACTATTTCAGCTTCGGCGACGACGGCAACTCGCCCACACTTTACGAAATCAGCGGCGCGGGCCAGCTGGTGCGCACCCTGGAGGTGCCAGCCACCAACACCGACTGGGAAAGCCTGAGCCGCGACGGCAGCGGCAACTACTACATCGGCGACTGCGGCAACAACGAAAGCCAACGCCAAGACCTCAAAATCTTCAAGTTTCGGCCCGACAGCCCCAAGACCGTCGGCACCATTGCCTTCTCTTACCCCGACCAGCGCGATTTCCCACCCAAGAAAAAGCAGCGCAACTTCGACTGCGAAGCCAGCCTCTGGCACGAGGGCCAGGTGTGGCTTTTCACCAAAGACCGGGGCCAGGACCGCACCAGCAATGTATATACCGTGCCCGACCAGCCTGGCACCTACACCGCCAAAAAAATCACCGGCCTGGCCATTCCCGGCCAGGTAACCGATGCCGCCCTGCGCGCCGATGGCCACCGCCTGGTGCTGCTGGGCCGCGGCGAGCTGTTCATTCTCGACGGTAATTCCTGGGCCGATATCCTGAAAGCCACGCCCCGCCAGATTTCCCTGGCTGGAGCCGGGCAAACCGAAGGGGCCGTTTTCAAAGACGATAACACCCTGCTCATCAGCACCGAGAAAGGCGATTTGTACGAGTACAAACTGCCGTAAGCGCACAGGTTTGGCAACAAAAAAGCGGTTTCGCAAGGTTGGACGTCGTGTCCAATCCTGCGAAACCGCTTTTTGCGTTACTTAAACAGGTAGTCAGTAGTCAGATTCCATCTATCTAAAAATCATTCAATTGATTTCCGTCTGACTACCGATTACTGATGGCTGACTACTTAAAACCAAGAGCTATACCCGAGGTTGCTCCAGGCCGGGCGTGGGCTGCGGGTCGCCTTCTTTGCCCAGGTCACGCGGGGCGTAGCCGTAGGGGTTTTCGGGGTCTTTGCCGGCCCGCCACAGCACCCAGATACCGATAAAAATCAGCGGGATGCTCAGCAGCTGGCCCTGGTTGAAAAGATGGCCGTCTTCAAAAGCCACCTGGTTTTCCTTTAGGTACTCGCCCAGGAAGCGCTGGGTGAAAAGCAGCACCACAAACAGACCAAACAGCTGTCCGCGCGGCGTGCGCTCTTTGGTGCGGTTCCACATGGAATAGAGCAGGACGAGCAGGAAAACGCAGAACAGCGCCTCGTAAATCTGGGTGGGGTGGCGCGGCACGGCCATGGGCGCATCGGGCGCTACGGGCGTGCCTTCGGGCTGCAGTTGGTAGGTGCGGGTGCCATCCTGGTATTGCACGGGGCGGGCGGCCACCTGCACGGCCCCGGCCGGCAGCGGGCGCGTCACGGGCAGCAGGTGGTCCACATCGCGCGGGAAGGTGAAGGCCCACGGCGCGCTGCTGGGCTTGCCCACAATCTCGGAGTTCATCAGGTTGCCGGTGCGGATGCAGGCCCCACCCAGCGCCACCACGATGACGATGCGGTCGAGCACCCACAGGTAATCGAACTTATTATTACGCGCAAACAGCCAGCAGGCCAGCAGAATGCCAATGGTAGCGCCGTGGCTGGCCAGTCCGCCCTGCCATATTTTGAACACCACCATGGGGTCGGCTTTCAGCGCCTCAAAATCATAAAACAGCATGTGGCCCAGCCGCGCGCCCACAATGGTGCCGATGAGCATGTATATCGTAATCACATCGACCCACTGGGGCGACACGCGCTCGGAACGGTAGATGTGCGTGAGCACAAACGTGCCCACCACGAAGGGCAGCATGAAGAACAGCCCGTACCAGCGCAGCGTGACCGGCCCGAGATGGGCGATGATGGGATTAACGTTCCAGAGAATAGCGTCGAGAAAAGGATGCATGCGGGGCGAAGTGGTTATAAGGCGTCAAAGGTACTATGCCCCCCGAGGTTGCGACTTTACGGCGGCAGGGCAATGAATAAGTTGGTAGCAGGGGCTGAAATCAGCGCGGAGGCAACGATTTTAGCCCGCTCGGTGGACTGGCGTGGTACCGCGCAGCGGCTGACGTAAGGGCCGGGCCGTCGCCGCTCAGGGCCAGTACCAGCGCCCCCAGCAGCACCGCGTAGGCGGGCTGGCGTAGCCAGGCGGGCAGCCATTGCCGGGGTGCCCCCGCACTGGCAACGAGCCGGGCCTGCACCCGGGCATAAAAGAACGGCCGGGGCTGGGCTACGGGCTGGTTGCGCAGCTGGCGCATCAGGTCCTCCCATTCTTCGTCGGAACCGGGGCGATTGATGATATCAGACATGGCGAAGGGGAGCTTGAACGTGTTTGCGGAGGGTTTGCCGGGCCCGGAACAGCAGGGATTCGACAGCGGCCACGGTGGTACCGAGCACGGCCGCGATTTGCTCATAGGTCAGCTCCTGCTCGTGGCGCAGCGTGAAGGCCACCTGCTGCTGGTCGGGCAAGCGGGCAATGTGAGCCAACAGGAGCTGGAGCTGCTGCTGGCCCTCCAGTAGCGCCAGCGGGTGGGCGTGGTCGGGCGGCTCGTGCAGCACGTCGTTGTTGCCGCCCAGCAGGCTGGTGAAGTAGGCAAAGCGCTTTTTGGCCTGGGCCTTGCGGCGGTTTTTCAGGGCCCGCGACGTGGCCAGGCGGTAGAGCCAGGTGCTCAACGACGCCTCGCCCCGAAACCGGCCGATGGTTTGGTGCACCTCCACGAACACCTCCTGGGCCACATCTTCCGCTTCTTCCTCGTTCCGCAGCAGGGAAAATATCGTGCGATAAATCCGGTTCTGGTAGCGTGCTACCAACGTGCGAAACGCGGCTTCGCTCCCGGCTTGCAGCTGCGCTACTAATTCCCGGTCCTCATCGGCGGCCGATGCAGAAACCGGGGCGCAAACCGACGACTCAGAAGTTACGAACAGCGGAAGGGAATACGCCACAGGAGCCGGGGCTGAGGGTTGGAAACAGGCTTTCGCAACGCAAGTCACGGCTGGTTGCCACGCTGGAAGAGTTGCGCAGACTTAGGCCCGGCTGCCGCCGTAAACTTGCGCTGGCCTTGCCAAAAACATTTTAGCGGGTTGATTACCAGATGAATTTAACGCGTCGACACTTTTTACAAGCGTACCCGGTAGGGTGCGGGGCTTGTCCCCGCCCGCCGTTGAACATAATCGCTGCTTCGGCGCGAACGGCGGGCGGGGACAAGCCCCGCACCCTACTTCGGAGCCGCTCCTCATCAACACAAAGCAGGCATTACAACCCCGCCAGCTCCTCCGAAAAGCCCCCGCTAAGAATCGGAAACCGCAGCCAGGAGCGCGGGTCCACGTTGTAATCGTCGAGGTGGAAGCTTGGCGCATACCGCTCGCGCTTCCACTGGTTGCGGCTCCAAAGGCTATAGAAGCGGCGCACGTAGGCTTTCAGCTGTTCGCGGTCGAAGCCAGTGGCCTCACCGTCCAGCGCGGCCAAGACCTGGCTGGGGCTGAGGCGGTCGTAGAAGGCCAACCGCTCGATGCGGTTGAGCAGCACGTAGGGCATAAGGTCGCGCTCGTCGGTCTGCTTGTCGGCCAGGGGGCGCAGCTCGGCGGTGGGTTGCAGCGCATTCACGTGGCGCAGGGCCGCGTAGCCCAGCTCGGTTTCGGCCCAGCGCAGCCACTTTTTCACGAAGTCCTTGTCCACGCCCGCGATGGGCGAGATGCTGCCGGCCGTGTCGCCGTCCATGGTGCAGTAGCCCACGCTGGCCTCCGAGCGATTGGAAGTAGTGATAAGCAGGCAGTTCAACACGTTGGCCATCATCCAGATGCCAGGGGCCCGCACCCGCGCCTGAATATTTTGCAGGGCCAAATCATCGGTTTGCCAGGTCAGTTCCCGGCCCAGCGCGCCCTGAATTTTGCCCACGTAGCCGGCCACTTCCTTGTCAATCTCCCAATTGTGAAACCGCGCCCCAATGCTTTCGGCCAGCTCTTTGGCCGAAGTAAAGGTGTCATCCGAAGAATTGACCGTGCCCTGGTAGGCGCAGGTGAGCAACTGATTTACCAGTGCCTGATTGGTACTTAGTGCTTGGTACTTGGTGCCTGGTTTTTCGTCCTGCACAACCTGTTCAGCCGCGCCGCCGGCACCGGTTTGCACCACGTCTTTTCTCGTTTCCTCGAAGCAGCCGCTGCGCCTTTTGAACTCCTGCAGGCCCAGCTCCTCCACGCCCAGGCGCACCATTTCGGCCACGCCCACGGCGCAGAAGCTCGAATCGGCCCCGCCGCTCAGGCTCAGCACGAAGCCGCGGCTGCGCGCCTTGCGCAGGTAGTCGAACAGGGCCAGGCTCATGGCCTGGTTCAGCTCCTTGTACTCATCGGGCTCGGGCAGCGGCACAATTTCGGCCGCCGGCTCCTGCGGGGTGGTGAAATCCACGTCCACCCATTCCAAATCCACTTCCTTAAAGCTCAGCAGCTGGTTGCGCTTCAGCAAATGACCATTGCGGGCCACCAGAATTTCACCGTCGAAGATGATGCGGCCGGCCTCGTTGCCCAGCAAATTAGCGTAGAGGTAAGTGCAGTCGAAAGTGCGCGACGCCTTCATTACCAGCTGGTAGCGCACGTCGGTTTTGCTCATCGCAAAGTGGCTGGCCGAGGGATTTACAATCAAATCCACCTTGCCCATGAGCCGGCAGGCGGGCCGCACGTTGTCGGCCCGCCAGGCATCCTCACAAATCTCGAAGCCGAAGCGCACGCCCTCGTGCTCAAAAATCAGGTCGCCGAGCGGCCACGTCTCCCCTTCCCAGCTCACGGTGCCGGTTTCGCCCGCCACCCAGGGCGCAAAGAAGCGCGTCTCGTAGTGCACCCCGTCATTGGCCAGAAACTGCTTGGCCGCGAAGCCCAGAATCTGGCCATCGCGCAGCACGGCGGCCGTGTTGTAGGTTCGGCCCGGCAGGCGCACCGGCAAGCCCACCACCACGCAGATGCCCTGCGTCCACTCCCGCACCTTTTGCAGGTGGGCCAGCGCCGCCTCGGGCATCCAGTCGCTCAGAAACAGGTCCTCGCAGCCGTAGCCGGTCAGGCACAGCTCGGGCAGGCACAGCAGCTGCACGCCCGCTGCTTTGGCCTGCTCGATGGCGGTCTGGATATTCCGCAGGTTGTTTTCCCAGTCGATGGGAATCTGGTTGAGGGCGGCTCCGGCAATACGCATTGGAAGGGTTGAATTTTGAGGGTTAAGGGTTGGGTAAGGCCAACCGCATACGTCGATAATAGCAACTGCCGCTAAAGCCCCTGGTTTTCCTCAAGGGGCTATTTCCACGCTGTTTAATTTCCGGGTTTCCACATAGCACTCAACATTCTACCCCCAAAAATCAACCTTTCAGCTGACTCCCAGCTCCGTCAGCGCCCGCTCGGCAGCCAATTGCTCGGCCTGCTTCTTGCTCAACCCCATGCCAGTGGCAATGATTTCTTCATCCAGCAGCACGTTGGCCGTAAACTCCATCATGCCGCCCGGCCGGGCCTCGCCCGTGATGTCGTAGCGCAGGACCCTGCCCTCACGTTGCGCCCATTCCACCAGCTTACTCTTGAAGTTGGCCGTGGTAGTCGTGATAGTGTGCACGTCCACAAAGCCCTTCACGAGGCGCGTAAGGATGAATTTCCGGGCCGATTTATAGCCCAAATCCAGGTACACGGCCCCTACCAGGGCCTCCAGCGCGTTGCCGTTCACGGAGCGCGAGCGGGCGGCGCGGCCCTGCGCGGCATCCAGTTGCACCAGCCCGTCGAGACCCAGCTTGAGGGCAATGCCGTTCAGGCTTTCGCGGTTCACGATGCGCGAGCGTACCTCGGTCAGGAAGCCCTCCTGCTCGTAGGGGTATTTTTTGAACAGGTATTCGGCCACCACCGTGCCCAGCACGGCATCACCGAGGAACTCCAGCCGCTCATTGGTCTGGTGTTTACCAATAGCCGGCTGCTGCCGCACCGCCGACGAGTGCGTGAACGCCAGCCGGTAGAGGCGGGCATTCTTGGGCGTCTGGCCCGTCACGGTGGCTACCGCCTGCCGAAACGCTTTATCAGAAGCAAACAAACGGGATACAAAACCGAGCAAAGGGAAGGGCGTAATAAAGTGAAGTGACTATAAAAGCCCGTCATGCTTCGCTGCGCGCTGCATGACGGGCTTTTTCTATTGCAGCGACTGCCGCCTACAGCTTACGGAAAATCACCGACGTGTTGTGGCCACCGAAACCAAACGTATTGCTCATGGCCACGCGCACCTCGCGGGGCTGCGCCACGTTCGGCGTGAAGTTCAGTGCCTGATTGATTTCCGGGTCGGGCGTATGCAGGTTGATGGTGGGGGGCACCAGGCTGTTTTGCATGGCCAGGAGGCAGGCCACGGCCTCGATGCCGCCGGCCCCGCCCAGCAGGTGGCCGGTCATGCTTTTGGTCGAGGAGATGTTCAGCTTCTCGGCATGCTCACCGAACACCTTTTCGATGGCCTTGATTTCGGCCCCGTCGCCCAGCGGCGTGCTCGTGCCGTGGGTGTTGATGTAGTCCACATCGGTGGTGGCAATGCCGGCATCGCGCAGGGCATTTTTCATCACCAGTACCACGCCTTCGCCGCTGGGGTCGGGCGCGGTGATGTGGTAGGCGTCCGATGACATACCGCCGCCAATCAGCTCGGCATACATTTTAGCGCCGCGCGCTTTGGCGTGCTCATACTCTTCGAGCACCAGCGCGCCGGCCCCTTCGCCCAGCACAAAGCCGTCGCGGTCCTTGTCGTAGGGCCGCGAGGCCGAGGCCGGGTCGTCGTTGCGCTCGCTCATGGCCTTGAGGGCGTTGAAGCCGCCCACCCCCGATTCGGTGATGGCCGCTTCGGAGCCGCCCGTCACCACCGCGTCGGCCAGACCGAGGCGGATGTTGTTGAAGGCCGCAATAATGGCGTCGTTCGACGAGGCGCAGGCCGACGTCGTCACGAAATTCGGCCCGCGAAAGCCGTTTTTGATGCTGATATTGCCCGACGAGGAGTCGGCAATCATGCGCGGAATGAAGAAAGGCGAGTAGCGGGGGGTGCCGTCGCCTTTCTCAAAGGCGAAGCATTCTTCCTGCAACGATTTCAGGCCACCGATGCCGGAGCCCCAAATCACGCCCACCCGGTCCTTGTCCACGCCGCTTTCCAGCAGGCCCGAGTCGGCGATGGCCTCATCGGCCGCCACCACGGCAAACTGCGTGAACAGGTCCATTTTGCGGTGCTCCTTGCGGTCGAAGTAATTATCGGCTTCGTAGCCTTTCACTTCGCAGGCAAAGCGGGTTTTGAACTTGGTAGGGTCGAAGCGCGTGATGGTGGCCGCGCCGCTGGCGCCCGTGCGCAGGCCTTCCCAGTAAGCCGGGGCAGTATTGCCCAGCGGTGTGATGGCTCCAAGGCCGGTAACGACAACCCGTCGGATGGACGACATAAGTCAGGCGCCAGAAGCGCGAAAGGTGAGGCAGGATAAAACAGCAAAACCGGCCGGCGGCTAGCCGGCCGGTATGCGCAGAACTTAGGGATTCATTCCAGGCAAAACGCGGAAATTGAGTAAGGATTATTTACGCAAATTGCTCGTTGTGCTCAAGATGAGGAAGACTACTTAGCGTGCTCTTCGAGGTAGCTGATGGCTTGGCCCACGGTGCCGATGTTCTCGGCCTGGTCGTCGGGGATGCTCACGTTGAATTCCTTTTCGAACTCCATAATCAGCTCGACGGTATCCAGCGAGTCAGCACCCAGGTCGTTGGTGAAGCTTGCCTCGGGGGTAACCTCGGAGGCTTCAACGCCCAGTTTATCAATAATAATGGCCTTTACTTTTTCTGCGATTTCAGACATTTCCGTGGGGGTTTAGGGAAAACTACAGCGCAAAGTAACGAGAGATTTTCCAACTAACCCACGGCCGCGCTTCCGAAATGCGGGTACAACATTATGGCGATGGCTCGTTGTAGGCCGTAGCTTTGCCGCTTCCCGCCTGCGGGTGCCCCTTTTGTGGCCGCTATGAAAACTTTCACCCTCGATGTTGAGTACGAGTGCGACTTCGCCCTTTTCGGGCTGGTAAGCAGCACCCGCGACTACACGCTGGCCTGGACGCTGAACCGCGCCCTGCGCCTGCGCTTCGTAAAGCAGCCCGAGCTGCTGCTCAACCTCCTCAGCCATGGCCGGCTGGTGTTTACGCACTACCTGCACGCCACCGAGAGCCTCACGCTGCGGCTGCTGCGCAACCGCTCCATTGCCCCTTCCAGCCTCAAAAAGCCCTACCTGGCCCCGGATATCAAGGAATACGACTACCTGCTGGCCGTGAGCAACGGCAGCGGCCACCTGGCCGACGACGAAATCCTTCAGTGCCTCACCGCCCTCGATGCCGTGCAGTACGCCTGCCAGTTCGACCCGAATTCGCTTAAATACAAGGAAAACCTGATTATGTGATTGCCGGGGCGGGCGAAGCGCATGGCCCTGCCCCAACGGAAATAAACCAACGCGCTCAGGTGCCCAATAGGGCCATAAACAAACGTTTGCCTGGAAAAACCCCGGGCAAGTAGCGCGGTAAACGGTAGGCTTTTCGGTTAAATTAAACGACTTTTGCGAGTACGGGCAGCGTTTTTATTCTGCTATCGCCCCAGCTTGCGCGCTGCGCCAGCGTCCCCTTCTGCCTAAGGAGGGGAGTTTTTTTGTTCCGACATTTCATCCTAACGCATGGAAACCCCCAACTCTTTCAACAAAACCAAAATTGTGGCCACCGTGGGCCCCGCTTCCAACACATATGAGCGCCTCGGTACGCTCATGCGCGAAGGCGTGGACGTGTTCCGGCTCAACTTTTCGCACGGCGCGCACGAGGAGCACCTGTCGGTTATTAACACGGTGCGGCGGCTGAACAAGGACATGCGGACTTCGGTGGGCCTGTTGCAGGACTTGCAGGGACCGAAAATCCGGTTGGGTGAGGTGGAAGGCGGCGGCGTTGAAATCAAGGCTGGCGACAAAATCAAGCTGGTGTGCGGCGAGAAGGAAATCAGCACGGCCACGCGGCTGAGCACCATATACCTGGGCCTGGCCCGCGACGTGAAAGCCGGCGACCAGATTCTGATTGACGATGGCAAGATTGAGCTGAAGGTGCTGGCCACCGACCGCGACAAGGAAGTGGACGTGGAAGTAATCTACGGCGGCCTGGTGAAGCCCCGCAAAGGCATCAACCTGCCCGACTCCGAAGTCTCGGCCCCGAGCATGACCGAGAAGGACATCGAAGACCTGAAATTTGGCCTGGAGCACGACGTGGACTGGGTGGCGCTGAGCTTCGCCCGCAAGGCCGACGACATTCGCTTCATCAAAAAGCTGATTGCCGACGCCGGCAAAACCACCCGCGTGGTGGCCAAGATTGAAACGCCCGACGGCCTGCGCAACATCGACGAAATCATTGCCATTACCGATGCCGTGATGGTGGCCCGCGGCGACCTCGGCGTGGAGGTGAAGATGGAAGAGGTGCCCATGGCCCAAAAGATGATTATCGCCAAGTGCAACGCGGCCGGCAAGCCCGTCATCGTGGCTACGCAGATGATGGAGTCGATGATTACGGCCCCCCGCCCCACCCGCGCCGAAACCAGCGACGTAGCCAACGCCGTACTCGACGGGGCCGATGCCGTGATGCTTTCGGCCGAAACCGCCGTGGGGGCCTACCCCGCCGAGGTGATTCGCTCGATGGTAGGCACCATTCTGAGCGTGGAGAGCCGCAGCCCGCAGCTGTTCCACAAGTGGTGGCCCGTGGACTCCAATGGCACCAACTTCATGGCCGACAGCATTTTGTCGGCGTCGTGCCACCTGGCCAAAAACACCGAGGCCAAAGCCATTACCGGCATGACGCACCGGGGCTACACGGCCTTCCAGCTGGCCAAGTACCGCCCCAAAGCCAACATCTTTATCTTCACCGATAACCGCCCCCTGCTCACGGCCCTGAGCCTGGTGTGGGGCGTGCGCGGCTTCTACTACGACCGCCTCGTGAGCACCGACAGCACCGTGGCCGACATCCGCTACGTCCTCACCACCACCGGCCACCTCGAAGCCGGCGACGTGTACATCACCACCGGCTCGATGCCCATCCAGGACCGGGGCAAAGCCAACATGGTGCGGGTGAGCATTGCCTAACTCACAATCCCGGCCCGCTGGCCGCATACGAAAAGAGCCCGCTGCGAAAGTAGCGGGCTCTTTTTTGTGGTGAATACCCCGTTATTCGTGGGTCAGCTTCCAGGTGGCAGTTGCGCCATCGGGGCCGGAGAGGTGCAGCAGGTAGAGGCCGGCGGGTTGCCCGGCCAGTGGTATGGATATGGCCGACTGCCCGGCGGGCACGGGCGCGCGCCACACGGCGCGGCCCAGCGCATCGGTCAGGCGCAACGCGGAGCCGGCACGGGCGGGCTGGGCCAGCGTGAGCGTGGCGGCTTCCGGGGCGGGGTTGGGGTGAAGGGTGGCGATGGCGGCCGCCTGGGCGGTACGGGTGGGCAGCAGGGTAGCATAGTTTGTATTTGAGCCGCAGATAATGGGGCCAGTGAATCCGCTTTTTACGGAATACTGTAGCGTTTTTTCATCGGTCCGAATGTCGCCCAATCCGGTTTCGGCGGCAAAATGCTGAAACCAGTTCCCGTCCGTTATTGTCCCGTATGCCAGGGTATTATTGCTGGCCATTCCACTGCGGTGCAAATATTCGTAGCCCAGAGTAGTGTTACCACTCTGGCAGGTAGGAAAGGTTGGCTGCGACAGGCCCAGCCCCACCAACAACACACTGCCAGCAAAACGGGACAGTTCCCGGTACTCTCCGGACAACAGCGGCAGCGCCTCATACTGTGGTGACTGGCCCGTGCGCAGCGAAAACGCCAGCCGGCCCGTTTGCACCGGCCCCAGTACCGTTCCAGGCGGCGTGCCGAAGCAGCCAGAAATACTGTGATTTACGACCTTGCTTTGTTGGCGGTAGGTGAAAGTCAGCGAGTCGCCCACCACCTGCCGCGTCAGCATATTGCGTAGCGTATACATACTGGTGCAGGGCGGCCCGCCCACCGATTGTGGCGTCGTTTCGTAACCCAACAGGTCGCCGGGATGCAAATCGAAAAGACGGTCCGGCGATAGCGGGGAGCCGGCCAACGTCACCGGCAGTTCGCGGACAACATATTGCGGAGCCGTGCTGGTCAGTGTAAGCCAGCGTGGACCGGCCAGTAGCCCGTATTGCCGGCTCAGCCGCACCACTACTCCCGAGCTGAGGGTGATAACCGCCACCGAATCGAAGGGGCTGCCCGGCTGGCTGCCTACCTGGTCCCAGCTCCGGCTCGTGAGGGTGGCCGTGAGCGCGGGTGAGGTACTGGCTACCCAGGAGCTGCCCACCGCTGCCCGGGGTCGTAGCCGCAACGACAGGGCCACTTGCTGGCTTCCTTCAGCCACGTTTTCCAAAATGAATTCGGCCGTACCCGGCTGCCATACCAGCCGCGCCCCGAATAGGTTGTTGCGGCTTTTACGGGCAGTCGTAAAGGCAAACATTCCCCCCAATGCACTGCCATCAAACGGCCGCATTAGCCGGTTAAAAGCCCACACGGAATCACCTCCCGCAGTGCGGTACGTTGAGTCAAGACGCAACAAAAACACATTGGCGGTCCCATTAGAAGCAGAAGACGAAGTGGGCGAAAACGAATAAATCAGCCCCGGCCGAAACGGCCGCCACGCCTGCTGCGCATTGGCTCCAAAGTGAAGCGCGAAGAGAACAGCCAACGCCAGCCATTTGTATAGGTACTTGTTTTTCATAACGGCAGTAGAATTATGAGTGACCATTTTGGAGTCTTGCAACCCACTTACTTGAACAGGCTTGCTCCTTATTCGTGGGTCAGTTTCCACGTCGCGGTAGCGCCATCGGGGCCGGTGAGGTGCAGCAGGTAGAGGCCGGCGGGCTGCCCGGCCAGCGGCACGGTTAGGGCCGACTGCCCGGCGGGCACAGGCGCGGCCCACACGGTGCGGCCCAGCGCATCGGTCAGGCGCAGCGCGGAACCGGGGCGGGCGGGCTGGGCCAGCGTGAGCGTGGCAGCCTCGGCGGCAGGGTTGGGGTACAGCGTGGCAATAGCGGCCGCCTGCGCGGCGCGGGTGAGCAGCAAGGTGACAAACGCCAGCGGTGAGCCGCAGACGGTCGTTATTCCATTGACGGTTTTGCGGTAGTATACCAAGCCATTATTTAACTCAAACGTAGTAGTCATGCCCGGCCCAAAGCTGTATAGCCAGCCAAGATAGTCCAGCCCTCGTTCGTATGTATTGCTATTCCCTACTTTTTGATAATAGGGAACGAAGCTGACCGGCCTACCAGATGGACCACACAAACCAGTTCCGGTCCCGGAAAGGGGCAGACCAGCCAGCAAGGCCGGGAAGCCGACGGATGGGTTTACCATATACTCGCCCGTGAGCAGGCGTAGCGCAGCCAATTGCAGCAAGCCACCCGAAGGCTCCCAGGCATTACCAGCCAGTGCGAAGGCCCAACGCCCTACTGTAACGGGTGTTATGTTGAGTGAGGCCGCTCCGCTACAAACGCCCTGATAATGATATTGCTCATACCGGTTTTGCGTTAGATAGGTAATAATTAAGCTGTCGCTTGTTAACCGGCGACTGATTATCCGCCGCAATGTTTTGCTATCGTAGCACTGAACGGGCGCGATATAATCGTCTATGCTATACCCAAACTCATCGCCCGGCTGCACGTCAAACAGACGGGTTGGACTATACAGCGACTGCGCGTAGCTGGCAGGCAGCATGGCCTGCTCCAATTGACTACCCGTAGCGCCGCCAAGCCACTGCGGCCCGGCCAGCAGCCCATAGAGCCGGCTCAGGCGCACCGTTTGGGTGGTGGTACCCGCAATGCTGATGACCGTTACGGTGTCTTGCACGCCGGCACTTATTGTTTGCCAGCTGCGGCTTACCAAGGTGGCCGTTTGGACCGGTGCGGTGTTGGCTGGCCAGGTGCTGCCTACCGCCGCGCGGGGGAATAAGGTCAGGCTCACCGCTGCCTGTACGCCCGGTTGCGCCAGTGCTTCCAGGGTGTAGATATTCTGGCCCGGCCGCCAGCGCAGCAGGGCCCCGAATAAGTTATTCCGACTTTTCACAAATCCGGGAGGTCCTACAGCAGCCGGTGCGTCACGAAGCCGCCGGTTAAACGTATACACCGAGTCGCCGGCACTCGTGACGTAGGCCGAATCGACCCGCATTGTATGATATGTGCTGCTGCTGGTAACCGGCGTGGCCGCGTAGCTGTAAATCAATCCCGGCCGAAACGGCCGCCACGCCTGCTGCGCACTGGCACCCAAGGCAATAAACGAGAATAGCGCGGCCAACAATGGCCGCGCCCAAGGGTAGGTGTGTTTCATGGTACGGGGGTAGGACGATGTGGAATACTGCCCGTAAGGTAAGTACTCGTCCGATGACTCCCGAATAAATCTATATCACCCCGCTCAAAGACCTATTTACACGCAAAAAGCCCTGCTCAAAATTGAGCAGGGCTTTTTGTAAGGAGCGCGAGACCAGACCTTGGGGCGGCGCAGTCTGGCCTCGCTAGGCTCGTCTCGCACTAAAGCGCGTTGACGAGCTTTGTCAGCTTGCTTTTGTTGTTAGCAGCTTTGTTCTTGTGGATGATGTTCTTCTTGGCCAGACGGTCCAGCATCGAAGTCACCTTCTTCAGCAGCTCTTGGGCAGCCGTTTTGTCGGTCGTCGTACGGAGCTTTTTGATAGCCGTGCGGGTGGATTTGTGCTGGTAACGGTTCAACACGCGCTTGGCTTCGTTGCTGCGGATGCGCTTGAGGGCCGACTTATGGTTTGCCATGAGCAGGAAATATATAGGAGCGTTATGCTTGAGTTCTGTGTTTGGGAGGGCAAAGGTACGAATCCGTCTGACAAATTCAAACCCTACCGCCAAAAATCTTGAGCCAATGCGTATTCTATTTCGTTGCGAAAATCACAGTCCCTCTCAAAACAGCCAATACTCATTCCAAATTCACTTTCAGGCAGCTAAATTAGTATGCATGCCGATTAGGTGCGAACTTTACCAAACCTCCCCTCCCACCCAGCGCGCCCAGCCACTCCCAGCCCCTCCGTGCCATGCCGCTCGTTGCCGAAACCCATTATCAGTCGCCGTTTTACCTGTTCAATGGTCATTTACAGACCATTGTGCCCAGCCTGTGGCGCACCGTGCCCGACGTGGCCTACCAGCGCGAGCGCCTGGAGCTGCCCGACGGCGATTTCCTGAACCTGGACTGGAGCCGCCTGCCCGAACACCGGCCTATTAATGGCCTCGCCATCGTGTCACACGGCCTGGAGGGCGACGCCTCGCGGCCCTACATGCGCGGCATGGTGCGCGCCCTCAACCGCGCCGGCCTCGACGCGCTGGCCTGGAACTACCGCAGCTGCGGCGGCGAGATGAACCGCCTGCTCCGCTCCTACCACCTCGGCGACACCGAGGACCTGGACCTAGTGCTGCGCCACGCGCTGGCCACCGGCCGCTACCAGCGGGCCTACCTGTTGGGCTTCTCGGCGGGTGGCAACGTGACGCTGAAGTACCTGGGTGAAGACGCGGCCCGCGTACCGGCCGAGGTGCAGCGGGCGGCAGTATTCTCCGTGCCGACAGATTTGCAGGCCAGCTCGGTGCATATCGGGCGGCTGCAAAACCAGGTGTACCTGCGCCGCTTTCTGAAATCGCTGCGCGAGAAAGTGCGGGCTAAGGCCGAGCTGCTGCCCGGCCAGGTCGACCTGGAGGGGATTGAGGAATTGCGCGATTTCCAGCAGTTCGATGACAAATACACCGCGCCCATGCACGGCTTCGATTCGGCCGATGCCTACTACCAGTATGCCAGCTCGGGCCGCTACCTCAGCGGCATCAAGGTGCCCACGCTGCTGGTGAATGCGCAGAACGACCCGTTTTTGCCGGCTTCCTGCTATCCGCGGGAGGTGGCGGCCAGCTCACCTTTCGTATTCCTCGAAACGCCGCCAGAGGGCGGGCACGTCGGCTTTGCCGAGAGCAGCGGCGAGTATTATTCGGAGCGGCGGGCGGTGGCATTTCTGACGGCGGCGGTGCCGGCGTAGGCGGAAACGCTTGTTTATGACTGGCGCGAGTTTAGCGCAGCGTAACTCGGGCTCACTATTTGGGCGAGGCTGTGCCTCGCATCAGAACGGCGCGGCCTGTGCAAAGCCGAATTGCCGCTGGCGCGGCACAGGAGGCAAAGCCTCCTGCTCGTAGCCGGCACGAGTTACGCTGCGCTAAACTCGCGCCAGCGCCGGCTAAACTCGCAATGACAGCCGGTTACTTCGCGGGTACAAACACCACTTTTTTCGTCTCGAAAAACTCTTCCGGATAGAAGTCGCTCAAGTTCGTTACCCGGGCTTTCAGGCCCGACTCGGCGATTTCCTCCGTCAGGTCGCCGCCTTTGAGATAGTACAGGCCGGCACCGGGCGCGCCCTGGGGCTTGAAGCGGTGGGCTATCCAGGGGTGGAAGGTGGCGAGGCGGGCCACGGCGCGGCTCACCACGAAGTCGTACTTGGCGCGCACCTGCTCGGCGCGGGTTTGCTCGGCGGTCACGTTGTTCAGGCCCAGCGCGGCGGCCATGAACTGCACGGCGCGGATTTTTTTGCCAATGCTATCCACCAAGTGGAAGTGCACTTCGGGGAACAGGATGGCCAGCGGCAGGCCGGGCAGGCCGCCGCCGGTGCCCACGTCGAGCACGGCGCTGCCTTTAGGAAACTGCACCACTTTGGCAATGCCCAGCGAGTGCAGCACGTGGCGCTCCGTGAAATTCTCCATATCGGGGCGCGACACCAGGTTGATGGCTTCGTTGGTGGCGCGGAACTCGGCTTCGAACTGCTTAAAAAGCTCAAGCTGCTGCGGGGTGAGTTGGGGGAAGTGGTGCTGAAGGAGGTTCATGGGTGCAAAGGTGCGAAAGATGGGGCTGCTTCGGTACGCTAAGCCGGTCCTATCACCTTATTTAGGCATCTGCGGGTAAACAGGTCTGCGCGGTACGCTCAGCACTTGGCAGTAGCTGCTAATCGATGCAAATACAATTTTATTCGATATGTATTTGTTGTTTTTCGATAAATATGTATTTGCTTTGCATTAACATTTATCCATCTTCTTCCATGCATATTCTTCCTCTGACTTCGCTGCTTCGGTTCAGCCGGCCTCTGGCATTTATTTTCCTACTGGGTGGCGGCATCGCGGCCATCATCCTGCTGGTACGCACGGTAACAGTCATCGACGATACTCCCGTGCAGCTTGTGCTGAATACAACGACTCCCAATACCTTTTCGGCTTTTCATGACATGCAGGCGGGCTGGGCCGATGGCTACAATGGTCGGCCGATGCGCCACACACAACATTCACCGCTAGCGGCCAATAGTTCTTTCGACCTAGCGGCCGACCCCCAGGCCCCGGTATTGCGCTATCACGAACCCAACGCGTGGCGGCGGGTGGCGCTCCTGTACCTAGGCGCTTCCAACGACTATCAGTCGCTGGCGTGGGTGGTGTTTTTCGCGGTGGGCAGTTGGCTGCTGTGGCAATTGCTGCTGGACGTAACCCCGGCGACGCCGTTTACCTTTGCCAATGCCCGGCGGCTGCGCGGGCTGGGCCTGCTGGTGCTGGGGCTCAATTTTGTGCAGGAGCTGGCCTACCTGGCCGTGCGGATGTTGGTGCCGCCGTTCCAGTCGCCGGGGCTAGCCGAGCCGCTTAGCCATTACGTACGCCTCAATACCGAAACCACCCTGCCGGGCTGGGAAGTTGGCCTGGTATTGCTCGTTATTGCCGCCGTGTACCAGCGCGGCGTCGAACTAAGCCGCGAGGCTGAACTCGTTATCTGATGCCCATAATCGTAAACCTCGACGTGATGCTGGCCCGCCGTAAGATGACGCTCAGCGCGCTCTCCGAAACCGTGGGCATCACCCTCGCCAATCTTTCTATCCTGAAAAGCGGACGAGCCAAAGCGGTGCGTTTCAGTACCCTGGCGGCAATATGTCAGGCGCTGGACTGCCAGCCGGCCGAAATCCTCGAACACCGCCCCGACCCGCGCGACCTGCGCGCGGCAGACGAATAAAGTCCGCCTGTTCAATCCATAAAAAAGCCCCGACTCACATCGGGGCTTTTTCATTTTCACGATTAAATAATTTGCTTGGTGTGCTTCACCATGTCATAGAGCAGCTCACGGGCGCGGTGCAGCTGGGCTTTCACGGTGCCGAGGGGGGCTTTGAGCTCGGTGGCAATTTCTTCGTAGCTGAGCTCGTCGAAATAGCGCAACGATACGAGGCGCTGGTACTTATCGGGCAGGCGCGACACGACGTGGCGCATGATTTCGATTTTCTGGTTGCGCACGGCGTGCTCGGCCGGGTTCAGGTCGTTGTCGCGGAAATCGATGGTGATTTCGTCGCCGTTATCAACCTTAATGGCCGAGTCAATTGACATCGTTTTGATTTTATTCTTGCGGATAAAATCGATGCAGTTATTGGTGGCAATGCGGAACAGCCAGGTGCTGAACGCATACTCGGGGTTGAACTTATGCAGGTTGCGAAAAGCCTTGGCGAAGGCCTCAATGGTGAGGTCTTCGGCATCGTCCTGGTTGCGCACCATCTTGAGCACCACGTGGTACACGGGCTTTTTGTAGATGTGCATCAGCTCGGCATAGGCCTTCTCATCGCCGTGGTCCACGGCGGCGCGAATCAGCTTAAAGTCGTGTTTGGCTTTAGCTGAAAACTGCTTTTGAATATCTTGGTTGTTTACTTCCATCGAAGGGTGCGGTTAAGGAACAGCGAGATTCCCAGGGCCAGGTATTGAAAAAAATAAACCGCATCGAGCACCGGCAAGAGCCCGACGATTACGGGCTGGCCGAGCCGCTGGCTCAGACGCGCATATACGGCGCTTACGAACAAAGTTCGCAGAACCCATACGACTGCCAAAGGTACCCAATTGTTTGGCGAAAAAACTAGCACAACGGTAGCCAGATAGAACAACATATTGGCCAGCACGAAGGTGCCCACCCGCAAACGGTCGGGCAAGCGGTAGGCACGGCCAGCTGATAAGTGCCGGCGCTTCTGGCGCCACCAGGCGGCCCAGGTTTCGGCGGGCGCGCTCAGGGTGTGGGCCGACGGGTCGGCTACTACGGCCACGCGCTGGCGCTGGCGCACGGCGTCCTGCACCAGCAGGTCGTCGTCGCCGGAGAGCTGGCGGATGTGCGAGGCAAAGCCCTTGGTGGCCGTGAAGCAGGCGCGGGTGTAGGCCAGGTTGCGGCCCACGCCCATGTAGGGCCAGCCGCGCCAGGCAAAGCTGAGGTACTGAGCAGCAGTGAGCAGCGTTTCGTAGCGGATGAGCTGATTGAGGAAGCCGGGCGCTTCGGCGTAGGCGGAAAAGCCCAGGACGAGGTCGGCCCCGTCTTTCTGGGCAAAGCCGCGCTGCATGAGGCGCAGCCACTGGTTGGTGGCCGGGATGCAGTCGGCATCGGTGAAGAGCAGGCGGGCGTAGCGGGTGGCTTTGATGCCGAGGGTGAGGGCGTATTTCTTGGGCGCGAAGCTGTCGGGGGTGCGGTCGATGGTGACGAGGCGAATTTTTTCGGGGTAATACTGGGCCAGCTGCTGGGCGTATAGATACGTGTCGTCGTGGCTGCGGTCGTCGATGAGCACGATTTCGAATGCCGCCGGATAGTCCTGCTGGAGCAGCAGCGGGAGCAGGCGGCGCAGGTTGTCGAGCTCGTTGCGGGCGCAAACGACGATGGACACCGGCTCGGCGTCCGGACCGGGCGCATCGGCGGGCGCTTCGGGGGCGCGGCGGGCAAAGGGCCAGAAGAAATATGCCGCGTAGAACAGCTGCACCAGCACGCACGCCAACAAAAGCCAGAAAAACGGGGACGTGGGTACGGGTGGAAGCAACAAAGCGGCGGGTACGAATGAGCCTGCAAAAGTACGGGGCGCGAAACGGGCGGGTTACCTTTGCAGAACGTAGCGCAAATAGAACGTCATGCAGAGCGCAGCAAAGCATCTTTACCGCACAAGTAATCAGATTTACTGTGGCGGGCAAGATGCTTCGCTGCGCTCTGCATGACGTTCTGAATAACCCGTGCTTCCCTCGCATGACCTTCGACCTCCTCGCCCAAGACCCCGCCACCAAGGCCCGCGCCGGCCGCCTCGAAACGGCCCACGGCACCATCGAAACGCCCATTTTCATGCCCGTGGGCACGGCCGGCACCGTGAAGGCCGTGAGCCAGGCCACGCTGAAAGACGACGTGCAGGCCCAGATTATTCTCGGCAACACCTACCACCTCTACCTGCGCCCGGGCCTCGATGTGCTACGGGCGGCCGGCGGCCTGCACAAGTTCAACGGCTGGGACCGGCCGATTCTGACTGATTCGGGCGGCTACCAGGTGTACTCGCTCAGCAACACCCGGAAGATTAAGGAGGAGGGCGTGAAATTCCGCTCGCACATTGACGGCAGCCAGCATCTATTTTCGCCCGAGGGCGTGATGGACATTCAGCGTGTGATTGGGGCCGATATCATCATGGCTTTTGATGAGTGCACGCCCTGGCCCTGCGAGTACGACTACGCCGCCCGCTCGCTCGATATGACGCACCGCTGGCTGAAGCGCTGCATTGCGCGCTTCGACAGCACCGAAGGACTTTATGGCTACGAGCAGGCACTTTTCCCGATTGTGCAGGGCAGCACGTTCAAAGACTTGCGCATTAAATCGGCGGAGTTTATTGCTGAGCAGGGCCGGGCCGGTAATGCCATTGGCGGGCTGAGCGTGGGCGAGCCGGCCGAGTTGATGTATGAGATGACCGAGCTGGTGTGCGACATCTTGCCCAAGGACAAGCCGCGCTACCTGATGGGCGTGGGCACGCCGGCCAACATTCTGGAAAACATTGCATTGGGCGTGGATATGTTCGACTGCGTGATGCCGACCCGCAACGCCCGCAATGGCATGCTGTTCACCACTCAGGGCATTATGAACGTGACGAACCTGAAGTTTGCCACCGATTTCACGCCCATTGACCCGGTGCTGGAGGGCGCGGCCAGCAACTTCTACACCCGCGCCTATGTGCGCCACCTCTTTCAGTGCCAGGAGATGCTGGGGCCGCAAATCGCCTCGGCCCACAACCTCACGTTTTACCTCTGGCTGGTGAAGGAGGCCCGCAAGGAAATCATCGCCGGCACGTTTGGGCCGTGGAAAGAGCGCATGGTGAAGCAATTGATGACACGATTATAATTATAAATTTTGAATTATAAATTATAAATTCTGTTTTCGCATTTTCATTTTTGAACACCTCATTCATTTATAATTTATAATTCAAAACTTATAATTTTCCCCCAATGAATATCCTCGACAAATACATCATTAAGAAATTTCTCGCCGCGTTTTTCTTCTCGGTGGTAATTCTCGTGACGGTGATTTGCGTGATTGATTTCACGGAGAAAAACGACGACTTTATTCAGCATAATTTGCCGATGTCGAAAATTATTTTCGGCTATTACATTTATCTGTTCCCCTATTTCGCCAACCTGCTGTCGCCGATTACCATTTTTATTGCCGTGGTGTTTGTGACGGCGCAACTGGCGGCGCGGACGGAAATTGTGGCTATTCTGGCCAGTGGCGTGAGCTTCCGGCGGCTGATGCTGCCTTATGCCATGGGTGGCGCGGTGGTTGGGCTGCTGATATTCGGGCTGATTGGCTGGGTGCTGCCCATTGGCAATAAATCGCGGGTGGCGTTTGAGCGGTCGTACATCAAACTGCCCTACCGGTTTCAGGGGCGCAACGTGCACATCAAAATCGGGCCGCGCAGCTACGTTTACATGGAGAGCTACGACAACCTGAGCAACATCGGCTTCCATTTTGCGCTCGAAACCGTGGACAGTACCATCCTTAAGCGCCGCCTCACGGCCGATGCCATCAACTGGGATTCGACCAAACAGGTCTGGCACCTCTCGCCGCAGCTGGTACGCACCTTCAGAGGCGCGCAGGACGAAACCCTGCAAACCGTGCCCGCCCGCGACACCACCCTGAACCTGTTTCCGAAGGACTTTGCCAGCACCTACAAGCTGGCCGAAACCATGACCCTACCCGAGCTGAACGCCTACATTAAAACCAAAATAGAGCGCGGGGCCGACGACACCCAGCTCTACCTGAGCGAGAAATACGAGCGGTACGCATACCCGTTTTCCATCGTTATTCTGACCCTGATTGGCGTCACGCTCAGCGCCCGCAAGTCGCGGGCCGGGGTGGGCGGGCAAATTGCGCTGGGGTTCGTGCTGGCCTTCGTGTTCATCATTTTCGTGATGCTGAGCCGCAACCTGGCGCAGGTGGGCAGCATGTCGCCGCTGGTGGCGGCGTGGGTGCCCAGCACCGTATTCTCGGTAATCGGGCTGGCGCTGTACCGGTTTGTGCCGAAATAGCGTAGCGCGGAGCGGTGCTTCGCCTATTGCCGCCGCGCGGCAAATCCCATTCGCCCCAGTCATGCACCGGGATACTGTTCACCTAATTACTTGCCGCGTTGCGGCGATACGCGAAGCATCGCTTCGCACTACAGCATGCTCCGCGATTACCTCAAGCTTCATTTCATTGTGCTCCTGTGGGGCTTCACGGCCATATTGGGCAAGCTGCTGACGGTGCCACCGGTGGAGCTCGTGTTCTGGCGCACACTGCTGGCGGCGGCTGGCCTTACGGTACTGCTGGCAGCGCGGCGGCAGGCCTGGCGCGTGTCAGCGGGGCAGGCGGTGCGGCTGCTGGCGGTGGGCGCGCTGGTAGCGGCGCACTGGATTACCTTCTTTCTGGCGGCGCGGCTGTCATCCGTTAGCGTGTGCCTGGCAGGCCTGGCCACGCTGGCGCTGTGGACTTCGCTGCTGGAGCCGCTGCTGCTGTGGCGGCGGGTGCGCGGCTACGAAGTGGGCCTGGGGCTGATTACCATGGTGGGGCTGTACCTGGTGAGTCAGGCCGAGCTCGACCAGCTGCTGGGCCTGGGCGTGGCGGTGCTGTCGGCGGGCCTGTCGGCGCTGTTCAGCGTGCTGAACTCGAAGCTGATTAAGACGCATCCGCCGCTGCGGCTCACCTTTTACGAGATGGCAGGGGCTTGTTTGAGCATCGTGCTGTTCTTCCCCATTTACAGCCATTATTTCACGCAGGGCCGGGGCTTGCAGCTGGCGTGGCACGGCTACGACTGGCTCTGGCTGGGCCTGCTGGCGGGCGTGTGCACGGTATACGCCTTCTCCACATCGGTTGAATTGATGAAGCGAATTTCGCCATTTGCGGTGAACCTGACCATTAATCTGGAGCCGGTGTATGGCATTTCGATGGCAGCGGCCATCTATTGGCTGCACACCAAAGGACTGCTGCACGCGCCGCAATTCAACGGCGAGCGCATGAGCACGGGCTTCTACATTGGCACCCTGCTCATCGTGCTCAGTGTGCTGATTCACCCATTGGTGGCGCGCCTGATGAAGGACAAGCAGCCGGACTTGGAGCCAGCCATGCCGGTTTAGCGCCCAAGACTTGTCATTCCGACGAAGGAGGAATCTGGGCAAACCCTTGCAACGGCTTATCTCAGATTCCTCCTTCGTCGGAATGACAAGCCGACCGGGTCGGTTTAGAATACCCCCTGCCACACGGTGTACTCAGCTGGCCACTTCATGGCCGGCAGCTCCCCGCCTTCCCACAAGCCATACAAGGCCGAGCCAGAGCCCGACAGGCTCGCATACGTAGCGCCAGCATCATACATCTGCTGCTTAATATCGGCCAGCACCGGGTGGCTGGGCGTGAGAGCCGTTTCAAAATAGTTGCTGACCGTGTTGCGCCAGGTGCTCATGGGTTGCGCCAGCGCCTCGCGCAACGGGTGTTGCGGCAGTTGCGGGACGATGTGAGCATAGGCTTCGGCCGTGCTAATGTGCAGGTTGGGGTACACCACCACGCAAGCCGTGCCGGTTAGATTCAGGCTTATTTCTTCGAATACATCGCCTTTTTCTAAGGCCAGCACCGGCTTGTTCTGGATGAAGAAGGCGCAGTCGGAGCCTAGGCGGCGTGCATAGCCTTCCAGGGTTTCCACCGAAAGACTGAGGCGAAACAGGTCGTTGGCAGCCCGGAGGGCGAAGGCGGCATCGGCCGAGCCACCGCCCAGGCCCGCCCCAATGGGTACTATTTTGTGCAGGTACAGTTGTACTGGCGGCAGCTGCGGGAAATCGGCCTGCAACAGCTCGTAGGCCCGCACGCAGAGATTGGTGGCCGGGTCGCCGGGAATGGGGCGGCCGGTGAGGGTAAGGCTGGTAGGATGGCCGGGAGCGGCGGGCAGCATCTCAAAAGCATCGGTCCAGGGCAGGGGTACGAAGACTGATTCGAGGGTGTGGAACCCATCGGGCCGGCGCTGGGTAACGTAGAGGCCGAGGTTAAGCTTGGCGTTGGGGAAGACGAGCATCTTTGGGAGGGTTGAGTTTTGAGGGTTGAAAGTTGAGTTGTTTTTGGGTGACTCAACGCTCCTCAAGCCGCGATAATAACAGCAAAGTACCGAGTCCTACCTTTGTTTATGCCTGCGGCACCTCAACCTTCAACCCTCAAAACTCAACCCTCGCTATACGCCCGCCA
Organism: Hymenobacter artigasi; assembly: GCF_012275535.1. GTDB lineage: Bacteria > Bacteroidota > Bacteroidia > Cytophagales > Hymenobacteraceae > Hymenobacter > Hymenobacter artigasi. Next base: position 36,423 of record NZ_JAAVTK010000014.1, on the reverse strand, counting down.
CGGCAAGCGCCTGCTCGACCTCGTGCTGGCCCTGCCGCTGCTGCTGCTCGCGCTGCCGCTGCTGGCCGGCGCGGCGGCGCTGGCGGCCAGCCAGAACCGGGGCCGCTGGCTGTTTCGGCAGCTGCGGCCGGGCTGGCACGGGCAGCTTTTCACCCTCTACAAGCTGCAAACCATGACCGACGCCCGCGACGCCGCCGGCCAGCCGCTGCCCGATGCCGAGCGCCTGCCCCCGCTGGGCCGCTGGCTACGCGCTACCTCCCTCGATGAACTGCCCCAGCTCTGGAACATCGTGCGCGGCGATTTGAGCCTGGTAGGCCCGCGCCCGCTGCTGCCCCAGTACATGCCACTGTACTCGCCCGCGCAGGCCCGCCGCCACGCCGTGCGCCCCGGCCTCACTGGCTGGGCGCAGGTAAACGGCCGCAATGCCATCAGCTGGGAGGAAAAATTCGCGTTTGATGTCTGGTACGTCGACCACCTTTCGCTGCGGCTCGACCTGCTTATTCTGTGGCGCACCGCCGGGCGGGTGCTGGGCGCGCGCGGCATCAATACGCCCGGGCAGGCCACTACTACGGCCTTTCGGGGCAGTCCGCCATCACCGCCTTCTTCGTAAATTATTATCTACTGCTACGCAATACTTTCTGCGGCGTCTGTTTTTGTGGCTGATTGCTCGTTTGATGCTGTTAAGCCGTTTTTTAGAACGAAAAATCAGTTGAAACATCTGACTCAGGAGCTACCTGCGTAACATCAGTTATTGTCATGACACAACTCTTCTTTTCTGATTACGAGGTAGCGGAGGAGATGCCGCCGCTCGTCATATTCGGGGCGGGCGGCCTGGGACGCGAGGTTCTGCTGCTGCTCCGGCAACTCAACGAGGCTCAGCCCAGCTGGCAGGTGCGCGGCTTCTACGACGACTACGCCCCCGCCACGCCCACCGTAGGCGGCCTCCCCTACCTCGGCACCAGCGCCGACCTCAACGCCACCGCCGAGCCGCTGGCCGTGGCCGTGGCCGTGGGCAGCTCGGCCAGCCGGGCAGCCGTGGTGGCCCGGCTCACGTCGGAGCAGCTCAGCTTTCCGAGCATCGTGCATCCGGCCGTGGCGCTGGGGACGATGCAGCGCATTGCGCTGGGCGCGGGCTGCATCATTCAGCAGGGCTGCCTCCTGACCTGTGATATTACGCTGGGCCGGTTCGTGCTGCTCAACCTGGGCTGCACGGTGGGGCATGATGCCACGCTGGCCGATTTCTGTTCTCTCATGCCGCACGCCAACGTGAGCGGCGCGGCCCGCCTGGGCCAGGGCGTGTACCTTGGCACGAATGCCACCGTTATCCAGGGCGTACAAATCGGCGAAAACACCACCCTCGGGGCCGGCGCGGTGGCCGTGCGCGACTTGCCAGCAAATGTGACGGCGGTAGGCGTACCGGCTAAGGCACTTGGTATGACTAACGACTAATCAATAATTACTCGAACGTCATGCTGAGCGTAGCCGAAGCATCTCTACTTCAGCAGTAAACATAATTACTTACGCGGTAGAGATGCTTCGGCGACGCTCAGCATGACCTTTCATTTTTCTTCTGCAGTCCAGAAGTTCTATTACCCTTAACTGAATAATGCGCAGCCAGGATTACGACCGTCTCTACCTCTCCCCTCCCCACCTCGGCCGACACGAAATGAACTACGTGCACAAGGCCATTGAGGACAACTGGGTGGCTCCGGCCGGACCAAATATCACGGGCTTCGAAGCCGACATTTGCGCGGCGGTGGGCGTGCCCTATGCAGTGGCGCTGAACTCGGGCACGGCGGCCATTCACCTGGGGCTGATTTTGTTGGGCGTGGGCCCGGGCGATGAAGTGCTGTGTCCCTCCTTCACCTTCGTGGCCACGGCCAATCCTATTGTGTACCTCGGGGCCACGCCGGTGTTTGTGGATAGCGAAGCCGAAACCTGGAATATCTGCCCCGAGCGCCTGCGCGAGGCCATCGTGGACCGCATCGCCAAGGGCCGCAAGCCTAAAGCCCTCATCCTGGTGCACCTCTACGGAATGCCCGCCAGGCTGCCCGAAATCCTGGCCCTGGCAACAGAATTCGACATTCCCATCCTCGAAGACGCGGCCGAAGCCCTGGGCTCGGAGTGGGAGCAGCAGCCGCTGGGCAGCTTTGGGCGGGTGGGCGTGTTTTCCTTTAATGGCAATAAGATTCTGACCACCAGCGGCGGTGGTGCGCTCGTGACCTACGACCGCGCCCTGGCCGATAAAGCTCGCTTCCTGGCCACCCAGGCCAAGGACGATGCCCCGTACTACCAGCATTCCGAAACCGGTTACAACTACCGCCTGAGCAACATCCTGGCCGGCATCGGGCGGGGCCAGATGGAACTGCTGCCCGAGCGCGTGAAGCGCCGCCGCCAGATTTTCGACTGGTACCGCGAGCACCTCGCCGCCGTGCCCGGCCTCACGGTAGCGCTGGCCCCGGAGCCCGCCGGCAGCCGTGCCAACCGCTGGCTCACCACCATTCTCCTGGCCTCGCCCGACCCCGACAACGCCGCCCCCGCCCCTACGCCTGAGGCCGTGCGCCTGCACCTCGAAACCCGCAACATCGAGAGCCGGCCGCTGTGGAAGCCGCTGCACCTGCAGCCCCTGTTTGCCGCTGCGCCCATGTACGGCGGCGCGGTGTGCGAAGACCTGTTTGCCCGGGGCCTGTGCCTGCCCAGCGGCACCGCGATGGGCGACGGCGAGTTGCGCCGCGTGAAAGAGGCCCTAACGGTGGCACTAAGCTAACGCCAGCCCAACCGGTCGTCGTTGTTTAGCGGAGCGTACTTGCTATGAATGGTAGCAGTATAGTGCCATGGGCAACGGCGAGTTGCACCGCGTGACAGAGGCCACGCGTGAGGCAGCTGGAGTCAGAACCATGCGATATTCAATGAGGAAGTCTTGCAGAATTGGCCCTGCTTCTACACCGTGGCCCGGACTTTGCCGTTAAAGGATAACCTCAATTCTTTATTTCCCATGAAAAACCCCTGTCTTCTCGCGCTGTTGTTGCTGGCCTCGCCTTTTGCCGCCCTCGCCCAGACTAAATCCACCACTACAACGACGACTAAACCCACCTCGACGACGACCACCACCACCCCGGCCGGTACTCAGCAGCAAGTCGAAGTAACCGAAGACCTGGACCCCGAAACCGGCAAGGTCATTCGCCGCACCACGCGCACCATAAATGTGCCGGTGGGCACCACCACCAGCCCTGCTTCTTCCGCCGGCAGCAGCAGCACGATGGATTCCCCCGCCACGGCCGCTACCGATGCCCAGGTGTCGACCTTCCTGCGCAAGAAAACCACCGTTTCCACGCTCACCACCACCGGCCTGCTCTCGGCCTACGACCTGTTCATTGAGCGCGTGCGCAACGACCGCCAGAATTGGAAACCCGCCGACTGGGCCACCGCCGCCAATATCATGAGCAGCCTCAACGACCGGTACCAGCAGCTGCGCGGCAGCTTTTCGCTCGATGATAAGCTGACCATCCGCTCGCAGCAGGGCGAGTTTCAGGCCCTGCGCACCGCCAAGCAGATTTCTACCCAGGTATCGGACAAGCTGTAGCGTCTCAACCAGGAAAGCAGCAAAAGGGGGTAGCAACGCAAACAGTGCGTTGCTACCCCCTTTGCCATTTCAGGCCGTCAGTTAATGGTGATGGGGCTCTTCCTCGGGCGGTGGGGGCAGCTCGGCAGCCGCGCGGTAGAGCAGGGCCGTGGGCACCCGGGGATAGTGATGGTGCAGGTGATGAAAGGCAAACGACGCCGTAATGGGCGTCCAGGCCTGGGCCAGCGCGGCGGCGGTGCGGGCCACCGGGTTGCGCGCCGACACATGGTGCGGCACATACGACGCCCAGATGGGCATGGTCGCGCTCATAAAAAACGCCACGCCCCAGTACCCCAGCCCCACCCACGAGCCCGTGCGCCAGTACAGCCCGACGAATGCCACCAGCAAGCCCAGCGTCAGCCCCGTTTCGAGGAGCTGAATGCGCCGCGTATTCGGCGCGATGCGCAGCGACTCGCGGCGCAGCATCAGGGTGTGCCACGGCCCCTGCCACAGCACCCGCCCAAAGCTCCAGGTAGCGGGCGCGCCCTCCGGGTCGGCCTCGGTGAGGCAGCGGCCGTGGTGGCGCAAATGGGTTACCTGCAAGCCGTGTCCGCTTTTGAGGATGAGCAGACCGCTCAGCGTGAGCACCCGCTCGTTGGCGGGCTTGGCCAGGCCCAGCGAGTTGTGCATGGCGTCGTGCATCTGCACAAAAGCCGCCAGGCACACCACCACGGCCAGCGGCAGCGCCAGCCACCACCACCCGGCCAGAGCGGCCAGCACGTACAGGGCCAGCAGCACCCACGGGCGGGCCAGCTCGATGCGGCGTTGGGCGGGCGTGAGTTCCAGTTTCATGGCTGATTCAAAAGGGCTGAGTTAAAAAATTACTCCCGGCTTTCGTGCCGCAGCGGCAGGGCATAAGCCGGAATCTGGTCGGGGACCAGGTGCTGCCAGGTAGCCTGGAACGAACCGGAATACCCGAACAGCCTGCCAAGAACGGGGTTGCGCACCTCCACCCGGATGCGGTAGCAGGCGGCCTCGTCGTCGTACCACTCCTCCACATCGGCCAGGGCCGCCAGCAGGCGCGGCAGTCCAAACGCCACCCGGCCCTCTCTAAACCGCTGCGCCCCCGAACGCAGCCGCAGCCCCCCCCGCGCCGTCACGGCCAGGTCAATGTCCACGGCAATGTGCTGGTGCGTGCCCAGGTAGTCTACAATGCAGCCGCGGGCCGCGCTCCGAATCATCGTCGCATCGAAGCAGCGGGTATTTTCCGGGAAAGCAAAGCGCCGAATCCACGTCACGGTTTCGCGGCCCAGCGGGTCGATGTAGGCGTAGTTTTCGATGCGAAACGGCACGTTCGCGCCCGCCTCGGGAAACGTAATCTGGCGCGCCAGGCCCAGCCGCAGAAAGGGCCGCGTGAAGAACGGCCCCTGCCACACGCGCTCCATCGTGCCCTCGCCCACAAAAGCGCGGTGGTCGCGGCTACTAAAGGCCAGCCGCTCCTGAATGCGCGGGTGCAGCTTCTGGAAATCGGCTCCTAATTGCTGCTGATAGATGGAAAGCATGAAAAAAGCAGGTTGATAAGCAGCGGAGAAACTGGGACTACGCTACCGCGACGGGCGCGGCGTGCGGGATTTTATCGGCCGTGGGCCGGGCCGCCGGGGGCTGGCGCAGGCAGCGGGCGGCGCTGGGCACCAGGTCTGGCGGAATAAGCAGGGCCACGGCCGACAAGGCCATCAGCGCCAGGTTCAGAGTGAGCGGGTTGAAGGGGGCCACAAATACCGCCGGCTGGCTGAACAGCGCCCCCGCCCCCAGCCCCAGCAGGCCCACCATATTCAACCAGTACACGGGCCGTAGCCACCGCGCCGGCAGCAGCCAGAACAGCAGCCCAAACAGGATTTCGCCTACGCCCACGCCAGCGGCCAGCCCCCGCGCGGCCCCGGCCGAAAACCCCGCGCCCTGCAAAATACTTAGCTCCCCGGTATCGGGGTACAGCAGCTTGGGCACTATTCCTTGGTATAGCCACACGAAGCCCAGTGTAGCCCGCACCAGCACTACCGTGGCCGCCAGTGCCCGCGACAGGCGCGGGGCCTGCCCCTGCTCCAGCCACAGCCGCAGGCAGTCGAAACTCCAGGCCGTGGCCCAGCCGATGAGGGGCCGGAACGCCAGCCGGTCAAACCCGCGCCCCACCGCGCCGAAGCGCGTCTGGTAGTCGTATTTGGTAAAAAACCGCAGCCCGTCCGCCGTCGGCACGTATTTCCAGAAACCCGCGCCTTCGCGGATGAGTGAGGCCCACTCATCGGACCAGAACCGGAGAACCGACGTGCGTTCGCCATTCTTTTCGCGTGTGCCCAGGCTTTCGCCGCCGCCCGCCACGCCCAGCCCAAACCCTATGCGGGTAGCGTACAGAAACTGCTGCGGCACGGCCTCCGAAGCCCGGGGCAGATAGGCTATTTCGGTGAAGCGCAGGTCCCACTGCTGGTGCAGCTCCGGCTGCTGGGTGTGCGCCCAAAGCTGCTCCATGGAACAGTCGATGCGGGCTTCTACGTAAATCGAGGGTAGCTTCATTTGGTATGATGAAGATAGCCCCCAGCCGCGAATAATCAGCCGCAAAACGTCGCTAAATCAGCGCGCTGCCTCGAATTTCTGCATTCATCCAACCGCCCCTAATCCAGCGCGTGGGCCAAATCGGCCAGCAATTCCTCCACTGGCTCAATGCCTACACTCAGCCGCACCAGCCCCACGGTGATGCCCAGCTCGGCCCGCTGCGCATCGGTCAGGGCGCGGTGCGAGGTGTAGAGCGGGTGCGAGCACGACGAATCGACCCCCGCCAGCGAGGGCGCAAACGGAAACCGCTGGCTGCGCTGCATGAAGCGGTTCACCACGGCCGCATCATCCGGCAGCCGGAACGAGAGCATGCCGCCGAAGCGCCCTGCGCCCTGCAAGGTGGCCAGCGCGTGCTGCGGGTGGCCGGGTAGGCCCGGATAATACACGGCCTGCACAGCCGGATGCTCGTTCAGAAACTCGGCTACCACCAGCGCGTTTTCGCTGTGGGCGGCCACGCGCAGGCGCATGGTTTTCATGCCGCGCACGGCCAGCCAGCTTTCCATCGGGCTCAGCGTGAGGCCGAACACGATGCCAATCTGGCGCAGGCGGGCCACATCCTCCGGGGTGCGGGCCACTACGGCCCCGGCCGTCACGTCGGAGTGACCGGCCAGGTATTTGGTCACGCTGTGCAGCACGAGGTCGGCCCCGTGGGCCAGCGGGCGGGTGAGCACCGGGGTCGAAAACGTGTTATCGACCACCAGTTTCAGGCCGTGGCTGTGACATTCGTCGGCGGCGGCGCGCAGGTCTACCACGCGCAGCAGCGGGTTGCTCATCGTTTCACAAAGAAGCAGCCGGGAAGTGGGCTGCACGTAGGCTGCCAGGTCGTACAGGCTATCAAACGGCACGTACGTCACCGCAATACCCAGCCGCGCCAGCTCCAGGTTCAGCAGCGCCGCCGAGCCGCCGTAGATGTCGGCCGCGCACAGCACATGGTCGCCGGCTTGGCAGTACGTGAGCAGCGCCGCGAAAATGGCCGCCATGCCCGAGCCCGTGGCTACCGCGCCCGCGCCGCCCTCCCAGTGGGCCACGGCGGTGGCCAGCTCATCGGAGTTGGGGTTGCCGTTACGCGAATACAGATAGCGGCTACCCGGCTCGTCGAAGTATTGCTGCACCGCGTCAAGGTCTTCAAACTTGAAAACCGACGTTTGGTAGATGGGCGTGATTTTAGGCTGAATGTTTGGGTGGTCCATGAGCGCGAAAGCGGAGCGTGAGGCGCAAAGGTCGGCACGCGCCCGGCTTCGGCGGGTATGCCACGGGCCAAAAAACCATTATTCCTCCGCCGGGAAAATTCCGGGAAAAGCGTCGGACGATTTCACTCCGTTTTCTCCGGGGTCGGAGTAACCGGTTTGTGTTCGGGCGGACTATTCACCACCAGCTTCATGTGCTGGCGGTTTTCGCGCCGAAACACTTCCATCAATACCATAAAATACGACACCAGCAGCGGCCCCACCACCAGCCCGATGATGCCGAATATCTCCACGCCCAGCACAATGCCCACCAGCGTTATCAGCGGGTGGATATTTCCCATGCGCTTGGCCAGCACAATGCGCAGCACGTTATCGATGTTCATAATCAGGATGAAACCCACCAGCAAAATCCCGATGGCCTGCCCCTTATTCCCCTGCGAAAACTGATAGAGCGCGGCTGGCCCCCACACCAGCGGCGTGCCCAGCACCGGCAGAAACGCCGCAAAAAAGGCCACCACGCCCCAGAAAACCGCGTCGGGCACCCCAAAAATCAGCAGCGTGGCTCCCGTGAGCACGCCCTGCACCACCGACACCAGCACCTGGCCCAGCACGTTGGCATTCACGTTGTTTTTCAACGACTCGCCCAGCTCCTGCAGCGTCTCGTTGCGGAACGGCAGGTAGCGGTGCAGCCCCAGCAGAAAGAACGTTTCCTGCATAAACATGTAGTACATCGTGAACAGCATCAGGCCCACAATCACCAGGAAGTTGAGGGCGCTGCTGGCCAGCGTGGGCAGCCAGCCCGTGACTTTGGCCGCGCCCTGCAGCAGCAGCTGGCGCACGTTCAGCTGCTCGGTCAGTTGGAAGCCGGTGGCTTTTTCCAGCTTGTGAATCACCTCCAGCAGCCGGTCGGGGTTCTGGGCGAAGGCAATCAGGCGGTCGAGCAACAGCGAAGTCAGGGCGTAGAACGGAATCACGAGCACCACCACCGTCACCAGCAGAATGCCCACCACCACCACCTGCCGGTTCCAGCGCCGCTGGTGTACCAGGGCCAGCCACCACGGCCGAAACACCACGAACAGGATGCCCGCCGCCAGAAACGCCGTGAGGTACTGCGCCAGCCCAAACACCATCAGGGCCGCCAGTCCAATCAACGAGGCTACCAGCAGCACATAGCGCTGCCGGGGGGTATAAATATTTTCAACGGCAACAAATGGGTCCGAAGATTTCATAAACAACAAAGGCAAATGGTTTTGCGCGCAGTATGCTATACGGTATTCTCCTCACTTGGCCGGCTCATGCCACAAAAAAGCCGCTCCTGCCTGGCAGGAGCGGCTTTTGGCCAGATGCTAACGGTTGCTGCGGCGTTACGCCACTGCGCCTTCGGCCAGCACTATCACGTTGTTACGCAGCACTTCCACCACGCCGCCTTCGATGCGGATAACCTCGCGGCCACCCGCGCCGCCGGTCAGGGTCACGTCGCCGGCCTTCAGCGCGGCAATGAGGGGAGCATGGTTGTTCAGCACTTCAAACGAGCCATTGGCCCCCGGAAACTGGGCCGCCGTCACTTCGCCTTCAAATACCTTACGGTCGGGGGTGATGATTTCTAAATGCATGAGGCTGAATTATAAATTATAAATTATAAATTATGAATTATGCTCCCAAGCAGGGAAACACACTGACCATAACTTATAATTTATAATTCAAAATTTATAATTTCTTCTATCTATTTGGCTTCGGCAATCAGGCGCTCGCCCTTCGACACGGCATCCTCGATGTTACCCACGAGGTTGAAGGCCGCCTCGGGGAGGTGGTCGTACTTGCCGTCGATGATTTCGTTGAAGCCTTTGATGGTGTCTTTGATGTCAACCAGTACGCCTTTGAGGCCGGTGAACTGCTCGGCCACGAAGAAGGGCTGCGACAGGAAACGCTGCACGCGACGGGCGCGGTTTACTACCTGCTTGTCCTCTTCCGAAAGCTCGTCCATACCCAGGATGGCGATGATGTCCTGCAGTTCCTTGTAGCGCTGGAGCAGCTCTTTCACGCGCTGGGCGGTGTTGTAGTGCTCGTCGCCGAGAATGTCGGCCGACAGGATGCGCGAGGTCGAGTCCAGCGGGTCAACGGCCGGGTAGATGCCCAGCTCGGCGATTTTGCGGCTCAGTACCGTCGTGGCGTCCAAGTGGGCAAACGTGTTGGCCGGGGCCGGGTCAGTCAAGTCATCGGCAGGCACGTAAACGGCCTGTACCGAGGTAATTGAACCGCGCTTGGTGGAGGTAATACGCTCCTGCATGGCACCCATTTCGGTAGCCAGCGTGGGCTGGTAACCTACGGCCGAAGGCATCCGACCCAAGAGAGCCGATACTTCCGAACCCGCCTGCGTGAAGCGGAAAATGTTGTCGATGAAGAACAGAATGTCGCGGCCGGCACCGGTGCCATCGCCATCGCGGAAGCTCTCGGCAATGGTCAGACCCGACAGGGCCACGCGGGCGCGGGCTCCGGGGGGCTCGTTCATCTGGCCGAACACGAGGGTAGCCTGCGATTTTTCCATCGCCGCCATGTCCACCTTGCTCAGGTCCCAGCCACCTTCTTCCATCGAATGCTTGAAGGCATCGCCGTACAGAATGATGTTGGATTCGATGAATTCGCGCAACAAGTCGTTGCCCTCACGGGTACGCTCGCCCACGCCGGCAAACACCGACAGGCCTTCGTAGGCCTTGGCCACGTTGTTGATAAGCTCCTGAATCAGTACGGTTTTGCCTACGCCGGCACCACCGAACAAACCAATCTTGCCACCCTTTACATAAGGCGCGAGCAAGTCGATAACCTTGATACCGGTGAAGAATACTTCCGACGACGTTGCCAGCTCCTCAAACGCCGGGGCGTTGCGGTGAATGGACAAACGCGGCCCGCTCTTGGGCTGCGGGATGCCATCAATGGCTTCGCCGATAACGTTGAACAGGCGGCCTTTCACGCCATCGCCGGTAGGCATCGAGATGGGGGCACCCAGGTCGCGCACTTCCGCGCCGCGGGCCAGGCCCTCGGTCGAGTCCATGGCAATGGTCCGAACCCGGTCCTCGCCCAGGTGCTGCTGGCATTCCAGCACTACCACTTGGCCGTTCTCTTTGGTTACTTCGAGGGCGTCGAGGATGTTGGGCAGCTTCGTGTTTTCACCCGCGAAGCTTACGTCCACGACGGGTCCGATGACCTGGGTGATTTTGCCGGTATTGGCCATTTGGTTGTATTTATGATGAAGTTGATGCTCTTTTCAGGCCGCAAAATTACGGTAGAACCCTGGCTTTTCCAACCATAACGTTTGCGGCACCCGGCCCAACCATAAATATCCTGCATGGCCCCTACCCCGTGAAAATCAGGCATCAATGAGATGGAAGCCGCTTTCGGGGGTGATACCGCCGATTTTTTCTTCATTTTTTTTCAAGAAATCCTTGCACCGAATTTTTCCAGTAGTACATTTGCACTCCCAAACGGCACGTAGCCAACTGGGAAATTGTCCGATGGTGTAACTGGCAACACGCTTGATTTTGATTCAAGAAAGTCCAGGTTCGAGCCCTGGTCGGACAACTTCGACACCGCTCGACAACTTTAGCAAAGGCGCTGGCTTCTCCCTCCCCGGGAGCAAGTCAGCGCCTTTCGCTATTTATTCCTCATCACGCTGCCGCCTGTTGCTCTGCTTAAACCCGGATTAACAGGCGGTTTTTCTTTATCCTTCCCTTTATGGACCCGCACGCTAAAATATTCGCCGGCAGCGCCTCACAGGAGCTGGGCCACAAAATTGCCGCCGCTTTTGGCCAGCCCCTAGGCGACCTCACCCTTCAGCGCTTCGCCGACGACGAGCTCAGCCCGAGCTTCGACGAAAGCGTGCGCGGCTGCGAGGTGTTTCTCATCCAGAGCACCTTCCCGCCCTCCGAGCACCTCATGGAGCTCATGCTGATGGTGGATGCCTGCAAGCGTGCCTCGGCCCACAAGGTGACCATCGTGATGCCCTACATGGGCTACGCCCGGCAGGACCGCAAGGACAAGCCCCGCGTGAGCATCGGGGCCAAGGTGGTGGCCAACATCATTCAGAGCGTGGGCACCGACCGTCTGATGACCTGCGACCTGCACGCCGGCCAGATTCAGGGCTTCTTCGATATCCCGGTCGACCACCTCGACGGGGCCACCGTCACGGCCCCCTACATCAAGTCGCTGAACCTGGAAAACCTCATTTTCGCCTCGCCCGACGTGGGCGGCGTAGTGCGTACCCGTGCCTTCGCCAAGAAGTTTGGGGCCGAAATTGTGGTCTGCGATAAGATGCGCGTGCGGGCCAATGAGATTGCCTCCATGCAGATTATCGGCGATGTGAAGGGGATGGACGTGGTGTTTGTGGACGACATGGTGGACACCGCCGGCACCATCTGCAAGGCCGCCGACCTGGTGATGGAGCGCGGGGCCAACTCGGTGCGCGCCGTGATTACGCACCCGCTGCTGAGCGGTCCGGCGCACGCCCGCATCCGCGCCTCGGCCCTCACCGAATTGATTACGACCGATACCATCCCGCAGCGCGAGGAGAACGACAAAATCCGGGTGATTTCGCTGGCTCCGCTCTTTGCCGCCGCCATTCGCAACGTGGTGACGCACGAGAGCATCAGCTCGCTATTCGTGTAGCCACTGGTCTGATTGGCTTTACCCCGGCACGTCGTGCTGAGCGCTGCTTCGGCCGCGTTTAGCACGACGTGCTTTTTTTATCCCCGCTGCCCTACTGTGTCTGATAAGATTGGCACAATTTTGTAGAAAGGCTTCCCGACTGGAACTTTTTTCTGCAAACGTGATGAACAAGCTTTACACTTCCACCTTCACCCTTTTAGTCGCGCTGCTGCTGAGTGCCTGCGCGTCCTCGGTTCACATTCGGGCGCTGGCCCCAGCGGCGGTGCCCATGCCGGCCAACCTGCAAAGCGTGGCCACGGCCAACCGCATTATTCCGGAGTCGCGCCGCGATAAATTCTTTGATGTGCTCGAAGGCGCTTTCACCGGCGAAGGCATTGGCGTGGACCGTGCCGGGGCCGACGAGTGCGTGAACGTGGTGGGCCAGGCCCTGGCCAACAACAGCTACCGCTTTAAGGTGACGCAGGCGCAGCTGCAGCTGCTGGGCCGCAGCCGGGAGTTTTTTCTACCGCCGCTGGCCCCGCGCTACGTGCAGGACTTGTGCCGCCGCACGCAGGTTGATGGCCTAGTGGTGCTCGAAGCCTTCGACTCGGATATGCTGCTGACGCACACCAACGGCACCCGCACCGTGAAAGACAAGGAGGGCAAGGAGTACCAGGTGCCCACCGTGCACGTCGAAATGGTGATGAAAATCGTGAGCGGCTTCCGGACCTACGGCGCGGCCCAGGGCTTCGTGCTCGACCAGGCCCGGCAGGAAGACCAGCTGGTGTTCGCCGGCAACGGTGATAATTACCCCGCCGCCCTGCGCCAGCTGCCGCCGCCGGCGGAGTGCATTCGCCGGGTGGCCCAGCGGGCCGGCGATGGCTACGCCCGCCGCATTGCGCCGTCCTACGTCGATTTTGACCGGGACTACTTCCCCACGGCCAAAAAAGATGCCCTGATGAAGCAGGCCGCCGTGCGCGCCGATGCCGGCGACTGGGCCGGGGCCGAAACCCTCTGGCAGCAATCGGCCCGCAACCTGCACCCTAAAATTGCCGGCCGCGCCTTCTACAACCTGGCCGTGGCCAGCGAAGTGCGCGGCGACCTGCCCGGCGCTATCGACTGGGCCCGAAAGGCGGCCTTCACCTGCAACAACTCCCAAGCCCGCCAATACCTTCGCGTGCTCAATGACCGCGTGCAGGCGCAAGCAGTGGTGCAGGAGCAGTTGAAGAGCGTGCCCCTCAATTAACAGAAATGCCTTTCCGAACCCAATTTCTACCATTTGCCGGGCTTTTGTGTGGGCTGGCTTGCCTCCCGTCCCAGGCCCAGGTATCAGCACCCTGGCAAGTTACCCGGCTCGACTCGGTAGCGTCGGTACGGATGCCCTACGCCGGCACGTTCGATGATGAGCTGCTTTCCTCCGGGGTGGCTGTATTTGCCACCAGCACTTCGGATAATGATTTCGACGCCCTGGTTTTTACGCCTCCCCCCGCTCCTGCCCGTGCGCTGAAGCCGGGCCAGGTATGGGTGCCGGATGTTGACCGGTTTCTGACTGAGCTGATGCGATTGCCGGACAAGTCATTTGCGAAGGCCCGGCTCAAGACCAGCTACCCCATCACCCTGCCATCTGCTCCCGGCGGCAAGGCGATGCACCAGGTATACAGCGGCTTCGATGACTACCACCAGATACCGGCGGCGCTGGAGCTGACCTGGGTAGTGGTGGGCCAGAAGCTTTATGTATTCCGGTGTTCGTACTCGATGCCGCAGGAACCGGGGGCGGCCGAAGATGCCCGCCATTTCTTCACCACCATCGAGTTCAATCCCATTAAGCCGTAGGTTTTTATAGCACTAACCCGTACCTTTGCGGCCCGTTTGCCCCCAACGTTGGAGGCGAACGGGCCATTTATCATCCCCAAAAACCACTTTTATGAAAAGCCTCGAGATTGTAGGGTTTAAAAGAGCGAATCTCGGTAAAACGGACGCCAAGGCATTGCGCCTCGACGCTCAAGTACCGTGCGTATTGTATGGCGGCACCGATACCGTGCACTTCTCCGTGCCCGCTATCCTGTTCCGCGAACTGTTGTACACGCCGGAGGCGCACATTGTGGACCTGAACGTGGAAGGCACCTTGTACAAGGCAATTGTGCAGGACGCCCAGTTCCACCCCGTAAACGAAATGCTCCTCCACGTTGACTTCCTGGAACTGGAAGAAGGCAAAGAGGTGAAAATGGACATCCCCGTGAAGTACGTAGGCGTTTCGCCCGGCGTACTGGCCGGTGGTAAGCTGGTGAGCAAGCTGCGCAAAGTGCGCGTGCGCGCTACAATGGACAACCTCCCCGACTACGTGGAAGTGAACATCGGCACCATGGAGCTGGGCAAATCCATCAAGGTGGGTGCCGTGGAGCCGAAGGGCTACACCATCCTCACCAGCGCCGAGGCGCCTATCGCCACCATCACCATCCCGCGTGCCCTGAAAGGCGAGCTGGCCGCTGGCAAATAATACCACTGATTTTCGCTGATTAACCGTGATTTTGCTGATTGCGGTGTCATCTCGAAATAAGGAAAGAAAAAGGCGCTTCTCCCGAAGCGCCTTTTTCTTTGTCTCTACCTTGTCGTAAATAAGGATTCCATTCTCTCTACTGAGCCGTGCATCAGCGAAATCACGATTAATCAGCGAAAATCAGCGATGAAATTTTTGGTTCTCTGCCTGGGCAATATTGGCCCCGAATACGCCGACACCCGCCACAATATCGGCTTCATGGTGGCTGATTATCTGGCCGCTAAATTCGACGCGCCACGCTTCGAAATTGGCCGTCACGCCTTCACCACCGAATTTAAGCACAAAGGCCACACCTACGTGCTGGTGAAGCCCACCACCTACATGAACCTCAGCGGCAAAGCCGCCGCCCACTGGCTGGCCACGCTCAAAATCACAGCCGAAAATATGGTCGTCGTGACCGATGACCTGGCCCTCCCCTTCGGCAAGCTGCGCCTGAAAGGCCAGGGCTCGGCCGGCGGGCACAATGGCCTGAAGGATATTCAGGCCACGCTGGGCAACGATATATACGCCCGCCTGCGCTTTGGCGTGGATGCGAATTTCCCCAAAGGCCGGCAGGTGGATTATGTACTGGACCCGTTTTCGAAAGATGAATTAATCGAACTGCCCACACGCATTGAAAAAGCCGGCGAAGCGGTTTTGGCCTTCGGGGCCATGGGGCTGGAACGGGCGATGAATATCGTGAATGTGAAGTAAGCGGCTGGCTGACATAAAAAGCACGTCATGCCGGGCGCAGCCGAGGCATGACGTGCTTTTTTTCTCTCTAACTTACGCTATGCTGCTGCCGTTGCGCACGGGGGTGCCGGGCTGCATGAGGGCGAGGCTGCCATCGGCATTTTCGGCCATGAGCAGCATGCCCTGGCTTTTGATGCCTTTGATTTCGCGGGGCGCGAGGTTGAGCAATACCTGCACCTGTTGGCCAATCAGGGCCTCGGGGATGAAATGCTCGGCGATGCCGCTCACGATGGTGCGCTCTTCCAGGCCCAGGTCGACGGTGAGCTTGAGGAGTTTTTTGGTTTTGGCTACTTTCTCGGCGGCCGTAATGGTGCCGATGCGCAAATCCATCTGGCCAAAATCATCGAACGAAATATCGTCTTTGGCCGGCATGACGGGGGTGTTGGCCAACTGATTTTCCTTTTTGGTGTCGAGCAATTTCTGCACCTGGGTTTCGACCACGGCATCTTCAATTTTACCGAAGAGCAGCGCGGCTTCGCGCAGCTGATGGCCGGCGGCGAGGGCATCGGGCCGGCCGGCGCTGGCCCAGTTGCCTAGTTCCAGGTTGAGCATGGTAGCCAGTTTCTGGGCCGATTCGGGCAGGAACGGCTCCAGCAGCGGGGCCAGACCAGCGGCAATCTGCAGCGACACATTCAACACGGTACCGGTGCGGACGGCATCGGTTTTGATGAGGTGCCAGGGCTGGGTTTCGGCCAGGTATTTATTGCCGAGGCGGGCCAGATTCATTACTTCAGCAAGGGCATCGCGGAAGCGGTAATTTTCAATCAGCTCCCCTACTTTCGCCGGAAATTCAGCCAGCTGCGCGAAAGCATCCTGGTCGATAGGCGTTAATTCGCCCAATTCCGGCACTTTGCCTTCGAAGAATTTGTGCGTGAGCACGGCGGCGCGGTTTACGAAATTACCGAGCGTAGCCACCAATTCGTTGTTGTTGCGTGCCTGAAAATCTTTCCAGGTGAAGTCGTTATCCTTGGTTTCGGGGGCATTGGCGCACAGCACGTAGCGCAACACATCGGCCTGACCGGGGAAATCCTGCAAGTATTCGTGCAGCCACACCGCCCAGTTGCGGGAGGTGCTGATTTTATCGCCTTCAAGGTTCAGAAACTCATTGGCGGGCACGTTATCCGGCAGAATAAATTCGCCGTGCGCCTTCAGCATTACCGGGAAAATAATGCAGTGGAAAACGATATTATCCTTGCCGATAAAATGCACCAGCTTAGAGCCGGCATCTTTCCAGTATAATTCCCACTCGTCGGGGAAAGCTTCTTTGGTAGCGGATATGTAGCCGATTGGCGCGTCAAACCACACGTAGAGCACTTTGCCTTCGGCCCCGGGCACTGGCACGGGCACGCCCCAGTCGAGGTCGCGCGTGACGGCGCGGGGGTGAAGGCCCTGGTCAATCCAGGATTTGCACTGGCCGTACACGTTGGTTTTCCAGTCGTTTTTGTGGCCTTCAATTATCCATTCGCGCAGCCAGGGCTCGTATTGGTCGAGGGGCAGAAACCAGTGCTTGGTATCGCGCAAAACAGGCTGCGCGCCGCTGAGCATGGAGCGCGGATTAATTAACTCGGTCGGGCTAAGCGAGGTACCGCAACGCTCGCATTGGTCGCCGTAGGCATTTTCGTTGCCACAATTGGGGCAGGTGCCCACAATGTAGCGGTCGGCCAGAAATTGCTGGGCTTTTTCGTCGAAATACTGCTGCGTGGTTTGCTCGATGAATTTGCCTTCGTTATTCAGCTTGGTGAAAAAACCGCTGGAAACCTCGGCGTGCGTAGCCGACGACGTGCGCGAATACACATCGAACGAAACGTTGAAATCTTTGAACGAATCCCGAATCAGGGCGTGGTATTTATCGACCACCTGCTGGGGCGTAACGCCCTCTTTCTGGGCGCGAATGGTGATGGGAACGCCGTGCTCATCGGAACCGCAAATAAATTTTACATCGCGGCCGGCCGAGCGCAGGTAGCGCACATAAATGTCGGCGGGCAAATAAACCCCGGCCAAATGCCCGATGTGCACCGGCCCGTTGGCATAAGGCAAAGCAGCGGTAACGGTGTATCGCTTAGGAAGAAGTGACATAAAAATCAAAAATAAAAAGGCGGGGATGCGAGGATTATTTTTCGCAGAAAATCAGGGCAATTATTCCCCGTTGCAAAGAAACGATTAAAAAAAGTACAGAATTAAATCAACAAAAAAACCGAGCAAACCGTTTGACGCTTAAATGATTTTATATTTGAGCGTGCTTAATTAAAATATAGCGCCACTCAATCGACTTCCTTTCGCCTATTTCACCCTTCACCAATCAATTTTTTTCAGATGAAAAAACCTGCTTCTCCGCTTAAAACGGAAAAACGTGCGAAACGCACACCGGAAGATAAAGCAGCCCGTAAATCGGCCAAAAGCGCAGGCCGCGCCTCCGCTGACTTGAACGACGAACGCGCCAGCAAAAAAGCCAGTCAGAAGAAATCCCTCAAGTCGGCCGCCAAGCAATTGCAAAAGGAGCTGAACGGCCGCATGAATGAAGTAGTGGCACGCATTCGCAAAGAAACGAAGGCCAAGCTGAAGGAAGTGGTGAAAGAAGCTACACGCCGCCTTGATGGCGACACGGAGCGCATGTTTGAGCAGGCCCTGCACACCATTGTGCGGCATTACGACTCGGTATCCGGCGCGGCCGCTACCGACAATAGCCCGAACGAAGCCCCTGCTTCGGCCGCAGCTACCGGCAAGCCCACGGCAGGCCGCAAAAAAGGCCCTACGCTGAACAAAGACGGCACGCCCCGCAAGGCCCGCGCCCTCCGCGATGCCGATGAGGAAACGACCGCAACGGCTGCCAGTGGCCGGGGCCGCAAGCCCAGCACCACGGCTGCCAAAGCCACCGGCGTTAAGCGCGGTCCCAAGCCAGCCGCTGCTGCCGCCTCGGCCAGCACGGGTGCCAAGCGGGGCCCCAAGCCCCGCGCTCAGGCGGCCCCCGCCCCCGAGCCCGCAGCAACCGACGTTATGAACTCGGCCGATAACCCCGGCACGAGCGAGGCAAGCGAATAGCCTGCTTCAGCCACAGTGCTGCTAGTGGCAGAAAGCCCGCTCCGAATAATCGGGGCGGGCTTTTTCGTTGCAGGCAGTTCAGGAAGTGCTGAAAATTATGCAGCCCGATGTTCTGGCGGGCCTGCCACGCAGCTTTGATGCTGCGGGCGGCACATCAGGGCCGGGGGGGGGGATTCAATGGCACGGGAATATCGGTATTGAGGCGTTTCAGACGAGTTTCGGGCGTGGTGTTGTTGGGGTCGTTGGTATTCACGCTTTCGATGCGCTTCTGGCTGTTGATGCTGGCCGCCTGCTCGCCGAGGCGCACGCGGTTGGGCGTGGCATCGGGCACGGCGTAGCCATTGCTGGTGCCCGCGCCGTTGCTGTTATAGATGGCGCGGCGGTCGGCATCGGTGCGAACCTCGGTGGGCGTGCTGGTGGGCGCGGCGGTTTCCGAGTTTTGCTCCGACACCGAACAGGCCGAGAGCAGGGCAGCGGCCCCGAGCATCAGCCAGGGACGGGCAGTAAATAATTGAAAAGTCAGCATGGCCGAACAAGTAAAAAGGAGGCAGCCAGGCGGCTGCCTCCTTCAAACGGCGGGTGAGGCCTGGTGGTTGGCTACGCCAGCGTGGGGCTGGCCTGGGTGGGCTTGATGCCGTCCCAGAGGGCCATTCGGGCTTCCAGGCATTCGATGGTGACTTGCTGGGCATCCTGCCAGCGCTGGGGGTCGTCGGCGCACAGCTCGCGCACCATTTGCTGGGCCAGCGGAGCGTGTACTTCCTCATCGAGCTGGATGTGGCGGTCGAGGTAGTACGTAAACGTGTCGAGCTGGCCGGGAAACCGGGTACGCAGCTCAC
Organism: Hymenobacter artigasi; assembly: GCF_012275535.1. Taxonomy (GTDB): domain Bacteria; phylum Bacteroidota; class Bacteroidia; order Cytophagales; family Hymenobacteraceae; genus Hymenobacter; species Hymenobacter artigasi. The sequence goes on along the minus strand of NZ_JAAVTK010000014.1, from coordinate 17,268 downwards.
CTACCAGTTGGCGGAACATGGCCGGAATCAAATCTTCGCGCCCAAACGTGAAGGCGGCCGCTACCGCGTGCGCCTTACCGGATTCAACAATGCGAAACGTGGTTTCGACGAACTGGCGCACCGACTCCGGGGCTTGCGCATCGGTGAGGGCCTGGGAAACCGGCCGGCCGGCCCCTACTGCCGCCACCAGCCGGCGAATGGGCTGGGTGTTGGCCCCACATTCTTCCATGGCCCGCATATAGAGCTCGAAATGGCTGGTGGGCTGGCCCTGCGGGTCGAGGTCGGTTTCCTCCTCCAGCACAATCTCGTTGATGAGGCGGCGCGTGGCCGGGTTCGCCGTGGGTACCCACGGCACGTCGACGCAGGTCAAATCGCGTTGCAGGGCTTTGAGCAGCGACATAAAATCCCACACGGCAAATACGTGGTGCTCCATGAAATGGCGCAGGTCGGCCATGGACTGGAGGCGGTAGTACAGTCCGTTATTCAGCAGTAGCTGGCGGGTACTGGCCACTTCCTGCTGCAAAAACTCGATGGGGTCCAGAACATCTTCCATATGGCAACTTTTTTATAACTATTTGAATACTACCAATTCCCTATTGTGTACAACAATAAGCCCTCAAAAATGGTTTATACAAACGAAAAACCCTTTGACCTGGATTGCCAAAGGGTTTTGTTTTGTTAATTTTCCCAGAAAAGCACCAGGCTTTCTTTTATTTCTTCTCAAAAACCAGCGCATTGCCGTCCATGCAGTAGCGTTGGCCGGTGGGCTTGGGGCCGTCGTTGAAAACGTGGCCGAGGTGGCCGCCGCATTTGGCGCACACAATCTCGTCGCGGCTCATGCCAAAGCTGTTATCCGAAGCCACTTTTACGCTGGTCGCGGCGGCCGGGGCGAAGAAGCTGGGCCAGCCGGTGCCCGACTCAAACTTGGTATCAGAAGTGAACAGAAAATTGTGGTCGGCGGCGCAGTAATAGTTGCCGGCGGCGTGGTTGTCGTGGTATTTGCCGGTGAAGGGACGCTCAGTACCTTGCTCACGCAGGATGTAATATTGGTCGGGCGTGAGGAGTTTTTTCCACTCGGCATCGGTGTGGCGCACCGCAAATTCGTCGGGCTTACCGGTGAGGGGCTGCGCCTGGAAGTAGGTTTTGCCGCCCACGGTGCGGGCTGGGGAGGCCGTATTGGCGGCTACGTCGCGCTTTTGCGAGCAGGCCGAGTTGAGCGAGAGCACCGAAACAAATAATATCAGCAGGGAAAAGCGCATGGTTGGGATGGGGTTTTAATGACAACTGACCAACATACGGCGGCGGCGTCCGGTTTGGTCGTGAGGTTAGACGAAAGAACGCCGGGAACCTTACGCCCCAGCTAATCGATTTAGGGCGACAGGCTTGGCTGCGCGGCAGGGTGCGGCAGCGGGGCTTGGGTTAAGAGTTGAGTACCACAAGGCTTTGCGCGTTTTTATCTGTACCTTTGCACCCGCAAAACCAACCCATATGGCCAACAATATTCGTAACATTGCCATCATCGCTCACGTTGACCACGGCAAGACTACTCTGGTGGATAAGATTATCCACGCATCCAAGATTTTCGATGCGCACCAGCACTTCGACGACCTGATTCTCGACGACAACCCCCTGGAGCGCGAGCGCGGCATCACCATCGTTTCCAAAAACGTATCGGTTCGCTACAACGGCACCAAAATCAACATCATCGACACCCCTGGTCACGCCGACTTCGGCGGTGAGGTAGAGCGTGTGTTGAAGCTGGCCGACGGCGTGCTGCTGCTCGTGGACGCCTTTGAAGGCGCCATGCCGCAGACCCGCTTCGTGCTGGGCAAAGCCATTGCCCTGGGCCTCAAGCCCATTGTAGTGGTGAACAAAGTAGACAAGGAAAACTGCCGCCCCGACGAGGTGCACGAGCAGGTTTTCGACCTCATGTTCAACCTCGGCGCTTCGGAAGACCAGCTCGACTTCGTGACTTTGTACGGTTCCTCGAAGCAGGGCTGGATGAGCACCGACTGGAAAGTGAAGACCGACAACCTGATTCCGTTGCTCGACGCGGTTATCTCTTCGATTCCGCCCGCGCCGACCTTGGAAGGCACGCCTCAGATGCAGATTACCTCGCTCGACTACTCGTCGTTCGTGGGTCGTATCGCCATCGGCCGCGTGCACCGCGGTACGCTGAAAGAAGGCTCGAACATGAGCCTGATGAAAGCCGACGGCAGCATCAAAAAAGTAAAAATCCGCGAGCTGCACGTATTTGAAGGCCTCGGCCGCGTGAAAGTGGCGGAAGTAAGCAGCGGCGAAATCTGCGCCGTGTCGGGCATCGAAGGCTTCGACATTGGTGACACCCTCGCCGACAACGACAACCCCGAGCAGCTGGAGCGCATCAGCATCGACGAGCCGACGATGAACATGCTGTTCACCATCAACAACTCGCCGTTCTTCGGCAAGGAAGGCAAGTTCGTGACCTCGCGTCACCTGCGTGACCGTCTGTTCAAAGAGACCGAGAAAAACCTCGCCCTGCGCGTGGAGGCGACTGACAAGGAGGATACGTTCCTGGTGTTCGGCCGCGGCATTCTTCACTTGTCCGTACTCATCGAGACCATGCGTCGCGAAGGCTACGAGCTGCAGGTGGGCCAGCCCCAGGTACTGTTCAAGGAAGACGACAACGGCAAGCGTACCGAGCCTATCGAATTGCTCGTGGTGGACGTGCCCGAGGAATCGGCCGGCAAAGTAATCGAGCTGGTGAGCATGCGCAAAGGCGAAATGACCATCATGGAGCCTAAGGGCGACTTGCAGCACTTGGAGTTCACCATTCCGTCGCGCGGCCTGATTGGCCTGCGTAACAACGTGCTGACTGCTACCGGCGGCGAGGCCATCATGAACCACCGTTTCGTGGATTATGAGGAGCACAAAGGCCCCATCCCCGGCCGGATTGCTGGTTCGCTGATTTCGTTGGAAACCGGCGCTGGCACGGCTTACACAATTGACAAGCTGCAGGACCGTGGCTCGTTCTTCGTGGACCCAGGTGAGGAAGTGTACGGCGGCCAGGTTATTGGCGAGCACACCCGCCCCAATGACCTGACGGTGAACATCCAGAAAGGCAAGAAGCTGACCAACATGCGTGCTTCGGGCACCGACGACAACGCCAAAATCACCCCCAAGCGCCAGTTTTCGCTGGAAGAAGCCATGGAATACATCCAGAAGGATGAGTACCTGGAGGTGACCCCGAAGTCGATTCGGATGCGCAAGATTCTGCTCGACGAGAACGAGCGTCTGCGCTACGCCAAGCAGGCTGACTAATTGCCGCCTGATTTTATAAGTAAAACGCCCAGCTTCGGACTCCGAGGCTGGGCGTTTTGCTTATGAGTAGCTGCGAATGCGAACGGTGCGTTATTTTTACTGATTGTTCGCTGAACAATTGATTTTCTTTCCTGCCATGCTTCCTCGTATGCTTAAAAAATCTACCCTGCTACCATTGCTGGCCCTACTCATTATGGCCCGGCCGGGACGAGGCCAGTCGCCGGCCGCAACGATGACCGAACACCCGGACAAATCTGAATACAAGCTCTCCCGCGCGGGTTTTGAGGACGCTTATGCCTTTAATGACACGGCGCGCGCCATCATCCGCATGTACTACGCCAAGTGGAACACCGGCCGCAACATTATGCGCTTTGCCGCGATTCCGGTGCCCGTGGTAACCGTTGTTGGGCGACACTACGAGCCGAATCCGGCTACGTATGGTGTCACGCCCAATTACAATGCTTATTACTACGATTCGTGGGTTGCACCCATGGCTTTCAGCCTGTTGGGCGTATCGGTGTTTGGAATGGTCCGGGCCATTAATAACGGCCGCGACCAACTGTATCAAACCATCCGGCAGTACCATGCCACTCGGCGGCTGCCGCTGTCGATACGCCCGGCCGCACTGGTTCCTTATCTGCTGGAAGTGCAGCAGGAAGGCGTACAGCCCCGCTAAATTTTAACTTATGACGAATTTGAAATCCTCCGAAAATCTGAGCCGCTTCGTGCAGCTTTTTACGCTGAATGATGCCGAAGCCACCCAGCGCGTGAGCGAGCGGCTGGCGCTGGTGCTGCGCGACCCGGCCGCCTATCAGGAGCAGTTTGCCGAGGAGTTGGAGGAGCGCGGCATTGTGGCGGCGCTGCCGGTGCAGGAGCTGCGCGATTTGGCCCTTATTGATGCGCTGCTGGCTGAAGAGCTGCTGTGGGAAAGCGACTGGAAGGACCCGGCGGCCGACCTGGTTTACGGCATTAACGAAACGCTGACGCAGCAGAAGAAATCAATGCGGCTGCATGAGCCCGCCAGCGGCCGCGCCACGGTGACCGGCCCTGAAGCGCTTGACATCGTGCAGGACCTGGCTGAGCCGGTGGGCCTGGCAGTGGTGCTCTTTACGCTGGATAGCGACTCTTATGCCCTGAGCGTGGTGGCCGATGCGCAAGCCGAGGAAGCCCGTCAGCTGGCGCTGGAACTGGGTTTTGGGGTAACGGTGTACTAACCCCGGCAGGGCAGGATAATCGATTGTGTAAAATCGGCGGCACGTACCTTGCGACCCCGAATACACTCCTACCCTGCTCGCTTATGCTGCTGAAAAACCTGTTGGCCGCTGCCCTGCTGCTGGCCACCATCGCTGCCACCGCCCAAAACCGCCACGAGTATTTACTCGATTCGGACTGGAAATTCTCGAAGGGCGACGTGCCGAATGCGGCCAGGCCGGACTTCGCCGATGCCAAATGGCAGACGGTGAGCGTGCCGCATGACTGGGCCATTACGGGGCCGTTTAGCGGGAATAACGACTTACAGGTCGTTAAAATCGAACAGAACCAGGAGCAGAAGGCCACGCAGAAATCGGGGCGCACGGGTGGGTTGCCATTCATTGGCACGGGCTGGTACCGGCGGCGGCTGGCAGTGCCGGGCTTTGGTCCGGGCCAGCGGGCAGTGCTGCTCTTTGATGGCGCGATGAGCAACGCGCACGTTTTCGTGAATGGCAAAGAAGCCGGGTTTTGGCCATATGGCTACAACTCGTTTTCGCTGGATATTACTTCCTTTTTAAAGCCGGGCGACGGCAATGTGCTGGCCGTGCGCTTGGAAAACCAGCCCGAGGCTTCGCGCTGGTACCCCGGCGCGGGCCTCTACCGCAACGTGCACCTGGTGGTGACGGATGCCGTGCACATTCCGGTGTGGGGCACTTACCTGACCACGCCTGAAATCACGGCGGCGCAGGCCCAGGTGGTGCTGAAAACCAAGGTGGAAACGCCGGGTGGCAAGTTTCAGCCATTGCGGCTCGATACCGAAATCCGCGATGCGGCGGGCAAGGTGGTGGCCACGACCAGCACGGCGCTGACCAACGGGCTCACGTTTGAACAGCGCCTGACGGTGCCGCAGCCCCGGCTATGGTCGCCGGAAAGGCCGGTGCTGTACACGGCTTCGTCGAAGCTGTATGCGGGCAAGGCACTGAAAGATGCGTACCAGACGTCGTTCGGCATCCGCTCTTTCAAATTTGAAAAGGGCGTAGGCTTTTCGCTGAATGGGCAGCCGCGCAAGTTCAAGGGCGTGTGCAACCACCACGATTTGGGGCCGCTGGGCGCGGCGGTGAATACGGCAGCACTGCGCCGGCAGCTGACGCTGCTGAAAGATTTGGGCTGCGATGCCATTCGGACTTCGCACAACATGCCCGCGCCGGAGCTGGTGGCGCTGTGCGACGAGATGGGCCTGATGCTGATGGTGGAGTCGTTTGACGAGTGGAAGTCGCCCAAGGTGAAAAATGGCTACAGCCAGTATTTCGATGCGTGGGCGGAGAAGGATTTGGTGAACATGGTGCACCACTACCGCAATAATCCATCGGTGATTATGTGGAGCATCGGCAATGAAGTGCCCGACCAGAGCAATGCCAATGGCCCTGTTATCGCCAAGCGCCTGCAGGACATTGTGCACCGTGAGGACCCCACCCGCCCCGTGACCATGGGCCTGGACCGCTTCGACGACGATTTCAAGTACGGCATCGCGGCGGTGCTCGACATTCCCGGCTTCAACTACAAGCCCCACCGCTACGCCGAAGCCCTGGCCAAGCTGCCGCAGGGCTTCCTGCTGGGCGCGGAAACGGCTTCGACGGTGAGCTCGCGCGGGGTGTATAAATTTCCGGTCGAAAAGGCCAAGCAGAAGCAGTACCCGGACAATCAGTCGTCGTCGTACGACCTGGAGGCCTGCGTATGGTCGCAGACGCCGGACGAGGAATTTGCCTCCCAGGACGACCTGCCGAACGTCATGGGTGAGTTTGTGTGGACGGGCTTCGACTACCTGGGCGAGCCCACGCCTTATGACGAAAAATGGCCTTCGCACAGCTCCTACTTCGGCATTCTGGATTTGGCCGGCATGCCGAAAGACCGGTACTACCTCTACCGCGCCCGTTGGAACACGGCCAGCCCAACGCTGCACCTGCTGCCGCACTGGACCTGGCCCGGCCGCGAAGGCCAGACCACGCCGGTCTTTGCTTACACGAGCTACCCTTCGGCTGAGCTGTTTGTGAACGGCCAGAGCCAGGGCCGCCAGACCAAAGCCTCATCGGACCAGCCCCAAACCCGCTACCGCCTGATGTGGAACAACGTGAAATACGCGCCCGGCACCCTCAAAATAGTGGCCTACGATGCCCAGGGCAAAGCGGTGGCCACCGAAGAAGTACGCACGGCGGGCGCGCCGCACCACATCCGGCTGGTAGCCGACCGCTCGGCCCTAGCCGCCGATGGCAAAGACCTGGCCTTCATCACGGCCCGCGTGGAGGATGCCCAAGGCAACCTCTGCCCCGATGCCACGCAGTCGCTCAGCTTTGTGGTGAGCGGCGCGGGTAGCTTCCGGGCCATCGGCAACGGCGACGCGACTTGCCTAGAGTCTTTTCAGCAGCCGCAGATGCGGGCGTTTCAGGGGCAGCTGGTGGCCATTGTGCAGGCTGGCCAAAAGGCTGGCGCGGTGCAGGTGAAGGCCACGAGCCAGGGATTGCAAAGCGGCTCCTTGGAACTTTCAACCCAACGGACGCAGTAGTTACAGCAGCTATTGCAAGTGGGGGAAGTTCGATTTTCGCCTTATCTTGTTTCACGTTCTACCGTTCCCCAACCCAATTTTATGGAACCCCGAGATAAGCGCGATTTACCCGAAGTAGTAGCCGAGATTCTGATTGAGCAACACGCCATGCGTGAGGACATAGCAGCACTGCGCCGAGAAATGAGAGAACAGATTGGCGGCTTGCGCGAAGAAGTTGGTGGCTTGCGTGGGGACGTTGGTGGCTTGCGCGAAGAAGTTGGCGGCTTGCGTGGGGACGTTGTCGGCTTGCGCCAGGACCTCCAAACCGGTTTGGATAACCTTGCGCAAACATTTAATAGCATGACCAACGCCATTTTGGATGCGATGAACCGGGGCAATGACCGTTACGACAGCTCCGACCAGCAAATTAAGCAACTGGATACCCGCGTGACCAAGCTGGAGAATCCCGAAGCCGCCTAATTGGCCGTACGCTGGCGTACGGCTTCAAACGCCAGCACGGCGCCGGCCACGCTCACGTTGAGCGAGTCGATGCGGCCCATCATGGGGATGATGATGGTTTCGTCGCAGGCGGCGAGGGCAGCGGGGGTCAGGCCGTCGGCTTCGGTGCCGAGGACGAGGGCCGTGGGCTGGCGAAAGTCGCAGGCGAGGTAGGAATGGGCTGTGGGCGTGAGGGCGGCGGCGTAGCTGCGAATGCCTTTGGCATGCAGAAAAGCCATAATTTCGGCCATTGGCGCGGCAATTACGGGTACTGAGAACACGCAGCCAATGCTGGACCGGATGGTGTTGGGGTTGTAGAGGTCGGTGCGCGCATCGCCGATGAGCACGGCATCAACGGGGGCGGCGTCGGCGGTGCGGAGGATGGCGCCGAGGTTGCCGGGCTTCTCCACGGCTTCGAGTACTAGGAGGAGCGGGTTGGCGGGTAGGCGGAGGTCGGCCAGGGTGCGGGCGGGGGTGCGGAGCACGGCCAGCAGGCCATCGGAGCCTTCGCGGTAGGCCACTTTCTCGAAGACGGGGCGCGTGACTTCGAACCACTCGGGTGCATCTTTTTTGTCGAAAAATAGGCTTTTTAGCTCCGAAATACCGTTTTCGCCAGCCAGCTCGGGGCAGGAGTAAATGGTAGCTACGGATACGCCGGCCTCCACGGCAATGGTAAGCTCGCGCAGGCCCTCGACCAGGGTGAGGCCGAGGGCGCGGCGCTCGGCCGATTTCTGCTGGAGCTTCAGGAGCTGCTTGATGCGGGGGTTTTGGGGGCTACTGAGGCGGTCGAGGGGAGCAAATGACATGGGGCAAAGATACCGGGCCAGCGGCCGGAGCCAACCCGGCGGCAGCGGGATGCGTAGGGCCGGCCATTACCTTCGCTGCCGATGAACGTCAAATCGAACACCAAATCGAATACCAAAATTATTGTGGGCTTTGCCCTGGCCGTGGGCGTGCTGCTGCTCACGGCGGCGGCTTCGTTCTGGAGCATTCGGGGCCTGAGCGTGCAAACCCGGAACGTGGAGCACACCTATCAGGTGCTGCAGGAGGCCGAAACAATCACGGCGGTGCTCAAAGATGCCCAGGCGGGTACGCGCGGCTACCTGCTCACCGGCGACACGGTGTATCTGCGGCCCTACAGCATGGCCACTGGCCAGCTACCCGCCGCCCTGGAACGCGTGCAGGCCCTAACGGTGGACAACCCTGACCAGCGCGCCCGCCTCGATTCGCTACGGGGCCTGGTGGAACAGGAGTTTCGCATTCTGCGGCCCCTTACGGAGATTAAAAAAGCCATGAGCCAGTCGGCCATGCAAACGCTGCTCGACACCGACCGCCAGACCCTGCGTCAGGTGCGGCTGCTGTACGCCCGCATCAATACCAGCGAGCTGGCCCTGCTGGCCCAGCGCAGTGCGTCGCAGGAGGTTTTTGAAAAAGCTACGCCCATCGTGGTGCTGGTTTCGGCGGTGCTGGCCGTGCTGATTGTGGTGTGGCTGGTGATAAAGGTGGTGAAGGAGCTGGAAGACAACCGCCGCCTGCAAAGCGAGCTAGCCGACGTGAACGCGCAGGTGAGCCGCCGCATTGCCCAGATTCGGAAGCTGGCCGAGCAGGTAGTGCAGGGCGACTACACGGTTAAAATCACGGATGATGCCGAGGATAACCTCGGCGGCCTGGCCGCGTCGCTCAACCACATGACCCAGACGCTGGAAGGCAGTTTCAGCGCCCTGGAAAAGCGCAACCACGAGCTCGACCAGTTTGCCTACGTGGCCTCGCACGACCTGAAAGCGCCTCTGCGCGGCGTGACCACCATCGTAAAATGGATTGAGGACGAGCTGGCCGCCGAGCTCTCGCCCCAGCTCCGCACCTATCTCGACCAGATGAAGGGCCGTTTGGCGCGCCTCGAAGACCTGATAAACGGCCTGCTGGCCTACGCCCGCGTGGGCCGCACCGCACAGTCACGCGAGACGGTGGACGTGAACCAGCTTCTGACCGAGGTAGCCGACCTGGTGGTACCGCCCGATTTCACGCTGCGCATCGGTCCCGATATGCCCACCTTCGAAACCGACCGGCTGAGCCTGCAACAGGTTTTCACCAACCTACTCTCGAACGCCGTGAAATACCACCAGCGCGGGGCGGGCCACCTGGACGTGACGTGCCGGGACATTGGCCGCTGCTATGAGTTTCGGGTGCAGGACGACGGCCCGGGCATTGCCCCGGAATACCACCAGAAAATTTTCCTACTCTTCCAGACCCTGCGCGACCGGCACACGGCCGAAAGCACGGGCATCGGGCTGAGCATCGTGCAAAAAATTATTAACGAGCAGCAGGGCACTATTCGCGTCGAATCGGCTGTGGGGCAGGGGGCTGGTTTTATCTTTACGTGGCCGAAATAAGGCAATTTCAATAACGGCGAGCAGAACCGTCATTTTTAGCTGTCATCCTTCGCAAGCTTTAGGATGACAGCTAAAAATGACGGGCGAGCTTATAGCTACCCACTAATCATTACCTACTTATGCGCTCTGTTTTACTAGTCGAAGACGATATTTTTGATACGATGACGGCGGAAAAATCCTTCGCCAAATTCAACGTACCGCACCAGTTGCACACCGCCTTCAACGGCGAGGAGGCCCTGGACCTGCTCCTGGGCCGCAACGGCGCGGAGGCCCTGCGCCCCCTGCCCGAAGTCATTCTGCTCGACCTGAACATGCCCCGCATGAACGGCATCGAATTTCTGACCGAGCTGCGCGGCAACCCCGAATTTCATCACATTCCGGTATTCATTACCACTACTTCCAGCATGGAGGAGGACCGCGCCGACGCTACTACCTTGGGTGTGAGCGGCTATATTCTGAAGCCGCTGGACTTTGAAACCGGCAACGACCTGTCGGACAGCCTAAGCCTGCTAGAGAAGCTGCTCAAGTAGCGCCGGGCGGGGCCGGCACGATTGCGGGTTCACTTGCGCTTCACGATACAAGTGCGGAATTTGCTGGCGTTTCCCAACGTTCGGTTTTCGCGGTTTGCCGGTCCTATTGCGGGGCGGCGGCGCGTGGTTCGGTATTATTGGCGGGACATGGGTACCTTGTTCGGCCTGTTGGTCCTAATTGCTGTCCTTCCGTATGAAAATTCCCGTTTTATATCCGGCCCTGCTGCTGGTTTTGCTGGGTGGGCGCGCGGCGCAGGCCCAGGACGATGGCCCCCGCCAGCTGGGTGCGCCGCCAGCCATGCCCACGCCCGTGCGGCCCCGCCCGGCCCCAGCCCCGCGCCAGCTGGAAACCGTGCCCGTGGCCCCGCCCGATTCTTCGCGCCGTTCTGCGGTAACGGCGCCGCTGCCCGGCCCCATGGCCGCACCGGCTCCCGTGTATGCCCCCACGCCGGCCGGCCAGCTGCCGGGCAATAATACCCGCGCGCCCCGCTTCCAGGTGGGCCTAAAAAACGGGATGATATATTCTGCCAATGACGTGGAAACGAAGAATCCGCTCTTCGGCCGCTCCTATCTGCTGCTGGATGGGCGGCAGAAGTTTGAGCTGGCGGAAATCGGGTTTTACGAGGATGAAACCGGCCACTACGTGCGCACCACGCTGCCCAACTCCTCGCGGGAAACCACGCTGCGCCGCGAAAAAACCGGGCGCATCAGCCTGTATTCCATCACTTCCTCGCAGTACAGCTCGGGGCCGGGCGGCTTTGGGGGCTACCCGGGCTATGGCTACGGCGGCTATGGCATGGGCTACGGCGGGTTTGGCGGCTACCCTTACGGCGGCTACCGCACCGTGAAAACCGAATATTTTTCCAAAGACAATGGCCCCATTCAAAACCTGACCAACAACAACCTGATGCTGGCCACCCGCGACAATGCCGGGTCGCAGGAGCTGCTGCTGGATTCGCGTCGTTACCAGCGCCTCACGCTGGGCAGCTACGTGGTGGGCGGCGGGCTGCTGGTGGCCGGACTGTTTCAGTCGCTGCGCCCCGGCGATGGCCAGGCCGGCATTTCGCCACTGGTTTACGCGGCTATTCCGGTGCTTATCGTGCCCATCGTGCTGCAAAGCAAGCAGTCTAATAACCAGCGCCAGGCCATTGCGCTTTATAACTCGACGCGGTGAGATTGTCATCCGGAGCATTCTGCGTTTAGAAGCAGAAACGAAGGACCTCATCACGCCAAAACGACTTGCACCATATTAATTACTGCAAGTCGTTTTGGCGTGATAAGGTCCTTCGCAAGCTCAGGATGACAGTTGCTTTCATTCTTCATTAAGCGCAGCGTAACACCACCCCAGCTCGCCGCGTAGGCCCGGGCATGAAAACTGCCGCTGCTACCGCCACTGCCGAAGCGCAGGCCGCCGATTTTGCTGCCCGCCAAGCCAAAGCCTTATTGGTCCATGGGCGGCTATGCGCCGAGTACGGGGCTCCTTTTCCGTTTTTCAGCACCAAAGACCCGCTGAGCGAGCTGGTGAGTGCCCTGCTTTCGCACCGCACCAAAAACGCCGATTCCCACCGGGCCTACCAGGAATTGCGGGCCACGTTTCCCACCTGGGAGGCCGTGCGCGACGCGCCCACCGAGGCCGTGCAGCATGCCATTCGGGCCTGCACCTGGCCCGAGCAAAAGGCCCCGCGCATTCAGGCCGTGCTGCGCGAAATCAGCGAGCGCTGCGGCACCGATGCGCCGTGTGCGCTGGATTTCCTGGCCGAAATGCCCATTCCCGAAGCCCGCGCCTGGCTGGAAAGCATCAGCGGCGTGGGGCCAAAAACCAGCGCCGCTACGCTTCTGTTCAGCACGCTGCGCATTCCGGCCATGCCCGTGGATAGCCACCACCACCGCGTGGCGCAGCGCCTGGGCCTCATCGGGCCGAAGGTGGGCGAAGGGCCGGCCCACAAGCTGCTCGAAGCCCTGCTCCCGCCCGGCTGGGATGCCCAGCAGGTGTACGACCACCACGAGGCGCTCATGTTCCACGGCCAGAAATGCTGCTATTTCTCCTCGCCGGCCTGCGGGCGCTGCGTGGTGCTCGACCAGTGCCCGTTTGGGCAGGCGCGGCTGGGCGGTAAGGCTGCCGGATAATTAAAGAACATCACGCTTCGACTTCGCTCAGCATGGTATTCTTTATTGCCCCCAACACTAAATAAAAGCATGATTCTGCACCTGCGGGCCAAGCCCAACTCCCGCCAAAACCAGCTGCTGCGCGCCGCCGATGGCACCCTGACCGTGCGCCTGAAAGCGCCGCCCCAGGAAGGCCAGGCCAATGCCGTGCTGCTGGCCTTTCTGGCCACCGTTTTTGCCGTGCCCAAAAGCCGCGTGCTGCTGCTGAGCGGGCACACGGCCCCGTTCAAAAAGCTGGAGATTGAGGGTGTGAGCGAAGAAGAAGGGCAGCGGGTGCTGGCCGAATTGATTTCGTAAAAGCGGCTGTTTCACCAGCGGCAGGCTTACTTTCCGCGCTTCCAGCGGTAGTATTTGCGGTACCAGGGCGAGGTTTTTTTGAACAGGCTGCTGGTGGATTCGTTCGGAAACATGTTCACCCGGAACACCTGCATGCGGTCGGCCTCAATGGTGAGGCCACCGGTGTCGGTGGCTATGCCCAAGGCGAAACCGGCTTCGCGCACGGTGTCTTTCACGGCTTCGTTCAGGTCGCCGTAGGGGTAGGCGAAGGTCACTATTTCGGTTTGCAGGTCGGCTTCGAGGGCGGCTTTGCTGCGCTGGATTTCGGCGGCGGCTTCGGGCAGCGGCAACGTGGTGAGGCGCGGGTGCGACATGGTGTGCGCGCCGATTTCCCAGCCGGCAGCCACGAAAGCCCGTTTTTGGGCCAGGTCCATTATGTCGGAGCGGGGCTCGGTGGGGTCAGCGACCAGGTCCCATTGGTTGTGGCGCACGTCGGCATCGCCCAACAAATACAGCACGCCCCGGTAGCCGTAGTGCTGCATCAGGGGCAGCAGGTTGGTGTAGTTATCGGTATAGCCGTCGTCGAACGTGAGGATGATGGGGCGCGCTGGAAAATCAGCCAAGGACCGTTCACCGTTTGCATATTTCAAATAATCGGCAAACGTTATGGGCGTTAGATTCTGCTTTTTGAAATAAGCCAGGTGCTTTTCAAAATTGTCCTTCGTGACGTAAATATGGTGCTTGGTGGCCAGCGGCGCATCGGGGATTTTGTGGTACATCAGCACCGGAATAAAGCCAGGGACGGCTTTTTGCATTCGGGCGGCCTGGTACACCTCCAGCACCCGCGCCGCAATGGTGGCTAGGCTGTAGTGTGCCTGCACCTGCTGCCGGAGCGCGGCCGGCACCGCCTGCGGCTGCCGCAAAAAGCCTTGCGCATCGACCAGCAGGGCAGCAAAATCGACTTCCGAGGCGCTTAGCCGGGCCGCAATGTCGCCGAAATTAGACGCTGCCGCCGGGGCAAAAGTATCTTCTGTGACGAGGCCCTCGTAGCTGGCTTCGCCCAGCGCCAGCACGGGCCGGCCCGCGCCCAGCGCCTCAATGGCCACCCGCCCCGCCCCAATTACCAGCGTGGTGCAGGCCAGCCAGCCGGGTACGTCATCACTGAAACCCACCACCTCAATACGCTCACCAAAATCGGCCTGAAGCTGCGCCAGGGCCGTTTTGCCCGCCGCCGGCAAGTGTTCCAGCTCACCGCCGATGAGGGCCACCCGCAACGCCGGAAACTCGCGCAGCAAGGCCGGGAACACCTGTGCCAGCAGCGCCGCCGCCCGCTCGCCCTTGCCCCCATTGAAGCGCCCGATGAAGGAAATTCGCAAGGCGAAATCCTCGCTTGCCAGTTCTTCGTTCCCGAATGCTACCCCGTTGGGAATGGCCTCGATTTTGGCGGCGTCCATCTTCACCTCGCTGATGAGGTGCTCGCGCAGATTGGCACAAATGGCAATGACTTTGTCGCCGTACACATCGAGCAGCGACGTGGAAGTGTGCAGGTGCTGGCGGCCGTGCACGGTGCTCACCAGCGGCACCGCCAAGCCGCGCAGGGCGAAATAGCTCACCCAGCTGGCTGCCCGCGAGTGGCAGTGCACGACATCAATCCGTTCTTTTTTAACAAGCTGGCGGATGATGCGGGCGTTGCGCAGCCGCTGCCGGTAGCTGCGGTTGCTGATGCCGGCCCACACCAGCGTGGCCCCGGTGGGCAGCTTATCGGCATCGGCCACTACCCATACCTGGTGGCCCTGGGCGCGGTGGGCTTCGGCCAGTTGCACGGCATAGGCCACGGAGCCCGCAAAAAACTCAGCCGAAAGAACGTGGAGAATGCGCATGGGGCAAAGGTATTGCCGAGCGGCTTGAAAGGGTAAGAGGGTATGGGGGTAGGAGGGTGGGAGTTGTGTTGTTGCAATATCAACTCTCACCTTTCTACCCTCCTACCCTCCTACCCTTTCCAACTACCCCCGGGCCCGGCCGGCCACGTTGTCCATGTATTTCTGGCCGTTGCCGGTGTTCAGGAGCAGGATTTTCTCGTCGGGATGAATGGCGCCGGTAGCCAGGAGCTGGCGGGCGGCCGTCCACACCGCGCCGCCTTCGGGGGCCACGAACAGGCCTTCCTGGTGGCCGAGGTCGCGCATGCCGTCCAGCATGCCTTCTTCGCTCACGCTCACCACCGTGCCGTGCGACTCGCGGAGCACGCGGAGCATCATGTTTTCACCCAGCGGGTGGGGCACGGCCAGGCCGTTGGCCAGCGTAGCGTGGCCGTGGTAGTTGTGGCAGTTGGGCTGGCGGCCCTCGTACGTTTCGAGGAGCGGGCAGCAGTTTTCGGCCTGCACGGCCACCATGCGCGGCAGTTTCACATGGGGGGCGAGCCAGCCGAGCTGCTTCATTTCCTGGAAGGCTTTCCAGATGCCGATGAGGCCGGTACCGCCGCCAGCGGGGTAGAGCAGCACGTCGGGCAGCGTCCAGTTCAGCTGTTCGGCAATTTCGTAGCCCATGGTTTTCTTGCCTTCGAGGCGGTAGGGCTCTTTCAGGGTCGAGATGTCGAGCAGGGCGCCGTCGGCGTTGCGCTGGCGCACGCGGGCCCCGCAGTCGCTGATGAGGCCATCGACGAGCTCCACTTCGGCCCCGTACCAGAGGCATTCTTCCTGGAAAGCCTGGGGGGTGTGGCGGGGCATCACCACCACGGCGCGCAGGCCGGCGCGGGCGCAGTAGGCGGCCAGGGCCACGCCCGCGTTGCCAGCCGTGGGAATAATGCAGCCTTCCACGCCCATCTCCTTGGCTTTGGACACGGCCATGCTCAGGCCGCGCGCCTTAAAGGAGCCGGTGGGGTTCTGGCCTTCGTCTTTCAGCAGCAGGTGGGCCAGCTCGTGGCGGGCGGCCAGGCGCGGCAGGCGCAGTAGCGGCGTGAGGCCTTCGCCGAGGGTGACTTTGTTTTCTTCGTGCAGCAGCGGCAGCAGCGCGCCATAGCGCCACATCGAGGTATCGGCTTGGTCGATGACGGCGCGGCTGAGGGGCTGGTGCAGGTCATAATCGGCCACCAGCGGCACCTGGCAGCAGGCCGAAACCCGTTGCAGGTCGAAGGCGGAGTATTCGGTGTCGCAGGCGGAGCAATGGAGCACGGCCAGGCGGGATAGGGATTCGGAAGCGACCAGTTTCATCGTTGGTGAGATGGTGAAGTGGTGAGCTAGCGAGCATGATTTTCTATTGGCGTTGATGGAACGTCAAACCCACCATCTCACCGTTTCATACCTCACTATTTCATGGCACAAAGTACGGAACGACTTCACCCAGGGTATGCCTTCCGGGCATGGGTATTTGGAATAGCCTATGCCCTATCGGAATAGTAGCGGCGCGTGAACTGCAGAAAATCCTTGTAGGGCGCGTTGTTCTCGGTGCCCTTGCGCTGGATGAAATTGAACTCCCGTTTCAGGGGGAAATTATTGATTTTTACCTCTGCGAATTCGCCCGAGGCCAGCTCCTTCACCACCGCCTGCCGGGGCAGGAAAGCCAGGCAGGTATCCACGCGCACGAAGTTTTTGAGGGCCTCGGTGCCGCCCAGGCGCACGCGCACGGGCAGGGCCGCCAGCTTGATGCGGTGCCGGGCCAGGGCTTCTTCGAGCACGGCGAGGGTGCCGGAACCGGCCTCGCGCAGGGCCAGCGGCGTGCTGAGCAGGTCGTGAACTTCGAGGGTGCGGTGTTCGAGCGGATTGTTGGCGGCGCACACGGCCACTACATCGTCGGTGAGCAGGGGCGTGTAGGTCACGTTGCTCACCTTGTGGATGCCTTCGATGATGCCGAGCTCGATTTCATGGTCGAGCAAGGCGCGCAGGATGTTATCGGAATTGCGGTTTTTGAGGCTAAGCTGGCGGTTGGGGTGCAGGCGCAGGTAGGCCGACACCACCGGCGGCAGCACATAGAGCGAGATGGTGGTGCTGGCCCCGATGACAAGGTGCTGCGTGGGCGCAAAATCGGCGCTGAGCGCGCTCATTTCCTGGTGCAGCTCCTGCTGCAGCTGCTTGGCCTGCAGCAGCTTCTGGTACAGCTTGAGGCCGGCCGGCGTGAGCTGGATGCTGCTGCCCAGGCGCTCGAAGAGGCCGGTTTTGTAGTGCTCCTCCAGCGCCTTCACCTGCTTGCTCACCGCCGACTGGCTGATGAACAAGGCCTGGCTGGCTTTGGTAAAGCTCAGGCGCTGGGCTACTTCGAGGAAGACTTCGTGGGGATGGGAGAGCATAATTGTAGAGACCTGTAGATTTGGGGTATAGGATAAAACCCCGTTCTTGGTTTCGGATAACCACCCCGGCCGGCTACCCTATGTAGAGACCAGGTGTCG
>NZ_JAAVTK010000013.1 GCF_012275535.1 Hymenobacter artigasi | reverse complement strand
GGCCCAACGGGTGCCAGCATGCAGAGCGGTCTCGAGGACCGATGACGTACTTCGGCGTGGCCCGTTGGGTTGCCACTACAAACATATGATGACGTTCTCTCATCTTCATTCACATCAACAAAAACACAGCCAGCAGCACCAGCGCCACAGCGGCCAGCAGCAGCCATGGTGCCACGCCAATGCGCAGCTTCTGCTTCCGCCGACGTGCCAGCCGGGCCTGCGGCGTGGGCAGCGCAATGGGCACTTGCTGCGCAATAATTTCGTCGGTAACCACGCCCTGGGCCCGCATCTGGAAGTAGCAGCGGGCCGTGGCGCGGGCATCTACCAGGGCATCATGTTCGCGCAGCAGCGGCTCCTGAAACAGGCGCTGGTGCAGCTCGCCCAACCGCAAAAAGCCCTGCGTGCTGTGGCGCAGCAGCGGCCCCGTGGCGCGCATGGTGCAAAACTGGGGCAGCCCGGGCAACGGGTTTTTCAGCCCGGCCCGGTGAAAGCCCACGCCCAGCATGTGGAAATCGAGCTGCATAAAATGGGCCACCACGCGGGGCTGGTAGTGCAGCAAATCGCGGTGCAGGCGCTGCATCACGGCGTGGCGCGAGCGGCCGTTGGCCTGCAAAAACGCCGGCGTGAGGCCGTGGATTTTGCCCGACTCCGGGCTCATGTCGTAGTCGCTGGGGCGGATGTAGTGGTTTTCGGCCTTCACTTCCTGGCCATCGGGGGTGCATACTACCCAGGCCAACTGCACGATGTGCGGCCAATTGTCGCGGCTGGCGTACGGCTGCGTCCAGTCGCGCGGAATGCCCGACGTTTCGGTATCGACGAACAGCAGGTAGTCGCTCACGGGGAACAATTAACAATTAGGAATTAAGAATTAACAATCAATAAGGCAATTGCTCATTCTTAATTGTTAATTCTTAATTGCTCACCCCTGGTGCCAGAGCGACGACTCGCGCTTTATCAGCCGGGGCTGAATCACGATTTTGCGGGGAGCCTGCTCGTGTTCCTGCACCATTTCGAGCAGCAGGCGCATGGCGGCCAGGCCCATTTCCTCGCAGCACTGGTCCACCGACGTCAGGTTGGGCTCGGTGAGGGAGGTGAAGCTTTCGTTGCTGAAACCCGACAGCGCAATGTCCTCGGGGATGCGCAGCTTGCGCTCCTTGAGCACGCGCATGGCCCCCACAATAGAAAAGTCGCTGGCCGAAAACACGGCCTCGGGCGGCTTGGGCAGGGCCAGCAGCTGCTCCATGCCGGCGCGGCCGTCGGCCTCCCACATCTCGCTGAACAGCACCAATTCTTCTTCAATCGGAATGCCGTACTCCAGCAAGGCCTGCCGGTAGCCGCCGAAACGGTTGATGTAGATATTGAGGTGCTGCGGGCCGCCGAAGTGCGCAATGCGCCGGCAGCCCTGCTCCAGCAGGTGCTTGGTCGACTGGTAGCCGCCCTGGAAATCGTCGAGCTCCACGGCGTTCACCTCCGGGCTGTCCAGAATGCGGTCGAAGAACACCAGCGGAATATCGCGCTTCTTAATCTTATCGAAGTGCTTGTAGTCGTGCGTGGTACGCGCCACCGACACCATGATGCCATCGACCTGCGCGTTAATCATCGTGTCCACGTTCTTCTGCTCCTGGCCGTAATCCTCGTTCGACTGGCACAGCAGCACGTTGAAGCCGGCGCGGTTGGCCACGGCCTCGGCGCCCTTCATCACCTGCGAAAAGAAGTGCCCGTCGATGTGCGGCACGATGACACCCAGGGTATTGCTGCGGCCCTTGCGCAGGGCCGCCGCCAGGTGGTTGGGCTGGTAGTTGAGCTGTTCGGCCAGCTTCCACACGCGCTTGCGGGTGGCTTCGCTGATGCGCGAATGGCCGCTGAGCGCCCGCGAAACCGTTGAAACGGCCAGGTTCAGCTCCTTGGCAATGTCCGAGATAGAGGCGCGTTTTTGAGCCAAAGCGGAAATAAATTAGTGAGTGCGGGGCTAAATGTAACCCACTGGTCCCATAACAGCGATGAAGCGCGGAACGTTAGGGGCAATTATTGTTTCTGGTTTCGGGCCGGTCAGTCGCCTGACCCGGTCTGACCGCCCTAGGCGGTCTGACCGGTTGAAGCACCAACGATTTCGCCCTGACGACGCCGCCCGGTCTGACCGCCCTAGGCGGTCTGACCGGTTGAAGCACCAACGATTTCGCCCTCACGACAACCGGTCAGACCGCCTAGGGCGGTCAGACCGGGGGACGGCGTCCGGCGGCAATAGCCATATGGGCAGCCTATTGAGCGGCCTTATAGTGAAGTTCTGACTGCTCGCGCAGCCGCCCAGCGCTGAACTCGGGGGTGATGTCGCGCTGCGGGTCGCCCAGCAACTCGTAGCCCACCATGAATTTGCGCACCGTGGCCGAGCGCAGCAGCGGCGGAAAAAAGTGCATGTGCAGGTGCCATTCGGGGTGCTCCTGGCCGTCGGTGGGGCGCTGGTGCAGGCCGGCCGAGTACGGGAACGAGATGCTGAACAGGTTGTCGTAGCGAATGGTGAGGCGGCGCAGCATGTCGGCCAGCGCGTCGCGCTCGTCGGGCGTGAGCTGGGTCACGTCCTGCACCGGGCGGCGGGCGATGAGGATGGTTTCGAACGGCCACACGGCCCAGAACGGCACCAGCACCACGAAATGCTCATTTTCAATAACCACCCGCTCCTTTTGCTCCAGCTCGATTTTGAGGTAGTCGCTCAGCAGCGTGCGGCCGTGCTCCTGGAAGTGGGCCAGCTGCTGCGCCGTTTCCTTGGCGGGCTCGCCGGGCACGGTGCGCTGCGCCCAAATCTGGCCGTGCGGGTGCGGGTTCGAGCAGCCCATCATCGCCCCCTTGTTCTCGAAAATCTGCACGTAGTTGATGTCCGGCCGCGCCCCGAGTGTGGTGAATTCCTCCACCCAAAGGTCCACCACTTTGCGAATAGCGGGCGTTTCCATCTGGGGCAGCGTCAGGTCGTGGCGCGGCGAGAAGCAGATGACGCGGCAGATGCCCGACTCCGCCTCGGCCCGCAGCAGGCCGCCTTCGTTGATGCCGCCGGTGGGCACATCGGGGGTCAGCGCGCCGAAATCGTTGTTGAAAACGAAGGTATCGGTGTACGGCGGGTTCACCTCGCCGCCCACGCGCACGTTGCCGGGGCAGAGGTAGCAGGTGGGGTCGTAGGCGGGGCGCTGGTCGGGCGCGGTTTCTTCCTGCTGGCCCTGCCAGGGGCGCTTGGAACGGTGCGGCGACACGAGCACCCACTCGCCCGACAGGGCATTGAAGCGACGGTGCGGGTGTTCGGTGGAATCGAAAGTAGCGGACATGGAATCAATTAAGAATTAGCAATGAATAATTAAGAATTGACAGTGAGCAATAATGACGAGATAAAGCAAATAATAGCAGATAAAGCGGGGCCAGCGGCTTTCTATCAATTGTTAATTATCAATTGACACCGCCCCTACCCCGCCCACAATTGTGGTCTGGTAGGTTTCGAGCGTCATCCCGAATTTTTCCCGATACGCCGCGCTCACGCTGGCAATGAACTCCGCCACCTTATCGGGCGCGACCAGGTTGATGGTGCAGCCGCCGAACCCGCCGCCCATCATGCGCGAGCCGAACACGCCGGGCGCAGCCTTCGCGGCTTCCACCAGCACATCGAGCTCCACGCAGCTTACTTCGTAGGCGTCGCGCAGGCCGGCGTGGCTGGCGTACATCTCCTGGCCGAAGGCGGCGAGGTCGCCGGCTTGGAGGTGGCGGCAGGCTTCTACTACGCGGGTATTTTCCTGCACCACGTAGGCGCAGCGGCGGAACACCGTGGGGCCCAGCTCATCGCGGTGGGCTTCGAGCTGGGCCAGCGTGGCATCGCGCAGGGCCGCGATGTGGGGGTAATGCTGCTGAAGCACCGCCACTCCGCGCTCGCACTCCTGGCGGCGGGTGTTGTAGGCGGTGCTGGCCAGGCTGTGCTTCACGCCCGAGTTGCAGAGCACGATGCGGCAGGCCGTGGTATCGAAGGGGAAATATTCGTAGTCGAGCGAGCGGCAGTCGAGGCGCACCACGTGGCCCTCGCGCCCAAACAGGCTGGCAAACTGGTCCATGATGCCGCACTGCACGCCGGCGTAGGTGTGCTCGGCCAGCTGCGCAATGCGGGCCAGCTCCATCTTATCGAGGTTGGTGCCCAGGAAATGATTGAGCGCGAAGGCCAGCCCACACTCCACGGCGGCCGACGACGACATGCCCGCGCCCATGGGCACGGTGCCGGCAAACACGCAGTCGAAGCCCGATACGGCGTGGCCGCGCAGCTGGAACTGGGCCGCCACGCCCAGCAGGTAATTGGCCCAATGTGTAGCGCCGGGGCTGATTTCGGCGGCGTTGGCCAGCTCAAAATCCTCACCCAAATCATAGGCGACGAGACGGATTTTCTCGGTCCCATTCAGGCCCACGGCGAAGCTCATTTCCTTGTCCACGGCGGCGGGCAGCACGAAACCGGCGTTGTAGTCGGTGTGCTCGCCGATGAGGTTGACGCGGCCGGGGGCCCGCACCAGCAGCGGCGCGTAGCCAAAGCGTTGTTGAAAATCGGCCTGCACGGCCTGAATGAGCGGAGTGGACATAGAGAACGAGTGGGAAAACGGCCAGACGGTACCAAACGCAAACAGCAACACAAGACTACGCAACTTTGGGCAGATGCCCAGTCCATTGGGTTTGCAGGCCGAAAAGTACGGCAAATACGTTACATTTGCACAATCGTTTGTTTAAAAATAGCAGGCTTGATTGAGTCATTTTACGGACTTTGGCAATAAAATGCGGCGGCATACAATCTGTTTTTACATAAACGATGCTCTGGTTCAGACAGACCGGGCTTTTAACTCGTATTGGCTTCGGTGCCCCGAGTCCCGGCGCAGCTGCACAGTCAGCAGGGGCACGGGAGCAGGCTTTGCCCCTGCCTTTGCCCGGCGTCGTATTTACCTTGGAAATCCCCTCAAATATGTCCTCCCGCTACTTGCTTCTGCTGTCGCTCAGTTTCTTTTTCCAGGCTTTCCACTCCTCGCCGGCCCGCGCTCAAAAGGCAGCTAAATCGCCCTCGGGTGATATTTTTGTGGACAACAAGGGCGTGCTGCGCTGGCAGAAAACCCGGCAGGAAGTGGCCCTGTTCGGCGTGAACTACACCGCGCCCTTCGCCTACTCCTACCGGGCCCACCAGAAGCTGGGCGTGAACGTGGAGCAGGCCATCCGGCAGGACGTGTACCACCTGGCCCGGCTGGGTGTCGATGCGTTTCGGGTGCACGTCTGGGACGTGGAAATCACCGATACTGCCGGTAACCTGCTCGAAAATGAGCACCTGCACTTATTCGATTTTCTGGTGAATGAGTTGAAGCAGCGCGGCATCAAACTCATCCTCACGCCCATTGCCTACTGGAACAATGGCTACCCCGAAAAAGACTCGGGCACCGGCTTTTCCAGCATCTATTCCAAGGGCGAGGCCTACACCAACCCGCGCGCCATTGCGGCCCAGGAGCGGTACCTCACGCAGTTTCTCAACCACCGCAACCCCTACACCAAAAAACTCAACCGCGAAGACCCGGATATTCTGGCCTTCGAGGTGTGCAACGAGCCGAAATACCACCAGCCCGAAGCCCAAGTGACCAGCTTTGCCGACCGCATGGCCGCCGCCATCCGGGTCACGGGCTGCCGCAAGCCGGTGTTCTACAACATCTCGGAAAACCCCGATGTGTACCAGGCCATCCTCAACGCCAAGGTCGACGGCCTGACTTACCAGTGGTACCCGCAGGGCCTGGTAAGCAACCACACGCTGCGCGGCAATTTCCTGCCCTACGTGGACCAGTACCCCATTCCGTACCGCACCGATGCCCGCTTTCGGAGCAAGGCGAAGATGGTGTACGAGTTCGAGTCGGCCGATATTATTCAGCCGGTGATGTACCCGTTTATGGCCCGCAGCTTCCGCGAGGCCGGTTTTCAGTGGGCCACGCAGTTTGCCTACGACCCCATGGCCATTGCCTACGCCAACACGGAGTACCAGACCCATTACCTGAACCTGGCCTACACGCCGGCTAAGGCGCTGAGCCTGCTCATCGCGGGCAAGGCATTTCGGAGCGTGGGGCGCGGGCAGTCGTTCGGGCGCTACCCGCAGGACTCGGTTTTTGGTAATTTCCGCGTCAGCTACCGGCTGGGGCTGAGCGAGATGAACTCGCCCGAGGAGTTTTATTACACCGCCAATACCGGCACCGCGCCCCGACAGCCGGCCCGGTTGCAGCACCTGGCGGGCGTGGGCTCGTCGCCGGTGGTGCGCTACGGCGGCACCGGCGCGTATTTTCTGGATAAGCTGGCCCCCGGCGTGTGGCGGCTGGAGGTAATGCCCGATGCCGTGGCCATCCGCGACCCATTCGAAAAAGCCTCACTGAGCAAACCGGTGACGCAGATTTCGTGGAACGAGCAGCCGTTAGTGCTTTCCCTGCCGGACCTTGGGCCCAGCTTTTCATTACGTGCTTTGAATGAGCGCAACAGTTATGAGGCCCACACTACCGACGGCCGCACTACCGTGCGGCCCGGCGTTTATCTGGTGGCTGCATCCGGCAAATCAACCATTGCCTTCACTCCGCGTACCATATTCAACCACGGAGAATTACGCGATTTCGCCGCTCCTAAAGGGTTTATATTTCTGGAAGGGCCCCAGCAGCAGGTGCGGCACACCGCCCCGGCCCAGGCTACGGCGGGCCAGCCGTTGCGCATTACCGCCACCATCAGCGGCCTCTTACCCACCGACAGCGTGTTTCTGGTGGCGCAGCACTACTACGGCCCCACGCGCACCCTGCCCATGACCACCCGCAGCTACGCCAATCTGGAAGCCACCGTGCCCGCCGAGCTGCTTTATCCCGGCCAGCTCCGCTACTGGCTGGTGGTGAAAAAAGGTGCGCAGGCGCTCACGTTTCCCGGCGGCTTCAGTGGCCAGCCGCGCGACTGGGACTTTGCCCATAACGAGCATTACGAAGTACCCATTGTGGCGGCCGGCGCGCCGCTGCCGCTCTTCCAGGCCAGCCGCGACCAGGAGCGCATCGAAGCCCACGGGCTGGCTCCCATGAGCTGGACCGACTACGTGACGCTACCCGACGGCGCGCTCGCCCTGCGCCTTGTGCAAGGCCCGCCCCGGCCCAACCAGCCCGATGCTACCGGCCCGGCCGCTAGTCTGCGGGCATTTTTCGGCGATAAGCTGGCTGGCCGCACCACCGATTTGGCGGGTTTTACGACTATCGTCGTGCGGGCCCGCAGCAGCCAGCCCAATGCCAGCGTCAGCCTCACCCTGACCACGAAAGATGCCGTGGCCTACGCCGCGCCGCTGGCGCTGAGCACGGAGGTTCGGGAAATCCGGCTGCCGCTTAGTGCCTTCCGGCCGGCGGCGCTGCTGCTGATGCCCCGGCCCTACCCCGGCTTTCTGCCGCTGCACTACCAGGCTCCCGGCGCGGGCAGCCTGAAAGTCGCGGAGGCCGAAGTGCTGCATCTGACCTGGGATGCGGCCAGCGTTACCGGCAGCCCGGCGAGTGTGGATATCGAGTCGATTTCGCTGCAATAGCGGTTCTGTCAGACTGACCGAATACTTTTCTCAATAATTTCGTAAAACCCTCTACGTTAGCCAATGCGCCAGCTAACCGCCCCCACCGCTATGATGAGAAGCCTACTTTTGTTGCTGATAATGGGGGCCCTTACCGGGCTGCCGCGCCATGCGGCCGCCCAAACCCCCGCCGCTTTTGCCAAAGGGGCCGATGTGAGCTGGGTGAGCCAGATGGAGGCCGCCAACTACCGCTTCTACAACGAATCCGGCACGCAGCAGGACCTGTTTCAGCTGCTGCACGACCACGACATGAACACCATCCGGCTGCGGGTGTGGGTGAACCCGACCAGCGGCTGGAACGGCAAAAACGACGTCATCGCCAAGGCCATCCGGGCGCACAACCTGGGCTTCCGGCTCATGATTGACTTTCATTACAGCGATGAATTTGCTGACCCCGGCCGGCAGAACAAGCCCGCCGCCTGGGTGGGCCACACCCTGGCCCAGCTGCAAACCGACGTGTATAACCACACTTACAGCATTCTCGACTCGCTGAAGGCCAATAACATCGTGCCCGAATGGGTGCAGGTGGGCAACGAAACCAACGACGGCATGCTCTGGCCCGAAGGCCGCGCCTCGACCAATATGGCCAACTTCGCCAGCCTCGTGGACCGGGGCTACGCGGCTGTGAAGGCCGTGAATCCCACCAGCAAGGTTATCGTGCATATTTCCAACGGCTTCAACAACAGCCTGTTCCGCTACCTGTTCGATGGCCTGCGAAATAACAATGCCCGGTACGATGTCATTGGCATGTCGCTCTACCCCACGGCCGCCAACTGGCCCACGCTCACGGCGCAATGCCTCGCCAACATGAATGACATGGTGAGCCGCTACCCCGGCAAGGAAGTGATGGTGGTGGAAACCGGCATGCCCGCCAACGTGCCCATTCCCACCCAGCAAATGCTGCTCGACCTGATGGCCAAAACCCGCGCCGTGCCCAACAACAAGGGCCTGGGCGTGCTCTATTGGGAGCCCCAGGCCTATAACTGGATGAGCTACGGCCTGGGCATCTGGAACAGCAACGGCCAGCCTACCGGGGCCATCAATGCCTTTCTGAACAACCCGCCCAGCCCCGGCCTGGTCTACAACCCGGGCTTCGAGTACACCGCCGCCACCCAAACGCCACTAGGCTGGAGCACCGCCACTACCGCCGATGCCGACGCCGACCTGACGCAGAACTACGGCCAGGCCAGCCTCTACCAGCTGAGTCACCAAAAAACCACCGCCTACCAGGTGCGCACCTACCAGCTGCTCGCCAACGTGCCCAACGGCACCTACACCCTGCGCGCCTGGGCCCAGAGCAGCGGCGGCCAGGCCCAGTGCCAGCTCTACGCCAACGGCTTCGGCGGTACCGAGCTGGCTACCACCCTGCCCACCACCAGCACCTGGACGCGGGTGCAGGTGAGCGGCATTGTGGTGAGCAACGGGCAGTGCGAAATCGGGCTGCGCTCCGATGCCCACGCCGGCGAAACGGCTGGCATTGATGACGTAGAATTCGTATCTTCATCCGTAACTTCTTCTGTGCCTGGCGCTGCCGGGGTGGGCTTCACGGCCCAAGTATTTCCGAACCCGGCCTTTGGGGCCCGCACCGTAGCGCTGGTGCTCGACCGCGACGAAACCGTGCAGCTCACGCTGTACACCCTCACGGGGCAGCTGGTGCGCACCCTCACGCCGGCCCAGCGCCTCACGCGGGGCGCGCATCAGCTTTCGACCCACGAAACCGGGATTGCGCCCGGCACTTACCTCCTGAAAATAATGCACGGCGACCAGGTTACGATGCGACAATACGTGCAACTGTAGCCGCCTGTCACGCCCACCGCTTTCCATCATTTTCATCCTCAAACCCACTTTTAAAAACCCACCATCATGAAAATCTTTACGCTTGCAGCGATGGGCGCCCTCACGGTCGCCTCGCTCACTGCCCACGCGCAGTTCACCCTCGATGGCCAGGCTACGGCTGCGGAAATTGGTACTGGAGTTGGCAAATACCAGCTGGCCGGCAGCTACACCGGCAATCATCTGGACGCCGACCGGGGCCTGAAAGCCCTGTACGTGGGCTACACCGCCACCACGCTGAATATTCTGGTGGCCGGCTCGGCCGAAGCAGCCACTTCGGGCAGCTACCGCGCCCTCGTAGTGTACCTGAACACGCCGCTACGCAGCGGCGCTCCGGCGGGGGTGCAGCTGGGCGGGGCCGATAACCAATCGCCCCTGAAGCACCGGCCCACGTTGGATATGCAGACGGACTACGGCTTCCGCGTGTCGGTTGGGCCCGGCGCTACCGATGTCTATTTCAGCAACGCCTCGTACGTTACCGGTACCGGAGCACCCACGGCCGGCACCGACACGTACGCCGGCTCGGGCAACAAGAACGGTACCGTGGTTACCTCCTCGGCAACCGTGTTGCCCGGCACCCGCTTTGCCTACCTGAACACGGCCAGCCTCACGGCCAACACCGGCAATGCAGGGTTAGAAATTGAGATTCCGCTCGCGGCCCTAGGCACGCCCCTACTCACCGCCGGCAGCCGCCTCGACCTGTTTGCCGCCTACACCGACGGCGACGGCATCTTCTACTCCGATGTAATACCACAAATCACGGGCCGCACCACCACCCTTGGCGCCGACCCAAACTTCACCACCATCCCCGGCACGCAATCGGTGGCATTCTCGCTGGGCGCGGGCGTGTTGGCCAGCCGCAGCGCCGTGGCCAGCAGCCTCAATTTTCAGGTGTACCCCAACCCGGCTTCGGCCACGTCCACCATCGCCTACACCGTGCCGGCCGGCCGCCAGCCCGTGGCGCTGGCCGTGTACAACGCCCTGGGCCAGCGCGTGCGCGCCCTGGCCGAGGCCGAACAAGCCGGCAACCAGCAGTTTGCCCTCGGCAGCCTGCCCGCCGGGGCCTACTTGGTGAAGCTGCAAATCGGCGACCAGCTCACCAGCCGAAAAGTAGTGGTGCAGTAGGCACTCAGGTTTGAAAATTGCGCAAAGGGCGGCTCCACATCGGAGCCGCCCTTTTTTTGGCTTTTCGTATATATATTTTATTTAATATTTAAAATGATTTTTATTGATGTCTTAATAAAAAATTCATTTTTATAAGTGAATTTTTACATATATTTAAATAATCAATATAAATCTTTCAATTCCCACATCATGAAAAGGTTTTCTACGCTCACTGCGATTGGTTTGCTAACCATCGCCTCGCTCACGGCCAGTGCCCAGTTCATCGTAGATGGCAGGGCTACGGCTACTGAAATCGGTACCGGCATGGGCAAGTACCAGCTGGCAGCCACCTATACCGGCACCCACCTCGAAGCCGACCGGGGCCTGCAGGCGCTCTACGTGGGCTACACGACCACCACGCTGAACATCATGCTGGTAGGCTCGGACGAAGCGGCTAATACGGCACCATCGGGTGGGTATCGTTCTTTCGTCATCTACCTGAATACGCCAGCCCGGCCGGGCGCACCGGCCGGCACCCTGCTGGTTGGTGGCAGCGATATTCAGTCGCCGCTCAAGCACCACCCCACCATGGACAACCCCACGGACTACGGCTTTCGGGTGTCGGTAGGCCCCACCTCAGCTACGGCCAATGATGTGTATTTCAGCCGGGTATCGTATGTGACCGGCACTGCGGTGACGCCCGGCACGGATACGTTTATCGGGGCCGGCACCAAAACCGGCGGGCAGGTGGTAGCCCCCGCCACCCTGGACCTGGCCGGCAGCAAATTTGCCTACAGCAATACGGCCACCCTCGCCGCCAATACCACCAATGCGGGGTTTGAGATTGAGATTCCATTGGCAGCGCTGAGCACTGCTACCGTGCCGATTGAAACGGGTACCAGCCTGGAGCTGGTAGCGGCCTATACCGATGGCGACGGCATTTTCTTCAGCGAGCTGCTGCCGTCGATATCCGGCCGCACCACCACGCTGGGCAGCAACCCGGACTTCACGACCATTCCGGACAACCAGTTCATCACGGTAGAGCTGGGTGCGGGCGTGCTGGCCAGCCGCAGCGCCGTGGCCAGCCGCCTCAATTTCCAAGTGTACCCCAACCCGGCTTCAGCCACGTCCACCATCGCCTACACCGTGCCGGCCGGCCGCCAGCCCGTAGCGCTGGCTGTGTACAACGCCCTGGGCCAGCGCGTGCGCGCCCTGGCCGAGGCCGAACAGGCCGGCAACCAGCAGTTTGCCCTCGGCAGCCTGCCCGCCGGCGCCTACCTGGTCCGGCTGCAAATCGGTGACCAGCTCACCAGCCGAAAAGTAGTGGTGCAGTAGCTTTGGCAAGGTCAAAAGGCAAAAAAGGCGGCTCCGTAGTGGAGCCGCCTTTTTTTTCTGATTGTGATAGGGTTAGGCCGCCAGGGCCTGAATCTCGAATCCGGCGTCCTGCACGGCTTTCACAACCTGGGCAGCAGTAGCCGTAGGGGAATTGACCGTGAGGATTTTATCGGCATTGGCGGTATCAACCTGCCAGTTATTGGCCCCAACTTCTTGGTTGAGCCCGGGCGTGACGGCCTTGATGCAGCCGCCGCAGTTGATGGTGGTTTTGAAACGAAGCGTTGACATGAAATTGACCAGTTAAGTAGTGGGAAAGCGCCCGGCCTTTGGTATGGGGGCGACACTATAAAGTTACGGCTACAACTCCCGCAGGCTGGCATAGAATTCTTACGCAAAGCTGCAGAATTCTGGCGCTGGAAGGATTCTGATTACGATTTTTTGACCAGCTCCATCTCGCAGGTGGGGCACTTGCCGGGCTTGCTGCTTTGGCTGCCGGCGCAGCCCATCGGGCATTCGTAGCGGGCTTCGGCCACGGGCGTGGCGGCGGGCGTAGTCGTAGCCGGGGCGGCGGCGGCGGCGGGTTTCTGGCTTTCGCAGCTGCTCAGCAGCAGGGGGGCTGAACAAAGGGCAGCCAGCAGGAAAGCGGGAATTTTTGGGAACATGAGGGAGTCAGGAAGAAGAAAAAGCAAGGAAACGACCGCCGCGCCGGTGGCGGCAGCCGAATGGCAAATTTAAGGCGTAAGGTTGCGTTTGGGCTGCTCGCGCCGGCATTCGAACAGGCTTTTGTCATTCCGACGAAGGAGGAATTTGACTAAAACCAAGCAAGAGTTGTCATCAGATTCCTCCTTCGTCGGAATGACAGTTCTATTTTCCGGCGGCGGCTTACTCGAAGCCGCGCCCGCCGGCATCGTCGGGCTGCTCGTCTTTGCGCTTGCTGCGGGGCGTGTCGCCCGCGTTGCCGAAGCGGTAGCTGAAGCCCAGGTACAGGATGCGCGACTCGCGCTTGTTGCGGGCCAAGGACTCGAAGCCGGGGCCGTAGGCGTTGAAGTTGAATTGCAGGGTGTTGAAGATATCGGACACCCGCAGCGTGATGTTGCCCTTGTCTTTGAGCACGCTCTGCTTGGCGGCAAAGTCGGCGCTGAACTGCGTGAGGCGCTGGCCCTGGGCCGATACCACCGGCGAGCGGTAGTTGGCCGAGAGCTGCAAATCGAGCTTTTTGGTGGGCGATACCGTGGTATTGAGCCGGGCCGTGTACACGATGTTGCTGTTGTTGAAATCCAGGTTGGTCGGCGTCGAGCCTTTGATGATGCGCCGGAACGCCGAGGTATTGGCGCTCACTTTCCAAATGCTCGTGACCGGGGCCGAGGCCACCAGCTCTAGGCCGTAGTTGGTTTCCTGGCCCACGTTGAGGCGCGTGGTGTTCGTGACGAGGGCGTTGGTGACGGGGTCGCGGAAAAACGGGTCACGGATGTTGGTAATCGTATTTTCCTCCAACCGGTAAAACGCCGTAGCGCTCACCGAGCTGCTGGCCCCGAAAAACCGCTGGTTGCCCAGCTCCAGCGAGTGCACGAACTCGGGAATCAGCAGCGGGTTGCCGGTGCGCAGGTTCAGCGGGTCCGAGCGGTCGGGAAAGGGGTTGAGCTCATCGGCGCTGGGGCGCTGCACGCGGCGCGAGTAGCTGAGCTGCACCCGGTTTTCCTTGCTCACATCGTAGGCCAGCACGGCGCTCGGGAACAGGCTCAGGTAGCTGCGCGTGAAGTGGCCGGCGGGCACGTCCGTCGACTGGTCGCCCCGGGTATTGGTTTGCTCCAGGCGCAGGCCAAACTGGTAGCTGAAATCGCCGGCCGCGTTGGCATACGTGCCGTAAGCGGCCTGAATGTATTCGTGGTAGATGAAGCGGTTGGAAGGGTCGAAGGCCAGCACGGGGCGGCTGCGGTACTGGTAGTCGTTGTCGGAGCGGCGCGAGATGCTTTTGGCGCCCAGCTCGTAGCGGCCCTTCTCCCCCACCGGCATCACGTAGTCGATTTGGGCCGAGGCCAGGTCATTCTGGGTATTGAACTGCTGGTGCTGGGAGCCGGTGGTCTGGTCGCGAAAATTCACGTCCGAATTCACTCCGATGTTGTACTGCACGGGCGTGTAAATGGCATTGGCGGTCAGCTCACGGCGCTTTTGGGCGGGCCACAGGCGGCGGTAGTCGAGGCTAAAATCGGCCTGCTTCGCCGTGCCGGCGTTGGTGACGTAGCGGGTGCTGTTGCCCAGCGGCGGCATATCGCCGGTGCTCAGGTTGGTCTGGGTCGAGAGGATGTTTTCGCGGTTGTCCTGGGTGTTGAAGCGCGGCTGCACGGTCAGGGTCAGGGTCTGGTCGGGCGTGAGGGCGTAGTCCAGGCCCAGGCGCACGGCGTGGGAAATGCCCTGCGACACGCTGCTGCGGTCCTGGTTCAGCACCACGGTGGTATCGAGGCGGGTGGTGCGCTGGCGCACCGAGCCGTAGCCCGTGCGCCGGTCGTCGCGAAAGTCGTAGGAGCCGAATACGTTCACCTTGCCCTTGTGGTAGTTCAGGCCCAGGGAGGTGTTGTACTTCTGGCCGGTGCCGGCGGTGGCGCTGGCCTGGCCATTCCAGCCGTCCTGGCGCTCCTTTTTCAGCACAATGTTGATGATGCCGGCCGAGCCCTCCGCGTCGTAGCGCGACGACGGGTTGGTGACGACTTCAATGGTCTGAATGGAGCTGGCCGGCAGCTGGTCGAGTGTGACGCCGGTGGGCTTGCCGTCCACAAAAATCTTCACATTGGTCGAGCCGCGCAGGCTTACCGCGCCGCTCTGGTCCACCGTCACGCTGGGCACGTTCTGGAGCACGTCCACGGCCGTGCCACCGGTGGCGGTGAGGTCCTTGGTCACGTCGATTACCTTTTTGTCGAGGTTATCGGTCACGATGGCGCGCTCGCCTTTCACCACCACTTCGGCCAGCTTGGTGGCGGCCACGCGCAGGCGCAGCGGCCCCAGCTGCAGCGTGGGCGCGGCGGCCGTGAGGGCCACGGCGCGCTGCCCGGTGCGGTAGCCCACCACCGAGGCGCGCAGCACGTAGCTACCAAAAGGCACTTTCTCGATAGCAAACGCGCCGGTTTCCAGCGTTTGCGCACCGGCTACGAAGCTGGAGTCGGTGGCCCGCAGCAGCACCACGCCGGCAAAAGGCAGCGGCTCATTGGTGGCCGCGTCGAGCAGCCGGCCGCTCACGGTGCCGCTAGCCTGCGCCCGGGCAGTGGATGGGCTGGCCAGCACCGCCAGCAGCAACATGCTACCCCAAAACTGCTTTTGCCCCAGCCCAATGGCGCGGACACTAAAAAACCGCACGAGGGCGGCGAGTAGACGTTTCATATCCCTAAAAATCATCGATTCACTGGCGCAAACGACACCATTCCCCCGCACTAGCTGCTTGCAGCCCCAAAATTGCAGTCCGAACCTGTGGCAATTCTGTGCCGTGCTGCCGTACCGTGGACGCGGCGAGTATGCGGTACGGCCCTACGGTTTAGCAAAGCGCGGGTCGTGGGTGAACGTGGTATCGGTGAGGGTGCGTAGGAAGGCCACGATTTTAGCCTTTTCGTCCCGGGTCAGGCCCAGGGGGTGGCCGGCCCCGAGCTTGTTGTTGCTGCCGTTCAGTATCAGCGGGTCGAGGTTGGGGCTGGCGGTGGCAATGTGCTCGTTGTAGTGGCTCAACACGCTGTCGAGGTTGGGGAAACGGCCGTCGTGCATGTAGGGAGCCGTGAGGGCGATGTTGCGCAGGGAGGGCACCCGAAACTTGCCGTTGTCGGTGGGCTTGCCGGTTTGCGCGCCCAGGCCCAGGTCGGTGAGGGTGGCGTCGAGGCCGTTGTTGCGGAAGGCATGGTCGGTTTGCAGGCTGCCGCCGTGGCAGTCCTGGCAGTTGCCGCCCCGGATGCCGGCTGGCCCGTCGGGGTGCGTCACAAACAGCACCAGGCCCTGCTGCTCGTAGCTGGTGAGGGCGGCGCGGTTGCCGCGCTGGTACTGGTCGTAGCGCGAGTTGCTCGAAACCAGGGTGCGCTCGAACTGGGCCAGCGCCTTGAGCAGGTTATCTTCCGTAATCGTGCTGCTGCCAAAGGCCTTGCGAAACAGCGGCGGGTAGGCCGCCGTGGCTTGCAGGCGGGCCACGCCGGCGGCCAAGGTCTGGTGCATCTCCACCGGGTTTTCGAGGGGGATGCGGGCTTGGGCTTCGAGGCTGCTGGCAGCACCATCCCAGGTGAGCAGGGGCTCCCAGGCCAGGTTGGCCAGCGGCATGGCGTTGCGCAGCGTGGTACCGCCGTTCACGCCCTGGGCGTGGGCCAGCCCGTCGGTGAAGGCCAGCTCCTGGCGGTGGCAGCTGGCGCAGGATATTGTGCTGTTCACCGACAGGCTTTTTTCATAGAACAGCTGCCGGCCCAGCGCCACGCCTTCCACCGTCAGGGGGTTGTTGGCGGGGGTGGCAGGCAGGGGCGGGAAGTTGCCGGGCACCGTCAGGTTGTAGGCCGTGGGGGGCACTACCGGGCCTTCCGGGTCCACGGTGTCGCGGTCGTGCTGGCAGCCGACCAGGGCCAGCAAGCCAGCGCATAGCCACACGGCGGTTGTCTTCGTAGCCTTCCGCATTTAGGTATTCAGGAGTAAAGAGTGGTTAATGGGAAGGCGGGAGGGCTAAGTTAAGAGTTAAGAGTTGGGAGTTAGGAGTTAAGAGTTGGGAGTTCGGAGTTCGGAGTTACGAGCTTGTGGCTTCCCTCTTAACTCCCAACTCTTAACTCCCAACTCTTAACTCTCAACCAAAACCTTACACTTCCAGCTCGAAGCTCACGATAGTGCCCTGCCCCAGGCGCGAGCTGATGGCCAGCCGGCCGCCCAACAGGGCCACGCGGTTGCGCACCCCGGCCAGGCCAATGCCTGGCAGCGGCTGCCCCACCAGCAAAGCTGGCTCGAAGCCGCGGCCGTTGTCCTCCACGCTTACGTCGAGGCGGCCGTTTTCGTAGGCTACGTGCACCACGGCTTCGGTGGCGTGGGCATGCTTCATCACGTTGTTGAGCAGCTCCTGCACCGTGCGGTACACCCCAATCTCGGCCTGGGAATTGAGGCGGTGGCCGAGGCCGAGCAAGTGCAGGCGCACCGGCAGGCCGGCCGGCGCAATGCGCTTCACCAGCTCCTGCAGGGCCGTTTGCAGGCCAAAGTCTTCGAGCACGCCGGGCGTGAGCTCGAAGGAAATGGTGCGCGTGGCCCGGATGGCCTCATCCAGCAGCTTCAACGACTCGCGGGCCAGGCCCGGCACCCCGGCCCGGCCCGCCAGGCTCAGCTTGGTGGCATACAGGAGCTGGCCCAGGCCGTTGTGCAGGGCTTCGGCAATGCGTTTGCGCTCGGTTTCCTGCGTGTCCAGAATGGCGGCCAGCACTTCCTGCTGCCGGCGCAGGCGCTGTTGGGTGGCCTCCTCGGCCAGACGGTCGCGCTCGGTCACGTCGCGCACCACCGTGAGCACGCCGCTGGGCTGGCTTTCGCCGCTGTGGTACAGCGGCACGATGTGGACATCGTAGCGGCCAGGCCGCTGCTGAAACTCGCGGCCGAACAGGTCGATGCGCTCGCCGGCCAGCGCCCGGGCCACGAGCTGCTGCGATTCGTTGTTGAAATAAGGCAACACCTCGGCCAGGGGGCGGCCCAGCACTTCGGCGGCTTCGCGGCCAAAGTAAGTGGTGGCCTGGGCATTCCAGGCCGTAATGCACTGCGCCTGGTCAACGGCAATAATGCCGTCGACGGTGTTATCGAGGAGGCTTTCGGTAAATTCTTTGCTCTGCCGCAGCTGTTGCTGGGCCTGCCGGGCAGCCGTGATATCGCGCCACACCGTGTGCACCACCGGCGTGGAGCCACCCAACTCGATGGGCGTAAGCACGGCCTCAACCCATATTTCCTTGCCCGAAGCGTGGCGCATCACGACTTCGCAACGCTGCGAGCCAGTGCGCAGGGCTTCGGCCATGGTGTCATGAAACAGGTCGATGGTACGGCGGCCATCGGGCTGGTATTCGGGGGAGTGGGCCCAGGCCACCTGGCCTACCAGCTGCTGCCGGTCGGCGGCGCCCAGCAGACGCAGGGCGGCGGCGTTGCAATCCACAAAGTGGTAGCCCTGCACGAGCACCACAGCAGAACAGCTTTCCGTGAACAGCTTGCGGAAGCGGGCTTCGCTGGCGGCCAGTGCGGCCGTGGCCTGCTGGCGGGCCGTGGTGTCGAGCACGGCCAAGCGGCACTGCGGGCCCGCGGGGGTATCAACCCGCAGGCCTTCGAGCTGCCCAAAAAAAGTGGTGCCGTCTTCCTGCTGCAGCTTCAGCTCGATGCTCTGCGTGCTGTCGCTGCTGAACACGCGGGCCAGAAACTGCCCAAAATTCAGGCGCTGGGCCGAAACCACAAACAGGGCGAAGCGCCGCCGCACCAGCTGCTGGCGCACGGTGCCCAGCAGCCGGGCCCCGCAAAAATTGAGCTGCTCGATGAGGCCCGTATCGGTGAGGGTGAAGTAGCCCACCGGAGCGTAGTCGTAGAGGTCCACGTACTCGCTGCGGGCGGCCTGGGCTTCGGTCTGGGTCAGCAGCAGCTCTTCGTACTGCATTTCCAGCTCTATCTGGTGCACTTGCAGCTCCTGCACCAGGCGCTGCATTTCTTCGGGGGAGTGCAGCTCGGTGGGCTGGGTCACCAGCGCCCGGCGCTGTTCGGCCCGGGTGCGCAGCTCCAGCAGCGAGGCGTGCAAATCGGTGAG
This sequence comes from Hymenobacter artigasi, assembly GCF_012275535.1. GTDB lineage: Bacteria > Bacteroidota > Bacteroidia > Cytophagales > Hymenobacteraceae > Hymenobacter > Hymenobacter artigasi. Next base: position 159,456 of record NZ_JAAVTK010000013.1, on the reverse strand, counting down.
GGGCGCCGGAGTATCGGGGGGCAGCATGGCGGTGAGGCGAGGTAGGCTGTGAAGGTAAGCAAGGCAGCGCACCGGGCCAGTGCGGCGCGCCGGAAACGCCTAAAAACACCGGCTTTCCGGCGGCCGGGCATCTGTATCGCTTCTCCCAACAATTACCCTCCCACCGTGTGCTCAGCTAGTTCCATTCAGCTAGTGCGGCCAGCGCCTACCAGAGCTGGTAAGTGCTATCGTTTATCGCCCCGGGCTCAGGCCAGCAGCCAGCGCACGGCCGCGCCCTCGTCGGCAAAGGCTTGCAGCAGGTAGGGCTGGCCGGGCAGGGTGGCCGGCCGCATCTCGGCGGCCACTGCCGTATCGGTGGCAAGTTCCTCGGCGCGGGAGGGGGCTACCAGGTAGGCCAGGCGCAGCGGGGCGGGCAGCAGGGCCGCCGCCCGGGGCAGCCAGTCGGTGATGACCCAGCGGGCGCTGATGGCATCGGTGTAGGGGCGACGGCGCACGTCGAACAGCCAGCGGGTGGTGCGCCGGGCTTCGGGCAGCAGCAGCAGGGCCTCGTAGTCGGGGCGGGCAGTGGCCATTAACTCGTGGGTGGGCCAGCGCACGGTGAATACGTCGAGGTCGGGCCGGTAGGCGTAGTCGGGGAAGGCAGAATCGGACATGAGCAGTAGCAGAAAATAAGGGGGCTAACGGGGGTGGCTGCCAACAGATAGGACGGCGGCCACTGCGCCCCGGCTGGGCAGGCTACGCCGGCGAGGCCTGTAGCCAGGCCACGGCCTCCGCCTCGGTCATGAAGATAGCGGCCTCGTAGGGCTGGGTGGCGGCAAGGGCGGCCTGCACGGCCGGGGCCACTTCAGCATCGTGGCGCATTTGCTCCAGGCGCTGCATCGAGCTGAACACGGCCAGCCGCAGCCGGCGCGGGGCCAGCTGCGCCACGGCCACCGAAAAGAAGTTGTGGGTGAGCCAGGCGGTTTCAGCCAGGTTGAGCGGGCCCGAGCGGCGCGAGTCGAGCAGCCAGTTGCCGCAGCCGTGGGCCAGGGCCAGCGCCAGGGCGGCCTCATATGAGGCCTGCGCTTCGGCCAGGGTGTCGGGGGCCAGCCAGCGCAGGAACACAATATCGAGGTCGGGGCGGTAGTTAAGGGTATAAGTGCTCAAGGGCGTGGGAATGAAAAATATAGGGAGCGCGCCCCGGCAGTGCGCAGCCAGGGTTTAGCCCCCGTGCGGGCATTGGCGGGGGCTGGCAGCAGGCGAACTGCAAGGTACGCCCCCGGCTCCCGTGCACCACCAGCAGGGCATCCATCCCGACATAACTTTCGCTTCGGCCCCTATGCCCAGACCCCGAAACGTCAGGTACCTGGCGTGGGCGCAGGCGGGCCGGCAGCGGCCGGCGGGCCAACGCCAAAGGCGTGCAGCAGCGCCAGCAGGCTGGGGTCGTCAATGGCCGGGCCGGCCACCAGGGGCGGGCTTTCCTGCACGGCAACCAGCACCCGGTCCAGGTCGGACGTCGCTACGCGGCCAAAGGCCATGCTCCAGCCGGCAAAGTGCCGCTCGGCCGTTGGGCCGGCGCTCACCGTCACCACCTGCGTGTGCCGGGCGTCCTGCTGAATGGCGGCGTACAAGTCGCGCACGGCCTCTTCGGGCCCTTCCAGCACCTGCACAAAGTGCCCGGCGCCGTAGAGCAGCATGCCCGAAATCCGGTGCTCCACATTGAAGCGGCGGGCCGTGTGGAGCAGCTGCCCCAGCGCCTCCTCGCTCAGCGGCGCGGTGGCCCGGCTACGGTAAAGCACCTGGTACACACTGGTATCGAGCAGCTCGATAACCTGGTCGATGGTGAGGTGGCCCGCCTGGTAGCGGGCCAGCAGCTGACGCTCGTAGCGCTGGGGCGAGAGCGCCGTATTAGCCGTCATCGCAACAGCCCAATCCACGGCCCGCTGGCGCTGGCTTTCGGTTATCAGAGAGGCATCATTCATTAGGCTAATCATACGCCGCCCTCCCCTTTGCGGGTTATCCCCATTGTGCTCCGGATAAATACGGATTTTTCATCAATGGCCCCGCTCCGCATTGCCCGCCCGGCAGGCACAGGGCTTCCTGGGGGCACTGGCGCAACGGGGCGCCCAACCGAACAATAAAAGACGAGTCAAAAATTATTATGATTCTCTTATATTTAAGTCCCCTCACCCCCCGCGCCTACTCTCGAAGTCTACCCTACCCACTTCCCGCTGTACCCCACGCACTTTTTCGATTATGAGGACATACCAACTCATTTACCAGAGCCAGGCGATGGTGCCTTTCAATGCGCCCGCGCTGCGGGCCCTGCATCGACAGGCGCAGGCCTACAACGGTACCCACGGCATTACGGGCGTGCTGCTCCACACCGCCGACGGCCGGTTCCTGCAGCTGCTCGAAGGCGCAGAAGCGGCCGTGCGGCACCTCTACCATAACCGCATTGTGCGCGACCCACGCCACCGCGACTGCCACATTCTGGCCGAAGGCCCCTGCCTGGAACCCAGCTTTGCCGGCTGGGCCATGGTGCTCCGCTTCGTGCGGCCCAACGAGGTGCGCGACCTGCTGGCCCACGTGCCCGCCGACAACCAGGCGCTGCGCGTGCCGCGCGCCCGCACCGGGCCCGAGCTGGCGGCGGCGCTGCGCGGCTTCATTGCCACGGGCCAGGCGGCCCCCCAGGCGGCCCAGCGGGCGTAGGGCCGGCGGCTAGGCGGGCACTACTTCCACGCCCAGCAGCAGGCGCCCCGTGCGCGCCCCGCCACTGGTGAGGGGCCGCCCAAACAGCCGCAGCGTGCGGGGGCCGGCCTTGGGGAAATCGGCCACGTAGGGAAAATTCAGGAAGGGCTGCTCCGGGTGGCGCAGGGTGGTTTCGAGGCGCTCGCGCAGGGAGGGCTGCTGCCAGGCCCCGCCGTCGAGCTCGCGCAGCAGCTGGCCCTTGCTGCGGTCGCGGTCGAGCCCAAACAGCGTGGCAAAGGCCTCGCTGATGGCCAGTACCCGCTGCTCGGTATCGAGCACGAGCAGGGGCTCGCGCAGGGTTTCGGCAATGCTTTCGGCAAAGCGGGCGCTTTCCTGCAGCTGGGCCTCCAGGGTTTTGAGGGCCGTAATGTCGGTGAAGGTGATAACGGCCCCGCTGATGTAGTTATCCAGGGTGCGGTAGGGCAGAATGCGCATCACGTACCACTCGCCCTGGGTGGTTTGAATGTTGGCCTCCACGGTCACCAGCCGGTCGAGCACCTGTCGCACGTCCTGGGCCAGGGTTTCGTGGCGCAGGGTGTTGGCAAAGTGCATGATGGGGCGGCCCACGTCGCTGGGCAGCAGGCTCACAATGCGGTGCACGGGCGGCGTGAAACGCTTTATCACCATCTCATTATCGAGGAAGATGGTGGCAATTTCCGTAGCGTCGAGCAGGTTCTTCATGTCGTTAGCGGCCTGGCTCAGCTCCTCGGTTTTGTTGAGGTACTGCATGTTGAGGGTCATCAGCTCCTCGTTCAGGCTTTGCATTTCCTCCTTGTTGGTCATGGCCTCCTCGTTGGTGCTTTGCAGCTCCTCGTTGGCGCTTTGCAGCTCCTCGTTGGTGCTTTTGAGCTCTTCCACGCTGCTTTCCATCTCCTCAATAGTGGTCTGGAGGCGGTGCTTGGTGTATTGCAGCTCCTTTTCCAGGGTTTGCACCTGGGCGTCGTGGTCGGGGGCCAGGGTGGCTTTGCCCAGGCGCACCCGCCGGGGCGTGGGCTGCTCCTCAAACACCACCAGCAACAGGCCGGCCAGGGGCTCGCCTTCTTCCAGCACCTTCACCGTGAGGCGTAGAAGCTGCACGCCGGTTTCGAGGCGCAGCTTCACGCCCTCGGCCACCACGTCCTGGCGGGTGGCTACGGCCTTGTGCACGGCTTCGCTCAGCTCGTAGTTGAGCTCTTCGCGGGCCATGTCAAACACGTTCATGGCGCCCAGGCCGGGGGCCGGCTCCAGAAAGCGGCCGGTGCGGCCGTTCACGTACAGAATTTCGCCCTTGGGGTTGATGACCACGGCGGGCGGCGTGTACTGGCGCAGCAGCACGCGCTGGACGAGCGCAGCAAACGGAGAATCTTTGCGGGCGGTGTGAGCCATCATGGGACTAGCGGCAGAAGCGGACGGAGCCAGGGCATGCTGCCGGGCCAGGGCAAATGGAAAATTGGCCAGCCGAATGAGCGACGACGGCGTGTCGGTACGCCGCGAAATCTTCCATTTCACGTCCAGCGACTGAAACAGGTCCTGAAAGCCGGTGAGGTTTTCGCTCGGCCCCAGAAACAGCACGCCATTCGTAATCAGAGCATAGTGAAAGATGGGGATGAGGTTTTTCTGGAGCTCGGTGCTGAAGTAGATGAGCAGGTTGCGGCACACCAGCAGGTCGAGCTTGGTGAAGGGCGCGTCCTTGTTCAAATCGTGCACGGCAAACACCACCACGTCGCGCACTTCTTTCTTGATGCGGTAGCCGTCCTCGGTTTTGACAAAGTAGTGCCGCAGCCGCTCGGGGCTCACGTCGGACACCACGTTGTCGGGGTAGATGCCCACGCGGGCAAAGTCGATGGCGTCGGGGTTGATGTCGGTGGCAAAAATCTGGAGCTTGAGGTACGCGGTGGACTCCAGGCCGTCCAGGCATTCGAGCAGGACAATGGCCAGGCTGTAGGCCTCCTCGCCCGTCGAGCAGCCGGGGGCCCACACCCGCACGGTGCTGTCGGCGGGCTTGAGGCGCAGCAGCGGCAGCAGGCGCACCTTCAGCTGCTCAAACGCCTCGCGGTCGCGGAAGAATTTGGTTACCCCAATCAGCAGCTCCTTAAACAGGGCATCTACCTCGGCCGGGGTTTCCTGGAGGTAGCGCACGTAGTGGGTAAACTCCCGAATCTGGTGTGAGTTCATGCGCCGCTCAATGCGCCGGAACACCGTGTTGCGCTTGTAAAAGCTAAAGTCGTGGCCCGTTTTGGCCCGGATGAGGTGAAAAATCTTTTGCAGGGCGTGGGCCGGGCGGGCGGCGCTTTCGGCTTCCTCGCGGCGCGGGCGGGTGGCGGGGTGGCGCATGTAGGCCAGCAGCTTGGCGGGCAGCAGCTCGGCGGGCAGCACAAAATCCACAAACTCGGTGGCCAGGGCCGAGCGCGGCATCGAGTCGAACTCGGCCGTTTCGGGGGCCTGCACCATCACCATCCCGAAGTTTTCCATCACCATTTTCAGGCCCAGCGTGCCATCGGAACCCAGCCCCGAGCAGATGACGCACACCGCCCGGTCGCGCGCATCCTTGGCCATGCTCTGAAAAAAGAAGTCGATGGGCAGCCGCCGGCCCTTGGGCTGGGTGGGCGCAAACAGCAGCAGCATTCCGTGCAGAATGCTCATGTCGCGGTTGGGCGGAATCACGTACACCTGGTTGGGGCGCACGCGCAGGCCATCGCTGGCTTCCCGTACCGGCATGGTGGTGAAGTGCTGGAGCACCTGCGCCAGCTCCGATTCCTGGTCGGGCGAGAGGTGCGTGATAACCACGAAGGCCATGCCGCTATCGGCCGGCATGGCCCGAAAAAACCGCTCAAACGCGGCCAGCGAGCCCGCCGAGCCGCCCAACGCCACCAGCGGAAACTTATCGGGCGAGAAATCCGGGTGCCGGACCTCGCGGGCCAGCACGGGGGTAATGGGCTCATCGCCGTCGCGGGGCATTTCTGCGGGCGGGGTGATGAGAATGCCGGGTTCGCCGGCGGCAGGCGCTAAGTCGGGGGCAGGCGCGGAGTCGGGGGGATTCATGAGGCAACGGGTATGGCGAGGGGCTGCGGTGAAATGCTGCCGGCGGCGCGCCAGGCGGCGGATGGCGCCCGTTTGCATTGGCGCACGCAGTCGCCCCGGGAGTAGGCCCAAAACAAATTTACCGGAAAAAGCCCGAGCCCTTCGCCGTCCCCGGATATTTCCCGTAGAAAATGCCACCTCTCGCACTTCTTTCCTTTATGTCAGCGCCTGCTTATCTCATTGTCGTTGGCACTTCGGCCGGCGGCATGCCCGCCCTGGTCGAATTTGTGACCCGCCTCCCTGCCGCGCTGCCCGCCGCCATCCTGGTGGTGCAGCATTTTGCCCCCGATTCCAACGGCCAGCACCTCGTCGAGCGCCTGGCCCGCCACACCGCCCTGCCCTGCCGCCTGCCCACCGACGGCGAACACCTGAAGGCCGGTACCATTTACCTGGCCCCGCCCGACCGCCACCTGCTGGCCAAGGACGGCAGCGTGCCCCACCTGCTGGTGACCAAAGGCCCGCGCGAAAACCACTACCGCCCCGCCGCCGATGCCCTGTTCCGCTCGGCAGCCGTGGCCTATGGCGCGCGTGCGGTGGGCATCGTGCTCACCGGCATGCTGCACGACGGCACGGCCGGCCTGGAATTCATCAAGCGCTGCGGCGGCATTGCCATTGTGCAGGACCCCGGCGAGGCCGAATTTCCCAGCATGCCCGAATCGGCTTTGCACAATGTGGACGTGGACTACGTGGTGCCCCTGGGCCAGATGGCGGCCCTGCTCGACGAAATCACGCACAGTGCCGCCCCCCCGCGCCAGCCCGACATCCCCGAGGACCTCAAGCAGGAAGCCGCCATTGCGGAACGAGTGGTGGGCGACGTTGCGGCCGTGGCTGAAATCGGGCACCAGGTGCCCCTCACCTGCCCCGACTGCGGCGGCAGCCTTTGGGAGGTGAACCAGGGCCGGGTACTGCGCTACCGCTGCCACACCGGTCACGCCTTCACCGCCGACAGCCTGCTGCACAATTCGCAGCAGCACCTCGAAGAAACCCTGTGGGTAGCGCTGCGCATGATGGAGGAGCGCAAAAACCTGCTCACCGGCATAGCGGCCCGCAGCGCGGAGGCCTACCCCACGCATCAGGAAGAGCGACTGAAAGAAATCAAAAAGCACATCAACCGCCTGCGCGAATTCCTGCTTAATGGCAGCCCTACTACCATTGCCACGCCCGAAGACTAGCGCCCCGCGGGCCGCCGGCGGGCTTATCGAAACAAGCAGGCGGCCGGCTTTTCGTTGGCTGTCCGCTCAAATACCAATTTGGAAAGTCGCTTAGAAGCTATTTTAAGTTAGCGAAGAATACCGCTGGAACGGTGTATAGACGCATCTTTGCGTCTCGTCGTTGAAGGAAATTGCCCAACGACAAGACGCAAAGATGCGTCTCTACACCATCTAAAATCAGAAGATTTAACTCAAACAGCTTCTTAAGCTTCCATGCTCCAGTCGTGCCAGTGGGCCTGCCGGGCCGCGTCGAGCAGGGTGGGCACGATGCAGGGCGCGGGGCCAAGCTCCTGCTCCAACAGCTCGCGCTTCACGCGTTCGGGCACGTGCACCAGCACCAGCTGGGCGTGCTGCTCCTGCAGCTGGAAATGGGTATCCCACAGCAGCCGCGCCGCTTCGGCCGACAGCGAATCCAACATGCCGCAATCAACCCATACCGAGGGCTTGCCGCTACGCTGCGCCCGCCGCAACCAGCGCGCGAGCACCGATTCCGGCTGGCCCGGCCGGCCGGGAGCCAGAATGAGCAGGTAGCTCTCCGGCAGTAACTCATGGTATATAACGTGCATAGCAAACAGGATTTAGCCAGCAATCGAATAGGAATAAGCAAGATAATCTGACAATTTGCAGAAGCTTTCCGCGCAATGTTGCTACAAATTTCGCCAATATTATAATTCCATTCCTAATGGATAACTACGGATATCTTGATGATAAGTACTTAAATTAAACTTTTATCATTATTTTTTTCATCATATCGTCGATTATTTTGCTTGTTGTCTCAATTGACCGGACCCGAGCCGGGGGCAAGAACGGTGCGGGGCACTCCTTATCACAACAAAATAAAGTTAATTATATATTTAGCTTTAAAACAATATTCGACCGCAAAAATTCCGGTAATTCACTTTTTGTTAAAACACGATGGCAGCTCAGCCGTCATCCTGCTGTCCCTCCCGTTTGGATGGGCCCATCATCGGTGTAGCGACGCATCTTTGCGCCATGTAGCGGAACTTTACCAGATACACGGTGCAGCTGCAGAGATGCATTGCTACACCAGCCGGCAAAATATAAATCGCAATAAATCAGAGCGCACCGTGAACAAAGTGAAGCTGGCAAGCTGACCACCGCATCGCGCTTTACCACCTTTTTTCACCTTTCCCTTCCTCACTCATGAGTCCATCTGTACGCAACATCATTGCCTGGATTTTGCAGGCGCTGCTGGCCGCCTCCTTCATTTATGCCGGCAGCCAGAAGCTAATGGCGTTTGATGGCACCATGGCCATGTTTGGCAATCTGGGGTTGCCGGGCTGGTTTGGCGGCTTCATTGGCGTGGCCGAGGTGCTGGGCGGCATTGGGCTGCTGGTGCCGCGCACGGTGCGCCCGGCGGCCCTGGGCCTCATCGTCATCATGCTGGGGGCCATTTTCATGCACGCCACCAAAATCCCCGGCGGCCTGGCCAATGGCTTGCCGGCCATCGTGTCGCTGGTGCTGCTGGCGGTGGTGCTGGCACTGCGCAGCCGCCCCGCCGCCCGGGCAGCAGCCTGAGCGCTGTGCCTGACAGGCCGGCGGCCCACTCAACCCGGAGTGACACGCCTTTCTTTGCGTAGCCACTAAACCGCGCCCCAGCCCGGGCGTTATATCAAACCATTGCCGCGCCGGCCGGGTTGCTTGTCTTCCGGCCGGCCCAACCGGGCTACTGACCGGGCCACTTGTGTGTTCTCATGAAAATCCTTTATAGCTACCTGCGCAACTATTGGCCACTGCTGGCGCTGGCCCTCGGGCTGGCCGCCGTAAACCAGGTATTTTCGCTGCTCGACCCGTATTTCTTCCGCAAGCTCATCGACCATTTTGCGCCCAAGGGCGGCGATTTGGGTGCGATACACCTGGTACCGTTCGGGCCATTTCTGCGCGAGGCCCTGCCCTACATCGGGCTCATGCTGGGCGCGGCCATGGTGTCGCGCATTGCCAAAAACTTCCAGGATTACTACGTCAACGTCATCACCCAGCGGCTGGGGGCCAAGATGTATTCCGACGGCCTGCGCCACTCGCTGGAGCTGCCCTACCAGGTATTTGAGGACCAGCGCTCGGGCGAAACCCTGGGCAAGCTCCAGAAGGTGCGGATTGACGTAGAAAAGCTCATTCAGAGCTTCGTGAACGTGCTGTTTACGGCGCTGGTGGGCATCATTTTCGTGATGTGGTACGCCATCACGGTGTACTGGCCCATTGCGCTGGGCTACTTTCTCACCATCCCGCTGCTGGGCATTCTGAGCTTTTTCCTGAGCAAAAAAATCAAGGTTATTCAGAAGACCATCGTGGCTGAAACCACGGCCCTGGCCGGCTCCACCACCGAGAGCCTGCGCAACATCGAACTAATCAAGAGCCTGGGCCTGGCCCAGCAGGAAACCGAGCGCCTGAACGCCACCACCGACAAAATTCTGAAGCTGGAGCTGCGCAAGGTACGCTACCTGCGCTCGCTGAGCTTCGTGCAGGGCACCTTCGTGAACCTGCTCCGCAACGTGATTGTGCTCCTGTTGCTGTACCTGCTGGTGCAGCGCCACATCAGCCTGGGGCAGTTTTTCTCGTTCTTCATCTACTCGTTCTCCATCTTCGGGCCGCTGCAGGAGCTGGGCAACATCATTGGCGTGTACCGCGAAACCGAGATTTCGCTGGGCAATTTCCAGACGATTCTCGACACGCCCAAGGACGTGAAGCCGGCCCACCCCAAGTCGGTAGCCCACATCGACAACCTGGCCTTCGACCACGTCAGCTTCCAGCACCTCACGGCCAAGGGCAAGGCGCTCACCAATATTTCCTTCGGGGTAAAGCTCGGCGAGACAATTGCCTTCGTGGGCCCCTCCGGCTCGGGCAAAACCACGCTGGTGAAGCTGCTGGTGGGCCTCTACCCGCCCCTGGCCGGCCAGATTCTATACAATGGCATCCCCGGCGATGAAATCGACCTCGATGAGCTGCGCGAGCAAATTGGCTTCGTGACGCAGGACACGCAGCTATTCGCCGGCACCATCCGCGAGAACCTGCGCTTCGTGGCTCCCCACGCTACCGACGAGGAATGCCTGATGGCCCTGCGCCAGGCGGCCGCCGATACGCTGCTGGCCCGCGCCCCGCTCGGCCTCGATACGGTGATTGGCGAGGGCGGCGTAAAGGTTTCGGGCGGCGAAAAGCAGCGCCTCAGCATTGCCCGCGCCCTGCTGCGCAAGCCCACCCTCATGGTGTTCGACGAAGCCACCTCGGCCCTCGATTCGCTCACCGAAGAGGAAATCGGCAAGACGGTACGCAAGCTCTCCGGCTCGCGCCAGCACATGACCATCCTCATTGCCCACCGCCTCAGCACCATCCTGCACGCCGACCGCATCTTTGTACTCGAGCGCGGCCACATTGCCGAGCAGGGCGGCCACGCCGAGCTGCTGGCCCAAAAGGGCCTCTACTACGCCATGTGGCGCCAGCAAATCGGCGAGCGCAAGGAGGAGGAAGCAACCAGCGCCGTAACCGTGTAAGGCAAGGCGCTGGCGCGAGTTTAGCGCAGCGTAACTCGTGCCGGCCATGATGGGGAGGCTGTGCCTCCCCTGCCGCGCCAGCGGCAATCCGGCCCCGCACCAGCCGCACTGCTCAAACGGACCGTTCAAATGGGAAGCACAGCCTCCCCCGATAATTGGCACGAGTTACGCTGCGCTAAACTCGCGCCAGTTGGACCAGCACTAGAATCCAGCACTTACACAATCACCTGGGCGCTCACGTCGAAATTCGGCTTGGGTGGCTTCGGATTCATTTCTTCCAGCACAGCTACCACAATTTCGGCAATGGCCAGGTCCCGCACCCACTTGTGGTTGGCGGGCACCACAAACCAAGGGGCATCATCGGTAGAGCAGTGGCGCAGGGCGTCTTCATACACGCGCTGGTAGTCGTCCCATAGGGCGCGCTCTTTGAGGTCGTTGGGGTCGAATTTCCAGTTTTTGGTGGGGTCGTCGAGGCGGGCCTGCAGGCGCTCAGCCTGCTCGTCCTTGGAGATGTGCAGGAAGAATTTGAGCACGCGCGTGCCGTTGCGGGTCAGCAATTGCTCAAAATTATTGATATCCTCGAAGCGTTGCCGGGCCGTGTCGTCGTCAATCAGGCCATGCACGCGGGTGATGAGCACATCCTCGTAGTGTGAGCGGTTGAACACCCCAATGCGGCCCCGCTTGGGCGTTTGGGCATGAATGCGCCAGAGAAAATCGTGGTTCAGCTCATCGGTGGAGGGCGCTTTGAAGTTGGCCACCTGCACCCCGGCCGGGTTCACGCCCGTGAGCAGGTTCTCGATAAGGCCATCTTTGCCGCCCGTATCCATCGCCTGAAACACCAGCAGAATGCTGTGCCGGTGCTCGGCATACAGTAGCTCCTGCAGCTCGCAGAGCCGATGGCGCAGGGCATCCATAAACGGGTGGGCCTCGTCCTGGTTGGTGAGGCGATGCTTGAACGGCTTCTCCGAATCCGGGTCGACATCGGCCAGCTTGAAGGACTTGTGCCTGACCTGCACGGCGGGCGTTTCGGGATAGTTAACTTTCATGAGCAGCTTGCTGAAAACAAGGATTGAAAGGAATGCCTACGCGAAAGTCGGGGCGGCGGCCTAGCCGCCCACGGCCCGCGCAATGCCAAAGGCCGCCGCTGCCGCCAGCGCACCCACCACGGCCATTTTTACGGCTCCGGCCACGGGCGGCTGCCCGGTCATGCGGCTCTTGAAATAGCCAAACACGAACAGGCACACCAGCGTGATGGCCGCCGACCACGCCAGCCCCTGCTGGGGCGTGTCGGTCACGAAGTAGGCGCTGAGCGGAATCAGCCCGCCCACCGCGTAGGCCAGGCTGATGGTGACCGCGCTTTTGGGAGCCTGCCGGGGGTCGGGCTCCTCCAGGCCCAGCTCGTACTTCATCATAAACTTCACCCACTGCTCGGGGTCGGCGGTGAGCTCAGCTACGGCCTGGCGGCGGGTTTCGGCCGAGAGGCCCATATCGGCCAGCAGCTCGTCTACTTCGGCGCGCTCCTTGTCCGGCACTTCCTGCACCTCGCGGTGCTCGCGGCCCAGCTCCGAGGCGTAGTGTTCTACCTCGGTGCGGCCGGCCAAGTAGCCGCCCAGGCCCATGGCAATGCTGCCCGCCACTATTTCGGCCAGCCCCGCCGTGATAACCAGGCTGGAAGACGACACGGCCCCGCTCAGCCCCGCGGCCAGTGCAAAGGGCACCGTCAGGCCGTCGGACAATCCAATGACCACGTCCTGCAACATGGCCGAGCTGGTAAGGTGGTGCTCGGGATGCACGTCGTGGGGCAGTTGGGTCGTCGTCTTTGTTGGTTCGGTCATAAAGGAAATTTTAAGAATGTGGCCTGAACCCGGCCGGGTGCTTTACGTACGAAGAACATAGAATTTTTGGTGCCGAAATGTTTCGGCAGCTTCCCTCACCTCACTCGTTTTTATCATTATGGCTGCTCCTGCCAAAACCGCTGCACCCAAAACTGCCGCACCCAAGAAAGCTGCCGCCCCGGCCGCCCAAAAAGCCCCCGCCAAAAACGCCAGCAATACCGGCAAAGGTGCCGGTTCCAACGCCGCTGTCGACATTCAGCCCATTCTCAACCAGCAAAACCACGCCCCCGCTCCCACCCAACGCTACGGCACCGTGAGCCAGCGCCTGCCCATTGGCCTCGACGAAGCCACCCGCCAGGAAAGCGTAACCATGCTCAACCAGCTGCTGGCCGACACAATCACGCAGCGCGACATGTACAAAAAGCACCACTGGCAGGTAGTGGGCCCCACGTTCTACCAGCTGCACTTGCTGTTTGACAAGCACTACGAAGAGCAAGCGGTATTGGTCGATGCCATTGCCGAGCGCATCCAGATTCTGGGCGGCGTGGCTGTGGCCATGGCCCACGACGTGGCCGAGCTCAGCAGCATTCCCCGCGTCCCCCGCGACCGGGAAGAAGCCCCCGTGCAGGTATCGCGCCTGCTCGACGGCCACCAGCGCATCCTCAAGAATTGCCACGACTACGCCAAAAAAGCCGATGAGTCAGGTGATGACGGCTCCAACGACCTCATCGTGAGCCAGCTTGTTCGCACGAACGAAATGCAGGTTTGGTTCGTGTCGGAACACGTAGTCGATTCGCCCCTCACCCGCGCCGAGTAATTGCTCGGGTTGCAAGACCGAAAAAGGGCTGCCGCATAATCTGCGGCAGCCCTTTTTCGGTCTTGCAACCAGGGGAAAGCTGATGGCTAGTTGGTACCTTCTTCGACCCGCGCCTCCAGCTTGTCACTCTCGTTGTCTTCGGCCTCTTCCACCGAATGGGTTTTGCCGAGGTCGCTGTCCTTTTTGGCCAATTCGGCCAGCGCGCAGTAGAAATTGTGAAGCAGCTTGATTTCTTCCTCCGAAAAATCCTGCGCGTTGATGAGGCGGTTGCTGGCCCCCTGCGTAGCCGCAATCAGCTCGTTCAGCTTGAGGTGCAGCACCAGCGAATCCTTGTTCTGCGCCCGCTGAATGAGAAACACCATCAGAAACGTGATGATGGTGGTGCCCGTGTTGATGACCAGCTGCCAAGTTTCGGAATAATGAAACAACGGCCCCGTCACGCCCCAGATGACAATAATGGCCGACGCCCCGATAAAAGCAGCCGTGGAACCCGAAAACTTGGTAATACCCTCGGCCATGCGGCCAAAAAAGGAAGTAGGAGACGATTTGAAGGTGGAATTCATGGCCAAATGAACAGTAGGATTGAGAAAGCTCACCGCCTTCTTCTACGAAACCACAAGGTAAACGACTGAATGATGGACTGTTGATGAAAAAGCGTGGCAGAAGGTTGTAGGAGCCGATTTCGCCTCCTATCTTTGCACCCGCTAAGCTACCTCAGCGACGCCGGCCTCGGCCGAATACCCGGTTTAGTTGCTCTCATTTGCGCACGTGGTGAAACTGGTAGACACGCCATCTTGAGGGGGTGGTGCCTTCGGGTGTGGGAGTTCGAATCTCCCCGCGCGCACGCAAACAAGAAGAGCCCGCTGCAAGCAATTGCAGCGGGCTTTTTGCTGTAGTGCGAAGCGGTGCTTCGCGCCCCAGTTGCTTCACGGTTGCGAAGCACCGCTTCGCACTACTGTTGCGCATCAAACGGGTTGCCGGGCTTCACCAGCACTACCCGTTCGCGCTCAACTACCACTTGGCCGGGCAGCGCGCCTTTGGGCTTGCGCACAAATTTCTTGGGCGTGACCGTGACCGGGCACAGCGTGTCGTGCTGGCGGCGCGAGTACCAGCCGGCCAGCATGGCGGCGTGCTCCACCACGGGCTCGGGCACGGGCTGCCCCGCCTTGTGCCGGATAACGACGTGCGAGCCCGTCACGTCTTTGGCGTGCAGCCAGAGGTCGTCTTTGTGGGCATATTTTTGGGTGAGCAGGTCGTTGTTCACGGCGTTGCGGCCCACGAGGATGGTGAAGCCCCGGTCCTCAAATACCTTGAAGGGCAGCTCCGTGGCCGCCTTGGCGGCTGTGGGCGTGGGGTCGAGGCCGTGCTGCTTGCGCCAGGTGCGCAGGCCGCGTAGCTCGGCCAGGGCGGGCTGGGTATCCATGTCTTCGAGGCGCTCCAGGGCCGAGAGGGCTTCGGCCTCGCGGCGGGCAATGCGCTCGGTGAGCTGGCGCTCTTCAATTTGCTGGTTTTTGCCTTTTCGGTAGAGGTTTTCGGCGGTAAACTGGGGTTTTTCGGTGCGCTTAAGCTTGATGAGCCGCGGAAGGTTGGTATAAAAGTCAACCACCTCAATCTGCGTGGCTCCGGCCGGAATGGCATGCAGGTTGGCCATGATGAGGTCGGCGGTGTGGCGGTAGCCGGCTTCGTGGGCCAGGGCGTGGAGGCGCTGGCGGGCATGGGCGGCGGCGGTATCGGCTTCGGCGGCGCGGCGCTCCAGCAGCTGGCGCAGCTGCTTAGTTTCCATTTCGAGGGCGCGGCGGCCCAGGGCCATGGGCACGAAACGGCGCAGGGCGGCCACAGGGTCATCACCAGCAAAGGTTTCCAGCACCTCCCCTATCGGCAGCAGGCTGAGCCGCGTGCGGCCGTCGAGCTGAATGAGGTAGTAATGGGCGGGCTTTTCGAGCTGGGCCAGCACCTGATTCACTTGCCGGGTTTTGGTTTCGGACGGGGCCTCGTCGTAGCCTTGCTGGCGCAGGTAGCGCAGGGGCAGGTCGGCCAGCGGCGGCGGGAGTTTCGGGACCGCAGATTTAACGGATTTGACGAATTGCGCTGATTCGGATGAATTTGGGGTTTCGGCTGGGGGTGGCGTGGGTTGGGCCTGGGGGCGCAGGTCGGCATCGGCCAGCAGCTTTTGGTGGAAGAGCTGGGCCTTGCCATCGGGCGCAATGCGAAAAATGGCGTTCGGGCGCGGGCCGTAGAGCTTGAACACGAGGCGGGCACCACTGCGGAAATTGAGCTGCACTACCCGGTCCTGGGGCCAGGCGGCCACGGTTTCGACCTGCTCGCCCAGCATATCCGGAAACAAATCGACGGAATTGGCACGGGCGCGCTGGAAGGTTTCGGGCAGGGCCAGGGCGGGAAAGTTGGCCCCCAGCTGCGCTTTCAGCCAGAATTCGGCCGTGCCGTTGGTAAGGCCGATGACCAGCTCGTCCTTTTCCTGGGTGAAGCACACGGCCACGCGGTAGCCCCGCAGCCGCTCGGTGAGGGCGGGGGCCAGCTGGCGCAGGAAGTAGTAATTGGTATGCACGGGGCCGCTTAAATCCGGGGCTGGTCGTGGCGCGTCAGGTCGTGCTCTACGGCACCGGTATGCCGGGTAGCCTGGGGCTCCATGAGCATTATCCAGGTTTCCTGACTGGTATGGGGCCGATGTTCGACGCCGCGCGGCACCACCAGCATTTCGCCGGCATTAATGGTGGCCGTATGGTCACGGAACTCGATGTGCAGCTGGCCCTTCACCACGAAAAACAGCTCATCCTCGGCTTCATGGCTATGCCAGATGAATTCGCCCTGCACCTTGGCCAGCTTCACCTGCTGCCCGTTCAAATCGGCCACTACACGCGGGTGCCAATGGTCGCTGAATTGACCAAATTTCTCTTCAATATTAATAACTTTCATCGCAAGCTGAGTATGAGTTGGAGACAAATATGGCTATGATTACCAACTGGTTCGCCGTAATCGCCTATCAGGTGCAGGCATAGCGGTTAGTTCATATTGCCACTTTCAGCCCATCATACGCCAGCCGAATCCAGGGCGGCAGTTCGGCTTCTACTTCGCGGTGCAGGCCCAGCTGGTGGCTGATGTGGGTAAGGTAGGCACGTCTGGGCGCGGCTTCTTCCAGCACGGCCACGGCCTGGGCCAGGGTGAAGTGCGAGATGTGCTCCTCGCGGCGCAGGGCGTTGAGCACGATAACGTCGGCGTCGCGGAGCTGGGCGCGGGTTTCGGGACCGAGGTGGTTGGCATCGGTGAGGTAGCAGAAGCCGCCGATGCGGAAGCCCAGCACCGGTAGGCGGTGGTGCATGGCCCGCAGGGGCAGCACGGGTACGCCCAGCACGTCGAACGGCACGTCATCGCGCTCGATGGGGTGCAGCACCACGCGGGGCACGCCAGGGTACTTGTGCTCGGCAAAAATGTAGGCAAACTCCTGCCGGAGCTGCTGGAGCACGCGGGGCTCGGCAAAAACCGGCATGTCGGTTTTCTGCCGGAAGTTGAAGGCCCGGATGTCGTCGAGGCCGGCGGTGTGGTCTTTGTGCTCGTGGGTGAAGAGCAGCGCATCGAGGTGGCTAATGCGGGCGCGCAGCATCTGCTGGCGGAAATCAGGGCCGGAATCGACCACGAAGCTGCGGCCGTCCACTTCCAGGTGCACGGACACGCGCAGGCGCTGGTCGCGGTGGTCGAGCGAGCGGCACACTTCGCAGGTGCAGCCAATCATTGGCACGCCGGAGGACGTACCCGTACCTAAGAATGTTACTTTCACTGCGTTCAAATTATGAATTATAAATTATGAATTATAGATGGCGACGGCAGCAGAGACTACCCGAAAGCGAATACCCCCCGCAAACCCCATTCATAATTCATAATTTATAATTCATAATTCTCTCCTTAGCCCACGTACTGCTTCACCACGCGCACCAGGGCGTCGAAATCGAGCGGCTTGGGCAGGTAGTCGGTCACGCCGGCCTCGCGGAACTGGTCCATCGAGTAGTTGTTGGCGTTGCCGGTGATGGCGATGATGGGCAGCTTGTTGATTTTGGGGTCGGCGTGGGCGCGGATTTCGCGGGTGCACTGCATGCCGTCCTTCACCGGAATATTGATGTCCATCAGCACGCAATCTACCGCATTACTTTCCAGCTGCTTCAGTACTTCGCCGCCGTTTTTAGCCAGCACGATTTTATACTTCTGCAATTCCAGAATTTTGCGGGTAAGATTGAGAATTACCGAGCTGTCCTCAGCAATTAGAATGGTTTTGGATGCGGGTTCGGCGGACATTTTCGAAGGGTTTTGGATTGGGTTCATAGGGTAGAGCAGTAAGAGATTCACCGCGCTTAGGCGGCAGATGGGTTGGCAGCACGCTCGACTGCGCCGGGGTATTCGGCCACGAACTGTGCAAAGTAATGTTCCAAAAGTTGAAACCCCACGGCGCCTTCATCCAGACGCTCCTCTTTGAACTGATGCTCAAGGTGCCGGGCCTGCGCGGCCAGGGCCACCCCGCCGAGGGTAGAAGCCGTGCCCTTGAGCTGGTGCAGCATGGGCAGGAGCTCGCGGAAGTTGGCTTCGGCCACCAGGGGGGCGGCGTCGCGCAGCAAATCGCCGGCTTCCTGCTCAAACTCCTGGTAGAGGTCGGACGCAAATTCGGCCCCGCCCAGCTCTATCAGCTGGTGCAGAATATTGGTGTCGAGCGTGGGCTCCTGCGGCTTGGCCACGACTGGCGCGGGTAGCGGAGCGGGGGCGGCACCATTGTTCGGGGCGGCGGCGGCCACTGCCGGTAGAAGGGCGGGCATGGCCCGCGGCCGCAGCCAGCGGTGCAGCACTTCGTAGAGGTGGCGGCTTTTCACGGGCTTGCCCACGTAGTCGTCGAGGCCCTGGCTCATGAAGCGGCCGGCGTCTTCCTGCATGGAGTAGGCCGTCATGGCCACCACGGGCGGGCAGGCGGCCCCCAGCAGGCGCCGGATTTCGGCGGTGGCGGCTACTCCATCCATGTCCGGCATCTGGATGTCCATGAAAATAATGTTGTAGCTAATGCCCGGCGTACTGACCAGTCGAATGGCCTCGGGGCCGCTGCCGGCAATGGTCACATCGCAGCCCAGCTTGGTGAGCAGGCGCTGGCCCACCTTCTGGTTGATGGCGTTATCATCGACGAGCAGCACCTGCGGGGCGGCCTCGAAGGGCTGGAACGCGGCTTCGCGTATCGGGGCCACGGTGGGCGGGTCGACGTGGTGGGCCTCGCGGGCGCTGATGGTGAACCAGAACACCGAGCCCTCGCCCTCGTCCGACAACACCCCGATTTCGCCGCCCAGCAGCTCGGCCAGCTGCCGGCTGATACTCAGGCCCAGGCCCGTGCCGCCGTAGGCCTTGCTAGGCGTGGTGTCGAGCTGGGTGAAATTGGTGAAGAGCAGGCTGGCATTATCGCTCGAAATACCGATGCCCGAATCCTGCACCGCGAAGCGCAGGGTGTGCAGCTCGCCGTCGGTGCTCACGCTGCTCACCACGATGCCCACGGTGCCTTCGTTGGTGAACTTGATGGCGTTGGCCACCAGGTTGGACAGAATCTGGAGCAGGCGCACCTCGTCGGTTATCACGTAGCGCGGGGTGTGCGGCGTGATGTGGTAGGTGAAGCGGATGTGCTTCTGCTCGGCCCGGTAGATGAACAGGGCGCGGATGCGCTCCATCACGGCCTGCAGCTCAATGGGCGCTTCGTGAATCTGGAGCTTGCCGGCCTGGATTTTCGACAGGTCCAGGATGTCGTTGAGAATGGTGAGCAGCGCGTCGGAGCTCTTGCGCAGCGTGTCCACGTAGTCGAGTTGCTCGTCGGTTTCCACCGTCTGGTCGAGCAGGTCAATCATGCCGATGATGCCGTTCATGGGCGTGCGCAGCTCGTGGCTCATGTTGGCCAGGAACTGGGTTTTGGCCTCCAGGGCGGCTTCGGCCTCGTCTTTGGCGTGGCGCAGGTCGTCCTGCATCTGCTTGATTTCGGTTACATCGCGGGCAATGCCCTGGGTGCCCACCAGGCCCTCGCCCACAATGCGCGCATTCACGAGCATGCTCACCGGGTAGCCGTCCTTGTGCCGAAGCTGGGTTTCGAAGTTGCGCAGGCCGCCGCTGCGCTCCACCTCCTCGTTGCCCCGGAGCCGGTCGGCGGTGTCCACGTAGAAATCGGCCACGGCCTTGCCCAGCACTTCTTCGGGCTCGTAGCCCAGCACGTCGCGCACCGAGGGGCTGACGATGGTAACCAGGCCCTCCTCGTCGGTGCGGTAGTAAATGTCCTGAAACGACTCGAAGATGGAGCGAAACTTCTCCTCCTGCCCTTCCAAAGCCAGCTGGGCACGCTTTTGCTCGGTTATGTCGTGGGCAATGGCCGAAATTTCCTCAAACGAGCCATCGCCCAGGTAAATCGGGTTCAGGTAAATATCCGTCCACACATCGTAGCCCCGGGCGTCGCGCAGGCGCATCTCGAAGCGCTGGGCTTGGCCATTGGCGGCCGCGTCGTAGTGCGCCACGAAGGTGTCGCGCTCGTTGGCGGGCATATTTTCCAGGTCGGCCTTCCACAGGTTGAGGCCGCGCATTGGGTAAGTGCCGTTGCGCCGCAGGAACAGGGCCGCGTAGTTGCGATTGAAGTTCATGAGGTTGGCGCGGGTGTCCACCGTCCACATCACGTGCGAGCCGCTCTCGAAAATAGCGTTGAGCCGGGCCGTTTGCTTGCCAATCTGCTCCTCGTTGCGCTTGCGCTCAATGGCCAGCGCCACCTGGTTCGAGATGAAGTGCAGCACGTCGAGGTCGCCGGGCGTGTAGGCATCGGCCCGGCCATAGTCCTGCACGGCCAGCACCCCGATAATGCGGTCGCCGATGCTCAGCGGCGAGGCCAGCATCACCTCCGGGGCCTGCCCGAAGGCCGTGACAACCCCGCTGCGCACCAGCTGCTGGTAGTCGGTGTGGGTGAGGTAGCGCGGCTGCCCGCCGGCAATGATGTATTCCGACACGCCCGCCGAAAACGGCCGCGTGCCCTGTGCCCGGGCCTGCGGATGCTGGTCGACGTGGTATACGAACTGCAGCTGCGTGCGCGCATCGTCGCAGAGGGCGATGAACAGGTTACTGGTTTCGATAATCTTGCTCAGCTCACGGTGAATGGCCCCGTAGAGGCTGGGCAAGTCCTTGGCCGAAATGGCCAGGTTGGCAATGCTGTAGTAGACTTTTTGCAGGCGCTCGGCCTTGATGCGGTCGGTAATGTCGTGCAGAATGGCGCGGCTGCTCACCGGTTGGCCTTCCTCGCGCACCACGTTCATGCTCCCGATGAGGTGCACGGGCTTGCCCTGGCTGGTCAGAAACACGGTTTCCACCTTGTTCACCGGCTCGCCGTCGTACAGGTTGCGCAGCTGGTAGAGCAGCTTGGCCTTGTAGTAGGGGTGCACCACATCGGCCAGGGTGCGGGTGGCCAGCTCGGCATCGGTGTAGCCCAGCTTTTCCTTCCAGGCCTTGTTCACAAACAGGAAGCCGTTGTCGGCCCCGAGGTGCTGCACCAGGTCCTGGGCATTATCGAGGAAGTCCTGCAGGTGGGTACTGTCGCCGGCCAGGGCCGGGCTCACCACGCTGTGGCTGGCAACTTCGTGCCCGGCCAGCCACATGCCCGTAACGCGCCCGGCGGCATCGTGCGTGAAGCCGGCCTGCCAGGTCAGGTAGCGCAGCTGGCCCGTGCGCGTCAGTACCGAACGCTCGTACCTGGCATTTAAAACCTGATTATCAATGCATTCGAAAAATTCGCGCCGCCGAGACTCGCGCTCGGCCGGCGGGGAAAACAGCTGGTGGTAGAGTTGCCCCAGCACCTTATCGCGGGTGTAGCCCGTGAGGGCCAGCAGGGCCTCATTTACGTCGATGATAGTACCCTTCAAATCGGCCAGCAGGTACATCTGGCCAAGCTGGTCGAGCAACGCCGCCAGGGGCGGTGCCACGGGGCGGGCAGTGGAAGTAGCCGAAAAAGAAGCCATAAATGACACGTACTACCGGTTGATATTTCCGGCTAAGATAGCCACCGCGCTGCGAGGCGGCGGTGTAAATTTGACCAAAATAAAATAACCCCGGCCGTGCCCGCATGGCCAGCCCTTGCCCCACTCCCCCATTGCCGCTCCCAACCAAGCCGCTGCTTTTCACCGTCACCACCGATTTGTGCTTCGACCAGCGCATGCAGCGCATCTGTGGCAGCTTGGCCGCCGCCGGCTACCGGGTGCAGCTAGTGGGCTGGCAGCGGCCTACTTCGCCCCCGCTCACGCCGCAGCCCTACCACCAGCACCGGCTGCGGGGCTGGTTTCAAAAGGGAAAGTTTTTTTACCTCGAATACAACCTGCGGCTGTTTTTTTACCTGCTGGGCCAGCGCGCTGCCGCCTGGTGCGCCTGCGACCTCGACACGGCCCTGCCCGTGTGGCTGCGCGCCCGGCTGAGTAGCCAGCCCTTCGTGTACGATGCCCACGAGCTATTTACGGAAGTGCCCGAGGTGGTGGCCCGGCCCGCCGTGCAGCGCCTCTGGTGCTGGGTGGAGAGCTTCATCGTGCCGCGCGCCCGGCTGGCCTACACCGTGGGCCCGGCCCTGGCGCGGGTGTTTGAGCAGCGCTACGGCCGGCCCTTCGCCGTGGTGCGCAACGTGAGCCGCCTGCGTACCAACGAGGCGCTGCCCCCCGCCCCCACCGCGGCACCTCCCGGCGGCTACATCCTCTACCAGGGCGCGCTGAATGTGGGCCGGGGCCTGGAAAGCCTGATTGATGCAATGCCGCAGGTGGCGGGCCGGCTGGTGATTTGCGGCGAAGGCGACCTCTCGGCCGCCCTGCGCGAGCGGGCCGAGCGGCTGGGGCTGCTGGCTTCCGCCTCGAACCCGGTAGGGAAGGTTGAATTCCGGGGCTTCGTGCTGCCGGAGGCATTGCGCGACGTGACGCGGCACGCGGCCGTGGGCATCATGCTGCTGGAGAATATCGGCCTGAGCTACTACTATTCGCTGGCGAATAAATTCTTCGACTACGTGCACGCCGGCATCCCGCAGGTGCTCATCGACTTCCCCGAATATCGCGCCCTCAACGACCAGTTCGACGTGGCCGAGCTGGTGAGCGACCTGGAACCCGCTACATTGGCCGCCGCCCTCAACCGCCTGCTGCGCGACGAGCCCGCCCGCTACCAGCACCTGGCCGAAAACTGCCGCCGCGCCGCCCCCCAGCTCAGCTGGCAGCACGAAGAACAAGTGCTGCTGAAACTGTTTGCAGACCTCATTCCTTAGCCCCGTTTTGCATGAAAAAACTTCTTCCCTCGCTGCTGCTCGGCGGCGCCTGCTTTATAGCCGGGGCCTTTGTGGCCCGCCCCACCGCCCCCGATGAAATTACGGTACCCATTCTGCGCGCCGCGCAGCAGGTTTTCGGGTTGAATTTCAACGATGCCCAGCTCGATTCGACCCGCCGCAACCTCACGGGCTACCGCGACAGCTACGAGGCCCTGCGCAAAATCCCCCTGCCCAATAGCGTTGCTCCGTCCGTGGTGTTCGACCCACGCCCGCTGCGGATGCGGCAGGCGCAGCTCTCCGCCACTAACAGCAATGCCGGCAAGCTGCCGGAATCCGCCAAAGTGAAGCTGCCCGCCAACCGCGACGCCCTGGCTTTTTATACCGTGCGGCAGCTGGGCGAGCTGCTGCGCACCCGGCAGGTAACTTCCGAGGAGCTGACCACCTTTTTTCTGGCCCGCCTGAAAAAGTACGACCCGCGCCTGCACTGCGTCATCACCCTCACCGAGGACCTAGCCCTGCAACAGGCCCAGCAGGCCGACCAGGAAATTAAAGCCGGAAAATACCGGGGGCCGCTGCACGGCATTCCCTTCGGGGTGAAGGATTTATTCAGCGCCAAGGGCTACAAAACCACTTGGGGCTCGGTGCCCTACAAAGAGCAGACCCTGGACGAGGACGCGGCCGTGGTGGAGCGCCTGCGCGCCGCCGGGGCCGTGCTGTGCGCCAAGCTCACGCTGGGCGAGCTGGCCCAGGGCGACGTATGGTTTGGCGAGAAAACCCGCACGCCCTGGGACGTGACCAAGGGCTCCAGCGGGTCGTCGGCGGGCTCGGCCTCGGCGGTAGCGGCGGGGCTGCTGCCGTTTGCCATGGGCACCGAAACGCTCGGCTCCATCATCAGCCCCAGCACGGCCTGCGGCGTGACCGGCCTGCGCCCCACCTACGGCCGCGTGAGCCGTGCCGGGGCCATGGCCCTGAGCTGGACCATGGACAAAGCCGGCCCCCTCACCCGCTCGGCCGAGGACTGCGCCATTGTGCTGGCCGCCCTGTGCGCCGCCGGCCCCGATGCCCGCGACCCCGCCACTATGCTGGCTCCCAACCGCTTCCAGTACGCCTTCGGCACCAATATCAAAAAGCTGCGCGTCGGCTACCTCAAGGCAGCTTTCGACCAGAACTACCCTACCAAAGCCAACGACCAGGCCACCCTCGACGTGCTGCGCAAGCTGGGCGTGGAACTGGTACCTCTAGAGCTGCCGGCCATCTCGCCCGCCGCGCTGCGATTCGTGCTCACGGCCGAGGGCGCGGCGGCGTTCGACGACCTCACCCGCTCGGGCCGCGACGGCCAGATGGTGCTCCAGAACCGCTCGGCCTGGCCCAACGGCTTCCGCTCGGCCCGCTTCATTCCAGCCGTGGAATACCTGCAGGCCCAGCGTGTGCGCAGCCTGCTCATTGAGCAGATGGACGCCCAGCTCAAGGGCTTCGACTGCTACATCGCGCCCTCGTTCAGCGCCAACCTCGTGCTCACCAACCTTACCGGCCAGCCCGCCATAGCCCTGCCCAACGGCTTCACGGCCGCTGGCCTGCCCACCACCATCACCTTCATGGGCCAGCTGTATGAGGAAGGCACCCTGCTGGCCCTGGCCAAGGCCTACCAGGATGCCACTGATTTCGACGAAAAGCATCCGCCGCTGTTCTAAATCATTGGTCTGTTTGCCCCGACCCCACGGCCGCTTTCCACCCGGAAGGCGGCCGTGGGCGTTATCTTGCCGGCCTGATGGGTAGCATTACACGCGGAAATTATTGCTTTGTAGCTGCTTACCCTGGTTTCCTGTTGCTCCGGCCTATGAAGATTTTTCTGCTGCTGGTTTTGTTGGTTTGCCAACTGGCGTTGCGGGCGCAGCCCACGCCGCCAGCCACCCAGTACACCAACGCGCTGGCCCGGTACCAGCTGGCGTATGCGCGGGGCTGGGTGCCGCCCCGGGCAGTGGGCGGGCCGGTGGCTACGTTCACAGCCGGCGCGCCCGTCGTGGGCGCAACGGTGAAAGTCAGCCAGCAGTCCCTGCCCGACGACCGGCGCGACCTGCGGCTGCTGGGCGCGGGCCGGCCCGATTCGGTGTGGCAGCGCATTCAGCGGCTGCCCCGCGTGCAGGTGCTGCGCCTCGACCAGCACAGCGACGGGCCCACCGATGAGATTGACTATGAATATACCTACGCCCCGCCAGCCCCGGCGCTGCGCGCACACGTGCTGGGCCGGCAGCTGTGGCGCGGCGGCTACGAGTTTCGGGTAGAATACCGGGCCGCCACCGCCCAGGACGGCCGCTATCTGGCCGAAGGCCGGCAGCTGGTCGAATCCTTCGCCTTCACCAATGCGGCCTGGCCCAGCCGCCGCTACGCCGACCAGATTTGCGACGGCAAGATGTACGGCATCGCCGCCCTGCGCTTTCACGACGGGCAATGGGAAGATGACTGCCGTACCATCCACGAGTTTTCGACTTCCAACCCCACGGCTACCCCCAGGGCGCACCGCCTGGTGCTGCCGTTTCAGTCCTACGCGCTGGCCAAGGGGTTCGATAACTGCCTGTATTCCGTTACCAAGGCCCCCACCAATGCCCCCGAGCGCGTGTACCGCTACGACCCCGCCGCCCGGCGCGGGGCCTACACCGACTGGCAGCTGCCCGCCCAGGGCCCCGAGAACGTTTGGATATCCGCCGCCACCGACGACCACGGCGACCTGTATTTCATGACTTCCGACGCCAACCAGCTGGTACGCGTGAGCCCCCACGAGGGCCGCGTGAGCGTGGTGTGGGCCGCCGACCCCATCCGCAAAGCCCCGTATTATTCGCTCATCGGGTTTGCCAGCGCGGGCACGCACGGCAACTTCTGCCTCGACGATGCCAACACCATGTACATGGTGTACAGCACCGATGGCTCGCTGCTGAAAGTGAACATGAACACCAAGCAGCCGTCGCCCGAGCGCATCATGCTCGACGGCCTGCCCGTACGCGGCGGCTACAGCGACCTGCTGATGCAGAACGACGCCGCCGGCCGCCGCCGCATGTACCTGGCCGGCCCGCACGGACTTTATCAGGTCGATTTGGCGCGCCGCCAGGCCACCCGCGTGCGCGGCGGCACCTATACCGACCTGGCCGGCTGCAACCTGTTTGGCGTGGTGCCGCCCGCCCCGGCCGTGCCGCCGCCCACGCCCACCACCGCCACCTGGGAAGGCCGCGTGCTCGATGCCACTACCTCGCTCCCCCTGCCGCAGGCCCAGCTGCGCCTCGACCGCGATGAGGCGGGCACGGCCGTGCTGCTGTCGGTGCGCGGCAGCTTTACCTACACCACCGCGCCGGGCCGCAGCTACCAATACCACGCCCAGCATCCCGGCTACTTCCCGGCCGACAGCACCTGGGCCGCCGCGCCCGGCCCGCTGGTGCATGACATCCTGCTCCGGCCGCTGGCCGTGGGGGCCACCCAGCAGCTGGCCAACGTGCAGTTTGAGCAGGGCAAAGCCGCTATGCTACCCTCGTCGGCCGCCGCCCTCAACAAGCTAGTGCTGCTCATGATTGACAACCCCAACCTCACCATCGAGTTGCGCGGCCACACCGACAACGTGGGGCCACCCGAAAAAAACGTGGTGCTCAGCCAGCAGCGCGTGGCCGCTGTGAAAGCCTACCTCGCCGACCACGGCGTGGCCGGCACCCGCATCACCGGCCTGGGCCTGGGCGGGGCCGAGCCCATTGCCAGCAACGAGCAGGAAGCCACCCGCCGCCTCAACCGCCGCGTCGAGTTCCGCATTGTGGGGCTGCAATAGATTATAGCGCAACGTAGCGCGAACTTTGTAGTTCGCATCCACGCGCCATCTCTTACGATTCACGTTCCGGGACGCGAACTACAAAGTTCGCGCTACTCTCACTCCACCGTGCCCTTACTTCCGCCCGAAATCCTCGCCCAGCTGGCCCCCACGGCCGCCGACCCGCGCCCCGTGCTGCTCACCATTGCCGGCCCCACGGCCGTGGGCAAAACGGCGCTGTGCGTACAGCTGGCGCAGCAGTTTCACACCGAAATAGTCTCGGCCGACTCGCGCCAGTTTTTCCGTGAGCTTAGTATTGGCACGGCCAAGCCTACGCCCGCCGAAATGCAGGGCGTGCCCCATCATTTCATCGACAGCCACAGCATTGCGGAGGACTACAGCGCCGGCCGCTTCGCCACCGATTGCCTGGCCGTACTCAGCGAATTGTTCCAAAAACACTCGCTTGTCATCTTCACCGGCGGCTCGGGTCTTTATGTGCAGGCCGTGACCGATGGGCTGGATGAGCTGCCCGGCGTGCCGCCCGAGGTGCGCGCCCGGCTCCACGCCGAGCTGGCCGCCCACGGCCTCCCCCACCTCGTGGCCGAGCTAGCCGCCACCGACCCCGTAGCCCACGCCCGCATCGACCAGCAAAACCCCCAGCGCGTGGTGCGCGCCCTGGAAATCACCCGCGCCACGGGCAGGCCGTTTTCCAGTTTCCACACCGACGGCCCGCCCGCCGAAAACCCGCTCTTCCGCAACGTGAAAGTGGCCCTCACCCGCGAGCGGGAGGCACTCTACCAGCGCATCAACCTGCGCGTGGAGCACATGCTGGCCGCCGGCCTGCTGGCCGAAGTAAAATCGGTGCTCCCCTACCGCCACCACCACGCCCTGCAAACCGTGGGCTATCAGGAAATTTTCGGTTTTCTGGATGGGGATTACGACTGGGCCGAAGCCGTGCGCCTGCTCCAGCGCAACACCCGCCGCTACGCCAAGCGCCAAATGAGCTGGCTGCGGCGCGACCCTGGCTATGCTTGGGTCGATTTAAGCAAAATCCAGACAAAATAGAACGTCATGCTGAGCGCAGCCGAAGCATCTCTACCGCGAAGAGTAATTAGTTACTTCCCCAGTAGAGATGCTTCGGCTGCGCTCAGCATGACGTTCTATTTTTCTTTCTGAGCTTAAACTGAAAGAATCTCCACCATCCGCATAAAGCTCTGGTTGATGATTTTTTTCTTATTAATAGTATCCGTAAACGGCGTATAAACCAGCTTTTTATCCACAATGCCGGCCATTACGTTGCGCATGCCGTTCATGAGGCCTTCCACGGCGGCAATGCCGATTTGGGAGCCCAGCAGGCGGTCGGCGGCCGTGGGGGAGCCGCCGCGCTGAATGTGGCCGATAACCGTGACGCGGGTATCGAGCTGCGGGATGGCTTCCTTCACGCGGGCGGCCGTGGTGGTGGCGTTGCCCTCTTCCTCGCCCTCGGCCACGATGACGATGAACGAGGTTTTGGAGCGCTTCCAGCCCGTTTGCAGGGTTTCAATCACCACGTCCACGCTCATTTGCGTTTCCGGAATCATCACGATTTCGGCCCCGCCGCCAATGGCGCACGGGATGGCGATGTAGCCCGAATCGCGGCCCATCACCTCTACAAAGAAGCACCGGTCGTGCGAGTCGGCCGTGTCCCGGATTTTATCGATGCACTCCAGCGCCGTGTTCACGGCCGTATCGTAACCAATGGTGTAGTCGGTGCCGTATAGGTCGTTGTCGATGGTGCCCGGCGCGCCCACCGTGGGGATGCCGAACTCCTCCTCAAAAATCATGGCCCCGGTGAAAGTACCGTTGCCGCCAATGGCCACCAGGCCTTCAATGCCGTTGTTCACCAGCTGGTCGAAGGCCTGCTGGCGGCCTTCCTTGGTCATGAATTTCTGGCTGCGGGCCGATTTCAGAATGGTACCGCCCTTCTGCACCGTGTTGGACACCGAGGCCGAATCGAGGCGCACAAACTCGCCCTTAATCATGCCACTGTAGCCCCGCATAATACCGTATACCTCAATGCCGTGGTACGTGGCCGTGCGCACCACGGCCCGGATGGCGGCATTCATGCCCGGCGAATCGCCCCCACTCGTGAAAACTGCTATTCTCTTCATCTGAACTGTCATAAATGCAGCAGGGCGCGCAAATGGCACCCAAACCGCGCAAAGTTGGTGAAATGAATGCAAACCCTCAACCCAAGCGTAGAAATTGGCGTTATGGAAACGATTGTAATTTTACTTAGCAGAACAATAAATTGATAACAATAAGCCGATTTTACGTGTATCTTACCCCTGAAATCGCAGTTTCGTTTCCAAAATCATCTCCCACTTGTTAATTCCCACGTTTATGTTCGGTTTTTTCGAAAATGAGCAGGCCAAAAAAATCAAAAGCCACCTGTTGAATCTCGCGGCACTGGCTAAAGCCGACGGCCATATCGACGCCCGGGAGATGAATTTCATCCTGGCGGTGGGCAAGAAGAACGGCATCAGCTCGTCGGAAGTGCAGGCATTGGTGTCGGGTGCCAAAGGCAGTAGCAATGACCTGCCTACTACCGATTCGGAGCGTTTCGACCAGATTTTTGACCTCGTGGACATGATGCTGGCCGATGGCATTGTGGACGATACCGAGATGGACTTCTGCATCATGATGGCCGAGAAGCTGGGCTTCCGCAAGGCCATTGTGGGCGTACTGGTGCGCAAGATTTCGCAGGGCGTGAAAGACGGCCTGCCCAAGGAGCGCATCAAGGAGGAAAGCACTTCTTTTCTGAATTACAACGAATTACCCCGACCCAAAGTGGTGGTATAGGTGGTATAGGTGGTGAGGTGGTGAACTAGTGAAATGGTGAGTTTGATGTTCTGTCTGCGCAAATCGCGCTGCTCAAACATCAAACTCACCATTTCACCAACTCACCAATTCACTATTTCACCACCGCATCGATGGCCCGCAGTAGTGCGGCGCAGGCTTCGTCAATTTCCGCATTGCTGATGGTGAGCGGCGGGGCCAAGCGCAGCGAGTTATCGCAAAACAGGAACCAGTCGGTGAGGATGCTTTCGTGCTCCAGGGCGTAGTCGATGATAGGCTTGAGCACGGCGAAGGAATCGAATTCCACGGCCATGAGCAGGCCGCAGCCGCGCACGTCCCGGATGGCCGGGTGCCGCAGCTGCTCCCGGAACCGCGCCGCTTTGGCGGCCACGCCCTCGGCCAGCTTTTCGTCCTGCATTACTTGCAGCGTGGCCAGGGCCGCCGCGCAGCTCACCGGGTGCCCGCCAAAGGTGGTGCAATGCCCCAGAATGGGGTTGGTTTTGAAGCCCGACATGATTTCGGTGCTCGAAATGAAGGCCCCGATGGGCATGCCGCCGCCCATGCCCTTGGCACACACCAGAATATCGGGCTCGATGCCGAACTGCTCGAAGGCCCACATGGTGCCGGTGCGCCCGTAGCCGCACTGAATTTCGTCGAGGATGAGCAGGGCCCCCACTTCCCGGCAGCGGCGGCGCAGCGCTGGCAGGTAATAAAGCGAGGGCACGCGCACGCCAGCCTCGCCCTGCACGGTTTCGATGATGACGGCGGCGGTGCGCTCGGTAATCAGCATCAGGTCGGCAAAGTCGTTGTGGCGGATGTGGCGCACGTCGGGCAGCAGCGGCCGGAAGCTGTTTTTGAAGTCTTCGGAGCCGGTGATGGACAGCGCGCCGTGCGTGGAGCCGTGGTAGGCATTGAGGCAGGAAATGAGCTCGGTGCGGCCGGTGTGGCGCTTGGCCAGCTTCAGCGCGCCCTCAATGGCCTCGGTGCCGGAGTTGGTGAAAAACACCGAATCGAGGTGCGCGGGCAGGGTTTGGTGGATGGCCTCGGCCAGCTGCGCGGGCACGGCCTGCACCAGCTCGCCGTACACCATCAGGTGCAGGTACTTGTCGAGCTGGGCCTGGATGCCGGCCAGCACGCGCGGGTGGCGGTGGCCCACGTTGCTCACGCCGATGCCGGAAATGAGGTCGAGGTAGCGGCGGCCGTCGGGGCCGTACATGTACACGCCCTCGGCCCGCTCAATTTCCAGCAGCAGTGGGAAATCGGAGGTTTGGGCCTGGTGGCGCAGGAAGAGTTGGCGGGGTGTCAGGACCACTGATTTATCGGATTTAAGCGGATTTCACGGATTTTGTAGTCGATTTCGCGTTTGCCTTCCTGAGCAGAGACGAAGGACCTTGTTACGCTCACAGCCTCTGAATTACTGCAAGCTGTTTTGACGTGCTAAGGTCCTTCGCAAGCTCAGGATGACAGCCGGCTTCAGGGTAAACCAGTCATTACCGGTTTCGATTATTCCGCAAAAATAAAGAGGCCGCTGCGGGGGCAGCGGCCTCTTGGCATAGCTCAGAAGGAAATTGCCTCAATTGGTATCGATAGCCGGCTGGCCGCCGCCGCCGGCCACGCGCTTGATAACCTCCTTGGTGAAGTCGCGCTCGGCCTGAAACAGCTGGGCTACCTGGCGCAGGGAAATGACTTTCTGAAACTTATCGAAGTATTCCTTTTCGAGGTTCAGCTCCTGCTGGCGCATGTTGAAGGCCTGGGTGAAATTGTCGCGGATTTGCGGGTCGGTCATGCCCTCGGTCACGTCGCGGCGCAGCAGGCGGCCGCTGCGGTTGAGCTCGCGGCGGCGGGTCGAAAACTCGTTGTAGAGCGGCCAGAACTTCTGGGCCTGGTCCTGGGTGAGTGAAACGCGGTTGGTGATGAAGGCAATTTTGGCGTTTTCGAGCTGGCCCAGGCGCTGGCCCCGGCGGGCGCCGTTCTGGGCGTGGGCAGCCGGCGCAAGAACCAACAGCGCGGCGGCAAGGCTCAGCAAACGAAAAAGGAATGATAAAACGGACATGATAGCGAGGTAGGAATGCGGTAATTAGAGGTACGTGGAATCGTCGGAAGGTTGCGCGTCCAGCGCATCGTTCAACTCATCTTCCGACGCTTGTAGGAAGCCTTTGGTGATGGCCGGATTGGCGGCGGTGAGCACGGCCAGGTCGGAGTTTTCGACGCGGGCCCCGCTAGTGAGCAGGTAGTTGGCCAGCTCGGTGCGGGGCACGGCATCAAGGGAGGCGGTGGCGGCCGTAGCGGGCACCAGCGGCGCGCTACCGCTCAGGTAGAACGAGGCCGCGAAGCCGCCCAGCACCGCTACCGAGGCCACCCCCGTGCGCAACGCCGGCGACAAAAAGCGGAGCCAGCCCCAGACCGACACAGCTTCGCGGGCTTCGGGCTGGGGCAGCCGGGCCATTATCTGCATTGGGAGCTTATCGAAATAGTCGGCGGGCGGGCTGCTCAGCAGCGGGCGGGGCCGCCGGGGGTGCGCGTCGAGCTTGAAGGCAGGTTTCATGAGGGTTTGATGATAGCGCGTGGCGAACGTTTAATTCAACGAATAATAATTTGTATAAGAGCCGGGTTAATCGGCGGCCGTGCGGGTCACGTATTCTTCTACTTTTTTCACGGCGTGGTGGTAGCTGGCTTTCAGGGCACCTACGCTGGTGCCGGTTACCTCGGCCATCTGCTCGTAGGGCATCTCGTCGTAGTAGCGCAGGTTGAAGACGAGGCGCTGCTTGTCGGGCAGGCGCAGAATGGCTTGCTGGAGCTTCAGCTCAATCTCATCGCCGGCCAGGGCGGGGTCGGCCTCGATTTTGGCGGCCAGCTCGGCCCCCACGTCGGTGAGCGGCAGCAGAAACTTACGCCGCTTGCTGCTCAGGAAATTCAGGCACTCATTGGTGGCGATGCGGTAAATCCAAGTAAAAAGCTGGGCATCCTGGCGGAAGTTCTCGAGGTGCTTCCAGACCTTGATGAACACGTCCTGAGTGAGGTCGTCGGCGTCGTCGTGGTCCACCACCATTTTCCGGACGTGCCAGTACACCTTACTCTGGTACTTGCGCACGAGCTGGTTGAACGCCAGATTGCGGCTGGCGGGGTCCTGGAACTTGAGGAGAATTTCGTGGTCTTCCAAACGGGGAGGCCGGGGTGTAGGCGGTAGGTAGTGGGGGTTGGATGCCGAAACGACCGGCAGGTTTAATGCGGAAAAGCATCAAATGTTGATAGCAGGCTGCATTTCGCCTTGTAATACCGCTTACAGCCCCGCCTATCCACAAGCAAAAGCCCCCGCAGCTTCTGAAGTTGCGGAGGCTCTTATTTTTGTTTCGCTCTATTCTTCCAGAAGGTCCAGTAAGGCCAGCACCTGCTGGTCGCTCACGGAGCTTTGTTCGGATTTATCATAAAGCGCCAGCAGGAAAACAGTTTCATTCACTACCTGCACGTAGGTGATGAGGCGGGCACCACCACTTTTACCGCCACCTTTGCTGGCAATAGCTAGGCGAATTTTATAGCAATGATGACCGATGGGCGTGCCTGATTGCGGCTGCTCACGCAGTTGGAGTATTATGCTATCGAGGTCGTTGGGCAAAGACCTGAATTTTTTACTGAGTCGCTTGGCATCCCGCGCGAATGCGGGAGTCAGTTTAATCGCAAAGCTCATGAAGGCACCTCCCGGTTTTGCTTGACTGGTGCAGCTACGCTACCCGATGGTGCCGCTATAGCCTTGCCCGGCAAATCGTCGGCAACCGATTCTGCTTCTAATTCGGCGTACAAACTTTCCCAGCTTTGCAACTCAATTTCGCCGCGCTGATGGCGCTTCACGTTCTCGACGGCCTCTTGCAAGCCACTCAGAAAATTGATGGCGGTTGGGGTCAGAGGCGCGGCCTGTACCGCCACCACCCGCACCTTTTTAATACCCCTGATGAGTTCCAGCACGCGGGCGGCATCCTTATCCGGCACTTCCAGCACAATTTCCATAACCTCGGGTTTTATCAGTTTAGTTAAAGATACGCAACGCGGGTGCTCGGGCTGAAAGTGCCGAATCAGAGCTACTTCTTCCGCTTCATCACTGCTTCAACGGCTGCTACAATGGCAGCATCGGTGAGGCCATATTTCTCCATCAGCTGGTCGGGGGTGCCGCTTTCGCCGAAGCTGTCGTGCACGGCCACCATTTCCAGGGGCAGGGGCTCTTCGCGGGCCAGCAACTGGGCGATGCTGTCGCCGAGGCCGCCGTTCATCTGGTGCTCTTCGGCGGTTACCACGCAGCGGGTTTTGCGCACCGATTTCAGGATGGCTTCGGCGTCGAGCGGCTTTATGGTGTGGATGTTGATAATTTCGGCATTGATGCCTTTCTCGGCCAGGAGCTTGCCGGCTAGCACGGCCTTCCACACGAGATGGCCGGTGGCGAAGATGCTTACATCAGCACCTTCGTTCATCAGCCAGGCTTTGCCGATTTCGAATTTCTGGTCGGCGGGCGTGAAGTTGGGCACCACTGGGCGGCCGAAGCGCAGGTACACCGGGCCTTCGTAGTCGGCAATGGCCAGGGTAGCGGCTTTGGTCTGGTTGTAGTCGCAGGGGTTGATGACGGTCATGCCGGGCAGCATTTTCATCATGCCCAGGTCTTCCAGAATCTGGTGGGTGGCGCCGTCTTCACCCAGCGTGAGGCCGGCGTGGGAGGCGCAGATTTTCACGTTCTTGCCGGAGTAGGCAATGCTCTGACGAATCTGGTCATACACGCGGCCGGTGCTGAAGTTGGCGAAGGTGCCCGTGAAGGGGATTTTGCCGCCAATGGTCATGCCGGCGGCCACGCCCATCATGTTGGCCTCGGCAATGCCCACCTGGAAAAACCGCTCGGGAAAGGCCTTTTTGAAGGCGTCCATCTTGAGCGAGCCGGTGAGGTCGGCGCAGAGGGCTACTACGTTGGGGTGGGTGGTGCCCAGCTCGGCCAGGCCAGCGCCGAAGCCGCTGCGGGTGTCTTTGGATTCGGTGTAGGGGAAGTCTTTCATGGGTATATTAAGGAGGTTTCGTTAGAACAAACTCCCCTCCTTTTTTAAGGAGGGGACATTTTCACGCAGTGAAAATTGGGGTGGTTGCGTTCGTTGAACGACTCGCACCAAAAAAATCAAACAGTATGAAATTTACTTACAATGGCTTGCAATACAGTTTCCAGGGCCGACCAAATCAATTTATTCTCAAATCGGACAACCTGAATACCAAGCGTATTGAGGTAGGCAGTGCGGGCAGCGTCGTGCAGGTTCCCCGCTGCAGTGTAGTGGCCGGCACCATCAAGCTCCACGGCTATTCTTTCTTCGGGGCAATAGAAATCCAGAATATAGGCTCCAACGCTGTGCTGGCGGCGAAACTTGCGGCCGGCTAGCTGGCCACCTTTTAGGGATTTCCATAGGGTTGCCTCGGCGGGGGTGAGGATGTTTCGGAGCGTGCGGCGGTCGTCTTTTTTTTGCGACAGGTTGTGGTAGTTGTCCATGGCGACTTGGCTTTGTTTTTTGGTGCGCATCGTTCAACGAACGCAACCACCCCAATTTTCACTGCGTGAAAATGTCCCCTCCTTAAAAAAGGAGGGGAGTTTCCGTTCTCACGTCATTTCCCAAAAATGGCTACTGATGTCGTCTGCCCGCTCCGAATACTGAAATTGCGCACATCAGTAAACTTGCTGCCGATGCTGGTTTTGGTTCGGAACACCAGCCGGTAGGCTCCCGGCTGCATGGGCAGGTTGATTTTGCTGCTGCCGCCATCCGGCAAGGAATATATCCAGGTTTGAGATTCATCGTCATTCAGCTGGTAGATGCTGCCGTAGCCTTTCAGGTCGGAGGTAATATTGAGGGTGCCGGGGGCATCGTAGGTGAAAGCGTATTCCTGGCCTTGCTTGATGGTGATGCGGCGCACGGTGCGCGGCAGGGTCAGCGCTTCCACTTCGTAGTTGCCGGCCAGCAGCTTCTGGCGGGTGCCGAAGGTGCCGGCCGTGACGGTGGTCCCCGCCGGACTACGCACTACTGCCCGGATGGTACCATACGGGTTGGGTGTGAGAGGTGGATTCTGGAGCCAGAGGGTGCCCTGGGACGTTTTGTAGGTGAGCACGTTGGCCTTGCCGGGGGTGATGGGGATGTTGGCCTGGCGCACGGGCGGCACGGTGTTTATCACAAGGTCGTAGCTCTGGAGGGCGTCGATGTCCACGACATCAGCCTTGCCCTGGGCGTCGCGGTAATGCACATAGTTGTACTCCGGCTGCTCGGTCACGTTGTTGACGAACGTCATGTTGACGTTGCTTTCCACGGGCTTGCCGTTGGCATCGGTGAGATTCACCGAGACGGTGGTTTTGCTCAGCGTTTTGGCAATTACGTCGTTCATCACCGTGCGAAAGGTGGCGACCTCGGCGGCGTTGTAGTACTGCCCGAGGCAGGCGAGCTGCTGGCCAAAATCGCGCTCGGCCCCAATGCCAATGACGAAGGGCTTGAGGAAAACGTGCTTGCGCTGCAGGGCGATGGAAGCCGCGCAGGGGTCGCGGTTGCACGATTCGAGGCCGTCGGTTATCAGCAGCAGCACGTTGCGGGAGGACTTATCAGTGGGAAAATCGTTGGCCGACTGCTCCAGCGAATACGTGATGGGCGTGTTGCCCTGCGCCTTGAGGGTCGTCAGCTTCTTCTTGATGGCGGCGGCGTTACGCGGCGCGAAGGCCACTTCCAGCTTGGAGTCCTGGCAGTTTTTCTCGGAGTTCGGGTACTGGTGGCCGTACACGCGCAGGCCCAGCTCCAGGTTGGGGTAGGCGTTGAGCGAGTCGACCATTTTGCTGAGCATGCGCTTGGCCACTTCCCAGCGGGGCTGGCCCTCCCAGGGGGCCATCATCGAGCCCGAGGCATCGAGCAGGAAGAGAATGCGGGTGACTTTGGGCTTTTCGACGGGAGCGTTTTGGGCGTGGGTTGTGCTGTTAAAAATCAGCAGTGCCAGCAAAAAAAATAGCGCCCTCCCCGTCCACCTCACCCCCTGACCCCCTCTCCAAAAAAGAGGGGGCACCGGAAATGCTCCTATTAATTCCGGCTGAGGAATCACCATCACGAGCCGGTGCCCCCTCTTTTTTGGAGAGGGGGTCAGGGGGTGAGGTTGACGCCGCGCCGAATACCACATGCCTAGTAGTCGCCTTCCGTCCCGGTTTTCAGCTCATCGAGCGCGGTGGCCAGCTGGGCATCGTTCGGTGCCACGCCATGCCACTTGTGGCCGTCCATCATAAAGTCAACGCCGAAGCCCATTTTCGTGTCCATGACGAACATGACGGGCCGGGCCTTTCCAGTGGCGGCTACGCAGTTTTCGAGCAGGGTGATGAGGGCATCGAAGTGGTTGCCGTCGCCTTCGATGACGTGCCAGCCGAAGGCTTTGAACTTCGCCCCAATGTCGCCGAGGCCGCCGATTTCGTCGGTCGAGCCGTCAATCTGCTGGCCGTTGCGGTCCACGATGCCAATCAGGTTGTCGATTTTGTGGTGGCTGGCGTAGAGCGCCGCTTCCCAGTTCTGGCCTTCTTCCAGTTCGCCGTCGCCCATGAGCACGAACACGCGCTGCTTGTCGCCGTTCATCTTTTTGGCCTGGGCCGCGCCGCAGGCCACGCTCAGGCCCTGGCCCAGCGAGCCCGAGGCCACGCGCACGCCCGGCAGGCCTTCGTGGGTAGTGGGGTGGCCTTGGAGGCGCGAATTGAGCTTGCGGAACGTGCTCAGCTCGCTGACGGGGAAGTAGCCGGAGCGGGCCAAACACGAGTACATGGTGGCCGAGGTGTGGCCGTTAGACAGGAAGAACAGGTCCTGGTCCTTGCCGTCCATGTCAAAGGGCTCGGGGTGGTGCTTCATCACCTTGAAGTAGAGCGCCACCAGCAAATCGGTGATGCCGAGCGAGCCGCCGGGGTGGCCCGAGTTCACGGCGTGCACCATGCGCACGATGTCGCGGCGCACCTGGGTGGCAATTTCCTTGAGCTCCTCGTTCGTCTTTTCAGGTTTTTCGACGGTCTTGGCGGTGGTATCGGTCATGTCGGGAATAGTTGGGTTCAGGGGTAAAGGTAGTAAACGGCGGGATGGGCAAAGGGGCCTTTTTTGAGGGCTGCCTATTGCAATCGGTTACGATAGGCCGCAATCGGTGGCGGCTACTTCAGTAGCTGCGCGGCGTGCTCCTTGGTGTCTACTTTCTTGATAACCTTTTCAATCAGGCCGTTTTCGTCAATCAGGAAAGTGGTGCGGACGGTGCCCATGTAGGTCTTGCCGTAATTTTTCTTTTCCTGCCAAACGCCGTAGGCCTGCACGATGGTTTTGTCGGTGTCGACGAGCAGCGGGAAGGGCAGGTCGTACTTGAGGGCGAATTTCTGGTGGGCCGCCGCACCGTCGATGCTCACGCCGATGACTTTGATGTTGCTTGCTTTGAGCTCCTCCTGGTGGTCGCGCAGGTTGCAGGCCTGGGCGGTGCAGCCGGGGGTGTCATCCTTCGGGTAAAAGTAGAGGGCGACTTTCTGGCCGCGCAGCTCGTGCAGGCTGACGGTGTTGCCATCCTGGTCCTGGGCGGTGAAATCGGGGGCGGGTTGGCCGGGTTCGAGGGACATGGTTGTTAGGGTATGAGGGTAAGAGGGTATGGGGGTAGGAGGTTAATGTGAGCAAAAGGATGGTTCGTCATCAGGCATTAGGCAGGCGTTAGAATCACCTCATACCCTCTTACCCCCATACCCTCCTACCCTATCAAAGGCTCAGCGGAATTACCCGCTCATTCCCCGCCTGGTCGGTCAGGCGCAGTTCTGCGGGGCCTTTCAAGCGGGCACCCAGCGTATCGGTCGGCACCGAAAACAGGGTGGAATTCTTGTGCTCGAAGCGCAGCATTCGGAATTTTCCGCCCACCAGCAGGCGGTAGGTGGCCAGGCCGGAAAGGTCGTCGCCGACGCGGAAGAGCACCTGCCCGCCGGGCCGCCCGATTAGGCTGCCCTTGGGGGCCACGGTATCGGTGAGGATGCGGTAGGAGGCGAACTGGCGGATGTTGGCCGTGATGTTGCCCTGCTCGTCCCACTTGCCGCCCAGGTAGGCCTTGCCGCCGGCCGCCGTGGCCGTGTAGATGGCGGTGCGGGCCGGGTCGGCGGGCGGGGTGGCGGGCTTGAGGGTGAGGGTGGCCGTGTGGTAGAGCGGCAGCAGCGGCGAGCCCACCGTCCAGAAGCCGCTGCCCGTGGGCTCGGGCTTGTAGCTGGTGCCGAGGTAGATATTGCCAAACAGGCTCTCCTTGCCGAACATCACGTTGAGCTTGGCCGTGGCGTAGTTGGTTTCCTTGCCGGCCGGAATCATTACCTGCCGGTCGAATTTCTTGGTGATGGTGCCGAAGCGAATGGAATCGGGCAGGCCGGCGCGCAGGTCGTAGAGGTACACGTTTTCGCTGTTCTGGGTGTAGCTCGGCTTGATTTCGAGGCGGCGGTTGCCGCGCAGCAGCACCAGGTTGCCTCCTACTGAGTCAGCGCTGGGGTCGGCGGCCACGGCTTTCAGCAAGTTGCGCGTCACCTCGAAGCGCAGGGCGGGCTTTTTCACCCCGGCGGCGCGGGTTTTGAAGTATTCGGGCTGCTCGCCGCGCAGCACCAAGTGCAGGGCCGTCTGGTTGTTGTAGGAGTCGGCCAGGGTGATGTCGACGTTATAGATTTTGCCGGCCTCCACGGTCAGGCGGCCCTTGGTGGGACTGGTGGTGGCGTACATCAGCAGGTCGTTGCCATCGTCTACCCACAGCTTTTGCAGGGTGCGGCCCTGGGTATTCTGATACAGGAAATCGACGAAGTTGCCCACCTGCCGGGTGCCCGTCGGGAAGGGAATCGCGTCGATGTTGTGTTGGTAAAACGGCTGCCCGTTCACCGTCATGGCCACCCGCTGGATGCCGTTGCGATTCCAGGCATTGTCAAACCTATCGAAGCCCTGCACCAGCACGCCCACCGTGCCAAAGGCACTGATGGTATCGGCCCAGGTGGTAGCCACGCCCGGCCCCGGCTGCACTTTCGGCGCAAACAGCGCCTTGGCAAACACGTTCTTCACCCGCGCCTCAATAGTAAGCGGCTCCAGCGCAAATGCCTGCAGCGTAGGGGCCACGTGGTCCTGAATCTCGGGGAAGCCGCCCCATTGCAGGGGGTTGTACTGCCGGTCCTGGGCATCGCGCACTTCCCAGTGCAGGTGCGGGCCGGCCGAGCCGCCAGTGTTGCCGCTCAGGGCCACCAGCTCGCCCCGCTTCACCGGAAACCGGTCCTTCTCGAAGAAGCATTCCAGCTCGTAGCTCTGCTTGTCGTACTGCCGGCGCAGCAGCTCAGCCGCGAAGGCCCCTTTGAATTCGTTGAGGTGGCCGTACACGGTGGTCAGGCCATTGGGGTGGGTGATGTAGAGCACGTTGCCGTAGCCGAACGACGACTGCTTGAGGCGCGACACGTAGCCATCGGCGGCGGCGTACACGGGCTGGTTCACCCCGCCGCCGGTCTTGATGTCGAGGCCACCGTGGAAGTGGTTGGGCCGCAATTCGCCCATGCTCCCGGCCAGGAAGCCCGGCTTGCCCGGCGCAATTGGAAACATAAAATACCCCGGCGCCACGGTAGCCCGCCCGGCATTCAGCAGCTCGCCGGGGGCGCGGTCGCGGTCGGAAGTGTCGGCCTCCTGCCCTCCTACCCGCCATGCCAGCAGCACCAAAAACACACTTCCTATCAACCGCACAGTTAGCTTTCCCTTTTGCACAATAACGCTTCTTTTAATTCAGCTAATTCTTTTCATCAACGGATGTAGAGACGCATCCTTACGTCTCCACCACCGCGCCAATCAGACTCGTTCACAGCCCAACCGTTCAACGCCAAGACGCCAGGATGCGTCCCTACATCGTTCTAATTATTCTTACCGGATGCCCAGCTCCAGCAGCTTCTCCCCTTCCAGGAATCCTTCCAGCTGGTCGCCCATTTTTACGGGGTCCACGCCGGCGGGGGTGCCGGTAAAAATAAGGTCGCCCATTTTCAGGGAGATGTATTTTGAAACGAAGCTGATGATTTTGGCGAACGGGTGCAGCATCAGGCCGGAGTTGCCGGTCTGGCGGGTTTCGCCGTTCACGGTGAGGTGGAAATTGATGTTGGCCAGGTCGGCAAAGTCGGCCACGGGCTTGAAGGTGGTCGAAATCG
The DNA here is from genome assembly GCF_012275535.1 of Hymenobacter artigasi. Taxonomy (GTDB): domain Bacteria; phylum Bacteroidota; class Bacteroidia; order Cytophagales; family Hymenobacteraceae; genus Hymenobacter; species Hymenobacter artigasi. The sequence continues at coordinate 119,204 of NZ_JAAVTK010000013.1, read as the reverse complement.
GGGCCGAGCCATCGAAGGCTTTGGCCAGCTCCCAGGGCAGGCCTTTTTTCTTGAGCTCGGCCTGCAGGTCGCGAGCCGTGAAGTCGATACCCAGGCCAATAGCATCGAAATAATTAAGGGCAAACGACTCGTCGATGTGACGGCCGTTCTTGCTCACACGCAGCACCAACTCTAGTTCGTGGTGAATATCCTGCGAGAATTCGGGGATGAAAAACGGCTGGCCGCGTTGCAGCAGCGCCGTTTCGGGCTTCATAAAGATAACGGGCGCGGAGGGCACCTCGTTGTGCAGCTCGGCAATGTGGTCGGCATAGTTGCGGCCGATGCAGATGATTTTCATGGCGACGGGAAAGGCGGGTCGTAGATAAGTCAAAACTACGGCTCCCCGCTGGCTTACGGCCATCGGCCGGCCCCTTTTTACGGCCCGCCGGCCCGGCCCGGCCAAAACTTTACCCCGCCCTGCCCCCGTATAGCCCGCAACGGCAGCCCGCGCCGGAGCCCGCCACGTTGGCGTGGGGCCGGCGCATTCTTCCACTTTTTCACTCATGCTCATGCTCAAAAAACTCACCCTCGTGGCCAGTCTGGCCCTGCTTTCCGCCTGCTCTACGGTGCCCATCACGGGCCGCCGCCAGCTCAGCCTGGTGAGCGACAGCGAAATCAACACCCTGGCTGCCACGCAATACCGCGAGGTTATTGCCAAAGGCCCGCTCTCCACCAGCTCGCAGCAGGTGGCCATGGTTCGCACCGTGGGCCAACGCATTCAGGCGGCGGTAGAAACGTATTTCCGCCAGCAAAACGCCTCCGACCAGCTGGCCGGCTACCAGTGGGAATTCAATGTGATTCAGGACGACAAGCAGCAAAACGCCTGGTGTATGCCCGGCGGCAAAGTGGCCGTTTACACCGGTATTCTGCCTATTACGCAGGACGAAAACGGCCTGGCCGTGGTGATGTCGCACGAAATTGCGCACGCCGTAGCCAAGCACGGCTCCGAGCGCATGAGCCAGGGCCTGGTGCAGCAGTTGGGCGGGCAGGCGCTGTCGGCTGCCCTTTCCACCAATGCGCCCGCTACGCAGCAGCTGGCGTTGCAGGCGTTTGGCGTGGGCTCGCAGCTGGGCCTGTTGCGCTACGGCCGCAACCAGGAATCGGAGGCCGACCACTTGGGCCTGATTTTTATGGCCATGGCCGGGTACAATCCCGACGGTGCTATTACGTTCTGGCAGCGCATGGATGCCCGCGAAAACCAGGCCTCGCCGCCCGAGTTCCTCTCCACTCACCCCTCCAACGGCACCCGCATCGCCGATATTCAGCGCGAATTGCCGGAAGCGCGTAAGTACTACAAAGGCCGCTAGGTAGCGGCTCCTAAGGCCCAACTTTTTGCTATTCTACCATGAAGCTTTTTCCGCGTTTGCTTGGGTTGGGCCTATTGAGCATTTTGGTGCTGCTGCTGGTCATGTCGTGCGAAAGCACCAAGCAGGCTACCAGCGAGTTTGGCAGTCCCAACCGCATCAAAGGCGAAGTAATTGCCAAGCCGGAAAGCCGGCAAATCGTGCATTTCACCGACAGCTCCACGGAGTATAACACGCCGCGCAGCGAGCTGGCCCAAGCCTTTATCCGGCAGTTTGGCGATGGCACCGTAGTCGATAAGATTCAGGTGCGCAAAGCCCCCACCGGCCCCGACGAGCCCATTAGCTACTACCTCATTGGCATGGGCCTGCGCAACGGCATGTTTCGGGCCATGGCCCTGCCCCTCACCGCCGGCGGCGACAATACCTACTACCTACGCCCCACCGCCGAGCGCTACACCATCACCGGTCAGGGCTGCCCCATGTGCTTCTTCAATTTTGAAAACGGACGCATCGTGGGCACCACCTGCGGCGAGAAAGTGGGCGGCAGCACCTGCGACCTGAAAGTGGACATTAATAATTCGCTCTTTTCCGCAGCTCCTGTCAAATGAATACGCGCAATAAATGGCTGCTAAGGGCCGCGCTCACGGCGCTGGCCCTGCTCATCACCACCGATAAGAAACCAAAAAAGCCCGCTGAATAGCGGGCTTTTTTGGGTGGTTGTCTACTCCGGTCCGACCAGTTGAAGCAAGCACGGTCTGATGTAGACCGGCAACCAGTTAGGAAAAACACGTTCTGATAAACAACGACAACCGGTCGGACCGCCTAGGGCGGTCAGACCGGAACGTCACGTATTCAATCAACCCACAATTTCTGCCGCCAGGCCATTCAAGTCCAGCCCGTCGAACGTGCCCGACGACATGAGCAGCAGGTTGGCTTTGTCCCAGGTCTGGCTTCTTAAGAATGCGGCCAGCTCGGCGCTGTCGGTTATCACTTTGATATCCGGCCGCTGGAAAGCCTCGGCCACGGTGGCGGCGGCCAGCGGCGGCAGGCGCTTGTGCTCCAGCACGTGGGGGTTGAAGTAGACCACAGCCACGTCGGGCGCATCGAAGCAGTGCGCGTACTGCGGCAAAAAGGCTGGGTTGAGGCTGCTGAACGTGTGCAGCTCCAGGCAGGCCACCAGGCGGCGCTTGGGGAACTGCTTTTTCAGGGCCGTGGCCGTGGCCTTTAGCTTGCTGGGGGCGTGGGCAAAATCCTTGTAGACCACCGATGTAGTGCCTTCGCGCACCAGCTCCAGCCGCCGCGCCGCGCCGGGGAACGTGGCTACTGCCCGAAAGAAATCCTTTCCCTTGATGCCCAGCTGCTTACACACTTCCTTAGCGGCCGAGATATTGCGCAGGTTATGCTCGCCGAACACCTGCACGGGCACTTCCTCGTCTTTTTTGGTGATGAGGAACGTGCGGCCGTCGCGGATAACGTTTTCGTGCGGGCCGTAGCCGATGTAGGTCACGTCGGGGTTGGTGGGCACGGCGATGAGCTGGGTTTGCTCGTCGTCGCGGTCGTAGATGAGCACGCCGGCCTTGGGCGTCATATCGGCGAAGATGCGGAACTGCTCGCGGTAGATTTCCTCGGTCGGAAACACGTTGATGTGGTCCCAGCTGATGCCCGAAATCACGCCGATGTGGTGCTGGTAGAGGTGAAACTTGGGCCGTCGGTCCACCGGCGACGACAGGTACTCATCGCCCTCGATGATGATGATGGGCGCATCGTCGGTCAGTTGCACCATCAAGTCGAAGCCCGCCAGCTGAGCCCCCACCGCGTAGTCGAACTTGCGGCCGTGGAAACGCAATACGTGCAGAATGCAGGCCGTGATGCTGGTTTTGCCGTGCGAGCCGCCGATGACGATGCGCTGCTTGTCGCGGCTGGCCTCGTAGATATACTCGGGGAAGGAGTGGATTTTCAGGCCCAGCTCCTGGGCCCGCAGCAGCTCGGGGTTGTCGGGTCGGGCGTGCATGCCCACGATGACGGCCGACAGGTCGGGCGTGATGCGGGCGGCATCCCAGCCTTCCTGAGCGGGCAGCAGGCCGGCGGCGGCAAGGCGGCCTTTGGCGGGCTCAAAAATCTCGTCGTCGGAGCCCGTGACGTGGGCACCCCGGCGGTGCAGGGCCAGCGCCAGGTTGTGCATAATGCTGCCGCCCACCGCGATGAGGTGAATGGCTTCTGGGGGGGTTACCGGTTGCTGGTTGCTGGTTGCTGGTTCCAAAGGAGTTGATTCAGGACACTTTATGCTGGATTCTACGCACTGATTTGTACCCCGCCATCCGAAAAGGCTAAGGGGGGTAGCGGCTAACGTAGCTAACGTTCAACCAGCCACCAGAAACAAGAAACCAAAAACTATTTCGGTGGGGCGCGAAATTACAAACTACCGGCTGCCGCCGCCATTCCATAACCAAAAGAATCGAATTTGTCCACCAATCTTTTCTCCGTTGGCGGGGTTAGCTTTGTATATATCACGGCCGGCCCGGTTTTATTTTCCCGGCCGGTTTCCTCGTCTCCGCTATTTCGTTACTTTAGTTCCCCAATTCCCCTATGCCCGACCAGATGGACGACCGCCTGAAGCAATCCGCCGCCCGCGCCAAAGCGGCCTGGACCAATCGGGGCGGCATGGTGGTTCCTCAAAATGCCAGTGCGGCCGGCAAGCTGCCGCCCCAGGCCCCCGAGCTCGAAATGGCCGTGCTTGGTGCTCTAATGCTGGAAAAAGACGCTCTCACCTCGGTTATTGACCTGCTCAAGCCCGAGAGCTTTTACAAAGATGCCCACCAGCGCATTTACCGCGCCGTTATCCGGCTGTTCGATAAGTCGGAGCCCATCGACCAGCTCACCGTGGTACACGAGTTGCGCGAGATGGGCGAGCTTGAAGCCGCCGGCGGCCCCTTCTATGTAGCCAACCTCACGCTGAAAGTGAACTCGGCGGCCAACGTCGAGTACCACGCCCGCATCATCACCGAAACCGCCATCAAGCGCGAGCTGATTCGGATTTCGAGCGAAATCCAGCGCGATGCCTTCGAGGATACCACCGACGTATTCAAGCTGCTCGACGATACCGAATCGGCCCTGTTCGAGGTGTCGGAATCGAACATCCGCAAGAACTTCGACGATATGCGGAGCCTGATGGGCAAAGCCATCAAGGAGCTCGAAGAAAAGAAAAACCAGGCCGACGGCCTGACCGGCGTACCCACCGGCTTCACGGCGCTGGACCGCGTCACTAGCGGCTGGCAACCATCTGACCTTGTGATTATTGCGGCCCGGCCAGGGATGGGGAAAACTGCTTTCGTGGTATCGGCCATGCGCAACGCGGCGGTTGATTTCAAGAAAGCCGTGGCCATTTTCTCGCTGGAAATGTCCTCGCTGCAGCTCGTCAATCGTCTGATTTCGGCCGAGGCGGAGCTAGATTCGGAGAAAATCAAGAAGGGCAGCCTCGCCGACCACGAGTGGCAGCAGCTCAACCACAAAATCACGGCCCTCTCGGCCGCGCCGATTTATATTGATGACACGCCGGGCCTGAGCATTCGGGAGCTGCGCACCAAGTGCCGCCGCCTGCGCTCGCAGAAGGACGTGCAGATGATTATCGTCGACTACCTGCAGCTGATGAGCGGCAACACCGACGGCCGGGGCGGCAACCGTGAGCAGGAAATTGCCAGCATCTCGCGGGCCCTCAAGGGCATTGCTAAGGAGCTAAATATTCCCGTACTGGCCCTGTCGCAGCTTTCGCGTTCGGTGGAAACCCGGGGCGGCGACAAGAAGCCCCAGCTGAGTGACCTGCGTGAATCGGGCTCCATCGAGCAGGATGCCGACATGGTTATCTTCCTTTACCGCCCCGAATATTACGGCCTCGACCAGGATGCCGAAGGCAACTCGACGCAGGGCGTGGGCGAAGTCATCATCGCCAAGCACCGGAACGGCTCGCTCGAAACCGTGCAGCTCAAGTTCATCGGCAAGTACACCAAGTTTGCCGACCTCGATGGCGTGGGCGGCGGCTTCGACAGCGGTTACCAGCCCATGGGCCTGCCCGCCAGCAACTTCGACAACGAGCCAAGCCCTTTCGCCCCGAACACCATCCGGCTGGGCTCGAAGATTAACGAGTCGCCGGTGCCGTTTCCGAAGAGCAACAGCTTCGGCGAGGAGCCGCCGTTCTAGCGTGTGATGCAGGCCGAAAACGCAGCATCACTCACCAGTGTGCCCTACCAACGCCTCTATTCGGCAGGAGGAATCAGGCTCTTGTCGTTGTTTTTTAATACGATAGTGGGTGGGGTGATGGCATTCCAGAACCTGAAGGATGTCCGGCAGCCCAAGACGGCCTGCGTTGTTTTGTGGGGCAGCATTGGCTACACAATCATCGTGCTTTTCCTGGTGGCCCGACTGACCGGCCCGCCAGCTTCTATATGGCTTTCATGGACTTTTAACATACTCGGTGGCCTGGGGCTGGAAGCGTATTGCCGCAGGTTTATACCTGAGTGGCAAACGGCTCCACTGAAAAGCAATTTCAAGCCGATTATGCTTTGTCTGGGCATTTTCGCGCTTCTGTTCGGGCTACTCTTTTCGCTCGCCGGCCATGCTAATCGGCCACTGTTTTAACCAAGGCTTTTATGATGGATGGCATCAGCCTGACTACCCTGGCGCTATTGAGCTTTTTCGCCTTTCTGGCCGGTTTTATTGATTCGATGGTGGGCGGCGGCGGGCTCATTCAGCTGCCGGCCCTGCTGCTGCTGCTGCCCAAAGACACGCCCATTCCTACGGTGCTGGGCACGGGCAAAGTGGCCAGCCTGGCGGGCACCTCGGCGTCGGCATATCGCTACCTGAAGGGCCTGACGGGCGTACCCATTCGCTGGCGCACGGTGGCGGTGGCGGCGGTAGTAGCGGGCTGCTTCGCGCTGCTGGGTGCCCGCGCCGTGAGCGGCCTGAACAAGGAGCTGGTGAAGCCGCTGGTGCTGGCCCTGCTGGTGCTGATGGCCGCCTACACCTTCTGGCGCAAGGATTTTGGCAGCCTGCATGCGCCCCGCCTGCACGGCCGCCGCGAGCTGTGGACGGGCGTGGCGCTGGGCGCGAGCATCGGGTTTTACGACGGCTTTTTTGGGCCGGGCACGGGCAGCTTGCTGCTGTTTGCCTTCGTGGGGCTGTTTGGCTACGATTTCCTGGCCGCCTCAGCCTCGGCCAAAGTGGTGAACGTGGCCACCAACATTGCCGGGCTGGCCTACTTCGTCTCGACCGGGCAGGTGTTGTACCAGGTGGCGCTGCCCATGGCGGTGTGCAATGTGCTGGGCGCCACGCTGGGGGCGCGGGTGGCCATGCGCCAAGGCACGGGCTTCGTGCGGGTGCTGTTTTTGGCGGTGGTTAGCGTATTTATTCTGAAGCTGGGCTGGGAGACATTTGCCTGAAACAGCAAGTGCCCCGAATCACTACATACGGGGCACTTGGTCAGTTAGCTAATCGGGTAGCAGGGCCCGTCGGGGTTACCTGGTGGAGCGCACGAAACGGGTGCTGGTGCCGGTGCTCAGGTCGCGCACAAAGTAGATGCCGGCGGGCAGGGCGCGCACGTCGAGCACCGACTGTGAAGCCAGTACTTCTCCCGTTTGCAACTGCCGCCCGAGTTGGTCGCACAGGGCAAAGCGAGTGCCGAGCACCCCCATAACCGTCACGTTTTCAATGGTAAGGCTGGGATAAACAACCAGCCGCTGACTGAAGGCTGCATTTTTCACGACCACCACGGGGCTGATGCTGCTGGTGCCGTCGCGGTCGACCTGCCGCAGCCGATAGTAGCACAACGACTTGGGGCGAGCATCCACGAAACTGTACTGCGTGAGCTGCGACGCGGTGCCCACCCCCTGCACCTGGCCAATGGCCCGGAAGCTCTCCGGCGAGTCATCGGCCCGCTCTACCACGAAATAGTCGCTATTGCGCTCCGAAGCCGTGCTCCAGCTCAGGGAGGTGCCGGCAGCAGTGCTTTTGCCCTGAAAAATGGCCAGCTCTACCGGCAGTGGGGCCGCGAGGGGGGCATAGGCGGCAAATAAATCCACGTCCAGGCTGGCATTAATCAACCCTCCAACCCGCAGCTCAATCTGGTTGAAGGGCTTACCAGCAGTGAATTCCACGTTGGCCTTGCCCCCGCTCAGCGCGCTCAGGGTCACCAGACTATTCACGGCAATATTTTCTTCGTACCCCGAGTTCGAGTTCATGTAGGTACGAATCGACATGTTGTTTAGGAGCGACACATCCAGGGTTGAGCCGGCCTGAATAACCAATCCGACCCGGCCGCCCGACTGCACCATCGAGCTAAAGACCAACCGGAGCCGGGAAGCACCCAGAGCCGGGGCTGAAAGCGTAGCAGCGGTCATAAGCGAGCCGTCCACCGCTTGCTCGGTATTAGCAGCAAACGCGGAGGTGGCTACGGAGGTCGCGTACTGCACCTGCTCGGCGCAGGCTTTTCCGGTCATACTCAAAGAAACAAGCGCCACCAAAACGACGCGCACCAAGGGGTATAGTTTAAACATAAGTAGCTGATTAGAGTGTCCGCCTATGCCAGACACAATCTTCCAGCCACCCTTCAGCCAGTTGCCTAACCAGCTAACAATCAATAATTTTACTTTTTCGCACTTATTTAAATTGCATCTAAATGGGAAAGTCAGCACCAAAATGGGAATGAGTTACCAAAAACCAACTTATTACCAGACCTTTATATTCTTGACAAGAATTTATCCGATTGAACAATACTTAGCTCAAACCAATCAACCCAGATTCAATTCATTCCAACCAAAATTACATTTTCAACCGGCCGTGCCCGACGGCTTTTGCGCCGCCGGTTCCACCACATAATGGTGCCCGTAATGGGAAAGGTGGCTCCCAACAGGCCGATAGTAAAAGCCAGAATTTTGGTTGGCAAGCCCCCAATAGCTCCCGTGTGCACCGGCTTGAACAAACCCCGGATACGCTGGCCCACCGGCTTTTGCGCATAAGTCTGACTGCTGATTATCCGGCCCGAATACTGGTCGAGATAGACTTCATAGGTAGCACTTTCGGTGATGGCGCCGGGGCGCAGGATGGCCACCCGAATACTGCCGGTAGGCTCCTTGGGCATTTGCACGGAGTATGACTCGGCATCGGGGGCCTGCTGGCGGGCCAGGGCCAGCATGGCATCGGCGGCCAAGGGCGCGGTGCCGCCCACAACGGGCGCGGCCGAGGTGGGAGGTTCGGGCCGCTTCAGGGGCGAGTGGGTGAGCTTATTGATGCCCGTGCCCACCCAATCGAACGACATGCCCACGCCCGTGAGGGCCATGATGAACAGGAACACGGCGGCATAAAAGCCCAGCGAGATGTGAAAATCGTGGTTCAGGCGCTTCCAGTTGCTGCCCCACTTCACCGTCAGGCGCGGCTTGAGGGCCTTGCGGGCGGTGGGCCACCACAGCACCAGCCCGGTGCCGAGGATGAACAGGAACACCACGGAATTCACGCCCATCACCAGCTTGCCGGTTTTGCCGGCTACTAGGCCGCGGTACAGCTGCTCCACGGTTTTGAAGAAGTTGTCGCGCGGGTTCAGCTCACCCGTGACGGCGGCCGTGTAGGGATTCACGAAGATGCGGGGGCCGGCCGCGCCTTTGCCCTTGCCTCCTTTGCCGGGGCCGCCTTTGCCGGGCATCTGGCCCGCACCGCCGCGCGCGTTCCCCTGTGCTTCCTTACCGTTGGCATCGCCGGCCAGGCTTACTTCCACGGTGCGGGCGGGGTCGGCGTAGAGCTTGAAGCTGCTGATTCTGGCTTTGGGCTTATAGGCTTTCACGGCCTCGGCCAGCTGCGTCAGCGGCAGGCGCGGCGTGGTGGCGGGGGCCACGAAGTAGCGCGCCGGGTACCAGGCCTGCTCTATTTCCTGCTCGAAGGCCAGCACGCTGCCCGTGAGGCACACGAACACGATAAGCAGGCCGGTGCCCAGGCCCAGCCAAAGGTGGATATTGCGGAAAAGGGTTTTGGTCGGGCTCATCGGGGTTCAACTACAGCTTGTAAGTGAGGGTGGTGGCGAAGGTGCGGGGCGCGATGGGGTTGATACTGTTGTCGTCGTGCACGTTGTAGCTCAACTCGTTGAGCAGGTTGGCCATTTTGAAGCGCACCGAAAACCGCTCGTAGGCATAGCCCACCGAGGCGTCAAAGAGGAAATAGTTGGGCAGAGCAATGAGCTTGAAGGCATCGGCCGATGCCGTGCCGTTCGTGGCCCAGGGCTTGCCGGTGGTGGGGTCGAGCAGGCGGGGATTGCGGCCGGCCAGGCGGTCGCCCACGTAGTAGGTCGTCAGGCCGGCGCTGAGGCCGCGCAGGAAGTTGTTGTTGGCGAAGACGTTGGCAAAGCTGTAGTACAGGCTGGCATTGGCCGTGTGGGCGGGGTTGTAGCGCAGGCGGCTGCCGTCTTCGTAGAGGTTGCTGCGGGTGTAGGCCGTGTGGTTGTAGCTGTAGCCGGCAATGAGCGAGATGCCATTGACAGGCCGGCTCTGGATATCGACTTCTATGCCCTTGCTGGTGACCTGGCCGGCCAGCTCCTGCGGGCTGGCAGTGGCGGCGGTGGCAAAGCGCGGGTCGGTGGGCAGCACGCTCTGAGCCTGGTTGCTGTTCACGATGCGGTAGGCCGTCACGTTGGCCGACAAAGCTCCTTTAAACAGGTCATTTTTGATACCGACTTCGTACTGGTCGATGAGCGAAGGGGCCAGGTTATTGCCCCGCACATCGACGCCGGAATTCGGGGTGAAGGAATTGGAATACGAGGCAAAAATGGCCGTCGTTTTCACGGGCTGATACACTAGGCCCAGGCGGGGCGAGAAGGCATTGTCGTAGCGGCGGTTTTCGGCTACCGTGGGCGCGTTGGTGGCCGGCAGCGCCAGGGCCGGATAAGTGTACACGTCGCTGGGGGTTTCCTGGTAGCTCCAGCGCATGCCGGCCAGCACCTTCACTTGGTCAGTCAGGCCGATGAGGTCCTGCGCGTAGAAGCCGGCGCGGCGGGTGTTGCCCAGCGTGCGGGTGTTGTAGCGCATGGCGTCGAAACCCGTTACCCGGCCTTTAGGCTGGCCCAGCACCCGGCTGGCATTGAGGATGTTGAGCGAGTCGTAGGCCTGAGAGATGAAGGCCAGCGTGTTGGTGTTGTACTGGTCGGCATCGGCGCCCACCAGCACGGTGTGGCCAATGCGGCCGGTGCGGAGCATCCCGGTGAGGTCGACCTGCGCGAGGTAATAGTTCTCGGCCGTTTGGGTGCGTTGCAGGCCGCGCTGCCAGTCGCCGTAGCGGCGGCCGGCCGTGGTGCCCACAATGCTGGTGGGGCGGGCAGCGCTGCGCAGCTCGTTGTCGTAGCGCTGGAACGAGCCCACGGCCCGCACCTGCCAGGTGCTATTGAGGCGGGTGGTGAGGGTGGCGGTAGCGCTGGTCTGGTTGGTGGCGTTGGTGGCGTCGGCCACGTTCAGGAAGCGACTGCGCGATTCCTGAATCTCGTAGCCGATAGCCCCGATGCCGTAGTCGGGCGTGCGGTTGTCGCGCAGATAGTCGCCTTCAATCACCAGCTCGGTTTTAGGCGACAGCCGGAACAGCAGCGAGGGGTTGACGTACACGCGGTTGCTCTTCACGCCGGCGCGGTAGCTGTCGGCGCGCTCCCAGGTGCCGTTCAGGCGGAAGGCCACTTGCCGGCTCTCCCCCACCGCGCCGTATACGTCGAACTGCGGCTTCACGAAACCGTAGCTGCCCACCCGCAGCCCCACCGAGCCGCCGCGCTCAAACAACGGCTTCTTCGTCACCAGGTTCAGGATGCCGCCCGCCGCCACGTTGCCGTACAGAATGGCCGCGCTGCCCTTCAGCACCTCCATGCGCTCCAGGGAGCTTACTTCGGGCATGATGCCGTTGTTGAAGCGCACGCCGTTTTTGAAGGTGTTGGCGCTGGTGTAGGCGAAGCCCCGGCTGGCGATTTCCTCCTGCGCGCCGCCCGTAGTGCCCATCACGTACACGCCGGCCACGTTGGTCAGCACGTCGCTCAGGCGCAGGGCCTGCTGCTGCTCCAGCACCGGCCGCTCAATGGTGAGCGTGGCCTGCGGGTTGTCGAGGGGCGCGATGGGCATTTTGCCCGCGCTGGGCGTGCTCTGGTTCAGGCTTTTAGCGCCGGCCACGGTCACTTCCTGCAATTGCTGCTCGCCCCGGGCCAGCGTGAAGGGCGGCAGGGCCACCGCCTGGCCGGGCTGCACTTCTACGGCCACTTCCTGCGCCTGGCAGCCCAGGCAGCTCACCACAAAGGCCTGCCAGCCCGCCGGCACTTTTAAGGCGAAGCTGCCGTCGGCGGCGGTAACGGTGCCGCGCTCGCTGCCCTTGAGACGCACCGAAACCTGCTCGGCCGGCTGGCCATCGGCCAGCAGCACGCGGCCCGTCACGGTGCCATTCTTACTGCTGCCGCGCTGCTGCTCATGGTGCCGCAACGGCGTATTCTGGGCAAACCCCGTGGCGGGTAGCAGCGCAATGGAAAGCGAAAGGAGCGGGACGAAGTATTTCATGACCTTATTTAGAATGATTCAAAATAGAGCACAAAGGTGTTCGCTATTTAGAATCATTCCAAATAAACTTTCCAAAGAAACCAGAATGTCTTCAGGATTGCAATGGGATTGATTCAGCATTTTTCAGCCAATCGACTGCTTTTCAAATAAAAAAACCCGGCTGCAAGGCCGGGTTTTTTTATTGAGAACATATTGTTAATGGGTTTCGCCGTTGAACGGAAACCGCCTGCATCGTTCAACAACGGGACACAAATCCACAGGTCGCTACACCGTGCTGGCGAAGTCGTGAGCGCTGTCAGGCGTCAGTGGACAGCCGTTCAATCAGGCCAGCTGGGCCTCGTGTTCGGCCGGCGCGGGCGTTAGCTCGAAGGCCTCGGCCAGCAGCTCGTAGGAGCGCAGGCGGTCCTGAAAATCGGCGGTGATGGTGACGGCCGTGATTTCATCTACCCCGTAGTCGGCGGCCAGCTGGGTGAACTGGGCGTGCACCTGCTCGGGGGTGCCGCTCACCACGCGGTTGCGGTTGGAGGCAAGGTGGGCCTGGTCCTGGGCGGAGAAACGGTGGTTACGCACTTCTTCGGTCGAGGGAAAGGTGCGGTATTCGCCCCGGTTGAAGCGGATGAGCTGCATGTCCATGGCTTTGCGCAGCTCCTGGGCTTTTTCCTCGGTATCGGCGCAAAACGTGAATACGGCCACGTTGGCCAGCGGCGCGGCCAGCTCGCGGCTGGGCCGGAACCGCTCGCGGTACTGGCGCACGGCCGCCGGGCCGCCCGCCCCATTAATGAACTGCGCGAACGAAAACGCCATGCCCAAATGCGCGGCAAACAGGCCGCTCTGGCCGCTGGAGCTCAGCAGCCAGAGCTCCGGCACGGTGGGGGCCTGGGGGGCGGCCATCACCCGCTCGTGAATAGTGTCGGGCACCTTGTCATCGCGCAGATAGGCTTGCAGGTCCATGAGCTGCTCCACGAAATCCTGCTCGCTGAAGGTGTTGCTGGGGTTGAGGGCGTGGGCCGTGAGGCGGTCGCCGCCGGGGGCGCGGCCCATGCCCAGGTCGATGCGGCCGGGAAACAGGTTTTCGAGCAGGCGGAAGTTTTCGGCCACTTTCAGGGCCGAGTAGTGCGGCAGCATCACGCCGCCCGAGCCCAGCCGGATGTGCTGCGTCTGGCTGCCGAGGTGGGCAATGAGCACCTCGGGCGTAGAGCCGGCCAGCGTGTGGGTATTGTGGTGCTCGCTCACCCAGAAGCGGGTGTAGCCGAGGCGGTCGGCGAGCTGGGCCAGCTGCACGGTTTCGAGCAGGGCCTGGCGGGCGGTGCTGCCCGGCCGGATGGGCGACTGGTCGAGGACGTTGAGGCGGATTTGGGGGGTGGATTTCATAGCCAGCGGATTGGAACAAGGTGGTAAACCCCCGGCCGGGCCATCCGGTTCGGAAAAGCGCCCGGGCCGGGCCGGCGCAATGAACAATTGCCCGTTCAACTGTTAATGCCCGAAACAATCCCAAATCCTTTCAAATGAGCGACCAGAATTTCGTCACCCTCGCCGTGGCCGATGGCACCGAGATGCGTGCCTACACCGCTTTCCCCAGCAGCACCGGCCCCGTACCGGGCATCATCCTGCTGCAGGAAGCCTTCGGCGTTAACCACCACATCCGCAGCGTGGCCGACCGGCTGGCGGCGGCCGGCTATGCCGTTATCGCCCCCGAGCTGTTCCACCGCACGGCCGCCCCGGGCCTGGAAATCGACTACGCCAATTTCGGCACCGAGGCCATGCCCCACTACATGGCCATCAACAACGACGACCTGACTTCGGACCTGCAGGCAGCCTACGCCTGGCTGCAAACCCAGCCGCTGGTGAAAGCTGAAAAAATTGGCAGCATCGGCTTTTGCCTGGGCGGCCGGGTATCGTTTCTGGCCAATGCCGTGCTGCCGCTGGCGGCAGCCGTATCGTACTACGGCGGCGGCACCCACACCATTGCCGACCGCGCCAAAGACCTGCACGCCACGCACCTGTTTTTCTGGGGCGGGCTCGATGAGCACATTGGCAAAGCCGATATTAACCAGGTAATTGAGGCGGTGGAAGCGGCTAACAAGCCCTACATCAACACCGTCATCTCCTACGCCGACCACGGCTTCCACTGCGACGCACGGGCCAGCTACCACCCCGAAGCCGCCAAAGAAGCCTGGGCGCTGACGCTGGCGTTTTTCGGGGAGAAGCTGGGCGCGTAAGCATAACTTCCCTGCAAAACCTGACGCGGGTGACCTCACCCCCGGCCCCTCTCCAAAAGAGAGGGGAGCCTGATGTCAGGCTATAAAAAAGGTTCGATTCTATCCAGAATCGAACCTTTTTTTTGCAAAAAAACACCTTGTATACGCCGCCGTGGCCCCCCTCTCCTGCGGAGAGGGGCCGGGGGTGAGGTTTTGCCGTTGGTTCGGCTCCGCCGCGTCAGGCTGCCACCGGCTCTATTACCGGCTGGCGGCCCAGGTACTGCGCCATGCTACTGGCCAGCACAATCTGCAAGGCGTGGTAGAGCATGAGCGGCAGCAGAATGAGCCCCGTGGCGGCGCTGGCCGGAAACAGCAGGCTAGCCATCACACTGCCGTGCACCAGCGACTTTTTCGAGCCGCAGAAAACGGCCACAATCTGGTCGGCGCGGGGGAAGTGCAGGGCGCGGCTCAGGGCCCAGATGATGCCGAACACCAGCAGGTACAGCGCAACCATGCCCGCGCCCAGCTTGAAAATATCGGCCGGGCGGTAGCGGCTGAAAATGCCATCGGCGAAGGAATCGCAGAAAGCGGTGAAGACGATGAGCAGGATGGTGACCTGGTCGAAGATGCGCAGGCCGGCCTTGTGGCGCTCGGCGAAGGCGTGGAAGCGGGAATTGAGCAGCACCCCCGCCCCTACCGGCAGCACCACCTGCCACAGCAGCTGCACGGCCAGGCTCCAGAGTTGGCCACCGCCCGTGCTGGTATGCAGGAAAAAACTACACAGCAGCGGCGTGAGAGCGATGCCCAACAGACTGGAAATACTGGCGTTGAAAATGGCCGCCGGCAGGTTGCCGCCCGCAATGCTCACCATCACCACCGACGTGGAAACCGTGCTGGGCAGCGCGCACAGAAAGAAGATGCTTTGCCAAAGCAGCTCGCCGCCTTCAGCCCCAAAAAACGGGTGCACCAGCAGCGCCAGGGCCGGAAACAGCACGAACGTACTCAGCTGCACCAGCGTGTGCAGCCGCCAGTTGCGCATGCCGTCGCGTAGCTTATCAAAGCTCAGCTTCAGGCCATAAAAGAAAAAAACCAGCGCCACGCCCACCGTCGTAATGCTGTGCCACGGCACAGGACTGGCCTTGCTGCCCAGGCCGGGCGCGAAGTAGGCCAGCGCCACTACGCCCAGCAGCGCCAGCAGAAACCAGTCGAGCCCGGCGCGGGATAAGAGGGCGGCAAAGCGGTTTGGGGCAGCGGGCGGAACGGGAGTCATAGCGCAAGAATACGCCGGACGGGCGGCTTTTGCGATGCAGAGTGGCCACGAAAAAAGCGCCAGCCTCCTGAGAGTCTGACGCTTTTTCATGTGACCGATGAATCTGCTGTCATCCTGAGCGTAGCGAAGGACCTTGTCACCGCTGAGCAAATCGCGTCAACGTGACAAGGTTCTTCGCTGCGCTCAGGATGACAGCAGATTATCTACTCACTGGGAACACCGCCGCCCAGGCCGGGCGCGGCATTGCCCTGCACGCCTTGGGCATTGGGCACGCCCATTTTCTCTTCGCGCTTGCGCTGGTACTTGCCAAATTGGGCGGGGTTGAGCACGTCCTTGAGGGCTTCGAGGCGCGAGCGGCCAGCGCTTTCTACCACGCCGGCCAGCTTGCGCGGGTCGGCTTTGTAGCGCAGGCGGCCGATTTCGACCTGCTCTACGGCACGGCGATTGATGACGCGCACCTTCTCGGTTTGCTGGGGGTTGAGGCCCAGGTTTTGCTGCATGTTGGTGGTGAGGGCGTTGGCTTTGGCATCGATAACGGCATCGGGCGGCGAAACCACGGAGGGCTCGGCTGGCACGGTGGTTTTGATTTTGACGCTGGGCTGACCGGCGGGCTTCACCTTGGTTTTGACGGTGGCCTGCGCCTGGGCGGCCGGAGCCGCCGACAACAGGGCCAGGGCCAGCAGCGGCGAGAGCAACAAGAATTTCATAGAAAAGCGAAAAAGCAAAAAACAGCGCCCGGAAACATAGCGCTATGAAAGAGTAAATATCGGCCAAAAGACCGGCTCATATCGTGCCGAACGCCTTTCCACGCATCTTTCGTGCCAGCGAACCCCGAAAATTCGGGCCTCCCCGGCTCAGCTTGCAACCTTTGGGCCGCTTTTTCCATACTACTGACCATGAAACAAGCCAAACGCTCGAAATCAAACTGGCTGCTGGCCGCCGGCCTCGGCGCGGCCACGCTGGCCGCCACCCTGTGGGGCAACCGCCGGGGCTCCTACGACCTGAGCCGCCGCGTGGTGCTCATCACTGGCGGCTCGCGTGGACTGGGCCTCGTGCTGGCCCGCCAGGCCGTGGCCGAAGGCGCCCGCGTGGCCATCTGCGCCCGCGACGAAGCCGAGCTGGCCCGCGCCCGCCAGGACCTGCTGATGGCCGGCGCCGCCGAGGCCGACGTGCTCACGCTCTCCCGCGACGTCACCAACGCGGTCGAGGTACGCACGATGGTAGCCGAGGTCGAAAGCCGTCTCGGGCCGGTTGATGTGCTCGTGAACAACGCCGGTATCATCACCGCCGGCCCACTGGATAACATGGATTCGCGCGATTTTGAGGAGTCGATGGCCGTGCACTTTTGGGCGCCGCTGCACGCCATGCAGGCGGTGCTGCCCAGCATGCGGCAGCGCGGCGCGGGGCGCATCGTCAATATCTCGTCGCTGGGCGGCAAGGTGGCGCTGCCCCACATGGCCCCGTACAGCGCCAGCAAATTTGCGTTGGTGGGCTTGTCCGAAGGCTTCCGGGCCGAGCTGCGCCAGCACGGCATTTCGGTGACCACCGTGTGCCCCGGCCTGCTGCGCACCGGCAGCCAGGACCACGCCCTGGTGAAGGGCCAGCACCAAAAGGAGTTTGCCTGGTTCAGCATCGCCGATGCGCTGCCCGGCTTCACGCTCAGCGCCGAGCAGGCCGCCCGCCAAATCTGGAACGCCTGCCGCCGGGGCGACGGCGAGGTGATACTGTCGCTGCCCGCCAAGTTTCTGGCGGCCTTCCACGGCCTGCTGCCCGGCACCACCACCGACATTCTGAGCTGGATGAACCGCGCCCTGCCCGCCACCGGCGAAAGCGCCGCCGCCAACGTGCGCCGCACCGGCTTCGAGAGTGAGTCGGACATTACCCGCTCGCCCCTCACGGCGCTCACCCGCAAAGCTGCCGCGAAAAACAACGAGCTATAAGCCCGAATACCCCGAATAGGCAATTCGGCCCGCCAAAACAACTCCAAGCGGATTGTTCTGGCGGGCCGAATTGCCTATTCGGGGTATTCGTTTTTACGGCGTATCCTGCGCCTTGCGTATTTCCGTTGAGCTTGTTCTAGGGCATCGATTTCGGTCGCGGCATTGCCATGCCATTAACCGCTGCGAAATCCTGTTTCCGGGACTGCTGGCGTGACTGTAGTGGCTGCTGGGCATTAGCACTTGGACGACGGGCGGCGATTTGAGCTGTTTCTGAGCAGTTGTATACTGTTGCAACTTCTGGTGGGCTTCATCAAGATTGCCTGATGATTTATCGCGGCTGGGGCTCACGGCTACTCAGTGGGCTTGCGTGACGGGCCTGGGGTATTATGTTTGAGGGTGAAACAAAAGCAAATCAATAAACAAAACGTTTCAATTTAAATACAGCACACTTATGGAATTATACGAAAACAGAGTGGTTTTATTCTTGGACATTCTAGGGTTTCAGAAAATCATAGACGAAACCGTCGTAAAAGAAAAGGAACAAACCGAAAAGGTTAGGCATATCATTGAAGCTCTACAAGAGATGAAGAATATAGTTTCACTAATACCAAAAGAAACTTCAAAAATTGTTACCCAATTTTCTGATTCAATTGTAGTTTCCTTTAAAGAAGATGACACCAAAGAAATTTCAACTTTTATTGGAAATATAAACCGAATGATTGTGGCATTATTCAGCAAAGGAATTTTATGTCGAGGTGCAATTTCCTATGGGAAGCTATTTCATAATGATGAATTTGTATTGGGGCCAGCGTTGGTAGAAGCATATCAAACTGAAACTGAAGCTGCTATTTACCCTCGTGTAATATTTGACAAGTCTGTGCTTGATATAATGAAATCAAATTATACAGCAAATAGTACTCATTCATACCGCGCCGTTCATTTTGACAGTACAATTGGCTTACATTCCAAAAAAGACTCAGATGATAAGTATTTTATAGACTATTTCGCAAATGCAAGTCAATACCTAGAAAATGAATCTTTGGTAAATTATTACAGCAGCATGCGTTCAATAATAATTAATGGGCTGAAGCATAAATCAGCAGGTGTGAAGGCTAAATACGGATGGATGAGAAATAAATACAATAAGATTGCGAAGGACTTCATTGCAATTGATAGTGAAGAGGGATTATTCTATAAGCGCGATGACATCAAGCTAATAACTGAGTCGTTCAAGATTCTATAGCTGTTCTTTACATAGCATCCCCTTATGCTCCGCTACTATGGCCTCAACCTTAGCCTGCAACTTCTGCGCCGAATCGAGGCCCTTTTGCCCATGCTAAAAAAACGAAAGAGGAACGCCAGCACAATGTTTTCCCTCCTGTTATTGTCGTACCTACCCGCCCACGCCCAGTACCTCCCATTCCACGAAGGCGAATACCTCGACACCACCACCACCCGCAACCCCGCCTGCGCAAAGACCATGACGCTGCCCTACTTCGCCATGGATGGGAAGTACCCGCGCAGCTCGGCCACGCTGGTGCGCGAGGCCACCGCCTTTCTACAGCGCGGCAGCCGCAAATTCAATGGCAGCGGCTATATCACTTTTCGGTTTGTGGTCGATTGCGCGGGGTATCGGCAACCGATGACGCAGGTGCTGCAAACCGATGCGAGTTACGCGGCCATTCACTTCCGCCCGGAGCTGGTGCAGGAGCTGTACGCCTTTCTGAAAACGCTGAAGGACTGGCGGATGGTCACCTATAGCGGCCACGCCGTGAGCTACTTCACTTATTTAACGTTCAAGCTAACCGATGGAAAAGTGGTGGCCGTTATTCCTTAGCCTGCTGGCTCCGGCTTGTCGCGGCTATGGCCAGGCACTGGCTGCCGCCGGCAGCCCGCCGCTGGCGGCGGCGTGTGGCAGCAAAGCCTATCAGGACACCCTCGTGGCCCGGTACCTCGACCGGGGCGCGCACCGCGTCAGCTACCTCAGCCCGCAGTGGGGGCAGTATTGCGACAGCCTGATTGCGGCCTGTCCCAACATTGCCTACGCCTACCAGCAGAAGGCCATGCCGCTAATTAAATGCGGCGACTACGCCCAGGCTTTCCCACTGGTAGACAAGGCCGTGGCGCTCGATGCGAACCGTTGGATGGCCTACCGGGGCTTCCTCAAGTGCATTTTCACGAAGGACTATACCGGGGCCCTTGCTGATTTCCAGCGCGTGGCCAAGCTCAAGCCCAACGGCCGCGAGATGGACCACACGTATCCGTTTTTCGAGGGTATTTGTGAGCTGGAGTTGGGGCATTACCAGCGGGCCGAAACCGCGCTGGCCCAGGATATGGCCTTGCAGCGCGGCCCCGACGGCCAGGGCCCGGTTCACTTCAACACGCTGTTCTATGCCGGCGTGGCGGCCGCCCGGCTCAAGCAATCCACCCAGGCGCAATTCTACCTGCAACAATGCCTGAAAGCCTATCCGCAGCATCCGGAGGCCAATTATTACCTGGCGCTCACCTACCAGGCGCAGGGCCAGTCAGCCCTGGCCCGCCAGCATCTGGAAGCCGCGCAACGGGCCCTGATTGGAGGCTACCGACTGAATGAGGACAATATATTCTACGCCAACTACCCGGAGCAGATAACGGAGTTCGAAGTGACGCAGGCGCTAAAGGAAATCAATGGATAACCAATTGATTTACAAAGTTTTTACGCACCATATTACGCAATTTCTGTCGACACAAAAACTGGTTATTCTTCGGGCATTACCCGGCGGGCATCGGCCAAGACTCAACCGCCGGCGGCCTGGGCGGCAGGCACTAAAGTGGGCGCAGGCTGGCACTTCGGGCAGAGGTAGGTGGCCCGGCCGCCCACGTAGTATTTCTCGATTTTCACCTTCGGGTGGCGCGGGCAGAAAGTGTGTGCGTCGGAGCCGGGCGTGGCCGAGTCGTCCCACTCGCGGGCGTGGATGAGGAAGCCCTTGGGGAAATATTTATAGTTGGCCTCGTGGGCGATGGCCGTGGTGAGCACCAGCTGAATGGCGGCGTGGAGGGCTTTAAATTCGGTTGAGGATAACGAGGCACCCAGCCGCTCGGGGTGAATTTTGGCCTGAAACAGCACCTCGTCCACAATCCAGTTGCCGAGGCCGGCGGTGATGCCCTGGTCGAGGAGCAGCGGCTTGAGCAGCGTTTTGCGGCGGCTGAGTTTGGCCTGCAATTCGGCGGCGGTAATGGCGAGGGCATCGGGGCCGATTTTTTTGGCGGCCTGGTGGGCGGCGGCGCTTTCGGCGAGGCGGATGCGGCCAAATTTGCGCGGGTCGATGAAGGCCAGGCGCAGGCCCGAATCGTCGAGGTGCAGAGCCACGCGGGTGAAGCGCGGGGCGTCGGGCTCGTCGCGGTAAGCGCCGATGTCGCCGGTCATGCCGAAGTGCAGCACGAGCACCTGGCCGTTATCGAGCTCCACAAAGCAGTTTTTGCCCAGGCGGCTGGTGCCCGTGATGGTGCGGCCCACCAGGCCGGCGCGAAGCTGGTCTTCGGGCGTGGCCAGCACGTGGGCATCGTTCACCTGCACGGCGGCAATGGTCTGGCCCACGGCAATTTCGTCGATAAAGCGGCGGTAGGTTTCGACTTCGGGTAATTCGGGCACTTGGGAAGGGTTGAGTTTTGAGGGTTGAGGGTTGAAAAAGGCCGTCATGCCGAGCGCAGCCGAGGCATCTCGCACGGAGAAGTAACTCAATCGATTGGTTTACTACTGCACGCGAGATGCTTCGGCTACACGGATGCCAGATGAAGCATGACGTTCTTTTTCTGGCTCATTAACAGAAACAAACCAGTCCCGGTTGCGCTTCCCTCCTACAAGCCTCCGCGCAGCCCGCCTTCCAGCACCACCACGCCGGTGCCGCCAATCTGCACTGATTTAATGGCTTCGCGCGGGCCGCTGATGCGAACCTGCACCGCGCCGGCCCGGCCCATGTCGTGGCCCTGCTCGGCAATGAACTCGGGCGAATTGATATAGCCGTGGTGCCAGAGGTAGGCCGCCATGCCTCCGGTGGCCGAGCCCGTGACGGGGTCTTCCGACACGTCGGGCGGGGTGCCGAAGTGGCGGGCGAAGGTGTCGCCTTCCGAAGTCGCGCCGCCCAGGCAAAACAGGTGCGGGCTGAAGAAGTCGCTGGTGGCGCGGTAGCGGCCCAGGCCGGCGGCATCGGCCACGTGAGCGCGGCGCAGGGCGGCGTGGTCGCGCAGCAGGACCATGAGCTGCGGCGTGCCGGTGCTCACCGTCTGGATGGGTGCGCCGGGCAGCAGGTCATCAGGGGTCAGGCCGAACAGCGGCAGCACCACTTCCGGCGCGTGCGTGGCCCCAAATATGGGCTGCCGCTGCGTCATCCAGACCAAGGCCGGGGCCCCGGGCGCGCCCGGTAGCACATCGACCCGAATGGGCCCGTGCAGCAGGTGCAGCGTGAGCGTGAGGCCCCCGCCGGAAGCGGGCAGCGCCACCCGGCCCGCGTGCAGCAGCGCCGTGACGGTGGCAATGGTGGGGTGCCCGGCCAGCGGAATTTCCTCGGCCGGCGTGAAGAAGCGCACCGTGAATTCGGTGCTGCCGGGCGCGGCGCGGTTCACAAAAGCGGTTTCCGACTGGTTGAACTCGCGGGCCAGGCGCTGGCGAAGCGCAGGGTCGAGGTCGTCGGCATCGAGCACCACGCCGCAGGGGTTACCGCGCAGGGGCTCGGTGGTGAAGGCATCAATCAGCAGAAAAGGAAGCTGGGACATAAGGCAGTGAATGGGGGACATGGGGAAACCGGCCGCGAAGGAACAACAGCCGGCCAGAATCAAACTCGCCGCCCCGCAAAAAAGCCGGCTCGCAATTACGCAGGCCGGCTTTCGATTATGGGCAAACGGCTCCTTACATGGTGTCGTGCAGCTTGGCTACGCGCTGGCCAGCCTTGTCATACACGTCGCCACGGGCCGTGATGAACAGGCGGTGCTGCTGGCCATCGGTGAGCACGTAAGGGAAAGTGTCGCTGGTGGTGCGCGTCACGCGGCCCACCACTTCGGCGTTGTCGTCCTCATCTACCCGCACCACTTTTAGGGCGTTGGTGAGGTAGTAGCGCTGGCTGGGGTCGTTGCGGAAGGTGAGCTGGCCCACGAGGCGCACGGCACCGCCAGTGTTCTGGCTCACGGCCACCATTTCGCCCTCATCATCGGCCGGGGCCGTGGGGTAGCGGCGCACCGGCGGCGCGGCTACCACGGCCGGGGCGGCCGAGGGCGCGGCCGCGCGGGCACTGGCCACCAGCTGCGCATTGGCCCGCTGCCAGCCCTGGCCGATGGCGGCCAGGCGCGGCGTGCGGCCGGGGTGCGTGGCCGAATCGTCGGCATCGGGCACGGTGGCCATGGCGGCCTGGGCCTGGGCCAGACTGGCCCCCAGCTTGCGCAGCACGAAGCCGGAGAATTCGTCGGCTTCCAGCTCATCGGCGGGCTGCGAGCCACCGGCGCGCAGGGTGTGGCCGTTGAGGTGGTGGCCCATCTCGTGGGCCAGAATGCTGATGCCGGCCCAGTCGGTGTGGCCGGCGCGGTTCACGGAATTCAGGAAATCGGGGTTGTAGAGAAGGAACCGCTTGCCGTTGTACACCACGGCGGCCGCGTTGTCGACTTCGCGGGTGGCGCGCAGCTCGAAGCGAGCTTTGAGGCCCACGGCATCGGTGATTTCGCGGATAACGTCGGTGGGCGCGGGGGCGGTCTGGGCCTGCGCGGGAGCAGTCAGGACCAGCGGCAGCACAAGCAGCAGCGGAGCCGCTAAGCGACTAATAAAACGAGGGAGGAAAGCCATATCGAAGCAGGAGAAGGGAAATGACTGTTAAGTACAAACCTGAAGGCAAGCGTAATGCCAGCTTTCAGCGCCCGCTGGTGGGCTTATTAGCAAGCGGATACCGGTGTAAAGCCCGCCATAACCAGCAGTTAAGCACCGCCGAACTGCCGCTAAAAATCAGCCAACGACGCGGGGCCGCTTTATTGCGCCATTGGCAATATAACCGGCTGGTTAAATAACGATTTTACCCCGCTGGCAGTTCATTAAAGGAGAGTCGTTGCCCGGGGAAAAGGGTTGCGTGATTCCGGCCGCTCACGGGCCCGGAGTAGCTTTGCGCCTCCGGCCGCCATCCCCCATTCCGTTTTCATTTCGCGTTGATGAACCAAGCCCACCTGCACCTCATTGTCAACCATGTGCCCATTGTGGGCAGTCTCTTTGCCGCCGTGCTGCTGGCGGCAGGCGTGCTAAAGCATAGTCTCGACCTGACCAAAGCCGGCCTGGTGGCCGTGCTGGCCGCTGGGCTGCTGTGCCTGCCGGCTCAGCTCACGGGCGAGGGTGCGGCGGCCATTGCCCTCAACCTGCCCCGCGTGAGCCGCGCCCTCATCCAGAACCACGAGGCAGCGGCCGAGCTGGGTTTCTGGGTGTTGGAGGCAGCGGCGGCGCTGGCCCTGTTTGGGTTGCTGCTGCTGAAGAATGGGTCGCCCAAAGCCCGCCTGCTGACGCTGGCGGCACTGGCAACGGCCGTGCTCAGCTTCGGCCTGCTGGCCCGGGCCGGCAACCTCGGCGGCCAGATTCGGCACACCGAAATCCGAGAAGGCTTTGGCACACCCGATGAGCTGTAATATCCCATAACCAAGCCCCCTACCCTTTCGCATGGCTTTTCCTTTTTTTGGCGACGATAAATCGACGGTGGCGCGCCTGTTGAGCACCCTGCCACAAACCGGCCACCTGGCCTGGATTGGCCAGCGCCCGCTGCGCCGCGAGCCGCTGGTGGCGGTGCCCGAGGTCGAATTAAAAACCGACTCCCACATGCTCGGCGACCATGCCCGGCCCAAGGCGGGCGGCAAGCGGCAGGTCACGCTTATTCAGCACGAGCACCTGGCATCGGTGGCGGGCTACCTGGGGCTGGATGCACCGCTGGACCCCACCCGCCTGCGCCGCAACCTGGTGGTGAGCGGCCTGAACCTGCTGGCCCTGAAAAACCGTCAGATTCATATCGGCGAGGAGGTTATTCTCGACATCACTGGCGAGTGCCACCCCTGCTCGCGCATGGAGGAAGAGCTGGGCCCCGGCGGCTACAACGCCATGCGCGGGCACGGCGGTCTCACGGCGCACATTGCGCAGGGCGGCATCATCCGGGTGGGCGATGCGGTGCGGGTGGTAGCGTAGCCGGCGCGGGCCGGGGCCAGTAACTTTCGGCAGCGGGTAGCCGTTTGCAGGACAGGCATTTTACCCGTTTTCGCTCCGATTATTATGGCTACTTCTTTACGTTCGTTTTCCGGGCTGGCCGGCATTTCGCTGGGCCTGGCCGTGCTGGCTGGCCCCGCCGCCCTGGCCCAGACGGTGTATGGGCTGGGCACGCTCACATCTCCCTATCTGGGCTCGCCGGCCGGATCGCAGGGCCTGGTTGCCATCAATGTGGCCAATGGCGTGGCCGTGGGCACGCCCGCTACCGTGGCCGGTGTGGCGGCCGGCCAGAGCCTGGTAGGCATGGATTTCCGGCCCGCCAACGCTCAGCTCTACGCCCTGGGCTACGACACGGCCGCCCTGGCCCCCGCCCCCAATGCCCAGCTCTACACCCTGAACCTGACCAGCGGGGCCGCCACGCCGGTAGCGCCCGCTGTGCGCCTGGAGCTGGGCCGCCGCACCGCCCGCATCGGCTTCGACTTCAACCCCGTGGCCGACCTGATTCGGGTGGTGAGCACTACCCGCGCCAACTACCGCCTCAGCCCTGTTACCGGCGCGCTGGCCGGCACCGATACCAACCTGGCCTATGCCAGTGGCTCGCCGGCCACGCCCGGCATTGGGGCGGTGGCCTACACCAATGCCTACCCCGGCGCGGCCAGCACCACGCTCTACGCCTTCGATGAGCTGAATAACGGCCTGCTTTCGGTGGTGAGCCCGCCCAATGGCGGCGTGCTTACGGCTCCGGTTACGGTGATGCTGCAGGTGCCATCGGGCACGTATGGCATTGGCTCACCGCAGGCCATCGATTTCGATATTTATTCCAATGCCGGCCTCAACCGCAACGAAGGCTTCCTGACGGAGGTGACGGCTGGCGGCAGCAGCAACTTCTACCGCTTCAACCTGACAACCGGTCTGGCCACGCTGGTGGGCAACACGGTACCGGCAGTAGTGCCCTTCGTTATCCGCGACATTGCGGTGGGCATTGGTGCGCCGCTGGCCACGGCCCCGGCCGCCCTGGCACGGCTGGCGGCGGTGTACCCCAACCCGGCCCGGGGCACGGCCACCCTGCTCCTGCCCGCCGCCCTGCGCGGCAACCAGCCCACGCTGGTAACCGTGACCGATAACCTGGGCCGCTCAGTGCTCACGCGCACCCTGGCCGCCGGCCCCGCCGAAGCCCTTGACCTGCCGCTGGCCAGCCTGGCCCCCGGCGTGTATTCGGTGCAGGCCCGCACGGCGGCTGGCCTCGTGGCCAAGCGACTGATGGTGCACTAAACCCCGCCGCTACCCGTCCTTTCTGGGATAAAAAGCACAGCGCCCCGGCCGCAATGGCCGGGGCGCTGTGCTGTGGGATACCCTTTCCCTGCAATTAAAAAACCTCCCGCCAAAGGCGAGAGGCTTTCCGAGCTATGAAAACAACTGTCCCCTGTAAGAGACACGCAGTTATGTACGCACGGCACCGGTCGTTCGGATTGCGGGGGAATTAACTGCTGCAACGCAGTTGCTGCCGAAGCAGGAGCTTCAGCTCCTGATTTCTAGCATCTGGCTGAACGCTGTTGAGCCGTTTTTCAGGATGAAAACCAACCAGCAACGAGAAACCAGCCATCAGGCCCCGTCCATCCGCACGATTTTGGGCGTGAAGGAGCCCAGCACATCCACCAGCTCGTGCTGGCTGGCCATCACAGCGTGGATGTCTTTGTAGGCCATGGGTGCTTCGTCGAGCCCGCCGCCGATGAGCTCGATGCCGTGGTCGGCCAGGTACTTGCGCACCTGGCTTTCGCCCAGCTCGGCCTTGGCGCGGGTGCGCGACATGAGCCGGCCCGCCCCGTGCGAAGCCGAAGCCAGCGACCCCGCCCCGTTCCGCCCCCGCACGATGAAGCCCGGGGCCGTCATCGAGCCGGGGATGATGCCGAGCACGCCCACGCCGGCCGGCGTGGCCCCCTTGCGGTGGGTGATGACCTCGCGGCCATCGGCCAGCCGCTCCTTCCAGGCGAAGTTGTGGTGGTTTTCCACTTTCGCCAGGGGCTTCTCGCCCAGGGCGCGGGCCAGGCGGCGGTGAATCTGCTCGTGGCAGGCCGAGGCATAGTCGCCGGCCAGGGTCATGGCGGCCCAGTATTCCTGGCCGGCTTCGGTGTCGAGGCCGAGCCAGGCGAGGTGCTGGGCTTCACCGGGCAGCTGGCACACGTCCTTGGCCAGCTTGGTGTAGCGCTCGGCGATGCCCGCGCCCAGGCCCCGCGAGCCGGAGTGCGAGAGCACGCCCAGGTACTGGCCCACGGGCACGCCCAACTCGTTTTCCGCCTCGGTGATTTCGACAATGCCGAACTCCACGAAGTGGTTGCCGGAGCCGGAGGTCCCCACCTGCTCGGCAGCTTTATCAAGCTTGTTTTTCAGAAAAGGAATTTCCTGAAATTCGGCCCGGTCCAGCACCGCGTGGTCCAGCCGCTGGCCCCGCTCGAAGCCCCGGCCGCTGCCGAAACGGGTATTTTCGAGCAGCAGGCTGCGCAGCTCCTGGGTGCGCTGGGTGAGGTACTTGGTCGGCAAATCGAACACCGACAGGGCCATGCGGCAGCCGATGTCCACGCCCACGGCGTAGGGAATCACCGCGTTGTCGGTGGCCAGCACGCCGCCGATGGGCAGGCCGTAGCCGTGGTGGGCATCGGGCATGAGCGCGCCGGCCACGGTCACGGGCAGTTTCATGGCTATTTCCATCTGATGGATGGCGCCCGGCTCGATGTGCTCGGCCCCGAACACGGCGTATTCCTTGCGCTCGACCAGAGCAATGTGCCGGTTGGGCGGGGGCAGCAGGGCGGCGGCCGTGTGGCTCCAGTCGAGGTGCGTGAGGTAGTCGCTGGGGTTGGCAATTAATTGGCCCAGCAACGCCAGCTGGTCGGTTTGGGAGAGTTTTTTGAGGTGCTTGCGCTGCAGTTGAGCCAGCGCGAGCCCGATGGCCCGGCCTTCGGGAAACCCGAGGGCGCGAAGGTCGTTGCCGCGTAATATGTTGGCCATAAAAATGGTTGTTGCACGAGGTGGAGAGGCATCAGTTGGCATCTCCATCGTTGATGAGAAAAAAATAAAACGGGCCGGGCAACAGGGCGCATCGTCGTGGTCATTTGCTCTACCAGACTGAGCTACCACCGGCAAGCCAGCGGGCGGGATTCGAACCCGCGACCCAACGAATCGAAGTAGGACGGTGCTACGGCACCAGCCCGTTTTATCAGTAAAAAAACCGGAGCAACAAGCGGCCCGCGCAACGGGCCCAAAGGCCCGACGTGATAGGGTCGGAGTAGCGCGGGCCTACGGCATCCGGCAGGTTGTTTAATTCGGCTTTCTCCGAAAATTCGGGGCAACAGGCGGCAGGCGTATAGTTTCGTCCGAAACCAAGATTTGGGACCAGGGCTCGAACCCGCAATTCTCCAATAAAGCAGAACTGGAAACAACCAGAAGTAACGCCCGCCTACGGCACCCGAACCATTCGGAATCAGCAAGGGTGGAACGGGGCCACAGGTATGGCCCCGCCCCGGTCGGCGACTGCCCCAGGTGGGCAGCCGTCTTCCTCATGTGTGCGGTAAGCTTTAGCTTGCCGGCTTTATTAGCAAAATATTGTTGTTCAGTCACTTCACGGCAAGCTAAAGCTTACCGCACAAAGCAGGGGGAATGAGCGGCGGGCCACATTTGATGAAGGGACTCGAACCCTCACCGCCGAAGCGGCCACCCAGCACCCGCGAAGTAGGCCACGCCTACGCCACCCTGCACCGCAGCGGCCGGGGGTTCCGCTTTATTGCCCGGCCGTTTTTTTTAGGATTTACAAATCAATTTTCTCGATTTCGCTCAGCGCCGAGCCGCCGTTATCCAGCGCGCTCAGCACGTCGAACACCCTATCGGACCAGCCGGCGATGAGGGCCACGCCCGTTTCGGGGCGCACCTCCAGCGGCACGGTGCCGTGCCCGGCCAGGTCGAAGAGGTATAGGCGGGCGCTGGGGGCCACGGTGCGGCGGTACTCGGCCCATTCGCGGGCCAGGGTGCCACCGTCGCCGGTGCTGTTCCAGAGCTGCACGTCAGTGAATAGCATCACTTTATCCACTACCTCGCGCCGTTCGCGCAAGTCTTTGATAACCAAGTGGCCGTTGGTAGAGTAACCCACCTCGCCTTCGCGGCGGTAGAACTCCTCCACGTTGCGCAGCACCGGCCCACGGGCCATACTGATGCGCTTCCACGTATCGCCGAACATGCCGGTAATCACGTTCTGGCAACGGCTCTGGAGCAGCATGCCCAGCACTAAGCTCACATCGTAGAGCAGCACTTTGCTGCGCGGCGAAATAGCTTTTTGCATGGAGCTCGACACGTCGCAGGCTACCACCACGCGGGTATCGGGCCCGAAACCGCGCAGGTTTACGGCACTGTGCGCGATAGCCGTTTCCAGGGCTGCCAGAACCGCTGCCACATGGCCACTTGGCAGGGCTTTCACCTCGCGGTAGGCGGCCAGGAAGCGGAACGGCAGCTGCTTGCTGCGGGCTACTGCAAACCGGTCGGCCAGGGTATCGCACACCCGCTCCATCGTTGCGGCTGATACGTTGGCTTCGAGGATGTTGCGCAGGTTACGCAACAGGGCCATGTAGCCCAGCTTACCACTGGTAATCAACGTTTCCCAGGTCTGGCGGACGGCCGTTTGCCGGTCCGCATCGGTGGCGTAGCTCCCCTGCCCGACCGCCGACAGCTCGGTTTCCCAGGTATAAGGCGTGGGCAGCTCGCCGCGCACCAATTGGTCGAAAAGGGCTTGCTGAGCCGCATCCTTGGCATTGGGGTGCACCAGGAAAAGGGCATCCCGCAGGCGCACGGCCCCGTCGCGGTCGTACTTGGCCAGCTGGTAGCCGTCGAAACGGTTGAAACTGAGCGCCAGGCCTTTCTGCAGCTGCTTGGAGAGGCGGTTGAGGACTTTGTTGCCGCTCCGGGCGTTGGCCAGGGCGTAGAAAGCCAGCAGTTCCGTTATTTCATCGGGGCGCTGCACCACGCGGGCCACCAGGCGGCTCACGAGGCTATCGCCGCGGTGCAATTGGGCCAGCTCCACACACAGCACCAGGGGCACAGTGCGCAGATTGAGACTCTCACGGGCATAAACCGCCAATTGCGCTACGAAAACGGGTTCGTTTTTGGCCACCAGCTCGCGCAAGCGCTGCAGGCGGGTATCGGCGTGTTCGTAGAACTGGTCGCTGAGCGCGGCGGTGGCCACGGCGGCGTACAGCTCCACCTGGGGCGTGAGGGTGAAGGCGGGCGCCCCCTCGTGGTTGACGGTGGGCGCGCTGTTTCGGGAGAAGAAATTGAAGCGCATAAATGAAAGGACTGAGGGTTAAATGTTGAGTGCTGAATTAGCTGATTTGAATTTTAAATCGACTCAAAAGGCCAATTTTATTTTTATGCAGCTAATTACTAA
Organism: Hymenobacter artigasi; assembly: GCF_012275535.1. Lineage (GTDB taxonomy): Bacteria > Bacteroidota > Bacteroidia > Cytophagales > Hymenobacteraceae > Hymenobacter > Hymenobacter artigasi. Next base: position 89,280 of record NZ_JAAVTK010000013.1, on the reverse strand, counting down.
TTTGAATTAGACGCACCTCTTCCGGGCAAATAAAAACGGATTTTTATTCAGGAATTAATGACACGAAAAAGCCCGGCTTTTGCGGGCCGGGCTTTTCTTTTTCGCGGGAATTACGCCGAGGTTATCGACGCATCCAACCAGGAAGAAAAGCACGACCGCGCCGGTTCAGCGAGCCGCCATCGGGGCGGAGCTGGGACTGTTTAGGCAGGTATTCGGGGCGGATACTGTGCATGAGTGGATTGAGCTAAGCGGTTGATAAACCGACGAACAACAAAAAACCCGAGCGTTGTGGGCTCGGGCGTGGCGGGTTTCAGCGAGGGCTGAAATCAGGCAAACATACCGAGCGGAGACAGCCGTTCTGGCTGCATCTTATCCGAATTGCTGGTGAATGGGAAGTGGCGGTACATGGCTGTTTGCTTTTGGTGCGACAAAGGTTAGCTATTAATTTTAATTGCGCAACTTATTTTAAAAATAATTAGCAATTATTTTTTCAGATTGAATTTATTTTTGGAAACATGAAGCTATTAAACGTCATGCAGAGCGCAGCGAAGCATCTTTACCGTCACCATTAATCCCCAATCCATTTAATTGCGTTGCGCAGTAAAGATGCTTCGCTGCGCTCTGCATGACATACGATTTACGTTTCGAAAAAACATCCACCCCCCATTCACAGTACCTGCGGCGTATGCCCCGCCTCGCCACTTCCGACCACTACACCCTCGACCTGCCCGCCGGCCACCGCTTCCCCATCGCTAAATACGCCCTGATTCGGGAACAGCTCCTGTGGCAGGGCATTGCCGAACCGGCCGATTTCTACGAGCCCGGCCTCTGCGCCGAGGCCGACGTGCTGCGCGTGCACACCGCCGCCTACTGGCACCGCGTGCGCGACCTCCAGCTTACGCCCCGCGAAGTGCGCAGCCTGGGCCTGCCGCAAAGCCCGATGCTGGTGCGCCGCTCGCTGAGCAGCAGCGCGGGCACGCTGCAATCGGCCCTGCATGCCTTGCGCGACGGCGTTGGACTGAACCTGGCCGGCGGCACCCACCACGCCTTCGCCGACCGGGGCGAAGGCTTCTGCGTGCTCAACGACCAGGCCATTGCCGCCGCGCATTTGCTGGCGCACGGGCTGGCCCGGCAGGTGTTGATTGTGGACCTGGACGTGCACCAGGGCGATGGCACGGCGGCCATTTTCCGCGACGAGCCGCGCGTGTTCACGTTCTCGATGCACGCCGGGGCCAACTACCCGCTGCGCAAGGAGCAGTCGGACCTGGATATTGCGCTGGCGCTGGGCACCGATGATGCAGCATATCTGGCGCGGCTCGCGGCCACGCTGGAGCCACTGGTGGAGCGCGTGCGGCCCGATTTCATATTCTACCAGGCGGGGGTGGATGTGCTGGCCACGGATAAGCTGGGCAAGCTGGCCCTCACCCCGGCGGGCTGCCGGCGGCGCGACGAGCTGGTGCTCGGCCTGTGCCACGCCCGCCACCTGCCAGTGGCCGTGAGCATGGGCGGCGGCTACTCCGAGCGGCTGGCCGATATCGTGGACGCGCACTGCAACACGTTCCGGGTGGCGTTTGAGCTGTGGCCGTAATGCACCCCACCCCCGGCCCCTCCCCTCCGGGAGAGGGGAGCCTGACGCAAGCAGACGACTGGCTCCCCTCTCCCGGAGGGGAGGGGCCGGGGGTGGGGTGAAGCAGTACAACTACCTTTGCAGCTGATGAAAAACCCTGATTCCGCGCATCCCGACCGTATTACGGTCCCGGTGCTGACCACTGAGCTGCCCACCGGAACCCTCGCGCAACAAGCATTCCGGCAGGCTATTCTGGACGTGGAGAACCTGCGCGAGCGGCTGCGCGACCTGCGCGCCGAGCAGGCCGAGGCCCGGCGGCGCTACTGGCAGCAGGTGGGGCCGGCGGCCACGGCCGTGGTGGCGGCCCGCCACGCGCTGTATGCGCCACTGGAGGAAGCCCTGCTGCTGAGCTACTTCAGCCGCCTGGAAGAAGCCCAGATTACGGGCGTGATTCTGGGCAATGCCCACAACCTGGAAGACCGGTTTGGAGAGGATGAAGCGGCCATTATCCGTAAATATGCCCCGGCCGGGCACCGCCCTGCAGCCGCCAAACCCGCCGCCGAGCGCAAGAAGCCCGCAGATTCGGCCCCGGAGTTTGTCCCCGACCCCACCCTGCCGCCGCATGAGCAGGCTGCCGCCGCCGCCCGCGCCCGCCGCAAAACCAAGGCCCAGCGCCAGCAGGAAGCCAACGCGCAGGCCGACCAGAAGCAGCTCGAAACCAACGCCAAAACCATCTACCGCCAGCTGGCCCGCACCCACCACCCCGACCTGGAGCGCGACCCCGAAAAGCAAGCCGACAAAACCGCCCAGATGCAGCGCATCACCGAGGCTTATGAGGCCGACGACCTCTACACGCTGCTGCAGCTACTAGCTGAATCGGCCCCCGCCGACGCGGCCGCCGATGATGTATTGGCCCGCTACACCCGCGCCCTGCTCCAGCAGCAAATTCAGCTGAAGCAGGAAATGAACGAGCTGAAATACGGCCCCAATGGCTTTGCCATGGCCTCGGGCAAAAAGCAGGAGCTGGAGCTTCGCCAGCTCAAGCGCGACCTGCGCGCCGAGGCTGAATATGTGCAGCACATCGACCGGATGATGAGTGACGCCGACGGCTTGCGTGATGTTTTGCGCCAGCTTGCCGCCGAGGGCCTGGACAGCATCTAGCGCTGCCGCTGAGCAGAGGCTCGGCGCCGTCCTGATTTCAGCCGAAATCAATCGTGGCCTTTGGGTTGGTGCTTGCTGAGGTACGCCAGTCGGCCATCGGTGAATAAGTTGTGGAAATACGCCACGGCGATGGCAAATACCACGGAAAACAAGCTGAGCAGCGCGTTATAATACACCGGGGCCAGCAGCGAAAACCGGATAAATACCGTCACCAGCACGAAGGCGGAATACCGGAAAACGTCTGGGTAATGCAGCGTGTACCGGAAGGCCACGAGCATGAATAGCAGGTCGGCAAAAATTAATATCATGTAGAACCGGTCTGCAGACTGCACCCAATGGCTGCTGCTAAACATGTGAAAAACATCGAATCCATACATGCCCAGCAGGGTGACGAGCACGAGCAGCGCAATGAATTGTTTCAACAATACGAATTGCATCTTGTCGCTTTCCTGCGTGATGGAACGGTGCCGTTGAATACCGTAGTAGACGTAAATCAGCAGGAAAACCAGCAGGGCACCCACACCATCGGCCACCATTTTATACACCGATTCGAGCTGGCTTTGCAGCGGAAGCTGGAAATTATAGTGCGAAAATTCTTTGAAAGAAGACCGCAACAAAATCAGGCTCAGAATTTCAATTTGCTTGCCGATGGAATTTGCAATGGATTCTGGAATAACAAATACCAGGCTCACCATTTCAAAAAACAACAACAGCGTAAACGATATTTCCACGGCTTGCAGGAAATGGATTTGGCCCCACATGCCCGGCAATTGCAATATGCCGGTGTAGTTGACCAAGGCCACTGCGATGCTCAACACAAACACCGTTACCAACGCCACGCTCAGCAGATAAGCCGTCCGCTTGCTTTCCCAGATGAGTTGTAGGGGTAAATAGGTTGCCTGTACGATGCGAGCCAGCAGTAGCATAAGTAGTATTCTATTTACAGAATTTACAGAATCATATATTGCTCAACAATAATGAACGCAAAAAAGCCAGCCACTCAGGCAGAAACCTGAACAGCTGGCTTTAGTATGCAACCCGGACGCGGGAAAATCTTATCGGGCAGCAGGCGCACCGGCGCGGCCCAATAGGAAACGGCCGCAAAGGGCGTGCTTACGCGCCTTTCGAGGCCAGAATGTCTACCATTTCGATGTGGGGAGGGCTGGCCCACAAATCGGCGTGGGTGCCCAGGGCGGCGGCTACCTGCCCGGCGAGGTGGGCTTTGCGGCCGGCTTCATCGGGGAAAGTATCGAAAATACCGAACGTGGAAGGCCCCAGGCGCAGGGCGTACCAGGTGGTCGTAGCGGGCTCCGCTTCGACGATGGGCAGGGCCCCGGCCAGAAAATCGGCCACGGTCTGCTCATGACCAGGTTTTACTTCGAGGCGAACTAACAGCGCAACTTTTACCATGACAGGAAGAAAATGAGTGAGATATTCCCTTACAACAAAAGTTGAGATGTTTTGGCGGTAAAGGGCTAAAAGCTACACGATGAAGCGCACCACGGATTGCACCACGCCGGCATCGCGCAGAATGCGGTTGTGGCCCAGGCCGCGCGTGGCGTGCAGCACCGCGCCGGGCCACGCGGCCACAATCTGCCGGCTTTCGGCGAAGGGGATGATTTCGTCGGCCTCGTCGTGCAGCACCAGCACCTTTTCGGCCCCGATGGACGGCCCCGAGGCGGCAGCGGCAAAGGAATCGGCGGGCCGGCCGGTATTCTGCTCGATGTGGGCCGCAAACCGTGCCACCACCCCCTGGGGCAGGTGCAGGAAATCAGCAAACCGCTCGGCCACCACCCGCGGCCCCACCGGCGCACTAATAAGCACGAGGCGCGGCAAGGCCGCCCCCGCCGGCAGCCGCACCGGCAGCCCCGCCACCGACGCCGCCCCAAACGAATGCGCCACGATGGCGCGCACCGCCCCCAGCGTATTCACCACCGCCTGCACGGCCCCACCGAAATCGGTGAGCGTGACCTGCCGGCCGCTCGATTCGCCGTGCGCGGGGCCATCGAGAGCCACCACGCGGTAGCCGGCCGCCAGCAGCGGGGCCACCCACGCCCCCCAAAAGCTGGCCCGATGCTCCCAGCCGTGCACCAGCAGCACCGCCGGGGCGGCGGCCGGGCCCCACTCATATACGGCCACGGTGCCCGTACTGGCCGCCACGGTGCGGCGGCGGGCATCGGCCAGGGCGGGGCCTTCCCAGGCCTTAAGGGCCAGGCGGCGCGGCGTCACAAACAGCCCCCAGGCCTGCCGAAATGCCAGCGCGGGCATGATGGCCCACTGCACCCGCAGCTGCCAGCGTAGCCAGCGCAAGCCCGGCGGCGGCGAAGGGTAACGGATTTTTGGAGCAGCGGGCAGTGGGGCATCGGTCATGAATAAGGAATGCGCGGGCGAATAAGTATTGGTCATGGGCGGAAGATTGTAGCACATGCTTCAGCTTGTGCGGCATCAGGTATTTTTCAATAATTCATTACTGCACAAGCTAAAGCATGTGCTACAAGCAGTCGAATCAGGTCAGCAGCTCCAACCGCAGCTGGCCCACTATTACCTGAAAGGGCGTTTCGTCGTGCACGCGGGCTACTTGCAGGGCCCCGGCCAGCGTGATGAGCACCTGCGCCGCCTTGGCCGCCGGACTGCCCACGAAGCGCAGGGTGCCCGTGGCCCGGCCCACGGCCAGCACTTGGGCCAGCCACTCGGTCAGCTCGCGGTTGAAGGTGCGGAGCTCGGCCTGCATGGGCGCGGGCAGGGTCCGGAAATCGGCCGCCAGCGCGCCAAACAGGCACACGCGCCGCTCGTGGCCCAGGTGCGTGTCGTACACTGCCAGCAGGGCTTCGAATTGCGCGACAGGCGGCAGGTCGGCCACACGGGGCAGGTCGCGCCACTTGCGCAGGCGCCGCAGCTGCCGGGCCACAATGGCCATGCCCAGGTCGTCCTTGCTCGGGTAGTGGTAATGAATAGCGGCCGGCTTCACCCCCAATTCTTTGGCCAGATGCTGGTAGCTGAAGGCATTGAAGCCGCGTTCCAGCAACAGCCCTTCGGCCAGGTCGAGAATGCGGGTGCGGGTATCAGCCGGGATGGTGGGGATTACAGGGGCAGTAGTCATTTCAGGACAAATATACTACTTACTTACTAATTAGTAAGTTTTTTTAATTAACACAAATAAGTCCTCTCCTGATTAGGAAAGGGCTTATTGAAAGAAACTGGGCAGAAGCAACCACTGTAAAAAGCCCGACGGACTAAGCGGTTTTTTTCCATTAACCCACACTGCGAAGTAGCCGCAGAGCGGCGCCAGGTTTGTAGTAGGGCGAACGGTTAAGGGATAAAGCCGCGTAGCGGTGACAGAAACGCAAGAAAATCTGTCACCGCTACGCGGCTTTATTCGTGTAGATAGCTGGTTTTCTACAAATCTGCCGCCGCTCTGCGGCTACTTCGCAACTCAGGTTAAAGCACAGGACTTACACGTAGCATATTTATCAAGCATTGGCTCAGAAATAAGCGTATCGGTGAGGCAATTAGTCGCGCTATTTGTGCAATTAATTTTGCACAAATAGCGTGACTTTACTTTGGCAAGTTGAGCTGATTGAGGCTTCCGGGATGTAGGGGCGGGGTCGTACACCCAACCGACAACCTGCCAAAGTAGAGCTGAGCCCCAGAGGGGCCAAATACCGGCAGTTGCTACTGAATTATACCAACAAAAGCCCCAGCGAAGCGACACTCGGCTGATAGCCTGATGAGTGTTGCGCTGCTGGGGCTTTTTTGTTGCAATCGCGCATTTGCGCAAGTCCCGACTCCGCAGAACTATTGCTTCAATACGCGCAGGGAGCGGCGGCCAGTGGCTGTTTCGTACTGTACCAGGTACACTCCCGTGGGCTGGCTATTCAGGTCGAACGGCAGGCTCGTGGTGGTGGCATCGGCTCGCAGGCGGAGTACTTCGGCCCCCAGCACGTTGCGCACTACTACCGGGCCGGTCAGGGCCAGGCCCGTGGGTAGCAGCAGGGCGAAAGTGCCGCTGCCGGGGTTGGGCGCAATGGTGGGCTCGGTCAGTGCCACGCCATCTACGAGCACCGGGGTTAGGTAAGTCATGGTGCCATCCAGGTCCGTCTGGCGCAGGCGATAGTAGGCGCGGGAAGCCAGCGGCTGCTTGTCGTGGAAGGCGTAGACGGTGGTGCTGCTGCTATTGCCGACGGCGGCCACCGTTCCCACGGCCTCGAAGCTGCGGCCATCGGTGCTGCGCTCCACGGTGAAGTCACGGCTATTTTTTTCGCTGGCCGTAGTCCAGGCGCAGGCCACTGCGGCACCTTCGCGGCGGGCGCTGAAAGCCGTGAGCTCCACGGGCAGCGGGTTGGCGCGCGAAGTCACGGCAAAGGGCGAAAAGCTGGTGATGCCCGTGCGCGACACCTTGTAGATGCCCGTGCTGGGACTGCTGGCGCTGGCCAGCGGCGTGGTGTCCCAGCTGCCATTGGTGTAGTGGCTGATGTGGGCCTTGTTGGTGGCAAAGTTGGTAACCGCATCCGCGCTGTTCCACTGCAGCGTCATGGCCACGTTGGAATTGCCGAGGACTTCCTCTTCTACCAACCAGGTTTTTTTCACGTTCTGGTTGGTTACGGGCGTGCCCACACCAGCTCCGGCACTGGTGTAGCCGGCATACATGCCATCGATTACCCGCACGCTGTACGCGTCTTCCACGCCGGTACCCGACTGCACGAGCGTGACGGGCGTGTAGGAAGTGGTGGTAGAGCCCACCGGAAACAGCACGGCCTTATTGTCGCCCGATACGGTGCGAACCAGGCTGCCCGTACCATTCGTAACGAGCAGCGGGGCCGTACGGGAGGGGCCATTGAAGTCGACGCCTTTTTGCAGCTGCAGGTTGTAGCTGTTCAACATCAGCGGCGATTTGTCGCCGTTGTCGTAGCTGAAATCAGAACGCACCAGCACCGGTCCGGCCAACGTCCGCGGCCCGTCGTCGCTCAGGTCCAGTGTACCGTAGGTGCCGCCGGTAATGGTCTGGACCGTATTAGTCGAGTTGATGTAGCTCACGGTGCTACCTGCGTCGAGCGAGCCCAAGGTCAGGCTGTTGTTCATATGCTCAATTTCCAGCGTGGCTTTGTCACTCAGGAATATTGTACCCACAATATTGTCGTTGGAGCCAACATACATGTAGCTGTTCTTTTTGCCGTCGCCCACCACAATTTTCGAGTTTTGCCCGCTGATTGTCCAGGTATTGGCCAGGCGCTTGGCCTTCTTGTTGTCGCCCTGCACGAAGTATGTGCAGTTATCCTGCGAGAAACTGACAGGCTCCGTGCCAGAGCCATCAATATTGGTACCCCAGCTGTTTTTCGAAGTCAGTTTCTTTTTGTCGTCGCTGCTCGAATAGTAGATGTTGGTTTGTGGCGTAATCACCACATCATCAATGCTCAGGCCGTTGCCGTTCGTACCCGAGTTGAAGTCGTACCCAAACCGCACCATAATCTCCTCGCCCACGGCCAGGTTCAGGCCCATCAGGGTCGTGCGTTTCACCCGGCGGTTGGTAGCAGCGTTGCCATCGCGCGGAGCGATGGCGGTAGAAGTTGACGGCGCGGATACGCTCAGCGCCGCTATATTTTCCCAGTTGCTGCCACTAAACACGGAGGTAATGGCCGATTTACTGCGCCGGTAATCAACCGTGACGGCGGCCGCCTGCGTGCGGCTGGAGTTAAACCACTGCTCCATGGCATACTCAATCTCCAGATTGGCAATGACCTTGGTAGAGGAGTTTTTCAGGCGAATGCCTACATAGCCCTGCCCGTTAGCGGTGGTGGTGCCGGCAATACCGCCCAGGGCGCGGTCGCTGCTGCCAGTGGCTCCGAAATGGTACCAAGAGGCCCCATGGGCAGTACCATTGGCATCAACCGACGAGGCATTGGGCCCCTCCGAGCCGTTGTCGGGGCCCAGTCGGGCCTGCGTGCCCCATCTGTAAGAGTTTTCGAAGTCGCCCCCGTAGTAGTCGAGCGTGTAGCGGGCATACACACCGGGCAGGGTGCTGTTGCTCACAAACAGGGCGTTGGTACCGGCCAGCCCATCGAAGTTCTGCTGGTAGGCCCCCAATCCAGCCGATGCAGCGGTGGGCGCATCGAAGAATTCGTATTGCGCATGCCCGGGCAGGGACATGAAAAAGAAGAAAGCGGCCGATAGCCAAACGAAAGTACCGGGTTTACTCATGTGGAACTGAGTTTAAGAGTGAATGGTATTATTTTACTAAATACTCATTTTAAGCATCCAGCATTACCATAAAGCTCTTATCATATTGCCATTTTAGCAAATAAGCCCAGCCATACTACCCCTGATAATATTATTAAGTATTTGAAAATCATTATAAAATACTTTATTATTACTTTATCATTTAAAAGCACTGTTCAATAGAATGGCGACAAAAATATAGGCATTATTTAAATAATATTTTGCATCAACAGCCCGATAGAATAGTTACGTAACAATCCTTTTTTGCGTCTATTCGCGAATACCGCCCTACTGGCTTATCCGAAGCCTGGCCTTCGGCTCCGGTGGTTATGCAGTCCGGCATTTCACACCTAAGGCCTTACAATCAGTTCCGTCTGCTTCGTGGCCAATTGAATTGTGCCGGGATGCGGGGGCTATTCGGCCGGCCGGTTTTCCTCGGCCTGGCCCAGCGCATCGACCGCCGCCTGCACGGCTTCGGCGCGGAAGGCGGGGGCGGTGCCGGGGGCTTTCAGCAGGCGCAGCAGGCGCTGGTATTTCTGGCGGCCCTCGGCCAGCATCTGCTCGCTCACCTCGATGGTGAAAACGCCGAAGGGCTCGTTTTTTTGCACGCCCACCAGCAGGAATCGCTCGGCGCGCAGGGCATCGGTGTAGAAGGCGGCCTGCCGGTCGTAGTCGTAGGCCGAGCATTGCCAGAGGAAATGGTCGGCGTCGCGGGCGCCGGTGGTTTTGAAGTCGATGATGGTGAACGGCTCGTCGGGGTGGGCCACCACGAGGTCGGCCCGCAGCTTGCAGAGCGTGTCGGATTCGGGCTCGGTGAAAAGCACGCTCACTTCGGAAGTGCCGTGCTCCAGCAGGCTGGCCAGCTGGGTGTTCAGCTTCACGCCCTCCACCAGCCACCACACCAGCGTATCGTTCAGGCCGGGCTGGCCGGCCACGTAGTCGGCGGGCTCCAGCAGGGCGGTATGGAAAGCGGTGCCAAAGCTCAGGGCGCCTTCGTTGGCACTGGTTTGGGGGCGGGGCGGGCGGCCGTCGAGGGCATCGCGCAGGCGCGAGAGGTCGGAATTGGCAATGGCGGGTAGGGCGCGGTAGGTGTCGTAGTCGAGGCGCAGCAGGTCGGGGCGCGGGGCGGGCAAGGTTGGCATAGGCCAATAACAGCATAAGCCCGCATTTAGTGGCAGGGCCGGGCCGCAAAAGCCGGTCTGACCACCCCCGAAAGACAGTCAGACCGGCTCACTACCCGCCAATAACAACCTGATTGATAACCGCCAAAATTATTTTAGCAATTCCCGGGCAATGAGCTGCTGAAAATTAATGGCTGAGAAAATACAGCTCCAGCCGCAGGCGGTTCTCGCTGCGCCTGGGGCCGCCCAGCACCACCCGCTCCGGGCTGGTGGGCGCGGCCGATGCCAGCAGCACGCCATCGTTGTCGAGCGTGCGGTCGACCACCGCCTGGCAATAGGCGGTGATGGCGAAGTTGTAGGAGCCCGTTTCCAGGCCGGTCAGCGTCGACACGCTAGTCAAATATGGAATGGCGACGGCCCCCACGGCCAGGCCCTGCTGATTGCCGCGCCCGGCCAGGTACGGAACCAGGCTGCCGGGCGGCGGCAGGTAGCGCGTGGTGGAGCCCGGTAGCACTTCGAGCACCAGATGCGCCTGCACAATGGTGATGCCGGAGCCAAAGGCGCGCAGGTTATTCAGGTATGGAATCTCGACTTTGGTCTGCAGGCCCAGCGCGCCATCGATGTAGCTTTCCTGGGCGGTGCGCGACACGTCGAGCGCCTGCAACGAAGTAGTGAGCGGCGCGAGCAGCGTGCCCGCGCCGTCGGTGGCTACCTGGTAGAAATGCTTGGCACCCGCCGCCAGGGTAAAGTCCTTCGCGAGGGCCGTGAGCGGGTCGAGGGGCAGGTGCGTGTACAGGCTCAGGGCGGCCCCGGCGGTGCTCACCTGGCTGCGGAACAGGGCCGCATCGTCGGCCGCGCCGGGCGTAATGGCCAGGCCGGCCAGCTGGTTGTAGAGCTGCTCCTCGGTTTCGAGGCGGTGAGCTTTGCCGGCGGTCAGCAGCTCCTGGCCCAGGGCATCGGCCAGACGCAGGCGCAGCGTGGTCAGCTTGGGCCTGATGCGCAGGGCGCGGGTGCCCGTGCCCTGGTTGAGCACGGCCGCATCGTAGCCCAGCTGGCTGAAGGCGTAGTACGTTTTGGCCGTCACGAAAGGGTCGCGCAGGCGGTGCACTTCCACGGTTTGCAGCCGGGTAGTGTCGCCGTAGCGGTACGTATCGGGCTTCAGCACCAACACCAGGGAATCAAACACTTCGTCGGTGGTGGGGGCGTAGGTCGCGCCCAGTCCCACCCGCACAAAGCTGCGGGCCGTGATGGTGCCCAGGCGCGGGTCGTGGTAGCGGCCCACCAGCAGGTTGTCGGTGGTGGAAGTGGCTATCGAGTCGTGCAGCACCGTGGCCACCCGCACCGTCAGGGTGTCGACGTAGTAAGCCGTGCTGCCGGTGCTGGTGGCGGGCAAATCGAGCGCGATGTTGCCCACTGGGTCGCAGGCGGCCGTGGCGGCGGCGGCCACGGCCAGCAGCGCCAGCTGCAGCCCCCGCCGCCACCAGCCGGCCCCCGCCGGCCGGCCGGTGGCGGGCCCTTTCCCGCAGGAAGTGCCCGCCTGGGTAGCGGGGCGCTTAGTCCACATCGGTAGCGGGCTCCAGTTTCCAGAGGTCGTCGTAGCGGATGCTGCCGCCCACGCCCAGCCCGACGTAGCCGTAGTCGCCCAGGCCAAAGGCCACCGCCAGGGTGCGGGAGGCCCCGCTGAAGTCGGTTTTCTGGTACCAGTTGTCATCCGTGGGGCTGTAGGCCCAGCAGCTGAGCAGCTGGGTGTCTTTGCTGCCCAGCGTGACGTAGCCGGTATTGGCAATGGTGAAGGCCACGCCGTAGGCCCGGGGCACGGCGCTGAAGTCGAAGCCGGTGCCGTTGGTAGCGGTACCCTCCAGCTTGCGGTGCTCGGTCCAGGTTTCGGTGGTGGGGTTGTAGCTCCAGTTATCGGTCTGGTACGTGCCGTTGTCGAGGCCCGTGCAGATGTAGCCCTCGTTGTTGGCCACAAACGCCACCGCTCCCAGGCGCTTGTTGCCGCCGAAGCTGGGCTTCTGGGTCCACACGTCGGTGCCGGGGTCGTACTGCCAGAAGTCTTTCTTGTAGTTGCCGTCGTAGCCGGTGCCCACGTAGCCTTTTTCGTTAATGCTGAAGGCCACGGCGCTGTAGCGGCCGCTGCCGCCGAAGTCGGCCTTCCGGGCCCAGGCGTTGGTTGCGGGGTCGTATTCCCAGAAATCCTTCAGCCGGTTCAGGCCGTCGTAGCCGGTGCCCACGTAGCCCTTGCCATTGGCGGCGAAGGCCACGGCCTGGTAGCGCCCCACGCCCGGAAACGGCGCTAGCTGCTTCCAGGTATTGGTGCCGGGCACATACTGCCAGAAATCGGTGTACTTGTCGGTGCCATCGGTGCCGAGGCCCACGTAGGCCTTGCCGTCAATCACGAAGCTTACGGCGCCGCTCCGGGCCAGGCCCTCAAACTGCGAGCGGCCATACCAGGCCCCAATGACAGAGTCGACATCCGTTGAATCTTTGGTGCAGCTGTTCAGGCTGGCTAAAATCAGCAGCAATACTGCCAGTAATCGGGGTGTTTTCATGGGAAGCTGAATGGTGATTTGTGCCTGTAGGAGGCCAGCCACGCCACTTCCGGTTGCAGGCGCCCTTTCCCCGGATGCCTTATTTTCTCCCAAACCAGGGTTTTCCACCTCCTAACGGGCTACTATCATCGCCCAGCACGTAGCTTTCATTGGTCACCGGTGCCTTTTCAAGCTCCACTCCTTTTCCCCTCTGATTATGGCTTCCTGGATTCCCTACGCCCTGCTTTCGGCCCTGTTTGCGGCCCTCACCGCCATTTTTGCCAAAATCGGCATCAAGGGCGTCGATTCGGATTTGGCCACGGCCATTCGCACGGTCGTGATTTTGCTGCTGGCCTGGGGCATTGCCATGGCGCGCGGGGCCACGGCGGGGCTGCCGGCCCTTACGGGGCGCACCTGGCTGTTTCTGGTGCTATCGGGCATCGCCACGGGGGCGTCGTGGCTGTGCTACTTCCGCGCCCTGAAGCTGGGGCCGGTAACGAAGGTGGCCCCGGTCGATAAGCTGAGCGTGGCGCTGGCCATGTTGCTGGCAGTGGCATTTTTGGGCGAAACCATCAGCCTGAAAGGCGCGCTGGGCGCGGGGCTTATTCTGGCCGGCACCGTGGTGCTGGTGTGGGCCTAAGCATCACCGATTAATGAAACTAAGCTGAGCAGCAAACGCTCAGTCAGACTTCTCAAAGTACCATGGTGGCCCCCTGCATTTGCAATGCAGGGGGCCTTTCTGCATTTACATACCTGCTATATACTAAAATCGGCAAATCACTTACCCGGGCTCAATAAATTGCATCTTTTTTATAATATTTACCATTGTGACTTTAATTACGTATTTTCATTATATTCATATTAACAATCAAACGCCATGGAAAAGATTATTACTTACCTATCCCTGACCATTATGCTGTTGCTTGGGCGAGCTTTTAGCAGCCAGGCCCAATGCACGTTCACGGCCGTGAAAGACGGCGATTTCTACGACCCTGCGACCTGGACGGTGTCCGGCTCAAAATGCACCAGCACAGCCCCCGTTTCCAATAGCGACGCGACCATTGTCATCAACGGCTTTAACGTAGTGCTGAATGGAAACTACGCCGTGGACAAAAACGGCTCCATCTCCCTGCTGGGCGGCGGCTCGCTCATTGGCGGAGCCAACCTGACGCTGGGCGATGGCAGCGGCGGCCCCACCGATACCAACCTGCTGGTGGGCGCGGGCAGCACCCTGCGCGTGGCCCAGCTGACGGTGGACAAAGCCAAGGTGATGGTGATGGCGCAGGGCACGGCGGCTACCCCCACCCTGCTTAGAACCGACTGTAACCTGATATTGGTAAACTCCGACATCATTGATAACAGCCGGGTGATTATCAACGGCAGCATCGACCTGACCCGCGGTGGGGCCGATAATACGCTGTGCGGCACGGGCAGCTTGCGCATTGGCGGCTGCGTATTCGGCAATAACGGAGCCTTCAAAAAGCTGGCTGCCAACTGCGCATCCTCTCTCGTCACCGTGTGCGCCCTGCGCCTTACCGCTGGCTGCCCCGGCCCCATCGATGCCACCAACAACTCGGAGCTGGAATGCCAGAGCCTGGCGGTGTGCTCTGGCCCACTCCCCGTCGAACTGGTGATGTTTACGGCCACCGTAACCGGGCGGCAGGGCGTGGCCCTGCGCTGGGTCACGGCCTCGGAGAAGAACAGCAAGGAATTCGTGGTTGAGCGCTCGGCCGATGGCAAAACCTTCAACGCGCTGCACACAATGGCGGCCGCCGGCAGCACCCAACTCCGCACCACCTACGACTACACCGACGAGCAGCCGCTCTTCGGCACCAGCTACTACCGCCTCCGCCAGGTCGATTTCGATGGTACCACGGCCTACTCGCCCGTACAGACTGTTCGCCCGGGCAGCGCCAACGCCGAAGGGCTGGCCGTGTACCCAGGCAGCCAAGCCCACCAGTGGGTGGTGCGCACCAGCCTGCCCGCCGAAGTGCTGGCTACCGGCCCGGCCACCGTGCGCGTGTTCGATGCCCTGGGCCGCAGCCAGCAGATAACCTGCACGCCCGAAACCGGCCAGACCGGCCGCTGGCTGCTCGACCTGCGCGCACTGCCCACGGGCATCTACATTGTGCGGCTGGTATCGGCAGCGGGCTCGTTCAGCCAGCGTATTGCGCACTAGCAATTAACTAACATTAAGGCCGCCTGCGCTTTCGAGCACGGGCGGCCTTTATGCTTTGGCCCAGCGCCACGTGAGCGACACGTTGAACACGCGGCCTTCCACGGGGGCCCACAGCTCGCGGAAAACCGGGTTGTCCAGCGGGGCGAGCACCACTTTTTCCCGGCGCGTCTGGCGGTAGTCAAGCAGGTTTTCGCCGTTCAGGGCCAGCGTGAAATTGCCCGTGTGGTAGCGCAGCAGCGCGGCAAACAGCGGGTAGCCGGGCGTGGTGCGGCCATCGGACAAGTATTGCTGGCCGATATAGGAGGCTTCGAGGCCAGCGCTGAACGCATCGGTAAATTCCACCAGCCCTACGGCCGCAAACTTGTGCCGGGCGGCCAGCG
Source organism: Hymenobacter artigasi (assembly GCF_012275535.1). Classification (GTDB taxonomy): domain Bacteria; phylum Bacteroidota; class Bacteroidia; order Cytophagales; family Hymenobacteraceae; genus Hymenobacter; species Hymenobacter artigasi. Next base: position 74,128 of record NZ_JAAVTK010000013.1, on the reverse strand, counting down.
GCAGGTGCGGGTTTTGGGCATCGTACTGTCGGCGGGCATCGGTGAAAACGTAGCCGAGGTAGAGCTCGGTTTCGTCTGCCCGCAGGCGCACGTAGGTTTCGAGGCCGCGCGTGGAGAGCGGGGCGGCGGCATTCTGCCAGGTAAGGTAGTTGGCCTGGAATGGCCCCGCAAAACCCAGGCCATTCAGCACCAAAGGGTTGCCTAGACGGGTGAAGAAAAACGACTGATTCACGCTCAGCACCAGCGGCTCGTCGAAGCCGTCGAAGGTGTGCTGGTAGTTCACGTCGCCGTTCAGGCCAAAGGAAGTTTCGGCGCTCACGCCCTGCAGGGCCTTCACCAGGTGATAATTCCGCTCGTCGAGGCTGTTGATGTAGGGCACCGGGGCGCGGTAGCCCAGGCCGCCGTTCAGGCGGGCCGTCACGGATGGGCTGGCTTTGTAGAGCAGGGCCAGCCGGGGCAGCACGAAGGTGCCGTACTGGTTGTGGTGGTCGAGGCGCAGGCCGGCCTGCAGGCTCAGGCGCGGCAGCACGCGCCAGTCGTCCTGCACAAACGCGCCCAGCGTGTGGTAGGTGTAGGGGCTGCGCAGCGGCGTGGCGCTGCGGTTGAAGGAGGCCAGCTGCTCGCCGTTGGCGTTCAGGCCCACTACCAAAAGGTGGCGCGGGCCGGCCGCGTGCAGGTAGCTGGCCTCGGTGTAGTAAGTGGTTTGGTAGGCGGTGAAGGCGTTGGAATTGGTGTTCACGTCGCGGATGAAATCCGTAATGGTGCCTTTGATGGTGAGGCGGCCGCCGGCCAGGCTGTCGTTGCTGTAAAGCAGGTCGGCGGTATTGCGCAGGCTGGTGTTGTCGATGAAGAAAACGTGGCCGCTCACAGGGTCGAAGCCGTTTTTGAGCACCTCCACGTCGCCGGCCCGGCGGCTTTCCAGCGTGCCGGTATAGCCCAGCGCCACCTGGCTGTGGGCGTTGGGATAGAAAAACAGGCGTGGGTGCAGGTTGAGGCTACGCACCCGGGGCACGTCCACGAAGCCGTCGCCGTCCACGTCTTTTTCCTTTTGATTGACGAGCCCCGCGAAAACCGAGTAGCCCCAGCGCCGCCCGCGCCGGGCCGCAAAGCCATTCAAATCCGTTTCGCGCAACGTGGTTTGGTTGAAGCTGGCAGCGTATTGCGGCGTGCCCAGCGTGGGCGTTTTGCTCACCAGGTTCACTAGGCCGGCAATGGCCCCGCCGCCGTACAGCGTCGAGTTCGAGCCTTTGATTAATTCCACCTGCCGCAAATCGAGCGGCGGCACCGTAAGCAGCCCAAACGAGCCCGCGAAGCCGCCGTACAGCGGCAGGCCATCGCGCAGAATCTGGGTGTACTGCCCCGGCAGGCCCTGCAGGCGCAAATCCAGGTTGCCGGTGGTAGGCGAAGTGGGCTGAATCTGGGTGCCCGCGATATCGCCAAACAAGCTGGCAATACTGGCCGGTCGGATGCTGCTTTCCTCCTCCATCTCCTCGGCCCCCAGCACCTCCACGCGGGTGGGCAGGTCCTCGATGCGCGAGTTGGTGCGGGTAGCAGTCACCAGCACTTCCTGCTCAATCTCCACGCCGCCCGGGGCCAGCAGCAGCGTGAGCCCCTGCCCGGCCGCCGGAGCCACCGCAAAGCGCGGCCGATAGCCCAGCGCGGTGATGCGCAGCCGCGTGCCAGCCGCCGGGGCGGGCGCGAGCACGGCCGTTCCGGTAACATCGGTGGCGGCTCCAGCGCCCGTGCCCGGCACCACCACGCTGGCCCCCACCAGGGGCTCGTGGCGCAGCGAGTCGCGCACCTGCACGCGCAGCATCCCCTGGCCGTGGGCTACTGCCGGCAGCAACCCAAGCAGGCATATCAGTCCATAAATGGCAGCGCAACGAAGCATAGCAGCAGGGAGAATGAATAATAATCCGAAGGCGGAAAAGCCTGCAAAATTAGACCATTCAAAGGTGCTGATTTTGAAGGAAAACTGTTTTTAGCCCAACTGTAAGGTTTGTCGGGCGTCTTCGTCTGGCCCGGTCCCACTTACTGTAATCGCCTTATGAAAAAGCATTTTCCCTCCCGACTTGGATTGGCCCTGCTGGCCGTAGGTAGTCTGGCCCTGGCCAGCTGCAATAAGCGTACTGATGCCAGTCCGGCCCCGGCCTCGGCCGCGCCCGCCGGAATCACCTACTCCACGCTGCGCCAAGGCACTGTCTCGGCCCAGGGCGGCGTTTCGAGCGGTGGCGGGGTGGCCCTGGTGAAGGGCAGCGACGGCAACGAATACGTGCAATTCAAAACTGATTTTCACTCCGATTTTCACACCGGCTCGCTGGGTATTTACTTGGCCAAATCCAGCGACCTGATTAAAAATCAGCGCGCCGCCGACCCGGCCAGTGTGGTGCGGGTGGGTACCATCACGCAATCGGGGGCGCAGCAGCTGGCTGTGGCGGGCATGTCGGCGGGTTTCTCGCACCTCATCCTGCACTGCGATGCGGCCCAGTACAACTTCGGCGCAGCCACGCTGCAATAAATCCTTCGCTATTATGGAAAAAATCTTACTCGGGCCCGTTTGCCATTTGCGCTATGCCAGTCGGCTGGCCGGCGTCGCCATCACGCTGCTGCTAGCCGCCGCCCCTGCCTGGGCCGGCGGCGGCTGGACGCGCCAAAAAGGCCACGGCTACGCCAAAGTCGGCCTCACGCTGGCCAATACGTCCAAGTACCACCCGCTAGCGGGCGGCATCATCAACACGGCGCAGTTCCAGCAGCAGGTGTATAGCCTGTATGCCGAGTACGGCCTCACCAACCGGCTCGAAGCCACCCTGAACTTCCCCTTCTTTCGCCGCGCCACCTTCCCCAGCACCAGCCCTGGCCAGGGCGTGGGCGACCCCGAATTTGGCCTGCGCTACGGCGTGCTTACCGGCAAGTGGCCGCTAGCGGTGCAGGTAGCCGCCCAGGCCCCGCTGGGCAACCCCAACGCCGTGGGCATCGTGAATAATGACCCTGCTAATTTCGTGTACCTGCCCACCGGCAACGGCCAGTGGAACATCTGGACCCGCGCCGCGCTCTCGCACACGCTCGGCACGCTTCCGGCCTTCATTACCCTCGAAGCCGGCTACAACTTCCGCACCGCCGGCTTCACCAACCAGTACAGCTACGGCGCGCAGCTTGGCTACAAGTTTTTCGACAAGCTCTGGCTCACCGCCGCCGTCCGCACCCTCGACAATGTGCGCGCCCCCGACCCCGCCAAACTGGCCCGAATCGGCCTCGGCGAAGGCGTGGCCTACTCCGCCGCCAGCCTCGGGGCCAGCTACGCCATCACCAAGCGCATTGCCGCCACCGCCGATGTAGCAGCGGGCTTCGGCAAGCTGCGCAACGTGTATTCGGGGCTGCAAAGCACGTTTGGGGTAGCCGTGGAGTGGTGATACGCCTTCGGCTTAATGAGGAATGTGTCATCCTTAATCTGGCGTCCGCGCAGCGAAGGACCTTATCACGTATGCGCCACGCGGCGACTCCCGCGCATTGTTCCGCGGTCATAAGGTCCTTCGCAAGCTCAGGATGACACATTCCTTATTCCTCATTTCTGATTTTTAAACAGCTCGCTCCCCTCCTGCCACCGCGCCACTTTGGCCGCAATTTCTGCCAGCCCCAAATTGTGGATACTGCCCAGATGGGTGGTCTGAAACTGGCGGTGCGGCACGTAGCTGCCGTCCTCCACGCTGCGCCCCACCTGCTGGTAGGCATCGCGAAACGGCACCCCGGCAATAATTAGCTGGTTGATATTTTCGACCGAAAAAATCGGGTCGTATTTGGCCTGCTCAATTACGCCTTCCTTTATTTTGATTTCGGGCAGCGCAAACAGCAGCATATCCAGCAAATCGGCAAACTGCATCATCGGCCCAAACAGTAGCTCCTTCAGCAGCTGGAAGTCGCGGTGGTAGCCGCTGGGCAGGTTGCTGGTGGCCAGCATAATGTCGTTGGGCAGCGCCTGGAGGCGGTTGGCGTGGCCGCGCACCAGTTCAAATACGTCGGGGTTTTTTTTGTGCGGCATGATACTGGAGCCGGTAGTAAACTCCTTCGGCAGGTTCACGAAGCCCAAATCCTGGCTATTGTAGAGCACCAAATCATACGCCAGCTTGCCCAGCGTGCCGGCCGCGCCCGCAATGGCAAAGGCCAGCGTTTTCTCGGTTTTGCCGCGTAGCATCTGCGCGCCCACGCTGCTCACGGCCACGCTGCCAAAGCCCATTTCCCGGGTCGTCATTTCGCGGTCAATCGGGAAGCTGCTGCCGAAGCCCGCGCCCGAGCCCAGCGGGTTCTGGTCGGCCACTTTGTGGGCCGCCTCAAATAGCGCCAAATCCAATAGCAAATGCTCAGCATAAGCCGAAAACCACAGCCCGAAGCTGCTCGGCATAGCCGCCTGAAAGTGCGTGTAGCCCGGCAGCAGGTCGTTTTTGTGGGCCTCGGCCTTTTGCAACAACACTTCCACCAGTGCCACTATTCTGGCCGAAATCTGCTCGGCATAATCCTTCAGGAAAAGCTGAATAGCCGTCAAAACCTGGTCGTTCCGCGAGCGGGCGGTGTGAATTTTCTTGCCTGCATCACCGAATTTCTCGGTCAGGTAAGATTCGATTTTGGAATGCACGTCCTCAAAATCGTCCTCAATCTGGAACGTGCCCGAGGCTACCTGGGCCAGTAGCTCATCCAGGCCCGTAACCAACTGCTGCCGTTCTGCTTCCGAAATCATGCCCACTTTAGCCAGCATATTGGCTTGCGCTTTCGAGGCCCGCATATCGAACGGCGCGAGGTACATATCCAGCACCCGGTCCTGGCCCACCGTGAATTTTTCGATGGTATCGTTTACCGAAAATCCTTTTTCCCAAATTTTCATAATTGCATGTCTAAATCATCTGTCATGCTGAGCCTGCGAAGCATCCTATCACGCCTGCACGAGTCGTCCAACGGTTCGTTCAGCGGCAAAGGATGCTTCGCAGGCTCAGCATGACAGACGAATATTAAAATTTAAAATCCGTCAGCAGTTCAATGTAATCCCGAATTCCCGCTCGAATTTCACTCACCAGAATAAACTCGTCCGGTGTGTGCGAGCGGGCACTTTCGCCTGGCCCCATTTTCAGCGTTTCAAAGGGCATCATCGACTGGTCCGAGAGCGTCGGCGAGCCGTAAGTCGTCTTAACCATCGCCAAACCTTTCTGAATTAGCGGGTGATTTTCGTTGATGCACGAAGAATTTAAATGCGTGGAGCGCGGCACAATTTCCGACTGCAGTTTCTCCCGCAGGAAATCAATAATTTTCGGATTTTGGTACAGCTCATTGGTTCGCACGTCAATCACAAACTGACACCTATCCGGCACTACATTGTGCTGCGTGCCGGCGCTGATTTGCGTCACCGTCATTTTCACCGGCCCCAGCAGCGGCGACACGTCAGGAAACTGAAATCCCCGCAGCCACTGAATATCATCCAACGCTTTGTAGAGGGCATTTTCACCTTCCTCGCGGGCGGCGTGGCCGGTTTTGCCGTGGGCGGTGCAATCCAGCACAATCAGACCCTTTTCGGCGATTGCCAGATTCATTCCCGTGGGTTCACCCACAATTCCCAGGTCGATTTTCCCTAATTCCGGCAGCACGCTACGGATGCCATTGGCACCCGAAATTTCCTCCTCGGCGGTGATGGCGCATATCAGATTAAAGGCATTCGATTTATTCTGAAAATATAGAAACGTAGCCAGCAAACTCACGGCCGAAGCACCCGCATCATTACTACCCAAACCGGTTAGTTTATCCCCATCCAGCACTGCGCCAAAGGGGTCGGCCGTCCAGCCCGCACCGGGCTTCACCGTGTCGTGGTGCGAGTTGAGTAATACCGTCGGTTTGCTCGCGTCAAAATGCGCCGAAACGGCCCATACGTTGTTCTGTTGCCGCTTTGCGACTACTCCGTGCGCCAATAGAAACTCCTGAATCAGCGTGGCAGTGCCGGCTTCTTCGCGGGAGAAAGAGGGTGTTTTTATGAGCCGGATTAATAAATCAACGGCCTCATTGCTTAGTTGCTCAATTAATTCAGCCATAGCGTCGTTTTCAAATCCTCATTGATGTGCAGCGCGTGTTCGATAATAACTTTATCAACGCCGAATTGCAGCGCGTCAAACGCATTTTCTAATTTGGGCAGCATACCATCGGCGATAATGCCACTTTCTTTTAATTCAGCGTAATCCGCAAGATTAATTTTCATAATCACGGAATCATCGTCGTTAATATCCGTGAGCACGCCGCGCTTTTCAAAGCAGAAATGTAATGCTACTGCGTATTTCTTACTTAACGCTTTGGCAACGGAAGCGGCAATGGTATCGGCATTGGTATTTAATAGCTGGCCGTGGCCGTCATGATTAATCGGGCAGAAAACCGGCGTCAAACCGAGCGTCAGAAACTGATGCACCAATTCTGTGTTTACACTGGCCTCGCTCAGGTCGCCTACGAAACCGTAGTCGATATCACGCACCGGGCGCTTCACGGCCTGAATCACATTGCCATCGGCACCACTGAGGCCCAACGCGTTGACGCCATGACTTTGCAGTGCCACCACAATTTGCTTGTTGGTCTTACCGGCGTAAAACATGGTTACCAAATCCAGCGTGGCGGCGTCGGTAATGCGGCGGCCGTTTATCATGCGCGGGGCGATGCCGAGATTTTTCATCATTTCGCTGGCGCCTTTACCACCGCCGTGTACCAGAATTTTCGGCTCCCTAATTTTGGAAAATAAGCGCACGAATTCCAGCAAGTCAGCCTCGCTGTCAATTATACCGCCACCTATTTTAAATATTCTTAATTCAGGTTTCATCACTACTTCATATTCGCGCAAACCCAGCGTCGGGCAAGGGCTATTTTAAAAAAACCACCGGAAAGGTTGCAGGCAAAAGTAGGAGCTTTTACCTTTGTGCCAGAATTGAACTACTTGGTTCGCTGCTTCGTTAAAGCGCCGAATCACTTTGATTTTCATCATGCCCCTCCTCGTTTCCACGCCTTCGATGCTTGCCTCCGCCGTTCGGCCGGGTGCAGCCGGCGTGTGCCAAACGACTTGCGCGCTGGTGCGACGACCCTAGCGGCTTCAGCAGCCGCATGTTGGCCCCTTGGCCAGCCCCTTTTGAGCCGGGCTAGTATCCGCTCAACTTACAGACAGGTTTGGGCTTTAGCAGGAAATCACCGTACAGCAATGCGGGTTTTCCGGACAGCCACGTATCTATCCCTAAGTTTCTAATTATCAATGACAATTCGGGTTGCAACGGAGGCGGACGCACAGTACGCTGAACAATTATGCCAATGGTACGTCGAGTCGGCCAAAACGCGGGGCACCGGTATCGCCAAGCGCGAGCCGGCCTACGTGGCTAAAAAGATGGCCAGCGGCGACGGCATTATCGCCTTTGTCGACGGCGAGCTGGCGGGCTTCTGCTACATCGAAACGTTTGACGACAAGACCTTTGTGGTCAACTCAGGCCTGATTGTAAACGCCGAAATCCGCAAGGGTGGCGTGGGCAAGGCCATCAAGCAGGCTGTGTTCGACTTGTCGCGCAGCAAGTACCCGCAGGCCAAGATTTTCGGCATCACGACCAGTCTGGCCGTGATGAAAATCAACACCGACCTCGGCTACGAGCCCGTCACCTTTTCGGAGTTGACCACCAGCGAAGACTTCTGGAAGGGCTGCAAAAGCTGTAAAAACTACGGCATTCTGATGGAGAACGAGCGCAAGCTGTGCCTCTGCACCGGCATGCTCTATGACACGCCGGAGAAGCAGCTGGTGCAGCTGCAGGTACCCGATTTTAATGTTGCCGCATCCGATTCTGATGAGTAGCGGTGTGCGGTAAGCTTTAGCTTGCCGTGTGCCATGTTCCCGACGCCAAGCCTTAACTCACCATTTACGTAACGGCAAGCTAAAGCTTACCTCACTAAATATGAAGAAAAAAGCCATTCTCGCCTACAGCGGCGGCCTCGACACCTCGTTTTGCGCTGTGTACCTGTCGCGCGACCTCGATTTGGAAGTGCATACCGTCATCGTGAACTCCGGCGGCTTTACGGCCGAGGAGCTGGCCGCCATCGAGAAGCGCGCCTACGAGTTGGGCTCGGTGAAGCACGAGGTGATTGACGTGACCACGCGCTTCTATCAGGATTGCCTGCGCTACCTGCTGTTCGGCAACGTGTTGAAAAACGATACGTACCCGCTGAGCGTGAGCGCCGAGCGCATGTTCCAGTCGCTGGCCATTGCCGAATACGCCCGCGCTAACGAGGCCGACTACATCGTGCACGGCAGCACCGGCGCCGGCAACGACCAGGTGCGCTTCGACGTGGCTTTTTCGGTTATCTCGCCCAAAACGGAGATTCTCACGCCCATCCGCGACCTCAAGCTCTCGCGCCAGGCCGAGATTGAGTACCTGCAGAAACAGGGCTTCGAAATGAGCTGGGAGAAGGCGAAATATTCCATCAACAAAGGCATCTGGGGCACCAGCGTGGGCGGCGTGGAAACGTTGACTTCGCACGAGGCCCTGCCGGAAAGCGCCTACCCCTCGCAGCTGCAGCGTCACGATTCGGAGCGCGTGGAAATCACCTTCGAAAAAGGCGAGCCGGTGGCGCTAAATGGCGAAAAGATGGACCCCATCGCGCTGATTCAGAAACTGAACGAGCTGGGCTCGGCCTTCGCCATCGGCCGCGACACGCACGTAGGCGATACCATCCTGGGTATCAAGGGCCGCGTGGGCTTTGAGGCGCCCGCGCCGCTCATGCTCATCAAGGCGCACCACCTATTGGAGAAGCACACCAGCACCCGCTGGCAGCTGCTGCACAAGGACTACATCGCCAACTGGTACGGCACGCTGCTGCACGAGGCCCAGTACCTCGACCCGGTGATGCGCGACATGGAAGCCTTCCTGGAATCGTCGCAGAACCACGTGTCGGGCAAGGTATTCGTGCAGCTCCAGCCCTACCGGTTCAAGTTGCTCGGCATCGAGTCGAAATACGACATGATGCAGTCGAAAGTGGCCACGTATGGGGAAGAGAATAATGCCTGGGATGCGCGAGATGCTAAAGGGTTCATTAAGATTTTCGGTAACCAGCTGAAGATTAGTGCTAGTCTCAACGATTGACCCCACCCCCTAACCCCCTCTCCTTGGGGAGAGGGGGGACTAGCTTCTAGTTTTACTTTTTTAGCTCTAATCTCATTTAATCGCGCCGCCTTGGCTCCCCCTCTCCCGGAGGGGAGGGGGCCGGGGGGTGGGGTGCACCGGGGAGGGCGACCAAATCATGCAAAACACCAAAATCAAAGCCGGCATCGTAGGCGGGGCCGGCTACACGGCCGGCGAGCTCATCCGCATCCTACTGCACCACGAGTTCGTGGAACTGGGTGGTATCGTGAGCTCCTCGAACGCCGGCAACCCCGTGCACCAAGTGCACGACGACCTAGTGGACGAAACCGATTTGGTGTTCGCCTCCGAGCTGGCGGGCGACGAGGACGTGGTGTTTCTGTGCCTGGGCCACAACAATTCCAAAGCCTGGCTGCTCAAAAACTCCCTGCCCGCAACCACCCACGTCATCGACCTGAGCAACGATTTCCGCCTGCACGCGGATGCTGAGTTTGAAGGCCGCGAGTTCGTGTACGGCCTGCCGGAGCTGAACAAAAGCCGCATCCAGCAGGCCCAGAGCATTGCCAACCCGGGGTGCTTCGCCACGGCCATTCAGCTGGCGCTGCTGCCGCTGGCCCGCGCCGGCCGCCTCACCGATGACATCCACGTCTCCGCCATCACCGGCTCGACCGGCGCGGGCCAGAGCCTGGCGGAAACGGTGCATTTCTCGTGGCGCTCCAACAACGTGTCCATTTACAAGCCCTTCACGCACCAGCACCTCGGCGAAATCGGCGAGAGCCTAGCGCAGCTGCAGCCACAATCAGAAGCGGAGATTCACTTCATCCCCTACCGCGGCAATTTCGCGCGGGGCATTTTCGCCAGCGTCTACACGCCCTCGGATTTGACGCAGGACGAGGCGCGGGAGTTGTACCGGAATTTGTACTCCGACGCGCCGTTCACCACGGTTTCGGACAAGGAAATTCACCTCAAGCAGGTGGTGAACACCAACAAATGCCTGCTGCACGTGCAGAAACAGGGCAAGCAGCTCTTGATTACCTCGGTGATTGATAATCTGGTGAAAGGTGCCTCGGGCCAGGCGGTGCAGAATATGAACCTGCTATTTGGCCTGCCGGAAACGACGGGGTTGAATTTGAAATCAGGAACGTTCTAGCTCATCTAAAACGTCATTCCGAGCGCAGCCGAGGAATCTCGCGTGCTGACGTCAGGATTACTATTGCAACATCAGCACGCGAGATTCCTCGGCTGCGCTCGGAATGACATTCTTATTTTAACTACGCTCTGACACCACCAAAAACCATGGAGCTTTTCAACGTTTACCCCCTCGTCAACATCACACCCGTGCGGGCGCTCGGCGCGAAGCTGTGGGACGACCACGGCCAGGAATACCTGGATTTCTACGGCGGCCACGCCGTTATTTCCATCGGCCACAGCCACCCGCACTACGTGCAGCGCCTCACCGAGCAGCTGCAGAACATCGGCTTCTACTCCAACTCGGTGCAGATTCCGATTCAGACGCAGCTGGCGCACAAGCTGGGCCAAGTGTCGGGCTACGACGATTACACGCTGTTTCTGTGCAACTCGGGGGCCGAGGCCAACGAGAATGCGCTGAAGCTGGCCTCCTTCCACACCGGCAAAACCCGCGTGGTGGCATTCAAAGGCGCGTTTCACGGCCGCACCTCGGGCGCGGTAGCCGCCACCGACAACCCCAAAATCGTGGCCCCCTTCAACGCCGGCCACGCCATCAGCTTCGTGGAGTACGACCTGAAGGCAGTGGCCGAAATCCTGCGCGGCGGCGACGTGTGCGCCGTCATCATCGAGCCCATTCAGGGCGTGGGCGGCATCATCATGCCCTCCGATGATTTCCTGCAGGGGCTCTCGCTGCTGTGCGGCGCGCACAACGTGCTGCTCATTGCCGACGAGGTGCAGAGCGGCTACGGCCGCAGCGGCAAGTTTTTCGCGCACCAGCACGCCGGCATCCGGCCCGATATCATTTCCGTGGCCAAGGGCATGGGCAACGGCTTCCCCATCGGCGGCATCCTGATTGCGCCGTCGCTGAAAGCCTCCTACGGCCTGTTGGGCACCACCTTCGGCGGCAACCACCTGGCCTGCGCCGCCGCCCTGGCCGTGCTCGAAGTCATCGAGGACGAACACCTGCTGGCCCACGCCACCAAGCTGGGCGACTACCTCCGCCAGGAGCTGCTGGCCCACGCCGGCGCCGAAGAAATTCGCGGCCGCGGCCTGATGGTGGGCATCAAATACGACTTCTCCATCAAGGAAATCCGCGACAAGCTGCTTTCGGAATTCCACATTTTCGTGGGCAACGCCTCCGACCCCACGGTGCTCCGGCTGCTGCCGCCGCTCAACATCACGCGGGCCGAAGTCGACCGGTTTTTGCAGGCGCTGTACACACTTGTCCCGGCAGAAGCAAGGAGTTAAGCCGCTTTTGGCCTAACTTGCAGCCCCAATGAGTAGCACGATGAAGTTTACGAGCCATGCTCCCCTTCTAATTAGCTGCACGCTGCCGTTGGCCCCTTTTCCGCCGCAGCCGGCTGGTTCTTTCCCCGAAAGAGCGGCCACCAACTATTCCATTCAGCAGTCGTGCCCGCCCGATTTTCCGATGCCTGACATCCGGAAACGGTGTTGCGCGGAGCAGATAGACTTACCCGCTTTCGCTCCCGTTTGGCTTACAACCTGCTTCGGCTGGAACAGACCCCTGATTTATGGTTCTGTTCCAGCCGAAATTGTGTCGAGCCAGTTACAAACGCAAGTCACGCCCTGTCTCAGCCTCCATCAACGTCAACCTCTAAAACGCAAACGCCACCATGGCTTCCTCTCTCCCAAAGGAGAGGGGGCCGGGGGGTGAGGTGCACCGCCAGAACGACATGTCCCAAACAGTAAAACTCATCCTCGAAGACGGCACCGAAATCCAGGGCGAATCCTTCGGCGCCTTCACCTCCGCCGCCGGCGAAGTGGTATTCAGCACGGCCATGACGGGCTACCCCGAAAACCTCACCGACCCGTCCTTCGCCGGCCAGATTCTGGTCCTCACCACCCCCATGGTGGGCAACTACGGCGTGCCCGGCGAAGACCTCTACGAGTCAATTTCCAAAATTTTCGAGTCCGACAAAATCCATATTGCCGGGTTGGTCGTCAATTATTATTCCGAGGAGCACAGCCACTGGAACGCCGCCAAAAGCCTCGGCGACTGGCTCAAGGAGTACAACATCCCCGGCATCTGCGGCGTCGATACCCGCATGCTCACCAAGAAGCTGCGCGAGAAAGGCGCCATGCTGGGCAAAATCGTGGCCGAAGACGACGTGCCCTTTCACGACCCCAACCTCGACAACCTGGTGGCGCAGGTGAGCCAGCCCGGCGTGCAGCACTTCGGCAGCGGCCAGCACAAAATCGTGCTCGTGGACTGCGGCACCAAAACCAACATCATCCGCTGCTTCCTGGAACGCGACGTGGAGCTGATTCGCGTGCCCTGGGACTACGATTTCACGACCCTCGACTACGACGGCCTGTTCCTGAGCAACGGCCCCGGCGACCCCAAAATGTGCGAAGCCACCATTCAGCACCTCCAGAAAGCCCTGCAACAGGACAAGCCCATTTTCGGCATCTGCCTGGGCTCCCAGCTCATGGGCCTGGCGGCGGGCGGCGACACCTTCAAGCTCAAATACGGCCACCGCAGCCACAACCAGCCCGTGAAGCTCACCGGCACCCAGCGCTGCTACATCACCAGCCAAAACCACGGCTTCGCGGTGGATACCGAAACGCTACCCGCTGATTGGACGATGTTGTTTGAGAACCTGAACGATGGCACCTGCGAAGGCATCAAGCACAAAACCAAGCCGTTTTTTTCGACGCAGTTTCACCCCGAAGCCGCTGGCGGGCCGGAGGATACGGAGTTTCTGTTTGATGACTTTTTGAAAGCGGTGGTGGCCTATAAGAGTAACGCCGGGACAAAATAGAACGTCATGCTGAGCGGAGCGCAGCGAAGTCGAAGCATCTCTACCGCTTCGTTTGCCTCAATCTGAGTCTAACCATTTAAGCCCATGGACGCGAAAAACATATTCATTTCAAGTCAGCACCGACTAAAGGATTTGGATTGGTCGGACTTGATTTATGTTGGCTTAGACCACGAAAAAGCGAATGAGTATAAAGCTGAGATGGTAGCAGAATACGCTCATAAGTTATTCGACGAATCAGAAGTATATGTGATTATCGGCCGTCATGATTCTCATTTGTCAACACTAGATGAAGCCCTAAGCAAAGTGAGCACGATTTTAAAAACAGCCGATGTAATGCTATGTGATACCGCGTTTACAAAGGCTATGAATTTTGACATGATTGGCGTTATGTCTTTCGGGCAGAAACGCAGTTGACATGATTTCAACGAAGCAGTAGAGATGCTTCGGCTTCGCTCAGCATGACGTTCTAGAATCATCCAACATGTACATCTACATCCTGACCAATCAAACCCAAACTGTCCTCTACATCGGCGTCACAAACGACCTCATGCGGCGACTTTACGAGCACAGCAGTGGCCGGGGCGACGTTGGGAAATTCACCGGACGGTATCAGACGGATTTGCTGGTATACTTTGAAATCTCACCTGATGCTACGCAAGCCATAGAGCGCGAGAAACAGCTGAAACGCTGGACGCGCCGCAAGAAAGACGCCTTAATTACCGCGTTTAACCCGACGTGGCAAGCCATTGATTTAGAAACGTGGACTGGTTGATTTTGCAACGAAGCGGTAGAGATGTTTCGACTCCGCTGCGCTCCGCTCAACATGACGTTCTGATTGCTCCGCCAGACGTTCAAAAAGAATACACCCCTTAGCATGAACAAACCCAACAAAGTTCTCATCCTTGGTTCCGGCGCCCTCAAAATTGGCGAGGCCGGGGAGTTCGATTATTCCGGCTCGCAGGCCCTCAAGGCGCTGAAAGAGGAAGGCATCCGCACCATCCTCATCAACCCCAACATTGCCACCGTGCAGACCTCCGACGGCATGGCCGACGACGTGTACTTCCTGCCCGTGACGCCTTACTTCGTGGAGGAAGTCATCAAAAAAGAGCGGCCCGATGGCATTCTGGTCGCCTTTGGCGGCCAAACGGCCCTGAACTGCGCCGTGGCCCTGTACCGCGCCGGCGTGTTCGAGCAGTACAACGTGCAGGTGCTGGGCACGCCCGTGCAGAGCATCATCGACACCGAGGACCGGGAGATTTTCAAGGTCAAGCTCGACCAGATTGGCGTGCTCTCGGCCCGCAGCGTGGCCTGCACCAGCATGGCCGAGGCCCTGGCCGCCGGCGAAACCATTGGTTTCCCCATCATCGTGCGGGCCGCCTTTGCGCTGGGCGGGCTGGGCAGCGGCTTCGCCAACAACATGGACGAGCTGCGGGCCCTGGCCCGGCAGGCCTTCACGACTTCCGACCAGATTCTGGTGGAAGAGTCGCTGAAGGGCTGGAAGGAAGTGGAGTACGAAGTGGTACGCGACCAGTTTGATAACTGCATCACGGTCTGCAACATGGAGAACTTCGACCCCATCGGCATTCACACCGGCGAGAGCATCGTGGTGGCCCCTTCCCAGACGCTAAGCAACCGCGAGTACCACAAGCTGCGCACCATCGGCATCAAAACCATCCGGCACCTGGGCATCGTGGGCGAGTGCAACATTCAGTACGCCCTCGACCCCGTTTCCGAAGATTACCGCGTGATTGAGGTCAATGCCCGCCTCTCGCGCTCGTCGGCGCTGGCCTCGAAAGCGACGGGCTACCCGCTGGCCTTCGTGGCTGCCAAGCTGAGCCTGGGCTACTCGCTGGCCGAGCTGAAAAATAGCGTCACGCAGACCACCTCGGCCTTTTTCGAGCCCGCCCTCGACTACGTGGTGGTGAAGCTGCCACGCTGGGACCTGGGCAAATTCTCGGGCGTGAACCGCCAGATTGGCTCGGCCATGAAGAGCGTGGGCGAAGTGATGGCCATTGGAAAATCGTTCGAGGAAGCCATTCAGAAAGGCCTGCGGATGCTCGATACCGGCAAGCGTGGCTTCGTGGCCAACCGGCCCGAAAATATCGAAAAAGACACAATTGACAAGCTGCTGAGCGAGCCGAACGAGGAGCGCATCTTCGCCATCAACAGCGCCTTCGAGGCTGGCTACACGCTGGAGCAGGTGCACCAGCTGACGAAGATTGACCACTGGTTTTTGCAGCGCCTGTTCACCATTTTCGAGCTGGGCCAGCAGCTGGCGGCCGGCCGCGCTACGGGCCTGGACTCACTGGAAACCAAGCTATTGCGCGAGGTGAAGAAAGCTGGTTTTTCGGACCAGCAGATTGCCGTGCAGCTGCTGGGCGAGGGCGACGTGAAGGCCGATGAGCTGCGGGTGCGCGCCCGCCGCAAGGCCCTGGGCGTGCTGCCCGTGGTGAAGCAGATTGACACGCTGGCCGCCGAATTCCCCGCCAAGACCAACTACCTCTACACCACCTATCACGGCACCGAAAACGACCTGGCCCGCGAAACCGCCAAGTCCATCGTGGTGCTGGGCTCGGGCGTGTACCGCATCGGCTCGTCGGTTGAGTTCGACTGGTGCGGCGTACAGGCCGTGCAAACGGCCGCCGAGGAGGGCTACAAAACCATTCTCATCAACTACAACCCCGAAACCGTTTCGACTGACTACGACGTGAGCGACCGGCTCTACTTCGAGGAGCTGAGCTTCGAGCGGGTGATGGACATTCTGGATTTCGAGCAACCTAGCGGCGTGATTCTGAGCACCGGCGGCCAGATTCCCAACAACTTAGCCATGCGCCTCGAAGAGGCCCACGCGCCCATTCTGGGCACCACGGCCGCGCACATCGACGAGGCCGAAAACCGCCACAAGTTCAGCAGCATCATGGACGAGCTGGGCATTGCCCAGCCGCGCTGGAAGGAGCTGACCTCGCTGGAAGCCATGAACGGGTTCGTGCGGGAAGTGGGCTACCCGGTGCTCATCCGGCCCAGCTACGTGCTGTCGGGTGCAGCCATGAACGTGGTTTCCAACGCCTTCGAGCTGGAAGAATTCCTGAAAGCCGCCAAGGAAGTCAGCGCCGAATACCCGGTGGTGGTGTCCGAATTCATGCAGGAAGCCAAGGAAATTGAGCTGGACGCGGTGGCCGACAAAGGCGAAATCGTGAGCTACGCCATCTCCGAGCACGTCGAGTTTGCCGGCGTGCATTCCGGCGACGCCACCATGTACTACCCGCCCCAGCGGGTGTACGTGGGCACCATCCGCAAGCTGAAAATCATCGCCGAAAAGGTGGCCAAGCGCTACGAAATCAGCGGCCCGTTCAACATTCAGTTCCTGGAAAAAAACGGGGCCATCAGCGTGATTGAGTGCAACCTGCGCGCCTCGCGCAGCTACCCCTTCGTGTCGAAAATCTCGGGCAACAACCTCATCAAAAAGGCCACCCAAGTGCTTCTAGGCAAGCAGGTAGCCCGCGATGAAAGCGAGCGAGTGTACGACCTGCCTTTCGTGGGCGTGAAGGCCCCACAGTTCTCCTTCACCCGCCTGCCCGGCGCCGACCCGGTGATGCGCGTCGACATGGTGAGCACCGGCGAAGTGGGCTGCCTAGGCGACACCGCCGAGGAAGCCCTGCTGAAATCGATGCTGAGCGTGGGCTACAAAATCCCCGAGAAAACGGTACTCATTTCCGGCGGCCCCATCCAGTCGAAAGTGGCGCTGCTCTCCGCCACCGGGCTGCTGGTGAAGCGCGGCTACCAGATTTACGCCACCCAGGGTACCCACCGCTTCTTCGCCGAAAACAATGTGCCGTCGAGCCTCCTCTTCTGGCCCGATGACATGCAGGAGCCCAACGTGCTGACGTATCTGAAGGAGAAGAAAATCGACCTCGTAATTAATATCCCAAAGAACCTCTCCAAAGGCGAATTGGATAACGACTATAAAATCCGTCGCACCGCCGTGGACTCCGGCGTGCCGTTGCTGACGAATGCGCGGCTGGCAAAGGCGTTTATTAAGGCGTTTTGTACGCTGGGGATGAAGGATTTGAAGATTAAGAGCTGGAACGAGTATAAGGCAATGTAAATTGATAGCGCGGACTCAATAGAGTCCGCGCTTTTTTATATGGAACAAATTCTTCGCTTAAAGGCTACTTGGGAACGGAGGAAAATCAGGTCTGAATGGACGGTAAGCGAAACTGATATTCTAAAATTTGAAACTGACCGCAACGTAAACTTTCCGGAGGATTTTCGTAGCTACTTCAAGCTTGTTAATGGCATGGATGGTGAAGTAGATGATGGTTTCTACGAATTTTATTCGTTGGATAAAGTAGATGATGTCGTCACTTTATTAGGAGATTACGGCATGCCGAAACACGGCAAATCAATAGCTGTGATGGAGAATCCGGAAAATTGTTTTGTATTCGCCGATTACTCAATCAATCTTATAGCATATGTAATTAGACTAAATCATATTAATTCAAAGCGAAACGAAATTTATGCAATATGCGGAGGTGCCCATAAAATCATAGCAGAATCATTTTCAGATTTCATTTCTCTGTATTTAGAGAATTCTGATGATTTACTGATTTGACGTTACCCCCAAACTGGCGCGAGTTTAGCGCAGCGTAACTCGTGACCAGCTATGACGTGGAGGCTGTGCCTCCACTGCCGCGCAAGCGGCAAGCCAGAACTGCGCAATTTGCTTCGTTCAACGATGCCGTTCTGTTGCGAGGCACAGCCTCGCCCGAATGGCCGGCACGAGTTACGCTGCGCTAAACTCGCGCCAGTGGACTCTTACTACAATTGACCCATGAAAAACTTCACCTCCTTCGCCGATGCGGGCGACTACAAAGCCCTGTTGCAGCAAGCCCTGGAAATCAAGGCCAACCCCTACGGCTACCAGCACATCGGGCGCAACAAAACCGTTGGCCTCATCTTCTTCAACCCCAGCCTGCGCACCCGGCTCAGCTCCATAAAGGCGGCCTACAACCTGGGCGCGCAAGCCTGGGTGCTCAACGCCGGCGCCGACTCCTGGACCCTGGAAATGGCCGACGGCGCGGTGATGAACGGTGGCACCCAGGAGCACATCAAGGACGCCATCGCCGTGATGAGCCAGTACTGCGACGTGCTGGGCGTGCGGACGTTTCCTTCCCTCACCAACCGCGACGAGGACTACCAGGAAGTCGTGTTCAACAAGATTCTGCAGTACGCCACCGTGCCCTTTATCAGCCTGGAAAGCGCCACCCTGCACCCGCTGCAGTCCTTCGCTGACCTCATCACCGTGGCCGAAACCAAGCAGAAGGAGCGCGTGAAAGTGGTGCTCACCTGGGCCCCGCACGTGCGCGCCCTGCCCCAGTGCGTGCCCAATTCCTTCGCCGACTGGTTCTCGGAAATCGACTGGGTCGATTTCGTCATCACTCACCCCGAGGGCTACGAGCTGGCCGAGCAGTTCACCAAAGGCGCCCGCATCGAATACGACCAGCAGAAAGCCTTCAAGGGCGCCGACTACATATACGCCAAGAACTGGAGCAGCTACCGCGACTACGGCCAAATCCTCAGCTCCGACCCCGCCTGGATGGTGAGCGAAGCCCACATGGCCCTCACCGACAACGGCAAGTTCATGCACTGCCTGCCAGTGCGCCGCAACGTGGTGGTGACCGACGCCGTGCTGGACTCACCCAACTCCCTCATCATCCAGGAGGCCGGCAACCGCACCATTTCCATGCAAACCGTGCTGCATGAGCTGCTGAAGTAGCTGCCGGAATTCCGCAAGCGGTAATTACCGGTAAAGCCGGCACTATTCATCGCCCGGCAATCTGCTATTAATACAAGTCCAAGGTTCTCAGCCAGTAGCTCAGCGCTGCCAGCTGAGAACCTTTTTGCGTATCGGCCGGCCCACCGTCCGGCTTTGAGCTAAACCAGCCGTGGCCGGACCTACATCAATGAAAAAGCCCCATCCTGTTTCCAGAATGGGGCTTTTTGCTGTGATCCCGCTGGGATTCGAACCCAGGACCCGTACATTAAAAGTGTACTGCTCTACCAGCTGAGCTACAGAATCGGTACCTTTACCTTGGAAGGGCGTTTCCTTCTTTGGTGGTACAAAAGTACTATAGCCCTCGGAACTACACAACCCTGACTTTAAAAAAAAGTCACCCTCATTGCTGTGCGAATCCTTTTATTCTTCCTAATCTTCCTGCCTATCTGTGCCTTGGGTGCAAATCCGCCGGCAAAAAAAAAATCAGCAGCTCCCCTTTCCATGTCGCCCACCGGCCTGCAACGGGCCGATTCGCTTTTCACGGCGGGGCAATACGAGGCTTCTTTTCCTGATTATCGGCAGCAAGTATGGCAGCAGCGGCGGGTTTCGCCCGAGCTTTTGCTGAAAATGGCCTTCGCCCAGCAGCAGTTGGGGCATTATCCGGCGGCGCTGCTCTACCTGAGCATGGCGCAGGCGCGGCAGCCCCGGGTACGAACGTGGCGGCAGCTGGTGGCCCTGGCCACCCAGCACCGGCTGGTGGGCTACCCCGCCACCTGGCAGCAGGAGCTGCGGGTGCAGACGCAGCGCTACTTCTATCCGGGCTTGCAGGGCTTGCTGGCGGGCGCGGTGGTGGCCGCCGTGGTGCTGCTGTGGCGCCGGAGCCCGCGCGGTGCCTGGCTGGGCTATACTGCCTACGTTGCCCTGCTGGGGGCCTACCTGCATTTCCTGCGGCCAACGCCGACGGGGCTGGTGGCCCGCCCGGGAGCAGCCCTGATGGACGGGCCGGGCGCCGCCGCCGCCTGGCTGAGCACCGCCGCCATGGGCGACCGCCTGCCCGTGCTGGGCCGCCAGGACATCTGGTACCGGGTGCAGTGGCAGCAGCGCGTGGCTTTTGTGCGAGCCGCCGATTTGCTGGTGGTAGAGTAGGCCGCCCGGAATAGCGGGGCGGTGCAGTTGCGGCGCGGCCGGTACTTTTGTGGCTATGTCAGCTCCCCTTTCCCTCACCGGCCTTTTTCTGTACCCCGTAAAGTCCCTCGGCGGGTATGCCGTGGCCGAAGCCGAGGTGACGCCCCGCGGCCTGCGCCACGACCGCCGCTGGCTGCTGGTGGACGAGCGCAACCGCTTCATGACGCAGCGCCAGCAGCCCGAGCTGGCCTTGCTGGCCGTGGCCCCGGCCTACAATGGCTTTCTAATTTCACACCGCCAGCGGCCCGATTTGCTGCCGCTCTTCATTCCCTTTGCGGCCACGCCCGACCGCACCTTGTTCGTGACCGTGTGGGACGATATTCTGTGGGCCTGGCGCGGCACGCCCGAGGCCGACGAATGGCTGGCCGAGGCGCTGGGCCGCCCCTGCCGGCTGGTTTATATGTCGGACATGGTGCGGCGCGATGTGGAGCCGGAATTCAACCCCGAAGGCCAGCTGGTGAGCTTCGCCGACGGCTACCCCT
The DNA here is from genome assembly GCF_012275535.1 of Hymenobacter artigasi. Lineage (GTDB taxonomy): Bacteria > Bacteroidota > Bacteroidia > Cytophagales > Hymenobacteraceae > Hymenobacter > Hymenobacter artigasi. The sequence continues at coordinate 53,589 of NZ_JAAVTK010000013.1, read as the reverse complement.
TCCTGCTGGCCGGCGAGGCCGCGCTGGCCGACCTGAATACCCGCCTGGCCGAACCGGTGCCGATGAACCGCTTCCGGCCCAACCTCGTGTTTGGGGGCGGCGCGGCGTATGAGGACGATGCGTGGGAGCAGTTTCAGATTGGCGAGGTGCCGTTTCGGGCCGTGCGGGGCTGCGGGCGCTGCGTGCTCACCACCATCGACCAGCACACGGCCCGCAAAAGCCCGGTGGGCGACCCGCTGCGCACACTGGCCACCTACCGGCAGGCAGAAAACAGCACACTGTTTGGCCAGAACGTGACCGGGCCGGGCCGGGGCCGCCTGCGCGTGGGCGATGCCGTGACGGTGCTCAGCCGGAAATAAGGCCGGTAGCGGCCGCTGGCGGCTGTTTTGCAACTCCGGCGGTAGCGGGTGCGTTGGGAGAGGCCGGGCCTGATGCCCGGCTTTTTTATGGAACTGGAATACCTGCTGAACTTCCTGGCCCGGCTGGCGGCCAACAATACCACGGCCTGGATGGCCGAGCATCGGCCCGACTACCAACGCGCCCGCACCGCCTGCATCGAGCTGGTGAAGCAGGTGCTGGCCCGCGCCGCCGCCACCGACCCCGATTTGGCCAACCTCACGCCGGGCGACGTGATGTTTCGGCTGCATAAAAATGACCGGGCGCACCGCGACCCGGAGCCCTACAAGCGCCGCATGGGGGCCGGCCTGAAGCGTGATGGCCGCCACGCGCCCCGGGCGGGCTATTTCGTGGCCATTCAGCCGGAAGGGCGCAGCTGGCTGGGGGCGGGCACTTTCCACCCCACTCCGGAGCTGCTGGCGGCCATCCGGCAGGAAATTCACTACAGCGGCGACGAGTTTCATCGGCTGCGGCAGGCTCCGGCGCTGCTGCGCTACTTCCCCGATGGCCTCGACACTACCGGGCCGCAGCTAACCCGGCCGCCGCGCGGCTATGCCGCCACCGACCCGGACTTGGCGTGGCTACGGCTGAAAACGTTTGGCGTGGGCCGCTATTACTCCGATGCGGAGGTGCTGGCCCCTGGCTTCGTGGATGAGGTGGTGGCCGGCATTGCGGCGGCCCGGCCGCTGGTCGATTTTTTCAACGCGGCACTGTAAGGACCTGAGCTTACAATGGGTTAAACCAGAACGTCATGCTTCGACGGCGCTCAGCATGACGTTCTGTTTATATTCTTACGGTCTTATAGTGCCTTCTAAAACAGCCCAAACAGCGTGTTATCAATCTTTTCGATGATGGTACCCAGGTCCTCGGGGTTGCGCACGTAATCGAGCTCGTTTACGTCCACGATGAGGGAGCGGCCGGCGTCGTAGGTGCTAATCCACTTCTCGTAGTGCTCGTTGAGGTTTTTGAGGTACTCGATGCTGATGGTGTTCTCGTAGTCGCGGCCGCGCTTCTCAATCTGGCCGATGAGCTTAGGCAGGTCGGCGCGCAGGTAAAGCAATAAGTCGGGCGGGGCCACCAGGTCTACCATCGACTCGAAGAGGGCGTAGTAGTTATTGTAGTCGCGGGTTTCGAGCAGGCCCGACTGGTGCAGGTTGGCCGCGAAGATGTGGGCATCCTCGTAGATGGTGCGGTCCTGAATGATGCCTTTGCCGGCCTTTTGCAGGGCCTTGATGTGCTGCGTCTGGCGAAAGCGGCCGTTGAGGAAATAGACCTGCAGGTGGAAGGCCCACCGGGGCATGTCGTGGTAAAAATCCTTCAGATAAGGATTGTCGTCCACATCTTCCAGAAATACTTCCCAACGGAAGTGCTGGGCCAACTTGTGGGCCAGCGTGGTTTTACCGGCCCCAATGTTGCCGACGATGGCAATGTGCATGCGCTACGAATGAAAAAAAACGAGAGAAAAGCAGAACCTCAAAGGTAGCAGCGCGGCCCGTATTGACTCAACGATTTAAGCACGTCATTATGTAGTATGTTTGATATACAATACTACCTATCTGCCATGCTAACCGCCGAAGCCGTTCACCTGACCACCATAGCCGACTGCTATGGGGCACCATTGGCCGAATATTATTTTTTTCCGGACCATTCCCTGCTCTACATCAGCTGGCACGGCCAGCTTACCGCCGCCGAAGTAATCCGGGGGGTACTGGAGGGTACGCGCCTGCTGGAGGAGTACGCGCTTCAGCGGGTGCTCAACGACAAGCGCGATACCGGCGGCGACTGGAGCGAAGCCCTGCCCTGGCTCGAATACGAGTGGATGCCCAAGGCCGTGGCCGCCGGCCTGCGGGCCATCGCCTACATCCTGTCGCCCAACCTGGATGCGCAGATTGTGAGCCAGGAATTTGTGGCCACCATGCACGACCATATCCAGATTTCGCTGTTCACCAACGAGGAAGATGCCCGGCAGTGGCTGCAAGCGCAGTAGTTGAAAGCTGTCATTCCGACGAAGGAGGAATCAGAGAAAAACCGTTCAAGCAGTTTTTCTCTGATTCCTCCTTCGTCGGAATGACCTTTTTTAGTCGAGCTTATCCTTCACTTGCCGGGCCCCGCGCAGGGTATGAAACTCGCCCTGAAATGAGCGCACGCGGAGGCGCTCTTCGAGCGGCAGGGTGGTGCGCACCTGCTCGTAGCGCTGGTTGAGGCGGGCCAGCACCTGGCCGGCGGCATCCCACTGCGGGTAGGTCCACTGGCGGCGCTCGTCGCGGGTAGTGGCGATGAACCGCTCGTAGAGGCTGGGGAGCTGGTCGGCGCTGGCCTGGGCCAGGTTCACGTCGGTTTGCAGCAGGTGCTGCTGCACGGGGTCGGAAGCGGTATTGGCGGGGCGGGGGGCAGTTTGCCGGGCCTGGCTGCGGGCGCTGGGCCGGGTGCCGGTGAGCTCGCCGCGCCGCAGCAGCTCGGCCTGAGTGGTTTGGGCGGCGGCAGCGAATGGCAGGGCAGCCAGCAGAATGATGAATGCAGATTTCATGGAACAGAACGTAGAAAAACAACTTATTGCGGGCCTAAACGCAAGGAACGGGCCAACCGTATGCCCGGAGGCAGGTGGGTTTCGGTTTTTTCGCCCCAATTTCGTGTTTTACTGCTTATGACTTCTGACGCCCCTACCGCGCCGCCGCGCATTGAGCCCGCCACGCTCAACGATATTCCGACCATTATTCAACTGGCCGAGGCTACCTGGGAGCCTACCTACCGCTTCATCATTTCGGAGGAGCAGCTGGAATATATGTACCGGGTGATATACTCGCCGGCTGCCCTGAAACGGCAGATGAGCGAGCAGCAGCACGTTTTTCTACTGGCCCAGGTGGAGGGCGAGCCCGCCGGCTTTGCCTCCTTCGGCCCCCTGCCGGCCGAGGACGGCAGCGGCCCCGGCTACAAGCTGCACAAGATTTATGTACTCCCCACGCGCCAGGGCCAGGGCCTGGGCGTGCACCTCATCGAGGCCGTGGAAAACGCCGCCCGCACCGCCGGCGGCCAGTTCCTGGACCTGAACGTGAACCGCTACAACCCCGCCATTGCCTTCTACGAGCGGCGCGGCTTTGTGCGCCAGCGCGAAGTAGATGTGCCGATTGGCCCCTATTTCATGAACGACTACGTAATGCGAAAGGCGCTGTGAGAAGGGTTGAGTTTTGAGGGTTGAATGTTGAGTCATAGAACATAAAAAACAACATTCAACCCCCAAAACCCAACCCTTCTATTTTCCATAACTCAACATTCAACCCTCAAAACTCAACCCTCCTAAAATGAAACTTACCGTCCTTTCCAATGGCTCCCTCCGCGTAGAGGGCGAAAATATCGAACTCGTGGATGCCCAGGGCCAGCCCTACGGCCTCGGCGGCCGTGAGCGCATCAGCATCTGCCGCTGCGGGCTGTCCAAGCAGAAGCCTTTCTGCGACGGCTCGCACAAAGGTCACTTTGAGCACGACGCTACGGCGTTTGACCTGCCCGCTCCCAAGCCGGCCGTGTAATCCGGCATTCGCCTAACGAAAAAGCCCGCTGGTCAATTGGCCAGCGGGCTTTTTCGTTAGGCGAATGCCAATTGGGTTTTCGCCCTAGTTCCACAACTCGGCAGCGGGTATTTACTTTAAACACTGCCCCCTACCCGGCGGCCCGCAACGCGCCGCTGGCCCCCAGCATCAGCCACAGGTTCTGGCGCACAATGTCGCCCATCGAGTCGCACTGGTCGAAGGCGTCGGTGTAGTGGTAGCGGTTGAGCTCGGCCTTGAGTTGGGTTACTTTTTCGGGCGGAGCCAACTCGTGACGGCGCATGGCGGCCAGCAGGTCGCGCAGGCGGTGGCGCTCGGCGCGGGCACGGCGGGCCATGAGGGCGCGCTCCTCGGTCTGGTACTGGCGCACGTTTTCGGGCTTGAGGTGGCGGGCGCACATGGCCACCACGGCGGCATTGTCCTTAAAAAACTGGGGCAGGTACATGGCGCGGCGGCCCTCGTAGCTCTGCTGGTCGAAGTCGATGGCCTTGACGCGGTACTGCTCGTTTTCGAAATCGGGCGTCACCGCAATCACGTAGTTATAGGCGCGCATATCGCCCAGCAGCCGCACGAAGCAGCGCTCGTTGAACTTCACAAACTCCTTGGCCAGGCGCACCTGGTTGAGATGGGGCTGGCTGAGGTTTTTGCGGATAAAATCATCGCCCGGAATGCCCACAATATGCTCCTCAATGAGCGTGTCGCCGCTCACCAGGAAGTTCATCGAGTTGGGCGAGAGCAGGTGCTCCAGCTCCAGGCCGTAGAGGCGCGAAGCATCGGCCTGCTTCACGTAGAAGTAGTCGTAGTTGTCGTTGAGCTGGTTCACGATGCGAACCCGAAAAGGCCGCGAGTTGCCAAACTCGCAGTAGTCGATGCGGTCGGCCACGAGCTGTTCGGAGAACGACAGGTCGCCGGCCGTTTTCAGCAGCGCATATACCTCCGTGAGCCCCTGGCTGAGCTCGCGTAGCGTCTGGGGCTCAAAGAACACGGTTTGCCAGAGCGTGTCCTTACCCGCCCGGTCCAGCAGCGGAAACGAGCCCGTGAACTGCCGCAAATCGGCGTAGGCCACGGGCAGCAGGGCTTCGCGGTCGTAGGCTCGCAGGTACTGGCGCAGGGCCGGCGTGATGGGATACGGCGGCTTTTTGCGGGAGATGTCCATGTTTTTAGGGTAAGTGGGTGTGGGGGTAGGAGGGTAGGAGTTGGCGGCCGTCGTTTTACCTCATGCCCTCCTACCCCCACACCCTCCTACCCTATTCTACCCCGCCAGCTCGCTCACCAACTCCACGTATTGCTGGCGGGCGGCTTCCTTGCTGGTGCCTTTCAGGCCGTTCCAGGCATCGTATTTGGCAATGGCTTTGAAGTCGAAGCCGCCGGGGCGGTCGCCGGTCAGGTCGCCATCGGTGGCCTGCTTGTAGAGGGCGTAGAGTTGGAGCAGCACCATGTTGGAGGGCTTGCTGGGCAGCTGCTGGGCGCGCTGGCTGGCGGCGTCGAATTCTTCTTGCGTAGTCATGGGGTGAGGGGATAAAATGGTGAGGTGTGAGTGCTGAAGGCAAGAGGTAAGGGACGGTTGGTTGAAGCGGTTCGGGCTGGCGAAAAGTATACCTGCATCCCTCACCATTTCCCCCCCTCACCACTTACCTTGGCGGTTCATTCACACAAACGTATGATGCGCAAATCTATTCCTGCTTTGGCCACGGCCGTGTTTTTGCTGGCCGCCCCGGCCGCCTTCGCCCAGAAAACCTATCTGCACTGCGGCCACCTGCTGGATGTGCGCAGCGGCAAGCTGTTGGCCCAGCAAACGATTGTGGTTGAGCGCGACCGGATTACGGGCGTGCAAAGCGGCTACACCGCCGCCTCCGGCCCGCAGGATAAGGTCATCAACCTGGAAAACCGCACCGTGCTGCCCGGCCTCATCGACTGCCACGTGCACCTCGAATCGACACCCAGCCGCAACAGCTTCCGCGAAGGTTTTACGCTGAACCCGGCCGATGTGGCTTTCCGCGCCCAGGGCAACGCCCTCACCACGCTGCGGGCCGGCTTCACCACGGTGCGCGACTGTGGCGGCTCGGGGGTGAACACCAGCCTGCGCAATGCCGTGGCCCAGGGCTTGGTGCCCGGCCCGCGCATCGTGTCGGCGGGCATGGCCATCTCGGCCACCGGCGGGCACATGGACGAAACCGATGGCCTCAGCGAAGACCAGATTGCCAAGGCCGGCCACCCCATCAACCTGGCCAATGGCCCCGACCAGTGCCGGCAGGCCGTGCGTGAGCAGTTTAAGCGCGGGGCCGACCTCATCAAAATCGCCAGCACCGGCGGCGTGCTCGACCTGAGCAAGGACGGCACCGGCGCGCAGTACTCCGAGGAAGAAATAAAGGCGATAGTGGAAACGGCCAAGGACCTGGGCATGCGCGTGGCCTGCCACGCCCACGGCGCCGAAGGCATCAAGCGAGCCGTGCGGGCCGGCGTGACCAGCATCGACCACGGCTCGCTGATGGACGACGAAGCCATCAAGCTCATGGCTAAAACCCGCACCTGGTATGTGCCCACGCTCATCGCCGGCAAGTCGGTGGCCGACACCGCCCGACTGCGGCCCGGCTATTTTCCGCCCGTTATCGCCCGCAAAGCCCTCGATGTAGGCACCAAGATGCAGGGCACCTTCACTCGTGCCACCAAGGCTGGGGTGCGGGTGGCATTTGGCACCGATGCCGGCGTGTTCCGCCACGGCCAGAACGCCCGGGAGTTTGGCTACATGACGGAGGCCGGTATGAGCCCGCTCGATGCCATTCGCACGGCCACCCTCAACGCGGCCGAGCTGCTGGGCGAAACCACCGACCTCGGCACCATTGAAACCGGCAAAATGGCCGACATCGTGGCCCTGGACGGCGACCCGCTGCAGGACATTTCGGCCCTGATGCGGCCAACGTTCGTGATGAAGGCCGGCGTGGCCTACCGGCAGGAGTAGAAGTAGGGTACGGGGCTTGCCCCCGCCCGTTGTTGCACGACCTACAACGGGTATCGTTTAACGGCGGGCGGGGGCAAGCCCCGCACCCTACTTGTCAGCCGCGTCGCGGTACAGCGTGGTTACGCGAAACAGGCCGGTTTTGCGGTCGAAATCGACCAGGCTCTGGTCGATTCGCAGCTTGCTGGCGGCGGCCACGAAGTTAGGGTTGCTGGCTTCGTAGGCTTCGCGCAGGTAGCGCGTGGTGAGGGGGAAAACAAGGCCGGTGAGGCCCCGACTGAAGAAGTAGCGCGTGTTGTCGCCGTTGGCACCGCCCAGGGCCCCATTCACGGTGGTCGAGCTCTGGGTGTACACGCACAGGGTGTCGGCGTGCTCGAGGCGGTATTCTTCGTTGCGGAACAGGCGGGAGGTGCGGCCCTTGCCCGATACGTAGCCCCACACGCTGTCGGGGGCCACGCGCAGCTTCGCGGTTTTGGGGCCGCGCGGCACCACCACCACCAGCTGGCCGCGCTTGTCGGGGTAAAAGGCATTGATGCCGGCGGGCTGGGGCTGCTTGCGGTGGTAGGCCGCCGCCGTGCGGTAGGCCCCCGGCGGAATGGTGAATACCTGGGCGGCCACCGGGCCGGCCAGCAAGCTAAACAGGCCTAAAAACGAGCAGCGCGTGAAATTCATGGCGAGTGGTTGAGCGACGAAGGTACGGCCCGCCCCCACCCTGCCAACAGGGCCCGGCCCCGGGGCTTCTGAATGTGGTGGCCAGTGCCGAACTTTGGCCAGGGGAACTACCCCTGGCCCCGTAATCATTCCCGCATCTATGAAAAAAACGTTGTTGCCGCTGCTGCTCGCGGCCCTCATCCTGGCCCACGGTACCGCGAGCGGCTGGGGGTTCTTCGGCCACCGCACCATCACGCAGATTGCCGTGTACGAGCTGCCGGCCACCATGCAGGGGTTCTACTTCCGCCACATGGCCGAAATTGTGCGCCTGAGCACGGCCCCCGACGAGCGCCGCAACGACGACCCCACCGAAGCGCCCAAGCACTACATCGACATGGACCATTACTCCGAGAGTAACCCATTTGCGAAGATGCCGCGCCAGTACGACGAAGCCGTGGCCAAGTTCTCGGCCGATACGCTCAAGAAGTACGGAACCGTGCCGTGGGTGATTCTGGAGATGAAGAACAGCCTGACCGAGGCCTTCCGCCAGCGCGACACGATGAACATCGTGAAGTACTCAGCCGAGCTGAGCCACTACGTGGGCGACTCGTTTGTACCGCTGCACACGACCATCAACTACGACGGCCAGCTCACCGACCAGAAGGGCCTGCACAGCCTCTGGGAAAGCCAGCTGCCCGAAAAGTACATCAACGACTACAACCTCACCGCCGAAAACGCCAGGTACATCAAAGACCCGCAAGCCGCCATCTGGACCACGCTGCAGAGCAGCTATGGCTTTTTGGGCGAAACCTTTGACCGGGCCAGCAAAATTGAGAAAGTGATGAAGCCCGACGTGCGCTTCACGTTCTCGCACAGGTACGGCAAAACCACACGCCGCTACTCCGACGCCTTCGCCGCCGAGTACGAAAAAGAAGTGGGCGGCATGGTTGACAACCGTATCAAGGAGGCCACCACGATGGTATCGTCGCTCTGGCTCACGGCCTGGCAGGATGCCGGCAAGCCCGACCTCGGCGGCATGATGACGCCCAACAAGCCCACCAAGGAGGAAAAAGAAAAGCTGAACACTGAATTTTTGGCCTGGAAAAAGAACACCCTGGCCCAGGACCAGCTCCTGCTGGCCCAGCAAAAGGTGAAGAAGGTGGAAGCCGTAGACGAAATCAAATCGGCCAAGGACATGACCGAGCCCGCCGCCGAAGCCGAGGACTCGCCGGCTCCTGCTGCGCCGGCCCCGGCCGCCACTACCAAGCCTACCGCGCCCTTAGATAAGCTGAAGGTGAAAACCAAAACCAAGGCTGGCAGCGAAAAAACCAAGCAAAAGGCCGGCAGCCTGGAGTGGTAAGCCCGCTTGGCGTTTGTTTCACCCCAAAACTGTTGGCCGGATACCGAACGGCGAGCCGTTGCTCCGGTCCGACCGGTTGTCGTCAGGGCGAAATCGTGCTCACTTCAACCGGTCAGACCGCCTGGGGCAGTCGGACCAGGGCAACGAGTCCGGCGTAGGCTTTTTTGGGCCTGAGCCCAACCGGCGGGGCCGACTCCTCGTCTTACCTTGGGCCACTTTTCGGCCCTGATTCTATGCCTACATCTTTTTCCGTCGCTTGCCGCCTGGTGCTTGGCCTGGGCCTGCTGGCCGCCTGCAACCAGGCTCCGCCCGCCACCGCGCCCACCGCCGCCAAGCCCGTAGTGCCCGGCCCCGACCTGGCCACCCTCACCGACAGTACCGCGCCGGCCGCGCTGCTGGCCTATGGCCGCCAGTACCCCGGCTCCGAAGTTCTGGTGCACACACGCCTGGGCAACATTCGGGTGCGGCTGTACGACGATACGCCCATTCACAAGGCCAACTTCCTGCTGCTGGCCCGCAAGGGCGTGTTCGACGAAACCATGTTCAACCGCGTGGTGAAGGATTTTGCCGTGCAGGGCGGCCAGACCTATGGCGCGCGCACCATTCGGCTGAAGCGCTACCGCCTGCCGCCGGAAATCAGCACCGCGCACTTCCACCACAAGGGCGCGCTGGGCATGGCCCGCTACGATGACGAGCAGAACCCCGGCCGGCTGTCCTCCAATACCGATTTTTACTTTGTGGTGGGCGAAAAAATGGTCCCTTTCCAGTCGCAGGCCATGGCCGGGCGCAAGCTCACGCCCGCCCAGGTGCAAGCCTACGCCACCGTGGGCGGCGTGCCCTCGCTCGATGGCCAGTACACGGTTTTTGGCGAAGTGATTGAGGGCCAGGATGTGGTGGACCGAATTGCCAACGAGCCCGTGGAGTCCGATAAGTGGCCGGTGAAGGACATCACCATAAAAGTGGAAGTGAAGTAGGTGCGAAGCGGCGCTTCGCACTACACTCCCCTCAGCGGCTCCTCGGCCATGAAAGCTTCGAGCAGCGGCAGAAGGTTGCGGATGTGCTCCGGCGTGGCATCGGGCCGGAGTGTAAGGCGCGAGAAATCGGCCGGCGCAACGCGGCGAAACTGCATCGACCAGTCGGCAAAGGCCCGGCTGGGTACGGGGCCATCGGCCAGCTTCACCACGTTGCGGTGCCGGACATCGGCGGCAATCACGGTGTAGAGCTGATGCACCACCGTGGCATCGCCCTCCAGCACCTGCATAATATTGCCCTCGGTGCTGAAAAGCAGCAGGCCGGTGATGTTGAGGCTGGCGTTGGTGCTGCGCCAGTGGCCCAATTGTCGTTGCAGCTCGGCTTCGGTGAGGCCAAGGCTGGCAGTACTGGAGTATACGAGGTGATGCATAGGGCCTGAATGACGGAACGGCCCCAAAGCTAGCGCACTGCGCAAATCACGGCAACTGCAATCGTAAACTTTTGAGCCCGGGCAATTAAAAAGGCCCGCCCCCAGGGGGAGCGGACCTTCTCGTATCGGGCGCGGAAACAGTTTTCCGTGCGTGATTCACACAAATATCTGCAAAGACCTTACCAGATTTTGGCACGCGCCGTTGCCGAGCGTACCATCTTGTCGCCTTCCTTGCAGTTGAAGGCCTTATGAAACTCCGGCATATTCTGCAGCGGGCCGATGGTGCGGTACTGGCTGGGCGAGTGCGGGTCGGTCTGAACTTGCTGGCGCAGGGATTCGGGACGCTGGTTTCGACGCCATATCTGGCCATAGGCCAAAAAGAAGCGCTGCTCGGGCGTGAAGCCGTCGATGGACTTTCCGGCCTTGGCCTGCGGGGTTTTCATAAAGGCCGCGTAGGCAATGGTGAGGCCGCCGAGGTCGGCCAGGTTTTCGCCCATGGTTAGTTTGCCGTTCACGTGCACCGAATCGAGAGGCGAAAAAGCGTCGAACTGCTTGCCCACCACATCGGCTTTAGCCATAAACTTCTCGCCATCTTCCTTGGTCCACCAGTCGCGCAGGTTGCCGCTGGCGTCAAACTGCCGGCCCTGGTCATCGAAGCCATGGGTCATTTCGTGGCCAATCACCGAACCGATGCCGCCGTAGTTCACCGCATCGTCGGCCTGCGCGTCGAAAAAGGGTGGCTGCAGGATACCGGCCGGGAACACAATCTCATTCAGCAATGGATTGTAGTAGGCATTCACCGTGGGCGGCGTCATGGTCCATTCCGTGCGGTCTACCGGCTTGCCGTACTTGTTCAGGTTCTCCTGATTGGCAAACTCATTGGCCGCAAACATATTGTTCAGGTAGCTCTCGCGGCTGACCGTGAGCGTTGAATAGTCCTTCCACTTATCTGGGTAGCCAATCTTTACCACGAAGGCGTTGAGTTTTTTCAGGGCCGCCGCTTTGGTTGGGGTACTCATCCATTCCGTGGCCTGAATGCGCTCGGCATAGGCCGCGCGCAGGTTTTCGACCAGCGCCTTGGCCCGGGCTTTGGCTGCGGGCGGAAAGGCCTCGTCCACGTACAGCTGGCCGAAGGCCTCGCCCAGGGCACCATCGGTGGCGGCCAGGGCCCGCCGCGTACGGGGTAGCTGTTGCTTGGCCCCGCTCAGCGTCTGCGAAAAGCGAAAAGCCTCGTCGACATACGCTTTGGGCAGCGCCGATGTAGCGGAGGTGACCAGGTGCCAGCGCAGGTACGTTTTCTGGTCGGCCAGGGGCTCGCTGCCCAACATGGTATTCAGCTCCTTGGCAAACTCAGGCTGGCCAATCACGAGGTCCTGGGCCGCGCTCAAGCCATCCATTTTCAGCTGTTGCGAAAAGTTCAGGTTGGGGTATTCCGCGGTGAGCTGGGCCACGGTGCGCTTGTTATACAGCGCCGGAATGTCGCGCATGGCCACGCGGGTGCGGCTGGCCTGCGCCAGGCGGGTTTCGAGGCGCTGCACGGTGGCGGCATTCTTTTCGGCAGTGGCGGGGCTGTCGCCCAGCATTTTAAAGGTATTCGTCAGGTACGTTTGGTACGCTGCCCGAATGGCCTTCGAACGGCCGTCCTCTTTCAGGTAGTAGTCGCGGTCGGGCAGTCCCAGCCCGCTCTGGCTGAAAAAGGCCATGTACACGTCATTCTGCTTCAGGTCCTGAATGACTCCAAACGAATACCATGCGTTGCCCAGGTGGCTCTTGGGGTCGGCGAGCAGGCGCTGCATGCCGGCCATATCTTGCACGGCCTCAATCTTATCGAGGTGCGGCTGCAGGTATTTCAGCCCGGCCGCTTCGATGGCCGCCGAATCCATGGCCGAAGCGTAGAAGTCGCCCACCTTCTGGGCGTTCGAGCCCGGCTTGGCCGTGCGGTTGGCCGCTGCCTGGTTCAAAATGCGGAGCGAAATGGCCCGGTTGCTTTTGGCCAGCACGCTGCCCGCGCCCCAGCTCGATTCCGCCGCTGGAATGGGGTTGTTTTTCAACCACGTACCCGAGGCGTACCGATAGAAGTCGTCGCAGGGCGGCACCGACTTGTCCAGATTGGCCAGTGCGATGCCCTTGCCCGACTGCCCCATGGTGGATACCACCACTTTCTGCTTGCCCACACCGCTGGACTTGGTTTTAATTTTGGTCTGGGCCTGGACTGTGCCAGCCATCAGCCCAAGCATTGCCGCCGAAAGAGCAGTGCACCGCAAAATGTAAAGTTGATTCATACAATGAAAAAAAAGGACAAAACCATTAACACCGCCAAGGTAAGCAATTATCCAGTACCAATGAAAAATGACCAAAAAAAAGGAAGAACAAAGGAGTAGCATGGCTGCTGCCCTCCCTTGTTCTTCCTCTCAAACCGTTAAAAGTCGGCTACTTCCTTACCAGATTTTGGCGCGGTTGGCGGCAGAGCGTACCATTTTGTCGCCGTCTTTGCAGTCGAACGCCTTTTGGAACTCCGGGAAGTTCTGCAACGGCCCAATGGTGCGGAACTGGCCGGGCGAGTGCGGGTCGGTTTGCACAAGCTGGCGGGTGGTTTCGGGGCGCTGGTTGATGCGCCAGATTTGCGCCCAGCTCAGGAAGAAGCGCTGCTCGGGCGTGAAGCCGTCAATCATCTTGTTGGCCTTGGCCTGGGGCGTTTTCATGAAGGCCGCGTAGGCAATGGTGAGGCCGCCGAGGTCGGCGAGGTTCTCGCCCATCGTGAGCTTGCCGTTCACGTGCACCGAGTCGAGGGGCGAGAAAGCGTCATATTGCTTGCCCACCACATCGGCCTTGGCCATGAACTTCTCGCCGTCTTCCTTGGTCCACCAGTCGCGCAGGTTGCCTTCCGAGTCCACTTTCCGGCCCTGGTCGTCGAAGCCGTGGGTCATTTCGTGACCGATTACGGCGCCAATGCCGCCGTAGTTCACCGCGTCGTCGGCCTTGGGGTCGTAGAACGGCGATTGCAGGATGCCGGCCGGAAACACAATCTCATTCAGGCTGGCGTTGTAGTAAGCATTCACCGTGGGCGGCGTCATGCCCCACACCGTCCGGTCCACGGGCTGACCAAAGTGGCCCAAGTTGTCGTAGGTGTTGAATTCGGACACCGCGAACAGGTTGTTCAGGGCGCTTTCGCGGCTGATATTCAGCTTGGAATAGTCCTTCCACTTGTCGGGGTAGCCAATTTTTACCACGAAGGCGTTGAGCTTTTTCAGGGCCTCGGCCTTGGTGGCGGCGCTCATCCACTCGGTGGCTTGAATGCGCTCGGCGTAGGCCATGCGCATGTTTTCCACCATTTGCTTGGCGCGGGCCTTGGCGGCAGGGCTAAAGTCCTGGTCCACGTAGAGCTGGCCGAAGGCTTCGCCCAGCGCACCATCGGTGGCGGCAAAGGCGCGCTTCCAGCGGGCCTGCGGCACCTTGGCGCCGCTAATCACCTGCGAAAAGCGGAAAGCCTCGTCTACATAGGCCTTGGGCAGGGCCGACGTCACGCTTTCCACCAGGTGCCAGCGCAGGTACTGCTTCTGGTCGGCAATGGGCTCGTCCTTTATCATGGCGTTGGCCTCCTTCAGGTAGTCGGGCTGGCCCACAATGATGTCCTTGGCCCCACTCAGGCCGCTTTCCTTCAGGCGCAGCGGAAAGTCCAGGTTGGGGTAGGCGGCGGTGGCCTGGGCCACGGTCATCTTGTTGTAGTTGCTTTCGCGGTCGCGCAGGGCCACGCGGTCGCGGCTGGCTTTGGCCATGCGGGTTTCGATGCGCGTTACGGCATCGGCGTTTTTCTCCGCCGTGGCCTGGTCATCACCCAGCATTTTAAACAGGTTGACCTGGTAGGTGCGGTAAGCCGCCCGAATGGTTTTCGAGCGGGTATCGTCCTTGAGGTAATAGTCGCGGTCGGCCAGGGTCAGGCCGCCCTGGCGCACCTGCACGGCATACAGGGTACTGTTCTTGCTGTCCTGGCCCACGCCAAAGCCATACCAGCCCTTGCCCACGTTCTTGGGGTCGGCCAGGTAGCGCTGCACGCCGGCCACATCCTGAATGGCGTTAATCTTATCCAGGCGGGGCTGCAGGTATTTCAGGCCGGCGCGTTCCACAGCCATGCTGTCCATGGCGGAGGCGTAGAAGTCGCCCACCTTCTGCGCGTTCGTCCCGGGCTTGGCCGTGCGGTCGGCAGCTACTTTCTCCAGAATGCCCCGGGCTACGTCGCGGTTGCGGTTGCGCAGCTGGTTGAAGCCGCCCCAGCCGGTTTCGGAGGCCGGAATGGGATTGTTTTTCAGCCAGTTGCCGTTGGCGAATTGGAAGAAATCGTCGCAGGGCGGCACCGATTTATCCAGGTTGGCCAACGTGATGCCCACGCCCGACTGCCCCATGGTGGATACCACCACTTTCTGCTTGCCCTGGCTGCTGGACTTGGTTTTGATTTTGGTTTGGGCCTGCGCCCCACCGGCGACCAAGGCCAGCATCGCCGCCGAAAGCGCCACGCGGCCGGCAAAGAATGATTTAGACATATGACAAGAAAAGTGAGAAGTTATTATTGACTGGCAAGATACAACCGCTTGCCATCGGCTAAATGCTCAACAAACAAAAAGGAAGAATGCAAGAGTGACAATTCAGGCCGCTCCTCCATTCTTCCTTTCCTTATTGTGCTACGTTGCCTGACTTACCAGATTTTAGACCGGTCGGCCGAGGCGCGCATCATCTTGTTGCCGTCCTGGCAGCCGAAGGCTTTGTAGAACTCCGGCATGTTCATCAGCGGGCCGTTGGTACGGAACTGCGCCGGCGAGTGCGGGTCGACCTGCACCTGCTGGCGCAGGTACTCGGGCCGGGCGTTGGTGCGCCAGATTTGGGCGTAAGCCAGGAAGAAGCGCTGCTCGGGCGTGAAGCCGTCGATTTTTGCCTGGGCTTTGGCCTGCGGGGTTTTCTCAAACGCCTGGTAGGCAATGGTGAGGCCGCCGAGGTCGGCGAGGTTCTCGCCCATGGTCAGCTTGCCGTTCACATGCACCGAGTCGAGGGGCGCGAAGGCGTCGTACTGCTTGCCCACGATAGCGGCTTTGGCGTTGAACTTGTCGGCATCCTCCTTGGTCCACCAGTCTTTCAGGTTGCCTTCGGAGTTGTACTGCCGGCCCTGGTCGTCGAAGCCGTGGGTCATTTCGTGGCCAATCACGGCGCCAATGCCGCCGTAGTTCACCGCGTCATCGGCCTTGGGGTCGTAGAACGGGGGCTGCAGAATGCCGGCCGGGAACACAATCTCATTCATCGGCGGGTTGTAGTAGGCGTTCACCGTGGGCGGCGTCATGCCCCACTCGTTGCGGTCAATCGGCTTGCCGAAGTGGCTGATTTCGTCCTTACTGGCCCACTCACGCGCAGCCAGAATGTTGTTCAGGTACGACTCGCGGCCGATGGTGAGGGCCGAATAGTCCTTCCACTTGTCGGGGTAGCCGATTTTTACCGTGAAGGCATTGAGCTTTTTCAGGGCCTCCGTTTTGGTGGCGGCGCTCATCCAGTCGGTGGCCTTGATGCGCTCGCCGTAGGCCGTGCGCAGGTTCTCAATCATCTGCTTGGCGCGGGCCTTGGCGGCGGGCGAGAAAGCCTTGTCCACGTACAGCTGGCCGAACGCCTCGCCCAGGGCGCGGTCCGTCGAGCCCAGCATGCGCTTCCAGCGGGGCTGCTGCTTTTTGGCGCCGCTCAGCACCTGCGAGAACTTGAAGCTTTCATCGCCGAAAGCCTTGGGCAATGCCGGTACCACGCTGGTCACCAGGTGGAAACGCAGGTACTGCTTCTGGTCGGCAATGGGCTCGTCCTTGAGCATGGCGCTCACTTCTTTGAGGAAGTCGGGCTGGCCGATGATAACCTCTTTGGCCGCGCCCAGGCCTTCTTCTTTCAGCGTGAGTGGCAGGGCCAGGTTGGGATAAGCGGCGTCGGCCTCGGCCAGCGTCATCTTGTTGTAGTTGGCGTAGGGGTCGCGCAGGTCTACGCGGGCCTTGCTGGCTTTGGCCAGGCGCGTTTCGATGCGCTGCACGGTAGCGGCGTTGGCCTTGGCCGTGGCCTCGTTGTCGCCGAGCATCTTGAAGGTGTTCACGAGATACGTATCGTAGGCCGTGCGAATGGCTTTCGAGCGGGCGTCGTCCTTCAGGTAGTAGTCGCGGTCGGGCAGCGAAAGGCCGCCCTGGCCGAACTGCACCGCGTACTGGGTGCTGATTTTGTCGTCCTGCCCCACGCCCATGCCGTACCACACGCTGCCGGTATGGGCTTTGGGGTCGGCGAGGAAGCGCTGCATCTCGCCCAAATCCTTGATGGCCGCAATGCGGTTCAGGTGGGGCTGCAGGTATTTCAGGCCCGCTGCTTCGATGGCGGCCGAGTCCATGGCCGAGGCGTAGAAGTCGCCCACTTTCTGGGCGTTCGAGCCTTTGGCCGCTTTGGGCGCATTCTTAGCGGCATCGTTCAGGATGGCGCGCAGCGTGGCGTTGTTGTGGTCGGCCAGCTCGTTGAACGAGCCCCAGCGCGACTCCGCCGCCGGAATCGGGTTGCTTTTCAGCCAGTTGCCCGAAGCGTAGTGGAAGAAGTCCTCGCAGGGCTTCACCGACGGGTCGATGTTGGCAATGGTGATACCAACGCCCTTCTGGGACGTGGTGGCCTGTGCTGCCGCAACAGTGGCCGACAGGCTGCTCAAACCGAGCACGGCCAGACTTAGCCGCCGCGCAAGAGAAGTTGAAATCATGTATGTAGTGGGAATTGGGTTAGAAAATGATGCCGTGAAGTTAGGGACACGCGCGGGTACCAGCCGTTGCACCAATGCAGCGGTAAGCAACCGCTACACCAAAAGATTTATGGCCGGACGGCAGCGAGCCCTTATTAATCCCGGCCTTGGTATAAGCAGTGATGCTACCATATTTTGGCTCGGTCGGCCTGGGCGCGCATCATCTTGTTGCCGTCCTGGCAGCCGAAGGCCTGGTAAAACTCGGGCATGTTTTGCAGCGGGCCGATGGTGCGGAACTGGTCGGGCGCGTGCGGGTCGACCTGGATGAGCTGCCGCACGGTTTCGGGGCGCGCACTGCTGTGCCACACCTGGGCCCAACCCAGGAAAAACCGCTGCTCGGGCGTGAAGCCGTCGATTTTGGCGTGGCCTTTGGCCTGCGGGGTTTTCTCAAAAGCGGCGTAGGCAATGGTGAGGCCGCCGAGGTCGGCGAGGTTCTCGCCCATGGTCAGCTTGCCGTTCACGTGCACCGAATCGAGGGGTGTGAAGGCATCGAACTGCTTGCCTACCACGGCGGCGCGGGCGTTGAACCGTTCGCCGTCCTCCTTGGTCCACCAGTCGCGCAGGTTGCCCTGGGCGTCGTACTGGCGGCCCTGGTCGTCGAAGCCGTGGGTCATTTCGTGACCGATGACCGCGCCGATGCCGCCGTAGTTCACCGCGTCGTCGGCCTTGGGGTCGTAGAAGGGGGGCTGCAGGATGCCGGCCGGAAACGTAATGTCGTTCATGCTCGACATATAGTAGGCATTCACCGTGGGCGGCGTCATCAGCCACTCGCCGCGGTCTACCGGCTTGCCAAATTTCCGCAGGTTGTACTTGTTCTCCCACACCCGGGCCGCCAGCAGGTTGTTGAGGTAGGACTCGCGGCCGATGGTGAGAGCCGAGTAATCCTTCCATTTATCGGGGTAGCCAATTTTGACGGCGAAAGCATTCAGCTTTTTCAGGGCCTCCGTTTTGGTGGCCGCGCTCATCCAGTCGGTCGCCTGAATGCGCTCGCCGTAGGCCACGCGCAGGTTTTCAATCATTTGCTTGGCCCGGGCCTTAGCTTCAGGCGAGAAGGCCCGGTCAACATACAGCTGGCCGAAAGCCTCACCCAGGGCTCCGTCGGTGCTAAGCATCATGCGTTTCCAGCGGGGCCGGCGGATTTTAGCGCCGCTCAGCACTTGCTGAAACGCGAACTGCTCCTGGCCGTAGGCGGCGGGCAGCGCATCCATCAGGCTATTCACCAGGTGCCAGCGCACGTAGGCTTTCTGGTCGGCCATCGGCTCGGCCTTCAGCATGGCGCTCAGCTCCTTGAAGAATGCCGGCTGGCCCACAATAACGTCCGTGGCCGCGCCCAGACCTTCGGTTTTGAGCAGCAGCGGCAGGTTGAGGTTGGGGAACTGGGCGGTGGCCTGGGCCACGGTTAGCTTATGGTAGTTGGCAACGGGGTCGCGCAGGTCCTCGGGGCGCTTGCTGGCGTTGGCCAGGCGCATTTCGATGCGCTGCACGGCCGCCGCGTGCGCCGTGGCCGTGGCCTGGGGCTCGCCCAGCATCTTGAACACGTTGACCAGATATGTCTGGTATGCCGCCCGGATGCGCTTGGATTGGGCATCCTGGTTGGTGTAGTAGTCGCGGTTGGGCAGGGTGAGGCCGCCCTGATAGAACTGCACCGCATATTTCGCGCTGTTCTTATCGTCCTGCCCCACCCCGCTGCTGAACCACGCGCCGCCCAGCGCCAGGTTGGGGTCGGCCAGCAGGAGCTGCATCCCAGCCAGGTCCGTCACGGCATCGATGCGCGCCAGGTGGGGCCGGAGGTACTTCAGGCCCGCCGCATTGATGGCCGCCGAGTCCATGGCCGAGGCGTAGAAGTCGCCCACTTTCTGCGCGTTGGTGCCTTTGGCAGCCGTAGGAGCTTTGCGGGCTGATTCTTCCAGAATGGAGCGCATGGTGGCGTAGTTGTGCTCGGCCAGCACATCGAAGCTGCCCCAGTAGCCATCGGTGGCGGGAATGGGGTTGCTTTTCAGCCAGCCGCCCGAGGCGTACTGGAAAAAATTATCGCAGGGGCTCGCCGTGGGGTCCAGGTTGGCCATATCGAAGCCAGTACCCGCGGTTTGGGCCAGCGCGGGGGTGGCCCACGCGCAGCCAATGAATCCCAATGCGGCCAACGCCAGCCGCCGGGTCAGTATAGATGTCGTCATGCCAGTAAAAAGCAAATTGTACTTGGTTTAAAGCGGGGAAAGGTACAATCATTTCATCATTTAGTTTAGCATCTGATTTTACCGGTCTGGTAATGCCTACTCGCAGGCATGCCCCTGCTTTCCGGCTGCGCCTGCCACCCGTAACTTGCGCCCATGCCGCTCTACAACCGCCGTTCCGAACCAGCACCCCCGCCCGCCCCCGCCCCCCTGGGCCTGGCCGAGCTGCTGGGCTATGTGCGCCTGGCCCTCCAGCAGCAGCTGGCCGACTCCTACTGGGTGGTGGCCGAAGTTTCCGACCTCACCCTGCCCCGCTTTACCGGCGCGCACTGCTACCTCACCCTCACCGAGCAAACCATCGACGGCCGGGGCACGCCCCTCAAGGCCCAGGCCCGGGCCACGCTCTGGAGCCAGCGCTACCAGCAGCTGGCCCCCACATTTGAGCGGGCCACCGGCCAGCCGCTGCGCACCGGCCTCAAGCTGCTACTGCGCGTGCAGGTGCGCTTTCACGAGCAGTATGGCCTGAGCCTCGACGTGGTGGCCATCGACCCGAGCTACACCGTGGGCGAGCTGGCCCTGCTGCGCCTCAAAACCCTGCGCCTGCTGGAAGAAAAAGGCCTGCTGGAGCGCCAGAAGCAGCTTATGCTGCCGCTGGCCCCGCAGCGGCTGGCCGTCATCTCCTCGCCCACGGCGGCCGGCTTTCAGGATTTTGTGCAGCAATTGCAGGAAGCGCCCTACGACTTTGCCCTCACGCTGTTCCCGGCCATTATGCAGGGCGACGACTCGCCGGCCAGCATTCGGGCGGCGCTCGACGGCGTGCGGGCCCGGCGCGGGCAGTTCGATGCCGTGGTGCTCATCCGGGGCGGAGGCAGCCGCACCGATTTGCTGGCCTTTGATGAATATGGCCTGGCGGCGGCCGTGGGGGCGTTTCCGCTGCCGGTGCTCACGGGCATTGGCCACGAGCGCGACGAAGCCCTAGTGGACCTCACCGCCCACCGCGCCCTAAAAACGCCCACCGCCGTGGCCGCCTTCCTGGTCGAGCGCCTGGCCCGCCTCGAAGCGGCCGTGCTGGGCCTGGGCGAGCAGGTGGTGGCCGTGGCCCGCCGCCAGCTCAGCCAGGGCCACGCCCGCCTCGACCAGCTTAGCGGCCGCAGCCGCTACGCCGCCCACCGCCAGCTCGATGCCGCCCGCGAGGCCCTGCGCGCCCGCGCCCACCAGGCCACCCTGGCCCCGCGCGAGCAGCTCCGGCAGCTGGCCGTGGGCCTCGGGCGCTTCCGGCACCAGCTGCCCCGCGCCGCCCGCCGCACGCTGGCCCGCGAGCAGCGCGGCCTGCGCCAGCGCGGCCGGGTGCTGCTGCGGCGCTTTGGCCGGCACCACCAGCGGCGGCGCGAGGCCCTGCTGCGCCAGCGCTACCAGCTGCAGCTGGCCGTAGAGCGCCAGCTTCACCGCGCCGAGCTGCGCCTCTGCCGGTTGGTACCTGCCAGTGCGCCATCGGTGGTGGGCAAAGCATCCGGCACCCCATCACCTCACAAATCCGGCACCTGAGCTACCGCCTGCTGCCAACCGTTTATTGACAACCGATAACTGAAATACATGACTTACCGCGAAGCCATTGAGGAGCTTGAAACCATACTCCGCGCCCTGGAAACCGATGCTGTGGACGTTGACGACCTGACCACGCGCGTGGAGCGCTCGGCCGAGCTTATCCGCCTGTGCCGCTACAAGTTGCGCCACGCCGAAGCCTCTCTCGACCGGGTATTTGACACGCTGGACGAAGCGGAAGAAACCGGCGCCCTCACCGACCCCGAAGCCGACGAAGAAGACAGCGACGACGACGATGAGCACGACCACCTGCCCGGTGGCCCTGGCCGGGGCTGGTAATTATTTTCAGCCCCGGGTGTCATTCATCAGCCATACCGCTATATTTGATACCTCAATCCAATACAAACTTCTTTTTTTTCAATTTTTTTTAACAATACCTGATGGCATTTAATGGAGGCGAAGGCCGCGCAATTGACCCCACCAAAGCAGGGGAATGGACTAAAAGCTTTCGTGAAGCCCATCCAGGAGAAATCATGGGGCATTTTTTCGGCCGCGATATTCTGCTGGACCTCCTCAACCAGGAGGCTTGCCAGGGCATTCGGTTTTACTACGGTTCCGATGGCAACGTGCCGCAGCTGATAGCTGTGGGAGCCGATGCCAACGAAAACGACCAGCTGGGCCCAAACCGCATTGTGGCCGATGAAGCCTGCCCTTGCCCAACCAGTTGCAGCCAGCCTAACATTCTCAATAGCTAATTTCGCTTTTCTTTCTTCACCGGCTGCCGAATATCATGAGCTTAGCGCAATTTCATTCTTGTTTGGGGTGGCTGATAACGTTCATGCAGTTCAGCATTCTGGTGCCGATGGTGGTGGTGTGGTGGCGACAGCAACATTTTTCGCCCGCCGTGAAAATGCTAAGCTGGTATGTGTACCTGTCCGCCTTTTTTGCCCTGAGCGCCAGGCTATCAGGCATTTACCTGCACAATAACCTCTTTTTTCTAATCGGGTTCAACGTCACTAAGGTGCTGTTATTCGCGGCGATGTATCGGCTGGTGCTCACGGGGCCACGCATCCGCCGGGTGCTGGCGATAGCCACGCTGGTAGCGCTCGGCATCGTGGCGGCATCTTTTGCCCTGGACACCCCACGCACCGTAACGGTGAGCCGGGTGGTGCAGTGTGCAGTGCTGGCCGGTTTTGCGTTGGCGTATCTGGAGCAAGGGCTCAATCGGGGCGTCGCGTATAAATTCACCCACGACCCCATCTGGCTTTTGAGCGTGGGGCAGCTTATTTATTCAGCCACTACTGTTTCAGCTTTTAGCGTTGAATTTGTAACGTTGTTTAAGGGAGATATATTCAACAATATTTCATCCCTCTCTTTTTCAATTGGTGGCCTGGCGTTTAATTACTTTCTTACGCTGGCTTTTCTGCGGGCCAAGCCCGATGTGCCGGCCCCGGCAGCGGTTGCCGCCGCCAGGGGTCGGCTGGTGGCATCCTGAGTTTACCCGGCCCGAGGCAGCGCGTGGGAACTGCCTGCTGGTGCCCGCCCATCCGTTGTTTCTAATCTGAGCTGTAACCTGAACGTTCTGTCCTGCGCTACGCTCCTGCTTCCTGTTGACTGACTTAACAGGAGGCTCTCCTTTCTTCTTTTTTTCGCGCTTCTCTGCCGGGTGCCCTCACGTGACAAACCTTTTACCGTTGCTACTCCTCACTCCTACATTGCTCTTGCTGGTGCTTGGGCTGGTGTGGTTTGTGGTACGGTACCAACGGGGGCAGCTGCGCCAGCAGCAGCAGCTGGCCCAGATGCAGGAAGCCGCGCAGCAGCAGGCCCTGGCCGCCGCGCTGGTGGCCCAGGAAGACGAGCGCCAGCGCATTGCCGCCGAGCTGCACGATGGCGTGGGCACCATTCTGGCCCTGGCCAAGCTGCACCTGTACGCGCCCGGCAGCCAGCCCTCGCCCGAGGCCAGCGCCCTCATTGACCAGGCCGTGGCCGAGGTGCGCCGCATTTCGCGCAACCTGCAGCCGGCCACGCTTCAGCAGCTGGGCCTGGCCCAGGCGCTGCGGGCGCTGGTGCAGGCCGTGCCCACCGACAATGGCCCCAACGTGCGCCTGGAGCAGGAAGGCCCGCTGGGCCGGCTCATTCCGCCGCACGAGCTAATGGTGTACCGCATTGCCCAGGAGCTGCTCACCAACGGCTTGCTGCACGCCGAGGCGGCGCACATTGTGCTGCACGTGGCCACCGTGCCGGGCCTGCTCACCCTCACCTACTCCGACAACGGCCAGGGCTTCGACCTGGCCGCCCTGGAAGAGCTGCCGCCCCCCGGCCCGCACGGCCAGCCCGTGGGCATGGGCCTCATCAACCTGCGCAGCCGCGTGGCGGTGCTGGGCGGCCAGCTGCACTATCATTCTGAGCCCGGCGTGGGTACCCGCGTCGAGGCCGTACTGCCCGTCACGCTTCTGCCGGCGGGCACGCCCAACCCTTCTTTCTCCCTTAACTCATGACTGCCATCTCCGCTTCCCCGGCCGGTGCTACTCCCGTGCGCCTGGCCATTGTCGACGACCACATTCTGTTCCGCAAAGGTTTGCGGGCGCTGCTCAGCGGCTACGCGGGCATTGAAGTGGTGTGCGAGGCCGGCAATGGCCAGGAGCTGCTTGAGCTCCTGGACCAGGGCAGCAACCCCAACGTAATTCTAATGGACATGCAAATGCCCATTCTCGACGGCCTGCAAACTACCCGCCTACTGCGCACCCAGTTCCCGGCCGTGCGCGTGGTCATCATTTCCATGCACGACGACCCTTCGCTGGTGAGCACCGTACTGGCCGAAGGCGCACACAGCTACCTCGTCAAAAACACCTCGCCCGAGGAAATGCGCAGCGCCGTGCTGGCCGCTGCTGCCGCAGGCAGCCGGTAGAATGGCAAATAAGCAAATGGGTAAATGAGTAAGGTGGCTGGCCGGTAGCGTTTTGCGCATACCAACCAGCCACCTTACTCATTTACCCATTTACCATTTTACCGCTACAGCGTGGCCGAGAGGCCAACGGTGAAGGTGCGGCCGCGGTTGAAGAAGCCCTGCAACAGCGACGGGTTGGTGGCCGAGGTGCTGGCCGGTACATCGGTGATGTAGAACTCGTTGAGTACGTTGAGCATGGAGCCTTTGATGCCCAGGCGCACTTTGTCGCCGAACAGGCGCTTGGGCAGGTCGTAGCCTAAGTGTACGTCGAGGTTGCGCGAGGTGGGCACGCGGTAGGTATCGGTGCGGTTGGCTTCGCTGAGGAGGGTCACCGGGTCGAAACCGGCGTAGTACTTGGTAAAGAGCAGGAACGAGGACCGGATGTAGAAGTTACTGAACGGCTCGTAGCGCACTCCCACCTGAAACTGGTTCTGGGCGGCATCGCCCACGTGCACGTCCTTGAGGTAGATGGGCATGTCGGGAGTACCCACCTGCTGGTTGTTAATGTCAAATTGGTTTACCACGCCGTTGCCGGCCCAGCGCCAGTCGCCGAGGCTGATGGCGGCGTTGAGCTGCAGCCGACGGCTGACTTCCTGGGCCACGCTCATTTCAATGCCCATGTGGCGGGCATCCACGTTGCGCACGTTGTTGTACACGGCAGCATCGCCGGTGCCGCTGATGGAGTTGCTGGTTTTGTTGGTCCAGTAGGTATAGTAGGCGTTCAGGGTCACTTTCAGGCTGGGGTAGCTGATGCCGTAGCCCAGCTCCAGGGAGGTAATGCCTTCGTTGCGGATGTCGTTGTACTTCTGACCGGTATTGCTGAACACAAACTGATAGAACGGCACCTTGCTGTTGTAGCCCACGTTGGCAAACAGGTTGTCGTGCTCAGTCAGGTTGTAGTTGGCGCCGGCTTTCACGCTGTAGCCGGTGATGTTTACCTGGTCGCCTTCGAGGTAGTGGCCGTCGGCATTGGTGTAGCTCTGGCCGTTCACCACCACAGGGGCCGCGCCGAAAGGCACGTCGTAGTTCTTGCCATCCAAGGTCACCTGCTTGGCCTGGAAGTAGTCGATGCGCGCGTAGCTGATGCGCGAAACCGTACCGCTTACCACCGCCGAGAGGAGCTGCGTTTTGTATTCGAGCTGGCCATAGCCGCCCAGCCACCCGGTTTTGCTGTCGTTGTAGAAGCCAAATTTGTCGCCCACCCGCAGCCGGGTATTGGCATCGGCGTTGCGGTTGATGCTGTTACCGGAGCCAAGGGCGAAATCGCCGCCCAGCAGGTCCCGGACCTGGCGGTAGTGCGTGCCGTAGTAGTAGCGGGCATCCACGCCGGCCGACAGCGTGAGGCTGGGCTTGAGCAGGTAGTCGAACCCGGAAATCAGGCCGGCCCAGCGGTGCGAGTTCACGTTGTTGGCCAGGAACTGCGTGGACTGGCGCTGGCCATCGGCCTTCACGTTTTTGTAGTTGGTGTCGTATACCTTCTGGAAGTCGTCCTGGCCCGCCGCGTCTACGGGCAGCGTGCTCGACGTGCCCGCACCCTGCGAGCCGCCACCCGTGCCCTGGGAAGCGTAGAGGACCGTAGAAATGAACAGCCGGTCGGTCACGTTCCAGAAGTGGTTGAGGTTGAGCTGGGGCTTATAAAAATAGTTTACCCGCTCGTTTACCACCTCCTGGCCGTGGCTGATGCGATTGCCGCTGGCATCCAGCGTGTAGCGGTCCAGGTAGCCCCAGCCTTTATTGTACCGGAAGCCCCGGTCGGCGCCGAGCGCGGCCCCCAGCTCCCGGGCTTTCTCGTTGGAATACGTTCCGATGCGCTCGCCGAAGGGAATGCGCTGGCCGTGGCTTTGGGGCGAGCCCATGCCCGTGAGGGAGAGGGTGTGCTTGCCCATGCGCTTGCTCAAGGTGCCGAAGTAGGTCCAGGCATCGTCAAACGTTTTGTCGACCCAGCCGTCCTGGGTGCGGCGGGCGCCGTAGGCCGTCACGGCCCAGTCGCCCTTCAGCTGGCCGCTGCTGAGCATGAGCGAGTATTTCTGGTAGTTGTTCGAGCCGCCTTCCACGCGGGCCACCACCGAGCGTTTATCGTCGAAGCCCTTGGTGAGCACGTTGATGGTGCCGCCCACCGAGGGCACGGTAATCTTGGCGGCCGAGAGGCCCCGCTGCACCTGCAGCGACTTGGTCACGTCGCCCAGGTCCCAGTTGCTCCAGTACACCTGACCGTTCTCCATGTCGTTCACGGGCACGCCGTTGATGAGCACGGCCACGTTGCGCTGGTCGAAGCCGCGCACGTTGATGCGGGAGTCGCCGGTGCCGCCGCCCGCGCCCTGGGTGGCGTACACGCCGGGCGTCTCGTTGAGAATCATGGGCAGGTCGCGGTTGGAGAGGGTTTCGCGCAGCTTCACCTCGTTCACGGCCGCGAAAGCCACGGGCGTTTCGCGCTCCTGGGCCTGGCTGGCCACCACCTGCACCTCGTCGAGGCTGGCGTTGTCGGAGGCCAGGGAAAAGGAGGCCACCACGCTTTGGGTCGAGATTTTGACCGTTTGGGTGTTCACTTTGTAGCCAATGAAGCTGGCCTGCACCGTGTAGGTACCGGCGGGCAGGTTGCTCACCTTGTAGCCCCCGTCGGCATCGGCGCCGGCCCCGGTATTCTTGCCGTTGCCGGTTACCTGCACGGTAGCGCCGGGCAGGGTTTCGCCGGTCACTTTATCAAGCACGCGCCCGCGAATGGAAAACGTGGTTTGGGCCAGCGCGGGCAGGGTAAGCAGAACGAATAAAAGCGCAGTAACGAAGTGCTTCATACCTATTTAAATACTCCCCGGCACATTCCGGGACAACAAATATACAGATTAGCCGGAGTCGGTAGTAGTGTACCGGCCGTAAAGGTTTGATGAAGAAAGGAAATTAGCGGCTGGCCCGAATCTGGCCAGGGCCAGCCATCGCCGCCCGGCCGTTGGTTCAGATTGCCCGGCTGCTACCTAGGTTTGCGTGCTACTGCCTCGGCCAATTCCCGCTACGTGTCTTTCCGCATGTCCTTTCGATTTCCATTTTTTGGCCGGCCCGTCCGCTTCAGCCCAAAGCTGTGCCTGCTGTTCTTCATTTTTTGCAGCCGGCCGGCGCTGGCCCAGGTTTATTACCTCGACCTGAGCAAGCAGTTGTTGGACCTGCCCGGCCGCGTGGTGTCGGTAGAGCAGGTGGTGGATGGCCGCCCGGGCCGCCCAGCCAGCATGGGCACCATCTACAAGGGCCTGAATGACAACCCGGCACCCGTACTGTTCCGGCAAAGCCTGGAAACGGAGCTCACGGCCTGGCTTGGGCAGCAGCTGCCCGCCCGGCCCACCGACCAGCCCGTGCTGCTCTGCGTGCGCCAGCTGCTGGTGAGCGAAACGGTGACGTCCAGCATACTCGCCGATAAGCCAATCGCCGGTGCGGAGCTGGCCCTTGATGTGTACGCCCACCGGCCCGATGGCTACCATTTTGTGCGCAACGTGGCAGCCCACTCCAGCAAGCCGGGCATCACTATCAATTCCGACCACGCCCTATATGTGGCCCAGTTGATGCAGCAATGCCTGGCCTCGCTCACGGCGGCCGATTTGGCCACCGCCGCCCAGCGCCCGGCGCGCTCCCTGGCGCAGGCGCTGGCGGCAGCCCCGGCAGCCCGCCCCGCCGTGCTGCGGGCCGCTGCTCCCCGACGCGGCGTTTATTTTTCCGCGGCGCAATTCGCGGCCAACCAACCCGACACCACCAGCCAGCTGCTTCTCGATACGGTGCGATGGAGCTCCGTGCGCGCCAGCATTCTGGACCCCAATGGCCCGGTACTGGCCACCACCAACCGCACGGCCCGGGGCTACTCCCGCTCGGTGGTCAGCACGCCATCGGGCTGGCAGGGAACGGTGCAGCTGAAAGCCAAAGTGCGCACCGCCACCGGCGACCGGGTAGCCGCTCGCGACGTGTGGGGCTTTTCGGACGGCCGGCAGGCCTACTTGCGGCAGGCCAACTACTACCGGCTGTTGGGCCGACAAGACGCGTTTTACACGTTTGTTGGCGCGGCCCCGCTCGATTTGCCGGCGGCCCACCGCCAGGCCACGGGTGCCCCCACCAGCCGCATGGTTCATGGCGGGATGCGCATTGATATCAGCGACGAATCCGGCGAGCCCGTTACGTTTGCCCTCGACCTGCGCACGGGGCAAACGGCGCGGTTTCC
This sequence comes from Hymenobacter artigasi, assembly GCF_012275535.1. Lineage (GTDB taxonomy): Bacteria > Bacteroidota > Bacteroidia > Cytophagales > Hymenobacteraceae > Hymenobacter > Hymenobacter artigasi. Next base: position 25,640 of record NZ_JAAVTK010000013.1, on the reverse strand, counting down.
GCCGCACGGCCAGCCGGCCCACGCCGATACGGCCTACATCTATGTATACCGCCCGCCAGGTGGGCCGCCCACGGCGCAGCCCATACTGCTCAACGACCGCGAAGTGGGCCAGCTGCGGCCCGGCACCTTTCTGGAGCTGACCTGGCCCCACCTGGGCGATGTCGTGCGGCTGAGTCTTAACTCGCCGAATGGCCCTACGCTGCTGCTGGGGCCCAGCACCACCATTGCCAACTACGTGAAGCTACGGCCCGGGGCCGCTCTCACGCCCTGGCAGGTGGTGCCCGCCACGCAGGGCGAAGCCGAGGTAGACGCGCTGGAGAAGCCCGGCAAGTAGCCCGGCGCTAAGCCAGTTCCACGGCGGGGTCCCAGAGCAGCTTATCGAAATCCGGTAAGCGGTCGATGTCTACGCGCACGCCTTCGGCTTCCAGGGCTTCCTGCATGGCGGTGGGCGTGGCAAAGTGCAGGCGGCCAGTGAGGTGGCCCAGGCGGTTGACTACGCGGTGGGCGGGCACGTATTGGTCGGCGGTGTGGGCGGCCATCATGGCGTAGCCCACGGTGCGGGCCCCGTGGCGCGCCCCGAGGTAGTGCGCAATGGTGCCGTAGGTGCTCACGCGGCCGGCCGGAATGAGGCGCACTACTTCGTGCACATCCTGAAAAAAATTGCGCGGCTCGGGCGCGGCGGGGGCTGCTGGTTTCATCGGGACGAAGATAGTTTCGGTCAGGGTGATGCCAGCTTACGTCTATTTCCGGGCAAGACACGCAACCTTTTAGCCGAAATTTGCACTATGTCCTTTCGGGCGGGCCGGGGCCCGGGCATTGCGCCCGCGCCCGACCCGGCGGCCGAATGGCCGTTGGCCGTCCTCAAACATCTGCCTACCGCCGCACGTTCCTGCATACTATGTCACTGGAAACCATCACTGCTACCCCACCCAAAACCTGGGATGCCACCACCACTACTCCCCCGCCCCTGGCCCCTGAACCCACGCCCCAGCCGGCCCCGACGGGCAAGCGCGGCTGGTTGGGCTGGTTGATAGCGGCGTTGATTATCGGCGGCATCGCCTGGGCCAAAGTCAAGTATTTCCCCAGCAACGCGGGCGGCGACAAAAAAGGCGGTGGCAAAGGCAGCGCGGGCAAAGGCGCGCCGGGCGGCAAGGGCGCGCTGACGCCGGTGCAGGTATATGTGGTGGCCGCCACCAACCTCACCGACCAGGTGGCCGCCACCGGCTCCGTGCTGGCTGAGGAGTCGGTCATCATCAAAAGCGAGCTGTCGGGCAAAATCACCAGCCTTAATATTAAGGAAGGGCAGTCGGTAAGCAAGGGCCAGCTGCTGTTCAGCATTAATGCCGATGAAGCGCAGGCCGCCATCCAGAAGCAGCAGTACAACATTAAGCTGTACCGCGACCAGGAAAAGCGCCAGCGCACCCTTCTCGATAAAGAATACATCAGCGCCCAGGAATACGAGCAGTCGAACAACGCGCTGCTGACGGCGCAGGCCGACTTGCAGAGCTTGCGCGCCACGCTGGCCAAGGCCTACGTGCGGGCCCCCTTTGCCGGGGTACTGGGCCTGACCACCGCTACGGTGGGCACCTACGTGAGCCCGGGAGCCGAAATCACGACCCTCTCGAAGGTACGGCCCGTGAAGATTGACTTTGCCGTGCCCGGTCGCTTTGCCGCCAACGTGCGGGTGGGCGATGTGGTGAGCGTGGTGGACGAAACCACCAACAAGACCTACGACTCCAAAGTCTACGCCATCGACCCGCAGATTGACCCCGTGAGCCGCACCCAACCCGTGCGCGCCCGCTTTGCCAACACCAACAACGAGCTGCGCCCTGGCGCCTTCGTGCGAGTGAACCTGAAGCTGGGCGAAAGCGAAAGCGCCCTGCAGGTGCCCACCGAAGCCGTGATTCCCGAAGCCAGCGGCTACAACGTGTACACGGTGAAGGGCGGCAAAATGGTCCCGCAGAAAGTGAAAATCGGTATCCGCTCCGACAAGGTTATCCAAATCACCGAAGGCATTGCGGTGGGCGACACGATTATTCGCACCGGCATTCTACAAGTGAAGCCCGGCGATGCGGTTAAGGTAATTAAGTAGTTAAACATCAAACTCCCCTCCTTACCAAGGAGGGGATGTTCGAGCCAACGGCTCGAACGGGGGTGGTTGTGGGCGTTGAACACTAGGTTGGCGTAATTAACAAGAGCCTAGCGAACCGGCCGCGAACCGTGCAACGCCCACAACCACCCCAGTTGTCGCTGACGCGACAACGTCCCCTCCTTGGTAAGGAGGGGAGTTTATCGCGCTATAGCTAAAAACCAAATGAGTCTTTCCACTACTAGTATCAACCGGCCGGTGCTCGCCATTGTGATGAGCCTGGTCATCATCATTTTTGGGGTGATTGGGTTCCGGTACCTCAGCATTCGGGAGTATCCGAGCGTGGACCCGCCCATTATTACGGTATCAGCTTCGTACACCGGGGCCTCGGCTGACGTGATGCAGAGCCAGGTGACGGAGCCATTGGAGGAAGCGCTGAACGGCATTGCCGGCATCAAGAACATGACGTCGAACTCGCGCGACGGCCGCACCCAGATTACGGTGGAATTTGACCTCGACTCGAACCTGGAAACGGCGGCTAACGACGTGCGCGACAAGGTTTCGGGGGCGCAGGGCCGGTTGCCGCGCGACATCGACCCGCCCATTGTGAGCAAGGCCAACGCCGACTCGCAGCCCATCGTCATTACCTACCTCAACTCCAACAAGCGCACGCTGCTGGAGCTTACGGACTATGCCAACAACACCCTCAAGGAGCGCCTGCAGACCATTCCGGGCGTGTCGGAAGTGCGGGTGTACGGCGAGCGCAAATACTCCATGCGCCTGTGGCTGGACCCGGTGAAGCTGGCGGCCCTGCGCGTGTCGCCGGTGGACGTGCAGCAGGCTCTCACCCGCGAAAACGTGGAGCTGCCCAGCGGCGCGGTGCAGGGCGAGGCCACCCAGCTCACGCTGCGCACCATGGGCCGCCTGACTTCGGTGGATGACTTCAACAACCTGATTATCCGCAAGGATGCCATCTCGCTGGTGCGCCTTTCCGACATTGGCTACGCCGAATTGTACCCGGAAAACGACCAGACCATTTTCCGGGTGAACGGGGTGCCGGGCGTAGCGCTGGCCGTGGTGCCCCAGCCGGGCTCCAACCAGATTGAAATTGCCGACGAGTTCAACCGGCGTCTCAAGCAGTACGGCAAGGATTTGCCCTCGGATTTGAAGCTGCAGGCGGGCATCGACAATTCGGTATTTATCCGCAACTCCATTAGCGAGGTGGAGCACACCATCATCGAAGCCTTTGTGCTGGTGGTGGTTATCATCTTTTTATTCTTGCGCGACTGGCGCTCCACCATCATCCCGGTGGTGGCCATTCCGGTGTCGCTGATTGGTATTTTCTTCGTGATGTACCTGCTCAACTTCTCCATCAACGTGCTCACGCTGCTGGCCATCGTGCTGGCCATTGGCCTGGTGGTGGACGATGCCATTGTGGTGCTGGAAAATATCTACTCGCGCATCGAGGACGGCGAAGAACCCAAGGAAGCGGCCATTAAAGGCACCGAGGAAATTCTGGTGGCCGTGGTGAGCACCACGGTGGTGCTGGCGGCGGTGTTCCTCCCGGTGGTGTTCCTCACGGGCATCACGGGGCGGCTGTTCCGCGAGTTTGGCATTGTGGTGGCGGGCTCGGTGCTGATTTCGGCCTTCGTGTCGCTCACCCTCACCCCCATGATGTGCGCCAAGCTGCTGAAGCGGCAGGAAACCCACAACTGGTTCTACCGCACGACGGAGCCATTTTTTGAGCGCATGATTAACGCCTACCAGGGCAGCCTGCGCTCATTCTTGCGCAACCGCTGGCTGGCCTGGGTGATGATAGTGCTAACGGGCGGCGGCATCTGGGGCTTCACGAAAATAATCCCTTCGGAGCTAGCCCCGGTGGAAGACCGCAGCCGCGTGAACGTGAACGCGACCGGCCCGGAAGGGGCCTCGTTTGAGTACATGGACAGCTACGTTTCCCAGCTCACCAAGCTGGCCGCGGACTCGGCCGGCGCTAAAAACCTGAGTAGCGTGTTCACGGTCACCTCGCCCGGTTTTGGCGGGGGCTCGAACTCGGCCATTGCCCGCATCATTCTGGTGGAGGCCGACCAGCGCACCGGCACCCAAGACCAGGTGGCCAACGCTGTGAGCGCAGGCGTAAAAAACCTGCCCGCCGCCCGCACCTCGGTGTCGCAGGACCAGAGCATTGGCGGCGGCGGGGGCGGCCTGCCGGTACAGTTCGTAGTGCAAACCCAGGACTTTGAGAAGCTGCGCGAAGTGGTGCCGAAGTTTCTGGACCTGGCCCGCCAGGACCCCACCTTCCAGTTCGTGGACGTGAACCTGAAGTTCAACAAGCCCGAGCTGCGCATCAACATCGACCGCGAGAAGGCCCAGAGCCTGGGAATTTCCGTCCAAAGCATTGCCCAGACCCTCCAGGCTGGCCTCAGCGGGCAGCGCTATGGCTACTTCATTCGCGACAGCAAGCAGTACCAGATTATCGGCCAGGTGGCGCGGGAAGACCGCAACCAGCCGCTGGACGTGCGCCTGCTGTCGGTGAAGAATGATAAGGGCGAGTTGGTGCAGCTCGACAACGTAATCCGGCTGGAGGAAAGCAGCACGCCGCCCCAGCTCTACCGTTTCAACCGCTACAACTCGGCCACGTTCTCGGCCTCGCTCGCCCCCGGCAAAACCCTGGGCGACGGCATCGCCGCCATGCGCGCCATTGCCGATAAAAACCTTGACGATGGTTTCACCACCGAGCTGGCGGGCACTTCCCGCGACTTCGAGGAAAGCTCCTCCTCGCTCCTCTTCGCCTTCGGCCTGGCCCTGGTGCTGATTTACCTGGTGCTGGCCGCGCAGTTCGAGAGCTTCCGCGACCCGGTTATCATCATGGTGACGGTGCCGCTGGCCCTGTCCGGCGCGCTGCTCAGCCTGTGGTATTTCAACCAAACACTGAACCTGTTCTCGCAAATCGGCATCATCATGCTGATTGGCCTGGTGACCAAAAACGGTATTCTCATCGTGGAATTCGCTAACCAGCGCGTCGAGAAGCACAACGTGGACTACATGACGGGTCTGATTGAAGGCGCAACGGCACGTTTCCGCCCCATTCTGATGACTTCGCTGTGCGCCATTCTAGGCATTATGCCCATTGCCATTGCCACGGGTGCGGGCGCGCTCAGCCGCCGGGCTATGGGCATTGGCGTAGTGGGCGGCCTGCTGTTTGCCACGGGCCTCACGCTGTATGTGGTACCGGTGATGTATTCGTATTTCGCTACGGCTAAGAAACATAAGTCGAAAGTGGAGCCCGAAGCGGTAGTTGCGTAAACTCCCCTCCTTTTTTAAGGAGGGGATATTTCCGCGAAGCGGAAATTGGGGTGGTGAAGTCGTTGAACGATGGCCGGATGACTGCCGAGTGCGTTGTTCGGCCATCGTTCAACGACTTCACCACCCCCGTTCGGCCTGCGGCCGAACATCCCCTCCTTAAAAAAGGAGGGGAGTTTGAAGTTCTGAATTTTCTGCATGAAACTTTTTCGATTCCTTCTCCTCTCCCTCCTCCCCTTCTCCGCGCTGGCGCAGCTGCCCACGGCCCGGCCCAACCAGCTGGCGCGGCCGGCCACGGTGGCTCCGGCCCCCGCACTGTCGCTCCAGCAGGCCATTGCCGAGGCGTTGCAGCACAACTACGGCATTTTGCTATCGCGGCAGGATGTGCAGATTGCGGAGAACAACGTGACCAGGGGCAACGCCGGCCAGCTGCCCAACATCAACGGCAACCTGACCCGGACCTTCAACCGCAACAACATCACCTCGACCATTGGCGACAACGCGCCCCGCGTCATCAACGGCGGCACGTCGAACCTGCTGAACTCGAACGTGACGCTGGGCTGGACGCTGTTCGACGGCTTCGGGATGTTTGTTGCCTACGACCGGCTGAAAACCCTGCGCCAGCAGCAGCAGCAAATAACCCGCGCCACGGTGGAAGAAACCGTGGAAAACGTGGCCAACGCCTACTACGACGTGGTGCGGCAGGCCGGCAAAATCACCTCGCTCGAAGAGGCCCTGAAAGTCGGCCAGGCCCGCATCGACCTCACCCAGGCGCAGGTAGACGTGGGCGTGAGCGCCAAGGTGGAAGTGCTGACCGCCCGCGTGGACTACAACGCCGACCGCAGCCTGTTTCTGCAGCAGCAGCAGGCCCTGACGGCCGCCAAAATCACGCTCAACAACCTGCTGGGCCGTTCCTCGCGCCTCGATTTTGAACCCAGCGACAGCCTGACCGTGACCCGCAACCTGCGCGAGGACGTAATTACGGCGGGCATCAAGGCCAACAACCCGCGCCTGGCCCAGGCCCGCCTGGGCGTAGACGTGGCCACCTACGACCGCAAGCTGGTAACGGCCTCCCGCTTCCCCCAAATTGGACTGGTGACGGGCTACGCCCTCAACCGCAACATCAACAACGCCCAGTTTATCACGCTGCCCACCGGCCCCGTGCTCAGCACGAGCATCAACAACACAGTGGGCCTGAACTACGGCATCACGGCTACGGTGCCGATTTTCAACGGCTTCAATATTCGCCGGCAGGAGCAAAACGCCCGCGTGGTGCAGGAGCAAAGCAAGCTCAGCCTGGCCCAAACCGACCTGCGGCTCGATGCTGACGCGGCCACTGCCTTCGCCCAATACCAGAACTTCATCCAGCTGCTTGAGCTCGAAGAAACTAACATCCAGCTGGCCCGCCAAAACGTGGACATTGCCCTGGAGCGCTACCGCCTGGGCCTGCTCACGCCCCTGGCCCTGCGCGAAGCCCAGCGCAACGAGTTGGCCGCCGAAACCCGCCTGCTCGACATCCGCTACTCGGCCAAACAGGCCGAAATTGCGCTGCAACGGCTGAGCGGCGGGCTGGTGCAGGAGTAGAACCACTGAAGCACAAACGCCTGTCATCCTGAGCACAGCGAAGGACCTTACCACGTTCGCATCGGCCGGATTACTCCCCAATGCTCTTTTGTGCTAAGGTCCTTCGCTGCGCTCAGGATGACAGGCGCTTTATTAAGCCGCAGGTGTCGTCCTACTCTTTCACAAACCGCTTGGTCTGGGTGCCGCCTTTGGTGGTGATTTTGTAGAAATACGTACCGGCCGGCACGTCGTGCAAGTCGAGCTGCTGGGTTTGCGGGCCCTTTTCCTGGCTGGCTTCCGATACCAGGGTGCGCAGCTTGTTGCCGTCCTTGTCGAGCAGGTCGATGGTTACGGGGCCGGCTTTGCGCACGTCGTAGTCGAGCTGGCTGGTGGGCGCGGCGGGGTTGGGGTAGAAGCTGGTGTTGCCTACGCCTTGTTCATTTTTGTTGGCAGCGGGGGCATTGGGGTCCAGCAGCAGGAACGCGGCGGGCTTGAAGAAGCGGCGCAGACCGCCGCGCTCGTGCTTGCGGCCCTGCATGGCGGCCATTCGCTGCTGCTGCTCAGGAGTGGCAGTTTTGGCCACGATGGCCTTGATATCAGTGGCCCATTTCTCTTTCTGCGGGGCTACTTCCTGGGTGAGCTGGGCGATGGGTGCGTCGTATTTCTGGGCCATCTGGGCCACGTTCAGCATGATGCCCCGGGCCTGGAAGCGCAGGTCGTGGGCCTGCTTCTGCTGGGCCTCGGTGAGGGCGGGGCGGGTGGCAGGGGCGGCCGTGCCCGCGGGCGCTACGCTGCGGCGCAGGGCTTGGCCCTGGTCCTTCAGGGCTTTGAGCTGGGTACGGTAGGTGGCGAGCTGAGTACGGTCGGCGGCGGTGAGCTGGGGCTCCAGCTTCTGGCGCTGCTGTTGCAGCACGGGCAGCACATTGGCCTGGAAGTAGGCCCGGACTTCGCGGCGAATGGGCCGGTCTTCGTGCTGGCGGTGCCGCCCGCCCCGAGCCACGCCCACTACCGTTGCGGAGAGGACAACCAGCAGCAGCAAGGTCAGAATTTTGGGTGCGTTCGATTTCATAATACTATAGAAGAATGATGAGTTAACAGGTTTCATGCTCAATAGACTGCGTGATGATGAAGGAGTTTAAGTACGCACTAAATTTCTTACAAACTGCTGTTACGCACCAACATGCTGGCGCGCGTCTGCGACGCGCGCCAGCCACACCAAACCAACAAACAAAAAGAGCCAACCCAATCGGGCCGGCTCTTTCCGGTTTCGAAGCAGGCAATCGAGCTACTCAATCACTACCTTGCGCGTAATGGGCGTGCCCGCCACGTCGAGGCGTAGGTTGTAGATGCCGGGGGCCAGGCTGTGCACGTCAACCTCGGTTTCTACGGCGCGGCCGGCGGTGGCGGGCAGGCTGCGCGTGAGCACCTGCTGGCCAATGTTGTTGAACAGGCGCAGCACAACGGGCTGCTGGGCAGCCGCACCGCTCAGCTGCGGCAGCTGCAGGTGGAAGCGGCCGGCGGCCGGGTTCGGGTACAGCTGCACCTGGGCGGCCAGGGCCTGGGCGGGCGTAGTGGCCAGCACCGTCTGGGCAGTGCCTTTGAAGCGCACGTTTTTCAGGAAAGCGTAGCGCGGGATGCCCGTGCTGCCGCAGGCGAAGTACAGGCGCACACTCAGCGTCTGGCCGCCGGTCAGGCTCACGCCGCCGTTGCGCAGCACCACGCGGTACAGGTTAGTATTGCCAGCCGTCTGGTTCAGCAGCGGGAAGGAGTTGGTGAAGGTGCCGCTGGCACTGAGGGTCTGGGCTCCGCCGGGGCCGAAAGCGGCCACTATCTCAGTGGAATCGGCCGGCGTGGTGAAGCCGTTCAGCGAGTACACTACCGCCATCTTGGTGTTGGAGGCGGTATTGTAGAACGCCGAGTTGAACAGCAGGGTATCGACCCGCACCGTCGAATTGGCAACCACGGTCAGCGTGAATTGCTCGTAGTATTTGCGGTCCAGCGTACCGCCGGGGCCACCGGCGGTGGTGCTCCACTGGCCGTCGCCGGCCGGGCTCGCTCCGAAGGCCTGTCCGAACTGGTTGGAGTAGGCCGGAATGGTGGCCATGGTAGTGCCGTTCGACACATACAAGCGCTTGAGCGTGGGCGTAGTGGCCACAATGCGGCTGCTACGCACCTGGGCGCTGTCGGTGGCGTTCACGCGCAGCGGCCACTGCTCCAGCACCGTCACGGGAGCCGGGGCCACATCGCCTTTGAAGCGCACGTTTTTCAGGAAAGCGTAGCGCGGAATGCCGGTGCTGCCGCAGGCGTAGTACAGGCGCACGGTGAGCGTGCGGCCGGTGGCCACGGTTACGCCGCCGCTGGGGTTAGCGGTGCTGGGACCATTGAGGGCCACGCGGTACAGGTTGGTATTGCCGGCCGTCTGGTTCAGCAGCGGGAAGGAATTGGTGAAGTTGCCGCTGGCGCTGAGGGTCTGGGCACCGCCAGGGCCGCTAACGCCGGTTATTTCGGTGGAGTCGGCCGGCGTGGTGAAGCCGTTCAGCGAGTACACGATGGCCATTTTGGTGTTGGACGCGGTGTTATAAAACGCCGAGTTGAACAGCACCGAGTCGATGCGCAGGGCAGGAGCGCCGGCGGCTACGGTCACGGTGAACTGCTCGTAGTATAAGCGGCTGAGGGTACCACCGGGGCCACCGGCTGCCGTACTCCACTGCCCGTCGCCGGCCGGGCTCGCCCCGAAGGCTTGTCCAAACTGGTTGGAGTAGGCCGGAATAGTAGCCATCGTGGTACCATTCGACAGGTACAGGCGCTTAAGCGTGGGCGTGGTGGCCGTGAGGCGGGTACTGCGCACCTGGGCGCTGTCGGTGGCATTCACGCGCAGGGGCCACCACTGCAACAGGTTCGAGGTGATGGTGGGGGCTACAATGGCCGTGCCGTTCAGAGTCAGTACCACGTTGGTGGCGTTGGTGCTGGTGAGGGTGAGGGTGCCGGTGTAGGGGCCGGCGGTGGTGGCGTTCAGGCGCACGTAAACCGTGGTGCTGGCTACCGCGCCGGTGGTGGGGCTCAGGCTCACACTGCTGGCGTAGGTGCCGCCCGAAGTCAGCGAAACCTGGAAATTGGCCGAGGCCGTCACCACGATGGGACCCACCAAATCGGAACCCGACACCGATACGTTCTGTGCACCGGAACCCGTACCCAGCTGCTGGGTGAAATTGCCCAAAGCACCGGCGGCCACAATGGTCGGGGCGCTGGTAATGGTCACGGTGTCCGACGAAATCTGGCGCGGAGTGGCACTGCCGCGCACGAAGTATTTGTAGAGACTGCCCGAAACGGGAACAGCATCAGAATACGAGTAGTTGAAAATCGTGTCGCTGGGCTCGGTCTGGGTGCCTACCACGGTGAACGCGCCGAGGGCGGCGGGGGGAGTGGCCATGGCGCGGTACACGCTCAGCACGTCGCCGGCAATCGGGAAGCTGGTATTCCAGGTGAAGGCTGACGTGGCAGCGCCTTTCACGCCCCGGAAGTTATTGACGATGACGGGCTTTACGAACGGCGTGGCGCAGTCAATCAACGTGCAGGGGTCCCAGGTGCCCAGGATGTTGGCTTTGGTGTAGGTAGCGGCTTCGGCGGCGGTGAGCTGCGAGGACGGCTGCACGGGCGTGAGGCCCTGGCCCGAGAGCACACGGCTGCTCACGTTGATGGCCTTGCCGTTGAAGTGGGTGTTCTGGTATTCCACGAAATACGAATCGCGGATGGTGGCCGTGCCGGCCGAGCTGGTGGGTGACCAGCCTTCATTCAAAATAATGGGCGTGGACAGGTTGCAACTCAGGAACGCGGCTTTGGGGTTGGCCTGCCAGGGACGGCCCAGGTCGTAGGAAGTGCCGCCGGCCACCGAATGCCCGGTCACGTTGCAGTTCTTGAACACGAGGCCATACGCCTGGCCCACCGGCGTGTTGGGCACGGCGATGTAGGAAGTGCTGGTCGTGGTTTTGTTCTTCGCGTAGATGTTGCAGCTCTCGAACAGGGCGATGGCGCTGCCGAAGATGAAGTCGGTATTGCCCTCGATGTAGCAGTTCAGGAAATACTGGCGCGGCGTACCGTTACCCTTCACGTACAGCGTGTCCTGGTTGCCCAGAAAGCGGCAGTTGCGGAAGGCCGCCCGGTCGGCGTTCACCAGCACGGCCACGGCCTGCCCGTTGGAAGCAGATTCGCCGAACGCGTTTTCGAAGGTCAGATTCAGGGCCGAAAAATCGGTGGCGTTGATGGTGACCGAGGCCGAGTTCTGGGTGCCCAGCGCAATGCCGTTCACGAGCGTGCCGGCCGAGTTGCTGTAGGTGAGAATGGTGTTGCCCACGCTCTCCCCCACCAGCTGCACGAAGGGCTTGGTGGCGGGCACCACAATCAGCTCCTTGTACTTGCCATTCTTGATGAAGATGGTGAACGGCGCGGTGCGCCCCACCGGGGCCGCGTCGATGGCGGCCTGCACGGTGGTGTAGTTGCCGGTACCGTCTTTGGCCACCGTCAGGTCGTAGGCGTACAGCCGGGGGCACAGCGCCAGTAGCAGCAGGGTGAGAACACCGGTGAACGCGGCGCGCAGAGTAAGCAATCGATTCATAGGTGCAGTTTTGGTGTTGGGCGGGAATTCCGTGAGTTGGCGGTAAGAAAGGTAGACTCCAACCCAGCGGTACCGTGCTCATTCATACCATTAAATCCTCGCAATCGATGCCGGGAACGTTCCCAGCCCGACCGTTGGCGCAGCAATCCGGCCCGCCCAAAATCAAAACCCAAACCCGCGCTACCTTAACGGGTGCAATCCAGCCGACTGTCAGCCCATGCCTTACCGCCACACCATCGGCCAGCGTGCCTACGTTTTCGAGGACCTGAAAACGCTGCTGGCGCGGGCCACTCCCCTGCGCTCCGGCGATGTGCTGGCCGGCGTGGCCGCCGCCACTTACGAGGAGCGCGTGGCCGCGCAGTTTGCCCTGGCCGATGTGCCGCTGCGCACTTTTCTCAATGAAGCTCTGGTGCCGTATGAGCAGGACGAAGTGACGCGCCTGATTATCGATACGCACGACGCGGTGGCTTTCGGGCCCATCGCCCATTTCACGGTGGGGCAGCTGCGCGACTGGCTGCTATCAGAAACAGCCGATGCGGAAGCCCTGCGTGCCCTGGCCCCCGGCCTGACGCCGGAAATGGTGGCCGCCGTGAGCAAGCTCCTGCGCAACCAGGAGCTCATTGGCGTGGCCCGGCGCTGCGAAGTCGTCACGAAATTTCGCAACACGCTGGGCCTGCGCGGGCATCTGGCCACCCGCCTCCAGCCCAACCACCCCACCGACGACGCGCGCGGCATCGCCGCCAGCCTCGTCGATGGCCTGCTCTACGGCAGCGGCGACGCGGTTATCGGCATCAACCCCGCCACGGATAGCCCCAAAGCCGTGAGCAACCTGCTACACATGCTGGATGCCGTGCGCGAGCAATACGCCATTCCCACGCAAACCTGCGTGCTGTGTCACGTCACCACCGCGCTCCAGCTCATCGGGCAGAAAGCACCGGTGGATTTGACCTTTCAGTCCATTGCCGGCACCGAGGCGGCCAATGCTAGCTTCGGAATCAGCCTGAGCCTGCTGCGGGAAGCCCACGAAGCCACGCTTTCGCTAAACCGGGGCACGCTGGGCGATAACGTGATGTACTTCGAAACCGGCCAGGGCAGCGCCCTTTCGGCCAACGCCCACCACGGCCTCGACCAGCAAACCTGCGAGGCGCGGGCCTACGCCGTAGCCCGGCAGTTCCGGCCGCTGCTGGTCAATTCGGTGGTCGGCTTCATCGGGCCGGAGTATCTGTACGACGGCAAGCAAATCATCCGGGCGGCGTTGGAGGACCATTTCTGCGGCAAGCTGCTGGGCCTGCCCATGGGCGTAGACGTGTGCTACACCAACCACGCCGAGGCCGACCAGGACGACATGGACAACCTGCTCACGCTGCTGGGCGTGGCCGGCTGCAACTTCATCATGGGCATCCCGGGGGCCGATGACATCATGCTCAACTACCAGTCCACGTCCTTTCACGACGCGCTGTACCTGCGCCAGGTGCTGGGCCTGCGCCCGGCCCCCGAGTTTGAGGCCTGGCTACAGCAGCAGGGTATTTTCGACGAGCGCGGCCGACAATTGCCCGCCGCTACCTCGAAACTATTGGGCCAGATGCCAGCGGCGCTACGCTGATTAAAACTACGCTTCCTGCCATGAAATCAGCCCCGGAACTACTTCCCGACGACGCTCCGCCGCCCGACCCGTGGGCCGGACTGCGGGCCTTCACCGCCGCTCGCATTGCGCTCGGCCGCACCGGCACCAGCGTACCGCTACGCGAAGCCCTGGCTTTCCGGCTGGCGCACGCTCACGCCCGCGACGCGGTTTATTCAACCCTGAACACCGCGCAGCTGCTGGCCGATTTGCCCACGCTGGGCCTGCCTGTATGCCAGGTGCACAGCCGCGCCGCTACCCGCCAGGACTACCTGCAACGCCCCGACCAGGGCCGGCAGCTGGCCGACGACAGCAAAAATCACCTCACCGAACATGTTGCAAACGAATGTGATATCGTGATGGTACTGGCCGATGGCTTGTCGGCCACAGCTGTAAACACCCATGCCCTGCCCTTGCTGCAGCTGCTGGTGCCGGAGCTGCGGCAGATGGGCCTGCGCCTGGGGCCGCTGGTGCTGGCCGGGCAGGCCCGCGTGGCCCTCGGCGATGCGATTGGCCAGCTGGCGCGGGCACGCCTCGTGCTGGTGCTCATCGGCGAGCGGCCGGGCCTCAGCTCGCCCGATAGCCTCGGGGCCTACTTCACCTACGCGCCCCGGCCGGGCCTTACCGATGAAGCCCGCAACTGCGTGTCCAACATCCGGCCGGCGGGGCTGGCTTATCCGGCAGCGGCGGCGCGGCTGCTGCACCTGCTGCGGGAGGCGCTGCGGCGGCAGCTCTCGGGCGTGGGGCTGAAGGATGAGTCGGATTTACTGCTAGGCTAATTGCGGCTGCGCGGCGGCTAGTAGCGCGACCTACAATGCCCGGGAATGCGAAACCGGTTTAGCGCAGCGTCCGCAGCTTTTCCAGGGCGGCGCGGGTTTCCTTTTGCTTACTGCCCTCTTTTTCTTCTTCCGAGGCCGGGGTTTTGGGCTGAGTGCCGTAAAAAGCGAGGATGTTTTGCCGCGCCAACGGGTTGAGGTTTTCGAATTTCTTGTCGGCCAGCTTGCGCAGCCACTCGCCGTAGGTTTCGTCGGCCATGCCGTATTCGCCGGCGTGAGTGGGCTTGCCAGTATCGAAATCGGCATTGGATAAGGTGAGGGGCGCGGCGGCCGTATCGGCGGGCTGGCGGCCCACGTTCACGCAGTAGCTGGCCATCACCTTGCGGAAGCTGGCCCGGAAAACTTTCTCCGCTTCCGGCGTGGGCAGCTTGAAGGCGAAGGGCTTTAGCGGGCCAATCTTGGGCAGCACCCGAATGAAATACGAAATAATGCGCGCCCCAAAACCGGGCTTCTTGTACTCCTTGCCGTATTCTTTGCGGAACGCCTTGGGGTGGTTGCGCGCCATGTAGTCGCGCCGCCGCGCACTGGGGCTCAGCTTCATAATGTCCTTGCGCTTGTAGTGCCAGGCGGCGCGGGCCGCCGTCGGAATAAGCTGGCTCACGGCAAAGCGGTAGCTGGCAATGCTCAGGTCCACGTTCACAATCACCTGGCCCAGCTCCAAGCCGTAGGTTTTCAGGAAGGCCCGCTCCAGCGGCGATTTGCTCACCTTGAAGCCGATTTTTTGGTGGTAGTCCTGGCTGTGGTACTTGCCGCTGGCCAGCTGCACCACGTCAAACGAAAATTCCAGCTGCCCGTGCTGCTTGGGACCTTGCTCATAGGTTACCACATTGCCATATTTCGCTTTCAGCTCGGGGTACACCATCGGCACGGCCCGGTTGGTGCCTTCGGAATGCCCATCGAGGTCGGCTGAGTAATGGGCCAGCGCGCCCAGCGCAAAAGCATAGTCGTTGAGGTCCCGGGATTCGAGAATGAGGTTGCGAATAAAATCGCCGGAGCGCACGTAGTGCGTCAGGTTCGTGAACAGCACCGAGCCGAAGGGATAATACCCCATGTCCTGAATAATGGCCCCACCGTAGGCATAGGCCTTGGCATCAACCAGTTGTTCGGCCGTGGAACCCGGATAGCGCTTCAGGATAGCCGGCACCAGGCAGCGCTCCCAGGTCGAGTCGATGTTGGCTTGGTGCGTCAGCACGGCATAGCCGGCGGCTGGCCGGCTGCTCAGTGCCAGCAGCAAAACCAGCAAAAAGGAATAAATACGAAGCATGAAGTAAGCGCGGGGGTAAGCACAACGTTAGGTGCTTGCAACGGCAAAGGGGCCGGCCGCGTTGCCGCCCCTGCTGCCGTTGCCGACAACAACCAGGCCAGCCAGCCATCGTTATCCCCGTACCCCAAACGTGTAGGTACTGGTGGTGCGGTAGGTTTCGCCCGGCTTTAGCAGCGTGTTCGGAAAACCGGGCTTGTTGGGCGAGTCGGGAAAGTGCTGGGTTTCGAGGCAGAAGCCCGCGTGCCGGCCGTACACGGTGCCGCCCTTGCCAGTCAGGCTGCCATCGAGGAAGTTGCCGGTGTAGAGCTGCACGCCGGGCTGGTCGGTGGTCACCGCCAGGGTGCGGCCCGAGGCGGGCTCGTGCACGGTGGCGGCGGGGTGCTGGCCGGTTTCGACGTTCAGCACCCAGTTGTGGTCGTAGCCGCCGGGCACCTGCGCAATGCGCGCCCCAATGGCGTGGGGCGTGGTAAAATCGAAGGGCGTGCCCGGCACCGGGCGCAGCTCGCCGGTCGGTATCAGGTCGGCATCTACCACGGTGTAGTGGTTGGCGGGCAGAGTCAATTCGTGTTGCAGAATGTCCGGGCTCACGCCCGCGCTCAGGTTGAAATAAGCGTGATTGGTGAGGTTGACGGGCGTGGCCTGGTCGGTGGTGGCGGTGTAGGCAATGCGCAGGGCATTGGTGTCAGTGAGGGTATAAACCACGGTAATGCGGAGGTTGCCGGGGTAGCCTTCCCCGCCGGCTTTGCTCAGGTAGTGCAGGGTCATGGTGGGGCCGTCGGGCGAGGTGCCGGGGGTGGCGTCCCATATTTTCTGGTCGTAGCCCACTTGGCCGCCGTGCAGCGAGTTGGGGCCGTTGTTCACGCTCACCTGGTAGGCTTGGCCGGCAATGGTGAATTTGCCGCCCGCAATGCGGTTGCCGTAGCGGCCGATGAGCGCGCCAATGTAAGGATTGGCCGCACGGAAGGCCGGGCTCTGGTAATCGCGCACGCTATCGAAACCGAGCACCACATCGCCCAGCTTGCCGTGCCGGTCGGGCATCAGCAGGCCCACGAGGGTGCCGCCGTAGTTGGTGATAGTGGCGGCGGCCCCGTGCTTATTGGTGAGAGTGAAGAGCTGAACTTTGGTGCCGTCGAGGGCGGTACCGAAAGAGGCGGAGGCAGGCATAGACATAGCTTTGGTTGGAAGAATGATGGCAGTGGCCGAAGCCAATCGGCGGGGCAGGTACTGTTACGGCCGGCGGCCGGGAACGATGGATTTCAGCGGCGGAATAGGAAACACGAGTCGGCAGGGCTAAAAAAGCCGCGGCCTCAACGCGCCTGTTCCCCACTGGCCGGGTAAACTTGCGGGGGCATGCATGTGCAAGCGCAACAGCCGGCGGGCATTTCGCAAGCCTGCACAATCGTTTGTGAGAAATATTCGCAAATATGCTGGAAGATTTGCTGAATCGGCGCGGCGTACGCGGCGTACCATGGCGGCGCCACCATTTCCTGCGCAACCGATTCTCCCGGGCTTCTGGCAGGGGCCGGACCCAGCCAGCCGGCTATTATATACCCAGTTAGCCAGCATGTTGCGGCGGGCACGGCAGCAGTAATCCGGCCACCTGGCGCTACGCGGCGAAAAATTGCTCCTGGCTTATAAACCGGCTTCTGCCTGGGCTGGCCTATTTTTACCCTCCTGTTGGTTGGGGTTGTCTTCAAAGCCGGCACCGCTGGCGCTGCCTCCGCGCAACGCCAAAATTGTTGCCTGGCATTCCAGACCTATCGTAACCCATTGTTTATCAATCTTTCACTATTTCAACCTTTATCCCGTAGCGGAATGACCAAAATTAAAGTAGCCAACCCCGTAGTAGAGCTCGACGGCGACGAGATGACGCGCATCATCTGGAAATTTATCAAAGACAAGCTGATTCTGCCCTACCTGGAGCTCGACATCAAGTACTACGACCTCGGCATCGAGTACCGCGACAAGACCAACGACCAGGTCACCATCGACTCGGCCAACGCCATCAAGCAGTACGGCGTGGGCATCAAGTGCGCCACCATCACCCCTGACGAGGAGCGCGTGGCCGAGTTCGGCCTGAAGCAAATGTGGAAGTCGCCCAACGGCACCATCCGCAACATCCTGGACGGCACCGTGTTCCGCGAGCCCATTGTGATGAGCAACGTGCCCCGCCTCGTGCCCAACTGGACGGCCCCCATCTGCATCGGCCGCCACGCTTTCGGCGACCAGTACCGCGCCACCGATTTCGTGACCAAAGGCAAGGGCAAGCTCACCGTCACCTTCCAGCCCGAAGATGGCGGCGAAACCCAGTCGTTTGAGGTGTACAACTTCAAAGGCGACGGCGTGGCCCTGGCCATGTACAACACCGACGAAAGCATCCGGGGCTTTGCCCACGCCTGCTTCAACCAGGCCCTGAGTAAGGGCTGGCCGCTGTACCTGAGCACCAAAAACACCATCCTGAAGAAGTACGATGGCCGCTTCAAGGACATCTTCCAGGAGATTTACGAGCAGGACTACACCGCCAAATTCCAGGAGGCCGGCATCACCTACGAGCACCGCCTGATTGACGACATGGTAGCCTCGGCCCTGAAATGGCACGGCAACTTTGTGTGGGCCTGCAAAAACTACGACGGCGACGTGCAGTCCGACACCGTGGCCCAGGGCTTCGGCTCGCTCGGCCTGATGACCTCCGTGCTCATCACCCCCGACGGCACCGTGATGGAGGCCGAAGCCGCCCACGGCACCGTGACGCGCCACTACCGCGACCACCAGAAAGGCAAGCCCACTTCAACCAACCCGATTGCGTCGATTTTCGCTTGGACGCGCGGCCTGGAGTTCCGTGGCAAGCTCGACGGCAACCAGGAGCTCATCGACTTCTGCCACGCCCTGGAAGCGGTGTGCATCGAAACCGTGGAAAGCGGCAAGATGACCAAGGACCTCGCCGTCTGCATCCACGGCAACAAAGTGGAGCACGGCCGCGACTACCTCTACACCGAGGAATTCCTGGCCGCGCTCGACGAAAACCTGAAGGTTAAGCTGGCTAAGTAGTTTTTCCGGATACTTTGCAAAAAAATCCCCGCCTGTCCGGCGGGGATTTTTTTGTAGCTGCGAAGCGGTGCTTCGCTGGCGGGCGCGGTTCTGTGAACGATTTGCGAAGCACCGCTTCGCAACTACTTTATTTAGCGGTGGTTGTAGCCGTAGCTACGGTCGTGGCTGCTGCGGTGCTGGGCTTCCCAGCGGGCACGCTCGGCGGCTTCGCGCTGGGCGGCGAGGCGGGCGCGGTCCTGCGCCAGGCGGCGTTGGTCGGCTTCGTAGCGGGCCCGTTCCTGGGCGATGCGGCGTTGTTCCAACTGGCGTTGGGCCGCTTCGTAACGGGAGCGCTCGATGGGCGACAGGCGGCGCGGGTCTTTGTCGTGGTCGTGGTCGAAAGCAGGAGCGGCCGAGGCGGCGGTTGAAACGAAGAGCAGGCCGGTGGCGAGGAGCGAAAGCAGGGAGGATTTCATAACGAAGAAGAACTTGAAGAGTGAATGGAGATTGTGACGCGTCTGTCTCTCCAAATGCAAGGCCTGTGCCAGTGCCGGAAATGAGCCAAACCATCTTTTTTCACCAATCAACTACTTTTCAATACTTTACTCATAAAATACACTGCGAAACCGTCGACCAAGCCGCCAACTCTCCCGACCAACTTCCCCGGCGCCTCGCCTCAGAACCCGCCCAACAGGCCCGCAATTCCTTTAATATTGAGCCGGGCAAACTTCTGAACCCGCGCAAACCGGTCGGTGGTCTGCGCCAGGTCGTCGTCGGCGGGCTGGCGCGTGAGTACCTGGGTGTGCAGCCGTTCAAAAATGCTCGCGGCAATGTCCATGTAGCCCAGCAGCAGCAGATACAGCTGCTTTTTTTCGTCCTCGGCGTAGCCCTTGAGGCGAATGGCTTTGACGAGGGTATCGAGCTGCGTGGTTTCGTCGGTGAACAGGTCGCGCAGGGCGCGGCGCTGCTGTTCGTACTCCTGCAGCTGCTCCTCGCTGGCCGCCGAGGCGGCAAAGGGGAACGTATCGGTGAAAGCCACGGCCCTGGCAAACGCGGTTTCGGCCGCGTACACCGTGGCCAGGTGCTTCTGGAGGCTGGTCCATAGCCCGGTGCGGGCTTTGTCGAAAGCGCTGGGGCTGGCCGGTTCGGTACCGTTCATCGGGAGGGTTGCGGGAATAGTAAGGAGCGGCAAAGGTACTCCGGCCTGCCGGGCTGGTGGCTACGGCGCAACGGGCGCGCCCACCGCTGTGGCAAAAAATCAAAAACCCCGTTTCCAGCTTGGAAACGAGGTTTTTCGGATGTAGAGAGCGAGGGATTCGAACCCCCGGACCTGTTACAGTCAGCGGTTTTCAAGACCGCCGCAATCGACCACTCTGCCAGCTCTCTGGGTCAGTTACTCGTGCGCTGTGGTTGGTAAAGCAACAAAAAAGGCTTTTTCCAGCGCAGAAAAAGCCTTTTTGTAGAGAAGGGGGGATTCGAACCCCCGATACCGTTGCCGGTATAACGGTTTTCGAAACCGTCGCATTCGACCACTCTGCCACCTCTCTATAAGGACCCCGAGTGATTGGGGAGTGCAAAAGTAGAAAGGAATGCGGAATGGAGAAGTAGGATTGAAGAATTTTTCTTAAAATTTCTGCTATCATCCTCAAAACCAATTCCTCATTTTTCGTTTTTCATTTTCAACTGCTCTTCCAGCATCTTGCGGCGGCGCCCGGTCACGGCATCCATACTCACGTTCACTTCGAACCCGATAATCAGGGTCATGCACACAAATTCGAGCCAGACCATGAAGCCCACCAACGCCCCAATGGAACCGTAGAAATGGTTGTAGGAATCGAAAATGCGAACGTATAGCGTGAATAAAAAGGACACCAGAAAAATGAGCAGCGTGGCCACAATGGCTCCGGCCGACACCAGCGGCCACTTATCATGCACGGGCGGCACGAAGTAGTAAATCACGCAGGTGGTGCTCAGAAACAGCCCCAGCAGCGAGCCGTAGCGAATGAGGGTGAGCACCAAATCGGTGAAGCGCTCGGGCACAACTTCATAGAACACCAGCCCGTCGATGAGGTAGGTCCCGAAGAAGATGCCCGCGATGGACAGCAGCAGTATCAGGGCCAGCCCAAAAGTCAGGGCGGTGGCAATCATGCGCTTGCGCAGGTAGCTTCGGTGCTTGAACCACGGATACTTTTTCTCGAAGGCATCGAGCAGGGCCATGATGCCGTTGGAGCTGAGCACCAGCGCCGTGCCGAAACCGAAGGAGAGCAGCCCGCCGTGCGGGATGTTCACAATGTCCTCGATGGTGCTGGCCGTGGCCGCGTACAGCTCGCGGGGCATGAAATCGGCCAGAAACTGGAGGATGTCCACGCTCAGATTCGGTACGGGGATGTACGGAATGAGCGTGAACAGGAAAATGATGGTGGGAAACAGGGCCACCGTGAGGTTGAAGGCCATGTAGGCGGCGCGCTTCTCCAGCGAGTCGAGCCGCAGCTCGTGCAGGATGCGGTCGAGCACGTCGTAGAGGGAGGCCTGGCCGCCGGGCAGCCGCAGCCGCTTCAGGCCCACAATCATCCGCCGGTAGGGCCGTTGCTGGCGCACATCGGGGAAGCGGGCACGGCGAATGGCGGCGGGGGCTTTCAAAGGCAGGGTTGAATGTTGAGGGTTGAGTTTTGAGTGGTTTGGCTGATAAAAACTCAACCCTCAACATTCAAAACTTAACACTTTATTTTCTAAACGCCGCCGGGGCAGGCGCATCGGGCGAAATAGCGCCGGGCGTGGGCAGCACGGGGCTATCAAACTCGTCTTCGCTAAAGTACGGCAGCAGGCGCTCCTGAATGTTGGCGGGCATGGCCACGGGCCGGCCGGTAGTGGTTTTCACGAACACCATGAGCGTGTGGCCCTCGGTGAGCAGCTGGCCGGCTTCGTTATAAATCTCGTACTCGAACAGCACGCGGGCACCTTCGGGCGGCTGGCGCAGCAGCAGGCGCACGGTCAGCAGGTCGTCGTAGCGGGCCGGGCGGCGGAATTTGGTGCGCAGCTCCCCTACCGGCATGCCCACGCCATCGGCCTCCATGTCCTTGTAGTTGATGCCGAGCTTGCGGAACGCCTCGGTGCGGGCCACTTCAAAATACGCCGCGTAGTTGCCGTGATAGACGTAGCCCATCTGGTCGGTTTCGGCGTAGCGCACGCGGATTTGGATATCGGAGGTGTACATACGATTTGTTACGTTTCGTTATCCTGAGCGGAGCGAAGGACCTTATCGCGTCCGCATCGGATGGATTACTGCAAACAGTGCAGATGCGATAAGGTCCTTCGCTCCGCTCAGGATGACAGAAGATTATCTAATGCCGGCCCGGTTCAGCGCCGCCTGATACCTGCGGGCATTCGCAATATGCTCCGTTTCATTGGTCGCAAAGGCATGATAGCCGCTGAAATCCTCCTTAGCGCAGAAATACAGGTAGCTGTTGCTCTCCGGCTTCAGCACCGCGTCGATGCTGGCAATGCTGGGCAGGTTGATGGGGCCGGGCGGCAGGCCGGCGTACTTGTAGGTGTTGTAGGGTGAGTCTTTTTGCAGGTGCACGTTGAGCACGCGCTTGATGGTGAAGTCGCGGTTGGCGTAGACCACGGTGGGGTCGGCTTGCAGCTTCATGCCTTTTCTCAGGCGGTTGAGGTACACGCCGGCAATGCGGGGGCGCTCATCGGCGTGCTGCTGCTGCTCGGCCTCAACGATGCTGGCCAGGGTGCTGACCTGGGCGCGGGTGAGGTGCAATTTCTCGCGCTCGGCGTCGCGGGTGGGGGTCCAGAACTTCTCGTACTCCTTCTTCATGCGCTGCATGAGGTTGGTAGCCGAGGTGTTCCAGTACAGCTCGTAGGTGTTGGGTATGAACATGCTGAGCACCGTGGTGGTGTCGAAACCCAGGCTGCGGGTATAGCTGGGGCTGGCCAGCAGCGAGTCGATGGTAGCCGGCTTGGCGTCAATCTGGGTCGAGAGCTTGTCGGCCAGCTCGCGGCGCAGGCGCACATTGGTGAATGTGAGCTTGAGCGGCGACTGAATTCCGGCTTTCAGTACATTGATAAGCTGGCGGTTGGTGAAACCATCTTTGAGCTCGTAACGGCCGGGCTTCACGTGCTGCGGGTATTTCATGAGCTTGGCCACGAAATGCAGCGAAAGCTTATCGACCACGGTGCCGGTGGCGTCGATTGTCTTCAGGGCTGCCTGCCAATCGTCGCCGCGATGTACGATGACGTAGGTGGGCTTGCCCCTGGTTTCGATGTTGGCGGTGAAGAACACCTGGTAGAAGTAATAAGAGAAGCAGACCAGCGCGAGCGTGAAAACAACACTCACGGCGCCCCAGCGCTTGCGGCGTTTGAGGGCGTCGTCGCGGCGTTCGAGGATGGACTTTTGAGCGGGTTGGGCCATGGGAGTTAAGAAGAGAATCGGGGGAGCGGCGCCAAAAGTACGAAGGCCTGCAACCGGAAGGCACGGGCGGCGGTTGAGTTGTTTCATTTCGGCTAGGCGTAGTACCTTGCCCGCGCCTTTGGTCTGGCAGGTTGCCCGCCGCCGAAGGCCGCGGCCGCTACGCCGCCGCATTACGTCTCTAATTTATTAACCATCAGCCGTATCCATGCCCGCCACCCTTCTCCGCATCCACCCCGACAATCCGCCGCAAAGCCGCATTCAGCAAGCCGTTGACGTATTGCGCAAGGGGGGAGTCATTATTTACCCCACCGATACAGTCTATGGAATCGGTTGCGACGTGACCAATGCCAAAGCCGTAGAAAAAGTTTGCCGCATCAAGAAGCTCTTCCCCGAAAAGGCCAACCTGAGCTTTATCTGCTACGACCTGTCGCACATTTCCGACTATGCCCACGGCATCACCACGGAAACGTATAAAGTCATCAAAAAAGCCCTTCCCGGCCCGTTCACCTTCATTTTCGAGGCCAGCGCCAACGCTCCCCGCTTCGGCGGCACCAAGCGCAAAACCGTCGGCATCCGCGTGCCGGACAACCAGATTATTCGCCAGCTGGTGAAGGAGCTCGGCAATCCCATCGTGAGCACCTCGGTGCGCGAAGACGAAAACACGATTGACGAGTACGTGACCGACCCAGACCTGATTTTCGAGAAATACCGCCTGCTGGTCGACCTTGTAATTGATGGCGGCTTTGGCGGCAACGTCCCCAGCACCATCATCGACTGCACCAACGACGAGTTCGAGCTCGTGCGCCAGGGCGCCGGTGATATTGAGCAGTACCTGTAAAAGTGTTGATTTTTGAGGGTTGGGTTTTAAGTTGACTCAGCCTTTTCTAAACAAAAAAACCGGCCTCTACAGGCCGGTTTTTTTGTGGGCAAACCCCTGATAAATCACTCCCGGGATTCAACACTTAACCTTCAACACTCAACCCTACCGCTTGTGTTTCCAGCGCCGATGTGTCCACAGGTACTGTTCCGGCGAGGCGCGCATATCTGTTTCCAATTGCCGGGCGAAGGCTTCGGTGATGGGAAACGTGCCGACGGGTGCGCCTTTTGCGGCGCGGCCATCGGGCAGCTCGGTGAAGGTGACTTCGTAGTACCCGCGCCGCACGCGGCGGATGCCCACGTAGAGCACGGCGCAGTCTAGCTGCACGGCCAGGCGGTCGGCGCTGGTGTAGAAGCTGGTGTCCTGATTAAGAAACTGGGTCCAGTAGGGCCGGTCTTCGGGGCCGGCGGCCTGGTCGGTGAGCAGGCTGAGGGTGCGGCCCTCGGCCCGGTGTGCCACCAGGTAGCGCAGGGTGGCGAGCATGGGCACGGCATCGGCCCCGAAGCGGGTGCGCAGGCGGCGCATCAGCGTTTCGAAAAACAGGTTATTGAGCGGCTTGTACACGCCGGCGGCCCGGCCGGGAAACTCCAGCGCCGCGCCATTCAGAATCCACTCCCAGTTGCCCATATGCGAGCCCAACGAAAGCACCAGCCGGTTTTCGGCAAAATGATTTGTCATCAGCTCCGGGTTGGTGAAGCGCATGCGCTGCCGCATTTCTTCGGGCGAGATGGCGGCCAGCTTCAGAATCTCGACCACCACCTGCGCAAAATGCCGGTAAAACGCCTTGCCGGTGCGCTCGATTTCGGCCGGGCTTTTCTCCGGGAAGGAGTTGCGCAGGTTTTCCGTGACCACGCGCCAGCGGTAACGCACCACGTAAGCCAGCAGGAAATAAATAGCTTCAGCAAACACATACAGCACCGCCAGCGGCAGGTGCGCCAGGCCCAGCAGCAGCCACCACAGCGGCTCGAAGTACCAGGCGTAGGGCCGGCCGGAGGTGGCGGGAGTTCCTTTCGTGGCCATGCTTAGCGAGGCACGGCAGCCCCGGCGGGCGCGTATTCGGCGGCGGAGTGCTCGCCAATGGCGCGGTGGCCGGCCAGGAGTTTCTTGTTGCCGGGGCCCCCGTACACTTCCACAAACAGGGTGAACGGGCCGTCGGGCAGCGGCCCCATGGGCAACTGCCCGGCAACGCTGGTGGGGCGGCCAGATTGGGGCGTGAGGGTAGCGTCGGCATCGGCGGCTGAGCCGTCGGGGGTGGTGAGGTGATAGTGCACGCGCAAGGGCTGGCCCACGGGCGCATTATGCAATTCGGTGTAGAAGAACACATTATCAGCCCCCCGGCCGTAGCTGCCGCCGGGCGCACGGGTGAGGCGGTAGCCACCCCGGGCGAAATTATCGTCGCCCCCGCTGCGGGCGGCGGGACGCGAGAGCAGCACCACATCGGTCAGAAATGGGCCGGTGGGCGCTTCCAGTACCAGCGGCTTTTCCACCACGGTTTCGCTGCCGGTGCTGCGGTATTGGTCTTTCACGGTGCCGCGCAGGGTGTATTTGCCATCGGGCAACATGATGCGCTTCAGAAAGCTCTGCGGGTTTTTGATGGCAATAGTAGTATCGGTGAGCACCGGCGGCTTCAGGGTGATGACTTCGTGATAAGCGGAGGAGCCGTCGGCTTTCAGAATATCGAGCGTGACAAGGGCCGACGACTGAAACGCCTTGGGAGCCCGCTGCCGGTACATGAGCGACTGCGTAGGCACGGTCACGTAGATTTCCACTTCGGCCCCTTTCTCCACCTTGTTCAGGTTGCGAAAGCGAGCCACGTCGAGCAACAGCTGCGGCGGGCCGGCCTGGGCGGCCAGCGCGGCGAGGACAATAAGACAGGTCAGAAGGTAGCGCATGGGGCAAAAGTACGGTGGGAGAAGGGAGGGCATCCGGAATGTAGGGCTTCCGCACCAAAAGTAAGCTGGTCGTAGGCTAGTTTCGGGAATGGACCCTTTCGCTTCCTTTGCCCATTTAACGGACCCGCGCGTGCAG
>NZ_JAAVTK010000012.1:7349-179873 GCF_012275535.1 Hymenobacter artigasi | reverse complement strand
CCGATTGGCTATCGACTACGAATTTACCCCCCGCTCCCATGAAGCTTGGCTGCTTATTGCCAACTTGACCATGTGTCTCAATCGATTAGCTCCCGCCTAATTCCCTAACACCCTCTTAGCCAGAGCGTTTGCAAGGACGCCGACAAGCTAACGGCCGAAACCACCTCCGCTCCGGTGGAAGTGCCCGCCGCCCAGGCCCGGCAGCCCATCTACCTGCGCGTGGCGGTGAAAGCGGGAGCCAAGTGCCAGTTCAGCTACAGCTTCGACAACCAAGTGTTTCAGTCGTTGGGCAGTGAGTTTCAGGCCCGGGAAGGCAAGTGGATTGGCGCCAAAGTAGGCTTGTTCTCCTCGCGCACGGCCAAGTTCAACGATGCCGGCAACGCGGACATCGATTGGTTTCGCATCGAGCCAAACCGATGAGTCGAACCACCTGATATCGATTTTTACGCCTCCATCTTAGCCTTTTCCTCATGCTGCTAATCGGAATCGACCTGGGAACTTCCTCCGTCAAAGTATCGGTGGTGGATTCCGCCACGCGCCAGTGCCTGGCTTCGGTGAGCTACCCCGATACGGAGCGCTAAATCACCGCCCGCCAGCCCGGCTGAGCTGAGCAGGACCCGCGCCAGTAGTGGCTCGACGTACGGCAGGCCATTCAGAGGGATAATGCCACCCAACGCTATGACCCGCAGGATATTGGTGCCATCGGCATTGCCTACCAGATGCACGCTTTGGTGGTGGTCGACGAGCACCAGCACGTGCTGCGCGACGCCATCATTTGGTGCGACAGCCAGGCCGTACCTTACGGTGAGCAGGCCTTCGCGGCCATTGGCGAAACCCGCAGTTGGACCACCTGCTCAACCCGCCCGGCCACTTCACCGCCGCCAAGCTGGCGGTGCCGGCCGCGCTGCAAGGCCAGCGGGTGCTTCGCTTCGAAAACGTGCGCCTCAGCAATGTGGCCGACGGCTACGCGGTGAACGGCTGGGAAAGCATGATGCTAAAAAACCATTCTGGCATCGCCGGCAACTACCGCAACCCCAAGGGCGCTTCTTCGCCGTGCGCCTGAACACCGCCGGCAGGCCCACTGCCGGCTTGGTGGCCGATACCAGCGGCGTGCCGGCCGGCTAACTGCGGGTGGGTGTTTTCAACCCCCAGCAAACGGGCAACCCGCTGGTCACCGATATTCTGGATATGTTGCGCTGGGACGGTCAAGCGCTGAGGTGGTCTAACTAGAGCAGTTTTCAGGTTCGTGTACACGTAGCGCGAACTTTGTAGTTCGCGTCCCCGCGCCGTCAGAGTAGTTCTAACGGCGCGGGGACGCGAACTACAAAGTTCGCGCTACTGCCTGCTGGCCTCATAAGCTGTACCCAAACCCGAAAACTGCTCTAAAATGGACAGTGAGAAGGCTGAAGCAGCCAGCTAAATATGGATAGAGTCAGGACATAGGTTAGGCTTCGAAAGGCACACCTTACTTGGCCTGCGCCGGAATAAATTGAATTGGTGCATAAGCTCTTCATTCAGACTGTACTATTCAAACGGTCGGGGCTTAAAAGCGCGCTATTTAGGCAAAGGGGGTTACCTTGCCTAAATAGCGCGCTGGTCGGCTCCCGCGCGTGGCGCAGCCAACCTACGTGTTCAGCGGTGGGCACCAGCTCCATAAAACAATATTTCGCTGCAGCGGGCTTTACGCTGGAAGCATGGAAAGAAGAACCTTCCTTAAAAACGCCTCACTAACCGCTTTGAGCGTAAGTGCCTTTGGCCTGCTGGACGCCACCAGTAAACCGGCGGCTTTGGGCAACAAGTTTAGAGTGAACGAGCAGCGCCTCGTAGACCGCATTGCCCAGCTCGCCAAATTTGGGCAGAACGAGCAGGGGCACGGCTACCGGGTTGCCTACACCAAGGGAGACCTGGAGGGAAGGACTTGGTTTATCGAGCAGATGAAACGGGCGGGGCTTGACCCCACGATTGATGCCGCCGGAAACATCATCGGCAAACGAAAAGGGAAAAGCCCTGCCCTTAAACCCATTGCCTTCGGCTCGCACATTGACATGGTGCCGGATGGCGGAAATTATGATGGCCCGTTGGGAGCCATCAGCGCTTTAGAGGTAATTGAGGTGCTCAACGAGCAGAAGGTGCTCACGGAGCATCCGCTGGAGGTTATCATTTTTGCCAACGAAGAAGGCGGCACGATTGGCAGCATGGCCATGGCGGGCGGCTTAACCCCGGCGGGGCTGCAACAAAAAAGCCAAAGCGGGGTAACAATGGCGGAAGGAATCAAGGCGATTGGGGGCAACCCCGATAACCTGCAATCCTGCATCCGAAAGAAAGGCGACCTCCACGCCTGGGTGGAATTGCATATCGAACAAGGGGGCATTTTGGCGCGGGAAAACGTTCAGATTGGGGTGGTAGAAGGCATTGTCGGCATTGTGCACTGGGAAGTGACCGTAGCCGGATTTGCCAACCACGCGGGCACCACCCCCATGGCGCTGCGCCAAGATGCCTTGCTGGCTTCGTCCCGCTTTGTCATCGCCGTCAACGAAGTCATCAACTCGGTCAAAGGCAACCAGGTGGGCACGGTTGGTAAAATGGCCATCACCCCCAATGCCTACAATGTCATCCCCGGTAAAGTGGTGATGGGGTTGGAAATCCGCGATTTATCCGCGGATAAAATTGAGATGCTCTTTCGTGAAATAGAAAAAAAAGCCGCAGGAATCGCCACCGAGAGCAACACAACCATCCGATTTGAGCGGCAGGCCAATGCCTCCAAACCCGCCCTAACGGATAAGGCCTTGCAGCAAACCATCGCGGCCGCAGCAAAATCCTTGGGGCTGAGCACCAAAGTGATGCAGAGCGGGGCGGGTCATGATTCCCAGGAAATCGCCGCGATTGCCCCAGTAGCCATGATATTTGTTCCCAGTGTGGGGGGCATCAGTCATTCGTACCAGGAATTGACCAAACCCGGCGACATGAGCAATGGGGCCAATGTGCTTTTACAAACAATACTGGCCATCGACCACGGGTAGCAAAAGGGTGGTTGGACTAGCCGCAACACGCCCCTTATACCACCCAAACGTTCCAGCATGGGGTGTTGCTTGCCAGAGCGGCCCAGGCTGGGTTAGACAGCATTTATTGTACGTGGCTCCGCCAATATTACGTGGGTATCACTAAATAGTATACCTTCTTCGCGCAGCTCATTTATCCTGAACTATCCCAGATAGTCAGGCTTTTGCCCCAAATATACTCCCTCCGGCGGAGCATCGTCGGCAGGACCGTCGAACCAAGCCGCCGCACTGGGAGTTATGGGGGGCTATTCCCTATTAAGCAGCACCGTTCCCACATGAGACAGCTCAAAATCAGCAAGCAGATTACCAACCGCGAAAGCCAGTCGCTGGACAAGTACCTCCAGGAGATTGGCAAAGTGAGCCTGGTATCCATCGACGAGGAAGTCGAGCTGGCCCAGCGCATCCGCGAGGGCGACCAGATGGCCCTCGAAAAGCTGACCAAAGCCAACCTGCGCTTCGTGGTCTCGGTTTCCAAGCAGTACCAGAACCAGGGCCTGACCCTGGGCGACCTTATCAACGAGGGCAACCTGGGCTTGATTAAGGCGGCCAAGCGTTTTGATGAAACCAAAGGCTTCAAGTTCATCTCCTACGCCGTGTGGTGGATTCGCCAGAGCATCCTGCAAGCCCTGGCCGAGCAGAGCCGCATCGTGCGCCTGCCCCTGAACCGGGTGGGCTCGCTCAACAAAATCAGCCGCTCGTTTGCGGAGCTGGAGCAAAAGTTCGAGCGCGAGCCCTCGCCCGATGAGATTGCCGAGCTGCTGGAGTTGAGCACCGCCGAGGTGGTGGACACGCTCAAAATCTCCGGCCGCCACGTTTCCATGGATGCGCCCTTCGTGCAGGGCGAGGAAAACGGCTTGCTCGATGTGATGGGGGACGAGGAAGCAGATACGCCGGATGCCGGCTTGCTGCGGGACTCGCTGCGCAGGGAGGTGCAGCGCGCGCTCTCGACCCTGACCAGGCGGGAGGCCGACGTCATCACGCTCCATTTCGGGCTAAATGGCCAGGCCGCGCGCACGCTCGAGGAAGTAGGCGAGCAGTTTGGCTTGACCCGCGAGCGGGTGCGGCAGATAAAGGAGAAGGCCATTCGGCGCCTGAAGCATACGTCGCGCTCACAGTCGCTGAAATCGTACCTGGGCTAGCCCCTTGGTCCCCCTTTCCGTTCCATTAGGCCCCGTCAGGGATTCTAATTGGTGCCGGCTCAAGGCAAGTTGCGCCGGCATCTGAGCCTGGTGTTCCTCGCACAATGTGCTGAGCTACTGCTGATGCGAGGCCGTCAGCTTTAGCTCGCTTATCAAAGTGGCGACCACGGGGCTGGTGCCGTGGTGCAGCAGGGCCTGGTGGCTGGGCCGCCCGAACCAGAGCATCGCCAGCAGGCCCACGTTGGCGGCACTGTCCACGCCCACGCGAAAGGTGAGGCTGCGCCGCTGCCCGGCGGGCGCGTTGGGCAGGGCCACAGTCAGCGTGGCGGTGGCTTCGGGGTCGGCGTTGACGAGGTGGTGGCTACTCGGCTCGGTATAGGTGCGGCCGTCGGTGTGGGTGAGCACGAGGTGCGAGAAGTAGAACCGCAGGCGGGTAATGGCCACCCGGTCCAGGCCGCCCGTGCGGTAGCCGGCCTAGAGTGTGAGGACAATCAGCGTAACCAATCGAGTGCGGCGGCCACGTGCCAGAAAGCCAAGAAAGAAACGACGGTTTTTTCGTAACGGGTGGCTAAGCGCCGATACTGTTTGAGGCGGCCAAAAAAGCGTTCGATTTTGTTACGGTCCCGGTAGATTTCTTCGTCCATTTCCGCCGGCTTCACCCGTCCGGGGTGGCTGGGAATCACCGCCTCGATGCCGTGCTCCGCACAATAAGCGCGGTTTTCGTCGCTGTCATAGGCCGTGTCCGCCAAGACTTTTCCCGGCCGCAAGTCTTTCAGCAAGGGCAAGGTCTGGGGGCAGTCTCCCGCCTGTCCTTCGGTGGCCAGCAGGCGCACGGCGTTGCCCAGCGCGTCGGTGCAGGCGTGGAT
Organism: Hymenobacter artigasi; assembly: GCF_012275535.1. Taxonomy (GTDB): domain Bacteria; phylum Bacteroidota; class Bacteroidia; order Cytophagales; family Hymenobacteraceae; genus Hymenobacter; species Hymenobacter artigasi. The sequence continues at coordinate 174,809 of NZ_JAAVTK010000012.1, read as the reverse complement.
TTTCGTGCTCATCCCGCCCCGGCTGCGGCCCAGGCATTCGGTTTTGGAGTCGCTTTTTTTTGGCCGGCCGAATGCTGGTGGGCCCGTAGGATAGTGGAATCGAGCATGACCCAGTCGAGTTCCGGCGCTTTCAGGGCCTCGAATAAGGCTTCCCAAACGCCCTTTTGCGCCAGTCGGCGGAAGCGGCGGCAGACCGAATTCGGCTTGCCGAAGCGCTCGGGCAGGTCGGCCCACGGGCCCCCGGTGCGCATGAGCCACACGACGGCGTTGAAAAACAGCCGATTATCTTTGGCCGTAACCCCGCAGTCGGTCGCCTTGCCCGAAAGCAGGGGCGCAACGACCGTCCACTGCCGGTCCGTTATTTCGTGACGACGCATAAGCTAACTTGGTTTTGCCCAAAGGTAATTGTCCTCACGCTCTAGTCCAGCACCAGCGGCGAGCCGCCGAACCCGGGCTCCACGCGCAGCACCAGGCCGGTGGGCCGCGCCCTCAGGGCCGGGCCTTGTCGCGCTGCTCGCTGACCAGACGGGCAAGCAGAATGGCCACGAAGAGCTGTCCGATAACGGCTTCGAAGTTGGCCAGGCTGCGCGCCAGCGGGTGCACGGGCACGATGTCGCCATAGCCGGTGGAGGTGATGGTGGTCAGGCTGAAGTACTTCAGGTCGCTCATCGTCAGGGGGATATTCGACGAGGCGGCGAACGCGCCGGGAAGTACCCAGCTGATGCTTTGGTAAACGCTCACAAACAGCAGGGCCAGGTTCAGGTACACCACCACGGCCCCCAGCAGCTGGTGGCGCGTGACCCGCTGGGCCCGAAACACGGCCTGGGCAACGGCCACGGTGATGACCAGCGTGGTAATCGAGTTCAGCAGCAGGCCCACGTACAGGTTGCTGCCGGCATACAAGGTCCAGGCCAGCGGCCCGAAGCATACCAGTATCAGCAATCGGGATTTGCTGCGCGGCGGGAGCACGAAGTACGAAATCACGAGCATGGCTAGGTGCAGGCTACCCATCACAACCGACGACAGGAGCTGGGCGCTTTTCAGCGGCCCCGCCACAAACAGCGTGATGACCTGCCCGAGCAACAGCAGGCTCAGGGCCGGCTCCCGCACCTGGTCCTGCCAGCGGGCCAGGCGCGCCAGCAGGGGGTAGGCCGGCCGCGCCAGCTGGTGCTCCGGGAGCGACGTTACCACGAATTGGTCGCTGGCCAACTGTTCATCATACTTCATGTGTGTTCCATTTAGGTGGTGGTAGTAAGCGCTTATCCGGATAAGCACGACCGTTCCTTGTTGACGGCTATCAACGGCGCTTCAGCGCCAGGGCGCCACTGTCCTCTTTCAGCAGCACGTTGATGTCGTCGGTCACGCGTTCAATGTCCGGCTTTTGGGTGGCGTTGTAGATGCCTCGTATCCGGCCCTTTTTGTCAATCAGCAGCATCGACTCGGTGTGCAGAAACTGGTTGGTGGTTTTTTGCAGACCCAAGCCTTTTTCCGCGAAGAAGGAGGTGCGGGCCAAGTGGTAAATCTGGGCCTTATCGCCGGTCAGCAGGTACCAGCGGGCCGGGTTGATGTTGTTGATGGCCCCGTACTCCTTCAGGGTTTCGACGGAATCGACCCAGGGCATCACCGAAAACGACACCATCTTCACCTGCTGGTTGGCGGCGAAGACGTCCTGCAGGGTTTTCAGGTTGTTGGTCATCTTCGGGCAGATGCCGGGGCAAATCGAGAAGAAGAAATTGGCCACGTAGATGTGCCCGGCCAGCGAGTCGCGGGTGATGGTGTGGCCCAGCTGGCTGCGCAGCGCAAAGTCGGCGATGGTGTGGATGCGCCCGTAGGCGCTGTCGGCGGGGCTAATCCACTCCGCGTCGAAGTCGGCGGTGTTGTAGAAGGGCAGGGTTTCGGCCGGGGTCGCCGGGGGCGCGGCGGGCGCCTGCGGCTGGCACGAAAACAGTGCCAGCGCCAGCAGCAGCCCCAGCAGCCCGCGGCTATTTCTGCATAACCGACATGCAGTCGTATCGGCCGATAACGCCATAAAGCTTGCCATTTTTTATTGTGAAGTTGTTGATTACCAGTCCGTTGTCGTTCCAGGTTTTTTGCTTGCCTTCCTCGTAGCCTTTCACGTAGTTCAGGCGCTGCCAGCGGTGGCCGCTTTCGAAGTAGGACACCTGCGGCCCCTCGTACTTGTCGTCGCGGAAGACGTTTTCCCCGGCCAGGCGGCCGTTTTTGTACCAGGTCTGGTGGCGGCCCTCGCGGTTGCCGTTCTGGTACCGGCGCTCGAAGCGCTTCTCGCTGGTGGGGTACCAGCCGGTGGCGAGGCCGTTTTCCTTGCCATCAATTACGGGCAGCCGCGCGGTTACCACCGGGCCTTTTTGTTCGACAATAACGGCGGTAGCCTTCCGGTTTTTATAAAACCAGGTGCCGTTGCGGTTGTGCAGGGCCGTATCGGTGACGGCGATAACCCGTGCCGGGGTAATCACTTTCGTCGATTCCCCCGGCACAGCCCGGTCCTGCTGGCAGCTGGCGAAACCCAACAGCACGCCGCAAGCAGCCCACCGCATCAGTTCACCGTGCCTTTCGTGCCGTAGTACTTGCCGCCGTTGATGTAGGGGGCAGCTGCGCTGAGCACGGTGACCACGCTGGAGCTGGCCGAAATCACGTGGTAGTGGTAAATCTTGTCGTTGGGGTAGTCCACGGTGGCGCTCACGTGGCCGTTGTAGGTGTCCAGCGCCGACTGCGTGATTTTTACGCCGTTTTCGTAGGGGCCGTACACCGGGAAGCCATCGAGCAGGAAGCCCAGGAAGGCGGAGCTGCCGTAGGTGGCCGTCAGGAACTTGGGTTCGTAGTGGTAGTGGTACTGGGCCCCGGCCATGGTGGGCGTGGGGTGGCCCAGGTACTGGTCAGCGTTGTTTATTTCCAGCGCATCGAGGGCCGCGCCGGCGCCGTTGTACTGGTTGAAATACACCACCCCGTTGCGGGCAACGCCGATGGGGCCGCCGGTGGAAGAGCTGTGCGTGCTGGCCAGCAGCGGGTAGCGCGGAATGGTGAAGGTGAGGCTTTGGGTCAGCAAATCGGGGTCGCTGAGGGTGCCCATTAGGTTTATCTGGGTGCTGAAGCTGGGGTTGTCGCCGTTGTAGGCTTCGTACTTGGCGTTGCCGACCGGGAAGAACGGGCTTTTGTGGTCGGGCACATCGGTGGTTTTAATCTTGATGCTGGTGCTGCTCGACGAGTCTACGCTGGTCACGTTGTAGAGCTTTTTGTAAAGCCGCGAGAAGTTGTTGGTGGTGGTGCCATCGGCGCTGTTGGCCGTGGTGGTGCTGGCGCTGGCCGTCACGTCGTCGTTTTTCTTGCAGCTACAGGCGGCTAAAACGAGCAGCAAAGCCGGGAGGGTGATATTTTTCATCGGGTGGGCAAGGGGATTTAGAAGGGGAGTTGACTTGATAAAGAGGCTGCCTCGTTGTGTTGAGCTGGTGTTTGCGTAGTCGAAGCATTTCGCCGCGCCGCCTGTCATGCTGAGCCTGCGAAGCATCCTCTCACCGCAGAACCAGTCGCTCAAACGTGATAAGGTCCTTCGCTGCGCTCAGGATGACAAGGGGCGCGGGAGAGATGCTTCGGCTGCGCTCAGCATGACGTTCGGAGGCGAACCAGCTACGACGCGGCCACCAGCGTCTGGCGTTTCCTGACGAGGCTCACCACGAGCAAGGCCGTCAGGGCCAGGGCGGCCGTCCACAACAGGGGCTTCAGCTTAACGGGAGCGGCTTTAGCCACTTCTTCCACTACCCAGCTTTGGTTTTCCACTTTCAGCGCGACGGTCTGGCCGTTGGCATTGTCAAGGATGTACTGCTTCTGCGGCAGGCCGGGGAGCATCAGAATCAGCTCGCATTGGTTGTTGGGCATGTCGCGGAACAGGTTGTTTTGCACTGCCAGCCGGTTCACGGCTTTGGGCACGTTCAGCAGCTCCGCAAACAGCGTGGTTTCGTACCCCAGCTGCACCTGCACGTTGGCAAACCGGATGGTGTCGCCGTTCATCGTCAGCAGACACTTTTGCTGGAAGTATTTCACAACCAACTGGTTGAACCCCTTCGGCGTCTGGTAGGCATTGGCCTTGTTATGGTATTTCACCTCGCCCTCAAAAGCCGCGAGCGAGCTTTTTATGAGCAGCAGGGTTTTGCCATTCTGCTCATAAATCATCAGGTTCGATAGCTCGGACTGATGTGCGTGGGCGGCGCTGCTCAGCAACAGGCAGATAAGCAGGAAAACCCGGCTCATGAGAGGCTTTATTATCGCAGACATACTAATTGGCGTAAGCCCCGGCCAGGCTGTTGATGAAGTTGTTGGCGCCGGCTTTGTCGACGTGGTAGTGGTAGCCGCGCGTGTCGTCGTAGTGGCCGCGGCTGGCGTCCAGGTCGGTGTATTCGGTGCCGGCCACGCTCAGGCGCTCAAACAGGCCGAAGCCGTCCAGGGCGTAGCCAATCATGGCGGCGTGGCCGTCGGGCTGGGCAATTTTGGTGGTCAGGCCCGTGGCGGCATGGTAGTGGTAGCCTTCGTTGAGGTTGATGTGGCCGCCGGCATCATCGAACGGGGCCAGCGTGTAGGCCCCCAGAATGTTGCTGACGGGAGCCGGCGGGTCGAACACCACGCCGTTGAAGGCGATGCCGCGCAGGGTGGCTCCGGTAGAGCCCGGCCCGTTGGCAAAACTGACCGCACTGGTGAGCTTAACCGGCGTAACCGGGATATAGATGGTTTTGGTGAGCGTGGAGACGTAGGATGGCAGGCACTCCACGCAGTAGTTGCGGTAGGCCGCGCCCACGTTGGGGTTGGCCGCTGCCTGGCAGTCGGCCTGGGTCTGGGTTTTGGTGATGACGCCGGTTGTGGCGTTGTACATCTGCCAGTTCGAGTCTTTGTAGAACGTGGCCAGGTTGCGCACAAACGCGCCATCCACGTCGTACACGTTGCCATTTTCCAGCCAGATGCCGCCCTTGCTGGCGTCGTCGGTGATGTTGGTGGGACACCACGGGCCCATCGTGTGGTCGGGCGGGATGCTCTTGGTCACAATCTTGTAGCAGTCGGCCGTGGTGCCGTTGGAAAGCGTGCGCGAAACCGTGCTGATGGGCTCCGACAGCCCCCCCGTCAGAAACTTCGTGGCATCGACCTTGATAACGGTGCCCGTGGTAGTGGCCGTGGTGGTCACCTCATCTTTCTTGCACGCAATCAGCGAGCAGGTAACGGCCGCAGCCAGCAAAAGGGGTTGAAAACGCATGGATTTCTCGGTTAATGAATTAGCAATGGGATATTTAACTTTGATGGCAGGTCCGGGAACTGCCGCTGCGTTAGGGCCACACCCGCTCAGCGCCATCCGTGCGGGGGTGGCCGAATCCGGTTCCGGAAGTGTGGGGCCCGCCGCGCCGCGTGAGGTTGCGGGGCAGCCGTGCGGCCGGTTGCGTGAAAAGCAGTAGCAGTTCGAAAGGATAGATGCCGTGGCAGCGAAAACCCTGCGCGGGATGCTGTTTTTTTTTCGGCGCGATGCGCGTTAGGCCTTTAAAATCGGTCCAGGTGCGGTTTCGGAGGTCGTGCACCCGATGTAGAGACGCATCCTTGCGTCTCTACATCGGGTGCACGACCTTCAAAATCGGCTCTATTGCACGCCTACGCTGAATTTCCGGCTCACCACCGTGCCATCGGCATTGCGCAAACGCAACACGTACAGCCCGGCCGGCCAGCCGCTCAGCGACAGTTGGCGCAGGTTGGAGCCGCGCAGCACCAGCTGGCCGGCGGCGTTGTGCACCTGCACCTCGTAGCTGGGCCACGACGTTTGCACCGTGAGTGACGAGGCGGCCGGGTTGGGAAATAGCGCCAGACCGGCCGTGGCCGCCGCCGCTGGCGCGGCGGCCAGCACCAGGCTGCACGTCGAGGCCGTGGGGTTCAGCTCGATGGGCGCGCCGGGCGTGAGGGTGCGGCCGGTGAAGGCGGCGTAGGTGTTGGGGTAGAACGGTGGGCGAAAAACGATGTTCTGGGTGGCGGTGCTGCCCTGCGCCACCGGGCCGTTGGCCCCCACCGGGTTAATGTAGTCCCAGACTTTGATGCCGGCGCTCGTTACTTCCGACAGGCGGCCGGCGGGGCCGTTGCAGAGCATCAGGTTGCCGTTGGGCAGGCGTTGGGCCCCCGAAATATTCTGGGCGTAGAAGCTGGTGGGGTTGGCGTCGGCGTAGGTGGTGGTGAGGGCCGCCGGGCCGTAGGGCAGGGCGGGCGCGTACACGCCGGGCGCGGTTTCGGGGGGCGTAATCACATCCACCGACGAGTAGTTGCCGCCCGTTCGGCCCAGCCCGTTGTTGAATACCTGAATGCTGCCCGCGTAGGGCACGCCCGCCGGCAGCCAGTAGGCATTGTGCTGGCCAAAAAACCGTTGCGTGGCCGTGCTGCCCTGGCCGTAGGCGGCGGGGTTGCCCCAGCGGTAGAGCAGGTCGCCGCCCTTGCCGCGCGCCCCGCCGCTGTGGCCGCCCGCCTGCGCCGTGGTGGTGCCGTGGTCGAGCACCCAGACTTCATCCAGCCCGTGCGAGCTGAGCAGAATCTGGTCGAGGGCCGGGTTGTAGTCGATGGAATTCAGGTGCAGCCAGTCGGGGTTGTTGGCGGTGGCGGCGTAGTTCACGTGCAGCAGCTCGGGGTGCTGGGCCACGGGGGCGTAGTTGGCTTTGGCGGGGTCGGCTTCCTGCACGAGGTGGTCCCAGGCGTGCCATTCCCACACCACGGTGGCCTGGTTGGTGCCCACGGGCTGCAGCTCCACCACTTTCTCGCTCCAGGTAGCGCTGCCGATGAGGCCGGCATTGCGGCCGGCGGCGGCGGCGGTTTTGGCTTCCCACACCAGGGCCAGGATGTTGCCGTTGGGCAGGATGCGCACGTCGTGGTGCTGGCACTCTGCGGCGCTCGAAAGCCGGTAGCTCCAGGTCACGTTGCCGTTCCAGTCAATCTTCTCGATGATGCCGCCCTGCCCGCCGGCCACGAAGGTGGTGTTGGTGGCGTTGCCCGGCCGCAGCAGCGTGCCATCGGCCAGCAGGTAGGCTGCCTGCCCGGCCTTGTAGGCGCTGGTCCAGCGGTGCACCTCACGGCCGCACTTGTCCATCAGGTAGGTACGGGTGTACTGAATGGGGGCCAGCAGCACGTAGCCATCGTCGGTGGCGCCGGCCGCGTGCAGCTGCACGCCCACGGTTTGGGCTTGAGCGCTGATGCAGGTGGCCACCAGTAGTAGTAGCGTGCGAAAGGCGTTGTTCATGCGGGAGACTGGGGGTTTTTGTGGCGGCGGGTGTCGGGGGGGGAGTCTTCAAGTTCTGGCTTGACGCCCTACCGAAAACCTCACCCCCTGACCCCCTCTCCAAAAAAGAGGGGGCACCGGTTTTGCGCGGACAGGTCACCTCACCCCCAGCCCCTCTCCTGCGGAGAGGGGAGCCAGTCGTCAGCAAACGTAAAAATTCGTTGGCTCCTCTCTCGCCGCAGGTAATGCGCATCAAGCATTTGCGGGGGGAGGTGAACGCCAGGAGTATTTCCGGTGCCCCCTCTTTTTTGGAGAGGGGGTCAGGGGGTGAGGTTTTCGGAGGGCATCAAGCCAGAACTTGACCGGGGGGTGAAGCGACCGTTCGCGCCACCAGTAAATTACTCCGGCGGCTGCCGGTCCATCGGCCCGCCAGGCGGTGGGCCGTCGCCGGGGCGGCCCCTGCCGCCGGGACCGCCGGGCAGGCCGCCACGCCCACCCCGCTGCGGCGGCTGTTGCAGGCGGCGCGGCAGGTTGGGGGCCAGCTGCTGCCAGCGGGGCAGCTGGGCGGGCGTGAGCAGGCGGCCCACGGCGGCAAAGTGGGCGTAAGTGAGCGAATCGGTCTGGCGCTGGAGGTCGCCGATTTGGGCCAGCAGGGCGGGTGGAGCGCTAGCCGTGGCGGGCTGGGCCAAGCCGGCAAACAGCTCCTCGCGCCGGGCAGTAAGCTGCTTGAGCAAGGCCTGCATGCGGGTGTGGTGGTCTTCGCGCAGCACGTCGAACTGCTGCTGCTGCTGGGGCGACAGCTGCAGCTCGCGCACCAGGCCGGCGGCTACGGGCCCGGTAGCCTGGCCTCGTGCGGCCTGGTGGTCGGGCCGGCCGTACCAGAGCAGCGCCAGCAGCCCTACGTTGAGTAGGCCCATGACCAGCACGAGCAGCGACAGAATTCGGGTTTTAGTCATGGGTTGAAGGTCTGGGGAGGGGTGGAACAAGGCCCGCCCTTACTTTGGATTTAATGACTGGCAACCTGTTGGCCGACAGCAAGAACAGGCTCCTTTTCTAAAATCTTAATGTCCCGGATGAGGTCCTGGATGCTGTTGGGGTCGAGGCCGTTGTATATGCCCCGCAGGTGGCGCTGCTTGTCAATCAGGACGAAGTTTTCGGTGTGCAGAAAAACCTCGGGGCCTTTCTTGATGCCCTCGTCTTCCTCCACGAAGTAGTATTTCCGGCCCAAATCATAGATTTCCTTTTTATCCCCGGTCAGCAGTTTCCAGCGCTTGAAATTTACCTTTTTTTCCTGGGCGTAGCGCTGCAGCACGCCCGCGCTGTCGGCGTCGGGCATCACGGAGTGCGACAGGAGCAGAATGTTGTCGTCGTCAATAAACGCCTTTTGCAGGTCGCCCATGCTACTGGTCATGCGCGGGCAGATGCCGGGGCAAAACGTGAAGAAAAAGTCGGCGACGCAGATTTTTCCGGCCAGGTCCTTTTCGGTGAAAACCTGGTTTTTTTGGTTGATGAGCGAGAAGGGCCGGATTTGGTGAAACGGCTGGCCCGCCGGCATCTCCCACTTCGGGGTGAAGTCGGCCGTGTCGTAGTAGGGCAGGCGCACGGCTTTCTCCACGGGTTTTTCCTGGCACGAGGCCATGAAGAGCAACAGCAGGAGCGGCAGGTATTTCTTCATTTCAGCTGGCCATCCCGCAGGGTGTAGCATAAGGTTGATTTTTGCAGGCCGTAGCGCACGCCGTCGCGCACGGCGTAGTTGATGTACACTTTGCCGTTTTCGCGCCAGGCCTGCTGCAGGCCCACTTCCTGGTCGTCGGCAAAGTTCAGGTCGCAGTAGATGCTGCCGCTCTCGTACCACTGCTTGTGCGAGCCCTCGCGCTTGTCGTCGGCGTACACGAAATCGAACTTGCGGTGGCCGTTGGGCCAGAAGCCGGTGTGCCGGCCGTAGGCCAGGCCGGCCCGGTAGCTGCGCACCTCATGCGGCCGTCCGTCCGCCCAAAACGTGCGTGTGAGGCCGTGCTGCCGGCCGGCGTAGAACGAGGCCCGGCTTTGCAGCGCCCCGCCCGGGTAGCGCGCCTGCACAAAGCCTGAATAGGGCCGGCCGCCCCGGTAGTACACGCCGTTGCGCAGGTGCAGGGCGGTATCGGTAGCCGCGACGGTGGTGGCGGGCACTCCCGACACGTCCACCGGGCCGGGCGGGTGGCCCAGGGCCGCGTCGGGGGGCTGGGGGCTGGCGCAGCGCGCCAGCAGCAGGCTGCCCGCCAGCCCCAGCGCGCTAAAATGTGAACGTGCCCTTGGTGCCATAGTAGCTGCCGGATTTCAAGACGTAAACGCCCGTGCTCAAGTAGTTCACGTTGGAACAATGGTAGTGGTAGATGCCGCTGGCAAACTCGGTGGTGCTGCCCGTGTGCCCGCCGTAGGCATCCAGGTTGGCGGGGTAGGTGCCGTCCTTGTCCTTGCGGCCATAAATCGGGAAGCCGTCGCGCAGGAAGCCGACGATGTTGGCATCGTCCTTCGTGGTGAAGTCGCCGGTGACGTGGTAGTGGTAGGTGTTGCCCGGCCCGGGGTGGGCCCCGGCGCGGTCGAAGGACCCAATTACGCCGGTGTCGAGGGCCTTGTTGCCGCCTTCCTGGTCGTTGTAGATGGCTACCCCGTTGAGGGCCATGCCGATGGGGCCGAGCGCCGTGGCTTCCTTGGTGGCGGCGGCTTCCGGGTTGGTGGGGATGGTCATCGAGTAGTTCTGCACTCCCACGGTGCCGGGGTTTAGGGTGTACCCGGTTCTCTGAGCTTCCCACAGGGGGTTGGTGGTGGCGTAATAGGGCGTCGGGTGGTCGGGCGTGCCGTCCGATTTCAGCGTGATGCTGCTGCCGCTGGTGGAGAAGGCGACCGTTGTTTTGTACTTCGCCTGCACCACGCTGGTGATGGAGGTGCTGCCGGTAGTGGTGGTAGTGGTCGTCGTGCTGGGTGTTACGGAGTCCGTTTTGGAGCAGGCCGTGTACATCAGGCACGAGAGGGCGAGGGCTGGCACTTTTAGCTTAAGCATGGGGAGGTATTAATTTGTAAAATTGGTTAGCCTTGGAATAGATGCTCTTTCCGGCCGCACCCTGCGCACGCCGGCAATATTTTTTCAGTCGACAGCCCCCGATACGGCGTTAGCTGGCTTTCACATCGTATCCCGCCGTGGGAAAGCGCCGTGTTTTACCGTGCCAGGCCTTCAAATTCAACGCCCGGCTTTTTCAATAGCCTCCCAGCGTGGGGTAAGCGTATTCCTGGGTCGTGGCCTGGGTGGTGGCCGGCTGCCTGAAATCGGCGCGGTGGGCGAAGGTGACCACGTTGGCGGCCAGCAGGGCGGTGGCGAAGGCCACCCGCTTTAGGGTCCAGCCCCAGTCGGGCGTGTCGGCCTGGGCGGCCTGGCGGGCCTCCAGGCGGTGGCGCACCTGCTGGTAGAGCCAGGGAGAAGGCACGGGCCGGGTGGCCCCATCCAGGCTGTGGAGGGTTTGCTCCACCCAGTCTTGCTCGTTGTTCGGTTCGTTTTTCATAGGATTCAGAAGCTTAGATGACGTTCATGGATAAAACCCTGCGCTAGCCGGCCACAAAATCGCGGTAGTAGGCCCCTAGCTGCTGGCGCAGCGTGCCCTTGGCCCGGTGCAGCAGCGATTCTACCGCGCCTGTCGACAGCTCCAGGGCGGCGGCTATCTCGCTGTGCGGCAGCCCTTCGAGATGAAACAGCGTGAAGGCAGCCTGCTGGCGCTCGGGCAGGCGGGCCACGGCTTGAAGCAGCAAGGCGGCCTGCTCGCGGCGCTCGGCCAGCACGCCGGGGTGCTCATAGTCGGGCGGGTCGTGGGTGGGCTCGTTGCTGTCGGCCCCAAACAGGCTGGTTATAAAAGCAAACCGCTTCTGGCGCTTGCGGTGGCGCTGCCACTCCAGGCACTTGTTCACGGCAATGCGGTAGACCCAGGTGCTGAGCTTAGCTTCGCCCCGAAAGCTGGCCAGCTGGGTGTACACTTCCACGAAAACCTCCTGCGTGAGGTCCTCGGCATCGGCCCGCTGGGGCACCAGGCCCAGGCAGGTATTGAGCACCCGCGCCCCGTACTGCTTCACCAGCTGCTCGAACGCGCCCGCCTGCCCGGCACGCAAAGCGGCCAGCAAGTCCTCATCGGAAAGCGGGGTGGGAGGCGGCATTAGGGGAAGTTAGGACATTGGATGCCGTTGCGGCGAAAACCCTGCGCGGGTGGGCAGTTTTTTTGGGATTATATGCAAAAACGCCCCCCCGAACGCGGCTGAGGCGTTTGGGGAGGCGTTTGTATGGGTCACCTTATTCCCTAGCTGGCAAGCGCTTCACTACTCACGCAGTCCAGCAGCGTGGTCATCAGCTGGGTGGAGCCCACAAACAGGGGCGCGCGCTGGTGGAAGCTGGTGGGGGCCACGTCGAGCACGGGCTCGGCACCGGTGTGGGCCAGGCCGCCCGCCTGCTCGATGAGCATGGCCAGCGGGTAGCACTCATACAGCAGGCGCAGCTTGCCCAGCGCTGCCTTGGGGGTGGGCGGGTACATGTAAATGCCGCCCGTGAACAGGTTGCGGTGGTAGTCAGCCACCAGCGAGCCTACGTAGCGGGCGCTCAGGCGCTGCTGCTTGCACTGCGTGAGAAACTCGCGCACATACTCGGGGTAGTCGAACCAGTGGCCCTCGTTGCAGCTGAACACCGGGCCCTGCTGCGGGATTTTGATGTCGGGGTGCGAAAGGAAAAATTCGCCCAGCGAGGTTTCGTAGGTGAAGCCCGTCACGCCGTGCCCGGTGGTGTACACCAGCATGGTGCTGGAGCCGTAGAGGATGTAGCCGGCGGCCACCTGGGCCCGGCCGCCCTGCAAAAAGTCCTCTTTGCGCGATGGCCCGCCCACCCGCGACACCCGGCGGTAGATGCTGAAGATAGTGCCGATACTTACGTTCACGTCGATATTGGAGGAGCCATCAAGCGGGTCCATGGCCACCACGTATTTGCCGTTGGGGTTGCCGGTTTCGATGATGTCCTCGTTTTCCTCGGAGAGAATGGCGCAGCACTCGCCGCCGTTGGTGAGGGCCCGGATGAAGCGGATATTGGCCTCTACATCGAGCTTCTGCTGGGCCTCGCCCTGCACGTTTTGCTCGCCCATGGCGCCGGTGATGCGCGAGAGGCCCGCGCGGTTCACCTCGCGGCTTACGATTTTGCCGGCCAGGGCAATGTCGCGCAGCAACTGGCTCAGCTCGCCGGTGGCGTAGGGGAATTCGGCCTGCTTGCGCATGATGTAGCGCTCCAGGGTGATGCCCACGGGCTGGGCCAGCGTGTTTTCGGTTGCAGGGTTCATGGGTGGTTGAAGGGGGGATGAAAGGGTGGGCCGGGCGGGCTTACTGATGCGTTACCTGGAGGTTGTAAATCTGTACTTCGCCGTAGGAGGTGCAGGGCTCGCCGGCTACCTTCTTGCTGTTCTGGCACGACGACTGCACGTAGACCCCGGCCTTGAAATAGGCCCCCGCAAACGCCTTGTTGTAGGTATACACTTTGGTGCCGTTGTAATAGCAGTCGGTCTTGTTATTGGCTACCGAAAACTGCACCGTAAAGCGCGTGCCCAGCACGTAGCTGCTGGTCAGAATCGGCCCCTGCGTCCCGTTGAGGTCAACGAACAGCTTGCGGTCTTCGAGGCGGAACACAATTACGTCGTCATCCGCATCGTGAATCTGGCCCACCACGACGTGCTTTTTCACGTCGGGCAGGTGCGTCACGGCCTGGTCAATCAGCATGGTGTGCGTGCCCGTGGCCGAGCCCCACACGGCCTTTAGCTTGTCGGAAGTAGCCGGCGCGGTCATTTCGCGCAGCTCGCAGCGCGGGTAGCCCGAGCCTTTGGTAGTGGGCGCATCTACGTAGGCCCGGAACACCACGGCGTCTTTCGCGTCGTTGAGGTGGAAGAAGGTGGGGTGAGCGTAGGTATCAAGCTCGGGTCGGAACACCTCATCCACGGGGTCGCCGGCGTGGGCAGTATTTTCGGGGAGGGTCACCTTCCAGGCCTCCAGGTTCAGTACCTGGGCCGGGTAGAGGAGTGCGGCGGCCGGCGGCGTGGCGGGCGTGGCCGGTGGCACGCTGGCGGCCGTAGAGCAGGCCAGCAGGGCCGGAAGCAGGAGCCAGCCGGCAACCTGCCGGTAGTGGGGCACGAAAGCGAATCGCATGGAAATGGGAAGGAAGTTTTAGGACAAATACTAGGCTGAATAATAGGCGGTTGTCAGGCCTGGCCGGTCAGACGCCGGGCCTCGGCCAGCAGGGCGGTGAGCTGGGGCACCAGGGTAGCCGGGTCGGTGCCGGCAGGGAAAAGCTGCGCGCCCAGGCCCACGGCGTTGGCCCCGGCTCCCAGCCACTCGCCGATACTCTCGGCCGTGGGCGACACGCCGCCGGTCACCATCAGGGGCACGTGGGGCAGGGGGCCGCGCAGGCTTTTCACGAAGCCCGGCCCCACCACGTTGCCCGGAAATATCTTCACCAGCGCCGCGCCCAGGCGGGTGGCCTGGTACACTTCCGATACCGTTTGGGCCCCCGGCAGCCAGGCCACGGCCCGCGCCTGGCACACAGCGGCCACATCGGCCGTGGCGCAGGGCTGCACCACGAAGGCCGCCCCGGCGTCGATGAATTGCTCCGCTTCCGCAGCCGTGAAAATGGTGCCGATGCCCAGCAGCATATCCGGACACTCGGCCCGCACCACTTCCACCAGCGTGGCAAACACCGCCACCGCCGCCGGCCCCCGGTTGGTGAACTCGAACACGCGCAGCCCGGCCGCGTAGCAGGCGCGCAGCACCTGGCCGGCATAGGCCGCATCGGGGTGGTAGAAAACGGGCACCAGCGGGTAGCGCAGCAGGGTATCGAGGGTAGCGGACATGGTTGTTTAGCTGTTAGCTATTAGCCGTTAGCTTTTTGATGTTGATTCAGAACTGAGAGCTTGCGCAGGGAGTAGGTGCAATGCTCTTTTTTTGAAAGCTCGTGACTACTTGTAAGCTAATGGCTGACAGCTAGTAGCTATCAGCTCAAAAAAGCTACCGCACCAGGCGGCCGGTGGTGTTGCCCTGCATCACGTGCTCCACTTCGGCCACCGTCACCAGGTTCACGTCGCCGGGAATGGTGTGCTTGAGGGCCGAGGCCGTGACGGCAAAGCGCAGGGCTTCGAGCGGCGTGGCATAGGCCAGCGAGCCGTAGATGAAGCCCCCCAAAAAGGCGTCGCCGCCGCCAATGCGGTCGACCACGGGCGTGATGTCGACGTAGGGCGTTTCATAGTACGTGCCATCGAAGAACATGCCCTTGATGCGCTCGTGCGAGGCGCTTTGGGTCTGGCGACGGGTGGAGATGACCTGACGCAGCTGCGGGAAGCGGGCCAGCAGCTGCTCACCTACCGAGGCAAAGCTGACCTCGGCCCCCGGCGCGGCGCGGACGCCGAACAGGTCATCCGCGTCGTGTTCGGAGCACACGATGACGTCGCAGCCGGCCACCAGCTCGGGCATTACGTCCTGGGCCAGCTCGCCGTATTGCCACAGGTTGCGGCGGTAGTTCACGTCGGCCGACACGGTGAGGCCCAGGCGGCGCGCGGCGGCAATGGCCTGGCGCGTGGCCTCAGCGGCCGGGGCCGAAATGGCGGCCGTGATGCCCGTCCAGTGCAGCCAGCCGGCATCTTTCAATATCTCGTCCCAGTTGAATGCCGCCGGGTCGAGTTGCGCGAAGGCCGAGTGGGCGCGGTCGTACACCACTTTGCTGGCCCGCATAGCGGCTCCGGTTTCGAGGAAGTACAGCCCCAGCCGGTCGCCCTGGTACACGGCGTGGTCCATGCGCACGCCATAGCGGCCGAAGAACGTCGCGGCGGCCCGGCCCAGGTCGTTGTCGGGGAAGCAGGTGACGTGCGCGGCGGGCACGCCCAGGCCGGCCACGGCGGCGGCCACGTTGGCCTCACCGCCACCGTAGGTAATCTCCAGGCCCGTGGCCTGGCCGAAACGCTGGTGCTGCGGCGGCGACAGCCGCATCATGATTTCTCCGAAGGTGACGACTGGGAGGAGGGGAGTGGTCGAGGTGTTCAACGGGAGGAGTGGTTTGGTTGTGTTCGGGTGGGCACCGGATATGTAGCACATGCTTTAGCTTGTGCCCGTTGAGCGCGGCTCCAACGGGCACAAGCTAAAGCATGTGCTACAGGTTAATACCCCGTATTCTGCGTAATCACGCCCTTGCTCAGGTCAATTTCGCGCTGCGGCACCGGGTAGAGCGTACGGAAAGTGGGCATGCTGAGGCCGGGGCGGCCGGTGGCGATGAAGTGGGCATTCATGGTCGGCACGGCTTCGTTCCAGCGGAGCAGGTCGTACCAGCGGTAGTTTTCGAAGGCCAGCTCCAGGCGGCGCTCGGTTTTGAGGGCGGTGAAGAAGGCAGCCTTGGTGGGCAGGGTGGCGATGGTGTACACGGGCACCCCGGCCCGGGTGCGGATGGCGTTGAGGGCCGGCAGGCCGGCGGCGGGGCCGCTCAGCTCGTTCAGAATTTCGGCCTGCATGAGCAGCACCTCCCCGTAGCGCAACACAATCCAGTCGGTGCCGGCGTCGCGGCGGGCGCCGGTGTTGGCGGCGTCCGGGAATTTATTCACGTAGGCCGTGGCCCCGGTGCCGGTGTAGGAAGTGGCGCGGCGCACGGCGTCGGCCGTCACGAACAGGGGCTGGAAATCGGTGGGCGGCTTGAGGCCGCGGGTGGCGCCATCCTTCGAGAAATCGTAGGAAAAGCCCTGGCCTTCGCCGTTGGCGGCCGTTTTGTAGCGAATGGCAAAGATGATTTCGGCATTCATCTCACTGGCCGGCGAAAACACCGTCGCGAAGCTCGGCAGCAGCTGGTAGGTGGTGGGCGGGGCCAGCAGGTTGTCGATTTCGGTTTTGGCGGCGGCGTAGTTCTGCTGGGTGAGGTAGACTTTGGCCAGCAGGGCGCGGGCGGCCCCTTTGGTGGCGCGGCCCAGATTCACGGTTTCCCAAGTGGTGGGCAGCAGGTTTTCGGCGGCCTGCAGGTCGCTGATAATCTGGGTGTAAACTTCGGCCACCGGGCGGCGGCGCAGAGCATCGGTTTCGGTCGCGGCAAGGGTGGTGATGGCGATTGGCACATCGCCGTACAGGCGCACGAGGTTGAAGTGCATCAGGGCGCGGGCGAAGCGGGCCTCGCCCTCAAAGCGCGCCTTTTTATCGGCATCCGTGACGTTGCCCAGGTACTTGAGCACGATGTTGGCGCGGGCAATGGCGTAGTACGAGGTGCTCCACATGTTGGTGGTGAAGTCGTTCGTGGGCGTGTCGGCGAAGTTCTCAATCGTGGCATAGTCCCCCTCCAGGTTGTTGGGCACGATGTTGTCAGAGCGCAGCTCGGTGAGGTTGATTTCGTACGGCACCACGCGCTGCAGGGCGTTGTAGATGTTGATAACGCCGGTTTCGACTTCGGAGGTGTTGCGGAAGTAGCTGTCTTCCACCAGGCTCGAGGCCGGGGTGATGTTGAGGTAATCTTTGCAGCCAGCCAGGCACAGCCCGGCGCAGGCCAGCAGGAATAGGGACTTTTTCATGTTCGATAAGAGCGACTTGGGTGGGAGGTGGCAGGTTTCTTTGGGAAGGAAGATGAGGGGAATCGTTGCCCGTCATGCCGAGCGGAGCCGAGGCATCTCGCGTGTGGCAGTAATCCAATCGGTGCGAACGTCGGTGAGTAGTGGTGGCACGCGAGATGCCTCGACTTCGCTCGGCATGACCGTTCTGCGACCGTTCTGTTATCGGTCAACGACTCCCTCAATATCTCCTTAAAACTCAGCATTGATGCCCAGCGCGATGGTGCGGGCCACGGGGTACGCGCCTTTCTGCCAGCCTTTGCGCAGCGGGTCGTTGGCGAAGTCGGCGGAAATGCCTTCGGGGTTGAGGCTGGTGTAGCCTTTGGCCATGATGTAGAAGAGGTTGGCCGTGGTCACGTACACCCGCAGGTTGCTCAGGCCGGCTTTCTGGCCGAAGGACTTGGGCACGGCGTAGCCCAGGTTGAGACTGCGCAGGGCCACGTAGGAGGCGTCCTGTACTTCGTAGTCGGTTTCCGATTTGATGCGGGTGAACGCCTGGTCAGCCGGCGAGAGGTTGAGGTAGGCCGTCGAGCCGGTGGCCGTGAACTGGCCTTCGTAGTAGTGCGGGTCGATGTTGAAAATCTTGGCCCCGTGCGAGCCTTGCAGCACGACGCTCAGGTCGGCCGGGCCCACGCGCAGGGTGTTGGTGAGGCCCCAGGTGAAGGTGGGGTAGGGGCTCCCGAGGGCGGTGCGGTCGTTGGCGTCAATCTTGCCGTCGCCGTTCAAGTCCTTCACAATCACGCGCTCCGCGGCCACGCCGATGGGCCAGTAGTTGGTGCCCGTCATGGGTACCTGCCGGTCGGTCTGGTAGCCGTAGAACTGCACCAGCGGCTGCCCCACCTGGGCCAGGAAGAAGTTGTTGCGCTTGGGGTCGCCAGTGCTGATGAGCTGCTGCGCACCGCCCAAATCCACCAGCTCGTTGCGGGTGAAGGCAGCCACGCCGGTCAGCGTCCAGTTCACGTTGGTGCTCTGGATGATGCGGCCGGTCGCTTCCAGCTCCAGGCCCCGGTTGCGGATTTTGCCCTGGTTGGCCAGGTAGCTATCGAAGCCCGTGACGCTGGAAATAGGCACGTTGAGCAACAGCTTATCGGTGGTCGACTCGTAGGCATCCACCGTGAGGCGCAGGCGGTTATCGAAAAAGCCCAGGTCCAAGCCCGCATTCAGCGAGAGCGTGCGCTCCCAACCCAGATT
Source organism: Hymenobacter artigasi (assembly GCF_012275535.1). Taxonomy (GTDB): domain Bacteria; phylum Bacteroidota; class Bacteroidia; order Cytophagales; family Hymenobacteraceae; genus Hymenobacter; species Hymenobacter artigasi. The sequence continues at coordinate 156,764 of NZ_JAAVTK010000012.1, read as the reverse complement.
CGGGTTGCCGTAGGTGCTCACGTTGAAGGCCGGCGTCACGCCTTCCGAGGCGCCCAGCACGGCTCCGGCCGGGGCCACCAGGGCCCGCGACGAGTAGTTGCCTATGTTGTTGTTGCCGGTGGCGCCGAAGCTGGCCCGCACTTTCAGCTCGCTCAGCGTGGGGTTGCCCTTCAAAAACGGCATCTCGCTCACGCGCACGCCCACCGAGGCCGACGGGAAGTAGCCCCAGCGGTTGTTGGCGCCGAAGCGCGTCGAGCCGTCCCAACGCGAGCCCAGCGACAGCAGGTAGGTTTCCTTGTAAGCGTAGTTGACGCGGAACAGGAACGACTGCAGCCGGTTCTCCTCCTTCGACGACGACACCGCCGAAGCTGTGCCCGCGTTCAGGGTCTGAATGTTATCGGTGGCGAAGTTGGTGGCTTCCTCGTTGGCCGATTTATACTGCGTGCCCTGCACCGTGTAGCCGGCAATGGCGTCGAAGCTGTGCAGGCCAATGTCGCGCTTGTAGCTGGCAATATTTTCGTTCAGCACGTCCAGCACGCTGTTGGTGCTGAGCGTGGCGCGGGTGGCGGCGCGGGCTACGGCGTCGCCCTGGGTGTAGGCATCGGTTTTGGCATACGACGACTGGAAGTAGGTGCGCTCGTAGTTGCGGGTGAAAAAGCCCAGCGACGAGCGAAACGACAAGCCGGGCGTGATGTTCCATTTCACGTAGCCATTCGAGATGGTGCGCAGCTCAGTGTTGCGCGCCGGCTGCCCGTTGATTTGGGCCAGGCCGTTGTTGTCGCCGCTGGTCGAGATGGTGGGCAGCCCGGTGGTGGCGTAAAAGGGGTTGCGGGTGATGTCGAAATCGCGCTGGTGCAGGTAGGAGCCCACCGGCTTGCCCGTTACGGCCGCCGTAGCCGCATCAGTGTACACCGGTATCCAGTTCGGAATGCTGCGAATGGCATCGTGCAAAGACACGGCCAGCTCGTTCTGGTCGGCATACGAGGGGTTGATGCTGATGCCGGCATCGAAGTTCTTGCTGAGCTTGAAGTCTACATTGGCCCGGACGTTGTACTTGGTGTAGTCGTTGTTCAGCACCACGCCTTTGTTCTTCAAATAGCTGCCCGATACGAAGAACTTGGCCGCGTCGCTGCCGCCCTGCACGTTCAGCTGGTAGCTCTGCATGTTGCCGGTCCGGAAAACGATATCCTGCGCATCGGTGTTGGCATTGAAGCGCTGGGCGGTCAGAATCTGGGGCGAAAGCACGTCGTTGTTCTGGCTGCGCACGTAGGCGGCCCACTCGTCGAGGTTGTAGAGGGGCAGGCGTTTCACCGTGTTCTGCACGCCGGCGTAGGTGTTGAAGCTCACCTTGGTTTTGCCCGATTTGCCGCTCTTGGTTGTCACCAGAATCACGCCGTTGGCACCCCGCGAGCCGTAGATGGCCGCCGAGGCCGCATCCTTCAGCACCTCAATGCTTTCCACGTCGTTCATGTCGATGGCCGACAAGTCCGTGGGCACCGGGTAGCCGTCCACCACAATCAGCGGCGAGCTGCCCGCCGTGATGGAGGCCGAGCTGCGCACCTGAATGGTGGGCGCCGCGCCGGCCTGGGCGTTGGTGGTCAGAATCTGCACGCCGGCCAGCTTGCCAATCAGGGCCTGGTCGGGGCGCGCCACCGGAATCTGGCTCAGGTTTTCGTTGGTTACCTTGCCCACGGCCCCGGTCAGGTGCGATTTCTGCTGGGTGCCGTAGCCCACCACCACCACGTCGCCGAGCTGCTGGGTTTCCTCGGCCAGCTTCACATTCAAGGTACTGCGGCCATTGAGGGCCATTTCCTCGGCCTTAAATCCTACCGAGCTGATGACCAGCGTGGCCTGCTCGGGCACGTTTTCGAGGCGAAAATCCCCGTTGGGGTCGGTGCCGGTGCCTTGCGTGGTGCCCTTCACCACCACCGTCACGCCGGGAATGCCCGCGCCATCGGGCCCCGTGACTTTGCCGCTCACGGCACGGGTCTGGGCCAGTGCCGGCAGCGCCGTGAGCTGCGCCAGTATCAGGCACAACAGGCACAGCAATTTATACGCGTTTTTCATGATAACTAAGGGTTTAGTGGGAATTTGAAGTGGCTCTTAGTTCCGCAGAAGCGGCCGCAATCGAATGCGGGCAGAGGAGAGTGTGGGGCGAGGCCGGTAGCAGGCGCTCGGGAGGTATTCGGTGCACCGAAGCCGGTAATACCGAAACGTTTTTTACTGGCTTAATTGACCAGCTCAGACGAAGGGTTCGCAGGTGCCCGGCTCAGTGCTTATTGACGAACTGATTGGGGTATTCCGGCAGCAGCAGCATCTCCAAGCAGCTAGGTTGTCGGAAATGAGTATTATTGGTATTGTTCAATAATAATTACGCGAAATGCGCAATGGTTTGCGGCCATTGCCTACTGCAAGCTAGTTGAATCATTACCCAATAGCAACCTTATTTCATCAAAAATGCACATTAAAGCCCTGATTTTTTCAAGAAAACGTTACCGGTAACGTTTTCTTGAAAAAATCAGGGCTCTTGTTAAAGTATAAATAAATTTTAATTCAGGAACGAGATGCGGTGCGGGCTATATAGTTGCCTGCATTTAGTTGGCCCAATCTGTCCGCGTTACCTCGTGTTTAGCGTGGGGGAGTTCCTGCGTTCTGTCCTAAGCAGGGTGCGGGCTGGCCCCCGCCCGTCGTTGAATGAAACTCAAACGGGTCGTTCAACGACGGGCGGGGGCCAGCCCCGCACCCTACTTGATTTTTTACCGCCGCCGCAGCGACGACTCGCGCACCATCAGCGTGGGCTTCAATACCACCGTCTGGTAGGGCCGGATTTCGTCGCTATTCATCTGTTCTACAAACAGCTGCGCGGCGATGCGGCCCATCTCAAAGGCCGGCTGGGCTACGCTGGAAAGCGAGGGCGTAAGCAGGCTGGCCACCGGCTCGTCGTTGAAGCCGACCAGCGCGATATCATCCGGCACGCGCACGCCGCGCTCGCGCAGGGCCAGCAGCGCGCCTATCGCAATGCGGTCGCTGACCGTGAAAATGGCGTCGGGCCGCTCGGCCCCGTCGAGCAGGCGCAGGGTGGCGCGGTAGGCGTGCTCGCGGTCGAACTCGCAGTGCACGATGAAGTCGTCGGACACCGGCAGGCCGTGTTGGCGCAGGGTCCCCAAGTAGCCCTCCTTGCGCTGGTTGCTGATGCTCAGGCTGGCCGGGCCGGCCAGGTAGGCAATGCGCCGGCAGCCCTGCTCAATGAGGTGGCTCACGGCCTGCACCGCGCCGTCGTAATTATGCAGCATCACCTTGTTGGCCTCCAGGTCGGCATTCACGCGGTCGAAAAACACCATGGGCACCTCGCGCTGCAACAGTCGCCGGAAGTGGTCGAGGCTGCTTGTGGCACTCGATATGGACACGATGAGGCCATCGACGCGGCTATTCACCAGGCGCTGGGTATTGGTGATTTCGCGGCCGTACGACTCGTTCGACTGGCAGGTGAGCACCGTGTAGCCGGCCTCGATGGCCAGCTCGTCGATGCCGCGCACAGCCGTGGCAAAGAAGTAATCGAGGTTCGGCACGATGACCCCGATGCTGTGGGTGTGCTTGGTTACCAGGCTCAGGGCCACCTGGTTGGGCTGGTAGTCCAGCTCCTCGGCGGTGCGCAGCACGGCCTGCCGGGTTTCGTTGTTCACCTCCGGGAAACCCCGCATGGCCCGCGAAACCGTGGAGATGGAAATGCCCAGCGCCCTGGCCACATCCTTGATGGTAGCGGGTTTGGAAGGGCGGGCGCGGCGCGGAGCAGTCATGGTGGGAAGGCGGGAATTCGGTGAGGGTGCGGGCGGGTAGGTGTGCTCCGCTTCGGACAGCAATGACGGGGGCGGGCAGTGTATTAATTAGGCAGCCAATTATAGCATCGCTACAAGTTACCTACCCGCTTAGGAAGCGCTAAAGTCGGTAACAATGTGGCAATACGGTGCATGTTCCGGCGTGTGGTCACCCGTTTCTCCGGCCTTGCATCCGCCCTTAGTGAGGCATCAATCACCTCCGATAGCCTCAGCCACAACGGTTTTAATTTAATTTTTTCAATGCCATAATTTTGTACGCAATCGATGCCGGTAACGTTACCGGTAACGTTTTTTAGGCCTGGCAAAGCCCTTTGATTGACTGCAATAGCCCTTTTAGTGATTGTTTAAACGATTTTTAAAACTTTACATTTGAAAAACAATACCGCAACGAGAATTACCAATTGCTCTTGCCCACTAATTGTATCTAACTAATAATGCGGCACCTTCCCACCCTGCTCATTACTACCCTGCTCGGATGGAGCGGGCACCTCACCACCCACGCGTCGGCCATTAAGGTGGCCGACGTGGCGGCCTTCAACGCCGCCGTGCCCAACCTGCACCCCGGCGATACGCTGGTGCTGGCCGCCGGCTCCTGGCGCGATGCCCAGCTGGTTTTTAAGGGCACGGGGACCGAGCAGCAGCCCATCGTGCTGCGGGCCGAGCGGCCCGGCGCCACCAGGCTCATGGGCCTGTCAAGCCTGCGTCTGGTGGGCAGCTACCTGGTGGTATCGGGACTGGATTTTCGGGAAGGCTACGCGCCTAATGGCGGCGTGATTGAGTTTCGGGATGATAAAAAGGGGCTGGCCAATCACTGCCGCGTAACCGAATGTGTGATTGATAATTACAACCGGCCCATCGGCGGCAGCGACGACAAGTGGGTGCATTTCTACGGGCAGTACAACCGCTTCGACCACAACTACGTGGCCGGCAAAAAAACCGTGGGCGTGACGATGGTCGTGGAGCTGCCCACGCCGGAAAGCCGCGAAAACCACCACCGCATCGACCACAACTTCTTCGGCCCGCGCCCGCGCCTGGGCTCTAACGCCGGCGAAACCATCCGCATCGGCCTGAGTGAGACCTCGCTCACCTCGTCGCGCACGGTGGTGGAAGAGAACTACTTCTACCACTGCAACGGCGAAGTGGAAATTGTCTCCGTTAAGTCGGGTGAAAATGTGGTGCGCCGCAACGTATTCGAAGAATGCGAGGGCTCGGTAGTGCTGCGCCACGGCAACAACAACCTCATCGAGGGCAATTACTTTCTGGGCAACGGAAAGACCCAGACCGGCGGCGTGCGCATCATCAATGCGGGCCACAAAATCCTCAACAACTACTTCGCCGACCTGCGCGGCACCGAGTTTCGCGGCGCGCTGGTGATTATGCACGGCGTGCCCAACTCGCCGCTCAACCGCTACTCGCCGGTGCATGATGTGGCGGTGGAAAACAACACGTTCGTGAACTGCAGCAACATCGAGCTGGGCGCGGGCAAAGACGCCGAGCGCACCCAGGCCCCGGCCAATGTGACGCTGACCAACAACGTGTTTTACGGCCCCCAAATGCCGCAGCCCTTCCACGTATTTGAAGACATGAGCGGGCTGAAATTCACCCACAACCTGTTGCAGGCCAGCGGCAGCGGCCCCAACATTGCCGGGCTGGAAGCGGCCACGTTCACCGTGCAAAAATCGGCCGATGGCCTGCTGGTGCCCGTGGCCAAGGGCGCGCCAAAAACGGACATTCGCCGCCCCGTGACAGCGGCTGAGGCCGGCCCGCGCTGGTTCCGGCCCGCCGCCGCATCGGCCGATACCCGCACCGGGCGCGTGTTGCCCGTTGCCACCCCCGCCGACCTGCTCAAGGCCTTCCAGACGGCGAAGGCCAACGACATTATCGAGCTGACCCAGCCCGGTATTTACCCGGTTCCGCAAACGATTGGGGTAACTGTGCCGCTCACTCTGCGGGCCAAAGCGGGCGTGGCCAGCCGGCCGGTACTGCTGGGCAGCAATGCGGGGCAGTCGGTGTTCACCATCGAGAATGGCGGCAAGCTGCGGCTGGCCGGCGTGGCCTTCGACGGCAAGGGCGTCGGTGCGGCCGGCCTCATTCAGTCGGGCACGCAGCCGGCGCTGGAGCATTACAGCCTGTGGGCCAACAACTGCGCCTTCTATGGCCTCACGGATGGCACCGGCCACGTATTTCAGGCCACCACCGCCACCTTCGCCGATACCGTGCAGTTTGCCAACTGCCTGTTCTACAACCTGGCTGGCTCGGCCCTCAGCCTGGCCACCGAAACCAAGGACAAAGGCACCTACAACGCCGAGTACGTGATTCTGCGCAACTGCCTGTTTCGCAACGTGCAGGGCAGTGCCCTCGAGCTCTACCGGGGCGGCAACGACGAAAGCACCCTCGGGCCGTTCCTGACCGTGGACCACTGCACGTTCGACAACGTGGGCGGCGCAAAAAGCCCGGCCCTCATGCTCACCGGCGTGCAGTGGACGGATATTCGCAACTCGCTGTTCAACAAGAGCGGGGTGGCCAGCGCCGCCATCAAGTACCAGGAGCTGGGCAAATCAAAAAACCGGCTTTCAAACACCAACTTCTCGCAGTCGGGCAAGGTGGTGGCCTCGTACCCGCCCCGCACCGAAAAGCTCACCTACGTGACCACGGCTTTTGCCGCCCCGCAGAAGTTCGACTACCGCCTGAAAACCCCAACCCCGCAGCTACCAGTAGCGACCGATGGCCGGCCGGTCGGGTTTGTGAAGCAGTAACCCCACCCCCTAGCCCCCTCCCCGGTGGGGAGGGGGTACTAGCACTAGTTTCTAGCCTTCTAGCTATTCAACACTAAATACTAGTTCCCCCTCCCCATCGGGGAGGGGGCTAGGGGGTGGGGTCCCCGCCTGCCAGACTCATCAACACAATATCAATTTCTTACCCTAGCGAATTTTCATTCGCCACTTCCCCCTTCATCATGCAAAATCTAACTGGAAAAGTAGCACTCGTAAGCGGCGGTAGCCGCGACATCGGCCGCCAAGTAACGCTGGCCCTGGCCGCGGCCGGTGCCAACGTGTGCTTCAACTATTTCGACTCGCCCGAGGACGCTACCGCCACCCAGGCGCTGGCCGACCAGCTCGGCGCGGGCCGCACGGTTTCGGCGCAGGGCGACATGACCAAGGCGGCCGACGTGGCCGAGGTGGTGAAGGTGTGCACCGAGGCGTTCGGCGATAAAATCGACATTCTGGTGAACGTGGTGGGCGGCCTGGTGGGCCGCAAGACCATGGAAGAAATGGACGAGGCGTTCTGGGACTTTGTGGTGGGTGTGAACCTGAAGCCGGTGTTCCTGCTGACCAAGGCGGTGCTGCCCTACATGGGCAAGGGCGGTTCCATCGTGAACTTCGCCTCGCAGGCGGCCCGCGATGGCGGCGGCCCGGGAGCCCTGGCCTACGCCACCGGCAAAGGCGGCGTGCTGACCATGACGCGCGGCCTGGCCAAAGAATTGGGTCCAAAGGGCATCCGCGTGAACGCGGTGTCGCCCGGCATGATTGCCACGGCCTTCCACGACACGTTTACGAAGCCCGAGGTGCGCGAGAAAGTAGCCGGCATGACGCCGCTGCGCCGCGAGGGCGAAGCCAAAGAAGTGGCCGATTTGGTGACCTACCTGGCATCTGATGCCTCGTCGTTCATCACGGGCACGTCGATGGAGATTAATGGTGGCACCTATTTCGTTTAAGGCAATGCGCGGGTTCGGAATAAGTAAAAGGTGGGGTACGGTGCTGGCAGTCTGCGGATTGCTGGCGAGTGCACCGGCGTGGGCTGCAACCCCGCCGGTGCATCCGGCGCTGCTCATTGCGGCGGCCGATGTACCCGCCCTGCGCCAGGGCCTGACCCGCTACCCGCTGCTCGAAAAAAGCTACGCGGCCCTGCGTAAAACCGCCGACAAGGCCCTGGCCAGCCCCATTGTGGTGCCCGTGCCCAAGGACCCCGCCGGCGGCTACACCCACGAGCAGCACACCCGCAACTACTACGCGATGCAGGCGGCGGGCATATCCTACCAGATGACGCGGGACGTGAAATACGCCCGCTTCGTGCGCGATATGCTGCTGGAATACAGCAAGCTGATTCCAACCCTGAAAAACCACCCCGAAGCCAAAAGCTCCTCGCCGGGCCGCCTGTTTCACCAGGCCCTGAACGATTGCAACTGGGTGGTGTACAGCATTCAGGGCTACGATGCGGTGTATGAGACCCTGACACCGGCCGAGCGTACCAAGATTGAAAACGGCGCGTTCCGGCCGCTGTGCAACTTCTTCACCCAGGACCTCAAGCCCTGGTTCGACCTGGTGCACAACCACGGCGTGTGGGCCGCCGCCGCCGTGGGCATGACCGGCTACGCCCTGCACGACGACAAGCTGATTAACTTGGCGCTGCACGGCTCGGCCGGCACGGATAAAAGCGGCTTCTTGGCCCAGCTCAACGGCCTGTTTTCGCCCGAAGGCTACTACACCGAGGGGCCGTACTACTCGCGCTATGCGCTGTCGCCGTTTTTCATGTTTGCCCAGGCCATTGACAACAACCAGCCGGCGCTGAAAATCTTTCAATACCGCGATAAGATTCTGCAAAAAGCCCTCAATTCGTCCCTTCAGCTCACTAACAACGACGGGCGGTACTACCCCCTGAACGATGCGCTGAAGGAGAAGGACTGGACCACCCAGGAGCTGGTGGGGGCCATCAGCATCGCGGCCGAGCACTATGGGGTCGACCCGACCATGCTGGGCGTGGTGCAGCTGCAAAAGAAGGTGTTGGTGAGTGCCGGCGGGCTGGAAGTGGCGAAAGCCCTGCAAGCCGCCGGCAAGAACCTGCCGGAGTTTCAGCGGGTGAGCCAGGTGTACCGCGACGGAGCTACCGGCGCGGAAGGCGGCTTGGCCGTGCTGCGCACCGGCCCCCAGACCGACCAGACCTCGCTGTTGTTTAAGTACACGGCGCACGGCCTCTCGCACGGGCACTACGACAAGCTCGGCATCGTGCTCTACGACAAAGGCCGGGAGGTGCTGCAGGACTATGGCGCCGTGCGCTTCCTGAACGTGGAAGCCAAGGAAGGCGGCCGCTACCTGCCCGAAACCCATTCCTTCGCCAGCCAGACCGTGGCCCACAACACCCTGGTGGTGGACGAGGCCTCGAACTTTGGCGGCCGCGAGAAAGAGGCCGAAGAACACTCCGGCAAAGCCTGGTTTGCCAGCATTGCCAATGCCCGCGTGCAGGTGGCCAGCGCCAAAGCCGATGACGCCTACCCCGGCGTGGCCATGCAGCGCACGGTGGCGCTGTTCACCGACAGCCTGAGCCAGAAGCCTTTGGTGCTGGACGTGCTGCGGGCGCAGTCGGCCACCGAACACCAGTACGACCTGCCGTTCTACTACCAGGGCCAGCTGATTTCAACCAGCTTCGCCTACGACCGGCCCGCCAACCAGCAGCCTTTGGGGCCGAAAAACGGCTACCAGCACCTCTGGCGCGAGGCCGTGGGCAAGCCGGTGCGCACGCCCGGCGTGGCCACGCTCACCTGGCTCAGCGGCCCGCAATTCTATTCCATGACCACGGCCACCGACACGGCCACGCATTTAGTTATGGCCCGCATCGGCGCCAACGACCCCAAGTTCAACCTGCGCCCCGAGCCCGTGCTCCTGGTGCGTGAGAAAGCCAAAAACCAGGTGTTTGCTTCCGTAATCGAAGCCCACGGCGAGTTCAACCCCACGGCCGAAACGGCCGCCGGCTCGCACAGCAACGTGCGCAGCGTGGCGGTGCTCTACGACGGCGCCGATGCCACCGTGGTGGAAGTGCAGCTGGCGCGCGGCGGCACCTACCGCCTGGCCATTGCCAACCAGGATGCTGCCCCCGGTGCCTCGCACGAAGTGCGCGTGGCCGGGCAGCCGCTGCGCTGGCAGGGGCCCTATGTGTTTCGCCATTTTTAGCTTTTAGCCAATTCAGCACGTCATGCTTCGACCAGCGGACGCCAGATGATTATGACGTGCTGATTTCCTGATAATCAACGACAACCAAAAATCCCACCCCCACCTCTTACTACTACTGCGATGCGGTACAGCAGCAACACCTTCATCACCGACCAGGACCTTGCCTGGGAAAAAGTAGCGCCCGGTATAAAGCGCAAAATCATGTCTTACGACGACCACCTCATGCTCGTGAAAGTCGAGTTTGAAGCGGGGGCAGTGGGCGCGGCGCACCAGCATTTCCATAGCCAGACGAGCTACGTGGTGGCCGGCGAGTTCGAAGTTACCATCGGCGACGAAACCACCATTTTGCGCACTGGCGAAGTATTTTACGTGCAGCCCAACATCCTGCACGGGGCCATTGCCCTCACCAACGGCATGCTGCTCGACATCTTCAGCCCCATCCGCGAAGACTTTATGGCCGCGGCCGGGCTGCTGCCCGCAGCTGCTGCGGCCAGCTGATAGCCGGCTTTTTTATTCTCCTGTTGCGCCACTGCGAGCCCGCTGGCTCGCGCCACCCATCCCACCCATGCAACCGACTACGCTCTCGCCCAAAACCTCGCCGCCCGCCACCCGCAAAGTGCGCGGCCTGCGCTGGTGGATTATCACCCTCATCGCGCTGGCCACGGTCATCAACTACATCGACCGCAACGCGCTGGCCGTGATGTGGCCCGGCATTGCGAAGGATTTGCAGCTTGATAAAGAGCAGTATGCTACGGTCGTGGGCTTTTTCATGGTGGCCTATGGCGTTGGGCAGAGCGTGTCGGGGCGCATATTCGACAAGATTGGGACGCGGCTGGGCTTTGCGCTCTCCATTACCGTGTGGAGCATTGGGGCGGCCCTGCACGCACTCTCGCGCGGGTTGCTCTCGTTTGGCGCGTTCCGGGTGATACTGGGCGTGGGCGAGGCCGGCAACTGGCCGGGGGCGGCCAAGTCGAATGCCGAGTGGTTTCCGGGGCGCGAGCGGGCATTTGCGCAGGGCCTGTTTGGGGCCGGCGCAGCGCTGGGCGCGGTCATTTCGGCTCCGCTGGTGGCCTGGCTCTACCAGGAGATTGGCTGGCAGTCCACCTTCGTTATCATTGGCGCGCTGGGGTTGCTGTGGGTTATTCCGTGGCTGATTATCAACAAAGCCGCCCCAAAAAACCACCCCTGGCTCACTGAAGAGGAGCGCACCCACATTCTCGACGGCCAGACGCCGGCCGATGCCGCCGTGCCCGAGGTGGCCCTCACCGTGCGCCAGCTGCTGGGCTACCGGCAGTCGTGGGCGGTGCTGGCCTCGCGCTTCCTGCTCGACCCCATCTGGTGGCTGTTTGTGAGCTGGCTGCCGATTTACCTGCACGAGCGGTTTCAATTCGACATCAAGCAGATTGGCGCGTTTGCCTGGTTTCCCTACGTGGGGGCGGCCATTGGCAGCCTGGGCGGCGGCTGGCTTTCGGGCCGCCTCATGCGCACCGGCACCGTGAACCGGGCCCGCAAAACCTGCATTATCCTGGGCTGCGCCATCATGCTACCGGCCTTGTTGCTGAGCGCCCAGGCCACTACGCCGGAATCGGCCATGCTCTGCATCTTCTTCGCCCTCATGGGCTTCCAGGTGGCCATCGGCAACATCCAGACGCTGCCGAGCGACTTTTTCTCGGGCAAATCGGTGGGCACGCTCTCCGGGCTGAGCGGCACGGCCGCCGTGGCCGGCACCCTGCTCATGACCACCTGGCTGGTGCCCGTGCTCACCCGCACCAGCTACACGCCCTTCTTCATCATGGCCGCGCTGCTGGTACCCCTGGGGGCCGTTGCGCTGCTGAGCCTGAGCGGCACCATCCGGCGGCTGGATACGCCCGCCGCGTAGCGCCCTTTCCTTCGTCAAACCGTAAAATTCCCTTTTGATATGAATCTGAAAATTACCATGTTGCGGCACACAAGCCGACCGGCGGGTGGGCTTGTGGCCTGGCTGTCGCAGACCATGCTGCTGCTACTCCTGCTGCTGGGCAGTGCCGGCACAATGCGGGCGCAGGACAACAAATCCTCCAAAGCCATTACCGTGACAGGCACGGTGGTGGACGCTACCGGCGAAACCCTGATTGGCGTGACGGTGCTGGCCAAGGGTACTACCCTGGGCACCACCACCAACAACGAAGGCATGTATAGCCTGAAAGTACCCGATGCGCAGGGCACCCTGGTGTTCTCCTACGTGGGCTACCTGCCCGTAGAGCGTGCCATCAAAGGCAATACGCTGCTCAATGCCACCCTCAAAGCCAACCCCCAGAGCCTGGAGGAAGTGGTGGTGGTGGGCTACGGCGAAGTGAAGCGCGGCGACCTCACCGGCTCGGTGGGCTCGGTGAACGTGGAGGACCTGAACAAGGCGCCCGTGAAATCCTTCGACGATGCCCTGGCCGGGCGCGTGGCCGGCGTGCAGGTGAGCTCGCCCGATGGGCAGCCCGGCGCGTCGCCCAACATCGTGATTCGCGGGGGCAACTCCATCACGCAGGACAACTCGCCGCTGTACGTGGTCGACGGCTTCCCCATTGAGAACTACAACAACAACGCCATCAACCCTTCCGATATCGAGTCGATTCAGATTCTGAAGGACGCCTCTTCCACGGCAATCTACGGCTCGCGGGGGGCCAACGGCGTGGTGCTCATCACCACCAAGCGCGGCTCCGACGCGGCGCCTACCATTACCTACGACACGTACTATGGCATTCAGCAAAGCCTCTCGCGGGCCAAGCTGATGAAGCCGTACGAGTTTGTGAAGCTGCAGTTTGAGTTCGACTCGGTGCAGGCCAAAAACCTGTACTTCAGCGGCGGCCGCAACCTGGAGAGCTACCGCAACGAAGCCGGCATCGACTGGCAGGACAAGATTCTGCGCCTGGCGCCCATGTACAGCCACAGCCTGGCGGTGCGCGGTGGCAGCAAGGGCACGCGCTACTCCCTCTCGGGCTCGGCGCTGAACCAGGACGGCACCATCCTCAACTCAGGTTTCCAGCGCTACCAGGCCCGCATCACCCTCGACCAGGACGTGCGCCAGAACCTGCGGGTGGGCATGAACGCCAACTTCAGCAACATTTTCGCCTACGGCACGTCCGTCAGCGGCTCGTCCAACTCCGACTTTGCCCTGCTCACCAGCCTCTACGGCTACCGGCCCATCATCGGCAACGGCAACCTGAGCGCGCTGCTCGACAATGCTGAGGACGGCGACGTGTCGTCGAGCACCAACTACCAGTGGAACCCCCTGTTTACGGTGCAGAACGAGCTGCGCAATAACACCACCAACCAGCTCACGGCCAACGCCTACGCCGAGTACGCCTTCGGGCGCTCGCTGAAGCTGCGCGTGACCGGTGGCGTTGACCGCCGCTCGCTGCGCTACGACGTGTTCAACAACTCCCAGACGCGTTCCGGCAGCCTCACCAGCACCCAGGGCCAGAACGGCGTGAACGGCTCAGTGACCTACACCGACCGCAACAACTACGTGAACGAAAACACGCTCACGTTCAACAAGACCTTCAAAAAAGACCACCGCCTCAATGCGCTCGTGGGCTTCACGCTGCAGGGCGCACAGTATTCGCAGTCGGGCAACGGGGCTATTCTGATTCCGAACGAGCAGTTGGGCATCAGCGGCCTGGATGAAGGTATTCCGTACACGGTAACGGCCGCTAAGTCGTCGAACACGCTGGCCTCGGCCCTGAGCCGGGTGAACTATACCTACAAGGACCGGTACCTGTTCACGGTGTCGGCCCGGGCCGATGGCTCGTCGAAGTTCGCGCCCGGCAACAAGTGGAGCTACTTCCCCTCGGCTGCCGTTGCCTGGCACTTGAGCAATGAGCCGTTTCTGAAAGGAATCAAGTCGATTTCGGACGCCAAGCTGCGGGCCAGCTACGGCCTCATCGGCAACAACCGCGTCGATGACTTCGCCTACCTGCCCTCGCTGGGCCTGCCGGTAGCCGAGTCGTACTCGCCGGGCGGCATCTTCATCCGGGGCGTGGTGCCCCTCACCCTGGGCAACGGCAGCCTGAAGTGGGAAACCACCCAGGAAGCTGATTTGGGCCTCGATTTGGGCTTCCTGGAGCAGCGCGTGACCCTCTCGGTAGATGCCTACCGCAAGAAAACCACCGACCTGCTGCTGAACGCCCAACTGCCCGCCACCAGCGGCTACAACAGCGTATTTCAGAACATCGGCGCGGTGCAGAACCAGGGCCTGGAGCTGACGCTGAACACCGTGAACGTGTCGAACAAGTCGTTCGTCTGGTCAAGCAGCTTCAACATGGCCTTCAACCGCACCAAGGTGCTGGAACTGACGCGCAACCAGACCTACATTCAGTCCACGGTGCGCTGGTCGTCGTCCTCGGGCTACGGCAACGTACCGGCCTACCTGGCCGAGCTGGGCAGCCCGGTAGCACAGTTCTACGGCTTCCAGTGGGTGGGCAACTACCAGTTCGCTGACTTCGACGTGGTGAACGGCAACTACGTGCTGAAAACCAGCGTGCCCAACAACGGCAACGCCCGCACCAGCATCAAGCCCGGCGACATCAAATACGCCGACCGGAACGGCGACGGCGTGGTGGACAACAACGACCGCACCGTTATCGGCAACCCTAACCCCAAGTTCATCGGCGGCTTCGGCAACAACTTCACCTTCAAAGGCTTCGACCTGAACGTGTTCCTGCAGTTCTCCTACGGCGGCGACCTATTGAACGCCAACAGGATTCTGTTTGAGGGCGGGGCCCTGAAAAACGGCCTCAACCAGTTCGAGTCGTACCAGAACCGTTGGTCGCCCGAAAACCCCACCAACGACCTGTACCGCACCAACGGTCAGGGCCCGCGCGTTTACTCCACCCGCCTCATCGAGGACGGCTCCTACCTGCGCCTCAAAACCGTGAACCTGGGCTACACCCTGCCGGCCACGCTCACCAAGTACGCCCACCTGAAAACCCTGCGCGTGTACGCCTCGGCCCAAAACCTGCTCACCTGGACCAAATACTCGGGCAACGACCCGGAGGTATCCATCTACAGCTCGCCCCTCACGCCCGGCTTCGACTTCTCGGCCTACCCCCGCGCCCGCACCATCACACTGGGGTTGAATTTGTCGCTGTAAACCGGCTTCGGCCGGACGGGTCACCTCACCCCCGGCCCCTCTCCTTGGGGAGAGGGGAGCCAGACGACTTCAAACCACGCATTTCCGGTGCCCCCTCTCCCCAAGGAGAGGGGGTCAGGGGGTGAGGTGACCCCGTCTGGCGACGCCCACGCGACAAGCCCCAACCACGCTCAGCACGAAATGCTGGCCACCAAATACTCAAAGGAAAAAATCCCACCCCGCTTCCCTTCGTCATGAAAAAATCAGTTCTTCTCGCGTCGCTCGGCCTGGCCGTGGGCATGGCGGGCCTTAGCTCCTGCAAAGACTACCTCGATACCAAGCCCGAAGACTTCGTGGCACCGCAGGATTTTTATAAAACCGAAGCCCAGCTCACCGCCGCCCTCATGGGGGTGTACACCAAGCTGGGCCAGGAAGTAACCTACACCGGCAGCACCGAGGAATCCACGTACTCGCGCTTTTTGTCGCTCGAAGCCCCATCGGCTACCGACGAGATGCTGGCCCGCAGCAACACCACGCCCGCCGTGAGCCAGTACGGTTACGACGCTTCATATGGCAACCTGGTGAACTGCTGGGGCAACCTCTACGAAGCCATCAACCGGGCCAACGTGCTGCTCGAAAGCCTGGACCGCTCCACCGCCACCGCCGCCGTGAAGGACCAGATTCGGGGCGAGGCGCTGTTTTTGCGCGCCTACTACCACTTCGTGCTGGTGAGCTACTGGGGCGACGTGCCCCTGAAGCTCACTTCGACCCAGGCCGCTACCGACGTGAACATTGCCCGCACGCCCGCCGCGCAGGTCTACACCCAGGTTATCAAGGACATGACCACGGCCGAGGGCCTGCTGAAAAACGGCGCCGACTGGGGCAACAGCGGCCGCATCTCAAAAACGGCCGCCGAGGGCATCCTCTGCCGCGTGAATATGTACGCCGCCGGCCGCCTCAAAGACGCCAGCAAGTACGCCGACGCCCGCACCTGGGCCCTGAAGGTGATGAACTCGGGCCAGCACGGGCTGAACCCGGATTATTCGCAGATTTTCAAGAACGAGCTGGCCGACGTGTACGAGCTGCGCGAGGCCATGTGGGAAGTCGAGTTCAACGGCACCGGCGTGGGCAGCATCTACAACGAGGCCGGCCGCTTCGGCTCCACGCTGGGCGTGCGCAACGATATTGCCGACAAGGGCTTCATGCAGGGCACCTACGTGGCCACCGGCGTGCAGTACGCCCTCTACGGCACCGGCGACCTGCGCCGCGACTGGAACATCGCCACCTATTACTACCCCAGCTACGACGCCACCAAAGGCCCCACCGCCTACGCCAGCACCTACACCTGGGGCCGCTACATCAACAAGTGGCGCCGCGAGAACGAAACCTACCGTCCCTACGCCAAAAACCTGGGCCCCACCAACTGGCCCCTGCTCCGCTATGCCGACGTGTTGCTGATGTTTGCCGAGGCCGATAATGAAGTGAATGGTGCCCCCACCGCCGCCGGCGTGGCCGCCATCAACCAGGTGCGCCGCCGCGCCTATGGCCTGCCCATCGCCACCCCCTCGGCCACCGTAGACGTGCCCGCCAGCCTCAGCAAGACCGATTTCTTCAACCGCATTAAAGATGAGCGCGCCCGCGAGCTGGCCTTCGAAGGTTTCCGCAAGCTCGACTTGCTGCGCTGGGGCATCTTCCTGACCACCATGAAGGCCATGATTCCGATTATCAGCACGCAGGCCCCTTCCAGCAGCAACAACGCCCTGGGCTACAATGGCCGCACTTCCTCGCTGGTGCCCTACCAGAACGTGAGCGCCCGCGACGAATATTTCCCCATCCCCTCCAACGAGCTGTCGCTGAACAGCGCCATGACCCAGAACCCGGGCTGGTAGGGGCATCACCTCACGGGACCCCTTTGGGGCATGCCCCCTCTCCCGCGGAGAGGGGGCACCGGAAATGCCTCAACGACGACTTGTAGCACTTGCTTTAGCTTGTGCCCGTTCGCGCAACATCGTGCAACGCCGCACAAGCTAAAGCATGTGCTACAAGAATCGACTTCACGAACCGGTGCCCCCTCTCCACGGGAGAGGGGGTCATGCCCCAAAGGGGTCCCGTGAGGTGAACGCCAGAACGAAGCCAAGCACCCCTTACCCCCCTTTATGAAACACCTATACCTTCTGGCCGCCGCCCTGCTGGCCCTTGCGCCCCGCGCCCACGCCCAGCAGGTGCCGCCCATCCCCACCGATTCGACGGTGAAGGTGATTGACACCCCGGCCGGCTACACCACCCAGCTGAACACGGTGTACAGCAAAGTAGGCCCCTGGGACGGCCGCGTGGATTTATACCTGAACACCGACAGCCGCAAGCCCGTGCCGGTCATCATCAACCTGCACGGCGGGGGCTGGAACAAAGGCACCAAGGAGTCGCAGTCGGGCTTCAATGGCTTCTTCAAGCAGGGTTGGAGCGTGGCCAACGTGGAGTACCGTCTCAGCACCTACGCGCCGGCCCCGGCCGCCGTGGAAGACGTGCGCTGCGCCATCATCTATTTGATAACCAACGCCAAAAAGCTCAATATCGACCCCAGTCGGATTGTGATTATGGGTAGCTCGTCGGGCGGGCACCTGGCCCTGGTGGGCGGCCTGCTCGAAAACGACCATGTGTTCGACACCCAGTGCCCCACCAAGGAAACGGTGAAGTTGCGCGCCATCATCGACAAGTACGGCATCGCGGACGTACCGCAGTGGAATAGCAAATCGGCCACCCAGTGGCTGGGCTCGCACGCCTCGGACGCGGCGTTTGTGCGCTCGGTTTCGCCGCTCTACATGGTGAAGAAAACCAGCCCGCCCACCTTCATCGTGCACGGCGACGCCGACCCCACCGTGCCCTACGAGCAGTCGGTGGCCCTGCACAAAGCCTACGTGGCGGCCGGCGTGCCCACCGAGTTTATCACCATTGCCGGCGGCCAGCACGGCAAGTTTTCAAAAGATGATAACAAGCGCGTGAACGAAGCCATTATCCGCTTTCTGAAGGCCCAGGGCCTGTAGGCCGCCCGGCCGCCTCTCTTTTCGGCATTCCCTTTTTTGCCCAGGCCATTGGCGCCGGGTAGGGTGGCCCTTGCTGTAGCTGACCCATTTGCCACCTCAAAACCTTGTTTTCCTTCATTCATTCCTGATTTTTTCTCATTTCCAACCTTCCCACATTACCATGAAAAACCTCTTACTACCGCCCTTTTCGGCCCGTGTGCCGCGTATCGCTACCCTGGGCAAAACGGCGCTGGCCGCGGCCCTGCTGGGCCTGGCGCTGGCCGGCCCCGCCACCGCCCAAACCGCCGGCCGTGCCGTGTGGTCATTGCGCGTCAATGGCCAGGACAGCGTGGCTGCCCGCTCCGCTGGCCTCGTCGGGTCGCCCGTCGCGCTGCGCCGCTTGGTGGTGTCGGATGGCAACGCGCCCAGCAGCGGCACCACGGCCCCCCCGTATTCGTCGGGGTTTGGGATGGCCTTCGCGCCGGCCAGCTTCGGAGGCAACTGGACTACTGCGCTGGGCGGCCCCGGCACCAGTCCGCAACGCACGTATTACGTGCAGTTTACCGTAACCGCTTCGGCGTCCACTCGCATCGATTCGCTGCTGTTTAACGCCGTGGCCGCCAGCTCGGTGGGCGGGCGGGTGTCGCTGCAATACTCGCGCAGCAACTTCGTGGCCGACTCGGCGCTGTTCACGGGTGGCATCGGCCCGGCCTACGCGGCCTTCACTTCAGGCTCTACTACGCTGCCCGCCTCTAATGGCGGCGTATTGCCGGCCGGTCTCGACGGCTCGTTCACCGCCGGGACGCTGAGCCCCACCTACGGGGCGGTGCTGCCGCAATATTCCACTGCCCTGCGGGTCAACAACGGCAAGTTTCGCTTTGCTTTCAACGGGGCCTCCGGCTTGGTGTTAGCCGCTGGAAACGTCCTGACGATGCGCCTGTATTTTGCCGTCAATACCTCCACGCCTGGGCGCTACGCCTTCCTGAAAGACGTGGAGCTGAAAGGCCGCGCCGGGGGCCTGGCTACCACGCCCGCCCGCTCGGCCACGCCGCTCACGGCCTACCCCAACCCGGTGCAGAACCGCCTCGAAATTGCCCACCCGGCCGCGCCGCAGGGCGCCCGCGTCACGGTGTATTCGCTCATCGGCCAGCAGGTGGCTACCACGGCCGTATCAGCCGGTGCCGCACGTACCAATCTGGAAATGAATGCGCTGCCCGCCGGTATCTACATGGTAGAGTACGCCGATGCGCAGCAGCGCATCACGGCCAAGGTGGTGAAGCAATAGCACGACCACAGTAGGCTGCGGAACTTGCCCCCGCCCGCCGTTGAACGATTCCGCTGTGGGTTGTTCAACGACGGGCGGGGGCAAGTTTTGTAACCTACTTTTCTATCCATCCGGTTTACCCATGCTCCCAATGCGTATTTCCATCGTACTTATCACCACCGCGCTGCTGGGCGGGGCCTGTGCCAAAAACGGCACGGGTCCCACGGCATCTACGGCCGTGCAGCCCACGCCGGCCCCCGTCCGCAGCGTGGCGGTGGCCACTGCCAGCCAGCTCCAGGCGGCCCTGACCTATGCCCAGCCCGGCGACGTCATCACCCTGGCCGATGGCACCTATACCGGCCAGTTTACCGTGCCCGCCGGCAAAAACGGCACCGCCGCCAGCCCCGTTATGCTGCAGGGCAGCCGCAGTGCCATCCTGCAAACCAACATCCGCACCAGCGGCAACGCGGCGCTTTTCCTGCTCGGCAACAGCTACTGGGCGTTTCGCGGCTTCACGGTCACCAATTCCAAAAAGGGCATCATGGTGGATTACAGCAGCCACAACCTGTTCGATAACCTGAGTATTCACACCATCGGGGAAGAAGGCATTCATTTCCGCCGCTTCAGCACCTACAACGTGCTGCAAAACTCCTCCATCCAGAGCACCGGCCTGGTGGAGCCCGGCTACGGCGAGGGCTGCTACATCGGCTCAGCCGTGAGCAACTGGCCCACCTACACCAACGGCGACCCCGACAAATGCGACTACAACACGGTGCAGAATACCGTGTTCGGCGACAACATCAAGGCCGAGAATATCGACATCAAAGAAGGCACTACCGGCGGCACCATCAGCGGCAATACCCTGAACGGCAAGGGCCTGAACGGCGCCAACTACGCCGACAGCTGGCTCGACGTGAAGGGCAACGGCTACACCATCAGCGGCAACACGGGCACCAACGGCGGCCCCGTGCTGGTCGACGGTTTCCAGACCCACGTAGCCGTGGCCGGCTGGGGCGAAAACAACACTTTTGCCAGCAATACCTGCGCGGTGCAGGCAGCCGGCTACGGCTTCAATATCCAAACCAAAAGCGGCTCGGCCCTCGGCAACAAAGTGTACGCCAGCAACCGCGTAGCCGGAGCCGCCGCCGGCACGACCAACATCACGGTAACGCCTTGACGGACTGGGAATATCAGCCAGCTTTTTAAGCGTCCCGCATAAGTAGTCCAAATTGCGGAGTAGCCCCCTATCGGCGGCAGGTTTGTAGCAAACCAGGCAAACAGGCAGTAGCGCGAACTTTGTAGTTCGCGTCCCCGCGCCATTAGAGCCGTTCTAATGGCGCGGGGACGCGAACTACAAAGTTCGCGCTACGTGTACACGAACCTGAAAACTGCTCTAAATGCCCTAAACTAGAATTAGTCCCCCTTCCCCCGGAGGATTCCGCGCATGAAGCGGCGAGGGGCTAGGGGATGGGGTAAAACCGCCAAACACCACCCCCGCCCGTATCTTCCGGCCCCGTTTTCCACTTCAGTCGTTTCTACCTTGACTTACCCCGACTTCGCCGCCCGCTGGCGCAACTCCGGCGGTGCCGAGCGCGCCAACTACGGCCTCTTCCTGCAGGACCTCTGCGACCTGCTGGGCGTGCCGAAACCCGACCCCACCACCGACAACCCCACCCAGGACCAGTACGTGCTGGAGCGCGCCGTTACCTTCCAGGACGGCCCCAAAAAGAGCACCGGCCGCATCGACCTCTACAAGCGTGGCTGCTTCATCCTCGAAACCAAGCAGGGCACCGACACCCCCGACACCCAGCAGCGCGCCGAAAAAGCCGACCGCGCCGAGCTGGGCCTGCCCGCCGAAAAACGCCGCAAGGGTCACGCCCTGCGCGGTTCCGTGAAGTGGGAGCAGATGATGCAGGCGGCCCGCCAGCAGGCCCTGGGCTACGTGCGCGCCCTGCCGCCCGACGAGCCCCGGCCCCTGTTTGTGCTGGTCGTGGACGTGGGCTACTGCATCGACGTGTACTCGAACTTCGCCCAGGTGGGCGACTCCTTCGTGCCCTTTCCCGACCAGAGCCGCTTCCGGCTGCCCCTCGCCGCCCTGGCCGATGAAGCCACCCGCCTGCTGCTGCGCCAGGTGTGGCTGGAGCCCCGCGCCTTGGACCCCAGCCGCCGCGCCGCCCGCGTCACGCGGGAGCTGGCCGGCTACCTGGCCGGCGTGAGTGCCCAGCTGGAGCGGGCCGGGCACCCGGCCGAAACGGTGGCCCAGTTCCTGATGCGCTGCCTGTTCACGATGTTTTCGGAGGACGTGGGGCTCATTCCCAAGGCCAGCTTCACGGGCATGCTGCGCACCTACTCCACGCCCGAGCTGCGCGAGTTTCTGCCCGATGCCCTGCGCGGCCTCTGGGCCACGATGGACACCGGCGGCTTCTCGCCCGACCTGAAGGCCCGCGTGCGGCGCTTCAACGGCAAGCTCTTCCACGATGCCACCGCCCTGCCCCTCACGCCCGACCAGATGGCCCTGCTGCTCAAAGCCGCCGAAGCCGATTGGACCGAGGTGGAGCCCGCCATTTTCGGCACCCTGCTCGAACGCGCCCTCGACCCCAAAGAGCGCCACAGCCTGGGCGCGCACTACACCCCGCGCCGCTACGTGGAGCGCCTGGTGCTGCCTACCGTACTGGAGCCCCTGCGCCGCGAATGGACGGCCGCCCAGGCCGCCAGCGCCCGCCGCCTCGACGAAAACCAGCCCAAAGAGGCCCGCCAGGAACTGGTGCGCTTCCTCACGCGCCTCACCTCGCTGCGCATTCTGGACCCGGCCTGCGGCTCGGGCAACTTCCTGTACGTGACGCTGGAGCACCTCAAGCGCCTGGAAGGGGAGGTGCTGGCCGCCATCAACAGCTTCGGCCAGACGGGCCTGCTCGACCTGGGCGGGGGCACCACCGTGAGCCCGCGCCAGCTGCTGGGCCTGGAGCTGAACCCGCGCGCGGCCGCCATTGCCGACGTGGTGCTGCGCATCGGCTACCTGCAGTGGCACCTGCGCACCCACGGCATTACGCAGCTGGCCGAGCCGCTGCTCGATGAGTACCAGAACATTCGCCAGCAGGATGCAGTGCTTGATTATGGTTTGACAGTACCAAGACTGGATGAGTCAGGACGGAAGATTACGCGTTGGGACGGATTTACAATGAAAGTTAATCCGACGACTGGAGAACAAGTGCCTGATGAATCAGCACAAATTATAATGCTGGATTACCCCAAAGCAAAGCCTGCTGATTGGCCCGAAGCAGACTTCATTATTGGCAATCCACCATTTGTAGGGATGAAACGAATGAGGTTGATTCTTGGCGATGGCTACACGGAGGCATTACGTAAAGCTTATGCAAAGAAAGTCCCCGATTCAGCTGACCTCGTCATGTACTGGTGGTATAAAGCGGCCGAATTAGTTAGGAAAGGAGATGTCGAACGGTTCGGTTTTATAACTACCAACTCGATAACTCAAATTTTCAATCGGCGGGTGATAGAACCTTACCTTGAAGACGAGAAAAATCCGCTTTCGATAACATTCGCTATTCCTGACCATCCTTGGGTTAATGGAGTGGATGGTGCAGCTGTACGCATTGCTGCAACTGTCGTTGAGCCAGGTAAACGGCCTGGTGTTTTGGCCTTGGTTACCCGTGAACAAACCGGAAAAGAGGAAGATGCAATAGAAGTTGACTTTGAGGAAACTCCCGGAATAATAAATGCCGACTTAACTTCAGGAGCAGACGTTACCGGGGTGTCACCGTTGCTCGCTAATGATAAACTGGCTTATTTGGGCGTCAAGCTGTACGGCTCTGGTTTCATCTTAGGTCCAGAAGATGCAGCGTTACTAAAAAGCACATCAAGCACTGCAATTGTAAGACGGTATATCAGTGGGCAGGATTTAACTCAAAAGCCAAGAGGTTTATTCGTAATTGATACCGATGGTTTGTCGCTTGAAGAATTAACAGCGAAATACCCTGATGTTTTGCAGCGCCTACTACTGTATGTGAAGCCAGAACGTGACCATAATCCAAGTAAAGAGAAGCGAGAAAGGTGGTGGCTGTTTGGGGTGAATCAGCAATCAATGCGAAAGTCCGTCAGAAGCTTAAGTCGCTACATTGTCACGACTGAAACAGCAAAGCATCGATTCTTTCAATTCGTTGCGGGGGATTATCTGGCAGAGGGTACTAACATTGCATTTGGGCTGGATGACGCCTATTACTTAGGAATTCTTTCAAGTCGTATTCATATAAGTTGGGCACTTGCAGCAGGCGGAATCCTTGGCGTAGGAGGAACACCGCGCTACAATAAATCCCGCTGCTTCGACCCATTCCCTTTCCCCGATGCCACGCCCGCGCAGCAGGCGCGCATCCGCGAGCTGGCCGAACAGCTCGACGCCCACCGCAAGCGCCAGCAGGCCCTGCACCCCAGTCTCACCCTCACCGACCTCTACAACGTGGTGGAGAAGCTGCGCGCCAGCCAGCCCCTGTCGGCCAAGGACCTGACCGTGAACCAGCAGGGCCTGGCCTCCGTGGTGCTCAGCCTGCACCAGCAGCTCGACGCCGCCGTGGCCGACGCCTACGCTTGGCCCGCCGCCCTGCCCGAGGCCGAGCTGCTCACCCGCCTCGTGCGCCTCAACCACGAGCGCGCCCGCGAGGAGCAGGGCGGCCACATCCGCTACCTGCGCCCCGCCTACCAGGCCCCCGAAACCGAGCAGGCGAAACTTTCTTTGCCCACCACAGCAACCTTTTCGGCCGCCGGCCGGTCAACTCCATCAGCGGAGGGAATCGCCCCCCAGCCCTGGCCCACCGAGCTGGCCCTGCAGATGCAGGCCCTGCGCGACGCCCTCCAGCAAGCCGCCCAGCCCCTGACGGCCGCTGAGGTAGCCACCCGCTTCCGGCGCGTGAAATCCGACAAATTAGAACCGCTGCTTCAAACCCTTGCGGCCCTTTCCCTGCTCCGCCAAACGCCCGAGGGCGCGTATGTACTCTAGTGTTTCTCTGGTCTTTCCACCACCATTTCCCCGTACTTATGAAAACCCCTACCGTTCGTTTTGCCCAGCTAGCCGCCGTGGTGCTGAGCAGCCTGGCTTTTGGCCCCCGCGCCGCCGCCCAAACCACGCCCGCCTGGGACAGTGCCCGGGGCACCGGGTCCTACCTGTCGCCCTACACGCGCCGGGTAACGGATGCCCAGGGCAATATGTACGAAGTGGGCACCTTCAGTGTACGGACCGGGGTAGGGCAAACCGTGCTGACCAGCCGCGGCTCTCACGACGGGTACCTGGCCAAATACACGCCGCTGGGCGCCGTGGCCTGGGTACAGCAGCTGGGCTCGACCGGCTCCGACGGGACCGACGACGTAGCGTTGGATGCCGCAGGCAACGTGTACGTAGTGGGCAATTTTCAGGGAACCATCGACATGGGCCACGGCCAAACCCTGAGCGCGGGCAACTACGTTGGCACCAAGGCGTTTGTGGCCCGCTACGATGCCCAGGGGAATCTTGCCTGGGCCAAACAGAGCGACGATGTATCGCGCGACCCGGCTTTTCCGATTTGCACCCCGCAAGCCACGGCAACAGGCGTAACCATTGATGGCGCGGGCAATGTGCTCGTGAGCGGCGGCCACGTTTACTGCAGCGGCATCAGCTTCGGCGGCCAGCTGCTGGCGTCCTCCGCCAGGGTCGCGGCCCCTTATACCACCTACCTGGCCCGCTTTTCGGCTGCTACGGGGGATGTTCAAAGCCTCAAAAACCTGTTCTACTCCGACCGCAGCACCGGGGCCGGGGTTGTTTACCCGTTGCGGCTGGTGAACGCGCCGGGCGGCGGGTTCTACCTGGTTACCGATTTTCTCATGGGGGTGTCGTTTCCCACGGGCCTGGCGTTCCCATCGCCCACCAGCGTCAACCTGATGGCGGCCAAGTACAACGCAGCCGGCAACCTGGAATGGGCGCGCACGTTCGGCGGGCCCGATTTTGACGACCTCACCGGGGCCGCCGCCGATGCCACCGGCAACCTGTACCTCACGGGCACCTTCCGGCAATCGTTGCAATTCGGCGGCAGCACCCTCACCGGTTCCACTGCCACCGCCAGCAACGAAGATGCTTTCCTCGTCCGGTTCTCGGCACAGGGCACCGAGCAGTGGGCGCAATCCCTGGTCAGCGCAAGCTCCGATTATCTGAGTGGCGTGTGCGTGGATGGCGGCGGCAACGCCTACGTTGCGGGTAGCTTCGGCAACCAGGCCCGGATAGGCGCCTTCACGCTCGCCTCGGCGGGGGGTAGCGACATCCTGGTGGCTTCATATTCCCCGCAGGGCCAGCTGCGCTGGGTGCAGCAGGCCGGTGGCCCCGGGCAAGACCGCGGCCTCGGCCTCGGCTTGCTTCCCCAAGGCAGCCTGCAAGTGTATGGCTTTGCCAACTACGGCGCCACCTTTGGCTCAATCACCCCGTCGGGCGTGTCGTCCTACTCCGGCTTTGTCGCCCAGCTAGGCGCTTCCGGCACTGCTTTAGCTGCGGCCACGGCCTCGCCATTGCCGCAGGGCCTGTATCCCAACCCGGCCTCCGACGGGGTGTATCTGCCCGGTCTTGCATCAGGCACCCTGGTGCAGCTAATCGATGCGACGGGCCGCGTGGCGCGTACCACCACCATGTCGGCCGAGGCGGCAGTATCGGTGCGGGGCCTGGCGCCGGGCCTGTACACGCTCCGCACCACGGATAAGCGCGGCCAGTCCTACACGGCCCGCGTAGCAGTGGAATAACCGCTGCCGCACCCCACAGCCCCCATTGGGTACACAAGCCAATGACGACCTTGCAAACGAGCCGTTGAAGAATGGGGAATAATGCTTTGCCCGTTCTAAACGTTGGTTATACTCGTCACGAAGTAGCTTGCGAAAAGCGAAGTAGGGTGCGGGGCCTGCCCCCGCCCGTCGTTCGCACTGTTTCAACGATACCGTTCAACGACGGGCGGGGGCAGGCCCCGCACCCTACTTCGAGACGAGTATAACTAACAGTAATCACCAAAAAGCCCTCCGCTTTGTGAAAAGGGGAGGGCTTTTTGGTGATTACCGTCGGTTTCATTTACGCCGCAGTTTTCTTCGGACGCCCGGGTTTCATGAGCGCGGCACCTTCGTGCCTTCGGTGGACGTGCGCGGGGCGCGCCGGCCCGCCGGTAACCCTGCGGGGGCTTAGAAGTGGTTTGAGTTAATGCTTCTGGTTTTGAACGGTGTAGAGACGCATCTTTGCGTCTTGTCGTTGGGCGATTTTGTTCAACGACAAGACGCAAAGATGCGTCTCTACACCGTTCCAGCGGTATTCTTCGCTGACCCAAACAGCAGCTTCTTCGTGAACAGGAATTTTCGCAAGTCCTGGTTATTCAACTTTCTACAAGTAGGCATAAAAAAAGGCTGCACGATTGCAGCCTTTTTTTATGCCTATCAGCAGAGAAACTACTTACCGGACTGCCGACCGTGCAGAGGTGCCAAATATGGCCGGTGCATGAATGGCATAGGTAATCCGGGTTAGCCGCCCGGCAGTGAAAACCCCGGCTACGGATGTGAACGTGGTGTAGCCAAGCCCCGGAATGGTTTGAGCCGGCACCACGATGTGAGTAGCATCAATCTGCACAAAATACGCGGGGAACAGGTTTGCCGCCCCGGTAGAGAAGCCGAAGTTCTCGATTTTGTACAAGCCCTTGTTACCAACTTTAGTAACGGGCGAAGGGTCAAAACCAGCCCGGGTAAATACGCCGCTTTGGTCCAGGGTATTCACGGCCGGGTCAGTCACGATAACCGTACGGGTAGCCGTAATCGTGTCGCCCTCCGTGTTGGCACCTTTGTACTTAACGACGTAGAGGCCCGGCCGCGTGGTATTCACCGGATTGTTGATGATGGGAGTAAGGGGCTGACCACCGAGGTCGGCCGTTACGCCGGGCTCGGTGAAGGTTTCGCCCACATTGATAACGTAGTATTCGTTACCCGCCAGCGTGATGCCGGCGTAGTTCTTAATCCGGGAAAGGTTATCGGTTTCATCCTTTTTGCAACCACCAAGCGCTAGTGACGAAGCTACCGCCGCCAGGCTAAAAAGGGAAAGAGCTAGCTTACGCATGTCTTCAATAAGTTAAGAGTGAATACTACTTCTTGTCCCACCACACGGGCACCTGCGCCAGCTCGATGGCGGGGGCATTGGCGTTGCGTGAGATTTCGGAGAAGGGATAAATCAGGCGCTTGGCATAGGTTTTACCCGGCAAGTCGCTGTAGGCAGTGCCCGTAATAAAGGACGGGTACTTGGTGCGGCGCAGCTCCGTCCAGGCCTCAAAGCCTTCGGTGCCATTGAGCGCCACCCATTTCTGGGTGATAATCTGCTCCAGGCGGCGCTCGCTGAAGCCACCGGCTCCTGTGCCGGCCCCACCATCGTAGGCGATGCCGGTGCTGGCCAGGAACGTAGCGGGCAACGTGCGGCCAAAATGGGTGAACGAAGCCCGGATACCCGCCTCGTACAGCGACTGGGCGCTGGCGGTGGTGTAGCCGCGCAAGGCCGCCTCGGCTTGCAGAAACAGGCTTTCGGCACCGCTCATCAGCACAACTGGCGAAGCAGGACCGGCAATCTTTTGCAGGTTGGGCCGCGACCGCGTGCTGATGTCGCCCGACGCCCCCCGGATGGCATCGCCCTGGGGCGTGCCCTGGTGCGGCGTGGTTGCGGCTACGTCGATGGAGCTACCGGGCCGGCTAAAGAAGTCGTCGATGCGGGGGTCGTTGGTAGTGGTGAGGTAGCCAATGCTGGTCTGGCTGGCAATCACGTTGTTGCGAATACCGGAGCCGCTGTACACGTCGGCGAGGTAAAACGGGTTGCCGTTCTGGTTGGCAGAGGAAAATCCTTTTACCTGCGCATCTTCGGTAGCGCTCAGAAACTGAGCTCCGCTGGCGTACAAAGCCTTAATGCCCGCTTCGGCCACGGCTGGCCGCGCATATACCTGGCGCAGGTAAATTTTCAGTTTCAGCGTGTTGCCAAACCGACGCCATTTCCCCATGTCGCCCCCAAAAATCAGGTCCTGGCCACCAACATTAATCGCACTGGAACCGCTGTTGATTTTTCCGATTGCATCATCAATCATGGTAATCAACCCATCGTACACCACCGTGCCCTCATCGAACTTGGGTTGTGTATTAGCCGCTCCGCGCAACGATTCCGTGAAGGGAATCTTGTCGAAGCCATCCGTCAGCACCTGGTAAGTGTAGGCCGACTGCAGGCCCGCAACAGCCGCGTAGTTCGAGCTGTCGCCCTTGGCGCGGTCAATCACGTAACGAAAGTTCTTGAGGCCGCCGGTGAACAGCGCCTGGTAGTCGCGGTCGTTGGTCGTTTGGCCAATGCGATACCGGTCGTAGTCCTTGTATTGGTTGGCCGTGAGGCTTTCGGTCCAGTGCTGGGCAAAGAAGTTACCAATAATATTCAATGGCGCACCCATTGTGTAGGCCACGTTGCCGGTGCCGGCGGGCAGCACCAGGTCGGGACTAGCAGTAGCGGGCCGGGTCGGGTCGGTATTGATGTCGAGCTGTTTTTCGCAGCTGGCTAACCCACCGGTACCCAGCAGGGCTAGAAAAAGCAAGCTTTTGTGTGTGTTATTCATATCGTCAGGAAAGTAAGGATTAGAAGCTGACGCGGATATTGGCGCCGTAGCTACGCAGGCTGGGAGACCCAGTGAAGTCGAAGCCCTGCGTGTTGCCGTTGCCGAAGTTGGAAATTTCCGGGTCTACGTAGGTGTTCTCCTTGGCCGTCCACAACAGCAGGTTGCGGCCGGTAATTCCCACCGACAGATTGCCGAAGGGCGTTTTGGTCAGCCACTTGCTGGGCAGGCTATACGAGAGGGCTACTTCGCGCAGCTTGGTGTAGGAAGCGTCGATGATGTTGGTGCCGGCCGGGCCGCTGGCGCCTTCCAGGGCACCGAAATAGTTATAAGCGTCGGTCGGCGTGGTGTTCGGCGAGTACGTGCCATCGGCATTCTGCACCACGCTGTTGGCCACGATGAAGGGCTGGCGGTCGTTAATCAGCGTTTCGGGAGCCGTACCGGCAAAGCGCTGGGTGGCACGGGTGCGCGAGTACATCGAGCCACCCTGCTTGGTGTCAACCACCACCGTCAGCGACAGGCCATTGTAGGCAAACGTGCTGCTCAAACCGGCCGTGTAGCGCGGCGTGATGCTGCCCACGGTCTTTATCTGGCTGCTCAAGGGGGTGCCGGTAGCCGCCGATACCACTACCTGACCCAAGTCGTTGGTCAGAATATCGTTGGTACGGAACACGCCGTAAGGTTCGCCCACGCGAGCCGTGAGCGTAACGCCGCCCAAACCACCAATGGCAATGTCGCTGCCATCAGGAGTGGTGGCGAGCACCTTGCTCACGTTCTTCGAATAGTTGAGCGACATATCCCAGGTGAAGCCACCCACTTTCACCGCCGTGCCGCTGAGCAACACCTCGATGCCTTTGTTCTGGATTTCGCCCACGTTGCCCACCAAACCCGTGAAGCCGGAGCCCGGAGGCAGCGGAATGGTGAGGATTTGCTTGGTGCTGCGGGTGTCGTACAGCGAAACGTCGGTAGTGAGGCGATTGCCGAAGAAGCGCAGCTCGGCGCCCACTTCCACCGATTTCGTAATCTCGGGCTGGAGGGTAGTGCTGCCAATCACGTTGCCCTGGCTGTAGCCCACCACATTACCCAGGGGGTACTGCAAGTCGCCACCGGTGTAGCCATTCGTCACGTTGGTCACGGTGAACACGGAGCGCGTCAGGTATGGGCTGGCGTCGTTACCCACTTGGGCCACGTTGGCCCGCAGCTTGCCGTAGTTGAAGAAGCGGTTTTCCTTGAGCCCCAGCAGGTCGGTGAACACAAAACCAGCGTTGATAGCCGGGTAGAAGAAGCTGCGGTTGTTGCTCGGCAGCGTCGAAGACCAGTCGTTCCGAGCCGTCAGGCCCAGGAACAGGAAGTCGCGGTAGCCAAAGTCAACTGTCGAGTACACGCCTACCAGGCGGCGCAGCGTGTGCGAAAGCGAGGTGTTCAGGTAGCCGTTGTTCTTGTTGTTGTTCAGCGTGGGCCCGATGGAGTTGCTCACCAGGTTGTTGGTGCCGATGCCGGTTTGGTCGTAACGGCGCTGGTTGAAGTTCTGACCAACCAGTGCATTGATGGTCAAATCTTTGGTGATGTTGCCGTTGTAGGTAACAATGATGTCCGAGCTAATCTCGCGGTAGTTAATCTGGTCCTCCGCGTAGTAGCCGGTGCTGGTGGGGTAGCCGGCCGTCGTGGGGTCGCGGCGGGCCGTGAACTGGGTACGCTGGTCGCTGTACGTGTCCATGCCGAGGCGGTAGTTCGCCTTGATGTGGTCGTTCAGCTGGTAGCCAATCTGCGCATTGCCCACGAGGCGGTTCACGTCGTTGTGGTACTTGTTGTCGTGGAGAATCTGCCAGGGGTTCACCGTGTAGGGGCTGTAGAACCCGTTGATGTCGTTGAACTTGTTGTTGATATCACGCAGCTCCAGCAGGCTGATGTCGCGGGGCGTCTGAATCAGCTGGTCATAGATGGAGTTGTTGCCCTGGCCGGTTACTGCCTGGTCGCTGTTCGTGTTGGTATAGGTAGCGCTTACGCTGCTGGTCAGCTTATTGGTGAGGTGGGTTTCGCCGCCTACTTTCACCGAGCTCCGCTCATACTTGGTGCCCGGCGTGATGCCCGACTGCTGCACATTGGAAGCCGACACGATGTAGTTCGTCTTCACATCGCCGCCACCGAGCGACACGGTGTTGTTCCAGGTTTTGCCCAGGTCGAAGAAGTCACGAATGTTGTTCGGCAAGCCCACGTAAGGCTTCGAACGCTGCTGGTTGCCAATGATGTTGCCCCAAACGCGGTCCACCCCATCGAAACGGGGGCCCCAGCTGGTGTTCTCCCGCGTATCGGCAATGCGGGTAAAGCCATCCTGCGGATAGCCCTGGCCGAACTCATTCTGCATTTTGGGCAGCATGAGAATGTCGTCGATTACATAGGACGACGTGAAGGTTACCTCGGCTTTCTTGCCAGCTTTGGCCGCGCCCCGGCCCGATTTGGTGGTGATGATGATGGCACCGGTAGCAGCACGCGAACCGTACAAAGCCGTCGCGGCCGGCCCTTTCAGAATCGTCACCGATTCCACGTCTTCCGGGTTAATGTCGTTGGCCCGGTTACCGGCATCCACCCCGTTGTTGAGGTTGTCGCCAGTTCCAACCGAGCTGTTGTCAATCGGAATACCATCCACCACGTACAGCGGCTGGTTGTTGCCCGAGAAGGACTTGTTGCCCCGAATCACCACGCGGGTCGAGCTGCCTACGCCGCCCGAAGCGTTGTTGATTTGCACACCGGCCACCTTGCCTTGCAGCGAGTTCAGCACGCTGCGGTCGCGGCCCTGCGTGAGCTGGCCCGCCTCAATGGTCTGGGTTGCGTAGCCAAGGGTCTTCTTATCTTTTTCGATACCCAAAGCCGTCACCACTACCTCGTTCAGCTGCTTGGAGTCGGTAGCCAGGCCAATGGTGTAAGGGCCATTGCCGTTGGTAATTGATTGTTGCTGGCCAACATATCCTACCGAGCTAAAGCGAAGCTCGGTGGCCCCGTTGGGAACAGACAGGGAGAAAGAGCCATCAGCATTTGTCGCAACGCCAACGGTAGTACCTGATACCAGCACCGTCACGCCGGGTAAGCCTTCATTCGTGGCGCGGTCTATCACCTTGCCCGATACAGTACGTTCCTGAGCCCAGGCTGCTCCAAAGGAGCCGAGTAGCAGCAGTAGCACCATCCAAAATAGTTTGTTTTTCATTGAAGAAGTTAGTTGGTTTGGAAAAGAGGTAACACGATGTGAAAGGGTAAAAGAAAAGTAGAAATGCGCTTGACACGATTTAAGTTAAATTCCAGGCACGTTGCCAGAAAAAACCGAAATCGGAATCAATATTTCCAAGAAAACAGGTGTTTGTGTATTAATTATTGCAATAAATATGCAGCTTGAAGCCTACATAGTTCATTCACAATATCCCGTTAAATAAAACCACGTAATTAGCACTGTATTTTGCTACACAATGGCTAGGGAAACGCCAATTAAGCGGCTACGGTAAGACCCTTAAAGGGTCAAATAGCACCTAGTTAAATAGCGAGAAGCAGAACCGTAGAATTTCAGCAGCAACAGGCTAATGCCCGTGGTGTCACCGCAATCAAGTGGTGCCGAATTCGGTAGCATGAAGGGCAGTAACGGGTTGAATTAAGAAATAGCAATGGCGCTCATTCGCTGCCTGTCGACGGGCATAAACCCGACTTATAAAGGATAAATCAGCCAACTTCAGCGACAGCCGGGCCATTAAAAACAGCCGCTCCCAGGCACGTTGCATAAGTGCAAAGGAGCTGACTCCGTAGCTTCCTCAATCCCCCGGAAAGTCAAATTAGTTGGGTCCCTGATGCGTTGGCCCACGAAACTCACGGTCGCCTACGAAGGCGCACTGCTCGGGGTCATCCCCATCGAGGGTGTAGTTAAGGGTCAGGATAGTGCCCTCAACATTACCGGTAGCCGTTATAGTGCCACGGTAAGTAACCCCAAGATACGTGTACTGATAAGGCGTCTTTGGTATCGTAATATTTTTGCCATCTACCGTAGCTTCGTACGTCTCACCAATGCCATACAGGTTGGTGATAAAAACTTTACCATTTGCAGTATTTGCCTGGTTGTAAATAGATACGGTGTAAGGGTCCCCAGGAGTAGTTGGGCACTTTTCGGTTCCTACGAAGTTGCCAGCAACGGGCGAGAGAATACTTATATCAGTATTGTCTTTTTTGCAGCTAGAAAATGCAGCGCCCAGCGTTAGTAAACTTACAGCCAGGACTGAAAGAGGAAGTTTGCTCATAGAAAGGAGGGGTGAATGAGAAAAATGATTTTAATTCGACAGCAATGTCGACGCTAAGGTAACTGAATTAACGCTTGAAAATTATATCGGTGCGCTAATTTAGCCAGCATGAAATACGTGAATAAAATATATAAATAGTACGTTAAATACAGTGCAAAACCCTTTGTATATCGGGCGTTGCAAAATGAAAATGCCCACAAAATCGGGCAGCGGCGATGGTAATTCAGCCCACACCTCATCCGTTAATATCGTGTTGCCTGCATTTACCGCTACCGAGCAAACTGCTCGTTAAAAATAGTTTTTAAGGCCGGAGAAAATAAATAGAAAGTACGAGCGATACCGTTTGCAAACGGCTAAAATCGCAACGGCCTGCACCTGGCAAAAAGAGCTCAACCAAAGTCTATAGGCCCAGTTTTTGGGCGGCATTATGCTGGCGCACATTATCAAGGCGGGTGTAGCGGCGAATCATCTCGCTGGTCTTGTGCTTGGTCTGGTTCATGACTTCCGAATCATCAGCCCCCGCTAGCTTCGCCACGGTTACGAAGGATGCCCGTAGGGAGTGGGCCGAATACTTCGGGCCCAGATAGCGCTGCACAATTAAGTTCAGGTGCTTATCCGTCAGCCGCCGCTCCGTGAGTCGTTCGCCCTTGCGAAAGGAGACAAACACGGGCCCAGTGGTCCGGTCGAGCCGCTGCACCCAGGCCTGCAGGGTGCGAATGGGGCACAGCTTAAAATCCGGCGAATAGAAAATGGCCTTTTCCTCAGCCGCCCCCAGCTGGTTGGTTTTGCTCCTGGCCAGGTTCACAATCAATCCTTCTTCGGAAAAGGATAAGTCCTCAATGTTGAGCGCGGCCAGTTCCGAGCGGCGAAAGGCTCCGGTGAAGCCCAGCAGCAAAATCACCCGGTCGCGCAATCCGGCCAACGTTTTGCCATCGATGCTTTTCACCGTGCGCTTGAAGTTGACCAGCGTAAAAGCTGGTGCCTGTTTCTGGCGCCCCCCTTTGAGCCGGGCAATACCTTCCATGAGCACCTTGAACTTCTTGTCGTCTGTGGGCGAGTCAACCCCACGCAAGGCATGGGCCTTGGCCACGGCCGCGCAGTGCCGCTGAATGGTGGCTACCTTTTTGCCGGTTTCGGCCAGGTGCGTCACAAATCCCGCGAGCGTATCGACCGAGGCCGGCAGCGGCTCAAGGCTGTGTTCGGCGCACCACAAGCCAAAGCGTTTCAAATCCCCGGCATAGGCCCTAGCCGTGTTGGCCGCGCCGCTCAGCCCGGCCTCCACGTAGCGGTTGGTGTGCTCGGCCAGGTGCGCGAGCGCCGCCGACGAGCTGACCGGAATCGAGAGAGCGGAACCGTTTTCCATGCGACCTATATATAAAGGAGTAAAACCGCGACTTCGGGGAGGCAAAAGCGAAGATAGTGATAAGGTCCGATAAGTAAACATTATCGGACCTTATCAATGAAGCTGTTCAGAACGTCATTCCGAGCGCAGCCGAGGAATCTCGCTCGGGGTTGTGTACACGTAGCGCGAACTTTGTAGTTCGCGTCCCCGCGCCATTAGTGAATTGTTGATACGGCGCGGGGACGCGAACTACAAAGTTCGCGCTACGTGTACACGAACCTGAAAACTGCTCCAGGTGTCGTTCCACTGTTCACGCGGGATTCCCCGGTTGCGCTCGAAATGACGAGCTTCCTATTTTCGGGCACTTCCTAAACAGCTTCACTATCCGGAGCAGCATTATGCAGCGAGACCTTACCTCTAGTTTGGCAGGTTATGCTAATGGAGGCTTCCAGGATGTAGGGGCGGAGCTTGCCCCCGCACGCTACTCCATTTTCGCAAACCCCTTATGACGGGTTTAACTTGATAACTGAGCTAAACACCTATCCGATTTAAAACGCTGTCATTGCTCCTGCTTCAAACGGTTTATTCGCGATTTCCGGATTGAAGGCATATAGAAAGGGCGAGCGGTGCTGCCCAATTTTCCGGCGCTCTTCCAGCTGCGTGACGAGGCCGAGGGCGAGCAGCTTTTTGCGGAAGTTGCGGCGGTCGAACTGCCGGTCCAGAATGGATTCGTACAGCGAGTGAATTTCGGGCAGCGTGAATTTCTCCGGCAACAGGTTCTGGCCAATGGCCTGCTGGTAAATCTGCGAGCGAAGCGTAACCAGCGCCTTATCGATGATTTCGTTGTGGTCGTACTGCAACGGCGGAATGCTGTTGATGTCGACCCAACTGTACCCTTCCACCAAAAACTCCGGGGTGATGGTGACGGCCTGGTAGTCTACCAGGGCATAGTACCCAATCGAGAGCGTGCGCTTCGACAGCCAATGGTCGTCGCTGATGGCGACGTTGGCCTTCGCGTAGACCTTGTTGTGGTTGTTCTGGATTTCGATATGGTCCAGCCGGATAGGACTGTCGCCGAAGGTGTAAAACTGCTGCAAAAACAGGTTGGTGAGCCGCGTCTTTTCATACAGAATGCGGTGAGCGGCGGCGGTTAACGCTTCCCGGCGCTCCACAAAGCCGCCGGGCAAGCTCCAGTTTTCCTGGTCGTGGTAGCGGATTAGCAAAATTTTCAGCTGCTGGTCGTGGTAGCCAAATATGACGCAATCGATGGATAAATGCGGCAAATAACGCTTATGCCCATTGTGCACGAAATCAACAACGTCTTCGGAATTATTCATAACAGGAATTTTTCATTGCGTAAAGTAGACGCATTACAAAATTGTGTTTACATTTACCCTACAAATATCGCAGAAAAGGCGCCCGGACTACCCCGCTTGAGCGTCTCTTATCAGCCTGGCCGGCTGCTGCTCCCTTTCCCGTACGGCCGCTACCAGCATCCCCCGTTACTGCCGCTTCTCATCAAGTCCCGCGACCCGCACCCGCTTCGCTTCCTGATAGCTAAAACTCAGCAATCGTTTCCTGCCCACCCATGCGAGCTGAACGCACGATAATACCGCACAAGAGGCTTATTGATAAGCTATTGCAATAAGCCGGCTCAGATTCATACGCTATTTCGAATTGATTTCCAGGGTGCTGTCAGCGCCCGGCTCGGCTTGCCTATTGCCCTTGCGTCAGGATTGAAAAACTTCGTTTTACCCTAAAAATTCCCACTTAATCTCAAACGTATGCTTCCATTCTCTTACAAAAACCTCTTGCAGAGCGCAGTGCTCCTTGGTGTGAGCGGACTGCCATCCATTGCGAGCCCCGCCGTTGCGGGGCCGCGCGCCGCAGCGGCGCCGTGGGCCCTAAAGCCGGTGGCAGATGTGCCGGTGTCGGGCCGCGTGACGCAGCCCAACGGCGAGGGCCTGCCGGGCGTGACGGTGCTCGTGAAGGGCACCAGCATTGGCACCTCCACCGGAGCCGATGGCAGCTTCAGCCTCAATGCTCCCGAAAACAGCGTGCTGGTTTTCAGCTCGGTAGGATTTGTGCGGCAGGAAATACCGGTGACGGGAGCTACGACGAGCCTGGCCATCCGGATGGCCGACGATACGCAGGCGCTGAAGGAAATAGTGGTGGTGGGCTACGGCACCCAGGAGCGCCAGAGCGTGACGGGCGCCGTGGCGTCGGTATCGGGCCGCGACATTGCGTCGCAGCCGGTGGCCGACCCCGCGCAGGCCATTCAGGGCCGGGCGGCGGGGGTGCAGGTGGTGTCCAACGGCGGCGCGCCGGGCGGGCAGGGCGGCACGTCTATCCGGGTGCGGGGCATCACCTCGGCCGGCAACAACTCGCCGCTGTATGTGGTGGACGGCTTTCCGCTGCCCTCGGCGGTAGATGGCAATGGCAACGCCACGGGTACGGAGATTAACAACATCAACCCGAATGACATTGAAACCATTGACGTACTGAAAGATGCGTCGGCCACGGCCATCTACGGCCTGCGCGCCGCCAACGGCGTGGTGCTCATTACCACCAAGCGCGGCAAGGCCGGCACCTCCAATGTAAACATCGACGCTTATGTGGGCGTGCAGAACGTGTGGAACAAGGTGGGCCTGCTGAATGCGCAGCAGTATGCCGAGCTCAATAACGAGGCCCGCAACAACTACAACGCGCAGTTTCCAAACGATACGCGGGCGCTGAACTCCCGCTTCAACACGCCCGCCAAAATCGCGGCCCTGCCTTCCACCAACTACCTGGACCAGATTTTTCGGCAGGCCAAGATTCAGAACTACTCGATTTCGGCCACCGGCGGCAGCGAAAAGGCACGCTACGCGGTGAGCGCGGGCTATTTCCAGCAGGACGGCATCATTATCGGCTCCGATTTCCAGCGCTTCACCCTGCGTACCAATGGCGAGGTGCAGCTGTCTAAAATCCTGAAAATTGGCAATACGCTGGCCCTCAGCCACCAGGAAGAGCATCCGCTGAACGGCGAGAACGACGAGTTTGGTGGCCCCATTCAGCTGGCTATTCAGGCGCCGCCTTTCCTGCCGGTGTATAATTCGACGGGCGGGTTTTACGAGTTCGGCAGCACGCCGGAAGACAATTTCGGCGAGGAAAACCCGGTGACCAAGGCCCTGCGCGCCACCAACAAGAACAACCGCAACCGGGCCACCACCACGTTCTACGCCGAGCTGGAGCCCCTGACCGGCCTGCGCCTGCGCAGCAGTGTGGGCGCCGATTTGCAGTTCAACCAGAACGACCAGTTCAATCCATCCATCGTGGGGTCGTCGAAATACAACCCCCAGAATGCCTCAGCGAGCAGCAGCTCCAACTACGCGCCCAGCTACCTGCTTGAGAACACCGCCACCTACGACCGCACCATTGCGGCAAACCACCACTTCACTGTGCTGCTCGGCCAGTCGGCCCAGCAGTTCGACAACTTTTACCTGGGGGCCAGCCGCACCGGCTACCCCACCAACACCCTACAGATTTTGGACCAGGGCCCCATTAACGCCCAGATAGCCAACAACGGCGGTAACAGCCGCAGTCGGCTGCTGAGCTACTTTGGCCGCCTGAACTACGAGTTTGCCGGCAAATACCTCTTCCAGGCCATTGCCCGCTTCGACGGCTCGTCGGCCTTCGGGCGCCAGAACAGCATCGGCTTCTTCCCCGGCGTATCGGCGGGCTGGCGGCTGTCGGAAGAAAACTTCCTCAAGGAGGTGGAGGCCATCAGCAACCTGAAGCTGCGGGCAGGCTACGGCAAAGTAGGCAACCCCCTGAACGCCGGCACCTTTGCTTACACCGCCCTCATCAACTCTTCGATAAGCTCGTATAGCGGGCCGGGCACGGGCTACGTGTTTGGCACCGGCAGCCAGGGCACGGCCCAGGGCAGCGTGCCCACCCGCCTGCCCAACCCCGACATTGCCTGGGAGACTAACGTACAGTACAATGTGGGCGTAGACCTGGGCCTGTTCAAGAACCGGGTAACGGCCTCGCTCGACCTCTACAGCCGCACCTCGCCCAACCTGCTGCTCTACGTGCCGGCCACCTACGTATCGGGTACCCGCGACGCGGTGCCGACCAACGCCGCCTCGTCGCGCAACCGGGGCGTGGACCTGTCCGTGACCACCAACAACTTTGTGAGCGCCGACCAGGGCTTTTCCTGGAGCACGACGCTGAATATCTCCGCCTATCGCAGCGAGATTACCTCGCTCGGCATCGGCAAGCCCTTCAACGGGCAGGGCATCCGGGGCGGGTCCAGCCTGGTGCGCTACGACGTGGGCCAGCCGCTGGGCGCGTTCTACGGCTTTGTGGCCGATGGCATTATTCAATCGAAAGATGAGCTGGCGGCGCTGAACGCCAAGTCGCCCACCGGCTTTTACCAGAGCTCGGGCACGGCCCCCGGCGACATCAAGTTTAAGGATGTGAACGGCGACGGCGTGGTGAATGACGACGACCGGGCCTTCATCGGCAATCCCAACCCAAAGTTCACCTACGGCCTGAACAACACGTTCACTTTCAAAGGTTTTGACCTGAACGTGTTTCTGCAAGGCGCGCAGGGCAACGACGTGTACAACCTGAACCGCTACTACCTGGAAGGCGGCCTGGCCGCAGCCTCCAACGCCGGCACCATTGCCCTGGACCGCTGGACGCCGACGAACACCAACACCACCGTGCCCCGCGCCGTGTTCAACGACCCGAACCAGAACAACCGCATATCGAGCCACTACCTGGAAAATGGCTCCTACATGCGCATCAAGCTGCTCACGCTGGGCTATACCCTGCCCCAGTCGCTGCTCACCACGCTGCACAGCCAGCGTATCCGCGTGTATGTGAGTGCCCAGAACCTGGCCACGTTCACCAAATACACCGGCTTCGACCCGGAGCTGGGCAACCAGGGCAACAGCCTGGGCGTCGACCGCGGCATCTACCCGCAGGCCCGCGCCTTCCTGGCCGGGGTAAACTTCGGCTTCTAGCCCGTGATAAGCGCTTGGCAATGCGTGTGCTGCCGGTCTGCCTTTGCACTACCGGTTAAGCACGGGTCGACACGCCCTTAGCACATCTTCCTCCCATTCCTGACTCTTAACTGACCAAGTTGATGAACCCATTACTTTTCAAAAAGCAAGTCCTGAGCACGATGCTGCTCACGCTGGGGCTGCTCGGCACCGGCGGCTGCACCAAAGACTACCTGGACCTCAAGCCGCGCAACGCGGCCTCGACCGAAACGTTCTACACCACCCAGACCGATGCCATTCAGGCTGCCAACGCGGCGTATACGCAGCTGCAGCAGGCCGGCATGGTCAATCATTCGCTGTGGATGATGGACATCATGGCCGACAATTCCTACGTGGGCGGTGGCGGCGCGGCCGACGGCATCGAGTTTCAACAGCTCGACAACTACACGATTCCGCCCAGCAACCCCGTCATTACCGACCACTTCCAGCGGGCCTATCTGGGCATTGGCGCGGCCAATCAGGTGCTGCTGCACGTACCCGACATCAAGGTAATCGACGCCGCCATCAAGAGCCGGTGTCTGGGCGAGGCGCAGTTTCTGCGGGCCCTGTACTACTTCTACCTGGTGCGGGCCTACGGCGACGTGCCGCTGGTGCTGACGCCCGCCGTGAGCCCCGCCGCCGCCGCCAGCGTAAGCCGCGAGCCGGCTGCTAAGGTTTACGCGCAGATTGTCATCGACCTGACCGAGGCCATAAAAAACCTGCCCCTGCCCTCTACCTACTCCAACGACGATGTGGGCCGGGCCAGCAAGCTCTCGGCCATGGGCATGCTGGCCAAGGTATATCTCACGCAGGGCGACATGACCAATGCCGCCAGCCAGGCCGATTTGACCATTACCGCGGCTCTGGCCGATGGCAAAGGCCTGTGGGCTAACTATGGCGACAACTTCAAGCTGGAAAACGAGAACGGCAAGGAGTCGCTGTTTGAGGTGCAGTTCAAAAGCGGCCTCAATGGTTACATTCTCGAAGGGCCGGGCTCGGCCATCAACGAGTTCTGGGGCGCGCGCTTTTTCGGCAGTCCCTACGTGGTGAGCAGCGGCGGCTACGGCTTCAATATCCCGGAGAAGGAGTTTGCCGACGGCTACGAAACCGGCGACCGGCGCAAGGCCGTGACCATGTTCGTACCCGGCGACCTCTACACCGACGGCCCCCGCGATGCCCAGGGCAACGTGCAGGTGCAGCCCGCCAAGCTGGAAGGCGACCCCAACGGCTTCAACGTGCGCAAATTTTACGCCGGCACGCTGTCCACCATCTGGGATTCGCCCCTGAATGTGCCCATTCTGCGCCTCGCCGATGTGTACCTGATTAAGGCCGAGGCCGGCGGTACCGGCGCACTGGCGGCCCTCAACGCCATTCGGACCCGCGCCGGCCTGCCCGCCGCCACCAACACCAGCCAGGCCACCGTGCTGAAGGAGCGCCGCTACGAGCTGGCCTTCGAGATGGACCGCTGGTACGACCTGAAACGCACCAAAACGCTGCTCAACAACCCCAAC
The DNA here is from genome assembly GCF_012275535.1 of Hymenobacter artigasi. GTDB lineage: Bacteria > Bacteroidota > Bacteroidia > Cytophagales > Hymenobacteraceae > Hymenobacter > Hymenobacter artigasi. The sequence continues at coordinate 115,812 of NZ_JAAVTK010000012.1, read as the reverse complement.
CTGCTCGCCAAAGGCATCAAGTCGTTCAACGACTTACTCCCGATTCCGCAGGTGGAGCGCGATGTGAACCGGAACCTGACCCAGAACCCCGGCTACTAAGCGTCGCAACATCCTCACCCCTAAATAAATACTGCATTCCAATCCAGCAGCGACCTGCTGAATGAAGCTATTGAAGCTGTTTGGAAAGTCAGCCCAAAGTCGTTGTTCCGGTCTGACCGCCCTAGGCGGTCTGACCGGTTGCCGCGAGAACGACGCCAGTGCTTGTTGGGCCGATGCCAACGACAACCGGTCGGACCGCCTAGGGCGGTCAGACCGGCGCAATCCGATTTTCTAAACAGCTTCATTTCAAAAACGGAACCGGCCGGCCGCCGAGTGGTGGGAACAGCAAATCGGCTGGCCGGGGAAGTTTTTTCAGGAATGATAATCCGCATTTACATCCGTGGAGGCGAGCGGTAGCTACTGCCCGCCTCTGCGCTTTTTCACTATTCTTATGTCTCCTAAATTCCCCCGCTTCCCGGTTTTTCTGGGTGCTGCTTTTTCCACGTTCGCGGCGGTCGGCCCGGTGGCGGCCCAGCGCAAGCCCGTAGCCACCGCCGTAACCAACCAGCAGGCCGCCCTCACGGCGAATGATGCGCAAGTCGAAGCCCTGCTTAAGCAAATGACGCTGGAAGAGAAAATCAAGATGATTCACGCCAACTCGGCCTTCGCCTCGGGCGGCATTGCCCGCCTGGGCATCCCCGAGCTGATGACCTCCGACGGCCCGCATGGCGTGCGCCCCGAGCAGGGCCGCGACTGGCGCGGCGTGAAAGACGCCAAAGACGCGGGCACCTACCTGCCCACCAACAACACCCTGGCCGCCACCTGGAACCCCGCCCTGGGCTACGCCTACGGCACCGTGCTGGGCCAGGAAGCCAGCGCCCGGGGCAAGGACATGATTCTGGGCCCCGGCATCAACATCGTGCGCGCCCCACTCAACGGGCGCAATTTCGAGTACCTGAGCGAGGACCCGTACCTGGTGTCGCGCATGGTGGTGGGCTACATCAAGGGCGTGCAGGCGCAGGGCGTATCGGCCTGCGTGAAGCACTACGCATTGAACAACCAGGAAGTCCACCGCGACGACATCGACGTGAACGTGAGCGAGCGGGCCCTGCGCGAAATCTACCTGCCGGGCTTCCGGGCCGCCGTGCAGCAGGGCGGCGTGTATTCGCTCATGGGCTCGTACAACAAGTTTCGGGGCACCTACGCCACCGAAAACGCCTACCTGATGAACACTATTCTAAAGGGCGAATGGGGTTTTAAGGGACTGGTAATTAGTGACTGGGGCTCGGTGCACTCCACGCAAAACGCCCTGCGCAACGGCACCGACCTAGAAATGGGCACCGACCTGGTGCTCATGAGCAAGGGCCTCGACCAAAGCGCCACGGCCTCGGGCGAAACCGGCCAGCCCGACCTGGTAAACGGCAGCAGCCAAAGCCTCTATAACCGTTTTTTCCTGGCCGACCCCGCCCTTGAAGCCATCAAAAAAGACCCTGCGCTGCTGCCACTGCTCGACGACAAGGTGCGGCGCATTTTGCGGGTTGAGTTTGCCACGCACATGCTGGGCGGCACCAGGCGCCAGCCGGGCACTTACAACACGAAGGAGCACCAGGCCACAGCCCTGAAAGTGGCCGAGGAAGGCATCGTGCTGCTGAAAAACGACGGCATTCTGCCCCTGAAAAAGACCGTGAAAACGGTGGCCGTTATCGGGGCCAACGCTACCCGCGAGAACGCCGGCGGCGGCGGCAGCGCCCAACTCAAGGCCAAATATGAGATTACGGCCCTGCAGGGAATCAAGAACGCGCTGGGCAGCGGGGCCACGGTCACCTTCAGCCCGGGCTACACCATTGCCCGCGACCAAAAGGCCGACCCTAAGCTAATAGCCGAGGCCGTGGCCGCCGCCAAAGCCGCCGACGTGGTGATTTACGTGGGCGGCTCGTTCCACGGCTACGACTACACCAAGTGGAGCGACAACGCCTACGACGCCGAAGGCACCGACAAGCCCGACCTGCAACTCCCCTTCGGCCAGGTTGAGCTGGTGCAGGCCGTGCAGGCCGCCAACGCCAATACGGTGGTGGTGCTGCTCGGCGGCGGGCCGATTGAGGTGGCCGCCTTCGCCGGCCAGTCCCGGGCTGTGCTCGAAGCCTGGTACCCCGGCATGGAAGGCGGCAACGCGCTGGCTCACATTCTATTCGGCGACGTGAACCCGTCCGGCAAACTGCCCTTCACCTTCCCCGTGAAGCTGGCAGACGCCCCCGCCATGAAGCTGGGCGAGTACCCCAGCACTCCCGGCGAACCCCTGAAACAGACCTACAAGGACGACATCTGGGTGGGCTACCGCTACTACGATACCTACAATGTGGCCCCCCAATACGCCTTCGGCCACGGCCTGAGCTACACCACCTTCAAATACAGCGCCCTCACCGTAACGCCCGGCCCCAAAAGCGCCACCGTGAAACTGACCGTTACCAACACCGGCAAAGTAGCCGGCGCCGAGGTAGTACAGGTGTACGTAAAGGACGAAAAAGCCAGCGTTAAGCGCCCCGAAAAGGAGCTCAAAGGCTTCGAAAAGGTGTTTTTGAAGCCTGGCGAATCCAAAGCCCTGACCGTGGCGCTGGACGCCGGCGCGTTTCAGTATTACGATGAGGCGAAGAAAAGCTGGGTGCTGGAGCCGGGCAAGTTCAACGTACTGGTGGGCAGCTCGTCACGCGATATCCGGCTGACGGGCGGGGTGACGCTGTAGCCGTTCTACCGTCGTCGCCCTGCCCGTGCGCCGGCTACCACTTACCTAGAGCAGTTTTCGGGTTTAGGTACAGCTTATGAGGCCCGCAGGCAGTAGCGCGAACTTTGTAGTTCGCGTCCCCGCGCCGTTAGAACTACGCTGACGGCGCGGGGACGCGAACTACAAAGTTCGCGCTACGTGTACACGAACCTGAAAACTGCTTTAATTCCTCGTCAAATCCCCCCCAAAACGATGTTACGGCAGGGCTAAGAAAGCCGTGATATCACCGGTATGCGTTAGTGTTAGCTGGTGCATGGCCCGGGTGCAGGCCACGTAGAGCATGCTTTTGTCGACCTCCGTTTTATAGTTAAGGGCAGAAACGAACGGCAGAATGACTTCATCGAATTCCAGGCCCTTGGCCAGGTGAGCAGTGGTGATGATGACGCCTTCCTTGAAGGTCGTGGACTCGTCGGTGAGCAGGTAGATGCCGGGCGCTTCCAGCGCCTGGTGTACTTCCTCGGCCTGCCGCAGAGTTTTGCAGATGATGCCCAGGGAATGATTTCCGGAGCTGAAAAAGGCCGTGAGCAGCTGCTGGATGGCCTGCAACTCCTCGTTTCTGCTGGCGAAGCGCGCTACCACGGGTTCCTGCCCATGGCGCTCCAGGGGGATGATGTGGGGGTTGGGCGTGATGCGCTGCGCGAAGGCCGTAATCTCGACGGTAGAGCGGTAGCTGCGGTACAGCTTCACCACATCGGCCTGCGGGAATACGCGCTCGATGGTTTCGGCCGAGGAAGAGCTGTACGGGTTCACCGTCTGGCTGACATCGCCCAGAATGGTTTTGCGGCACAGGAATATGCGCGACAGCACGGCATACTGCACGGGGGTGTAGTCCTGCATCTCGTCTACCAGCAAGTGCTTCACGTGGTCGTAGGTACTGATGCCTTCCAGGCGCAGGCGCAAGTAGATGAGGGCAAAAACGTCGGCGTATTCCAGGTGCAGGCGGTGGTCGATGTTGAACAGGTCGGGCTTGCCCAGCCAGCGGTAGAAATCCCGGTACAGGTCCAGCACCTGATGGAAGCGGAACATGCGGGGAATGGCCTCGCCAATCGTGTTTTTTTCGTGCCCGGTGAGCTTGCGCTTGGTGGCATCGCGCACGTAGGCCCGTACTTCCTCGGCCACCAGCGCAAAGCGTTTCAGGAGCGGCACCCGGTGGAAGGTCTTGAACTTGGCCAGCATAAACGGCAGGGGAACCACGGTGCTACCCACCCGCAGCTCCTTCACCGTGAAGTAGTTGTTCTCAACGTAAATAAGGTACTGGTTGAGCTGGCTGAGGAACTCGAACGACGACTTGAACCGGATGCGCTCAATAAACGCCTGGTCGTGGTTATCGAGCAGCGCGGAAACCTGCTCGAAGAAGGTCTGGAACGAGTAGCGGTGGTCGAGCAAATCGGCCGCCAGCTCTTCCATGCCCAGCTCGGGAATGTGCTCTTCGCCCAGCTCGGGCAGCACGTTGGAGATGTAGTCGGCGAAAACCTTGTTGGGCGAGATAATGAGCACGTCCTTCGCCCCAATGGTTTCGCGGTAGCGGTAGAGCAGGAACGCAATGCGGTGCAGGGCAATGGAGGTTTTGCCCGAGCCGGCCACGCCCTGAATGACCATCACCTGCGCGGTTTCGTTGCGAATAACCGCGTTCTGGTCGCGCTGAATGGTGGCCACGATGTTCTTCAGCTTGTCGTCGGAGGACTTGGCCAGCTCGCGCTGCAGCACGTCGTCGTGAATGTTCACGTCGTTTTCGAGCATGAATTCCAGGCGGCCATCCCGGATTTTGTACTGCCGCTTCAGCTCAATGGTGCCCTGAATCAGGCCCGAAGGCGTGGCGAAGGCGGCTTCGCCCAGTTCAAAATCATAAAACATGGACGAAACCGGGGCCCGCCAGTCGTAGATGAGGCTGCGGCGCTGGTCATCCATGAAGGAATACACCCCGATGTACACCGGCAGTTTTGCCTGCCCCTGGGGTACAAAGTCGATGCGGCCAAAGTAGGGCGACTGCCCCAGCTTGAGCAGCTTCCGCTTCTGGCCCACGGCTGCTTCGCCGGTAAACGCCATGCGGTCAATAGATTGGCCGGCCGACACCATGTCGGCATCGTCCATGCCGGACTGGTGCTCATGGATGTACTCCTTTTTCTCCCGCAGCTCGTCGGAAAACTGCCGGACGGAGCCGTCTATCCGCCGAATGGCCAGCGTCAGCTTCTCCTTAATTACTTCCAGGTATTCTTTCTCTTCTTGTTGCGTTGCGTTCATCCCGACAGTACTTGGAAAATAGCCCGTAAAGGTGAGGTCAAATTTCGGTCCGGCGAATTTTGGGTATAACCTTTTCAATCAGCCCGGTATTTATATGGTGCTGCCCCCAATACTTCGCCCGCATCAGGTGCCTTAAGGTTTGCTTAGAATGTGGCCGCAAGGCTCGCGCCTGCGTTTAACCTGAACTGCTATGGATGGATTTGCTTATGCATTAGCATTTGCCATTTGCCTGAGCCTGTGACCAGGGTAAGGCCAGCAGCGATTTTTGATTCACAATAACCTGAAGCGTTGCTGCTTAGTGATGCAGCGACGCACCACCAACGGCCTATCCACATTCGACGACATTTCACGAAACCAGTATGATGCACATAACCAACGACAAGACCGACACCACAACATTCGAAATGGGCGGCAAATGTCCCTTCGGCGGCGACCGCATCGGCGGCGCGGAAGGCGCTTCGCCCACCCTGTCCGACTGGTACCCCAACCGGCTGCGCGTGGAGCTGCTGCACCACAATGCCCCTGGGGCCAATCCGCTCGGGGAGGACTTCAACTACGCCGAGGCATTCAACGCCATCGACCTGGAGGCGCTGAAGCAGGAAATCAAAGGCTTCCTGACTTCTTCGGTGGATTGGTGGCCGTCGGACTACCATAACTACGGCCCGCAGATGGTTCGCATGGCCTGGCACTCGGCCGGTACCTACCGCATTGCCGACGGCCGCGGGGGCGCCGGGGAGGCGCTGCAGCGCTTCGCGCCCATCAGCAGCTGGTGGGACAATGGCAACACCGACAAGTCGCGCCGCCTCCTCTGGCCCATCAAGCAGAAGTACGGCAGCGCCCTGTCCTGGGCCGACCTTATCGTGCTGACCGGCAACTGCGCGCTGGAAGTTATGGGCTTTCCCACCTACGGCTTCGCCGGCGGCCGCCACGATGCCTGGGAGGCCGACGATAGCACGTACTGGGGCCCCGAGGTGTGGGACGGCAAGAAAGTAAACACGCCCGACAGCATGGTGACGCGCGACAAGCGCTGGCGCGGCCAGAACGGCGATGCCGACTACGACCTCGAAAACCCGCTCGGGGCCACGCACCAGTCCCTGATTTACGTGAACCCCGAAGGCCCCTACGGCAAGGGCGACCCGCTGGGCTCGGCGCGGGATATTCGCATTTCCTTCTCCCGCATGGCAATGAACGACGAGGAGACCGTGGCCCTTATTGCCGGCGGCCACGCCTTCGGCAAGAGCCACGGCATGGTGCCGGCCGCCGAAATCGGGGCCCAGCCCGAGATTGCGCCGATGGAGCAGATGGGCCTGGGCTGGCACAACCCCAGGGGCAAGGGCAATGCCGAAGACACAATGACCAACGGCATTGAGGGCAGCTGGACGCCAAACCCCACCCAGTGGGACAACGACTACCTCATCAACCTGTTCAAATTTGACTGGGAGCAGACCAAGAGCCCGGCCGGTGCCATGCAGTGGACCCCGGTTGACAAGAGCGCACCCAAAACGCCCGACGCGCACATCCCCGGCCAGATGAACGCCCTGATGATGATGACGACCGACATCGCCCTGAAGGAAGACCCCGAATACCGCAAGGTGTGCGAGAAATTCCTCAACGATTTCGACGCCTTCACCCAGGCCTTTTCCAAAGCCTGGTACAAGCTGACCCACCGCGACATGGGCCCGCGCGAGCGCTACCTCGGGGCCGAGAAGCGCAACGAAAACGACCTGCTCTGGCAGGACCCCATCCCGGTAGCCGACTACACTGTAATCGAAGCTGCGGATATCGCGGCGCTGAAGAAGTCGATTATGGCAGCGGGCATTTCCGGGTCTGATTTGGTGTACACCGCGTTTTCGGCCGCCGTCACGCACCGCAGTAGCGACAAGCGCGGCGGTGCCAATGGCGGGCGGCTCGCGCTGGCCCCGCAAAAGGACTGGGCGGTGAACCGCCGCACAGTACCGGTTATTGCGGCCCTGCGCACGATAATGGACGAATTCAACGGCCAGCAGCAGGGAGGCAGGAAAGTATCGCTCGCCGACCTCATCGTGCTGGGCGGTTGCGCCGCGCTCGAAAAAGCAGCGGCCGATGCGGGCGTGGCCACCGAGGTGCCCTTCACGCCGGGCCGCCGCGACACCACGCAGGAACTCACCGACATTGAGATGTTTACGTGGCTGAAGCCCGTGGCCGATGGCTTCCGCAACTACCTCGACAAGGGGTTTGGTGAAATTTCGCAGGACGTTTCTCCGGAAGAAATGTTCCTTGATAAGGCGCAGCTACTCTCGCTCACCTCGCCGGAGTGGGTAGCGCTGACGGGTGGCTTGCGGGCCATGAACGCCAACCACGACGGCTCCCCCTACGGCATCTTTACCGACCGCGTGGGGGTGCTTACCAATGATTTCTTCACCGTACTCACAAGCACGGATTTCGATTGGAAGAAGGCGGACGCGAAGGGCATGACCTTCTCGCTCGACAACCGCGCGACGGGTGAAAGCCGCTTCGTGGCCACCCGGTCCGACCTAATCTTCGGCTCCAACGGCCAGTTACGCGCTGTTGCGGAAGTGTACGCCGGCAGCGATGGTCACAAGCGCTTCGTGAAGGCCTTTGTGAAGGCGTGGGATAAGGTGATGATGCTTGACCGCTACGACGTGAAAGTTTAAGGCCGACTCCGCCGGAGATTATGAGGCCCTGTCTGTATTGAAAACGAAGCCCATTGCGTCGTTTTTAATACAGACAGGGCCTCTTGCATTGTGCTGCTTTCCCTGCTGCTGCACAACCCCCGGCTCCCGATGCTGGAACAATACTCCATACCCAGGAAGAGCAATCAACTGAAATAATTAGTAAAAAACTGACTAACAGGTATTTGCTAGTTTGATATTCTTTGGTACCCGGTTGGCCTAGCAACCGGCATCACGGAATATTTTATGCGATTTTCTTTACCTGGCTCTTGGCTGGCCAGCGCCGCGCTAAGGTGCTTCTGCCTGCTGCTTTGCCTGCTGGGCCTGAGTGCAACTGCCCGCGCCGCCAGCTACTACTGGGTGGGCAATACCGGCACCTGGACCGACATGAGCCACTGGGCCAGCACCAGCGGCGGGGCCGGCAATGCCTACGCCAACGTGCCGAAAAACATCGATAACGTGTATTTCGACGCCACTTCTTTCACAGCCAACAGCCAGCGGGTAACCATTGTGGGCACCGTGACCTGCCGCGATATGACCTGGAGCGGCAACGTGCGCCAGGCCACCTTCGTGCAGGGAGCCAGCGGCGTGCTGGAGATAAACGGCGACTTGCACTACACCGCCACAATGGCCACGACGCCCGTTATCAACGTGCCCCACCGGATGCTGGCGGCCGCTACCGGCGCGGTGGTGGATATGCAGGGCGTACCGTTTGGGACGACGCTGCTCTTTGACAACGCCGCCGGCGGCTGGGCATTTACCAGCACTTTCAACGGCGCATCGGGGGCGGTGGTGAACATTTCGGCGGCTCGCCTGGTGAGCTTTGGCAGTGTCTCGCTCACATTCAGTACCCTGACTACCTACACGGGCTCAACTGCTGTGGCGAGCACGGTGGCGGGCACCCTCGACCTGGGCAGCAGCACGACCACGCTATTGGTGCAGGCCACCCCCGGCGCGCTCAACCTGAGCAACCCCAACCTAACGCTGACGGCCGGCACCAGCACCCTCAACGTGGGCGCCGGGGCCCTCACCAACTACACCAGCCCGGTCAGCTTTACCACCGGCAAGGCATTTGCTTTCAATACGGTAGCCGTGAATTCGGGAAATGGCGTGGTCTTCAACGTAGCCAACTCGTCGTTCAATGCCCTTACCGTGAGCAGCCGGGCTACGCTGAACAGCGCCGCCACCATCAGCGCCGGCGGCAGCCTCACGCTGGGGCCCGATGCGGCGCTGCTGGTGGGCACGGGCAGCACGAAGGTGCTGAGCTTTGGCAGCGGGGCCACCCTGGCCACAAGTGGCGGCTGCGCGGGCCTCGGCACGGTGCAGTCGATGCTGGCGGGCAGCCCGGCCATTCTGGCGCGCAGCGGGGGCTGGGCCTCGGCTCCGCTCAGCTACGCGGTGCTGCAGGACCTCACCTTCACGGATGGCAGCAGCGGCTACCCGGCCAACGGGGCCGCCGTGGCCACCGCCAGCGCCAACCAGGGCGGCACCTCGGGCATCGCCATCACGGGCCTGCCCGTGACCGACCTCTACTGGGTGGGCAACAGCGGCCGCTGGCACGACGCCAGCCACTGGGCCGGCACCAGCGGCGGCCCTGCCGGGGGCGCTACTTGCCTGCCCAATGTATTCACCAACGTGCATTTCGATGCCAATTCCTTCACGGCCCCGGGCCAGGCCGTGACCCTGGACCTGACCGGCCAGCAGTGCCGCGACATGGACTGGACGGGCGTGACGAACAAGCCCATGCTGAGCGCGACCTCCCGGTGCATGCTCACGGTGGCCGGCTCGCTGACGCTGGTGGGGCCAGCCAGCCTGACGCAGGCGCTGGCGGCCGATGTGTTTCTGGGCCAGCCGGGCGGGGGCAGCTACTCGCTCACCACGGCCGGCCAGCCGCTGGCGGCGCACCTGTGGTTTCGGACCCCAGGGGGCACTTACGCGCTGCTGGATGACGTGACCACCACCGGGCGCGTGTTCGTGGAGTCGGGCACGTTCACCACCAACGACCATGTTATCAGCGCGCAGGCTTTCAGCAGCGGCTACGCCTTTAATTATGGGGTGTACAGCACCGGCTCGGGGCCGGCGGGGCCCCGGAGCCTATCGCCGCCAACGGTGAACCTGGGCGCGAGCGTGCTAAATCTGCTGGGCACCAACACCCGCAACGATGCCAATGCGGCCGTGAGCAACTACGCCTGGGACGTGGCCAGCATTACGGCGGCGGGCATCACGACCACGCCCGTCGTGCTCAACGCCGGCAGCAGCACCATCAACCTGCTCAACGGCAACAACACGGCCTTCTACAATAGCATTTTCCGGGGCGGGCTGGGGCTCACGTACGGCACGGTCACTTTCGCCAACAATACCGGGGGCGCTTCGGCCACGATAATCGGCAATACCACCGCTTCCGATACGTTTCAGAACCTGCTGTTCTACGGGTCGGCCACCATCGGCAGCAACAACAACCTCAACGGGCAGCTGTTGCTGAGTCCGGGCAAAACCTACCTGTTTCCGAACGCCGCCACCCAGGCGTTCCGAAGCGGGGCCACGCTCAATGCAACCGGAACGTGCGCGAACTTCATCACCATCACGGGCCCTTCGAGCGCGGCGGCCACCAGCTTCGTATCGGCCGGCAACGGGCCGTTGCAATACGTGATAATGCAGTACACCGCTTTTTCGGGCGGCGCCACCTGGCAGGACCAGAGCGGGCTGGACAACGGCAATAACCTGGGCATCAGCATCACGCCCCCGCCGGCCCGCACCTTGTACTGGGTGGGCGGGGGCGGCAACTGGAACGATGCCGCGCACTGGAGCCTGAGCAGCGGCGGGCCGGGCGGCGAATGCACCCCCTCACTCGTTGATAACGTTCTGGTGGATGCCGGCTCGGTAACGACCACTGGCCAGACGCTGACCATCGACCTGGCCGCGTCCAACTGCCGCAGCATTGATTGCAGTGGCCTGACCAACGGCAAAAACCTGGCCCTGCGCAGCGTGGCCGGCAACCTGCTGAGCGTGTACGGCTCCGTGACCTGGGCCGCCGCGCCCAACATGACCCTGGCCCTGGCCGGGGGCCTGCTGATTCTCGGCCCCGGCACCGCCAGCACCCTCACCAGCGCCGGGCAGCGCCTGACGGGCAACCTCAACCTGAACGTGCCCGGCGGCAGCGTGACGCTGGCCGACCCGTTCAGCAGCACGGCCGGCATTACGCACACGGCCGGCACGTTTTCGACCAATGACCAGCCCGTCAGCATCCTCAACTACGCTACGTCGGGGGTGCTGGCGAAGGCCCTGCAGCTGGGCGCTTCGCCGCTGACCGTGAATGGCAGCTGGGTGGTGGCCATAACCGCCAACCTGACCGTGACGCCGGGCACTTCCCTGCTCACCGTGAATGCCAGCGCCTTCACCGGGGGCGGGCAGTCGTATAATGACGTGTTGATTGACAACCCCTTAACCGTAATTGCGCTGTCCGGGAACAACACGTTTCACAACCTCCAGCTCACCGGCTCCACCAACATCCTGGGCAGCAATACCATCAACGGCACGCTCACTTTCTTTCCCGGCCGGGCCTACGTTTTCACCGCTGCCACCACCACCAAATTCGGCCCCAGTGCCACGCTGGCATCGGTGGGCCTGAGCAACAACCCCGTCACGCTGCAAAGCACCGTGAACGGCAGCCTGTTTACCTGGACCAAGGCCACGGGCGGCATTTGCGCCGACTATACCTACATCCGCGACAGCCGGGCCACGGGCGGGGCCTACTTCGAAGCCGGCCGCAACGGGGCCAATGACCAAGGCAATAACCCGGGCTGGAGCTTCGGCTTCCTGCCCCGCGCCGACTACGCCAACCGCACCACCTGCCCGGCCGAGGGCGCGCACACGCTTCGCCTCGATTTCACGGCCTACGACGGCATCAACAACGTAACCGGCCTCGCGCTGACCACTGCGCAGTTCCCGCTCACCCTGCGCATTCACAACCTCACGGCCAACACCTACGAGGACGTGAGCGCCCCCGCCACGCCCTATTACTACCCCATCGCCACCAGCGCCGCCACCACGCAGTACCAGGTAGTGGCGCTGACCACGGCGGCCAACAGCGGCTGCGGCAGCACCAGCAACACCAACCTGAGCACCTTTCCGCTCGTGACCGATGCCCTCCTGGCCGGGCCGGCCGGCACCTGGAGCGGCAACAGTATTGCGGCCGACGGCAACTGGCTCGATTGCCACAACTGGGCCAGCGGCACCCTGCCCAACGCTACCACCGACGCCACCATCAACCGCAACACTACTTCGGTGAGCCTGGGCAACAGCCTGATAGCCAGCATACCCGTGCAGCCCACGCTGAATGCGGCCGGAGCGGCCGTGCACACGCTCACCATGCCGGCCGGCACCACCCTCACGCTGGGCAGCAACGGCCAGCTGGCCGTGGCCGGCAATTGGGTGAATACCGGCACCGTAACGCCGGCCGCCACCAGCCAGGTCACCTTCCAGGGCAGCAGCGCCCAGACCCTGACCGGCGGCACCTTCGGCAGCGTGGTGGTGAACAACCCCGCCGGCCTCACGCTCGCTACGGATGCCAGCACCAGCGGCAATCTGGTGCTCAATGCCGGCCTCATCACCACGGGCAGCCGCAAATGGGTGCACGGCAACGCCAGCGCCCCCAGCCTCAGCGGCTACAGCGCCGGCAGCTACGTGGCCGGCACCCTGCGCCGCGCCCTCACTCCCAATGTGGCGGCCACGTATGCCTTCCCCGTGGGCACGGCCAGCCAATATGCACTTTATGAGTTGATTGACAATAATCTGCGCGGCGCGGGCTTCGGCACCATAGATGCCAGCTTTGGCCCCAAGCCCGGCACCGATGCCAACCTGACCTACCACGAGCCCGGCTACCGCACCCCGTACAGCACCGTGCACAGCGCCGGGGTCTGGACGCTCACGCCCGGCACCCAGCCCAGCGCCGGCAGCTACGACGCCAAAGTGAGCCTATTACCCTTCAGTAGCCTGACCGACAATTACTTCGCCATCCTCAAACGCCCCGACACCAGCACCGACGCGGCCGACTGGACCGGCGGCGGCGGCAGCCTCAACCCCGACGGCGGCGCCGGCCGCCTGCGGGCCAATGGCTACGCCCTGCGCCTGGGCCTGAGCAGCTTCAGTCAGTTTGGCCTGGGCCTGACCCTGGGGGCCTCTCCCCTACCCGTAACGTTGGCCCGCTTTACCGCTACGGCCAGCGGCCCCTGCGACGTGCGGCTCGACTGGACCACGGCCAGCGAAACGCAGAGCGACCGGTTCGAGCTGGAGCGCAGCCCCGATGGCCGCTCGTTCGTGAAAATAGCGGCCATCACGAGCCGCAACAGCCCCGGCGGCAGCACCTACCGCTACCTCGACCAGCAGCCCGGCGCGGGGGTGAACTACTACCGCCTCCGGCTAATCGACCTGGACCACACCAGCACTTACAGTCCCATTACCGTCTTAACTGGGGCCTGCGGCACCGCCAGCACCGTGCGGCTGGTGCCCAACCCCACCACGAGCAGCGTGCGCCTCCTGGGGCTGTACCTTGGCCAAACCCTGCACATATATGCCAGCGATGGCCGCCTGGTATTCGCCGGCCCGGCCACGGAGGCTGACCAGGAGCTGGAAGTCAGCGGCTGGAGCCCGGGCCTGTACCTGGTCTACATTCGCAATGCCGATGGCGGGCTGGCGGGCGCGCAAAAGCTATTGAAGCAGTAGCGTATCGCTCGGAATAAGCAGTCCTCAGTTACCTGGAGCCCGCTGGGCAGAACCGGCTTACGCTTCTAGGTACGGGGCCGGTTGCGAAGTAGCTAGGCAAGTGGACGGGGGCGCACTGAAATGATACGCGCGTTTGCCATTCCGACCACTTTCAGAACAAGGCCGGCCCGTAGTTACTTTTAGCCCCGCCGGGAACGGGGCAGTGGCCTCCGCTGCTCCGCACCCCCGCCTTACACGGCAGGGGCCATCCGCTGGCTTCCGCTCAACGCTTCGCTCTTATGCACTCCCCCCTGATTTGGCTCCGCGTGGTGGCCGCTACGATGGCCCTGGCCTCCTGTTCCATGAAACTGGCGGCCGTGGCCGACAAAACCCCGGACCAGGTTCAGGCTACCTACGTCGTGACCAAGGATGTGCCCTACGGGGCCGACAAGGAGCAAACCATGGACGTTTACCGCTCGGCCGACGGTGCGAAGCGCCACGCCAAAAACTACACCGTTGTTTTCCTGCACGGCGGAGGATATTACCTCAGCGACAAAACCCGGGAAGAACGGTACATTCAGCCTTATTTGAAGAAAGGTGTCACCGTCGTTAACCTCAACTACCGGCTCAAGCGGGGCATTCCCGTGGCCTCGGAAGATTTAACGCTGGCCCTCAACTTCCTGGCGGCGCACCGCAGCACCTACCCCCTGAACCTGGAGCGGGTTGTGCTGACGGGCTTTTCCGCTGGTGCCCACATCGCCAGCCTGGTGGCCGTGACCGCCAACGACCCCACCTACCCGCACCCGCTCGTACCGGGCATCCACATTGCCGGCGTGGTCAACTTTTCCGGCCCGGTGGGCGGGCTAGATGTCGTGGAAGCGGTTTTCATGAATCATCCGGTGCCCGTCATGAAAGAAATCGGTCTGGCGCTGTTCCCCGAAACCGTCGGGTACGCGCCAAAAGAAACTACCCGGCAATACGAACCCCTCACTTATCTGGACCCGCGCGACCCGCCCTTTTTTATCTGGCACGGGGGCCAGGATGACCAGGTGCCGCCCGTTACGTTTACTGGCTTTGTGGACCAGCTCCAGCAGAACCGGCAAAAAAACACCGTGCTCTACGTGCCGGAGGGTCAACATAGCCCTTCCGCGAGCGAGCTGGAGGAGGCATACCGGAAGATATTCCTGTTTTTAGATGAGAAATAAGGCCATAGGGTACTAATTGGGCGGTTTTCTGGAATGATTAAACGGCTATCGTGGTACGGGCGCTACGCTTCAATACTGATTGGTCAGTGATGGGGCCCAGCCCTGCTCAAGCCGCTGTTATTATCCTTGTCGTTGGGGACACCATGGGTATCTTTGGGCTGTTCGCAGCCCTCTTTGGGTTGCTTTTATTCCGCAGCGCGTTTGTCATACCCCTCCAAATGTGCGTAGGCGTTAAACGAAGGCCGGGAAGCTCCACGGGAGCAACCCGGCCCGACTAACAGTCCACCGCCCCATTTTCCTTCCGCTATGATAACGACCATTGAAACGAACCCGGAAGCCGCGCGCCTGCAGGTATTGAGGCGCTACAATATCCTGGATACGCCGGAAGATGGCAGCATGAACCGCCTGGCCGGGCTGGCGGCCAAGGTTTTTAACATGCCCATAGCCCTCATTAGCCTGGTAGACGAGGACCGTATCTGGTTTAAGTCGCGCCACGGCCTGGACGCGGCGCAGATTGACCGGGGCGGCGGGCTGTGCGACTCAGCTATTCTTTCGGAGGAGGTTTACATTGTGGAGGATGCCCGCCGCGACCCGCGTACCCTGGCCAACCCACTGGTAGCAGGCGAGTTTGGCCTACGGTTTTACGCCGCCGCCCCGCTACAGACCCACGACGGCCACATGCTGGGCACGTTTTGCCTCATCGACCAGAAGCAGCGCTACCTGACCGAGGGCCAGAAACTGATATTGCAGGACTTGGCCGCTATTGCGATGGACGAGATTGAGCTACGCCTGGCCGCACGACTGGCGGCCCAGGAAAATGACCGGCAGCTAGCCGAGTTGAAGCAGCAGCTGGCCCGCAAGGCCTAAACCCGGCAAATAGTCTGCACTAAAAAAGCAGCCGGTGCAAGGGGCTCAGAGCAGTTTTCAGGTTTATACAGTTTAGGAGGCCAGCAAGCAGTAACGCGAACTTTGTAGTTCGCGTCCCCACGCTGTCAGAGCCGTTCTAACGGCGCGGGGACGCGAACTACAAAGTTCGCGCTACGTGTACACGAATCTGAAAACCGCTCTAAGGCGAAGCAAAAAGGCCAGGGGCACCCTTCGCCCTTACATACTGCGAAGCCACTCGGAGGCAGTAGACAGGTTGGAAAACGACATAAAAATTATGCCGGCAGCGGTTTGTTCCACGGCCAGCTCGGCCGAAAGCTGGCTGTAGCGCTCTGCCGAATGCACCCACGAGAAGTAGCGGCAGCCAGCCGCGTAGAGTTGCGGGAAAAATACATCGCTCCCCCATTTGGCTGCATCGGCCCATAGGCCGTAAACGTGAGTGTTGTCATTCAGCACTTTGGCGCACCGCTCCTGCTGCAGCAGTTCAAGCACTTTGAGGGCCCCAGCCATCACGGACTCGTCATCGAGCTTGCCGTGCCAGTCGAGGTACAGCCAGTCGTCGGCGTAGCTGTAGGAGATGGTGAGGCTGGGGGTATCGTGAAGAATGCGCTGGGCCATGACAGAAAATAACTGAGCGGGTATGCGGCCCCACCCACGCAGCATTGGGGCGGGGGGCGATGGGGTTTACTAAGCAAAGATGCACACTGGTTGTTGCGCTGCGGCCAATAACCCCCAGGAATTGGCAGCCGGCCGGTGCCATTGCTGTGATTACTGACTACTTACGACGGACTACCTGCTAAGCAGGTCCGCGCATTGCCGCGCAATCTCCAACTCTTCGGCCGTTGGAATAACCAGGATTTTCACCCGGCTTTCCGGCCGGTTCAACTCCCGCAGGCCGGGCAGGCGCTGCTGGTTTTTATCCTCGTCCAGGTTGAGCCCGAAAAACTCCATGTTTTCACAGACCCGCGAGCGGACCAGCGCATCGTTTTCGCCCACGCCCGCCGTGAAAACGATGGCATCCAGCCCGTTAAGTACGGCGGTGTAGGCCCCGATGTACTGGCGAATGCGGTAGGCGTAGAGGTCGTAGGCCAGCGCGGCGCGGGCATCGCCAGCGGCCAGCGCCGCGCCGATGTCGCGCATGTCGTTGGAGCCGGTCAGGCCCAGCATGCCGCTTTCCTTGTTGAGCAGGGTGTTCACTTGCTCCGCGGTGTAGCCCAGCGGCCCCAGCAGGTACAGCAGCACCGACGGGTCGATATCCCCCGAGCGGGTGCCCATCACCAGGCCCGCCAACGGGCTGAACCCCATGCTAGTATCCAGCGACTGCCCATCCCGCACGGCAGCCATGCTGCACCCGTTGCCCAGGTGAATGGTGATGAGCCGGGCATCGGGCTTTTGGAGGTAAGCGGCAGCCTGCGCGGCCACGTACTGGTGGCTGGTGCCGTGGAAGCCGTACTTACGGATGCGCTGCTCGGTGTAGAGGGCCGTGGGCAGGGCGTAGCGAAACGCGCGTTCGGGCAGGGTCTGGTGAAACGCCGTATCGAACACTGCTACTTGCCGGGCCTGCGCAAACACGCGCTCGGCCACCTCAATGCCCACGTAGTTGGCCGGATTGTGCAGCGGGGCCAGCGCAAACAGCCGCTTGATTTCGGCCTTCACCGCAGGCGTGATGCGCGTGGCCGCCGCGTAGGTTTCGCCCCCGTGCACCACCCGGTGCCCGACTATCGCAATATCGGCCGGGTCTGCGATAATGCCGCCGGGCGCGGCCGTTAGCAGGCGCACCACTTCGTGCAGGCCCGCTTCGTGGTCGGCCAGCGGCAGGGTTAGCTTGGTTTCGGCCGGCGGGTTGGCGGGGGCCTGCAGGTCGAAAACCTGGTGGGTAATGGTGGCCTGCGCCGAGCCGACGCGCTCTACCAGTCCGCTGCACACGGGCCGCTCGGCCGGCCAGCGAAATAGCTGATACTTAATGGAGCTGCTGCCGGAATTGAGAACGAAGATATTCACCCTGTTTAATTATGAATTAAAAATTATGAGTTATAAATGAATGCTTTACGAATTGCTGGTTTGGGTAATTCATCATTTTCAATTCATAACTCATAATTAGAGCGGTTTTCAGATTCGTGTACACATAGCGCGAACTTTGTCGTTCGCGTCCCCGCGCCGTTAGAGCAGTTCGAACGGCGCGGGGACGCGAACTACAAAGTTCGCGCTACTGCCTGCGGGTCTCCTAAGCTGCACCTAAACCCGAAAACTGCTCTAAAATTACCCCTGCTGGCTTTGAATGGCGGTAATAACAACGGTGTTGAACACGTCGTCCACGGTGCAGCCCCGGCTCAGGTCGTTCACCGGCTTGTTCAGGCCCTGCAGGACCGGGCCGATGGCCAGCGCGCCGGTTTCGCGCTGCACGGCTTTGTAGGTGTTGTTGCCGGTGTTCAAATCGGGGAAGATGAGCACGCTGGCCTGGCCGGCCACTTCCGAATCGGGCAGTTTCAGGCGGCCCACGAGCGGGTCCACGGCCGCGTCGTACTGGATGGGGCCTTCCACTTTCAAGTCGGGGCGGCGCTGGCGCACCAGCTCGGTGGCCTGGCGCACCTTCTCTACATCGGCCCCCGCGCCGGAGGTGCCCGACGAGTACGAGAGCATGGCTACCCGGGGCTCGATGCCAAAGGCCGCGCTACTATCGGCCGAGGAAATGGCGATTTCGGCCAGCTGCTCGGCCGTGGGGTTGGGGTTCACGGCGCAGTCGCCGAACACCGCCACGCGGTCGGGCAGGCACATGAAAAACACCGACGACACCACCGACACGCCGGGCTTGGTTTTGATGAACTGCAGCGCCGGCCGGATGGTGTGCTGCGTGGTGTGCACCGCCCCCGAAACCATGCCGTCGGCATCGCCCATGTACACCATCATCGAGCCGAAGTACGACACATCGCGCAGCAGGTCGCGGGCCATGTCGTGGTTCACGCCCTTGTCCTTGCGCAGCTCGTAAAACGTTTCCACGTAGCCGGCGTAGAGGGCCGAATTCACCGGGTCGATGATGCGCAGGTGCTCGGCTGGCATGGTGAGGCCCAGGCGCTTGATGGAGGCGGCCACCATGGCCGGGTCACCCAGAATGGTGAGGTCCACCACGTTCTGGTGCAGCAGCAGGGCGGCGGCGCGCAGAATGCGGTCGTCGTTGCCCTCGGGCAGCACGATGTGGCGGCGCGAGCGCCGGGCCCATTGCAGGAGCCGGTACTGGAACATGTGGGGCGTGAGCCCCTCGGACTGGAAGCTGACCAGCTTTTCGCGCAGCGCCGGCACGTCCACGTAACGGTCGAAAGTGCTGATGGCCAGCTGAATTTTCCGGGGATTGTCGGGCGTGAGGCGCGAGCGGATGGCGCTCACCCGCGTGGTGGTTTCGAAGGTGCCGGTGGCTACGGCCAGAATGGGCACGGCATCGGGCAGGCCCTCGAGCAGCCGCCGCACGGGCTCGTCGGGCTCCGTGCCGGTGGAGAGCACGATGCCCGCCACCTTGGGGTAGTTGGCCGACAAATCTGCCTGCAGGGCACACACGATGATGTCGCCACGGTCGCCCGGCGTCACAATCAGCACATTCTCCTTGAGGTAGTTGAGGAAGTTGGGCACCTGCATGGCCCCAATCACGTAGTTATCGACCTGATTGCCCAGGCCCGCCTCTCCAAACAGCAGCTTGCCCCCCAGCCCAGCCTGGATTTCGCGCATGGTGGGGTGCAGCAGGTTTGGGTCGTCGGGGATGAGGGCGAGCAGCACTTCGGCCGGCAGCTGGTCGCGCAGCAGCGCCTGCACATCGGCCACCTGGGCCGGGGCAATGCGGTTGGCCACCACTTGCAGCACGGGCACCTCGCGGCTCTCGAAGTTGCGCAGCGTGGTGAGCACGGCGCTCACGACCTGGGCCGTGCTCTTGCCCTGCCCCGACACCACCAGGATGACGGGCACACCCAGGTTTTTGGCAATCGAGACGTTGGCGTCGAACTCAAACGCCGTGCCCGGCCCCACGAAGTCGCTGCCCTCCACCACCGTGAAATCGCAGGTGTCTTCCCAGTGCTTAAACCGGCGAATCACGGTGTCAATCAGCTCGCCCTGCGCGCCGGTTTCCATTAGTGCCAGGGCCTCGGCACGGGTGTAGGCGTAGGTATCGGCGGCGGGCAGCGGCAGCTTAAAGTAGCTGCTGATGGTGGCCAGGCGCGGGTCGGGCTCCTGGGCGGGGTCGTAGTCGATGAGCGGCTTGAAGTAGCCCACCTGCCGCGTTTGGCCCAGCAGCATATTTACCAGCCCCAGCGTAATCAGCGACTTCCCGCTGTAGGGCTCGGCGGCGGCAATGAAAACAGCTTTCGTCATGCTTACCTAACGCAGCCGTGCCCGCATCCGTTGACCAATGGCTGAGCTTATGCTGTAATAACGGCATTTTTTAAGTAGGTCGTGCTATATTTTTCGCTCTTTGAGCGCCCCCTCACTGAGCGGCTTTGCATCCAAGCGGTGAAGCTGGTAGAACACCGCCCCGAAGAAGAGAAAGAAGATAAAGTCGTTGAGCCCGTAAACCGAGTAGAACACGCCGGCAAACAAGTCCCTGGCGTACACGGCGCCCACATCGTGGGTCGTAATCCAACGGAACCAGACCACGGCGTACACCAGCTTTTCGACCACGAATGCGCCCACGGCCCACTTCACGTACTGGTAGCGGGTGGCCACGGCCAGAAAAACCAGCCCCCAGACGGCAATCATCAGCAAGCCAAAATTGGACATGACTACCGGGTCAGTTTCCGGAATAACCGCATTCGTGAAGGCCCGCGACAGGAACAGCACGGCCAGAATATTGACCAGCCCGGCGGCAATGAATCCGTTGCGGATAAAAGTATTACGCATGCTTGGTGGGTTCGTTTTCTCAGGAAGCCGACAATGGCATCGACACAGGCGAGCAGCAGGCTCAATCCTGGCTATACGAAGAACATGCATATGGGGGGCAGCGCATCGCAGACACTTGCCAACGGCCGACTGCGCAAGTCCTGAAAGAAAGCGTTTTAAAGCAGGCACCGACAGGGCGGCTAGTGTGCCGGGCTTTCTGCCAGTTTGGTACCGGACTGCTTCCCGCACAGTGACGGATTCGCGTACAGTGCTCCAACGCAGCGCTTACCCGAACTGCCGGCCAGCGCCTGGCAGCCAGGCGAACGGGGAAGCATTGGCCGCCCCCGCCGACACTTTGGTGTCCTTGCGGGCGGCGGCTAAAATTCGGGGGTACGGCCGCGCGGGTCCTCAAATCTTAAGGGCCAGCTCCTCGGCGGCCAGGGCGGCCGCCGGCACCGGGTCCGAAACGTTTTCCGGGGCTATGCGCTGCAGCTCCAGCGGGCGGTGGGGCTGAATGGTGAGGGGCACCAGCTCCACGGCCACATCGCTGGTATCCAGGCCAAAGGCCTGCTGGTCGCTGATGGCCAGCTTATTGAACAGGAAGTAGCCCTGCAGGATAATCCGCTCTTTCAGCGACAGCTGGTTGTCGAAGCTGAGCACTTTGTCGAGCACCACGAAGCGGAAGTCGCCGGGCATGTGGTGCTTTTGCAGCGTGGCATAGCGCGAGGTGATGTCGATTTCGCCCTTGCCGGCCATGTCCTCCAGCACGCGCCGGAACAGCAGGTTGATGCGCGGCTGGATGCGGAAGCCCAACTGGAAGTTGATTTTGTAGGCCACGTCGGGCACCAGCGTCTCCAGGGTGTAGCGCATGCCGAAGGGCTCATTCAGCAGGCTGATGTTGAGAAACCAGTACCGGTCGGCCCGCTTGGGCTTCTTGCGCAGGATGGAGTAGAGAATGCGGGCCTCAATCTGGCGGGCGTTTTTGCTGCGCGTGAGGTACACCAGGTTCGAGGCGTACTTGCTCACGGTCTGGTCCTGGCTCAGCTCCTGCAAAATGGGCAGGTTGTCGGCCCAGTCGGTCATGTCGAGGTAGCGGTTCTTAATCTGGCGGCCTTTGTAGCCCATCCACATGCCCAGAATCAGGCCCCACTCGAAGACGAGGATGCCCAGCCGGTTGAGCAGCTTGGTGATGTTGGCGATGAGAAACGACAACTCGACGGTCAGAAATACCAGCATAATCAGCCCCACCACCGGGATGGCCCAGTGCTTCACACCGCGCAGATACTGCGAGAGCAAAATGCTGGTCATCAGCATGGCCACCGTGATGGAGAAGCCGTATGCCGCCTCCATGTTGCTGCTGGTCTGGAACCAGAGCTGCACGCACACGCAGCCAAACCATAGCAGCCAGTTGATGCTCGGCACGTAAATCTGGCCGCGCTGGTCGGTCGGGAACAGGATGCGCACCTTGGGCCAGAAGTTCAAACTCACCGCTTCGGAAATCAGCGTGTACGAGCCCGAAATCAGGGCCTGCGAGGCGATGATGGTGGCCATGGTGGCGATGATAATCAGCGGAATCAGCCCCCAGGTGGGCGCAATCAGGAAGAAGGGGTTCTGGTCGCTGCTCAGCACCTGGCCCATGTGGTCCATGGTCCAGGCAGCCTGGCCCAGGTAGTTGAGCACGAGGGCCGTTTTCACGAAGAGCCAAGCCGTCCGGATGTTCTTGCGGCCGCAGTGGCCCAGGTCCGAATACAGCGCCTCGGCGCCCGTGGTGCACAGAAACACCGCGCCCAGCAGCCAGAATCCCTTGGGGTACACCGTCAGCAACTCAATGGCGTACCGCGGGTTCAGCGCCTGGAGAATGGCCGGGTGGTGGAAAATCTGAATCAGCCCCAGCGAGCCAATGGTGCTGAACCACACCAGCATGATGGGCCCAAACGAAGCCCCTACTACCTTGGTGCCAAACTGCTGAAACGCAAACAGCAGCGTGATGATGACCAGCACAATGGTGATGATAGTCGTTTCGGTCAACGTGGGGTCGAGCAGCCTCAGCCCCTCAATTGCCGACGATACCGAAATGGGCGGCGTGATGATGCCATCGGCCAGCAGCGTGCCCGCCCCGATGATGGCCGGCCACAGCAGCCACCGGCCCCGGTGCTTCACCAGTGAATAGAGCGAGAAAATACCGCCCTCGCCGTGGTTATCGGCCTCCAGCGTGAGCAGAATGTATTTGATGCTGGTTTGCAGCGTGAGCGTCCAGAACACGGCCGATACGCCGCCATATACGAGCAACTCGCTTACCGGCCGGTCGCCGAGAATGGACTTGAACACGTACAGCGGCGAGGTGCCGATGTCGCCGAAAATGATGCCGAGCGTGACCAGCAGGCCGGCCACCGTGATGCTGCGTTTGTGAATGCTGGTTTCCGTGGGAAGCGCAGCCGTGAGCGTGGACATACCGAAAAGAAATTAGGAAATGGTGGGTGGCCGCTAGGCCACGGGCAAAGTGAAATAGAAGGTGCTGCCAGCGCCGGGCGTGCTTTCCACGCCCAGCGTGCCGCCCTGGCTGACGATAAATTCGCGGGAGATGCTCAGGCCCAGGCCGGTGCCGGCGGCCGCTTCCGGCCCCGCCCCGGGACCCTGCGCAAACCGCTCGAAAATGCGCTGCTGGTGCTCCGGGGCAATACCCGGGCCATCGTCCTGCACCTCCACCCGCACCGTTTGGCCATCGGGCCCGGCGGCGGCCGAAACCACAATCCGGCCGCCCTCGGGCGAGTAGCGCACGGCGTTGGCCAGCAGGTTGAGCAGCACCCAGGCCGCCTTTTCCAGGTCGGCCCGCACCGGTGGCAGGTCGGGGGGCAGCTGCACGTCCAGCACCAGGTGCTTGGGGCGCAGCTGCAGCTGCAGGGGCTCGGTGGCGGCGGCTACCAGCGCAGCCAGGGCGGTGGGGCGCAGGTCGAGGGCAATGGTGGCGCCGGCTTCGAGGCGGGCCACCGTCAGCAGCTCGCTCACCAGGAGCAGCAGGCGCTTGTTTTCCTGCCGCAGGCTGCTCACGATGTCGGCCTGCTCGGCATTGAGCGGCCCGATGCGCTGGTCGAGCAGCAGCTTGAGATTGAAGTTGCTGCTGGAAAGCGGCGTTTTCAGCTCGTGCGAGATGGTGGCCAGGAAGTCGGACTTGGTCTGGTCCAGCTTCTTGAAGGCCGACACGTTGTGCAGCGCAAGGATGGAGCCGATGAACTCCATGCGGTCGGTGGCCGCGTTAAACGAAGTCGCCTCGTGCAGGCCCACCTGGTAGAATACGGCCTCGGCCCCTTCCCCCACGGTGAGGGCCAGGGGCGTGCTGCCCCGCTGAGCGGCGGGCTGCTGCACGTAGGCCAGCAGCTGGCCAAACACCGGGTTGGCCTGCGCCAGCTCCTCGGCCGGCCGGGCCACCACCTCGGCCTCCGGCAGCCCCAGCAGGGCGCAGGCCACGGGATTGGCCACAATCACCTGCCGGCTTTCATCGAGCAGCAGCAGGCCCTCTTCCAGCGTCTGCACGATGCTGGCCACCCGGTTGCGCTCGGTCAGCAGCTCGGCCAGGTTGGCCGTGCGGTACTCGTTGAGGTGCACCAGCAGGCGGTTGAAGGCCCGGGCCACGCTGCCAAACTCGTCGGTGCTTTCCTGCGGGATGCTGGCCGAAAAGTTGCCCGCCGCCGCGTGGTTGATGCTGGCCGTGAGCTTGCGCAGCCCGCCCACGGCCGCTTCCGGCACGCTCAGCACCAGGGCTAGGGCCAGTAGCGCGCCCAGGGTCAACAGGGTTAGCAGCAGGCGGGTGGCGGCGGTGGCGGTGCGGTTGGCCTGCTCGTTTTTGCGGGTGAGGGCGGCCATGTTCAGGGCCACCATGTGGTGGGTGTGCCGGCGCAGCTCAGCCACGGTGGCCAGACGGCCGGCCGGGGCATCCTCGTAGCGACCCAGGGCCTGCACCATGCTGTCGACAAGCTGCTGCTCGCCGGGCTCGGTGATGTTGCCGGCCTCGCGGGTTAGCGCTGTGCTGTAGCGGTTCAGGGCGGCTGGCGCGGCGGCTGGGGTCGCGAGCTCATCCAGCGCCTGCAACATGCGCTGGCCCAGCTGCACCGAGTAGAAATTGTCCTGCAGAATGGCGCGCGAATTCCGGTCCAGCTGGTGCACGGTATCGAAGGCGTAGCCCCCCAGCCCAACCAGCAGGGCCAGCATGGCCACGAATCCCCAGGTGATTTTTGCTTTGAGTGACATAAGGCGGCCGGCTAAGAGAATGGGAACACCCCAGGACTGCGCCGGCCGCAGCGAATGCCAGACCAGAACGGGCCAGGCGTGCTACAATTGCTATAACCAAAATATATTCAGGAGGTTATATTTATTCAAAGCGCGGCCGCTACCGCCCAAAGGCCGCGCACCGGGCCATTATGACCCGGTGCGTTTGTCAGAATGATATGCTTGCGGGTCAGGGCACCGGATTCCGCCCCCGGCAATGGGGCAGCAGCGCGTGTTGAGGCCGCCGCCCAGTGCCGGGCGGCCGGCATTTTGGCGGTCATCACCGAGTAAACAGCGGCCCTGCTTCCAGCCGTCGGGTCTGGTTTTCATTAACTGGTTCAGGCAAATACTTCAGCATATCAACATCTGCCGGGACGTGGTTTGCAACGGTCAGCCGGTGAGCCGGAAAGGAGCTGTTCCGAGGAATTAAACGGAGTCTGGCTTGCGCCATCGAATCCACCATCCGCTTGTTGTGTCTGCTCATTGCTGTCGCTTACCTATGAACCCCACCGAAACGCTTGCCAGCGGTATTGCCGACACTTTCGTCCTGCCCGCACCATTAGCGGCCCTGACCGGCTCAATGGCCGCCTATGCCCTTGTGCACTACCGCTACCAGCCCGAGCGCACGGCCACGGTGCTGCCCGTGGCCGTGCGGCTGGGCGCGCCGGCTGATTTGCTGGCTCCGGTGCTTCAGCTGCATCTTTCGCTGGATGATGCACAGCGGGTGAGCGCGCTGGCTGCCGAGGCCGAGCAGCAAATCCGCACGGCGCTGGCGGCTTTGCCACCCCATTGGGAGCCGGCAATGCAGCCCTGGCACCTGCAAATGACACCCGACAGCGCCGACGCGCCACCCGCCTGGGAAAGCACGGTCACCTTTTTGGGCGATGACGTGACGTTTGCCGTTGCCGGCCGGCCCGCCACTGCCGGCCATTTGCAGGCTGTATTCGAGCAGCTCGGGGCCGCCACCGAAACTACGGTGGGCCAGCTGGAATTTCTGAGCACCGCCGAGCTGGCGCAGCTGGCCGACTTTGCCCAAAGCCCCGTGCGGCTGCCCGCCGGCGCTCCCGCGCAGCTGCACCAGTGGTTCGAAGCCACGGCGCAGCGGCACCCCGCGCGGCCGGCCCTGCTGGGGCCCGCCGGCCCCGTGAGCTACCGCGAGCTGGACGAGCGCGCCAACGCGCTAGCCGACTACCTACGCGCCACGGGCGTGCAACCCGGCGATTTCGTGGGCCTGTTCATCGCCAAATCGACCGAGCTGTACGTGGCCATGTTGGCCGTGCTCAAGGCCGGAGCCGCCTACGTGCCCTTGGACTTAAGCTTTCCGGCCGAGCGGGTGGCCTTTATTCTGAGCGACTGCGGGGCGCGCCTGCTGCTGACCACCGGCCCGGCCCCCGCTCCCGGTGAGTGGGCCGGTACCGCCCTGAACCTGCATAAAAGACCAGCTTATCCGGCCGAGCGCCAGTCGCCCGAACCTGCCCCCGTGCTTTCGCCCGACTCGCCGGCCTACGTCATCTACACGTCCGGCACCACCGGCCAGCCTAAGGGCGTGGTGCTGCCGCACCGCAGCATCGGCCACCTAGTGCAGGCTGAGCAGGCCCTGTTTCAGCCCACCCCCGAGGACCGGGTGGCGCAGGGCTTTTCGGTGGCCTTTGATGCCTCGCTGGAGGAAATATGGCTGGCCTGGGCCGCCGGCGCGGCGCTGGTGCCGGTGCCCGACGAAGTAATGAAAGCGCCCGACGCGTTGCCGGCGTTTCTACTGGCGCAGGGGGTCACGGTGTTTTCCACGGTGCCCACGCTGCTCTCGCTGCTCAATGCGCCGGTGGCCACGGTGCGCCTGCTCATTCTGGGCGGCGAGGTGTGCCCGGCCGAGCTGCTGGCGGCCTGGGGCGGGACCGGCCGGCGCATTGTGAACACCTACGGGCCCACGGAGGCCACCGTCATTGCCACCAGCGCCGACTATGTGCCGGGCCGGCCGCTCACCATTGGGCGGCCGGTGCCGGGCTACGTGGTGCGGCTGCTCGACCAGGCCGGGCAGGCCGTGGCCCCGGGCCTGGAGGGCGAAATCTGCTTGGGCGGAGCCGCGCTGGCCACCGGCTACCTCAACCGGCCCGAGCTCACGGCCAGCAAGTTTATTGAAGCCGATGCCCCCCAGCCGGCCCTGCGCGGCCGCTTCTACCGCACCGGCGATTTGGGCCGCTTCACGGCCGGCGGCGAAGTGGAGTTTCTGGGCCGCATCGACACGCAGGTGAAGCTGCGCGGCTACCGCATCGAGCTGGCCGAAATCGAGGCGCTGCTCTTGCAGTTTCCGGGCGTGCGCAACGCCGCCGTGGCCCTCAAAACCGGCCCCGACGACGTGCCCCGGCTCATTGCCTACCTCATTCTGGCCGCCGGCCACGCGCTGGACGAAGCCGCGCTGCGCACCTTTCTGCGCACCCGACTGGCCGCCTATATGGTGCCGGCGCTGTTCGTGGAAATGGGCAGCTTCCCGGCCCTGACCAGCGGCAAAGTCGACCGCAAGGCCCTGCCCTACCCGCAGGCTACCGCAGCGGAGTCGGACCGGGTGCTGATGGCCCCGCGCACGCCCGCCGAAGCGGCCCTCCTTCCCATGTGGCAGCAGCGCTTCGGCACGAAGGCCATTTCCGTTACCGACGATTTTTTCGACCTTGGCGGCAACTCCCTGCTGGCCTCGCTGCTGGTGTCGGAGCTGCGGCGGCGGCCCGAGTTTGCCGGCCTCTCGGTGCGCGACCTCTACGCCGGCCGTACCATCGAGGGCCTGGCCCGCTCCGCGGTAACGCCCACCGAGGCCGATGCGCCCACGACCGGCTTCAGCACCGAGCCGGCCGCCACCAGCCCCGCCGCTTCGGCGGGCGTGCGGGCGGTCACGGCGGGGCTGCAGCTGCTTTCGGCTACTTTATTCTACGCGCTGCCCGTCACCACGCTGCTGTTTTCGTTGCGCCGCACGGGCATGGCGCACTGGCACTGGCTGCCGCTGCTGGGGCTGTCGCTGGCCTCGCTGCTGGCCTACCTGCCCCTGTATGGCCTGCTGGTGGTGGCGGTGAAGTGGCTCGTTATCGGGCGGTTCCGGGCGGGCAACTACCCGCTGTGGGGCTTCTACTACCTGCGCTTCTGGCTGGTGAAAAAGGCTGTCGAATCGGTGCCCGCCTACCTGCTCACCGGCACGCCTTACCTCAATGCCTTTTACCGCCTGCTGGGGGCGAAAATAGGTCCGCATGTTCACCTCAACTCCAACCGCCTGCTGGCCTTCGACCTGATTACCATCGGCGCGGGTGCCAGCATTGCCCCCGAGGCTGGCCTGCTGGGCTACCGCGTGGAAGCCGGCCGCCTGCTGCTGGGCCCCATCGAAGTGGGTGAAAATGCCTACGTGGGCCTGCGGGCGGTGCTGCGCAACAACTCCCGCCTCGGGGCCGAGGCCGTGCTCGAAGACCTGTCGGCGCTGGCCGCCGGCCACGAAGTGCCCGCCTACGAGGTGTGGGCCGGCTCGCCGGCCCGGCGCGTGCGCACCCTGGCCCCGGCCGACTGCCCGCCCGTGCTTCGGCCCGGCCAAAGCACCCGCCTGGGCTTCCTGGCCCTGCAAACCGGCGCGCTGCTGCTGGTACAACTGCTGCCGGCCGGCAGCGCCCTGCCGGTGGTGGGCCTGTTCTACGAGGCCGTGCTGCGCTACGGCTGGCTGGCGGCGCTGGCGCTGCTGCTGCCCCTCTCCACGCTGTACGTGGTGCTTTCCATCCTGGTATCGGCCTTGTTTGTGCGGATGGGCACCAGCCGGCGCGGCGCGGCCACGCACTCGCTCCACAGCCGGGCCTACGTGCAGCAGTGGTTCGTCGACGCCATTCTGGCCGAGAGCCTGCGCCTGCTACGGCCGCTCTACGCCACTATCTACACGCCGTTTTACCTGCGGCTGCTGGGCGCGCGCATCGGCCGGCGGGCCGAGGTTTCCACCCTCAATCACCTCTCGGTGGACCAGCTGACGGTAGGCGCGGAGGCTTTTCTGGCTGACTCGGTCAGCATTGGCGCGCCGCGGGTGCAGCGCGGGGTGCTCACCATCGCGCCCACGGTTATCGGAGCGCGCTCGTTTATCGGCAATAGCGCGGTGGTGCCCGGCGGCACCACACTGGGCAGCGGCATCCTGATTGGGGCCCTATCTACGGCCCCGGCCACCACGCCGGCCGACGACACCTCCTGGGTGGGCTCGCCAGCCTTTGCCCTGCCCAACCGGCCGGACAGCCACGCCTTTCCGGCCAGCCTCACCTTTGCCCCACCCCGCCGGCTGGTGCTGGCCCGGGGGCTGATTGAGTTCTTCAAAATAACGCTCCCCTATTGCTTCGCTTTCCTGAGCTTCGGGCTGCTCTATCACTACTGCGTCGAGCACCCGGCCCTGCCCTTCTGGCGCGTGGTGCTGGGCGGCACCGGTATTTTTCTGGCCTCCATTTTCAGCCTGACCCTGCTCACGGTGGCGCTCAAATGGACGATAATCGGACGCTACGTGCCGGCCGAGAAGCCGCTGTGGTCGTCCTTCGTCTGGCGTAGCGAATTGGTTAACTCCCTGTGCGAAAGCTACGTGTATCCGTTCTGGGAAGCGCTGCTGCTGGGTACGCCGTTCGCGGCCATTTTCTTCCGCTGGATGGGTTCTGACTTTGGCAAGCGTGTGTACCTGGATACCACCGAAATCACGGAGTTTGACCTGGCCCATGTCGGCGACCAGGCCGAGCTGGCCAGCGGCGTCACCGTCCAGACCCACCTCTTTGAGGACCGGGTGATGAAGATGTCGCACCTGCGCATTGGCGCCGGGGCCTCGGTGGGCGTGTCGGCCGTGGTGCTATATGATTCGGAGATGGAGGCCGGGGCCCGTCTGCGCAGCCTCTCGCTGCTGATGAAGGGCGAGCGGCTGCCCGCCCACACTACCTGGCAGGGCATTCCGTGCTCGTTCGTGCCGTAATGGCGGCATCCCCATTGCCTTTTTATCACTGCTGGCGGGCCCGTCTCGGCCCGGTGCCCCCGGCCGCGCTGGCTACCCTCTCGGCCGCCGAGCAGGCCCGGCATGCGCGGTTTCTGGCGGCCAGGCCCGCGCAGGCTTATGCCGGGGCGCACGTCTTTTTGCGGGCCGTGCTGGGGCACTATACCCACCAGCCCCCGGCCGTGCTGGCCCTGGGCGTGGACGCGCGCCGGAAGCCTGTCCTGACCACGGCCCCACCCTTGTGGTTCAACCTGAGCTACCGCGCCGACTGGGCCTTGCTGGCCGTTTCCAACCAGGGCGAGGTGGGCGTCGACCTCGAAGCTATCCGGCCCGTAGCCGGGGCGGCCGCCTTGGTCGACTACCTGTTTTCGCCGGCCGAGCGCGCCGTGCTGCGGGCGGCGGGGCGCTCCGCGTGGCGGGCGCTGTTCTATGCCATCTGGACCCGCAAGGAAGCCTGGGCCAAGTGCTCGGGCATGGGGCTGGCGCTGCCGTTCGCGGGCTTCTCGGTGGCGCGGCGGCGCGGTTCGGCCATTGCCTGGCAAGTGCCCGGCCCCGGCCAGCTTCAGGGCTTTGTGGTAGATGAGGGCCACGCGGGTGCCCTGGCCTGCGCGGCACCAACGGCCGTCAGCTGGCAGCATTTCGATTTTCCATCCCGGCTGCCGGTGGCGGCCCTTCCATTTCCCTGATGAAGTTTTTCGTGGCCCTGTTGTGGGCGTTGCCATTTTTTGCTGCCGGCCAGGTGCTGCCGCCCGCTGCCCCCAACCCGGCCCCGCCCGTGGTGGCGGCCGATAGCAGCGCCGGCTGGGAGCTGCGGCTCGATTATGAGGCGCGCACCAGCTATCTGGGCCGCGAATACGGCAGCCACGCCTACTCCCTCAACCCGCAGGTGAGCTACTCAGCCGCCAATGGCCTTTACGGTCGGCTCGAAGGCCTGTATTTCAGCCCTGTGCGGCCGGGCTACGTGTACACCAGCCTGGAGCTGGGCTACGCCGGCGAGTTTACCGATAACTGGAGCTACTCGCTGTCGGGCAGCCGCACGTTCTACGCCGGGCGCATCACGAAGAAGGATTCGGTGCTGCGCAACAACCTGGAAGCCTACACCCAATATGCCCTTGGCCCGGTGGCGCTGGGCCTGGACTACAACTTCTTGTTCGACCATTTCCAGGCCCACACGCTTGGTCTGAACCTGAGTGTACCGCTGGAAAAAGGGCACTGGCTGGGCTTTGATAAGGTGAGCTTTACGCCAGCGGCGGAGCTAGACTGGGGCTCTTCGCTGGCGCTGTTGCGCTTCGGCACCCTGGCCACGCCGCTCGACCAGAACTTTGCCAAAATCGACCAGCCCAGCCTGCGCCTAGTGCCGCTGGCCTACGAGTTCAGCTTCCCGCTGGAAGTGCAGCGCGGACCGCTGGCCCTGAACCTGGCCGGCCACCTGCTGGCCCCGCTGCGGGTTCGCGGAGAAACCCAGGCTCCGCCCGCGTTCGGCTACCTGAGTGCGGCGCTCATCCTGCGCCTCCCCGCGAAGTAGCAGGCAGGCATAAGATTATCGTGCAAAACACAGTTTTGCAATGTGTTATACTCGTTACGAAGTAGGGTGCGGGGCCTGCCCCCGCCCGTCGTTGAACGGTATCGTTGAAACCATGCGAACGACGGGCGGGGGCAGGCCCCGCACCCTACTTCGTAACGAGTATAATAACCCGTGAGCCACTTTGCACCGGGTTCGAAGAGCAGCGTCAATCGGCCGCCGCCCGGACCGGGTGCCAGCGCCAGCCGTCGCGCGGGTTGAATTCCAGGGACGGGGTTGGCAGCTTAAGGAACTGCGTGGTCCCGAGCAGCATATGGCCGGTGGAACCAACGGGAACCAGCCGGGCCAGGTCGAGGTCAGGGGCCAGGTAGAACTGGCGCACACGCCGGAAAACGAGGGGCCGGCCATCAGCCCCGTACAGCGGCGGGTTGGCGCTACCCCCGGTCATGCCACTGCCGCTGTAACCTAGGTCGAGGTTCAGCCAGCGCGGAAAGGAGGGGCCGACGGGCAGCACGCTCGCTACATTGACTGAGAGCCAGTACTGCTGGCCGTTGTAGTCCTTCAGCAGTTGGGCAAAACGGCGGCGGCCCAGCAATTCCGGCCGGTACTGCGGGTAAATACTGCTCCGAAAGCCATAGCGAAGGCTCAGGGGTTGCTGGCCCAGGCCGACTTGCTGGCCCACAAACAGGGCCACGCCGGCCGCATTGGCCGCCATGTCGCCCTTGGAAAATCCCCAGCCTTGGGAATGGCCGTCGAACACTTCAATCGTGCTTTGGAACAGCAGCGCAATAGCCCCGCCAGTGAGGGCCGCAGTCCGGTCAGGCACGCCGCTCCACCGAAATAGCTCGTATTCGCCCCGGCTAATGGCGTAGGCCGTGGTGGCGTGGCCCACCTTGTCCATTTGCAGCCACTCGTTATTGTCGTTGAAGAAATGGAAAGGCACGCGTCGGGTGTACCACGTTTTGCCCAACAGGTAGGTGCTGAGGGCGTAGAGCACGGTCGTGCCCACCACCACGCCCACCAGCCGCCCGGAGTTGATGCCATCCGGGTGGCTGGTCGGGTCGGGCGGTGCCGGGAACGGCGGCAGTGCTTGCGCCGCCACCGGGGCGTGGCCCAAGATTACGGCCGTGCTTCCCAGGCAGGCAATCAGGCGAATGGTGCGAAACGACACAACTAGTGGGCGTGCATTTAATCAACGGTTTGGATAAGCAAACTTACTTCCTGATGCTATGCCGGTCACTGTTGGGCCAGGTGTTTCAACCAGCAACCCAAGCCGCCGCCGGCCCTGCGCAACAGCAGCTACTTTTTGCGGGCCCGCTCGCTCTTGCTGCTGTACACCCACTCGTACACCGTGGGCAAAATCAGCAGGGAGAGGATGGTGGCCGTTATAAGCCCGCCGATGACGACAATGGCCAGCGGCTTCTGCGTTTCGGAGCCGATGCCGTGGCTGAGGGCAGCTGGCAGCAGGCCCAGCGAGGCCATCAGGGCCGTCATGATGACCGGGCGTAGCCGCGATTTGGCGCCTTCCTTGATGGCGGGCACCAGGTCCATGCCATCGCGCAGGTTGTGGCGGAACTTGTTCACCAGAATTACGCCGTCCTGGGTGGCCACGCCAAATAGGGCGATGAAGCCCACGCCCGCCGAGATGCTGAAGTTGACGCCCGTAATGAGCAGCGCCGCAATGCCGCCAATGAGGGCAAAGGGCACGTTGAGCAGCACCAGCGTCGAATCCAGGGCGTTGCCGAACGACACGAAGAGGATGAAGAAAATGGCCAGAATCGAAATCGGCACCACGATGCTGAGCTGGCGCTGGGCTCGCTGCTGGTTTTCAAACTCGCCGTTCCACTGGGTGCGGTAGCCTTCGGGCAGCGGCACGGTCTTGGCCACTTTTTGCTGGGCCTCAGCTACTGTTGAGCCCAGGTCACGCCCGCGCACCGAAAATTTCACAGCGATGAAGCGGGCATTGTCTTCGCGGTAGATAAAGGCCGGGCCGGACACGTTTTTGATAACGGCCAATTCGCCCAGCTTGATTTTGCCACCGTTTAGCGTCGGTACCAACAAGTCGCCGATGGCCTCCACCGATGAGCGGAAGGGCTGGTCGTAGCGCAGCCGCAGGTCGAATTTCTTCTCGCCCTCAAATACCGAGCTGACCGCCTTGCCGCCGATAGCCATTTCGATAACGGCGTTGGCATCGGCCGCCGCCACGCCGTACTGGGCCATTTTGTCGGGGTCGAGGGTGATGCGCAGCTCGGGCTGGCCCAGGTTGCGGAA
Organism: Hymenobacter artigasi; assembly: GCF_012275535.1. Taxonomy (GTDB): domain Bacteria; phylum Bacteroidota; class Bacteroidia; order Cytophagales; family Hymenobacteraceae; genus Hymenobacter; species Hymenobacter artigasi. The sequence continues at coordinate 82,406 of NZ_JAAVTK010000012.1, read as the reverse complement.
CACACCCAGGTCTTCCACGCCCTTGATTTTGTGCATCACGTTGTACACGGCCGTGGCCTTTTTGTCGAGCAGGTCCAGGTCGGGGCCGGTGATTTTGATGGCCAGCGAGCCTTTCACGCCCGACACGGCTTCCTCCACGTTGTCGGAAATGGGCTGCGAGAAGTTGAAGTCGACCCCGCGGAAGCGGTTCAAATCGTGCTGCATCTCGGCAATCAGCTCGTCTTTGGAAATTTTGCGCTTCCAGTCATCCGCCGGGAACAGGTCCACGAAGAACTCCTGGTTGAAGAAGCCCGTGGCGTCGGTGCCGTCGTTGGGGCGGCCGGTTTGCGAAATCACGCCCCGCACCTCGGGGTACTTCTCAAACACTTGCCGGAATTGCTTGGTGTAGTGGTACGAATCTTCCAGGCTGATGCTCAGCGGCATCGAAGCCCGCACGTAAATCGAGCCCTCGTTGAGGTGCGGAAGAAACTCGGTGCCCACGAAGTGGAAGGCGCCCACGCCCAGCACCAAGACCACCAGGGCCGTGCCCATAGCCCGGCGCGGATAGGCCATCACCTTGTCGAGCAGGGGCGCGTAGGTCCGGTTCAGGAACTCGATGAGCGGGTTGTGGCGCTCGCGCACGTTCTTGTTTAGCAGGATGCTGGATAGCACCGGCACCAGCGTAAGGGCCAGCAGCAAGGCCCCGAGCAGCGCGAAGCTGATGGTGTAAGCCAGTGGGCTAAATAGCTTGCCCTCGACTTTCTGGAAGGAAAATATTGGGATAAAGGCCGTGATGATGATGAGCTTTGACGTGAAGATGGACTTGCCCATCTCCAGGCCCGTGCTCAGGATGCGGCCCATCTTCGCCCGCTTGTTGAAGCGTTCCATGCCGTCGTGCTCGGCCCAGAGCGCCAGCATCACAAATAGGCCCTCGACCATCACCACGGCCCCGTCGATAATAATGCCGAAGTCGATGGCCCCGATGCTCAACAAGTTAGCACTCATGCCCTTGATTCGCATCAGAATAAAGGCAAAAAGCAGGGCCAACGGAATAACCAGCGCCACGGTCACCGTGGTGCGCCAGTCGGCCAGGAAGAGCAGCAGCACGATGGTCACCAGCAGGATGCCCATGGCTACGTTTTCGCCCACGGTGCGCAGGGTGTGCTGGTTGAGCTCGGTGCGGTCGTAGAACACCTTGATTTTGGTGTCCTTGGGCAGGATGGTTTCGTTCAGGTCCTTCACCTTGGCTTCGAGCACGGGCAGCACGGCCCCGGGATTTTCGCCCTTGCGCATGAGCACGATGCCTTCCACCACGTCGTCGTCGGCATCGCGGCCCACCACGCCCAGCGGCGGCAGGTAGCTGGCCTGCACCGTACCAATGCTCCGCACGAGCACGGGCACGCCGTTGACGTTTTTAATCATGATTTTCTCGATGTCGGGCACGCTGGTCACAATGCCGATGCCGCGCACCACGAAGGCCTGCTGGCCCTCGCGCAGCACGTCGCCACCCACGTTCACGTTCGATTTTTGCAGGGCCGAGTACACGTCGAGCGCCGTCAGGCCGTATTTGCTCAGCAAGCCGGGGTTGGCGGCTACCTCGAAAGTGCGGACCCGGCCGCCGAAGCTCACCACGTCGGCCACGCCGGGCACGGCGCGCAGGTTTTTCTCAATCGTCCAGTCTTCCAGCGTTTTCAGGTCCGCCACGGAGCGCGTTTTGGAGACGAGCGTGTAACGATAAATCTCGCCGGTGGGGCCGGTGGGGGGCTGCACATTGGCGGCCACGCCGTCGGGCAGGTTCACGTTGGCCAGTTTCTGGGCCGCTTCCATCCGGGCATTGAAGTTGTCGGTGCCGTCCTCGAACACGATTTTGATGAACGAAAGCCCGAACAGGTTAATCGAGCGAATCACCGTTTTGTGGGTGATGGAGTTCATCTCCGTCTCAATCGGGACGGAGATGAAGCGCTCCACTTCCTCGGCCGAGCGGCCCGGCCACTGCGTGATAATGACCACCTCGGTATTGGTCACGTCGGGATAGGCCTCCACGGGCGTGTAGTAGAACGACACGGCCCCGGCCACCACCACCAGCGCGGTGATGAAAAAGATGACGTAGGGATGCCGCAGCGAAAAGCCGATGAGTCCCTTGATAATTTTATTCATGAGAATTTGATTGGCCCGGCCAGGGGCCGGTCATGCTGAGCGGAGCAGAGTCGAAAACTCCCTGCCGCAGGTGTAATCAAATGGAGTGGTGGCGAAGCAGCCGGGCGGCTTCGGGGCAGGCGGGGCGGTGGCCAGTCGAGCCGGGCGTTCTGCCCGGTTTTTTGCCTTGGCCGGCTGCCTTAGCTACCTTTTAAGTCGTTGTATAGCAGCAGGCTGCCTTGTGTCACCACCAGGTCGCCGTCGTGCAGGCCGCCGGTCACGAAGCGGTAGCGCGCACTGGAGCGCAGCACCTTCACCGGCACCACTTCGTAGGCCACGCTGGCATTCTGCTCGGGGCTAGGCTCGGGCGCGCCGGCCTTGCGGCGGATGACGTAGTACTGGTCGTTGGAAAAGATGACGGCTGTGGGGTTCACGGCCAGGGCCTGCCCGGCCTGGGGCTGGCTCAGGGTGATGGTGCAGAACATGTCGGGCTTGAGCAGGCCGTCGGGATTATCCAGCTCGACGCGGGCCTGCAGCACCCGCGTATCGGCGTCGACCACGCTGGAAACGTTCGTGATTTTGCCCTGGAACGTGCGGTCCGGGTAGGCCAGCGCGGTGATGATGACCGGCAGCCCGACCTTCACCACGGCGGCGTCCGACTCGTACACGTTAATCAGCACCCACACCCGCGTTAGGTTGGAAATGGTGAAGAGCGGCATCGTGTTGTCGGCCCGCAGCTGCATGCCGGGGTTGATGTTGCGCTCGACTACGAAGCCGCTCACGGGCGCCTTCACCGTATATACGGGCTTGCCGCTGGCGGCACCGCTGCCATTGGCGCCATATACTTTCAGCACCTGCTCGGCTCCCCGAAAGGCAGAACGGGCCTTTTCGAGCTGCGCCCGGGCCGCCACTAGGTCGCTCTGCGATGCGAAGCTGGACTTGTAGAGCTGCTCCGTATTGGCGGCGTTGCGGGCGGCCACGGCCAGGTCGGCTTTGGCCGCGTTGTAGGTGTTGAGGTAGCCGCTCACGTCGGCACTCTGCACGCGGGCCAGGAGCTGCCCCTGAGTTACCCGCGCACCCAGGGCGGCGTTCACGTCCAGCACGTTCCCGCTCACGACCGGAAAAATCCGGTCCACCCGGCTCTGGTCGTAGCTCACCTTACCGGTGAACCGCAAATCCTGCTCGGGGGAGCGCAGGTGCACCGTGTCGGTGCGGTAGCCGCTGCTCAGGTCTTTGGTATTGACGGGAAGCTCTTCCGATTTGGAACCGCAGCCGCTGAGGCTACCGGCTCCTACGGCCGCACAAAGCAGCCCCGAAAGCAAACGGGAGGACAAAAACATAGTAATTGGAGAAAAAAAAGATGTGCCGAGGCGCCCACTAACCAGCCGCCGCCAACGCGGATTAATTGGTAAAAACCGGGGTATTCGTGACGTAGTTGACTTGCTGCTTGGCCAGCTCCAGGCGGTTGCCCACGTCGATGAGGTGCATCTGGGCATCTTTATAAGCCCGGATTTTGTCGATGAAGCTCACCAGGTCAATCAGGCGCAGCTGGTAGTCGCGGGTGGCGTTGCGGCTCACGTCCTGAATGCTGGCCACGAAGCGCGGGGTCACGCGGCGGCGCAAATCCGTGGCGTGCTGCAGCTGCTCCACGGCGGCGGCCACGTCCTGCTCTACTTGTAGGTTCACCTGGCTCAGCACATTGCCGCTCTGCTGAATGCCCACCTGCGCGGCCTGCACGTTGCCCTGGTTGCGATTGAACACGGGCACATCCATGGCGGCCTGCAGCATGTAAAAATTGGCGTACGTGCTGCCGTACGATGCGTAGGAGGCCCCCACCGCTACCTTGGGCACCGCCAGCGCCTGCTGGAGCCGAAGGTTTTGCTGCGCATAAGTGGTCTGACGGGTAGCGGCGCGCAGGTCGGGGCGGGCCTGGTACGCCAGCGTGGTGAGGTCAGCCCGCGTGGGCAGCGTGGCCGGCGGGTCGGGCAGCAGTGGCTGCCCTTCGGGCGCTACAAACGTGGTGCCCGGCGTGGCCAGGAAGACCCGTAGCGCCGCCTCATCGCCGCTCAACTGCACCAGCTGGTCCGAGTGGTCTTTTTCCAGGCTTTCGCGCTCCAACTCCAGGCGCGTCACCTCAAAGCCGGCCACGGTGCCCAGACGCAGCTGCTCCTGGAAGCCGATGAGCAGGCGGTCGAGCTGGTCGCGCTGCTGCTGCAGCAACAGGAGCCGCCGCCGTTCCGCGATGACGTTGTAAAACGTCTGCACCAGTTGGTAGCGCCCCGTGCGCATCAAATCCTCAAAAGCGGCCTGCTGCACTTCGGCGTTGGTGCTGCTCAGCTGCACGAGCTTGGCGCGGGAGTGCGACAGGTTGATGAGCTGCTGCACCTGAATGTTCACCGTGTTGCCCGTGGCGTTGCCGTTGTTTTCGGGCACGTCGGCACCGTGTTTGGCACCAAACGGAAACAGGGTTTTGGTGGCTGGATTATAGGCGTTGGCCCCCACCGAAATATTGGGGTTATCCCGCAGCTTGGCCTGAATCACCGCTGCCTGGGCCAGGTTCACGTTGAAGCGTTGGGCAATCAAATTATAGTTGCGCTGAATAAACAGGGCCAGGGCCTGGTCCAGGTCGACGTGCAGTGTGTCGGTAGGGCCAGGCGTTGCGCTCACCGGCACCCCGGTAGGCAGCACTCCCGGCATGGCCGGATACTGCCCGTAGGGCGATGGTGAAGCGGAGTTTGCAGCAGTCCCACTGTTGGTTTGACTGGGCTGCTTCGGTTGTGTTGATGGCCGGGCGGCCGGCCCGTAGCCGGGAGCAGGTTGCCCAGGCATTTGGGCCGGGGTGTTACTGGGCGTACCACCCGGGGGCCGGCTCATGCTGAAGGAGGGCGTGGTAGTAGCCGGGCGCTGGGCCGCAGCCGGGCCGGCCAGTACGGCTACGGCGAGCAGCAGTGCGGCGGTTCCGAAGGATTTCATGACAGTAAAAAGGCGGTATTAAGGAGAGAGCCGGGCTTGCGTCCGAAGTGCGCGTTGTAGATTTATATTCCTGATTATCAAAATTATAACCCAATTTCATGCCTTGCTAATGCCACGCAGGCCTCAGGCGGCCACGCGGTAGCCGATGCTGTGCACGGTTTCGAGGAAGTTGGGCGACGCGAAGCTGGCCAGTGCCCTGCGCAGGTTCTTGATGTGCACGTCGATGTAATTGGAGGCGCGTTGGCTGGCCGCATCGTCGCCCCACACATGAGCGCCCAATTGCTGGCGCGTGAGGGGGTAGCCGCGATGCAGCAATAGGTAGTGTAGCAAACCAAATTGTTTGCTGCTGAGCGGCACGAGGCACGCATTATGGCGCAGGGTGTGGGCAGCCGGGTCCATCACAAACCCGTTGCCAAACCGGATTTTGGGGTCTTGCAGCCTGAACCGGCGGCGCACAATGGCCTGCATCCGGCGTTCCAGCTCGGGCAGCAGCACGGTGTTGGGCAGGCAATCGTCGGCGCCCAGGTCGAAGGCTTTAAGGTGAACGCCCCCTGCGGAGGCGGTGAGGACGATGAACGAAGCCGGCTGCAGCGGGTCGAGCACGGCCGCGCGCAACAGCGCCAGGCCGTCGCCGTCGGGCAGTTCGGCGGCCAGCAGCACAAAATCGTATTCGTGCCGGGCCAGCCGCTCAACGGCGGCAGCGTGGGTGGCAGTACAGTCGACCAGGTAGTGGGCCTGCTGCAAGAAGTGGTACAACTGCTGGCAAAAAGCTTCTTCAGAATGAATGACCAGAACGCGCATAAAGGTTGATTGGGAAATAAATGGAGCAGGTAAGGGTGGCCGCCGAACGGCACCCGGTTACCTGCCGGCTACAGCAGTGTGCCTTTGAGGAAAATCAATACCATCGGAATGCAGATGACCCGCCTAGTCACGTCCAGGCGCGCGGCCACGAACGGCGCAGTGGACGAGCCAGGCCATTCGTGGCCAGGCTGGCCGGCAGCTCGCGGGCCGCGCCTACCCGGGCGGCACTGCTACCTTCCCAGCTTTGGGTGATGGCGGCGCGCCGCTGGCGGCTACCGGCCCCGAAAAGGGGCGTGTATCGCAGGTTCCACTCCGTATCGTCGGCGGGGGCGTAGCCTGAGGTGGCTTCGGTTTCATTGAAAACGGTTTGGGCGGGGCCGCAGGAATGAGGGAGGCAGGTGCCCTCGCCCAGACCCCAGCAGGTATAGTTAGTGGGCTGGGGCGTGCCTGCTGGTGGGCTGGAGCGCCACGAATTAGTCCGCACGGGAGTCTGAGCACGTGCCATTCTCAGGTTCGGAGGCACGAGGCACAATAAGGAAATTCCGCAAAAAAGCATGCCGGACATCGAAGTATCTATTACTTAAAATACTGCTCCCGGAAGGCCACTTTCACCCGAAGGCGATGGGCACCGGCTGGCAATGCCAACCGTATGAGGATACAAGATTAATGCCCATGAAATGAATGTCTTATGAGTAATATAATGATTTATTTATTCATTTGTCCTACACCTTGCACGTCGAAATTTGCGGTGCTGATTTCGCTTTCTGGCCACCTTCATGTCTGCTGCCGCCGAGCAGACCCCGAGCGCGGGCCAGCGCGGGGTGAACGAGGTTGCCCGGTGCCCGCGCATCTCCAGGGTCGCGCGCTACATCCGGCGGCGCACCATCCGTTCGTTAACGTGTTATTTTTCTGTTTTCTGGGAGGCCCCTTGCTCAAAAGCCAGTCTTGGCCACTTGGCTCATTGAGTACTTTAGTGAGCCATTACAGGACCTGTTCCACGCCCACGTCGGCGGCATAGACCTGTTTGCCCGCTTCCTCATCGCGGCCGACAACCTGCGCCCAAAGTCCGATTACCAGCAGATTCGGCAGCAGCGCTACGCTGCCTTCGACAGTGGGGCCGGGCTAGGCCTTCTAGCAGGGCTAGCTCACGCTGGAGCAGCTGCGCGACTACATCGCCGTGTGAGTGCTTCCGACCAGCCGTTGCGCTGGCAACGGCTGGTCGGAAGCACTCACACGGCGATGTAGTCGCAAATCATGGCCTTCTTTTGCAATGAGTCAACAAGGGCTATAAGTATCGAGCTACTTATTGTTTGTAATCAGAAAGTTATAAGCAGGCTACAGCTTTACGTAGTATAAGGCCGTTAGCGCAGACGGGCCGCTAAACCGGCTGTTATCGGCATACCCTGAACTTGCAAAAACCCGGCGCAGTGGCTCCAACTGGCATTTCCGCTTGACCCTTGCGCTATGCCTCACCCTGCCTCACTGCCTGCCTTCATCAGCGGTTGGCGGCCCGCCCCCCGGGTGTGCGGAGCCAAACTCGTCGTTGGCTTTCATTGAGCTGTTCACCGCAGATTTTAACAAATCAAAAAAACACCTAGCTAGTCTTTATTTACTTATAAGTCTTATAAGTCTTACAGGCTCCATAACTAATTGAATCATAATATTTTATACCCCTCATCTGCTACCAAATTGCCGTTATCTGCTACCAAATTGCCGTTTCCCGACTACCAAATTGCCGTTTCCCGACTACCAAATTGCCGTTTTGGGTAGGTGGCATCTGCTACCAGATTGCCGTTATCTGCTACCAGATTGCCGTTTCCCGGTTACCTAACTGCGGCTATCTGCTACCAAATTGCCGACTGATATTGGGGGAGTGCGTAACTTGAAGCCTCATCTGCTACCAAATTGCCGTTTCGTGGATAACCAGCTAACCGTCATTCCTCCGCGCCCGGAAGTGCGTCAGCATAATGCGCTGATTAATAGCTCGTTCGTGTTAAATACACTCGAATGGCGGGCTTTTACCGCGATTTTGTCCCGTATTCATCCGGACGACGAGGAGTTCAAGGAATACTTCATCCCTGCTCCCGAGCTAGTTGGCGATGAAACGGGGGGAAGTGCTTACTCGCAGATTAAGAGCTTAGCTAAGCGCTTGCTGAACCGCACGTTATACGTAGAGCTACTGGGCCCGAAGGGTGAGCGCGTCAGCAAACCAGACTACGAATACATCTCCTTTATTACCAAAGCGCGCTACATGCGGCAGCGTGGGGGGCTTTTTGTCAAAGTCAACCCTGATTTTGTCCCTTACCTGCTGCAACTCACGCAACGTGGAAACTTCACAAAAAGCCTGACGGCCGAGCTTAAGAGCCTCAATAGCAGTCATTCGTTTAAGATTTACTGGTTGCTTTCGGAGTACCGCACGTTTGGTGCGCGCACGTTCACGGTAGAAGACCTGCGCTTTCGACTGGGAATCCGGCCTGAAGAGTACACGGACCGGTTCAACAACTTTAAAGCAAAGGTTCTGGACAAAGCGCAGGAAGAGTTGGCTGACACGGACTTGCGGTTCGAGATGGAACTGCTGCGAGTAGGCAAAGCAGTCAAGCAAATCCGCTTTACCTTCAATGCGGGACCGTTGGTATTGGAGCCATCTGCTACCAAATTGCCGTTTGCAGTCGCCAAGCCTGCCACTGCAATGGAGCCCTGGGCGATGAGCTTGCTGGCAATGGGGGTTGCAGAAGCTGGCTGCGAGGTCATTCGCCGGCATCTGGTGGAGGGCCAGTACCCGGTTGACTACCTGGATTATGTGGTAGAAGTGCTTCAGCGCCCACGTAAAGCCAAGATTCGTAAGCCTGCTGATTATGCTTATAAGTGCATTACGGGCAAACTACTGCTGGAAGAATTCCGTCGTAGCCAGGAGGTGCTACCAGCTCCTGCCGTGAAGCCCGTTCGCAAATCTGTTGTCAAACCGGTTGCTGTGGCTCCGGCCGAAACAATATATCAGTTGGAGGAAGTACGGGAAATGTATGAAACGCCCGGGCCCTTTGCCAAGCAGGCGGACCGCGCCCCGACTTTTGAACAACACATTGAGCGCATATACCTCAGTCAGGGTTTCGTTCTTGACGTCAGGGAAGGACAGCAGGTGCTGATTTTGCGGCACTAACGCGGTTCTGATTGAATGAAAAATTGGGCGGGTGCCTGGCCGCATTTTGGTGGTGTGGGCGGTGGTTGTGCCCGGCAGCGTGCGCCCGTAACTACTGGTAAAGACGGTTATCAGCGCGATTAGGGGCTTTTCAGGTTCTGGTTCAGGCGTGGGCGAAATCGATGCGCATCGTCCATTCAGCCCCGCTTTCCGAATTGCTTCCATGCGTCTTGTCAGGCATACCGGGTAGAGTGCGGCATGTTGGGTAATCGGCCACCTGGGTTATCGAGGCTGCGTCGTGAACCTGATAGGGCTGTCCATTGCCTGGCAAATGCGGAGTGTCAGGTGATAGCGGGATAAACCGAAGGAGCTACTTCCTGAACAGACTCTAATTTTGTCGTTTCAACTTCATCCAAAATTCATCATCGCCATGAAAAAAAAGTTGGTCCTCCTTGGTCTTGCGCTGACTTCCCTCGGCTCCTGGGCCTTTTATCCCAGTCCGGATGCCTCGAAAGGCTACCTCATGCTGATAGGTAGTGGGCGGCCCGGCCCTTTATCCGGAACGCTGGAGCTGACGACCTTATGGCCCGATGGCCGGAAGGAAGTGCAGGCCCTGCCCGCCATCAAGATTGGCAATGAGCGCAATAGCACTTCGGCAGCCGTGGAGCTGCATCAGGCGGAGCTCGTAAAATTGAATAGCCTGTACAACCAGCAGTGGCGGCTGGTGAGCGTGGCCCAAAGCACCGTGGGTGTGGGGGCAACCACAGAAACGATATACTTACTGGAAAAACGCTGAGTCAATGGCCTGGCCCGGGCGATGCGGCTACAAAGCCTGGCGGCCCCTGGAAGGGCCCGCTGGTTGCTACTAACTGGAAGTATGAAAATTTTATTAGTCGAAGACGACCCGCAGGTGGCATCGTTTGTCAAGAAAGGGTTTGAGCACGAGGGCTACGAGCTGACGGTGGCCTTCGACGGCCGTTCGGGCTGGTCGCTCTACCAGCAGCAGCCCTACGAGATGGTGATTCTGGACGTGAACCTGCCCTACCTCAACGGGGTGGAGCTGTGCCAGCTCATGCGCGGCGGGCAGCTGCGGGTGCCCATCCTACTGCTCACGGCCCTCGACAGCCTGGCCGACAAGGAAGCCGGCTTCGCGGCCGGGGCCGATGACTACCTGGTGAAGCCCTTCGCCTTTCGGGAGCTGCTGCTGCGGGTGCGGGCCCTCACCAAGCGCTACGCCGAAACCAGCACGCCGCAGCGGCTGCACCTGGCCGACCTGGTGCTGAACCTCGATTCCAAGATTGTGACGCGGGCCGGGCAGCGCATCGACCTCACCACCCGCGAATACTCGCTGCTGGAGCACCTGCTGCTGAATCAGGGCCGCATCGTGTCGCGCGTGGACATTGCTGAGCGGGTATGGGAAGTCGATTTCGACACGACTACCAATATCATTGATGTGTATATCGGCTACCTGCGTAAGAAAATCGACCGGAATTTCTCGTCCAAGCTCATTCATACCGTGGTGGGTATGGGGTATGTGATGCGGGCGGAGTAGCGTTTTCAGGGTATGAGGGTGTGGGGGTAGGAGGGTGTGGGGGTAAGCGGATAGGAGTTTTGAAGTCAATTCCAGCTACTCCTACCCTCCTACCCCCACACTCTCCTACCCCCACACCCTCCTACCCTCCTACCCCCATACCCCCACACCCTCCTACCCTAAAAACACCATGCTGATTCGCAATAAGCTGATGCTGCGCTTTACCCTGCTGGTGCTGGGCATTCAGTTGAGCTTCTCGGCTTTTGTGTACTATTTCAATGCGGCGATGCGGGCGCAGCGCTTTGAGCATCGCCTGGCGAATAGTGCCACGCTGGCGGGCCGCCTGCTGCTGCGCCTGCCCACGCTGGAAACCGACCTGACGCACCGCTCGCGTCGGGGTGACCTGCTCACGCTGCCCCGCGAAGAAATCAGCATCTACGGCCCGGATAATAGGCTGTTTTACAGCAGTGACGACCACATCGACCAGGCCGCCAACCGGGCCCGGCTGGCGGGATTGGGTGCCGGCCGGCAGATGAGCTACCGGGCTCGGGGCTGGCTGGAAACCATCGGACTGGCTTACCCGGCGCCGGCCGGTGCGGGGCACTACCGCATCTTCGTATCGGCGGAGGACCGGGTGGGGCGGGCGCAGCAGGAGCGCCTGGGCCGGCTGCTGCTGCTGGCCAACATGGGCGCGCTGCTGCTCACTATTGCCGCGGCCTGGTTTTTTGCGGGCAGCGCCCTGCGGCCCGTCACGCGCATCAGCCAGCAGGCGCGGCGCATCTCGGCCACCAGCCTGGGCCGCCGGCTGCCCGAAGGCAACGGCCGCGACGAGCTGGCCCTACTGGCCCAGGATTTCAACACCATGCTGGCCGGGCTGGAACAGGCTTTTGAGACGCAGAAGAGCTTTCTGTCCAATGCCTCGCACGAGCTGCGCACGCCCCTCACCGGCCTGGTGGGCACCCTGGAAACGGCCCTGGAATACGACACCACCCTGCCGGAAGCCCGCCAGAGCATCACCCAAAGCCTGGACGCCGCCCGCCGGCTCAGCGCCCTCACCAACGGCCTGCTCAACCTGGCCAAGGTAGATGGGGCCCTGCCGGCCTTCACGCCCGTGCGCCTCGACGAATGCCTGACCCAGGCCCTGTTACAGGTACGCGGCGAGTACCCCGGCCGCGAATGGCGGGTGACTTTCGCCAACCTGCCCACAGAAACCGAAGCCGACCTGTTCATGCTGGCCGGCAATGCCGAGCTGCTGACCACCGCCCTGCTCAACCTGCTCGACAATGCCGGCAAATACTCGGCGGGCCCGGTGCGCACCGAAATAGCCTACGCCGACCCGCACACCCTGCGCCTGCGCGTGGCCGACGAAGGCCCCGGCCTCTCGCCCGAGGAGCTCAGCCACATTTATGAGCCCCTGTACCGGTCGGCTGGGGCGCAGGGGCGGCCGGGCTACGGCCTGGGCCTGCCCCTCACGCAGCGCATCATTCAGCGCCACGGCGGCCGGCTGGAGCTGACGTCGGTGCCCGGCCAGGGCACCGTGGCGGCGGTATGGCTGCCGGTGCTGCCGCTGTAGCGGAGGACGATTAGCGCGCAAGCCGCTTTCTCATGTTTTCTCATTCGCTTCTCATCTCGTTCTTAAGTCTGGTCGGGTCCTTTGCTGCCACCTCCACCTAGCGCCAGGCAGCGCCCCGAACACGATGATGGATTCTGAGTCTGAACCGACTAATTGGATGGCGCTGCTGCTGGGCGGGGTACTGGCGCTGTCGTTGGTCTTCAACGTATTGCTGCTGAAAACCCACGACGACTCCCTGCCCGAGGACGACAGCCAGGAGCTGACTGCTGCCACGGCCGAGCTGCACCACACGCAGCGCCTGCTCACGCAGTGCCAGGGCCAACGGCAGCGGCAGGACAGCCTGCTGGTGATGCTGCGGGCATACCCCACCGCCGCTGCCTCGCCGACTCCCTCCCCCGCTTTTTATTCCCCTAAATGACTGATTTACTGGTAAAATTGTGTCCGAATTCCGGGCCCAGGCAATTGACGTGGAGCCACTATACCTATTGGGCGGGCACGCTGGCCCTGGCCGCAACGCTGAGCAGCTGCTCGGCCGATGGCAAAAACCCAACGGCGGTAGCGCTGGATGTGCTGCCAGTCGTGACGATGAAAGCCTCCGAGCAGGAGCTGTTTCACGACTACGTGGCCGACGTGCAGGCCGTGCGCAACGTGGAAGTGCGGGCGCAGGTGGCGGGCTTTCTGGAGCATATTTATGTGGATGAGGGGCGGCCCGTGAAAAAGGGCGAGCTGCTGTTCCGGCTCAATGCCACGGCCTACCAGCACCGGCTCAGCCAGGCGCAGGCGGCCCTTATCAGCGCGGAGGCGCAGGCGAGTGCGGCCCGCCTGGAGCGGGGCCGGGTGCAACAGCTGGTGGAGAAGAAAATTGTGGCCAAAACCGACCTGGACCTGGCTAATAGCAAGGTGCAGGATGCCGCTGGCCGCGTGGCCGAAGCCCGCGCGGGCGTGGCCAGTGCCCGCACCAGCCTGGAATACACACTCATCCGCGCGCCGTTTGATGGCATTATCGACCGCATTCCGCTTAAGATGGGGAGTGTGGTGGAGGAAGGCACGCTGCTGACCAGCGTGTCGGACCTGAACGAGGTGTACGCCTATTTTAACGTAGGCGAGGGCGAATACCTGCAGTATGTGAAGGCCCGCCAGCTGCACCCCGACCGCCATTCCGACTCGGTGCGGCTTACGCTGGCCGATGGCTCGACCTACCCGCAGGAGGGCCGCATCGAAACCACCGAAAGCGAGTTCAACCCCAATACCGGCTCGCTGGCCTTCCGGGCCCGGTTTGCCAACCCGCAGCGCATGCTCAAGCACGGCGCGTCGGGCCGCATCCGCCTCACCAACACGCTGCCCACGGCGCTGCTGCTGCCGCAGCGGGCGGTGTTCGAAATTCAGGATAAAAACTACGTGTACGTGGTGGATAACGCCAATACCGTGCACCGGCGCAACTTCGTGCCCCAGACCCGCACCGGCGATTTCTACGTGGTGAGCACCGGCCTGCAGCCCGGCGACCGGGTGGTGTATGAAGGCGTGGCAGGCCTGAAAGACGGCCAGAAAATCACGCCCCGGCCCATGGTGCTGGACTCGCTGCTGGCGGCGCGGTAGCGGCTGGCACGAGTTTAGGCCCGGGGCTGGCGCGAGTTTAGCGCAGCGTAACTCGTGCCGAAAATGAGGGGGAGGCTGCGCCTCCCCTGCCGCGCCAGCGGCAAGCCGGGGCCGCGCCGCTGGGTTCGGGCGACGGCATCGGGCAACGACATCGTGCTGTTGCGAGGCACAGCCTCGCCCGAAAGCTGGTCACGAGTTACGCTACGCTAAACTCGCGCCAGAACCTATTTATCAAATAGCATAACCGCTTCATGTTCAATATCTTCATTCGTCGGCCGATTCTGTCGCTGGTTATTTCGGTGTTTCTGGTGCTGCTGGGTGGGCTGGCGTTGTTCACGCTGCCCATCACGCAGTTTCCTGACATCGTGCCGCCCTCGGTGACGGTGACGGCCAAGTACACCGGGGCCAACGCCGAGGTGTGCGCCAAGGCCGTGGCCACGCCGCTGGAGCGCGCCATCAATGGTGTGCCGGGCATGACGTACATGAACTCGGTGAGCTCCAACAACGGCGTGACGCTCATCACGGTGTTTTTCAAGGTGGGCACCGACCCCGACCTGGCCGCCGTAGGCGTGCAAAACCGCGTGACGACCATTCTGGACGAGCTGCCGGAGGAGGTAATCAAGGCCGGCGTGACGACGGAGAAGGAGGTGAACTCCATGCTGCTCTACCTCAACGTGACGAGCGACGACAAGGCGGCGGGCGAGAAGTTCATTTACAACTTCGCCGATATCAACGTATTGCAGGAGCTCAAGCGCATCGATGGGGTGGGCTTTGCCGAAATTATGGGCTCGCGGGAATATTCGATGCGCGTGTGGCTGAAGCCCGACCGGCTGGCGGCTTACGACGTGGGCACGGAGGAGGTGATTGCCGCCATCCGGGCGCAGAACGTGGAGGCGGCCCCCGGCAAATCGGGCGAGAGCGCCGGCCGGGCCGACGCGGCGGCGCAGTCCATGCAGTACGTGCTGCGCTACACGGGCAAGTTTTTCGAGCCTGAGCAGTACCGCGACCTCGTGGTACGGGCCAATGCCGACGGCTCGGTGCTGCGCCTGCGGGAGGTGGCCGACGTGGAATTTGGCTCGCTGACCTACGGCATGTCGTCGAAGGAAAACGGGCAGCCCTCGGCGGCCATCATGCTCAAGCAGCGGCCCGGCTCCAACGCCTCGGAGGTCATTGCCAACGTGAAAAAGCGCATGGCCGAATTGCAGGCCACGAGCTTCCCGCCGGGCATGAAATACAGCATTGCCTACGACGTGTCGCGCTTTCTCGACGCGAGTATTCACGAAGTAATGCGGACGCTGGTGGAGGCGTTTTTGCTGGTGTTCGTTATCGTGTACCTGTTTCTGCAGGACTGGCGCTCCACGCTGATTCCGGCACTGGCGGTGCCGGTGGCGCTCATCGGCACGCTGGCTTTCATGCAGATGCTTGGCTTCTCGATTAACCTGCTCACGCTGTTTGCGCTGGTGCTGGCCATCGGGATTGTGGTCGACAACGCCATTGTGGTGGTAGAAGCGGTGCACGCCAAGATGCAGGAGAAGCACCTGCCGGCCCGCGCCGCCACCTACGAGGCGATGTCGGAAATCAGCTCCTCGCTCATTGCCATCACGCTGGTGATGTCGGCCGTATTCATCCCGGTCTCCTTCATGGATGGCCCCGTGGGCGTGTTCTACCGCCAGTTTTCGCTCACGCTGGCCATTGCCATCGTCATTTCGGGCATCAATGCCGTGACGCTCACGCCGGCGCTTTGCGCCCTCATGCTCAAGCACACGCCGCTGGCCGAAGGCGAAAAGCCGAAGGGCTTGATGGGCCGGTTTTTTGCCGGCTTCAACAAGCGCTATGATGCGCTCTCGAACCGCTACCAGCGCTTACTGTCGGCCGTGGCCGGGCGGCGCGTGGTGACGCTGGCTATGCTCCTGATTTTCTGCGTGGCCACCTGGGGGGTAAATAAAATCCTGCCTTCGGGCTTCATCCCGACCGAGGACCAGGGCATGGTGTACATCAACGTGACCACGCCCGCCGGGGCCACCGTGGAGCGCACCGAGGCCGTGCTGGCGCAGGTGCAGCGCATTGCCAACCAGCTCAAACCCGTGGAATCGGTGTCGACGCTGGCCGGCTACAGCCTGGTGAACGAGGTGGCCGGCGCGAGCTACGGCATGGGCATGATTAACCTCAAGCCCTGGGACGAGCGGACGCAGTCGGTGGCCGAGTTCATTGCTGAGCTGGAAGAAAAAACCAAGAATATCAGCGACGCGGAAATTCAGTTCCTGCCGCCGCCCACGGTGCCGGGCTTTGGCAACAGCAGCGGCTTCGAGCTGCGCCTGCTGGATAAGTCGGGCACCGGCAACCTACAAAAAACCGCCGAGGTCGCGCAGACCTTCCTCACCGCGCTGCGCAAGGACCCGGCCATCGGCGGGGCCTTCACC
This sequence comes from Hymenobacter artigasi, assembly GCF_012275535.1. Lineage (GTDB taxonomy): Bacteria > Bacteroidota > Bacteroidia > Cytophagales > Hymenobacteraceae > Hymenobacter > Hymenobacter artigasi. The sequence goes on along the minus strand of NZ_JAAVTK010000012.1, from coordinate 66,261 downwards.
AGCTTCGACCCCAACTTCCCGCAGTACCTCATCCACGTCGACCAGGACATGGCCGCCAAAAAGGGCGTGACCATCGACGCGGCCATGAGCACCCTGCAAACCCTGATGGGCTCGTATTATGCCAGCAACTTCATCCGCTTCGGGCAGATGTATAAGGTGATGGTGCAGGCCGGTCCCGAGTACCGCGGCCGCCCCGACGACCTGCTGGCCCTGCACGTGAAAAACAACCGGGGCGAGATGGTGCCCTTCTCCACGTTCGTGCGGCTGGAGCGCGTGTTCGGCCCCGACCAGCTCACGCGCTACAACATGTACACCTCGGCCATGCTCAACGGCGACGCGGCCCCCGGCTTCTCGTCGGGCGATGCCATCACGGCCATCGAAAAGGTGGCTGCCAAAGTGCTGCCGAGCGGCTACGCGTACGAGTGGAGCGGCATGACCCGCGAGCAAATCCTGAGTGGCGACCAGGCCCTGTACGTGTTCGGCGTGGTGCTCATTTTCGTGTACCTGCTGCTGGCTGCGCAGTACGAAAGCCTGCTACTGCCCCTGCCGGTGCTGCTGAGCCTGCCCACGGGCATCTTCGGCGCCTTCCTAAGCCTCAAGCTCCTGGGCCTCGAAAACAACATTTACGCGCAGGTAGCGCTGGTGATGCTGGTGGGCCTGCTGGGCAAAAACGCCATTCTCATCATCGAATTCGCGGAGCAGCGCCGCCGCGCCGGGGCCACCGTGATGGCGGCCGCTATCGAAGGCGCGGTATCCCGCCTGCGCCCCATCCTGATGACGTCGTTTGCCTTCATCGCGGGCCTCGTGCCGCTGGTTATGGCCAGCGGGGCCGGGGCGCTGGGCAACCGCTCCATCGGCACGGCGGCGGCGGGCGGTATGCTCATCGGTACGCTCTTCGGCATGGTGCTCATTCCGGGGCTGTACGTGCTGTTTGCTTCGCTGGAGAAGGTGAAGAATCTGGAGGATGATGCTGGGGTGACGGTGGAGGAGGAAGAGCGGGAGCTGGTGGTGTAGACTGCGCTGCTGGCCCTGCGGTAACCCCACCTCCTCACCCCACCCCCTCACCCCCTCCCCGATGGGGAGGGGGAACTAGTTTCTAGTAATGGCGTGATTTGTTAGTTAAAACATTATAAATCAATTTATTGCACTGATTTTTAAAATTCGAAACTAGTCCCCCCTCCCCATCGGGGAGGGGGTTAGGGGGTGGGGTTACCGCAAGGCCAGCCCCACTTCATCAACCAATTCCCCAAAATGCGCTTTCCTGCTCTCTTCTTAACCTCCCTCCTTCTCGCCACCGGCTGCCGCGTAGCCGCGCCCGCCGGCCCCACCGCCGGCCCCGCCCTGCCAGCGCAGTTCACCCAAGCCCGTGCCATCGTCGATACCCTCAATGCCGGCCGGCAGCCGTGGCGGCATTTTTTCCAGGATTCGGCCCTGACGGCGCTGGTGGATACGGCGCTGCGCCAGAACCTCGATTTGCAGGTGGCCTTGCAGCGCGTAGAAGCCGCCCGCGCCACGTTGCTGGCCCGGCGCGGGGCCCTGCTGCCCACTGTGGCTGCCACCGCCTCGGCTGGGGCCGACCACTACGGGCGCTATACCCTCAACGGCGTGGGCAACTACGACACCAACTTCTCGCCCAACATCGACGGGCAGCGGCGCATTCCGGAAAGCATGACGCCCGACTTTTTCGTGGGCCTGCGCAGCTCCTGGGAAATCGACCTGTGGGGCAAATTGCGCAGCCGCCGCCAAGCCGCCTACCTGCGGGTAATGGCCACGGAGCAGGGCCGCCATCTGGTCACGACCACCGTCGTTTCGGAAGTAGCCCGCTTCTACTACCAGCTGCTGACCGCTGATAGCCAGCTCGCTACCTTGGAGCGCAACCGTGCCCTGCAGCGGGAGGCGCTCCGGCTCATGCGCGTGCTGCAGCAGAACGGCCGCGCCAATTCGCTGGCCGTGCAGCAGTTTGAGGCCCAGGCCCTGCGCACCGAAAGCCTCGCGTACGAGGCCCGTCAGCGCGTGGCCGAAGCCGAAGCCGGCCTCAACCAGCTGCTGGGGCGCTACGATGGGGCCATCACGCGGGGACGGCCGCTGCCGCGCCAGGTGCTGCCCGTCCGCCTCGGGGCCGGCATGCCTGCCACCGCCCTGCTGCGCCGGCCCGACGTGCGCCAGGCCGAGCTGGAGCTGCAGGCCGGCCGCGCCGATGTGGATGCCGCCCGCGCCGCCTTCCTGCCCGCCCTCACCCTCACGCCCTACGTGGGCCTCAGCTCCTTCCGGGCCAGTGCGCTGCTCGACCCCGCCTCCCTGGCCTACGGCGCGCTGGCCGGCCTCACCGGCCCGCTCCTGAACCGGGCGCAGTACCGCGCCGACTATCGCCTGGCCGTGGCCGGCAGCTACGAGAACTACTTCCGCTACCAGCAGGCCCTGCAAACCGGCTTCCGCGAGGTGGTCACGGGCCTGCGGGGGCTGGAAAACTACCGCGCCGCCGCCGCCGCCCGCCAGCGCGAAGTAGCCGTGCTCACGACGGCCGTGGCCACATCCAACGAGTTGTTCGTGGCCGGCTACGCTACTTATCTGGAAGTGATTACCGCCCAGCGCAGCGTGCTGGAAGCCGAACTGAGCCTGGCCGACGCGCGGCAGGCGCAGCTGCTGCAAAGCGTGCAGTTGTACCGGGCGCTGGGCGGCGGCTGGGAGTAAGGAGCGGGCCGAATGAGTTGGCTTGACGGGACTCTCATAAGTTCTCATTTCCTTCTCATCTCGTTCTTAAGTCCAGGCCGCACTTTTGGTAAATGCTGCTGCGGCACCGTTGCAAACCCCCTATTTTAATGACCTAATCGCCATGACGATGCAACATTCTCCCAATGATATTTACGTGACGAAGCTCGACCACCAGCGCCTCACGCACCTGGTTCGCCGGGAACACACGAGTGCCACCAACCGCCTGGTAGCCACCCTGGAACAGGAGCTGTCGCGCGCGCATCTGGTCGATTCCTACGACATTCTGCCGGACGTCATCACCATGAACTCGCGTCTCAGGCTGCGGGCCATGAACAACGGCGAAGAGCTCCATTTCACGCTGGTGTACCCGCACGATGCGGACGATGGCCAGCACCGGGTTTCCATTCTGAATCCCGTGGGAATGGCCGTGCTCGGCTGCCGCCTGGGCGACAAGGTGCGGCTGCCCCAAATCAAAGGCGTTTCTACTTACTGGATTGAGGCCATCCTGCACCAGCCCGAAGCCGCCGGCGACTGGGTGAGCTAGTCTGCTGATTTCAGGGCAAAAAGAACGTCATGCTGAGCGTAGCCGAAGCATGACGTTCTGGAAAATAACCCTCAAAAAACCCTCCCCTAACCTTGTACGACTTCGCTGCTTTTTCTCAGCCCGAAACCTGGGTGAGCCTGCTGACCCTCACGCTGATGGAAATCGTGCTGGGCATCGATAACATCATCTTCATCTCCATACTTGTAGGGCGGCTGCCGGTGGCGCTGCAGGCGCGGGGCCGCGTCATCGGGCTGGGGCTGGCGCTGGTGTTCCGGGTGCTGCTGCTGCTGAGCATTTCGTGGGTGGTGGGGCTGCGCACGGCGCTGTTCACGCTGCCGCTGAGCACGCCGTGGCCGGTGAGCGGGCGCGACCTGATTCTGCTGGGTGGTGGCCTGTTTCTGATGTACAAGAGCACCACCGAAATCCACACCAGGCTGCAGGGCGAGGAAGAAGCCAGCGCCAGTACCACGGGCCGGGCCACACTGCTGCGCGTGGTGCTGCAAATCGGCGTCATCGACCTGGTGTTCAGCTTCGATTCCGTGCTCACGGCCGTGGGCCTGGTCGATAACGTGCTGGTGATGATTCTGGCCGTGATGGGGGCCATGGGCCTCATGCTGGCCTTCAGCGGCGTGGTGGCCGACTTCGTGAACAAGAACCCCACCATCAAGATGCTGGCTCTCTCTTTCCTCATCATGATTGGCCTGCTGCTGGTGATGGAGGCCGCGCACCAGGAAATCGAAAAAGGCTACCTCTACTTCGCCATGGGCTTCTCGCTACTGGTGGAGCTGCTCAATATGCGCCTGCGCACAAAGGCCCCGCCCGTGCAGCTGCGCGACCCGCAGTTCGACTAAGCCAGCGCCAGGTTGCCCACGCTCCCCCAACGCAAATTCTCCTGTTTACCAAGGGGTTTAGGAAGCAAAAGCCAGAAAAATGGGCGCAACTTATTGTTGAACTACCCCAGGTTGCGGAAGAGCCGCCGCGTCGTGACAGGTTTGTAGAACAAGAAGGCAAGCCGCGTAGCGGTGACCGAATCGCCCCGTTTTTCGGTCGCCGCTACGCGGCTTTCCCTCCTTTGTCAACCGCCCTGCTACAAACCTTTCGCCGCTACGCGGCTGTTGAGGTCCTTCCCAACTTGGATTAGCTGGAACTCGCCCCGCTGCTTTAGTTCAGGCGAAAATTCTGCAGGTTTTTGGGCACCAATGGATGCCGGGACGAAAGCAACGCATGCTGAATAGCTAGTGTGAAAACCAGCAGCATGGCGATGGTGACATTGCTAAGCAGCTGCGAGTTGCCTTCCGTTACTTGGGAGCTTTGCGAAAGCTGCTGGCCCACCCGCTGCTGAATCTGGTTGAGCTGGCTCAGCCCGGCGTGTAGCTGCTGAATTTGCCGAGCCGCTTCGGCTACCTGCCCAGCTGTTGGTGGCGCATCCGTGGCCAGCAGCTGCGCTTCGAGGGCGTTGTAGCGGTTCAGCCGCACCTGGAATGCCTGTAGCACCTCCTTTTCCTGCCTTACCAGATAGGTGGCCTGGTGCTGCTTGATGATGGCGGCCAGCTGCTGATTGTAGCCGGCCAACAGCTTGAGGGTCCGGCGGCGCTCCATCGCCGGCGCGGCCTCATACGTTGTCAACAGCTGCTGCTTGGTGTAGAGCAGGTTATTGAGCTCGAACAAGCCCGTGGCAGGCAGGAGCCGGTCCTGGTACAGCGATGAAAGCGAGGTGGTGACGTTATTCATCAGCCGCCTTTCGACCATGCTACTGCCCAAAATGACGAGCATTACCAGCAGAAACAGCCCAATGGGCCTGGCCTTATCGTGAATCCGGGACAGCATATTCATGGCGCAGGTACAAAGTGGCTACAACTTCGGGTAGGCTCAACTACCTGAAAATAAGAATAAAAAACGGGATTCAGGCGCCGGGATGCTTTTCTCATCGTCAGCTCCGGCACGCTGTGCTAGAGCGGCCCGCTATCAGCCAGCCACTGCCGGGCGGCAGCCAGGTGCGGGGCCGAAAATTCAATTCCCCCAAATACGAATTCCACGCCGCACCCTACCTGCTGCTCGCAGTGCCGCGCAGCCTCAATTTCCCGCAGCACGGCTTGTAGATAGGCACAATCGACCGGGTCGGGCGCAGGGAAATGCGCGTGTAGCACCGCCGGCACCTGCGCCACGGCTACCTGCGTGAACCGATAAGCCAGCCACTCGGCAAAATCGGCCGCGTAGGCCGGCCGCGTCAGGTCCGACGGTGGCTTTGGCGGCCGCTGGGCCGCGTGCTGCTGCCGTGCTTCCAAAGTGTCCGGTTTATTCATGTTAATGAATATAACGAATGTGCCCAAATCCGGGGCCGTTGCTCCGGTCAGACCGCCCCAGGCGGTCTGACCGGCCGAAGTAAGCACGGTTTCGCCCGGTCATTAAGAAACCGGCCAAAGTGCCTTGGCACAACTACCTGTCCGACATGATAAAGGTCATGGCTAGGCTTGCGTTTAATCATAGCGCCGCCGCCGCCCGCCCCCGAACCTTTGCAGCATTCCCCCCATGCTTGCCCGGTAAATTGCTCAGCGCCGGCACTTCCTTTCGAATTCCTATGCACCCTCCCCTAAAATGTGGCAGCCTGCTCGATGGCGCCCACACGGCTATTGGCCCGCAAAAAGGCCTGGTCCTGCTGAAAAAAGACAGCCAGAACATCATTTTCAAAACGCTTGAGGCGGGCGAAAATATGCCCACGCACCACCACGATGGAGGCGATGTTTTAGTGGTAGTGCTTGTGGGCGAGCTAACCATCACGCAGGAAGAAACCAGCGTGGAAGTGCAGGCCGGCGACTACGTCATCTTCCCGGCCGGGGCCCCGCATTCGCTGGCCTGCCGGCAAGCCGCCCGCATCGTGATTTACCGCTAGGGGGTAGTGAACCTGCTTCCTGTATCCAAACCGCGCCCTGCACCACGCCTAGCGGCTCCTTCAGCCTTCGCTTCTTATGAGAAACTTCCCTTTCAGGCGTTGTAGCTGGCTGCTGCTGGCCCTGCTGCTTGGCTCGCCGGCCGTCCTGCGGGCGCAGGCCACCACCCCGGCCGAAGGCCCGATGCTCACGCAGCCGGCCGTGCTGGGCATGATAGCCCTGCTGCTCATCATTGTGCTGGGGGCGGCGGTCCTGCTGGTGGGCCGGGTGGCTTCGCTGATTCGCGGCACCCAAAAGCCCTCTACCGAAAACGAAGCCGGGCGCTTCGACGAAACCGTTACCAACCTGACCGACCCGCAGCTGGCCGCCATTCTGGCGCGGCAGCAGGGCCGGGAGTTTGCGCTGGGCGGGGCCGAGCTGAGCGGGGCCAGTCCCGCCCACGACACCCAGGGCCTGGTGCAGCACGTGGCCCTGAACGTGCATTCGCAATGGTTTCACGAGAAGCGGCGTACCGCCCCCTTCACCGACCTCGACCCGAAGCTGACCATGCTGATATCGGCGTTTTTGCTGTGCGCGGCCTTCTGGCTGGTGCTCGGCACCACGGTGGGCTGGTACGCGGGCGTCAAGTTTGTGAGCCCCGATGTGGACCACGTGGCGGCGCTCTCCTTTGGGCGGCTGCGGCCCATTCACACCAACATGGTGTTCTGGGGCTGGACGTCGCTGGCCATGATTGGGCTGGGCTATTTCGTGGTGCCCCGCACCAACAATACGCCATTATTCAGCCTGAAGTGGGGCTGGTGGTCGCTGGGGCTGATAAACGCCAGCGTCATCCTCGGCACGGTCTGTCTGATGGCGGGCATCAACAACGGCGGCGGCGAGTACCGCGAGTATATCTGGCCGGTGGCGCTGCTGTTTGCCCTGGGCGTTATCGTGGCATTCGCCAATTTCTACCAGACCGTGGCCCACCGCACCACCGAGGAGTTTTACATTTCGAACTGGTACATTCTGGGGGCCACCATCTGGGGCATTGTGCTCACGGTCATCGCCTACCTGCCGTGGTATCAGAACGGGTTGGGCGAAACCATCACACAGGGCTACTACATGCACATGGGCGTGGGCATGTGGTTCATGACCTTCACGCTGGGGCTGATGTACTACTTCCTGCCCATGTCGCTGAACAAGCCCATCTACTCCTACTCGCTGGGCGTGCTGGCCTTCTGGACGCAGCTGCTGTTCTACTCCCTTATTGGCACGCACCACTACATTTTCAGCCCCCTGCCGTGGTGGCTGCAAACGGTGGCCATCGTGTTCAGCGTGGGCATGATTATTCCGGTGCTGGCTGGCACCATCAACTTCCTGATGACTTTCCGGGGCAGCCGCAAGCGCGTGGGCGACTCCTACTCGCTGCCCTTCCTGCTGATGGGGGTGCTGTTCTATTTCGTGGGCTCGTTTCAGGGCTCGCTGCAGGCCCTGCGCTACACCAACCTGGTCTGGCACTTCACCGATTTCAACGTGGCCCACTCCCACATCACCATGTACGGCATCGTGTCGTTCATGCTCTGGGGCTGCATCTACACGCTGGCCCCGAAGCTGCGCGGCCGCGAGCCCCGGCAGGCCCTGGTGGGCGTGCACTTCTGGTTTGCGCTGGTGGGGCTGCTGGCCTACGTGATGGCCCTCATGATTGGCGGCACCCTGAAGGGCATGAGCTGGATGGCCGGCGAGCCCTTCATGAAATCGGTGGTATTGATGGCGCCTTACTGGCTGTGGCGGGCCATTGGTGGCACATTCATGCTGCTGGCCCACTTCGTGTTTTTCTATAATCTCGTCGATATGCTGCTGGGTGGCAAGGCCGCGCCGCAAGCGCCACTAACGCAAGCTCCTGTCAAACAAGCTATTTCCCAAGCGCATGATGTCCTGGAACGTATATAGCAACCACCGCCTGTTCGTGGGCATCGTGTTTGGGGTCTTTGTCTTTCTGAGCGTGCTCATTGCCGTGCAACCGGCGGCCCGCATTCAGAACGACAACGCCCCGCTGCCCACCGCCGTAGCCCTGACTGATGAGCAGCAGGCCGGCCTGCGCGTGTTCATCGGCGAGGGTTGCGTGGCCTGCCACACCCAGCAGGTACGCAACATTGAGATGGACAAGGCCTGGGGCGGCCGCCCGGCCGTGGCGGCCGACTACGCCTGGCGCCAGCGCCTGGACGTGTGGCGGGCCACGCCCTCCACCCTCGGCTCGGAGCGCACCGGCCCCGACCTGACCGAAGTAGGCGAGCGCCAGCCCAGCGACCTGTGGCACCTGCTGCACCTCTACCAGCCCCGCAGCGTGGTGAAGGAGTCCATTATGCCCGCCTTCCCGTGGCTGTTTCGCGATAGCGTGGCCGGCACGCCCGCCGGACTGGCGCTGCACATTCCGGCGGCCTACCGCGAGCCGGGCGGCCACACGGTGGTACCCACCCGCCGCGCCCAGCAGCTGGTCGCTTATCTAATGTCGTTGAAGCAAGCCGAGCTGCCCACTGGGGAGGCGGCACCCGCTTTCCTGTATGTGCAGCCCCCTAAGGCCGCCGTGGCCGCCGGGCTGGTGGCCGATGACGCGGGCCTTGCCCTCGATGGCAACGCCCTGTACGCCAGCAATTGCCAGGCCTGCCACCAAGCCAGCGGCGAGGGCCTGAAGGGAGCCTTTCCGCCCCTGAAAGGCAGCCCGGTGGTAAACAATACCGATGCTACGCTAATGGTCAACATCATTTTGCAGGGCTACGACGCGCGCGCCGAGTACGGCGTGATGCCGCCCTTCGCCACCCGGCTCACCGATGCGGAAATCGCGGCCATCGTCAGCCACGAGCGTAGCAGCTGGGGCAACACCGGTAAGCCCGTCACGGCCGATTTCGTGAAGAAGCTGCGGGCGCTGGTCAAGCCCGTCGCGGCGCTTTAACCTGCTAACAACCACCGGCAACGACGGGCGGGGGCAAGCCCCGCCCCCCTACTCCTTTTTTCTTCGTGATGACCCTAACACTCTGCTGATGAAAAAGAACCTGTTTGCGCTCCTGGCTGCCCTGCTAACTGCGCTGCCGGCCCTGGCGTGCCCGCTGTGTGCGAAAAACCAGCCCAAAGGCTTTGCCAACATCACCCACGGCGCCGGGCCGGGCGGGCCCTTCGATTACGTGATGCTCTACGGGTCGATTGTCGTGGTGGTCCTCACCATGGGGCTTTTTGTGCGCTTCCTGCTGCGGCCCGAGGGCCACCGGAATCAGGCGCGGCGCAAGCACCTTTCCTTCACCTAAGCTTTCCGCCTCATGCCCACCGCCGACAATTCCCCCACGGGGCCCGATAACCCCCTGCCGGTTTCCCATCCGGAACAGCAGGTGCTGCTCTTCCTCGACGACAACCCCGTGCCGTTCGCCAGCTACGCGCCGCCGGTCAAGTTCGACCTCGACACTACCAAGCTGGTAGACGGCCCGCACGAGCTGCGCGTGGTGGCCCGCTCCTCCAACGGGCAGGAAGGCGTGCAGCACATCCCGTTTGTGGTGCGCAACGGCCCGGCCATCACCGTGTTGGGCCTGCGCGACCACGACACGGTGTCGGACATCGTGCCCCTCACCGTATCGGCCTACGGCAGCGAGCGCACCGATTCGTTCGTCATCACGGCCTCGGAAACGCCGCAGGGCGTGCCGGCCTGGGTGTGGGCCAGCGTGCTGGTATTTATTGGCTGGGGCGCTTATTACCTGCTCACGGCCCTGGCCCAGCCCACCGGCTAGTCGTGGGCTTCCCTACCCTCCAAGCTACTTTTGGCCTGATGGAAACTTCCGCAGAAATCGTAAAAACCGACATTCTTACGCCCGACGACATTCGCCGGCTCATCGATGAGTTCTACGCCGAGGTGCGCCGCGATGACTTGCTCGGGCCCGTCTTTGCCGCCCGCATTCCCGCCGGCCACTGGCCCGAGCATTTGGACACGATGACGCGCTTCTGGACGGCCGCCCTGCTCGGCCAGGCCGCCGGCTACCGCGGTAATCCCGGGGCCAAGCACCTGTACCTGCCCATCGAAAAAGCTCATTTCACGCGTTGGCTGGCCCTGTTCGGCCAAACCGTGGACGCCCTGTTCGCGGGCGAGAACGTCGCCGAAATGAAGGTGCGGACCCTGAGAATGGGCGAGATGTTTCAGGCCAAAATTGCTTCGGCCCGCGCCAATGGCGGCCTGTCTGTACTGTAAAAACCGTACTATTGGTGTGGTAGCGGCTACTATCAGAAAGCGCCACGCGTGCTCGGCGGCCCGCACCGCTTAGCACTACTTAATTCCTGCCTTTTTCCGCGTTTGCTATGAACCCCATGACCACTGTTTCCGAGGTATTGAACCACCTGAAAAAGGAAGGCTACACCGTTGATTTCAATTTGCAGGATAACTGCCTGATTTGCCACGGCAACGCGCTGCAGCTGTCCCCGGACGAGTTTCAGGTGGACCGCCACTACCGGTTTGAAGGCATGTCGGACCCCGGCGATGAGGCCGTGGTGTACGCTATTTCTTCGCCCCAGCACGGCTTGAAAGGCACCCTGGTGAATGGCTACGGCATTTCGAGCGAGGCCATGGGGGCCGCCATGGTGCAGGCCCTGAGCACAGGCCCGACCTCACCCGCCGCCGGCAAGTAACCCGCGCTGTGCTCGAACAGCCGCGTTTTTTAAGGTTGCTGAGGCTAACCCGCCCGCCGGGTACAGTTCTTTCCGAATCGGCCGGCCCAAGGGAAAAAGCCGGTTGCCGCTCCCGCCTCCCTCATTCCCGCCCGCATGATTCCGCATTCATTGCCGCCGAAAAAGCCGTTCATTACCCCGACGACCGGCGGTCGTTCCTGGCCTGGGGCCAATACCTGCGCGGTGGGCCTGCCCACCGGCCTCTAGCTGGCCACCGCCGCCACGGCGGGCCGCGACCCGGCCGGTTTCTTGTGGTGGGCCAACTTGAGCCACTGGGTCAACTGTTTTTTCTGGTACTGCTCACTCGCAGCGGCTTGTCTATCCTGCCCGACCACCCGCGCCTGTACTGGAACAACGGCTGCACCCCCACCGAATGGGCCCGCTTCACCCCTATAAGAATGAATTGCTTACGCGGTCGTGATGCTTGGGCTACGCTCAGCAGGACTGGCTACATGGAATATGGTGACATCTGCGCCACTACTTGCGAAACATCTTCAAACAACCGAGCTCTATAACGGACAAACTTGTCCGTTATCAATTTTGCGCTTACCTTTGTGCTATCATGGCAATGTTCTCCAAGGCGTGCGAGTATGGTATTCGGGCTTCAATTTACATCGGGCAGCAGTCGGCCGACCAGGGCCGGCGGGTGGGCCTGCGCGACATTGCCACGGAAATAGGCTCGCCGGAAGCCTTCACGGCCAAGGTGCTGCAGCTGTTGGTGCGCGCCGGCCTGGTTACCTCCGTGAAGGGCCCCACCGGCGGCTTTGAACTGACGGCCGAGCAGCTGCGCACGGTCACGCTGCGTGAGATTGTGGTGGCCATTGATGGCGGCGAGATGCTGCAGGGCTGTGCCCTGGGGCTGCGGCAGTGCTCGGCCCGGCAGCCCTGCCCCATGCACTACCAGTTTCTGCCCATCCGCGACCAGCTCAACGAGCTGCTGCGCACCCACACCATCGGCGAGCTGGCCGGCAAGGTGCACGATGGCCTGGGCTTTTTAAAGCAATTCAGCTAACCCCTTTTTTTACCCAAATACCGGACAAATATATCCGGTAATCAACCCTTTATTATTATGAATACTGAGCAGAAAGCCCTCGTGACGGCCACCGTAAGCACTTTGCGGGCGCATGGCGTAGCCCTGACCACCCACTTCTACCGCCGCCTGTTCGAGCACAACCCCGAGCTGAAGAACGTTTTCAACATGGGCAACCAGCAGAACGGCAAGCAGCAAACGGCCCTGGCCCTGGCCGTACTGGCCTACGCCGAGAACATTGAAGACCCCTCGGTGCTGGTGCACGCCGTGACCAAAATCGGCCATAAGCACGTCAGCCTCGACATTCGGCCCGAGCACTACGCCATTGTGGGCCGGCACCTGATTGCCAGCATCGGCGAGGTGCTGGGCGAGGCGGCCACGCCCGCCCTGCTCGAGGCCTGGGCCACCGCCTACGGCGAGCTGGCCGCCCTGATGAGCGGCCTGGAAAGCGGCCTCTACCAGCACGCGGCCAATCAGGAAGGCGGCTGGACCGGCTGGCGGCCCTTCACGGTGAAGCAGAAAGTGGCCGAATCCGACGAAATCACCTCTTTCTACCTCTACCCCACCGATGGCGGCCGGGTGGCCGGTTTCCAGCCCGGCCAGTACGTGAGTCTGCGCCTGTTTCTGCCCGCGCTCAACCTGTTTCAGCCCCGGCAGTACAGCCTTTCCAGCGCCCCCAACGGGGAATACTACCGTATTTCGGTGAAGAAGGAAGCCGGCAACCCGCAACACCCGAACGGCATGATTAGCAACCATCTGCACGACTTCGTAGCCGAAGGCGGCATCGTGGAGCTGGCCGCCCCGGCCGGCGATTTCACCCTGGCCACCAACAAGCCCACGCCCGTGGTGCTGGTGAGCGGTGGTGTGGGCCAGACCCCGCTGCTGAGCATGCTCGAACACCTCGTGGGTACCGACAGCCGCCGCGAAGTGGTGTGGGTGCACGGCAGCCGCAACCCGCAGATGCACGCCTTCCGCGAGCCGGTGGCGGCGCTGGCCGCCCGCCACGCGCAGGTGCAGCAGCACATTTTTTATGACACGCTGGCCACCGGCCCCGGGCAGGCCGGCCACTACGCCGGCATCGTGGATTTGAACAGCCTGAACGGTGGCACCCTGCTGCCCGCCGGAGCCGACTATTACATCTGCGGCCCCGCGCCTTTTATCCGCAAGCAGGTGCAGGACCTGGCCGCGCTGGGCGTGCCCCGCGAAGCCATTCACTTTGAGGAGTTCGGCCCGGCCACGCTGAGCGTGTAGGCCAGCGCCAGCCCGGGGGCAGACCTGCTTCGGCCTGTCAGCCTGCCAGCCCGGACCAGGGAGGAAACTCCCCGGCCCGGGCTTTTGCGTGGGCGGTATTCGCCGGCATTTGGCACGGTGCGTATAGCCGGGGCAGGCTTGCAGGCAGGCTTTTGCGGTGCTTTTTACCTTTGCCCTATGAAACATTCTTCGCTGGCGCAGGCCGGTATTCCCATTGCTCCGTCGCTGGAGCCCACGTTGGCCGACGATGACGTGCAGCCGCGTATTGCGCCCGACAAGCGGCGCCTGATTCGCATTTCGCTGCTGGCCGTGCTGGTGGCCGTTACCATCAGCCTGGTGGCCCGCCTGCTGGTGTACCTGATTAACCTGGTCACCAACCTGGTTTTTCACGGTGATGCCTCCATCGCCTACCACAGCCCGGCCGATAACCAGCTGGGCCTGTGGGTAATTCTGATGCCCGCGCTGGGTGGTCTGGTCGTCAGCCTGATGGCCATTTACGGCTCCAAGGCCATTCGGGGCCACGGCATTCCCGAGGCCATGGAGCAGATTCTGACCAACCAGAGCCGCATCAAGCCCTCCATTATGTACCTCAAGCCGCTGTCGGCGGCCATTTCCATCGGCACGGGCGGGCCGTTTGGGGCCGAGGGGCCGATTATCGCCACCGGCGGGGCGCTGGGCTCCACGCTGGGGCAGCTCATCCGCATCACCCACCACGAGCGCAAGGTGCTGCTGGCGGCGGGTGCTACGGCGGGTATGTCGGCCATTTTCGGCACGCCCATCGCGGCGGTTTTTCTGGCGATTGAGCTGCTGCTGTTTGAGTTCTCGCCGCGCTCCTTGCTGCCGGTAGCGCTGGCGTGCATCACCGGGGCGGCGGGCCACCACGTACTGTTCGAGCAAGGACCCGTGTTTGAGATGCCGGCGCTGGCGGCCCCCAGCAACGCGGCCCTGGCCACGTACAGCGCCATCGGCGTGCTGATTGGGCTGCTGTCGGTGGGCGTGACCAAGCTGGTGTATTTTGTTGAGGACAGCTTCGAGAAACTGCCCATTCACTGGGCGTGGTGGCCGGCGCTGGGCGGGCTGGCGGTGGGCGGCATCGGGTATTTCGCGCCGCGCACCCTGGGTGTGGGCTACGAGAATATCACCAGCGTACTGTCGGGCACGGCCCCACTTAGCTTACTGCTGGCCCTTTGTTTCCTGAAGTTTGCCTCGTGGGCTATTTCGCTGGGTAGCGGCACCTCGGGCGGCACGCTGGCCCCGTTGCTCACCATTGGGGGGGCGGCTGGCGCGTTGCTGGGCCTGGCCATTCGCCACTTCTTTCCGGCTTCGGATATCGCGCTGCCGCTGGCGGCGCTGGTGGGCATGGCCGCCATGTTTGCCGGAGCTTCGCGGGCGCTGCTCACCTCCATCGTGTTTGCAGTGGAAAGCACGGGCCAGGCGCAGGCGTTGCTGCCGCTGCTGGGCGCCTGCACGGGCGCTTACCTAGTGTCGTTTCTGCTGATGGGCAATACCATTATGACCGAGAAAATAGCCCGCCGGGGCGTGAAAACGCCGGTGGACTACGAGCCAAACGCCCTGGACGCAACGCCGGTGAGCCAGGTGCTGCAAAACAGCGTGGTAGCCATCAGCACCGACAACAGCATCCACGATGTGCGCGAATGGACCAGCCGCGAGCCCGCGCAGGTGGGCGCGCACCTCATCGTGCTCAACCCCGCTGGCGACTTCGCCGGCCTGGTGAGCACCGTGGCGCTGGCCAGCTACACGGCCGACGCGCAGGCCCCCATCAGCGCCCTGCTGCAGCCGCGCACTTCAGCCCTGCTACTCACCGACACGCTCCGCACGGCCGTAGAATACATGGCCCGCGAAAGCGTGGACGCGCTGCCCGTGGTAGCCCCTGGCCCGAAACCGGTGGTGATGGGCGTTATCTCCTACCGCGACATTCTGGCCGCCTACAAAACCCGGCTGGAAGACCACGGCCCCATCGCGCCCAACATCCTGCTCAAGCGCAAGGGCTTGCGGGTGCTCTCGCGCGGCAAAACCCTCTTTCAAAAGGAAAAGCCCGAAGCGGAATAGGTACCCGTATTTTGGCAGGAGCTTCGGCCCGAAGAACAGGCGTATGGCCGGCTGTTTTCGGGCCGAAATTGTTTTTGGCGGGCCTGCACCTGGTCGTTGGCCGGGCGGTAGGGGCGTAAATGGCAATGAAGCAGTGCGCAGTTTTGCGGTAACGCCTCCCGAATAGCCTATAATGCCCATCGCCTTGCAGCGTGGCTCGCGGCAGCGGGCCGGGCAGCAGGCCAAAGCGCCCGCCGGGAGCATCCACGATGATAGTTTGGGTCTCGAAGGGTAAACATATAATATATGATATTATGCTATTTAGACCTTTTATAAAAAACTTTACCCTTATTTGGAATAATTCCAAATAAGGGTAATACCTTTGAGGCATCGTTTACTGCTCCTTCTGCTAAACCTGTTTCTTATGACGTTTAAGTTCGTTCCCGCCGCGCTGGTTGCCCTCGCTTTTGGTATCACTTCCTGCGACAAGAATGACACCGATTCGGCCCCGGCTCTGCGCGCTAAGCTGGATGCCAGCACGCTGACGGCTACCTCGAAGTACACCGAATCGTTCAAAGATGCCAGCGGGCAGTCCACGGTGGATTTGACGACCGCGAACCAGCGCCTCGACATGTTTTCGGAGCTGAACGCCTACATGGCCCTGGTGGCGGCGGCGGCCCCGGCCACGCCGGCTACCCTGGACGCGGCCAAGCTGCGCGGCTACTATACCAATACCGGCAACTACTTCACCGGCACCGGCCTGAACAGCTCGGGCCTGTCGCTGCGCGCTACCACTGCGGCCTCGTTCCCGGCCACCAACGCCGAAACGGTGCGCGTCTACCTCGACCAGCAGCTGACCAAGCTGGCCACCACCAGCCAGTCGGTGAACAGCGTGGCCACGCCCGGCAGCGCCGGCCGCCTGGGCCGCTATCTCGTGGACGAGAAAGGCATTGAAGTGAACCAGGTGATTCAGAAGGCCCTGATTGGCGCCCTGCTACTTGACCAGATTGATAACGTGCTGCTCACCGACAACGCCCTAAAAGCAAACAACAGCAAGGTAGTGGACGGCAAAGCCTACTCCGAGTTGGAGCACAACTGGGACCTGGCCTACGGCTACCTGACCTCCAACGCCATCATGACCACGGACATCAACCTGACGCCCCGCGAGCGGTTTCTGGCCGGTTACCTGAACGAGAAAAACGGCGCGGCTTCGCCCGGCGTGTACCTGGCCTTTTTGAAGGGCCGCGCGGCCATTGTTAACAACGACGCGGCCGGCGTGAAAACCCAGGCCGACATTATCCGCACGGAGCTGGAAAAGACCATTGCCCTGTCGGCAGTGTCCTACCTGAGCAGCTGGAAATCGGCCTCCACGCTGGACGTGAAAGCCCACGCGCTGGGCGAAGGGCTCGGCTTTATCTACTCGCTGCGCTTCAGCACCAAGTACGGAGCCGATGCCGCTTTCTCCGATAACCTGCTCGCGGGCCTGACTTCCGGTACCAACGGCACCTGGAGCCTGACCAACGCGCAGGCCGATGTGGCCATCAACGCCATCAAGTCGAAGTTCAGCATTCAATAGCTTTTGGCCCGCGCCAGCCGCGGACCCAAGCCCACGCACCGGGCCGCTGCGGCGGCGGGGTGCGTGGGCCTTTGCCACCAAAAATCGATTCCGATGAAAAAGACTGTTTTGTTTGCCCTGTTGCTGCTGCTCACCACGGTGGGCATCTTCAGCTGCCAGAAAAGCACCGGTTCCGATGCGCCGGCCCCGGCGGATACGTCCCTGGACCGCAAGGCCCTGCTCACGCAGTGGGCCGACAGCCTGGTGAAGCCTGGCTACCAGCGCTTCAACGACAAGCTGAGCGCCCTCAAAACCAAAACCACGGCCTTCACGGCGGCCCCTACTACGGCCAGCTTGCTGGATGCGCGCCAGGCCTGGCAGGCGGCCTACCTGGAGTGGCAGAAAGTTGAGCTGTTTGAGTTCGGCCCCGCCGAATCGGTGAGCCTGCGCAACCACTTCAACATCTACCCGGCCGACGTGACCGGCATCAACCGCAACATCACGACCGGCACCTACGACTTTGAGGTAGCCACTGCTATTCCCCAGCAGGGCTTCCCCACGCTGGACTACCTGCTGAACGGCCTGGCAACCAGCGACGCGGCCATCGTGCAGCAGTACGTGGCGTCGGCCAACCACCGCCGCTACCTCACCGACGTGGTGGCCAAGATGGACCAGACTTTCGGTACGGTGTACGGCCAGTGGATAGGCTCCTACCGCGACACGTTCATTAACAATGCCGGCACCGATGCCAGCTCCTCGCTCTCGCGGGTTATCAACGCCTACTCGCTGTACTTTGAGCGCTACCTGCGCGCCGGCAAAGTGGGCATTCCGGCCGGCACCATGAGCGGCACGCCCCGGCCCGAGAAAATTGAGGCGTATTACCTGAAGGGGGCCCTGCCGCTGCAGCTGGCCACGACGGCCCACACCACGGTGCAGCAGTTTTTCAATGGCCGCACGGGTCGGCCTTCGCTCAAAAGCTACCTCGATGCGCTGGGCGCCAAGGACAGCCGCACGGGCCAGGGCCTGGCCAGCATCATCAACACGCAGTTTGGCGTGTCGGCGCAGCAGCTCAGCTCCCTGGGCCCCGACCTGTACACGACCATCACGGCCCGCAACGCCGATGCCGTGACTTCTTATAACGAGATGCAAAAGGCCGTGCGCCTGATTAAGGTGGACATGACCTCGGCGCTGGGCATCACGGTGACCTACGTCGACAACGACGGCGACTAATGCGGGCGGGGCTGCGGCACTACTTTCAGGGCTACACCTCTGCTGCTCCACTGGCCACGTTCCGCGTGGCCTTTGGCCTTTTGGTGCTGGCCAGTGTGGGGCGCTTCTGGGCCAAGGGGTGGATTGCGGAGCTTTACCTGAAGCCCCGTTTTTTCTTTTCCTACTACGGGTCTGAATGGATAAAGCCCCTGGGGCCCGCTACTTACGGCCTGTTTGGGCTGTGTGCGCTGTGCGCCCTGCTGGTGGCGCTGGGCTGGTGGTACCGCACGGCGGCCGTGGGCTTGTTTCTGAGCTTCACCTACATCGAGCTCATGGACAAGAGCACCTACCTCAACCACTACTACTTCGTTAGTCTGGCAGCCTTCCTACTCATGCTGCTTCCGGCCGGCCGGTATTTTTCGGTGGATGCGTACCGCGACCCGGCGCGCCACCGCCACCAGGTGCCCCGCTGGACGGTGGACGCCCTGCGCCTGCTCGTGGGCATTGTGTACTGCTACGCCGGCCTAGCCAAGCTCAACTCCGACTGGCTGCTGCAGGCCATGCCGCTGCGCATCTGGCTGCCGGCCAAAAACGACTTGTGGCTCATCGGCCCGTTGTTCAATTACCCCTGGGTTGCTTATGTGTTCAGCTGGTTTGGGGCATTCTACGATTTAACGGTCGTGTTTTTCCTGCTCTACCGCCCCACCCGGCCCTGGGCCTATGCCACGGTGGTAGTGTTTCATGGGCTCACGGCCGTGCTGTTTCCCATCGGCATGTTTCCCTATGTGATGATAGTGGCCGCCCTGGTGTATTTCCCGGCCAGTGCCCACGAGCAGGTGCTGGCCCGGCTGCGCAGCTGGTGGGGCCGGAGCCCCGTGGCAGCTCCTGCCGAGCGGCCGCTGGTGTATGCCCCGCGCACCCGGCAGGCGCTGCTGTTGGTACTGGGCGTGTTTTTCGCGGTGCAGCTGCTCCTGCCGTTTCGCTACCTGCTCTACCCGCACGAACTGTTCTGGACGGAGGAAGGCTACCGCTTTTCGTGGCGGGTAATGCTGATGGAGAAGATGGGTCAGGTGCAGTTTAAGGTAGTAGATGGCCGGACCGGCCGGGCCCAGTTGGTGAACAACGACGAGCACCTGAGCGTGCTGCAGGAAAAGATGATGAGCACCCAGCCCGATATGCTGGTGCAGTTTGCCCACTACCTGCGTGGCTATTACGCCCGGCGCGGCGTACACGACCCCAAAGTATATGCCGATGCCTACGTGAGCCTGAACGGGCGCCTGGGCAAGAGCTTCATTGACCCCACCGTGGACCTGGCACAGGCAGCTGACGACCTGCGGCCCAAGGCCTGGATTTTACCCTTTGACGATGAGATTTCCGGTTTGTAGTGTCGTATTGGCGGTGAGTATGCTGTCTTCATTTGCGGCCGTGGCCCAGCAGGCCAGCCTGCAGGGCCGCGTGCGTGAAGCCACTACCGGCCAGCCCGTGGTGGGCTGCGAGGTGTACGTGCGCGGCTCCCGCCAAATTGCCCGTACCGACTCGGCGGGCCTGTTTATGCTGTCCCGCCTCGCGCCCGGCCGCCAGCAGCTGCAGTTTTCCTCCATCGGCCACGAGCCGCTGAAAACCGAAGTCGAGCTGCCCGCCGCCGGCAGCGTGCTGGATTTTACGCTGATGCGGCGCGACCGGCAGCTGCAGGAAGTGACGGTGCGGGCACCGCAGGGCCGCTTCGGGCCGCAACGGCTGCGGGAGGTGGAGGGCACAGCCATCTTCGCGGCCAAGAAATCCGACGTCATCGTGCCCGACAACCTGGTGGCCAACCTGGCCACCAACAACGCCCGGCAGGTGTACGCCCGCGTGGCCGGCCTCAACATCTGGGAAAGCGACCAGGGTGGCCTGCAGCTCAACATCGGCGGCCGGGGGCTGGACCCCAACCGGACCAGCAACTTCAATGTGCGCCAGAACAATTATGATATCTCGGCCGATGCGCTGGGCTACCCCGAAAGCTACTACACGCCGCCGGTAGAGGCCATTAAGCGCATTCAGCTGGTGCGCGGGGCGGCTTCGCTGCAGTACGGTACCCAGTTCGGGGGCCTGCTCAACTTTGAGCTGCGTGGCCCGGAACCTGACAAAACGGTGGCAGTGGTGTCGCGCCAGACCGTGGGCTCCTACGGCTTTTTCAATTCCTTCAATAGCGTGAGCGGCACGGTGAAGAAGCTCAGCTACTACACTTTCGCGCAGTATAAGCGCGGCGACGGCTGGCGCCCCAACGCCCACTTCGAGTCGAAAACCGCTTATGCCGACCTGCGCTACCAGTTCACGGAAAACGTGAAAGTGGGCCTGCAGGTGACGCACATGGACTACCTGGCCCAGCAGCCGGGCGGCCTCTCCGATGCGCAGTTTGCCCGCAATGCCCGGCAGTCGAACCGGGAGCGTAACTGGTTTGCTGTGGACTGGAACCTGTTTAATGCCTCGGCCGACTGGAAGCTCACGCCCCGCTCCAACCTCAACCTGACCACCTTCGGGCTGGTTGCCTCGCGCAAGTCCCTGGGCTACCGGCCCAACTTCGTGGAGCGCACCGACAACGACGCGCAGCAGCGCGAGCTCATCAGCGGCGACTTCCGCAACCTCGGGGCCGAAGCCCGCTACCTGACCCGCTACGAGCTGGGCCCCTCGAAAAGCGGGGTGCTGCTGGTGGGCACGCGCCTCTACCGGGGCTACAACCACAGCCTGCAGGGCTTCGGGCCCACCGGGCGCGGGGCCGACTTTCGCTTTGTGGAGCCCGTGGCTGCCCTGAGCACGCAAAATTCATCTTCTGATTACCGCTTTCCCAACTACAACGCAGCCGCCTTTGCCGAAAATATCTTCTACTTCGGTGAGAAATTCTCGGTGACGCCGGGTGTGCGCGTGGAGTACATCCGCACCCGCGCCGAAGGCTCCTACAAAGTCATCGACCGGGATTTGGCCGGCAATATTGATACCACCCGGCAGTACAGCCAGGTGCGTACCAGCCCGCGCGGATTTGTGATTGGGGGCCTCGGCGTGAGCTACAAGCCGACGGAGCAGCGGGAGCTATACGCCAACGTGTCGCAGAACTACCGCTCCATCACGTTCTCCGACATGCAGATTGTCAACAACTCGCTGGTCATCGACCCCAACCTGCAGGACGAGCGCGGCTACTCTGCCGACCTGGGCCTGCGCGGCGAGCAAGGACAGTGGCTGACTTACGACGTAAGCCTATTCGCCCTGCTCTACAACAACCGCATTGGCGAGGTGCAGACCTACGATGCCAATAATGTGCCCTTCCGCTACCGCAGCAACATTGGTCGGGCCCTGATTCTGGGCCTGGAGTCGTATGCCGAAGCGGATGTGCTGCGCCTGCTGGCCCCCGAAGCCAGCCCCGGCCGCTGGCGCTGGTCCACCTTTGGCAACCTGGCCCTGATTCGCAGCCGCTACACCGCCAGCGACGACAAGGCCATTGTTGGCAACCAGGTGGAATTTGTGCCCGTGGTGAACCTGAAGACCGGCATGCAGGCGGGCTACGGCCCCTTCAAGGCATCGGTGCAGTTCACGTACCTGGCCAACCAGTTTTCCGAAGCCACCAACTCCCCCAACAGCCCGTACGTGGCCAATCCGGAGCGCAACTCGGCCGTGGTGGGCGTGATTCCGGCCTACCACATTCTGGATACATCCATGTCCTGGGAGCGGCGCTGGCTCAAGCTCGAAGGCAGCGTCAACAACCTGGCCAACGCCATCTACTTTACCCGCCGCGCCACCGGCTACCCCGGCCCGGGCATCCTGCCCTCCGACGGCCGCAGCTTCTTTCTGACGGCCGCCGTGAAGTGGTAATCGGTTTCTTCGCGGGGGCAATCAGCCCTAACGCGCACGTTACCAGCAACTGTGTCGATGCACCGGATACTGCGGGCGTGGCCTCAGTGCGCGGCTACTTTCGCGGCCGCCCCCAGTTCTGGAAGCAGACTTACTCGCCTTTATCCAGGCGGTAGTACCCGAAGTAACGGCCGCCGCCTGGCCTGCTCTCGCTTGAGGCGACCCCAATGGTCGGCTCCGGAAAGCCCGTGCCGGCACCCGAATTACTGGCGCGGGTTTCCTGGCGCATTTTGCCAAGGTCAAACGGATTCTCAAACTTTGCCAACTCAAGCAGCTGCTACACAGCGTGCTTTCGTGATTCCGCTCATAGGAACCTGTTGGCTCACCATGACATTGGTTTCAGGAATTGAGTAGCGGCTTGGCTCAACTCAAGCCGCGCTCCAGCAACTCCTCCATTTTTCGTTCGAGCTCTGCTACCCGTTCATCCAGCAAGGCGGGGGCGCGCAAATGCGTGGTGAATACCCCACGAACTTCCCACACTTCCAGGGCCTGGCTCATCGCGAGTTCCTGGCTGCCGTAGTCGGGGTTGTCGGCGCGGAGCTTGAGTAATTGGTCGATTTCGAGCCATTCTGTCAAGCGCCGGATAAGGACCTTGCCCGGCGTTACGAATACATATACGCTGCCTGATTTCAGGCGGGGCCTGGCTTTATCTACCCGGCTGCACAGCACAATATCCTGGTGGCGCAGCCCCTGCCGGTGCAGCAGCATGTCGGCCCCCGATACTTCGAAGGCCCGCGTTGGCCCGCTGAGCTGATGGGGTAGCTGCAGCACGGGCAGCGAGTCGATGAAAGCGGGGTCGTGGTGGCGCACGATGTATTCCAGGGCCCGGTTGCGGTACACCAAGGGAGTCACGCGTTGCTGGTTATCGGCCAGGGATGCGGCCTTGGGAACAGGGGCCGGCGGCTGAAGCTGCTCCTTGAAAATATCGAAATGATACAGCTCGTTAACCGTCAACTCTTTTGTAAGTAGCAAGTCGACCGACAAGCCAAAATGTTGAGCAATCTGAATCAGCGTCTCCATTTTTGGTTCCGAACGTCCTTCCTCGTAAGCGCCAACGCTGGGCCGTGCCAGGCCAAATAATTCGGCAAAAGCGGCTTGGCTCAGCTTTTTAACCGTGCGAAGCTTACGGATATTCTTTCCAACGTTTGACATATTAACACAATTTTATTTCGCTCAAACTTTGAGCATATTCAAAACTTTGCTTATCATTGCATCGTAAATCTACCGCAAACAAGGCAAAGCTTAACCAACTGCCGCTACTTTTTTGAGCATATGTTCTTTCCTGACTTTCCTTCCCTATGACCAACCCTTACTTTGCTACCATTCACGGCTACCTGCTGGACCTGGGCTTTGATATCTGCCACGCCGACGAACAGGAAGGCGTATTTGTGGTGGACAAGCCGGAGCTGGCCATCAAGAACCTCGTTATCGGCTGTGGCGAGCCGCTGCTGATACTGGAGCAATACCTGCTCGACCTGCCCGCCCCTTCGCTCGAAGTGTACCAGCGCCTGCTCCAAAAGAATCGCGACATCATCCACGGGGCCTTCGCCCTTGATGAAAGCGGCCGCAAGCTCATCTTCCGCGATACGCTGCAAATCGACTCCCTCAGCCTGGCCGAGCTGGATGCCTGCGTTAATTCTCTGGGCTTGCTGCTCAGCGAGTTTGCCGATGAGCTGATTCAGTTTTCCAAGCCCCTCACCGCCTAACCTTCCGCGCCATGAACATCCTCAACCGCCTTTTCAAAATAGGCCAGTCCGAAGCCCACGCCGCCGTCAACCAGCTCGAAGACCCCATTAAAATGACTGAGCAGGGCCTGCGCGACCTGCGCCTGGACCTCGATAAAAGCCTGCACGGCCTGGCCGAGGTGAAAGCCCTGGCCATCCGGGCGCGCAACGAAGGCGAAAGCTTCCGCACCAAAGCCACAGACTACGAAAGCAAGGCCGTGCTCCTGCTCCAGCGCGCCCATAAGGGCGACCTGGCACCAGCCGAAGCCGACCGCCTCGCCGGCGAAGCCCTGCTGAAGAAGGCCGAAAATGACGCCCAGGCGGCCCGCACCGCCCACGACCAGTCAACGTTCGAGCAATCGGCGGCCCAGATGGACCAGAACGTGAGCACGCTGAAGGCGACCATCGGCCAGTGGGAAAACGAGCTTCGGACCCTGAAGGCCCGCGTGACGGTGAGCACGGCTACCATTGCCATCAACAAGCAGCTGGCGCAGCTCGACTCCTCGGGCACCGTGGCTTTGCTGGAGCGCATGAAGGAAAAGATTGCCGTGCAGGAAGCCCTGGCCGAGTCCTACGGTGAAATAGCCCAGGCGGGCAAGAGCATTGATGCGGAAATCGACCAGGCCCTGGGGGCAACGGGGGCCGGCAAGGCCAGTGAAGAACTCCAGGCCTTGAAAGCAAAGCTTGGCTACAGCGAGTAGTCAAAACCAGGTGGGTGGGCGTTGGAATCAGCGCAATACGCCTACCTTTAAGCTGCCCTACCAATGCCTATGACCGAACTTTTACAAGCGGCCGTTTCGCCGCCCAATCTGGTGCCCACGGGCTTGCTGGTATTTGTGCTGCTGTACTGGCTCACGGTGCTGCTGGGCCTGCTGGATATGAAGACCGTGGACCTGAGCATTGGCGACCACGGCCACCTGCACTTCGACAGCGACGGGTCTCACGAAGGCATGGGTACCGGCTGGCTCAACGGTGCCCTAGCCTTCTTCAACCTGGGCCGCATTCCGCTGATGATTTTCCTCAGCTTCGTGTTTTTGCCGCTCTGGGCAGGCAGCATTCTGGCTAACTACTACACCGGTAATACCTCGCTGCTGCTGGGGCTGGCCTTTCTGCTGCCCTTGTTCATTGGCAGCCTCTTCGTGGCCAAATTCCTGACGCTGCCGTTCGTGAAGCTGTTTTCGGCCCTCGAAAAAGACCACGACAGCGGCGCGGTGGTGGTGGGCAAAGTGTGCACGGTGCTGCTGCCCGCCACGGCCGATAAGCTCGGCCAGGCCGCGGTGCAGACCGATGGCGCGCCGCTCATGCTCAATGTGCGCAGCCTCAGCACACCGTTGGCCAGGGGCGAAACAGCATTGGTCATCGACTTTGACCCGCAAAACCGCTGCTACCTGATTGAGCCCTTTGCTACGTGACCCCATCCCCCGGCCCCTTCCCCTCCGGGGGAAGGGGAGCCAGCCGACTTACTAAGAAGGCCCTGTTTCCTTTGTCAGAATACTATTAACACCCCTCCGATACGTCTGGCTCCCCTCCCCCGGAGGGGAGGGGCCGGGGGTGGGGTAAAACCACAACCACTCCTATTTCCACAACCCTACTCGCATGTTAGCTTCTCTTTCCTGGGCCGTCCTGATTATCGTCGGCTTGTTTCTGCTTGGATTCCTGGCGGTTGTTGCCAAAATGTATAAAAAAGCCGTGCAGGGGGAAGCCCTGTTGCGCACGGGCATGGGCGACGCCAAAGTATCGTTTTCCGGCATCATCGTGGTGCCCATCCTCCACATTATGGAGGTGATGGACATCAAGCTGAAAACCATCGTTATTGCCCGGGCCGGGGCCGAAGGACTGGTGTGCAAGGACAACATGCGCGCCGACGTGAAAGTCAACTTCTTCATTCGGGTGAACAAGACCCACGAGGATGTGGTGAACGTAGCCCAGAGCATCGGGGCGCACCGCGCCTCCGACCCCGTGGCGCTGGAAGGCTTGTTCGACGCCAAGTTTTCGGAAGCCCTGAAAACGGTGGGCAAGCACTTCGATTTTATCGAGCTCTACAACTCCCGCGAGCAGTTCAAGCAGGAAATCCTGCGCATTATCGGTACGGATTTGAACGGCTACGTGCTCGACGACTGCGCCATCGATTACCTGGAGCAAACCCCGCTGCACGCCCTTAACCAGGACAATATCCTAGATGCGGAAGGCATCAAGAAAATCATTGCCCTGACGTCGGAGCAAAAAATCCAGGCCAACCAGCTGCAGCGCGACCAGCAGAAAACCATCAAGAAGCAGGACGTGGAGGCGCAGGAAACCATTCTGCAGCTCGAAAAGCAGCTGGCCGAAACCCAAGAAAAGCAGTACCGCGAAATTGCCAACATCAAGGCCCGCGAGGCTTCCGAAACCGAGAAGGTGCGCCAGGAAGAACGCCAGAAAGGCGAGAAGGCCCGCATCTCGGCCGATGAGGAAATCAAGGTTTCGGAGCAGAACCGCGACCGCCAAATTATAGTAGCCGAGCGCAACAAGCAGCGCACCGACGCCATCGAGACCGAGCGCGTGGAGCAGGCCCGCGCCCTGGAAGTGAACGAGCGGGAGCGCATCGTGGCCCTGGCCCAGATTGAAAAGGAAAAGGCACTGGAAGAGGAGCGCAAGAACATTCAGGGCATCATCCGCGAGCGGATAACGGTGGAAAAAGCCACGGTTATCGAGGAAGAGCGCATCAAGGACACCCGCGCCCAGGCCCTGGCCGACCGCGATAAGCTGGTGGCCATCACCCGGGCCAAGCAGGAAACGGAGCAGGCTACCATCACCTTCGTGGGCAACGCCGACATGGAGAAGCAGGGGGCCGAATTCCGCGCCAAGCAGTCGCTGATTGATGCCGAGGCGGAGAAGGCATCGGCTGAGCACCGCTCGCAGGCCATCCGCATCATGGCCGAGGCCGACGCCAGCAAAGCCAGCGCCGTGGGCCTGGCCGAAGCCCAGGTAATGCAGGCCAAAGCCGCCGCCCGCCAGAAAGAGGGCGAGTCGGAAGCAAACGTGCTACAGCTCACGGCCACCGCCGAAGCGCAGTCCATCCAGGTGCGTGCCACAGCCCAGGCCGAAGCCGACGAGAAGCTCGGCGTGGTGGCAGCAAAAGTGAGCCGCGAAAAAGGCCTGGCCGAAGCCAGCGTCATCGAAGCCAAAGCTGATGCCGACCAGAAAAAGGGCCTGGCCGAAGTGACGGTGAACGAGCAGCGCTTCGCCGTGGAAGCCAAAGGCATCGAAGCCAAGGCCGACGCCATGAAAAAGCTCGACGGGGTGGGCAAAGACCACGAAGAATTCAAGCTGCGCCTCGACAAGGACAAGGCCGTGGAGCTGGCCCAAATCAATATTCAGAAAGACATTGCCAGCGCCCAGGCCGGCGTTATTTCTGAGGCCCTCAAGTCGGCCAAAATCGACATTGTGGGCGGCGAAACCATGTTCTTCGACCAGATTATCGGCTCCATCACCAAGGGCAAGATGCTGGACCGGGCGGTGCACAATTCCGAAGTGCTGGGCACGGTGAAAGACGCCTTTTTTGGCCACGAAGGCAATGGCGGCGGGGACTTCAAAACCAACCTGCGCCGGTTTGTGGACCAGTTCGGGCTGAGCTCCGACGATATGAAGAACCTGAGCATCTCGGCCCTGCTGCTGCAAATGATGAACAAGGCGGGGGACGACGCTACGCGCGGCACCATTGCGCAGCTCACAAGCACGGCGGCGGCGCTGGGCATTGGGGATAAGCCGGTGAAGACGTTGCAGCTGTAAGGCCATCCCCCGGTGACCCCATCCCCCGGCCCCCTCGCCGCTTGATGCGCGGAATCCTCCGGGGGAAGGGGGGCCATGGAGGCGCGGACGGACTAGCACTTGCCTCCACTATAGCCAAGCACAGTTAACAGGAATATGAACCCCGACGAAAATCCAAAAAAGAGTCGTCAGGCTCCCCTTCCCCGAGAGGGGAAGGGGCCGGGGGATGGGGTGAACTCGCCCCACCTCTTCGGCATGTATACCACCGATGCCAAGCGCTGGATGACTTCGCTAAAGGACTACGCCCGGCACAACCGCAAGAACCCCACGCCGGCCGAAAACCACCTCTGGCAGGCGCTGCGCGGCAATAAGCTGGGCGCGCCGTTTCGCCGCCAGCACGCCATCGGCTCATTTATTGTCGATTTTGTGTGCCTGGCCGCGTGGCTCATCATCGAAGTCGACGGCAGCATCCACGGCGACGAGAGCCAGGCCGAATACGACGGCGGCCGCACCCACGAACTACAGGAAGACGGCTTCCTGGTCCTGCGCTTCACCAACGAAGAAGTCGTGCACAACACGTCAAAAGTGTTAGAGACTATTTCTGAGCATCTAACCGCGCTCTACCCCAATTATGAGCTCCGATAACACTACTACCACTTCCAAAAAACCACTCGATAGCGCCGCCGTGGCTCCCCTTCCCCCGGAGGGGAAGGGGCCGGGGGATGGGGTCACCGGGCCCGGGGTCAAACTAGAAGGCGGCACCTACGAAATCCTGCGCAACCGCCTGCAAAAAAGCGGCGCAGACCTAAAGTACCGCCTCGACAAGCTCAACGCCGAGCGTAAAACCGTGTTCGGGGCCATCGACACCAAGCTGATTGGTACTGGCCGCGTCAACACGGAGCATAATTGCGTGCCGTGGGACATGGTGCCGATAGGCAGCAAATTCCTGTTCGGCTACAACGTCCTTATCGGCCTGAAAACCGAGGTGGAATTGTCGGACGTTTTCGGGGCGTATTCCTATGCCAGTCACGAGTTTCATCCGCTACCGCTGGAGCTGATTTCCAACGCGCAGTTCGCCGAGGAATTCCGCAACCTTTACAAGTATTATAAGAACACGCAATTCATAAAATTTGCGGTGCTCGGCAGCCATTTGTTTATGGTGTTCCGGGTGGGCAAAAGCGCGAACGATATCAAGACGTTTAAGTGGCTGCTGCAGGGCGAGACACTCACGTACATCGACAACCGCAGCGACCACGAGTACGGGTTTCCGCCCCAGCATGAGTTTGCCTGGAAACGCACAACGCGCGATATGCAGCGGGCCGGCAAACACCCGCACATCAGCATCGAGGACAGGGTTTTCGTGGAAACCATTCACGGCGACCTCACCATCAAGATTGAGGATAACACGGCGACGGGCCGCGGCATCTACTTCGAGCCGGTAGCGGATAAAGACCAGACGCTCGACGACTCAGAGATTTACTATGCCGTGGTGGGCAATATCATTCTGCTGAAAATCCGGCCCTATCAGGAGCAGGACTACCGCTATTTTATCTACAACGCCAAGCTGCAAACTGCCCAGCGCCTCGATGCGCTGGCCGAAGCGTGCGTGCTGCTGCCCGATAACCAAGGCCTGATATTTCCGCACGGGTTTTACCTGCAAACCGGCGAGGGCAAGCTGTTTGAAAAAGGGCTGCGCGACATGCTGTTTGAGAAGCGGATTGTGTCGCCCAACGGCGAGGATTTTTTGTACGTTTTCTACCACAAAGAGCAGGGCGCCTACCTGCTGCTTTCGTATAATATTATCGCCCAGCGGGTTGATAACCCCATCAGCTGCCACGGCTACGCACTGTTTGAGAACGGCGAGCTGTGCTACTTCCGCAAGGACGACGAGCCCAAGAAGCACCACGCCGTGCAAATCTGGCAGACGCCCTACGTGGCCCCCAATTTTGAGCTGCCGGTTACCTCCGATTCCTACCTCTACAAATTAGGTAACAAGGAGATTGTGCGGGCCATGTCGGAGGCCCAGGAAGTGCTGACGCTGCTGGGCAAGGACGACAGCTACGCCGGCCTCTACCTCGATTTGATTCGCCTCACGGGCACCCTCACCGATACCTACCACTGGCTGCGCGAACCGGCCGCCCAGGCCCTGGCCGAGCCGCTACGCGACATTCGGCAGGCGGCCAATGCGGCCGTGGAGGAATTCGACAAGGTGCTGAGCATTCGCAAAAGCACAGGCGCGGAAACCCAGCGCGTGCTGGCCCGGGCCGACGAGCTGACCGGGCGCATCCGGCGCACCACGGCCACCGACGTCAACGAGTACGTGCAGCTGCTGGCCGAGCTGCGTGCCATACGCGGCGAGGTGATTTCGCTGAAAGAGCTGCGCTACGTAGAGCTGTCCACCGTGGAAAAAGCCGCCGCCGACCTGGAGCAAACCAGCAGGGACGTGGCCGGTCAGACCGTGGACTTTCTGTTGAAAGACGACGCGCTGCAACCCTACGCCGCCCGCGTGCAGGCCATTGCCGAGGCCATTGAGCAGGTGCAGAAGGTGGCCGGGGCCAACGAGCTGGATAAGCAGGTCAATGGCGTATCGGGCGAGTTGGAGCTGCTGATTGAGGTGGTGAGCAGCCTGCCCATGGCCGACCCCACGCAGACCACGCGCATCATCGACAACATATCGACGATTTACGCCAGCTTTAACCAGATTCGGGCGGCGCTGAAGCGGCGACGGCAGGCCCTGGCCGGCACCGAGGCCCAGGCCGAATTTACGGCCCAGATAAAGCTGCTCGACCAGGCGCTGGTGAACTACCTGGACCTGTGCGACGTGCCGGCCAAGTGCGACGAATACAGCACCAAGCTCCTGGTGCAGCTGGAAGAGCTAGAAGGCAAATTCCCCGAATTTGACCAGTTCCTAAGCCAGCTGGCGGGCAAGCGCGAGGAAGTATCGGAGGCGTTCGAGTCGCGCAAGGTGAGTCTGGTAGCTGCCCGCAACCAGCGCGCCTCGGCCTTGCTGCAGTCGGCCGAGCGCATCCTGAAAGCGGTGCAGAACCGCCTGGGCCGCTTCGCTACGGTAGCCGAAATAAATGGCTACTTCGTTTCTGACCTGATGGTGGAAAAGGTGCGCCAGACCGTGCAGGACCTCCTCCACCTCGGCGACCCGGTGAAGGCCGACGACATCCAGAGCCGCCTCAAAACGGTGAAGGAAGAGGCCGTGCGCCAGCTAAAAGACCGCGCCGAGCTGTTTACCGACGGCGGCCAGGCTCTCAAATTTGGCCCCTACGCCTTCACCGTGAACACCCAGCCGCTGGAGCTGACCGTGGTGCTACGCGACGGCGACCTGCACTATCACCTCACGGGCACCAATTTCTTCCAGAAAATAACCGACCCTGCTGTGCTGGCCGCCCGCGCCGTGTGGGACCAAACGGCCGCCTCGGAAAACGCCGACGTGTACCGCGCCGAATACCTGGCCTGGCTGGTGCTGGAAGCCGCCCAGCACCCCACCCCGGCCCACGACGGCGCACCCGCCGTCCTTTCACTGGCCGAACTCTCGCACCTTACCCTGGCCGAGCTGACCACGCACGTGCAGCAGTTCATGGCCCCGCGCTACGCCGAAGGCTACCTCAAAGGCGTGCATGACTACGACGCGGCCCTGCTGCTAGAAGCCCTGGTCCGCCTGAGCCGCACCGCCGACCTGCTGCGCTACCCCACCGATACGCGCGCCGCCGCCGCGCTCTACTGGCACGGCTTCACCGGCCGCAAGAAGAAATCCGCCTGGCAGCACCAACTGCAGGGCATCGGCACGCTGCTGCAGGTGTTCCCCGACTCGCGCGAGTTTGATGGGCTGAAGGCCGAGCTGCAGCTGGCCGTAGCCGAATTCGCGGCCGGCACCGGGCTGTTCGCCGTTCAGGAGGTTGCCGAGGCGGGCGAGTATCTGTTCCACGAGCTGACCCGGGGCGAGACGTTCATCATTTCCAGTGAAGCCGCCGACCTGTATCGGCAGTTTCAGCAGGCGTTGAAGGACCGGAATGCTACCGCACAATATGAGGCTTCGGTAGCGGCGCTGGCCGACCAGCCGGCCGCGCAGTTTCAGCTGGTGCGGCAGTGGGTGCGGGCGGCGCAGCCTGTTCACCCCATCCCCCGGCCCCTTCCCCTCCGGGAGAAGGGGAGCCTGACGATTGAAAACGCAAGCGAAAAAAGTAAGTTGAGCGAAAACAGCGCCGCCGTGGCTCCCCTTCCCCCAGAGGGGAAGGGGCCGGGGGATGGGGTCAACGAGGTTGCGGTGCTCCTGCTGACTAATTCTTTCGACCCCGCCCGCATTATCCGCACGCCGGTGCGCGAAACACTTGCCGGCCTGCAGGGCACCCACGCCCGCCTGCACGAGCGGAGCTACCAGCTGAATTTCCCGGAGTTCCGGCGCCGGCTGCACCACTACACCCGCACGGTGGTGCCGCTGTTCGAAGCCTTCGGCACGTTGAAAAAGGAGCTGCTGGCCCGTTTCAGCGAAGAGTTGCGCCTGAGTGAGTTCCGGCCGCGCGTGCTCTCCTCCTTTGTGCGCAACAAGCTGATTGACGAAGTGTATCTGCCGCTCATCGGAGCCAACCTGGCCAAGCAAATCGGCACGGCGGGGGCCGACAAGCGCACCGACCTCATGGGCCTGCTGCTGCTGGTGTCGCCGCCCGGCTACGGCAAAACCACGCTCATGGAGTACGTGGCCAACCGCCTGGGGCTGATTTTTATGAAAATCAACGGCCCGGCCATCGGCCACGCCGTGACCAGCGTGGACCCCGCTCAAGCGCCCAACTCCGGCGCCCGTGAGGAGCTGCTGAAGCTGAACCTGGCCTTCGAGATGGGCGACAACGTCATGATTTACCTCGACGACATTCAGCACTGCAACCCCGAGTTCCTGCAGAAATTTATCTCGCTCTGCGATGCTCAGCGCAAGATTGAGGGCGTGTACCAAGGCCGCGCCCGCACCTACGACTTCCGCGGGCGCAAAGTGGCCGTGGTAATGGCCGGCAACCCCTACACCGAATCGGGCGAGCAGTTCCGCATCCCCGACATGCTGGCCAACCGGGCCGACATCTACAATCTCGGCGACATCATCGGCGATACGGCCGCCACGTTCCTGCTCAGCTACCTCGAAAACTCCCTGGTGGCCAACCCCGTGCTCAGCCGCCTCGCCGCCAAAAGCCAGGCCGATGTTTATCCGCTTATCCACCTGGCCGAAACGGGCGACAGCACCGGCCTCACCTTCGAGGCCAACCACTCGCCCGAGGAAATCAACGAGTACGTAGCCGTGCTGCAAAAGCTGCTGCGCATCCGCGACGTGGTGGCCCGCGTCAACGAGGAGTACATCCGCTCGGCGGCCCAGGCCAACGAGTACCGCACCGAGCCGCCGTTCAAGCTGCAGGGCTCCTACCGCAACATGGCCAAGCTGGCCGAAAAGGTGCGCCCCGTGATGAACGACGAAGAAGTGCGTACCCTCCTCGCCACCCACTACGACAACGAAGCCCAAACCCTGACCAGCGGCACCGAGGCCAACCTGCTCAAGCTGCGCGAGCTGCTGGGCTGGCTCCAACCTGCCGAAACCACCCGCTGGAACGAAATCAAGGCCACTTTCACCCGCAATCTGCGCACCAGTAGTGGCGGGCAGCTGCAAAGCGTGCTCACGCAGCTGGAGAATATCAACAGTGGGTTGGGTGGCATTCGCGAAGCTTTGGTTCAAGGTTGAGAACCCGTTGCCTGTATGCCAAGCGCCTGTTATCGAGATTCTTAATAACAAGCGCTTGGTGGTTGAATTGAATAATCGTAACGTGGATTGGGCAACTGCCAGGGAGCTTCCTGCGCAGTGATGCTGCCTGACCATGCTAGCTTCAAAACACACTCTGCAACTTGGGCCGAGTGTTTCCCAGCCGCTGTCCTGGCTCATGCGAACCGGCATACCCCCCCTGCTCCAGTCGCTGGGCCATTCGTTTGGTGAACACGTGCTCATAAAATATACCTGCGCCTACGAGTAGGCCACGCACCATCGCATTGCGCCGGCCCGCTTCCCAGCCTTGCCCCGGAAAGGCCCGATAAAGTAACCGATGTCACCCAGCCGGTGGAGGCGGGCTGCATAGCGCGTGGTTAGTTGGTTGATTTCATTGTAACCTTACGGTAATCAATTTTCAGCACAACACCGTACCTATGAAGCTTTCTACTCTGCTATTGGCGGCCCTGCTGGCGGCCCCGGCACTGAGCCGGGCCCAGGCCGGCAAGCAGCCCGCGGTGGCTCCGGCTACTTCGCTGACCGCCATCACCAAAGGGCTGCAAAAATTCGACGGCTACTTCCCCTTCTACTACGATGCGAAAACCGGCAAAATCCTGTTGGAAATTAGCCGGCTGGAGGAAGAATTCCTTTATTTCGGCTCGCTGGCCAATGGCGTGGGCAATGGCATCGAGCGAGGCCAAAGCATCTCGGCCATTGCCAAGTTCGTGCGGGTGGGCGGCAAGGTACTGCTGCTGGAACCCAACTACGACTACCGCGCCACCACCGGCAGCGCCGACGAGCGCCGCGCCGTCGACAACGCCTTCGCGAAGTCGGTTATCTGGGGATTTGTGCCGCTGGCCAGCGAGGGCACCAAAGTCCTCATCGACCTAACGCCTTTTCTGGTGCGCGACAGCCAGAAAATCGGCGAGCGGCTGAGCAGCGGCGGGTTCTCGGGGCCGGGTGCGAGCCTGCTGACGCCCGGGGCTGGCGCCCGCCCGGCGGCCACCTACAAGCTCGACGAGTCGCGGTCGGCGGTGTACCTCGAAAACACCCGTAATTTCCCCAAAAACACCGAGTTTGAGGCGATGGTAACCCTGACTACCTCGGGCAATACCGGCGGGAGCGAGGACGGCGGCGCGGGTCTGGCCCCCGACCCGGGTGCCGTGACGGTGCAGCTGCATCAGGCGTTCGTGGAGCTGCCCGACAACGGGTTCCGGCGGCGGCCGTTTGACCCACGCTCCGGTTTCTTCCCCTTCAGCTACCTCGATTTTTCGGTGCCCATGAGCCAGCCGCTGGCCCAGCGCTTCATTGCCCGCCACCGGCTGCAAAAAAAGGACCCCACCGCCGCCCTGAGCGAGCCGGTGAAACCCATTGTGTACTACGTGGACCGCGGCGCGCCGGCCGACATCAAAAAAGCCCTCATTGAAGGGGGCTCCTGGTGGAACCAGGCCTTTGAGGCCGCCGGCTACACCAACGCCTTTCAGGTGCGGGAACTGCCCGAGGGCGCCGACCCGATGGACATTCGCTACAACGTGGTGAACTGGATAAACCGCTCGGGCTCGCCGCGCGCGTTTTCGTACGGCAATGCTTATACCGACCCGCGCACGGGCGAAATCATCAAGGGCGTGGTTTCGCTCGGGGCCGACCGGCACCGGCAGGACTACCTCATCGCCGAAGGCATGCTGCAACCCTACACCACTGGCCAGCCCGTGCCCGAGCAGATGCAGCAGCTGGCCCTGGCGCGCATCCGCCAGCTGTCGGCGCACGAAATAGGCCACACGCTGGGCCTCTACCACAACTTCACGGCCAGCACCATGGAGCGGGCCTCGGTGATGGACTACCCATTTCCGCGCTTTCGCCTGCTGCCCGATGGCCGCGTGGATGTGGCCGATGCCTACGCCACCGGCATCGGGGCCTGGGACAAGCGCGCCATCATGTGGGGCTACTCCGATTTTGCCCCCGGCACCGACGAAACCTCGGCGCTGAGTGCCATCATGCAGGAAACCCTGCGCCAGGGCCACCGCTTCATCCCCGACATCGGCGGCTACGCCCACCCCAACGCCAACCAGTGGGACGATGGCCCCGACCCCATCGCTCAGCTAACCAACCTGATGACCCTACGGCGGCACGTGCTCGATGGCTTTTCGGAGAAGGCCATTCGGGCCGGCGCGCCGCTCGCCACCCTTGAGGAAGTGCTGGTGCCCGTGTACCTGCTGCACCGCTACCAGGTAGAGGCCGTGGCCAAGTCGCTGGGCGGCATGTATTTCACCCCGGCTATAAAAGGCGACGGCCAGGTGCCCACCCAGCTCGTGGACCCGGCCGTGCAGCAGCGGGCCCTGGATGCCCTGCTGGCCACCATCAGCCCGGCCGCGCTGCAGCTGCCCGAGGCGCTGATTGCCCTGATTCCGCCCCGGCCCACGGGCTATCCCGGCTCCGTTGAAACCTTTGCGGGCTATACCGGCCCCACGTTCGACCCACTGGCCGCCGCCGAAGCCGCCGCCGGCCCGCCCATTGCCGCGCTGCTGAACGCCGAGCGCGCCGCTCGGCTGATGGAGTACCGGGCCCGCGATGGCCGGCAGCCCGGCTTCGGACCGGTGGTGAAGCAGCTGCTGGCCCGCACCTGGCAGGCCGCCCCGGCCCCCGGCTACGCCGGCGCCCTGCAAACCGTGGTGAACAACCTGACCCTGAAATACCTGCTGCAGCTGGCCGCCAGTCCCCGCGCCGCCGCCAGCGTACGCGGCGAAGCCCTGCTGCAAATCGACGACCTGCAGCGGTGGATGCGCAGCCAGACCAAAAACGCCACCCCCACGCAAAAAGCCAACCTGCTGTTCGGCCTCGCCCAGATTGACCAGTTCTGGTCTGAACCGGGCAAGTTTATTCCCCCGCCCACGGCCACCATGCCGCCCGGCGCCCCCATCGGCATGCTCGGACTCCATTTCCTGGACTAAGCCCGGGCAGCTGGTGAAGATGCTGTTTCTTTTTGGCAGCTATTCAGACCGGTATTGATAAAGGTCGGTTTTCCTGCGGTTGATTCTGTTCGCTACGCCTCAGGTTCAGGAGTGAGGGGAGAGTAGCTGCCCGACGGCCTAGTGGGTGCCCCGCTGGTGAAAGCCTCGGCACGTTAAGCAATTATTTGAAATCTAAACTTTTGCCAGAAGGTTTATTGACCCCATCATGCAGTAACACCAACGCTGAAGCTGCTGCTTCGAAGGCGAAATCAACGGTAGCGAAGTCAATCATATTCATCTGGCACTTGATGCTTTAAGGGGGCCTCTCAGAAAACGGAATAAATAGCACGTTAAGGCATCCGACCATTTTGCTGAACTACGGGCTTATTGGTAGCGAAAGTCGAATCGGCCCTCGGTGACGCGAACCTGCTGGCCGCTGGCTTTTTGGGTGCCCGTGAACTGAAACCGACCTGCCACAATGTGTTGCGCGCTGTCGATGCGTGTAATGGTTAGCTCGCCCGGGTTGAGGTCCTGGGAGCGGTAATCGCTGCCCAGAAAACATATTGCCTGGGATTCCCCTTGGTACGTGCCCAGGGGATACGTACGCCCCTGTTCCAAGACAGTGGCGGGGACCTCAATGCTCACGGTGGGGTACGCCGCGTCTTGCGCATCCACGAAGTAAAATTGTAGGCCTTGCACCTGGGTGGCACTCGGGAAAGCATAAGCAAACTGGAGCCCTTGCTTCGGCCACTTAGTGCGAGCAATCAAGATTCTCCCGTCCACTCTGCAACCCACCATGTTCGCCCCGGTCGTGGTTTCGGCCGGTAGTTGCGGGGCGGGGTCTTTTTTTGTGCATGCGGCGAGGCAGAGCAGCCAGCAGAGAGCGAAAGGACGAGACATAGACGCAAGTTAGTTCGGCTGCTGGTGATTATAAAGTGTCCACCCAACCAGTAACTTAAAGGCTGATTACGCCCGTGTACGCATACGCACGGGCAACGGTGAGCTAGGGTGCTGCTTAGCGGTAGCCGAAGGGAAAGCCGATGTTGAAGTACGGCAGGAGCTTTTTCGATACGCTCGAGTACATCAGGCTCGTGTCGATGGGGCCCAGGAATGAGTTGATGCCCAGGGTGAGCGCGCCCCCGTAAATCACTGCGGCTGGCTGGATGTTGGTGTTGCCGTCGAGGAAGCCGTGGTAGAGCACGTTGGCTTTTCCCGTGAGGTTGATGCGCGGGGTGAGGGCGTATTGGTAGCCCACCAGGCCGGCGGCGGCGCTGCTCACGAACAGGGACGCTTCGGGCAGGCCGGCAAACGTGAGCTGGTTGCGGATGACCCCGTTGAGGCCGCCCACCACGAAGTCGTTGGCAATGGCTTGTCGGTAGCGCTGGTTTACCCCGGCTTGCAGCTGCAGGAGCAGGGTGGCACGCTTGGTCAGGGGGAGGTACTGCTCCGCGTTCAGCCGGTAGCGGCCGTAGGGCCGGAACGAGAAGTTGGGCGACGCCTCGGTGCCCACCACCACGTCGCCCTGCAGGACCTTGAAGTCCGGCCGCTGGCCGTACACGGCCCCGGCTTCGGCCTCCACCTTGCGCCCGCTGCGGGGGTAGGCCACGGCATTCAGGGTGTTTTCCTCGAACAACAGGTAGCTGTTGAGCAGGTGCAGCCGGCCGTCTATCTGCAGCCGCGAGGTAATTTCGGGACTGAAGCGGCCGTACTCGTAGCGCGTGCCCAGCCCCAGGCCCCGGTTGCGGCCCAGCAGCTGGAGCAGCTGCGCATTGGCCGTCGCGTAGGTTTGGGTGTAGAGGCCGGCTTTGTCGAAGTCGGGCGTGTAGGTGGTGATGCTGACCCGCTCGCCCTGGGCCAGCAGGCGGGCCACCACGGTTTTGCTGGCCCCCAGGTACTGGGTGTGCTTGAGGCGCAGGCGCGGGTTCTCGCCGATGTTCACCGCCGCCTGGCTGGTCGAAAAAGGCAGCAGCAGGTCGTGGGCCGCTACGCTGGCAATCAAGCCGATGCCCGTGAAGGAATTGTAGTGCAAGCCCAGCCCCACCCGGGTCCGGGCGCTGGGCTCCACGTCGAACACCACGCGGGCCGACGAATCGGTGGCGGAGGCAGCCTGGAGCGAGTACGTGATTTTGCGGAAGTAGCGCGTGCCAAACGCGTTGCGGATGGCCGCCGAAAGCTGCGGGGCCGTGTAGTAGCGGTTGGCCCGAAACTGCATCTGCTGCATGAGCGACGGCACCAGTTCAGGCGCTAACCCCCGCACCTCGTACCCGGTGAGGTACACGGAGTCGGCCCGCGGGGCCGGCGCGGCGGGCGGCGGCGGGCCGTAGCGGGCGTTGAGCGAATCGTTCAGGGCCTTGAGGCGCGGAAAAATGGCCCGGCCCTGCTTCAGGCCCAGCTGCGTGATGGGTGCGGCGGCCGAGAAGCTGCCGCTGCCGTAGTCGCCCAACGGGTAGTCGACGAACACCGTGCAGAGCTTTTTTTGGGTGATGAAGTCGGCGTTGTCCTTGAAGGAGGAGATTTGCAGCAGCACGTCGATGGGGCTGCGCAGGTTGGCATCGGTGTAGGCTCCGGCCGACACGTTGCTGCCGATAATCACGTCCGCGCCCATGGCTTTCACCTCCGACACCGGGAAGTTGCGCACGATGCCGCCGTCCACCAACCGGTGCCCCTGGTACTGCACGGGCGTAAAAACCGACGGAATGGCCATGCTCGCCCGGATAGCCGCCACGATTTCGCCCTGCCGCAGCACGACGGGCTCGCCGGAAATGACGTCGGTGGCCACGCACCGGAACTCGCGCTCGAACTGACTGAAATTCTTGGTCCTGTAATACGGAAAGAACAGCTCGCTCAGCTTCAGCCACAGCTCTTCCGACTCGATGACCCCGCTGGCGAGCTGAAATTTGCCTTTCACGAAGGGCAGCTCCACGAGGTAGCGCCCGAAGTCGTCCTTTTCGGGCAGCGTGATGGTGCGCAGCTGAGCGGCGTTCGTCAGCAGGGCATCCCAATCGAGCTGGCCGGCCACCCGCTCAATCTCCACCCCCGAATACCCCGCCGCGTACAGCGACCCGACCACGGCCCCCATGCTCGTGCCCGTCACGTAGTCCACCTTCACCCGCGCCGAATCCAGGGCTTTGAGCAAGCCAATGTGGGCCAGGCCGCGGGCCCCGCCCCCGCTCAGCGTCAGGCCGATGCGGGGGCGAGCGGCGGACGTTTGGGCTTCGGCCGCCCAAGGGCCGAGCAGCAGAAGCGGCAGCAGAAGCAGGGACTTGCTTATGGTCATGGCGGCGGGTTGCGATTCAGGCTTTCTTTTTCAGGATTTTTTTCTTCTTGCTCGGGACCGGGCTGTTGTGGCCCGCCACGCTAACGCAAGCCGAGGACGGTGACGACGGCCGGGTTGAACAGATTGCCGCTGCTGCTGTACCAGAGGTCGAGACGGCGAATGCGACGCCCGCCCAGGCGTTGCAGGTTGAGCGGGGCGCTGTCCTGGCCCGGCCGCAGGCGGTAGCGCAGCGGCACGCTGCTCGCCGGCCCGTAGTCGTAGCTCACCAGCAGGTGGTCGAGGGTCAGGGGCATGTTGCGAACGCGCAGCTTGAGGTAGCGGAAGTTATGGTAGGCCCCGTCCAGCACCGCGCCGACCTGCCCGACCGGCCGCCGTACCGCCAGGGTGATGACGGGCAACCACTCGCTGTAGGACGGCCGCGGCGGCTGGATTACCGGCTGGGGCGGCCGGGGCGGCTGAATTTGGGGCTGGGGCGGGCGCGGCGGCTGCGGCTGCACCACCACCGGCTGCGGCGGCCGGGGCGGCTGAATTTGGGGTTGCGGGGGCCGGGGCGGGCGCGGCTGCCCTACCACCGGCTGCGGCGGGCGCGGCGGCTGCACGCCCCCCGGCTGCGGCGGCTGGGGCACCGAAGGCATCGGCTGCTGGGCTGGGGCGGGCAGGGCCGCGAGCCCGGCTCCCAGCAAGGCGGCGAGAAACAGCGTGGTTTTCATAGAATAGCGGCGGGTGAAAGCCGTTTAGGATGTAACCAGTAATAAGGTCCGGGCAAAGCCCGCGCTTAGCGCACGCCTTCCCAGGCCCGGAGCTCCTTGGCGTGCGGGTTGGCTTGGAGCTGCGAGCGGGTGTTGAACAACATGGTCTGATGCTCGGCGGGGGTGTAAGGGGCCCAGCCGGGGCTGCCGGTGCGGGCAAATTCTACCCAGGCGCTTTGCATCTGCTCGGCCAGCTCGGCGGGGCCGCCGCTGGGGCCCAGCATCCCGCGCGCGCCCGTGACCAGCGCCCGCTGGTTGAACACGAAGGGCAGCGCCAGCCCGTGGTAGGCCCCGTAGCTGCTGGCCGCCACCGAGGAGGGCCAGGCAAACT
Source organism: Hymenobacter artigasi (assembly GCF_012275535.1). Lineage (GTDB taxonomy): Bacteria > Bacteroidota > Bacteroidia > Cytophagales > Hymenobacteraceae > Hymenobacter > Hymenobacter artigasi. The sequence continues at coordinate 25,939 of NZ_JAAVTK010000012.1, read as the reverse complement.
CGTACATGTAGGTGCGGCCGGGCTGGCGGGCGTGGGCATCGGCGAGGTGCACCGAGGGCACCTGAAACTGGTAGGCCGTGGCCATGGCCGAGAGCAGCTCGCCCGGGCTTTTGGCGGGGTAGGCCTGCTTGTACACCGTAATCAGGGCGGCGGGCGCGGGGTGGAGGAGGCGCTTCACGGCCAGCGTCAGCACGAAGTTGGACTTGACTTTCTTGAGCAGTCCGGTGGGAACCAGGAAGTAGTTGGCCTCGTCGGAGTTGTAGCCCACCAGCACGTCCACGTCGCGGCCGGCCCCTTGCTGCACGGCGGCCAGGGGCACGGCGGGCACGATGTCGCCGTCGAGCACCGGAAAGAACAGCGCCGTGCCCGAGCCGGGGTCGCGGTACTCGTCGGTGTCGAGCTTCACCATTTTGGGGGTGACTTTTTTCTGAGCATCCAGCACCTGCTCGGGGCTGAGGCGCCGGAAGGCCTCGGCGGTGTTTTTGATGCGGAGCACCTGGGCGTACTTGGCGGCGATGCGGTCGGCCTGCTCGCCGCTGAGCACCGATTGCCCCGAGCCGCTCATCAGAATGGCCCGCCGAAACAGGCCCTTGGCGGCCGGGCTGGCCAGCAGCGTGGCCACGCTCATCGCCCCGGCCGACTCGCCGAAGACGGTTACGTTGGCCGGGTCGCCGCCGAAGCGGGCAATGTTGGCCTGCACCCAGCGCAGGGCCGCCAGCTGGTCGCGGGTGCCCCGGTTGGACGGTGCACCCTTGATTTTCAGGAAGCCCTCGATGCCCAGCCGGTAATTCAGCGAGACCAGCACGGCTCCTTTTTGGGCGAAACCGGTGCCGTCGAACAGCGGTACGTCGCTGGCCCCCACCGCAAACGCCCCGCCGTGGATGTACACCAGCACGGGCCGGGGGGGACCACTGAGGGCGGGGGTCCAGATGTTGGTGGTCAGGTAGTCGTCGCCCTTCACCCAGCCCTTCCCGAATACGGGTTGGTCGTCGATGTCACCGGCCGGCGGGCGGTTGTACGGCGCAGTGGGGCCGGCGGCGGTGGCGTTGCGCACGCCCGTCCAGGGCTGGTGCGGGGCCGGGGCCGCAAAGCGCAACTCCCCCACCGGCGGGGCCGCGTAGGGAATGCTCTTAAACACGAGCACCTCGCCCACGCGCTGCCCGCGCACTTGCCCGGCTTCGGTGGTGGCCACCAATCCGTCGTCGGTCTGGGCGCGGGCCGTGGGCGGGCCGGCCAGCAGCAGGCCGAGGAATGAGAGTAGAGGGAATGATGTTTTCATGGGGGGTTAGAAGTAGGGTGCGGGGTGGTACCCGGTAGGGCTTGGCTGCGAATCACCGAAAGTCCGCCTTAGCGGCCGGGGCCGAACAGCACGTCCTTGTTGCGCAGCCACAGGGCGCGGTCCACCAGCTCGGTCGATTTTTTGCTGAAGCGCCGGCTGCCCAGGTTGAGGCCCACGCCGGCCACGAGCAGGGCAATGCCGCCGAACTGCTGGTTTTTGCGAAGCACCGCGCTGCCCACCAGCGCCGCCACGGCCCCCACGCCCAGCAGGCGGGATACGGCCCGGTCGTGCCGGCCTTGCAAGTACAGGTCGCTGGTGACGCCGGGGCCAAACTCGGTCTTGAGCTTGCGAAACGGCAACTGCTGACCACCCATGATGTACTTGTCGCCGTAGCCGTAAATCGTGCGGGTGTCGTAGACCCGGCGCAGCGAGTCGCGGGTTTGGGCCTGGGCGGCCGGGGCATTCCAGCCCAGCAGGAAAACGAGCGTGGCCAGCCCGAATTGAAGGAGTCGTTTGGTCATAGCGTGAGGGGGATGAAGAGCGGGGGGAAAAACAGCAGGTGGGGAATAATGGCCTTGGACGGCGGCGCGGAAGTGGCCGCCTGTGAGGGTCGGCGGGGCCTGACCGCGGCGGCCGGCACGGGGGGCACAGGCATCGGTTCACAATAGTAAAATGACCGTTTCCGGGAAGCAAGAAGCGCGGGCTTAGGCCTGTTACACTTTGTAAAATGTAACACAGAATCGCCGAAATTCAGCTGTATGCGCACTGTTTCGATTCACGACGGACTTGGTTCGGGGTGTAAGAAATGCTGTTGGCTCCTCTCCAAGCCGAGGGGTGGCTGACGGGATGCCTTAAAACATTGGCTTTATATTGCTGTATTCTAATACTCGCAGTGATGCCGCACGGTATAGAGTTGCGGCATGTGAACTGCCCGGAAAAAGACTGTCGCTTCCACCCAGCCGGCCCGTATGATTCCAGCCCTACCCCTGATGCCTTACGCCGAGCCGCTGACGCTGCTCATGTTCCTGAGCGCCTTCATCGGAACGCTCGTCAGCGTTATTCTCGCCTTCGTGAACACGGTGCAGCGCCACGCCAACCGGCTGCTGGGCGTGTCCTTGTTCAGCGTGGCACTGTTTGCCCTGACCAGCGGGCTGCTCATCAACCACTCCATTTTCCTGGTGCCGCACCTGTTCCGGCTGAACATGCCGCTGCACTACCTGGTCGCGCCCTGCGCCTACCTCTACGTGCGGGCGGTGCTGTACCAGGAAATCCGGTTTCGGCGCTACGACTGGCTGTTTTTTATCCCGTTCGGGCTGCATACGCTGGAGCTGCTGCCGTTTCTGCTGCACAGCGCCGCCTACAAGTTTCAGTACCTGGAACGGCTGCTGGTCGACATTGCCGGCGTGACCAAGCAGCAGGAAGGGCTGCTGCCGGCCTACTACCACCCGGTGCTCAAGTTTGCGGCGGGCACTGCCTACGCCGGGCTGCAGTGGCGGCTGCTACGTCAGTTTAGCCGCCAGACGAACTCCGCCAGCGGCTGCGAAAACCAGGCGCTGCTGCGCTGGCTGCGGCTTTTCACCGTGCTCAACACCCTACTCTACCCGCCCCTGCTGCTCGCCACGGTGCTGCCGGTCGGGGGCACGGCAGCCACTATTTTCGCCGTCGGCGCGCTGGGCAGCTACCTGCTGGTGACGTCCACGCTGCTGTTTCTGCGGCCGCAGGTGCTCTATGGAATGCTCGGCTCGCGGCCCGTCGGTGAGGCCGGGCCTGCTTCGGATTCCGCCGCGGCCGAAAAGCCGGACGATGCGGTGCGGGCGTATTCGCTGAGCGACGAGCGGAAATGCGAGTACCGCACCCGGCTGGAGGCGCACATCGGGCAGGAGCAGCCGTTCCGGCGCAAGGGCTACGGCATCAAGGACCTGGCGGCGGAGACGGCCATTCCGCCCCACCACCTGTCGGCGCTTATCAACCAGGAATACCGCATGAATTTCAGCGATTTCATCAACCGCTACCGGGTCGAGTACATGAAAGCACGCATGGGGCAGCTGGGTTGGCGGCACCTCACCCTGGAAGGCCTCGCGCTGGAAGCGGGCTTCAGCAACCGCACCACGTTCGCCCGCGCCTTCGTGAAACTCGCCGGCTGCACGCCCACCGAGTACCTGGCCCAGGTTGCGCCAACGGCCTAATTACAAGTAGTTTATTCAGCTGAAGGACACGGCGGCGGCTCCTTTTGCTGTCACATATTAGAAAGTGTAACGCGGTAGGACCGTCCTGCCCTTGTCAGCGCCCGGCGGGCCCGCTACGTTTGTGGCCAGGGTATTTCACCAGGCAATCAGACAGCGGCAGATGAACCCAGCGGATGACATCGGGTGCGCCCTCGCGGCGTTCAATCAGCTGCCGCCGGCCGCGCAGCTCACCTGCGTCTGGGAGCAGGGCTACTGCCTGGCGGCCCGCCCAGCCGGCCCAACGGGCCTGGTGCGCATCTATCAGGTTGGGGCCTTTTTCGTGGAAATTAACTTTCACACCCCTTCCGATTTCGAAATCCTGCGGGCCTTTCACGACCCCATTTACCTCCAGCCCTACCTCGACCAGATTGACCTCGACGCACTGCTGGAGTGAGTGCCCCCCTGCGCAGCGCCAACCAGCCGCGCTGCCCCGCGCTTGTTTCGAGTTCGCCAGAAAACCCGCCCCATGAGCCCTCACGCGCTTTTCCTGTTGCTGCTGTTGCTGGCTGCCTGCGCGCCGGTTCGCCAGAATAACGCCCTGCCACCAGCCACCAGCCCCACCGCCAGTACGCCGCCGCCCGTTGCGCCGCCCATGCCGGCCGCCCCCACCAACCGCTGGGACGAGTTGCGCCGCCGCGGCGTGGACTTCGTGGCGTCGGGCAGCGAGCCGTTCTGGTCGCTGGAGCTAACCAGCCGGGGGCAAATGCGATTCCGCACGGTGGTCGCCGGCGACTCCCTGCTCCTGCCGCTGCCCGCTCCCAACCAGGCGCAGGATGCCCCCGTGCTGCGCTACCGTGCCTTGACCGGGGCCGGAGAACTGACCGTGACCATTGCGCAGCGAACCTGCACGAACAGCATGTCGGGCGAGGTGCTGCCTTATACCGTCATGGTGCGGGCCCAAACCAGCGCCCAGGCCGCCGCCCGCGACTTTGCCGGCTGCGGCCGCTACCTCGGCGACTCCCGCCTGCACGACCTCTGGGCCCTGGAATCCATGGACGGGCAGGCCGTGGCCGCCGCGCAGTTTGGCCCGCAGAAGCCGTACCTGGAGCTGAACCTGACCCGCGGGGAGGTGCTGGGCTTCGGCGGCTGCAACGGCCTCGGCGGCTCCCTCACGCCGGAGCGGGCCGGCCTGCGGTTCGGCACCTTGCGCGGCACCATGCTGGCCTGCCCGGCGCTGTCCTTCGAGCAGAAATTCCTGAAAGCCCTGTCCGGGCAGTCCTTCACCTATCAAATTGAAAACCTGCGGCTCACGCTGAAAAATCGAGTCAGCACACTGGTTTTTAGAAAATTTGACTGACGCGCTACTGCATTGAAACCCAACCACTCCTTTCTCATGCTCACCAAAACCCTCCTGCTCGGGGCCGCGCTGCTGGCCGCCGCCTGCCAGGCCACCAACCCGGCCGCCAACGCCACCGCTGACCCGGCCACCGGCGCGGCCGCCAACCCAGCACCGGCCGAACCGGCGGGCGGGGGCAGCGAGAAGCTGTTTGCGCACCGCTGGGCCTTATCCGAGGCCGCCAGCCAGCCGGTAGCGCCCACCGGCGACGCAAAGGAAGCGCACCTGCTTTTCTTTCCGCCCAACCGCGTGGGCGGCTCCACGGGCTGCAACCGCCTCACTGGCACCTTCGAGCTGACGGGCGGCGGCCAACTAAAATTCTCCCCGCTGGCTACCACCCGTATGATGTGCCCCGAGCCGGCGGCGGCCAATGAAACCCGCTTCGTGCAGGCCTTGGGCACCGTGAAAACCTATTCCGTAACCGACGCGGCGCTGGAGCTGCGCGACGGCACGGCCGTCGTGGCCCGGTTCCGCGCCACCCCGGCCAGCCCGGAGAAATAACCGGGCCATTCAGCCGGCAGCTTCCAAGCAAACCTTTACCCTCAACAACAACACTATGAACACAAACAACCTGAGTAAATCAGTACTGGCAGCCACCATGCTGGTCCTGCTCGGCGGCTGCGACAACCGCTCGGCCTCTACCACGGCTTCCTCGCCGGCCGAAAAGGGCGCTTCGGCTCCGGCCGACCAAGCCCAACCGGTCTGCTACCGGCAGGTGCGGGGGCGCGACACCACGCTGGTGCGACTGCGCATTAGCGGCGCGGCCGTGACGGGCGAGCTGGCCGTGCTGCCCGCTGAGAAGGACAAGGCCCGCGGCTCCTTAACGGGCACGCTGACTGGCCAGCAAATCGTGGCCGACTGGCAGCGGGCCGGCGAGGGCGTGACGCAGGTGCACGAGGTGCGGTTTACGCTGGCCGGCGACTCGCTGCGGTGGCGCGAGGGGGCACGCATCGAAAAAAACGGCAAATGGGTGTTGGTGAAGCCCGACCAGGGCTATGAGTACGTGCTGGGCAAAGTCGTCTGCGACCAGTAGCCCGGTGCGCTCAGTTGCCGGGCCGGGGGGGCGCGGCAGGTTGGTCCTGCGCGATGAGGCGCTGCAAATTCTGCAGGTTGCCGTAGTTGGGTCGGATGAAGCCCAGCCCGGGGTTGTCGAGGTCACGGATGGCCTGCACGGTGAGCACCGAAATAACCACAAACAGGGCGGGCACCAGGTAATGGCGGGTTTCCTGAGCGCTGTTGCTGAAACCCACCAGCACCCCAATCGCCCAGGACGAAATCAGCAGCAGCGCGATGATGGAACTCGGCGTGCCTTCCTGGTAGGAGTAGTGCAGCCGGGACGTGGCGGCGCTCAGCTTGTGGAGGGCCGGCAGCAGCCGGCGCACGTCGTCGGGCCGGACGGCACCGCGCAGCTGCTGCCAAGCCTGGTGGTCGAGCGCCGCGATTTTGCGGGCGTGCGCCGGGTCGGGCCGGGGCTTGGGGCGGTGCTCGGCGAGCTCTAGCGCCAAAAACCGCAGCAGCAAGCCCCGGACGATGGCCGGACCGGGGGCGGGCAGCAGCTGGCCTTCCCGGTACAGCTCGGCCACGGCATCCGACGACTGGTGAATCAACACGGTACGCTCCTTGAGCGTGTTGTTGGACGAGAGGAGGGTGAAGGAAAGCAGGAGCCCGAAAATGGTGATAAGCGCGTTTTCAATGCCCGATGGTTTCCAAATCCGACCGCGGCGGCGGTAGTTCACTTCGGCAAACACGTAGCCCACGCCCACCGCCAGCAGCAGCGAGGCCGGATAAACCAAGGTGAATAGGAGAATATCGAACAGATTGTGCCACATAGACGGGATGTAAAGAATGGCTACCGAACTGTCCGCTAGAAATTTGGCTGCTGGGGCTGAAGTGCGGGCTGTTAAGTGAACAAGATACCCTCCTTTTTTTGAAACGAGGTGCTTCTACCTTGCCACCTTTTTCGTGAACAAAGCAACGCAGGGCTTAGTCACCGTATTCTCCAGTCATATTTGGGGTGCCAAACGTGAACCTGCTCTTACCACCTCACCCGTGCGCCCTTTCCTACTCCTCCTCTGTTTGCTATTGCCCGGGCTGCTCGCCGTGGGCCAACCCGTGCCGTACGGCAATAACGCGGCCGCGGGCCACTACCAACTGGTGCGGGGCGTCAAGCTCTACTACGAGGTGCACGGCAACGGCCACCCCCTGCTGTTGATTCACGGCAATGGCGGGAGCATCGAGAAGTTCAAGGCCAACATCCCCTACTTCGCCCAACGCTACCAGGTGATTGCCGTGGACAGCCGGGCGCACGGCAAGTCGGTGGACCCGGGCGACTCGCTGAGCTTTGAGATGATGGCCGATGACTTTGCCGGCCTGCTCACCGCCTTGCACCTGGACTCAGTGAACGTGCTGGGCTGGAGTGACGGTGGCATCAACGCACTGTTGCTCGCGCTTCGGCATCCCAGCAAAGTGCGGCGCCTAGCATCCACGGGGGCCAACCTCTCGCCCGACTCGGCGGCCCTAGTACCGGCGGTGTGGAAAGCGCAACAGCGGGCCTACCAGGCGAATAAAGGCACGGCCTTTCCCGACCCGGGGAAGCGCAATAAATGGAAGGTATTCACGCTGGATGTGTTGCAGCCCAACATTCCGCTGGCGACGCTGCGGCAGATTGCGACCCCCGCCTTCATCATCGCTGGCGACCGGGACATTATCACACACGCCCATACGGTGGCTATTTACCGCAACTTACGCCGCGCCTGGCTGTGGATAGTGCCCAACAGCGGCCACGCCACGCTCCGGGAGCATGCCGACGAGTTCAACCAAAAGGTGGACGAGTTCTTTCAAGCGAAGGCGATACCGGCCCTAGCACACTGACGACAGGAGTAGTTTGCGCTGGGCATAATTTGGCCCTGATGACCGAAATCACCGTTTCGCTGAACGAGCCAACCCCATTGGGCTGCCCTATCTTGCTCCATGATTTTTTCCGTTACGCCGCACATTGGCGCAGGCGCGTTGCGTTTCGGCATGAGCCGGGCAGCCTTCCGAGCACAATTACCCGAGACGCCCGAACGCTTTTTCAGGGGCGAAGTAGAGGACACCGATTCGTATCCATCGCTGGGCTTGTTCGTCCTCTACAACGACGCCGAAACGTGCGTGGCCCTGGAGTTCACCCGGCCGGCCCGCGTGCTGCTGGACGGCACGTCGCTCCTGCCCTTGTCGAAAAAGAAGGCACTGGCTCTCTTTGCCGCCGACCCCGCGTTGGAACAGGACGAGGCCGGCTATACCTGTTACCAGCAGGGCATCGGGGCCTACTACGAAGATTCCCAGCGGGCCGAAAGCGTCATTGCTTTTTCCCCCGGCTATTACAGTTCGGAAGACCCAGGTTAACTATTTCGCTCCTTACTTTGAACGAGGCGTTTACCTTGGGACCGTTTGCGTGAACGAGTAGGAGCTATCTGTCCATGAGCAAAGCTGTTTAATCAAGCTTATGCTTTTATGGAAAATATAAAGGACATATCAGCCGTGGCTGGTGCTAGTAAGTCTGCATTGGCAAACCAATCTAGATGAAAGTGCCCACCAGGGGGCACATTGACTAGGCTTTCGACAAAATCAGTCAACTTTCGGAACGCTTGTGAGTCCCCTACAAGCTTAAACTCGGCACCATGTATCAGAGCCGAAATTACCCCCTTCGATTGGCCCACCGTTTCCATTGACAAATGCTTCATTGGCAATGGAAAATAAATATTGGGCTTGAGGTTGAGAGCGAATACGCCTGTTGAACGTTCAGCCAATTGCTTCGCAGCGCTGGCGAAATCAGCCTCAGTGCCCGAAATATCGATTTCGGAGTACTCCTCCTGCGTGCTAATGTTAATGGCTATTTCGCACATAATATGTGTTGAATTTGAACGCTCCTTAATTTAAACAGAGCCCGTTTACCTTGCCACCCTTTCGCTGAACCAGCGCAGACGGAGCTTTGCCTTTTCGTACTTTTCCCGGCCGCTCACAGCCTTGTTCGATGTTTATTCCTTCCCTGCGATTGATTGAAACAGCACTTCGTAGTTACTTGGGGCTACTTGTTCTATTTGCCGCCGGCGGCATTCTCATAAAAATCAGTGCGTTTTATGAGTTTCAGCCGGACCATATCGGGCCGTACAATATTCCTTTTCTTGACGCTCAACTTCTAGCCTTAGGGTACATGCTGCTGCCTTTTGTGGGAACTGTGCTCGCGGCATTGGCGGCTTTTGGACGCCGCCCGCTGGCCTACGCGGGCATCTTGTTTTTCCACCTGCTTTTCTGGGTCGTTCCCATTATCTCCTTGGTTATTCGTACGCACAGGCCGCGGGCCCTAGTGGTCGAGAACTGGCTTAGCATCGCGGTGATGACAGCGGCTTTGTATTTGCTGACGACCCCGGCGGTGCGCACGTATTTTGCCTTGTCTAACGAGCATAGCGTGAGGTTATACCAGTACACGGCCTTGACTGCGTTTGGGTACGCGGTCCTGGGTTTTATATTCTAAGCTTCACAGATAGGCTCCTATTTTTGAACGGGCCTAAGTTTAGGGCAGTACCGTTTTCCTGAACGGTAGATTTGTGGCCACTATTACCAGCAATCGGCCAATTCCTTACTTTCGGTCGCATTAGCTCCCGTGACACGCCATGCCCATCCTAGCCCGCACTGATTTTACGCTGGGGACAAAAGTGCTGATTTACGGCGCCACCGTGGGCTTTGGCGTCGTGGCCGCCTGGAGCGCTGTTGAGGCCGTGCGCGCCCGAGACTACGGCCAGCTGTGGGTCGTCAGCCTGCCCTTATTACTCGGCTGCGCCGCCGGCCTGGTTTACGCCCTGCGACACCGGCTGGAGTTGACGGATACGGGCCTGTGGCAATACGGCTTCCGTACCAAATACCTGCCGCTGGCGGACATTGACGGCTTGGTCGAGAACCTGGGCGCCTACGAGGTCCGCTCGGCCCATACAACGATTCGCCTCACCACCGATTTGCAGGACCAACGAGGGTTTAAAGACCGGGTGGTGGCACACCTCCAGCACTGGGACGCCACGCAAAGGCCCTTCCCCGGACGCCGCCTGCCCCCGGAGGACGCAGGCAAGCTGCTGACCCAAGTGCAGCACATGGTCGACGAGGGCGTGCGCACCGACACACTGTTCGCGGCGGACCCTTTGCTCTTCGAACAGTTGACCGACCCGGCCTATTACCTGGTGTACGAACACCCAGTCCATGCCTTTTTGCACCGGGTTTACGATGCCGAGGGCGCCGACGTGCACGCGTGGCTAGCCCACCGCTCTACTGCGACGACGGTTCCGGGAATGAACGTGTTTCTGTTGCCTCACCACGTCGAATGGCTGGTGGTCTACCTCGGCAACGGAACCATTTTGGTGAGAACCACCGGGGAATGAGCTCCTAATTGACTCAATGAAGCAGCCTTTATTATTCCGACCGTTTGAATGAACACGAACGAAGGCCAGTAGCCGCACAGCCCGAAGCGACCCTAGCTGTGCGTTCAAGCGTGCTTAATTTGGGCGGCCCTTCCCCCTTGTAAAGCGTGAACGATGAAGAAATTTAGTTTGGTGCTGGTGGCGTGCTTAAGTGCCTGGTCAGCCCGAGCGCAAGCCCCGCGCGTGCGCAGCGTGCGCCTCAACGCGTATCCCCTGTCCAGTTCCACGCTTATCGGGGTGGATTCCGCGGACATTCAGCAGTCCGCCCCGACCAAGGTCACGCTAAAACAGGGACAGGTGTTTGTCCGCCGGCTGGACGAAATGCTCGCCGCAAAGGACAGCATCCCAGTGGGGCGCTTCAAATCCCGTTTCGTGCGTTTCCGTTTCAACGTTTTCTACCAGGGCGGAACCACCCGGGCCATTTACGTGGCACAAGGCAGCACCTTGCTTTCCCGCGGGAGACTCTATCGGCTAGACAACGAGTTAAAAACCCTCCTCCGGGCTTTCATCCCCAACCCGAACGAGTACTTGCCGGTAAGGGCTCCACGCAACGAGGCCACCCAACCAGGCCGTTAACAAGACTGGCCAAATTAATGCTCGTTTCGGTGAACGGATGGCAGTTGGCCGGTGCCAAATGCCAACAGACCGCTGCAGGGCCAAGCGAGTTTAAGAAACTCGTCTACGGATGAAAGTTTACGAAACGCGCCGAGGGGATGAGTTTCGTGAACTCACCGAGCCCCCAGCCCGGCATGCTCTGCGCCAAGGCCAAGCGCCCGCCCCGGCCACCCCGCAGCAACTACTTCGGCGGGTTCCGGCCCCGCGCCCCGCGGCACGAGCTATAGCCTGTGCGACAAGCCACCGCCCCCTTGCCTCCCGGCGCGGGGGCTTTTTGGTGGCTGGCAGCCAGCGGCCAAAAAAGGCAACTATGTTGGGTCCGTGCCATACTACTACGCAAACGTAGCCGCTACCTTTACGGCAGTATCTATATAGCGCTAATTGATTGCGGCAGGCTTTCCTGGTCAGGAGGCGAACCCGAAGGATGCATCCGACTGGTTCTCTTCCCTGCTTATGAAAAACTTCTGCACTGCTACCGGGCAACCGGCGGGCGCGCCCGCGCCCGCCGCCTTCATTACCCGGCTGCTGCTGGCCCTGCTGCTGGCCCTGCCGGGGCTGGCCCGGGCCCAGACCACCTCCTTTGCCTGCACCGGCGGCACCCAGAGCTACGCAGTGCCGGCGGGGGCTACCAGGCTGACCGTAGTAGCCACGGGGGCCTACAACGGAGCCGTGGTGCAGGCCACCGTAACGGTAACGCCCGGCGAAAGCCTGCGCGTGGAAGTGGGCGGCACGGGCAGTCCGAACGGCCCCAGCGGCGGCGGCAACATGATTCCGTTCGGCTACAATGGCGGGGGCGGCAGTGGCAGCAGTGGCCGGGGCGGCGGCGCTACCGACCTGCGGCGCACGGGCACCAGTACCGGCGACTACCTCACCAGCCGCAACGCGCTGCTGGTGGCCGGCGGCGGCGGAGCCGAGGGCTATAATCTTCAATCTGATTCGTACTACGCCGGCGGCAGCGGGGGCACCCCGCCCGGGGGCAACGGCACTGCGGCGGTGGGAGGATACGCGGGAGCCGGCGCTACGGCCACCGCCGCGGGGGCGGGGGCAACGGGGGCCTCGGCCGGAGCTGCCAATGTCGGCGGGGCTAATGCCGGGTTTGGCGGCAGCGGAGGCGGCGGCTACTACGGGGGTGGCGGCGGCGGCCAGAGCGGCAGCGGCAGCAATGTCTCCGGCGGCGGCGGGGGCGGCGGCTCGTCGTGGGTGATGGCGGGCAGCACCGCCATCAGCTACAGCCCCAGCGGGGTGCTCAGCAACGGGGCCATGACCATCACGGCCATTGCCCCCAGCCCCACGGCCACCCCCACCGTGGCCGCGCCCGCCAACGGCGGCACCGTGACCACCGCCACGCCCACCTACAGCGGCACGGCCGCGGCCGGCAGCACGGTGCGCCTGTACGTGGATGGCACCCTGCTGGGCACCACCACCACGGCCACGGCGGGCGGCACCTACTCGCTGGCGCAGCCCACGGCCCTGACGCAGGGCAGCCACTCGGTAGCTGCCACGGCCCAGGCCAGCGGCCAGCCCGTGAGCGCCAGCTCGGCCACCAGCACGTTCACGGTAGTGCTCGCGCCGGTCATCAGCAGCTTCACACCCCTGAGCGGGCCGGTGGGCACGAGCGTGACGATAACGGGCACGAACCTGAGCGGGGCCACGAGCGTGCGCTTCAACGGCACAGCCCAGACCAGCTTTACCGGCAGCGCCACGCAGATTGTGCTGGCCGTACCGGCCGGGGCCACCACCGGCACCCTGACGGTGACCACGCCCAACGGCACCAGCGCAGCCAGCAGCCAGCCGTTCACGCTGTGCGCGGCCCCGGTGGCCACGGCCCGAAACGTGTCCCTGACCCTGGACGCGGGCGGCAACGCCCCGCTGGCCGCCACGGCCGTGAACAACGGCAGCACCGCCGACTGCGGCCCGGCCCCCGCCGGAGCGCTGAGTGTGTCGGCCAGCGCCTTCAGCTGCGCCAACGTGGTGCCGGCCACGGTGGCCAGCGGCCTGAGCTTCAATGGCAGCAGCCAGTACCTGGCCGTGGCCGCCGGCAACAGCCTGCCCATCGGCAACGGCTCCTACACCCTCGAAGCCTGGATTAAGCCCACGGCCATGGGGGCCTACGGCATCATTGGCTGGGGCAACTACGGCACCGGGCCGCAGGTGAATGCCTTGCGGCTGTTCAACGACGGGCGGGGCATTGGCCTCGAAAACTACTGGTGGGGCCCCGACCTCGTTACGAACACCGCCAACCTGAGCGGAAGCTGGCACCACGTAGCCGCTACCTACAACGCGGCCACCAACACGCGGACACTCTATCTTGACGGGGTGGCCATCAGCTCGGACAACCCCGGCCCCCACGCCGTACCCAATGCCAACAACCTGACCATCGGCACCACCAATGGCAACGAATACTTCAATGGCCGCATCGACGAGGTGCGGGTGTGGAGCGTGGCCCGCACGGCCGCGCAGCTCAGCATTACCAAGGGCACTGGCCTGCCCGGCGGCACCGCCGGCCTGCTGGCCTACTACCGCCTCAACGAAGGCAGCGGCACCACCACCGCCGACGCCACCGGCACTGCCGCCAACCTGGCTACGTTTGTGAACGGCCCGGCCTGGACCACCGATGCCGCCCCGGTAACCAACGGCACCCCCGTAACCCTGACCGTGACCGATACCGGCGGCAACACCGCCACGGCCCCGGCCATCGTGACGGTGCTCGACAACACCGCCCCCGCCGTGGCCAACCTGCTGCCCGATGCTCCGGCCCTGGCCCTGGCCAACGTGCCCGAAGCGGCCGGCTACGGCGTGCTCTACCAGGTAGACATGCCCGCTAACGCTAATTTTGGGAGCCTGGGTGCAGTGGCCTACGCCGTCGATAAATCGGCTACGGTGCTGCCCGCCAACCCGGCGCGGGTAGCCTACTACGTGGAGCTAACCAGCGGCGGCACCACCAGGTGGGTGTGGGCCTCGATGGACAACTTCGCGGCCAACCTCACCCAGCTGGGTCTGCCGCACCCCACGGCCAACCCCGTGAACTGGCACCAGAGCGTAAGCAACCTGAACGTGTACAGCAACGCCGGCGGCACCCTCGTCACGGGCAGCAGCCTGGGCACCGGCCGCGTGGAGATGTGGCCCAGCAACTACACCCAGACCAACACCGACAACGTGGCAGTGGCCAACGGCAGCTATTTCGATATGAGCGACGGGGGCCAGAACACCGCCGCCGGCCACGGCTCGTTCCAGGTGCACAACCTGACCACGCCCCAGACCGTGTTCGGCTACAACGGCTGGGGCTCCTCGGCCGCCGCTGACGGCGTGGGCATCGGCAATCAGAATGCGCCCGGCACGGGCGACACCGACTGGACCTTTGGTAACAACGTGGGCAACTACACCGTCAAGAGCCTCTACATCCTGGTGCCCGACCCGTCGGCTTCCATCCAGTCGGCCACGGTAGCCCTCGGGGCCGGCGGTACCGTTACCGTAAGTCCCGCGCAGGTGTACCGGGGCAATGCCACCGACAACTGCGGCACGGTGACAGCCAGCATCAGTCCCAATACCTTCACCTGCGCCAACCTGGGCGACAACCCCGTAACCGTGACTCTGAGCGACGGCTACGGCAATACCACCAGCCGGACGGCCATTGTAACGGTGAGCGTTCCGGTCACGCCCACCACCACCTGGCTCGGCACCAGCACCGACTGGACCAGCTGCGCCAACTGGAGCTTCGGCCAAGTGCCCGACGCGGCCACCAGCGTGATTATCCCCACCGGCAAGACCACCTACCCCAGCCTGCCCGCCGGCACCTACCCCGTGCTGAGCCTGACCATCGACGCCGGCGGCACCCTCACGGAGGCCAGCGGGGCCACGCTGCAAGTGAACGGCAACTGCACCAACAACGGCACGGCCACGCTGAACGGCACCGTCGCCTTCGTGGGCAGCGCCGCCACCCAGACGCTGAGCATCGCCTCGGGCGTGACCACCCTGACGGTGAACAAAGCCGCCGGCACCGTGCAGCTGGCCCAGAACCTGACCATCAACTCCGGCCTGACCCTGAGCAGCGGCACACTTACCACCACGGCCAGCTACCAGGTGAACCTGGGCGGCTCGGCCACCATCAGCGAGTCCGATGCCAGCTACGTCATTGGCAAAGTGGTGGTGAACCGCCCGCTGGCCCCCGGCGCGGCCCAAAGCTTCAGCGGCCTGGGCCTGACCCTGACGCCGGCGGCCGGCTCTACCGCCCCCGGCGCCACGGTGCTCACGCGCACCACCGGCACGGCCCTGGCCGGGGCCGGCACCAGCCAGAGCATCCTGCGCAGCTTCAACATCCAGCCCGCCGTGAACACGGGCCTGAGCGTGACCATGGACTTCGCCTATTTCCCCCACGAGCTCAACGGCATCGCGGTGGCCAGCCTGCGCTTGTTCAAGTCGGTGAGCGGCGGCACGCCCTGGATACCGCAACGCGGCACCACGGCGGTTGGCAGCGTCATCACCAAAACCGGCATCACCGACTTCTCCATCTGGACCTTGGGCAACAACGCCGCCCCGCTGCCGGTGGAGCTGGCCGCCTTCACGGCCACGGCCGAAGGCCCGGCCGCCGTGCGCCTGGCCTGGGCCACCGCCTCGGAAAAGAACAGCCAGGCCTTTGAGGTGGAGCGCAGCGCCGACGGCATCGCCTTCGACCATATCGGCACGGTAGCGGCGGCCGGCAGCAGCAGCTGCACCCGCCGCTACGAGCTGCTGGACGCCAAGCTGCCCGCTGGTGCGGCCCGGCTCTACTACCGTCTCAGGCAGGTGGACCTGGACGGCACGTTTGCCTACTCGCCGGTGCGTACCGTGCCCCTGACGGGCGCGGCTGCCGGTCTGGCCCTGTACCCCAACCCGGCCCACGCGGGCGCAGCCACCTTCACGGGCGCGCAGCCCGGCACGGTGGTCACGGTGTTCGACGCGCAGGGCCGGCTGGTCACCACGGCCCCGGCCGATGCCACCGGTACGGCCGCGCTGATGCTGCCGGCCGGGCTGCCCACGGGCGTGTACGTGGTGCGCGTCGGGGCCAGCGTGCTACGCCTGACGGTGGAGTAAGAAGCTGCGTCCATAGTCGCCATGCAGCCCCCGTGCCTCCCGGCGCGGGGGCTGCATGGTAGCCGGTAGTACGGCGCTGCCTGGCTCAAATATGACATGTTCATGTCATATCGGGGCGTATTGGAGGCCGCTACCTTTGTGGTAGTGTCTATATATCACTAATTAATTACGGCAGGCTTTCCTGGTCAGGAAGCGGACCCCCAATAATTACCCGACTGACTCTCTTTCTTGCTTATGGAAAACTCCTACACTGCCGCCGGGCGGGTGGCCCGCATGGGCTGGCCCACGTCCGTACCCTCCGTCTGCCGGCCGCTGCTAGGGCTGCTGCTGTCGCTGCTGCCCTGGACGGCCGGAGCGCAGGCCCCCACCATCACGGCGGTGGCCCCGCTGGCCAATGCCCGCGCGGCGGCCCGCACCAGCCCCGTGGCCATCACCTTCGACCAGGCCCTGACGGCCGGCTCGGCCCCGGCGCTAAAGGTGCATTCGGCTCAGCGCGGGGGCCTGCGCACCGTGGCCGCCCCGGCCGTGGTGAGCGGCAGCACGCTCACGTTCACGCCTTCAGCCTATAGCTTTTTGCCGGGCGAAACTGTGAGCAGCACCGTGACCACGGCGGCCGCCAGCGCCGGGGGCGCGCTGGCCACGGCGCGGGTATCGCAGTTTACGGCCGCCACGGGGGGCACCGGGCGGGGCCTTTTCCTGCCCGGTGCCACGCTGACCAATCCCACTGCGGGCGAGGTAGTGGCCGCCGACTTTAACAACGACGGCATCCTGGACCTGGCCGATACCGGCGGGGGCCTGCAGGTGCGGCTGGGCACGGGTGGCGGCACCTACGCCGCCCCCACGGCGTATGCCAGCGCGGGCGGCTTCTTTTCCCTCACGGCCGGCGACCTCGACAACGACGGCGACCTCGACCTGGTGGTGCCCACTAATGGCACTAACGGCACCACCAGCGGCACAGTATCGGTGCTGCAAAACGATGGCACGGGCGCCTTCACGCTGCTGGCCCCGGCTCCCGTGAGCAGCGGCGACCCGCGCAAGGCCGCCCTGGGCGACCTCGACGGCGACGGCGACCTGGATATGGTGGTGCCCAGCTCGGCGGGCGGCGGCACCATCACGGTGTACACCAACAACGGCAGCGGGGCCTTCACGCTGGCCGTTGCCATCAATGGCGTTGCGGCCAATGCCGTGTTTGCCGTGCTGGGCGACGTGGATAACGACGGCGACCTGGACTTTGCCGTGAGCGACTACGCCAACGGCAGCGTGGTGGTGGGCCGGAACGATGGCACCGGCCTGGCCTTCACGACCAGCGTGCTGACCATGAACAGCCAGCCCAACTCCGTGGTGCTGGCCGACTTTACCGGCGACGGGGCCCTCGACCTGGGCACGGGGGGCGAAAACACGACTCAGTTCTCGCTGCGCACCAACCTCAACGACGGTACCGGCGGCTTTGGCCCGGTCGTGAACGTGGGCATGCCCACCAGCACTTCGGGCGCGGCCGCGGGCGACGTGGATGCCGACGGCGACCTGGACCTGGTGGCCAGCAGCCGCGGCACCACGGGCTTCTTCCTGCGCCTGAACAACGGCACGGGTACGTTCGGTGCCGCCACCATCATCGCGGCGCCTACCTCCGTGTTCTACTTCGCGATGGCCGACCTCGACAACGACGGAGACCTGGACCTGGCCGGGGCCAACCCGAACGGCACCGGCGGCCTGTATCTGCGGCTGAACCTGCCGCCGGTGCCGGTCATCACCAGCTTCACGCCCACCAGCGGGGCGGCGGGCACCGTGGTCACCATCACGGGCACCGACTTCACGGGGGCCACGGCCGTGACCTTCAACAATGCAAACGCGCCGGGCTTCGTGGTGAACTCGGCCACCCAGATTACGGTGAGCGTGCCCACCGCGGCCAGCACCGGCCTGATTCGGGTGACCACGCCCTCAGGCACGGCCGCCAGTGCCACCAGCTTTGCGGTGCCGGTGCCGGTCGTGAGCAGCTTCACGCCCACCAGCGGGGCGGCGGGCACCGTGGTCACCATCACGGGTACCAACTTTACCAATGCCACGGGCGTGGCCTTCGGCAACACTGCCGCGCCGGGCTTCTTACTGAACTCGCCCACCCAGATTACGGTATCCGTGCCGGCCGGGGTGGTGCAGGCGCCGGTTTCGGTTACCACACTTGCGGGCACGGGCACCAGCTTGGGCTACTTCACCGCGCCGGTATGCGCGGCGGGCAAGGTAACGCTGACGGCCAACGGCCCCACGACCATTCCGGCCGGGGGGCGCGTCACGCTCACGGCCGCCGCCGTGCTGGCCGGCCTGACCACCGGTACGGGCTTCAACTCCACGGTGAGCGCGCTGGTTGTGCAGCCCGACGGCAAGGTGCTGGTGGGCGGGGCCTTCACCTCTTATAACGGCACGGCCACGGGCGTGTCCCGCATCGCCCGCCTCAACGCCGACGGCAGCCTGGATGCGAGCTTCGCGACGGGCGCGGGCTTCAACTCCACGGTGAGCGCGCTGGCCTTGCAGCCCGACGGCAAGGTGCTGGTGGGCGGGGCCTTCACCTCTTATAACGGCACGGCCACGGGCGTGTCCCGCATCGCCCGCCTCAACGCCGACGG
>NZ_JAAVTK010000012.1:0-7252 GCF_012275535.1 Hymenobacter artigasi | reverse complement strand
CGGCAGTCTGGACGCGAGCTTCGTGACGGGCGCGGGCTTCAGCACCACGGTAAACGCGCTGGCGTTGCAGCCCGACGGCAAGGTGTTGGTGGGCGGCAGCTTCACCAGCTACAATGGCGTGGCCAACGCCTTCATTGCCCGGCTCAACGCCGACGGCAGCTCCGACAAGGGCACCGGGGCGGGCCAGTTTAACATCGGCGCGGGCTTCAGCACTACGGTAAACGCGCTGGCCCTGCAGCCCGACGGCAAGGTGCTGGTGGGCGGGCTGTTTACCACCTATCAGGGCGTGGCCAACACCCGCATTGCCCGGCTCAATCCCGATGGCAGCTCCGACAAGGGCACCGGTACCGGGCAGCTTAATACCGGCGCGGGCTTCAATAATACGGTAAGCGCGCTGGCCGTGCAGCCCGACGGCAAGGTGCTGGCGGGTGGCGCGTTTACCAGCTACAACGGCGTGGCCAACATCTACATTGCCCGGCTCAATGCCAACGGCAGCTCCGACCGGGGCACCGGGGCCGGGCAGTTTAACACCGGCGCGGGCTTCAACTCCACGGTGAGCGCGCTGGCTTTGCAGCCCGACGGCAAGGTGCTGGCGGGCGGGCTATTTACCGCCTATCAGTCCGTGGCCAACACCCGCATTGCTCGGCTCAACGCCGACGGCACGAACAACACCGGCACCGGGGCCGGGCAGTTTAATACCGGCGCGGGCTTCAACAACGTGGTGAGCGCGCTGGCCGTGCAGCCCGACGGCAAGGTGCTGGCGGGTGGCGCGTTTACCACCTATCAGGGCGTTACCGCTAACCGGCTGGCCCGCCTCAACCCCGACGGCACCAACCACAACGCCGACGTGCCGCTGGCCGGGGCCACCTACGTGTTCAACCCCGGTGCCACCGCCGGCAACACCCGCGTGGTGACCCAGGCGGGCTCGTACATGGCCACGGCCACCGACCCGGCCACGGGCTGCACCTACACATCGGCCCTGCCGGTGGTGGTCACGGTTCAGCCCGCGCCCACTATCAGCAGCTTCACGCCCAACCCCGCCGTGGCCGGCCAGGCCGTGACGCTGACGGGCACCGACCTGAATACCTACACGTCGTTGGTGGTGAACGGGGTGACGGCCACCAACGGCATCATCAACGCGAGCAGCACCAGCCTCACGTTCCGGGTGCCGCCCACGGCCCCGGCCAGCGGCACCACCACGCTCACCACGGCGGGCGGCGCGGCCAGCAGCACGGCCCTGGCCGTGACCCCGGCCGTGGCCCCCGGCAACGCCCTGGCCTTCGACGGCACGGACGACTACGTGGCGGGCACCAACCCGCTGCTGCCCCAGGGCAACGGCGCCCGCACCATCGAGGCTTGGGTGTACCCCACCACGGGCAGCAACGGCGTTATCTTCAACTACGGCACGGCCACCAGCAACCTGCGCTCGGGGCTGATAATTATTAGCGGCAAACTCTACTACGTGGGCGAGAACAACGACCTGCAAGGCACCACCACGCTGAGCCTGAACCGCTGGCACCACGTAGCCGCCACCTACGACGGCACCACCCTGCGCCTGTACCTGGACGGCGTGCTGGACCGGCAGGGCATCCTGTCGGCCTTCAACACCACGGGCTCCGACTTCCGCATCGGCGGCCGCATCCCGCCCCTGACGGCCAGTGAGTACTTCACCGGCAGCATCGACGAGGTGCGCGTGTACGCGGTGGCCCTGAGCCCGGCCAACATCGTGGCCGACATGCGCAGCACCGCCGCCGCCGTGCCCGCCAGCCTGGTGGCCTACTTCACCTTCGAGCAGGGCAGCCCGGCCGGCACCAACGCCGGCCTGACCACCGTGTACGACCAGACGACGGCCGCCAGCCCCGGCACGCTCACCAACTTCGCCCTCAGCGGCAGCGCCTCCAACTACGTGGAAAGCTACGCCCTGGCCGTGCCCACGGCCCTGGCGGCCACGGGCGTGTCGGCCACCGGCTTCACGGCCCGCTGGACGGCCCCGGCCTTCGGGGTGGTCGATAATGGCTACTCGCTGGAGGTGTCGACGGCGGCCGACTTCTCGGTCCCCATCACCGGCTCGCCCTTCGCGGTGGCCAGCGGTACCACCAGCCGGGCCCTGACCGGCCTGACGGCCGGCACCGAATACTTCTATCGTGTGCGGGCCGATAAAACCAGCGTGACCGGCACGGGGGCCTACTCCAACGTCATCACGACGGTGCCCGGCGCACTCACGCCCCCCGGCAACGCCCTGGCCTTCGACGGCGTGGACGACTTCGTAACCTACGGCAGCACGCCGGCCGTGAGCAACCTGGGGACAGGCAACTTCACCATGGAAGCCTGGGTGTACTTCGATGGCAACACGAACGTTAACTCCATCATCCGCAAGTCGGCGGACTACAATATGTACCTGCGCAACGGCCGGTTTAATGCCGAGACCTGGCCCATACCCGGCAACGCCAACTTCCGTTACACCCTCGGCTCGGTGCTGCTGCCGGTCAACCGCTGGACCCATCTGGCGGCTACCTGGAACACTACCACCGCTACCTTTGAGCTGTATATCAATGGTGTGCGCGACGCGGCTGCCACCAGCGCCTCCTCCTCGGCCGGTACCGCTGAACTGTTGACCATTGGCAACTCTCCCGTATATGGCGAGCCTTTCCGGGGCCGTATCGACGAGGTCCGCATCTACACCACGGCCCTCTCGGTGGCCGACATTCAGGCTGATATGCGCAACACCACGGTAAGCCAGCCCGCCAGCCTGGGCTTCTACGCTAACTTCGACCAGGGCGTGGCCGGCGGTACCAACACGGGCCTGACGGTTCTGCCCGACCTGAGTAGCAACGGTTACCCCGGCACGCTTACCAACTTCGCGCTAAGCGGCACTACCTCGAACTGGGTGGAGAGCTACGCGCTGGTGGTGCCCACGGCCCTGGCGGCCAATGGCATCACGGGCACGGGCTTCACCGCCCGCTGGACGGCCCCGGCCCTGGGCGTGGTCGATAACGGGTACTCGCTCGACGTATCGACGGCGGCCGACTTCTCGGCCCCCATCACGGGCTCGCCCTTCACCGTGGCCAGCGGCACCAGCGCCG
Organism: Hymenobacter artigasi; assembly: GCF_012275535.1. Classification (GTDB taxonomy): domain Bacteria; phylum Bacteroidota; class Bacteroidia; order Cytophagales; family Hymenobacteraceae; genus Hymenobacter; species Hymenobacter artigasi. The sequence goes on along the minus strand of NZ_JAAVTK010000012.1, from coordinate 4,169 downwards.
TGACCGGCCTGACGGCGGGCACTTCCTATTACTACCGCGTGCGGGCCGATAAAACCAACGTGACCGGCACCGGAGCTTACTCGAACACCATTACCGTAGCGCCCTGCGCCGCCGCGCCGGTAGCCACGGCCCAGAACGTGACCCTGACCCTGGACGGCAACGGCAACGCCACCCTGGCCGCCGCCGCCGTGAACAACGGCAGCACCGCCAACTGCGCCCCGGCCCCGGCGGCGGCCCTGAGCGTGTCGCCCGCCACTTTTAGATGCGCCAATCTGGGGGCCAACGCCGTGACGCTGACCGTGACCGATGCCAACGGGGCCACCAGCACGGCCACCGCCACCGTGACTGTGCAGGACCGGCTGGCCCCCGGCGCGGGGCGCGGCCCGCTGCCGGTCGCCCCGGCCCTGGCCCTGGCCAACGTGCCCGAAGCCGCCGGCTACGGCGTGCTCTACCAGCTCGACGTGCCCAGCACCGCGGGCAACTTCAACAACTTTGCCTCGGTGCCCTACGCGGTGAACAACGCCGGGGCGGCCATTGCCCCGCCCGCCCGGGTGGCGTATTACATGGAGCTGACCAACGGTACCGGCACCCAGTGGGTGTGGGCCTCGATGGACAACTTCGCCGCCAACCTCACCCAGCTCGGCCTGCCCCACCCCACGGCCAATAACGTGGTGTGGCACCAGGACGTGACCAACCTGAACGTGGCCGCCAGCGCGGGGGCTGCCGTGACCACCGGCACCAGCGTGGGCACCGGCCGCATCGAGATGTGGTACTGGGATTACGATGTAGCCAACACCGACAACGTGGCCGGGGCCAGCGCCACTACGTTTGACTTCGGCGACCGGGTGCTGCCCGGCCAAGGCGGGCACGGCTCCTTCCAGGTGCACAACATGACGGCCGGCCAGACTGTGCTGGCCTACAATGCCTGGGGCAACACCGGCCAGCCCGGCGCGCTGGGCATCGGTAACCAGGTAGGCGGCAGCAATAATCCCGACTGGACCTTCCAGTACAACGCCGCCAGCTACTCGGTGAAGCGCATCTCCGTGCTGGTGCCCAACGTGGGCACCTTCACCCAGCCCGCCACGGTGGCGCTGGGGCCCACGGGCACGGCCACGCTCACCACTAGCCAGGTCTACAGCGGCACCACCGACAACTGCACCGGCAGCGGCACGCTGGCCGTGGCGCTGTCGCAAACCACCTTCAGCTGCGCCAACCTGGGCTTCAACACCGTGCAGGTGACCGTGACCGATGCCAACGGTAACGCCAGTACCGCCCCGGCCGTGGTGACGGTGCTGGGCGCGCCCGCCCCCGTCACGACCACCACCTGGGTCGGCAACTTGAGCTCGGATTTCCTCGACTGCCAGAACTGGAGCTACGGTCAGGTGCCCGACGCCGGCATCAGCGCCCTGATTCCGGCCGGCCAGCCCCATTACCCCAACGTGCCCACCGGCACCCTGGCCGTGCGCAACCTGACCATCGATGCCGGGGCCAGCCTCACGCTGGGCACCGGGGCCACGCTGCAGGTGAACGGCGACTTCGCCAATAGCGGCACGGCCACACTCAGCGGCCCGGTGGCCTTCGTGGGCGCGGCGGCCACCCAGCTGCTGGGCGGCAGCGCAGCCACGGCCTTTGCCACCCTGGTAGTGAATAAGTCGGCCGGTACCGTGCAGCTGCAACGGGACCTGGCCCTGACCGGCCCCCTCACCCTGACCACCGGCACGCTGACCACCACGGGCAGCTACCGCATCAGCTTGGGCGCGGCGGCCTCGCTCAGCGAAACGGACGCCGCCTACGTGGTGGGCACCGTGAGCGCCACGCGCACGTTGGTGCCCGGCACCGCCGAAGCCTTCGGCGGCCTGGGCCTCACGCTGACGCCGGCTGCCGGCTCGGTAGCCCCCGGCCTCACGCCGGTGGTGCGTACCACCGGCACGGCCCTCTCGGGCGTGAACAGCAGCGTGAGCGTGAAGCGCTACTTCGACATTCAGCCCGCCACCAACACGGGCCTGAGCGTGACCATGGATTTCGCCTACTTCGACCACGAGCTCAACGGCATCACGGCCGCCAACCTGAACCTGTTCAAGTCGGTGAGCGGCCCCGCCGGCCCTTGGGCCAACCAGAATCCGGTCACCGTCGCCGCCAACACGGTGAGCAAAACCGGCATCAGCGACTTCTCCATCTGGACCCTGGGCAGCAAAGCCGCCCCCCTGCCCGTGGAGCTGAGCGCCTTCACGGCCACACCGGCCGGTGCCAGCGCCGTGCGCCTGGCCTGGGCCACGGCCTCGGAGAAGAACAGCCAGGCCTTTGAGGTGGAGCGCAGCGCCGATGGCACCCGCTTCGCGCGCATCGGCACAGTGGCCGCCGCCGGCAGCAGTAGCGCCCCGCGCAGCTACGCGCTGTTGGATGCCCAGCTTCCCGCTGGCGCGGCCCTGCTCTACTACCGCCTGCGGCAGGTGGACCGGGACGGCACGTTCAGCTACTCGCCCGTGCGCCTAGCAGCGCTGAAAAGGGCCGCCGCTGGCTTGGCGCTGTACCCTAACCCGTCGCACGGCAGCACCGCCACACTCACGGGCGTGGAGCCCGGTACCCTGGTGACGGTGTTCGATGCGTTGGGCCGCCCAGTGACCACGTCGCCGGCCGATGCCACGGGCACGGCGGCACTGGCACTTCCGGCCGGGCTGCCGACGGGCGTGTACATCGTGCGCGCCGACAACAAGGCCCTGCGCCTGACGGTGGAGTAATCGTCTGTGTTCCCGTTCGGCCGCAACCCGGACCGTGGCCCAAAGCCCCCATCCAATTGGATGGGGGCTTTTTTGTGCTGCTACGCGTGCTTTTTCCAGGCCGCGGCCGGCGGTGAGCCTAGCGGCCCGTGGCAATGGCGTTGTGCGAGTAGCCGAATCCTTTGCGGTGCGTCTTGCCTAGGCAAAGCATTCTCCACTCCGCTGAAGTAGACCCCGGCGGGGCCGTGTCAAGACTCCGTTGCCAGCGTTCACGAAACTCATCCCCAAGCCGGGTTTTCTGTACTTAGCTAATTGAACCACTTCACCGAACTCAAACTGGACTGTAGAGCGGGTTATGCGAGCTATTCGGTGCTCATTAGCAGCAGTTCACCGAAACGAGCCTTTAATTTCCTAAATCGGCAAGCATCAGTAACCACACCTTATGGCTGTAGCTTGCACAGCCAAGTATTGATGATTTAAATGTTAATCGTCCCCTGCGTTCCAGCCCCCATAAGCAGCAGGGCATCTTCGGCGGCGCGGATGAGGCGGTGATAGAACAAACAAGTCGTAATTCCATGGAAAAGCAACTCGATTTAACCCTCACCAACCGCTGGAAAGCAACCGTGCTGGTGCTGGTTATCATCGCCTTGACATTGCCCATGCTGCTGGGTATCCTAGCGGTTTTTGCCCATTCCAAGCTCTGGGGAAGCTTGTTGGGGGTAGTCGGTCTGGCCGCTTTTGTGCTGCTGCCCGAGCGTGTTGCCAAGCATTTCAGCGCCGAGCATGCTACCGTGGCGTTCGATGCCACGGGTATCACGGTTAGCTACGCGGCTAATGGCAAGGTGCGCCGCCTCGATTTTGCAGAGATTGTGTCTTATTACAGCGGCTTGGAATTTGATTTTACCATTAATCCGCGCCGCGGAAGCCCCCTGATGTTCCATCTGAACTCGAAGCTGCATCCGCAGGGAATGGGCCCGTTGGTGGCCCTAGGGCAGCATTTTGATTGGGCGGCGAAGCACTACAACCAGGCGCAGCTTCGTGCAATACCCGCAACGATGCCGCCGCTCGCCGGTGCCTTGCCTGCGGCTTTTAGGCCGGAGAATCCTGCTGCAGTTCCGATTCGCAAGCTGGGGTTTGCGACGCAACCGGCGGCCACGTTCTGGCTGGTAGCATTGGCCGGGCTCCCGGTGTGGATGGGGTGGCGGGCGTTGCAGACTAGCGCCAGCGAAGGAACTTGGGGTGGCTTTGTTTTTGTCGGCCTGGGTCTAGTAGTTTACGGGGCATATTGGTGGCATGAGCGGCAAAATTAAGGTTTATCAAAACGGTCGGAAGCTAAACGCGCCCTGTTCAAAAATAAGAGCCTTTCTTGTGAAGCGGTATTGTCATTTTATCTACTCAATAATGCCTTCCATCAGTCAATTGCTAATCGTTGTTACAGCCGTGGCGTTTCCC
>NZ_JAAVTK010000011.1 GCF_012275535.1 Hymenobacter artigasi | reverse complement strand
ATCAGCCTCAAACGCAAGCGTAAGCAAGCGGCCTACGACAATGAGTACCTCCGGCGACTACTGCAAAATGCCTGATATTTGGTGCGGAAGCCCTAGGCGGTTTTTGACTTCCTGTTGAGGCACGACTAGCGTGGTATCTTTCTACTACATCTGTCGCGCGTAGCTTCGCCCCTGCGCTGGCTTAACTGACCCATGGCCTGAACCTTCTCTGCCCGATGAACTACTCCCCGTGTTTCACGAGACTCTGTGCCTGCTGTTTGCTGCTGTTCTTGGGGCTTTCCACCGCCGCCCGGGCCCAAGCGCTCATGCCTTTCACTGTTAGCGGGACGATTGGCTCGCTGAGTGCGCCCGCTACTCTCTACCTGCTGCGCGAGGGCCGTGTAGAGGATAAGGCGCTGCTGGACCACGGCACATTTGAGTTGACGGGGACGATGAGTGCGCCGGAGCCCGTGATGTTAATTCTCGCCCGGAGCGGTCGCCTCGCCGATACCTTTGCCGCCAGAGTCCCGGAACGCACCTTTTTATTTCTGGAGACCGGGCCTATCACCGTCACTAGTCCAGATTCGTTGCACCATGCGAAGATTACCGGCTCTGGCTTAACGGTGGAGTACGAGCGCTTGCAAGCCCTGCTCCGGCCGCTCCGCCACGACGAGCAACAACGGCAGCAGACCGCCTATATCCGCGCCCACCCGAACTCCTACGTGAGCTTAGATGCCCTACAGCAGTTGGGAGGGGGCGTGCCGTCGGTGGCGCAGATTGCCCCGCTCTACAACGGGTTGACGGCTGCGGTGCGTAACAGCCGGGCCGGCCGAGACTACGGCACCTTACTTGAGGTCATCAAAGCGGCCACCACTGCTGCTCCGGCGGGCGATACGACGGCTGTGCAGCAAGCAATAGATACGTATTGGTCAGCACAGGCGACCCGACATCAGCAAGAACGTCACCAATACCTGCGGGCCTTTATCAAGGCGCATCCTACTGCACCGGCAAGCTTGGAAGCCGTGCAGGAAATTGGGGGCCCAAATCCCGAGTATGCTCAAGTTGCGCCCTTATTTAATTCCTTAGCACCTGCCCTACAAACTAGCCCAGCCGGCCAGGCATATACGGAGCTGCTGCAGCAGATGAAGGCCGTGGGCACCGCGCAGCAGGCGCCGGACTTTACACAATATACCCCCTTGGGGCAGTCCGTGTCGCTCGCCACCTACCGGGGCAAATACGTGTTGGTCGATTTTTGGGCGTCGTGGTGCGGCCCCTGCCGCGCGGAGAATCCGCACTTACTCGCTGCTTATCAGGGTTACCACTCTAAGGGGTTCGAGATTGTCAGCATCTCGCTCGATGAGCAAAAGAACCGTGCCAAGTGGTTGAAGGCAATTCAAGACGATAAGTTGCCCTGGACGCAGGTATCCGACTTACGGGGCTTCGAGAACGAAGCCGCCAAGCGATACGGGGTACGGGCCATCCCACAGAATTTTCTTATTGACCCCACCGGTAAGATTGTGGCTGCCAATCTGCGTGGGGAGGAACTGCAAGCCAAACTAGCGCAATTGCTGAAGTAGCTATAGCACGCATTAATCATTGCATTGAGTAGTCGACCAATGTTTTACAGACTATAAACGACCAGTTACAGTCTGTAAAAAACTGCGCCTCATATCAATTTCAATCCACGACAGCACTACTTACAATGCAAAAGGAGCAGCCGTACATACGGCCGCTCCTTTTGCTCCGGTCCGACCGCCCTAGGCGGTCTGACCGGTTGTCGTTGGCATCGGCCCAACAAGCCCTGGCGCCGTTCTCGCGGCAACCGGTCAGACCGCCTAGGGCGGTCGGACCGGAGCAACGACTTTGGGCTGACTTTCCAAACAGCTTCATTGTCAGATTCCAGCGCTGCCACTGAGTAAAATATTGCTGCGCGGCGGCAATGGCTAAGGGCCAGCGCGCTCAACGGGTGCTTCGCTCAATGCCGAGCGCCGTGACGATAATTTCGTGGGCGTACCTGGCCCGTACGGGTACCACGGAAGGGCTGGCTCCATCGGCCGATTGCTGAGCCAGCCGCTTTAGCTCGCGCTGCTGGCGTTCGTGTTCAGCTTCGTCTATCATCTGAAACTTTACCGATAAGTAGAAGCGGCTAGGAGTTGGCCGGCCGGCATAAACAGCCGGTATCCAATTGTCAGGCAGGGTTTTTATAGCTCGCCACACTTCCTGGTCACAGTCGGGGCTCAGGCTGCTTTCCACGGTAAAGTCCCGGGTGTGGCCGGTTACGTCCACGGTGTATCCCATCACTACCGTGCCTTGCAGTTGCTGGCGCAGGGCACTTATCGGGTAGCGCAGGCTGCGAAGCAGGTCATCCAGCCGCTGGTCTGTACTGCCCAGCAGGCGTGGCGCACGGGCCATCCGCCGCGGCGTCCATTCCTCGCCGATGCGCACCAGGTAGCTGGTGGTATCGGGCTGCAGGAAATTGATGCGGCTCGAATCGTAATCAAACGTTAGCTCCAGCGCTTGTTTGCTGGTGTAGAAGCTCCATTTGCCGGTGCGCTTGCCTTCGGCCGTCGTGGTGCCTTGCTCCAGCTTTGGCCGGGAGGTAGCTGCGTTTTTCTGCTTTTTCTGAGCATGAATCGGCCCCGCGCTCAGAATAACCAAGCCAACCAGTAGAATAGCTTTCATAAAGAAGGCAGTGTGAATGAGGAAAGGGCAAAAATCAGGAGCCCAAAAATAATTCGGGTTTGCCCAACGGGCCGTACCGTTGGGAAATAAAAAGGGGCCCCGCACGTGCAAGTGCGGGGCCCCTTTTAAAAGATGGAGAAACAACGGGCTTATCCCGCCGCAATGGCCTTGCGGCGCGAGCTGGTTTTGGGCAGCCGCTCCTCGCCCTGGGCCAGCAGCTCGTCGTCGCGCTCGGTTTTCTTCACCCAGCTCACCGAGTACAGGTCCTTGCGGCGGTCTCGCAGGTTGCGCACGGCCCCGCTGCTGTTCAGGTCTTTGAGCAAGTCAAGGTCGAGGTCGGCGATGAGGGTCATTTCCGTGTTCGGGGTGGCTTCGGCCACGATGGCATCGTGCGGGAAGGCGAAGTCTGAAGGGCTGAACACGGCCGATTGCGAATACTGAATATCCATGTTCTCGACGCGGGGCAGGTTGCCCACCGAGCCGGTGATGGCCACGTAGCACTCGTTTTCGATGGCCCGGGCCTGAGCGCAGAGGCGCACGCGCTGGTAGGCGTTCTTGGTATCGGTCCAGAAGGGCACGAACAGGATTTTCATGCCCTCATCGCTCAGCATGCGCGAAAGCTCGGGGAATTCCACGTCGTAGCACACCAGAATGCCGATTTTGCCAAAATCCGTGTCGAAGCACTTCAGCTTATCGCCGCCGCGCATGCCCCAGTAGCTGGCCTCGTCGGGCGTGACATGCAGCTTGTACTGCTCGTCCACGGTGCCGTCGCGGCGGCACAGGAAGGCCACGTTGTGCAGCATCTCGTCGCGGTACACAGGCATCGAGCCGGCCACGATGTTGATGTTGTAGCTCACGGCCAGCTCCATCATCTTCACCTTGATGGGCTCGGTGAATGCTGCCATGGCCCGGATGGCCACCGCCGGCGAATCCTCGTTGGTGAGGGCCATGAGCGGGGCGTTGAAGAATTCCGGAAACATCACGCAGTCAGCTTTGTAACCGCTTACGGTATCCACGAAAAACTCGATTTGCTGGAGCAAATCTTCCAGGCTGCTGGTGGCGCGCATCTGCCACTGCACAATGCCGATGCGGACGTTGGTTTTCTCGTTGCCGATGAGCTTTTCCGTCTCCTCGTAGTACACGTTAATCCACTCCAGCAGCGTGGCGTGGGCCTTCGATTCGGAGTCGTATGGCAGGTAGCCGCGGATGATTTTCCGAACGTAAAAGTCATTCGAGAGCTGGAACGTGAGAATGGGGTCGGTCAGCTCCTTGTTGCGCACCTTTTCCACGTACTTGGCGGGCGTCATCTCGTTGGCGTAGGCGGCGTAGCCGGGAATGCGGCCGCCGGCCACCATGGCACGCAGGTTCAGGTTCTCGCACAGCTCCTTGCGGGCATCGTAGAGGCGGCGGCCCAGGCGCAGCGAGCGGTAGGCGGGGTCCACAAATACATCGACGCCGTAAAGCGTGTCGCCGGCATCGTCGTGGGTATCGAACTTACCGTTGCCGGTAATTTTGGCGTAGGTGTGCTTGTCGCCGTACTTGCTGTAGTCCACGATGATGGCCAGTGCGGCAGCTACCAGCTGGCCGTTGTCCTCAATGCCAATCTGGCCCTCCGGAAACTTGCGAATCAGGGCGCTGAACTCGTCGGCCGACCACGCGCCTTCCATGTTGGAGTACACCTGGTCCATAATTTCCTTGATGGCCTTGAAATCGGAGCGGCGCAGCGTGCGCAGCACCAGCTTGTGGGCCGGCACGGCGGTAGGCGTGAGGCGCTCGGCGGTGAGGGCCGGGCTTGCCTTGCCTACCTTTTTGGCGTGGGAGCCGCCGGGGGCGGCGTGGCCGTTGGACGCGGCCGGTTTGCCGTTAGAAGAAGTTGCCATAATATCGAAAAAGCGCTGTGTAAAAAGCCGGGCCGCCAAGGGGCCCGGTGGCCGGGCGGGGCCCGGCGCAACAAATTTACCCGTAAAAAAACCCGCTGGCGGCGTTCGCCAACGGGTACTTTAACGGAAAAACTGCCAAAACGGTGCAATGTTCGCTTAATACTACTCGCGCACCAGTCGGCGGGTAGCCGTGCCCCGCGCCGTTTGCACCGTTAGCAGCAGCACGCCCCGGAAGGTGCCAAAAGCTTCGGCCTCAATGCGAAGGGTGCCCGAATTGCTGCTAAAGCCGCGCCGAAACAGCTGCCGGCCCACCACATCGGTGGCCGAAACCGTGAGCGGCCCGCTGCCGGCGGGCACCGTCAGGGTAAGGGGCGTGCCGATGGCCGAGGGGTTGGGGGAGGCAGTGAGCACGGCGTTGGTGACCGCGTCGCGGGTAGCCGTGCGGATAATGCGGCGGTAGTTGTCGCGGTACTCCACGCCGGTCACGGTTTCGGTGCCGGCTATGGTGCGCGTGGTAATGGTGAGTAGCGGCACGTGCTGGCTCTTGGCCAGCCACTTGTACTCGCGGGTCAGGGGCACATCGAAACCCTGGCCGGGGGTGCCGCCAATGGCTACGCTGTCGTGGTCGATGAGTTTGGTGACCACGCGCACCGTCTGGAACTGGCCAAAGGGCGTGGTGAGCGTGCCCCAGGCATCAGGCTTGTTCACGCGCTTGCGCTTCTGGCTCAGGTAGCCGACCGTAGCAATGGCCGTTGGCGTCGAAAAGTAGGAATTGCTGGAGTCAGGCAGGCTGGCAAAGCTCAGGGGGAAGCGGTAAATCACATCCTGCTGGGCCGCGCTGGCATACGTAACCGGAATGGCCGTGCCACTCAGCGAAGCCCCGAAGCCCACCGAGCGGAAGTCCTGCTGCGCCGCCGCCGCCGCCGAAGTAGCGTAGAACTGGTAAGAATCGGTGAGGGGAATGGGCAGGGCCACGGGCAGTGGCAGCGCCTGCGGCGAAGCCACGGTGGCCCGGTTGGCCCCGCCAAACGGCCCGAATACGAAGGAATACGTGAGCGAGGTAGCCGTCACGCTGTTCACCGACACGAAGGATTCGACCCGTTGCGAGGTGGGGGTGAGGGTGCTGTAGTTCCAGGTTTGGTTGGCCCCGCGCCGGCTCAGGGGCGGCACCGTGTTGGGCAGCACCGGGCTGGCCACGCTCAGCCGCAGGCTATCCACGGTAGTCGTGGTGGCCGGCATATCGGTCCGGTCAATTATCGGCGAAACCTGGGCCTGGGCCAGCGCGGGGAGGGCTGCGAGGGCAAAAAGGGTAATGGTTTGGCGCATAGAGTCAGGTTAATGGGTGGTTACGAAGATACGTAGCCCGCGTAGCAAAAGCACGAAGTACCGTAAGCTTTAGCTTGCGATGAGCGCAGCGAATTCACTCGTTCGCAGACGTGATACTCGCTGCGTTCATCGCAAGCTAAAGCTTACGGTACAGGAGGTTATGCTACAGCACCATCTCGGGTACCTCGCCTTCGGGCACCACTAGCTTGCCGGCGGTAGCGGCGATAATCTGCGCTACGCTCACGCCGGGGGCGCGCTCGCGCAGCACGAAGCCGTCGGGCGTCACGTCGATTACGGCCAGCTCGGTCACTATTTTCTTCACGCAGCGCAGGCCCGTAATGGGCAACGTGCAGTCCGATAGCAGCTTGCTGGAGCCATCGCGGGCCACGTGCTGCATGGCCACGATGATGTTCTTGGCCGAGGCCACGAGGTCCATCGCGCCGCCCATGCCCTTCACCATCTTGCCGGGAATTTTCCAGTTGGCAATGTCGCCGCGCTCGGATACTTCCATTGCGCCGAGAATGGTGAGGTCGACGTGCTCGCCGCGAATCATGCCGAACGAATCGGCCGAGGAGAAGATGCTGGAGCCGGGCAGGGTGGTCACGGTCTGCTTGCCGGCGTTGATGAGGTCGGGGTCGACCTGGTCTTCGGTGGGGAATGGCCCCATGCCGAGCAGGCCGTTTTCGGATTGCAGCTCCACGTTGATGCCGGCCGGGATGTAGTTGGCCACCAGCGTGGGAATGCCGATGCCGAGGTTGACGTAGGAGCCGTCTTTCACTTCCTGGGCGATGCGCCGGGCGATGCCGTGTTTGTCTAGCATGAGTCAGTTAAAAATTAAAAGGGAAGGGTTGAAAGGGGGAAGGCGCAGTTGTAGTAGCAGGTTATGGTAACTTTTAAATATAAGCGTATGCTCCGGTCTGACCGCCCTAAGCGGTCTGACCGGTTGAAGCAACAACGATTTCCTTCACGACAACCGGTCAGACCGCCTAGGGCGGTCAGACCGGAGCATACGCATACTCATCAGCGACTACTGACGCTTCACTTCCTCCCGCACCGTGCGTTGCTCAATGCGCTTCTCATACTGCTCACCCTGGTAGATGCGCTGCACGAAAATGCCCGGCGTGTGAATCTGGTTGGGGTCGAGCTCGCCGGCGGGCACCAGCTCTTCCACCTCGGCCACGGTGATTTTGCCGGCCGTGGCCATCATCGGGTTGAAATTGCGGGCCGTGCCTTTGTAGATGAGGTTGCCGGCCGTGTCGCCCTTCCAGGCTTTCACGAAGGCGAAGTCGGCCGTGAGGCCCATTTCCAGCAGGTACATTTTGCTGTTGAACTCGCGGCTTTCCTTGTTTTCGCCCACCTCGGTGCCGTAGCCGGCCGGCGTGTAAAAGGCCGGAATGCCCGCCCCGCCCGCCCGGATGCGTTCGGCCAGGGTGCCCTGCGGAATCAAATCCACTTCCAGCTCGCCGCTCAGCAGCTGGCGTTCAAACTCGGCATTTTCGCCCACGTAGCTCGAAATCATCTTGCGCACCTGCTTGGTTTGCAGCAGCAGGCCAATGCCAAAGTCATCGACGCCGGCATTGTTGGAGATGCAGGTGAGGTCTTTTACGCCGAGGCGCAGGATTTCCTGAATCGAGTTTTCGGGGATGCCGCATAGGCCGAAGCCGCCGAGCATCAAGGTCATGCCATCGGCGAGGCCCTGCAGGGCGGCCTGCACGTTGGGAACGGTTTTGTCTATCATGGGTGGGTTGGGATTGGGGCGGCCGAAGCCGGCGGCAGGTAATTCACGGGTAAAAATTCACCCATTTTTTCGAACCCCCAGTATTCGTCGGTAAATACGGCCATCGGGTTCGTCAATTGGCCGTTGGGTTGAATCTCAATTTCCCGCGCCAGCAGCATAAGCTGCGACACCTGCCGGCCGGCGGGCGGGAGTGGCGCGTTGGTGGGTAGTATCGTGCGTACCTGGTACAGCGGGTCGGGGGCCTCGCGCAAGTAGCTCACCTGCAGATTATCGCGGAAGCGCAGGAAAACCGGTTCGCCCCCAGTCGCCACGCGGCGCAGGCTATCAACCGGCAGCAAGCGCGTGTATAACATCGAAAACGCCGCAGGCACCTGCATCCAGCGCCTAATGGAATCCTGCTCGGCCCGCGAAAAGGCCGTACTCAAATGTTCGTGCAGCAGCTGGCGGCGCAGGCTGTCGGCCCGGGCAAAGCGCGGGTTGTCCACAATGCGCAGGCGCTGGGCCGTAAAGCCCTCCTCGGCTACCCGACCCGCGCGCACGCTCCGCAGAAAATGGGTGAGCGAGCCGTGGTAGGCTGCCACGCGGTTGGCCTCCCAGCGGCGCTGCTGGCTGGCATTGCGGGCGGTCATTTCCTCGAATACGGGCTGGCCGTAGAAGGTGACGACGTGCTGGGTAAAATTGGTGCTAAAGCGCAGCCCGTAGTACTTGACACGGTAGCCGAGCGCCCGATTATCAACCTGCACGAAGTTGATGGCCGTGGCCGTCAGCTCGTTGGTTTCCGGGTCGAAATCGACCAGCACATCATCGGGATTACGGATGCGGCACTGGCGCGAAAACGTGGTGCGGCCCAGAAACAGCTCCGCGAATTTCTGGTAGTCGCTGGCGCGGTTCGGGTTGGGGCGCACCACCACTTCGCCCAAGCGGTTGGCCATGGGGGCCAGCCGGAGCGTGAGCTGCTGCGCCGCCGCCGTCACGGTGATGGATTGCCGGGCCAGGCGGTAGCCCACGTAGGAGCCCACCACGTCGTAGTTTCCGGCCGGCACTCTTGGAAAACTAAACTGGCCCTGCTCGGTGGTGGTCACGCCCAGCGTAGTATTGGCCAGAAACACGCTGGCAAAGGCCAGTGGCTGCTGCGTCACCGAATCGAGCGCCACGCCGCTCAGGCTACCCTGCGCCCTGGCACCATCGGGCCGCATCAGCAGCAGCAACAACAGCAGAAGCACCGGGGAGAAGCGCATTCGGGCAGACCAGGAATAGCAGTAAACGGAAAAACCGGCCCGGCCCCTACCGGCGCGGCGCGGCCGAAGATACCGTGGGCGGCATGTAGTCAAACGGCAGAAACTCGCCGATTTTCTCAAAGCCCCAGTATTCGCCGTTGTACACGTCGAGCGGGTTCAGCAGCGAGCCGTTGGCCTGAATGGCGGCCTCGCGGCCCTGCAGCTTAAGGCGCGACACCTGCCGCTTGGCCGGATACGGGATTTTGGGGTAGCCCAGCGGCGACATCGGCCGCTTGTACAGCGGGTCGGGGGCCTCGCCGAAGTGCGCCACCTGCAGCTCGCCCGTGAAGCGCAGGAACGTGCGCCGCCCGTTGGTGCCCACCCGCCGGATGCTGTCGATGGGCAGCGGCTTCTGGTTGAGCGTGGCGATAACCGGGGCCATGTCCTCCCACTTATCGAGCGAGTCCTGCTCGGCAGCCGTGAATTTGTTGTCGGGCCGGCTGGCCAGCAGGGCGAGGCGCTTCTCGTCGGCGCGCTCGAAGCGCGGGTTCGCGCCCACGATGATTTGCTGGGTAAGGAAGCCCTCGGCCTGCACGCGGTTGTTGTACACGCTCCGCAGAAAGTGCATGAATGAGCCCGTGTAGGCCGTGAGGCGGTTGGCCGCCCATTGCTTACGCTGGCGCTCATCGCGCGGCTTCAGCTCCTCAAACACCGGCTGGCCGTAGTAGGAAATCGAGCCATCGTCGTCGTCGGCCGCGAAATACAGGCCGTAGTATTTCAGGCGGTAGCCCAGGGCCTCGTTGTCAATCTGCACAAATTCCTTGGCCTGAGCGGTCAGGGTTTTGGTCGAATCATCGTAGAAAACCCGTACATCATCGGGGTTGCTGATGCGGCACTGCGCCGAAAACGTGCTGCCACCGATAAACAGCTTTGCGAACTTCTGATACTCTTCCGGCTTGTTGGGCTCTGGCTTCACCACTACTTCGCCCAGCTGGTTGCCGGTGGGAGCCAGCTGCAGCGTGATTTGCTGAGCGGCGGCCGTCATGGTCACCGACTGCTTGGCCAAGCGGTAGCCCACGTAGGAGCCCACCACATCGTATGTGCCGGCCGGCACTTTCGGGAACGTGAACTGGCCCTGCTCGGTAGTGGTCGCACCCAGCGTGGTGTTGGCCAGGAATACGCTGGAAAACGCCAGCGGCTCGTGCGTCACCGAATCGAGCACCACGCCGGTGAGCTTGCCCTGGGCCTGCGCCGCGTTCCACGTTCCCAACCAGCAGCAGCAAATCAACAATAAGCGCAAGTATCTCATTACGAAACAATAAGGTATAATAATAGCGGCCGGCTAAGCCAGCGCGGCCCGCGTGTTTTGCGCATCCAACGCCAATTGGGCGGTTAGCGCGTCCAGGCCGTTGTATTTTTCTTCACCCCGCAGCCAGGCCACAAACTCCAGCGTCAGCTGCTGGTCATATAAGTCACCGCTGAAATCAAGGAGGTTTACCTCAATCGTCTGAGCCAAATCGGTGCCAATTGTGGGCCGCACCCCAATACTGAGCATGGCCTGATGCCGCGTGCCCGCCGCCGTAGTGGCCCATACCGCATAAATGCCCAAAGCCGGCACCAGCTTCAACGGTTCCGAAATGGCCAGGTTAGCCGTGGGGTAGCCAATGGTACGGCCGAGCTTCTGGCCATGCACTACCAGGCCCGTGAGCGGATAGTGGTAGCCCAAGTAGCGGTTGGCGGTGGCAATGTCGCCCTCGCGCAGCGCCTGCCGGATGCGGGTGCTGCTCACGCCCACGGCGTCCACGTCCTCGCGCGGGATTTCCTCCACGGTCAGGCCGTAGCGGTCGGCGTTCTGACTAAGGTAATCGAAGCCGCCTTCGCGGTTTTTGCCAAACCGGTGGTCGTAGCCAATCACCAGCTGCTTGGCGCCCACGGTTTTCAGCAGCAGGTTCTGGATGTATTCTTCCGAAGTCCACTGCGCAAACTCCCTGGTAAACGGCACGATGAGCAGGTAGTCCACGCCGCGTGCGGCCAGCCGGGCAATGCGCTCATCCAGCGTGTTCAGCAGCTGCAAATCCAGCAGCTCGGGGTGGGAGGGGGGCGGGCCCAGCACCAGGCGCGGGTGCGGCCAGTAGGTAATCACCACCGACGGCCCGCCGCTGGCCTGCGCCACCTCGCACAGCCGCGCCAGAATGCGCTGATGCCCTACGTGCACGCCATCAAACGTGCCGCTGGTAACAACAGCATTGCCAAGAAACGGGAACTGAGCCGGGTCACGGATGACGTGCATAAGGCGCCGGGGATGCAAATGGAAGGTAAATAGAGCGCCACGAAGGTAGCGGCTATGGCGTTGTACGGAGTAGAGACGCCCTATTTGGCGTCTCGTCGTTGCTGGTGTTGTTTACGCGCTTTATGCGAACGGTGCGGCTCCGGTTGTTCAACAGCGAGCCGCACAATCCTCCGCCTCTACCACCTACTCCGTTGGCGTTTCGGGGGCGTCAGCGGCGTCTTTTGCGGCCTCGTGCTCCTTGGCCGCCAGGGCATCGGCCTGGAGCGCGGCAAAATATTGCAGGCCAGCGCGGTTGGGGGCCGTGTGGGGCCGCTCGCGGCGGGGCCGGGCGGGCGCTTCGCCCTCGGGCCGGGGCGGGCGCAGGGCCTCAATGGCTTCGAGCGTAAAGGCATCCTCCACCCGATACTCGCCGATGCGGGTACGCACCAGCCGCGTGAGGTGCGCGCCGCAGCCCAGGGCCACGCCCAGGTCGCGGGCCAGGCTGCGGATGTAGGTGCCCTTGGAACACACCACCCGAAAATCGACTTCGGGCAGCGCAATGCGCGTGAGCTCGAAGGTCTTGATTTCGACCGATTTGGCTTTGATTTCAGCCTCCTGGCCGGTGCGGGCCAGCTCGTAGGCACGCTTGCCATCGATTTTCACCGCCGAGAAAATGGGCGGCGTTTGCTGGATAAGGCCCATGAACTGGGCGGTAGCGGCCGTAATCTCCTCATCGGTGAGGTGGGCGTAGGGGCGGGCCATGTCCACGGCGGTTTCCAGGTCGAAGCTGGGCGTGGTTTCGCCGAGGCGGAAGGTGCCGGTGTACTCTTTTTCCTGGGCCTGAATGAGGTCGATTTCCTTGGTTTTCTTGCCCGTGCAGAGGATGAGCAGGCCGGTAGCCAAGGGGTCGAGCGTGCCGGCGTGGCCGATTTTCTTGATGCGCAGTGTGTTCTTCACCTTGCGCACCACGTCGAAGGAAGTCCACGTCAGGGGCTTGTCGAGGAGCAGTACTTCGCCCGTTTCAAAGTCGTAATCGGCCAGGGTCTTCGTCATTATACCAGGTTTAAGGGCAGCTTCAATGCCAACATAATCAACAGAATACCGCCCGCGATAATGCGGTAGATACCAAAGGCCCGGAAGCCATACTTCGCCACAAAGCCCACAAACAGCCGGATGGCCAGCAGCGCCACCACAAACGCCACCGCGTTGCCCAGGGCCAGCTGCTTCAGCTCCGTGGCCGAGAACAGGTGCGATACATCGGCCCCCGCCGCCTTGGCATCCTTGTAATAATCGTAAATGTCTTTCACCGCCGCCGCTGCCATAGTGGGCATGGCCAGGAAAAAGGCAAACTCCGCCGCCGCCCGGCGCGTGAGCTTCTGGGTGAGGCCGCCGATGATGGTGGCCGCCGAGCGGCTGGTGCCCGGTACCACGGCCAAACACTGGAACAGGCCAATTATCAGCGCTTCTTTAAAGCTGGGATTGGTAACGGGGTGGCCGCCTTCCTGCGGGTCTTCCTGCGGAAACCAGCGGTCGATGAACAGCAGCACTACGCCGCCCACCACGAGCATCACGGCCACCGTGGTCACGGATTCGAGCAGCGCATCGATGTGCTTTTTAAACAGCAGCCCCACCACCACAATGGGTAAGAAAGCTACGAACAGCTTCAGATAGAAGTCGATATTCTGAAAAAAGCGCTTGTAGTACACCACAAATACCGACAGAATCGCGCCCAGCTGAATAACCACCAAGTAGAGCTTGAAAAACGGCGTGGGCGGAATGCCCAGCAGGGCCGAAGCAATAATCATGTGCCCGGTGCTGGAAACGGGCAAAAACTCGGTAATGCCCTCCACGATGGCGAGGAGCAGCGCGTGCCAATAAGTCATTTAAACAGGTAGTCGGTTAACGGTAAGCAACTAATAACGAGTCGTGGCCAATTCGAATGGAAGAGGCCAGCCGCTCGTTGCCAGGCGCTAGTAAGGGCGCTTGTAAGCCGGGGCGGCAGCGGGTGCAGTGGTCGCGGCGGGCGCATCGGTCGTGAAGGCCGGCGTGACCACCGAGGCGGCGGGGGCGGCAACCAGCGACTTATCGCGCACCATAATGGCGGCAAACTCCACGGCAAACCCGGCGATGAGCAGCAGCGGCCCGAGCGTGATGCCCACGAAATCCTCGCCGTAATTGGCCTTGTCGCCAAACATCATGGTGATGAAGCCGGCGGCCAGCAGGGCCAGGCCCGCCCACATCAGGCGGTAGTTGCGGGGACCAAAGGCGAAGCGGAAAGCGGGAGATGGAGTCATTTAACAATTAACATTTATCGTTTAACAATCTTTTCATTTAACATTTATCAATTAACATTTAACAGTCGTTCAATTGGCGCTATTAGTCCCGTCGAACGGCTGTTAAATGTTAATTGATAAATGTTAAATGACTTAATACAGGTCGTCGAGCGACATTTTGAGGTACTTGTGCACAGCGCGGGCCGAGCTGAAAAAGCCAATCACCACGCCCAACCCGATAACGCCGAGCAGGAGCAAGCCCAGGCGCAGGTCGTCGCGCAACAGGCGCAGCGGCTCTACTTCGAGGTAGGCATATTGCAGCAGTGCCACCAGAATCAGGGCGGCCAGCAGGCCGCTGGCCAGGCCCTGCCAGGTAGCCCGCCGCAAAAACGGCTGCTGGATAAAGAGCCGCGTCGCGCCCACCAGTTGCATGGACCGGATGAGAAAGCGCTGCGAAAACAGCGCCAGCTTAATCGTATTGTTTATCAGGATGACCACCACCAGCACCAGCACGGCCGCGAAGCCCAGCAGCACGAGGCTCACCCGCGTCAGGTTGTTGTTGATGCTGGCAAACAAATCCTGCGGGTACTGCACCTCAAACACGCCGCGCTGGGCCGAGATATTGCGATTGAGCTGGCCCAGATGCGTAGTGTCGGTGAATTCGGGCTTGATTTTGAGCACGTAAGCATCACGCAGCGGGTTGTCGCCGAGGAACTGGCGGAAGTCCTCGCCGGTGCTTTGCAGCAGCTGGCGGGCCCCTTCTTCCTTGCTCACAAAACGAATCTGGGGCTTGCCGTTGCGCTCGGCCACGAAGGGCTGCTGGCCCAGGTCCTGCTGCAGGCGCAGCAGCTCGGTTTCGGGCAGGTCGCGGTCGAGGTACACCTGCACCTCCAGGTTTTCGCGCACTACTTCGCTCAGCTTCTGGGCGTGTACCAGCAGCAGGCCGAACAGGCCAATCACCACCAAGGCCAGCGTAATGCTGAACACCACGAGCAAAGTAGGGTAGGAGCCGAGCTTTTTCTTGCGCGAATGAGAAGTGGTTGGGGCAGCCATATCCGGCAAAGGTAGCAAAGTATGGGGTAGGAGGGTATGGGGGTAGGAGGGTAGGGGTTGAGTGGACGAACAAGCTTTTTTCCCTCTGATTCCTGCCCTCCTACCCCCACACCCTCTTACCCTACAAATTCGTGCGCGGGTCCTCGTCCACCGTCATCACTTCCTTGCCTTCGCGGGCTTTCTGGGTGTTGCGCTCCTTCTTTCTGGGGTTTCTGCGGGTGAACAGCTCCCCGAACGAGTTGAACTGCTCGGTGTGCAGCAGCGAGAGGCCCGCCCGGGGCTGGTTGATGGTTTCCAGGTCGCGGGGGGTGGTTTCGTAGCGCAGCTTTGCCCGGAACTTGCCATCGGGCCGCAGGTAATATTCCAGGCTGAGGTCGCCGAGCAGCGAGGCCTGGCCGGCCGTGTTGCCGCTAGTGACGGGCACGGAAGAAGTGCCGCCCGTGGCGCTGTTCACCAGGTTGGGATTGTTGGTGAAGCCGCCTTCCCGCGTCACGCGCAGGCGCCCGTTCAGAAACGAGTAGCTGAGGCGCACTTGCAGGGCCTGCAGCTGCTCGGGGGTGATGCCGTTGATGTTGAAGTCAATTTCCAGGTTCTGGTCGATTTGCGAGGTGAGCAGGCCAAGCTGGGTACTCAGCACCTGGCCCAGGCTTTTGAAGGCCGTGTTGTCCTGCCCCCGAATGGAAATGGTGTTGCCAAATGAGCCCGGCGGCGACAGCTGCTTGAATACCAGTAAGCTGAAAACCTGTCGGTTGAGCTCCTGCTCGTCGTTGCGTAGCGAAGTGGTGAAGGCCGCCAGGTCGCCCTGGAGCGTGCCCGGCGTGTCGTTGAACTCCAGGTTGAGCTTGATGGCCGGCAGCAGCAGTGGCCCGGTCAGGTTCATCACGGCCGTCACGGGCACCACGGCCACGCTGCCCGACGAGCCCGCGCCCAGCACCGGGGCCAGCGAGGTGCGCTGCGTGTAGGTTGCCGTCACGTTCATTTCGCCGGCCAGCGGGTCGCCGTTCCAGGAAATAATGCCGCCGGGCCGCACCACAAACTCCTTGTTGATAAGGCCTTGCAGCGTGAAATTATACGCCCCTCGCACAATCTCAACCTGCCCGTACATATTGAATTCGCCCCGCGTATCAATGGCCATGCGCAGCTGCCCGGCGGCCGAGCCGCGAATCACATCCCCCGTGCTTTCATCGAGCAGAATCTCAACATAAGCCTCGGGGGTGATAGTCAGGTTCATGTTGAGCTTGATGCCCGACAGGTCCACTTTGTCCTGCGCGGCCACCGCTACGGCCTTTTTCGTGATGACGGTATCGCCCACCGGGTTGTTATTCACGAACTTAATGTAGCCAGCCTTTTCGGCCTTGGCCGCGTTGTCGAGGGGCAGGCTCACGCGGGTGCCGGTTTCGCTGCTGGCCCGCACGGTCACGTCCAGGTCATTGGTGGGGCCGGTTACGCGGGCCGTGCCGGTGGCATAGGCGGTGCCAAAATACAGCTCATTATCCTTGCGCGTGGTGTTGAGCACCTGCATCTTGCGGAAATTGGCCGCAATGTCGAGGCTCATGTCCTTGAAGCCGCGGTGGTTCACAATGCCGTCCACGGTGCCGGTATTGCCCAGCACGTCGCGCAGCTTGATGTTGTGGAACTCTATTGACTTGCTGGTAAAGCTGATGCGGTCGGCAAAGGTGTACGTGGTGCCTAGGTAGCCGAAGGTGAGGCGGCCGTTGCTCACGTCCACATAGCCGAGCAGATTGGGCGCGCCAAACAGGCCCGTGAGGCGCAGCTCGCCGCGCCCGGTGCCGCCCAGGTTCTTAAACAGCGACCCCAGAAAAGGCTGCGCCAGCACAATGGGCGCATCATTGAGCGTGCCGGTGAGGTTGAACTGATTAATCTTGTCCTGCGGCGCAATGTCGCCCAGCACGGTCAGCACCGACTGGCCGGCGCGGGCTACGTCCAGGTTCATGCGCAGCTTGCCGGCAGCGTTGTCCCAGTCGCTGCGCCCGGCTACCTGCCCAATCAGCGTGCCGTCGTATTTCAACGAATCCACCCCGAGCGTGCTGCTGATGGCCAGCGGGCCGTACACGCCGCTCACGGTGCCCTGGGCATTCACACGGCCCGAGAGGTTCTGGCCGGTCAGCGTTTTGAGCGTGGCCAGCTCGAAGTCCTTGATTTGCAGCTGCAACGGTGGCTGGCCGGCATCGGGCGAGATGATGCCCTGCGCACTCACAAACTGTTCGCCGTTGCTGAACGTCAGGTTCTTGATGTCGAATTCCTTGCCGTAGTTCGAAATCCGCACCGAGTTGTTTTCCGCAATGGTCCAGTTCTTATCCAGCAAGTGCACGTCGGATTGCCGAAAAATCACCTCCACCGCCCGGGCCAGAAAACCCAGCGAACCGTTGATGGTGGCCTTGTTGGTGGTGCCCGTCTGAGCCAGCGAGGTCGAGAAGTTGATGCGCTGCTGGTCCCATACGCCTTCCACAATAAATTTCTCGGTGCGGCCCAGCCCCGGCAGTACCTGCCGGTCGCTCGTGATGCTGGCCTGGGCCAGAATATCGGATTTGTACGGCAGCTTCGAGGTGAGGAAGTCGAAGTCGTCGTTCACCGTTTGCACCGGGCCGTAGCGCAGGCTGTCGAGGTGGCCGCCGAGCTGGAAAATCGATGTGGCCCCGTTCCGGAACGAGCCGTCGATGCGGCTGCCATCGGCCACCCGCAAATCGGGCACAAAAAGCGTCAGGAGCGGGTTGGCTTTTTTCAGATTCAGCAGTAAGTCAACCTGGTACACCGGCAGAGTGCGCTGGCGCTTGCGGCGGTAGTAGTCGGCCGTAGCCGCCGCGTTGCTTTCAAAGTTGAGCCGGTACTCGGTGATGAGCGTCTGCACGTCGCGCACCACATCAGAGGTGTTGAAGGTGCCGGCCAGGCTGGCGTTCAGCGCCTCCGAGCGCAGCGTTACGCGGCGCTGGTTCAGGCGGCTGCGGGTGCTCACCACGTCCAGTGTATCGAGGTCGAGCTTGCGGCCATCGAGCGTGAAGCGCGAGTGGCGCAGGTAGGCGTAGCCAATGAGCGAATCGAGCTGCACGCCCTTAAACTTCACGTCGGCCGTGGTGCTCACGGTCAGCGGCTGGCTCATCAGGCCGAGGGTGCGCAGGTTGGCGAAATCGATTTTGGTCTTGATGTCAACATTTTCGTGCTTGCGCTCCAGGTCGATGTGGCCATCGGCCACCAGGCGCACGGCCGGGTCGTTCACACTCGCGTGGCCGTTGAAGTGCAGCGGCCGGAAATCGCCATCAAACGCAATGTTGTGGTAGCGGTAGCCATTAAGCCAGATGGCCGGCACCGTGAGCTTGGCCTTGCCCTGCGCGAAAGCCGGCAGAAAGCCCGTGCCCGCCACGCGGCCATTCAGCGTCACGTCCCGAATCACGCTTTCATCGCCCAGAAACTTGCCCAGCTCGAACGCATTGGAGCGCACCGTGCCCTCGTAAGTAGCGTGCGTGAGGTCGGTTTTGGTCTTAAGGTTCACGTCCGTCGCCACAAAGCCCAGGGCAGTATCGAACGAGGCATTGGCCACGAAATCGTTGTAAAAGCCCAACACCTGGCCCTGCAATTTTACTTTGCCCAGGCGCTGCACAATCGTGTTGGCCGCCGCCGGCAGCCACTTTTTCAGGTCATTGGCCACCACCACTGAGGGTAGCAGGCGCAGGTCGATAAAGCTCTCCTTGTAGTTGGGAAGGCCGTCGGCGTGGGCGCGCTTGGCCACAATGTGGGTGCCGGTGCCGTAGCGCACGTCCAGGTTGTTCACCTTGAAATCGCGGACGTAGCCCGAGGCATCGCCCGAAATGGCTACCGACTCGTGCATTTCGCTCAGTTGCGGCGCAAACTTGGCAATGTCATCCGAATAAACCTTGGAGTTGCGCAGGTGCGCAATGGTCTTCATCGAGTCATTGTAATCGGTAAAGTTGCCAAATACCCGAAACTCAAACCGCACATAATCCTTAATCTGGCTGCGGCCCACGCGCAGGCTCAAATCCTTGAATTCCCAGAAATGCGGCCCGTAGGTCATATCCGCCGTGATTTCGCGCAATGGCGTCCGGGAGGGCGTTTCCACGGCGTGCAGCTGGCTGATGCGCATGCGCAGCGTGTCTTCGAGCCGGATTTTGGAGATGTCGGCGTAGATACTGTCGACTAGCAAATGGTCGTAGTCGATGCTCTGGCCGTAGGTTTTGGCGTGCGGCAGGTCGCCTTTCTCAATGGCAAAATGGCCGTTGCGCAGGGTCACGGCGGCAATCTGAAAATCGAACGGCGCCGACTTGCTGGTGTCGGTCAAGGGCCCAATCAGCCGCTTCACCGAGGCCATAAACTGGCTGAAGGTGGTGGAGTCGGGCTGGCCGGGCAGGTTCTTTAGCTCGAAGCGCGGCTCATTCAGCGTGAGCGTGGCAATGTGCAGGTGGCGCGGGTCGAACACCGAAAACAGCGAGATATCCGCATCGGCCCGCCCAATGCTGAACAGCTCGCCACCGCGCCGGTCTTTCACGCTCACTCCATTGAGCAGCACGCGGGAAAACGGCCGGATATCAACTCCGCCAATCGTCACCTGCTGGCCCAGCTTCCGCGTCAGTACATCGGCCGCCTCGTGGGCCAGCCGCGTTTGCACGCTCGGAATGCGTAACGCCACCAAAGCTCCCACCACAGCCAATACCACCAACAGGACCAAGCCCAGCAGGATTTTTAGCAAAATGGAGAGGAAACGACGCACCGGGGCAGGAGGAATGAACGCGGGAAACGCGGGTTAATCCGCAAAGTTGCGGTTTTTTAGTCGTTACCGGCAACCAAAGGTCGGCGTAGCCAACTATCAGGCCAATGGAACGGCCACTTTTAGGCCGGGGTTCAACGCTATTGCGCCGTAGTGCGACCTTTGCGTGCCCAACCTCGATTAAATCCATGCCTGCACACCCCATTATCCTCGCCATCGAATCGTCGTGCGACGACACCGGCGCGGCCGTTCTGGCCGGCGGCCAGCTGCTGAGCAACGTGGTAGCCACCCAAAAAGTCCACGAGCAATACGGCGGCGTAGTGCCCGAGCTGGCCTCGCGCGCCCACCAGCAACACCTGCTGCCCGTCGTCACGGCCGCCCTCAAAGAAGCCGGCATCACCAAGGCCGACCTCGATGCCGTAGCCGTTACCCAGGGCCCCGGCCTGCTGGGCTCCTTACTAGTAGGCGGCATGTTTGCCAAGACCTTGGCCCTGGCCCTCGATAAGCCGCTGCTGGCCGTGAACCATATGCGCGCCCATATTCTGGCCCATTTTCTCCGCGACCCCAAGCCGGATTTCCCTTTCCTCTGCCTCACCGTGAGCGGCGGCCACACGCAGCTGGTGGTGGTGAAATCGGCCCTGGAAATGGACGTCATCGGCCAGACCATCGACGATGCCGCCGGCGAGGCCTTCGACAAAACCGCTAAGCTGCTCGGCCTGCCGTACCCCGGCGGCCCGCACCTCGACAAGCTGGCCCGCCAGGGCAACCCGCTGCGCTTCGCCTTCCCGGTAGGGGCCATGCCCGGCTACGATTTTTCCTTCAGCGGCCTGAAAACGTCGGTGATGTATTTCCTGAAAAAGGAAGTGGCCGCTAACCCCGATTTCGTGGCCGAAAACCTGCCCGACCTCTGCGCCAGTGTCCAGCACACCATTGTGGCTACGCTGCTGCGCCAGCTCCGCCGCGCCGCCGCCGATACCGGCCTGACGCAGATAGCGCTGGCCGGCGGTGTGGCCGCCAACTCCGGCCTGCGTACCGCCCTGGAGGCCGAAGCCGTGGTCCAAAACTGGCAGGTTTTCATCCCCGATTTCGCCTTTTGCACCGATAATGCCGCCATGGTAGCCATGACCGCGCATTTTCAGTATGAAGCCGGTGACTTCGCCACCCAGCTCAGCAGCCCCAACCCGCGCCTGAAGCTGACGTAGGCACAGTGGCATAAGCTTTAGCTTGTGCGTATTAACGTTAAAACGACAAAACGCACAAGCTAAAGCTTATGCCACGCCGTACTTTTACCCTATTATGGCCAAAGACGATAAACCTGTCATCATCAATATCAAAAACCGTCGCGCCGGCCACGAATACACGTTCCTGGCCAAGTACGACGCGGGCGTGATGTTGCAAGGCACCGAAATAAAAAGCATCCGCGAAGGCAACGTAAACCTCACCGACGGCTACTGCACCTTCGACCAGCGCGGCGACCTCTGGATTCATTCCATCCGCATCGCGCCCTATTCCTTAGGTACTTACAATAACCACGACGCCATGCGTGCCCGTAAGCTTCTGCTCAACAAGCGCGAGCTGAAGCAGCTGGCCGGCAAAGCCGTAGACCAGGGCCTCACCATCATCCCCCTGCGCCTTTTCGTAACTGACCGTGGCTTTGCTAAAATCGAAATCACCCTCGCCCAGGGCAAAAAGCTCTACGACAAGCGCAACGACCTCAAGGAAAAAGCCCAGAAGCGCGACATGGAACGGCTGTAAGTAGTGAAATGGTGAGGTGTGAAATGGTGAGTACCACCACGGCTACCGTTCTTTGCACTCACACCTCACCATCTCACCACTTCACCAAATTGAATCCCGGCATCTGCGCGCTCAGCGCCGTCCCCGTCCGCGCCGAGCCCAACGACCGGGCCGAGCTCGTTACCCAGCTGCTTTTCGGCGAGTGTTACCACATTCTGGTGAAGCAGGAAAGCTGGCTGCAGGTCCAGCTTGCCGCCGACGACTACGTGGGCTGGATTGACGCCAAGCAGCACACGCCCGTTTCGCCCGAATACTACGCCGCCTGGCGCGCCCAGGACCACCCCCGAGCCCTCGACGTGGTGCAGGCCGTGAGCGACGCCACCACCAAGATTCCACTCACCCTGGGCTGCCGCCTGCCGTTTTTCGATGGCATGAACGTGCGCATCGGCGAGCGCAACTACTTCTACAACGGCACCGCCACCAACCCCGCCGCCGCGCCCGATACCGCCCGCCAGGCGGCGCTGCTGCGCAAAATCGCCCTCATGTACCTGAAGGCACCCTACGTATGGGGCGGTAAAAGCGTCTTCGGCCTCGACTGCTCCGGCCTCTGCCAGCAGCTCTACGGCCTGCTCGGCATCCAGCTCCCGCGCGATGCCCGCCAGCAAATCGACCACGGCCGCCCCGTGCATTTCGTGCCCCAGGCCAAATTCGGCGACCTCGCCTTCTTTGATAACGCCGAAGGCCGCATCGTGCACGTCGGCATGGTGATGGACGAAGGCCAGATTCTGCACGCCCACGGCGAAGTCCGCCTCGACCCCCTCGACCACAACGGCATCTACAACCGCGACCGGCAAAAATATTCGCACAAGCTGCGGCTGATAAAGCGCCTGCTGCCGGAGTAGGGGGGAAGCAAGGGCGAAAAGGCCGTCATGCCGAGCGCAGCTGAGGCATCTCGCGTGTGGTCGTAATCCTTTTCCAACGGTTGGGCTACCATTGCACGCGAGATGCCTCAGCTGCGCTCGGCATGACCGTTCTCTGACTATTAGTCCCCCGCTGAACTTAACCCTAGCACGCTTGTTTATCTGCTCGGAAACCGCTAGCTTTCGGCGGGTTATCCGAAACCCAACGCGTGTATGGACCAAAAAGTGTTAGTGCTGAATGGCGACTATACCGCCATCACCCTGTGCAGCGTGCAAAAGGCGTTTGTGCTCCTGTTTCTCGACAAAGCGGAAATGGTTGCCAAGTCCGACGGCACGCTCCGAACAATATCGCAAGCCTACCCTAAGCCAAGCATCATCCGCTTGCAACGCTACGTGCGTGTGCCCTACAAAGGCATTGCCCTGAGCCGGCACAACATCTTCAAGCGTGACCATTTCGAGTGCCAGTACTGCGGCTCGCCCAAGAATCTCACGCTCGACCACGTCGTGCCCCGCTCGCGCGGCGGAGAATCTTCGTGGACCAACCTGCTCACGGCCTGCGCCCGCTGCAACCACGCCAAAGGCCACCACACGCCCAACGAAGCGGGTTTAACCATCCGGCAGCATCCCAAAAAGCCAACTTTGGCGGGTTTCCTGCGCCTCTCGGCGGGCACTATCGACCAGAACTGGCACGCCTATCTAAACTAAGTTTGGTCGGGCAGGGTTGAGGCGAAGTACATTTGTCCTTCATCATCCCCCAATTCCTGTCCATGGCCTTACCCAAATTCGCTGCCACCCGCTCGTTTCACACCGAGCTGAAAACCCGGATAAATCAATACTTTGAAGAATCCGGCCGGCCAATGACGGGTAATGCCAGCCTCTTGTTCAAGGCGATATTATTGGTTGGCATCATGGTGGCGCTTTATGTGCACCTCGTGTTCTTCACGCCCGCCACCGGCTGGGCCTTGCTCGAATGCGCTTTGCTGGGCTGCGTTATCGCCGCCATCGGCTTCAACGTGATGCACGACGGGGCCCACGGCAGCTTCTCGCGCTACCCCTGGATGAACCGCATCGCGGCCTACACCCTCGGCGTGCTCGGCGGCAGCCCCTACATGTGGAACTCGAAGCACAACCTCATCCACCACACCTACACCAACATCGAAGGCCACGACGACGACATCAACATCCAGCCCTGGATGCGCATGACGCCCGACCAGCCCAAGCACCCGTTGCACCGCTACCAGCACTTCTACTTCTGGGCGCTCTACTGCATGCTCTACACGTCCTGGATTTTCGCCATGGACTACCAGAAGTACTTCACCCGCCAAATCGGTGCCATCGGCCTCAAACCCATGAACACCGGCGAGCACGTCAGCTTCTGGGGCTTTAAAGTGCTGAACCTCTTGCTCTACGTGGCCCTGCCCATCTACATGGTTGGCTTTCTGCCTTGGTTTGCCGGCTTCATGCTGAGCACCGCCGTGGCCGGCCTGGTCCTGAGCATGGTGTTCCAACTGGCCCACACCGTGGAAGATGCCGCTTTCCCCATGCCCCATGCCACCACCGGCAAGCTCGAAGACGAATGGGCCATCCATCAGGTGCGCACCACGGCCAACTTTGCAACTGATAACAAAGTGGTTAGCTGGCTGGTAGGTGGTCTCAATTTCCAGATTGAACACCACCTGTTCCCCAAAATCTCGCACGTACACTACCCCGCCATCAGCAAGATTGTGCAGCAGGTGTGCGATGAGTTCGATGTGAAATACAATAACTACGCCCGTACCCGCTCGGCCGTCGTGTCGCACGTCATGTTCCTGCGCCAGATGGGCCGCGCCGCCTAAGCACCGGAGTTATCCCAAACGAAGAAGGCCCCGACGCATCAGCATCGGGGCCTTCTTCGTTTGGGATATCTGCGGTTTACTTGCCCACGAAGGCCAGCAAATCAGCCGTCAGCTTGTCCTTGGCCGTGAAGAACAGGCCGTGGGGCTCGCCTTCGTACACTTTCAGCTCCGCGCCGGCCACCATTTTGGCCGTACGCTCACCGCTTACCGCAAAGGGCACCGTCTGGTCCTTGTCGCCGTGAATCACGAGCGTGGGCACCGTTACCTTTTTCAGGTTGTCGCGGAAGTCCGTACCCGAGAAAGAGGTTACGCAGTCGTCCGTCGCATTGGGCGCGGCCAGCGTGGTCACCGTCTGGTTCCAGTTCAGCACCGCCTGGCTCACGGGGTGGCTAATCATGCTCTGGCCGTAAAAGTCTTTTGCGAAGCTTTCCAGAAACGCAAACCGGTCCTTGAGAATGCCTTCGTGCATGCCGTCGAATACCTTCTGCGGCACGCCGTCGGGGTTGTCGCCGGTCTGGAGCATGTAGGGCGTCACGGCGCTCACGAAGGCCACGCGGGCCAGCCGCTCCTGCCCGTAGTTGCCGATGTAGCGGGCAATTTCACCGCCGCCCATCGAAAAGCCCACCAGCGTCACGCCGGTCAGGTCCAGCTCCGTCAGCAGCGCGTTCAAGTCAGCCGCCAGGGTATCGTAATCGTAGCCGCCCCACGGGCGCGACGAACGACCAAACCCGCGCCGGTCGTAGGCAATCACGCGCTTCCCAGCCTTGGCCAGCGCCACCGCTTGGTGCTCCCACATGGTATGGTCGAGCGGCCAGCCGTGGATGAGTACTACCGGTGCGCCCTGGCCCCAGTCTTCGTAGAAAATTTGGACCGGATGCCCGGCTGCGTCGTTGCCTGCTTTGATGTAAGCCATTTGAGATGAAAGAAAAGTTGAGATGAAACAAGGTTCTTCTTCCATTACGCAGCCAGCCAGACTCACAGTTGCTTTTTGCGTAAATTTGATTGGATACAATACTGCCTTTATGAAAACCATAACCGTCCTTCTCCCTGACTCGGTGGAACTGAGCGAAGCGCAGATTCAGGACCTGGTGCTTGCTAAAATCGCAGAGCAGTGCACTGCGGCTGCTCTGCCGCCTGCCGGCTCCCCGGCCGCGCCGTTTGCCCGTACCATGTCGGCTGAAGAAGAAGCAGATATCCGTCAGCTAATCGGACTGTACTATGCCGAGCGGGCTGCCGACTTGGTAGACCAGCAATGGGATGCCAAGGGCTGGACGCCCGAAACCATGCACCAATGGGTGCGCGAACACCTGCGCACCGCCCACGGCCGCCAGGCTGCATGAGGGTAGTTCTGGACACCAATGTGCTGCTGGTGAGTATCGGCCGTCAGTCACCGTTCCGCCCCATATTCGACGCCTTGCTTCAACAGCGCCTGACGCTGGTGGTGAGCACCAGGATTCTGCTGGAATACGAAGAAATAATCGGTCAGCGTAACGGGCCGGCCGTGGCGCACAACGTGCTCCAGGCCCTGGGTAACTTACGCAACGTCAGCCGCCATTAGGTGCGCTACAACTGGCGCTTGCCCTTCATCGACCCCAACGACCAGAAATTTGTGGACGCCTACGTGGCGGGCGGGGCCGATTACCTGGTGAGCAATGACCGGCATTTCGACGGGTTGGCGGCAGCAGGCTTTCCGGCGGTGCGGGTAGTTTCGGCGGAGGTGTTTTTGGGTATAATCACAGAATAAATGAGCAAGCGCCGACTGACAAACCGCGAAAGGCTGCGTAAGCTGCTGAAAGAAGCTGAGATTGGCTCCGCAGCTCATGAAGAATTGCTGGCTGTGCAGGTTGCTATTGAAAAGCCAAAGCGGCAAGCAGTAACGGCATTAATCAAGCTGTTGAAAACGAGCGTTTGCCGGGATACCCAGTGGTTTATTAGCAGAGTTCTTGGCACTGCCAAAGACCCGCGAGCAATCAGGCCATTAATGCAAGCCGCAATTGCTTCTGAAAACAAGAATTATAGCTCAAACTTCCTGTGGCCACTCGAGAAATTTGACTGCACCAAGCAGCTTGATTTCTTCGTGAATTTCATGCTCCGGGGTGGTGACCCTGACGAGGCCATGCTGGCGTGTCTGTATGCTATTATGGCCATGGATGGCCCATTTAAACCAGCAATAGTTAAGAAGAATATCAAAAAGCTGCTTGGGAAAAGTAAGCTTCAAACAGAGCCAGACATGGAATTACAGGCAGAGCACTTCAAGATGAGTGCGGCCGATTATTTGATGTCAACCTATTTCAATCAGGTAGCGAGGGTGTTTCACGGCAAGAATGAAGCTTCCGCAGACTAGCAAAACCGCCTGAAAACCCGTACCTTTGCGCCCTCGCCAGGGTGGCGGGACTTGCTGCACAACGGCAAGGTGTTCAATAAGAACCGCGAATTGGCCCGGGTACCGGCCTTCTCGTTTATCTAAGAGGTGTCCAAAAGCTATTATGGCAGAATTGATTGACGATTTCGACTGGGATAATGTCGGAGCCACCGGTTTTGGTGGAAACTACTCGGCCGACCAGCGCGCCGAGATGGAGCAGATGTACGGCGACACGCTGACGACTGTTCAGGAAGAAGAAGTGGTAACGGGTACCGTGGTTGGCATCACCGACCGCGACGTAATCCTGAACATCGGCTTCAAATCCGATGGTCTGGTGTCGATTACCGAATTCCGCGACCTGCCCGATTTGAAAATCGGTGACACGGTGGAGGTATTCATCGAAGACCAGGAAGACATCAACGGCCAGCTCATCCTGAGCCGTAAGAAAGCTAAAATCAAGCAGGCCTGGAAGGCTATTTACGATGCCCTCGAGCTGGATACCATCCTCGAAGGTGTAGTGAAGCGTCGCACCAAAGGCGGCCTCATCATGGAGCTCGACGGCGTAGAAGCCTTCCTGCCCGGCTCGCAAATCGACGTGAAGCCTATCCGTGACTTCGACATTTATGTTGGCCGTCGCATGGAAGTGAAAGTGGTGAAAATCAACTCCGCTTTCGACAACGTAGTGGTTTCGCACAAAGTACTCATCGAGAAAGACCTCGAGAAGCAGCGTGAGGCCATCCTGAACAACCTTGAGAAAGGCCAGATTCTGGAAGGCAACATCAAGAACATGACCAACTTCGGCGTGTTCATCGACCTCGGCGGTGTCGACGGTCTGCTGCACATCACGGACATCTCGTGGGGCCGTATCGCTCACCCGAGCGAAGTGCTGACCCTGGACCAGAAACTGAACATCGTAGTATTGGACTTCGACGAAGCCAAGAAGCGTATTTCGCTGGGCTTGAAGCAGCTGACTCCCCACCCATGGGATTCGCTGCCCGCCGACCTGCAGCCGGGTTCGAAAGTATCGGGCCGCATCGTGAACGTGGCCGACTACGGCGCTTTCATGGAAGTGGTACCCGGTGTGGAAGGCCTCATCCACGTTTCGGAAATGAGCTGGAGCCAGCACCTGCGCAACCCGCAGGACTTCATCAAGCAGGGCGACACGGTAGAAGCGCAGATTCTGACGCTCGACCGCGAAGACCGCAAGATGAGCCTCGGCATCAAGCAATTGACCGAAGACCCGTGGACCCGTGGCGATTTCGCCGACAAGTACGCCGTGGGCAGCAAGCACAGCGGCCTCGTGCGCAACCTGACCAACTTCGGCCTGTTCGTTGAGCTGGAAGAGGGTGTGGACGGCCTCGTGCACGTTTCCGACCTGTCGTGGACCAAGAAAATCAAGCACCCATCGGAAATGGTGAAGGTGGGCGATAAGCTGGACGTAGTGGTGTTGGAGCTGGACCTCGGCGCTCGTCGCCTGGCCCTGGGCCACAAGCAGCTGGAAGAAAACCCCTGGGATACCTTCCAGACGGTGTTCACCCCCGGCTCGGTACACAAGGCTACCATCACCGAGAAGTCGGAGCGTGGCGCGGTACTCGAATTGCCTTACGGCATCGAGGGCTTCGCTTACCCCAAGTCGTTGGTGAAAGAGGATGGCTCGAACGCCGAAAACGGCGAGCAGCTGGACTTCCGCGTAACGGAATTCTCGAAGGACGACCGCCGCATCGTGCTCTCGCACACGGCTGTGTTCGACAAGGCTGCTGCTGCTGAAGACGACAGCCGCAACTCCAAGTTCAAGAAGAAAACCAACACCAAAGCTGGCGAAACCCAGGGTGAAGGCAAAATCAGCGACTTGAAGAAGACGGAAGAGAAGTCGACCCTCGGCGACCTCGACGCGCTGAGCGCCCTGCGCGACCAGATGATGGGCAACGAGCGTAAGGCTGGTGAGCAGAAGCTGAAAGCTGCTGCCGCTAACAAGCCTGCCGACGTTCCCGCTGCTGGCCCCGACAACGCCCAGGCGCTGGAGGATGGTGCTGCCGCTGGCAAAGGCGCTACGAATGCTGCCACGCCCGAGGCTGCCGCTCAGGCTGCTGCTACCATCGAAGGCACTGCTCCTGCAGCCGCCGAAGCTGCTCCGGCCGCTGAAGCTGCTACAGAAGGTGGCCTGCTGGCCGGTATCACCGGTGCTGCTGCTGCTGCCCTCGACACCGTGAAGCACGCCGCTGCCGATGCCGTGGACGCTGTGACGCACTCGGAAGCCTTCCACAAGGCTTCGGAAGTAGCCGGTGACCTGGTGGACAAGGCCAAAGGCCTGGTTGCCGGTGACGAAGCTGCCGACAAAAAAGACGACGAAGCCAAAGCCTAACCGCCTAGCTTAGTTGCAGAAAGGAGCCCCGGCGCACGCGCCGGGGCTTTTTTTGTGCCGAAACCTTGCCCAGCCCAAACCGGCTGCTTACCTTTGCGCTCCCAAAAGACCACTACTGGTGACGTGACCGAGTGGCTAGGTAGAGGTCTGCAAAACCTCCTACGGCGGTTCGAATCCGCCCGTCACCTCAGCAGCAATGCTTCGAAAAGCCCCATTTGCCACCCGGCCGATGGGGCTTTTTTCGTGGATAATGGGGCGGGTGGCGGGTTTTGGCCGCATTATGCCTACATTTCGTAGCCAAGCTGGGCCATTGGCCGTACTTGCGCCTGAACCCCGACTTTTACTACCCCATCCCTTATGAAGATTGTTGACCTCCGCACCATGCGCGGGCCGAGCTACTGGTCTGTGAAGCACCATAAGCTCATCGTTGCCAAAGTTGATTTACAGGAGTTTGCCGGCCAGTGGTCGAATGCCGTGCCGGGGTTTGCCGGGCGGTTGATGAAGCTGTTTCCCAATATCGGGACCGTGCAGCCGGGCGGCATGAGCGGCAAGCAGGCCGCCAAGCACCAGCCGCTGACCCTGGAGGCGCTGAATGACGGCGAACCGCTGGGCTATGTCATCCAGCATGTGGCGCTGGAGCTGCAGCGGCAGGCCGCCATGCCCGTGTATTGGGGCAAGAGCTACCCGGCGCAGGAGGAAGGAGTGGAGTACGTGGTATTCGCTTACCAGGAAGAGCGCGCCGGCCGCCGCGCCGCCGAGGCTGCCGTTGAAGTGGTAGAAGCCGTGTGTAAGAAGGAGAAGGTGGATTTGAAACCCCTCATCACCGAGCTGCACGAAATCCGGGAAGATGAATTCTTCGGGCCGAGTACCTATAGCATCGTGGCCGAGGCGGCTTCGCGCAACATTCCCTACATCCAGCTCAAGAACACCAGCATTATTCAACTGGGCTATGGCGTGAACCAGCGCCGCATCTGGGCTACTACGACCAGCCTGACTTCGCACGCGGGCGTGGAAGTGGCCGGTAATAAAAACCGCACCAAAGCCATGCTCAACGATGCGGGCGTGCCCGTGCCGCGCGGCACCACGGTGTATTCGGAGGCGGGCCTGCGCGACGCCATCGACGAACTGGGCTTCCCCATCGTGACCAAGCCGCTCGACGGCAATCATGGCAAGGGTGCCACCATCCGCATCATGAACTGGAAGGACGCCGCCGAGGGCCTGAAAGCCGCGCAGGTGTACTCGCGGGCCGTGATTGTGGAGCAGTTTATCGAAGGCTTCGATTTCCGCCTGCTGGTGGTGAACGGCAAGCTCATTGCCGCTGCCAAGCGCACGCCGGCCGCCGTGACCGGCGACGGCAAGAGCACCATTCAGAAGCTCATTGATGAGGTAAATAAAGACCCGCGCCGGGGCATTGGCCACGAAAAGGTGCTCACCAGCATCAAGGCCGACAAGCATACGCTGGACCTGCTGAAGGGCCGCAAGCTGACGTTGAAATCGGTGCTGCCGGCCGGCGAAATCCTGTACCTGAAAAGCACGGCCAACATCAGCACCGGCGGCACTGCCACCGACGTGACCGACCAGATGCACCCCTACAACGTGCTGATGGCCGAACGCGCCGCCGGCATCGTGGGCCTCGACATCTGCGGCATCGACCTGATGGCCACCGATATTGCCATTCCGCTCAACGAGAGCCGGGGTGCCGTGATTGAGGTGAATGCCGCGCCCGGCTTCCGCATGCACATTGCACCCACCGAGGGCCTGCCCCGCAACGTGGCCGCGCCGGTGGTCGACATGCTGTTTCCGCGCGGCAGTACGGCCCGTATTCCGATTATTGCCGTGACGGGCACGAACGGCAAAACCACCACCACGCGCCTTATTGCGCATCTGGTGGCCAGTAAGGGTTACAAAGTGGGCTTCACGACCACGGACGGCATCTACATCCAGGGTGTGCAGCTGCAAACCGGCGACTGCACCGGCGGCCAGAGCGCCGAGTTCGTGCTGAAAGACCCCACGGTGAACTACGCCGTGCTCGAAACCGCCCGTGGCGGCATGCTGCGCTCGGGCCTGGGCTTCCATAGCTGCGACATTGCAGTGGTGACCAACGTGGCGGCCGACCACCTCGGCATGCGCGATATCTACACCGTGGAGGAAATGGCTGCTGTGAAGGGCGTGCTGCCCCGCACGGTGCGCAAGAACGGCTGGGCCGTACTCAACGCCGACGACGACTTGGTGTACGCCATGGCCCGCACCGTGGACTGCCGCGTGGCCCTGTTCAGCATGGACGAGAACAACCCGCGCATTCTGGAGCACGTGGAGGCCGGCGGCGTGGCGGCGGTGTATGAGGAAGGCTACGTCACAATTTACCGCAACAGCTACAAGCTGCGCATCGACCGCGCCGCCGAGTTTCCGGTCACGTTTGAGGGCCGGGCGGGCTTCAACATTGAGAACTGCCTGGCGGCGGGGCTGGCCGGCTACCTGGCCGGGTTCGAGAGCGACGACATCAAAACCGCCTTCCGCACGTTCGTGCCCTCGGCCACGAAAACGCCGGGCCGCATGAACGTGTACAAATTCCCCAAGTTCGAGGTGATTGTGGACTACGCCCATAACACGGCGGGCATCACCAAATTTGCCGAGTTCATGGAGGCCACGCCGGCTACGCACAAAATCGGCGTAGTATCGGGCCTGGGCGACCGCCGCGACGAAGACACACTGGGCTTCGCCCGCATCGCGGGCCGCATCTTCGATGAAGTCATCCTGCGCCAGGACCGCGACCTGCGCGGCAAGACGAAGGAGTTCCTGCGCGAAATCATGGAGCGCGGCCTGCGCCTCGACAAGCCCGACCTGAAAATCACCTACATCGAAAAGGAGCCCGATGCCATTGCCCACGTCCTGAAAACGGCTCCTCAGGGCGCGGTTATTACGCTGTTTGCCGAGGACATTGCCGCTGCCACCGCGCAGCTGGATGAGTTCGAGCGCGCTGTCTGAACTGCGGATTGCTCGGATTCGTCGGATTTTGTGGACGATTCTCAGCGTATACCAACTACCCAAGGACATCAAAAAAGGCTGCCGATTGGCAGCCTTTTTTGATGTCCTAAATCGTCCACAAAATCCGACGAATCCGAGCAATCCGATAAATCCGCGGTTAAGACTTATTTCAAGGTGAAAGTGGTTTTGCCCATCAACTGGCCGCTTTCGTAAAGCTCCACCGTGTGCAGGCCTTTCTTGTATTCGGCACCCTTGGCGTACACGAATTCCAGTTTCTGCCGGGTGTTGTCATACACCACGTCCTGCTTCTGGGTGTAGAAAGCCTCCTGGCCGTCCACGGTGAAGGTGCCGCCGCCGGTGCTCAGGTTGTAGAGGGCCGCGCCATCGGGCTCCAGGATGCGCAGGTAAATGGCTTTGGTTTCCTTGGGCGACACGTCGTTGCGGGCCAGGTTGGCGGTGATTTTGACTTTCTCCACGCGCTTGGCTTTGAACTCCTCCTTGTCGTCCTCCTTCTCCTTGTTTTTGGAGGTGATGATGGCGACGTGGATGTTGTCGGCCTGCAGGCGCGAGGCTACCGATACTTTCTCCGACAGCTCCTTATTGCTGCGCACCACCGTGCTGATGGTATCGGTCAGCTTGTTCTGCTTTTCCTTCAGCGTGGTGGTTTCGGTGTAGAGCGACTCATTGTCCTTCTTCAGCTGGGCAATATCGTCGTCCTTTTTGCGCAGTTGGCCTTCCAGGTTCTGGGCGCGTTTCTTGAACAGGTTTTGCTGGGCAATGGAAAAGCTGCCGGCCTTGAAAGAGCGCAGTTTCAACAGGTCGGCATTCACGCCGGCGATTTTGGATTCGAGCGAGTCGTTGCTCAGGCCCAGCGCCTGCAGCTCTGAGCTTTGGCGCTCAAAATCAGCCTTCAGGGCTTCGTACTGCTTGATTTGCTCCTGGAGCTTGCTGTCCTTAGCTTTTACTTCGGTAGTCAGCACTTCGTTCTGCTGACCTTTTTGCTGGTTGAGGTAAAACAGAACGCCGTTGATGCCCAGGAGCACCAGCACGAGAGCTACCCAAAGGAGGACGCGGCTGTTGTTGGAGCGGGGTTCGGGGGTTTCGTTCGGGTCCATGCGGGAATAGTTAAGCGAGAGTAGCGAGAAAAAAATCAAGGATGGTGCCGCAGTGCGCCGCGTACCTTTGGCGTAAAAATAGGGGACTTTATTGCCCTGGCAAGTTTATTCTATACTTCGGCCATATGGAAACGGTTTCTGCGAACTTCGATGCGGCCTACTGGCAAGCACGTTACGCCACCGGCCGCGACGGCTGGGATGCCCATACCATCACCCCGCCGCTACGCGATTATTTCGACCAGCTCGATGTAGCCGCGCAGCCGCGCATCCTCATTCCCGGGGCCGGCCGCGCCTACGAAGCCGAATACCTGCACCAGTTGGGTTTCCGGCAGGTATTCGTGGCCGATATTGCCCCGGAGGCCTTGGCGGCGCTGGCCACCCGCGTGCCCGATTTCCCCCGCGAGCACCTTCTGTTGGCGGACTTCTTTGCCCTGCCCAACGCCCCGGCCTACGATTTAATTGTGGAGCAGACGTTTTTCTGCGCCCTCAACCCCGCGCTGCGCCCGGCCTATGCCCGCCAGTGCGCCCACCTGCTGCGGCCTGGCGGCACGCTCATGGGCCTGCTCTTCGATACCGATTTCGGCCCCGTGCAGGAGCCGCCATTCGGTGGCAGCCGCGAGGAATACCGAGCGTACTTCGCGCCCTACTTTGCGTTTCGCCATTTCGAAACGGCTACCAATTCGCTCAAGCCCCGGCAGGGGCGGGAGCTGTTTATTTGTCTAAAAAAGAAATAGGTTGTAGCGCGAAGCGTAAGCTTTGCGTCCGGCCGTGTCACTTGCCAATTTGTTCTACGCTCCGCGAAGCTTCCGCTTCGCGCTACATCCCCCGAAACCCATGCTCCAAGCCCTCGCCAACACCCTCCCGCACTTCCGCCACACCAATTCCGGCCAGTTCTTCCTCATGGCCGGCCCCTGCGTCATCGAGGGCGAGGACATGGCCCTGCGCATTGCCGAGCGCATCAAGCACATGACGGATAAGCTCCAGATTCCCTTCATTTTCAAGGGTTCATACCGCAAGGCCAACCGCTCGCGGCTGGACTCATTCACCGGCATCGGCGACGAAACAGCGCTGCGCATTCTGCAAAAAGTAGGGCGTGAAATCGGCGTGCCCACGGTCACGGACATCCACGAATCGACCGAAGCCGCGCTGGCGGCCGAGTACGTGGACGTGCTGCAAATCCCGGCCTTCCTGTGCCGGCAAACTGATTTGCTGGTAGCCGCCGCGCAAACCGGCAAGGTTGTCAACATCAAAAAAGGCCAGTTTCTGAGCGGCGAGGCCATGAAATGGGCCGTAGACAAGGTGCGCCAAGCCGGCAACCTCAACGTCATTCTCACCGAGCGCGGCAATTCCTTCGGCTACTCCGAATTGGTGGTCGATTTCCGCAACCTGCCCACCATGCGCCAGTTTGGGGTGCCCGTGGTGATGGACGTGACGCACTCGCTGCAACAGCCCAACCAGGCCAGCGGCGTGACCGGTGGCCAGCCCGCCCTCATCGAAACCATTGCCAAAGCCGCCATCGCGGTGGGGGCCGATGGCTTGTTTATCGAAACCCATCCCACGCCCGCCACGGCGCTCTCCGACGGAGCCAACATGCTGCCGCTCGACCAGCTCGAAGCCCTGCTGCAAAAGCTGACGCGCGTGCGCCAGGCCATTCAGGACCGGGGTGAGGTGGAGCTGAACCAGCTGCCGTAGCCTTGTAGCACATGCTTTAGCTTGTGCCGATTGTTATCCTAAGCACAGCGAAGGACCCTCTCACGCATGAAGAACACCATCTAAAAGTGAGAAGGTCCTTCGTTGCGCTCAGGATAACCGTTCGGAATACTCACACCCGCAGCGAGAAATGCTGCTTGGGCTGATTCTTCCGAAAAAAGACCAATCCGACGTAAAACAAGTCCACCGTCACCGTCACGTCGGGGTGGATTTTGATGGCCTCCCAGGCCCGCTCCATTTCCTCCGACCAGTGGATGTCATCGAACACAAACACCGATTCGTCGGTGCGGTGGGCCAGGCACAGCTCGAAGTAGCGTAGCGTGGGCTCGTAGCGGTGGTTGCCATCGAAAAAGGCAAAGTCCACAGGTTTGCCCAGCGCTGCCAGGGCGGGAGCGAGGGTGTCATCGATATTGCCCTCCACAACGCGCACATTGCCGATACTCAGCGCCGCGAAGGTTTCGCGGGCCACGGCTGCCACGTTGGGGCAGCCCTCGAAGGTGATGACGGTATGGCGCGAGTCGGCGGCGGCCAAGTAGGCCGTGGTGAGGCCCAGGGAAGTGCCCAACTCCAAGATGGTAGTGGGCCGGAAATAATTGACCAGCCGAAACAGCAGCTGCGCCAAATGGGCCGGCTTGGCGGCTGTGCGGGCAATGTCGGCCACGCGGCGCTGGCGGCCCGCGCCGGTGTGCGAGCCCGCGCCCAAATCGGTAACGCTAATGCTGGTCGGGCTGTCGAGCAACTGCTGCCGCCGCGCCTCAATGGCCCCGTAGGCCCCGTAGGTGCCCTCGTGCCGAACGGCTGAGGTGTAGAGGCCGAACACAAACGGCGAGTGCAGCCCGTGGGCATTGCCTGAACGAAGCCAGAAGCGGAGGTAGGCGAGGAGTTGAAACAAAAGAGTAGCGCGAACTTTGTAGTTCGCGTCCCCGCGCCGTTACAACGGCTCGTCCGGGAACGCGAACTACAAAGTTCGCGCTACTTCATGCAATAATAGGTGGTTAATTCAACCGGTAGGGTACCATCAGGGTGAACTCCGGGATTTCAACCGTGAATTCCTGGCCGTTGGCCAGGCGCTCCATGAGGTAGGTGCCGCACATTTTACCCACGCCTGATTTTAGGTTGCAGCCGCTCACGTACTGGTGCGACTCGCCGGGCTCCAGCACGGGCTGGCGGCCTACCACGCCTTCGCCCTCTACTTCGCGCACCACCCCATTGGCATCGTGAATGTGCCAGTGGCGGCGCAACAACTTCACGGTGAACTCGCTGTCGTTGCGAATATCGATTTTGTAGGCGAATACAAAATGCTCCTGGCCGGGGCTGGAGTAGTCGGGCAAGTAATTGGTCGTAACCGAAACGGTGACGCCTTGCGTAGTGGTGGTGGGCATAATCGGCGGAGCTAAGAGGTAGCTGCGGGCGTAACAGCCGCCCGCCAGAATTGGTTTTACGCAAATTTGGCTCCAGAACGCCGCACAAATCCCGTTTATTTTCTCAAAAACTTCAATGGTAAAGATAGCCGAAAGCTGGCGGCCCGTATTGGCCGCCGAGTTCGAAAAGCCTTATTTCCAGCGCCTCATCGCGTTTGTGAAAGGCGAATATGCCACGGCCACGGTTTACCCGGCGGGCTCCAATATTTTCCACGCCTTCGAGGCCACGCCGTTCGATAAGGTTAAGGTCGTAATTCTGGGGCAGGACCCGTACCACGGCAAAAACCAAGCACACGGCCTGTCATTCTCAGTGCAGGAGGGGCAGCGCACGCCACCCTCACTCATCAATATTTTCAAGGAGCTGCAAGCCGATATCCCCGGCACGCCCCCCGCGCCCAACGGCAACCTCGACCGTTGGGCCGAGCAGGGTGTGCTGCTCCTGAACGCCACGCTCACGGTGCGCGCCACCGAGCCGGCCTCGCACCAGAAAAAAGGCTGGGAAGAATTTACTGATGAGGTTATTCGCAAGGTTTCCAACGAGAAAGCGCACGTCGTGTTCATCCTGTGGGGCGCTTACGCGGGCAAAAAATCGGAGCTCATTGATGAGCGCAAGCACTTGGTTATAAAATCGGTACATCCTTCTCCCTACGCGGCCGACAAAGGATTTTTCGGCAGCAAGCCATTCAGCAAAGCCAATGCCTGGCTGGCAGAGCATAAGCTGACGCCGGTGAAATGGTAAAGGGAATTAAGCGTTAAAAGTGAGGAGTTAAGAGTTAGCAGGAATGGCCCTGGCAACTCTTAACTCCTCACTTTTAACTGACCTAATGAATGATGTTGAACAAACGGCTCCAGCGGATTTTGTGCCAGAAGTCGGCGTTGGGGTCCGTTGAGAGCCAGATGAGGACGGCCTTGCCCACGACATGGTCTTCGGGCACAAAGCCCCAGAAGCGCGAGTCTTCCGAGTTGTGGCGGTTGTCGCCCATCATCATGTAGTAGTTCTGCTTCAGGGTGTAGCTGGTGAGCATTTTACCATTCTGGTAAATCATGCCATCCTGCCAGGTAATGCCTTCGTTGTGCTCGTAACGGGCCACTATCTTGAAGTAGATGGCGGCATTGGCGGGGGAGAGGGCAATGGTCTGGCCCTTTTTGGGGATGGGCAGCGGGCCATAGTTATCGAGATTCCAGTTGCGCGGGGTGGCGCTCATGGCCATCGAGCCGTGGAAATCGGCCACGTCGGGGAATAGCATAACCTGCGGCTGGAGCACCGTCATGGCCTTCACGTAGGGCTGCTTTTTGAAGTAATCGGCGGCGGCCTGCGTGCAGCTGATGGTGTAGCCGTAGGTGCCCTGGGTGGGGCCGGGTACGGCCTGGGGCATGCCGCCGGGCTGGTCGTAGTCCACCACGCCCTGGGCGCGCAGGGCGGCCAGTACTTCATCGTTGGGGTTGTCGACCTGCGTGAAGTAGGTGGTTTGCAGGCCGGGAGGGGTTACGCCGGGCTTCCCGTTGAGGAATACTTTGCCGTCTTTGATTTCGAGCGTATCGCCGGCCACGGCCACGCAGCGCTTGATGTAGTTGGTGCGCAGGTCGGCGGGGTATTGCGTTTCGTGGGGCACATGGAACACCACCACGTCGTTGCGCTTGAT
Organism: Hymenobacter artigasi; assembly: GCF_012275535.1. Taxonomy (GTDB): domain Bacteria; phylum Bacteroidota; class Bacteroidia; order Cytophagales; family Hymenobacteraceae; genus Hymenobacter; species Hymenobacter artigasi. Next base: position 145,002 of record NZ_JAAVTK010000011.1, on the reverse strand, counting down.
TTCGGAGAAGCCCGGCAGCCGGAACGTGGGCAGCTGGATGAGGTCGGAATAGCTTTTCAGGCCCGTGCCCCACAGGGTTTGGTGCGTGAGGGGCACCTGCAAGGGCGTTTGGGGCGTGATGGGGCCGTAGTGCAGCTTGCTCACAAACAGGTAGTCGCCCACCAGCAGCGACGACTCCATGCTGGGGGAGGGAATCGTGTACGCCTCAAACGTGGCCCAGCGGATGAGCGTGGCGGCCACGATGGCAAAAATCAGCGAATCGGCCCATTCGCGGGTTTTCGTTTTGGTCGGCTGGGGCGGAGCAGTGGGGTCGGTTTTGAGCAGGGACATGGGGGGAGCAAGCTTGGGCTTGGCAATGAATATCAGGCAAAGAAACGTAGCAGAATGCCGGGGCCGCGCAGCGCCAGCCCTGGAAGCCGGAAGGACTACAAATCCAGCAGCTCTTTCATTCCGAAAACGCCCGGGCGGCCGGGCAGCCACTCGGCCGCCAGCAGGGCCCCCAGGGCAAAGCCTTCGCGGCTGTGGGCCTCGTGCTTCAGCTCCAGCGTATCCACGTCGGAGGTATAGGTGACGATGTGCGTACCCACCGCGTCGCCGGTGCGCTCGCTGATGATGGCCAGCTCGGCGGGCAGCTCGGCGGCGGCGTTGCGCCAGGTGGTTTTGGTGGGGAAGTGGCGCAGGATGCCTTCGGCCGCCGTGAGGGCGGTGCCGCTGGGCTGGTCGATTTTCTGGGTGTGGTGAATTTCGCGCATCGCCACGTCGTAGCCGCCGTATTGGGCCATTTTGGCCGCGATGTACTCGTTGAAGTGGAAGAACAGGTTCACGCCCACGCTGTAGTTGGAGGCGTAGAACAAGCTGCCACCCAGCTCGGTAGTGAGGGCGCGGGCTTCCTCAAAATGATGCAGCCAGCCGGTGGAGCCGCACACCACGGGAATGCCCTGGCCCAGGCAGGTCATCACGTTGGCAAAAGCCGAGTCGGGGTGGGTGAATTCGATGGCAACGTCGACGGTTTCCGGCGTGAAATCGCGGATGTTCGACTGGCTGGCGTGCAGGTCCACAATGCCCGCAATTTCGTGCCCGCGCTGGGCGGCCAGTGCGCCAATGGTCTGGCCCATTTTGCCGTAGCCGATGAGAAGAATTTTCATTTGTTCAGGTAGTCGGAATGCAGTAACTGGCAGATGGAGAGGGAAAAATGGCCGGAATGCTTATTTGACCCGCAGCGCAAACATGACGCCCGGGGCCGTGGGCAGGAAGCTCGTTTGCCCGGGCACGGCCAGCATGCGGGGTTCCCAGTGCAGGCTCAGGTCGTCGCTCACGTCAAAATCCTGGAGGTGGGCATCAACCAGCGCATCCACAATTTGCAGGCCGTAGGCCAGGCCGATGTAGAGGTAGAAAATGTCGCGGTAGCCCCGGTAGAATATTACGCCGGTGTTGAGGCCGTCTACGCTGCGCACCAGCTTGGCGCGGTCGCCCAGGTTGCCATCGAGAACTTTATAAGCGACGCCCGTTTGCGGGTTTATCTTGCTGTCCGTGATATTGTTGTACGCGTCGGCAAATTCCCTGTAGCCCTTCTGGTAAAAATACTCACCGTAAATCACGCCGCCCAGCGCACCATATACAAGCGGCAGCTTCCAGTAGCGGTGGTTGTAAATCTGGCCCGCGCCGGGTAGCACCAGGGCCAGCATGGCCGCCTTGCCGGGCCGCGTGAGGCGGATGCCCTTGAAGCCAAAGGCCCGGAACATATGCTCAGTGCGCCTGGCCGAGTCGGCGGCGGCTTTTTGCCTCTTGGCGGCGGGCGTCACCACTACTTCCCGGCGCTCGGTGGTGTCGGCCAGAATAGCGGCCGGGGTACGAGTGGGTGCCGGGTTCGGGTCGAATACCTGCGCGTAGCCGGCGTGGCTGGCCAGCAGGCTACTCAGCAGCAACCCGGCAAAGGCCAGAAAGGAAATCCGTTTTTTCATAACAAACCAGCTAACGGCAGGGGCCGGTATTTAGCGTGCTCCGCGCCCCCTAACGGGCGCGGGCACCGATACGGACGGGTTACGACGGCTGCAGAATGTGCAGAATGCGCTGCATGTCCTCCACCGAGTCGAAGGCGATTTTGATTTCGCCGTTGCCTTTGGGCGTGGGGCGCACCTGCACGCGCGAGCCAAACCGGTCGGTGAGGTGGCGCTCGGCGCGGCGGATTTCGGCCACCGGCACGGCGGGCGGCGCGGGCGTGGCATCGCCGTCGGCCTTGGGCTTGGCCTCGGTGCCGTTGCGGCCGTAGCCGTTGCGCACCAGCTCCTCTACGCGGCGCACGGAGAGCTCCTCGGCCACGGTTTTGCGAAACAGCTCGACCTGCAGCTTGGCATCGTCGAGACCGATGAGGGCGCGGGCATGGCCCATGCTGATTTCGGCATCGCGCAGGCCAATCTGCACATCGGGCGGCAGCTTGAGCAGGCGCAGGTAGTTGGTCACGGTCGTGCGGTTTTTGCCCACGCGGTCGCCCAATTCTTCCTGGCGCAGGTTGCACTCGCTCAGCAGGCGCTGGTAGCTGAGGGCAATTTCGATGGCATTCAGGTTTTCGCGCTGAATGTTCTCAATCAGAGCCATTTCCAGCATCTGCTGGTCGTCGGCCTTGCGGATGTAGGCCGGAATCGTATCCAGGCCGGCCAGTTTGGAGGCCTGCAGGCGGCGCTCGCCGCTGATGAGCTGGTAGGAGTTAGTGCCGAGCTGGCGCAGCGTTACGGGCTGAATAATGCCCTGAATTTTAATGCTGTCGGCCAGTTCCTGCAGCGCTTCCTTGTCGAAGTGCGTGCGGGGCTGGTAGGGGTTGGCCTCGATGTGCTCGACGGAAATGAAGCCCACCGAATTGACGGGGTGCGACACGAGCCGGTCGCCGGAGTTGGGCCGGTCGCCTTTTTTCTCGTAGCTGCCTTCAATCAGGGCGTTGAGGCCCCGGCCCAGCCCGCTCTTGCGTTTCACTGCGGCGGCGGCGGCCAGGGCAGCTTGCAATTTCTCTTCGTTCTTCTCTAAAGCCATAGTTCATCGGCCGGGCCCATAAAAGGCCTACGGCAGCGGATGTCAAAATTACGGATTGTTGGGCGAAGGGCAAGCCGATAAGTTTGGAGCGAGCGGTTGAGGTTGAAATTAGCCCCAGCGGGGCGGCATATTGGTAGAAAACCGAGGGGCGCTTAGAACGATGAAGCCCCATCGGGGCGACACTCGTTCAACGAATGTCGCCCCGATGGGGCTTTGAGAATCTGGAGGAGCTTTGGTTACTACCGATATGTCGCCCCGCTGGGGCTTGCGTTACGATTGCGGATTCCGGTGAAGCGCGAAAATCTCAACAACTTCGCACAAGGCAATTTTGCTAGACCCTTCTCTGAAATAGCCGCGCATACCCACCTTGATATGCTGGGCATGAAACGCTCGAAATGCCGGGTTCACGATGAACATATCGGCTAGGCCGTGCTTGGGCATTGCTTCATTTTCCGGCAGTATTTCGCTAGAATCAGAAATGAACTCCGGCCAAATTAAAAATACCTGATTCGGCTTGCCAATCGTTTCGTTTTCGTATGAGAAATCCCACCGAATGCCTTGGTAATGCGGGGTCTTACGCCCACCTTCCTCTGGACTGAAGAGCATATAGTTAATCCGAAAATCCGGCACTAACCCCATTGCTTCAGCGTAGGAAGCCATGCCTTAAATCCGCTCGTCCTCGGCCGTTTCTTCAGTAGCTTCCACGCTGTTTTTCTCCACGATTTCGCGGGCCAGGTTGAGGTAGCTGATGGAGCCTTTGCTCTCGGCGTCGTGCAGAATGACGGGGATGCCGAAGCTGGGCGATTCGCTCAGCTTCACGTTGCGGGGGATGATGGTATCGAAAGCCAACTGCTGGAAGTGCATGCGCACTTCCTCCACCACCTGGTTGCTCAGGCGTAGGCGCACGTCGTACATCGTGAGCAGAATGCCTTCGATTTCGAGCTCGGTGTTGAGGCGGCTCTGAATGATTTTGATGGTATTCAGGAGCTTACCCAGACCTTCGAGGGCGAAATATTCGCACTGCACCGGGATAATAACCGAATGCGCCGCCGTGAGGGCGTTGACGGTGATGAGGCCGAGCGAGGGCGAGCAGTCGATGATAATGAAATCGTACTCGTCGGCGAGGGGGCGCAGGGCCTCCTTCATTTTTTCCTCGCGGTTGGGCAGGTTTATCATCTCCACCTCGGCCCCCACCAAGTCGATGTGGGAGGGCATGAGGTCGAGGTGAGGCAGAATGTTGGTGGGCACAATGATGTCGCGGGCATTAATGCCGTCGACCATGCACTCGTAGATGCTGTTCTGGATGTCCTTGGGGTCGTAGCCCACGCCCGAAGTGGCGTTGGCCTGGGGGTCGGCGTCGACGAGCAGGGTCCGGTAGTCCAGGGCGGCCAGGGACGCCGCGAGGTTAATGGAGGTAGTGGTTTTGCCCACGCCGCCTTTCTGATTGGCTACCGCGATGATTTTTCCCATTGGAGTTAGTTGTCAGTTGTCAGTTGTTCGTTGTCAGTTGCTGGTTGTTGAGTCTTCAGGGTTGGTTCGCGGGACTTCTGAGCCTCACGGACTAACAACTGACAACGAACAACTGACAACTAATAACTAATAACTTTTGCCGTAGCATTGCACAAAGATACATTCTTTCCCTGTTCGCATGGCCCCTTTTTTGGTTCGTTGGGCTGGCTGCTCGGCTAAACTGTTTGGACTTTCGGTGGGCGCGCTGGTGCTGGCCGGCTGCCACGACGCGGCCCGCCCGGCCGCCGACGAGCGCCGCGTGTTCCGCTACAACCAGCCCGAAGCCCTGTCCTCGCTCGACCCCGCTTTTGCCCGCAACCAGGCCAACTCCTGGGCCGTTTCGCAGCTGTTCAACGGGTTGATGGAGCTGGATTCGACGCTGTTGCCGGTGCCCGCGCTGGCTCGGCGCTACACGATTTCGCCCGATGGGCGAACGTATAATTTCGTGCTGCGGCCGGGCGTGCGGTTTCACGACAGCGATGTTTTCGCCAGCGGCAAGGGCCGGGAAGTGAAGGCCGCCGACTTCGTCTACAGCTTCAAACGAATCTTAGATGCAGCCACGGCCAGCTCGGGCGGCTGGATTTTTCGGGGCAAGGTGCTGGAGAAACCCGATGGCAGCATCAGCGACACGGCGTTTGTGGCGGCAAACGACTCGACGCTGCGCATTCACTTAAAGGAGCCGTTCATTCCGTTTCTGGGCATTCTTACAATGCCCTATGCCTACGTAGTGCCGCACGAGGCCGTGGAAAAGTATGGCAAGGACTTCCGCGAGCATCCGGTGGGCACGGGGCCGTTCCGGTTCAAGCTCTGGGACGAAGGCAATATCCTGCTCTACGAGCGCAACCCGAACTACTGGCGCACCGACCAGCAGGGCCGCAAACTGCCCTACCTTGATGCCGTGGCGGTGAGCTTCCTGCCCGACCGCAAAACGGAGTTTCTGACCTTTATGCAGGGTAAGCTCGATTTCCTATCGGGCATCCGGGCCGGCTCGCGCGACCTTATTATGCACCCCGATGGCACCATCCGGGCCGATTTTCAAGGCAAGTTTACGGTGCAGAAAGCGCCGTACCTGAACACCGAATACCTGGGGTTTCAGCTCGATTCGGCCAATTTGATTGGGGAGCAGGCCATTCAGGGCCGGGCTCTGCGCGACAAGCGCGTGCGCCAGGCCCTGAACTACGCCCTCAACAAACCCGAAATGCTGACCTACCTGCTGAACCGGGTGGGCCACGCCGGTACCTCGGGCTTTGTGCCCACGGCCCTGCCCTCGTTCTCCGAAAAAGAGGTACCCGGCTACACCTACCAACCGCAAAAGGCCCGCCAGCTGCTACGCGCCGCCGGCTACGGCCCCCAGCGCCCCCTGAAGCTGCGCCTGAGTACCGTGCTGGAACGCAAGGAGCTAGGCGAATACATGCAGAAGCAGTGGGCCAACGTGGGCGTACAGGTGCAGATTGACATCAACCAATCGGCCGCGCAGCAGGACCTGGTGGATAATGGCCGGGTGGCCTTCTTCGCCAAAAGCTGGCTGGGCGACTATCCGGATGCCGAAAACTACCTGGCCCTGTTTTACAGCCCCAACTTCAGCCCCGCCGGCCCCGATAAAACCCACTTCAAAAACGCGGCCTACGACAAGCTATACGACGAAGCCCGCCGCACCCAGGACGTGGCCAAACGCACGGCGCTGTACCAGGCTATGGACCGCATCGTGGTGGAGGAGTCGCCCGTCATCAGCCTTTATTACGACGAGGTAGTGCGCCTGACGCAGAACAACGTGCGTGGCCTTACCCCAAACCCCATGAACCAGCTGCTGCTGGAGCGCGTGCGTAAGGAATAACCATTCACATTAAAGTAGGTATTGACGATGCGGAATTTGCTGGTTTTGCTCTCGACGGTGGTGCTGGCAGTGGCCGGTGAGCAGGGCGTGCGCGCCCAAGCCACCAAGGCGACTGCCGCCGCCAGCCCGCTGACCATCGGCCAGACTTTCACCCTCGCATCGAAAGTCCTGGGCGAAACCCGGCGCATCAACGTGTACCTGCCGCCGGCTTATGCCGACTCGGCGACCATTCGGCTGCCCGTGCTGTACATGCCCGATGGCGGAATTGAGGAGGACTTTCTGCACATCGCGGGCCTCGTGCAGGTGCTGACCGGCAATGGTGCCATGCGGCCCTTCATCCTCGTAGGCATCGAAAATACCCAGCGCCGCCGCGACCTCACCGGCCCCACCACCAGGGCCGAAGACCGCAAAATCGCGCCTAAAGTGGGCGGTTCGGCCGCCTACCGGCAGTTCATCCGCGAGGAGCTGATGCCGCAGGTGCGGCAGCGCTACCGCACCACCGCCGAAACGGCCATTGTGGGCGAGTCGCTGGCTGGCCTGTTCGTGGTCGAAACCCTGCTGCTGGAGCCCCAGCTTTTCAATACCTACCTCGCCTTCGACCCCAGCCTGTGGTGGAACAATGGCCAGTTGGCCAAAGAGGCTGCTACCCGGCTGAAGGCGCCCGGCCGCCCGGCCGTGAGCGCCTACCTGGCCACCAGCAGCCAGGGCGATACGACCGCCACGCGCCAGCTGGTGCAGGCCGCCGGCCCCCGCGCCGGCCACTGGCACTACGAGGCCATGCCGCAGGAAACCCACGCCACCATCTACCATCCGGCGGCGTTGCGGGCCTTCCGGGCGGTGTTCTGGTAATGGCACCGGTGGCCGCGCCAATCAAACACCCAGGCTGGTAACGCAGTGAAGCATCCGGTTACGCCCGAACGAGTGGTTCAGACGTAACCGGATGCTTCACTGCATTGCGCTGGGCCGCTACTCCTACTTCTCTATGCCATTCAGCTGGGCCAGCTGGTCGAACTGGTTGCCGAGATAGATGAAGAGGTTTTTCACGTTTTCGGGGGCGCCTTCCTCAACCGTCACGGTTTTGAGCGTGCCGTTGGGCTGGCGGATGGCTACGACGGTGCTGGGCAGGTCGGAGGTGTTGCGCGAGTACCGCTTATCGAATGTGTCGAAGTGGGCTTCTTTGGCCTGGCGCAGCATATCGGCCACGGCGGCGGCGGACAGTTTCAGGTCGTGCTTGCCCAGCACTGGCACGGCGCGGCGACCTTCGTAGGCCACGCGGCCATCGGCATACACCTGCATGGTGTAGGCCGGGCAGATGCCGTAGCAGGGCGTGCGCTCGAAAGTGATAACGGGGCCCTCGGCCGCAGGAGTGGCCGTCTGGACGGGAGCTACGGCCTTTTGTCCGGCAGTTTTCGATTTTACTTTTTTGGTATGTACACGCTGGGCACAGGCGGGCAGCATGAAGCTGAGGCTAAAGAAACTGAGCAGCAGCAGGAGCGGAAAATGGCGCATGGCGGTTGGGGTGCAGAAAGATTGGGGTGAAAGATGGTAACAAAAAGCCGGCAATACGAAAACCGTGCCTACGGTTTCGGATTGCCGGCTTTTAGAATTAGTTAAATCAAGAACGTCATGCTGAGCGGAGCCGAAGCATCTCGCGTGCAATAGTAATCCAATCGATTGAGTTACTACCACACGCGAGATGCTTCGGCTCCGCTCAGCATGACGTTCAAATAGCGGCGGTGCTGGTTATGATTTGCGCTTGGCTTGGGCCTCGCGCTCCTGCGCGGCCTTCATCGCCTCGGCAATGCGGCCCTGAATGCCGCCGGGCTTCTTGTCCTTGTTTTTGATTTTGTTGGCGTCGAGCTGGGCGCGGATTTTCGTGTCGTCCACGAACGTCTTGGTGATGGCCTGCTGCGCGAAAGTGATGACGTTCGACACGAAGTAGTACCAAGTGAGGCCCGCCGCGAAGCTGTTCAGTACGAACAGGAAGATGATGGGCATCAGGTAGCTGTAGGTCTTCATGGGGCCCTGCATGGCCGTGTTGGTCTGGTTGCTCTGCCAGGTCATGAGCAGGGTGGAGGCCGTCATCATGAGGGTGAACATCGAAACGTGGTCGCCGTACCATTTCACGTAGAAGGGCAGCTTGATGAACACGTCATAGCTGCTCAAGTCCTTGGCCCACAGAAAACTTTGCTGGCGCAGCTCAATGGCGTTGGGGAAGAACTGGAACATGGCGAACAGAATCGGCAGCGTGAGCAGGGTGGGCACGCAGCCGCTCAAGGGGCTCACGCCGAATTCCTGGTACAGCTTCATGGTTTCCTGCTGCACCTTGGTGGCGTCGTCGCCGTGCTTGGCTTTCAGCTCATCAATCTCCGGCTTCAGCACTTTCATGCGGGCCTGGCTCTCGTAGGTTTTATAGGTGAGCGGCCACGTTACCAGCTTAATAAGTAGCACCAGCAGCGCGATGATTACGCCGTAGGACGAGATGAACTGCTCCAGGAAGTGGAACACCGGCAGCACCACGAAGCGGTTCACCCAGCGGAAGAGGCCCCAGCCGAGGTACACGTTGCGGTCGAACTCCGGCGTTACCTGCTTCAGCAGGTTGAACGCGTTCGGGCCGAAGAAGAAGCGGTACTGGCCACGGCCCTGCTCCACCTCGGCCACCGGAATGGTGAGCGTCGAGCTCAGGGTTTTGATGGTCGTGGAATCTTCCAGGTTCACGTCGGCGTTGAACGCGCCACCCGCGAAGGGCTGTTGGTCGGCGATGAGGCCAGCTACGAAGAAGTCGTGCTTGTGGGCGGCCCATTTCACGGGGCCGGCGGCCTTGTATTCCTCGGGCTTTTCGCTGGCTTCGGCCAGCGCGCCCTGGTCGCCGGCGGCCAGGTAATGGTTGATGGTGGTGTGGTTGCGGTTCTGCTTGAGGTCCTGCTCGGTCTGACGCACTTGGTCCACGAAGGTGAAGGTGAGCGGCTCCTGGGCCACGGTGCGCTCCAGGCCCAGCAGGCGCAGGTCGTACTTCAGCTCGAAGCTATTGGCGGGCAGCGAGTAGGTCTGCACGATGCTGCCGCCGGCCACGGGGGCGCTGAAAGTGAGCACCGAGCCCGCCGCCGACTGCGAAGGCACGGCCTGGAAGTTCAAATCCGAAAACCGGATGGTTTTGCCATCCACGGTCCGGAATTTGGTGTCCATGCGGGCGCTGCTGGCATCGAACAAATCGAGCGGCTTGCCGAAGAACGTCTTGTACTTGTTCATCCGCACGGCCGTTACGCGGCCGCCACGGGTCGAGAAGGTGACGGTAATGTTTTCGTTGGCCAGGTTCACGTCCTTGGCTGCGCCGGCCGTGGTGTCGAGGGCCGTTTCCGGAGCCAGGGCGGCTACGGACGGAATGGCCGGGGCCTTGGTAGCGGCGGTGGTCGCGGGCGGCGTTTTGCCGGCGGCTTTTTCGTCGGGGTTCTTCGGGCTGAAGAAGAACAGGTACACGAGGAGCAAGGCCGAGATAAGGAACAGGCCGGTTGCTGAATTTCTATCCATTAGTAAAAAAGGTTGCGAAGGGGCAAAGGTACGGCGGGACGCTGCGCTTAAGGAAGAATGAGGAATTAAGAATGAAGTCGCCTGTCATCCTGAGCTCAGCGAAGGACCTTATCGCGTTTGCATGGCTTGACATTACAGCAAACCGTTCAGCGGTGATAAGGTCCTTCGCAAGCTCAGGATGACAGGCGACTCCTGACGACGCGGCCGACTACCCCTTGCGGTGCTGAATGGCGGCGCGCACAAAACGCACGAACAGCGGATGCGGGTTTTCCACGGTGCTTTTCAGCTCGGGGTGGAACTGGCCGGCCACAAACCAGGGGTGCGTGGGCAGCTCAACCACTTCCACCAGGCCCGTTTCGGGATTGGTGCCGGTGGCTTGCAGGCCCGAATCCTCAAACTGCTTGAGGTACTGGTTGTTGAATTCGTAGCGATGGCGGTGGCGCTCGCTGATGTGGTTTTTAGCGTAGGCTTTGGCGGCTTTCGAGCCCCGGCGCAGGTCGCAGGCGTAGGCCCCGAGGCGCATGGTGCCGCCTTTCAGGGTTACGTTTTTCTGCTCTTCCATCATGGCCACCACGGGGTTGGGCGTGAGGGCGTCCATTTCGGTCGAGTTGGCATCGAGCAGGCCCAGCACGTTGCGGGCGTATTCCACCACGGCCACCTGCATGCCCAGGCAGATGCCGAAGAACGGAATATTGTTTTCCCGCACGTATTTCACGGCGGCAATTTTACCCTCGAAGCCCCGCTCGCCGAAGCCGGGCGCCACCAGCACGCCATCGCAGCCGTGCAGCAGGCCGGCAATGTTTTCGGGCGTGATGTTGTCGGACTGGATGCTGCGCACCGTCACCTTGCACTCGTTCTGAGCGCCGGCGTGCACAAAGGCTTCGTTGATGGATTTGTAGGCGTCGGGCAGCTCTACGTACTTGCCTACCAAGGCAATGGTTACTTCCTCAGTCGGGTTCTTCAGCTTGCCGAGGAAATCTTTCCAGGCTTCCAAATCGGGCTGCGGAGTGCCGCCGGTCAGTTTCAGGCGCTTGATAACCCGCTCATCGAGGCCCTCCTTGCGCATGAGCAGCGGCACGGAGTAAATGCTGTCGGCATCGAGGCTTTCGATTACGGAGTTAATTTTCACGTTGCAGAACAGCGCGATTTTGCGGCGCATCTCGGGCGGCATCGGGTGCTCGGTGCGGCAGACCAGAATGTCGGGCTGCAGGCCGGCTTCGCGCAGGTCGCGCACCGAGTGCTGGGTGGGCTTGGTTTTGAGCTCACCGGCGGCCTTTAGATAGGGTACCAGCGTGAGGTGGATAACCAGCGAGTCGGCATCGGGCAATTCCCAGCGCAGCTGGCGCACGGCCTCCACGAAGGGCAGGCTTTCGATGTCGCCGATGCAGCCGCCGATTTCGGTAATCACCACGTCGAACTGGCCGTTCTGGCCCAGCAGCAGCATGCGCCGCTTAATCTCGTCGGTGATGTGGGGCACCACCTGCACGGTTTTGCCGAGGAACGCGCCTTCGCGCTCGCGGCGGATGACGTGGTCGTAGATGCGGCCGGTGGTGACGTTGTTGGCCTGCGAGGTGGGCGTGTTCAGGAACCGCTCGTAGTGGCCGAGGTCGAGGTCGGTTTCGGCCCCGTCGTCGGTCACGTAGCACTCGCCGTGTTCGTACGGGTTGAGAGTGCCGGGGTCGATGTTGATGTAGGGGTCGAACTTCTGAATGGTGACTCGGAACCCGCGGGCCTGCAAAAGCTTGGCCAGCGAGGCGGAAATGATTCCTTTGCCGAGTGAAGAAGTGACGCCGCCGGTAACGAAAATGTATTTCGCTGCCGACGCGCTGGGGGAGGGGTTGGAGCGTTCGGGCATGACGGGAGTCAAAAGTACGGCAGCCGAATTTGGTACGCCCGAAAATCTGCGCTGGGCGGGTCCGGCAAACAGGGCCCGGCAGCCTGCCGGGCCCCGCTAAGCTCATGGGGCCAGGGCAGATACTGCCGTTTGAAAAAACATTGGGGCAGTATGGACAAACGATTGCAGAATTGCTCGGGAAATATTGCAGAATTGATGGAAAATGTATACATTTAATAATGGCACATTTCATCAATCACCTCGTCCAGGCCTGGGGGCTGAGCCCGGTTCACTACTGGCACCTGCGGCTGCTAACGGCCCTGCTGCTCACGCCCTTGCTTGGGGTGCTCTACGTGGTGCTTTTTGACCGGCCCAGGCGCCCGACGGTGGGCCGGCGGCTCTGGCACCAGTAGGAGAATCGCCGGGTAAGAACGTGCTGCAACGCTGCATGAAGAGCTTGCCCGGCCCGACTTTGCGCGGGCGCAGGCTGGCTGGCGTTTCTTTGAGTTGTTCAACCCAACCCAATGCCCATGCTGCACTCCAGCCTCCTGCTCCTGCTTGCCCTGCTCTTTGCCACGTTTCTGCTGGTGATGCTGGGGCAGAAGCTCGGCATTTCCTATCCGATTTTTCTGGTGCTGGGCGGGCTGGGCATCAGCTTTGTGCCGGGCTTGCCGGAAGTGCGGATTGCGCCCGAAGTGATTTTTCTGGTGTTCCTGCCGCCGCTGCTCTACGAGGGGGCCTGGTATATTCCCTGGCACGACTTCTGGCGCTGGCGGCGGCCCATTATGCTGCTGGCCTTCGGGCTGGTGGTTTTCACGTCGGGCATTGTGGCCGTGGTGGCCCATTGGCTCATTCCGGGCTTCACGCTGGCGCTGGGCTTTCTGCTGGGCGGCATCATCTCGCCGCCCGATGCCGTGGCCGCCGCCACAGTGCTCAAAGACGTGAGCGTGCCCAAGCGCATCACCTCCATCGTGGAAGGAGAGGGGTTGCTGAACGATGCCAGTAGCCTGATTGTGTTTCAGTTTGCCCTGGCGGCGGTGGTGTCGGGCACGTTTGTGTGGCAGCAGGCGGCGGTGAGCTTTCTGCTGGTGGCCGGGGGCGGGCTGGCCGTGGGGCTGGTGGTGGCGGGCGGCTTCTATATCGTGCATAAGTACCTGCCCACCACGGCCAACATCAACACGGTGCTCACGTTTATGACGCCCTACGTGATGTACCTGCTGGCCGAGGAGCTAAAGGTGTCGGGGGTGCTGGCCGTGGTGAGCGGGGGCCTGCTGATGTCGTATTTCTCGCACCGGGTGTTCGATGCCAACACGCGCCTGCAGGCCAACAGCTCGTGGTCGAGCCTGGTGTTTATGCTTAATGCGCTGGTATTCATGCTTATTGGCCTGCAGCTGCCCATTGTGGTGAATGGGCTAGGGAACTACTCCCTGTGGCAGGCCATCATTTATGGGCTGATTATGAGTGGCGTCGTTATCGGCGTGCGGCTGCTGTGGGTGTATCCGGGGGCCTTCCTGCCGCGCTGGCTGAGCCGGAGCGTGCGGGCGAGCGAGCCCAGCCCGGGCTGGCAGGGGCCGCTGGTGCTGGGGTGGGCCGGCATGCGCGGGGTGGTGTCGTTGGCGGCGGCCCTGTCGGTGCCTTTGCTGGCCAACGGGCAGGCTTTCCCGCAGCGCAACCTCATCCTGTTTATCACCTTCGTGGTTATTCTGGTCACGCTGGTGGTGCAGGGCCTCACGCTGCCGCTCATCGTTCGTTTCACCAAAGTGGCAGACCTGGAAGACCGTGACCCGCTCGAAGAGCAGGAAGCCAGCGTGCGCCTACACCTGCGCACGGCCGCCGTGAAGTACATGCAGAAACAATACAGGGCTGAAATTCAGAATAATGAACTGGTTGCCCGCCTCCAGCAGCGCATGGAAACCGAGGTGAGCCTCACGAGCCATACCCTCAATTCGCTTGATACCGACAAATCGGGGCGTGATGCCCTGCGCCAGTACCACCGTGTGCTGCTCGACGTGCTGCGGGTGGAGCGCGAGGCCCTGACGAATCTTCGCCACCACGACTCATACGACGACGAGGTGCTGCGCCAGCAGGAAGCCCAACTCGATTTGGACGAGGCCAAGGTGAAGCACATTGAGCGGTAAAAAGTAGCGCGGACTTTGCCGTCCGCGCTACTAAAAAAAACAAACCGCCGGGCTTACACCAGCGTGCGCAACGCCTCGCGGCTGTAGCCTTTCAGCTCTCCGGAGCGGCCCTGCTCAATTTTTTCGACCCAGTTCGGGTCCACAATCAGCTGGCGGCCCACGGCCACGAGGTCGAATTCGTTGCGGTCGAGCCGGCGCAGCAGCTCATCGAGGGCGCGCGGCTCGGAGGCTTCGCCCGCGAAGCCGGCCAGGAACTCGCCCGACAGGCCCACCGAGCCCACGGTGATGGTGGTTTTGCCGGTGAGCTTTTTCACCCAGCCGGCGAAGTTCAAATCGGAGCCTTCGTTCTCGAATTCCGGCTCCCAGAAACGGCGCTGCGAGCAGTGGAAAATATCCACGCCGGCCTCGGCCAGGGGCTGCAGCCAGGCTTCCATTTCCTGGGGCGTGTGGGCCAGCTTCACCTCGTAGTCCTGCTGCTTCCACTGCGAGAGGCGCAGGCTGATGACGAACTCCTCGCCCACCTGGCGGCGCACTTCCTGCACCAGTTCCACGGCGATGCGGCTGCGGGCGGCCAGGGCGTCGCCGCCGTAGGCATCGGTGCGCTGGTTCATGCCGGCCCAGAAAAACTGGTCGATGAGGTAGCCGTGCGCCCCGTGCAGCTCCAGACAGTCGAAACCCAGGCGCTGGGCATCGGCGGCGGCCCGGCCGAAGGCGGCAATGGTGTCGGCGATGTCGTTTTCCGTCATGGCTTTGCCCGTGGCCTCGCCGGGCTTGAGCAGGCCGGAGGGGCCTTCGAAGTTTTCCGACGGCTTCCAGCCCGAGCGGTGCTCGCCCATCACGCCCATGTGCCAGAGCTGCGGCCCCATTTTGCCCCCGCCGGCGTGCACTTCGTCGATGACGTGCTGCCAGCCGGCCAGCGCCTGCTCGCCGTAGAAATGCGGAATGTTAGGGTCGTTGGACGAGGCCGGGCGCTCCACCACCGTGCCCTCGGAGAGGATGAGGCCGACCTGGCCCTCGGCGCGGCGACGGTAGTAGGCTGCCACATCGGCGCCCGGTACGCCGTTGGGCGAGAAAGAGCGGGTCATGGGCGCCATCACAATGCGGTTTTTAAGGTGGAGGGATTTCAGCGCGAAGGGCGTGAATAAGGCGTTGGAGGGCATGATTTAGGGGTTAATTTCTTCGTATGATGGAAAAGTTGACAACAACAGGGCGGGGCAGATTTTGATTTTTCAGAACGTCATGCCGAGCGTAACCGAGGCATTTCGCTTGTGCTTGTAACCCTTTTCAACGATTGGTTTACTGCTGCACGCGAGATGCCTCGGCTACGCTCGGCATGACGTTCTGAAAAATCAAAAAGCCACCCCAGCCCCGTTTGCTGCGTAAGTTGCGGCCGATGCTACGCCCGTTCTACTTCCTGCTGCTCACTTTGGGCATTACCCAATTATCGGCCTGCGCCCAGTCGGGTACCGACAAGCCGGCCGGTGCGCCCTTGGTGGTGCGGGCCGGCCAGCCGCTGCCCTGGCTCGATTCGCTGCTGGCCACCTCGCCTATTCTGCGCCAGCACCAGGTGGGCATGAGCCTGGCTTATGCCGACAGCACCCGGCCGTTCTACGGCTATCAGGAGGCCAAATACTTCACGCCGGCCAGCAACATGAAGCTGTTCAGCCTCTACGCCGGCCTGCACATCCTCACCGATTCGCTGCCCAGCCTGCGCTACTTCAGCCGCCGCGATACGCTGTTTTTTCAGGGCACCGGCGACCCCACCCTGCTGCACGGCGACGTGCCCAGCCGCCGCGCCTACAGCTTCCTGCTGGACCGGCCGGAAAAAACGCTGGCCTACTGCGACATTGCCACTGTTGCGCCTTTTGGCCCGGGCTGGACCTGGGACGACTACGGCTACTACTTCCAGGCCGAGCGCACGGCCTTCCCGATTTATGGCAACACGGTGCGCTTCTATGCCACGCCGCCTGCGCCGGTGCGCCACGGCGGGGTGGCGGCCGTGCGGCCGGGGCTGGTGCCGCAGTCGCGCATTCGGGTGCTGCCGCGCTACTTTGCGCCGCTGGTGGGCCCGGCCCCGGCCGACCTGCGCACGCCCGGCCTCGACGCCGACACGCACATCATCCGTGCGCTGCACGAAAACCGCTTCTACGTGCTGCCCACCGCCCGCAGGTGGGTCGATGAAACGCCTTTCATGACGAGCCGCGGGCTGATGCTGCGGCTGCTGGGCGACACCCTGCGCCGGGCCACCAGCAGCGCCATCTGGCGGCCCCGGCCCGGACAGGACTCCATCCGCACGCTCCACGGGCTGCGCGTGGATTCGCTCTACCGCCGCATGCTGCGCGTGAGCGACAATTTCCTGGCCGAGCAGCTGTTGCTGATGTGCAGCACCAAAATCGGCTACCGCGACTCGCTCAGTACCGGCCGCGTGATTCGCTACGCCCGCAAAAACCTGCTCGGCACGCTGCCCGACCCGGTTTTGTGGGTCGATGGCTCGGGCCTGTCGCGCCTCAACCTCGTCACTCCGCGCAGCCTCACCGGCCTGCTCCTCAAGCTGCATCAGGAAGTGCCCGAGCGCCGCCTGCTAAGCCTGCTGGCGGCCGGCGGCGGCCAGGGCACCCTGCGCAAGCGCTACCACGACGCCACCGGCCCCTGGGTGTGGGGCAAAACCGGCACCCTTAGCAATAACCTGAACGTGTGCGGCTACCTGCGCACCAAAAGCGGCCGGCTGGTGGCCTTCACGTTTATGAACAACAACCACGTGGTGGAGAGCGGCCCCATGCGCAACGAGGTAGAGCGGGTGCTGCGCCAGGTGCGCGAGCGGCTGTAGTAAGCTCTAGTAAAGGAGGGGCCATGCACCGGCGTGGCCTTGGGCGTTGAAATAGCCGGGCCTTTGGCACGACAAGGCTGCAAACCGTACTTTTGGGCCCGCGCAAAAACGCAGAACCGCCATGGTCCACGTACTCGATAACCCCGTCTGGAACGCGCTGATTTCGGGCAATAGTGCCCTGGCCCAGGGCCCGGCATCGGTGAAATACTTTGCGGAGGACGTGTCGCCTTTTGTCGGGTTCGACGCTTTCACGCCGGAGGCTTTTGGACTGCTGCACGCGCTGGTGCCCGCCGAGCGCGTGCTGGGCGTGGTGAGCCCGGTGCCAATGGCTATTCCGACCCAATGGCAGGTGATGCAGTACCTACAGGTAGGGCAAATGGTGCAGGAGCAACCGGCAGCGGCCGTTTTGCTGGGTCCGCCGCCCGTGCAGCTGGGGCCAGCGCACGTGCCCGCCATGCTGGCCCTCACCAAACAAACCAGGCCCGGCCCGTTTTTGCCCAATACCCTTGCGTTTGGGCACTACGAAGGCATTTTTGAAGGGCCTGAGCTGGTGGCCATGGCCGGGCAGCGCATGCATCCGGAGCCGTATGCCGAAATCAGCGCCGTGTGCACCCATCCGGGCCACCTGGGCCGGGGCTATGCCGGCCAGCTCATTCTGCGTCAGGCACAGCGCATTGTGGCGGCCGCGGGTATCCCGTTCCTGCACGTGAAATCCGATAATGTTCGGGCTATCAAGCTATACCATCACCTGGGGTTTGTGACTCGCCGGGAGATGAGCTTTTACATCATCCGGAAAAATCCGGCGTAGCGTAGCCTTACGGGCCCATGCCGGCACACCAACCAGAAAACGGCTCTGGTAATGCGCAGTAAGTGCCTAAAGGGATGGTTGTGGGGTCGGTGCGCGACGCAAGCGGTAAAGAAGCGGCGCGGCGGGCAGGTACGCAACCTGGTCAGCATCGGGGGCTGGGCTGATGCCGGAGCCGTGCGCTTCGGGTGAGGATATGGCCCAACAGGCCGGAAATATGAGGGTTAGGTGAATAAACGGCTCAGCCTGGCGCCGCCGGCGCAAGGCCGGAAATCATTCGCTGGGAAATTGGCCTCGCTAACCGAGGAAGTGACGGGTTTAGACGAACGGAAAAATAGCGCCTGGGGCCGCTGGCCAACTTTGTATCATCAAAACGGCCACCATTGGCCTGGCCGCTTCCGCTCGCTACTCCTCTTATCAACGATATGTACACTCCCGCTACTTCCGCCTTTGCTCGTTTGCTTCGCCAGGCTGCACTGGGGCTGTTGCTGCCCGCCGCCGCGCTGGCGCAGGCTCCTTCCATCGTCAGCTTCTCGCCGGCCACGGCGGCTCCCGGCGCTACGGTCACCGTTACGGGCACGGCCCTGACCGGCTTTACTTCGGTTATTCTGAACGGCCAGCTGGTGCGGGCCACGGCCGGCGCGGTTCCGGCCAGCACGCTCTCCTTTATTGTGCCGGCCGGGGCGGGCACCGGGCGCATCCGCCTCACCACGGCCGGCGGCACGGCCATCAGCTCCTACAAACTGGGCGTTGTTCGCGCGTCCTCCAACAAGAACTACGCCCAGCTTAGCACCAGCACCACCAGCGTCCCCGCCGTGGGCAACTACTCGACGCCGACCGCTGCCGACCTCAACAACAACGGCCTGATAGAGATGATTGTGGGCCAGGGCAATGGCACGCTTTTGTATTTCGAGCAGGCCACGGCCAACACTTCCTTCCCCACCACGGGTACGGTTCTCACCCTCAATGCCGGCGGCAACATCGACGTTGGCCTCTACGCCAAGCCAACGGTGAGCGACCTGGACGGCGACGGCTTGCAGGAAATCATTGTGGGCGAAGAAACCGGCAAGGTGATGATATACGAGCAGGTTGCGCGCACCGGGGCCAACGCCTTCAAATTCAACGCTGGTACGGTCCTGTTTGCCAACCCCTACGGCGTTACCCCTTCGGGCACGGCCAACTTTGGCTCCTACGCCCGCCCCGCCGTGGCCGACATCAACGGCAATGGCCTGATTGATATTCTGGTAGGTGGCAACGACGGCGTTATCCACCGCTACGAGCAGGCCACGGCCACGGCTACGACCACGGCGGGCTTCAACGTGCTGGGCAACGTGAAGCTGGCCAACGGCACCACCGACCTCGACGCCGGCGATGTGAGCAAGCCGCTGGTGACCGACTACGACGGCGACGGCAAGCTCGACATGCTGGTGGGCAACGTGGCCGGCAACGTGCAGCTCTACACCCAGACCACTATCAACTCCGCCACTTTCACCTTCGTGCAGAACCTGAGCACCGCCGGTACGGCCGCTACGATTATCAACATGAGCAACACGGGTACCAACCCCAGCAACAGCGGTGGCTACGCCGCCCCGGCCGTGACGGATATCGACGGCAACGGCCTGCTCGACCTCTTCATCGGCAACGGCAGCGGTACTTTGTTTCGCTACGAGCAGTCTGCTTCGGCTGTTGCGCCCACTATCTCGGCCCCGCTGCCGGTGGTGCTCAGCGCCTTTGGTGGCCAGGCCACCAGCGCCGGCAACCGCCTGAGCTGGACCACCGCTCAGGAATTAAAAAGCGCCAGCTTCGTGGTAGAAGCCTCGGCCGATGGCACCACTTTCGCCGCCGTGGCCGAACTGGCCGCCGCTGGCAACAGCACCACGGCCCGCAGCTACGAGTACCTCGATGCTTCGGCCGCTGCCCAGACGGCCAGCCGCCGCTACTACCGCCTGCGCCAGGTGGACCTCGATGGCACCCTGAACTACTCGCCGGTCGTAACGCTGACCCGCACCGCCGCTCCGGCCGCTGCTACCGCCCCAGCCACGGCCGAAGCCTACCCTAATCCCTTCACCAGCCAGCTTTTGGTGGCCCTGCCCGGCACCTTCGAGCCCCAGGCCGCAACTGCCACGCTCTTCACGCTGGCCGGCCGCCCCGTGTTTGCCACCAAGCTGGTAATCAGTGCTACTCCCCAGGCCCTGGCTGGCCTGCCCGAACTGCCCGCCGGTGTCTATGTGCTGCGCCTCACCACGGCCGGCGGCAGCATCACCCGCAAAGTAACCCGCCAATAAGCAGCGGTATTATTCGAAGAAAAACGGCCCCGGCCTCCGCAAGGAGTGCCGGGGCCGTTTTTGTTTAAGCGAATGTCGGAATGAAAGCAGTTGCTAGTACAGCACCCGGAACTTGATGGTATGCTCCACGGCACGCAGGGCCTGAATCACGTCGTGGTCGTATTCGCGGTTTATGTCGGTAATCACGTAGCCGATGTGCTCGTTGGTTTTCAGGTACTGGCCCAGGATGTTGACCTGGTGGGCCGCCAGCACGTTGTTGATGTTGGCCAGCACGCCGGGCACGTTGGCGTGAATGTGGATGAGGCGGTGGGCCTGCTGCGTGGGCAGCTGAATATTGGGGAAATTGACCGACTGCTGCGTGTTGCCCGTGTTGATGTACTGCATCAGCCGCTCGGGCACAAACTCGGCAATGTTGCGCTGGGCCTCGGCCGTGCTACCGCCGATGTGCGGCGTGAGCAGCACGTTGGTGAGCCCGCGCAGCTCGCTTTCGAAGCTTTCGTTGTTCGTTTTGGGCTCGTGCGGAAATACATCCACGGCCGCGCCGCCGAGGTGGCCGCTGCGCAGCACCGCCGCCAGGGCCGGCACATCTACCACGTGGCCACGGGCGTTGTTGATGAACAGGGCACCCGGCTTCATCTGGGCAAATTCCTTCTCGCCGAAGAAATTCTCGTTCTCCGGGCGGCCGTCAATGTGCAGCGTCACCACGTCGGATTGGGCCAATAGTTCTTCCAGCGTGCGGGCCTTCACGGCGTTGCCGAGCTGGAGCTTTTCGGCCATGTCGTAGTACAGCACCTTCAGGCCCACAGCCTCGGCCACTACCGAAAGCTGCGAGCCGATGTTGCCGTACCCCACGATGCCGAGGGTTTTGCCCCGAATTTCAAATGAGCCGCTGGCCGACTTGTCCCACTCGCCCCGGTGCATTTTGGGGTTCTTCTCGGGGATGCGGCGGGCCAGCACAATCAGCTCGGCCAGGGTGAGCTCGACCACCGAGCGGGTATTCGAAAATGGCGCATTGAACACGGCCACGCCCTTTTTCATGGCCCCGGTGAGGTCAATCTGGTTGGTGCCGATGCAGAACGCGCCGATGCCGATAAGCCGGTTGGCGGCGTCGAGCACGCGCTGGGTTACCTGCGTTTTCGAGCGGATGCCGAGCAGGCTCACGCCCTCGATGCGGGCAATGAGCTCGTCCTCGTCGAGGCCGCCTTTCACCTCCTCCACCTGGTAGCCTTCCTGGCGGAAAAGCTCGGCGGCGCGGGCATCCGGATTCTCCAGCAGGAGCACCTTGATGCGGTTTTTGGGGTATGATAAAGTCATGGGAAGTCTTAGTTGGTACAAAAACTCATCGAACGTGGGCAGCACTTCGTCGGCCTGGGCCACCACGGTAGGGCGGCTAACGTTCTCGGTGTAAGCATAGAAGCGGTGGGCTAACCCCGCTTCGCGGATTTGGTAGTCGGTGTAGCCGTCGCCGAGCACGTACACGGGCCCGTCCAAATCGAGCAGCACCAGCTGGCGGATTTTGCCGCCGTCGCGGCTCAGCACGTTGGCCGGGTCGCAGCCGGTGATGTTGCCCTCGGCATCAAACGTGAAGGTGTTGGCCAGCACGTGGCCGGGCGTAATGCCGAACTCGGCCACCACCGGCTCGATGAACTCACGGAAGCCACTGCTCACCACGTAAATCCGGTCGGCGAAGCGCCGGAAGAAGTCGCCGTTGCGCCGGATGCTCTCGCTCACCTTGGTTTTGAGGCGGGCCACCAGCGGCGCGAGGTGGCGCTCATTGGCCCCCAGCAGCGCCAGCCGCCGCGCCAGCGACTCCTGAAAGCCGATTTCGCCGGCCATGCCCTGGTCGGTGAGGGCGCGGATTTGGGCCACCCGCTCGGCCGCGTCGGGGCGGCCGGCCAGGGCAATATCGGCCAGTTCGTCCAGCCCTTCAACCTGAGTGAAGGTGCTGTCAAAATCGAACACGAGGTAGGGCAGGGGGGCGGGGGAAGCGGGCACGTTATAAAAGGCAAAATCACATGACAGTCACATAAAAAAAGTGTGTTTGCACCAATAAAAAGCCGGTTTTTATTGATGCAAATCACATGACAGTCACATAAGATTTAATGAAAAACAGGAATGTATTTAGCGTGTTTTTTGGATTTGTTCTCTGGGTCGTAGGGCCGGATTAAGCCTTCTTCTATTGTTTCGGCGATGATGCGGGAAGCAATGGAGTAGTTTTTTTCGGCAATGCCCATGCGCTCGCGGAACGATTGGTTGGTCATTTGTTGGCCGTTGGCGTGTTTCAGGCAGGCGTGTTGGTAGCACGCCCTGATTTTGTGGCGGCGGTCCATCTCCCGCAACGGTCGAGGAGCATAGAGAATGGCTTGGGTGTAATTGTCGCCGCGAATAAAGTCAGGAGCGGGAAGCTGATGCTTTTCGCATTCTTCCACAACGCGGTCGATGCCACTGCCTTGTCGTTCGCAGAAGTTGAATGATTGCATTGTGGCTGCAATGGCTTCGTTCCGGCTAACGGGAATGTGGTTCAGAAACTCCAATACGTTGATTAGCGGAGTGCCAGGATTGGTGATTTCAATGCGGTTGATGAATACCTCTACCATCAAAGTTGAACCACTTACAGTAAAGTCTTGGTGAATCAGCGCGTTTGCCATCAATTCGCGCACGGCTTTGATGGGGTAGGTTGGAACCGTGGTGCGAAGTGCCCGGCCAATTTCTTCTTGGCTAGGCAGCCGGTCATTCAACCAGTTGGCCGCCCGATTGAATCCTATGGCGTAACCCAACTGGCCTGTCTGTTCCATCTTGGCGCCCGTTTGCCCGGTTCCTTCATAGAGTATGATGCGGATAGATTTATAAGCCAAATGCTCAAAAAGGCGCAAATCGCGCGCAAATAGTACCGCTCCTAAATTGGTGATGTGCAATTGCCCATCGGCCCTCACTACAGCTTTAATACTTGCCAGCCGCACCACTATTTCCTGGGCATCGGTCGGTTCGGGGAATTCACATAGCGCAAAATACTTCTGCCAGTCGAGCAGTTCTAGGATGTGCGAAATGCTGGCGTTGGCGTAGGCAATGCCGCGCTCAAAACCGAGCTGCTGCTGAAATCGGCCTTCAATTCGGTGCCGCTCGTCGGTATTTAGTGGCCCTAAGCTTTCACCATCGCGGCCGTAGTGGTGACCTTTCCAAGCAGTGGGATACCCTGCTGTGGCCGGCGGAATCTCGAACAGAATAACGCGCTTGCCTTCGTGCGTGAGTTCATGAATGCCCCGGAAAGTGAGTCGGTTGGTGCAATGGTCGGCTATTTCTTTTGTGAGGCTTTGCAGTTTTACGGGGTCGGCACGGAAGGCCGTGCCAACTACTTCCTGGGGATTATTTACGCCAAAAACCAGCCAGGCTTCCTGTGCGCTTTTCAAATTGGCCTCGTTGCTCAGGGCGCTGAAATACTCTCCGAGCTTGTCGGAATCGAAAGTGGTTTTGGCTTCTTTAAATTCGACTAGCTCCGACTCGGCAGGCAGGGACAACAGGTTGCGCAGTATTTCCGTCAGGTCGTAGGCAGTCATGGCAGCGATAGAACTAGATGAAGAGCAGCGAAAACGGGTGTACACGCAAAGATGCGCCCGGCAATACCTTGGCGCGGCATTCCACTTCCAAGTTTTTATGAAACTCCTGCTGCCGTTGCTGCTCGCGCTGCTGCTGAAACTGCTAGTTGCTGGGCTGCCGGCGGTGCGTGTCACGTTCAGCCCGCTGACGAAGGCGGCGTATCTGGCGCTGAGTTGTAAAACGGTATATTACCGGCCATTTTGGTGGTTGAATAATTATTTTGAGCTTGAGCAATGCGGTTACAACTCCTGACAAAATGGGTGACGTATATCTTAAGCGGCGTGCTGTTGCTCTTTTTCGGGCTGCTGCTAGCCAGCATCGGCTCATTATTTTTGGTTAGGCGCGATGTGCCCGTCGATGTTACGGCAGCGAATATTGAGCGGGTGCGGTGCGGAATGAATGCCGCCCAGGTAATGGCCGTGTTGGGGCGGCCGCTCTACGTGTACTCGTACAAGGGCAGCGGTACGCACAGTATGGAAACCTGCCAAGGTATCGCCAGCAGAGAAGGGGTGGTCAATGTTGAGGTGAGCGACACGATGGACATTGTGGCCTTGTTGCGACGCGCCACTGCCGACACCGCCGTGCATGTCTGCGACATCGGCGACTTCCGGGCTCACGACCGCAATACCACTTTCACCTATTCGCGGCCAGTGGCGTGGGCGGGCCGTTATCCCATGCTGTGGGTCATGCTGGATTCTACGGCCCACGTATCGGAAGTTTCGGTGAAAGGGTACACTCCTTATTTTTTTCTGGAAGACGATAATGGGGAGTATCTGGCAACTGCTAGCCCAGCCGCCAATCCCTATCGCAAGGAAATTCTGCTGCAATTATTTGGCCGATAAGGTGCGCTGCAACGAGGGTGAAGGGAAGTCATCAACTCACAACCCGGGCAGTATATTCACCTACGCTAAACTGGAAATTCATTAGCCATGAAGACTTTCCTGTCACTGCTGCTCCTCGCGCTGCTGGCCGCCGCGCCCGCCCTAGCCCAGAAAGCCTCCGTTTTCCACACCCTCGACGGGCGCACCCTGCGCCCGGCCGACATTGACCGCACCGTGCAGCAGCTCATGGATTCGGCCCGAGTGCCGGGGCTGGCGGTGGCTTTGCTGGAGGATAACCAAGTGCGCTACCTGCATACCTACGGCTACCGCAACCTGGAAACCAAAGCGCCCCTGGAACCCCAAACGGCTATGTACGGGGCCTCGCTCAGCAAGGCCGTATTCGCGTATCTGGTGATGCAGCTGGTGCAGGAAAAGCGCCTCGACCTCGATAAGCCGCTGGCCGAATACCTGCCCAAGCCGTTGCCCGAGTACGAGCCCTACCGCGACCTTGCCGGCGATGCTCGCTGGCCGCGCCTCACCGCACGAATGGCCCTCACGCACACCACAGGCCTGCCCAACTGGCGCTGGCTGGCCCCCGATAAAAAGCTGCGCTTCCAGTTCGAGCCCGGCGCACGCTACAGCTACTCGGGCGAGGCCCTGCAGCTGCTGCAGCTGGTGGTGGAAACCATCACGCAGCAAACCCTGACGCAGCTCAGCGAGGCGCGCGTATTCGGGCCCTTGAAAATGACCCACACCAGTTACGTGTGGCAGCCCGCGTTCGAAGCCAACTACGCATTGGGCTATGATGAGCAGAGCCAGCCGCTGGAAAAACGCAAGCGCATCAAGCCCCAGGCCGCTGGTTCGCTGGAAACCACCCCCGCCGACTACGCCGCCTTCATGGCCGCCGTGATGCAGGGCTGGGGCCTCACGCCGGCCACCAAGCACGAAATGACGCGCACGCAGGTCCGCATTCCGTTCAAGGCGCAGTTTGGACCGCTGGCCGTGGTGGTCGCGCCGGACAGCAACCGGGCCATTCGGCTGGGCTACGGGCTGGGCTGGGGCACGTTTGAGTCGCCCTACGGTCACGCCTATTTTAAGGAAGGCCACGACGACGGCTGGGAAAATCACAGCGTCGTATTCGGCGACCGCAAGGTGGGGCTGCTATTGCTAGGCAACAGCTCCAACGCCGATTCAATCTTCAAGGCCCTGCTGGAGCGGCTGCTCGGCGACCGGGCCACGCCCTGGCAGTGGGAAAACTATGTGCCATATCAGGACACGGAGAAATAGGTACCCGATAGCCGGCCGGCGGCTTTACCTTGCCATTTGTCACGTAGTATTTTCACTTTTCCGCTTCACTGTGCTGCCCCAACGCCTCGTTTTCGTGTACAATGCCGATGGCAGCCACCTGGCCGGCCTCAAGGACCTATTTCATAAAGTCCTTTCGCCCAGCACTTACCAGTGCTCGCTGTGCGCGGTTACCTACGGCGCGACTTCGATGCAGCCGGAGTGGCGCGCGTTTATCAAGGCGTTGCCCGTGCCGGTGGATTTTCTGCACCGCGACGAGTTCGTGCGCGACTATCCGCAGTGGGCGCGGCACCCGCTGCCGGCCGCTTTCGCCGTGGGCGAAGGAGGCGCGCTCACGCCCTTCATCGAAGCGCCGGAGATGGACGCGGCGGATTTGAACGGGCTGATGGAACTGGTGCGGCAGCGGCTATAAGGGCGGGGAAGTGCTCATAAACAATGTTATGCCGAGCGGAGCCGAGGCATATCGCGTGCCACCACTAATCCAATCGCCCTGCGAAGTTGATTACTACCCCACGCGAGATGCCTGGGCTCTGCTCGGCATGACGTTCTTTTGTGCGATTCATTTTCGCTTTTCCTCCTGATACTTCACATGAAACTACAATTCCTGCTGGGCGCGGCGCTGCTCACGGCCGGCCCGGTGCTGGCCCAAACCATCAATACCGGCCCGGCTTACGACTCGCGCACGCTGTTCAACCCAAGTTTTATTGAGCAGTTGAGCACGCCCACGCGCACGGCCGGCGGCCAGCCGGGGGCGGTGTATTGGCAGAACGCGGCCGACTACAAAATCGACGCCCGTCTCGACGAAAAAACGGCCCGCGTAACGGCCACCGCCACCATCACCTACACCAACAACTCGCCCGATGCGCTGGCCTTCGTGTGGCTGCAGGTCGACCAGAACCTATACCGCGAAGACTCGCGCGGGGCGGCCATTACGCCGGTGGGCGGCGGACGCTTCGGCAATAACTCGCGCGGCTTCCGGGGCGGCGACTCGCTGCAAACCGTGAACATCGAACTGCACGGCAAGAAGCTGAAAGCCAACTACCGCGTAACCGATACGCGCATGCAAATCATGCTGCCCGAGGCCCTGAAGCCCAACGGCGACAAGCTGAAAATCGACATCGCCTACGGCTTCAGCATCCCCGAATACGGCTCCGACCGGCTGGGCCGCCTGCAAACCAAAAACGGCGAAATATTCGAAGTGGCGCAGTGGTACCCGCGCATGGCCGTGTACGACGACGTGGAAGGCTGGAACACGCTGCCCTACCTCACGGCCGAGTTTTACCTCGAATACGGCAACTTCGACTACACCCTCAACGTGCCCGCCAACTACCTCGTGGGCGGCTCGGGCGAGCTGGTGAACCCGGCCGAAGTCCTGACTTCGGCCCAGCAAAACCGCTTGGCCAAAGCCGCCGGCTCGGACCAGACGGTGCTGGTGCGCTCGGCCGATGAGGTGACGCAGGCCGGCTCGCGGCCCGGTGGCAAAAATGGCCGCCTCACCTGGCACTTCAAGTGCCAGCGGGCGCGCGACGTGGCCTGGGCGGCCTCGGCTTCTTTCGTGTGGGATGCGGCGAAGATGAACCTGCCCAGCGGCCGCAAGTCGCTGGCGCAGTCGCTCTACCCAGTGGAGTCGGCCCAGGATACGGCCTGGAACCGCTCGACGGAGTATGTGAAGAAGAGCATCGAATATAACTCGAAGCAGTGGTACGAATACACGTACCCGGTGGCCACCAACGTGGCCGGCGTGGTGGGCGGCATGGAGTATCCGGGCATCGTGTTCTGCGGCGCGAAGGCCCGCAAAGCCAGCCTGTGGGGCGTAACGGACCACGAATTCGGCCACAACTGGTTCCCGATGATTGTGGGCTCGAACGAGCGCAAGTACCCGTGGATGGACGAGGGGTTCAATACCTTCATCAACATCCTGTCGAGCAACAACTTCAATAACGGCGAATACGCCAAGCAGGTGAACGACACTGCCCGGCTGGTGCAGGGCAACATCCGCTACATCATGGACCCGGCCACCGTGCCGCCCTACACCGTGCCCGACGTGACGCCCTCCAACTACCTCGGCTACGCGGCCTACAGCAAGATGGGTTACGGCTTGTTTCTGCTGCGCGCCGAGATTCTGGGGCCGGAGCGGTTCGACTATGCTTTCCGCACCTACATCAAGCGCTGGGCCTTTAAGCACCCGCAGCCGAAGGACTTTTTTCGGACGATGAACGACGCCAGCGGTGAGGATTTGACCTGGTTCTGGCGCGAGTGGGTGTACAACAACTGGACCCTCGACCAGGCCGTGACCACCGTGGCCTACGTGAACCAGGACCCCGCCCAGGGTGCCCTCATCACCATCGAAAACAAGGGCCAGGCCGCCATGCCCGTCATTGCCGACGTGACCGAAACCAGCGGCAAAACCACCCGCGTGCGCCTGCCCGTGGAAGTATGGCAGCGCAGCGGCACCTGGACCTTCCGCTACAACTCCACCACGCCCCTCACGCTGGTGAAGCTCAACCCCACCAAGCTGCTGCCCGATGCCAACCCCGGCAATAACGTGTGGCGGGCGCAGGTGTTGAAATAGTTAAGAGTTAAAGGTTAAGAGTTAAGAGTTTACAAAAAGCCCGCCTGACGATTCAGGCGGGCTTTTTGTAAACTCTTAACTCTTAACCTTTAACTTTTAACTCTCGACTATTCACCCCGCCGGGCCAGCTTGGGATTGTAGCGGGTGCCACCAAACAAATACAGCATCAGCGCCCGTGAATAGCGCAAAATAACCGGCGTAAGCAGCACCGTGACGGCCGTAACGATGCTCACATACACCCAGGTATCGGGATTGTCCATCAGGTAATAGATGAGCACGCCCAGCACCAGTGTAGTGGCCACGTTGAAGCCAAAGGTGATGTACATCGAGCCGAAGTAGAAACCGGGTTCGGGCTCGAACGTCTGGCTGCACACGGGGCATTGCGCGGGCATCTGGGCAAATTTGCTGAGGTTCAGGGCCGAGTAGGTGAACAGCTTGCCCTGGTGGCAGCGTGGGCAGCGCAGCTGGGCCAGCGCCAGGGCGGTGGAGTCAACGAGTTCGTAGGTATCAGTAGTAGGGTCGGCCATAACCGGAGTGGGGGAGGGGTGCATAACAGTAGCTGAGCTATACGGGAAAATGCGGCCCGCGCCCATGCGCAGGCGGCCGGCGCGGCACTTGCCGCGTTGGTGCCCCAAAATTACCCGGTGCGGCGCCCGCCTTTGCAGCCCGTTTGCGGGCACTTACCGGACAAATCAACGCTGCTGCCGAAACGCCTCGGGCGTGCGGCCGGTGTACTTACGAAAGTAGCGTCCGAAGTACGACGCATCCTCGAAACCCAGCTCGTAGGCCACCTGCGCCACGCCCAGCGCCGAGTGGCTCAGCAGCCGCCGTGCCTCGGTGATGATGCGCTCGTGAATGAGGTCGCTGGCCGTTTTGTTGAGCACCCGGCGGCACTGGGCGTTGAGGTGGTTGGCCGATACGTGGAGCAGCGCCGCATAGTCGCGCACGCCGCGCAGGCTGCGGTAGTGCTGGTTGAGCAGTGCCCCAAACTGCCGGATTTGCTGCTGGGCCAGGCCCGCTTCGGCCGGGGCCGGGGCGGCGTAGTGGCGCGCCGCCAGCTCCAGGCACAGGTGCAGGTAGGCGCGGAAAACCTCCGCCTGGTTGGGCTGCGGAACGGTAAACTCTGCAAAGAGGTGCTCGATGAGCGGGCGAATTTCGGTTTCGGCGGGCGGCAAATACAGCACCGGCGGGTGCGCGCTGTCGAAAAACGGAAAGTCGTAGAGCCCGCTGCCGGGGTAGCGAAACAGGTAGAAGTCGGCGCTGAAAAACACCACGAAGCCGCGCGCATCCGGCCCCGGGTGCCAGTGATGCACCTGCCCCGGAGCCAGAAAAAACAAGCTGCCCGGCCGCAGCTCATACGTCACCAAATCGACGGTGTGCGTGCCGGTACCTTCGGTGATGTAGAGCAGCAGGTAGAAGTCGTGCCCATGCGGCGCGTTCACGTGCGGAAACCGGACGACGTGGCTTTCCAGCCGGTCGCAGTAGTAGGGAGTGCGGGCCAGCGGCCCCGGAAAAGAGGCCAGCGCAAGAACCGGCGGGGCGGTGGGCTTCATGGCGCGAAGGTAGCGCGGGCCTAAATGAGGAACCGTATACGTCTGCTCCGGTCCGACCGCCCCAGGTGGTCTGACCGGTTGAAGCACCACCGATAGTCGTTCTCACAAAAACCGGTCAGACCGCCTGGGGCGGTCTGACCGGCAGGCCCGCTTCAACGGGCTGCTTAACCTCACGCCTCCCTTTTGGCCGTGCACACCGGCACCCACTCCGCGCCCTGGCACACCGGGCAGGTGGCGGCCTGGCCCCGCGCCAGCTCCTGTACGTGGCCGCACTTGCCGCAGGCGTGCGCGCCGGCCGCTGCCACGCGGTGCTGCGATTGGGCCAGCAGCTCGGGCCAGATGGGCAGGCCGGGCGCGGCCTCATCGGGAGCGAAGAAATAGGCGCTGAGGTTGCCGGTCGCTTCCATGTAGGCGCGGCGTACCTGGCCGAGGTGCTCCACCTGCTGCTGGCGCAGCTCGCCGAATAATTCCTTCTGCGTCAGGTTCAGGCTGTCGAGGTTTTTCATGTTGATGCGGCCTTCTTCGATGAGCAGCACGGGCTTGCCCTCCAGCCAGTCGCCGAAGACCGGGAACCACTCGGTGAGGCGATTGAATAGCCAGTACAGGGCACTAACTACCGCAAACACGATGATGACGGGCAGCAGCGGCGTGTCGTGGTAAAACATGGTGTCGCCCGCCGCCGAGCCCAGCGCCAGAATAATGCTCAGCTCGAAGATGGACAGCTGCCGCACGCCGCGCCGGCCCGTCACGCGGAGCGTGGCCAGCAGCAGCAGGTACGTCACCACACACCGAAACACGACTTCAAACAGGAAAGTAGGCGGCGCGTCGGCCGTCCAGAGGATGCGCTGCCAGTCGAAAGGCGTGATGGATTTGGCGAGGAAGAGCATGGAAACGCAGAAGACATGAAACCGTGCTGGTACGCACGGTCCGGCCCGTGGTTGGCCGCGCCGTACCTTTGCCTTACTGCTGGGGTCTGGTCGGCCCCGACTGGCGGGTGCTTATGTAAGCGTCGCGTCGGCGGGCATCGCACGCAGCGGTGGCCGCCGAGAGTAGGTTTCTGGTTTCGCGCTCCTCGTTGCGGGGTTTTAATTCGTTGTCGACTGCCCACGAATTAAAACCCGGTAACCAGTAGCCAGTAACGAGAAACCGGCTTCCAGCTTGGCCGACGCCCGCCAGCAGCGACCTGTTGCCTTGTTGCCGTGAACGTTTCGTTGTTGATTTCCCCCGCCATCTGGGCGGGGCTGCTGGGTGCGGCCGCGCACCTGCCGGGCCTGGGTGCCGATGGCCATAAGGTGGCCGAGCCTCGCTCCCGCACCTTCGTGCTCACCAGCACCGCCACCGTGCCCGTGCCCCCGGCCGGCACCAAAACCCTGGATTTGTGGCTGCCCGTGCCCCACACCGATGCCTCGCAGGACGTGCGCGACCTCAAAATTGAGTCGCCGGTGCCATATAAAATCGAGCAGGGCGAATATGGTACCCAGATGCTGCACCTGCGCGCCGCCACCGTGCCCACGGCCCCGCTGGTGGTGAAGCTCACCGCCCAGATTACGCGCCGCGAGCACCTCAACCTGCGCGCCAACGCCCCCACGGCCAAAGTAGCCAAAGAAAAAACCGACCCCAACCTGGCCCGCTGGCTCGCCCCCGACCGCCTCGTACCCCTCGACCCCACCATCCATCAGCAGGCCGAAGAAGTGGTGGCCAAAGCCGGAGCCAAAACGCCGCTCGAAAAAGCCCGCGCCATCTACGAGCACGTGGTGAGCACCGTGACCTACGACAAAACCGGCCAGGGCTGGGGGCGCGGCGACATCTACTACGCCTGCGACGCCCGGCACGGCAACTGCACCGATTTCCACGCCATCGTCATCGGCTACTGCCGCAGCCTGGGTATTCCGGCGCGCTTCAGCATTGGGCTGCCGCTGCCGGCCGAGCGGGGCCACGGCGAAATCAAAGGCTACCACTGCTGGGCCGAGTTCTTCACGCCAGAAACCGGCTGGGTGCCCGTCGATGCCTCCGAAGCCGCCAAAAACCCCGACAAGCGCGCCTACTTCTTCGGGGCCCACGACGAAAACCGCGTCGAGTTCACCCGGGGCCGCGATGTGCAGCTGACGCCCCGGCAGGCCGGCCCGCCCCTCAACTACTTCGTGTACCCCTACGCCGAAGCCGACGGCCAGCCGCTGGAAGTGGCCCGGAAATACGAGTTTTCGGATATCACGGCGCAGTAGCCGGCATTGGTACTGAAAAGTATGACTGTCGGGCTGTGCATAATAATCAGGCTGCCTGACCCCTGCGCGATAAGAATAATACAGCCCGTCGGCGCTCCCTGAGCATCGGTGGGCTGTTGCGTTGGGGGAAAATAGGGCCGGGGAAGATGAAGGGGAAATGAGCGGAAAATGAATGAGTTAAGAAGGTTAATGCCGGCTTAAACTTTCGTGGCGGCGGGGCATCGAAGGCGGGACCGGCGGTTTGACGGGCTTATCATGCGGCCCTCATGTAGGGGTGCTAACTAGCCGGCCATTGCGCCATCGTTCTGTCCATTTTCTTACATCATTCTCCATGAAAAACCGTTTACTATTTTACTTGCTGCTGCTGGTCAGCATCATCGGGGCCCGCGCGGGCCAGGCGGCTACCATCACTACTTCGGTGCTGAACGGGCCGAACTTCTGCCAGAGTGCCGTGGTGCGCGTGAGCTACACGGTGAGTGGCAGCCTCGACCCGACTAATGTGTTCACGGCCCAGCTTTCGGACGAAACGGGCTCTTTTGCCGCGCCGGTCGCTATTGGGTCGCTGTCGGGCACGGCGGGCGGCACCATCAACGGTGCGCTGCCGGTGGGCGTGGTCACGGGCTCGGGCTACCGCGTGCGGGTAGTGGCCTCCAGCCCGGCCACCATCGGCCCGGACAATGGCCAGGACCTCACCATCACCAACATTGGCACCGTGACGGCGGGCAGCAACTCGCCCTTGTGCGTGGGCGGCAACCTGCTGCTCACGGCTACGACCGTGCCGGGGGCCAGCTACTCCTGGACCGGCCCGTCCGGCTTCACCTCGCTGCTGCAGAATCCCACGCTCTCGAACGTGGCCGTGAACCGCTCGGGCACCTACACCGTGACGGCCAGCGCCAACGGCTGCTCGGCCACCTCATCGGTGAGCGTGACCGTGAACGCACTGCCCAACGCCAGCGTAACGCCGCAGGCCGTGGCCATCTGCGCCGGCCAGTCCGTTACGCTGAATGCCAGCGGTGGTGCCAGCTACTCGTGGAGCCCGGCCGCCGGCCTGAGCAGCACCACCGTGGCCAGCCCCACGGCCACGCCCACGGCCTCGACCATTTACACCGTAACGGTAACCAACGCCGCCGGCTGCGCCAGCACCTCTCAAACCACGGTGACGGTGCGTGCCACGCCGTCGCTCACCGTGTCGCCGAGCCAGACCATCTGCGCCGGTAGCTCAACCACGCTCACGGCCTCGGGTGCACAGAACTACACTTGGAGCCCCAGCACCGGCCTCAACAACCCCCGCGTGGCCAACCCCATCGCCTCGCCTGCCGTCACGACTACCTACACCCTCACCGGCGACAATGGCACCTGCTCGGCCACGGCCACCGTGACCATTACCGTGGAGCCGCTGCCCGCCCCCAGCGCCGGCCCCGACCGGGTGTTGTGCTCGGGGCAGAATGCCCAATTGGGCACCGCGCCGGTGGCCGGCCTTACTTACAGCTGGTCGCCCAGCACGGGCCTGAGCAGCCCCTCGTCGGCGCAGCCCACCCTCACGGGCACCAACACCGGCACCGCCCCGCGCGTTACGGTGTACACCCTCACGGCCGTTTCGGCCAATGGCTGCGTGGGCAGCTCCACGGTGCGTGTGACGGTGAACCCGGTGGTAACGGTGAATGCCGGCACGGCCCAGACGTTCTGCTCGGGCGGCTCGGCCCCCTTGGGCGGCTCGGCGGCCGTGGCCGGCTACACCTATAGCTGGAGCCCCGCCACCGGCCTGGCCAATGCCAGCGCCGCCCAAACCACGGTTTCGCTCACCAACGCGACCGGCGCGGCCATCACCACTACCTATACCCTCACCGCCTCCAGCAACGGCTGCTCGAACACCAGCACCGTGGCCGTGACGGTGAATCCGGCCACTTCGGCCGCCTTCACTTACAACGCGTCGTCGTACTGCCAGAGCAGCGCCAACCCTACGCCTACCATCAGCGGCAACGCCGGGGGCACGTTTACTGCTCCCAGCGGATTGACTATAAACGCCGCCACCGGCCAGCTTAACCTGGCCGCCAGCACGGCCGGCACCTATGCCGTGACCTACAGCGTGGGCGGGCCCTGCCCCAGCACCAGCACCCAGCAGGTAACGGTGGCCACGCCCGGCGCGGCCGGCTTCAACTACGCCAGCGCGGCCTACTGCGCCAGCGGAGCCAACCCCACGGCCACGCTCGTGGCCGGCGCGGCGGCGGGTGCCTTCACAGCTTTGCCCACGGGCCTGAGCCTGAACGCCAGCACCGGGGCCATCAACCTGGCGGCCAGCCAGCCCGGTACCTACACCGTGACCAACACCGTATCTGCCAATGGTGCCTGCCAGGCGGCCTCGGCTACTACGCAGGTGAGCATCAGCGCGGTGCCGGCGGCGGCATTGGCTGTGAGCGGCTCCACCACCTTCTGCCAGGGCAATAGCGTGACGCTGACGGCTAACGGCGGCGGTACCGGGGCTACGTATCAATTTCTGCTGAACGGCCAGGCTATTGCCGGGGCTGTTTCGGCCACTTATGCGGCCACGCAGGGCGGCTCCTACAGCGTGGTCATCACCAATCCCGGCAACTGCACGGCCACCTCGGCCGGCACCACCCTCACGGTGAACCCCGTGGCCACGCCCACGCTGGCCTACGGCGCCACGAGCTACTGCCAGAACGGCGGCAACAACCCCGGCCCGACGGTTTCCATCGCCGGCGGTACGTACGCTTCGACCACCGGCCTGAGCCTGAACGCCGCCACCGGCGCGATTAATCTGGCTGCCAGCGCGCCCGGCACCTACACCGTGAGCTACTCGGCGGGCAGCCCCTGCCCGGGCACGGCCACGGCCAGCATCACCATCAACGCGGCCCCGAGCGCGGCATTTGCCTACGCCTCGTCCACGTTCTGCGCTAGCGGCGGCAGCGCCTCGCCCACGCTTGCGGGTACCTCGGGCGGCACGTTTGCGGCCCCCGCCGGCCTGAGCCTGAACACGACCACCGGGGCAATTGACCCCGCTTCCAGCACGGCCGGCACCTACACCGTAACCTACACCGTGGGCAGCACCTGCACGGCGGTGGCCACCACTGCGGTCACCATCACCACGGCCCCGGCGGCGGCATTCAGCTACCCCGTCACCAGCTACTGCGCGGCGGCGCAGGGCAACGTAGCCCCGGTATTTAGCGGCGGAGCCAGTGCCGGTACGTTCTCCTCCACCACCGGCCTGAGCCTGAACCCGGCTTCCGGCGTGGTGAATCTGGCGGCCAGCCAAGCGGGCACCTACACCGTCACCAACACCATTCCGGCGTCGGGCTCGTGCGCGGCCACCACGGCTACGGCCCCGATTACCATCAGCGCCGCGCCGGTGGCTACACTTGTAGCCGGCGGCCCAACGGCCATCTGCCAGGGCAGCGCGGTGCTGCTCACGGCTGGCGGCGGCGGGGCCGGGGCTACGTATCAGTTCCTGCTCAATGGCCAGCCCATTGCCGGGGCCACTACGGCTACGTATTCGGCCAGCGCGGCCGGCAGCTACGCCGTGGTTGTCTCCAGCGGCAGCGGCTGCGCCGCCACCTCGCCCGCCACGGCCGTGACGGTGAACCCGGCTACCTCGGCCACGTTTAGCTACGCAGCCACCGGCTATTGCCTTAGCAGCGCTACCGCCACGCCCAGCATCGCGGGCACCACGGGCGGCACCTTTGCTTCGACGGCCGGCCTGAGCCTGAACGCCGGCACGGGCACCATTGACCCGGCCAGCTCCACGCCCGGTACCTACATCGTGACGTACAGCGTGGGTGGCAGCTGCCCCAGCAGCAGCACGGCCACCATCACGATTTCGGCCCCGGCCTCGGCGGCCTTTAGCTACGCCAGCGCCTCGCTGTGCGCCACTGGCACTGCTACTCCGGCGCTTGCCACCGGGGCCAGCGCCGGCACGTTCTCCGCTACTACCGGCCTGAGCCTGAATGCCGGCACGGGGGCCATCAACCTGGCGGCCAGCACGCCCGGCACCTACACCGTGACCAACACGGTGAGCAGCGCCGGAGCCTGTGGCGGGGCCACGTCCACGGCCACGCTGACCATCAACCCGCTGCCCACGCGCCCAACGCTCACGGCTCAGTACAACGGCCCCACCACCACGCTCACCAGCAGCGCGGCCACCGGCAACCAGTTCTACTTCAATGGCGTGGCCATTGCCGGAGCCACCGGCCTTACCTATGTGGTGAATTCGACGGCCCAGCTGGGTTCCTATACCGTTACCACCACCTCGGCGCAGGGCTGCACCTCGCTGCCGTCGGTTGCGCTCGTGGTCACGGCCACGGCCCGGCAACTGGCCGCCGCTGCGCTGCAAGTGTACCCCAACCCCACGCCCGACGGCAAACTGACCATCGAGCTGAGCGGCACCCACCAGCCGACGCAGCTCACGGTGCTTAACGCCGTAGGGCAGGTGGTGTACCGCGCCGTGCTGCCCGCCACCGCGGCCGCTCAGCAGCCCATCGACCTGAGCGCCCTGCCCAGCGGAGTGTATCTGCTGCGCGCTACCTCGGCCGACGGCACGGCTACGCGCCGCTTCGTGCGCGAGTAGTTCGGAGTTACCAAACGCCAAAAAGCCCCGTCAGCAGCTGCTGACGGGGCTTTTTGGCGTTTATTAAATACGTGCGCATGACGCTCAGGCTTTTAGCCTAACGCCCCTACGGCACCAGTACCAGCTTGCCGAAATTCTCGCCCGAGAACAGCTTCAGCAGCGCCGGGAGGAAATTTTCGACGCCGTGCTCAACCTGGATTTTGGGCGAGTGCAGCTTTCCTTCTTTAATCCAGCCGGCCATTTCGCGGGCGGCGAGGCCGTAGTTGGCGGCGTTGTCGAACACCACAATGCCTTCCATGCGGGCGCGGTTCATCAGCAGCGAGAGGTAGTTGGCGGGGCCACGTACGCCGGTGGTGCTGTTGTATTGCGAGATGGCCCCGCAGATGATGATGCGCGCCTTCAGCCGGATTTGCTCCAGCACGAGGTCCAGAATTTCGCCCCCCACGTTGTCGAAATACACGTCGATTCCTTGCGGGGCGGCGGCGCGCAGGGCCTGGCGCACGTTGTCGGTTTTGTAGTTGATGCAGGCATCGAAGCCGAGCGTCTGCACGCAGTAGTCGCACTTTTCCTGGTCACCGGCAATGCCGACTACGCGGCAGCCTTTGAGCCTGGCAATCTGGCCCACCACGCTGCCCACGGCCCCGGCCGCGCCGGATACCACCACGGTTTCGCCCGCCTTGGGCTGGCCGGTGTCGAGCAGGCCGAAGTAGGCCGTCATACCCGGCATGCCGAGGGTGGCCAGATAGGCTTCGAGGGGCACTATGCCGGGGTCAACTTTCACGAGGTAGTCGGGGCTGCGCGGGTCGGTGGCCCCGGCTCCCACCACGGCGTACTGCTGCACCCCGAGATTGCCGGTCACGTAGTCGCCCACCGCGAAGGCGGGGTTCTTCGACTCGGCTACCTGCCCGGCCACGCCGGCCCGAAACACGTCGCCAATAGCAATGGGCTTGATGTAGCTGCGGCCCTCGTTCATCCAGCCGCGCATGGCGGGGTCGAGGGAAATAAAGCTGATTTTGACCAGTACCTGGACGTCTTCCAGCGCGGGCACATCGATGGTTTCAATATCGAAATTGGCCGGCTGCGGCAGCCCCACGGGGCGCGAGGCGAGTTTGACGCGGGTGTTGGAGAGGGGCATGTTTTCCAGGGTATGAGGGTGGGAGGGTATGGGGGTAGGAGGGGTGCAAGTTGGGCCGGTCAGGGCTTAACCTAGGTTAGGAAATGGAATTAGGGAGAACAAAAAAGAACGTCATGCCGAGCGCAGCCGAGGCATCTCGCGTGCAATAGTAAACCCAATCGATTGGATTACTACCACCCGCGAGATGCCTCGGCTGCGCTCGGCATGACGTTCTATTGAGCCGTACAACAGGCGCTTATGTCAACCTACTTTGCTGCCGGCACCGCCTGCGCCGTTTCCAGCGTTTCCAAATCTTCGGCCGTGAGGCGCAGCTCGGTGGCTTCGAGCAGCTCCGTGACCTGGCCCACGCTGGTGGCGCTGGCGATGGGCGCCGTCACGGCCGGGGCCTGCATCAGCCAGGCCAGCGCCACCTGGGCGAGGGTGGCCTGTTGGCGGTCGGCCACGGCATCGAGGGCGGTGAGCAGGGCCAGGCCCTTGTCGTTGAGATATTTCTGGCCCACGCCGGCCCCGCGCTGGCTCTTTTGCAGGTCGGCCTGGTCGCGGTACTTGCCGGTGAGGAAGCCGGCGGCAAGGCCGTAGTAAGGAATCGCGCCGATGTTTTCCTGCAGTAGGAGCGGGGCCAGATTCTGCTCGAAATCGGCCCGGTCGTACAGGTTGTAGAGGTTTTGCAACGTCTCGTAGCGCGGGAAGCCGTGTTTGGCACTCGCGTCCAGCGATTCCTGCAGGCGGGCGGCGGTGAAGTTGGATGCGCCGATAACGCGCACCTTGCCCTCCTTCACCAGCTGGGCGTAGGCTTCGAGGGTTTCCTCCACGGGTGTGGTCGGGTCGTCCTTGTGCGACTGGTACAGGTCGATGTAATCGGTTTGCAGGCGCTGGAGCGAGCCTTCCACGGCGCGCAGGATGTAGTCCTTCTTCAGGCCTTTGTTGTCGGCATTCACCTCCCAGCCCACTTTGGTGGCGATGATGACATCATCGCGCCGGCCGCGCTGCCGCAGCCACTTGCCGATGATGGTTTCGGACTCGCCGCCGACGTGGCCGGGCACCCACACGGAATAAGCGTCGGCCGTGTCGATGGCATTGCCGCCGTTGGCCACGAAAGCATCGAGCACGGCGAAGGAAGTGGCCTCGTCAATAGTCCAGCCGAAGACGTTGCTGCCCAGCATGAGGGGCGAAATTTGGAGGCCGGAGCGGCCGAGTTCACGGGTTTGCATAGGAGATATTATTGTGAAAGACGAGCTTTGCTAACCGATAATCAACGGCGAAGGTTGGCTGGCAGCGGGCTCAGCCACCAACACCCGCCACCCGTGCGCCGGCACTACAAGCGGCTGGCCGGGGCTCAGCATCATGGCTTCATGGCTGAATAAATCCCGCCACTGGCCGGCCACGGCGGGCACCGCCCGGGCCTCGGCGGCAATGTTCACAGCGCAGAGCACGGCCGCGCCGGCTTTGGAGCGGGTGAAGGCGTAAGTATCGGCTGGGCCGGGCAGGCGGCGGAGCTGGCTGGTGGGGTCGCCGTTGGCCAGGGCCGCATGGGTTTTCCTGAGCTGAAACAGGCGCGTGTAGAAGTCCTGGAGCGGGAAATCTCCCCACTCGATGGTATCGCGGTCGAAGAACTCCAGCCGGCGGTTCAGGCCTGCTTCCTGGCCCGAATACAGCATGGGCATGCCCGGCAGCAGGGCGGTGAGCACGGCGAAGGGCTGCGCCAGCGGCCCCAGGCGCTCGTACTCGGTGCCGTCCCAGCTGTTCACGTCGTGGTTGCTGGTGAAGTGCATGAGGTACACCCTGGGCGGATATTTCTCGCGCTCGGCGGCCAGGTACGTATCAATTTCGGCCAGGGTGGCGTGGCCCTCGGCAATGCGGTCGAGCAGGTAGTGCAGTCGCAGTCCGAAAGTCATGTCAAAGGCTTTTTCGAGCAGCCGCGTATCGGAGTCGAATTCCTCCCAGCTCAGCCCGCCCGAGGGGTAGAGCTCGTCCCACTCAGCCAGCATGAATACGGGCTTGATGGCATCGAGCACGGGCCGGGCCTCGTCCCAGAAATCGGTGGGTACCAGGCCGGCCACATCGCAGCGGTAGCCGTCGATGTCGGTTTCCCGAATCCACCAGGCCAGGGCCTCGGTCATGTAGCGGCGCATGGCGCGGTTGGTGTAGTCGAGGGCTACCACGTCGGTCCAGTCGGGCACGGGCGGCACCAGCTGGCCGGCGGCGTCGTGCTGGTACCAGTCGGGATGCGTGCTGATGAGGGCATTGTCGCGGCTGGTGTGGTTGGCCACCCAGTCGAGTAGCACCTTCATTCCCAGCGCGTGGGCCGTCTGTACCAGGTGGCGCAGGTCGTCGAGCGTGCCAAACTCCGGGCTCACAGCGAAGTAGTCGCGCACGGCATATGGCGAGCCCAGCGCGCCCTTGCGTCCGACCTCGCCGATGGGGTGCACCGGCATCAGCCACACAATGCCGATGCCCATTTTTTGCAGGCGCGGCAGGTGGGTTTCAAAGGACCGAAAAGTGCCTTCGGGCGTGAAATTGCGAACGTTGACTTCGTAGATGGTGGCGTGGGCCGCCCATTCGGGGTGGGCCACCGTGAAGCGGGCGGCAAGCGGGTGGTCGGGCATTGGAGACGAGAAGCGGTGGAATGTTCCGCTACGCGCCCCCAGCGGCCACGGTTATGCTGAACTGGGTGGAAACGCGCCGCGACGAGTCGAAGCTAGCCCTCGTAAAACTCCAGCGGCAGGCCGTCGGGGTCCGAAAAAAACGTAAACCGGCGGCCGGTGAGCTCATCCACGCGCACCGGCTCGCAGGGCACCCCGTGCGCCGCCAGGTGGCGGATGGCGGCGGCCACGTCGGGCACGGCGAAGGCGAGGTGGCGCAGGCCGGCGGCTTCGGGGTAGCTGGGGCGGGGCGGCGGGGCGGGGAAGGAAAACAACTCCAGCACATACTGACCGCCGATGGCTAAATCCAGCTTGTGCGAGTCGCGCGCCGCCCGGTAGGTTTCGGCCACGATTTCGAGCCCGAGAATTTCGGTGTAGAAGCGTTTCGAGGCCGCGTAATCGGAACAGATAACGGCGACGTGGTGCAGGCCAAGCAGGGGCAGCATGGGCAAAGTTGGGTTGATGGGGCCGGTAATATCTGCAATTGCGGCGGGTTGAGGCGCTCACCTAACTCGGTCCGACCGTTGAACTACGGTTGCGGCCACGCACTTCAGCCCAGCTACAGAATCGGCGGCGACCTTCGCGGCATCGGTTTCATTCTAAGCCCTTCCCCCGTGAAAAACCTGTTGCTGGCCGCGCCCCTGGCCTTGGCCTTTTTCGGCCCCGCCGCCCACGCCCAAACCGCCCCCGCCGCGCCCTACCATCTGCTCAATACCATCAGCATTGGTGGCGAGGGCGGCTGGGACTATCTCAAAGTGGACCCCGCCGGCGAGCGCCTCTACGTGTCGCATGGCACGCGGGTGGAGGTGGTCGACTTGAA
Organism: Hymenobacter artigasi; assembly: GCF_012275535.1. Lineage (GTDB taxonomy): Bacteria > Bacteroidota > Bacteroidia > Cytophagales > Hymenobacteraceae > Hymenobacter > Hymenobacter artigasi. The sequence continues at coordinate 103,975 of NZ_JAAVTK010000011.1, read as the reverse complement.
GACCCGCAAGCTCATCGGCACCATTATGGATACGCCCGGCGTGCATGGCATTGAGGTGGTGCCGGGCACCAATCGCGGCTACATTACCTGCGGCCGCAACAACACCTGCGTGGTGTTCGATGTGAAGACCCTGAAGCCCATCGGCGCGCCCATTCCCACCGGTCCCAAGCCCGATGCGCTGCTGTATGATGCCTACTCGAAGCGGATATTCATTTTCAGCAACGATGGCGGCAAAAGCACCGTGCTCGACGCCAAAACCGGAGCCATCGTGGGCACCGCCGAGCTGGGCGGCGACGTGGAAGAAGGTGTGAGCGACGGCCACGGCACCATCTTCGTCAACATCGAGAACAAAAGCGAAATCGTGGCCTTCGACGCCAAAACCCTGGCCGTGCGCCACCACTACCCGCTGGCCCCCGGCGAAGAGCCCACCGGCCTGGCCTACGACGCCAAAACCAACCGCCTCTTCAGCGGCTGTGCCAACGAGAAGCTGGTGGTAACGGACAGCAAAACCGGCAAGCAAATCGCCGTGCTGCCCACCGCCAAGGGCACCGACGGCGCGGGCTTCGACCCCGCCACCCGCAACATCATCACCTCCAACGGCTCGGGCACCTTCACGGTCCTGCACGAGGATGCGCCCGGCAAGTACGCGGTAGTGGGCAGCGTGCCCACCGCGCGCGGGGCCCGCACCATGAGCATCGACCCGAAAACCGGCCACATCTATACCGTGACGGCCGATTACGGCTCCACGCCGGCCCCCACCACCGAGAACCCGCGCCCCCGGCCCAGCATTGTACCCGGCACGTTCCGGGTGCTGGAGTTTGGCCGGTAAGATGAGGAATATGGGATTAAAAGAACGTCATGCTGAACGTAGCCGAAGCATCTCGCGTGCCACCACTAATCCTTTTCCTGGCGATTGGATTGCTTGCGACGTGCGGGATGCTTCGTCTGTGCTCAGCATGACGTTCTTTTTTTCGTTGCGCCCGTAACTCAGTATTCAACACAACGGACCTCACTACCTCATGCCCAAATCTTTCTGGTCCCGCCTGCGCCATGCCCTGCGAGCACACAAGATGGTGCTGCTGGCCCTGCTGGCCGGGCTGGTGATGCCTTGGGTGGTGTTTGTGAACGTGGCCGAGGACATCTGGGAGTCCGGCGGCTTTATCGGCGATAAGCAGATTCTGGCGTTTCTGCACGCCCACGCCACCCCGGCACTCGATGGGCTGGCGCTGGCCCTCACCGCCGCCGGCGACCCCCTGCCCATGGGCGTACTGGCCGTGCTCATCACCGGGGGGCTGGCCGTGTGGGGCGTGCGCCGGCAGGCGTGGTTTTTTGGCCTGTCGGTGGGCGGGGCCATGGCCCTGAATCTGCTGGTGAAAGTGCTGTTTGCCCGGCCCCGGCCCGCGCTCTGGCAAAGCCTGAAGCCGGCGTTTTACTACAGCTTCCCGAGCGGGCACGCCATGGGGGCGGCGGCCATGGCCACGGCCCTGGGGTTTCTGCTGTGGCAGTGGCGCGGCCGGTGGCCGGCCTCGGTGCTGGGGGCGCTGTTTGCCCTGGCCGTGGGTTGGAGCCGGGTGTACCTGGGCGTGCATTTCCCGTCCGACGTGCTGGCGGGCTGGACCGGCGCCGTGGGCTGGGTGGCGGGGCTACACATGCTGTTTTCGCCCGATTTCCACCGGCTGCGGCAGTTCTGGCGCGAAACCCTGCACCACCGTTTCCCCAATCTGGTGTCGCCGCCGGATGAAACGCAAAGCGCCCCGGCCTAACAACTTTACCATTAATCGAATCTGGAGTCGTTGCGCCGGTCTGACCGCCCTAGGCGGTCTGACCGGTTGAAGTATGCACGGTTTTGCCCGTACGACAACCGGTCAGACCGCCTGGGGTGGTCAGACCGGCGCAACGACTCCCGATTTCGATTAACCACAAGGGCCTGCCCGCGTTGTTACTTGCCGGTGTATTTTATCGGTTGCCTGCTTCATGATTGCATTCCCGCGCTCCGTTCCAACCACGCCAGCCCCAGCCGCCTTGCGGCTCACTGCGCTGGTTGCGGCCGTCACCTTTGGCTGGCTGGCCTTTGCCGTGCTGCGCTTCGGCGGGTTGCCCTGGGATGCGCCCGTGCTGGAATTCTGGCACCGCCACGCTACCTCGGGGTTGGATAATGCGGCCGTTTTGCTCACCATCATCGGCAATACCTGGCCAATGGTGGGCCTCGGGGTGCTGGTATTTCTGGGGCTGCTGTGGCGGCGGCAGGGGCGGGCGGCGGCGCTGTTTTTCCTCTCGGTGGGTGGTTCGATGATGCTCACGCAGGTGATTAAGCCGCTGGTGGCGCGGCCCCGGCCGGCGCTCTGGGCCAGCATCCGGCCCGAGCACACGTTCAGCTTCCCCAGCGGGCACGCCATGGATACGGCAGCCATCGCCACGGCGCTGGTGCTGCTGGTGTGGGGCTGCCGGGGGCGCGGGTGGGTGTGGCTGATGCCGTTGTTTGCGCTGGCCGTGGGCTGGGCGCGCATGTACCTGGGCGTGCACAACCCGTCGGATGTGCTGGCCGGCTGGGCGGCGGCCGTGGCCTGGGTGGCGGCGGTGCATTGGGTGGCGCAGCGCCGGCCGCGCAAGTAACTTAATGGCTTGTTCTTAAGTTTGGTATGGCGCGTCGGCCTCGAACCACACGCAGGGCAAGCCTTCAACCAAAAATTCTTCCGGCTCCTCGCGCAGGCCAATTTTGGTGAGAATGCGGCGCGAAGCCACGTTGTGCGCGCCGGCGTAGGCGCAGATGCGGGGCAGGTGCAGCACGTCGAACCCGTAGTCGAGCCAGGCCCGGGCCGCCTCGAAGCCGTAGCCCTGCCCCCAGAAGCGCGGCAGAAACCGGTAGCCCAGGTCGTAAAAATCGTGCCGGCCGTTGATGGGGCCGGCCACCAGCTTCAGCCCGGCCCAGCCCATAAACTCGCCGGTTTCGCGCAGCACCACGGCCCAGCGCCCGATGCCGACGGCAGCGTACTGGGCTTCGATGTAGGCAATGGTCTGGGCGCTTTGGGCCAGCGTGCTCACCATTTGCCCGCCAATGCCGCCGAGGTAGCGGTGCACGGCCGGGTCGGAGTCGAGGGCGAACATCCCGGCCGTATCGGCAGGGGTGAGGGGGCGGAAGTGCAGGCGGGCGCTATCGAAAGGCAGCATTGGAAAGGAGTAGTAGCACATGCTTTAGCTTGTGCATCGTGAGCGCAAAGGTACTGTGCTAAATCAACCACCCGCACCGGCTGGTGCGGGTGGCTCTGTACCCGCCGGGCAGCGGGCCGGATTCACCCCCAATGCCGGGCCCGTTGCCAAAGCAGCGGCAAGGCATCGTACCTTCATCCATCTAAAGTGAAAGCCGAGCCGGCAAAATACGGTTCAGGTTATAAGTCCGTCAGGCGGATGTTCCCGGTAGCCACAGCCGGAGCATTTGCTGTTCGGGTGCGTATTGTTCAACTATTCTGGTCTGCCCTCAGCACTGTTTTTTCGTGATAAGACACCGTATTGCTGCACCATGTTGCCCAAACCGACCGTTTCCCCCTACGCCGCCGTTTTCATCGATTTTGAAAACGTCTATTACTTCCTCAAAAACCACTTTCACGACCCGCCCGACCTTAATGATATCTGCCTCGATATCATCCGCACCCTGCGCGAGCAGCTGAGCGCCAAGGGCCTCGACAGCCTCATCAGCTACGCCTACGCCGACTTCGAGCGCCTGGCTACCGCCCCGCAGGGGGCTCTCTACCTGATGGGCGTGAGCACGCGCAACGTGCTGGGCACCGACCATAAGAATGCCGCCGATATGCAGCTCTGCATCGACGCGCTGGAGGTGATGTACACCCGGCCCGATATCGGCACGTTCGTGCTCGTGGCCGGCGACCGCGATTACATTCCCGTGCTCCAGCACCTGCGTCGGCAAGCCCGGCAGGTGCTGGTGGCCGGCTTCCGCGAGTCCGTATCCGGCGATTTGCTCCAGAATATCGGGTCCGCGCAGTTCATCGACGCCCGCGATTTGCTGGCGCCCGAGCGCGTGGAGCAGCTCGAAAAGCGCCGCACCGACCGCCAGCGCACCCTGGAGGAAAGCCGCCGCCTGCGCGAGCAGGGCATGACCGGCGTGCCTTCGGCCGCCGCCCTGGCCGCCCGCGCCGACAGCGCGGGCGAAGCTGCCGTCGTGCCCTTGCCCAAAGTAGCGCCCGTGCCGTCGGCCAGCGCCCCGCGCCCCGTTTTGCCGGTGCCGGCCCGGCCATTCGTATCGCGCGACGAGGTATCTGAATTTGCCCCCGCCCGCCGCCTGGCCACCGACACCGAGCGCCGCACGCTGGCCTTCATGCTGGCCGAGTTTCAGAAGCTCGAAGCCAAGCAGCAGCGCCGCGTGACGGAGCTGTGGCTGGGCCCGTTCATGCGTCTGCTCACCGACGAGCTGCCCGAGCTGCCCGACTACGAGCGCCGCGACCAGCTCAACAAGCTGCGCGATGCCGGCACCATCCGCATTGAGAAGCGCGAGGGTGAGCCGCACCCGTTTTCCGTCATCGTGGTCAACTACAGCCACCCCGACGTGCAGGAGCTGCACCCCGGCGAGGAGTAGCATCGGGCGGCTGCTCAACTCCTTTTGGCCTGAAATGTTTGTTATTAAATCATGTATAAATAAATGCCAAAATTTTGTTCGTCAATAAGTTAACATCCTTGCGGGCGATGGGTTAGTAGGGCATCAATTCACCTAACTAACCTTCTTTTTCCCATGGACAACACCCCATCGCAAAGCAGCCAGGGCACCAGCCAGCTCGACGCTACCCTCAATGCCCTGCAAGGCGGCCTGGCCGCCGCCGCTGGTGCCGCCGGCCCCAATATTGCCGGCTGGATTAAAACCCTGCAAGGCAATACGCAACTCTCGGGCATCAGCTCGGAGCTGCAAAACCTGCATGATTCGTTGCAGAGTGGCGCTTCCGATACCGGAGCCCTGGCCCAAAGCCTGAGCACCCTCGGCGAGCACACCACCAAAGCAGCCGCGCAAGCCACCCCCGATGCCCAGGACAAACTGCGCCAGCTCGGCCAGGCCCTGAGCACGGCCGCCAGCCAACTGAAGGGCTAACCCAACGGCCCCGACAAGCAAACGGGCACTCCGGAGATTCCTCCGGAGTGCCCGTTTGCTTGTCGGGGCTGCCGCCGCTGAATAGCAGTTTGCCTGTTTGGCTGCGTATCTTCGCGGCTGATAGCAGGCCGGTCGGATGTTCCATTCGTGGCCTCGTTGCCGTACCAACCCATCTCTAAATTTGCCCCATGAGCTTTTTCACTGAAGCAGAATCCAGCATTCGCCTGCTGTTCGACACCAACAACGCCGGCTTCCAGGTAGACCCCAGCAAAGGCATCAGCCACCTCGAAAACTGGATTCAGCACCTGCGCAGCATCGACCAGCCGGCCACCCGCCTCATGGTAACCGAACTTGAAACCCTGCGCAACCACATCAGCAGCAACAACGCTGCCGGCATGTCCCAGGCCTTCCAGAACCTCGGCGAGATGACGGCCCAGGCCGCCCTCACTACCCACAACTTTAGCGGCGAAGGCGACAAAGCCCGCGAGCTCAGCCAGAAGCTGATTTCGGTGGCCGGCAACCTGCGCCACATCGCCGGCTCGCAGGTAGCGCAGCACTAAGCTGCGGCTGGAGTTGGGTCGAAGAATCCCAACAAAGAAGAACGTCATGCCGAGCGTAGCCGAGGCATCTCGCGGGTGGTAGTAACTCAATCGATTGGTTTACTACCACCCGCGAGATGCCTCGGCTACGCTCGGCATGACGTTCTTTTGCTAACTGCTAATATCCCAGCGCGGTATCGTCGCCGCGCGGGTCGGCGCCGCCTTCCAGGATGCCTTCGGGCAGGATGTGGATGATGTCGAGCCGGCCCCAGGGCAGGCGCGGGTTGAGGTGGTAGCCGCGGGCGCGCAGCGTATCCTGGGCCACGGGCAGCAGGGCCCCGGCTTCTACGTCGATGATATCGGGCAGCCACTGATGGTGCAGGCGCGGCGCGGTGACCACCTGCTGGGCATTCAGGCCGTAATCAACAATGCCAATGATGCTTTGCAACACGCTGGTAATGATGGTACTGCCGCCGGGCGTGCCGGTCACCAGCGCCACCTTGCCGTTGCGGGTGAGGATGGTGGGCGTCATGCTGCTGAGCATGCGCTTGCCGGGCGCGATGGCGTTGGCGGTGCCGCCCACCAGGCCGTAGGCGTTGGGCACGCCGGCCTTGGCCGAGAAGTCGTCCATCTCATTATTTAGCAAAAAGCCGGCCCCGGGCACCACTACTTTGCTGCCGTAGGCCCCGTTGAGGGTGGTGGTGCAGCTCACGGCATTGCCGAAGGCATCGACGATGCTGTAGTGGGTGGTTTCGTCGCTTTCGTAGCCGGGCAGCTTGGCCCCGGCCGCCACGGCGGCGCTGGCAGTGGCGCGGCCCTTGGGGCGCATGGAGGCGGCCCGCTGGCGGTTATAGTCCACATCGAGCAGCTTTTGCACGGGTACAAAGCCGAAATCCGGGTCGCCAAGGTAGGTGGCACGGTCGGCGTACACGCGCCGCTCAGCTTCGGTGATGTAGTGCACAGCCAGGGGTGTGTGGTAGCCGGCCTGGGCCAGGTCCACGGGCTCCAGCATTTGCAGCATTTGCAGCAGGGCCACGCCGCCCGAACTAGGCGGCGGCATGGTAATCACGTCGTAGTCACGGTAGTGGCCGCGCAGGGGCTCGCGCCACTTGGCCTTATAGTTGTCGAGGTCGGCCTGATTGACGAGGCCACCGCCGCGCTTCATCTCGCTGAGCAGCAGGCGGGCGGTTTCGCCCTTGTAGAAGCCGGCACGGCCCTGGTCGCGCACGCGGGTGAGGGTGCGGGCCAGCTCGGGCAGGCGCAGGGTGTCGCCGGCCTGCCACTCGCCGCCGCCGGGGCGCAGGTAGGCCGGGGAGCTGCCGGGGTTGTATTTCTGGAAATCGGCGCGGTTGCGGTTGAGGCCGGCCGCCTCTTTGGCCGTAAGCGGGAAACCCCGCGTGGCCAGCGCCACGGCCGGCTGCACCAGCGTGGGCCACGAAAGCTTGCCCAGCTGCTTGTGCAGCGTCGCCATGCCGGCCACGGTGCCGGGCGTGCCCACGGCCAGCGGGCCGGCGGTGCTCAGGTCGGGCACCACATTGCCCTGCTTATCGAGGTACATATCGCGCGTGGCGCCGGCGGGGGCCGTTTCGCGGAAATCGAGCGAGCCGGCCGAGCCGTTGCGGTCGCGGTAGAGCAGGAAGCCGCCGCCGCCGATGTTGCCGGCCACGGGCAGGGCCACGGCCAGCGCAAACTGCACGGCCACGGCCGCATCGTAGGCGTTGCCGCCGCGCTGGAGAATCTGGGTGCCGATTTTGGAGGCTTCGGGGTGGGCCGAAACCACCATGGCGTAGCGGGCCAGCCGGGGCGCGGCGGCCTTGGGCGGCGGCGTACCCAGCGACCCCTCGAAGGCCCGCGAGGTTGACGTGACCGGTCGCTCGGCCGAGCAGGCCAGCAGCAGCGCCAGCGGAATGGTCAGGAGACGGTATCTCATCATTGGGCAAAATAACGCCATGTTTCAGCGGATTGCTATTGCCGGACCGAAATTGCCTGCCAGCACGTATAATTTGCCGCCGAGCCGCCGCCGCTGCTGGACCGGCAGTTGCGGCGCGTTACTTTTGGCCCAAACCTTCCCGCATCATGGCTACGTCGAAATCCACTGCATCCGCCGCTTCCAGGGCCCGCCGCCCGGCCCCGCTCGCCCTCGTGAAAAACGACGCCTGGCTCGCGCCCTACGAGCCCGTGCTGCGCCAGCGTCAGGCCCGCCTACAGGCCCGCCTGGCCGAAATCGAACAATACCACGGCTCTTTAGCAAACTACGCCACCGCCCACCAGCAGCTGGGCCTGAACCACGACGCTGGGCGCGGCGGCTGGGTGTACCGCGAGTGGGCTCCCGGGGCCGATTACCTGTCGCTGGTTGGCGATTTCAACGGCTGGGACCGGGGGAGTAATCCGCTGCAAAAGCTCGATTTTGGGGTGTGGGAATTGTTTTTGCCCGATGCCGAGTATGACCAGCGCCTGGCCCACGGCAGCCGCTACAAGGTGCACGTAGCAGCCAATGGCCAGGGCAAAGACCGCCTGCCCGCCACCCTGCGCCGCGCCGTGCAGGACGACGAAACCAAGGATTTCGCCGGCCAAATCTGGCGGCTCGAAACCGAATTCCGCTGGACCGACCAGAAGTTCCGGCCCGCCACGGCTGTTAAAGAGCCGCTGATTTACGAGGCCCACGTAGGCATGGCCACTGAGGAAGGCCGGGTGGGCACCTACCGCGAATTTGCTGAGAACATTCTGCCCCGCATTGAGGCCGACGGCTACAACACCGTGCAGTTGATGGCCGTGATGGAGCACCCGTACTACGGCTCGTTCGGTTACCACGTGGCCAATTTATTTGCCGCCAGCTCCCGTTTCGGCACCCCCGAGGACCTGAAGTTTCTCATCGACGAAGCCCACCGGCGCGGCATTGCCGTGCTGCTCGACATTGTGCACTCGCACGCCGTGAAAAACGAGGCCGAGGGCCTGGCCGATTTCGACGGCTCGGGCAACCTCTACTTCCACAAGGGCGAGCGCGGCAACCACCCCGGCTGGGACAGCAAGCTCTTCGACTACGGCCGCCCCGAGGTGCAGCAGTTCCTGCTCAGCAACCTGCGCTTCTGGCTCGAAGAATTCCACTTCGACGGCTTCCGCTTCGATGGCGTGACCAGCATGCTCTACCATCATCACGGCGAGGGCGTGGCCTTTGTGGGCTACGACAATTATTTCGGCCCGGCCGCCGATGAGGACGCCATCCTGTATTTGCAGCTGGCCACCACACTGGCCCACGAATTCAAGAAAGGTGCTTTGCTGATTGCCGAGGACATGAGCGGCCTGCCCGGCCTGTGCCGCCCCATCAAGGAGGGCGGCGTGGGCTTCGATTACCGCCTGGCCATGGGCATTCCGGACTACTGGATTAAGCTGCTCAAGCACACGCCCGATGAAAGCTGGCCCCTCGGCGACCTCTGGCACACCCTCACCAACCGCCGCGCCGGCGAGAAAACCATTGCCTACGCCGAAAGTCACGACCAGGCCCTGGTAGGCGACAAAACCCTCGCCCACTGGCTGTTCGATGCCGGCATCTACGCCCACATGCACGCGACCGACGGCGACCCCGGCGCGGCGCGGGCGCTGGCGCTGCATAAAATTATCCGGCTGCTCACGCTGGCGGCCGGCGGTGAGGGCTACCTAAACTTCATCGGCAACGAGTTCGGCCACCCCGAGTGGGTCGATTTCCCCCGCGAGGGCAACGGCTGGAGCTACCAGTTTGCCCGCCGCCAATGGAGCCTGGGCGACAATCCGGAATTGAAATTCCACCAGCTAGGCGCGTTTGACAAGGCGATGGTGCATCTGGCCAAAGCCGGCCACCTGCTGGCAGCCGGCCCGGCCGTTTTACTAAAGCACGACGACGAAAATCAAGTGCTGGCCTTCGAGCGTGGCGGCTTGGTATTCATTGTGAACCTGCACGTCGAAAAAAGCCTGACGGATTACCGCTTCTGGGTGACGGAGGAAGGCAAATACCGCGTGGTGCTGTCGTCCGACAACAGCCGGTTCGGCGGCTTCGACCGGCCTGATGAGGCGTTTGAGTACGAAACGTTCGAGCACCAGCTCAGCCTGTACCTGCCGAGCCGGGTGGCGCTGGTGCTGTCACGGGCGTAGGGCATCGCAACGTTGGATGTCAGGGCGGGCCTTATCTGACCAAGGCCAGGCGTTGGCGGTAGCGCTTGTTGTTGATGGCCACCTCGCACACGTATAGGCCGCTGTTCAGGTCGGCGGCGTCAATTTCGAGTTGGTGGGTTCCCGTGGGCAGGTGTTGGGCGGGCAGCTGCAGCACCACGCGGCCAATACCATCCAGCAGGTGCACATTCACGGCCGCGGGTTCGGTCACGGTCAGCTCCAAGGTGGCAGTGGTGGCAAAAGGATTGGGGTATAGCGCGAACGAGCCATTGTCAAAGGCCACCGCCGACGTCGCGCCAGGCAGCTGCTTTTGGGCGTACGCAGCAGGCATTTTGCCCACGTAGAACGGCCGCATCATGTCGTGGTCTTCGTGCGAGAGAATGTGGCAGTGCCAGGCGTACAGGCCTTTCCGGTCGAAGGTGGCCACCAGGCGGGTTACCTGGCCCGGCGCAATCGGGTACGTGTCCTTCAGCCCGGCCTGGCCTGGTTCGGGCGGCAACAGGGGGCCGGTGAACTGCACGTTGGAGAGGGCCGCCGTATGCGGGTCTACCGTGCCCGTAAACGTTCTCGAGCCCAGTACGCGGAAGGAAACCAGGTGCAGGTGAACGGGGTGCGCGTCCTCCGTAAGGTTGTAGATTTCCCAAATCTCGGTGCTGTTCAGTGCCGGGTTTTCCGTAATGGGGTCATGGTGCTCCATTGCTCCCTGCTGCATGGTGCCCAGCATGGGCAGCAGCCGGCCATACTCGTCTTCGCCTTCCACCAGAATTAGCTTGCGAACGGTGGTAGTCGTGGGCACCGGCGGCAGCGGCTTGTGAAAGGAGGCTGGCAGGGGCGTGAGCGGGTAGGCCGCATTGAGCGGCACATCCACCCGGAAGGCCATTATCTGGGCCTCGCTGTCGTGGGGGCCTACCGGGTCGCCATCGGGATAAGGCGTAGCCGCGTCGTTGGTGATGAGGATGGTGCGGCCCCGGAGCGCGGCATTGGAAAAGTCGATGACCACGTCCTTCCGCTCGCCGGGCGCAAGCAGCAGCTCGGGCTGGGCCACGGGCTGTGGCAGCAGCCCGCAGTCGGAGCCAACCTGCCACATGGTTAGGTCCTGGGTTAGGCGCAGGTTGTAGAAGCGCGAGTCGGAGGCGTTGAGCAGGCGGAAGCGGTACTGCCGCGGCTCTACGCGCAAAACGGGCCAGGCCTTGCCATTTACCAGAATGATGTTGCCGAAAAACTCCGGCAGCACGCTCGGGTTTGGGGCATTGGCAACTTCGGGCTCGGAGGGGTAGAACAGCTGGCCATCGGCCGTGAACAGGCGGTCCTGAATGGCCAGGCCAATGTCGTAGCGGCTATCGGGCAGGTGCCTGCTTTGGCGGAGGCCGTTCTCGGTGCCATCGGTGAGCAGGTAAAAGCCCGCCAGGCCGGCGTACACGTTCAGCCGCGTGATGCCCATGGTGTGGTCGTGGTACCACAGGGTCGCGGCCTCCTGGCTGTTGTCGTACGTATAAGGTATGTTTTCGCCCTTTTTGTATTCGGGCCCTTTGTTTTGCGCGTACGGCGTGTACCAGGCATCGGGCAACCCATCGCTGTCCGATTCGGTGTGCCCGCCGTGCAGGTGCGTTGCAATGGGCACCCCCGGCGTGGGCATGTGGGTCCAGGCAATGGAGTGGTCGACGGGCAGCAGGTGGGGCAGCGGCGCACCGGTAGGGCCTACCAGGCGGTTCAGCCAACGTACCTGAATGGATTGGTCTTTTTGGGCGAGAATAGTAGGGCCCGGGTATTGGCCGTTGTAGCCCCACACGGTCGTCAGCAAGGGGTTGCCGGCTGCACTTTTCAGGCCCAGGTCTTGCCGGAACTGAGAAACCGTCATGGTGATGGACCGGTTCTTATTGGCCGTCGCATCAATGACCGATGGAATGGGCAGCGGGCTTACAAACCTGGGTACCGCATTGGGATTTAGCAGTTGCTGCGCCTGAAGCGAAACACTCGCAAGCAGGCACGTAGCCAGCAGTGCCCTGGTCAGGCAGCTGGCTACGAGGCGGAAAGGTTTCATATTGCATTGAAAAATAGGTGAGGAGTGCGTAGGTAATGACCGAAAAATCCAGGCCTGAGCCTGTGCTGGAAAACAACTTATAAGGGCAGGGCAGGAAAGCGGGAGGTGCCAGCCATCGTTTGGCCCGGCCTGGAAGGTCCGGGTGCGGGCACTGCTTTCCCTGTTCAGGCCGTGCGCTTTGCCCCGCGCCGGGTGCGGACGTAAGCCGGCCGGAGTGCGCCTGCCCCGCCGCCACGAAAGGGGATGGCCGGAACTTCCCAGCCCCGGTACTGGGGTGGGCACGGTTAAAACATCACGTGCACAAGTTGAATCAAGCCAATAAAAACCGACTGTCAGTAAAAAAGCCAATTGCTTGCTCTCGGTTGGGGGAGCGGCCGGGGTGGAGCAGGCGCCTTTTGAGCAGCGCGTTGCCAATCTGCGGGGCCAAGGCCACCGTCACATCCCGGTCGGGCGGCGTAATTTGGCCGGTGGCTACGTTCTGCCTACCGCAAGCCCGGGCAGAACTGTCGGTACGGGTGCATGCCCATAGCAAGAGACGGCAGACCGCTTCCATGGCAAATAGCAAAAGGGTTGGATTTGCAATTAGTAAATATACAAATATATAATTTATATTATATTAAACTAAGGTTGATTATACTGGTGTGGGCCCCTGCCGTCGGACAACAGCCGTTTCGGTGGCTTCGACCGGCCCGATGAGGGGTTTGAGTACGAAACGTTCGAGCACCAGCTCAGCCTGTACCTGCCGAGCCGGGTGGCGCTGGTGCTGGCGCGGGGGTAGTTGTAGTTAGCGGAAGGTGTTTACCAATATCACCCTTTTCGTGAACGGTTTCTGTCGCAGTACCTTTCCCTCATGGCCCGCTTAAACGACATTACGCTCTACGACGAATTCCATCCAGCGGAAGGGCAGCGCCAGTTTCAGCAGCGAGCCAATTACATCAGCGGGCTGTACCTGCAGTGTTTGCACGGCTACAAGCCACCCAAAACCACGCGCATTAGCATCACCTTGGTGCCAGACCAACAGCTTCCCTATCCGAGCATGGCAGGCTCCGTGGCGTGCATCTACCAGCAGGTGCATACGCCGACCTACGATGCCTTGCCGGACCCGACCAAGTTGCGCTACTTGTTGGACCGCTTGCACGAGGCCATAACGCACCTGTGCCAGGCGTTTCCGTGGGATGCAGCGGTGTTCGCACAAGCCTACCAGCAGGTGCAGGAACTCCACCTAGAATTACACGAGGTATCGTAAGCGCAGAATAACCCTGCTTTAAGTGAACAATAGCAGCGGCCCGATACCAGAAGATTTCAAGCTGCTGCCGTGCCGGGCGAGTTTACGAAACCCGTCTACGAATCAACGTTTACGAAACGCCCGCTAGGGATGAGTTTCGTAAACTCTCCCGGACCTTTTCGGCGGGCGCTTCTACCGGTAAACAACAGGCGAAACAAGCCGCTACTTCCCCAGCTCCAGCACCATGGCCGTTTTGGCGGGTAGCTGTAGCGTGGCCAGGCTGCTCAGGCTTTCGCCGGTCAGCACATTGCGTGCTTTTGTGAACCCGGCCATGCGCTCCGAGAAGCGGGCGGTGGGCAGGGTGGCGGGCTTGTCAGTGGTGTTCGAAGCGACCATCACCGTGCCGCTGGCATCGTAGCGAAAGTACACGTAGAGGCCCTCCTGCGGCAGGTACTGCATCAGCTTGCCCGAGTGCAGGGCGGGGTGGTCGCGGCGGTAGGTGGCCAGCTTTTTTACGAAATCGAAGGCCTCGTTTTCGCGGGCGGTGCGGCCGGCGGGGGTGAACTTGTTTTCCGCATCGCCGGGCCAGCCGCCGGGAAAATCCTTGCGTACCTCGGCATCGGTGGGGTCCTTGAAGTTCTTCATCAGGATTTCGGTGCCGTAGTACATGCTCGGGATGCCACGGGTGGTGAGCAGCCAGGTCAGGCCCATCTTGTAGCGGTCGAGGTCGTCGCCGATGACGGACAGGTACCGGTCGTGGTCGAAGTTGTCGAGGAAGGTGACGAGCTTGCTGGGGTTCTCGTACACGGCATCCTGGGCCAGGGTCTGGTAGAGGTGTTGCGCGCCGCCGTCCCAACCGGTGGCGGCGGGCGTGCCCACTTCTTTCAGCGCAGCCAGCAGGCCGCCTTCGAGCACGAAATCGAGCCCGCCGGGTTGGTTCGACTTGAAGGGAAAATCAATCTTGTTGCGGGTGTAGTAGGCCTGGTCGATGACGTTGTTCACCGACGACTCGCCGAAGATGTGCAGGCGTGGGTATTCGGCCAGCAGCGCCGCGTTGCAGCGGTTCATGAAGGGCTGGTCGTTATACATATAAGTGTCGATGCGGTAGGCGTCGATGCCGAAGTTCTCCACGTTCCAAAGGGCATTTTCAATCAGGTAGTTGGCCACGTAGGGGTTCTGCTGATTGAGGTCGGGCAGGAAGGGCACGAACCAGCCGTCGAGGGTTACGCGCTTGTCGCTGGCGGCGGCGTGCGGGTCGGTAATGGGCTGGTACTTGTAGGTGGTGTTGGTGTAGGTGGGCCACTGGTGCAGCCAGCTTTTCATGGGCAGGTCCTGCAAAATCCAGTGGGTGTTGCCCACGTGGTTGTACACGGCATCCTGCACCACTTTGAGGCCGGCGGCGTGGGCCTGCTGCACGTAGGTTTTGTAGCCCGCGTTGCCGCCGAAGCGCCGGTCCACGTTGTACTGGTCGGTAAAGCCGAAGCCGTGGTAGGAGGCGCGCATGGTGCCGCCTTCGTTGGTGAGGGGCTGGTCGTTTTCCGTCACCGGGGTCAGCCACACGGCCGTGGCACCCAGCTCCTTGATGTAAGGAAAGTGCTGGGCCACGCCGGCCAAATCGCCGCCGTGGCGGAAAAAGGGATTGGCGCGGTCGAGGTTGGTGTCGCGCATGTCGGCGAACTTGTCGTTGCTCGGGTCGCCGTTGGCGAAGCGGTCAATCATGGCCTCGTAGATGAAATCCGCATCGGTCACGCCCTGACCTTTGGGCGACTTGTCGCGGGCCCGGATTTCCCAGGTCTGCGTCACCGTCTGGCTGCCTTTTTTGCCGATAATCTGTACCCGGCCGGGCTTGGCCGTGGGGCTGATAACGAGGTCGAGAAAAGCGTAGTTGGGATTTTCAACGGTGTTGGTTTTCACCAGCTTCACGCCGGGGTAGCTGATGCTGTAGGCCAGCGTGCCTGCGCCGGGACCGTGCACGAGCACCTGCACGCTGGGGTTTTTCATGCCCACCCACCAGTTGGTGGGGTTCACGCGGTCGATGGCGGCAGTTTGGGCATTGGAGAGGTACGGCAGCAGGGCCAGCAGCGGCAGCAGCAGGAAGCGGCTTTTCATATCGAGAGTTGGTGGGAAACTGACG
Organism: Hymenobacter artigasi; assembly: GCF_012275535.1. Lineage (GTDB taxonomy): Bacteria > Bacteroidota > Bacteroidia > Cytophagales > Hymenobacteraceae > Hymenobacter > Hymenobacter artigasi. Next base: position 88,801 of record NZ_JAAVTK010000011.1, on the reverse strand, counting down.
GAGGAAATGGGCAGGAATTTAACCAGATTAAGCACATGACGCGGGTCGCCTCACCCCCGGCCCCTCTCCTGCGGAGAGGGGAGCCTGAAGACTTCGCCCGGTTGCTGACGACTGGCACCCCTCTCCGCGGGAGAGGGGCCGGGGGTGAGGTGACCCGCGAACAAGTCATGGGCGCTTGCGGCCCTGGCCCAGCAATTCTATGGTTTCGGCCAGGCGGTGGGCGCGGGTTTCGGGGCGCTTGGCGCCTTCAAGCCAGCGCACGAAATCGCGCTGGTGGGTGTAGGCCAGCTTAGCGAAGTAGGCAGCGGCCTGGGGGTTTTTGGCTAGCTGTTCGGCGAGGTCGGTGGGGGCTTCCATCTTGCGCTCCACCACATCACGCGAGAGGGTGACGCGCACCGTGTCGCCGATGGTTTTATCCACCGCTTTGCGAATTTGCTTGAGGACGTGCAGGGCGTGGTGGCCGTCGCCGAGGGGCGTGATGCTGCCCTGGTAGGGGTAGCCGTCGAAGGTGACCTGCACGGGCACCCGGCCGCGCGTACCGAATACCTCGGGCACCGAAAAAGGAATAACGACGAACACGCCGCCATCGCCATCGCCGGCTTCCAATACGGCTTCAAATTCGTGTTCAGGCTGCATACGGGGCGGAGTTTGGGGTTGAAAAAGGGCTTGTTTCAGCAAAGTAAGCCATTCCCCTCCGAAGCCGCTGCTGCGGACTCAGCCTGCTGCCACTTCGCCCAGCACGCGTTGCACGGCGGCATCGTCGGTGGCCGCCACTACGCGCACCTTGCCGGCGGCGTCCTCATACAGGGCCAGCAGGCGGTGGTGCAGGGCCTCATCGGGCACCAGCACGAGGCGGGCGCGGCGCATGGCCATGCGCTCCATTTCGAGCTGGTAGCCGTGCTCGGCGGGGTTGGGCAGGTCGAGGGCCAGGCTGGCGAGGTAGAGCACCAGCGGCCGGCCCGAGCTGTTGCGGATTTCGAGCGCCGCCAGCCACGCCGGCCAGTTGGGGGCGTAAATCACCCCAAAATCGGCGGTGCGGCCCCGTACCAGCTGCGCCGCCTGCCGGGCATATTGAATCATGCGGAAGTTCAGGCCGTCGAGGCGGGGGATGAGCACGGTGGGTGCCGGGCGGGGCGCGGCGAGGGAAGCGGTTTCCGGCGCTTCATCAGCCGCCGCCGGAGCGTCAGGCACGAGGTCGTCTTCCGGCGCCGACAGGTCGGCGGCTTCGGCCGCGCCGATTTCAGCCGTGGTTTCCTCAAAAACGGCCGGATGCTGCACGGCTGGCAGGTCCGGGTCGGGGTCGAAATTCAGGTCGCCGGCCTGCGGGCGCTGCCGGGGCCGGATGGTAGCCCCGGCCGACCCGAAACCGGGCACTGCCGCCGTTGGTACCGCGCCAGTGGCCTGCGCTGCCACCAGCGGCCGGGGCGGGGCGGGCGGTGGCGGCGGGAAAAATGCCCCCGAACCCGCCCCCAGATACGGGGCGGCCGGCAAATGCCACTGGCCCGCCAGCGCGGGCGCATGAATGCCGACAGGCCACTGGCTGCGGCCGGGAGCAGCGGCCAGCATGCGGCCCGAAGGAGCCAAAGGCTTCGCTGAAGCGCCCGGGACAGTCGGCGCGGCTGCTTCCGGAGCATCGGCGGCGGCCAAATCGGTGAGGCCAATAATGCGCGACTGTTGTGCCGGTGCGCTCGTTTTGCTCTGCGCTGCCAATGTGGGCAGCAGCTGTATGCCCGGCCGGTTTACGGCCGCTTCCAGTGCATCGACAGCGGCTTCTGAAGCGGGCAAAACAGCTGCGGCGCTATCCGTAAAAGTCTGTTCTTGAATGGGGTAATGTGCGGAGGTAGCTGCCGCTTCCGCGGCTTTCGGCGCGTTGCTGGCGGCGTTTTCCACCGGGGCTTCGCTGGCCGGCAGATGCGGGTACACGGCCAGCACCGGCTGCCGGGTGGCCAGCTGGTACACCAGCGGCAGGGTGGGGGGCAGGGCCGCGCCGCCGAGCACGGCCACGGTGGGGTCGGCGTCGTCCCAGGCCAGCAGCAAAACGGAAAATTCGGGCGGAGTCATGGGCAAAGCGGGGAAGGAAATTCATTCGGCCAGCCACTGGAGGGAGGACGCTTGGCCGTGAATTAACTCCCAATGCTACGGCAACGGGCCCGCATTTGCCGAAAAAACCCGTTTGTGCGGCGCAGAAAAAAGTAACTTGCGTGCTTCACTAATGCCTTGCCGGCCCGGCCGGTCTTTTTTTAACCGGTTTCATCCCGGTTTTTGCCTTCTGCTTAGAATTACTTTATGGATACCACGATTCAGGAAAATAACTACATGGTAAACGACCTGGCGGCGCAAAGCCACCAGGAACATTATCCCGGCGAAATTATCCGGGCCGACGAGCTCGACGGCCACCGCTTCCTCTTTAACTGCCAGAACGGCGTGCGGCTCTTATTGCACGTCCTCAGCGACAAGATTATCCGCTTCCGCTACCTCACCGACGGCCCGCTGAACCCGGACTTTTCCTACGCCGTGCCCGCCGATGCCACCACCCGGCTGGCCCCGGCCACGGTCGAATTCCGCGAAAAGCCCGACCACTACCGCATCACCACCGAGCGCCTCATCTGCATTGTGCAGAAGGAAAACCTGAAGGCGCGCGTGCTCGACCGCTCCGGCACCATCCTGAGCGACGACGAGAAGGGCTTCCACTGGGAGTACGACTACGACACCGGCAACGACATCGTGAAGATGAGCAAGCAGGTACCCGCCGGCGTGCACTACTACGGCCTCGGCGACAAGCCCGACAACATGAACCTGCGCGGCAAGCGTTTCACCAACTGGGGCAGTGATACTTACGGCTACGTGAAGGGCTCCGACCCCCTCTACAAGAACATCCCGTTCTACCACGTGCTGCACCAGAAAATCGCCCACGGCATTTTCTTCGATAACACCTTCAAGGCCAACTTCGACTTTGCGGCCGAGCGCGCCGACGTGACCAGCTTCTGGGCGCAGGGCGGCGAGCTGAACTACTACTTCATCTACGGCCCCACGCTCATGGAGGTGACCCAGGACTACACCCTGCTCACCTGCCCGCCCGAGCTGCCGCCCCTCTGGACGCTGGGCTACCACCAGTGCAAGTGGAGCTACTACCCGGAGGCCAACGTGAAGGAAATCGCTTCGGGGCTGCGCGACCGCAAGATTCCCTGCGATGCGCTCTACCTCGACATCGACTACATGGAGGGCTACCGCTGCTTCACCTGGAGCAAGGCGCACTTCCCCGAGCCCAAGCGCATGGTGCAGGAGCTGGCCGCTGACGGCTTCAAAACCATCGTCATCATCGACCCCGGCATCAAGATTGACCCCGAATACCCGGTGTATAAAGAGGGCGTGGCCAACGACTACTTCTGCCGCCGCGCCGATGGCCCGCTGATGAAAGGCTCCGTGTGGCCCGGCCTCTGCAACTTCCCCGATTTCACCGCGCCCCGGGTGCGCGAGTGGTGGGCGGGGTTGTTTCAGGAGTTGATTCAGGACATTGGCGTGAAAGGCGTGTGGAACGACATGAACGAGCCGGCGGTGTTCGAGAAAGGCACCTTCCCGCCCGATGTGCGCTTCGACTACGACGGCCACTCGGCCTCGCACGCCAAGGCCCACAACATCTACGGCATGCAGATGGCCCGCGCCACCAACGACGGCGTGAAGCGGTTCAGCTTCCCCAACCGGCCCTTCACCATCACGCGCAGCACCTACAGCGGCGGCCAGCGCTACTCCTCGGGCTGGACCGGCGACAACATCGCCAGCTGGGAGCACCTCTGGCTGGCCAACATCCAGTGCCAGCGCTTGAGCATCTCGGGCTTCAGCTTTATCGGCTCGGATATCGGCGGCTTCATCGACACGCCCACCGGCGAGCTTTACGCCCGCTGGATTGCCCTGGGGGCTTTCCACCCATTCTTCCGCACCCATAGCTCCGGCGACCACGGCGACCAGGAGCCCTGGAGCTTCGGCGACGAGGTGACCGACTTGGCCCGTCACTTCATCGAGTTGCGCTACCGCCTGCTGCCCTACATGTACACCGCCTTCTGGCAGTACGCCACCCACGGCACGCCCATGCTGCGCCCGCTCACCTTCCTCGACCAGAACGACACCGAAACCTACCTGCGCATGGCCGAATTCGGCCTCGGCGATAACCTGCTCGTCTGCCCCATCACCCAGCCCGGCGCCGACGGCCGCTGGATGTACCTGCCCCGCGGCGACTGGTTCTACTACTGGACCGACACGCCCCAGGCCGGCGGCAGCGAAGTGTGGGCGGCGGCCGACCTCACCCGCATTCCGCTCTTCATCAAGGCCGGCGCGGTGGTGCCCATGCAGCCGGTGATGCAGTACGTGGGCGAAACCCCCGTCACCGAGCTCACCCTGCACGTGTACTACAAAAATGGCACCGCCGAGAGCGTCCTCTACGACGACGGCGGCGAAGGCTACGCCTATACGGAAGGCCAGAAAACCGTGCGCCGCTTCACCGTCACCGGCTCCGCCACCGACCTCGTCCTCACCCAGGCCATCGAAGGCGACTACGCGCCCAGCTACGCCACCTACCGCGTGGTACTGCACGGCGTGGCCGGCACCATCGAAGTGACGGCCGACGGCCAGGTTGCGGAAGTGACAGAAGCTACTTTGGAAACGGGGCTGACGCTGCCGAGTCTTGTGGTGCCCGTCGGCTTCGGCGAGGTGCGCGTGAACGTGGTGCCGGCGGGAGCAGGGAAGGGGGAGGTACCGGTTGTTTAACCAATGGCGCTGCCAATAGACGTGTACCTATTCTGCCTAAAGCCTTCGCGGGCACATACAGATGAATCAAAGAATATGGTCTTTGCTGGTAATCTCAAGCTGCTTATTAATAACGGTGGCTTGCAACTGGATATATAAGACGGTTAGCTTACAATTGCCTGACCGCTACCAAGGGTGGATTTGGGTTGTACCCGTGCCTGATTCTCTCACTTCCGCTGTACACCTAACAGGAGAAGTTTACTTGGTCAGCGATGAAGGGGTAGTTTACCTGCCTGCTTCGGTGATGAAAGGAGTCAGCCGGTATAGCATCTGCCAGCACGGACAAGACTTAGAACCGCTGATGCAGTATTCTGGCGTTTCGATAGACAATGTAGCTAGTGGTGACCGCCGCTATGTCCAGTTTTATTTGCCACCACCAGCGAACCGAAACATCGTAACCAAAGAATACTGGCGGGAACAGATGAGTAGTATTGAGGAGCAGAAGCGGGATAGAATGAAGCAATTAATGACCTCTGGAAACCTAAGATTTTACTTTCAATAGCTTTCATTAATTAGGATAAAACCAAAACAGGGCACCCCACGGGGTGCCCTGTTTCGTTCCCGCCCACCCGGCCGCTCCGCCTAGGGCGGCCCCAGGGCGGCGGGCGGTGCGGCCGTGTCCGTCACCACGTAGTCCTGGTACTTGCGGGCGTCGGTGGTGGCGTAACGGGCCTGGCCGCTGCCGTTGCTTATCTTCGGAATGGCCATGCCGCTGAAATAACGTAACTATACATGGCCCGCACTTAGCCTCGCAAGCGCCCCGCTTCGGCAGGTTTCCCGAAGGGGTGGAGCGTCCAAAGCGCTGGTTCCCGAAACCCGCCGACGCGCCGGGGAGGCACCCGAGGCAACTTATCCGACCTGAACCTCTCGCTTTAGCAACCAATCATATGACCGCCAAGCAAAACTTCAGCACCGCGAACGTGCCCCGCTCGACCGACGTATTTCCGCACGCCGTGGTCGCCAACAACCTCATCTTTGTGTCGGGCACCACCGGCATCACCCCCGGCACTGGGCAGTTGAGCGCGAGCTTTGAGGAGCAAGCCCGGCAAGCCTTCCGAAACATCAAAACCATTCTGGAGGAAATGGACAGCAGCCTGGATAAAATTGTGAAAACAACGGTGTTTATGGTGTCAGGAAATGATTTCAGCATTCTGAACAAGGTCTACCAGGAGGTTTTCCCAGACAATGCGCCCGCCCGCAGTACGCCCCAGGTAATGCCTTTCCCAGCCGGAATCCTGATTTCAGTCGAGTGCATTGCGCTCGTGTAACATTCAGCGCCCTTCCTGCTGGCGCGCGTCTGCGATGCGCTGCCCACTGACTTCGAGCCTGTGGCTCGGGCATTGAGCGGCAGCACCAAACGTAACCATAACCCGAGCCACAGGCTCGAACCCAGTGGGCAGCGCGTCGCAGACGCACGCCAGCAGGAAGGGGCGGGGAAGGGGGAGGTTGCGTAAACTTCTTGAAATATTAAATCCAAATAATAAAAGGCTTTTTAAGTATAGTGGATGCCAGTTGGTACCTGAATAAAGAATTCGACGTGCAACTTTCAGGCTGTTTCGCAAGTCAACGAGATAGAACGCCTTACCTCTTTTTTTATGGACTCGAAACCCACTCGATTTGCTTATTGGCTGCTCGGCAGCCTGTGCGCTATGGCAGCCGTGAGTTGCAACTCCGAAAAACAAGACCCTGACCCCAATTTGGTGGCGGTGCGCTACGCCCAAACCCAATGTGCCGACCGTTGGGGCCAAGCTCAGGGCACCCAACAACTCATAACTGTGGCCCAAACCTACTTGGCCCAGCAGGGCCTAACGCTGCATCAGCCTTCTGCTAGCGTCAAAAATGCTGGCATGGTTTGCAATGCTTGTTCCTGCACCACGGGCTTGGTACTGGAGGGAACGGTGCAATCCGCCGATTTGCCGGCCGTACTCGCCTTAGGCTTTAACAAACAATAATTAGCCTTGGCTAGTACGCTTCAGCAAAGGTCAGCCACCCCCAAAGAGCCAAAACAGGGCACCCCACGGGGTGCCCTGTTTCGTTCCCGCCCACCCAGCCGCTCTGCCTGGGGCGGCACCGGGACGGCGGGCGGGGTGGGCGTGTCCGTCACCACGTAGTCCGTGTGCTGGCGGGCGTCGGTGGTGGCGTAGCGGGCCCGCCCGGCCGCTGCAGCGTTTTACCTTCTGTGCATCCGGGCTGCTGACAAGCTACCTTAGAAATCGACTTGACCCTGCCCGACCGCGTGGAGTCAAATACCTGCCGGTGTAGCAGCTACTTTTGATTCTTCGCACCGCTCCCAACCTGACTCTCACCCATGGACAATGCCCCCGCTCGACCGTCCAGGTCACTGTTTGGAGCCGGTCTGCTGGCCGCGCTGGCTTCCTCGCTTTGTTGCATCACCCCGCTGCTGGCCGTAGTGGGCGGGCTTGGGGGCGCTGCCGGTGCCTTCGCCTGGCTCGAACCATACCGCCTATACCTAGTGGCCCTGACCGTGGCCGTGCTCGGCTTAGCCTGGTACCGCCAGCTGCGCCCCGCCCCGGCCACCGATTGCTGCACCGTGCCCGCCCAACGCTCCGTCCTGCAGTCTACCGGCTTTCTGGCTGCCATCACCGGGCTCGCTGCCGTGCTGCTGGCCTTCCCCTACTACGGAGCCATGTTTTATCCCGTGCCTCCGCCCAACGCCTCCATTGCCACTACCAACGGCACCGTCCCCGCCTGGCAAACCCGCACCTACCGCATCCAGGGCATGACCTGCGAAGCCTGCGCCCATCACGTCGAGCAGGCGGTGCAGCAAGTGCCCGGCGTGCAATCGGTAGCCGTATCTTACGACCAAGCCACCGCCCAAGTACGTTTCGATGCTGCCCTCGTGCCGCCCGCCAGGGTCGAAAGCGCCATTAACAGCACCGGCTACCACGTTTCAAACCCTCCTCGCTAACCTCTTCCCCATGGCCCCGACTCAGCCGGTTACCCTCACTTCGGTGCTCACTTGCCCTGTCTGCCAGCACGCGCAGGCCGAGCAGATGCCCACCGACGCCTGCCAGTGGTTCTACGAATGCACCAGCTGCCACACGCTCCTCAAACCATTGGCCGGCGACTGCTGCGTATACTGCTCCTATGGCTCCGTACCCTGCCCGCCCATCCAGGAGCAAGGAAAAGGTGCCTGCGGCTGCTGTTAATTGATTTCAAAAAAGGGCACCCTACGGGGTACCCCACGGGGTGCCCTGCTGGCGCGCGTCTGTGACGCGCTGCCGCCTGGGTTCGAGCCTGTGGCTCGGGGGCTGGTTGCGTTCGGTTCCGTTGTCCCCTGCTGGCGCGCGTCTGTGACGCGCTGCCCACTGGATGCGAGCCTGTGGCTCGGGCATTGAACAGCGGCACCGGACGGCACAATACACCGAGCCACAGGCTCGCATCCAGTGGGCAGCGCGTCGCAGACGCGCGCCAGCAATGTGCTTAACTTTCGCCAAACTCAACGACTAGCCAATAGCCATATGTCTGATAAATACACGCCGCATAACCCCGATGGCCTGTATTTCCTGACCTTGACCGCCGTGGATTGGGTCGATGTGTTCACCCGCAAAGAATTCAAGCAAGTCATTGTCGATTCATTGCGCTATTGTCAGCAGCACAAAGGGCTGGAACTCTACGGCTGGTGCCTGATGCCATCACACCTGCACCTGCTGGCCCGGGCCGCCGAAGGGTTCAAGTTGGGCCCGATTATCCGCGACTTCAAAAAGTTTACCACCAAAACCATTGTGCGCCTCGCGCAGGAGGGACCGGAAAGCCGGCAGGAGTGGCTGCTTTACCGGTTTGAGTATGCCGCCAAATTCCTGCGCCGACTGGAAGCCCATAAGATGTGGCAGGATGGCAGCCACGCGATGGAGTGCTACACCTTAGCGTTTACCCGCCAGAAGCTACAATACATTCATCAGAATCCGGTGCAGGACTGGAGGGTTGCGGAAGCCGAACATTATTTGTTTAGTTCGGCTGGCGCGTATGCTGGCGTGCCGGGAATGCTCGATGTTTTATTTATCGACCGATAAGCCGGTAGGTTTCACCCTGCTGGCCCCTGCTGGCCCCTGCTGGCGCGCGTCTGCGATGCGCTGCCGTCTGGCATCGAGCCTGTGGCTCGGGGTATTGTGCCGTCCGCTGCCGCCGTTCAATGCCCGAGCCGCAGGCTCGATGCCAGACGGCAGCGCGTCGCAGACGCGCGCCAGCAGGGGGGGACTCTCCACCGCCAGCAGGCCCAGCAGGGAAACTCCGAAAGCGCAATCCCGCAGGGTTGCTTTATCCCGCCCCGGCCCCGTCATTTGCCCCATGCCCGGCACCACCATCCAAGCCATCAGTATCTACAAGCTGCTTGTGCCGTTGCGCGAGCCGTTCGTCATCTCCCTCGGCCCGCTGCTGGCGGTGGAGAATATCATCGTGGTCCTGCGCACGGCCGATGGCCACGTCGGCTACGGCGAGTGCAGCCCCTTTCTCACCATCAGCGGCGAGAGTGTGGACACCTGCTTCATCGTGGGGCAATATTTTGCCCCCGCGCTCATGGGCCGCGATGCGCTGGACCTGGTCGGTAATTTGGCCGAGCTGGACCGCATCATTTACGGCAACAGCAGCATCAAAAGTGCCTTCGATATTGCCCTGCACGACATCGCGGCCCAGCATGCGGGCCTGCCGCTCTATGAATTCCTTGGTGGGAAGAACAACAAAGTTCTCACCACCGACATGACCGTGAGCCTCGGCCCACCCGCCAAAATGCAGGCCGATGCCGTACGCTTTCAGCGGGAGGGCTTCCCGGCCATCAAGGTGAAGCTGGGCGGGAATTTGGAAGAGGATGTGGCCCGGATTCGCGCCATCCGGGCGGGCATCGGCCCCACGCACCCGCTGCGCATCGATGCCAACCAGGGCTGGGCGACGGCCGATAACGCCATTGCCGTGCTTCAGGCGCTGGCCGGGTTCAACATCGAGCATTGCGAGGAGCCCATTCTGCGCCAGCATTTCATGGAACTGAGTCGGGTGCGGGCGGCCTCGCCCATTCCCATCATGGCCGACGAAAGCTGTAGCGACGAGCACGATGCGGCCCGCCTCATCCAGCTGCAAGCCTGCCAGATGCTGAATATCAAGCTGGGCAAGTCGTCGGGCTTCCATCGGGCCAAAAAAATAGCGCAGCTGGGCCAGGGCGCTGGCCTCACGCTGCAAGTGGGCGGCTTCCTCGAATCGCGCCTCGGCATGACGGCCGCCGCCCACTTGGCCCTGAGCAACCCGGCCATCCAGCACTGCGATTTCGATACCCCACTCATGTTCACGGCCGACCCCGTGGTGGGCGGTTTCCGCTACCGCCCAGGCGGCGTAATTGAGATGCCCACCGGCCCCGGTCTGGGCGCGAGTATCGACGCAGCCTGGCTGCGTCGCGCCGAGCAGGTGCATTTTTGATAAGCCAGCCCCGCTCCCGGTTTATTTCAACTATTCCCCAGGCTGTGTTACCTCGGCCAGTGGGGTCAGGCAACCCTACTGCCTAGCACGTTGAACGAAATAAGCGCCGCGTTAAGCCGCCTGCTGAAATAGTTTATATAGATACTTGGGGATTTTCAGAAACAATCCCCGGCGGGCGTGGCTTGAGATAGGTGTGCTATTTGCAATGACGTAACTGGCAATAAATCATCATTTTTCAAATAGGCATGCTAAGAAAATTCAAACTGTCAGAATTGGTTATTCTGTTTCTAGTCGTGTTTTTGATATTCGTGTCGGAGTACTACTACGTGGTTTTGAAGGACCATGACCGGGCGCTGTTTATTGGGTTATGGCCCCCAACCATGTTGCTGTTTCTGGTCTACTTCAACTTGAAAAAACAACAATAACATGGATAACGCCGACATTTTTCTGTTTACCCTATTGGTGGTTCCCGCGTTTATTGTTTTTGCATTCCTTACCATCCGGGAGTTTGCGCACGCTGGCGAGAGCGACTTCAAACCCGATTCTGATAAGCGGCTCAAGTAGCTACCTGGCCGCGCCGATGGAATAGAAAAAAGCAGGCCGTGCCTGCCAAGCCGCGCAGCAGTAGTCTAATCCTGCGTGGTACGACAACTGAAAAGTCGTCGTACCACTATCGGTAATGACCACGGTAACAGCAGGGACGTGTTTAGTGGTGCGACGACCAAAAAGTCGTCGCACCATTTCGTTTCAGTTAATAGCATTGACTGAAAGCCAATTAGTTAACCATGAGGCGCACGGCGGTGCCGTTGCCGCGCACCACGTACAGGCCCGGCGCAAGGGCCGCCAGCTCCAGCCGAAGCGCACCACTGCCGGCTTGCGTAGCCGACAGGCGCACCCGGCCGGCCAAATCCAGTACCTGCACCAGCTGGCCGGCCACAAGGCCCGTTACCGTGACCGTGCCAGCGGCCGGATTGGGCCACACCTGCAGCTGGGCCGTCGCGCTGGCGGGCACGGGCACGGTGCGTACCGGCGACAGGCTTTCGGGGCCGTTGTTGTCCACCTGGCGCAAGCGGTAGTACACCGTGGGGCCGGGGTAAGTGGCCAGGGCCACATCATCGAACTGATAGCTGCGGGGCGTGCTGCTGCTGCCCGTGCCGGGTACCCAGCTCAGGCGGCGGAAAATCGTGCCATCGGCAGAAGTCTCGATGGCAAAGCCGGAGTTATTTTTCTCCGAAGCGGTGTGCCAGTTCAGGTGCGCCGTGGGGCCGTGGGCTTCGGCCGTGAAGGCCGTCAGCTCCACGGGCAAGGGGCCTGCCAGGGTGATGTTGGCATTATTGATGGCAAAAAATACGTTGTTCAGCCCCTGAATTTTGATGCGACCCTGGGTGGTGTTCACATTGGGGAGTTGCACCGATTGGGTGCCATCGTTGGGCGTGCTGGCCAGCAGCACGGTAGGGAAGGTCAGGCCCCCATCAGTCGAGAAAAGCACCTGCACATTGGGGCAGCTCACCGGAGCCTGGTCGGTGCCCAACACGCTCCAGATGAGCGTATAGGGGCTGCCGGGAGCCGCCGTGAGAGCCGCGGCGGGGGCCGTTACGGCAAAGGGTCCGGCCGAGGCCACGGCCAGGGTCACGTTGGCCCCCGTCACGCCGCTGCGGTTGTCGCGCGCCGTGAGGCGGAAATTGAGGGTGCGAGCCACCTGGGGCAGTATTTCGCCCAGCGAGGCCGTGTTGGCCAGCAGCGATGCCAGGTTGGGAAACGTGCGCACCGGGCTGGCCACGGGCGCAAAGCTGCGGAACAGCGGCGGGCCCGAGGCATCGGTGGCCGCACCGGCCAGGCCGCTGGCATTGCCGATGTCCAGCTCTTCCCAGGAATAGGTGAGGGCGTCGCCGTTGGGGTCGGTGCCGCTGCCGGCGAGGGTGAAGGGAGTGCCCAGCGGAATGGTGTAGGTGTTGCTGGCCGGCACGCTCAGGCTGGGCGGCTGGTTACCGGTGGCCGTGAAGCTGCCGCAGTTCAGGCTGGGCACGATGGCACTCAGGCTGCCGGCGTGAAAATAGTTGATGCCGGCGCCCACGTTGTCGGGAGCGCAGCGCGAGTCGTACGACATAATGGTGTTGCCCGCACCAGGCTCGAAGGCTAGCGTGGGGCTGCGGTTGTTGTTGCCACAGTTGCCCTGTTCGCCATTAAATGTATGCGCGGAGCCGAGCTGGTGGCCTATTTCGTGCGTCGTCACCGTGGTCATAAGCGCGGCCGAGCTGCCGGTGGAAGCGCCACTGGCTTTGTATGTGTTGAGACATGCCACTTTCAAGTAGGCGATGCCCGAGTAGCCGCCGCTCAGGTACCCCAGCACATGCCCAAGGTCGTAGTTGCCCGTTCCGATGGCGTTGTCCACCACGGTCTGGTTGTTGTTGGCCAGGCTCACTACGTCGCCGTTGTTATAGGGGTCAGTAGCGGCGTTGGTGAAAATGAGCTGGTCGTTGTTGCTCACCAGCTGCAGGCGCACGGCCAGGTCGCGCTCATACACCGCGTTCAGGGAGTTCACCAGTGTTACCATGCTGGCCAGGGTATTGGCCACGGTGTTGCCTCCCAGCTGCTGGGTGTACTCGCCGGTGGCGGCCATGGCCAGCCGCAGCACGCGCAATTGGCTGCCATATGGCGCGGGTGGGGTGGGCGCGGTGCCCCCAGCGGGCCGTTGCACCCGGCCGGGCACCGGCAAGGCTCCGCAGGCAAACTCCGGCAGCGCGTCGGGGTGGCTCTGGTAGCGGTTGGCGGTACCGGGGTCGGCTTCGATAACGATGGTGCTGGTGAGATTAAGCACCTGGGCGTGCATTCCGGCGGGTGAGGTTTCGAGGCGCACTGAGGCGGTGGGCTCGTCGAGCCCGTGCCCGGCGTAGGTGGCCAGCTGCGGATAGCGGGCCGCCAGCGCGGGGGCCATCACCGGCACTTTGGTGAGGGCGAAGCGGTGCAGTGTGCCGTCGGGGTAGGGCAGTTCCAGGGTGACGGCGGCGGCGGGGCTGGTTTCGGAAGGCGCACTGGCCAGGCGGGCATCCAGCTGCGCGGCATCGAGGGTAAACCAGCTGCCGGAGGTTTTGGGGGCCACGCCGCCATTGCGGGCGGCCGGGGCTGGCTGCCACAGTGGGGCCGGGGTTTGAGCGCTGCCCACCCGGGGGCATAGCAATAGCGCAGAAATCAGCGCAAAATAAATCTTGCCGTATCGAAAATCCATATTAATCAAGCGCAGGCCGGGTATTATGCGATAGCTGTACAGTACAAAACCACTATTGCGGGTTAGTCCTGCCAAATGAGGAGTAATATGGTGCAAAATACAAGTCGGGAAGTGAAATGACGCTGTATTTGCATAGCAGGTACGGCATTTTTTCGCTCACTGATACGCACTAGGCAGGTTATTGGCCGGCTCACTGTCAAGGCGCCTATTTGCAAATAAATATATATTATATAATATATTTATTTATTGAAAAAAGTCAAAACACTTCCTCGTTCAGGGCCGCCCTGCCAGGCCAATGGCAGCATTGTGGTTGCGGGTATATTGGCTGGGTTCGCCTCATAAAAACCGCGTTTTCAGGGCCGGCGTGGGCAGCATGCAGCTTTCCTGCCGGCCAAACCAGCGGTAGCGGTGGCGGGCCACGAAGCGGTAGGCGGCATCGCGCCAGGCGGCAGGCAGCACCCGGCCCAGGCCTGCCACCCGCCACACGCCGCCCAGGCCCTCGGCAATGCGCAGCACGGCGGCCGAATGCGAGTACAACTGCCCGCCGCTCAGCAGCAGCACCGATTCGGGGTCGGCGACGACGGCGGCCGGCGTGAGGCCGTGGGCCAGCAGCAGGGCCCGGCCGGCGTCGCTTTGCAGGGCCGCGAAGCGGAAATGGCCCGCTGGGTCGCGGCGGATAACGAATTGCACAAAGCCGTTGCAGAGGTTGCACACGCCGTCGAACAGGATGGTATCGGGAACAGAATCGGGCATGGCGTCGGCGAAAGATGCAGTGGTGGCTGCTATACTAAACGGGCGGTCCGGGCCAATGTTAACGCAACCCGGCAACTGCCCGTTAAGTAGCGGCCGGCCTGCTACCGGCCAGCCCACTTGCCATGAGCCAAGCCCTGACGCCCGCGCCAATCCTTACGCATGCCGAGCCATTGGCTCACGTGCCCGGCCCTACGGGTTTCTGGGGAGTGCTGCGCCGGCCGTTTGTGCTCGATTTGCGGGCGCTGGCGCTGCTGCGCATGGCCACGGCGGCCGTGATGCTGCTCGATTTGGCCATCCGCAGTACCGACCTGGAGGCGCACTATGCCAATATGGGCGTGCTACCGCTGGCGACCCTGCACGCGCAGGTGTGGTCGGCCTATCAGTTTTCGCTGCACGCGGCCAGTGGGCTGTGGCAGGCGCAGGCGGCGCTGTTTTTGCTGGCGGCGGGGCTGGCGGGGGCGCTGCTGCTGGGCTACCACACGCGGCTGGCCACGGTGGCCTCGTGGGTGTTGCTGGTGTCGGTGCAAAACCGTAACCCGCTCATCGGGCAGGGGGGCGATGATTTGCTGCGCATGCTGCTCTTCTGGGGCATGTTTCTGCCTTGGGGCCGGGTGTGGAGCCGGGATGCTCGCACCCGGCCGGCTCCGGCCCGGCTCGACTATTTCAGTGCCGCTACGGTGGCCTACGTGGTGCAAATCGCGCTGCTGTATTGGTGCACGGCACTGCTCAAAAACGGCCCCGAATGGACCCAGACCGGCACCGCACTCTACTACGCCTTCAGCCTCGACCAGCTGCTGTTGCCCGGCGGGCGGCTGCTCTACCCGCACCCGGACTTGCTGCGCGGCCTCACCTTCGCCACCTATTACATGGAGCTGCTGTTGCCGTTTGCGCTGTTTCTGCCGGTGGGGGTGAGGTGGTGGCGGTGGCTGGTGGTGGGCGTGCTGTTCGGCTTTCACCTCGGCATTAGTGTCACGCTGTACGTGGGGCTGTTTTTTCTGATAAACATGGCCTCGCTGCTGGGCCTGCTGCCGCCCGGGCTGCTAAACTGGCTCGCGGGTCGGGCAGCTCCGCACGCGGCGCGGGCCGCCGGCTGGCGCATGCGGCTGCCGGCCTGGCACTTGCCGTGGCGCCTGCGCCTGGAGCGTACCCGCGAGCCCTCGGCCGGCAGCCGGCGGCTGGTGCGTGCCGGGCGCGAAGCCTTCGTGGCTGTGGTGCTGGCCTACGTGTGCTGGTGGAACCTCGACGATGTGGCCGTGCTGCGCCCCACCGGCAGCCTGATGGTGGCCCCGGCGCGCTGGTTCGGGTTGCTGTTTCGGGTCGACCAGCACTGGGGCATGTTTGCGCCCGTGGTGTTCAAGGATGATGGCTGGTACATCTTCGACGGCACCACCGCCGCTGGCCGCCACCTCGACCTGAACCGGGCCGGCGCGCCCACCCGCTACTCCAAGCCCGCTGCGGTCGTGTCGCTGTTCAAAAATGACCGGTGGCGCAAATACTCCGAGAATTACCTCTTCGTGAGCAATGCCTGGATGCGGCCCTACTATTGCAACTACCTGCTGCGCATCTGGCACGAAAACCCGGCCCACCCGCCGCTCACGCACCTGTCCATCGTGTACATGAAGGAAGTTTCGTTGCCCGATTATCAGGTGGCGAAACCTGTGCGCGAGGTGCTGTGCGAGTGCGAAACGGAGTTAGGGGAGGAGCTTGAAGTAGATTAAGTTAGAACGTCATGCTCATCAGGCCCACTGCTTGAGGTACTGAAACACCTCCGGATGCGTGAGCAGGCCGCCGTGGTGCTGCTGGTTGAACACGGCCGTGCGGACGCTGGCCCCGGCGGGCATAGCGGCTTCATCGCCGAAGGTGGCGTGGCCCCGGGCGCTGCCGTGGCCCACCAGACCATCGCCGAAATACTCGCGCAGGGCCGAGGGCCGGGTGGCGCGCAGCCAGGAACCCATCAGGATATGATATTGCACGCCGGGCAGCGGTGGTACGGGCGTGCGCGGCGGCGTAAGGTCGTTGGCGTGGGCATTCTGCCAGTCCTCATCCACCAGAATGGAGTAGCGCAAGTCCTTGATGCCGTTGCTGCGCTGGTTGAGGGCCTTACTAAGAAAGCGGGTGGGAAACAGGTTGATGCGCTCCAGCAGCCGCGCCGTGAAGTGCGAGTTCTGCTCCAGCCACGAGCCGTCGTTGGGCGTGCCGATGAGGAAAATGGAGCGCAGATGCGCCAGCCAGGGGGCGTTATGAGTTGAGAGTTGAGAGTTAGGAGTTAAAAGTTGATTTTCTCTCGACTCTACTGATTCTGTTGCATCAACTCTTAACTCTTCACTTTTAACTCTTAACTCACTTCCATAATGCCCTGCCGAGCGGATAATCAGCCCGCCCATGCTGTGGCCCACCAGCACGAGCTCGCCGATGGCGTCGGGCCAGGTATTCACCAGCTCGGTGAGGAGGCGGTTGAGCTCGCGGCCGTTTTCGGAGAGGTGCAGGCCGGAGTTGAAGCGCAGGTAGAGGGCGCGGCTGTGGGTTTCTTCGGCCAGGCGCGGGCCGTAGCGGCGGCTGCCGGCCGGGTCCTGAAACCCGGTTTGCCAGATGAGCTCATCGCCCATCAGGCCGTGGATGTAAACCACCGTTTTCTGGCGCGGCTCGATGAGGTGCAGGTCGGCCACGGCCACGTCCTGCCCGCCCCGCCGGAAGCTCATCCGGATGGCGCGCGGGTCGAAGCGGGCCGCCAGCTGGTCGCCAAGCGCCCCATTGAGCACGGGTAGGAAAAAATGCTGGTGCGCCTGGCCCACGCGCACCGCATAGGCGGCCCCGCGCACGGGCAGCATTGCAGCCCGCCCCACGGCCTCCAGGGCACGGCGGAAGCGGGAGGGCGGCTTGGGGTCAGAATCGGACATGGGCTGGCGGGAACACGCGGCGGCAAGATGGAGTATAACCCGAAAGTAGCGCCGCCGTCGGTATTGCGTTGGCCTTCCGCCCGAAATCAACGTACTTTGCACTACTTAATTCCAAGCACTACATTTCATGAAGCTTTCTCACCGTCCCGCCCTGGCCCTGTTGCTGGGCACCGCTTTGGCGGCCTCGCTCTCATCCTGCGAATACCACTGGAGCCCCGGCAAAAACCCGCAATTCAAACACGGTTTCACCAACGCCCCCGGCTGGCATAAATCGGACGTGGACCGCGACAGCATCAACAACCAGCAGCGCGTAGAGCCCGCCACGGGCACCGGCTCGGCCGTAGCCATCAAAAAAGGCTCCGTGAAGGAAAAGTTGGACTCGGCTCCGGCCGGTGCCAGCGCTACCTCGCCCCAAAATGCCAGCGGCCAGATGGGTTCGGTAGACCAGACCCAGCCAAAAAACTAGTTTTCGGCGATTGCCCGAAATGCAAAAAAAGCCCGCTGCCATTATGGTAGCGGGCTTTTTGCGTTGAATTGCGGGTGGAGCTAAGCCGGGCGCTCGGCCACCGGCAACTGCCCCACGCGGGCGTAGCCGAAGCGCACGGGCGGCAGCACGGCGTGGTAGCCATCGAGGCCCGAGATGGCGGCCGTGCCGGCGGCGGCCAGGTCCAGCGTGCCATCGGGGCGCAGCAACTCGTCGCGCATATAAACGTGTTCCACGGTGCCCACCAGCAGCACGGTGCCGTTGCTAATGTGGTGCTCCTCCAGCAGCCGCAGGCCGATGCTGACGGCACTTTCGGCCACGTAGGGCGCAGAGAAGCCGTCGCGGTATTCGGCCGTGAAGCCGCAAGCATCAAACTCCGAAACCGTGTCCGGGAAGTTGGCCGAGGTGTAGTGGGCCTGGACGGCCAGGGCCTCGGGTACGTGGTTGAGGGTGTAGCAGCCGCTGCTTTTGAGGTTGGCGTAGGTGTGGCGCGGCACGGTGGTGGGGCGCGTGATGATGCCCAGCAAGGCCGGGTCGGAGCCCAAGTGCAGGGCCGAGCTGAACACGGCCAGGTTGGTCATGCCATCGGGCGCAGCGGTGCCCACCAGGTTGGCCGACTTGAAGCCCGGCAGGCCGTTGACGAGGTTGAGGCGGTAGACTTTTTCGAAGCCGGCAATGTCGGCGGCAGTGAGGTGGCGCATAACGGGGAGTGGGAATTGGGAAATG
The DNA here is from genome assembly GCF_012275535.1 of Hymenobacter artigasi. Classification (GTDB taxonomy): domain Bacteria; phylum Bacteroidota; class Bacteroidia; order Cytophagales; family Hymenobacteraceae; genus Hymenobacter; species Hymenobacter artigasi. The sequence goes on along the minus strand of NZ_JAAVTK010000011.1, from coordinate 70,491 downwards.
GGGAGCGGGAACAAGACCCATTTAATCGCACAAATGTTCAGGTGATTTTCAGTGGGCCGCCGGGCGGTCCAGGCACAGGCGGTTGTGCTGGCAATGCAGAATCAGTGCGAAAATAAACAGGCCGTAAAGCATCTGCGTGCCCACCGTGTCCCACTGCTCCAGTAGGCTGCTGCCAAAAACCAGGCTGGCCATCATCAGCATAGCCGCTGCCAGCGCCGGGCGCGTGAACAGGCCCAGCAACAGCAGCCCGCCGATTGCGCCTTCCGCAAAGGGCAACACCGTGGCGAAGATTCCCACCAGCGGCGTGGGCAGCGGCGTAGCCGCAAACTGTTTCAGCAGGCCCGTCTTGAAGCCGGCCAGCTTGGGCAGGCGCACCAGAAAGTGCGTCAGGAAATTTACGCCCAGCAACAGGCGGCCCAGCACGAAGGCCAGCTCAGGATTGGTCAGTTTTAGCATGGTTTTCCATACGGCCCAAAAGGCAAGAAGGTGGGCATGGCGAAATTTTGCTGGCACCAACCAGTCAGACACCGCCTGCTACATTTGGCCAATGGACTGCACCTGCTCCCAATTTCTGCCGCTGGCCCTCGACCGCCGCAGCATCAATAAGCGCATCAAGGCTACGGCCGCAATTCTGAAGCCGCTGACGCTGCTGGCAGAACATCCGGCGCTAAGGCTGAAATTATTCCAGTGCCCGCACTGTGCCCAATACTGGCAAACCGGCTGGGAATGGAACCTTGGGGGAACTGAGTACGCGTACCACGTGCCCATCATTGAGGTGGGTACGTGGCAGCAGGAACCCTACCTACAGCCCGCCGCGTGGATGATTTACGGCGCTATGATGGAACCTTACTACGCCAAAAACACGTTTGAGCCCAGCGACAAGCCCTGCCCGGTGCCCGGGTGCCCGCACCGGGCCATCCGGTTCAGCGGGGTTTGCGAGCAGCACCACGTCGAGCAACTGCAGCAGTTCGGGATGCTGCCGAAGCGGCCCGTTGGCCGGCTGTTTCCCCCTTATGGCCCTACCGTTCCAGCTTGAAGCCGGGCTCCCGCGCGGGCGGCGCGGTGCGGTTGGCCACGGCCCAGCCGGTGAGGTACATCCACTGCGTCATGCGCGTAAGCTTGGCGTAGTCGATGCGGCTGGGCTCGTCGCGCGGCGTGTGGTAATCTACGTGCAGCAGCGAAGTGTACATAATGGACGGGATGCCCAGGCGGGCGTAGGGCAGGTGGTCGGAGCGGAAATACCAGCCCTCGGGGTGAGTAGGCTTGTCCCACTCGGTATCGAGCTTGAATTTGGGGCCGGCTTGGTTGGCCGACAGCGCGGTTTTTACGAGGTCGGAAGAATTCATGTGGGGCGGCGTGCTGCCCAGCAGGGCGGCGCTGTCGGCCACGTTGCGGCCCATCATTTCGGCGTTGAGCACGGCCACGATGCTGGACTGGGGCACCGTGGGGTGGGCCGAGAAGTAGGTGGAGCCAATCAGCCCGCGTTCTTCCGAGCCCTGGTACACGAACAGGGCCGAGCGCCGGCCCGGCTGCTGCTTAAACGCCCGCATGATGGCCAGCAGGGCCGCGCAGCCGGTGGCATTGTCGTCGGCCCCGTTATAAATCGAGTCGCCGGCGATGGGCGCACGCACGCCGTCGTGGTCCTGGTGGGTGCTGAAGAGGACGTATTCCTTCTTCAATTGCGCGTCGGTGCCGGGCATCTTGGCCACGATGTTCACTGAGGGGTACTGGAAGCTTTCCACTTTCAGCTCAGTCGTAAACTGCTGGCCGGCCTGCTGCACCCAGCTGGCGGCGCTGGCCGGCAGCCATATCACGGGCGGGGTATTCACCACTTTGGTGCTGGTTGCGCCGGGCAGGCTGTAGCGCCCGCGCTCAAACACATGGCCCCAATGGTCGTAGAGGGCCTGCGAGGCCGCATCCGAAACAAATACTACCGCCACCGCGCCGGCTTTCACAAGCTCGCCGGCCTGCCCGGCAAACTTGCCAAACACGTAGCGCCGGTAGCTGATGCCATCGGTGGGAGCACCCGCAATCTGCACGGCCACGGCCTTGCCCTTCACATCAACTTTGGCAATCTCCGCCGCCGAGCCGGTGCCCACGTACACGAGCGGGGCCGTGATGCTGGCGTTGGTGGGGGCCGTCACGGCGCCGTCTTCGTTGAGCTTAATCTCATGGGTGCCAATGCGCAGGGTGCTGGCTTTGCTCAGGCGGGTGCGCTGCAAGTTGAACCACTGAAAATAGGTGCCGTCGTCGCCGGCGGGCAGCATGCCGGTGGCCCGAATCTGGTCGGCGAGCCACACGGAGGCTTTCAGCTCATCGAGGGTGCCGCCCTCACGGCCCCGGAAATGGTCGCCGGCCAGCGCAAACAGGTCGCGCTTGATGTCGGCTTCATGGATGGCGCTTTCGGCGTTCTGGGGCTTGGGGGCAGGCTTCTTTTGGGCTGAAGCAGCCACGGGAGCGGCCAGGGCTAAGCCGGCCAGCATCAGGGAACGGATGTTATGGAGCATGTAAGACGAAATATGAGAAAAAGCAGACAAGTAGCCGTGAAGATAGGGGCGTAGTCGGTTCATGCTACCCCTGGCCGGTGTTCCGGTTAGGCCCCGACGTATGTTTTCTCGGGCAGCCGCGCCGCCACCAGCGCAAACAGCGTCACGTTCACGGCCATCAGCCCGGCCGTAAACCAGTAGAAGTTGGCCCCGTGCAGGCCGGCCAGCCAGCCGCCCCGCGCAATGCTGCCATTCACCAGGCTCAGCCCGAAGTTGGCCGCCGCAATGGTGAGCACCCACAGCGACGTGGTGAGGCTTTTCAGCGAGCGCGTGGCGTGGGTGTAGGCATATTCAAGCCCCGTGATGGCTACCATGATAACGCCGCCCACCAGCACGCAGTAGGCCAGAATCTGCCACCAGGCCGAGGGGTGGCCGCCGGCATCTACCCGCGTTTGAATAGCGCCCACGATGAGCACGCCCAGCGTGGCAATGACCATGCCCGCGCCCATGCGGCGCAGCGGGGTAGGCTGCAGCCCGCGCCGGGCCAGCGCCGGATATAGCTTATACGTGAACAGTGGGTTCAGCCCGATGCCGAAGATGATGCCCGATAGCTGCAGCTGCTCGGCCAGAGGCCGAAAGCCCGGCCACAACTCGCGGTTCAGGTGCGTGGCCTGCAACACCCATTCCGAGGAGCTTTGCTCGTTCAGTATCCAGAGCACCGGCACGAAGGCGAATACCACGCCCACGCGGCGCAGGGCGGCCCGGTCTTCGCCGGCGCCCAGCACCTTGCGCAGGCCGGCGCGCAGGCCAGTGGGCGGTACCCGCACGTAGCGCCGCCGCCCGGCCCAGAAGGTGAGGGCCGCCGTGGCCATCAGCAGGCCCGGCACACCGAAAGCCACAGCCGGCCCGAAATGCTGATAGAGCAGCGGCGTGAGAATGGTGGCCAGCGCCGCCCCCACATCAATGCTCATCTGAAACCAGCCGTAGGCCTTGGGCAGCAGCACCGCGTTGGCTGGCGTGAACTGGTCGCCGAGGTTGGCCGTCACGCTCGACTTGATGCCGCCCATGCCCATGGCCACCACCAGCAGCCCCAGCCGAAAGCCGCTCAAATCATTGTTGAAAGCCGAAAGCAACACGTGCCCACCGCAGTACAGAATCGACAAATAAAGAATGACGCGATACTTACCCAGTACCCAGTCGGCCAGCAGCGCGCCCACCACCGGCAGGGCATAGCCGAGGGCTGAAAACGAGTGCACCAGCGCGTTGGCCTGCGCCTCGGCCCCGGCCGTGAGGGCCGCGCTGTGCGTGGGGTTGAAAAACTGCGCCACCAGAAACGTGGGCAGTATCGTCATCATGCCATAGTAGCTGAACCGCTCGGCCACCTCGCTACCGATGATGAACGGCAGGGCGCGCGGGAAGCGTACCGGCGCGGCCGTAATGGAAGATGCAGGAGCGTCGGCAGCGGTGGAAGGCATCATGAGGCAAGGCCAAAAAACAGGGAACGTCATGCCGAGCGGAGCCGAGGCATCTCGCGTGCAATAGTAAACCTAATCGATTGGATTACTACTACACGCGAGATGCCCCGGCTCTGCTCGGCATGACGTTCCTTTTACTATCCGTTAGTCTACTGCACCACGTTGCGCGGGTCGGGCCGGGGCTTCATCTCATAGTCGTGCGGGGGCTGCAGGCCGGCCAGGTTCTGCACGAAGTAGTCCCAGCGGCGGCGCGTCATGTAGGGCGAGTAGGTGCCATAGCCGTGGGCGGCGTTCGGGAATACCACCAAGTCGTAGCTCTTGTTGGCTTTGGTGAGGGCTTCCACCACCAGCAGGGTGTTGGCGGGCGGCACGTTGTTGTCCATCAGCCCGTGGGCCAGCATAAGCTTGCCTTTCAGGTTCTTGGCGAACGTGGCGTTGGCCTGGTTGTCGTAGCTGGTAGTGCCGTCGGCGTTGGTTTTCATCAGGCCGATGTAGCGCTCGGCCCAGTCGTCCTCGTAGTTACGGTTTTCGTGGTTGCCTGATTCGGAGATGCCGACTTTGAAGAAATCCGGGTAGCGGAACATGGCCGCCGCCGTGGCGTAGCCGCCGCCCGAGTGTCCCCAGATGCCAGCCCGGTCCAGGTCGATGTACGAATACTTTTGCGCCAGCTGGCGCATGCCGGTCACCTGGTCCGAGAGGGTGTTTTCGGCCATGTTGCCGTAGCAGGCATCGTGGTAGCTCTTGGAGCGCAAGGGGTTGCAGCTGCCTTCAATCACGACCACCACGAAGCCCAGCTCGGCCAGCGCCTGGTTATCGCCCCGCGCCGCTGCAAACGACCAACTGCCCACGCCGCCGCCCTGCGGCCCCGGGTAGATGTAGTTGATAATCGGGTACTTCTTGCTGGGGTCCAGGTTGGTGGGCGTGAACATGAGGCCGTACAGGTCAATCTGGCCATCCTGGGCCTTCACCGTGATGGGCGTGGGTGCCTTCCAGCCGGTGGCGGTGAGGCGGGAAATGTCGGCTTTCTCCAGCGTCTCAAGCAGCTTGCCATCGGCCCCACGCAGCACCGTCACGCCCGGCTTGTCGGGTTGCGAATAGGTGTCCACGAAATAGCGGCCCGAGGGCGAAAGCATCACCTGGTGGTTGCCGGCTTCGGGCGTGAGCAGCGTGAGGTTTTTGCCATCGAGCCCTACGCGGTAGAGGTGGGTGAAGTAGGGGTTGCCCGGCTCGCGGCCATCGGCCAGGAAGTACAGCTGGCGCTTCTGCTCATCCACGCGCAGCAGCTGCGTCACCACAAAATCACCCTTCGTAATCTGGTTCTTCACCTTGCCGCTGCCGGCATCATACAGGTAAAGGTGGCCCCAGTTGTCGCGCTCCGAATACCAGACTACTTCCTTCGTTTTGGGCAGGTAGCGCCAGTTGATGTCCCCCTGGCCCGATTCGTACTGCGTGGCCACGGTTTCGGAAAACACGTCGCGCACTGCGCCGGTGGTAGCATCGGCCACGCGCAGCTTCTCCTCCTTGTGGTCGCGCGAGGTCGATACGAAGGCCAGCTGGCTGCCGTCGGGGCTCCAGTCCACGTCGTCGAAGGTGCCGCTGCTCGAAATGTCATCGGACAGCGAGCCCCGGTGCTGGTCGGGGGCCATCTGCAAGCGCACCACTTTCGGGTTGTTCACTTCCACAATCACCCGCTCGATGGTGGTCACGTCCTTGTCGCCGGGCAGCGGGTACTTCCACGATTTGAGGGTGGGATGGCCCACGTTGGTGCTTACCAAGTACATGTCGCCCACGGCGCGCTGGTCCTGCCGGAAGGTGGCAATTTTGCGCGAGTCGGGCGACCAGCGCAGCACCGGCTTGTCGCTGGTGGTCCAGCCGGCGTTGTCGGTGGCGTAGCCGTAGTCTTTGGCGCCGTCGGTGGTGAGCTGGGTGCTTTGGTTGGTTTTGGTGTCGCGCACCCACAGGTTGTAGTCCTTGATGTAGGCAGCCAGCTGGCCGTTGGGCGACTCTATCTCGTTCTCGGCGTTGGCGTCTGGCTTGGCGGCGGGCGTGGCCTCGGGGCTTAGCTGGCCGCTCGCTACGTTATACTTCCAGCTTTTGCCATTGGCCGCGAAGGAAATGGTCTTTTCATCGGGCGAAAACGCAAAGGTGCGGAACGGCAGCCGGGCCGCTTCGTAGGTTTTGCCGGTAGCCGAGGAAAGCGCGGCGGCCAGTTTGGCCTGGTTGAAGGCGGCAGTGCGGGTTTTGCGGGCCGGGTCTACGAGGATGAACTCGCTGCCATTCGCCGTGAGCACCCGGTACCAGAACCGGTCGCCCGCGAGCCAGTTGGGCTGGCCGGCGCTGTGGTCCACCAGCGGCTGGGTGTTGTAGCTCAGGAAACGTTCGGCGCGGGCGTAGTCCTCGGCCGTGCGGGTGGGCAACTGCTGGGCCACCGCCACGGCCGAAACGAAAAAGGTCGCGGCCGTGAGCAGGGCCGGTACATACTTGTGCATAGGCTTTATTAGGAGCAGGCTAAAAGTTGAAATCATCAGGCGCGAAAGGTCGGCGTTTGGCCGGGGTAGGTTGCTTTAGTTGCGAAGCAGGAGGCAGGCCCTGCACTCTACAATGGACAGCAAAGTGGCAAAAAGAAAGCCCCAATAACGGGGCTTTCCTGTGATAAGCACTGACCGACGCTCGGCTACTTATGTTGAACCGGCATCCTGGGCGGCACATCCGCCGGCTTGCCGGGGCCCGGCTTGCCGCCGGCTTTGGCTTCGGCCATCGGAAAGCCCCGCTGCTTCATGAGCGCGTCAATCTTCGGGTCACGACCCCGGAAGGCGCGGTAGCCGGCGGCCGGGTCCACGGTGTTGCCCACGGTGAAGACGTTTTTGCGCAGGCGGGCGGCCACGGCCTTATCATACGGCCCGCCGGCTTCGGTGAAGGCGCTGAAAGCATCGGCCGCCAGCACCACCGACCACAGGTAGGAGTAGTACCCCGCCGAGTAGCCATCCGAAGAGAAAACGTGCGAAAACTGCGGCGTGCGGTGGCGCATCACCAGCTCGGAGGGCATGCCCAAGCTGGCCAGGGTTTCGCGCTCAAACTTGTCAGGGTCAATCTTCTGTCCGCCGGCCAGGTGCAGTTTCATGTCGATGAGGGCGCTGGCCAGAAACTCGGTGGTAGCAAAGCCTTCGTTGAAGGAGCTGGCCTTGTCGATACGGGCCACCAGCGCCGCCGGAATGGGCTGGCCGGTCTGGTAGTGCAGCGCAAATTTATTGAGCACCTCGGGCGTAGCCAGCCAGTTTTCCAGCAGCTGCGACGGGAATTCCACGTAGTCGCGCACCACGTTGGTACCCGAAAGGGTGGGGTAGGTCACGTTGCTCGACAGCCCGTGCAGGGCGTGGCCGAACTCGTGGAACAGCGTGGTGGCATCGGTCCAGGAAATGAGCACCGGCTCGCCGGGCGTGCCCTTCACGAAGTTCGAGTTGTTCGATACGATGGTGGTTACGGCCTTGCCGTCCATGCGCTCTTGGTTGCGGTAGGCGTTCATCCACGCGCCCGAGTTTTTGCCTGGCCGGGCGTAGGGGTCGAAGTACCAGAGGCCGATTTGCTTGCCGGTGGTTTTGTCGTTCACCTGCCACACCTTCACGTCGGGGTGGTAAACGGGCACATCAGTCACGGGCACGAAGGCGAAGTTGAACAGCTCGCCGGCCACCCAGAACATGCCCTCGCGCATTTTATCCAGCTGCAGGTACTGCTTCACCTCGTTCTGGTCGAGGTCGTAGCGGGCCTTGCGCACCTTCTCGGCGTAGTAGCGGTAGTCCCAGGGCTCTATTTTGAAGTTGGCGGGGGCGCCTTCTTTTTTGGCCAGGGCCAGCATGTCGGCCACTTCTTCGTGCTCGCGGGCCACGGCGGGCTTCCACACCTGCTCCATGAGCTGCATGGCGGCTTCCGGGGTTTTGGCCATCGTGTTGTCGAGGCGCAGGTGGGCATGGGTGGCGTAGCCCAGCAGCTTGGCCCGCTCGGCCCGCAGCTGCAGAATCTGGGTGATGAGGGCGTTGTTGTCGTGGGCACCGCCGTTGTCGCCCCGGTTCGTGAACATGCGCCAAGCCTTCTCGCGCAGCCCGCGCTGGTCCGAGTACGTCAGGAACGGGTCGATACTGGAGCGGGTATTGGTAATCACGCCCACCGCCGCAATCTTGCGGGTGCCGGCCGTGGTTTTGGCCGCGTCGCGCAGCGAAACCGGCAGCCCGCCCAGGTCCTTGTCGGTTTTCAGCACCAGCACCGAGTCGGCCTCATCGGCCAGCACGTTCTGTGAGAAATTGGTGAACAGCCCCGCCAGCTGCTGATTGATGGCCGAAACCCGGGCCTTGGCGGTGGCATTCAGCTTCGCGCCCGCCCGCACAAACTGCTTGTAGTCCACTTCCACCAGCCGCTGCTGCTCCGGCGTCAGCTTCTTGGTAGCGGGCGCGTTATACACGGCCTCGATGCGCTTAAACAGGGCCGCGTTCTGCGTAATCTGGTCGCTGAACGCGGCCAGCTTGGGCGCCATCTCAGTTTCCACGGCACTGAAAGCGGCATCGTTCAGCGTGCCGCTCCAGATGTCATATATCGCCGATACGCGGGTCAGGGTCTGGCCGCTGCGCTCCATCGCGGCAATGGTGTTCTCAAACGTGGGGGCCGCCGGGTTGTTGGCAATGGCGTTGATTTCGGCCAGGTTCTCCGCCATCGCGGCTTCGAGCGCGGGCTTGAAATCGGCCACCTTCACTTTATCAAAAGCCGGCACGCCGCCGTGGCCCCCCGCCCAGGGCGCCAGCAGCGCCGGCTGGTTGGCGCGGGCCGAAGTCGGCGTGGCGCTGGAAGCAGTAGTTTGGGCCATGCCAGGGGTGGGAAGCAGGGTGAAAGCCAGGCCGAGCGTGGCCAGAAAACCAGTCAGCCGGCGGCTGGCAGCAAAGGGAAGTTGACGCATATAGGGAATGGAGACGCGAATTATAGGTTGGAACGAAGCCGGGCCGGAAGGGCCGGTATTGGGGTAAGATACTTGCCAGCAAGGCTATTGCGCCGACTCCTGTTTGCGAAAGGGGAAAACGTAGCCGACTTTGAATACCAGCTCTACATCAATGCTGGCCTTATTGCCCGGCTCCTCAATCTGATTGAAGGGACTGACTTGCTTGGCGGTGAAGTTGGTGGCCCGGTGCTCGTTGAGCATGTCGTACTGCGTGACCACAAACCGGCCGCCCAGCCCCAGGCCACCTTCCAACAGCCAGTTCGACCCAACATGCCACACCGAGCCTATTTTTAGGTCGATTCCCGAAATGTCTTTGCTCACAAAATTGCGGTCGTAAGTGTAATAAGCTGCGTTGCGATAGTAGTTGTTGCCGTAGCGGGTGTAGCGCTCGGGCGTGAAAAACGCCTGCACGGAGAAGTAGGTTTCCTGGTGGGGGTTTTTGGCGCGTGCGGGCAGATAGCGGCGTAGCTCCAGCTTGAATTTCTGGTAATGGTAGTCGTAGCGGTCCGCGAGCAGTCCGAGCGTGGTGATGCGCAGGGCGGTAAACTGCTGGCCGTAGCTGGCCTCCAGGCCGATGCGGGAACTGGGGCGGTACTCCAGCCCCACCAGGAGCGTGCTGGCGCTGGGGTCCTGGGTAGCCAGGGGCGAGAATTTTACGGCCAGAGCCGGCGCCAGACTGACCTGGCGGCTGGGCTTCAGCTTATTGGCTGGCCCCGTGGCCCCGTCGGGAGGCACCACCGTGACCACGGCAATACTGGAAGCAACTACCACAAGATTAGTGGTTTGCACCACGGCCCGAAAGCGCGTGGTGGTTAGTAAATCCGAGAACGTATAGCTGCGGCCCGGGCCACCTACGTCCACAAAGCCCTGGCCGGTATCGGCCTGGTACCGTAATATGGTGCCGTAAAATCCCTGCAAAATCAACGTGCCGGAGTTGGTTCCCGCCGTTACGGTGGTGGCGGCGGGGCTCAGGGTGCCGCCCGCCGCAACGATGTCCTGGGCCCGGCCTACGAAGGCCACCCCCAACAACAGGGCCAGGAGCAAGCCTGCCTGCCTCCATCGTAAACCAGTAGTAGTTGGGGCTTGGGGTTCGCGGTTGTTGAGCGCACGCGGAAGGGGCAGCGAGGAGTAACCAGTAGGGGCAAACATTAGGGAAAGGTAGTGTGGTGGCAGTAGTAGAATAAGGCCCGCTTAGCGCTGCCGGGCCGCCCAGGCGTCCATGCGGCGCTCCAGCACCGCCAGGGGCATCGAGCCGCCGGCCAGAATCTCATCGTGAAAAGCCTTCAGGCTGAACGTTTTGCCCAGCTGCTTTTCGTAGCGGCTGCGCAGCTCGCGGATTTTGAGCTGGCCGGTTTTGTAGGCCAGCGCCTGGCCGGGCATGGCCAGGTAGCGCTCTATCTCGGCCGTGGCGGACTGCTCCGAAATGGGCTCGTTGGCCATCATGTAGTCGATGGCCTGCTCGCGGCTCATGCCTTTGGCGTGCATGCCCACATCCACCACCAGGCGCAGGGCGCGGTGCATCTCATCGCCCAGCGCGCCAATGCGCTGGTAGGGGTCGGTGTAGAGGCCCAGCTCCTTGCCCAGGCTTTCGCAATACAGCGCCCAGCCCTCGCTGAAAGCGGGGTAGGAGGCGAAGCGCCGAAACTTGGGCAGGCTGGTGTTTTCCTGCTGCAACGACAGCTGGTAGTGATGCCCGGGAATGGCTTCGTGCAGAAACAGCGACTCCATGCCCGAGGTCACGTTGAACTTGGTAGCATCGAGAATGGGCACGTAGAAAATGCCGGGCCGAGTGCCGTCCGGCGTGCCCCGGTTGTACTCGGCCGAGGCCGTGGCGGCGCGGAACGCCTCCGTCTGCCGAATCTCAAACGGCGACTTCGGCGCGTGCCCAAACAGCTTGGGCAGGTTGGGCGCAGTGCGGGCCTGGATGCCGCGAAAGGCGTTCAGCACCTCGTCCGGCGTTTTGTAGGGCATGAACCTGGGGTTGGAGCCCAGGTAGCTGAAGAAGCCCGGCAGGCTGCCCTTGAAGCCCACCTGCTTTTTCACGGCCTCCATCTCGGCCCTAATGCGCTTCACCTCGGCCAGACCGGTCTGGTAGATGGCGTCGGGCAGGCGGTCGGTGGTCGTCATCAGCCGCACGTCGTAGCGGTACATTTCGGCTCCGCCGGGCACGTCGCCCAGGCCGGTGCTGCTGCGGGCCTGGGGCAGGTATTCCGTTTGCAGGAAGTCGGCCAGTTTGCGGTACGTCGGCACCACCTCGGTGAGAATGGCCTGCTGGTAGGCGGCGGTAAGCCGGGTTTTGTCGGCCTCCGAAAAGCTGGCCGGCAGGTGGGCAATGGGACCATAAAACAAGCTTTTGGCGGCATCGGTCGTGACCTGGGCTTGCAGCTGGGGCACCATTTTGAGCACCAGCACGCGGGGCAGCACCACGGCCGCCTTCATGCCCTGCCGGAAATTGCCAATGGCCGAGTCGGCCCACACCGGAAATTTGCCCACCCGGGCCAGCCAGTTGTCGTAGTCCTTCACCGTTTTGAACGGCTGGGCGCCCGTGCCCGCGCCCAGCTGCCCAAGCGAATTGGGCAGGCTGTAGAACTGGGCAAAGGGCATCATCCAGGTATCAAACCGCAGGCCTTCGAGGCGGCTGCGCATCTCATACTGAAAGATGTCGTAGCTGAGCTTGTCGTCGGTCGAGAGCCGGGCGCGGTCAATGTTCAGCAAATCATTCAGATACCGGCGGTAGAAGCGGACCTGCTGCTGGCGGAAGGCGTGGGTCTGGTCGTTGGGCAGGCGGTCGTTGTAGCGGTTATCGCCCTGCGCCGTGGCCATCAGCGGAAACAGCCGGGCGCGGTCTTCCCAATAGGAATTGAATAAACCGGCTAAAAGCGTGGCAGAAGCAGAGCCGCCGGTAAGTGGGGTTTGGGAGCCGGCCGGGTGCGCCAAAAGGCACCACATCGCCAGTAAGGCAACAAAAAATCTGTTCATCAACCAGTAAGTAAGCCGGCAAGCTACACAAATGGCTGTAAATAGTCCAGTTTTTGTTGGGAGCCATGGGCTTAAATAGCACGGTCATGCCGAGCGCAGTGAAACATCTTGACCGCTCAACCCAATCCAATCAATAGGATTAGTAGTGGCGGGCAAGATGCTTCGCTGCGCTCGGCATGACCGTGCTTTTTATTTCCTATTCCCTACTGCTTTGCCGCCCAGGCGTCCATCTTGGTTTCGAGCACGGCCAGTGGCATCACGCCATCCTTCAGCAATTCATCGTGGAAATTGCTGAGGGAGAACTTGCTGCCCAGCTGCTTCTCGTAGCGGGCGCGCAGCTCCTGGATTTTCAGCTGGCCAATTTTGTAGGCCAGTGCCTGGCCCGGAATGGCCATGTAGCGCTCGATGGCCGAGGTGTCGTCCTCCTTGCTGGCGGGCATGTTGTCGAGCATGTACTCGATGGCCTGCTCGCGGGTGAGCTGGCCGGTGTGCAGGCCGGTATCCACCACCAGGCGCACGGCGCGCAGCATCTCATCGTTCAGCGCGCCCACGTACTGGTAGGGGTCTTTGTAGAGGCCGAGCTCCTTGCCCAGGCTTTCGGTGTAGAGGGCCCAGCCCTCCGTCATGGCGCCGTAGCCGGCAAACTGGCGGAACTTGGGCAGGCTGGTGTTTTCCTGCTGCAAGGAAATCTGGTAGTGGTGCCCCGGAATGGCCTCGTGCAGAAACAGCGACTCCATGCCCTGCGTCACGTTGTACTCGGCGGGCTTGGGCAGCGGCACGTAGAAAATGCCCGGCCGGGTGCCGTCCGGCGAGCCCTGGTTGTACTCGGCCGAGGCGGATGCCTCGCGGAACGCCTCGGTGCGGCGGATTTCAAACGGCGACTTGGGCACGCGGCCGAACATCTTTTTCAGGTTCGGGTCGATGGTTTCCTGAATCTTGCGGAAGCCGGCCAGCACTTCCTCGGCCGTTTTGAAGGGCATGGCCTTAGGGTCGGTTTTGAGGCTCTCGAAGAACTGCCGCAGCGTGCCTTTGAAGCCCAGCTGGGTTTTCATGCGCTCCATCTCGGCGCGCAGGCGGGCCACTTCGCGCAGGCCCAGGGCGTGGATTTCGGCCGGGGTTTTCTCCGTCGTGGTCCAGTAGCTGGCGTAGTAGCGGTACATCTCCGGGCCGCCGGGAATGGCGTTGATGCCGCTGGTGGGGCGCGATTTGGGCAGGTATTCGTTGGCCAGGAAATTGCCCAGCTTCTGGTATGTCGGCACTACTTCGGTCAGAATGGCCTTCTTGTAGTCCTCGGTCAGGCGCTTTTTATCGGCATCGGAAAAGTCCTTCGGGAAGCTGTTAATGGGACCGTAGAACAGCGACTTGGTGGGGTCGGTTACCACCATCGTTTTGTCGCGCATCTGCGGAATCATCTTCTCCACCAGGGATTTGGGCAGCACCACGCCGGCTTTCATGCCGCGCCGGAAATTGCCGATGGCCGAATCGGCCCACACCGTGAAGCCGCGCACCCGGCCCAGCCAGTTGTCGTAGTCCTTCACCGTCTTGAACGGCTGGTTGCCCTGCCCCGAGCCAAACTGCCCCATCGAAATAGGCAGCCCCCAGAACTGCTGAAACGGCATCATCCAGGTGTTCAGCTTCAGGCCTTCTACGCGCTGCTTCAGGTCGTACTGAAAAATGTCGTAGCTGATTTTATCGTTCTCATCCAGCCCGGCGCGGTCAAACTTGCTCAGCCGCGTCAGGTAGTCCTGGTAAAAGGTGCGCAGCGTGTCCCGAAACGCCTGGGTCTGGTCGTTGGGAAGCTGGTCGTTGAAGCGGTTGTCGCCCTGGGCCGTGGCCGAGAGCGGGTCGAGGCGCGACTGCTGCTCCCAGAAGCTGGCAAACAGGCCACTGATGCCTTTGGTCGAGTCAGCCGCCGCGCCGTTGGCGCTGGTGGTGGCAGTTTCGGTGGTCTTGGTCTGGTTGCAGGCCGTGGTGAGGGCGGCCGCCACGAGGCCGGCCAAAGCGAGTTTTTTCATGAAGCGAATGGGAATGTGCCGCAAGCTACACACTCCCCTCCTTACCAAGGAGGGGACATTTCAGCGAAGCTGAAATTGGGGTGGTCGGGGCATTGAACGGCTTGCGTAAGGGAAGTGCCCTTGCCTTTCAGCTACCGACCATTATTTCCATTCAGTTCAACAGCCTCCAACGCCCACCCTGCGGTGCCACCACCCCTATTTTCGCGTCGCGAAAATGTCCCCTCCTTGGTAAGGAGGGGAGTTGGCCGTTCTATCGGCGCACTGCCAGGCGCGCTACGGCCAGGCGGCCCAGCTCCGGCGCAATGCGCTCGCGCGAATAGTTTTTTACGCGGCGCGGCATGCTGATAACCAGGGTGCGGGTGGGCAATTGCACGTAAAGGTCGCCGTGGCTGTCATCATAGTAGGCCTCGTGGCCCAGGCCGCTGACGGGAGAAATGCTCCGCTTCAAATCGTTGCCGGCCTGCGCAATCTGGAAGGCGGCGGCCGGGCGGAACGACACCATCACCACGGCGTCGGGGCTGGCGGGCTGGTCGGCTTCCACAAAGCGGCAGGCGTCGCCCTGGGCCTGCTGCAGCACGGGGCTGCCCGTGAGGCTGGCCACCTCGCCGGGCGTGAGCAGGCCGCAGGCCTCGGTGGGCAGCGTGGCGGTGGTATCCGTTTGCACGGTGGTGGAGAGGCCGTTGCCGCCGCTGGCCTGCTCCAGCGGGGCCTGGCCGCTGCACGCGCCCAGCAGTACCGTGCCGGCCAGTGCCAACAACCGGCCGGCGGGCCCGATGGAATGAATAGAACTTCGCATAAAACGAGCAGTGAAAGTCAGTTACGTGAAATACCGTCTACGTTGGCAGGCCGAAAAAAGGCATTGCCAGTGCTACAGCGTGAGGGTGAGTCCGGCCGTCCAGATGGACAGCGCCCGCGAGTCCACATCATCGGCGGGCAGGTTCACGGGCACCACGTAGCGCCAGCCGGCCGATACGGCCAGCTTGCCCACGGTGTAGGTCACGGGCACGCCAAATTCGTAATCGACGAGGCTGAACCGGCGCACGTTGCGGTTTTTGGCGGCGGCAGAAGCCGGGCCGTTGCGCTTATTCAGGGCCGCCTCGGTGAAGGACTGCGTACCGGCCGCGAAGCTTACCACCGGCTCAACGCTGAAATAGTCGTGCTGGCCAAAGCCGCGCTTGGTTTCGAAGGAGCGGGAATTCTCCAGCACCAGAAAGGCGTCGCCCTTGGCGGTGCTTTTGCCGAAGAGGTAGGTGGCGCTCAGCCGCGAGTAAAACGCGCCCCAATCCTGCCCCAGGCCAGCATCGAAGGCATTGTTCACGCCCGATTTCACCAGCTCGCTGCCCGTGGGGAAAAAGAACCGCGAATAGCTGAGCGATACATCCAGGGTTTTGCCCAGGTCGTGGTCCCAGCCCACGGTCAGGTCGGTTTCGTCGAGGGCATTGGCAGTGTTCAGCAGGTTATACAGCTCAACCGAGCCGTACAAGCCGCTTTTGGCCGAATAGGTGAGCATGGCGGCCGTGTAGGGAAACGCCACCGCCTGCGAGCGCCCAAAGTACGTGGAGTTGCTGCCGTAGCTGAGTGCCGCGCTCAGTGAGCGGTGCGGGGCATCGGTGGTATCGGCGGGGGCCGAGGCCGGAAAATGCAAGGCAGCCTGCGCCGCCAGCGGGCCAGCGGCCAGCAAAGCGGCGGCGGCGAATGAGCGGAAAAAAGAACCCAAGGAGAAAAATAGAAGCAAGTGAAAGCGGGAAGGTAAATAACCGAAAAAAGCCCCTTCGCGCAGCGAAGGGGCTTTGGCCGTGAGGCGAAAACCTAACGGGTGCCGTGCATGCCCTTGAGGCCGCCCTTGTGGTTACCATGGTGGCTGCCCTTATGACTGCCCTGGTGGTTTCCCTGGTGGCTGCTAGTATGGGTGGGGTTCGGCGTAGCCGGGGTAGCGGGGGTGGCAGGCGTAGCCTGGGCCATAGCGGCGAAGGTGCAAAGCGCGGCAACGGCCGACATCAGGTACTTTTTCATGGAAATCAAAAAAATGAATGGGAGGAATTGGGTAATGAGCTGGCCGGGCGTTGCAGCGCCCGCCAGGTTGGTTTACTTGGTTTTGTGGTGGCCGCCGTGGTGGCCGTGGTGCCCGCCATGATGGCCGCCGTGGTGGCCACCGGTGTGAGGAGTAGCTTGGGCCAGGGCAGCAAACGTGCACAGCATGGCAACGGCGGAAAGCATTAGCTTTTTCATGGGGAAATGGGTTTGGGGTTGATGATGGCTCAAACCTACTTTTCCAACATGATGCGAACATGATAAGCCCTACGTTGCCTCGGCCAGGCCCGGAGCGGGGGCCGGAAAACCGAGCAGAAACGACGTGCCCAGCCCCTCAATGGAATTGACTTCGAGGCTGATGCCGTGCAGGTCGGCAATGGTGCGGGCAATGCTCAGGCCCAGGCCGTAGCTGTCGGGGTCGGCCGTGGCCCCCTTGTCGAAGCGCAGAAAAAGGCGCGGCAGCTGCTCGCGGGCAACGCCCACGCCGGTGTCGCGCACTTCGAGCCCGTAGCCGCCGGCGGGCGTGGGCCGGCCCCGCACGTCGATGCGCCCGCCCGCCCGGTTGTACTTGATGGCGTTGCTCAGCAGGTTGTAGAGCAGCGTGAAGAGCAGGCTGCGGTTGGCGTGCAGCACGGTGAAATCGGGCGTCAGGTCCTGGTGCAGGGTCAGGCCGAGCACGGCCAGGCGGTCCTGCACTTCGTCGCACACCTCGGCCACCAGCGGGGCGAGTGGCACGGTTTCGGCGCGGGCAAACTGGTCGTTTTCAATCTTCGAAATCATCAGCAGCGACCTGATGATGGTGCGCAGGCGGTGCACCGTGCGCTGCGACTCCACCACGCGCAGCTGGTTTTCATCCGACAGCGACTCGTCGGCCAGCATGTTGTCGAAGCGGTATTGCAGGGCGGCCAGCGGCGTAAGCAGCTCGTGCGAGGCATCGGCGATGAACTTGCGCTCCTTCGTGAACGAGGCCTGGATGGTGGTCATCATCTCGCGCAGGCTCTCGTCGAGGTAGCGAAAGTCGTCGGTGCTGGTTTCGATGGGCGCGAAGTTGAACGCGGCCGGGTGGTGGGCATTTTTGAGCCGCTGCCGGATAATGGTGTAGAACGGCTCCAGCAGGTAGCGGAAGAAGGCCACGTCGGCCAGCGTGGTCAGGGCTACGGCCACCAGCAGCATGTACAGCGCGTAGTGACGGAAATTGCGCTCCGTTTCGCCAATGCTGCCCGTGCTGCGCCCGATTTCGAGCAGGTAGTTCTGGCCATCCTGGGCGAAGGCGTAGCTCAGCACCCGGTATTCCACAATCTCATCCTCCACGGCCCGCTTCGAGTCCTCAATCTCGTTGATGCCCGGCCCGGGCGGAATGGCCTCCAGCGAGATAAACTCCTCCTTGAGCAGGTTGTAGCTGCCATAGGAAGACTGCTCGGCAGTGATGAAGGCCGAAATGCCGTTGCGGCGCAGCAGGCGCAGCACTTTTTCCTTTTTCTGGGCCAGGCGCTGGTCGGTAGTCAGCCGGGCCAGGTGGCTCATGGCCAGCGGCAGCGCCCCCGCCAGCACCAGCAGAATAACCACCCGCGACACGGCATTGAACAGGGAAAACTTGGTGCTAAGCTTCATGAAGGGGGTAGGAGGGTATGGGGGTAGGAGGGTAGGAGGGTATGGGGGTAGGAAGTTCTTTAGAGCGGTTTTCAGGTTCGTGTACACGTAGCGCGAACTACAAAGTTCGCGCTACTGCCTGCTGGCCTCCTAAGCTGTACATAAACCCGAAAACTGCTCTAATTGGTCAGGCACCAGGCACCGAGCACCAGGCACCAGGCACCCGGTACCGAGCACCGAGCACCGAGCACCAAGCACCAACAACCAGAATCCTACACCCGCACCCGGTACCCGATGCCGCGCACGGTTTCGAGCCACTCCACGTCGGCGTGCAGGCCCAGCTTTTTGCGCAGATTTTTGATGTGGGCGTCGATGTAGTTCGAATCGAA
Source organism: Hymenobacter artigasi (assembly GCF_012275535.1). Lineage (GTDB taxonomy): Bacteria > Bacteroidota > Bacteroidia > Cytophagales > Hymenobacteraceae > Hymenobacter > Hymenobacter artigasi. The sequence goes on along the minus strand of NZ_JAAVTK010000011.1, from coordinate 52,545 downwards.
GCCCGACTCGGGCAGGTTGCCCCAGATGTGCTCGGTGAGCTGCAAGCGGGTCATTACCCGGTTTTTGTGCAGCACGAGGTAGCTCAGTACGTCGAACTCCTTCACCGATAAGCTCACCTCCTGCCCGCCAAACAGCAGCCGGCGGGCCTGCAAATCGAGGTCAAACGCGCCCACCGCCGCCAGCGGCTTGTGCAGTCCGAAGCGCCGCCGCGTGATGGCGTGCATGCGGGCCAGCAGCTCGGGCAGCGAAAAGGGCTTGGCCAGGTAGTCGTCGGCGCCCAGCTCCAGACCGTTGATGCGGTCCTCCACGGCCCCGCGGGCGGTGAGGATAATGACGGCCGCCGCGAGCTCCTGCTGCTTGGCCTCGGCCAGCAGGGCCAGGCCATCGCCGTCGGGCAGGCCCAGGTCGAGCAGGACAAAATCGAAGGGCGTATCGGCCAGCTGGGCACGGGCTTCGCGGGCGGTGCGGGCCACTGTGCAGGCAAAGCCCTGCTGATAGAGAAAAATGCCCAGCTCGCGGGCCAGGGTGCGTTCGTCTTCGACGATGAGAACGGTCATGCGGCGCGAAAAAGCGGGCGGTGAATCAGTGTTGGCGGCCGTGGCCGTGGCCCGGGCCGTGAGTGTGGGCGTGGTGGGCTGCTCGCCCCGCCCGGCGGCTATGGTTGGGATGGTTCGGGCCGTCGGCAGGGTCGGTGGGCTGGCCGTCATCGTCCACGCGCTGGGGCTTGGGCTGGTGGCCGCTAAGCGGCACGGCCTTCACCGGCGGCTCGGGAGCCGGGGCGGGCGTAGGTACCGGCCCGGTTTGTACCGGCGGGATAAAGAAACCGCCCCGTAGCGGACGCGCCGCCGTGGCCGTTGCCCCCGACAGCAACCCCAGGCTCAGTATAAAAAAAAGTGTGCGTTTCATAGCAAATGCAGTAAGACATAATAAAGCAGGCGTGCCGTATACCTGAGCAAATTACAGCCGCCAGCGCCGTGACAACCCGACAAGCGGCAAACGTGTCCATACATGGAGGCACCCGGCAGTAGCAACCGCCAAACCTACTACCCGGGCATGATGCGAACATGATAAGCTGTCTGATAGAAAAAGCCCCGCCTCTACACACGGTAGGGGCGGGGCTTTGGGATAAGTGCGGACCAGAAGCGTGGCAATGGCCCACGGCCGGCATTACTCGCGCATCAGGCGCTGGGTGTGGTTGCCGGTCGCGCCGCTCAGCTCCAGAAAGAAGGGGCCTTTGGGCAGGTTGCTGATTTCGAGGCGGTCATTGTCAGTGGCTTTGCCGCTGAGCAAGGTCTGGCCCAGGGCATTGAAAATACGGTACTGCACTGCTCCCACGCCGGCGGGCAGGATGAGCTGGTTGGCGCTGGGGTTGGGGTAGAACGCTACTTTGGTGCTGGCTTCGGTTTGCACGGCCACCACCGGCGAAAAGCTGAAGGTGCCATCGGTGTCTACCTGCCGCAGGCGGTAGTACGAGGTGCCGGCGAGCGGGCGGCTATCCAGAAAGGAGTAGTCGTGCGCCATGGTGGTGTTGCCCTGGCCTTTCACCGTGCCCAGCGTTTCGAACACTTCGCCCGTGGCGCTGCGCTGAATCTCAAAACGGTCGCTGTTTTTTTCGGTGGCCGTGGCCCAAGTCAGGCTCACGCCGGCTGCTTTGGCCGCAGCATCGAAGCGGGTGAGCTCAACGGGCAGTGGGGAACCCGAGGCGATAGTGACGTTGTCCAAAACAATGATATTTCTTTTCGAACTGGTAAGGGTCATCGCGACGCCTACAATAGTTCTTTCACTAAAACTTGGGAGTGTGAGAGTAACCCCTGATATTCTTGCAGCAGATAAGGAGACAGTTTGATTGTTTGCACCAGTTATTGTGGCAGGTAAAGGGGTACCGGAAGCATCGCCTGCAACAAAACGTAACCCATTTCCAGTATTCGTAGAGCTTATCGTGACAGTAGCTGTGGCTGCAGCTTTTGTCACAGCGTTAGTTAAAGTTATAGTTGCAACGATGGTACTACCGTTTCCAAAACCATCATTGTATGCTGGATTGGGTGAGTCATATCCAAGGCCCCCAACTTGAAAAGTAATAGTGTTTCCAGTAGACCCCTTTTGAAAAATCTGAGGGTCGAAAGTTATTGTAGTAGCATCGCCAGGAGAATTGTTGCCAGTATTTATTACTCCCAAGGTTCCAAAATTGCCGGCAGCAGCACTCGTTGTAGAATTATTGAAATAATTCGCAGTTGTACTAGCTGTAAAACCGAGCTCGCTTCCAGTAGCTGGGCTTGTGAATGCTGCATTAAAAGTTTGTGTTTTGGAACTGACTTGAGCTTTTGCACCAAACGAAATAGTTAGTAAGCTTAATGCGCAGAGAAAGATGGATTTCCGCTGGTTGCGGGTTGCAGTTGCAAAAGGTAAAAGATTGTTCATGGGTAAAAGAAGGGTTTATGAAATCGACTTTTAAAGAGAAGGGCGGGCTTGAAAAAGATAGAGCGAGTATAGTTGACAGCCTAGCTAACTACTTACCACAATCATGTCACCAAATAAATCCAGTTGACGAGTGCGGCATTAGTCAATTTTAACAGGGTAAAACGATGTAATATAGAATCGAACTGTGTGTATTTAATACTGGACGAAAGGAAATATATATGCAGTCATAAAATCAAAGGTACTTAAAAATTTGATTTACAGAAGATTAATGTTGAGATAAATTCAAAAGGTCAATATTTTCTCTTTTGTTAAATGCTGATGAGCAGGAGTTGATTGAGGGTGGTTACGGGAAAAAACTAGTGGAAAGAGTGCTCCAACTGCTATAGGTTTTCAAGGGATAATTCTACTTTGTGTAATTGTCCGGCTGCTGTTTACCAGGCTCATAATGGCTTGATGTAGTTGCCGGGTTCGCATGGGGAGGTAGGGCAGGCGCGTAATCTTGCTGAAAACGCAAAGCGCCCGTAAGCGCTACTTTCGCATAAACTATATCTTCCCACCCTTGCCATTTCTCCGGATTTTCCTGCTGCTGTCATTGCTGGCAGCCCCATTGTTATCTCCGGCCCAGCGCCGGCCGGTCGGCCCGGTGCGCCGCCCCACGCTACCTCGCGTAGAAGCCGCCCGCCGCGCCGCTGCTCAGGCCGCCCTTCAGCAAAAAAAGCTGGCGGCCGGTGCCCCCGCGTTTACGCGTTACCTGCACTCGCCCTGGGTCGATAGCCTGATGCGCGTGCTCACACCCGACCAGCGGGCCGCGCAGATGTTCATGGTGGCTGCGTATTCTAACCGCAAGCGCATTGATGAGGACTCGATTTCGACGCTCATTCAGCAGTACGGTATTGGCGGGCTGATATTTTTCCAGGGTGGGCCGGGCCGGCAGGCGCGCCTGCTGAACCGCTACCAGCGCCAGGCCAAAGTGCCCCTGCTGGTGGCCCTGGACGGCGAATGGGGCGTGGGCATGCGCCTCGATAGCGTAGTAAAATTCCCCTACCAAATGAGCCTGGGCGGCGAAACCGACACCACCCTGCTCTACGACATGGGCCGCGAGGTGGCCCGGCAGTTCAAGCGCCTGGGCATGCACGTCAACTTCGCGCCAGTGGTCGATGTGAATAACAACCCGGCCAACCCCGTCATCGGCTTCCGCAGCTGGGGCGAAAACCCCGCCGCCGTGGCCCGCGACGGCCGCCAGTATATGCGCGGCATGCAGGACGCCGGTATTCTGGCCGTGGCCAAGCACTTTCCCGGCCACGGCGACGTGGACGCCGACTCTCATCTGGCGCTGCCCACCGTGCGCGTGGACCGCCGCCGCCTCGATACACTGGAGCTGCCGCCCTTCCGCAGCCTCATGGCCGGCGGGCTGGGCGGCGTGATGGTGGCTCACCTCAACGTGCCGGCCCTGGACACGGTGCTGGGCCCCAGCACGCTCTCACGGCCCATCATCACGGGCGTGCTGCGCGAGGAAATGGGCTTTAAGGGCCTGATTTTCACCGATGCCATGAACATGCGCGGCGTTATCAGCATGTTTCCGCCCGGCGAGGCCGATGTGCGCGCCATCATGGCCGGCAACGACATTCTGGAGTTCAGCAAGAACATTCCGCTGGCCCTCAGAATGGTGCGCATTGCGGTGGACAGCGGCCGGATTTCGCAAAAGGAAATTGACGAGCACTGCCGCCGCGTGCTGGCCCTCAAGCAGTGGTCGGGCCTGAACCACTACCGGCCCATCGACACCAAAAACCTATACGAAGACCTCAACGGCCCGCACGCCCAGTACCTCAGCCACCGCCTCACTGAGCTGAGTATCACACTGCTGCGCAACCAAAAGAGCCTGCTGCCGCTCCAGCGCCTCGACACGTTGCGCATTGCCACGTTGGTGCTGGGCGGCTCCCCGCGCGACACCACCGACTTCCAGAAAGCCGTGGCCGACTACGCGCCGGCCGCGCATTTCCACCTCCCGGCCATGCCCTCGCTCGACCAGCTAGCCCAGCTGCGGGCAGCCCTCAAGCCCTACAACCTCGTGCTGGTGGCGCTGCAAAACCTGGGCCGGCTGCCGGCCACCAGCTTCGGTATCACGCCCGAGGAGAATACCCTGCTTCGTGAACTGATGGACCGCAAACAGGCGCTGGTAATCAGCGTATTTGGCTCAGCCTATGCCGTAGATAAGGTGCGCGACCTGGACCGCGCCGCCGCCGTGGTGCTGGCGTACCAGGAAAGCGCCAATGCCCAAAACCTGGCCGCACAGGCCATTTTTGGCGGTATCGCGGCCACGGGCCAGCTGCCGGTTACCGTGAGCAGCAAGTATCCGCTGGGCTTTGGCCTACGCACGGCCGCGGGCTACCGCCTGCGCTACGCCAACCCCGAGGACGTGAACATGGACGGTCGCCTAGAAGCCCGGGTGGATAGCCTGGTGGGGCGGGCGCTGGCGGCCCAGGCCTTTCCGGGGGCGCAGGTAGTTATTGCCCGGCGTGGCACGGTGGTGCTCCGTAAAAGCTATGGCAACCAGACATATGCGGGCTTCGCCGGCCTGGAAGGTGGCGAGCAGCCGGTGACGTTGAAAGCCAAAAAAGCCGCCAGAAAAGCCGCGAGAATGGAGAAAAAACGTACGCTTGCATCCTCGTCTTCATCGCTGACGAGCCCGCGCCCCGTGCAGAACGACGACCTCTACGACCTGGCCTCCATGACCAAGCTGCTGGCCTCCACGCCCGCGCTGCTCCGGCTCGAAGGCGACCAGAAGTTCAGCCCCGACAGCACCCTGGGCAACTACTTCTCCTTCCTGCGCGGCACCAACAAAGCCCCGCTGAAAATGCGCGATGTGCTGGCCCACCAGGCTGGGTTGCAGGCCTGGATTCCGTTCTGGAAAACCTTCGTGAAGCGAAACGGCGACCTGCGCCGCCGGTTTTTTCACACCGATTCGTCGGCCCGGTTTCCGCTGCCGGCGGCGCGGGGGCTGTGGGCGCGGCGCGACATGCCAACGCGCATTTACCAGGCCATCGGGGCCTCGCTGCTGAATGCCAAGCCGGGCTACGTGTATTCTGACCTGTCGTTTGTGCTGTATCCGGCCCTGGTGCAGGCCCGCACGGGGCTGTCGTTCGATGCCTTCTTGCAGCGCGAAGTGTACGGTGCGCTGGGCGCCAGCACGCTGGGCTTCCGGCCCCTGAACCGCTTTCCGCTGCGCCGCATCGCGCCCACGGAAGTGGATTCGGCGTTCCGGCGGCAGCTGCTGCACGGCACGGTGCACGATGAGGGCGCTGCCCTGCTGGGCGGCCTCTCCGGCCACGCCGGCCTCTTCGGCGATGCCAACGACGTGGCCAAGCTGGCCCAGACCTATGCCTGGGGCGGCCGCTACGGCGGCCAGCAACTCTTCGACAAAACCGTGCTGGCCGACTGGACCCGCTGCCAGTTCTGCCCCGACAACCGCCGCGCCCTGGCCTTCGACCGCCCCGCCGCCAACCCGACTGTGAACTCGGCCAAAAGCGCCTCCCAAAGCAGCTATGGCCACACCGGCTTCACGGGTACCTACTTCTGGGTCGAGCCCGAGAAGGACTTGGTGGTGGTGCTGCTCACCAACCGCGTGCACCCCACGCGGCGCAACAATAAGCTGGGGGATTTGGGCGTGCGCTCGGCGTTGCTGCAGCTAGCCATTGAGGCGGCGCGGTAGCAACCTCACCCCCTGACCCCCTCTCCAAAAAAGAGGGGGGACCGGCTCGAGAGGACGATTACTCAACGGGTTTTGTCAGTAGCATTTCCGGTGCCCCCTCTTTTTTGGAGAGGGGGTCAGGGGGTGAGGTGAACGCGGAGAGCGAAATACCGCTCAATCTGCTACCTTACGGCCCTACATTCATTCCCACCCCGTACCCCTATGTTAGGACTGATGATGGCCGAGCCGCTTCGCGTGGCTACAATTATTGAGCACGCCGCCAAGTGGCATGCGGATACCGAAATCGTGTCGCGCCTGCCCGAGGGCGGCATCCACCGCTACACCTACGCCGATGCCAACCACCGCAGCAAGCAGCTGGCCCAGGCTCTGCTGAAGCTCGGTGTTGAAAATGGTGACCGGGTGGGCACCCTGGCCTGGAATACGCACCGCCATTTTGAGCTGTACTACGGCGTGGCCGGCATTGGAGCGGTGTGCCACACCATCAATCCGCGCCTGTTTCCGGAGCAGCTCGTCTACATTATCAACCACGCCGAGGACCGGCTCCTGTTCTTCGACCTCACCTTCCTGCCCCTCGTCGAGCGCCTGGCTGCCGTGTGCCCCACCGTGGAAAAATGGGTGCTGATGGCCGGCCCCGAGCACCTGCCCGCAGCGTCGGAAATGCCCGGCCTGTGCAGCTACGAGGACTTACTAGCCGCCGAAAGCGGCGACTATGAGTGGCCCAGCTTCGATGAAAACACGGCCTGCTCGCTCTGCTACACCTCCGGCACCACCGACCAGCCCAAGGGCGTGCTGTACTCGCACCGCTCCACGCTGCTACACGCTTTCGGCATCTCGCTGCCCGATGCCCTCGGCTGCTCGGCGCTGGATGTGATTATGCCCGTGGTGCCCATGTTCCACGTCAACGCCTGGGGCCTGCCCTATGCCGCGCCGCTCAACGGCTCGAAACTGGTGCTGCCCGGCGCGGGCATGGACAGCGCCAGTCTGTTTGAGCTGATGGAGAGCGAGGGCGTGACGTTCTCGGCCGGGGTGCCCACCATCTGGCTGGCGCTGCTGCAATTTATGCGCGAAGGCCAGCGCCATTTCACCACCCTGAAGCGCACGGTGGTGGGCGGGGCCTCCTGCCCGCCGGCCCTCATGAAAGCCTTTGAGGACGAGCTGGGCGTGACCGTGCTCCACGCCTGGGGCATGACCGAAACCAGCCCGCTGGGCACCGGTGCGCGCCTCAAGGCTAAGCACGCCGACCTCAGTCCGGCCGATAGCCTGGCCATTCGCAGCAAGCAGGGCCGGGCGGTGTTCGGCATCGATATGAAGATTGTGGGCGACGACGGCCACGCGCTGCCGCACGACGGCGTGGCCTTTGGCGACCTGCTGGTGCGCGGCCCGTGGGTAGTGCGCGACTACTTCCGCGCCCACACGCCCGGCGAGCTCACCGCCGACGGCTGGTTCCGCACCGGCGACGTGGCCACCATCGACCCCGACGGCTACATGCAAATCACCGACCGCTCGAAGGACGTCATCAAGTCCGGCGGCGAGTGGATTTCCAGCATCGACCTGGAGAATCTGGCCGTGGCCCACCCCGCCGTGGCCGAGGCCGCTGTCATCGGCGTGCCCAGCGCCAAATGGAGCGAGCGGCCGCTGCTCATTGTGGTGCGCCGCATCGGCATGGAATTATCGGCTGAGGAAATGCTGAATTTCTTCCGGGGCCGGGTGGCCAAGTTCTGCGAGCCCGATGCCGTGGAGTTTGTTGATTCCCTGCCCCACACGGCCACCGGCAAGCTGCTCAAAACCCAGCTGCGCAAGGATTTCGCGGGGTATTCGGTAGCGTAAATGCCGCTTCGTTCCAGGCCGGCTTAGCTCAAAACGAAACCGCCGGAAGTCGGGGCCTACCAGCCCCGGTTGCCGGCGGTTTCGTTTACTGGGTTGGCTATAGGGTATCGTAGTATTTCAGCAGCTTCACAATATCGGTTTCAGCGCTTAGGTCGAGTTTTTCGCGGGTGATGTAGGCTTGCAGGGCGGGGGCTTTGGCTTTGCCCAGCACCGCAAGCACGGCCTTGGGGCTCAGGCGAATGGGCTCAATGGTGTTCTCGGTGTTTTTAAGGTAAAAAACACTGGTTTCAACCCAGTGGTCACTGCTGCGGCCGGCCAGCGAAGGGCCGTTATTGGCGTGAAAAAGTGTTCGGCTACGCTTTCGCAACAGGGCGGAGCGGCCGGCATCGTACCGCACCTCAAAAAAGGCCGTGCGCAGCGGCAGCTCCCGGATGTGAGCATCGAGGTAGCGACGGTACAAGCAGCGGGTGCCACGGAGCGAGTCGCCGAGTGAGAATTCGGTTATCGCACTGGTATTCAATTCCAACGAGTCGCCGTTGGGGCGGCGCCACAGCAGGCGGTCGCCGTGCAGGTCATACTTCAGCCAGGGCTGGGGCACGGTGCCAGCAGTCATTTTCACAGTGCCGCGCGTCCAATAAGGCAGCAAAAATGAGCTGCCCGACACGGGTATGTCTCCTAGCTGGCCCTTGCCTTTGGCCAACTCACGGTTCAATACGTCGGCATTGGTAGGGGCGGTGGCACTGATGGCACTCTGGGCGCGGGCGGCCGGGACGGCCAAGCCCAGGAGTAAGGAGCAAAGTAGCAGGCGCATAACCAGGAAAGGAAAAAGGTGAAAAGGAATGCTAATGTAGCAAAGTGTCCGGGGTGGTAATCCAGCGCCGCAACTTTTTTATTTCCCCAGCTCCTCGGCCCGGTCCCGCGCCGCGCCGGCCCCGGCCATCAGCCCCTCGCGCACGGCACCCGCGCCGAAGGCTCCCAGCGCGGCCTCGGTGGTGCCGCCCTTGGAGGCCACTTTGGCAATCCAGTCCTCGCAGCTCAGGCCCGATTGGGAATAGAGCTCTACCGCGCCGCGAAACGTCTGGCTTACCAGCAGCTCGGCCTCGGCTCCGCTGAAACCCATTTGGGCGGCGGCGGCCATCAGGGCTTCCATGCAGTAGTACACGTAGGCCGGGCCGCTGCCCGAAATAGCCGTACTGGCGTCGATGGCGCTTTCGTTTTCAACGTAAACCGTCTTGCCGGTGGTGCTCAGCAGGTTTTGTACCTGCACCAGCTCGGCGCGGCTCACCTCGTCGGTGCTGGTGAAGGCCGTCATGCCCATACCAATCTGGGCGGGCAGGTTGGGCATGGCCCGAATGATTTTGGGCGTGCCCAGGGCCTCGCGCAAGGTATCAATCCGCACGCCGGCCATAATGCTCAGGATGAGCTGCTGGGGCTGTACCAGGCCCTTTAGCGCCGCAAACAGCGCCGGCGAGTCCTGCGGCTTCACGGCCAGAATAAGGATATCGGCCCCCGGCACGCACTCGGCCGGCGAGCCCCAGACCGTGCCGATTTCGTGCGCGGCCAGGGCCGGCACGCGCTCGGGCGAGCGGGCCAGCAGGCGCAAATCGAGCCGCGAGGTGATGTGGGCGCGCACGAAGCTGCGGGCGTAAGTGAGGCCCATGTTGCCGCCGCCGATGATGAGGATTTTCATGCTGATGAATTCTTGCTAAACACCGCAAGAACGTCATGCCGGCTGGCATCATCTGTCATCCTGAGCATTCTGCGTTTGAAGCAGAGACGAAGGACCTTATCACGCTCGGGCGAATCGTGTCAACGTGATAAGGTCCTTCGTCTCTGCTTCAAACGCAGAATGCTCAGGATGACAAGCGAATTATTCACCCTCACACCTTCAGCACCACGCCCTTCTTATACATCCAGCTCAGAATAAAATACCAGATAACGATGAGCGTGGCCGCGCCTACCAGCGAAGCCGTGCGCGGGTCGGCGAAGTAGGGGGCGATGCCCCATTCGTAGAGCCACTCCTTCAAACCGCCGGTTTTGCCGCCGGGCAGGGCCAGCTGGAACAGCCCGAACGTGCGCGACAGCAGCGCCGAGAGGCAGAACACGAGAATGGCATTAACGCCGTAGACCAGCGTCGGGCGCGTCCAGGCGCGGTAGCCCTGCACGTCACAAATCCAGTAGAGCGCCGCCAGGCCAGCCATGGCCAGCCCGCCGGTGTAGAGCACGTAGGGGCTGCTCCACAGCGCTTTGTTGATGGGAAACCACGGGGCCCAGCACAGGCCGAGCAGGATGAGGCCGCCGCCGGCCACGAACAGCCAGGCCACTTTGGCGGCCGGTTCCGGGCCTTGGCGCCGCAGCCATTGGGCCGTGAGGCTGCCGAGCAGGCCGGTAGCCAGGGCCGGCAGGGTGCCGAGCAGGCCTTCGGGGTCCCAGGTTTTGCTTTGTTTCCAGAGGTGGGCTTCGGTGAAGATGGTGCGGTCGAGCCAGGCTCCGAGGTTGGTGGTGGGCTCCAGGTTGGCGGGGCCGAAGCCGGGCACGGGCACCAGCTGCATCAGCACCGCGTAGCCGATGAGGAAACTGACAATCAGCCAGATTTGGGTGCGCCAGCTGGTCTTCAGAAAAATGATGCTGCATCCCAAAAACACCAGCGCAATGCGCGCCAACACGCCCATAATCCGCACGGTGCTGAAGTCGAATTTCGGGTAGAGTGACAGCAGCAGGCCCAGGCCAAACAGCACGGCCGCCCGGCGCAGCACCCGCAGCAGCACCGCGCCCTGTGGCCCGCCCTGGCGCTTTATGCCATCCAAGGCATACACCAGACTCACGCCCACGATGAACAGGAAAAACGGGAAAATGAGGTCCGTGGGCGTGCAGCCGTTCCATTCGGCGTGCTCGAAGGGCGGGTAGATGTGGCCCCAGTCGCCGGGGTTGTTCACCAGAATCATGGCCATCACGGTGATTCCCCGAAACACGTCGAGGCTGATGAGGCGGCCGGGCTGGGAGGCCTCGGCCAGGGGCAGGGTGCCGGTGGTTTCGAGTGCGGCCTGGGTGGTGCGTTGCATGGGCGGGCGGGTGGGGATGGGGATGGAAAAACTCCCCTCCTTACCAAGGAGGGAATGTTGACGCGTCAGCGGCAACTGGGGTGGTTGTGGCGTTGGAATCGTTGAAGTAAATCGTTGGGTTGTTATTCAACGCCCACAACCACCCCAGTTGCCGCTAGCGCGGCAACATCCCCTCCTTGGTAAGGAGGGGAGTTAAAACTCCCAGCGCACAAACGCCTCAATCCCCTCATACTCCGGCAGGCCCAGCTCATCGTACAACTTAGCCGTGGTCCGGTTGCGGGCCTCGGCGCGCTGCCAGAACTCGCGCTGGTCGGCCCCGGGGAATAGCGGCCGGTCCTTTTGGCTTTGGTGCTTGAAAATGGCGCGGCGCTTGCGCGTGAGCTCCGAGGGCGAGAGGGGCACGGCCATCTCAATCTGGTCGATGTCCCATTCCTGCCAGGCCCCGCGATACAGCCACACCCAGCAGTCGTCGAGCCAGGCGGTGTCGGAGGCTTTGAGGCGGTGAATAGACTCGAAAATGGCCGCCAAGCACACGCGGTGCGTGCCGTGCGGGTCCGAAAGGTCGCCGGCCGCGTAAATCTGCTGGGGCTGAACGCGGTTCAGCAGCTCCATGGTGAGGCGGATATCCTCGTCGCCGAGCGGCTTTTTGCGCACCCGGCCAGTTTCGTAAAATGGCAAATCCTGGAAGTGTACGTTGGCATCGGGGATGCCGGCCAGGCGGCAGGCGCTTTTGGCCTCGCCCCGCCGGATAAGGCCCTTGATTTGCTGCACTTCGTCGGAGTCGACCTGGCCGGGCTGCTTGTTTTTGAGGAAATCGGCTACGCGGTGGTAGAGGTTGTCGGCCGGCACATCGGCGGGCAGATGAAAGGCTTCGTCGTAATCAGCCACGAAATCGGCGAAGCGAATGGCCTCGTCATCAAACACGGCAATGTTGCCGGAGGTCTGGTACGCAACGTGCACCTCGTGGCCCTGGTCGACTAATCGCAGCAGGGTGCCGCCCATCGAAATAACGTCATCATCCGGGTGCGGGCTGAAGATGAGCACACGCTTGGGGAACGGTTCGGCGCGCTCCGGCCGGTAGGTGTCGTCGGCGTTGGGCTTGCCGCCGGGCCAGCCGGTGATGGTGTGCTGGAGCTCGTTAAAAACCCGGATGTTGATGTCGTAGGCCGGGCCGGACTGCGCCAGTAGCTCCGACAAGCCGTTTTCGTTGTAGTCCTCCTCGGTCAGTTTCAGGATGGGCTTGGTCACGGTGCGGGCCAGCCAGGTGATGGCCTTGCGCACCAGGGCGGCATCGTGCCAGTTGCAGGGCAGGCCCAGCAGCCAGGGCGTTTTGCGCGGGGTGAGCTCGGCACCGGCGGCCTCGTCCAGCACCACCTGCACGGCGGGGTGGCGCTGCAGATAGGTGGCCGGCACGGAGTCGCTTACCTCGCCTTCCACCATGCGCTTCACCACGGCGGCCTTGCCCTCGCCCCAGGCCATGAGCACTATTTTTTGGGCTTCGAGAATGGTGCCCACGCCCATGGTGAGGGCGCGGCGCGGTACATTTTCTTCGCCATAAAAGTCCGAAGCTGCATCAGTGCGTGTGACGTGGTCCAGGGTAATGAGGCGGGTGCGGGAAACCGGGCCGGAGCCGGGCTCATTGAACCCGATGTGGCCGGTGCGCCCGATGCCCAGCAGCTGTAAATCAATGCCGCCCGCTTCCCGAATCTGCTCCTCGTAGCGCCGGCAGAACTCGGCCACCTGCTCGGGCGGGACGGTCCCGTCGGGGATGTGTACGTTCTCCGGTTTTATATCAACATGGTCAAATAAATACTCCCGCATAAAGCGCACGTAGCTCTGCAAAGAGTCGGGCTGCATGGGGTAATATTCATCGAGGTTGAAGCTGATGACGTTCTGGAAGCTCAGGCCATCTTCGCGGTGCAGGCGCACCAGCTCCTCGTAAACCCGCGTGGGCGAGGAGCCGGTGGCGAGGCCGAGCACGCAGGGCTGGCCCTCGGCAGCGCGGGCGCGGATGAGTTCGGCAATCTGGCCGGCGACGGCGGCCGAAGCCAGCTCGGAATCAGCATAAACCGTGGTGGCGATGGGGGTGGGGTGGGAATTGGGCAGGTTCATGGAGTGGAAGGTAATGCGGAGCGAGCGACTGTCAACTTAAGCAGTCAACCATAAATAGTCGGATAAAATGAAACGTCATGCTGAGCGTAGTCGAAGCATCTCTACCGCAATAGTAAATCTGATTACTGGCGCGGTAGAGATGCTTCGACTACGCTCAGCATGACGTTCATTTAAATTTTCAAACACGCTTAAATCGCCGGGTCGGCGGGGGTGGAGGGGTTGTTTTCGCGCTCCGTGCGGGGGTAGGGGAAGAAATTGCGGTTGCGCTCGGCCCCGGTGGCGCCCGGACCGGGGCGGCCGAAGCGGCGGCTGTCGGCCAGGCGGAAGCCTTGGAAGGCCAGCTCCACGTAGCGGTTGCGAAGGATGTCGAGGAGCACGTCGGCGGGGGTGAGGGGGCCGGCGTAGGCGGGCAGGGCCGCGCCGGGCAGCGCCAGCAGCAGGCCGGTGCTGGTGGTAGCGGCGGCGGCCGTGCTGGTCCGCACCTTGTTCAGTTCCGTCACGGCATTGGGTACGTCGTTTTTGCGGGCGTAAGCCTCAGCCCGAATCAGGAGCATCTCGTTGGGCACGTACACCGGGATGGGGGCGCTGTTGGCGGTGTAGAAGCCCGTGCCCAGGTTCTGAGTGGTGGTGGGCGGCGGGGTGGTGCGCAGCAGGAAGGGCAGGCGCTTGTCACCGGTTTCGGGAGCGAGGATGCCGGTGAGGCCCAGGCTGGTGTTGGTGGGCTCGAACACGTTCTTGTTGCCGAACGACGTTTCAAACAGCGGATTGCGGGTGTTGTCGTCGAAGTTGAACACCGAGCGTTTGGTGAGGTCCACACGGCCGGCGGCGGCCAGGGCTTTGTCGTAGTCGCCGGCCTCCAGGCTGTAGCGGGCAATGAGGGCCTGCAGCGTGTTCGGCAAGTCGAGGCCAGGCACAATCTTGGCGTTGAAATCGGCCGAAACCGGCGTGGCGGCCAGCAGTGTGGCGGCCGCTTCGAGCTGGGCCACGGCATTGCGCAGGGCATCAGCGCGGGGCACAAACGGCGCGCTTTCCTGCGTAACCAGCGGAATCTGCTCGAAATACTGCGCCAGCGTGCCAATGCTCAGCGCCCGGAAAATGCTGGCGTAGGCCACGATGCCGCTGCGGGTGCCCGCGTCCGGGGCGTTGCCCACGTTGGCCAGCACCAGGTCGGCGTTGGATTTCACCAGGTTGGCCTGGGTCCAGATGTTGCGCACCAAGCCGTTGCTGTTGGTGAGGCTGCCGGCCCCGAGGCTGAGGTTGTATTCCTCGATATTGCCCACGTTGAGGATGCTGAGCTCGCGGGTGCTCAGCCCGCCGGCTGCCACCGTATTATAGAGCACGCTGAGAAAGCCGCCCGTGCTATAGCGCGCCTGCAAGCCGTTGCAGAGCGTAATCAGGCCATCGGAGGACGTGACTACCTGCTGCTGGCTGGCGGTACTCGGGTTTAGGTATTCTTTGTTGCAGCTGCCCAGCGTGAGGGCCAGGGCTGCGAGGGTGAGTATTTTTTTCATGAGGATGAGTTGCGGGAAGGTGGTATGGAACTGCGCCCGTCTGTCATCCTGAGCGGAGCGAAGGACCTTATCACGGTTGCTGTCGATTGGAATTACTGCAAATCGTTCAGCGGTTATAAGGTCCTTCGCTGCGCTCAGGATGACAGACGAGCGCGGCGTGACAGACGGTGCGGGTGCTATCAAAACGTAGCCGCCAACTTTACCTGATAAGTGCGCGGAATCGGCACGTTGCCAAAGTCAATAGCGCGCAGCAAGTCCGACGCGCCGCCGGCGCTGGTTTCGGGGTCGAAGCCGTTGTATTTGTCCCACGAATACAGGTTGCGACCAACCAGCGACAGGTTCAGCGAAGTGATGAACTTCGTGAACGTGGGCAGGCTATAGCTCAGCGCCACCTCGCGCAGCTTCACGTAGGAGCCATCGTCAATCCGGAATTCCTGGGTGTTGTAGATGGCGAAAATGGAGCCGCGTGGGATGCTGCCGCGCAGCTCCTGCTCGGCCAAATCGCCGAGGCCCACGCCCTGGCGGGTGCGCTTGTCGGCGTTGAACACGCTCACGCCCTGCACGGCATCGAGGAGCAGGTGCAGGCCCAGCTTTTTGTAGGTGAAGTTGGTGTTGAAGGAGCCCGTCCACTTCGGGTTGGGGTTGCCGATAACCACGTTGGCGATGGTAGAGCCGGAGCCGTACAGCGGCTGGCCGTCGCTGTTGCGGGCCGGCGTGAAACCCACCGCACCCACGGCCTGGCCCACGGTGCGCTCGTCCTGCGCGAAGCCCTGGGGCGTGAGCAGCAGCGAGCCATCGGGGTTGCGGGCGTAGCCCGAGCCGTAGAACACGCCCGCCGGTTGGCCTTCCAGCAAATACACCGGCGCGCCGGCCACGTTGTCTACCGAAATGGCCTGCACGCTGCCGTTCGAGCCGGGCAGGCTCAGCACCTTGTTGCGGTTGCGGCTGAAAATGAAGGCCACGTCCCAGGTGAAATCGGTGGTTTTCACGGGCGTGCCGCCCAGCGATACTTCCAGGCCCCGGTTTTCCATCGAGCCCACGTTGTTTACGATGCTGGAGCCGCCCGAGCTCGGGGCCAGGTTGCGGCGCACCACCAGGTCGGTGATTTTCTGGTAGTAGGCCGTGACGCCCAGCGTGATGCGGTCACTCAAAAAGGCCAGGTCGGCCCCGCCTTCCAGCTCGGCCATGCGCTCGGGCTTCACGGCGGGGTTGGCCAGGGTGGTGCCCGGCGTGATGGTGTTCTTGCCCAGAAAGCCCACCGGACTGAACTGGTAGAACCGGTCGTAGGCCCCTATGCCCGTCAGGTTGCCGGCCTCGCCGTAGCTGGCGCGCAGCTTCAGGCTGTTGAAGGCATTGGCGTAGGCGCTGTTCTGCCAGAAGTTGAAATCCGACACCACCAGCGAGCCGCTCACCTTGGGGTACACCTGGTTGGTTTCGGTGTTCGAGAACTTCGACGACCGGTCGCGCCGCACCGCGCCCGTGAGAAACGCCAGGTTGCGGAAGCCGATGGTGGCCTGCCCGTAGTAGCCGCTCAGGTTGTAGCGGTCGAGGTTGTAGGCCGAAACCACCGTGGTGCTGCTCGCCCCCGACACCGTGGTGATGAACGGGGCCAGGTTCTGGCCCTGCGTGGTGGTATAGTCCTGCTGCGCATACTGGTAGCTGTAGCCAGCTAGCAGGTTCAGCTTCAGGTTTTCGCTGAACTGGTACTCGTAGCCCAGGTTGATATCGGAGTTCAACTGGATGACGGCGTTGTTGCCGTTAGCCGCGAAGCCGCCGGGGTAGCGGGCGGCGGGCAGGCCGGCTGCCGCCTGGTAGGGGTAGGGCCGGATGTAGCTCTGGCCCACCTGCGAGTAGGCGTCCACGCCCAGCACGTAGTCGGCCGAAAATCCTTTGAACGGGGTCAGGTTCACCTGCACGTCGCTCACGGTGCGGTTCACGCTCTGCGTAAATTTCATGTCCTCGATGGTCGAGAGCGGGTTTACGCGGCTGGGTTCCACGGCCATCAGGTCGCCTTTGATGTCGCGCTGGGTGATGTCGTAGATGTTGTTGGTGATGTTGATGGCGTTAATTGGGCTGTAGAACACGTTGCCGTTGGCTTTCTCGTTCGAGAAGCTGTTCACGTAGCTCAGGCCCGCCGACACCTTGGCCCAGTCCGTGAGGCGCTGGTCGACCCGCGCCCGCAGGTTGTAGCGCGTGAAATCGGTGCCCTTGATGATGCCCTCATTCTTCAAATAATTGGCCGACACGTAATACTGCGTGCGTTCCGAGCCGCCCGAAACCGACACCGCGTTATCGGTGCCGTAGCCCGTCCGGAAAATCTGGTCGAAGTAGTTGTAGCGTGTCACGTCCACCAGGTTCGATGCCAGCGGCGTGGTCACGCTGGCACGGGTGATGGGCACCGTGGTCAGGAAAGTATTGGCCGGGTTAGATGCAATGCCCGCTGCTGAACCAATCGTATAGAGTCGGAAAGTATTCGTAATCGGAGCGCGGGTAATAGGGTCGATGGTGGTAAAAAGATTCGCCCCAAACTGCTTGCCATACGTATTCACCGGCACCGATTTGCGCAGCTCGTTCATGGTAAAGCTGGTGGACACCGAAACCCGCGCCGCGCCGCTCTGCCCGCGCTTGGTGGTGATGAGCACCACGCCGTTGGCCGCGCGCGAGCCGTACTGGGCCGCCGCCGCCGCCCCGTTGATGATGTTGAGGCTGGCAATGTCGTTGGGGTTGAGGTCGGCCAGGCGGTTCTGGCCCGCGTTGGCTACGCCAATATCATTGCTCAGGGCCAGCTGCGATACGTTGGTGCTGGCATTGCTCACAATCACGCCGTCAATCACATACAGCGGGTCGGAGGAGCCTTGCAGCGAGTGCACCCCGCGCAGCCGCACCGAGAGCGAGCCGGCCGGGTCGCCCGAGTTCTGGGTAATCTGCGCGCCGGCCACCTTGCCCTGCAAGGAGTTCAGCAGTCCGCCCGAGCCGCTCTGGGCCAAATCCTCGGCCCGAATGGTGCTGATGGCGTTGCCCAGCTCCCGCTTGGGCGCGCTGATAGTGGAGCCCACCACCACCACTTCGTCCAGCTTCTGGCGCGCTTCGGCCAGCGACACATCGGTGGTCACCGTCGGGCTAGCGCCCAGCGTGAGGGCCTGCGACACGGCCGCGTAGCCAATCAGCGACACGGTGAGGGTGTAGCCGCCCGGCGCGATACTGGCGTCCAGCAGGTAGCGGCCATCGGCCCCGGTGGAGGCTCCGAGCGTGGTGCCATTGAGCAGGACGGTGGCCCCGGGCAGGCCCTGGCCGCCGGCATCGGTCACGCGGCCTTGCAGGGTGTAGCGCTGCGCCGTTTGTGCGCCGGCCGAAAGAGTTGCCAGCAAAAGCAGCAGTAACCCTGCCCACCGGAGGCTTGGGCTACTAAACAAGTAAGGGTTTCGCATGGGAAAAAGGGGTTAGGTGGGGGTGAGGGATGAGGCGCTAAATATCGCAAAAAGTTTATGCCCTCCTAATGCGGGTTGGTTTGCGCCCGCCGGCCACGAGCGTATTGCTGAGCCCCGGCTGGGCAGCTCGGCCGCCGCTGGGCTGCCCGCCGCACAGTTGGGCTTGATAGCCAGCGGAAAGCAATGACTGCTATTGGGATAATGAATGTTGAAAAATAAATAATCATAAAATCAAATTTGTCGATTATTGCTAATCGGCCGGTGTGGTTCCGGCTGAATGTTACCCGAATATTTCGCACATTTGAAAGGTTCTTTCCCGGTTTTCCCCGTTTCATTCCGCCATTATGGATTGCACCGCTTTTTGTTGTTGCCGATTTCTGCCCTTGCCCAAGGCCGGAACCTGAGCGCGCGCCGCGCCGGGCTCCGGCTTTTTTATTGACTCTCACCCCCAATTTCTCACCCTAATCCCACTTTTCATGAAGAAAACATACTGGCTATTGCTACTACTGCTGGGCCTGCTGCTGGCCACGCCCGGCCGGGCCCAGACGGCCCGAACCGTGACGGGCATCGTCACTTCGGGCACCGACCAAAGCCCGCTGCCCGGCGTGACCGTGCTCGTGAAGGGCACCACCACCGGCAGCACCACCGGCTCCGACGGCCGCTACACCGTGCAGGCCGCGCCGGGCGCAGTTATCGTGTTCAGCTTCATCGGATTCAGCTCACAGGAGCGCTCCGTAGGTGCCGATGGCACCGTGGACGTGGCCCTGAAAGAAAGCACCACTGGCCTCAGCGAAGTGGTGGTGACGGCCTACAACATCAAGCAGGAAAAGCGCACGCTGGTAACGGCCGTGCAGGAAGTGAGCAGCAAGGACATCATCGACTCGCGCCAGACCAACGTGGTGAACGCCCTGCAGGGCAAGGTGGCGGGCGTGGATATCACCTCCTCGGGCGGGGCACCGGGCGAGGGCGCGGCCATCGTTATCCGGGGCGGCACCTCGCTCGACGGCAACAACCAGCCGCTGTTCGTCATCGACGGGATGATTATGGACAACGGCTCGTTTCAGGAAAGCACGGCCCCTGGTGGCGGCTCGGCCTTCAACGGCCTGCTGGGCCGCTCGGTGGGCGCCAGTAACCGCGCCGGCGACCTTAACCCCGAGGACATTGCCAGCATCACGGTGCTGAAAGGGCCGGCGGCCGCCGCCCTCTACGGCCTGCGGGCTTCCAGCGGCGCGGTGGTCATCACCACCAAAAAAGGGGCTGCGGGGGCTACCACGCTCAATTTCCGCACCCAAGTGTCGGTAGATGAGGTGAACCGCCTGCCCAAGCTGCAGGACCAGTATGGCCAGGGCTCCAACGGCGTGTTTGACGGCACGACGCGGGTGTCGTTTGGGCCGCGCTTCGCGGCCGGGCAGCCGGTGTACGACAACCTGGGCAGCTTCTTCCGCAAGGGCTACACCTACCAGAACTTCCTGAACATGTCGGGCGGTTCGGACAAGGCCACCTTCTTCGTGTCGGCCTCCAATCTGCAGCAGTCGGGCATTGTGCCGAACTCGACCTACGACAAAACCACGGTGCGGCTGTCGGGCACGGCGGCCATTACCCCCAAACTCAACGTGTCGGGCTCGGCCCAATACCTCACCTCGGGCGGTAAGCGGCCCGTTCAGGGGCCGGGCCTGTTCGGGTCGTCGGGCGGCTACATGCTGAGTTTGCTGAACTGGCCGCGCGGCGATGATGCCCGCAACTACCTCAACCCCGACGGCAGCCGCCGCCGCCTGCTGGCCCTGGGCAACGGCACCGACGCCGACGCCGACAACCCATACTGGACGGTGTACAACAACCCCCAGACCGAGCGCGTGAACCGCTTCATCGGCAACGTGCAGCTGAGCTATAAGCTGTTCCCCTTCCTGACCCTGAGCCATAATCTGGGCACCGACCTCTACACCGCGCGCAATACGTCGGTGCGGGCCGTGGGCACCTCGCTGGTGGGCAACCAGAACGGCGGCATTGCCGAAACCGTGGACCAGTTCCGCTCGCTCACGGCCACCACGCTGGCCACGTTTACGCACGATTTCAGCACCAATTTCGGCGGCTCGCTCATCCTGGGCAATACCATTGAGGAGAACAAGGACCAGGCGGTGGACTACATCGGCCTGATTTTCCAGAACCCCAACTTCACCGGCCTCAACAACACGGTGAACCGGGGAGCCCTGCAGCGCGACAACACCCGCCACGTCATCGGCAACTTTGCGCAGCTCAACGGTACGCTGTTCAACCAGCTGTTCATCCAGCTCCAGGGCCGCTACGACCAGTCGTCGACCCTGCCGCGGCCCGACCAGAACAAGGTGTACGGCAAGGGCTTTCTGTACGGCTCGGCCGGCCTGGGCTACGAGTTTACCAAAGCCCTGGGCCTCGACCAAAGCAACATCCTGAACTACGGCAAGCTGCGCGGCTCCATTGCCGAGGTGGGCAAGGACACCAACCCCTACCGCGTGGAGTCGGCCCTGACGCAGAATACTTACATCGGCGGCGGCTTCCGCAACGACTTTTTCGGCTCGAACCCCAACCTCAAGCCCGAGCGCACCCGCACCTACGAGGCCGGCGTGGCGCTGCAGTTCTTCAAGAATCGCCTGAGCCTGGACCTCAACTATTACTACTCGCGCACCACGGACCAGATTATCGCGCCCCGCGTGAGCCAGGCCGCCGGCTTCATCCTGCAGTACATCAACGGCGGCATCGTGACCAACGAGGGCCAGGAAATTACCCTCACCGGCACGCCCGTGAAAACCAAGGACTTCACCTGGGACATCGTGGCCAACTTCTACCACAACACCAACCGCGTGGAGCAGCTGCCCGTGCCGCTCACGGTGGTGTTTCAGTCCGATGCCTTCATCACCGACGTGCACGAGGGTGGGGCCTTCCCCGGCCGGGCCATCACGGGCGTGGGCGCCACCGATTTTGTGCGCGTCACGGACCCCACCAGCCAGTATTACAACCAGGTCATCATCGGCGCGACGGGCTACCCCAGCGTGAACACCACCTTCGCGTACGCCGGCAACCGCGCCCCGCGCTTCACCACCCAGCTCACCAACACGTTTACCTACAAAGGCTTGTCGCTGACTTCGCTGTTTGATTTCCGGGTGGGCGGCGTGGTCATCAACGGCAACGACTGGTACCAGACGGGCATTGGCACTTCCACCCGCACCGCCGACCGCTACAAGCAGGTGGTGTTTGATGGCGTGACGCTGGGCCCCGACGGCAAGTACACGCCCAACACCAAATCGGCGGAGCTGACCCAGGCCTACTACACCAGCATTCTGGGCCGCGTGGGCACGGCCTTCATCGAGGACGGCTCGTGGGCCCGCTTGCGCTACCTCACCCTGAGCTACGCACTGCCCAGCAGCCTGCTGAGCAACAGCAAGTTCATCAAGGGCCTGGAGCTGAGCGTGACCGGCCGCAACCTGGTGCTGCTCACCAAGTACAGCGGCACCGACCCCGAAACGTCGGCGGCCGGAGCCGGCGTGCGCGGCGGCGGCTCCAACGGCTTCGACTACGGCAACGTGCCCGCCACCCGTGGCGTGGACATGGGCCTGCGGGTCAATTTTTAATCGTTGCTCCGGTCCGACCGCCCTAGGCGGTCCGACCGGTTGAAGCGCCACCGATTTTGCCCTGACGACAACCGGTCGGACCGCCTAGGGCGGTCGGACCGGGGCAGCCAACTCTTTCCTCCTTGACTATTAACCTCATGAACCGATATATAATAGGCTTAGGCCTCTTACTCAGCCTTCCGGCCCTCACCGCGTGCGAGAAGTTTCTCGACGTGAACAACAACCCCAACAACCCGGTCGAATCCACGCCCAACTTCCTGCTGCCGGGCATCATTTCCAATGGCATCCAAACGCAGATGTTCACGGCCCTGCGTACGCCCTACATCACGCAGTACGTGGTGAGCCGCACCGTCAACAGCAGCGGCAACGACCAGTACTTTCTCACCAACGCCAACAGCACCAACACCTTCAACTACTCCTACTTTCAGTCGGGCGGCAACATTCCGGTGATGCAGAAGGCGGCCGTGGCCGAGGGCTCGCCCTACTACGTGGGGGCCGGCAAGATTATGCAAGCCATGATTCTGGCCCACGCCACCGACATGCTGGGCAACATTCCCTACACGGAAGCCTACCAGGGCGGGGCCAACTTCACGCCCAAGTACGACTCGCAGCAGCAGATTTATACCACTATCAACCAACTCTGCGACGAGGGCTTGGTGGAAATGATGAAGCCGGCCAGCGCCAACTTTCGCCCCCTCTACAGCACCTCGCCCAGCGAAAGCGGCGACATTCTGTACAAGGGCAACGTGGACAAGTGGCAGCGCCTGGCCTACGCCCTCAAGGCCCGTCAGGCTCAGCACCTCACCAAAAAGGGCAGCTACGACCCCGCCGCCGTGCTCGCCCTGTGCGACAACGCCTTCAAAACCTCGGCCGACGACGCCCAGATTCAGTTTCAGGTGGCCGTATCCCCGCTCTCTAACACCACCAACATCTTCGGGCCGACACGGGCCAACTTCGGTACAGCTACGTTTTCGCTCAACATCATCAAGTACTTGAACGGGACCACGTTTCCGGGCGTGGTGGACCCGCGCTACGGCGTGATGGTGCCCGCCACCAGTACCGGCGCGGCCCCCGGCGCGGGCTCGGGCGGCAACTTCACGCCCGGCACCACCAATATCACCGACTTCTACGGCGGTTGGTATGCTCGCGACTTAGGCTACTACGAAGCCATCACCTTTCACGAAGTCAAGTTTATTGAGGCTGAGGCGGCGTTCCGGGTCGGCAACAAAACCCGCGCCTTGGCGGCGCTCAAGGACGGCATCCGGGCCCATATCCGCAAGATGAGCGGCGGCGGTACCTACTCGCCGCCGCTGGTGACGTTCCCGGCCATTAGCACGGCCCAGATTGAGGCTTACGTGGCCAGCGCCGCCGTGCCCCAGACCGAGGCCGCCCTCACTTTGCGTTCCATTATGGAGCAGAAGTACATCGCCATGTTCCTGAACCCGGACTCGTGGTCGGACCTGCGCCGCCTGGATTTCGACCCCGCCATCTACGTCAACTTTCAGTACCCCGTGTACTCGGGCGGCGGCACCGGCCCGTTGGCCGGCAAGTACCCCCGCCGCCTGCTGCCCGGCGCCACCGAAGTCACAGTGAACCCCAACGCCGTGGCCGCCAACTACGCCGAAGTGAGCGCCACCTCCGACCAGGACTACATCACCAAGCCCCTGTGGTTTGACCAGCAGTAAGTAGAGTTAAGAGTTAAAAGTTAAGAGTTGAAGCCACTGAATGAAAAGTGCATAGGTGTCCATTCACCTACCCAAACTCTTAACTCTCAACTCCTAACTCTTAACTCATCCCCATTCCTCCCAACCGACTTTCCTCATGAACTATATACCCACTGCCCGCGCCGCCTGGGGCGGGCTCCTGGCCCTGGCCCTGCTGGCCACCGGCTGCAAGAAAGAGCTCGATGATTATTACACCGAGCAGGGTCCGCAGTACCCCACGGTGCTGAGCAACGCCCTGGGCAATGCTACCAAGTACGCCACCGGCGAAACAGTGACGTTTGAGCTGCAGTTTGCCCAGCAGACCAGCCCCATCAAGCAGATTGTTATCCTGCAAAAAGTGGAGCCCGGCCGCGACTCCACCATCGTGCAAACCATCCCATACGCCCCGGCCTTTTCCCGGCGCAAAAACGCCGATACGCTGGTGGTGAATTACGTGGTGCCGGCCGGGCCCAACAAGGCCCTGGTGCGCGTCGATGCCCGGGTGGACAGCCAGAACGGACAGACGAAGGCCCGCACGTTCTACTTCCGCCTGGCCGAGGCCACGCCTACCATCGTCATCAATTCGGGCCCCACCAACGTCACGCTGCCCACCGCCACCGCCACGCCCGCCCCCGGCGACGTGGTTCGCTACAACCTGACCCTGAATGCGGGCGGCATCAGCACGGCCGCGGTGCCGCCGGCTACCACGGCCATCCCGGCCGGCATTCTGTACAAGGACCTCGACAGCTTGGTTACTTACGCCAAAGTAGGCACCGCCGCCGAGCGCCGTGTGGTGCGTACCAAACTCACGGCCAGCGGGGCCGAGCTCACCACCAACGTGGATGTACCGCTGCCCGCCGGCAGCGCCGGCCAGCCCGTGGCCATTCGCTTCGAGGTGAAGGTGCGCACGCCCGCCCGCACCGCCACCGTGACGGCCCCGGCCACCATTACGCCCGTGGCGGCCACGCCCTTTAGCGCCACGGTACGCACGGCCGCGCTCACCTACACCGGCACCACCGGGGGCGACCTGGCGGCCTACGACCTGACCACCTTCGCGCCCGTGGCCGCCGCCGGGCCTGCCACCAGCAAGGACCTGCTCATCAGCAGCACGGCTGCTAACGCGGTGCAGTTTCGCACCCTGAGCACGGGCACCCGGCTGGTGCGCGCCACGGCAGCGGCCTACACGTCGGCCACGCTCACCAGTGCCCGGCAGGCCTACACCGCCGCTGCCTCCACCGCCCAAGTCACCACCCTGGACAACATTGTGCCGGGCGATATCATCATCCTCAAGCTGCGCGGGCTCGACCAGTACGCCGTGGTACAGGTAGCCGGCATCAACCGCATTTCGGCTACTGATGTTACGGTAAGCCTCAACATTAAGGCGATGTAAATATCAGACTATCAATATTATTTGGTAGGCGTGCTCAGGCTGTTGTTTCGTTTTAAGCCCCGGTTGAGTGGTACTCGTTCAACGAGGGCCACCCAACCGGGGCTTTGCCGTGCTGGCTTGGCGGTTTTACTATCCGAGCCAGCTGATTTTCTGCAAACCTTTCGCCGCTACGCGGCTATTCCGCAGCACGGGTTATCTACTACCCCCCACCAAACAGTCGCGCAAAGAAGCCCTTTTTCTTAGCCGGCTTCTCCTTGATTTTTATTTTGGAAAACTGGGTCGAAGCCTCGGGCTTATCAGCCGGGGCATTGAGGCGGATGGTGGGGCGCGGGGTGGCCGGCGCGGGCTGCGTGGCCACGGCCGGGGCGGCCGGGCGCGCGCCGCCGGGGGCCTGTCCAATGGCCAGCTCCGCCGGTTGCTGGCCAGTGGTGATGACGCGCATGGGCCGGCTTTCGTTGTGCAGGCGGTCCACGGCGGTCACGTAGTAGGCGTAGGCCTGGCCGGGTACGGCGGTGGTGTCCACGTAGGTGGCGGGAAAGCCGGGGGCGGGGCGGGGCAGCGCCAGGATGTGGCGCGGGTCGTTGGGCGTGCTGGCCTCGGTGGGCTCGAAGCGGTAGAGCACGTAGTAGGTGGCCGCGTCGCCGTCGGCGGCGGGCGGGCCGCTCTGCCAGTTCAGGGTCACGTAATGGCTGAGGCGGCGCAGGGTGAGGTTGGCCACGGGGAGGGGCGGGGTGGCATCTTTCCAGGGCATGGTGGGCACCAGGGCGGGGTAGCGAAACAGGTCCTGGCGCAGCGAATCGGTGGTGTGGAGCGGGTTGGTGAGCACCGATTTGGCCGAGAAAAATACGCTGCCAATGGCCTCGCCGTCGGTGGCGCGGTTAGTCCGAATCTGGCGGGGCAGCTCGCGCGGGTTGCGCCAGGTGGTGTCGGAGCGGGTGCTTTCCAGCATCCGGTAGGTGCCGTGGCCAATGTATAGATGGCGGTCGAAGTGGTTTTTGGCCCACCAGTCCACCAGCACGGGGTAGGGGCAGAGGCGGAAATTGGTGCTCCAGTATAGCTGCGGCACCACGTAGTCAATCCAGCCCTTTTCCAGCCACAGCCGCGTATCGGCATACAAATTCGAATAGGACGGCTGCCCGGCCCGCGTGTCGGAGCCCTGCGGGAAGTCCTTCGACTTGTTCATCCAGACCCCAAAGGGCGAGATGCCGAATTTCACCCAGCGCTTGGCACTCTGAATGCTGTCGTGCAGGTCGTGGATGAGGATATTGACGTTTTGCCGCCGCCAGTCGGCCACCTTCTTCAGGCTGTCGGGGTTGAAGTCGCGGAAAGCGGCTTCGTCGTGAAACACCTGCCCGGCCTCGGGATACGGGTAGAAATAATCGTCGAAATGCACTGCGTCGATGTCGTAGCGCCGCACCACGTCCAGAATCACGCGGGTGATGTGGTTGCGCACCGCCGGCAAGCCAGGGTTGTATAAGAGCTGCCCGCTGTAGCGCAGAAACCACTCCGGGTGCTTGCGGTAGGGGTGGGTGGCGGCCAGCCGGCGCGTCACCGAATCCATGGTGGCGCGGTAGGGGTTGAACCAAGCGTGGAACTCCATGCCGCGCCGATGTGCCTCGGTGATGAGGAAGGGCAGGGGGTCGTCGCCATCGGCGGGGGCCTTGCCTTGCACGCCGGTCAGCCACTTGCTCCAGGGCTCCAGGTCCGACTTATAAAAGGCATCCGACGCGGGCCGGATTTGCACAAACACCGCGTTGAGGCCAGCGCGCTGGCCGGCATCGAGTAGGCGGCGGTATTCGCGGCGGTACTGCTCGGGGGCTTCGCCGCGCTGGTTGGGCCAGTCGATGTTGGCCACGGTGGCCACCCACATGCCGCGCAATTCGCGCTTAGGCGGCGGCGGGGTTTCAACGGAGTCGGCCGCCGACTGGGCCAGCGCGGGAATCAGGCCGCTGAGGCCACTCAGCAACATTATCAATACTAAAAACCGACCAGCGGCAAGGAAACAACGCATCAAGAAATAATCAGCAGCGGGAATAATTGCCGCAAATTACGCTATTAAAGCGGGTAGGCTGTTGTCTGCTTGATGCAAGAACGGTCATGCCGAGCGGAGCCGAGGCAGCTCGCGTACAGCAGTAAATCTTTCCTTGCGATTGAATTACTACCACACGCGAACTGCCTCGGCTTCGCTCGGCATGACCGTTCTATTTTGCTATTTCCAGCCTTACGAGCCCGTGAGCTCGGTATCGGTCATGGGCTGGTCGGGGGTGTCGGGGCGGGTGTCGGGGCCGCCTTCAAGGCCGTTGGTCTGGCTGGCATCGCCATAGTCGCCGCGAATACCGGCCCCGTCGCCCATGTTTTCCTGGGTGCTGCTGGGGATGGTGGTACCCGTGCTGGGCTGCTCGGCGGGGGCTTTGTCGGGCGTGGGGTTCACGGTCGCATCCTGCTCCGAAGCCTGGTCGGGCGTGCTGGTAGTGGGGGCGAAGTCGGGCCGTGGGTCGGTGGGATTCTGCGTGGGGTCGGGCATGGTGAATGGGAATGTGAAGGTTGAAGGAGGCACGGTAGCGGCCTCGCAGCTGGGTTTACGGCCGGCGGCCCGCACGGTTGGGCGCGGCCAATTGCGCGGTGTTTGCCATCTTGCCGCCGGCTTCCCTCTTAAACCCGTTTTCCCGCTGGCCGTGACCAATTCCACCACCGACTTCTACCACCAGAAAACCGACGATGAGCTCCTGTTCTTCGTCGAAAACCCCGACCACTACCAACCCGACCTTGTGGCCGAAGCCCGCAGCGAGCTGCGCCGCCGGGGCGTGGCCCTGCCCCAGCCCGAGCTGCTTGCGCCGACCGCCGTGCCCGCACCGCCCGCGCGCGGCCTGGCTACCGGCCCCCTGGCGCTGGCCGTGGCCGTGGTGCTGGCCCTGAGCCTGGGTGGGCTTTACTTCATCAAGCAAAAAAATGCCGCTCCGACGGTGGCCGTAGTCGAAGCCAAACCCAAAGCGCCGCCCCGCCTCACGGAGGTGGCCACCTCCACCATCCCCGATTTTGGGCCGGCCGTGACGGCCAGCGTGCAGCGGCAGGTACAGCGCATTCCGGCCGCCGAGCGCGCCGCTGCGGCCCAGGAAGCCATGCCCCTGCGCCAGTACCGCGAGCTGGCCAAACGCTTCTGGACGGCCGAAACCCAAACCGAATTCGTGATGAACCAGGCCCGCCGGGGTCAGCTCGATGCCGCCTTGCCGGGCCATATTCAGGCGGTGGGGGCCACCTGGGAGCAGTGGAATAAGGCCCTGCGCTACAGCTATAAGTTCGGCCCCACCATGGCCGCTCACCTCGACATTATGACCCGTGTGGCCCAACAGCAGCAGGAAGGCCTGGGCGACCTGCAGATTGTGGCCAATAACCCCCAGAGCTACGAAAACGACCAAACCCGCAAGCGCGCCGCCGATGTGAGCGACCTGCTCTCGGGCCTGCTGCCGAAATCGCCGGTCACGGGCCAGCCGTATAATACCATCGTGCGCCGGGTGCGGCTGTAGGCACCCCATTCCCAACATCTGGCAAATTGGCCGGTTGGGCAAGGTGGCGCACTCCTTGCCGCGTCCGGTTTTCCATGGAATCATCGCCCCCCGACCACGCTCCCGGCTCCACGGCCGCGCTTGCCGCCCAGCTTTTCGCCCAAAAGCCCGAGGCCGAGCTGCTGTACCTGGCCCAGAACGCCATTCGCTACCCGCCCGCCGTGGGGGCCGCCGCCGTGGCCGAGCTCAACCGGCGCGGCCTGCTGCCCGATACCGCGCGCCCCGCGCCACCCCCGCCGCCCGCCGAAACCGAGGCCGAAACCTGGCCGCAGCTGCTGGGGCAATTGCTGCGCGGGCTGCTCATTCCCTCGCGCCGCTTCCTGGCCACGCCGCTGCTCATCGATGCCTGCCTGCTGGTGTTCGGCCTGATGGTGCTCAGCGGCGTATCGGCCTCCGACCCCACCGGGCAGCAGCTTGTGCGCTGGGGCTCCAACGCCACCGATTTCACGCTGCACGGCCAGCCCTGGCGGCTGCTCACCTACATGTTTGTGCACGCCGGCCTCTCACATTTGCTGCTGAATATCCTCTCGCTCTGGCTGCTGGGCCTGCTGATTGAAGACCGGGTGGGGCCGCTGCGCCTGCTGCTGGTGTACCTAGCCTGCGGGGTGGGTGGCGGCTTGGCCAGCCTATGGTGGAACGCAAATATTAACTCGGTAGGAGCTAGCGGGTCCATTTTCGGCCTCTACGGCCTGCTGTTGGCCCTCCTGCTTGGCAAAAAGCTGGTGCTCGATAAGTCTGACCGCCGCGCCATGCTGGGCCTGGTCCTGTACTTGGTGCTCAGCAACCTGCTTTCCGGCCTCACCGGCAATATCGATAATGCCGCCCACCTTGGCGGGCTGGCCACGGGCTTGCTCATCGCCGGCCCGCTGGCCTTCATCGGGTTGAAGGGCGGGGAGCATGTCGGGGGCAGCGTAGCTAAATAGACCGTCATGCAGAACTAGAAATGCAGTGCTAGGACGTCATGCAGAGCGCAGCGAAGCATCTTTACCGCGCAAGTAACTCATTTGCTATTGCGGTAAAGATGCTTCGCTACGCTCTGCATGACGGTCTTTAACTCAACCCTCAACCCTCAACCCTCAACCCTCAACCCTCAACCCTCAACCCTCAATCCTCAACCATGCAAGCTCTCCAGCTCGATGCCATCAACCAGCCCGCCGTCCTCCGCGACGTGGCCATGCCCACGCCCGGCCCCGGCGAAATCCTGGTGAAACTGTACGCCGCTGCCCTCAATCACCGCGATGTATTCATTCAGCAGGGCAAGTATGCCGGCATCAAGCTGCCCTGCACCCTCGGGGCCGATGGAGCCGGCGAAGTAGCCGCCCACGGCCCCGACGTGCCCGCGGATGCCCCGGCCGTGGGGGCCCGCGTGCTCATCAACCCCGGTTTGCGCTGGGGCGATAACCCGCGTGTGCAGGCCAAAGATTTTGTGGTGCTCGGCATGCCCGACCCCGGCACGTTTGCCGAATACATTGCCCTGCCCGCCCAGTACATCCGGCCGCTGCCGCCGCACCTCAGCTTTGCGGAGGGCGCGGCCCTGCCGCTGGCGGGCCTCACGGCCTATCGGGCGGCCTTTACCCGCGCCCAGGTGCAGCCCGGCGAGCGCGTGCTGGTGACCGGCGTGGGCGGCGGCGTGGCCATCACGGCCGTGCAGCTGTGCGTGGCCCGCGGGGCCGAAGTGTGGGTAACGTCCAGTTCCGAAGAAAAAATAGACCGCGCCAAGGCGGTGGGGGCCAAAGGTGGCATCAGCTACAACGCTGACAACTGGGTGAAAACCCTCATCCAGCAAGCCGGGGGCGCGTTCGATGTCATCATCGACAGTGCCGGTGGGGCCGCCTTTGGGGCGCTGCTCGACGCCGCCGCGCAGGGTGGCCGCATCGTGTTTTTTGGGGGTACGCTGGGCAATATCACGGATATCCCGCCCGCCAAGGTGTTCTGGAAGCAGCTCAGCCTGCTGGGCTCCACGATGGGCAACGCCCAGGATTTTGAGGCCATGCTGGCCCTCGTGACCGAGAAAAAGATTGTGCCCATGGTCGATGAGGTGTTCACCCTGGCCAATGGCGAAGCGGCCCTACGCCACCTCGACGCGGGCGCGCAATTCGGCAAAGTAGTGCTGGAAATCGCCCAGGAATAGCGTTGAATAATTGTGCAAAGCGCCGCTGAAACACCTTGCGTTTCGGCGGCGCTTTTGCTTGCGATAAAAGCGGTATAATCCTGCTTTTATGGAATGAAAACGACGTTTTCAGGGTTTATAAAGTACGCTGTCAGACGACTTAAAAACAGCTGGTTGTTACCATGAAATCCGCCGCTGAATACCTCGAAAATCAAATGTTTGAAGCCCGCCGCCCGCGCCGCGAATTGCAGCCCGTGGTAGCCTATTCGGCTGCCCTGCAAGCCATCGAGCAGGCTGTGGCCGATGCCGAGAAATACCGCTACCTGCTGATGCGCGCCCTGCGCCACCACGACCTCGATACGGCCACAGTGCCGGCAGTGGCTTCCGCCGCCCCATCCTTCTTCGCCGATGAAGCCACGGTGCTGCCACTCTACCCCGGCCAGAAGCGTATGGCCGCCTAGCCGTTAGTCAAGTTAAATTCAAAGCCCCCGAAATGCTATTTCGAGGGGTTTTTTTATTGCGCCAGATGCGCCGCCAGTGCCGCCGCCTGCTGCCGCAATTCCGGCACGGCCGTCGATTCAAAATAAGCCGGCCGACGGCTGGGCCCGAGCGTGAACAGGCTCGGCGAAGCCCCGCCATCAGCCCCCAGCAGGGCACCGTGGACATCGGTGAGCAGGCCCAGGTGCAACGGGTCGGGGGTGAGGTCGCCGGCCGTGCGCAGGCTCACCACCAGCGGGTCGGTGATGCGGGCGTAGTTCAGCAGCGGGCCCGCGCAGCTGATGACGTGGTCGGCGGTGCGCCAGCAGGTATTCAGGCCATGCGTTCGCATGCCCACGCGCAGCTGCTGGCCGTCCGGCAGTATTTCGCGCACCGTGCCAATGTGCAGCTGCACCAGCCCGGCGGCTGTGAGGGCGGCCACCGCCTCCGCATTCCGGGGCGGACTGCGATGCCGCGCCACGGCCCAAAAACTTGCCAGGTGCTGCAAAAACCGGCGCTGCTCTGCCAGCGGCCACGCGGCCCAGATGCGGCCCAAATCGGGCCGGAGCGAATCGAGCACCGGCCGCCAGTCGAGGCCCTGCGCGGCGGCGGCTTTCAGGTGCCGCTTATACACGGCCACCACGCCCGTTACGGTGGTTTCGGCGGCCAGCTCGGGGTAGAAGCTGGGATAGGTAGCCGTGGCCGGGCCGTGGGCCGAGGGCCAGCGGCCGTGCCGGGCCACCACGGTAATGGGGGCGCGGTGGCCATCCTGGCGCAGGGCCAGCAGCACATCTACCGCCGTCAGGCCCGAGCCAATGAGCAGCACGTCCTCATCGGGGCCGATGCGGCGCAGGTTGCCCACGGCCCATGGGTCGGCGTGGTAGCCGGGGTGGTGCAGGTAGCGCTGGTCGGGGCCGGTGGGCGGCGGGGGCGGGAAGTTGCCCAGCGCCAGCACCACAGTATCGCTGCTGATGGTGGTGCCGTCGGCCAGTAGCACGGCGCGGCGGCCATCGGGGAGGAGCGGGGCGGCCACGGCGCGGGTGTGGTGCCAGTGCACGGCGGCCGTGGCCAATTCCTTCGCCAGCTCATCGCGCAGGTAGCGGCCATAAGCGGCGCGGGAGGCAAATTCGGGAACGCCGACGGCGCTTTCGGGCTGGGTTTTCAGCCAGTCGGCAAAGTGGTTTGGCTCGTCCGGGTACAGGCTCAGGCCGCCGGAGCGCACGTTGAGCAGGTATTCGGGGCGGCGGGCGGTGTAGGCCAGGCCGGGGCCGGGCACCTCGCGCGGCTCAATAATATGGATTTCGGCCGCTGCCAATGCCAGCTGCCGCCGCAGCTGCAGCACCAGCGCCGTGCCCGCGAAGCCGCCGCCCACAACGGTAATAACAGGACGAGCAAGTTTGGGCACGGGCGGAGAGGAATTAAACTGAGGAGAACAAAAAGAACCGTCATGCTGAGCGCAGCCGAAGCATCTCTCCCGCAATAGTAAACCCAATCGAATGGATTACTACTGCGGGAGAGATGTTTTGGCTGCGCTCAGTATGACGTTCTCAAAAAAAAGTCCGCGCTACATGTACCGGCCCGGCACGAGGTAATTCTGCACGTAATCGGCAATACCGTCTTCCAGGCGCGTAAACGGTTGGTCGTAGCCGATGCTCTGGAGCTTGCTCATGTCGGCCTCGGTGAAGTACTGGTATTTGTCGCGGATATCCTCCGGCGTGTCCCGGAACTGGATGTCGGCCGTACGGCCCAGGGCATTGAAGGTATTCATTGCCAAATCCAGGAAGGTGCGGGCCTGGCCGCTGCCCAGGTTGTAGATGCCGGAGTGCAAGCGGTGGTTGAGCAGGAAAAAGCATACTTCCACCACGTCCTTCACGTACACGAAATCGCGCATCTGGCCGCCGTCGGTGTAGTCGGGGTTGTGCGATTTGAACAGCATCATCGAGCCCGACTGCTGAATCTGATTGAAGGCGTGCATGATGACCGAGGCCATGCGGCCCTTGTGGTACTCGTTGGGGCCGTACACGTTGAAGAACTTCAGGCCCGCCCAGAAATACGGCTTCTCTTCCTGTGCCAACGCCCAGTTGTCGAAGTCGTTCTTGGATTCGCCGTAGGGGTTCAGCGGACGGTAGAGGGGGAACAGTGCCTCATCCTTATCGGTGTAGCCGAGGATGCCATCGCCGTAGGTGGCGGCCGACGAAGCGTACACCAACGGTAGGTTATACTTCACGCAGGCCAGCCACATCTGCTTGGAATAGTTCAGGTTGAGCACGTCGAACACAGCCGGGTCCATTTCGGCGGTATCGGTGCGGGCCCCGAGGTGGAAAATGAATTCCACCTGCTCGTGATTGGCATCGAGCCAGTCGAAAAACGTTTCGCGGTCCACGTACTCGCGCAGCTTCTTGCCTTCGATGTTGGGCAGCTTCTTTGCGATGGAAAAGTTATCCACCACAACGATGTCGTTGAAATTGGCGGCGTTGAGGCGGGAAACTAGGCAGCTGGCAATGAAGCCGGCCGCGCCGGTGACTACTATCATGGGAGCGGAAATTGAAGCGAGGTGGGCAAAGGTATACCGGCGCGCGGGGCCGTGGGGCTGCCCGCCTACCTTTGCGCCATGCGTGTTCTGTTGCTGCTTTTACCCCTGGCCCTGCTGCTGGGTTGCCAATCCGAGGCCGGAAAAACGGGCACCGTGCAAGTGCACGACGGCCTGGGCCGCGCCCTCACCCTGCCTGCCTACCCGCGCCGCGTGCTGGCCCTGGCCCCCAGCATGACCGAAATCCTGTTCGCCGTGGCCGATACCGCCACCATCGTGGGCCGCGTGCCGCAGGATGATTTCCCCGCCGCCGTCTACCGCAAGCCCGTGGTGAACAACTACCCGCTCGATATGGAAAAGCTGGTGTTGCTGAAGCCTGACGTGGTTTTCACCATCGAAGGCATTACCTCCGTCGATGATGCCAAACGCCTCCAGGACCTGGGCATTCCGGTCTATTTCCAGCGCTACCGTACGGTTGAGGACGTATTTAAAGGCATTGATGAAGTGGGCCGGCTGCTGGGCCGCGAAGCGCAGAGCAAGCACCTCACCGATTCACTCAGATTGGTCCTGCAAGCCCTCAGCTCACCAACCCATCAATCCGCCAATCCGCCAAAAGTGCTGGCTATTACCTGGCTCGACCCCATTTACAGCTACGGCCAGAACACGCTGTTTACTGATGAGATTCGCCTGGCCGGCGGCCAGAATGCCGTCACCGAAACCTTCCCGCAGCCCTACCCGGCCCTCACCCGCGAGTACGTGCTCAAGCTGAACCCCGACGTGCTGCTCGGCGGCAGCTTCGGGAAGCTGGACAGCACCTTTTTCAAAAACTACCCCGAGCTCAAGCGCATCAAGGCCTACCAGAACCGGCGGGTGTATGCCATCACCGGCAACCTGCTGGAGCGGCCGGGCCCCCGGGTGCTGGAGTCGGTGCGCGAGCTGCGTGGGTTAATTAAAAATTGAGAATTAAAAAGTAAAAATGGTCGGCCGACCAACGCGCTATGTCCCTCATTTTTAATTTTTAATTGAAGTCATCCCGCCCCTTGCTTTGGCTGCTAATCGGCCTGCTGCTCACGCTGGCCCTCCTCGTGCTGGGCCTGCGCGTGGGCAGCTACGATACCTCGTATGCTTTCATTCTGAAGACTTTCCGGCACTACAACCCCGCCGACCCGGCCCAACTCGTGCTGGTGCAGCTGCGGCTGCCGCGCCTGCTGCTGGCGCTGCTGGCCGGCGCCAGCCTGGCCGTGAGCGGCTACCTCCTCCAAACCCTGGTCACCAACCCGCTGGCCGACCCCTACTTGCTAGGCACGGCCTCGGGGGCTTCGCTGGGGGCCATTGCGACGTATGTGCTGGTGCCCTCGCTCACGTTTATGGGCGTGTATTTGCCGCCGCTGGCCGCACTGGCCGGGGCGTTTGGGGCCACGCTGCTGGTGGTGGCGCTGGGCACCCGGCGCGGCAAGATTCTGCCGGCCCCGCTGCTGCTGGCGGGCGTGGCCGTGGGGGCGCTGGCGGCGGCGCTGGGCAGCCTGCTCACCTTCCTGGCCTCGCCTGAGGGCAGCTTGCGGAGCGTGGTATTTTGGGCATTTGGCAGCTTCGAGCGGGCGGGGTGGGAGGTGCTGCCGTATCCGGCGGCGGCGCTGGGCATCAGCCTGTTGCTGCTGGCTTTCCTGCAAAAAGACCTCAACCTGCTGCTGCTGGGCGAGGAGCGGGCCGCCGCTCTGGGCCTGCCCGTGGCCCGGCGGCGCTGGCTGCTGGTGCTGCTGGCGGCCGGCCTCACGGGCGGGGTGGTGGCGCTGTGCGGGCCGGTGGGCTTTGTGGGCCTGCTCATTCCGCATCTCACGCGGGGGCTGCTGGGCACCACGGGCCGCTACAATCTGGTGGTGTGCGCGGTGCTGGGCGGGGCGTTTTTGCTAGCCTGCGACCTGCTGGCCCGGTTGCTCTACCCGCCGGCCGGGCTGCCGGTGGGCTTGGTCACGGCCCTGTTCGGGGTACCCTTCTTCGTATATTTGCTGCGAAGAAAGGGACTTGGGAACTTGGGAACTTAGGGACTTGGGGGCTTCGGGGCTTCGGGATTTGGTTTTGGAATAGCAGGCTCAATCAGTAGCCGATTATCTCAGCCAAGCCCCGTCGGCCCAAGCCCCCTGGTTCTCAGGCTTCCAAGTCCCCAAGTCCCCAAGTCCCTAAGTCCCCAAAATGATATATATCAGCCGCCAGGAACATTTCAACGCCGCCCACAAGCTCAACAACCCCAAATGGAGCGAGGAGCGCAACCGCGAAGTGTTCGGCCCCTGTGCCAATACCAATTGGCACGGCCACAACTACGACCTCATCGTGACGGTGAAGGGCGACCCCGACCCCGAAACCGGCTTTGTGGTCGATTTGAAGGCCTTGTCCGACCTGCTGCGCATCCACATCACCGACCAGGTCGACCACAAAAACCTCAACCTCGACGTGCCCTTCATGGCTGGCCAGATGGCCAGCACCGAGAATCTGGCCATTGCCTTCTGGCAAATTATCGAGCGCGAGCTGCCCGCCATCACCTTGGCCCGCCTGCACTGCGTAAAACTCTACGAAACGCCGCGCAACTTCGTGGAGTACTACGGGGCTTAATTATAAATTTTGAATTATGAATTATAAATTATGAAGCGCTGATTTTCAGAAGAATAAATCCGGTGTAATTCATGATTCATAATTTATAATTTGTAATTCCAACAAATGAAATACTACTTAATAGCCGGCGAACGGTCGGGCGATTTTCACGCTGCCAACCTCATGCACGAGCTGCGCCAGCAGGATGCCGAGGCGCAGTTCCGCTACTGGGGCGGCGACATGATGCAGGCCGAAGGCGGCGAGCTGGTGCGCCACTACCAGGACCTGGCCATTATGGGCTTTCTGGAAGCGGCTACCAGCATTCTCAAGTTTCGCGGCTACCTCAAGCAGTGCCAGCAGGACTTGCTGGTCTACAAGCCCGATGTCCTGATTCTGGTGGACTACGCCGGTTTCAATCTGCGCATGGCCAAAATTGCCAAAGACAACGGCATCAAGGTGTTCTACTACATCTCGCCCAAAATATGGGCCTGGAACCAGGGCCGCGTCGAGCAGGTGAAGGCCCGGGTAGACAAGATGTTCGTCATCCTGCCTTTCGAAACAGAGTTCTACCAGAAATTCAACTATCCCGTCGACTACGCCGGCAATCCCACGGCCGATGCCGTGGCCGAATTTGAGCCCACCACCGACTTCTACGAGCGCAACCGCCTGGAGCCCGACAAGCCCATTATTGCCGTGCTGCCGGGCTCGCGCAAGCAGGAAATCGAGGAGATGCTGCACGAGATGATTGCCATTCTGCCGGGTTTTCAGGAGTACCAGTTCGTGGTGGCCGGCGTCACCAACCTCGACGCTAATTACTACAAGCACTTCCACCGCAACGGCATCCGGTTCGTATTCGACCAGACCTTCGACCTGCTCAGCCACGCCACGGCGGCCCTCGTCACCAGCGGCACGGCCACGCTCGAAACCGCTCTCTTCGACGTGCCCCAGATTGTGTGCTACCGCACCAGCTCGCTGAGCTACGCCATCGGCAAGATGGTTATTAAGGTGCCCTACATTTCGCTGGTGAACCTCATTGCCGGCCGCGAGGTGGTGCGCGAGCTGATTCAGGGCGACTTCACGGCCCGCAACCTGCTCGATGAGCTGCGCACCCTGCTCACCGATGCCCCCTACCTGGCCCGCATGAAAGCCGGCTACGCCGAGCTGCGCGAAAAGCTGGGCCAGCACCAGGCCGCCAAAAAAACCGCCGAGCTGATGGTTGGCTACCTGCGCGGCAACTAGCCAACCGCCGAGCTGTTGGCAGCTGACTAAACAAAAAAGCTTCTGGTATTTCCAGAGGCTTTTTTTGCGTTTGGTTGATGCAGGTGGAAGCTTTAGGATTGAACGTCGTCACTTAGAGGAGGAATTGCAGACTAAATCAATCGGTTAGCTGATAGATTTTCTCATTGAATCAGGGGTAATTGCTTAGATTTACTCCCTTCATACCAACCCCTCTTTTAATGAAACAACATTACTTTCGCAGGCCGAATACCCAACGGCTCGCAACTGCTGCCGCTGGTAGTGGCCGTGGCCGGATAGGCACCCTGCTGCTGGCCCTGGGCTTCACCCTGGGGGCTCAGGCCCAACAGGCTACCCCCCAATTTTTCCAGGCCGATGCCGAAGCCCGCAGTGCGGCGGCAGCCTCGCCACTGTCGGCGGCCCTGTTTCACTCCCAGCCCCTCACGCTGGACGTGAACGGCCTGCGGGCAGCCCTGGCCACGGCCCCGCTCGAAACCCGCCCCGATGCCGCCCCGCTGGTGCTGGCGTTGCCGTTGCCCAACGGCAGCACCGGCCGTTTCGCGCTGCGCGAAGCCCCCATCATGGCCCCCGCGCTGGCCGCGCAGTTTCCGGCCATCAAGACCTACGCCGGCGTGGGCCTGGATGATGCCTCCGCCTCGCTGCGCCTCGACTTGTCGCCCCAGGGCTTTCATGCCCAGGTGCTGACCGGAGCCGGCAAAAGCTTCTACATCGACCCCGTTACCCGGACCGATACCCGGCACTATCTCGCCTTTTACAAGACGGATATGAACCGGGCTGCCGCCGCCGCAGGTCCCATTCCCAGCTGCGATTTTCAGCCAACTCCCGCTGACAAGCAAGCGGCTGCCACTCGCCTGGCCGGGGCTGCTGCGGGCAATGGTGCCACGGCATTTTCTACCGGTCCGCAGCTGCGTACCTACCGCCTGGCCCTGGCCAACACGCCCGAATACGCGCTTACGAAGGGCAACACCACCGCCGGCGTAATTGCCGGCGAAGTAGCCACTGTGAACCGCGTGGTGGGCGTGTACGAGAAGGAGCTGGCGGTCCGCATGGTACTAGTGGCCAATAATAGCCAGCTGGTATTTCTGAGTGGTACCGGCACGCAGCCGCCCACGGCCTACACGAATAGCAGCGGCAGCGCCATGCTGTCGCAAAACCAGTCCAACGTTGATGCCATCATTGGCAATGCCAACTACGACATCGGCCACGTGGTGAGCACCGGTGGCGGTGGCGTAGCCGGGCTGGGAGTGGTGTGCGGCGCGCGCAAGGCGCAGGGCGTCACGGGTTCGCCCAGCCCCGTGGGCGATGCCTTCGATATCGACTACGTAGCCCACGAGATGGGCCACCAGTTTTCCGGCAACCATCCCTTCAACGGCAACGCGGGCAGCTGCGCCGGCGGCAACCGCAACGCCACCACGGCCTGGGAGCCCGGCTCGGGCACAACCATCATGGCGTATGCCGGCATCTGCACCTCAACCAACAACCTGCAGCCCAACTCAGACCCCACTTTCCACACGGGTAACTACCAGGAGATGCGCGTCTTTATTGATGGCACGACGTGCAGCACCGCCACGGCTACCGGCAACACCGCGCCTACGGTGACGGCCCCGGCCGGCGGCAAAACCCTGCCCATCGGCACGCCTTTCAAACTGACGGCCACGGCCACCGACGCCGAAAACGATGCCCTGACCTACATGTGGGAAGAGCTGGACCTCGGTGCCCAGCAGGCGCCCAACGATGCCCAGGTAGCCGCCCAGAACGTGCCCCTGTTCCGCTCCTTCGTGCCCCTGGTCAGCGGCACCCGCTACTTCCCGCGCCTGTCCGACCTGCTGAACAACACCACCGTCATCGGCGAGCGCCTGCCCACCGTGACGCGCACGCTGGCATTCCGCTGCACAGTCCGCGACGAGCACAGCGGCCCCGCCGGGGTTATCGGCGGCGTCAACTACAGCTCGCTGGTGAGCCTGAGCGTGAGCAGCACCGCCGGCCCCTTCGTGGTGCAGGCCCCCAACACGGCCGTAACCTGGACGGGCGGCGCGGCCCAAACCGTAACCTGGGACGTGGCCGGCACCACCAATGCCCCCGTTAGCTGCGCCACGGTAAACATCCGCTTGAGCCTCGATGGCGGCCTGACCTACCCAACCGTACTGGCCGCCGCCGTGCCCAACAACGGTTCGGCCATCGTAATTGCCCCAAGCCCAACGGCTGACCAGACGCAGGCACGCATCATGGTAGAAGCCGCTGATAACTACTTCTTCGATATCTCGAACACCAACTTCACCATTACCACGCCGGCTCCCGGCCCCACTATTTCCAGCTTCACGCCCACCGGCGGCCTGGCTGGCACGGTGGTAACGGTGCTGGGCTCGAACTTCACCGGCGTTACGGCCGTGGCCTTCAATGGCACGGCTGCCGCCAGCTTCACGGTGGTTTCGGCTACGCAGCTCACGGCTATCGTGGCCGCCGGCACTACTACCGGCCCCATTACCATTACGGCCCCAACGGGCACGGCTACTTCGGCTACGCCGTTTGTGGTAGGCGCGCCGCCCGTTGTTATCAGCTTCACGCCCGCCACCGGCGCGGTGGGCACGGTGGTCACCATCACCGGCACCGATTTCACGCTGGCTTCGCAGGTGCGCTTCAACACCACCAGCGCAACGGCATTCACGGTGGTATCGAGCACCCAGATTACGGCCACCGTGCCAGCAGGTGCCACCACCGGCCCCATTGCCGTGACCACGCCCGTCGGCACCGGCGTTTCAACCACCAACTTCGTCGTGATTCCGGCGCCGGTTATCACGTCCTTCACGCCCACCAATGGCGTGGCGGGTACCGTGGTGGTTATCACGGGCCTCAACTTCACCGGCGCTACGCAGGTAACCTTCAACGGCACGGTAGCCCCCACCTTCACGGTGACGTCGGCTACCCAGATTTCGGTGACTGCGCCGGCCGGCGTCACCACTGGCTTCATCGCGGTTACGGCCCTGGGCGGCGTGGGTACTTCCACCACCGCCTTCACGGTACCTCCCGTTAATGATGCCTGCGCCAATGCCATTGCCCTCACCTGCGGCCAGTCCGTTACCGGCACCACCGTCGGCTCCACGGCCACCGGCGACCCCACGGGCAGCTGCACCGCCATCACTGTAGATGGTGCGGGCATATTCTACAGCATCGTGGGCACGGGTGCCAGCATCACGGTATCGACCTGCAATGCAGCTACCAATTTCGATTCCAAGCTGTTTGTGTACTCGGGTACTTGTGGAGCCTACACCTGCGTGGGTGCCAATGATGACGCTGCTAACTGCGCCGCCAACTCGCTGGCCTCAACGGTAACGTTTAACTCCGCCTTTGGTACCACTTACTACGTGTTTGTGAGCGGCTACCGGGGTTCGGGGGCAATTGCTGCGGGCAACTTCGTGCTCAGCACTACCTGCGTTACGCCGCCGCCCACCCCCACGCTCGTCAGCCTCACGCCCAATACCGGCCCCATTGCCTCGGGCGTGGTGCTGACCGGCACCAACTTCACCGCCGTTACGCGCGTGACGTTCAATGGCGTAGCCACGGCCAGCGTTGGCATCATTGATGCCCAGACCATTGCCGTGACCGTGCCCAACGGCGCCACTACCGGCAACGTAGTCGTGTACGCCGGCAATGGCATTGCCAGCAACGGCCTGCTGTTCACGGTAACCACCCCCGTGCCCACCATCAGCCGGATTGCGCCGCCCAGCGGCCCCACCGGT
Organism: Hymenobacter artigasi; assembly: GCF_012275535.1. GTDB lineage: Bacteria > Bacteroidota > Bacteroidia > Cytophagales > Hymenobacteraceae > Hymenobacter > Hymenobacter artigasi. Next base: position 11,519 of record NZ_JAAVTK010000011.1, on the reverse strand, counting down.
ACCACGGTTACCCTCACGGGCAGCGGCTTCGGCGGTGCCACAAGCGTTACCTTCAATGGGGTTGCGGCCACCACGTTCAACGTGACCAGCGCCACCAGCATGACGGCCGTAGTGCCTGCCACCGCCACCACCGGCAACGTCATCGTGACCACCGGCGGCGGGGCCAGCAACGGCATCCTGTTCACGGTAGTGCCGCCGGCTCCCACCATTGCCAGCATGACGCCCTCCACCGGGGCCGTAGGCACTTATGTCACCCTCACCGGTACCAACCTGCTGGGCACTACCTCAATCACCCTGAATGGCGTGGTTGTCCCGGTTTTCACCGTCGTGAACGGTACCACCATCACCTTCTTCGTGCCCGCCGGTGCCACCACCGGCAACGTAGTCGTGACCACGGCCGGTGGCCCCAGCGCCACCACCAACGTCTACACCGTGACCATCGGCCTGGCTACTGCCAAAGTCAACCAGAGCGAATTCAGCGTGTGGCCCAACCCGGTAGCTGATAAATCCACCCTGCACGTCGCCCTCACGGCCCCGGCTGCCAAAGCCAGCGCCACCCTGCGCAACGTGCTGGGCCAGCTCGTAGCAACGCGCACCTTCAGCGGCAGCACCACCGAACTGCCCACCACCGGCCTGGCCACCGGCACCTACCTGCTCACCGTGCAAACGGACGGCAGCGCCCCCAGCATTCAGCGCGTGGTGGTGGAGTAAAGACGTAGGCCGGGAGCTTCCCGGCTGAGTATGAAAAAGGCCCGCCAATTGGCGGGCCTTTTTTTTTGTGGTGAAGGAGATGAACGGGTAATCAAAAGCACCCGCTTGCTCACCGTACTTAGAAATACACTACGCGACTGTTTCGATGTCAGGCTGAGATGCCAATGCCTGCTTGTGGTATGTTATCAATCATATCAACTATGACGGTATAGCCCCACTGCTGGGTATCTACTGGCTCAAACCAAAGCTCCCATTTCACAGGTTTACTGGTTAATTGTGGGATAGTGAGGCCGGCCAGCCGGTGGGTCATCTCAAAATCTATAATCGGAACATCAAGAGCCATGCGCTGAACTTCTGATTCAACAATAAGCCTGATTTTCGGCAACACTTCCGGGTATAATTCTTCGAACTGCTTAAAGAAGCTGCATTGTGCCAATAGCGAACCGGCGCCATCAGCATCAATCATGCACATTATTGTATTGCCTATCGGGGTAAACAAGACGCTCTTTGCGTACCAACAGACGCGGGAAGCACTGAAATCACACGATTCCTGGATGAGCCGGCCAAAAAAGCCGTCTTCTATAACAACCGGCTTGCGAAATAAAAAAGAGAAAATCCCCATATCGTCCGAAATAAGTCAACAAAAATGGGAAGCCCGGCCCAAACCGAACTTCCCATTCCCAGAGGCTGACTAATCAGCATTAAATGCTCACTAACAAAATCCCTACGCCGCCCGCATGTGCCGCAGCGGCGACTTCTCGAACTTGCTGCGGCAGTAGCTCAGGTTAATCTGCAGCTCGTCGGAGCCTTCTTCCGAAGGCATCTCGAACATGGCATCGGTCATAATGCTCTCGCAGATGGAGCGCAGACCGCGCGCGCCGAGGCGGTACTCGTCGGCCTTCTCCACAATGTATTCCAGCGCATCTTCCGTAAAGCTGAGCTCGATGTTTTCCATGCCGAACAAGCGCTTGTACTGGCGCACCAGCGAGTTCTTGGGCTCGGTCAGAATCAGGCGCAGAGTGCTGCGGTCTAGCGGGTTGAGGTGGGTGAGTACCGGCAGGCGGCCAATCAGTTCCGGAATCAGGCCGAAGCTCTTAATGTCCTGGGCCGATACGTAGCGCAGGAAGTTCTGCGTATCCACCTGCTCATCGAGGTTGGTTTTAGCAAAACCCATCGGCTTGGTATTCAAGCGACTCTTAATAATACGGTCGAGCCCCGAGAACGCGCCACCACAGATGAAGAGGATGTTCTCAGTGTTCACCGAAATCATCTTTTGCTCAGGGTGCTTGCGGCCACCCTGGGGCGGCACGTTGATATTGGTGCCTTCCAGCAGTTTCAGCAGCGCCTGCTGCACACCCTCGCCGCTCACGTCGCGCGTGATGCTGGGGTTGTCGCTCTTACGGGCAATTTTATCAATTTCGTCGATGTACACGATGCCGCGCTCGGCGGCTTCGAGGTTGTAGTCAGCCGCTTGCAGCAGGCGGGTGAGGATGCTTTCCACGTCTTCGCCCACGTAGCCGGCCTCGGTCAGCACGGTGGCATCGGCAATGCAGAAGGGTACTTGCAGAATCTTGGCCAGCATGCGGGCCAGGAAAGTTTTGCCGGTACCAGTTTCGCCCACCATGATGATGTTCGACTTCTCAATCTGCACTTCATCTTCCTGAGGCTTCTGCATCAGGCGCTTGTAGTGGTTGTACACGGCCACGGCCATTACCCGCTTGGCCTCGTCCTGGCCCACCACGTACTGGTCGAGGTGGTCCTTTATGGCTTTGGGTTTGATGAGGTTGAACTTGGGCTGCCGGCTGGCGTCCTGGGCTTTGGCTTCTTCGTCGAGAATGTGCTGGGCCTGGCCCACGCATTTTTCGCAAATGTGAGCATTGATACCCGAAATCATAACGGCGACTTCGCGCTTGCTCTTATTGCAAAAGGAACAGGATATTTCGGCCACGGAAAAAGGAATAGAATAGGGTGGGAGGGCAGGTTTTAAAACAAGCGGGCTCAAAGATACGACATGCCCAACGTCGGCGGCCAGAAAAATGGTGCCACTACATTCACCAGGGCCGGCTCGCAGCAACGCACGCTGCCCCCTGAAACCGGTGCTGCTCAAGGGCAAAGCCCGGCGCAACAAAAAAGCTCCCGTTGAACCAACAGGAGCTTTTTATCGCTAGGTGAATCTGCCGGAAGCCGGCAAATTCGCGAAAGTCAGCGGTTAGGCTTTCTTCTTTTCCAGTACCTCATCAATCAGGCCGTACTCTTTGGCCTCATCAGCCCGCATCCAGTAGTCGCGGTCCGAGTTGTCGTGAATTTCCTGGTAGGTTTTGCCGGTGTGCTGCGCCAGAATGTCATACAGCTCCTTCTTCAGCTTCAGGATTTCGCGGGCCGTAATTTCGATGTCCGACGACTGACCCTGTGCCCCGCCCGAAGGCTGGTGAATCATCACGCGGGCGTGGGGGAGGGCCGAACGCTTGTTTGGAGCGCCACCTGCCAGTAGCACGGCACCCATCGAAGCCGCCAGGCCGGTGCAAATCGTGGCCACGTCGGGGTTCACGTACTGCATCGTGTCGTAGATACCCAGGCCGGCATACACCGAGCCGCCGGGCGAGTTGATGTAGAGCAGGATGTCCTTCTTGGCATCGGCCGACTCCAGAAACAGCATTTGGGCCGTCAGAATGTTGGCGATGTAGTCGTCCACAGCCGTACCCAGAAACACGATGCGGTCCATAATCAAGCGCGAAAACACGTCAATTTCGCGGAAGTTCTGCGGCCGCTCCTCAATCACCGAGCGGGTCATGTTGGTGGGCAACATCATGCCGTTGCGCACCTGGCCTTCCATGTGGTTCAGGTACTGGTCCACGCCCAGGCCGCTCAGGCCCTGTCCTTTCACCGCAAACTTGCGAAACTCTTGTCTATTCAGTAATGGATTCATGGGAGAAAAATGTAGCGCCGCTTCCGCTGGCACAGGTGAGAATGTAGCGCATGCTTCAGCTTGCGCTGGTAAGGTTACTAAAGACGAACGAAGAAAGCGAATATTGGCAGGATGCCAATAAAAAAAGCCCCTACGTTTCCGTAAGGGCTTTTCCAAAAATCGGGTTGCGCAGGGATTAGCTGTGCAGAGTCCGGAATTCTTCGGCCGTTACGGGCTTGTCGGTAACAACAACTTTGCCGCGCAGGTTTTCGATTACTTTCTCTGCCAGAATGGCCTCGTACTCGCTCACGTAGTTCTTGCCGTTCTCCTGCTTGAGGAATTCGTTGGCGTAGCTGCGCATCGACTCGCGCATCTCGTCGGGCATGTTCGGCATGTTGAACTGGCCCATGATTTTGTCGAGCGTGCGGTCCACAATCTCGTCATTGCTCACTTTCAGGTCGGCATCTTCCACCACCTTGTTGCGAATCATGCTCCACTTCAGCTCCTTCTCGTAGTCGGCGTAGTGCTCCTCTACCTTCTCGGGCGTCAGTTTGCCTTCGTTGGCACGCACCAGCCACTTCTTGAAGAACTCCGTGGGCACCTTGATGGTGGTTTTCTCCACCAGCTGCTCCACGATGCTGTTGTTCATGGCACCGTCGCTCTCGCGGTCGTAGTTCGACTGGATGGTTTCGCGCACTTTGGCATCGAATTCCTCCTGGCTCGAAACCGTCTCGGGGCCGAATACTTTGTCGAACAGCTCCTGGTTCATTTCCGGGGCAGCCGTGCGGTTCACTTTCTCCACGCTCATCTCGTAGTCGCCGGTCGCCTCAGCGGCCTCCGTCTTACTCAGGCCGGTGAAGTTCGAAATCGAAGCCGCGTCGTTGCTGAAAGCCGCCTGCAGGTCAAACGTCACCACATCACCAGCCTTCTTGCCAATGAAGGGAGCCGAGTCGCCGGTCACCTTGCTGATGGGCAGCAGGATGGTGCGGCCCTCCGCTTCTTCACCCGCCTTCTTCAGCTTGCCGAAGAGGTAGTCGCCCGCCTCCGACTCGTCGGGGTTGGTCGTCTCACCGTACTGGCGGGCAATCTGCTCATTGGTCTGGGCCAGCGTTTCGTCGTCGAGGCTCACTTGGTGGCGCTCCACGGCGAGGTCGGCGGGCAGCTCGAAATCGGGCAGCAAGCCCAGCTCAAACTGGAAATCAAATTCCTTAGCGGTATCGAAATCCACCGTGTTCGGCAGGGGCAGGGGCTCACCCAGCAGTTTAATGCCGTTGTCCTTAATGTAAGAATCCACCGCCGTGTTGAGCACTTTGTTGAGCTCCTCGCCCATGATGCCCTTGCCGTACATCTTGCGCACCATGCCCACGGGCACCATGCCCGGCCGGAAACCCTTCACCTGGGCACGCTTGGTGTATTCCTTAATCTGCTTGTCGACGGCGGGCGCATAGTCGGCTTCGGTCAGGTGTACCGTCAGCAGCCCGGTCAGCTGCTCGTCGTTCTTGTCGAGAGTAATGTTCAAAACAGGGAGCCGACTGCTGCCGGCCAGATTGAAAGGTTGAAAAAAAAGCCTCCAGCCTATACGACTGAAGGCCTGTATCAAATAAAAGTGCGGATAGAGGGACTCGAACCCACACGCCTTGCGGCACCAGAACCTAAACCTGGCACGTCTACCAATTTCGCCATATCCGCATAGAGGGCGCCGCAGCCGTTTGCTACGGGCCCGCAAAGGTACTCGGGAAAGTGTTTGCGCGCAATGCCAATATGCGCCGGAGTTGCTTTGAATCTGTACGGGAGAACATAAGCATCGCCAAAGTGCCTTTTGCGCGTATCTGCAGCGTCTGCGGTGCATGGTTGTTACACCTTTTCCGCCCCGGCGTTGTTACTTTACCTATTATGCCTCCCGTTATCTCTCCCGAAGCCGAACGCCAGGAAATCCTGCGTCACTACCGCCGCCTGCTGCGCACCGCCAAGCCGTACCTGAAAGACGGCGACACCAAGCTCATCAAAAAAGCGTTTAATCAGAGCCTGGAGGCCCATAAGGAGATGCGCCGCAAGTCGGGCGAGCCGTATATTCTGCATCCGTTGGCCGTGGCCCAGATTGCGGTGGAGGAAATTGGCCTCGGTACTACCAGCATTGTCGCGGCGCTGCTGCACGATGTGGTGGAGGATACGCCCACCGAAATTTCCGACATCGAGCGCGAGTTTGGCCCCAAGGTGGCCCGCATTATCGACGGCCTCACCAAGATTTCGGGCGTATTCGAATACGGCACCAGCGAGCAGGCCGAGAACTTTCGCAAAATGCTGCTCACGCTGAGCGAGGATGTGCGCGTGATTCTCATCAAAATCGCCGACCGCTTGCACAACATGCGGACCCTGGATTCGATGCCGCGCCACAAGCAGCTGAAAATAGCCTCCGAGACGCTGTACCTGTACGCGCCGCTGGCCCATCGCCTCGGCCTCTATACTATAAAGAGTGAGCTGGAGGATTTGTACCTCAAGTTCACCGATACCGAGACGTACAACGAGCTTCGCGTCAAGGTGCGCCAGAGCCAGGCCGCCCGCAACCGCTTCATCAAAGAGTTTGTGCAGCCGATTGATGACGAGTTGAAGGCTCAGGGCTTCGAATACGAGATAAAGGGACGGCCCAAGAGCATCTACTCTATCTTGAAAAAGATGAAGAAGCAGAACATCACCTTCGATGAGGTGTATGACCTGTTTGCCGTTCGCGTGATTCTAGATGTGCCGCCGGAGCAGGAAAAAGCCGCCTGCTGGCAGGTGTATTCCATTGTGACGGACTTCTACCAACCCAACCCCGACCGTCTGCGCGACTGGGTTTCCACCCCCAAAGCCAACGGCTACGAAAGCCTGCACACCACCGTGATGTCACGCGCCGGCCAGTGGGTGGAGGTGCAGATTCGTTCGCGCCGCATGGATGACATCGCCGAAAAAGGCTACGCCGCGCACTGGAAATACAAGGATACTGGCAGCATTCAGCCCGAAAGCTCGCTCGAAGGCTGGGTGAACAAGGTGCGCGAGATGATGGAGTCGAATAACTCCAGCGCCCTCGAATTCATGGATGAGTTTCGCCAGAACCTGTTCGTGAAGGAGGTTTACGCCTTCACGCCCAAGGGCAAGCTGGTGATTTTGCCCGACAAAGCCACCGCGCTGGATTTCGCCTTCGATATCCACTCCCAAATCGGCATGCACTGCCTTGGGGCTAAGGTGAACCAAAAGCTGGAGCCGCTCAGCTACCAGCTGCACAACGGCGACCAGGTCGAAATCCTGACCTCGCACAAGCAGCGCCCCACGGCCGAATGGCTCAATTACGTCATCACGACCAAGGCGCGCTCCAAAATCAAGGATTTCCTGCGCGACGACAAGCGGGCCAAGGCCGAAGACGGTCGCTTTCTGCTCGAAAAGCGCCTGGAGCTCATCGAAGTGCCCTTCACGCAGGACAACTTCAACCGCCTGCTGGCTTATTTCAACGCGCCCAGCGCCCAGGAATTCTACTACCGCCTGGCTGTGGGCCAGATTGACGGCCGCGTCATCCGCGAGTCGCTCTTCACTTCCGAAAAGCCGTTGCCGGCCGTGCTCGAACCCAAAACCTTCGACAACGAGGTCCAAAAAATTCGGGGCGTGAAACCGGATATGCTCGTTGTGGGCGAGCACACCGACAAGTTCAACTACAGCATCGCCCGCTGCTGCAACCCCATTCCCGGCGACGACGTGTTCGGGTTCGAAACCGACCAGGGCCTCATCATCCACCGCACCAGCTGCCCCCGCGCCGTCGACCTCATGTCGAACTACGGCAATCGCATCGTGCGCGCCAAGTGGACCGAGCAGCTCGAACTGGCCTTTCTCGCCGGCGTCCGCCTTAAAGGTTCCGACCGCGTGGGCCTCGTCAACGATGTCACGCGCATCATCAGCACCAGCCTCAAGGTCAACATGCGCTCCATCACCATCACCGCCGATGATGGCTTCTTCGAAGGCCAGATTATGGTTTTCGTCAACGATACTGACCACTTGAACAAGCTCATCCAGCGCCTCAAAAAAGTCGATGGTGTGCTCCAGGTCGAGCGGTTCGACTCGTAAAAAGTGAAAAACACAGCGCCCATCACCATCCACGGCACCGCCGTGAACGAGCGTACCCAGTGCGCCCACTACCACTCCGAGCGCGACATCATCGCCATCCGGCACAAGTGCTGCGGCGAGTTCTACGCCTGCATCCAGTGCCACAACGAAGCCGCCAACCACAAGGCCGAAGTATGGCCCAAATCCGAATTCCAAGCCGAAGCCATCTACTGCGGCAATTGCCACCAAACCCTGAGCATCGCCAGCTACCTAAGCTGTAACAGCACCTGCCCGCACTGTCAGGCCGCCTTCAACCCCGGTTGCGCCAACCACTATCACCTCTATTTCGAGCAGTAGGCGCACCGGGGGACGCGTTCCATCAGAACAGCCGTACTTTTGTCCCACCGCATCACTCCTTATATATACAGTGAACAAACCCACCGCCGTCCCAACCCCGCCTAATCCCTCCGCCGATGCGGTTGGACAAAGCACGGGCGGCTCGTCCGAAACCGGCTACGCCGCCAAGCACACGCCCAGCGCCGCCTCCCAGGCCACCCTCAATACCGATAAGCTCGAAGAAGTCAAGAAGCTCTTCACTGCCCACCTCGAAAACAAAGGCCTCCGCAAAACCGGTGAGCGCTACGCCATTCTCGAAGAAATTTACGCCCGCTCCGGCCACTTCGATGTCGATGAGCTCTACGCCGGCATGAAAGAGCGTGGCCTGCAGGTCAGCCGCGCCACCGTCTATAATACGCTTGACTTATTGGTAGAGCAGGGCCTCGTCAGCAAGCACCAGTTCGGCCGCAACCTCGCTCAGTACGAAAAGAGCTACGGCTACCGTCAGCACGACCACGTCATTTGCACCGAATGCCATAAAGTGGTGGAATTCTGCGACCCCCGCATCCACGGCATCCAAACCATGGTCGGCGACCTGCTGAACTTCCATATCTTGCATCATTCTTTAAATCTGTACGGCATCTGCGGCGACTGCCGCGCCCAGGCTGCCGCTCGAAACCCCCACGCATGACCACCACCAGCACCGTCGACAACGGCATCCTGTTTGTGCGCCTCACCGGCGACCTCATCGGCAGCCCCGACACCGACCAACTTCTGCAATCCGTCAACACGCACCTCGGTGAAGAACTCAACCAGTGCGCCGTCGACCTCTCCGAAATCCGATACATCAACAGCACCGGCATCGGCGTCCTCGTCTCGCTCCTCACCAAATTCCGCAGCCGCGGCGGCGAGATGGTCCTTATCAATCCTGCCGAACACCCCAAAAAGATGCTGGCCATTACGAAGTTGAACAACATCTTCACCGTTTCGCCCGACGAAGCCACCGCCCGCCTACAGCTAACCCCGGCCGCCAATTAGGCGGCCGTTTTTTTGCCTAATTGGTTCATATTTCTCTGTCATCCTGAGCAAAGCGAACCGAAGGTCGGCGCAGCCAAGGACCTTATAGGAATCGAACGGTTTGCAGTAATTCAATCAACAAACCATTTTCATAAATAATAGCCTTCCTAAAAGCAATTTAACCCGTCAGGCTCCCCCTCCACCGGAGAGGGGCCGGGGGTGAGGCGCTCCGGTCAGGCGAAACCCAAACCACCATGCCAGTAGACGTATTAGTAGGCCTCCAATGGGGCGATGAAGGCAAAGGCAAAATCGTAGACGTATTAGCACCCACCTACGAGGCCGTCGCCCGTTTCCAGGGCGGCCCCAACGCCGGCCACACCCTCACCTTCGACGGCATCAAGCACGTCCTTCACCAGGTGCCAAGCGGCATCTTTCACCCCCACATCCTCAACATCGTCGGCAACGGCGTAGTCCTCGACCCCGTCGTATTCCGCCAGGAACTCCAGAAACTCACCGATAGGGGGGTAGACTGGTCCAAAAACCTCTACATCTCTAAGAAAGCCCAGCTCATCCTCCCTTCGCACCGCGCCCTCGACCGCATTAGCGAAGAAGCCCGCGGCAACACCAAAATCGGCAGTACTCTCAAAGGCATCGGCCCCACCTATTCCGATAAAATCGGCCGCGTGGGCCTTCGGGTCGGCCACATTCTCCTGCCCGATTTCGAGCAGCGTTATAAGGAAGCCGTGGCCCAGCACGCCGCCATCGCCGCCCACAATCACAAGGAGCTCGAAATCGAGTCCCTCGAAGCCGACTTCTTCTCCGCCGTCGAGTTCCTGCGCACCCTCCAGCTCACCGATACCGAATACCTCCTCAACGACCTCCTCGCCAAGGGCAAGCGTATCCTCGCCGAAGGCGCCCAGGGCTCCTTATTAGATATCGACTTCGGTTCCTACCCCTACGTCACCTCCTCCAGCACCATCGCCGCCGGCGCGTGCACTGGCCTCGGCATCGCCCCGCGCCACATCGATAAGGTGTACGGCATCACCAAAGCCTACTGCACCCGCGTGGGCAGTGGCCCATTCCCTACCGAGCTCCACGACGAAGTAGGCGAGCAAATCCGCCAGGCCGGCCGCGAATTCGGCTCCACCACCGGCCGCCCCCGCCGCACCGGCTGGATTGACCTGCCTGCCCTTCGCTACGCCATCATGCTCAACGGCGTCACCGAGCTCCACCTCATGAAAGCCGACGTCCTCGACGCCTTCACCGAAATCCGGGCCTGCACCCACTACCGCACCGCCACCGGCGAAAGCACTCCCCAACTACCCGACCCCGGCGAACTCACCACCGTCACCCCTGAGTACATCACCCTCCCCGGCTGGAACACCGACCTCACCCAAATCACCGACGCCGCCCAACTCCCCGCCAACCTAATTGCCTACCTCGATTTCCTCGAACGCGAGCTCCAGGTCCCCATCCGCATCGTCAGCGTCGGCCCCGACCGCATCAGCACCCTCCACCGCTAGCCCTACAAAACCGATAATTCAATTCGATTAAAGCCCGAACGAAGCCCCGCGACTTGCCTCTCCCATATAAGGAGAAAGCATTCGCGGGGCTTTTTCGCCTTCAAGAGCAGAAATTACCACCTCTAACAACAGTACCCATTTATCCCTACTCATCAACTCAAACCTCAATTGCTAAAATCATCAACTGCTGTGAAACGCAATGAATGCTACAATTGCTCCGCATTAGAAGGCAATATTTATCCCCGTAACTCAGCACCCAGCCATCTCAGTTGAAATTTTTCGCCGCATCAATCAGCCACTTACAACCCTATCCTACCTATTTCGTACACTACAGCTTGCTCCACCAAAATCTTCTTCTACCTTTGCAGTCCCAAAACGTCAAACGGACTACGGGGCACGCCAAAGACGCAAGTTGATGGCAGAAGTTGAAACCCCACGGAACTACTGCAACGACTAGCTTGTCTATTCCTCGCTAAGCTCACAAGCCTCGAAATTTATTTCTCGAATCCCTTGGAAAGCCGAAAAAAGCCACCGTACCTTTGCAACCCGCTTCAACCGGAAGCACTCAAACTTTAAAAGCAAATCGAAAATAAATTAAATTTTTTTCGCCTCAAACTTTGAAAGTAAGAAAATATTGCTACCTTTGCACTCCCAAAACGAACAAAGCACTGCAACTACAACGGTAACGGATTGAAAAGCAATCCACACTGATGTTTCAAATGGAAACATCACACGTTCTTTGAATGACGGAAATAGACAAAATAGTAAGTGTTCCACTTGCTGCTTCTTCCTCGGAAGAAACACAGTGAAACAAACCAAGCGAAACGAATTTGACCATAATGTCAATATGTGAGCAAGGTCAGCACTCGACATCAGCCATTCTTCGGGATGGTGTAGAACATTTTACAATGGAGAGTTTGATCTTGGCTCAGGATGAACGCTAGCGGCAGGCCTAA
>NZ_JAAVTK010000010.1 GCF_012275535.1 Hymenobacter artigasi | reverse complement strand
CGACACCTGGTCTCTACATAGGGTAGCCGGCCGGGGTGGTTATCCGAAACCAAGAACGGGGTTTTATCCTATACCCCAAATCTACAGGTCTCTACGCCGTTCTGAGCACTTTATAAACAGCCTCAATCAGCAACAAGGAACCAGCAACCGAGACGCTTGCTACACCAGCAACTGCGCAATAGCAGTGCCCTTCTGCTAATTTTGCTACCATCGCGACCCAGCCACGCCCCTGTCATGTTCACCCGCCAATCCCTACGCCAACTGGCCAACGCCACCAGCTACAGTCGCGGCCAGAGCTACTACAACAACGGCTCCGTAACCAAGCTGCGCCGCGAGGGCGATACCTTCCACGCCGTGGTGCAGGGCAGCCGCAGCTACCGCGTGGCGCTGCGGCTGGCCCCGGCCGGACCGGAATGTACCTGCACCTGCCCCTATGACTGGGACGGCATCTGCAAGCACAACGTGGCCCTGGGCCTGGCCGTGCTCGACGGCCACCAGGCCACCGACCTGCAGCCCGCCCCGCCCGCGCTGGCGCCGGCTGCGGCGAGCCAGCTGACCACCGAGCTGAAAGCCGCCTGGGCCGAACGCAAGAAGGGCGACAAGCTGCGCTTCCTCAAGCAGGCCCTGGCCAAGAGCGACGACCTGGCCCGGCAGTTTCTGGGCTACGGCCGCCAGCCCGTGGCCACGTCCGACGAAGACCTGCTCGCCGACCTGCCCGCCCGACTCACCGAAACGTTGGAAACGCTGGAATTCGACGAGGAGCTGTGGGAAAACAGCGAGAGCTACTACGAGGACGACGAAGGCGAAGGCCTGCAGGAAGCCGCCGATGAGCTGCTGCGCGAAACGCTGGCTCCCTTCGTGGCCGAACTGCTGCGGGTGGCCCGCGCCGGCCAGCTTACCACCGCCCTGCGCTACTGGACCACGGCCAATGCCGCCATCTACCAGCTCGATGAGCCGGCCAGCGACGACTACGGCACCTTCGGCCACTACGGCACCGACGTGCTGCGGCACTGGCACGATGACCTGGCCACCGCCGGCTGGCCCCAGGTGCTGCTGGCGGCCGTGCTGCCTCCCGCCGAGCTCAAGGCCGCCCTGAAATGGCTGAGCCAGCACCTGGCCAACCCCACCGATACCTGGGCCGGTTTCGAGGACAGCTGGCGGCCCCTACTGCTGGCCCTGGCCGCCGACCCCACCGCCGCACCCCTGCTCAATGAGGCGCTGGCCAAAGCCCAGCTGAGCCCCGACACCCGCGCCCACCTGCGCCTCCAGCTGGCCCGCACCCTGCCCAACGACGCGGCCTGGGCCCAGGCCGCCGAAACCCTGCTGCCCACCGACCCCGCCGTGGCCCAGCAGCTGCTCCACTTTTACCTCACCCAGACCGACCGGCCCCAACTGCTGCGCGCCGCTACTACGGCCTTCACCACCTGGCCCGACCGCTTCGGCGGCTTCGTGCTGGGCACCTTCACGGCTGCCCAGGCCCCCGACCTGTTCCGGGCCGCCCTGCGCTACCGCGCCCTAGCCAACTCCAGCCGGGAAGATTTTACCCGCCTGCGACCGTTGCTCACACCGGCCGCCATTCAGGCTTTCGTGCGGGAGGCCGTGGCCGCCGCCCAAAAGCGGCGCGACAGCGTGGCCTTCGCCGCCGAGCTGCTGGCCACCGAAACCGACACCGCCGCCCTGCGCGAGTTTGTGCTGGGCCTTGAATGGCTGTTCATCAGCCCCGCTCAGGAGATGGAAGCGGCCCTTGCCCTGCTGGCTGCCGCCGACCCCACCGCCCTTATGGTGGCGCTCGAAACCCGCAGCCGCGCCTACCTCAACGGCCACGCCGGGGCCAAACGCGGCGGCCCGCTCTACGGGGCCATTGGCCGCTGGCTGGCCCTGGCCCACGCCGCCGGCCCGCGCCTTGTGGAGCCGGCCCTGCGCTTGGCTCAGGAGCTGCGCGAGGAATTTCCCACCCTGCACATGCTCAAAGACGCACTGCGCCAGCACAAGCTGTTGCCGGACAAGGCCGTAGTAGCCAAGGAGCCTGCCAAACGCGGGCGCAAGCCGAACCCGAAATAGCCTGGGGAATGTAAGTCGGCACCTTAGTATGCCTTTGTTATCTGACGCTTTCGCAACAGAACGGCTCCTTCCGCGAGCCCACTTCGGTAAGTGGATTTGCAGAAGGAGCCGTTGCGCAAGAGGACTCGCGAACTTCCGAAAGTTGTATTTGCGCCTACCGCCGCCGGCCGAAAATGCGCAGCAAAAACAGGAACAGGTTCACGAAATCGAGGTACAGCGTGAGCGCGCCCAGGATGGACGCTTTGTTGCTCGTCTCCTCGCCTTCCGTTACGCCAAGCAGCGCCAGCTGTTTCAGCTTCTGGGTATCGTAGGCCGTGAGGGCGGTAAAAATCAGCACGCCGATGAAGGAAGTGACAATTTCCAGCACCGAGTTATTGAGAAAAATATTGACCACCATGGCAATGACCAGCCCGATAACGGCCATGCTCAGGAGCTTGCCCCAGCCCGACAAATCAGCTTTGGTGAAGTAGCCAAAGAGGCTCATCACCCCAAACGTGCCCGCCGTGACGAAGAACGTGGAGGCGATGGACGCGGAGGTGTAGGCCAGAAACACGCAGCTCAGCGTCACGCCATTCAGCACGGCGTAGCCCACGAAAGCGGCCTGCACCTTGCCCAGGCTCCAGTCGAAAATGCGGGCCGAAAGAAAGCCCACGATGACCAGCTCCAGAATAATCAGCCCCATAAACACGAAACGGGTGCCAAAAACGAAGTTTATCAGCTCCGGCGAGGTGGAGGCGAACATGACAATGCCGCCTGTGAGGCCCAAGCCAGCGGCCATCCAGCCATACACCTGCGCAAAGAAGCGGGCTTGGATTTCGGCGGCTTCTTCGGCCGAGATTCGAATCTATCGGGGCTGCGGCCTGAATTGATTGTCTTCCATAAAGAGGGATGGGGCAAAAAAGTGGAAAGCTGAATAAGCGAGGCGAAGCTACGCACTGGTTTTCCACGAAGCCCGCCGGGGCCGGGCCGGCGCATATCTTCGCCTCATGCACGCTTCCGCTTACCTCACCCTCGCCGCGCTTGGCCTCCTGGCCTGCTCCCAGCAGCCCACCGAAACGGCCACTGCCACCCGCGCTCCGCAAGCCTCCACCGCCCAGCAGCCCGCCCCCGCTCCGTTCCCCGAAACCTTCGAGGCCGGCAGCAAGGGCGCTTACGAAGAAGCCGACGAGCCGCTGGCTACGGGAGCCTGGCACTTTCAGGATGCCCTTATCGGCAGCAGCCCACAGGACCACAAGTCCGGCGAGCGGGCCGCCCGCCTGCGCAACCTCGGCCGCCTGTCCATGCGCTTCGATGCCAAAGCCGGCGTCCGCCGCATCACCATTTCGGCCGCCGCCTATGGCACCGACGGCCCCAGCACCTGGGAGCTGTGGCTGAGCCGCGACGGCGGCCGCACCTACGCCCGCACCGGCGCGCCGGTCGTCACCAGCGGCCCCACGCTCACGCCCCACACCTTCGCCGGCCTGGCCAACGAGCCCCTGCGCCTCGAAATCCGCAAAACCAGCGGCCCCAAAAACCGGCTCGATATCGATGACATCGTACTCGAAACTGCGGCCGGCCCCGCCGTAGCCACGAGCACCGGAGCCACGGGCGGCTACTTCGAGAACCGGAACAACCCGCAGGCACCCGCTACGCAGCCGCCCCCCGCCACCACACAGTACCCGGCCGGCACCGGCACGGGCACCGCCCAGGACCCCAACGATGCCAACCTCGCCCTCGGCAACCCCAGCGGCGCGACCTCTGACCCCGCCAACGCCAGCAACTACCTGCTCGTGCACCCCGAATTCACCATCGGCTACAACGCCTCACGCGGCATCCCCACCTGGGTAAGCTGGCATATCGATAAGGCCGACCTCGGCCAGGCGCCCCGCCAGAATAACTTCCGGCCCGATGCCGCTCTGCCCCGCCAGTTCTACCAAGTGTCGCCCGCCAGCTACGCACGCTCCGGCTTCGACAAAGGCCACAACTGCCCCAGCGGCGACCGCACCGCCGACCTCGACGCCAACTCCAACACCTTCCTGATGACCAATATGGTGCCCCAGGCCCCCAAAAACAACCAGCAAACCTGGGCTCACCTCGAAGAATACGGCCGCTCGCAAATCCAGCGCGGCCAGGAAATCTACGTCATCATGGGCTGCTACGGCCGTGGCGGCACCGGCGCCAATGGCTTCGTGCAAACCCTCGACCAAGGCCATGTCACCGTTCCCGCCCGAATCTGGAAAATAATGGTCATCCTGCCCGACGGCACTAACGACCTTCAGCGCATCGCCACCGACCCCACCGTGCGCGTGCTGGCCATCGACACGCCCAACGACAACAACACCGTGAGCCCCGACTGGAAGCAATACCTCACCTCAGTGGATAAAATCGAAGCCGCCACCGGCCTCGATTTATTGAGTGCCCTGCCCCGCGACGCCCAGGCCCGCCTGCAAAAGCTGGTGGACACCGGCCGGGCCGAATAGCTGTAGCGCGGACTTTGCGAGTCCGCGAATCGTAATCTCCTCGCGAACTAAACCCCGCGACGCTTCCCAGCCAGAAAGCGCGTCACCTCGGCCACGTACTTGTCGCCATATTCCCCCTCACTCATCTTATAAAACCCCTCCTGGTGTCCGCCCTCGAAGCAGAGTACCTGTCGCCGCTGCCGCCACCGGGCCTGCCGCGTCACTACTACCGAATCGGCCAGGGGCGTGTTTTTGTCCGCAGTGCCTCCTATCAGCAGCCAGGGGCAGTACACGCGGCGCGCTACTTGCGGGTATTCGGCGGCGGCATCGGGCAGGGTCACCACCTTCTGGCTTCGCTGAAAAATAGCGGCCACCAACTGCTGCGGATTAGCCACGTAGCCCTCGGCAACAAGAAAGTCGCACTTGCTGGTGGCTGCTACCTCCGAGCCCATAATCGTACCCATCGAAAAGCCGATAATGCCCGTGCGACTGCGCGGATAGCGGTGCCGGGCATCGGCCAGCACAGTGCGCAGGTCGGTGGTGAATTCGGGGTAGTACAGCTGCTGCTGGTCGATGGCAAAGTTGCTGCTGTGCCCGAAGCCCCGGTAGTCGAACAGATACACGCGGTAGCCGCCCTGGCTCAGGGCCCGCGCCTGCCAGAGGAAATACGACATGTTGTTCGAGTCGCCGTAGGCCATGACCATGGTGGTGTGCCGGTCGGGCACGTTGACGGCGGGTTCCACTATCCAGCCGGTCAGTTGGGCGTGGTCGGGCGTGGCGAGGGCGGTGGTCTGGTAGCGCAGGCCCAGCGAATCGGGGGTGGCCACCCACTCGCGGCTGGGCTTGAGTGCCCAGGCAGCGGCAGTTTGCAACAGGAAAAAACTTACCAGTATAAGGCGGCGCATGGTTAGAAATAAAAAAGGAGCGAAGGATTGTCGCTACAGACAGCCCTTCGCTCCCATCGTTGCAGCCAGCGCAATAGATGCGGGCTCACCCTGCGCCTATCACGTTTCCGTCAGCACCGTTTTGAAGCCGGCTAGGGTGCCATCCATCATTCGGCCCAGGGCGTAGGCGTGGATTTGTGGGCCCTTGCCCACGCGGTATACCTGCACGCCGTCCATGTCCTGCTTCATGAACATTTGCAGGCTCTTGTAGCGATTCGAGAGCGACACGTCGTTCAGCACGCCGTCATCGGCCGTGTGGTTGCGCAGGAACTGGGTCAGTTCCATGGTTTCCACCTTGGCATCGGCGGGCTCGCCCAGCAGCTTTAGCAGCGCGGCGTTGGGGAGTTCGCCCCCCGGCGCGGCGTAGGCCACGGCCTCAAGCGGCGCATCCGATTCGCTCAGGAAGTGCAGGCCGGCCACCTGCTTTTGCAGCTCGGCGGGCACGGCGGCGCTGGCATCGGCCCCGGCAGGTTTGGCCTCAGCCAGGCCGCTGCCGCCTTCCACTTTGGCGGCGATGGCGTTGGCCAGCTCCTTCATCCGCTCCTCGGGCACCTTGATTTTAGGATTGGCGAAGTTCATGTCCGACACCTTATTAATCGGAATGAGGTGAATGTGGGCGTGCGGCACTTCCAGCCCAATCACGGCCACGCCAATGCGCTTGCACGGCACGGCCGCCTGCACTGCCTTGGCCACGCGCTGCGCAAACACGTGCAGCGCCGCCAGCTCATCGGCCGGCATGTCAAAAATGTAGTCGACTTCCTTCTTGGGAATCACCAGCGTGTGGCCTTCCACCAGCGGCGTGATGTCGAGAAAAGCCAGGTGGCGGCCGTCCTCGGCCACTTTATAAGCCGGCAACTCGCCGGAAACGATGCGGGAGAAAATCGAAGGCATAGGAATGTGAGGTAAGCTTTAGCTTGCCGTAAAAATCCGGCACATCGGCAAAGAAAAGCCAAAAAAATAAGGCGAGCCCGTGGGCAGCGCCTTATTGTCCTTCTCCTGAAACGGCCCTACGGTGTCAGCTAAAGCTTACCGCACAATTACCGCGAAATCTCCAGAATCTCGAACTGCAGCTTGCCGGCGGGAACCGTGATTTCGGCCGTGTCGCCGGCCGATTTGCCCAGCAGGCCCTTGCCAATCGGCGACTTTACCGAGATTTTGCCAGCGGCCAGGTTGGCTTCTTCCTCGGCTACCAGCGTGTAGTCGAGCACCATGTTATTCTTGAGGTTTTTCAGCTTCACCTTGCTCATGATGAGCACCTTGCTGAAATCCATGTTAGTTTCGTCGATGACGCGGGCGTTGCCCAGCACTTCTTCGAGCTTCGAAATTTTGAGTTCCAGCAGGCCCTGGGCGTCCTTGGCGGCATCGTATTCGGCGTTCTCGCTCAGGTCGCCTTTGTCGCGGGCTTCGCGCAGGTCTTCGGCAGCCTTGGCCCGGCCCCGGACTTTGAGGTCCTGGAGGTCATCCTTCAGTTTTTGCAGGCCCTCGGGAGTGTAATAATTGATGGTGGTGGCCATGGGAGTAGATGCTTGACGGTTTGGCTAAAAAGCAAGGAGAACGGCTGGCACTGCCAACCGTTCTCCCTTCTTAGGTTCCTGGCAAAGATACGCAAAACGAATTAGCCCCCGGCATTTGCCCCCAACGCCCCGGCCCGAAAAGCCCGAATTTTCTCCACCAGCACTTCATTGATGCGGGCATAGCTCTCGAAGCTCCAGCCGCCTACGTGCGGCGTGAGCACCACATTCGGAGCAGTTCTTAGGAAATCGAACGAGGCCTGCTGAGCCGGGCTGAGGGTCTGGAGCTTCTCATTGTCGAGTACATCCAGCGCGGCACCGCGCACCGTGCCCACCCGCAGGGCCTGCACCAGCGCGGCCTGGTCCACGACCTCGCCCCGGGCGGTATTCATCACCCAGATTGGTTTTTTGAAACCCACCAGTAGCGCCTCGTTTACAAAATGGTGGTTGGCCGCCGAGTAAGGGATGTGAAGGCTGAGCACGTCGGCGCAGGCCTGCAGTTCGGCCAGCGGCACCAGTTCGGCATGGCCGTCGGTGGTCACGGCCGGGTTGCTATCATGCGCCCGTACCGTGCAGCCAAACGCCCGTAGTCGTTGCGCAAAGGCCCGGCCCATGTGCCCATAGCCCAGCAGCCCAATGGTTTTGCCTCCGATTTCGGTACCCCGGTTGGCCTCGCGCTGCCATAAGCCCTGACGCACTTCGTAGTCGGCGCTCGGAATATGGCGCAACAGGCCCAGCAGCAGGCCCACGGCAAACTCGCCCACCGCGTCGCGGTTGCCCTCGGGCGCGTTCAGCAGCATTACGCCAGCCGCCGCCATCGCGGCCGTATCGATGTTATCGGTGCCGGCCCCGGCGCGGGCCACGTAGCGCAGCTGCGGGCCGTGGGCCAGCAAATCGGCTGTCACGCGCAGCTTGCTGCGCACCACCAGGCCCTCGTAGGGCTGGGCGGACAGCGCGGCAGGCACCTCGGCGGCAGTGAGAGTGGGTTGGTAATCCATCTCGATGCCGATGCTTTCAAGCATAGCGGGCAGCGATGGGTGCATCTCGTCGATAACTAGGCAGAGGCTCATTGGGAAATGACCTTAAAAGGGTCCCGTTTTATTAAGCAATGTGTCACCATATAGCTGAAGTAGCTTATTGTTCATTTCAGATTTTTGAAGAGGACCAATTTTACCTTGTTGAGCCATCTGTATGGTTGTCGCGGCTATTGGAAACATGAAATAAACGTCTGCACCAACTCGTACAATCAAGTAATTATGCCCCAACTGCGTGGCAAAAACATTGTCTAGCAATGGTTTGCCATAAGGCTTATCGACATCCTCATACCAATGCAAGGCAACGCCTTCATCGTAGGTAGCGGTATAATACCTGCCAACAATGTGCGTGATATTGTCCTCATCAAAAAAATAGTCTGAAATTAAATACCAGCTGCAAAAAGCTACTAGTACTCCAACTAATAATTTCCGGACCAAGGGCATATACACAGGCCTTAAAACATTATTTTCAATGAGTTAAGTCAAATCACCGCTACTCAACCACATCATTGATATCCAAGTCCGGCAAAGCTGCCCCGCCCGCCATATGCTGGCCTACGTGCCGTGTCAATTTCACGAATTCGGCCACGCCCAACTGCTCAGCGCGCTTCTCAAAAATGGGGTCGGTAGTAGCTTCGGCCGGCATACCAAATAGCTTAAGCGCGTTGCGCAGCGTCTTGCGGCGCGTCTGGAATGCCTGCTTCACCACCCGGAAAAACAGCTTTTCATCGCAGTCCAGCTGCAGCGTGTCGTTGCGCGTGAGGCGCACCACGGCCGACTCCACCTTGGGGGGCGGGTTAAAGACGTGCGGCGGCACCGTAAACAGGTATTCAATCTTATAAAAAGCCTGCAACAGCACGCTCAATATGCCGTAGGTTTTCGAGCCGGGCGGCTCGGCCAGGCGCTGGGCCACTTCCTTTTGAATCATGCCCACCACCTCGCGCACCTGCTGGCGGTTGCTGAGCACAGCAAAGAAAATCTGGCTGCTGATGTTGTAGGGGAAGTTGCCGATGATGGCCAGCGGCTGGTCCGGAAACATCGTGGCCAGGCTCTGCTTCAGGAAGTCGGTAGCGTAAATGCGGTCGGCCAGGGCCGGGTAATGCACCTTCAGGTAAGCCACCGACTCGGTATCAATCTCGACCACGCTGGTCTGGTAGGCCGGGTTCTGGAGCAGGTATTGCGTGAGCACGCCCATGCCGGGCCCGATTTCGAGGACTTCTTTCACCTCGTCGGGCAGTTGCAGCGCGCCCACGATGTTGCGGGCAATATTCGGGTCGGCCAGAAAGTGCTGGCCCAGGTGCTTTTTGGGGCGAACGGTATTCACGGGAGCAGTGGTGAGGTGGTGAAATGGTGAAGTGGTGAGTGCGGTTCGGCGGCCGGGGCCATGAGCCATCAAACTCACCACCTCACCATTTCACCACCTCACCTCTACCTTGCGGCCTCAAATCTACGGCCTTCATCCCCGCTTATGTTCTTAGCCCTCGCTCACGCGGCCGCCGCGCCGGCCCAGTCCACGCAGGTTTTCATCCTGCCCACTGGCACCACCACCCTGCCCAAAGCCGCTGCCGGCGACTTGCCCACCGCCGCCCTCCAGTACGTGGAGGCCGCCCTGGCCAACGACCAGAAACTCGTTCACCTCAACCATTTCAGCCACCACCACTACTTCGTGGTGCTCGCCGATAAGCCCACTACCGCCCAGGTTGCCGAGCAGCTGCGCCGCGCCGGCCACACCCTGCACGGCCAGTTGAAAGCCGAAAAAGTAGCCGAAGTATTCATCGACAACCTCAGCGCCACCGCCAACGCCGCGCTACTACTAGCCGAAGGCCTGGCCCTGACCGCCTACCAGTTCGAAGGCTACAAAACCGACGAGAAGTCGCGCAAAGCCCCGGAGCTGAAAGAAGTTTACCTAGTCGATAAATCCGCCACTGCGGCCCAGATTCACGAGCTCGATGGCCTGCTGCAAGGAGTGCTGCTGGCCCGCGACCTCGTCAACGCCCCGCTCAATAAACTGAATGCCGTGCAGTTTGCTGAGCGCATGGCCCAGGCCGGCGACGAAGCCGGCTACACCACCGACATCCTCGACCTGGCCAAAATTGAAGCCCTGCGCATGGGCGGCCTGCTCGCCGTCAACCTCGGCTCGCCCGAGCCGCCCACCTTCAGCATCCTCGAGTACAAGCCCGAAAACGCCCAGAACGAGAAGCCTTACGTCCTCGTAGGCAAAGGCGTGGTGTTCGATACCGGCGGCCTCAGCCTCAAGCCCACGCCCAACAGCATGGACATGATGAAGTGCGACATGGCCGGCGGCGCGGCCGTGGCCGGCACCCTTTTCGCCCTCGCCAAAAACCAGGTGCCATTGTACGTCATCGGTCTGGTGCCCGCCACCGACAACCGCCCCGGCGGCCTAGCCTACGCCCCCGGCGATGTCATCACGATGCACTCCGGCCTCACCGTCGAAGTAAAAAACACCGATGCCGAAGGCCGCCTGCTCCTCGCCGATGCCCTCAGCTTCGCCAAGCGCTACGACCCCGAGCTGGTTATCGACCTCGCCACCCTCACCGGGGCCGCCGTACGCGCCCTCGCCACCGAAGCGTCAGCTTCAATGGGCACCGCCGAACCCGCCACCCTGCAAAAGCTCAGCGAAGCAGGCTACGCCGTGCACGAGCGCCTGGTAGAATTCCCCCTCTGGGACGAGTACGCCGACCACATCAAATCTGACATCGCCGACCTCAGCAACCTGGGCAAGGGCGAAGCCGGCCACATCTCGGCCGCCAAGTTCCTGGAGCGTTTCGCCGTCGGCTACCCCTGGATTCACCTCGACATCGCCGGCCCCGCGTACCTGACGGCCGCCGAAAGCTACCGGGGCAAAGGCGGCACCGGCACCGGCGTACGCCTGCTGTATGAGTTCCTAACGGGGTTTGTGCGGTAAGCTTTAGCTTGCCGTATTTCGCTCCTGCCCTCCCCCTTCGATATTCAACGGCAAGCTAAAGCTTACCGCACACTGTATATGCCCCACAACCTTCCCCGCCTCGGCTTTTCCGTGGGCGACCTCGCCGGCATCGGCCCCGAAGTCATCTACAAAACCCTGCTCGATGAGCGCCTGCTCAAAATCTGCACGCCCGTCATCTACGGTACGGCTACGGCGCTGTTCGACGACTTCCCCACTCCCGCCGATTCCGAGCATCTGCAGTTTCGCCAGCTGCGCGACGTGGCCGACACCGCCCCTGGCCGTCTTAATGCCGTGACCTGCTGGGACGAAGATTTCGCCCTCGCGCCCGGCCAGCCCTCCCCCGCCACCGGTGCGGCCGCCCGCGAAAGCCTCCTCGCCGCCGCCCGCGACCTTAAGGCCGGCAAGCTCGACGGCATCGTGACGGCCCCCATCAGCAAAGACAACACCCAGGCCGACAACTTCCGCTACCCCGGCCACACCGAGTTTCTCACCAGCTTCTTCGAAGCTCCCGAGAGCCTCATGTTTCTGGTAGACGAGGATGCCGCCCTGCGCATTGCCACCGTCACCGGCCACATTCCCCTCAAAGACGTGCCCGCTAAGCTCACCGCCGAGCTGCTACGCACCAAAATAACGCTGCTGCTCAAGTCGCTCAAGAACGATTTTGGCATCCTCAAGCCGCGCATTGCCGTGCTCGGCCTCAATCCCCACGCCGGCGAAAACGGCCTGTTGGGCAAGGAGGAAGGCGATACCGTTTCCCCCGTAATCCAGCAGTTCGCCCACGACGGCCACCTCGTATTCGGCCCCTTCCCGGCCGATGGCTTCTTCGGCACCCAGCAGTTCCGCCAGTTCGACGCCACACTGGCCCTTTACCACGACCAGGGACTGATTCCCTTCAAACTCATGGCCTTCGAGCGCGGCGTGAACTTCACCGCCGGATTAAACGTGGTACGCACCTCGCCCGACCACGGCACCGCCTACGGCCTGGCCGGCCAGTACAAAGCCGACGAATCATCCTTCCGCGCCGCCGTGTACCTAGCCTGCGACATCTGGAAACAGCGCCGGGAAAACGCGGAGCCCCGCTCGGCAAGGTAGTTTCTTCTCGGAAACGAAATTTTCTTTCTAATTTTGAAACGCGGCTGGCAACAGCCGCGTTTCTGGTTTCAATTCGTTCATGGTAATTATTAGCCGCGCCGTGCTGCGTGCTTTTGTACTTGCGCATCCCGATGCCGAAGCGGCTTTAGAAGAATGGTATCATCATGTGCGAACTGTTGAATGGGCTAACGGTGCTGCCGTGCGTCAGTCGTTTCGCACTGCCGACCATGTGGGCAACGAGCGTTTCGTTTTCAATATCAAAGGCAACCGCTACCGCCTGATAGCCTCCATTTCTTTCACTACCCGAACCATTTACATCAAATTCGTCGGCACGCATCGCCAATACGACGCCATTGATGCAGCCACCGTTGAATTCATAAAGCTATGATTATTAATACCGCCGAGGAATTACGCGAGGCTTTTCGCCGATATGATGCCTTGGAGGCCCAGGGCATCGATGCCCATCCCGAAATTCAGCCCGAGGCCCGGGCGCTGGCGGAAGCCATTGAGGAATATGAGATTCGGATGGAGTATTTCCCCCTTCCCCCCAAGCCCACTACCCTGCCGGCCATGATTGAGCTAAAGCGCCAGCAGCAGCACCTCAAGCAAAAGGAGCTCGCCGCCCTGCTCGAAGTGCCGCCCGGACGCCTCTCCCAAATCCTGAGCGGCAAGCGCCGCGTGACCATGGACCTGGCCAAAAAACTCTACGAACGCCTGCACATCAGCCCCGAATTCATCCTCAAAACTGCCTGAACGATGGGGAAAATGGCCCGAACTTTTGGCAAAAAGCCGGATTTTCACTACTTTTGCCCCCTGCTATCCAGCCGACCGTGAAAAAAGAAAGCATATACGACCTCAACTTAGCCAGACTGGCGCTGAAAACGCACCACTTTGAGTTTGAGCTGGGTCCCGAATTCTTCGCCTTATTCGACCAGCCCCTGGTGGAGCAAGGCAACCTGCACGCCGACGTGGAGCTCATCAAAACCGAGCGGCTGATGACGCTGAACTTCCACATCACCGGCACCGTGCAGCTCACCTGCGACCGGAGCCTTGATGAGTTCGACCAGCCGCTGGACATTGAAGAGCAGCTGCTGGTGCGCTTCGGCGACGAGGCCAAGGAGCTGGACGACAACGTGCTGCAAATCACACCCGAAACCCAGACCCTGCCCCTCGCCCAGCATCTCTACGATTACATTGGTCTGGCCCTGCCCATGAAGAAGCTGCACCCGCGCTTCCAGGACGAGGCCGACGAAAACCCCGACGCGCCGACCAAGCTCATCTTCAGCACCCGTCCTGCCGATGATGCGCCCGACGACGACGAGCCGGCCGACCCGCGTTGGGCCGCGCTGCGCAACCTGAATTAATCCGTCAGTGCCCCGAGTCGCTTCCCACTCGTTAACCGCAACTTCAATCCCCTAATTTCAACTAAACCATGGCACATCCTAAGCGCCGCACCTCCACCGCCGTTCGCGACAAGCGTCGTACCCACTACAAGCTGACCCCTAAGGCTGTGACCCTTTGCCCCAACACGGGCGAGCTGCACCTGCGCCACAAGGCATACGTGGTAGACGGCGACCTGTATCATAACGGCCAGTTGGCCATCAAAAACTACACGAAAACCAACGCTGCCCCCGCAGCCGACGTTGCCGAAGACGACGAATAGCGCGTTTGGTTGTTACTTCGCGGCACCACATGGTCCGGCTTCGCTCCTTTTTTAAGCCAGCGGGGCCGGATTTTTGGTACTTTTGCTTTCCGCTGACCTCCCTCCAAACACCTCTTTCATGAAAATAGCCCTCGACGCAATGGGCGGCGATTTCGCCCCCCAAGCCGCCGTGGCAGGTGCCCTTCTGGCTGCCGAGCAACTCGCCGGCCGGGCCACCATTGTCCTTATCGGCCAGGAAGACGCCGTGCGTCCCCTGCTTCAGGCTGCCGGCCCCGCTGGCACCGCGCTCGAATTCGTTCCTGCTTCGCAGGTTATCGACATGGGTGAACACCCCGCCAAAGCCTTCCAGCAGAAGCAGGATTCGAGCATTGCCGTAGGCTACAAGATGCTCCTCGCGGGCACAGTAGATGCCTTTTGCTCGGCGGGCAACACAGGGGCGATGCTTGTGGGGGCCATGCTCACGGTGAAGGCCGTGCCCGGCGTGATTCGCCCCGCCATCGCCAACTTCGTTCCCAAACTAACGGGCCAGTTCGGTATCCTGCTCGATGTGGGGGCCAACGCCGAGTGCAAGCCCGAAATGCTGGAGCAGTTCGGCGAGCTTGGCTTTCTGTATGCGCGCTACGTGCTGGGCATCGAGCAGCCCAAAGTAGGCCTCGTGAATCTGGGCGAGGAAGAGGGCAAGGGTACGCCCATCACCCAGGCCGCGCACCAGCTGCTGAAGGTGAACCCGCACATCAATTTTGTGGGCAACGTGGAAGGCCGCGACATGTTCAACGAGAAGGCCGACGTGATTGTGTGCGACGGCTTTACGGGCAATATCCTGCTGAAAATGGCCGAATCCATCTATGAGATGATGGAGGAAAAGCACATTCACGACCCGTTCTTCGACAAATTCAACTACGAGGCCGTGGGCGGCTCGCCTATTCTGGGTATTAATGACAATGCCATCATCGGGCATGGGCGGAGCACCCCTTTGGCCATCGGCAACATGCTGGTGCAGGGCTTCAATATGGCCGACTCCGGGATTGTTGACCAAATAAAGGCTACTTTTAAGTCCTAGCCCCGGCTCCCGGCGGTGAAAAACCTCCGGCTTCGGCCGGATTTTTTTTAGATGCTTGGGCGCTCATTGCCGGAGCGTTGGGTGGCCGTACCCGGCCGCGCCGCCGCCCGCATTCCTATTTTACGCTTGCCCCGCCTACTTTTGCCCGTATGAAGATTACTGCCGCCATCACTGGTGTGGGTTCTTATGTGCCCGACTATGTGCTAACCAATGCCGAGCTTGAAAAGCTGGTGGATACCAACGACGAGTGGATTATGTCGCGCACGGGCATCCGGGAGCGCCGCATTCTGAAGGGTGAAAACCAGGGTACTTCCGTGATGGGCATCAAGGCAGTGCAGCGATTGTTGGAGAAAACCGGCACCAACCCCGACGATGTGGAGCTGCTGATTTGCGCTACCACCACGCCCGACCTGCTATTTCCGGCCACTGCCAACATTATTTCCAACGGTGTGGGCATCACCAAGGCCTTCAGCTTTGATATGAACGCGGCGTGCTCCACCTTCCTGTTTGCGCTGGCCACGGGCGCGCAATACATCCAGGCGGGTACGCACAAAAAGGTTATTGTGGTGGGTGCCGATAAGATGTCGGCCATCGTGGACTATACCGACCGCGCCAACTGCATCCTGTTTGGCGATGCGGCCGCCGCCGTGCTACTCGAACCCAGCACCGACGGCTTTGGCATTCTCGACCAGGTGCTGCGCACCGATGGCAGCGGCGAAGCCTACCTGCACCAGAAATCCGGCGGCAGCCGCCGCCCCCCAACGCACGCTACGGTAGATGCCAAGGAGCACTACATCTACCAGGAGGGCGCCACGGTATTCAAATTTGCCGTGAAGAGCATGGCCGACGTGGCCGCCCAGGTAATGGAGCGCAACCACCTCAGCAAGGACGACGTGGCTTTTCTGGTGCCGCACCAGGCCAACAAGCGCATCATCGATGCCACGGCCAACCGCATGGGCGTAGGCCCGGAGAAGGTGATGCTTAACATCGACCGCTACGGCAACACCACCAACGCCACTATTCCGCTGTGCCTTTCTGACTACGAAAGCCAGCTGCGCCGGGGCGATAATTTGATTCTGGCAGCCTTCGGCGGCGGCTTCACCTGGGGCTCCATATACATTAAATGGGCGTATGATGGCGATAAAGCAGTGAAGAGTTAAAAGTTATGAGTTAAAACGCTGGCTTACTCTTAATTTTGTCGTCTGTCCCATCCATTTCGTAACAACACCCCACCCAAATTGAAAGCCTTGAGTAAAAGCTCAACCTTTTAACTCATAACTTTTAACTCTTAACTGATTCCATGGCATCAACCGCCGACTTCCGCAACGGGCTCGTGCTCAATTACAACAACGAGCTCCACGTCATCACCGAGTTTCAACACGTGAAGCCCGGCAAAGGCCCCGCCTTTGTGCGCACCAAAATGCGCAACATCAAAACCGGCCGCACCATCGACAACACCTTCAACGCCGGTGTGAAAGTGGAAACCGCCCGCGTGGAGCAGCGCCCGCACCAGTTCCTGTTTAAGGACGACTACGGCTACAACTTCATGGACAATTCTACCTTCGAGCAGATAGTATTGCAAGAGGCGTTGGTGCCTTTCGCCGACATTATGAAGGAAGGCCAGGAGGTAACCATCCTCATGCACGCCGAAACCGAGCAGCCCCTGACGGCCGAGCTGCCCACTACCGTGGACCTGGTGGTGACCTACACCGAGCCCGGCCTGCGTGGCGACACCGCCACCAACACCCTGAAGCCCGCCACGGTAGAAACCGGTGCCCGCATCCAGGTGCCGCTGTTTGTTGACGTGGACACCAAAATCCGCATCAAGACCAGCGACTACAGCTACGTTGAGCGCGTGAAGTAACCGCAAGCCGTACGTTGCTGGCTATTGGCCAGCAACGTACGGCCAATAGCTATCCATATGTCAAATTCGCCCAAAAAGGAAAAGGACGCTGCCATGAAAGCCAAAGAATTACAGGAACTGCTCGATTTTATCGCTAAATCGGGTTTGAACAAGGTCAACATCGAAACCGAAGAATTTAAAATCTCGGTGCAGCGCGACCCCAATACCAAGCACGTGACGACGATTGCCGCCCCGATGGCCCACGCGCCGGCTCCCGCCGCCCCGGCTCCCGCAGCTGCCCCAGTTGCCGCTCCCGCCACGGCTGCTACCGAAACGCCCGCCGGCAACTACAAGCCGCTGAAGGCTCCCATGATTGGCACGTTCTACCGCAGCAGCGGCCCCGATTCGCCGGCATTCGTGCAAGTGGGCGACATGGTAGAGAAGGGCCAGGTTATCTGCATCATTGAGGCGATGAAGCTGTTTAATGAGATTGAAGCCGAGGAAAGCGGCCGCATCGTGAAGGCGCTGGTGGACAATGCCACGCCCGTAGAGTACGACCAGCCGCTGTTTTTGATAGAATAGTAGGGGCTTAGGGGCTTGGGAACTTGGGGACTCGGTTATTCGCCACATGGCGCAAAACCGGCTTCCAGGTTCCCAAGCCCTTTTCTTAACGCTACGTTCGTTGCGCCAGAAACTAAGTTCCCAAGACCCTAAGTCTCCAAGACCCCACCCAAATGTTCAAGAAAATACTCATCGCTAACCGGGGCGAAATTGCCCTGCGCATTATCCGTACCTGCAAGGAAATGGGCATCAAAACGGTGGCCGTGTACTCGACTGCCGATAAGGAAAGCCTGCACGTAAAGTTTGCCGATGAGGCCGTGTGCATCGGCCCGCCCGCCTCGGCCCTCTCCTACCTGAGCATGCCCAACCTGATTGCGGCGGCCGAAATCACCAATGCCGACGCCATTCACCCCGGCTATGGCTTCCTGTCGGAGAATGCCGAATTCTCGCGCATCTGCGCCGAGAATGGCATCAAGTTCATCGGGGCCTCGCCCGAGATGATTAATCAGATGGGCGACAAGGCCACGGCCAAAGCGACCATGATTAAGGCTGGTGTGCCGGTAGTGCCGGGCTCGGTGGGCCTGCTCGAATCGGTGGAGCAGGGCAAGAAGCTGGCGAACAAAATCAAGTACCCCGTTATCATCAAGGCCACGGCCGGCGGCGGGGGGCGCGGCATGCGCATCATTCACGGCGACGACGAATTCCAGAAAGCCTGGGACGATGCGCGCACGGAATCGAAGGCGGCATTCGGCAACGATGGCATGTACTTGGAGAAGTACGTGGTGCAGCCCCGCCACATTGAGGTGCAGATTGTGGGCGACCAGTTCGGGCACGTAGCGCACCTTTCGGAGCGCGACTGCAGCATCCAGCGCCGCCACCAGAAACTGGTGGAGGAAGCTCCGTCGCCATTCATGACGGATGCGCTGCGTGAGAAAATGGGCAAGGCGGCCATTGCGGGCGCGGCGGCCATTGGCTACGAAGGCGTGGGCACGATTGAGTTTCTGGTGGATGCCAACCGGGATTTCTACTTCATGGAGATGAACACCCGCATTCAGGTGGAGCACCCGGTGACGGAGGAAATCATCAACTATGACCTCATCAAGGAGCAAATCAAGGTAGCGGCAGGCATCCCGATTTCGGGCAAGAACTACTACCCCAAGATGCACGCCATGGAGTGCCGCATCAACGCCGAGGACCCGCGCAACAATTTCCGCCCGGCTCCCGGCAAAATCACAACCCTGCACATTCCCGGCGGCCACGGCGTGCGCGTCGATACGCACGTGTACGCGGGCTACACCATCCCGCCCAACTACGATTCGATGATTGCCAAGCTCATCACCGTGGCCCAGACCCGGGAGGAGTGCATCGTGAAAATGAAGCGCGCCCTGAGCGAGTTTGTGGTGGAAGGCGTGAAAACGACCATCCCCTTTCACCTAGCGCTGATGGATAATGAGAACTTTAAAGCCGGTAATTTCACGACGGCCTTCCTGGATTCGTTCGATTTCTCGACGATTTAAGCTTTCAGCTTAACCAAGCAAAAAAGGGCCAGCTTCTTCACTGGCCCTTTTTTGCGCCCTGCCCGAACGGCAACCTGACCTGGCATGTTATCTTACCACCATGAAATACACCATTCAGCTTGACGATGAGCAGCAGTACCTGCGCTTGCTGCAACTGGCCCAGGCGCTGGGCATGGGTGCGACAATACCAGTTACTCCGCTGTCGGATGAGGAGCGGCAACACCACTTGCGCATCGTCGCGAAAGGGGGTAGCGGCGTCAGCATCACCGACCCGGTAACGTGGCAGCGCGAACTCCGGGCCGACCGCCCACTACCGGGCCGCGACTAATGGCCTACTTGCTCGACAGCAACCTGCTGGTTTATTCGGCGATGGAAGCCCACGAGTTTCTACGCCCGCTGGCGCTGAATACGCAGAATTTTGTTTCGGCTATTTCCAAAGTCGAAACCCTGGGCTTTCACAAGCTGGAAGCGGCTGATGAAGTCTACTTCAATTCGCTGTTTGCGCTTGTTACTCTTTTACCCGTCACGCCCAATATCATCGAAACGGCGATTCTCTTGCGGCAGCAACGGCGCATGTCGCTGGGTGATTCGTTGATTGCAGCCACTGCTATGGAATTTGATTTGATGCTGGCCACGCGTAACGTGGCCGATTTCGCTTCAATTCCAAATCTGACCGTTTACGACCCTTTTCAATCCTGATTTAACGCATGGTTTATTCCTATCGGCAAATACTAGCCTGTCTGGCCCTCCCTCTCTCCCTCACCTCCTGTGCCGATTCCTGCAACGGCAGCATCGAAACCACGGTGCTTTTTGCCAAGCCGGGGCCGAAAGGCGTGGGCCGCAACATCTACGTGGATGTGGTGAACAAGCCGGGTTTAGGCATCAAAAAAACCCTGATGTACGAGGGCAAGGAATTTGGCACGTTCGAGCACGTCGTCATCATCAACGACCCGACCAGCCGCTTTGCGTCGAACCGCAGCATCTGCTTCTCGAAGTTTGAGAAAAATGCGGCGGAAACGGGCGGAGATTTGACGGAAGAAGGACTACCCGAAATCACGGTGGAGTAAGCCCCGCCCATGCAACCTGCTACGGTGGCTACGAGTCCTGAACGGGAATTGTGGCCACTTTTGCTTTCTACCCTGATGCGTTTTACTGGTTTTACCGGCGGGCTGCTGCTCGTTGCCCTACCCTGGCACGGGGCAGCTCAGACGATTCCCCCGCTGCCCCACCCGGTGCGCGATTCGGCGTTTGCCGTGCACCAGCTCTTCCGCAAGCACCGCCACTCGGCCGAAGGAGCCCTGGGCACCGGGGCCGCCAGCATAGTCGGGATGGTGTCCAGCTCGGCGCGGGGTGAATATGAGCTAGTTGGATTAAATGCGCTGGTAACCGTGGTTTCGACGGTGGTGGGGCTGCGGCAGGCCTTTCGGTACGGCTCTGACCGCGAGGGCTTAATCGTGCGTCAGTACGAGCAGGGCTGGCCCCTGCCGGCCGATATCCGCCGCCGCCTGCGCGGCAAATACTTTCGGGCAGAGTAATGTGAATTAATGCCGAGGTCAAATCTTCGCATTACTGTTTTTGAGACTACTATAATTGAGAAAGCCGTAGTTAATTGCTGAACGCGGCCAGGCAGTAGTTTTGAGCAAGTATTGCCTTCGTCATTATTCATTTACGCCACTTTATGCGTGTCATTTTTCTGTTAACCTTTCTGGCCTTTTTTCCTTTCGGAAGCGCGCTGGCGCAAGCATCCCCGAAGCCGGAACTTGGCTCGGCACCATCGGTTCACCTAAGGCCGGCAACGACTGGTATAGCGTTCGACACAACGGGCTGGCGGTTTATAACCCGGCCGGTTGTGGACGCATTGGATGATAAGTCGGGGGAGGTGCGCTTTAAGATTGTGATTGATAGCGAGGGCGTAATTGAATCGGTGCTCCCGGTCAGCAGCACGGTTTCGGCCAGGCAGGAAGCACTTTGCCGGCAGGTGTTACTGCGGTGCCAGTTCGAGCGTATTGGGACAAAACCGGGCGGGGCAGTTGGGTATTACACCTTTAAATTCAGGGTCCGGTGATATCGTCGATGGTCGTTTCGGGTTTGCTCCGAAGGTGTTAGCAGCGCTAAAAGCCATTATCCGATGCCCCGGCCGAGGCCGTGCGGCGGGGGCGTTCGGCTTTCTGGCTACCTTTGCGGCACGAAAATCCCACCCCACCCTCACTTACCCCAAAATATTCCTCCTTACCTATGGCACGAGTGGAAATGACGATGCCCAAGATGGGCGAAAGCATCATGGAAGGCACCGTCCTGAAGTGGCTCAAACAAGTTGGCGACTCCATTGAGCAGGACGAATCAGTGCTGGAAGTAGCCACCGACAAGGTTGATACCGAAGTACCCGCCATCTACGCCGGTGTGCTGACGGAGATTCTGGTGCAGGAAGGCCAGGTTGTGGCCGTAGGCGCGCCCATCGCCGTGATGGAAACCGATGCCGCCGCTGCTGGTGCCGCTGCCCCAGCCAGTGCCCCGGCCGCTCCGCAGGCTGCCCCTGCTCCTTCGAGCAATGGCAGCGCCGTGCCATATCTGCCCGAGCCGCACGACCCGCAGGCTGCCCAGACTGCCGCCAGCGCCGAACACCAGCCCGGCCGCTTCCTTTCGCCGTTGGTCCTGAGCATTGCCCGCGAAGAAGGCGTGAGCATGACGGACCTGGAGTATCTGCCCGGCACCGGCAAAGAGAACCGCGTGACGAAGAAGGATATTCTCGATTACGTGGCCGCCGGCAAGCCTTCGCTGACCGGAACGGCCGCCGCTACTACTTCGGTGCAGGCTCCGGCCGTAGCTCCGCAGCCGCAAGCTGCCCCGGCAACCCCAGCGCCGGCCCCGGTTGCTTCGGCGCCCTCGGCCAGCGTGAAGCCGGTACCCAGCGTGAGCGGTGGCCAGGAGCTGATTGAGATGGACCGCATGCGCAAGATGATTGCACAACGCATGGTGGACTCGGTGCGCATTTCGCCCCACGTCACCAGCTTCGTGGAGGCCGACGTGACGAACATCGTGAACTGGCGCAACAAGCACAAGGACGCCTACAAGAAGCGCGAGGGCGAAAACCTGACGTTCACGCCCATCTTTATTCAGGCCGTGGCCCGCGCCATCCAGGATTTCCCGCTGATTAACGTGTCGATTGATGGCGACTACATCATCAAGAAGCGCGACATCAACATTGGCGTGGCCGTGGCGCTGCCCAGCGGCAACCTGATTGTACCGGTTATTCACAACGCCGACCAGCTCAACCTCAATGGCCTGAGCAAAAAGCTGAACGACCTGGCCGCTCGCGCCCGCATCAACAAGCTGACGCCCGCCGACCTCGAAGGCGGCACTTACACGCTCAGCAACGTGGGCTCGTTCGGCAACGTGATGGGCACGCCCATCATCATGCAGCCGCAGGTGGCCATTATGGCCGTGGGCGCCATCAAGAAGAAGCCGGCCGTGATTGAGACGCCGCAGGGCGACCTCATCGGTATCCGCCACTTCATGTTCCTGAGCCACAGCTACGACCACCGTGTGGTAGACGGCTCGCTCGGCGGCATGTTCGTGCGCAAGGTGGCCGATTATCTGGAGCAGTTCGATCCCAACACGGCGATTTAGCGCATTTCTGAATTAATTAAAACGTCATGCTGAGCGCAGCCGAAGCATCTCGCGTGTGGTAGTGAATCCTGGCGATTGAATTACTATTGCACGCGAGATGCTTCGGCTGCGCTCAGCATGACGCTCTGTTTTACCCCTTTATTTTGATGAAAAACCTTGTTTTCCTCGGGGCGCTGGTACTGGCGCTGGGCCTAATCGGCTATTTATACCAGCAGCTTTCAGCCAGCGAAAAAGCTTTGCAACTAGCTGAAAAGCGCTTTGCCGATTGCGAAAAGGTTACATTCCAGCTTCAAAACCAACTCGCTCCGCTACAGAAAAAGCAAACCGGCGGTATCCCGCAGTAAGGCTTCCGTAACCACGTAGAAAAGCCCGCTTCCTGAATAAGGAAGCGGGCTTTTCTACATTAAGTCAAATCAGATTTATAAGCCTTTTAACGCCTGCTCCAGTGCGGCGATTTTGGCTTCGGCATCGGCCAGTTTCTGACGCTCCTTTTCCAATACTTCGGGCTTGGCGTTCTGGGCGAATTTCTCGTTGCCGAGCTTCTTCTGCACCGAGTCGCGGAAGCCCTGGGCGTATTCCAGCTCTTTTTCGAGGCGGGTGCGCTCGGCAGCCATGTCGATGTGGCCTTCAAGCGGGATGAAGAACTCGCCGGCGCCGAGCACGAAGCTTACCGAGGCGGCGGGGCCGGCATCGGCGAAGCTCACTTCCGTGATGCTGCCCAGCTTGCGAATGATGCCTTCGTAGTCGGTTACCAATTGCGGCTCGTCGGTTTTGGCTACCAGCGTCAGCGGCTTATTGGGGCCGAGATTTTTCTGGTTGCGCACGGCGCGGATGCCCGCCACGATGGCCAGCGCCTTGTCCATGCTGGCCAGCGTTTCGGCGCTGTGGGCGGGGGCGGTGGCGCGGGGCCACGGGGCCACGGTCACGTAGTCGCGGGGGCCGCGCTCGGCCAGCTCATGCCACAGCTCTTCGGTGATGAAGGGCATGAAGGGATGCAGCAGCTTGAGCAGCGTTTCGAGGTAGGCCGTGGTGTGACGCAGCGTTTCGGCATCAATGGGATGCTGGTAGGCGGGCTTTACCATTTCCAGGTACAGGGCGCAGAAATCGTCCCACACCAGCTTGTAGATGGTCATGAGCGCATCCGACATCCGGAACTTCTCAAAATGGTCATCCATTTCGACAATGGCGGCCTGCAGCCGGGCATTGAACCAGGTCACTGCCTTCTCATTCACGAAGGGAAGCGAGGCATCGGCTTCCCAGCCTTTCACCAAGCGGAAGGCGTTCCAGAGCTTGTTGCTGAAGTTGCGGCCCTGCTCCACCAGCTTCACGTCGTAGAGCAGGTCGTTGCCGGCTGGGGCCGAAAACAGCATGCCCGTGCGCACGCCATCGGCGCCGTACTGGGCAATGAGGTCGAGCGGGTCGGGCGAGTTGCCGAGCTGCTTGCTCATCTTGCGGCCCTGCGCATCGCGCACGATGCCGGTGAGGTACACGTTTTTAAACGGCACTTCCTGGCGGTATTCGATGCCGGCCATAATCATGCGGGCCACCCAGAAGAAGAGGATGTCCGGCCCCGTCACCAGGTCGTTGGTGGGGTAGAAATAGTTGATGTCGGCGTTGTCGGGGTCTTTGAAGCCATCGAACACCGAAATGGGCCACAGCCACGACGAAAACCAGGTATCGAGCACGTCCTCGTCCTGGCGCAGGTCGCTGAGCTGCAGGTCGGCCCGGCCGCTCTGCGCAATGGCTTGCTGCAGGGCATCCTCGGCGGTGAGGGCTACTACGAAGGTGCCATCGGGCAGGTAGTAGGCCGGAATCTGCTGGCCCCACCAGAGCTGGCGCGAGATGCACCAGTCGCGCACGTTCTCCATCCAGGCCCGGTACATGTTCTTGAACTTGGGCGGGTGCAGGCGCACGGTGTCGTTTTCCACGGCATCGAGCGCGGGCTTGGCCATGTGCTCCATTTTCATGAACCACTGCAAGCTGAGCTTGGGCTCAATCACAGCCTTGGTGCGCTCCGACGTTTGCACGATGCTGGCGTACTCCTCGATTTTCTCGAGTAGGCCAGCTTCCTGCAAATCCTTGGCAATTTGCTTGCGCACGGCAAAACGGTCCTGCCCCACGTAGAGAATGGCCTTCTCGTTCAGCGTGCCGTTATCGGCCAGAATGTCGATGACCGGCAGGTTGTGCTTCACGCCCAGTTCGTAGTCGTTCAGGTCGTGAGCCGGTGTCACCTTCAGCGCACCGGTACCGAAGTCGATGGATACGTACTCATCAAAAATCACCGGGATTTCACGGCCCAGCAGCGGAATGCGCAGCTTAGCGCCGGCCAGGTGGCTGAAGCGCGGGTCATTGGGATTCACGGCCACAGCCACGTCGGCCATGATGGTTTCGGGCCGGGAGGTGGCTACCGTGAGCCACAAGCTGTCAGCTTCAGGCTGCAAGCTTTGTTCATTGGATGGGCTTGCTGCTTGGGGCTTGAGGCTTGAAGCTACAATCTCATACTTCAGGTAATACATCTTGGCCTGCACGTCCTTGGCAATTACCTCCTCGTCGGAGATGGCGGTGCGGCCTTCGGGGTCCCAGTTCACCATGCGCACGCCGCGGTAAATCAGGCCTTTATTATACAGGTCGACAAACACGCGGAGCACGGCGTCGGTCAAATCCGGCTCCATGGTGAAGCGGGTGCGGTCCCAGTCGCAGGAGGCGCCAAGCTGCTTGAGCTGCTCCAGAATGATGCCGCCGTACTTGTCCTTCCACTGGAATGCGTGGGCCAGGAATTCCTCGCGGGTAAGGTCGGTTTTGCTGATGCCCTGCTCTTTGAGCAAGGCCACTACCTTGGCCTCGGTGGCGATGCTGGCGTGGTCGGTGCCAGGCACCCAGCAGGCTTCCTTGCCCTGCATGCGGGCGCGGCGCACCAGCACGTCCTGAATCGTATTGTTGAGCATGTGCCCCATGTGGAGCACGCCCGTCACGTTTGGCGGCGGGATAACAACGGTGTAGGGCTGCTTTTTGGGGTTGGGTTTGGCTTTGAAAAAGCCCTGCTCCTGCCAGCGTTGGTACCATTTGGCTTCAACGTCGGTGGGCGAGTAGGTGGTGGCGAGCGACATGGGGATTTGTGCGAGTAGCAGAAGCAACAAAAATAGGCATTAGAACTGCGGCACAATAAGTCATTCGGCCCCAATCACCGCACGACGTGGCCGGAAGTCCGAACGACTTCACCTAATCTACATAAATTTCAGGGCTGACAACCGACTGATATCGCTGCTGCTATCCTACATGAGGCCTTGCCAAAGGCTATTATGCCCTACCCCATTCATTCTGTATTTCAATAATATCCATTATTTATAATATTTTTATTGTTAAAAAATACCATTATTCAAGCCTATTAAACAGCTGCTTTTTAGAACGCCGTCGACAGTATTCGGGGCTTAAAGTTTAATCCGCCGTTTGTACCTTCCGAATGATTCGGTCTGCTTCTCCGTAATAATTCATGGCTTCGCTCTTTTCTTTTCGCAAACCTGCACCTCCGGCCCCCGTATTGCCTGAAGTGCCGGCCCCGATTGGCACGCTGCGCATTGGCCTGGGGCAGCTGCTGGTAGAAGGCGGCGAGCCTGCCCGCAACCTCGCCCGGGCCGTGGAGCAGATTGCCCAGGCGGCCGCCCAGCAGTGCGAGCTGGTGCTACTGCCGGAAACCCTGGATTTTGCCTGGACGCACCCCAGCGCCCTCTACGAGGCCCAGCCCATTCCCGGCCTGTACAGCGACATGCTGTGCGAGGCGGCGGCCCGCCACCAGATTTACGTGTGCGCCGGCCTCACCGAGCGCGCGGCCGATGGCCGCAACTTCAACGCGGCAATCCTCATCGACCCGCAGGGCAACATCATCGTTAAATATCACAAGATAAACCTCTTGGACGTCGAGCAGCCCTACTACGCTGTGGGCCAGACGCTGAATGTGGTGGACACGCCACTGGGTAAAATCGGGGTAAATATCTGCGCCGATAACTATCTCGACGGGCTGCCCATTGGCCACACCCTGGCGCGCATGGGGGCCGAATTCATTATTGCACCGGCATCGTGGACGGTGGACTACTCCATCACCGAGGAGCATGACCCCTACCAGGAAAAATGGGTGAAGCCTTTTTCAATCCTTGCTCAGCTCTACAACGTAGTGGTAGTGAGCGTTACCTCCGTCGGCTACATCGTGGGCGGGCCCTATGAGGGCAAGAAAAGTGTGGGCTGCTCGCTGGCCGTTGATGCCCACGGCGTGCGGGCGCAGTGGGCCTTCAATGAGTTTGCCGGGCAGTTGGTGGTGGCCGACCTCGCCCGGCCGCATCGCCCGGAGCGTGGCACCGACATTGGCCTGATGCTCCAGCGCAAAGGCTACCGCTTCGACCAACTGCCGTAAACGTTTATTTCCTTCCGTAATCCTTCCCTTCCATTTAACTACCAACCACCCCTAGTGCCCCACAATCTGCCCTTGCTGCCCACCCCAATTTCTTTATGCAGCCCCTTTATCTCCACCGCCATTGCTAACACAATTACGCTCTCCAACTTGCCAGACCGCAACAAATTCACCGGCTGATTATCAGCAGTGTATCCGGTGCGTGATGGACACCACCGCGCCGGGAATCACCTTCGATTCGGAGGGTACCTGCTCCTTCTGTGACGTCCACGACCGGATGGAAACGGCCTTTCCGCTCGGCGAAACCGGCCGGGAAACGGTGCGGCAGCAGGCCGATGAAATGCGCCGGGCCGGCCGCAACCGCCGCTACGACTGCGTGGTGGGCCTGAGCGGCGGCCGCGACAGCACCTATACCCTCTGGTACTGCGTCACGCAGCTGAAGCTGCGCCCGCTGGCAGTGCATTTCAACGACGGCTTCGGCAACCCCGTGGCCGGCGAAAACATGGTGCGCACCTGCCAGCGCCTGGGCGTGGAACTGCGCACCATCACGTCGGACTGGCGCGAGTCGAAAGACCTGAAAATAGCCTTTCTGAAGGCTTCAGTGCCCGATATGGAAGAAGGAACCGACCTAGGCATTGCCACGGCCCTGTATGGGGTGGCGGCCAAAGAAGGCATCCGGCACCTGATTATCGGCCAGTCGTTTCGCACCGAAGGCATTGCCCCGCTCAGCTGGAATTTTCTGGATGGCCGCTACCTGCGGGCCGTGCACAAGCAGTTTGGCACGGTGCCGCTGCGGCGCTGGCAGCCCGCCGACCCGGGCTTTAATCTGGGCGTCAAAGAGATATTCTACTATGCCTTCGTGCGGCGCATCAAGACCGTAACGCTATTGTATCACCTTGACTATGTGCGCACTGAGGTTGACGAAATACTGGTGCGCGAGTTGGCTTGGAAAAGCCCCGGCGCGCATTATTCCGACGACCTTTATCAGAGCCTGATTTACTACCTCAACCGCATCAAGTTCAATATCGACCGGCGGCTGTTCAACTATTCAGCGCTCGTGCGCTCAGGCCAGATGAGCCGCGAGGTGGCACTACACCGCATTTCCAGCGTCAACTCCATTGAGGACGATTCGGTGATTGCGCTCTGCATCAAGCGTCTGGGGCTCACGCGGGCCGAGTTTGATGCCATTGTGGCCGCTCCGGCAAAAACTTTTCACGACTACCCCAACAATTACGCGCTGCTGAAGCTGCTGCGCGGCCCCATCCGGCTCATGAGCCGGTTGAACCTGATTCCCGAATCAGCTTACGATAAATATTTTAACTGCGGCAC
This sequence comes from Hymenobacter artigasi, assembly GCF_012275535.1. Taxonomy (GTDB): domain Bacteria; phylum Bacteroidota; class Bacteroidia; order Cytophagales; family Hymenobacteraceae; genus Hymenobacter; species Hymenobacter artigasi. The sequence goes on along the minus strand of NZ_JAAVTK010000010.1, from coordinate 166,592 downwards.
CTGAGCCGGAAACTCAATAAGAAAGGCCGGTTCCTGAGTAGGAGCCGGCCTTTCTTATTGAACAAATATTACTGGCTTTCGGGCTAGGCGGCGATGTGCAGCCACTCTTTCTTTTCGAGCAGGCGCTCGCGGGTTTCGCGGTAGTCGGGGTCGTCCACGCAGCAATCGACGGGGCACACGGCGGCGCACTGCGGCTCTTCGTGGAAGCCCACGCACTCGGTGCATTTATCTGATACGATGTAGTAATACTCGTCCGAAACCGGGGTTTGCGGGGCAGTGCCGGCTACCACGGTGCCATCGGGGGCGGCCACTTCCTTCAGCGAGGTGCCATCGGCCCAGCGCCACTGCGCGCCGCCTTCGTAAATAGCGTTGTTGGGGCATTCCGGCTCGCAGGCACCACAGTTGATGCACTCGTCGGTTATCATGATGGCCATGGGGCGTCGGGGTTCGGGAGGTGAAGTGAGGAAACCAAAGCAGAACGAGGGAGCTTTACGTAAAACGCCCGCCCCGCGCCGTTCTTTGGGCCTGCAAAATTAACCAACAACGACGGGGTTTACACAGTTTCAGCCAATTTTGCCGGGTAATCTTCCGCGCGCATCCATTTGTGGCCTGCGCCCTCCCCTTTTCTCATGAATCATTCCGAACGCATCGCGGCTTTTGTGGCCCTCGGCCAGCGCCTCACTTCCCTCAATTCTGACGATTTGACCGCGCTGGCGGCCCGCGCCCGCAACCAGAACGCCTGGTTCGACCAGCCCAACGTGACGGCTGCCGTAGCCGGCATTGCGCACCTGCTGGCCGAAGCGCCGCTGCGCCTCTGGGCCGCCCGCTACCCCACCGAGCCTACCACCGTGCGCCAGGTGGGCGTAGTGATGGCCGGTAACATTCCCATGGTGGGCTTCCACGACCTGCTGTGCGTGCTGCTCAGCGGCCATGTGTTGCTGGCCAAGCTCAGCGCCGACGACACGACCCTGATGACCTGGCTGATGGAAGAGCTGGTGAGCATCGAGCCGCGCTTCACGGACTTTATCAAAGTACTGCCGCGCCTGAACGCGGCCGATGCCTTCATCGCTACCGGCTCGGATAACACGGCCCGCTACTTTGAATTTTATTTTGGCCAGCGGCCGCACCTCATTCGCCGCAACCGGACCAGCGTGGCCGTGCTCACGGGCCAGGAAACCAGTGCGGAGCTGGCGCTGATGGGGCCCGATATTTTCCAGTACTACGGCCTGGGCTGCCGCAACGTGAGCAAGCTGTTCGTGCCCGAAGGCTATGACTTTGTGCCCCTGCTCGATGCCCTGCAAGGTTACGAAACCATTCTGCATCATCACAAATACAACAACAACTACGACTACAACAAGAGCATTCTACTGGTGAATGCCGTGCCGCACTACGACACGGGCTTCCTGTTGCTCACGCGCAGCGCGGCGCTGGTGTCGCCCATTTCGGTGGTGCATTATACCGAATATGCCAGCGAAATCGACCTTGTGGACCAGCTCACCGACGTGGCGGCACAGACGCAGTGCGTGACCTCGGCCAGCGGGCGGTTTGCGGGCAGCGTGCCGTTTGGCAAGGCCCAGGCCCCGGGCGTAGAGGAGTACGCCGACCGCGTGGACACCATGGAATTTCTGGCGCAGCTAGCTTAGAAATTTCATCTAATCATCAGACATTGGCGGGTAATTTATCGTTTAAATAGAGCAAGGGGGGCATTTTGCTTTCCTCTCCTCCACCCATTCGCTTTTCAGTTACCGCCATGTCTTTCACCTATTCCGCTGATACTGTTGAAATTGTTGAGAAGGAAGAAATAGCCGAGATGAACTTCGGCCCCGCCGATGTGCTGCTCAACGAAGCCGACCGCCAGCGCCGCCGCGCCGATGCCGACCGCGCCGTGACGCTGGGCAACGCCTACCACGGCAAGCTCGACATTTATTTCCAGACCACTGACGGGGCTACCAAGCGCGTGGCCACCACCATCTGGGCCGCCGATGCGGAGCATCTCACGCTGAAATCGGGCGCTTCGCTGCCGCTGCGCGCCGTACTTGGGTTTGATTTTTACTAACCGAAAACAGTAGCTCAAAGTCAAGAAGAACGGTCATGCTGAGCGCAGCCGAAGCATCTCTACCACGAGAGTAATCCAATCGGAAGAGGTTTAATGCTTCGGTAGAGATGCTTCGGTAGAGATGCTTCGGCTGCGCTCAGCATGACCGTGCTTGTTTGCTCAGGTCGTAACGCTCTTGTGTTTACTGCGCTACCAGATGCTGGAGCGTGCGCTCAATCATGGCATCGACCACGGCACCGGCGTTTTCGGCGAATTCGCCGGTGGCGCGGTTGGCCACGATGGCGTTCAACGACAATACTTCGTGGCCCAGCAAGCGGCCCAGGGAATAATAGCCGGCCGTTTCCATCTCGAAATTGCTGAGGCGGAATTCGCCTTCGCCGCTCTGGTGGCGGAAGTTCTGCAGGCGGGAGATATAGTCCGGCTGGCGCAGGGGCAGGCGCAGGCTGCGGCCTTGGGGCCCGTAGAAACCCGGGCAGGTGAGCGTGTTGCCCATCGTCATTCCGGCCCCCAGCTGCTCGCGGAGCAAGTCAGAGCCGCGCACCACGTAGGGTGCAAACGACAGGCCCAGCGACCGTTGCAGCTCGGTGGCTACTTCGGTTTCGAGGCCGGTTTCCATCAGCGGGTAGAACTGCATGAGGCTGTCGAGGCCCACGGCGTGCTCGGTAGCCAGCATCGTGCCGATTGGCACATCGGCCTGCAGGCTACCACTGGTGCCCAGCCGGATAATGCGCAGGCTCAGGCGCTCCTCCACGGGGCGCACTTCGCGGGCCATGAAGTCGATATTGACCAGCGCATCGAGCTCGTTCATCACGATGTCGATGTTATCGGTGCCCATGCCGGTGCTGAGCACGGTGAGGCGCTTGCCACGGTAGTAGCCCACGTGGGTCACGAATTCGCGGTGCGTGGTTTCAAACTCTATCGAATCGAAATGCCGGCTCACCTGCGCCACCCGCGCCGGGTCGCCCACGGTGAGGATGGTATCGGAAATGTGGTCGGGCAGCAGGTTGAGGTGGTAAATGCTCCCGTCGGGGTTGAGGATGAGTTCGGAGGAGGGAATCATAGGAAGTAATTAAAAATTAAAAATGAAGAATTAAAAATTAACAATCAAAACTGTCGGGGCAAAGGGCTGTAGCCGGGCATTTTTAATTTTTCATTTTTAATTTTTAATTCCTCACTTAGCATAGGATGCCAGGCCCTGGGCGGGGTTGTAGTGGTTGCTGAGCTTGGGGTAGGTGCCGGTGCCGTCGTATACGCGCTTGTCGGGGTGCTGGGCACAGGCGTCGGAGCAGGCGCCTTGCAGGGTGTTGCCACAGGCTTCGCAGAGCGGCAGGTGGGCGTTGCAGTGCGGATTGGCGCAGTTGATGAGGCGGGCGCTGGGCTGCTGGCAGTGGTGGCAGCGCGAAATCACGGTAGGATTCACGCGGTTCACATCCACGGCCACGCGGTTGTCGAACACGTAGCACTGGCCGTCGAAATCCTCGCCCCCAGCCTCGATACCGTATTTGATGATGCCGCCGTGCAGCTGATACACGTTCTCGAAACCCTGCTCCAGAAGGTAGGCGCTGGCTTTTTCGCACTTCACGCCGCCGGTGCAGTACGTCAGAATCTTCTTGTCCTTGAATTCCTTGAGGCGCTCGACGCGGTCGGGGAAATCGCGGAAGTTTTCCATGTCCAGCGTCACGGCGTTTTTGAAGCGGCCGAGGTTGTACTCGTAGTCCGAGCGTACGTCGACTACTATCACGTCGTCGCGGTCCTTGAGGGCTTTGAATTCTTCGGGCGAGAGATGCTGGCCGGTTTTTTCGTGGGGCCGTACGTGATGCAGGCTGCTGTGCACGATTTCGGACTTCACCCGCACATGCAGCTTCTGGAAGGTGTGAGCTTCCACCTCGTCAATCTTAAACTCCAGGGCGGCAAAACGCGGGTCGGCTTTCACGGTGGCCATATAGGCCGCGCAGCTTTCGCGCGTGCCCGATACCGTACCGTTCAGCCCCTCGGCCGCCACAATGATGCGCCCGCGCAAATCCAGCGCCAGGCACAAGCGGTGGTGCTCGTCGCGAAACTGCTCAGGGTTGTCGAGCGGGGTGTAGCAGTAATAAAGAAGAACCTGGTACATTTTTTAATTAAAAATTATGAATTAAGAATTAAGAATTATTTAAATAGCAGCGGCTTCATTGCTTTCCGTACCGCCTGCCAATTTTTAATTCATAATTCTTAATTTTTAATTACACTTTAACCGCCGGGTTGCCGAATACCGTTTGGCCATTGGCTACATCAGCCACGACTACGGAGCCAGCGCCAACACGGGCTTTGTCGCCGATTTTTACGCCGGCTACCACTACCGCACCGGCCCCGATGAAGGCTTGCTCGCCCACTTTCGTATCGGCCCCGAGCAGGGCACCGCTGCCCAGCTGGACGTAGTCGCCCACGGTGGCGCGGGCCTCCACCACGGCATTAGCTCCCACCAGGCAGCCATCGCCGAGGGTGGCAGTGGCAGCTACCACGGCGTTGGGGCCGATGTAGTTGCCGTGGCCCAGCGTGGCGTGGTTAGACACACTGGCCCGCTCGTGAATGGCGTTTACGGGCACGGCTTCGTACTCGGTGCGCAGCATTTGGGTGAGGCTGCGGCGGCTGGCGGTGTCTTCAGTGGCCACAAAAACTTCGCACTTTTTGCCCAGCAGCTTCAGCAGCTCGCCGTCGTCGGTGTTGCCCATTACGGGCACGTCGAGCAGCTCCGTGCCTTGCAGCTTCTTATCGTCGTCGAGCATGCAGTACACGACCACGTCGTTGGAGAGAAAGGCGTCGAGGGCGGCGGTGCCCACGGTTTGGGCACCAAGAATGATAACGGGATTTTCCATGGAGGGAATTCGGATGAGAGTGGCCCGGCCCGCCGGCCGCAAATTGCGCCGCTGCCAGGCCCGGCCGTGCAAAGGTACGGCACGCGCCGCAGGGGTAATTTCGGCAGGATGCCAAGGACTGAACCAACGGTTATATATCCCGAAACCCAAGCCGGCGCAGGGCCGCCGCCGCGTAGTCGTTTTGCAGCAGCAGCAGTATTAGGTACGGCATCAGGTCGCTGCGGTAGCGGTGCAGCGAGCCCAGGTTGGGTGTAGTCAGTCCCATCAGAGCAGCCAGCACGAGGCAGAAAATCAGCAGCCCCAGGCCCAACACAAACGGCAGACGGCCAGCCCGGCCCCGCACCGCGCCCACGGCAGCTACTACTAACAGCACCAGCAGGAGTAGATTTTCGGCACCGGCGGCGGCCAACCGCAGGTCACGGGTTTCGCCCAGGTAAGGGCGCGTCAGGGTATTGGCTACCGCCTGCGGGGCATAGCTGAGCACGCTTTCCAGCGTGGGGCGCAAGTCGGGGTACTCGAAATGGGGCCGCCCCACCAAGTTGGGCAGGAAGGAGGTGTACACGCGCACCACCTGGTTGGTGAATTTATTCACGCTGAAAGCCACGCTCATCTGCTGAGACAGCCACAGGCCAGAGCCCAGCACCGCCAGCAGCGCCACCGCCTGCGCCCAGCGGGGCCGCGCCACCCCGTGCAGCTGCAGCCCTCGCACCAGCGCAATGCCCACCAGCACGGCCAGCAGCGGCGCGGCAAAAAAGTAGCGCATTTTGAAGTGGACAAACGCCAATACTCCAACCGCCAGCCACCAGCCGGCCCGGCCCCACCATGTAGCAGGCCGCCGGACTTCGGAATCTCCGTACAACCGCTCCAGCACCAGGGCCGTCAGCCATGCCCCGCTGCTTACCAGCAATGCTTCCTTGCTCAGCCCCGTGGCCCAGAACCACACCGACGGCCACAGCAAAAAAGCCACCGCGCCCGCCCCAACCGGCGTAGCCGGAAATACGCGGGCCAACACCCGTACCAGCTGCCAACTGCCCACGAAAGCGAATAAGCTCAGGTACAAACCATTCAGCCAGCCAATTCCGCCCGACGCCAAGTTCAAAAACGCCAGTATTTTAATAAAAAACCAGGTATTGGAAAGACCTTGATAAACAGCTGTGTAGTATTTAAACTCAATAAGCGTAACGGCTTGCGTGAGCGTTTGCCACGCCTGGCCCGGATGCTCCCATAGCTGCGCCGTGATGGGCTGGCTCAGGTCGCTCATGAACTCAGCATCGAGCTGCAAATGCCAGTTCCGCGCCAGGCCCACGGCCATGCGCACGCCCAGCCCCACCACCAGGGCGGCCCGCCACCAGCCCGCCGGGGCCTCGCGCCACTGCCGCAGCAGCCACGGCAATAGCCCGGCCAGCAGGGCCGCATTGAGCAAAATGGCCAGCGCTACTTTCACCGTGCTACGCGGGGTTGTTGCACCAGCCGGCTACCAATGGAGCAGTGCAGGCAGCGGCGCGGCGCGCAATAATTCTTGTGCAGCGCCAGCAGCCCCTGCGAGTCGGAAGCCGTGCGGTGCGCGAAGCCCAGGGCCTCGTACACATCGGTGTACTGGTTGTGCTCGGCCGGCAGCTCCGACAGCAGGGCCACGCTGCTTTCGACCAGCGAGGGCTGGCCTACGTACCGGGCATAGGCCACGCGCAGCGGAACTACTACATTGGTAATGAGCAAGTCGATGCTGCTTTTGCCCAGGCCCGGCACCTTGCCCGGCCGACCGGGCCGGAAGTGCGCCCGCCAATATGCCGGCGCGGGGGCCTGAAAAAACTCCGCCAGCGCGGCCACGCTATGGGCCGTGAGCAAGGCATCGAATAAAGCTGGCCGGGCGTGGAGTAAGCCCGCCAGCTGGCCCAGCCGCACGGGCGGAAAGTTGGCCGGTCGCAGGCGCAGGTAGTTCCATTCGTGCACGGCCAGCGCAGTTGCTACCAGACTGTACTTGTGCCGCAGAAACTCATATTCCTGCCTCAGGTCCCGAATGTATTCATCGGTAGTAGTCTCTTCATTTTCAACCAGAAATCCAGCCTGTCCGAATAACAGGGCTTCGAGTTGGCGCTGGTCGTGGCGGTGGCGGCGCAGCACGCTTAGCGGCAGGGCTTTGGCGAGGCGGGCCAGCGGCTCGCTGTTTTTCTGGAAGCCGAAGGCGGCCATCAGCGCGTGGTAGGCGGTGGCTTCCCAGTCCTGCCCGAGGTGCTGGTGCAGCGCCATCACGTCGTCGGCCTTGCGCTCCACGCGTTCAAGCAGGGCGCGCTCGGCCATCATCGTACGGGTGATTTCAGGCACCAGATTCAGCAGCGGGGCGCAGGGCAAGGGCGCGGCGGCCGGCGCATCCACCAGGGCCTGGTAGCGGGCCAGTAGCTCGGGGGCGAGGCGGCTTTGCAGGGCCAGCGCGGGAATCAGGCTGCCGTTGGTACGGGCCACGTCGGCATCGTGCTGGCCCACTACGTGCAGAATCACCTGGTCGTATTTGGGGTCGGTCTGGTGCTGGTGGCGGGCCCAGTCGGAGGCGCGAAGGTGGATTTCCACGGCCCCGTTCCACTCCACTTCGCCGAGGCGTAGGCGAGCGTTTAGGAAATCAGGGCCGGCGTCGGCATTGCGGTGGCCGGGTTTCAGCACCTGTATTTCCTCGCCTGCGGCCGTGCGCAGGTCGGCCTTATCAAAATACTGGTGCTGCCAGACGTAGTGGAGGAAATCTTCGCGCATGGGGCAAATGTAAAACGGCCCGCCTCTTTCGAAGCGGGCCGTTTCATAAATTATGCTATTCCTAAAAACTAGCGCAGGTCTACCACCTTCACGCCTTTGTACTTGGCCTTGTCGAAGGCAAACGTACCAGCATCGGTGGGCGGGTTGGGCTTGAAGTTTCTGATGAGGAAAGTGTACTGGTTGCCGTTTTTCTTAAACATCTGCCAGCTTTTCACCGAAGCATCCTTCTTGCGCACCTTCAAACGTACTTTAAACACGTCATTCTGGCGGTTTTCAGGGGCCAGCTCAATCACGTCGAGCGGCTCACCGCCTTCGGTCACTTGCTGCACGTAAGTATACTTGTAACCCTTTTTATACATCGTATAAATCTGGGAAGGCGACATATCCTGCGAATCCGGGTCCGAATCGGAGATGTTCACCTCGTTTTCGTTCTTCAGATACGTCCAGGTCGTTTTACCATCGTTGATGACTTCCTGGCCGCTGATTTTGAGGCGGAATTTCTGGCCGCTCACCACGATATCGCCGTTGATGTTCTGCTTCACTTTGGCGCTGGGGTTTTCCAGCGTCTGAGTAAAGGTAGCCTGGAAGGCTTTCAGCGCCTGGTACTTGGCGCTCATCTGGTCGAGGATTTTACCGGCTTTGGGGTCCTGCTGGGCAGCGGCGGGCAGGGCCAGCGAAACCGCGAGAAGCAGGAAGGGGATTGATTTTTTCATTATAAATAGGGAGGTCAAGAAGCGCTTGTGCGGGGCTTGGAAAGCCTGATACGTGTTTCGTTTAACAAACGTCCGGCCAAAATCCCAATGAAGTGCCGATGAAGAGAAAAAAGTAGCGTAAGCTTCAGCTTGTGCACGAGCAGAACGAGTAAAATCGTTGAACGGCGCGGCCACCGATACTCGCTACGCTCGTGCACAAGCTAAAGCGTATGCTACTTCATGGAGTTCAGCAGTTGCTCCAGCTGGTACTCATCGGGAATGAGCACGTCGCGGGCCTTGCTACCCTCGAATGGACCCACGATGCCGGCGTGCTGGAGCTGGTCAATCAGGCGGCCGGCGCGGTTGTAGCCCAGCTTTAGTTTGCGCTGGAGCAGGCTGGTGCTGCCCTGCTGGTGCAGCACGATGCAGCGGGCCGCGTCCTCAAACATGGAGTCGCGCTCGGAGGGGTCCATTTCTTCGTTGCCGCTGCCGGCATCGCCGTCGGCACCCGCCACTTCGGGCAGCAGGTAGGCATCGGAGTAGCCCTGCTGCTCGCCGATGAAGTCGCAGACGCGGTCCACTTCCGGCGTATCGATGAAGGCGCACTGCACGCGAATCAGGTCCGACCCGGCCGAGAAGAGCATGTCGCCCTGGCCGATGAGCTGGTCGGCCCCGCCGGTGTCGAGAATGGTGCGTGAGTCAATCTTACTGGTCACCTTAAAGGAAATCCGGCAGGGGAAGTTGGCCTTGATGATGCCGGTAATCACGTTCACCGAGGGGCGCTGGGTGGCCACGATGAGGTGGATGCCGATGGCGCGGGCCAGCTGGGCGAGGCGCGCAATGGGCGTTTCCACTTCCTTGCCGGCCGTCATCATCAGGTCGGCCAGCTCGTCAATCACCAGCACGATGAAGGGCAGGAAGCGGTGGCCTTTCTTGGGGTTCAGGCGGCGCTCGATGAACTTGGCGTTGTACTCCTTCAGGTTGCGGCAGCCGGCTTCCTTGAGCAGGTCGTAGCGCCGGTCCATCTCCATGCACAGCGAATTGAGCGTGTTCACCACCTTTTTGGTGTCGGTGATGATGGCCTCGTCGGTATCGGGCAGCTTGGCCAGGTAGTGGCGCTCAATCTTGTTGAAGATGCTCAATTCCACCTTCTTGGGGTCGACGAGCACGAATTTGAGCGTGGCGGGGTGGCGCTTGTAGAGCAGCGAGGCCAGAATCACGTTCAACCCCACCGACTTGCCCTGGCCCGTGGCGCCGGCCATCAGCAAGTGGGGCATCTTGGCCAAATCGGCCACAAAAACCTCGTTGGTAATGGTGCGGCCAAAGGCAATGGGCAGGTCCATTTCGGTCTTAGCGAACTTTTCCGAACCCAGCACCGAGCGAATGCTCACCATCTCCTTCTTGGTGTTTGGCACCTCGATGCCAATGGTGCCCTTGCCGGGGATTGGCGCGATAATACGAATACCCAACGCGGCCAGGCTCAGAGCAATGTCGTCTTCCAGGGCCTTGATTTTGGAGATGCGCACGCCGGCCTCGGGCACAATCTCATAGAGCGTGACCGTGGGCCCGATGGTAGCCTTGATGCTGGCGATGCTGATGCCATAGTGGCCCAGCGTTTCCACGATGCGGTCCTTATTGGCTTCGAGTTCCTCCTTGGTTACCTGGGCTTTGGCGATGCCGTAGTCGTTGAGCAGCTCCAGCGTGGGGAACTGGAAGCGCGAGAGCTCCAACGTGGGGTCGTAGTTGCCAGCGGGCATGGCGTCGGGGTCCTCGTCCTCATCGGCCACGGCGGCGATGTCGGCCCCGGCGTTGGGGTCGAGGTCGTCGCGGCCGGGCGTCACGAGCTCCAGGTTTCTAGTCGCTGGTTTCTCGTTGCTGATTCGCATGGCTGGCAGCGGGGCGTCGCCATCGGCCAAATCAGCCAGCGAGAGCGGCGTGGGAATGGTGGAGGCAGGCACGCTCGGTGCCACGGACAATTCCTCCTCCGCCGTGGGCATTTCGATAGAAAACGACGGACCGGAAACAGCCAATGGCAGTGCGGCGGCGGCTGAGGCAGCCGAAGTAACCGCGCTAGTAGCGGCCACGACGGCCGGGGCAACCATCGCGCCGGCTACGGCCAGCGGCAGGCCCGCGCCGGGCCGAGGGGCCGGCTCGTATTCTTTTACGGGTGCCGAATCTGTTATCGTATTATCTTCATTATCAAGCTCTAGCGCTAGGGCGGCAGCCTGGGCACCGCCAGCGGCGACCGTGGCGGAGGACGTAACCGTAGCCTCCGGCGCGGCCGGGCGGGTTTTTAGGGTCATGGCCGGGGCGGCGGGCGCTACCGCGGCTACCGGCTGAGCGGTAGCAGCCTGCTCAGCGGCAATTTCGGCTTCCAGCTCGGCGTCCTCGTCGGCATCGTCCTCGGTGCTGAGGCTGCGGAAACGGCCCAGGTTGAGGCTGGTGACGTTGAAGAAGAACACCACGAACGAAATAAGGGCAAAGGCCAGCAGCAGCACCGTGCCCCAGCCAATGAGGCTATCGAGCCAGGAAGCGGCTTCGAAGCCCACGCCGCCGCACAGGAAATCGAGGCGATGGGCCAGCACGGGGTCGGCCCCCGGCGCAGCCAGCGATACCACTACGTAGCCCAGCAAAATGCTCAGCCAGGCCATGCTGAACAGGCCCAGCGCCAGCACGTAGCTCACCGAAACCGGCACGGTGCGGAACACAATCTTGTATCCCAGAAAAAACACGATGGGAATGAGGGCAAATGCCGCCACGCCAAACAGCTTGTAAATCAGCAGCTCGGCGGCCCAGGCCCCGAGCAGGCCCAGCCAGTTGTGCGACTCAGCCCCGGCTTCCTTTACCGGGATGGTGCTCATGGCGCCCACCACGCTCTGGTCGGCGTGACCGGTGAACAGGAAGGACGTGAAGGCAATGGTGAGGTAGAGGCTGCCCAGCAGCAGCCCGAAGCCCACGAAGAGGTGAAAGCGGCGGTCGCGCAGCAGGCTCAACAGGTTGCCCACGCCGGGCAGGGGGCCGCGCGGGGCGCGGGGCGGCCGGGCGGGTTTGGCCGCCGGGGCCTGGGCCGCCCGGGCGGCTTTGGGCACGTTGGCAGCAGCGGGGCGGGGCTGCGGACGAGCGGCAGGGGCGGCCTCGGGAGCCGGCGCGTTGGGGCGCGGCTCGTTGCGCCGGTTGGCTTTGGGCTCGTTCGGGCGGTTAGCCGAGGGGCCGGCGGGAGGGGTTTTATAACGATTATCGGCCATTCGACGGGTGCAGAAAGGTCAAATTTACACAATGTGGGCGGGATGTGGGAGAGGAATTAGGGCAGGTGGGCAGGAGGGTATGGGGGTGGGAAGGCAGGCGATTGTCATGCTGAACGAAGTGAAGCACCTTATCGCGTCCGAACAAGACGTTTCAATGTAAGAATGTGAGAAGTTCCTTCGCTGTGCTCAGGATGACAACGTCCCTCCTACCCTCACACCCTCCTACCCCACCCCATCAGCTGCGCGGATGAAACTCGGTAATCACCTGCCGCAGGAAGTCCCGGTCCAGGTGGGTGTAAATCTCGGTGGTGGTAATGCTGGCGTGGCCCAGCATCTCCTGCACGGCGCGCAGGTCGGCCCCGCCCTCAATCAGGTGCGTGGCGAAGGAATGGCGAAGGGTGTGCGGGCTGATAGTTTTGCGCAGGCCCGCCTGCTCGGCCAGCTTTTTGAGGGTGGTGAACACGGTGATGCGCGAGAGCGGCCGGCCACGCTGGCTCAGAAAGGCAAAATCCTCACTACCAGGCTTGATGTCGAGATGCCCGCGCACGCCACTGAGATAGAAATTGAGCTGCTTGAGGGCTTCGCCCCCCACGGGCACCAACCGCTCCTTGTTGCCCTTGCCCACCACTTTCATAAATCCCTCGTCGGCGTAGATATTGCTCAGGCGCAGGTCGCAGAGCTCGCTCACGCGCAGGCCGGATGAGTACAGCACTTCGAGCAGGGCGCGGGTGCGCAGGCCTTCGTCGGTGCTCAGGTCGATGGCGGCCAGGAGCTGCTCCACCTCGGGGTAGCTGAGGGTGTCGGGCAGGTGGCGGCCGGTTTTGGGGGCTTCGAGGGTGTCGGTAGGGTCAATTTTCAGCAGGTCCTCCATGATGAGGAAGCTGAAAAACGCCTTAAGGCCCGAGAGCGTGCGGGCCTGGGAGGTGGCGCTCAGGCCCAGGCCTTGCAGGGTGCTGAGGAATTCGCGCAGTACTTCGGTGCTTACCTGGGTGGGGCCAAGGTGCAGCTGCTGCATGATGAGAAACTGCTGGAGCTTGGTGATGTCGCGCACGTAGGCCTCCACCGAGTTGGGCGAGAGCGACTTTTCGAGGCGCAGGTAGCCGTCGAATTGTTTGAGGGCTTGGGGCCAGGTCATTTTTTTAATTATGAATTCGGAATTATGAATTATGAGTTATTTGCGGGATGAAGGAGAATGCTATTCAGCAGAAGTCGTACGCTTTTGCTTCGCGTATTATCAAAGCCTACAGATACCTCACAAGTGAGCAACGCGAGTTCGTGCTGTCGAAACAACTGCTTCGGAGTGGTACTTCCATCGGGGCCAATGTAGAAGAAGCACTAGCGGCAAGTTCTACGGCGGACTTCATCAATAAACTCCACATCGCTGCAAAGGAAGCGCGGGAAACTTCGTACTGGCTGCGCCTGCTACACGACAATGATTTTTTGCCGCCAGAAGCTTTTGATTCTATCCACGCTCATAACATCGAAATTAACAAGCTGCTGTCCAGTATTATCCTTTCAACAAAGTCAAATAAAACAGGGTAACTCCAACCCAATTCATAATTTCTAATTCATAATTCATAATTAAATTGGACATTCTCATTCTCAACGGCCCTAACCTCAACCTGCTCGGCCGCCGCGAGCCCGGCATATATGGCAACCGCTCGTTCGAAGACTTTTTTCCCGAGCTCGAAGAAGCCTTCCCGCAGCTGAAGCTCACGCAGTTCCAATCCAACCACGAAGGCGCAATTCTGGATAAGCTGCACGAAATCGGCTTCACGCACCACGGCATCGTGCTCAACGCCGGCGGCTACACACACACCAGCATCGCCCTGGCCGATGCCGTGGCCGCCATCAGCACGCCCGTGGTGGAAGTGCACCTGAGCAACCTGCACGCCCGCGAAGACTTCCGCCAGAAAAGCCTGTTTGGGCGGCATTGCGCGGGCAGCATCAGCGGCTTCGGGCTGGAAAGCTACCGGCTGGCCGTGCAGTGGTTCGTGAACCAGACGCCTAAGCGGGTCGGCTTTCGGGTTTAGATAGCTTCCAACCAGTCCAATCGGTGCTCCGCCGCACGGGCCGGCAGCGTATTTGGGATGCCGGACGCCCGGTTCGAAAGGGCAGGCAGAGTGTTTGCAGGGCCGGGCAATGGCTATTCGATGCACGGAAAGCCGGTGGCAAAACGTTGGGGGGCGCGAGCGCCGGTCCTAAAATCGTACTTTCGACGGTTGGCCCAGCCGCTACCTTTGCGGCGGCGGTGCCTCCTCTCCCTTAGCCTTGCTTTCCCATGTATACTTTCAATCCCGGGCCTTCGGCCGTATATCCCGCCGTTCGGCAATACCTCACCGATGCTTTTGACGAGGGCTGGCTCTCGGCTCCGCACCGCTCCGAAAAGGTGACCGCCCTGGTGCGCCAGACTGTAACCGACCTCAAAACCAAGCTCAACGTGCCGCAGGACTACACCGTCCTGTTCACCGGCTCGGCCACCGAGTGCTGGGAAATTCTGGCCCAGAGCCTCACCCCGCGTCGCTCGTTTCACATCTACAACGGCGACTTCGGCGAGAAGTGGTACAAGTACGCCAAAGCCATTCGGCCGGCCAGTACGGGCCTGAGCTTCGGGCTCGATGAGCTGCCCGACATCGCCAGCCTGCCCTTCGCCCCCGACGATACCGACCTGGTGTGCATCACCCAGAACGAAACCAGCACCGCCACCCAGCTCCGCGAAGGCTTCATCCTGAACCTGTACAACCGCCTCGGCGGGGCCCTGCTGGCCGTAGATGCCACCAGCTCGCTGGCTGGCCTGAACCTGAAGTACATCAAAGCCGACATCTGGTACGGCTCAGTGCAGAAGTGCTTCGGATTGCCCGCCGGGCTGGGCGTGATGATTTTGTCGCCCCGCGCCGTGGCCCAGGCCAAGCTGGTGAACGACCGCAGCCACTACAACGGCCTGCCCGCCATGCTGAGCCAGATGCTCAACCACCAAACCAACTATACGCCCAACGTGCTGGGCATCTACCTCCTGAGCCGCGTGCTGGCCGACCGCGAGCCCATCAAAACCGTGCACCAGCACCTCGCCGACCGCGCCGAAAAGCTCTACGCTTTCTTCGAGCAGGCCACCCCGCTCACGCCCCTCATCAACAACTACGAAACCCGCTCCACCACCGTCATCGGCCTGCGCGGCGATGCCGGATTGATTGATGAAATCAAAGCCAAAGCCCGGGAAGCCGGCCTGCAGCTGGGCAGCGGCTACGGCCCGCTCAAAAACACCACCATCCGCATCGCCAACTTCCCCGCCGTGCCCGATGCCGCCATGGAAGCCCTGGTGCAGTTTTTCGCCAAAGAGTACCCGGGTTAAGGGTTGAGTTTGTAGGGTTGAAGGTTGAGTTTCTGTGGTGAATGAATGATTCGCACAACTCAACCGGCCCTTTTTTAACTCAACATTCAACCCTCCAAACTCAACCCTCCACCAGTGCTCAATCTCCAGCAAATATTCTCCGTCACGCTCACGCTCTTCGCCGTGATTGACATTATCGGCTCCATTCCCATTATTATTCAGATTCGGCAGCGCGAGGGGCAGATTAAGGCTGAGCTGGCTACCATTGTGGCGGGCTGCCTGATGGTGGCCTTTCTCTTTTTGGGCCAGAGCATTCTGCATCTTTTTGGGGTCGATAACGAGAGCTTTGCGCTGGCCGGCGCGGTCATCATCTTCCTCATCGGACTTGAGATGATTCTCGGCGTCGAGCTTTTCAAATCCGACCTCACGGCCAGCACCGGCTCTATTGTGCCGCTGGCGTTTCCGCTCATCACCGGGGCCGGCACCATGACTACGCTGCTCTCGCTCCGCGCCGCCTACACGCTGCCCAACATCCTGGTCGGCATTATGCTCAACCTCGTGTTCGTGTACGCCGTGCTCAAAACCAGCCCCTGGATTGAGCGCAAGCTCGGCAAAGCCGGCGAAGACGTACTGCGCCGCGTGTTCGGCGTGATTCTGCTGGCCATTGCCATCAAGCTGTTTAAAGCCAATTTTTAGTGCTTGGTTGTTGGTGCCTAGTGCTTGGCTGGTTCTCTCAGGCATCCCGTACCAAGCACCAAAAACCAAGCACCAAGCACCAATTATGATTCACCTGTACACCGACGGCTCAGCCCGCGGCAACCCCGGCCCGGGCGGCTACGGCGCCATTCTGCGCTACGGCCCGCACGAAAAGGAGCTCACCCAGGGCTTCCGCCACACCACCAACAACCGCATGGAGCTGCTGGCCGTGATAGTCGGCCTCGAAGCCGTGACCCGCCCCGACCTGCCCATCCGCGTCGTCTCCGACTCCAAATACGTGGTCGATTCCGTGGAAAAAAAGTGGGTTTTCGGCTGGGAGAAAAAGGCCGATTTCGGCAAAAAAGCCAACGAGGACCTGTGGCGGCGCTTCCTACGCATCTACAAGCAGCGCAAAGTCACCTTCCACTGGATAAAAGGCCACGCCGGCCACGCCGAAAACGAGCGCTGCGACGTGCTGGCCGTGCAAAGCGCGCTGGGCAAAGGCTTGCTGGTGGATGAAGGGTATGAGAAAGGAGTTTTGAATGCTGGGGGTTGAATGTTGAGTTAAAAAGTATCATTCAACCCTCAACATTTAGAAATCAACACTTCCAAGTTGCCCAACGACTACTTCCAGTTCCAGCAGTTCCGCATCGAGCAAAGCGCCTGCGCCATGAAGGTGAGCACCGATGCCTGCCTGCTCGGCGCGGCCGCCGACCTCACTGGGGCCATGCGCCTGCTCGATATCGGCACGGGCACCGGCCTGCTGACCCTCATGGCCGCCCAGCGCCACGCCACCGTCGAAATCGAAGCGGTGGAGATTGATGCCGCCGCCGCCGCGCAGGCAGCGGCCAATGCGGCAGCCAGCCCGTGGGCCGGGCGCATTCGGGTGCGAGCGCTGAGCCTGGCTGAGTACGCGGCCATGGCTCCCGCCCCGTTGGCTGACGCCGACCTTCGGTTCAGCCACATTATCTGTAATCCGCCGTTTTTTCGGCAGTCGTTGCGCTCGCCCAATGCAGCGCGCACTACCGCGCGCCACGAAGATGCCGGGTCACTTTCCTTTGCAGCATTAGCGGCTTTCGCAGCCGATTTTCTGGCCGTGTCTGGTTTGCTCACCGTGCTCCTGCCACCACCCGAGATGCGGGCATTTGAAGCCGTTGCGGCGCAAGTCGGACTATATCCGGCCTCGCGGCTGGTGGTACGGCATCGGCCCGGCAGCCGGCCACTGCGGCACATCACGGGTTTTAGGCTAGGAGCATCGGTAACACACGAAACCGAACTGACGATTCGGACAGAGGAGAATGAGGCAGAATATTCGGCCACGTTTCAAGCACTGCTGGCCGGGTTTTACCTGGCGCTTTAGCCCCTTGTAGCACATGCTTCAGCTTGTGCGGCGCTGAACGACCATTCCCATACTAGCACAAGCTAAAGCATGTGCTACAACGGGCTACACCAGCCCCGCCAACAGGCCCAGCTTCTCGCGGTGCAGGCTATCGAGCAGGTCGGCCTCCAGCGTCCCGAATTCAGCTGCCAGATAATGGCGCTGTACGCGCCCATCCACCAGCACCGAGATTTCATTGCAGGTTTCGGTGAGCGCGCCCAGAATGTGCGATGTGAGCAGAATGCCCGTGCCCCGGTCGCGCAGCCGCTTCAGGATTTCCTTCAGCAGCAGGTTGGCCTCCAGGTCGAGGCCGTTGAAGGGCTCATCGAGAATGAGGTAGTTGAACTGCTGCACCAGCAGGGCAAGCAGGGCCAGCTTCTTGCGCATGCCGGCCGAGTATTCGTCGGCGTACTGGTCGAGGGGCAGCTCCAGCAGCTGGTTCCAGCCGGCGAAATCCACAAGGGGGCGGCCCCGGGCCTGCAGGCAGAATTCCAGGTACTCGCGCCCGGTGAGGCGCGGATAGAAATACGGCTCGTAGGGCAGCAGCCCACAATGCTCGCGCACAGCCGTCCCGGCCGTATCGCGGATGGTACCGGCAAAGTCGTTTTCCAGCCCATAAAGGCAATTGATAAGCGTGGTCTTTCCCGCGCCATTGGCTCCTACCAGCCCGTGAATAGTGCCGGAAAGCAGGTTCAGGCTCACATCGTGCAGCACGGTATGCGGGCCGTAGGCCTTGCGCAGATTAAGAATTTCGAGCATTCTATAATTCAGTTAAAAGTTGAAGTTGGAATGAATTTTTAACTTTTAACTCTCAACTTTTAACTCCCGATTCCCTTCCCCCAACACTGCCCGCAGCCGCCGCTGGCTCTGCCAGATTAAGCCGCCCACCGCTACCAGCAGCAGCACCGGATACACCGGATGAGCCATCAGGGTGAGCGCTACGCCCACCACCAGCGCCTGCGTGGTGCGGATGTGCACGGCGTTGGGGTAGAACGCATACTTGGTAAGAATGAGCAGCGCCACCAGCGCCAGCCAGAACGCGGCCACGACCACTGCCCCACCCCTACCGGCCGGCCCCGCTGCCAGCAGCCAGAAAAAAGGGGCGGCCGAGAGTGCCGCGTAGCCCACGCCCAGCCCCAGCCGCCGCCGCAGAAACTGCTTTGGCGTGCGCGCCGCCAGCACCAGCATAGTCACCGGTTCAGGAGTGCCGTAGCAGGCCAGCAAAATAAATAGCCACACCACCAAGGCCACGCCCGGCCCCAGCGGCGATGGATATTGCCAAACTGCCCCGGCCAGCAGCACCGGCCACACCCACAGCCCGCCGGCCCGCAGCCCGCTCACCCATTCAAACGCCTCGCTCCGAAACAGGCTACGGGCGCGGTGCCGCACGCGCTGGCTTTCGCGGCGCGCGGGCAGCCACGCCGCCAGGCCGGGCAGGGCCAGCGTGAGCAGGGCCGCACCCCAGTCATGAAAGCTGGCCAGGGCCACTGCGACGGGCAGTGCCACCAGCAGATATTCCACGGCCAGCCAGCGCCGGAAGCGCGGCGCGCTGGTGTCCAGAAAACGCAAATCGGCCCGCTGCCGATGGGCCGATGCCAGCAGCAGGAAAGTCAAAAAAGGCACCGCCCATTGGCCCGCCGGGTGCGTGCCGGCCAGCACCAGCCCACGGCCCACGGCTGCCAGCAGCACCGGGGCCAGCAGCGCCAGCCGCAGCCAGCCAACTTCGCGTAGCAGCCGGAGCAGCAGTGTCAGGCGCATTTTCAAATAAGCCCCGAGTGCCTTCATGCCGCCCCCCAACGCCCTATTACAGCCGCGTATTGTCCGGCCGTTTTCACTATGCTTCTTCTTCGTCGAAGCGGATGCCGTAATCGGCGGCCAGCTCGTCCAGAATGGGCTCGTATAAGCCGGCTCCCACCGGAATCAGCACGCCACGCTGGGGCACTTCGCCGCGCAGCAGGCGGCGCACGGCCATGCCCAGGGGCAGGCCCACGGTTTTGGCCATGCCGGTGTGGGTGGCGTCGTCGCCCTCCACCGCCAGCGACGACGTGAGGCGGTGCGTGGTGCCGTTCAACTCAAACTCGAAAAGGTGCTGCATCACAATCAGGTCCTTGTCGTGAGGTTGTAGCTGCCACTTTTCGGCCAGCAGGCGCTCCAGCAATTGGGCCGGCGTGGCGTGAGCATGGCCCACGGGCCGGTCCGAAAAGAGGTCCAGCCAGTGCAGGCGGGCCATTTCGTCGCCGGTGGGGTTCAGGCCGAGGTAGGTGGCCACCCGCGCCGCCAGGTCGAGGTGCGGGATGAGTGATATGGGTAGATAAGCCTCCACCAGCTCAGCCCAGGTCATGGTGGCGGGGTTGTCGAGGTTCACCGAGTCATCGGTCAGGCCGAGGCGCACGAGGGCTTGCCAGGCGGCGCAGTAGCCCGGCCGCCGCAGCGTCCCGCGCAGGATGGTCGGAATATCCTCCAGCCCATACGACGCACGGTAGCTCAGCGAATCCCGGTTGGCGTAGCCTTCAAACTCGCCGTATTCGGGCAATGTCAACGTCTCAATCCGACTAAAAAGCTGCTGGTATGGGATGAAGCGCGGCAACCCGTTCTCCAGAAATTTAGCCGTGCCCTGGCCCGCCAGCACCACGTTGCGCGGGTTCCAGGTGAACTTGTATTTCCAGGGATTATCGCCTTCCGCTGCCGGAGCCAGCAGCCCCCCGCAGTAGCTCTTGAAGCTCGTAATGACTCCGCCCCGCTTCCGGATATGCGCAATGGCCCGCATCGCCGACATATGGTCGAGGCCCGGGTCCAGGCCGCACTCCATGAGCAGCGTCACGCCGGCTGCCTCCGCCTCGTCGTGCAGCGCCCGAATCTCGGGGCTCACGTAGCTGGCCGTGGCCAGGTGGCGGCCCTGGCGCACGCAGGCCCGCGCCACCACTGGGTGCAGGGCGGCCGGCAGCATCGAAATCACGGCATCGGCCTGGCTCACCAGCTCCTCCAGCTGGGCCTCATCGGCCAGGTCGAAAGGCACGGCGCGGGCGTACTCGGTGTGAGCCGCCAGCACCGGAACCAGATGCGCCGGGTTCACATCGGCTACGGTCAGATACCAGTTTTCGGTAGGCGCGTGGCGCAATAAGTACTGGATAAGGGACGAGGCCGAGCGGCCGGCCCCGAGGAGCAAAAGGCGGGAAGTCATGCGGCAAAAGTAGAACGCTGCGCTTAATGAGGGATGAGGCATTGCCGCTGGCAGCAGTTTAGCGCGCAGCGCGTAACTGCTGGCTAACCCGTAACGCGAGTTTGCAACTCGCTGCCGCAAAGCGGCAATCCCGGTAAGCGAGTCGCAGACTAGCATCACCAATCAGCCAGCAGTTACGCGCTGCGCGCTAAACTGCAGCCAACGGCAAGTGCGGCCCGCAACCACGCCAAATCAGAATTTATAAAAAAGCTATTCCGTTTCTTAAATTATTCCTTCCTCATTAAGCCCAACGTATTACCTTCGCCGCCCCCTAATCCCATCCACATGGCCCGCAATTCCCGCCAGCAGCTTATTACCTTCGAAGAGCTGGACGCCGCTACCGACCTCACCCCCGCCGAGCAAACTACCTGGCAGGCCGCCCGCGATGCCACCACGCATGCCTACGCGCCTTATTCCGGCTTCCACGTTGGGGCCGCGCTGCTCCTCGCCGATGGCACTATTTTCAAGGGCACCAATCAGGAAAATGCTGCCTATCCCTCCGGCCTGTGCGCCGAGCGCACGGCCTTGTTTGGCCTCGCCGCCGCGCAGCCCGGCCACGCGCCCATCGTGGGCATGGCCGTGGCTGCCCGCCCCAATCACGGCGATTTTGGCCCCGCCATGCCCTGCGGGGCCTGCCGCCAGGTGATGCTGGAATACGAAACGCGCCAGGGCCAGCCCATTCCGCTGCTGCTCCCCAGTCGCGATGGCACCATTCTGCGCTTCAGCGCCCTCAGCGCCCTCATGCCCTTCTGCTTCTCGGCCGATGACCTGCCGCCCGCCGGGTAGCCGGCCCCCTCGGTTTTTATGGAGCACCACCTCACCGTTGCCCGCACGGCCCGCTACCAGCAGCTGGGCGAATTATCGGCCCAAACGCGCCGTGTGTGGTTTGTCTGCCACGGCTACGGGCAGCTGGCCGCGTACTTTATCCGGCACTTTGCTTTTTTAGTCGAAGCCGACCCCACCACCGTCATCATCGCCCCCGAAGGCCTCTCCCGCTTTTACCTCAGCGGCAACGGCGGCCGCGTGGGTGCCAGCTGGATGACCCGCGACGACCGCCTGCACGAAATCGACGACCACGTCAATTTCCTCAACCAGCTGGCTGCAGTCGTGCTACCGCAGTGCCCGCCCGATGTGCAAGTCACCGTGTTGGGCTTTTCGCAGGGTACCGCCACGGTCAGCCGCTGGCTGACGCACGCGCGTTTCAGGCCCGCTCACCTTGTCCTATGGGCCGGCAGCTTTCCCGATGATATAGATGCCACCGTGGCACAAAGCCTCCTGCACGCCCTTAGGCTAACCATTGTTATCGGTTCTGATGACGAATACATCACCCTCACCCAGGCAGAACAGCAGTTCCAATATCTTGAACAATTCGCCGCTTTGACGCACCTCGTCACTTTCCCCGGCAAACACGAATTGAACCGCGCCATCCTGGAAAAGCTGGCTGTTTCAGAGCAATAAAAAAAGCCCCGCTAGCTACGCTTTAAAGCAGCCAGCGGGGCTTTTTTATTCCAAGCCGATTACTTCCGGTTAATCGTGGTGGCCGCGCCCTGCGCGCCAGCCAGCACCAGCACTTCGGCAATGGTTACGTGCGGCGGGCGCGTCACCATAAACACAATCACCTCGGCAATATCCTCGGGCTTCAGCGGCTCAAACCCTTCGTACACTTTGGCTGCCCGCGCCTCATCGCCCTTGAAGCGCACCTGCGAGAACTCGGTTTCCACGGCTCCGGGGTTCACCTCGGCTACCCGCACACCGGTGGGCAGGAGGTCGAGGCGCATAGTTTTGGTGAGCATCTGCACGGCGGCCTTGGTGGCGCAATACACGTTGCCGTTGGCATACGCTTCCTGCCCGGCAATGGAGCCAATGTTCAGGATGAAGCCTGTTTGGCGGGCCGTCATGCCCGGCAGCAGGGCGTGGGTCACGTTCAGCAGGCCGCGTACGTTGGAATCCAGCATTTGGTCCCAGTCGGCCGGGTCGCCGGCCTGAATGGGATTCAGGCCGTGCGCGCCACCGGCATTATTCACCAGCACATCGGGAGCACGCAGTGCCTCGGGCAAGGTGGCCACGGCCGCATCCACCGCCGCCCGGTCGCGCACGTCGAACGTGAGCACGTGCACCGGCACGGGGGCCAGCTCTGCCACCAGCTCATCCAGCCGCTCACGGCGCCGCCCGGTCACCACCAGTTGGTAGCCGGCCTTGGCCAGCGCCACGGCCGTAGCCCGGCCAATGCCCGACGATGCGCCGGTTACGAAAGCAGTTTTCATTTTGTTGAAATAAGAAATCGGTATTAAGAAACCAGCAGTCGGACATATTTATCCAACTGCCGGCTCCCCAATACCGACTACTGAAAGATTAGTTTTGAATATTGATGTACAGCGTCACCGAATTGGTGCTCATGTACTGCAAGCTGTTGCTGAACACATCGTTGTGCCCTACCAGCAGGTTTTTCAGGCCGTGCGAAAACCGCAGCTCCGGCGCCAGCTTAAACAGCGGGTAGAACAGGTCCAGGCCCACGCCATACTCCAGCGTCAGGTCGCTGTTGAGCGCCTGCAGTTGGTTGCGCAACGGGTCGCTGCGGCGGTTGCTGGCCGTGATGCTCGGGCTGATACCGGCAATCATATACATCCGCGCATTGCGCCGCCGGTCCGACTGATATTTAATCAGCAGCGGAAACTGCACCACCGTCGAGGTCACTTCCTGCGTCACAATGGAGTCCGGCACCGGGTAGTTGCGCGGCGTGAATTCCACCTTCCGCGTCAGGAAATTTACCCCGGGCGCAAAGCGAAAAATAAACGGTGAGCGGGGCCCGCCAAGCCGCGCATCGCCAATAAAACCTACCCCCAGACTCGGGCTGTAGATGGAATTGGCCGTCACGTACTGGCTGGAGATGTAATTGCTCGATTGCTCAATCACAAACCGCGAAGCCGAGCCGCTGATGTACATACCCGGGTGAAACCACCGGTCATCGTAGCCCGGCAGGTTCTGCACCGTGATGGATTTAATAGTGCCGTTTTTGCCCCGGTTGGCCCGCGACTGAGCTTTGCGCTGTGCCATTGCGGCCGTGGGCAGCAGCAGCGCCAGCAAGCCCAGCAGCAGCAGGCGCTTTACTTCTGCGCGGTGTAAATGGAGCTTATTCCGAAGGTGAGTGGTTGCCATGCAGGTTCTTTGAAGCCGACCTTAGCGAGAATAGCCAGGAAATCGGGACCGTCGGGGAAGGCCTGCACCGAGGCCGGCAGATAGGTATACGCCGACTGGTCTTTGGAAATCATCTTGCCAAAGACCGGCAGTACCCGACTAAAATAAAAATTATACGCTTGCTTAAAGGGAAAAGCGCTGGGCTTGCTGAATTCCAGGATAACAAGCTTACCCCCCGGCCGCAGTACCCGCCACATTTCGGAAAGACCGGCTTCGAGATGCGCAAAGTTGCGCACCCCAAAAGAGGCCGTCACCGCGTCAAACTCACCGTCTTCAAACGGCAGGTTCTCCGAGTCGCCCAACTCCAGCTGAATGCGGTGGCCCAGGCCTTTGGCGGCCAGCTTGCGCCGTCCCACCTCCAGCATCCCTTCCGAGATGTCAACGCCCGTTATCCGGGCATCGGGGGCGGCGGCCCGCAGGGTTTCAATGGCGAAATCGGCAGTACCGGTCGCAATATCCAGAATGCGGGCCGGGCGCAGGGCTTTCAACTCATCTACCGCTTTGCGCCGCCAGTAAATGTCGGTGCCTGCGCTTAGAAAATGATTGAGAAAATCGTACTTGCCCGCGATGGAGTTAAACATCTGGGCAACCTGCGATTTCTTATCGGCGGAATTGTCTTTGTAGGGTACGACGGCCATGTGCGGGCGCAAAGAACGTTAATGAAGCGGGAAAATTGTTCTCCCCCAACGCCCAATCGGGCTGGTTTGTTAGCGGGCAACCCCATAAAAGAATGGCAGCGCCCCCGAACGCGTGATAATAAAAAGCGGGCCGGACAAACTGCCCGGCCCGCTTCCCAATTTAATTGCCTGAACAATAATTAGTTCTTGGCTTTCACTTTGGTTTTTTCGCCGTTGGCGTCTTTGGCTTTGGCATCGAGCTCACCGTTTTTGGTCACGGTCTTCGACTTCTCACCAGCGCTACCTTTGGTTTTAACCTTCACTTTGTCCGAATCCTCGTCCACCTTGGTCTTCACCTTGGTGCCATCAGCCAGTTTTACCTTGCTCTTGCCGGGGCTCAGCGGAACAGCTGTTGTGGTCGTAGTGGTCGTGGAACCGCTCATGCCAGTGCCGGTAGCGCTGGTTGGAGCCGTCATGGTCGGCATGGTTTCGCCTTCCTTCAGCACCACTTTGAACTCATCGCGGCGGTTAAGCTGCATGTTCTCAGGCGAATCGTTCGGCGCGGCCGGACGACGCTCGCCGTAGCTCACGGTCGTCATGCGAGCCTCAGCAATGCCCTGCTTCTTCAGG
Source organism: Hymenobacter artigasi (assembly GCF_012275535.1). Lineage (GTDB taxonomy): Bacteria > Bacteroidota > Bacteroidia > Cytophagales > Hymenobacteraceae > Hymenobacter > Hymenobacter artigasi. The sequence goes on along the minus strand of NZ_JAAVTK010000010.1, from coordinate 141,938 downwards.
TAGTTGAAGGCGGCGTTGGCGCGGTTCTGGCCGAGTACCATGTTGTACTCGTCGGTGTTACGCGAGTCGCAATGGCCTTCTACCGAGATGTTGATGCCGGGGTTAGCCGTCAGCACCTGGCTGATTTCCTTCAGGGTCGTAATCGACTCCGGACGCAGCTTGTACTTGTCGGTATCGAAGTAGATGTTCTTGGTAGCGAAGAGGCCAGTCGCCGTCGTATCTACGTAGTTGATGTAGAAGTTCTTCGTGATGGTCGTCGAGTCGTTCGTCGAAACCGGCACGGCAAACTCCTGCGTCTCAATCGGCTTACCATCCTTGCTAACGGCTACCTGGTAGGTACGGCCCGAAAGCACGGCCACCTGGTAAGCACCATCGGGCTTGGTCACGTCGCGGAAGCTCAAAGCCGTTTTGTCAGCCTGCGAACCACTAAACACCAGCTCCACACCCGGAATTACCGTGGTGCTGTCTTTCGACGAGAACACCTTACCAACGATGTTGGCGTTCTTGATGTAATTGATGGTGTAGATGTCCTTCTCACCGTAGCCGCCAATGCGGTACGAGCTCAGGTAAGCATACGAGCCATCGGGACTCAGGCGGTAGTAGGAGTCATCGTCCGGCGTGTTCACGGGGTAGCCCATGTTCTGGGCCGGGCCCCACTTGCGGCCAGCTTCGTCGTAGTCCGACTTGAAAATGTCGTAGCCGCCCATGGTGTTGTGGCCGCGCGACGAGAAGTATAGCGTCTTGCCGTCCTTGCTCAGGTAGGGGCTGTCGTCGTCGTACTTGGTGTTGATGTTGGCACCCAGTGAACGGGCCGTACCCCAGTCCGAACCCGTCGAAGTGCGGGTCGAGGTGTACAGGTCCAGCGTACCATCTTCCGAGTATTTGCCGGTCGAGAAGTAGATGGTCAGGCCGTCGGGCGTGATGAAGGCATCCGACTCGAACGCTTTCGAGTTGATGTTGCCATCCAGGGACTTAGGAGCCGTCCAGTCGCCGCCGCTTTTGTCAGTTACGAAGATGTCGCCGTTGTTATCGTTACGGTACATCAACATCTTGGTATCGTTGTCGAATAGCTGGATGGAGGCATCGTGGCCTTTACCGTTCAGCACGCCGCTCAGCGAGCGGGGCTTCTGCCAGTTCTCGTCATCCACGCGGGTTGCTTCGAAGATATCTTCGTAGTACTCACCGTCGGCGGCAACACTTTTATTTTTCTTGTCGCTCACGCTGCCGGTAGCACCGGTCACGTTCTCACCCCGCGAGGTGAAAATGAGCATCTTGTTATCCGACGAAATTACGGGGCTGTGCTCCGAGAACTGCGTGTTGATGGTGGGACCCAGGTTCTTCACGAAGATGTCCTTGGGCGAGTTGAACTGCACCTTGGCATTCTTGCTGTGCTGAATGAGCTGTGCCAGCTCTTCTTTGCGCTGGTCGTTCTTCTTCAGGGTAGCATTGTAGGCCTGAAAGTGGGCCACGGCCTCGTCGAAGTTGTAGTTGAGGTGGTCAACCCGGCCGAGCCAGTATTCCACGTCTTTCGAAACTTTCGGCTTCAGCTTCTGCGCTTTGTAGATGTAGTCGCTGGCCTTTTCCTTGTCGAAAGACATGTAGGAAATGCCGGCGTTGAACAGCGCTTTGGCGTTGTTCGGGTCTTTGGCCAATACCTTTTCGTAGTATGGAAGGGCAGCGCGGTAGTTTTCCTGCTCGAAGAACTTGTTGCCGGTTTTAAGGTCCTTACGCGTGCTTTGCGCCTGTGCCGGGGAGGCAATTGCGGCGGTGAGGGCAACGGCGCACGACGCTTGCAGTAACCTTCTGGATAAGTTGTCCATTTGAGGAGAGATTTGAAAAAAAGAAATTTCTGAAGGGATTGTAAGGGAAGGGTGCGCCGCCGGAGCAGCCGCAGAAAACTATATTTTGGGCTTATACTGAAAAACCGCGATAGGGTTAGGCTTTAATGCGCTTTTGCGCAGAAGGTAACCGACTATTGGGACGAAAAGCCCACACGAAGACACGCCATGGCAAAGCCAACGACGGGCAAAGATAGGCTGTTTGGTTGCGAAATGCGGTTTTAGGCAAAATTTCGGCCATTCAGGTGTGGTCGAGTTCGGCGGCAGTGGCTGGCTGGTTTGGCTGGCATGCCGCGCAAATATAGAAGCACCAATGAAATAGCCATCCATTGACGCATTTTTATTTATTCGGCGTCAGGTAGCATTCCGGCGTAATTTTACAGCTTGTTAATTCCCCGTTTATTCTCCGCCTTATCTATGGTTATTCACGACGCGCGCTTTCTAATGAGTAATTCGCGGGCCGACTTATGCCCCGCTCCTACGCTGCCCGAATACGCTTTTATCGGCCGCTCCAACGTGGGAAAATCGTCGCTTATTAATATGCTGACGGAGCGCAAGGCGCTGGCCAAAACGTCGTCCTCGCCGGGCAAGACGCAATTAATTAATCATTTCGTCATCAACGACAACTGGTTTCTGGTCGATTTGCCGGGCTACGGCTACGCCAAGGTGAGCAAGACTTCGCGGGCCGAATGGGCCAAGATGATTAATTACTACCTGCGCAACCGGGCCAACCTGATGTGCGTGTGTGTGCTGATTGACTCGCGCCACGCGCCGCAGGCCGCCGATTTGGAATTCATGGAAAAGCTGGGCGAAGAGGGCATTCCCTTCGTGATGATTTTCACGAAAGCCGACAAGCAGTCGACGGCCCAGACCAAGGCCCTGCTGACCGAGTACCTGCGCAAGATGAGCGAAATCTGGGACGAGCTGCCGCGCTACTTCCTGACCTCGGCCGAGACCGGCCTGGGCCGCGACGAAGTGCTGAATTTTATTACCGACGTGAACGAGCAATGGGTGGCCGATGCCGCCGCCAATGCGTAGATTGGCCCCGAAATTGCCAACCACCCACTGGCCCGCATGGGCTGCATTTTCCTCCTGTTTTCCTCCGCCCTTTATTTACATCATGACCAAAAATATTTCCATTCCGCAGCTTGCCTTGGGCTTGCTGCTGCTGGCCGCCGCGCCGGCCGCCGCCCAAACCACTCCCAATACGGCGCCGCCCAAGTCGCAGGCCGAGAAGGGCACGGGCATTGGGTCGGCCGGCAAGGTGATTCCGGTGGCTGAATACTACGAAGGTGGCCAGGTAGCCATGTACGACTTCATTGGCAAGGAGCTGAAGTACCCACTAATGGCTAAGCGCAACCGCATTCAGGGCCAGTGCATTGTGAGCTTCACGCTGAACCCGGACGGCACCATGTCGGGGGTGAAGCTGGTGAAGCAGGTGGGCGGCGGCACGGGCGAAGAGGCCCTGCGCGTGGTGCGCCTGCTGAAGTTCAAGGCCCCGGAATATCCAATTCTGACCAGCCTGCCCATCGTGTTCAAGCTCGGCGTGACGGGCTCGAACGCGACGGAAGGACAATAATCCGTAGTTTTGCCCTGAAGAAGGAGGAATGAGGAATGAAGCTGGTGAAATGGCCCAACGGCGTTTCTTGCTTCATTCCTCATTCTTTCTTTTCATTCTTCATTCTCAATATTCCCAAAAATGCCCTACGAATTGCAAGAGTTGGCCGCCATCAGCGGCATGCCCGGCCTGTACCGCCTGGTGCGCGCCGCCCGCCACGGCGTGTTGGTCGAGAGCCTCGACGAAAAAGCAACCCGCACGCTGGCCCCGGCCCGCAACAAGGTGTCGCTGCTGTCGGAGATTTCCATTTACACTCAAGACCCCGAAGAGACGGTGCCGCTGACGGAAGTATTCGAGCGCATCTACCAGAAGCATGGCGCGGCATCGCCCGTGACGGCCAAGTCGAGCGAGGATGAGCTGACCGGTTTCCTGGCCGGCGTGATTCCCGACTACGACCGCGACCGCGTGTACCTGTCCGATATTAAGAAACTGGCCAGCTGGTACGGCATCGTGAGCAAGCACCGCCCCTACCAGGAGGCCGCTGCTGCCGAAGCCACCGAAGAAGCACCAGCAACGACGGAAGAAGCGCCGAAAGCAAAAGCCAAATCGGCCAAAGCCTCTAAAGCCGACACCGAGCCCAGCGCCGACGAGCCCCTGAGCACCGGTGGCGTAATTGGCGCAGCCGATGAAGCACCAACCGCCGAAGGCAACCCGGAGGCTACCGCCCCGGCCAAGAAAAGCCGCAAGAAGGCCGAGTAGTTCGACCTGCAGCCACAACAAAAAAGCCGTTCCTGATATCAGGAACGGCTTTTTTGTTGTGGCTGCAGGAACGGTCATGCTGACCTTGCCGAAGCATCTCTACCACTTCGTTGATTCAGTATTGATTACTAAAGCACGCGAAATGCTTCGGCAAGCTCAGCATGACGGGGTGCTTATTTAGCGGTATCGACTTTGGTTTTGGCCTCTTTGGCGGGCTGCTCTTTGGCCTGCAGGTGCAGGGCAATCAGGGCTTCGGCCTGCTCCACGAGGTCTTTGCTGCCGATGAAAACGGGGCAACGCTCGTGCGGCGTCTGGGGCTCGATTTCCATGGTGCGCCGATTGCCGTTGCTGCTCTTGCCGCCAGCCTGTTCCACGATGAAGGCCAGGGGGTTGCACTCGTACATGAGGCGCAGCTTGCCGTTGGGGCTTTTGGCGGTGGCGGGATAGATGTATATACCGCCCTTGAGCAGGTTGCGGTGAAAATCGGCAACGAGCGAGCCGATGTAGCGGGCTGAAAAGTGCTGGTCTTTGCACTGCTTCACGAAGGCCGCCACGCCGGGCGCAAACGACTCGGAGCTGCCCTCGTTGATGGAATAGACAGTGCCGGTTTTGGGCGTCTGAATATCGGGGTGCGAGAGGAAGAATTCGCCCAGCGAATGCTCGTAGGTGAAGCCATTCACACCGTTGCCGGTCGTGTAGACCATCATGGTGCTGGAGCCGTAGATGACGTAGCCGGCGGCCACCTGGTGGGTGCCGGGCTGCTGGCAGTCGGCCACGGTGCCCTCGCGGCCGGTGGGCGATACGCGGCGGTAGATGCTGAAAATGGTGCCGATGCTCACGTTTACATCGATGTTGCTCGACCCGTCGAGCGGGTCGATGGCCACCACATACTTGCCCTGATTGTTGCCGGTCTGAATCATCTCATCGTCCTCCTCGGAGATGATGGTGCAGACTTCGCCCCCGTTGCGCAGGGCGCGGATGAAGCGGATGTTGGCAATGACGTCGAGCTTTTGCTGGTCCTCGCCCTGGATGTTCTGGCTGCCGTAGGCGCCTGCAATATCGATGAGGCCGGAGCGGTTGATTTCGCGGTTTACAATCTTGGCGGCCAGGGCGATATCGCGCAGTAGCTGAGAGAGTTCCCCCGTGGCGTAAGGGAAATCTTCCTGCTTGCGCATGATGAAACGGTCGAGGGTAGTGCCGACGGGTAGGGCCAGTTTATTGTGGTCCATAAGCGAGTTGGGAGTCGAAATGAGGTAGCGGGAATGCTCAACAAAGCTACTCTAGCGGGGGCGAAGTGCAATCGGTTGCTTTGGCAGCGGATTTTTATCAGAGCATATCCAAGCCCTGGCAGAAGGCCCGGCAGTGGCGGCAAAGCGCCTGGAAAACCGCATTTGCGGCCGGCGGCGCTACTTTTGGGGTCTATGGAACAGGGACAGGGACTTCAGGTGTACAAATTTGGCGGCGCGTCGGTGAAGGATGCGGCGGCTATTCTCAACCTCTGCCGCATCGTGCGGGACTTTGGGCCAAAAGGGCCGCTGGTGATTGTGGTGTCGGCGATGGGTAAGACGACTAATGCTCTGGAGGAGATTTATGAGTTGGCGTATGCTGGACAGGCTTACACTGAGAAGCTACGGACCTTGGACCAGTTTCACTGCGGGGTAGCCGATGCCGTGGCTTCCGAGCCCGACGACAAGTTTGGGGTGCCGGGCCTGGGCTACGGTGGGGTCACTCTGGGCACCCTGCTGGAAGAATTGCCGGAGCGGCTGGGCGGCGTGATGCCCGGTGACTATGACCAGCAGTACGACCAGATTGTAGGCTACGGCGAGTTGCTGTCGTCGCTCATCATGGCAAAAGCCTTAGGGGCGCAGTGGCTCGACTGCCGGTCCCTCATCTGCACAGATGGCAACTGGCGCGAGGCCCGTGTGGACTGGGCCGCCACCGAGCGCAACATCGACGCGGCTTTGCCCCCACTCTTGGCAAGGGGCCTAGTAGTGACCCAAGGCTTCCTGGGCGGCACCGCCGACGGCCGCACTACAACCCTCGGCCGCGAGGGCTCCGACTACACGGCCGCCATCTTGGCCTACTGCCTGCGGGCCGAGTCGGTGACCATCTGGAAAGATGTGGCGGGCCTGCTGAACGCCGACCCCAAAATCTTCCCCGACACGGTGTGCTACCCCGAAATCAGCTACCGCGAAACAATTGAGATGGCGTATTACGGCGCGTCCGTCATCCACCCCAAAACGCTGAAACCGCTGGCCGACCGCAACATTCCGCTGCGCGTGAAGTCGTTTCTGGACCCCGAGGCGGCGGGCACGCTCATTCACGAGTGTCAGCACCCGGCGCTGGCCCCGGCCTTTATCCGGAAGACGGACCAGGCGCTGCTGTCCTTCGCGAGCAAGGATTTTTCGTTTATCTCGGAAGAGAATATGGCGGTGATTTTCGCGGCGCTGGCGCAGGCCAAACTCAAGATTAACGTGATGCAGAACTCGGCCATCAGCTTTTCGGTATGTGTCGATTTTTCGGAACGGCGGGTGCACCAGCTGCTCGATTTGCTGCGCGAGCAGTTCACGCTGCACTACAATACCGGGCTCACGCTGTTCACCATCAAAAACTACGATGCGGCTAGCATTGCGCGCCTCACGGCTGGCAAACGCCTGCTGCTGGAGCAGCGCACGCGCCACACGTTTCAGTTTGTGTGCCAGGGCTGAGGCTGAAGGCAGCGCCAACCTAGCCAGCAGATAACGCGTTTGTCATCCTGAGCAGAGCGAAGGACCTTATTACGTTAGACCGACTTTCGTTCATCGGTGAGAAGGTCCTTCGCTCCGCTCAGGATGACACATTATTCGAATAACCAATACTCTCTCTCTCCGCATGGCAGTTCTCGTGGGCAAGCGCGCCCCTTCCTTCAAGGCCACGGCCGTGATTGGCGGCAAGACCGAAGAAGAATTTTCGCTCGACCGTTACCTGGGCAAGAAGCACGTATTATTCTACTTCTACCCGGCTGATTTCAGCCGGGTGTGCCCCACCGAAATTCTGGCATTTCAGGACCGGCTGGCGGAGTTTGAGCGCCGGGGCGTGGCCGTGGTGGGCTGCTCTACCGACTCGCACTACGCCCACCTGGCCTGGCAGGAAACGCCCCGCGACCAGGGCGGCATTGCCGGCGTGGCTTACCCACTGGTGGCCGATGCCACCAAAACCATTTCGGCCAACTACGACGTGCTGGGCGGCCACTACGACTACACCGAGCAAGGTGAAATGACTTATGTGGGCTCACCAATGGCCTACCGGGGCCTGTTTCTGATTGACCGCGACGGCATTGTGCGCCACCAGCTCGTGAACGACCGGCCCTTGGGCCGCAGCCTCGGCGAAGCCCTGCGCATGATTGACGCCCTGCAGTTCTACGAGAACAACGGCGAGGCCTGCCCCGTGGACTGGGAAGCTGATAAGGAGATTTAACCGTGGCCCGAAACATCGACTGGGCGCGCAGTGCGTAATTTTGGGCCTTGCTTTTCTTCTACGATACCGCCCTGGGCCTGTATGGCCTGTTGCTCCGGCTGTTAGCGCCGTTCGTGCCCAAGGCCGCCGCCTGGGTGGCGGGCCGGCGCGGGCTGCTGGCCCACATTAACCAAACCATTGGGCCCGATGCCGCGCCCCGCGTGTGGTTTCACTGCGCCTCGCTGGGCGAGTTTGAGCAGGGCCGCCCGCTGATAGAAGCCTACCGGCAGGCGCACCCCGGCACCAAGGTGGTGCTCACGTTTTTCTCGCCCTCGGGCTACGAAATTCGCAAAAACTGGTCGGGGGCCGACTATATTTTCTACCTCCCGCTGGATACCCGCGCCAATGCCTGGGCTTTTCTGGATGCAGTGCAGCCCCGCCTGGTGGTATTTGTGAAGTATGAGTTCTGGTATCATTTTCTGGATGAGGCGTTTCAACGCCGCATTCCGGCCATTGTGGTATCGGCTATTTTCCGGCCTGAGCAAGTATTTTTCAAGCCCTGGGGCGGCTTCTTCCGGAAAATACTCGGACGCTTCACACATATTTTCACGCAGAACGAAGCATCGGCCCAGTTGCTGCGCGGCGTCGGAGTTCAACAGGTGAGCGTGGCCGGCGATACCCGTTTCGATACCGTGGTGGCCACCGCGCTTGCCCCGGCCCGCTCGCTGCCGCTGGTTGATGCCTTCGTGGCCGACGGCGCGCCCGTGCTGGTGGTGGGCAGCAGCTGGGCCGAAGACTTGCCCGTGCTGCGCCCGCTGCTGGCACGCTACGGCCCGGAGCTGCGCGTGCTCATCGCCCCGCACGAAGTGACGGAAACCAACCTGCGGCTGGTGGAAACCACACTGCCGGGGCCGGTGCAGCGCTACTCGCTGGCCGACGTGGCTACCGTGGCTCAGGCCCGCGTGCTGCTGTTTGATAACGTGGGCTTGCTTAGCCAGCTCTATCGGTTTGGCGAATACGCCTACGTGGGCGGCGCGTTCGGCAAGGGCCTGCACAACACGCTGGAGGCGGCCGCGTTCGGCCTGCCGCTGTTTTTTGGGCCTACATACGGCAAGTTTCAGGAGGCCGTGGAGCTGGTGGCGATGAAAGGCGCTTTCTCCGTGCACAGCGGCGCCGAGCTGGAAGCCGCCTTCACTTACCTCTGGAACACCAACGAAGCCCGCCTGCGCCTCCAGGACACCATTCTCGATTACGTGCACGACCAGGCCGGGGCCACGCGCACCATCATGGCGGCCCTGCGCACCCTCACTCCCGCATGACAACGACAACCACTGCCGATACCTATCTCCCCGATGGCCCCACCGGCCTGCTGCACGGCATCGTAGTGAAGTCCACGGGCTCGTGGTACATTGTGCGCGGCCTTGGAACCGGGCAGCTGTACCGCTGCCGCCTACGCGGCAAATTCAAGATTAAGGGCTTGAAAGCCAGCAATCCGCTGGCCGTGGGCGACCTGGTCGATTTCAGCATTGAAGCCCAGACCGAAGGCGCGGGCGTTATCTCGCACATCGCGCCGCGCCGCAACTACATCGTGCGCCGCTCGGTGCACAAAACCGGCCACGTTCACATCGTAGCGGCCAATCTGGACCAGGCGCTGCTGGTCGTGACGCTGGTATCCCCGGCTACCTCGTTCGGGTTTATCGACCGGTTTTTGGTGACGGCCGAGGCCTACCACATTCCCGTCACACTGCTCTTTAACAAAACCGATTTGTACGACGAGGACGGCTTCGAATACCAGGCCCAGATTGCGGGCATGTATGCCAGCCTGGGCTACCCCAGCCGCACCTGCGCCGCCACTACGGGCGAGGGCGTGCCCGAAATCGACCACTTGCTTGATGGCAAAGTGAGCCTGCTGGCCGGCCACTCCGGCGTGGGTAAAAGCACGCTCATCAATGCCCTGGTGCCCGACCTCGACCTGAAAACTGCCGAAATCAGCGAATTCTCCGATAAAGGCGTGCACACCACCACCTTCGCCGAGATGCTGGAAGTGCGCCCCGGCACCTTCATTATCGACACGCCCGGCATCAAAGAGCTGGGCCTCGTGGATTTGCCGCCCGCCGAGCTGGCCGGCTACTTCCCCGAGTTCCGCGCCCTGCTGGGCCAGTGCCGCTACCACAACTGCCAGCACACCCACGAGCCCGGCTGTGCCGTGCGCGAAGCCGTGGACCAGGGTCGCATTGCCCTGCCCCGCTACGACAGCTACCTGAGCATGCTGGCCGGCGAGGATAACCGGCACTAGCGCTGCGCCTCAATAAAAAAGGAGGAGCGACGAACGAGGAATTACCAACTGGCAATTCTTCGTTCGTCGCTCCTCCTTTTTTATTGAGGCGCAAGCGCCGTCGTATTACTTGGCTGCAGGCAGCACGACAGTGTCGATTACGTGGGTCACGCCATTGCTCGAAATTACGTCGGCGATTTGTACGGTAGCGGGGGCATCTTTACCATTGCCAACCATAACCTGGCCATTTTTCACCGTCACGTGCAGCTTTTCGCCGTTCACAGTGGTCAGCTCCTGACCGTCTTTCAGGTCGGCGGCCACGAGGCGGCCGGGGATTACGTGGTAGGTGAGCACAGCGGCCAGTTTGGCTTTGCTGGCGGGGTCCATCAGGCCGGCTACGGCACCTTTGGGCAGCTTGTCGAAGGCAGCGTTGGTGGGGGCAAATACGGTGAAGGGACCCGTACCGCTCAGGGTCTCAACTAGGCCAGCCTGCTTCACAGCGGCAACCAGCGTGCTTACGCTCTTGGCACCGGCAGCATTTTCCACGATGTTCTTATCAGCCGTCATGGCCACGCCGTCTACCATCACGCCCTCGGGCTTGGCCATGCGGGCCGAATCGCCGGCCATCGATGCGATGGAATCGGCGGGATTTACGGTGCTAACCGTTTCGGTTTCGGTGGTGGCGGGCTTGTCATTGCCGCAGCTAGCCAGCATGAGGGAAGTAGCCAGGGCTACCAGCAGGGGAGCAAAAGATTTTTTCATGAAACAGGTTGGTGTGAAGGAAGAAAAACAGGTAGGCGAAAAATAATTATTGCCGTAAACGAAACTACGGCTGTGAGCTTACGAAGCAATAGCCTACCCCGGATGTTTCGTAAGCCCATCAAATTATTACCTTCGCCGGCCGAAAGCAGTGTCTGCTTTCGGCAAAATTGTTTAATCCGCTAAAAAAACGCGATTCATGAAAACTGCCGCAATCCACACCAAAAAGGGTGTAATGAAAGTTGAGTTCTACGAGCAGGATGCTCCGAACACCGTTAAGAACTTCACCGACCTCGCCAAAAAAGGCTACTACGACGGCCTGAAATTTCACCGCGTACTCCCGAATTTCGTTATTCAGGGCGGCTGCCCAAACACCCGCGAAGGCGCTAAGGGCCAGCCCGGTACCGGCGGCCCCGGCTACAAAATCGACTGCGAAACCAGCGGTGGCCACCAGTACCACGAGCGCGGCGCGTTGAGCATGGCCCACGCCGGCAAAAACACAGGCGGCTCGCAATTCTTCATCGTGCACTCGCGCGACAACACCGCTCACCTCGACCGCGTGCACACCGTATTCGGCAAAGTGGTGGAAGGCCTGGACGTTATCGACCAGATTTCGCCGAACGATGAGATTGAGAAAATCGTGGTGACGGAAACATTTAACAACTAAGCATCTGTCATCCTGAACGCAGTGAAGGACCTTATCACGCAAGAACGACTTGTTCTTGCGTGATAAGGTCCTTCACTGCGTTCAGGATGACAGTTTTATTTCTTCCCTCCCGGCGTCGGGTGCTCAATTTCCTGCACCAGCTGCCCGTACCAGCTCTCGCCGTACTTGCGAATTAATGGCTCCTTGAGAAACTGGTACACTTTCACACCCAGCTTGCCGCCAAAGTCACAGGCCGGGTTGCAGATATTCCACCGGTCATAGTTCAGCGCGTCGAATCCTTCGTACTTCGTGATGCGAATGGGGTACAGGTGGCAACTGATGGGCTTTTTGAAGGTGGTAGCGCCGGCCAGGTAGGCCTGCTCAATGCCGCATTTCAGGATGCCGCGCTCGTCCCAGAGGGCGTAGGCGCACTCTTTGTCCTCAATGGTGGTGGTGCTGAAATCGCCCTCCCAGTCCTTGATGTACAAGCCCTGGGCTTCGATAGCGGCCTGCCCGGCCGCGGTGAGGAAGGGCTTGATGTTGGCGTATTCCTGTTCCAGAATCCGTAGCTCGGGCTCTTCGAGCGGCGCGCCGAGGTCGCCCTCCACGCAGCAGGCTCCTTTGCAGGCGTCGAGGTTGCAGACGAAAAAGTTGTCGGCGATGTCATCGGAGATGACCGTTTCCTGGATAATAATCATTGTAAGTGGGGTGCGGGGTCCAACCCGGAAGGGCTTACCCCCGCCCGGCGTTGAACGACATGTAATAGTGGCGCATACGACGGACGGAGGCCAGCTCCGGGCCCTACGAATAACCGCTGCAAAGATAAGCCCTGATGCGGGGTGGCAGGCTTTGCACCGGGCCTCCGTACCTTTGTAGACCCGCTCAAAAAGTGGCTTATTCGCATATGGCACTAGATTATCTTTCCCTCCTCAATCCGTCGCAAGCCGCTGCGGTGATGCAAACCGAAGGCCCCTGCATGATTATCGCCGGGGCTGGCTCGGGCAAAACCCGGGTGCTCACCTATCGCATCGCCAATCTGCTCGAAAAAGGCGTTGACCCATTCAACATCCTCGCCCTCACTTTTACCAACAAGGCCGCCAAGGAAATGCGCGCCCGCGTAGAAAAGGTGGTGGGCCCGGCGGCCCGTAGCCTGTGGATGGGCACATTTCACTCGGTTTTTGCCAAAATCCTGCGCTCTGAGGCCGATAAAATCGGTTATCCACGCAGCTTCACCATCTACGACTCGCAGGACTCGAAAACCCTGATTGGCCAGATTGTGAAGGAGCTGGAGCTCGACGACAAGCTCTACAAATCCAGTCTGGTGCTGGGCCGCATCTCGGCCGCCAAGAACAAGCTGATTTCGCACAACCAGTACCTGAACGATGCCGCCATCAAGGCCGATGACGAGGCGGCGATGCGGCCCAAAATTGGGATTCTGTACCAGCAGTATCAGCAGCGCTGTTTCAAGGCCGGCGCCATGGATTTCGACGACCTGCTGTTTAATACCAACGTGCTGTTTCGCGACCACGCCGATATTCTGAATAAATACCAGAATATGTTCAAGTTCGTGATGGTGGACGAATATCAGGACACCAACTATTCGCAGTATTTAATTACCCGCAAGCTCGCGGCGAAAGAACGAAATATCTGCGTGGTGGGCGACGATGCGCAAAGTATTTACGCCTTCCGGGGGGCAGATATCACCAACATTCTTAATTTCGAGAAAGACTACCCCGAATTGCAGGTATTTAAGCTGGAGCAGAATTACCGCTCCACGAAAAATATTGTGTGGGCCGCCAATTCCGTCATTAAGAATAACCAGGCGCAGTTACGCAAAGATGTATTTTCGGAGAATGAGGAAGGCACGCTGATTGAGGTACTAAAAGCGGCTTCGGACAACGAGGAGGGCAAATTGGTGGCCAATTCCATCTTCGAGGATAAGATGAACGGGCATTTATCGTACGACAATTTTGCTATTCTTTACCGCACCAACGCGCAAAGCCGTGCGATGGAAGAATCGTTGCGGAAATTAAATATTAAATACAAAATTGTTGGGGGCCTGTCGTTCTATCAGCGCAAGGAAATCAAGGATTTAGTGGCTTATTTACGGCTTACCGTCAACCAGAACGATGAGCAGGCTATTCGCCGGGTAATTAATTACCCGAAGCGCGGAATTGGTGATACCACCATCAGCAAACTGATTACGACGGCCGACGAAGCCAACCATACGCTGTGGGAAGTAGTGGCCCACGCCGACCAGTTTATGGCGGCGCGGGTGAGCAACCCCGTAGTAGGCTTCGCCGAGAAAATCAAAAGCTACATCGTGGTTGCCGAGAAGGAGGATGCCTTTGAAGCAGCCAAATTCATCGCCAAAAACTCCGGCATGCTGGAGGAGCTGTACGCCGACAAGAGCATCGAGGGCCTCTCACGCTACGAGAACATTCAGGAGCTGCTGAACGGCATCAAAGAGTACGTGGACGACCCCGAGCGCGAGGACAAAAGCCTCGGTGCTTTCCTGCAGGATATTGCGCTGGTGACGGATTCGGACCTAAAAGACGCGGCCCAGGAAGGCGAAGCCGTGACGCTGATGACCATTCACTCGGCCAAGGGCCTGGAATTCCGCAACGTGTACATCGTGGGTATGGAGGAAAACCTCTTTCCGAGCCAGATGATGATTACCTCGCGGGCCGATTTGGAGGAAGAGCGCCGCTTGTTCTACGTGGCCATCACGCGGGCCGAGAAAAAGCTCACGCTCAGCTACGCCACCTCGCGCTACCAGTGGGGCAACCTGCGCAGCTGCGAGAAAAGCCGCTTTCTGGATGAAATTGACCCGCGCTTTGTCGATTTCAAATTTTCCTCCGGGCCCGGACCGGCCGAGGGCTCGCCGTTCCAGCATGTATTTGAGCGGCGCTCAAACCTGATTCCTACGCCGCCGCGCAAGGTGCAGGCCACCAAATACGTAGCTCCGGCCGACTTCGCACCCTCCGACACTTCCAAGCTGCAAACCGGCCAGCGCGTGGAGCACGCCAAGTTCGGCTTCGGCATGGTGAGCGCGCTCGAAACGCAGCAGGGTACTACCAAGGCTACTATCCAGTTTGAGGAAGTAGGCGAGAAAGTGCTGCTGCTAAGCTTCGCGAAGCTGCGGGTGCATTAGTGCATTCCGAACGACATAAAAGCACGTCCTGCAGCGCGTAGCGAAGCATCTTGCCCGCAGACAGTAATTTCAATCGCATGGATTTACTATTGCGGGCAAGATGCTTCGTCTCTGCTTTATGCGCAGAATAATGCTCTGCATGACGTGCTAATGTGTACGTTCATGACGTTCTAAAATCCCACACTACCTACCCCGGCCCCAAATCCGTATCTTTGGCCTGAGTCCCGCCCCTGGCGGCCTCCCTCCTGCTTTTTATGACTGATATTAATTCCCTGCCCTTCCACCTGCAGCTGCTGGTGCGCGAATACGGGCACAGCACTTACCAACTCATTCAGGGCCTCAAAGACATTGAGGACGTGGCCGAGCGCACCAAGCGCGCCACCGCCATTGTGCAGCTCATGCTGCGCCTGCAGCCGGCCCTGCGCGACCTGCCCGAAATCCAGACCCGCCTCTGGAACCACCTGCACGCCATGGCCGGCGAGGACGTGGCCCTGGAAGCCCCCGTGGCCCTGCGCAGCCTCACGGTACGCACCGAAAAGCCCGGCCGCGTGCCTTACCCGCGCACCGCCCCCAAACTGCGCGTCTACGGCGCAGCCATTGAAGCTCTGATTGCGAAGGCCCTCACTCTGGAGGATGCTGACGAGCGCGAGCAGGCCACCATCCAGATTGGCCGGACGATGAAGTTCCTTTACCGCCAGCACAATAAGGAAAACGCCAAAGACGTAACCATTCTGCGGCATTTGGGCGAGCTTTCGGGCGGCAAGCTCACGCTCGACCCGACATTAGTGGACAGCGAAAACCTGTTTGAGATGCCGGCGGCACCAGCCGGAACGAAGCCGTTCATTGTGCCCCAGCCGCAGCCCCAGCAGCGCGAAGGCCAGAACCGCGACCGCCGCGAAGGCCGCGACCGCGACAACCGGGGCAATGGCTTTGGCAACAAGAACGGCAAGAAGCGCAAGAAAGGCCGCAGCCAGGAGCCGCAGCAGCCCCCGCAGTAATTTTTTCATTTACTTCCTGTCATCCTGAGCGCAGCGAAGGACCTTATCACGTTTGGGCGGTTTGCAGTGAAAAAAGCTCTGCCACTCAAAACATCAACGTGATAAGGTCCTTCGCTGCGCTCAGGATGACAAATTTTTATTCTTAAATCATATGGCTGCATTTGAAGTACGCGGCGGCAAAGCCCTGCGCGGTGAAATCACGCCCCAGGGCGCTAAAAACGAAGCCCTCCAGATTCTCTGCGCGGTACTGCTGACGCCGGAACCCGTCACCATCAGCAACATTCCCGATATCCGCGACGTCAACAAGCTCATTGAGCTGCTGCGCGACATGGGCGTGAAAGTGGGCAAGCTGGCCTCCGACACCTACGTTTTCCAGGCCGAGAATATCAACCTTGACTACATGGACACGCCCGAGTTTGTGGCCCAGGCCGGCGCGCTGCGTGGCTCAGTGATGATTCTCGGGCCCATGCTGGGGCGCTACGGGCGCTGCCAGCTGCCCAAGCCGGGCGGCGATAAAATTGGTCGCCGGCCAATGGACACCCACTTTCTGGGCCTCGAAAAGCTGGGCGGTAAGCTCACGCTGGAAGGCACCGATTTCTACCGCATCAAGGTAGATGGCAAGTTGACGGGCACCCACATGCTGCTCGACGAAGCATCGGTAACCGGCACGGCCAACATCCTCATGGCCGCCGTGCTGGCCGAGGGTACCACCACCATCTACAACGCCGCTTGTGAGCCTTACTTGCAGCAGCTGTGCCGGATGCTGGTGCGTATGGGCGCTAATATTCAAGGCATTGGCTCCAACCTGCTCACCATCGTGGGCGTGGAAAAGCTGGGCGGCACCGAGCACCGCATGCTGCCAGACATGATTGAAATTGGCTCCTTCATCGGCCTCGCGGCCATGACGGGCTCCGAAATCACCATTAAGGACTGCCAGATTCCCGAGCTGGGTCTCATCCCCGATACTTTCCGCAAGCTGGGCATTCAGCTCGAATTCCGGGGCGATGACATTTTCATTCCGGCCCAGCCGCACTACGAAATCGCCACCTACCTCGACGGCTCCATTCTGACGGTGAGCGACCATACCTGGCCGGGCTTCACGCCCGACTTGCTCAGCATTGTGCTGGTAGTGGCGTGTCAGGCCAAGGGCACGGTTCTCATTCACCAGAAGATGTTTGAGTCGCGGCTGTTCTTCGTCGATAAGCTCATCGACATGGGCGCGCAGGTTATTCTTTGCGACCCGCACCGCGCCACCGTCATCGGCCTGGACCAGCGCACCCGCCTGCGCGGCATCACCATGACCTCGCCCGATATCCGCGCCGGTGTGGCCCTGCTCATCGCCGCGCTGTCGGCCGAGGGCAAAAGCACCATCGAAAACGTGGAGCAGATTGACCGCGGCTATCAGAATATCGATACGCGCCTGCAAGCGCTGGGGGCTGATATTCGCCGCCTGTAAAGCAAGCGTTGCTTGATGCAAAAAAATGCCCGGCCTTCCTGCCGGGCATTTTTTGTTACCGGCTATATGGGTTACTTCTGCTTGTGCGTTGGCATAAAAGGAGCTGCGCAGCTACTGTTTCTGGTTTCACTTTATCATCGAATGAATCATGAAATACTCCCTTGGCATTGCCCTGGGGCTGGCAGCCCTGCTATGCGGCTGTAGCCACACCAAGAATGATGCAGAAGCCGTTGCCGACGTAGCTCCGCGCTCGCCACAGTACCTGATGAGTGCGCCAGCACCCCTGCAGGAGAGTCCAAATTCTGATGACCAAGCGACTGCCGACGTTATTCCGGGCCCCCGGCCCTATACCGAATTAATCGTTGCGCCCTCTCGCCTGCTCATTTACCACGCCGATTTACGGCTGAAGGTGGCCAGCCTGCCGCGTGCCAGCGCCCGCCTCGACAGCCTTGTGCACCGCAACGGAGGGTACCTCAGCGCCGCTACCGAGGTGCGGGCCGAGGGCGAATGGCGGCAGGCGATAACCATTCGGGTGGCTCCCGCCCGCTTCCAGCCGCTGATGGCTTCGTTGCGCGGCCTGGGCACCGTGGAAGAAAAAAAGCTGACTACCGACGATGTAACGGCCCAGCACGCCGACGTAGCTGCCCGCCTCGCCACCAAGCGCGCCATCGAAAAGCGCTACATCGACCTGCTGGCCCGCGCCCGCAAAATCAGCGAAGTGCTGGAAGTGGAAGGCAAAATCGGCGAGGTTCGGGAAGAAATTGAGAGCACCGAAAGCCGCCTCAAAACGCTCAACGATGAAGTGGCTTATTCCACCATCTCGCTCACCTGCTACCAGACCCTGCCCCAGCCCGTACCCGAGGCCCCGGTTGTATCATTCGCCAGTCGCCTCGTAGAATCTTTCTACACCGGCTGGACGCTGATTACCAGTCTGCTGATTGGCATGGTAGCCATCTGGCCCTTCCTGCTGCTGGGCGGGGCCGGCTGGTGGGCCGTGCGGCGCTGGCGGCGCAGCATTGCCCAAGCCGAGGGCTAAAAACACTGAAAAGCCCCGCCGCAGCACCAGTTATGGTACCGCAGCGGGGCTTTTCAGCTCAAGGCTAAAGCCAGATTTAATCCATTACCAAATCCACCACGGCATTTACCACCGACAGGGCCAAGCTGAATAACAGCGCATTCAGCAAGCCGTGCACATCGAAGCTGCTCATCAGGAAATCGGCCAGCTTCACAATGATGACGTTGATAACCAGCAGGAAAAGGCCCAGCGTGAGCACCGTGATGGGAAAGCCCAGAATTTGCAGAATGGGTTTCACAATGGCATTCAGAATGCCCAGCACGATAACCAGAATGGCCGCGCTGCCCACGCCGCCCAGCACCACGCCCGGCAGCACCATGCTGAGGCCATACACCAGCACAGCGGTAAGAATGAATTTGAGAATGAATCCTAACATCGCAACAAGGGTAAAAGTGAAAGAAGGTTTACTCGGCGTGCATGCCTTTGGCCGGCAGCCGTCCTTGCGATACGGCCATCCAGTTGCAAAGTTGGTAGAGCAGGCGCGCGCCCACAATGGCGTTCCACTCGGTGTCGCCGGGCGCTACTTCGTTCAGGTCGCAGCCGATGATTTGGATACCCTCGCGCACGATGGACCGCAGCAAATACGTGGCTTCCTCAAAATCCAGGCCGCCGGGTACGGGCGTGCCGGTGCCAGGGCACAGCTTGGGGTCGAGACCGTCGATATCGAAGCTGATATAGACCTTTTTAGGCAGCTGGGCGATAATTTTGCCGCACACTTTCTTCCACGACTTCTTGGCAAACTTCTCGTCGCTCAGGAAACGCTGGCTGAACAGCGCCACCCGGCCGTTGGACTGGTCGATGAATTCGGCCTCCTGCTGGCAGAAATCCCGAATGCCCACCTGTACCAGCTTCTTCACCTGCGGCAGCTGCAGGGCATTGTGCATGATGCTGGCGTGCGAGTACTTAAAGCCCTCGTAGGCGGGGCGCAGGTCGCAATGGGCATCAAACTGCAGAATGGCGAATTCCTCGTGGCGCTCGGCCAGTGCTTGCAGGTAGCCCAGGGGCGTGCTGTGGTCGCCGCCCAGCACCACCACGCCTTTGCCGGCATCGAGCAGGGCTCCGGTTTTGGCTTTCAGCCACTGTATCATCTTGTCGCCTTCGGCGGTGGCCTGGGCGGGCACGGCTTCGTGCTTTTTGCGGTCGGCCTCGGGCTGGCCTTCTTCCAGCCAGCCAATGTAATCGGCGGCCAGGGGGCGCAGCCGGCGGCTGGCTTCGGCAATGGTTTCGTCCTCTTCCTCCATGGCCAGGCCGAGCTTCCACGCGTTGGGCACGTCAGAATCGTACAGGTCCACTTGCAATGAAGCTTCGCGGATGGCGGCCGGGCCGGCGGCCGTACCGGCGCGGTAGCTCACCGTTACCTCCCACGGCACGGGCACTACCACTACCTGCGCTTCCTCGGGCGTGAAAGGCAGGCCGAAGATGCCGCTATCTACATCGCCGGGCGCGTTGGGGTCGAAAGAAGCTATTTTTTGGGCTAAGGCGTCCGCGTTAGACATTGGAGGTGCTGCGTAGGTAAATAGTAAAGTTGAAGGCGAAAAAGAACGTCATGCCGCGCCGGCCGCTGCAACTCCCGGAAGCAGTGGCCCATGTTCAGCGAACGGGCCTGCGGGAGAATTGCAACGGCCGGCGCGGCATGACGGGCCGGAACGCGGTCAGGCATTCCTAAAACAGGTATCAGGCCGACATCTGGCTGCCCAGAAAGTCGTAGCTACGAATTATTTCCAGAATTTTCTGGAACGTTACCCGGTCAAAAAACAGCATCAGCGGCAATTCCACCGTGTTGTCGCGGTCCGAAAACTGCGTGATAACCGAGAAAATGAGGGGCTGTAGCTGCTGGTCTGGCAGCAGGCTCTGCAGGTTTTCAGCGATGTCGCCTTTGGGGGCCACCGGTGGGGCACCGTAGATATTGGCTTTCAAAATATTGGCCAACTGCGTGACCAATGCCCCGGTAATGATATTGCTGATTTCGAGCAGCAGCGACTCCTGCAGCTCATTCAGCTCCAGGGTTTCGGGCGTTTGCATGCGCAGGCACACCCGTGAGAGGCGCTGAACGTGCTGGCCCGAGAAAAACATGAGCGTAGTGCCGTTGAAATCACCCCGGATATCGGACTGAATGGGCACGTGCCGGGTCTGATAATCGCGCACGCGGTGCAGAATATCGTCGCTCATCAAAAGGTCGATATTGGGCACCTCGAGTAGCACCCGCTCCTGGGCGATAACGGCGAATGAATCGGCGGCGCGGGCCAGGCCGATGTTTAGAATCTCGCGGATTATATCACGCTCTAAATCAGTCATCGATAAATCCATAACGTCAAAGATAGGGGAAAGTGCAGCTGCGAGGACTGGGGTGAAAGAAAGAAAAATTAAGGACGTTTGGTCAGAAAAAGGCGCGTCAGAGCCGGCACATCCAGCACCAGGCATACTTGCCCGCTGCCGAGCAGGGTTACGCCACCAAACAGGTCAATGGTATCCAACGGTTTACTCAGGGGCTTGATGACAATGTTTTGCTGCCGGATGAACCGGTCAACCAACAAGCCCAGACGGCGGTTATTATAATTTACAACCAGAACCTGTTGGGCACCAGTCATATCTGCTTTATCGGCGAAGGGCAGCAGTTCATCGCCCTCGTCGTGCAGCAGCAGTTGCAATGGCACCAGCGGCACGGCCTGGCCCTGCACATGCGTCACCAGCATGCCGCCTACCACCGAAATCTGCTCGGGTTGCAGGGCCAATACGGTATCGGTGTGCATCAGCGGGATGGCATAGGGCCGTTCCTCTACTTCTACCAGCAGTGCGCCCTTCACGGCAATGGACGTGGGCAACACCAAGGTGAACGTAGTACCCTGGCCCAGCTGCGATTCCACCCGCAGCTGGCCACCCAACGAGTCGAGGGCCATCTTCACCACATCGAGGCCCACGCCGCGGCCCGAAATATCGGTGACTTTGCTAGCCATGGAGAAGCCGGGCTCGAACAGAAGCGCCCAAACGGCTTGCTCATCCAGGGCGGCGGCGGCCGTAGTCAGGCCGCGTTCAATGGCTTTGCGGCGCACGGCTTCGGTATCGATGCCCCGGCCATCGTCGCGCACCTGAATGAGCACGTCGTCGCGCTCGGTCAGGGCCGAAAGGGTGAGGTGGCCAACGGTGGGCTTGCCAGCCGCTGCCCGTTGGGCGGTGGTTTCGAGGCCGTGGCTGACGGCGTTGCGCACCAGGTGCAGCAGCGCATCGGTAATGATTTGCAGGATGTTGCGGTCAATCTGCACATCCTGACCGCTGAGGATTAGCTCAACTTCTTTGTCTTCGGCGCTGGCTACGTCGCGCACCACCCGGGGAAACTTATTCAATAGCACCCCCACGCCCACCAGACGGGCATCCATCACGCTATACTGCAAGTCGTCGGAAATGCGGAATAGGTGCTGGGCAGTGGCCAGCAGCGCGGGATTACCGATTTCCTGCGCCAGCGTCATAATCCGGTCACGGTCAATAACCAGCTCGCCAACCAGATTCAGCAGATTATCAAGTTTTTTAACCTGTATATATACTAGGTCAGAAAGCTCCATTTTCTTGCCTGACTCCTCTTCCGATTCCGCCTCTTCGGCTTCTTCCAGAATAGGCTCTTCGCCCCGCACCAGGCGGTCGAGGTTGTCGAGCAGGGCGGTGGCATCCGGTAGGGCCTGGTCGGCTCCCACTGCCCGAATCATGTTGCCCAAGGCATCAACCCCGGCAAAAACTACCTTGATGAGTGCGCCGCTGAACGTGCGCTCCTGGTCCCGAATCAGCCCAAACAGGGTTTCGAGGTGGTGTGCTACTTCGCCCAAATCGGCAAAGCCCATGGCACGGGCGTTGGCCTTGAGGTTGTGCATGAGCCGGAACAGCTCATTAAGGGCCGGGCCGGCGTTGGGGTTGCGCTCAAGCTCGCTCAAATGGCGGCTCATGGAGTCGTAATACTCCAGCGCTTCGGCCATGAAAAGCTCCCGGTATTCCTGGTCGCGCGTTTTCATTGGCCGGGGTGAATTGAGTTAATACCTAAACTTTCCGGCACACACGCACACCTCCCATCGTTTCCGAAGGAATGTGGAAGGGCAACGGAAAGTTGTCGCAGCACCTTACGCAGCCTGTTCTGAAGCGTCGTTTTGCAGCGCCGCACCCACAATTTCCAGCACTTTCTCTTCCGAGAACGGCTTCACGATGTAAGCCAAAGCACCATTTTCAATGGCTTCCGTAACGATAACCTCCTGGCCTACCGCGCTGCACATCACCACTTTGGCAGAAGGCTGAATCTGGCGGAGGCTTTTCAGCACGTCCAGTCCGGTGTTATCGGGCAGAATCACGTCAAGGGTAATAAGGTCGGGCGACGTCGAAGCGGCCATTTCCACCGCCTGGGCACCGTTTGCGGCCTCGCCTACTACTTCGTAGCCGGCATCGGTGAGCATGTTTTTGAGCATCGTGCGCATATAAAAGGAGTCGTCGACGATGAGGATGCGCTTATTCATGGAATTGGGGAACGTTAGATTTAACGAGTGGCCGAGCATAGTTGCGGGCCACCCTTGTACGGGGTCGGCGCTATGAAGATGCCGTTTTGCCCGGCAGGCGCATCACTTCGCTTGGAGTCAGCAGCTTGCGCATGTCTAATACGATGATAACACCGCCCTCCGGGAGTTTGGCGATGCCTTCGAGGTACTTGTCGCGGGTGCTGGAATCCTGCACGAACTCCGGCGCAGGCTCAATCTGGCTCAGGGGCATGGTGAAGGGGCGCGGCACTTCGCGCACCATCAGGCCGAGCACGTAGTCGGCCGCTTCTACGGCAATGATGTAGCTGCGCTCGGGAATGGGGCGGCCGGCCGGCCGCAGCCGGAATCGCTCTTCCAAATCCAGAATGGCGATAATATCGCCGCGCAGGTTGGCAATGCCCTTGATGAAAGGCGGGGTTTTGGGCATGCGGGCCACGTCGGGCGTCACGGTCACTTCCTTCACCTGCTCAATGCGAATGCCATAGTCCTCATCGCCCAGCCGAAACACGATAAGCTGCACCAGTTCGGCGGGCTTGGCGCGTTCGGTCTTGGCAATGGGCGCGGGTACTTCAGTCTCAGCCATGCGGGATTAGTCGAAAAAGGGCTAAACGAATGGATTGAGAGTTATTTGACTTTTGATTTGGCGGCCGTTTTGCCGGCTTGGACTGTTTTCGCAGCTTTACCATTTTTCGCCTCCTTGCCGGTAGCAGCAGGCTCGGGGCGAGCCTCCTCCACCTTGGCAACTGCTCGCGTCCGCACCGGGCGCTCCCGGCGGGCGGGAGCCGGAGCCGCTACGGGTGCGGCGGCTTCGGGCCGGGCCCGACGGGTGGCGCTGGGCTGCCGGCTGGTTTCAGCAGCTGGCGCAGCCTCAGCCCGGCTCTGGGAGCGGCGGGCAGCCATGCCGTGCTGCGGTTGCGGCGCGGCAACATACGATTCGCGGGCGCGGTACGTGTCGCGGGCTCCCCGGCGCACGGGTTCCGGCTCGGGCTCGGGCTCGTAGGAGCTGAGCTGGAAGGTTTCGAGGCCGGCCTGGAGGTCGTCGGCAATGTCGGTGAGGCGCTGCGAGCTGGTGGTCAGCTCCTGCATGGCCGTCGAGAGTTGCTTGGCCGTACCGGCTACCTGCTGGGTGCCGGTAGCCGTTTGCTCGGCAATGGCAACCACTTCCTCCACATACTTCACCACATCGCCAATCGAAGCTTTCTGAACCTCGGTGGCCGTGAGAATGTCGCGCGATGTGCGGAGCGTTTCGCCGCTGCTGGTGGCAATGTTCTTAAATGCCGAGCTGGCTTCGAACGTGGCGTTCTTGCCTTTCAATACCCGGTTTTCCATGGTCGAAATAGCCGTGGCTGCCGTGGTCGTATCCTTCTTCACGTCATCAACCAGCGTAGCAATTTCGTTGGCCGAGCGGCGGGAGCTCTCAGCCAGCTTCCGAATTTCCTCAGCTACTACGGCGAAGCCACGGCCGGCTTCCCCGGCGCGGGCAGCTTCGATGGCCGCGTTTAGCGCCAGCAGGTTGGTTTGCGAGGCAATGTCAGTAATCACGCCCAGCGACTTGCTGATTTCGCCCGAGCGGGTGCTCAGTACTTCAATGGTGCGCGAGGTCTGCGAAGCAGCGCTGGATATTTCTTCCATGTTTTTCACCACTTCAGCCACCGTTTTCAGGCCGAGCTGCGAGGTCTGCTCACCCAAGATAGCCGATTTGTTTACGACGTCGGCCTTGTTGGCCGTTTCCTTGGTGGCCTGCATGATTTCCTCAATCAGCTTGAAGGCCTGGTCGGTTTTCAATGCCTGGTTCTGAGCGCCTTCGGCCATCTGCTGCATGGCCAGGGCCACATCGACGGTTACGCGGCTCATCTCCTGGCCTTTACCGGCCATTTCTTCCGAAGAAGTACCCACAATCTGCGACGAGTCGTTGATTTCGCCGAGCAGCTCGTTCAAGTTCTCCACGGCCAGGTTCAGAGCGTCGGCCATGGCCAGAATGTCGCCCGTAGTCGGTACGTCTACACGCTGGGTCAGGTCGCCTTCCGAGATGGCGCGCACCACGCGGGCCACTTCGAGCACCGGCGAGGCGATGGACTCGAGAAGGGCGTTGAGCGTGTCCACCAGCTCTTTCCAGCTGCCCGATACGCCGCCTACCGTGGCGCGCTCGGTCAGCTTGCCTTCCACACCGGCCACTTTAGCCACGCGGCTAACTTCGACGGCGAGACGGTTGAGGTCGTCCACCATGCTGTTGATGGTGTCGGCCAGGTCAGCTACTTCGCCTTTGGCTTGCAGCGTCAGTTTCTGGGTCAGGTCACCTTTCGATACGGCCGTTACTACTTTCACAATGCCCCGCACCTGCGTGGTGAGGTTGGAGGCCATGTAGTTTACGTTGTCGGTCAACTCTTTCCACACACCGGCCACGTTTGGCACGCTGGCCTGGCCGCCGAGTTTGCCTTCGGTGCCCACTTCCTGGGCCACGCGGGTCACTTCGCCGGCGAAGATGTTCAGTGAGTCCACCATCTGGTTGAGGTTGTCCTTCAGGTCCAGCAGTTCGCCTTTTACATCAACCGATACCTTCTGGCTGAGGTCGCCGCGCGATACGGCGGTAGCCACGTTGGCAATGTCCCGTACCTGAGAGGTCAGGTTGCTGGCCATCGTGTTCACGTTATCGGTCAGGTCTTTCCAGGTGCCGCGCACGTTGGGCACTTTGGCTTGGCCGCCGAGCTTGCCTTCGGTACCTACTTCGCGGGCCACGCGGGTTACCTCGTCGCCGAAGATGTTGAGCGAATCCACCATTTCGTTGAGGTTTTCCTTCAACTGGAGGAGCTCACCGCGCACATTTACCGTGATTTTCTGGCTCAGGTCGCCTTTGGCTACGGCGGTGGCCACGTTGGCAATGTCCCGCATCTGACTCGTCAGGTTGCTGGCCATCGTGTTCACGTTGTCCGTCAAATCCTTCCAGGTGCCCGATACCTTGGGCACGTTGGCCTGACCGCCGAGGATACCCTCGGTGCCCACTTCGCGGGCCACGCGGGTTACCTCGCCGGCAAAGATGTTGAGCGAGTCCACCATCTGGTTCAGGTTGTCCTTCAGGTCCAACAGCTCGCCTTTTACATCGACGGTAATTTTCTGCGAAAGGTCGCCTTTCGATACGGCGGTGGCCACGTTGGCAATGTCCCGCACCTGACTGGTCAGGTTGCTGGCCATCGTGTTTACGTTGTCCGTCAGCTCTTTCCAGGTGCCGCCTACGCGGGGCACCACGGCCTGGCCGCCGAGCTTGCCTTCGGTACCTACTTCGCGGGCCACGCGGGTTACTTCGTCGCCGAAGATGTTCAGCGAGTCCACCATCTGGTTGAGGATGTTCTTCAGCTCCAGGATTTCGCCCTTCACGTTCACCGTCATCTTTTGGCTGAGGTCGCCGCGGGCTACGGCGGTGGCCACGTTGGCAATGTCCCGCACCTGCGAGGTCAAGGCCGCAGCCATGTCGTTTACGTTGTCGGTGAGGGCTTTCCACACACCGGCCACGTTCGGCACGGAGGCCTGGCCGCCCAGTTTTCCTTCGGTGCCCACTTCCTGGGCCACGCGGGTTACCTCGCCGGCAAACAGGTTGAGGGACGCCACCATCTGGTTCAGGTTCTGCTTCAGCTGCAGGAATTCGCCCTTTACATCGACGGTTACCGTCTGAGTCAGGTCGCCTTTGGCTACTGCGGTGGCCACATTAGCAATGTCCCGCACCTGAGAAGTCAGGTTGCTGGCCATGTAGTTTACGTTGTCCGTCAGGTCTTTCCACACGCCGGCCACGCTGGGCACCGACGCTTGGCCGCCGAGGCGGCCTTCGGTGCCCACTTCCTGGGCCACGCGGGTTACCTCGCCGGCAAACAGGTTCAGCGAGTCCACCATCTGGTTCAGGTTCTGCTTCAGCTGGAGCAGCTCGCCTTTCACGTCAACGGTTACTTTCTGGCTAAGGTCGCCTTTGGCTACGGCGGTGGCCACGTTGGCAATGTCCCGCACCTGACTCGTCAGGTTGCTGGCCATGTTGTTTACGTTGTCGGTCAGCTCCTTCCACACGCCAGCCACGTTGGGAACCGAAGCCTGACCGCCGAGCTTACCCTCGGTGCCCACTTCGAGGGCCACGCGGGTTACTTCGCCGGCAAACAGGTTCAGCGAGTCCACCATCTGGTTCAGGTTCTGCTTCAGCTGCAGGAATTCGCCCTTTACATCAACGGTGATTTTCTGGCTCAGGTCGCCCTTGGCTACGGCCGTGGCCACGTTGGCAATGTCCCGCACCTGCACGGTGAGGTTCGAAGCCATGTTGTTCACGTTGTCGGTCAGGTCTTTCCAGATGCCGCCCACGTTTGGTACCGAGGCCTGGCCGCCCAGCTTGCCCTCGGTGCCTACTTCCTGCGCCACGCGGGTTACCTCGCCGGCGAAGATGTTCAGGTTGTCAATCGTTTTGTTGATGGTTTCGGCCATCAGCTTGAAGTCGCCCGATACCGGAATCTGGAAGCTTTCGTCCAGATTGCCGCGGCTGATATTCTTCAGTACCTTGCCCACTTCCAACACCGGCACGGCGATGCTGTCCACCAGGCCGTTGATGTTGTTAATCATGTCGCGCCAGAAGCCGGCGGCCCCGTCGGCCGAAGCCCGCGCCTTGAGGTTGCCCTCTACCCCGGCCACTTTCGAGATGCGCGACACCTCGCCGCCTACCCCGGCAATCATGTCCACCATCGAATTATAGGCTTCCGCGATTTCGGCGAAAATGTCGTCGTTCTGCTTGGTGAGCCGCACCGAAACGTCGCCCTTCTTAAAGGCATCGAGGGCGTAGAGCACCCGGTTGAGCTGGTCGTTGACGTAGCCCGGGTCCTGGGTATCGACGGAGCCGCGCGAGCCGCCCCTTTTGCGGGTCAGGTCATTGTTGGTACGCACCACATCGAGCGACGAAACCGCGCCGGCGTCCGGCGTAGCGCCGTTAGAGGCATCCGTAGTAAGCGCAGCGGCACGACTGGACTTGGGTCGCGGATTCTGGGGGGAAGCCATATATAGTACGAGTATCGAGTCGGGAAGGGGAAAGCTAATCGGGAGGGCGAAGTACGGGGGTTAGCCGCGAATAAGCAAAGGTAACGCCCCCGGCTACGGCGCTGAACCCGCCGGCCCGCCGACTCGTTCCCCCGGCGTGTCTCCGGCCGGATTATTGCTCCCGGATGCTACTGCTAAGAATTAAGCGGCATCTTTGCGGCCAATTTTAACTTTTCGGCGCAGCTGGTCGTTTCATCATTACAGTTTCCCCATTCCTACTGCCGCACCCCTTACCCGCCCACATGGTCAAGAATTTAGTTATCGTCGAGTCGCCGGCCAAGGCGAAAACCATTGAAGGCTACCTCGGCCAGGATTTCGTGGTGCGTTCCAGCTACGGCCACGTCCGCGACTTGCCGAAGGACAACAATGCCATCGATATTGCCAATGGTTTCAAACCTACTTATGTTGTTTCGCCCGACAAACGGGAGCTCATCGCGCAGCTGAAAAAACTTTCGAAGGAAGCCGAAACCGTCTGGCTGGCGAGTGACGATGACCGCGAGGGCGAAGCCATCTCGTGGCACCTGGCCGAAACGCTGAACCTGCCCGAAGCCAAAACGCGCCGCATCGTATTCCGCGAAATCACCAAAAACGCCATTCTGGCCGCCATCGCCGACCCGCGCACCGTGAACCAGGATTTGGTGAACGCCCAGCAGGCCCGCCGCGTGCTCGACCGCCTGGTAGGCTTCGAGCTGAGCCCCGTGCTCTGGAAAAAGGTGAAGCCCGGCCTGAGCGCCGGCCGCGTGCAGAGCGTGGCCGTGCGGCTGGTAGTAGAGCGCGAGCGCGAAGTGGCCAGCCACCTGAGCGCCAGCGCCTACCGCGTAGTGGCCCGCTTTGATGCCGGCCGCGGTGCGGTGCTGGAGGCTGAATTGCCGACCCGTTATAAGGTACGGGCCGAAGCCGAGGCGTTTCTGGAGCGTTGCGTGGGTGCGTCGTATCAGATTGAGAGCCTTGATAAGAAGCCCGGCAAGCGCAGCCCGGCCGCGCCGTTTACTACCTCGACCTTGCAGCAGGAGGCCTCGCGCAAGCTGGGCTTTTCGGTGGCCCAGACGATGAGCGTGGCGCAGAAGCTGTACGAAGCGGGCAAAATCAGCTACATGCGGACGGACTCGGTGAACCTGTCGGGCGAGGCCATGGCAGGCGCGCAGACGGCCATCACGGCCGCTTACGGAGCCGAGTACCACCACACCCGGACGTTCAAAACCAAGTCGGCTTCGGCCCAGGAGGCGCACGAAGCCATCCGGCCCACCGATTTCGCGCTGGTGAAGGCGGGTTCCGACTCGTCGGAGCAGCGCCTGTACGACCTGATTCGCAAACGGGCCATGGCTTCGCAAATGTCGGAGGCGGTGATTGAGCGCACCACGGCCGTGATTGGCATCAGCACCCAGCCGGGCGTGACGCTCACGGCGACGGGCGAGGTGATTACGTTTGAAGGCTTCCTGAAAGTGTATGCTGAGAGCAAGGACGACGAGGATGAGGACGATGCCAAGGACGGCGAATCGAGCTTCTCGCGCGGCCTGCCGCCGCTGAGCGTGGGGCAGGATTTGCCCCTGCAGCGTTTCAGCGCCACGGAACGGTTTTCGTCGCCGCCGGCGCGCTACACCGAAGCTTCTTTGGTGAAGAAGCTGGAGGAGATGGGCATCGGCCGGCCTTCCACCTACGCCCCTACCATCAGTACGGTGCAGAAGCGCGGCTACGTGGAAAAAGACACCCGCGAAGGCAAGGAGCGCAAGTTTCATGTGCTGACGTTGGATGGCAACGCCGTACAGACCGAGGTAAAAACCGAGAACTACGGCGCGGAAAAAGCCAAGCTGTTTCCGACGGATACGGCCATGGTGGTGAACGACTTTCTGGTAGCTCACTTCCCCACGATTGTCGACTTTCAGTTCACGGCCAAGGTGGAGGACGAGTTCGACCAGATTGCCAACGGCCACGAGGACTGGACGAAGATGCTGACCGGCTTTTACGGCAAGTTCCACGCGACCATTGAGGCTGGGCAGGACATTGACCGCAGCACCGTGGGTGCCACCCGCGAGCTAGGCGTGCACCCTGAAACCGGCGAGCGCATCTCGGCCCGCCTGGGCAAATACGGCCCCTACGTGGCCTTGGGCGACAGCGAAGGCGAAACAAAGCCTGCTTACGCTAACCTGCGCAAAGGCCAGTTCATCGAGAGCATTACGCTGGAAGATGCGCTGGAGCTGTTCAAGCTGCCGCGCGTGGTGGGCGAGTTTGAGGAGAAGGCCATGACGGCCGCACTGGGTCGCTTCGGCCCCTACATCCGGCACGACAGCAAGTTTTTCTCCCTCACCAAGGAGCAGGACCCGCACACCATTACGGCCGAAGAAGCCGTGACCCTGATTGAGCTGAAGCGCAAAACCGACGCCGAGCGCCTCATAAAGTCCTTCCCCGAAAACCCCGACATTCAGGTGCTGAACGGCCGTTTCGGTCCCTACATCGTGGCGGGCAAGAAGAACGTGAAGATTCCCAAGGGCGAGGAGCCCACGGAGCTGACCCTGGAGCGCTGCGTGGAGCTGGCCGACGCCACTCCTGACAAACCCGCCAAGGGTGGCCGCTTCGGCAAGAAAGCTGCGCCCGCCAAGGAAGAAAAGGACACCGACGCGCCAGCTAAAAAAGCTGCTAAAGCTACTGCTGCCAAAAAACCGGCCGCCAAGAAAACGGTGGCCAAGAAGCCAGCCGCAGCTAAGAAGCCGGCCGCGAAAGCGTCGGCTACAAAAGCAAAAGCCGCCAAAACATAATCGAAGTACTCCTATGAACCCCTCGCAAAACCTTCCCGTTGAGGAACAAATCCTGCTGACGGTAGCCGACCAGAGCAAGCTCGATTTGGTGATGGAGCTGCTGAGTCATTTCGATTTGGTGCGGGCCGAGCGGGTGAAAGCAATGCCGAAAGCGCCGAAGGAAGTGTCTGCTGAAGCTGAAGCGGATTTCTGGGCCTTAGCAGGTATCTGGAAGGACCGGGATATTGACCTGAAAAAAATACGCCAGGAAAGCTTTGACCGCCGGACCAAAAACTATGACCGATGATATTGCTTGACACCAATATTATCATCGAGTTTTTCAAGCAGAATTCCACTGTGGTCGCGGAGCTACACCGACTGGAGTTGTCTAATCTGGCGGTTAGCGTTGTGGTAGCAGCGGAGCTTTACCAGGGGGCATTGAATACCGCCGAGCTAAAGCTAATCGAGAAAGGTGTGGCCCGGTTCAGGCATTTACCGCTGCTGCCGGAAATCGGGGAGCAAATACTTGACTTACTGCGTCAATACGCCCTTAGCCACCGGTTGCAATTTCCTGATGCCCTCATTGCCGCTACCTCCCTGCACCACCAAATCCCCCTTTACACACTAAACAAAAAGGACTTCCGTTACATCGCTGGTCTTCAACTTCACGAGCCCGCTTAGCGGGCTCGTTTGCTTTTCCGGTATGGCTGTTTCTGTTGCTTCCCTGGCGGCCGCGCTGCTGGCGCTGAGTGCCCTTTCCGCGCCGACTCCTAAAGGCCTGGTGGGCCGACAATACCCTTGGGCGACTTCTCCCAGCGCCCAAACGCTGGCTGCCCGCTTCCCCGCCCCACCCAACTGCCGGCGCGTGCCCGTGGCGGCCGGCAGCTGGGGCGAGTGGCTGCGCTGGCTGCCGCTGAAGCCGGCCGGCACCAAAGCCCGCCTCTACAACGGCCAGTTGAAAGACCGGCAGGATGTGGTGGCCGCCGTGGTCGATATCGACGTGCCGCCCCAGGATTTGCAGCAGTGCGCCGATGCCGTGATTCGCCTACGGGCTGAGTATGTGTTCAGCCACGACCCCAATAAGGTGCATTTCCACCTCACCACGGGCTACGATTTCTGGTTTTCGGATTTCGTGACCGGGCACACGTTTCGGGTGATGAACGAGGAGGTACTGCCCGCCACCCGGCCAGCCGAAGCGCCCACCCACGCGGCGCTGGCGCGCTACCTGGTGCCCACGTTCGGCTACGCGGGTACGCTGTCGCTGAGCCGGGAACTGCGTCCGGTACTGCTGGCGCAGGTGCAGCCCGGGGATGTGCTCATTCATGGCGGCGCGCCCGGCCATGCCGTGCTGGTGGTGGAAGTAGCCGAAAATCCGGCCTCGCATCAGAAGTACGTGCTGTTGGCCCAGAGCTACATGCCGGCCCAGAGCATTCACCTGCTGCGCAACGTGGATGTGCCGGCCCTCGGGGCGTGGTTCGCGGTGCCGGGGCCGAATGAGGCCGAATTTAATACGCCCGAATGGACGTTTGCCCGCCAAGAGCTGAAGCGGTTTGAGTAACGCTTAGCCCGGCTCGATGGCCTCGATGTCGGCGGCGCTAAGCTCGTCAAACTGCCGGATGATGCGGTCGGCCTGATGCAGGTCCTGGCCGACGGAATGCGGGCTGGCGTAGGCAATGCAGTAGATGCCGGCGGCTTTGGCGGCCGTTACGCCGTTGGCGGCGTCTTCGATAACGATGCACTCCGCGACGGGCGTTTCGGCCAGTTCGGCGGCGCGCAGGAAAATGGCCGGGTGGGGCTTGGATTCGGCAAAATCCTCGCCGCTGAGGCGGTGCGTGAAGTAGGCATCCAACTCGAAGCGGTCGAACACCCGGGAAATGGTGGCTTTGGAGGCGGAGGACGCTACGACTAATTGCAGGTTGTGGCGGCGCAGGTCTTCGATGAGGGCGCGCACGCCGGGCAGCAGGTCGAGCGTGGTGTCTTCGTCGAATGCCTGGTTGAACAGCTCGCGCTTGCGCATCACCATGGCTTCTACGTCCTGCGGAAGGTGGTATTTCTGCTTGAGTAGCTGGAACACATTGCGCGTGGATTTGCCCAGAAACGTGGCGTATTCGGCGGCTGAAACGGGGATGCCCAACTCGGCAAACTCGGCTATAAAGGCTTGGTGGTGCAGGGGCTCGGTGTCGATAATGACGCCGTCCATGTCGAATATGACCGTACGAATCATGCGGGGGAGGCAAAAGGATGATGGCGGGTAAAGGTACCGGCTGGCAATTCGGTACCGCTTCCCTCCTATTCAGGGAAGCGGGAAAACTTTTTTTACTGGAACAATGTATAGACATTAAATGTATGTACATTTGTCATATTAACGTATCTAACTAACGCCCTTATCATGGCCCGCACCGTTCTGCATCTTGCCAACACCCGCGGCCACGCCAACCATGGCTGGCTCAACTCCTTCCATACCTTCAGCTTCGCCGGCTATAATAACCCCGAGCGCGTGCACTTCGGCGCATTGCGCGTGCTGAACGATGACACCGTGGCCGGCGGCATGGGCTTCAGCAAACATCCGCACGACAACATGGAGATTATCTCCATCCCGCTCTCCGGCGACCTGGAGCACCAGGATTCGATGGGCAACAAAACCGTGATTCGTGAAAACGACGTGCAGGTGATGAGTGCCGGCACCGGCGTGGCCCACTCCGAAAAAAACCACAACAGCAAGCAGGAAGTGAAGTTTCTGCAAATCTGGGTGTTCCCCAACCAGCGCGGCATCAAGCCAAACTACGGCCAGCAAACCTTCACCCCGGAGGCCCGCCACAACCAGCTTTTGGAAGTGGTATCGCCCACCGCGGATGGCACCAGCGTGCACATTCAGCAAGATGCCTGGTTCCACCTCGGCAACCTTGACCAGGGCTTTACCACCGACTACGCTGTTAAAAAAGCCGGTAACGGCGTCTACGCCTTCGTGCTGGAGGGCAATGTGACCATCAACGGTCAGGCCCTGCACCGCCGCGACGGCTTCGGAATCTGGGAAACCGATAAGCTGGAAATCAGCGCCGATAGCAAGGCGGAATTGCTGCTGGTGGAAGTACCGATGGAGTTTTAAGTAGGTCTTACGTTCGCCTCACCCCCCGGCCCCCTCTCCGAAAAGGAGAGGGGGTGCCAGACGACATCCTTGCAATGTTTTTTTGAAATCATTCAATGTTCGTTAGCGCCTACTTAACTCCCCCTCTCCTTTTCGGAGAGGGGGCCGGGGGGTGAGGCGAACGCCAGAATATGAACCACGCCCCCACCACCTACCCCGTTCACGACCTTATCCGCAGCCGTTGGAGCCCGCGCTCCTACTCGGCCCAGCCCATTGCGCAGGATGTTCTGAACCAGGTTTTTGAAGCGGCTTCCTGGGCCTTTAGCGCCATGAACGCGCAGCCCTGGCAGTACATTTACGCTCATAAGGCCGACCCGCCGGCGTTCCAGAAAATCCTGGATACGCTGATGCCCGGCAACCAGCCCTGGGCCAAAAATGCCCCGGTACTCATCATTGCCCTGGCCAAAACGCAGTTTGACAACGGCCAGCCCAACGGCGCGGCCCTGCACGACCTGGGCGCGGCCAACGCCACGCTGTTTCTCGAAGCCACCGCCCTGGGCCTGCACGGCCATGTAATGGGCGGCTTCGACCGCGAGAAGCTGCGCCGGGATTTCAACCTGCCCGATAACGTAGCCCCGGTGGCGGTGCTGGCCCTGGGCTACCTCGGCGAAGCGGAACAATTGGAGGAGCCTTTCCTGAGCCGCGAGAAAGCCGCCCGAAACCGCAAGCCCCTCGCCGAGTTTGTATTCCACAACGAACTCCCCACTACCGTATGAAAACCCGCCTCACCCGCGCCGCCGAGCGCGGCCTCAAAGACATTGGCTGGCTAAAAAGCCACCTCTCGCTCAGCTTTGGCCCCTACCCCGACCCGGAGCGCAGCGGCTTCGGCCTGCTCCGCGTCTTCAACGACGATGTGGTGCAGCCCGGCGGGGGCTTCGGCATCCACGGCCACGCCAACATGGAAATCATTTCGGTGATGCTGGCCGGCAGCATGAACCACAAGGACACCCTCGGCTACACCGAAGTGGTTCACCAGGACTGGGTACAGATTATGAGCGCCGGCAGCGGCCTGCGCCACGAGGAGCACAACGTGGGCGACACCGACGTGAACTTCCTGCAAATCTGGATTGAGCCCAAGCTCCAGAACATTGGCCCGCGCTACCAGCGCCGCCAGTTCCCGGAAGCCAAGCGCGAAAACCAGCTCACGACCATCGTGAGCAATGAGGAAGGCCAGGCCCATTGCTGGATAAACCAAAACGCCAAGCTCTCCCTCGGCTACTATACCGAAGCCCAAACGGTGAACTACGCCTTTAAGCCGCTGAATAAGCTGCTGTTTCTGTTCGTAATCAGTGGCTCGGTGACGGTGGCCGGGCAGGAAGTGGGACCCCACGACAGCCTCGGCATCTGGGAAACGGACCACGTAAGCATCGAAGCTGCGGCCGGCACGCGGTTCCTGCTGATAGAGTGCCCGATAAACCACTAGTAGCTTGGACTATGCGAGTCCGAGCCCCCGCGCCTGCCGCATTGTTGCGGGCCAATGCCTTCCGACGACCTCAATCATGAATGCGAAAAAAACTGCCCCATAGCGAAGCAAATTACAGCCCCACCGGCACGTTGGTGCGTAGATTAAGAATCAGTTGTTTCTTCGCTTTTTCTTACCCCAATCCCACCCACCATGTCCGACGCCCTTCAAGCGCCCACTCCTGACCAGCCAGCCAAAGACTGTGGCCTGGTTTTCCGCCAGAACACCACTAACCCACCCCGGGCGGCCGGCGAGCTGGGCCTAACGCCCCGCCAGCGCGTGCAGCAGGCCGCCTTCTACGCCCACGATGTGCGCAACGACCCCGAGCGCAAAGCCGCCTACGGCAAGCATACCGACGAGATTCTGCGTTCGCCTTACGCCGTGGCGGTGGCCGACTACCTGAACGCGCCCAACATTACGAACGTCGATTTTACCAGCTACCGGGGTCAGGTGGGCGACGTGATTGTGGTTAAGGCCACCGACGACTTTGCTTTACATCACGTCCACATCCTCATTCAGAACCCCGATGGCAGCATCGTGGAAGAGGGTGACGTGATGGCCGAAGCCGATGGCACCACGTTTCGCTACGTGGCCACGGCAAAAAACGACTCGCTGGTGGGCGATAAGATTACAGTGACGGCCACCGACCACCCCGGCAACGAGACGACCAAGCAGACGGTGCTGTAGCAAGCCACGCACGGCTCCTTTGATACCTGACCGGCCCGCGAATTTCCATCGTGGGCCGTATTTTTTTGTAGCGGGTAGCTTGGACAATCGCACCGGGGCTGAAGCGCCGGGCCAGAACTGCTAATCCTATTGGTGCGGAAGCCCTGTTTCCCTCCTTACGTGGAGGTGGCGTTGCCATTAGTACCCCTACTGCTTGCATAACCCTTTTTTATTTCGACTTTCGTCAACGCCTACCCTCCCCCATATCCTCCTACCCCATAAAATATGAAACACCTTGTTGTCCTTACCGGGGCCGGCGTCTCGGCTGAGTCCGGCATCCGCACGTTCCGCGACACGAACGGGCTGTGGGAAGACCACCGCGTGGAGGACGTGGCCTCCCCCGAGGGCTTTGCCCGCAACCCGGCTTTGGTGCTCGATTTTTACAACCAGCGCCGCGCCCAGGCCCGCACCGTGCAGCCCAACGCCGCCCACCTGGCCCTGGCCGGCTTCGAGGAGCAGCCCGGCTGGCGCGTCAGCATCATCACCCAAAACGTGGACGACCTGCACGAGCGCGCCGGCTCCACCGATGTGCTGCACCTGCACGGCATGCTGAACCAGATGCGCTCCGTGCAGGACGAAACCACCGCCTACAACTGCCACGGCGACATTCACCTCGGTGACCTGGCTCCTGATGGCCACCAGCTGCGCCCCCACATCGTGTGGTTCGGCGAGATGGTGCCCGCCATCGAGGAAGCCGCCGAAACCGTGGCCACCGCCGATGCCCTGCTCATCGTAGGCACTTCGCTGCAAGTGTACCCGGCGGCGGGCCTGCTGCACTATGCTCCCGCCACCTGCCCCGTATTTGTCATCGACCCGCACCAGCCCGAAGCCGGCCGGCGCGGCGTGCGCTACGTGGTGGAAGCCGCCAGCACGGGCGTGCCCAAGGTGCTGCAAGAGCTGGCCCGCTAGGGCGCAAAAGCGGCCCGAAATTTCATCCTTTTATTAGGCCGAAAACCCGTCTGCCTTCTACCTTCGCGGCATGTACAGACTCGTCACCAAATACAAGCTGCTCGGCCTACGCAACGAGCATGACAGTGCCCACGACCACAACCACATGGTCCTCAGGCCGATTCCACAGGTCCCTGAAGCCTTCGACACCGAGCAGGCGGCTTTCGACTGGGCTCTGAGCAACCAGGAAGAGCTGCGCCACCACCCCGAATTTGTGGTACTGCCCGTGCACCACATGGTGCTCACCTGGCGCCCCGAAGATGAGCCGGCCATCTAGTAAGCGCGGCTTCTGGGGGGAGTTCTGGCCCAAGGCCCTCATCCTCGTTGCCGTCATCGCGGCCCTGTGGCTGCTTGAACACTACGGCTTTATCCGTCGTTGGTAAACGCATTCTCTTTGCGCTGGTCCGTCTGCCTTTGGCGGGCGGACCAGTCGCTTTTTATTCCTGCTCATGGCTTCTGCATTTG
The DNA here is from genome assembly GCF_012275535.1 of Hymenobacter artigasi. Lineage (GTDB taxonomy): Bacteria > Bacteroidota > Bacteroidia > Cytophagales > Hymenobacteraceae > Hymenobacter > Hymenobacter artigasi. Next base: position 104,941 of record NZ_JAAVTK010000010.1, on the reverse strand, counting down.
GCCACGCCGCGCTGGGGGCCACCCTGGGCAAACTCCTGCTCCCCGACCGCCGGCACTGGCCTTACTGGGTAGCGGCGGGCATCTGCGCCGCTTTGCCCGATGTGGATTCGGTGGGCTCCCGCCTGGGGGTGCCCTACGACAGCCTTTGGGGGCACCGGGGGCTCACGCACTCGCTGCTGGCGGCCGTCGTGGTGGCTGCAATAGGCACCCTCCTGGCCCAGCTGGCGCGCCCCGGCCAGCGGCCCGCTACCGGGCGGCTGGCGCTGCTACTGTTTCTGGCCACCGCCTCGCACGGCCTGCTCGATGCCCTGACAACTGGCGGCCTGGGTGTGGCATTCTTCAGCCCCTGGCACCTGGAGCGCTATTTCTTTCCATTCCGGCCCATCAGGGTATCGCCGCTGAGCATCCGGGGTTTCTTCGGAGCCAAGGGCTTGCGGGTACTGGCCAGCGAAGCTATTTGGGTGGGAATACCGTGCCTGCTACTGCTGGGCTGGCAGGCATTGTGGGCTCCGCTTGCCAAGGCACGCCCTGCCCGAGGATGATGCTCCAGACAGCAAATTCCAGCGTTGAATAAAAACGTTCCTATAGCCCCAGCCACTGCCGGGCATAGGCGGCAAATTCCGGTTCGCTAAATGCGGCAGCTACCAGCCCGAGGTAGCCATCGGGCCGCACCAGGTAAACGGTGCCCGGGGTTTCGCCGGGGGCGGGCGTCACCTGGGTGGCTGGGAGCTGCCGCGCGTGCGCCCAGGCTGCGGCGGCGGGGGCTGGCCCTACGTGCAGCAAGTGCCAGCCAGCGGGCCGAATGGCCGGGTACCGGTCGGCGGTCCAGGGCAGGCGGTCGCCGCCGCTGGCGGCAGGGGTGCGGCCCTTGCTCAAAGGCGAGTCGGGGTAGGCAATGGCAACCTGGGAGATGATGCGGAACAGCCGCCGCCGGAATACCGGCAGGCGCAGGGCCAGCGGCAACAGCCGCGGGGCCAGCTGCGACCGCACGAAGCTGGCCCAGGCCGAAGCCCGCGTGGCCCCGGTAAAGGCGCGGTCGGTGGTGGCCACCAGCTGGCGGGCGAAGGGCAGGCGCTCGGCTTCGTAGGTGGCCAGCAGGGCCTCGGCCGGGGCAGCGGGGCGCAGGGCGGCGGCCAGCTTCCAGCCCAGGTTCACGGCATCGCCCATGCCCGTATTCATGCCCTGGCCCCCGGCGGGGCTGTGGATGTGGCCGGCATCGCCCACCAAAAAAGCGCGGCCCTGCCGAAAGTGGTCGGCCACCCGGTGATGCACCCGGTACGTCGAGAACCAGCTCACCGACTGCACCCGGATATGCTCGGCGGCTTCGAGGGCGGGCTGCACATCGGCGAAAGTGGCCGCGTCGGGGCTGGTGCCGGCAGGCAGCAGGCCAATGATGCGCGTACGCCCGCCGGGCATGGGGAAGAAGGCATTGAACGTACGCGGGGCCAGCGAAATCTGCAGCTGGCGGCCTGCCTGCGGGTCGGGCGGCAGGCCCTCGGTCACGGTATCGGCCACAAAGAACGTCTGCTCATAGGTGCCGCCGGGGAAGCCAATGCCCAGGGCTTTGCGCACGGCCGAGCTGGCCCCGTCGCAGCCGGCCAGGTAGGCGGCCCGGGCGGTGGCCGGCGCGCCGCCGGGGGCCTGCAGCGTAGCCGTAACGCCGTTGGCATCCTGGGTCAGGTCGAGCAGGGCCGTGTTCCACTCCACGGCCACGCCGTAGCCAGCCAGGGCATCGCGCAGCAGGCTTTCGGTCTGGTCCTGCGACAGCATAAGCAGGAAAGGATAAGGGCTGAGGCCTGCACCGATGCGCCCCAGCGGAACGGTGGCCACCACCCGGCCATGGCGGCGCATGGCCCCGCCGCGCACCAGCTCGCCCCGGGCCACGAAAGCTTCGGCCAGTCCGTGCCGGTCCAGCAGCTCCAGCGTGCGGGCGTGAACCACCAGCGCCCGGCTGAGGGGCGAAGGGCCGGAGCGGGCATCCACGAGGCGGAGCCGGAGGCCGTGGCGGCACAGCTCCAGCGCCAGCAGCAAACCCGAGGGACCGGCTCCGGCAATCAGCACATCAGCAGCGGTGGGGCTCATCGGCAAAGTGGGGAAATTAGCAGGTAAATGTACCCACCTGGGCCTTTTAACGCGGTAAATATGGCCACGTACTGCTCCTCTGCCGTAGAAGAGGGCCATATCTTCTCTGCTTATGTCTTTTCGCTACGTTCGCGCATTTTTTGCCGGGCTATTCCTGGTGGCTTCAGCCTCCGCTTTCGCCCAGGCCCCTGCCCATACCGTTTTCCTGCTCGGCAACACTGCCCAAGCCGAATTACCTGCCTCCCGCCTCAAGCTGCTGCGCGCCACCCTGGAGCAGCAATCCGGGCCGTTCACGGTGGTGCATCTCGGTGATATTGTGGCAAATGAGGGTTTGGCCACTAAAAAGGATACTGCCGTCAGCCAACAGGCCCGGGACCGCGCCGATGCCCTGATTGCCTTGGTTAAGGGCCTGCCGCAGGGCAAAATCTACTTCCTGCCCGGCGATAAGGACTGGGCCAATTCCGGCCCCGCCGGCCTCAAAGCCGTGCGCCGCCTCGAAAAATACATCGAGAAGCAGCTGCCCGGCCAGAATGCCTTTATTCCGACCAATGGCTGCCCCGGCCCCGAAGTGGTGGACGTGGCCCCGCTGGTACGCCTCGTAGCCATCAACACGCCGTGGTTCACCCACCCCTTCGACCGGCCCGAAGCACCCGATACCGACTGCAAAACCCTGACTAAGGAGGAGTTCCGCGAGCAGCTGCAGGACCTGATTGACGAAACCAAGAACAAGAACGTGCTGTTGCTGGGCCATCACCCCGTGGTGACCAACGGCGTGTACGGCGGCCACGAGCCGCTTTCGCGCCATCTCAGCCCACCCGTATTCGGTACCATTTACGCGGCCTACCGCCAGAACGTGGGCACCCCGCGCGACTTGGCCAACCCCCGCTACCAGGAACTACGCAAGGAGCTGCTGAACACGCTGCAGAGCAACCCCGGCGTGATTTACGCCGCTGCCCACGATTTCAGCCTGCAAATCACCCCTTTCCAGGGCAACTACCACCTTGTAAGCGGCAGCTTTGCCGAGAGCGAGCATGTGGGGGCCAAGGGCCAGTCACTCTATAGCAAAAGCGAGGAAGGCTACACTACCCTCGAATACTTCGCGGATGGCACCGTGAAGACGCATGTGTTCACCTTTGCCGATAAAGGCCAGGCCGCTAAGGACGCCTATACTGCCACGCTTTTCCGCTCGGCCTGCGCTAATGGCGGCGACCAGAAGGCCCCCGCCAACCCCTTTATCACCACCTGCCCCGGCGCTGTCCAAACCGTGGCTGAGGCCAAACCCGACGTGCCTTTTCAGGCCACTACCATCGTGGTGCCTGGCCCGGAGTATAAGCCCACCGGCAGCCGCAACTTCTTCATTGGCAAAATCTACCGCGCTGCCTGGCTACAGCTGGTGACGGTGAGAACCTTGGATTTGAACACCGAAAAAGGCGGCCTGCGCCCCACCGGCAAGGGCGGCGGACGCCAGACGACTTCCCTCAAGCTCATCGCGGCCGACAGCTCGGAGTACGTTTTCCGCTCCGTGGACAAGGACGTGACCAAGATTCTGCCGCCCGAGCTGCGCAATTCCATTGCCTCGGATGTGCTGCGCGACGTGACGGCCACGGCCAACCCGTATAGCAACCTGCCCATCAGCTACATGCTGGACCAGACGGACATTCTGCACGCCCGCCCGCGCCTGTTCCGCCTACCCGATAACCAGCAGCTCGGGAGCTATCGCGAGCAGTACGCCGGCCTGCTCGGCACCCTCGAAGACTCGCCCAAAGACCCCAAGCCCAACCTGCCCGGCTTCGGCGGCTCCGATGAGGTGAGCCGCAGCTTCAGCCTGTTTCGCAAGTTGTACAAGGACCACGACAACCGCGTGGATGCGCCGGCCCTGGCCCGCGCCCGTGCCTTCGATATGCTGGTGGCCGACTTCGGCAAGCACGAGGATAACTGGAAATGGGCCGGCTACAAGCAGCCCAACGGCGGCCTGCTCTACCGTCCTATCCCACGCGACCGCGACCAGAGCTTCACGCTCTGGAACGGTTTTCTCAGCTACCTGGCCAACCGCGAGTGGGCCGTGCCCAGCATCGAGGGATTCAACGACCAGTTTGAGGACATGAAAAGCCTGAACTGGCCCGCCCGCCACCTCGACCGTTTTCTGCTGCAAAACCTGAGCCGCGAAGACTGGCAGACCGCAGCCAAGTACCTGCAGGCCAAAATCACCCCTGCCGTTATCGATGGGGCCACGGCCCAGCTGCCGTCCGAAATTCAGGACAAATCCGGCAAGGACATCAACCGCAAGCTGAAGGCCCGCATTCAGGAGCTGCCGAAGGCCATTGATGAATATTACCTGCTGCTGGCTAACCGCGTCGATGTGGTGGGCTCAAACAAAGGCGAGGTTTTCCAGGTGAACCGGATGCCCGATGGCCAGGTGCGCGTGCAGATGTTTGACCGCGCCGGCGATACCGATGCCGCTAAGGGCCCTGCCCTGTTCGACCGCACTTTCAAGCCCGGTGAAACCGAAGAAGTGTGCCTCTACGGCCTCGGTGGCAAGGATGTATTCACCGTCACCGGCGAGGGTGGCAGGCACAGCGTGCTGGTGCGCGTGATTGGCGGCGATGGCAAAGACAAAATCACCGACAACTCCACGGCCACCGGCCTGCGCGCCCGCACCAAAATCTACGACCTACCCGACACCGAAATGCAGCTCGGTCCGGAGTCAGACAACCGCACCAGCACCCGCCCGGGTGTGAACGAGTACGACCGCGAGCAGTTTGAATTCAACTCGTACCGGCCCAGCATTGGGCTGTTTTATAATGCCAACGACGGCTTTGGGGCCAGCGCGGGCATCACCTTCCTGCGGCAGGGTTTCCGCAAGCCGGGGTATAAGAATATTTATTCGTTTGATGTGCAGGGCAGCCTTAACGGACTGTTTCAGCTCACAGCCAGCACCCGGCACCGCTACGCCATTGGCAAGGTCGATGTGGGCGCGTCGGCCAGCTACGGCAGCTACTTTCCATTCTACCGCTTCTTCGGCCTGGGCAATAACACGGGCTTCGACCAGACGCTCTACGACAACAAGTTCTACAACGCCCGCTACCGCGGCTACACCGTGAATGCCTTTCTGGAGCGCACCTTTTTGCAGCGCAGCGTCATTCGCGTTGGCCCCACCTACGAGAACTATACCAGTGACTTCGGCGGCAATACCTTCCTGGGTACCTACCAGTACCGGCCCGATGGCCCGGTAGTCGACCCCTCCATCAACGTGAGTTCCCAGCACTTGCTGGGCCTGAATGGGGTATTCGACCTGGACCTGCGCAACCGCGCCAGCTTTGCCCAGCGTGGGGTACGCATTCGGGTACAGCACGACACCTACACGCAGCTCACTAACAACGCTACTATTCTGAGCCCCAACGGCTCGCTCAATAACGGCAAGGCCACTTTTGGCCTCACCCAGGGCTTTGCCGAATATTATGGCACAGCTAAAATCGGCCTGCCCGTTACGCTCGTCCTCAAAGGTGGTGGGGCCAAAAACTATGGCCCCGATGCTTCCATTCCGTTTTACAAATTCGCCAGCATCGGTCAGAACGAGGGCCTGCGTGGCTACTACCGCAACCGCTTCAGCGGCGACGCCGCTCTGTACTACAACACGGAATTGCGCCTCGCACTTGGCCAGGTCAAAAACAACTTCCTGCCCTTCTACTACGGCGTGTTCGGCTTCTACGACCAGGGCCGGGTGTACTACCAGGGCGCCTCGCCCGGCGGCTGGCACACCGGCTACGGCGGTGGCTTCTACATCGCCCCGGTGGTCGAAACGCTGACCTTCGCCGTGTCTTACCAGAAGTCGGTGGAAAGCTCGCTCATCCAGTTCGGTCTGGGTTTCCGCCTGGATAAGTAGCGAAGCTGCGTGGCGGCTGGCCGGCGCTCGAACAGGCCAACGGTCACCACGTCGACTAATACCGTCTATTGGGCGAGTGCCCAGATTTCCGATAAAACCGTGGGCTACCTTCGGGTTCAATGGCTGGTTAGCCAGTCAAAACCTGCTCAGCTCCTTCCGGTTCACCCAATATGTTCTCCTGGCTTTTCGCCTTATTTATACGGCGTAAACGGGCCGGAGTCGGTGGGCTGATAGCAGCCCTGAGCATCATCGCCCAGGCGGCGCAGGCGCAGCATACGCCACCCCTGCCGGCCTCGGCCGACGTGGTGGACGTGACCCGGCTGGCTTTTCCGCGCCTGCCCGCCCACGATTCGCTTTCGATGCAGCAAGGGCAGAAAGCCCTGCTGATAGTGCCCGTAATCGGCTACACGCAGCAAACCGGCGGCATTGCGCAGCTGGCATTCAGCTTGGCTTTTGCCCGGCCGGGGGCCAACGTGTCGACGGTACTCGCCGGGGCCGCCTACACCGTCAACGACCAGCTTATCATCACGGCCACCTCTTCCCTCTGGACCGCTGACAACCACTGGTATTTTGTGGGCGACTGGCGGCTAATGCGCTATCCGCAAAGCACCTACGGCCTCGGCATGTACACCAGCACCACCGACCGCGTGGTGAGCATGAACTACGACTACCTGCGCATTTACGAAAGCGCGTTGCGGCGCATAGCCCCGGCCTGGTACGCGGGCCTGGGCTACCAGCTCGATTACCACTGGAATATTGTGAGCCGCAACGCTTTTCGCGAGGTGAGCCGGATTTCGCGCTACCCGTTCGGGGTTGAGGGCACGTCGGTATCCTCGGGGCCGGTGCTGGCTCTGCTGCACGACACCCGCGCCAACGCCATCAACCCGCAAGGCGGCCGCTACCTGAGCACCGTATTGCGCACCAACCTGAAAGCCCTCGGCAGCACCAGCGTCTCGCAGATGCTGCTGATTGACGCCCGCACCTACCTGCACCCCTCGCCGCACTCGGCCAATATTCTGGCGCTGTGGTCCTACAACGCCGTCACCATTGCCGGCAACCCGCCCTTCCTCGACCTGCCCAGCACCGGCTGGGACACCTACAGCAACACCGGCCGGGGCTTCATTCAGGGCCGTTTTCGGGGCGATGACCTGCTCTACGGCGAGGTCGAATACCGCTACGGCATCACCCACAACCGCCTGCTGGGCGGCGTCGTTTTCGCCAATGCCCAGACCGTGACCGAGCAGCAAAGCCGGCACTTCGAAAAAATAGTACCCGCCGCCGGGGCCGGCCTGCGCCTCCGCCTCAACAAGGTGTCCAACACCAACCTGGCCATCGACTACGCGTTCGGGGCCGATGGCTCGCACGGCCTTAGCCTGAACCTCGGTGAGGTATTCTGAGTAGTATACCTCACGCCTCAGCATGATGACGCCCCGACGACGAGCGGACAGCCAGCTAAAAAGCAGGCAGCCCGCATCTGCCGCATGCCACTAAAATCGATTCCCAAAGCCCCGCCCATCGGCTTACCTTTGGGTTTTACATCTTTCCCCGCTCCTGCATGAATTTCCCCCTTCGCAAGCTCGCCGCCATTGATATTGGGTCCAACGCTGTTCGTTGTCAAATATCGGCCGTGCTGTTTTACGAAGGGCGCTACCGCCTTAAGCGGGTTGAGTACGTGCGCTTTCCAATGCGCCTGGGCGAAGACGTATTCGCCACCGGCGAGATTTCGCCAGCCAAGGAGGAAAAATTCGTCAAGTTCCTGCACTCGCTTCGCCTCCTGATGGAAGTGCACGACGTGGCCCACTACCTCGTGTGCGCCACCTCGGCCATGCGCTCGGCCACCAACGGCGCGGCCATCGCCGCCCGCGTGCACCGGGAGCTGGGCATGGAAATCAAAGTAATCGACGGCCAGGACGAAGCCTTTTACATCAACCGCGTCATCGAGCATGTGCTGGAAGACAAGCGCCACTACCTGCACATCGACGTAGGCGGCGGCAGCACCGAGTTCAACATCTACCACGACCGCCGCAAGGTGGCCGCGCAGTCGTTCGAAATCGGCTCCATCCGCCGCATGCAGCAGGAAGAAAGCGGCGAGGCCGGCACCGAAGCCCAGGCCGAGCTCTGGGCCCGCATGGAAGCCTGGGTGCGCCACAATGCCCGCCAGTACCACGTTACCCGCGCTATCGGCACGGGCGGCAACATCAATAAAATCTACAGCCTCACCTCCTCGGCTCCCGATAAGCACATCACCCGCCGCAGCATTGAGGCCACCCTCACCCGCCTCTCGGGCCTGACCATGACCGAGCGCGTGAACGTGGCCATGCTCAACCCTGACCGCGCCGACGTTATCATTCCCGCCGGCCACATCTACCTATCCGCCATGCATTGGGCCAACGTCACCACCATGGTCGTGCCCGACATCGGCCTGAAAGACGGCATGCTGCAAGCCCTGTTCGAAGAATTTTTCGACGAGATGAACCCCGAAGGCGGTCACCCCGCCGTACTCCCCATCCCCGACGTGCGCAACCAGCCCGCCGAAATGGAGTGATTTTTGGGGGCAGGAGGGTGTGGGGGTAAGAGGGTGAGAGGATGTGGGGGTGTGGGGATAAGAATTTTAACTCCTACCCCCACACCCTCCTACCCACCTACCCTAAAAACCCCTTTCGCTACGCTTTCACCGCGTCCACAGCGGCCTCGTCGATATGCCCTACGGGCGTTGCATCGTCCTCGCACGCTTCGTCCTGCTCGCAGTCGTTCTCGCCGCCCTCGCCAAAGGAGTCGTCCCGCGTGTTGACCTCTTCAATCGACTCCAGCACCGTCAGCGCCGCCGCCTCTTCTGAAGCCTGCAAGGCGGCCGCCACATCGGCGCGGCGCTGGGCCTGCACCCCCAGCAGGGCCAGCAGCCCTTCCGGCGATGCGGTGGCCAACTGAGCTTCGTCGCGCTTGAAAAAATCCTTGTGCACGTTCACCACCGGCTCGCCGGGCGCTGGACGCTGGCGGATGTACGCGCCGTCTTCCCGCATCACGTAGCTATTCTGATTATCCATCATATTCATCATCAGAATATTAATGGCCTCCCGCTTCAGCTGCGGATTCACAATCAGAAACAGTGCCTCAATGCGCCGGTCGAATGAGCGGACCATGATATCGGCCGAGCCGGCGTATACTTTGGCATCGCCGCCGTTGTGGAAATAGAACAGGCGCGTGTGCTCCAGGTACTCGCCCACAATGCTGCGTACCTCAATGTTCTCGCTCAGGCCCGGCCGCCCTGGCCGCAGGCAGCAAATACCGCGCACAATGAAGCGGATGGGCACGCCCGCCTTCGCCGCCTTATAGAACTCGTCGATAATTTCCTTGTCTTCCAAGGAGTTCATCTTCATAACGATGCCACTCTCGTGCCCCTTCTTGGCGTGCTTCACCTCCTCACGAATGAGGTGGATGAGCTGCTGACGCATGTCCTTGGGTGCCGTGATGAGGTACTCGTAATCATCGGGCTGCGAGTGGCCGGTGATTACGTTAAAGAATTCCGACACGTCGTGCCCGTACACATCATTGGTCGTCAGCAGGCTAACATCGGTATAGAGGCGCGAGGTCTGCTCGTTGTAGTTGCCCGAGCCAATGTGCACGTAGCGCGTCACCTTCTCACCCTCCTTGCGGATAATCATGAGCAGCTTGGTGTGCGTCTTATACTTGCTCACTCCATAAATCACGAAGCAGCCGGCCTTTTCCAGCCGTGCCCCTTCCCGAATGTTCTTCTCCTCATCAAACCGGGCTTTCACTTCGAACAGCACCGAAACGTGCTTGCCATTCTCGGCCGCCTTCAGCAGCGCAGCCGATACGCGGGAATCGTCGGCCAGGCGATAGATGGTTTGCTTGATGCCCAGTACGTGCGGGTCCACTGCCGCCTGCTCCAGCAGCCGCACCATGGGCTCAATGCTGTTGTAGGGGTGGTGCAGCAGCACGTCGTGGTGCTTGAGGTATTCGAACAGGTTTTCGTCGGCCCCCTCGGGCAGGCTCAGCGGTGGCACCGAGGCCTGCATTTTGGCGGCCCGGCCCCGGAAATTGGGGTGGCGTACAATCTGCCACAGGCCCTTTAGGTCAATCAGCGAGTTGATTACGAATACGTTGCCATTGTCAATATTCCACCGTTCGCGCAGCACGTTCATCAGCGTGCCCGAGGCGTTGGGCTCCACTTCCACACGCACCACACGGCCGCGCTTGCGGGTTTTCAGGCCCACCTGAATTTCCTTAATAAAGTCGTTGTCAATATCATCCGACTCTTCCAGCGTGAAATCACCGTTGCGGGTAATGCGGAACAGGTCGGCCGACACGATGTCCACGTTGCGGAACAGGCGCGGGAGGAACTCGCGCACCACTTCCTCAATCGGCACAAAAATCACCTTGTCCTTGCGCGTGAGCTCAAAAAACCGGGTCAGGTTCTGCGGAATCTGTACGAAGGTGAGGCGCTCCTGCCCTTTTTCCGCTTCGCCATCAAGCCCCAGGGCCAGGCCGTTGCCGATGCGCGTAACGACCCCGAAGATGAGCATCTGGTTCATCATCAGCGGGAAGCCGTGGTACGAGTCGTACACCATCGGCGTGAGCAGCGGAAACACCGTATTCTTGAAGTAGCCGTCGGCCTTTTTCACTTCCAGCTCTGTCAGGTCGCTCATCTTCAGAATGTTGAAGCCGTTCTTCTCGAAGTTCGGCCGCAATTCATTCAGGTAGGTCAGGCTCTGGTCATTCACGAAGCGGTGCGCGAAATCGAGCAGCTTGCGCCGGAACGGCAGCTCACGCAGGCCCGAGTAGTCGATGCGCTCCTTGCCGTAGTCGAGGTAGTTATACAGCGAGCCCACCCGAATCATGAAAAACTCGTCGAGGTTGGAACTGGTGATGGCCAGAAACTTAAGCTTGTCGAACAGGCCCCGACTGGCGTCCTGCACCTGGTCGAGCACCCGGTAGTTGAACCGCAGCCAGCTCAGGTCGCGGCTGATGTACTTGCTTTTGCGGATAAGGTCGGAGGACTTGAAGAGCTTCATAATAGATAAAGATGGCAGGACAAAATACGTGAAATATGCCCCACGAATAACACTTTACGCGGAAATAATAGCGGTGGACTTAATCTCAACCAACAATCGCGGGTCAATCAGGGCCTTAGCTTCCAGCACGAACAATGCAGACCAACTAGCCGCAATAACTTCGCCATTTGCCTGGTCCACGGCTCCCATAGCAGGACGCAGGTCACGAACCTGCGCGCATCTGCCACGTTCTCAAACGGTGTACCCACGGCATTAAGTGCCACGCCTCCCGTTTCCAGCATACGCTAGCTGTGGATGTAAGTATCTGCTGTTACGCAGCAGGATGCTGGCGCGCGTCTGCGACGCGCTGCCGATTGGTGCCGAGCCTGTGGCTCGGGGTTGAGCAATGCGCGGGAGAACGAGCAAAAGCGCCTCCCCCCCCCCCCCGAGCCACAGGCTCGCCGCCAGTTGGCAGCGCGTCGCAGACGCGCGCCAGCTTCAACTTAGTGCTCAACAGCAGTAAGCATCTGAACCAAGCCAGCAAGAGCCTACCACTGCCTCAAGAAAGAAGAACACGGCGAAAAAAGAAGGGCAGCCCCAATGGCTGCCCTTCCTCACATTCACAAAATCCGTGAAATCCGTTACAATCCGCGCCAATCCGTGGTCTTAGACGTCCAGCTTGGCGTACTTGGCGTTGCGCTCGATGAAATCGCGGCGCGGGGCCACTTCGTCGCCCATCAGCATGGAGAAAAGGTGGTCAGCGTCGGCGGCCGACTCTACCGTTACCTGCTTCAGGGTGCGGGTCATGGGCTGCATGGTGGTGGTCCAGAGCTGCTCGGCGTTCATTTCGCCGAGACCTTTGTAGCGCTGCACGTTCACCGTTTCAGGCTTGCCACGGCCGAGGTCGGCCTGGGCGGCGATGCGCTCCTCTTCGTTCCAGCAGTAGCGTTCCTCCTTGCCGCGCTTCACGAGGTAGAGCGGCGGCTGGGCGATGTAGATGTAGCCCCGGTCCACCAGCTCGCGCATGTAGCGGAAAAAGAAGGTCAGAATCAGCGTGCGAATGTGCGAGCCGTCGATATCAGCGTCGGTCATGATGATGACCTTGTGGTAGCGCAGCTTGCTAAAATTCAGCGGCCCCGATTCGGTACCGTCATCATCGGTCGTGAACGCCAGCGACTTGCGCTCGTTGAAGCTCACGCCCAACGCCGTAATCATGTTCTTGATTTCCTCGTTCTCCAGAATGCGGTGCTCCTGGGCCTTCTCCACGTTCAGGATTTTACCGCGCAGCGGCAGAATGGCCTGAAACGCCCGGTTGCGGCCCTGCTTGGCCGTGCCGCCGGCCGAGTCGCCTTCGACGAGGTACAGCTCACAGATTTCGGGGTCCGACTCCGAGCAGTCGGCCAGCTTGCCCGGCAGGCTGTTCGACGACAGCACGCCCTTGCGCTGCACCATGTCCTTGGCCTTGCGGGCGGCGATACGGGCCTTGGCGGCCAGAATCACCTTCTCCATAATGCGGTTGGCCTGGTTGGGGTTTTCCTCCAGATACTGCATCAGGATTTCGCCCACCACGGAGTTTACCGCGCCGCTTACTTCGGAATTGCCGAGCTTGGTTTTGGTCTGGCCCTCGAACTGGGGCTCCATCACCTTCACCGAGATAACGGCCGTGAGGCCTTCGCGGAAGTCGTCGCCGGTGATGTCCACCTTGGCTTTTTCAAACAGCTTGTTCTTGTCGCCATACGATTTCAGCACCCGCGTAACCGCCGAGCGGAAGCCCGCTACGTGCGTGCCGCCTTCGATGGTGTTGATGTTGTTGACGTAGGAATAGACGTTTTCCTGGTACGAGGTATTGTACTGCAGGGCCACTTCCACGGGCGTGCCGCCCTTCTCGCTCTCCACGTAAATGGGCTCCGAAAGCAGCGAAGGGCGCTGCTCGCCGTCGAGGTACTGCACGAAGTCGCGCAGGCCGCCGGTCGAGTAAAACTCTTCGCCGCGAAACTCGCCGCCCTCCAGCTTCTCGCGGCGGTCGGTGAGCGTGATGCGGATGCCTTTGTTGAGGTACGAGAGGTCGCGCAGGCGCGAAGCCACCGTGTCGTAGCGGTATTCGGTTTCGGTGAAGATGCTGGCGTCCGGCAGGAACTGCACTTCCGTGCCGTGCTCGTCGGTATCGCCGATTTCCTTCACGGGGTACTGCGGGAAGCCAATTTTGTACTCCTGCTCGTACATGTGGCCGTTGCGGCGCACGGTCACCTTCAGGTCGGTGCTGAGCGCGTTCACGCAGCTCACACCCACGCCGTGCAAACCGCCCGACACCTTGTAGGAGCCTTTGTCGAACTTGCCGCCGGCGTGCAGCACGGTGAGCACCACTTCCAGGGCCGACTTGCCTTCCTTGGCATGCCAGTCCACGGGAATGCCGCGGCCGTTGTCGCGCACGGTCACCGAGTTGTCCTCGTTGATGGTCACGTTAATCAGGTCGCAATGCCCGGCGAGGGCTTCGTCAATCGAGTTATCGACCACTTCCCACACCAGGTGGTGCAGGCCTTTCAGCCCGGTGTCGCCGATGTACATGCTGGGCCGCTTACGCACGGCCTCCAATCCTTCGAGTACTTGAATGCTGTCGGCCGAATAATCCGACTGGGGAATCTTTGCTGTTGTTTCGCTCATGAGGGCGGGATTAAATCAGGTCATAAAACCGCCCCACGGGCGGCTAGGTACTGAACACTCAAAAGTACATATTTAATCCCATTTTGAGTATTTTTTGCGCCATTTATCCTCGGATTTTTTCATTTTTCCAACCGCAAAAAACGGGTTTGTGGCCGGCTCCGACACAGCCGCTGTGCGGGCACAAAAAAAGGGCCTTTCTCCGCGGAGAAAGGCCCTTTTTCGAAAGCAATCTGTCAGTTAGTCAATCACAACCTTCTGGGTAGCCAGGCCAGCGTCCGTGCGGATTTGCAGGGTGTACACGCCGGTTTTCTCGCCGCTCAGGTCGAGGCTGATTTTGCGCGCGCCGATGGCGGCCGCGTTTAGGGTCTGCGACTTCACCAGGCGGCCCAGGGCATCGGAAACGGTGAGCTGTGCGCCCGTTTTCAGCTCCGAACCCAGGTCCACGTTAAACACGCCGGAAGTGCTGGGGTTGGGGTACACGTTCAGCGCGCTCTGCAGGGCCGCATTGCGGGTAGCCGTCACGGTGCGCGAGTATTTGTACACGCCGCCTGCGCCGTTGGGGTCAGTGTAGAGGCCGCCGTAGCCTACTACGTTGTTAGCAGTAGCGCCGGGAATCAGGTCCATGCTGAAGAAATAGCCAGGAGCCGCCAGCGTAGTACCCGAAACGTTGAGGTTCGTCCAGTTCACGCCATCGGTGCTGATGGAAGTACCAAAGTCTTCCGGAACCTGATTAGTGGTAGGCAGGGGGAAACGCGCACCAGTGCTGTAGTAGGTATTACCCACGGCATCAATGGCGTTGCGGAAGAAGCTGCCAGTGGCATTGTTGGCCGGCGTAATGGCCGTCCAGGTAGCGCCGCCGTCAGAAGTACGGGCCACGTTGAGAGCTGTGATAGTGGCTGCCGCTCCCGAGCCAACAACAGTGAAGCCATAAGCAATACCATCGAGGTTGTTGCTCTTGAACGCCAGTTGCGACACCGCTCCTACAATATTCGGAATCAGCCCCGAAGCCGTCCAGGTTTGGCCGAAGTCAGTGGTTTTGAAAATGCGTACCTGCGCGGCTTGGTTCGACGAGGCCAGCCCGGTCCACAGGGTGCCAGGAGCTGAATTTGAAGCGAAGAAGGCGCCTGCGTTGCCGTATTCGTTCGCCAGCGGGGCCGGTACGTTTGCCGTCACCCGAACCCAGTTTTCACCGCCGTCGGTGGTGCGCAGAATTTCAAACGTATTGCCGGTGGCAGCCGCCGGGTCACCCAGCGACACGCCCGTGGTAGCGTTGAACATGTGCACCCAGTTGCAGAAGGTGTTGGCTCCCGTAAACTGCGAGGCCGTGGTTTTCTTAACCCAGGTCTGTCCACCATTGGTGGTCTTCACAATCTCGCCACCGTAAGTGGTAGCACCATCAAAAGTGGAGCCCGGATAGGCGCAGGCAACTGCAGTAGTGGCACTAATCCCGGAAACATTACCGACGGTGGCACTTTTAGTCGGGCCACTGGTCACCGAAATATCGCCCCAGTCGAACTGGTCACCCGCGGTATTGTTGCTGCGGATAAAATTTCTTGGAATGGAAGCCGGAGCACCGGTGGCCACTCTATCAGAGGTTACGCCCCACACCACGGTTGCCGAGAGCGTGCTGAGGTCAACGATATTGGACTGCGTCAGGATGTTGCTGGTGGGAGCATTGACAAGCGTCCAGGGGGCTTGCGCATTGGCATGACCGGCAAATCCGAGCAGGCCCAAAAAGAGTAATGATTTTTTCATGGAAACGGGGTGAAAATTGAGGGGGTAAAGAGTGTAAAAACGGGTGGTTGAGGCAAACAAGTAACTACGCGTAGGCAGTCACACATCAAATGAAGTGTTTGTTTTCGGGGTCCAAGATAAGAAACGTTGCCGATTTCACCGCATAAATAACGGATGAGCTTAGGGAAAACTGGCGTTGGCAGGGTCCTTCCGGATTCACTTGCGGGGCGTCGTTGCCCTGGTCAGCTTTCGGACTGAGGCGATGGACCGGAAATGCAAAAGGCCCTCCCCGGGATGGGGAAGGCCTTGTACAGTGGCCCCGTTTGGATTCGAACCAAAGACCGACTACTTAGAAGGTAGTTGCTCTATCCAGCTGAGCTACGGGGTCGAAACGGGGCAAAAAAATGTCGGGGTGGCAGGATTCGAACCTACGACCTCCTGGTCCCAAACCAGGCGCGATACCGGGCTACGCTACACCCCGAAAAAAAAATAATGTTGAGTTAAAAAAACGACTTATTGGGTGGAGCCCCAACGAGCTGCTTTCGCAACCCAACATTATAGTGGAGAAGGGGGGATTCGAACCCCCGGTAACCTTTAGAGCTACGGCAGTTTAGCAAACTACTGGTTTCAGCCACTCACCCACTTCTCCGGCTGTTGTTTTCGCTTCCGTCTGAAGCGGGTGCAAATATACGGGCAGAACTGAAAGAGCCATGCTTTTATTAAAAAAAATCTGTGCGCAGCGAAAAGTGCTGGGCGCGGCGCGGGCCCCTTCCCCAACTAAATCAGGCCGTTGGACTCCTGATTTGGACTAGCTGCTGATTGCAGAAAAATGAGCGGCCCGGCCGGGCGTAGTAATATTGATGCTCATTTTGACCAAACGTGCTAACCTGGGCTTATCCTGATTTTGTAGCGGCAATGCTGGTCCTGGCCCTGGTGCTGGGCCTGCTGGGCTGGCACTGGCGGCGGGGTGGCCGGCTGGCGCACCTGCTGGGCAGCCGGCCGCGCCAGCGCGGCTGGAAGGCCGTGCTGCGCCTGGCAGCGGGTGGGCTGCTGCTGGCGGCCGGCCTGGGGCCGTCGCTGGGCGTGAGCCAGCGCCCGGTGCGCACCGCCGGCAAAGACGTGTGGCTGCTGGTGGATGTGTCGCGCTCGATGGATGCCACCGATGTGGCCCCTACCCGCCTGCTGCGCGCCCAGGCCGAGCTGCAGGACTTGGTGGCGCAGTTCCCGGCTGACCGGCTGGGGCTGGTGGTGTTTGGGGCGGAGGCGGTGGTGCAGTGCCCCCTCACGTATGACCAGGCGGCTGTGCAAACCTTTATTGCGACGCTGCGCACTAGCCTGCTGCCCGCCGGCCCCACCACGCTACAAGCACCGCTGGAGCTGCTGTTGAGCCGCCTGACGGTGGCCCCCAGCGCCGGCAGCCCTGCCCCACCCCGCGCCACGGCCCTGGTAGTGGTGAGCGACGGCGAAGACTTTGGCGAGAACCTGGAGCCGACGCTGCGGGCCTTGGGACGTACCGGGGCCCGGGTATACACGGTAGGCGTGGGCACGGCGGCGGGGGGCAAAATCCCGAAAGGCAATGGCAGCTTCGTGGTAGATGGCCGGGGGCGGGCCGTGCAAACCCGCCTGCGCGAAGGCCCGCTGCTGCAGCTGGCGGCCCAAACCGGCGGGCAATATGCCGAACTGACCAACCAGCAGAACGGATTTGGGCCGCTGCTGCGTTCGTTGCAGGCCATGCAGGGCACGGCCGAACAGGTGCGCACGGTGGCCGTGGCCGATAACCGCTACCGGTATCCGCTGGCAGCGGCGCTGTTGCTGCTGGCGCTGGACGTGCTGCTCACCGTCACCATTATCCGGCCATGAAATACGCGGTGCTACTATTACTCGTGCTGGGCGGCCCGGCGTGGCACCTGCTGACGGGCGTGCGCGACCGGAACGTGGCCGTGGCCGACGCCACGGCCGCCTACACCCATGGCAATGCGGCGCGTGCGGCGCAGAAGTTTGCGGCGGCCATGGCGGCCCAACGCCAGAAAAGCCCGGACCCGCGCCTGGTGCTCAACTTAGCGCACGCCCAAGTGCTGGCCAGCCAGCCGGGGGCCGCGCAGGCTACCTATGGGCGTTTACTGGTGGGCACGCCGGCCCGCCTGGGCAGCATTGCGCGGCAGCAGCTGGCCGTGCTGGCGGCCCAACGGGGCGAGCTGGCGCAGGCCCTGAGCCTGTTGCGGCAGGCGCTGCTGCTGGACCCTGCCAATGCCGGGGCACGGTTCGATTACGAAACGGTGAGCGACTACCTGACGCACCGGCCCAATAGTCCGCAGATTTCGGCCCCGCCCAAAGCACCGGCTCCTGCCAAGCCCAAGGACTCGCCCGAAAAAGATTCGACGGAGAAAAACAAGCCGGCTGAGAAAGCCGGCACCGACCGTAAAGGCGAAGTTGATGACAATAAGCCGGCCCCGCCCTCCCCGACTGCGCCTCAGGCCAGCCGGCCCAACGCAGCCGGCCAGCCGGACAACCAACGCCCCGCCGAAAGCCCCGGCAACGCGGCCAACGGCGGCCGCGCCCCCGGTGCCGGCCCGGCGCAGCCCGTGGCCAGCGGCGCAAGGCCTGGCCCCCAGCGGGGGCTGGACCGCACCAGCGCCACGACCGGGCCAGCAGCCGGGAGCCGCAGCAACCGCCCCGGTGCTGACGCTGCCACGGCTGCCAACCTCAGCCTGCAAACCCAGCGCGAACGGTTGCAGGCCATGAGCCTGAGCCCGGCGCAGGCCCGCCAGCTGCTGGAAACGCTGCGGGCGCAGGAGCAGCAGTATTTGCAGCAGCTCACGCGCCCGGCCGCGCAGAAGCCAGACCCCAGTAAGCCGACGTGGTGAGCCTTTTAAAGCATCCATTATCAGGGAAGTCAATTGCTCTCGCAACTCGCGGCGGCTAACAGCTGTTAGGCAAGCCACTGGTCGGGGCGTTTGAAATACGTACTTTTGCGGCCAGATTCAACATCCCACCCCCAACCCTTTCATTTTCCTGATTATGCAGATTAAAGAAGTTGTCATCATCTCGGCGGTTCGCACGCCGATTGGCTCGTTTGGCGGCGTTTTGTCGTCGCTGTCGGCCACGGAGCTGGGGGCTATTGCCCTGAAGGGCGCGCTCGACAAGGCCGGTGTGGCCGGCTCGGAAGTGAACCAGGTGATTATGGGCAACGTGATTTCGGCCAACCTGGGCCAGGCTCCGGCCCGCCAGGCCGCCAAGAAAGCCGGCCTGCCCGATACCGTGGAGTGCACGACCGTGAACAAGGTATGCGCTTCGGGCTCGAAGGCCATTATGATGGCCGCCCAGAGCATCATGCTAGGGCAGTCGGACGTGGTGCTGGCCGGTGGCATGGAGAGCATGAGCAACGTGCCCTACTACCTCGACAAGGCCCGTTTCGGCGCGAAATATGGCCACGGCCAGATGATTGACGGCCTCGTGCGCGACGGCCTGTGGGACCCGTACAACGACTACGCCATGGGCAACGCGGCCGAAAACACGGCCAAGGAAATGGGCATCACCCGCGAGCAGCAGGACGCTTTCGCCATTGAGAGCTACACCCGCAGCGCCGCCGCCGCCAAGGCTGGCAAAAAGAAGGATGAAATTGTGCCCGTTACCATCGAGAGCCGCGGTAAAACCACGGTGATTGAGGACGACGAGGAGTACCTGAAAGTTGATTTTGCGAAAGTCCCCGGCCTGAAGCCCGCCTTTATCAAAGAAGGCGGCACCGTGACGGCTGCCAACGCTTCGACGCTGAACGACGGCGCGGCCGCCGTGCTGCTGATGAGCCGCGAGAAAGCCGACGAGCTGGGCCTCACGCCTATTGGCCGGATTCTGGGCTTCGCCGATGCCGAGCAGGCGCCGGAGTGGTTCACGACTTCGCCCTCGCTGGCCATCCCGAAGGCGCTGAAAAACGCCGGTAAAACGGCTGCCGATGTGGATTTCTACGAAATCAACGAGGCTTTCTCCGTAGTAAGCCTGGCTAACAACCAGCTGCTGAAGCTGGACGGTGGCAAGGTGAACAAGTACGGCGGGGCCGTAAGCCTGGGCCACCCGCTGGGGGCCTCGGGCGCGCGCATTGTGACCACGCTGATGAACGTGCTCAAGAACGAGGGCGGCAAAATCGGCGTGACGGGCATCTGTAACGGCGGCGGCGGTGCCAGCGCCATTGTGGTCGAATCACTGGTTTAGACTGATTAACCGTGATTGCGCTGTTTTTTTTGATTGGTGACAGGCGCGGGGAAACGGTCAATTGATTCCAGAAAGAGCCACTCCAGATTGGAGTGGCTCTTTCTTTGTTAGGACAAAACGGCACCGCGCGATAAAAGAGCAAACGAAATGCCCGCGCTTCGCCGTTAACACCCTGCGGTTAATCAGTGAAATCACGGTTAATCAGCGAAAATCAGTGATTTATGAAATACCTGTTGCCTTTTTTTCTGCTGCTCGTAGCATTTCCCTCCCACGGCCAGCGGCTGCGCCGGCTTATTACCTACTTTGACTCGACGAAAGTGTACAAGCGCGAGGTGTACACGGCCCTGGTGGCGGCCGATACCGTGCCGCAGGGCTCGTACAAGCGCTTTTACCGCACCGGGAAGCTGGAGCAGCAGACCAGTTTCCGGCAGGGCAAACGCGACTCGGCCTACGTGGAATTCCATCCCAGCGGCACGCGGCGGCTGGAGGCAACGTACCGCGACGGCGTTCGACAGGGGCCATTTACCACGTATTATGACGATGGCAAGCCGGCCCAGACAGGTTTCTTTGTGGACGACGAGCCCAACGGCGAGCTGACCTACTTTCACCCCGATGGCTCCATCCGGCTGAAAACCACGCTAGTGAAGGGCCAGCCCAATGGGGCGCTGCGGGCCGTGTACCCCGACGGCAAGGTGCAAGCCGAAGTGAACTACGACAGCGGCCAGCCCAACGGCGCGGTGAAATTCTATTACCCCAACGGCGTGGTGCAGAGCGAGGGCGTGTTTACGCGCGGGCTGCTATCGGGGCCCTACATCACGCGCTACCCAAACAATCAGATTGAGGTGGAGGTGCTGGCCGACAAAAACGGCCGGGGCCGCTACCGCAGCTATTACCAGAGCGGCAAGCTGCAGACGGAGAGCACCTACGCTCCCGCCCCACTGGCCCAGCGCCCGGTCAAAAACCAGCTCGGCGACGACCTGACCAAGCGCGTGATGCCCCCCACCGGCACCACCGCCCTCGACGGCCCCGCTACCAGCTACTTCGAGAGCGGCCAGGTGAAAAGCAAGCTCACCTATCGCAACGGCACCCCCACGGGCAAAGGCGTGGAGTACTTCGTGAGCGGCAACCCGCACGAGGAAACCGACTACAGCAACGCTGGCCGGGACCGTAAAGTAGTGCGCTATCAGGATGCGGCCGGTAAGGTGGTGCAGGCCGAGGAACAGTACAAGAACAACCGCCCCGCCGGTACTTGGCGCGACTATTACCCTGATGGCAAGGCCGTGCGCAAAGCCGAAACCTACGGCCCCAGCGGCCGCCTGGTAGGCGACCGGATTACCTACTTCGAGAATGGCCAGGTGCAGACCCGCCAGCCGTATCTAAACGGCTTCCTGGGCGGCGTGGGGCAGGAATACTTCCCTTCGGGCAAGCTGCGCAAGGAAACCACCTACGTACGCAGCCAGATTCAGGGCCCGTTTAAAGAATACCGGGAAGATGGCACCCTGGCCGTGAGTGGGCTGTACCGCAACAGCCGCCAAAGCGGCGTGTGGACGTATTTCAAGGAAGACGGCACCTCCGTGGACCGCACCGTGACCTACCGCAACGGCCAGCTGGTGACCGACCCCATCCGGCAGCCCAAAGCCAAGCCCCGCCCGCCGCTGAAGCGGAAGTAGCGCAAGATGTTTAGCCCCAACGAGGCGGCGTATCGGTAGTAAATACGCCTATATTTTTTAAAGCCCCAGCGGGGCGGTACTCGTTGCAACGAGTACCGCCCCGCTGGGGCTTTGTTGTTTTCCACTTTTCAGATTTGCTACCGGCATGTCGCCCCGTTGGGGCTCAATTTGATTCCTGTATCCAGATTTTGAGTTGCTTTCAAGCAACCCGGGCAACCGCTGGAAGCGAACCGGCATCTACCAATCCGAACCCTATTCCTCCGCCACGGCTGCGGTGGCCCGTACACCAGAATTATTTTTCTGACGCTTACAGTTTGAATTTCAGTTGGTAACAATTTCAAAAGCTTTGCTTAACAGAAATTTATTTCACCAGTACCTTGCGTTACAAAGTACCTGCTTTACATTTGTTCCATACAACGCCCAGTAGCTGCCGTCAGCGTGTACCAAAGACGACCTGCTACCTGGCGGTGATTCTCACTCACCGGGGATTCGGGCCCCGGACCCCTCAACCCCCAGCGGAACCGCGGCCGCTGCCGGACCTGAGCCGCCCCTCGCCCGACCCCAACTTTTCGCTGCACCATGAAAACCCTTTTCACTCCACTCGCTTCGTTCGCTTTTAGCCGCCTGCTGCTGGGCACGGCCACGTTATTACTGCTGCCCCTGGGGGCCGCGCTGGCCCAAACCGCCGGCCCCGGCCGCGTGAGCGGTAGCCTGGTAGAAGCCGGCACCGGCCAGGCCGTGCCCTTCTCCGATGTGCTGCTGCTGCGCTCGGCTGATTCCACCTTCGTAGCCGTGGCCCAGACCACGGAGCAGGGCACTTTTAAAGCCGCTTCGCTGCCGCTGGGCACCTACCTGCTGCGGGTGCAGGACTTGAACTACGGCGTGTTGCGCCGCCGCTTCACGCTCACGGCCGCCGCGCCGACGCTGGAACTTACCGGCCTGAAAATGAGCGCGGCCACTGCTACCAAGTTGAGCGAAGTAGTGGTGACAGGCGAGAAAGCTGCCGTGGTAGAGGAGCTGGGCAAGCGCGTTATCAACGTAGAAAAGGACCTGGGCAGCGTGGGCGGCACGGCGGCCAACGTGCTCCAGAACGTGCCCTCGGTGAGCGTGGACGTGAACGGCACGGTGAGCATGCGTGGCACCTCGAACGTGACCATTCTCATTGATGGCAAGCCGGCCGGCGTGAGCAACGGCGGCACCGGCGGCCCCCGCCTCGACCAGATTCCGGCCTCGCGCATTGCCCAGATTGAGGTGATTACCAACCCCTCAGCTAAGTACGACGCGGCCGGTGGTGGTGGGGTTATCAACCTCATTACCAAGAAAGAAACCCGCAACGGCACCAACGGCACGGCCGCCTTTAACCTGGGCACCGCCGACAAGTACAGCGGCAACCTGAGCCTGAGCCGCAAAGTGGGCAAAGCCACCTGGACGGCCAGCTACGACGGCCGCGACGTGACCTACCGCAGCCACGGCCACAGCGAGCAAACCGCCCTGCTCGGCCCCGGCGAAACCATCCGCACCACGCAGCAGGGCGTGGGCAGCGAAACCCACCGCAACCACGAAATGCGCGTGGGCGTGGAGCTGGAACTGCCCAAAAATCAATCACTGAGCCTGAATGTGAGCCCCAACCTGGAGCGCAACCTGGAAGGCGAAAGCCAGGACCTGACCCAGCAAACCAACAACGGCCCGGTGCAGAAAACCATTGGCCGCCAGGACCTTGATGTGAAAGTGAAAGTACTGGAAACCGACGGCAACTACCGCCGCACCTGGGACGCCCACAAGGGCCGCGAACTCACGGCCAACTTCGGCAGCGTGATAGTTGATGCCAACGTGCCGGTGGTGCAGCGGCAATACGCCGAGGCCGGCTCGGTGGGCGTGCCGCAGCCCGGCACCCGGCAGCTGCTGGCCCTGCTGGCCAATGTACAGTACGGCCAGGTGGACTACGTGCACCCGCTGGCCGACGGCAAAGGCCGCCTAGAAATGGGGGCCAAAGTAGAGCGCCAGGGCAATAAAGGCAGTAATTCCTTCGGCTATGCCACCAGCGAAGCCCGCCCCGACGACTTCCAGAACGACCCCGCCCGCTCGCTCACCTACACCTCCAACCAGATAGTGCCCGCCGCCTACGTGACCGCACAGCACAGCTTCGGCGACAAGTGGAAGGCCCAAGCCGGCCTGCGCTCCGAGTACACCTATCTGAGCGGCAGCGTGGTAGGCGGCGAGGGCATTGCCCAGCGCGGCAGCCTCAGCCAGAACTACTTGAGCTTCTTCCCATCGGCCCTCATCAGCCGGGAATTTGGCAAGGAAGCTGGCCAGAACCGCTTGCAGCTGAGCTACGCCCGCCGCCTCAACCGCCCCAACTTTATGCAGCAGCTGCCGCTAGCCATTTACCAGGACCCGCGCAGCTACCGCCTCGGCAACCCGCGCTTGCAGGCCGAGTTCAGCAACAACATTGAAATGGGCCACCAGCTCACCATCGGGCAGGCCACCATCACGAGCACCGCGTTTGCCCGCATCACCACCAATTCCATTCAGCGCCTGCGCTTTGTTGATACGCTGGCAACTCGTTTGGCCGGAGCCGGCGCGGGCCTCATCACCGCCGAGACCTACGACAACCTGGGCACCACCACCAACCTCGGGGCCGAGTTCAGCCTCAACCAGCCCCTGGCCAAATGGTGGCGCCTGAATGCCAGCACCAGCCTCTACCGCGCCCAGATAGCCGGTAATGGGGTTGCCAACAACCGCACGGCGTTCATCGCCACGGCCCGCCTCACCAACAACTTCACCATTCGCCCCACCCTCGATTTGCAGCTGAGCGGCAATGTGCGCTCGGCCCAGCTCACGGCCCAGGGCCGGCAGCTAGCCTCGGGGCAGGTTGACATAGCCCTGCGCCAGCGCCTGTTTTCCGACCGTGCCGCCCTCACCCTGCGCATCGCCGACCTGCTGAACACCCAGCAGTACCGCAACGAAATTGCCACCGATGCGCTGAGCAGCTACCGCTACAGCAAGGACGAAAGTCGTGTGGGCTGGCTGGGCTTCACCTGGTATATCGGTGCCAGTAAGGCCAAGCCGGGCCGCATCGAGGCCGCGCCCCAGGGCGGTGGCGGCTTCGGCGGCTGAGTTTAATTTCTTTGTTTGCCACCCCGCTTTTCTCACCTTCTTCTTTCTGCGAAATGCCCCGTCGTCGGTTTGGTCCGGCGGCGGGGTTTTGTGGTTTTCTGAACTGTAGGGGCGGGGCCTGCCCCTGCCCGTCGTTGAACGGAATCGTTGCCACGACAAAATATTTCTGCAACTACATAAAAACGGCTCTGGCGTGCTTACTTCACCGTTCAATGACGGGCGGGGACAGGCCCCGCCCCTACTTTGAGTTGCCCGTACCAAATGAAACCTGACTCTGAGCGCCGCAGCATTCGTTATGAGGGTTATGATTACAGTATGGCCGGCTATTATGCCCTGACCATTTGCGCCCGAAACAAAACCCACTTGTTTGGCAGCCTGGTTTCCGGCGAGACACTCCAACCGACCATATTGGGCCGTATTGTTGCCGACGAACTCACGAACATAACCGTTCGCTTTCCTACCGTTCGCGTCGACACCAGCGTTGTTATGCCCAATCACCTGCATTTGATTCTGGTGCTGACCCGCAACCACGCGGTGGTGCTAGGCGAAGTAATCAGCGACTTCAAATCGGGCTGCTATACCAAGTGGCGGCACCAACTTCTGGCTATTGACCAGCCCGCCCCACCCTCGTGCTGGCAAAGAAACTACTACGACCGCATAATCCGCAATGCGGCAGAACTGGAAGGTTACCGCAAATACATCCTCGATAATCCTAGCCGGTGGTAGTTCAACGACGGGCGGGGACAAGCCCCGCCCCTACACCGTTCGGGATTACCACGCACGTTCGCGCAGCCCCTACCTTTGCCCCGTTATGCAAAAACCGAGTATTCCCAAGGGCACCCGCGACTTTGGCCCCGCGCAGGTGGCGCGCCGCCGCCACATTTTCAACGTAATCCGCCGCACGTTCGAGTCGTTTGGCTTCGCGCCGCTGGAAACGCCAACGCTGGAGAACCTCTCCGTGCTCACAGGTAAGTATGGCGACGAGGGCGACCAGCTCCTGTTTAAAGTCCTGAACTCCGGCGATTTCGCCAAGGACGTAACGGCCGAGGACCTCGCCACCGGCTCGAAAGCGCTGCTGCCAAAAGTGGCCGAAAAGGGCCTGCGCTACGACCTCACCGTGCCCTTCGCCCGCTACGTGGCCATGAACCGGGGCACCCTCACCTTCCCCTTCAAGCGCTACCAGATGCAGCCCGTGTGGCGCGCCGACCGCCCCCAGCGGGGCCGCTACCGCGAGTTTTATCAGTGCGACGCCGACGTGGTGGGCACCGATTCGCTGCTCTGCGAAGCCGAAATTGTGCTCATGATTGCCCAGGTGCTGGGCGGCCTCGGCCTGCACGACTTCACCATCAAAATCAACCACCGGGGCGTGCTGCGCAATATTTACCAGGCGCTGGGCGGCGAGGGCCGCGAAACGGATTTGTTCGTGGCGATTGATAAGCTCGATAAAATCGGGCGCGACGGCGTGACTAAAGAATTGCTGGAGCGCGGCTTTTCGGAGCCTACCATCGAAACGCTGTTTGCCCTGCTCACGGTGGAAGGCACCTACGAGGAAAAACTGCAGCGCCTGCTGGCCGGCTTCGTGACGGCCGGCGTGGAGCCCGATGGCGCCCGCCCCAACGCCGCCGACGAAGACATTGCCGCCAACTACCGGGGCCTCACGGAGCTGGCCGAAGTACGCGACCTGCTGGTGGCATCCGGCTTCAAGCAGTTCGACCGGCTCGAATTTGACCCCACTCTGGCGCGGGGCCTCTCCTACTACACGGGCTGCATTTTCGAAGTCAAAATCAACAACGTGCAGATGGGCAGCGTGAGCGGCGGCGGCCGCTACGACAACCTCACCGGCAGCTTTGGCCTGCCGGGCGTGTCGGGCGTGGGCTTCTCGTTTGGTGTGGACCGGCTCTACGACTGCCTGGAAGCGCTGGACCTGTTCACGGCCACAGCCGAAACACCCACCCGCTGCCTCATCACGCATTTCGACGTGGCCAGTGGCCGGGCCGCGCTGCCCCTGCTGGCGCAATTGCGCGCTACTGGCATTCCCAGCGAACTATACCCCGATGCCAAGAAGCTGGGCGTGCAGTTCAAATACGCCGATGCCAAGGGCATTCCGCTGGTCATCATCATGGGCCCCGAGGAAATAGCGGCCGGCGTGGTGAAGGTAAAAATCATGCAGAGCGGCGAAGAAAAGCTGCTGCCCTTGGGCGAAGTGGTAGCGGCCCTGACGGTGGAATAGCCGGAGCTTGCACTGAACGATAAACTCCCTTTTTTAAGGAGGGGACATTTTCGCGTCAGCGAAAATTGGGGTGGTGAAGTCGTTGAACGATGGCCCAGCGACGAACGCCCGCATCGTTTCGCCATCGTTCAACGAGGGGCACCACCCCTGTTATCGCTGCGCGAAAACTCCCCTCCTTAAAAAAGGAGGGGAGTTTTTTTCGTTCTTTGCGGCCCCCAACTTCACCACCCACCCTAAATGCCCACCCACACCATTTCGCCCGCGCAGCCCCTCACCCTGGCCGCGCTGGCCAAGCTCATCGCCGACGGTCGCCCCGTAGCCCTCGGCGACGATGCTCGCCAGCAAATCGCCGCCTGCCACGACTACCTGCACCAACGCCTGGCCCACGACGACCAGCCGATTTACGGTATCAACACCGGCTTCGGCTCCCTCTATAACGTGAGCATCGCCCCGCAGGAGCGCGCCCAATTGCAGGTTAACCTGATGATGTCGCACGCCTGCGGCACCGGGGCCGAAGTGCCGCAGAACCTCGTGCGCCTCATGCTTTTTCTCAAGGCCCAGAGCCTGAGCTACGGCCACAGCGGCGTGCAAATGGCCACCGCCGAGCGCCTCGTGGCCATGTACAACCGCGAGATGCTGCCCGTGGTGTACGAGCAGGGCAGCCTGGGTGCCTCCGGCGATTTGGCCCCGCTGGCCCACCTTTGCCTGCCCCTGCTGGGCCTGGGCGAAGTCAACTACCAGGGCTACCGCCTCAGCGCCGAAGACGCCATGAGCCTTTTCAGCTGGGAGCCACTGAAATTGCAAGCCAAGGAAGGCCTGGCCCTGCTCAATGGAACCCAGTTTATGCTGGCCTACGCCGTGGATGGCGTGCTGCGCGCCCAGCGTCTGGCGGCGGCCGCCGATGTTATCGGGGCGCTTTCGACCGAAGCGTTTGGCGGCTGTTCCGCCCCGTTCAATGAGCACCTACACCGCATCCGGCCCCACGCGGGGCAGGTGCTGGTGGCCAGGCGGCTGCGCGAGCTGCTAACTGGCTCCGAGCTGCAAACCCAGCCCCGCCGGGCCGTGCAGGACCCCTACTCCTTCCGCTGCCAGCCGCAGGTGCACGGCGCGAGCCGCGACGCGCTGGCCTACGTGGCGCAGGTGGTCGAAACCGAGTGCAACTCCGTGACCGACAACCCCAACATCTTCCCCGACGAAGACCTGATTATCAGCGGCGGCAACTTTCACGGCCAGCCGCTGGCCCTGGCCCTCGACCACCTGGCCCTGGCCGTGGCCGAACTGGGCAGCATCTCGGAACGAAGGACTTACCAGCTGATTTCGGGCCAGCGCGGCCTGCCGCAATACCTCGTGGCCGAGCCCGGCCTGAACTCCGGCCTGATGATTCCGCAGTACACCGCTGCTGGTATTGTGAGCCAGAATAAGCAACTCTGCACCCCCGCTTCGGTGGACAGCATTGTGAGCAGCAACGGCCAGGAAGACCATGTGAGCATGGGGGCCAACGCCGCCACCAAGGCCCGCCGCGTCATCGAAAACGTGGAGCAGGTACTCGGCATTGAATTGATGACGGCCGTGCAGGCGCTGGCCTTCCGCCGCCCCGGCCGCAGCTCCGAGGCCCTGGAGCGCGTGGTGGACGCCTTCGGGCAGGAAGTGAAATTTGTGGTGCGCGACCGGGTCCTGTACCCGGATTTACATAAAGCCGCCGCCTTCGTCCGTAAGTTTGACTGGCAGTAAGGGTACTGGAAATGCCACTATCGGCGTTTCTTTATGGGAGAAGGGTGCTGCCGCCCTACCTTACGAGTGCTGCCCTATGAAGCTGGTGAACCGCTGTTTTCTGCTGCTTTTCTTGTTGCTGACCGCCCAGGCGGTCCGGGGCCAGCCCTCGTGTGCCACAGTACCCAACGACCCCACCGCTTTTTCCGCTATCGACATCAATGGCTCCCCGGTCACGGCCTTCTGCGTGGGCCAGCCGGTGCGGTTTGTGCACACCGACCCCACCGCCGACTCCAGGGTGCTGAGCTATGGGGTGCTGCCGGGCGTGGGCACCACGTTTACCACCTCTACCCCCCGCTGCTTCCCGCCCAACTACCTGCCCTACAGCTACACCCCCACGCTGGCCGATGTGGGCATGGTTACGGTATCGGAGCTGAATAACGTAATTGGCAATCCGATTTATTACTTCCGCGTTTACCGCGTCTACGATACCCCCCCTCCCGCCTTCACGGTTGCGCCCTGCCCCACCGGCCAGGCGCTGGTCACCATCACCGACGCGGCTTACGATACTTACAGCTACACTTTTCAGACGCCCACCGGCCCTATTGGGCCAAGCCCGATTATCCGTGGACCGGGCGTAATTTCCGTGCCGGCCGGGGCCACTTCCATCACCCTCACCGGCAAATACACGACCAACGGATTGTGCGAAAGCCGGCCCTCAGTGCAGCCCCTTACGCTGGCAACGGCCGTGGTTCCGGCCCTCACCAGTCTCACCCTCAGCAGCCCGCTGCCCGGCGGCGCGGCCACGCTGGCCGTGGGCAATTTGCCCGTCGGCTACCTCTACGCCTTGCAGGTCGATACCGGCAGCGGCTTCCAGAATGTGCCGAGCGTGCCCGTGCCGCCGGGCAGCACCAGCCTGAGCGTGCCCGGCGCGGCGGCAGGCCGCTACCGCATTGCTCGCAACGACTACTGCGGCACCAGCCCCGCCACCTCGCCCGCCATCGGCACCCTGAGCCTGACCGGCGCATCGGCCCGCAACCGCAACCAGCTGCTGCTAACCGACGCCGGCAGCCCGGGCACCAGCTACACCGTCACCCGCAACGGCACCGCCATTACTACCGTGGTGCCCATCAGCGGGGGGCTGGAGGATACCGATGTGCTCTGCGGCAGCAGGTACACCTACGTAGTAACGGCCACCCAGCCGGGCGGCGGAATAGCAGTTTCCAATTCGGTTGCCATCACCACCGTTTCGGCCCTGCCGCCGGCGCAGCCCCGGCTGGTGGCCAGCTTCAACCTCAATAATGTGGTGGTACTGACGCCCGTGCTGACCACGCCGGCCCTGCCCGCCGGGGGGTCGCTCCGCTACAGCCGCACGGCCGGCAGCGGCGCGCCCACCGATTTCGGTACTGTCCCCTCGCTGCGGGCACCCCGCGATTCCACCGAGTTGGCCCAGCTCAAAGCCAACCCGCCCTGCTACACCGTTGCCTTGGTGGATGTATGCGGCAATACCTCGCCCGCCAGCCCGGCCACCTGCCCGGCCATCCTCTCGGCCAGCGCCGCCGACCCCGACGGCAGCACCGCCGCCCTCACCTGGACGGCCTTCACCGGCCCCGACCCTATCCTGCCGGCCACCTACACCCTCCAGCGCCTCGCTGCCGATGGCTCCGTGCTGAGCACCCTGGCCGTGACGGGCACCAGCTACACCGACCTCACCCCGCCCACCGACCGGCAGGTGGTACGCTACCGCCTGCAAATTGGCGGCGCGGGGCTGCCGGTCGGCACCTTCAGCTATTCCAACCTGGCCAGCATCACGCGGCAGCTCACGCTCACCATTCCCACCGCCTTCACGCCCAACGGCGACGGCCTGAACGATGTGCTTGAAGTGAAGGGCAAGTACCTGAATGACTATACCTTCATAGTAGTAGACCGCAACGGCCAGGAAGTATTCCGGGGCACCCGGCGCAGCGAAACCTGGGATGGCACCATCAAGGGCCACGCCCCGGTGCTGGGGGCCTACGTGTGGCGTTTCCAGCAGAACAACGAAGACGGCAAGCCTTTTTCGGCCACGGGGGCAGTCACCATCCTAAAATAATCCGCCATCCGGCCACCACTTTTGCGGGTAATTTTAGCCGATAATAATGGGATAAGGCATCCTTTTCGGCCCAACCGCTGTTCACTAGCAACGGACAAACAATAACTGACAACTAGCAATATGGCATTCGACATCACCGGCATGATGGGCAAAGTGAAAGAGCTGCAGGACAAGATGCAGCAGGCCCAACAGGAAATCCAGCACATCACGGCCACGGGCGAAGCCGGCGGCGGCCTCGTGCGCGCCACTGCCAACGGCCACCGCAAAATCCTCAAGCTCGAAATCGACGAATCGCTCCTTACCCCGCAGGACCGCGACATGCTGGCCGACCTCGTGGTGGCCGCCGTGAACAAGGCCCTCGACGAAGCCGCTGAGCTGGCCCGCCAGGAACTCCAGCGCAAAACCAGTGGCCTGATGCCCAACGTGCCCGGCCTCGATTTGAGCGGTTTTGGGGCCTAATACTGCGGCCCCGGCCGGCGCCTGCGCCGACGTGGCCATCGTCATCCTGAACTGGAACGGGGCGGGCTTTCTCGCCCGTTTCCTTCCCGGCGTGCTCGCCCATGCCGACGGGGCCCGCGTGATAGTGGCCGATAACGCCTCTACCGATGACTCTATTGAGCTGCTGGCCCGCGATTTCCCAACCGTGGAGCTGCTGCTGCTCGACCGCAACTGGGGTTTTTGCGAAGGCTACAACCAGGCGTTGGCGCAGGTCGACAGCGACTTTCTGGTGCTGTTGAACTCCGATGTGGAAGTCACCCTGGGCTGGCTGCGCCCCCTGCGCAGCTTGCTCGAAGCCAACCCGCGCATCGCCGCCGTGCAGCCCAAAATTCTGGCCCACGCCGACCCTACGCTGTTTGAGTACGCGGGCGCCGGTGGCGGCTACCTCGACCGCCTGGCCTACCCCTTCTGCCGGGGCCGCCTCTTCGATACCCTCGAAAAGGACCTGGGCCAGTACGACGACCCGCGCCCCGTGGCCTGGGCCACCGGGGCCTGCCTCATGGTACGCCGGTCGGCTTGGCAAGCCCTGGGCGGCCTGGAACCAGCCTTTTTCGCGCACATGGAGGAAATCGACTTCTGCTGGCGGCTCCAGAATGCCGGCCACGAAGTCTGGTACCACGGCGGCAGCGCCGTGCAGCACGTTGGGGGCGGCACGCTGCACAAAACCAATCCCCGCAAAACGTATTTAAACTTCCGCAACGGCCTGGCGCTGCTCTACAAAAATGCCGCGCCGGGCGAGCTGTATGGCCCCATGTTCCAGCGCCTCGTGCTGGATGGCGTAGCCGGCCTACGGTTTATTGCGAGCGGGCAAGTGGGGGATTTCTGGGCCGTACTACGGGCGCACTTCAGCTTCTATGGCAGCTTTAGATACTGGCGAAAGAAGCGACTGGCGGCCCGGCCGCACCTGCGGGTGCGCGACAGGGCCGGCGTGTACAATGGCAGTCTGGTGTGGGCATATTTTGCCAAGGGCAAACGGCGGTTCAGCGAGTTAGGGCTGAAATAAAATGATGCTGCCCCAGCCTAAACGAGTTAAGCTGGGGCAGCATCATTTTATTTCAATCCAGTAATTACAAATCCCAAACCGTGCTGCGCTGCTGGCGCATGGCGCGCCGCACATTCATCCAGAACGCCCCGGCGAAATAAAGCACGATGGGCGAGCCAAACGTGAAAAACGAGGCATACACAAACGAGAGCCGGACGCTGCGGGTGCTGAAGCCCCATTTCCCGGCCAGGGCCGAGCAAAGGCCGAAAGACTGCGTTTCGAGGTAGTCGGTGAAGCGTTTCATGGGCGGTAGCGGCTAGCGAAAAACAGTTTCTCTGGGCTAAGATAAGGCATTGGGAGGGCAAGGGCAACAGGACGGGTGTAATTTTGCGCCTCCAAAGCCGACTAATTTCAGGACTTCTACGTTTGTAAGGGCGGTTTTTGTTTTCCCACCTCAGGTGTTTTAATGCGTAATTATTTGCGGCCAGTGGCCCACGGGCTGCTGGCAGCCACCGTATTTTTCTCGGCCTGCACCCTGCCCCGGGTGCTGAAGCAGGCCGAAGCCGGGCGCACCGTGGTGGCCCGCCCCGCCGTGCTCACGGCCTCGGGCGAGGCCGTGCCCTTCTCTGTAGAAGCCCGCGTGCCCGCCAACCACCTGCACAAAGGCGTGGCCTACGAGCTGCTGCTGCGCTACCGCTACGAGCACGGCCTGCGCGAAGACACCCTCGGCCGCATCACCTTCACCTCGGGCAACTATGTGTACGACGACGACCACAAGGGCCAGCTCCTGGCCACCCAAAAGTTTACCTTACCCAACACGCCCGGCCGCAACCCCGGCGAGCTGCTGGCCCACGCCCAGGTGCGTGAGTTGAAGAAAAACGGCAAAATCCTCCGTGCCCCCGCCGATGTGCGGGTGGCCCGCGGCATCGCCGACCCCGCCCGCCTTGTGGTGCGCGAAGACACCACCCTGGCCCTGCTGCCCGAGCGCGCCAACAATACCATGAGCGGCACCCGCGTGCTGCCCTTCTTTTTCGATGAGGACAAGTGGTTTATCCGGGGCTACCTGGGCACCAACGTGGCCGCCCTCGAAGACCTCATTGATGCCAACCAGCACACCCGGCAGGTGCTCATTATCGCCGGCCACTCGCCCGATTCTACTGATGCCCACAACCGCCTGCTGGCCAGCAAGCGCGTCCGGATGCTGCTCTACTACTACAAGCAGCGGGTGAAGAATTTCTCGTATCTCAATAAGAACGAGGAGATTCGATACGACACGCTGGCCTACGTGCGCAAGTGGGACACCCTCCTGCAAAAAGTCACGACCTCGGCCCTGAAAGCCGACCAGATTGACTCCGTCGTCACCATCATCAACGACACCAAAGGCACGTTCGAGCAGAAGGAAAAGGCCCTGCACCAGCTCACTTACTTCGATTACATCGAGCAGTACATCTACCCGGTGCTGCGTTTCGGCACGGTGGCCGTGACCTACACCGCCCCCAAGCGCTACGATTCGGAAGTGTACCTGCTCTCGAAAAAGATTGTAGAGAAGCAAGTTGAAACTGATGCGCTAACGCCCGAGGAACTGCGTTATTCGGCCACGCTCACGCCGCTACTAGCTGAGAAGCAGCGCATCTACGAAGTATCAGCCGCCAATACAAACAGCTGGGAGGCCTTCCACAACCTGGGCGTGGTGCTGCTGATGCGCGCCGAAAAAGAGCCCACCGATAAAATCCAGAAGGCCTATTACCGCCGCGCGGCCGTCAACTTCACGCTGGCCGCCCACCGCAACCCCACGGCCGAGTTCTTCTACCACGCCGCCACCGCCTACCACCGCGCCGGCGACCGCCTCGAAGCCCTCCAGAACTACGATTACGCCATCAAGCTGGGCGGCCCGCGCCCACTGCTGCGCAAAATTTTCTCCGACCGCGCCGCCCTGGAAATCGAAGTTGGCCAGCCCGATGAGGCCCTGCGCAGCCTGCAATACGCCGGCCCGAGCTATCAGAACGCCCTCAACCGCGCACTAATCGAAGTGGGCCGCGAGCACTACGAGCTGGCCCAGGAGCAGTACCAGGCAGCCCAAGCCCTGCGCCCCACGGCCGCCGCGCCCATTTACGGCTTGGCTGTGGTGGCTGCCCGCCAGAAAAACGAAGCCGCCGTGGGCACCCTCCTCAAGCAGGCCGTGGCACTGGACCGCACCTACGCCCAGCGCGCCGTGGAAGACCTGGAGTTTCAGGATTATGCCCAAGGCAAGGTGTTTCGGGAGGCGCTGAAATAGGGTATGAGGGTAAGAGGGTATGGGGGTAGGAGGTTTAGAGGGTGTGTATGTATAGGATGTAATAACTCCTACCCTCATACCCCCAAACCCTCATACCCTATAATTTGCCCAACGCCCGTGCTTGTCGTAGCTTTGCCCAACGGCTGAAAACCGGCTTTACCCTAAAGAAAACCATGCGTCAAATTCAATTCCGTGAGGCCTTGCGCGAGGCCCTGTCCGAGGAAATGCGCCGCGACCCGCGGGTGTTCCTCATGGGCGAAGAAGTGGCCGAGTACAACGGCGCCTACAAAGTAAGCCAGGGCATGCTCGACGAGTTCGGCCCCGAGCGCGTGATTGATACCCCGATTGCTGAGCTGGGTTTCGCCGGCATCGGCGTGGGCGCGGCGGCCAACGGGCTGATTCCCATCATCGAGTTCATGACCTTCAACTTCTCGTTGGTGGCTATCGACCAGGTAATTAACTCGGCTGCCAAGCTCTATTCGATGTCGGGTGGGCAATACTCCTGCCCCATCGTGTTCCGGGGCCCGACGGGCAACGCCGGCATGCTTAGCAGCCAGCACTCGCAGAACTTCGAGAACTGGTTTGCCAATACGCCCGGCCTGAAAGTAGTCATTCCTTCGAACCCCTACGACGCCAAAGGCCTGCTGAAATCGGCCATCCGCGACCCCGACCCGGTGATTTTCATGGAGTCGGAGTTGATGTACGGCGACAAGGGCGAAGTACCCGAGGAAGAGTACCTGCTCGAAATCGGCAAAGCCAACATCGTGCGCCCCGGCAAGCACGTCACGCTGGTGAGCTTCGGCAAGATGATGAAAATCGCCTACACGGCCGCCGATGAGTTGGCCAAGGAAGGCATTGAAGCCGAAGTAATTGACCTGCGTTCGGTGCGCCCGATTGACTACGACACCCTGGTTGCGTCGGTGAAGAAAACCAACCGCATGGTGGTTATCGAAGAGGCCTGGCCGCTGGCCAGCATCTCGGGCGAGTTGGCCTACATCGTGCAGCGCCGCGCCTTCGATTACCTCGATGCCCCCGTCATCCGCATCACCTGCGCCGACGTGCCCCTGCCCTACGCTCCTACGCTCATCGAAGCCTCGCTGCCCAACGTGGCCCGCGTGGTGAAAGCAGTGAAGGAAGTGACCTACGCCAAAGTGTAGGGTTGAAATATGGAAATTGAAAGGCCCCGTCAGCGAAAGCTGACGGGGCCTTTTTTTATTAGCTACTTCGCTAATCCTGCGGAGCCTCGCTCGGCGGGCGCAGTTGCCCCGCTGTGGCTTCTGATACATGCCAGCACCCCCACAGCCAGCCGGCCGCCACCGTCACCAAGGCTACCCGGCGCACAGGCGGGCCCAGCTCGCGCCACCACGCCCCCGGCTGCCAAGTTCCCGCTACCACCGTAAGCACCAGCAGATGCAGAGGCAGCAAAAACCGGCTTTCCATGAGCGTGGGCAACACCAGCAGGCACGGCAGCAGCAATGCTATCAATGCGCCTACTGCCATGGGTGACCAGGCCAAACGCCGGTTTCTCAGCCCGGCGGATATGGCCAGCCAAATGCCCAAACCGAGCAGCGCATAGTTCAGCAGCCGCAGCGCAGCTTGGCCCGGGGGCTGCAGCTGCCGGGGATAGGGCGTGGGGAAACGAATATCCAGGCCGTTGAACAGGTGGCGCAGGTAGAGCCCACTGGTGCTAATGGGCTGATGCAGCGCAAACTGCGCATACTGGCCATAGCTACCGAACCGACGGCCGGGCACGCCGGCCAGGGCACGCTGCCCAACGGAATCTGCATAAACCAGCGAGCGGGGGATTTCCGGAATCAAGCTCGATTCGTAGCGCTGGAACGCCGTGCCCCAGGTGAGCTGCTTCAGGTAGAGCGGCGCGGTACCGGGTTGCCCGGCCAGCACCAGCGGCGTGGGCTGCTGGAAATGCCGCAGATTAATTAAAAACTGCGGCAGCCACACCAGTGCCAAACCGACCGCCAGCGCCGCGCCACTTCGCCAAATAGACGAACCGGAAGCCGGCTGCGTATTCTTCCACAACAGCCACAGCACCCCCGGCACGCTGGCCAGGTAAATGGGCCGGATATTGATGGCCGCCGCCAGCAGCAGCCCGGCTACTGCGGCCCAGCCCCAGCCGCGCCGCGCCAGCGCCGCCAGGCTCAGCAGCAGCAGCGCCAGCGCCGGCACATCGCTGAGGGTGAAGCTGAAATAGTCGCGCCAGAAGATAAAAGACAGGCTGAGCAGCACCAGCCAGCGGCCGCCGCTCAGGGCCCGGCCCGTAGCTTGGGCCCATAGCTGCGGCAGGGCCACACCGAATAGCACGGCCGCCCAGCCCGCCCCCAGCACCTGCGCCCCGGTGAGCATCGACCAGCCCGTGAAATGGCATAGCAGCCGCGCCGGCAGCACCAGCAACGGCCCCAGGTAGCCCCGCATCGGCGCATCGAAAGCCAGCAGGGAAAACCCTCCGTTTTGCGTGAATTTCAAGGAGAATTCCCAGTATTCGGCCGCGTCGAAGCGGAACTGGCTCACGGTGTAGCCGCTCAGGGGCAGGTAGGCGGCGTAGAGGGCCAGCACGGCGAGCACCCGCCAGTGGGCAGGCCAAGGAGCCGAAAAGAATGTGGAACGAGTGGGCATGAGTGCCGCAAAACTAGGCACCGGCCGCAGCTTATGCGGCGCGCCGACGGCTATGCTCGGTCACCCGGCCCGAATCGGGCCGCGAAGCCAATCAAAATGTTGCCGTACCTTTTGCGCCCGCTCTGCCGTAAGGCTATTTTTCATCCTCCCCACCCGCATGAATCACCGCCTTCACCTCAAATTTGAACAGCTCGAACGGTCTACTGAGCGACTTTTGGCGTCGGCCGAGGCGCTGGGGCCGGACCAGAACAAGGCTCCCGCGCCGGGCAAATGGTCGGCGGTGCAGGTCGTGCATCACCTGCTTTTTGTTGAGGAGAACATCCTCAAATACGTCCAGAAAAAGCTCCAGGCGGAGGAGCTTTTGCCGAAGGTTGGCTTTTTTACAAAGCTGCGAGTGCAGTTTGTGCGCCTGATGCTACGTCTGCCGGGCCTCAAGTTCAAAGCGCCGCGCGGCGTGGCTACCCTCACCGATGCCGGCGAGCTGCCCACGCTGCCCGAGATGCGCAAGTCTTGGGAAGCCTCCCGCCGCCAGATGGAGCGGCTGCTCAACGAGTTTCCGAGCCGGCAGCAGAACCGGGCCGTGTTCCCACATCCGCGCTCGGGCCGCATCACCATCTATCAGGTAATAGAGCACTTGGTCGACCACCTGTTGCACCATCAGCAGCAGCTGGACCGCATCACCAAGGCCCTGCGACCCACTGCCGGGGTGCGGGCCGACGCCCAGGCCTAGCACCAGCCACCCAAAAGAAGCAGCCCCCGAATCGAGAAATTCGGGGGCTGCTTCTTTACACCTTTCTACTTCACCGGCACCTCATAGGCAGGCAGCTCGCGGAAAGCCGTGGCGAGTTCGGCGGGCGGGGTGGTAAGCTTGCGGCGGTCGAGGTCGAGCCAGGCCCCGTCGACGGCTACGGTGGCAGCCACGCGGCCATCGGCCTTGTAAATGGTGTGGGTGATGCTCCAGCGGGTACCGTCGTCGTTCACATTGCGCAAGCGGCTATCCACCCGAATTTCTTCGCCAATGTGTATTTCCTTGAGGAAAGTTGTTTCTTCGCGGAACAGGATGGGACCCAGGCGCAGGCGCGCAAATTCCTTGATATCGTAGCCCCACTCGGCCAATAAAACGAGGCGCTGGTCGGCGGCATAGTCGGCGTAGGCGGAATGGCGCATGTGGCCGTTCGGGTCCATATCGGCCCAGCGGGTGCGGTAGGTGATGGCGTTGGTCAAAATCAATTAAGAAGTAAGAATTAGGTTAGTGAAATAGGCTTGAAAAGGTTGCTGATGAATTCTTAATTCATAGTTATTAATTACCAACAGGCATGAGGCGCACCAGGTACTGGTCGTTCTCATCCTCGCTGAGGAATTCGGCGGTGTAGCCGGCCGTTTGGGCGGCGTCGTTGAGCAGGGCGGCATCCACGAACAGCCAGGGGAAGGGCTCGCCGGTGCGGTTCTTGTAGCTGAGCGTGTATTCGACTTCGCCGTAGTACGGGCCGTTGAGGTTGATGAGCAGTGCCCCGTCCTCGTCCTCGTAGAGGTAGCGCACATCGGAGGACGTGGCCAGAATCTGGCCATCGGGGGCCAGCAGCGTGCGGGCGTGGGCCAGGAATTTATCGAGGCCGTCGAGGGTGCCAGTCAGGCCGAGGCCGTTCATGAGCAGCAGAATGGTGTCGTAGGGCAGCTCGGTGGGCGGTAGCGGGGCAAATAAGTCGTGGCGGGCCACGGTACGCACGCCGCGCTCAGTCATCACCTGCACCGAGCCGGCCGATACGTCCACGGCCCTCACGTGCTGGAAGCCCCGGCTTTGCAGCTCCAGGCTGTGGCAGCCGGCCCCGGCCCCGAGGTCGAGCACGCGGCCCCGGCTTTCGTCGAGGGCCATGCGCTCCAGCTCCGGCATCTGGAGCAGGGTGCGGAAGAAGTAGGCGGCCGGCAGCGGCTCATCATCGGCGGCGCTGCAATGCACGGTAACGGTGGCGGCGGCGGTGCCGTGGTGGTAGTCCAGCAGGGCCTGGCCCAGCACGTCGGGGGCGGTGGTTGTGGTCATAGAGAAATTAAAAGCGCATTTTGGACCATCGAGGGGCGCTACGGCCGGAGTTGGCGGCAACAACGCTTCAATAACCCGCCAATGTCCAAAATTACCCAAAACTTCGCGCCGGGGCCAGACGTTTGCATGCTACTCCCCTGCTCAACCCCTCATTATGCTTCCCGCCAAACTGCGTAAAGGCCAGCTACCCACCAAAATCTGCGTCACCTGCGGCCGGCCATTCGAGTACCGCAAAAAGTGGCGCGCCAACTGGGACGACGTGAAATACTGCGGCGAAAAGTGCCAGCGCAACCGGCCCGCCGCCGGCACTACCAGCTCCACTCCGGCGTAGCCGCCCGGCGCGGCCGTATCTTTTGGGGCCGGGGCTGCGTTGAGAAGCTCCTTATCCTTTACCAATCTGCTGGATTTCCAGCCGCTTTTCTATGGCCTCCAACCTCGACTACCTCAACCCCAATCTTATTCCGCTCGAAGAAAAGGTCAATACCTACCTGGAAATGGAAAAAGAGCTGCGCCGCGTCGCTCACGAACAAACCAGCGGTGCCCAGCAGTCCCAACCCTCGCCCAACGATTTGTCCCGCCTGGAGCAGGAAATCATTGCCTTGCTCCCCACCCGCGATGAATGGGTGAAAGTGAACCTGGGCTACGGCCCCAGCCGCGTAGGCGCATGGCATGTGCCCGCCCTCAATGGCCAGCCCGAGCGCTACGAGTTGCGCGTGGTACATTAGGAGAGGGTATGGGGGTGTGGGGGTGTGAGGGTTAAGTTGTTTACCTCATACCCTCCTACCCCCACACCCAAACCTAATGCCCGGCGTCCCAGTCGTAGCCCAGCTCGGCCCAGTAGTCTTTGGGGCGGGTATCGGCGAAGGCGATGGTGCCGATGCGCTTGAGGTGCTTAATGCCGTATTTGAGGGGCGTAACGAGGCGAAGCGGCGCGCCGTGGGCGGCCGTGAGCGGCTCCCCGTTCATTTCGTAGCACAGCAGCGTTTGCGGGTGCAGGGCGCTGGCCATGTCGAGGCCCACATAGTATAGCTCATCAGGCGTGCGCATGCCCACGTAGGGCGCCAGGTCGGCGGGCGGGTTCAGCGGGTCGGCGGGCTGGCCGCTGCGGGTGGCCAGCGGGTAGCGGGCCAGAAAATCGGACAGCCGGGCACCCGCCCAATGCACCACGATGCTCCAGCCTTCGATGCATTTGAGCTCGGTGGTCATCTCCACTTTGGGCAGGGCCTGGATATCGGCCAGGGAAAACTCCTGGGTTTTGCCGGAGCCGTAGGCCTGCACACGCATTCGCCAGGTGGCGGGGTCCACGTCACCGGCGAGGCCTACCCGACCGTTTACGCGGGGCGTTTTGGCGCGGCTGCGGGCAAACTCGGGGGCCAGGCGCGTTTGCTTGAAATAAGCGTGGCTGAGGCGGCTGTTGGCATCAAGCGCATTGCGCAGCGGGTACGGAATGCCTTCATCGGTGGGCTGCGACACCAGCCAGCGCCAGCCGCCAATGCCCGCGAGGCCGGCCAGCCCCAGCCCGATAAAGGAACGGCGCGAGCGGCGGCGGGCCTCGGCCAGCATCGCGGCTTCAGTTTGGGGCGAAGCGCCGGGGCCGTCGAGCGGCGCGGACGCGGGGGAAGGGTCAGTCATACCGAAAAGCGGCAATTATTGAGGCGAAAGGGAAGCATCGGCGGCGGGCAGCGACGTGGGGCCGGCTTCCAGCTTGTGCGTGGCGGGTTCAATCTCCACAATCTCAAACCCAGCCACCATGGCCCGGAAATTATTCCAGCCGGCCCGCACCACCTGGGCAATGTGTACCAAGAAAAACAGCACGTAGCCGATGGTAAGCGCAAAGTGAATGATGCGCGCAAACTCATACCCGCCCAGCAGCGTGGTCAGCCAGCCAAATTGCGTGGGCTTGTAAATGGCCAGCCCCGTGAGCACCGAGCCCAGCCCCATGATAACGACCGAGGTATAGGCAATCTGCTGCGCGCCGTTGAATTTGCGCACCGGTAGCGGCTTTTTATATAGGCCGAAGTCGTGCAACGTCACCAGCACGGCTTCTTTGAAGGAGTGCCGGGTGGGCAGCAGGTAGCGCCACTCGCCCGAAAAAATGGTGTAGCCCACATACAGCAGGCCATTGAGGAAAAACACCCACATCAGCACAAAGTGCCAGCTCATGCCTTGCGCCAGCTTGTGGTCGACGTGGAAGGCTTCGTAGAAAGACTGCGGAAAGAACTTGACCAGCGTGGTTTTACCCCAGCCCAGGCGGTACACGTCGTTGGCCCAGTATATCCACATCCCGCTCCAAATCATGAGGCTGAGAACGGGGAAGTTGACCCAATGAAACCACCGAATGGCCAACGGGTGCTTTTCAACAAGCTGCTTCATAAAACCACAATTCGTAACGGTAACCGCTGCAAGGTACACCGGGCTCCGGGCCTGCATCTTACCCGGCCTGACGCGCGGGCCGGGACATCCTTACAGCAAATATGGCTGCTGAGGCAAAAAAATAGGCTGGCCCCATTGAGGCCAGCCTATCCATACCAAAACACCTTAAAAAACTATTCTTTCACAGAGATGCCAACAAGAATTGCACCAAAAGATTCCGCAGCTCTTATTTTTTTCTAAAGTGTTTCAGTGCAAATGCTTTATAGCTAATGCAACCTTAAAATTATCCAGCAAGCGGCATTTTGCCGGTCCCTACTCCTTGGCAATTCTGGTAGTCAGGCGGGTTTCGCCAACTTCCAGCGTGAGCAGGTACATGCCGGGGGCAGCAGTGGGCAAGGCAATGGGCAGGGAATTGGCCCCGGCGCGCACGGCCACCGCCTGAGTAGCAACGGTGCGGCCTAGCAGGTCGGTTATGCGCAGCTGGCCGGCAGCACTAAAGCGGGCGTCGAAGGAGAGCGTGAGCGCGGAACTGAAGGGGCTGGGCGCGGCGCTAAACGTTTCGGATAGCACGGCGGCGGGCTGGGTGGCCAGCACTACCTGCAGGTTGCGCGCGCCCCGGTACACCTGCCCCCGGATTTCGCCCCCGGGGTTGGCAGCCGTGTGCAGATTCATGTAGATATTCTCGTTGCGGAAGTCCAATGACCGGGCCGTAGTGAAGGGCGCGGCGTTGTCGCTTTTCCAGTAGCCGGCCAGCGAGGTAGGGGTAGTGGCATTGTCGAAGTAAGATGCCAGGTTGAATATCACCGCGCCCGACTGCGAAGCCGTGCCGGTGTGGAAGTGGCCCATGGTGGCCGGGCCGCTCAGGCCGCCCCACACGGCGGCGAAACGCGCATTGGTCTGGTCCCGGTCGATGCTCACAAACCCCACACCATATCCGTTGCTAACCACCGGGTTGGGCCGTTCCTGGGCACCGTTCAGTACAATGCTGTAGCCTTCGCGCGCCAGCCGGATAACCTGCCCGCGAATTTCACCGTTCGGGTTGGCGGCCGTGGTCAGCACGGTGTTTATGCCGGTGTTCAGCAGCAGGTTGGCCAGGGCGGGCGTCAGGGTCGGGGCCGTAATCTCGAAGGTGATGACGTTGCCCACCAGGTTGCCCCCGGCCCCGGGTATCACGGGCACGGTGCCCGCCAGGTTGGCGGGCGTGTTGGCAACGCCCGCATTGGCGGCGTAAAAGCGCAGCTCCAAGGGCGGGCCGCTCAGGCCGGTGTAGGCCACCTGCACCCGCACGGTGTCGAGCGTGCCCACGAGCCGGCCCACCGATACGGCCGAGGCAGAAGTTATGACGGCGGGCACCATTTGCGCCCCGTCGAAGCGGGCATCCAGGGGCAGCACGCGCCGCTCGGGCAGCACCTGCGCCCGGATTTCGCCCCCGGGGTTAGCAGCCGTGTGGAAGTTGATGTATACCCCGCCCTGCACCAGCGCGGCCAGCAGCGTGGGCGTGAGCTGCGGATTGGTGCCCTGCGACGAAATTTCGCCTTCCAGTACATTACCGGTGAGAAAGGGCAAGAGGCTCAAGGCTACCGGGGCGTTGGCCCCAGGGCCGGCAATGTGAAAGTGCGCGCCGGTAATGGCCCCGCTCAGCCCGTTCACCACCACCCGAAACTTCAGGCGCTCCTGGTCCTGGCTCAGCGTGAACACGCCCAGGCCGGAGGCCGTGGTCGCCACCGCCGGCACTTCCTGGGCACCGCTCAGCACGCCCGCCAGCGCATCATCCGATTCTACCGTGACCTGGCCGCGAATCTCCCCGCCGGGGTTGGCCGTGGTATGCACGTTCAGGTACACCAGCCCGCGCACGAGCCGCGCAATGCGCAGGGGCGTAACGTCGGCCCCAGCCAGAAAGCCCGAAAGCCGGTTGCCGCGCAGCTTGCTTAGCAGGTTCACACTCACCGGGGCACTCACACCCGCCGGAGCATCATGAAAATGCACCCCCGTGATGGGACCACTCAGCCCGTTGAAAGCGGCTTGAATAAAAATGGTATCCCGCGTAGAATTCACGGTAATGGCCGCCACACCCTGCGCGCTGGTAGCCACGGCGGGCACTTCCTGAGCCCCGCTAAGCCGGGCCGTAAGCAACAGGTGGGGGCGTAAGTGGTCGGCCGATGCCACCAACGGGGCAGCCAGCAAAGCAGCGGCAGCCAGCGAACGAAGTAATTTTGTAAACATGAGCGTAATGGTAAAGAGATTGGGTTGGTGAAGGATGAAGGGAGACGGCTGCCCGGCCATTCCCAAAAATTGGAGCAGATAGCCGCAGCATTACCTGATGTAAGTGGTTTTTCCCGTGTTACGGGGTAAGCTCAGACTTCGCTATAATGTTTCAATATTTTTTTGGCAATAATCCACTAACGGCCAATGTAGTACTACCGGGCTACGCAACTCCCGGGCTCGCTTTCAAATGCGTTTTACCAGCCTGCGAACGCACGAAAAAAGCCCTGACGAATCGCCAGGGCTTTTTGGTAGTTAATCGATGCGGCGGGTTTCCGCGGGCGTGGGCTTAGCGCATCATGCCGCCGGGGCCGCCTTTGCCCATGCCACCCATCATCTTAGCCATTTGGGCCATGCCGCCTTTCGTCTGGCTCATCTTGTTCATGGTGCGCATCATTTTGCGCATGTCCTCAAACTGCTTCATCAAGGCGTTTACCTGCTGAATATCAGTTCCGGAGCCTTTGGCCAGCCGCTTCTTGCGCGAGCCGTTGATGAGGTCGGGGTTGGCCCGCTCCTGCTTGGTCATGCTCTTGATGATGGCCTCAACCGGCTTGAAAGCATCGTCGTCGATTTCCACATCTTTCATGGCCTTGCTCATGCCCGGAATCATGCCCATCAAGTCCTTGATGTTGCCCATCTTCTTGATTTGCTCCAGCTGCGAGAGGAAGTCGTCGAAGTTGAACTGGTTCTTCCGGATTTTGGCGTTGATGCGCTTGGCCTCGTCCTCGTCGAACTGCATCTGGGCCCGCTCTACGAGCGAAATAACGTCGCCCATGCCCAGTATGCGCTGGGCCATGCGGTCGGGGTAGAACAAGTCCAGCGCGTCCATCTTCTCGCCCGTCGAGATGAACTTGATGGGTTTCTCCACCACGGCCCGGATGCTAAGGGCCGCGCCACCGCGCGAGTCGCCGTCGAGCTTTGTGAGCACCACGCCGTCGAAATTCAGGCGGTCGTTGAAGGTTTTGGCGGTGTTCACGGCGTCCTGGCCGGTCATGGAGTCCACCACAAACAGCGTTTCGCTGGGGTTG
The DNA here is from genome assembly GCF_012275535.1 of Hymenobacter artigasi. Lineage (GTDB taxonomy): Bacteria > Bacteroidota > Bacteroidia > Cytophagales > Hymenobacteraceae > Hymenobacter > Hymenobacter artigasi. Next base: position 60,457 of record NZ_JAAVTK010000010.1, on the reverse strand, counting down.
ATGGCGGCCTTCACCTGCTCAATCTCGCGCATCATCTGCTCGTCCACGGCCAGGCGGCCGGCGGTGTCGATGATGACTACTTTTTTGCCGTTTTTGCGGGCGTACTCAACGGCGTTGCGCGAGATTTCAACGGGGTTCTTGTTCTCGATTTCCGAGTACACTTCCACGCCAATCTGCTCGCCGAGCACCTTGAGCTGCTCGATAGCGGCCGGCCGGTACACGTCGCAGGCCACCAGCAACGTGTTGCGGCCCTGCTTCTTAACGTAGCTGGCCAGCTTGCCGGCGAAGGTGGTTTTGCCCGAGCCCTGCAGGCCCGAGAGCAGAATCACGGCCGGGTCGCCCTTGATGGTGATGTCCTTCTTCTCGCCGCCCATGAGCTCGGTGAGCTCGTCGTACACGATTTTGACCATGAGCTGGCCCGGCGACACGGCCGTGAGTACGTCGCGGCCCATAGCGGCCTCCTTAATCTTGTCGGTTACGTCCTTGGCAACCTTGTAGTTAACATCGGCATCGACCAGCGCCCGGCGAATTTCCTTAATGGTGGCCGCGACGTTGATTTCGGAGATGCTGCCCTGGCCCTTCAGGGTTTTAATGGCCTTGTCGAGCTTGTTGGAGAGATTATCGAACATGAATCACGGATTAGTCGGATTAGGAGCGGATTGGTCGGACTTCGTAGCCAGAGCCTGATTCCGCAACCTGCTTTATTGAACCCCAAAAGTAACCACAAAAGGCCGAAAACCGGCAGCGGGCGTACCTTCGCGGCCCGCTTTATGTTTCCGGTCACCGTGTCACTCCCCCACCCACTGCGCCTGCTCGTTATCACCTATTACTGGCCGCCGTCGGGTGGGGCCGGCGTGCAGCGCTGCCTCAAATTTGTGAAGCACCTGGGGCATTTCAACGTGCAGGCCACCGTAATTACGGTAGACCCGGCCCAGGCCAGCTACCCCGTGCGCGACGAAAGCCTGCTGGCCGAAGTGCCGCCCGGCGTGCGCGTTATCCGCACGGGCACCACCGAGCCGTTTGAGAGCTATAAGCGGCTGACGGGCCGCGCCGTACCCTACGGCGGCTTCGCCAACGAAGGCAAGCCCGGGCTGGTGCAGCAGGCGCTGCGCTTCGTGCGCGGCAACCTGTTTGTGCCGGACCCGCGCCGGGGCTGGAACCGCCACGCGCTGGCCGCCGTGGAAAATCTGCTGGCCGCCGGCGAGCAGTTCGACGCCGTGCTCACGTCGTCGCCGCCGCATTCCACGCAGCTCATCGGCCGGGAGCTGCAGCGCCGCCACGGCCTGCGCTGGCTGGCCGACCTGCGCGACCCCTGGACGGACATTTATTATTACAAAGACCTACACCACACGCCGCTGGCTGCCTGGCTCGATGCGCGCTACGAGCGCCGCGTGCTAAGCCAGGCCGATGCCGTGCTGGTGACTTCGCCCGAAACCAAGCGGCTGTTTCTGGCCAAGCTGCCGGAGCTGCCGGCCGCCAAATTCCACGTATTGCCCAACGGCTACGACGAGTCGGACTTTCGCCAGTCCTCGCAGCCTCCCCGCGACTGCCTGCGCATCACGCACACCGGCACCATCACGGAGCTTTACCACATCAACCGCCTGCTGGACGCCGTGGCCGCCTGCGCCGCCGCCCACCCCGACGTGCCCCTGCGCCTGCGCTTCGTGGGCCAGGTTTCGAATGAGCTGCGCGGCCAGATAGAGCGGGCCGGCCTGCTGCCGATAACCGAATTTATCGCCTTTGTGCCGCACGACAAGTCGGTCGAATACCTGCTCGAAGCCTCGGCCCTGCTCATGGCTATTCCCGACGTGCCACGCAATTTCGGCATCCTGCCGGGCAAGGTGTTCGAATACCTCGCGGCCAATAAGCCCATCCTCTGCGTAGGCCCGGCGGGCTCCGATGCCGACAATCTGCTGCAAGAATGCGGCGCGGGCCAGGCCCTGCCCTACGAAAACACCGCCCTGATGCACGCTACGCTGGAAGCCCTGGTGGCCCGGTGGCGCATCAACCCCAGCCTGGACCTGCCGGCCGTGAGCCACACCCGCTACTCACGCCGGGCGCTGGCGGGGCAGCTGGCAAAATTGGTCAACGAATAAGGTCGGCGGCCAGCTTTTGGCTGAATGCCGCGCTGGCCGCCCGTTGCAGGTGGTTGCCGTCGGTGGTGGCGTAGGGCTGGGCGCTATAGTCGAGGTAAGGCAGGGAAAAGGCCGCAGCAAGCTGGCGCATTTGCTGGTCGAAACCGGGCTGATAAGCATCTTCTAGCTCCAATAATGACCGCCCCACGGGCAGGCGCACCAGCACCACGCGGCCGTGCGGCTTGAGAAACGCAATTGTTTGGCGCAGGGCCAGCAGGCGGCCTTCGGATAAATGCTGGCTGGCGGCCAGCCGGCGGTAGTCCAGCAGCTTGCGGGCGGTGCGGGCGCGCACCTGGGCGCTGTCGGTGCCAATATTTACTTCAAGCCAGCCGTCGGGGTGCAGGCGTTCGGTGGCGGTGGCGAAATCGAGGGGCAGGCGGTAGAGCGGCTTGGTCTGGTAGCGGGTGAGATAGGGCAGGTTGGGATTCTGGCTGACCTGGTGCAGCTGGCCGATGAAGGACTGGTCCTCCGGAAAGGTGCCTTCTGCCCCAGTGAGCGACAGCGACCACGGGTCGACGGCAATGATAAACAAGCCGTTGCGCACTTCGGGCCGCAGCTTGCGGCGGATGCTGGCTAAATAAGCCGGACCGTAGGGCGAGTGCGTGAGCGTGAACGCATAGTTCAGCAGCGGACCATCGAACTGCCCTCCCAGCCTTGCGCTGAGCACCGCTGGCCTAATGCCCTGCGCCGCCCGCGACGTGCCCAGAACAAGCGAGCCGGCCGGCGGACTCGTGAAACGGCCGTAGAACGCATCGACCCCGCCCCGCAGTACCACGGGAGCCAATAGCACGGCCCCCAGCAGGCCCGCTACCAGCAGGAGCAACAGGCGCAGCAGCAACCTGGAAACAGCAGCGCGCACGGGCATTTTCAAAACTGGAAATAAATAAACGAGGTACTATTGAAAACCCCCAGGTAGAGGATGAGCAGGACCAGCCCCGCGTAGCCCACCCAGCGCGTGGCGAAGGGCTGCGCGGCCAGCCAGGCCTGCGGGCTGCGCCGGCTGCCGAAATATTCCACCAGCAGCATCAGGCCCACGCCGAGGGCGGCCACGGCCAGCTCGGGGCGGTAGTGTTGCGAGAAATCGAGTAATAAGGTAGCCAGCCCCCGCCCGCCCAGGTTGCCCCAGCCGCTTAACAGGTGGCGGCTGATAAAGAGCGCATCGCCCAGGGTATTGGCCCGAAAGAATATCCAGGCGTAGGCCACTAGACTAAAGGTGATGGCCACCCCCACCCCGCGCCGCGCCGCCGGATGCGCCGCCAGCCCCGTGCGCTGCGCCAGCCACTCGCGCAAAGGCCGGCCCCAGGTGCTGAGCACCAGATACACACCGTGCAAGCCGCCCCAGACCAGAAACGTCCAGTTGGCTCCGTGCCAGAGTCCGCTTACTAAAAAGACAATCAGCAGGTTGATGTATGCCCGGGCCTGGCTTACCCGGCTGCCACCCAGCGGGATATACAGATAATCCCGAAACCAGCTCGACAGTGAAATATGCCAGCGCCGCCAGAAATCCGGCACGGAAACCGACTGGTAGGGCTGCCGGAAATTCAGGTTGAAATCGAAGCCCAGCACCCTGGCCGCGCCCCGGGCCATGTCGGTATAGCCCGAGAAGTCGCCGTAAATCTGGAAGGTGAAGGCCAGTGTGGCCAGCACCAGTAGGGGGCCTTCGGGGTGCTGGCGCGGGTTGTTGAAAACGGGGTTGACGAGCAGGGCCAGCCGGTCGGCCACCACCACTTTTTTAAACAGGCCCCAGGCCATGAGCCTCAGCCCACTCACAATGCGGGCATAATCGAACGCATGCTCGCGCCGGAACTGCGGCAGCATGTGCCCGCCGCGCTCGATGGGCCCGGCCACCAGCTGCGGGAAAAACGCCACGAACAGCGCAAACCGCCCGAAATTCCGCTCCGCCTCCAGCCGGCCCTGGTACACATCAATGATGTAGCCCACCGACTGAAACGTGTAGAACGACACCCCCACCGGCAGCAGCAGCCCCAGCGTGGGGCCCACCGCAAACGGCAGATGCAGGGCCTCGGCCAGCTGCCCCACGCCATCGCGAAAAAAATTGAAGTACTTGAAAACGAACAGCGTGCCCAGGTTACTGGCTAGGCTGAGGTAGAGCCAGGGCCGCCGTTGCGCCTTGGTGGGCAGCAGGCTCATGCGGTAGCCGCTGACGTAGTCGAGCAGCGTGGTGGCCAGTAGCAGCAGGGCATATACCGCCCGCCAGCTCATGTAGAAATAGTAGCTGGCCAGCAGCAGCAGCGGGCCGCGCCAGCGCGGCGGCAGGCCGTAATAGAGCCCGACGATAATCGGGAAGAAGACGAGAAAATGAAGGGAATTAAATAGCATTCGTGACGCGAAAGTAGCGCCGGCAGGATTGTAGCGGGAGCTTTTCTGTCATCCTGAGCCTGCGACGGACCTTCTCACGGCTGTGCCGGTTGGGTTACTGCAAATCGTTCAGCGGTGAGAAGGTCCGTCGCAAGCTCAGGATGACAAACAACTCCCAACGCCAACCCCGAATACCCTACTTTTGCAGTCCTGTTTTGGCTTATTCTATTTCATGGCTCTCGACCTCAACCACAAATCCATCCTCGTTACGGGGGGCACCGGCTCCTTCGGCAAGCAATTCGTCCGCACCGTTTTCGAACAATTTCCGCTGGTGAAGCGCCTCGTAGTATTCTCGCGCGATGAGCTGAAGCAGTATGAGATGAGCCAGGAATTCAGCCCGGCCAAGTACCCGGCCATTCGCTATTTCATTGGCGATGTGCGCGATGGCGAGCGCCTACACCGCGCCTGCGAGGGCATCGACATTGTGATTCACGCTGCCGCTCTCAAGCAGGTGCCTGCCGCCGAGTACAACCCGATGGAGTGCATCAAGACCAATATTTTTGGGGCTGAAAACGTAATAAACGCCGCCCTCGACTGCGGGGTGAAGGACGTGGTGGCCCTGAGTACCGACAAGGCCGCGGCCCCCATCAACCTCTACGGGGCCACCAAGCTGTGCTCGGATAAGCTGTTTGTGGCGGCCAATAACATGAAGGGCAAGCGCGACCTGCGCTTTTCGGTGGTGCGCTACGGCAACGTAATTGGTTCGCGCGGCTCGGTGGTGCCGTTCTTCCTGCAACAGCGCCACACCGGCGTGCTGCCCATCACCCACCCCGACATGACGCGCTTCAACATCTCGCTCGAAGAAGGTGTGGATTTGGTGCTCTATGCGCTGGAGCACGCCTGGGGCGGCGAGATTTTCGTACCGAAAATTCCTTCTTACAAAATCACGGAAGTGGCCCGCGCCATCGGCCCGGAGTGCGAGCAACTCATCGTAGGCATTCGCCCCGGCGAGAAGCTGCATGAGGCCATGATTACCGAAACCGACGCCCTGAGCACGGTAGAGCTTGACCGCTATTACGTCATCCTGCCCTCGATGCCCACCTGGAACGTGGACAAGTTCATCGAGGAATTCAACGGCAAGCGTGTGCCCCTGGGCTTTCAGTACGACTCGGCCAACAACGAGGAATGGCTGGACGCGGAGCAGATTCGGGACGAAATCCGCCTGCACGTTGATGCAGATTTTGTGGTGTAGGCCCCCGGGCAATGTAAAATAGAAGGGCCGCTTTCAGCATGAAAGCGGCCCTTTTTGTATGCACCCGGCTGCGTGGGAGCTATTTCACTACTTCCAGCCAGCCTTTGTACTGCTGGCCGGTTGCGGGGTTCACCAAGTGGTAATAGTACATGCCGGCGGGCTGGGCGGTGGCATTCCAGCGATTATTATAAGCTGCCTGGCGGAATATTTCGCGGCCCCAGCGGTTGAAAATCGTGAGGTTCCAATCGGTGGCATTCAAGCCTTTGAGCTCGAAATAATCGTTGGCCTGGTCGTTGTTCGGCGTGATGATGTTGGGCAAAGAGCCAGTGAGGGCGCAGCCGCCGGCATTGTCGTAGGCCAATAGTATACTGGCCGCTACCTGGCAGCCGGCGGGCGTGGTGAGGGTAAGGCTGTACGTATCGGGCAAGGTGGCCGTGAAGCCGGGCGCAGTGCTGCCGTCCTGCCAGCGGTAGCGCGTATTGGCCGGCTGCGCGCCAACACTCAGCAGCACAGGCTTGTCCGGGCACAGCGGGCCGTTGGCGACGAGGACTACCGGGGCTTGCGGGTGCCAGCTGAGCCGCAGCGAGTCGCGCACGGTGCAGCCGGCGGCGGAGGTCAGCTCGGCCCAGTACAGGCCCGGCGCGGTGACGGCCAAGGTAGCAGCCGTAGAATTATCCTGCCACCGGATGCGAGTGCCCGGCGGCGGGGTGCCCACGGTAAGCGTGGCGCCCTGGCCGGCGCATTGCAACAAATCAGGCCCCAGATTTACGGTGGGGGCCGCAACAGTTACCAGGGTTAGTTGCCGCAGGGCCTGCACCTGGCCGCCATTGCGCAGCCGCACCTGCACAGTGTAGCTGCCGGGCAAGCGGTAGGTGTGGCTGGCCTGCTGCTGCACGGTGCGCAACTGCTGGCCGTCGCCAAAATCCCACTCAAGGGTATCGCCGACAGCGCCCAGGGTCGAGCCGGTGGCTTGCAAGGCCACTGCGGTGCCCACGCAAGCCAGCCGGCCACTATTGCCCGGCCCTGGCCCTGGCATAGTGCCGGCCATGGCTGCCACAGCCAGCAGGCGCTGGCCGGGCAGCAGGCTGGGCACCACGGGAAAACTGCGCACCACCCAATGCCCCACGCCCAAGTCGAGGCCGGCAAACGTGTACTGGCAGCCCACGCCCCGCACATTGGGCTGCCGGATAACGTCGAGGACGGTGGCGAGCGGCCCGGGAACATCGGTGCGCAGATTGGCCGCGTAAATAGCGCCGTTTGGAGCCAGCTGCAGCCCCCATACCATCGCGCCACAGCCGTTGTACACGGTGACGGCCGAAGCCGCGATGGATGCTGCGGGCAAGGTCACATCAAATTGCCGCACTTCGGTAATGGCGTTTTTTGTACAGCCCGTACCAAATGCCGGGCCCTGGCGCGAGCAGTACAGCAAGCGGCCGTTGGGCGAAAAAGTCACCCCGTAGCTGTAGATGCCATAGCCCAGAAAAACCGGCGCGCTTACCAGGCCCGTCACCGGGTCGAAATTGAATACTTCGCAACCATTAATGAGCGAATTCAGCGCCAGGCGGTGGCCATCGGGCGACGTAGCCATGCACCCCACGCCGTCGACCTGCGAGTTGGCGTTGCCGGGCAATATCGTTCGGACCCGCCCGGCACTGCTGAGCACAACGCTGCTTCGGGTGAAAGCTCCGCCGTCGATTCTTACGCTCAAAAACACGTTTGTATCGAGCAAGTGCGTCACCAACCACCAGCTATGGCCGTCGGGGTGCCGCACCAGAGCCGCCTGCTCCATAAAGTCGTGTTGGCCCAGGCGCAGCAGCAGGGTATCGGGCACTACCGGCTGGTTGGTGCGCAGCACCTCGCCCTGGCCAGCCGCCGCTGCCACGTCGAGCTCGGCCATGCGCAAGCCCCGGCGCGGGTTCCGGCCCAGCCAGTTATCCAGCGTGAAGAGGTAGTACCGGCCAGCCGCGCCCGGCCGGGGCACAACCACGCAGCCCTGCGAACTGAGCGAATCGCCGCCCAGGCTGGCCCCGTTTCGCATCAGCTGATGGCGGCCATTCCAGACCCGCATCCCGTTGCTGTAGAGCTGGAGCCGGCCCGTTGAGTCGCAGAGGCTCGCACTGGCCGACGCGCTAATCATCCGGCTGTCCGTGAGCACCACGGCCGAGTCAGGAGTGAAGCGCAGGCCCGCCTGATTGCCGAAATACCAGCGCGACCATTCCGTATTCTGCCCCTGCACGGGGCGAATCCCGCCGAAAGTAATTACGAGCAAAACCACCGCCATCAAAAAATGCCGGGGTGCCAAATGGGTAGATTTCAGCATAGATTCCGTTAAACTAAACTCAAACTTACGGATTCGCTAAGGGGAAAAAACTACTCACTGCTCCCCCGTCTTCATTTGCGGGCGCATCCCCAGTACATTTGTGACTATGTCCGTCGTTGCTCCCACCCGCCCCCTGCCCTATGGCCGCCAGAACATCACCGAGGCCGACATAGCCGCCGTCACGGCCGCCCTGCAGGCCGACTACCTGACGCAGGGCCCTACCGTGGCCGAGTTTGAAAAGCAGTTTGCCGCCTACATCGGCGCCAAATACGCCGTGGCCGTGAGCAACGGCACCGCCGCGCTGCACCTCTGCGCCCTGGCCCTGAACGTGCAGCCCGGCCAGCGCGTCATCACCACGCCCCTCACCTTCTCGGCCTCGGCCAACTGCGTGCGCTACTGCGGCGGCGAAGTGCAGTTTGCCGACATTGACCCGGCCACGGGCCTGATTGATTTGGTGAAGGTGCGGGCCCTGCTGGAGGCGCACCCGAAAGGCTATTTCGTCGGCCTCATTCCCGTTGATTTCGCCGGGCTGGCTGTTGATTTGGAGAAAGCCCGCCAGCTGGCCAATGAGTTTGGCCTCTGGATAATTGAGGATTCCTGCCACTCGCCCGGCGGCTTTTTCGTCGATTCGCAGGGCCGGGAGCAGCGCTGCGGCAACGGCAACTTCGCCGACCTCGCCATTTTCAGCTTCCACCCCGTGAAGCACATTGCCACCGGCGAGGGCGGCATGATTACCACCAACTCGGAGGCCTTGTTCCACCACCTGCTGCGCCTGCGCACCCACGGCATCACCCGCGACCCGGCCGACCTCATCCGCGAGCCCGACGGCGGCTGGTACATGGAAATGCAGGAGCTGGGCTACAATTACCGCCTGCCCGATTTCAACTGCGCCCTCGGCCTCAGCCAGCTCGCCCGCGCCGATGAAGGCCTCGCCCGCCGCCGCCAGCTGGCCGCGCAGTACGATGCCGCTTTCGCCCACATGCCCGGCCTCACGGTGCTGGCCCCCGGCCAGCCCGGCCACGCCTACCACCTCTACGTCATTCAAGTAGCGAATCGGCTGGAGCTATACAACTTCCTGAAAACCAAGCAGATATTTTCGCAGGTACACTACATCCCGGTGCACCGCATGCCGTATTACGAAGGCTTGGGTTGGCGCGAAGGCGACTTCCCGCTGGCGGAAAACTACTACGCGCACTGCCTCAGCATCCCCATGTTTCCCACCCTCACCGATGAGGAACAGGCCTACGTGGTGGCGTGCATTAGAGAATTTTTGAGTGTTGAGGGTTGAATGTTGAGTTATCCGGCACCTCGTCTTAGAACTCGACACTAAATCATCAACTCAACACTCAGCCCTCAACACTCAACACTTCCAACCCTTGCAGCACACCCAACAAGAAGACTTCTGGTCCGGCGATTTCGGCCGCGAATACACCGACCGCAACTCCCGCCCGCTCGATGAGTGGAACGCGTTTTACCGCGACCTCTACGGCCACACCAAGCTGGAAATGAATGCCGAATTTCTTGGGGAGCTGCCCCGTGAGGCGCGCATTCTGGAAGTGGGCTGCAACACCGGCATGCAGTTGGTGGGCCTGCAGGCGGCCGGCTTCACTAACCTCTACGGCGTGGAGCTGCAAGGCTACGCCGTGGAAAAAGCCCGCGATTTCGTGCGCGGCGTGAATATCCTGCAAGGCAGCGGCTTCGATTTGCCCTTCAAAGACAACTACTTCGACGTGACCTGCACCAACGGCGTGCTCATTCACATCGCCCCCGAGGACCTGCCGCGCATCATGGGCGAAATGGTGCGCACCTCGCGCCGCTACATCATGGGCTACGAGTATTACGCGCCCGAAACCACGGCCATCAAATACCGGGGCAACGAAGGCTTCCTCTGGAAAACCGACTTTGCGCAGGTGTTTCTCGATAATTTCCCGAACCTACGACTGGTGAAGCAGCACCTCTACCCCTACATCAACGATGCGGAGCGCGGCAACCAGGACGTGATTTATCTGCTCGAAAAAACCGCCTAATGCAGCACGCCGGCATCATTTCGCAGGTGCGGATGGGCAGCACCCGGCTGCCGAGCAAGCTGCTGCTGCCCGCCGCCGGTCGCCCGCTGCTCGACTACCACGTGGCCCGCACCCGGCTCAGTGGCCTGCCCATCTACCTGGCCACCACCACCGAGCCAGCCGATGACGTACTAGCCGCCTACGCCGAAACCAACGGCATTCCCTACCACCGGGGCAGCGAGGCCGACGTGCTGGCGCGCTACTACGAGACGGCCCAAAAGTTCGGCCTCGACGTCATCGTGCGCGTCACCTCCGACTGCCCGCTGGTGGATGGGCCGCTGATTGGGGCCGCCGTGGCGCGCTACCTGGCCGAGGGCAACCCACTGGTGTACCGCTCCAACTCCATCGTCCGCACCTTCCCTCGCGGGCTGGATTTCGAGATTTTCTCGATGGAAATGCTGGCCGAAGCCTACGCCAACGCCACGCTGCCCTACGAGCGGGAGCACGTCACGCCCTATCTCAAGACCAATCCGGCTATAGCTGGCCGCATCGTTTACCGCGACGAAGTGTGGCCCGGCGGCGACTTCAGCCGCTTCCGTATCACGCTGGACACGGCCGAGGACTACGCCGTGCTGAAGGCCCTGATTGAGCAGCACCACGCCCAGGATTTGAACGTGACCGACCTGCTGGCCCTGCTCGAAGCCCACCCCGAAATAATGGCCCTGAACGCGCACATCGAGCAAAAGACAACATGAACCTGCCCGATACCCTGCGCCAGAACGAGTTCGGCTTCTACGAAATCAAAGACAAGCCGACGCCCGCCGAGCTGAGCGACTACTACGCCAAACGCTATTACCAGGAAAACCTGACCACCTACCAGCCCGAGTACCCAGCCGATGAGCTGGAACACATCGAGGGCAAGCTGCGGCTGCGGCACTGGGTGCTGGAGCAGCTGCGGGAGGCCAGCGGCACCGGTTCCTTCCTCGACATCGGCAGCGGCGAGGGCTGGGCCCTGGATTACTTCCAGCGCCAAGGCTGGGACGTGCTGGGGCTGGACTTCAGCAGCTTCAGCCTCGAAAAGTTTCACCCGCAGCTGCGGGCGCACCTGCGCACCGGCGACCTGTACGAGGGCGTGCAGCAGCTGGTGGCCGACGGCCGGCAGTTCGACGTGCTCTGGCTCGATAACGTGCTCGAACACGTCCTCGAACCCGCCGACCTGCTGCGCCTCTGCCGGCAGCTCATCACGCCCACCGGCGTGCTGATGGTGGACGTACCCAACGATTTTTCGGCCCTGCAACAACACCTGCTGGCCAGCGGCCAAATCGACCGGCCCTTCTGGGTGGTGCTGCCCGACCACCTCTCCTATTTCAACCAGACCGGCCTGCGCAACCTGGCCGATGCCACCGGCTGGCACGTCGCAAAAGTCATTGGCGACCAACCCATTGACCTCAACTTACTGAACCCTGCTACCAACTACGTGATGGACCGTCCCACCGGCAAAGGTGCCCACCAAACCCGGCTGGCGCAGGACAATTTCCTGTTGCGTACGGCTCCCCTTTCCGCCGTGGCCGCTTATTACGAAGCCCTGGCCGGCGTTGGGCTGGGCCGCAGTATTGTTGCATTTTTGCAGCCGAACTAGAATTTGATGCTTGGTGCCTGGTGCTTAGTGCTTGGTCCATCGCGGGGCAATTCGTTTCCAGTACCGCATCGCCTGACGATTAACCAAGCACCAAGCACCAATAACCAAGCACCATAAATGTCCTCCCCTATTTCCGTGCTCAGCGGAGCCTCCGTGCCCGAGCTGTCGCGCCGCGAAAACTTCGCCCAGACCCTGCGTGAGTCGCCGATTCCGAACACCGAGCTGCTCAACAACCTTGGCCTGTACCTGAACCGGCAGACGTTTTCGCGCCTGCTGTTCTTCACCGAGCTCTACCAGCAAATCATCCCGGTGCACGGCGTGGCCATGGAATTCGGCGTGCGCTGGGGCCAGAACCTGGCGCTGATGCACGCCTTGCGCGGCATCTACGAGCCCTTCAACTACAACCGCAAAATCATCGGCTTCGATACTTTCGGCGGCTTCCCGTCCGTAGATGCCAAAGATGGCGACCGGGTGAAGGCCGGCGACTACGGCGTGACGCCCGAGTACCAGGCCTACCTCACCGAAATTCTGGCCCTGCACGAGGCCGACAGCCCCATCCCGCACAAGCGCAAGTTTGAGCTGGTGGCCGGCGACGCCTCCGAAACCGTGCCCCGCTACCTGCGCGACCACCCCGAAACCGTCATCGCCTTCGCCTACTTTGATTTCGATATCTACGCCCCCACAAAGGCCTGCCTCGAAGCCATCCGGCCCCGCCTTACCAAGGGCGCCATCGTGGCTTTTGACGAGCTGAACTGCCCGGAATTCCCCGGCGAGACGCTGGCGTTTGACGAGGTATTCGGCGTGGCTAAGTATGCCCTGCGCCGCAGCCCGTTGAATCCGCTGATTTCGTATCTGGTAGTGTAGAACATTATACGAATGAACGTCATGCCGAGCGTAGCCGAGGCATCTCGCGTGCAGCACTAACCTACAAACGTCGCAACGAAGCGAGCGAGATGCCTCGGCTGCGCTCGGCATGACGTTCCAAAAATTCTTCCGGTCTTGACTACCTACCGCCCCCTCATCCAGCCCGAATTCCGCCACGACGCCTACCGCCTCGTTCCCATTCGCTACGAGGACCGGGAGCCCATTCGCGCCTGGCGCAATGCCCAGCTCGACGTATTACGGCAAGCCGCGCTACTCACTTCAGACCAGCAGGAGGCTTATTTCCAGCGCGTTGTGCTGCCGTTATTCGAGCAGGAAAAGCCGGGTCAGCTGCTGTTCTCACTCCTGCACAACGAGGAGCTGATTGCCTACGGTGGCCTCGTGCACATTTCCTGGGCCGATTTGCGGGCCGAAGTTTCTTTCCTGGTTGAGCCCACGCGGGCAGCCGAGCCGGCCACCTACCGCCAGGATTTCCGGGCGCACCTGCGGCTGCTGGGCCAGGTGGCATTTGAAGACTTGAAATTCAACCGCCTGTTCACCGAGACTTATGACATTCGCCCGGCCCACGTCGCCATTCTGGAAGAGGCCGGGTTTCGGCTGGAAGGCCGGCTGCGGCAGCATATCCAGCTCCAGCCCGGTACTTTTACCGACTCACTGATGCACGGCCAGCTGGCCGCCGACTATGCCACAGCCTTTGGAACTGCCCTTTAAACGAATATTCATCAGCGGCGCGGCCGGCGTAATCGGCCAGGAAATGGTGCGCCGCCTAGCTTCACTCGATTCTGATATTCAGGTGCTGGCCGGCGATTTGAAGCCGCGCCCGGCCGACTTTCCGGCCCGGTTCCAGTACCGCCAGGGCGATTTAAACGCTCTTACTGAGCAGGAAATCGGGATTTTTGCACCCGATTTGTTCATTCACCTCGCCGCCACGTTCGAGCGCTCAACCGAAACCTATGGCTTCTGGGAAGAGAATTTTCGGCACAACGTGCAGCTCAGTCACCACCTCATGACGGTGCAGAAGGACCTGCCGTCGCTGCGCCGCGTGGTGTTCGCCTCCAGCTACCTCATCTATGACCCCGCCCTCTACAACTTTGCCGAGGTGCCCGCCCAGGCCACCAGCCTGCGCGAAACCGACCCCATCCTCCCCCGCAACCTGACGGGCATGGCCAAGCTGGCCCACGAAATCGAGCTGCGCTTTCTCGACACGTTTCGGGCGCAGCAGTTCAGCACGGTAACCCCGCGCATCTACCGGGGCTACGGGCGCAACGGGCGCGATATCACTTCGCGCTGGGTGCGGATGCTGCTGGCTGGCGAGGAAATCACGGTGTATGGGGCCGAGTCGTTTTTCGACTACCTCTACGCCGCCGACACGGCCGAGGGCCTGCTCAGGCTGGCTGCGGCCGAAAGCATCACCGGCATCATCAACCTGGGCACCGGCCGCGCCCGCCGCGTATCCGACGTGGTGGATGTACTCCGGCAGAACTTCCCGGAAATGCGGGCCAACTACGTGGCTTCCGATATTCCGTTTGAAGCCTCCCAGGCCGACATGACCCGCTGGACCAGCCAGATAGACTGGCTGCCGCCGACCACGCTGGAAGTGGCCATCCCCGAAATCATCGCCTTTGAGCGCGCCCGGCAAGACACGTTGGCCGCCGCCGAAACGGCCGCTGCCAAGGGCCCCGGCCACATCCTCATTAGCAGCATCTCGGCCAAAGTCCCACTTACGGAAGCCGTGAAGAATGCGGCTAAGCGCTTCAATCCCAGCATCAAGATTATCGGCGGCGACCTCAACCCGCAGGCCCTGGCATTCCACTACACCGATGGGCAGTGGGTAATGCCGCTTGCCAGCGACGATAATCTGCCGGCCATTATTCGGCAGTGCCAAGAGATGGGCATCGCGCACATCATCCCCACGCGCGATGGGGAGCTGGCTTTCTGGGCCCGGCACCGCGCCACGCTGGCCGCCGCCGGCATCGCGGTGCTGGTGAGCGATTCCGCCGCCGTGCAGCGCTGCCTCGACAAGATAGAATTTGCCACCTTCGGCCGCCTGAGCGGCCTGCCGGTAATACCCACCAGCCTGCGCCTCGACGCTCTGGCCACCGACCGCGAGCCGCTGGCCGCCAACACAGCGTTTGTGGTGAAGGAGCGCTACGGGGCCGGCTCGCTCAGCCTGGGCCTCAACCTGCCCGAAGCCGCCGCCCTCACCCACTCTTACGAGCTCCAGGAACCTATTTTTCAGCCATTCATTCAAGGCCAGGAAATAAGCGTGGATGGTTACGTGGACCGCACCGGCCACGTACACGGCCTCATCGCCCGCACGCGCGACCTAGTGGTGCGCGGCGAGTCGCAGATAACGACCACCATTGAAGTACCCGAGCTGCTGGCCCGCCTCACGCCAACCATCGAAAAACTCGGCCTCTACGGCCCCTTCGTGCTGCAAGCCATGCTAACCGATGATGACGGCCTGCACATCATCGAATGCAACTGCCGTTTCGGCGGAGCGTCCACGCTGGGCATCGCGGCGGGCGTCGATTCGTTTTTCTGGTTTTTGCAGGAAGCGGCGGGGGCTGATTTGAGTCAGTTTCCGTTCCGGCCGGCGACTCGACCGTTACGCCAGATTCGGGCGGCGGCCGACGTGGTGATGCCAATGTAGGTGTGGGGCCTGCCCCCGCCCGCCGTTGAATGACTTTTGCTGGCCATCGCGCCTTCTATCTCACTATTTGCCTTTGCGCCGGCCGTTCAACGGCGGGCGGGGGCAGGCCCCGCCCCTACTATGCCCGTCCTCGTTTTCGACCTTGATGACACGCTCTACCCCGAACTCAGCTACGTGCACAGCGGTTTTCGGGCCGTTGCGGCGATGCTGAGTCCATTGCTGGACGTGCCGGCCAAAACGCTGGCGGCCGGGATGATTGCCGAGGAAGCCGTGCAGGGCCGGGGGCAGGTTTTTGATAACATCCTCAAATTACATGGCCGCTGGAGCAGGGCGCTGGTGGCTACCTGCCTGCGCACCTACCGCCAGCATAAGCCCGAGCTAACCTTATTTCCCGATGCCGAGCGCTGCCTCACGCGCTTCGCCAACTGGCCGCTCTACATCGTAACCGATGGCCACAAAGAGGTACAGGCCCGCAAAGTGGCGGCCCTGGGCCTCACGGGCCGAGTGCGCCACGCCTACCTCACCAACCGCTATGGCCGCCACCGCGCGAAGCCCAACCCGCACGTTTTCCAGCTGATTTGCCAGCGCGAGGGCGTGACGCCGTCAGAAGTGACCTACATGGGTGACAATGTGAAGAAGGACTTCGTGGGCATTAAGCCGCTGGGGTTTAAGACGGTGCGAATTCTGCGGGGAAACTACGCGCACTACGAGGCCGATGCGGCGCACGAGGCGGACCGGAGCATTCACACGCTGGACGAGTTGTAGCGCGCAGTAGCGCGAACTTTGTAGTTCGCGTCCCCGCGCCGTTAAAATCGTTCCAGGACGCGAACTACAAAGTTCGCGCTACTGCCGCACGTACCTTTGCGCTTCCGATTCGCCCCAATAAAATCATGACCGAAATCACCATCGGTGGCCGCCCGGTTGGCCCCGCGCACAAGCCGTTTATCATCGCCGAAATGTCGGGCAACCACAACCAGAGCCTCGACCGTGCCCTGGCCCTGGTCGATGCCGCCGCTGCTGCCGGCGTCGATGCCCTTAAGCTCCAGACCTATACCGCCGATACCATCACGATGGACACCGGTTTTGCCATCGATGAGGAAGGCCAGTCGCTGTGGGAGGGTAAGAACCTCTACAAGCTGTACGAGGAAGCCCATACGCCCTGGGAGTGGCATGCCGAGCTGTTTGCCCGCGCCCGGCAGCATGGCATGCTGGCCTTCAGCTCGCCGTTTGACGAGACGGCGGTGGATTTCCTGGAGACGCTGGACGTGCCGGCTTACAAAATTGCTTCCTTCGAAAACGCGCACTGGCCCCTGCTGCGCAAAGTGGCCGCCACCGGCAAACCCGTGATTGTGAGCACCGGAGCCGCTACCCTGGCCGAGATTGACGATGCCGTGCGGGTGCTACGCGAAGCCGGCTGCCGCGAGCTGGTGCTGCTGAAATGCACCAGCACCTACCCTTCCTCGCCGGCCAACACCAACCTGCGCACCATCCCGGTGCTGGCCGAAACCTTCGGCTGCCCCATCGGCCTGAGCGACCACACCATGGGCGTGGGCGCCAGCGTGGCCGCCGTGGCGCTGGGGGCCTGCGTCATCGAAAAGCACTTCACCCTAAGCCGCGCCGAGGGCGGCGTGGACTCGGCCTTTTCGCTCGAACCGCACGAATTGAAGATGCTGGTGGAGGAAACCGAGCGCGCCCACCAGGCGCTGGGCACGGTGCAGCTGTGCATTCAGACCGGCGAGGAAAAAAGCCGGCTTTACAAGCGCAGCATCTACGTGTCGAAACCCATCGCGGCGGGCGAGGAATTCACCCCGGATAACCTGAAAATCATCCGCCCCGGCGACGGCCTGTGGCCGCGCCACTGGGGCATAGTACTCGGCCGCAAAGCGGCGAAGGACCTGAAGGCCGGCACCCCGCTGACCTGGGAGGCGATTTAGGGTATGAGGGTATGAGGGTATGAGGGTATGAGGGAGCTACTTTAGCTGGATTTTCAGGTTTCGCACGCATGTCAACTTCGCAAACAATAATAACTCCTACCCCCATACCCTCCCACCCACACACCCTAACCGAGCGCCTGCGCGACATCCTGCAGCTGCGCTTCACGGCCATATTCGCGGCGTTGCCCCCGGCGGCGCTGGCCGACATTTCGCCGGCTAACCCGCTGAAGCGGCTGGCGCGGGTGTTAGGCTACGCAGGCCTGCGGCTGATAGGCAATGTCTTCCAGCCCATCAAAAACCACGACGACCTGCACGGCAAAGTATGGCTGTACGTGGTGAGTGCCAATAACTACGACGCGCTGGAATTCATCCGGAAAGCCCGGCCCGATGCGGTGCTGGTAGCGGGCCAGGCCAAGAATATCGGGCGCTATAACGCGGCAGTGAACCGGCTGTCGCTGCGCCGCAAGCTGCTATACTACTGGCAGTTTCCGCTGGCATTTTTTGGCCTTCTGAAAACGGATGGCGGCCGGGCCTGGCGGTTTTTCGACTTCATTTTCTACGCCATTGGCTACTACGAGGTGTACCGGCAGGCGTTGCGCCAGCACCGGCCCCGCGCCGTGGTGTTCTCCAACGACCACAACGACGACACCCGCTCCCTGCTCCTGGCCTGCCGCGCCGAGGGCGTGCCCACCGCCTATGTGCAGCACGCCAGCGTGAGCGCCAACTTCCCGCCCCTGGGCTTC
Organism: Hymenobacter artigasi; assembly: GCF_012275535.1. Classification (GTDB taxonomy): domain Bacteria; phylum Bacteroidota; class Bacteroidia; order Cytophagales; family Hymenobacteraceae; genus Hymenobacter; species Hymenobacter artigasi. The sequence continues at coordinate 42,574 of NZ_JAAVTK010000010.1, read as the reverse complement.
GACCTCAGCCTGCTCGAAGGCCAGGACGCGCTGGATAAGTACCGCCTTTGCGGACCCGTGCAGGGCGAGGTAGCCTTGGTAGGCATGCCCAAAGCCGACGCCTACCTCAACCAGAAAAACACCGCGCCTCAGGTGCAGCGCGTGGGCATCGCCTGCAACATCCACGACCCCATGCCGGCCCTGGTCGATACCCTGGTGTACCTGCTGCGCGAGCTGCCAGACCTCGCCTTCACGCTGCGCCCCCACCCCAGCGACGGCCGCGATTTTGAGCCGCTGCGCAAGCTGCTGCCGGCCCTGCAATGGTCGAGCGCCCGCCAGGAAAACGTGTTCGATTTCCTGCTGCGGCAAGATGCCCTGGTGGCCGCCGACACCTCCACCCACCTCGAAGCCACGCTGCTGAACGTGGCCAGCATTTACTTCCGATTCGGCACCTTCGCCCTCACCAACGACTACTACGGCTATGCCGCGCGGGGCCTGGTGGAGCGCGCCGATACCCCCGCCGAGCTGGCCGCCGCCCTGCGCCGCTACGCCCAGCACAAGCCCGCCGACCTCTACCGGCGGGCTACTTATTACAACGCGACGCTCGGCACCGCCGATGAAGGCCGCAGCCAGATTCGCACGGCAGCATTACTAAATAATTGGTTGAACACATCCAGCGCAATAATCTGATATTCGACCACTTTTGAATCAATGCCAGCAACTCCAACCGCATCTGCCTTGCCGCCACTAAACGCCGCCCCAGTTACGGTCGGTCTGCGGCTGGCTTACGTGTTGCAGCATTTCCGGCTGGCCTATCCCGATGCGCCGAGCGTGGATATTGGCTTCGCGTCCAGCCACCCGGCCATCACAATTATAAATGGTGCGGGCGACTTTTTTCAGCAAAACACGCCCTACCCTGCTGCGCCCAACTACCGCGACTGGGCCGGGCAGGGCATCCCCTTTTTCTTCGATAATCAGCCCGAAGTCCCGTTGCTAAGCCTGCACCCGGACCGGGCTGTGATTGGAGCCGATATCATTTCGGCCGCCTTCTACCTGCTCAGCGGCTGGCAGGAATATTTCTCCGATACCCGCGACCGGCACGGGCGTTTTCCGTACGCGGCCAGCGTGCAAAAGCGGTATGGCTTCGTGGATTTGCCGGTGGTGAACTACTATTTCGACGTGCTGAAAACGGCCGTGGAGCATGTTACAGGCCGGCCGCTGCGGCCGCGCTGCTGGGCTGGTGGCGCACCGTTCGCCGCCTTCATCACCCACGACATCGACAACCTGCTTAGCAGCTGGAAAGCGCCGGCCAAAGCGGCACTGCAACGCGGCCGGCTCCTCAAGTTTGGGCAGCTGGCTTGGCAACATTTTACCCGGCCCGATGCCTGGGACAACCTGGAAGCCATAGCCACCACCCTGGCGGCTTACGGGGCCAGGTCCACTTTTTTCATCTTGCCCGAGTCCCGGCCCGGTGCCGATGGTACGCCCAACGCCGACTACCCAATTTCCACGGCGCTGCTACAACGGCTGGAAGTGCTGAAGGCCAAGGGCTGCGAAATCAGCCTTCACGGCAGCATCGGAACAGCTGTTGATTCGCCACATCTAGCGCGTGAAGTGGAACGCTTGCAACACAGCGTTGCGGGCCTGCGCTTCCATTATCTGCGCTGGGAGCCACGCCGGACCATAGCCGAAGTTGACGCGACCAATTCATTTCGTTATGATTCCACCTTGGGCTTTGCCGAGCATTTTGGCTTTCGACATTCCTACTGCCACCCGTTTTATCCATTCAATTTTGCCACTGGTACTGGGTGCGGCTTTCTCGAAATCCCGCTCAATGTGATGGATGCCACCCTACATCATCCCAACTACTTGCAGCTGCAAGCCGGGGAAATAATGCCGGCGCTAGAGCCCATGTTCGCCGAGATTGAGCGGTTTGGCGGCGTGGCCACCGTGCTCTGGCACAACGACCATTTCGACCCGGCCAATGCCGTCACCGGACCGCGCCAGTTTGCCGAAATAATGGGCCATTTGCAGCAGCGCGGTGCGGCTTTCCTCCCCGGAAGCCAGATTGTGGCCGAACTTTGAGCCCGTCCGTACCCGCCGAAGCCGGAATTACCCATTTACTCATTTACTCATTTACCGTTTGGGCATCGTTCAGCGCCAGGGCATTCGCAACACCCTGATTTCCTACGTGGGCTTGGCCATCGGCTTTGCCAATACCATTCTGGTGTTGCCGCGCCTGCTTTCACCGGCCCAGATTGGACTCACAGCCAGCGTATTGCTACCACTGGCTACCATCGGGGCGCAGGTGGCTTCGTTCGGATTCGCCAACATGGGCATCCGGTATTTCCCGTTTTTCCGGAACCAGGGGCGCAACCACGCGGGCTTTCTGCCGCTGCTACTGGGCCCGCCGCTGCTGGGTTTCGTGGTAGTGGCGCTGGCCATGCTGGTGGGCAAGCCCCTGCTGCTGCAGTGGTACGCCAAGGGCGATGCGGCATTGCTTTCGCCGCACTACCTGGCGGCTATTGCGCTGGCAGGCTGCATCATGCTGGGCTCCTTGCAGGATGCTTATCTGCGCTCCCTCTATCACACGTCGTTTTCCTCGTTTTGTCAGGAAATTCTATTACGGCTGATGCTGGTGGGGGCGGCCATTGCTTACAGCCAGGGGGTTATCAGTTTCCACGGCTTCGTACTGGCCTACGTGGGGGCTTATGGGGTAGTGGCCGTGCTGCTGGCTATTTACCTGGCCGCCATTGGCGAGCTGCACCTGCGACCCACGCGGGCGGCGCTACGCATCAAGCCGCTGCGCGAGATGCTGGGCTTTGGGGCTTTCGTGCTGCTAAGCAACATCTCGGGTACGGTGCTGCTCAACATTGACAGCCTGATGGTGGGCACCAAAGTCAGTCTGGCGGCCGCCGGTATCTATCTCATTGCCACCAATGTGAGCACGGCGCTGGTCCTGCCCTTCCGGGCGCTCTACAAAACGGCTTTCTCGCTGATTGCCGAATACTGGAAGGAAGGCAACATGGCCAAGATGGCCGATTTCTACCGCCGCAGCACCCGCATCAACACGCTACTGGGCTGCTACTTAGCGTTAGGAATCGGCCTGAATCTCGACTTTATCTACGGACTCATTCACCGGCCCGAGTACGCGGTGGGCACCACCGCTGTGCTGCTGCTGCTGGCCGGCCGGCTGTTCGACGGCATCACCGGCGTCAATGGCATTATCGTGGCCACGTCGCCGCGCTACCGGTTCGATTTGGTGTTCAACATCTCCCTCGCCGCCGCCGTGGTAGTACTCAACTGGATACTCATCCCACGCCTGGCGCTGGCCGGCGCGGCCCTGGCCTACTGCATCGCCCTGGTCAGCATCAACACCGTGCGGACGTGGTTTGTGTGGCGCAACTACGGTATGCAGCCGTTTGATGGCAAGATTGGGCGCATTCTGGTGGTGGCGGCCGGGTCCGGGTTTGCGGCCTGGGTACTGCCCGATACCGGCCACGCTTTCCTCACGCTGCTGATGCGCGGTGGAGTGCTCACGGTGCTCTATGGCGCTGGCGTGCTGCTGACTGGCACCGCGCCGGAAGCGGTGGCGCTGCTCGATAAGCTGCGCGGCCGGTAACCTCACCCCCTGACCCCCTCTCCAAAAAAGAGGGGGTCAGGGGGTGAGGTTACCGGCCGCGCACCTAACCTAGCAGCAGCCGCCTGGCAGGGCATCGACGCTGGCCACCACCGGGGCCGTGCCACGGTCAAACAAACCGAAGTGCTGGCTGGTGTCGCCCAGCACTTTGAAGTAGGAGCCGTAGCGGGTGTCGGCCACCATGGCGGCGGTGTTGCCGCAGACGAGCATGGGGCGGCCGGTTTCGAAGGTGTGGTGGTCGTCGAGCACGAATTTGTTGGGCTGGCCGGGGATGGTGCCCAAGTAAGTGGCCACCTGGCCGTGGTCTTCGCACTTGTCTTCGATGTCGAGCTTGAAGGCGCGCACCGTGAGCGAGTAGAAGCCGATGTTGCCTACTTTTTCCTCGATTTCAGCATTGTTGATGGTGAGGCGGCGGCTGCTGAGCACGCGGTAGTCGTTGATGCCCAGGCGGAGCAGCAGGCGGCGGAAATCCTCGGTGTACATGGCGCCGCTCAGGCATTCGCCGTAGAGAATGGGGTCCTGGCGCAGGGTTTCGGGCACGCGGCGGTCGGCAAACACGTCGGCGATGAACAGCTCGCCGCCGGGCTTCAGCACCCGGAAAATCTCGCGGTAGGTGGCGTCTTTGTCGGTACTCAGGTTGAGCACGCAGTTGCTCACCACCAGGTCCACGCTGTTGTCGGGGATGTTGGCCGATTGCAGGTCTTCGATGTAGCCATGGCGAAACTCTACGTTGGGCTTCGAGTAGCCGAACGTCACGGTATGGGCATCAATGTGGCGGCGGGCCACGTCGAGCTGTTCCTCGGTCATGTCCACGCCGATAACGTGGCCATTCTCGCCCACCAGCTTGGAGAGCAGATACGCATCGCGGCCCGAGCCGGAGCCCAGGTCGAGCACCGTGATGCCTTCGATGGCATCGGGAATGCACACGCCGCAGCCATAATACTTCTCCAGCACCTCCGACTCCAGCTGGGCCAGAATGCGGCGGTGGGCCAGCGGCACGTCATCGGTGCAGCAGGCATTGGTGAGCAGGTCCTGGCTGGTTTGTAATTGGGTACCGTAGTAGTCCTGCACCTGGGCGCGGGTTTCGGAAGAGGCCATAATAATGGAAGTCGATGGTTGAGGCAAAGAATACGTTGCGCCGGGAACAACTGGTTTGCCCGGCTAAAGTTCTTTCGCTGCAAAGTACGGCCTACGCCCCCACCAACACCGGCTGCTCCTTCTTCCGCTTTTTTGGCGACGGCCCGTTCTGGTTCATCTCACGGTAAAAGAAGGCGAAGATGAGCGGAAAAATCAGCAGCGTGAGCACCGTGGCCGTCACCAGCCCACCGATGACCACAATGGCCAGCGGCTTCTGCGTTTCGGAGCCAATGCCGGTGCTGAGGGCGGCCGGAAACAGGCCAATCATGGCCATGAGGGCCGTCATCACCACGGGGCGCACGCGCGAGGCCACGCCCAGGCGCAGGCTGTCGGCCAGGCTCATCTTCTTGCGCAGGTTTTCTTTAAACACCGTAATGAGTACGATGCCGTTCTGAATACATATTCCCAGCAGGGCGATGAAGCCGATGCCGGCCGAAATCGAGAAATTGACGCCCGTGAGGTGCAGCGCCGCGATGCCGCCGATGAGTGCAAACGGCACGTTGGCCAGTACCAGCGCGGCATCCTTACCATTGCCGAAGGTGATGAATAGCAGGATGAAAATAATGACCAACGACACCGGCACCACCTGCCCCAGCCGCTTGGTGGCGCGCACCTGGTTCTCAAACTCGCCAGCCCACTCAATGCGGTAGCCCTTGTCGAGCTTGATGGACTGGTCCATCTTCTGCTGTGCCTCGGCGATGGTCGAGCCCATGTCGCGGTCGCGAATGGAAAATTTCACCGCGATAAAGCGCTGGCCGTTATCGTGGTACACAAAGGCCGGGCCGTTGCTGGTGCCGATGTCGGCAATCTCCTTCAATGCCACCTTGCTGCCCCGAATAGTGGGCACGCGCAACTCGCCGATTTTCTGCTCGGTGTCGCGGTTTTGCTTGGGGTAGCGCACCGTCACGTCAAATTTGCGGTCGCCTTCGTAAATCTGCGTAGCGGCTTTGCCGCCCACTGCCATTTCTACCACGGTCTGGGCATCAGCGGTTTGCACGCCATAGGCGGCCATGCGGGTCTGGTCCAGGCGCACGCTCATTTCGGGCTGGCCCAGGTTGCGCAGAATGCCCAGGTCCTTCACGCCGCGCACGGTGCCGAGGACCTTCATCACCTCGTTGGCCTTGCCGTCGAGCTCCTTCAGGTCATTGCCAAAAATCTTCACCGCCAGCGCGGCATTAATGCCCGCCACGGCCTCTTCCACGTTATCAATAATGGGCTGCGAGTAGTTGAAAATAATGCCGGGGTACTCCTTCAGCTTCTTGTCCATTTCCTCAATCAGCTGCTCTTTGGTGATGTCGCGCTTCCACTCCTCCTTGGGCTTGAGGTTCACCTGGGCCTGCACATAGTAGATGCCCGACGGGTCGGTGCCATCGTTGGAGCGCCCGGTCTGGCTCAGCACGGAGGTCACCTCCGGAAACGAGCGCAGGATGCGGCGGTAGTTGGCCGCCATCTTATTGGTTTCGGTGAGCGATGACGACATCGGCAGCTTGGTTTCCACCCACAGCGCACCCTCGTTCAGCTCGGGCAGAAACTCCGAGCCCAGGAATTTGAACGAATACAGGCCGGCCACTACCACCACCATCGCCACGCCGAAGCTCAGCAGCTTGTGGCGGTAAGTGAAGCCAAAAGCGCTGGTTACGATGGTGTCGAAGAAGGTCACAATGGGGTTGTGCTTCTCCTTCACGTTCTTGTTCAGCAGCAGCGAGCACAGCACCGGCACCAGCGTCAGGGTCAGAATCAGGGCGCCAATCAGGGCGAAGCCCAGGGTGTAGGCCAGCGGGCTAAACATCTTGCCCTCCACTTTCTCGAAGGCGAAAATGGGCAGCAGGCAGGTCAGAATAATCAGCTTCGAGAAGAACACGGCCTTGCCCAACTCACCGCCGGTCTTCTTAATCATTCCCATCTTGGCCAGCTTGTTGAACTTCTCCATGCCCACCTGCCGGGCCTTGTGGTCGAGCACCACAAAAATGCCCTCCACCATCACCACCGCCCCGTCGATGATGATACCGAAATCAATCGCGCCCATGCTCAACAAATTGGCGCTCATACCCTTCAGCCGCAAACACACGAAGGCAAACAGCAGTGCCAACGGCACCACAACGCCTACCGTGAGCGTGGTGCGCCAATCGGCCATAAAGATGAGCACGATGAGCGTGACGAGCACAATGCCCTCAATCAGGTTGTGAATCACGGTGTGCGTGCAGTGGTCCATCAGCACGTCGCGGTCGTAGAACGTTTTGAGGTACACGTCGTTGGGCAGTACCTTTTCGTTGAGCTCGGCGATTTTGGCTTTCACGCGGCCCAGCACCTCGGCGGGATTCTCGCCCTTGCGCATAATCACGATGCCCTCCACCACGTCGCTCTGGTCGTCGAGCCCGGCCTGGCCCACGCGGGGGGCGTGGCTCTCCTGTACCTGAGCCACGTTGCGCACCAGAATCGGCACGTTGTTGATGTCCTTGACGATGATGTTGCCGATGTCCTCGGGCTTGGTGAGCAGGCCGATGCCGCGCACCACGTAGCTCTGCGAGTTCTTCTCAATCACGTCGCCGCCCACGTTCATGTTCGACTTCTGCACCGCCTCAAACACCTCCAGCGGGGTCATGTCGTACTTGGCCAGCATGGCGGGGTTCACGCTGATTTCGTATACCTTACGCGTGCCGCCGAAGGCCGCGATATCGGCCACGCCGGGCACCGATTTCAGCTGCCGCTCCACCGTCCAGTCCTGAATGGCGAGCAGCTCGTTGGTGCTGCGGCCGGTGCGGCTCTGCACCGTGTAGCGGAAAATCTCGCCGGTGGGGCCATACGGCGGCTGCACGTGCGACTCGCACCCCGTGGGCAGGTTCACGCCGCTCAGCAGGTTGTTCACCTGTTGTCGGGCGAAAAAGTCCTCCACGTTATCCTCGAAGTTAATCTTGAGCACCGACAAGCCAAACATGCTGATGCTCCGCATGTTGCTCTTCATCTGCACCGAGTTCATGGCTACCTCAATGGGCGTACTCACAAACCGCTCCACCTCCTCGGCCGAGCGGCCGGGCCAGAGGCTCACAATAATCATCTGGGTATTCGTCACGTCCGGAAACGCCTCGATGGGCGTGTGAACGTAGCTGTAAGTACCCCCGGCGACCAGCAGGGCCGTCATGAAAAAGATGAAGAAGCGGTTCTTCAGCGAGAAGGCGACGATGCCGGAAATGAACTTATTCATGCGAATGCGGGGTGGGAATTGGCGGGTTGCAATCGTGGCCGCCTCGAATTGAAACTGGCCGGAAGATGAGAATCTGGTGAAAAGTTGATGAGCAAATAATGAGGTTTGAATGAAGCCAGGAAGGATGAATAAAGCCCACGCTACATAAAAAAATCCCGCTGCCTGGTCAGGCAGCGGGATTTTTTTATGTAGCGTGGGCTCTTAGAATCCGTGTTGAGTTGGTAGGAGTTACGCTTAATGCGTAGCCACCGGCTCCAAATACCCTTTCTCGCCGGGAAGTGGCACGTACTTGGTATGCTCGCTCCGGTAGAAACGTTCGAACACCAGCGGAAACACGAAGAGCGTGAGGATGGTACCCGTAATCAGACCGCCGATTACCACAATAGCCAGCGGCTTGGACGTTTCCGAGCCAATGCCCGTTGAAATGGCCGCCGGCATCAGGCCGATGGTGGCCATAAGGGCCGTCATTACCACGGGGCGCACCCGCGAAATCACGCCTTCGTTGATTGAATGGTCGAGCGTGTGCTTCTTGACAAGGTTCTGCTTGAAAACGGATATCAGAATCACCCCGTTCTGGATACAGATGCCGAACAGGGCGATGAAGCCGATGCCGGCCGAAATCGAGAAGTTGGTATGCGTGAGCAGCAGCGCCGCGATGCCACCGATAATGGCAAACGGCACGTTGAGCAGCACCAGCCCGGCATCCTTGAGGTTGCCAAACAGGATGAACAGAATGAAGAAAATGAGGGCCAGCGACACCGGCACCACCTGCGAGAGGCGCTGCTGGGCACGGCGCTGGTTCTCAAAATCGCCGGTCCATTTCTGCTCGTAGCCCTTGGGGAGTACGACGTGGCGATTCACTTTTTCCTGGGCTTCCTTGATGGTCGAGCCCATGTCGCGGCCCCGAATCGAGAATTTCACGGCAGCGAAGCGGCGGTTGTCGTCGCGGTAAATCAGGCTCGGGCCGGTGACGGAGCCGATGGTGGCAATTTCGGTAAGTGGAATGGTTTTACCCGACTGCGTGGGCACCATCAGGGCCGAAATTTCGGTGGGCGTCTGGCGGAACTGGGGCTCGTAGCGTACGCGGATGGGGAATTTGCGCTCGCCTTCATACAGCTGCGTGGCTTCCTTGCCGCCTACCGCCATTTCCAGCACCGAGGCCGCGTCGGTCTTGCTCACGCCGTAGCTGGCCATGCGGCGCTCATCAAGGTCGACGTGAAACTCGGGCTGGCCGATGTTGCGCAGCACGCCTAAATCGTCAATGCCTTTCACGGTTTTCAGTATCTCATAAACCTCGCGGGCCTTGGCTTCGAGCGTGGCCAAATCGGTGCCGTAAATCTTCACCGCAATCGAGCCCTTCACGCCCGAAGCGGCTTCCTCCACGTTGTCGGTAATCGGCTGCGAGAAGTTGAAATCAACGCCGGTATACTTGTCGAGCTTGGTCTTCATGCGCTCCACCAAATCCTCGCGGTACACCTTGGATTTCATCTTTTTTTCCACCTCCGGCGTGTGCTTCAGCTGCACCAGAAACTCGTTGTTGTAAAAGCCCGTGGGGTCGGTGCCGTCGTTGGGCCGGCCGGTCTGGCTCACCACATCACTCACCTCGGGGAAGCTCAGAAAATCGCGCCGCATCTTATTACACAGCTCATTGCTCGATTCCAGGCTGATGCTCAGCGGCAGCTGGGCCCGCACGTAAATCGAGCCTTCATTCAGCTCTGGCAGGAATTCTGAGCCCAGAAACGAGAAGGAATACAAGCCCACGGCCGTCACCAAGAAGGCGATGATGAGCGTGGCCGTTTTGCGGGCGTAGGTGAAGCGGAAAAAGCGGTTGGCCCCGTTGTTCACGCCGCGCACGAAGAAGTTATCTTTCTCCTTCACGTTCTTTTTCAGCAGGATGCTCACCAGCACTGGCACCAAGGTAAGCGTGAAAATCAGCGCGCCCAGCAGGGCGAAGCCCAGCGTCCAGGCCAGTGGTGAGAACACCTTGCCCTCCACTTTCTCGAAGGAGAAAATCGGTAGCAAGGCCGTGATGATAATGGCCTTAGCGAAGAAAATCGATTTGCCCATTTCACGGCCCGACTTCTTAATCAGCCCCAGCTTGGAAAGCTTGTTGAAGCGCTCCATGCCCACTTGGTGCGCCTTGTGGTCGAGGGCCACGAACAGCCCCTCCACCATCACCACGGCCCCGTCGATGATGATGCCGAAGTCGATGGCCCCCATGCTCAGCAAGTTGGCGCTCATGCCGCGCAGGCGCAGGCAGATGAAGGCAAACAGCAGCGCCAGCGGGATAATCACCGACACAATCAACGTGGTGCGCCAGTCGGCCATGAACAGGAACACGATGAGCGTGACCAGCACAATGCCCTCCAACAGGTTATGAATCACCGTTTCGGTGGAGAAATCAATCAGCTGCTGGCGGTCGTAGAAGGTTTTCATCTTCACGCCGGGCGGCAGAATTTTGGAGTTCAGCTCGTCTACCTTATCGTGCAGGCGGGCAATGACTTCCGAAGGATTTTCGCCCTTGCGCATCACCACGATGCCTTCCAGCTTGTCGTCCTCAAAGCCGCGGCCTACCTGGCCCAGGCGCGGCAGGGCACTTTCGGTGACTTTGGCCACGTCGCGCACCAGAATCGGCACGCCGTTCACGTTCTTAATCACCGTGTTGGTGATGTCGGAAATGTTGTTGAGCAGGCCGATGCCGCGCACCACGTAGTTCTGCTGGCCCTGGTTTATCACGTCGCCGCCCACGTTGATGTTGGAGCGCTGCACGGCGTTGTAGAGGTCGAGCGGCGTGAGGCCGAAATCCTGCAGCTTGCCGGGGTTCACCGATATTTCGTAGTCCTTCACCTCACCGCCAAAGCTGTTCACGTCGGCCACGCCGGGCACGGCTTTCAGGTTGCGCTCAATCACCCAGTCCTGCAGGGTTTTGAGCTCGCGCACGGTTTTGGTTTTGCTCTCCAGCGTGTAGCGGTAGATTTCGCCGGTAGGGCCGTAGGGCGGCTGCACGTCGGGCGTGATGCCGTCGGGCAGGTCTACTTCGCGCAGCAGGTTGTTCACCTGCGGGCGGGCGAAGGCATCGTCCACGCCATCGTCAAAAATCACCTTCACCACCGACAGGCCAAATAGCGTAGTGCTGCGCACCGAAGCCTTTTTCTGTACCGGATTCAGGGCGATTTCGATGGGCACGGTCACGAACTTCTCCATCTCCTCGGCCGAGCGGCCGGGCCATTGCGTGATGATGGTGATTTCGGTGTTGGTCACGTCCGGAAACGCCTCGATGGGTGTGTTTCGGTAGCTCACCACCCCCATCACCACCACCACCAGGGTCATGAGAAAGATGAAGCCCTTGTTCTTAAGCGAAAAGGCGATAATGCCTTGAATGAACTTGTTCATTTGGATTTAGCGGAAGTCTTAATGCGACTTATAGCTGATGGCTGTTAGCTGTTAGCTTTCTTTTCGGCGAAAGCATGGCCGTTCGATTGAAAAATCAACCGTACTCTGCTCATCTCAAAGCAGTCAATAAAACCTGAAAGGGAGAGCTAACAGCTAGCAGCCATTAGCTAACAGCTTAATCATTCAGCTCGTCGTACACCAACAGCTGGTCTTTCGCAATTACCACATCGCCCGCCTTGAGGCCGCTGGTGATGTAGCTGTAGTCGCCCACCGTTTTGCTGATGGTCACGGGGCGGGTTTCGACGTGCGTGCGGTCCTTGAACACCATCACGAAGTTGCGGTCCTTGTCAAAAACGACTGATTTGGCGGGCACGGCCAGGGCTTTCGCCCCTTCCGTATTCACCACGCGCACCTGGGCGTACATCTCGGGCTTCAGCAAATAGCCGGGGTTGTCGAGGCGCACGCGCACCTTCATCACCTTGCTGTCGGGGTCGAGCACGTTGAACACCTTGTCGATTTTGCCCCGGAAATGCTTGTCCGGGTAGCTCAGCGTGGTCACATCGGCCGAGTAGCCTTCCTTCACCTTCGAAATATCCGACTCGAATACGTTGGCCATAATCCAGACATCGTCCAGGTCGCTCACCGTGAACAAGTTGCCTACGTTGTCGTTATTGAACTGCTCATGGTCAGTAGCATTTTTCTCGGTAATAAAGCCCGAAATCGGGGCCCGCAGCACATACATTCCATCTTTGCCGATGCCGTACACGCTAAGCTGCTTCACGTTTTTGCCCACCGTGCCGCGGGCTTTGGTCACCTCAGCCCGGGCCAGCACCACATCGCGCTCCGAGTTCAGGCCGGCTTTAAACATATCTTCGGCCACGGCCAGGTTTTTGCGGGCAATGTCGAGGTCGGAGCTGGCAGCGGTGGTTTGGTTCTGCACATCGGCAATCTCGCCCGACTTGATGACGGCCAGCACCTGGCCTTTGGTCACCTTGTCGCCGAGCTGCACTTTCAGCTGCTCTACCACGCCGCCCACCAGCGGGTACACCTTCACGGTTTTATCGCCGTCGGTGGCAATTTCGCCGGTCAGCACCAGCTCGTCCTGCACGGGGCGCAGGCGCACCGTGTCGAGCACAATCTGCTGCATCATGGTATCGGACAGGCGGAAGCCCTCCTTCTTCTCTTCTTTAACTTCGGGTTTGGAGCAGCCAACCAAGGTTACGGCGGTCAGCAATGCCAGAAAGGAGCGGTTCATTGGATATAAGGTAATGTCTTTGGTAGAACGTCATGCTGAGCTTGCCAAAGCATCTCGCCCGCGTGACTAATCCAATCGGTTGATTTACTATCTCATGCGAGGCATTATGGTTGCGCTCAGCATGACGTTCTTACTTGGCTCAGTAGTTACTCGGCGCGGAACACCGGCTTGCCCACGGCAAAATTCAGCTGCTCGAAGGCCCGCATGCGGTTGGCCCGCAAGGTGTTCAGCTGCACCAGGTTATTCTTGTAGGACTCGAAAAAGTCCAGATATTCTACCACACTCAGAATGCGTTTGGCGTAACTCTGCTCGATGCCCACCATCAGGCGGGCAAAGGGTGCGGTATCGCGGTCAGTATTTTGAAACAGCTCGTCGTTGCGGGCCGCCAGCTGATACGCCTGGTGCACCTCGCTCTGCACTACCAGCTGCTGCTGGTCCACAAGCAGCTTGCTGCCCGCAATTTGGGCCTTCGCCGCCTGAATATTACCTTGGTTACGGTTGAAGATGGGCACCGCGATGCCCAGCGTCAGCGCACTGTAGTCGTTGATGTAGGAGCCGGCTTTGTCGTAGGTATAGCCCACGGCCAGGTCGGGGGTGGCCAGCTTCTGCTGTAGCTTCAGGTTCAGGTTTTGCTGTTGCAGGCTGGCGCGGCGGGCGTTCAAATCGGTGCGGCGCACCAGGGCGGTATCAATCAGCTCCTGCTCCGGGTGGCTGGTCAGGTTAAGCTCACGGGTACGGCGCAGGTCTACCAGGGGCACAAACTGGCTGCCAGTCGCGTCGCGCAGCAATACGTGCAAATCGGTCTGGTCCGAAGCCACGTCATTCAGCAGGTTCTGCCGCTCGCTTTGCAGCGTAAACAGGAAGGCCCGCAGGCGAATCACCTCCTTCAGCGCGATGTTGCCCTTTTCATACTGCGTCTGGTACAGGGCCACAGTACGCGTGAGCGAGCTAATTTCCGTGGCGTAGGTTTTCAGCGTCTGCTGCTTGAAGTACACGTCGTAGAACGTGCTGCGCAGCTGGTAGCGCAGGTTGCGCAGCAAATCCTGCAGGTTATACTGCTCCACCACGGCGTTTTGCCGGGCTACCTGGCCGGCGGCTTTGCGCCGCCCGGCCAGCGAAAACAGCTGCTGCACCGTCACAATGGCCTCGCTGCCCACCGTGCCTTCGGGCACCATGGGCCGGCTAATCTTGCGGCGCAGCACGTCCTGCTCCACGTATAGCGAGGGGTTATCAATCAGGCGGGCCTGCACGGCCTGGGCCTGGGCCACCGTCACGTTAAATTGCTGGGCCAGCACGGCCAGGTTATTCTGAGAAAACTGCTGCTCCGCCTGCGGCAGCGTAAGGCGAATGGTATCGGTTGGGGAAGCGTAGATAGCCGTAGCACTTTGGGCGGCGGCGGGCTGAGCGCCCAGGCACCACGCTCCAAAAAGAACCAGAAAAGGGAAGCGGGACATAATTGGCGTTGATTTCCTGACAAAGGTGCCGGTGTCTGTATGAGGATAAAATGAATGTCCCATTTACCCTCTGAACGCTCTCAAAACCCCGGTGAACGCCCATTCTTAAGGCGGTCAATTTTTCGCGTGGGGCACGGCGGCCACGGCTAGCGTCGGCCCGGTCTCTGGCCGGCCAGCTGCGCCGCCAGCCAATAGCCCTGCCCCAGTGCCAGGGAAGCCGCTGGCACCACCGGGGCCAACTGGCGGGGGCGTAGGCTGGTAATGCCCAGTGCGGCCGTAAGCAGCAACATCCAGGAAACAATCCACCCCTGTCGGTTCCCCGCCTTAGCCGCGCGGGCATCGCCGTTCAGGCCCAGTGAGTTAGCCACCGCTCTCAAATCGAAAGGCAACAGGGTATTCAGCTGGCTCTTGATGCCGATTAAATTAGCCGTCAGGGCGGCGGCCGACAACCGGTTGTGCTCGGCATACTGGCCCAGCAGGCCCGGCAGCACCGCACTCACCAGCGTTAGCAGCGTGCTGGCCGTAGTGCGCTTCACCTGGGCGTAGCGGCTCGCCGAAACCGCAATGGCCTGCCAGGAATTGCCGAACAGCCCCAGCAGCAGCGTTTCGCCCTGCATCAGGGCGCTGTCGGCGGCGGTGCCACTGCCCAGGATTCCCAGCATTCCGGTCACGCTGCCCAACCCGTACAGGGTTGTTTGATACGCCCTGTTATTGCATTCAAAAAGCAGCTGAGCATCGCTGGTTTGCGCCTGCCGCGCCATACCGCCCATTATCATGGGAAGCACGCCGTCGAGGGCCCGCTTCATTCCATTTTCGCCCTCGCCCAGGCGCGCCGCCAGGTGGCTAATCAGTTCCCGGGGGAAGGCCCGGGCAATAACAGTGAACAATGAGGACATAGCAAAACAGGAAGATGGGGTAGAATCTTTCTCGCGGTAGTGATGCAAAACAGCTAAACAGCAATAGCACTAGCATTATATAAGCGACAGAACTACTATTTTAGCCGACCAACA
This sequence comes from Hymenobacter artigasi, assembly GCF_012275535.1. Lineage (GTDB taxonomy): Bacteria > Bacteroidota > Bacteroidia > Cytophagales > Hymenobacteraceae > Hymenobacter > Hymenobacter artigasi. The sequence goes on along the minus strand of NZ_JAAVTK010000010.1, from coordinate 27,504 downwards.
TCAATTAGCGCCTGCTGAATGAAACTACCTTCATACTTAATCTGCCGCTGAATCGTAAACACACCGCCGTGCGACCATTTCAGCCCACCCATCAACAACCAAAAGCGGCCCGGCCACTTGCCGGGCCACGCTCGGTTGGTTAGTCATCCTCGTAGTCGAGGCCGAGGCAGCTGTTTAGCGCCTGAAGCAGCTCGCTGGCGGCGTGCTGCTGGCCGGCGGCACGGGCCACTTTCAGGCCGGTGCGGTACACTTTCTCGGCGTCGTCCTTTTTGCCGAATTGTTCCAACAGCTTGCCGGCGTGGTAGTAAGTGCCCACGTAGTCGGAATGCTCGGTTAATAATTTGTGGTAAAATTCCCAGGCCCGCTCCGGCTCCTGGGCACGGTATTCGGTTGCCAGGGCATATATAGTGAAGGCATCGGTGGGGTCATCGGCATGGAAAGCCAATAACTGTTGCAAACGCGTGGCGGGAGTATTCATTAGGGCAGGAGTTTTGTTTACCTTTGGGGCAAAATTGCGGCTTTTCTGCCGCATATCCCCTGATAAAGATTGGCTGCCGGAAACCGGCAAGCTGGTATTGGTTGTTATGCATGCAGCCTTTTAAATTCGATTTCGCCACCCTAATCCCGCTTAGATGAAGTTTCTGGTTTGTATTTCCAACGTGCCCGACACGACCACCAAAATCGCCTTCACCCCTGATAACAAGGAGTTCAATAAGGCCGGTGTGCAGTTCGTAATCAACCCTTGGGATGAGTACGCCCTCACCCGCGCCATCGAGCTGAAGGAAGCCGCCGGTAGCGGCACCGTTACCGTCCTCAACGTGGGCGAAGCCGACACCGAGCCCAACATCCGCAAGGCGCTGGCCATTGGGGCTGATGATGCCATCCGGGTGAACGCTGCACCGCAGGACGCCTACTTCGTGGCCGAGCAAATTGCCGCCATCGCCAAAGAAGGTGCCTACGACGTGATTTTGATGGGCAAGGAAAGCATCGACTACAACGGCTTCCAGGTACACGGCATGGTGGGCGAAATGCTCGGCATCCCGACCGTGGCCCCGGCCATGAAGCTGGACATGAGCGGCAACACTGCCACGCTGGAGCGCGAAATTGAAGGCGGCAAGGAAATCGTGACTGTGAACACGCCCTTCGTGGCCTCGTGCCAGCAGCCCATGTGCGAGCCCCGCATCCCCAACATGCGCGGCATTATGACGGCCCGCACCAAGCCGCTGAAAGTAGTGCCCGCCATTGGCGAGCCCGCCCGCACCACCGTAGCCGAGTTCGCGCTGCCGCCTAAAAAGCAGGGCGTGAAGCTCATCGATGCCGAGAATGCCGGCGAGCTCATTAAGCTGCTGCGCAACGAAGCCAAAGTCATCTAAAAATCAATTAGTAATTAGTAATTGAGAATTAATAATCGCTTTTAGCGCTACTGCAGCCAATAAAAACCTTATTACCAATTCTTAATTATTAATTATCAATTACTAATTATCAAAACCATGTCTGTATTAGTTGTAGTTGAATGCGCCGACGGCGAAGTAAAGAAGTCTTCGCTCGAAGTAGCCTCTTACGGGGCGCAGGTGGCTGCCCAGCTGGGCACCACGGCCACGGCCATTGCCGTAGGCCACGCCAACGAAGCCAACCTGGCCAAGCTGGGCGAGCAGGGCATCACGAAAGTGCTGTTTGACGCCGAGCCCCGCCTCAAGGACTTCGTGAACAACGCCTACACCAAGCTCATTGCTACGGCAGCCGAGCAGGAGCAGGCCAAAATCATTGTGCTGGCCAATTCCAACATTGGCGCGGCAGTAGGCTCGCGCCTGTCGGTGCGGTTGAAGGCCAGCCTGGCCACCAACGTGGTAGAGCTGCCCAAAACCGATGGCGGTCAGTTCACCGTGAAGCGCGGCGCATTCTCGGGCAAGGCGTTTTCGGACGTGGTGCTGAGCGGCGACCGCAAAATCATCGCGGTGAAAAAGAACTCGACCGAGGCCAAGCACGATGATGGCAAAACGGCCGAAGTTGTGAGCTTCGCGGCCCAGCTGTCGGACGCTGATTTTGCTGATGCGCCCACGCAGGTCATCATGCAGGACCAGGCCGGCGGCGTGCTCCTGCCCGAAGCCGAGCTCGTGGTATCGGGTGGCCGGGGCATGAAAGGCCCCGAGAACTGGGGCCTGATTGAGGACCTGGCCAAGGCACTGGGCGCGGGCACGGCCTGCTCCAAGCCCGTGTCGGATGTAGACTGGCGCCCTCACCACGAGCACGTGGGCCAGACCGGCATCACCATCTCGCCGAACCTGTACATTGCCTGCGGCATTTCGGGGGCTATCCAGCACCTGGCCGGCGTGAACAGCTCGAAGGTGATTGTGGTCATCAACAAAGACCCGGAAGCTCCTTTCTTTAAAGCGGCCGATTATGGCATCGTGGGCGACGTTTTTGACGTATTGCCTAAGCTAACCGCCGCTGTGAAGGCCCTTAACTAGGGTCTACGTGCAGGCATTGGGGACTTGGTCCGGTGGTTTTCGCAAGAAGGCCGCGGCCCGGGTCCCCAATCTTTTTTTAGCATTTCCGGTTTCTACGGCAGGATTTAGCCGCAGATGCCCGGACTTTTCTTTATTTGCACGTACATCCTCTCTACCGGCTTCGGCCCGGCCCTTCCCTCCTTTCCGCTTCCAAGACACCCAGTTCCTTATTCCCTTGAAAAAAATCCAGCTTGAAATCCTGGGACTTTCGTCCAGCCAGTCGCAATCTGGCTCCTTCGCGCTGATTCTGGGCGAGAAGGGCGGCAACCGCCGCTTGCCCATTATCATTGGCATGTTTGAAGCGCAAAGCATTGCTATTCAGATAGAAAAGATTAGCCCCAATCGCCCGCTCACCCACGACCTGTTCAAATCTTTTGCCGAGCATGTGCACGTGGTGATTCTGGAGGTGGTGATTTCCGACCTCAAAGAAGGTGTTTTCTATTCGCGCATTGTGTGCTCCGACGGGGCCACGACGTTCGATATCGACGCCCGGCCTTCCGATGCCATTGCCATTGGCCTGCGCTTCGGCGTGCCTATTTACACCGTGGAAAGCGTGTTGAGCGAAGCCGGCATCATCCTTTCTGACCTCGACGAAGCCGAAAGCGAAGCCGAGGAAGATGACGACGACGAGGACGACGACAACGATACGGACTCGCCCCGGGCCAGCCGCACCCAGCCCGAGCCCCGCGACCCCAGCGGCCAGGTGTCGATGGAGGAGCTATCGAAAATGCTGTCCGAAGCCCTCAACCGCGAGGACTACGAAAAGGCCGCCAAAATCCGCGACGAGTTGAACAAGCGCAACGGCTAATACTGCCGGTTAAACCAATTTTAGTGAATTGAACGGGTTCTTTGCAGGTCCGTTCCTTACCAGTGCAAGCGCCACCCCATTTTGGGGTGGTGTTTTTGCTTACTTCGCAGTTATGAGCCCTACTTCCGATGACCTGCTGCGCTACCCCATTGGCCGGCCGCAACTGCCTGCCGGCCCCCTCGCCCCTGCCGAGCGCACGGCCCTGATTCAGCAGCTGGCCGAGCTTCCGGGCCGGCTCACGGCCATGGCGCGCCGGGTGGGCGGCGAAGGCCTGCAACGCCCCTACCGCCCCGGCGGCTGGACCGGCCGCCAAGTAATCCACCACGTGGCCGACTCGCACATGAACTGCTACTTCCGCTACCGCCTGGCCCTGACGGAAGACAACCCCACCATCCGGCCCTACGACGAAGCGGCCTGGGCCAGGCTGCCCGATGTGGCCGCCACACCCATCACCGTGTCGCTCACGCTGCTGGAGGCCCTGCATTCGCGCTGGGTTACTCTGTTGCAGCACCTCACGGAAGACCAATGGCAGCGCACGTTCTACCACCCCGGCAACCAGCGCGAATCGACCCTCGACCAGGCCCTGGTACTGTATGCCTGGCACGGCCAGCACCATCTGGCGCATTTAGAATCACTGATTGCCGCTGATTAACCGTGATTTCGCTGGTTATTTTTTCAGCTATGACTCGCACCGAACATTAGCGCACTTGCAACAAATAAAAGGCCGCTCAATGAGCGGCCTTTTTGCATAGTAATCAACGAAATCACGGTTAATCAGCGGCAATCAGTGATTTCAGATACCGCCGCCGGACTCACTTTCTTCGGCGAAAGCGGCCATGCCGCCTTCGGTTTCGTCGTCGACGCGCTTGGCGGCGCGCACGAGGCTGCTGCTAAAGATAAATTCGCGCAGCTCGGGGACTTTGGCATTCAGAATTTCTTCCTTGGTACCGTCCCAAAGTTTTTTGCCCTGGTGCAGGAAAATGATGTGCTCACCAATCTCAATCACCGAGTTCATGTCGTGGGTTACGATGACGGTGGTGATGTCGTATTCGTGGGTGATTTCGTAGATGAGGTTGTCGATTTTGGTGCTCGTGGCGGGGTCGAGGCCGGAGTTGGGTTCGTCGCAAAACAGGTAGGTACACTGCGGTGCAATGGCGCGGGCAATGCCCACGCGCTTCTTCATGCCGCCCGAAATTTCGGCGGGCATCTTGTTGCCGGCATTTTCCAGGCCTACACGCTTGAGACAGAATTCGACCCGGTCGCGCCGCTCTTCGGGGGTCATTTCGGGGGTCAGCATCTGCAGCGGAAACTCTACGTTCTGGGCCACCGTCATCGAGTCGAACAGGGCCGAACCCTGGAACAGCATGCCGATTTTGCGGCGGATTTCCTGACGGATATCGATTTTACTGTTGGTATACACCGTGCCATCGAAGGTGATGGAGCCAATATCGGGCTTCATCAGTCCCACAATGCACTGCAGCAGCACACTTTTGCCCGTGCCCGAGCCGCCCAGCAGCATGTTGCACTTGCCGGTTTCGAACACGCACGAAATGCCTTTCAGCACGGGCGTGCCGTCGAAGGATTTTTCGATGTTGGATACTTCAATCATTTTGAGGGACTTGGGGTCTTGGGGACTTAGGGTCTTGGATTTTTAAGCACGTTGGCGACTTTGCAGAATTATTAGGAGGGAATTGGGAGAATATATCAGTGCGGTGGTGTATCTGACAAAAAAACCAGCCAAAGTCTGCAAAAACCAAGTCCCTAAGACCCTAAGTACCCAAGTCCCAATTATAGCAGCAACGCCGCCAGGGCGAAGTCGGCAATGAGGATGGCGATGATGGAATTGGTAACGGCACCGGTGCTGGCCGCGCCTACTTCGAGAGCACCGCCGGTGGTGTAGTAGCCTTTGAAAGCCGAAATGCCCGAAACCAGGAAGGCAAATACCACAGCCTTTATGAGGGCGAAGACGATGTTGTAGGGAATAAAATCGGTGCGAATGCCTTCGATGTAGTCCTGGGCCGTCATAACCCCGGTGAGGGTGCCGGCCAGGTAGCCGCCCAGAATGGACAGCAGCATGGCCAGAATAACCAGCAGCGGGAACATGAGCAGTGCCGCCAGAATGCGCGGCAGTACGAGGTAAGACGTGGAATTGATGCCCATTACCTCCAGCGCCGACACCTGCTCGGTGATGCGCATGGTGCCCAGGCCGCCGGCAATGCTACTGCCCACCTTGCCCGCCAGCACGATGCTGGTGATGGTGGGGGCCAGTTCCAGAATAGTCATTTCGCGCACCATGTAGCCGATAGTGGACTGCGGAATGAGCGGATTGGTGAGGTTGTAGGCAATCTGGACGCAGGTAACGGCCCCGATGAAGGCTGACACGATGGACACAATCACAATGGAGTCGACGCCGATGAGAATGGCTTCGTCGATGGTGCGGTTCCAGAGGACGCTGAACCGCTCCGTGCGCGTGACCATGCCTCGCAGGAAAAGGACAAACGAGCCGAAAGTTTTAAGCATGAGAATTTGTTGAGGAATAAAAACCGAAGTTTGGGCGCGGCTGTTGCCGCAGGCGAAACTTCAGAGGCTTCGCCACCTTACGTAAAATCAGATGAACAAAGCCCAAACGAGCGAAAAATTAATTGTCGTCACCGGCGGCAGCAAAGGTATTGGTCGCGCCGTCGTGGCGCGCTTTCTAAAAGCGGGCTTTCCGGTGGCCACTTGCGCCCGCTCGGCCACCGACCTGGCCGCGCTTACAACCGAGCTGACGACCGAAGTTCCCGGGGCCGTGCTCCACACCCTGCCCGCCGACCTCAGCCAGCAGGCCGACTGCGTCCGCTTCGCGGAATTTGTGCTGGCGCTGGGCCTTCCCGTTGACGTGCTGGTGAACAACGCCGGTGCCTTTATTCCCGGCCGCCTGCAGGACGAGCCCGCCGACGGCTCGCAGCTGCGCCAGATGCTGGCCGTGAACCTGCTCAGCGCCTACGACGTGACGCTGCCGCTACTGCCGGGCCTCATTGCGCGGGGCCAGGGGCACATTTTCACCATTTGCTCCACGGCCAGCATCACGGCTTACCCCAACGGCGGCTCCTACGGCATCGCTAAGCACGCGCTGCTGGGCTTCACCAAAAACCTGCGCGAGGAGCTGAAGGCCAACGGCGTGCGCGTGACGGCCGTATTGCCCGGCCCCACCCTCACGGCCAGCTGGGCCGGTGTAGAGCTGCCCGCCGAGCGGTTTGTGCAGGCCGATGATGTGGCCGAGGCGCTGTTTTCGGCCTACTCCCTGTCGCCCCACGCCGTGGTGGAGGAGCTACTAATTCGGCCGCAGCTGGGCGATTTGTGAGTTGGCTCCTGGCCCTTGGCAGGCTTATTCGACTTTCTTGCTGCCCTTGCCGGTTATTTTGATGTCGGTGAACGTGGGCGCGCCGCCGTAGTACAGCGTGCCATTGCCGGCCACGGTACCACCTAGGGTCTCGCTGGCCCGCACATGGGCATCGCCGTCGCTGTCGCGCGTTGTTTTAAAGTAGCAGGTTTTCGGGGTGATGCCCTGGGCAAACAGTCGGCCAGAACCGCCCAGCGTGAAGTTCATAAACTCAGTGGCACCGCGCACGGTCATGTCGCCCAGTTCGTATTGGTCAAGGAAAAGGTAAGTTGACCGCACGCTAAGGTCCATGTCGCCAGCCCCGATGAGGTGAAAGAAAATAGTATCCTGCACAAACTGGCCGACGGTGCTGAGATTCCCCTGCCCGCGCAAAAACACGTTGGTGACGCGCGGCACATGCAGCGTTACTTCGCGGGGCGTATCGTAGCTGCGCGCCCAGTTGCAGGTGCTGGTATTGTTAATTTCCAGCGCGTTGCCTTTGCGGGTGAGCACGATGTCGCTGAGGAGGTTTTCGCCGGCGCGCACCTCGGCGTAGGTCTGGGTATCCTGCACGATGCGCAGGTCCACGTTGTCGAAAGCGGTGACGGTGACCAAGCCGGCATCTACCTCGCGGCGCTGGGTGACGATGGTGCCCGTACTTTTCAGGCAATCGGTGCCGTGGCCCGGGCCGCAGGTGCTCAAACCAGCCATCAGCGCGACGCCGAATCCGAGGCAGCCCAGCCGGTGCGGTATCCCAAACCCTCCCAGGCCGCTAACTTGCGGCCGCAAACTCGTTTTGCGCATAATCCCCCCTTACTTTTCCCAAAGATAAATGGACCTCAGCGGTAAAGTTGCCATCGTGACCGGCGCAAGCAAAGGAATCGGCCTCGCCACCGTGCAAGCCCTGTTGGCCCGCGGCGCTGCCGTGGCCGGCTGGGCCCGCTCGGCCCCCGACGATTTCACGCACGACCGATTCCAGTTTTTCGAGTGCGACGTGCAGGACGAGCACTCCATCACCGAAGCCTTCACCAACACCATGCGCGAGTTGGGCCCGGAAATCCATGTTCTGGTAAATAATGCCGGCCTGGGCATCATGGGCGACGTGGACGGTTTCCGGACCGAAGACTGGAAAACGATGTTCGATACCAACGTGCTGGGCACCTTCCTCTGCACCCGCGCCGTGCTGCCGCAGATGAAGCAGCAGCACGCGGGCCACATTGTGAACGTGGCCTCGCTGGCTGGCACGGCTGGTTCGGCGGGCATGTCGGGCTACTGCGCCACGAAGTTTGCGGTGCGGGGCTTTTCCGATTCGCTGTTCAAGGAAGTGCGGCCGGATGGTATCCGCGTGACCTGCGTAATGCCCGGCTCGGTCGAAACCAACTTCAACGGCAAAGAGCCCGGCCTCACGCCCGACCCGCACAAGATGCAACCGGAGGATATTGCCGCCGCCATTGTGCACGCGATTGAAGCGCCGGATACGACGATGATTTCGGAGATTCAGCTGCGGCCGGCGAACGTGAAGTAAGTTGAACGTCAGCCGGCGCGGCTGGCTCACCTCACCCCCAGCCCCTCTCCTTGGGGAGAGGGGAGCCAGAGGACTAATCAATGAGCTTGAATATTGCTTTTTTCTTTCGAATGATATACTAAGATTGTCGAGACAATTCGTCTGCTTCGTCCGGCTCCCCTCTCCTTGGGGAGAGGGGCCGGGGGTGAGGTGAGCCAGCCGCGCCGGCTGACGTTCTGATAGCAATCCACTAAAACCACATGGTAGAAATTGAGCACCTGACCAAAACCTACGGCACCCAAAACGCCGTGGACAACATCAGCTTTACGGCGGGCAAGGGCGAAATCGTGGGCTTCCTCGGGCCGAATGGCGCGGGCAAAAGCACCACCATGAAAATTGCCACCGGCTACCTCCCGCCCACCGCCGGTACGGTGCGGGTGGCTGGCTACGATGTGCTGGTTGACAGTCTGGAAGTGCGCCGCCACGTGGGCTACCTGCCCGAGCACAACCCGCTCTACCTCGACATGTACGTGCACGAGTACCTCGAATTCATTGGGTCGGTGCACGGACTACGCGGCTCCGGCCTGCGCGCCCGCGTGGCCGAGCTGGTGCGCCGTGTGGGCCTGAGCCGTGAGCAGAACAAGCAAATCGGCGCGCTCAGCAAGGGCTACCGGCAGCGCGTGGGTCTGGCCCAGGCCCTCATCCACGACCCCGATGTGCTCATCCTCGACGAGCCCACCACCGGCCTCGACCCCAACCAGATTCTGGAAATCCGCCAGCTTATCCGCGAAGTGGGCGAGGATAAAACCGTCATTTTCAGCACCCACATTCTGCCCGAAGTCACGGCGCTGTGCTCCCGCGTGCTCATCATCAGCCGAGGCAAGCTGGTGGCCGACAGCCCCGTAGCCGAGCTGGCCGCCCGCGCCGCCGGCGAAACCGTGGTGCGTGCCGAGTTCGAAGGCCTGGTTGATACCGCCAAGCTGGCCAAGCTCCCCAATGTGCGCCACGTCGAGCTAGCCCCCGATGGCGCAGTCCTGCTCCGCACCGCGCCGGGCACCGACGTGCGCGCCGCCGTGTCGCGCCTGGCCGGGCAGGAAGGCTGGATTCTGCTGGGGCTGCGGCAGGAGCAGCAGAGCCTGGAGGAGGTGTTTGGGGAATTGACGAAATAAAAATGATTTAATCGCCTGTCATCCTGAGCACAGCGAAGGACCTAATGACCGTCGAACAGTTTGCAGTAATCAAATTGATTTAGCTGAAATTATTCTGACAAAGCGGACGTGATAAGGTTCTTCGCTCCGCTCAGGATGACAGACAACAAAAAATGCTCACCATCCTCCAAAAAGAATTCAACGCCTTCCTGAACTCCCCCGTGGCCTACGTGGTGCTGGGGGTTTTCCTGATTGCGACGGGCCTGTTCGTCTGGGTTTTCCCCGATAGCAGCGTGCTCGACTACGGCTACGCCGACCTGCAAACGCTGTTCAACCTGGCTCCATGGATTTTCCTGTTCCTGATTCCGGCCCTCACCATGCGCACCTTCGCGGAGGAGAAAAAGGCCGGTACCATCGAGCTACTGCTGACCCGGCCGCTGACGGATGGGCAGATTATTGGCGGCAAGTACCTGGCCTGCCTGCTGCTGGCGCTGCTGGCGCTGGTACCCACGCTGCTCTACTACTACTCCGTGTACAAATTGGGCAGCCCCGAGGGCAACATCGACTCGGCCGCCACGGTGGGCTCCTACCTGGGGCTGGCGCTGCTGGCAGCGGTGTTCGCGGCCATTGGCATCCTGGCCTCGGCGCTTACGCGCGACCAGATTATCGCCTTTCTGGTGGCGGTGGTGGGCTGCTTTCTGGTGTATTCGGGGTTCGATTCGCTGGCCTCGGTGCTGCAGGGCAGCTCGGCATATTATACCAGTCAGCTGGGTATTGCAGCGCACTACCGCGACCTGAGCAAAGGGCTGATTGACTCCCGCGACCTGGTTTATTTTTTTAGCGTGGTAGCCGTGGCCCTGCTGGCTACGCGCCTGGCCTTACGGAGTCGGAATTGGTAGTACAACATGCGTTAGCCTGTTCCCACCTGCCACCAATTAGCATCTATGAATTCATCCGAAAACTCGTTCGAGCCGGCGCACGCGGAAGCACCTGCTACCTCACGCAAGCGCAACGATTTGCTCACTTTTGCCGCCATCATTGGCGGGCTCTTGCTTTTTAATTTCATTGCCCAACGCTTCTTTTTCCGGCTCGATTTGACCGAGGAAAAGCGCTACACGATGTCGCCGGCCACCAAGGCGCTGCTGCGCGACCTCAAGCAACCGGTCACCATCACGGTGTACCTCACCGGCGACTTCCCGCCCGCCTTCCGCCGCCTAGAGCAGGGCGTGCGCGAAACCCTGACCGAATTCCAGGTCTACGGCGGGGCCAACCTGAACTACATTTTCATCGACCCCAGCGCCGGCAGCACCGAAGCCGCCCGCAACGCCTTCTACCAAACCCTTTTCAAAAAGGGCCTGAAACCCACCAACCTCGGGGCCACCGAAAACGGCAAGCGGGTCGAGAAAATCATTTTCCCCTACGCCGTGGTGAGCGTGGGCGGGCACGACAAGTCGGTGCTGCTGCTGCGTGGCAACCAAGCCGCCCCGGCCGAGGTGCGCCTCAACCAAAGCATTGAAGGCCTGGAATACGAGCTGGCAAGCACCATCCGCACGCTGGTACCGGCGCTGCGCAAGCGCATCGGCGTGGTGGAAGGCCACGGCGAACTCACCAACGTGCAGGCTGGCGACATTCTCGGCACCTGGCAGCAGCAGTACGACGTATTTCGGGTGACGCTGAGCAAGGTGAAGGACCTGAGCGCGCTCGATGCCATCGTGGTAGCCCAGCCCAAAACGCCCTATTCGGAAGACGACAAGTTCAAGCTCGACCAGTTCATCACCCAGGGCGGCCGGGCCATGTTCTTCGTTGACGCTCTGCGCGTGGACCTCGACAGCGTAGCCCGAAACGGTGTGGCGCTGGCTACGCCCTACAACCTCAACCTCGACGACCTGTTTTTCAAATACGGCCTGCGCCTGAATCAGAACCTGCTACTTGACCTGAACAGCGGCCAAATCCCGCTCGTGACCGGCATGGATGGCAACAAGCCCAAAATCGAGCCCATGCCTTGGCAGCTCTACCCGCTCATCAACAAGTTCAGCCCCCACCCCATCACCCGTAACCTCGACGCAGTGTACCTGAAATTTGTGGGCAACCTCGACACGGTGCAAGCCCGCGGCATCCGCAAAACCCCGCTGATGACCACCTCGCGCTACACCCGCGTGCTGCCCGCTCCGGTGCCCATCAACTTCAACGACGCTCGCCTCGAACCCAACCCCAAGCTCTACCAGAAGGGTTTCCAGCCGGTGGCCTACCTGCTCGAAGGCCAGTTCACCTCGCTCTTCGCCAACCGCGCCCGGCCCGGCACGCTCCAGTTCCAACCCGAAAAACCGGCCAACGCCAAGCCCAGCAAAATCCTGGTGCTGGCCGACGGCGACTTCATCCGCTCCGAAGTCGACCCCAAAACCGGCAACCCCTACCGCCTGGGCTTCGACCGCCTCGCCAACACCGAATTCGCCAACCGCGAGCTGGTCCTCAACGCCACCGACTACCTGCTCGACGACACCGGCCTCATCGCCGTGCGCGGCAAGCAAATCACCCTCCGCCCCCTTGACAAAGTGAAGCTGGCCGAGCAGCGCCGCCGCTGGCAGCTGCTGAACCTCGGCGCGCCGCTGGTGCTGCTAGGAGTTTTCGGGGCCGTGCGGGCGTGGCGGCGCAAGCGGCGGTATGCGGGGTTTGGGGCGTAGTATGTTAGTCTACTTACTTACGGCTTCAAATATGATTGAGAACGATTCAGGACTCTTAACCGCCTGATACAGTTTTGTCAATGGATACTTCCTGTTGACAATGTCCTTCACCTTCTCTATTGTAGCCTCTTCGCATTTTACGCCCAGATATATTGCCTTGAGTTTGGATGCAGCAAAATGCTTCTTTCTTTCATCTTGGCTAATTAGGCCATCGCCAATACATCTAAGTTCATCTTCGTACTGCCAGTCCAAGGATTTTGTGAAAATCATATTGGCAATGGCATCATCAGCATTGTTATGAAAGTTGAGCTTAATAAGCTTCTCTGAATAACAAACATCTAGAGGATGGATACCATCGCGGTTTCCACTATCAGTTACGAATTCTAAACAAAAACCTCTGTGGCTATTTGCGTAATGCGCCCACATCAATATTGAATCATTGATTCTTGAGAAACAACATACACCTATATCTTTTACACGCTGTTTAAATCTATCTACAGCTTTTTGATTGAAATTCTTGCTTGTACGATTTGAAAAGTCTACCAAATCCAGGGAACAATCGAATGGGTCATTGAAATAGGAAGGTGGGGACATATAAACATAACCGTCTTCCAAGCTTGCAAAATGGTGGTCTTGTGTTCCGAAGTATTTAAAAAATGATTTTGGCTGTCCCTTCTTTCTTCGCAAGTATTCTAGTTTCTGAATTGTTGTAGCACTAGCTTTTATCTGAGAGCCTGATGATGCGATGGTAGCATTGAATACTTCCTCTAAAATATCAACTTGCTCTTCTGACAATTTAGTCGTTGGTTTATTCTCAACGTAGTGCCCGCGGCTAGCTAAAGTGTCAATGACTTTCTCCATACCCAAGTTGAGGTCTTTCGCTGCTTGCTGAAGTCTTTTAGGCTGTCCCATTTTCGATTAACCGCTGTTTTCTCAAAGAAAGTTAAGACGGGTTTCCGGTTTCATTAGCCGCTCAGAATTAAACCCAGTCTCCAAGTACACATACTCAGGTAGCCCCTTCCAAACCCCAACCGCACCCCCTATCTTTGCCCTCCCTTATTCCTAGCCCTCCCCTCGCACCATGAAATTCATTGTATCCTCCTCCGCGCTGCTCAAGCAGCTGCAAAGCATCAACGGCGTGGTTACGAACAACCCCGTGGTGCCCATTCTGGAGAACTTTCTCTTTGAGATTGAGGCCGGTAAGCTCACCATCACCGCCTCCGACCTGGAGACGAGCATGATTACCGAGCTGCCTGTGGAGGCCCGCGACACCGGCCGCATCGCCGCGCCCGCCCGCATCCTGCTCGATACCCTCAAGAACCTGCCCGACCAGCCTGTGACCTTCACGCTGGACGAGGAAACCTATACCATCGAAATCAGCTCGGCCAACGGCCGCTACAAGCTGGCCGGCGAGAATGCCGCCGACTTCCCCCGCGTGCCAGTGGTGAAGGGCTCGGCCCCGATTGAGATGCCCTCCTCGTCGCTGGCCCGCGCCATCAACAAAACCATCTTCGCGGTGAGCACCGACGAGCTGCGCCCGGCCATGACCGGTATTCTGGTGCAGCTGGCCGACTCGCAGGTGACCTTCGTGGCCACCGACGGGCACCGCCTGCTGCGCTACCGCCGCCAGGACGTGGGCGCCGGCCAGACCGCCAACCTCATCATCCCGCGCAAAGCCTTCAACCTGCTGAAAGGCACGCTGCCTTCGGAGGCCACGCCGGTGAAGATGGAGTTCAACCAGAGCAACGCCTTCTTCTCATTCAACCAGATGCGCCTCGTGTGCCGCCTGATTGACGAGCGGTACCCTGACTACGAAAATGTGATTCCGGTGAGCAACCCTAACAAGCTCATCATCAACCGCGCCGAGCTGCTGAACTCGGTGCGCCGCATCAGCATCTACTCCAACAAAACCACCCACCAGGTGCGCCTGCGCCTGGCAGGCTCCGAGTTGGTGGTTTCGGCCGAAGACCTCGACTTCAGCAACGAAGCCAAGGAAACCCTCACCTGCCAGTACGACGGCGAGGACATGGAAATCGGCTTCAACGCCCGCTTCCTGCTCGAAATGCTCTCCAACATTGACTCTGAGGAAATCACCCTAGAGCTGAGCACGCCCAACCGCGCAGGCCTGCTGATGCCCACTACGCCCGACGACAACGAAAGCATCCTGATGCTGGTGATGCCGGTGATGCTGAATAACTACGTTTAATCACTGATTAGCACGGATTTTAGCGAATTTCACGGATTTTGTAGTCGGCATTTCCACGGGCCGGCCACAATGCCTGAATTGCCGCTCCGCGCTTAGTTACTCCATCAACCAGACGAAATCCAAGGAAACAACTCCAATCGTCTACAAAATCCGTGAAATCCGCTAAAATTCGTTTTAATCAGTGATTAAGAAATCAGAAATCCGCTTCAGCATTGCCCTCGACGATAACAAAGTGCCCGAGGCTATTAGCTGGACGGCCACCGATGCGGGGCCGGATATCCACTTCGCCAAAGCCATCAATATTGCACTGTGGGACCGGGAGCAGGCCGGTACGATGAAAATCGACCTCTGGACCAAAGACATGCCCGTGGACGAGATGAAGCGCTTTGTAGTCGATAACATCGGCTCAATGGCCGAGAACATTGTGACGGCTACTGACGACAAGGAAATGGCCAATAAGATGCGCGCGCTGTGCAAAGAACTGTCCGAGTACCTCGATAAACAGGAACAAACCCAGGAGCGCCTGTAGCACATGCTTTAGCTTGTGCACTCGTTGGATTGAACCATCAAAAAGCCCCGCCGGAAATATCCGACGGGGCTTTCTCGTATTCAGGGCGCGAGCGAAAGCATGCGCTACAAGTTACCGGGCGTTGCGACCCAGGTTACCGGCGGGGCGGTTGGTGGGCTTGGTGCTGGTTGGGGCAATAGAAGCGTCGTTGGCGCGGGCCGGCAACGGGTTCTGCACCGAATTGGTGAGGAGGATGGTGGACGACTGGCTAGCGAAATCACGGTCAGTCTTGTTATACACGCCGCGGGCACCGAAGTAGCTGCTGTACTGGTCGTTGCTGAGAAAAGCCTGGAACTCCTTGTCCCGCTCTTTACACACGCCATTGCACTGCTCATCAATCAGCTTCTGATTACCGGCGTTTCGGCGCTCGATGGCCGCCATTTTGGAGACCTTATCGGCATTCACGGCCCGGAGCTTGGTGGCCTGGTAGTTGTTCAGGTGCAGGTCGCGCACCATCTGCTCGCTGAGGCGGTCGGCGCGGGCCTGCACGGGGTTGAGGCGGGGGCTGGACTGGGTTTTGTCCTGCACGGCAACAGTGCTGTTAGGTCCCTGCTGGGCGGTAGCAGAACCGGCCAGGAGCGCCAGAAAGAGAGAAGCAAAAGCAGTTTTCATTGTCATCGTCGTAGGGGTTTCAGTTGCACACTTACGCAAGGACCGGGCCAGCCATGGGCGGCGCGGTCACCGAATTCAACGCAAAAAGGCGCGGCACGGTTCGGATTTACCGTCCCTACATTACCTTAATGCTATGTCTTACCACCTGTTTTTCCACATCATCGACTCCACCGGCTTGTCGGTTTTATCGTTGTATTTGGCGCTCTGCTTGTGGTTATAGAGGGTATCGACGTTGCCCTGCACGGTGAAGTAAATCAGCTGGCCGATGGGCATGTTCCGGTACACCCGCACGGGCATCGATACGCTGATTTCCAGCGTCCAGTGGTTGCAGAAGCCCACGTCGCCCTTGCCAGCGGTGGCGTGAATGTCGATACCGAGGCGGCCCACGCTGCTCTTGCCTTCGAGGAAGGGCACGGTGGCGTGGGTTTCGGTGTATTCCTGCGTCACGCCCAGGTAGAGGCGGCCGGGCTGGAGCACGTAGCCCTCCTCTTCGGGGATTTCAAAGGTGTCGATTTCGTTGTGCTTGCGGGCGTCCAGCACCTCATCGCGGTAGGTGGCGAGGTACTTGCCCAGGTGCACATCGTAGGAGTTGGTGCCCAGGCAGCTGCGGTCGTAGGGCTTGATGACGATGGTGCCTTTTTCGATTTCCGCGAGAATTTGCTGGTCGGTAAGAATCATTGAATGGGGTATTTTTAGGAATGCATGACGGCCAGTTTATTTAAGTCTCAGTCGTCGTCGTGCCGGTAAGGTTCGGCGGGCTGGCCCTCGGCTTCCTCGTCGTCATCGTCTTCGTACCGGTCTTCGCGCAGGCCGGGGCGGCGGGTGGGCCGCAGGCGACTGGCCAGACTGCGGGGCTCGGGTTCGGGCTCCGGGTCGGCCGAGAGGTTATTGATGCGCCGGCTCAGGGTGGGCAGCACGTTGGTAATGAGATGGAAAAGCATACCAGCACTGGCCAGGCTCAGCAGCAGGGTGAAGTAGTCGAGCCAGTCGTGGTGCGGGGCCGGGCCGGCCGGCACCACGGAGGCGCTGGTGAGCGGGGCCTCGTCGGACACGGTGGCGGGGGCGGTTTCCGGCCCCGCGCCGTCGGCGTCGTTGGTGGTGAGGGGGGCCGTGACGGGGGCTTCGGGCTGGGCGTAGCTCTCGGCGGTGGGCACGGTGGGGCCGGCCGCCGCGCCCGAGTCGTTGAACTGGGCGCTGGCCTGCTGAATGAGGCGCTGCTCGGCCCGGATGAGCGACACCCGCTCATCGCGCGGCAGGTTGTGGATGAAGAACTCGAAGTTCTTGTCCAGCAATACCGATTTCAGCTGCTTATCGAACTCCGCCAGGGTAAGCGGGCCGTTGCCGAAACGGTTTTTATACCGCTCGGCAATGCCGTTGTAGTTCAAGAACAGCTGCTTGAGGCCCGAATTACTGCCAAAGCCGTCGAAGGCGCGGCGGGCGGCAGCGGTGCGCAGCGTGAGCGGAAACTTGCCCCGGGTGAACGACTTATCGTACACCGTTTCCATGGTGCGGAAATTCAGCTCGTCGATGGTTTTATCGAAGAGGCGCTTGTTGGCCTGGGCGGGCGTTTCGGCATGGGCAAACGCCGCAAAAAACAAAAGCAGGCTTAGCAGACGGAATTTTAGCATCGGGCAAAGGTCGCAGATTTAACGGGCGTTACAAGCTATGCGCCTCTATCAACGACTCGCGGCAGGCAGTCAGGTATTTCTCCACCAGCTCGTCGGTGATGGCCGTGGACACGAACAGGGCCTCGAACTGCGAGGGCGCGAGGTAGATGCCCCGGTTAAGCATGGCGTGGAAATAGCGGCCAAAAGCGGCGGTATCGCACTTTTTGGCATCGTCGAGGTTGCTAACCGGTTCCGAGGTGAAAAACAGGCTGAACATGGAGCCCACGCGGTTCACGGTGTAGTTCAGGCCGAGGTCGGCGGCAATCTGGCGGGTGCCGTCGGCGAGGCGGGCGCTGCTGGCTTCGAGCGCCGTGTAGAGCTCGGGGTGCTCGTGCAGGTAGCGCAGCTGGGCCATGCCGGCGGCGGTGGCCATTGGGTTGCCGGAAAGTGTGCCGGCCTGGTACACTTTGCCGGCCGGAGCCACGCAGTTCATAATGTCTTCGCGTCCGCCGTAAGCGCCCACGGGCAGGCCACCACCGATGATTTTACCCAGCGTTACCATGTCGGCTGTGATGCCGTAGAGTTGCTGCGCACCGCCCGGCGCGAGGCGGAACCCGGTCATCACCTCATCAAAAATGAGCACGATGTCGTGCTGGTTGCACAACGCACGTAGGCCGGCCAGGAAGCCCTGGGCGGGAATTACCAGGCCCATATTGCCCACCACGGGCTCCAGGATGAGGGCCGCCACCTGGTTGGGGTTGGCGGCGATGAGGGCCTGCACGGCGGGCAGGTCGTTGTAGGGCGCGGTGAGGGTATCCTGAGCCACGCCCCGGGTCACGCCGGCCGAGTCGGGCTCGCCGGCGGTGAGGGCGCCGCTGCCGGCGGCAATCAGGAAGGCATCGCCGTGGCCGTGGTAGCAGCCTTCAAACTTGATGATTTTGTCGCGGCCGGTGAAGCCCCGGGCGGCGCGGATGGCCGACATGCAGGCCTCAGTACCGGAGTTTACCAAGCGCACCTTCTCGACGCCGGGCACCATTTCCCGAATCAATTCGGCCATTTCCACTTCGCGGTGCGTGGGGGCACCGAAGCTGAGCGAGTTGGGCAGGGCGGCGCGCACGGCATCGAGCACCACATCGGGCGCGTGGCCGAGAATCATGGGCCCCCAGGAGTTGATGAAATCGACGTAGCGGTTGCCGTCCACGTCGGTGAGCCAGGCCCCGTGGGCGCTCTGCATGAACACCGGCGAGCCGCCTACCGAGCGGAAAGCGCGCACCGGCGAGTTTACGCCGCCGGGAATAAGGGTTTTGGCCCGTTCGAAAAGGGTAGCGGAAGTGGTGAGGTTGAGCATGTAACGTAATTTGGTTGAGTCGGTTCAGAACGTCATGCTGAGCGCAATCGAAGCATCTCGCTCGCATCGTTGTCAAGATTTATTTACTGCTGCACGCGAGATGCTTCGACTGCGCTCAGCATGACTTTTCATCAATTACAAATTGGTTTAGCGCATCATCTGGTACTCCAGGCCGGTGAGCTTGACGATGGGCACCACCTGGTTGTCGTGGGCACCGCCGGAGTAGCTTTCGCCCTCGAAAATGGCACCCGTGGCGGGCGGAGCAGTTGATAAACTGGTTTGAAAGTCGGACCCATACTGAGACAGGACGTTGCCAAAATACATTAACAACTCAAAGCCCTGGTTGGCGAAAACCGACGGCGGCAGGTGCTGGCGCTGCAAGTACAGCTGCCGGAACCGGCGGTAGCCCAGCCCCTGCTCATCGTAGTATTTGGGCTGGATGAAGTAGGTGGTGGGACCATTAAGCTGGCTCACGTCGAGGCGCGGATTATCGAGCCAGGAGCCGGGGGCCAGCACGCCGGGGCGCGTGGCGGCAGGCTGCTGCTGCACCAGGCGCAGGGCGTAGGGCCCGATGCGGCGGTTGTCGGAAACGACCACGACGTGGCTGGCGGCGGCCAGCTCCGGCCCGGCAAAGGCGGCCGCGAGGCTCTCGTCCACATCGGGATTGAAGCGGCGCAGGGCGCTGATTTTGCCGCCCTGCTCCTCAAACGCAGCCTTGTAGGCAGTGGCAAAGTCGGCGTCGTCCTTGCTGTCTTCGTACAGCACCAGCCCGGGTTTGCCGGCCCCGAAAGCGTTGAGGGCAAACTGGGCCGCCACCCGTCCCTGCGTGGCCGAGCTGGGCGAAAACAGGTAGTGCCAGGGGTTATCGAGCACCAAATCACCGTCCTGCGACAGCGGGTTTACACAGATAATCTGGTGCTCCTGGGCGTAGCGGGCCAGCAGCCGCGCCCCCGACTTATACACCGGGCCGATGAGCATGTCCATCCCAGCCAGCTCGGGCAGGGCCAGGGTTTGCTTGAGGGTGAGGGTGTCGGCCCCGGTGTCGTAGGCGAAGAGCTGGATGGGGCGGCCGGCCCGCTGGAGGCTGTCCTGAGCCAGGCGCAGGCCGGCGTAGAGGTCGGTTACGAACTGGTTTTTGCGCACGGTCTGCCAGCTCGGGTCGCTCAGCTCGAAGGGCAGTAGCACGGCCACGTTGTAGCTGGTTTTCCTGACGGAAACGGGCCGGGGGCGCGGCGTGTAGCGGGTGCGGTCGAGGCTGAATTTCGCAATCAACTCGTCGAGCTGCGGGCGGTCGGCATCGGTATAGGCGCCGCCGGCGATGAGGTGGTCGGCGTAGGCGCGGGCCAGGGTGGCATCGTCGGGGTAGCGGCGCAGGTTGCGCTGCCAGGTGTTGCGCTCCTTAATGCGGGGCAGGTAGGTGGCCTTCATGGCCTCGCGCTCGGGGACCAGCTTATCGGCCGGGAGCTGGGCCAGGGCTTTGAGGGCGGTGTCGAAATCCTCCTGCTCAAACGAAACCTGGCCCTGCAAAAACAGCGCATCGGGCAGGTTGGGGTAAGTCGGGTACTCGGTGCGGAGCAGGTTGAGGAGCTGCTCGGCCTCGGGCCACTGCTTGAGGCGGGCATTGGCCACGGCGGCCAGGTAGGCCGCATCGGCGGCGCGGGCGAAGCGGGCGGTGGGCTGGGCCAGCGGCTCCAGCTGGGCGAGGGCGGCAGCGTAGTTGCCCTGGTCGAGCTGGACTTTGCCGCTGCGGTAGCGCACGTTGGCTTCGGCCGGGGGCACGGCGGTGGGCTTGGGCTTGGCGGCTTGCGGCTTAGCGGGCTGCGGCTTGACAGGCTGCGGCTTGGCGGGCAGAGTGCCAGCCGGCTGCGGCTTGGCGGGCGGCGGGCTGGCAGCGGGCTGGGGCCGGGCCGGCGTTTGGGCCAGCGCGGGGCTGGTGAGCAGCAGGCCGGCTGCCAGCCACCGGAGCGGCCGCCGCAGCGAAGGAATAAACGTCATTGAACCAGAAAACACGCTTGCCCCTGTGGTAAGCCGTGCAAAATTAGCCATAAATGCCGGGGGCGGGCACGCAGCCTGCCGGGCCGGGCGTTGTCGTTCGGGCCGGAGCCGGCGTAGCATTGGGGCTATGCGGCACAGCGCTTCGGCCGTAACTTTAACATTATGCAAGCATCCACTCTTTCGAGCCAGCCCTACACTCGTGCCCGGCTCACGCTGGTATTTGTGCTGGCCGCCTCCGTGACCCTGAGCATCCTGCTGGTGGCCGGCCGCGTGCTGATGACCGGCCGGCTTACGTTCCTGTTCCTCATCTGGAATCTGTTTCTGGCCGTTATCCCCTTCGCAATCAGCACTATGCTTAGCACGGCCAAGGGGCCGCTGAAAGCCCGGATTCTGCTCCCGGTGGGTGCGGCGTGGCTGCTGTTTTTTCCCAACGCGCCCTACATCCTCACCGATTTATTCCACCTCGACACCCGCCCCGGCGTGCCGCTCTGGTACGATTTGGCCCTGATATTAAGCTGCGCCTGGAACGGCCTGATGCTGGCCTACGCCTCCCTCTCCGACATGCAGCGGCTGGTGCAGCAGCGGCTGGGCTTTGGGGTGGGCTGGGCGTTTGCCACGGTGGCGCTGCTGCTCAGCAGCTTCGGCGTTTACCTGGGCCGCTACCTGCGCTTCAATTCCTGGGACATTCTCACCAACCCGCTCACGCTGTTTTTCGACATAGTGAACCGGATTTTGCACCCGTTCTCCTTTCCCGGAACGTGGGGCGTGACGCTGGTTTTTGGGGTGTTTTTGCTGGTGGGCTATGGCACGGTGCGGTTGCTGGGGAGGACGCAGGAGTAGTAAGCTGAGCGGTGTAGGGGCCTGTCCCCGCCTGTCATTGGGGGGGGGCACAGCAACGCTTCCGTTCAACGACCGGGCGGGGACAGGCCCCGCCCCTACAATCAGGCGCGAAATACCTTTTGAATTTATTCTTTCGAGCCCAGGATTCGCAACGTTTTATCGTCCTGATTCCCGCCATAAAACTTGTCCAGCACCTGCTGAAAAATCGAACTACTGCTCACCGACGCGAACAGCGTCATCGAAGACTTCAGCTTTAGGTCATCGGGACTGCCGAAAATGTCGTGGGCGTCACTGGAGGGCAGCCCGAGCAGTGCCTGGCAGATTTCCCGCAGGCGGGTACCCAAAACGGGATGAGCCAGGTAATCTTTTGCCTCCTGCGCATCGGCTAACGCGTAGAATCTGGCTGTTTCACTAAGGCCCAAGCCCTGGATTTGCGGGAAGATGAACCACATCCAATGGCTGCGCTTGCGGCCGTTTTTGATTTCGGATAATGCGGTTTGGTATTTCCCGACTTGTGCTTCCTCGAATCTATTAAGCTCGTTTTTCATGGAATTCGGGCATCAATATGGCTGGATGCTTTTGTGGTTTCAACCAATGCGGGTTATTCCGCTACGAATGCACTTAAAGCTCAACCCATTTGGCTTCAATAGTAATTCAGCATCGATGAAACCATCCGCCGCCCGAATCTTGGATATTTCAACAAGGAGCATTCCGTCAGTTCGAACAGTTATTTTCTCAAATCTAATAACAGCTTCGGGAAGCCCAAAACTGTATTTACTGAACCTACGCGCTATTATCAGCAACGAATCCAGATTGGTTTCGCTGGCTTCACTTCTTGTTAGCATAAACTGTTTTACCCCTTCTCTATTCAGGTTTTTCACTAGTTTGAAATCGACTAAATAATTTACTGAGTTAAGCCCACTATCTAAACGCAACGTGGAATCGACGCAAATTTGAATCAGGTTGCGGGCCATTAATGCTGAGTTCATAAATGAAGGATTTTCACGAACCGGCTCGCAGGAGGATAGTAGAAACATCGTGCAGAGACCTATTATCTTATTCATTCCTTAAATTTTAACATGCGATTGTATTTGCAAGGTACTTGAGCAGCGAACTGGATTTCGTAACAGGTCCAATAATACTTGAGCTTAAACTCAAACGCTGGCAATTCATCGGCTTCTCAATATCCCGCAGTCCCTCGCCGCGCCGTAGCTTCGTCCCAAGGGCGCGGCGCTACTTCCGCCCCACGGAACTCCGCATGAAAACACGTTTCCTTTTCGGCCTGTTGGCCCTGCTGCCCGGCCTGGCCCTGGCCCAACGGCACAAGCCCAAGCCTACGCCCGCCAAAGCAGCCGGCCCCTACTTCCAGCAGGAGGTTAACTATTCCATCGACGTGGTGCTCGATGACAAGACCAACTTCCTCACCGGGCGCGAGGACCTGGCGTACACCAACCATTCGCCGCAGGCCCTCACCTTCATCTGGTTTCACCTGTGGCCCAATGCTTACAAGGATAATTCGACGGCTTTCGCGAAGCAGCAATTACGTGCGGGCAAGCGCCGGTTTGAGTTTGCCAAAGCCGAAGACCGGGGCTTCATCGACGGCCTCGACTTCAAGGTAAACGGCCAGTCGGCGAAGCTGGAATTCGACCCCAAAAACGCGGACATTGCCAAGCTGGTGCTGCCGCAGCCGCTGGCGGCGGGAGCCACGGCCAGCATCAGCACGCCGTTTCGGGTGAAGATTCCGGCGTCGTTCTCGCGGTTTGGGCATGTGGGGCAGAGCTACCAGATTACGCAGTGGTACCCCAAGCCGGCCGTGCTGGACCGGCGCGGCTGGCACCCCATTCCCTACCTCGACCAGGGCGAATTCTATTCCGAATTCGGTTCGTTCGACGTCACCATTACGCTGCCCACCAACTACACTGTGGGGGCCACCGGCGAGCTGCAAAACCCCGACGAGCGCGCCCGCATGGATGCCCTGGCCGCCACCGCCGCCAGCAAAAAAACCGCCCAGGATTTCGGCACCGACCTGAAATTCCCGGCCTCCGATGCCACTACCAAAACCCTGCGTTACAAGCAGGACCGGGTGCACGATTTCGCCTGGTTTGCCGATAAGCGCTTCAACGTGCTGAAAAGCGGCGTGACCCTGTCCTCGGGCCGCACCGTCACGTCGTGGGTGCTTTTCACAAATAAAGAGGCTCCGAAGTGGATAAAGGGCCTCCAGGACGTGAACGACGCCCTCACCTACTACTCGCGCTGGGTGGGCGAGTACCCCTACTCGGCCGCCACCGCCGTGGATGGCGCTTTGAGCGCCGGCTCCGGCATGGAGTACCCGATGGTGACCGTGACCATGCCCAGCGCCATTGTGCACGAAGTGGGCCACAACTGGTTTTATGGCATTCTGGGCTCGAACGAGCGGGACTTCCCGTGGATGGACGAGGGCGTGAACACCTACGTGGAGCAGCGTGTGAGTGCGCTCGACACCCTGCCGGCTAAGGGGTTTCACGGGTTCGATAAGCTGCCGCAGGGCCTGAAGCGCACCTTTGGCCTGGAGAAGCTGCCGGCCTCCGCCTTCGACCAAGTGCCCTACCAGGCCTCCGCCAGCCGGGGGCTCGACCAGCCGGTGCAGGGCCCCACTTCGGCCGATTACACGATGCTGAACTACGGCATCATCGTGTACCAGAAAACGGGCTCGCTGCTGAAATACCTGGCCGGCTACTTGGGCCAGGCCAAGTTCGATGCCGCCATGCACCTGTACTACGACCGGTGGCAGTTCAAACATCCGTACCCCGAGGATATGCAGGCCGTGTTTGAGGAAAGCACGGGCCAGAAGCTGGGCTGGTTTTTCCAGGGCATGATGACCAACACGCAGCACTACGACGCCGATTTGCAAACCCTGGCCAGCTTCAACGACGTGGTGAAGGTGCTGGTGCGCACCGACTCGCCCACGCCTTGGGCCGTGCCGGTGTCGTCGGTTGATGCCAGCGGCCGGGTGCTCGAAACGCTCTGGACGCCGCCCTTCGGCAACACCGACCCCAACGCCGACGAGGAAGCCACCAGCCAGCTCAATTTCAAACGCGCCAACGTGGCCGCCCTCGTGGTCGATGCCAACTACGTCAGCCCCGAGCTCAACCGCCGCAACGACCGCCTCACCGTGGCCGACCATCCTTCCGGCTTCACGCCCATCCGCCTGCGCCCGCTGGCCAGCGTAGAGCGTTGGGACAAAGCCACCATCAGCTGGCTGCCGGTGCTGGGGGCCAATACTTCCGATAAATTCATGCTCGGCGCGGCGTTCTACAACAGCCCGCTGGTACCCAAGCGCCTGCAATACCTGGCCATGCCCATGTACAGCTTCAGTCGGAACGAGCTGAACGGCATCGGCCGCATCCAGCTGAACGTACTGCCTCAGCACTTCTCGCGGCAGGCCACCATTGCCTTCGGCGTGCAGCGCTTCGAGCGCTACGTTAAGTATGAGCCCAGCGTAAGCTTTGTATGGCCCCACGCGCCGGGCGTTGGCCCGCAGCAGCGCCTCACGCTGGCCAACACCATTGTGGCCGATGAGGACCGCAACCGCACCGGCGTGTTCCAGGCCGTGGACTACCACGTAGCCCAGGCCAACGCCCTGCAAGGCTGGAGCGCCGCCGTAGACCTCAATCGCATGATTGCCAGCAACGCCGACGATGCCAACAACCGCCAGGCCGTGCTGCTGCGCGCCAGCGCCAGCTACTTCCGCTTTTACTCGCCCAAAAAGAAGGTGCAGATGCGCCTGTTCGGCGGTCGCTTTTTGCAGCAGCCCAACAACCCCGAGTTCGTGCTCGGCCTGAGCGGCAGCCCCGACTACCGCCGCCAAACCGCCTTCCTCGACCGCCAGCAGATTTCGCACAGCGTCACGGCCCAGCTTCACCAGGCCGACGACCGCGACGGTGCTTTCAAAGGATTCCTGCCGGTGGCCGATACCAAATGGCTCAGCACGCTCAATATTCAGGCAGATTTGCCGGTGACCAACCTGGCCGTTTTTGCCGATTTCGGGGCCAGCCACGACCGGTTCTTCACCAGCGAATCGACTTCCCGCGCCGCCCAGCGCCTCTATTATGATGCCGGCCTGGTAGTGCCCGTGTTGCGCGATATCCTCAGCTTCTACCTGCCCGTGGCCGGCTCACAATACGCCAACGGCCTGCCCGCCAGCCGCCAGGATTTCACCGACCGCATCCGCTTCGTGCTGAACCTGAACACGCTCAATCCATTCCGGCAGCTCGATGAGCAGCTGGCACGCTAGCAATCGGCTGTCATCCTGAGCTTGCGAAGGATGACAGCCATTTCTTCCATTCCGTCAAATACCTCCACCTTGGAATCAATGTCCTGGCCGCGCCTGCTCTCGCAGCGCCGCTTCCCCGACCAGCAGCTGCCGCCCACCAGCGCGGCCCCCGTGCGCGGGGCCTTCGTGGCCGATTATGACCGGGTGGTGTTCAGTTCGGCCTTCCGGCGCCTGCAGCGCAAAACGCAGGTAATGCCCCTGCCCGAAACTGATTTCGTGCACACCCGCCTCACCCACTCGCTCGAAACTGCCGTGGTGGGCCGCTCCCTGGGCCGCCTCGCCGCGCGCCACCTCATGGAAGCCGATGCCGAGCTGGCCGAACAGCTCCCCAACTTCGACCAGGACTGCGGCGACATCGTGGCCGCCGCCTGCCTGGCCCACGACATCGGTAACCCGCCCTTCGGCCACTCCGGCGAGGATGCCATCAGCAGCTACTTCCTCAGCGCTGCCGCCGCCCCGTTTCTGGAGCAGCTCACCGCCGCCGAAGTGGCCGATTTGCAGCATTTCGAGGGCAACGCGGCCGGTTTCCGCATCCTCACGCACACCTACGCGGCGCACAGCACCGGCACGGCCGGCCTGGGCCTCACCTATGCCACGCTGGGCGCGTTCACGAAGTATCCCAAGCCCAGTCTGGTGGCGGATGCCGCCCGAACCGGCGGCGCTTCAGAGAAGAAATACGGCCACTTCCAGTCCGAGAGCGCCCGTTTTCAGCACGTCGCGGCCGCGCTGGGTTTGCTTGCGAAAGATGCTGCCAATGGCTTCTACCACCGCCACCCGCTGGCCTTCCTCGTCGAAGCGGCCGACGACCTCTGCTACCGCATCATCGACTTTGAAGATGGCCTCAAGCTGGGCCTCATCGCGCCCGAAACCGGCCTGCCGCTGCTCAAGCGCATGCTCAACGACCCGGCCGGCCGCGTGGGCAGCGTGCAGTGGCACGACTGGCGCGAGGAGTTGGGCTACATCCGCGCCCGCCTCATCGGCAAGCTGGTGGCCGAGCTGGCGACGCTATTCGCCCACCACGCCCCCGCCATCCTGCGCGGCCAGTACGACCAGTCGCTCATCAAAGAGTTGAGCTGCTGGACCGATTTGCAGGAAGTGCAGCGCCTGAGCATCAACCAGCTTTACCGCAGCCGCCCGGTCCTCGAAATTGAAGCGGCCGGCTTCGAGGTCCTCGGCGGCCTGCTCGACGCCTTCCTCACCGCCATTTTCGATGGCAGCCAGGGCCACCGCAGCCGTAAGCTGCTCCTGCTGCTACCGGAGCAGTTCCGCGCCGAAGGGCATCAGGCCGGCGTTTCCGCCTATGAGAAAATTCTGCTGCTGACGGATTTCGTAGCCGGTATGACTGACCAGAACGCGCTGAGCTTGTACAAGACAATTAAGGGGATTGAGTTGCCGAAGGGTTTTTGACGGCCTCGTTCAACGGCAACCTCACCCCCTGACCCCCTCTCCAAAAAAGAGGGGGCACCGGACATGCCCTGTAGCACATGCTTTAGCTTGTGCGTCGTTACACCAGGCTGCTAACGGACACAAGTTAAAGTATTAATGAGGTGGTCGGGTAAAGCAGGAGAGAATTGGGTGGTAACTTCCCAATCTGATGGAAAAAGCTCCTCCGACAAAACGGCCGCGCTATGATGCGGCCTTCCGTGCCGAAGCCCTGCGGCTGGCCAGCGAAAGCCGTTCCACGCTGGCCGCCGCCCGCGCGCTAAACATCGACGCCAAGCGCATTTATGCCTGGCAAAAAGCGGCCCAGCCGCCTTTGCCGGCCGACCCGGGCGAGGCCGCCGAAGTGCGGGCGTTGCGGGCGGCCAACAAACGCTTGGCGCAGGAACTGGAGATTTTAAAAAAAGCCATCGCCATCTTCTCGCATCCCCCGACCCTGTGAGCACACTGCAATTCATTGACCAGCAGCGTACTTTCCACCCCGTTCAACAGCTCTGCCGTGCGTTGGACGTGGTACCCAGCCGCTACTACGCGTGGCGGGCGGCGCAAGCGGCGGCCGCAGCGGGG
>NZ_JAAVTK010000009.1 GCF_012275535.1 Hymenobacter artigasi | reverse complement strand
CCCAGGGCCGACCGCCATTGACGGGGCGTTTTTAAATCCTGAATGGAGATTTTCATGCGTAAATATCCTGTCTTAATGCCGCTGCAACAAGTCTACTGTTGCTAGGCAAGGGCATTGTGCCCAGCGAGCCGGTGCAAGGCTCATACTTCGCCCGTGGAGGGGAGTTTGGCCTTGACCTGGTACCCACCAGTTCCCGTTCCGTATCGGATAACCTGCTGACGGCTGACTATTTCAACGACGATTTTGTAGCCCGACTGCACACTGGCCGCCTCACCGTGACCACTCCGCAGCAGATAATGAATTACTTGAATAAGGTAATTGACCAGGAAGTGCAGAACCTGGAACCCCTGGGGTCCCAGCCGTGGCGCAAAAACGTGCTACACCTGGTGGGAGCCAAGGATGCCGGTGAAGCAATTGAATACAAGTCTTATATGGATGAAGCGAAGGCTCGGGTCGAGCGGCCACTGTTCGGCGGGCACGTCGAAACGGAGGTCCGGAATACGCCGCTGCCAGTTGCCGTTGATATTTCGTCTCAGCTTAATGCCGGCGTTTCATTAATTTCCTATTTCGGCCACGCAGCTGCCACTTCTTTTACGTTGAATTTTGGTATGCCGTCTAGCATGCCATCTTTTACCAACTACCGCAAGTATCCATTTTTATTTCTGACCGGTTGCTTTGCTAATGCTACCTTTACCCGGGCCCCTACAGTGGTGGAAGACTGGCTGTTTGCCGACCGCAAGGGCGCACTGGGCTCGCTGGCAGAATCGGGTTTCAGCTACGCTACTCCCTTGAGTATTGCCCAGGATACGCTCTATAAGCTCCTGTTCAACGACCCGGCCTGGTACGGTAAGCCTATTACGGTAGTACACGACGAGGTGGTGCGCCGCCTGCAAAGCTCTTTCACACAGGACTACGAAAAAGAGCAGCTGCTATGCACCGGCTGGCAGGGCGACCCTACGCTAAGCCTGTACGCACCGCCACTGCCCGATTTCATTGCCAGCGCGGCCAAGCTGTCCATTGTGCCCGCTCCGGGCCAGACCGTAGTGCGGGCCGACTCGCACGACTTTGTGCTGAACGTGGGCGTAGCCAACCCCGGCAAAATTCCTACCGAGCCGTTGGAAATTCGGGTAACGCGGAAGTTCCCCGCCGCCCTAAACCGGGCTGACTCGGTGTTTAGCTTCACCCGGCGGGCCGCCTGGGGGCCCGATACTACCTACGCCCTGCCCCTGCGCAACAGCGTGGGAGCCAGCGGAAGCAGCACGTTTGTAGTGATGCTGGACCCCAACAACCGGATAGCGGAAGCCAACGAGAACAACAACTCCGCCCAAATCGACTTTACTTTTCTGAGCGGAGGCGTTTCGATACTGAACCCCACTGAGTTTGCCATTGCCGGCTCGAACCAGCCCCGGCTGGTGGTGCAATCGAACAACCTGGTGGGCGCACAGCGCGACTACGATTTCGAGATTGACACCGTGGCCACCTTCAACGGAGCCGTGCAGCGCACCACCATCACGGCGGGCCTGCTGGCGGAGTGGACGCCCACGCTGCCCGCCCGCCTGGGCCAGCGCGACAGCCTGGTGTGGTACTGGCGCGCCCGTTTCCACACCCCCGGGACCGGCGAAAGCGGTGATTGGGCCACGTCCTCGCTGCGCGTAATTCCTGGTAGCCCCGGCGGGTGGTCGCAGAGCCACTACACGCAGTTCCGGCAGGATACGCGCATCGGCGTAGAGGTGAAGGCCCCCACCAAGCGCTGGGAGTTTGCCGCCACGCGGGTGCCGCTGGTGCTGCGCACGCAGGGCGGCGGCCCGCCCCGCAGCTTGCCCAACTTCGTTTCGCTGAGCGGGGCGGGGATTTACATTCGTACGGCGGCGGGGTTGCCCTCCGTGTACGGGTGTGGCGTGCGTTCGCCCAACCTGTTGATTGCCGTGTACAACGGGGCTTCGCTGCTGCCGGTGGCCATGCCGGCCAGCTACCAGCAGTGCGGGCAGGCACCGGATAACTTCTACTACTTCTCGGTGGCCGACCCAGCTAACGGCAACACGCCGGTCGATACCCTCGACAACTTGAACTACAGCGCCGTTCGTCAGCAGCAGCTCAATGCTTTCCTGACGGATATTCCGGCGGGCTCCTACGTGGCGGTAGTATCGGCCAACCGCCTGCGTTACTCCCTGCTTCCGGCGGCCCTCAAGACCCGTCTGCAAACCCTGCTGGGCTCCCAGCTCATCGGCCGGCTGGCCGATGGAGAACCCCTGGCCGTGCTTGGCCAGAAGCTCACGGCCACTACCGGCCGCCTGGTGCATGAAATTGGTCCGGATGCCAGCAGCACCATTGCCAAAAATATTCAGACCATTGTGTTGCGTGACACCTTGCAGCTGGCCAGCTCTTCGGGCCGCATCCTTTCGACGCGCATTGGCCCGGCCAAGCAGTGGACCAATCTTTACAGCACCATTCGTAACCTCACGCCCAATGGCCAGCACACGCTGAGCGTGGTGGGCATCGACTCGCTGGGCCACGAAACGGTGGTGCTACCCAATGTGACGGCCGCCGTGCAGCCGCTGACCACCCTGGTTTCGGCCAAAGCCTATCCCTACCTGCGCCTAGAGTTGGCCCTGTCCGACGCCGTTACCCGAATTCCGCCGCAGCTGGAGCAGTGGCTTGTGACCTCGCAGGGTGTGCCCGAAGGCGTGGTGCGGCGCGACCTAGCCACTGCCGCCGACTACGACCCGGCCAAGTTTGCCCGGCAGGCTGCCGACTCGGCCTACATCAGCTTCCCGGTGAAGTTTGAGAACATCTCGGATGCTCCCTTTGCTTCGCCGCTCATCACCCGCGTCAACCTCCGCTCGACCGGTACGGGCCAGCCGATAGCCAAATCGATAGATGTGACCACGCGTACAGTGCTGCTGCCGGGCCAGACGCTGACCATCCCGGTCAAGTTTGATATGACGAATCAGTTTGGCACCTTCGTGGTGGAGGTAGTGGTGAACCCGCGCCTCCAGCGCGAGCAGAACTACGCCAACAACGAGCTGTCGCTGCCCGCCTTCACGGTAACAGACCGCAACGTGCCCCCGACCCTTGACGTGGCTTTCGATGGTCGCCACATCCTCAACGGCGAGCTAGTGTCGGCGATGCCCGTCATCAATATTCAGCTCAACGATGAGGACAAGTTCCGCCACATCACCGATGCCTCTTTCTTCACCGTGCTGCTGCAGCGCCCCGGCCAGACGGTGCCGGCCGTGTTGGATGTGAACAGCAACAGCTTCCACTTCAGCGTTGATAAAACCAACGGCAGCGTGGCCAAGCTCACCTACGAGCCCGGCAAAACCGGCCCGCTGCCCGATGGCATGTACACCCTGGAAGTGCAGGGCCGCGACGCCAGCAACACCAGCGCCGGGGCTCAGAACTTCCAGGTGAAGTTTGAAGTGGTGAATGCCTCGCAAATCTCCAACGTGTACCCATATCCCAACCCAGTGGTGAGCAAGGCCCGCTTTGTATTCACCCTGACGGGTCAGGAGCTGCCCCGCAACATGAAAATCCAGATTGTGACCCTCACGGGCAAGGTGGTGCGCGAGATTTTCATGAACGAGCTCGGCCCACTGCACATCGGCAACAACATCACCGATTTTGCCTGGGACGGCACCGACACCTACGGCGACCGCCTCGCCAACGGCACCTACCTCTACCGCGTAGCTCTCGACGACCCCGGAGCTCAGTTCGGCCACCGCGCCACGGGCGGCGACAAAGCCTTCAAAAACGACTGGGGCAAGCTTGTGCTCATGCGGTAAGTCGCAAATGAGTAACTGAGTAAGGGTGGGGTTCTGCGGTACGATTTGCGCCGCCGAATCCCACCCTTACTCATTTACTCAATTACGCAGTTACCATTTACCGCCGCCGCAGCGTCACGAAGCTGAAAGCGTAGGCGTGGCGCTCGTCGGCTTCGTGGCGCTCGCGGGTTTCCTCGCGCCACTCGGTGGGGCTGAGGACGGGGAAAAAGGCGTCGCCTTCGAAGCTGTGGTGCACTTCGGTGAGGTAGATGACATCGGCGGCGGGCAGGGCTTCGCGGTAGATTTTGCCGCCGCCAATCACGCATATTTCCTCGTCCAGCTCGCGGGCGCGGGCCAGGGCGGCGGGCACTGAGCCGGCTGTTTCGCAGCCGGGGGCGGCCCAGCCAGGCTGCCGCGTGATGACGATGTTGGGGCGCTTGGGCAGGGCGCGGCCGAGGCTGTCGTAGGTGCGGCGGCCCATCACCACGGGGTGGCCCAGGGTGAGGCGCTTGAAGTGCTGCAGGTCATCGGGCAGGTGGCCCCAGGGCAGCTCACCATCTTTCCCGATGGCATTGTTTTCGGCTACGGCCACGACGAAGGAAACCATTGGCAATGGGGGGGAAGTTAGAATTGAACGGTGTAGGGGCGGAGCGGTGCTCCGCCCGTCGCTGAAGAGAATCGTTGCAATGGAGCGGACGTAGGGGCGGAGCGGTGCTCCGCCCGTCGTTGAAGGGAATCGTTGAAATGGAGCAGACGGCGGGGCGGAGCGCCGCTCCGCCCCTACATACCTATGCCGGCAGCTTAAAGCCGCGCAGCAATTCCTGCACTGGCATCCGCTTCTTGCCCTCCAGCTGCACATCTAACAAATCAAGCCAGGCATCGGCGGCGGCCACGCGCAGGTATTTTTTGCCGTCCGAAGCCCAGGTGCCGGCCGGGGCGGCGGGGTTTTCAGCTTCAAAAGGCAGCGTGGCGGCGCGGAAAATCTTGATTATCCGGCCATCGGCCAGGGCGGCGAAGGCGGTGGGAATGGGGGAGAGGCCGCGCACCCAGTTCACTAGCTCAGCGGCGGGACGATTGAAATCAAGGCGGCCGGTTTCCTTCTGGAGCTTGGGCGCTGGGCGGAGGTCGGCGCTGTAAACCTGCGGGGTGCTGGGCGCGGTGCCGGCCGCGATGGCCTCCACCGAGCGGCGGGCCAGGGCGGCGCCCACCAGTTTGAGCTTGTCGTACACGCTGCCGAAATCGTCCTCCGGCGCGATGGCCATCTTATCCTGAAAAATGAGGTCGCCGGTATCAATCTCGTGGCGCAGGAAGAAGGACGTGACGCCCGTTTCCGTGTCGCCGTGCATCAGGGCCCAGTTGATGGGGGCCGCGCCCCGGTACTGCGGCAGCAGCGAGCCGTGAATGTTAATGGAGCCCAGCCGGGGCATGTTCCACACGGCTTCGGGCAGCATGCGGAAGGCCACCACCACCTGCAAATCGGCGGCGTAGGATTTCAGCTCGGCTTGAAAATCGGGCGATTTCAGGTTGGTGGGCTGAAGCACGGGCAGGCCGTGGGCTTCGGCGGCCTGCTTCACGGCCGAGGCCTGCAGTTGCCGTCCGCGCCCGGCCGGCCGGTCGGGGGCCGTGACGACGGCCACCACCTGCCCGCCGGGCCAGGCCAGCAGGCTTTCGAGGGTGGGCACGGCAAAATCGGGAGTGCCCATGAAAACCAGGCGCAGGGGAGTATTCATGGGGCAAAGAAAACGCCGAATGGCCGTAGCGCCACCGTAGCGCGAACTTTGTAGTTCGCGTCCCCGCGCCATTAGTATCAGTCGAACGGTGCGAGGACGCGAACTGCAAAGTTCGCGCTACTGAAAAAAAATCCGCCTCAGCATCAGAATTCTGAGTATCCGAAGTCTCTATCGCTCCGGGTAAAGCAGGTATTTCTTGCGCAGCGCCTTGAAATTGTTCAGCCCCGGCGCCCACGAGGCGCGGATTTCGGCCTCCGTCTTACCCGCGATAATCTGTTCGCGTAGGGCATTCGTGCCGGACAATTCCTCGAAATACTTTCCGAAAAAATGCGCCTTGTCGGTGCTCTGCTGATAAAAATCGAGCAGGTAGCTCAGCACCAGGCCGCCCGACGCGGCGCGGGTGGGCACACCGGCCAGGTTGAGGCCGTGGCAGGCCTGGCCCTTCAGGGGCGGGCTGGGCGAGCCGACATTGGAGGCGGGCGTGAAGGTGTAGGGCCGCGTGGCGGGCTGCGTGGGGCTGCCAATCACCTCAAACGGGGTGCTGGTGCCGCGCCCCACGCTCACGTTGGTGCCCTCAAACAGGCAGATGCTGGGGTAAAGGGCCACGGCGTGGGCCGTGGGCAGGTTGGGCGAGGGCGCAATGGGCAGGGCATAGGCCGTGGCGTGGGTATAGCCGGCCGCCAGCGGCACCACCGTGAGGGCACATTTGCGGCCCCCGGCCAGCCATTTTTCGCCGTTAATCATCGTGGCCAGCTCGCCCACCGTGAGGCCGTGGGCAATGGGCAGCGGGTCGAGGCCGACGAAGGATTTGTGGGCTGGCTCCAGGATGGGGCCGTCTACGAGGTCGGCGTTGGGGTTGGGTCGGTCGAGCACGATGACGGTTTTGCCCTGCTCGGCGGCCGCCTCCATCACGTAGTGCAGCGTGCTGATGAAGGTGTAGAACCGCGCCCCCACGTCCTGAATATCGAAGATGAGCACGTCCACGTCGGCCAGCATTTCGGGGGTGGGCTTCTTGGTTTTGCCGTACACCGAGCGCACGGGCACGCCGCTGCGGGCATCGCGGCCGTCGGTGATGGTGGCCCCGTCGGCCTCCTCGCCCCGGAAGCCGTGCTCGGGCGCGAAAATGGCCGTCACGGTCACGCCCCGCGCCCGCAGAGTGTCCACGAGGTAGGCGCGGCCCACGCGCGAGGTCTGGTTGATGACCAGGCCCACGCGCTTGCCCTGCAGCTGCGGGAGGTATTTTTCCAGACGCTCGGCCCCTACCACCGGGCGGGCGGCAACGCGGGGCGGGGGGCTCAACGTATGCGGCGCGGCTGGTGCCGCCGGGGCTGCCGGGCGGGCGGTGCCGCAGGCCGGTAAAGCCAGCAGCAGCGACAAGGTGATATTAACAGACAACCCAATCATAGACAGTGATAAAAAGGCGGAAAAAAAGAACCCGGTTTGGGACCGGCCCGGCCCGACAGGGTAGGAGCGTGGCCGGTAGCGGTTCAAAACGTAGCTTTACGGCTGAACAATGAATGTCTCCCGCTACATTTCGCAGAAGATTGACGGGGGAGCCGATTCCGGCTCCTTCACCGCGTCGGTCACAAAAATAGCCATCATCAGCATTGCCATGGGCTTGGCGGTGATGGTGGTGTCGTTTGCCATCCTGCAAGGGTTTCGCAACGAGATTCAGAATAAAATCTTCTCCTTCGGCGCGCACCTCCAGATTTCGCGCTACGACACCAACAACTCGCTCGAAGTAGCCCCCATCGCCGGCCCCAGGCTGGTGAAGCAGCTTCACGAGTTTCCCGAGGTAAAATTCACGCAACCCTACGCCGTCAAAACGGCCATCATCAAAACCAAGGACGAAGTGCTGGGCGTGGTGCTCAAAGGCATTGCCGAAACCGACGGCCTGTCGCCCATGCGCGAGAACCTGGTGGCCGGCAAGTTTCTGAGCTTTCCCGACTCTGCGGCCAGCGATGATGTGCTGATTTCGCGCAAAGTGGCCGATAAGCTGCGCCTCGCGGTGGGTGAAAAAGCGCTGTTCTACTTCATTCAGAATCCGCCCCGCATCCGGCAGTTTCGCGTCAGCGGCATCTATTCCACGGGGCTTGATGAGTTTGATGAGGTGTACGTTATCGGTGATATTCGCCAGATTCGGGAGCTGAACTCGCCGGCCTGGCCCGACTCGCTGGTGGGCGGCATGGAAGTGGTGCTCAAGGACTTCAAAACCCTCGATAAAACCGCCGACAACTTCTACGAGCGCCTGCCCTACGACCTCAAAATCGACAAAATAACGGAGCAGTACGCCCAGCTTTTCGACTGGCTGCAGCTGCTGAACCGCAACGTCATCATCTTCCTGCTCCTGATAATTTTCGTGGCCACGTTCAACATGGTGGCCACCATCTTCATCATGATTCTGGAGCGCACCAACATGATTGGCATCCTCAAAGCCCTGGGCGCGACGGACAACCAGATTCGGCGGATGTTCTTCTTCCGGGGCCTCTCGCTCACGGTGCGCGGCATGCTCATCGGCAATCTTGTGGCCGTGGGCTTCTGCGCCATTCAGTACTACTTCCACGTCATTCCCCTCGACCCCGAGAACTACTACATGGACCGCGTCCCGATTTCCTGGGACCCCAAAATGCTCATCCTGCTGAACGTGGCCACTTTCGCCGCCTCGCTGCTGGCCGTGCTGATTCCCACGTACCTGATTGCGCGGATTAAGCCGGTGGTGGCCATCAAGTTCGACTGACCACGGATTAGCTCGGATTTAAACATATTTCACGGATTTTGTAAACGACACAAAAGCTGCTGCTAATAACAAAAAGGCTGCCCAAAGGCAGCCTTTTTTGGACATGTCGTTTCCCGGATAATCGGCTACAAAATCCGTGAAATCCGTTTAAATCCGTGCCAATCCGTGGTCAGATAGACCGGCTGCGCAGTACCAGGTTCGGGTCGGGGCATAGGGCTGCCCATGCCTCGCGCTCGCTGGGCCGGGCCACGCCGGGAAAGTCGCCCACCCGGCCCTGCATATCGGCCATGAGCTGAAAGTGCAGGTGCGCCGGCCAGTCGCCATTCTCCGGAAATGGGCCGACGGTGGCAAACGCCTCGCCTTTTTGCAGGACCTGGCCCACGCGCAGCGCCTGCCACTCCTGGCGGCTGAGGTGGCCGTAGAGGCTGTAGAAAACCGTCCCTTCCAACTCGTGCTGTAGGATGACGGTGGGGCCGTAGTCGCCGAAATTATCGTTGTCGGCCAGGCTGTGGACCGTGGCGGGTAGCGGGGCCAGTACTGGCGTGCCGGCTGGCAGCCACACATCCACGCCCAGGTGCAGGGAGCGGGGCTCCTCGGCCGCGCCAGGGCCAAAATGAGTGCTGCGGCGGTAGATAACCCGGTTTTCGAGGTAGCCGCCGATGCCGATGGTGGCGTTTTTCTCGGCCAGCATATTATTGACTAAATCATCGAAGGCGGCGGTGTCGCGCAGGTCGGCGCTGGTTACTTGCGGGTTGGCGGCCGTGAAATCGAGGCGGGCGACGGCGGGGTCGTTGAGGTCGACGGGTAGCACGGGGCCAAAGCTGGCCTGGTGGCGTTGGAGCAGGGTGGAGAGCAAGCGCTGAAAGACTAAAAAACGTGAAACAACAAAGGAAAACGGCCCGTCCGCAAACCCGTAATATGGCTGGCAAGTTACCTTTGCCGACGGGCCGGTAGGAATGTTTTTATCATCCGGCCCGCATTTCTGTTACCGCCATACCGCAAACGAGCGCGCCGCCCCGTGGCCCCTCGTTCCCCATTCGCTCATCTCGCTCAATGTACCATACCCTCACCGTCGTTGCCCTCACCCAGGAAACTGTCGATTCTGTCACCATTCACCTGGAGCGGCCCGACCGGGCGCCCATCGCCAGCCGTCCCGGCCAGTTTCTGACGCTCATCGTGCCCTGCGGGCCAGGCGGCAAAAAGGAGCGCCGGGCCTACTCGCTCAGCAGCACGCCCACGGAGGCCCCGCGCCTGTCCGTGACGGTGAAGCGCGTGGTGGGCGGCCTGGTGAGCAACTATTTGCTTGATAACGTGCAAGTAGGCCAGGAAATAGAGGTAATGGAACCGCTCGGCAATTTCACCCTCAGCCCCAGTCCCAAGGCGGCCCGCTCGCTGGTGCTCATCGGGGCCGGCTCGGGCATCACGCCGCTCATGTCGATGCTGAAAGCCGTGGTAGCGGCCGAGCCCCAGAGCTACGTGCTGCTGATTTATGGCAACCGCAACGAGGAATCCGTTATTTTTCAGCAGCAGCTTGCCGACCTCGAAGCCCGTTCCAACGGCCACCTGCAGGTAGAGCACGTGTATAGCCAGCCCCTGCAGCCCATGGCGCCGCACCGCCACACCGGCCGGGTGAACCGCACCATGCTCCTGCGCATTCTGGAGCAGCGCCACCAGTTTCCGGCCGAGCAGGCCGAATACTTTATGTGTGGCCCCGAGGGCCTGATGGCCGAAGCCCAGGCCGCCCTCAGCCTGCTGAATGTGCCCGAGGCCCGCATTCGCCGCGAAAGCTTCGTGGCCAGCGCTGACAACGCTGAGCTGGCCGCCGCCCAGCCCAGCGGCCACGGCGACGTATCGGCTAGCCCCGATGATAAGATAAAGAACACCCGTACCGTTACCATTCAGTACGAAGGCAGCGAGTACCTCATCGAAGTGCCCGCCGGCAAAACCATCCTCGATACTGCGCTCGACCAGGATATTGACCTGCCGTATTCGTGCCAGGCCGGCCTTTGCACCGCCTGCCGGGGCAAGTGCCTGAGCGGCAAAGTGCACCTCGACGAGCGCGAAGGCCTCTCCGACTCGGAGCTGAAGCAGGGCTACGTGCTCACCTGCGTAGGCCACCCGATGACGGATGACGTGGTGATTGAAATAGGGTAGCCGCCTGTCGCGTTTGTCATCCTGAGCTTGCGAAGGACCTTATCACGCCTTTGCCGGTTGAATACTTTAAGCCGTTTATCAGCAATAAGGTCCTTCGCAAGCTCAGGATGACAACTGCGAGCTACTTCCAAAAAAATAGTCCGGCCCGGCTTTTGTTCCCGCAATGAAGGTTACTAGAGCCTATCCTGAATTCCGTCCTACTATACTTGTACTATGATGCTTCTTGCTGAACCTACCGCCGAGTCGGCTACCGATACCAGCCGGCCGCCCCGCCACTATTTGCCCGAGGACTTTATTGTGACCGACTGGGCCACGATTGAGCCCTTCTTCCAGGAATTGCAGGCCCGGCCGGTGCACACGCCCGCCGAGCTGGAGCGCTGGCTGCTCGACCGCTCCGAGCTGGAATCGGCGCTGAGCGAAGACCTCGCCTGGCGCTACATCCACATGACCTGCGACACGCAGGACCCGGCGCGCTCCGAAGCCTTCCAGTATTTCGTGAACGAAGTAGAGCCGCTGGTGGCTCCCTACGACCACGCCCTTAACGAAAAGATGCTGGCCTCGCCGCACCTGGCCGGGCTGGATGAAGGCCGCTACGGCGTGTTTCTGCGCTCGGTACGCCGCGCTTCGGAAATTTATCGGGCCGAAAACATTCCGCTCAAAACCGACATCAGCACCAAGCAGCAGCAGTACGCCGCCACGGTGGGGGCCATGAACGTGACCCTCGACGGCTACGACCTGACCCTACCCCAGGCCGCCGACCGCCTCAAGAACCCCGACCGCGCCGTGCGCGAAACGGCCTGGCGTGCCATTCAGGCCCGCCGCCTGCAGGACGCCAAACCCCTCGACCAGCTCTTCACCGAGCTCATCGGCCTGCGCCACCAGGTGGCGCTGAATGCCGGCTTCGCCAACTTCCGCGACTATATGTTTGCCGCCCTGGGCCGATTCGACTACACGCCGCAGGACTGCTTCAACTTCCACGCCGCTATCCGCGAAACGGTGGTGCCGCTCATCGACGACTTCGACCTGGAGCGCCGCCAGGACCTGAACCTGCCCGCCCTGCGCCCCTGGGACCTCGACGTGGACCCCAGCGGCCAGCCCCCGCTGCGCCCCTTCGGCACCGGTGCGGAGCTGCTGGAAAAGACCATCACCGTCTTCGAAACCCTCGACAGCTACCTTGGCAACTGCCTGCGCACCATGCGCCAGATGGGCCACCTCGACCTAGAAAGCCGCAAGGGCAAGGCCCCCGGCGGCTACAACTACCCGCTGGACGAAACCGGCGTGCCCTTCATCTTCATGAACGCCACGAGCAGCCTGCGCGACGTGGTAACCATGCTGCACGAAGGCGGCCACGCCGTGCACAGCTTCCTCACGCGCGGCCTGCCGCTGGGGGCCGACAAGCACCCGCCGTCCGAAGTAGCCGAGCTGGCCTCGATGAGCATGGAGCTGATGAGCATGGACCAGTGGCACGTTTTCTTCCCCAACCCCGAAGACCTGCGCCGCGCCAAGAAAACCCACCTCGAAAGCGTGCTCGAAACCTTCCCGTGGGTGGCCACCATCGACAAGTTTCAGCACTGGGTGTACGAGCATCCCACGCACACTGAAACTGAGCGCCACCAGCGTTGGGTCGAGATTTTTGACGAGTTCAACCAGCGCACCGTGGACTGGGCCGGCCTCGATGGCTACAAGCCCTACCTCTGGCAGAAGCAGCTGCACCTCTACGAAGTGCCGTTCTACTACATCGAGTACGCCATGGCGCAGCTCGGGGCCATTGCCGTGTGGCGCAACTACCGCCAGAATCCCGCCGAGGGCCTGGCTGCCTACAAGCGTGCCCTGGCGCTGGGCTACACCGCGCCTATCGGCCAGATTTACGCGGCCGCCGGCATCCGCTTCGATTTCAGCACCGAGTACCTGCGCACCCTGGCCGACTTCGTGCGCGAAGAAATGGCCGCGCTGTAATCCAGTTAGCATTTGGTTTAAAACAGAGAAGGCCGGCAATTACGCCGGCCTTCTCTGTTTTAAACCAAATGCTATTCTTACGAATTACCGCCTGGCGTCGTGCCGGAAGTAGTAGCCGGGGTTTTTGAGCCGCACTTGCCTTTGGGGCGTGGGTCGCGGTCTTTGCAGCCCTCGCACGAAGCCAGTGCGAGGCTGGTGAGGAGCAGGGCCGGCAGCAGCCGGCGGAAGAAAGTAGCGGTGTGCATATAGGCGGGGCGTTTGATGAATGACATTGATTGCCTGAGGCTTAAAGATACCTGATTGCCGCGCTATAT
This sequence comes from Hymenobacter artigasi, assembly GCF_012275535.1. Lineage (GTDB taxonomy): Bacteria > Bacteroidota > Bacteroidia > Cytophagales > Hymenobacteraceae > Hymenobacter > Hymenobacter artigasi. The sequence goes on along the minus strand of NZ_JAAVTK010000009.1, from coordinate 216,037 downwards.
CAATGCTGCTCCGCTTAAATAGTGGGCCTCCGGCTTACTTGTCCCCGATGGTGAAAAACGACAGCGGCTGCAGGTTGGCATACTTGCCGCCGAGCGACTCCAGCTCGGGGCGGTGCAGCTTGAGGTAGTCGTTGTACTGGTGCACGGCGCGGTCGTACTGCACCCGAAATGCCACCACGCCCGCGTCGAGCTGCTGAATGCCCTCCACAAAGTTGCGGGCATTTTCGGTGGGCGCGTTGCCGTTGGGGGCGGCCACGGGGTACACGGCTTTCAGCAGCGAGTCCTGGGCGGTGTCGTACTGGTCAATCAGGTCGGAGCTGGCCATGGTTTGCTGGGTGTAGCGGCGGGCCTTGAGGTGGGTATTGGCGCGGTCGAGGTCCTGCAGCTGGGTGGCCGTGATGCCGGGCTGGCCCTTCAGCTCGCGCAGCAGCAGGCGGGTGATGCCAATTTTCTGGTCGTCGCTTTCCGTCATGTTGCGCCATTTGATGTCAACGGAATCGCGCAGCACATCGAACTGCGCTTTGGCCGCCGCCGCCGAAGCCGGGTCGAAAGACGCCGTTTTGGCCCCATCGCGCTTGCAGGAAGCCGCGCAGCCCGCAAAAATCAACAGCGAAAGCACGACGGTTTTAACCGGGGAAGAAAAGAAAGTGCGCATAAAAGGAAAGAGCCCGGAAGGAAATAGCCCGGCATAGCAAAGCTACGGGGCCAGGTGAAAAAATACGTGGCCGGGCCAAACGGGGGCAGCCCCGATGCCGCTGGGGCAATGTGCGCTGCAACGCTCAAACAAGGCTATTCGGTATATGCGGCATGCTCACCGGCTCATCGTACTCGGGTTATGTAGAGGAAAAGTGATTTTTGTGTACACAGTATCGTAATCAACTCAGCTACAAAAAGCTTGTATCTTTGCCATTGCACTGACATTACACATTCCAAAAAATATGAAAAAGCAATACTTAATGCTCTCTGCTGCTCTGCTGTTGGCCGGAGCTGCCCATGCCCAAGGTACGGAACTGTTTTTCTCGGAATACAACGAGGGAGCCCACCAGTCGGGCGTAACCTACGGCGGTACGGCCCCCTCGACCGGCAACGAGCGAGCCCTGGAGATTTTCAACCCCACCAATAACACCGTCAGCCTGAACCCTTACTCGGTGCGGCGCTACTCCAACGGCAGTTTGACGGTAGTGGAGGAAGAGAAATTGTTCCGCAGCAACCAGGCGCATGCCGCTGTGGGGACAAACAGTATGAATGCCCGCACAACCTTCGTGCTGGCCTGCGGTCAAGCGACCATTCCGGCTATTGTGAACGTCGCAAACCAGTTCAGCGCCGATTACCTCGTGACTACCCTTCCCACGGTAATCGTTGGTGGCGGCCCTATTTATTTCAACGGCGACGACGCAATGGCCCTGGTGCGCTACCCCAGCGGCACGGCGGGCTCCGGCAATGGCGTGATTGTGGACCTGATTGGCGTGATTGGTGAAAGACCCGTGTTGCAGACCTGCGCAACGGGCGGCAACTGGAGCGGCACCAACCCCCTGGACGGTACCGGCACCAACGCGGTTTTCGTGGCTTCGGCCAACCAATCCATCACCCGTCGGGCTAGCGTATCGCGCGGCCTCCGGGTTAACCCATCTCCTCAGAACGTTGTTCCTGCTACCTGCCCCCCCACCCGTGCCGCAGGCGGCTATAACATTGCCGACGAATGGGTGATGTACTCCACGGCCTTCAACGGCCCGAATGGGACTTCCAACCCCGCCGGCCAGCTCTACGACCAGCTGGGCAGCCACAACGACTACGTAGGTCCTTTCGGCACTTACCAGGCCGTGCTGAGCACGCTGGGCAAGTTCGACAAAAACATCAGCGTGTACCCCAACCCGGCCCACGGCTTTGCTACGGTTGAAATCAAAGATGCCAAAGTGGGCCGCGTTACTGTGCTGAACAACCTGGGCCAGGCCATCAGCGCCGAGGCCAAAGGCCAGGGCCAGGAAAAGCTCCAGCTCGACATCTCGGCTCTGAAGCCCGGCCTGTACTTCGTGCAGATTCTGAGCGCCGACGGCCAGACCAAAATCTACAAAGAGCTGGTGGTTGAATAAACGGCCGGTTATCTGAAAGCGAAAAAGGAGGGAAGCAATTCTCTCCTTTTTTTGTGGGCGTACTTTTGTGAGGTAGTTGTCAGCTGCTCGTGGCCGGTTGTCCGGCTGTTTGGCGGGTGGGCTGATGCTGACAACTGACCCCGAGCAACTGACCACCAACAACCTATGTCCGATAACCTCACGCCCCTCTCCGCCATTGGCGAATTTGCCCTTATCCGTCGCCTGCAGGCCAATATCACGGCCCGCCAGCCCGGCACCGTGCTCGGCATTGGCGACGACGCGGCCATCATCCGGCCCACCGCCGGCACCGATACCGTGATGACCACCGACCTGCTGGTGGAGGGTATCCACTTCGACCTCTCGTTCAGCCCGTTGCGCCACCTGGGCTACAAGGCCGTGGCCGTGAACGTGTCGGACGTGGCGGCCATGAATGCCCTGCCCACGCAGCTGGTGGTGGCCCTCTCGGCCGGCCCGCGCTTCACGGTGGAGGCCATTGAGGAGCTGTATGCCGGCATGCGCCTGGCCTGCGAGGCCTACAACGTAGACCTGGTGGGCGGCGACACCACCGCCAGCCGGGGCGGCCTCACGCTGGCCATCACGGTGTTGGGCGAAGTAGCCACCGGCGAGGCCGTGCGCCGCAGCGGCGGCCAGCCCACCGACCTGCTCTGCGTGACCGGCGACCTGGGCGGCGCTTTTCTGGGCCTGCAGGTACTGGAGCGCGAAAAGCAAGCCTACCTGGCCGACCCCGAAACCCAGCCCGAGCTGGCCAGCTACGAGTACATCGTGCAGCGCCAGCTGCGCCCCGAGGCCCGCCTCGATATCGTGCACGAGCTGCGCGAGCGCGGCATCCGGCCCACCAGTATGATTGATATTTCGGATGGGCTGGCTTCCGAAGTGCTGCACCTGTGCACGGCCAGCGGCACGGGCGCGCGGGTATTCACCGAATTCCTGCCCCTGGCCAACCCCACGCTGGAGGCGGCGGCCGAGTTCAACCTCGACCCGCTCACCTGCGCCCTCAACGGCGGCGAGGACTACGAGTTGCTGTTCACGGTACCGGTTACGGACCACGAAAAAATCAAAAACCACCCCGACATCACCATCATCGGCCACCTTACTGACAAATCCGACGGAACTAACCTGGTGACCAAGGCTGGGCAGGCAGTGCCGTTGCAGGCGCAGGGCTGGACTAGTTTTTAACTAATGCTACGCAGTGGCTAATGCGGCGGCTGTTTCTGATTGCCCGTTGAAACACCGGGCATAATAGCTGCCGGCGCAACGTCCGTTTTTAAATTAGATAACGAGTCCGATAATAAACTTTTAGGGGCCGCTACCGTTTAGCCCGGCAGCTGCCCCTTTCGGAACTGGCACACTCCTTGTCAAGCCGACTCTTACGTTCCGAGTAAATCTCTCATTCCCTAATGACTTCGGCCATGAATAAGCTCCCGTATCTCTTCGCTTTCATTATCCTGCTCACTTCGTTTCATGCTCCTGCTGCCCACGCACAGTGGAGCCCGCAGGCCAAAGGTGCCGTTATCGGTGGCCTGGGCGGGGCTGCTGCCGGAGCCATCATCAACAAGCGCAACCGGGCCGTGGGTGGCGTGGTAGGTGGCGTGGCCGGTGGTGCCATTGGCTACGGTGTTGGTAAGCACATCGACAACAAGAAAAAGCAGCGTGCCGCCGCCGCCGCCCAGCAGCGCGCCGTGGCCGCCCGTGAAGCCAACTACCGCCGCGAGCTGGCCCTGGCCCGCAACCGCCCGACCGTTACCACCACCCGCACCACGCAAACGGCCCTGGTGCCCGCCAATAGCCTGACGGCTTCCAGCACCATGGTGGGCGGCATGCAGCCCGCCGCGCAGCCGGCTCCCTCAAACGCCGCTTACCTGCCCAACCCTGCCTACGGCGATGCTTCGCACCCCTACGGCACTTCCGAGTATCGTCGGAAAAGCTGGTAATTGCCGCTTCGCATTATTTTGCAACCCCTGGGCGCCTGCGCCCGGGGGTTGATTGTTTCTGACCAGTTGCCGCGGTGGGCACAGCTGCCCGCCACTATTTCTTTCACCAATTCCCCGGATGTATGAAATCCCTCGTTTGTAGCCTGTTGCTGGCTGCCGCCGCCCTCACTTCTTCCTGCTCGAAAGCGCCCGCCGACACGGCCAACGTGCAGAACCTGAACCGCGACTTTATCACGGCCTGGAATAGCCGCGACACGGGTAAAATCACCGGCATGATGGCCGACGACATCACCTTCGTGCAGGGCAACGCCCACTGGAAGGGCAAGGACGAAGTAGGCCAGAAATGGGTGAGCGCCACGATTCCAACCATCGCCAACCTGAAAACCAGCGTGAGCAGCAGCAACACCGACGACAACAGCGCCTACGAGGCCGGCACGTTCTCGGTAGATGTGCAGCCCGCCGCTCCCGGCGAGCCCGCCGGTTTCGGCGAAGGCAACTACATTTTCTTCTGGAAAAAAGCCGCCGATAATACCTGGAAGCTGAGCTACGCGCAGTTGGAAGACCTGCCAGTGCAGCGCCGGAATTAAAAATAGCGCGGACTACAAAGTCCGCGCTACTACGCTACCCACTAATTGAAAGCCCCAACGGGCACCCCAGATGTTCGCCAACGTCTGGGGTGCCCGTTGGGGCTTTTTGGCTTTGATAACAGAAGCAAAAGAATCAATTGCCCGCTTGAGGCGTTATACACCGTCCGCCCCGGCCCCTCTGCAGCTTGTAGCTGCTGGCCAGCGGCCTCTTCCTTCTAATTCTCCGTTCATGACAACTGATTCGTTTGCTCCCCTGGCCTACTCCGTGCTGGATTTGGCCCCCATTAATGCCGGCAGCACGCCGGCCGATACCTTCCGCCACAGCCTGAACCTGGCGCAGGAAGTGGAGAAGGCGGGCTATACCCGCTACTGGCTTTCCGAGCACCACAACATGGCCAGCGTGGCCAGCTCGGCCCCGGTGGTGCTGATTGGCTACATCGCGGGCGGCACCAGCACGCTGCGGGTGGGCTCAGGCGGCATCATGCTGCCCAACCACGCGCCGCTGGTAGTTGCCGAGCAGTTGGGCACGCTGGCCTCGCTCTACCCCGGCCGAATTGATTTGGGGCTGGGCCGCGCCCCCGGCTCCGACCAGGTGACGGCGCAGGCTATACGGGGCAGCCGCTTCGGTGGCCCGCAGGATTTCCCCCGCGACATTCAGCAGCTTCAAGCCTATTTCTCGGCGGCCAACAGCACGGCCACGGTGCGCGCCATTCCGGGCGAAGGGCTGGAGGTACCCATCTGGATTCTGGGTTCCAGTACCGATAGCGCCTACCTGGCTGCCGCGCTGGGCCTGCCGTATGCGTTTGCCAGCCACTTCGCGCCGGGCCAGCTATTTGCGGCGTTGGAGATATACCGCCAGAACTTCCGGCCGTCGGCCGCGCTGGCCGCCCCCTACGTCATTGCCTGCGTGAACGTGGTGGCCGCCGATACCGACGCCGAGGCGCAGCACCTAGCCACGTCGCTCAAGCAGTTTATGTTAGGCGTGATTAAGGGCCGGCCGGCGCCGTTGCAGCCGCCCGTCGAGTCGATGGCCGGGTTGTGGGAGCCCGCGCAGCAATACGCCGTGGAGCAGATGCTGGCCTGTGCTTTCATTGGCAGCAAAGCTACCGTTGAGCAAGATTTGCAGGCTTTTGTGAACGAGACACAGGTGAATGAAATCATGGCTGTTACCAATGTTTTCAGCCACGAGGCGCGGGTCTATTCCTATCAATTGCTGGCGGAGGTGCTGCGCGGGATTCCGCAGCCGCAAGGTGAGTTGGTGGGGTAGGGTGCGTACGCAAGCCCCAGCGGGGCGGCATATCGGTAGTAAAAACCGAATGGTTAAAACCACGAAGCCCCAGCGGGGCGACACTCGTTGAACGAATGTCGCCCCGCTGGGGCTTCGAAGTTTCCTGGTAGTGGGAGTTACTACCGATATGTCGCCCCTCCGGGGCTGTTCTAATCCTCCGGGTAGGGCACGAACACAAAATTCGTGAACGTCTCATCAAGCACGAAGAGGCAGCAGAATTCGTCGGCGTCTTTGTAAGTAGCCCGGAAGGCTTCGACGCCATCGACGTCGATGATGCCTTGCTGCACGAATAGCTCCAGGTAGCTGGCGAAGACGTGCCACTCCAGATTCAAATCATCGGCGTTGACGAGGAGGCCGCCGAGGGGCACTTCCTGCTTGGCAAAGACGAAAATGGGGTATTGGCTGAAGTCGCCCTTGCGAATCTGGGAAGAGGCTTCCAGCAGGGTGTCGGACACGACGACGAAATCCTTGGTGATGGTGCCGAGGTATTTGCCGTTGAGTTCAGGGTCGTTGAAGTAATCCATTCTTAGTTAAGATGTTTACAATAGCCCAAATAGAAAGGAACAATGTTTTCTAATGAGTCACTAGTAGTTTTAATTGTTTGTAATTCGCCGTTTTTGATAATTATTAAATGGCCAAATCGAACAGGTTTTTCATTTCTGTAATTGAGTATTAATGTGTCTCCGTTCTGGATGTAATTTCCAGTGTACCAGGAATTAGAGAAAAAAATGCCAGTCCAGTTTAATTCAAAACTTTTGTCTTGACGAAACTTGATTGTTGCTTGGTTTTGAGTGCCCTCATAACAAGCTCTTATTGTTACTGGGCTTTCTAGATTCTCTGAAGAAAACTGGTAGGGGCTGAATAACAAATAACTTGAGGTCAGAAAATATAAAACAGATGGTAGTGCGTTTATTGTGTTTCGCTTCTGCTTGTTTCGGATAATATCAAATAATTCTTTGAAAGCATAGACGACAATAAATAAAAATAAAATTGGGATGCATAGCGTAAGAATAATGAAAATAAGACCAGTTAGGTATTTGTCAAGATGATAGTAAAAACCCGTTAACAGCAGGAATGCAAGGCATATAAAAATTGCCTTAATGAGTCGATTAGCAGGTTTTTTGCTGTCCATCAAGGCTGAACAAATTTGCGTTACTTCAACTCCAGCGCCACCACATTCTCCACGTGGTGGGTGTGGGGGAACATATCCACCGGCTGCACGCGCGTCACGCGATACGCGGCATCTAGTAGCTCTAGGTCGCGGGCCTGGGTGGCGGGGTTGCAACTGATGTAGACGATGCGGGGGGCGCGCAGCTCCAGGAGGCGGGCCACGACGTCGGGGTGCATGCCGGCGCGTGGCGGGTCGGTGATGAGGACGTCGGGGCGGCCGTGGCGGGCGGTGAATTCTGCCGTTAGGATGTCCTTCATGTCGCCGGCGTAGAACTCCATGTTGGTGATGTTGTTGATTTCGGCGTTGACGTGGGCGTCGGCCACGGCCTGCTCCACGTACTCGACGCCGATGACTTTGCGGGCCTGGTGAGCCACGAAGCTGGCGATGGTGCCGGCCCCCGTGTAGAGGTCGTACACGAGCTCATCGCCCTTAAGGTCGGCGAAGTCGCGGGCTACTTTGTAGAGCTGGTGGGCGCCTTCGGAGTTGGTTTGGTAGAAGGACTTGGGGCCGATGCGGAAGCGCAGGCCTTCCATTTCTTCCTCGATGTAGGGCTTGCCTTTGTAGGTCACCACTTCGAGGTCGTGGAAGGTTTCGTTGCCCTTGCTGTTGAGGACGTAGTTGAGGGAGGTGATGCCGGGGAACTTGGCGTAGAGGGCGTCGAGCAGGGGCTCAATGCTCTCGTGGGGGCGGTAGCACTGCAGAATCACCATGATTTCGCCGGTGCTCTGGGCGGTGCGGATGATGAGGTTGCGCAGGTTGCCGGTCTGGCGCACCATGTTGCCAAATTCGAGGCCGTGCTTGCGGCCGTAGTCGCGGATGAAGAGGCGGATTTCGTTGCTGGGCTCGGCCTGGAGGTGGCAGTGCTGCACGTCGATAATCTTATCGAAGCGGGCGGGGGTGTGGAAGCCCAGCACGTTGCGGTCGAAGGTCTGGGTGTCGTCGTTGATTTGCTCGGTGGTCAGCCAGCCGTTGTCCGAGAACGTGTATTCGAGCTTGTTGCGGTAGTAGGTGCGCTGGGGCGAAGCGAGGATGAATGGAATCTCGGGCAACGCCACTTTGCCGATGCGGGTGAGCTGGTCCACCACCTGCTGCTGCTTGAAATGCAGCTGGGTATCGTAGCCGATATGCTGCCACTTGCAGCCGCCGCAGGTACCAAAGTGCTGGCAAAACGGCGTGACGCGCAGGTCGGAATACTGGTGAAACTTCACCGGTACGGCTTCCAGAAACGTCTTCTTGGCTTTGGTGATGTACAAATCCACGACATCGCCGGGGGCGACCTGCGACACGAAAATGACGAGGTTTTCGACGCGCACCAGGCATTTGCCTTCGGCCACCATGTCCTGAATGGTGACGTTGCGGAGTAACTCGGGGGCTATTTTTTTGGCTCGGCTCATAAGAAGACAAAACTACTGCCCGGACCACGGATTGGCTCGGGTTTTAGCGGATTTCCCGGATTTTGTGGCCGATTACCCCGCCAGCCGTGCGGGACGGCGATGGAGGGACGGGGCAGAAAGTCCCGGAAAACAGCAGGCAATAAAAAAGCCTGCCAACCGGCAGGCTTTTTTTAGGTAATCAATCGGCTACAAAATCCGGGAAATCCGCTAAAATTCGAGCCAATCCGTGGTCTACTTCACCACTTCGAACCAGTTCTTCACGCTCGTGCCGTTGGGCAGGGTGAGGATGTAGAAGTAGTTACCGGCGGGCGTGCTGTCATCGCCACCCCAGTTGTTCTGGTAGTTGGTGGTTTTGTACACCTCGCGGCCCCAGCGGTTGAAGATGGTGAAGGTGTTGCCGGGGTAGAGGCCGACGTTGTCGATAACGAGCACATCGTTCTGGCCATCGCGGTTCGGGGTGATGACGTTGTAGGTCTTCACGGCGTTGGCGAAGCTCACGCTGGTTTCGTTCGAGTTCGAGAGCAGCGGCGTCGCGTCGGTGCTGGCGGCCACCACCCGGAAATTCTGGCTGAAGCCCAGGCCGGTGGCGGTGCTGTTGGGGTCGGTGTTGGTGGCCGTGTATTGCAGCGTGGTCGGGCTCACCGTGGCAATAAGCACCGGCGCGCCGGCATCGGTGCGGCGGTAGATGCGGTACTCCTTCACCGCGAAGCCCACGAAGGCGTTCCAGGTGAGGGCCGTGCGGCCCTGGTCGCGGCCGCCGGCGGTGGCGGTAGCAGTGGCTTGCAGGCGGATGGTCTGGGCCACGCCGGTAGTAGTAACCGTGCCGCAGCCGTTGGTGAGGCTGAGCTGGTACTCGTAGGAATTAGCGTTGGCATCCACCGCGCTGTTGTCGGTGAAGGTGGTGGCCGAAGCCGTTGTCGTGCCCACCGGCGCGAAGCTGCCGGAGCCCGCCACGCGGCGCAGCACCTGCACCGGGTTGGGCGTGTTAGCGCTGTTGAGCGTGCCCAGCGAGATGATGACGCGGCTGTTGCTGGCAGCATCTACCGAGGCGTTGGTCAGGGTCAGCGTCGGGCTATCGAAGAGGATGGTGCGGGTGGTGGTGGGGCCGGTGCAGGACGCAGGCGCGGCGCTGATTTCAGCAGCGCTCACCGTGTAAGGTCCGGTGGCATTGAAGCGCACCGTAACCTGGTTGCTGGTGCCGCCCGCCGTGACGGTGCCACCCACAATGGTCCATTGGTAGCTGGCGCCGGCCGTGGGGTTGGCAATGGCGTATTGCTGCGGCGTAGCCACATTGCACACGAAGCCCGAGCCCGAAATGGTAGGCGCGGTGGGCGTAGGCGCCACCGTGAACGGCGTGGTGTACACCGGGCCGGTGCAGCCGGCCGAGGTGGTTTCCTGCACCGTAAGAGTGTAGGTGCCGGGGGCGGGCAGCGTGGCGAGCACGCGGGTATTGCCGGTGCCGGCCAGGGTAGCGCCCGCCAGCTGGAACACGTAGGTTGAGCCAGTGAAGCCGCCGGGCAGGCCGAAGGTCACGGGGCCGTTGGTCTGGCACACGCGCACCGGGGCGGTAATGGCCAGGGTGGGGCGGGGCGAGGGGTTAATGAGCACCTTGAGGGTATCGGAAGTGCCCAGGCAGCGCACGCCGCTGGCGGGGTTGCTGGTTTCCGTCACCACAATCTTGCCGATGGTGGGCACCGTCACCGGAGCCCAGTTCACGGTCACCGTGTTCTGTAGGGTGCTCACCTGCGTACCGCCGATGATGGTCCAGGCGTAGCTGGAACCGTTGGCAAACACGCCGCTCACGTAGCGGTAGGGGCCATCGGCCTGGCACACGGCGCGCGGCAGCGGGGCTATGGCCACAATGTCGCCGGGGCCGGTGGGCCGCACCGTTTGCAGGCGTGGGTTGATGATGATGGGCAGGGTAGTGGTGTCGGACGAGCAACCCTGGGCATTCAGGCTGAATACCTTGAGGTAGCCGCCGGTGCTGGCCACGCCCCAGTCCACGGCGATGGCCGTGGTGCCCTGGCCGCTGGCAATGGTACCGCCGCGAATCAGCCAGGTAAAGGCCGAGCCCACGGGATTAGCTACCGAATAGGCAATGCCCGTCACCGTGGGGCATACCGAGGCCGGCCCCACAATAGCGGAAGGCAGCGGGCGCGGGTTGATGGTCACGACCACGGCACTGGTGCTCACGCAGCCATTGGCGGTGGTGGCCGTCACGGTGTAGGTGCGGGTGATGGGCAGGGCCGTCGTGTTCGAGGCCGTGAGCACGGGCTGGGCGGCAGTGCTGCTGCTCAGGCCCGTAGCCGGGGCCCAGCTATAGGTGTAGCCGGTGCGGGCCGGAGTGCCCAGGGTAATGGTTTTGAGGTCGCAGACGGCGGCGGCGGGGCCGGCATCGGCCACGGCGGCAGGGTTCACGGTCACGGTCACGGGGCTGGTGGCCACGCAGCCGTTGGCGGTGGTGGCAGTCAGCGTGAAGGTGATGGGGTTTGGGGTGGTCGTAGTGTTGGTCAGCGTGAAGGTGGGGTTGGCCACGGTAATGCTGCTCAGGCCGGTGGCCGGGCTCCAGCTATAGGTGTAGCCCGTTACCGGGGCCGCGCCCAGCGTAATGGTCGAACCCGAGCACACGGCCTGGTTGGCCCCGGCCACAGCCACGGCGGCGGGGTTAATGGTCACAACCACGGTATTGGCGGCGGTGCAGCCGTTGGCGGTGGTGGCCGTCAGGGTGTAGGTCTGGGTGATGGGGGCACCGGTCAGGTTGGGCAGGGTCACGGTCGGGTTCAGCACCGAGGCGCTGCTCAGGCCGGTGGCCGGGCTCCAGGCGTAGGTGGTGCCGGCCACGGCCGCGCCGTTGCCGATGGCCACGGGCACGTTCGAGCAGGTCGCCTTGGCCAGGCCGGCATCGGCCACGGCAGCCGGGTTGATGGTTACCACCACGGTGTTGGTGGCGGTGCAGCCGTTGGCGGTAGTAGCCGTCAGGGTGTAGGTCTGGGTGATGGGGGCACCGGTCAGGTTGGGCAGCGTCACGGTCGGGTTCAGCACCGAGGTGCTGCTCAGGCCGGTGGCCGGGCTCCAGGCGTAGGTGGTGCCGGCTACGGCCGCGCCGTTGCCAATGGCCACGGGCACGTTCGAGCAGGTCGCCTTGGCCAGGCCGGCATCGGCCACGGCGGCGGGGTTGATGGTCACCACCACGGTGGCAGGGGCGGAGGGGCAGCCGAGGGGCGAAGTGGTAATCAGGGTATAAGTTCTCACGATGGGCACGCCCGTCGTGTTAATGCCCGTTACCGTGGGGTTGGCAACAGTCGGGTCACTCAGGCCAGTGGCCGGGCTCCAGCTGTAGGTAGTGCCGGCTACGGGCGTAGCCGTGCCGCCCAGCGGGGCCGAAACCGTGCCCGAGCAGAAGCTGATGGCCGGGCCGGGCACGGCCACGGCGGCGGGGTTGATGGTAATGATGACCGTGGAGGTCGCGGTGCAGCCTGTACTGTTAGTAGCCGTCACAGTATAAGTCTGGGTGATGGGCGTGCCGGTCAGGTTGGGCAGCGTTACGGTGGGCTGGGCCACGGTGGCGCTGCTCAGGCCGGTGGCCGGGCTCCAGCTATAAGTGTAGCCGGCCAGTGCGGCAGTGCCAATGGCGGCCGAAGCTACCCCCGAGCAGGTGCTGCGGGCCGGGCCGGCATCGGCCACGGCGGCGGGGCTCACCGTCACCACCACCGAAGAAGTGCTGGAGCAGCTTGGGCCGGAGGATACGGTGAGCGTGTAGGTCTGGGTGATGGCTGCGCCGGTGGTGTTGGGCAGCGTCACGGTGGGCTGGGCCACGGTGGTGCTGCTCAGGCCCAGGGCTGGCGTCCAGGTATAGGTAAAGCCAGTGACAGCTGCCACGCCCAGCGGCGTAGAAGCCACGTTGGGGCAAATGGTGCGGGCCGGGCCGGCATTGGCCACGGGCGGAGGCGTCACGGTCACCGTCACGGTGGCCGTGATGGAGCAGGTGCCGTCGGTGCCGGTCACAGTGTAGGTGGTGGTGGCGGTGGGCGTCACCGTAACGGTGGTGCTGGTGGAGCTGATGCCGCCACCGGACCACACGTAGGTAAGGCCCGCCAGACCGGTCACCGTCAGCGTAGTCGACGTGCCCAGGCAGATGCTGGGCGCGAGGGCCGTGGCTGTGAGAGCCGGCAGCGGCCGGATATCCACGGTTTTAACCACTGAGTCAGACAGGCAGCCGTAGGTCGAAATGCCCTTGAGCGAGAGCGTGCCGGTGGTATTGGCGCTGGCCCAGGTCACCTGCACCGCGTTGGTGCCCTGGCCGCTCGTGATGGTGCCGCCCGTAATGCGCCAGCGGTAGGAAGCCGGCACGGGGCCGGCGGCGGTGTAGGTACGCACCGTGGCGGGGTCGCACACCGTGGTGGGGCCGGTAATGGCGTTGGGGCCGGCGGCGCGCGTCACCGTCACCCGGAAAATATCGGAAGCCAGCTTGCCGCCGCAGCCGTTATCCTTCACGGTCACACCCAGGTCGTAGGGCGTGGTGCGGGCCTGGCCGCAGGCAGAGTTGTAGATGAACGTGCCCGATACTGAGCCGGTGCCGGTGGCGGTGGCCGTGCCGGTCAGGTTGCCGGGCTGCACCGTGCCCGTGCTGCCATTGAAGGTGGTGTTGAACGGCCCGCTACCATCGAGCAGGGCACTGTTCACGGTGAGCACCAGGGGGTGGTTGCCGCTGGCCTGCGTGGCCGTAATCGGAATGGTCAGCGACTGGCCTTCCTCAATGGTATAGCTGCGGGGAGTGAGGGTAGGGGCCGGCAGTACCGGCGCCGTAGTGGGCGGGCAGGTCGATACCACCAGCTGCAAGTCTCGTCGAGTGGTGCCAATCAGCACTTCCACGCCGTTGATGGTGCGGTATTCTGCCACGTCCACCGCTACTACGTAGAGGCCATTGGTGCTGGCCCCGTACTTGGCAATGCCCGTACTGGCGTTGATGGTCGCAAAGTTGCCCGCGCCCGTCCCAAAGGGGTTGGCCGCGCTGTAAGCCGGGTAGTAGGGTACCGGTTGGGGAAATGGCGGGAAAGTGCCGCCGGGGGTTGGGAAGCCGTAGGGCGTGCCGAAGGAGTACACCAGGCGGTCGCCGTCGGGGTCGAAGGCATTGTTGAGCGTGATGGTGGTGTCGTTTTTGCACACGATGGCTACGGCCGTATCCGAAAATACGGGCGAGCGGTTGTAAATCAGCGGCGGCGCCATGCTCACGTACAGCGTCAGCGGTACGTTGCCGCCCGTGCCCCCGCTGGGGTTGTTCACGTTGGTCAGGGTGTTGTTGCGGGCACCCACCGAGTACACGGCGTAGTAGCCATCAAAGGAAACCGGCAGGTTCACCGTCTGCACGTATTTGCACAGGTAAAACGGCTGGCTGGGGCCGCTCACGGCGCAGCCCTGCGGCACGGGCGGGGCAATGGGCGGCGGCAGGTTGGCGTTGGTAGCCGTGGGCGACGTGCGGCTGAAAGTATAGTTGGCAATGCGCACCCCGGTGGTCCGGTTGTAGATTTCAATCGGTGCGCTAACCGGCGGAGCCGCAATGCCATTATTGGGGTTAGCATTGGTATACAGGCCGTTGCTATAAATGGTCAGGGTGATTTCGTAGCGAAAGGGACTGGTAGCGGGCCCGGTGGCGTCGAGGTAGCGGTAGCTCATCTCGCCACCCAATAGGTGCGAGGCCTGCGCCGGGCGCACGCCCAGCACCAGCAGCGCCAGTAGTAGTATCGGCCCCAAAAAACGCCGGAGTAAGGTTGTAGGCATACAATAAAATGAAGGGTAGGAAAGCTGAAAAGCTGCCCCGACTGCCAGAAGGCGGCCGGGGCGGCTGGAAACGGAGGGCAAGCCGGGTTGCGGCTCGCAAGAGATTATGGGTTATTCGCGCACCACGCGGCGCAGGGCGGTCTGGCCTTGCGCGTCGCGCAGGCGCAGCACGTACACGCCGGCCGGCAGGGCGCTCAGGTCCAGCTGGGCATCGGCGGCCGGGCCCAGGCGCAGGGCCGTGCGCAGCACCGTGGCGCCCAGCAGGTTCTGCACCTCGGTGGTGTAGAGGCCGGCGGCGCTGGCATCGGGCAGGCGCAGGCTCACCCGCCCGTCCAGGGTGGGGTTGGGGAAGAGGCTGAGGGTGGGCAGGGCCTGGGCATCGCGGGTGGCCAGGGGCAGTATCCGCAGCTGGTAGTCCTCCACTTCGGCGTTGATGAGATTGGTGGCGCAGGGGTTGGGCGTGCCGCCGGTGGCGTTGGCCACCACCATCACCCGCATGCGGGGCGTGCTGCCTGCCATGCCGGCGGGCACCGTGAAGGGCGCGGTGAAGGTATTGGCGTTAGCCGTGCCATTCACCACCAGCTCGGAGGCATCAAACGTGCCGTTCATGTTCCAGTCTACCCAGGCCGAGGTGCGGTGCTGCGCGGCCAGATTGGTACCCACCGTCAGGCTAAGGGAGTTGCCCACGCTGGCCGATAGGGTCAGGCTCGTGTAGTTGGCGTAGCCACCCGTGGCAACGCTGCTGTTATTGACGAAAGCCGGGGTGGCATTGGCAATGCCCACGGTGGCGATGAAGAACGGACTGGGCAGCTGCTGCCCGCCGGGGCCGGTGCCCCCCGTGCCGTTCGACGCGCAATACGTGAGGCAGGGCACCTGAATGGTTACCGCGTTCAGGCGCGTCACGCTGGCCGAGGCGTTGGCATTGGTGGCCGAGAGGGTGATGTTGTAGGTACCCGAGGCGGTGTAGGTGTGCGTGGGGTTTTGCAGGGTGCTGGTCGTACCATCGCCGAAGCTCCACAGCCAGGAAATGGGCACGTTGGTGGTGAGGTCGGTGAACTGAATGGGATTCACGCAGCCGCCAACCACGTAGTTGGTGCTGAAGTTGATGATGGGCGGCAGCGTATTGGGCCGGGCAATGATGGTGTAGTCTTCCACCTGGCCGCTCACGGGGTTCACGCAGGGCCCGGCCGTGTTGCCAATGGCATCGGCAATCACGCGCAGGCGCAGGGGCTGGTTGAGCACGGTGCCGGTGGGCAGGGTGAAGGTGGTGGTGGCCCCGGGGCTGGCCGTGTTCAGGCCGGTATAAACCAGCTCGGAAGCCGCAAAAACGCCGTTGTTGTTCACGTCCAGGTACACCCGGATGTCGTGCGGGTTCACCCCGCCCGTGGTGATAATCATCGGGTTATTCACGCCCACAATCAAATCGGTGCGCTGCGGGCAGGTGAAATCCTGGTAGCCGGCGCTGCCGTCGGCCGAGGTATTGTCGATGTCGCCCAGCCGGAAGCGGGTGATGCCGTAGTTGGCAAAGTAGTTGGTGGTTTGGGGCGAGCAGCTGGCCGCCAGCGGCACCGAGGCGTTGTAGGTGATGGTGGTGGCGGCACTGGTGGTACTGCCTACGGTATTGGTAGCGCGCAGCGTCACGGCGTAGGTGCCGGCCGTGGTGTAGGTGTGCGAGGGGCTTTGCAGGGTGCTGGTGGTGCCGTCGCCAAAGGTCCAGAGCCAGGAAGTGGGCAGGTTCTGGCTGGCATCGGTGAACTGCACGGTGCCGGAGCAGGTGGTGGTGCCGTTGGTGGTGAACACAGCCACCGGCGCGCTCACGTTCGACGACAGCCGCACGCTGTAGTCTTCCACCTGCGAATACTGGGGCGTGGAGCACGAGGTGGGCACGATGCCCAGCGCGTAGTCCGACGCCACCCGCATGCGCAGGTTGGTGCTGAGCACGGCCGTGGTGGGCGGCGCAAACGTGCCCGTGTGCACAATGCTGTTGGGCCCATCAAACACCAGCTCGCTGTTGCCGGTGAAGGCCCCGTCGTTGTTATAGTCAATCCAGACCTTCACGTTCTCGTTCGTGTTCGGGCCGGTGCGCACGCTGATGGTGTAGGTCTGGCCCACGTTCAGGGCCGCGTTGGAGGTGCAGCCGTAGTCGCGGTAGCCGTCGATGTAGTTGCCCGTAGTGTTGTTAATGAGGTTGTTCCCAACGGTAACGTTGAGGATGCCCATGCCAAAAAGGTTGGCTTGGCCACTGGTGGCGTTGCCCGGCGTGCATACGGCCGCAATGGGGCAGGTGGTTTGGGCGGCGGCCTCTGAGCTCACGCCCAGTCCCAGCAAAACAGCTATAAAACCCGGCGTGAACCGGGACCAGGAACGTAGGTGTGGATGCATACGGTACTTTGAAATAAAGCAATTGAATTCAACGGATAAATGTAAGCAGAAAGCAGGGATGGCCTGCCCACAATCGGCCGTTGCCGACTGTGAGTCGCCCACTCAACCCACCGGTTCGCCTACTGCCCACCCCCGTCCGCCCGGCAACTACCTGACCAGAACCCGGGAAACAGGTTTAATCGGGCGGCGCAAAAATCGCACCAGCCATCCGTAAATTTGCCAATATTATTTGCCCGTCTTCTCCCGGCCCGACCGGGCCATTCCTTTTCGTTTATGGCAACTCCCACTGTTCTCATCACCGGCGGCACTTCGGGCATTGGCCGGGCCTGCGCGCTGGCCTTTGGCCGGGCCGGCTACCAGGTGGCCGTCACTGGCCGCGACGAAGCTAAACTCGCCGATACCGCCGCCGCGCTGGCCGCCGCCGGCGTGGCCCACCTCACCATCCGGGCCGATGTAGGCGACGAGGCCGCCGCCGAGCGCGCCGTGGCCGAAACCGTGGCCCGCTTCGGCGGCCTCAGCGTACTGCTCAACAACGCGGGCATCAGCATGCGCGCCCGCTTTCAGGATGCCGACCTTGAAGTCATCAAGCGCCTGATGCAGACCAACTTCTTCGGCACCGTGTTCACCACCAAGTTTGCCCTGCCGCATTTGCTGGCCAGCAAGGGCAGCATCGTGGGCATCAGCAGCATTGCGGGCTACCGGGGCCTGCCGGGGCGCACGGGCTACTCGGCCTCCAAATTCGCCATGAACGGCTTCCTCGAAGCCCTGCGCACGGAGCTGCTCGACCAGGGCGTGAACGTGCTCACGGCCGCGCCCGGCTTCACCGCCTCCAATATCCGCCAGACCGCGCTGGCCGCCGACGGCTCGTCGCAGGGCGAGTCGCCGCGCGACGAAGGCGCCATGATGAGCAGCGAAGCCGTAGCCCAGGAAATCCTCAAAGCCGTGCAGCAGCGCAAGCGCACCCTAGTGCTCACGGGCCAGGGCAAGCTGGTGGTTTTCCTCAACAAATGGCTGCCCGGCCTGACGGACCGGCTGGTGCTAAGCAGCTTCCAGAAAGAGGAAAAAGGGGTGGATGTGGGGTAGGGGCCTCCCGCCTCACCTCACCCCCTGCCCCTCTCCTTGGGGAGAGGGGAGCCAGTTCCGCGCTGGCGTCAAATAGCTATAAATGAAAAAGAGCCAATTGCGTGCAGCAATTGGCTCTTCTCGTTAAATTTCGTCAGGCTCCCCTCTCCCCAAGGAGAGGGGCAGGGGGTGAGGTGACACTGTCAGGCCGCCCTACAGCGTTGCCTTCTGCGCCAGCTTCACGGCTTCGTACATATCCACCACGCCGCCGGTTACGGACAGCGTCGAGAAATCAACCTGCTTCTCGCCGCCGGGCGTCTGGACTTTGGTGTGGTGCACCTGGGCCGACTGCATGATGATGCGCTTCAAATCGACCGCCGTGAGCTTGGGGAAGTACGATTTCAGGACTGCTGCCACGCCGGCCGTGACGGGCGAGGCCATGCTGGTGCCGCTTTCGTTGCCGTAGGTGCTGCCGGGCAGCGTGCTGTAGATGCCCACGCCGGGCGCGAATACGTCCACGCCCTTCTTGCTGTAGTTCGAGAAATCGGCGGTCAGGTTCACGTTGTCCTTCGGGCCGGATGCGCCCACCGTGAGCAGGTTCGGGATGGTGGTGTTGTTCAGGTAGAACGAGGCCGGGTAGTTGTCGGCCACATCGAGGTTGTGGTTTTCGTTGCCGGCGGCGTGCACCAGCAGTACGCCTTTCTGGGCGGCGTACTTGTAGGCGGCTTCCACGGCGGGGCGCTGGGGCGAGAATTCCTTGCCGAAGCTCATGTTGATAATCTGCGCGCCGTTGTCCACGGCGTAGCGAATGGCGTTGGCAATGTCCTTGTCGCGCTCGTCGCCGTCGGGCACGGCCCGCACCACCATGATGCGCACCGGGTCGGGGGCCAGGCCCATGATGCCGAGGTTGTTGGTCCGCACCGCCGCGATAATGCCCGCAACGTGGGTGCCGTGCATGGGGTCGGGGCCGTGGAGGTCGTTGTTGCCGTAGAAGCGCTGGCTCACGTCCTCGGGGTCGTCCTTGATGATGTCGGCCCGGGGATTAAAGCTCAGGTTCAGCGAATTGTCCAGCATGCTGCGCTCCTGCTTCATGCCCTCGTTCAGTTCCTTGAGCAGAGCATCGGCATCGGCGGCCCCGGTCTGGCGCATCATGTCGAGCATGCCAGCCACGGCGCGTTTCAGGTTGGGGTCGCTGGTATTGGCGTTTTTGAGGGCGGTGGTGTCGAGCTTGTCGGTGCCCAGCGCCTGCTTCATGTTGGTCACCATCATGGTGAGAGGCCCCGACATTTCTTCGACCTGCTTGCTACGCTCGGTTTCCTCCTTGAGGCGGGCCGAATACGCTTTCTCGGCTTTCTGATAGAGCGCGTAGGTAGCCTTGTCGGCCGGCTTCACGGTCTTGGCCGTGATGCCTTTGAAGCGTTTGCGGCCGGCGGCCACAATGCGCGTCATTTCCAGCGTTTCGGCGTTCACGTTGCGGCCGTCGGGGCCGCCGAGGAAGTTCCAGCCGTGCACATCGTCGATGTAGCCGTTCTTGTCGTCGTCGATGCCGTTGCCGGGAATCTCGCCCCGGTTCACCCACAGCACCGGCTTGAGGTCGACGTGGGCCGTATCAATCCCGGAGTCAATCACGGCCACGATAACGGGCGTCGGAACCAGGTTTTTGAGGATTTCCGCGTAGGCGCGGGTGGCCCCCACGCCGGGCACGTTGTCGAGCTGCGGGTCTTTGAGGTACCATTGGGCGGCGCTCATATCGCCGGTGGGCGGGGTGGGTGCGGGCGTAGGGGCATTCACCGCCTGCGCCTGGGCCAGAACCGGCAGCGTCAACAGGGCCAGCGAAAGGGACCAACGGCGGAAAGGAAGAATCGTCATAAGTAAAGTAAAGGGCCGCCATAGGGCAGCCAGTGTGGGTGGTAAACCGATTTGGGCACAAATGAAGTTCAGGCAAGCCAAAGACGTGCCAGCGGAGCGGGATGTTGCGCCGCCCGCCGGTCTGACCGCCCCAAGCGGTCTGACCGGTTGAAGTGAGGAAAGTACGCCCGGTTGTCATGAGAAAGTACGCCCGATTGTCATCCGGAAATAACCCACGAAATATAGCAAGCCCGTGCATTCTCAATCGTTCTTGCTTCAACCGGTCAGACCGCCTAGGGCGGTCAGACCGGCGGGCGGCGCGGGCGACGACCATTCGGCCGGTAACTTCACGCCCTCAAACCCGGTTTCCCGCGCATGATTCGTTCCCTTCGTCCTCTGGCCGTCCTGGCATTCCTAATTATTAATTCTCAATTATTAATTAGCGAAGCCCGAGCCCAAACCCCCAAAACCTACACCTCCTCCGAAATCCTGCTGGGCCTCAAAAAGCTCAACGTCCTCGGCTCGGTGATGTACATCGCCGCCCACCCCGACGACGAAAACACCCGCCTCATCGCCTACATGGCCAACGAGCGCCTGCTCGAAACCAGCTACCTGAGCGCCACCCGCGGCGACGGCGGCCAAAACCTCATCGGCCCCGAGCTGCGCGAGGGCCTCGGCGTGATTCGCACGCAGGAGTTGCTGGCGGCCCGGCGGCTCGACGGCGGCCGGCAGTTCTTCACCCGCGCCAACGACTTCGGATTCTCCAAAACCTCCGACGAAACCTTTCGCATCTGGGACAAGGAGCAGGTGCTCGCGGACATGGTGTGGGTCATCCGTCAGCGCCGGCCCGACGTGCTCATCACCCGCTTCCCGCCCGATGCCCGCGCCGGCCACGGCCACCACCAGGCCAGCGCCATCCTCGCCGCCGAAGCCTTCGACGCCGCCGGCGACCCCAAGCGCTTCCCCGAGCAGCTCCAATACGTGCAAGCCTGGCAGCCCAAGCGGCTCTTCTGGAACACCGGCAGCTTCTTCGTGAAGCCCGGCGAAAACATGGACGGCTACCTCCGGCTCGACGCCGGCGGCTACAACCCCCTGCTGGGCCAGAGCTACGGCGAAATCGCGGCCCGCAGCCGCTCCAACCACCGCAGCCAGGGCTTCGGCTCGGCCGCCCAGCGGGGCGAGGCGCTGGAGTATTTCCAGCCCGTGAAAGGCGACAAAGCCACCAAAGACCTGTTCGAAGGCGTGGATCAGACCTGGAACCGGGTGCCCGGCGGCGCGGCCGTGGGCAAGCTCATCGAGGAGGTGATTCGCAAGTATGACGCGAGCAACCCCAGCGCCAGCGTGGCGGGGCTGCTGAAGGTGCGAGAGCAGTTAAATAAGTTTCATCAAGGAGCTTTCAGTGATTTCCAATCTAAAGAACTGGATAGTGAAGCAAAACTGAGCCATGCTAAAGATGAATTATCAGGAGCACATTTTTGGGTTGCAACCAAGCAAGCTCAGATTGATGAGTTGCTGAAGGCATGCCTTGGTCTTAGCATAGATGCCACAGCAGCTAGTCCAACTACTGATTTCAACATTTCTGGCAAATCTTCCGCCCTTATTACTTATGAAGTTTTGAACCGTTCAAACGTGCCTGTTCAACTAATTGCCAAGGAAGGATATGTGTATTCCTCCGCATCAGCCGCAATGATGGGAATAACAGCTTTGAATGGTATACATGGAAATGAAGGCCAGAAGATAGAGCTAGCTCGTGATAAAAAGGTGACCGATACAATTAGCCTTAAAGGCAAATTTGAAAGCTATTTGGTTTCACAGCCTTATTGGATGCGCGAAAATGCATCGGTTGGAATGTACTCAGTTAAAAACCAGAGTGACCGAGGAAAGCCGGAAAATAGTCCGGTTGGTATGATTCATTTCCGGTTTCTGGTGGGCGGTCAAATGTTGTCCTATAATGTCCCCGTTCAATACAAGCACACCGACCCCGTGCTGGGCGAATTATACCAGCCGCTGGCTGTGGTGCCGCCCGTGCTGGTGAACCTGCCGCCCGCCCGTTCCTACGTCTTCGCCGATGCCCAGCCCAAGACCGTGCCCGTCACGCTGCGGGCCGGGCGCGCCGGGGTGAGCGGCCGCCTGGCCCTGGCCCTGCCCGCCGGCTGGAAGTGCGAGCCCGCCACCGCCGACTTCGCCCTCGCCGCCAAAGACGAGGAGCTGACCGTGAACTTCCAGGTGCAGCCCCTGGCCGGCGCCGCGCCCGGCCGCGCCGAGCTGCGCGCCATTGCCACATTGGCTCCCCCCTCTCCCCAAGGAGAGGGGGGCCGGGGGGGTGAGGTGTTTACCCGCGGCATCCAGAAGATTGAGTACCCGCACATCCCCACGCAGTTCCTCTTCCCCGAAGCCGTGGCCCCGCTGGTGAAGCTCGACCTGAAGCGGCGCGGCCAGAACGTGGCCTACCTCATGGGCGCCGGCGACGAAGTGCCCGACGCCCTGCGCCAAATCGGCTACACCGTCACCCTGCTCAAGCCCGAGGAAATCAGCGCCGCCCGCCTCAAGCCCTTCGATGCCCTCGTGGTCGGCATCCGCGCCTACAACACCGTCGATGCCCTGAAAACCAGGCAGGCTGAAATCCTCAAATACATCGAAGCCGGCGGCAACGTGGTGGTGCAGTACGTGGTGAACCGGGGCACCGTGCTGCCCGAAATCGGCCCCTACCCAATGACGCTCTCCAACGACCGGGTAACGGTGGAAGATGCCCCCGTGACTCTGACGAAGCACCCGCTGCTGGCCGCGCCCAACAAAATCACCGAGCAGGATTTCAAAGGCTGGGTGCAGGAGCAGGGCCTCTATTACCCCTCGAAGTGGGACCCGAAATACCAGACCGTCATTTCCAGCCACGACCCCGGCGAGGCGGCCAAGGAAAGCGCCATTCTGGTGACGGACTACGGCAAGGGCCACTACATCTACACGGGCCTGTCGCTGTTTCGGGAGCTGCCAGCGGGCGTGCCGGGCGCGTACCGGATTATCACGAACATGATTTCCTACGGGAAGGAGCCGGTACAGTAGAAGCAGCAAAAGAACGTCATGCCGAGCGCAGCCGAGGCATCTCGCGTGTGGAAGTAAACCAATCAATTGAATTACTTCCACACGCGAGATGCCTCGGCTGCGCTCGGCATGACGTTCTTTTGTGTTCTGATTACCATTTTCAGGCTTCCGGGCCTCTCGTATACCCGTGCTCACAGTAGAAAAAATCGGCGGCACCTCGATGACCGCCTTCGCCGACGTCCTCGACAACATCATCTTCCACGGCCGCGAGGGCGCGAAGCTGTACAACCGCATTTTTGTGGTGTCGGCCTACGCCAACGTCACCAACTGGCTGCTGGAGAACAAGAAAACCGGCGCGCCCGGCGTCTACCACCACATCACCCAGGGCCAGGAGTTTAGCCAGCCGCTGCAGGACGTGGCTGCCCGGCTCAAGGAGCTGAACAAGAACTACGAGCCGCTGGGCCTCGATTTGACCGTGGCCGATGCCTTCATTCAGCAGCGCATCGACCAGGCCCAGACCTACCTCGAAAGCCTGGTAAACGTGCTGGCCTCCGGCTACGTGAATAGCGTGAACATCCTGCAGGCCGCCCGCGAAATTCTGGCCTCGATAGGGGAGGCCCACTCGGCCTTCAACTCCGTGAACATCCTGCAAAACCGGGGCGTGCACGCCACCCTGGTCGACCTTAGCGGCTTCGACGACGCCCAGCCGCTGACCATTGACGAGCGCATCCGGCAGGCGTTTACGGACATTGATTTTCCGCGCACCATCAGCATTGCCACCGGCTATACCAAGGGCATTGAGGGCATTATGCGCGAGTTCGACAGAGGGTATTCCGAAGTCACCTTCAGCAAGATTGCCGTGGCCGTGCGGCCCCAGGAGGCCATTATTCACAAGGAATACCACCTGAGCTCGGCCGACCCCAACCTGGTGGGCGTGGACCAGTGCCACCCCATCGGCTTCACCAACTACGACGTGGCCGACCAGCTCGCCGACGTGGGCATGGAGGCCATTCACCCCAAAGCCTCGAAGCCGCTGGAGATAAACGCCATCGACCTGCGCATCAAAAACACCTTCGAGCCCGAGCACCCCGGCACGCTCATCACCCGCGACTACATCTCGCCCACCAAGCGCATCGAAGTCATCACGGGCACCGAGAAAGTCACCATTATCGACATTCACGACCCACTAATGGTGGGCGCCGCCGGCTTCGACCTGCACCTGATGCAGGTGTTTTTCGACCTCGGCGTGAGCTACATCTTCAAGGCCACCAGCGCCAACAGCATCTCGCTGCTCATCTGGGAAAAGGACCTCAAACCCCAGCTCGTGGCCGCCCTGGAGGCCAAGTACGAGAACGTGACCGTGCAGCCGGCCGCCCTGGTCTGCCTCATCGGCTCCAACATCGACGAGCCCGGCCTGCTGGCCCGCGCCGCCGGCGCCCTGGCCGATGCGGGCATCAACATCCGCAGCGCCGGCTTCGCGCTGCGCAAGGTGAATATCCAGTTTATCGTGGGCCGCGAGGACTATAAAACGGCCATCATCGCCCTGAATCAGGCGCTGGGGTAAGGTCTTGAGTTAAGAGTTAGGAGTGATGAGTTAAGAGTTGAAAATAATTGCTCGATGATTGCTGCCCGTCAACTCTTAACTCATCACTCCTAACTCTTAACTGACTATCCATGACCCTCCGCCAGTTCCTCGCTTTCACGGCCCTCACGCTACCCGCCTGCGCCCTGCTGATAGCATTCGGCGACCAGCCACTGGCCCGGTTCATCCACGGACATTTCGGCGGCGCGGCCCCGTTTTTCGCCGCCCTCACGGCCACCGCCGATAAAATCCACGATGCGCTGATGATGCACGTTGTGGGCATGCCCATCATCTTTCTGGCGCTGGGGCTGGCCTTCGCGGTGGGCCGCTACGCGTTCAAGAAGAAAGAAGCCACCATCTTCCTTATCCTGCTGCTCACCCACGAGTTCAGCATGGTGCTGGCCAACGTGCTGAAAGGCACGGTGCACCGCCTGCGGCCCGAGGTGCTGTTCGGCACCGGCTACGCGGGCACGGGCCTGTGGGCTACCGGTCCGCACAACGACTCGTTCCCTTCTACGCACACTGCTACTTATTTTAGTCTGTTCTGGCCGCTGGCGGTGGCTTTCCCCAAGTATCGGGGGCCGCTGCTGGTGCTGCCGGGCCTCATTGCGCTGGGCCGGCTGGTGCTGGGCGCGCACTACCTCAGCGACGTATGGTTCTCCATCTGGCTGGTGGTGGCGCTCACGTTTTTGTTCGGCTTGCTGGATAGGCCGCGTCAGGTGGCGGCGGGGTTGTAGCGCCGCGCCCCTTTGCGTCGCTACAACCTGCCAACTTCATTCCCGTTCAGCCCCCAGCCGGCGCGTATCGGCCTACATTTTTGCATGAGAAAATTCCGCTTATTCCCCGCCGCTTCCCTGGCGCTTTTCCTGATAGCAACGCTGGCGGCCTGCACCGCCACCAAACCCGTAGCCAACCCCAAGCTGGTGGTGCTGGGCCACGCCGGCTCCGGCTTCTACACGCCCATCAGCCCGTTCAATTTCCGGCCGCCGAGCAGCTGGCGCGGCATCCGGCGCGCCCTGCTGCGCGGGGCCGATGGCGTAGAAGTTGACCTGCAAATGAGCCGCGACAGCGTGGTAATGCTCTACCACGACCAGCATTTGCAGGACGGCAGCACCGGCACCGGCTGCGTGAGCGAGCGCACGGCCGCCGAAATCACCCAGCTGCGCTACAAAGGCGGCTTTCCCTACGACCTCATCCAGAAGGAGCGGCCCATCACTTTCGATACCCTGCTGGCCCGCCTCAACCGCCGGCCCACGTTCCCCTTCATCCACCTCGACTTGCACGAGGACGACCAGTGCCTGCCCCCCGGCCGCCAGCACGAGCAGGTGCCCCTGCTGGTGCGCCAGATTGCCCGCACCCTCGCCCGCAACCACGTTCCGCTCGATAAAGTCCTGTTTATTACGATGGAAGGGTCCACCGTAAGGCTGGCCCGCGCCGCCATGCCGGGCGTGCGCATCGGCCTCGAAATTGCTTCCGACGAATTTGCCTTCGGCCTGAAAGTGGCTAAAACGGAAAAGGTGCACACTGTGGTGCTAGATGCCGACCGCGTGACGCCCGAGCAAAGCGCCCAGGCCCACGCCGCCGGCCTGAAAGTAGTAGTATTCGGCGGCCGCTCGCCCAAAGACCTGCGCCGCGTGCTCAGAACCCAGCCCGATGAGATTGAGGTAGATAACGTGAAGCGACTGCTGATAATCCAGGGCCGGGGCCAGTAGCAGGGGAGCGTTACAGAAGGCCGGCCATCAACCCGAAAACTGCGCGGATTAAAGCTGTGTATTTGAGTGAGGCTTCTACCTTTACCGGCGTACTCCCATTCAAATCCTGCACTGCATGAAATCAACTCTTCTATTTGCCCTGATGCTTGGCGCGACGGCGGCCATCCCGGCGCTTGCCCAGCAGCCCGGCCCCGCGTACCCGGTGTGGTCCGAGGTCGAAAAGGCCCGCTATGCTACTGTGATGGCCGATACTTCCTACATCAAGGAGCATTACAAAAAGACGGAACACCAGGTGGCCATGCGCGATGGCGTGAAGCTTTACACCATTGTGTACGCGCCCAGCGATGCCGACAAGGTGCGCTACCCCGTTATGCTCAACCGCACGCCCTACGCCATCGGCCCCTACAAGTCGGTCAGCATGAAAAAGAACCTGGGGCCAAGCAGCGAGATGATGCACGAGGGCTACGTCTTTGTGTATCAGGACGTGCGCGGGCGCTATATGAGCGAAGGTGCCTTCGTGGATGTGCGCCCCGAAAAGGAAGTTCACAAGGGCAAAACCGATATCGACGAGGGCACCGACACCTTCGACACCATTGAGTGGCTGCTGAAAAACAAGCAGGCCCCCAAAAACAACGGCCGCGTGGGCCAGTGGGGCATCAGCTACCCCGGCTACTACACCGCCACCGGTCTGCTGGCCCGCCACCCGGCCCTGAAAGCCGCCTCGCCTCAGGCCCCCATCGCCGACTGGTTCTGGGACGATTTCCACCACAACGGCGCATTTTTCCTGCCCCACGCCTTCAACTTCCTGGCTAGTTTTGGCCTGCCCCGGCCCGAGCCCACGCCCACCGGCAACCCCGGCTTCAAGCACGGCACCCCCGACGGCTACGACTTCTTCATGAAGATGGGCCCGCTGAAAAACGCCGATGCCCGCTACTACAAGGGCCAGGTTGCGTTTTGGAATGAGATGATGCAGCACCCCAACTACGACGACTACTGGCAGGCCCGCGACCTGCGGCCCCACCTCAAAAACCTGCAAAAAGGCACGGCCGTGCTCACCGTGGGCGGCTTCAACGATGCCGAGGACCTATTCGGCGCGCTCAACATCTACAAGAGCATCGAGAAGCAGAACCCCAGTATGCGCAACGGCCTCGTGATGGGCCCCTGGGTGCACGGCGGCTGGGCGCGCGGCTCGGGCGAGCTGGTGGGCAACGTGGCCTACGGGGCCGCGCCGTCCATCTATTATCAACAGAATATTGAAGCCCCATTCTTCAAAGCCAATCTGAAAGATGGCAAGCCCGCCAACCTGCCCGAAGCCACCGTATTTGAAAGCGGCACCAACCAGTGGCGCACCTTCGATGCCTGGCCGCCCCGGCAGACGCAGGAGAAAACGCTCTACTTCCAGCCGGGCGGTAAAATCGGCTTCGAGCAGCCCGCCGCCGGCTCCGAGTTCGACCAGTTCCTGAGCGACCCGGCCCACCCCGTGCCCTTCACCGAAGCCACCAACGTGGGCATGACCCGCGAGTATATGACCGACGACCAGCGCTTCGCCAGCCGCCGCCCCGACGTGCTCACCTACCAGACCGATGTGCTCACCGCGCCGCTCACCCTGGCCGGCCCCATCCAGGCGCTGCTGCAAGTGGCCACCACCGGCTCCGATGCCGACTGGGTCGTGAAAATCATCGACGTATACCCCGACAACACCCCCGACAATCCGCGCCTCAACCCCAACGTGCACTTGGGCGGCTACCAGCAGATGGTGCGTTCCGAAGTAATGCGCGGCCGCTTCCGCAACAGCTTCAGCAAGCCCGAGCCCTTCACGCCCGGCCAGGTTACCGCCGTGCCCTTCACCGTGCAGGACCTCATGCACACCTTCCAGCCCGGCCACCGCATGATGGTGCAGGTGCAAAGCACCTGGTTCCCGCTCGTCGACCGCAACCCGCAGAAATACGTCGACAATATCTACAACGCCGAAGAGGCTGATTTTCAGGTTGCCACGCATCAGCTGTATCACTCGCCCGCCCACGCTTCGCAGCTAGTGGTGAAGGTGCTGCCCTAGCGGCACAACGGCCCGAGTCCCTCACGAAGCCAGTACGCGCCGCCAAGGGAGAAGGGAGTCGTTGCTCCGGTCTGACCGCCCTAGGCGGTCTGACCGGTTGAAGTAGGCACGATATCGCAACAACGACAACCGGTCAGACCGCCTAGGGCGGTCAGACCGGCGCAATGACCCAAGGTTTGGAAAAGCCCGATTCCGCATGGAATCGGGCTTTTTGCCTTCTATATCAGCAGGCTACATGCTGCTTTGGGAAAGAAATAAAATCCCTGCGCGAAATCAACGCAATTGCATAGGCCAAACTCTATGAATTGCAACGGTTTGGTTTTCAATAGTATATAATAATAAATATTTAATGATTATATTAACATAGTAAATCAATTTAACCTAACCCCAACTGCTATGAACGCCCAAACCGCCCTGATTACCGGTGCCTCAAGTGGCATCGGTTTCGAACTGGCCCGTTGTTTTGCCCGCGACGATTATCGGGTGGTGCTCGTAGCCCGCCACCTCGCTGAGCTAAAAGAAGCGGCCCGGCTGCTGCACCAGGAGTTTGAAGAAGTAGAAATTGTGCTGCTGCCCTTCGACCTCAGCCACCCCGAAACGCCCGCCCAGCTCTACGCCGAAACCACGGCGCGCGGCCTGCAGATTGATGCGCTGGTAAACGATGCCGGCTTCGGCGAAACCGGCTATTTCACCGATACTGACTTGGCCACGGAGCTCGCCATTATTCAGGTAAACGCGGCGGCCCTCGTGCAGCTCACCAAGCTCTACCTGCGCGATATGGTGGCCCGCAACGACGGCCGGATTCTGCAGGTCGGCTCGTTGGCTTCCTTCACGCCCAGCCCGTGCCAGGCCGTGTATGCCGCCACCAAAGCCTTTGTGCTCAGCTTCACCGAAGCGGTGCAGCACGAGCTTAAGCAGCAGAAATCGGCCGTGACCATGACTGTGCTTTGCCCACCCCCTACCGATACCAATTTCTTCCAGGTGGCGCACGCCGAAAACACCCGCGCTGCCAACCATACCGTATCGGCGCGCACCGTGGCCGAAGAGGGCTACGACGCTTTAATGGAAGGCGACGCCCGCAGCCTGCCCACCATGAGCGCCAAGGTCAACTTCTTCACCAGCCTGGTACTTCCCGATTCCATGCTGGCCACCATCATGAACAGCCAGCTGCACGCGGCGGATAAATAGAAAAAAAGAAGGCCGCAGCACCAGTGCTGCGGCCTTCCATGGCTCGCTGATAGTCAGGCGGCGGCAACTTCCGCAAAAGCTGCCTTCTTGCCCAACTCAGGGTGCGGAGGGGGATGCTTACTTGCCCATTTTCTTAGCCTCGGCCATCAAATCCTCGTTCATCTTCACGTACTCGCCGTTCGGCGGCGTGGCGGCCAGCGCGGCTTTCTTCGAAGCCTCAGCGGCTTTCGTAGCGCCGGCATAGTCCTTCATTTTCAGGCGGATTTTGGCTTCCGTGTTCAGGTTCCAGAACTTGGTGGGTTCGGCGGCGTTGGCCTTTTCCATCCAGGTCAGGGCCTGCTTCAGGTCCTTGTTGTTTTCGTAGTAGTACACGGCAGCGGCGGCGAGGTCCGTCGAGGCGGGGTTGTCGTTTTTAGTGACTTTCTCCTCAATCTGGGCCATCACTTTGCTTTCCACGTCGGCCATTACCTTGAACTTGGCCCCGGTCATTTCCCACTCCATGGCCACATTGGCGGTAGCAGGGGTGAGGTCGGTGAAGTTGATGGTGAACGTTTCGACCTTGCTGCCCAGCTTGTAGGGCTTGATGTTGAAGCGGGCCACATCCTGGTCGTCCTTGAAGCCGTCCACGTCGGCGCCCAGCTTGGTGTTCTTGTTGAGCACCACCATCCATTCGGTCTTGTTCGGGATGGTGTAGATGCCGTACTCGCCGGCAGCCACCTTCTTGCCCTCAATCGTCACATCATCCGAGAACTTGATGCTGGTAGTGGCATTGGCACCCGTGCGCCAGCGCTTGCCAAACGGCACCACCGTGCCGAAAATTTGCCGCGCCTTCACGCCCGGCCGCGAGTAGGTAATGGTAATATCCGTGAGGCCCACGCGCTGCGAAACAGTGCTTTGGGGGCTGGCAGCGGGCGTCTTGATTTGGGCGTAGGCAGCCGGGGTGGCCAGCAGGGTAGCAGCCGCTGCAACAGCGACGGAGAAACTTGTGAAGTGCTTGCTCATCAGTAATAGAAAGAGTGAGGAGAGTTGTTGTGGGCCTAAAAGTACGAAACCCGCGCCGGGGGCGCGGGTTTTGGGAATATTAACCATAACTCTCAAAATGAAAAAGCAGTTATCGGCTGCGAGATAAATTCTGGAATACGGCAAATCCAACCCCCGTAAAATCTCGCTCGATTAACTTTATTGGCACAGTTTCCCAAAAATTATCGACGTATTGAAAATTTGAAATAGAAACATAAATTCGGCCATTGTATTCGCCTATGCTGGAAGAACTACAGAAGTTTCCTGAAATCGGAGTTGCAAAGACCTGAATTTTCTCCTTCTGCCCAGATGCCCAGTTTTTAGTGATAACCTGAATATTTGTGCGATTCTTGAAAATGAGTTTTCGTAGGCTATCTGTGCTTACAAAGTATGATTTGGCAAAATCGTAAGAAGTTTCGGTTGTTACTACAAAAGGGTCGACTGGCTCTCCTTTACAGCATGATTCCAATGTATTTTTAGAAAAACCACTCAATAAAAAGGGCGAAATTCGATTCTGTTGCTTCAGGGAATCGGCGGATATTATCCAGTAGTAAGTATCTGTACCGTGCTGGGATATTTTATATGTATCCTCAAAAGTCAGAATTACATATTGACTCTTCCTGTTTTGAGCAAGGGCACTAAGCGTAGCCGCTAGCAATAGAACGGTTACTATTATTGCTTTGAGAAAAAACATGAAGAGTCAGTTTTTACACCAAGTAAATAACTTGTAAGTCATTCTTGCACAGTTAAGCCAACGGCGGTATTCCCAATTGCTTGCAAATGGTGCGGGCCATCACGTTATCAATTTCGCGGTGCCGGCCCAATACCGTTTGCCGCTTATTGGCCGGGTTGAACAGCGCCGTGTGGTTGCCGCCTTCGCGCAGAATGATGCAGCCGTGGCTCAGAATGTGCTTTACCAGTTCCAGCCGCTTCATCTACGCCACCAACAATTCCTGCGTAAACGTGCGGCCTTCGTATTCCTGCGCGGTTTGTTCGCGCTGCACTTCGAGGTAAAATTCCAGGCCCTGCATCAGGTTCTTTTTTAATTCCTCGACGGTTTTTCCCTGGTCAATAACGGCCGGGAATTCCTGGAGCTGGCCCACCAGCCAGCCATTTTCGCCTTGCTCAATAATTGCGGTGATGGTCATGGCAGCATGAATAGGGTGAAACCAAATATACTTTACGTCAGCTCAAACTGCAGGCGCAGCAGGTTCGCGTATAGCCCGCCTTCGCGCTCGCTCAGCTCGTCGTGCGTGCCGGCTTCCACAATGCGGCCGCCGTCAATTACCAGGATTTTATCGACTTTGCGGATGGTGGAGAGGCGGTGGGCGATGATGAGGCTGGTGCGGTGCTCCATCAACTCATCGAGGGCGCCCTGCACCAGCTTTTCGCTTTCGCTGTCGAGAGAGGACGTGGCTTCGTCGAGGATGAGGATGGCGGGGTTTTTCAAGATGGCGCGGGCAATGGCCACGCGCTGGCGTTGCCCGCCCGAAAGCTTGATGCCGCGGTCGCCCACCACCGTATCGAGCGCCTCGGGGAAGGCCTGGATAAACTGCCAGGCGTTGGCCCGCTGGGCCGATTCAATGATTTCGGCGTCGCTGGCCCCGGGCTTGCCGTAGGCGATGTTCTCGCGAATGGTGCCGCCGAAGAGCAGCGTTTCCTGCGGCACGATGCCGATGTGGCGGCGCAGGCCGGTGAGGTCGTAGTCCTGCACATCGTGGCCGTCCACGATGATGCGGCCGCCGCTGAGGGGGTAAAACTGCATCAGCAGGCCGGCGATGGTGCTTTTGCCCGCGCCGCTGGGGCCCACGAGGGCGATTTTTTCGCCCGCCGCGATGTGGAAGTTGATATCCTTGAGCACCGCGATATCGGGCCGGGTGGGGTAGCGGAAAGCGACGTGCTCGTAGCGAATATCGCCCTGCAGGCGGGCCGGTACCAGCCCCCGGGCCGGCTCAATATGGGTGGGCTCGGGCGTTTCGTCCAGAATTTCGAGGATGCGCTCCGACGCGCCCAGCGTACTCTGCACCTTGCCATACATCTCGCCCAGGCCGGCGATGGACGCGCCGATGAAGGCCGTGTAAAGCAGAAACGTAAGTAGCTGGCTGACTTCAAGATGGTCAGGGCCGGGGTTGTATACCAGCGTGGCGGCGCGCCACAGAATGAGGATGATGCCGCCGGTGAGGCCAATGATGACGAACGACACGAAGCCGCCCCGAAACAGGTTGCTGCGCAACGCCGCCGCCACCACGCGGTCGAGCGCCGAGCCGTAGCGCTGGGCCTCAAACTGCTCGTTGGTAAAGGCTTTCACCGAGTTGATGGCCTGCAGGGTTTCCTCCACGATGGTGTTGGTGGTGGCCAGTTCCTGCTGCGTAGTGCGGGCCAGCGTGCGAATTTTGCGCCCGAACAGCCCCGCCGCCAGAATAATGGGCGGAAACGTGAGCAGCATAAATAACGACAGTTTCACCGACACCACCATGATGGCCGTGATGCCGATAACGAGCGTGAAAATCTGCCGGAACAGCTCAGCGAGCGTCAACGAAAACGTGTCCTGAATCTGGCCCACGTCCGAGGTGATGCGCGAGGTGATGGCCCCCACGCGGTTTTGCTCGAAAAAGGGGATGGGCAGCTGCACGAACTTGGCGTAGAGCGCCTTGCGAATGTCGCGCACCGTGAACTCGCTTACCTGCGTGAAGAACCAGATGCGCCCAAACGAGAAAAAGCCCTGAAACACGATGATGGTGAATAGCAGAATGGCAATCCGGTCGATGCCCAGCTCGATGCCGTTAGGCAGGACGACGGGCTTGTGGTTAGCCGCGTCGATGAGCTTGCCGGCCAGAAACGGAAACGCCATAAACGTGCTGCTGCTGAGCAGCAACATCATCAGGCCCACCGAGAACAGGCCCTTATAAGGCAGCACGTAGCGGAAAATCCGCAGGCTGCGCTTGAGTGATTCCTTGTTTACTTTCGGTTTGGGCAGGTCGGCGGTTGCGTCGTTGCCGCTGGTGTTGAGTCCACTACGGGCCATCGGGTCTTATCTAGTTCTGCTAATTATAACGCGGCAATTTCGGTTGCCGGGCATGAGGCGGGGGTGAACTTGTAGCACATGCTTTAGCTTGTGCCGCGCAAGCGAACCGTATGGCGCTTGCGCGGCACAAGCTAAAGCATGTGCTACGAGGCTACTAACGTTTTCCGTGCACCGGCTGGCGCTTCACCTGCTCCACGTGCATCACGCCGGCCGCGCCGAAGGGCACGGGCAGCTGCACCAGCACCGGTAGCGGGCGGCCACGCCGCATAGCAGGCTGCCAGCTGTTGAGCAGGCTCACCACGCGCAGGGCCTCGGCGTCGCACTCGGGCGAGAGCGACCCGGCCACCACGGGGTTGCTGGTGGTACCATCCTCATTCACCGTGGCATTCACCAGCACTTTGCCGGTGATGCCGGCTGCTTTGGCCGCGGCGGGGTAGTTGATGTGTTCGAGGAAAAACAGGCCCATGGCCTGCTCGCCGCCGGGGTACACCGGGGCGCGGTCGGGCCGGTTGGCGGCGGGGTTGCGCTGCACCTGCATGTTGCCGGGCTTCAGGATGATGGTCTGGCCGGTGGCCGGGGCGGCGGGCGCTTGGGCGTGGGCGGTGAAGGCGGCCAGCAGCGCGAGGGGAACAAATAAAGTCTTCATGAGCGACGAAATGCAAAGACGGGGCCGGATGCGCGGCGGCGCGGCCCGCCGGTGGGGCGATAGACGAATCAACCCCCGAAATACCTCAACCCCGGACTACGCCGTCAGGTTCGCGGGCTGCGGCACGGCATCGGCCGGACGCGAAATCAGCAGCAGGCCGATGTACACCAGCGCGCCGTTCAGCAGCAGGATTTCGAAGCCAAACTTGTAGCCATTCAGCCACTCCACGGAGTGCGACACGATGAGCAGCGTGAGCAGCACGGCCGCCGTGCAGGTGGGCAGCACCAGCCGGTCGCGCAGCTGCCGCCCCGTGAGAATGCCGAAGGCAAATAGCCCCAGAAGTGGCCCGTAAGTGAAGCCCGCAGCCTTATACACCGCATCAATCAGGCTCTGCTCGTTGAGGGCACGGAAGATGAGGATGATGACGATGAGCACCACCGACCAGCCCAGGTGCGTGAGCTGGCGCAGGCGCGTCTGCCGGGCTTCGGGGTACTGCTGAATGTTCAAAAAGTCCACGCAAAACGAGGTGGTAAGGGCCGTCAGGGCCGAATCGGCCGAGGCGTAGGTAACGGCGATGATGCCCAGGATGAAGATGATGCCCGCCGTGAGCGAGAACTGCGTGGTAGCCAGGAAGGGGAACACCTTGTCGGTATCGAGGGTGCCTTTGAGGTTGAGGAGCTGGGGCAGCTCGGTCAGCTTGAGGCCCCGGGCAGCGGCATATTGGTACATGAGCACGCCCAGCGTGAGGAACAGGATGTTGACCCCCACGATGACCGGCGTGAACCAGAACAGGTTCTTCTGGGCCTCGCCGAGGCTGCGGCAGCTCAGGTTTTTCTGCATCAGGTCCTGGTCGAGGCCGGTCATCACGATGGTGATGAACATACCCGAGGCAAACTGCTTCCAGAAGAATTTATCGTCTCGAAAATCAGCGAAATAGACCTGCGACATGGAGCTTTCGCGCACCGACGTGACGAGCTGCTTGAAGGAATAATTCAGCGCATCCGACATGAAGTAGATGCTCAGGGCCACGCAGCTCAGCATGGCCAGGGTCTGGAAGGTGTCGGTCCAGAGAATGGTTTTCAGCCCGCCCTTGAAGGTGTAGAGGTAAATGAACAGGATGCTGACCACCACGGTCACAGCAAAGGGCACGCCCATGGCATCAAATACCGCCAATTGCAGCACGCCCGCCACCAGGTACAGCCGCAGGGCCGAGCCCAGCGACCGGGAAATCAAAAAGTACAGCGCGCCCGTCTTGTAGCTCCAGTAGCCAAAGCGCTGCTCCAGGTACGAATAGATGCTCACCAGCCGCAGCCGGTAGTACAGCGGCAGCAGCACGGTGCCGATAACGACGTAGCCCGCCACAAAGCCCAGGGCCACTGCCAGATAGCTCCAGCTTTTGCCATACACGTTGCCCGGCACCGAGATGAAGGTGACGCCTGACAGCGAGGTGCCAATCATGGCAAAGGCCACCATGTACCACGGCGCGTTGCGGTTGGCCACGAAGAAGCTTTCGCTGGTGGCGCCCCGCGACGTGAGCATGGCAATGACGATGAGGACGAGGAAGTAGCCCGCAACCAGGCTCAGAACTAAAGTTGGCGACATTCGGAAGGGTTGAGTGTTGAATGTTGAGGGTTGATTGAGCTTGCTAAATTCCTCTCAATCCGAAATCAGGGTCAAAGCTACCCCGCAACGAAGCATTCCTCATTCAACCCTCAACATTCAACCCTCAAAACTTCCCTATTCCCACTCCGGCCAGCGCAGCACCTGCCCCACGACGGGGGCGTGCAGCTCGCCGCGCAGCATGCCGCCGGCCGCTACTTCCCGGAGTTGACGCAGGGGTTCGGAAGCCGGCTCATCGGCCAGGGCGAAGGTGCCGTAGTGCATGGGCACGACGTGGCCGGCGCGCAGCACGTTGGCGGCTTTGGCGGCTTCGTGGGGGTTGACGTGGCTTTTTGCCATCATATAGGCCGGCTTGTAGGCCCCGATGGGCATCAGCGCAATATCAATGGGGCCGAACCGGGCTTCGATTTGTTCGAAATGGTCGGCGTAAGACGTATCGCCGGCGAAATAGATGAGCCGGTCCTGCACCCGAATCATGAAGCTGCCCCAGAGCACGCGGTTCACATCGGCCAGGCCCCGGCGGTGCCAGTGGGAGGCCGGCAGGTAGGTAATTTCGAGGGGCGAGGCCGGGCCCAGGTCGTACTGCTGCCACCAGCCGGCCTCCTGCACCGCCAGGCCCGGCACCATGCCGCGTAGCAACGGGGCCATGCGCAGCGAGGAGAGCACCTGCATCTGCGGGTTCTGGGCCGCCAGCAGCTTAATGGATTTCTCGTCGAGGTGGTCGCGGTGGCCGTGCGAGAGCAGCAGGAAGTCGATGCTGCGCAGGGCCTCGGGCGGGCAGGGCAGGGGATGGCGCTGCTTCAGCCCGAGCGACGAAAACAGCACGGGGTCGAAGAGCAGCGACACGCCCGCCACCCGCAGCAGAAAGCAGGAGTGCCCCAGCCACACCAGCATATCCTCGGTCGAGGAGAACGCCGCCGCGCAGTCCATCACTTCCGGGGCCCAGGTGTCGCGCTTCTTTTCCTCTTTCTGGGGATTGGTCGAGAGCTGCCACCTCAGCAGATTTGCAAAGCTGGGCTCAAACAATTCCTCGCCGTTGGCGAATTCGTTGCCAAACAGCTTGTTGCCGGGGTAGCCTGGCCGCACGGTGGGCAGAGCCTCGTTGCGGAGGTAAGAAATGCGTTGGGCCATAAGGCGAGAATCGGAGAAGCGTGAGGAGCCAAAGAAACGGCCGGGCGGCGGAAGTGTTTAAGAAACCGAAAACGTCTGTCATGCTGAGCTTGCGAAGCACCTTATCATGCAGGAACAATACGTTCAGCGGGGATAAGGTGCTTCGCAAGCTCAGCATGACAGACGTTTTCGGGACTTGGCCTATCGGGTAAGATGCCGCCGCTACTTCGGAAGCGTCAGCAGGTAGCCGATGGTAAAGTTGGCATCCCAGTCGAACACAAACTGCTGGCACCCGGTGGCATCGGCAATTGACTTATAGATGTTCAGGCCGGCCTTCGACTTGGCGTTGTCGAGTTGGTAGGCGCTGGGCGCGTCGAGCACGGTGTAGCGCTCCTTGCCTTTGCGCACCTTCTTGGCCATCTCAAACGGCACCCCGCCGATGATGAAGCAGGTGCCGCGCAAATCGGCCGGTACCTGGGTGGCTTTCTGCTTTACTTCGGCCGCTACCGCAGCATCAGCGGTGCCTTTTTCGAAGTATTTGGCCCCGTAGGTTTCCACCGAGCGGGGCTGGTTGCCGTCGAGCCACGAAATCTTGGTGTTGCCCGAGCCGATGTCGGCCACGAAGGCGCGGTCGGCAAAAGAAGCCGGCAGCACCGAGCGCAGGCCCAGCACGCCTTCCTTCTCCGGCGTCACGGTGTTCACCACGTAGCCCAGGCCCTTGAGCACCTTCACGATTTTGCCCGTGCCTTCGGCCTTTAGCGCGCCCGAACTCACCACAAAATGAATGTCGCGCCCGCCCACGCCGAAGTCCAGCATCTGGGCAATATAGGCCTTAAGCCCCCGGCGAATGTCGTCGTCGGTGGCCATGTTTTCCATCACCAGGCTGTTGCCGAAATCGGCTTTTTCCAGCTTCCAGGTGCGGTTCTGGTCGATGCGCACTATGAAGGAGTTGAAGCCGCTGGCCCCCAGCTCCACCACGCCCTTCAGCTTGCCGTCGACGGGCGCAGGGGCTTCGTAAGCAAAGGCCGGGCGGGTGCCAGCAGCTGTTGCGGCTGGCCCAGTGCCATTGTCATGCACGATGGTATCGCCCGGTACCGGGTCGATGGCCGAGCGGCCCGACTGGGCCAGCTCCGGATTAGTCTCGGTGAAGCGGCGGATACCGAAGTACAGGCCGATGAGGATGATGGCCGCGATAATGGCCTTGCTGGCGAAGGTGAGCCGCATGGTGGTTGCAGTTAAGGTGATGAAAAGGGGAGAATATTTAGAGCGTCATGCAGAGCGCAGCATGACCCTGTGTTGTCCGGTGGTCACTTAGTCCAGCAGCTTGCCGTAAGCGTCATCGGTGGCCTGGCGGGTAGTAGCGGCGCTCATTGATACGGGCGGCTCATTGTTCATTATGGCGCTGAACTCGCCCTTCTGGTACTGGTCGAGCAGGTGCTGGCCCTTCTCGCTCATCACCCCGTTCTGGATGTCCATCTCCTTCACGAACTCCTGGCTGTAGCGCATGGCCTGCTTAATCTGGCCCAATTGCTGGGCCATGTCCTCGGCCACGCGGTCAGTGGCCAGGTCGAAGAAATACTTCTTGTCGGGGTCGCCGCGCAGGATGTTCATGGCCGCGCGCATGCCCGAGCTGGTGCGTTTCACCAGGGCGTACTCGTCTTTCAGCAGGTTGACTTTGAACTTGCTGCCGTCAATCTGGCGCAGGGCGGCTTTCAGAATCTGGCGCATCACCAGGCTCACGTTGGCCGTGGTGGTGGCCATGGGCTGCAGGCGGCGGTTGTAGTCCTCCAGCTGGGCGGCGCGGCTGGCGTAGGAGTCGGCCGAGTCTTTTTCGCCCTGGCGCTGGGCCGAGGCGGCCAGCGCCAGGTACTCTTTCATCTGAACAGTATTCGCTACCATCTTGCGCTTCACCAGCTCGTTGGCCCCTTCAATATGGCCCACTTCGGCATCCATGTTGCGGGCTTCTTTCTCGGTGTTTGAGATGTAGGCTTCCATGATGCCAATGGGGTCGGTGTTGACGAAGATGCTGGCGGCCGTCCGGAAAATTCGCTGCCCCATATACCACAGCCCGGTCTGAATCCGCTTGTTGGTGGCCAGCATAAACAGCACGAACAGCACGCCCAGTCCCACGCCCAGCTTCACCGTATCGAAAACGATATCAATCAGAAAAGGCAGGATTTTGCCCCAGTAATAAATGCCAGCCCCCACCAGCGCGGCCACGAAGACCCAGGCGGCGGCTTTCTCAGGTTTTTGCCAGGAGGGCAGGCCATCGGCCGGCGAGGGCGGGCCCAGTAACGGAGTGTTCATCAGCAGAAAAAAGAAAGAGGTGGAAATTTTCGCCTACGCTTTCGCTTGTGCCTACATACGCATCGTTGGCCAGTGTAAGCGGACGCTTGTGCAACGAGTCTATTTTGCGCTGTTCAGGAAGGTTTCGGCGGCCTTGTGGTGGGTCTGCAATTCTGCCATCGCGGCCGCGTTGGCCAACTCGTAGGAGGCCAGCGCGCTCTGGGTTTTCTGGCGCTCCTCGCCCAGCTGCTGCTGGGTTTGCAGCAGCTGTTGCTGCTTGGCCTGTAGCTGACGGGTGAGCTCGGCCAGGTCTTCGGCCAGCTTTTTTTCCTGCACCATGAGCAGCGCTACCGGACCCGGTGCGGCCCCCGGGGCTGCACCTTCGCCCATCTTTTCGCGGTGGCGGGTCAGCACTTTCGCGCGGTCGTCAGCCAATGTCTGCTCAAACTGGGTGGCCGAGGCCAGCAGCGCCGGCACGGTGCCGCCATTCACAGCCGAGAAGGCGTTGAAGGCCGTTTGGTAAAGCATAGGGCCGCTGAGGCCGGCGGCGGCCATGCTCTTCACCATTTTCATGTAGGCAGCGAAGTCCTTGCCATCGCCGGCCAGCAGGCCCACAATGTGGTCGAGGTGGCGCTGCTCAGCCTGGCCGGGAGCCGGGGCAGCATGGGGCGTTGCGTTGGAAGCAGCGGGAGCAGCGGCTGGCTGGGCAGCGGCCCCGTACTGCGCGGTAGGAGGAGTAGGCGGAGCTGGTGCGCCGGCCTCGGGCTCAATAAAAAAGTCCTTGGCAGCGTGGGCAAGCTTATCAAAAATTGCCATGACAAAACGGAAAGAGGGAGTAATAGAAAGGGCCGGGCTGATGC
Organism: Hymenobacter artigasi; assembly: GCF_012275535.1. Lineage (GTDB taxonomy): Bacteria > Bacteroidota > Bacteroidia > Cytophagales > Hymenobacteraceae > Hymenobacter > Hymenobacter artigasi. Next base: position 176,341 of record NZ_JAAVTK010000009.1, on the reverse strand, counting down.
GCTGCCGCCGCCGAAATGGCGTAGAAACGGCCACCAACCGTTCAAAGGTAAAGATATTAGCCAATCAGCCGCCCGTGACCATCGCGCAGCAAAAAGCCCCGGCGACCCGGGCCGCGCTATGCGACTCCGGCCCGCCGGGGCTTTTTTGCTTATTGGTTGGGCTTAGTTGGAGGCCTGGCTGGCCAGCCAGGCTTCGCGGAGGACTTTTTGTGCGGGCGAATACACCATTTTGTCCACCGATTCTGCGGGCTTCACCTGCACGTTGGGGTCTTCGGACAGGATGAGCTGGGTGGTGCGCTCCACGCCGCCCCGGGTTTTAACCTTCACAAATACCACGTCGCTGGGCGAGTGCTTGTGCAGCACGCCGTCGAGGTCGCCGGAGCTCTTAATCGTCTGGCCATCAAGCACTACCAGCTGGTCGCCCCGGTCAATTCCGGCCTTGTACAGGCCCGAGCCAATCTGGGTATTATACGCCACCAGGCAGCGGCCTTCTTCGTCAAACTCTACCTGGCTGGGCAGGGCCGCACCCAGGGCGCGGGTCGGAATCACGGCCAGGCCGGCCACCAGCAGGTTCTCGCTGAAGCGTGGCTGCTCGCGACCGTACACGTACTGCCGGAAGAAGCGGTCGGCAAATACGGTGTCCTTGCTCACCTCGCCCAGCACGCGCTGCAGGTCGCGGGTCGTGTAGGGGTTGGTGGGGGCGAAGCCCGCCTGCTTTTTGCCGTACTGCTGCCACATGGCCTGCATAAACTTGTCGAGCGAGGAGCGGTGGTGCTGGCGCAGCTGCAAATCGAGCACCAGCGCAATGCCCGCGCCCTGGTCGTAGTACGACAGGTTGGTGTTCACCAGGTTCATCGGGGCGGAGGTGCCGGCCCCATCGGTGTAGGCGGCCTGGCGGCTCATGTCGATGGCCGAGGCGTAGCGGGCCCCGGGGCTGTTCTGGCGCAGGTTCACCCAGCGGCTGATGTCGTCGTAAAACTCGTCGTCCTCAATTAGCTTGGCGCGGCGCAGGGCCAGGCGGCCGTAGTACTGCGTGAAGCCTTCGGCAAACCAGAGGTTGTCGCTCATGTTTACCCGCTGGAAATCAAAGGGCTCCAGGTCTTTCGGGCGCAGGCGCTCCACGTTCCAGGCGTGGAAGAATTCGTGGGCCACGGTGCCCAGGTTCTTGGTCGCGTCCTCGTCCTTTAGGGTGCGGGGGCTGGTTACGGAAGTGGAGTTGCGGTGCTCCATGCCGTCGCCGGAAGCCTGGCTCAGGTAGTTGGCCACGAAGGTGTAGCGGGCAAAGTCAAAGGTAGGCAGCTCGCCAAAAATGGCCTTCTCCTCCTTCACCACCTTCTGGATTTTCTTGGCATAGGCATCAATTTCCGACACCGGACCCATGTACAGCGTCGCCAGCTCAATGGTCTGGTCGCCCTCCTGCCACGACAGCACCTGCTGGGCGCCCAACGATACCGGGCTGTCCATCATGTACTGCATGTTGGGGGCGGTGTACACGGCCTTGCCACCGCCCTGGCGCAGCTGCGAGGCCACTTTCCAGGTAGCGGGCAGGTCAAACTTGATTTCGGTGGCGCGGCCCTCCAGGCCGGTGGCGTAGCACAGGGCCGCCGGCAGGTTGAGGTGGGCGTGCTGCTGGTCGATGCCCACGTTGGTGCCATCCGTCTGGTCGCCGTACAGCGTGTAGCTGAAAATCACGGTGCCGTCGGCGGCGGGCATCACGTCCCAGCCGTAGGGGTCGGGGCGATTCAGCGGCAGGGGATGGTTGCTGCCATCGGTAGCCACCACGTAATACACGTTTTTGGCAAAATCATGAATCGAATAGCGGCCGGGCGAGCTGCGGGCCATGCGGACGTGCAGCGGTCCGCCACCGGTCAGTCCCGCAAACGTCGCCGTCACTTTCGCCTCGTGGTGCCCCGCGTTGGGAAACGCCATGGTGTAGCGCACGGCCGGCCCCGTATCGGCCTTGGCCTGAACCGGGGCGGGGGGCGCCGCCACGATGGGGGCCGCTGCCGGAGCCACTGGTGCGGCACTTACCGGGGCAGGCTTGGGGGCCGCCGGTTTGGCAGGCACTGGTTTAATAGGAACGGCTTTGGCGGGCGCGGGCTTGGCCGCGGCTGGAGCAGCCTTGGCCGGTACAGGTTTTACCTGCGCCTGCGCTGAAAAAGCGCCCAGCCCTAATGAGAATAAAATAGCAGTTGTGGCGGTGTGTTTCATGGGCAGAAATAATAAGGAAACAAGTAATGCAATAGAAAGTCGCGAACGATGTGGAATACAAAGTTGCAGAAAATTTACAATAAAATAAGGGTAATCATTGCAAAAAACGGTCTCGGTAATGATAAAATCATGTTTCAACTACGTGAAACAGTGTTAGTAAATATCAAGGTTGGGCCGTAGCCGGGTTTTCCATAAAAATCAGGGCTTCTATCGCTCCACCAAAAAAAAGCTGCGGGTGCCCGGCCACCAGCCCAAGCCGGTCCAGGGCCGTGCGCAGGTCGGGCATCTCCTGAGCGCGCAGCCCGGTCGTGAACCGGAAAAACGTGTACATCAACTGGAGCAGCCAGTGCCGCCAGCCGCGCCGCGCCGGCCTGAAGTCGGCCACCAGCCACGGGGCTCCGGGGCCCTGGGCGGCGCGCAGCTGTGCTACGGCCGCCTCAAGGTCGGCCAGGGGCACGCAGTCCAGCACGAAAAAGGTGATGATGGCCCCAAACCGCTCGGCCGGTTGCAGGGCCGCCTGGGTGCCGTGCCGGAATTCAACCCGGCCCACCGCCTGCGGATGCTCACGTACCAGCCGGGCGCGGGCGCGGGCCAGCATCCGGGGCGATGCTTCCAGGTACAGCACTGTGGCCGCCGGTGCCCGCCGCAGTACTTCGCTCAGCACCCAGCCGGTGCCCCCGCCCAATATGAGAACGTGCGGGGCCCCACCCGGCAGGCCGCGCAGGGCCGCCCGCTGGGCTGCCTGCTGCGAAGTCCCGAACACCAGGGCGGCCAGCGCATCATAAAACCAGGCGGCCCGGTCGAAGCCAACCAGCTTTTCAGGGGCAACGGGGGCTGAAAAAGGGGCTGTGGGGGGTGAAGCCATCCGAAAATAAGGGGTGCAGGAAAATAAATTAGGCCGGCAAGTAACTGAAAAACAATTGCCGGTACCATTTGGCACCCCTGACCAAAGGAAAAAAACGGCCTATGTGTTGCGTGGCGGTAAATCAGCGCTGTATCTTTGCAGCATCAAAAGGCCGCCACCCTTCCAGGATGAGCGGTTTTTTAGCCCAGCTTGCGCTTGTGGCGAAATTGGTAGACGCGCTGTCTTCAGGCGGCAGTTCCGCAAGGTGTGGGAGTTCGAGTCTCCCCGAGCGCACGTTTTAAAAAGCCAGCCCCATCGGGCTGGCTTTTTTTATTTCCCGTACTGGAAGTAGCTGCCGGCTTTTCTGTTATCAGCCTTTTTGCCCGCTATGAATCGGTTTACCTCCCGCTTGCTGGCCCTGGTTGGCCTGCTCACCGTCGAAGTGCTGTTTGGCCTGGTGCTGTTCATCGTGGCATTCGCGGTGTTCTTTTACTTGGCGCGGGTGGTGTTCGTGCATCATTCGGTGGCGCTCGACAACTGGGCTTCGGGCATTGTGGATGGCTGGCGGCAGGCCCACCCGGGCCTGACCGGGCCCGTGCGAATGGTCACGTTTTTCGCGGCGCTGCCGTTTCTGCTGCCGGCCAGCATCATCGCGCCGCTGCTCATCCGCCGGGCCGGGCACCCGCGTGGGGCCTGGGAAATGCTGCTGGCCATGGCCGGCAGCGTGCTGCTCAACCAGCTGCTCAAGCTCTACTTCAACCGCCCCCGGCCTTCCAATGCCCTGCTGCATACCTTCGGGCTGAGCTTCCCCAGCGGCCATGCCATGTTGGGCTTCACGTTTTACGGGTGCCTGGCGTGGCTGCTGGCGCGGCATTTTAAGCGGCCGGTTTGGGTGGCCCCGCTGCTGCTGTGGGCGGGGCTCATTGGCCTCACGCGGGTGTATCTGCACGCACACTACGCCACCGATGTGCTGGCGGGCTTCGCGGGCGGCGCGGCGTGGCTGGTGGCTTTCCGGGCCGGCCTGAAGCTGTTCTGGCGCGAGGAAGAGGCCGTAATGCAGGAGGAAAGGGCATCGTCGTGATGCACTTTTGCTTAGCCCGACGGCGTTGGGTATAGCGTTATTCTACCAGCCGCACCCGCACCCGCAGGGCCAGCAGGCCTTTCACGCCCTGCAGCTCTTCCAACTCCAGCTCCTCCACCTCGGCCTCCAGCATGCCCCGGTCCTGGAGGTAGTCGATGTACTCGTAGTATTCCATGGCCTCCCGGGTCTGGGCGTATACCAGGGCCAGGGTGCCGGGCTGGGTCAGGCGCTCGCCGGTGCCCAGCACGGTGGCTTTGTCAATTCGCTTCTTGATGATTTCGTAGCGAATATTGTAGGCTCCGTCCACGTCGAACTGGCGCTCATCCTGCCGGAAGCGGATGCTCAGCGACTGCCCGTGGATGAGGATGAGCTGCGTGGTTTCGAGCGGCACGGGCAGGGTTGCTTTCAGCACATGGGTGCGGCGCGTGATTTCCACCATCGTCAGCAGCTGCCACAGGCGCAGGTTTTTCAGGAATACCAGGTCAAACGGCTTGTCCTGCACCAGCGTACTGCCCACATAGATGTTGAACTCTACGCCATCGGTCTTATTGCGCTGGAAGTAGTGCGGGAACATCAGCTGCGCCTTATCTTCCTCTTCGTCAAGGTAGTCGCTCACGGCATCGTTGAGCGTCGTCACACTGATTTCGAAGTCCTGACGGCGCTTGTAAAGAATGCCCAGCTTGGGGTCGATGTTGTTCCAGTAGCTGGTGATAACGGGGCGCAGCTCGGGCGTGTGCGTGGCCAGATACTCGAACAGCGGCTCCACTTCGCGCTTCAGCGAATCGTAAATATTTGCCTCGTCGCCGGTGAGCAGGCCTTCGCGCAGGCGCTTCAGGTTTTTGGTCACGTAGAACTTCAGCTCGTCCAGAATGGGAAGCTGCTGGAATTCGGAGGCCTTTTTCAGCACCTTGTTGGCAAGGGTAAGGTGCTCGATAAGGTCACCCTGAATGGCCTCGTTGCGCACCGTGCTGCTGCCCCGAATGTCGCAGGAGCCGTGCAGCGGGTACACGTCCTCAAACACGATGGCTTCCATCTCGGCCGTGCGGTTGCCGGCATCCAGCTGGGTGAGCAGGTTGCGGGCCGCATCGGCGAAGCGCCACTCCATGGTGGGATGAATGGCCGTAAATTTCTGCTGAATCACGGACTGAATGCGGGATTGCAGGTCCTCGGCGTTGCGCTTCACCGCCACCGCAAACAGCGGCACAAACTGCGCCACCTTGTCCATGTCAAACTCATCGAGGCCGTTCACGTCGGGCGTGCCCAACTCCAGCAGGCCCACCGTGTCGGTGCCATAAGGTAGCAGGGCCAGAATGGCCGACTTAATGCCCAGGGTGATAATTTGCTGACGCAGGTCCTTCGGAATGTCCGAATTGGCCACGTCTTTGAGCACCAGCGGCTCGCGCTCGCGCAGCAGGCGCTCGTAAATCTGACGGAAGCTGCTGTTGGCCGACTGGTTCTGCACCTGTTTGGCGAGAAAGCTGTGGTTGATTTTGCGCCCAAAATCCACAAAAGCCCGCTTCTTCTCATCGTAAGCCGCAATGCCCAGCTGCAGCGTTGGCATCGCAAACAGCACCCGCAGCTTCTCCTGAATCTGCTCAAAGCGGGCCGGGGTTTGCAGCACGTCGCGCTCCAGCAGGTCATACTTCAGCTCCGACAGGATTTCCTGGTCGGTCACGTCCACCAGCTGCAGCAGATTGAACCCTTCCAGCTCGAAATTCTCGGGCGGCAGCAGCTCGTGCCAAACCTCCGGCCGGTGGCGGTTATGCACCAGAAATTCAATCTGTTCGGGTGTGAGCACGGGCAGCTCGCCCACCACCCGCACCATCACAAAATCGGAGTTGAAATCGACCCCGTAGTGCCGGTACAGCCCCACTTTATAGTCGGGCACGGTGAACACAATAGTGCCCAGCGACGGCATTTCGGCTCCGTACAGGCGGTGCAGAATCAGGTGGTAGGCCATCAGGCCCATCTGCCGCTCCATGGTTGGCAGGTCGATGTTGAGCGGCTGCTTTACGGTGCGGTCCTTGTTCAGCATCACCTCCTCAAACAGGGGCGTGGAGTAGAAGCTGTGCCGTTGGAAGGGGGCCACCACGCCGCTGATGTCGGTAGCGAACGAGGCCGGCGGAAACACGGCCAGCATCAGCGTTTCCACCAAGTCGCAGTTGCACTCCAGCACCGAATAGTCGGTGAGCAGGCCCCGGCTCCACGCGGCCTGGGCCACCTGCTCGCCAATGGCGCGGGCCAGCAGCGCCACGCCGGCATTGCTGGCGCTTTCGCGCGCATGCCAGTAGGCAATCAGCGGCTCGAGGCTGAGCGTGGACCGAAATGGAAACGCAGAAGCAGGGGCGGCCGGCTGGGGTGCAATGGGCACCGCCGGCGCCACCGTGAGAGTAGGTTCAACAGCCATAGAAACGAAAACAGGAATGCCTGGCCAAACGTTGCAGCCCGGCAGTAGCTATACGCAAGCCAGTGCCCGGCGGGCTACTTGGTGATGATAAAGACGGGTTTGTCTTTGAGATTGGTTGTCTCGGCTGTGGTGGTGCCGGCCGTGCTGTCCTTGCGCGTGGTGATGACCTTTTGCGTATTGGTGTAGCAGGTGCAGCAGCCGTTGCCATCCAGATTGCCTTTCAGCGTCACTCTGTCGATAACCAGCGCAAAGGCCGGGAGCTTACTGCGCGGGGCCGGCAGGGCCGGGAAGTAGCGCACGTAATACTGGTACTGGTCGAGCTTGGCGGTGCTGACCTGGGAAAACGGCGTAGAATTGTTGATAACAATCGTGTCGTAAGCCTGGGCTGCGGAGCGAATCAGGGTCGCGGTTTCGGGCTTGGTGCCCGGGTTAGTACCACTGGCCGGAATGATTACCAACGGATAGCGCTCTATCACAATGCTATCGAGGTCGGTACTCGTGGGGAAGTCTTTGCTTGAAAACACCAGCTTGATGGCATCGGCCTGGGATTCGCCGGGGCAGTCGCACACATTATTGGCGCAGCAGCCGGGCAGCAGCAGCCCAAGGCCCAACAGCAGGATGGCAGAAAACCGGAAAGGCAGGAGATGGGTCATGGCAAGCCCAAAGATAAGGCCCGTAGCGCCCATCTGCCCGGAACCGGGAAGGAGGGGCACTACGGGCCTTTTATAGTAGTCAGAATAAGGGGAAGCTTGCGGTGGTCTTGGATTAGCGGCTGCCCGTGACCACCGACGAGGCCGGTAGGGTGGGGTTCTCTACGGTGCCGCCGGCCATCAGCAGGGGGCGCAGGCGGGTGGTGGCGGTGTCGAGCTGGGGCCGAATCTGGGCCATGGCACCACGCAGGGCGATAACATCGGCCAGGCGGGGCGCGGCCGTCTGCGAATAACCGTGGTACATGGCTACTTTCACCTCCGAAGTACCCGTGCCGAGGTACGAGCCCAGCAGGTTGCCGGCCGCGTCGCTCACCTGCACTTCGGCTTGCAGCGTCGTCTTATACCATTCCAGGGGCACGCCCACCACGGCGGGAATCATAAACGTGAGCACCTGCAGGCCTTGCACGGCGCGGCCGGTGCGCAGGGTGCGTACCTTTTTCACAATGAGCTTGGCGTAGCCGTACGTGGCTGAGTCGGTGGGCTCGGTCAGGTTTATGCGGCACTCCTGCTGAAATAATTTCAGCGGGTCCTCCGGCAGCGCGCCGTCGTTCATGGCCAACGGGCCCTGGTCGGCCAGGATTTCCAGCGGGGGCAGGCGCTTGGAAATGGCGGCCGACGGCGTGCCTTTCATCATGCTCTTGACCGATACACAAGCCGGAGCGAGCAGCAGCATCGGCAAAAGTGCCAGCAATGCGAGGGGACTAGCAATTTTCATAGGAGTAAGGTAGAAATTTATATAGTAAAAACCAAATATTAAAACCAAAAAATGCCTTTTTAAAATCGGTAGCACCAACCTGCCGGGGAGTAGGTGTAAAATTAGATGATTTACATCAACCTATTGGCATGTACTCGGTAAAAAGCCTGAAAAAGCCCTTAAATAGTAGAAAATTAACCGGCAAAGCTTGCTATTCAACTTGGCCGTTATTAAAAAAGTTCTATTGTGCGATAGCCGCCGGGTCGGGGCCCTGGTAGTCGTCCACAAACTCGCCTTCCCAACGGGCTACGACGGCCGAAGCCAAACAGTTGCCGAGCACGTTGACAGCCGTGCGGGCCATATCCATCAGGGCATCAATGCCCAGAATGATGAACACCGGCCAGGCCGGCAGGTTGAACGACGCCACCGTGGCCAGCAAAATGACCAGCGAGGCGCGGGGCACGCCCGCCACGCCCTTGCTGGTGAGCATCAGCGTGAACACCATGAGCAATTGCTGGCCAAAGGTGAGGGGGATGCCAGCGGCCTGCGCCACAAATACGGCGGCCAGGGAGAGGTACAGCGTAGTGCCATCGAGGTTAAAGGAATAGCCGGTGGGCATCACGAATGCCACGATGCGACGCGGCACCCCAATGCTTTCCATGGCTTCCATGGCGCGCGGCAGCGCCGCTTCCGACGAGGTGGTGGCGAAGGCAATGCTAACCGGCTCGGCCACGGCCGCAATGAAGCGGCGCAGCGGCAGGCGCGCCAGCAGCGCCACCGGCAGCAGCACCAGCAGCACGAAGGCAATGAGCGCCCCATAAAGGGTGAGCAGCAGCTGCAAGGCATTGAGCAGCGGCGCAAAGCCCATTTTGCCCACCGTGTAGGCCAGGGCCCCGCCCACGCCCAGCGGCGCGAAATACATCACCACGTTGGTGAACTTGAACATGACTTCCGACAGGCTTTCGCAGAATTCCAGCATCACGCGGCGCGGGCGCTCCGGCGTCATGGCCAGCCCGATGGCGAACAGAATAGCGAAAATAACGACCTGCAGGACCTGGCCCTCGGCTACCGATTTGGCAATGTTTTCGGGGAAGATGTGCAGGATGATGTCGGCGGCGGTTTGGGGGCCGGCCACGGCCAGGGTTTTGGCTTCATCGGAGGTGTTGGCGGCGCGGGCAGCGGCCAGCACATTTGCATCGAGCCGGCCGGCGTGGGTGAAGTTGATGGCCGCCAGGCCGATGAACAACGCAAACGTGGTCACGACTTCAAAGTAAACCAGCGCCTTGAGGCCCATGCGGCCCACCTGCTTGAGGTCGGCGTGGCCGGCGATGCCTACGACCAGCGTAGCAAAAACCAGCGGCGCGATGATGGTTTTCACCAGGCGCAGGAAGGCATCACTCAGTACTTTAAGGCTGATGGCTACGGCGGGTGCATCGTGGCCCAGCTCGATGCCGACCAGCATACTCACCACAATCCAAAGGGTAAGGGAGCGGCGGGGGGCTACGGCGGCGGCAATGGCCAGCAGGGCCAGCCAGCGGGCGGCCACGGGTACGGCGGGCGACAGGACCAGCATTTGGTTGGCGGCGAGCACGGTGAGCACACCAGCCAGCAGCACCATAATAGCAACGAGGAGTAAACGGGATTTTGCCATGCAACTTAAAAAGGCCGTGAATACGGAATGAGGCATCAAAGAACGGCATTATCCGGCCAGCAAGCCCGGTGCTCTGGAAAACGCGTTCGGGGCTGGCCACAAAAAACCGCCCCGTCCCAATGGGCACGAGGCGGTAGAAGTGGGTAGCCGCGGGTGGGCTAGGGCAGCGAAAGCAAGTAGCCGATAGTGAAATTGGCATCGTAGCCGAACACGAACTGCTGGCAGCCAGTAGCCGCCGCCACGGCCTGGTAGATGTTGAGGCCGGACTTGATTTTGGCCCCCGAAAGCTGCGGATAAGCATCAGCAGCTTTCAGTACGGTGTAGGGCTCCTGGCCCTGGCGCACGGCTTTAGCCAGCTCGTAGGGTACGCCGCCGATGACGAAGCAGGTGCTGCGCAACTTGCCCGGCACCTTTGCCGCTTTGGTCTTCACATCGGCGATTACGGTGGCATCGGGCACGTCTTTTTCGTAGTATTTCGAGCCGTAGGTGTCTTCTACGTGGGGCTGGCCGTCCGCCAGCCACGCAATTTTGCTGTTGGCCGAGCCCATGTCGAGCATAAAGGCCTTATCGGCAAAAGGCATTGGCAGGGCGGCTTTGAGGCCCAGGGTGCCTTCGCGCTCGGGCGTCACGGTGTTCACCACGTACTTGAGCGACTCCAGCGACTTCACAATGCGGCGCGTCACGTCCGACATAGCTGCGCCGGAACTCACCATGAAGTGAATATCGCGCCCGGCTACGCCAAAGTCAAGCATTTTGCCGATGTAGCTTTTCAGGCCGTTGCGCACATCCTCCTCCGTGGCCATGTTTTCCATCACCAGGCTGTTGCCGAACTCTGATTTTTCGAGTTTCCAGTTGTGCTGGTTATCGGCCCGAACAATAAACAGGTTAAAGCCGCTGGCCCCGAGCTCTACCACGCCTTTCAGCTTGCCATCAACGGGCGCAGTGGGGCGGTAGGTGAAAGTCGGCGTAGCTGCCGGGGCCGCGGTGGGCACCGGGGCCGAAACCGGGGCCGGGACTGGCGCGGCGGCTGGCGTTGTGGCCGAAGCCGAAAGGGTAGCAGGTGCCGGAGTTGCGGCAACTTCTGGTTCCGGAGCCGCGTTTTTTCGAATAAACTCGCCGTTCAGGCTTAGCATATCGCCTTCCTTGAGCTTTACGCGGTTGCCGTTGGTGAGCACGATGGAGCGCGAGAGATGTTCGACCCGAATTCCGTTCGGCAGCGTTACATCTTTGTCCAGTGTCTTTGCTTTGTCGCCGGTTTGCACCACCATGGTGCTGTTCTTCACCGCGAACCACGGAATGACACTGACGGCTTTGGTTGTTTGGGCTTGTACCGGGGCGTGCTGAAATGGCGAAGCAACCAGCAGGGTACCAAGGAAAAGGGCGGTGATTAACGTTTTTTGCATGAAAAAGATGATGAGTATAGGTAGGACATAATTACGAAGAATTATGACATGACAAAGCTCGACTTATTTTCCATTTATCCCACTGTTTTTAGCCCAATGGACCTAAATTCACGTTGAATTATCATAATTATTCAGGTGGCCCTTATATGCCTGAATCATTCTGCCTGCTTTTATAGCCGGCTTACCCGGGCATTCCGTTATTCTATTCATGCCCATCTGGACCCTCACTCCGTACCTGCTTCCGCTTCGCTACGTGTGGAAAATATCCCGCAATGCTTCGGCTACTAAAACCAACCTGATGCTGCGCATAGCCGGGCACGGCCAGCACGGAACCGGCGAGGCCGCGCCCAATGTGCGCTACGGCGAGTCGCCCGAGCTGCTCTGGCAGCAGTTTAATGGGCTGTTGGACAATGGATTGTCTGAAATAAATACGCTGCCGGAGCTGGATGCGCTATTGGCCGCGCATCCCGTGGCCCACGCCCTGAGCTTTGCCCTTGAAGCCGCCCTCGTGCAGTGGCTGGCCGCCTGCGCCGGGCAGCCGGTGTGGCAATGGCTGGGCGTGCCACCCCCGGCCGCCGCTGTGCCCACGGCTTTTTCCCTGCCCATTATGGAGCCGGGCGCGGTGGCCGGCTTCCTGCGCGAGCAGGATGCTGCCCGCTTTCAGCTCTTGAAAATCAAAGTAAACCAGGCCGAAGGGCTCGAATTGTTGCGCGAAGTATCGCGTGCCCTGCCCGGCCACGCCCTGCTGGTAGATGGCAACGAAGCCTGGCCCAATGCCGACAGCGTGCTACGCTTTCTGGAAGAAACGGCCGCCGTGCCCGGCCTGCACCTGAAGCTGCTGGAGCAGCCCCTGCCCGCCGCCCTGGCCGATGACTACCGCTACCTCCGCCCCCGCAGCAGCGTGCCGCTCATCGCCGATGAATCGGTGACTGACGCGGCCGATTTTGCCGATATCGCCCAACAGTTCCACGGCGTGAATGTGAAGCTGATGAAGGCTGGCGGCTTCCGGCGGGGCATCGACCTGCTGCGCCGTACCCGCGCCCACGGCCTGCTGCCCATGCTGGGCTGCATGGTGGAAACCAGCGTGGGCATCGCGGCCGCCCTCGAAATCAGCGCGCTGGCCGATGTGCTGGACCTCGATGGATTTCTGATTATCAAGGATGAGCCGTTTGGCCTGGTGCAGGAACAGGTGGGGCTGCTGCGGCGAGTGTAGCTGGCCCTGCTCCTGAACCCAAAAGCCCCAGCAAAGCGGCACTCTTCAACCGAGTGCCGCCTTGCTGGGGCTGTTCCGCCGCTTGGGGCTATTTCGGAGCGTTTAGCTGCGCGTCGAGCTGCGTGAGCTGGTCGTCGATGGCCTTAGTGTTGGGCAGGGTAGTCTGGCCCTGGCTGAGCGCCTGGATTTTCTGGTTGAGCAGCTCAATCTTTTTGTTGAGCAATGATACCTGCATGGCGGGGTCGGAGAAGCCGGGGCCGTGCTGCACGTAGGTATCGTACTTGGTGCCGGGGGGCGTGGTGGGGGGCGTGCCTTCGCCCCGGGCGGCGGCGGCACTGGCCGGCGTGGCGAATACTACGCCGCCGTCGGGCCTCACGTAGTCGCCTTCCTGCAGGGTGATTTTTTTGCCCTTGGGGCTTATTTTGTCAGCGGGCATTTCTACGATGCCGTTTTTGTAGTTGATTTTCACACCGCCGGGCAGCTTCACGTTTTGGGTGAGGGGCATGGTTTGGGTACCCTCGCGGCGCACTACTTCGCCGTTGGTCATCACAAACTGGGTGCGGCTGGTGGTTTGCACCGGGAAGCCACCGGCCTGGGCTGCGGCCAAGTGTGGAGCGGTGGCCAGGCAGCCGGCGGCAAATACGAGCAGGAAGAAACGAGTCATGGTAATAAAGAAAATGGTGAATGTGCGGGGATACGGATTTTAAGCCCCGGCGGTAGGGCGGAAGGGGAGGAGCACAGCTTATTTTAAAAATTTCTGGGAACGATGTTGTGACATTAAATGTATGTACATATATTTGCACCCGGTTCCACTACCTGCTACCTATACCTGCTATGCGCATCGAAGACGAAATCAAACAACCCATTTTCCGCAACGAGTACCAGAAAGCCCATATCAACCTGATATACACGGCGGGCTGGTTGCAGCTGCGCCAGGCAGCAGCCTTCAAACCGTTCGGCCTCACCTCGCCGCAGTTCAATATTCTGCGCATTTTGCGCGGGCAGCACCCGCTGCCGGCCACCGTGGCCCTGCTCATCGACCGAATGCTGGACAAAACCAGCAATGCCTCGCGCATCGTGGACCGCCTCGAAGAGAAAAAGCTGGTGACCCGCACCGTATGCCCGGCCAACCGCCGCGCTGTTGATATCCGAATTACCAAAGCCGGCCTGGAATTGCTCGACAGCATTGAGGAAACTGGCATTCTGGACGCTAACGAAAACGCCCCGCTGAACGAGGACGAGATGCGCCAGTTGAACGACCTGCTCGACAAAATGCGAACGGTGGAATAAGCCATTTTCAATCTCTGCTGTTGCCCAGGTTCCGGCACGCTTTTTCGTTACTGCCCGGTCGTAATACTTGCTTCAAATTACACTTCTTACCTTTTTTCTAATACTTGCTTAAGATGAAAAAAATCCTCTTGCCCGCCCTGTTCGCCATTGCCACCATTGGCGCAACTTCCGCTGCTTCGGCCCCTAAAGTGGCTACCGTGGCCGCTCCTGCCCCCGCCTACAAGCTGCAGCCGCAGCTGAGCACCCTGGGCTGGGAAGGCAAAGCCGTAACCCACGGCCACAACGGCACCATGCAATTTTCCGACGGCGAATTGCTCGTGAAGGGCAACTCCATCGTAGGCGGTACCGTGACCGTGAACATGAAAACCATGGTGGCCACCGACATCAAAGATGCCGAAAGCCAGGGCAAATTTGTGGGCCACATGAGCAGCGACGATTTCTTCGGCGTGGAGAAATTCCCCACCTCGACCTTCAAAATCGTCAGCGTAACGCCCATCAAAGGTGCCGCCGCCAATGCCGATAACGCGACCATCGCCGGCGACCTGACCATCAAGGGCGTGACGCAGCGCATCAGCTTCCCGGCCAAAGCCGGCGTGAAAGACGGTGTGGCCGCCGCTACCGGCAAGGTAACCATCGACCGCACCAAGTTTGGCCTGAAATACGGCTCGAAGTCGTTCTTCGACAGCATCGGCGACAAAGCCATCTACGACACGTTCGACTTGACTTTCAACGTCATCGCCAAGAAAGCCTAACTGCTCGCTGGCTCGAATCTCACGAATGCGAGGTTCTGGCTTGACCAGCAATGGATGAAAAAGCCCGCCGGATTCGGCGGGCTTTTTTTTATTCGGGGATTTCAAATTTCCGGGGCAGGTCGAATTTGAGGTTATGGCTCTTTTTGCGGCGGTGCAGCTCGCTCAGCACGTCGTCCAGGTCCGACTGATACTCCACCCACAGGTCTTCGTGCAGGCTTTTGAGGACGAGGGCGGGCAGGCGGGCCGCCAGGCGGGCGGTGGCGTTGTAAAAGCCGTCCCACACGCTGTCGAACTGGCCCGAGTAATTATCGATGCACTGCCGCAGAATGTAGAGCAGCAGGTCGATTTCGAGCTGCTTGTTTTTGGTGATGCGGCGGGCGCGGGCGGCTTCCTGCACGCCGGCGCGCACGGCCTTCACGAGGCTGCGGTTGAGCAGCCGGCCGGTCACGGCCACGGTAAACAGCTCGTGGATGCGGTCGGCGGTTTCTTCCTGAATCTGGCCCAGGGTTATATCGGCCAGCAGCTCGAAGCGGAACGTTTCGTAGAGCTCGGCGTCGCGGCGCACGGCGCGGAGCAGGAGGGCTTCCTTTTCGGGCTCGGAGAGGCGTTTGAGGGCTTTCTTGAAATCGGCGGAGGGAACGGGCATGAGGGGCGGGGGCTAGGAGCAAAGTTCGCGCTACTCGTTCGCATAATGGCGGGGTAAGGTTTGCGTATTTGCAAGGATTCCACGAAACGAAACGGGCGGGTTTGGGGTTATCAGGAGCTGCCTCACACGGGCTTTCCTGCGTAAATTTGCCTTATGAATACCCGTCCGCAAACCGATTATGATGAAGAGGTTCTACTGCTCGAAGAAGAAGCCGAGCTGCGCAACCTCGTCGTGTACAACGATGAAATCAACACCTTCGACCACGTCATTAAAACCCTGATGGACGTGTGTGGCCACCAGCCCGAGCAGGCCGAGCAATGCACTCTGCTCATCCACTACAAGGGCAAGTGCGCCGTCAAAATGGGTACCTACGAGGAGTTGGAGCCCCTTTGCACCGCCATTCACGACCGCGGCATTGCCGCCGATGTCGTCTAATCTCTGGTGCTTGGTTGCTGGTGCATGGTGCTTGGTTACGGGCAGAGTCGCACTTTTTTACCAAGCACCATGCACCAACAACCAAGCACCCATTATCTGAATGGAATTTCCCTCCAAACTGATTGAAAACGCCGTGGGCGAGCTGTCGCGCCTGCCCGGCATCGGCCGTAAAACGGCCCTGCGCCTGGCCCTGCACCTGCTGAAAGCCGAAATGGACACCACGGCCAGTCTGGCCGAGGCGTTGGCCAAGATGCGGTTCGAAATTACCTACTGCAAAACCTGCCACAGCATTTCCGACGCCGAAGAGTGCGGCATTTGTGCCAACAAGCTGCGCGACCACAGCCTGGTCTGCGTAGTGTCGGACGTGCGCGACGTGATTGCCATCGAAAACACGGGCCAGTACAAGGGCGTGTACCACGTACTGGGCGGCGTCATTTCGCCCATTGAAGGCATCGGGCCCTCCGATTTGCACATTGATTCGCTGGTGGAGCGGGCGGCGGGCGAAGAATCAGAAGTGCGCGAGGTTATTCTCGCCATCTCGCCCACCATGGAGGGCGACACCACGGCCTTCTACCTCTCGCGCCGCCTGCGCGATTTGCCCAACGTGCACATCAGCACCATTGCCCGGGGTATTCCGATGGGCGGCGAGCTGGAATACGCCGACGAAATCACCCTCGGCCGCAGCATTGTGGACCGCCTGCGCCAGGCCCGGTAGTGAGGTAAGCTTCAGCTTGCCGTCGCGAAAACGATAAATGCCCCAGCGCAGTAGCTTTGCATGCGCTTTTAATGCTTCCATCACGGCAAGCTAAAGCTTACCGCACAGGTTTTGAAGCTCTCCGTCGTCATTGTTAATTATAACGTCTGCTATTTTCTGGAGCAGGCGCTGCTTTCGGTGCGGCGGGCCGTGGAGAAGCTGGGGCAGCCCGTAGAGGTATTTGTGGTCGATAATAACTCGGCCGACGGCTCGGTGGCCATGGTGCGGGCGCGGTTTCCGGAGGTCATTCTCATTGCCAACCGCGACAACCCCGGCTTCTCGAAAGGCAACAACCAGGCCCTGCGCCGCGCCACCGGCCAGTACCAGCTGCTGCTGAACCCCGATACCGTGGTGGAGGAAGACACCTTCCGCGCCTGCTGCGACTTCATGGACGCGCACCCCGATTGTGGCGGCCTCGGCATCAAGATGCTGGATGGCCAGGGCAAATTCCTGCCCGAAAGCAAGCGCGCCCTGCCCACGCCGGCCGTGGCGTTCTACAAGATGTTCGGGCTGGCGGGCGTGTTTCCGAAGTCGCGCACTTTTGGCCGCTACCACCTGGGCTTTCTCGATAAGGACGAAACCCACGAGATTGAGGTGCTGAGCGGGGCCTTCATGCTGCTGCGCAAGGCCGCGCTGGACCAGGTGGGCCTGCTCGACGAAGACTATTTCATGTACGGCGAGGACATCGACCTCTCGTACCGCCTCACCCAAGGCGGCTGGAAAAACTATTATTTCCCCGGCACCCGCATCATTCACTACAAGGGCGAAAGCACGAAGCGCACCAGCGTAAACTACGTGTTTGTGTTTTATCGGGCGATGGTGATTTTTGCCCAGAAACACTTCGCGCCGGGCCGGGCGGGCCTGTTTTCGCTGCTCATCAACGCGGCCATCTGGCTGCGGGCCGGCGCGGCCGTGGCCGAGCGCCTGGCAGTGCGCGCCGCCCCGCTGCTGCTCGATGCCGGCCTGATTTGGGGCGGCATGTACTTCCTGAAAACCTATTGGGAGCACAACCACAAGTTTGTGCCGGGCGCGTACCCGCCGCAGTACATGGCGGCGGCCGTGCCGGCCTACATCGCGGTCTGGCTCACGTCGGCTTACCTCAGCGGGGGCTACGACCAGCCGGTGCGCACCTCGCGGGTGGTGCGCGGCATTTTCATCGGCACGCTGCTGATTTCGGCCGCCTCGAATTTTCTCGATGCCTGGCGGTTTTCCAAAGCCCTCATTATTCTGGGTGGGGCCTGGGCGGTGGCGGCGCTGGTGGGCCGGCAGCTGGTGGCGCACTTCATCAAGTATAAAAACCTGCACCTGAGCGAGCGCCGGCAGAAAAATATTGCCATCGTGGGCTCGGGGCCCGAAAGCCGCCGCGTGCGCCAGTTGCTCGAAGCCGCTCACGTATCGGCCCGGGTAATTGGCTACGTGAGCGTGGGGGAGGAGGAAACGCCAGAAGCGGCAGCCACCGAAAACCATTCACCCATTCACTCATTCACCCATTCACCCATTGGCGAAGCGCTGGGCGAGCTGCGCCAGCTGGACGATATTATCCGCCTCTACGGGCTGAATGAGCTAATATTCTGCGGTAAAGACCTGCCCGCCAGCCAGATTATTGCCCTCATGCTGGGCCTGCCCGCCGAGCCGCCCGTGGCCTACAAAATCCTGCCCGAAGACAGCCAGTACATCATCGGCAGCAGCAGCAAAGACTCGCCCGGCGACTACTACACCCTCGACATTGCCCTAAACCTCTACCAGCCCCAGCAGGCCCGTGCCAAGCGCCTGCTCGACCTGCTCACCAGTGCCGGCCTGCTGGCGCTGAGCCCGGTGCTGGTCTGGTTTCAGCCGAAAAAAGCCGGTTTCCTGCGCAACTGCGGGGCCGTGCTGCTGGGCCGCCGCACCTGGGTGGGCCTGCGCCACCTCGAAGGCCCGGCCCGCGCCGTGCCCGCCGTGCTCTCGCCCGCCGATGCCGCCCACACGGCCACCCCGCTCAATGAGGTGACGCTGCGGCGGCTGGAGCTGCTTTATGCAAAGGATTATGAACCGGGCACCGACCTGAGCGTGCTCTGGCGCTGCTGGCGGCGGCTGGGACAGTAACCGTTCCAACTGTCAGCTGGTCCACGTCTGTCATCCTGAGCGTGCGAAGGACCTTATCACCGTTGCGTAGTTTGTATTTATGTGGCGTAGCGGTGATAAGGTCCTTCGCACGCTCAGGATGACAGATGCAATGGCAGCCCCGCGTTGACAATTGAATTACCTTTGCCCTCCCATTCACCGTTGCTCGATATGCCCGATACTACCACGCTTGCGCCCGTCTCGCCGCTCTCGCACCGCCTGCTGGCGATGAACGAGTCGGCCACCATCGCCATGGCCAAGAAAGCCCGCGAGCTGATGGCCACGGGCATCGACGTCATTAACCTGAGCTTCGGCGAGCCCGATTTCCAGACCCCGCAGTACATCAAGGATGCCGCCAAGCAGGCGCTGGACGACGGCTACACCTTCTACACGCCCGTGCCCGGCATCCCGGAATTGCGGCAGGCCATCTGCGACAAATTCAAGCGGGATAACCAGCTCGATTTCCAGCCCAACCAGATTGTGGTGAGCACCGGGGCCAAGCAGGCCCTGGCCAACGCCGTGCTCAGCCTGGTAAATCCGGGCGAGGAGGTCATCGTGTTTGCACCCTACTGGGTGAGCTACGAGG
Organism: Hymenobacter artigasi; assembly: GCF_012275535.1. GTDB lineage: Bacteria > Bacteroidota > Bacteroidia > Cytophagales > Hymenobacteraceae > Hymenobacter > Hymenobacter artigasi. The sequence continues at coordinate 157,561 of NZ_JAAVTK010000009.1, read as the reverse complement.
AGATGGTGAAGCTGGCCGAGGGCGTGCCCGTGACGCTGGTGGGCACCCTCGAAAACGAGTACAAAGTGACGGCCGCGCAGCTCGAAGCGGCCATCACGCCCCGCACCAAGCTCATCATGTACTCGTCGCCCTGCAACCCCACGGGCGCGGTTTTCAGCCGCGAGGAGCTGGGCGAAATCGCCGAAGTGCTGGCCCGTCACCCGCAGGTGTACGCCCTGGCCGATGAGATTTACGAGTACATCAACTTTGTGGGCGAGCACGCCAGCCTGGCCCATTTCGATGAGATAAAAGACCGGGTCATCACCGTCAACGGCTTCTCGAAGGGCTACGCCATGACGGGCTGGCGGCTGGGCTACCTGGCCGCCCGGGCCGACATCGCCTCGGCCTGCGAGAAGATGCAGAGCCAGATTACGTCGGGCACCTGCTCCATCACCCAGCGGGCGGGGCTGGCGGCCCTGCGCGGTGGCCGCGCCTCCGCCGATGAGATGGTGGCCGCCTACCGCCGCCGCCGCGATTTGGTGCTGGACATCGTGAAGGACATTCCCGGCTTCAACACGCCCACGCCCAGCGGCGCGTTCTACATTTTTCCGGAAGTATCGGCCTATTTTAATCGCCTCGCGCCCGATGGCAGCACCATCCGGGACTCCTCAGACCTGGCCCTGTATCTGCTGCACGACGCGCACGTTTCGGCCGTGTCGGGCGATGCCTTTGGGGCACCGGAGTGCATGCGCTTCAGCACCGCCGCCGCCGATGACAAGCTGGTGGAAGCGTTTCGGCGCATCAAAGCCAGCCTGGCGAAGCTGTAAACGTTACGTTTGTCATCCTGAGCGCAGCGAAGGACCTTATCACTGCTGCGCCGATTGAGTTACTGCAAGCGGTTCTTTAGCGATAAGGTCCTTCGCTGCGCTCAGGATGACAGCTTATTTTCATTGATTTGCCTACTTCCGCAACTTCCCTCGCCGACCTTTTCCAAGACTTCAACAACCTGCGCGTCCTCATCATCGGCGACGTAATGGTGGATGCCTACGTGTGGGGCCGCGCCACGCGCCTCTCGCCCGAGGCCCCCGTGCCCGTGGTGCACGTAGCCCGCACCGAAAACCGCCTCGGCGGGGCCGCCAATGTGGCCCTGAACGTGCAGGCCCTCGGAGCCACGCCGCTGCTGTGCGCCGTGATTGGCACCGACGCGGGCGGCGACCAACTGCTGGACCTGCTACACGCCCACGACCTGCCGGCCGATGGCCTCATCCGCAGCGCGGCACGGCCTACCACGGTGAAGCAACGCATCCTGGCCCACGGCCAGCAGCTGCTGCGCATCGACTCCGAAATTGAAACCGACCTCAACGCCGAGGAATCCGCCCAACTCCTGGCCGCCTACGACGACCTGCTGGCCCGCGCCGATGTGGTAATCTTCGAGGACTACGATAAGGGCGTGCTCACCGAAGATGTTATCACCGAGTGCATTGCCCGCGCCCGGCAGCGCGGCATCCCCACGGTGGTAGACCCCAAGAAGAAGAATTTCCTGGCCTACCGCCACTGCACCCTCTTCAAACCCAACCTAAAGGAGCTGCGCGAGGGCCTGAAATTGGAGTTCGGCGAGCCCAACACCGACCGCGTCGGTTTCGAGGCCGCCGTGACCCGGCTGCGCGAGGTGCTAACGCCCGAAATCGTGCTGGTCACGCTCTCCGAATATGGTGTATTCGCCCAGCAGGAGGCCGAGAAAACCTACCTGCCGGCCCACCTGCGCACCATTTCCGACGTGTCGGGCGCGGGCGATACCGTCATCAGCATTGCGGCGCTTTGTGTGGCCTTGGGCCAGCCGGCGGCCTTTACGGCGGCGCTGGCCAACCTGGGCGGCGGGCTGGTGTGCGAGCAGGTGGGCGTAGTGCCCGTGGAGAAGCAGCGGCTGTTGGAAGAAGCGGAGGAAGCGGGGCTGTAACCCTCGTTGCTGGCGCGAGTTTAGCGCAGCGTAACTCGTGCCTCGCATACGGGGGAGGCTGTGCCTCCCGTGGAACGGTTCCGCCGGCGCGGTTCCAACTTGCCGCTGGCGCGGCAGGGGAGGCACAGCCTCCCCATCATCATTTGTCACGAGTTACGCTGCGCTAAACTCGCGCCAGTGAAGCGTAAATAGCTAACAGCACGGAGTGAAGCCCCGCACTGTTAGCTATTCAATCGCCAAATTAATGTTAGGGCAAGAAGAATTAGCACAATTGCCAAGCACCCGTAAGAGTGTGCTCTCTCGTTACGACCGATTTTAGTCAGGTATGCCTTTGCGTTAAGTTCCGTCAGGAAAAATCCGCGCCAAGCATTATCGGGTTCAGAAAGCTGCCATGTGGTTCCACAGTTCTCACACTTATAGGTCGAAACTGCGTGAAACTTGTCAATCTGGGTCTGCTCTACATAACATAAACCTTTTGCAGCTTGTGATTTCTGAGTCAACTGCAAATCAAATGCTTCAAAAGCCCAATAGCTGGGGAAGGATGAATATTCTTCTTTAAAGCAGTTGCCGCACATTATCAGTGGCTATTCAATGGCTGGCAATTAAGCACGTTAGGCCTTTTTCAGAAACTCGGTCTTCAACACCATGGTGCTGCCGCCGGCGCGGCCTTCAATCTCAGCAGCGCTGTTGGTGAGGCGGATGTTTTTGACCACTGTGCCGCGCTTGAGCGTGAGCGAGGAGCCCTTCACTTTGAGGTCTTTTATGAGGGTGACCGAGTCGCCTTCGGCGAGCAGGGTGCCGTTGCTGTCTTTTACATCCATGAGGAAAGGAGTTTTTTTAACGGATGCTGGTGCCTTGAGCCAGCATCAGGTAGAGTAGGAAAAATACCGGAGAGAGGCTGCCAATCGAAATCAGAACAACCAGAAAGGTTTCCACTTTGCTGCGCTCCGGCCGGCCCAGAAACCAGCGCCACATGAAAAATAGCAGGCCCAGTAGCAGCGCCAGCGTGAGGTAAAAGACGGGACCGAACATAGGAAATTGTTATAAAATTACCCGCGCCAGGCCTTCACCGTTTCCACGAATACGCGGACGTTGTCGGGGTTGGTGTCGGGGTAGACACCGTGGCCGAGGTTGGCGATGTGGGGCCCGCCGGCGAACTGGCGCAGCATGGCTTCGGTAGCGGCTTTCACCTGTTCGGGAGTGCCGTAGAGAGCGCAGGGGTCGAGATTGCCTTGCAGGGTTTTGCCGGCGGCTTGCAGACGCACCTGGGCGGGGTTCTGGTTCCAGTCGAGGCCTATCGTGCGGCAGGGCATGGCGGCGAACTCGGGCACGGCCCACCACGCGCCTTTGGCAAACACGGTGACGGGCACTAGCGGGGCCAGCGCCTCGCAAATCCGGGCGATGTAGCGGGCCGAAAACTCGGTGTACTGCGCGGGCGGCAGAATGCCGGCCCATGAGTCGAACACCTGCACGACCTGCGCGCCGGCCGCCACCTGAGCTTGCAGGTAGGCAATGGTGGTGAGGGTGATTTTCTCCAGTAGCCGATGCGCCAGCACTGGCTCTTTATACAAAAAGCCGCGGGCTTTGCTGAAGGTTTTGGAGCCGTGGCCCTCAATCATGTAGGCCAGAATGGTGAAGGGCGCGCCAGCAAAGCCGATGAGCGGCACGCGGCCGTTGAGGGCTTTTTTGGTGATGCGCAAGGCTTCGAGCACGTAGCCGAGGCCGTCTTCGGGGTCGGGGATGCGGAGCTTGTCGATATCCGCCGCCGACTTGATGGTGGTGGGGAACAGCGGGCCGCGGGCTTCCACCATTTCGTAGGGCAGGCCCATGGCATCGGGCACCACGAGTATGTCGGAGAAGATGATGGCGGCATCCACGTCCAGCGCGTCGATGGGCTGGATGGTGACTTCGGCGGCCAGCGCGGGCGTTTCCACCAGCTCTTTGAAGCCGGAGAGGCGGCCGCGCAGGGCGCGGTATTCGGGCAGGATGCGGCCGGCTTGGCGCATGAGCCAGACGGGGGTGCGCTCGGTGGCTTCGCCCCGGGCGGCACGTAGGAAAAGGTCGTTTTTCAGCATAAGGAAGCGTAAAGGTACGGCTTACGGCCGGTGCTTACCGCGTTAAACCAGGGAACAGCACGCCGATGGCCGAGGCCAGGAAGTTCACCCCAATGGCCAGCGTGATAAAGCCTATAATGCGCGCCATGGCCGCCATGCCGGGCTTGCCGAGCAGGCGCGTGAGCCGCAGCGAGAACAGCAGAATCAAAAATGCCGCCAGCGCCACCAGGGCAAAGCCGGCAATGGTCATGGCCTTATCCACGTAAGTAGGCCGAATCAGGCCGATGCAGATGGCCATCGAGCCCGGCCCGGAGAGCATGGGCATGGCCAGCGGCGTGAAGCTGATGTCGTCCTTCTGCTTGCTTTCTTCGAGGGCGGCGGGGCCCACGCGGTCGCGGTTGGCCCCGGGCGTAAGCAGTTCGAAGGCCGAGCGCATGAGCAGGATGCCGCCCGCGATGCGCAGATGCTGGATATTGATGCCGAAAAAATTCAGAATGTACTGCCCGCCAAAGAAGGCCACGCTCAGAATACACACCATGTATACGCAGGCGCGCAGGGCTGTGCGGGCCCGCTCGGAGGCGCGGTCGTCGGCCGTGAGGGTGAGAAAAACCGGCATCGCCCCGAAGGGGTTGACGATGGAAAACAGGGTGGTAAAGGTGGCGAGTAGAATTTCCATAGGCAACAAAGGTAGGAGAAGGGGCGGACCGGACAGAAAAGCCCTATTTTGCCGCTTCAACGGCGGCCTTCGCTACGCCCGGTGCCGGGGGAGGCCGGCTTTTCGCTCTTCTTGTTCTTTTACTGCATGATTCCTGACGCTACTGCTGCCGCTCCGAGCGGGGCCGACGACCGACCGACCACCGAAACGCCTCTGGTAGGCATTATCATGGGCTCGAAGTCGGATTTGAAGATAATGACGGCCGCCGCTGAAGTACTCCGGCAGTTTGGGGTGCTCTACGAAATTACGCTCGTCTCGCCGCATCGCACGCCGCACCGCATGGTAGAATATGCCGAAAATGCCCGCAAGCGCGGTCTGCGCGTGCTGATTGCCGGCGGGGGCGGGGCGGCGCACCTGCCGGGCATGGTGGCCGCGTTCACCACGCTGCCCGTGATTGGGGTGCCCATCAACAGCACGCTGTCCATTCAGGGGCTCGATTCGATTCTGAGCATGATTCAGATGCCGGCCGGCACGCCCGTGGCTACCGTGGGGCTCGATAATGCGACCAATGCGGCCATTCTGGCCATCCAGATGCTGGCCATCGGCAATGCCCGGCTGGCCGATGCGCTGGAAAAATACCGCACCACCCTTAAGGACCGGGTGATGCGCACGATTGAGGAGCTGCGCAAGGGCGGGTTTCAGGACGATGTGTAGGACGTGTCAATGCGCAATACAGCACGTCATGCAGCGCGCAGCGAAGCATCTTGCCCGCAATAAGTAATCAAACCATAATGATTAGGGGTGGCAGTAAAGATGCTTCGCTGCGCTCTGCATGGCGTTATCTAGATGTCAATTGCCCTTTTACAAATCCCACCCGTCACTTTTTTTAATGCCCACTTTACTTTCTGTAATGCTGACCACCGGCCATTGGGTGGTATGGATAATCGGGGGCGCGGGGCTGCTCGTGACGCTGCTGCCCGTGTTCCGCCAAACCGCGTGGTGGATTCGCATCTGCGACTTTCCACGCCTGCAAATTGTGGCCGCGCTGCTCCTGAGTCTGGGCGCGGCGCTGGCGCTGCCCACGCCGCGCAGCTTCGGCAATAGCCTGTTTGTGGTGAGCCTAGGCGTGGCGGTGATGTACCAGTTCAGCCGCATCTGGCCCTACACGCCGCTGCACCGCAAGCAGGTATCCGATGCCAGCCGCCCAGACGATGATGATGCCCACCACCTAAGCATTATTGTGGCCAATGTGCTGATGTATAACCGCGACGCCTCGCGCCTGCTGGGCCACATTACGCACCAGCGGCCTGATGTGGTACTGGCCGTGGAAACCGACGACTGGTGGCTGAGCCAGCTCAAGCGCATCGAAAAAGACTACCCCTACACCTGCCACGCCCCGCTGCCCAATACCTACGGCATGCTGGTGTTCTCGCGCCTGCCGCTGGTCGAGCCGCAGATTCGCTACATCCTCGACCCCGATATTCCGTCGTTTCACGGTTGCGTGCGGCTGCCCAGCGGCCTCACCGTCAACCTGCATTTTCTGCATCCCAAGCCGCCGGCCCCGCAGGAGTCGAAAACCAGCGCCCGCCGCGATGCCGAGCTGCTGGTGGTGGGCAAGGTTATTCAGCACCATGACGGGCCGACCATTGTGGCCGGCGACCTCAACGACGTGGCCTGGTCGCACACGTCGGAGCTGTTCCGGCGGCTCTCGCGCCTGCTCGACCCGCGCATCGGACGCGGCCTGCTGCCCACCTTCCACGCCGACTACAAGCTGCTGCGCTGGCCCCTCGACCACGTCTTTCACTCGGCCCACTTCCGCCTGCAGGAAATCAAGCGCCTCACCCACATCGGCTCCGACCATTACCCCATCTACATCCGTCTCAGCTACGAGCCCAAGGGCTGGCAGGAGCAGGAAGACGAGCTCGAAGCCGCCGATGCCGACGACCACGACGAGGCCGAGGAAAAAATTGAGGAGGGCGTGGAGGATGTTGCCGCCGGCAATGAGTAGCTGGAACAAGCATCAAGGACAGTAGTAATAGGCAACAAAAAGAACGTCATGCAAAGCGCAGCGAAGCATCTTTACCGCATAAGTAAATCAATTACTCGTGCGGTAAAGATGCTTCGCTGCGCTCTGCATGACGTGCTGTTATAGTTCGTTATCAGCAGTGCACGGTACTTGCGCGTCTCGCGTTACTTAGCCGCCGCTACTTTTTTCTTCGTCACCAACTCTACGGTTTCAAAGTCAGTGGGCAGTACCTGGCGGCCGTTGGCACCCATGTATAGGGGCCGGATGCGCATGGTGAGGCGGCGGTTGGCAGCCGTGAAATCGGTGAGGCCGGCGGCGAAGGCGGCGGGGGTGCTGCCGGCCAGCTGGGCTGCCTTCACGTTGAGGTCCACTGTAACGGGCAGGGTTTCGATGGCACTGAACTCCAGGGCAGTATTGGCACCAGTGGTGCCGGTGGTTAGCTCCTTGCCATCGAGCAGCAGCTGGTAATCGAGGCGCTTGAGCTGGATGCTGGTGGTGGTGCTGGGATTGCGGGCGTACACGCGCATTTTGAGGTGCAGGGGCAGGTTGCCTTTTTGCAGCGCGGTTTGAAGCTGGGCTTGCTGGGGCGAGGCAATGTCGGAAGCCTGGCGCACGAACAGGATATCCTGGCCGCCGAGCGTGGCTTCATCCATGAAATTGAGGCGGTACTGCATCAGGCTGTACGCCTCGTTTTCCATGGCTTCGGCCGATGCTTTTTTGCCGGTGGGCTTATCTTTTACTTGTTCGCTCACGCTGCACGAATTGGCGGCAAGCAGCAATGCGCCCAAAGCCAGAGCGCGGGCGGGAAACAGAAGAGAAGAAACTTTCATAAGAATAAATGGGATGCGAGATAGAAAGCCGCGATAAGAGCAACGACTTTAAGGCAATGCGCTGCTTACGCGAACGGTAACGCAGGGTTAAAGGTAAAACCCCAACAATAAAAAAGGCCGGAAGCTTATGCTTCCGGCCTTTTCCAATCATTCACAAAATCCGCGAAATCCGAAAAAATCGGCGCTAATCCGTGGTCTATTTGCCGTCTACTTCTTCGTAGTCGACGTCGGTGACGTGGTCGCCGGCCGGCTGGCCCTGGCCACCATCAGCCTGGCCGTCGCCGCCGGGGAAGCCCCCGCCGGGCTGGCCACCTTCGGCCCCACCAGCGGCGTACATCTCCTGCGAGGCAGCCTGCCAGGCGGTGTTGATGGCCTCCATGGCGGTGTCGATGCGGGCCAAATCTTTCGACTCGTGGGCCGATTTGAGGTCGGCCAGTGCGCCTTCGATGGCGGTTTTGTTGCCACCGCTCAGCTTCTCACCGTACTCTTTCAGCTGCTTCTCCGTCTGGAAAATCATCGAGTCGGCCGAGTTCATCTTGCTGATGCGCTCGGTTTCGGCTTTGTCCGACTCGGCGTTGGCGGCAGCTTCATCACGCATGCGCTTGATGTCGTCGTCAGTCAGACCCGAGCTGGCTTCGATGCGGATTTTCTGCTCTTTGCCGGTGCCTTTGTCCTTAGCGGTTACGTTCAGGATGCCGTTGGCGTCGATGTCGAAGATTACTTCAATCTGCGGCACGCCACGGGGCGAGGGTGGGATGCTGTCGAGGTGGAACTTGCCGATGGTGCGGTTCTGGCTGGCCAGCGGCCGCTCGCCCTGCAATACGTGGATTTCCACGGAAGGCTGGTTATCCGAGGCCGTCGAGAACGTCTCCGATTTCTTGGTCGGGATGGTCGTGTTCGACTCGATGAGCTTGGTCATTACGCCGCCCATCGTCTCGATGCCGAGCGAAAGGGGAGTCACGTCGAGCAGGAGCACGTCCTTCACTTCGCCGGTCAGTACACCGCCTTGGATAGCAGCACCGATGGCCACTACTTCGTCGGGGTTCACACCTTTCGAAGGCTTCTTGCCGAAGAACTTCTCCACTTCCTCCTGGATGCGGGGAATGCGGGTCGAACCACCCACGAGGATAACCTCGTCGATATCCGAAGTGCTCAGGCCGGCATCCGAAAGGGCTTTTTTCACCGGGGCCATCGAGCGACGCACGAGTTCGTCGGCGAGCTGCTCAAATTTGGCGCGGCTCAGCTTCACCACCAAGTGCTTGGGGCCCGAGGCCGTAGCGGTGATGTAGGGCAGGTTGATTTCGGTTTCGGTCGAGCTGGACAACTCTACTTTGGCTTTCTCAGCAGCTTCCTTGAGGCGCTGGAGGGCCATGGGGTCGTTGCGCAGGTCGAGGCCTTCGTTGTCCGACTTGAACTGGTCGGCCAGGAAATTGATGATAACCTGGTCGAAATCGTCGCCGCCGAGGTGGGTGTCACCGTTGGTGCTCAGTACTTCAAACACGCCATCGCCCAGCTCTAGGATGGAGATGTCGAACGTGCCACCGCCGAGGTCATACACGGCGATTTTCTGGTCCTTGTGCTTCTTATCGAGGCCATAGGCCAGAGCGGCGGCGGTGGGCTCGTTGATGATGCGCTTCACATCGAGGCCGGCGATGGCACCTGCCTCCTTGGTGGCCTGGCGCTGGGCGTCGTTGAAGTAAGCGGGCACCGTGATAACGGCTTCGGTTACGGGCTGGCCGAGGTAATCCTCAGCGGTTTGCTTCATTTTCTGGAGCACCATGGCCGAGATTTCCTGCGGCGTATAGTTGCGGTCGCCAATTTTCACGGCTACGGTGCTGTTGGCACCGGCTCCCAGCGCGTAGGAAACGAGCTTCTGCTCGGCGGACACCTCGCTGAAGTTGCGGCCCATGAAGCGCTTGATGCTGGAGATGGTGTTCTGGGGGTTGGTCACGGCCTGGCGCTTGGCCGGGTCGCCCACTTTGCGCTCGCCCTTGCCCCCGTCGAGGAAAGCGACGATGCTGGGGGTGGTGCGGCGGCCTTCGCTGTTGGGGATGACAACGGGTTCGTTGCCTTCCATTACGGCCACGCACGAGTTGGTGGTGCCGAGGTCAATGCCGATTATTTTGCCCATGAGGAGGGTGTGTTGGTTAAGAAGAGTGGAATATGTCAGGTTCAAAGCCGCTTTACAGCCGCTACCCAGGGATTACAAGCAACGTACCAGCGTCGTTTTGGTGACAGATTGTCACCGATTCGGGGTGGCGCTGGCGGGTTATGCGCCGCAGTGGCTGGGTTTGGTTTGGGCGGGTGTGGTTTTCCTGACAGGGGGGCGGAAGCAGCGGCTGTTGAAGTTTCAGCAGCAACTCAAGCTTCATTTCTTGGCTGGTGAAACTAAGAATGTGCGGAGCATATTGTCGTCTGCTTGGAATATATAAGGTTCTATTCGGTCACCAACCGCAAATTCAGTTTGTAGGTCGGCAAGCGAAATTTCTGATTGAGCCAACAAATCCAACTCTTTATCGGAGCGCCACATTACGGCATTTGTCGATTCTGGATTGGAAATAGAAACAATTTCAACTTTTGACTCTGAAATCATTCTTGTTTCAGCATGTAACCATATTTGCTCTTCATATCCAAGCACAGGCAAATAAACTTCAAGCGTGGAGCTTGGGTCAATATTTTCGGGAATGAATGTATCAAGAAAGTATGCGAGGATTTCGGTAAGATTTTCCGGCCCGCCCACACCTTCGAATTTCTCTTTTTCAACCTTATAACCAAACCAGTTTACTGTGCTGCGTTCGTGCAATACATAAGGGACTGCACTTGCGTCAAGGCAAGTGTCCTTTAAATCAATTGAGACCATCCACCCTGGATTATCTAGCGTCTGAACAGAGATTCCGTGCCAAACGGAAAGGCCATAGGAATGCTCCCAATCACCATTGCAGTTGATAGTGTACCAGCGCTGAATTCGTTGTAATAAGTCCATGCAGCGAATAACGACGAATATGGTGAATCAGCGGCCCAGAAACGCCTGCATCTGCTGTTCCCAATCAGCCGGATAGCGCTTCCAGTACGGCTCGTGGCCCACGCCGGGGAAATCGTGGCGGGCTTTGGGGCCGGCGAGATGGGTGAAAATGGCATCGGTTTCGGCGCGGGTTACGCGCGGGTCGGCGGTGCCCCAGAGCAGGAGGGTGGGCGTGTGGATTTGGCTGGCGTAGTGCTCGGCGTTGAGGCCGAAGGCCCAGAAACCGTTTTGCACGCCGCCCCAGAACACTAGCAAATCGGCCATCGGAAAGCCGGGGACGTGCATGGATTCGAAGCGGTTGTAGGCCGTTTGGCGCATGTTGCCGTAGGGGCATTCCAGGATGTTGGCGGTGGGGTGGATGCCCAGCTCGGCCTCGGCACGGAGGATGGCGACGGCGCCCATGCTCACGCCGTAGAGGATGACGGGTTGGTGCTTGGTGCTCAGTGCCTGGTGCTTGGTTGAATCGGTCAGCCAATGGAATGCTGCTACTACATCGTCGGCCTCGCGGTAGCCTACGGTGGTGCGGAAGCCGGCCGAATTACCGTTACCGGCTTGGTCAACGAGCAGCACGTTGTAGCCGAGGTAGCGGAAGTAGCCGGCCTCGTGGGTGAGGTGCGACTTGCTGCTGGTGTAGCCGTGGAACAGGGCCACCGTGCCGCGTGCCCGGCCGCTATCGGGCCGGGCCAGCCAGGCTTCGAGGGGGCCGTTGGGGCTGGCGATGGTTACGGTTTCGACCGGGAAGCTGGGTTTGGGGCCGTTGTGGGGCTTGGGGTTGCGGATGCCGGTGAGCAGCAGCCACACCTTCCGGCCGGGGCTGAGCTGCTCGGGGTTGGGCGAGTGCAGGCCGGGCTCGTTGGAGAAGTGCGTGAAACGCCAGGCGTGGAAGAAGGCCACGGCATTCATGGCTCCAAAAGCGGCGAAGAGGAACAGGAGCAGCCAGCGGCGGCGGGATGGTTGACGTTGGCTCATAAGCGGAAAAATCGCCTAGTAACGACGCGGCGCACCCGATATTTTACGCAGCTCGGCTACTTCCGCCGCCGTTAGCTCACGCCACTGGCCGGGTTGCAGCCCACCCAAGCCCAGCGGGCCGATGGCGGCCCGTACCAGCCGTAAACACGGCAGGCCCACGGCGGCGCACATCTTGCGCACCTGCCGGTTCATGCCCTGCGAAATGCGGATTTCCAGCCAGCTGGTGGGAATGCTGGCCCGGTAGCGAATAGGAGGGTTGCGGGCCCACAGGCCGGCCGGCTCGGGCATTTCGGCCGCCTCGCCGGGGGCGGTCAGGCCTTCTTTTATCGGCACGCCGCGCCGTAGCTGCTGTAAGGCTTCATCTGCAACGGTGCCTTCGACCTGCGCCCAGTAGGTTTTCGGGACTTTGAATTTGGGGTCGCTGAGGCGGTGCTGGAGCTGCTTGTCGTCGGTGAGCAGGAGCAGGCCCTCGCTGTCGAAATCGAGCCGGCCCACGGGGTACACGTCGGGCACGGGCACGAAATCCTTGAGCGTGGCGCGGCCGTGCTCGTCGGTAAACTGGGTAAGGACTTCGTAGGGCTTGTTGAGGAGGATATAACGCATTTGTGAGGTAAGTTTTAGCTTGCCGTTTGTAGGAAAACGGGGTTTGAGCCGACGGCAAGCTAAAGCTTACCGCACTACTCCCACCACCGCGTCTGCGGCAGTGCAGCCCCCAAAGTTACCGGCTCGCCCAGGTGCGGGGTGGTCATTACCTGGCCCAGGCGCGTGGCCTCGGCGGTGGCGCGGGTTACGGGCTCGTTCCAGGCGTGGAGCGATTCGGTGAATGCGCCCCAGTGCACTGGCAGCATCACGGCGGCGCGCACGTCGCGGGCGGCCTGCACGCTCTGCTCGGGCACCATGTGGATGTCGGCCCAGCTTTCGTTGTACTGTCCGCATTCTACCAGGGCCAAATCGAAGGGGCCGTACTGCCGACCGATGGCGGCAAAGTGCGGCCCGTAGCCGCCATCGCCGGTGTAGAAAACCCGTTTGGCAGGCGTTTGCACCACCCACGAGCACCAGAGCGTGGAATTGCGATTGGTGAGGCCCCGGCCCGAAAAGTGCCGGCTGGGCGTGCAGCGCAGCGTGAGGCCGGGCAGCCGCACGCTGTCGCCCCAATTCATTTCGGTGATGTGCGCCGGGGCTACGCCCCACGCCCGCAGGTGCGGCCCAATGCCGAGCGGCACGTAGAACCGGCCCACCTTGTCCTTGATTTTGCGAATGGTTTCGTAATCGAGGTGGTCGTAGTGGTCGTGCGAAATCAGGACGGCGGCGATGTAGGGCAGCTTCTCGGGCGTAATGGCCAGCGCGGGGTTGTAGCGCTTGGGCGTGGCCCAGCTCACGGGGCCCATTTTCACGCCGAGCATGGGGTCGAGTAGAATGTTCTGGCCCGCTATTTCGAGCAGGCTGGCCGAGTGGCCGAACCACGTCACGCGCACCATGTCCGGCGTTTTTTGGGTGATGGCCAGCGAATCGAGGGGCTGCTGGGGCAGGGGGCCGGGTGGGGCGGCCTGGGGCGACTTGTGAAACAGGAATTTCCACATCACCGCTGGTAGGCTGCTGCCCGTCATTTGCCGGGTCGGAATCAGGTTAACGAATTGGCCCTCCTGCGCATTGTAGTGGCCCGATTTGGCGTAAATGGCCCGGTCAGCTTTGGTAGGCGTGCCGCCCAGCTGCGGGCTGAGGCCCGTGAACGCTACCACTGCCACGAGCAAGGTGCCGAGAATGCCGCCGGTTGTCACAAGGAATTTCTTTAAGGGTTTGGGCATCGGGAAAGCTAAAAGTTAGGAATTAAGCGTGAAAAATTGGGGGAAGCCGCGCCATCCGGTTTCGACCCTTCACTTTCAATCCCTAATGCTTAACTGATTTGGCCCGGGCCAGCGCCACAATGTCGCGCACTTCGAGCACCGGTTTGGAGTAGCCAAAGTCGGCCGCGTTTATCATGGCCCGGCCCACTTCCTGCATAGAGCTCACGAAGTTCGGGGCCAGCTTGCGGGCCACGGGATAGAGCCAAGCAATGGCCCCGTACCATTTCAGAATGTTGCGCTGGCCGGTAGTGGCATTCATGAAGCCCGGCCGGAACATATACGCGGCGCCGAAGGGCAGGGCCAGCAGCTCGGTTTCGGTGCGGCCCTTCACGCGGGCCCAGTGCTGGCGGCTCTGCGCCGAAGTGCCCGAGCCGGACACGTAGATGAACGTCAGCTCCGGGTTCAGGCGGGCCAGGGTTTTGCCCACGGCCAGCGTCATGTCGTGGGTAATGCGCTCGTATTCCTCCTTCGAGAGGCCCACCGCCGACACGCCCGCGCAGAAAAAGCAGGCGTTGTAGCCCGCCAGCTGGCTTTCCACGGCGCTGAGGTTGGCCAGGTCGGGCACCAGCAGCTCGGTCATTTTGGGGTGGGTGCGGCCGGTGGGCTTGCGCGTGAGCACCAGTACGTGCGCCACGGCGGGGTTCTGCAGGCATTCGAGCAGAACGCCCTCGCCCACCATGCCGGTGGCCCCGGTGAGAATAACTCGTAGGTTCATGTTGGTTCGGTGATGTAGGAGGGAGGACGTAGCGGCCGCTGCTTTGCTTTACTGAATGTGCGGTGAGCTTTCGCTTGCCGTCCGTTTCATGCACTCAAACTCGCCACGGCAAGCTAAAGCTTACCGCACAGTTACACGCTCCCCGAATACTTCCGCACGGCCCATTCTACCGTCAGAAAGCCCAGAATCACGAAGAAAATCCACTTCAGATTGATTAAATCCTTCAAATCTTCCTCGGCCGTAATCACCGGCTTGTAGTTGGCCTTGATGATGTCCTGGGCCAGCTTGTCCATTTGCGCCGGGTAGTACAGCTGGGCGCCGCTGCGGCGTGCGAGCTGCGCCAGCAGGTTGTGGTCGGCTTTCGACTCCAGGGCCTCCAGCGGCTGCGCCTGCACCAGCAACTCGCCGGCATCCTGCTGGGGCTGGCCGCCCAGCGTGGCGCGGGCCTGAATGCGGTAGCGGCCGGCGGGCAGCGGCCCCAGGTGCAGGGGCGAGCCGTCTTCCGGGTTGGCGAAGGAGAAGCGGCGGGCCTGCTGCTGGTCGTCGGTCAAAACCAGGTCGATTTGCTGGTTGTAGAGGCGCTCGAAGACGGCGTTGTACGTTTCGGCCCCAAGGGTCACATCGTCCTGGGTGCCGAATACGTCCTGCGTGGGGTACACGTCGAGGCGCTTCTTATTGGCATTCTGGGTGAGGAGCTGCAGCGTGCGGATGATGAGGCGGTCGTAGGCCTCGGGCTTGTTGTCGTGCTCCACGGCTTCCTGCAAGCGCCATTGCCAGCTGCCATCGGTGAGCAGCGTGGCCTGGCGGCGGTCCGTTGGGCCCCCAAAAACCAGCAGGGGCTTTTGAGTGGGCACACGGCCCACGCGCTGCCAGAGCGCGGCTTCGGCCCCGGCCCCGAGGCGGTAGTCGCCAAACGGCACCGGTGCAGGCGGGTACTGCGCAAAGCGGCGGGCCGATTCCTCGTCCGTCGCAAACCGGGCGAAGCCGGGATTGGGCACGGGCGTCACCTCATCGGTTTGCGCCCCGCGCGGCTGAATGGTGAGGCCCGCGCCCAGCTGGTTGTAGGCCGGCAGGTCCGACTGTGCGCCCAAAATGTAGAGCGCGGGCGTTTTGCGGGCCTTCACCTGGGCCAGAATCTCGTTGCCCAGCCCGCCCTGGGCCGGCAGCTGGTGCAGAATGGCCACGTCGAAATCGGCATCGGCTTTCAGCGGCTGCACGCCGGGCAGGGCCAGGGTGAGGTCGAAGTTGTCGTTGGCCAGAATGGCGGCGCGCAGGGCTTTCAGGTCGGGGTGCGGGGCCGCGCCGGCCAGCAGCACGCGCAGCTTACCCTTCACGATTTCGATGAAGGCCGTGCGCTGGTTGTTCAGCTCGGTAAACTCGCCGGGCTGGGGCACAATGCGTACCTCGTAGCGGCGCTTGCCGGGCGCGGGCGCCGTGAGCTGGAAGGTGGTGTGCGCCCGCCGCCGGCCGGCGGGCAGGGCCACGCGGCGGCTATCGAGCACGCGGCGGCCCTCGCGCAGCTCCACCGTAGCCGCGCCGCCGGCGTAGCCTTCGAAACCCAATTCGGCCTCAATGGGGAACTTATTGCCGCTGAAAGCCACCCGGTTGTAGGTGAGGCCGGTCAGGCGCAGGTCGCGCTTGGGCACGGTGTCGCCCACGGCCACGGTGTAAATCGGGAAGTTGAATTCCGAATAAGCGGGGCTGCGGCCCTGGTTCACGAGGCCATCGCTCAGGAGCACTACGCCGGCCAGGTTGCGGCCGTCGTAGGCCTCTCGGGTGCTGCTGAGCAGCTGGTCGAGGTCGGAAGTGGCGGCGGAAAAGCGTAAAGAATCGAGCCGGTCCGGGCGGCCGGGCGCAGGCGTCAGCGTTCGGGTTTCGATGGTGAAGCCTTTGCCTCTTAGGGTTTCGGCCAGCCGGGCGAGGCCGGTGGTGGCCTGGCCCAGCACGTTTTTGGGCGTGAACAGCTCCACCGACTGCGAGTTGTCGATGGCCAGCACCAGCGTGGGCGCTTCGGTGCGCGTGGTGGTAGTTTTGATGAACGGGGCCAGCAGCAGGTAGCACAAAAAGCTCACCACGGCGAAGCGCAGGGCGGCCAGCGCATAATTGCGCTGCTTGCTCCACGGGGCTTTGGCCGAGTACTGCAGGGCCGCGTAGCCCGCGCCCACGGCCAGGCAGAGCAGGATAAACCAGGAAGAATAGGAAGTAGTCAGCAAACGAAAGTCGGATTGAATCAGGGCTAAAGGTCGGCCCGCGCCGCCAAAGTTTCGGCCAGTACCCAGCGCAGCGGAAGCCGCCGGGGGAGGAGGGGCGCAAAATGAGAAAGCTTACCCAACGAAATTACGGGTTTCGGCCCGCTGCGCGGTAAGTGTCGCTTACAAGCATGAATAAAATCGAATAATAAAACATTAATCTATATATATCGTAATTAGCCATTGCTTATGAAAAGCTAATTATTGGACTAATACAATCACCTTGACTATTGCGTGTTATTCGGTTTGCCTGTTGGAAGCAGTCTGGTAAGCACCGCAGTGCGTTCGAGGGTGAAGGCGATTAATAGCTGCTGTTACGCAGTAGCGTTTGGGGCTGCTGTTTTGGGTGCTGCTCAACTGCTAGTTTAACGCTTGCGTGCCGTTTTTTAGGACGAGCAACAACCAGCAGCTAACTGCAACCCCTGGCACAAAAGTTACCGGCGTGACGAGAGTGAATAATGTGATTCCCATTTCGATTGGGAAGGAAAATTGAAGTCTGCATAGATTCAATTTGCTAGTACGCACTGCAACCACCGGCAAAGCACCGGACCAGACTGGCCCGGTGCTTTGCCGGGCAGTCTGACGAATCAACTGTCAAATACTTCTCGGCTGCCCATGGGCGCAGTGGCAGGCGGGCCGTGTGCGGCTACTACAACCCCGCATTTTTCCTGCCGTGGCGATTTGGCCTGATTGCCAGTGCCCGGCTGGCATGGGTATGCTCCTGCGCATCGGGCAGCCGGGTGGGCCACTTGAAGGGTGTCGGGGAATAGCTCGACCGGTCGTGCTCCGGCACGCGTCTGCCAGGCGAAGCAGGATATTTTATTGCTTGCTGAATAGGTGCTTAACTGACTTTTTTACCTGTAACATGTTTTTGCTATGGTAGTCAATTTTCTCTCCCTGCGTTTCAGCAGCCGTTATCTGCTGAAACTATTGCTGGTTGTGGGCCTGCTAATGCCCGCCGCGCCAGCATTGGCCCAAACCCGCATTTTGTTTGTGGGCAACAGCTTTACGCACGGTTACATTGCCCCGGTGCTTAAATACAACGCCGCCGCCCTGACGGACGAAAACTACGGGCTGCCCACCAATTCTCCCCGGCACGAAAGCGACGACTCGGGACCCTGGGGCGGGGTGCCGGGCATTTTCAAGAAGTTCGCCGACGAGGCCGGGCTGGCCTACGAAGTGCACATCGAGGCCATTAACGGGGTAGACCTGACCTACCACTACACCAATGCCCTCACGGTTATCCGGCAGGCCCAATGGGACAAAGTGGTGCTGCAGGAATTAAGTACGGGACCGTTGCCGGCGAACAAAGGCGGCAATCAGGCCGATTTTTCCAATTATTCCACGCAGCTCGAGCAGGCGATTCATTCGGTGAACGCCGCCGCAAAAATCTACCTGTACGAAACCTGGGCGCGCGCCGACCTGACGTATCCGGCCGGCCAGCCGTATTCGGGCCAGCCCATTACGGCCATGGGAACCGACCTGCACAATGCCTATTACCAGGTATTTGCGCAGAATGGGCGTTTCGAAGCGGTGGCTCCCGTGGGTGATGCCTGGCAGTTGGCCATGCAAACGGGCGTGGCCATGTCCAATCCCTACACGCCCACGGCCGGGCAGCTCGACTTGTGGTCCAGCTACTTCCACGCCAGCAAATGGGGCTCATACCTGAGCGCCTGTGTGTTGCTTCAACAAATTACGGGGGTTGACCCACGCTCTCTGGGGGCCGGGGAACTCGCCGCCGCCGACCTGGGCATTGCGCCGGCCGATGCCGTGGCCTTGCAGCAGGTGGCCTATAACCAGGTGAGCGGCAGCACTAATCCGACCACGTACTCGCTCACGGTTGCTGCCACCGGCAGCGGCACGGTGAGTAAGAGCCCGAACCAGGCGGCATATGCCAGCGGCAGCAGTGTGACGGTAACGGCCACCCCAGCGGCCGGTTTTCAGTTCAGCGGCTGGAGTGGCGACGCCTCTGGCACCACCAACCCCCTGACGGTGACGATGACGGCCAACAAGAACATAACCGCCACTTTCACCACTGCCCCGGCTGCCGGCTACACGCTGACCACCAACACTACCGGCAGCGGCACGGTAGTGAAAAACCCGAATCAGGCCACTTATCCCAGTGGCAGTACGGTGAGCCTGACGGCCACGCCCGCCGCCGGCTTCACCTTCGCCGGCTGGAGCGGCGATGCCACGGGCAGCACCAATCCGCTCACGGTGACCATGACGGCTAACAAAAGCATCACGGCCACTTTCACCGCCGCACCGGCCGGGCAAAGCGTGACGAGCTACACCCTGGTGAATGCCGACACGGGGGGCGACATTCAGGCCCTGGCCCCCGGAACCACCCTCAACCTGGCCACCTTGCCTACTACTCGCCTGAACATTCGGGCCAATACCAACCCGGCCACGGTGGGCAGTGTCGTTCTCGTCCTCGGCGGGGCCACTGCCCGGAGCCAGACCGAGTCGGTAGCGCCCTACGTGCTGTTTGGTGACAACGGCGCTGGCGTTTATAATTCCTGGACGCCGGGAGTCGGCAACTATACCCTCACGGCTACGCCTTACACCGCTGGCGGTGGCGGTGGCACGGCTGGCACGCCCCTCAGCATCAGCTTCAGCGTCACAAACCAGACGGCCGCTGCCAGCTACTCCCTCACCATCGGCACGGTGGGCAGTGGCACGGTAGCGAAAAACCCGAATCAGGCCACCTACCCCAGCGGCAGCACGGTGAGCCTGACGGCCACGCCCGCCGCCGGCTACCAATTCAGCGGCTGGAGTGGCGATGCCTCGGGCACAGCCAATCCCTTATCGGTGCCAATGACCGGGAATAAAAACATCACGGCCACCTTTACCGCCACCCCAGCCACGACCTACACGCTGACGGTGACCACGGTGGGCAGTGGCACGGTAACAAAAACCCCGAATCAGGCCACTTACCCCAGCGGTAGCACGGTGAGCCTGACGGCCACAGCCGGGGCGGGCTTCACCTTCGCCGGCTGGAGTGGCGACGCCACGGGCAACACTAATCCGCTCACGGTGACCATGACGGCCAATAGGGCCATTACCGCCACCTTCACGGCTGTTAGCGGCACGGGATTAGCGTTTTACCGGGCCTTAAATATCAACGGCAATGCGCTGGTGCTCGACGGCCAGAATTGGGAAGCCGCCACGGGGGCGGCCAACTTCACCGTCACGGGCACTCGGTTTGCGAATCAAAATATCCCCCTTAATCCGGCTACCGATGCCCCACGGGCCAGCATGATTCGCTCGTCGGTGTACGGCCCCAGCCTCGATGCGACGCTGCGCAATGTGCCGGCGGGCACCTACGCCGTGTATGCCTACGTGTGGGAAGACAACAACCCAGAAATATTCGATGTGCGCGTGCAGGGCCAGCTGGTGCTGTCCAAATACAACAGCGGGCCGGCCGGGAGCTGGAGCCGGCTGGGGCCTTACACCACCACCGTTGCCAGCAATGGCACGTTGGTGGTGAGTACCGCCGGGGGCTATGCCAACCTATCGGGAATTGAAGTGTGGCGTCAGAATACCGCCGGCGCGGCCAGAATCACCCTGGCCACTGATTTCAGCAGCATGGCACAGCCAGACCCGGCAACCGGCAGCAGCCAGGCCGAAAGCCGGTTGAGCGGCCCCGCAGGCATTGCCACGCCTCAGGTATACCCCAACCCCAGCAGCGATGGCCGGTTGTGGGTGCTGCTGCCCGATGATTTTCAGGGTCCGGTGGTGTATTCGCTGGTGTCGGGGGTAGGCGCTACGCTGGCGAGCGGCCAGCTGGCCGGGCCTGCCCAGCAGCTCGATTTCTCCCGCCAGCTAACCGCTTCCGGCCTGTATTACCTGCTGCTAAAGGGCCAGAATCAGCGCGCCCAAATCAAGCTGGTGCGGCCTTAGCGAGTGAGTACCGTCACCAACTCGGGACTATTGAAAATGCTGACCGGCGAAATCACCTTTTCGTTCAGCGGCAAGCTGTTGCCGTAGCGCTCGCGCAGCTTGGCCTGCACGGCAGGGTGGCTCAGGTCGAAGTCGCGCAGATGCTGGAGCTGCCCCAGTCGCCGGCCGAGGCTGCGCTCATACACCTTCCAGATGAGCTCGGAGCAGTAAATCCGGTCGTCGGACCAGCCGAAATACAGGTCGTAATTATGCCCCAGCATGGGCTTCCCTGCCTCCTTCAGGCGGGCCAGCGCGGCGGGTGTGAGCACGGTGGCCGCATTGCGCAGCCGCTTGGTTACGAAGTGGCCGCCCTGGCCCCGCGCCACCCAATCGGCCAGCGGCGTGCGCTTCACCGGCTGCACGGCTTCGAACACCTGCCAGTTTGCGCCATCTTTATACACGATGCCACAGTGGCTCCAGGCCGAGTGCGTGGCCAGCTGAATGGCCCGGCTCTGAGCCGAGAGGGAGGTATGGAAAATCAGGTCGCCGTCGCGGAGCTGGGGCGCGATTTGGGCGGTGGCGGCTTCAGCGGCGCGGTGGCTCTGGTAGCGGAGCAGGCGGCGGTGCAGGCGCGGGTAGGCGGCGATGGCTACGGTGGCCGGAAGCAGAAAGGGGAGGAGCCAGCGGGTCATGTTTCGGGCTGGTTTAACCATAATTTCTCAAGGGGCTGCCAGTCGTCCTTTAAGCTAGTAATAATTATTTCATGCAACGGTTTTGAGCTGCTTGATTGCAACGGGTAAGTTTTAGTTAAGACGTGGTGCGGATTATTGTCATCCACTTCAAAATGCCGGTATTGGGAATGCTCCTCCGTCAGCAGAGTAGCCTGGGTTTTTTGGGCTTCTTCTGCTGGCACCGATGCGCCTACTAGTTGGATTCTGTAAGTAGGAGTTTTCGTGCCTTCGTGAAATAATTCGTAATATGAGAGGACATACTTAAAGCGGTTACTGCCTCGTCGGTAAATAACAAGCCAGCCTTGATTGCTTTCAGACTTACTGCCTGCCATATCATAGCCGGGTAACGATTGCCTCAACGCTTCAGGAAACTGCAAGAAAGCATCTCTTCTGATTTGCTCGGCCTGAAATATTGCGGCTCGGTTCTGCTGGAAGAATTGTAATTGCTGGAAATTCTCAGTTGCACTCATGTGGCGGATGTTTTCTATTAATTCCAATAACAATGTGACATAGCGAGACTCCGCACGATATATGTAGGCACCAAGCCGCTTTTCTATTGCCTGCGCCCACTCAAGATGGGTTACTGCTATCCAATCCTTCTGCCACGGTTCAGGAATGTCTTCTCGCTTTAGGCCTAATACAATCCCAATTCTTGTGCAAGATGGATTTTGCTTCCCCGCAAATTGCCAGTATTCGCCCAAATCATTTGCTAGCCAATGGTACACTTTATTTTCAATGAGCACCAATGTACTTGCGCTCTGCCATTCGTCTTCGTCCGAACCATTATGCAGCAAAATATCCAGCCGCTTATCGTTGTCGGTGCGAAGCTCCCGTCTAGCATGGGTGCGCCGAAACTCATTTTCTGGCCACGGCACAATATTGCTTTGCCCTTGAATTACATCACCAAGCGCGTCCATGCATAAGCTGCCTAAGTCATGCGGACTTTCTGTGCTAAAAAAGAACTGATATACATTGCTCATTACGTTCTCGTAATGCGGAAAGCCCGCAATAGAGAAGAATGTTGGTCGTCGCTCTTGTATTTGCGGCCAATGCGCGTTTTGCAAAAATGCAGCGAGTTCAGGTAGAGACAGCATAAGTCAACGGTGTATTAAAAAGCGGCGGGCAACCATATGATGCCCGCCATTGATTTTTCCCTACGTCAGCATCCCGCCATCCACCTGCAGCACTTGCCCGGTGATGTAGCTCGAATCATCCGAGGCCAGAAACGCCGTGGCCTTCGCCACGTCCTCCGGCCGGCCGCCGCGTTTCAGCGGGATGGCCTTGCGCCACTCGTCTACCTGCTTGGGGTCGAGGGCATCGGTCATTTCGGTTTCGATGAAGCCCGGGGCCACGGCATTGCAGCGGATGTTGCGCGAGCCCAGCTCCAGGGCCACCGACTTGGTGAAGCCGATGATGCCGGCCTTGCTAGCGGCGTAGTTGGCCTGCCCGGCGTTGCCCTTGATGCCCACCACGCTGGTCATGTTGATGATGGAGCCGGATTTGGCGCGCATCATGGGTTTGGTGGCGGCTTTGGTGAGGTTGAAGACGGATTTAAGGTTCACGTTCATCACGTTGTCCCACTGCTGCTCGCTCATGCGCATGAGCAGGCCGTCCTGCGTGATACCGGCGTTGTTGACGAGGATATCGAGCTTGCCGAAATCGGCCACTACGTCTTCAATCAGCTTCTCGGCTTGGGCGTAGTCCGAGGCGTCGGAGCGGTAGCCTTTTACCTTGGTACCATTGGCCGATAGCTCGGTTTCGAGGGCCTGGCCTTTTTCAACCGAGGACAAATACGTGAAGGCGACATCGGCGCCGAGCTGGGCGAAATGCGCCGCGATGGCGCGGCCAATTCCTTTGGAAGCGCCCGTTACGAGGGCTACTTTTCCGGTGAGTGTGTTGGTCATGGGGCGAAGGTAATGTGAGGTAAGCTTTAGCTTGCCGTCCTTTGCCCCAGGAAATAGGCTGCCGGCCCACGGCAAGCTAAAGCTTACCTCACAAATGTTCGACATCTGCATCCTGGGCGCGGGCCCCGGCGGGGCCGCCGCCGCCCTGCACCTCGCCAACGCCGGCCAGCCCTGCCTGCTACTGGACCGTGCCGCTTTCCCGCGCGACAAAACCTGCGGCGATGCCCTCAGTGGCAAGGTCATCAACGAGTTGAAGCGCATTGAGCCCGGCCTGCACGCCAAGCTGGCCGCCTCCCCGCAGCAAATCCCCAGCTGGGGCATCGACTTCATCGCGCCCAACGGCCGCAAGCTCAGCATCCCCTTCAAGCCCAAATTCGACAAAGCCGCCGATGCCACCGCCGGCCACGTCGCCAAGCGCATCGACTTCGATAATTTCCTGGTCGAAGAAGTGCGGCAGCGCCCGGAAATCGACTTCCGCGAAAACGTGGACGTGGCCCGCACCGAGCGCACGCCCACCGGCTGGCAATTATTCAATAAAGCCGGCCAGGAAATCGCCACCTGCCGCCTGCTGCTGGTGGCCAATGGCGCGCAATCGGAGTTTGCCCGCAAAGTGGCCGGCCACGCCCTGGAGCCCGACCACCACTGCGCCGGCCTGCGCACCTACTACGACGGCGTGAGCGGCATGAGCCCTGATAATTTCATCGAGCTGCACTTCATCAAGGATTTCCTGCCCGGCTACCTCTGGGTGTTCCCGCTGCCCAACGGCCAGGCCAACGTGGGCGTGGGCATGCTCTCGAAAACCGTTTCCGATAAGAAAATCAACCTGCGCCAGCGCCTCGACGAGATTCTGGCCAGCCACCCCACGCTGGCTCCGCGCTTCGCAGGGGCCACGCGGCTGGGCCCGGTCAAGGGCTTTGGCCTGCCGCTGGGCTCGAAGCGCCGGTCGCTGTCGGGGGCCGGCTACTGCCTGCTGGGCGATGCCGGCTCGCTCATCGACCCGTTTTCGGGCGAGGGTATTTCGCACGCCATGGTGAGCGGGCGGCACGCCGCCATCTGGGCCGTGGAGGCGGTGAAAAAGCAGGATTTCAGCCCTGAGTTTCTAAAGAATTACGACAAAGCCGTGTACAACCGCTTGTGGCAGGAGCTGCGTATCAGCACCGTTATGCAGCGGCTGCTGAATTTTCCCAGCCTGTTCAATATCGTGGCCAACCGCGCCGCCCGCAACCCCACGCTGGCGGCTACGCTCTCCATGATGTTTATGGATTTGGACCTGCGCGAGCAGCTGCGGAAACCGAGCTTCTACTTCAAGCTGGTATTTGGCGGCAAGTAGGCGAGTGGAGAAAGAACAAAAAAAGAACGTCATGCTGAGCAGAGCCGAAGCATCTCTACCGCGTAAGTAATCCATTCGAAAGGATTTACTAGTGCAGTAGAGATGCTTCGGCTCTGCTCAGCATGACGTCCAGGCTTGGTTCGTTAGCTGATAATAAACTGGCTAGTGCTGGCCGGGCCGGGGGTGGTAGCCCGTGCCGGGGCGCGCCACCGGGGTCGGCTTGATGGGCGCTTTGCCCTCCTCATTGCCCACGTAACGCTTCAGGCTTTTGGCGGCTTCTGGGTTCAGCGTGGCGGCTTTTTCGAGGTCGCGGCGGGCTTCGGAGAGCTTATCGAACGACGAGTAGCTAATGCCCCGGTACTCCCAGGCATCGGCGTAGGTCGAATCGAGCTGAATGGCTTTGGTGAAATCAATTACCGCCGACTTGTACTGGTACATCTGCATCTTGGCCACGCCCCGGCCGAAGTATGATTCCTTGTCATCGGCGCGGTACTTGATGGCGCCCGAAAAGTCGCTGGTCGCCGATTTGTACTGCTTCATCATCAGGCGGTTCACGCCCCGGTTGTAGTAGGCGTCGGGGTTATTGCGCTGGTATTTGATGGCCGTGGCATAGTCGGGCAGCGCCTGCGCGTAGTCCTTGAGGTAGCTTTTGGCCTTGGCCCGCTGCAGGTAGGCGGCCGGGTTTTTGGGCTCTACTTTGATGATGGCATCGGCGTTGGCCAGCATGTTGCGGTAGTCGAGGGCCGTCATTTTCTTCTCCTTTTCACGCTCGGCTGAGGCGGCCGAAGCCGACAGCGCATTCGGGTCGGGCCGGTCGGCGGCCAGCGCGGCGGCCGAGGCTACGGCGGTGGCGGGCGTGGCGGCAATGCCATTGGCCTCGCCGGTGGTGCGGGCATCGGGGGCCGAAGTGGCCGCGCCGGTCGAGTCGGGCCGGCGGGCGTCGGAGGCCGCCGGCATGTTCATCAGCTGGCTGGTGTTAGACGGCTTTTCCTTCTCGGTAACGGTAGTAGCACAGTTGGTGAGGAAAGCCAGCAGCCCGAGCGCCGCCATAGAAGGGCGAAAATGTAGTTTCATAAGATGCGGAATATGTAGCGTCGGCAAGCTGTGCCGTAGCCCGGCATTATACGGGGCAATCAGAAAATTGGCTGCCGGCCCGGCCCGCGCCAAAATCTTGTTGGTAAGATTACCCGCCGGCAACTACAATCCCGACGCGGCGCGGCGGCTATCTTTACGGCTTGTAATGGGTGGGCCCCCCAGCCGGGCCCGGTATACATTTATCTTTCGCAGCATTCTATGGCATTGCAATTTGATTTGGTCGTGGTCGGCAGCGGCCCTGGTGGGTACGTAGCTGCCATTCGGGCGTCGCAACTGGGTTTGAAAGTGGGCGTTATCGAGCGCGAGTCGCTGGGTGGCATTTGCCTCAACTGGGGCTGCATCCCCACCAAAGCCCTGCTCAAATCGGCGCAGGTGTTCGAGTACCTCAACCACGCCGCCGATTACGGCCTGAAGGCTGAGGGCATTGGCTACGACTTCGGAGCCGTTATCGGCCGCAGCCGGGGCGTGGCCGACGGCATGAGCAAGGGCATCACCTTCCTGTTCAAAAAAAATAAAATCGAAACCGTGATGGGCACCGGCAAAGTGCTGGCCCCCGGCAAGGTGGAGGTAACCAAGGCCGACGGCAGCAAGGAAATGGTGGAAGCCAAGTCCATCATTCTGGCCACCGGCACCCGCTCGCGCGAGCTGCCCACCATGCCCGTCGACAACAAGAAAATCATCGGCTACCGCAAGGCCATGACCATGGAGCAGCTGCCCAAGCGCCTCGTGGTGGTAGGTTCGGGTGCCATCGGCGTTGAGTTTGCCTACTTCTACCGCACCATGGGTTCGGAAGTGACCGTGGTAGAGTTCATGCCCCGCATCGTGCCGGTGGAAGACGAGGAGATTTCGCGCCAGATGGAGAAGTCGTTCCGCAAAATTGGCGTGAACGTGCTCACCAGCGCCGAAGTAACCAAAGTGGACACTGCCGGCGAAGGCTGCAAAGTGACCGTGAAAACCGCCAAGGGCGAGCAGGTAATTGAGTGCGACGTGGTGCTGAGCGCCGTGGGCGTGACCACCAACCTCGAGAACATCGGCATCGAGGAGTTGGGTATCAAGGTAGAGCGCGGCCGCGTGCTGGTGGACGATTTCTACCAGACCAACGTGCCCGGCATCTACGCCATCGGCGACATCGTGCCCGGCCCCGCGCTGGCCCACGTGGCCTCGGCCGAAGGCATCATCTGCGTGGAGAAAATCGCCGGCCACCACCCCGAGCCGCTCAACTACCAGAACATCCCCGGCTGCACCTACGCCTCGCCCGAAATTGCCAGCGTGGGCTACACCGAAGCCGAGGCCAAAGCCAAAGGCTACGACGTGCTGGTGGGCAAGTTCCCCTTCTCGGCCTCCGGCAAAGCCAGCGCCGCCGGTGCCAAAGACGGCTTCGTGAAAGTCATTTTCGACAAGAAATACGGTGAGTGGCTCGGTGCCCACATGATTGGCATGAACGTGACCGAGCTGATTGCCGAAGTAGTGGTGGCCCGCAAGCTGGAAACCACCGGCATGGAAATCATCAAGTCCGTGCACCCGCACCCCACCATGTCGGAAGCCATCATGGAAGCCGCTGCGGCCGCGTATGGTGAGGTGATTCACTTGTAGAAATTTGAGCAATAAAAAAGGCCGTTGGAAATATTTCCAACGGCCTTTTTTATTGCTCAAATCTTAGGAAGCTTTATGATTTCAGGTTCGCAATTACTTATCACTGATACACAGTCATCAGAACTGGCTACTAAAAACTCTCTGAACCCAAGTGCTTTAGAGCTAAAGCCGCCGGCAGCATCTTCTGTATCGAGCCAGCCACCGCTTTCTATCTCAAATAACCAGTTATTAATCATTTTAGCATCTTCCCAGTAATTGCACATATCGCCTTCATCTAGCATTTTGAAGCCTCTGGGATTCTCAAAAACTATCTCGTAATCAATGTCTTGTTTTCCATCGCTGTGATAGTAAATAACGAGTTTGTTGGTTTTTGCCACGTAGTTCAAGCCAGCAAGAGCTGGCGAGTGAAAATCATCAATGATAGTCTCAAGGACTTTTGCTTTTACTGACGCCATAGTTGCTGGATTTCCTTGAATACAGGCATGAAAATATAAGGACAACAGTCATGAAATCCTTGACAGTTTGAATTGGCCAGCAGTTTTATGCACTTTTTGCATAAAACTGCTGGCCAATAATGCGCTGGTAGCCCTTACGCTGCTCATCGCCGAAAGCCAGCCCGAAGACAAAGCCACGATGGTAACGCTGGTGGTGAACCTGGTTAATCAGGATAATTAGCCCTCGCCGCGTACGGCGCAAATCCCAAATTCCGGAGGAACTTTGCGGAACCGCTCCAAACGATTTTTATCGGATTGCGGGTTATGCACCTTTCCCCTGTCCTCTATCTCAATGCGCGTTCTTCACACCGCCGACTGGCACCTCGGCCAGCACTTCCTCACCGGCCAGGAGCGCACCACCGAGCAACAGGCCTTCCTCGACTGGCTGCTACTCACGGTGCAGGCCCAGGCCATTGAGGTGCTGGTAGTGGCTGGTGATATTTTCGATACCCAAACGCCTTCCTATACCGCGCAGGAGCTGTATTACACCTTTCTGGTGAAGATGCAGGCCACCGGCTGCCGCGACATTGTGGTGGTGGGCGGCAACCACGACTCGCCCACCATGCTCAACGCCTCGCGGCAGCTGCTGCGGCAGCTGCGCATCCACGTCGTGGGCGGCGTGCCCACCGACCCCGCCGAGCAAATTCTGCATCTCAACGGAGCCGACGGCCGGCCGGGGCTGGTGGTGTGCGCTGTTCCCTTCCTGCGCGACCGCGACATTCGCCTGGCCGTAGCCGGCGAAACCCCCGACGACCGCCAACTCCGCATCCGCCAGAGCATTGCCGACCACTACGCCGCCCTGGCCGACCACGAGTCGGTGATGCGCCAGCGCGAGCAGAACGTGCCCGTGCTGGCCACCGGCCACCTCTACGCCGCCGGCGGCGAGGCCCGCGAAGGGGCCGAGCGCGACGTGCACATCGGCGGGCTTGGGCTGATTGGGGCCGAGCACTTTCCGGCCGCGTTCGATTACGTGGCCCTGGGCCACCTGCACCGCCCGCAGGTGGTGGGCGGCCGGGCGCACATCCGCTACTCGGGCTCGCCGGTGCCACTATCTTTCACCGAGGCCGACGACAAGCAGCAAGTGTTATTGCTGGAATTTAAGGGGGCTGGGGTGCCGGCCATCACCAGTATTCCGGTGCCGGTCACGCGGCGCTTGCAGCGCTTTCATGGTACCCTGGAGGAGGTGGAAGCCGATATTCTGGCCTTTACCAATGAGGCTTTCCAGCATGTGGCCTGGGCCGATGTGCTGGTGCGCTCCGACGAAACCCCCGCCGAAGTGCAGCGCCGCGTGCAGGCTGTGCTGCAGCTGCAAAAAGCCCAGGTGCTGGCCCCGCGCGGTGTGCGCCACCAGCGCGCCACCGATGCCGCCGACCTGGCCGAAAGCACGATACCACTGGCCCTGCTGCACGAATTGACCGTGGATGAGGTGTTTGGCCGCCGCGTAGCCAGTCTGCCGCCCGAGCGGGCCGCCCTGCTCACCGCCACCTTTGGCGAGCTGCGCCAGCTGCTAGCCGAAGCCGACCCGCTGGCCTGGGGCGGCACCGCCGAATAAGGCTGGCGCAGTGACGTTTCGGCGGTACTTTTGGCCTTCACATTCATTCTACTCATGAAAAAGATACTACTGCCTGCCCTCGGCCTCGCTTTCCTGCTGGGTACCACCACGGAAGCCTGTGCCCAGGCCAACCTCGTTCACGGCATTGTGGCGGGCATTAACCTGGCCCGCATGGCGGCCAACAAGAAGAATGCGCCGACGGCTGCGTCGACTACCGCTATGGCTACCTACCGGGGCCAGGCATTTCCGATGCAGCGCACGCCGGCCGACCAGCTGCCCAAAAAAGGGGCCGAGCAGGTGACCGAGGTTGAAACCCAGCTCGACCGCTTTCACACGGCGCTGCTTGCCGATTCGACCAGTGCCCTATGCACCCCCGAGCAGCGCACGGCCATCCAGACGGCGCTGGTGGGCCTGGCCCGCGCCCAGTCGCGCTGGGACCTGCAGCCCTACCAGCAGGAGGCCACATTTTACCTGGCGGAAGACGCCCGCCGCCAAAAAGCGGCCCCCACCAAATAGCCCGGCACTTGCCGGGACCCCGTTTTCCGCCCGCCGGCGCCCGCTTACTGCCGGGGGCGGCGGGCGTAATTTTAGGCTATGAAAATTATCAGCGTCCGCTTCGCTAACCTGAACTCGCTGCCCGGTCCGTTCCTCATTCGCTTCGATGAAACGCCGCTGGCCGACACGGGGCTTTTCGCCATCACCGGCCCCACCGGCGCGGGCAAAAGCACGCTGCTCGATGCCATTGCCGTGGGCCTCTACGGCCGCGTGCCGCGCCACGACCGCCAGGTGGGCGAGATGGTGAGCCGCCACGCCAAGGACGCTTTTTCGGAAGTCGAATTCGAAGTGCACGAAACCAACCCCGATACCGGGGTGGTAGACCGCGTTCGCTACCGCTCGCGCTGGGAGGTGAAGCGCAAAGTGCGCGGCGACGACAAAGGCGCCCTCAATGCCGATGCCATGACGCTGGTAATGAGCCCCTCCAACGTGGCCGTTATCAGCGGCAAGGAGGCGGTTCCGAAGCGGGTAGGGGAGCTGTCGGGGCTGGATTTTGGGCAGTTTGAGCAGTCGGTGCTGCTGAGCCAGGGCAAATTTGCGCGCTTCCTGCACGCACCGGAAAAGGAGCGGAGCGCCCTGTTGGAAAAGATGACCAACGTGGGCATCTACTCGCGGCTGAGTGTGGCGGCATTTGAGAAGGCGAAGGAAGAGGAACTGAAAACCAAGCTGCTGCGCGCCAAGCTGGATGCCACTCGGTTGCTGACGGACGAGGAGCGGGCGGCGCTGGAAACCCAGCTCGATGTGCTGCACCAGCAGGCCGAATGGCACCACCTGGAGCAGCAGGAGCTTACGGTGTGTCTGACCTGGCGCACCATCCTCGACCAGTTGGATAAGCAGCTTTCCGAAACCGAACGCGAAGCCGAGCGCCTGCGCCGCCACGACGAAACCCTGCAATCCGAGTTTGCCCGGCTGGCCGGCCACGTCCGCGCCGCCGCCGTGGATAAGCCGCTGGAACTGGATGCTGCCGCTGAAAAGGAAGTCGCCAGCGACGAAACTCAGCTGAGCGAGCTGGCCGAAGCCCTGCCCCGCCTGCGGCTGGCCGCCGATGCCGCCACCACTGCCCACACCGCCGCCACCGCCGCCCACGCCACCGCGCTGGCTGATGAAAACCGCCTGCGCCCCCTGCTCAGCAAAGCGCAGCAGCAGGATGCTGAGATTGCCGCCGCCCGACATCAACTGAGCTTGAAGCGCGAAGCCCACGACCAAAGCCGGAAAACTTACGACCAAGCCGAAGCTGCCGTAAGCCGCGAGACGCAGCAGATTGAGGCGCTGCGAACCCGGAGCACTGAACTGGACCACTGGTTCAATGAGCACAGCGCTGAGAAATTTCTTGACAAGCAGATAAATCAAATCAGCCGTGAAGTAATCGACCTGCAAGGCGCGCAGAAGGAATTAGCCACCCGCGAAGCCAGCCGCGCCGAGCTGCGCAAAAACCAGGACCAGACGGCCCTCGACCTGCGCCGCCAGCGCGGCCTCGAAACCGAGGCCCAGGCCCGCCAGCAGGCCATTAAGGACGAAGGACAGCCCTGCCGCACCGAGCGCGATGCCCTGCTGGCCGGCACCACGGCCGCCGCCCTGGCCCAGCGCGCCGACGACCTCACCGCCCACCGGCAAGCCCTGCAACAGCTGCTGCCCAAAGCCGAAGCCACCCACGAATACCAGACCCGCGCCGAGGCCCTGACCGCCGAAATTGACCAGCAGGCCCCGGCCCTCGCGACGGCCGAAACGGCCGCCGCTCACCTCGAAACCCGCCGTGCCGACGGCCAGAAGCTGCTCGACAGCTACCGCCGCGAGCTGCGCGCCCAGCAGGCCCTGGCCGACCTCAACGCCCACCGCCAGCACCTGGAGGCTGGCCAGCCCTGCCCGCTGTGCGGCGCGCTGGAACACGCCTTCGCCCCCGATTTTACGGCCGAAGCCGATGCCCAGGAGTTGCGCGTGACCCAGCAGGAGCAGACCCTGGCTGCCCTCGACGAAGAGCTGCGCCACGCCACCACGGCCCTCACCCGCCACCAGACCGAGCAGCGCCAGCGCCAGCGGCTGCACCAGGAGGCCGTCACCGCCGCCGAAACTGCCCGCCAACAAGCCGCAGCGCTCGGGGCGGCGCTGATGCCCGCGCCCGCCCAGCCGGCCGACCCGTCCGCCGTGCGTGCGCTGCTGGAAGCAGCTACTGGTGAGCAGGCTACCGCCGTCGCCGCCCGCCGTCGCCTGGCCGTACTCGATGAAAAGCTGGCCGAGCTGCGCGAGAAATACCAGCAGGCCGGTGAGGCCATCATCGCCGCGCAGCGTGAGATTCCGCGCCTAGTGGACCGGCAGACGACCACCGAGGCGGACTTAACCCGGCTGGCTGATGAGTTGGGATACTGGCAGGAGCAGGCCGAGATTTTTCAAAGCTCGATTCGGGATTTCCTGCAGCCGCACAAGTTGGAGCTGCCCGCCCGGCCGCCCTACGACGGTCTGCTGGCCACGCTGCGGGAGCGAGCCGACCACTACGAAGCCCAGGTTACCACGCTCAGCGAGCTGGGAAAACAGCTGCTGGAAAAAACCAGCCAGCGCAATGCCAATAAGCAGGCCCTTAAGCAGCAGGAAACCCAACTTGCCGCCGCCGCCGCCGTTTTGGCGGCTGACCAAGAGGCCCTGCAACTGCAGCAGCAAGCCCGCCAGCGCACCTACACCGGCCCCAACCCCGCTGCCGAAGCCGAGCAGCTCCGCCAGGCTACCCTGCGCCTGGCCAATGCCCAGCAGCTCAGCCAAAACCAGCTGGCCGACCAGCAGAAAGCCCTCGAAATTCAGCAGAACCGGCGCGATGGTCTGCAAACCCAGCTAGCCACGCACCATGCGGCCCACACGCTGCGCCAGGCCGAACTCACCGCCGCCCTGGCCACCGCCGGCCTCGCCACTGCCGCCGAAGCCCGCGCCCTGCTGCTGCCCCCCGCCGAAGCCCAGCGCCTGCAGCAGGTGCGTCAGGAGCACCTCACCAACCAGACTGCCGCTGCCCGCCGCCTCGCCGACCTCACCGCCGAGCTCAGCCACCACGCCGAGGCGGGCCTCACGCCGCATTCGGCCCCCGAGCTTACGGCCCAGCTCAACACGCTTTCGGCCGCCGATGATATTCTGCAGCAGAAGCTGGGGGCCGTGGGCAACCAGCTGAAACTGGACGACGATGCCCGCGCCCAGCAGGCCGCCGGCTTGCAGGAGCTGTTGCTGCGCCAGCAGGAAGAGCAGCGCTGGCAGGACCTGAGCGAGCAAATCGGTTCGGCGCGGGGCGACAAGTTCAGCCAGTTTGCCCAAGGGCTTACGCTCACGCACCTGGCGCGGCTGGCCAACCTGCGCCTGCGCCAGCTCACCGGCCGCTACACCATCCTCAAAACGCCCAATCGCAACCTGGAGCTGCAAATTATCGACCACGACCAGGCCGATACCGTGCGCCCCATGGCCTCGCTCTCGGGCGGCGAAAGCTTCTTGGTGAGCTTGGCGCTGGCGCTGGGCCTGAGCGAGTTGGCCGGCCACAAGGCCCGCATCGAGTCGTTGTTTATTGACGAGGGCTTCGGCACGCTCGACCCCGAAGCCCTGAACACGGCCCTCGACGCGCTGGAGCGCCTGCAGCATTCGGGCAAGATGATTGGCATCATCTCCCACGTTTCCGACCTCAAGGACCGCATCGGCACCCAGATTCGGGTGCGGCCCGGCGCGGGCGGCAACAGCTCGGTGCACCTGGTAGACGTGCGCGGCGAAGAAACCGACTGCGCGGTGTAGCGCGGACTCTGTAGTCCGCGAGTCAGCATAATTTCCGGACTCGCGGACTACAGAGTCCGCGCTACACCGCGGCCGCCTTCACCTCCGGCCAGGTCCAGTATTTCTTCGCCTCAATCCCGGCGTAACCTTCGCTGAAAAACGCCACTACCTCCCGCTCCAGTACCTCCGGCGCGATGGACGACGGGTAAATCGGCCGGCCGTCGGGGTCGGCGTAGCGCTCGGCTTTGCTGAGCTTTCGGCCGGTGAGGCGCAGCAGCGGGCCGGTATCGGTAATGCCGTCGGCGGCCCAGGTGCGGCCGCTGATTTCCAGCGCGTTGAGGCGGGCTACGAGCGGGGCCAGCGGCAGGCGCGGCAAGGTGGGGCGGCTGGCCAGGTCAATCCAGGTGGTGTACTTGTATTCGAGCTCGTAGCGGTTGTCTTCGTACTGGCTCAGCACGATGTCGCAGCCGGCGGTGGGGCCGAACAGAGCATAATAGGGCAGCGGCGCGGGCGTGCGCACCACGGTTAGGCCGATTTCGGGATATTCCTGCCGCGTGGTTTGGTTGCTTCGAATAATGGCGGCTGCCTGTTGCACCCGGTCGTATTCGGGCTGCCAGGCGACGCGGCCGGCCTCGGGATTTTGCAATATTTCGGCGAAGCGGGGCAGAAACCAGTCGAATTTTTCCGCCGAGGCCTCATCCTCGCGCCGGCGCCGGGCGGGCGCACCGAACGGCTCGTAGAAGCGGGCTTTTTCTTCGGCATTCAGCCAGCACACCAGCTTTAGTGCGTCGTCAGCCAGCAGGTGGGCCAGGTCGATTTCCCGGAAGTCGCCCAGCACGGCCACCATGCGCAGCAGTGCGTCGTGTTGCAGGGCCAGCTCTGGATTAAGTAGGCACCACACGCCGACAAAGCCGTCGATATCAAAATGATTGGCCGTCACAGCCGCTGCCTCCAGGCCGGGCGTGGTGGGCTCGTACAGCGCCCGCAACGCCGAGCCGGCGCTGGTATCGTCGCGCAGGGCCGGGGGCGTGGCCGCCCCGCGCCAGTGCGCCAGCGTGAGCACGGCCCCAAGGCCCACGCTATCCACCACAATAGTAGGCTGCTGCCGAAGCTGCGCGAAAGGCACGAAATAGCGGTTCATCCGGCAAAGCTCCGTCAAAAATGCCGGGCGGCGCAACCCCGCCTACCGCCGCCCGCGCCGGTTGCTGATGCGCTCCACGCGCTGCTTGCGAATCCAGCGCAGGTAGGTTTGCAGCTCTTCGGCCGCCCGCAGCGCTTCCACCGAAGAATATTGCCGGGCCAGGGCGCGGTTGCTCAGAAAGCGGTGCACGCTGCTGTGGCAGGGCTGGCACAGGTCCACGGTGGGGCCGTATTTGCCGCCTTCTTCGCGCGGCACGAGGTGGTGGCGCGAGGTCGATTGCACCTCCCGCTCGCAGAGGCCGCAGCGGTGGCCGGCCGGGGCCGGCATTGAATTATCGGGCGGCCATGAGACGGACCGCGAGCGTGGCCTGGGCATTGCGCAGATAGTAGTCGGGCTTGAATAGTTTGGCTGAGATGCCAACAGTGTTCGCCCGCTGCAAGTTGCGGATTCGTTGTCGGCGTACTATCTTGGCCAGTAATGTGCGGAGGTTTTGCATATTACCACCCGTTCTGTTCAGCCGCGTTTCACCATTTTTCTCCAAATCTTTTAACCGTGATGATAACTGTACCCTCATTTTTACAGCTCAAACAGTGGCCGCTGGCCGGCTGGCTGGGCGGTGCGCTGATGATGTTGCTGCTGCTGGGCCCGGCCCCCGCCGCCCACGCGCAAACCTGGATGGTGAGCACTACCGCCCAAATCAAGCTGGGCATCCTGGATAAATACGGCCAGCTTGGTCCTTACACGGCCAATTTTATTGTGCATAGCGAAAAAACCGGCAAAGACTATCTGCTGGTGAAGGAGTTGGCCAAAGGCCAGACCGGTGTAGACGTGCTTTTCCCCACCGACCCCTCCGACCCCGAATATTTCAAGGCCGAAACGGGGGAAGCGGCCAGCGCCATCCCCGGCCGCTACACCTGGGAATGCCGCGTGAAGGGCCTGAAAGCCGTGGGTGGCCGGTTCACGATTCCCGAAGTGGCCAATGACGTGACGATTATTAACAAGTAGCTGAGCCGGTTCCGACCGCAAAGTTCAAAAGCCCGGCCCCGCGCCGGGCTTTTTGCGTTATAGTCAGGTCAGACGTTCTGAATTTTCGCTTAACCGTCACGCATCATGCCTCGCAAGTCTTTTCCCGAACTCATCAACAGCCCCGGAATGCCGGTGCTGGTCGATTTTTTTGCCACCTGGTGCGGCCCCTGCAAAACCATGGCTCCTATTCTGGAGCAGGTGGCGGCCCAGCATGGCGGCAAAGTGCGCATCATCAAAATTGATGTGGACCGCAACCAGGCTGTAGCTCAGCAATATCGCGTGCAGAGTATTCCCACGCTGATTCTGTTTCATCAGGGGCAGCCGGTGTGGCGGCAGGCGGGCGTGGTGCCGGCCACCCAAATCGCGCAGGCTTTGCAGCCGTTCGTGGGCAAGTAGGCCGGGCGCGCGCGGGCGCTAAACTATCCGGCGGATGCCGGCGTTGGGGAGGACGCTACCTTTGCGTGTTCCTCGATTGCCACCGTATGATTTTTAGCTTTTCCCGACGTTACTACCTATTGCTGTTCATATTGGGACTGGGCTGGCCCCGGGCCGGCTGGTCCCAGACGGCGGCGCGGTTCACCATCAGCGGCACGGTGCGCGGCGGGCGCGGCGAAACCCTGCCCGGCGCCAGCGTGGCCGTGCCCGCCCTCGGAACTGGCGTGGCGGCCGACTCGCTCGGCCACTATTCGCTGAGCCTGCCGGCGGGCCGCCATCAGCTGGTCATCGCCTTCATCGGCTACCAGCAAATCACCCGCGAGGTGACTTTGACTAAAAACCAGCGCCTCAGTCTCAACCTCGAAGAAAGCGGCAACGAGCTGGGCGAAGTGGTGGTGGAGGGCACCGTGACCCTGGCGCAGAAGCTCAAAACCACCCAGATGGGCGTCGAGCACCTCAGTATTAACGAGGCCAAACTGCTGCCGGCCCTGTTTGGCGAGGTCGATATTCTGAAAACGCTGCAGCTGAAGCCCGGGGTGCAGAGTGGGGGCGAGGGCACCAGCGGCCTGTTTGTGCGCGGCGGCTCGGCCGACCAGAACCTGGTGCTGGTTGATAACACGGTGGTATACAACCCCAACCACTTGTTCGGGCTGTTTTCGGTGTTCAATTCCGATGCCGTGCAGAGCGTGGACCTGTACAAGTCGGGCTTCCCGGCGCAGTTTGGCGGACGGCTGTCGTCGGTGGTCGATGTGAAGCTGCGTGAGGGCGACCGGCAGCACTACGTGGCCACCGGCGGCGTGGGCCTGATTTCGTCGCGTCTCACCTACGAGGGGCCGATAAACAAGGGCAAAGGCTCGTTCATCGTGAGTGGGCGGCGCACTTATTTCGACATTTTCACGCGGGCGCTCAACAAGGCCAATGAGGGCAAGGAGGACTACAGCCCCATTCCCGACTACTATTTCTATGACCTCAACGCCAAGGCCAACTACACCCTCGGCGAGAAAGACCAGCTGTTTCTGACCGGCTACCTGGGCCGCGACATCTTCGGCTTCAGCAGCCCGAACGGCTTCAAATTCAGCTTCCAGTGGGGCAATACCCTGGGCTCGCTGCGCTGGAACCATACGTTTTCGCCCAAGCTGTTTGTGAATACTACCGTGTCGGTGTCGGACTACAAATACACGCTTACCAACCAGCTGGCCAACGTGTTCAGCTTCAACCTGGGCTCGCAAATCACGGACTACACCGGCCGCACCGACTTCGAATACACTCCCAACGACCGGCACCAGATTAAGACCGGGGCCACGTTTACGCAGCACCACTTCGGCGTGGGCCGCCTCAGCGCCAGCACCGGCGATGGCCGCCTCGACATCGGCTCCGACGTGCGCTACGACGCCCTCGACGGGGCCGTTTACGCTTCCGATAACTACAAGGCCACCGACAAGCTCCAGCTCGAAGGCGGCCTGCGCCTGACCGGCTTCCGCAGCGGCACCAACCAGTACGCCGGCCTGGAGCCCCGCGCCGCCGCCCGCTACGCCCTGAACGACAAGACGTCGTTCAAGCTCAACTACGCCATGATGTACCAGTACGTGCACCTGGTCACGAATTCGGGCGCGTCGCTGCCCACGGATATCTGGTACCCGTCGCGGCTGTCGGTGAAGCCTCAGCAGTCGCAGCAGGTGAGCGGGGGCGCGAGCTTCCTGCTGGGCGGCGGCAAGTACCTGCTCACCAATGAGCTGTACTACAAGTGGGGCCGCAACCAAGTCGATTTCCGCGATGGTGCGCAGCTGTTCGTGAACCCCGAATTGGACCAGGAATTCATTTTCGGCAAGAGCTGGGCCTACGGCAACGAACTGTACCTGGAAAAGAAAACCGGCAAAACCACCGGCTGGATTGGCTACACGCTGGCCTGGAGCTGGCGCAATTTCCAGCCCCAGAACGGCACCAACGGCGTGAACGGCGGCCAGGATTTCCACCCCAACTATGACCGCCGCCACAACCTGACTGTGGTGGTAATACACAAGCTCAACACCCGTATCAGCCTCACTGCCAGTTTTATTTATACCTCGGGTAACCTCACTACGCTGCCGCAGGGCCGATTTGGCGTGCAGGATATTCCGGGCTCCAGCGTAGGCATCGACCCGCGCCCGGTGCCCGTGTACCCCGACCGCAATTCCTACCGCCTCATCCCATACCACCGCCTCGACCTCGGCGTGGTGTACAAAATCGGGGCCCGGCGCGACCAGGACCTCACCCTGAGCATCTACAACGCCTACAACCGGCGCAACGCCTATTTCGTGTTCTTCGATACGGTGAAGGACAAGGCTAGCGGCCGCACCACCGGCTTCCAGGCTAAGCAGGTATCGCTGTTCCCGGTCATCCCGTCGCTGACGTACAATTTCCGGTTTTAACAGAACGTCATGTCGAGCGTAGCCGAGACATCTCGCATGTGGTAGTAAATATTGACTTGCGCCAGCGAGATGTCTCGGCTGCGCTCGACACGACTGTTTAAGCATTTCCCGATGAATTCCCTGCCTAAAATCTTCGTCCTGTTTTTAACTCTGCTGGCGCTGGCTGGCTGCGGCAAGCTGCAAAACGACATCAACGTGCCGCTGCCGGCTTTCTCATCCGATTTGGTGGTGGAATGCTACCTCCAGCCGGGCAAGGTGCCGGAGCTGGCCGTCACCACGTCGGTGCCCTACATTAGCGCCGTGCTGCCGCAGGTGCCCACCGATGTCACCGTTACGCTCACCATGCCCAACGGCACGCTGGTGCCACTGGCCTTCAACCCAAATTACCGGGCG
Source organism: Hymenobacter artigasi (assembly GCF_012275535.1). GTDB lineage: Bacteria > Bacteroidota > Bacteroidia > Cytophagales > Hymenobacteraceae > Hymenobacter > Hymenobacter artigasi. The sequence goes on along the minus strand of NZ_JAAVTK010000009.1, from coordinate 118,990 downwards.
CTGATTGACACTACTTCGGGCGTGAAATTCCATTCTCACATCGGCCGCGACCCGCTGGTGGCCAAGGCCGGCGACGTATTCAAGCTCGATGTGGTGGACACCAAGGGCCGCCACGCCACCGCCACCACCACCATGCTGGCCCCTGTGCCCATCGACTCGGTGAGCTACCAGTTCAACGACAAAACCGGCTCCGAGCGCAAGGCCCTTTTCCTCACCAGCTTCCGCGACCCGGCCCCGCTCGACGACTGCTACCGCCTGCAGCTGCACAAGGGCAACCCGGCCAAGGGCGCCTTGCTCAAAAGCCCGGAAATGGATATGTCGGTCGAGGACCGGCTGCTCAACGGCCAGGAATTCGTGCTGGGCACCAGTTACCGCTTCTATCCCGGCGATACCGTCACGGCCACGCTCTACCACACCGAGCGGGCCATGTACCGCTTCCGGCAGTCGGTGCGCGATGCGCGCCAAGCCAACGGCAACCCCTTCGCCCAGCCCTCCGCCATTTATGGCAACGTGCAGGGCGGCATCGGCATCTTCGGGGTGCTGAGCGGCACCATGGCTCAGAAGATTATAGGTAAATAAAGGACTTGTAACACATGCTTCAGCTTGTGCCCGTGAGCGACTGGCTGTTCAACGACGCACAAGCTGAAGCATGTGCTACAAGCTACAAGCCCGCCACCACGGCCTTTATCAGCGCCGTGAGGCGGGGCTCGGCCGCGCCGGCGGCGGCGAAAATATCGGCCAGCACCACGGGCTTGAGGTGGCCGGGGGCACACAAATCGGTGATGACTGACACGGCCAGCACCGGCAGGCCCAAGTGGCGGGCCGCAATTACTTCCGGCACCGTGCTCATGCCCACGGCATCGGCCCCGATGGTACGCAGGTAGCGGTATTCGGCGGGGGTTTCGAGCATGGGGCCGGGCACGCTGGCGTACACGCCGCGCCGGGTGGTGCCGGCCTGCCCCAGCGCCTGGGCGGCGGCTTCGGCCCGGCGGAGCAGGTCGGCATCGTAGGGCGCGAACATGTCCGGGAAGCGCGGGCCCATCTCGTCGAGGTTGGCCCCGATGAGCGGGTTGCCGGGTTGCAGGTTGATGTGGTCGTCAATCAGCATCAAATCCGCGAGGTTGAAATCGGGGTTGAGGCCGCCGGCGGCGTTGCTTACCAGCAGGCGGGCAATGCCCAGCAGCTTGAGTACGCGCACGGGCATGGCCACCTGCTGCATGGTGTAGCCCTCGTAGTAATGGAAGCGGCCCTGCAGCACAGCTACTTTTTTGCCGCCCATGCGGCCCAGCAGCAGCCGGCCGGCGTGGCTTTCCACGGTGCTGAGGGGAAAATGTGGGATGTCAGCGTAGTTGATTTCGTATTCAACGTCGACTTCATTGGCCAGCGCGCCCAGCCCGGTACCGAGGATGATGCCCGTTTCGGGCTGGAAGGCCTGGGAACTGGCTTTGATGTAGGCGGCGGCTTCTTGGAGGTGTTGGAGCATGAGGGAGATAATAGCGGGCAGCAAAGTTTGCTATCAATTTTGATACATTTAGTTTATCCTTCCACCACTTTACTGCAATTGCGATGAAATACCGCGTCCTGTTGTTGGCCAGCTTGCTTTTTGCCGGGGCTTGTTCCAAAAAGAGTGAGAGCCCAGACCCAAAACTTTCTCTTGCCGAAACAGCCGTGAATAATGCCGCCGGCTCCTACGCTTGCCGGGCCTATTTCACCAGCTGGACGGGTGGCGCGCTGGCCGTCACCACCCGCCTGCGGGACACCACCATTCAGACAAGCCGGGTGGACACCAATACCGTGCAGACGGGCGCTGCCATGCTGGATTTTAGGCCCAACGTGGCGTGGCGCGGCCACAGTCCGGTGCGCCCCAACGCTGGGTTTGCAGACAACGGCTTTCAAATCTCAACCACCTACAAAGTCCTGCTGCTGGATGCCAGCAGCGACAGCCTGTACTACGAAAACTCCGGCAGCGGCCACTCATTCGGCCAAGTATGGCGCTACTACGGCAAGAAGGTCAGGTAACAAAAAAAGCCCCCCACCAGCAATGGTGAGGGGCTTTTTTTGTTATCAAGTCTCGTCCGGCTATGTGTTGACACTTTTCCAAAAATTGTCATGAAAAACCCCTCTGAGCCGCGCGAGCGGCGTAGTCAGCGCGACTACAGTTTGCCTTTTAAGTTGGCCGTGGTCGGCGAAGTCGGCCGCGGGGAGCTGAGCTACAAACAAGCCCAGCGCCGCTACGGCATCCAGGGCCGCAGCACGGTCCTGACCTGGTGCCGCCGCTATGCCCCTCATTTCGTAACTTCCCAGGCCGCCGGGCCCACTTCCCCCGGCACCGCCCCGGCCGTGGAGCAGACCCCGGAACAGCGCGTCAAGCAGTTGGAAACCGCTTTGCGCGCGCAGAAAAAGCAGTACGAGAAGCAGTTAAAAGACAGCACGGACCTGAATTTGTTATTGCGCACGATGCTGCAAGTGGTGGAGGAGGACCACGGCATCGCCCTGCCAAAAAAGTCTTTTCGCCGGCCGTTTCCCGGCTGGCGAACACCAAAGCCCTAGGTGTCGACCGCAGCTGCCGCCTCTACGGCGTGAGCCGCCAGGGCGTCTACCAGCGCCGCCAGCGCCAGGCCCGGCAAGGCGAACGCGCCGAGGCCGTCCTCGAACAGGTGCGCGTCGTGCGCCGGAAACTGCCCCGGTTGGGCACGCGCAAGCTGGTGCACAAAATCGCGCCGCTGCTGCGCGTGCAGGGCGTGGCCTGCGGGCGCGATGCCTTGTTCACGCTCCTGCGCCGGAAAGGGCTGTTGATTGCGCCTAAACGCAGCTACACCAAGACCACCGACTCCCATCACCGCTTCCACTGCCACCCCAACCTGGTCAAGGACACGCCCAAACCGACCGCTCCGAACCAGCTGTGGGTCAGCGATATCACCTACCTGCCCACCCGGCAGGGCACGGTCTACCTGAGCCTGGTCACCGATGCCTTTTCCCGGCGCATCGTCGGCCACCACGTCCATGCCAGCCTGCACACGGCCGGCTGCCTGGCCGCCCTGGACCGGGCCGTACGCGGCGCTGGCCCCCATGCGACCGGCTGCATCCACCACTCCGACCGGGGCAGCCAGTATGCCTCCGATGCCTACCAGGCGGCCCTGCACAAGGCCACGTTGCGCTGCTCGATGACCGACGGCTACGACTGCTACCAGAACGCGCTGGCCGAACGGGTCAACGGCATCCTCAAGGACGAATTCCTGTTCGTACTACCCGATGACCTGGCCCAGGCCCGTTTGCTCGTCGAGCAGGCCGTACACCTCTACAACGAGGAACGCCCCCACCTGGCCCTGCACTATTTAACCCCTAATCAAGTCCATCTGCAAGGAAAAAGCCCCGCCGGAAAATCCGAGCGGGGCCCTTGCCTTATTGCTGTCAACACATAGCCGGACGAGACATCAAGTCTGCCTTACTGGATATCCAGCGAATACGGCAGGCGGGCCTGCACGCCGCGCATCTGCATCAGCTGCTGGTACTGGGCGTAGGCGGGGTACAGCGGCCCCAGCTCGGCCTTGATGGCGCGGGTTTTGGCCGCATCATCGTCGCTGAACATGGAGATGAAACCTTCCAGCGCCGATTTCTGGCGGGGCAGGCGCTGCACGTAGTAGTCGTCGGCTTTGAGGTGGGCGCGGGCAGCGGCGATGTTCAGCGCTTCCTGGTAGTCGCCGAGCACGTCCACGAGGCCGTTGTTTTTGGCTTCGAGGCCGCTCCAGACGCGGCCCGAGGCCAGGCGGCGCAGGCGCTCCACGGGCATGTGGCGGCCCAGGGCGGCCTTGCTGGTAAAGTCGGCGTAGATGCGGTTCACCTCTTCCTGCAGGGTGCGCTTCTCGAAGTCCGTGAGGGGGCGGGTGATGGTGGGCAGGTCCGAAAACTTGCCCGTCGTCACGCGGTCCACCGTGATACCCAGCTTGTCGGCCAGCAGCGGCTGAATGTTGGGCAGCACGCCAAATACGCCAATGGAGCCCGTAATCGTGTTCGGGTGGGCCACGATGGTATCGCAGGCCATGGCGATGTAGTAGCCGCCGGAGGCCGCCACGTCGCTCATGCTGGCGATAATCGGCTTCACCTTTTTGGTCAGCAGCACTTCGCGGTAGATGATGTCCGAAGCCAGCGAGGAGCCGCCCGGCGAGTTGATGCGCAGTACCACGGCCTTCACTTTCTCATCGAGCCGGGCCTTGCGGATGGCTTCGGCAAACTTGGTGCTGCCGATATTATCGTCGGAGCCCTTACCGGTCACGATGTCGCCCTCGGCATAAATCACGGCAATGCGGTTGTTGCGGGTACTGCTCGCGCGCGCCTCCGCGTCGCCGTTGTCGACGTAGTCGGAGAGGCTTACCAGGCTGGGCTTTTTGTCTTTAGCCACGCCCAGCTTGCCGCGCATGTAGTCCTGCACCTCATCGAAGTAGCCGATTTTGGTGACGAGCTTCAGGCGCAGGGCATCGGGAGCGTTGTGCACCAGCATCGAATCAGAAATTACCTTGAGGCGGGCCGGGGCAATGCCCCGGGTTTTGGCCACCTCGCCAATCATGTAGCCGTTGATGGAATTCAGGAACGATACCGTCTGGTAGCGGGCCGAATCGGAGAAGTTCTCGCGGAAGAACGGCTCGACGGCGCTTTTGAAGGAGCCCACCCGGAAAATGTAGGGCTCGATGCCGGCCTTTTCGAAGAGGCGCTTGTAGAACATCACCTCTGTACTCAGGCCGTTGAATTCGAGCGTGCCCTGGGGGTTGAGGTAGATTTCATTGGCCATCGAAGAGAGATAGAAGCTCTTTTCGGAGGCGATTTCGTGGTAGGCCACTACGAATTTGCCGCTCTTTTTGAAGTCGAGCAGCGCGTTGCGCACTTCCTCCAGCGAAGCCATGCCGCCCTGCACAATGCCCAGGTTCAGCAGAATGCCCTTGATGTCGTCGTCGCCCTTGGCCCGGTTGATGGCCTCCTTCAGCTCAACCAGCCCCGTGCTGCCGCCCCCGCCCAGCCCGCCGAAACGGCCTTCGCGCCCGCGCTCATTGAGCGGGTCGTTTAGCTTGAGCTCCAGCACCGAGTTGGCGGTGGTTTGCTTCGGGCCTTTGGAGCTGTTCACCGTGGCCCCGATGAAGATGGCCACCCCCACAAAACATAAGAACCCAAACGCAGCCAGCCCCACGATGGTAGCCAGCACATATTTCAAAAATTGTCGCATGAGACCACAGATTTAACGAATTGAACGGATTTTTTGTGGTTCCGTGCCACTCAGATTGTCTAATCAGCTGGCAAGTTACACGCGGCTGTATCGTTTGGCCTTCGTGGGCTGGCTGTTGACTGGCGCGAGTTTAGCGCAGCGTAACTCGTGACTGTTATTGTGGGGAGGCTGCGCCTCCCTGCCACGCCAGTGGCAAGCCATGTTCGCACCGTTCAGGCCAGCCGTTCTGATGCGAGGCACAGCCTCGCCCGATAAGCAGTCACGAGTTACGCTGCGCTAAACTCGCGCCAGTAGCGGGCCTATAACGCTAATATCCATATTTCTCGCCCCACCAGCCGCGCAGGCGCTCCTGGATTTTGGCCTCGCTGGCATTCAGGCCGGGGGCATAGAAGCGGGTGCCGCTCAGGGCATCGGGCAGAAACTCCTGGGCCTCAAAATTGCCCTCGCCGTTGTGCGAGTAGGCGTATTCCTGGCCGTAGCCAAGCTGCTTGAGCAGGCGGGTGGGGGCGTTGCGCAGGGGCACCGGCACGGGGTACACGCCATTGGCCTTCACCTCGGCCTGGGCGGCGCGGATGGCCAGGTAGGCCGCGTTGCTCTTGGGCGAGGTGGCGAGGTAGATAACCGTTTGGGCCAGAATTAAATCCGACTCGGGCAGGCCGATGACGGTGCAGGCCTGGAAGCAGCTGGTGGCCAGCATCAGGGCGTTGGGGTTGGCGTTGCCGATGTCCTCGGAAGCCAGGATGAGCATGCGGCGGGCGATGAATTTCACGTCCTCGCCGCCTTCCAGCATCACGGCCAGGTAGTAGAGCGCGGCGTTGGGGTCGGAGCCGCGCATGGATTTGATGAAGGCTGAAATCACGTCGTAGTGCATTTCGCCGCCCTTATCGTAGCGGGCCAGGGGGCGTTGGGCCACGGTTTGCACCACGGCATCGGTGATTTCGATGACGCCTTTTTTGTTGGGCGGCGTGCTTTGCACCACGATTTCCAGGAGGTTGAGCAGCTTGCGGGCATCGCCTCCGCTGAGGGCCAGCAGGGCGTGGTCCTCTTTCAATACTACTTTTTTCTGCTTGAGCGCGGCATCCTCGGTCAGGGCTTTTTGCACCAGCCCGCGCAGGGTATCCGCGCTCAGCGCTTCCAGCACATACACCTGGCAGCGCGAGAGCAAGGCCGGGATAACTTCGAAGGAAGGATTTTCGGTAGTGGCCCCAATCAGCGTGACGGTGCCGTGCTCCACCGCGCCCAGCAGCGCATCCTGCTGCGCCTTGCTGAAGCGGTGGATTTCATCGATAAACAGCACCGTGCCGCGCTGCCGCTTGGCCTTCTCAATCACGTCGCGCACGTCCTTCACGCCGGCATTGATGGCGCTTAGGGCCGAGAATGGCTGTTTCAGCTCCGAGGCCAGCAGGTGGGCCAGGGTGGTTTTGCCCACGCCCGGCGGGCCCCACAGGATGAGGCTGGGCAATCGGCCGGAATTCAAATAGCGGCGCAGCACGCCGGTTTCGCCCACCAGGTGCTGCTGGCCGGCGTAGTCGGCCAGGCGGCGGGGGCGCTGGCGCTCGGCCAGGGGCGCATCGGGCCCGGGCGCGGCGGCGGGGGTGAAGGCGGCGGGTTCGTCGTCGGGGAAGAGGTTCATGGTGCGGTAAGCTTTAGCTTGCCGTATCGGTAACAAGCCCGGCAAAGTTCGGTTGAATCACCGCAGCTTGCTTTGCTTTGTACGAAACGTCAAGCTAAAGCTTACCTCACTTTATGTCCAATCAATTCCGCGTCCACGCGGCCCTTTTCTTCGTCACTGTCATTTACGCGGCCAATTATTCCCTGTCGAAAGACGTGATGCCGCAGTACATGACCCCCTTTGGCATCGTCACGCTGCGGGTGCTGGGCGCGTCGAGCTTCTTCGCCCTCATCAAATACTTCGTGGCCCCGCAGGACAAAATCATCGGCTGGGCCGACAACTGGCGCTCCATTATCTGTGGCGTGTGCGGCATTGGGGTCAATCAGCTGCTGTTTTTTTCGGGGCTGAACCTGACTTCGCCCATCAGCGCCTCGCTGCTGCAAACCATCGCGCCCATCGTGGTGGTCATCGCCTCGGCTGTTTTATTGAGCGAGAAAATTACGGTGCCGCGTGCGCTGGGCATTGCGGTGGGGGCGGTGGGGGCGGCCTCGCTCATTCTCAGCCGCAACGCGCAGGCGGCCATCTACCCGCACGCCACGCTGGGCAACCTGTTCATCTTGGCCAATGCCACGGTTTTTGGCCTCTACCTGGTGCTGGTGCAGCCGCTGATGCGCAAGTATCACGCCTTCACGGTGTTGGCGCGGGTATTTCTGGTGGGGGCCATCGTGGCGGTGCCCTTCGGCTGGCGCGAGGCGCTGGGCACCAATTATGCCAGCTTCCCGCTAAAAATCTGGCTCGAAGTGGGTTACATGGTGGTCTTTCTCACCATTCTGGCCTATCTGCTGAATAACTGGGCCCTGAAATATGCCTCGGCGGCCCTGCTGGGCGTCTACATTTATCTGCAGCCGGTGCTGGCAGTGCTCTTCGCCGTGGCCCTGGGCAAAGACCATCTCACCTGGAGCAAGGCCGGGCAGGCCACGCTCATTTTCGTGGGCGTGTGGCTGGTGAGCCAGAAGCCCAAAGGCGCCCCCGCCGCGGCCGTGCCAGCGGAGGCCGTGATGGACTGAGTGGGGGGGGCGAGCGTTTCACAAAACCCAGAACGTCATGCTTCGGCTCCGCGGACGCCAGATAATCGTGACTGTCTGTTTAATACGTTCCTGCCTGCTCCAAGCCCGCCGCCGCGCTAATGCGTTGCCTGCGGCTGAAACTCCGTAACCGCCTCGCCCAGGTCCAGCACCTTCGCGTCTGGTAATGCCTGCTGCACAATACTGGTCCCTACGGCCGAGCGGTAGCCGCCCGCGCAGTGAATCAGAATGGGCTTATCGGTTGGAATTTCGTGGGCGCGCTCGCGCAGCTCGGGCAGGGGAATGACCAGGGCATTATCAAAAACCGGCGCTTGGGCTTCATTCCGGTTGCGGATATCGACGATGGTATAGGCTTCGGGGTGCTCGCGCACGGCCGCTACGTCTACAGTGGGGGAGGTGGCGGGCAGGTCGGCCGGGGCCATTAGTGCGCCCTTGATGTTGCCCTCGTAGCCAATTTTGGCTGTTTTGCGGATGACCGTGTCCAGCGCGATTTTGGAATCGGCCAGCAGATAAAATGGCTCTTTGGGGCCGACGGTAGTGCCCAGCCAGGTTTCGAACTTGCCGCCGTCCTGCAGGTTGAGGGCTCCCGGCAGATGGCCGGCCCGGAACTGGGCCGCCGGCCGCGTATCGATGAGTAGTACGCCGGGCTCCAGCACCGCGCCGGTGGTCGGGTGCGGCACCGCCCGAATACTGTCCTCAAAGCTGGGTGCGCCCTGCTTGTTCAGGGCCACGTTGTGGCCGAAATACTTGGGTACGAAGGGCTGGTCTTCGAGCAGCACCTTGATGAACTCGTCCTGCGACATGGGTTGCAGGGCGTAGTTGGTTTTCAGCTCTTTGGCGATGGTGGAGTCGAGGTCGGGGCTGGTGGTTTTGCCGCAGAGCGAGCCGGGGCCGTGGGCGGGGTACACCTTGGTGCTGCCGGGCAGGGTCATGAGCTTGTTGCGGGTGCTCTTATATAGCTGCGCGGCCAGCTCCTCGCGCTGGTGGCCGCCCACGGCCTCGTCCTCGCGCAGGTCGGGCCGGCCCACATCGCCCACAAATAGCGTATCGCCGGTGAATACGGCGCGGCTCTGGGCCAGCTCATCCATCAGCAAAATGCTGATGCTGTCCGGCGAGTGGCCGGGGGTGTTGATGGCGTGCAGCTCGTAGCTGCCCACTTTGATGCGGTCGCCGTCGTCGAAATCCTTGTGCGGGTATTTGGCGCCTACCAGCTTGCTGCAGTAGATGGTGGCCTCGGTTTCTTCGGCAATTTCCAGGTGCGACGACACAAAATCGGCGTGCGGGTGCGTTTCAATCACGGCAATGATGCGGGCCTCGTGCTCGTCGGCAAAGTCGTAGTACGGCTGGGGGTCGCGGGCGGGGTCGATGAGGGCGACTTGGCGGCCGCAACGCACGGCGTAGCTGGCGTGGGCCAGGCCCTTGTCGTAAAACTGCTGGATTTGCACGGCCGAGGCCGTGCTACTGGGAAGGGGAGGCATGGATACAGGGGATGGAGGGGGCAATTGTTGGCCAATATGAATGGGCAATAATCCAAATATAAACGCTGGGGGTAAAACCTGTGTCGCTTTGATAGGATTAGGGCATACCGATTTGCTCGAATTCGGAACCGGTATTGGCCAATTTAACCGACCAACTGACAATCACGCGGTCTGCCTCGATATGACGTACCGTGGGAATAGCATTGCGGGCGGGAGTAAGCGGCCGCAGCTGCTGAGTGGCAATAGAATAAGCCAGCACCTGGCGATTGGTGTTCAACATTACATGCTGATAATCAGTGCTAATTCCTCGAAAACGAAAGCTGGTTGGATAGTCTGGGAGTGGGGCTTCAAGGATGGGAGTCAGGCCGGCAGCAGTCATTACTTCCGGAACTGCTAGTTCGTGCACAGCAGCTAACTGGCCCGTGGTACTGAGTTGAGCCACAATCAACCCGACAGGCTGCTTATTGATGTAGCTACTTAGCGGAATCATCCCAGGGCTGCCGGCTCCAATCATGCCCAAACCAGCCAGGCCCAAGGCAATGGGCCCTGCATTTGGTGTATTGCGGTAGGTTTCGCCGATTAACTGGTAGCTGCCATCGGGTAGTTGGCCCGCCGATTGCCACCGATAATGAGAAGGCCGGACTGATAAAGGCCATGCCAGGCCAACCCCGAATAGGCGCTGGCCCACGGGATTTAGCAGCAGTGCAAAGTCGCGCCGATACTCCGACGCTTTGCCTTGCTCGGCAGGTGCCGTGTAAGAAGTGCGGCGGTCTGAAGTGCCCAATAGCAGCAGCCCGGCTGGTACAACCGTGGCAACATCCAGCTCATCGTTGGAGGCCAGCGGCTGGTTGCATTCGGCATCTCCGTTCGACAGGCGGAAGCTCAGCACGCGCGGGCGCTTAGCCAAAGCCAGGTGTTCTCTAAGTACAAGCCATAAGTGGGTGTCGCTGGCCGCTATATGTAGCACGGTAGTTAAGCAGACAGGCGTGAGTTGCTGCTCCCACAGTGGTGCTAATACTGGGCTTAGCATCCGCACCTCAATGTTGGGCCGGCTCGATTTGCCCGAGGGGTAAGTGAGCACGAAGCCCTTGCCATTTGGCAAGCCAAATAAGCTGGGCGGCACTAGCATTTTAGCGTCGCCACCCAGCTGAGGCATGTACTGTCGAGGCTGTTGCAGCGTTCGGCCCACCGAATCAGTGAGCAGCATCATCACCGAATCTTTTCCAATCTTGCGCAGCAAATACAAGTTGCGCGTACCGCTTTGGGCTGCCGCTGCCAACGCAAAACCGTGCGGTATGGCCGTAACGGGGTGCATTGCAGTTCCATCGGTTCCAAGCACTCCTTGTTCCAGTATAAAACCAGTCCCTGGCATTTTCACGGCCTGGTAGCTCATTACGCGAAAGTTCGCAGCCCGCGATGATTGAGCAAATAGCGTCAGATTTGGAGTAGCAGCCAGTAGCAGAAAGGCGCTGATTATCAGCCGGAAAAAACGCGGTAAGTTTTGGCAGAACATGTTTCTAGTAAGGTCTTGAAAGTGGGTAGGAGGGGTTAGATTAATGCGAATTTGGGGCTATATGCCCGGATTGGCCCCACCCGGGCCTCACGAAACAGCGTTTGTTCTGGCATAATGGGGAAAGAGGTGCATAAAAAAAGCTCCCGCCTCAAGGCGGGAGCTTTTTTTATGCGGCGGGCAGGCTATTACGCTTTGGCCTTCATTTTCATCTTGCCGCCATCACGGCCGTGGCCGTGGTGCTCGGCTTTCATCTTGTCCATCTTGGCGTATTGCTCGGGGGTGAGGATGGTCTTTATCTGGGCCTGGTAGCGGTCGTGGGCGGCTTTCATTTCGGGGCGGCCGGCTTTTTTGTCGGTGCCGTACTTGGTTTTGAGGGCCGTCATTTCCTGCTGGCGGGCCAGCATCAGCTGCTCCACTTTGGCTTCCTGGTCGGCGTTGAGGCCGAGCTCTTTGGCCATTTTGCCGGCGCGGTGGTCGGCCATCTTGGCGGGGTCTTTCGGGCCGTGCTGGCCTTTGTTGTAGTGGCGGGCCGTCTGGTTGGCATCGGTGCCGGTGGTTTGCACGGCAGTTTGGGCGAAGCTGGTGCCAGCGGTAGCGAAAGCGAGGGCGGCGAGCAGAAACAGGTTCTTCTTCATGGCGATAATAAGCAAAAATTGGGGTGGGTGAGGAGGAGTGGGCAGCCAGCCATTCCGTGGGTGACTTCGGTGCCTGCCAGGTTAATTACAAGCAGTATGCCAGCATTTCGCCAACCAGCTTCCAAAACCAATTCATCGACGCACAGCCGCTTTTTATTGACGAAGCGCCTGCTTATTCAGACTGGCCGGCCGGGGCATTGGCGTTAGCGGCGCGGTGCTCGCGCATCTTCTCGCGCTGCTCGTCGCGCATCTGGGCGAATTTGGTGAATTGCTCGGGCGTAAGCACGGTTTTAATCTGCTCGTCGGCGCGGGCTTCGCTGGCTTTCAGGTCCTGGGCGGTGCCCAGCTTGCGGCCGCCGGTGGTGCGCTGCTCGCGCAGCAGCTGCAGCTGCTGGCGCTGGGCCATGAGGATGGGGGCCAGGCGGGCCTGCTGGTCGGCGGTGAGGCCGAGCTCTTTGCCGAGGTACTGGGCGCGGCGCTGGGCCAGCTGGTCGGGGGCGGGGGCGGTACCGGTCTGGGCCGGGACGGCAGTGGTAGCGGGAGCCTGCGCAAAGCTGGTACCGGCCGTGGCCGCGCTGACAGCAAAGACAAAAAGGAGCTTTTTCATGGTAGCTAGAGGAGTTGCTGATTAGGGTAACGAAAGTAATAGCGACGCTTGAATGCACGCGGCCAAGCTAGGTCTGGCGCGGGGATTTTGGCCGTGGGCCGGCCCGTAGAACCGCGCTCACGCGGGGGCAGTGCCCCGGCGGTGGGAAAATGCTGCCTATATTTCGGCTCCGCCACCAGCGCCCGGGAGTATTTTCGTTGCTCAACGGGCCGGGCGGGGATTTTTAATTCTTTCATTTATTTCAAACTTCTTCCTTCTTTACATCTAACACATGGCAAGTATTTTCGCCAAAAAACCACTGGCTGTGCTCTTGGGCGAGGCCAACTCGACCGGGCACGGCACCCTGAAACGGACGCTGGGCGCGGGCAACCTCGTGGCGCTGGGCGTGGGCGCCATCATCGGGGCGGGCCTGTTTGTGCGCACCGCCGCCGCCTCTGCTCAAGCCGCCGGGCCGGGCGTGACGCTGGCCTTCATTCTGGCCGCATTCGGCTGCGTGTTCGCGGGCCTGTGCTACGCCGAGTTCGCGGCCATGATTCCCATTGCTGGCTCGGCCTATACCTATGCCTACACCACCATGGGCGAGTTTGTGGCCTGGGTTATCGGCTGGGCCCTGATTATGGAATACGCCCTGGGCGCGGCCACCGTGAGCATTGCCTGGAGCGAGTACCTCAACAAGCTGCTGGAGGTCTTCGGTACCAGTATACCGTACAATCTTTCCCACTCACCTTTCGAGCACGCCATTATCAATGGCGTAGACCAGCACGGGGTTGTCAACCTGCCCGCGTTGTTCATTATCGTGATGCTCAGCTTGCTGCTGGTAAAAGGCACGCAGGAGTCGGCCATGTTCAACGCCGTGATTGTGGTGCTGAAAGTGCTGATTGTGGTCGTGTTCATCGCCGTGGGCTGGCAGTTCATCAACCCCGCCAACCACACGCCCTACCTCATTCCGGCTGATGCCGTGGTGAAAAACGCGGCCGGCGAAGTGGTGCGCACCTACGAAGGATTCTTTAAGCACGGCATTGGCGGCATTATCGGCGGGGCGGGCATTGTGTTCTTTGCCTTCATCGGTTTCGATGCCGTGAGCACGGCGGCGCAGGAAGCCCGCAACCCCAAGCGCGACATGCCCATCGGCATTCTGGGCTCGCTGGCTATTTGCACGGTGCTCTACATCCTGTTCGGACACGTGCTGACGGGCGTGGCCAGCTGGCGCGAATTTGCCGACCCGGCTTTGGGCGGCGAGGCCTCGGTGGCCTATGCCATCCGGGCGCACATGCCCGGCTACGGCTGGCTGGCCACGGGCGTGACGGTGGGCATCCTGCTCGGTTTCACGTCGGTTATCCTGGTGATGCTCATGGGCCAGAGCCGCGTATTCTTCTCGATGGCCAAGGACGGCCTCATGCCCAAGGCGTTTTCGGAGCTGCACCCGCGCTTCAACACGCCCTACAAATCCAACCTGATGCTGATGGTATTCGTGGGCCTGTTCGCGGCCTTCGTGCCCGGCTCGCTGGCCGGTGACCTCACCTCGTTCGGTACGCTGCTGGCCTTCGTGCTCGTGAGCCTGGGCGTGTGGATTATGCGCAAGTCGGACCCCAACCAGCCGCGGCCTTTCCGCGCGCCGCTCTCGTCGCCCAGCTTCCCGCTGGTGCCCATCATGGGCGCGCTGGTGTGCACGCTGCTCATCGTGGGCCTCGATTCTTTCACGCTGCAAGTAGCAGTGGGCTGGATGCTGCTGGGCTTCATCGTGTACTTCCTCTACGGCCAGCGCAACTCCATGCTCCAGAAGGGCGTGGTAGTGGTGCCCTCCGAAATGGAAGAAGAAGCCTTCATCAAGCCCGATAAGAATAACCGGTAGTACTGAGTTAGGAGTTAAAAGTTAGGAGTGATGACTTGAGAGTAGAGAGGACTGACGCTCAACTTTTAACTCCTAACCTTTAACTCTTAACTCAACAAAAAACCCCGCTGGCATTAGCCAGCGGGGTTTTTTGTTGATGCTGCCTTCACTTCGCTTTTGAGCTTGAGCACGCGGTCGCCGTTTTCCTGCACGATGACGAAGGCGGGGTCATCGGCCGAGCCGTTGCGGTGGATGACGCTGCCCTTGATGGTGCGGCTGATGGGCTCTTTGTGCGCCGATTCAATCTTGCCGGTGGCCGTGCCGGTGCCGTATTTCCAGGAGACTTGGGTGCCTTTGCGCATAAAACCAGGGAGAAAGTGCGGGAATTTAGTTGCTAAAATGAGTTGAGAGTACGTGTACTGCCAACGGCAGGCTGTCGTTGCGGGGCGGGTTGGGGCGCGGGGCGTGGGCCATTAGCGGCCCTACTCCGCCGTTTCGCCGTTCTTTTGCGTAGTTCAACCATGCGTGCTGCCATTCTGCGCGCCCCCCATAATGTTTCGATTTCTGTCGCTGCTGCTGTTCCTGCCCTTCTTTGCCTCCGCCCAAACGCCCTTTGTGCCCGATGAGCGGGCCTATTACGGGCTGATTGACCGGGGCAGCGGGCGCTGCCTCGACATTGCCAGCGCCAGCACGGCCAGCGGCGCGGTGGCCGTGCAGTGGGAGTTTACGCACGCCCCCAGCCAGCAGTGGCGCTTTGTGCCGATTCGGCAGGGCAGCGAATATTTCCGCATCGAAGCCCGCCACAGCAGCCAGTGCCTGACCGTGGACAAGCCCGGTGAGGGCCTGGGCCTGGTGCAGCGCCCCTTCCAGGGCAGCGAGCAGCAGCAGTGGCGGCTGGTGCCGGCGGGCCCGGTGGGCAGCTTTCAGCTCGAAAACCGCAGCGAGGCCCGCTGCGCCGCGCTGGCCGCCGCCGATAAATTCAACGGTACGCCCGTGGTGGCCCAGAAGAATAACGGCCGTGCCAGCCAGCAGTGGCGCCTGTTCCGGCTGCGCCTGAACGTGCTGGAAGGGCCGTCGCCATTCGGGGCGCCGTTGCCGCTGGCCGGGGCCGTGAACTCGCCCGGCAACGAGGTGCACCCCGTGCTGAGCCCCGATGGCAAGACATTGTACTTCGCCCGCACCAAGTTTGCCGGCAACACCGAGGGCAACACCGACTCGGGTGATGCCTGGCTGAGCCAGAGCCCCGACCAAGGCAAAACCTGGGGCGCACCCACCCGCCTCGACGGCCTGAACACGCCCCAGAACAACGCCGTGGAAGCCACCACCGGCACCGGCGGCCAGCTCCTGGTGGTGCGCGGTACCTACGAGCGCGACGGCACCTTCCGCGACGAGGGCCTGAGCCGGGTGGCGCAATCCGCCGCCGTGGCCCCCGGCGCTACGCCCAAAACCACCCGGCCCGAGGCCCTGCGCATTGCCAATTTCTACTCGGCCGTGACGGGCACGGGATTTTATATGTCGGCCGATGGGCAAACGCTGCTGCTCTCCCTGGAGCGTGGTGACTCGGAAGGCGGCAACGATATTTACCTGAGCCGGCCCGATGGCAGCGGCGGCTACACCGAGCCTAAAAGCCTGGGACCGGTGCTGAACTCGCCCGGCTTCGACTTCGCGCCCTGGCTCACGCCCGATGGCAAAACGCTGTATTTCGCGTCGTACGGCCACATGGGCTACGGCTCGGCCGATATGTTTGTGAGCCAGCGCCTCGACGACAGCTGGACCCGCTGGAGCGAGCCCCGCAACCTGGGCCCCGCCCTGAACGGCCCCGGTTTCAATGCCTACCTGACGCTCACGCCCGATGGCAAAACGGCCTATTTCTCGTCCTCGGCCACGCCCAATGGCACCAAGGACATCCTGCGCACGGGCCGCGCCACGCCGGCCGATTCACTGCCCAAGCCAGCCGTGGTGGCCGAAGCCAATGAGAACTCGGGCCGCGCCTTCCTGAGCGGCCGCGTGCTGGATGCCCGCACCAAGCAGCCGGTAGCAGGCGCGGTGGTGAAGGCCAACCTGCTGGGCACCAGCAAAACCAGTCCGCAATTCCTGGCCACCAGCACTTCCGACAACCAGGGCAACTACCAGATGTCGCTGCTGCCCGGTACATACTACCTCTCGGCCAACGGCGCGGGCCTGCTCACAATGGGCGACACGCTGGTAGCCGCCGGCTCGCCCCGGCGCGATATCCTGCTGCTGCCTGCCGCCGTGGGGGCCAAAGTAGACCTGCCCAGCATCATCTTCGCCCAGGGCAAAGCTACGCTGCTGGGTTCGGCCTACACCGAGCTGAACCGCCTCGCCATTGCCCTGCAAGCCGCCACCGCCACCGAAGTGCGCCTCGAAGGCCACACCGACAACGTGGGTCCGGCCGACAAAAACCAACAGCTTTCCGAAGACCGGGTAGCCGAAGTAAAGCGCTACCTCGTGGGCCGGGGCGTAGCCGAGAACCGCATTACTACCGTAGGTTTCGGCGGCTCGAAGCCGAAATTCGGCAACGACCGCGAAGAAACCCGCCGTCTCAACCGCCGCGTAGAACTCGTAATTGTGAAGTAGCGCACAAGCTACTTTCCCCAATTAAACGCACATAGGACTTGCGCAAACCCCTGTTTACGAAGCCTTGGGTACAACCCCGCTGGGGCTGGTAAGATGCACCCTTGCGTAAGTGCTATTGCGTAAAGCACCGTGATAATGCCCCACCCAGCGGGCCGGTCAGGCTGCATAAAATCGAACTCGACAAACCAGTTGAAATTAAACCGTTAGGATTTTCTGCTCCGCAGGAGAGGGGGCAGCGTTGATAATTTCTGCGTCAGACCACAACCATCGAGGGGCGCTAGCAAACGCCCAAACGGTTTCTCCGAGAACTAGCGCACGCTAATCCTGCTAACGTGCTGGCATAGATGCAGAAATCGCAACAATGGCTCAGCCTGATGATAATGGCTGCCCGGGATTGATTCAGGCAAGCAGGTATAATTTGTTGGATGGAAGATGAGTAGGCCGTTCCGGGCGTAATTTTGTCTGGTTCCGAAACCGCGCACTATCGTCGCTGGTATTGGATGCCCCTCCCTTTTATGTCATTGCTGTCGCGCGCTCAGGAAACGCTGTTTTTTCAAAATACGGCCGGTAAGGTTTTTTACCAGCCGTCGGGCTTTGTGCGTTTGGTGTGGGCCCCCGAGCGGGCGGCGCTGGAAGCCATTCAGGCCTTCTACGAGCAGGTGATGACGCTGATGCTGCGCACGGCTACCCGCAAGATTCTCTCTGAGCACGGCCAGCGCGCACCCCTCTCCGGCGCGGCCCAGGAGTGGCTCACCGGGCACTGGATTCCGCGGGCCATCAACGAGGCGCGGGCTCAGTACTGCGCCATCGTGGAAGGGGCCGACCCCATGCACCGGCTCTCCACGCAGTCGGTGGTGAGCGGCGCCCCGGCGGGCCTGATTTTTCAGCGCTTCTCCACGATGGGAGATGCTGAGAAATGGCTGCAAGGGGCTGAGCTGAGCCGCTAAGCAGCTGTGCAGAAGAGGTGTTGTTGAAGCAAAGTAGGGAGCAGGAGCAGTTATTCGCGCCGTCTGCACGGCTACTCAGGCCGCTTCAATCTCTGGTGCCATATCCCCTTTTTCGGCGGCTACCACGCTCTTTTTGGCGGGATTAATTTTGCGGCCGCGCGGGGTTTCTTCGTCGCCCAGCACCATGCCCCAGGGCTTGAGCGGCTCGATGCGGTCGAACACGATTTTGAGGATGGCAATGACCGGCAGGGCCAGAAACATGCCCGCCACGCCGCCAATGGCGTTGCCCACCAGCACGCCCACAATGGCCACCAGGGCATTCACCTGAATTTTGGATGCCACGATGCGCGGAATCAGGTAATGGTTGTCGATGAACTGAATGAGCATATAGGCTCCCAGTACCGCCAGCGTGTGGCCGTAGCCATCGTTGGCCACGAAGGCCATGAGCATGGGCAGAGCAATGGCAATGAGCCCGCCGATGTACGGAATAAAATTGAGCAGCGCGCCCATCACGCCCAGCAGCAGGGCGTAGGGCACCCCAATAATGAGCAGGGCCGTGACGTTGAGCGCGGCCACGATGCTGCCCTCAATCAGCAGGCCCACCATGTAGCTCTGAATGGCGGTTTTGCTTTCGCGCAGCACTTCGCTCACGCTGGTATCGCGGCGGCGGCCCGAAAAGGCCTGCACCAGAAAATCGACCAGCCGCTTCTGGTACAGAAACAGCAGGAAAATATAGACCGGAATGAGGGTGAACGTGACGAGCAGTCCCGATACCGCCGAGAGCGTGCCGCCCACCAGGCCCTGGGCCTTGGTGCCGGCCTCGCTCATCCAACCCTGTAGCTTCTGGTCGCTCAGGCCCACGCGCGATTGCAGCCACTCGTGCACCTGGGTTGCGGTTTCGGTGAATTTCTTCTTAAACATCGGCATCTGGTCCGATAGCTGGGCGGCTTCCACGCTGATGAAATACACCAGCCCCAGCACCGCCGCCACGCCCAGCACCACCGTGAGCAGAATGGCCAGCAGCGGCGGCACCCGGTGGCGCAGCAGCCACTGCTCTACCGGATGCAGCATAATGGCGAAAATGGCCGCGAAAAAGAGCGGAAATATGATGTCGCTGGCAATGTGCAGCGTGAACACCAGCAGCGCCAGCCCGAGCAGGATGAGCGGAGCTTTTACATAGAGCGGAAACCGGAGCTCGCGGGGCTGGGAGTCGGAATGGTCGGGCATCGAAGGGGCAAGAAAAGAGCCGGCCCGGGCAATATGCCAGCCGGTTTGCCCGCTTACGGGCCTTTGGCCGCCACGTTGCCGGGTTACGGCGAGTGGAGCGGAATTCTCGTCTAGTGCATCGGTTGTCATTCCGACGAAGGAGGAATCTGAGAAAGTCCATTTGAACGGTTTTCCCCAGATTCCTCCTTCGTCGGAATGACAAGCCTGGCCTACCGCCCGAAATCCTCCGTTACCTGCAGGAACATGGGCGAGGGCACCTCCGTGCTCTGCCCGGTGGGCGTGAGCAGGCCCGATTGCGGGTCGACGCGGTAGCTGAAAATGTTGTTGGAGTTCTGGTTGGCCACCAGCAGCAGGCGGCCGCTGGGGTCGAGGGTGAAGTTGCGGGGCGTTTTGCCCTGCGTGTCCACGTCCTGAATGGGCACCAGTGTGCCGTTGCTGGTATCGATGGCAAACACCGCGATGCTGTTGTGGCCCCGGTTGGAAGCGTACAGAAAAAGCCCATTGCGCGAAACATGAATGTCGGCGCAGGAATTTTCGCCCGTGTAGCCGGCCGGCAGCGCCGACAGCGTCTGGAGCTCGCGGAAGCGCCCGGCGGCCGCGTCATACGCCAGCGCCGTCACGGTCGAGTTCAACTCGTTGATGAGGTAGGCATGCTTGCCATCGGGGTGGAAAACCAGGTGGCGCGGCCCCGCGCCGGGCTTGGCCACGAAAGCTGGCTCGGCCGCGCGGGTGAGTTGGCTCTTGGCGGGGTCGAGGCGGTAGCCGTATACTCGGTCGGTGCCCAGGTTCACGGCGAAGGCAAACTTATTGGCGGGGTCGGGGAGGAGGCAGTGGGCGTGCGGGCTGGTTTGGTTCTTGTGCGGGCCGCTGCCGGTGTGCTGGTCCGTGGTGGGAGCACCCAGCTGGCCGTCAGGCGCCACGGGGAGCGCGCTCACGTTGCCGCTCACGTAGTTGGCCACCAGGGCTGTCTTGCCGGTATGGTCGAGGCTGATGTAGCAGGGCGAGGCCCCGTTGGAAGGTTGCTGGTTGAGCAGGGTCAGGTCGCCGGTGCGCGGGGCCACGGCAAAGGCGCTCACGCCTCCGCCCGGCGCACCCCGAAACGTCTGGGTTTCGCTCACCGCGTACAGGAAGCGGTGGTTGGCCGAGAGGGTGAGGTAGGTGGGGCTGGCACCGCCGTGCTGCGCGCTCACCCGGGTGAAAGCGCCGGTAGCGGCATCCACGCGGTACAGGAAAATGGTGTTTTCCTGCTCATTGCCCACGTTGGTGCCCACGTACAGCCAATAGTCTTTGGCGGCCGCGCTGCTGCCCCCGGCCGGCCGCGCACAGCCCGCCAGCAGCGTGATGGAAAGTAGCCCCAGCCCGCCCAGGAAGCGTAGCCGGCCGCGATATACAGGAAAATCAGTCATAGAGAAGTCAAAACAGAAGGTGCAAAAATGCACAAAACCAGCCACGCCCAGCAGTCCGGCCGTAAAAAACCGGCTCCAACCACGAAAAATACCGATGCATTACCCGAAATAAAAGCCCACCGGGCGGGCTCACCGCTGGAAGCGCCGCGCCGCCGCGCCTCATAAAACATTCACCTGACGCGCCTTAATCTTGCAGAAAAAGCACCGCCGGCCCATCATTCAATGCCGCTTATATCTGCTGCCAATCAGACTGTTGCCCAGTACCACATCATGCCTTTTTTCACCCGCCTCCCCACCGATACCAACCTGATTGAAGCCCACCAGTGGTTTCCGGGACTGCAAGTGGCCGGGGTGGCCGATGAGGTCCCGGCCTTTGCGGGCAGCGACAGCCTGCTGCCCATGTCGCCGCACGCCTATCTCACCAGCCGCAAGGGTCGCCTCACCGTGTTCGCGGGCGACTGGGTCATTACGGAGCCCACCGGCGACCAGCACATTTGCCAGGACCGCCTGTTCCGGATGAGCTATACCCCGGCCGAAAACGAGTTTGCCCGGCTGACACTCCCCGGCCTTGCGCCCGGCGAACCAGCCCCGCCGCGCTAAAACGGCCAATACCGTTGGCCCCGCCGTGCGCCGTAGTCCTACCTTTGCCGCATGGAGTTTCAGAAAAAGAAGTACACGTTTCGCGGCATGGATGGCTACGCTGGTTTCCGCAACGGCCAGGAATACGAGCTCGAACTAGGCCTGAGCCCCGCCGACGATGAGCGCCCGGCTGAAATCATCATCATCAACCCCGTTTCCCGCCTGTGGATGCATTGCAGCAAGCAGGAGTTCGCTGTGCGGTGGGATAAGGGGTAGGGGAGGCGTCCAAGAATCACCCTGTTTCGGTGCTTTTGCATCGGATAAGGCCTTCTTCCTGTTTGCAAGCGACTGGCAATCTTTTGCATAAAAAAATACCAGAAACAGGGCCGACAGCAAGTGTTTGAGCTCTATTTCTGGTATTTATTATCTAATGTACCCGGAGCCGGAGTCGAACCGGCACATCTTGCGATATTGGTGTTTGAGACCAACGCGTCTACCGGTTCCGCCATCCGGGCAGGATGCTTATTCAGAACAATTCCACTCTGCCGGTATCAGGAGCGGGCTGCAAAGGTAGCAACTTGCTGCTGGATGCGCAACAGATACCGCTTTTTTAGGTAGTAGGTGCGGATTTGCTGGAGCGCGGCCGGGTGGTGGTCGGTGGGGAGCTGCTCATAGCCAGCGAGAACGGGCTCGATGCCCGCGTCGAGGGTATCGGCCAGGGCGGTGACTTCGGCGGCTACTTTGGCGATGCCGGCCGGGTCGGCGTCCGTTTCCAGCTCCATCAGTTCCTCGTTGAGGTCCATCATGTCCATCAGGAAATCGGGCGGGAGCTGCTCCTGCTTGCCTTCTTCGAGCAGGCCGTGCGTGCGCAGCAGGTAGGCCATGCGCTTGTCGGGGTCGGAAAGGGTGCGGTAGGCGTCGGTGTTGAGGGTGGCCTGGCGCAACATCTCAGCCTGGTTTTCGGGCGACGTGGTGGCGTGGAAATCGGGGTGCGTTTCGCGGCTTTTGGCGTAGTAGAGGCGCTTGAGGGCGGCCTCATCGGGCCGGAAGGAGTGGGGCAGGCCGTAGAAGGCGAAGTAATCGGGGGACATAGAAAACGGGAATTAGTCAGGAGGGAATACGGCTACAACACCGGATTCACCGAAAAGGCCACGGGCGGCGCGGCAAATAGCCGCTTGGTGGCCGGCCACACCTCGCCAAACAGGCCCGACTTGCGGTAGGCGTTGAGCGCGGCCGCGTCGTCCCAATGGCTGTGGGTGCAGTAAATGGCGGGGTTGTCGGCATCCTGCCACAGCTCCAGGTAGCGGCAGCCGGGCTGCTGCCGGATGCGGTGCTCGGTGGCCCGGAACAGGGCAAGAAACGCCGGCACCTGCGCCGGCTCAAAACTCATACGAACAATACGAATCAGCATTCGGGAAGCGGGAGAGTAAGCGACAAAAGTAAAAGGCCCCGGCTCCGCGAAGCAAAGCCAGGGCCGGGAGGCAATGAAGCGGCTCTCCAAACTGGCATTTGCGCGGGCTGCCGGCTTTTCGCTAGTCGTTGTGCAAGAGCCATTCTAACAACGAGTAGACAGCCGGCAGCACGGCATAAGGCGTGGCGTTTTCTCATTAACGTAAACAGAAACTGAAAAAGAGCTGGGCGGGAAGCACAGCCATAAGGTTGTCGAAACCTTGGCTCACATTAAATGTAATTATTTGATTAACAATAATATATAATCAAAAACAGGCATTGTTTGTGGCGCCGAAATACTGCCATAAACTATAAGTTTCGGGCTTCTATCAACTATGCCAAGTGCCCATCGTAGAACCTGCCGCAAACACTTGTTCTTTATACTGTCATACTTTACCTGTTCTTTTTCATGAAATTTCCCATCTCGCATTCATCGGCCTTTGCGTGGCTCACCGCTCCCGCTTTAGCTGGCGGCCTGTTGCTCAGCAGTTGCAATAGCCAGCCCACCGCTACCGAAACCGACAAAACGGCCACTGTAGTGTCGGAAGCAACCAACGCCGCTTCCGATAGTACGGCTGTAACCGCCACTGGCATGGGTGCCGTGAAGCCCACCGGCCCCAAGCCCGCCTGGGGTCCCGACCTCAAGCCCGAAATGGCTGCTGTTATCGAGCAGCTGATGAGCCTCAACCCCAAGCCGCTACCTACCCTCACCGCCGTGCAGGCCCGCAAGGGGCCCAACTTCGCCGATGCCCTCAAAAAGCAGATGCAGGTGAGCAACATCGCCATGCCCGCCATGAACTGCGACACGATGAGCGCAACGGTGGCCCCCGGCGTGCGGGCCCGCGTGTACACGCCCAAGAATGGCACGGCTCCGTTCCCCGTTATCGTGTACTACCACGGCGGCGGCTGGGTAATTGCCAATAATGACACCTACGCCGCTTCGGCCCAGGCCATGTGCGAGCAGGTGGGTGCCGTGCTGGTGTCGGTGGAGTACCGCAAGGGCCCGGAGCACAAGTTCCCCACCGCCCACGACGATGCCTTCGCTGCCTACCAGTATGTGCTAAAAAACGCTGCTTCGATGAAGGGCGACCCCAAGCGCGTGGCCGTGATGGGCGAGAGCGCCGGTGGCGGCCTGGCCTGCGCCGTGAGCATGATGGCCCGCGACCGCAAGGTGGCCCTCCCCAAGTACCAGGTGCTGGTGTACCCCATCGCCGGCTACGACATGACCACGCCTTCGTACCAGAAATTCACCGACACCGCGCCTCTAAACGCTCCGGCGATGGCCTGGTTCTTCAAAAACTACCTCCGCAGCCCCGCCGATGGCAAGGACCCGCGCGTGAACCTGGTGGCCGCTAACCTGAAAGGACTTGAGCCAACCACCATTATCGGTGCCGAGTATGACCCGCTGATGAGCGAAGGCAAAACCCTGGCCGACAAACTCACCGCCGCTGGCGTAAAAACCAACTACAAGCTCTACAACGGCACCACGCACGAATTCTTCGGCATGGGCGCGGTAGTGCCCGAAGCTAAAGAAGCCGAAGCCCTGGCCGCCAGCGACCTGAAAGGTGCGCTGAAGTAGAACCCGCTATTGCGAGGCCTTAGCAATATGCGCCTTCTAACGCGACTCATTCCGACAAAGCATAAGGCCCCGATATTAAGCAGTATCGGGGCCTTATGCTGTAAAAAAAGTCGTTAGGCTTCCCTCTTTTTTGGAGAGGGGCCGCCCCGTGGGGGGCTCGTGAGGTGCCCCGGGCGCGTAGCCCAAGCTCACTCTGCCTGAAACCGCACGTCTACCTGCGAGTCAAAGTTTAACCCCAGCAGCTCTGAAGCGTTGCCCTGGCAAATACCCAGACACAAAAAATCCTGGCTGTTGAACACCACCACCGCCTCGCCGGGCGGCACGGCCGAGAAGTGCGGGTGCAGGTCGCGCACCACGTCGCGCCCGAAGTGGATGGCCAGCGGGCGGCCGTGGCCCACGGCCTCCACCGCCGTGCGCGAAATGTTGGTGACGAGGTTGCCGTAGTGGTCCACGTGCGCTACGTGGCCCGTAACGCGGTGGTCCTGCAGCCGCAGCTGGCGGTTATTGAGCTGATGCAGCGCGGTAACGGCCGGGCCAAGGTCGCTGAGCATAGCGCCCTGGGCCAGGGCCACGGCGGCGGGCAGCAGCACGTCGCGGGTGGGCGAGGCGGTGATGGCGGCCGGCAGGGCTACCATGTTTTCGGGGATGCCGTTGGCCAACAGGGCCAGAATGCCGTTGTCGCCGGTCACGAAATAGTGGCCTTCCAGCTCGGCGGCCAGCCAGTTGGGCTCGGGGCCCGCGCCGTGGTCGGCCACGCCAATAACGTGGACCGTGCCCAGCGGGAAATCCCGAAACACGCTTTGGAGAACGTGAACGGCGTGTGCGATGTTAAAGGGTTCGACGCCGTGGCTGATGTCGACCACCGGAACTGCCGGGGCCAAGTGCAGCAGCCGCGCTTTCAGGGCCGCCACGTAATGGTCGCGGTAGCCAAAATCTGTGAGCAGCGTTATTAAACCCATGCCTGCGTTCCGTAGTTTTTCGTAGTATTGTTCCAGCGCCCGAACCGGGGCAAAAGTAGCCGGTTTAGGCTAGAAACAGGCCGTTTTCCCCTCTCCCTTTCTCTTTCCCCCTCTCTTCCAACTTGGTCGAAAAAATCATCACCCTCGAAAACATGTCTTTGGTCGATTTCCTCGGCCCCGACAATCAGAATATCCGCCAGCTGGCCGCCGCTTTTCCCGGCTCCAAAATCATCAGCCGCGGCAACGAAATCAAAATCCAGGGTCAGACGGAAGTCATCTCCCGCATCAACGACATCTTTTCCTCGCTCATCGAGCATTACCACCAGTACGGTCAGATTACCGACAAAACGGTAAATCAGTACCTCTCTGCCACCAGCGAGGAGGCCGAGGGCCGGGTGCTGGCCGCCTCGCCCGACGTCATTTTGTTCGGAGCCAAGGGCGGCGTCATCAAGGCCAAAACGCCCAACCAGCAGAAGCTCGTGGACACCGTGATGTCGCATGACCTCACCTTCACCCTGGGCCCGGCCGGTACCGGCAAAACCTACATTTCGGTGGCGCTGGCCGTGCGCGCCCTCAAGAACAAGGAGGTGAAGAAAATCATCATCTCGCGCCCCGTAGTGGAGGCCGGCGAAAGCCTGGGCTTCCTGCCCGGCGACATGAAGGAGAAAGTTGACCCCTACCTGCGTCCGATTTACGATGCCCTGGAAGACATGATTCCGGCCGAAAAGCTGAAGTTTTACCAGGAAAATAAAATCATCGAAATCGCTCCGCTGGCCTATATGCGTGGCCGCACGCTCAACAATGCTTTTGTGCTTCTCGACGAAGCCCAGAACACCACGCCGAGCCAGATTAAGATGTTTCTGACCCGGATGGGCCCCACGGCCAAGGTGATGGTGAACGGCGACCGCAGCCAGATTGACCTGCCCACGCGCCAGAAATCGGGCCTGATGCAGGCCATGGACATTCTCAAAAACGTGCAAGGCATCGGCTACGTCGAGATGACGTCCGAAGACGTGGTGCGCCACCGCCTGGTGAAGGAAATCGTGGAAGCCTACGACAAGTTCGACACCGAAGAAATGACCCGCACGGCCCAGGCCAACGGCACCCCGCGCCGCGACGAGCGCCACGAGCGCCGCCTGCGCGAGCAGGGCCTGGTGGAGGAGGACCAGCCCATTTCGGATGAGCCCGAACTGCCCGTAAACCACGAGCAGCCGCTGTAGTAGCTGCTGTCTGATATTTTTAACACATGTCATCCTGAGCCTGCGAAGGACCTTATCACACTCGGACAGTTTGTTCAGCTGTGATAAGGTCCTTCGCAGGCTCAGGATGACAGTTTTCAGCCCACCATGCCCGCCACCGCCTTCCGCATCACCGACCTGCGCGACCTGGACGCCGCCTTCACCATCCGCGAAAAAGTATTTGTGGAAGGTCAGGGCGTACCTGCCACCCTCGAAAACGACCTCCACGACCGCACTGATGCCCGTCATTACCTCGCCCGTACCGACGATGGTACGCCCGCCGGCGCCGCCCGCTGGCGCGAAACCGAAAACGGCGTGAAGCTGGAGCGCTTCGCCGTGCTCGAAAGCTTCCGCAACCAGGAAGTAGGGGCCACTATTCTCCACGCCGTGCTGGCCGACGTACGCGCCGAATTACCCGATGCCGAAGTGTACCTGAACGCGCAGCTACGGGCGGTGCCGTTTTATGAGCGCCACGGGTTCCGGAAGGAAGGGGAAATGTTTGAGGAGGCGAATATCCAGCACTATAAAATGGTGCTGGAGTAAAGCCGATATTTGAATACGTCATGCTGAGCGCAGCCGAAGCATCTCTACCGCAATAGTAAATCTGATTACTTGGGCGGTAGAGATGCTTCGGCTGCGCTCAGCATGACGTTTTGCGTTTTCAGAATGAACCCGCAACTACAGCAGCGCCGGCCGCTGCGTGATTTCGTGGTAACAGATGTGGGCCTGGCTAAAGTAGTGAAACACCATGCTCTTGCGGGTCTGAGCCGGGTCGCGGTGGGGTTCGCCGCCGTGCATCAGGTTGGCGTGCCAGATGAACACATCGCCCTTACGGGCCAGGAAAACCTGCTTGGGGATTCCAGCTTCGAGGATTTTCTGGTTGATGTAGGCCTCGTACTCCGTGTAGGCCTTGTCGCCGATGAGCCACTCGGTGCCTTCGTTCTGGTAGTCGGCGTTGAGGTAGTAGGGCAGCTGGTGGCTGCCGGGATAGTAGTGCAGCGGCCCGTTGTCGGGCGTGATGTCTTCCAGCGCCACCCAGGCCGCCGCCATGCCGCCCAGCGGAAAGGTGCTCATGTGGATGCTGTCGGAATGCGTGCGCTGCTGGCTGCCGGTGAGGAAGTTGATGCTTTGGAAAAGGGTGGTTTCGTGGCCCAGCAGGGCGGCCACCAGTTCCCGCAGCGCGCCCTCGCCCGCCGCCCGGATGCGGGCCGACTTCCGAAACGCAAACATGAATTTATTGACATAGCGCACGCTGATTTCCCGGCTGGCAATAAGCTGGTGCAGCTCCTGGTTGATGCCATCGACAACCTCACCGCTGAAAAACCCCGGCAGGATGGCAAAGCCGTTGTCCTCGAAGGCCCGCAGGCTGGCTTGGCTGGCGGCCGGCAGCGCCGCGAAGGAGGGAGTAGCTGCCAGACGGGCGGCCAGCGCCGGTACCGGCGGCAGGCCCGCGCCAGCCGGCAGGTGGGCAAAATCGCGGCTGCTGATGGGGGAGTAGTAGCGCTTGCTCAGCCCCAGCTTCTGGTAGATGGGCAGGTTGTGGGCCAGCCGGCGGCGCTGGAAAACGTTGTAGGCGGCGTAGCTGAGCTTGAGGCGGCGTAGCAGGGAAAGCATGGGTGGGGTAGGGGTTTTTCGGCGGCCCAAGATACGGCCGGGGGCAGGCGTGGCCGGGCCGCAGTTGGCGGTTTCGGGCCAAACCGCTACATTGCCAGCCCAATATCCTTCCTTTTTCTACCCGTTGATGATTGCCTGGGCTACCTTTCCCTTCGTGCGCTATACCCCCGCGCTCATTCTCGGCATTGTGGGCTACCTCTACCTCGGCACTGGCTGGCCGGAGCTGTGGCCCGTGGCCGTGGTCCTGGCCGGGCTAAGCATGGGGCTGATTTTCTGGGCCGTGCGGCAGCGCACGCCCGCCGCCGCCGATGCCGCCGGCGTGCTCTCGCTGCTCACCATCGTCGTGCTGGGCGCCACGCTCACCCAGCGCGCCACCGAAAGCCGCCGCGCCGACCACCTCTACCGTTTCGGCGATACAATAGAATGCTACCAGGCCGTGGTGGACGAGGCCACCGTGGTGCGGGCCGCTACCTACGCCACCACCCTGAAAGTGCAGGCCGTGCGCGTGGCCGGCCGCTGGCGCCGGGCCACGGGCGGTGTGCGGGTGTCGTTGCCCCGGGTGGCGGGCATCGCGCAGCCGCAGTACGGCGAGGTCTGGCTCATTCGCGGCCACCCCGACCCCAGCAAGCCCCCGCTCAACCCCGGCGAGTTCGACTACGCCCGCTACCTGGAGTACCGGCAAGTCTATCATCAGCAATACATTCACCCCGACCAATACCGGACGCTGCGGCTGGCTCCGCCCAATATTCTGGTGGCCGTCAGCATGCGGGCGGCCACGCAGCTCGACGGCGTTTTTCGGCACTACATCAAGGCCAAACGCGAGTATGCCATTGCCTCGGCGCTGGTGCTGGGCATCAAGGACGACGTGGATTTGGCCACCAAGCAGGCCTATACCGCCACCGGTACCACGCACATCATGGCCGTGAGCGGCTTGCAGGTGGGCCTGTTGTTTGCGGCCATGTCGTGGGTGTTGCGCAAGCTATTTGGGCGGGTGCGGGGCTTTTTGCTGTGGTCGTCGCTGGTGGGGCTGGCCGTTATCTGGAGCTACGCCTTTCTCACGGGGCTGTCGGCGTCGGTGCTGCGGGCCACGGTCATGTTCACGGTCATCATCATTGGCCGGGCCCTGGGGCGGCAGGATTCCATCTTTAATACGTTGGGCGTGGCCGCGTTTGGCTTGCTGATGTGGAACCCATTTCTGGTGGCCGACGTGGGCTTTCAACTCTCGTTTCTGGCGGTGCTCAGCATTGTGTACGTGCAGCCGCGCATTGCCCGCTGGGTGGATGTTGAAGCATATTTCTACGCCCGTCGGCGGCCCTGGCAGCCCAAATCGGTGCAGTGGGCCTGGCGCGGCAGCGGCTGGTTTCTCGACAAGGTGTGGCAGGCGGTGGCGCTGTCATTGGCGGCGCAGGTGGCCACGTTCGGGCTGGGGCTGTATTACTTCCACCAGTTCCCGTTCAGCTTTTTGCTTTCTAACCTCGTGGCCGTGCCCATTTCCAGCGGGGCGGTGTATGTGGGGCTGGCCTTGCTGGCCGTGAAGGGCATAATGGCCACCATCAGCCTGCTGCTGCCCGCCGGGGCGGCGTGGTGGCTCGATTTGCTGCCCCGTGGCATCGCGCAGCTATTCGAATGGATGGTGTGGGCGTTCAACGAATACATCTTCCTGATAAGCCGCTACTTCTCCGGCTGGGTCGTGCGCGACATTCACGTTTCGGCCCTGCAAACGGTGCTGCTTTTCGGCCTAATCGGGGCCGGCCTGGCCTGGCTGAACACCCGCCGGCTGGGCTGGCTTCGCGGCATGGCGCTGCTATTATTATGCTACGGTGGCAGCCGCGTGGTAGAGGCCCGCGCCGTGGCCCCCACCGAAGAATTCATCGTGTACAGCATTCCGCGCCGCTCGGCGGTGGGGTTCTGGCAGGGCGCGGCGGCCGAGTTTGTCACGCCCGACTCGCTGCCGCTCACTGAGACCGAGCGCACCTACCGCCTGCTGCCGGGCATCATCCGGCGGGCGGCGCGGCGCACGGCCTACCGCGTGGGCTGGCGCGGCTGCACCATCCCCGTGCAGCGCCTGGCCGACCCCGACAGCGCCAACCCAACCCTGTACTTCAAGCCCGGCCCCGTGGTACTGGCCCGCTGGCGCGGCCTGCGGGTGGCCTTCGTTTCCAACCGCATTTCAAGCGCCACCCAGCCCGCGCCCGTCGATGTACTGGTGCTGCGCCGCAACGCCCGCCTGAAGCCCGAAACCGTGGCTGCCGTATTTGGCCCGCAGGTGCAGGTGGTGTTCGATTCGAGCTGCAAAATCTGGTACGTGGCCCGGCAGGATTCCCTGCTGCGCGCTCAGGGCTTCCGCACCTGGGACGTCACGGCGCGGGGGGCTTTCTCCTGTGCGCCGCCGCTGGGGGGGCGGTAGGCGGGGCCCGCGAAATCCTGGCGCACAAAAAAAGTCGCGCCCGCTCCGGGTTGTCCCCAACGCCGCCAACGGACCGGTAGCCAGCGTGTTTCGTCGTTTTGGTCGGGTGTTTAGTCGAGCAGGGCAGTCCATCCATCCATTTTTTGCGTTAATTGCCCCAAGAGATGCCACCATTGCCCCGCCGGCGGCATCTCTGCTGAAACCATCCGTCTGCGCCAAACCCGCCCCTATGGAAAACCTGCTCACGCCCGAACTCGAAGCCCTCCGCTACATTCAGTACAAAGCCCAGGACCGCATTGGCTACATCACCCTCAACCGTCCCGACAAGCGTAACGCCCTGAACGCCGACGTAATAACCGAGCTGAAACAGGCGTTTGAATTCGCTGAAGACGATGAGGAAACCAAGGTTATTGTGCTGCGCTCGGCCGGCGACGTGTTCTGCGCCGGGGCCGATTTGGCCTACATTCAGGAGCTGCAGGGCTACGGCTACACCGACAACCTGGAGGACAGCACGCACCTCATGCAGCTCTTCCACCAGATTTATACCCTCAAAAAAGTGGTGATTGCCCAGGTGCAGGGCCACGCCCTGGCCGGCGGTTGCGGCCTGGCCGCCATCTGCGACCTGAGCTTTGCCGTGCCCGAGGCCAAGTTTGGCTATACTGAAGTGAAAATCGGCTTCCTGCCGGCCATTGTGAGCGTGTTTCTGCTGCGCAAAATCGGCGAGTCGCGCACCAAGCAGCTGCTGCTCACCGGCGACCCCGTTTCGGCCCAGGCGGCCCTCGACATGGGCCTTATCACCTTTCTGGCCCCCAAAGAGGAGTTGGCCGCGAACGTGCACACCTTCGCCCAGCGCCTGTGCCGCGAAAACTCGGGCCAGAGCATGGAAGTAACCAAGGAAATGCTGGCCCACCTGCCCGAGCTCGACCTCGAAGAAGGCCTGCGTTATGCCGCCCAGCGCAACGCCGAAGCCCGGGGCTCGGAGGATTGCCGCAAAGGCATTGCCGCCTTCCTCAGCAAAGAAAAGATTGGCTGGTAGCTTGCTTAAGCTGTTAGCTAATGGCTGTCAGCTAATAGCTTTGCAACAACGCCGTTCCGCCCCGGAATTCATTGGGACACGGAACGGCGTTTCCGCGTCACTTCCAAACAACCCTTTTCCGGTTCCGGTTACTTCCGCATGACAACACTGGCCGCCATTGGCATCACCCTCGCCACCTTCGGATTCATGGAATTCTGGGCGTGGTTTATGCACAAGTTTGTGCAGCACGGGCCGCTGTGGTTTCTGCACCGCTCGCACCATGTGCGGCACCCGCACCCGGTGGAGCGCAACGACTTGTTTTTCCTCATTTACGGGGCCATTTCGGCCGTCCTGTTCATTACCGGCGACAATGGCGGGCACTGGTGGTTCTGGGTGGGCGTGGGCATTGCCTGCTACGGCACGGTGTATTTCTTCGTGCACGACGTGCTGATTCACGGCCGGCTGCGCTTCTGGAAAAAATCGCAGAATACCTACCTGCGGGCCCTCAACATGGCCCACAAAACCCACCACAAAACCACGGGCCGCGACGGCTCGGCCGAGTTCGGCCTGCTGTGGGTTTCGCCAAAATACCTGCAGCTGGCGCGAAGGAAAAAAATAAAGACGGGAAATTAAAACATGACCAATAGAACATTGGTTTTAAACCGGAATAATTATAGGTTTTATCAGCTTTTTTATCAGGTGATTCTCGATTTATAAGGTTATAATTTTTAATTAAAAAAAATGGGCCACTTCTCCATCAGTGACTTAGAGCAGCTTTCGGGCATCAAAGCGCACACTATTCGCATGTGGGAACAGCGCTACGGCCTGCTACATCCGGTACGCACGGCCACCAATATTCGCACGTATTGCGACGATGATTTGCGGCGGTTGCTCAACGTAACCACGCTCTGCGGCCGGGGCCAGCGCATTTCGCAGGTGGCCCGCCTCACGGATGCTGAAATTAGTGAAGCCGTGCTGGCCTGCTGCGATGACTCGCACGACTACCACCGCCAGGTAAACGCCCTGCTGGCCGCCATGCTGGGCTTCGATGAGCCCCGCCTCGACCAATTGTTAAGCGAAGCCACCGCCCGCCTCGGCTTCGAAAATATGATGCTGCGCGTGGCCTATCCACTGCTGCAACGCATTGGGCTGATGTGGCTGGCCGGTACCGTGGACCTGGGCCAGGAGCACATGCTGGCCCACTTGCTGCGCCAGAAGCTGCTGGCCGCCACCGATGCCCTGCCCAAGGTGCCCACCACGGCCCGCCGCTGGGTGCTGTTTTTGCCCGGCGATGAGCTGCACGAGCTGGCCCTGCTCTTTATGAACTACCTGCTGCGCGCCCGGGGCCAGCACACGCTCTACCTGGGCCAGAACCTGCCCACGGTCGGCCTCACCAACGTGAACGCGGCCTACCGGCCCGACGCCGTGGCTACGGTGCTCACTACCCAGCCCGAGCGTGGCCGGGTGGCCGAGTACGCCCGCGAGCTGCGCGCCCTGTTTCCCGAGGCCCAGCTGGTGGTGTATGGCCCGCTGGCCCGGCAGGAGGGGCTGGAGCTGCCCGCCAACTGCGTGTCGCCACTGCTGATGACCGATTTCCTGGCCCTGATTTCCGCCGAAGTGACCGAGCCCGTGGCGGCCTGAGCCGCAATCTGCCGTCCGGCAAATTCCGTAGGTGGGCGCAGCCTTCACAAAACGATAATATTCAAACCGGACCCGAACTGCGGCCAAAATGCTTGCCAGGTGTAATTTGCCCCGCCTACCCGAAAGAAGTAGGCGTGCCGAGTAAAATAATTTTGGCCGGAGCTGGTCGAATCTGCCGTTGGTACGTATATTTGTTTAACAATCGGCCACGAAAAGCTAAACAGTATGACTTCGCTAGAATTCACCTCGCAAGTGCAGAAGATTTCGCTCACCCTCCGGCCCGCCGCCATGAACTTGACGCGAGACGCTGATGATGCTAAAGACTTAGTGCAGGAAACCCTTCTTAAGGCCCTGCTTAACAAGGACAAGTTTAAGGCCGGTACCAACCTGAAGGCGTGGTTGTATACCATCATGCGCAACACCTTCATCAACAACTACAACAAGATTACCAAGCGCAGCTCCAACATTGATTCGACGGAGTATTTCCAGTATTTCAACACCGACCAGAACTACATCACACACAACGGCGCCACGTCGGATTTTGTGGTGCGCGACATCAACGAGGCCATTTCCAGCCTCGGTACCGACTACCGCACGCCGTTTATGATGTACTACATCGGCTACAAGTACATGGAGATTGCCGAGAAGCTGCAAATCCCGATTGGTACCGTTAAAAACCGCATCCACATTGCCCGCAAGGACCTGAAAGCGGCCTTACAGGTGTATGCCCCGGTGGGGGCCTCGGCCGCAACCGAAGCGGCTGAAGTTCTGGAAGACTAGCCGGTTTCTGCCCGTGCGATGGCCGCCGGCTCTGCTGCTGCACTTGCGGCGCTGGGCCGGCGGCTTCTTTTTTGGGCGTACTTCGCCCGTCCGTTCAACCAAATCTGTTCTTACCTGCCTTTGCCCTCCAACCTCACTACCCCGAAAAAGGCCATCGTAATCGGGGCCGGCTTTGCCGGACTGGCGGCCGCTACCACCCTGGCCCAGGCCGGCTGGCGCGTCACCCTCCTCGAAAAAAACGAGGGCCCCGGCGGGCGGGCCCGGGTTTTTCACGCCCAGGGCTTCGTCTTCGACATGGGCCCGAGCTGGTACTGGATGCCCGATGTGTTTGAGAAGTACTTCGCCCGCTTCGGTAAGAAGGTGGCCGATTATTACGAGTTGATACGCCTCGACCCGTCGTATCAGGTTATTTTTAAGGGACCGGAGGCCGTGGATATTCCGGCCAAGATGAGTGAGCTGCGGGCGCTGTTCGAGCACTACGAGCCCGGCAGCGCCGCCCGCCTCGACGAGTTCCTGAAGCAGGCGGCGTATAAGTACGAGGTCGGCATCAACCGGTTGGTGTACGCGCCCAGCCGCTCGGTTTTCGAGTTTGCCGACCCCAAATTGCTGGTTGACATGGTGCGGATGGACGTGTTGCAAAGCATGCACAAGCACGTACGCCGCTTTTTCAAAGACCCGCGCCTGCTGGAACTGGTGGAGTTTCCCATCCTCTTCCTCGGCGCGACTTCGGAAAATACGCCCGCGCTTTACTCGCTGATGAACTACGCCGACCTAGCGCTGGGCACCTGGTACCCCAAAGGCGGCATGCACAAGATTGTAGAAGGCATGGTGCGCTTGGCCCAAGAGCTGGGCGTTGAAATCGAGTACAACCAGGAAGTGACGGAAATTGTGGTCGAAAACGGCCGCAGTACCGGTGTTCGCACGGCCAGCGGCTTTTTCGCGGCCGATACCGTGGTGGCCGGGGCCGACTATCACCACATCGAGCAGCAGGTGCTCAAACCGGAGTTCCGTCACTACGATGCCAAATACTGGGATTCGCGCACCATGGCCCCGTCCAGCCTGCTGTTCTACCTCGGCGTGAACCGCAAGCTCGACAAGCTGCGCCACCACAACCTCTTCTTCGACGAGGACCTGAACCAGCACGCCCGCGAGATTTACGAGCAGCCGCAGTGGCCCACGCGGCCGCTCTACTACGCCTCGGTGCCCAGCAAAACCGACCCCACCGTAGCCCCCGAAGGCCAGGAAAACCTGTTCCTGCTAATACCCGTGGCCCCCGACCTTACCGACGACGAAGCCACCCGCGAGCGCTACTACGACCTGCTGATGGACCGCCTCGAAAAACATTGCGGCCACCCCATCCGCGAGCACGTCGTGTACAAGCGCAGCTACGCCCACCGCGACTTCATCGCCGACTACCACAGCTTCAAGGGCAACGCCTACGGCTTGGCCAACACCCTTAAGCAAACGGCTATTCTAAAGCCCACGCTCAAGAGCAAAAAAGTGGCAAATTTGTATTTCACCGGCCAGCTTACCGTGCCCGGCCCCGGCGTGCCGCCCTCGCTCATCTCCGGGCAGGTAGTGGCGGGGGAAGTACTGAAAGAGAATTAATAATTGATAATTAAGAATTAAAAATTGAGCTTGCCGGCAGGTTTCGGGTGATTCTTAATTAATAATTCTTAATTCTTAATTCATCAAATGGACCACGTTAAACTCTTCACCGACACCAGCCTGGCGTGTAGCAAGCTCATCACGGGGCGCTACAGCACCTCGTTCACGCTGGGCATTCGCACGCTCGACGAGCGGCTGCACCTGCCGGTGTATGCCGTGTATGGCTTCGTGCGCTGGGCCGATGAAATCGTGGATACTTTTCACGACCACGACAAAGCCGCGTTGCTGGCCGACTTCCGCCGCCAGACCTACGAAGCACTGGATACCCGCCTGAGCTTCAATCCGGTATTGCACGCGTTCCAGCACGTAGTGCACCGCTATGGGATTGACCGGGAGTTTATTGAGGCATTTTTGCACAGCATGGCCCTCGATTTGGAGGACCAGAACTACCATCCCGGCCTGTATCAGGAGTACATCTACGGCTCGGCCGAAGTAGTAGGGCTGATGTGCCTGCGCATTTTCTGCGATGGGGATGTGGCCATGTTCGAGCGGCTGCGCGAGCCGGCCCGGCGGCTGGGCTCGGCGTTTCAGAAGGTAAATTTTCTGCGCGATATCCGGTCTGACTACGAGGACCGGGGCCGCGTGTACTTCCCCGGCGTGGTGTATGCCCGCTTCAACGACGCTGCCAAGGCTGACATTGAAGCCGACATCAAAGCCGATTTTGAGGCGGCCTACGCGGGCATTCAGCAGCTGCCGCGCAGCGCCAAGCTGGGCGTGTACCTGGCTTATGTGTACTACCTCAAGCTGTTCTATAAAATCAAAAAGCTGTCGGCGGCCCGCATTCTGGGCGAGCGAGTGCGCGTGCCCGACAACACCAAGCTGCTGTTGCTGCTGGGCTCTTATTTCCGCTACCGGCTCTCGCGCATTTGAGGCAATTTTGGGCCTGGCTTTTGCCTGAGAGAATCTGCATTACGGCCTTACGCCGTAGTTTTGCTGATATGCGAATTCCCAGGTTCTTGTTTCTTGCACTGGTTTTAGGGGTTGGCTCGTCGTCTTCGGCAGCCGGTTTGCGTAGTATTGCCGGGCGGGCCGCCGCAGTCGTTCGCCCCTTTTTCTCCAACTTCCCCATTCCTCCCGTGTCGTCGTCTCCTTACCATCCCGCCAACTTGCGCCGCCATTACGAGCTGGCGGCCGCCGATAAGTCGGCCGGCGAAAAATTCTACCAGCTGCTGGCCGAATACAAAGACCGCGACGGTCTGGTGCTGGCCTATAAAGGTGCATCAGAGGCCATCAGGGCCCGCGATGCCTCGATGTTCAACAAGCTCACCTACGTGCAGGACGCGGCCAAAACGTTCGACCAGGCCGTGAGCATCGACCCGCAAAATCCCGAAATCCGCTTCCTCCGCTTCTCGGTCGAAAGCAACCTGCCCGCTTTCTTGGGCCTGAGCAAGCACGTGGATGAAGATAAGGGGCTGCTGCTCAACGCCGCGCTCAAACATCCCGGCACGGGGCTCGACGCGGAAGCCTTCCGCACGGTGCGCGGCTTTTTGGTGGGGCGTGGGCACGTGAGCGAGGAGGAGGCCCAGCGCCTGAACAAAGTAAAAGAGTAGCCGGCCGGCCTAATCCCTTGTACCATAAGCTTCGGCTTGTGACGAGTACAGCGAGTATTAGCGTTGGCACCGTTCAACAAATACCCCCGCTGCGCGCATAGTCCAAGCTGAGGCATCTGCTTCATTTCGGTCTAAGGCAAACTGAATTAGGTAAGAATTACGTATTTTCGGCCATCCGGCCTTATTTACGCAACCTTGCGGGCAGGTTACCGGTTACCGAGGTCCTATGCCGAACCTGTCGCTCAGCGTCCGAATTGACCCTAACTCCGGCTTTTGCTTTGGTGTTATTTACGCCATTCAAATGGCCGAAGACCTGCTTGATGAGCAAGGTTACCTCTATTGCCTGGGCGACATCGTGCACAACGATGAAGAGGTGCAACGTCTGGAAGCGCGCGGCCTGCGCATTATCTGCCACGAGCAGCTGGCCAAGCTGCGCGACGAGGCCGTGCTCATCCGGGCCCACGGCGAGCCCCCGGCCACCTACCAGATGGCCCTGGAAAACAACCTGACCCTGATTGATGCCAGTTGCCCGGTAGTGCTCAAGCTGCAAAACCGCATCAAAACCAGCTACGATAAAAAAGAGCAGATTTTCATCTACGGCAAGCACGGCCACGCCGAGGTGCTAGGCCTGCTGGGCCAGACCAGCGGCAACGCCGTTGTTTTCGAAAGCCTCGACGAGCTGCTGAGCCATGAGCTGCCCGAGAACATCACCCTCTACAGCCAGACCACCAAGAGCACCAACAGCTTCTACAATATTAAGAACCAGCTGGAAACCCGGGGCTACCAGGTGAATGCCAACGACACCATCTGCCGGCAGGTGAGCAACCGCGACAAGGACCTGCGCCGCTTTGCCGCGCAGTACGACCAGATTGTGTTTGTGTCGGGCACCAAAAGCTCCAACGGCAAGGTGCTCTATCAGGTCTGCAAGGAAACCAACGAGCAAACGCACTTCATCTCCAATGTGGGCGAAATCGACGCGGTCTGGTTTGCGCCGGGGCAGTCGGTGGGCATCTGTGGGGCCACCAGCACCCCCATGTGGCTAATGGAGCAGGTGCGCGACCGGCTGCTGAGCCTATAGGCCCTTAACGGACTAACCATGCAGATACTGGACTTGCCTTTCGGCGTAACAGATTGGTCGACAGTAGCAGGGGAGGAGCATGCCGGCACTACTGGCATGGCTACCTGGCGCACCCGGCAGTTTGGCCCGGTGCGGGTGCGCATGGTGGACTATAGCCCCAACTACCTGGCCGACCATTGGTGCCAGAAAGGTCATTTCCTGCTGGTAGTGGCCGGCGAACTGCTGACCGAGCTGGCCGATGGCCGCACATTCTCCCTCATGCTAGGCATGAGCTATCAGGTGGCCGATGGGGCCGAGGCGCACCGCAGCCGCAGCCTGGGCGGGGCTTCACTTTTTATTGTCGACTGAATGGAGGCGCTGGCAACATCGGCCCCGGTGGCCACCCGGCGGGTAGTCCCCGCGCCCATTGGCACTACCGGGGCGGCCATTGGAGGGCTGATTCTAGTGCTGTGGGCCGCGCTGCTGGGCTTTCTGCTGGCGTGGTACGAGCCCGACTGGCACTCGCCCGCGCCCTACCTGCTGGCCCTGCTGCAAACCCACCTCTACACCGGCCTTTTCATTACCGCACACGATGCCATGCACGGCGTAGTGAGCCCCAACAAGCGCCTCAATAACGCGCTGGGTACGCTGGCCGCCGGCCTGTTTGCCTTCAACTGGTTCCCTGGCATGCTGTCGAAGCACCACGCCCACCACCGCCACGTTGGCACCCAGGACGACCCCGACTTTCACGACGGCCGCCACCCCGGTTTCCTGCCCTGGTTCTTGCGCTTCGCCTGGAACTACGTGACCTGGTGGCAGGTGCTGCTAATGGCCGCGACCTACAATGTGCTGAAGCTATTCTTCCCGCAGGCCAACGTCATCGCCTTCTGGATGATACCAGCGGTGCTGGCCACGCTTCAACTGTTCTTTTTCGGTACCTACCTGCCGCACCGGGGCGAGCACGCGGCCGACAATCTGCACAAGTCGCGCAGCCAGTTTCGACACCACCTATGGGCTTTTGTAAGCTGCTATTTCTTTGGTTATCACTACGAACACCACGACCAGCCCTATTTGCCATGGTGGCGGCTGTGGCGCACCAAGACCACTGATTAGCACGGATTTTAGCGGATTTCACGGATTTTGTGGACGTTCCCCGCCGTCTTGTGTATCAAAAAAGGCTTGCCAATATTTGGCAAGCCTTTTCTTTTAGCCAGCAATTAACGTTCACAAAATCCGTGAAATCCGCTAAAATCCGTGCTAATCAGTGGTCTAGTGAGTTGGGTTGGTTTTCTTGCAGCAGTCGGGCAGGCGGTTGTAGGCGCGGGCATCGGCGGTGAGCTCGTCAGCATCGTAGCCGGTTTTCTGCACGGCGGTGCGCAGGGCGGCCGGAGTGGTTTTGTCAGCTTTGTACGTCACGGTGAGAACTTTGGTGGGCACGTCGAGCACGGCGCTTTGCACGCCTTTTTCATAGGCGAGGCTTTTTTCGATTCTGGCTTTGCACATATCGCACACGGCTGAAGTCTTAAACTGGGCCGTGGCTACGCCGTTGGTGGCGGCTTGCACGGCTGCGGGAGCGGTCTGGGCCTGGGTTTGGGCGGTGGAGGTGAGGCCGAGGAGGGCGAAAAGCGGGAGGGCGAGAAGGGATTTCATATGCAGGAGTGAAGTAAAGTCGGGGTGATGGTCAGCTAACAAAATTGCTGCCGGAAAAATTGACTGTGCGGTAAGCTTTAGCTGGCACCGCAGGGCCGTGCCTCTCTATTCAATGCGATAGCGCAGGCCCGCGTAAGTCACGCGGCCATACACCGGCCCCCACACCATGGCGGCATCAAACGTGGGGCCGAAGGGGTTGGCTGCGCCTTCGATGGGGTTGGGCTGGCGGTAGTTGGTGAGGTTTTCGACGCCCGCGTATACCTCCAGCCGCTTGAAGGCGCGCGTGAGCTGGGTGTTGAGCAGGGCGTAGCGCGGCGCGGTTTCGGGCGCGTATTCCTGGCCCGTGCCGTGGCCGTGCGTGCTGCTGATGTGCGCCACCGGCCGCTGCCCAAACCACTGTACCGTGAAATCCGCCCGCCACTTATCGAAGGCACTGGCGTAGCCCAGGTTCAGGAAAGCGCGGTGGGCCGGGGTGAGGGGCTTGGGCAGCAACACGTTGTCGTAGGTCGTGCGTACGTCGAGGTACTTGTAGGCTCCCTTCACCTGCAGGCCTTTCAGCGGCTCCACCTGCAGCTCGGCCTGCAGGCTGCGGGCCAAGGAGCGGCCGCCCGGCTGCAGGTTGTCGATGATAATGAGGCTGGGCGCAGTGTACATATCGGCCACCACCTGGTTCGAGAATTCGGTGTGGTAGTAGTCGAGGATGAAGGTGGCCGGGCGGCCCAGCGCCGTGAAATACTGCGTGGCGCTACCGCCCATGTTCCAGGCTTTTTCGGGCCGCAGGTTGGGGCCGATGACGAACTCACGGGCGCTGGCCAGCATGGCGGCATTGTCGGCAATGGGGTTGGCCACGCGAAAGCCGCTGCCGGCGGCGGCGCGCAACACCGTGTTCTTCAGTACGTCGTACTTCACGTTGAGGCGGGGCGTGATTTGCCAGCCGTAGAGGTTGTGGCGGTCGGCGCGCAGGCCGGCTACTACGGTCAGGTTGCGGCTGTTCTGGTAGGTGTACTCGGCGAAGGCACCGGGCACCAGCTCGCGGCGCAGGCGGTGCTCGCGGGCCTCGGTTTGGGCCGGCGTTTCGGTGCTGTAGCTACGGCCGGCGGTCAGGCGCTCATCGTAGTTGTCATACAGAAAGCTCAGGCCGGTGCGGTACACGTGCGCCGTATTGCCGAGGGCGCTCTGAAACAGCAGGGTGGCTAGGCCGGTGCGCTGATTTCCATCGTAGGCCCGCGACGTGCGGTTGCCGACGAAGTAGGCCGGAAGACTGGGGTCGTGGCCGGTGTGAAGCGTCTGGTAGCCGTAGGAGTAGCGCGAGGTGAAGTCGTGGTCGGTGCCGGTCAGCAGCAGACCCAGGCTCTGGAAGGGGCGCGCGGGCCAGGTGTAGGACGTTTTGGCGTAGCCGGTGTAGCGGGTAGTCGTCTGCGTGGTGCCGTAATTTTGGGTGAATGCGGCCTCGCCCGTATCGCGGAAACCAAACTGGCCGCCCTGCCGGGTTTCGCGCAGCGCGCCCAGGCCCACCTCACTCACAATGCCGTGGCCCGAGAGGTACTTCCACTTATTGAAGGCGTTGAACTGCGTGGCCAGCGGCAAATCGATGAAGCCGTCCTTGTTCCGGTCCAGGCGGTTGCCGAGGTGGTCGGTGTGCAGCAGCAGCACCGTGCTCCACTTCGGGCTGATGCGGGCCGAGGCGTTCAGGTTGACGTCGAATTTGCCGAGGTCGTTGGCGTAGGCATTGAACAGCAGCTGGTCCGTCTTTTCCGGCTCCTTCAGCTTCACGTTCACCTGGCCCGAAATAGCCTCGTAGCCATTCACCACCGAGCCCGTGCCCTTAATTATTTCGATGTTCTCAATCCACGGCCCGGCCAGGTAGCCCAGGCGGTAGGGGGCGGCCAGCCCGCGCAGGGCCGGCTGGTTGTCCACAGTCAGCAGCGAGTAGCTACCATCGAGCCCGAGCAGCTGAATCTGCTTCGCCCCCGATACCGCATCCGAGGTCGTGACTTCCACCGAGGCGTTGGTTTCGAAGCTCTCGGCCAGGTTGCAGCAAGCCGATTTGGTGAGGTCGCGGCCCGAAATCATCTGCACATTGGCCGGCGTGAGGGACGAGTAGGCCGGGGCGCGGTCCGTCACCACCACTTCGCCCAGTTCGGCCCCGGCGCGCAGGCCCACCCGCAGGTAGGGCGCGCCGGTGGCGGGCACGGCCAGTGTATCGGGCCGGTAGCCCAGGGCCTGCACCACCAGCCGCGAAGCCGCCCGCGCCGGCCGCATCAGCACAAAGTGCCCCGCTCCGTCCGAAGTAGTGGTGATGACCGGCGCACCAGCGTCGGCCGCGTCGTAGAGCCAGCGCAGCACCGCGCCGGGTAGGGGAGTGGCCTTGCCGGCCTCGGTTACCTCGCCGCGCACCGGCGCAATGGCCGACGATTGCGCGGCAGCCTGCCCGGCCGGCAATAGTGCCAGCAACAAGGCTGAAAGCCGCAGATGCGGAATAATACCGCCGATAAATTTCATAATGTCTGGAAGTTAGGTGTTTCTGATGAATCGACGCGACAGGATGCCGCGACACCTCCCTTCGCCACCAAAGCAGCAAGGGAATTGCTCAGAAAAAACCTAGACTTCCAACGTGCAGGCAAAGGCCAGCAGCGCCCGGCCCCCGAGGGGTGGGGGCGAGGTATCGGCGGCAAACCAGCGCGGGCCGGCATTGGCCCGCGCGGCCCCGGCGGCCGGGGCTACCGGCCCGCCCAGGGGCGGCACGATACCCGCCAGCGCCGGAGCCGGCACCAGAATTTTGGCGGCCAGCTCGTGTACCGGGCTGCTCAGCTTATGCTCGTGCTTGCTGAAATCGCAACAGCCATCCTTCACTATGGGCGGGGTGGGGGCCACCTCGCCCAGGCAGCCGCGCAGCTCGTCCCGACCAGCTACGGAAACGGCCACCATGCTCCGGCCGCTCATGCG
Source organism: Hymenobacter artigasi (assembly GCF_012275535.1). Lineage (GTDB taxonomy): Bacteria > Bacteroidota > Bacteroidia > Cytophagales > Hymenobacteraceae > Hymenobacter > Hymenobacter artigasi. Next base: position 76,704 of record NZ_JAAVTK010000009.1, on the reverse strand, counting down.
GCAGGTGAGGCGCTGCACCGTGAGGCCCACCGAGGTGATGAGCACCAGCACGGCCAGCAGAACACTGGCGAGGCGAAGGGACAATGAATGAGGGCGCATAGCTACCCGCAAAGGTACGGTGGGAGCCCGACGACTGGGGCACTGCCTTCAGCTTGTGCATCGTGGCGCGGTCCCGGCACAAGCTGAAGCCAGTGCCCTAGTCGCCGGGCTTCATCTGTTGCCCATAATCGTCCTGCCATTCTGGCAAGCACTCCGCAAACGCAGCCCCACAATGCCGGCAGCACCATCTGAAGTATTCAAAAACTGCATTTAAACGCTCTAAAGGCAGTTTTGCATTTGTGGTAGGAAATGGTAAATCGTGGTTGGTTTTTGAGGGGGTTCCCGTACATTTGCTAATGTCGCCGCTTCTCCACCCGGCCACCCGTGCCCATGAACCTGCTCTCCGGCGAATACGAATGCAAGCTCGACCCGAAGGGGCGACTGGTATTGCCGGCCAAAGTGAAGGGGAATCTGCCCGAGGAATCGGGCAATCAGCTGGTGCTGGTGCGGGGCTTCGAGCCCTGCCTGGTGCTGTATCCGCGGGCCGCCTGGGGCGTGATTCACGAGAAGGTGATGGCACTGGACGAGTTCAACGAGGAATACCGGCAGTTTCAGCGCAACTTTTTCCGGGGCATGACCGAGGTGGAGCTCGACAGCATCAGCCGTTTCATGCTGCCGCGTAGCATGTTGCGCTACGCCGGCATCGAGAAGGAAGCCATTATCGTGGGCCTGGGCAACCGCTGCGAAATCTGGGACCCGGCCCGCTACGACGAGTTCCTCATCAAAGACCAGCAGAGCTTTAGTAAGCTGGCCCAGAAATTTTTATCTGTTGAAACCCCGCCGCTCGCCGGCCTGGCCGCATGAGCATGACCGAATACGATAACGACCAGGCCTACCACCGCCCCGTAATGCTGGCCCAGTGCCTAGCTGCCATGGACTTACAGCCCGATGGGCGCTACGTCGACGTGACCTTTGGCGGTGGCGGCCATTCGGCCCGCATCCTCGAAAAGCTTACTACCGGCCACCTCTTCAGCTTCGACCAGGACGCCGATGCCGAAGCCGAGGCGGCCAAGCTGGCCCGCCCGCAGTTCACGTTTGTGAAAGCTAACTTTCGGGACTTGTTTGCTGAATTACAACAGATTGGCGCGCTGCCCGTCGACAGCCTGCTGGCCGACCTGGGGGTGAGCTCGCACCAGTTCGACACGCCCGAGCGCGGCTTCTCAACCCGCTTCGACGGCCCGCTCGACATGCGGATGGACCCCGACGGCCCGCTCACGGCCGCCGATATCCTCAACGATTATAAGGAAGCCGACCTGCACCGCATTTTTGGCATGTACGGCGAGGTGACCAACGCCCGCACGCTGGCCGCTACCGTGAGCGCGGCCCGGCGCGGCCGCCGCCTCGAAACCATTGCCGAGCTCAAGCAGGCCATTGTGCCCTGCACGCCGCGCGGCAAGGAAAACAAGTACCTGGCCCAGGTTTTTCAGGCCCTGCGCATCGAAGTGAACCAGGAAATGCAGGCCTTGCAGGAAATGCTGCTGCAAACGGCCGACGTGCTGCGCCCCGGTGGCCGACTGGTGGTGATGAGCTACCATTCGCTGGAAGACCGCCTGGTGAAAAACTTCATCGCGAAGGGCAAATTCTTCGGAACCGTCGAAAAAGACTTCTTCGGCAATGAAAGCAAGCCCTTTGAAGCCGTGAACCGCAAACCTGAAGAAGCCGACCCGGCCGAAGTCGCGCTGAATAGCCGCGCCCGAAGTGCTAAATTGCGGGTTGCAATCCGGACGGAGAATTAAAAATTAAAAATGACCAATTAAAAATGGATTCAACCCTAGTCCTGTTGCCCATCAATTTTTAATTTCTAATTCTTCATTTTTAATTGAAGTCAATGGCCGCTAACACACTCCGTCCCACCGATGCCCCGCGCCGCGCCAACGTGCCGCGTCCGGTAGCCGCGCCCGAGCCGGAGGAAGCCCCCGCGCCCCCCTTGGCCGAATACGTGGCCCCCGAGCCGGAGCCAGCCCCGGCCCCCGCTCCCCCGAAGCGCGAGAAGCCCCGCCGCGAGCCCGCCCCCGAAGCGGCCCCGCGCAGCTCGTGGAGCCTGTTTTCGCTGCTCGACCGCGCCACGAGTGTGGACGGGCTGTTCCGCGAGGGCCTGCCGGTGCGCTTCCTGCCGCACCTGCTGTTTATTATGCTCCTGGTGCTGCTATACATCGGCAACACGCACTACGGCAACCGCATGAACCGCAACATTCAGCGACTCAAGCAGGAGACGGAAGACCTGCGGGCCGACTATACTACCCTGAAATCGGACTACATGGAGGCCAGCAAGCAGAGCGAGGTGGCCCGCAAAGTAGCTGCCATCGGGCTGGTCGAAAGCTCGTCGCCGCCCTTTCGCATTACGGTGCCCGCCGGCCACCTCGACGCCGCCGAGCTGGAGTTGATGCCCGTGCTCACGGCCGATACGCTGGCCGCCCGCGCCGACCGCGACTCCACTGCCGCGCTGCGCGCCGACCAGTTGGCCGGCCGCCGTCGGCCGGTCGATGGCAGCGACGAAGACAGTGGCCCCGAAATCATTGCCCCGCCCCAGGCGCTGGACGGCGACTCGGTGCCGGCCCGGGTAGCAGCGCCGCAAGCTTCGCGGCGGGCTACGATTAGTAAGCCCGACCGTAAGAATAAGGTACAAAAAAGCACAAGCTCGCACAAGAAACAATCGGCAGATAAGCAGGCCGTTAAAGCCCGTAACCGATGAAAGGTAGCGTTAAGAAGTCCATAGTTACGCGGGTGCGGCTGGCCTTTCTTGGGGTGGCCGTCTTTTCGAGCGCCATTTTCTGGAAGGCGACCAAAATTCAGTTTCAGGAGGGGGCTAAGTGGCGCGCCCTGGAGCAGGAGCGGCGCATCAGCTACCAGTCGGTGCCAGCCACGCGGGGCAATATTTACTCTGATAATGAGAGTATTATGGCTACTTCGCTGCCATTCTACCGCGTGGCCTGGGACCCGGGCGTGGTGGAGGACGGCGTGTTTCGGGCCGGGATTGACTCGCTGGCCTGGCACCTGTCGCACTTCTTCGGCGACCGTAGCGTGCAGGAATACCGCCGCCGGCTCGTGAACGCGCACTCGGCTAAGCAGCGCTACATCCGCCTCAACTCGCGGCAAATCAACTTTCAGGAGAAGAAGCTGATGGCTACCTGGCCGGTTTTCCGTGAGCGGCGCAACCGGGGTGGGGCCATTTTTGAGAAGGTAGACAAGCGTTTCCGGCCATTTGGTGGACTGGCGCAGCGCACCATCGGCTTTGTGAACGAGGACAAGCACGGGGCGGGCCTGGAGTACACATTTGAGCAGAGCCTGGCCGGGAAGTCGGGCGAGGCGCTGTTTGAGCGGGTGCCGGGTGGCGTGAAGCCGGTATACGATGGCACCGAAATCAAGCCCCTGCCGGGCTACGACGTGAAAACCACGCTCGACATTAACCTGCAGGACGTGGCCGAAAATGCCCTCTACAAGTCGCTGGTCGATAACAATGCCCAATATGGCTGCGTGATTCTGATGGAAGTGGCCACCGGCGAAATCAAGGCCGTGGCTAACCTCGGCAAGGCATCAGACGATACCTATAAGGAGGACTATAACTACGCCTTTGCCGACCAGGGTCGCACCGAGCCGGGCTCTACGTTCAAGCTGGCCTCGATGATGGCCTTGTTTGAGGCGCATCCGGAACTTACGCTCGACGACATCGTGGACACCGGTAACGGCCGCATGTACGTGGGCGGGGCTGTGAAATCGGATTCGCACGGCTACGGCCGCATCACGGTGCAGCAGGTGTTTGAGAAATCGAGCAACATCGGCGTGGCCAAGCTGGTCGATAAATACTTCTCGCGCGACCCCAGCGAGTACACCGATTACCTGAAGAAGTTCGGCCTGGATAAGCCGCTGGGCTTCCAGATGACCGGCGAGGCGCTGCCCTATGTGAAGGATACTAAGGACCGCAGCTGGAGCCGCACCTCGCTCACCACCATGAGCATCGGCTACGAGCTGAAGCTGGCCCCGCTGCAAACGCTGGCGCTCTACAATGCCGTGGCCAACGGCGGCGTGAAGGTACAGCCCATGATTGTGCGCGAAATCAAGCAGGCCGACCAAGTGCTGATGCACAACGAAACCAAGGTGCTGATTCCTAAAATCTGCTCGGACGCTACGCTGATTAAGGTGAAGTCGATGATGGAAGGGGTGGTGACGGCCGGTACGGCCCGCAGCATCCGGCCCAAGGACTACAGCATTGCCGGCAAAACCGGCACGGCCTGGAAATTCAAGAACGGCCAGTACACCAAGACGTACTCGACCAGCTTCGTGGGCTATTTCCCGGCCGATAAGCCGAAGTACAGCTGCATCGTGGTGGTGGACTCGCCCCGCAACGGCCGCATCTACGGGGCCGATGTGGCCGCGCCGGTGTTCCGCGAGGTTGCCGACAAATGCATGGCCCGCGACCTGCTCAGCCAGCGCCCCCTGCTGGCCAAGGCCCGCCTGAATAAGAGCCACGTGCCGCTGGTGCGCGCCGGCATGCAGGACGAGCTGGCCCTCGTGTGTCAGCGGCTGGGCCTGGTGGGCAACACCCAGGCCACCGGCGGCGAGGAGTGGGTGCGCGGCGCTTCCGACACCGCTTTCCACGCCCGCACCGTAACGTTGGTGGTGAACCCCGTGCGCCCCAACCGCGTGCCGCAGGCCCAGGGCCTGAGCCTGCGCGATGCGCTTTTCCTGCTCGAAAACCGGGGCCTGCACGTGCGGGCCGTGGGCTCGGGCCGGGTGCGCGAGCAGTCGCTGGCCCCGGGCTCGCCCATCAAGCGCGGCGACCTGATTACGCTGAAGCTGGAAGAATCCGGCCCCCGCATCGCCGCGCCCGTAGCCCTGCCCGAGCCCGAGCACACCGACCTGGCCGAGAACAAGCTGCTGGTGCCCGTCGATATGGAGCCCGCCAAAGCCCGCCGTTCCTTCTCCGACGGCGAGAAAGCCCACGTGCAGGCCGCCGTGGCCGAACGCTCGGCCGGCGTGAAGCCAAATGCCAAAGCCAGCAAGCCCACGGCCCGGCCCGCCACTGCCTCGCCAGCCGCCCGGCCAGCAGCAACCGGAGGTGCAAAAGCTACCGATAAATCCAAAGATTCCCGCCAGCCCGCTGCGGGCAAAAACCCCAAAAAGCCCGCGCCCGCCAAGCCCGCCGTGCGCCGCGCCTGATTTTTACTTAACCCCACATCGTGATAATGCGGCCGCTTGGTCGCCCTCCGCGTAACCTCACCCCCTAGCCCCCTCTCCCGCGGAGAGGGGGAACTAGCTCTAGTTCTAAATCTTTAATTTTAGAGCTAAAAGACTAGAAACTAGTTCCCCCTCTCCACGGGAGAGGGGGCTAGGGGGTGAGGTGACCCGCCAGAACAAAGTCCCCCATGATTTCCCTGCCGCTCTTTTCCCTGCTTACCGACGTGAACGTGCTCGCCCAGCACGGCCCCACCGACGTGCCCATCACCGGCCTCACCCTCGACTCGCGCGAAGCCGGGCCGGGCGTGGCCTTCTGTGCCCTGCGCGGCACGGCCACCGACGGCCACAAGTTCATCGAAGGCGCGGTGGCGAAGGGGCTGGCCGCCGTTATCTGCGAAGAGTTGCCGGCCGTGCTGAACCCCGCCACGACCTACGTGCTGGTGGCCGACTCGGCCGAAGCGCTGGGCCACGTGGCGGCGGCGTTTCACGGCCACCCCTCGCGCCAGCTCACGCTGATTGGCGTGACCGGCACCAACGGCAAAACCACCTGCGCCACGCTGCTGCACAAGCTGCTGCGTGAGCTGGGCTACCACGCCGGCCTGCTGAGCACGGTGCAGAACCAGATTGACGAGGAAGTCATCCCCAGCACCCACACCACCCCCGATGCCATCCGGCTGAATGCGTTGCTGGCCCGCATGGTAGGCGCAGGCTGCACCCACGCCTGCATGGAGGTGAGCAGCCACGCCGTGGCCCAGCACCGTATCACGGGGCTGCGCTTCGCGGGCGGCGTGTTCACCAACCTCACCCACGACCACCTCGACTACCACGGTACGTTTGATAATTACCTGAAGGCCAAGAAGGGCTTCTTCGATGCGCTGCCCAAAACCGCCTTTGCCCTCACCAACGCCGACGACAAGCGCGGCCCGGTGATGCTGCAAAACACCGTGGCCCGCCGCGCCACCTACTCGCTACGCGGGGCGGCCGATTTCCGCGCCAAGCTGGTGGCCAATGAAGTGCACGGCCTGCACCTCGAAGTCGACGGCCGCGAAATCCTGTTCCGCCTCATTGGCGTGTTCAATGCCTACAATTTGATGGCCGTGTACGGTGCGGCCGTGCTGCTGGGCGAGGACCCCACCGAAGTCCTCACCATCCTCTCGGGCCTGACCACCGCGCCCGGCCGCTTCGAGCCGGTGCTGTCGGGCCAGCAAAGCATCACGGGCATTATCGACTACGCCCACACGCCCGATGCGCTGGAAAACGTGCTGCAAACGCTGCACGAAATTCGTCAGCCCAGCCAGCACATCATCACGGTGGTGGGCTGCGGCGGCAACCGCGACGCGGCCAAGCGCCCCATTATGGCCAATCTGGCCGCCCGGCTTTCCAACAAAGTCGTCCTTACCTCTGATAACCCCCGTTTCGAGGACCCCGCCGAAATCCTGGCCCAGATGGAGGCCGGCGTGACGGCCCCCGATTCGGCCAAAGTCCAGACCGTGCCCGACCGCCGCGCCGCCATCGAAGCCGCCGTGCGCCTGGCCGGTCCGCACGATATTGTGCTGGTCGCCGGCAAGGGCCACGAAAATTATCAGGAGATTAGCGGCGTGAAAATGCCTTTTGATGACAAGCTGATTCTGGCCGAAATTTTTGCTGAACTGAATAAATAACGCGCCGCCTGCCGGTCTGACCGCCCTAGGCGGTCTGACCGATTGAAGCGAGAACAATTCCCGAACGACAACCCCCGGCCATCGTTCGCCCAATAACCGGTCCGACCGCCGAGGGTGGTCGGACCGGCAGACGACATCCGCCAAGAACCGCTTACCGAATGCTTTATTACCTCTTCCGTTACCTGCACGAACATTTCCATCTGGCGGGCACCGGCGTGTTCCAGTACACCACATTCCGCGCCGGGTTGGCGATAGTTATTTCCCTGCTTATCGCCCAGATTTTCGGGCACCGTCTCATCAAAGTTCTACAACGTAAGCAGATTGGGGAGAGCGTGCGCGACCTAGGCCTGCAGGGCCAGAACGAGAAGAAGGGCACGCCCACGATGGGTGGCCTCATCATCATCCTGGCCATTCTGGTGCCGGTTATTTTGCTGTGCCGGCTCCGCAATATCTACATCATCCTCATGATTCTGAGTACGGTGTGGCTGGGGTTGATTGGCTTCCTGGACGACTACATCAAGGTGTTTCGCAAGAACAAGGAGGGGCTGAGCGGCCGCTTCAAAGTGCTGGGCCAAGTGGGCCTGGGTATTACGGTGGGCTGGGTGCTGTTCTATAGCAACGAAATCACGGTGCGCGAATACCTGTTGCCGAACGGCACCTATTCGGCCGTCGATGCCAGTAAAATATTCAAAGACGTGCACCTGATGATTACCACAGTGCCGTTTATGAAGAACAACGAGCTGAATTACGGCGACTTATTCGCCTCGGCGGGCACGATTTTCAACGGCCTCTACGGCTTCCTTTACATCCCCATCGTCATCTTCCTGATTACGGCTATCAGCAACGGGGCCAATCTCACCGATGGGCTCGACGGGCTGGCGGCCGGTACTTCAGCCATTATCGGTATTACCCTGGCCATTTTTGCCTTCGTGAGCGGCAACGCGCTATTGGCTGATTATCTGGATGTCATGTTTATTCCCGACTCTGGTGAGTTGGTTATTTTCTGCACGGCCTTCGTGGGAGCCTGCATCGGGTTTTTGTGGTACAACAGCTACCCGGCGCAGGTTTTCATGGGCGACACGGGCTCCCTCACGCTGGGCGGCATCATTACGGTGCTGGCCCTGGTGGTGCGCAAGGAGCTGCTGATTCCGATTCTGTGCGGGGTGTTTATCATTGAAAATCTGTCGGTTGTGGTGCAGGTGGGCTGGTTTAAGTACACCAAGCGCAAGTACGGCGAGGGCCGCCGCCTGCTGCGCATGTCGCCGTTGCACCACCACTACCAAAAGCTGGGCTACCACGAGTCAAAAATCGTGTCGCGCTTCTGGATTGTCGGCATCATGCTGGCAGTTATTACCCTGGTTACCTTGAAATTGCGCTAATTATCTTTCTCGCTGAGGTTCGCAGAGGATTCCGCTGAGGTTCGCGGAGCTCGTCCACTGCGAACCTCAGCGAAACCCTCTGCGGACCTCAGCGAGAAATTACTTCCCCTATGCACATTGTCATTCTAGGAGCGGCCGAAAGCGGCGTGGGCGCGGCCCTGCTGGCCCAGGCCAAAGGTCACACCGTCTTCGTGTCGGACCGCGGCCCCATCCAGCCCGATTATAAGCAGCAGCTCACCGAAGCCGGCATCGAATTCGAGGAAAACCAGCACTCGCTGGATAAAATTCTGACGGCCGATGAAGTCGTAAAAAGCCCCGGCATTCCGGAGAAAGCGCCGGTTATCCAGGCGTTGCGCGAGAAGAAAACCCCAATTATCTCCGAGATTGAGCTGGCCGGCCGCTATACCAGGGCCCGGTGCATCTGCATCACCGGCACCAACGGCAAAACCACCACCACGCTGCTTATTCATCACCTGCTGAAAAGCGCGGGCCTGAATGTGGGTCTGGCCGGCAACGTGGGCTACTCGCTGGCCGAGCAGGTGATTGAGGATAAGCACGACTACTACGTAGTGGAGCTCAGTAGCTTCCAACTCGATGACACCCACGACTTCCAGCCCTGGATTGCCATCCTGCTCAATATCACCCCCGACCACCTCGACCGCTACGGCTACTCGCTGGAACAGTACGCGCAGGCCAAGTTGCGCATCGTGCGCAATCAGGACAGCGAAGGCACCTTCATCTACAACGCGGATGATGAGAATATTCAGCGGTACTTTAAGTCGGCGCTGCGGCCGGTGCACCAAATGCCGTTCAGCCTGCACCACCGCCCCGATATTCACCTGGCGGCTTACTACGAAACCGCCGACCTGATGTGCGTGGACCTGCTGCCCGGCTACTACAGCAAAACCGAGGAGGTAAGCACCGCCAACTCGCCCCTCATTGGCCAGCACAACCGCCAGAACACGCTGGCTGCCGTGCTCGCCGCCCGCGTGGCCGGCCTTGAAACCGCGCAGATTGAGGCCGCCCTGGCCACCTTCCACAACGCCGACCATCGCCTGCAGTCAGTGGGCGAAATCAACGGTGTGCGCTACATCAACGACAGCAAAGCCACCAACGTGGAGGCCGCCTGGTACGCCCTCGACGGCATTCAGCAGCCCATCGTCTGGATTGCCGGCGGCACCGACAAGGGCAACGATTACAGCAGCCTGCTCAACCTGGCCGAACACCGCGTGAAAGCCCTCGTCTGCCTTGGCGTCGACAACGCCAAGCTCCGCGCCACCTTCGACCCCATCATCCCGCAGGTACTTGAAACCCAGAGCATGGCCGATGCCGTGGCCCGCGCCACCGCCCTCGCCGCCCCCGGCGACGTCGTGCTGCTCTCGCCCTGCTGCGCCAGCTTCGACCTGTTCAAAAACTACGAAGACCGCGGCCAGCAGTTTATTCAATGCGTGAATGAGCGAATGGGTGAATGAGTGAATGCAAAATCACCACCCCCTCATTTGCCCATTCTGCCATTCACCCACCGGATAACATTCACGCATTCGCCCATTCACTCATTCACCCATTGTCATGAAAGACTGGCTGCAACGCAACCTCAAAGGCGACCCCATTCTGTGGGCCATCGTGCTGCTATTCTCCTTCATCAGCATTGCCGTGGTCTATTCGGCCACCGGCACGCTGGCCTACAAGAAGATGAACGGCAATACCGAAGCCTTCCTCCTGAAGCATACGGGCCTGATATTGATGGGACTGCTCTTCATGTGGCTGGCCCATCGCATCGATTACCGGCACTACTCGCGGCTGTCGCTCTACGCCCTGCTGATTTCGGTGCCGCTGCTGCTGTTCACGTTCTTCATGGGCGGCGAAACCAACGGGGCCTCGCGCTGGATGACGATTCCAGTGATTAACCAGACCTTCCAGCCCTCCGATTTGGCCAAGCTGGCGCTGATTTCGCACCTGGCCAGCATGCTCAGCCGTCGCCAGCAGCACCTCGACGACTTCAAATCGACCCTGCTGCCGGTGATGCTGTGGGTGGGCACCATTTGCAGCCTTATTATTCTCAGTAATGCTTCCACAGCGCTGCTGCTGTTTGCCACCTGCATGCTGCTGATGTTCATCGGCCGGGTGCCGCTTCGGCACATGGCCGTGATGGTGGGCATTTTCGTGGTGTTGGGCGGAATTGGCCTGGCGGCGGGCCAGCGCCTGGGCACGGTGATGTCGCGCGTAACCAACTTCACCGACAAGACCAAGAAAACGCCCTTTCAGCTGGAGCACAGCTACATCGCCATTGCCACGGGCGGCATTGTGGGCAAAGGCCCGGGCAAAAGCACCGAGCGCAACATCCTGCCACACCCGTATTCCGACTTTATCTACGCCGTCATCATCGAAGAATATGGCCTGCTGGGCGGCTTCGTTATCCTGTTCCTGTACCTCGCCTTTCTCTATCGAGGGCTGAAAACGGTGATGAACAGCTACGGCGCGTTTGGCGGCCTGCTCTCGGCGGGCCTCAGTTTCAGCCTCGTGCTCCAGGCGCTGGTGAACATGGGCGTGGCCGTGGGCCTGGGCCCCATCACCGGCCTGCCGCTGCCGCTGCTGAGCATGGGTGGCACCTCGCTCATCTTCACCGGCATCAGCATCGGCATCATCCTGGCCGTAAGCCGGGGTGAGCGCGAAATTCGCCCCATGACCGGCGAGCCGGAAGACACGGCCCGCATCCCGAAAGTATCGGTCAGCTACTAATGAAACCTCGGCAAGTGCTGGCCGCCGAGTACGGTGGAATAAGGTTTGAAATTGAGAATGACTCATCAGGGGTAGGGTCTTATTTGTACTGTTACCTCAACGGAAGCACTCAGTTTGATTACCTCCAGGACACCGAATTAGACGCTCAGGAATTTGCGTTGGAAATGTTTGGCGTTCCATTGACGCGCTGGAAACTTGAAGAATCAAATTATATGGCTGTGAATTCAACCGAGCCGTTGCGCATCATCATCAGCGGCGGCGGTACAGGCGGGCACATTTTTCCGGCTGTGGCCATCGCCAACGAAATTCGGTTTCGCTACCCTAATGCCGAAATCCTCTTCGTGGGAGCCAACGGCCGCATGGAAATGACCCGCGTGCCCGAGGCCGGCTACAAAATCGTGGGCCTCGACATCACCGGCCTGCAGCGCCGCCTCACGCCCCAGAACCTGATGTTTCCGTTGCGGGTAATTCGCTCGGTGCGCAAGGCCGGGAGGCTGATTGAAGAGTTCCGGCCCGATGCCGTGGTGGGGGTGGGAGGGTACGCCTCGGCCCCGGTACTGCTGGCCGCTACTTCGCGGGCTATTCCCTCGCTTATTCAGGAACAAAACTCCTACGCCGGCCTCGTGAATAAGCTGCTGGCCAAGCGCGTAAATCGCATCTGCGTGGCCTACGATGGCATGGAGAAGTTCTTTCCCGCCGATAAGCTCGTGCTCACCGGCAACCCCGTCCGCACCGAAATTTCCCACGGCGACCGCGCCGAAGCCCAACACTTCTTCGGCCTCGACCCGAACAGGAAAACCATTTTGGTCGTTGGGGGCAGCCTCGGCGCGCGCACCCTCAACCAGGCTACGGCCGCCGCGCTGCCGCGCCTGCTCGAAGCCGGCGTCCAGCTGCTCTGGCAAACCGGCAAGCTCTACTTCCCCGAAGCCCAGCAGCAGGCCGACCAGGCCGCCGGCCTCCACGCCCTGGAGTTCATCCAACGCATGGACCTGGCCTACGCCGCCGCCGATATCGTCATCAGCCGCGCCGGGGCGCTGTCGGTGTCCGAGCTGTGCCTCACCGGCAAGGCCAGCATCCTGGTGCCCTCGCCCAACGTAGCCGAAGACCACCAGACCAAGAACGCGCTGGCCCTGGTCAGCAAAGGTGCCGCCGTGCTCATCACCGACGAGCACGCCCCCGCCCGCCTCTACGACGAAGCCCTGCGCCTGCTCGCCGACCCTGAGCGTCAGCACCAGCTCAGTAGCCGCGTGCGCGAGCTGGCCCGCCCCGACGCAACTGTGACGATTGTGGACGAGCTGCTTCGATTAATTAAAAATTAAAAATTATGAATTAAAAATGGTGTTCCAAAAAGTACGGCGACAGCATTTTGCCTATTCATTTTTAATTTTTAATTCATAATTTTTAATTCAATCCCTTGAACCAGTTTCCCTACGTTTTCTTCCTCGGCATTGGTGGCATCGGCATGTCGGCCCTGGCTCGCTGGTTCCGCGCCAACGGCCACCAGGTGAGCGGCTACGACAAAACCGAGACGCCCCTCACCCGCGCCCTCACTGCTGAAGGCATCGCCATTCACTACGCCGACGCGGTAGAAAATATTCCCGCCGAAATCCGCGAAAACCGCGCCCAGACGCTGGTCGTCCTCACGCCCGCCATCCCGGCCGATAGCCTGGAGTGGGCCTGGCTGCGGGCCGAAGGCTACGATATCCGCAAGCGCAGCCAGGTGCTGGGCGTGCTTACGCAGGGCCGCTACACCATCGCGGTGGCCGGCACCCACGGCAAAACCACCACCAGCAGCATGGTGGCCCACCTGCTGCACCACGCGGGAGTGGATTGCGGGGCTTTCCTGGGCGGCATCTCGGTGAACCTGGGCAGCAACCTGCTGCTGCCCGGCAGTAGTGCGGTAAGCTTTAGCTTGCCGTCTGATAATCAGAAGGAAGATGCAGAAAACGAAGCATCGGCGGATGACGGCAAGCTAAAGCTTACCGCACAAGTTCCCATCGTGGTCGAAGCCGACGAGTACGACCGCAGCTTCCTGACCTTGTTTCCGGACGTAGCCATTGTGACCAGCACCGACGCTGACCACCTCGACATCTACGGCAACCAGTCGGCCCTCATTGACTCGTTCCGCCAGTTCGTGGCCCAGATTAAGCCCGGCGGCACCCTGCTTCTCAACCATACCGCCGATGCCAGCGTGGCCGCCGCCGTGCCGCCCGGCACCCGCGTCATCCGCTACGGCCTCTCGCCCGAGCAGGGCCCCGAGCTGTACGCCGCCAACATCACTGCCGAGGGCCACCGCTTCCATTTCGACCTGCATCGCCCCGAAAGCACCGTGCCTGGCCTGGAACTTGCCGTTCCCGGCTTCCACAACGTCGAAAACATGCTGGCCGCCGCCGCCGTAGCCCAGCTACAGGGAGTAGGAGAGGAGCCGCTCCGCGCCGGTGTGGCGGCCTATCGGGGCGTGAAGCGCCGGTTTGAATTCGTGGTGACTGCGCCCGAAAACGTTTATTTAGATGATTATGCCCACCACCCACGCGAAATCGAAGCCTTCCTGCGTTCGGTGCGGGCACTCTACCCGACCAAGCGCCTGCGCGTCATTTTTCAACCTCATCTGTTCACCCGAACCCGCGACTTTGCCGCCGGCTTTTCCAAGAGCTTAAGTATTGCAGATGAGGTGTTTTTATTGGATATTTACCCCGCCCGTGAGAAGCCGCTACCCGGCGTAAATTCCGAAATGCTCCTGGCTGAAATCACCGCCCCCACCAAAGCCCTCGTGACCAAAGAACAAGCCCTTGCCGCCGCCCAAACCGACACTTCTTTCGACGTGCTGGCCACGGTAGGCGCAGGGGATATTGATACGCTGGTGCCGCAGCTCAAACTGATACTGACGGAGCGCTGGAAGTAAAACCATAAATCGTCGGTCATCCTGAGCGCAGCGAAGGACCTTATCACCGAAGTACAACTCGCAGTAACTCTGTCGATGCGAACGTGATAAGGTCCTTCGCTGCGCTCAGGATGACAAACGAGAATAACCCACCAACCCACAACCCCACCACTCCACCTTTTGGAACGCACCGTTAGAAACTTACTCGTTGCCGCCGCCTGCCTGCTGGTGCTGGGTGCCCTGGGCGCTTTCGCCGCCGTGCGCCAGTCCAATCGCTCGGTCGATGCCGTGAAGGTGAACATTGCCAACGAGTTCGATAATTATTTTATCTCCGAGCGCGGCGTCACGGCCCTGCTCACCAAGGGTGGCAAGGAGCCCGTGCTGGGCACCCAGCCCGAGGGCCCGCGCCTGCGCGAGCTGGAGGCCCGCCTGAAGGCGCACCCCTTCGTGCGCGACGCCCAGGTGTACCGCGACCTAGCCGGCAATCTGCACGCCGACGTGCGCCAGAACCGCCCCATTGCCCGCCTCACGCACCCCGATACCCGCCTCGATACCTACGTCGATGCGGAAGGGCACGCCCTGCCACTGTCACCGCTGTTCACGGCCCGTGTGGCCATGGTGGCGCGGCCCGGTGGCGGCAGCCTGCCAACTGGATTTTTCCAGGACAGCACCGGGCGCCGCTACCTGGAGTTTTTGCGCTACGTGGATGAGCACGAATTCTGGAAAGCGCAGGTCTCGGAGGTATTTATTGAGCCCGGCGGTAAGATGTCGTTCACGCAGCAAGTGGGCGACCAACGTATTGAATTCGGGCTCCCCGAAAATATTTCGGAGAAATTCGCAAAGCTTATGGTATTTTACCGTCAAATTCCGTCAGTTTTGGGGTGGGACACGTACCACCGCGTAAACGTCGAATATCAAAATCAGATTATTTGCGAATAGCAATTCGCTGAAAAATAGGCCATTAGGTCAAAAAATTTCACTTCCAACCCACCGCTTCTTCACTGCTCGCCAGCACCGCATCCTATGCAACAAGACAAAATCGTCGTCGGGCTCGACATTGGTACCACAAAAATCTGCGCCCTGGTGGGCCGCAAAAATGAGTTCGGCAAACTCGAAATCCTGGGCATGGGCAAAGCCGTGTCCGAAGGGGTTTCGCGGGGCATCGTGCTCAACATCGACAAGACCGTAGACGCCATCAAACGGGCCATTCGGCAGGCCGAAGAACAGTCCGGAATTAGCATTGGAGTGGTAAACGTCGGCATTGCCGGCCAGCACATCAAGAGCCTCCAGCACAACGGCAGCATCACGCGCAACTCGCACGACACCATCGGGCCGGACGACGTGGCGCGCCTTACGCAGGACATGTACCGCCTCGTGACCCAGCCCGGCTCGCAAATCATCCATGTGATGCCGCAGGACTACAAAGTGGACTACGAGGAAGGTATTTCCGACCCCGTGGGCTACGAAGGCGTGCGCCTGGAAGGCAACTTCCACATCATCACGGCCCAGAGCACGGCCATCAACAACATCAACAAGTGCGTGACCAAGGCCGGCCTCGAAATCGCCGACCTGATTCTCGAACCCCTCGCCAGCTCCATGTCCATCCTCTCGGAGGAGGAGAAGGAGGCCGGCGTGGCCCTGATTGACATCGGGGGCGGCACCACCGATTTGGCGGTGTTCAAGGATGGCATCATCCGCCACGCGGCGGTGCTGCCCTTCGGTGGCAACATCATCACGCAGGATATCAAAACCGGCTGCAACGTGGCTCCCGGCCAGGCCGAGCAGCTGAAGGTGAAGTTTGGCAAGGCCATTGCCCAGGAAGCCAGCGACTACGAAATCGTGAGCATCCCCGGCCTGCCCAACCGCCCGCCCAAGGAAGTTTCGCTGAAAAACCTCGCCTACATCATTGAGGCCCGCATGTCGGAAATCATGGAGCTGGTGTACGCCGAAATCTACCGCATGGGCCTGCACGACAAGCTGTCGGCGGGCATCGTACTCACCGGCGGCGGTTCGCAGCTTCAGAACCTGGAGCAGCTCACCGAATACATCACCGGCCTCGATACCCGTATCGGCTACCCCAACCAGCACCTCGGCAAGAGCCGCATTGAAGCCGTAAAATCGCCGATGTACGCTACTACCGTGGGCCTCGTGCTGTCGGGCTACCACTCGCTCGACGAGCGCCAGGTGACGCGCCCCAGCTACGAAGAGGAGCAGGTAGCCGTGCCGTCCTACTACGCCGCCGCCGCTGCGCCCGTAGCCCAGGCCGCGCCCGCGCCGGTAGAAACCCGGGTGGCTGCTACGCCGGCGGCCCCTGCGCCGCAGCCCGCCAAGGCCAAGGAGCCCGGTGCCGCCAGCCGCTTCTTCAAGGACATCATCTCCCGCACCAAAGGGCTGCTGATTGACGATTACGACGATAAATCCTACTAGGAAATAATTATAAATTATGAATTATGAATTATGAATTGGCCGAATGAACCAGGTCAACTCATGATTTATAATTTATAATTTATAATTTATAATTCAAAAATATGAATTACAAATTCGATATTCCCGCCCAGAGCAAGTCCATCATCAAGGTGATTGGGGTTGGCGGCGGTGGCTCCAATGCCGTGAAGCACATGCACAAGCAGGGCATCAAGGACGTGGAGTTTATCATCTGCAACACCGACCACCAGGCGCTGCAAAGCTCCACGGTGCCCAACAAGCTGCAAATTGGCGTGGACCTCACCGAAGGTCTCGGCGCGGGCGCCAAGCCCGAGCGCGGCCGTCAGGCTGCCATCGAGAGCAAGGAGCAAATCCGCGACCTGCTGAACCAGGGCACCAAGATGCTCTTCATCACGGCCGGTATGGGCGGTGGCACCGGTACTGGTGCTGCCCCTGTGATTGCGCAGGTAGCGCAGGAGTTGGGCATCCTTACGGTAGGTATCGTGACGGCCCCGTTCATGTTTGAGGGCAAGAAGAAGCGCCAGCAGGCCGAAGAAGGCATCAAGGCGCTGAGTGAGCATTGTGACACGGTGCTGGTGATTCTCAACGACAAGCTGCCGCAGATTTACGGCAACCTGACGATGGGCGCCGCCTTCGCCAAAGCCGATACTGTGCTGACCACGGCCGCCAAGTCCATCGCCGAAATCATCACCGTAACGGCCGATGTGAACGTGGACTTTGAGGACGTGAAAACGGTGATGAAGGACAGCGGGGCCGCCGTAATGGGCAGCAGCGTGACCGAAGGCGAAAACCGCGCCCGCCGCGCCGCTGAGGAAGCCCTGAACTCGCCGCTGCTCAACAACACCGACATTCACGGCGCGCAGCGCATCCTCCTCTCCATCATGTCGGGCGTCGAGCACGAGCTGGAAATGGACGAGCTGACGGAAATCACGGAGTACATCCAGGAAAAAGCCGGACAGGACGCCGAGATGATTTTCGGCCACGGCATCGACGATACGCTGGGCCAGAGCATTCGCGTGACGGTGATTGCCACGGGTTTTGCCCGCGACGCACACTCCATTACTACGCCCACCATGGGCGCGGCTAGCACCTCGCACGAGCCAATCGTGGCCCCGGCCCCGGTGGCCGAAACGCCTAAGCCGGAGGCTACCTCGAACGCATCGGCTACTTCGGCCCCGTTCGTGCCCAGCTTCGGTGCGCCGGAGCCGGCCCGCGTGCTGCACGATTTGAACGGCCCTTCGGCGCACAACGCGCCGCCGCTGGCTGGCATCCCGGCCAGCGCGCCCACGGAACCCGTGCTCACGTCGAGCGCCGCTGCGCCTGCGCCCGCCGCTGGTCCGGATGCTCACCGTCCCCGCCCGGCCATGGATGCTCAGGCGCTGGAGCGTCGGCGCCGCCTGCAGGAGCTGAGCAACGGCCTGCCGCCCGAGGCGGTGAGCCAATATGATACGCCCGCCTACCTGCGCCGCCAGGTGAAGCTGGAGAACGTGGAGCCCAGCTCGGCCCAGAATATCTCCCGCTTCAACTTATCGGACGATAATGAACTGCTGGGCGATAACCGGTTTCTGCACGATAATGTGGACTAGCTAATTGGTCAAATGTCAATAAAAAGGCCGCCGCTGAAATTTCAGCGGCGGCCTTTTTATTGGTGTTAGAGCAGTTTTCGGATTTGTGTACAGCTCATGTAGCAGGCAGTAGCGCGAACTTTGTAGTTCGCGCTACGTGTACACGAACCTGAAAACTGCTCTAAATAGCCAAGTACAAGTGCCCGTAAGCTCCGGTCTGACCGCCCTATGCGGTCTGACCGGTTGAAGCACCCCCGATTTCGTTCTCACGACAACCGGTCAGACCGCCTAGGGCGGTCAGACCGGAGCTTACGAGTACTTCTGCGCAAGGACTTACCTATTGCTTTTAAGCGTTGGGCGTGGCGTAGAAATCGAAGTGCTTGTATTTCAGCATTTCCTCCTTGCGCTTGATGGGGATAATCTCCGTGGTAGCGACAAAGTCGGTGAAATAGAACAGCGAATATCCCAGGGATTCGAGCAGGTTGAACTGCTCGAATTTTTCCTCATCGGAGTTCTTGCCGAAGCATTCGGAGATGATGACGGGCTTGTATTTGGTGATGAGGCTGGAAATGGAGCGGATAATTTCCTTGTCGTAGCCTTCGGTATCGATTTTAATCAGCGTGAGCTTCTGGAGGAAATCGGGGTATTCTTTTTCCAGAAAGCCTTCGAGATTAACACCTTTTATCTTGGTGCTGAGGGAGTATTTACCGTGTTTGTTGGTCGGCGTTTTGGAAATGCCGCCGTTGTTGAAGGAAGCTTCGGAGGAGTTGTAGTAGAACTCGTCGTCTTGCTCGGAAATGGCCAGGTTGTGCGCCCCGATGCGGACCAGTTCGGGGTTGAGCGCGGCGTTGCGCTGCAGGATTTCGAAGACGTAGGGATTGGGGTCGAAGCCAAGGGTGAGGCCGGTGGGGCCGGTGGCCAGGGCCATCTGCACGGTGGTGTGGCCGATGTTGGCCCCGATGTCGATGGCGAAGTCGCCGGGGTGGAGGAATTTCTTGAAAAAGTCGACCGTCTCTTTGGTGAATATCTTCTTCTCAACCAGCGGATTTTCCCAGTTGGCAAACTGCACCTGCCCGCTGCCGATGCCGGGAATGGTGAACGTATCGAGCACCATGGGGTGCTTTTGGGTGATGCGGCGGGCCATTTTCCGCTTGAAAGAATTGATGAGATAGTTGAGCATAGTAGTAGGAAATGGGCGGTGGAGGCGGAGAATAAGGCCGGGGTGCTGGGTTGGCAGGCCAAATGTAGGAGGTTTTGTCGGGCCTTTTCGGGATGGCAACTGGCCAGAATGGAAGGCCGAAACCGGACAATTGAACGAAATGCCGCCCAAAAAACGCGCGCTGGAGCGCTGGGCTATTAGTGAAGCTGTTTAGAGAGTCGGTCTGGCGATATATAGACGCAACGTGTGTCGCTACGCCTTCAATCGTAAGCCAGCCGGTTTTTCCAATGGTTGAGCGGGGTTTCGAGCCAGTGCCAGGAAGCGGCGGCCAGCAGCAGCATGGCGGGCAGTAGCAGCATCACGGTTGGAATTGGGGCAAGCCAGAGCTTGCGGGTTTCGGGGGCGGCAAACAGGTGATAAATGGCTCGCTGGTAGAATACCGGCAGCATCAGGTGGTAGAGGTAGCAGCCGTAGCTGCGCTGGCCCACCCAGCGCAGGGCGGTGAGCACGGGCTTTTCGTGGGCGGGGCGGGTGGCCTGGTGCACGGCCCAGTTGAGGGTGATTACGGCGGGCACGCAACCGGCGCTGCCATAGATGAGCAGCCAAACGTAGTGCATTTCCGTGAGGTAGAGGATGCCCCAAAGGGCGCTCCAGGCCAGCCAGGACAGCGCTACCCAGCGGAAATGGGCAAACCGCCGCACCACCGGCAGCTGCTCGACGTGGCGCAGAATGGCTCCGGCCGCGAATAAATCGAGGCAGCCGGGAAGCAGCGCAAAAGCCAGCCTGGGCCGTACCCAGGTACTCCAGGCAATGCGAAAAATCAGGCCACAGGCGGCTACCAGCAGCAGCCAGCGCGTTCGCTTGGGCACCACGGCCAGCAGCACCGGCCACAGCAGGTAAAACTGCTCATCGACGGCCATGGTCCAGTAGTGGCCCACGCCTTCGCCCCAGTGCTGCAACCGGTAGAACAGCAGGTTGGAAACCGGCACCAGAAACCAGCCGGGGTATTGGTGCAGCGTGACGAGCGGCAGCGCAAACCCCAGCGCCACCGACATATAGTAGGGGGGCAGGGTGCGTATCAGGCGCCGGAGGAAAAATACGCCCAGCCGCCGCTCCCAGCGCCCGGGCGCGCCCACATACACCTCCTTTTTCCAGACGATACCCGAAATAAAATAGCCGCTCAGCACAAAAAACGTCATGCTGCCCATCAGGCTCATGGGGAAGGACGGCAGCGTCCAGTGGCCCACCACGACCAGCAGAATGGCCACGGCGCGCACGGCATCCAGCCCGGGACGGTAGGCAAGGGGGCGGGCGGGAGAGGACATAGCGGAGGAGGAAGGTTGATGGAGGGGGCCTGTCATGCGGAACGCAGTGAAGTATCCGGTGTAATCGTCCAATGACTTTTACCCAGATGCTTCACTGCGTTCAGCATGACAAACCGCCTTAGCCCACGGTGTGGTACACGGCCTGCACGTCCTCGTCGTCTTCGAATTTCTCGATGATGGTCATGATTTCATCGAGCTGCTCGTCGTTGAGGGCGACGGTGATGTTGGGTACGCGCTGCAGGTTCACGCTTACTGCGTGGCGGCCCTGGGCTTCGAGGGCCTTCTGCATCTGGCCGAAATCGGTGAAGGCCGTCTCGACCACGATAAACTTGTGCTCGGCACCGTGCTCGTCTTCCTCGACGGTTTCGTACACGTCTTCGGCACCGAAGTCAATCAGCTCCAGCTCCAGCTCGTCGCGGTCGAGGCCCTCGGCGGCCAGCTTGAACACGCCCTTGCGGGTGAAGGTGTAGTCGCTGCTGCCGGCGGTGCCCAGGGTGCCGTCGTTGCGGTTGAAGATGAGGCGCACGTTGCTTACCGTGCGGGTCGGGTTGTCGGTGGCGGTTTCGATGACGATGGCCACGCCGTGGGGCAGGTAGCCTTCGTACACCACTTCGGCGTAATCTTTTTCCTCCTTGCTGCTGGCGCGCTTGATGGCGGCTTCTACCCGGTCCTTGGGCATGTTCACGCCCTTGGCGTTTTGCATGGCGGCGCGCAGGCGGGCGTTGGAGTCGGGGTTGGGGCCGTTTTCCTTCACGGCCATCACGATTTCCTTGCCGATGCGGGTAAAGTCCTTCGACATTTTATCCCACCGCTTCATTTTGCGGCCTTTGCGAAATTCGAATGCGCGTCCCATTTGCTGTGACTGAGTAACTGAATGAATGAGTGTTGGGGGTACGAAGCCGGAGCTGCGCGGGCTTCGCCGAAACCTATCCCGGCGATACGGGCCGCAAGTTAGCCAGAAGGCGCGGGGGGAGCCAAATGCGTGGGGTGCGATTGGCTTCAGGGGCGGCGCTTGCCGCGGGCTTTGGGGCGCGGAATGGGGGCGGGGGCAATTGGCTCCGTCGCCTCCAGCTCGTACACGCCCCGGTTGCCGGCCGGGTAGCCGAGGATGGTGATGGTGAGGTGCCGGGTGGCGGGGTCGAAGCGGAAGGTGCCGCGCTGCACGTCGGCCCCCTTTTTATCCTCAAAGGCGAAGCTGATGCTGTCGCCGGCCAGGGCGAAGGTGCCATCCTGGCGGAACAGCATCGGGCCATCGTTTCCGGGAAAGGTCAGGCGCTTTTCGTAGGTGCCGGCCGGTCGCAGGGCAAGCGTGCCGCCCACGCCGCTTACCTGGGTGGGCGGGTCGAGGCTGGTGGTATCGTACACGGTATAAGCCGTGTAGCGGTAGGTGGTGTAGAATGTGGGCGGAGACAATGGGGCGGCCGGGGCCGGAGCCTGCGCCCGCGCTGGCAAAGCCAGGAGCAAACCAGCGACGGCGGACAAAGGCAGCGGAAAACGAAAAAACATAGCGGTAAATAAATAAGCAGCACCCGAAAATGTCCGTCGAAGGTAGTCCCGGGCAGGACTTGGGCCAGTGAAGAGTGGCTGGCTCTGGGGCAAAGACAGTGCCTGGAAAATACAGGTGGAACTGCCGGAGCTTTATCGAAGGATGTACCGGGTAGCACGGTAATGGTTATTCCGGCGCTGGAGGAATCTGGGCGAAATAATCTGTTCCTTACCTAAACCCGGCGCAACGGCTCGCCATTGGACAACAAGCGAAACAATACGGGCCTCCCATTCGGGCGTCTCTGCTACTTTTGGCCCCATGCCTACCTTCCTCCGCGACCTTATTCGCCCCGCCGCCGAACTGCCCGAAGCCGACGTGTGCCTCGTGGGCCTGCCCCTCGATTTCGGTACGGTGCTGGAAGGCGGGCGGGCCGGTGCGGCTGGTGCGCCCGCCGCCATTCGACGCGAGCTGCGCCGCTACCACAAAACTTATAATCTGGAGCACGATATAAGCCTTGATAATCTGCGTATTGCCGATGCCGGCAACCTCGACCTGCGCCACCCCGACCACGTTCAGAACCACGCCCGCATTCGGGAGCGGCTGGGCCAGCTGCTGCGCCAGTATCCGCGCGTGGTGGTGCTGGGTGGCTCGCACGATGGCACCTACTCCACGGTGCGCGGCCTGTTTGATGCCAATGAGGGGCGGCCGGTGGGCGGCATCAACTTCGATGCCCATGCCGATGTGAAGGACAAGCCCGAAATCAGCAGCGGCACGCCGTTTGGGCGGCTGCTGCGCGAAGGGTTTTTATCGGGTGAGCGGTTCACTGAAATCGGCCTGCATTCCAACCTGAATACCCGGGAAGATATTGCGTTTCTGCACCAGCAGCAGGCCCATATTGTGCCGCTGGCCCATGTGCAAGAGGCTGGCATGGAACTGTATGCCAGCCGCGCCCTGGCCCGCGCCACTGCCGCCGGGCCCGCCTTCGTGAGCTTCGATATTGATGGCTGCGCCGAGGCCTTTGCCCCGGCCGTATCGGCCCCGAGCGCCGACGGCTTCACCCCCCGCCAAGCAGTAGAAGCCGCGTTTCTGGCGGGCCAAAAGGAAGCGGTCCGGCTGTTCGAAATCGTCGAGCTAAACCCGCTCTACGACCGCGACAACCAGACCGCCCGCTTAGCCGCCACCATCATCACCGCCTATCTGACAGGAGTGGCGATGGGAAAGTTAAGAGTTAAGGGTTAGGAGTTAAGAGTTGATAGTTAGGAGTTGCAAATGAGCTTTCCTAACTATCAACTCCTAACTCTTAACTATCAACTCCCCACCCCGCTCCGGTAGAGTGGCGGGGGAGTTGGCGGCTGGTGCTTGCCGGATTTTTTGGCTGCTTTGTAGGCCTTTTTGTAAGCTTTCGACTTCTTGATTTTGCGCCGGCCGCCGGTGAGCAGCCACGCCGCTCCGGCTGCCAACAGGCTCCCGCCAATGATGGCGGCCTGGATGGGCAGCTTGTCCTTTGGGGCGGGTGGGAGGTGTTCTACGCCGCTGGAATCGGTGCGGGCGGGCTCGTGCACGTAGCGGCCGTGGGCGGGCACGGGGTAATTATCGGCTAGCTGGTGCAGGCCGGCGGCTGCTTCTGAACCGATGATAACCGGGCCGTGGCCGCAGCCAATGGCCCTGGGCTCCAGCGCGGCCAGGGTTTGAACCGAGGTGCGGGCCGCCTCCCAGTCGTAGTTGAACGGCGTGCCGGCCCGGCTGATTTTGGGAATGCCGAGCAGTACGGCCGGTATCGAGTCGTGGTGCGTGGTGGCGAAGGCATCGGCCCCAATCAGCACGCGGTCGGCTTCGCGGAAGAAGGCCAGCTGGCCGGGGGCGTGGCCGGGCACGTGCAGCCACTGCCAGGCCATGAGGTGGGGTGTGCTGGGGTCGTCGGCGTCGAGGGCCTGCACCCGGTTGCCGAGGTTGGGGAGCTGCGTGGGGAAGAAGCGGCTCATGAAGGCCAGCGAGCCGCCCACGGTGGGGTCGCGGGGCGGGTAGAGGGCCTGGCCGGTCACGTAGGGCAGCTCCAGCGGATGCACGATGATAGGCACATTCCAGTGGTCGGCCAGCTCTTTGGCGGCACCCATATGGTCGAGGTGGCCGTGGGTGAGGATGATGGCCTCGGGGTGGGAGCCCGGGTAGAACAGCTTATCAGCGGCGGCGAGAATGGGTTTCTTGCTGCCGGGCAGGCCGGTATCAATCAGCACCCACTCGCCGGGGGTGCCGGTTTCGACGAAGTAAACATTGACGAAGCGCTGAATGCGCAGCTGCGTGACGCCGGCGGCTAGGGTATCCATAGGGCAGGAAAAGGGTTGGTGGAACAAATCTGTACGCAGATTTGGCCGGCGAGATGCTCTTTATTCCACTTTGGCCCCCGGCGAATCCTGCCCGCCCTGGTGCAGAATCAGCTTTTCGACCGTCCCGCTGGCATTTTTCACGAATTCAACTTCGGCCGGTACGCCTTGTACCGTGAAGCGGGTGGGGGCCGTGGCCACCAGCACAAACGGCTGCTGCCCGGTGGCCTGGGCCGAGAGCTGGCTGCCTTCGGCCTTCACGGTAATAAAAAACGTGGGCGACAGCTGGTATTTACCCACGTAGGGCGCTACCGTGGCGGCGTCCACGGCGATGGGTTTGGGGGCCGGGGGCACCGGTTTGGGGCCGGTGGTGGGGCGGTGGTAGAGGACGCGCAACAGGTCCAGGCTCACTTCCTGCACGGCGGGGCCACCCTCATTATCAAGCACTACCACCAGGTTGTGGTCTTTGGGCGTGCGCAGCAGGTAGGTGCCAAAGCCGTTGACGTGGCCGCTGTGGCCCAGCAGCGTCACCGTGTCCGGGCCGATTACGGCCTTTGAATTGGTCCAGGCGTAGGCGTAGTTGTTTTTGTAGGCTTTGAACATCAGGGCTTTGCCGGCTTCGGACAGCAACTGTTTGGTGTACAGGGCCTTGTCCCACTTATAGAGGTCGAGCACGGTGGAGTAGAGCGAGCCAGCCGCGTAGGGCACTGCCATATCGATGTAGGAAGTATTGTAAACGCCGGTTGGGGTGTGGTCGTAGCCGCTGGCGCGCCTGGGCAGGATGATATCGGACTGGTCGTAGCCGGTGTCCTGCATGTGCAGCGGCTGCAGGATATTTTCAGTGAGCACCTGGGCGTAGGGCTTGCCCGCTACTTTCTCAATAATGGCCCCGAGCAGGAAATAGCCGGAATTACTGTACCGAAATGCCGTGCCCGGCTCAAAATCGAGCGGTAGCCCGGCAAACGTGCGGACGAAAGCTGCCGGTGTAGTAGGCAGAATGCTAATGGCCTCAAAACCAGGCTGGGCCGTGTAGTTCGGGATGCCCGAGGTGTGGGTGAGCAGGTGGTGCAGCGTGATTTTGTCGCCGGTAGCTTTGGGGTAATCGGGCAGGTAGGTGCTAATGGGGGCATCGAGCCGGAGCTGGCCTTTTTCCACCAGCTGCATCACCAGCATTGAGGTAAACTGCTTGGTGAGCGAGCCCAGCCGGAACTTGGTATCGGCGGCGTTGGGCTGGTTCCACTCGCGGTTGGCCAGGCCGTAGCCTTTGGCAAACACCACTTTGCCGTGCTCGGCCACCAGCACTGTGCCGTTGAACTGGCCGGCTTTGGCATATTGCGTGGCCAGCGCATCGAGCTGTTTGGAAACGTTCTGGGCCTGAGTGGCCGGCACCTGGAGCAGCAGCGAAGCCGCGAGAAACGAGCAGAAAAAAGGGGTTTTCATGGAAGGAGGCGGAAATTAGGTGAATGGAGAAATTATGGCACAGCAGCAGTCTGGCGGCGAATTCCTGGCATTAGCCGTCATCGGAGTGGGCGATGGGGCCGTTGCCGGGCACGTATTCCAGCAGGTCGCCGGGCTGGCAGTCCAGGGCCTGGCAAATGGCCTCGAGGGTGGAGAAGCGCATGGCCTTGGCCTTGTCGCTTTTGAGAATGGAGAGGTTGGCCAGGGTGATGTCGACGGCGGCGGCCAGGGCGCTGAGCGACATTTTGCGCCGGGCCAGCATAACGTCGAGGCGGACGATGATGGGCATGGTAATCAGGGGTTAGTAAGAAAATAACAGCGGCCTCAGACCGTGAATTCGGCGTCTTCGGCCAGCTCCACGCCGCGCTGATAGCCGGCGGCTACAATCAGCAGCATCAGCCCAATGAGCCAGTTAGCCACCAGCGAAGCGCCGAAGGGCGACACCGGTTGCAGGCCCGCCAGCCCGGCCGGAGCCACGGCGGCCAGCTGCCGCGTCAGCCACCAGGTCAGGGTCCAGTGGTACACGTCGCAGCCAATCAGCAGCAGGCCCAGCCCGCGCAGTCGGCGCACGTTGGCCGGCGTGAAGGGCACTCCCGGCCGGATATCGCTCAGAATCCGGTACACCAGCAGGCAAAAGAGCATGGTCGCCAGCACGTAAGGCACCGACTGCGGGCGCGAGGAAATGAGGCGCAGCGCCAGGCGGGCTACCGGGTTGGCTTCGCGGTACACCAGCAGGCCCGCGCTGCCCCAGGGCACAAACTGGGTGGGCTGCCCGGCCGCCACGGCCTGCTCGGCGGCACTGGGCTCGCGCGACACGCTTCGCAGCTGGGCAAAGCGCGGGTCGAATTGCCGCACGCTCACGCTCACCGCTTCGCCGGGCTGGGGATGAATGAACAGAATGTCGGCCAGGTAAAACATCAGGGCCAGCGCGCCGGCGATGCTCAACAACAGGAAGGCGTAGCGCAGGAGCTTGAGCAGGAAAATGGTGGAGCGGGTCATTGCCGTAAGAATGGGGCTGTGGTTGGTGGAAGAGTGAGGCAAAGGAATAAGATATTTATCGAATAACAATAAATAATATCTGTTTAAAGGAAAATTATTTTTGCTTATCAATCTAATGTTCCCTTTGGATAGCATCCTCGAAACCACGCCCCTAAAAAAAAATGCAGCGCCGCGTAACGAATCAGCTCCAGCCCGGTAACCCTCCCATGTCTACTCCCGGCATCTGCTCATTCCAATTCCCAAACCTTTAACCCCTTGCCCCATGAAAACCCTGCTTTCCACGCTGGCCCTGCTGGCTGCCGCCCTCAGCACCCAGGCCCAGACGGCCCCCGAGCCCACCTTCAAAACCACCTGCGACAACCATAGCTCCTGGAGCAACGGCAAGGCCCTGAAGCAGTTCTGCGAAACCCGCGACCTGACCATGGCCGCCCCCGCCGGCCAGCCCCTCACCGTGAGCGCCGACCCCAACGGCGGCATCACCGTGCACGGCTGGGACGGGCCCAATGTCCGCATCCGCGCCAAAATCCAAACCTGGTCGAATACCGAAGCCGAGGCTGCCGCCCGGGCCCGCCGCCTGGTTGTGAGCGCCAGCAACAACAGCGTGCGCACCACCGACCCCGAAAAGGAAAACAACTGGAGCGTGAGTTATGAAATCTTCGTGCCCCGCACGACTGCGCTGGCCCTCAATACGGTGAATGGCGGCATCAGCCTCGATAACCTTCAGGCGGCCATCACCTTCGAAACCACCAACGGTGGTGTGAACCTTGCCAATCTGGGCGGCCACGTAAAGGGCGAAACCACCAACGGCGGCGTCAACATCACGCTCAGCGGCAGCAAATGGGAGGGCAAGGGCCTCGACGTGGCCACCACCAACGGCGGCATTCACTGGAAACTGCCCCGGACGTACTCGGCCCAGCTCTTCACCAGTACCAACATGGGGGGCATCCGCACCAGCCTGCCGGTCACAAAATCGGGCATGTTTCACAAGGAAGTGATGGCCAGCCTGGGCCAGGGCGGGGCCACCGTGAAGGCCGTGACCACGAACGGCGGTATTGATGTGAGCCAGGAACGGGATTAGTCGCGGCCGGTTGACCCGTAAAAACCAGAACGTCATGCCGAGCGAAGCCGAGGCATCTTGCATGTGGTAGTAACTCAATTGAATGGGATTACTGGTGCAAGCAAGATGCCTCGGCTCCGCTCGGCATGACGTTCTTTCTTTGTTCTACTGCATCAGCAGCCGCAGCTGAAATCCGGATAATCCGCGTACAGCGGCGCGGGGGTATCATCGAGCCGGATAATGTGGTCGAGCCGGATTTCCTCGCCCGATTTCAGCTGCATAAACTCCACTTTGTCGCGCACGAAAAACGTGTGAATCACACCCGAGCCCAGGCAGAGCTGGCGCAGGTCGTTGAAGTATTGCAAATCGACGCGGCGGCGCTGGGTGGCGGCGGCTTCGAGCAGGTCGTAGAAATGGCAGTCGATGGGCGTGTAGTCGGGGCTCATGGGGGTAGGAACAATTCTGGGTTGAAGGTGACCGGGCGCGGGTCAGGTTGCGGCCGCGACGCGCGGGTTCATCACCCGAAACCAGAGCGGCGGCACGGTTGCCAGCAGCATCATGCCGGGGTAGCCGGTGGGCATTTGGGGGGCGGCGGGCTGGTGGCGCAGGCTGTGGTAGGGGCGGGCGGCCTGGTAATGGTGGTCGGAGTGGCGGGTGAGCTCATAGAGCAGGATGCGGCCCAGCGCGTGCTCCGAGTTCCAGGAATGGTGGGGCTGCACCCGCTCGTAGGTGCCGGGGGCGGTTTGGCGGCGCAGCAGGCCGTAGTGCTCCACGTAGTTCACCAGCTGAAACAGCACGTAGCCCACGGCGGCGGCCGCCAGCCAGGCCAGCAGGCCCGCCGGCCCCACCCAGGCCAGCACCAGCGCGGCCAGTCCCGCCTGCGCTGCCAGCAGCTGCAGCAGCTCGTTGTGGCCCGACCACGGCGACTGCCCCAGGCGGTGCAGGCGCGTGGCTTCCAGGGCCCAGGCCGAGCGCAGCTCGCCGGCCACGGCGCGGGGCAGAAAGCGCCAGAATCCCTCGTGCAGGCGGGCCGTGGCGGGGTCGTGCGGCGTGGCCACGTGGCGGTGGTGGCCACGGTTGTGCTCGATGAAAAAGTGCGGGTACCAGCTGCTCAGCAGCAGCGCCTGCGCCAGCCGCTGCTCCCAACTGCGGCTGCGGTGGCCCAGCTCGTGCGCCACATTGATGCCCAGCGCCCCGCAGCAGATGCCCACGCTGCACACCGCGCCGGCCGTTTCGACCGCCGAAAAGTCGCGGTGGGCCAGCGAGTAGAGAAAGTAGGCCAGCAAGGCAAATTGCAGCGGCACATTGAAGTAGAGCAGGCCGTCGAATAAGGGATGGCGGCGAGCCTCGGAGGCGGCGGACACCCCGGCGGGTATCAGGGCCCGGTTGGGCGGCCGCAGCCATTCGAGTAGCGGTATCAGCCCAAACGCATAGGCCAGGGTGAGCCAGGTCGCGGCTCCGCCCAGCGCCAGGCCCACTGCGGCCGTGAGGGGCAGGCTGTAGGCCACCAGGTAGCGCAAGTCGCGGTAGGTGAAGGACATGAGGCCGGGGCCGGGCGGGGAGAGTACTACCGCCACAAGCGCCCCGTGAAGGTACGGGCTGGCAGGGGCTTGCGTGCTGGTCGGGCTGCGTGCCAGGGCGCAGCCTCGCAGCGACCCTGCCGGGTACGACCACGGTACATTTTCCTATCTTCGCCGCCCACCCAAACTGCTTCCCACCCGATGATGCCCACAACCACGCCCGAGCTTAACCTCGAAGCCAATTCCCTCTCCACGCCCACCGGCGCCGCCCCGCAGAAGACGGCCAGCCAGCGCCCGATGTTCTACGAGTTCAAGCCCGAAGAAACCGTGAAAGCGGCCCACGGCACCACCCTGCGCTGCAAAACCTGGGAAGCCGAAGCCGCCCTGCGGATGCTGGAAAACAACTTGGACCCCGCCGTGAGCCTCGTCTATGATGAGCTGATTGTGTACGGTGGTGCCGGCCGCGCCGCCCGCAACTGGAAGGAGTATCAGGTTATCGTGAAAACCCTGAAGGAGCTGGAGGCCGACGAAACCATGCTGGTGCAGTCGGGCAAGGCCGTGGGCGTGCTCAAAACCTGGCTCCACGCGCCCCGCGTCCTCATCGCCAACAGCAACATCGTGCCCGCCTGGAGTACCCAGGAATACTTCGACGAGCTGGACCGCATGGGCCTGATGATGTACGGCCAGATGACGGCCGGCTCCTGGATTTACATTGCCACCCAGGGCATTTTGCAGGGCACGTATGAAACGTTTGCCGCGATGGCCGACCAGCATTTCGGCGGCACGTTGCGCGGCACCATTACCGTCACGGCGGGCCTGGGCGGCATGAGCGGCGCGCAGCCCCTGGCCGTAACTATGAACGACGGCGTGTGCCTCGTCATCGAGCCGATTGATGAGCGGGTGAAGCAGAAGATGCGCGAAGGCTATGTGGATGAGCAGGCCCGCAACCTCACCCACGCCCTCGAAGTCTGCGAGCAGGCCAAAGCCGCCGGCAAAGCCTGGGCCGTGGGCCTCACCGGCAACGCGGCCACCGTGCTGCCGCAGCTGCTGGCGTTAGGCTTCAACGCCGAAATCGTGACCGACCAGACCTCGGCCCACGACCTGATGGACTATATCCCCGAAGGCGACATAACCGAAGTGCTGGCCCTGCGTGCTGCCAATCCCGAGGCGTTTAAAAAGCAGGCATTGGCATCCATTGTGAAGCACGTTGAAGCCATCTTGGAGATGCAGCGGCACGGCACTATTGCCGTGGACTACGGCAACAACCTGCGCGGCCAGGCCGAAAAAGGCGGCCTCACGGTGCGGGATTCAACCGGCCAGTTCCTGTACCCCGGCTTCGTGCCCGCTTATATCCGCCCATTATTTTGCGAGGGCAAGGGGCCGTTCCGCTGGGCGGCCCTCAGCGGCGACCCGGCCGACATTCTGCGAATCGACCGCGCCCTGCTCGAAACCTTCCCCGACAACAAGCTGCTGGCCCGCTGGATTGAAAAGGCCCAGGCCAAAGTCCCGTTCATCGGCCTGCCGGCCCGCGTGTGCTGGCTGGGCTACGGCGAGCGCGAGCAGTTCGGCTTGGTGATAAACGACCTCGTGGCGCGGGGCGAAGTCTCGGCCCCCATCGTCATCGGCCGCGACCACCTCGACTGCGGCTCGGTGGCCTCGCCCAACCGCGAAACCGAAGGCATGAAGGACGGCTCCGACGCCGTGGCCGACTGGCCCCTGCTCAACGCCCTGGCCAACTGCGCCAGCGGCGCCGATTGGGTGAGCCTGCACAACGGCGGCGGCGTGGGCATCGGCAACTCCACCCACTCCGGCATGGTGATAGTAGCCACCGGCACCCCCGAAAAAGCCGAGCGCCTGAAACGGGTATTAACCACCGACCCCGGCATGGGCATCTTCCGCCACGCCGATGCCGGCTACGAGCTGGCCCAGGACGTGGCGCGGGAGCGCGGCGCGAAGATTCCGGGGCTGAAGTAGGTTAGGATAGAGTCAATAAGAAGCACGTCATGCTCATCTCGCGTCCGCGCAGTCGAAGCATCCCTACCGCATTAGTAATCAATGCAAAGCCAACGAAGCGGTAGAGATGCTTCGGCAAGCTCAGCATGACGTTTCTTTTTCATAATCCTGCGCAATGCTTCCGTCGCTGCGGTTGTTGCCTGCGTATCTTTAGAACACTTAATAATACTCGCCATGGCTCCCATCCTCATTGAACCACTTAGCGAAAAGGCCTACGAGCTGCTCCAGCAGTTGGAGGCTTTGAATATTCTGCGGGTTGTGAAGCCGGTTGCCGAAGCCCCGGCACCAGTCCCGCGCAAATGGGCTGGCAGCATACCTGCTACCTCCGCCGAGGCTTGGGACAAACATTTACAGGAAATTCGGGGCGAATGGGAACGAGATATTTAGCTGATACCAATACCATTATTGATTTGGTAATTGGCCGACTACCAGTGGCTGGTATCGTCTGGCTCGAACAGCAGCTGAGGGAGCAAACCGTGGCTATTTCTGTCATCACACGCATAGAGTTGCTGACAAAGACCGAACCCGCATCTGAATACGCCACGATGCAGGCTTTTGTACAAAGTGTTACAGTACTACCCCTCTATGAGTCCACCATCCAGCATACAATTCGCTTGCGCCAGCAGCACCGCGTGAAGCTGCCCGATGCCATCATTGCCGCCACGGCCCTCGCCCATGGCCTTACGCTCATCACCCGCAACGTCAGCGACTTCAGGGCGCTGGCCGGTTTAGTCGTTCTCAATTTGCACGATGCCGCGCCGCTGCCGTAGGGTAGTATTGCCCGCCGAAAAAAAGCAACTGGCCGCCGTAGCTGTTAAGCTACTTGCGGCAGCGCATCGCCGCCGCGCAAACCCTAAACTTTCCCACTATGAACATTGGAATCATCGGCGCCGGTCACATCGGCAGCGCGCTTGCCGTGCGGCTCACCAGCCTCGGCCATTCGGTAAAAATTGCTAACTCCCGCGGCCCCGAAACGCTGAAGGACGTGGCCCAAAAAACGGGCGCTACCCCCGTTACGGCCCGGGAAGCGGCCCAGCACGGCGACATCATCGTGGTAACAATTCCGCTGAAAAACATTCCCGACCTGCCCAAAGACCTGTTCGAGGGCGTGGCCGCCGACGTGCCCGTTATCGACACGAGCAACTACTACCCGATGCTGCGCGACGGCCACATGCCCGAGCTGGAAACTGGCGACCTCACCGAAAGCGAGTGGGTGCAGCAGCACCTGGGCCGCCCGGTGGTGAAGGTATTCAACAACATCTACGCCGACCACCTCGAAAACAAGGGGCAGGCCGCCGGCACGCCCGGTCGCATTTCGCTACCCGTGGCCGGCGACGATGCCGCCGCCAAGCAGAAAGTAATGGCCCTGGTTGATGAGCTGGGCTTCGACGCCGTGGACGACGGCACCCTGCACGAGTCGTGGCGGCAGCAGCCCGGCACCCTTTCGTACGGGGCCGACCTGCCCGCCGACAAGCTGCGCGAGCACTTCGCCAGCCTGGGCACCAAGCGTACCGAGGCCCAGCACGCCGAGTACCTGGCCAACCACGCCAAGGCGGAACAGCAAATGGCCGACCAGGGCATCCAGCTGAAGTAGCCTGCTGCTGCCGGATAGTAAACGGCCGAAAACCGGCTGAATAAAATGCCCCGCGAAGCGCAGTCAAAACCCACGAGAGGGTTTGGCGGTGGTTCGCGGGGCATTTTTGTTTCCCGTGATATTGGGAAGATGCTACCAAGCGTCGCTGAGAAGCATTTTTTTCTATTTCGGTTAGCCTTTTGGTAGCTACCCGCGAAACGGAGTCGCTTGCATCGCACGTAGCTGGATGAGTAAGGTCGTTTTGGCCTCAACAAGGCCCGTGATATATCGGCCCCAATCCAAACTGCGTATGCAGCGTAGCCCCGCTAGGAAAAGGGGGCAATACCCGAAATGCTATGAGCTATCTGAAAAACGCTGAAATCAATTTGCCGCGGTTCGGCTCGGCGGCAGGACAGGGGGGGCGCACTGCACAGCAGTATAAGGTGGCCGCAAGCCGCTGGGCGCTGGTTTACGGGCTGTTGCTAGGCCTTGGTGGGTTGGCCTCCTGTTCCGATGACCCGCCCCGCCGCGCAAACTCTGAAATGACGGTGGACGCTCCGCCGGCCGCTGGTAGCGAAAATCCGTCAACGAGGGCAGCTAACGATGCCCCCGCTGAAGAGCCCGCCGGCCCGCTGCCAGATGATGGCCGCAAATACCAGGTAATCGTAGAAACGGCTTACTTTTTCGACCAGCCCGTGCAGTCGACTCCCAGCGGCCGCTACTTGCGCCGGGGCGACACTTTTTATGGGCAGGGCGAAAGCAATGGCTTTGTAAAAGCCGGGTTCGTGCAACCAAATGGTGCCAGCGGCATGGCCTGGCTGAAGGCGCAGGGCCTGCGCAAGCTTCCGGCTGGCCCCGCCGGGCGCACCGCGAAAGCAACTGCTACGGCCCGCCCGGCAACGCGCCCGCCTGAAGCCCGCCCCAAGGTTACTGACGAACCTGACGGAACCGAAAGCGCCACTACGGGCCAGCCCAACGCAGCGGCAAGCAGCGGTTCGACCGCAAAAGTTGAAGTCGACCGGGCTTACTTTTATAACTCACCCGACCTCGACCAGCCCCGCAAGGCCTTCTGCCAGCGCGGTGATAAGGTGCGCGTGCTGGCTTCGAGCGGGGATGCCGTGCAAGTCACCTTCACCAACTGGGAAAAAGTGACCACCACCGGCTGGATGCGCAAAGATGCCTTGCGCTTTAGCCGCTAAAAGGCTGTATGGATTAGCTGGAACTGTAACCGGAATACCCCTAATTTTCAATTCGTTCCGTTTGTACTTTTCTGAACAGCTGCTTCTAAGAAACTGGTTTCAGTCAGGTGGTTTCGATACTGGCTGGCCCGAACCCCAGGCGGTTTGGCACGGGGGCGGCTACTTCGGCCCGCACGCGGGGCAGGCTGCCGGGGTAGTCGCGTTGCAGGAAGGCCACCAGCTGCTCCCGGATGTCGCAGCGCAGGTCCCAAGCGTCGCTGCCGTTGCGGGCGCTCACCAGGGCGCGCAGCTCCAGGGTGGTTTCCTTCGAGTCGGTGACGTGGAGCTTGCACACGCGACCATCCCAAAGCGGGTGGTGGGCGGTGATGCGCTCCAGCTCGGCGCGCACCGCGCCCACCGGCACCGAGTAGTCGGCGTGGATAAATACCGAGCCCAGAAGCTCGGCGTTGCTACGCGTCCAGTTCTGGAAAGGCTTCTCTATGAAGTAGTTGAGCGGCAGCACCAACCGGCGCTGGTCCCAGATATTTAGCACCACGTAGGTGAACGTGATTTCCTCCACGCGGCCCCATTCGCCCTCCACCACCAGCACATCATCGATGCGAATGGGCTGGGTGAAGGCAATCTGGAAGCCCGCCAGCAGGTTGCTGATGGAGCGCTGGGCCGCAAAACCCACAATCACACTGGCAATACCGGCCGACGTGAGCAGGCCCGTGCCCAGGCGTCGCACCGTTTCGAAGCTCATCAGCACCAGGCCCACCCCGATGAAGGCAATGAGCGAAACGGCAATTTTTTTGATGAACTGCAGCTGCGTGAACAGCTTGCGTACCCGCAGATTGTCGCTGCCGCTGAGCTGGTAATACTGCTGCACGAGGTCCTGCACCACGTCGAGGGTGCGGATGAGGCCCCAGGCGAAGGAGAGAATAAGGGTGAACTCCACCACGCGGCGCAGCACCTCAAAGGGCTTGGGCGGCAGCGGCACCAGCGGCAGCAGCAGGGAAATGGCCAGCACCGGAAAAAACCAGCTGCTGACGGAGCTCAGGTTGCTGCTCACGGAGCGGGCCAGGGCCGAGTCCTCGCGCCGGTTGTAGGCCCGTAGCAGGGCAAAAACCACGACCCGGGCCACCAGGCCGGCCGCCAGGCCGCCCAGCAACACGGCCAGCGTGGTCAGAATATCAGGAAAGTTTGAGAAGATTGGGGCGAATTTTTCGGTCATAACCAACGGCGGAGCAGCCCGGCGGGCCGCTTCAACATGAGCAAGGTGTACCCTCGTTTAGCCGGAAAGGTTCGTTGGCTTCGGTGCCTGCCCCGGGGGCGTGCAGCGGGCCGTTTGCAAAACGGAACGCCTGTTTATGGGCTAACCCGAAGCTCTGCCGGCGCGGTGCTCCGGTTTGCTTATGGCTGCTGGGGTAACGCCGCAACTATTCCAGGTGCGCCATCAGCCGCTGCCGCAACCGGCCGGGGTAAGCTGCTGAACGACTACCCAGCCCCACTGGCCACGTACCTTGCGGCTACCGGTTGGGTAACTGGTTGATTTCACCGCCTCATGAAGCTTCGTCCTACGCTGTTCCTCGTCGGGGCGCTACTGCTGGGCTGCCGGCCACCCGCCCGGGCCCAGCAGGCCCCTTCGCCCTACACCACCCGCTTCGCCGTGGAGGCGCCCATCACGGCGGGGCTGCTGGGGCTGAGCGCCGCCGGCCTGCTGCTGGTGCAGCACAAGCGCACCGCCACCGAGGCCGACCTGGCCGCTCTGGACCGGGCCAATATCCCCGCCATCGACCGGTTTTCGGCTGGCCGGTTCAGCAACCGGGCCCAGGTCGTGAGCGACGGCTTTTGCTACGGCACCCTGGCGCTGGTGCCCGCGCTGCTGGCCTTCCAGCCCAACGTGCACGGGCGCTACGGGCAGGTGGCCGGCCTCTACCTCGAAACCATGAGCAGTACGGCCGCCTTGTTCACGCTCACGGTGGGGACCGTGTACCGCTACCGGCCCTACCTCTACGGCCCCGAGGGGGGCGAGCTGCGCCACGGCCCGGTGGCCACCGATGCGTTTTTTGGCGGCCACACGGCCCACACGGCCACGGCCACGTTCTTCGCGGCCCAGGTTTTTCACGATTTCAACCCTGGCTCCCCGGCTCAGCCCTACGTGTGGGGCGTGGCCGCTGCCGTGCCCGCCGTGGTGGCCTTCTACCGCATCCGGGCCGGCAAGCACTTCCTCACCGATAATCTGGTGGGCTACGCCGTGGGAGCCACCGTGGGCGTGATGGTGCCGCGCCTGCACCGCAACGACACGGTTTTCGACCCCGCTCTCGTGCCGCCCCAGCGCTTTCGCGATTCGGCGGTGGGCGTAGGGGTGGGGGCGGCTGCTGGTTTGGTGGCCCTGCATTTCTATAAAAAGCTGCACGGCACGGGGGTGTCAATGGTGCCGATGCAGGGGCTGAATCTGAACGGCTACGCGTATGGTGGCGTGCGCTTTGCACGGGCGCTGTAGCGTAAGCTTTGTGCATCCCCGACCAAAACCAAACGGGCGTTGGCCCCTTGCTGGCGCGAGTTTAGCGCAGCGTAACTCGTGCCCGGTTTTGAGTGGAGGTTGTACCTCCACTGCCGCGCCAGCGGCAAGGCGGAGCTGCGCCAGATGGGTCGTTCTATGGGAGGCACAGCCTCCCCCGTAAGGCCGGGCACGAGTTAGGCTGCGCTAAACTCGCGCCAGCAAGGGGCCAGCAAGGGCGCTAAATTTGCGCTACATAGCCGCCGGGTTGCTTAATGCCGTAAGCCCAACTTCCCCTTTACCCCGCCAGCGCCGCGTTTTTCGCGCTGGCCTCCATAATATGCAAGAACAAATACGACTCGCTGAAGCCCGCGAAAAAACCACCGACTGGAAACAATTTGGCCCCTATCTCACCGAGCGTCAGTGGGGTACCGTGCGCGAAGACTACTCGGCCAACGGCGATGCCTGGAACTACATTACCCACGACATGGCCCGCGCCTACGCCTACCGCTGGGGCGAGGAAGGCCTCGGCGGCATCAGCGACGATGAGCAGCGGCTGTGCTTCGGCATCGGCCTCTGGAACGGGGCCGATAACCAGCTCAAGGAGCGCCTCTTCGGCCTCACCAACGGCCAGGGCAACCACGGCGAGGACGTGAAGGAGCACTACTACTACCTCGATAGCACCCCCACGCACTCCTATATGCGGATGCTCTACAAGTACCCGCAGGCCGCTTTTCCTTACGATGAATTGCGGGATGAAAATGCCCGACGCACCCGCCAGGAACCCGAATTTGAGCTGCTCGATACCGGTGTTTTTGCCGAAAGCCGCTACTTTGATGTGTTCATTGAGTATGCAAAAGCGGGCCCGCAGGACCTGCTCATCCAGCTCACCATCCACAACCGGGGCCCCGAGGCTGCGCCGCTCACGGTGCTGCCGCAGCTCTGGTTTCGCAATACCTGGACGCTGGGCTACGACGACCACCGCCCCGAAATCCGGCGCACCCAGGCCGCGGCTATGGAAGCCGAGCACCGCGACCTGGGCCGGTACCAGCTGTATTGCGACCGGGCCGAGGAGTTGCTCTTCTGCGAAAACGAAACCAGCCCCACGCTCTTCGGTAAAAAGCGCAAAAAGAAAAATAAGGCCCACCGCTACTTCAAAGACGGCATCAACGAATACATCGTGCAGGGCCAGGCCACGGCCGTAAACCCCGCCGAAACCGGTACCAAGGCCGCCGCCCGCTACCAGTTCAACATTCCGGCCGGCGAAGCCCGGGTGCTGCGCCTGCGCCTCAGCCAGCCCACGCACGAAGCCCCGTTTGCCGATTTCGACCAGCTTTTCGTCACCCGCCGCGCCGAGGCCGACGAGTTCTACGACTGCATTCAGGAGGGCCTCAGCAACCCTGATGCCCGCAACGTGCAGCGCCAGGCCTTCGCCGGCATGCTCTGGAGCAAGCAGTATTATTACTACGATGTGAGCCAGTGGCTCGACGGTGACCCCGGCCGTCCCACGCCGCCCGCCCAGCGCCTCACGGGCCGCAACGCGGCCTGGCGGCACCTGCACAATGCCGACATCATCTCGATGCCCGACAAGTGGGAATACCCGTGGTACGCGGCCTGGGACCTGGCCTTTCACTGCCTGCCGCTGGCCATGGTGGATACTGATTTTGCCAAGCAGCAGCTCCGCCTGCTGTGCCAGGATGGCTACCTGCACCCCAATGGCCAGATGCCGGCCTATGAATGGCATTTCAGCGACGTGAACGCGCCCGTGCATGCCTGGGCCACCTGGCGCGTGTACCAGATGGACCGCAAGCTGCACGACGGCCAGGGCGATACCGAATTCCTCGAAGCCGTGTTCCAGAAGCTGGTGATGACCTTCACCTGGTGGGTGAACCGCAAGGACCGCGACGAGCGCAACATCTTCGAGGGCGGCTTCCTGGGCATGGATAATATTGGGGTGTTCGACCGCAGCTCGCCGCTGCCCACGGGCGGCAAAATTGAGCAGAGCGACGGCACCAGCTGGATGGCCATGTTCGCCCTCAACCTCATGCGCATGGCCCTGGAGCTGGCCCGCACCACGCCCGTGTATCAGGAAATGGCCAGCAAGTTCTTCGAGCATTTTCTCTATATCGCCGAGGCCATGACGCGCGGCGGCGGCGGCCATTTCAACCTCTGGGACGAGGAGGACCAGTTCTATTACGACGTCCTCCACGCCCCCGACGACTCGCGCACCCGCCTGCGCATCCGCTCCATGGTGGGCCTCATCCCGCTGTTTGCCGTGGAAGTGATTGACGATGAGCTGCTGGCCACCGTGCCCGAGTTCCATGCCCGTGCCCTGGCCCTCATCCAGCGCCGCCCGCGCCTGGCCGAGCTGGTGAGCCGCTGGCAGGAGCCCGGCCAGGGCGCGCGCCACCTCATGGGCCTGCTGCGCCGCAGCCGCCTGCGCAGTGTACTCACCCGCATGCTCGACGAAACCGAATTTCTCTCCGAGTTCGGCATCCGCTCGCTCTCGCGCTACCACCTCGACAACCCCTACTACTACCACATGGGCGAGGCCGACAGCTTCTCCGTTTCCTACGTGGCGGGCGAGGCCGAGTCGGATATGTTCGGCGGCAACTCCAACTGGCGTGGGCCGGTGTGGTTTCCGGTCAACTACCTGATTATCGAGTCATTGCAGCGCTATCATAGCTACTACGGCGATGCCTTCACCATTGAGTACCCCACCGGCTCGGGCCAGTTGCACACGCTGGCGCAGGTAGCCGATGCGCTTTCGGCCCGCCTCGCCCGCCTGTTTCTCAAAGATGAAAATGGCCGCCGCCCCGCGCTGGGCGAAACCGAAATTCACCAGACCGACCCGCACTTTCGCGACAACCTGCTCTTCCACGAATACTTCCACGGCGACGACGGCCACGGCCTCGGCGCCAGCCACCAAACCGGCTGGACCGGCCTGGTCGTGCGCCTGCTGGAAAAGGCGGGCGGGTAGCTCGGGGAAGGCTGAGAGCCTATCCAAATAGGCGCGAAAAAGCACGTCATGCAGAGCAGAGCGAAGCATCTTTACCGCGCAATGCAATCAATACTATTGCGGTAAAGATGCTTTGCCCCCCTGTTTATACGTTTATGTATTAAATTGTTATGCGAAACGCAACTGCAGTAGCTCTCCTGCAGCAGTAGGTAGTCAAGCATAAGTACCCGCATGCTCCGGTCCGACCGCCCTAGGCGGTCGGACCGGTTGAAGTACCCCCGATTTCGTCCTCACGACAACCGGTCAGACCGCCTAGGGCGGTCGGACCGGAGCATACGAGAACCTCGGAACAGGTACTTGAATAATTGCTTATGCAGCAGAGATACTTCTGCTGCGCGGACGCCAGATTCGTCTCTGATTGTTCTACTGCGGCAAGGCCCGCAGCGCCGCCAATGCCTCCTCCGTTTCCGGCCGTTTCTTCTCCACTTCGCGCTCGGTTTTGGCGTCGCCGTGCTCGGTTTCCCGGGCCGGGGTGGGAATGCCCTTGGCGTAGTAGGCCAGCAGGGCCTGGCGCAGGGCGGGGGTGAGGTGCTCGAATTTACGCTTGTGCAGCTCGCGCAACAGCTCGTTGTAGGTTTGGTCGGCCAGGGCATAGGTGGCGGGGCGGGTGGGTTTGCCGGTGTCGAGGTTGGTGTCGGGCAGGGGCCGGGTGCGGGCGGTGTCGGCGGGCTGCTCGCGCACCAGCTCGGCGAAGCGCACCAGCACCGCCCGGTAGCTGGCGCGGAACTTCTTCTCGCCCGCCGCATCGGGCAGCTTGAAGGCATAGGTTTTCAGCGGGCCGATTTTGGGCAGCAGGTTGATGAAGAAGGCCATTACCCGCGCCCCAAAGCCGGGCCGCTCGTACCCATCACCAAATTCCTTGCGGAACGCCCGGGGGCTGGCTTTATAGCGATAGTCGCGCCGTCGGGCCTGGGGGCTCATCTTCCTGATTTCCTTGCGCTGGCTGTGCCAGGCGGCGCGGGCCGTGGCCGGCAGCAGCTGGTTCACGGCGAAGCGGAAGGTGGCAATGCTCACGTCCACGTTCAGAATTACCTGCCCCAGCTCCAGCCCGTAGGTTTGCTGAAAAGCGCGCTCCAGCACCGGCTTGCTCACCCGGAAACCAATGTATTTGTGGTACTCCTGGCTGCGGTAGCGCCCGGCCGCCACCTGCACCACATCGAACGAAAACTCCAGCTCGGTGTGGCGCTTGGTGGCCTGCTCGTAGGTGATGACCGGCCCGAACTGCGCCCGCAAATCGGGGTACACGGTGGGCATAATCTGGTTGGTGCCCTCGGGGTGGCCCACATTGTCGGCGGCGTAGTGGGCCAGCGCGCCCAGGGCGTAGGCATACTCGTTGCGGTTGTGGGCCTGGCCCAGCAGATTGCGCACAAAGTCGCCGGCCCGCACGTAGTGCATCAGGTTGGTGAAGAGCGTGGAGCCCAGCGGGTAATAGCCCATGTCCTGCAAAATGGAGCCGCCGTAGGCGTAGCTTTTTGCTTCTTCGAGTTGCTCGGTGGTGGCCCCGGGGTAGTGGTGGCGCAGCAGCGGCACCAGGCTTTTTTCCCAGGTCGAGTCGATGACGGCCTGATGGGTGAGCACGGAATAGGCGGCGGCCGGGGCCAAAGGTAAGGCTAGCAGCAGCAGGAGGAGTAAGCGAAACATCATAAGAAAGTTGGCGCAGAGCAAGCGCATGCGTGGCAACGGGAAAAGCCCAACAGTCGTTGCGCGGGCCGGGCCGGGCTGCCCACCACTACCTCGCGGTATGAAAGGCAATCAGCTCGGGTGAAATCGAGGCAAATGGCGCTACCTTACCTGCCCTTCAATACGTTCGCCTATGTCCGCCGCTGCTACTTATCCCCATCGCATGGCCGGCCGGGCCACCACGCCCCGTGTGCACGCCATTGATGTGGTGCGCGGCCTGGCCATGGTCATTATGGCCCTCGACCACATCCGCGAGTTCTGGAGCCCCATGGCCGTGCGGGCCGAAGACGTGGCCCACGCCTCGGTGCTGCTGTTTTTTACGCGCTGGGTTACGCACTTCTGCGCGCC
The DNA here is from genome assembly GCF_012275535.1 of Hymenobacter artigasi. GTDB lineage: Bacteria > Bacteroidota > Bacteroidia > Cytophagales > Hymenobacteraceae > Hymenobacter > Hymenobacter artigasi. The sequence goes on along the minus strand of NZ_JAAVTK010000009.1, from coordinate 35,121 downwards.
CACCTTCGTGTTTCTGGCCGGCACCAGCGTGTTTTTGTATCAGCAGAAGCAGGCCGGCAAGGGCGCGGTAAGCCGGTTTCTGCTCACGCGCGGGCTGTGGCTGGTAGTGCTGGAAATTGTAGTAATCAACTTCCTGCTGCAATGGGGGGCTTTCGATTTGATTCTGCTGCAGGTAATCTGGGCCATTGGCTGGGGGCTGGTGGTGCTGGCGGGTCTTATCTGGCTGCCGCGAGGGGTAGTGGCGGCGCTGGCCCTGCTGGTGATTGCCGGGCACAACGCGTTGCCCAATATTCAGCCCGTAACGGCGGCCACGCTGCTGCCAGCGCTGGTTTATGACAGCCCGTTTCTTTACCAGCTCACGCCCCGCCTGCCGGTGCTGGCCGCCTACACCATGCTGCCGTGGGTGGCGGTATTGGTGGCCGGGTATGCCATTGGGCCCTGGTTTCTGGTCCCGTTGCCCGCGCGCAAACGCCTTTTGCGGCTGGCCGGCGCGGGCGCGCTGCTGCTCTTCGTGCTGCTCCGGCTCAGCAACTGGTACGGCGACCCGCAGCCCTGGTCGGTGCAGCCGCGCGGCCCGCTCTACACCGCGCTGTCGTTCATCAACGTGACCAAATATCCGCCGTCGCTGCTATTTCTCAGCCTCACGCTGGGCACGGCGCTGCTGCTGCTCTCGGTGGCCGAACCCGCGCCCGGTTGGCTGCGCCGATGGCTAAGCACCTTCGGCAAAGTGCCCATGTTCTACTACCTGATGCACCTGGTCCTTATCAGTGGGGGCGCGCTGCTCTGGACGTGGGCAAAGTTCGGCCAGCCCTATAACCTGTCGTTTGCTCCGCCCGGCGTCCCACAGCCCGCCTCGTATCAGCCCAGCTTGCTGCGGGCCTACGTGGTGTGGGCCGTGGTGGTGCTGGCCCTCTACTGGCCCTGCCGCTGGTACCAAGGCTACAAGCAGCGGCATAGCCACTGGTGGCTGTCGTACCTGTAAGGCAAGAAATGGTAACGGGAAAAGCTGCCCGGCCGTTGCTTGGCGGTGGCCGGCCCACGGTTTGGTGAGGTGCCCGGGCAGCAGGCGGCTGGAGCTCCCCAGCGTTTCGGCGCAGTCGCTGTCAGGCGCCACCGGGAGGAAACCCGGGACGCAGAATTTCGTTCTGGGCCACATTACCTATTTGTTTTTCTATGAAATTTCTCTCCGCGCTCGCCCTTGTGGGCTCCCTGCTCGCCGGTGCCGCCCCCGCTGCCCAGGCCCAGCATTCTGCTTCGCCTTACCACACCCGCTTCGCCGTCGATGGCCCCATCATTCTGGGTCTGGGGGCGGCCAGCGCTTTCGGCCTCTACCGCGTGCAGCAGAAAAGCGGCCTGAGTGATGCCCAGCTGGGCGCGCTCAACAAGAATGACATTCCAAAAATCGACCGTTTCTCGGCTGGCTGGTACAGCGACCGCGCCCAAACCGCCAGCGACTTGCTCTGCTACCCCACGCTGGCCATTGCACCCGCTCTGCTGGCCCTCAACGACAACGTGCGCGGCCACTACGGCCAGGTAATAGGCCTGTACATCGAGACTATGCTGGCCACCGATGCCCTGTTTACCACCTCGGTAGGCAATATCTACCGCTACCGGCCCTATCTCTACGGCACCGAGGGGGGCGGTGGGCGCTCGGGCAAAATCGCCACCAATTCCTTCTTCGCCGGGCACACCGGCCACACGGCTACGGCCACCTTCTTCGCCGCCAAAGTCATGCACGATTTCAACCCCGGCTACGCCGGCGAGCCCTTCGTGTGGGGCGCGGCGGCCGTGGTGCCGGCCGCCGTGGCTTACTTCCGCATCGAAGCCGGCAAGCACTTCCTCACCGATAACCTCGTGGGCTACGCCGTGGGCGCGACCATGGGCGTGGTAGTACCACAGCTGCACAAAGTGGCCGGCCGCCGCGGCCTGTCGTTGATGCCCTTGCAGGGGCTGAACGTCAACGGCTATGCCTATTCGGGCATGCTGCTGAGCAAGCGGCTGTAGCTTGACGTACTGCTCGCCGCATAGCAGAGGTTATTTAAACCGCGTCTGATAGCAGGGCCGGGCTCGCCGTAAGGCAAGCCCCTTTGGCTTGCAAATCGGCCTGCGCCGCCGCCCAGCCCTCGGCCGAGATAGCGCGGGTCGCATCGGTGACAACGGTAGTGGCGAAGCCGGCGGCTAAGGCATCGAGGGCCGAGTAGTACACGCAGTAGTCGGCGGCCAGGCCGGCCACAAAAACCTCGGTCACGCCCCGGCCGCGCAGGTAGTCGGCCAGGCCGGTGCTTTTGCGGTGGCCGTTGTCGAAAAACGCGCTGTAGCTGTCAATCTCCGGGTTCATGCCCTTGCGGAAAATGGCTTCGATGCGTTCCGTCTGCAGCGCGGGAGCCAGGGCCGCGCCGTCGCTGGCCTGGGTGCAATGGTCGGGCCAGAGCATCTGGGGCAGGCCGTGCAGGTCAATCTGCTCGAACTGGCTGCGGCCGGCGTGGCTGCTGGCGAAGCTCTCGTGGCCGGCTGGGTGCCAGTCCTGGGTTGCTACCACGAGGTCGAATTGCGCTTGCAACGCATTCGCCAGCGGTATAATGGCGTCGCCCTCGGGCACGGCCAGCCGGCCGCCGGGCAGGAAATCGTTTTGAATATCGATGAGCAGGAGGACTTTCATGGGTAGGGGAGATGGGCAATACGGTTTGAATAGGGAAGGGCACAAAAGAACGTCATGCCGAGCGCGGCCGAGGCATCCCGCTCGGGGTTATTTGGGGTTGTTCAACGACTCACGCGAGATGCCTCGGCTGCGCTCGGCATGACGTTCTTTTTGATTGCGACCGGAAATAAACCAAGCATTCTGGCCGGAGTTACGTTTACCCCAGTACAAACCTACGCTCATCCCTCATGCCCGACCTTCAAAATCAGATAATCCTCGTCACCGGAGCTACGTCCGGTATCGGCAAAGTCACGGCTACCGAGCTGGCCAAAATGGGTGCTCACGTCATCATTCTGGCCCGCAGCGCCGAAAAAGCGGCCGATACCCAACAGGAAATCAAAGCCGCCGCCGGCCACGACCATGTCGACATCCTGCTCGCCGACCTCGCCGACCTCGAACAGGTGCGCCGCGCCGCCGCCGAGTTCAACGCCCGCTACCCGCGCCTCGACGTGCTGGTGAATAATGCCGGGCTGATTTTCGGGGCTGAGCGCCAGCTCTCGCCCGATGGCAACGAGCTGGGCGTGGCCACCAACCACCTCGGCCCGTTCCTGCTCACGGCCCTGCTGTTTGATAAGCTAAAGGCCAGCCCCGCCGCCCGCGTGGTCAACGTAGCCTCCGAAGCCTATCGCATTGCCCGGCCGGATTTGGCTGATTTTCAGTCGGCCAGCGGCTACGGCGGCTTGCGCGTGTACGCCAATACCAAGCTCTACAACATCATGTTCACGCAGGAGCTGGCCCGCCGCCTGCGCACCCACGGCATCGCCAACGTTACCACCAACGTGCTGCACCCCGGCGTGGTGGCCAGTGGCTTCGGCAATAGCTCGGGCGGGCTGATGGGCTTCCTCACGCAGCTGGGCCGCCCCTTCATGATTTCGGTGGAGAAAGGGGCCGAAACCAGCATTTTTCTGGCCTCTGCGCCCGAGGTGGCAACCGTCAGCGGCGGCTATTTCGACAAGAAAAAGGCCGAGCCCGTGAAAAGCTCCTTCAATACACCCGAAAACGCCCAGCGACTCTGGGCGCTGAGCGAGGTGCTCACGGGGGTGGAATTTCCTGTGCGGTAAGCTTTAGCTTGCCGTGCTGGCAAGGGCTGGCTTCGTTTCACGGCAAGCTAAAGCTTACCGCACTTGCAGCGCCCGCCACTCATCCTCCAGCATGCCCATTTCGATGAGCGTCCAATAGCCGTCGCCGTGGCGCACTACGTCGCGCATGCGGCCCTCCTCCTGGAAGCCGCACTTGAGGTAGCAGTTGATGGCCGCGTGGTTGAAATCGTAGACGCCCAGGCTGATGCGGTGCAATTTCAGGTCCTCGAACCCGAGGTGCAGCATGGCCTTCACCATGGCCTGGCAAATACCCCGGCGGCGCTCGGTGGTGTTGCCCACCAGCACGCGGGTGATGCGCCCGGCCCGGTCGCGCTCGCTGATGCCGCCCAGCGAGATGTGCCCGACGGTGACGCCGGTTTTAGAATCCACCGCTTTGTAGATGAATACGTTGGGGTCGTTCACATCATTGGAGCCTTCAATGTACCAGCTCAGGCCGGCTTCGGTGAGCGGGAAGGAGAACATCGAGCCGCTCCACTCTTTCATCAGCCGCTCGTCGTCGACCCATTCCATGAGCTGAGCGAAATCGTCGGACCTGAAGGGTTCCAGTATAATCATATAAAAAAGGGGCGGGGCCGAGGCGATAAGCCCGGCAATAAGCCCGCAAGATAAGGCCCCGCCGAGATGCTTTGCTAACCAACCGGGCGGCTGGCTTGTTAGCCGCCTGCTTCTCAAAACCTCTATTTTTCTCCATGAACTTAGCCACCAACACCATCCTGCTCACGGGCGGGGCCTCGGGCATTGGCCTGGCGCTGGCCGTCCGGTTTCTGCGGGCCGGCAGCACCGTCATCATCGTGGGCCGCCGGGCCGATAAGCTGGCCGAAGCCCAACAGCTATACCCTGGCCTGATTACGCGCCAGGGCGACATCGCTACCGCCGCCGAGCGCATGGAGCTGGTGCGCTGGGCCACCACCGAATACCCCGCCCTCAACGTGCTGGTGAACAACGCCGGCATCCAGAACCGAATTCAGCTGGCCGACGATGCCGCCACCGATTGGGAGCAGCGCCGCCAGGAGTTGGTTATCAACGTGGAAGCGCCCATTCACCTGGCTACGCTGCTGGTGCCGCACCTGCGCCAGCAGCCGGGCGCGGCCATTATCAACGTCACTTCAGGCTTGTCGTTTGCGCCGGCCGCGTTCGTGCCGATTTACAGTGCCACCAAGGCGGCGCTGCATTCGTTCACGCTTTCGCTGCGCCACCAACTGTCTCCCACGGGCATTTCGGTGCTCGAAATCGTGCCTCCGGCCGTGGATACCGACCTCGGCGGGCCGGGCCTGCACACCTTCGGCGTGAACGTGGACGACTTTGCCGATTCGGTGATGGCACGGCTGGCGGCTGGCGAGCAGGAAGTGGGCTACGGCAGCTCCGAGAAGTCGCGCCTGGCCTCGCGGGCCGAGCTGGACGAACAGTTTCGGGCGATGAACAACCGGTAGCAAAGGACAAAAAAGAACGTCATGCTGAGCGCAGTCGAAGCATCTCTACCGCAATAGTAAAATTGATTTACTGCTGCGGTAGAGATGCTTCGACTGCGCTCAGCATGACGTACCGTTTTACAAAAAGCCCGCGCTACTTTACTCCCGACTCCCGGCCGCGTAGCGGGTATTGCGCCGGAATTCCCTGCGACTTGGCCGGCTGCTTAGCCAGGTCCTGTAAAATCACCTCGATGGCTTTGGCCAGCTGCGGGTCGGCGCCGTTCTGGGTGTCGGCGGGGCGCACGTCCACTTCAATGTCGGGGGCCACGCCTTCGTTCTCGATTTCCCACTTGCCATCGGGGCTGTACACGGCAAAGCTGGGCGAGGTTACGCTGCCGCCGTCGATGAGCGGCGGGTAGCCCGAAATGCCCACCAGGCCACCCCAGGTGCGCTTGCCGATGACAGTGCCCAGCCCACGCCGCCGGAAAAAGGCCGGCAGCGCATCGCCGCCGGAGCCGGCAAACTCGTTTACCAGCATCACCTTGGGTCCGTAGATGGACGAGCCCGGCGAGGTAAACGGCCGGCCCTCCCGCGGGGCCCAGTAGCTGAGCAGGGGCCGGTTGAGCAGGTCGAGAATGTAATCGGCCACGAAGCCGCCGCCGTTAAACCGCTCGTCCACAATTACGGCCTGCTTATCGAGTTGGCTGAAATAGTAGCGGTTGAAGAATTCGTAGCCTTCGGCCCCGGTGTTGGGCAGGTACACGTAGGCCACCTTGCCACCTGTGAGCCGGTCTACGGTGCGGCGGTTGTCCTCGACCCAGGCTATGCGGCGCAGGGTGGCTTCGCTGGCCACGGGCACCACGGTTACCTCGCGGGCTCCTTTGGTGCTGGGCTTATCATTCACCAGCAGCGTAATCTGCTTGCCCACGGTGTTCTCGAAGAAGCTGTACACGTTGTCGGTGCCGCGTAGCGGGCGGTTGTTCACGGCCAGGAGGTATTCGCCGGCCCGCACGCCCACGCCGGGGCCGGTGAGGGGCGCACGCAGGCTGGGGTTGAAGCTCTCGCCGTTGAATACCTTTTTGAAGCGGTAAACCCCGTCCACTACCTCGTAGTCGGCTCCGAGCAGGCCCACGGGGTTGGCCGTGAGGCTGGGCATGTCGCCGCCGCTCACATAGTTGTGGCCCACCACCATCTCGCCCATCATCTCGGCGAACAGGTAGTTGAGGTCGGCCCGGTGCGCCACGTAGGGCAGGAAGCCGGCGTACTTCTTTTTAGTCGCCGCCCAGTCGAGCCCGTGCATGCCGGGGTCGTAGAAGTAGTCGCGCTCCAGGCGCCACACTTCGTCGAACATCTGGGCCCACTCGTGGCGCGGGTCTACGTAGGCGTCGAGGCCCGTCAGCGCCATTTTACCGTCGTTGGCCACCGGTTTGCCGGCCGCTTCCACAATGCCGTAGGCATCGCGCGGGGCCATGTAGAGCAGCTTCTTGCCGTCGGCGCTCACGGCGTAGTCGTTCACTTCGGCCAGGTACAGCTCGCTTTTACGCTCTTTCAAATCGTAGCGGTGCAGGCGGTGGGTGGGAGCCGAAGGCGTGGCATCGGGGCCGGCGGCCACGCTGGCGGGCACCTGCTCCAGGTAGAAGATTTTGTCGCCGTCGGCCACCTGCACGTTGCTGAGCTCGCCCACCACCGAGCCGGGCAGGGCCAGAATGCGCTGGCCCAGGCCCACGGTATCAATCACGATTTTGGCGGTGGCAGCGGGTTTGCGCGGCTTCAAATCCTTCACGGCCACTTTGGGCGCGGGGCGGTTGCCCACCGGCTTGCCTACCACAATCGAGTCGGGCTTGCTGATGGCCTCTTTTTCCTCGTCGCTCTGCGGGGCGAAGGGCGAAGCGTCGCGGCGGTTGAGCACGGCCACGTACAGCGTGCGCTTGCTGTTGCGGTCGTAGGACGACATATCCAGCCAGGTGGCGCGCAGGGCCACGTCGTTGCTGGCCGTGAAAAACAGGTACTTGCCGTCGCGGCTGAACGCGGGCGCGGTGGCGTCGCTGCGGCCGTCGCTCACGGCCACGCGGCGGCCGCTGGGCAGGTGGTACATCCACACGGTGCGCATGTGGTTGGGCATCTGCTGGGCGTAGGCCAGCCACTGCCCGTCGGGCGACCAGGCCGGGTCGAGGGCCGGCTCGCCCAGCAGCGGGCCGTAGGTATCGGCGGCCACGCGGGTAGTTTTCTTCGAGGCCAGGTCGAGGTACCACAGGTTCAGCTTCTTGTCGGTGTAGGCAATCTTCTTGCTGTCCGGCGACCACAGGGGGCGGAAGTAGAAGGAGTTCGGCCCCAGCGAATAGGCCTGCGCCGCCTGCAGGCCACGCTGGTCCTGCACCATCAGCTGGTACTCGCCCGAGGCGTCGGACAGGTAGGCGATGTGTGCGCCGTCGGGGGCCCAGGCCGGGTAGCGCTCGTGGGAGGTATCGGAATGGGTCAGGTTGCGGCTTTCGCCTTTTTTGGCGGGCACGGTAAACACATCCCCGCGGGCTTCCACCACGGCGCGCACGCCGGTGGGGGAGATGGCCGCCCCGCGCAGCATGCCGGCCACGCTGCGGTACTGCGGCCGCAGGGCCAGCACCTCGGGGGAGATGCTGATTTTGAGGTCGGTAGTCTGGCCCGAGCCGGTGTTCATTACGTGCAGCCGGCCGGCCTGCTCATACACCAAATCGGTGCCGTTGCCGCTCAGCGCCTTCACGTCATAATCGGTATGGCGGGTCAGCTGCTCCACTTTTTTGGTGGCCGGGTCGTACACAAACACGTTGTTGGTACGGGCCCGGTCGCTGAGGAAATAGACCTTGCCGCCCAGCCACAGCGGGCTGGTGTCGGTGGCGTTCTCGTGCGGAATCTCCTCGGTAGCCAGCGTCTGCAAATCCGTCAGCCAGATGGGGCCGGTCTGGCCGCCGCGGTAGTGCTTCCAGGTAGTAGTAGGGTTGGTGATGTGCGTGTGAGCCAGGGTCTTGCCATCGGCCGAGTAGCTGCCCTTTTCGCCCATTAGCAGGGGCAGGCGGGTGGGCAGCCCCCCGCTCATCGGCACGGTGAAGAGCTGCAACGAGCGCGCATAGGCTTCCTGCGAGCTGCTGAACAGGATGCGCTGCCCGTCGGGGGTCCAGTCGCGCACCACTTCGGCCGAAGGGTGCCACGTCAGGCGGCGTGGCTGCCCGCCGCTCACCGCTACTACATACACATCGGCGTTGCGGTCATAGTCGCCGGTGAAGGCGATGAACTGGCCATCGGGCGAGAAGTGGGGGCTGGTTTCCACGCCCGCGCCCACGGTCAGGCGCTGTGGGTTCGAGCCGTCGCGGTTGGCCAGCCAGATGTCGCCGGCGTAGCTGAAGGCCAGGTGGTCGCGGCTCAGGGCCGGCTCGCGCAGCAGCAGGGTTTCGGGGGGTGGGGTTTGGGCCTGGGCCGCGCCGGCCAGCAGCAGCAGGGGCGCGAAGAAGTAGGTTTTCAGCATGTTTACGCAGGGTTCAGGGACTGCGCAAAGCTAGCCGGATTTTGGGGCTTCCGATGGGATGGGTTGGATGAAAAGAGAACAGTCATGCCGAGCGCAGCCGAGGCATCTCGCGTGCAATAGTAAACCCAGTCGATTGAATTACTACCCCACGCGAGATGCCTCGGCTGCGCTCGGCATGACTTTCTCTTCAAGCCCTCAAAACCTACGCCTCCAGCCGCAGCACCTCGCGGCTATGCTCGCGCACGGCCGCAGCCAGTGCCGCATCATCGGCCAGCTTCTGGCCAAATGAAGGCACCAGCTGCCGGAACCGGACCTGCCACTCAGGCGAGGCGGCGCGGGCGGGGAAGCACTTCTGCACCAGCTCCAGCATGATGGCCACGGCCGTACTGGCCCCCGGCGAAGCACCCAGCAGCGCGGCAATGGAGCCGTCGGCGGCCGTCACCATCTCGGTGCCGAATTCCAGCACGCCGCCCTCTTTCTTGTCTTTTTTGATGACCTGCACGCGCTGGCCGGCCACTTCGAGCTGCCAGTCGGCGGGGTTGGCTTCGGGGTAATACTCGCGCAGGGCGGCGGTGCGCTCCCGGGGCGTTTGCAGCACTTGGCCGATGAGATACTTGGTGAGGCCCAGATTGCGCGCCCCGGCATACAGCAACGGCCGGATGTTGCCCAGCTCGATGGATTTAAACAAATCAGTGTACGAGCCCTGCTTCAAAAACTTGGTGCTGAAACCGGCGTACGGGCCGAACAGCAGCTCTTTGCGGCCGTTTATCTGGCGCGTGTCGAGGTGGGGCATCGACATGGGCGGTGAGCCCACGGCCGGCTTGCCGTACACTTTGGCTTCGTGCCGGGCAATCACGGCCGGGTTCTGGCACTTCAGCCACTGCCCGCTCACGGGAAAGCCGCCGAAACCATTCGCCTCCGGAATACCCGACTTTTCGAGCAGTGGCAGCGAGCCCCCGCCCGCTCCGATGAACACGAACCGCGCCCGCGCAATGTGGCTCTGGCCGGTGGCCAGGTTCCGCACCTTGAGCCGCCAGATGCCGTCGGACTTGTGCCGGAAATCCTCCACTTCGTGGCCCAGGTGCAAATCCACGCCGGGCAGGCTTTTGAGGTGGTCGGACAGCGCCCGGGCGAGCGCGCCGAAATTGACATCGGTGCCCACGGCCATGCGCGTGGCCGCCACGGGTTGGGTGGGGTCGCGGCCGTCCATCACCAGCGGAATCCACTCGGTGATTCTGGCCGGGTCGGTGCTGAATTCCATGCCCTTAAACAACGGCGAGTGCAGCAGTGCGGCGTGGCGCTTGCGCAGGTATTCCACATTCGCATCGCCCCACACAAAGCTCATGTGCGGGATGGTGTGGATGAAGGCCGAGGGGTCGGGCAGCTGGCCTTCCTGCACCAGCGAGGCCCAGAACTGCTTGCTGAGCTCAAACTGCTCGGCAATTTTGTCGGCTTTGGAAATGTCAATTGAGCCATCGGGCCGCTCGGGGGTGTAGTTCAGCTCGCAGAAGGCCGAATGGCCGGTGCCGGCGTTGTTCCAGGCGTCGGAGCTTTCGGCGGCCACGGCGTCGAGGCGCTCGTAGCCGCTGATGGTGAGGCTGGGGTCGAGGGCCTTGAGCAGCACGCCGAGCGTGGCGCTCATAATGCCCGCGCCGATGACGATAACATCGGAAACCGGCTTGGCAGGGGAGGAGTCGGGTGAATTCATGAAAATGGGTAATAGTGCCGCAGGCAATACGGCGGACAGGGAAGCAGGGCTGTTTGTTGGAGCAAAAAGGTGGGTGAACGGGGAAAACTCCCCTCCTTACCAACCGCAGGTCAGCGAAGCTAAGGAGGGGATGTTTGCGCTTCAGCGCAAACTGGGGTGGTTGTGGGCGTTGAACGGCCGCCCGAACAAGTTCACCGCGAAACTTTGTGTTGATGCCCGTGTCGGCCCATTTCGTCCCAACTTTGTGCAACGCCTACAACCACCCCAGCTGGCGCTTCGCACCAGCGTCCCCTCCTTAGCTTCGCTGACCTGCGGTTGGTAAGGAGGGGAGTTTTCCCGTCCATCCCACCCACCCCATGCCCGACCTCAACCTGCCGCTGCTGCCCCTGCCCACCCGCGCCGACGCGGCCGATACCACGGCCCCGCGCCTGCTCATCATCTACACCGGCGGCACGGTGGGCATGGCCCTGAGCCGCGCCGGCGACCTGGTGCCCATGCAGTTTGGCCGGCTCGACCGCAAGATGCCCGAGCTCACGCGTCTGCCCTTCCGGCTGGAACTGCTGAGCCTGCCCGAACCCATCGACAGCAGCAACGTGACGCCCGCCGACTGGCTCTTTCTGGCCCAGCTCATCGGCCGGCATTATGCTGATTTCGACGGGTTTGTAATCCTGCACGGCACCGATACTATGGCTTATTCGGCGGCGGCGCTGAGCTATATTCTGGAGCATCTGGGCAAGCCGGTGGTATTCACCGGGGCGCAGGTGCCGGTGGGGGCCAACCGCTCCGACGCCCAGCGCAATCTCATTACGGCCCTGGAAATAGCGGCCGCCCGATACCCCCGCACCCACACCGTGCGCGTGCCCGAGGTGTGCGTGTTCTTCAACGATGTGCTCATTCGCGGTACGCGGGCCAAGAAGGTTGAAAGCCAGCAGTTTGCTGCTTTCAAAAGCGAGAATTACCCGCCCCTGGCCCGTGCCGGCATCAGCCTGGAATTCGACGACAGAAGCATCCGCCTGCTGCCCGGCGCCCGCCTCAAGGTGCACGGCCAGTTCGAAACCAGTGTGGCCGTGCTACGCCTTTTTCCGGGCATCACGGAGGCGGTGGTTACGGCCATTCTGGGCGTGCCGGGCCTGCGCGGCTGCGTGCTCGAAACCTATGGCTCGGGCAATGCGCCCACCGCGCCGTGGTTTCTGGCCTGCCTGGCCGACGCCCGCCAACGCGGCGTGTGGCTCCTCAACGTGAGCCAGTGTGAAGAAGGCCGCGTGGTGCAGGGCAAGTACGAAACCAGCGCCCGCTTCGCGGAAATGGGCATCGTGGGCGGCGACGACATTACCACCGAGGCGGCCGTGACCAAAGTCATGTTTGTGCTGGGCCTGGGCGTGAGCGAGGCTCGCACCCGCGAGCTGTTGGCCACCGACCTGCGCGGCGAGATAACCATCTGATAATGAATTATAAATTATAAATTATGAATTATAAATTGGCAAATTGGCGACTCATAACTCATAATTTATAATTCATAATTCGATTCCGCCCTATCTTTGCGCCACGAACCGCAACCTTGAGGGGTGTCCGAGTGGTCGAAGGAGCACGCCTGGAAAGTGTGTATGGGTCTCAAGCTCATCGTGGGTTCGAATCCCATCCCCTCAACATAAGCAAACAAAAAGCCCGTTTCCAATATGGAAACGGGCTTTTTGTTTGCCTTGATGCGAAGCTATTTCACTACTTCGAGCCAGCCTTTCCAGGTTTGGCCGGCGGCGGTGCGCAGCTGGTAGTAGTAAATGCCGGCGGCCACGTCGGGGGCGCTGCCCCAGCCCTGGGTGTAGTTGGCCTGCTCGAATACCTTGCGGCCCCAGCGGGTGAAGATTTGCAGCGTTACGGGCTCGGCGCTCACGTAGGGGCGGAAATCGTCGTTCTGGTTGTCGCCGTTGGGGGTGATGACGTTGGGGAAAGCAAAGTCGCGGGCGGGGATTACCACGATGGTCGACCGGGTGATGAGGGCGCAGCTGCCGCCGGCCGAAGCGGCCGACAACAGCACGGTATAAGTGCCCGGTGCCGCGTAGGTATGCGTGGGGTTGCGGCCAGTCACGATGGTGCCGTCGCCAAATTCCCAGCGGCGCACCAGGTCCGGCCGCACGCCGGCCAGCGTGTCGCTGAATGTAATCAGCTCGCCAGCTTTGGGCAGGGCGGGCGCGAAGTGGATGGGTAGCTGCAGGGTACTTTCCACGTTCACCACGATGGTGTCGCGGGCCGGGCAGCCGCCGGGGCGGGTGGCCGTCACAATGTACTGGGTGGTGGCGGTGGGGCGGGCCGTCACGGCCGGACCAGTGGTGGTGTTGAGGCCGGTGGCGGGCGTCCAGGTGTAGGTGGTGGCCGCGTCGGGCGCACTCACCCGCAGCTGAGCCACGCCGGTTGCGCCGCAAAAAGACACATCGGGACCGAGGCTGACCGTCAGGCGGTCCAGCACCGTTACGGTAACGGTGGCGGTGCCGGTGCAGCCGGTGGCGTTGGTCACGCGCACGGTGTAGGTGGTGGTGGCGGTGGGGGTAGCCGTTACGGTGCGGCCGGTGGTAGTGCTCAGGCCGGTGGCGGGGCTCCACACGTAGGTTGCGCCCGCGCCGGCATCGGCGGTGGTGAGGGTGCCCGTGGTGCCGGGGCAGAGCGCCGCCACGGGCGGAATGGCCACGGTGAGTGCGCTGCGCACGTTTACAACGATGGTATCGCGGCTTTCACATATGCCTCCAAACGGGACTACCGTTACGATGTACTGTGTCGTAACAGCGGGCGAGGCTATTACTTGTGTGCCGTTGGTGGTATTTAGACCGGTAGCAGGACGCCAGAGGTAGTAAGCCTGGGATGCCGACCCACCCGCTACCGTGAGCGTGGCCGATGAGCCGGGGCAAATGGTTTGGTCGGGGCCGAGGGCGGCAGGAAGTGGGCCGAGCACCGTCACGGTATCGCGGCCCACCACGGCGGCCTGGCAGCTGGTGGAGTCGTAGGCGGTGAGCGTGATGGGGTAGCGGCCGGGGGCGGTGTAGGTCACGCGCACGTTGTTGGGCTGGGTCGAGGTCTGGCCGTTGCCGAAGCTCCAGGTGGTGCCGTTGTTGGAGGGCGTGGCGCGGGTGAAGAGCACCGTGAGCGGCGCGCAGCCCACGCGGGTGTTGGCCACGCCGTTGGCGGCCGGCACGAAGCTGGCATCGAGGCGGGCAATGTCCATCTTGAAGGCCGCGCTGGTGGTTTGGGCGCTGGTGCGGGTCTGGGTGCGGGCGTAGGCGTTGGGCGTGGTGATGATGGCCGGGGCAATGTTGCTGCCGGTTTGCTGAAAGCGCACGCACATGGCCTGGTAGATGATGCCCTTCTTATCGAACCGCGAAGTGCCGCCATCGACGTGGGTGGTGCCGGTGCCGAAATACGTGCCGTACACCAGCCGCCGGGCATTGGCCGAAAGCTGCATCACGTAGAGGTAGCCGTAGGTGTTGAGGTTGGCATCGGCCGCCGCGCCGGAGGTGCTGTTGGAGGCGGTGGGTTGCAGGGCATCGGGCGTGGTGGGCATACCCGCGATGCTGCTCGCGCCGTAGCCCGACAGCAGCAGCTGCCCGCAGTTATCGACCAGAAAGGCCGTGGGGGCCAGGTTGGTGGGGTAGGGGTTGGCCGTGGTAGCGGTGCCGGCCCCGTTGCCAACCACCGTGGAGTAGCCCGTGGTGCGCAGGTCCGCGCCAAGCTTGTGGATAAACTGCCGGCTGCCGGCGTTGCGGTAGGTGCCCGTGGTTACGGGGTAGGCCCCATTGGTCTGGCCCAGCACGTACACCGCGCTCTTGCGGTCGAGCTGCACGAAAAAGGCCTGGTCGTAGCTGCTGGTGCCCAGGTAGGTAGTTTGCTGAATGGCCACGCCCGCCGAGGTCAGGTTTTGCTGAAGACGGCTCACGAAGCCGTCCGCCGGACCGCCCCGGTAGCTGGCATTCAGGCCCCCGGCCGCGCTGGGGAAGTTGGTGCTGGTGGTGCCGCCGGCCACGAATACGTTGTTCACGCTATCGAGCTGAATGCTGTAGCCGGCATCGTCGCCGGTCCCACCCAGGTAGGTGCTCCACAGCATGGTGCTCAGGCCAGGGCTGAGCTTCATCACCACGGCATCGTGCCCGCCCTGGTAGGTGCGGCCCCCGCTGGTGGGGAAGTTGGTTGAGCGCGTGACCGATGTGAAATACACATTGTTCTGGCGGTCGGTAATCACATCGCCCCGGAAGTCATCGCCGAAGTTGGCGTAGAGATTGGAGGTCGTCAGCATCCGGCCATCATTTGCCGAGCCGCCCACGTAGGTAGCGCCCAGCAGGCTGCTGCCGTTGGCCGAGAGCTTGGCCAGCACCAAATCGGTGCCCCCGGCCAGGCTGGTGCGGTAGCCACCGGGCGTGGGGAAGTTGGTTGAGTTGGTGGAGCCCAGCAGCACCAGCTCGTTGGCGCGGTTCACCACCAGGCTGTGGGGGTAGTCCTCCTGGTTGCCGCCTAGGTAGGTGGCATACACCAGGCTGCTGGCCCCGGTGGTGGCGCTGGGGTTGTATTTGCTGATGACGATGTCGGTGTTGCCGTTGTTGAAGTTCGTATCGTAGGCCCCCAGGGTGGTGGGGTAGCCGGCCGTGAAGTTGATGCTGGCCGCGTAGAGGTTGCCCAGCGAATCGGGGCAGGCCGTATAGCCCCAGTTCAGGGCGGCCGTGGCCCCGGAGTATGTGGAGTACACCAGCACGGGGTCGATGACGAGCGGGCGGCTATGGTCGTAGCCCTTCGGCAGGCCGAAGCTCACCGTGTGCTGCGGCCCCAGCACGTAGCGGCAGGCCACGGCCACGCGCCGGCCCTCAACTACCTGATACGCATAGGGCTGCTGCTCCGTGACGCGGCCCACGCTGGTGCCGATGTGCAGGGCGCCCTCTACCACGCTCAGCGACTCCTGGCCCTCGTAGCGCAGCTTTATGCGGCCGGCATCGGCCCCGGCGGCCAGCTCGAAATCGTACTCCATCACGGCCCCGCGCGAGTAAAAGCGCAGGTCGGTGCCGGGGTAGAGCTGCTGGTAGCGCACGTCGGTGAAGGCGGGCACGTTGGTGGCCCAGCGGGCTTCGTCGTTGCCGAGGAAGTAGTTGAGGTGCTCGCCGGTGGGCTGCTCGCCGCGCACTTCGGCCTGGGCGTTGGCGTCCACGAAGCGCACGGCGTAGGCGTGGTTGGCAATGCGCTGGGGGGCGGCGCTGGGCGCGGCGTGGTGCCGGCGGTCTATGGCCGGGGCATCGTAGCGGGCCACCAGCAGGCGGTCGCGCTCCAGAAAGAGCCGCCCGGCCGGAATATCGGCCGCAAATAGGATGGGGCTTTGCCACTGCCGCTGGTTGGGCACGAAGCGCAGCGGGTGGGCATCGGTGGGCACGGGGGCTACGGGTGGCGTGCCGGCCAGGGCATTAGAAAAGGTAACCAAAGCACTGCCCAGGCAGAGCCAACGCGTAAGAGTACGACGCATGTAACGGGGTGGAGGTGAGGGGAAAAGAACTATAAGCGGACAGCAAAAGACCCTGCTGGGGGCAGGGCCTGACTTTCCGAGGGTGAAGTTCCGGCGAAATGCCGGGTTTATCGTCCTGCTTAGTAATTTGATAATCAACTGAGGCAGTGATTGTATTCTGTCCCCCTTCAAAAACCATCCGTAAGCTAAGTGGCTGCCTGGTTTCGCCGTCTGGTCCGGCACTACTTCCGTTCAATTAGTAAGCCGACTTCAAACGCGCTGAGCAATGAGGCCCGGCTGTTGCGGCACTGCTCATTCTAGGCCCCGTCCGCTCAAACCCGGCGGGCCTGCTACTTTTGGCATCTTCGTGCTTCGCCCGCTACTTCTCGTCATGACTGACCAAACCACTTCGCCGCCCCCCGCCTACTTCTTGTCCCTTAGCCTGGAAAACGTGCGCAGCTTCGGGGAGAAGCAGACCATTTCCTTCGCCCGGCCCGATGGCAGACCCGCGCAGTGGACGATTATTCTCGGGGATAATGGGGTGGGGAAGACGACGGTGTTGAAAGCATTGGCGGGGATGAGACCTAGCCCACTTCCAGCATCGTATGAAGAAAAAACCAAATCCTATTCGCCAATTTTCTTTAAGCTTTCCTACGCAAACTTGCTACTTAGTAGAGTTAATTCTGCACTGGCTTACATAAGAGTTTCTACCAGATTTAATGCTGGTCTTGATGAGTACCCATCAAAAGGAAAAATTACAATCAGAGACAATTTTGTGACTTATAACACAGATAATGATGGCACCTATCTAGGTGGAGCAGTTGTGTCTTTGTTTGAAGAACAAGAGTTGAGTCTTATTTGCTATGGCTATGGTGCAGGCCGTACAATTGGAAATTCTACTCTTAGTGAAGCACCAGAGGGTGTTGATACTTGTATCAGTCTCTTTAATGACCGTGCTGATTTACTTAATCCTGAAGAGTGGTTCTTACAAATGGAATACAGCTCGCTTAAACAGGATAAGCAAGCAGCAAAATCATTGGAACAAGTGCGTCAAGTATTGTTAAAAGTTTTACCAGATGTCACTGATATCCGCATTTCCAGCAAAAGCCACCAACAGTACCTAGAACTAGAAACCCCCTACGGCTGGGTGCGCCTGCGCGACATGAGTCTGGGCTACCAAACGCTGGTGGTCTGGCTCACCGATTTCGCCAGCAAGCTCTTCATCCGCTACCCCGACAGCCCAAACCCGCTGGAAGAGCCGGCCATCGTGCTAATCGATGAAATTGACCTGCACCTGCATCCCAGTTGGCAGCGTAAGTTGCTCAAGTTTCTGAGCGACATCTTCGTCAATACCCAGTTCATTGCCACGGCGCACAGCCCGCTGGTAGTACAGGCGGCCGGCGATATGGGGGCGAATGTGGTGTTGCTAAAGCGAGAGGACGACCAGACCATCGTACATCAAAACCCGGAAGACGTGCGGGGCTGGCGCGTCGACCAGATTCTGAACAGTGAGCTGTTTGAGGATACATCTACGCTGTCGGTGCAAACCGAGGACGAGTTGGCGCTTCGCAATAAGCTATTGCTCAAAAAACGCCTCACCACCAAGGACAAGACCCAATTGGCTGAGTTGAATGCGCAGGTTGCCGCCCAGCCAATCGGCGATACGCCGGCTGAGCGTAAAGTAGAAAGCCTGCTGGCCCGGTTGGCGCAGAACCTGAAGCCCGGCGACCTGCTCGAATAACCAGCGATGATTCAGGTAACCAAAAGTCCGTCGGCTCCCGCGCCGTTGCTCACTCGCGGGGCAAAACATCGGCAGCAACTCGAAACCCTACACGAACGGGACCCCGACGCCTGCGAAAAATCGGAAAACACGATTTTGCATTCGCGGGATGGTATATACAACAGCACCAGTGTAAAGGACCGGCTCCGGGCCGACCAGCACGACAAATGCTGCTACTGCGAGTCGTTATTTATAGCCACTAGCTATGGTGATGTAGAGCACTTCCGGCCAAAAGCGGGGTATCAGCAACTATGGGAGGGCCCTTTGCACAAGCCGGGTTACTACTGGCTGGCGTACGAGTGGAGCAATTTGCTTTTTTCCTGCCAGCGCTGCAACCAAGAGTTTAAGGGCAACTACTTCCCGCTTGCCAACGATGCGGCGCGGGCCAAAACGCATCACGACGATATTGCGTGGGAACAGCCGTTACTGCTACACCCGGTTTTCGACAACCCCGAGCAACACCTGAATTTTGTGCAGGATGCCATTGGACAACTCGACGACCGAGGGCAGGCGAGCATCAGAGGATATGGCCTCGACCGACCGGAACTGTTGAAAAGCCGTGCTGACCATTTGAAAGGACTATTTTATGCCCGCCTCGTCGGAGCCTTTAAATTTGATTCACCGCTTGAGCCGCGCGAGCAGGAGTTTTTAGCCGAGCTTAACATTACCATTGCGCAGGGAAAAGCCATTGCTGAAGATGCCAAGCAAAAGTGGCGGCAGGCGGCCTTCGATAACGCCGAATACGCCGGCATGGTCCGCGCCAATTTTCCGCACCTGCTGCATCATTAAAGTCCGAGTGCCCTACCTCAGCGCATCATCATATCCTTCAGCGAAATGATGTATTCCTTGGTGCCGGCATCGTAGCGGATAGTGTAATTCGTGGGGAAGTACTTGCCCGTTACCTCATACACCGTGGGCTGCGGAATGGCCTTCACCACGTTCACGCTGGGTACCAGCATGGCCTTGGTGAGCATGGGCTCGATGAAGGTGACGTGGCCATCGTAGGTGCCGTAGACGAAGGTGTGAGTGAAGGCCGTGCCCGGCGTGTATTCGGGGCTGGTGGGGTCTATCCAGTGGCGGCCCATCATGGGCACGGTGCGGCCGGGCACCACGTTGGGCGGCGTGCTGTAGCCAGCGGGCAGCTTGTTGGTGGCCGGGAAAATATCGCCCTTGGGGTCGTCGAGGGTGATGGTATGCTGCGCGGCCATGGGCTGCATGTAGAAGTGCGCGTCGAAGTGCGGCACCCCGTAGATGGGGATGGGGTCGTGGCCGTTGGGGTTCCAGCCGAAGGAGAGGTGGTCGAACGGCATTTGCGTGGCGGCGTTGCTGTTGCCGGGTAGGGCCATGTCGTACATCGTGCCCGTGGCCGGCGTGGCGGGCAGGCCGGTCAGGGCAGTTTCGGTGAGCGCCATGCCGATTTCCGTGGGCTTGCCACTGGCATCGGCCGAGATAAAGCTGCGGGCCGAGCCGCTGCCCACCTGCACGGTGGGGCCGTAGGTGGTGGAGGGCTGGGCGGCAGGGCTGTCGCTGTCTTTGCTGCAAGCCAGCAGCAGCGGCAGGCCAAAGGCCAGCAGGGCCGCCGAGCGACACCAGCCGCTAAAGGAGATACAAGGGAGGTTTGCCATAGCCAGAGGAGTTGAGCAGGAGCGGAGTTGCCCGGGCTATGTAAATATAGTAAAAAGTAAATATCTATCATCGCTCACCAAAATGCCCCTTCCGGACAGGGGTAAGTCCGGCCTGCCGGTGGCTGGCGAAGCCCCGCCGGCCGCCGGCATTGCCGCCCGGCCCAACCCGAACCCTAAAAACCCGTTACCTTCCCCGGCGCAATCCCTCATCTTCCCGGCGCTCACTTATGACCCCAACTCCGACGCTTCCCGCTGCCGCCGCTGGCGCGGTCGAAAAAGACAACAAGCGCATCACCACCGGCTGGACGTTCTACGACTGGGCCAACTCGGTGTACCCGCTGGTGATTACCAGCTCGATTTTCCCGATTTACTGGGGCAGCATCACCAAGGCCATCAACCCCACCGACGTGGTCGATTTCCTGGGGTTCAAGGTGCCGGGCTCGTCGCTGCTCACCTACGCCATCTCGTTCGCCTTCCTGCTCATTGCCCTGGTCAGCCCGTTTCTCACGTCGCTGGCCGACTACTCGGGGCGCAAAAAGCTTTTCCTGCAGGTCTTTTGCTACATCGGGGCATTCAGCTGTGCCGCGCTGTACTTCTTCACCGAGGACAACCTCACGCTGAGCACCTTCATTTTTATTGCGGCCACGGTGGGCTTCAGCGGTAGCATCGTGTTCTATAATTCCTACCTGCCCGAAATAAGCTCCGAGGCAAAGTTTGACTCGCTCTCGGCGCGGGGCTTCTCCATGGGCTACATCGGCTCGGTGCTGCTGCTGGTTATCTGCCTGGGCATCATCATGGGCCCGCACATTGCGGGCGGCCCCGAGGGCGTGGCCTTGTTTGGCATGAGCACCGGCAAGGCCACGCGGCTTAGCTTCCTGCTCACGGGCATCTGGTGGGTGGGCTTTGCCCAAATCCCGTTCTTCACCCTGCCGGCCGATGCCGGCCGCCCCGCCGATGCGCCCGTCAGCCAGGACGGCTGGCTGCTCAACGGCTTCCGCGAGCTGGGCAAGGTGTGGGACGAACTCAAGCGGCAGCCCAACCTCAAGCGCTTCCTGCTGGCCTACTTCACCTACAACATGGGCGTGCAAACGGTGATGTACGTGGCCACCATCTTCGGCGATAAGGTGCTGAAGCTCGATAGCACCTCGCTCATCGTCACCATTTTGCTGCTTCAGATTGTGGGCATTCTCGGGGCCTGGATGTTTGCTAAAATATCGGACCGCATCGGCAACACGCGGGCGTTGAGCATCGCGGTGTTCATCTGGATGCTGATTTGTGTGGCCGGCTATTTCGTGCAGGCCGGCTGGAGCTTCTATTTGCTGGCCTCCGTCATTGGCCTCACCATGGGGGCCGTGCAAAGTCTGTCGCGCAGCACCTATTCCAAGATTATGCCTGAAAACACCCCGAATTCGGCCGCCTATTTCAGCTTTTTCGATGTGGTGGAGAAGCTCGGCATCGTTATCGGCACACTTTCCTTCGGCCTGATTGCGCAAATCACGGGCTCGATGCGCAACAGCATTCTTTCGCTGATTGTGTTCTTCATTTTCGGCCTGGGCTTCCTGCTGACCCTGCGCGGCAAGAAGCTGCGCGAAGATTCCCTGGGGCCCATTTCGCTGCCACCGCCGCCGCCCGCCTCAGCCGGGGCCGAAATGGGCGCGCCCATGTCCCGGTAAAGTATTTCCGTAGCTGCCGCGTCCTGCTTTGCGTGAGGGCCGTGCCCTCATCCGTTTCCCTTCCATCTTCTCATCTTTCTTTATGAGCGATACCACCACCACCGCCAATCCTTCCATGCAAGCCCTTCTCAGCCAAGAGCTGAAGCGCGAGCTGGCCATCACCCGCCGCCTGCTGGAGCGGGTGCCCACCGAGCAGTTTGGCTGGCAGCCGCACGCCAAGAGCATGAAGCTCGGGACGCTGGCCTCGCACATGGCCAACCTCATTGGCTTCCTGCAAATGTCCCTCAGCGCCGATGCCACGGACATGGCCACCATGAAAATGCCCGAGTCGCCCACCACCACCGACGAAGTGCTCCGGCGATTCGACGTGAACGCCGAGAACATCCACAAAGCCCTGGCCGATGTGGACGATGCCACCTTCAACGCCATGTGGACCATGCGCCGCGGCGAGCAAACCCTCATGGCCATGCCCCGCACCACGGTGGCTCGCGTGCTGGTCCTCAACCACCTCATCCACCACCGTGGCCAGATGAGCGTGTACCTGCGTCTGCTCGACATCCCAGTGCCCGCCATCTACGGCGGCTCGGCCGACGAGGCCCCGCAGCGGTAGGCGTGGCCAACTCCTATGAAGCTGTTTAACCGCTGGAACGGTGTAGAGACGCATCTTTGCGTCTTGTCGTTGAAGGAAATCGCCCAACGACAAGACGCAAAGATGCGTCTCTACACCGTTTAAAATCAGAAGAGTTAACTCAAACCACTTTTAAGCCAGAAAGGCCTGCTGAACATTGTTCAGCAGGCCTTTCTAGGTTATTGCAATGGCTATTTTCGGTCAAAAACCAGTTGCCCGCCAATCCAGGTTTGCAGCACGGCGGCCCCGCGCAGCTGCTCATTGGGCGCGGTCAGCAGGTCCGTGCCCAGCACCACGAAATCGGCCAGCATGCCGGGTTTGATTTGCCCTTTGCGCTTCTCCTCGAAGCCGGCGTGAGCGGCCCAGGTGGTCATGCCGCGCAGGGCCTGCTCGCGCGAAATGGCGTTTTCCATCTGGAAGCCGCCTTTGGGGAAGTTCTTGGCATCCTGCCGGGCCACGGCCGAGTGAAAGCCGAACAGCGGGTTGATGTCCTCCACCGGGAAGTCGGAGCCCAGGGCCAGCTGGCCGTACTGCTTCAGTAATTCGGCGTAGGCGTAGGCCGTTTTCAGGCGCTCGGCCCCGAGGCGCTCGCCGGCCCAGTACATATCCGACGTGGCGTGGGTGGGCTGCACCGAAGGCACGATGCCGAACTGCCCGAACTTGGGCATGTCGGCCGGGGTGATGACCTGGGCGTGCTCGATGCGCCAGCGGCGGTCCTTTTGCCCCTTCAGCGCCTCGCCGTAGATGTTGAGGATGATGCGGTTGGCCGAGTCGCCGATGGCGTGGGTATTCATCTGGAATTTCGAGGCGGCCAGCTCCTTGGCCAGGTCGCGGAACTGCTTTTCAGTGGACAGCAAAAAGCCCGTTTCCTTGGGTTTGTCGGCATACGGCTTCACCAGGCAGGCCCCGCGCGAGCCCAGCGCCCCATCGGCATACACCTTGAAGGAGTTGATGGTGAGCTGGTCGGTGAAGACCGGCCCGTTTTTAAGGTAGTACGCCCGGTTTTCTGGGGTGGGGGCCAGCATGGCGTAGAGGCGCAGCTTCAGCTTTTTCTGCTGCTGCAGGGCGGCCATCTGGTCGATGTCGGCTTTGTCGAGGCCGGCATCGGCGAGGCTGGTGAGGCCCACGGCCAGGCAGTTTTGCTGGGCCTGCAGCAGGAGCTGGGCGGATTCGGCCGGAGCCGGGTCGGGAATTTTGCTGCTCACCAGGCGGGTGGCGTTGTCCACGAGCAGACCGGTGAGGCGGCCCTGCGCGTCGCGCGTAATGGTGCCGCCGCTGATGGGCGTGCGGGCCGTGACGCCGGCCAAATCCAGCGCCTTCTGGTTCACGAGGGCGGCGTGGCCGTCTACGCGGGTGAGGAGCACGGGCACGTCGGGAAACAGCCGGTCAAGCGTGTCTTTGGTGGGGAACTGCTTGGTGGGCCAGTCGTTCTGGTCCCAGCCGCGCCCCGTGAGCCAGGCGGCCTGCGGGTATTTCTTCCGGTTCTCCTGCAGCTTCTCAATCACCTCTTTCCACGAGTTGGTGCCCACTAAATCGGCGCTGGGCAGTGCCAGTGCGTAGCGGTAGAAGTGGCAGTGCGCGTCGTAAAAGCCGGGGTAGATGAACTTGCCGCCCGCGTCCACTTCCTGCGCCGCCTGGTACTTGGCCTTGAGCTCGGCCGCCGAACCCACGGCCACGAATTTGCCATCCTTCACCGCAAAGGCCTCGGCTTTCGAGAAGGTAGAATCGACGGTGTAAACCGTGGCGTTGGTGACGAGCAAATCAACAGATTCGCGGGGCGACTGGCAGCCGCTGAGCAGCGCGAGCAGCAGCAGGGGGGCGAAGAAATGGTGGAACGAAGAATGGTTGGAACGAGACATTAATGAGTGAAGTGGGATGAAAAGAAAACGTCATGCTCAGCTTGTCGAAGCATCTCGCGTGCAATAGTAGTCAATTCGTTTGGGCGATTGAATTACTATTACACGCGAGCGACTTCGGCAGCGCTCAACATGACGTTCTTTTCGTTGTGGACTTTCGGGCTTATTCCACCACCACCTGCGTGCCCAGCTCAAAATGCAGGTGCGGATTGAAGCGAACCGGAAATGGCTGGGCCTCATGGGTCTTGCCCTGCAGGAGCACGCGGCTACGGCCGTATTCCACGCCATTGTTATCCAGCAGGCGCACCCGCACGGTATCACGGAAAGCCCGCTCGAAAATGACGTAGAGCGACAGCTGCGGCCGGCCGGCGCGCACACTATCGTCGCCCGCCACAAACGACTTGCCCAGCCGCAGGCCCCGCGCCCGCAAGGCCGGACTGAGGCTGGTTTGGGCCGTTTCGCGCTGGGCACCGGTGGCCAGCCCATCGGCCACCGCCGTGGCCGATGGGCTGGCCGTTTCACTGGGTTTGCGCAATGTTTCTGTGGCCTCGTGCTTCGTCCGGTCGCAGCCCATGAGGCCGAGCGCCAGCATAAAAACTACCCCGCCCCGCATCCGAAAATCAGTAAAGCTCCACATACGAAAGGGTCAGTTTGAATCTGCGAAATCCGTCAAATCCGTTAAAATCTGCGGTCCTTAGTCGAAGCGCATGTGCTTCACCGACTCGCCCGAGAACTGCAGCTCCTGTAGCGACTCGATGCCGATTTGCAGGTGGCGCTTCACGAAATCGGTGGTTACTTTCGAGTCCGACTCCGAGGTTTTCACGCCCTCGGGCGTCATCGGGTTGTCGCTCACCAGCAGCAGCGCGCCGTGCGGGATGTCGTTCATGAAGCCGCAGACGAAAATGGTGGCCGTTTCCATGTCCACGGCCAGGGCGCGCACGCGGCGCAGGTAGTCCTTAAACTCGGTATCGTGCTCCCACACGCGGCGGTTGGTGGTGTACACCGTGCCGGTGTAGTAGTCCATCTCGTGCTTCTTAATCATCGACGACACGGCGCGCTGCAGGCGGAACGAGGGCAGGGCCGGAATTTCCTTGGGCAGGTAGTCGTCGGAAGTTCCTTCGCCGCGAATGGCCGCGATGGGCAGCACCAAATCGCCGAGCTTGGTCTTTTTCAGGCCACCGCACTTGCCCAGAAACAGGGCTGCCTTGGGCTTGATGGCCGACAGCAAATCCATGACCGTGGCCGCCATCGGCGAGCCCATGCCGAAGTTGATGATGGTGATGCCGTTGGCCGTGGCCGACTGCATGGGCTTGTCTTTGCCGCGCACTTCGGTGTCAAACTGCTCAGCAAACATGTACACGTAGTTGCTGAAGTTGGTCAGCAGGATGTACTGCCCAAATTCGTCCAGCGCAACACCCGTGTAGCGTGGCAGCCAGTTATTTACAATCTCTTCTTTGGTCTTCATAAGTAAGTGCTTGGTTATTGGTGCTTAGTGCTTGGCTGTTTTGTACAGCAGACCTCCGTCCGCCGGTGCTTGGCTGGTGAGAATCCCGGCTTTTGAAACCCATTGGCACGAGGCGAAGGACACCAAGCACCAGGCACAAAGCACCAAGCACTATTTTTGGAGGTGATGCAAGCCCTGGACCTGCCGCCTTTCGAGGCCAAACTTACGCAATCGGCCACAAATCAGCCGCTCATCTGGGATGGGCTGCGGCGCAAACACGTCGTGCTCACCCCCGAAGAGTGGGTGCGGCAGCACGTTGTTCATTATCTGATAACCCACCTGGGCTACCCGCGCGGCCTGCTGGCCCTGGAGCGCGGCCTGCGCTACAACCAGCGCCAAAAGCGCACCGACCTCCTGGCCCTCGACCCCACCGGCCAGCCGCTGCTGCTGGTGGAGTGCAAAGCCCCCTCCGTGGCCATCGACGCGGCCGTGGCCCGGCAGGCCACCACCTATAACCAAACCATTGGTGCGCCGCTGCTGCTGCTCACCAACGGCTTGGTGCACTACTGCTGGCGGGTCGATTTCGCGACGCGAACCAATGAGCGGCTGGAGGATATACCAGCGTTTGCGGATGCGGTGGGGCGGTAAGGTTCGTCCTGTGCCTGGAGCCATTTGTCCGGCGAGTCAATGAGTGCTTCGGGGTAGGTCAGGCGGGGTAGTCCATGGCGTTTTGTTAATGCGGGCGTGTGAGTAATGTCATTAATATATAAAATATAATATATTATGTTTGGCTTACTGCCGAAGCATCACTTCAATGCATCTGAAACAGCCTGAAGGAGGGGAAGCTGCGCGGTAGAAGGATTTTTATTTCACTTCAAAACATACTTTCTATGCCACCTTAACTACGTTTTTTAGCCCATAGATTACATAATCAAGGATGGATGGCCAAGCTTTTCATTCCCTGATGCGGCCGGTTTTGCCGGCCCCGAAAGCGGTTGGGTATTTCCTGCATTCCCTTGGAATACCGCCGAGTAGCACCCGCCAGCGCGTACGCTGAATAACCAGGCGTTGAAGCGGCGCGCGCACCGCCTTGAGCATCGAAGCGCCACTCCCGGCTACCGAATGATAGCCGGGCACCTTCCAGCTGCTGTGCTGTAAGTGCAGCTCCCCACGCGTTTGTACCCGTCAACCGCGTTGCGGGCCGCGCCGCGCATTGCGCCCAAGCAGGGGCGCACCCAATGATTCCGCATTTTAGAAAGGCGTGCCGTGCCCGGCCGACGCCTGGGCTGTGCTGCGCCTCCTCGGTGGCGCAACGGATGCCGGCCTTTCTATCCTATCCACCATTTTTTGCTGCCTGTTATGAAAAAGCATGAACCATGTACTCCGTGTGCCAAAGTGCCCGAAAAGTCGCGGGGTGCCGCCCCATCATTGCTGCGTAAGTATGAGCCGATAGATTACGGACACTGGCTGAAACACACAGCTGGTTGGCAACGTCTGTTTTGGGCGGTGCTGGTCGCCGTATTATTTTTTCCACAGGTCAGTTTTGGTTATGGGTTGCCTTTAGGAGGCAGCAGTGCCACCGCTTGCCCCTCGCCGCCGGTTCTTTCGAGCGCCAATGTCACGGTGACGCAACCGACCTGTGACAATCCGACCGGCACGATTAGGATACTGAATGCCCCGTTTAACAGCGTTGCCCAGCTCACGCCGAACGCGCCCCGGCCCGCCGGGGGCAATCCCTACCTGTTCGTATCCCTGGTGCCCGGTACCTACCGCCTCACCCTAACGGTGAACGGCTGCACCTCGGCCCCGCGCACCATCGTCATCAATCCGGCCCCTGCACCGGTGCTCACGCTGGCCAATGTGGTGGTGACGCAGCCTACCTGCACCACCACTACCGGCTATATTCAGGTGCTGAATCCGCCGGCGGGCGCTACGGCCCAGCTCACGCCGAATGCGCCCAGACCGTCCGGGGGCAACTCTTTTCTGTTCTCGTTCCTGCCGCCGGGCACCTACCGCCTCACCCTGACGGCGGCGAACGGCTGCACCTCCGCCCCGCTGACGATAGTTATCAATCAGGCGGCACAAGTCATTACCAGCTTCACCCTGGTCAATGCCGATACCGATACCGACATCGGGCCCCTCGCCAACGGGATGACGCTCAACCTGGCCACGCTGCCCACCCAGAACATCAACGTGCGGGCCAACACTGGCCCGGGCAGTATCGACAGGGTCGTATTCAGCCTGAACGGCCCCACCAGCCATGGCCAAACCGAGCGGGTGGCCCCGTACACGCTGTTCGGCGACGATGGTGCCGGCGACTACTTCGGCCACACCCTGGCCCTGGGACGCTACGTTTCCTTATCGGCCCAGCCGTACTCCGATACCGGCTGCGCGGGCACGCCGCTGGAAATCACCTTCACCGTAATTAATGAGCCCGTTACGCCAGGCACTATCACCTATACCCTGGTTAATGCCAATACCGGCTTCGAGTTTATGGCGCTCACAAATGGGGCCGTGCTCGACCTAGCCACCCTGCCCACGCGCAACCTGAACATCCGGGCCAACACCAACCCGGCTACGGTGGGCCGGGTCGAATTTGCCCTCAGCGGCGCCCAGACCTGGAGCCAGACCGAAATGGTGCCTCCATACGCACTGTTCGGCGACGATGGTGCAGGCAACTATTTCGCCTGGACTCCCACGGCCGGTGGCTATACCCTGACCGCGACATCCTACACGCCCGGCGGCATCGCGGGCACGCCGCGCACCATCGCCTTCAGCGTGACCGATGGCGCGGCCCGCACCACCCTGGCTTCTGCGGCTGCCAGTCCGGCCGCCGCTGCCCGCAAAGCAGCGGTCGGAACGGAGTTTACGGCGCTGGTGAAGGCGTATCCAAACCCCTCCGACGGGCAGGTAAGCCTGCTGTTGCCGGAGGCGTTGCAGGGCGAGGTTTCCTACACGCTGGTATCGGCGCTCGGGGCAAAAGTGAGCAGCGGCACCCTTCAGGCCGCCAACGGGGCCACGGCCCTGCGGCTCGATTTTTCCCGGCAAATGCAGGCCAGCGGCGTTTACATGCTGCACCTAACCAGCGGGCACACCCAGGCGCACCTCAAATTGCTGCGCCGATAGGGGTAGTGTCTGACACGGTAATTACCGGCGCAATGCCGGCAACTACATCGAAAGCTGTTTAACAAGTCGCGCTGCCGGTGTAGAGACGCATCTTTGCGTCTTGTCGTTGAACGAAACATGCCTTTGTTGTTCAACGACAAGACGCAAAGATGCGTCTCCACACCAGAGGCCCGGCTTTCTGAATCGCCTTATTGCAAAAAGCCCGGCCGCAACTGCTTGCGGACGGGCTTTTCAAGCTAAAAACGAGGGCTGAAAGCCTTAGTTTTTGGGTTTGATTTTCGTTTTGTTGCGCTTCTCCTTCACCTTAGTGTCGGCAGGAATAACGGTTTCGGCCGGGGCGGCCTGGATTACGGTGGTAGAGGCCGGGTCAGTCGTGGTCGTGGTCGACTCTGTGGTGGTTGAAGTAGCCGGGGCCGGCGTAGCGGTCGGATACGTGGCCGGGGCGGGCGTCACCGTGGTCTGGCGCGTGGTGGTGGTGCTGGTGCTGCTCTGGGCATTGGCCGAGAAACCGCACACGGTGAGGAACAAGGCGAGAATGAGGGGTTGCTTTTTCATAGGACTAAAGGAATGAGTGAAACAAATGGCCCGCGCTGGCTAGAGCACGGCCAATTGAGGTGGCTTTAACGAGGAAAAGCAATTCCGGGTTCTGATAAAGCGCAAATAGGTGGTATGAAATCCTCCGAGCAAGCATTTGCGCTCGTCGTTGTAATCCGCTCAGCTACTATTTATAAAGCCGGTTATCCAGCAGCCCGTTCACGTAGAACTGCACGTTGGCCCGCAACTCATCGCCGTATTTCTTCACCAGGACCGGGTCAGGGTTGGCAACGGGTTCATTGGGAATAAAATGGGTCTGGTAGGGGTAGAGGCGCACTTCGTTCTTGTTGGTGAGCTCGGTCACGAAGTCGGAATGCACGAGGAAGTACGAGTCGCCGTCGCGGAATATGGCGCGGCCCGGGCTGGCCGTGTCGAACACCGACGCACCGAAGGGCAGCAGCGCCGGCTGCTCCTGCGCCAGGCCCAGCACGTCGAGCACCGAGGCGGGCACATCCACCTGCTGCGTGATGCGGTGCGGGTTGGCCGCCGGCAGTGGCTGGCCGGGGCGGAAGAACAGCAGCGGCGTTTTGTGCACGCCCAACGGGTTCTGGTAGCCGGCGCGGTCCGACTGCGAGGTGTGGTCGGCCGTGAGCACGAACAGCGTGTGCGCATACCACGGCTCGCGGCGGGCTGCCGCAAAAAAGCGCCGCAACGCCATATCCGCGTAGGCAATGGTGGGGTGAATGGGCTGCGTGCCCACCGGAAACTTGCCCTTGTACCTGGCGGGCAGCGAGAACGGCTCGTGCGCGCTGAGCGTGAACACCGTGGCCATAAACGGCTGTTTGGTGGCTGTGAGCCGGCGGTTGAGATACTGCAGGTAGGGCTCATCAAAAATGCCCCAGTGGCCGTCGTAGTCGGGACTGCCGGCCCCGCCGGGGTATTCGTTCAGGCCGTAGTAGTGCTGCATGCCGGCAATGCCGGCAAACATATCGAAGCCCATGGTGCCGTTGGAGCCGGCGTGGTACATGGCCGTGTTATAGCCGTGGCGGCCCAGAATTTCGCCCAGCCCGTGCAGCTCCGCCGTCTGAAAGCTGGAGGTGATAAACGGCTCATCCATGAGCGAAGGCAGGCCCGAGAGCACAGCCGGCAGCGCCTCGATGGAGCGGCGGCCGTTGGCGTAGTTCTCCCGCATCAGCCGCGCCCCGGGAGCCACCGCCAACGAATCGAAAAAGGGCGTGAAGCTGCCCTGGCCCCCATTTTCCACGCCGGTGTATTCCGAGCCGAAGCTTTCCAGCAGCAGCAGCACCACGTTGTCGGGCGGGGTGGGGGCGGCGGTGCGGGCGGGTAGCGGGGCGGCATTCAGGGCCGGCCGCAGCACCGTGGTGGTGGGGAAATAGCTCACCCGGTCAATCTGAACTTCATCAAATGACTTCAGCACCGTAAACGTACTGTTGAGGGCCAGGTGGCCGAGCACGGCGGGCTGCTGCTCGAAAGCAATGCCGGTGCGCAGGGGCTTCAGCTGCCAGCCGCCGCGCAGGCCCAGCACCACCAGGCCCACCACCAGCAGAAACTCCACGCCGCGCTGCACCCAGCGCCCACGGCCGGCCGGGGCCGCCAGTTCGGCCCGCGTGGGCATGGGGCACAGCCGCCACAGCAAATACACCAGCCCCGCGAGCGGAATGGCCAGGTACCAGTAGTGCAGGCCAATCTGCCCGGCCTGCTGGGCAATGTCGTGGCCAATGGTGCTCCACTCGTTGCTCAGCCGCCGGCCAATGAACTTAAAATATTCCCAGTCAATGATGTTGAGCAGGATGCCTGGCACATTCAGCACTACAAACAGCCCGCGCAGCCACTGCTGCCCGCGCCGCGATTGCACCGGCACCAGCAGCGACAGCAGCACCAGCAGCAGGTTCAGCCACAGCAGCGCGGCCACGTCGAACCGCAGCCCGTGCACGAACGCCCGCGCCACCGCTCCCGCCCCAATGCCCCGGAACGTGACCAGATTGAGGACGTAAAAACCCAGGCGGAGCAGCGTATAAACGGCCAGCAGCAGCGCAAAGCGGCGCAGCAGCAGGCGAATGGCGGGAGAAGGAAGCAAGGGCAATTAAAAATTAAGAATTAAGAATTAAAAATTGGGAATTAAGAATTAAAAATGCCTCCCCGGCAATGAAGCGGGAAGGCATTTTTAATTCTTAATTCTTAATTTTTAATTACACCGCCGCCAGTTCCAGCACGGTTTCCACGTTCACCAGGGGCAGGCCCCAGGCATCGGCTACGCCTTTGTAGACTACCTCGCCGTGCACTACGTTCAGGCCGAGGCGCAGGGCCTCGTCGCGGCGGCAGGCTTCCTGCCAGCCCTGGTTGGCCAGTTTCACGGCGTAGGGCAGGGTGGCATTGGTCAGGGCCAGGGTGCTGGTGTAGGGCACCGCGCCGGGCATGTTGGCCACGCAGTAATGCACCACGTCGTCGATGATGAAGGTGGGGTTCTCGTGGGTGGTGGGGTGGCAGGTTTCAATGCAGCCGCCCTGGTCCACGGCCACGTCTACCACCACGGTGCCGGGGCGCATGGTCTTCAGCATGTCGCGGGTGATGAGGTGCGGGGCCTTCGCGCCGGGAATCAGCACCGCGCCCACAATCAGGTCCGACGTTTTGATGGCTTCGCGGATGTTGTACTCGTTGGAGTACTGCGTCACCACGTTTTTGGGCATGAAGTCGTCGAGCTCGCGCAGACGGTTCAGGCTCACATCCATGATGGTTACCTGCGCGCCGAGGCCGGCGGCCACTTTCGCGGCCTGGGTGCCTACCACGCCGCCGCCCAGAATGAGCACATTGGCGGGCTTCACGCCGGGTACGCCGCCCAGCAGAATGCCCCGGCCTTTCAGGGGCTTCTCGAGGTACTTGGCGCCTTCCTGCGGGGCCATGCGGCCTGCCACTTCGCTCATCGGAATGAGCAGGGGCAAGGCACGGTTGCTGAGCTCCACCGTCTCATAAGCCAGGCAAATGGCCTTGCGCTCAATCATGGCGTGGGTCAGCTCCTCGCCGCTGGCGAAGTGGAAGTACGTGAACAGCAGCTGGTTCTCCTTGATGAGGGGGTATTCCTCCGCAATCGGCTCCTTTACCTTAATAATCATCTCGGCCTGTCCGTACACCTCGGCAATGGTGGCCAGAATGGTCGCGCCGGCCGTCTGGTACTCCTCGTCCGAGAAGCCCGAGCCTTCGCCAGCGGTGTGCTGCACCAGCAGGGTGTGGCCGTGCTTGCGCAGCTCGGCTACGCCGGCGGGCGTAAGGCCCACGCGGTTTTCATTATTTTTAATCTCCTTAGGAACGCCAATAATCATGAGCGAAGGTGGGAATAAGAGGGATGAGGTGAGGTTAGACTTCGAGCCGCAAAGATAGGGCGCGGGGCTACTACCCGGCGCGTCAAGATTTGGTTCAGCCTACACTTCCGCCAGCAGGCCGTTCAGGTCCAGGGCGCGGGTATACATCTGCACCTCGCCATCGGGGGCCAGGGGCCACTGCGCGCGCGGCCGGTCCCAGTACAGCTCCACGCCGTTGCCGTCGGGGTCGTCCAGGTAAATGGCTTCCGACACGCCGTGGTCGGCCGAGCCCGTAATGGGGTAACTGGCCGCCACCAGCTGCCGGAACGCGCCCGCCAGCTCGGCCCGCGTGGCGTAGATAATGGCGGCGTGGTACAGCCCCGCGCCGTGCTTGCGGGCGGGCGGCCCGCCCAGGCTGTTCCAGGTATTGAGCCCAATGTGGTGGTGGTAGCCCCCGGCCGAGATAAACGCCGCCTGATTGCCAAAGCGCTGCATCACCTGGAAGCCCAGAATGTCGCGGTAAAACCCCAGCGCCTTGTCAATGTCTGTCACCTGCAGGTGAACATGCCCGATGCGCGTCTGCGCCGGGGCTTCGTAAGGGGCGCTGGCTGCGGGAGCAGCGCTGTTAGCTTCGGTTGCCATGATGAAACGGAGGAGTATTAAATCAATGTACCAACATTAATCCAAAATCGCTCCAAAAAAAGCTCCGCCAAATTGGCAGAGCTTCCGGGCAATTCGCGTCAGGGGCTGAGGCCGTCCGAATCTGTATAATCCGTTAAACCCATTACACTAACCGAGTACCCTTACGCTCCGCAGCAGTCAGTCAAAGCCCCGCACCTGGGTGTACTTCTTCTCATTTTGCCGCCCCACCCGCACAATGCGACGCTCAAAATCTTTGGGGTCGTTGAGGGTTTTATAAAACCCATCTAAAAAGTGAGTGGCAAAGTCCTGCTCATCCCGGCCGAGGTAAGGACAGGCCAGATACACGTTGTAGAGCGCGGCGCGCCGGGTATTGAAAAGGTCCCGAATGGCGGCATGCGTTTCCGGCGGAAAGCCAAAGCCGCGAAACAGGCGCTGCCGCACCGACGTGATGCCCAATTGTTCGGGCGGCACGGCATACGGGGCCATCACCAGCCCGCTGTAGTCGAAATCGAAGGCCACCGGTATTGGCGGGGTATTCCGGCTGCGGGTCAGCAGCCGGATGTTGTGCCGGTAGGGCACCGACCAATCCGTGTTGCCAATCATGAATTGGAACATGACCATGGTGGCCGTGGCCGGTCGGTCCAGGTTGTCCATCGTGATGAACAAGGGTTTCGGTATTACCGTGGTCTGGTTGCGCCGCGCCAGGGCTTCGGTATTTTCCAGAAAGAAGCCGTAGTGCACCGACGTACTGGCCCGGCCGTTGTTATCCCGATAGGTGATGCGGCACAGCCGGACCCGGTAGCTCAGGTCCGTCAGTACATTGTAGAGCTTATACACCAGGTATTCCCGCAGGGTATAGTTGTCGGACAGGCAGTGGGTAGTCAGTTTCAACTCGGCTACCGGCCCGAAAAGGGTACTTTGCCCGTTGGGCGGCGGAAATTTCACCAGCAGCGGCGGGAAGCCGCACACGGTGGGGTCTTTGCGCCGGTTGCCGCGCACCTGTACCTGCACGGCCAGCGTTTGCATGCTGCCATTGCCCGCGCGATAGGAGAGCAGGGCCGGGTGCAGGCCGGGGCGGGCGCCCCGGTCCCTCATCACCTGGTCCAGCGGCAGCGAGAGGGTGAGCTCAACGATTTCTTCGCTGGCAAAGAAGGGGTTATCGGCGGCGTATACCTTTCCCTGCGCAGGCCAGCCCGCCGGAGCCAATGCCGGCTGGCAAAGCAGCAGGCCGTAACATACCAGAACCAACAGCGAAATCATCACAGCAGCGGGCCGGCACAATGCGGCCCTTTAAAGGACAACCGGCCCGGCGAAGCACGCAACCCGGGGCAATGACGGCTCAACCTGGAAAATCAGGCGAAATTCACATGGGTATCAGTGTTTAAACAACGCTTCAATCGACTTGCCCTGGCCCTGGGCGAAGGGAATGCCCAGCATGTAGGCCACGGTGGACGGCACGTCGACCAGGGTGCAGGTGTCCTTCACCGTCCGGCCTTTTCTGAAATCAGGCCCCAGGGCCAGTAGGCTAATGTGGCGGCAGCCCTCGCAGCCATCGCCGTGCTCGGTCCACCCCGGGGGCACACTGTCGAGGTGGCGGCCGTGGTCGTTGGTCACGAACAGCGCCGTGTTGTTGCGGTAAGCTTTGCTCTTCTGCAGGAACTCATAAAGCTGCATCACATACCGGTCATCGCGCGCAATACCCCGGATGTAATTGGGCCAGTTGCCGGCGTGGGCAAAGCCGTCGGGTTCCATAAAATTGATGAGCACCAGGTTGGGCTGGTACTGCGTCAAGATGCGCTTGACGGCTATCAGCGTCAGGGAATCGGCCCGGTAGCCGGTGCCCGGGCCGCTGATGCCGCAGTCGACGGAAGGCGGGTACTGGTCCTTCCATTCGGGGTTGAGGGTATTGGCCAGAATGTAGAGTTTGTCTTTGCTGGTAATGAGCCAGGCGGCAGTGGCGGGCTTGCCGGTGGCCTTGCGCCACAGCTGAAAGATGGAGGGCTGCTGCGGAAACTCCTTGTCGTAGTTATCAATGGGCTGGTTGATGCCCGTGGTCAGGGCGGCGTGCCCGGAGTTGGTGTAGGTGTACCCGTTGTTATAAAAAGTGGAAAAAAACACGCCCCGCGACTTGAGGAGGGTCGACATATTGGGAATGTTGCC
This sequence comes from Hymenobacter artigasi, assembly GCF_012275535.1. GTDB lineage: Bacteria > Bacteroidota > Bacteroidia > Cytophagales > Hymenobacteraceae > Hymenobacter > Hymenobacter artigasi. The sequence continues at coordinate 458 of NZ_JAAVTK010000009.1, read as the reverse complement.
TGGGGTATTGCCCCACGTTTCGGAGTAGCGCGGGCCGTCGATGACTACGATGATGACATTTTTGGTGCGCAGCCCTTTTTTGGGCGGTGCCGGTGCCCCACCCGCCCCGAGTAGCAGCAGCAGCACCACGCCCAGCACGTACTTCAGCCAGCCAGGGGCTGTGAGAAAGGGGCTTCGCCGCCCAACAGGTGCAAAGAAAGCCATGGCGCTTGACGGAATAAATGCGGTTTCTGCAGCAGCCTAAGTAAGTCGGTATCGGTAGCTAAAATTAATTAATAAATATACATTATTTAATATTTATAAAAAATGATTTGTTAAAAGTTGCCTCGGAAAGAGCAACGGGCTCCGGCGTGGGGGCCGCCCAAAAATTTGGGTGGCCCACCCCCGAGCCCCGTGGCGGCGGGGAAAACAAAAACCCCCGTTAATTAAAGCGTACGGCGCGCCCCGCGACATCCCCC
>NZ_JAAVTK010000008.1 GCF_012275535.1 Hymenobacter artigasi | reverse complement strand
TGCATAATCTGGAACAGTTTGATACGGCACTGGAGGTATGCGCCGGACTGTGGAACTTCTGCTTAACTCATTGATAATTCAGTACAACAAGTCTAGTAAGTAACGGTTGGTCGCATTGGGCGTAGCCGCCGCCAGCCAGCGCGAAAAATGACGCAATGCCAGCCACGACTTTTCACCGTAGAAAAACTGGTCATACAGTTGCTGCGAGGTTACCATGAGCGTGTCGTAACGGCCGCCAGCCGTCGAAGCGCGGTAGTTGGCGTAGGCGCGGGCCGCGTTGGGTACCGTGCCCACGGCACCCATTAGTTGCGGGTGCGTGATAATGGTGAACGTAGGGACAGCCGGATTGATGGTCCGGAACCGGACCCGGCGAGCCGGCAGGGGCTTTGGCAGCGTGGCTTCATCGGTCAGCATGAGGCGGTGCGTAATAGCGGCTGTGGCCCCCGGAAACACAAAACGCTTCAGCGCTGCGCTGGCCCCTTGCGTGCCCACCACCCGCTGCACGTTGTACAGGTCGTTAATATCGAAGCCCGCCACTGTGGCGGGCACGTTAGCTAGCTCGTATGTGGCGGGACCGGTTAGCAGCGAGTCGTTCTGAAAAAGCAGGCGGTTGCGGCTGGCCAGCCAGGCCGGAGCCTGCGGGACAGTGGTGCGCAGGTAGTGCGACACGAAATAATCGCCGGCCGCGACCGGCGCAACGCTTTTTAGCTTGATGACGACCCGACCGGTACTGCTGACATCGGAGGCCTGCAGCGTGAACGATTGCCGGGCCCGCACCAGCCCCACATAGTTCATCACTCCCAGTACCCGCTCGGCTCCGCTACCCGTGGGCGGCACCACAATCACCTGCGTATGGTGGGGTGTTCCCACGCCGCCGGAGCGCTGCGAAAAGTCCTGTGCCCCAAACAATACCACCTCGACACGAGGCAGCGGCCCGGTGGCAGCCGGGCTTACTGATACAGAGTCGATGGTATACGTCAGCTCATTATTACTGGCATTCATGTAAAAGCCCTCGCCGGCCTGCATCCAAGGCAAGTAAGTACTCAGTTCCGGCGGATAGTCCTGGAAGCCCTCTATGCGCAAGGTCAGCCGTTCGCGCAGATTGTGCGGATGCACGGTGCCACCGGCTGCTACCGGCTCCTGCATGTGGCGACCGGCGGTGCCGGCGCGCCAGGTCAGGAAGTAGCTGGCCGTATCGGTGTATAGGCTAAAATATTGATGCGGCTGGTCAGCGGGGTTTTTATAGAGTTCCACATCGAGCCGACCATCGTTGTGCACGGCGTAGAACTCGATGAACGACGTGGCATCCAGCGTGGTGCGGCTGCCGCCCACGTAAGTCGCAATCTCCCGGCCGCGCCGCCAGATTTGGAGCTCGTTGGGCACTACGCCGGTGATGCCGGCCTGGGTCAGGTACTGATAATCAATTTTATATAATCCATCCCGCACTATTTTCATTTTATAGTACGTCTGGCCGGGCACAATCCATTCGTTGCCTACCGGACCGGACTGGGCCTGGGCGGTAGTACTGCTCAGCCACAATCCCACCCACATCAACAGCACTACCCATCGCCGCGTCGAATACGTGTACTTTTTATTCATTCTATTTTGAAAATTCATCTATTTACAATACTATCTATCAGGCAATTATGCAGCTATTTGCCAACCTGAGCTGCTATTTGAAGCCGTAGCCCAGCGATACAATCAGGGAGTTGGTCTGGGATGCACTGCCCAGTTTCTCCACGGCCAAGCGCGAGAGCGCCAGGTCGATGCGCAGGCCACTCACGGCAACGCCGGCCCCAAGGCTGTACTGGCCCTTCCACTGCAGAGACTGGTCGACCACACTGCTGATTTTCTGAAAGTTGCCGGCTCCGCCGCGCAGGAACACGAGATTCTTGTAACCTACCTCCACGCCCAGGCGCGGGTCCACGCTCACGGTTTTGCTGGAAACCAAGGTGTTGCGCTGGCCATCGGTGGTGGCCTCCAGGTCGACGGCGACGAGGGCGGAGAACTGCTTGGGCAACTCAAAGCGGCGACCCACGCCCAGCACAAAGCGCGGCAGTGTGATTTCGGTGCTGTTTTTCGGAATGGAGTCTGACTTGATGGCCACATTGCTGTTGAGCCCCTTCACGTACTCGGCCGAGTTGATGTTCCAGGAATTGAACGTGGTGGTGATGTCGCGGGCCATCAGGGCCATGTTCCAGCCCTTGTGGTTGTACTGCACCCCGGCATCAATCCCAAAGCCGTAGCCGTGGGCAAACTTGCCGATGTTGCGGTAGATGATTTTGCCGCTGCCGCCCACGCTCAGGCCTTCCACGCCCAGCTTGCGAGCGTAGGAGAGCAACAGTGCGTAATCGGCCACCGAGAAATATTCGATTTTGCTGTAGTCGACGTAGCCGTACTCGTTCACCAGAGCGCGGGTATCGGCGATGTTGTCTACGCCCAGGCGCAACACACTCACGCCCAGCGCGCTCTTATCGTCGATGGGCATGGAGAAGGCGGCGTAGTCGTTTTTCACCACGCCCGAAAACAGCTCGGAGTGCATCAGCACGCCGTCGTACTTGTGGGTTTGGTTGGTGAGGCCGGCGGGGTTCCAGTAGCCGGCGGTGGCGTCGGTAGCCAGGCTCACCTGCACTTTGCCCATGCCTAGGGCCCGGGCCCCCACGCCAATGTTCAGAAATTCGTTGCTGTACTTGGGCGTTTTGGTAGACTGCGCGGCGGCCGGCAGGGCCAGCGCGGCGGTGGCTCCCACGAGGGCCAGCCCGCGGGCAACAGAGGAAAGTTGGGACATAGAAAGGTGACTAGTAATGTTTGCGCGGACGGAACGCAAGTTACTCCATTATAGTGCGTCCGGCCCCGCGAATTTCGGGCCAAACCGCCGGATACGCGCTGTTCGGCCAACGGCAGAAATGGCGTTGCCCGGCTTTTGCCGGCCCGCAGTACCGGGGTTCCGGCCAGGCACGGTCCATTTTACCCCCTCATAGCCAGGCAAAAAGCAGGTATTCTAGTGAGACACCGCCATAATCATCGAAAATTTTATCGCTGATAATCAATACGTAATATCATATTCAATTGGATTTAATGGAATTATTCATCCAGTACCTTGCGTTACAAAGTACCTACCATACATTTGTACTGTTCGTCACCCACTAGTCAACCTACTCGCCCATGAAACTCGAGAACACCCAGGTTCAGATGCGCAAGGGAATCCTTGAGTTCTGCATCCTGGAAATTATCGCCCGCGGCGAAGCCTATGCCTCCGACATGCTGGAGGAGCTGACTTCGGCCCGCATGATAGTGGTGGAGGGCACGCTCTACCCGCTGCTCACTCGCCTCAAAAATGCTGCTCTGCTCGACTACGTGTGGAAGGAGAGCACCAGCGGCCCGCCCCGCAAGTACTACACCCTCACCGAGGAGGGCCGCAAGTTCTTGGCGGAGCTGCGCGACACCTGGGAGGAAATGGCTGCTTCGGTGGGCATCATCCGCCACAGCCGGCCGCCCGGCGACAGCCGCTAACCCTACCTCTTTTTCTGCTTCACTCACCAGCATCCAATTGGCCCGTTCGGCCTTCTTTCACATGAAAAAGAACATCAGTATCAACTTGCAAGGCATCATCTTCCACATCGAGGAAGACGGTTTCGACGTTCTGAGCCGCTATCTGGCCGAGGTGAAAGCTCACTTTGCCAGCTACCGCGGCCACCAGGACATCGTGACCGACATCGAAGGCCGCATCGCGGAGCTTTTCGCCGCCCGCCTCTCGCCCATGCAGCAGGTCATCAGCCTCGATGACGTGAACGCCATGACGGCTAAAATGGGCCGAGTGAGCGACTTCGCTCCCGATGCCGATGAGGACGACGAGGTGGAAGCCACTGCTCCCGCAAGCGATACCTTCGGCCCCGAAGGCGCTTTTGGTCGCAAGGGCCCGTTCGGTCCCGAAGGTGCGTTTGGTCCCGAAGGTGCATTTGCCAACAGCAACGAGCCCACGGCTCCCGGCGAAACCAAGCGCCTGTACCGCGACATGGCCAACCGCAAGGTGGCGGGCGTGGCGGCCGGCATTGCGCAGTACTTCATGGTGAACCCGCTGTGGATTCGGCTGGCGCTGATATTCGGCACCGTGTTTTCGCCCGCTATCAATATCTGGTCGCGCCACAACATGCGCGTCGATTTTGGCGGCTGGCTGGTGGTTGCCTACGTGGTGCTCTGGATTTTGCTACCCAAGCGCTACGATGCCCCCGCCCCTACCGAGGCGCTGCTGAGCACGGGCCCGCTGGCCGGCCGCCGCCTGTTTCGCGACACCGGCACGGGCAAGGTAGCCGGGGTGGCCGCTGGCCTGGCCGCCTACTTCAGCATTGATGTGACGCTGGTGCGCGTGATTTTGCTGGCCGGCCTCTTTGCCGGAGGTTTCACCTTCCTGCTCTACATTATTCTCTGGATAGTATTGCCCGAGGCCAAAACGGTCTCGGACAAGCTGCGGATGCGCGGCGACGCGATGACCCTGGAAAGCTTCGACAGCAGCCTGCGTGACCCGGCTTTTACGGAAGGGGCGGCCACCACTAACCGCCCCGTAGGTGCCTTTGTGGAAGATGCGGCCCGTGGGCTGCGGCCTTTGGTGAACTTCGCGGGCTCGGCCATTCGGGTTTCGGCGGGCGTGTTGCTCAGCATCATAGGATTTGGCCTGCTGCTGGCCGTGGTTGTATGCACCGGGGCGGGCATTGGCCTGCTGCCCGCTTCGCAGAACATTGTGATGGGCGATGCCCCGGCCTACGTCATGCTGCACGGCATTCCCGGCTGGGCGCTGCTGGCAGGCTTTTTAGCCGCAGGCATTCCGGCCCTATGGCTGCTGCTGGGCGGGCTGAACCTGCTGTTCCGCCACACGATTCTGACGCGGACCGTGGGCTTGTCGCTGCTGGGCCTGTGGCTGCTGAGCATTGTGGGCGTGGTAGCCGGCGTGGCCCAGCAGAGCCGCCAGTACCAGTACGATGCCGAGGTAGAGCAGCTGGAGCAGTTTCCCAAGCTCACCTCGCCCGTGCTCATGTTCGACTCGCGCAACATTGACCGCCAGTGGGAGCAGCACGTCGACCTGCGCCTCGCGGCGGCCGACAGCGGCAAAACCGTGGAAGTGCTGCGGACCCTGAGTGCCAAAGGCCCCAGCGAAGACGTGGCCCGCAACACGGCCCTCACCACCATCAACTACACGGTGCGCCCCAGCGGCGACTCCTCGTTGGTATTCGACGACCATTTCTCCTTCCTGCCCGAGGCCGCCTACCGCAAGCAGGAACTCAGCCTGACCCTGCGCCTGCCCCGCGACCGCACGTTCCGCATCAGCCGCAACTTTGCCAATGACCTGCTTGATGAGGATGACTTTGTGGGCAACCGCCGCCCCCGCGACCCCGAGCAGCACCGCTACCGCCTGCGCGGCAACAAGCTGGAGTGCATCGGCTGCACCAACGAGCAGTTGGGCCGCGACGAAAACAACGACGACGACTCGAACGTGAACATCAATATCGATAGCGACGACAGCAACAGCGACAGCGCCGACGACAACAGCGACGATAATAACGACAGCAGCGACGGCAACAGCCGCAGCGGCCTCTCGCTGAACTACGGCGGCGCGCCCAGCTTCAACACCGATTTGAGCAGCTACGGCAGCGGCCGCCGCACCTTCGACGAAACCGGCTTCACGCGCGTTTCGGTGGCCGGGGGCTACCGGGTGGTGGTGCGCCACGGCAACAGCTTCAAGATTGAGGCCGGCGGCGATGACAGCGCCCTCGATAACCTGCGCGTGGAGCGCAACGGCGACGAGCTGGTGGTGAAACCCTCCCGCAGCCGCAAGTTTTTTGGCGATGCCGACCACAAAGTCCTCATTCGCATCGAGATGCCTACCATCGACCATCTTGAGCTGGCCGGCGCGGTGCAGGGCGACCTCGGCGGCTTTGACCGCCAGGAGAACATGCGCATCGAGCAGGCCGGCGCCAGCCACCTGCGCCTGAACGGCAACTACGCCAACCTGAAAATTGACCTCGCCGGGGCCTGCCGCACCACCGCCACCGGCCAGGCCGACAACCTCAACCTCGACGCGGCCGTGGCCTGCGAGCTGGCCGGAGCCAACCTGAAAACGCGCGTTGCCAAAATTTCGCTCGTCGGGGCCTGCAAAGCCCGCCTCAACGTGACGGAAAGCCTGAAGGGCGACGCCGTGGGTGCCAGCGAAATAGCCTACAGCGGCCAGCCCGCAACCGTGAAAGTGGACGCGGTGGGTGCGTCCAGCATCAAACGTTTGTAGCCCACCGAAGATTTAGGCCGGGTTATAGCTACCGAGGCAACTTTACCCGTACTATTAACATCTATTCTCCCGACGAAAAACAGAAAACGAAGTCAGGCTTAGTTTGGTGAGTGAACGAGGCCTCCTTCCGGAGCCAGTCCTTTGGCCGCCCCCTGCTGCAACAGGAAGGTCAGGGCTGGCTCCATTTCGTTTGTGATAATGCCGTCGAGAATGGCTTCCATCACGGCTTCTTTCAGCTCTCCCACGGCCCGCGAAGGTTTCAGCCCGAAGGTTTCCATGATAATTTCGCCGGTGATGACTGGGCGGAAACTGCGCAGATGGTCCTTTTCCTCTACCTCCTTCAGCTTCTCCTCCACCTCCGTGAAGTTGCGCAGGTACCGTTCCTTGCGGGTGTGGTCCTTGCTGGTAATGTCGGCCCGGCACAGCAGCATCAGCCGGTCAATGTCCTCGCCGGCCTCGAAAAGCAGGCGGCGCACGGCCGAGTCGGTCACGGTTTCCTTTACCAGCGCGATGGGACGCAGGTGCAGCTTCACTAGCTTCTGCACCATGCGCATCTCCTCGCCCAGCGGCAGTTTCAGGTCGGTGAAGATGCCCGGCACCCAGCGTGCGCCCTTGTCCTCGTGGCCGTGAAACGTCCAGCCCACTTTGGGGAAGTAGCGCTTGGTGGCCGGCTTGGCGATGTCGTGCAGCACGGCAGCCCAGCGCAACCACAGGTCGCCACCGGCGGCAGCCACGTTGTCCAGCACTTGCAGGGTGTGATAAAAATTGTCCTTGTGGGCGTGGGTACCCACTTTTTCCACGCCGTACAGCAGGGCCATCTTCGGGAAGATGAGCTGCAACAGGCCCGTCTGAAACAGCAGCTTGAACCCGTAGCTCGGCGTGGGCGACTCAATAATCTTATTCAGCTCGGTGGTAATCCGCTCCTGCGACACAATCTTTATCCGCTCCTTGTTCCGAATAATGGCATCGAACGTATCGGGCTCAATATCAAAGTTGAGCTGCGAGGCGAAGCGCACGGCGCGCATCATGCGCAGCGGGTCGTCGGAGAACGTTACGTCCGGCCCCAGCGGCGTGCGGATGGTTTTGCCGACTAGGTCCTTCATGCCGTCGTAGCGGTCCACCAGTTCGCCGAAATTTTCCGGGTTAAGGCTCAGGCCGAGGGCATTGATGGTAAAATCGCGGCGGGCCAGGTCCTCTTCCAAAGTCCCGGCCTGCACTTCCGGCTTGCGGCTTTCGGTGCGGTAGCTCTCCTTGCGGGCCCCCACAAACTCAATGTCGCCGGCCTCTTTGGTGGGCAGCATGGCCGTGCCGAAGTTCTTGAATACCTGCACCCGGCCCTTGCCTTTCAGGCGGTTGCCCACGGCCTGGGCCAGGGCAATGCCGTCGCCCACGGTCACCACGTCGATGTCCTTGCTATCGCGGCCCAGCGCCAAATCGCGCACATAACCGCCGATAACGTAGGCCGGCTGGCCCAGCTCGGCAGCGGCTTCGGCAATGGTGTGGAAAATGGGCAGGTCGGGTAATCGAGGCGTATTCATAGTAGCGCGAACTTTGTGGTTCGCGTCCCCGTGCCGTCTCAACGGTTGCAATCGGCGCGGGGACGCGAACTACAAAGTTCGCGCTACTTTATTTCCCAGCCTACTCGCGCACCACCTCCAGCTTGCCATCCGCCCCCAGCCGCACCAGCCGCGAAGGCGTGGTGCGGCTGGCATCGTCCTGCCGCCAGTTCACTACGTGGTCGGCCCCGCGCACGATGGCGGCATCCACCTCTGTGTACACGGCCGGGGTCGGCTCGCCGGCTTTGTTGGCCGAGGTCGATACCAACCCATGCCCTAGCCGGCGCACCACCTTGAAGCAGAACTCATCCTTCACCACGCGCAGGCCCACGGTGCCATCTGGGGCCACCAGCTCCTTGGCCACAGCCCGGCCAGCAGGCAGGATGTAAGTGGTTGGCCGCGTATCGGCGGCCAGCATGGCTTCCAGCTCTGCCGGCACTTCGGCAGCGTAGCGCTTCAGCATGTCAAAATCGGCCACCAGCACGATGCTGGGCTTGCCGGCCTCGCGGCCCTTCAGCTTATAAAGCTGCTGCACGGCGGGCGGGGCTTCGGCATCGCAGCCCAGGCCCCACACGGTATCGGTGGGATACAGAATAACCTGCTGGAGCAGCAGCGCGTCAACGGCAGCATCAACTTCTTGTTGAAAACGGTTCATATTACTGATTTACAATGATTAACCGTGATTTCACCGAGTTTTTATCGCCCCCGAAATCATGGCTTTTTGTTTTTGTTGATTTCAATCGCCTAATTCAATTAATGACCAAACCGCAAAGATTACCGCCGAAATAAATCAGCGAAATCACGGCTAATCAGCGGCAATCAGTGATTGGCAGAGCTCCACCAACACCCCGGCCGCGCTCTTGGGGTGCACGAAGCACACCAGCTTGTTATCGGCCCCGCGCTTGGGTTCCTCATTTAATAATACGAAGCCCTCCCCTTTCAGCCGCGCCATCTCGGCGCGAATATCATCGACTTCAAAGGCGACGTGGTGAATACCCTCGGGCTTTTTGGCCAGGAATTTCGTGATGGCGCTGTCCGGCGAGGTGCCGGCCAGCAACTCAATCTTTGAGCCGCCGACCTGAAAAAAGACGGTATCGACGGCCTCGCTGGCCACGTGCTCCTTCTTATAGGGGGCCGCGCCGAGCAGTTTGGTATAGAGTTCGGTGGCGGCTTCGAGGTCGTGCACGGCCAGGCCGAGGTGTTCGAGGTTGGTAAGCATGAGTTGAGTGTAGAAGAGATAATGCCGCTTACCGGGCAAAAAAGCGGGTTTTACCGTGCATTTTGCATCGTTGCCGGAAGTCGGCGCATTTCCTTATTTAGATTGTGTCTACTTTTGTGAGACCAAAGAAAACTGATTGCCCCCGAACCGTGTTCTAAGGGCCGACCAGGCTTTCATTGGTTTATCTTTTTGCTATACCGCTGCGCGCAATGCTGAAGCTCCCTATTTACCTCGACAACAACGCCACCACCCCACTCGACCCGCGTGTGCTGGAGGCCATGATGCCCTACCTGACCGATGTATTCGGCAACGCCGCTTCGCGCAACCACCCCTTCGGCTGGGCCGCTGAGGAAGGCGTGGACTACGCCCGCGAGCAGATTTCGAAGCTCATCAACTGCGACTCGAAGGAAATCATCTTCACCTCGGGCGCTACCGAGTCGGACAACCTGGGTATCAAAGGCGTGTTCGAGATGTATAGCCAGAAAGGCAACCACGTCATCACCACCACCACCGAGCACAAAGCAATACTCGATACCTGCAAGCACATCGAGAAGCTGGGTGGCAAGGTAACCTACCTGCCCGTCGATGAGCAGGGCCTCATCAGCCTCACCGACCTTGAAGCTGCCATGACGCCCGAGACCATTCTCGTGACCATCATGTACGGCAACAACGAGACGGGCACCATCAACCCCATCCGTGAAATAGCCAAAATCGCCCACGCCCACGGCGCCTTGTTCATGACGGACGGCACCCAGGCCGTGGGTAAAATCCCGGTTGATGTGATTGCCGACGGCATCGACATCATGGCCTTCACGGCCCACAAAATGTACGGCCCGAAAGGCGTGGGTGCCCTATACGTGCGCCGCAAGAACCCCCGGGTGAAAGTGACCGCCCAGATGGACGGCGGTGGCCATGAGCGCGGCATGCGCTCGGGCACCCTCAACGTGCCCGGTATTGTGGGCCTGGGCAAGGCCTGCGAATTGGCCCGCCTCGAAATGGCCGCCGATGCCGCCCGCTTGAGCGTGATGCGCGACCGCCTCGAAAAAGAATTGATGACGATGGAGGAAACCTACGTGAACGGCTCGGTGGAACACCGCCTGCCCCACGTTACCAACATCAGCTTCAAGTACGTGGAAGGCGAAGGCCTGATGATGGGCGTGAAGGACCTGGCCGTATCGTCCGGTTCAGCCTGTACTTCGGCCTCGCTGGAGCCCAGCTACGTCCTCAAGGCCCTGGGCCTGAGCGACGACCTGGCCCACAGCAGCCTGCGCTTCGGCCTGAGCCGCTTCACCACCGACGAGCAAATCGACTACGCTATCGGCCACGTAAAAGAGGCCGTGACCAAGCTCCGCGAAATGTCGCCCCTGTGGGAGATGTTCCAGGAAGGCATCGACTTGAGCAAAATCGAGTGGGCAGAGCACTAGGCGCGAAGCGCTAATTATGAATTATAAATTTTGAATTATGAATTGCCCCTTTTGGCGCATTCTGCTTCTAATTTTCAATTCATAATTTATAATTTATAATTCATAATTTAAGCAAAGCGAAAATGGCTTACTCCGATAAGGTAATCGACCACTACAGCAACCCCCGCAACGTGGGCACGCTGGACAAAAGCAAGAAGAACGTAGGCACCGGCCTCGTGGGCGCACCTGAGTGCGGCGACGTTATGCGCCTACAAATTGAGGTAGACGAAGCCACCAACACCATCACCGACGCCAAATTCAAGACGTTCGGCTGCGGCTCGGCCATCGCCTCGTCGTCGCTCGCGACGGAGTGGCTGAAGGGCAAATCCATCGACGAGGCCTTGGCCATCGACAACATGGAAATTGTGGAAGAGTTGGCCCTACCACCCGTAAAAATCCACTGCTCGGTACTGGCTGAAGATGCTATTAAATCGGCTATCTCGGACTACCGTGTGAAAAACGGCCTGCCCGCTTTGGAGTTGTCGCACCACTAGTAACTGAGTAATTGAGTAAGGGAGTAATTGGGTGAATATGGGAAGAGCCTTGCTCCTTTTCCACTTTCAGTCAGTTACTCCCTTACTCATTTACGCAATTACCCATTTACTATTTGTCATAGATGGACGAATTTGACATTGCCCGGCTGGAGCGCGAGATTCGGCAGTACCTGGGCCTGGAGCCAGCGCAGCTGCAGTTCGAGTTTCGGGAGTTGGAGGGGCTGACCCGGCTGGATTTGATTACGGTGAACCCACGCCACCAGCAAAGCTTCCTGTTTCGCTACGAAACCGGCCGCGATAAAACGGAGTGTCTGGAAAAGATGCTGGCCTACGTGCGCAGCTACCGCGATACCGAAAGCTCCTACACGCTGCAATGGCGTGCGCGGGGCGACCGGGAGCTGCAAACGTCCTACTTCCGGGCGCACAACGTATATGAGGCGCTGGACAAGCTTTATTTTGACCGCGATTTGAACACGATTACCGTGTTCAGCGTGGTGCTTAATCCAAGCTCTTAAGGGCTTCGATAAATTGTTTGGCGAGCGAGTGAACAAAGAAATTCGGCCGCTTGTTTATAATGTGTCTAAATTGCGGGTCCATTCGGCTTTCCTTTAAGCCTGAACAGCTCCACTCCTACTGCCATGATTACCGTATCCGATAAAGCCAAAGAAAAAGTAGCGCGCCTGATTGAAGACGCGCACCTTGACGACACCTACCGCCTGCGTGCCTCGGTGGCCGGCGGCGGCTGCTCGGGCCTGAGCTATAAGCTGGACTTCGACAACGAAGTGCGGCCCATGGACCAGGAATTCGAGGACAAGGGCGTGCGCGTGGTGGTCGATATGAAAAGCTTCCTCTACCTGGCCGGCACCGAACTCGATTTCTCCGACGGCCTCAATGGCAAGGGCTTTCAATTCAACAACCCCAACGCCTCGCGCGAGTGCGGCTGCGGCGAGAGCTTTTCCGTCTGACCACGGATTAGCGCGGAATTTATGTTGCCGAGGAAATTTCAATTCTCACTCACAGCAAATAAAAAAGGCTTGCCATCTGGCAAGCCTTTTTTATTTGCTTAAAACCGTTTAGCGTACGTTCACGAAATCCGTGAACGTACGCTGAAATCCGTGCTACTCCGTTGTTTTTTCAAATTTCTGCACGGTGCGGCCAGTGGCCGTTTGCAGCTCCAGGAAGTAGAGGCCGGTGGGCAGGGCTTCGAGGCCGATGCTGGCCGTACCGGCTTCGGTGGTGCCGTGCAACAGCGGCTGGCCCAGCTGGTTGAGCACGCGGTAAGGCGTGGCAGCGGCGGCGATGAAGCTGATGCGGCTATGGGCCGGGTTGGGGTACAGCGGCACCTTAGCAGCCTGCTGGCCCGCGCCGAGAACGGTGACCACGGGCGAGAGTGCCGAGGTGCCATCCAGGTCTACCTGCCGCAGGCGGTAGTAGAGCAGGGCGGCCGGAGCCGCTTTGTCGAGGGTGCCGTAGGCGGTGGGCCGGGTGCTGCTGCCCTGGGCCGCTACGGTGTCGATGGTGGCAAACTCGCGGCCATTGAGGCTGCGCTGCACTTCAAAACGGGCGCTGTTTTTCTCGCTGGCCGTGGCCCACTTCACCGCAACCGTTTTATCGGCCTGGCGCTGCGCGCTGAACCTGGTGAGCTCGACGGGCAGCGGATTGGTAGCAGCCAGCACGTTGGTGTTGGACAGGTCGTTCTGGGCCCCGAGCACGAAGTCGGAGAAATCGGAGAACGAAGCGGAAGTGAGCGTACCTGCCACCGAGGGGCCGCCGGCCCCGGAATCGGTACCTGTATTGCCGGAGCGACCCAGGTTGGTCCACTGGTTGGCGAAGGGACCGGTGGCATCGCGCTTGGCAATCACGAAATCGGTGCTGCTGGGCACGTTCACGTAGTCTTCGGCCCCAAAGCTGAGCGTGACAGTGCCAGTGAAGTTACCAGCCGTGGTGTTGGAAGATGTGACGGTATAGAAGCGTTTCGATGATACGCGGGCCAGGGGCGCGGTGCCCAGGCCACTGCCCGATGCCAGGGTGCGGTTGGGGTTGACCTCCGTTTGGGTGGCGGTGTAGACGCTGGGGGCCTTGTGCTCGGTCAGGCTCAGGGTGATGGGGCGGTAGAAATTACCCTTGCCCACGGGGAAGGTGAAGCTAAGCGGAGTAGTTGTGGCGGCGATGATGCCGAGCGGGCGCAGTACGGGGCCGTTTACGTAGCTGGTGCTGCTGCCGCCGCTTACCGTGGCCGTCTGGTACAGGGTGAGGCTGTTGGTAGCAGTGGTGTTGATAAAGCCGTTGGTGAGGGTAAGGGCCGATTCTACGTTGGCATTGCCATTGGGAGTTAGCAGGGCGGCCGCGTCGTTCATGGTTAACGCGTAGTAATTGCCAGCGTTGATAACGGCGGTAGCTGCGGTATAGACCGGGTTGCCTACCGCCGCGCCCCAGCCCGTGGCCACGCGGATGCCGTCGATGTCGATGTAGGGTGATGTAGTGGTTTGGCGAATGGCAATGCCATTGGGTAAGGCAAACGTAGCATTATTGGCCTGCTGCAAGGAGGCAATGGCCGTGGCAGGCTCCGTAACCGGGGCAGCCGTCGCATTATCAAACACAAACAGGGAAACCGCGTCGTTGCCGCCCGGTACAAAAACGTATTTTACAACTACCAGATACGATTGTCCTTCGGCATATTCGGCCGTGCTGTAGCTGGGGGCAGGGGTTTCGTTGGGGTTTGAAGTAATGCTAACGCCGAGGTTGAAGGTATTGGCCGCCGTGCCCGAGCGGGCAAACAGCTTGGCCCGGAAGTTTTTTACGCTGGTGCCGGCTGTGTTGGTACGCTCCAAGAAGTGCAGGAAATAGTCGGTCCGGGTTCCACCCGTCGGGATGTTGAGCAGGACGGAGTAGTACACCGTATTCGAGCCAGTGAGCGCCGTGAAGCCCTTGTTCACATCGGTAGAAGTACCGATAGACGACACATGGTTGGCATTGGATGCTAACGGCCCGGTAGGGTAGCTTATATTGGTCAGGTTGCCGGCTACTGTGGTAGGAGCATCGCCATTCGTACCGGTGATACCGCTGTGAACAGCCCAACCATTCGCGCTCAGCAGGGTACCGCTGGCGTAGTTGAAATTATCTTCGAGCAGCAACAGGCCCGGCGCCGAAGCCAGCGGTATGGCGGTGGTAGTGGTCACGGCCACCGGAGCCGACAAGGAGCCAGTGGTGTTGCTGATGGTGGCCGAGCCGCTGCCCACCGTGGCCGGGGCCGTGAAGCGCACTTGCACCGTCTGGCTCAGCGTGCCGGAAGCGGTGGTAGTGGCAGTGGCGGTGGCGGCAAACGAGATGCCGCCATTGGTAGATACCTGCAAGCTGGCGTTGTTGCTGCTGATGGCAACCGCCGCATTGGCGGCCAGGTTGCTACCCGTCAGCACATAGCTCTGCGTGGCGGCCTGGCCGGCGGTGGTGGTGAACGTGAGCGTATTCTGTGTAGCCGTCAGGGTAGGCGTGACGTTGAGGCCCGTTCCGGTGAGAGCAAACGTGTAAGGGTTTTTGTTGCTGTCGTTGTTGGCAATGCTGATGCCCGCCGTTTTGGCACCGGTAGTAGTGGGCTGAAAGCGTACCACAAACGTGGTGGCGCTGGTGGTCCCGCTGGGCGTGAGCGTAGTGCTGGCCGGCTGCTGCGTAATGCTGAACTGGCTGGCATCGGCTCCGGTCACGGCCACTGCTGGAGTGCCCGAGAGCAGCAGGTCGTCCGTGCCGTTGTTGCTGATGGTGAAGGTGGCATCGGTGGTAGTCCCTACGCCGGTACTGGCAAAGGCATAGCTACCGGTACCGCTGGGAATGGCGGTAGCGCCTTGAGTTACGTCGATTTTGGGGGCGGGAGCAGATGCCGAACAATACACATTCACGTCGTCGAGGCGCCAAGGCGAGGTAGTGCTGCTGGCTTTGCGGAAGCGCACCCACACCTGAGCAGTGGTGGCATAGGCCGACAGGTCGACGTAATACACGTCATAGCTGCCGCTGGGTACATTGCTGTGGTCGTAGGTGGCGACGGGGGTGAAAGTACCGGTCTGCGTAGTAGTCGACACTTCCACAATGAGCGATTTGACCGTAGTATTGGTGCTGCGGCCCAGTGCGAAAGTCAGCAGATTGGGATTTACCAGCGTGGCCGTAGTGAGAGTGCCAGTATTAGAGCCAAAAATGGCCGCTCCGCTACCAGTTTTAATATCACCAGCAGCAGTTGAACGAGTCGCCCCAGAAGTCAGCCAGCCCGTGGGCGGGAAGGTGGCATTTTCGAAATCTTGTGTAAGGCAGGCCGTACCCGTGGGCTGGGGTAGCACGGCAAAGGTAGAAGCGGCTGTAGCGGCCGTGGTACCGCTGGCATTGGTCACAGCCACGTTGTAATTACCTACAGTGGCAACGTCGGCAGCCAGCACAGCTACCGTCAGTTGTGTGGCCGATACATAGGTGGTGACCCGGCTCACTCCGTTGAATGTGGTCGTAGAAGCAGCTACGAAGTTGGTGCCCGTGATAGTGAGCGTAAAGTCGGGGCTGCCCGCCATGGCTTGGCTTGGGGAAATGCCCGTGATGGTAGGCACCGGGTTAGTCACGTCAATTTCTACCTCATTGCTAGTAACAGCAGCACAAGCGGCGAAGGTGCTCAGCACGCGTACGAAATACGTGCCGACTGTAGCGAAGGTGGGCGTATAGGTAACACCAGTTTGAGCAGGGCTGATGTTGCTGAATGTGCCGCCGCTGGTGCTGCTCACTTGCCATACGCGGGTGTTGCCGGCCGCAACAGGGGTTTCGGTGGCCGTAAGCAGGCTGCCGCTGCCGCCGGCCACGAAGGTCTGGGTGGTAGTGGGTGCGATGGCTAACGTGGGGTTGCTCACAATGGTGAGCGCCGCCGAAGCCGGGGAGCTGGTAGTGGCAGGGCCATCGGCTACTACCCGAATGAGGTAGCCGGTGCCGCTGGCCGTGCCGGCCGGAATGGTCGTGGTCACGGTCTGGGCCGTGGTCACCGTGTTTGAAATCGAGCCGATAACAACCGGCATGCTGGGAAATACGCCACTTCCATTCGACAGCTGGATATTGAAGGTATTGCCTGCCGTGAAGGTGCCGGTAGCCATGAAGGTCACATCCAACGAAGCGGCCGTGCTGGCGCAAAGCGCTGTGGTAGCGAAGGTGGGTGTGTTGATGGAGTTGGTGGGGGCAGCGGTGCCTTCTACCAGTATTTCATCTATGCGCGACGTGCCACCATTTGCAAGTGTGCTACCTGTATTTGCGGCATTGTTAGAAGTCATAATCCAACGCAACGAAACTTGCGCTTGGTTAGCGACAGCAGTTGGTAATGCCTGTGCGACAACCGAAGAAGCCCAAGACGTGGTGACAGCATATGTGATGCCGGCATCAGTCCAAGCTCCCGCACCTACTTTATATTGAATCTTAAAGTCTTTAGGACCAGTATTAGAAGAAATATGCTTGGAGCCGACTTTCAGATTTGAAAAACCGGTACTTGCAAAATCTATCTGCCAATACTTAGTTCCACTACCACCAGCCCAGTTATTGGCTGTGGCGGAGTTGTCACCTGTTCCTCCTGGTCCTGGTGCTGTATAGGACGTAATAGTAGAACCAGTTGTTGTAACTGTACTAGCTGAGTTATTAGGAGTAGTGGATGTTATATCTACCGTAGCAGAAGCCCCGTTAAAATTCCAGTAGGCAATCGTGGTCTGCCCCCACCCGAGCAGCGGTAACATTAGCATCATCGCCAGCACGAAGCTGCGGGTGATAATGGCGGAAAAACAGGGTAACGGGTTTCTCATAAAAAACGGGTTATTAGGGGTTTAGGGGTTTTACCAAATTATCATGGGGTGGACACGTTGAGTGTAAAGATATTTGAGTGGACTTGGATTTAGAGCATTATTCCATTATCAAATCTTTATATTCCACACCCAACCTATCCAGCGCTGCGCAATCGGCTTTTTTATTTACCCATTCAATCCTGGAAGCCCCGTTCTTTGGCAGTAAATACTTGACAGCTAATCAGTCCTATCACCAATAAAAGGGGAATAAAACTTACTGCTCCCCCCTGCATTGAACATAAAAAGCCCTTGCGTCCGCAAGGGCTTTTTGTGCATTTGAACCACGGCCGGGGCCGGAGGTTGCGCGCGGCGGCACAACGGCAGGCCGTGGCTGGTAATGGTGCCTGCCATTCCGGGACGGGGGCATTTGCTGGGCGCTGCTGCCGGCGGGAGGTAATCTCGCCGGGTGGGTGGCCACGCGCAGCACGCCGGGCCGCTTAGGAATGACAGGGCTTATGGCATAGCGCGGCCCCGACCGGCGGCGGGGCAGGGTGCGGGGCACGTAGCGCGGGGCGGGGGGCGCTGAACGCCGGGCAGTCGTGCTGGCCCAGCACGGCGGCCGGCACGGCCAGCTTCAGCAGCAGCCCACTCAAAAAACGAAGCTTGACAACGGAGCTCATATCTTAAAAAACTAATCAGGAGGCCCGGGAGGCTGATTAATATCCTGAAACTACGGGCACGGTGCCGGCGGTGGGCACACATATCGGCCAAAACCGGCACTGCATCGACCAAACGGACTTTTTTGGGGCGGCTACTTGGCCACGGCGGGGGCAAAAGCGGCATTCACGGACAATGGCCGCCGCTGGGTGGCCCGGGCCGTAGCCGCCGGCGCAGTTGCCACGGCCCGAATTACGTCTTCGGTGAGGGCGCACTGGCGGTGGTGCGAGTAGTGCCAGCGCGCCAGGCGGGCACGCTCCACCCGCTCGTGGGTGGCGGCCGGCTCGGCAAACGTGCGGCCAATGGCCCGGGCGCAGGCGGCCACGTCGCCGGGCAGGTAGAGCAGGCCGGTCTGGTTGTGCGCCACCAGCTCGGAGGTGCCGCCGGCGGCCGCGCCCACCACGGGCACGCCCGAGGCCAGCGCTTCCAGGGTCACCATGCCGTAGGTTTCATTTTCCGAAGCCATCACAAAGACATCAATGGCATGGTAGAATACCGCTGGATTGGCCTGGAAGCCCCGGAAATGCACCTGGTTTTGCAGGCCCAGCCGAGCCACCTGCCGCTGGATTTGGCGCAGATAGGCATCGCCCTCGTTGCGGGTGGGCTCGCCCATGATGACGAGGTGGGCATCGTAGCCGTACTGCTGGCGCAGGTGGTGCAGCGCATCAATCACGAAATGCTGCCCCTTGCCGGCATCCAGCCGGCCCAAAATGCCCAGCAGGCGCACGTCCTGGGGCAGGCCCAGCTCCTGCCGGGCCGCGAAGGGCGTGTGAGTGGGCGGCGCAAACTGCTCCAGGGGCAGGCCCAGGGGCACGAGGTGCAGCTTAGCCGTGTCGAGGCGGGTGAGATGAGCCACTTCGCGGGCCAGGCCGGGCAGGGGCGTCAGCCAGGCATCGAGCAGGCCGAAGCGCAGCGTGTGCACGGGGCTGCGCTTGGGCCGCCCCAGCTGCATGTGCTGCTGGTAAATGATGCGCAGCCGGCCGCCGAGCAGGGTTTTTACCAGCGTGGCCACGGGCAGGTCTTTGTTCTGGGTAACAACCAGTACGTCGATATTCAGGCGTTCGAGCTGCGCTTTGAGGGCCCAGGCCATGAGGGGCATGGCCAGGCCCCGGCGCACGGCCAGGGTTTCGAGGGGCACAAACCAGTCTTCGGCCCACATGGCCAGCGGCGTGGCAGGCGGCGCGAAAAAGGTGACGCGCCAGCCGCGCTCCTGCATCCAGCCGGCAAATTTAAGGCTGTTCAGCTCCAGCCCGCCCAGGCTGCCGGAAAGGCACAAAACGGCCAGCTGCGGCGGGGCTGCCTCCCACTCATGGGGGGCCGGGCCGGGAGTGGGGCTCCCGGAAAAGGTGAATGGATTCATAGCTCAGAAAGACAGGAAGTGTAGGGGGCATTAGAGTGGTAGAAGGCGGGAAAGTTTAGTGCGGGGGCGGAAGGGATAAACTGAACGTCATGCCGAGCATTCTGCTTGATACGCAGAATGCTCAGCATGGCGTTCGGTTTATCACCATAACACGCCTTAGCTCCAGCGGCTGAGAAACTGCAGGAAGGCTTCTTTGTACTGGTCGCCCACGGGGATGGTGACGGCCCCAATCTGGACGGTGAGGCGGCGCACGGCCTCAATCTTATCGAGCGCCACGATGAACGAGCGGTGGATGCGCATGAAGCGCCGGGCGGGCAGCTTTTCCTCCATTGCCTTGAGGCTCATGAGGGAGAGCAGGGCGCGGGGCGTGCTTTTGAGGTGCACTTTCACGTAGTCCTTCAGGCCTTCGATATAGAGAATGTCGCTGAGGGCTACGCGCACCAGCTGGTACTCGGCTTTCAGGAAGAGGTATTCTTCTTCCTCGGGGCTGGCGGCGGGGGCCGTGGCGTGCTGCGCGGTGAGCTCGGCGTAGGCGCGGGCCTTGCCGGCGGCGCGCAGAAACTCCTCGTAGTTGAAGGGCTTCACCAGGTAGTCGAGGGCATCGACGCGGTAGCCTTCGAGGGCGTACTGGCTAAAGGCGGTGGTGAAGATGACGCGCGGGCCGGTGGGGCCCAGCACGCGGGCCAGCTCCAGGCCGTTGAGCTCCTGCATTTGAATATCGAGGAAGGCCAAATCAACGGTGCCGGGGTGCTCGTGCAGGTACTTGAGGGCCTCCACGGCGCTGCCAAACTTGCCCACCAGCTCCAGAAACGGCGTTTTTTGAACGAAGGACGCGACCAGGCCCAGGGCCAGGGGCTCATCATCGACGGCAATGGTTTTGAGGGGCGTCATGCGTTTAGGGTGTGAGGGTATGGGGGTAGGAGGGTAAGAAGGCGGGGAGGTTTAAGGTGGTGGCGCGACCAACTCCTACCCTACTACCCTCACACCCTCCTGCCCGGTATTAAGCGTCAAATGCACGCGGAATTCGTTGGCGGGCGTGTGGTCGTCTACCAGCAGGCTGAATCGGCCGGGGTACAGGAGGTCGAGGCGGCGGCGGGTATTGGCCAGGCCGATGCCGTTGCTGCCGGCCAGGTCGGTGCTGGGCAGCGCGAGCAGGGTGTTGCGCACTTCCAGCTCCAGCACATCAGGCGAGGGCTGGGTAAGGCCGATGAAGATGCGGCTGCTTTGGGTGGCGGCCACGCCGTGCTTAAAGGCGTTTTCGAGGAAGGGCAGCAGCAGCATGGGGGCCACGGGCACATCGCGCACGGGCTCGGGGCGGTCGAAGGTTACGGTCACGCGCTCATCGAGCCGCAGCTGCATGAGGGTGATGTAGTCCTGCACGAAGGCAATTTCCTGGCTGAGCAGCGTGAGGCCGCCGGCGGTGTCATATAGCACGTAGCGCATCATGCGCGAGAGCCGGTGAATGGCCACGCGGGCCTGCTCGCCGTCGAGCAGCGTGAGGGCGTAGATGTTGTTGAGGGTATTGAAGAAGAAGTGCGGGTTAATCTGGGCCTTGAGCACCGACAGCTCGGAGCTGACGCGCTGCTGCTCCAGGCTCTGCCGAATCTGGGCGTCGTTCTGCCACTTCTGCACCACCGTGATGCTGGTGCTGATGCCCAGCACAAACATGGTGGTGAGCAGGCCCATCGAATCGAAACGCATGCCCCGGGGGGTGAGCCGGGGCCGGCCAGCCGCCGCCATAAAGGCCTTGTCCATGAGCGCGGGCAGGTCCAGCACCGATTCCAGAAA
Organism: Hymenobacter artigasi; assembly: GCF_012275535.1. Lineage (GTDB taxonomy): Bacteria > Bacteroidota > Bacteroidia > Cytophagales > Hymenobacteraceae > Hymenobacter > Hymenobacter artigasi. The sequence continues at coordinate 249,546 of NZ_JAAVTK010000008.1, read as the reverse complement.
CCGGCTGAAGCTGAGCACCACCACCGTGGTCACCATCAGGGCCAGAATAAACCACTCCGTGCGTCCATTCAGCAGCAGGCGCGGCACCGTGACCTTGGATGTGAGGTAGAATGTGGCCACCCAGGCGGCAAACATGAGGCCCTGCTTCAGCCAGAACTGCGGCGGCATGGTGAGCCGCCCGGTGAGCGGCTGAAACAGCAAAAATGTGAGCCCGAACAGCCCCCACACCAGTACATGAATGAGCGGCGTGAGGTAGCGACGGGGCGTGAGAACGGGCATAGACGGGGGCGAAATCGAAACAAACATACCGGTCCCATATTCCAAAGCCGGGCCAAACCGACCGCACCCGCGATTCCATCGACGGCGGGCAGCGTTTTACCGTTGGGCAGGTAGGCGGGGTTTGAAGGACAAGACTCCCCTCCTTACCAAGGAGGGGATGTTTCAGCGAAGCTGAAACGGGGGTGGTTGTGGCGTTGAACGGTCGGGACCAGTTCCGCACCACTCGGGACCAGTTCCGCACCGCTCTGTCACCGTTCAACGCCACAACCACCCCAGCTGACGCTTTGCGTCAGCATCCCCTCCTTGGTAAGGAGGGGAGTTTGGGGGAGTTAGACTTCCGCCCGCAATCCCGACCTTTGCCCCCATGACTCGCCCGCTTCTACTGCTGCTTGTGCTGCTCTCCCCTGCTCCCGCAATATCGGCACCATCTCTTCCCGACTATTCTACTTATCCCACCTACCTTGGCCCCGACCTGGGGCTAACCTGGCGCGGGGGCCAGGCCACGCTGCGCGTGTGGGCCCCCACCGCTTCGGCCCTGCACCTGCGCCTTTATGCTGCCGGCACCGGCGGCCCGGCCAAGGCTGATTTTGTGATGGCCAAAGCCGAAGGCGGCACCTGGACTTACACCCTGCCCGCTGGCACCACCGGCTTTTACACGGTGCAGGCCACCATAGCCGGCAAAACCCTGGCCGAAGTGGCCGACCCCTACGCCCACGCCGTGGGCGTGAACGGCCTGCGCGGGGCCGTGTTCAACCCCATCATCGCCGAGCCGCCGGGCTGGAAAGATGACCTGCGCCCCGCCCTGAAACAGGCCACCGACATTGTAATCGGCGAAGTCCATGTCCGCGACCTCACTATGCACCCGCAGTCGGGCGTGCGGCACAAGGGCAAGTTTCTGGGCGCGGCCCAAACCGGCACGCGCGGCCCCGACGGCGTGAGCACCGGCCTCGACCATTTGGTGGAATTGGGCCTGACCCACGTTCACCTGCTGCCTACCAACGATTTCGCCAGCATCGACGAAACCGCGCCCGCCAGCGCCAACCGCTACAACTGGGGCTACGACCCGCTGAACTACACCGTACCCGAAGGCACCTACTCCACCGACGCCACCAACCCCGCCGCCCGCATCCGCGAGTTCAAGCAGCTGGTGGAAAACCTGCACGGGGCCGGCCTGCGCGTGGTGCTCGATGTGGTGTACAACCACACCGCCGATGCCGGCCGCAGCAATTTTGAGCAGCTGGTGCCCGGCTATTACTATCGCCACAACCCCGACGGCACCCTGAGCAACGCCACTGCCTGCGGCAACGAAGTGGCCTCGGAGCGGACCATGGTGCGCAAGCTCATCGTGGAATCGGTGGCGTACTGGGCGCAGCAGTACCACGCCGACGGCTTCCGTTTCGACCTCATGGGCGTGGTTGATATTGAAACCATGCGCGCCGTGCGCGTGGCGCTGGACCAGCAGGACCACAGTATTTTCATCTACGGCGAGGGCTGGACCGCCGGCGCCTCGCCCCTGCCCGATGCCAAGCGCGCCCTCAAAGGCAACATCATGAAGCTGGACCGTATTGCCGCCTTTGGCGATGAGCTGCGCGACGGTGTGAAGGGCCACTACGCCCACCAGACCGAGCCCGGCTTCGCCAGCGGCCAGCCCGGCCTGGAGGAAAGCGTGAAATTCGGCATTGTGGCCGCCACCCAGCACCCGCAGATTAACTACGCTAAGGTCAACTACTCGAAAGCACCGTGGGCCGGCTCCCCGTCGCAGGCCATCAACTACGTGGCCTGCCACGACGACCGGGTGCTCTGGGACAAACTCAAAGTATCGAACCCCAACACCTCGGAAGATACGCTGATTAAGATGGATTTGCTGAGCAACACCATCGTATTCACCTCGCAGGGTGTGCCGTTTTTGCCGGTCGGCGATGAGTTTCTGCGCACCAAGGGCGGCTCCTCCAACTCCTACAACCAGCCCGACAGCGTGAACCAGATTGACTGGGGCCGCAAGGCCAGGTACGTGGGCGTGTACGAGTTCTACCGCAAGCTGCTGGCCCTGCGCCGCAACCACCCCGCCTTCCGCCTGCCCACCACCGAGCTCATTCAGCAGCACCTCGAATTCCTGCCCAACATGGCCCCCGGCATCATCGCCTACCAGCTAAAAGACCACGCCGGCGGCGATGCCTGGAACACCATCACCGTCATTTTCAACGGCAACCGGGGGGCCTGGAGCGTGCCCTTGCCCCGTGAAACCTATAAAGTAGTGCTGCGCGGCGACCAAATCCAGGAAGAAGGCCTCGACGTGCTGGAGGTGACCAGCGGCGTGCAGGTCCCCGGCAACTCCGCCCTGATTCTGGTGCGCTGAGGAACAGGCAGAAGCTGGGCGTTTCTGCAACGCGCTTGTCATGCTGAACGCAGTGAAGCACCTTATCACGTTCGAACGAAATGTTCAGGCGTGATAAGGTGCTTCACTGCGTTCAGCATGACAGACGCGAAGGGTGCCCCCCGCCTTGCTGATTTGAAAAAATCCGCTTTCCATTTTGGAAAAATTTATCCCCGTCAGGCCTTGTGCCCGGCGGGAATTTTTTTATTATCCTATTGAAAATCAATAATTAAACGAATTTCACGGCAGATATCACCGAAACGGCATTGGTATTGAAATATGGTGGAGGTAACCAACTAAAGGCCGCACCGGCCACCACCTCCACCATCCAATACCACCGCCATGAACGCACTTCCTTCTTTCGATTCCGCCCCCGGCCTCCCCAAGTGGCAGCAGCCGGAAAAAGTAGCCGGCCGCGTGGTCCTCATCGGGCTGGTGGGCACGGCGGTGTATTTCTGGGGCTCGATTTTGCCCTTCCTCGTCGACATGGTGTTCGATACCGTGAAGCTGGGCATCGGGCTGGGCACGCTGTTCGTGCTGTTTCTGCTGGCCACCAACAAGCGGATTCACGCCGGACTGTGGTACGCCGGGCAGCGCGTGCTGCGCTCGATGGCGGGCATCTTCGTCAATACCAACCCCATCGGCATCATGGAAGACTACATCTCCAATACCGAGAAGGAAGCCCGCAAGATGGACGCCGAAGTCACCAACATCGAAGGCGCGCACGAGCTGGTGAAGCGCAAGCTGGCCGCCAACGCCGCCCAGATAAAGGAGTACCTGGCGCTGGCCGACTCGGCCACCCGCCAGGGCGAAAAGGACGCCGCCGAGAGCTACGCCATGCGCGCCGCCCAAGTGCAGGACTACAGCCAGCGCCTGCAACCGATGGCCACCACCACGGCCAACGTGACGGTCGTAATGCGCCAGATTCTGAAAGCCGCCCTGCGCCAGATTGACGGCAGCAAGTTCAAAGTCAACCTGCTCAAGGACGAGTACGCCCTGGTGAAACGCACCAGCTCGGGCATGCGCGCCGCCATGAACATCCTGCGCGGCGACCCCGACAAGAAGTACTTCTTCGACCTGGCCACCGACCGCGTGGCCGAGGACATGGCCCAGCAGTTGGGCCAGATTAAGCAGGCCATGCGCTACTCGCAGGAGTTCGTGAAGGAGATGGACATCCAGAACGGGGTGATGAGCGAGAAGGGCCAGCGCCTGCTCGACCAATACCAGAAAGGCGAATTCAACGCCGTGCTCAACGAAAAGCCGCAAGCGCCCCAGTCCATTCTCGCCACCAAAAAAGCCTCCGATGATGCCTACTCTAGCCTGCTTGATTAGCTTTTTGCTGGCCTGGGCCGTGGTAAGTACCGTGGACGCTGTGAGCCCGCGAATACAACGGTCGGCCGGCACCACGCGGCCCATGAGCCCGCGAAAAGCCACTGCTCAACTCCCTACGAACAAACCCTTTATCCTAATCGCGGACTCACAGAGTCCGCGCTACTACTCCAATGACAACACGCGGTAAATTCATTATTGGCCTCCTTCTTTTTGGCCTCCTGTACTTCGGCATCAACAAGCTGGTAACCAGCGGTGCCGTCTTTAAAAAGGCCGACACGCAGTCGGTGCTTCTGAACACGATTGAGCTGCCCGCGACCACCGGCGGCAACAAAGCCAGCACCGTGGTGCCGCTGGCCACCATGCCCGGCACCGCCCCGGCCGACAAGGGCACGCCCCTCACCTGGGAGGTGATGGCCTGGAACAGCCAGATGGCCGGCATGCTGGCCAACGGCGGCCCGCGCTCCACCATGGGCTCGGCCGCCGCCGCCAACGGGCTCGACATGCAGATTGTGCGTCAGGACGACGTGAGCAAGATGCAGGCCGACCTGGTAAAAAACGCCCTCGACCTGCAAAGCAATCCGGCCACCCCGGGCCTGATTGTGAGCATCATGGGCGACGGCCTGCCGGCTTTCTCGGCCGTGCAGGACGAGCTGAAAAAGACCGGCACGCAGCTGCAAATCATCCCCTACTCGGTGGGTAAATCCTTCGGCGAAGACAAGCTGATGGGCCCCAAAGAGTGGCTCGACAATCCCAAGCTGGCCCTGGGCAAAACCGTGGCCTGCTACCTGCGCGACGGCGACCAGAACATCGCCCTGAAGTGGTGCGCCGACAACGGCCTGAAGGTGAACCCTGACGAAACCACCTACGACCCCGAAGCCGTGAACTTCATGGCCGCCAGCGACTTTCTGGTGGCCGCCGAGAAATACATCCTCGGCAAGCCCGAAGCCCGCACCAAAGTGGTGAACGGCAAGAACACCGGCGTAAGCGTGGACGTGGTAGCCGACGCCGTGGCCACCTGGACGCCCGGCGACGTGAATATCGCCAAACAGCGCGGCGGCCTCGTGAACATCGTGAGCACCAAGGACTATTCGAACCAGATGCCCAACATCATGGTAACCACCAAGCGCTGGTACGACGCCCACCCCAAGGAAGTGCTGGGCCTGATGACGGCCTTCGCCGTGGCCGGCGACCAGGTGAAAAGCCACCCCGAAGCCCTGACCCGCGCCGCCGACATTTCGGCCACCGTGTACGGCGACCAGGACAAGCCCGGCGCCTACTGGCTGAAGTATTACAAGGGCGTGAGCGAGGCCGACCGCAACGGCGAAGTAGTGGAGCTTGGCGGCAGTAAAGCCTTCAATTTCAGCGACAACCTGAGCCTGTTCGGCCTCGATGAAGGCGGCACCAACATCTACGCCTCGGTGTATAAAACCTTCGGCGACGTGCAGAAAAAACTCTACCCCAAGGAGCTGCCTACCTACGTGCCCCTCACCGAAATGCTGGACCTCGCGCCCCTGCAAAAGCTGCAGGCCCAGTACAAAGGCAAAGCCGTGGCTCCCGCCGAAACCACGCAGTTTGCCGCCGGCGATGAAATCCGCCAGAGCGTAAGCAAACGCGCCTGGAACATCGAGTTCAACAGCGGCCAGAGCAGCTTCACCCCCCAGACCACCCGCGAGCTCACCCAGCTTTTCGATGACCTGGTAGTAGCCGGCCGCCTCAAAGTAGCCGTCCACGGCCACACCGACAACGCCGGCGACCCCGGCAAAAACCAGCAGCTCTCCGAAGACCGCGCCATGGCCGTGCAACACTGGCTCGAAACCAAAAGCCACAGCGCCTTCCCCGACGGCCGCATCCAGGTGTACGCCCACGGTGCCACCGAGCCGGTAGCCAGCAACACCACGCCGGATGGCAAGGCCAAAAACCGCCGCGTGGAGGTAGTGCTGGGCAATTAGAACGTCACTCCCCTCCTCAGCTGAGGAGGGGATGTGAGCGCCGAAGAGGCGCGAACGGGGGTGGTTGGCCTCGTTGAACGACACCTGAACGAACTCCTAACGAAACCCGCCGAGCCAGCCCTAACGGCTCATACGCCCACAACCACCCCAGTTGAGCCTGCGGCTCAACGTCCCCTCCTTGGTAAGGAGGGGAGTTTGACCGCCTTTTCCTCTCCCTATTATGAAAACCCTCTTTTCCCCCAACGCCCAGCCGCGCCCGCTCGTCTTCACCTCGATGGTGGTGGCGCAAGTGGCCCTGCTGCTGCTGCTGTGGCTGTTTTATCCCATGCAGCTCTTCCCCAGCCTGGGCGAAGTTGTGCGCTCGCTCGGCGACTTGGTTACCACGCAGGGCCTCATCCCGGAGCTGTGGGCCAGCATGACCACTGCCCTGCAGGCGCTGGCCGTGGCCACGGTGCTGGCGCTGGCCATTTCCTACCTCACGGCGCTGCCCTTCTTCCGGCCCATCGCCTACGCGGCCTCCAAGATGCGCTACCTCACCCTCACCGGCCTCACGTTTTTCATGGCTCTGATGGTCAGCTCCGGCCACCAGGTGAAGCTCTCGGTGCTCATTTTCGGGGCCACCGTGTACCTGGTCACGGGCATGACGAGCGTGATTCTGACCACCACGCAGGAGGAGATGGACCACGTCCGCACCCTGGGCATGGGCGAGTGGCGCAGCTTCTACGAAGTGGTGGTGCTGGGCAAGCTCGATGAGATGCTCGAAGTGGTGCGCCAGAATTTCGCCATTATCTGGACCATGATTACGCTGGTCGAAACGCTCTATCAGTCGGAAGGCGGCATCGGGCTGCTGCTCTATAAGCAGAACCGGTACCTGCACCTCGATGGGGTGCTGGCCATTCAGCTGGTAATTCTGGCGACTGGCGCGGCGCAGGACTATGTGTTTGTGCTGCTGAGAAGGGTGTTTTTCCCTTATTCGCAGTTGGGAGCCGCCTAACGTTCACCCCACCCCCCGGCCCCCTCCCCTCCGGGAGAGGGGGAGCCTAATAATTCTACTCTTTTTGCTTCAAGATTAACAACTATTCAACGAGTCAACCACGCCATCGTGGCTCCCCCTCTCCCGGAGGGGAGGGGGCCGGGGGGTGGGGTACTCCGTCCGCGCCATGACTGCCCACACCCACGCCTACCGCGACCCCATCCTGACGCTCAACAACGTCTCCATCGCCTTCCACAACGAACCCATCCTGCGCGACATCAACGCCCAGGTCCTCGACGTGACCCGCCCCAACATGCGCCAGGGCCAGGTCGTGGGCTTCTACGGCCGCTCGGGCATCGGCAAGTCGGTGCTGTGCCGCATCATGGCGGGCCTCGTGGCGCCCGGCACCGGCACCGTGGAAGTGGGCCTCGCCCAGCAGTCCGTGACGCCCGGCATGGTGGGCTTCGTGCAGCAGCGCTACCCCCTCTTCGAGCACCGCACCCTGCACGACAACCTGCTGGTGGCCGCCCAGCGCAAGCACGCCCCCGCCGCCGCCCGCCAGCACGTCGACGCCTACCTCGAACGCTTCGGCCTGGCCCCGCACCGGCGCAAGTACCCCGCCCTGCTCTCGGGAGGGCAGCGCCAGCGGGCAGCCATCGCCCAGCAGCTGCTATGCTCCGACCACCTCATCCTGCTCGATGAGCCCTTCTCCGGCCTCGACGTGGCCATGATTGACGAAGTGAAGAAAATCATCGTCGAAGTCACCACCATGGACGAGCTGAACACCGTCATCATCGTCTCGCACGACATCGTGACCACCACCGCCCTGGCCGACCGCCTCTGGCTGCTCGGCTACGAGCACGACGCGGCCGGGGCCCTCGTGCCGGGCGCCACCATCAGCCCCCAGCACCAATACAACCTGGCCGAAATGGGCCTCGCCTGGCACGAAAACGTCGAAGCCGAACCCGAATTCGCCCAGTTCGTCGAGCACATCAAGCAGGAGATTCGGGGGAGTTAGGCGAGGTCGCGCACTTGCCAGTCGCGGGGTGGCCGGTTCGATAGATTATAGAGCGCAAACACGATTCCCCATTCATCCAGCTTGGCCGTCAGGCGCTGGTCGAGGGCCGCTACTCTTTCTTTTTTTACCAAGCGGGACAAGCCATTTTCAGCACTCGTAATTGGTGCAAGCGCAGGCTCCACCAAGAACAGTACCACTTCAATGGGCGGGTTTTGACTTAGGCAGGCTTGGGTGTGCAGAGAAGCTTCGCCCAAACGCTCAGCCAACACAAGCCCGGCAAGCGTACCTACAGTCTTTTGCAATACCGAAATGAATAATTCAGCGTGACGGTCGCCTGTTCCTATTGTCCGCTTCCGGTCGTCTTTAACTTCGATGAACTGAAGTTTTGCCGGAACATCAGGCAACCGACACACGATGTCTACCCCGCGTACCTGCTGCACCCCACCGCGCTCAATGATGCGACGATAGAAACTTGCTGCCTCCCCCGTTTTAGGATTTGCTTGCTGGTCGTACTGAATAATCTTCCAGTCCTCTGAAAATTCCAGTTCCAGTTTTCGCTCAGTTACTATCGGCATGGAACTGACGGTCTTCACGGGCGAAAATTTCTTCTAAATCATCAGCTTGCTCTAATTCAACTTCAAGTGCCACCACATCTGGCAAAAACTTGAAATCGTCTCTCGCAACCACCGTAGTAGGCTGACCAGATTCCGCATTCAAACCGAAATAGCGAATCGGTAATGGCTCGTCCGTTTTTTGACGCGAAAGAATATGAAATTCTTTCAATAAACTCATGCTGTGTGTGGCCAGAATAATTTGAAATCCTTGACGCGCTAATCCGGCAAGTATAGCTGCAAGTTTCCGGAGCAACGCAGGATTCAAATTGGCTTCGGGCTCGTCCCAATAAAGCGTGGCGTTTTTAGTAAGACTACCATTAGCCAATAGCTTTTGTAACGTCCCAAATTTGCGTAATCCTTCAGCAACTAAATTTATAGTTACTCTCCTCCCATCAGCGTTAACAAGATAGTATTTACCCTCTTCCTCTTTCACTTCTCCGCCCAATACATCAGTCAATGATTGAATTGCTTGAATGGATTCAGGCTTGCGAAGTGATAGAAGACGAAGTTGACCAAGTAAGTCCAAATAGCTTTTCTCTATTGGGAAAACTAATTGTTCTGACCCGGGCAGCATCCAGCTTAATGAAAGAATTTCTTTAGCTGGTATAAAAACGGGCTTAAATACTTTATCGGTTTTTGTGGATGCATGTGTTGCCCCTACACTAGCTATTTTGCGGTCTATTTCCTTAACTGAGGAGTTTAATTCAAAAATTACCTCATTATCAGTCCCAAAATCAGCTTCAACCTTTGCATCGCCTTCCGAATCCCACCTAATAAGTGGTGCAATTCGAGTAGATAAAAATATATCAGGCAGCAATTTGTGTAGAGTTCCTGTCCACGCAATGGAACTGGTTAAGGGTTCTTGTAAATTGCCAACCGTGAATTGTTTACTAATATCAAATCTGGCTGATTCGACTGCATATCCCAGCTTCAACACATGACTTTTGCCCGTGCCATTGGTACCAACCAACACATTCAGCCCTTGCACAAACTCGAAGTCGGCATCGGCGAAAACGGTGAAATTCTGAAGGTGGAGGCGCTTTAGCATATCCAAAACTACGTAATTGCGGGCCCATCCAGCCAATTCCGCTCTAAATGCCCACCGGTACCCTGCTCATCATCGACGACGAAGCGCGCTTGCGCCAGCTGCTGGCCCAGGTGCTGGAGCTGGAAGGCTACACCGTGCTGCAAGCCCCCGACGCCCACCGCGGCCTAGAGCTGCTCCAACAACACGCCGCCGACATCCTGCTCGTGCTCTCCGACGTGAAGCTGCCCGATGCCAACGGCGTCGACCTGCTGCCCCGCTTCAAAGCCGCCGCCCCCGATGCCGAAGTGGTGCTGCTCACCGCCTTCGGCACCATCCCCGACGGCGTGAAGGCCATGAAGCTCGGCGCGTTCGACTACCTCACCAAGGGCGATTTTGAGCAGCAGCTGGTGGTGGTGGTCGACCGTGCCGCCGAAAAAGCCCGCCTCCGCCAGCGCGTCACCGAGCTGGAGCGCCGCGTGGGCCAGCAGTATCGCTTTGAGTCCATGATTGGCGACTCGCCCGAGCTGCGGCGCGTGCAGCAGCTGGCCCGCCAGGTAGCGCCCACCGACAGCACCGTGCTGCTCGAAGGCCCCACCGGCAGCGGCAAGGAGCTTTTTGCCCAGGCCATCCACCAGGCCAGCGGGCGGCAGGGCAAGGCCTTCGTGGCCGTCAATTGCAGCGCCTTTCCCAAAGATTTGCTCGAATCCGAACTGTTTGGCTACAAAAAAGGCGCCTTCACCGGCGCGCTGGCCGACAAGAAGGGCCTGCTGGAAGAAGCCAACGGCGGCACCCTGTTTCTGGACGAAATCGGCGAGCTGGAGCTCAACGTGCAGGCCAAGTTCCTGCGCGTGCTCGAAAGCCAGACCTTCACCAAGCTCGGCGACACCAAGCCCACCAAGGTGAACGTGCGCCTGGTGGCCGCCACCAACCGCAACCTCAAGCAGGAAGCCGCCGAAGGCCGCTTCCGCCCCGATTTATATTACCGCCTCTCGGTGTTCGTCATCCACGTACCTTCCCTCAAAGAGCGCCCCACCGACGTACCTCCGCTGGCCAACTACTTCCTCCAACACTTCGCCGCCCGCCTCAGCAAGCGCCTGCCCGGCCTCTCGGCCGAGGCGCTCACCTTGCTGCAGCGCTACCCCTGGCCCGGCAATGTGCGCGAGCTGAAAAACGTGCTCGAACGCGCCGCCATCCTCGCCCCCGCCGGGGAAATGTTATCGGCCGATTATCTGCCGGACGAGTTCCACGCCCTGGGCCGCCCCGCCCGGCCCGGTGCCGATGCCGCCGACGACAGCATGCGGGCCGTAGAAGCCCGCCACATCGGCAAGCTGATGGGCGAGCTGGACGGCAACAAGCCCGACGTGGCAAAAAGGCTGGGCATTGGCCTCACTACGCTGTACCGGAAGCTGGAGGAATACGGGCTGGGATAGGTTGCGTTAACTGGCGCGAGTTTAGCGCAGCGTAACTCGTGCCGAAAATGAGCGGGAGGCTGCGCCTCCCCTGCCGCGCCAGCGGCAATGCAGTACCGCGCCTATTGCGTCGTTCTGCTGCGAGGCACAGCCTCGCCCGGATGGCAGGCACGAGTTACGGCTGCGCCTAAACTCGCGCCAGTACTGCCAGTACCGCGCCCACTGCGCCGTTCTATTGCGAGGCACAGCCTCGCCCGGATGGCAGGCACGAGTTACGGCTGCGCCTAAACTCGCGCCAGGGTTACGGTCGCTTTGAGCTGGTCAAATCCAGCAGCAGCTGGCAGAGGGCGGTTTCTTCGTAGGGCTTGGTGAGGCATGCATTCATGCCGGCGGCCAGGTAGGTGGCGCGGTCGGCGGCGAAGGCATTGGCGGTGAGGGCGATGATGGGCAGGGTGGCGCGGGCCGGGTCGGGGTGCCGGCGGATGGCCTGGGTAACCTCCACTCCATTCAGGCCCGGCATGCGGATGTCGAGCAGGGCCACATCGAAGGCGTGCGCCTGCAGCTCGGCCAGGGCATCGAGGCCATTGCCCACGGCCCGCACCTGCACGCCCCAGTATTCGAGCACAACCACGGCAATGCGCTGGTTTACCAGGTTGTCTTCGGCCAGCAGCACGCGCAGGCCGCGCAGGGCTTCGTAAGAATCATCGGGCGGGGCGGGGGCCAGCGGCACGGCCGGCTCCGGGGCGCGGGGCAGCGCCAGCTGAAACGAGAACGTGGTGCCCGCGCCGGGCGCGCTGCACAGGCGCAGGGTGCCGCCCATCTGCTCCACCAGCTGCTGGCTGATGGCCAGGCCCAGGCCCGTGCCGCCGAAGCGCATGCTGGTTTCGGCACTGGCCTGGCTGAAGGCGTCGAAGATGTGGGCCTGTTCTTCGGGAGCGATGCCGATGCCGGTATCTGCCACCCAAAAGCGCAGCGCGAGCTCCTGCGTCGTATCGTGGCGCACTTCGGCCCCCAGCCGAATGTGGCCCTGCTCGGTGAACTTAATGGCGTTTGACAACAGGTTGAGCAGCACCTGGTGCAGGCGGTAGGCATCGCCCACCACCCGGAGCTCGGCCGAATGCGGCGGCTCAACGTGCAGAATCAGCCCTTTTTGGGCGGCCAGGGTGGCCACCATCTGGCCGGCCCCCTGCATGGCCACGGCCACATCAAAAGGCCCGTGGTTGAGCTCCAGGTGGCGGGTGGTGATTTTGGCCATGTCCAGCACGTCGTTCACGAGGGCCAGCAGGTGCTGGCCGGCCTCCTGCATGGTGCCCAGGTAATCGAGCTGCGGCGCGGTGAGAGCCGTTTTACGCAGCAGGGCGGCCATGCCCAGAATACCGTTGAGGGGGGTGCGAATTTCGTGGCTCATGCGGGCCAGAAAGGCTTCCTTGGCGCGGGCATTTTCTTCGGCTTCCTGCTTGGCGTGCTGCAGGGCGCGCTGGGCCAGCACGACGGGCGTCACGTCGTAGCCCGAGGCCACCACGTAGGGCGAATAGCCTTCCTCGGTCACCTTATAAGTGTAGTAGTTGAGGTAGCGCAGCTCGCCGGCCTTGTTGCGGATGCTGACTACGCGGGGCTGCGGCAGGGCCGACTCGTAGCCGTCCAGATAGGCTTGCAGGGTGGCATGGTGTTCCGGGGTCAGGGCTTTGCGCAGGTGAAGGCCCACCAGCTGCACCGCCGGCATGCCCATGAGCCGCTCAATGGCCGGGTTCACGGAAAGGATTATGCCCTGCTGGTCGTGGGTACAAATCAGGGCCTGCGAGTAGTACACCAGGTCGTGGTATTGTTTTTCGCGGCGCTCCAGCTCCTGGCGGGCCCGCTTCATGGCCGTGATGTCGGTGCCGATGGTGAGGATATCGACCTGGCCATCGCCCCGGAACATGGGCCGCTTGTGCATGTGGAAATAGAGTATTTCGCCCGAAAGCTGGGTGAAGGGCAGCTCTGTCGTCAGGGATTGGTGCGTGTTCTGCACCTGCTGGTTCAGGGCGCTTACCAGGTCCCGCTCCTGCTGCACCACAGGATTTGTGACTTCAGAATGCTGATGCTGAGCGCGTTGCACGGCCTCATCATAGGCCTTGTTAAAAAATGATATCCGCCCTTCGGCATTCATCAGATAAATAACGTTGGGCAGGGAGTCCACAATCTGCCGGATAAAGTCCTGCTGCTCCTGCAACATGGTCTGCACCTCGTGCTGCAGCTTTTCGGCCTGGTAGCGGGCCGTGATGTCGATGCCCGAACCCACTACCAGGCGCAGGGCCCCATCGGCCCCAAACACGGGCCGCAGGTTACGCAGTATCAGCTGGGGGCGCTGGTGGCGGCCGGTACGCATTTCCTCCCAGGTCACGTCCTCGCCGGTACGCACGGCCAGGTCGAAGTACTGGTTTCGCTGCTGGTGCAGGCCGGCGGGGTGCTGCTGCTGGCGAAGGGCAAAATACTCGTCGCTGGTGAGGCCGATGATTTGCCGGCGCACCACCGGGTCGGCCACCGACGACGGATTGACGAACAGAAAGCGGTGGTTGGCATCGAACACGGCCACGTCCACGGGCAGCAAGTCCAGGATGGACTCGTAGAACTCCTGCTGCCGGGCTATCTCCTGCTCGGCCTGCTTGCTGGCCGTGATGTCGTTGCCCGAGCCGATGACCAGCGGCTTGCCATCGTGCCCGCGCACGGGCCGGTAGCTCCGCTGCAGATACCGCGGCCCCGGGTAGGTTTCCTCCCAGGTTACCTCGGCCCCGGTGCGCAGGGCTTCGGCAAAGGCAGCCGCTCGCTGCTCGATGATGGCGGCCGGCAGCCCGCGCTGCACATTGGCCACCGTGCTGGTCTGGCCCAGCATCCAGGCGCGAACGGCGGGGTCGGGCTCCACCACCGGGTTGACAAACAGGTAGCGGTGCTGGGCATCGAATACGGCCACGGCCGTGGGTGTCTGCTCCAGAATGCTTTCGTAGAAGGTGCGCTGCTCGGCCAGCTGCTGCTCGGCCAGGTGCCGGGCCGTAATGTCGGTGAGGTAGAGGGTCACCGTTTCCTGGCCCGGCACGGCCACGGCCCGGCACAGGTAGTGCAGCCCCGCCACTTCCAGGGCCTGCTGCTGCTGCGTGGGGGTGCGCAGCGCCGCCTGCACCAGCGCGTGCAGCTGCTGCTGGAAATCGCCCTGCGTGCCAGCCGCCAGGGCTTGCAGCAGCGGCGCGGCCGCCGGATTGGCATAAATCACCTCGCCGGTAGCCGTCAGGCGCAGGGTGGTGTTGGGGTTTTGCTGGGCAATGAAGGAAAGCGTCCGAATCTCGGCATCGCGCTGATGCCGCTTGGTCACGTCGCGGTAGCAAATCAGGCGGCCGGCGCACACGGTATCCAGCACTAGGTAGTCAAGCTCAACTACCCGCCCATCGGCCAGCCGGAACTCCTCCCGCAGCACGCTTTGCCCCGCCGCATGCAGGGCGCGGGCCCGCGCCGCAAAGGCAGTGGGGTCGGCAAACGCATTATCGATGGCAACGGCCTCGTGCGGAATCGGCGGTTTGCCTTCCAGGGGGCCGGCCACCGGCGGCAAGCCAAACATTTCCCAAAATGCCTGATTCACAAACTGAATCTGGCTGGAATGGTCCACCAGCACCAGGGCAGCCGGCAGGTGCTGCACCAGGGCCGTGAGCTGGGTGTGGTAGTGCTGGGCGCTGACGGCCACGGCGGCCAGCTGCCCTTCCAGGGCAGCGGCCTGGGCCTGGGCGGCGGCCAAAGCAGTTTCGGCCTGCTCGCGGCAGGCGCGCTCGGTGGCAACGAGTGCGGCCCAATCGATTTCGGAACGGGGAGCAGCGGGGGACATGGCCAGGGAAAGGGAAAGGTGGCGGAAGGCCAGAGCCGCTAATGGTAGCAGTGGCCCTGGAGGCGGCAGCCCAAGATACGGCCGGGCGGGTGGCAAACAAGGCCCGCCACCCGATTACGGTCCAGCCGGAGCCGCCGTCTGGGGCCGGCGTTATAGCTTTAGCCGATTTACGGGCTCATCCGCCCTTTGTTCTCCATTTATTTGGGTGCCGAAACCGGCCGGCCGCCTGGTCGGGGGCCGGGGCGGCAGTCGTTGCGTCATGTCACTTAAACTGAAAATCCGCCTCAGCGTCTTTCTGCTGCTGCTACTGCTGCTGGGGCTGGGCGGCTACGCCTTCCTCACCATCCGCTTTCTCGAAAACGGCGCGCATGGCATCGAGCAGGCCGATTTCAACACGGCGCGGTTGGCGGTGCTGGCTTTTGTAGGGGCCGGCACGGCGGTGGGCATTACCATGATGGTGCGGCTGCCACGCATTGTGGTGCGCCCCCTGCACCGCCTCACCGCCGACATGGAGCGGGTGGCCGGCCCCGGCCCCGCCACCCGCGTGGCCGTGGGCAAGCGCGACGAGGTGGGCACCGTGGCCGCCGCCGTGAACCTAGTGCTGAGCCAGGCCCAGGACGAGCGCCGCGCCACCCTGGCCGAGCTCTTCACCGAGCGCAACCGCATGGAAAGCCTCGTGCGCAGCCTCGATGAGGGCCTGCTCCTCCTCGATGAGCACGGCACCATTGTGCTGGCCAACCCCGTGGCCTGCGACCTGCTGGGCCTGCCGCAGTCGGAGCTGCTGGGCCTGCCCGCCACCGCCGTG
Organism: Hymenobacter artigasi; assembly: GCF_012275535.1. Classification (GTDB taxonomy): domain Bacteria; phylum Bacteroidota; class Bacteroidia; order Cytophagales; family Hymenobacteraceae; genus Hymenobacter; species Hymenobacter artigasi. The sequence continues at coordinate 233,916 of NZ_JAAVTK010000008.1, read as the reverse complement.
GCCGCCACCAACGAGCTGCTGCGCGACCTGCTGGTGCCCCTGGCCGAAGCCAACATGGCCGGCGATGAGACGCCCGACCCCGTGTTCATGTTTCCGCACAAGGGCGACGCGCCGCACTACCAGCTCAAAATAAGCCCCATTGAAACCGTGGACCAAGCCAGCCGGCGCACCGCCGCCGGCCACATCCTGTGCCTGCGCAACGTGTCCGACTTTAAGAAGCTGGACGAATTGAAATCCACCTTTTTGGCCACGATTTCGCACGAGCTGAAAACGCCGCTGGCCAGCATCAAGCTCAGCCTGATGCTGTTGCAAAACCCGCGCACCACCGATGCCGAGCGCCAGGTGCTGGCCACCGGCATCGGCGAGGAAACCCAGCGCCTGCTGAACATGGTGGGCCAGCTCATCGAAGTATCGCGCCTCGACGCGGGCGCGGGCATCAAGCTCAACGTGCAGCCCATGCACCTAGCCGACGTTATCCGCTACGCCACCCAAACGGTGCACCCGCAGCTGCACGACAAGCAGATTCGGCTCGACCTGCAGCTGCCCGAGGCCCTGCCCGAAGTGCACGGCGACGTGGAAAAAACCACCTGGGTGCTCATCAACCTCCTTTCCAACGCCATCCGCTACTCGCCCACGGCGGCCCCGCTCATCATCCGGGCCATGCAGTGGGGCGAGATGGTGCGCGTGAGCGTGGAGGACCAGGGCCCCGGCATTGCAGCCGAGCACCACAAGCGCATCTTCCAGCGCTTTGCGGGCGTGCCGGGCCAGGGCGGGCACGGCAGCTCGGGGCTGGGCCTCAGCATTTCGCGCGAGTTTATTGGGGCGCAGGGCGGGCAGCTGTGGGTGGAAAGCCAGCCGGCGGCGGGCAGCCGGTTTCTGTTTACGCTGCCGGTGGCGTAACCTCACCCCCGGCCCCTCTCCCGCGGAGAGGGGAGCCACGGCGGCGTGGCTTGGGTATCGTGGCGCGGCCCCGGCACAAGCTAAATCATATGCGACACGGGAACACCTGCGCCGCCGCGGCTCCCCTCTCCGCGGGAGAGGGGCCGGGGGTGAGGTGAGCGGCAGAACGGCACGCCATTTCCGGCCGTTTGCCGCCGCTGTGCGTAAACCCAACCGTACCGGCGGCTCCGCGCCGCCTTTCCCTTTTTTAACATATGCTGACCCCCGCCCCCAAATTCACCGTTGAGCGCCTCACCTTCGCCACCCTCACCGAGCTGCCCAACACCTGGCAAAATTCCGATTACAAAGCCTTGCTGGTGAAGATGAACTACGACAATCCGGACGCCATCAGCGAAGCCGAATTGAAGGAGATGTGCCTCATGTCCTTCACCGATTTGGAGCCCCGCGAGGCGGCCGAAGTGGTGCTGGGCTATTTGTATCCGGAAGAGCTGAATGCCGGCCAGATTGAAAACCTGGGCCACCAGATGCTCACTGAGAAGCTCTGGGAAGAAAACCCCGAATTGCCGCTGCACAAGGGCTTTTACCAGGCCACGCAGCTGCTGCACGATGCCTACAACGGCACCTTCCCGGCCACCAAGGCCGTGGAGTTCCAGGTGAAATGCACCGCCGAAAACCCCGCCGACCTGGCCATATTCGATGATGAGCCGGCTGCGCCGCTGGTGCGCCTGCTCGCGCCCGGCCTGCCAGCCAATGCGCTGATTAACCGCCTGTTCTCGTCGCAGGTGGAAGGCGACAAATTCGAGGAAGCGAAATCGATGCTCTGGCAATTGAGCACGAAGGAAAAAACGGATAACTCCATCACCTTCGAGGTGGTGAGCTCGGCCTACTGGCTGGAAGATTTCAAGTACGCCGACACCTACGAGGCCACCACCCACGCCGACGCCACCGTACCAACCGAAGAATAGCCAGAACCTGCGTAGGCGAACAGCCGCAAAGCGGCGGCATCCTGCTCAGGCAATATGTGCCGCCGCTTTGCGGCTCTGTTCGGTTCCGCAATTCTTTACGACCAACGTGTCGCCGCTTCGCGGCTGGAAAAAAATCGTCAACTGCGTAAGTCCTGACCCGGCAACCAAAAACTTTCGCGTAAGCTGCCTACATTGGCTCCTTTAGCTCGTGGCAGCCCCGCCGCGCACCCGGTATTTTATGAGATTCTTCACCCTGCGACGAGTATTGGCACTGGTGCTGCTGCTGGCCGTGCTGGGTGCGGGACTAGCCGTGTGGCTGCGGGGCAGTGAATATGCCCGCCGCCTAGTGACCAAAAAAGTGCGGCAGGGCCTGACGCAAAACTCGGAGCTGGTGCTGGCTCCGTTTCGGGTTGAAATATCGCCCTGGCGCGATTTTCCGCACCTCACCGCCTCCATCCAGCACCTGGCCCTCACGGATACTTCGTTTCAGAAATCGGTGCCGGTGCTCAGCATCGGGCGCGCCGATTTGCGGGTGGAGCTGCTGAGCCTGCTGCGCGGCCGGGTTGATGTGGCGCGGGTCGAAATCAGCGACATTGATTTTCAGGAGCGGGTCGATTCGCTGGGCCGTGCGTGGGGCCTGCGCGGCAAGCGCCGCAAGGGTACCGGCGCCGCGCCCACCCTCAATCTGAAGCTGGACGAGCTGGTGGTGAACAACTTCCGCTTCAGCTCGCACAACGGGTATTCGCGGGGGGCCTTTGGGGTACAAGTGCGGCAGGCCAAACTAAAGGCGCGGCTGCGCGACGGCGTGCTGCGCGTGGGCGGCACCCTCGATGGCGAGCTGAGCTATCTGCGCACCCGCGCCGGCACCCTGTTTGAGCGCGAGCCCGTGATGGCCTGGGTGAACTACAAGTACACCTTTGCCAACCGCCAGGGCCTCATTTACCGCACCCGCGCCACCCTCAACGGCGACACCATTCGGGTGAGCGGCACCCACACCGTGGCCGCCGACCAGCCCACCGGCACCACGATGGCGCTGCGCTTCGTGGGCAACCAGCCCCTCGTGGACGTGCTGCACGCCGCCCTGCCGCCCCGCCTCGAGCCCTACCTCACCGGTACCACCAGCCCCAGCAAAGCCCACATTCACTACACCATCACGGGCCTGAGCGGGCCGAAGGTGACGCCGCGCAATGTGCTCACCTTCAGCCTGCGCGGGGCCAGTCTGCAATGGCCCGAGCCCGCCCGCCACATCCGCCGCTGGGATTTGATGGGCACGTATGATAATGGGCCGCAGCACAATATCCGCTCCACGGTGCTCACGCTGCGGCGCTGCCGGGTGTATTCGGCCGCCGGCCAGCTCGACGTGGCCCTCACCCTGCGCAACTTCCGCCGCCCCTTCCTGGACGGCCACTTCCGGGGCCGCACCGAGCTCACCGAGCTGGCCGCCCTGCTGGCCTCCGACCGCTGGCAGGCCCGGGGCGGCACCGCCGATGTAGACGTGCGCCTGCGCGGCCTGCTGCCGCCCCGCGCCGACCGCCCCGCCCCTGCTGTGCCGCAGCGGCCGCTGTCGCTGCGCGGCACGGTTGCGCTGCATCAAGCCTCGCTGGTGCTGCCGGCACGCGGGGCCGACATTTCGGGCCTGGATGTGCAGGTGGGCCTGCGCGACAGCCTCTGGCACCTGGCCAATGCCTCCGGCGTACTCAACGACATGCGGTTTCAGGCTTCGGCCACCACGGTCAACCTGCTGGGCTACCTCAATGGCAAGCTGCCCACGGCCAGCATCAGCGGCCGGTTTGCCGTGGATGAGTTGCGGGTGCCCCAGCTGCGGGCCCTCATGCAGCCCGTGCCCCGCGCTGGCGGCGAAGGCTTTGCGCCCACCAGCCTGCCCAAGCCCGGCCGCCCCCCGCGCGACAAGGCGCAGCTGGCCGCCACCCTGGGCAGCGCCCTGATTCCGCCGGGCCTGCTGCTCGATGTGAGCCTGCGCTGCCAGCGCCTGCTGCTGGCCACCGATACCCTGAGCAACCTGGCCGTGACCATCCGGCACGATGGCCAGCGGGTGCAGCTCCAGCACCTGGCCGGCCGCGTGTGGGGCGGCGACGTGCGCGGCGACGTGCAGTGGCCCACCGACCCCGACAACCGTGTGGCCCCCGTGCAGTACCATGTGGGCGTGCACTTCGCGGCCATCAACTACCTGCAGTTTCTCACCCGCCTGAACCGCCCCACGCCCCGCCCCACGCTCCGGCCGGCAACCGGCCGCGCCAGCCGCCGCAAGCCCGGCGGGGCCAGCCCGGCCCTGCGCGACCTGTTGCTATCAGCCAACGGCCAGCTCACGCTCGAAATCGACCGGGTAGACCTGCCCGAGGACGAAAGCATGCGCCAGGTGAGCCTGCAGCTCGAAAAAAGCGGCCCCACGCTGCGCATGCCCTACCTGCGCTTCCTCACGCCTGAGGGCGGCCACGGCGAGGCTTCGGGCACGGCCCAGGTGGAGGGCCTGCACCTCACCGCCGCCGATGCCGACCTGACCCTGCGCTACACCACCCTCGACGTGCAGCGCCTGCTGGGCCTCATTGCCAGCCTCACCGCGCATGCCGATACGGTGCCCACCGCCCGCACCCTGGCCCGCGCCGAGCGCCGCGCCGAGCGCCGGGCCCAGCGGCAGCGCCTGCCCGGCAACCCTTCCCTGTTTTCCAACGGTGTGCTGAGCGCCGTGCTGCGCGTGGAGGCTGATAATGTGCACTATGGCGTGCTGAGCGGCGGCCGGTTCCGGCTGGTATCGCACCTGCTCGATGGCGAGGCCCGGCTCGACAACTGCTCCTTTGATGGCTTGCAGGGCCACCTCAGCCTGAGCGGCTACATGCGCAGCACCGCCAACCGGGCCCACCACCCCACCCAGCTACAAGTGCGCCTGGAAGACATTCAGCTGCCGGCCCTGTTTGCCACCGCCACCAGCATGGGCCTGAGCGTATTGGGCGGCGATAACATTCAGGGCAGCCTGCGGGGCGTGGCCGACATCCGCACCGACTTGGGCCCCACCTTTCTGCCCGCCCTGGCCCAGACCGCCGGCTACCTCAAAACCGACATCCGCGACCTGGAGCTAATCAACGTGGAAGCCCTGATGGAGGCCCTGAAATTCATGAAATCCGAGCGCACCGGCCACTTGTATTTCGAGCCCGTGCGGGCCGAGTTCGTGCTGGCGCAGGGCCAGGTCATCATCCCCGGCCTGCACCTGAACAGCAACCTGAGCAACCTCGAAGTGAGCGGGCACTACGGCCTGGAAGGGGCCACCAGTCTTTTCATCGGCCTCAAGCCCCTGCAAGCCCTGTTCGGCAACAACGGCAAGCGCATTGAGCGCATCCAGAACGGGGCTACGGTAAGCAAATCCACCGGCAAGCTCACCTACGTGAGCCTGCGCCGCACGGCCCCCGGCGAGAAGTACAAGGTGCGCCTGTTTCAGCGCGACGAGCACCGCGACGCCATGACCCGCCTGCAGGAGCAGTACCGCGGCTTCCTGCGCACCCAGCGCCTCGATACCACGGTGCAGATGCTGCGCTGAGGGAGCAGCCCCCGGTCTGACCGCCCTAAGCGGTCTGACCGCTTGTCGTTATTTACCGGAACGAGTTGATTCCAGGTTCCCCATAACGTGCCGACTTCGGCCGGGCAGACCGGTATTCTGCGCTCCGCCGTACCGTTCTTTGTTCCGCGCTCAACTTCTCGCACAGCTCTCCCTTTATGCCTCGCCTGCTTCTCGCCTTTCTGCTGCTGGCCGCCGCTCCTGCCGCCCGGGCCCAAACCGCGCCCCGCGCCCAGGATTCTGCTTTTGTCAGAGCCAATTACACCAAGCTCGACCGCCAGCTTACCATGCGCGACGGCGTGAAGCTCTACACCATCATCTACGTGCCGAAAGATGCTTCCACGGCCACGCCTTACCCGTTTTTGATGACGCGCACGCCTTATTCGGCCGGGCCGTATGGGGAGCAGAAGTACCGCCCGCGCGGCCCCGGCCCCAGCCGGGAGCTGTCGGCCGAGAAGTACATTTTTGTGTATCAGGATGTGCGCGGGCGGTACATGAGCGAGGGCAAGTTTGAGGAAATGACCCCGGCTATACCAGCGGGCACCACTGCGCGCGGCAACACCGTGCGGCACGACGAAAGCACCGATACCTTCGACACCATTGAGTGGCTGCTGAAGAACGTGCCCAACAACAACGGCCGCGTGGGCATGATGGGCATCAGCTACCCCGGTTTCTACGCCTCGGCGGCGCTGCCCAATGCCCACCCGGCCCTGAAAGCCGTGTCGCCCCAGGCCCCGGTCACGGATGAGTTTATCGGCGACGATGCCCGACACAAGGGCGCATTTTTCCTGCTCGACAACTTCGAATTCACCAATTATTTCGATGTGCCGCGCCCCCAGCCGGTAGCAGAATATGAGCCGCTGTTCAAGTTCGAAACCAAGGATGCCTACAAATTCTTCCTCGACCTCGGCCCCATCAAAAACGCCAACGGCCCGAAGTATTTCAACAACCGCGCCCGCATCTGGAACGAGTACCAGCAGCACGAAACCTATGACTCCTACTGGCAAAGCCGCAACATCCGCACTGCCCTCACGGGCGTGAAACCGGCCGTGCTGGTAGTGGGCGGCTGGTTCGACGCCGAGGACCTTTACGGCGCACTGAACACCTACAAAGCCATCGAAAAGCAGAACCCCGGCGCTACCAACCGCCTCGTGATGGGCCCCTGGACCCACGGCGCCTGGGCCCGGCCCGACTGGAGCAAATTCGGCCCCCTCAGCTTCGGCTCCAACACCGCCGGGACATTCCGCGAGACGCTGGAAACACCGTTTTTCAACTTCTACCTGAAAGATAAAGGCACCTTCGACCCAGCCGAAGCCACGGTATTCAACACCGGTACCAATGAGTGGAAAACCTACGCAGCCTGGCCGCCTTCTAACACAGAAACAAGGACAGTTTTCTTCCAAGAAGCAGGGCGCCTTGCCATCGTAGGCCGTGAGATTGAAACTGAAGTATCAAAGGCACTTAAGGAATCATATAACCCACATATTACACGAGTAGGTGCTGATAAAAGCGTCAAGATTCCGTTTCAATACCTCAGCGACCCGGCCAACCCCGTGCCCTACACCGACGGCATCCACGGCGAGCGCAACACCGAGTACATGATTGAGGACCAGCGCTTCGCCGCCAAGCGCCCCGACGTGCTCACCTTCCGCACCGAAACCCTGCCCGCTGCCCTCACCCTGGCCGGCCCCCTCACCGCCGACCTGTGGGTGAGCACCTCCGGCACCGATGCCGACTTCATTGTGAAAGTAATTGACGAGCAGCCCGATGGCACCCAGCGCCTGGTGCGCGCCGAGGTGATGCGCGGCCGCTTCCGCAACAGCTTCTCGAAGCCCGAAGCCTTCAAACCCAACCAGCCCACCAAAGTAAAATACGAGCTGCCCGACGTGCTCCACACCTTCGCCAAAGGCCACCGGCTAATGGTGCAGGTGCAAAGCACCTGGTTCCCGCTCGTCGACCGCAACCCGCAAACCTTCGTGCCCATTGCCACGGCTGAGGCCAAGGACTTTCAGAAAGCCACCATCCGGCTGTACCACGATGCCGGGCACCCCTCAGCGGTGCAGGTTTCGGTGCTGCCGTAGCTGTACCATGGAAGCTGCGCGTCCGCGCCATCACTGGCGCGAGTTTAGCGCAGCGAAACTCGTGCCCGCCATGACGGGGAGGCTGAGCCTCCCCTGCCGCGCCAGCGGCAAGCCGGCCGCCCCGTTCCAACGGACCGTTCTGATGGGAGGCCCAGCCTCCCCCGAATAATAAGTCACGAGTTACGCTGCGCTAAACTCGCGCCAGCAATGTACCAGCCCCTACGCCACCAGCCCGCGCATAAAGGCATCGGTGTAGTCCGGAGCGCAATGCAGCACGTTGGGCAGTTGCGCGAACTCGGCTTCGGCGTGGGTAGTGGTGAGCACCACGGCCTGCATGCCGGCGTTTTGGGCGGCTTCGGCCCCTTTGGGCACGTCTTCAAACACGAGGCAATCGGCGGGCGGCACGCCGAGCAGCTCGGCGCAGCGCAGGAAAACTTCGGGATTGGGCTTGCTCACCGTCACGTCGTCGGCACTCACGATGGCTTGGAAGTAGTGCCGGATATGCAGGTTATCGAGCACAAAATCGATGTTGAACGGGATGGCAGCCGAGCCGATGGCCATGGGAATGCCCTGCTGGTGGGCCCGCTCCAGCAGTTCCATCAGGCCCGGCAGCAGCGCCAGATGCGGCAGAAACTCACGCTGGTAGCGCCGCTCCTTTTCCAGCGAAACGCGGTCCATTTCCTCGCCCGTGAAGCGGTCGGGGCCGAACATGCGCACCAGCACTTCGCGGTTTTTGCCATACATCTGGGGCTTCACCTCGTCCCAGCTGAAATGGCCGCCCAGGTCTTCGTTGAAGAGCTGCTGCCAGGCGCGGGTGTGGTACTCCATATCGTGCACCATGGTGCCGTTGAGGTCGAAGATAAAGGCTTGCATGAGGGATTATAAGGTATTTTGAACATTATAGGGGCTGGGTCGTACCCGGGAGGGCTTGCCCCCGCCCCTACACCAAAACCGCTTCACCCTACAGATACACCCGAAACGAGGTACCCTCGCCCACTTCGCTCTCAACTTCGATGCGCCCGCCGTTGCCCTGCACAATGCGGTTGATGAGGTAGAGGCCCACGCCCGTGCCCTCGGTGTGGGTGTGGAAGCGGCGGAAGAGTTGAAACAGCTCGTCCTGATGCCGGTGCATATTGAAGCCCAGGCCGTTGTCTTCCACCAGCAGCACGGGCTGGCCGGCGTCCTTCCACACCGAGATATGCACCCGGCAGGGCCGGGCAGGGTCGGCGTACTTGAGCGAGTTGCTGAGCAGGTTGAGCAGAATGGTGCGCAGACTGGCCCGCGAATACACCACCATGGGCACCGCCGCGAAGTCGAGGGTGACGCGGGCGCGGGCGGCCTGCACCTGGGGCTGCAGGGTTTGCAGCACTTCCTGGGTCAGGTCGTGCAGGGAAACGGGCTCGGTGGGCAGGCCCGTGTTTTGCCGCGTCTGGCCCACCAGGGCCAGGTCGTCGATGGTGGTGCTGAGCTGGTGCAGAGACTGGTGCAGCATGGGCAGCAACAGCTCCTCCTCGGCCGGGTCGATGAAGGCCACGGCCTGGCGCAGCTCCTCAAACAGGCCCACCAGGTTGTTGATGGGCTGGCGCAGGTCGTGGCTGGCGGCGTACACGAAGTTGTCGAGGTCGGCATTGGTACGGGTGAGCTGCCGGTTGGAGGTATCGAGGGCGGTGTTGGCGGTGGTGAGGTGCTCGTTGGTCTGGGCCACCAGCCGGCGGCTGAGCACCTTGTCGGTGGTGTCGATGACGAAGGCCAGAATGCCGTGGGGCCGGTTGGCCTCGTCAGTGAGGGGCTGGTACACGAAATCGACAAACCGCTGCTCGGGCTGGCCCGTGAGCGGGTCGTACAGCAGGGCCGGCACCTCAACCCCGACATAAGGCGTGCCGGTGGCAAACACCCCATTCAGCAATTCAATAAAGCCCTGTGGCACTACTTCGGGCAGCACTTCGGCCACGGTGAGGCCTAGCCGTGTACGCCCCCCGGCCATTGCCTGGTAGTTGGTATTGAAGAAGGTGAAGCGGTGCTCGGGGCCTTCCAAGGTGGCCACCGAGGCAGGCACCTGGCTCAGCACCTGCATTAGCAGGCGCTGCTGCTGGCGCAGGGATTCGCGCTGCTGCTCGGTTTCGGCCAGGGCCTGGCTCAGGGCGTGGGTGCGGTCGGCTACCCGGCCTTCCAGCTCGTGGTTGAGTTCGCGCAGGGCGTGCTGGGTGCGGTGCAGCTCGTCGTTATTGGCCAGAATCTCAGCATTGGCAGCTTGCAGCTCCTCGTTGAGCCGGTTGGTTTGCTGCTCTTTTTCCTCGATGAGCTGACGGGCCAGCACCTGCTCAGTCACTTCCACGGCCACGTCTACCACGCCGCGCACCGCGCCGTGCGCATCATAAAGGGGCTGATACACGAAGTTGTAGTAGGTGGTGCGCACCTGGCCGTCGCGCCACATGGCGGCCGGCACTTCGGTGCCGCTCACTGGCACCTGGGTCTGGCGCACCTGCATCATCAGCTCATCGAAGCCTTGGCCACGCAGCTCGGGCAGGGCTTCGAGCAGGGGGCGGCCCAGCACCTCGGCCAGGGGGCGACCTAATATGGCGGCCATGCGCTCGTTGGCCACGGTGATGCGCAGCTCCGGGCCTTCGAACAGGCCAATGGCCACGGGGGCTTGCGTGAGCAGCTCCTGCAGGCGGGTGCGCTCCCGCTCGGCCTCGGCCAGGGCAGTTTGCTCGCGGGCCTGGCTTTCGCGCAGGGCCTGCACGGCCAGGGTGTGGGCCGCGCCGGCCGTGTTGCCGATACTCACCAGCAGCCCCGCTCCTACCCGACGCACGGCCAGATGGGAGCTCACATCGCCGCCATCGAGCGGGTAGGTGAAATCGCGCTGGTCAGGCTGGCCCAGCATGAATGCCGCCCGGTAGAAATCCAGAATATTTTCGGTGTCGGGGCCGGACATCAGCCCCCGGTGCGTTACGGTGGGGCGGGCAGGCTGGCGCAGCAGCAACTGGGCGGCCTCGCTCAACAGCTCAACTTTAAAATCGACCACCGCTGTGCCAGCTTCGGCCCAAATGGGACTAAGCAGCATCAGGGCCGTGCCGGAAGTGGCAAATATGCCCGCCAGCAGGTCGGCAGCCCCGAAATCGTCCAGAATATCGGCGGGAAATACCAGCGGCGAAGCAGCAGAGTCAGGTAATGGCACAAGCAAAGCGGACCCTAAACCCAAGCCCACTGCTAACCTACGAAATCAGGGGGAAACGAGCCACCCCTGACCAGCCTTTTCCGGGCCCCAACCGCAGCCGGCCGGGGCTTCTTTGCGCAGCCATGCGCTTACTTTGAGGCCCCATTCACTTCCGCTCACCCACCGTAGCCGTGCGCCGCAACTACCCCGAGAGGCCCGGTTGCGGGGCGGCTTTCTGCCCTATGCCAGTTCCAGTAGCAACCGACACGCCTCTCCCTTTCGGGCATACTACGGCCCGCAGCCAGTGGTGGGCCTGGGCCTCGGCCCTGATTATCGGCCTGGGGCTGCTGCTGCGGGTGGTGGTGTGGTGGCAGCAGCGGTCCATTGCCCTGGACGAGGCCAACCTCATCCGCAACTACGTGGAGCGCAGCTACGGCCAGCTGTTCCAGAACCTGGACTATGCGCAGTACGCGCCGCCGCTGTTTTCGGTGGTGGTGAAGGCCTGCATCGGGTTGTTTGGCAATAATGAGCTGTCGGTGCGGCTGTTCCCGCTGCTGTGCAGCGGGGCCACGCTGGTGCTGTTTAGGCAGCTGGTGCAGCGCTGGCTGCCGCTCCCGTTTGCCGCCCTGGCGCTGGCTTCGGTGGCTTTCGGCGGGCTTTTTATCGACTACGCCACCGAGTGCAAGCAGTATGCCACCGAAGGCTTTGTGGCGCTGGGCCTGCTGGAAGTGGCCCACTGGGCGGGCCGCCGCCCGCTCACCAGCCGCCTGGCGCTGGGCCTGGCGGCGCTGGGCGCGGCCGCCGTATGGCTCTCGATGACGGCCGTGTTCGTGCTGGCCGGCATGGGGCTGTGGTGGCTCACGCGCAGCCTGCTGGCCCGCGACTATCGCACCACGCTACGGCTGGTGCTGATGGGGGCCAGCTGGGGCGGCAGCTTCCTGGTGTACTTTTTCCTGCTGCTGAAGGCCAACGCGGAATCGACCTACCTGCAGCAGTTTCACCGCGAATATTTCCTGGCCTTTCCCCCGCTTTCGCGGGAGGATTTCTCCCTGCTGAGCGGCCAGCTGGCGGGCATCGCTGACCGCGCCATTGGCAAAACCGTACTGGCCATGGCCCTGGCGGCAGTGGGCGCGGCGGTAGGCACCTGGCAGCTGCTGCGGCGGCGCGACGAGCTGTTCTGGCTGGTGCTGGTGCCGGTGCTGGTCTGCCTCACGGCCTCGGCGCTGCATTACTATTCGCTCATTCACCGCCTCACCTTGTTCTTTTTGCCGCTGGTTATCGTGGTGGTGTTTCTGGGGCTGGCCACGCTCGCTACCCGGCGGGTGCCCTTTGTGGTGCTGGTGGCACTTTCGCTGGTGGTGCTGGGCAACCAGCAGCGGTTGCGTCACTTATTCAAGCCCTTCTATGGCGACTATGCCGAAGTACGCACCGGCCTGGAATACATTGCCCGGCACCAGCGCCCCGGCGAAACCGCATTCATGAACTACAACGTTTCGCCGGTGGCCTACTACTATTTGCAGTTGCACACCCCGCCCCTGCACCTGCGTTCCGTGGTGCTGCAACAGCCCCACCCCAGCCCCACCGACCTTTTTGAGGACGCCATTGGGCAGATGCGCCAGCAGGGCCAGGGCCGGGTATGGCTGCTCTACGACCGCGCCGATGAGTCCATCAGCACCCTCGCCGCCGCGCAGGGGCGCATCCTGGAACGCTTCAATTTTGAGCGGGGCTACGTGTTGCTGGTGCAGTTTGCGGGGCCGGACGCGGCTCCGGGCCGGTAGGCACCACCGGGTACGCCCCCACGGGGCGGCCGTTTGGTGCTCCCCAGCGGGGGTTCCGAAGCCCGCGCTGTTTATTGATTGCTGCTACTACGGTTGTGCCGAGCGATTTGCATTGCATACCAATTGGTTAGGAGTTTTCGTTGGTCGTTGCTACATTTAACTTCCGACCCTTTCCACGCCATGAAAAACCGCCTGCATCTCCTCGCCCTGGCCCTCGGGGCCGGTCTGCTGGGCAGCGCCTGCACCAAAAAGCCTCAGGATGCCCCAGCCCCAACTGCTGAAATACCGGTCGGGCCATCCATCACCGGACTTGTGCAGCCGGCCGATGCCGTGCTTGGGGTTTCGTTGGTTGATGACAATACCTACCAGCCCCTTGGCACTGCGGTTCCAGACGGCAAAGGAGCCTACCGTTTCGATTCCGTACCGGCCGGTACCTATAGCTTGTATTTCACCACAAGGCACGGGTATGTGCCGCCCCGGCAGCAGGCGGTGACCGTAGTGGCCGGCAAAACCACGGGGGTGCCCCTGGCCACGGCGGTGCAGTCCACCGCCGCATTTACCGCCGATGGCAGCGTGTACCGTCCCTCGCTCATCGACCTTTCCATTGGTTTTGATGGAAAAACATTGCCCGCACCCAGCTGCTTTTCGGTGCTTCTGAGCGACGACAACTACTACGCCCCAACGCCAGCTGCCCACACCTACCGCCTTTATCTTACCATGCCCTACGCAGTGCAAGTGGGCACATATCCCCTGAATGCCGCATCGACCTACGCTATTTTTGAGGATACCAAGTCCGGGGTTTTCGACTCCCGCCTGAAGCTAGCCGGCTTGCCATCGGGCGGCACGCTCACCATCACGGCAGTGGAAAACACAACGCCTTTTCCGCGCGCTGTTTCCGGCACGTTCAGCTTCACCGGCACTTCGCCTACGCTGGGCACCCAAAAAACATTCAGCGGCACCTTCGCCAACGCGTATTTTTAGCCACTTAAGCGCCGTTGCGCTCCACGAAAAAGCCCCCGCTGTGGAATCGCAACGGGGGCTTTTTCGTGAGATTTACTTTTCAGCCTACTTCAGCTCGTCGCCAATCACGGCCACGGCTTCGGCCAGGGCGGGGTCTTTGCGCAGGGGCTTGAGGAAGCGGGCGAGGCGCTTGGCGGCCGTAGAGTCGGACGCCGGCCGGGCATCGGCCGCGAGGGCCGCCACCTCCAGCATGGTCAGGGCATTCTGGGCGTCCGTTTGCTGCTTGTTGATGGCGCGGGCCTCCACTTGCTGGGTGCGGTAGGTGGCCAGGTTCAGCGACAGCATGGTTTGCTTCTGGCGGGCGGTGGCGCGCTGGGCCGCCTCGGTAATCAACCGGAAGCCAGGGCTGGCGGCCACGCGGGCGGCGCTGTTGGCCTTCAGCGTGGCCAGGGCCGGCAGGGTATTGGTGGGCTTAAACGCTGCGGGCGCAATCTCATCCCAGGGCAGCGGGTATTCCGATTCCTGCTCGCCCTTGGCGAAGGAAGCCAGGGCATCGGGCACCGTAATGTCGGGCGTCACCCCCTTAAACTGGGTCGAGCCGCCATTCACGCGGTAAAATTTCTGGATAGTGAGCTTGAGCGAGCCCAGGGGCTTGAGGCCGCTGGCCTGCGCGTTCACGGCATTGTCCAGGTCAAATACCTGCTGCACCGTGCCTTTGCCATAGGTAGTGCTGCCCAGGATGATGGCGCGTTGGTAGTCCTGCATGGCGGCCGCCAGAATCTCGGAAGCCGAGGCGCTGTACTTGTTCACCAGCACCACCAGCGGGCCGGCGTACTGCACGGCGGGGTCGGTATCGACCACGGGCTGGGCCGGGCCCCGGCTGGTTTTCACCTGCACCATGGGGCCGGTGGGCACAAACAGGCCGCCCATGTCCACGGCGTCGCGCAGCGAGCCGCCGCCGTTGTAGCGCAGGTCGAGCACCACGCCGGCCACGTTTTCCTTGCTGAGCTTGGCCAGCTCAGCCTTCACGTCGGCGGCGCTGCTGCGGCCACCCTTGCCGCTAAAATCGGCGTAGAAACCGGGCAGGTTAAGGTAGCCGTACGTGCGGCCGCCCTGCTTGATGAGGGCCGACTGGGCGTAGGTTTCCTCAATCACCACCACATCCCGGATGATGGGGATGACCTGCGTGGCCCCGTCGGGCTTGCGCACCGTGAGGCGCACCTCCGTGCCCTTCGGCCCGCGAATGAGCTTCACGGCCTTATCGAAGCGCATGCCTTCCACGCTCACGGGCTCGGCGGCCCCCTGCGCCACGCGCAGGATGAGGTCGCCCACTTTCAGCTCGCCCTGCCGCGACGAGGCCGAGCCGGCCACGATGTCGACCACTTTCAGCTTGCCGCCGTCTTCCTGCAGCTGCGCGCCCGTACCCTCCAGGCGGCCGCTCATGGTGATGTCGAAGTTTTCGCGGGCAATGGGCGCGAAATAGTCCGTGTGCGGGTCGTAGCTGTTGGCAATGGCCTCGGCGAAGGCGGCTAGGCGGTCGTTGGCGTCGGTTTGCAGCTGGTCGATAAATACGTCGTCGTAGTATTTCAGCACCCGCTTGCGGGCCTCGGCCTCCATCTCAGCGGGCGTACGGGTTTTTTCGGTGGTGGTGGCCGGCGAGGCCCCCACTTTGGTGGCGGCCAGGGGCTTGTCCTTCTTCTTGGCCTCCTCGTCCATCATTTCCGAGAGGCGGGCCAGGGTCTGGTACTTCAGCATCTTGCGCCACTGCTCGCGCTGCTCGGCGGCATTGGCGGCGTAGGTGGCCTTGGTGGGGTCGGTTTCCCAGCTTTCCTGCACCGAAAAGTCGAAGGGCTGAGCCAGCAGCTGGCGGTAGAGCACCTGAATCTCGGGCATGCGCTTGGCCAGCAGCTGGCTCGTAGCATCCAGAAACTCATGGCTGCCGCCGCGTATCTCATCGTCAATCTTGGTTTTGAACTGGCTGAGCTGGGTCACTTCCGGCACCAGCAGCAGCTGCTTGTTCACATCGATACGCTTGATATACAAGTCGTAAACGCGCTGCGAAAACTGGTCGTCAATTTTCTCGGGCTGGTAATGAAGCTGGTTCAGGCCCTGCATCATCACGCCGAGCACTACCTGGTCGCGCGGCGGCGTGCCCTGGTACACGGAGTAGGAAGCCAGCCCCAGCAGGGCCAGCACGGAGGTGGAATATAATCCCAGTTTGAAGCGGGGGAATTGCATGCGAAAAGGGCTGGTGAAGAAAGGAAAGTGGGTTTGGCCGGGGCCGGTACCTATGCCCTGGCGGGCCAAAGGGTAAAGATGCTGCTTCCTTAACCAGAATCGCACCAGTAATTGCTCCCAAAGTCGAAAAAGAACCGCCAAAGGTTGCGAAATTCGGACGCGGAACGGATTGCTGGACGAATTGCTGGCGCGCGTCTGTGACGCGCGCCAACAGCAGTGCGGAAGGCATCAGACATCAGAAGCTCAGCGTGAGCTGCCGGCCGGCCCCCTCCTGCGCATTGCTCAGGTTGGAAAGCGTGACGCCGAGCAGCCGCACGCCCTTTTCCAGCGGAAACAGCCCTTCCACCAGCTCGCGGCAAATGCGGGCCAGCACTTCCGGCCCTGGCACCAGGCCCACGCCGCTGCGGCTGCGCGTGATTTGCTGGAAGTCGCCGAATTTCACCTTCAGCGTTACCGTGCGTCCCCGGATGCCGCTGCGCTGGCAATACTCCCACACGTCTTCCAGCAGCGGCTGCAGGGCTTCCAGCAGGTCGGCAAACTCGTGCAAATCCTGCCCAAAAGTGGTTTCCGAGCCCATGGACTTGCGCAGGCGGTCGGCCACCACGGGCCGCTCGTCCTCGCCCCGCGCAATGGCGAAGTAGTAGCGCCCCACCTTGCCAAAGTGCTGATGCAGAAAGGCCACTGTCTGCGCCCGCAAGTCGGCTCCGGTGAAGATGCCCAGCTCGTTCATGCGGGCCGCCGTCACGGGGCCCACGCCGTGGAACTGGCCCACCGCCAACCCTTCCACAAAAGCCAGCCCCTGTGCGGGTCGCACCACAAACTGCCCGTTGGGCTTGCGGTAGTCGGAAGCCAGCTTGGCCAGAAACTTATTGTAGGAGATGCCCGCCGAGGCCGTGAGCCCGGTTTCAGCCAGAATCCTGGCCCGGATTTCCCGCGCAATCTGGGTGGCCGAATCCATCTGCTTGAGGTTGAGCGTCACGTCGAGGTAGGCCTCGTCGAGCGACACGGGCTCAATCAGCGGCGTGTACTCGGCGAAGATGGCCCGAATCTGCCGCGACACCTCCTTGTAGGCCGCGAAGCGCGGCGGCACGAACACCAGCTCCGGGCATTTGCGCAGCGCCGTGGCACTAGGCATAGCCGAGCGCACCCCAAACTGCCGGGCCTCGTAGCTGGCCGCCGCTACCACGCCCCGCTCCCGCGCACCGCCCACCGCCACGGGCCGGCCGCGTAGCTCGGGGTGGTCGCGCTGCTCCACCGAAGCATAAAATGCATCCATATCCAAATGGATAATTTTGCGAATAGAGCTGGCAGTCACTATTTTTACTAATTGTTACAACAAAGATAAAAGGGCGGCTGCGGAAGATGGAATCTTTGTTTTCAGCGCGTACGGCGGGTTTAAGATTTCACTGATGTCATTTCCATGGCATGAAATTGTGCCATTACAAAAACTTAACAATAAAATAATCTAAAAATTTATATTTTTATTAATAACTCTTTGGCGTACTTTTGACTTATTAAACCTTGTGGGGTGGCGGAACTGGCAGACGCGCTAGCCTATCTCGCTAGTAAAATTAGAGGTTCGAGTCCTCTCTCTACAGCAACAATCCTGGTCGCAGCAGCGGCCGGGATTTTTTGCGTCTGGGGGTTTTTCTCATCATGCCCAACCGCAGACGTACCCCGCCGTGGCCAGCCAAAAAATGCAGCCCGGCCACAACGCCGCAGCCTGCGCAACCCAACCGTCTGCCGGCCCCGCAACCGTCGGCACTATTGCTTCGTGCGGCTCATCGGCACGCCCGAAAGCACCGTCTTGTACGCCTTGCGCTTACCCAAGCCTGTTTAACAGCTATTGAACAGCGGCGGTCGCACCGGTCAGCCCGCCCCAGGCGGTCTGACCGGTTGAAGTGAGCACGATTCCGCCCGGACGACAACCGGTCAGACCGGCGCAACCGCCCCAGGCGGTCTGACCGGTTGAAGTGAGCACGATTCCGCCCAGACGACAACCGGTCAGACCGCCTGGGGCGGTCAGACCGGCGCAACGACTCCGGATTTGGGGATGGACAAGTTCTGGTAGGCTTGGTCGCTACTTTTTCCGCTTGTTTTTTAAGCGCATGATGGCCGGGCCGATTAGCGACCAGCGCGGCACCTGCCAGCCCAGCCCTCGGGTCTCGACGTGTGCTGTAGGTGTATCAGCAATTACTGAAAATGCTTTACAAGCCAGCCAGTCACTTTTTTTACCCCAACAGCTTCGGCACGGGCGGCTACATTTGCCTGGACGGCCGGGCGGCCAGGCAATACAAAAGCCCTTGAGCTGTCGCTTACGCACACAGCTGCATTCCCGGCCCTGCCACCCTCACCCTTAGCCCTTCCACCATGCTTGCTAAACTCCCGCCCCTGCTACTGCTTTCCGTGCTTGGCCTCGATGCCAACGCTCAGCATATCAAGACGAAACCAATCGCTACCCGGCCCGCACCAGTCACCTACTCGGCGGCTGGCAAAACGGCCCACGTATTTGCTACCGTGCAGGGCACCAGCCAGCGCCTGGCGGCCGGCGGCGACCTCAGCTTTGCGCCCGCCGCCCAGCCCGTGGAAACCCAGGTCTGCGTGTTTGTCGACCCCAGCCACTCGTTTCAGACCATGCTCGGCATCGGCGGGGCGCTCACCGATGCTTCGGCCGAGACGTTCGCCAAGCTGCCCAAACCCCAGCAGCAGGAGTTTCTCAAAGCCTATTACAGCCCCACCAGTGGCATCGGCTACACGCTGGGCCGCACCAGCATCCACAGCTCCGACTTTTCGAGCGGCAGCTACACCTACGTGGCCGACAAGGACGAGGCGCTGAAAACCTTTAGCGTGCAGCATGATGAGCAGTTCCGCATCCCCTTTATCAAGCAGGTGATGGCGGCGGCCGGCGGCAAACTGACCTTATTTGTGAGCCCCTGGAGCCCACCCGGCTGGATGAAAACCAACGGCGAAATGCTGCACGGCGGCAAGCTGCTGCCCCAATACCGCCAGGCCTGGGCCGATTACTACGTGAAGTTCATCAAGACCTACGAGCAACTGGGCATCCCCATCTGGGGCCTCACGGTACAGAACGAGCCCATGGCCACCCAGAAGTGGGAGTCGTGCATTTTTACCGGCGAGGACGAGCGGGATTTCATCAAAGGCTACCTCGGCCCCACGCTGGCCAAAGGCGGACTAGGCGGCAAGAAACTCATTGCCTGGGACCACAACCGCGACCTGTTGTTTCAGCGGGCCAGCACCGTGCTCAACGACCCCGAAGCCGCCAAATACGTGTGGGGCATCGGCTACCACTGGTACGAAACCTGGACGGGCAGCAGCATGCTCTTTGAGAACGAGCGGCGCGTGAAGGAGGCATTCCCCAACACCAACCTGATTTTCACCGAGGGCTGCAAGGAGAAATTCGACCTGGCCAAAGTCGACGACTGGGCGCTGGGCGAGAAGTATGGCCACTCGCTGATTGGCGACTTCAACGCCGGCACCGTGGGCTGGACCGACTGGAACGTGCTGCTGGACGAAACCGGCGGGCCCAACCACGTCGGCAACTTTTGCTTCGCCCCCGTCATCGCCGATACCCGCACCGGTAAGCTGATTTATACCAACGCCTACTACTACATCGGGCACTTCTCGAAATTCATCCGCCCCGGCGCGAAGCGCATCAGCGCCTCGGCTAACCGCGATGCCCTGCAAACCACCGCTTACCGCAACCCCGACGGCAGCGTGGCCGTGGTGGTGATGAACCAGACCGACAAGCCCGAGGAATTCCAGCTCTGGATGCGCGGCCAGGGCACCAAAACCACGGCCGCCGCACACTCCATTATGACGCTGGTGGTAAATTAGAACATCAATTTAGGACATCAATCCGAAAGCCCGTCATGCAGAGTGCAGCGAAGCATCTTTACCTCGATACTAATTATTTACTATTGCGGTAAAGATGCTTCGCTGCGCTCTGCATGACGTTCTGAACTATTCCCGTTCCATGCTTATCCCGATTTTCCCCAAATTCCTTCCCGCCGCCCTCCTGCTTGCGGCCGCACTAGCCGCCGCCGCGCCCGCCCACGCCCAGCAGCTCGCCGACGCGGCCGCCACCAAAAAAGCGGCCGACGAAGCCTACCACCAGCGCCAGGAGTACCTGCTGCACAACGACTGGCCCAACCTCCAGCGCTACGCCGCCGCCAACCAGCGCCTGCCCGCCCCCACGCCCGGCCGGCCCCGCGTGGTCATCATCGGCAACTCCATCACCGAGGGCTGGGTGAAGCAGGATTCGGCCTTTTTCAAGGGTAAAAAGTACGACTATGTGGGCCGGGGCATCAGCGGCCAGGCCACGGGCCAGACGGTGGTGCGCTTCCGGGCCGATGTAATTGACCTGCATCCGGCCGTGGTCGTCCTATTGGTGGGCACCAACGATGTGGCCGAAAACAACGGCCCCTACAACCCGCAAACCACGATGAACAACATCATGACGATGACCGAGCTGGCCCAGGCCCACGGCATACGGGTGGTGCTGGGCGCGGTGGCACCGGCTTCGGACTTCTGGTGGCGCAAGGGCCTGGAGCCAGCCCCCAAAATCCTGGCCCTCAACCAGCAAATTAAAGCCTACGCCGGCCAGCGCCACCTCCTATACTACGACCTTCACACGGCCCTGAAAGACGACCAGAACGGCCTGAAAAAAGCCTACGGCGAAGACGGGGTGCACCCCAACCTGGCCGGCTACCGCGTGATGGAGCCCCTGCTCAACCAAGCCGTGGCCAGTGCCTTAAAGCAGAAATAGCCGCTTTAGCCACCCCTGTGCCCGTGCCGCCCGGCCGCTCTCAGCGGCTAGGCGGCACGGGCTTTTTTGCGCCCGGCCGGCTTCTTCTTTTTGGCCTTGGGCCGGACTTTTTTGCGGCGGGGTGGCAGGCGCTCGCGCTCGGCCTTGCGCTCGGCCCGCATCAGCAGGCGTTCGGGCAGGCGGGCAATGAGGCGCTCGCGCACGTACTGCGCCAGGCTGGAAAGCGGCACCAGCTGCGTGGTGCGCAGGAAATTGCTCACTTCGCGGCTCCGCAGCGTGCTCACGCCCGTGAGGCCCCGCGCCAGTAAAAACTGCTTCACTTCTTCCAATAGCAGGAGCCTGGCCAGCGGCGCGCGCTCCACGGTGGCGTTGTAGCCGGCGGCGCGGTGCGGGTGCAGTCCCTCGGCCGAAGCTACCAGCACGCCCACCCACGCGGGCAGCAGCGGCAGCAGCTTGGGCAGGTGCTTTGCCGTGACGATGAAGGTGACGAAATCGTAGACCTCGCCGTAGCAGCGCAGCTGGTTGGCCACCCGTTGCAGGGTGTCGCCGTCGCCCTTCACCTCGTAGCCGTGCATAAAGTGCTCGGTGATGTGTACCACATCGGCGCGGGTGGTGCCCGTGGGCAGCTCATCGATGC
Organism: Hymenobacter artigasi; assembly: GCF_012275535.1. GTDB lineage: Bacteria > Bacteroidota > Bacteroidia > Cytophagales > Hymenobacteraceae > Hymenobacter > Hymenobacter artigasi. The sequence goes on along the minus strand of NZ_JAAVTK010000008.1, from coordinate 212,846 downwards.
GGACGCCGCCCGCCAGCAGCGGGTAGAGCAGGGCGCGAATTTCCGGGTCGTTCATGGCAACCCCAAAAGTAGCTTCCCGGCGGGCAGCAGCTTCGAATTAAATGTATTATTATAATTAATATTTATAATGTTTATTATGAATAAATTTTGTTATTTTTGTTTAGCCGCGAAATAGTTGCACAAGATTGATAATCAACACGCTTTAGAGCCGCGTGTGCGGGCGCGGTGGAGTGCGGCGGGGCAGCGGGGTCAGGCACGGTTTTAACAAATATTTTCTAATAATTATCGCATTATGAAAAATACTGTAAACGAATCAGTTAGCTACTGCTTCACCCGCGAAACCATTGCCCGCCTCGGTACCCGGCTCGATGAAGCCGCGCCCAGCGTTGAGGATGCGCTACGCCAGGCGGTGCCCCTGGTGCTGAACGAGTTGTCGGGCCGGGTGGGGCACGGCCTCACGCCCGAGGGCCTGCTGGAGCTGGTGCGCGAAGCCGACTCGGCCCAGGTGCTCCAGCCGCTGGCCGACCTGCACCAGGCCGCCCGCTACGAGCGGGGCGTGAACCTGCTCCTCGACCTGCTGGACGGCGCCTATCGCAGCACCGTGAGCCGCATTGCCGCCGGGGCAGCCATCCGGCCATCGGCCAGCGACACGCTCCTGCAAATAGCCGCCACGGCCGTGCTGGGCGTGCTGGGCCACGCCGCCACCGAAAAAAGCCTGTCGCCCACCGACTTCGTTTACTGGCTCCACGCCGAGAAAGCGGCCATTGCCACGGCCATGCTGCCAGCTTCAGAACCTGGCCTCGTGCCGCCCCTGCCCTCTGAGCTGGGCCTGCGCTACCAGCCCGTACAACCTGTGCAGCTGGCCCCCACCCCCGCCGCCTGGGCCGAGCCAAGCCCGGAAACCGCCGACGGCTGGGCCATCTCGCCGTACTGGCAGTGGGGCGGGCTGCTGCTGCTGGCCGTGTGCCTGGGCTACTTCTTTGGTCACAGCACCCCGCGCCAGGACCAGCCGCTGGTGGCGACAACCAGCCTGGTGGCAGAAACAGACCCGGAATCGGCCCCCGCCGCAGCTACGGCAGCCAATATTCCCCTCCCCGAAACGGCCCCGGCCGAGGCCCCCGGCCCGGCCCCCGAAGCCGCCGCCATGGCAGCCCCGCCCGCGCCCGCCCTGGGGAGCCGGCTCGTGGAGTCCCTGCCCAGCCGCGCCCCAGCCAGTGGGGCCTACCGGCTGGCCACGGCCCGCCCGGCGGCCATCGGCAACGAGCCCAACGGCCGCTACGACCAAGACCGGGACACCTACATCTACGACACCGGCCGGCCCATTGTGCTGACGCTGGCCGACGGCACCACCCAGAAAGTGGGGGCTAACTCGACCGAAAACCGGCTTTACACCTTCCTTTCGTCGCCCGCCTTCCAGGTCGATTCGGTGAACCGGACCAAGGGCTGGATTAATCTTGACCGCATCAACTTCGAAACCGGCAAGGCCCAGCTCACGCCCGAGTCGGCGCTGCAGCTGGGCAACATTGCCAGCATTCTCACCACGTTTCCGCAGTCTGTGGTGAAAATAGGCGGCTATACCGACAGCACCGGCGAGGCCCTGGTGAACTACCAGCTCAGCGAAGACCGCGCCCGCGCGGCCATGCTCACGCTGGCCAGCATGGGCGTGAGCGCCGACCGCCTGCAAGCCAAAGGCTACGGCCCCAAATACTTCGTGCGGCCCAACAACACCCCCGCCAACCGCGCCCTGAACCGGCGCGTCAGCATTCGGGTGCTGCGCAAGTAGGCCCCGTTCGGCCCTGCCGGCAGGGGCTTACACCCGGGCGTGCCGCTCCTGCTGGCAGGCGCGCAGCCAGGCTTCGGCCTCGGCCACGTCCTGAAAAATCTGAAGCTCCAGCGGGCCGGCCGCCCCGTGGTCGAAATGCACGGTGAGAATATCGGACAGCGAGTCGGCCTGCACTACATGGGCTACGTAGCGCAGGCCCATGGCGGTGGCTTGCGGCACCCACACGCGCTCCAGCCACTCAATGGAGTCGAACCACGGCCCCATCAGCGCCACGTTGTCGTTGAGCAGGCAGGGGTTGCGAAGCCCTTGCAGGGTGTGCAGGTAGTTATCGGCCCCGCGCAGGGCTTCCTGCATGTCGACGAAACCGCGCCAGGTAGCCCGCAGCCAGCCGCCGGGCTCTTGCGAGAGGGTGCACCGACTGCCATCGGCATCGGGAAGGGAGCTCAGAATCATGGTAGAGGTAAGTAGGTAGTGGCGTAAGTTATTCAGGGCATAAATGCCCCTAAATATAGAATCGTTTTAGCTGCGTACGGCACTTTTGAATTCTTGATTAATTTGGTACGGAGGCCACTTTCGGCACGGGTCTGGTTAAGGTCGACCATTGAAAAACCGTTGGGATTGATTTAGTTGAAGCTGCGTACGCGGTGCCCTTGTGGCGGCCGGGCCGGGCGTTTTTGGCCGGGGCCGGGCGTGGTGAAATGCGCCAGGGCCAACCGTCGCCATCTGGCACCGGCTGCAGTAGCGCAACCGGTGGGCGGGGGTGGTATTTCGCCCCTCATACAGTACCTTGGCAGTATGCCGGCCCTGCCGTGGGGCAGCCCGCCGGCAGTTCGGTTGCCTCAATTTTTCGTCCTGCATGTCCCGAAAAAAGGTTCTTTTTCTCATCGGCTCGCCCAACCAGACCACGCAGATGCACCAGATTGCGCAACTGCTGGCCGACGAGTTTGAGCCCTACTTCAGCCAGCTTTACTATGATGGCTGGCAGCGCCCCTTCTACAAATTCCTACTCTGGAGCGGCGGGCTGGACAAAACCATCGTCACCGGGAAAATAAAGGCCAAGGCCGATAAGTACCTGGCGGAGCACAAATTGCGTAACGACTTCGAGGCGCGGGTGTACGGCAACAGCTACGACCTCATCGTGTGCTGCTCCGATGTGGTGGTGCCCTGGCCGCTGATGCGCCGCACCAAAACCATTTTCGTGCAGGAAGGCATGACCGACCCGCTCAACCGCTGGGCACGGCTGGTGAAGCGCCTCACCCGCTACCCCATCCTGGCCATTGGCACGGCCCTGAATGGCATGAACAACTGTTGCGACATCTACTGCGTGGCGTCGGTGGGCTATCAGCAGCACTTCGAGCGGGTGGGCGTGGATGCCGAAAAGCTCATCGTGACGGGCATTCCCAATTTCGACCACATCGACCAGGTGCGGCACAACGACTTCCCGCACTACGGCTACGTGCTGGCGGCCACCTCCGACCTGCGCGAAACCTTCACGCCCGAAAACCGCCCCAAATTCATCCGCGAGTGCGTTCGCATTGCGGCCGGCCGGCCGCTGGCCTTCAAGCTGCACCCCAACGAGGAGCTGCCCCGCGCCGTGGACGAAATCAACGCCAATGCCCCGGCCGGCACAATGATTTTCACGGAAGGCAACACCGACCATATGATTGCCAACTGCGTGGAGCTCATTACTCAGTATTCGACTGTCGTGTACGTGGGCCTGGCCCTGGGCAAGCCCGTGCACTCCTACTTCGACGTGGACGACCTGCGCCGCAAGTTGCCCTGGCAGAACGGCGGTACCTCGGCCCGACGCATCGCGGCCATTTGCCGGGGTTTTAGCCACTTCGAGGGCAGCGGGCCGGCCTTTTTGCGGCAGCTCGATGCCGAGGCCTTTGCCGCACCACCGGCCGCCAATGGTTCATTGGCCGTTCATTAATTCATTTTTTTAGTTGTTAAGCCTCAGGCCGCTACCCGATTTCCGGCTGATTTTACCTGACTTTTTAGCGTATTCACGTTGAAGGGGCGACTACCCGTTAGCTGACTTTGCTGCCTATGTCCGTTCCCAAGATTCTGACCGTTGTGCAGGCCCGCATGGGCTCGTCGCGCCTGCCGGGCAAGGTGCTGCTGCCGCTGGCCGGCCAGCCCCTGCTGGTGCGCATGGTGGAGCGGGTGCAGCGCGCCCACCTGGCCGGCACCGTGGTGGTGGCCACCACCACCGAGGCCGACGACGACGCCATTGCCGCGCTGTGCGCCACCCACGGCCTCGAATGCTTCCGGGGCGATGCCCTCGATTTGCTCGACCGCCACTACCAGGTCGCCCGCCACTACGAAGCCGATGTGGTGCTGAAAATCCCGTCGGACTGCCCGCTCATCGACCCGGCCGTGATTGACGAAGTAGTAGGTTTCTACCTGCACTTTGCCGACCGCTACGACTTTGTGAGCAACCTGCACCCCGCCACCTTCCCCGATGGCAATGATGTAGAAGTGATGCCCATCGCCGCATTAGAAACCGCCTGGCGCGAGGCCCAACGGCCGCTGGAGCGCGAGCACACCACGCCCTTTTTCTGGGAAAATCCCGACCGGTTCCGGCTGGCTAACGTGGAGTGGGAAACCGGCCTTGACTATTCGATGAGCCACCGCTGGACCATCGACTACCCGGAAGATTATAATTTCATAAAGGCTGTTTATGACGCGCTGCATCCGACCAACCCGACCTTTGGCCTCGATAATATTCTGCAGTTGCTGCATAAGCGCCCGGATATTGCCCAACTTAATACCCACCTGGCGGGCGTGAACTGGTACCGCAACCATTTGACAGAGCTGAAAACCGTGGATGCCTCGCAAACCCGAAAAATCTAGTGCCTGGTGTTTGGTGCCTGGTGCTTGGCTTTCAAACGCTGAGAACCAGGCACCAAGCACCAGCAACCAAGCACAAACCCCTCATGACTCCCGAAAAACAACAGAAACTAGAAGCCCTGGCCCTGCGCGTGCGCGAGCACATCGTGCGCCTGAGCACCGATGGCGGCTGCTTCACCGGTGCCTCGCTGAGCTGCGCCGACCTGCTGGTGTACCTCTACGCCGACTGCCTGAACGTGCGGCCTGATAACCTCACCGACCCCACCCGCGACTACCTGTTCCTGAGCAAGGGCCACGATGTGCCCGCCCTCTACGGCACTTTCGTGGAGCTCGGCTTCCTCGACAAAGCCCGCCTCGACCAGCACCTGAGCACCGACGACCACATCTACTGGCACCCCAACCGGAACGTGCCGGGCGTGGAATTCCACTCGGGCTCGCTGGGCCACTTGCCCAGCGTGGCGCTGGGCGTGGCCATGGACTGTCGCATGCGCGGCCAGACCAACAAGGTTATCGTTATCACCGGCGATGGCGAGCTGAACGAGGGCACCGTGTGGGAAAGCCTGCTGGTGGCCAGCGCCCACAAGGTCAACAACCTGACCTTGGTCGTCGACCGCAACCACTTCCAGGCGAATGTGGCTACCGAAGACCTGATTCCGCTGGAGCCGCTGGCCCCCAAGTTTGAAGCCTTCGGCTGCGAAGTGCGCCGGATTGACGGACACGATTTCGCGCAGATGGAAGAAGCATTTGCTGCCCTCCCCTTCTCCGAAACCAAGCCCTCAGTCATCATCTGCGACACGGTGCGCGGGCGCGGCCTGCCCAGCATTGAAGCCCGGGCCGACCGCTGGTTCTGCAACTTCTCCTCGGAGGAAGTGACGGAGCTGCTTAAAGAGTTGCACAGCCAAGAAGCTACCACGCTCACAAGCGAAACCCTAACGGTGCGCTAGCCCCCCTCGGGCCAAGCGCAATCGACTACAAAATCCGTGAAATCCGCTTAAATTCTAAAAATCAGTGATTTACGAAGACCTCATAAAAGAAACCGCCCTCGCCGATGAGCGCATCGTGGTGATGACCGCCGAAAACCGCGCCCTCATCCGCAACCTGCCGGCCGTGCTTGGCCCGCGCTTCATCGATACGGGCATCACCGAGCAAACCCTGATTGGCGCGGCGGCCGGCCTGGCCCTGCGCGGCCGCGTGCCAATTCTGCACGCGCTGGCCACCTTCCTCACGCTGCGGGCCTTCGAGTTCATCCGCACCGACGTGGGCATCGGCCAGCTGCCCGTCAAGCTGAGCGGTTTCGTGCCCGGCTTCCTCTCCGACGGCAACGGCCCCACCCACCAGGCCATTGAAGACGTGAGCTTAATGCGCGGCATCCCCGGCATGACGGTTTTTGCCCCCGCCGATGAGCAGGACATGCTCGCCATGCTGCCCGCTATCTGGGCCTCGCCCAGCCCGGCTTACGTGCGCATCAACACCCGCCCCGCCACCTACGAGCACGCCCCTTTCGAGATGGGCAAGGCCGAAATCGTGGCCGAAGGAACCGACATCACTATCCTCACCTACGGCATGCTCTTCGAGCAGACGCTGGTGGCCCGCGAGCTGCTGATGCAGCAGGGCAGGTCCGTGGGCCTGATTAACCTGCGCAGCCTCAAGCCCATTGACGAGGCTGCCCTGCTGGCCGTGGCACGGCGCGGCGGCCTCCTGGTAACGGTGGAGGACCATTTCGTGACCGGTGGCCTCTTTTCCATTCTGGCCGAAGTGCTGCTGCGCCACCAGCTCACCGCCCGCGTGCTGCCGCTGGCGCTGGAGGAGCGCTGGTACCGCCCCGGCCGCCTGAGCGCGGTGCTGGAGTACGAGGGCTTCACCGGACACCACATTGCCCGGCGCATCACCGAGCATCTGGGCGAGTCGGGTGCGGCTATTGCCCCCGGCCCGGCCGTGCTGGAAAATCAGTTTGCCGAGTAGTTGCGCATTATCATCAGTAGAACGTCAATCTAATTGAACGTCATGCAGAGCGCAGCGAAGCATCTTTACCTCAATACTAAATACCAACTACTGCTGATTGCAACGAAGCGGTAAAGATGCTTCGCTGCGCTCTGCATGACGTTCTTTTCAACAACCCACCCTATGCCAAACACCGTTTCCTCCAACGAAAACTACCCCGACATCACCAAATCGGATGAGCTCTACGCCCGGGCGCAGAAAATCATGACACCGGTGACCCAGACGCTCGCCAAAGGCCCCGGCCAGTATACCAAAGGCGTGAGCCCCAAGTACGTGAAGCGCGCCAAAGGCTCGCACATCTGGGACGTGGACGGCAACGAATACCTCGATTTTCAGATGGGCATCGGCCCCATCTCGCTGGGCTACGCCTACGAGCGGGTCGACAACGCCATTAAAGCGCAGCTCGAAGACGGCATCACGTTTTCGATGATGCATGAACTGGAAGTGGAACTTTCGGAGCTGATTCACGAAATCATCCCCAACGCCGAAAGCATCCGCATCAGCAAGACCGGCGCGGATGTGTGCTCGGCGGCGGTGCGGGTGTCGCGTGCCTTCACCGGGCGCGACAAGGTGCTTTGCTGCGGCTACCACGGCTGGCACGACTGGTACATCGGCACCACCAGCCGCGACAAGGGCATTCCGCAGGAAACCAAAGACCTGACCGCTGCTTTTGAGTACAATAACCTCGATTCGCTGAAAGCCCTGCTCGATGAGAACGTGGCCTGCGTGATTCTGGAGCCGTTTATTTTCGATGCGCCCAAGGACAATTTCCTGCACGAAGTGGAACGACTCTGCAAGGAAAATGGCACCCTGCTCATCTTCGACGAGATGTGGACCGGCTTCCGTGTGGCCGTGGGCGGGGCGCAGGAGTATTTTGGCATAACGCCCGATTTGGCGGTCTATTCCAAGGCGTTTGCCAACGGCATGCCCATCGCCCTGCTCACCGGCCGGCGCGATGTAATGGAGCTGTTTGAGCAGGACGTGTTCTTCTTCACCACCTTCGGCGGTGAAGCCCTGAGCATGGCGGCGGCCATTGCGACCATCGCCGAGATGCGCGAAAAGAACGTGCCCGCCCGCCTCGCCGAGCAGGGCAAAAAGCTCAAGGATGGCTACAACGAAATCGCCGCCGAGTTGGGCCTGACGCAGTACACGAAATGCTACGGCTACGACTGCCGCAGCATCGTCACCTTCGACCCCTCGGCCGGCAACGGCATGGAGCTAAAGGCCTTCATGCAGCAGGAGCTATTCAAGCGCGGCATCATGTGGGGCGGCTTCCACAACATGTGCTTCTCGCACTCGGATGAGGACGTAGCCTACACCCTCGCAACCTACCGCGAGGTGCTGCCGCTGCTGAAAGAAGCCATCGAAGCCGGCGACGTGGCCGCACGCCTGCTGGGCGAACCGGTGGAAGCCGTATTCCGCAAAGTGACGAACGCCGCGCCGGCGAAGGCGAAGTAGCTCGTTCAACGAAACCTCACCCCCTAGCCCCCTCTCCCGTGGAGAGGGGGAACTAGCTTCTAGTTTTTAGCTCTTATTCTTCACCCACAACTGGTTTTTTAAACTAAAAACTAGTCCCCCCTCTCCACGGGAGAGGGGGTTAGGGGGTGAGGTGACCCGCCAGAACGGCCCCAAATGAACCTCTTCGACCTCACCAACAAAACCGCCATCGTCACCGGCGCCTGCGGGCTCATCGGCCAGAAACACTGCGCCGCATTAGCCGAAGCCGGGGCCAATGTGGTAGTAGCCGACCTGAACGCCGAAGCCGCTGCCGCCGTGGCCTTCGGGCTGGGTGGCGGCCCGCACCTGGCCCTGGCCGTTGACGTCACCAGCCCGGAGTCACTGGCCGCCGCGCGCGACCAGATTCTGACCCGCTTTGGCCACATCGATGTGCTGGTAAACAATGCTGCCATCAACGACATGTTTGAGAACCCCGCACTGGCGGCCGATTTAAGCAAGTTTGAGAATTTCCCGCTGGCCACCTTCCAGAAAGTGCTGGAGGTGAACGTGACGGGCGTGTTTCTGGCGGCGCAGGTGTTCGGCACGCCCATGGCGCAGCAGGGCCAAGGCAGCATCATCAACGTGGCCAGCACCTACGGCATGGTTGGCCCCGACCAGAGTATTTACCGCAACGAGGCCGGCGAGCAAACCTTCTATAAATCACCATCCTACCCCATGACCAAGGGCGCTGTAGTGAATTTCACGCGCTATCTGGCCGCCTACTGGGGCCAGGCCGGTGTACGCGTGAACACCCTCTCGCCCGGCGGCGTGGAGAACAGCCAGGATGCCTTTTTCGTCAAGCAATACAGCGCCAAAACGCCGCTCGGCCGCATGGCCACGCCCACCGACTACCAGGGTGCCGTCGTTTTTCTGGCCTCCGATGCCTCTGCTTACATGACCGGGGCCAACCTGGTGGTAGATGGCGGCTGGACGGCTATTTGAATTGTAGCGCATGCTTTAGCTTGCGCATTAGCAACCCTTTACCTCTGCTTGCAGCTCCGTTTATTTACGTCCTTGCCCGCAAGCAGCTAACTTCTCACCGGCACAAGCTGAAGCATGTGCTACATTCCCTCACCTTATGCAAGCTGTTGAAATTCGGAAAAACCGGTTTATCGGCGCGGGCCACCCGGCCTACATCATCGCCGAAATCGGCATCAATCACAACGGCTCCCTCGACTTGGCCAAGCAGCTGATTTCCGAAGCCGCCAAAGCCGGCTGCGACGCCGTGAAATTTCAGAAGCGCACGCCCGAGCTGTGCGTGCCCAAAGACCAGTGGGAAAAGCAGCGCGACACTCCCTGGGGCCGCATGAGCTACATCGACTACAAGCGTAAAACCGAGTTCGGCCAGGCCGAATACACCGCCATCGACGACTACTGCCGGGCCCTGGGCATCGATTGGTTTGCCTCGTGCTGGGATGAGCCGTCGGTCGATTTCATGGAGCAGTTTGCGCCCGTGCTCTATAAAATGGCCTCCGCCTCGCTCACCGATAAGCCCCTGCTCGACCGCGTGCGTGCCACCGGCCGCCCGCTGATGCTGAGCACCGGCATGAGCACCGTGGACGAAATCCAGCAGGCCGTGAAATGGGTAGGCCTTGACAAGCTGATGATTGCGCACTCCACGTCATCGTACCCCTGCCCGCCCGCCGAGCTGAACCTGCGCATGGTGCCCGTGCTGCAAGGCATGTTCCCGGCCACGCCCATCGGCTACTCGGGCCACGAAACCGGCCTGGCCACCACCGTCGCCGCCGTTGCGCTGGGAGCCGCCTTCGTGGAGCGCCATTTCACCCTCGACCGCGCCATGTGGGGCTCGGACCACGCCGCCAGCGTGGAGCCGGGCGGCATGGCCAAGCTCGTGCGCGACATCCGCGACGTGGAGGAAGGCCTCGGCGATGGCGTGAAGCGCGTGTACGACTCCGAGCTGGAGCCCCGCGCCCGCCTGCGCCGCGAGCTGACGCCGAACCAGGAGTAGGGCGTTTCGGTTGAACTGCTGAACCGTCTGGACCAACAAAGAACGTCATGCTGAGCGCAGCCGAAGCATCTCGCGTGCTCCCACTAATCCTCTCCTTGCGATTGGATTACTACCACACGCGAGATGCTTCGGCTGCGCTCAGCATGACGTTCTTGATTATTTAATTTCCGCCTCCACGCCATGCATCACGTCGAACTCATCACCACGGCCATTCTGCTCGTTTGGGTGGCCATCGTGATTACACTGGAGCGCATCATCCCGTACCGGAAAGGCCTGCCGTTTTTCCGCGAGGGCTTCTGGACCGACTTGGTGCTCTACACCTTCGTGCAGAGCTTCGCGCTGAAAATCATCATTTTCGACTACATCATCCTGCCCCTCGACCAGCATTTCGGCTTCTCGAAGCTGCATTTTGTGACGGGCTGGCCCATCTGGGCGCAGGTGCTTTTTTTCGTGATTACCCACGATTTCTACATCTACTGGTTTCACCGGTTTCAGCACAGCAGCCCGCTGTTTTGGCGCACCCACGAGGCGCACCACTCCGGCAAGCAGGTGGACTGGCTGGCCGGTTCCCGCTCGCACGCCCTGGAAATTATTATTAACCAGACCATTGAGTTTGCTCCCATTATTCTATTGGGAGCTGACCCCATGGTGGTGCCCATCAAGGCCTGCATCGATGCCGTGTGGGGCATCTGGATTCACTGTAACATCGACGTGCGCTCGGGCCGGCTGCAATACGTCATCAACGGCCCCGAGATGCACCTCTGGCACCACGCCGACCACGAGGAAGTATTCTACGCCAACTTCTCCACCAAATTCGCTTTCTGGGACTGGATTTTTGGCACCGCCTACCGCCCCGACCACAAGCCCCTGAAATGGGGCCTGCCCTACGCCTTCCCGAAGGATTATTTCAGCCAGCATTTCTTTTCCGTGGTCCGCTTCGATGAAGACGAGTTAGCCAAACGCTCGCCGCTGTTCCGCGCCTACCACGGCGTGCGGCTGCGGGTGTTGAAGCGCCTGACCGAGCGCGTGCCGGCCCTGCGCCCGCTGCACGGCTGGCCCGTGCCCGAGGCCTATTCCGAAACCATTCCCGCGCAGCGGCCAGGCGGTAATTTCGGCCAAAATCCGGCCCCGGCCGCCTCATCTCATACGCCCACCACGGCCGCCTCGTCTCGTTGATTAATCCCTGGTTTTCCCTGTTTCTGGCTTCCTTCATGGAAGTCTGCTGGACGTATAGCCTCAAGGCGCTGAGCATGCAGCGCATCAAGGAGATAGCCTGGGCGCACAGCCTGGGCCAGCCGGCGCTGCTGCTGCCGGTGCTGCCGCTGCTGGCCTACGTGGGCTTTGGGCTGGCCAATGTCATTTTTCTCTCGCAGGCCATGCGCAACATTCCCACGGCTACCGCCTACTCGGCCTGGATGGCGCTGGCCGTGGTCGGCATCAAACTGGTGGATTTGCTCTACCTCAAACAGCCGTTTTCCTGGCTGAGCGTATTTTACACCAGCCTCATTATCATTGGCGTACTGGGCCTGCGGCGGATAGAATAGCCTGCTGCCACCGGCTCCGCCAAACGACGATTCATTCCCGCAGTGCCGGGGCTGCTACATGCCTTTGGCGCTCATGCCGCCATCTACCAGCAGGCACTGGCCAGTGATGTAGGCCGCACCGGGCAGGCACAGGAAGGCCACGGCGGCGGCAATTTCGACGGGCTCGCCCACGCGGCCCATGGGCGTACGGGCTTCTACTTTGGCCATGAAGTCGGGCCGGGCCATCAGCCCCGCCGTGAGCGGCGTGCGGATGAACCACGGCGATACCGTATTCACCCGGATACCGTCGGGGGCCCACTCCACGGCCAGGTTGCGGCCGAGCTGCTCTTCGGCGGCTTTGGTCATGCTGTAGTAGGCACCGGTGCCCACGTCGAAGCGGCCCGCCACCGAGCCCACATTCACGATAGCCGCGTGCCCGGAGGCTTTCAGCAGCGAATGGGTTGCCCGGCACATCTCAATGATGCTGAACAGGTTCACCTGAAACAGCCGCTCATATTCGGCGGTGGTATAGTCGTTGAATCCCTTGCGGATGTTGGTACCCACGTTGTTGATAAGCAGGTCGAGCCCCTGCCATTGGGCCTGAATTTGGGCCATGATGGCGGCGCGGCCGGCCTCGGTGCTCACATCGGCGGCCAGGCCGGTGGCGGGGAGGCTACGGGCAGTCCAGTCGGCCACGGCGGCGGCTACTTCGGTTTCGTTGCGGGCCACTACCAGCACTTCGGCGCCCAGGGCCAGGAGCTCTTCGGCAATGGCCAGGCCAATGCCCTTGGTGCCCCCTGTTACGAGGGCGCGGCGGCCGTTCAGGTTCCAGCGATTGGTCATTTTCACGTTGGTTGATGGACGGGTATAACCACTCCAAACGTAAAAGCGCCCGAACCGGCCGGGCGAAATCTGGATAAAGCCCGGCATGCATAGTCTATCAAACCAGCTTTGCCGCAGCAAACCTCCCGCCCCCAACCGGCTCAGCAGCTGGGCCTGTGGCTATTAGGCGCTGTATTTTTGGTGGCCCAAATTGCCTGCTAAGTTTCGTGCTACTGCTACGGCGGCTATGTCAGCTGCGCCAGCCAGGTTGCGGCCTCGGCCTCCTCCCCAAACAGGCGGTAAGTCATGGCCCGGGCAGTAGCTTCGCCGGTGGCCTGGTCGATGGGGAGGCCCGCCAGCACATCGGCGGGCAACAGGATGGCCCCGTAGAAATCGGGCATCCGGGTGCTGGGCATACTCAGCCAGTAATCGGTGACCCAGGCAGATTCTTCGGGGGTGAAGGGCACCATGCGACTATGGTCGGCAATAACCTTGTGCCAGCGGCGGAGCGCCAGCACTTGCTTAGCGTAGCCGAGCAGGGTTTGCAGGTCGGCCAGCTGGCGCGGGCTGGGGCTGTATCGGATAATAATGTATTCGCCGACAGGCTGCTCCAGCAGTTGGCCGGCAGGATTGCGAAAGTGGATGCGTTGTTTACCAGAAGCCATAAGGACCGCAAAGGTACTCCCAAGATGGAAAAATATGCCCAAAAACCCTGATTCAAGGCTTATTTACTCTTTTTCACGCCCGCTATGCAGCCAGGCGGGTGGAGCCACCGGGTGGCAGCAGCCCGGAACCGGCTTAGCTCCCGTATCGGCCCCGATATGAAAAGCGCCCGCGAAATTGCACCAAAGCCAAGCCCCGTTGGTTGAGCTTTTTCTATACCTTTATTTTATGGAAATAGCTAACCACACCTTTGCCGAAGCCACTTCGGCGGCTCCGTTTCTGGATTATGCCATTTGTGTAGATGCCGATAACCGGCCCGCCAACCACGTAGGCGACTGGCCCGTGCAGGGCCAGGCCTACGCCGTGCGCGTGGTAGAAAGCCGCACCGAAGGCCTGGACCTGGTACACGTATTGGGCTTCGAGGGCGAGGCGCCGTACTTCAACGCTTTCGCCCCGCACCGCTTCGAGTTCATTGAGCGCATGTGGCTCAACTAGCCATTTTCGGGTTGCTGCATGGCCCGGCGATGAATCGCATCGCCTTTATCGACCGCGCATGGGTGGCGCCCATTTTTTGCATATTTATAACAGAAAACCCTCTCACGATATCGTGAGAGGGTTTTTCGTGGGCCCACTCGGAATCGAACCGAGGACCTACTGATTATGAGTCAGTTGCTCTAACCGATTGAGCTATGGGCCCGGTGCCGGAGGCAGTCATCTTTCACCTCAACCCTGCCGTTGCCAGCCCTCCAACGCTGCAAAAGTACGACCTTCGTGGATGGAAAAACAAGCCAGCCCATGCTTCCCCACTTATTGTTCGATTTCGGCGGTGTCATCATTGATATTGATTACGATGCCACCCCCACTGCCATGCGCCGGCTGAGCCGCGCCGGCAGCACCATTGCCTTTTCACAGGCCAGCCAGGCCGAGCTGTTCGACCGCTTCGAAACCGGCCACCTCACGCCCGCCGAATTCCGGGCCGGCCTGCGCGGCGCCTATGCCCTCGATGCCACCGATGCCGAGCTGGATGCCGCCTGGCACGCCATGCTGCTCGACGTGCCCGCCGAGCGCCTCGCCCTCATTGGCGAGCTGCGCCGGCAGGGCCACCAAACGGCGCTGCTCTCCAACACCAACACGCTGCACATTGCCGAAATAAACCGGCGGCTGGCCGGCCAATACGGCTTCCAAAACGGCATTGCCGACGTGCTCGACCGCGTGTTCTACTCCCAGGAGGTGGGCCTGCGCAAGCCCGGCGAGGAAATATTCCGGCACGTGCTGCGCGAAATGAACTGGCAGCCCGAAGACGTGTTGTTCATCGAGGACAGCCCGCAGCACATTGCCACCGCCCGCCGCCTGGGGCTGCAGGTGCTGCACCTGGCCCCGCCCCTCACCCTCCTCACCGCCCTGCCCGAAGCCCTCCGTGCCTTTCCCCGAGAATACGCCCCTGCCCAGTCCTGAACCTGATTTCGCGGGCTTCCCGGCCGATGTAGCCGCGCCGATGGCTACTGATGCGCCCGGCCGCCTGGCCCGTGCGCGGAGGCTGTTCCGGCGCTTCGAGCGGCCGGAGCCGTCGGCGGGGCGCACGGCGGCGCTGCACCTCGGGCTGTTTCTGGTCACGCTCGTGACCACTACGCTGGCCGGCATTCAGCTCACGCGCGGCGCGGTCGATTTCCTGCCGCTTGAGGTGTTTCAGCTGCGCGGGGCAGCTTTGTGGGTGGAGCTGCGGCGCGGGCTGTGGTTTGCGCTGCCGTTTCTGGGGGTGCTCACGGTGCACGAGTTTGGGCATTACTTCACGGCGCGCTACAACCGGGTGCGCGCTTCGCTGCCCTACTACATTCCGTTTCCGATGGGGCTGGGCACGTTTGGGGCCATCATCCGGATTCGGGAGCGGATTTTTTCGCGGCGCGAGTTTTTCGACATCGGGCTGGCCGGGCCGCTGGCGGGCTTTCTGGTAGCGGTGCCGCTGCTGATTTACGGCTTCACGCACCTGCCGCCGTTGGCGTATCTGTACGCCATCCACCCAGACTACGCCCAATACGGGGCCGACTATGCGCGGCATGTGTACGGGGCCAAGGAGCTGGCCAACGGCCTCACCCTGGCCCGTCCGCTGCTCTATCAGTGGCTGGAAAGCGCCTTTGCCGACCCCGCCCGCCTGCCTCACCCGCTGGAGCTGATGCACTACCCCGTGCTGCTGGCGGGCTCGCTCAGCTTGTTTTTCACGGCCCTCAACCTGCTGCCCATGGGCCAGCTCGACGGCGGCCACATTCTGTACGGGCTGCTGGGGCCGGGGCGCTTCAACCGGATGGTGCCGGTGCTGTTCACGGGTTTTATTTTCTATGCCGGACTGGGGCTGTTTTCGCTGCACGACGACTGGCAGACCTGGCTGTATGGCGGGCCGGTGTACGCGGGGTATCTGGCGCTGATATTCTGGCGGGTATTCCCGCGCCCGCGCCAGGGGCTGCTGCTGGCGGCGGGCATCTGGGCGGGGCAGGTGGCGGGGGCCGCGCTGCTGCCGGGCGTCGTGGGCAACCCCGGCTGGCTGGTATTCGGGCTGCTGCTGGGACGCTTCACGGGCATCTATCACCCGCCCGCGCCCGATGAGCGCCCCCTGAGTCGCGGCCGGCAGCTGCTGGGCTGGCTGATGGTGGCTATTTTTGTGCTGTGCTTTACGCCGAGCCCGTTTGGGTGATTCTCATTCGTAGTTCATTGGCCGTCATGCTGAGCGGAGCCGTCTGTCATCCTGAGCGTAGCGAAGGACCTTATCACAACTGCACTGTTTGAAATTACTGCAAGCTGTTCGGGCGCGATAAGGTCCTTCGCTACGCTCAGGATGACGGACGGCACACAATGACAGACAGCACACGATGGCGGGCGACTGCCTCAATTACACCACTCTCCACCCCCCTCATTCTACCCACTCCCCACCCCTCCCCTGAATGATTTTTAGCCAAAAACAGCTTTTTCTGGGTACCACGCACATCGAGTTGCGGGCTGAAAGCCTGTATGTGTGCAAGCGCAACCCCCAAGGCGTGCCCACGCTCGAAACCGAGGTGCCCTACGAAGAAATTCTGCCCATCAAGTCCGGCGAGCACCGCCACATTCCCACCAACCAGCTGCTGCTCACGGGGCTGCTGCTCGTGTTTCTGGGCTACGGCCCGTGGCGCGAGTGGCTGGCCACCGGGCACACCGGGGTGGCGCTGTACTCGTGGTGGCTCATTTTTGGGGTAAACGTGCTGGCCAGCTGGCTGCGTTTCGAGCAGCAGTGGTGCACATTCCGGCTGCGCACGGCGCATCTGGCCATCACGCTGGCCGGCCGGCCCTGGCAGCGCAAGCAGTTCCGCACGTTGGTAGCGGAGCTGGAGCGCCGCACCAAAACCTACCTGCGCGATGAGTACGGCCAGGTAAACCCCCTCGGCTTTATCGAGCCGCAGCTGCGCCGCGTGGCCTGGCTGCACGAGCTGGACGTGCTCAGCGCCCGCGAAGCCCAGGCCCTGAGCACGCGCCTCACCGGCCGGCGCGGCACCGATACGCTCCGCAGCATGGGCCAGGAGTTGGAGTCGCCCTATCTGAACTAACCCAGCAGCAAGCGTATGCTCCGGTCCGACCGCACTAGGCGGTCTGACCGGTTGAAGCTCCCCCGATTTCGTTTGAACGACAACTGGGCCGAATGATTGAAGCTCCCCGATTTCGTTCTCACGGCAACCGGTCGGACCGGTTGAAGCTCCTCGGTTTCGTTCTCACGACAACCGGTCGGACCGATTAAAGACCCGATTTCGTTCTCACGACAACCGGTCAGACCGCCTAGGGCGGTCAGACCGGAGCGACGACACCTAGCGCCTGTTCGGATAGGCGCTAAAAAGTACGTCATGCAGCGCATGACGCGCTACCATCCCGGAACAGAATCCTGAGCTGCTGGCTTATCTTTGCCCGGACAGCTTCCCGCTTTATGCAACGCATTCTGGCTTTTTTTCTCGTCACGCTTATGCTGCTCCAGACCTTGGGGCAGGAGGTGCTGGTCGTGGATTATCAGCTGAATAAGGCCCGCATCACGGAGCTGTACTGCGTGAACAAGGCCCGGCCGCAGCTGCACTGCAACGGCAAGTGCCACCTGGCCCAGCAGCTGCGCAAAGCCGAGGGCGGCGACAAAAAAGCCCCCGAAATGCTGGCCAAGGTGAAGTACGAAGTGCTGCCCACCGTCGCCCTGCTGCTGCTTCGGCCCCGGCACTGGCCGGTGGCTGCCCGGCCCTATGCCCGCCGGCCCGTGCCGCACTGCGCGGCGGTGCCCGGCCGGGGCGTGTTTCGCCCGCCCCTGTTATCAGCCTGATTGTGGCTTTGGCTTTCTGCGTGGCAGGAGGCCGGCCAATTTGCTGGCTCCGTCGGGTTTTCCCGGCGGGCCGGATGCGCGCATACGCGCTGCTTTTCAATCAGTTGTTGATTTCCCCCGCCCCCGCTTTTCCGATGAAACGCTTTTCTATATCCGCCCTTTTCTGTACGTTGACCCTTGCTACGCTCGCGCTTGCGGGCTGTAAGAAAGATGAAGTGGTGACCGCTCCGCCCACGGTATCCCTCGAATTTGAGCAGACCGTGGGGGCCGACCCGCTGGTGCTGGACACCAAAACCTATACGACGCTGGCTGGCGACCAGTTCAGAATCAGCATCTTCCGGCAGTACATCTCCAACATCGTTTTCACCAAGACCGACGGCTCGACGTATGCCGTGCCCGACAGCTACTACCTGCTGGACGCCGCCAAGCCCGACTCCCGGCACCTCACCCTCACCGGCGTGCCGGTCGGCGACTACAAGGGCATCACCTTCACCATTGGGGTCGATAGCGTGCACAATGTTTCGGGCGTGCAGAAAGGCGCGCTCGACCCCAACAACAACATGTTCTGGACCTGGAACTCGGGCTACATCTTCACCAAGCTCGAAGGCTACTCCGCCCAGTCCACCACGTCGGCCCTTACGTTCCACATTGGGGGCTTTAAAGCGCCGAACAACACCATCCGGACCGTTTCACCGGCTTTTCCCAGCGGCACGACCCTGCTGGTGCGCGCCGACCACAGCCCCGAAATCCACCTGAATGTGGACTTGCTCAAGCTCTTCAGCGGGCCGAGCACCATTCGGTTTGCGACGCTGTCCGACGTGCAGTCGCCGGGGAGCAATGCGGTGAAGGTGGCCAATAACTACGCGGCCGGCATGTATTCGGTCGAGCACATCCACGCCAACTAGCCCGGCCATGCGCCGCACCTTGGTTGCCTCGCTGGCCTGCGGGCTGGCGGGGCTGCTCCTGGCGGGCTGCGGCCTTGGCGATGTGGTGGTGCCGGATGCCCCGGTGCCCGGCACCACCCTCCCGGCCAACTTCCCCGCCCCCGTGTATGCCCCGGATGCCAACCCGCCCACGGCGGCGGCGTTTGCGCTGGGCCGCAGCCTGTTTTACGATGCGCGGCTCTCGCGCGACGGGTCCGTGTCGTGCGGGAGCTGCCACCAGCAATTCGTGGCCTTCGCCAACGCCGACCACCGCCTGAGCCACGGCGTGGCCAACCGCCTGGGCACCCGCAACGCCCCGGCCCTGCAAAACCTGCGCTGGAAAGCAGAGTTTTTTTGGGACGGCGGGCCCAAAAACCTCGAGACTCTACCCCTGGCTCCGCTCACCAACCCGCTGGAAATGGACGAGACGCTGCCTCGCGTCCTGGCCAGGCTCAATGCCGATGCCCACTACCCGCAGCGCTTCGCGGCGGTGTACGGGGCCGGGCCCATCGATGCTTACCAGTTTCTGCGGGCGCTGGCGCAGTACACGGCCGCACTCACCTCGGCCAATTCGCGCTACGACCAGGTGGTGCGGGGCGAGGCCGGAGCCGTGCTCACGGCCGGCGAGGGGCGCGGCCGGGTGCTGGTGGCGCAGAAATGCGCCGGCTGCCACGCCACCGACTTATTCACCGACGAAACCTACCGCAACAACGGCCTTAGTGCCACCTTCGAAGCCGATTCGGGACGCGCCCACATCACCGGGCGGACCACCGACGTGGGCCGCTTCAAGGTGCCGAGCCTGCGCAACGTGGCCCTCACTCCCCCCTACATGCATGACGGCCGCTTTGCCACGCTGGCGCAGGTGCTGGCGCACTACGACCACGGCGTGATGGCCTCGCCCACCCTCGATGCGGCGCTGCGCCCGACAGGTGGGCCGCTGGGAATCCCCCTTACCACAACCGAACAAGCCGACATCATCGCCTTCCTGCACACGCTCACCGACGACTCGTTTATCCACGATGCGCGGCTGGCGGCGCAGCCCTAGGCTTCCGCATTTACTCCGATGAATTTTCAGAAAGCTATTCTCATAAGCCTGCTGCTGAGTGGGCTGGCGCTGCCCGGCCGGGCCTGCGACATCTGCGGCTGCTTTATGGGCATCACGCCCTACGACAACCAGAGCGGTTTCAGCCTGATGCACCGCTACCGCATTTTCAACGGCTACCAGGCGCTGGGGCAGTCGCCGCAGTTTTTCCCGGCCGGGGCGCGGCCGTTCCTCCCCTCGCCCCTCAACGGCGACAACGGCTACGCCCACTCGCACCACGGCGACCCAGCCGACTTCGAAGCCTTCCGCGTTATCGAATTGCGCGGCAAATACTTCCTCTCGCAGCGCGTGGAGCTGAACGCCTTCGTGCCCTACGTGATGAATACTTCGCAGATTAATGGCAAGCAACTGAACTCGGCCGGCGTGGGCGACGTGACGGTTTTTGCCGGCTACCACCTCATCCGGGCCATCGAAACGGCCGGGGTGCAGAGCCGGCTCATCGTGGGCGGCGGCCTGAAGCTGCCCACCGGCGAGTACAACCGCCAGAATGCCAGCGGCGTACGCTACGCCCTGCTCAACCAGGTGGGCACCGGCACCACCGACGGCTTCGTGTACGCCAACTACATCGGCAGCTACCGCAGCCTGGGGCTGAGCGTGAACAGCAGCTACCGCCGGGCTTCCGAAAACACGTTTAGCAACAGCCTGGCCCCGAGCACGGCCACCTACGCCAGCCTGTTCTACCGCGTGCCGCTGGGCGAAAACTGGCAGGTGTACCCCTCGGCGCAGTTTTTCTACGAGAAAACCAAGGGCGAGATGCTGGACGGCCAGCTCACCGGCGAGCACGCCATGAACAACGCCCTGCTGGGCCCAGGGCTGGATGTGTACTACAAAAACTTCTCGCTCAACACCAGCTTCCAGCTGCCCATCTACACCGCCACCACGGACCATCCGGCCAGCGCCGGCCGCATGGTAGTGTCCGTGGGCTACAGCTTCAAGCAGACCAAATACCTGCTGCACGGCAAAAGCTGACGATTATATAACGCAAAAAGGAGCCCCGGTTGCCTGCGCGACCGGGGCTCCTTTTTGCGTTATTATACTGGTTCTTCGCTACAACCTAGCCCAGCGCCGTTACGCCGGGCAGCTCCTTGCCTTCCATGTACTCCAGCAGGGCGCCGCCGCCGGTGCTGATGTAGCTCACCTGGTCGCCAAAACCGAGCTGCTGCACGGCCGCCGCCGAGTCGCCGCCGCCGATGAGCGAGTAGGCGCCGGCCGCTGTGGCCTCGGCAATGGCCTGGGCCACGTACTCGGTGCCGAGCGAGAAGTTGCTCATTTCGAACACGCCCATCGGGCCGTTCCAGAGGATGGTTTTGCTGTTGCGGATGACCTCGGCGAAGGCCTCGCGGCTTTCGGGGCCCAGGTCGAGGCCCATCCAGCCGTCGGGGATGCTGAGGTTGCTGGCCACGTCCACGTTGGCATCGTTGGCAAACTTGTCGGCGATGAGCGAGTCGGCGGGCAGCATCAGGTTCACACCCTTGTCTTTGGCCTTCTGAATGAGCTGGCGGGCCAGGTCCACCTTGTCGGCCTCCAGCAGCGAGCTGCCGACGTGGCCATTCTCAGCCACGGCAAAGGTATAGGCCATGCCCCCGCCGATGAGCAGGTTGTCGACCTTATCGAGCAGCTTTTCGATGATGAGAATCTTGTCCGAAATCTTGGCCCCGCCCATGATGGCGGTGAAGGGCCGCTCGGCATTTTCCAGCACCTTTTGAGCGTTGTCGATTTCGGATTGCAGCAGGTAGCCGCCCACGCGGTCCTGCGCGGCAAAGGAGCTGGCCATCACGGCCGTAGAGGCGTGGGCGCGGTGCGCGGTGCCGAAGGCATCGTTTACGTACACATTGCCGAGCGCGGCCAGCTTGGCGGCAAAGGCCGGGTCGCCGGCTTCCTCCTCCTTATAGAAGCGCACGTTGTCCATGAGCAGCACTTCGCCGGGCTGCAGGGCGGCCGCTTTCTGGGCTCCTTCGGCCCCGAGCACGTCGCCGCCAAACTGCACTTCGCGGCCGTATTCCTGCGAGAGGCGCGCCACGAGGGCTTCGAGCGAAAACTTCTGCTCGTAGCCGCCCTTGGGCCGGCCCAGGTGCGAGAGCAGCACCACGGAGCCGCCATCGTTCAGGATTTTCATCACCGAGCGGGTGGCCATGCGGATGCGCGTGTCGTCGGTGATGCGCAGGTCCTTATCCAGCGGCACGTTGAAATCGACGCGCATCACGGCGCGCTTGCCGGCGAAGTTGTAGGTATCGAGGGTGTTCATGGGAATGAAGGAATGTGAGGTAAGCTTTAGCTTGCCGTGGAGAAAACGTAATCAGGCTACAAAGTAAACCCGGCGGGTACACTCCGAACCGTGAGGCCACGGTGGCGCTGCCTTGTACGATAAACGGCAAGCTAAAGCTTACCGCACTCCCTTACCTTTGCTGCACTTATGAAAATCGGTATTTTTTTCGGAGGCACTTCGCGCGAGCGGGAAATTTCTTTCGCCGGCGGCCGCACCGTGTTTGACAACCTGGACAAGGCGCTGTTTCAGCCCGTGCCCATCTTCGTCGACAGCCTCGGGCAGTTCATTCTGCTCGACTGGCAATTTATTTACAAAGGCACCATCCGCGACTTCTACCCGCCGGTGAGCTCGCAGCCGCCGTCGCTGCACCATTTGCAGGTGTACATCGAGAGCCTGGGCGAGCTGAGCCACGACGAAAAGTTTGAGGCCATTGCCAAAGTGGGCCGGCAGGTGCAGCCCGAGCAATTGCCGCTGCTCATGGATTTTGCCTTCCTGGCCCTGCACGGGCCGGGCGGCGAGGACGGGGCCATTCAGGGAATGCTGGAGTGGCTGGGGATTCCGTACTCGGGCTCCGGCATTCTGCCCTCGGCGTTTGGCATTGATAAAATCGCGCAGAAAAAACTGCTCAAAGCGCTGGGCCAGCCCACGCCCGACTTCCGCGTCATCACCGCCGAGGAATGGGACCGCGCCGACCACGCTGCCACCCTCGCCTACCTGGTGCGCGAGTTGGGCCTGCCGCTGGTGCTAAAAGCGCCGCGCCAGGGCTCCAGCATCGGCGTGAGCATTCTGAAAACCGACGACCTCGCCAAATTTGAGGCCGCCATCGAAAAAAGCCTGTTCCGCAAAACCCTGACCCGCGCCGACTGGCAGCGCCTGGGTGCGCAGGACAAAGTGGCCTGGGTGCAGCACCTTACGGATATCCGCGACGGCATCGGCCTGCCGGTGACGCTGGCGCTTGATGAAGAATTAAGCGAAGCGACCATTTACCACCCCGAGACCCTGCTCTTCACGCTCGACCAGGCTTTTGAAACGGCCGAAACCATCCGCCTGACCAACGTGGACGGCGAAACCCAGGTGCTGGTGGAGAGCTTTGTGGCCGGCCGTGAGTTCTCGTGCATTGTGGTGGAAGACCCCGACGGCCAGCCCCTGGCCCTGCCCCCGACGGAGATTGTGAAGGGCGAGGAGATGTTCGACTATCGCTCGAAATACCTGCCCGGCCTGGCCCGCAAAATCACCCCCATTGATTTGCCCGAGGATAAAATCCAGGAAATCCGCGAGGCCTGCGAGGAGATGTTCCGCACGTTCGGCTTCCAGGTTTATGCCCGTTTGGATGGGTTTGTGGTTGAAGGGTATGAGGGTAAGGGGGTAGGAGGGCATGAGTCTGTTGATTCTGCAACTCCTACCCTCCTACCCTCCCACCCTCATACCCTCTATTTAAATGACCCGAACACGACGTCGGGCATGCTGCCGGCTTCGTTCTTCTTCCACCAGGCGGCTGAAATCGGACTCAATCCGAGCCAGTTTCTGACTTACCTCATCCGCACGTCGCTGGCGGCCCGCCGCCGCGCCGGCCTGCGCCCCGTGAAGCTGGGGGCGCTGCTCGCCAAACTCGATGCGGCCGTGGCCGGTCGCCAGCACGAAGCCACCGAGCGCATTCGGGTAGCGGTGATAATGGGCGGCTACTCCTCAGAGCGCCACATTTCGGTGGAGAGCGGGCGCAATATTTTCGAGAAGCTCAGTTCCTCGGCCAAGTACGCGCCGGTGCCGGTGTTCCTCACCGGCTCGGCGCAGGAGCACCAGCTCTACGTGCTGCCCGTGAACGTGATGCTGAAGGACAACGCCGACGACATCCGCGAGAAAATTGAGCACGCCGAGGCCGGCGAGCCCCCGCACCCCATTTTGGCCCGCATCCGGCAGGAAGCCAGCCAGATTACCAGCACTTACGCCGGGCAGGCGCTGGCCCAGCCGCGCTGCATCTCGTTCGAGGAGCTGGCCGGCATGGTCGATGAAGTATTCATCGCCCTGCACGGCCGCCCCGGCGAAGACGGCGCGCTGCAACAGGAGCTGGAGAAGTTCGGGCTGCCCTACAATGGCTCGGGCGTGGCCAGCAGCAGCATCACCATCAACAAGTTCGAAACCAACAAGCGCCTGCGCGCCGCCGGCCTGCTGGTAGCCGAGCACCGCATGGCCCCCAAGCTGGAGTGGCAGGCCGACGCCGAAAGCTTCTACCGCAGCCTCGAAACACAGTTCCCCTACCCCTTCATCGCCAAGCCCGCCGACGACGGCTGCTCCTCAGCGGTGAAGAAAATCAAGAACCGCGCGGAGCTCGAAGCCTTCAGCCAGCTCATTTTCCGCACCGGGGAAGACCTGCTGCCCGGCCCGGCCACGGTGCTGAGCCTGGGCTTCAAAGAGGAATTTCCGCGCAAGGAGGCCTTCCTGGTCGAAACGCTCATCAGCCGCGACGGGGCCGCGCACTTCCTCGAAGTCACGGGCGGCCTGCTCACTTCGTATGATGAGGACGGCCTGCTCGACATCGAAGTATTCGAGGCCAGCGAGGCACTGGCCAACGGCGAGGTGCTGAGCCTGGAGGAAAAATTCCTGGCCGGCGAAGGCCAGAACATCACCCCCGCCCGCTACGACGTGGACCCCGCCGAGCGCCAGCGCATCTCGAACGAGGTGAAGGCCGTGCTGCGCCGCGTGGCCGAAGTGCTCGATATTCAGGGCTATGCCCGGATTGACGCCTTTGTGCGCGTGCGCCAGGAGGGCGAAGTGGAGGTGCTCATCATCGAGGTAAACTCGCTGCCGGGCATGACGCCCGCCACCTGCATCTTCCACCAGACGGCGTTGGCCGGCTATACGCCTTATCAGTTTATCGACCGGATTCTGGAGTTTGGCAAGGCGCGGGCGGCGAAGGTTGTGGCACAATAGAAGGTCATAATCGCCCGTCATGCAGAGCGCAGCGAAGCATCTTTACCGCAATAGTAATTGATTGCGTTGCGCGGTAAAGATGCTTCGCTGCGCTCTGCATGACGGGCGATTATGACGTTCTTTATTCTTTCAAATAGCATCTGAATTACCAAATGGCTTTCCTCACCTCCAATACCCCGCTCGACGTTGTGAAGCACTTCGTGCTCATTGCCGTGGCGGGCCTGCTGCTCGTACTAGGCTTTTTCTACGTGTACCTGCCCATGAGCACCCACCACGGCGAAACCATCACGGTGCCCAAGGTGACGGGCATGAACGTGGCCGACCTCGAAGCCTACCTCGACGAGCGCAACCTGAACTACTTCGTGGACGACTCCAGCTACAGCCCTAACATCCGCCCCTTCACGGTGCTGGTGCAGGACCCCGCCCCCGGCGAAAAAGTGAAGGAAGGCCGCAAAATCTACCTGCAGGTGAGCATGAAGAACCCGCCAGTGATTAAGATGCCCAAGCTCACCGATGGCTCCTCGAAAAACGCCATGCTCATTCTCAAAAGCTACGACCTCGTGGTGGGCCAGATTCAGCTGGTGCCCGACCTAGCCTCCGGCGCGGTACTGAAGCAGCTGGTGAACGGCAAGGAAATCGCGGCCGGCGCGCCCATCGCCAAAGGCACCAAGGTCGACCTCGTGGTGGGCGACGGCCAGGGCAACCAGACCTTCGCCGTGCCCAATCTCATCAATATGCCCGAGGATGAGGCCATTACGCTCCTCGTGGGCCAGGGCCTGCAAAAAGGCGAAGTGTTTGAGCAGCCCGCCGCCGATGGCCAGACGCCCGGCACGGTGGTGCGCCAGCGCCCCACCCCTGGCCCGGATGCCACCATCCGGATGGGCCAGCTGGTAGATATCTGGGTAGCGAAATAAGCCGTTAATTTTCAACGCAAAGCGGTGCTTTGCGTCGCCGTGCCGGGCAAGCTTTTTCACTGGCATGGCGGCGCGGGGCACCGCTTCGTCGTAATGCACTATTCCGGGCGCTTTGGTCGTTAGGCCCTCAACCTCCTGCTAACTTATGATGCCACGATTCCACATGTTGTCGCGCTTGCTGCTGCCGGCGCTGCTGCTGAGCGCCGGCGCGGCCTCGGCCCAGCTCTCGCCTTCCGAGCCCCTGTCGGCTGACCCCGGCCGGGCGGCTTATGCACCCACCGCCGCCACCCGTGCCCAGCTGCGGGGCACTGCATCCCTGGCGCTGCCCTTTTTCGATGACTTCACCACGCCGCTGAACGGTACGCCCAACCCGCAAAAGTGGATGCCCACGGGGGGCGCATTCGTGAGCAACCGCCTGGCCATTCAGCCCCTCACCCGGGGGGCCGCCACCCTCGACGGCCTGCGCGCCAACGGCCAGAACTACAGCGGCCAGGTAAACATTGTGTACGGCCCCATCGACTCGCTGGTATCGCAGCCCATCAACCTGGGCGGCCTCACGGCCAACGACAAGGTAGCGCTCAGCTTTGCCTGGCAGGCCGGCAGCATCGTGAGCACCCCAGGGTCCAACGGCAGCACTACCCCCGTGCGTCTGGAGCTGTTTGTGAAAACCGACGCCAATGCCTGGGAGCAGGTGTGGGCCTACAACGGCCAGCGCGTGCGCACCGGCTTCCGGCAGCAGGTAGTGCTGCTGGAGCAGGCCAAATACCTGCACGGCAATTTCCAGTTTATGTTCATTGCCACCGGCAACAGCTCCGAAAACCGCGACAACTGGAGCGTGGACTATATTCTGCTGAACCGGGGCCGCACCGCCGGCCTGGCCGATACCACGTTTCTGGATTCGGGGGCCGGGGGCGGCCTCACCGGCGGCAATCCGTCGGGGGGCATGCGCAGCCCCCTGCGCCGCTTCACCTCCATGCCGGTCTGGCAATTCAACGCGGCCTCGCCGCCCGGCAGCGAGCTGACCGCCAGGCTGGGCGTGAACTACAGCAACCTGCGCAGCGGCCTGCTCCCACTCAACGTGAACGTGCTGGGCACCGTGCAGCAGCTGCCGGCCGGCCCGGTGCTGGGTACCTGGCTGCAACGCAGCCTGCCGCTGGGCACGCTGCCCCGCCTCACGCCCGTGACTGATGCGGCCAGCACCGTGGCCCTGCCTGCCACGCCCGATGCCAAGCGCCTGCGCTACACCATGGCGCTGAACTCGCAGGAGCAAAACCCACTTACGCTGCCCAACGACACCATTTTTCGGGACGTGGAGCTGGCCAATTACTACGCCTACGACGATGGTACGGCCGAAGGATTTACCAACCTCGACCCCTTCACCAGCGGCCAGCAGCTCGCCTTCGCCTACCGCTTCGATTTGAACCAGGCCGACTACGTGCGCGGCCTGCGCCTGTACCCAGTATATCCCGGCTCCAGCGTGGCCGGCGGCAACCGGACGCTGGATTTCGATGCCCGCCCCGTCACCATCAGCGTGTGGGACAATGCGAACGGCCGCCCCGCTGCCACCGCCCGGGTTACCAAAACGGCCACCATCCCGGCCGCCGCCAATATTCCGGCCGGCTGGCAGTATTATCAGATTGATTTTGACCAGCCGGTGCCGGTATCGGGCATTTTTTACGTGGGCTTTTCGCAGCCTTCTACCTCGGCGGGCCGCATCCTGCCCTATGGCCTCGACTACAACAGCAGCTTCCCGGCCCAGCACCTGTTGCGCCGCGACAACGCCGGCGTGTGGGACACCACCAACTTCGCATCCGGCCGGGGCGCGCTCATGATGCGCCCCGTGATGACCAATAACGTGGCCACCGCCACGGCCGCCGGCCGCGCCGCCGCCGCCTACAGCCTATACCCCAACCCCGCCCCTGCCGGGCACGGTCACGGCACCGTAAGTATTGCCGGGCCGGGTTTTGTGCGGGCAGTATTGGTCGATGCCCTCGGCCGCGTGGTGTGGCAGCAGCCCACTGCCCAGGCCGGCAACCCCACCCTGGCCCTGCCCACGCTGCCCGCCGGCCTCTACACCGTGCGCCTGACCCTGGCCGACGGCCGCACCATCGGGCAAAAGCTGATGCTGGAATAGCGTTTGTGCCCCTGTAGCAATCGAAGCTTTTTAGGAAGTCGTTGCGCCGGTCAGACCGCCCTAGGCGGTCTGACCGGTTGTCGTGCGGACGAAATCGGGGGGTGCTTCAACCGGTCGGACCGCCTAGGGCGGTCAGACCGGCGCAATGCCGCTTTATCAGCAAAAAAGCCGTCCGGATAACTCCGGACGGCTTTTTATTGGGGCACGAAGCCTGAATTTGCTAACTACTTAGCCGGCATCAGCACGGTGTCAATTACGTGCGTTACGCCGTTGCTCGACATCACGTTCGGGATGGTGACCGTGGCCATGCCGCCCTTGGCGTCTTTCAGCATTACGTTGCTGCCGGATATCATTACCGTCAGCTGCTCGCCTTCTACGGTGGTCAGCACCTGGCCATTCTTGAGGTCGGCGGCCGTGAGGCGGCCGGGCACTACGTGGTAGGTGAGGATTTTAGTGAGGGTGGGCTTCATTTCGGGCGTCACCAGCGAATTTACGGTGCCAGCGGGCAGCTTATCAAAAGCCGCGTTGGTGGGGGCAAATACGGTGAAGGGGCCGGCGCTTTTCAGCGTTTCAACCAGGCCAGCGGCTTTCACGGCGGCTACCAGCGTGGTGTGGTCGGCGCTGCCGGCGGCGTTGTCCACGATGTCTTTATCGGGGGTCATCATGGCACCGCCCACCATTACGCCGTTGCTCATTGCGTTATCTGCCATGCCCATCTTTTTGCGGTCGGCAGCGGAGCGGGGCTGAGTTTTGGCTTTCATTTTGTCGCCAGCGGCCGATTTGCCTTTGACTTTCATTTTGCCGTCGTCGGCCATTTTGGTCTTGGTCATCATGCCGTCGACGGTGGTTTTTGTTTTCTCGTCGTCGCTCTTGGTCTTCATATCCTGCGCGAAGGAGGTGGCCGAGCAGGCTACGGTGAGGGCGAGGGCGGTGAAGATGGTTTTCGTGTTCATGGTATTGGGAGTTGGAGTGAGAGTCACTAATAGTGTTCAGCCTATACGGCGGCACGGTAGTATTGGGTTTAACGCATGTGCCCACAGCGGTGTTAAATCTTGTTTATAACATAAAATATTTATATATGTTTTATTTGTTCATGCAGTAGTTATTACATCGGCAGTTCAAAAATGTCAAGCTGCTGCATATCGATGCAGCAGGGCACGAAGCAGGAAAGCTCCTTTGCAGGCTGCAAAGGAGCTTTCCTGTGGCCACGGCAGAAACAAGCAGCGCCCACGCAACCATTTCGAACAAATGCCTAGCGCGGAGTGGTGCGACGACCGAAATCGTCGTCGCACCACCCCGCGCTACATCTTTGCTTCATATCAAACAAGCCGACCTCCACCCCAACGGCTGGCCCTTAAAACTCCACGATGAACCCAATTGTGGGCACTACCAGCGCGTCACTTGCCGGCAATAAAACCGGTACGGCGTTGCCGCCATCCGGGCGCAGGGGCTGGCCGTCGGTGGTGGTGTAGCCGGAGTTGTCGGGCAGACGCTCGAAGGTGTAGGTGGGCACCGATACGGGCTTGGTCAGCAGCGCATTCTGCACGTCGATGTAGAAATCGAAGCTCAGGCGGCGCAGGCTCACTTTTTTGTCGAGGCGCAGGTCGAGCTGCTGAAAGCCCCCGAGCCGGCGCGTGTTGAGCTGGCTGTAGTCGAGGATGCCCTGGCCCACGGCCTGGTAGCTGGCGCGGCTGGCGGCTTCGTCGTAGGGCGTGTAGGGCGCGCCGCCGCCGATGCGGTACTTGGCCCCTATTTCCCAGCCCCGGCCCAGCTTGTAGCCCAGCAGCGCCGAGCCCAGAAAGCGCGTGTCCCAGGCCGTGGGCCGGTACACCCCATCGCGCCCCGAAAACTCGGAGCGGAAGGCCGTGAGCGACACAATGGCGAAGAGCTTGCCGCTGAGCTTCTGCTGGAAAAAGGCTTCGGCCCCATAGGCGCGCCCGTCGCCGGTGCTGGTGATGGCCTCGTTGCCAATGGCGTTGAAATCGCCGCCCAGGTTGGCCAGGCTGATGCCGTCGCGCGCGCTCACCGGGTAGTAGGCGTACTTTTTATAGAAGCCCTCCAGCGTGACGCGGGTGCCCTGGGTGGGCAGCCACTCCAGCCCCGCCACGGCGTGGTCGGACCGGATGTAGCGGCTGCCCTCGTTCACGAGCCGGCCCGCCGGGTCGCGGTAGCCGAGAATGGTGCTCGGCGGAATCTTATAGTAGCGGCCCAGGCTGGCGTTCAGGTTCAGGGTGGGCAGCAGGGCGTAGCTCAATGATGCCCGCGGCGAGAGCGTGCGGTCGAGCCGGTAGCCTTGGAGCAGGGCGCTGGTGCCATCGGCCCGCACGCCGGCCGATACCGTGAGGCGGCCCTCGGGCCCGTAGGTGCGGGTGGCCTGGGCAAACAGGCCGTAGCGCACAAAATCGAGGCTGGTGGTGAAGTTCACCGTCACGGCCGGGCTCACGAGCGCACCGCTGGCATCGCGCACTTCGGCCCGGATGCGGTTGCGCAGGTTGTTATCGTAATGCACCAGCTGGCCCACTACGCCGTAGCTGTACTGCCAGCGGCCCACACGCTTGTTCACGTCGGCGCGCAGCTTGTTTTCGGTTTCACCGCTGCGGGCAAATAGCTTGCGGTAGGCCTCCTGGCCGGTGTAGCCGTACTGGAACTGGTCGGCGGCGCTGTGCTGCTGGGTGCGGCTCAGGGCCAGGTTCAGGTAGCCGTTATCCACGAGGTGGCGCAGGTTCAGGCCCACGGTGTAGTTCCACTGGTCGATGGTGGGGTTGTTGCGCAGGATGAACTCCTTGCTGGGCGAGCTCTTCCTGGGCGGCACAATCTCGAAGTGGTCGATGGCCCCCAGCCCCAGCGTGGTGAGCGTGGTTTTGGGCGAAATCTTCGTTGTGGTTTTAAACTGAAAGTCGTAGAAATCGGGCCGGATGGGCAAGTCAATCAGCTTAAACAACACCTGCAGGTAGCTGCGCCGGGCGGAAGCCAAAAACGTGGTGTTCTTGGTGAGCGGCCCTTCGAGCGTGGCCGCCACCTCGGTGCCCGAGGTGCGCAGGTTGCCCTGCAGCCGCTCCGAGTTGCCGTCGCGCTGCCGGAACTGCAGCACCGAACTCAGCGCGTTATCGTACCGCGCCTGAAACGCTGAGGAGCTCAGCGTCACGTCCTCAATAAAGCTGACGTTGAGGATGCCGGCCGGCCCGCCCGCGCTGCCCTGCGTGGGAAAGTGGTTGATAATGGGCACCTCAATGCCGTCGAGGTAGTACACGTTTTCGTTGGGCGCGCCCCCCCGGATGATGATGTCGTTGCGGAAGCCGGCCGTGCCTCCGCTGCCCCCGCCGCCCACGCCGGGCAGGCTCTGTATCACCCGCGAAATGTCGAAGTTGCCGCCCGGGTTGCTCTTGATTTCCTCGGTGGTGAGGCGCTGCACGCTCAGCGGCGTTTCGGCCGTGGCCACCCGAATGGCGCGGTTGGCCGTCACGGTCACCTCGCCCAGTGCCTGGGGGCTTTTGTTGAGCTCCAGGCTGAGGGTGTTCACGTTGCCGCTGCTCACGGCCACGTCGGCGCGCAGCAGGGCATCGTAGCCCACGAAGCTGGCGCGCAGGTTGTAGGCGCCCGCCGGCACACCCGTGAGGCGGTAGCGGCCTTCCGCATCGGTCGCGGTGCCGAAAGTGGTGCCTTCCAGCGTTACGCTCACGCCGGGCAGGGCTTCCTGGGTGGCCCGGTCGCGCACGGTACCGGCCACGGTGCCCGGGTTCTGGGCGCGGCCAGCGAAGGAAAACAGCAGAAAAAGCAGCAGGGTAATTATTCTCATGCAGCACCAAGTATCGGGAAAGGAAAATGTTTGCTAATTGTCACGCAGAGCGGGCAAAAAGCCGGCAGCCCGCGCAAATACTTGCCCGTACAGCCTCCTGGGGCATATTTCGAGTTAATGCGCGAAATACAGCGTCGCGAATTGTCACGTCGTTACACCCCGTAAATGAACTTGAACCCAGGCCGAATATATCGTAGAACAGCAACTCCGGGCCTGTGCTGACTGACGCTTCGACAAGCCGTTTCAGCGAGGAAAATGCCCATTCGTGCCCTGTACAGAACCCCCGAAAATAAAAAACCCCATTTCCAAGCAGGAAATGGGGTTTTAAGTGGCCGCGTTAGGAATCGAACCTAAATCAAGAGCTTCGGAAACTCTCATACTATCCGTTGTACGACGCGGCCGTATTAGGCTGCAAAAGTAGCCATAAAAGCGAGGGCGACCAAATTTCCGCGCCAAATTCCTTGGCAATTTTCCCCGAATGCCATAACCCGGGCGGGCCAAAACGAGTTAAGCCAACGACCCTTATTGCATCAGAAATTTCCACTTTCACGCCTCATTCATGAAAAAGAACCTGTATACGGCCGATGCTTCGGCCGTTGGTGGCCGCAGCGGCCACGTCCGTTCCTCCACCGGCATCATCGACCTCGACATGTCGGTACCCGAGGGCCTGGGCGGCAAGAAAAACGCTACCAACCCCGAAGAGCTGTTTGCCGCTGGCTACGCCTCGTGCTTCCAGCAGGCCCTGCTCGTCATCGCCCAAAAGGCTGGCGACCGGCTCGACCCCGAAACCACCGTGCAGTGCTCGGTTACCCTGTTTCAGGAGGGCGAAGGCTACGGCCTGAGCGCCGTGCTCGACGTGGACCTCAAATCCTTCGACCAGGAAAAAACGCTGGACATGGTGCGCCACGCCCACCAGATTTGCCCCTACTCGGTGGGCACCCGCGGCAACATGGAAGTGGAGCTGCGCGTGAAAGGCGAGGCCATTTTGTAGAAATTATAAATTTTGAGTTATAAATTATAAATGGCCACCGGAGATGCTCCAGTGGCCATTTATAATTTATAACTCAAAATTTATAATTGCCGCTACGCGGCCAGCACTTCTTTCACACGGGCGGCAGCATCCTTCAGCAACACGGCCGAGGCTACTTTCAGGCCGCTCTCGTCGATGATGCGGGCACCTTCTTCGGCGTTGGTGCCTTGCAGGCGCACGATGATGGGCACGCGGATGTCGCCGATGGCTTTGTAAGCCTCAACTACCCCATTAGCAACCCGGTCGCACCGCACGATGCCGCCGAAGATGTTAATCAGGATGGCCTTCACGTTCGGGTCCTTCAGGATGATGCGGAAGCCCGCTTCTACCGTCTGGGCGTTGGCTCCACCCCCTACGTCGAGGAAGTTGGCGGGCTCGCCACCGCTCAGCTTGATGATGTCCATGGTGGCCATGGCCAGGCCGGCGCCGTTCACCATGCAGCCCACGTTGCCGTCGAGCTTCACGTAGTTCAG
The DNA here is from genome assembly GCF_012275535.1 of Hymenobacter artigasi. Lineage (GTDB taxonomy): Bacteria > Bacteroidota > Bacteroidia > Cytophagales > Hymenobacteraceae > Hymenobacter > Hymenobacter artigasi. The sequence continues at coordinate 179,848 of NZ_JAAVTK010000008.1, read as the reverse complement.
GTTGTTCTGGCTGGCTTCTACTTCCAGGGGGTCTTCCTCATTGAAGTCGCGCAGGGCCACGAAATCCTTGTGGCGGTACAGGGCGTTTTCGTCCAGCGTCACCTTGGCGTCAACGGCCAGGATTTTGTTGTCCGACGTTTTCAGCACCGGGTTGATTTCGAACATGCTGGAATCGGTTTCGTCGTAGGCCTTGTACAAAGCGGTTACAAACTTCACCATTTCCTTTTGGGCCTCACCTTCCAAACCGAGGTTGAAGGCAATTTTGCGGGCCTGGAAGCCTTGCAGGCCTACCGAAGGGTCTACGTGCTCGCGGTGGATTTTCTCGGGGTGCGACTCGGCTACCTCCTCGATGTCCATGCCACCCTCGGTGGTGTAGATGATGACGTTTTTGCCCAGCTCACGGTCCAGCAGCACGCTCATGTAGTACTCCTTCGGCTCCGAAGCGCCGGGGTAGTACACGTCCTGCGCCACCAATACCTTATGTACTTTGCGGCCCTCGGGACCGGTCTGCTTGGTGATGAGCTGCATGCCGAGGATGCTTTCGGCAATATCCTTCACCTTGTCGATGCCCTTGGCGAGTTTCACTCCACCCCCTTTGCCCCGGCCGCCGGCGTGGATTTGCGCTTTCAGCACGTACCAGCTGGTACCGGTGTCGGCGGTGAGCTTCTCGGCGGCGGCTACGGCCTCCTCGGGGGTATCGGCGGTGATGCCTTCCTGCACGCGGACGCCGTATTTTTTCAGGATTTCTTTGCCCTGATATTCGTGAATGTTCATAAAAACGGGTAAGGGGTGGTTTTAGCTACGCTACCTCGCGGTTGTTGGGGCGAAAGTACGAAGCAGGCAGGCAGTAGCCCAATTGTAGCCCGAATTGTGCCATATTCATGTACCATAAGCTTTCGCTTGTGACGAGCGCAGCGGGTGTGCCCGTTGAACGGCGCGGACGCCGAAACTCGCTGCGCTCGTCACAAGCGAAAGCTTATGGTACAAGCTTGGGTGCTACATACCGTACCACCGCGCCAGCACTTGCTCGGCGGGCTTGTGCTGGGGTGTGAAGTCGGCGTGGCGGCGGGCCGGGCCGTCGGCCTCCAGCCCGGGGTACCACTTCCAGATAAACATGCCTTTGAGCCAGGGCAGGCCCCAGCAGGCCCGAAACAGCGACTCGTAGCAGCGGGCCTGGGTGGCCTCGTCGGGCGTTTGCAGGGCGGCCGTGCGCTCGGGCCACTCCCAGGGGCGGGCGGCGGCATCGGGCGTGGTTTTGTAGCCCACTTCGGTAAATACTACGGGTTTTTTGATTTTTTTCTGCCACTGCGCCAGCTTTTGCAGGTGGGGTTGCCAGCCGCGCAACAGCGTATCGAGCGAGGGGCTGGCAGACGAGCACAGGGGGAAATAGGCCTGAATGCCCACGTAGTCGAGCGCGTCCCAGAACCGGATTTGCTCGTACTCGCCGCTCCAGTTGGCCGCGTAGGTGAGCGGGCCGTGGTACACCTGCCGAATCTGCTTAATCAGGCTGCGCCAGGCTTTTTCGTGGGCCGGCTCGGTGGCGTGCTGCAATTCGGTGCCAATGCACAGGCCGTCGAGGTGCGCGGCCTCGGCCAGCGCGGCGTAGTGCATAATAAAGGTGGTGTAGCTGGCAAACCACGCATCCCAGGCCGCCGGGCTGGTCATGTTAATATCGCCGGGCCAGGCGCTGCGGCCCCGCACCCACAAGTGCGGCTTGAGCAAGGTGCGAATGCCGCGCGGCCGGGCCAGCCGGGCGGTGTATTCAATGCCGGCGTCACTTTCGCCCCACAGGCCGAAGCGGCCGCCGGGCCGGGCGGTGTGCAGCTGCACGGCGGGCTCGGCAGCGACGGCCTGCCAGCCGAAGGGCGTTTGGGCAATCCAGCTGATGTGGTCGCGCCGCAGCGGGGCCAGCTCGGCAATGGTTACGGAGTCGCCGCCCACCCAGCTCACGCCACGCAGGCGGGTGCTGTCCGACACCACCGCGCCCCGGCCGCGCGGCGCAAACGCCGCCTCAAAAGCCGATGGGGCCGTGGCCAGCGTCTGGGCCTGCCGGGCGGTTTCGGCGGGGAGGGCGGCGCGGCGCGGCCAGCTCCACAGGGCCAGCAGCGGCACCAGGGCCAGCAAAGCCAGCGGCCACCAGCGGCGCACTGAAGTGAAAGAAGGGGGCATGAAAAGAAAAGGAGTCAAGGCGGAAAATCGGTTTACGCTTAATTGGCTGGCTGCGTATAATGCGCGGCACGGCACCGCCCGGATTGTGCGTAGCTTTGCCACTACCGCTTCATTCACGTCTATCGCTGCCCGCCGTTGCTGCAAGCTATCAACATTCATAAGAGCTACAATTCCCTGAACGTACTCAAGGGCATTGATTTGACGATTGAAAAGTCGGAAATCGTGAGCATTGTCGGTTCCTCGGGAGCTGGCAAGAGCACGCTGCTGCACATTCTGGGCACGCTGGACACGCCGGACTCGGGCGATATCCTGTTCGATGGCGAGTCGGTGAGCTCGCTGGGGCGCAACGATTTGGCCCGGTTCCGCAACCGGCACATCGGCTTCATCTTCCAGTTTCACAACCTGCTGCCCGAGTTCACGGCCCTCGAAAACGTGTGCTTGCCTGCCTACCTGGCCGGCCGCTCCGAAAAAGAAGTGCGCGTGCGGGCCCGCGAATTGCTCGGCATGCTCAACATGGAGTTCCGGGCCGACCACAAGCCCAGCGAGATGAGCGGCGGCGAGCAGCAGCGCGTGTCGGTGGCCCGCGCCCTGATTAACTCGCCCGAAATTATTTTTGCCGACGAGCCCAGCGGCAACCTCGACACCAAAAATGCCCAGGAGCTGCACCAGATTTTCTTCCTGCTGCGCAAGGAGCTGGGCCAGACCTTCGTCATCGTGACGCACAACGACCAGCTGGCCGAAATGGCCGACCGTAAGATTGTGATGCGCGATGGGCACATTCTGGAAGGCGGGTAGGTTCATTTCTCGTCCTGTACATCGGTTCCCGCAGAGGTCCGCAGAAGTGTTTCGGCACGGCTCTGCGGACCTCCGCCTTTTTACACGGCACCCGCTGCGGGAACTGATGCCTGGCGCCGCCGAAACGATGCCCGCCGGGCTATGTTTACTAAACGGAGGAGCTTAGTAAGGGCCGCCATCGAGCCTTCCCAACCTGATTAGTCCTTAATAATTTTCTTATTGCTGATAAATGACTGAACAACAGCAATAAAATTTACCAATATTTTTGGCAATTCTGGCACGTTTCTTTCTAGGCATGGGTTATTAACCCGAACATCAGTTGGACACATTACTAAAGAACAAAGCCATGAACGAGGCCCCCAAAACCACCAAGGAAGTTACCAAAAAAGTTAAAGTCGAGAGCTACGACATTGCCCGCTCCGATGAGACGCTGGATTTGGCGAAGGACCTCGCTAAGTTCATCAAGGATAACAAGCTCACGACCAACGTGCAAGGCAAGGAGTTTGTGAACGTGGAGGGCTGGCAGTACGCCGGTTCGCGCCTGGGCATCGTGCCCATCGTAGAACACGTCATCAACGTGAGCAGCCCCGAGGAAATGAAGTACCAGGCCAAAGTGACGCTCTTTGACCTGCGCCACGGCACCACAGTGGGCGCCGGCTTCGCGGTGTGCTCCAACAAGGAGAGTGGCAAGAAATTCTACCAGGAATTTGCCATCATGAGCATGGCCCAGACCCGTGCCATCGGCAAGGCTTACCGCAACTGCCTGGCCTGGATAATCCGCGCCGCTGGCTACGAGCCCACGCCCGCCGAGGAAATGGACTACAACACCAACACGGTGGCCGTAGCCGCTCCCGCGCCGGTAGCAGCCCAGCCCGTGCCCGCCATGCAGGTGCTGCCCGCCGAGGCTCCGGCCGCCACGGTTGATGCCCCGGCCGCCGCGCCGGTGCAGTACGCCACGGCTGCGCACAAGGAGGAAATCATCCGTCTGCTGAACCATCCGGTTATCACCCGCCCGGAGAAGACAAAGATGCTGCTCAACATCAACCGCCTCGATGAGGAGCGCGCGGTGCAGGCCATTGCCAAGTTGCGCAAGGCCATTGATGACCGTGAGAACGTGGAGAAGGTGGCGGCTTAATCCTGTTGCTTTTCCTGCTTCTACTAGCCCGGTGCCGTAAGGTGCCGGGCTTTTTGGTGAGCATATTTTAAGGGGCAGTGAGGCAGGATTGTTTTAATCACCGTTTTGGCAAACTTCTATGGAAGACTTTGTTCAAAAAGGCTCACCCACATGCTTCGCGGTTCTGGTGCCTGCATGGTCGGGGTTTCGCCAGGCAGGAGCGGGCGCGAAAGGCTGGGCTGGCGCTGGTACTCTTGCAGCACGAAGGCATGAGTGAGGCCCAGCAGGGTGACTTCGACACTATATAGGTACGGGTCGTGCAGGTGGGTGACGACCAACTCTGGCAGGGTAGCTAGTTGGTGCTGCTGATAAAAGGCAAATAAGGATTGGGTTGGAAAAGGTTGGGAGCTCTGTTCCGCTCCACACCCGCGCAGCGTGCGCACCTGGCCTTGACCGGCGTGTTGCCAGACGACGTAGGCCACCACGTGGTCAAAGCCACCCTGCTCGAAGTAGTGCCGCACCGTGAACAGGCTGTCGACATGCTGGCGCCGCAGGGTTCGGAGTTGCTGCTTTACTTCCGCCTCCAGGCAGCGTTCCTGCTGTAGGCCTCCAGGCGGGCGATGCCACGTGGGCTGACCGGACACGGCGCACGGCAGCAAAATCGAGAGGAGTGCCAAAAGAAGCTTAGCCATGCGAAGGACAAAGTAGGTGACAGCAAACTAACGCTCCTTTTGCTAAAAGAAACACTGAAGTGCCTACTTGTATAAACAAGCCCTTTCAAAGACAGGAAAGCGGGTGCGTTAAGTTTAAGAAACTTCGCTCACTTTCGTCGTTCACGAAATGCCGTTTTGGGACGAGTTTTACGAACTCCTACCGAAAGCGTTTTTTCGGCCAATTGTTGTCTTGGTGCACAATACAAAGCCAAGCAAAAGCCCATCGTTTAGCAACACCTGGCCGTAACTTCGCCCCATGTCCTCCGCTCCTACCGAAACCTCACCATTAGCCCTACTGAAGGAGCATTGGGGGCACACGGCATTCCGGCCGGGGCAGGAGGAAATCATCAATTCGGTTTTAAACGGGCACGATACGCTGGCGCTGCTGCCCACCGGCGGCGGCAAGAGCATCTGCTTTCAGGTGCCGGCGCTGGCGCGGCCGGGCATCTGCATCGTGGTGTCGCCGCTCATTGCCCTGATGAAGGACCAGGTGGACAACCTGCGCAAGCGCGGGCTGAAGGCCGAGGCCATTTACGCGGGCATGAGCCACCAGGAAATTGACCACGCGCTGGACAACTGCGTGTACGGCCGCAGCGTGAAGTTCCTGTACGTGTCGCCCGAGCGGCTGCTCACGGAGCTGTTTCAGGTGCGGGTGGCGAAGATGAACGTGGGCCTGCTGGCCGTGGACGAGGCGCACTGCCTCTCGCAGTGGGGCTATGATTTCCGGCCGCCCTACCTGCGCATTGCCGAGCTGCGCGAGAAGCTGCCGCCCGGCACGCCGGTGATTGCCCTCACGGCCACGGCCACGGCGCAGGTGCAGTCCGACATCGTGGAGAAGCTGAAGTTTGGGCCGGGCTCGGGCGTGTTTCGGCAGAGCTTTGCGCGGCCCAAGCTTTCGTACTCGGTGCTGCAGACCGAGGACAAGCTGCGCCGGCTGCTGGAAGTGGTGCGCGGCGTGGGCCCGAACAAAACGGCCATTGTGTACGCCCGCACCCGGCGGCAGACGGAGGACACGGCGGCGTTTCTGCAGCAGCACCGGTTTGCGGCGGCGGCCTACCACGCGGGCCTGCCGTCGGAAAAGCGCACCCAGGTGCAGCAGGACTGGATTGCCGATAAAGTACGCCTCATCGTAGCCACCAACGCCTTCGGCATGGGCATCGACAAGCCCGACGTGCGCCTCGTGGCCCACCTCGACGCACCCGATACCCTGGAAGCTTACTACCAGGAAGCCGGCCGCGCCGGGCGCGACGGCCAATATGCCTTTGCCGTGCTGCTGGCCGGGCCCAGCGATGCCGACGAGCTGCGCCGCCGCACCAGCCAGTCGTTTCCGCCCCTCGATACCGTGAAGCGCGTGTACCAGGCCCTAGCCAACTACTCGCGCACGGCGGTAGGTGGCGGCGAGCTGGCCGCGTTCGAGTTCGACCTGCAGCAGTTTGCCGAAACCTACCGAATCAAGGCCGTGGACGCGCACAATTCGCTAAAGATTTTGCAGCGCGAAGGCTTCGTGCAATTGAATGAAGCCGTGAACCAGCCGGCGCGGGTGCACCTGATAATGAGCCATCAGGATTTGTACACCTTCCAGGTGGCTAATGCGCAGCACGACTTGCTGATAAAGGCCCTGCTACGGCTGCACGGCGGCGAGCTGTTTGCCGATTTTCAGACCATTTCAGAAAATTCGCTGGCCACGCACCTGCGCCGCAGCGTGGTGGAAGTGCGCCAGCAGCTGCGCTATCTGCACACGGCGGGCATATTGCACTACCAGCCCAAGCAGGAGTCGCCGCAGGCCATGTTCACCACGCCGCGCTTCGATGCGGCCAAGCTGCCCATCGACCAGGTGCGAATGACGGCCGCCCGCGACCTGGCCCGCGCCAAAACGCATGCCGTGGGCCAGTACCTGAGCGGCGCGCGCTGCCGCCAGATTCTGCTACTCACCTATTTCGACGAGGCCGACCCGGCCCGCTGCGGGGTGTGTGACATTTGCCTGGCCGAGAAAAAAGCGGCACAGGCGGCCGCCCAGGTTCCGTCGTTGCGAGAGCCGCTGCTGGCGCACCTGCGGGCGGGGGCGCTGTCGCCGCGCGAGCTGCTGGCCGCGTTTCCGCCGAAGGATGCGGCGGCTATTACTGCAGCCGTGCGGGAAATGGTGGACCGGGGCGAGCTGGCGTATGCGACCGACGGGCGGCTGGTGGCGGCATAGCGGCTTGTAGCACATGCTTTAGCTTGTGCGGCGATGGCGCGAAACTGCCTGACGCTGCACAAGCTAAAGCATATGCTACAAGGGAGGCGCTTACTTGCTAACCGGCCGAATACTCAGTGAAGCCGCCCAGCAGGTTGCGCACGTTGCTGAAGCCCTGCTGGGTGAGGTAGGCTTTGGCCTGCGAGGAGCGGGAGCCACTCTTGCAGTGCACAATTACCTCCTCGTCCTTCCAGGCATCGAGGTCGTCGAGCTTCTCGGGCAGGGAGCCGAGGGGGATGTTCTGGGCCGTGGGAATGCTCGCTTCTTCGTTTTCCCAAGGTTCGCGCACGTCGATGAGGTGCGGGGTTTCGCCGGCCTGCAGGCGCTGGCGGAGTTCGGTGGTGGTGATGTCGGCCATTTGTGTAAGGTATGAGGGTATGAGAGTATGGGGGTATGAGGGGACGAAAATAGGGCGAAGTCTTCTTGGTTTCGTAACGAGCGGGGTTTCAGCTGCCCGGGCTGAATCCGTTATCTTTACTGCTTCCCTCTGCCACCGCGCTTATCCCTCATCCCATTATCCCCTTCTCCCGTTTCATATGAAACACTTTTTCGCTTCGCTGCTGGTGGCGCTGGCCCTGGTACCTGCCGCGCTGCAGGCCCAGGTTTTCCCGGCCGTACCGGCTGCTCCACCCACCAACTTGCAGGGCCAGGCCCTGCGCGACTGGCTGCGCACCAACTGGTACGACGGCAAGCGCACGGTGCTCTCCTATGCCGGAGCCCGGGCCAAAATGTATAACTACGCCGATAACTACAACAGCTCGGTAACCTGCGTGTACTCGGGCTACAACACCCCGAACCCGTTCAGCTTCACCAGCAGCAGCACCACGTCGGCGGCCAATATCAACTGCGAGCACAGCATTCCGCAGTCGTGGTTCAGCTCGGCTGCCCGCATGGTGTCGGACATGCACCACCTCTACCCCACCTACATTCAGTGGAACTCGAACCGGGGCAATAACCCCTACGCCGACATTCCGGACGCCACCACCACCCTCTGGATGCGCAACACTACCAGCCAGAGCACCATCCCGACCACCAACATCGACGAGTACAGCGAGGACACCAACTCGCAGTTTGAGCCCCGCGAAGACCACAAGGGCAACGTGGCCCGCACGGCGTTCTACTTCTACACGATGCACGACACCCAGCCGGAACTGATTGCTACCGGCCACCAGAGCATCACGGCACTGGCCCCGCTGGCCACTCTCTACGCCTGGCACCTGGCCGACCCGGTGGATGCCCACGAGATTGAGCGCAACCGCCGCGTGGCCGCCAGCCAGGGCAACTACAACCCCTACATCGAGCACCCCGAGCTGGTGGCCCTGGCCTACGGCCTGGCCCCTCCCGGCCCGGTGTTCACGTTTGCCAGCGCTACGGGCAGCATCATTGAGGGCAATACCGGCACCAGCACGTACACGTTTACCGTGAACCTGGCCCCGGCCGCCACCACGGCCACCACCGTGCAGGTGAGCTTCGATGCAATGAACTCGACCGCCACCAGCGGCTCCGATTTCACCTTCGCCTCGCCCGCTACCGTGACCTTCCCGGCCGGCAGCACCAGCCAGACCGTGACCCTGAACGTGAACGGCGACACCCAGCCCGAAGCCGATGAAACCGTTGTTCTCAACCTGACCAATGCCAGCACCGGCACCGGCCTGGGCGGCCCCAACGTGCACACGCTCACCATCCTCAACGACGACGGCACGCCATCCACGGTGAGCTTCGCCTCGGCTACGGGTGCCATCATCGAAGGCAACACCGGCACCAGCACCTACACCGTGAACGTGGCCCTGACCGGCGCGGCCATCACCAGCGCCCTCACCGTGCCGGTGAGCGTGGACGTGGCCAACAGCACCGCCTCTTCGCCTTCTGATTACACCCTGAACACCACCAGCGTGAGCTTCACCGTGGGCGGCCCCACCACCCGGGCCGTGACCGTGACTGTGAACGGCGACCTGACCTTCGAGCCCGACGAAACCGTGCGCCTGCGCCTGGGCACGCCCTCCAGCACCACCGTGCTGCTGGGCCAGCCCACTGCCCACGTCCTCACCATCACCAACGACGACGCGGCCCCGGCCGGCGCGCCCTGTACCAAGCCCTACTTCACGCAGTACACCGAGTCGAACACGGGCAACACCAAGGTACTGGAAATCTACAACCCCACCACTTCGCCCATGCCCCTGGCCGGCAAGCGCGTGGTGCTGTATGCCAACGGCGCCACCGCCCCCACCACCACGCAGGCCCTGACGGGTACCATCGCCCCGGGCGACGTGTACGTGATTGCCAACGTTGGCGTGACCGATAACGGCGTGGCCGCTCAGGCCGACCTGCTGAGCACCGTGGCCTACTTCAACGGCGACGATGCCATTGCCCTCTTTGATGGCACCGACACCCTCGACATCATTGGCGTAATTGGCCAGCGCCCCACCGAATGGACGGTGGCCGGCGGCGGCTCAACTCTGAACAACACCATGGTGCGCCTACCCAACACCAACCAGGGCGGCCGCTGGTATGGCCCCTACGGTGCCGCCACCTGGACCGGCAACGGCGTGGACAACTTCGCCGGCGTGGGCAGCTACACCAGCACGGCCTGCAACGTGGCCACGGCCACCCGCACCGCCGCCGGCCTGCGCACGGCCCTCGAAATCTACCCCAACCCGGCTTCCGAAAACGTGCAGCTACGCCTGCCCGGCCAGTCGGCCGCCCTCGCCGCCACGGTGGAAGTGCGCGACATGCTGGGCCGCGCCGTGCGCCAGCGCACCGCCCTGCTCAGCGCCACCGAAGCGGCTTCGGTGGACCTGCGCGGCTTGCCCGCCGGCCTCTACGCCGTGCGCGTGCTGTGCGCCGGGGTCGAATATACCGGCCGCGTCGTGGTGCAGTAAGCTGCCCTGCTTTGGCTATAAGAAAGCCCCCCGGCCGGTTGGTCGGGGGGCTTTTTTGTGTTCGGTTGGTTGAGTGCACAGTAGGCCCGGTCGGGCCGCCTGGGGCGGTCAGACCGGACCAACGGGCTTTACGCCAGCAGGTCGGCGTATTCGGCGTGGTGCTTCTGCACGAAGCCGGCCATGAATTTGCAGCTGGCTTTCACCTTGAGTTTTTCTTCGCGGGCGAAGGCCAGGGCGGCACGGGCCAGGTCGTCGGCCAAGCCCTGGCCGCGCAGGGCCTCATCTACAAAGGTGTGGGTGACGTCGATAATACCCTCGGCGGGGCGGGCGTAGGCCAGCTCGCTGGTGTGGCCGTCTTGGGTGAGGGTGAATTGCTGGTTTTTGGGGTCGTGCTGAATGGGCATGGGCTTGCGTAGTTGAAAGGATAAAAGCTGCGGGCTATACGCAAAAGCGAACGAGTACCGCCGGTTTGCGTACAGAGATTATTGAAGCGGGCCCAAGCCCGTTTGCTTTTCAATCCCCTTCATTTTCTTCTGCAGCTGCATGGATACGCCCACTCCCCCCCTCTCAAACGATAACGCCCCCCGTCCTACCGACCAGCAGGAACGCGCCGCCGCTGACCGTCTCAATCCCAACGACCCCGCCGTGACGGCCGCCAGCCCCGACTACGGCAGCTTCGGCCATGCCAGCGCTGCCGATACCGCCGCCCCCGGCCGCAGCGGGGCCAATGACAACCCCGACGAGTTCAGCGAGTTCTCGGACCGCGAGAAAGAAGCGCAGAATGCCCCCGACAACCCCGAAGACCAGCCCGGCCACATTATGCAGAACCAGGCCACTGAGCTGGTGCGCAAGGTGCAGGCCGAAGGCGGCGACAACACCGAGCTGCGCGAAGCCTGGGCCAAAGACGACCCCCGCTACGCCGGCGGCGGCACCCACAACACCCGCGAGGAATCGGCCGATGCCGACTACCCCGCCAAAGACGAGTAAGCCGGCCCCGGCCCTACGCTTCGTTTCCCATTCGATTTTTTATCCCCGACCATGCCTAATAACCCCAACGATACTTTCGACCAGGAACCTTCGGAAGACGGTGCCTCTACCCCCATGCTCGACGCGGCCACCCACGGCCAGGTGCTCGACAATAACAACGACTCGGGCCAGGAAAAAGCCGACGAGATGGATGATTCCCTCCGCACCTTCGAGCAGGACATGAACATGAGCGAGCAGGCCGCCGGCGAAATTCCCGGTACCCTGCCCAAAGAGCTCATCAACCCTAGCGACACTGCCTTCACCCTGCCCGAAGAGCATAGCTAGAACGGCCAATTATGCTAGCCCCAGCGGGGCGACATATCGGTAGCAATGAACCGTAATTATGGTTTTCAAAGCCCCAGCGGGGCGACACTTGTTCGACAAGTGTCGCCCCGCTGGGGCTTTATCATTCGGTGTATGCTGCCACTACCGACATGTCGCCCCGCTGGGGCTTTGTTGGCTACTCCATTCGTGTTCACTACCACCGCCAGCCCACCTGTGCCCCGGCGTACCACGCCCGGCCCGGCGCGGGCTGGAAATACCGCCCACCGAAGGCATTCAAATCATTGCCCAAGCTATAATTGCGGTCGGTGGCATTATCGATACCGCCGTAAATATTCGTTTCCAAATGACCGAAGCTGCGCCGCCAGCCGCCCCGCGCCCCAAACACCCAGTAGCCGGCTGCTTCTTCGGTATTAGCATCGTTGAGCACGATGCGGGCCTGATGGCTGAGGCTGGGACTGAGGTAGAACCCGAGGCGCTCGCTGAAATCCAGGCCCGCGCTCAGCGTGTGCGGCGTGGTGCCGGTGAGGCGATTGCCGCTCAGGTCGGTGGTGCCGCTGGTGTAGCTGCCGAAGCGGAAATTATTGTAGGCGTAGCTGGCCCAGGCGCGCAGGTCGCGCCCGGCAGCTTGCGCATTTTCGGGGCTTGAAATGGGGCCGGTTTCGCGCCACAGCCAGCCGCTTAGGGCCGCTTCGAGACCGCGCTGGTGGGTGCTGCCGGTGTTGCGGAAGACGACGATGCCCTGGTCCGTAGTACTGCTGACAATGGTTTGGCGCAGCTCCAGGTCGAAGATGTTCACCTCGTAAGTCAGCTTATTAGCGAAGAAATTACCCCGTGCGCCCACCTCGTAGCTGGTGCCGCGCTCGGCCTGCAAGTCGCCATTGATGCGGCCATCAGAAGTCCGAATTTCATCCAGCGTGGGCGGCGAGAAGCCGGTACTCACGCTGGCATACACCGATAAGTTGGGACTGAACTCGCGCAGCAGCGCCACGCGGGGCGACACCACCGGCTGGAAATCGCGGCTGAGCTGGTAATCGTTGGGCTGGGTGGCGGCGTTGCTCACCCGCGCGATGCGGTAGCGCAGGCGGTTGTAGCTGGCGGCCACGGTCAGCTGGAAATCGGCGGGCAGGCTGTAGTCGGCCTGAGCGAAGGCGAAGCCGGTGGTGGTCGCGATTTCGTCGTTGTAGCGCAGCGCGCCGGGCGTGCCGCCATTGTTCTGGTAGCTTCGCCCGTCGGTGAAGCCAGCCTGGAACTCGCCGCCGCCCTGCACCCGCAGCACGCGCCCGGCCAGCAACGTGCGGTAGCTCAGGGCCGTGCGCCCGCCCACACCCACGCCGGTATTTCTTTCGTAATCCACCAGATACGGCGTCCGAATGACGGTGCCGCTGCCGTAGAGCGTGGTTTGCAGCTCCAGCTTATCCGTGAAGCGGTACTCGTGGGTGAGGCCCAGCAGGCCGGTGCGCGAGGCGTAAAAGGCCTTTTGCGCCACGGTGCCGGGCGCGGTGGCCGTGCCCGGGCGCGCCTGCCGGGGGTCGGCCGCGTACTGGGCGCGGGTGAGGCCACCGGGCAGCTGGTAGCTGATGTCGGTGTAGAGCAGGTGAGCGGCCAGCGTGGTTTTGGGGCCAGCCACGGTACGGGTGTCGAGGGCGAAAACGTCGCGCTGCAAGGCGCTTTGCTGGCGGTAGCCGTCGAGGCTTTGGTGGGCGTACTGGGCGCGGATGCTGCTGGTGGCGCTGCCCGTTTCGGCCGTGATGGTGCTGCGGAGCAGGCCGTAGCTGCCCACCGTGGCACCCACCGCCACCCGGCTAACGCCCGCTGCCACGGCCGGCGTACCAAACAGCGCCACGCCGCCCGTGCCCGCGCCGTACACGCTGCCGGCCGGCCCTTTCAGCACTTCGAGCCGCCCGATAATGGCGGGGTCGAGCAGATTGAGCGGCGTGCTGCCGCCGGCCTCGGTGAAGGGGATGCCGTTGTAGTACACCTTCACGTTGCGCACCCCGAACGGCGAGCGCAGCGAACTCCCCCGAATGCTGAGCCGGTAGCTGGCCGTGGCCCGCTCCTCCAGCCGCACGCCGGGCAGCGTATTCACGGCCTGCGTGAGGGCCGTGGGGCTGAACTGCGCAATCACGCGGGCATCAATCACGCCGATGGCGGCGGCGGTGCGGCGCAGCGGCAGCCGCTGGCCGTAGCCGGTTACGGGGACTTCGGGCAGGGCCACGATGCGGGTGGTATCGGGGCGGGTTTGGGCCCGGGCGGGCAGCTGGAGCAACCCCAGGGACAACAGCAACAGGTAACGAAGAGGCATAGATAAGCAAGGCAAACAGCACGACGCAGACCAGCGGAGTACGCAAATTGTTGCCGGATGGGGGCTTATTTATGCGGGTTTGCTGTGATTTGGCCCTTCCCCAGTTTGGCTGGCTATTCCTTTGCGCTGTCGTTCTTGGCTAATGCCGTTACGTTCTAGCGGGTTGCCCCTGCCCCACCGTTCTTCCCCACCAGCAGCGCGTCGATTTCGGCCGCGTCGGGCAGGCCGGAGCAGCACCAAAGCTCTACGCCGTGGTGCATGAGCACGCTGGCGGGCAGCTGGGCCGGCGCAAAGCTGCTCATGATGGCGGGGTAGCTGGCCTCATCAATTTGCAGCACCCGCACGGCGGGCCCCAGCTGGCTTTGCAGGGTGGCGAGGGCGGCCGCGAAAACGCCCTGGGGCTGAGCCAGGGGGTACCGGGCCGCCAGCGGCAGCATCACCAGCAGCACGGCCGCCGCCGGACGCTCATACTCAACAGCCTGAAGGCCAGTCATGGCACAATGAAAAAAGGGAGCAGAAAAGTGTGCGACAAAATTAGCCGGCCCCCGGAGGCCCGGACATGACAGCCGTCAGGCCGAAGCCCTGACATGCGTCAGGATACTCCGCAGGCGGCCATTCTGGTGGTACCTTACCGGCTTAATAGCCCGCCATGCCCGTCGACTTTTACCGCAACCCGCTCACCGACATTCTGTTTGAGCAGGCCAGCAACTTTGTGGGCCTGTATGATGTGAACGCGGCCTGGTTTACCCGCGTGAACACGGCCGGCTACCGCCTGCTGGGCTACCCGTCGGCCCAGGCCCTGTACGACGACCCCGTGCGTACCCTGTTGCTGCCGCCCCTCAGCCCGGCCGAGTGGGAGCAGGTGCGCGATGAAACCCTGGCCGTGGGGCACTACGCGCGGGAAGTGGAAATCCGCCGGCACGCGGGCCGCCCCTTCTGGGCCAACCTGGAGCTCACCAGCCTGGCCCTCGACGGCAAGCCCTACTTCCTGGTGCGCCTCACCGATACCGGCCGCCTGCACGAGGCCGAGCGCAGCCTGGCCCAGAGCGTGCGGCGCTTCGAGGCCGTGTTCACCCACGCCACCATCGGCATCATCGTGGCTACCCGGCAGGGCCATATCGTGCTGGCCAACGAAAAATCGCATCAGCTCTTCGGCTACCCGGCGGGCGCGCTGGCAGACCAGCCCATTGAGGTGTTGGTGCCCGATGCCGTGCGCGGGCGCCACGAGCACCTGCGCGAGTCCTTCAACGCACACCCCTCGGTGCGGGCCATGGGCTCGAACCGGGCACTGCTGGCCCGCCGCCGCGACGGCTCGGTGTTTCCAGTCGAAATCAGCCTGAGCTATTTTCATCTGGATGAGGAGCTGTACGTGGTGGCTTACGTGGTCGATATCAGCGCCAAGCAGGAGGCCGAGCAGAACCTGCAGGCCGAGCGCCAGCGCGTGGACCGCCTCAATGCCGAGCTGGAACAGAAGGTGGCCGACCGCACCCACGCCCTGATGACCACGCTGGCCCAGCTGGAGCGCCGCTCCGTGGAACTGACCAAGGCCCTGGCCGCCGAGCAGGAGCTGGGCGAGCTCAAGTCGCGCTTCGTGGCCATGGCCTCGCACGAGTTCCGCACGCCGCTCACGGCCGTGCTCACCTCGGCCACGCTGGTCGAAAAGTACCCGGCCGCCGAGCAGCAGCCCCAGCGCCTGCGCCATCTGGGCCGCATCCGGGCCTCGGTGAAGCATTTGACTGATATTCTGGAGGAGTTTCTGTCGGTGGGCAAAATTGAGGAGGGCAAGATTGAAGCCCACCCGGCCCACCTGGCCGTGCCTGCCCTGCTGCGCGAGGCCGTGGCCGAAGTGCAGGGCCTGCGCCGGCCCGGCCAGCACATCGAGCTAAGCGCCGACGGCCCCGAAATGGTGTGGCTCGATGCTTCGCTGCTGCGCAAAATCCTCGTCAACCTGCTTTCCAACGCGCTGAAATATTCCGGCGAAAACACCACCGTCGGGCTGAGTGCCACCGGCCAGGCCGGCTTGCTCACGCTGCGCGTGCAGGACCAGGGCGTGGGCATTTCGCCCGAAGACCAGGAGCATCTGTTCCAGCGCTTTTACCGGGCGCGCAACGTGGCCAACACCCCCGGCACCGGCCTGGGCCTCTACATCATTTCCAAATACCTGGAGCTGATGGGCGGTGCCATTTCGCTGCACAGCGAGCTGAGCGTGGGCACCACCGTCACCATTACCATTCCCTATGAAAACCATTCTGCTGATTGAGGACAACGACATTATCCGCGAAAACACGGCCGAGATTCTGGAGCTGGCCGGCTACGCCGTGCTCACGGCCGAAAACGGCAAAGTCGGTGTGGAGCAGGCCCTGGCCACCAAGCCCGATTTGGTGGTGTGCGATATTATGATGCCCGTGCTGGATGGCTACGGCGTGCTGCACATCTTCACCCAGAACCCGCAGCTGGCGGGCGTGCCGTTTATCTTCCTCACCGCCAAAACCGAGCGCACCGACCAGCGCCGGGGCATGGAGCTGGGCGCCGACGACTACCTCACCAAACCCTTTGAGGAAACCGAGCTGCTGAGCGCCATCAGCAGCCGCCTCAACCGCTTCCGCCAGCTGCAGCCCGACTACGACCTGCGCGCCCCCGAGGGCCTGGGCAACTTTCTGGACGATGCCGCCGCCGCCGGCCAGCTCCACGACCTCACCACCGACCGCCGCCCGCACGCGCTGCGCAAAAAACAGGAAGTGTACGCCGAAGGCGACGAGCCCACGCGCCTGTACTTCGTGCAAACCGGCCGCGTGAAAACCGTGCGCCGCAACCCCGGCGGCAAGGAGCTGATAACGGGCGTGTATGGCCCCGGCGAGTTCTTCGGCTACCTGCCGCTGCTGGAGCCGGGCCCGCACGCCGACACCGCCCTGGTGCTCGACGATGCCACGCTGCTCTACATCCCGAAGGACGATTTCAGAACGCTGCTGCACCGCAACGCGGCCGTGGGCCAGCAGTTTGTGCGCCTGCTGGCGGGGCGGGTGAGCACGCGCGAGGAGCAGCTGCTGGGCATGGCCTACGGCTCCATTCGGCGGCGTGTGGCCGATGCCCTGCTGCGCCTGCACGAGCAGGCCGGGGCCACGCCGGAGGCCGTCATCCAGCTCTCGCGCGATGACCTGGCCGCCGTGGTGGGCACCGCCACGGAGTCGCTCATCCGCACCCTGAGCGAGTTCAAGCAGAGCGGTTTGATTGAACTGAGCAGTCACGGCATCCGGCTACTGCAGCCCGAAAAGCTGCGCCAGCCTAACTGGTAAACACGCTCAATGAGTGCGCTGGCGCGCGTCTGCGACGCGTGCCGACTGGCTTCGAGCCTGCGGCTCGGGCGTGAGGGGCATTTTTGCGCGACGCTCTTTCGGAGTTGTACTCCGAAAGCCACCCTGCCGGGGGCTTGTAGCCCCCTATGTGAGGAATGCCGCGCCGTGCGTGGGGACTGCAAGTCCCCGGCAGGCCCACTTTCGGAGTACAACTCCGAAAGAGCAAAGGCAGACACGCGCCAGCATTACGTTCCCGCTGAGATTAATCAGGTTGTTGGCTGACATTCATCAGCCGGGGGGCTGGCGCGGGGCCGGAGCTTTGGGGTTGCCATCAGCCCTCCCTTTGCCTGTGCCCCTCGCGCCTGCCCTTGCCCCACCCCCGCCCCACGTTGGCGTAGCCTGCACGCACTGCGGCGATGCCTGCCCCGATACGCCCCTGCGCCTGCTGGCAGCGCCGGAGCTGACCTTTTGCTGCGCGGGCTGCCGCGCCGTGTACGAGCTGCTGGCCGCCAACCGCCTCTGCACCTACTACCGGCTCGACGAGCACCCCGGCCAAAAAACCAAGGCCGTGGAGCTGCCCGGCCGCTTCGACTACCTCGACGCCGAAACGGTGCAGGCGCAGCTGCTGGCCTTCCGCTCGCCCACGCTGGCGCGGCTCACATTCAGCATTCCGCAAATGCACTGCGCGTCGTGCATCTGGCTGCTGGAGAACCTGTTCAGGCTGAACCCCGGCATTTCATCGTCGCGAGTCAATTTCCTGCGCAAGGAGCTCACGGTGAGCTACCAGCCCGCCACCACCACACTCAAGGAAGTGGTGACGCTGCTGGCCGCAGTGGGCTACGAGCCGCAGATTACGCTGGCCGAGCTGGGTGCCCAGCCCCACGCCGGCAGCCGCACGCTGTACTACCAATTGGGCGTGGCGGCCTTCGGCTTCGGCAATGTGATGCTGCTGGCTTTTCCGGAGTATTTTTCCTTCGCCGGGCAGTTACAAAGCACGTTTGGGCGGTTTTTTGGTATCCTGAGCTTGCTGCTGGCGCTGCCGGTGCTGCTGGTGAGTGCGCGGGGCTTCTACCGCTCGGCCTGGCAGGGGCTGCGGCAGCGCTACATCAACCTCGATTTCCCCATCAGCCTGGGCCTCACGGCGCTGTTTGCGACCAGCGTGGTCGAAATTGTGACCCAGCGCGGGCCGGGCTATTTCGATTCCTTCACGGGACTGGTGTTCTTCATGCTCATTGGCAAATGGGTGCAGCAGCGCAGCTACGACGCCCTGCGCTTCGACCGCGACTTCACCTCCTACTTCCCCGTGGCCGTGACGCGCCTCACGCCCACGGGCGAGGAATCGGTATCGGTGAAGGTGCTGAAAACCGGGCAGCGCATCCGGGTGCGGCACCAGGAAATCATTCCGGCCGATGCCGTGCTGCTGCGCGGCGCGGGCCAGATTGACTACAGCTTTGTATCGGGCGAGAGCGAGCCGGTGGCCCGCCGGGCCGGCGACCTGCTGTACGCCGGCGGCCGCCAAATGGGCGAGGCCGTGGAGCTGGAAGTGGTGCGCGAAGTGTCGCAGGGCTACCTCACCCAGCTTTGGAACAACCCCGCTTTTCAGAAGGAAAAACAGCCCTCGCTGGAAACTTACGCCGACAAAGTGGGCCGCTACTTCGTGGGCCTCACGCTGACGTTGGCGCTGGGCGCGGCCATTTACTGGTACCCCAAAAGCCCGGCGATGGCGCTGCGGGCCTTCACGTCGGTGCTCGTGATTGCCTGCCCGTGCGCGCTGTCGCTGGCCACGCCGTTTGCGCTGGGGGCCGCGCTGCGGGTGCTGGGCCGGCGTAAGTTCTACCTCAAAAACTCGGCCGTGGTCGAAACCCTGGGCCGCGCCGATACCATCGTATTCGACAAGACCGGCACGCTCACCGATGTCAAACAATCGGCGGTCGAGTACGTGGGGCCGCTGCTCAGCCCCGGGCAGCAGCAGGCCGTGGCGGCCGTGGTGCGCCAGTCCACGCACCCGCTCAGCCAGCGCCTGGCCTCGGAACTGCCGGCCAGCGCCCTGGCCGTATCGGACTTTGCCGAGACGCCCGGCCAGGGCGTGTGCGGCACCGTAGCCGGCATAGTGGTGCGGGTGGGCACGGCCGCGTTTGCCGGCACTTCAGCAGCCACCGAAGATGCGGCCGGCACGCCGCAATCCCGCGTGTACATCAGCCTGGATGATGACTGGCGCGGCTACTACGCCTTCCGCAACGTGTACCGCGACAGCCTGCGGCCGGTGCTGGCCAGGCTCGGCCGGCACTACCGCCTGGCCGTGCTCTCGGGCGATAATGACACCGAGCAAGCCCGGCTGCGCGAGCTGTTTGGCCCGGCGGCCGAAATCCACTTCCGCCAAACGCCGCAAAACAAGCTCGACTACGTGGCCCAGCTTCGGCAGCAGGGCCGCACCGTGGTGATGGTGGGCGACGGCCTGAACGACGCCGGGGCCCTTCAGCGCGCCGATGCCGGCATTGCCCTCACCGACACGCTCACCAACTTCTCGCCCGCCTGCGATGCCATTCTGGAAGCCGGCAATTTTGGGCAGCTGGCCACCATGCTGGGCTTTTCGCGGGCCTGCCTGCGCATAGTGCTGGCCACGTTCGTGCTGTCGTTCGTCTACAACGGCGTTGGGCTCACGCTGGCGGTGCAGGGCCGGTTCACGCCCATTGTGTCGGCCATTCTCATGCCCATCAGCTCGCTGAGCGTGATGGTGTTTGCCACGGTGCTGGTGCGGCTGGCCGCGTGGCGGCGCGGGCTTTAATTCATCTCCACCATGTCCATCATCTTCCTGCTTATCGGCATCAGCCTGCTGGTGGCCCTCACCTTTCTGGCCGCGTTTTTCTGGGCCGTGCGCTCGGGGCAATACGAGGACGACTACACGCCCGCCGTGCGAATGCTGTTTGAGGACGAAACGGAGCCGGATATTCCGCCCGACAGCTCGGCTACCTGACATCAATCAGCCCGCACACCTGACTTTCGTCAGCTTTCACCACACAATCGGCCGGGACCTTTGGGGTACCAAATAATTCAATTCCCCCTCTATGCAGGCCGAACCGCTAGCTCCCATTGCTGCTCCCCGAGCGCCCCTGATTCCCAGGGTTGTGAACCGGGCCGTTGAGACTTTTTTCTACGACAACAAGATTGTTCGCGACTTCGGCATTGCCACCGTTATCTGGGGCATTATCGGCATGATGGTGGGTGTGCTGGCCGCTTTCGAGCTGGCCCGGCCCGAGGTGAACATGGGCACGGCCTACACCACCTTCGGCCGCATCCGGCCGCTGCACACCAACGCGGTGATTTTCGCCTTCGTCGGCAACGGCATTTTTACGGGCGTTTACTACTCGCTGCAACGCCTGTGCAAGGCCCGGATGTATTCCGACGTCCTTGGCAAAATCCACTTCTGGGGCTGGCAGCTCATCATCCTGTCGGCGGTGGCCACGCTGCCGCTGGGCTACACCACGAGCAAAGAATACGCCGAGCTGGAATGGCCGATTGACATTGCCATTACCGTGATTTGGGTGGTGTTTGGCTGGAATATGTTTGGCACCATTGCCAAGCGGCGCGAGCGGCATTTGTACGTGGGCATCTGGTTTTATATCGCCACGTTCATCACGGTGGCCGTTTTGCACCTTGTGAACTCGGCCGAAGTGCCCGTGAGCTGGATGAAGAGCTACTCGGCCTACGCCGGCGTGCAGGATGCCCTGGTGCAGTGGTGGTACGGCCACAACGCGGTGGCCTTCTTCCTCACCACGCCCTACCTGGGCCTGATGTACTACTTCCTGCCCAAGGCGGCCGAGCGGCCGGTGTATTCCTACCGCCTGAGCATCATTCACTTCTGGTCGCTGATTTTCATTTACATCTGGGCCGGGCCGCACCATTTGCTCTATACCGCCCTGCCCGACTGGGCCCAGAGCCTGGGCGTGGCCTTCAGCATCATGCTGATTGCACCGAGCTGGGGCGGCATGATAAACGGCCTGCTCACCCTGCGCGGCGCCTGGGACAAAGTGCGCGAGGAGCCCGTGCTCAAGTTCTTCGTGGTGGCCATCACGGCCTACGGCATGGCCACGTTCGAAGGCCCCATGCTCAGCCTGAAAAACGTGAATGCCATTGCCCACTTCACCGACTGGATTGTGGCGCACGTCCACGTCGGGGCCCTGGGCTGGAATGGTTTCCTCACCTTCGGGATGCTGTACTGGCTGTGGCCGCGCCTCTACAAAACGCCGCTGTTTTCCAAAAAACTGGCCACCACGCACTTCTGGCTGGGCACGCTGGGCATCCTCTTCTACGCCATTCCCATGTACTGGGCGGGCTTCACGCAAGGGCTTATGTGGAAGCAGTTTAATGCCGAGGGCATGCTGCAATACCCCAACTTTCTCGAAACTGTGATTCAGCTGGTGCCCATGTACTACCTGCGCGGCATCGGCGGGGTGCTTTACCTCAGCGGCGTGTTTCTGCTGATGTACAACCTCTACAAAACGGCCCAGGCCGGCACGCTGCTGGTGAATGAAAAGGCCCAGGCTCCGGCCCTCGGCCCCGAGAGCGAAGACCCGCACGTGCAGGCCGGCCACTGGCACCGCTGGCTGGAGCGCCGGCCCTTCCAGCTGGCCGTGGGCGCCACGGTGGCCATCGCCATCGGCGGCGCGGTGGAGATGATTCCGACCTTTCTGGTGAAGTCGAACGTACCCACCATTGCCTCGGTGAAGCCCTACCGGCCGCTCGAGCTAGAAGGCCGCGACCTCTACATCAAGGAAGGCTGTTCGAACTGCCACACCCAGATGGTGCGCCCGTTCCGCTCCGAAACCGAGCGCTACGGCGAATACAGCAAAGCCGGCGAATACGTGTACGACCGGCCCTTCCTGTGGGGCAGCAAGCGCACTGGTCCCGATTTGCAGCGCGTGGGCCAGAAATACCCCAACTCCTGGCACTACAACCACATGATGGACCCCACCAGCATGTCGCCCGGTTCCATTATGCCGCCCTATCCGTGGCTGTTCGAAAACACGATTGACTACAGCACGCTGCCCGCCAAAATTCGGGTGCTGCAGGGCCTGAATACGCCCTACCCCGCCGGCTTCGACCAGCAGGCCGTGGCCGATGCGCAGGGCCAGGCCCGGGGCATCGTGGCCGAGCTGAAAAAGGAGGACATCGAGGTGAAATCGGACCGCGAAATCGTGGCGCTCATTGCCTACCTGCAACGCCTGGGCACCGACATCAAGGTGAAAAAGTAGCGCGGACTTTGTAGTCCGCGAGTTCCCTCATCTATTCTTCTCACCCTGTTCACTAGCGGACTACAAAGTCCGCGCTACTCTATGGAAAAGAACGTGCTCCAGTCCATTGCCGGCATCACGGTATATCCGCTCATCTCCTTCGCCATCTTCTTTCTCTTTTTCATCGGCCTGCTGGTGTATGTGCTGATTGCCAACCGCCAGCACCTGCACAGCATGAGCCAGCTGCCCCTGGAAGACGAAACGGAAACCCTGAAATCGCACCTCGACCCCGACGAACTATGTTAACCAAACGCCCCCTGCTGCTACTCGCCACGGGCCTGCTCGGCGGCTACGCGGCGGCCGCCCAAACGCCCGACGCGCCCCCCGCTGCCAAAGCCGCCGCCATGAGCGAGCAGGAAGTACTGTTCTGGCTGCTGCTGAGCCTGCTGGGCCTGCTGCTGCTGGTGCTGCTGCTCACCGGCATCGTCATCACGCGGCAGATGAAGCCGCAGCTGCGCCAGCTCTACGACCTGCCCCTGGTGCACGACACCTGGAGCGGCCGCGTGCTGGGCCTGCTGGTGGGCGATGCCCGCCTGGTGCAGGGCGACGTGCGCGACGAACTGCTCGACCATAACTACGACGGCATCCACGAGTTCGACAATGACCTGCCGCCGTGGTGGAAGTACGGCTTCTACGCCACCATTATTTTCGCCGTCGGCTACCTCGCTTACTACCACGTTCTCAAAACCGGCCAGCTGCAGGGGGCCGAATATGCCGCCGAGATGCAGCAGGCCGCCCTGCTCATCGCCGCCACTCCCGACGACCCCAACCTGCTCACCACCTACCAGCCCCTGCTGGTGCCGGCCGAGCTGAGCAGCGGCAAAGCCATTTTCGCTACTAACTGCGCTCCCTGCCACGGGGCCAGCGGCGAGGGCAAAATCGGCCCCAACCTGACCGACGAATTCTGGCTGCACGGCGGCGAGGTAAACCACATCTACAAAACCATCAAATTCGGCATCAACGGCAAGGGCATGGTAGCCTGGAAAGGCAAGCTCTCGGGCAAGCAGATTCTGCAGGTCAGCTCTTACGTGCTGAGTTTGCAAGGCACGAAACCGGCTAATGCCAAGCCACCGCAGGGCGAGAAGGAAGCGGTGGGGAAGGCGGTGGCGAAGCTGTAAGAGGAACGTCCCAACGGTGCGCCTCCCCCCCCGGCCCCCTCTCCGAAAAGGAGAGGGGGAGCCAGCTGACCAGTTACTCAATTCGACACGCTAAATAAATTCGTCCGTGCCGACTCGGCTCCCCCTCTCCATCGGAGAGGGGGCCGGGGGGTGAGGCGAACGCCAGAACGACCATGTCCACCCCCTTCCAGCCCGACGACTCATACCGCGACTCGCTCTCCACGATAGGCGCGGCGGGCGAGCGGGTGTGGCTCTACCCCAAAAAGCCCGCCGGCCGCCTCTACCGCTACCGCAAGGCGCTGAGCTACGGCTTTCTGGCGCTTCTCTTTGCCGGGCCGTGGCTGCGCATCAACGGCCTGCCGGTGCTGCTGCTGAACCTGCCAGCGCGGCGCTTCATCATTTTTGGGCAGATTTTCTGGCCCCAGGATTTCTTCATTCTGCTGCTGGCCACGCTCACGTTTCTGGTGTTCATCATCGTGTTCACCGTCGTGTACGGGCGGGTATTTTGCGGCTGGGTGTGCCCCCAGACCATCTTTCTGGAGATGGTGTTCCGCCGCATCGAGTACTGGCTGGAGGGCGACGCGCCCCAGCAAAAAGCCCTTGACCGGCGCGAGCTGGACTGGGATAAGCTCTGGCGCAAAACCACCAAGCATGCGCTGTTTCTGGCCATCTCATTTATCATTGCCAACACTTTCCTGGCCTACATCATCGGCACCGAGGAGCTGATGAAGATTGTGACCGATGCGCCCACGGCCCACCTGGGCGGGCTGGCGGCGCTCACGGTGTTCACCGGCCTGTTTTATGCGGTGTTTGCGCGTTTTCGGGAGCAGGTGTGCACCATTGTGTGCCCGTATGGCCGCTTGCAGGGCGTTTTGCTCGATAAGGACAGCCTTGTGGTAGCCTACGACTACCAGCGCGGCGAGCCCCGCGAGAAGCTGCGCAAAACCCAGACCCGCACCGCCGGCGACTGCATCGACTGCCACCAGTGCGTGCAGGTGTGCCCCACGGGCATCGACATCCGCAACGGCGCCACCCAGCTCGAATGCACCAACTGCACGGCCTGCATCGATGCCTGCAACAACATCATGGACCTGATAAATAAGCCGCAGGGCCTCATCCGCCACGCTTCCGTGAATGGCATTGCCGAGGGCACCAAATTCCGCCTCACCGGCCGCGTGAAAGCCCTTTCCGGCGTGCTGGCCTTCCTGCTGATTGTGCTCACCGGCCTGCTGGTGTCGCGGGCCAACGTGGCGGCCACGGTGCTGCGCACGCCCGGCCAGCTCTTCCAGAAAACCGACCACGGCACCATCACCAACCTATACAATATCTCGGTCATCAACAAGACCAACCAGCCCTACCCCCTCACCCTGCGCCTGCTGGAACCGGCCCAGGGCACCATTTCCCTCATCAGCACCACCACGCTCACCCTGCCCGCCCAGGGCATTGCCGAGGGCGTGTTTTTCGCCGAGCTGCCCCGCGCCGCCCTCCACCACACCAACCAGAAAATCCGCATCGGCCTGTTCAGTAAAGGAAAGCTGATTGCGGAGACGAGCACGAAGTTTCTCGGGCCGGTGCAGTGAGTACGAGAATATGAAAGGCTGAAAAAGCCCGTCATGCCGAGCGCAGCCGAGGCATCTCGCGTGCCACCACTATTCCTTTTTCAACGATTGAATTACTAGCCCACGCGAGATGCCTCGGCTGCGCTCGGCATGACGGCCTGTTTACCCTAATATCCATGGTCACCTCCCCCTCCAAACCCCGCACCATCTGGCCCTACGCCATCATTGCCGTGTTCGTGCTCTTCGCCGGCTACATCGGCTTCATGGTGCAGCAGGCCATGCGGACCACCGTCGACCTCGTCAGCCCCGACTACTACCAGCAGGAGCTGGCCTACCAGCAGCGCATGGAATCGATGGCGCGCACCGCCGCCCTGCCCGCGCCCGTGCAGCTGCACCACGAGGCCGCCACCCAGCGCCTCACGCTGCAACTCCCGCCCGCGCTGGCCAGCCAACCGGTGCAGGGCCAAATCCACTTCTTCCGCCCTTCCGACCAAAAATTGGATTTCACCCTGCCGCTGCAAACCGGCGCGCAGCAACAGTTCAACACCGCCCAACTGCTGCCCGGCTACTGGCGCGTGCGGGTCGATTTCACGGCCAATAACCAAGCCTACTTCCTCGAAAAAGAACTCACTATTCGGTGAGGTGGTGGATTGGTGGAATAGTGGGTTGGTGGGTTCGATGTCCATCTCTGCTAGCTATGGCACTATTCCACCAATCCACTAATCCACCAACTCACTATTTCACCTCATGCTCTGGGCTGGCTTTTTATTTGGGTTGCTGGGCAGTTTCCACTGCGTGGGCATGTGCGGGGCCATTGCGCTGGCGCTGCCCGGGCCGGCGGCGGGGGCCAGCCGGCTGCGCTACGTAGGCGGCCGCTTGCTCTATAACCTGGGCCGGGCCACCACCTACGCCACACTGGGCGCGGGCGCAGGCCTGCTGGGCCAGGGCCTGCGGCTGGCGGGGGTGCAGCAGGGGCTGTCCATTGCCTCGGGGGTGCTGATTCTGTTGCTGGTGGCAGTGCCGGAGCGCTACACGGCGCGGCTCGCCGATGGGCTCGGTTTTGGGCGGCCGCTGGCCTGGGTAAAAGCCACGCTGGGCCGCCTGTTTCAGCAGGCTTCCAGGCCGGCGCTGTTTGCCACGGGGCTGCTCAATGGCCTGCTGCCCTGCGGGCTGGTGTACCTCGCTTTGGCCGGAGCACTGAGCGCGCCGGGCGTGGCGGGCGCGGCCGCCTACATGGCCCTGTTTGGGCTGGGCACGCTGCCGCTCATGCTGGGCCTCTCGCTGAGCGGGCAGTTGGTGCCGCTGGTTTGGCGCGGGCGGCTGCGCCGGGCGGTGCCCTACGCGGCCTCGGCGCTGGCGGTGCTGTTCATCGTGCGGGGGCTGGGGCTGGGCATTCCTTATATGAGCCCGCAGCTGCAGGCGCCGGCGGCGGCGGCCGGCTCCCAACCCAGCCAGGTACTCGACTGCCATTGATTTCTGCTAACTATCCCTTCAATACCCGCCCATGAAAACCATTCTCGTTCCCCTCGACCACACCGCCGCCACCGAGGCCACCCTCGCCTATGCCAACAAGCTGGCCGTGCGCTGGCCGGCCGAAATCGTGCTGCTCTACTGCCAGCCCGAGGACGTGGTTACCCCCCTCGAAACCCAGGAGCAGCACCTGCACAGCCTGGTGGAGCGCCTGCGCTACCAGCAGCTCACCCGGCAGGACGGCCGCCGCATCCGCTACCACTACCGGGTGCTGGCCGGCTGCCTGCACGACCACATCCGCGCCGAGGCCACCCGCTGCGCTGCCGACCTCGTGGTGATGGGCCTGGAGCACATCGACTGCGGCCGCCAGGAAGCCCCCGGCAACCACGCCGCCGCCCTCACCGAGCTTGTGGCCTGCCCCGTGCTGGTGGTGCCGCCGGGCCGCCGCTCGCTGCCCCAGCGCCTGGTGTTCCTCGCCGATTTCGGCACCCTCAACCCCACCGTGCTGCCCCACCTGGCCGCCCTGGAAAGCGCCTTCCGCACGGCCCCACTCGAATTGGTGCAGTTCTACGCGCCCGCCCAGCGGCCGCAGCGGCGCAGCCTGCGCCAGGGCCTGAGCAAAGCCACTGCCCAACTGGGCTGGACGGCCACCTGCACCCCACATCTGCTCGAAGACGATGCCCCGCTGGAAGGCATCAGCGAGTTCTGCGCCCACATTCAGGCCCAGCTGCTGGTGATTGCGCCCGCCAGCCCTGCCCAGCTGCTGCGCTATTTCGATGCCTGCTACACCACCACACAGGCCTACCACACCCGCATTCCGGTGCTGGTGCTGCGCGCCGCCGAGCGCCAGCCCGCCGTGCAGTGCTGCGACAAATGCGCCGAGCGCCTGGCCCGGCAGGAGGAGCCAACTGAAGCAGCAGCCGGGGCCACGGCCACCGCCGGTAGCCGCGCTACCTACCACGGCGTGAACTGGGTGTAGGCGTCTGCCCGTCATGCTTCGACTCCGCTCAGCATGACCGTTTATTTTTTATAGCCTTTCTTATTTCACTAATGGAAACCTCTGCCTTGCCCCCCCTCCCTGCTACCTCACCCCGCGCCATGGTCGAGCAATGGATGCGGCAGTTTCAGGACTGGCTGTGCCACCGCCTGGAAACCGCCGACGGCAGCGGCCACCGCTTCGTGCCCGAGGACTGGACCCACGCCGAGGGCGGCGGCGGCATCACCCGCGTGCTCCAGCACGGCGATATTCTGGAGAAGGGCGGCGTGGCTTTCTCGGCCGTGTGGGGCGAGATGAGCGAGGCCGCCGCCCGGCAGCTGCTCATGCCCGACCGCCGCTACTTTGCCACCGGCGTGAGCGTGGTGCAGCACCCGCGCAGCCCCCGGGTGCCCATCTCGCACATGAACGTGCGGTATTTCGAGGCCGGCAACGGCGAAGCCTGGTTCGGTGGTGGGCTCGATTTGACCCCGATTTATGTGGATGCGCGGCAGGCCCGCTGGTTTCATGAGCAGATTTGGGAGGTGTGCCAGCGCCACCAACCCGACTATTACCCGCGCTTCAAGGCCTGGGCCGATGAATATTTCTACCTGCCCCACCGCCAGGAAACGCGCGGCGTGGGCGGCCTCTTTTTCGACCGCCTCACGGTGGGCCGCGATGGTTTGTTTGAGGAATTGTTCGCCTTCGTGCAGGACGTGGGCGAGGTGTATGGCCGCAGCTACAGCGCCATTATGCGCCAGAATGCGCCCCTGCCCTACACCGAGCGCGAGCAGCAGTGGCAGCGCGTGCGCCGGGGCCGCTACGCCGAGTTCAACCTGGCCATCGACCGGGGCACGCGCTTCGGCCTCGAAACCGGCGGGCGCACCGAGTCCATCCTCATGAGCCTGCCCCCGCAGGCCGACTGGCACTACAACCTCACGCCCGAGCCCGCCTCGCCCGAAGCCGCCTCGCAGCAGTGGCTGCGCCAGGGCATCGACTGGCTGGCCGTGCCGGCCGACGGGGCGACCGCTTAGGCCGGCACCACCGTCAGGCGCACCGGCACGGGCACCACGGCAACGGACATTTGCCCCAGGCGCGGAGCCGGCACCGCCGTAGCCACCCAGCCCGCGCCCCACGCCGCCGAAACCGTGGACGACACAAAAATCAGTTGCAGATGGTCGGCAGAAACGTGCATGGTCCTGGCGGGGAATCGCTGAAATTCCCGCATGAATGAAGAAAGCAGGCCGATTTGGCGAGGCGCCCACCGGCCAGCCGAAGGCGCTCCGCGAGGCAGGGACTGCCCCGTGAATACCACCCTTAAAGCTCGCTCATTCTTCCTGCACATCCAATAATCAGCATCACACCGGTAGCTGACTTTTATCATTTCGCACAATTCGCAGCTTCCCGAAGGAGGAGCTTTAATTGTTGCGGCGAACGTTGATGGCCGCTCCGTTCCTACTCGCGCGGGCGGGCCGATAGCAGCAGCACCGGCACCTTGGTGTAGCGCAGCACATGGTCTATCACGCTGCCGCTCACCAGCTTGTGCATCCAGCCGTGGCCCTGGTCGAGCAATACCAGCAAGTCAGCGTTCAGCTCCTGCACCGCCTGCAGCACCCCCGATGCGGGCAGCTCGCTCAGCACCGGGCGCAGCTCGTGGCCGGGCGTGGCAGAGGCCAGGCCGCATGCCTGGGCCGCCGCGAAGCCCGCCCCGGTGCCGCCCGGCGCGCCCGGCGGCAGCACCGTCACCGAAATAATTTCGCACTCCAGGGCCTGCAGCACTGGGATTACGGCAGTGGCGGCGGGCTCCAGCGTGAAGGCTTGGTCGGCTTCCAGGGCCAGCACCACGCGGCGGGGCGGATGCATGGCGGCATCAGGCAGGTGCTCGGGCACGAGCAGCATTGGAAAGCCGGTTTGGTGCACCAGCGGCAGGGTGCGGTTGCTCAGCCACTCGTCGAGGTAGCCGCTGGTGGCCGTGAGGCCGGATACCAGCAGCAGCGGGTGGTGCTGGTGCAGGGCCTGCTCGATGGCGCTGGGCCAGTCGGATTCCAGCAGCTCGGCGGTGGCGTGCACGGGCAGGGAGGCGGCCACCTGCTGGAGGCTGCGCCGGGTGGCGGGCACGTACTGGTCGTCGAGCACGGGCAGCACCATCCCGTATTCGGTGGTGATGGGCTGCGGCAGGAAAACGTGTATCAGGTGCAAGTCGGCCTTGAGGGGCGTGGCCAGGGCGGCGGCATACACCCGGGCGCGCTCGGCGGCGAGCGAAAAATCGGTTAAGACAACAAAGTTGGGTTGCATGACGAAGCGAGAAAAAGGTGGCAGCACAATAGCCTGGGCAGTAGTTCGGCAATTCCAGCAGTTTAATTTTTTCGACTTTTCGACGTTTGTCATCCTGAGCATTCGGCAATTCAAGTGACATTCAACGCCTCAGCTCATGCTGGGCATCCAGCTGGGCAGCTCGGGGGTATCGGCCGGCAGCAGCAGCACCGGCACGGGCGTGTGCCGCAGCACCTGCGCCGTGACGCTGCGATGAAACAACCGCCCCAGGAAGCAGCGCGTGCGGGCAATGAGCACCAGCAGGTCGATGCGCGGGCCGTACAGGGCCTCCACGATGCCGGTGGCCGGGATGGGGTGGTGCGACTCCTGCAGCACCAGCGAGGTGGCGGCCGGCAACAGCCGGCTGGCCCGCACATCGGCCAGGGCCATGCGGCTGGAAAGGGCCAGTGGCTCGGGAGCGGCCGTGACGTGCACCACCGTGTAGGAGGCGTGCCAGGCAGCCATGAGCGGGGCCAGGGCCTTGGCGGCGGCATTGAGCTCAAAAGGCTCGGCATCGACGGCGATGACCACGCGGCGCGGCAGCCGGGGTTCGGGCGCGGCTTCGGGCACCAGCAGCAGGGGCCGGTGGGTGGCCCGCAGCGCGGGCAGGGCGCGGTTGTGCAGCAGGTGGTCGAACAGGCCGTGCTCCTCGCTCAGGCCCAGGGCCAGCAGCAGCGGGCGGTACCGGTGCACGGCCGTGGCCACGGCTTCGACGAGCGGCTCCCGGGTGCTGGTGATGCCGGGGGACGCGGGCAGCTGGTGGGCCAGGGCCTGAGCAGCTTCGGACCGCCCCGCCGGCTCGGGGCCCTGGCAGAGGTGCAGCAGTTCGAGCCGGGCCTGGAGCGGGGCACTTAGCGCGGCCGCCCACCGGGTGGCCTGCGCCGCCGGATTCGGCGGATTGTCGAGTACCAAAACAGATGGGTTCATGACTTTGAGCCAAAAAAATAACGTCCAGAATATCCCGAATATCCCTGCCCGGGCTACTCCCCGGCGGGTCGTTACAGCGCTGCCCCGGCGGGCCGGACATTGGCTTCCAGGTGCCACCCCAGCAGGGTCAGCACGCCGGCCAGCAGCAGCGAAAACAGAAGCAGCATCGGTTGCATAAGCAGTAGGCTTTGGAATGATGAAACTGGCATTGAGCGGCGTGGGCGGGCAGTCAAATAACGCACCATCAACCCGGCACCGCCATGATGTTAATCGCCTTATTGCATGATTTTTATCATCCGGCCATAGCGGTTGAAACGCGGGTTTCGGCTCAGGGCCGCAGGCCAAACAGGGCCTGGCGCAGGGGTTCGTCGCGGTGGTACACATCGGCCAGGAAGCGCAGCTGGCCGTTCTCGGCGGTGCAGGTGGCATAGCGCACGTAGAGCGGCAGAGGCCGGCTCAGGCGCACATCGCGCGAGCGCGGCATGCGGGCACATTCGTCTTCGGTGGGCAGCTGCACGGGGCGGCCTTCGCGGCGCAGCAGGTAGGCGGCCAGCAGCATGGGGTTCTGCAGGCGAATGCAGCCGTGGCTGAGCGCGCGGCGGCTGGCCTTGAACAAGGCCCGCGCCGGCGTGTCGTGCACGTAGATGGAGTACGGATTGGCAAAGCGAAACACGATGTTGCCCAACGCATTATCGCAGCAGGCCGACTGCCGGATGGTGTAGCTGAAGTTCTCTTTCGTGACGGTAGCCCAGTTGATGTGCCAGGGGTTGCGCCCCCGGCCCTGGGCATCGGTGAGGCGGTAGTTGTTGCGGTACAGATAGCCGGGGTCCTTCTTCAGACGGGGCAATATTTCCCGGGTGGCAATGGAATGCGGCACGTGCCAGTCGGGGGCCAGCGTGAAGTGGCTGAGGCGGCTGCTGAGCGTGGGCGTGGGCGTTTCGGGCTTGCCTATCACCACACGGTGGCGGCGCTGCACCGAGTCGCGGGCAATTACCTCCAGCTCGTAGGCGGGCAGGTTGATGAGGATGTATTCGGGTTCCGGAATGCCATCCCAGCGCCAGCGTTCCAGGTTCAGGGCCACCAGCTCGTACTGGGTCTGGTGCCGGGCTGCCGAGTCGGGCAGCACGGGGGCCGCCAGCCACTGCGCCAGGGCCTGCTGCAGCTGCCGGTACTCGCGGTTGGCGGGCTGGCTGGCCAGCAGGGCGGCGGGCACATTGTGGCCGGCCAGGGCGGCGCGCAGCACCGCACCCGGCTGCCCGGTCGGCCCGGCGGCCCGCTCCCCCCCCGACACCGTGTAGGGCCGCAGCCGCCCGCGCCGCAAATCGCGCATAAAAGCCAGCACCGCATCGCTGAGGTACACGTCGAGGCGGGCCTGCCGGGCAGCGGCCGGGTGCCGGGCGCGGCCCAGCGAATCGCGCAGGGCCAGCAGCTGGCCCAGGCGGTAGTCGGCGGGGCTCAGGCCGTGCTCGGCGGCGCGGGCCAGCAGGGCCAGGGCGGCGCCGATATTAAGGCTGTCGGGCGCGGGGCCCCAGGCCGGGGCGCAGTTGGGGCCGTAAAACGCCCGCAGGGCGGCTCCGGCCTGCAGGCCGCGCTGCTCATCGGCGGCGCGCTGGCTACCGGCCGCCGTGGTATCGAGCAGGGCCTGAATGTAGGGCGCCACGGGCTCGGTGGGCAGTGGGCTGGCGGGGTTGGTGGCGGCCGAAGCCGGGGCCGGGGCCTGCCAGACGGACGCGGAGCCGCTCCCCGAGGCCACCAGGACCAGGCACAGGCAAACCGGCAGGAGGCGAAGAGCAGCCATCAGCAGCAGACTTAATTCATTATAATAGTAATTAATATATATTACTTCACCAAATCCCTTCGCTGGCTTGCGGGACTGGGGCCAAGGCCGTATGATAAGGCCAGCTGCCCTTCGCAAAACATGATAAAAATCAAGTGTTTTTAATAATGTATGCCAGTTGACCGGCGCAGTGCAAGCCGGTTCTTTGCTTGGCGCATTCTCACCAGCCTCTCCTCATCATGACCGCCTCCCTGCTCGTTCTCACCGACTTTTTCCAGGCCGCCAACCGGGCGCTGGACTATGCCACCAACCTGGCCCGGCCCCTGCACGCCCGGCTGGTGCTGCTGAATGTGCGCCGCGACTCCGTGCTGGACCCGGAGCGCCTCACGGGCGATTTTTCCGACCTGAGCAAGGAAGCCGTGGCGCTGGCCCTGAGCAGTGTGGCGCGCGGCCTGCCGGTGCCCGTGGTGTCCGAAGTAGGCTACGGCCGCGTGGAAGTGGCCGTGGCCGATGCCGTGGCCCGGCACCACCCCGCCCTGATTGTGCTGGGCCGCCCCGACCACTCCGACCTGCCCGATGAGCTGGTGCAAACCACTTCGCTCGAGCTGCTGCGCCACGCCCCCTACCCCATGTTGGTGGTGCCCTACCTGACCAGCAGCACGGCCCCGCCCCGGCGCGTGCTGATGGCCGTGGATGGGGAACCCTTCAACCTGGGCGCACACGCCGGCACCATGCAGCAGCTCTTCACCGCCCTAAAGGCCGAAGTGACCGTGCTCAACGTATCGGCTGGCCACCACGAGCAGGACCTCGCCGCCCTGGAATCGGTGCAGCAAACCGGCCTGCTGGCTGACCTGGCCCCGCCCCACGCCCGCACCGTGACCAGCGCCAGCGTGGCCCGGGGCATTCTGCAGGTGGCCCAGCCCCACGACTTCGATTTGCTGGTGGTGATTGCTCGTGAGCGCAGCTTTCTGGGCAAGCTTTTTCATAATAGCGTGACGGCCCAGCTCGTGCTGGACAGCGCGTTGCCCGTCCTGATACTGCCGGCCCGGTAGGCGTGGCGGCACCTTCCCGGTCCGGGGCACGTAGTTTGCGGCTGAACCCCCGCCCGCGTAGCGCCTCCCCATGCCCGCCCTCCCGCCCGACCTTCGCAAAGCCCTGCTGCAGCTGCCGCAGAAAGAAAAAGACCAGCTCCTAGCCCGCCTCGTGGCCCAGGATGCCGTGCTGACCGAACAGCTGGCCTTCCGGCTGCTCGAAGGCCCCGAGGCGCTGGAAATGCGCCGCGCCGCCCTGCGCACCCAGGTCGACGACCCGGTGCGGGGCTTCCACCAAACGCCCAACGACCTGCTCGTTATCCTGCGGCAGCTGCAGGCCCGGCTGGCCTACCACGCCAAAATAACCGACGATGCCTTTGGCGAAGCCGAGCTCAGCTGGCGACTGCTGGCCAACGTGTTCCGGCACCAGACGGCCAGCACGGCGCGCCAGCACGGCGCGCCTGCACGGCCCCACCCAGCCCCTGCTCCAGCACCTGGCCAAGCGCACCCAGGAAGCCTTGCGCCAGACCACCCGCCTGCACGAAGACTTCCACCTGGAGCTGGCCGAAACTGCCAACGCCGTGCTGGCCGCCCTGTGGCAGTCGGGCGCGGCCCCACTGGCCCGGGAGTTGGGCCTGCCCCGCACCCTTGGTGGCTGACGAACTAATTTTTCAAAGCGCCCGAAACACGATGGGCATGGTCATGCTCACCCACACGGGCTGGCCGTGGATTCGGCCGGGTGTCCACCAGGGCATGAGGCGCACGAGGCGCAGGGCTTCGTCGTCGAGGCCGCTGCCCAGGCCGCGCACTACGCGCGGGTCGTGCAGGTGGCCGGCGGGGTCTACGGTGAAGGCGACGTGGACTTTGCCGGACAAACCACGGTCGATGGCGGCGGCGGGGTATTGCACCTTGCTGCTCAGGAACTTCACCAGCGCCGCGTCGCCCCCGGGGAAGCCCGGCATTTCCTCGGCCGTGAAGTAGACGGTGGGAGCCGCCGGGGCGGCGGCGCTGCTGCCTTCGGCCGGGGCTACCGCCACTACCGAAGCCGTCTGGGCCTGGGCCAGGCCGCTCGCCGCCGCCACCAGGCCAGCCACAAAAGCGCAACGGTAATGCATGAGGGGTCGGGCTAAAGTTCTATGCCACAAAGCTACCTGGCCTTATTGCGGGCGCAGCGGCCGGAGAATTATCCTTTTGTTGTGGTAATGTTGGCAACATAACCGGGGGGCGGACGACAGTCCTGGGCGGCATCTTTTCGGGGCCGAAAGCAGTACAATACCCAACTGTCCTGCCGCTTACTTCGCCGCCCATGGTTCCCTCCCCTACTTCCGACGCTTCCGCTCCGCGCGACCCGCAGCTTTCGGCCACCAACCTGCGCCTGGCCCTCGATGAGCTGGATGCCAAAATCAAGACCCTGCACAACCGCGCCCACGCCACGGCCGCCGGCTCCACCAATACCTACGAGGCCCACGCTGCCGCCCTCGAAGCCAAGCGCGCCCGCCTGGCAGCACAGCTTACGCAGGCCGACACGCCGACCTCCGGCTCCGAGCACGGCACCTGGCAGCAGCTGCGGCAGGACATCGAAAATTTGGGCCACGACGTACAAGCCCTATTGTAGCTGTCCGCTACTGGTTAACCGTTTACTTGCTTCTAAATCACTTCCCGAGCAACTTATTTGCCCCGTCCTTCACCGTCTTTTTTTACCGTCATGCACAAGTTTTTCTCCCTGCTCCTACTCGGCTTCGGCCTGAGCCTAACCATTCCGGCCACCGCGCAGTCGCGCCCCAAGTTGAAAGCCCGGCGCGCCTTTTCCCGCACCTCGGAATCGAGCCGGGGAAAAAACAACAAAATCCAGTTTCGCCGCGAGAGCAACCGCCCGGTTATCGACCTGAAGCCCCACAAGCTGGAGTCCTTCAAAACGGCCAAATCGCCTAAGCCCTACAAGTTCTACAACCCGCGTTAGCACCGCGCAACGCTACTCTGCCAAGCCCGCCGCTTCTGCCGAAGCGGCGGGCTTGCTTTTTACGGATACGCCGATAATCCAACCCGCGTAATAAATACGTAAGCCCTTATCTTTAACTGCGATATCACTGCAACGCTTCTACCTGATGAAAAACACGTTACGCGCATTATTTTTCTACTTAATAATTGGATTGGGGCAGGCGGCTACGGCCCTGGCCACGCCGCCCACCATTCCCGGCCGGCTGGTGCTGAAGCTGCGGCCCGGCCAGGCCCCGGCCGCCCTTGAGGCCGCGCTGAATGCGCTGAGCGCCCACGGTCTGCGGCAGAAATTCCCCCACACCCAGGCCCCCAATCCCGAGCGGCCCGGCAGCGTAGACCTGCGGCAGATTTACCAGGTCGAGCTGCCCGCCGCCACGCCCTTTGACCGGGCCCGGGCCGTGCTGCTGGGCACCGGGGCCGTGGAGTACGTGGAGCCGCTCTATACCCGCGAGCCGTTGTACCAGCCCAACGACCCCCGGGCCGACTCTACGCTCACCAGCCTCGCAGCTAGCCAGTTCTACCTCAAGCAAATCCGCGCTTATCGCGCCTGGGACGTGACCCGGGGCGATAGCAGCATCGTTATCGGCATCACCGACGGCGGCGTGCGCCTCACCCACGAGGACCTGCGCCAGCAGCTGAAGCACAACTACGCCGACCCTATAAATGGCCTCGACGACGACGGCGACGGCTACGTGGACAACTTCACCGGCTGGGACCTGGCCAACAACGACAACGACTGCGGCTACGACATCACCATCATCCACGGCTCGATGGTGGCCGGGGTGGCCGCCGCCCGCACCGACAACGGCCTCGGCATTGCCGGCCTGGGCAACCAGTGCCGGTTTATGCCCCTCAACATTTATCCGAACACGCCCACGGGCTCTTTTGCCGGGTTCGAGGCCGTGGTGTATGCCGCCGACCACGGCTGCCAGGTCATCAACATGAGCTGGGGCGCGATAGGCGGCTACTCGCGCTTCGAGCAGGACGCCATTACGTACGCGGCCGTGAACCGCGACGCCGTGGTGGTAGCCGCCGCCGGCAATACCAACGCCGACGTGCTCTTTTACCCCGCTTCCTACGACCATGTGCTGTCGGTATCCGGGGTGCAGAGCACGGACCAGAAAAGCGGCAGCGGCACGTTCAACCACCGCGTCGATTTGGTGGCCCCGGGCATCAGCATCCTCACCACGCAGGGCTACCACACGGTATCGGCAAGCGGCGTGGCCGATGCCGATTACGTGGCCGTGGGCGGCACCTCGTTTGCCTCGCCCATGGTGGCGGCGGCGGCGGCGCTGGTGCGGTGGCAGTTCCCACAGCTCACGGCCGCCCAGGTACGGGCCCGCCTGCGCCAGACCGCCGACAACATCGACGCCCTGCCCGCCAACGCAGCCTGGGCCGGCCGCCTCGGCACCGGCCGCCTCAACGTGCTGCGCGCCCTCACCGAAAACCCCAGGGAAGCCCGCGTTATCGCCAGCACGTTCCTGCCGGCGCGGCCCGCCTACGCCCCCGGCGACACCCTGCGCCTGGCCGTGGACGTGCAGAATATGCTGCTGCCGGTGGCCGGGCTCACGGTCACGGTCACTTCGCTCTCGCCCTACCTCACGGTGCGGCAGGGCAGCTTTGCGGTGGGCAACATGGCTACGCTGGCCCGCGCCACCAACTTCAGCGCGCCCTTCCGGCTGGCGGTGGCCCCCAGCGGCATCCCGCTCAATGCCACGGCCACGCTGCGCTACCGCATCACGGCCGCCGGCGGCTTTCAGTACGACCAATACGTGGACCTCATGCTGAACCCCGACTATGTGGTGCTCGATGCCAACGACCTGAACATCACGCTCACCAGCCGGGGCAATCTGGCCTTCGATAACCTGGCTGGCACCGTGGGCGCGGGCCTGAGCTACCGCGCCGGTGGCAACATCTTGAGCGAAGGCGGCCTGCTGCTGGCCACCACGCCCACACGCGTGTCGGACCGGCTGCGCAGCAGCGGCGGGCAGTCGCGGCAGTCATTTTTCAGCCTGCGCCAGGCCACCCGCCAGCAGCCCGGCCCCCGCGCCGACCAGGAAGCCCGCGTGGCCTTTCAGGACACCATTCCGGTGGCCGGCAGCCGCGTGCGGAGCGTGGGCGTGGCCGTGCGCCAGCGCGCCTACGCCTGGGCCACGCCCGGCCGCCGCGATTTCGTGGTGCTGGAATATTCGCTCAAAAACCTCACTGCCGACACGCTCAAGCCCCTCTATGTCGGCATTTTCGCCGATTGGGACCTGCCCAACTCCAACGGCGCCGCCCGCAACGCCGCCGCCTACGACAGCGCCCGCGCCCTGGGCTACTGCTACGCGCTGGCCGGCCCGGCCGGCACCCCCGCCCCCATGGCCTACGCGGGCGTCCGGCTGCTGCGCGGCGGTGCGCCGGCCGTGTATTCCATCGACGGCGGCGCGCCCGCCGGCTCCCCCATCCGCCTGGCCGATGGCTTTTCGCTGGCCGAAAAATTCCTGGCCCTGAGCAGCGGCACTGCCCGCGCCCAGCGCACCGCCGGCCTGCCCAACGGGGCCGATGTGTCGCAGGTGGTGGGCACCAGGCTGGCCCGGCTGGCCCCCGGCGACTCTACCACCGTGGCCTTTGCCGTGCTGGCCGCGCCTACGCTGGCGCAACTCCAGGCCTCGGCCGATGCGGCAGCCACGGTTTATGCCACCGTGTTGCCCACGCGCCCGGCAGCTTTGGCAGCCACTGATTTCCGGGTGTACCCAAACCCCACCACCGGCCCGCTGCGGGTGGAAGTGCCCGCCGATTTCGGCCTTGTGGAAGTGCGACTGCTGAATGCGCTGGGCCAGGTGGTGCGGCGGCAGGCGGCGGCCGGCCACTTGCTCGATGTGCAGCTGGGCAGCCTGCCGGCCGGCTGGTACGTGGTGCAGGCCGTGGGTCGCCACCAGATTATGAGCCGGGCCGTAGCTATTCAATAGGACTGAAAACGGGTAGATTAGCTCTATTTATTGTTTTCCAGCTTTGCTGATTATTCATATAAAAGGGAGCTGCTATGCGGCTCCTTTTTATATTTATGGCCGGCTGCTACCTGTAGCGACAAAAATCCTTTCCACCTTAATAACCAGTGTATTTATGAAACACGTATTTACTCGCCTGTTTTTGCTTGTGGGGCTGCTGTGCGGTGCTGGCCTTGCCAGCCTTCAGGCCCAGATACTGGACCCCACCTTTCAGCCCACGGTGCTGAAAAACGGCTACCTGGGCGGCCTGCAAACCGGCGTGCAGCGCCTGGCCGTGCAGCCCGATGGCAAGGTGATAACTGCCGGCGGCTTCGACTTTGTGAATGGGGTGCTGGCCAGCAAAATCCAGCGTCTCAACGCCAACGGCACTTCCGACGCGACGTTTAATCCGGGCGGCATCGGGGCCAATGGCTTTATCGGGGCCGTGGCGCTGCAGGCCGATGGCCGGATTCTGATTGCCGGCGGCTTCACTACCTACAA
Source organism: Hymenobacter artigasi (assembly GCF_012275535.1). GTDB lineage: Bacteria > Bacteroidota > Bacteroidia > Cytophagales > Hymenobacteraceae > Hymenobacter > Hymenobacter artigasi. The sequence goes on along the minus strand of NZ_JAAVTK010000008.1, from coordinate 141,112 downwards.
CGGCACGCCGGCGCTAGCCCTCGCTCGCCTGAATGCCAATGGCACGCTCGACCCGACCTTCGCGTCGCTCACACCTGGGGTGCTGCGCCAAATCGGCAGCCTGGCCATTCAGCCCGACGGCAAGATTCTGGTGGGCAGCACCAACAGCTTTGCGCCCGGGCAGGCCGGAGCATTGGTACGGCTGAATACCGACGGCACGCCGGATGCCTCGTTCAGCATTGGCACGGGTACTACCAGCGGCATCGTGAATACCATCGTGGTGCAAACCGATGGCAAGATTGTGGTTGGGGGTTCGTTCACGGCCTTCAGCGGACAGGCCGGCGGCCTCGTGCGCCTGAATGCCAACGGCAGCCTCGACACCACATTCGGCCTGGGCGCGGGCTTCACCGGCACGGTCAACGCCGCAGTGCAGCAACCCGACGGCAAGCTGCTGGTGGGCGGCTCCTTCACGCAGGTAAACGGCCAGGCCTCGCCAGCGGTGGTGCGCCTGCTGCCCACCGGCGCGCTGGATGCCAGCTTCGCGCCGGGCACCGGCCCCACCAACGCCACCGGAGTTAACGCCTCGGTCCAGTCGCTGGTGTTGTTGCCCAACGGCAACGTACTGATAGGCGGCACATTTGTGCAATTCAACGGCGTGGCGCGCGGCCGGGTGGCCCGCCTGCTGCCCGGTGGCACCCTGGATGCCAGCTACGCCGCCGGCACCGGAGCCAACAACACCGTGGTGACCCTCGCGCCACTGCCCAATGGTCAGGTGCTGGCGGTGGGCCTCCTCACCCAGTACGACGGCGTGAACAAAACCGGCGCGGCCCTGCTGACCACTGCCGGGACCATCGACGCGACCTTTGCCCCTGTTTTTGAGCGGCGCGGCACCATCTCCAACGTGGCCCCGCTCACCAACGGCCAACTGCTGATAATAGGCTCATTCACCGAATTCAACGGAATACCATCCTCTTCTCTCTCCTCCGTGGTTCGGCTCAACGCCGACGGCACGGTGGACCAATCGTACTCCACCAGCAATGGCTCGCTGGCGGGTGCCCTGCCCGACGGCAGCTTTTACAACATTCTTGGATTGGGTTCGACAAACACCCTCACCCACACCCTGCCATCGGGCGCGAACGACAATGCCTTTACACCGGTGTCGTTTGGCTTGACGACAAGCGCTGGGCCCGGCCTCGTTGGCATTAAGACACAGCCCGACGGCCGCGTCCTGGCCTACGGCACTTTCACCACTTTTGGGGGCGCGGCCCGCAACGGCATCGCGCGGCTGAATGCTAACGGCACGCTTGACAACACCTTTGTGCCACCCACCAGCAGCCTGACTCGCACAGTCAACAGCGCCTTTATTCAGGCGAGTGGCAAGATTGTGCTCACCTATTCCGAAACCGGCACGGGCTCTACCCCGGGTTACACGCTGGTTCGGCTCAATGCCGATGGCTCCCTGGATAATACGTTTGCAATTGGAGCCGGAGCCGGCCCGGGGAATTTCCCCAGCCTGCTGCAACAGCCCGATGGCAAGCTGCTGGTGAGCAACGTGAGCACCTTCAATGGCCAGACCGTGCCGTTCAACACCGTGCGCCTGCTGGTTGACGGCGCTATCGACCCCACCTTTAATGGCCTCACCACCAGCTATTCTCCCAATCTGGTGCTGCCTGACGGCCGCATTCTGGCCACCACCATAGGCCAGTACGGGGCCGCTATGCTGGTGCGGCTCAATGGCAATGGCAGCCTAGACAACGCTTTCGCGCCCGTGAGCACCCCGGCCCCCATCTTTACCGGCGACGACAGCACGCCCAACTACACGCTGCAGCCCGATGGCAAAATCATTGCCTATGGCAACTTCCGCTCGATAGCCGGCCAGGCGCGCATCGGCCTGGCCCGCCTCACCAACCCCGTGGCCACGGCTACCCGCGCCGGCACGGCTGCCCTGCCCCTGGCAGTGTACCCCAACCCCGCCAGCCAGCGCGTCACCGTGGTGCTGCCGGCCGTAGCGCCCGCCACGCAGGCCACCCTGCTCGACCTCACCGGCCGCGCCGTGCGCCGCTGGGCCCTGCCCACCCAGCAGGCCGAAGCCACCTTCGACCTGAACGCGATAGCAGCTGGCGTGTACGTACTGCGCATTCCCGGCACGGCCGGCACCTATCAGCAGAAAGTAGTGGTAACCCGTTAGCGGCGCCTACCAGACTTGACCAAAGGCCCTTCACATGCCCATCCGCATGTTGAAGGGCCTTTTTTGGGCTTGAGCCGAAAGCAGTTCGTGCCGCCTGCCGCTATTGCACTGCATTACCGCCGCCGCCGGGAGCATACATAGTGATTAATGGGTGCTTCGCCGGGGAATATCAGCTATCCAGCGGTTTAGTACAATCTGTCGCACCTGGCGCGCTAGGTTTGTGGTGCATCTCGGCTCCCGCTTACGCCACCAGTAGTTGACCCGCGCAATTATTTTCCAGCCCATTGCGGCACGCAGCCGGGACTAGCTCACCGGCCCCAAGCAACCACCCAACAGCAGTTGCCGGGTGCTAAAAAGTGGAGCAACGATAAACCCGCTAAACAATACTAGCATAACAATATTTAACTGTTTAAGCGAAAATATTAAGCCCCATAAATTACTAAATAATTTAGCCACGCATTTTCCATTACCCTACCCATTACACAACTACCTTTCGCTGACCACATTATACACTTCATGATATAATCATGTTGAAAACCTGAAATCACCCAACTACTCATCAAAAAAGCCTAAATAAAATTCTTTCCAAATTTTTTAGTTTACTGTAATAATTGTATCTTTGGGTATGTCAAACGTCAAACTCCCTACGCCGCTGCCCCTGCAGCAATTTGCCCGTTGCGTGAACGACGCGCAACGTCCGGCCGACTACGTTGGCGACTGGCCTGAGGCCGGCCGCGTGTACGCCGTGCGCGTGTTGCCGCATGTGCGCACGGGCCAGCCGCAGGTGCACGTCCTCGGTTTCTACGCCGAGCGTCCCTACGGGGCTTTTGCCGCCCACCGCTTCGAGCAAGTGGCGGATGTATGGTTGAACTAGGCCGCGCCGGCCGTTCGCCCGATGGTTTCATCCCTTAAGACCCCGCTGGCTTCATCGCCGGCGGGGTCGGTTTGTTTTGGGGGGAATGCCCGCCACGCAAGCGGCCTGGGCTGCTGTTGCTGCTGGTTGAAATCCGACCTTAAAACGGCTTAAAAACAGTAATCGAGCAACCAGAAACGAGCAACCAGAAACCGAGTGCTTAACAGCAATTACTCAAATCGCCCGATTCCCGTTCGTGTGGACGCTGGTCCCGCTGACCGCGTAAAGGGCGTTGATTAGCATAAAATACTAGCTTGGGAAGAAAGATTACCTAAATTGTCGGGCTTATCCCTGCCATCTTTCTTCCTTTCCCGGTATGCGTTTTTATACCCTGGGCCTCTGGCTGCTGTGCCTGAGCCTATTTATTACCCCTCGCGCCGGCTACGCGCAAACCCCGCCAGCCAAGCCCGCCGCCACGGTTACCAAAGACTCGGTACGGACCCTGGGCCTGAGCACCGACATGGGCCGGCTGCAGCGCCTCGACTCGCTGCGCCGCCAGAACACGGCCCAGCTGGCCCAGCTGCAACAGGAGCTGCTGGGGCTGAAAAGTGGGCCCAACCGCTCGCGCGAGCGCGAGTTGCTCACCCAATTTCAGGCACTGCGCACCGTCGATTCGATGCGGCAGGTGCGGGCCCATCGCTACATCGATTCGCTTAAGCAGTTTGCCCGGGGCTACCCCGTGGTGGCCCACGCCGATACGCTGTTCTACGTGTACACCCGGTTCGGGCCGTTTCGGCCGCAGGAACGGGCCGCGCTCACGACCAGCAAAATTCTGGAGCTGGAGAAGCAGGCCTTCTTCCGGCCCGACTCGCTGCGACTGGTCCCCTCGGAGCAAACCGTGGATTTGATGTATGCCGACCGCGTGCTGCAAAGCGTGAGCGACAACGACGCGCTGTGGCAAAATGTGAGCAAGGACTCGCTGGCCCGCCAGCATCAGCAAGCCATTATCCGGGCCATTACGGCCTACCAGAAGGCCAATAGCGTGAAGACCTACCTGCGACAGGCCGGGCTCACGCTGCTCGTGCTGCTGGTGTTCTTCTTTGCCGTTAAGTACATCAATCGGCTGTTTGGCTGGGTGCGGGGCAAGCTGGTGGCCCGCAAGGGCACCTGGTTTACGGGCATGAAGATGGGCACCTATGAGTTTTTCAATGCCGACTGGCAGCTCAATGCCGTGCTGCTGCTGCTCACCATTCTGCAATGGACCGTGATTCTGCTCACCATTTACCTGGTGCTGCCCATCGTGTTCAGCATTTTTCCCGGCACCCAGAACATTGCCGATATGCTGGTGGGCTACGTGCTGAACCCGGTGCGCAAGATTCTGCACTCGGTCTGGAACTACCTGCCCAACCTGTTCACCATCATTGTGATAGTGGCAGTGTTTCGCTACGTGCTCAAGTTCATCTATTCGCTGAAGGAGGGCATCCGGCAGGGCACGCTCACCATCGACGGCTTTTATCCGGACTGGGCCGACCCGACCTATCAGATTGTGCGGGTGCTGGTGTTTGCCTTTGCGCTGGTAGTGGTTTTCCCCTACCTGCCGGGGTCCGATTCGCCTATTTTTCAGGGGGTATCGGTGTTTCTGGGCTTTTTGCTCACCTTCGGCTCGGCCGGCTCGCTCTCCAACGTGGTGGCCGGGCTGGTGCTGACGTATATGCGGGCCTTTAAAATCGGGGACCGGGTGAAAATCGGCGATGTGACCGGCGACGTGCTCGAAAAAACCCTGCTCGTCACGCGCATCCGCACCGTCAAGAACGAGGAAATCACCATTCCGAATTCCTCGGTGATGAGCTCCCACACCACCAACTACAGCACCGCCGCCCCCACCCGCGGCCTGATTCTGCACACCACCATCACCATCGGCTACGACGTGCCCTGGAAGCAGGTGCACGCCCTGATGCTGGCCGCCGCCGCCCAGGTGGAGGAGTTGCTCCCCGACCCGGCCCCCTTCATCCTGCAAACCAGCCTCGACGATTTCTACGTGAGCTACCAGCTCAATGCCTACACCCGCGCCGCCGGGGCGCAGGCGGGCATCTACTCGCGCATTCACCAGAACATTCAGGACCAGTTCAACGCGGCCGGGGTCGAGATTATGTCGCCCCACTACCGCGCCGCCCGCGATGGCAACCAGACCACCATCCCGGCCAGCTACCTGTCCGCCGACTACGTGGCCCCCAGCTTCCGGGTAGAGCCGCCGGCCGCCAGCAGCGGCCCGGCCGCCCACTAAGCGCCCGGCAAAACACCGCGATAGACCAACAGGACGCAATAATCCTCCTGCTGCCAGCCTCTTACTTATGGAATAGTATCTCTTCAATCCGGTGGTGGGCAAGCTGGTGGCGACCGGCGTAGGCCTGGCCATCGTCTGGGTCATTATCAAGCTGATTCAGCGAAATTTTCTGGCCAAAATTTCCAACAACGACAACCGCTACCGAGCCACTAAATTCAGCAATTTCCTGGGGGTGTTTCTCACGATTGTGATGCTCACCATCGTGTACAGCGACAAGCTGGCGGGCCTCACGGTGGCGCTGGGGGTGGCCGGCGCGGGCATTGCCTTTGCCCTGCAGGAGGTGATTGCCTCGTTTGCGGGCTGGCTGGCCATCATGTTTGGCGGCTTTTATAAGAGCGGCGACCGGGTGCAGCTCGGCGGCATCAAGGGCGACGTGATGGACATTGGCGTGTTGCGCACCACCATTATGGAAACCGGGCAGTGGGTAGATGGCGACCTGTACAACGGCCGCATCGTGCTCATTGCCAACAGCTACGTGTTCAAGGAACCCGTTTTCAACTACTCCGGTGAATTCCCCTTTCTTTGGGATGAAATCAAAATCCCCATTCAGTACGGCAGCGACTATGCCCGCGCCACTACCCTGCTCACGGCCGTGGGCATGGCAGTAGCCGGCGACCTGACCACGGCCTCGCGCGAGAAATGGCAGCTCATGCAGCGCAAGTACCGCCTGGAGGACGCCAACACCGAGCCGATGGTATCGTTGGTGGCCAACGACAATTGGGTGGAATTCACCCTGCGCTACGTGGTGAGCTACCGGAATCGCCGGGCGACCAAAACGGCGTTGTTCACCAGGATTTTGCAGGAAGTTGATGCGACGGCCGGAGCCATTAAGTTCGCATCGGCTACCTTCCAGCTGGTGGAGGCGCCCGAGCTCAACGTCAACGTGCGCCGGGCGCAATAGCCATTTTTGCCGGCCGGTAGCCGGCGCATTCCCTTATTCTCTTTGCATCATGCGTATCGCTCTTTCCGGCCCTGGCGGGCTATTGCTTTTGGGCCTGCTCCTGGCCGGCTGCCAAGCCGAAAACCCACTGGCCGCCGACCTGAACTCCAGTACCCCGGCCATTGCCGCGCAGGCGGGCAAAGTACAGGCCCTAACCACGCAGCTCGAACAGCAGAAGGCGGTTATCGAGGCGGAGAAAGCCAAGCCGGCCGCCATGCAGCAGCAGCTCGACGGTTCCCGCCAGAACCTGGAAGGGCTCAAAAAGGAAATGGGCCCTGCTCAGTAAAGCTCCTTTTTGACCGGTGCGGGCCGGCGGCGACTGGTGACCGCAGCCACTTTGCCTTTTTGTCCACTGCTTCTACGCCGACAGCGCTGGTGCTAAGATTTTCAATCGGCTGCTCGTTTCTGGGTTAATGCTTGTGGGCCGTTTTTGGGCGAGAAGCAACCCGAAACGAGAAACACAAGCACAAGCCGCCGAAGAAGCTGCGTCACGTCACTACTCATCACTTTTTCAAACCCCTCCCCAATCCCATGAAAGCTTCTCATACTCTGTTCGGCCTGTTGCTGGCCAGCGCCGTTTTCAGCAGCTGCTCGTCCAGCCGCAACATCAACAACGATGTTAACTCCTCCAATACCATGGTTTCGGAACAGGCCAAAAAGGTGGAGAGCCTGCAAAGCCAGGTGCGCGACTAAAACCAGGTTGTGAACACGGAAAAAAGCAAGCTCAAGGCCCTGAAGCAGCAGCTCGACGGTGCAACAAGCAACCTGAAGGGCATCAAGATGCAAGCTAAGGTGAAGTAGTCGCTGGCCTGCTCACCCGGCCACCGGCTCAGGCCGTGGCGGAGGTGAGCAGGCCACCTTCTTCGCGGCCCGCGCCCAGGGCGGCCAGCGTGAGCGGGCCGGGCTCGGTGTAGCTCAGGCGGGCGGTGTGGCCGGCGGCCCGCAGGTCCTGGAGCAGGGCCGGGCCATCGGCTTCGGGCGTAAAGACATCGGCGGTAGTGGCCACCACCTGCACCGGGCGCAGCGGCAAGGCTGCCAGTAAGGTGCGCCGGTCGGGCAGCGGCGGAAACACGGCCGCGTACAGCACCAGCCGCTGGTAGGCCATGGTGCTTTCGGCCAGCCAGTGGCAGGCCACCACCGCCCCGTGCCCGTAGGCCAGCACCGTAACGGGGGTGCCGGCCGGGCAGGCGGCCAGCGTTTGGGCGGCCAGGGCTTGCAGATACGTGGCCGAATCGGCCAGGTCGTCGGCTATCGAATTGGGGGCAAACCACATGGCGCGGTCCGACGCGGGCTGGTCGGAGCCATCGGGCAGGGTGTAGCGCGAAAGCGCCTCGGGCAGGATGAGCAGCCGCTCCGGCGTATCGAGGTTCACAAGCTGCGCGGCCAGCTCCGCCACGGGCTGGTCGTGGTCGTGCAGGCATATCCAGATGTGCTGAATGGCGGGCCCCGGCTCGCCCAGGCTAAAAAAACGAGCGGTGCGGGGAGTGATTATGGTTGCGGGCTGCATTAGAAGCAAAATAGCGGGACAAGACGAGGGAAACGGCGTGCGAAACAACGCACCCGGCCAAACGCGAGCAACAAAGAACGGTGATGCTCCCTCTGCGGCCCACGGAGCCGGCCGCCGGCTCCGTACCCGAAACGCTCGCAGCCGGCCGCGCCAACCGGCTACCGGCCGTAGATGAGGAAAATACCTTTGTCGGAAGGCGTCCAGAGGCAGGCGCGCTGGCCGCTGGCTTTCAGGGCGTTGTTGGTCCAGGTGTTGCAAGTGTAGAGAAAGCTGTACACGCGGTGGGCCTCGTAGAAAGCATCGTCCGGACCGTAGCTGTGGCCGGCGATGTGCTGGGGCCGGCCGGCGGCATCGAGGGCGAAGCTGCGCTGGATGTAGGCAATCAGGCGGGCGTATTCGGCGTGGCTGAGGTGGAGCGGGATGGTTTCGGGGCCGGGCGCGAGGCTGTGGAAGTAGGTGGTGTGCATGGCCGACGAGCCCAGCCAGAACGCCGCCACGAAGGCCGTGCTCACCTTGAGGTCGGCCCAGGTGGGCGTATCGAGGTAAAATCCTTTATCGCCCCAGCCGAAGGCGATGTAGCGCATGGTGCTATCCTGCGAGGGAATATTGGCGACGGGCAGCGACTGGCCCCAGTCAATCTGCGGGGTTTTGATGGGCAGCACGATGTCGGTGTGCACGCCGTTGGTGTGCAGAAAAACCGTGACGTCGGCCGGGGCGTTGGGGTCGGCCTTGGGCACCGGAATGGCCGACAGCACCAGCGCCGTGCCCACGTAAAGCGCCGCGACGCCGATGATGCCGCCAACGGTATAGGCGGTGAATTTTAGGGTTTTGCGAAGCGTAAGCGGCATAGATTGGGGTAAGCGGATTTATTGAGCAGTGCACACGCGCTGGCTGTCGCGGGTATTTTTCTGCACGGCAATGGCCGCGAACATGCTCAGCAGAAACGACATGGCGTAGAAGCCTTTTTCGCTCAGGGTGAGCGTGGCGTTCCACAGGCCCACGCTGAGCAGCAGAATGCACAGTACGGTAGAAAACCAGCTCAGGCCGTAATAAATGTTGGTTACGGGAATGCCTTCGAGGCGGTCGCGCACGCTTTTTTGCAGGGAAATGGCCGAAAACAGGCCGTACATCAGCACCGTGAAGTAGTAGCCTTTCTCGTTCAGGGGCATGGCGGCGTTCCAGAGGCCGATGATGAAGGCGGCCAGCCCCGCCAGCAGGGCTGCCCAGGAAGCGGCGATAAAGGCATTGGACGGTTGCGGCTGGGGGTTCATAGGTGGGTGGAAATGGGTGGATTTTGCGCCGCCAAGTACGGCAGAAATAGGGAAAGCCACGGGCCGGCGGCAACCGGCCGCCGCCAGTACTTTTGCCTGGCCGCCACCTGCGGCACCCCTCCCCTCGCTTTCCATGTGGACTTCAACCTCCGAGCGGCTGGCCGCCCTCGACGCCGAGTGGCAGCAGCCCACGACCCGCTTTCGCAACTTTCCGCTCATTGCCCGCTACCACGCGGCGGTGCAGGACGAGCCCGCCTACCACCGCCTCGACCAGCAAACCTGGACCGACCTGAACGGCGACGAGCTGTTCACGCTCCTCGACGGCACCGTGAGCCGCGTGGGCCAGCAGTGCCTCTACCACCGCCTGCGCAGCCCCCTGGCCGATGCAACGGCCCTGCGGGAGTTCGACGCCGCCGCTCAGCTCTTCGGCACCCAGCCCACCGAGCGCGGCCGGGCGCAGCTGGCCCTCAGCCGCCTCGCCTCTACCGAAGCCTACTACCTGGCCGACCTGCTGGCCGGCGATGCCCTGCCCGAGCTGTCTTGGACGGCCACCGCCCCGGCGCTGGTGCTGCTGCTGCTGGCCACGGCCGTGGGCGGCTTTTGGGAGCCGGCGCTGTGGCTGCTCACGGCCGGACAGCTGCTGGTGCACACACTGCTGCATTTCTGGAACCGGACGCGGGTGGTGGCCGGCGTGCGGCCCATGCTGCAATTAGGCAGCCTCTACCGCGCCGGGCGCGACCTGGGCCGCCTGAGCCTGCCCCTGAAGCCCCTGGCCGGGCTGGCCGCGCCGCTGGGCCGGCTGAGCTCCATTGTGAGCAAGGTAGCTTTTTTGCAGTTTGAGGGCCAGCTGCAGTCCGACCTGGCGGCCCTGCCGTGGCTGATTCTGCAATACGTGAAGATTGTGCTGCTGCTCGATTTTATCGTGTACCACCGCTGCCGGCGCGACGTGATGCAACACGCCGAGGCCATCCGGGCCGTGTACGAGGCGGTGGGCTACGCCGATTGCGCGGTAGCAGTAGCTGGATTTCGAGCGAGATACCCACACTGCGCCCCGGTTTTTTCAACCGAAGAAACCGGCCTGCACCTCACGGCGGCCTACAACCCGCTGGTGCCCGGCTGCGTGCCCAACGACCTGGCCGTAACCGAGGCCAGCATCCTGCTCACGGGCTCCAATATGTCGGGCAAAACCACCTTTATGCGTACCATCGGCCTCAATACCCTGCTGGCCCAAACCATTGCCACCTGCCCGGCAGCGGCCTACGCGGCCCCATTCCGGCGGGTAGTATCCAGCATCAACCTGGCCGATAACCTGCCCGAGGGCAAGAGTTACTATTTCGCCGAGGCCGAGGCCGTGCTGGGTTTTATTCAGCAGGCCGAAGCCGAGGGCTACCTGTTTATTCTCGACGAGCTGTTCAAGGGCACCAATACGGTAGAGCGCATTGCGGCCACGCAGGCGGTGCTGGCGCACCTGCAAGCGCGCAGCCTGGTGGTGGCCTCCACGCACGACGGCGAGCTGGGCGCACTCCTGGCCCCGGCTTTCACCGAATACCACTTCTCCGAAACCGTGACCGAGGCCGACTGGTACTTCGACTACGAGCTCAAGCCCGGCCCGCTCACCACCCGCAACGCCATCCGGCTGCTGGCCCGGGCGGGCTACCCGGCCAGCATCGTGCAGCAGGCCCTGGCCCTGAGCCGCACCTTGGACGCGGCCGGTGCCGCCGCCCCGGGCACGGCCACCGGTTGAGCTCCATCGCAGCACCGGCGCACCGCGTGTAAGCCGCCACTGCAAAAAAAGAGCCCTAGCAGTTGCCAGGGCTCTTTTTTTGCGCTTAGAACCTACTCCTTTATCAGCTTCAACACCTGCGTGCCGGCGGGGGTTGAGAGGCGCAGAACATAGATACCCACCGGCAACCGGCCGAAGGCAGCGGGGTCAAGCGCGGGCTCGCTGAGGCCGGCGGGCAGCGGGCCCAGCTCCTGGCGCAGCACCTGCCGGCCCACGCCATCAAGCAGCGTGAGGGTGGCCGAGGGGGCCGCCAGCGGCAGCACCACGCTCAGGCGCACCGCCTGCTGATAGGGATTGGGCCAGGCCACCAGTTGGGCGGCCGGGGCCTCAAACAGCGCGGTGCGTACCGGCGAGAACGTGGCCGTGCCTTGGCGGTCCACCTGGCGCAGGCGGTAGTAGCGCAGGCCGGCTTTGCTGGCTTCGTGGTCGGCAAAGCGGTAGCTGCGCGGGGTGGCGCTGCTGCCTGCCCCGGCCACGAAGGCCAGGGACCGGAAGCTTTGCCCATCCAGGCTCACCTGCACGTCGAAGCCCTGGTTATCGAGCTCCGTGGCCGTGGCCCAGTCCAGCAAGGCATCAGTGCCCTGGCGGGTGGCTTCAAACCGAACCAGCTGCACCGGCAGCGGGCTGGCCGCATCGCTGATGGCCAGCAGGCCCAGGCGGTCCAGGGTAGCCGGACCGGCGAGGGTGCGGCTCAGGGTGTTCACCACCGTGGAGGCGAAGGTGGCGTAGCCGCTGTTGCTGGCCGTACGCTGGCTGATGCGCTGGGCCGTTTCGCCGACGATGGTGCCCAGCAGGGCCGGGTCGTAGCTGAGCGTGGGCTGGTACGTGTAGGCGCTGCCGTCGGAATTATCATTGCTGAAAGTGAAATAGGCATTCGCATACTTGGCCCCGGCCACGAAAGGCGCGGGCGGGTTGGTGCCCGAGTAGTAGCGGGCCACCACGCTGGTGGGCACCGTGCCGGCGCTGCCGTACGTGAGGCTGACCAGGGTGCGCCCGCCGAGTGTGAACATCTGCGTACCGCCCGCCACGGGGGCGGCCGATACGGCCATGGCCGGGGGCGTGGCAGTGGGCGTTACTTCGGCCGAGCCGATGTCGGGCGCACCGGCGGCCACGGTGGTGGGGCGCGCGGTGCCCAAGTAGTCGGTGCCGATGCTGGCGACCTGCACTCCCGTGCCGTTGGCATACCAGGCGGCCGGGCTACCGGCTGCCAGCGCCAGGTCGCCGGTGGCGGGGCTGGCAAACAGGCTGGCCGCCAGCACCACGGCGCTGGTTTCGCTCATGCTGCTGCCGTCGCCGCTGCTGATGGTTTTCCAGCCGGCAAACGAGTAGCCGGTGGTGCCGTACAGACCCACTTTGGCAGCATCGGCGGTGAAGAACAGGTTGTAGTCCGACGTATTGGGGCCGGGGTTGGTGGTAGAGCCCACGAAGCCCGTGGCCGAGCCGGTGGCGACGGCGTAGTTGCTGCCGCTGCCAGTGCGGGCGTTGTAGAAGATGTTGTTGCGCAGGGTGGTAGCAGTGGTGCCGCCCCGGTAGTAAGCAAAGGTGCCGGACGCGCCCGCGCCGGCCAGGTACACCGAGTTGAAAGCAATGGTATTGCTGCCGCTGGCGTCGTATATGCCGGCCGTGAATGGCGCAGTTGCGACCGAAGCCAGCAGGCTGAGTTGGTTGTTGGCGATTGCCACGCCTGTGGTGCTGGAGAGCTGAACCCCGTAGACCTCATCGGCGAGTAAGCCGGTGCCGTTGCTGGAAGACGACACGTTCCAGACGCGGTTGCGCGCCACCTGCGAGGCGCTGCCCGCCTGGTAAAGCAAAATGCCCTGCACCGTGATGTAGTTATAGCTGTTGGAAGTATTGACGCCCGTGGCAGCGGCGGTACTCACCACATTTGCCACTTGGTTGTCCTGCACCGTAATCACTCCGGTGGCGGAGCTGAAGATGCCACGGGTGAGGGGGCCATCGTCGTTGGTGTCATCCACCAGCGAGGCGTTGGTCACGCCGTTTATGGTGTTGTTGGCCACGGTGGTCGTGCTCGTGTTATTCACAAAAACACCGTACAGGTACACGGCCAATTGCGCATTGCTCGTCGTGTTCAGGTTCAGCACATGGTTGTTGCGAATGGCTACGGGCACGGTGCTGGTCACCGAAATCCCGCGCCCGACGTAGCTGGCCCCAAGGCCCTGCCCCGTGCCCGCATTCCCGACGATGTTGCCCGTTACGGTGCCCACGTTCACCATACCGGCCGTTACCTGAATGCCGGCAATCAGTGACGTGCCGCCGGTGCTGCTCAGCGCCCGCACCACATTGCCCTGCACGCTGGTGGCCGCCGAAGTGCCCACCGTGAGCAGGATGCCGTTGGTGGCCCCAGTGGCCGCCAGCGTGGTGCCGGTGGCGGTGGCGGTGGCTCCGCCTACGTAGTTGTCCTGCACCAGGTGCCCGGTACCACCGCCAATGAGGCTGATGCCGGTGAACGCACCCGTCAGCGTACCCGCCGTTTGGTAAACACTGTTCGTACTGATGGTGTGACCGTTGCCGGTGGCCAGTCGCACGGCGATGGTGGCCGTGGAGCGGCTGGCTTCCTGGTAGAGGCTGTTGCCCGATACCGTCCAGCCCGTGCTGTTGGTCGAAACAAATACCCCGCTGCCCGAGAAATTGTGCAGCAGGCTATTCGAGACGGTATTGCCCGAGTTGAGCACCGTGCTGCTGAGGCCAGCCGAGTACACGCCGTTGGCGTAGCTGGCCGATGTTACGTTGGCCGCGCTGCGAATGTCCAGATTGGTGAGCAGGTTGTTGCTGTTGCCGGTGCTTGTGCCGCTGCCCAGCACGATGGTGCCGCTGGTGGCGCTGGTGTTCGCGCTTTCTACCAGCAGGTTGGCCAGCGTGTTGTTGCTGGCATCGGCCGTCAGGTTGAAGGCCGGGGCCGCGCTGTTGCCGTTGCGGAACAGCAGGCTCTGCGAAGCAGCCGTGGGCTGCGCCCCCGTGAAGGTGACGCGGCTGGCCCCGGCAAGCCGCACGAGGCCCGTGGCAGCCGAGGAGCTACCCGTGATGCTGCGCAGCGTTCCGTCCGACTTAATGGTGAGCGTGTAGCCGTTGCCACCGTCGGGCAGCGGGCCCAGGGCTACCGTGCCCAGCTCGCCGGTCAGGTCCGAGGTGATGGTTGCAGTGGTATTGCCGCTCAGCGTCCCACCGTTGATGGCCTCAAACAGGCCACCTGTGTTGGTGAGCGAAGCATAGGTCTGACCGGTGCCCACCGAAATTGCCACGGGCAGCGGGCCGAAAATGGTGTAGGCGTTGGGCCCGGCGGGGGCCGTACTGCCGGGCGGGCTGATGCCCGTGCCGCCCGTGGGGCTGGTGGCCACGTTACTGGCCAGGCTGGCATCCTGCGCCGCCACGTAATACTGCACCACATCGCCAGCCGCTACGCCGCCAATGGCAGTATAGTCCAGCGTGAACGTGTAGGTGCCGTTGTTAAGCCCATTAACGGCCGTGCTGGTGGCTACGGCGCTCACGTAAGCGCCGCTGCTGCCCTTGCGATAGTAGATGAGCGGAGCACCCGCCCCCATGGCCACGCCGCTAACATCCGTAATGGTAGCCGTCAGGGTGCGGTTGGCGGTGCTGGTGGTGTTGCCCAGCGCCGTGTAGGTAATGGTGGGGGCTTGGTTGTCGACGTATGCAAACTCGTCGGCCCCAATGTCGGGCGTGGTGGCGCTCCGGGCGTCGCCGTCGATGTCCACGGTGGTAATGCCCGCAATGGGCGGCGTAATGGGTGTCCCCGCGTTGTCGAGGTCCGGCGAGGCGCTGTGCAGGTCAGTAGCCGAGGTAAAGACCGGGTCCAGGCTCTTGGAGCTGGCATCCTTACTGGTTGTCGTCTGCCAGATGCTCAGGGACTTGCTGGTCGTGGGGGCCGTAGTGTTGAAGCCCCCCGTGATGCCCACCACATAGTACGTGCCGGTGCCCACGTACAGGTCGTTGTAGTCCGACGTGAGGTTGGTGTAGGTACTGTAGGCTAGGCCGATGGCGGCGTTGTAGTTGGCCGTGCCCGTCGTCTGGGTGTTGGCCAAGGCGTTGTTGCGCACGTTCACCACCGGGTTGCTGCCCCCAATGGCCAGGGCAATACTGGGGTAAGTACCCGCCGAGCTGCCGCCGTTGGTGCCGCTCATCCACACCGAGTTGTAGTACACCTGCGTAGTGCCGGCCCCACCACCGAGGTAGATGCCGGCGCCAAAGTCGCCGCCGGTGCCGTTGGCGCTCACGCCGCTCACAAAGTTGTTGGCAATGGTGGAGGTGCCCGTCGCGGCCGAGGCCAGGGCAATGCCTGCAGCCGAATAGGTGCCGGTGTTCTTCACCACGCCCACCCGGTTGCGGACGATGGTGGCATTGGTCACCTCGTTGCCCGTGAACGTACCGGCGTTGATACCGTTCGCGCCGAAGCCGGCGTTGATGCCCACCACGTCGGGCGAGCCGGCGCTGGTGATGTTGTCTATCGTATTGAGTGAGATGTTGATGCCATCTTCAAAGCCCACCACAATGCCGCCGTAGCCCACCAGAGCCCCGGCGCTGGTCCCGAGCAGGTTCTGGGTGATAACGGTGCCCGTGTTCTTGTTGGCGAGGCTGGCTCCCTGCGAGTAGATGCCGTACTGCACCAGGCCCACCGAGTTGTTCTGCACCGTGTTGTTCACGTTGGCTGTGCCCAGGCTGCTGGTGCTCACGGCCGTGCCGCCAAAGCCCACGCCAAACAGCGTGGCCGTTTTGCCGCTGCCGGTCAGCATCAGGTTTTTCACCACGTTGTTGGTGGCCGCGTCGGCCGCGCCCGTCGTCTGGCCCCAAATAATGGCGCTGCTGGTGCCCGTGCTGGTGTTGGTCAGGGTCAGGTCGCGGCTGGTGCCGGCGGCGGCGTTGGAGCCGTCGATGGTCACGTAGTCGGCTCCATTGAGCAAAATAAGCTCGGCCGTGCTGCTGCCGCTCAGCGTGGTCGTCACACCTGCGCTGGGCTTAATGGTCAGCGTATTGGTAGCGCTGGCGTCGGCGTTTGCATTAATCGAAATCGGATACGTCTCGGGGCTCTGCGTGTTGCTGAACAGCAGGAAGCGCACCGCGCCGCCCAGGCCCTTGCTGTTGTAGTCGGCCACGGCCGCCGTCAGGGTCGCGTATTCGCGGGTGGCCCCGCCCGGCGAAGTACCGGCCCCGGCCGTGCCCAGCACGTAGTAGTCGCCGGCCAGCTGGGCCAGAATCTGGTACGAGGCGGGCGCCGCGGGGGCAGTGCCGCCGGGCGGGCTGATGCCCGCGCCGCCCGTAGGGCTGCTGGCCACGTTGCTGTTGACGCTGGCATCCTGGGCAGCCACGTAGTACTGAATAGTAGTGCCTCCGGCTGGCGCGCCACCGATGTTGGCGTAGTCAATGGTGAACGTATAGCTGCTGCCCGCCACCGCGGTAGCTACCGCGCCGAAGTATGTGGGGTCCGTGCTCAGCCGGTAGTAAATGCGCGGAGCCCCCGCGCCCGTGGCCACACCGCTGGCATCGGCAATGGTGGCCGTCAGGGTGCGGCTGGCTGTGCTGCCGGTGTTGCCCAGCGCCGTGTAGGCAATGGTGGGCGGTGTCTGGTCGTTGGGCGTGAAGCTGCCCTCGTCGGCCCCGATATCGGGCGTAGTCGCGTTGCGCGTGTCGCCGTCGAAATCAGTGGTGATGCCGCTGATGGCCACGCCCCCGCTTTCTACCTGCGTCGCTACGCTGGGGTTGATGTGCAGGAAAGTGGCATCGCTGCCCGTAGTGCTGGCAAAGGTTACATCCTCCGTCTTGGAAGCGGCTTCGCGGGGCGCAATGCCGGTGCCGGCCTGCCAGGCGGCCAGCGTCTGGTACGAGTTGGTGCCATCGTAGTACAGCAGCCGGTTGGCGGCCGGCGCACCGGCGTAGTACAGGTTGTAGTTGGAGGTGCTGGCGTAGCCGGTGACGGCCGTTGCCGAGCGGCGCAGGGCCACCGTCAGGCCGCTGGTCGCGCCGGGGGTGGATTTGTTGTCCACAATGTTATTGATGAGCAAAACCGTCGGTGTGGTGCTCGACAGGTAAATGCCCGACGAACCGAACGTAGCCGCGCCCGCAGCCGCCAGGTATATCGTGTTGTAATACACGTTCACGGTGGTGCCGCCCGATACCTGCAGGCCGGTCACGCCGGTGGCGCTGGTAGCGACCGGGGCGCGCAGGTCGCCCACAAGGTTGTTGGCCAGCGTGGTGGTGCCGCTGCTCACGGCCAGGCCCGTTACCGTGCTAGCCCCCGTCAGGGCAAAGTCATAGAGCTTATTGCCCGTTACAGTGTTGGTGGTGCCCGCCGATACTGACAGGCCCACCAGCACGCTGGTTGTTCCCCGCAGCCCCCCGATAATGTTCTGGGCCACCGTCTGGGTACTGGTGCCGCCCGCCACAATGCCCGTCACAGCAGCAGCGCCGCTAATACCGGTAATGGTGTTGCCATTGATGGTCTGGGCTACTATCGACGTGGCATTGATGCCGATGCAGGCCCCGGCCGTGCTAGTCAGGTTGAGGGTGTTGTTGCTAATTGTGGCCGTACCCGCCTGCGAGGCCACCCCAATGCCCGTCAGCGCGGCCCCGGCCGTAATGAAGGCAATGGTGTTGCCAGTAGCCGTGACGGCACCAGTGAAGGAGGTACTGGTAAAACTAATGCCGAGACTGGCCGAAGTACCCGCCGTAATGCCCGTCATCGTATTGTTGGTGGCCACAAGTGCCTGCGTGGAAGCAGAGCTACTGTACAACCCGTTGAATGCAGTTGCGCCCGTCAGGGTGATGTTGGTAATGGCATTGCCATCCATCGTCGCAGTACCGGCACCGCCCCCGTTATTATAGTACCCGTACACGGTGCCACCGGCCCCCGTCTTGTTCAGGCTATTGAGGGTGTTGTTCTGTACCAGCAGGTTATTGGTTGATGAGTTGGCATAAACCAGGTAAATCGTGCCGGTAGTAGCCGTTGTGCTGTTCAGATAGGTGTTGCCGCTGAAGGTGAGCAGGCCCGTTACCGTACCCGAATTGTAGACCGCGTTTACCACCGAAGAGAAAGTACCCGTACTAGTATTGGTACCCGCGTGCGTGAAGACATTGGTGTTTAGTGTGGCCGTGCCGCCTATAGCGGCCGAATTGTAGGCTCCGTACAGCGCACTGGAAATAGTCCCCGTACTGGTATTGCTACTGGTAATGCTTACCGTGTTACCGGTCATGGTCAGGTTACCCGCAATGGCCGTTTGATTGAACACCGCCCCGCACACCGACGACAAAGTGCTGCTGCTGGAGTTATTAAGGGTATACGTAACCGTGTTATTGCTCATCGACACGTTGCCGGTCACTGCGCCCTGGTTGTTTACCCCATAAGCCCCCCCCGACACGTTGGTGCTGGCGGCGGCAATGCTGAGCGAGCAGTTCACGGTGTTGCCATTCATGTTGAGCGTGCCCGTTGCCCCGCCGTTAATAAGCAGAAAGCGCGCACTGGTATTGGCCACGCCTCCGGTAGCAGTCAAGCTAAAATTTACCGTGTTGGTGTTGACCGTGGTAGTTCCGGTGCCAGCCAATACCGTTTGTATGGCTACCACCTGGCTATTATTCAGCCCCTGGCTGATGGTAATGGTATTGTTGCTGGCCGTGCAGCTGCCGTTAGCACCGCCCGTAAACTGGATGCCGTAGAAGGTGCTGGGGCTGACTACTCCACCGTTAGCCGCGTTGCTCACAGCATTATAGCCGGAATTGCCCCCATTTTGGTTGCCCATGCGGATGCCGTAGGCCGTTACCGCCGCTATTCCGCCAAAATTCTGGATGGTATTGCCGGTGGCCACCGCTGTACCGCCCACATCATTGCCCTGGTCGAGCAGGGCATAAGGCGAGGTCGCATCAGCAAAGCCCAGCAGGTAAATACCCATCTGGGTATTCTGGATGGAGTTGGCATAGAACTTATTGTTCGAATTGGTACCCGCCGCACTGGTCGTGGCCACAGCTGTGCCCGTGGCATCGGTGCTGGCTCCGTAAATGCCGTACGGTACGCCCGTCGTGGCCGAGGTGGTCAGGTTCGAGCGGTTCATGGTTACAACGCAATTCTGAATCGTGTTGTTCTGGCTGCCGTTGGTGGCGGTGGGCCGGAACAGCGCGAAGCCCGCCTCCATGGCCGTGGTCTGGGTAACGTGGCTCGTGAGGTCGGCCAGGTCAATGCCGTCGAACGTCACGTAGTCGGCCCCCGACAGAGTGATGATGGCGTCTACCGTAGTGGTAGTGCCCGTCCACGAAGCCGTAATTTTTGGGTTGAGGCCCGTACCCGACTTGCGAAAGACAATCTGCCCGGCCACGCCGCCTGTGCCTTGTGCCGTAAGGGCGGGCAGCGCAGTAGTGGGGGCTTCGGAGTAGTCGGCCGCCACGCTCACCGTCACGCCCCCGTTGGGGAAGTTGGCATTGATGTCGGTGATGGCATCTGAAAAGCTGACGTAGCTGCCCGGCAGGGTTCTGGTGGCCTGCGCCCACGCGCTGGTACCGCCACCGATTAGCAGCAGGGCCAGCACCGCCAGCACCCGGCCCCAACGGGCCGCTTTTGGAAATTTTTCTGCCGGTTGGCCCGGCAGTCCGTAACGTAAAGGTTTTTGCATAAAGAAGAAAGAGGAGTAAAAAAAGAAAATGAGGGACTAAATGAAAAGATGAGCTATTAAATCAATCTATATAAAAGGCCATGACTACTGGCATTTTAAAAATCAAACCACTAAACAATAATTAGTTGCGGTGGCACAATGGCACAAATGCAGAAATGGATTGCCATTAATTACATTCTTGAAGCACAAGCCCAGCGCAGAAAGATACTACCTAATGGCCCCTTATTCACAGGTTCAGAAAATTAAGTTAAGCCATTGACTTATAAGAGTTATATCCACGAATTAGTCGAGGTCGGCAGTATACCAGGCGCATGGGCCGCCCCGACCACCATCCACTACCTCATCCGAGCATCACACCCCGCCCGAAACGGCCCCGGCGGCAACTTTTTTGGCTCTCCCGACGAACACCCCACCTATGCATTTTACCGTCATCACCCCCACCCACCAGCGCCGGGAGCTATTGCCCGAGGCCGTGGCCAGCGTGCGCGCCACCGTCAGCGCCCCGCTCGATTTCTCCTTCGAACACCTGATTTACGACAGCGGCTCGCGCGATGGCACGGCCGCCTACCTGCGCGAGGCCGCCGCCCAGCCCGGCCCGCCGCTGCGCCACTGGCACTCGCCCGGCCGCCAACTGGCCGGTGCGGCCCGCAACGCCCTCATCCGGGAAGCCGCGCCCGATGCCTGGGTTGTGCCCCTCGATGACGATGACATCATGCTCCAGCGCACCCTGCACCACTACGCCGCCCACATTCAGGCCCACCCCGGCCGGCCGTGGCTCGTGGCCGATTTCCTGCGCGTGGATGAATCCGGCCGCTACCTGCCCCACGAGGACTACTACGCCTGGCAGTTTGAAACGCCCACGGCCATGCTGCAAGCCATTTTCCGGGCCGAGCATTTCATCCAGGGCAACGTGTGCTACAGCCGGGCTTTTGTAGACGAGGTGGGCGGCTACGACGGCGAGCTGGCCATGGCCGAGGACCTCGACCTTTACGTGCGCTTCCTGCTGGCCGGGCAGCTGCCGGTGGTGTGCCCGCACATCAGCCACCTGCACCGCTTCCACGCCCGCAACGTGAGCATTGGGGTTGATGCCAATAAGCACAACGCCGATTTGCAGGTGATTTATGAAAAATACGCGCCGCAGCTGCGGGCACTGGGCATTGCCGCACCAGGGAAGTAGCGCCGGCCTTATTTTTGAGCTTTTGCCCGCCCCATGGCCGTCCCCGAAACCGCCGTTGCAACCGAAGAAGTGTACGCCATCCCAGCCGCATTCCGGAAGATGGAAAACACGCACATCCTGTTCTGGCTACTGAAGGATATTGCCTGGTGCATGGTGTGGCGGCCGCTGGGCCTGCTCATGGTGGTGCCCACGCTGGGCATTGCCCTGGTCATTGCCTGGCGCACCCGCGCCTACGCCTCGGAGCTGGCCCACAACCTGGCCATCGTGTTCTGGATTACGGCCAACTCGTATTGGATGGGCAGCGAGTTTTTTGGGTTCGATGCCGTGCAGGTGGCTCCGCACGTCACGGGCAAGCACCTGGCGCTGGTGCCCTTTCTCATCGGGCTGGGCATTCTGCTGTATTATTACCTGGTGCAGAAGCCCCGCGAAACGCGGGCCAGTCAGGTAGCCACCTTATAGCGCAAGCTGTAACGTTCGCGCTACGGCCCTTTTCCCTTTTCCGAATGAACTCCGAAGAACAGCAAGCCCGCATCGAGCTTCGTGCCTGGCAGCTGAAAATGCAGCGGTCACCGTCGTTTCTCAACAACTTTGCCCGGCGCGTGCAGGTGAGGCTCAATGCCTTTTTGCCCGAGCGTGTGCACCAGGCCATCACGGCCGCCATCCGGCAAATGGTGCGCGGCGTGCTCTTCGGCTCGCAGCACACCACCGGCAAGCTGCTGGCCAATGTCTCCTTTGCGCAGCGCGAAACCGCCGTGCGCAGCCAGATTCGCAACTACCGCACCATGGCCACCGCCGAAGGCGCCGTGACCGGCGCGGGCGGCTTCCTGCTCGGCCTGGCCGATTTTCCGCTGCTGCTCGGCCTCAAGCTCAAGCTGCTCTTCGACGTGGCCGCCGCCTACGGCTACGACGTGCACGACTACACCGAGCGCCTCTACGTGCTCTATGTTTTCCAGCTGGCCTTCAGCAGCCAGCACACCCGCAACGCCACCTACCACCGCCTCGCCACCTGGGACGCCTACCGCCTCACCCTGCCCCTCAACCCCGAGGAATTTGACTGGCGCACCTTTCAGCAGGAATACCGGGATTACATCGACCTCGCCAAAATGGCCCAGCTCCTGCCCTTCGTGGGGGCCGCCGTGGGAGCCGTGGCCAACTACAAGCTCATCGCGCAGCTGGGCCACACAGCCCAGAACTGCTACCGGATGCGGTATTTTGCTGTGAGGCAACTGGAGTAGCTTAAGGGGCTCTTTCGGAGTTACACTCCGAAAGCCACCTGCCGGGGGCTTGCAGCCCCCGCGCCCGGCCCGAAATTTACCACTCGGGCAAAATACAACTCCCCCCTCGCTCCCACCCAAATGGGCCTAAAAAACCGCATCTTCCCCGACCACATCTACTTCCTCACCATGACCGTGGTCGACTGGGTCGACGTATTCACCCGCCCCTCCTACCGCCACATCATCGTCGATGCCCTGCGCTACTGCCAACAGCACAAGGGCCTGGAACTGTACGCCTGGTGCCTAATGAGCAACCACCTACACCTGATTGCCGCCACCCCGCCCGACAAGAACCTGTCGGACATCCTGCGCGATTTCAAGCGCCACACCAGCAAAGCCATTACCACCGCCATCCAGCGCGACCCCGAAAGCCGGCGGCAGTGGCTGTTGCACCGCTTCGCCTACAACGCCCGCACCAATGCCAAAAGCGAAACCTATAAATTCTGGCAGGATGGCAACGAAGCCAAAGAATTAATGACCCGGGATTTCACCCTGCAAAAGCTGCATTACCTGCACCAAAACCCCGTTCGCGCCGAACTAGTGGCTGAGGCCGAATACTACCTCTACAGCTCCGCCTCCAACTACGCCGAGCAAGGCGGCCTGCTCGACGTCCTATTTCTCGACTGAAAAGGCGAAAAGCTCAAAAAGCTCTTTCGGAGTTATACTCCGAAAGCCACCTGCTGCGGAGTTCTACTCTGCCTGTATGGCAGGTACCGGGCTATGCTCGGGGGCTACAAGCCCCCAGCAGGTTGAACTTCCGGAGTACAACTCCGAAAGAGCAGCGGTAGCAGCGGCGCTGTATTTATTAGCAGGGAAACTACTGGAAATATTTATCGATTTCCGGACGGTGATAATCAGCAATCCAGTCATTTCGCCGCTGATATAAATCCCGGATGTTGTCCGCTGAATTGCTTTCTACAAAGCAGCCCCGGTCATCATACATGCGGAAAATACGGTCAGTTTTTGGGTCAACAAAATACACTCGGCTATCGATTGCCGGCTCAAATCCCATTTCACTATTAGCAATTGCCTCAAGGATATGTTGATATTTAATATCCTTAACCTTGACTTTGCCAATAATTATTTTGCAATCTTTTCCATCATTACCCTCGTTTTCAAGCTCATTCACATTGCCGACACATTCATGAACTCTTTCTACCTGATTATAAAAGGTGGATAATAGGTCTGACGGAAATTGCTGGCATAAAAAATTTGGATTCTCATCAACCAGAGTTTCTGAATAGTCATAAATCAAAACCCATATTTTGTTCTCAGTGTCTGGGAAAGTATCTTCAAATAGTGTAACGGCCCGTTGCGACGATTGCGCAACCCGCTCTCTGGTACCATTCCTAAGCAATTCTCCACCAAGTTCAAAACGAATGTGCACCT
Source organism: Hymenobacter artigasi (assembly GCF_012275535.1). GTDB lineage: Bacteria > Bacteroidota > Bacteroidia > Cytophagales > Hymenobacteraceae > Hymenobacter > Hymenobacter artigasi. The sequence continues at coordinate 117,780 of NZ_JAAVTK010000008.1, read as the reverse complement.
GCCCCCCAACCGAATAATCCAGGTTGATATCGTTGGTTGAATAAGGTGGATGACGACCAAAAGATTTGTGCAAATACTGTTGTAATTCTTCCTTCATAAGATGGCAATTTATTAAAAACGGCCGCCCCAGTTTCCTGAGGCGGCCGTTGCAGCTTAAGCTCCTGGCTGATGGCAGTTACGCCACCTGGCCGGCTTCTTTCAAGCGAATCAGGTTCAGGGCCGAGCCGGCTTTGAACCACTCAATCTGACCTTCGTTGTAGGTGTGGTTGAGGGTGATGAGGTCGGTGTCGCCGTCGGCGTGGTGCAGGCGGGCCTGCAAGGGCTTGCCTTCTTGGAAATCCGTCAGGCCGAGGATGTCGATGGTGTCGCCTTCCTCAATCAGGTCGTAGTCGGCCTTGTTGGCGAAGGTGAGGCCGAGCATGCCCTGCTTCTTCAGGTTGGTTTCGTGAATGCGGGCGAAGCTCTTCACAATCACGGCGCGTACGCCGAGGTGACGGGGCTCCATGGCGGCGTGCTCACGCGACGAGCCTTCGCCGTAGTTCTCGTCCCCGATTACCACGGTACCGATGCCCAGGCTCTTATAGGAACGAGCCGACTGCGGCACGGTGGTGTAGCCGTCGCCCTGCACGGCGAAGTTGCGCACCGAGTTTGCCTCGCCATTGAAGGCGTTGGTGGCTCCGATGAGCATGTTATTGGAGATATTGTCCAGGTGACCGCGGTATTTCAACCACGGGCCGGCCATCGAAATGTGGTCGGTGGTGCACTTGCCCTGGGCTTTGATGAGCAGGCGCAGGCCCATCAAATCGGTGCCTTCCCAAGCCTTGAAAGGTGTGAGCAACTCCAGGCGGTCGGAGGTATCGCTCACCAGTACCTGCACGCCCGAGCCATCGGCAGCGGGAGCCTGGAAACCGGCATCCTCCACGGCGAAGCCACGCGGGGGCATTTCCACGCCCACCGGCTCGTCGAATTTCACGGGGCCGTTTTTGCCGGGCAGCGTATCGGTGAGGGGGTTGAAGGTCAAGTCGCCGGCAATGGCGAAGGCCGTCACGATTTCGGGCGAGGCCACGAAAGCGTGCGTGTTGGGGTTACCGTCGTTGCGCTTGGCGAAGTTGCGGTTGAAGCTCGTAATGATGGAGTTACGGCGCTTGGGGTCGTCGGTGTGGCGAGCCCACTGGCCGATGCACGGGCCGCAGGCGTTGGCGAGCACCACGCCGCCCATGTCGGCGAAGGTGTCGAGGAGGCCGTCGCGGGCCACCGTGTAGCGCACCAGCTCCGAGCCAGGCGTGATGGTGAACTCGGCGTTCACGGTCAGGCCCTTATCTACGGCCTGCTTGGCAATGCTGGCGGCGCGGGTAATGTCTTCGTACGAAGAGTTGGTGCACGAGCCGATGAGGCCCACTTCCAGCTTCTCGGGCCAGCCGTGCTCCTTTACGGCGGCGGCAAACTCCGAAATCGGCCAGGCAGCGTCCGGCGTGAAAGGGCCGTTCACGTAAGGCTCCAGCGTGTTGAGGTCGATTTCGATGAGCTGGTCGTAGTATTTAGCCGGGTCGTTGTACACCTCGTCGTCGGCGCGCAGGTGCTGGCGCACGGCGGCGGCAGCCTCGGCGATTTCGGCCCGGCCGGTACCGCGCAGGTAGTCGCCCATCTTCTCGTCGTAGGAGAACACCGACGTGGTGGCGCCGATTTCAGCGCCCATGTTGCAAATGGTGCCTTTGCCAGTGGCCGAGAGGCTCTCGGCACCGTCGCCGAAATACTCCACGATAGCGCCCGTACCGCCCTTCACGGTCAGGATGCCGGCTACTTTCAGAATCACGTCTTTGGCCGAAGTCCAGCCGTTCATCCGGCCGGTCAGCTTCACGCCAATGACTTTCGGGAACTTCAGCTCCCAAGCCATGCCGGCCATTACGTCCACGGCATCGGCACCGCCCACGCCAATGGCGACCATGCCCAAACCGCCCGCGTTGGGGGTGTGCGAGTCGGTACCAATCATCATGCCGCCGGGGAAGGCGTAGTTTTCCAGCACAACCTGGTGAATGATGCCCGCGCCGGGCTTCCAGAAGCCGATGCCGTATTTATTGGAAACCGAGGCCAGGAAGTCGTACACTTCCTTGTTTTCAGAGTTGGCTTCGGCCAGGTCGGCAGTAGCGCCGTCCTTGGCCTGAATGAGGTGGTCGCAGTGCACGGTGCTGGGCACGGCGGCGGTGGGCTTGCCGGCCTGCATGAACTGGAGCAGCGCCATCTGGGCGGTGGCATCCTGCATAGCCACGCGGTCGGGGGCGAAATCGACGTAGGAAACGCCGCGCTCGTAGGCCTGCTTTACTTCGCCGCCATAAAGGTGGGCGTAGAGAATTTTCTCGGTGAGGGTAAGCGGGCGTGCCACGGCGGCGCGGGCCGCCTCGATGCGGGAACCCATGCCGGCGTACACCGTGCGAATCATTTCCAGGTCGAAAGCCATAGGATGCGTGTTATATAAAGAGTGGTTGCGCAAATGTAGCACTCCGGCTAAGTTGTACCTAGCCAAAATGCGCCGATGCGGGTTTTCATAGGTTTAACGCGGTTTTTTGGGGTGGCGTTCGGTGTGGGGCGGCCATTATTTCTCGCGGAGGTGCGCGGAGGTTTCCGCGGAGGTACGCAGAGGCAGGCGTAACCTAACGGCCCAGGGCTTGGTTGTTGGGCTTCTGTCTGCATTTTTGCGCTTACCATGAAATCAATTTCCCTTTCGCTGCTGGCTGCGGCCACGCTGGGCCTGAGCCTCGCCGGCTGCTCATCCAATTCCACTTCTTCCGAAACGGCCGCTACCGGCGGCGCGACCGGGGCCCCGGTGCTCACGCCCGGCCCGTGGCGCGGCGTACTGGCCACGCAGGGCCAGGAAATCCCGTTTTTGTTTGAGGTGAAAGATGAAGCCGGCCAGCCGGTGGTCTATCTCATTAATAAAGGCCTGAACGGCGAGGAGCGACTGCGCTGCGAGGATATCAAATCGGCCGGCGACTCGACTACTATCCGGATGCACGCCTTCGATGCCGCGCTGGTGGTGCGGGCCGACGGCGCGGGCAAGCTGAAAGGCACCTGGGTGAAGTATGATTCGAAAACGCCGTACCGCGTGCCGATGACGGCAGCGGCGGGCGCGCAGGATTTGTTTCCAGCCACCAAATCGACCGAGAAAACGGGGAGCTTTGGCGGTACCTGGCGGGCTACCTTCGACGATAACGGCAAGCGCTACCCGGCCACGGGCGTCTTCACCCAGCAGGGCAATCTGCTGGCGGGCACTTTCCTGACTAATACCGGCGACTACCGCTACCTCAGCGGCCAAGTAAGCGGACAGGATATAAAGCTGAGCACCTTCGACGGCAGCCACGCCTTTCTGTTCACGGCCCACAACGGGCCGAAGGAACCGGTGGATATCACCAAAGAGTACGCGCCCAACACGCTGTTCGGTGACTTTTACTCCGGCAAAGCGGGCCACGAAACCTGGACGGCCGTGCCCGACCCCAAGGCCCAGCTGCCCGATGCCGATACCTTGGTTTACCTCAAAAAAGGCGAGTCGCGGCTGAATTTCAAGTTCCCGAACGTGCTGGAAGGCGGCAGCATCTCCCCCACCGACCCCAAGTACCGGGGCAAGGTGGTGGTGGTGCAAATCCTGGGCTCGTGGTGCCCCAACTGCATGGACGAAACCAACTTCCTGGCCCCGTGGTACGAGAAAAACAAGGCGCGCGGCGTGGAAATCATCGGCCTGGGCTACGAGCGCAGCGGCGACTACGCCAAGTCGGCACCCAAGCTGCGCAACATGCGCGAGCGGTTTCACATTGGCTACGACGTGGCTTTCGCGGGCGTTTCTGATAAGGACTCGGTGGCGCGGTCGCTGCCGCAGCTGGCGAAATTCGTAGCGTTTCCGACCACCATTTTCCTGGATAAAAAAGGCAACGTGCGGAAGATTCATACCGGCTTCTCGGGGCCGGGCACGGGCCAGTATTATCAGGAAGAAATTTCGGCCTTCAATAAGGAGATTGATAAGCTGCTGAAGGAGTAGCGGGGGGCGAAAACATGAAGCGGAAGGGAGGATTGGGCGCTGGAATAAGTTCTATTAAGCAGAAGCTTACGACCTAAGTTAGTAATCTACGTAAGCATTATAGCGGCTTTCTTACCCGCGCTGCATCTTTCAGCACCCAATCTTTTTCCTATGAAAAACATTCTTGTTCCCACCGACTTTTCGGCCGAGTCACACCACGCGTTTGAAGTAGCCCTGCAGCTGGCCCGGCAAACCGGCGGCACCGTAACCCTGCTGCACGTACTGGAAGCCCCCGAGACAACTACGGGCAATTTCAGCACCTACGGCGGCCCCGTGAACGGCAGCGAGCTACCCAACAGCGACGGCGGCATCGACAAGATTTTCTTCATCAAACTGATGGAGGTAACCAAAGGACGGCTGCATGCCCTGCGCAACGAAGCCGAAACCCTGGCCCCCGGCGTGCCGGTGACCGATGCCGTGGAAGCCGACCGCATTGGCGACGGCATTCTGAAAGCCGTGGAGCGCCACGGCTCCGACCTGGTGGTGATGGGCGCGCAGGGCCACGGGGCGATGGAGAACTTTTTTGTGGGTTCGAACACCGAGCGGCTCATCCGGCTGGCCAAGGTGCCGGTGCTGACCGTGAAGCACCAGCAAAGCACGTTTGAGGTGCGCAACATCGTATTCCCGTCTGATTTCACGGAGGAATCGACCGGGGCCATTGCCGGTTTGCAGCAGGTGCAGGCCGCTTTCCCCAACGCGGTTGTGCACCTGCTGCACGTAACCAACGGCGCCGAAACCACCACGACCCGGCAGCACGAGCTGGCCTTTGCCGAACGCGCCCAGCTGACAAGTTTCCAGACGGCCTCCATCTCCGCCGACAGCACCAGCGCCGGCATCGAGCAATTTGCCCGGCAGGTCAGCGCCGACCTAGTGGTGATTCCGACCCGCGCCCGCTCCGGCCTCAGCCGTCTCTTCCAAAGCAGCATCGCCGAAGCGGTGGCGACCAATGCCTTCCCACCGGTGCTCACTTACCATCTGGCATAGCGAGCGCCCGGGTTCCACGCGCTATTGCAACAGTTTCTTTCTCAACAAAAAAGGCTGCCCCAGGGGCAGCCTTTTTTGTTGAATACCCAGACTTCTGACAAGTACTATCCTCCAAAAACCTGACAATCATTTTACTTAAACACCCTTCAATCAATTACATATTTAAAATATAGAATTATAAATATCAATCCTGAAATTTATGTGGTAACTTATAGAACAACTCAATAGCTGCGCCCCGCCATTACACGGCAAAAATGACGGATTACTGCCCACCCTAATTCCATTTCGGCCATGAAGAACATATTGGTTTGCACCGATTTTTCGCCCGAAGCCCACAACGCTTTTGAAGTGGCCCTGCAGTTGGCCAAACGCACGGATGGCCGCGTCACGCTGCTGCATGTGCTGGAAGAAGCCGAGGGCGTAGCAGGCGGCTTCAGCACGATGGGCATCCCGACGGGCGCCCACAGCGTCGACCGGATTTTCACCATCAAGCTACTGGAAACCACCAAGCGGCGCATGCACTTCCTGCGCGATGAGGCCGCCCAGCTGGCCCCCGAAGTACCGGTGCACGACGAAGTAGAAATTGCCCGCGTCGGCGATGGGATTCTGCACGCCATCCGGCGCGACCACCCCGACCTGGTGGTGCTGGGCGCGCGCGGCCACGGCGCGGTAGAGCACTTTTTCGTGAGCTCCACCACCGAGCGCCTCATTCGGCTGGCGCCCTGCCCGGTGCTCACGGTGAAGCACCCGCACATAGATTTCGACGTGCAGAACATCGTATTCCCATCCGATTTTGCGGCCGATGCTGCCAGCGCCCTCGAAGGCCTGCGCCAGGTGCAGGCCGATTTTCCCAACGCCACGCTGCACCTGCTGCACGTAGCGGCCGGTGGCAGCGGCCACGTCGCCCAGCAGCAAATGGAGGCTTTTGCCCAGCAGCACCACCTGCTCAACTGCCAGACGGCCGAGGTAGACGCGGAGCGCACCAGCCTCGGCATCGAAGAATACGCCCAGCAGGTAGGAGCCGATATGGTGGTCATCCCCACGCACGCCCGCTCGGGCCTGAGCCGCTTCCTACGCACCAGCATTGCCGAAACCGTGGCCACCCACGCCTTCCCGCCGGTGCTGACGTACCATCTGGCAGCATAATCATTGGCTGTTTGGTTATTCAGACCGCCACAATCAGGACTGTCATGCAGAGCGCGGCGAAGCATCTTTACCTCGATACTAATTATTTACTACTGCGGTAAAGATGCTTCGCTGCGCTCTGCATGACGGTCTAACCAGTTCGTTCTGCAATCAAAAACGTTTACCCCCGCACCCGCAGCCGTACCTGAAAGTCATTTTTCGGCCTTAGCGTAACGAGCGGCTGCATGGCCACGAGTGGCTGTCCGGCCACCCACTCGATATCGAACTGCCGGAGCAACTCCAGGGTCACGAGTTGCATTTCGGTGAGGGCAAACTGCATGCCGATGCACAGCCGCGGCCCGCCGCCGAAGGGCATATAGGCATTGGCCTGCACCGGATGCGCCTGGCCGGGCGCGAAGCGGCCGGGCCGGAACTCCCCGGGTGCCGGCCAATACGTCGGGTTGTGGTGCAGGCCGTGGAAATAGAGCGAAAACAGCGTGCCTTTGGGAATGCGCAGGCCCTGGTATTCGTCGTCGGCCAGGGCCACGCGGTCTACCATCCAGGCGGGCGGGTAGCGGCGCATGGCCTCCTGCACGGCGTATAGCGCGGTGCCGAGGCGCGGCAGGTCCTCGAACGTGGGGGTGCGGCCGGCCAGTACGGCGGCCATTTCCTGCTGCACTACCACGGCCTCGGCCGGGTGGTGGGCCAGCAGGTAGGTGAGCCAGGTGAGGGCGTTGGCACTGGTTTCGTGGCCGGCTACGAGCAGGATGAGAGACTCGTCGATGAGCCGGTTGGTCGGCATGGGTTCGCCGGTGTCCTCGTAGCGCACGTCGAGCAGCATTTGCAGCAGGTCGTCGGGAGGCGCGGGGGCGTTGGGGTGAGCGTTGGCCTGCTGGCGCTGGGCAATGAGGCCGCCCAGCAGCGTGCGCAGCTTGGCGGCCAGCGCATCGTGGTAGGCAAACCGACCCCGCAGCCGGAACCACGGCTTGAGATAGGGCTGCCGGATGGAGCGCACGAAAAACGCCTGAATTTCGGTAATCAGCCCCGCCAGCCGGTCCAGCTCGGCTTCCGGAAAGTTGGTACTGAACACCGAGCGGGCGATGATGCGGAAGGTCAGGCGCGTCATCAGCTCGTGCACGGCCACGGTGGTAGCGCCGCCCGCAGCCGTGGCCTGCGCCACCAGCGGGGCCAGCGTTTCGGTCGTTATTTCCTGCATCAGGCCGGTGAGGCCCGCCACCCGCTGCCGGTGAAAACCAGGCTGAATGAGCCGACGCTGCCGCAGCCAGTCGGGCCCGTCATTGGTAAGCAGGCCGTGGCCGATGTAGCGCGAAAAGCCCCGCGTGAACTTCGACTTGGCGTAGTTCCGGTTGTTTTTCTGCAGCACATGCTGAATAAGGCCGGGGTCGCGGGTGAGGATGCTTTTTTCGACCCCACCAATGAACAGCTCCACCGTATCGCCGTGGCGGGCCAGCACCTGGTTCAGCACCGGCAACGGGTCTTTGGCCAGGGCAAATGAGCGCAGTAGCGAGCGCCAGCGCGGCAGCCGGGGCAGCCGAAACGGCGTTTCCGAGGCTTTATCAGCAACCAGCAGCTCACTCATGGCACGGGGCCGCACTTGGATGCAGCCCCCAAAAATACAGTCGGCCACGCGCCGGCTCATCTTTTTTGTCCCTATCGCGTACAGCCAAAGGCATCTGGCATATCCCCTACGCCCGTGCGCCACTTACCTTTCTTCCCATCCCAAAAACCCTTCTCCGCTATGTGGATTCAGCAACAAGCCAACGCTCCCGCCTCCCTTTCCGACCTGCAGGGCCGCACGGTGGGCCTCAAATTTGAGTGCAACAAGTGCCAGACCGAGGTATTCACGGACCTCATCGGTGTGCCGGAAATCAACGAAAGTGCCGACTCCATCAAGCACGCCGCCAACCATGAAATTGAAGAAGTGAAGTGCCCCACCTGCGAAATGACGCACCAGTTGGAAGTAGACAGCACTACCGCCGGGGTCCGCTTCAAAGTGAGCGAAGTGGCACCCGAAAAAGTGAGCTACCAACTAAGCCACTAATCAGCAAAGATTTTAGCAAATTTCACGGATTGTGTAGCCGACCTTCGTTTCTCCGGTTCCCACAATAAAAACACAAAAAAGCCTCTCACACGAGAGGCTTTTTTGTTGAATTAATACCATTAATTAAAATCAGCAGTCGACTACAAAATCCGTGAAATCCGCTAAAATCCGTGCTAATCAGTGATTTATTTTTCCCGCTCAATCGTGTAGTTAATCAACGCTTCCAACGACGTGCGGCTGGGCGATTCCGGGAAGGTGTGCAGGATGGCGAGGGCCTCATCGCGGTAGCGCTTCATGGTTTGCACGGCGTAGTCCAGGCCGCCCGATTTTTTCACGAATTCAATGACCTCCTGCACCCGGTCGCGGTGGCCGTTGTTATTTTTTACGTTGAAGATAACCTTGCGCTTTTCCAGCCAGGAAGCTTGTTGCAGGGCATAAATGAGCGGCAGGGTCATCTTTTTTTCTTTGATGTCGATGCCCACGGGCTTACCGATTTCGGCAGTACCGTAGTCGAATAAATCATCTTTAATCTGGAAGGCAATTCCCACTTTCTCACCAAATAAGCGGGCGCGCTCAATCACCTCTTTATCGGCCCCCACAGAGGCGGCACCCACCGCCGTGCAGGAGGCGATTAATGACGCCGTTTTTTGCCGGATAATGTCAAAATAAACCTCTTCGGTGATGTCTAATTTGCGGGCTTTTTCGATTTGCAATAATTCGCCTTCGCTCAGTTCGCGCACGGCGTTGCTCACGATTTTCAGCAGGTCGAAATCGTCGTTTTCGAGGGCTAATAAGAGGCCACGCGAGAGGAGATAATCGCCGACCAGCACCGCGATTTTATTTTTCCAGAGCGCGTTGATGGAAAAGAAGCCGCGCCGGTAGTTGCTCTCGTCCACCACGTCGTCGTGCACGAGGGTGGCGGTGTGCAGCAGCTCGATAAGGGCAGCGCCCCGGAAGCTGGCGTCGGGCAGCGGGTCGCCGGTGGCGGGCTCCAGGCGGGTGGCGCGGGCCGTGAGAAACACGAACATGGGCCGGATTTGCTTGCCCTTGCGCTTCACGATGTAGCCCATTATCTTGTCGAGGAGCAGCACTTTGGTGCGCATCGACTGGCGGAATTTGTGCTCAAACTCTTCCATTTCGGCCGCGATGGGGGCCTGAATCTGGTCGAGGGACAAGGAGGAGTGTTGGGGCATTGCGGCGACAATGATACGGCAGAACGGCGGAGGGACCACCCGGGAAGCGCCAACCTTTTGGGCCGGCTACGAATTATAACCGCGGCGGCGGCCAATTGGCTGCGCTTCGCTCCTACCTTCGCCCTATGCTCACCCACGCCTCCTTCCTGCTCACGGGCCCCGCCCACGGCCGGCCCTTCGAGGCCGACGCCACGTACCAGGCCACCGGCCAAGCCAAGCCGGTGCTGCTGTTCGTGCACGGTTTCAAGGGGTTTAAGGACTGGGGACACTTCCCGTTGCTGGCCGATTATTTCGCCGCGCAGGGCTTTGTGTGCGTGAAGCTGAACCTGTCGCACAACGGCCTGGTGGTGGGCGGCACCGGCGATTTGGAAGATTTGGAGGCTTTTGGGCGTAATAATTTCTGTATTGAGCTCGATGACATTGGCCAGGTCATCGACGCACTTTTTACGCCCGGCGCCACGCCCGTGCCCACCGCCGAAATGGATTTGCAGCGGTTCTTCCTGGCCGGGCACAGCCGGGGCGGCGGCCTGGCGCTGCTGAAAGCCGCCGAAGACCCGCGCATCCGGGCCGTGGCTACGTGGGCCGCCATCGCCGAAATTCATCCGCAGTGGCCCCAGGCGGTGTTTGATGAGTGGCAGCGCGTAGGAGTGCTGCACGTGCCCAACACCCGCACCGGCGTGGAGCTGCCCATGCACTACCAGATTGTGGAGAACTACCACGCCAACCGCCCGCGCCTCGATATTCCGCACAACGTGCGCCGCAAGCTGAAGCAGCCGCTGCTCATCATTCACGGCGATGAGGACGAGACGGTGAGCGTGGCGGCGGCCCACCAGCTGCAAGCCCTCAAGCCCGATGCGGAGCTGCTGCTGGTGCCCGGGGCCACGCATATGTTTGGCGGTGCCCACCCCTGGCCCGAAGCGGAATTGCCCGCGCCCGCCCGGCACGTTGCGGAGGCCACGGCAGCCTTTTTTAAGCGGCAAATATGAGCGAGCCCGTGCTGGCCTACCTGCTGCTGGGCAGCAACCTTGGCAACCGCGCCGCGCTGCTGGCGCAGGCCCGCGCCCGACTGGCGGCCACGGCCGGGACCATCGTGGCTGAATCCGGCATTTATGAAACCGCCGCCTGGGGCCGCGAAGACCAGCCGGCATTTCTGAACCAAGCGCTGGCCGTGCGCACGGTTTCATCACCGGAAGCACTGCTGGCAGTCTGCCAGGCCGCCGAGCAGGCCGCCGGCCGCGAGCGGTTGGAGCACTGGGGCAGCCGCACACTGGATGTCGATATCCTGTTTTTGGGGCACGAAACCATTGCCACGCCCACGCTGAGCGTACCGCATCCGCGCCTGGCTGAGCGCCGCTTTGCGCTGGTGCCACTGGCCGAAATTGCCGGCTCCCTGGTTCATCCGCAGCTGGGTGAAACGGTGGCCGCGCTACTCGCCCGCTGCCCCGACCCCTTGCTCGTACGGCCCTGGTCCGGCGAATGAGCCGGCCGGCAGCGGCGGCACCCGGCGCAATTCCTGCGCTACGTGGCCTACCCGCACCGCCGCGCCCAGCAGCAACACGGCCACCAGCCCCACCCCCAGCCAGCGCGGTGCCCGGGCCGGCCACGCCGCCAGCACCAGCAGCACAAATGGCGCAAATAGCACACTGGCGTACCGCTCGGCATCGTGAATGCCAGCCGCACTTTGGGAGAATACCGTCAGGCCCGCCACCAATAAAATCAAAGCGGCACCGGCACTCCAAAGTATTTTCAGCATTAGCTGACGGCTGAAATCAATATCCAATTGTGGCCTAAAAAGCAGATTTGAGCTACGTAGCAACGCGGCAGCCGGAGTAGCAGCCTGTTCAGTAGCAGCGGCCGTTTTGGTCGTGGTCGTCATATGGCGTGGCCATATCAGCCAACCCAAGCCAAACAGGCTGATGGCCCATATCAAATCAGGCAGCATGATTCGGCCCGAAACCGGCAGCGGTAGCAGCCAGCGGCCCAGCACGAAGCCGTAATCAGCCGCTGAGCTGAGCAGTTGGCTCCAGCCGCGGCTGGGGTGGTAGCGGCTGGGGCCAGCCACCAGCAGCGCGTACCACTGCCACAGCACGCCGCCGGTGCCGCTCATCAGCAAGTGGAAGAAAAACATGCCCCAACCACGCGCCGAAAGCCTGCTCCAGCCGCTCACCAGCAGCCACGCCCCTACCCCAGCCAACAGAAAAAGCCCCAAGGTCCGCTGCAAAGGCAGCAACGCCCCGGCAACCGTGAGTACGCCCCACCATTGCCACTGCCCCGTGCGCAGCCACTGCCACTGCGCCGTTGCATAAGCCGCGAATAGCAGCAAAAACACACTTTCGGCCCACACAAATTTGCTCACCAGCAGCCACGGTGTGCTCAGCGCCAGCAACAGCGGTAGCACCAGCGCCCGGCGGGCCGGCAACAGCTGGCGGCCCATCCAGCTCCACAGCAGCAGGCTGCCCAGCAGGCACGCGCCGTGCAGCAATCGCGCACCGGCCAGCGAGCCAACGGCACTCAGCAGCAGCGGAAATAGCGGCGGCCAGTAGCGGTACGGCGTGCCATCGAGGTTGAGCAGGCGGCCGGTTTCGCGCAACGTGTGGGCGGCGTGGAGGTAGTGGCGCGAGTCGCCGGTGCCGGCCAGGCCGGGCGCGGTGGCATAGGCAAAAAGGGCCAGCTGCAACAGCCCGGCCGCCACCAGCAGCCCCGCGAAGGGCCACTGGAAGCGCCGGGCGGCAGCAGGGTCAAAGGGAAAATTGGCAAACGCCATAGATTCTATTATGATGGCGTACAAAACGTCATGCTGAGCGGAGTCGAAGCATCTCTACCGCAGGAGTAAATCAAATTACTTGAGCAGTAGAGATGCTTCGACTCCGCTCAGCATGACGATAAAATTCACCCTGACGCCCTCGGTTTACACCACGAAGCTACCCACCGTGGCCGTGGGCACTATTTTTTTCACCAGGCCTTGCAGCACTTTGCCGGGGCCGCACTCCACGAAGTCGGTCGCGCCATCGGCGGCCATGTTTTGCACCAGCTGCGTCCAGCGCACGGGGGCGGTGAGTTGGGCCAGCAGGTTGGCTTTGATTTCGGCCGGGTCGGTGTGGGGCAGGGCGTCCACGTTCTGGTACACGGGGCAGCGGGCGGGACTGAAAGTGGTTTTCTCGATGGCCTCGGCCAGGGCGGCGGCGGCACTCTGCATCAGGGGCGAGTGAAAGGCGCCGCCCACGGGCAGCGGCAGGGCACGCTTGGCCCCGGCGGCTTTCAGTGCTTCACAGGCCTGGGCCACGCCTTCGGCCGAGCCGGAGATGACGAGCTGGCCAGGGCAGTTGTAGTTGGCGGCTACTACCACGTTGCCGGCGCTGGTAATTTCCTGGCAGATGCGCTCCACCGTGGCATCGTCGAGGCCGAGGATGGCGGCCATGGTGCCGGGCTGCTCCTCGCAGGCGGCCTGCATGGCTTGGGCGCGGCGGGCCACGAGTGGCAGGGCATCTTCAAATTTCAATACCCCGGCGGCTACCAGGGCCGAGAATTCGCCCAGCGAATGCCCGGCCGTGCTGGCTGGCTGGAAATCGGGCCGCGCTACAAACTGCGCCACCGAATGCACAAAAATGGCGGGCTGCGTAACGTCGGTGCGGCGCAGGTCGTCCTCGGAGCCGCCAAACATGATGTCGGTGAGGCTAAAGCCCAGGATGTCGTTGGCGTGGGTGAGCAGGGCGCGGGCGTCGAGGTTCTGGTCGAACAGCTCGCGGGCCATGCCAGGAAACTGGCTGCCCTGGCCGGGAAATAGCACGGATTGAGTAGGATTCATTGGAAGTCGCGGATTCGCGGTTTTCGGGTGGTGGGAATTGATAATCGGGGGCCGGCCGCTGCCTCAGCAGCGGCAAAGCGGGCGCAAGCTGCACAAAAAGCCGCATTGCCCAAAAAAAAGCGGAGCGAACCATCAGGCCCGCTCCGCTTCAATAGTAGCAGTCAATTAATCTAAAAGCGTGATTACCGGACGATTTCGACCCAGCCCTTGTATGTGCGCTTGGTACCGGCGAAGTCGGCAAACTCTACTTCGGCCAGGTAGAAGTACACACCGTCCACATTCTTCAGCTTGGTGTTGGCTTCGCCCGTGGGCCCGCCGCCGTCCCAGTTGATGAGGATGGGGTCGTCGGACGTGGTGGTATTCTCAAATACCTTGGTGCCCCAGCGGTTGAAGGCCTGGAAGTGGACGCGCCGCACCGGGCTGCTGTTCTTGGGCCGGAACTGGTCGTTGGCCCCGTCGCCGTTGGGCGTGAAGATGTTGGGCAATTTGAAGAACACGCAGTTGTCCTGGCAGGCCACGTTGCTGGTGTCGCTCACCGCCCCGCTGCTGGCAATGGCCTGCAAGGCGTAGCAGCCGCCCGAAAACGCCAGGTTGCCGTGCACGTAGCTGGTGGCGGTGGTGGTGCCCAGTAGCGTGAAGCGGCCCGTGGGCGTGGGCCGGTAATACACCCGGTAGCTCACCGGGGCCGCGTCGCAGCCAGCCGGCGTATTGCCCACCGTCCAGCGCAGGCGGTTGGTATATTTCTCATTCTGACGCGGAAATTCGGACAGATTGGCCAGGCTATCGCAGTTGGTGGGCAGCAGCTTGAGCACCGGCGTACAGGGCGGCGAAATGAGCGTGAGGCAGCGCTCCTGACTGCGGTTCAGCAGCGAGCTCAGGAAGGCAAAGCCCGGGTAGCGGCCGTTGGTTTCTACGTAGTAGCAATAGTTCTGGCCCTTCACCAGTGCGGGGTCGCGGTCGGCATAAGTGCCGCCAGCGGCGGTAGAAGTTGCCGTGCCGATGCGTACGTAAGCCCCGGTATTGCCGGTGCGGCGGTAGATGGCAGTAGGCTGCGTGGCGTTATCCCAGGGCACATTATACGTCCAGCTTACCGTGATGGCCGAGGCGGCCACGTTGGCCGGCAGGGCATTCACGCGCACGCTGCTGGCCGTGGGCGAAATCTCGCTGATGGGTGTGGCCAGGGCCTGCACAAACTCCAGCTTGTAGGTGTACTGCTTGTTCTGGGTGTCGAGGCCCAAGTCTACGTAGCTCGTATCGGTTAGGGCCGTGAAGGGGCCGTGGGCCACCGGCACGAAGTCAGCGGCGGCGGGGGTCAGCCCCTCGGCCCGCGACAGGTTGTAGCGCACCGCGCTGGCAAACGTGCCCCCGCCGGTGGGGCGAGGCTGGGTCCAGCGCACGGCAATCTGGCCGGTGGTGGCGCTGGTGGTGGCCACGTCCACGTTGGTCAGCAGCGCCCCCCGGCCCGATACCTGGGCGCAGGCCTCGTTCGAGGCGATGCTCTCGCCCCCGGCCGGCAGCGGGAAGTCGGCATAAATGCGGTAGCAGTAGTTCTGGCCCCGGTCCAGGCCGCGGTTGGTGTTGGTAGCGTCCGTGTTCAGGTCTGTAAACGTGGTCACGTTGGGTCCCACCTTGCCAATGCGCACGTAGCCCGACGAGGCCGGAATACCCGTTTCGCACGTTGCCGGCGCGGGTCCCGGGTTCACCTTGCGGTAGATGTAGAAGTTGGCCGCGTTAGCACAGGTGTAGGTGTCCCAGTTCAGCACCATGCTGTTGAGGCCGCCCGGGGCCGCCGTGGGCGTAGCGCGCAGGTTCTGGGGCGGCGGCCCTACTACCGTGATGCGCCAGGTTTTCTCGTCTATCAGCGCGGGGTTGGTGTTGGAGGGCAAAACGGGGTTGTCCTGAGCCTTGAACACGACCAGATATGGCACCTTGGCGATGTTGTTGCAAGCAGTCTGCCAGCTGAAGGAGCCGACGGCCTGCGGTGGGCCGGATGCGGTTTGGCGGAAGGTGGCCGGCGGAATAATGCCGCTGTAGGCAAATAGCGTGATAGGCGACTGCGGACTGCTGGGCGTAGCTCCGTCCACGGCCGTTACCGTGCCCGTTATCCGCTGCCCGGCCACCACGCAGATGTCCTGCGGAATGGTAATGGTGGGGCGGATATTGACCGAGGCCGTCACGATTATCTGCATGTCGCGAATCACGCGGCCAATGAGCCGACGCCCCAGCGGCACACGCCGCCATTCTTCCACTTCAAACGCGATGTTGTAGAAGCCCACTGCCACGGGCGCATTCCAGGTAATCTGACCGGTATTTACGTCCTGCACAAAAATGGCGTCGGCATCAACCACACCTGCCGGCACACCGCCGTAGGCTACCTGCACGGCGCGGGGGTTGCCGGCGGTAATGGCCTGGTCGCTGGGAAAGCGAAAATTCGGCACCGACCTCGGCACGGGCGTATTGTTACCTGTACCAGCCCCCGGGCCCGTGCACGGAAAGCCGCCCACTGTGCCGCGAATGCCAGCCGGCACCTGCTGGCTGGCCATGAGGTGGAAAGCCAGCGAATCCTGGTCGGCATCGTATGCCCCGGGGTTGTGCAGAAACACCTGGCCCGTGGCCGCTTTGTCGATGGCCGGAGCCGTGAATACGGGCGAGCGGTTCAGCCCCAGCGCCGGGTCGATGTAAACGTAGGTTCGGATGTAGAACGACTGGCTTTTTGAGTCGCTCATGTTCACCACACCGTCGTTGCGGTTTTCGCCGATAAACTCAACGTTGTAGCCGCCCGTTGCCGGGTAAATATGCTCGAAATAATAAATATTAACGCTCGTATCGGTGTTGCCCGGAATGGCCCGTTTCACGGCACGCGGAATGCCATCGATGCAGCTGGAGGTGCCATCGCCAAAGAAGATGGTGGCCGCCGGCTGGTCCACCGGCGAGCTGTTGTCGGTGTAAAGCACCATCTTAAAAAAGATGCGGCGCGGGTTGGCGGGCGACGTGGTGTCTACTTTGGCCTGAATGTCGCCGGCGCGCAGGTGCGATGCCTGAGCAGCATTCGGGCGCAGGCTCAGCCCCGTCATCATGAGCAGCAGCATCAGCGCCATCCGCGCCCCGGCCCCACCCCGGAGTAGAAAAGATTGTATCATATAATGTTGAACGGAAGAAAGAAAAATCGTTAGCCTTACGCTGATTCGGGTCTCAAGGGCGAGCCCGGCAGCGCGAAGCTATACGAGAAGTAACGGGAGAAAGAAAAGTTACGCCTTGTTTGGCCGAAAGGGCATCGGCCACCGGCCGCACCCAGCGGGTTGCTTACGCCAGATAGCCCCGCAAAAACCGCTCCGAGCAGGGCAGTTTTTGCGGGGCTATCAGTATATTAATCCAGCCAACCGCCAGCGTTAGCGGATAATTTCAACCCAGCCCTTATACGTACGCTTGGTATTGGCAAAGTCGGCGAACTCCACCTCGGCCAGGTAGAAATACACGCCATCGCTCACTTTAGCACTGTTGCCGTTGCCCGATTCGCCCGTGGGCCCGCCACCGTCCCAGTTGATGAGCACCGGGTCGTCGGCCGTGGTGGTATTCTCAAATACCTTGGTACCCCAGCGGTTGAAGGCCTGGAAGCGAATGCGCCGCACCGGGCTGTTGTTCTTGGGCCGGAACACCGAGTTCTGCCCGTCGCCGTTGGGCGTGAAGATGTTGGGCAGCTTGAAAAACAGGCAATTATCCTGGCAAGCCACGTTGCTCGTGTCGCTCACCGCGCCGCTGGCCACCACGGCCTGCAAGGCGTAGCACCCACCCGAAAACGCCAGGTCTGAATGCACAAAGCTGGTGGCCGAGGTGGTGCCCAGCAGGGCGAAGCGCCCCGTAGGCGTGGGCCGGTAGTACACCCGGTAGCTGATGATATTGGCATCGCAGCCGGCGGGCGTGGTGCCCACCGTCCAACGCAGGCGGTTGGTGTAGCGCTCGCGCAGGCCCGGGAACTCGGGCAGGTTGGCCAGGCTGTCGCAATTGGTGGGCAGCAGCGTGAGCACCGGCGTGCAGGGCGGCGAGTTGAGCGTGAGGCACTGCACCTGGCTGCGGTTCAGCAGCGAGCTTAGGAAGGCGAAACCGGCATAGCTGCCTTCGGTCTGCACGTAGTAGCAATAGCTCTGGCCCTTTGCCAGCGTGGGGTCGCGGTCGGTAAATGTGCCGCCGGTAGCGCCCGTGGGGGCGGTGCCCACCTGCACCAGCGCCCCGGTAGTCCCGGTGCGGCGGTAAATAGTCACCGGCTTGCCCGCATTATTCCACGGCACCTGATAGGTCCAGCTCAGGGTGATGGCCGTGGGCGGGTTGTTGGGCAGCGCCGTGAGGCGCACGCTGCTGGCCGTAGGCGAGGCCTCGGTGAGCGTGGCACCCTGGCCCGGGGCGAAGGTGCGCACAAACTCCAGCTTGTAGGTGTACTGCTTGTTCTGGGTATCGAGCCCTAAGTCTACATAGCTCGTATCGGTAAGCGCCGTGAACGGCCCGTGCGCCACCGGCACAAACGCCGTGGCCAGCGGGTTAAGCCCCTCGGCCCGCGACAGCAGATACGATGGCGTGCCCGTGAACGTGCCCCCGCCAATGGGGCGGGGCTGGGTCCAGCGCAGGGCCATCTGGCCGGTGGTGGTGCTGGTGGTGGCCACGTCCACGTTGGTCAGCATGGCCCCCCGGCCCGATACCTGGGCGCAGGCCTCGTTCGAGGCGATGCTCTCGCCCCCGGCCGGCAGCGGGAAGTCAGCGTAAATGCGGTAGCAGTAGTTCTGGCCCCGGTCCAGGCCCCGCGTGGTACCGGTAGCGGGGTCCACGTTCAGGTCGGTGAAGGTGGTGGCACCGGGCGCTACCGTGCCAATACGCACGTAGCCCGCCGAGGCGGGAATGCCGGTATCGCACGGCCCGGGCGTGAACGTGGAGGGGTTCACCTTGCGGTAGATGTAGATGCGGGCCGCGTTGGCGCAGGTGTAGGCGTCCCAGGTCAGCACCATGCTGTTGAGGCCGCCGGCTGCCGCCGTAGGCGTGGCGCGCAGGCTTTGGGGCGGTGGGCCTACTACCGTAATGCGCCAGGTTTTCTCGTCTATCAATATCGGCGCGGGGGCCGTGGGGCTGTCCTGGGCTTTGAATACCACCTGGTAGGGCAGTCCGGCCACATTGCTGCAATTCGTCTGCCACTGGAAGGTGCCAGCGGCCTGGGGCGGGCCGGTCGTGGTTTGCCGGAAAGTGGCGGGCGGGAAAATTCCGCCGTAGGCAAACAGCGTAATCGGCGTTTGGGGGCTGCCGGCAGCTGCGCCGTCCACGGCGGTCACACTGCCGGTCACGGTTGTCCCGGCCACCACGCAAATGTCGGACGGAATGGTCAGGGTCGGCCGCAGGTTGTTGGTGGCAACGATGGCAATCTGCATATCCCGAATCACCTCGCCGATGAGCCGACGCCCCAACGGCGTGCGCCGCCATTCTTCCACCACCATCGCCACGTTGTAGAGGCCGGCCGCCACGGGGGCGTTCCAAGTAATCTGGCCGGTGTGCACGTCCTGCACAAATATGGCGGGGTTGCCACCGGTGGGGTCGGCCGGCACCCCGCCGTAGGGCACGGTCAGGGGGTTGGCCGCAATGGCAGGGTCGTTGGGATATTTAAAATCGGGCACCGTTACCGGTCGGGGCGAGTTGTCGCCGGTGGCACCGGGGCAGGGTGGGCCGATAATGGTAGAGGCCAGCCGGGGCTCCTTCTGGCTGGTGCGCAGGTGAAAGGCCAGCGAATCCTGGTCGGCATCGTATGCCGCCGGGTTGTGCAAAAACACCTGCCCCATGCCTCCCTTGTCAATGGCCGGAGCCGTGAGCACCGGCGAATGATTCAACCCCAGGGCCGGGTCGATAGTGATTTTGGTGCTGATGTAGAACGACTGGTCGAGTGGGTTGCTCATGTTGATGACACCCCCGTTGCGGTTTTCGCCCACAAAGCTGACCGTGTAGCTGCCCGTGGCCGGATAAGTGTGCTCGAAGTAATAAATACTGAGCGCCGTATCGGTGTTGCCGGGAATGGGCAGCCGCCCCCCCTGCCGGGCAATGCCCGGATTACAGCTCGACGTGCCATCGCCAAAGAAAATAACCGCGTTGGGCTGGTCTACCGAATTTGCCCCCCGGCTGATGTCGAGGTACAGAATCATCTTAAAAAAGATGCGTCTCGGGTTTGGGCTGGCCGTGGTATCAACCTTGGCCTGAATGTCGCCCGCCCGGATGTGGGTGGCCTGGGCCACCTCGGGCCGCAGGCCCAACCCTACCAGCAGCACCATCAACAGCAGCGCCGTCCGCGCCAGCGTGCCAGCCCTCGGAATAGTAAACTGTACCATACCAACTAATTTACAAGAAAAGGAAACCGCGATGCAGGCACGGGCACCCGGCAAGAAAGCCGGCCGCTGAATTCGACTTCATCAGCTGTTACTATTTGCCAATAGCTAACATCAGCACGCCCGTGCGTGTTAACGATGCCGGGCGCGGATAGATTCACCACGCCCCCGCAATGTTTTTCGGCCTGCCTCTCCTTGCAAGAATCGGGCCCGCCCGTTGCCCGGTTAGCGGGTGGGGGCTACCTTTGAGCAACCTAAACACACCTCTTCACTTCCCTAGTTTGGCTACTTTATGAGTTGGATAACAAAAACCTTAACCAGCAGCATCGGCCGGAAGATAATTATGTCCGCTACGGGCCTGTTTCTGTGCACGTTCCTGGTAGTTCACCTGGTTGGCAACTTGCAGTTATTCAAGCACGACCAGGGCGCGGCCTTCAATACCTACTCCCACTTCATGGGCACCAACCCCATCATCCGCACCATCGAGTGGGGCCTGGTGCTGGGTTTCGGCTTCCATATTTTTGAAGCCTTCGCGCTCACCCGCCGCAACAAAGCCGCCCGTGGCACGCAGGGCTACGTGAGCAACCACTCGGAGCAAAACAGCGAGTGGACCTCGCGCAACATGGGCATTCTGGGTAGCATCATCCTGATTTTCCTCATTGTTCACCTCTACAACTTCTTCTGGCGCGCCCGCTTCGCCGGCGACCTGCCCCGCATGGGCGGTGCCGACCCGCTGACCAGCGACTACGACAACCTGTACCTGGCCGTGGTATCGTCGTTCCACATCTGGTGGTACGTGCTGCTGTACGTGGCTGCTCAAATCAGCCTTGGCTACCACTTGTGGCACGGCTTCCGCTCGGGTTTTCAGACCCTGGGCCTGAACCACCGCAAGTACACCCCGCTCATCAAGTACGTAGGCTATGGCTTTGCCGTGTTGGTATCGGCGGGCTTTGCCTCCATGCCCCTCTACTTTTTCCTGTTCACCGATGCGCAGGGAGAAATGGCCGCCAACGCCCCCGCTTTTCTGCACACCGTGGCTTCGGCTTTTTAATTGATTAGGAGCGATAAAACTCGCCTAACGCGCTAACACCTGCGGCGTTTCGCTGTTATCTTATTGCTCCATCACTCAGTCATTCAATCACTCCGTCGCTCTATGCTGTTGGATTCCAAAATTCCCGAAGGCTCCCTCGCCGAAAAATGGGACAAGCACAAGTTTAACGTCAAGCTCGTGAACCCCGCCAACAAGCGGAAATACGACGTGATTGTGGTCGGCACGGGCCTGGCTGGTGCTTCGGCCGCCGCCTCGCTGGCCGAGTTGGGCTACAACGTGAAAGCCTTCACGTACCACGATTCGCCCCGTCGCGCGCACTCCATCGCCGCGCAGGGCGGCATCAACGCCGCCAAAAACTACCAGAACGACGGCGACTCCGTGTTCCGCCTGTTCTACGACACCATCAAGGGGGGCGACTACCGCTCCCGCGAGGCCAACGTGTACCGCCTGGCCCAGGTATCGGTCAATATCATTGACCAGTGCGTGGCGCAGGGTGTGCCTTTTGCCCGCGAATACGGCGGCCTGCTGGCCAACCGCTCATTCGGTGGTGCCCAGGTAAGCCGAACGTTCTACGCCCGGGGCCAGACTGGCCAGCAGCTGCTGCTGGGAGCCTACTCGGCCCTGAGCCGTCAGATTGCCTACGGCAAGGTGAAGATGTACACCCGCTCGGAAATGCTCGACGTGGTGATTGTGGATGGGCAGGCGCGCGGTATCGTGACGCGCAATACCATCACGGGCGAGATTGAAACCCACGCCGCCCACGCGGTAGTGCTGGCCACGGGTGGCTACGGCAACGTGTTCTACCTGAGCACCAACGCCATGTACTGCAACGTGACCGCCGCTTGGCGGGCGCACAAGCGGGGTGCCTATTTCGCCAACCCCTGCTTCACGCAGATTCACCCTACCTGCATCCCGGTGTCGGGCGACTACCAGTCGAAGCTCACGCTGATGTCAGAATCGCTCCGCAACGACGGCCGCGTGTGGGTACCCAAAACGGTGGAAATGGCCGAGCGCGTGCGCCAGAACCAAATCAAGCCGCAGGACATTCCCGAGGACGAGCGCGACTACTTCCTGGAGCGTAAGTACCCGGCTTTCGGCAACCTGGTGCCACGCGACGTGGCTTCGCGCAACGCCAAGATGATGTGCGATGAAGGACGCGGTGTGGGCAGTACCGGCCTGGCCGTGTACCTCGATTTCTCCGACATCATCAAGCGCACCAGCGCCGAGGCGGTGAGCCAGAAGTACGGCAACCTGTTTGCCATGTACGAGAAAATCACCGACGAAAACCCCTACGAGCGGCCAATGCGCATTTACCCGGCCGTGCACTACACCATGGGTGGCCTGTGGGTTGACTACAACCTGCAAACCAGCGTACCCGGCCTGTATGCTGCCGGCGAGTGCAACTTCTCGGACCACGGCGCCAACCGCCTCGGTGCTTCGGCCCTGATGCAGGGCTTGGCCGATGGTTACTTCGTAATCCCCTACACCATTGGTGATTACCTGGCCAGCACGCCGCCCAAGCCGGTGGACACCAACCACCCCGCCTTTGCCGAGTCGAAAGCCTACGTGCAGGCCCGCACCGAGCAGCTGCTCAACATCAAGGGCAACCGTACCCCCGATGAGTTCCACAAAGAGTTGGGCCTCATTATGTGGGAATACTGCGGCATGGCCCGCACCGCCGAAGGCCTGCGCCACGCCAAAGCCGAGATTCAGAAAATCAAGAAGGCTTTCTGGAGCGACGTGAAAGTGGTGGGTACCGGCGAGGAAATGAACCAGGCACTGGAGAAAGCCGGCCGCGTAGCCGACTTCATCGAACTCGGCGAGCTGATGGTGGACGACGCCCTGGACCGCAACGAAAGCTGCGGCGGTCACTTCCGTGAAGAGTACCAGACCCCCGAAGGCGAGGCCCTGCGCGACGACGAAAACTACGCCTACGTGGCGGCCTGGGAGTATCAGGGCGAAAACCAGCCCGAGAAGCTTAACAAGGAAGAATTGACTTTCGAAAACGTGAAGCTGACCCAGCGCAGCTACAAGTAATTAATTAATAATTATGAATTAATAATTAGGAATTGAGAATTGGCAAAAAATTAAATGCGCTAATTCTCAATTCCTAATTATTAATTATTAATTCAAAAAAATGGCCGGTTCCAACCCCAACGCTAAACCGATGAATCTGACCCTGAACGTATGGCGGCAGCCCAACCGCCAGGCGCAGGGGAAAATTGTGGAGTACCACGTGAAGGACATTTCGCCCGATATGTCGTTCCTGGAAATGCTCGATGTGCTGAACGAGGACCTGCTGCGCGGCGGCCAGGACCCGGTGGCTTTCGACCATGACTGCCGCGAGGGCATTTGTGGCTCGTGCGACCTGTTCATCAACGGCCGTTCGCATGGTCCAGAGAAGGGCACCACTACCTGCCAACTGCACATGCGCAAGTTCTCGGATGGCGATACCATCACCATCGAGCCCTGGCGCGCATCGTCGTTCCCCGTGAACAAAGACCTGAGCGTGGACCGCTCGGCGTTCGACCGCATCATTCAGGCGGGCGGTTACGTGAGCGTGAACACCGGCGGCGCACCCGACGGCAACGAGATTCCGATTCCGAAGGAAATTTCGGACCGTGCTTTCGAGGCGGCTACCTGCATCGGCTGTGGTGCCTGTGTAGCGGCTTGCAAAAACGCCTCGGCCATGCTGTTCGTTTCGGCCAAAGTTTCGCAGCTGGCGCTGCTGCCCCAGGGCCATGTGGAGCGCAAAACCCGCGTCGAAAATATGGTGGCTCAGATGGACAAGGAAGGTTTTGGTGCCTGCACCAACATCGGCTCGTGTGCGGCTGAGTGCCCGGTGGGGATTTCGCTGGAGAACATCGCCATCCTGAACCGCGAGTTCCTGGCGGCTAAGGCTACGTCGAATAACCTGGCGTAAGGCAGATAAAGCGTAAGCAACCGAAAGCCCCGGCAGTCGTGCGACTGCCGGGGCTTTCGGTTGTAGGGTGCGGGGCTTGCCCCCGCCCGTCGTCGAACGGCTCATTCACAGACGTTCAACGGCGGGCGGGGACAAGCCCCACACCCTACTGCACTTCTAGGCTGTTACGGCATCAAGCGCCTTCATATCCTCGGCGGAGAGGTGAATGTCAGCCGTTTTCATGTTCTCTTCCAGGTGCTTTACTTTGGAAGTGCCGGGGATGAGCAGGATGTTGGGCGAGTGATGCAGGAGCCAGCTCAGGGCAATCTGCTGGGGCTTTACGCCGTGTTTGGCAGAAATCTGGTCAAGGGCCTTGAGTGCGTCGGCATTGCCGCCGCCCAGCGGGAACCAAGGGATGAAGGCGATGTTCTGCTCGCGGGTGTAAGTGAGCTCGGCTTCCCACTTGCGGTTTTCGACGCTGTACATGTTCTGCACCGACACGATGGGCACGAAT
The DNA here is from genome assembly GCF_012275535.1 of Hymenobacter artigasi. Lineage (GTDB taxonomy): Bacteria > Bacteroidota > Bacteroidia > Cytophagales > Hymenobacteraceae > Hymenobacter > Hymenobacter artigasi. The sequence continues at coordinate 93,728 of NZ_JAAVTK010000008.1, read as the reverse complement.
TCCTGGGCCTTTTTGATGTCGGCTACGCTTACTTCGGACAAACCGATGTGCTTGATACGGCCGTCCTCCTGCGCCTTTTGCAGGAATTTCAGGGTATCCTCGAAGGGTACGTTGGGGTCGATGCGGTGGAGTTGGTAGAGGTCAATCTGTTCCACCTTCAGGCGCTTCAGGCTGCCGTTGAGGACTTCTTCGAGGTGCTTGGGGCTGGCATCGATGGGCCACTCGTTGGGGCCGGTGCGGAGCAGGCCGCCTTTGGTGGCAATCACCACGTCTTTGACGTAGGGATGCAGGGCTTCGGCAATCAACTCCTCCGACACGTTGGGGCCGTAGCTGTCGGCGGTATCAATGAAGTTGACGCCCAGCTCCACGGCCCGCTTCAGCACGCGGATGGATTCGTCGTGGTCGGCGGGCGGGCCCCAGATGCCTTCGCCGGTGATGCGCATGGCACCATAGCCGAGGCGGTTGACAGTGAGGTCGCCGCCGATGGCGAAGGTAGCGGGGTAAGTAGTAGCGGTGGCAGTGGTATCGGACATGAAAACTGGTTTGAGATGAAATGCCCCGGCACAAATAATAGCGGGGTGGTTTATAAGACGTTTAAAAGACAGATTTGTTTTATTTGGGCAGGAACCGTGGGATAGCGCGGGCGGGTGGGCACCAGCCGGATTACCCCGCAGCAGTGCCGTTACTTTGTCGCGTGCCCCTGCCCTCCGACCGTCGCCTGCCGCTTCTCTACGCCATTATTCTTGTTGATGTGATTGTGGGGGCGGCGGTGGGGCCGGTGCTGCCGGAGTTTGTACGGGGCCTGCCCCAGCCGCAGCTGTGGCTGAGCGTGGGCACGGGCATTTTCCTGGGGGTGCAGCTGTTTTCGGCTCCGCTGCTGGGGCGGCTGGGCGACGGCTACGGGCGGCGGTCCATTTTCATTCTTTCGGCGGTAGGCACGCTGCTGGCTAATATGTTGCTACTGCCGGTGCGGGCGGGGCTGTACTTCGCAAACCGGGTTTCCGACGGCCTCACCAACGGCATGTACGCCACGGTGCGCTCGGCCATTACCGATATTTCCCCGCCCGAGCGGCTGTTTCGCAACCTTGGCATCGAAGGCGCAATTATCTCGCTGGGCTTTGTGCTGGGGCCCATGGCGGCGGGGCTGATGCTGACGTTTCTGGCGGTGCCGCCAGGCCAGCAGGCCACCTACGTGGTGCGCCTGGCCGTGGCGCTGGCCGCCCTCAACGTGCTGCTGAGCGTGTGGCTGCCCGAAACGCACGCCGGACGCGGGGGCGTGCGCGGGGCCGAGCTACGGGCCGAGCTGAGCCTCGCCATCAACCCGCTCACGCTCTGGGCACGGCTGCGCGAAAAGAACGGGCAGAACCCTGGCGTGCGGCGCATCGTGCTCACGCAGGTAGCGCTTACGCTCAGCACGGGCTATTATTTCTACTTTGTACCCTTCGCCAGTCTGGGGCCGCTGCACCTCGATGCGCGGCAAATTTCCTACTTCTTCATGTACTTCGGGGCGCTGAGCGTGGGGCTGAATTACGTATTCTACACCTATTTTGCCGACCGCATTAACCAGCGCCGGGCCATTGTGTGGCTGGCCGCGCTGGGCGCCCCGGTACTGGCCGGCTACGGCCTGATGGGCACCTCCAAGCTGGCGCTGTATGTGCTCGTCACGCTGGACTGCTTCACGCTTTCGCTCATTCAGGGCTTGCTGGAAGGCCGCCTGGCCCGCCACACCACCGAGGCCGACCGGGGCGAAATCTTCGGGTTGAACCAGGCTTTTCAATCCCTGGCCAGCTTCGGCACGGCGCTGGTATTCGGGGGCTTATCGGTGCTGGATTTGCGGCTGCCGTGGGCATGGTTTGCGCTGTGCCTGGGGGCAGTAGCCGTGCTGGCGGCTACGGATAGCGAAGGCCGGAAACGCGGGTAAGGCACGGGTTGCTATATTGCCATATCAGGGAATTATTGTTTTTTCACTTTTAGCTGATTTCCTGATTCCGGCCTGGCACTCTCCGCTTCCTGCGGGCGTTTGGGGTGAACTGGTTTCATTACTGCTAATTACCGCTCTCATGAGGCACTTTTCCGTTGCGATTAAGCTGGCTTTGCTATTGACTGCTACCACCGTGCGAGCCCAGCAGCCGGCAGCGGCTAAGCCATCACCGCAGGCCGATGAGCTGGATTGCCGGGTGCTGACCGGCCGGGTAACCGACCCGTTTGCGTACCCGCTCACGGGGGCCACCATCATGCTGCGGCATCCCGGGCAGGGCCTCAGCCCCGATGCGTTCAGCACCAACGCCGAGGGGCACTACATCATCACATCGAAGCAGCCCATTGCCCGCAATACCATTATGGAAATCAACGCCCTGGGCTACAGCAGCCTGGAGCTGCCCCTGACCAACTGCCAGCCGCTCGACATCACCCTGACCCCACTGGCCAGCCCCTACGCCAAACCCAAAGGCCGCAACAAAAAGCTCCCCGGCAACGGCAAGGTGCGTTAGCCTGGGGCGGGCCGGAAAAGAGCCTGTTTTATTTCAGAGCCCCACTCTATTGCCCCGAACCTATTGCCCGAACCGGGTAGCCGCTCAGGCAGCTATGGTAGCCGCACCGTCCTGCGTTGGGCACCCCTTTCTTTTCGCGTCAGCAGGTTGCTTTGCCGAGGCTATTTCCGGCAAAGTGATACTATTATCCAATTGGCCGTAACCAGCAGCCATCCCAACCGGTTAGCAACACGGTTTCCATTGTTAGTTAGCCCATTCTTGTTTTGATTACCATTCTCGCGGGCACCAACCGGCCCCATTCGCGCGCCCGCCGCATTGCCGACTACTACCGCAACCTGCTCACGGAACTGGGGGACGAAAGCCAGATTCTGGACCTGGCCGAGCTGCCGGCCGATTTCGTTGCCACGGCGCTGTATGCCAACGCCGGCACGCACCCGGAGTTCAACCGCCTGGCCGCCATGCTCGATGCCAGCGCAAAGGTGGTCATCATCGTGCCCGAGTACAACGCCTCGTTTCCCGGCGTGCTGAAGGCGTTTATCGACGGCCTCACTTACCCCAGCGGCCTTCAGGGCAAAAAGGCAGTATTGGTGGGCCTGAGCAGCGGCGGCCAAGGCGGCCTGCTGGCCATGGCCCACCTCACCGACGTGCTGATGTATCTCGGCACCACGGTATTGCCCCAGCGCGTGCGCCTGCCCTTCATCAATCAGGATTTGAACGCCGAGCACGGCCTCAACCACGACCTGTCGCGCCAGCTGCTGCGCGAGCAGGCAGTGGCACTGCTGGCGTCTTAAGTAGTCGTACGACAATAACCGTATGCTCCGGTCTGACCGCCCTAGGCGGTCTGACCGGTTGTCGTTAAACCGAAATCGCTGGTGCTTCAACCGGTCAGACCGTCTAGGGCGGTCAGACCGGCGCTTGCGCCAACCAGTCGCTTACTTATTGCTGCATAGCTCCCTGGCAACCCGCACCCCATCATTGCCAGGCGGCACTCAGTTCCGCATGGGTCGCCTCCACTTGTTGGCGCTCGTAGGCGTAGGGCAGGGTGGCCACGGCACCGGCCAGGAGTAGGCCGGCCTGCTCGCGCAGAATGTGCCGGCGCTCGGGCAGGGTAGTCTGGCCGCCGATGAGGGCCAGGGCGCACAGCATTCGGCGCAGCACGGCCGGATTGTTCAGGGCATTAGCACGAATCAAATCGAAGGCCAGGCGGATGTAATCGTCGAAATCGGGCACTTTCACCAATACGCGCAGGTGCTGGCCGTCGGAGCGCAGGGGGCTGGGGAAGTCGCGGCGGGCCAGCCGGCCGCCCAGCTCGCCCAGGTAATCGATGGCCATGATGGCCGTGGTAGTGTCGTTCACGGCCGGCGAGAGGGCTTTGAGCGCAACATCGACCAATTGCTGGAGTCCAAAGGCCACATCCTGCGCCGGATTGCGGTGCCGGCCAATGCCCACGTAGCGCATCAGGTCGTCGGGCCAGTCGGCGGGAGTCTCGTCGGCGTCGGGAGCGGCGGCGCGCTCCATCCCGGCCCGCACGCCAAACAGCGGCTGGCCCTCGCCCACAAAGCCACCCACCGGCACATTGATGCGGACCACGGTGCGGTGCCGTTGCGCCCAGCGCAGGAGGCCGTCGGCATCGATGCGCTGGAGGTAGCCGGCCGTGTCGGACGGCACCGCGTGCCAGCCGTGCCGGGCCACGAAGGCCTGGGCCGCCGCCTGCTCGGCCTCGGGCACGGGCTGGCCAATGCGGTCCGGGAAAAGCACCTCAATCTCCGCCTCGGTTTCGAGCGCGATGTTACGCAGCAGGGTGCCGGTTTGCAGGGCCTCGGCTACGTGGTGCACGAAATACACCAGCGCGCCCACGCCGCCCAGGGCCAGTACCAGGCCCACCAGCACGGCCGTGGTGGGCACAAACTGTGGCAAACCCACCTGGTGGCCGCCCACCACCGAGCGAATAGTGCCCAACACCACTAGGCAGTAAGTAAACACGCTCACGAAATAGCCCAGCACCACTTGGTTCACCCGGTCGCGCATGAAGTTGCGCAGCGCCCGGGGCGAATATTGGTTACTGACCTGCGCCAGCGCCGCCAGCAGCAGCGAAAACGTGAGGGCGGCCACCGTCAGCATAGAGCCCGCAATGGCCGACAGCATCCCGCTGGCCCCGCCCGCATCAATGCCAAACAGCAGCGGCAGCCGCCGCAGGCCCTGCACGCTGCTGGCCTGGTCAAACTGCACTACGCTATAGGCCAGCCCGAATGAGGCCAGCACCATCAGGGCGGGCACGAACCAGAGCGACTCACGCAGCGGCTGCCACGCCTGCCGCAGGTAAAACGTAAGGGATGGGCCAGTAAAACGAGACATAGGGCAGGTTATTTAGGCTTTTACCTCCGCTTCGCTATCCAGCGTGGCCGCCTGCCGCACCAGTACCCGCCGAAATACCACCCGAAGTGTGAAATACAGCACTGCTACCAGTGGCACCATGGCCCCAGCCCACAGCAGCAGCGCGCCCAGCTCGGCCCGCCACAGGAGCTTGCCCACCGCGGCCCAGCCTTCGAGGGCGATGAGCTGGCGCAGGCTGGCTACCGTGAGGTTCGCCACTTTATCGCCCTGGCCCATGATAACGGCCCCGGCGCGCAGAAACGGAATAAACAGCGCCAGCTGAAAAAACGTCATCAGGTGCGTGGCCAGCTGCATGGCGGCCACGTTGAGGCGCAGGCGCAGGGCCACGGCGGCGCTCAGCACGGTGGTGATGCCGAAGGCAGGCACCAGCCCAATGGCCACGCCCAGCCCCACGGTGAGGGCCAGCTGCTGGGGCGAGAGGCCGGCCTTGAGCAGGTCCAGCAAGGGGTCGAGCACGCGGCGGCGCAGCCAGGAACGCGGTGGGACTACTGGCGGCAATTGGGTTTCGGAAGGCGACATACAGAAATATAACGGGGCCGAAAGCCGGGCCGCACGGCAGCCCGTACCTTCGTCGGGGGCTTTCCTCATACGGCGGTGGCCCGCAATGTTGCCCCACGGGTATTTATGACAAAGTTAGATTCCCCGGTCGAGTTGCCGGGTCCGTGGTGGCGCGAGCTGCCCATTCTGCTGCACCGCGCCGCCCGCGAGCTGGGCCAGAACGACCCGCTGCGGCTGGGCGCGGCCACGGCGTTTTTCACCTCGTTTGCCCTGCCGCCCATCCTCATCATTCTGGTGCAGCTGCTGAGCTCGCTCTACCCCTCGTCCATCGTGCGGGTGATGCTGCTGGGCAAGGTGAGCAACCTGGTGGGGGCCCCGGCGGCCGGGCTGGTATCGCAGATTGTGATGAACGTGGCCGACCCCATGCGCAGCCGGCTGGTAACGTGGCTGGGCTTCGCGTTTCTGCTATTTGTGGCCACCACGCTGTTCACCGTCATCCAGCATTCGCTCAATCAGCTCTGGCAAATCCGGCCCAAGCGGGGCACGGGCAAAGTCCTGCAGGCCGTGCGCGAGCGGGTGCGCTCGGGCGGCGTGCTGCTGGCCACGGCGGCGCTCACGCTGCTGGCATTCGGCACCGATGCTGCCCTGAGCTTATTCGCCGAAAGCATCCGCGACTTCGATACCACCTTCACTTATTTCATTGTGCGCGGGCTGAATTCCTTGATTGCCTGGCTCATTCTGGCGGCTTGGTTCGGCGTCACCTTCCGCACCCTGAGTTTGGCCAAGGTGCCGTGGCGGGCCGTCACGCGCGGGGCGGCGCTCACGGCCCTGCTCATCAGCCTGGGCGAAGTGGTGCTGGGCCAGCTGCTGGTAGCCCGCGATTTGGGGCCGGTATACGGCCCCGCCTCCAGCCTGGTGCTGGTGCTGCTGTTCGTGTTTTACTGCGCCATGATATTTTATTTTGGGGCAGCATTTACGAAGGCCTACGCGCACCGCATCGGGCTCGATATCCGGCCCAAGAAATCGGCCGTGCGGTACCGGCTGGTGAATGTGGAGGAGTAACGGGCGGCGACAGGCGGCGGGAAACGCTGGCGCGCGTCTGCGACGCGTGCCGACTAGTGGCGAGCCTGTGGCTCGGGTATAGCGTCAGCAGAACAGCACAATTGCGAGTCGTTCGCCCCCGAGCCACAGGCTCGAACCCAGTCGGCACGCGTCGCTGACGCGCGTCAGCGTTTCGTCAGCAATGCCCTACCTGCCGCAAGCCGTACCTTTGTCCCGTGCAAACTCCTGATACCTCCGCCGCTGCCGGCGCTTCGCCGGCCCAGCCCACGCCCAAGCCCGACCTCCAATTCGCCGATTTCGGCCTCTCCCCCGCCCTGCTGGCCGGTGTGGCCGAGCTGAATTTCACCCAGCCCACCCCCGTGCAACAGCTGGTGCTGGCCCCCGCCCTCGAAGGGCAGGACGTGGCCGGCCAGGCCCCCACCGGCTCGGGCAAAACCGCTGCCTACGGCCTGGCCGTGCTGCAGCAGGTGGATGTGACTTCGGCCACCATGCAGGCTCTGGTGCTGGTGCCCGCCCGCGAGCTGGTGATGCAGGTGCGCGACGCCCTGCGCAGCCTCGGCAAACACATGCCCAACCTGCGCGTGGCCGGCTACTACGGCGGCCACGCCATGCGCGAAGAAGTAAAAGGCCTGCAGCAGATGCCCCACGTAGTTGTGGCCACGCCCGGCCGCATGCTCGACCACCTGGAGCGCCGCACCATTGTGCCCAACCGCCTGAAAGTGCTGGTGCTGGACGAGGCCGACAAGCTGCTGGAACTGGGTTTTCAGGAAGAAATGGCCACCATCATCAGCCGCCTGCCGCAGCGCCGCCAAACGCTGCTGTTCTCGGCCACCATGCCTGATAAGGTGCTGAACCTAGTGCGCGAGTACCTCACCCGCCCTCGGGTGATGAACGTGGGCGGCTCCAACGCCACTACCCTGCCCGAAAGCCTGGTGCTGCGCGGCCACGTCGTGAGCGCCGCCGACCAGAAGCCTGCCGCCCTCTTTCACCTCATCACCCAGCCCACCGCCGGGCGCTCGCTGGTGTTTGCCAACACCCGCGACCGAGTGGAGGAGCTCACCCGCTTCCTGCGCGGCCGGGGCCTGGCCGCCGAGGCCCTGCACGGCAAAATGCTCCAGCCCGAGCGCGACAAGTCCATGATGAAGCTGCGCAACGGCTCGGCTACCGTGCTGGTAGCCACCGACGTAGCCGCTCGCGGCCTCGATGTGAACGAGCTCGACACCGTGGTGCAGTTCGACCCGCCCCACGAAACCGACACCTTCCAGCACCGCGCCGGCCGCACCGCCCGCGCCGGAGCCGTAGGTACCGCCCACCTCATCGTGACGCCCTTCGAGCAGGAAAAAATTAAAAACTGGCCCGCCGCCAGCACCGTGCAGTGGGCCGGCCTGCGCCCGCCGGTGCTGCCCGCTGCCGCTCCCAAAGCCCCGCGCCCCAGCACCGTTACGCTGCACGTATCGGCCGGCAAGAGCGAGAAAATCAGCCGGGGCGACCTCGCCGGGGCCTTCGTGAGCGTGGGCGGCCTGGAGCGCGACGCTGTGGGCCGCATCGAAGTATTCGACCACCACAGCTTCGTGGCCGTGCCCGAGGCGCTGGCCGAGGAAGTGCTGGCGAGGATGCAGGGAGCCAAAGTGAAAGGCAAGAAGGTGAAGGTGGCGCTGATTCGGTAGCACCACCATTTAATTAGGACGTCATGCCGAGCGTAGCCGAGGCATCTCGCATGCAGCAGTAAATCAATCGTTAGGCGAAAGAATTACTGCTGCATGCGAGATGCCTCGGCTACGCTCGGCATGACGTCCTTTTAGTTATCCCCCACCGTTTGAAAATACTTTTCATCTGCAGCCAGAACAAGTGGCGCAGCCTCACTGCCGAGCGTCTTTTTGACGACCACCCGCACTACGAGGCCCGCTCGGCCGGCACCGAGCCGGGGGCGCGGGTGCGCGTCACGGCCGGCCACCTGGGCTGGGCCGAAATCATCTTCGTTATGGAGCGCCGCCACGCCGACCGCCTGCGCGAAAAGTTTGCGTCGGAGCTGCCCGGCAAAACCGTGGTTACGCTGCGCATTCCGGATAAATACCCGTTTGGCGACAGCACGTTGATTGCCCTGCTGCGGGATAAGCTGGCGACGCATTTGCCACTACTTTAGCAGCCGCATCAACTACCCTTTATGCTGCAACGACTTTTACTCCTGCTGGCCTTCGCGCTATCCTATACTTTCCAAACCCAGGCCCAGGCCTTTGAGCCGGGCCTGCTGGTGCGCGCCAACGGTGATACGCTACGCGGTGAAATCGAGAACAGCTTTTGGAAAGAGCCCCCCGCTGTTATTCGTTTCCGGGCCACGCCCGGCAGTTTGGTGCAGGTGTTGAAGCCCCGGCAACTGAGGGCTGTCCTCTTTACCAACGGGCGCTATTTCCGCTACGAAGCCCTGCCGGTTAATCACGCGGCCGAAGTTCAGCTGGACCGGCTGCCACGTGGCTACACTATTGATGTGCACACAGATTCCCTGCTGGCCGACGTGCTGCTCGAAGGCGCGGCCGAGATGCTGCGGGTTGAACTGAATGGCATCATCCACTACCTCGTTCGTCGGCACGGCCAGCCTTTTCTGGACCTGAGCGAGCAGAAATACCTGCGTGAAACGGTAGCCGGCACCCAGGCCATCACCGATGGCAACAATTACCAAAACACGTTGGGAGTATATTTCGGGGATTGCCCGGCGGCCCAGGCAGCCGCTGCTAAGGCCCCATTCACTGCGCCCGGCATAGCGGTGGTGGTGCAGGCCTATAATACCGGCTGTGCTCCCAGCCAGCAGCCGGGGCGTAGCTGGCTGGTCCAGTCTAAGGTGCGACGCCGGGTATCAGTACAAGGCGGTATTCTGCTGGGGATGCGCTACAACCGGGTGGCTTCGCCCCGGGACATGGACGGCTATGAAGTACTCGACCAGCGCCCCCGTCCCACGGCCGAACTGTTTGCCGAGATGTTTCTTCCCGGCCGCACAACTTCAATCTACGGGGAGCTCAGTCTGAGCACCTTTCGCAGCCGCCAAGGACTGTATAGCTACCGCTCCGGAATCACGGTGGGAGGCGTTAAGGCTTACGAATTTGCGTATGCTGACTATTCGGCCTGGCTGGGTTCAGCGCGCATTGGCCTACGTAAGTATAGTTCGCTTAAGCACAATCAGCAATTGGTACTTGGTGTCAGCTACGAGCTGAACAGTATTTTCAATCCGGCGTTTTCCACCATCACCACTGGCAGCAGCGGCAATCCCACCGAAACAGCACCTGCCGCGCCTGCTTTTAACACCCGAGTGGGATTTACAGCCCAAACTCTTCTTCCCGCACTGACCCTGGGATGGCGGGTCAATCGCCTGACGTTGACTGTAGATGCTCAGCGGAGCTACGATTTTCGCGATAAAAATAATGCCGTAGAGAGCCTATTCCTGGGCTCGGCATGGAGCGCCCGGCTGATGGTCACCTACCAACTGGGCCGCAACCCGGACGCTGTGCGCCCATCAGCCGCCCGCTAAGTGAACCCGGCCGGCGCCGGGCCGTACTAACGGGCCATGCCCTACCTCATTTCTCTGGCCGTATTGGTGGCCATTCTGTACGCGTTTTACCAATACGCCACCGCCGACGCGCGCCTCCGCACGGCCGCGCTGGCCCAGGAATTTCCGGCCGCCTGGCGGCAGATGCTATTCGAGCAGGTGGCCTTCTACGTGGCCCTGACGGATGCCGAAAAAGTCCGGTTTGAAAAGCAAACGCAGGTTTTTCTGGCCCGCACGCGCATTACCGGCGTGCAAACGGAAGTGGATGACAACACGCGCCTGCTGGTGGCTGCCTCGGCCCTCATCCCTGTGTTTGGGTTTTCCGATTGGGAGTACCGCAACCTGAGCGAAGTCCTCATCGTGCCCGATGCCTGGCAGCTGCAAAACGACCCAACCAAGGAAATTAAAACCTTGCAGGGCACGCTGCTCGGCTCGGTGCAGGGCTTCCAGAACCAGCACTACATGCGCCTCTCCAAAGCATCGCTCGAACAAGGCTTCCGCGACGCGGTGGACCGCCAGAACGTGGGCATCCACGAATTTGCGCACCTGCTCGATGAGGCCGACGGCGTGATTGACGGCCTGCCCAAAGTCGCCATGCCCCCCGATTTGCTGCCCCAGTGGGCGGCCGTGGTGCAGCGCGAAATCGCGGCCATTCAGGCCGGCAAATCAGAAATCAACCCCTACGCCGCCACCAACGAGGCCGAGTTCTTCGCCGTCGTCACCGAATACTTCTTTGAGAAGCCCGAGAAGCTACAGGAGCACCACCCCGAGCTGTACCAGCTGCTCACCCAGGCCTTCCGCCAGAAGCCCAAACAGCGCTTCCTCCGCTTCGCCACTGACCCGCGCGAGTGGATAAAAACCTTGCGCAGCCGCCGCAAATTCGGCCGCAACACGCCCTGCCCCTGCGGCAGCGGCCGGAAGTACAAGGACTGCCACCTGGCGGTACAGGCGGTATAATTAAGTAGGTAGTCAGTAATAGAGCAGTTATCGGGTTTGGGTACAGCTTATGAGGCCAGCAGGCAGTAGCGCGAACTTTGTAGTTCGCGTCCCCGCGCCGTTCGAACTGCTCTGATGGAGCGGGGACGCGAACTACAAAGTTCGCGCTACGTGTACAAGAACCTCAAAACCGCTCTAAGTAGTCCGTAATCAGATTTCAGCTATCTAAAAATCAGTCAATTGATTCCTATCTGACTACCGATTACTTATGACTGACTGCTTACGCAATGTCATGCGTCGACTGCGCTCAACATGACGGACTGTTTTGGTTTATCCTGACCTCCCGCTAACGGCTTCCCTGCTGCAATACCCAGTCGCGCACCGCAGTTAGCAGCACCGGGGCAACCACGGGCTCCACCGTGCCATCGGCGGCGGCAATGCGCTCGGCGGCGGGGGTTTGAAACCAGTGGTTGAGGCCCGGCAGCCGGCGGGCGCTGACGCGCTTATTCCCTTTAAGGCCTTTTTCGAGGGCGGTCAGGTTGGTAGCGGCATTCACCTCCGCATCGTCGGTGCCGTTGAGCAACAGTACGGGGCACTGCACATCGGCAAGGCTGGGCTGGGGGTCGAATTTTAGGTAATAGCGGTACCAGGGCGTGAGCAGGTCGGTGGCGCGGGCGCGGGCCAGGGCGGGGTCCTGGTCGGGGTAGCGCTGGCGCAGCATGTTTACCACAATGGCCTGCGCCTGGTCGTTGCTGGCCGTTTGGCGCACAATTTCCAGCATAGTCCGTCGAAATTTGAGGGTTGCTTCCGTCTGCTTGCGCTCTTCGCTTTTGATTTTGAGGCGCTGCTGGGCCACGTAGGTTTCGACCTGCGCCGAGTTGGAGCCACTGGTCCGCAGCTTGGCGGCTTTGGCCAGCACCTCGGCCCAGGCCTGACGGCGGGCCTGGCCAGTGCGGGCCGTGTCGGCGGCGCTCAGCGGTTCGGCCTGGCTGGCCAGCAGGTCGAGCCCCACCAGGCCAGATGCCGCCAGCGTCACTACAAAGCCAGGCGGCACGGGCTGGGCCGCCGCCAGCAGGGCCACGTTGCCCCCCTCGCCGTGGCCGATGAGGCCGGTGCGCGCCGGGTCGATGCTCGGCCGGATGCGCAGGTAGCTGAGGCCCGCCTGCGCATCGCGCATCAGGTCGGCGGTGGTGGCCAGCGGGCCGTTGCCACTCGACTCGCCCACGCCCCGGTCATCGAGGCGCAGCACGGCAATGCCCTGGCGGGCCAGCGTGGCGGCGATATCGGCAAAGAAGCGGTAGCTGCCCTGGCGCGAGTCGCGGTCCTGGCTGCCCATATCGGAGAGCAGCATGGCGGCCGGAAACGGCCCGGCCCCGTCCGGAATACTGAGGGTACCGGCCAGCGCCACGTTGCCCGGCTGGCTGGTCAGGCGCACGGCTTCAATGTGGTAGGTAGTCGCCTTCACGGCTGCGGTTTTTTCCACGGCCACCGTGCCGGCACCGTTGGGGTCGGCGCGCTGCAGCACCAGCGGCACGCGCAGCCCGGGCTGCGACCACACGCCGCGCAACTCCTGCCCCGCCTCGCCCGCCTGAGTGCACACAAAGCGGCAGTCCACGGTAGCGGCGTAAAAAATGAGTGTATCGCCCCGCAGCGTGAGCGAGGCCGGCACCTTGTTCAGGCGCTTGGCGGGCAGGTCGAGGGTGGCAATCAGCTTATTGGCCCCCGGCTGAATGATGCTGATTTGAACGGGTAGCGTCCCGCCGGGAATTGACAGCGGCCCCTTCCAAACGCCGGCCACGCTGGGCATACTGGCCACTGGCGCTGCGGAATGCTGAGCCGCCGAGTCGGGACGGATAGGCGCGCTGGCTTGCCCCAGCACTACCGCCGGCCACAGCCCCACGCCTATTACCACCTTTCCCGCGTTGCGGAGCAGCTTCCGTATCATATCAATTTAAGGCAACCTCATGGCCGCATTGGCTGCGGTAGTTGGGCATCCGGCACGAGCAATAAAAATATGCTTGCTAGCCGCTTATGGCAGCAGCACGCGGTCAATCACGTGGACCACGCCGTTGGTGCACTGCACGTCCGGAATCACCATGTTGGCGGGCACGGTATTGCTGGCCCCTTTCACGGTAAGCACACCGCTCTGGAAGCCTCCCAGTACCACCGGTGCGCCACCGGCCGAGGCCACCGAAGTGTTTTCGGGTAATTCGGGCGTGAATTTCCCGCCCTGCGCACCCCCAACTACGTGGTTGAGCAGCACCGCCGTCACGGTAGCCACGGGCAGCTTGCGGATGTCGCTGGGCTGATTCAGGGGTACGCCCAGCAGCACGCCAAGGTCTTTAAACGCCTGGTCGGTGGGCGCAAATACGGTGAGCGGCGCGCTGCCGGGCGACCCCGTGAGGGCACCTTGCAGGTTGCAGTACACCACGGCTTCAACGAGAAAAGTCAGCTCCGGCTTCACGAAAACCTTGCTGCTTTGCAGGGCCAGCGCCGAATTAAGGATATCGACACCCGTAGCCAGCAGCACCTTGTCAATGGGGTGAATCAGGCCGTTGGCCGCCTTCACATCGGTACCCAGAATCTTGGAGCCGTTCACATACAGCGTGCCGTCGGCCCGCCGAATGATACGCCGGGTGATGCCCAACGCCGAACCTGAGGTGCTGCCCGCCGTGAGCGCGCTGCCCGCCAGCGACCCGCTATAGACGTGGTAGTAAAGCGTGCTCTGCAAAAAAGACTGCTGCAGGACCTCCAAATCCTGGGCCGTGTTGAGGCCAAGGCGGCTGAAAGCAGCGTTGGTGGGGGCAAATACCGTGTAGTTGCCCTGCGGGTCGTTCGGGTTTTTGTTGCCGAGTAGCACGGCTACGTTGCCGCGAATAGCGGCATCTTCCAGTTCCTGAAAATCGGGATTGGTAACGGCAATATTGGTGATAGTAGGTTCAACCTCTTTGTTCTTGGCGCAGCCATTCATGGCTAAAAGGCCCAATGCCAGCAAACCGGCTTTAATGGGGAAATATTTTTTCATCGGGTAAATTATTGTTTTTATCGTGCTAACAAGTGCGTTCAACTCAAATCGCTGAATATAAACGATTTCATAAAGCCATCGGATTGCGCTAAGGTAAATCCGTTCCAGTAAACACACCCGTAGATTGCGTCAGAATAGACTAAATGAGCTGTTTTTGTTTGGCCATACCCAGCCAGGCTACCCCTAATAGTAGTTTCTTATTTATTGTTTTTATGCAAAATTTTTCCAAGCTGTTTTGTAGTGTTCTTTTTATTACCGGCGTGGCTACTACTGCTCAGGGGCAGAGCTTGGTGAGCGGTTTTATGGCGGGCAAGGGCCACGGCTCGGTGGTGGTATCGGGCACGGCTGAGCGCTACACCGATGTGTACCTGGCTCCCGAAAAAATATCGGGCGTTCCGGTTTTTCAGGAGGTGCGCGTCAATTCGCTCAACCTGTACGGCACCTATGGCCTCTCCGACAAGATTGACGCCATCATCAGCCTGCCCTACATTCAGTCGAAAGGCCGCGCCCCGGGGGCGGTTATTGATGGCTTGAACTCCTACTACTCCACGCAGGGCTATACCAACGTGCGCCAGGGCCTGCAGGACGTTACCGCCCTGCTCAAGTTCAAATCCTACACCCGCGAAATCGGCAGCAGCATCCTCGACCTGCTGGGCGTGGTCAGCTTCAGCACCCCGGTGAGCGACTACCAGAGCAACACCGGTTACGGCTATATCATCGCCATCGGCAACCGGGCCACCAAGTACACGGCCTCCGGCGTGGCGCACCTCAAAACCAGCTCGGGCGTGTTTGCCACCGCCCAGGTGGGCTATAGCCTGCGCACCGGCTCCGTGCCCGATGCCCTGGTGGGCGAGGCGAAGCTAGGATACGCCGGCCCCAAAATCTACCTCGAAGGCAATGCGTCTTTTCAGGAATCGAACGGCGGCACCGATATTGCCGCCCAGGGCTTCACCGGCTTTTTTCCCTCCACGCGCGTCAACTACCTCCGCCTGGGGGCCAGCGCCTACCGACCCATCACCAACGGCTTCGGCCTGACGCTGGGGGCTAACACCTACGTGGCCGGCCGCAACATTGGAAAGTCCACCGGCTACTCGGCCGGTATCACGTATAACTTCTAAGTTATTAAGCTACAAGCCACAAGTTCCAGGCTGCAAGCTTTCTCCGGTGTTTCGGAAAAGGCTTGCAGCCTGGAGCTTGTGGCTTGTAGTTTAATTCTTAATAGTTCGATTCCGACGACGGCAGGTCGATGAGGATAAATTGCGCGTCTTTGGCGGCGCGAATCTGTACCACATCGTCGTCGGTCATGCGGGCCTGGTCGTTGGGGCCGAGCTCGGTGCCGTTCACGAAAATGGAGCCCTGCTTCACGTAAATGAAGGTGAGGCGAATGGGGAAGGTTTTGAATTCAATCTCCTCGCCCTCGTCCAGATTCGACCAATAAACCGTGCTGTTGGAATTCATGTACACCACGTCTTCCAGCACTTTCTGGCCGGTCACGAGGGGCACCAGTTGGTTCTTGTTGCCGCTGGTGAAGCCCAGGTCCTTCTGCTCGTAGCTGGGGGCCAGGCCCTTCTGGCCGGGGATGAACCACAGCTGATAGAGGTGCAGGGGCGTATCCTGGCGGTTGAACTCGGAATGGGCTAGGCCGGTGCCGGCCGTCATGCGCTGTACTTCGCCGGCCTTGATGGTCGTTTTGTTGCCCATCGTATCTTGGTGCGTGATTTCGCCGTCGAGCATCAGCGTCACGATTTCCATTTCAGAGTGCGGGTGCTGCGGGAAGCCCGACTGGGCGGCCACACTATCGTCGTTGAACACGCGCAACGGCCCGAAGTGCATATTGGCGCGGTCGAAATAATCGGCAAACGAAAACAGAAAGTAGCTGCTGAGCCAGGCAGCGGGCGCAGCATGGTGACGGTCGGCGGCGGAAATGTATTTGAGCATAGCGTGAGAGCAAGAGGATATGGCGTGCCTACCATACGCGCAGGCCGGGCTGGAAGTTGGCCTTGTCCCGCACAACAAAGCCCTTCCGGGGGCCGGAAGGGCTTTATGGTCTTATTTAAGGAAGCCGCTCCGGGCTATGCTTTGCGCAGCAGGGCTACCTGCTGCTGCAGGTCGAGCACGAGGCTGGCCACGCGCTCCAGCGAGAGTTCGGCAATGGGGAACGTGCTGCTGATGTAGCTTTTTGCCTCCCAGATTTCGAGCACATCGTCGGCCTTCACGTCGTAGGGCGAGAAGTTCGGGTTGTCGGAATGCAGCACGAACATGGCCCCGGAGCGCATTTTATTGAACACGCGCTTGAACACGATGCCGTCGCGCGAGCTCACCACGATGCAGGGCGTGCCATCCTTGATGCTGGCCCACTCTTCCACGTAGCGGCCCACGATGACGGTGCCGCTGGCAATGGGCAGCATCGAGTCGCCGGCAATTTCGAAGGCGCGGTAGGTGCCCGTTTGCGAGAGCATGGGCAGGCGGAACTTGGGCAGCACCTCCAGGTATTCGCGGTCGGCGTAGCCATTGAGGTAGCCGGCAGCGGCTTTTTGGGGCACCAGCTCGATGTTCTCGTTCTGGTCCTTATCCACGGTGAAGGCCAGCACGCGGAGCCGGCCGCCAGCCGCCGGCGTAGGCGGCTCGGGGTTGTCGTCGGCGGAATCAGAATCGGGCGCGTTGGGGTCGGGCGCGGGCAGCGAGCCGATGATTTTGGTGTTCTTCTTCTTGCTGAAATCGGTGGTTACGAGCTGGTCGAGCGTGATGCCGAACAGGCGGGCCATGTTGACGAGCGTGGCGAGGCGGGGCTCGGCGCGGCCTTCTTCATAGGCACCCACCAGCGAACGTTTGATGCCGAGCTTTTCGGCCATCTGGGCCTGCGTGAGGGCGAGCTCGCGCCGGCAAAACTTGAGGTTGGTATTTATCATCGGTGGGAGGCGGCAGCCGGGAGTGGCGTTGGATTCAACGCAGATTCGGCTGGTGAAGTTAGCAACGCAGGCGCGAAGTTACTAATTCACTTAGCTAATAAATTTCTGCCCACCACTTTAGCGTCGAGCAATTTATCTTTCGGCTCCTAATTACCCGTTTTTTCTTATTCTCGCTGAGGTTCGCCGAGGGTAACGCGGAGGTTCGCAGAGTTTAGGTGGTTGGTTTAGCAGGCTTTTTGGGCTCTGATAACGGCCTGAATTCAAACGGCAAGCGAAAGCTTACCTCACTTTACTGGCCGCGCAAACGCCTGTGATACAGCGCGGCCATGCGCAGTTGGAAGTAGTCGTACTTCTCGCGCAGGTGGTCGAACAGGTCGCGCAGGGTGGGCTCGCCGCCGAGCTGGGCGCGGGCGGTGAAAATTTCGGCCAGCTCGGCATCAGTGGTGAAGTCGTGGATGCGCAGCTCGCGGCCTTTGGCGTAGGCGTTGTAGAGGTGGGTTTTCACGGTGCTCAGGGCCAGGCCGCGGCGCTCGGAAATGTCCTCGGGGGTGAGGCCCATCTGGTGGAACTGGATGGTGGCGTCCTCGGAGTCGCTCACGGGCTTTTCGGCCACGGCCACGCGGGGGCGCGGCTCGCTGAACATGTTGTCCGAATCGGAGGGTACGGCCCCGCCGCCATCTTCCAGAATGAGGCGGATGAAGCTCTCGCCGTAGGTCTCGAACTTCTTCATGCCCACGCCCGAAATACCCAGCATGCCCACGCGGTTGACGGGCCGCTCGGCGGCCATCTCCTGCAGCGTGGCATCGGAGAACACCACGTAGGGCGGCACGCCCTGCTCGTCGGCAATCTGCTTGCGGAGCTTGCGCAGTTTGTCGAACAGCTGCGCTTCGGGGGTGCCGAAGGCAGCCGTGGCAGCGGCGTTGGCGGCTTTTTTGCCGGCGCGGGTGGGCTTCTCGGCCTTCTCAGTGGGCTGGAATTTCTTGAGCGGCAGGGCGAGCTGGCCTTTCAGGACTTCGTGGCCGCGCTCGGTGATTTTCAGGGCGTAGCCTTCCTCGTAGGCAATGTAGAACAGGCCGTCGTTCAGCATCTGGTGCACGTAGCTGTACCAGTCGAGGTAGGGCAGGTCGGAGCCCGCGCCGTAGGTTTTTATCTGGTCGTAGCCGCCTTGCAGCACGGCCTGGTTGCGCATGCCGCGCAAGATGTCAATCAGCAGGTTGATAGCGACTTTCTCCCGGCTGCGGAACACGGCCGACAAGGCTTTTTGGGCAATGAGCGTGCCATCGAACGTGGTGGGCGGGTTGCGGCAGATGTCGCAGTTGCCGCAGTCCTGGGGCAGGGTTTCGGAGAAATAGTTGAGCAGGATTTTGCGGCGGCAGCTGGCGGCTTCGGCAAACTGCTGCATGCGCTCCAGCTTGGCGGTGTTGAGTTGGGCCTGACGCGCGGGCACGTCCTTGGTCACCATTTCGCGCATTTGCATCACATCGGCGAAGCTGTAGAACAGGATGGCGGTGCTGGGCGCGCCGTCGCGCCCGGCCCGGCCGATTTCCTGGTAGTAGCCTTCGATATTTTTGGGCAAATTATAGTGCATCACCCAGCGCACGTTGCTCTTGTCGATGCCCATGCCGAAGGCGATGGTAGCTACAATCACCTGAATATCATCCTGCAAGAAAGCCTCCTGAGCCTTACCGCGCTGCAAGGGCGTGAGGCCGGCGTGGTAGTGCGCGGCCTTGATGCCCTTGGCGACGAGCTTGGCCGAGATGGTTTCGCAGGTCTTGCGCGAGAGGCAGTAGATAATGCCGGGGTCCTGCGGGTGGCGGCCAATGTAGTCGATTACCGAGCCCACCCGGTCCTGGCCGGGGCGCACGTTGAGGTTGATGTTGGGCCGGTCGAAGCTCGACAGAAACACCTTGGGCTCGCGCAGGTTGAGTTGGGTGATGATGTCGCGCTTGGTAAGGCGGTCGGCCGTGGCCGTGAGGGCGATGATGGGCGTGTTGGGAAAGTGCGTGCGCAGGGTTCCCAGCTTGGTGTACTCGGGCCGGAAATCGTGGCCCCAGCTTGAGATACAGTGGGCCTCATCGATGGCAAAAAGGCTGATATTGACGCGGTTCAGAAATTGCATGAAGCCCTCGCTCAGCAGCTTCTCGGGCGATACGTAGAGCAGCTTGAGGTAGCCGCCGGTGGCGGCGCGGGCAATGTCGTTGGCCTCGCTCTGGCCCACGCTGCTGTTGATGTAGGCGGCCGCGATGCCGTTGGCTTTCAGGGCTTCCACCTGGTCCTTCATCAGGGCGATGAGAGGGGATACGACAATGCAGGTACCCTCGCTCACCACGGCCGGAATCTGGAAGCAGACGGACTTGCCGCCACCGGTGGGCATGAGCACGACGGTGTCTTTACCGGCGAGGATGTGCTGGATGATGTCGCCCTGCATGGGGCGGAAATTGTCGTAGCCGTAGTACCGTTTCAGGGCCTGGCGGGCGGCGGTGAGTTGCGGCGGGGTGGCTAGTTCGGGCATATCGTTCGGGGTAACCTCCCCCCCCGGCCCCCTCTCCAAAAAAGAGGGGGAGCCAGACGAGGGCATTTGATGGGGTATTTTAAGGAAGCGGGCTACTTCAGCCAAGACTTCGTCTAAGCTGGTTAGCACTTGCTGGTTGGTGAAACGCAGTTCGCGGTAGCCTAATTCCGTTAGCGTGAAGGTACGGCCGGCATCGTATTCAGCCTGCTCGGGGGAGTTGTGGATTTCGCCGTCAAGCTCGATGGTGAGCTTGGCCTCAACGCAGATGAAATCGACGATAAAAAAGTCAATGCCGTGCTGGCGACGGAATTTGAATCCAAGCTTTGAGCCACGTAATTTCTGCCAAAGGATGTTTTCGGCGGGCGTGGGGGCCTTGCGGTTTTCGCGGGCGTAGGCTTTTAGGTGCTTTTCCCAAGTACGCGGGTCGGTGGTGTAGATGTGCTCCTGCGGGCCGCTTAGCTTGGGCGGGGTTTCCATATTGGGAAGGTAGCATCGGCAAGCGTCAACCTCACCCCCTGACCCCCTCTCCAAAAAAGAGGGGGCACCGGTTTGGCCCTGATTTTGGTTTTTCTAGCCTCGAAAAGGCTAAAAAGTCAATTCAGAAAACACATCAAAATTTACATCCGAGCAATGCCGGTGCCCCCTCTTTTTTGGAGAGGGGGTCAGGGGGTGAGGTTTTCCGGCTGCGCCGCCCGCGGCTCCCTCTTCGACCCCCGGTACAGCTCATACTTCAGCAACCGGCAATCAATCGGCCCATTAAACAACGGTACGCGCCGCGCCGGCTTCAGCCCGATGCTCTTCGACGCCTCCAGATTCCCGGTGAACACGAACGCATTGTAGCCCTGAAAATTCGTTTTCAGCGAATCGCCAATCGTCTTATAAAGGGCCGTCATTTCGGCCTCTTCCCCTATTCGCTCGCCGTAGGGCGGGTTCATCAGCACGATGCCGGGCTCCTCCTTGGCCGGGGCTACGGCGTCCTTCACGTCGCGCACCGACAGCTTGATGTAGTCTTCCAGGCCGGCGGCGGTGATGTTGGCGGCCGCCATGTCGATAACGCGGGGGTCGAGGTCGGAGCCGGCGAGGTAGGCTTGCGGCTCTTCCAGGCGCTGGGCTTTGGCTTCTTCGCGCACCTGGTTCCAGAGCTCGGGGTCGAAGTCGTACCAGTTTTCGAAGCCGAACTTGCCCTGGTGGAACAGGCCGGGCGCGATGCGCTGGCTGATGAGGCCGGCCTCGGTGAGGATGGTGGCCGAGCCGCACATGGGGTCGATGAGGGGCTGCTGGCCATCCCAGCCCGAGAGCAGGACCAGGCCGGCGGCCAGCACCTCGTTCAGGGGGGCTTCGTTGGTGTGCTGGCGGTAGCCGCGGCGGTGCAGCGAGTCGCCGGCCGCGTCGAGGCTGAGGATGACTTCGTTTTCCGTCATGCGCAGGTGCAGGCGGATATCGGGCTGGCGGGTATCCACGCTGGGTCGCTCGCCGGTGCGGGCCCGGAACTGGTCCACGATGGCATCCTTGGTGAGCTGGGCCACGAAGAGCGAGTGCTCGAAGGTGGAGCGGTTCACCACCGGCGTGATGGCGAAAGTCTGGCCGGGGCCGATGAAATCCTGCCAGTCGATGCGGCTTACTTCGCGGTACAGCTGCTTTTCATCGGCGGCGTGGAAGGCGGCGAAGGGCCGCAGCAGGCGCATGGAGAGGCGGCTCCAAAGGGCCGCTTCGTAGAGCAGGCGGTGGTCGCCGATGAACTCGACGGCGCGGCTGCCTACGTGGGTAATGTCGGCCCCGAGGGCGTAGAGCTCGTCGGCGAGCAGTTCTTCCAGGCCGAACTGGGTGGTGGCGGTGAGGTGCATAAAGTAGCGCGGACTTTTGGTCCGCATCCGCAAAGGTCGGCAGAAAGTGTAGCGCATGCTTTAGCTTGCGCCATCAAACCCGTCACATTCCCACTGGGCGCAGGCTAAAGCGTGCGCTACGCTCCTATGGCCCTCGCCCCTTCCTCCGCTCCCACCATCAGTGCCGCCGCGCCCGCTCGCTCCTACGCCGGCCCCATGGTGCTGATGACCACCCTGTTCTTCCTGTTCGGGGCCGTCACCAATTTCAACGACGTGCTCATGCCCTACCTCAAGGACGTGTGCCAGCTCACCGATTTGCAGTCCTCGGCCGTGCAGTCGGCGTTTTTTGGGGCGTATTTTCTCATGTCGCTGCCGGCGGGCTGGGTCCTGAAGAAGCTGGGCTACCAGCGCGGCATCGTGGTGGGGCTGCTGGTGATGGCGGGCGGCGCGCTGCTCTTCATTCCGGCGGCCGACTCGCGGGCTTTTGCGCTATTTCTCACGGCGCTGGCCACGCTGGGGGCCGGCATCACGCTGCTGCAGGTGGCGGCCAATCCCTACGTGAGCATTCTGGGGCCGGCGCGCAACGCAGCGGCGCGGGTAAGCATTGTGGGCGTAGCCAATAACTTCGGCGGGGCGCTCTCGCCGCTGGTGGGCGGGCTGGTACTGTTCGGCGGCTCGGTGGCGCTTAAGGCGCGGCTGGCGGCGCTGCCCCTCACCGAGCGGCTGGCCGAAGAATCGCAGCTGGTGAAGGGGCCTTATATAGGTCTGGCCGTGTTTCTGGTGCTGCTGGCGGCGCTGTTTTTCTTTCTGGTGAAGCTACCCGACATCGAAGGCATACCCGAAGAGGCCGCCGAAGAGGCACGGCCCATGGCAGCCGGGCGCACGTCGGCGCTGGCATTTCCGCACCTCGTGCTCGGCATTGCAGCCATTTTCGTGTACGTGGGCGTGGAGGTTGGCTTGGGCTCATTCTTGATTCGCTACGGCGAAAGCCAGGGTATCCGGCAGCTTTCCGCTTTCACCCAAAGCCTGGTGCAGGGGCTGAATGTGGCCACCAACTACGCCCTGGTGCTCTTTGGCAAGGAGCCGTCGGCCATCGACACCACCGTTGGCTTCACCAAAGCGGTGGGCGCGGTGCTGGTGTCGTCGTACTGGTTTGGGTCGCTCATCGGGCGTGTGGTGGGCATTCCGCTGCTGCTCAGGTTTCACAACCGCGTGCTGCTGGTAGCAGTGTGCGCGGCCGGTACGGCGCTGGTGGGCGCGAGTATTCTCAGCACTGGTGAAACCGCACTTTGGCTCATCGTGCTCTGCGGGCTGATGAACTCCATTATGTGGCCCGTCATTTTCCCGCTGGCCATCACCGGGCTGGGTCCATTCACCAAGCAGGGCTCTTCTTATTTGATTATGGCCATCGTGGGCGGGGCGCTTATTCCGCCGCTCATGGGCTGGCTGGCCACGCACGGCGGCGGGCTGCGGGTGGCGTTTGTGGTGCCGGCGCTGTGCTATTTGTACCTGTTGTTTTATGCCGTGAGCGGCTACCGGGTACGGTAGCGCGGCTGTCCCTGCCCGTGAGACAGGGCTTTCAAACCAAGAGCTGAGGTTGGCCGTAGATTGCGCCGTGGTCCATAAATTTACCGGCACGGTTCTTTCTTCTATTTTATTTAAACCCTTCCCTGAATATGAAAAGCCTGTTTAACACTTCCAAAATCCTATCCTTTATTTTGGCATTCCTGCTGCTGAGTGCCAGCGGCTGCAAGAAGATTGAAGACCTGCTCACGTTTAAAATAGACGATTCCAGCAGCTTCGTGGTGCCGGCCTCGGGCCTGCTCAATACCACGGTATTGTCGTTGCCGGGCACTACGGTTAATTCCTCTTCGTCGGGCACGTATTCGGCCAACAACACCAACGCCGACCATGTGCAGGACGTGACCCTCGACCGCCTCACCCTGACCGTGACCGACCCGGCCGGCCAGAATTTCGACTTCCTGAAAAGCGTAAAAATCTACATCGCCAGCGACAACCAGGGCACCAACAAAACCCTGCTGGCCTCCCTCGACCCCGTGCCCACCGGCCAGACTGCCATCAACCTGACGCCCTCCGGTGCCAAGCTCGACCTGTACCTGCGCAACGGCTCCTACTCGCTGTTTACCGATGTGACCATGGCCCAGCCCGTGCGCCAGAACACCACCGTGCGCGCCGACTCGCGCTTCAACGTGAAAGCCAAGCTGAAGTAACGGCCAAAGACGCGCCTACGCCTCCCGCAGATATGCTGGCGGTACGGCCTCCACCAGCCACACGCCGTTGCCGGATTCATAGAACACCACGCCGGCGGCGAGCAGGGCGGCGGCATCTACCGTCAGGATGATGGGCGGGCCGCGCCGGGCGCCCACACGCCGGGCCGTTTCGGCATCGGGCGAGAGGTGGACGTGGTGACGCTTCATCTTCTGCAGACCTTCACGCCGGATAGCGGGCAGCGCGGCTGGCGCCGTGCCGTGGTAGAGCACGGCGGGCGGCACGGCCGGCAGCAGCTGCAAATCGACTTCCACGCTGTGGCCCTGCTGGGCCCGAATCCGGGTGCCGTCGGCATCGAAGGCGAAGCGCTGTTTGTCGCTGCCCGTCACGATTTCCGTCAACTCGTCCTGGCTGATGGGCATGCCGTGCACCGCGCTGGCAGCCAGCAAATCAGTGACGCCTACCCAGCCGCCTTCCTGCAAGGTCAGGCCGATGGCGGCGGGCGTGTGACGCAGGTGCAGGCTGAGAAACTTGCTGAGGCGGGTGGCTTGCTTGGGGTCCATAAGTACGAAGGTAGCAGGCTGTACCGTGGACGCTGCGAGCCCGCGCGCATGAACGCCGACATCACCCAGCACCAACGCACGGACTCGCGGCGTCCACGGTACTTCGTCTGGCCGCTACCTTTGCAGGCATGATGCCTACGCTCGAAGAAAACGTCTCCCTCCGCCCCTACAATACCTTCGGCCTCGATGTGCGGGCCCGCTACTTCGCCCGCTTCGCCTCGGCCGATGAGCTGCGCGCGCTGCTGCAGCTGCCCCAGGTACAGGCGGCTGAAAAGCTCATTCTGGGCGGCGGCTCCAACCTGCTGTTCACCCAGGATTTCGCCGGCGTGGTGCTTAAGAATGAGATTCGCGGGCTGGAAATTATCAGCGAAGACGGTGATGCCCAAACGGCTCTCGTGCGGGCCGGGGCCGGCGAGAGCTGGCACGGCCTGGTCGAATACACGCTCGACCAGCAGCTCAGCGGCATCGAAAACCTCTCCCTCATTCCCGGCACGGTGGGCGCGGCCCCGCTGCAGAACATCGGGGCCTACGGGGCCGAGTTGCGCGACACCTTCGACCACCTGGAGGCCGTGGAAATAGCTACCGGCGAAGGCCGCGTGTTTTCGGCCGGCGAGTGCGGCTTTGGCTACCGCGAAAGCGTGTTCAAAAACGTGCTCAAAAGCCAGTTTGTGGTGACGGCCGTGGTGCTGCGCCTGCACCGCCAGGCCCGCCCCAACCTCCAGTACGGGGCCATTGCCGATACGCTGGCCGAGCTCGGCATCGAGGGCGAGCCCACGCCGCAGGACGTGAGCCGGGCCGTGGTGCACATTCGTCGCTCCAAGCTGCCCGACCCGGCCGAAATCGGCAACGCCGGCTCGTTTTTCAAGAACCCCGAAATCTCCCAGGCCCGGTTCGACCACCTCAAAAGCCAGTACCCCGACCTGCCCGGCTACCCCGTGCCCGGCGGCGTGAAGGTGCCCGCCGGCTGGCTAATCGAGCGGGCCGGCTGGAAGGGGCTGCGGCGCGGCCCCGGCGAAGGCACCCACGGCGTGCACGCCCGGCAGGCCCTGGTGCTCGTGAACCACGGCGGGGCTACTGGCAGCGAAGTACGCCAACTGGCCGAAGAGATAATCTCGTCCGTACGCCAGCAGTTCGGCATCGACCTTCACCCGGAAGTTAATATTTTGTGATTGAATAGCACCCGGCCAATCAGTCGATAATATTGCTGAAAATGAGAAATGATGCGTAATTTGTCGCATTCTTTACATCAGCCATTTCGCGGCCGGTCTGCTTATTCTTCAATTTATGAAACCAACTTTCCTCCTGCTTGCCGGGGTGCTTGCCGGCCCGGCGTGGGCAGCTCCGGCTTCCCTGCTCACCCTCCCTACGCCCCCAGTTCTCACCCTGAAAGCGGCCCGGGCCTTGGGGCCGGGCAGCACCGTTACGGTGCGAGCCGTAGTGCTGAACGGGGCCGAGATGGGCAACATTCGCTACGTGCAGGATGGCGAAGCCGGCCTGGCCCTCTACGCCCAGCCCGCCAAGCTGCCGGGCTTCGGCGACTTGCAGGCCGGCGACAGCATTCAGGTGACGGGCCAGCTCAAGGTCTACAACGGGCTGCTGGAAATGGACCCCGTCGCTTCGTTTCATAAGCTGGCCGGCGGCCGGCGGCTGCATCCGCTGCACGTGCCGGCAGACCAGGTTGCCACGGCTTTTGCCGAGGCGAATGAAAGCCGGCTGGTTGAGATAACCGGCATAACGCGGCTGCTCACCCCAACCAGCGCCCCCGCCGAGGCCCTGGTTGGCAACGCCAATTACCTGCTCGACGGCACGGCCGGCGCGCTGCTGCGCGTGGGGGCCGCCAGTACCGGGCCCGATGGCCTTATCGGAACCACTCCGCCCACCGGCGAGCCGTTCGACGTGCGCGGCATCATGAGCCAGTACGCGCCGGGGGGCACCGGCGGCTACCAGCTGCTGCCCCGCCTGGCCACCGACTTTGTGCGCGGCAGCGGCCTGCCCCGCCTCACCGAAGAGCCCGTGCCCGTCGATGTCAGTGCTACGGGCTTCACCGTGGTGTATTCTACCCTGAACCCCGGCGATACCCGCGTGCGCTACGGCCTCAACGCCAAAGAACTGAAAGAAAGCCGCCTGGATGCCAGCCTGACCACCCACCACAGCCTCACGCTGAACAACCTGATTCCCGGCACTACCTACTACGTGGAGGTGAGCTCGCGCAACGGAGCCGGCACCGAAACGGCCACGCCGGTACCCTTCATCACGAGCACCGGCAAGCGCAGCCGGAGCAGCGGCAAAAACTAAATCGGGGACGCTGAATACGCCAACGCCCGGGTTGGCCGCCACGCAAACCGGCGGCCCGACCCGGGCGTTGGTTTGCCCAAAATTCAGCATCTTTGTATTTCGGCCCAGTGCTTCAACTTTAACTTAATCATTTCTTTACATTCTGTTTTTCTTATGAAGAAACTTACTCTGCTGGCGTTGTTGGCGTGTGCTACGTCGTGGCACGCGGCTTCCGCCCAAACGGCCATCACCATTGCGGCGGCCCGCGCTCAGGCCCCCACGGCCAACAACGTGGCCGGCCCCACCGTGACGGTGCGCGGCATTGTGACCAACGGCGACGAGTTGGGCTCCACGGTGAGCATCGTTCGTTATATCCAGGACCGCACGGCGGGCATTGCCGTGTACACGACGGGCGGTGCCACGGGGCCGCTGGTGTCGCCGCTGGTTCCCGGCGACAGCATTGAAGTTACCGGCAGCCTGAAAATGTATCGCGGCCTGCTCGAAATCGACCCCATTGCCTCCCTCACCGTGCTGGCCGGCAACCGGCCGGTGCCGGCCCCGGTCGTGTTCACGGCGGCCCAGGCTGCTTCGGCCTACGCTGAGCAGTACGAAGGCATGCTGGTACGCATCAACGGCCTGACTTCGGTGAATACCACCGGCGGCGGCGCGGTAGCGGCCTTCACGGCCAACACCACCTACCGCCTGAACAACAATACGACGCTGGTCAACTATGTACCGACCAACTCCAACGGCCCCGATGGCCTCATTGGCAAGCCCAGTCCCACGGGCACCTTCGATGCCATTGGCATCATGAGCCAGTACTCGCCATCGGCCACCAGCATTGTGGGCGGCTACCAGATGCTCAGCCGCAAGTACGCCGACTTCGTGCAGGGCCTCACGCCTAACCTGACCACCAGCCCGGTGCCTTCCAACATCACCACCACCGGCTTCACGGTCAGCTTCAACACCCAGAACGCCGGCAACACTATCCTGTCGTATTCCACCACGCCTAACGGCACGTTCACGACGGTACCGGGGTCCACAGCCCTCACCACGGCTCACAGCCAGGTTATTACGGGCCTGCAGCCCGCTACCATCTACTACGTACAAGCCGTGTCGGTGAACAGCGTGGGCCGGTCGGAGTCGCGCGCGGTACCCATGATTACGGCTTCGCTGTCGTCGGGCGTTATCAAGAACTTCTTCAACCGGACGGTAGATGCCTCCCTGGCCCTGCCCGGCAACGCGGCCGTGACCATGCTCAACGGCGCGGCCCCCGATACACTGGTGCGCTACATCAACCGCGCCACCCAGACGCTGGACATTGCCATCTACAACTGGAACAACACGACTATTCTGAACGCGGTGAATGCCGCCAAAACGCGTGGCGTACAGGTGCGCGTTATTTTCGAAGACGACAACGCCAACGTGAGCGTGGGCCAGCTGCTGGCTTCTATTCCCCGCGTACCCCGCCCGGCCCAGCCCGGCAGCAGCGGCAGCAGCATCATGCACAACAAGTTTGTGATTATTGATGCCGAAAGCACCAACCCCAACGTGCCGTGGGTGTGGACGGGCTCGATGAACTGGACCCCGGCCCAGCTCACCACCGATGCCAACAACGTGATTGCCATTCAGGACCAGTCGCTGGCCCGCGTCTACGCCGTGGAATTCAATGAGATGTGGGGTTCGCAGACGGCTACGCCCGGCACCAGCCTGTTTGGCTCGCGCAAGTCCGACAACACGCCGCACTACCTGAACATCGGCGGCAAGTCGGTGGAGTCGTACTTCTCGCCCACCGATAACGTGAACGCCCGCTTGCTCACCGCCATCGCCTCGGCCGACAACGACCTGCACTTCGAGTCGATGCTCGTGACCCGGGCCGACCTGGGCCGCGCCATTGCCAACCAGATAACCACGCGCAACATCGCGGGCTGCTCCGACGGCCTCGTGAACGACACCAGCGGCACGGCCGGCTACGCCTTCCGCCTCGCGCAGGCAGGCCTGGGCAACCGCCTCATCATCAAGCGTACAGCAGCCGGCTTCGGCATTATGCACCACAAAACCCTGATTGTGGACGCTGGCGCCAGCCAGTCGGACCCCACGGTGTTCGTGGGCTCGCACAACTGGACGGCTTCGGCCGATACCGAGAATGACGAAAACACGCTGGTGGTGCACGATGCCCGCGTGACCAACCGCTACTACCAGGAGTACGCCGCCCGCATCGCCGAGAACACCACGGCGTTCACGGTGTGCCGCCTGGTGCTGGCTACCCGCACCGGCACGGTGCAGGCCAGCACCATGCAGGCCTACCCCAACCCGGCCCGTGGCAGCTTCAGCCTGCACCTGGCCAGCAGCTCGGCCCGCACCGCCACCATCGTGCTGCGCGATGTGACCGGCCGCGTAGTGCTCACCCAGACCCAGCCCCTCACCGGCACCGACCTCACCATCGACGCCACGGCGCTGAAAGCGGGCCTGTACATGGTGCAGGTAACTACTCCCGAGGCCGTGCAGACGAGCCGCGTAGTAGTAGAATAACCTGAGCGAAACTGACGCAAAAAAGGCGGCTCCCGAATAGGGAGCCGCCTTTTTTGTTGGTTGCTTAGTGGCTGTTTCGTGTCATCCTGAGCGCAGCGAAGGACCTTATCATGACTGAATGGCTTACAGTAATCAACGCAAACGTGGCAAGGTCCTTCGCTACGCTCAGGATGACACGGGTTTACTTCAGCACCGCAATGGTCACGCCGTCGCCGCCCCGGTCGGCGTGCTCGTCGGCCACGCTGGCTACGGCCCGCTGCGAGCGCAGGTAGTCGCGCACTACGTGGCGGAGTACGCCGTTGCCGCGCCCGTGCAGGAACTTGATTTCGGGCATGCCCAGCATCACGGCGTCGTCCACGAAGCTCATGGTTTTGGTGAGGGCGTCTTCGGCGCGCTCGCCGCGCAGGTCGAGGGTGGGGCTGAAGCCGGCCATGCGGTCGGTGATGTTCACGCCGTTGCCGCCACCGGAGCTGCCGCCGCTGAGCCGCGATTTTTGGGATTTGGCGGCCTGCTCGCGCTCGCGGATTTCGGCCCGGCCCAGCTTTTCGAGCTGGCTGAGCTTGGTCAGCGTCTTCATGCCGCCGAATATGACTTCGGCGGTCTGGCCTTTCACGCTCACCACCTCGCCGTGGCCTTCCTGGCCGAACAGGGCCACTTTGTCGCCGGGCTTGAGGTCGCCGGCTTCGGCGCGCTCGCGGGTGGCTTTGGGCTTGGGCGGCTCAATCTGCAGTTCTTTCTTGACGAAGTTATCGAGCTTCTCGCGGGCAGCCTTGTTGATTTCCTTGTCGGCATTGCCGCGCCGGATTTCGCCGATGGTGGCTTCGATTTGCTGGTTGGTGTTTACCAACAAGGCTTTGGCCTGCTGCTTGGCCGTGCGCAGGGTTTCGATTTTGGTGTCTTCGAGGTGCTGCTTGAGGTCCTGGTATTCCTTGGCGGCGCTTTTGAGGCGGCGTTCGGCTTTGGCGGCTTCGGCGGTGCGGGTTTCGAGTTCGGTTTTCTCCTTTTCGAGGCCTTCGAGCAGGCGGTCGTAGCGGATTTTATCCTTGCCCACCAGCTGGGTGGCGCGCTCCACCACTTCCTTCGGCAGGCCGATTTTGCGGGCAATTTCGATGGCGAACGACGAGCCCGGCTTGCCCACTTCGAGGCGATACAGCGGCTGCAGTTTCTCGGGGTCGTAGCGCATGGCGCCGTTCACGAGGTGCGGGGTGCGCTCAGCGAAGTTCTTCAGGTTGGTGTAGTGCGTGGTAATCACGCCGTAGACCCGCGCCTTGTTCAGCTGGTCGAGCACGGCTTCGGCAATGGCCCCGCCCAGGCTGGGCTCGGTGCCGGTGCCGAATTCGTCGATGAGCACCAGGCTTTTCTTGCCGGCCAGCAGCATGAATTGCTTCATGGCCAGCAAGTGCGAGGAGTAGGTACTCAGGTCGTTTTCCAGGCTCTGCTCGTCGCCGATGTCCAGGAAAATATCCTCGAACACGCCGGCTTCGGAGTTGTCGGCGCACGGGATGAGCAGGCCCATTTGCAGCATGAACTGCACAAGGCCCACGGTTTTCAGGCTCACGGATTTGCCGCCGGCGTTGGGGCCGGAGATGACGAGGATGCGCTGCTCGTGGTTCAGTTCCAGGTCGAGCGGCACTACTTCGCGGGGGTCGCCGTTGTCGCGCTTGTGCTGGGCAAAGGCCAGCTGCAACAGCGGGTGGCGCACCTGCACCCACTTCAGCAGGGGCTTGTTGTGCAGCACGGGCAGGCGGCAATCGAGCGTGACGGCCAATCTGGCCTTTGCTCTAATGAAGTCAATCAACCCCAAATAGGAATACGCTTTGCGCAAGTCCGGAATGTGCGGGCGCAGCTGGTCGGTGAGGGCCGTGAGGATGCGAATCAGCTCGCGATGGTAAGCGTTATCGAGGTCCTTGATGTCGTTGTTGAGCTCAAAAACGGCTTCCGGCTCGATGTACACCGTTTGGCCCGAGGCCGATTCGTCGTGAATCAGGCCCTTCACCTTGCGCTTGTGCTCGGCAATGACGGGCAGCACCAAACGCCCACCGCGAATGGTGGGCTCGGAGTCGCTGGGAATCCAGCCCTCGTTTTTGGCGTGGCGCAGAATGCCGGCAATCTGCTTGCGCAGCTGGCCCTGGCGGGCAATGAGCTCCTGCCGAATCTGGCGCAGCAGCGGGCTCGCGTCGTCGCGCACCGCGCCTTCATCGTCCACCACTTTATCCAACGCGGCCAGCAAATTGCGGTCGACCTGGATGCCGATGCCCAGCAGGCGCAGCGAGGGGTACAGGCTGGGGTCGGCATCGGAGAAGAAGCTCAGCGCCTGCCGGATGGTGCGCAGGCTCATCTTAACCTCGAAGAAGGCGGCCACGTCCAGGTACGCGCCCGGCAGGGCGGCGCGCTTGAGGTGGGCCTGAGCATCGTGGTAGTGCGAGGCCGGGAAATCGGCCCCGGAGCGCAGCAGGTAGGTGAATTCGTCGGCCTGTTGGAGCAGTTTCAGCAGGGGCTCGTGCTTGGGCTGGAACTCCATGCGGGCCACGTAGTGCCGGCCCAGGGCGGAAAGGCAATTGGCTTCAAGCTGCTCGCGCAGGGTGGTGAAGCCGATTTTTTGTTCGAAGTGTTGTGGTAACAGCAAGAAATTGAGCTTTGCGGGATTTCAGAATTGGGTACGAAGGTAAACAGCGGGCGGGGCGGGAAAGATTCGCGGCGGGCCGCTCAAATTGAGGCTGTTTCGTGAGTGTCCGTCATCCTGAGCATTTCGCGCATAAAGCGAAGACGAAGGACCTTATCACCGCCACAGGACTACGGGCAACCTTGAACAGGTCCTGCGTCTTCGCTTTATGCGCGAAATGCTCAGGATGATAACCGCTCAGACTATCGAATTAATAAACAGCTTCGCGCTCAAAGGACCAGAAAATCAAAAAAATACCGGTGGTTGGGAGCGCCGGTATATAGCATTTATCCAAGCCGGCCCGTAGATTTGACCCCAACTATCATTTCCACACATTCATTTTTACATGAATAAACGCTACCCGTTTCTTCTCGGCGGGCTGGTGTTGGGCCTGGGCGCGTGCAAGGAAACCGTGTACATCGCGGATTCCTACTCTACCATGCGCTACGACGCGCTGGCCCTGCCCGCCGCCGCCGATTCCCTGGCCCTGTACACTGTCGATTTTGTATCGGCCCGCGAAGGCTTCGTGGGCGGGGCCGGCGGCAGCCTCTTCGCCACCACTGACGCCGGCGCTACCTGGTCGCGCCGCTCGCAGCCGGCCTTGGGCACCATCAACAAGCTGCTCTTCACCACGGCCACCGCCGGCTGGGCCGGTACCAGCTCGGGCCTCTACCGCACCGCCAACGGTGGCCAAAGCTGGCAGTATGTGCCCACGGGCGACGCCTACGGCTACGCCATTGGCGTACAGGACCTGCAGTTTGTGACGCCGCTGGTGGGCTATGCCGTGGGCTCGGGCGGGGGCATCAACAAAACCACCAACGGCGGCACCACCTGGGCCAGCGTGCAGCGCCGCCCCGACAAGCGCTACACTTTCCGGGCCGTGTCGTTTACCTCCCCCGATTCGGGCACCGTGGTGGGCAACGAGCAGTCGCGCTGGCTTACCACCAACGGCGGCCAGACCTGGAGCTTTGTTGACTACTACAGCGGCCGCAGCGCCGACTATTACGGCTACGACATTCTGCGGTTTAATGCCAGTACCTACCTGCTGGCCGCGCCCGACGGCTTCAAGGCGTTCAGCCCGGCGTACAGCTATGGCCGCGACGCCGACGACGGCTACCAGCACGCCCTGTACGGCTTGGCCACGGCCGGCCCCAAAGGCCCGGTGGTGGGCGTGGGCTACCGCACCATTGTGCGCAACCACCCGGCTTATTCCCTGCAAAAGGACAACCCCTGGGTGAACGTGCACGCCCCCGACGGCACCAGCTACGCGGCCACGTACTTCGCCGCCGATTTTGCCGATGCCGGCACCTTCTACGCCGTGGGCCCGCGCGGGCTCATCCACCGCTTCCACTACCAATAGCCTGATGAACAAGTATTTCTTCGCGCTGGCCCTGGTGGCCGGCCTGGCCGGGGTGCGACCCGCGCAGGCCCAGGTAAGCAAGTTTCACGGCGATTTGGGGGTGGGGCTGGTGCCGCTGCGCGCCACCGCCCCGGTGCAGGCCAACCCCAATGGCTACCAGGGCATGCCGCAGGCCTACGTGCTCCAGACCACCAACGCCAACCTGTTGCTGCTCAATGGCAACCTGGGGTTTGATGCCCCGCTGTACCAGCTGAAGGGCGGTGAGCAGTCGCTGGGCATATCGCTGAACGCGGGGGCCGGCCTGCTGGCCACCACCCGGCAGGACGTGGACGGCTTCAACGCCCAGTTCGTGCTCGATTTTCCGGAGTACGTCACCTACCGCTACGGGGCCAAGGCCAGCAAGCATTCCAAAAAGGATTTTGGCGTGGGCGTGGGCCTGGGCTACCGTTTTAGCAAGTTCTTCCTGCCCTTCAGCTCGCCCAGCGCCATGCTTGAGGGCGTGTACGCCACCAACGACCACGACTGGTTTCTGCGCCTGAGCGCCGACCTGCGCCCCCGCCGTATCTACAACGACTACTCCAGCGAGGGCCTGGTTGAAGCCCTGCGCATTCGGGAGTTCAACGCCACCATCGGCAAGTCTTTTTAGGCTGATACCGCTTCCATTTTCTCATTTTCCTCTCTTTCTTTTTCATGAAAAACCTTTACCGTTCGCTGTCGGCCGTGCTCCTGCTGAGCGCTGCCACGGCCGCCACGCCGCCGCCGCCCGCCGCCGGGCCGCTGCAAGCCGCCCAGAGCATTGCCCTGGGCGAGCACGCCATGCTGGCCGGCACCCTGAGCCTGCCCAACCACAACATGGTGCTGCTGCTCACCGATGCCGAGTCGTTCGACATCACCGCCCAGTGCCTGGCCCCCGATGGCCATACCGTGTGGAAAACCGGCCTCAAGCGCTTCCAGCGACTCGCCGGCAGCGGCTACATGTTCGATACCCGGCAGATGGCCTTTAGCCGCACAGCCCGCGACAACAAGCAGCTGCAAAAGGACAAGCTGGCGGCCGCGCTCTACCCCGTCAACGTCTTCACCGACGGCAACCGCGTGGTGCTGGCCGAGCGGCTCGACGAGGATTCCTTCAAGAAGCAGAATAAGGACAAGGCCCTCAAGGATGGCCAGATGTTCGTGCAGCGTATCGATGAAAAGGGCGGCCTCCAGGCCCACCTGTTCGACCCGCGCCCCGGGCCCGAATCGAAGAAAACCGAGGCCAATACCCTGGGCCGCTACGCCGATGCCACCGGCTACGCCGAGGTGGTGCGCGAAACCAACAAGCGCGAGGAAACCCTCGTCTTCGCCACCATGCACTACGACCTGGGCACCAACGCCGTGCGCCGCGAGGTGCTGGAACTGCCGGCCACGCCCGAGCACGTTGGGGGCATGAACAGCTTCCGGCACTGGTACCAGGAGTGGGCCTACCTGGGCCACCGCCCCAACCAAACGTATTTCTGCCGCCGCACCGTCACCAGCGTCGCCGCGCCCAAGGAGAAGGCCGGCAACCAGCCCATCGTGTACCAGGTGCACATTGCCGACGACCAGGGCGGCCTGGCCGGCGGCTTCAGCACCACGCTGGGCCTGAACAAAGGCACCCGGCCCATGAACTCGGGCTACATGCCCAGCCCCGGCGAGATGAACCACATTCCGTTCAACTTTAGCGCCTCGCAGGGCAAAAGCTACGTGACCTACGACGAATGGGATGTTTCCTGCGGCGGCATGGGCTCGTTCTACCTCGACTACCGCACCGGCGATGTGCTCGTTTACGGCGAGTATGGCGAAGGTGAGCTGCCCGAAATGAGGGACGACGGCGATTTGCTGGGCTTTTTTGAACGTCGTTTCGCGCCCGATGGCCATGTAGTGGCCCAGGTGCAGGCCCCGTACAGCGAGGCCATGAAGGCCAAGAAAAAGAAGGCCAGCTTCAGGGGCTATTCGTACCGCAGCACGCGCTTCCACGTCGACCCCCTCACCGGCCAGCACCAGTTCAGCTTTGCGCCCGTGCGCCTGTACGGCAACGGCGAAGACTTCGACCTGTTCCTTGACTCGGAGCTGAAACCGCTGCGCTACGACTATCTGCCCGGCAAGGACAAGGACGAGCGCACCTACACCTCCGTGATGTACACGCAGCCGTTTAAGCTGGCCACCACCTTCAACAGCACCGACGAAATCCGCTTTTACGAGCACGCCGGCAAAACGGACCACCCCGTGTACGCAGCCCTCGAAAAGCAGCGCCGCACCGCCCCCGTCGATGCCCCCGACCACTGGTTTCACCTCTGCCCCACTGGCCCCGCCACCGGGCTGGTAGTGGAGCAAAAAAGCGCCCTGGGCGGCAGCCTGCAGGTATACACGTTCCAGTAGGCCCCGGTCCGACCGCCCTGGGCGGTCTGACCGGTTGTCGTTGTTTACCGGAACAGGGTCCCGGTCCGACCGGTCATCGTTGTTTACCGGCACTTATCGACGACAACCGGTCGAACCGGCGGTCAGGCCTACTTAACCATTCATTCCCATGACAACCCGCTCCCGCCTGCTGCTGGCCGTGCTGTTGGGCACGGCCGGCCGCGTGGCGGCCCAGGCCCCGGCCACGGTGCCGCTCCACCTGGTGCAAACCATTGAGCTGGCCCCCAATGCCGCGCTGGGCGGCACCATCCGGCTGCCCAACCACAACACCGTCCTGTTCATCACCGACGCGGACCGGGCCGCCGTGCGCGCCCAGTGCCTGGCCCCCAACGGCCACACGCTCTGGGAAACCCCCGTGCGCCGCTATCAGCGCCCGCGCCAGGAGGGCCTGCTGGGCAACACCCTCACCTCGACCGATAAAATGGACGCCGACCAGGTCCGCGAGGCCGCCTCCATGCTGCCCCTGAGCGTGCTCACGGAGGGCAACAACGTGCTGGTGGTGGAGCGCATCGATGCCTCGGCCGCGAAAAAGCTGCCCCAGGGTTCGCCCCTCGCTGCCGGGCAGGTGTACGTGCAGCGCCTCGACGAGCGGGGCGAGCGCACCAGCGCCGACTTCGGCCCGCCGCTCCCCATTACCATGGAAGCCGAGGAAACGGCCCAAACCGTGGGCCGCTACGCCGATGCCGGGGGCTTTGTCGAAATCGTGCGCGAAACGGCCTTCATCGGCAAGAAGGAGCGGGTGCAGCGCTTCTACCTGCTGCACTACGACCTGGGAACCACCACCCCGCGCCGTGAGCCCTTCACCCTGCCGCCCAGCCCCTGGATTGCCAGCAACTGGGACATGTTTGGGCAGTGGAACCAGGACTGGGCCTACCTGGGCCACCGCCCCAACCAAACGTATTTCTGCCGCCGCACCCTCATCAGCTCGGCCCAGGAAAAGGCTGGCCAGCAGCCGCTCACGTTTCAAGTGTACGTGGTCGATGACTTAGGCCACGCGGTACCCGGCGGCTTCAGCACCACGCTGGGGCTGGCCAAGGGCACCATTCCCATCTACTGCGGCCAGATTCCGAACTACGGCGAGCTGGATTTCGCCACGCGCCGCCACATCAGCCCCACCGACCTGACTACGCCCCGCTACGACAGCTGGGCTACCACCGCCGTGGGCTCCTTCTACCTGGACTACGCCACCGGCGACGTGCTCATTTTTGGCGAATACGGCGAAGGCGACCTGCCCACCTACGAGCTGCGGCCCGAGCTGCTGGGCTACTTCGAGCAGCGCTACGCCGTGGACGGCACCCCGCTGGCCCGCCTCCAGATGCCCTACTCCAGGGAGCTGACGGCCCACAAGAAGGCGGGCAGCTTCACGGGGCAGTACGGCCGGCGCATCGGCTTCCACCTCGACCCCCTCACCGGCCAAAGCCAGTACAGCTTCGCCCCCATGCATGTGATGGGCACCGGCGAAACCTTCGACCTCTTCCTCGACCCGCAGCTGAAGCTCCAGCGCGTGGAGTTCGTGCCCGGGGCCGGGCGCAACGCCAACGTGGCCACCACCGTGTACTACGCCCAGCCCTTCGCCGTCTTCAAAGCCAGCGGCACCACCGCCGAGCGCCGCCGCTACGCCCACGCCCACCCCACCGACGCGCCCGTGTACGCCGCTCTGGAGCAGCGCAGCCAGGCCGCCGGCTCGCTGCCCTTCCACGAGTACCACCTCAGCAGCACCGGCACCGGCACCGGCCTCGTGGTCGAGCGCCGCCTCGCCACCGGCGGCACCTTGCAGGTGTTTACGTTCTGATAGTTCGGCGTTTTCGCGCGCAAAAAGCGCTGGCAATACTACCGGCGCTTTTTTTGTGCGCGCCCCCAAATGTAGGTTTCACCGGCATAAGCAGTGCCGTTACTGACAAAGCCAGTGCTCAGGCTACCGTCTACGAACAGAAGTAGTTCTGCTCCGGCTGGAGGAGCGCGACGTGGCCCGCCAGCTGACCCGGCAAGGCTATGACCTCACGTACTACGTGAGCTACATGGGCAAGCACTACTGGCACCTATCCAGCACCGGAGAGGATGCGCTGCTGGTCGGGGTGGCGGGGACGCAGAAGATGGTTGTTTAATTCACCGTTTTCTTGAACCGACTTTACCTGTAGGACCTCTTCTTGCTTACCCCCCTCGTGTAGTCCCGCACTTCAATGAGTTGCAATCGTCCGGTTTGGTCAGGCGAAAACGTTTTTATCGTCGAATCAGGTTGTATCCACTGCTCATTTCCTATCCGATAAACTCGCTGTGGGTCACCATATCGCTCTTTAATGAGCAAATAGGGGCCGTTGACGGCATATGTTCCTGTTGTCTGAATCTCCCCCTGACGGGTGATACTTTTCAGAAAACCACTACACTGCTGCTTTGCGCCGGAATTGGCGCTTGTGACCACAAAGTAAGTATTGTCGGCATCGTCGTCATGCACATATAATGTTTCTAGAGTGATATCGTAGCGGTACTTGCCGACGAGCAGGTGGCGCATGGGACTTGTCCTCCATGATAGGCCCCCACCACCGAGCATAACCATAGAAAGCAAACAGATTAGAAGCCTCATCGTGTCTAATATATGATTTCTTTCCTTAAACGTCCAGCAGCAGCTTGCTACATAGGTGCCAGCAAGGCAATACATAGCCGGAGGAGTTCAAGAAACTGGTTCATCGTTGCTCGTTTACGAAATGCAATTTAGTAGATGAACTTCGTGAACTTCAATTTTGCAGATAGTACTCGAATCCCCCTGCTGGCCCGCGTCTGCGACGTGCTACCGAGTACTTATCCACCCCCGCCCCGAACAGGGCGAAATCATACTTCACCGGGTCGCTCGGGTCCATCTTCCGCAAATTAGCCGTCAGTTCCTCAGCGGCTTCCCAGTCCACGAGCTTGCGGGTGAGCAGGCCCAGGGGGCGGGCCTGGCGCTCGACGTGCAGGTCGATGGGCATGATGAGGTCGGCGGGCGAGAGGCGCTGCCAGAGGCCGAAATCCATGCCGTAGGCATCGCGGCGGGCATCTAGTTATTGACGCGCATTTCTGCGCTTTTTGGAGGCGGCCAGCCAGGCGGCTACGTACGAAATGTAGATACCAATGCCCATAATCATGTTGCCGTTAACTGATAGATTGTCACGCACAATTTGCCAAATAAAAAAGATATAAATCGCCGTTCCAATTATCAGCATAATGGTTGAAGCAGGCTTCTCAAAAAATCCAGGCTCGCGAATAATAGGTTCGGCATTTTCGTTCTGAAAATTTGCGGTTGCTTGTTCAACGGCCCGCTCCAGACCGTTGAAATTACCTAAGTTGCCAGCGACCTTATTGGGCGCTAACTGTAGCTGCTGGCCATTTATTAATTTCAAGTAGAACCGTTGCGCGCCGTTAAAGGATTCCTGCCGATAAGAAGCCAGACTGACAAAAGGCACTGTTATTTCTTCGCCACGATTTATATACCGTATGGTAATATCGTCAGTGTTGACCATGACCAATACGTCGCATTTCAACCACCTTTTGAGTAATTCATAAGCGATATAGCCACTGCTGAGCATCGCAATAATACCCCCAGCAATTCGCCAATTGATACCACTGAATTGCCCCCCCACGAAAACACTCAATGCGCATACGGATATGAACGCCAGAATAAACCCAAAGATGGATTTAGCTGTGCTAACGAGGGTTGCTTCAAACTGATAATTCATTGTGCTATACAATGTTAGTGCAGCACGAATAGGGTACTGACACTGTCTTTTATCGAAAGATACTGTACCAGATAGCAACGCTATTATCGGCATTTTTAACCGTTACTTATCCACCCCCGCCCCAAACAGGGCGAAATCATACTTCACCGGGTCACTCGGGTCCAGCTTCCGCAAATTGGCCGTCAATTCCTCGGCCGCTTCCCAGTCCACGAGCTTGCGGGTGAGCAGGTCCAGGGGGCGGGCCTGGCGCTCGACGTGCAGGTCGATGGGCATGATGAGGTCGGCGGGCGAGAGGCGGGTCCAGAGGCCGAAATCCACGCCGTGCTCGTCGCGGCGCACCAGCCAGCGCAGGTACATGTTCACCCGCTTGCAGGCCGATTTGCGGGCCGGCGTGGCGACGTGCTTGCGGGTACGTTGCGGTGCATCGGGCAGGCTGAAGAAGTGGTTGTGGAAGTTTATCAGCCGCTCACGCTGCGTGTGGCCCACCAGAAACGCGGTTTCCAGCGACTCGTGCTGCCCGTACCAATGGCGCAGGAAATGCACGAAATACAGCAAATCGGTATCGCAGAAGGTACGGTGGCAGAAGCCGAGCAGCTTCTTTAAGTCCTCGTCCTGGTGCTGGGTGATGAACTGGTGCGGGGCATCGTCCATGCGGCGCAGCAGGTCGTTGGTTTTGTTGATGATGGTGGGCCGCTGCCCCCAGGCCAGCAGCGCCGCAAACAGGGCCGCGATTTCAATATCCGGCCGCTGGGTGAAGCGGTGCGGAATTTGAATGGGGTCGTTTTTGATGAACTCGGGACGGTTGTAGCGCTCGTATTGCGCGTCGAGCTGGCGGCGGAGCTGGGCGATGTTCAAAGTGAGGTAAGCTTTAGCTTGCCGTCTAAGACGGGGATTGCAGATGAGCGCACAGCCGCATCACGGCAAGCTAAAGCTTACCGCACAAGGCTACTGCGGAATGTAGTTCGTCTCCACCCGGAAACGGGAGTCGGCGGTGCCGAGCTTCTGCACGGCGCGGGGCGAAAGGCGCACCAGCACGTTGTTGTTCTCGCCCGTATCGGGCAGCTTGCCGATAACGCGGACGTACACCGAGAGGCCGTTCATGGCATTTTTCACCTGCATGATGGTGCCCACGGGGGCCGTTTTGTGCAGGGCGAGGTACTTATCGGTAATGCTCTTTTCGATGGGCGCGCCGAGGCCGGACTCCACCACGCGGGCCAGCACTTCGCTGGCACGGCTGGGGGTGCGGTCCTCCTTATCTTCCTCGCGGTCGGGCGTCACGGTAGCTACCTGGGCGGGCTTATCGGGGGCCGGGGCTTTGGCGGGCGTGGCGGGCACGGCTTCTACCTCGGCGGGGCGCACGGGCGCGGTTTTGGCGGGGACCGGGGCGGCAGCGGTTTCGGCCGTGCCGGTGAGGATGAGCTGCTGGCCCACGCGCACGGTGCCGCCAGCGGGCAGCTTGTTAAGCTTAATCAGCTCATCGGGCGTGAGCTGAAACTTGCGGGCAATACCAAACAGGGTTTCGCCCTTCACCACGGTGTAGCGAGCGGGCACGGCCACGGGCGCGGCGGCCGAGGGGGATTTGTCGGGCGCGGCAGCAGCCGTGGCACGACCGGCGGCGGGGCGGGGCACGTACACAATCTGGCCCACGCCAAGGCCGTTTTTAATCTGCGGGTTGGCCGCGTTGAGCTCGGCCAAGGTGACGTGGTAGCGGCGCGTGAGGGCGGTGAGGGTTTCGCCGGCCGCCACGCGGTGCTTCACGAAGCGCTGGCCGCCGCGCATTTCCTGGCCAATGGAGTCGGCAGGGGTACTTTTGGCGTGGCCGGGTTTGCCCGGGCCGGGACCGCCCAGGGCCAGCAGCGTCAGCAACGAAAGAATTACAGTCATAGAAAATAGCCTTCCAAAATTCACTTTGCCCCCGCCCGGGAGCGCCGGCTCAGGCAGCCCGCGAGGCAAAATAACGCAATAACCGGCGGGAAATTGGGCCCGGCCGGTTTCAACCCGGCCCAGTTTCGTTATTTGGGGCTTATTGGCAGTCATTTTCCCGCTCCTCATTTCCCACTTCCCACTTTCATCCATGGTTCTTGGCCTAATTCCCGCCCGCTTTGCCTCCACCCGCCTGCCCGGCAAGCCGCTCGTCGATTTGGGCGGCCAGAGCATGATTCAGCGAGTGGTGCGGCAGGCCCAACAAGCCAATCTGGCCCGCGTGGTGGTGGCCACTGATGACGAGCGCATCCTGCGCCACGTTGAGGATTTTGGGGGCGAGGCCGTGCTCACCCACCCCGACCACCCCAGCGGCACCGACCGCCTGTGGGAGGCATTCCAGCAGCTTGGCAGCCCGGCCGACGTGCATTGCATCGTCAATATTCAGGGCGATGAGCCGTTCATCCACCCCGCCCAAATCAACGCCTTGGCCGATTTATTCGCCGATGCCGCCACCGCGCCCGCCATTGCCACGCTGGTGAAGCCGGTGGTTTCGGAGGAAGAGTTATTCAGCCCGCACCTGCCCAAAGTGGTGCTCAGCCAGCAGGGCCACGCCCTGTATTTCAGCCGCCACCCCCTGCCCTACCAGCGTGGCCGCGAGCCGGCCGAATGGCTGGCTCACCACCGCTACCTGCGCCACCTGGGCCTGTATGCCTACCAGCCGCAGGTGCTGGCGCAGCTCACGCGCCTCCCCGTGTCGCCCCTCGAAGCGGCCGAAAGCCTGGAGCAATTGCGCTGGCTGGAGGCCGGCTTCCAGATTCGCTGCGCGGAAACCGAGCTGGATGCGTTCGGCATTGACACGCCGGAGGATGTGGCGCGGGCGCGGGCCCGGCTGGGCGTTTAGCTATCGGCGCGGTCTGCCACGGCCGGCGTTTCGGGGTTGGTTTGGTGGCGCTCGCTGCGCATTTCGAGGGAGAGGAAGTAGTTGAGGGCCGTGCGGATGATGGCAATGGCCCCGAGCTTGCCCAGTTGCTCCCAGCTGGGCGAAATGGCCGTTGATAGGATATCAGCGCCCAATTGAAATTCAAGCGCCAAAGCCAAGTACCGGGCCAGCGCCAGCCGAATAGCCGTAAAATCGGCCGTCTGGCCCTTGCTCAGTGCTTTCACCAGCAGCCAGCCCGCGCTCAGAATACCCAACGCGATGATGACCGCGCCCACCATTTCTACCCCCAGCTTCAGCCACAGCACGGCATCGATAACCGCACTTTCAGCGCGGCCGTGCAGCGAAGTCACGTCGCGGGCCGTTTCGGGCAGGGCCGACAGAATGGGAGTAAGCAGCAAAAGCATAGGCGCAAACGAAGCAGGAACGTGAGGCGAGATACGGAAAACCCGCGCCCGAAGCCGAATCAGCCGCCGGCTTTCTTGGCCTTGTAGCCCTCTTTGAGCACTATCTCCAGCACTTTGTCGCGCAGGTCGCCCTGCACCACTATTTCGCCGTCCTTGGCGCTGCCGCCCACGCCGCACTTGGTTTTGAGAAGCTTGCCGAGAACCTGCAGGTCTGCATCGGTGCCCACAAAACCGGTGACGAGGGTCACCTGCTTGCCGCCGCGCTGCTTCTTATCGAGTTGCACGCGCAACTGCTGCTGCTGGGGGGGCAGCGTGGTGGCCGCCGCCGGCTCGTTGCTCTGATACGTGAAATCGGGATTGGTGGAATAGACCACGCCGGTGCGGTTCTGTTTCATTTAACAATTAACATTTAGCATTTAACAATTCGGAAAAGCTGGGCCGGCATCAGTTTATCGAGGCATCATCCAAAATTTGTTAAATGTTAAATGACACCTGTTAAATGACCTATACTGCCACGGCCAGGGCCAGCGGCCGCAGCTCTACATCAAATTCGGTGGCGTGGCCCAGGTAGTCGCCATCAACGTGAAAGCCGATGGGCGCGGCGGCCACCACCCGGCCGCGCGGCACCCGAAAATACTCAGCCGCCTTGCTTTGCGGGAGGGTGCCGAGGGCCATGGCCAGGCTCACGCGGAAGGCGCGGCCCACGGGCAGGGCATCAATCAGGCACACGTCGAGCAGGCCGTCGCGGAGGTCGGCCAGGGGGGCAATATAGGCGTTGTTGCCATACTGTGAGGCATTGGCAAAGGCCAGCACGTAGCAATCGGTGCTGATTTGCTGGCCGTCGAGGTTGGCCTGCACGGGCACCGGGCGGTAGCGGCGGTATTCGCGCAGCGTTACCTGCAAGTATGTGCTCAGGCCCCGCGAGCCCGCCTGGGCGAAGTGCTGGCTTACGTGCGCATCAAACCCCAGCCCGGCCGTGCAGAAGAACGGGTGGCCGTTTATCACGCCCACGTCCATGCGGCTGAAGGTGGGCGCGGCCAGCCGGCGCAGCGCATCGGCCAGGCCCAGCGGCACCTTCAGGTGGCGGGCCAGACCATTGCCCGAGCCCTGCGGGATGATGCCCAGGGCAGTTTCGGTGCCCAACAAGCCCCTCCCCACTTCGTTCACGGTGCCATCGCCGCCCACGGCGGCCACCACGGCAAAGCCTTCGGCGGCAGCCGTGCGGGCCAGCTCCACGGCATGCCCGGCGTATTCCGTAGGCCGAATTTCGTAGTCGGTTTCCCGCGCACCGAAGTACCGCGCAATCAGGGCGGGCATGTCGTGGCGCTGGCTGGGGCCGGCTTTGGGATTCAGAATGAAGCAGGTTTTGGGCAATTTTTTGAATGTGAAGGAGACGGAAAACAGGAAGAGTGTGCTGAATGAAGGAAGGATGTATAGGCTACGGATATAAAGCAAAAAAGCCTGCCAGAAGGCAGACTTTTTTGTTGCTTTGCCGAAAATCCGCTGTTGCGCACATTTTCACATTCAGCACATTTTCACATCAAAGCTTACCCGTTCATCTGCTCGCCGAGCTTCTGAATCAGGTCGGCCGTGCGGGTCGAGTAGCCGGTTTCGTTGTCGTACCAGCCAATTACCTTGGCCAGCGTACCGTTGGCCGAAGTCAGCTCCGAGTCGAAGATGCAGCTGTGAGGGTTGCCCACGATGTCGATGCTCACAATCGGGTCGGTGGTGTACTCGATGATGCCTTTCATGGGGCCTTCAGCGGCGGCTTTCAGGGCGGCGTTGATTTGCTCCTTGGTTACTTCCTTTTTCAGGATAACGGTCAGGTCGGTCATCGAGCCATCCGGCACGGGCACGCGCATGGCCAGGCCGTCGAGCTTGCCCTTCAGCTGGGGTAGCACCAAGCCCACGGCCTTGGCCGCACCGGTGCTGGTGGGGATGATGCTGTAGGCAGCGGCGCGGGCGCGGCGCAGGTCCTTGTGAGGCGCATCCTGCAGGTTCTGGTCCGACGTGTAGGCGTGCACCGTGGTGATGTAGCCTTTCTCGATGCCGAACGCGTCATCCAGCACTTTGGCCATGGGGGCCAGGCAGT
Source organism: Hymenobacter artigasi (assembly GCF_012275535.1). Taxonomy (GTDB): domain Bacteria; phylum Bacteroidota; class Bacteroidia; order Cytophagales; family Hymenobacteraceae; genus Hymenobacter; species Hymenobacter artigasi. The sequence continues at coordinate 49,417 of NZ_JAAVTK010000008.1, read as the reverse complement.
TGGTGGTGCAGCTGGCGTTGCTGATGATAGTTTCCGAGCCGGTGAGGATTTCCTCGTTCACGCCCAGTACCACGGTCGGAATGTTGCCCGTAGCGGGAGCCGAAATCACGACTTTCTTGGCACCAGCGGTGATGTGCTGGCCAGCGCCGGCCTCGTCCACGAAGCGGCCGGTAGATTCCAGCACCACGTCGACGCCCATTTTGCCCCAGGGCAGGAGCTTGGGGTCGCGCTCGGCGAGGGCAGCGATTTTCACGCCGTTTACCGTCAGGCTTTCCTCGTCGTAGCTCACAGTACCGTCGAAACGGCCGTGTACGGAGTCGTACTTCAGCAGGTGGGCCAGCGTTTTGTTGTCGGTCAGGTCGTTGATAGCAACGATTTCCACGTTGTCGCGGCCCAGCAGCGACTTAAAGGTGAGACGGCCGATGCGGCCGAAGCCGTTGATGGCGACTTTAATTTTTGCCATTGTAAAACAGGTGGGGATTAGTGGCCAGCCGCCACGCTGGCGGCCGGTTGAAACGCGGGGCGAAGATAGCAGACCGGCGCGGGTTAGCCCACATTCTGCTTCGGCCTTCCCTAAAGCCCGATTCCTCTCCGGCCTCCGGCCCGATTCAGCGGGCAGTTGTCCGGTCCCAGGCCCCACGACAGCCTCGTAATAGGACGCCGCGAAAATTTTTCAGCCTGAAAAACAGGGTACTTTGCTCTTAACAGCACTTTTTTTTCGCCCAGAACTTGCACGAAACGAAGCGCGCCGTACCTTTGCATCATCAAAACGAACAACGGTCCGTTCGTCTAGGGGTTAGGACAGTAGATTTTCATTCTACCAACAGGGGTTCGATTCCCCTACGGACTACAATACACCACAACCGGAAGGCCCGGAAAATTGCTCCTCACGTCGTGAAAGCAGTTTTCCGGGTTTTTTGCGTTTGGCCCGCACGGTGGTTCACGACGCGAAACCGGGGGTTCCCTATCCGAGGGACGCCCCCTCTTACGCCCCCCCGTATGGTTACCCAATTTGTGTTGCGAAGCGACAAGAAAGATTCTGCCGGGCGCTGCCCGGTGCATCTGGTGGTTTATTTTGATGGTGCCCGCCTGAAATGTGCCACTGGCGAAAAGTGCAAGCCGGCTGACTGGAACGCCGACAAACAGAAGTTTCGGGCCTCATTTCCCTTGGCAGAAGAAGCCAACGACCTGCTGAAACTAATGGCGGGCAATGTGCTGGCGTGGTGGCGCAAGCTGCGGGCGGCCGGTGAGGCCCCTACCCTGGCGGGCCTGCGAGCGGTACTGCGGCCCGTGCCGGCACCGGAGCCGGAGGTTGTGCAACGTCACTCTTTGCCGACGTTGTTTGAGCAGCACCGGCAGGCGCTGCGGGCCCGGGGCTACGCTGGCCACACCCTGCGGCAGCGAAAAATGTTGTGCAGCTGGCTCCTGGGATTCGAAAGCAGCCGGGGCGAATTTCTAGACCCCACGACGTATACCCTGGCCACGCATGACCGGGTGCTGGCCTACCTGCGCTTTGACCGGAAGCTGGCACCGAATACCATTGCCAGCTTCGTGCGTGGGCTGAAGGTATTTTTGAAGTGGTGCCGGGATGAGTTGGGATTACCAGTGCCGGTGGAGTTGCGCAAGCTGCAGAGTAAGCACCAGAACGTGGTAAAAATGTGGCTCAGCGCCGCCGACCTGGACGCCTTGTCTAGTGCGATACTGCCGGCTCATTTGGTGCGGGTGCGCGATGTGCTGCTGTTCTGCTGCTACACGGGCCTACGTTATTCGGACGTGTTTGCGTTGCAGCCGGGCCACCTGCACGAGTGGAACGGGTCGCGGGTGCTGCGGTTAATACAAACCAAAACGCGCACGGGGGTGAGCATTTACCTGACGGAAGCGGCGGGGACCATCATTGACCGGTACGCGGTGGATGGCGAGCGGAAGCGGCTGCTGCCGGTGCTGGCCAACCAGGTGATGAACCGCTACCTGAAGAAGGTGGGCCAGTACGCCGGGCTGACGGGCGACGTGGTGGTGACGGAGCTACTAGCGGGCGAGGTGGTGAAAAAGTCGGTGCCGAAATACGAGCTGCTGACTTCTCACACGGCCCGCCACACCTTCGCCACGCAAAGCCTGCTGCGCGGGATGCCGGTGGAGGTGCTGCAGAAAGTGATGGGGCACGCCAACATTCAAACCACCCTGCTGTACGCGAAAGTGGTGGAGGACCTGCAGCACAACACCATGCGCCGCATTTGGGAGGGTCAGGGAGCCGCTACCGAAAGCGCGGGAGCCCGGTCCAGCCAGATTTGTGCGGTAGAGCCTCTGGCTGCCTGAACAAAACATTGCACCAGCACCACCCGCCTCTCCAGCTTGGCGGGTGGCTGCTGGAACTTGTCCAAAAGCTCACATGGATGTGCAGTTGGGCACCTCTGTGCTAGTTCTGATTGAAGGTGCAGGCGATTAAACCAGAACAAGTTGGGTTACGCGGGAGCGACCGTCTGTTCTGGCTTGGTTTTAACTTGGGCATCTGGCCATAGTAGGCTGGGCGCTTTGGTGAGTGTAATGAGGTAGACGACACCCACCACCAATAGCACAAACAGAATGTGTAAGGGCGCAAACAGCTTATGCTCGGTAAGCATTTCGAGGAGCAAAATGACGACAGCGCTAAGCAAATACGGACGCTGGGCCCGGGTGACGTCATGGTGGCGGAAGAGGATGGCCATGACATAATTCAGGATGAACTGTGTAATGGTGATGACGCCGAACAGCCAGAGGTCGGCTAAGTGCACCTGACTAAACTGGCCACGCAGGACGCATACGAGCAGCCCAACGCCGACGCAGCCGAGGTTTGTGGTGTTGAGAACAGTCAGGTTATTTTCGACAGTAAGGCTCTTTTTTCCTAGCAGATAAGCTATGGACGTCATGGCCACGGCTAGAATGGCTAAGGCAAGACCAGCAGGGTCTTCATCTATTTTGCCCGCAAAAAAAAAGGACGAGAGCACTATTGCCAAGGCAAGCACAGACAAGCCGAATTTACTATCACGCAGTCGTTGCCCCAAGACAACGCCAATGATGACGGCGAAAGGGACGTCAAGCCGCTGGATGGTCGCAACAGTGACGCCAGCTAAACGGTGGAAGGCTTCAAAGGCCAGCAGCACGGCAATACCCGAATTGAGAAACCGGACTACTTGGGTTTGGGGAACCTGCGGCACTAAGCTGATTCCTTGCCGCCAAGCGATGATTACAATGAACACTACACCCGCTAAGCCGCGGTAAAGCAGCAGCGAAGGAGCAGTATAGCTGCGGTCCATTAAGTGCTCTACGGAGAGGTTGTAGCCTACAGCCGCAACCAGGATAATCCAGGCATTGTAGCGAAGAACAAACTGTTCGGTGCGCGTCATCATTAACCGTAACTATAAAGCTATATCACTTCAACTCGAAAAACCACTTCGGCTTAAATGTTATGTCGTCAGCGTTGGCTTCCTTCGTCAGCGGCTTCCACGTTCCGTGGTCGTCGTATTGCTTTCCCAGCACAAACACGGCGTGATTATCACTGTATGCCACGACTGCTGTTTGGGTTGAAAAATCGCGCTTAGGGTCGTACTCATGTCCTCCCGCCGTTGCATCCGTTGCTAACAAGCCCAGGTGGCGGTAAGCATTGTCGCTGCAAATACTTCTCTTGGTCAGTCGCTTCAGCGCTGTATGATAACTGCCGAGTGCCGCGCTGGAATCAATACGATTGGTTGCCTCATTCGTGCAGCCGTACAGCTTCTGTGTTTCTATATATTTTGCCATCACCGCGTAGCAGAAATTGGCGTAGCTGACCAATGCGGCGCGCTCTCCGGCAGGCATTGTCACTCCTGCCGGCTGCTTGAACTTGGCCCAGTCGGCTGCCTGCTGCCGCTCAGCATCGGTTAGGGTTAGTGCCGTATGGTCGCGTAGCGTAACGCGCACTTGGCCATCGGTGTGCAGCGTGTCAAAGACCTGACCCACTCCGTAGCGCTGAATAGCCGCCTTTATCAAGGCTACCGAAATGCAGTTGTTGGCTTTGCCTTGCGCAAAAGCCTGCATCCGCATCTCATCAGGTGATTGGGAATAGACAGCCGAGGTGTGCAGTCCAAGTAGTAGAGCAGCCATTAGGCCGCGCAGTAGAACAAGGTTTTTCATAAAAACGAGGGCGACTGAAGAGAGAAAGAAAAACATCAAGCTGCCACCCCATATACCTTCGCCAGCTCCAACCCCATACAGCCCATTATGTCGGCAATTTCATAATACCGTAGCCGATTGTGCTGCGAGAAAAAGGAGAAAAACCCCAATTGCTTTTGTGCTGCCGGGTCGTATAGCATATTGGTTTCATTCATGACAGTACCCGCTCCTAAGGACCCTGTTTTGCCACTTAGCTTTGGCATAGTGTAATAATTAGGGTAACGTCCGGTTCGTGACCACACATTGTGTGTTCGCACAATATCAAAAAAAACCTCTCGCGCTTGCTCCCCAAATGCTTTTCCGGACAAGTACTGCCACAAGAGGTTACAGTCGCTGGCGGTGGTGCAGTTGTCGGGCAGGGTATCAGCAATAACAACTTCATAGGCGGCAAACATCTCGGCCGAGTACATGTAGCCGGGCGTACTCCAGTGGTGCGGGGCGGCCAGCAGGCGGCCAATGAGGGTGTCGAGGTTGTCGGTTAAGCAGGAATGGGTGCAGCTGGCCGCCACGAATAGCCGGGCCACCCGCGCATTACCTACCAGTTCATGCAGGGTGTCGGCGCAAATATTATCCGAAGTGGCCACTATCATCTTGCAGCAGTCCACCACGCTCAGGTGGGTGAGATGGCTGAACTGCTGGAGAATACCTTCGCCGTGCTGGAAACGGTCTTTTTCCAGCCGTATCTGCTGGTCGGGCTGCAGCAACCCTTCCTCTATCATCTGGACGGCCGCGGCAATCACAAACAGCTTGTACACGGAACCCCATGGCATGGGTTCGACGAGAGCTCCGCGTCCGTAAGCCTGCGCAGTGGCCAAGTCGTACAGCTCGAACTGATACAGGCTGCCGGGCATCCGGGTCTGCACCAATGCTTCAATGGCGTCGAGGTGTTGATTAATGCGATTGGTCATGGAGGAGCAGGGAGGCTTTTTGGATAAGGTGTTCCACCATTCGGCCGGGCACGTCGATGCCGAGCTTGGGGAATGTGGCAAAGCCGCAGGGAATGTTCATTTCGAGTAGTTGCGGGCGGCCCTGCTGGTCAAACAAGAGGTCGACACCGCCCAGCTCCACCCCGGCCGCGTGCACGGCGGCAACCGCCAGGGCCTCGGCCGCGGCAGAAACACTGACAAGACGTGGGTGCAGGTCGGGGGCGGCGTTGGAGCGGAAGTCTGCGGGTGGATTGTCGTACTCGAGCGCGCCCACCACTTCGTTGCCGACGACCATGAGCCGGGCTGTACCGCTACTTTCCATGTACTCGCGGAGCAGAAAGTCAGCCCCGGTGGCCATCAGGTAATCGGCCAGGGAAAGCAGGGCCGCGTGGGAGTCCACGCGCATGACGCCGGTGCCCAGGGTGCCGCCGGCCGTTTTGAGCACCAGTGGGTAGCCGCCGAGGTAGTCAGCATAGCGGGACAATAGGGCGCGGTCGGCCGTGGCATGGGCAACCGTGCGCGGCTGCGCGAGGCCGGCGCGGCTGTGGGCAGCCAGCCAGCGGGTGGTGTCCTGTAGGCCAAGGGGCGGCCCTGCAGTGTAGAAGGTGGCCACGCCGGGACGCCACAACTCCTCTTCCAGGCGCAGCCCTTCACGCGTGGCGTTGTAGAGTGCATCGCCGGGGTGCATATTGGGCAGCGCCAGGCGGTCGACGGTGGTACTTTCGAGGATGATACAGGGGATGCCGCGCTGCTGGCAGGCCGTTTCCAGCAGGGCAGCCCGTTCCAGGGTATTGGCGGAAAAGCCGGTGGTAAGGATGTAGAGAGTCATATCCTGGTGAGGGTACTGGCTGCCTGAATTGGCTGTTCTACTTCGACTACTGGTTCTATAGCAAACGACCAAAATATCTTGGGACCGTACAGCGGCGGGCTATGCGGCGGGGGTAGCTGACCGGTGGGCACAAAGCCACAACGCTCATACAGGCGCCCCACGGCTGTGTTGCTCTCCAGCGTATAGGCCAGCACAAACTGTAGTCCCGCTGGGCCTGCCCACGCAAGCGCCGCCCGAAGTAAGGCCTCCCCGGCTCCGTTTGAGTGACTGCCAAGAGCTCTGTAGGTGCTGGATTCGGCCAGCAGATGCCGTTTCATCGGATTGCTGGTACATGGCAGCAGCGACTGCCAGCCCACCACATTTCCCGCTACCTCAGCCACCCAAAACCCAAACGGCGGCCGGCAGGTAGTAAAGTTGTCGTGAAACTGCTCCTGCAAGTCAGCAGGACGGTCAAACTCGGCGAAGGAGTGCACGATGCCATCCAGCCAGATGGCGTAGATGGCGTCGAAGTCGGTGGGCAGCGCGGGGCGAATAGTCATCACTCGAAGACTTGCTTCAGAAAATCTTTCATAATTGCCTGACGCTTGAAGTAGACTAACCAGTCATGCTCTTCATATGCGCCGTGCTGGTACTGCTTGGGGGTATCTTTTCTTGAAGTTGAGGTACAAAAACCGATTGGCCGCAAATCAATGGGATAATGAGCAGTCTGCTCAGCAGCATATTTTAGTGCACATAAGCTAGCTCCCATTCCGGTTGCCCCTGCTTTCTCAGCGCCAACCCATTTTTTGTTGATAGCATAATCCCGTTCATTGCGTCCGACTACCAAGCGGTATCCCACCATCTGGGCACTGGTAACCTGAGGTGTGCGTTGACCATAGTAAGTAAACGCCTGTGATGTCAGGGCGGGCACCAACATTCCCACCCTGATATCAGGATTTGTGGGCGTACTAGTGGCCGCTGCCCAAGCAGTAAGGTCATCCTCGGCACTACCGCCGCCGTTGAACGCATCATTGTTCCAAAGCGCCTGTGAGATGACAATGGCGCCTGAACTGTGGGTAAGCACTCGCACTGGTGTCCGATTGTCAAGTTGGCTAAGTACTTCTCTCAGGCGTAGCCCCGCATATCGCGCACTAAGCTGTGCTGCACTCCAAATGAGTAGCGGATTCTCCTGTAACCCATCCCAATATACCTCCAGCCACACGGCGTTACTTGGTAGCAGGCCCGTTGCCATGAGCGAGTCTTTTACACGGCTGTAATACGGTTCGGGCAGCTCGCAATGGCCGCTTGGATTCTTGCAGGGGGAGTTGTCGCAAGAAATTTGGGCAGCCAGATGGTCGGTGTCAGACACATTGTAGCCGTGAATGAGCATGATGAGCGGCCGAGCACCCTGTTGCGTTGTGCTGTCGATTTGCCGGACGGCAGCAGTAGTCAATTGATTTTGAATAATTTGCCAGCCGCGTGAGTTCCAAACGCCTGCTTTGCCAGCCAGTTGCGGCGTTTGGTGGTATTGTGCAAAGAGCTTGTCGCGCAGGCCAGCATTGTGGTTATAGTAATGTTCCAAATCAGCCGAGCCATTATTCACGTCGGCCCGCAGCCCGGTATTGGTCGGCAGACAGGAAGCATCAGGATACAAATTGCCGCCACTGTCGATATAAAGTCGAAGGATTCCATCCGAATGCGCTTGCCGCGCCTTTTTCAAACAGCAGTACACTGCGTGGTGAGCCGGGTTGGTTTGAATGTACCCGGCAATTGGATTGTACACCCTGCCTGTTGTTGTCAACCATGCCAGCAATAGACCAATGCAAATAAGGCTTGCAATAACTAATGAAATTTTTCGGCGCAAATGCGGGGTAGATGCCATGGTCGTTTAAGATGAATCACATGATTTCCATGGCAAAACCCACTACCAGCAGCTGGTCGCCGTTGCGCTTGTGCTACTTCCCGTGTCTGACGTAAGTGCTGACTTCAGCGCTCGATAATTGCTTAAGCGGGTGCATTAAAGCCGGCAGGACAAAGCACGAGCAACGCACTAATTCGCTGTATAAAGCTATTAGGATACGTCTGAATTTGCAATACGCATTTATAGATATTTGTTATGACATGAAAAGCAGGTTCAGCAGAACCGGAATGGAAGCAATAATCCATGGGCGCTCTTGGCCTATCGAGCGATGCCTGTACAATATAGAATTAAGCTGGGTGAGGCGCTACAACGTGGGGCGAGGGTGGCTTTTGCTATACTCCAGCTATACTCGAAGCCCGACCTAACGGGTGCTAACTACACAGACCGTTGGTTCAGGGCGCGAGAAACTTCGGCCTCTGGGAGGTGGGTAAATTGGCAGAACTCAGCTACTGATACGTAGGCGCGGGCGGGCTTGTCGAAATGCTTCCGGATACGCTGAAGCAGCACCTTGGCGGTGCTGTATTTGGTGCCGGTAAGCTGGGCTGCCTCCTTCGGGCAGATGCAGACCTGGGGCATAATGGGAGGGTTTTGGGTGAAAGTGGCAGGCTAAGATACAACCGCTAAAACCGGGCCGTAGGTTCGGGGCATGAAGGTTAGGCAGACTATTTTACGGGTGGGCGAAATGGCGCTGGTCGGGGCGTTGGTCGCGGGCTGTTTGTCGAGCCAGCGCGAAACGGGCGCGCCGCTGTCGCTGACAGCTCGGGCTGCTGCTGCCGCTGAGGCTGCCCGGGTGGTGCGCGTCATCGACGCCGATACCTACATCATGCTGTCGGGGTCGAGCACTTTCCGGCTGCGGCTGCTGGGCGTGGATGCGCCGGAGCAGGACCAGGCGTTTGGGCCGCAGGCTACTGACTCGGTGGCGCGGCTGTTGGCTCCGGGGCGGGTAGTGCTGGTGGCGCGGGCCGGGCTGGACCTGTATGGGCGGACGCTTGGCGCGGTGCTGCTGCCAACGGCAACGGTGGCCGCCGCGGGCCGCGCCGTGCCGCTGGATTCACTCATGGTAGTGCGCGGGTGGGCCTGGGCCATTGACCCCAACCGCACGGTGGCCGGGCGGGCGCAACAGCAAGCGGCCGCGCAGCGGGCCGGGCTAGGCCTGTGGAAATGCGGCGTGAGCCAAGCCGTGCCGCCGAAGCTGTGGCGGTCCTTCAATGCAGAAATCAAGCGGCGCTACCGGGTTGGCTGCACCTGGTAACGATGCCGCGCAAATGAAAGCAGCCGGGTTTTTTATCTCATTTTTTATCCCCCTTTTCTCATGGCCTCACAAACTGGCATTCTGGGACTGCAAGGCACGGTAGGCGGCCTTGTCTTTTCCAAAAACGGCACTGTCCGTCAAAAACCTGCCTCCAACAAAGCGGCCTTCGCCAACTCGGCGAGCCTGGCCCGTACCCGTGAAAACGCGGCTGAATTCGGCTTGTCGGCCAAGTATAGCAAACTGCTCCGCGACTCGCTGCGCGTGGCCATTTCCTCGTCCAGCGACAGCCGTGTGGCCTCGCGCCTGACCAAGGCGATGCGCGCCATCATTGGGCTCGACGACACCAATGACCGGGGCCTGCGCGTGTTCGACTCTTCGAACTCAGCCCCGCTGCTCGGCTTCAACTTCAACATCGGGGCCGGCATCGGCCAGACCATGTACTTCCCCTACGAGGTGAAGGGCGCGGGTGCGGATGTGACGATGACGATTCCGGCCCTGAACCCGGCCTCGGACATTGCCGCTCCGCAGGGGGCTACGCACTTCGAAGTGGTGTTTGCCGCTTCGGACCTGGACATGGAGATGCTGACTTACACCAACGGCGTGGTGGCGGCTCCCCTGGGCATTCTGCCCCTCAACAGCGCGCCGCTGGTGAATCAGGCAGTGGTGGCCAGCTTCCCGGCCGCTCCGGCCGATGCCAACTTGGTGGTCGGCGTAGTGGGCATCAACTTCTACCAGCAGATTAACGGCAAGTTCTACCCGCTGAATAACAACAGCACGAACCCACTGGCCATCGAATATGTGGCCTAGGCCGCAAATGCGCTGGTATTGAACGGCCGGCCCGCAACGGCCGGCCGTTTTCTTTTTACCTCTTAAATCTCAACTATCATGGCACTGACGGCCTATCAAACCCAATTTAAGCGGCGTATGAAACGCGCCATTAAGCTCCGCGCCAAAGCCGACCAGAAAGCCCGGCGCTACACGCAACTACTGGCTGATGCCATCGGGGCGGCCGAGGACGCGGCTATGCAGATGGATGCGCTCAACCAGCTCTATAACGTGGACGTGAGCACCTACACGCTGCTCACGCAGGCACTGCACGCGAATAGCGGGCAGGAGGTGCTGGTAGACCATTTGGCACAAAGCACGCCCGGCGAGGAAGCGGTACTTTTCAACCAGGTGCCGGACGGCAATGGCGGGCAGGAACTGCCTGCCAACCCGCTGTTTGGCGAACTAGTGGCGGGTACGCCCATTATGCCGCCTGCACAAACGGCATTTGACGTGGCTCCGAAAAAAACACCCGAGCAAGTAAGTAACTAAAGGGAATAGTAGCCCTTGAGGCAATTGCAGCCGTTGAAACCTTACTTACTGGCCGGCTTCCTTAATTGGGAGCCGGCCTTTTTTGTATTGAAGGCAGAACAAACTATCAAAACTACCTGATTAGTGACGGGTTAGCTTGGTTGGTGTAGGTGGCGAAAAAGTTTTCAGCCTGAGCATCAGGCTGAATTGCCAATTATATTAGTCGCACAATAAACTAAATCAGTTAGTAGGCGTTTACTTTGCCTCTACACTGATTTGTTCCGCCTTATGTACGACGTGCTGCTTATTCCGGTGCATGAAGCACCATTGCCTGCTTTCCTGCCTGTATTTAGTTATCGGGTGCCGGCTGGATTCCCCTCCCCGGCCACCGATGAGCTGGAAGGGCTTTTTGATTTGAATAGCCTGCTGTTCCGGCACCCTGACGCCACGTACCTGGTGCGAGTGGCTGGGGAGTCGATGAGCGGCGCGGAGATTCATGCCGGCGACCTGCTAGCGGTGGACAAGCACCTGGAAGCCGACCATGGGCACATCGTGGTAGCGGTGGTGGAAGGTGACTGCACGGTGAAGCGATTGGAGCGCCGGGGGGAGTCGTGGTGGCTGGTGCCGGCGAATCCGGCCTTTAATCCCTACCAGATTCGGACGGGGGAAGAACTGCACATTTGGGGCGTAGTGACGCACGTTGTCCATGAACTGCTGCCGGGCCGGTTAGCGGCGCTGCTGCACAGCCGCGACTAGGTATGTTCGGCCTTGTAGATTGCAACAACTTCTACGTGAGTTGTGAGCGGGTATTTCAGCCGCGGCTGGAAGGGCGGCCGGTGGTTATTTTGAGCAACAACGACGGGTGCATCATTTCGCGCTCGGCCGAGGCGAAGGCGCTGGGGCTGAAAATGGGTGACCCTTATTTTCAGGTGAAGGAGCAACTGCGGCGGGAGCAAGTCCAGGTGTTCAGTTCAAACTACACGCTGTACGGGGATATGTCGCGGCGCGTGATGCACTATTTAGGGGCGTCGGTGCCGGGGGTAGAAATCTATTCCATTGATGAGGCATTTCTTGATTTGGGCGGCTTGGAGCAGCGGCTGACGCCGTACCTGGGCAACCTGACCGACCTGGCGCAACGGCTGCGGGTGGGCGTGAAAGCGCGCACCGGCATCCCGGTGTGCGTGGGCGTGGCCCCGACCAAGACGTTGGCCAAGCTGGCGAACCGGCTGGCCAAGAAAGATGCTGGCCTGGGTGGGGTGCTGTACCTGGACTCGGGGGCGCGGCGGGCCTGGGCGCTGGGGCAGGTGCCGGTGGGCGACGTGTGGGGCGTGGGGCGGCAGTACGCGCAGAAGCTCACGGCGGCGGGCATCGACTCGGCGGCCGACCTGTCGCGGGTATCGGAGGCCTGGGCGCGCAAGTTCCTGGGCGGCGTGGTGGGGGCGCGGCTGGTGCGGGAGCTGCAGGGCTACCCCTGCGCGGGGCTGGCCCCGAGCGAGGATGGCACGCTGCACCGGCAAAGCATCAGCTGCTCGCGCACGTTCGGGCGGCCGTTGCGGGAGCAGGCGTCGGTGCTGGGGGCGGTGTCGGCGTTCGTGGCGCGGGCGGCGGAGAAGCTGCGGCGGCAGGGCGACCTGGCCCATGTGTTGACGGTGTTCGTGAGCAAAAACCGGTTCGGGCCGGCGGCCGATGCGGGCAGCGGGCATTCGCGCTCGGCGGTGCTGACGCTACCGGTGCCCACCAGCGACACGCGGGAGCTGACGGCGCGGGCCGCGCAGCTGCTGGCCCGGCTCTGGGAGCCGGGGGCGGTGTACGTGAAGGCGGGCGTGGTGATGGCGGGGCTGGAAGCGCCGGGCGGCCAGCAGCTGGGCCTTTTCGGGGAGGCCGCGCCGTTGGCGGCGGGGGCGGCGGGGGAAGGCCGAAGCGCGCAGATGATGGCGGCGCTGGACGGGCTCAATGCACGCTTCGGGCGCGGGACGGTGCAGCTGGCGGCGGCGCTGGGGCCGAAGGGCGGCGGGCCGGTGCCCTGGCAGGGACAGGCGGCCTGGCGCACGCCGGCCTATACGACGCGGCTGGAAGATTTAATGATAGTCAAGTAGCTTTTTCGGGCTGGCTGAGGGCTGGCCTTTTCCTCACCCTTTTTCCTTTATTGAGATGCCACATTTTGTTCCGGACGCAGAGTCCATCACCGAGTTTTACGGCGCGTATGAGCAGCAGGGATGCAAATTTGAAGTAGTACCGGCACCCGAAATGGGCGGCTACGGGCTGCGGATGCGGCTCGGGGGAGGCGGTAACGTGTGGCCGATATTCCCACTGCCGCAGTCGGAAATGGACAGCGTGGAAGCGGCCGAACGGTGGCTGGCCCATCTGCGCGACCATGAACTGAGCTTGTTTTTTTCTTTGCGAAAAGCGGGGTAATCAGCACTTGCCTTCCACAAAAAGCCCCGGCAATTTGTGGGCTGGTCGGGGCCTACACGAGTACGCCAAGTGATGCCAGTGTGGATTGCTCCGTGATGTTCCTATCGGTTTGACGTTGTGATAAAAGCTCGTTTTGATAAGATATACTAAACGAGGGATTTATGCTGTTACCGTTGAAATCAATAACATATTCTGAACTTTTCATTGGAGCCGTTTTTCCACTGAAAGAAATTATTATTCGGGCTATATACCCTAAGCGTGCAAGTAAGGCTGTGGGGAAATAAATAGCTTTAGTAAAGTGGTGCGGCTCTCCGTGCACTATTGATAAGTTCAGCGAAGCATTGCGAGAGTTACTCCTGTACTCTTGACCGTTCATTGTATAATCTAAATGCCCCATTCCTGAAACTGTACGCCTATGTTCTGGTGAGTTTGATGCTCCTTGAAATACTCCCCCTACAACGATAATTCGATAGTAAAACCTTTCCTCATTGATAAAGGGCGAGAAGTTGAAGAACATGAATTCAATGCTTGTACTCAAGCCGTCCACATCAATTTGAGTGGCACCAGGCTTGATGTATGCTTCTAAACGCGGGAAACTTATGCGTTTCATCAAAGCCTCAACATAGTGATGAGGGGCAGGCTTATTCTGCCCATCAACCCTCATATAGTAGATGTTGCTTGTTTGATGGGGAGCATAAGGGCTTTCGTCAATCTCAAACACTGCAACTTGGCTATCAGATGTCGAAATTAACTGCACCCTTATCCCTAGGGGCAACGGAATGATTTTGTCAACTATTTTGCTGATTAACCAGTCCTTTTCAACAGTCAAAGGGACTTGCGTTAGGTCACCAACAAAAGCTTTTTCTCTGCGACCTGGTACTGAAACGCCAACCGGCGCACCCCAAATAAGTAGCCCACCGCTCGAATTTAAAAAAGCGGATATGCTTTCTATCACGCCTCTTAAAGAAGAATCAATCTGACTAGAAAGGCTACATGACTTGAATTCGATTTGGTCGGATTCCGTTTTTTCAGATGAAAAAAACTGTTGTACATCAGTGTACTCAAGTTCGGATAATGGCTTTCCTAGATAGGTTCGTGCGTATTCCATTAGTGAGATTTACTCGTTGGCTTTTGCAAGCAAGGTAGAAAATCATTTGGCACTGATGTATGCCTTTATCAGCCGCTCGTACTTTTTGCGGCCCTGCTCGATGAGGCCGGGGGCCGGCGTCACCTCGAACTGCCACACCTCGAACGGGCTCTTTTTTTGGACACCGATGATGATGAAGCGGGCGGCTCCTAACAAGTCGGAGTATAGGGCGGCCTGGCGGTCGTAGTCGTACTGCTCGATGGTGGCGACAAAGTGGGCGTAGTCCTGGGCGCTGGTGGTTTTGAAGTCCACGAGCACCACGCGGCCGGTTTTGGGGCTGGTTATCATCAGGTCGGGGCGCACTTTCACCGTGAGGCCAGTGGCCTCGTGGGTGGCAGTGTGGGTCTGCTCGGCCTGGCCCCGGTAAAGGAGGTCGCGGCAGAAGCGTTGGCGGCGCACGGCGGCGGCCAGGTCCTCAATCTGGGCCCACGGGACGCGCTGGGGGGTGCGCTGGTACTGGTCGGGCTCCAGCACCGCCGTGTGGAAATGGCTGCCGAAAGCGAGAGCCTGCGGGTTGGGTTGGCGGGTGATGCCGAGGGCGCGGTTTTTGGCTTCGGTCAGGTCGGTGTTGGAAATGTAGGGCAGGGCGCGGTGGGCTTCCTGCGTCAGGCCGGCGTGGTGGCGGTGGTTGGTGAACATTTGACAGTTGGCAATTAACAGTGAGCAATTGGCAGCCGGGGCTACTGGTAGTGGTCGATGATGCAGGCCAGGCGGCCGGATTCTTCAGCGCGGTGCAGCCAGATGTGGGAACCGCCGCAACCGACCTGGTAGGCCGGTTCGGGAAACAGGTTGCGCACGGCGGGGGCCAGGTCGCGTAGGTCAGGCAGCGGGGCGGTGGTGGCCAGCAGCTGGGCCAGCTCCAGCAGGCGGGCGGCCTCGGCGGGGGAGTTCGGGGTTTGCTCCTGGCGGAGCTCGGGGAGTTGCAGCATGAGAGTGGGAATGAATTGGTGAGGAATTGGCGCGGCTCGTCGTTTCGGGCGGTAGCTGGCGCTGTCCTTCGGTTGTCGTCGAAGGGGGCCGCCGGTTCGGACGGGGCCAGCGGTGGCGGTGCTGGCCCCGTCCGGTGGTTAGGCAGCCGCGGCCGGCGCGGCTTCGGCGGCCTGGCTTTCGCCGACCTGGCTTTCGCCGACCTGCGGTTCAAGCTGCAAAGGCTGCTCGTCGGGCTGGGGTACGGTGTAGCCGGCGCTGGTCTTGATGTCGGCCAGCCCGGTGTAGGTTTCGGCCCGCCAGATGGGGAAGTCGGCGGCGTAGTCGCGCAGGGCGGCTACCTCGGCCGGGGCGGCGGCTTCGTAGCTGAACTGGGCGATGTAATAGGTGGCCTTCTTGCCGTCCTTCGTCGTTTCCTTCTTCTCGGCCTGTACTTTCACCTTCACGTCGGCCAGGGTCAGGTCGTCGTAGAAAAGCGGCTCGATGAGGCGGTACAGGTTCTCGACGCTGTAGCCGTGGAACAGCACGGCGCAAACCGCGCCCTTCTCATCGACAAAGAACAATTCGGCCCACGTCTTGCGGCCCATGTTCAGAATGTCGTCCTGGAAGATGCGCCAAGCCAGCGGCACGAAGCTCAGCGAGCTGCCGAGCGGCGTGGTGCCGCCGATGTTGAACTGGCCGGCCTTTGCGTCGAACCGAATCTGGCGCGGGTGGCCAGCTAAGTAGCGGAAGCGGCTGGTTTCGGTGACTTCGCCGCTGTCCTCGTCCACGGTGGCCGTGAGGTAGGCGCGGGTGGGCTGCGGGGTAATGGTGAGGGTTGCGGCGGGCGCGGCTGTTGCAGCACCGGCGGCGGTCGTTTTGGGAGTTGCCATGGGGGCGGTGGTTGGGGGTTGAAAAAGTGGGGGCCGTTGGCGGCCGGCCCCCGATGGCCGGTGGTTTATTTGAATTGCTTGTCGTGACAGATGATGGCGCGGCCCACGATGGAATCCTGGCCCCTGGCTTCGGGCTGGTGCTGGTACCACAGGTAGGTGGCCAGCAGATTGAGGTAGGCCGGGTGGCGGAACTTGCCTTCGTCGTCGATTATCAGAATCAGCTCAGGCGTGAGGCGCACCACGTCGACCAGGCGGCAATCGAGCAGTTGGTACAATTCGGCCAGCTTGAAGCTGCGGCCGTTCTGGGGGCTGACCGGCTGCGGCGTGGCGCTGTGCGGGTCGAGCAAATGGGGCTGATAGGTTGTAGCGGTGCGGGGCATCGGTAAAGCAGTTTTGAGGGTTGAAAAGCCGGCTATTGGGGAGCGTAGGCCACGGTACCGGGATATGCGTGGGCGCTGGCGTGGAAAAGCCGCACGGCGGCGGCCAGCGCCTCGTAGCAGCTGCGGCCGGTGGCGTGGTACTGCGCGGGGCAGCCGGTGCCGGCCGGAGTGTGAATGGTGAGGTTGTAGCGGGTGCCCTGTGCGAAAGCGTAGCCGCTCACCGAGCAGCCGGGCAAGGGAAAGCAGGCGGCGGCAACCTGCGGGAAGCTGGGGGCGAAGCGAGCGGGCATGGCGGGGGCAGAAGGGGCCCGCGCTGCGGGGGCGCGGGCCGGTGACTACTGAATGGGGGTGCCGTACTTGGCGGCGTAAGCGGCGCGAACGGCTCGTTCGGCGGCGGCCCTAGGCGTGGCGTGGTAGGCAGCAGCGGCGGCTGCATAAGCGGCGCGGGCGGCCTGACGGTGACGGGCAGCGGCTAATAGCTTGCGGAAGCGCAGGGGGCCAAAGTCATTATCCCGAATTTCCCACAAAGCCCGGTCGGCGTAGTATTTGACGGACTGCACACGGGCCAGCACCTCGTAGGGCGTGAGCGGGGCCGGGGCCGGCAGGGTGGCCGCCCCCACGACGGGAGCGGCCGGGGCGCAGGCGCTAAGCAGCATGGCTGACCAGCTGGGGAGCGTGAACGTAGCAGCACCCGCACTGGCCTAGCGCGTCGCGCCCCTCCTGGCAGACGACGCAAACTATCTCGGGGGCCTGCTCGGCAAGGGCCAGCGGTGCGCCGCTAAGTGCCTGCTCGGCCGCCGACAACACGCGGGCGGCGTGGCCCTCGGCGGCCTCGGCCAGCATGACGACCCCGGCGGCCTGCTCTTTGGCGGCCTGCGCATAGTGCGCAACGGCGGCAGCAATGGCTGCGAAGGGGCACAAGTGGCCGCAGGAGAAGTGCGAAACCCAACCGTGCTCGGTGCCGGCCTGCGCGACGAAATAGTGGACTCCGTATTGGGTATGGGCAACGCTGCCGGTGATGCTGACGTGAACGCCGGAATGAAGTGCGGGACCACACCAGGCGGCGGCGGCCAGCTCTGCGAATTGGAAATGGGTAAACATGACCTGTAAGAATTAGGTGGTGGTATGCGCGTGCGGTGCTGGCTGGGCCCAACCTGCGCCGCTGGCGCGTGGCGCGCAAGCCTCTCTTGCGCTACTATACAAATATACGGAAAATAGTCGGATTAGATACGCTATTATACAATAAAATTTACTATATTGTAGAATAAAATACAGATGAAAGCCGTATCTTTGGGTATGGAAAATGTGCAAAAATGGGTGGTGGCCGTGGTGGGCAGCCGGGGCGTGACAACCTGCCCGGCGCTGTTGGCCCGGCTTGATGCCCTACTGGCCGCCGGTGCGCTGGGCCAGGTGGTGAGCGGCGGGGCGGCGGGCGTGGACCGCATGGCGGCCCGGTGGGCCGGGGGTGCGGGCGTGGGGCTGCTGGAACTGCTGCCCGACTACCGCGCCCACGGCCAGGCCGCGCCGCTGGTGCGCAATGCGGCCATAGTGGCGGCGGCTGATGTGGTGCTCGTGGTGTGGGACGGGCAAAGCCGGGGCACCCTGGACGCCGCCCGCAAAGCCGCCAGGACGGGCAAGCGGGTGGAATGGCTAGGTGCGCCGGCCCCTGGCACGGTGCCGGTACCGGGTGGCCTGGGGCTGTGAGGCCTGCCCCACCAGGGCCGGCGGTGGCCGCGATGCCCGACCCAACAAACCACTAGATGCCCCTGGCCAGGGGGTGCGGGGGCCGGCCGTGAGGCCCCCGGTGCGCGCGTAGCCGCACCATACGCCCGAAGGGCACCTTATGAGGGCGTAGCGGCCGTTTTCCGGCTGCGGAGCCCGAGGCAATGCAGAGTGAAACAGAGCATATTCCGGGGGTGCGGGGGACTCCCCGCTGGATGCCTGCCCGCAGGGCTCCTAATTCAGCCAGGGGCCGCTGCTGCCGCTTTGGGAGCCTGCGCAGCTGCCGGCCGCGCCCTGGCTTTATTTCTGCCGAATCTGACGTTGCTCCAGTGGGCTTTGGGTTGGTGGGTTGGAAGGCTGAACCCGACCAACGTGAGTGGTTCAGCCGGGGAACGACAACGCCGCTTGCTGCTACTGCCGCTTGTGCTGCTGGTATTTGGGACCGGGTGGAAAGAGGCCGGGCGAATGGAGGGACGGGCTGCCGGCAAGCGGAGGTACGGAGCGCAGTCCGGCCGCTCGGCCCGGAATGAGGTGGGCCGGAGCGGAGGTTTGCGGTAGGGGCGGCTGGCTGACCAACGGGAAGCGTGCGGCCCCGCTGACGGTGCTTCTGTGGCTTCCTGGTGACTGGTGGCGGGTGGGGAGAGGCTGGCCGACCATGGGGAGGTGGGCCGGGGTGGTGGGTATCGGTAGGGGTGGCTGGCTGACTAACGGGAAGCGGGCCGGCCCGTAGGCGGTGGTACTGCAGCTTCCCTGAATCGGGAGTAGGCGGGTGGGTAGAGCGCGGGACGGGGCGAAGCGTCGGGGCGGAGGGCCCATAGTGAGCGAGGGAACGACCAACGGGAGAGAGGGAGTGAACGGAGGGCTCCGTAGCCCCGATGCGAAGCCGCGGCCGGCGCGGGCGGTGGGCATCGGTAGGGGCTGGCGGCACCTTTTGGGGTGTGGCCTGACCCGCTGCCGGGCTGTTGCCGGAGAGGCACTGAGTAGCTGCTGAAATGCGCAAAGGATGGGAAGGGCGCGACCAAAGGGAGCGGTGCGCAGCACGGAAGCGAAGCGCACCCCTGGACAGCCTGCCCCCCGGAGCGACCAGCGGGAGCGGAGGGGATGCGCTCAAAATAATCCTATATTCTGGATGCAGATAAAATCATGGCCATAATGTGCGCTTTAGCGTAAATTTGTATCAAAGCGCAGTTCATCCTTTAACCTTTAGCAAGCCATGTTATTCAGCAGCTCAAAACTTGGTCACATTGGCCAGATAATCAGTACCGGCGCAGTCTGGGAAATCGGTACCTCGGCCTTCACCCCGCCGACTGCTACCGAGATTGAAACCTTCGTGCACGTCGTGATTCAGGTGGTGGTGGGCATCGTGACGATTTATGCGACCGTGCGCAAGATGTTCCAGAAGCCGGAAACGGTGGTGAAGCTGCCGGCGGTGGGGGCAGTTGTGGGACCGCCGGTGTCGTCGGCTGCTGCTGCCGAGGCCTCCCCTACTGATGCTGGCCATGTCGCCGAGTAAGCCCGCATCCGCTGGGGCCGCGCTACAGCCGCGGCGGTGGGTGCCGGTGCTGACGCCCGCGCAGCTGCAACGCCAGGCCGCCCGGTTGCACCAAGCGGTGCCGAGTCTGGCGGCGGCTTATTCGGATGCGCTGCGTCGGTGGATGGGTGACCCGGTGCTGCGGCTGGTTGGGCTGCCCATCATTACGGAGTGCTACCGGAGTCCGGAGCGTCAGGATGAGCTATATGAGCAAGGGCGCAGCAAGCCGGGGCCGGTGGTGACCTACAAGCGGGGGGGCGAATCCAACCACAACAAGGTGCCCACGCCGGCGCTGGACGTGGCCTTTCTGCTGGCCGACGGGTCGGTATCGTGGTCGGCGCTGCTACTCTCCAAGTTTGCCCGGCTGATGAAGGCGGCCGATGCGCGGGTGCATTGGGGCGGCGACTGGCCGGGGTTCAAGGACCGGCCGCATTTCGAGGTCTTGGGCTGACACCGCAAGCCTTTTTTCTTTCACCTTTTAACCCATTTTACTGATGAAGCTCTGGCAAATACTCGTTCACGCGGCGGTTAGCGTGGTTCTGCAGCTCGTGGATAAGAAGCGCGACCAAGCCGGCAAGTAGCTGGCTGCTGTACTACTGGCACAAACAACGGGGCCAGCTGGCCGGGCATGATGCTCGACTGGCTGGCCCCATTAGGTTTATGCCTGTTCTGAATTGCGGTCCCGTTCTTCAGGCAGGCGGCAAAGGTGATATGAGAGCTTGAGAATGAAAAGATAGTAGCCCCACTGGCTGAGGGTAGCCAGACGATTCTTAAGCAATTCTGGACCAACGGCAACCAACTCAGACGAGGGAAACCAAAATGGTCGGTCGAGCAAGGCCACGCACTCGGGCAAGCCGCCGGGACTTGCGGGCAGATAAAAGACGTTGGTGAGCAGTTGGCCCCGCAACTCTTTTTCAATGTTCTGCAGCTTCGTCTTAATCGTAGCAGGTTTCAGCGCTTGCGTTTGAAACTTACGCGTGAGGGCAGCGGTAAAATCCGCCAGTGGCACCAACGGAACGAAACCAACTTCTTTGGGCACGTTGCGTGGGTTGCCAACTACGTCCACGTCGCAGGTATTGGCGATGAGCAAGGCGTTGGTGTAGCCCTTGGTGAATATAGCTGGCCCGGATTGCCAGACGGGCAGACGAATCGACGGCAACAGGTCGCCCTGCAACAAGTAATCAGATACGCCCGTCGCGAAGAAATCATTGTACAGCTTGGGAGTCGTTGCTACCGACTCGCCAAACTGGCTTAACCCTTGGGTGATGCGGTCTTTTTCCGTGTCGGATAGGAACGCCGGGAAAAGCCGCGCTACTTCCGTTACGTCAAATGCCATGCGCTCTGGGTGCCTAGTTCGTGCTGGGATGCGCTTAGCGCATGCCTGGAATAAGCGAATGAGTCTGGGCCAAAGCCAATTCGTCGACCAGGTCGCTAAGGACATCATACTCAATACCCGCGAGGGGGCGCGAACCCTGGAACATGGTTGCAGCAACTCCCGCCACGACGGGGCTATCGGACGTGAGCTGAAAATGCTCGGCGGGTTGATGAGCAACGGAGGCTTCGCACGGAGCCGAAGGCGTACGCGTTAAGAAAAGCGCCGGCAACTTCTCAAGGTCGATGTAGCAACCGCCGGCGGGCAAAGTACGCAGCATGTCACCGAGCCACTGGGGGCCGGGGCCAGCCACTGCCATTTCCTCACTGCGGCTTTTGTATAAGCTGCTGGTAATGGGGTTGTGGGTGACGGGCAGGTCGAGAGCTTGGGAAGAGAACATAGGATTAGGCGATGCTTGATTTGAACTTGGACGAAGCGACGCTCATAAATGCAGCGCGAGCAGCTGCGTGGGCCTTGGTGGCCAGCGCAAGCTCATCGGCGTCATCAGAATCAGGCGTGGTAGTGGCGTTGCATTCCAATACTACGCGGGTGAGGGTCCCGGGTTGGCCGACCAGGACTCTGGTTTGTAAGGTAACGGTGGTGGTTGGAGGAAAATGAAAATGGCTTTGCGCTGCGTGACCAGCATCTTGCGCCCCGGCTAGCTCGGTGAGCTGAGGTAGATGGGAAAGGTAGTCGTGAGCAACTTCACCCGGCTCCAAGTCAAACTCATTGATGTAGGCCATTTGCGCGGCGCGCAACTCCTGCTTAATGGCTAACTGTTTGTAGATGGGCAGGTAGTGGTTAACAAGTTCCGAGAGGAAAACCTCCCAACCCGGATAGGGTTTCAGGCAGTTGAAGGACAACACGCCAACACCGATTATGATGGCGTAGCCAGTCGTTTCATTGCGCAAAACCATCGATGGATGGCCTTTGCTAAGCTCGTGTTTTATGGAGTCGGGGTCGCCGCTGGTGTCAACTCGAATTGTTAATTCGAACGGTTGCTGTCCTTGGGAAGTAAAACCATCCTGCTTCAGGGTTGTGTAGAAACGGTGAAAATATTCTACGGGCGGTTCAGAATGTGCCGAGTCGACCTCATAGCGAAAGGCACACAAGGCTTCACGCAAGAAGTGGTTCTGAAATTCCATAGAAGCCGGAGCGGGGCGAAAGGATTAAGAGCGAAAAACCGAATACAACGAACTGCTTAACTCACTTTCGCTCGTTGCAGTTACGTAAAAAGAACCGCACATATCAACAAACGTTGCGGCAATTATTCGCAAATGTAGAGCAAATACTTCGAGCGGCCTATAGCCAGCCTGCGGCGAGGTGCAAATATACGTCAACCACTATTCTGCGCACAACGGTGAATTTTACCCGAATACCGCCCCCCGCAAATGCCACATATGTAGCCAGCCGCGTTCCGGCCACTCGTACCGGTTGGAGACTGGTGGATTATGCTTCCGCACGCAGGGGCGACTGCGCCGCCAGCTCGTCCACAATCCGCATGGTTTCAACACTGACGGTGCAGACACGGGCCAGCAGGTCGGTAAACTGGGTGGTGAGGTCTGCGAAGCGGTAGGCATCGAAGTGGGCACGGATAGTGGGGTCTTTGGGGGTTCGCTCCTTATACTGTTCAAGCACCCAATCCAGGGCCGAGCGGTTGCCGAGGCGGTACCGCCAGGCGGCTTCGGGGATACCGGTGAGGGCATCGGCATCGGTGAGCAAAATGCTGCCTTCGGCGGGGTTAGCTTTGAGTCGGGGCTTTATGTGACCTTTGGGTGCCAGCGCCACGGTGGTCAGGGGGTATGGAGCTGCAGTTTCATAGTTGAGATGCAACGCCAGCAACTGACGCCCCGCCGTGGCCCAAGCGGCGAAATCGGGGTAGAAGGGCAAACGCGGAAAGTCCTGCTTCAGATTCTGGGCGTAGGCGGCGCGGTAGTGCGGGTCATGCAGCACGGCGTAAGCATAGTGAAAAATTTGTTCCCCGCTGATGCTGATGTCGCCGTAGTGTGTGCGGAATTGGGCCAAGCCCCAGGCAGTGATGTTGGGTTGCTTGTCGCCATTTTTATTGTAAGAGTAAAGAGGAATGCACTGGGTTTTTTCAAGAAAGTCCAAACTAGTGAGTCTATCAGTAGCTAATGCTTGGAATGGTTTACTACTGCCTGCACCGCTAATATTCAGTATATGTGATTCTCCAAAGCTTTTACCGAATAACCCAGCTTCATCTATAAAAAGAGAAGAGTGATATAACTGGTGCGTATTGAAAGGCCGATAGTTGAAGCTCTTTACGCGACTTGCATCAAAACTTTCTCTTTCGCCCTTTTTAAATTTTACTTTCAAGTTTCTCGACCATTTGACTGAAAGGTCGAATTCCTTACTTGGTTCCTGCTTTGCAAATACTTTTGAAAAGTATTGCATCTTGGCCGAAACAGCCTCAGCTGTCATACCAATTACCCATTCATCGCGGTTGGTGCTCATACCAGTTGCATAGCGCCGAAACAAAGCCCGCTCTCCCGCAATACTTTTAGCGCCTTTCGTTTCCTTATCAATCAGCGGCACCAGACTTTCCCAATCGTTATTTGTTAGCCCCAGCCAGTTGCCCTTTGTATCGGGCTTAATGCGGTCGAAATCGACTGCTCTGAATTTAGTTTCGTGCAGGAAGGTGAGTTTATCGACGGCTGTTTCTAAAGCGGGGCGGCCGGCGTAGTAGATTTTGGCAAGCTGATTTTTCTTTTTAGGCTGTTTGATGAAAAAAGCCATAGCCACGCCAGCTTGGATGCCAAACACGTTGTGCTTGGTACCTGAGAGTTTGGGGTTAGAGCGCACATCACCCCCAAGGTCAACAAGATAGATGTCCGAAAATTCGTCACCAACCGATTTGCGGAAGCCGTCGAAGATTCCTTTATGAATAAAGCTGCTATTAGTGATAAATGCCAATACACCTTTGTCATCCAATCGGTCGGACGCCCATCGGATAAATCGGACGTAAGGGTCGTAAAGCTTAGTTTTTTGAGCCTTGCTCCGGTTTATATAAGTTTCCTTTACTCGCTTGTCTACGTCAGGGTACTTACGATTCTTGTTGTTATCGTTCTCACTTTTCTGGTTGGCGTTGTAGGGCGGGTTGCCGATTATGACGGAGATTTCGCGTTCGTTCTGGCGCTTAATGCGCTGGGCATTTTCGAGGCCTAGACCGAAGCTCAGGCCGAGTTGCCCGCGCCGGGTTTTCTGAAAGCCCACGTTGTCGAGTGTATCCACGAAGCAGATGTTATGAAACTCTGCGTAGTCGCCCATCTTCTGCTTGTAGGTGTATTCGATGTTGAGGTTGGCGATATAATAAGGCAGAATGGCTACCTCGTTGGCGTAGAGCTCATGCTGGTATTTATGGGCCAAATTTTTCTTGGGCAGGTATTCCAGCAGCTCGGTGATGAATGTGCCGGTGCCGGTGGCGGGGTCAAGAATTTCGACACCCTTGTCGCCGAGCGTTTTGCCGAAGTGCTCATACGTGAGGTAATCGGTGCTTTCAATCATGAAGCGCACCACCTCGTTGGGCGTGTACACGATGCCGAGGCGGTCGGCCCCCTTGGGGTTGTAGGCCTTATAAAAATTCTCGTACACCACCTTCAGAAATTTCTGCTTCTCCTTGTGGCTGGCAATGCCCGAGGCCTGGGCGTTTATCACGTCGAAGAAGGGGCGGATGCGCTCCAGGGTATCGCGCCTGGTGGGGCCGGTGAAGAAGGTATTGATGACCTGCTCCAACTCGTGGGCAATGTTGTTTTCACGGTGAAACTGCGTCTCATCGAACACCCGGTTAAAGATGTCTTCAGTGAGAATGTGCTGAATCATCATCTCACGCGCCTCGCTGGCCCCGAATTCGGGGTTGATACTGTTCTGGCCCAGCACCACGAAATCGGCGAGTTTACTCTTGAATTTGACGTTGGTTTTTTCGGCCTTCTCAATCACCTTACGCAGACTGTCGACTACACCGGGCAACTCCTGTCGAAAATGCTCGATGGCACGCCGGAAGGTGCGAACTTCAGGCCGCTCGTAATTAAGAAACTGTAGGAGCAGCCGGTCAGTGGCAGCGTCGTCGTCGAGCAGCACGCGGCCGGCCTCGCTGCCCGCCTGAATGAGCACCAGCGTGCGCGAGTCTTCAAACAGAATATTATCCTGAGGGTAACCTTTAGCGAATTTCTTCTGGATTTCCTCGTCTAGGTCGTCGTCCGTATCCTTTGCCTCCCAGTACCCCCAACTCAGGCGCAGGGCATCTTTGACAGTACCATCGGGAGCTACGCGCTTGCCTTTGGGAGTGAGATAATCCAACTCCGGCACGAGCAGGAAGTCTTTCTGGCGGCAATACTCATTGAGCAAGCTTTGAAATGCTCCCCGAATGGCGGTTTCCTTGGAGCTGCCCCCGTACTGAATGAGTTGAGCAATTTCGTTTTGGTAGCGTTGGACAGCTTGGCGGGACATGAGGTAGTTGGAGCAGTGACTGGAAGTGGCGAAAGGACAGCGTAGTCGGTGGCCGATAAGTGAGAGACTTTTGCCGGCTGCTAGCTCGGAAAGGTAGCAAGGTCAACGACAACTTTGCGGTTGACCTTGCTACTGTGCACCAATTTGTTTGTGCGGGGTTATGTATTGTTAAGGGCATAGGATGTGGGCTCGTCGTGGGTGATGGTGAGGGTGCTGGGCTTAACTAGGGCCGCAGTGGTGGCAGGGATGTGAAGGCCCCGGCCCTCGAATGACCGTTGGAACTGGGCGAAATCGTAGGCGACGAAGGCCAGGCCCTGGGCCTGCTTCAACTCGTTGAGAAACTGCTTCTGGTCATCGCGTAGGGTGTCGCGGCCGGCTTTGACTTCGACACCGAGGAATACGCCGTCGGCGAGGCGGAAGCCGATGATGTCGGGCACACCGTTGCAGCCCTGGGGGTTTTTCCGCCAGCGGCCGGTTTCGGGGTCGTAGATGCCGCTGGTGTTCTGGCGCCATACTTTGAAGCCGTGTTTGGTGAGGTAGGCAATGATGGCGCTGGTAATCTCGCCGGCTTTGAGGGTGCCGAAATCGAGCGGTAGCTGGTCGTGTTTGCGGGCAATCATGGGCTGTCTGGGGCTACTCGGGGCGGTATTTTTCCATCAGGCGGGCATCTTCGGCCCGGTGGCGCTTGTCGATGAGCTTCTGGGCCCCGGGGTTGGCTTTCCAGTCCGGGCGGGGCTTGCGTTCGGTGGCCTGGCGGGCTTCGGCGCGCTGGCGCTCGGCTTCCTCGGGGGTGATGAGGCCGCGGCGGGCCCTAGCTTTGGTGATGGTGAGCTTCTGGCGCAGGCCTTCGGCGTTGGGGTGGTCGGCGGGAATCTGCTGGGCCACGTTTTCGAGCATCCGGGGGGCGGCTTCGCCCAACAGCTTCACGTCGGCGGCCTGCTGGCTGGTACCGGTGGCTTTCTGGTCGAGGTGGCGGTTTTCGAGGTAGCTAGCCTTGCGGGTGAAATACTCCTGGATAAGGCGGTAAAGGGTGCTCACGTCCATCGCCTGGTAGAATTTGGTGCCGAGGGTACGGGCCTCCTTCAACGCCAGAATAATATCCTTCAGGCTATCGTGGGTGTAGGTGTGGGCCAGCGTGTCGGCCAGCTCCAGAATGTCGGCGGCATCGGGCTTGTCGGGCACGCGCAGCGAGTCGATGAAGGCGCGCAGCACAACGACCAGCAACTTGATGAGCACGGCTTCGCCCAAGCGGTGGCGCAGCTGGAACAGCTTGGGCGCGGCCGTGGCCTGGGCCACGGTGAGGCCGATGGACACTTCGGCCAGCAGAGCGCGGGCCTCGGGGCTGGCGGTGCTGGCCAACTCACGTATCGTACTTGGACCGGTAGCCAGTTCGAGCAAAGAGTGTTCCGGGGTCGGTGCCGGGCTGGCCAGGCTGGTGGGGCTGGGTGCCGGGTGCGAGTTTGAGTCGGTTGTCAGATGCATCGTTGAGCATGAATTTTTTGGAGGTAGCGACCCAATCGCGGCGCAGGGGCGGCAGGCCGGTTTTCTTGTCGCGCCAGTTGTCGACGAGCTGGTGGTAGTGGCGCAGGTCGGTCAGGGCGTAATCGGTGCCGGCGAAGGCGGCGGTAAAGGCCTCGAAGTCGTAGATGGCGGCCTGGCGGAATGGGAGCTCAGGCAGCGGGGCGCGCCGACGGGACTCGTCGCGGGCGGCGGTGGCAGCTGCGCGGATGGTGTCGGCCTGTACCCCTTTTTTCTTTGGCGCAAGTTTCTTTTTTGGGGCTGCGCCTGGGGGCGGCTGCTCAGTATCGAGCACCTGCGCTTCTGACAGCCCTTCTCCGGGAAACCTCTCCCCTATTTTTTTTTGCGGAGCGGCGGCGCTGTTTTGATGTACTGTTTTAATACTTTCTGTTTTATCATATAAGGAGTGTTCGGGCACTTCTGCCCCCGATAAACTGCCTACCGGGGGCACTTCTGCCCCAAGCGGTTCGGGCACTTCTGCCCCTGATAGGCCACTTTTACCGGGGGCACTTTTGCCCCTGGTAGCGGTTTTTACTTCGGGCAGTTTTGCCCCCGATAAGTCGGTGAGGTAGCAGCGGCTGGGCTGGTGGCGGGAATGGCTGGGCTGGTAGGTGAGCAAGTCCCACGCTTCGAGGTCGCGCAGGGTGGCGCGGTAGGTGCGCTCGTTGCCAATGTGCGCGGCCTGCATGGCGGCGGCGTGGTCGAGGGCGAGGCCGCGTTCAAAGAAGCCAGCATTCCACGCGAAAAACAGGGCCCAATACAGGCTGACGTGATGCGGCGTGGCCGCCGGCTGCTGGGCCAGCTGGTAGTGGGCGGCGCGGGTGTGCTGAATAAAATTCACGGCTGGCCGCCCTCCGGTGCGCGGGGTGTCCGGCCGGCTTCGTAGTCGGCGATGAACTGAAAGAAGAGCTCAGGAATGGTGGGCACTAGGGCGTTGCCAGCGGCTTTGAGGGTGTTGCGGGCCCAATGGCGCGGGTCTTTTTGCCGGTGGCCCGAATCTGCTGGCGCACCTGTTTCATCTCGGCTTCCGTCAGGTCGCACCAAGTGGCAGGGAAGCCCATCATCTCCAGGACAAAGCGGGGGTTGAGTAAATACCCATCCCATTCCGTGGTCATCGTCGGCAGCAACCGGTTCGTTGTCTCGGCCGCCAGACCGGAGGCTTTCGCCTTCCGGAGCCGGGACGAGTAAGCCGCCGGGTTGGCCGCGTCGTTGGCTATCGGGGTCGGGAGCAGCTTCACCGCCAAGGCCAGCGGCATCCCGCCCTGGGCGTAGGGCCGGCGGCGCTGGTACTGGCTGTCGGTGGTGGGCGTGGGCAACAAGCCAAACCCGGTCGCGCCGGTGCGGGGCGTCGACGGCGCAAGCTGGAAGTACAAGCGGCCAGACTTCAAAACCTTCGGCTTCCAGGTCAGCCAGCACACCTTCGAGGCCCAACGTGAGGTGGCCAGCAACGTTTTCACCAACAAACCAGCGGGGCCGGCACTGTGCAAGAAGCCGGCGCACTTCCGGCCAGAGCCAACGGTCATCCGCCGGGCCCCGGCGCTTCCCGGCATAGCTGGCGGGCTGGCAAGGGTAGCCGGCGGAAATAATGTCAACTCGGGGCGGGTGGTGGACATCGTAGATGTTCAGGTACTGGTGGGCGTGGGGAAAGTGCTTGCGGCTGACGGCGTTGCAGAATGGGTCTATCTCGCAGGTCCAGGCGGTGCGGATGCCGACGCGCCGGGCGGCCAGGGCGAAGCCGCCAATGCCGTTGCAAAGGGCTCCGTGGGTAAGGATGGCCGAACTCATGCGGCGGCGCGGTGGTAGCGCCGGGGGTAGGCATCGAGGACGGAGCGGCGGAACCCCCAATCTTTCTCGTTGAGCCGGACGCCGGCAATGCGGCCGGTGCGGCGGGCGCGTAGCAAGGCCTCCGCGCACAGGCCGATGTACTCGGCGGCGGCTTTGGTGCTCAGCACTTCGTCGGACTTGGCGGTGGTGGCCAGGGCGCGGGCCTGCTCGGCGGCTTCGAGGCGGGCCAGCCGCTCAGTCAGTTCCTGCCAGTCGGTTGCGGATAGGATAACAGCGGGCTGCATGGCTATTCGGAGGCGGCTAGTTGGCGGGTGCGTTCCTCGGCCTGGCGGCGGCGCGTGAACTCGGCTTCGGCTACTTCCAAAAACGCCTCCACTACTTCCCGGCGCTGGCTCCGGCCGTGGATGGTCTGGTAGATACCGGCGCGACTGGCCTTAACACCCCTGTCGGTCAGCAGTTTGAGGACGTCTTTCACCGACTGATTGCGCGGGCCTAACCGGTCATAAATGTCGCGCAAAGTGGGGTTGGCGCTTGTATTATGTTCCATGTTGTTTGTAATTGTGTATATTTGTACTGGTAATCAATGCCCCTGTTGGACAAAAATACACCCACTAAAGCGCAATAATTACGCTTTGTTACAAATAATATGGACCTAGCCAACGCCGCCAGCAGCCGTATTGAGGCCTGGCTTACCCATAAAGGCCTGAATGCCAATTCAGCATCGCAGAAGCTGGGGTATGCAAATTCCAGCAAAATGTACAAAATCTTACAAGGCACCAGCCCTGGTTTTGAAACGCTGGTGGAATTTCTGAAGGTGTGGCCTGACCTGTCGCCGGACTGGCTGCTACTTGGGAATGGACCGATGGCACGCGGTGAGGCGGCGGATGCACCCAATCGTTCATTATCACTACAGCAGGTTGTGCGCGGTGATAAGGTGGTCGTGGTGACGGTGGACGACAAGGGCAATGAAAACACCGTGCTGGTGCCTATTCCCGCACAGGCAGGGTACTCAATGGCGCACAACGAAGCGGTGTATCTGCAGCAATTCGGCACCTACAAAATCCCGGGCTTTGAGCGGGGCGAGTTCCGGGCGTTTGAGGTGGCCGGCGACAGCATGGCCCCGACGATTAATCACCGCGACGTGGTAGTAGCCTCGCGGGTGGAAGAGCTGCGCTTGTTGGAGCCGGGCGAGGTGTATGTGGTGGTCACGGCCGAATCGGTGATGCTTAAGCGCATCAAGAATAGGCTGCGGTCACACGATGTGGAGGTGATGCTGTATTCGGATAACGCCCACCGGCTGCCCTACGGCATGGAAACCCGCGACATCATCGAGCTATGGCGCGTGCGGGGCTACGTCTCCAGCTACATCCCGAGTGCGCCGGATGTGACGGTGGAACGGCTGTGGGAAGTCATCGAGCAGCTGGGCTTTGACCGGGGCGAGGTGCGGAGGCATTTAATTGAAAACGCCCCCTCTGACGCCCCCCATTGAAATAATGACGCCGCTACCAAGTGAGTAAGCGGCTGATAATAGAGTGTTTACCGTGCCTTTCGGAACTGTGGTTGTATCACCCTACGGACTACTAAAAAGGCCTTCGCAGCAATGTGAAGGCCTTTTTTATTGTGCCCAATAGCATCACTGGTAATGGCTGAGCGAAGGTTACACTGCTCATGCGGCTTCAATTGTGCCAACTGATACGAAGCACGAAATGCCGCAGCGCTTCAAAAATCGTTTTTAGTTGCGATGAGTGACAGCTTTTCCGGCAGAGCGGCGCCGTTGCTGCGTAAAATCAGGTGCCGGGTCTTTGAACACCTCCCCTAACACGCACAAAAAAATCCTCGCCTGGCACGGACGAGGATTTTTTGAACATATATAAGGGCATGTCCCTGGGGCTGGGTTACCGCTTGCGTTGCAGGCCCGTTTTGTAGCCGTACCAGTAGTATTGTTCGTCGGAGCTGCCGGCAGATTGGGCATTAGCCTGGGCCTGGGCGATTTCGGCATTCATTGCCGCGTTGAAATCGGGCGTGCCGTAGCCGTACTGGGCAGCGGCCGCGTCGCCGAAAGACATACCGTCGGCCATGCCTTCGTAGAAAAACTCATTGTCCGGGAATGCAACCCGGACCGCCGTGGTGGTGGGTGCCAGCGCCGCCGCGCTGGCCGAGGAGGCATAACCGCCGGCCAACAGCGTCACGAGCGAGAGAACCATGCTTGCTTTTTTCATAGGGGTAAATGAAAAAGGAATGTGGAAAATTGCGCCCCGGTCAGGGAGAGCGAGGGCAAAACACGCCGGTCTAGAAGCTAAATAAAAGGACAATGCTTGTGCATTTCAGACATGCTACTTAGCTAATATTCAATCAAATAACACAAATACATACTAATAGAAACCTGTTTTAAGGTATTTCCACAATCGATTTCTGAATTAAAACCTTTGTTGTTCAATAAATTAACCTCATTTGTAGCTTATCGTAGAACAAGCTACATTGTGACCTTTGACAACTGGCAGACCCTGGAAAAAACCGCCCGGATAATGATGGTGCAATTCCAGGACCGGCCGGTGAAATGCCTGGCGCGGAACAGTGGCAGCCCGTGCTGGTTGGATATTAGAACGGCTTTCAGATTAGCATATGGCCGATTGAAGGAGGTAGCGACGCAAAAGAGTTGCATCGCAACCATCCGTATACTAACATTGAAACCGCTCTAAGTGACAGAAATTTGCTAATATTCTGCCCGGCCCGGCTTTATCAAGCGCCACGTTTATCGTTGAGCGGGCTTGGCTCGTATCTGGTGTTTCGGCCGGGGCAGCGTGGGCTTTCGGCTGCGCTATACAGGCTTACTTGCTGACGATGCACTCCTCCGATAACCAACTGCCTTTCAAGCCGAAACCCTGCTCCAGCTGGGACGATGCAGCGTTGGTGCAGGCTTTGCGCGGCGGGAGTGAGCCGGCTTTTGCCGAGATATACCGCCGCTACGGCTTCGGCCTCATCGAGCAGGCGTACCGCAAAGTGGGCTCGCGCGAGGCGGCCGAGGAAATTGTGCAGGATTTGTTTGCGGCCCTTTGGCACAAGCGCGATGGAATTGCGATTCAGAAACTGCCCGAATACCTGGGCACGGCCGTGAAATACCGCGTCATCAACCTTATCAAAACCCGGCTTACCCACGCCGATTACCTGGCCTACTGCCGCACCCAGCCCTCCCATGCCGACCACCGCACCGAGCAGGAGTTGGCCGCCACCGACCTGGCCGGGGCTCTGCGCCGGAGCCTGACCCGCCTGCCGACCCACACCCGGGAGGTTTTTCAGCTCAGCCGCATCGAGCACCAGACCGTGCCGGAAATTGCCGGCCGGCTCAAGCTTTCCACCAAAGCCGTGGAGTACCACATTACCCGTGCGCTGAAGCAGCTGCGCGTTTCGCTCAAAGATTTTCTGGTAGTGCTGGCATTGCTGATGTTCCGCTAGGCTACTGTTAGCCAAACAGATTCATAATAAAAAAATCAAACCACTTGGGCAATCGGTGGCTTTGATGCGGTTTTTTTTTGTGGTAGGATTAGGGATGCGGGCGGGTTCATTGACTACTGTTTTAAGCACCACTTTCGAGGTATGGCCACCGATAAATCCGAATTCCGCCAGCTGCTGCAACGCTACCAGGAGGGCAAATGCTCTTCTGCGGAAGCGCAACGCATTGAGGCGTGGTACCGCCATCTCGACACCGAGCAGCAGTTCAATCTCTCCCCCACCGAGAAAAAAGCGCTGATGGCCACGGTGTGGCAGCGCATCAGCCGGCAAACGGCCCCGGGCACCGAGCCGCTGGCGGCCCTGCCGGGCGGGTGGTCATCGTGGCCCGCCCGGGTGCGCTGGGCGGCGGCAGCGGCGCTGATACTGGGCGCGGGCCTGGTGGGCCTGCAGGTAACGGACGTGCCCGCGAAATGGGCCGTCCTGGCCCCGCCCACCGCCACAAAACCAGCCGTGTGGAAGGTTTACGCCAATACATCGGCCCGCGAAACCCAGCTGGCCCTGCCCGATGGCAGCGCCGTGACGCTGGCCCCAGCCAGCACGCTCCGGTACCGGCGGGGCCTAGACGGCCGCCGCGAGGCCTACCTGGCGGGCGCGGCGTTTTTCGATGTTTTTCATGATAAGCAACACCCGTTTTCGGTATTTACCGATAAGGTGGTTACTACTGTGCTGGGCACCAGCTTCCGGGTGCGGGCCTACGCCGGGCCGGCCGATGTGCAGGTGCAGGTGCACACCGGGGCCGTGCGGGTGAGCCAGCGCCGCGCCCCGGCCGGGGTGGCGGTGGCCACCGTGGTGGTGCTGCCCAACCAGCAGGCGGTATACTCGGCGGGCGGGCAGCGGCTGCGCCGCGAGCTGGTGGCGCAGCCGGCGCAGCTCACGGCGCAGTCGTTCGTGTTCAACGACCGGCCGGTGGCCGAGGTGCTGGCGGCCCTGGAAAAGGCCTATGGCGTGCGCATTGAGTACGATGCGGCGGCGGTGCGCAACTGCACGCTCAACCTGAGCCTGGGCAACGAACCCTTGTTTACGAAGCTCGACATTATCTGCGAAACGCTGGGCGCGACCTACGAAAAGGCCGGCGACCACCTCCGCTTTCATAGCCCGGCCTGCCAGGTCGAGTAGCCCGTTTACCGCTCGCCCAACCTGCTGCTTATGACTTCATCAACTGCAATCGATTCCAGCACTGCCAATGCGCTTTTGAGCTGAAGCGGCCCGGCCCGCTCATCGCAGAGCAACCCATCTTCTAATTCCCACCAAACCAATTTCTTATATGCCTACTCCCTTACAATTCCCACCGCTACTGAGGCGCTGCCAGCGGTTTGCGCTGGTGCCGGGGCTGGCCCTGTGCCTGCTTGCAACCGTTGGCCCCGCGCAGGCTTCGGCGGGGCAACCCCTGATGGAGCAGCCCATTACGCTGCAGGCCCGCGGCGAACGCATGGCCACCGTGCTCAGCAAGATTGAAACGCAGGCCAACGTGCATTTCCAATATAGCCGGCAGCTCATCGGGGCGGGCCGGCGGGTATCGGTCGATGCCGTGGGGCAGCCGCTGGCCCAGCTGCTGGCGCAGCTCCTGGAGCCGCTGCACATCAGTTACAAAGTGATTGATGACGGCATTATTCTGCGGCCGGCGCTCGCGGCTACGGCCGATGAAACCAGGGCCGACGCCACCGTGACGGGCCGCGTGGTGGACGAGAAAGGCGTGGGCCTGCCCGGCGTGAACGTCGTTATCAAGGGCGGCACCAACGGCACCCAGACCGATATGGATGGCAAGTTTACGCTGGCCGTGCCCGAGGGCTCCACGCTGGTGTTCAGCTTTGTGGGCTACACGCCGCAGGAAGTGGCGGTGGGCAGCCAGACGAGCATCAACGTGGCTCTGCTGCCCGATGCCAAGGCGCTGAGCGAGGTGGTGGTGGTGGGCTACGGCACCCAGCGCCGCCAGGACCTGACTGGGGCCGTGGCCCGCGTGGAGGGCACCGAGATTGTGAACCAGCCCGTGCAAACGCCTACCCAGGCCCTACAGGGCAAGATTGCGGGCGTGCAAATCATCAGCGACGGCACGCCGAACTCCCAGCCCAAGGTGCGGATTCGGGGCACGGGCACGCTGCTGGGCGGAGCCGAGCCGCTGTACGTGGTGGACGGCGTGCAAACCACCGACATCCGCAACCTGAGCAATGCCGACATTGCCACGATTGACGTGCTGAAGGATGCTTCGGCCGCTGCTATTTATGGCGTGCGCGGGGCCAACGGCGTGATTATCGTGACCACGAAGCAGGGCAAATTGGGCAAGCCGGTGCTGAGCTACAGCGGCACGGCGGGCTTTAAGGAAGCCGCCCACCTGGTGAAAATGGCCGATGCCGGCCAGTATGCCAGCTACCTCAAGGATATTTCGCCCACCACGGTGCTGCCGGACTATTCGGGCTCGACCAACTGGTACAATGAAATCTTGAAGCGCGGCACTTATCAGAACCACAACCTGGCCGTGTCGGGAGCGTCGGAGAACGTGAAATACTACTTCTCGGGCAACCTGCTGCAGGACGATGGCACGGTGATTAACAACAAGTTCCAGCGGCTGACCATTCGCTCGAACACGTCGTTTGCGCTCTCGGATAAGGTCACGATTAGCTCGAACGCCTCGTTCAGCCACGCCGATACGCGCGATGTGAACATTGCCACGGCGTATGGCAACGCCTACCGGGCGGCCCCGATTATTCCGGCCAAAGTGGACGGCTTGTACGGCAACACGTCGGCGTTTGGCAGCGTGGGCAACCCCGTGCTCGACATTGAGAACACCGACAACAAGTCGCTGGAAAACCGCTTGCAGGGCAACATCGGCATCGACGTGCGGCCCGTGGAAGGGCTCACGCTGCGCTCGGCCATCAACGTGGATTTGAACGCCGACAACCGCCGCGTGTACCAGTACCAGTTCGCCAACGACAAAACCACTTTCCTGACCACCGGCGGGGCCCAGCGCAACCCGCAAAGCCAGCTGGCCGTGACCCAGGTGAACGGCTACCGCTACCTGTGGGAAAATACGGCCACCTACCAGCGCACCTTCAACGAGAAGCACAACCTGACCCTGCTGGCCGGCACCGTAACCGAGGAAGGCCTGCGCAACGTGTTTTCGGGCATCCGCAAGGACGTGCCCGCCGACCCCAACCTGTGGTACCTGAACACCGGTGACCCCAACACGGCCACGAACGACGCCAACGCCGCCAAAGACCGCCGCCTCTCGCTGCTGGGCCGCATCAACTACGCCTACGACAACCGCTACCTCTTCACCACCAACCTGCGCTACGACGGCACTTCCAAGTTCAACCGCAGCCAGCGCTGGGGCTTTTTCCCGTCGCTGGGCCTGGGCTGGGTGATTTCGCAGGAAGACTTTTTGCGCGATAACAAGACGCTGAGCTTCCTGAAGCTGCGCGCCAGCTACGGCCAGCTCGGCAACGACCAGATTCCGGCCGACACCTACATCCTGACCACGGATTCCAACATTCCCTACGTCTTCAATGGCAAGCCCGTGCTGGGCTCGGCCATCCGGCAGATTAAGGACCGCAACGTGCACTGGGAAACCACCACGGAGTACGACGCGGCCCTGGAGTTTGGCCTGCTCGATAACCACCTGACCGGCGAGGTGACCTACTACGACAAGCGCACCACCAACGCCCTGATTCCGGTGAACATTCAGGCCGTATTCGGCGACCCTGATGGCCAGTACATTACCAACGCGGCCGACATCACCAACCGGGGCGTGGAAGCGGCCCTGAATTGGCGCGCCGCCATCGGCAGCAGCACCGACTGGAGCTACAACATCGGGGCGAACGTGACCTTCAACAAAAACCGCATTGCCAACCTCAACGGCGGGCAGGCCCTGTTTGGCGGCGATAACCTGGTGACCAAGTCCGACAACGGCGTGGCCGCCGGCAGCTTCTACCTGCTCAACGTGATTGGGGTGTACCAGAGCGCCGATGAAATCGCGAAATCGCCCACATCCAACGTGGGGCCCCGCGAAATTGGCAGCCTGAAATACGAAGACACCAACGGCGACGGCGTAATTGATTTGAACGACCGGCAGTACTTCGGCTCGTACCAGCCGCCGGTGTATTTCGGCATCAATGGCGGGCTGAATTTCCGCAACGTGGACTTCTCGTTCGTGTTCTCGGGCAACCTCAACAACAAGATATTCAACGCCAAAAAGCGGGCCCGCAACGCAATTACCGACAACGTGGAGGCCAGCTTCGCCACCGACCGCTGGACGGCCGCCAACCCCTCCAACACCAACCCGAAGTCGCTGATTAGCGGCATGCCGAACTCGACGTACTTCCTGGAATCGGGCTCGTACCTGCGCCTCACCAACCTGGTGCTGGGCTACACCGTGCCCGGCACGGCCCTGGAAAAGGCCCATTTGGCCTCGGTGCGTGTGTTTGCGGCCGCCCAGAACGTGTTCACGGTCACGAAGTACACCGGCTTCACGCCGGAGCTGCCCGGCGGCCCCCTCGATTCGGGTATCGAGCTGAACTCCTACCCCACCAGCCGCACCGTGACCCTGGGGCTGAACGTCAACTTCAAATAAGCTACGCCGATGAACCCTCATTTCTCCGCCATTTCCCGCCGCGCCGGCACGGCCGCGCTGGCCCTGACGCTGGCAGTGGCCAGCGGCTGCAAAGACTACCTCGACGTACCGCCCCAGGGCCAGCTCAGCGCCGATGCCATTGACCCCGGCACGGCCCAGAAGCTCGTCGACGGCGTGTATAACTCCATGTACCAGGGCGGTTTCGGCAACGACGTGCACGGCCTGCAGTTTGTCATCCTCACCGATATTGCCTCCGACGATGCCGACAAGGGCAGCACGCCCACCGACTACGGCGACGCCCTGGCCGTGGACAACCTCACGCTGACCTCCTCCAACGGCAACATCAACAACGCCTGGAAGGGCTACTACCAGGCCATTGCCAGCGCCAACCAGGCCCTCGATAAAATCCCGCTCAGCACCGCGCCCGACGCCACTAAAAACCGGCTGATTGGCGAGGTGCGCTTCCTGCGCGGCTACTTCTACTTCAACCTGGTGCGCCTGTTTGGCGGCGTGCCCAAGCTTGACCGCGTGCCGCTGCCCTCCGAGGCCAACAGCCCGGAGTTTCGGCAGCGGGCCACGGCGGCCGAAATCTACAACCTCATCATCAGCGACCTGCAGTTTGGCGTGGACAACCTGCCCCTGAAAAGCGCCACTGACGTGGGCCGCGCCACCAAGGCCGCCGCGCAGGGCATGCTGGCCAAGGTGTACCTCTACCAGAAAAACTACCAGAAAGCCTATGACCTGACCGATGAAATCGTGAAGGGCAAGTCGGGTGCCTACGGCCTGTTTACGCCCTACGCCGACATCTGGCGGGCGGCCGGGGCCAACAGCAATGAGTCGCTGTTTGAGGTGCAGACTGGCATCAACGCGGCGTGCAACAACTCGGCCGTGGAGCTCTACGTGGTGAGCCAAGGGCCGCGCTCCGGCGGCCGTGGCGGCTGGGCCGATTTGGGCTTCGGCTTCAACAACCCGACCATCGAGTTGGCCAATGCCTACGAGCCCGGCGACGTGCGCAAGGCCGGCAGCATCATCTTCATTCAGCCCACGGCCCCGGCCGGGCAGCGCTCTACGGGCACGGTGCTCTGGGACGGTTTCCGCATTCCGAGCAAGGACTCGGTGGAGAATTTCCGCTACAGCTACAAGGCCTACCACAGCCGCACCAAGGAAGCCAACTGCGGCAACAACGACTTCCTGCCCAAGAACATCCGCGTGCTGCGCTACGGCGAGGTACTGCTCATTCATGCCGAAGCCGCCGCCCAACTCGGCAACGCCGCCGCCGCCCAAACCGACCTCGACGCCGTGCGCGTGCGGGCCGGGCTCACGGCCGGCTCGCGCACTGCTACCGTGGCCAACATCTGGCTGGAGCGCCGCGTGGAGCTGGCCTTGGAGCACGACCGGTACTTCGACCTCGTGCGCCAGGAAAGCGTGACGCCGGGCCGCATCGTGCCCCTTTTCGCCGCTCAGGGCAAGACGTTTACCAAGGGCAAGAATGAGCTGTTTCCTATTCCCCAGCCGCAAATTGATTTGAGTGGTGGGCTGCTGAAGCAGAACCCGGGGTATTAATTTTTAGCCCGCAGAGGGCGCAGAAGTTTTCGCAGAAGACGCAGAACGTTCTGCGACTTCTGCGAAACCCTCTGCGCCCTCTGCGGGAAAGCTATTCGCTCGATTTATGAAACACCTGCTCCTGCTGCTGCTCCTGCTACCCGGCTACTGCCAAGCCCAACAAAAGCCCGCGCTCAAAAAAGCCGCCGCCTTCGACCCACGCCAGCGCCCCCGCAACCTGACTGACGACCAGTTGCTGGACCTGGTGCAGAAGCAGACCTTCCGCTATTTCTGGGATTTCGGCCACCCGGTTTCGGGCATGGCGCGCGAGCGCAGCAACGTGGCCTACGACTACGGCAACGAGGTGGTGACCACCGGCGGCACTGGCTTCGGCATCATGGCCATCGTGGTGGCTGCCGACCGCAAGTGGATTACCCGCGAGCA
This sequence comes from Hymenobacter artigasi, assembly GCF_012275535.1. Lineage (GTDB taxonomy): Bacteria > Bacteroidota > Bacteroidia > Cytophagales > Hymenobacteraceae > Hymenobacter > Hymenobacter artigasi. The sequence goes on along the minus strand of NZ_JAAVTK010000008.1, from coordinate 10,833 downwards.
GGCCGCCACGCGCATCTACAAAATGGTGCGCTTCCTGGAAAAAGCCGACTGCTTCCACGGCGTATTTCCGCACTGGCTGAACGGCGCCACCGGCAAGGTTATCAAGTTTGGGGCGAAAGACGATGGCGGCGACATCGTGGAAACCTCCTTCCTGATGGAAGGCCTGATTTGCGCCCGCCAGTACTTCACCGGCGAAAGCGCCGTAGAGCGCGACCTGCGCAACCACATCGGCTGGATGTGGGAAAACGTGGAGTGGAGTTGGCAAACCCAGGGCGGCCAAAACGTGCTCTACTGGCACTGGAGCCCCAACAACGGCTGGAGCATGAACCACCAGATTCATGGCTGGAACGAGTGCCTGATAACCTATGTGCTGGCCGCCTCGGCCCCGAAATACGCCATCGACAAGCCCGTGTATGACCAGGGCTGGGCCACGGGGCCGGAGTTCAAAAACGGCCGGGAGTACTACGGCATCAAGCTGCCGCTGGGGCCGGATTTCGGCGGGCCGCTGTTCTTCACCCACTACTCTTTTCTGGGCCTGAACCCCCACGGCCTCAAGGACCAATACGCCGACTACTGGCAGCAGAACCAGAACCAGACGCTCATCAACTACCAGTACTGCGTCGAGAACCCCAAGCACTTCAAGGGCTACGGCCCCAACACCTGGGGCCTCACGGCATCCGACAGCTACCAGGGCTACGCCGCCCACAATCCCAAGGAGGATTTGAGCGTGATTTCGCCCACCGCCGCGCTCTCAGCCTTCCCCTACACGCCCGAGCAGTCAATGCGGGCGTTAAAGCATTTTTACTTCGACCTCGGCGATAAAATATGGGGCGAATACGGCTTCGTCGATGGCTTCAGCGAGGAGCACAACTGGCAGGCGAAGTCTTACCTGGCCATCGACCAGGGCCCCATCGTAGGCATGATTGAAAACTACCGGACAGGCCTGCTCTGGAAGCTCTTTATGAGCTCGCCCGACGTGCAGCGCGGCCTGGGCAAGCTGGGCTTTGAAAGCCCGGCGCTGAAGAAGTAGCATAATGAAACAACCTTAGGACGGTCATGCTGAGCGCAGTCGAAGCATCTCTACCGCAATAGTAAACTAATCGTCAAGTCTAGTTGCACGGTAGAGATGCTTCGACTGCGCTCAGCATGACGTTCTACCTTATTCTGATAAACAAACGCTTCCCAAATTCCCCTCCCGCATGAAACTAATACCCCTGCTTCTCCTTGCTCTCGCCCTGGCTCCCGCCGCCCAGGCCCAGAAAAAGCCCGCTCCTACCGCAACTTCCGCCCAGAAGATGAAGCAGTACATCGACGGCCTGATGGCGAAGATGACGACGGAGGAGAAAATCGGCCAGCTCAACCTCGTATCCGTGGGGTTTGATGTGACCGGGCCGGTGGTGAGCAAGGACGTGGACGCCAACATCCGCAAAGGGCTGGTGGGCGGCGTGTTTAATACCTACACGCCCATTGCCGTGCGCAAGCTCCAGGAAATGGCCATCAAGGAGTCCAGGCTGCATATTCCGCTCATGTTTGGGTACGATGTGATTCACGGGCACCGCACCATTTTTCCCATTGCGCTGGGCCTTTCGGCGAGCTGGGATTTGAAAGCCATTGAGCAGAGCGCCCGCATCGCGGCCGAGGAATCGACGGCCGACGGCCTGAACTGGGTATTCTCGCCGATGGTGGACATTGCCCGCGACGCCCGCTGGGGCCGCATTTCGGAAGGTGCCGGCGAAGACCCCTACCTCGGCTCGCGCATTGCCGAAGCCATGGTGCGCGGCTACCAGGGCCCCGGCAACGATATGACCCAACCCAACACCGTGATGGCCTGCCTCAAGCACTTCGCCCTCTACGGCGCGGCCGAGGCCGGCCGCGAATATAACACCACCGACATGAGCAAGCAGCGCATGTACAACGAGTACCTGCCGCCATACAAAGCCGCCGTGGAGGCCGGCGTGGGCTCGGTCATGTCGTCGTTCAACGACGTGAACGGCACGCCCGCCACCGCCAACAAGTGGCTCATGACCGACCTGCTGCGCACGCAGTGGGGCTTCCAGGGCTTCGTGGCCACCGACTACACCGCCATTCCCGAGTTGGTGGAACACGGCATGGGCTCCCCCGAGCAAGTGGCCGCTATGGCCCTGAACGCGGGCATCGACCAGGACATGGTGGGCGAGTCATTCCTGAACTACACGGCTAAAAACCTGCAGTCGGGCGCGGTAAGCAAGGCCCAGCTTGACGCCGCCTGCCGCCGCATTCTGGAAGCCAAGTACAAGCTTGGCCTCTTCACAGACCCCTACCGCAACGTGAGCACCGAGCGCGCCACCAGCACCCTGATGAAGCCCGAATTCATCGCCGCCGCCCGCGACATTGCCCGCAAAAGCATGGTGCTTTTGAAGAATGACCGCAGCGCCCTGCCGCTGAAAAAAACCGGCAGCATTGCCCTCATCGGCCCGCTGGCCAACCGGCAGCGCGACGTCATCGGCAGCTGGAGCGGGGCCGGCGACTGGCACCAGGCGGTATCGGTAGAGCAGGGCCTGCGCGCCGCCGCACCCGGCCTGAAAATCACCTACGCCAAGGGGGCCAACATTGCCGACGACCAGCAGATGCTGGACCGCCTGCAGGCCCACGGCGGCGAGCTGGAGTTGGACAAACGCAGCGCCGAAGACATGATAAAAGAAGCTGTGCAGGTGGCCCAAAGCGCCGACGTGGTGGTGGCCGTGGTGGGCGAAAGCCAGGGCATGACCGGCGAGGCCGCCGCCCGCGCCGACATCAGCCTGCCCGGCCAGCAGCTGGCCCTGCTCAAGGCCCTCAAAGCCACCGGCAAGCCGCTGGTGCTGGTGCTCATGAACGGCCGCCCGCTGGCCCTGCCCTGGGAAAACCAGAACGCCGATGCCATCCTCGAAACATGGTTTGCGGGCACGCAGGCGGGCAATGCCATCGCCGACGTGCTGTTTGGCGCCTACAACCCGAGCGGCAAAATCACGGCCACTTTCCCCGTGGCCGTGGGCCAGGAACCCATTTACTACAACCACAAAAACACCGGCCGGCCCTACACCGGCGCGAAGCTCGACAAGTACAAGTCGCGCTACCTCGATGTGCCCAACGAGCCGCTCTACCCCTTCGGCTTCGGCCTGAGCTACACCACGTTCACCTACGGCAAGCCCACGGTCAGCAAAGCCACCATCGGCCCCGCCGAAACCCTGACCGTGAGTGTGACCGTGCAAAACACCGGCCCCCTGGACGGCGAAGAAGTGGCCCAGCTCTATATCCGCGACCTGGTGGGCTCAATCTCCCGCCCGGTTTCGGAGCTAAAAGGCTTTCAGAAGGTGATGCTAAAAAAGGGCGAGAGCAAAACCCTCACCTTCCGCCTCACGCCCGACGCGCTGAAGTTCTACAACAACGACCTGAAATTCGCCGCCGAGCCCGGCGATTTCCAGGTGATGGTGGGCGGCAACTCGCGCGATGTGCAGATGGTGCCGTTCAAGCTGGCAGCCCGCTAAAACAAGCGGCGCGTGTTGTCGGGCCGGTTGAGTACTTTGTGGCACCGAGGCGAGGCCTTGGGTACGCGCCAATGCGCGTTGCGACTTCATTCCTTCCACAACATGAAGCATTTTCTACTTCTTGCGGCCACCGTAGCGGCGGTTGCGGCGCTACCCGCCGCCGCCGTTCGGGCGCAGGTACGGGTTAGTATTGGCCCCCAACTTGGGGCTAATGTTTCATCTACTCCTTACGCTACCTACTACCGCCCCGATGGCTTCCACACCATGGCGCGCACCGGCGTTGAGGTGGGCGCCATGGCATCCATCAGCACGGGACATTGGGCATTACAGCCCGCGCTGCTCTTCTCGCAAAGGGGGTTTAAAATCGACGATAAGTACGCTGATGAACAAACTGTTATTGGAATTACCGGAATCCCTGGCCGCTATTACAGCTCGTACAGCACCAAAGACGAGTACCGTTTCAACTACCTCACCCTGCCGCTCAACATAGCCTACACCCAACGGGCCGATGGCCAGGGATTCCAGCTATTTGCCGGGCCGTACCTGAGCTTATTGCTGGGCGGGCATTACACCTCCACACTGGGCTACCTTTACTCAACGCCCCATTCTGGCGGCGGCAGTTCCTCGCAAACGAGCGGAACCGTTGCGGCTTACGTGGACTCGTGGGCCAACTCCGTCAACAACAACACATTCTACACCCAGCGCTTCGATGCCGGCGTGCAGGGCGGGCTGGGCTACGGGTACGGCCGGGCCGTGCTTCACATCGGTTACAGCCTAGGGCTGCGCAACCTAGGCAAAGAGCAGCAGATTACCGGCAATGCCGGCAGCACTACTGTTACTACGGCCACTTACCACAACAGCGCGTTTCAAGCCTCGTTGGCTTACTGGTTATTTGTGAAGCCCTGACGGCACCAACTAGCGCTTCAGTTGCACGCTGGCCACTTCGCCCAAACGCAGCGGAGCCCGCGAGGGCAACCGGATTTCAAGGGTGATGCCGCCGGTGGTATCGGTGGCGGGCGCGACCACACCGGTTACCACGCGGGTGGGCCGGGCCGTGGCCCACACCTGTACCGAATCGCCGGGCTGCACGTGCGTCTTCTTTTTGGCCAGCAGGCCCACCGGCACCTGCAGGTAGCCGTGCTTCGAGATGGTGCTGACTACGGTGGCGGGCGTCACGTACTGGCCCACCGTTACCTGCCGCTCGCCCAGAAAGCCGTCGTGCGGGGCTACTACGAAGTTGTAGTCGGCCAGCTTGGCCATCACGGCCCCTCGGTGCATGTACTCGCCGGGGCTGAAGTACACGTTGCGGATACGGCCGCGCTTGCGCGACAGTACCGGCTCGGTGCCACCAGCCCCCACGCGGCCCGTTAGGATGACGACCGTCGAATCGGGCACAACGGCGGCGGGCGCGGGGCCAGCGGCCAATGTCGCAACCTCAGCCGTGGATTTCCACCACCACCGACGGCCCGCCACGGCCACGACAATTAGCAACAGGACTACGGCAAGGAGTGGTTTTTTCATAAGATTCGGGAGGGGCTCAGCAGCCGGAACGCGGGCGAAACTTACCAGCATACGGTAAAAGCGGTTCGGTAGCTGCCCCACTCTGTTGTACCCCGTTGCTCTTTCGGAGGTGCACTCCGAAAGCACCCACTGCCAGGGACTTGTAGTTCCCGGTCGCTGCCCATTCACGGACGGAGTATAACTCCGCAACAGGGCGACTTTTGGCGTACAACTCCGAAAGAGCAACGTACAGCTCCGAAAGAGCAGAGCGCGAAACTACTCCACCCGGCGCACGCGCAGGTAGTCCAGCATGGCCTGGTTTACCTCGCCGTTCATGTTCTGGTTGGCGGGCTCGTAGGCCAGGGTGAGGGCGTTGGTGCCTTTTTCGAGGCGCACGAGGATGGGGTTTGAGAAGCCCCAGTTGCTCCATTCGGCCACGCCGCGCTGGGGCAGCACCACGGTGCCCAGCAGCGCGGCCCCGCGCCGCAGCGTGCGAATGGCGCACTGGTTGTTGGTGTTGATGGGGCCGTTGCCGTTGGCATAGCGGAAATCGAGGGCGTAATCGCCGCCTTCAGGCACCGTGACGGGGATGGTTAGGGTCGGGTTTTTGGTGGTCGAGATTTCGACGAATCCCTTGCCGGAATAGCCTTTGTAGAGCTGGGTGGCTTTGGGGGCCACGGTTTCGAGCTGAATCTGCTGGGGCGTGCCGCCAATTTCCACCGGCTCGCTGGCGAAGGACTCGCGGCTGGCGTCGTCTACGGCCACCACTTGGTACACGGCGAAGGGGCCGGCGGGCACAATGTACTCGGTGGCTTTTATGGTAGTCACGAGCTGGCCGTTCTTCAGCACCTGAAACTCCTCCGAATCATCGGCCTTGCTCCAGCTCAGGCGGCGGTTGGCCAGGGCCACGGTGGGCGTTTCGGGGGCCACGCGATTGGGCACGCGGTTGATGGGCTGGGGCGCGGGGGCGACGCCACTGAGCGCGATAACCACCTTGTGCCGCCCCGTGAGGCCGCCCGAAACGGCGGCATCGGGCAGCGGCTCGCCATCGAGGGTGATGCTGGCAATCTGATTGCCGAAACCGGTCATCTCCACATCGAGCACCGCCTTGCGGTACCTGAAGCCACTGAGCCGGCGCTGCCCCTCAAACGCCTGCGGCACAAAGGGCCGAAACACCAGCCGCTCGCCCTGGTACTGCATCCCAAACAACACCTTATACACCAGCCCCAGGCTGCCCGACAGGCTCCAGAGCGTGTTGCTGGAGTTGATTTGGGTGCCCGCATAATCACCGTTGCGGGCCACGAAATTCTCCTTATTGGTGAGAAACAGCGCCGCCGGCCGGTAGATGGCGGCCATGCTCTCGGTGAGCGACGCCTCGTTGCCGGCCTGCGCGGCCGCCAGCGCCCAGAAGCTCTGCACAAAGGGCCACACGGCATCATTATGGTACGGCGGGATGCCCGGAATCTGCGGGTAGATGCACGGGATACCGAAGGGCACGGTGGGCGTACGGCTCACCACCTGCTGCGCCCGCTCTCCCTCGGCAATGCCGAAAAGCACGCACAGGGCCTCGCCCAGCGCCTCGGCTTTGGGCGAGCGCACCAGGGCGGTGCGGCCGTAGAGGTACTGGCCGTAGTAGCCCTTGTCGTCCTGCCACAGGTGCTGGTTGATGGCGTCTTTGATGTTGGCGGCCTGGCGCCTGTGCTGGGCGGCCACGCCGGGCTGGCCGAGCCGGGCCGCCATCTGGGCCAGCACGATGTTGCCCTGGTAGTGCACGGCGTTGGTGCCCAGGTTTTCACTCTGGTAAATATCCACGGGCTGCATCCAGCGCGAGTAGGTCTGCTCGCGCCAGTCGAGAAACGACGACTCGCCGCGCACCAGGCCGGTGGCAGGGTCGTAGGCGTTCTGCACATCATCGGCAATGCTCTGCCTGATGATGGGGTACACCTTGCGCAGCCAGGCCTCGTTGCCGGTGGCCTGGTAGACTTCCCACGCTGCCGTAGCCCAGATAATGCGGTCGGTGGAGCACGGGTAGGCCCCGCCCGTGCCGGTGTCCTGAATGATGCGGCCGGTGGGGCTCACCTTGCGCATCAGGCTTTTCATGGCCACTTTCGGCTGCAGGGAAGCCTGCGCGAGGATGATGCTATAGCTCACATCCCGCGTCCACACGCCGGCCCATTCCTTGCCGGTGCGGAAGGTGCTATCCGGCTCCACGGCGCGGCGGGCTTCCTCCAGGGCCAGGTTGTAGAGGGCATCGGCCAGCGGGTAGTCGGAAGAATAGTGCGGGAAATCGGCGGTGTTAATGGTCTTTTTCCAGCTGGCAGCAGTGGTTTTGGTGGCGGCGGGCTGGTTCAGCGTCAGGGTGGCTTCGTAGATGCCGTCGCCGTCCGGGTCCTTCATTTCGAGTTCCGGCTTGTTGGTCAGGTTGTCGAAATCCCAGCTCAGCGGCGCAGTACCCCCTGCAATATAAACGTGCTTGAAATCCTGCTGGTACAGCTTGTCGCCCTTGAACGTGGTGTAGAAACCCTGCTTCTTAAAATCCGCCAGCACCGGCCGCAAATCCAGCCGGATTTTCACTGCGGTATTGGGGGCCAGATAAGTATCGGCAGCGGCGGGCGTGGCATCCACGTATCGCTGCCCGAACACGATGGGCGGCGTTTCGATGGGCCCGCCGCCGGGCCGGGGCACTGCCACCAACAAATGGTTGAGGCCGGGAGCCATTTCATTGTCCTTGCCATTGATGCTGAACTTGAACTCGATGCGCGGGTTTTGCCGGTCGTTGGCCGGGCTCACGTAGTTCGACACCAGCTCGGTAGCGGAGAGGGCGCGGGCCTCGCGCGGGCCCTGCACCACTTTATCGCGGTAGAGGCTGTAGGCGTCGGATTGCCAGATGGGCGTTTGCACGGCGGGGTCGGTAGTGGTAGGCTTCGTGGTCTGGCAGGCCGTGAAAAGGCCGAGGGTGAGCAGGAAACCAGTAGCGAAGGAAGTTGATTTCATCAAGGCGAAAGGAAGCGAAAGCAGCGGGAGCGCACAATTTACGGCACTTATAATGCGCTCAGCCGTTATCATGAGCGCGCTGCTTTTAATCAACTCCCTATGAAACGACTGCGTTTTTTGCTTCCGGCCCCACTCCTGCTGCTGAGCCTGTTCTTATTCACCGCCCAAACCTCCAAACCCATGCCGCTGGAACAAACCCTACGCGAGTACCGCTGGAAAAACCGCGTGCTCCTGCTGGCCGCGCCCACGGCCGACCAAGCCGATTTCAAAGCCCAGAAAGCCCTGCTCGCTGCCGAAAAAGCCGGAATGATGGCCCGCGATTTCGTCGTACTGGAAATATTCTACAACCAGCTTTCCGCTGCCGACCAGCAGTTCCTGACAAAGAAAACCGGCATCTCGCCCTCGCAGTTCGCGGCCGTGCTCATCGGCAAAGACGGCGGAGTGAAGGAGAAAAGCAGCCGCCCGGTAGAGCCGACAACCTGGTTCAACGTGGTGGACAAAATGCCTATGCGCCGCGAGGAAATGCGGAAAAAGTAAAACAACAGCCGCGTAGCGGCGACAGGTTTGTAGTTCCAATAACCGTTTACCCACTAAGCCGCGTAGCGGTGGCAGAAACGCCCGCAAATCTGTCACCGCTACGCGGCTTTTGAATCACTTGAATCGTGATTCTCTACAAACCTGCCGCCGCTGCGCGGCTATTTTCAGCTCAGCCCAACGACTTCGTGAACCCCACCTTAATCTTCAGTTGAAAATCGGCTATCACCTTGAAAATCTCCTTCAGGGTCACCTGCTCTACTTTGGTCAGGGTTTTGGGGTCCAGGAAGTTATCTGGAGCTACGTTGTCGCTGATAATCTGCGCGGCTTGCTTTTTCAGGCGCACGCCCATCAGGTAGTAGTAGGATTGCAGCAGCTCGTGGGCCTCGCGCTCGGTGAAGATGCCCAGGGCCTTGAGAGCCTCCAGCCGCTCGCCGGTGTTGGTGGCGAAAATGCGGTGCTTGAGGGCGTACATGCGCACCAAATCGACGATGGGCGACATGGTTTTCTTCAGGTTGAACACCTGATGCGCGCCGTGGGCGAAGGTGCGGATATTGTTGAAAAACGTGAGCGGCGGCTCGTATTGCAGCGCGTTCACGGCCATGTGGTGGAAGAAGCGCTCCACCGGCTTTTGCAGCTCTACGGCCAGGAAATCGTGCAGCTCGTCCATGATGGCGGGGTCGCCGTAGAGGTAGCGGCAGTCGAAGGAAGCGGCGAACTGCATGCCGGTTTCGGGGTTCGAGTCGGTCATCCACGCCACGTAGTTGCGCTTCCAGTGCGAGAGCGAATGCGTCCACTTCGGGTTTTTAGCCATGAAGCCGCCATCGCAGTAGCTGAAACCGATTTCGTTGAGCTGGTCGCTCACCATTTCGGCAAATTTCAGGAAGTAGTCGCGCACCAGCTCGCGCTGCTCGTTGGCCTTGTCTTCGTAGATAATGGCGTTGTCCTGGTCCGTGAGCAGGGTTTGCTCCTTGCGGCCCTCGCTGCCCAGCACCATGTACACGAACTTGGCCGGCGGCGGCCCCAGCTCGGCAATGGCCCCTTCAATCAGCTTCAGGGCAATGGCATCCGACACGGTGGTAATGACCTGATTCACGATTTCGGGCTTCACGCCCCGGTTCAGAAGCTGGTACACCATTTCCGGCACCTGCTCCCAGCGGCGTTTCAGCTCGGGTACGGCCTGCGCCTGCTTCACCGACTGAATGAAGATGAACGGCGACTGCGCCTGGTCGTCGGTCAGCAGCTTGTTGCGGCTCAGGAAGCCAACGTACTCGCCATCGGTTTCCACCAGCAAATACCGCGTCTTGGTTCTGAACATCAGCAAAATAGCCTCGTACACAAACGCCCGCGAGCTGATGCTGACCACCGGCGCATCCACGATGGTTTCGACCGGTTGGTGGGCGTCGGCGCAGGCGGCCACCACCTTGTCGCGCAGCGTGATATCCGTGACGTAGCCGATGATATGGCCGTCCACGTCGGCGTTGGTGATGAAGTAGCAGCTGGTGCGGGCGGCCGCCATGCGCCGGGCCACTTCGTGAATTGGCGTGTAGGCGGCGCACACGTCGAGCGGCCGCAGCTCCAGCGTCTCGATACGGCGCGAAAACAGCTGGTCCGAAGCCAGGTAACTGGAGCCGCTGCTCGTGGCAGGCCGCACAAAGTGGGCGTATTCCTCGTTCAGCATGCGCTGCCCATAGCGCGTAGTGAAGAAGTGGAAGAAGCCCTCGTAGCCCTGGCACAGCGCCAGAAACTCGCGCCGGTGCAGGAAGTACACGCGGGTGTGGCGCTTGGCTACCACCGTACGCAGCGACTTCTTCTTATTGAGCAGCAGTGAGATACCGCCGTAGCACTCGCCCCGCCGGGTGAATTCTACCACGCGCCGGTTCTGCTGGCTATCGTAGAAAAACGTCTCGTATTCGCCCTCCACAATGATGTCGAGGCCGCGCAATTTCGTCTCGTCCTGGTAGTAGATGACGCCCTCGCGGGGGTGGCGCACTTCTTCCAGGCCCTCGGCCACTTCGGCCAGCACGTCTTCGGGCAGGTGGTCGAAGGGCTTCACGGTGCGCAGGAAATCGAGTTTTTCGCTCATGGGGCAGAGTATCGAAGGTTTAACGGGTAAAAGTAGACCGTCATGCAGAGCGCAGCGAAGCATCTCGCGTGCATTACTAATTCATTCGATTGAGTCACTATCACAAGCGAGATGCTTCGCTGCGCTCAGCATGAACTGTGTTTAAGAAGCAATTAAAAGATGATGATTCGGGTCAAAAGCACATTCGTTTGCCACCACGGCCCAGGCTTGTCGCAA
>NZ_JAAVTK010000007.1:189955-284940 GCF_012275535.1 Hymenobacter artigasi | reverse complement strand
GGCCCAACGGGTGCCAGCATGCAGAGCGGTCTCGAGGACCGATGACGTACTTCGGCGTGGCCCGTTGGGTTGCCACTACAAACATATGATGACGTGCTGTTTTCTATCAAACGGCAAGCTAAAGCTTACCGCACTGCGCTAGAAGAAGCCTAGTGCCTTCTCGCTGTAGCTGATGAGCATGTTCTTATTCTGGCGGTAGTGGGCCAGCATCATCTTGTGGTTTTCGCGGCCGAAACCGGAGGCTTTGTAGCCGCCGAAGGGCGCACCGGCCGGATAGTCGTGGTAGCAGTTCACCCACACGCGGCCGGCCTGGATGGCGCGGGGCACCTCGTACAGCTCATGGGCGTCGCGGGTCCACACACCGGCCCCGAGGCCGTAGAGGGTATCGTTGGCAATTTCGATGGCTTCTTCCACCGTTTTGAAGGTGGTAACGGACACCACCGGGCCGAAAATTTCCTCCTGGAAGATGCGCATTTTGTTGTGGCCCCGGAACATGGTGGGCTGAATGTAGTAGCCCTCGCCCAGCGCGCCGTCGGCCTGCGAGTAAGCGTCGCCGCCCACCAGCACTTCGGCCCCTTCGGCCTTGCCGATTTCGAGGTAGCTCAGGATTTTCTCAAACTGGTCGTTCGAGGCCTGCGCGCCCATCATCGTGGTCATGTCCATCGGGTTGCCCAGCTTGATGGCCTTCACGCGCTCGATTACGCGGGCAATAAAGTCGTCGTAGATGTCCTCCTGCACAAGTATCCGCGAGGGGCAAGTGCAGATTTCGCCTTGGTTCAGGGCAAACATCACGGCCCCTTCGATGGCTTTGTCGAGGAAGTCGTCGTCGTGGTCCATCACGCTCTTGAAGAATACGTTGGGCGACTTTCCGCCCAGCTCCATTGTCACCGGAATGAGGTTTTCGGCGGCGTACTGCATGATGAGGCGGCCGGTGGTCGTCTCGCCCGTGAAGCTGGCTTTGTTGATGCGCGGCGACGAGGCCAACGGCTTGCCGGCTTCCAGGCCGAAGCCGTTCACCACGTTAATCACGCCCGGAGGCACCAGGTCCTGAATCAGCTCCATGAGTACCATGATGCTGGCGGGGGTTTGCTCGGCGGGCTTCATCACCACGGTGCAGCCGGCGGCAATGGCGGGGGCCAGCTTCCAGGTGGCCATCAGCAGCGGGAAGTTCCAGGGAATAATCTGGCCAATCACACCCAGCGGCTCCTGAATATTGAGCGACAGCGTGCTGCTGTTCAGCTCGGTAGCGCTGCCTTCCTCGGCCCGAATCACGCTGGCGAAATACCGGAAGTGGTCGATGACCAGCGGCATGTCGGCGTAAGTGGTTTCGCGGATGGCTTTGCCATTCTCGACGCATTCCACGGCGGCGAGCATGGCAAGGTTCTCCTCGATGCGGTTGGCAATTTTGTTGAGGATGTTGCTGCGCTCGGTGGCCGAGGTTTTGCCCCAGGTTTTGAAGGCTTCGTGCGCGGCATCGAGGGCCAGGTCGATGTCTTCCTTGGTGCTGCGGGCTACTTTAGTGAACACCTTGCCGTCGATGGGCGAGGGATTTTCGAAGTACTGGCCTTTCACCGGAGCCACCCATTTGCCACCGATGAAGTTGTCGTAGTGCGATTTGAACTTGGGGCGTTCCACCAGGGTGGTGGTTTCTTCTAAGGTTTCAGCCATGACGTTGTTGGATGGGAATGAATTGAACGGGAGATGCTGTAAAGGTCTGCTTTTAACAAGCAGCCGGGTTGTGGTATTATCGCAAAGAGTGCCGAAATTGTCGCAACTTGCTATGCCACCCCGGTGTTGGGAGTGTGTACTCCCTCACCACAGCTATTGCCGCCATGCCCAGCCGCGTTCATTTGCCTGCCGCCGTTGCCCCGCTCCCGCTGGAGCAGCTGCACTCTTTAGTCGAAAACCGGACGGTATATAGCCTGGAAGGGTTCGAGCTCAACGTGTTCGAAACGCACCATGCCGCCCACCGCGTGCCGCTCCGCCTCGAAGGACTGGCCCTGACCACCATGCTGCGCGGCAAAAAAGTAATGCACCTGCCCGGCCGCGAAGCCTTCGACTACCTGCCCGGCGAGTCGGTGGTGGTGGACAAGGACGAGCTGATGGAAATCGACTTTCCCGATGCCTGCCTGTGCCAGCCTACCCAATGCCTGGCCGTGGCTATCGCGCCCGATACCATCCGCCACACCGTGGACATGCTGAACGAACGGTACCCCAAGGCTGAGCCCCATCAGCCCTGGGCCATCGAAGGCCCCGAGTACGCGCACCTCACCAACACCCCCGAGCTAACCGATACGCTGGGCCGCCTGGTGGCCGTGTCGCGCACTTCTGACATCAATAAAGACGTACTGGCCGGCTTCACGCTCCAGGAGTTGCTGGTGCGCCTGATGCAGACGCAGGCCCGCCAGCTCATTTTCCACGACTACGCCCGGCACCTTAATACGCACCGCTTCGCGGCCGTGGTGGGCTACATCAAAGACCATCTTTCGGAGAGCCTGACCATTGATAAGCTCAGCGCACTGGCCTGCATGAGCAAGGCCACGTTCTTCCGGGTGTTCAAGCGCGAGTTCGGGATTACGCCGGTCGAGTACATCATTCGGGAGCGGCTGGGCGAGGCCAAGCGGCTGCTGCGCCACCCGCTGGCCAGCGTGGCCGAGGTGTGCCTGCGGGCGGGCTTCAACAACCTGTCGTACTTCCAGTCGCTGTTTAAGAAGTACGAAGGCATCACGCCGGGGGCGTACAAGAAACAGCTGGTAGCGTAGCCGCTGCCTGACGCGCTGGCAAGGTTGTCGGATTGCCTCGAAAGACCGGCCGGGCTCGATACAACCGATGCTAAATCAGCCCCATTTGTCCGGCCTGGCGGATGAGCAGGGCCGTATTATTCACTCCGAATTTGGTGAGCAGGTTGCGGCGGTGAGTTTCGATGGTGAGCAGGCTGATGCAGAGCGCGTCAGCGATGTGCTGGCTGGTGTGGCCGTCGGCAATGGCGGCCAGCACCTCCTTTTCGCGGCGGGTGAGTAGGGGCACGGCTGCGGCTTCGGCGGGAGCTTGCAGCAGCAGGCTCTGCACTTCGTCGCTGAAGAATTTCTTGCCGGCGAATACTTTGGTGATGGCTTCGGCCAGCTCTTCGGGCAGGGCATTTTTGAGCACGTAGCCGGCCGCGCCGGCCTGCATCATGCGCGTCACGTACAGCTTCTCGTTGAAGGTGGTGAGGGCCAACACCTTGATGCCGGGCTTCTCGGCAACCAGCTGCTGGCAAACGTCGATGCCGCTCATGTCGGGTAGGTTGATGTCGAGCAGCACCACGTCGGGGCGGTGCTGGCGGGCGGCGGCCAGGGCCTCGGCCCCGGTGGCGGCGGCCCCTACCACGGCCACGTATTCGAGGGGCTGCAGCAGCACTTTCAGGCCCTCGCGCACCATGGCGTGGTCGTCGACGATAAGAACGTGGATGGGCGACATGCGGCTATTCGGGCTTGAGGATGAATTCGATGGTGACGGCGGTACCCTGGCCAGGCTGCGACTGCACCTCGAGGGTGCCGCCCAGGTAGTCGACGCGGGCCTGCAGGCTGCGCAGGCCCACGCCGGTGTTCAGGGGGCGGGCGGCGGCCTCGAAGCCCCGGCCATCGTCCTCCACCACTACCTGCACCTGCTGCTCGTGCCGGGTAATCTGCACGATAACCTGCCGGGCTTCGGCGTGCTTGAGCACGTTATTCAGCAGCTCCTGCACCAGGCGGTACACCACCAGCTCGGTGCGCTGGGGCAGGCGCGCTTCCAGCCCAAACACTTCGCACTGCACCCGGAGCGTGGTTTGGCTGTGCTGAATGGTTTCGCACAAGTCCTGCACGGCGGCGGGCAGGCCAAAGGTGAGCAGGGCCTCGGGCATGAGGTCGCGGGCCACGCGGCGCATTTCCTGAATGGAGCTGTCGAGGTGCTCGATGGAGCGGCTGAAGAGCCGGGCGCTCTCGGGCGTGAGCACGAGGTTGCCGCGGGCGCTGCCCAGGTACAGCTTCACGGTGGAGAGCATGCCGCCGAGGCCGTCGTGCAGGTCGCGGGCCAGGCGGGCGCGCTCCTCCTCCTGGCCTTTCAGCATGGCCTCGGTGGCCAGCAGCTGGCGCTCCTGCTGCAGGGCGGCAATCTGGCGGTCCTGCTCGCGCTGGCGTTGGCGCTGCCGCGATTGCCGCTGCCGCAGCACCAGGTAGCTGAGCGCACCGAGCAGCAGCAACCCGCCCACCAAACTCAGGTAGAGTAGGTTGAGGGCGCGCTGGCGCTTCAGGTCGGCTTGCTGCAGCTGCTGGGCCTGCCGCAGGGTGCGGATTTGCTGCTCCTTCTGGCGGGCCTGGTACTGGTTTTCGAGGGCATTGACCTGGGTTTTGCTGGCGGTGGCGGCCAGGCTGTCCTGCAGCTGGTGGGCCTGCTGGGTGTAGCGCAGGGCCAAGGGGTAGTTGTGGGCCTGCTCTTCGAGGGTGGCCAGGGCGGCCAGCGCCTCGCTTTCGGTTTGGGGCTCGCGCGTTTGGTGGAAGTAGTGCCGGCTGTCGGTCAGGTACTGGCGGGCGGGCGGGAAGTTCCGCAATTGGGTTTCGGCCTGGCCCAGCGCCAGCAGCATTTTGGCGGCAGAAGCGGGGTCATTTTTGGCGCGCATCAGGTCCAGGGCCCGCTGGAAGTCGGCGCGGGCCTGCGTGGGGTTGCCGGTGGCCTTATGGTATTCGCCCAGCATCGAATAATATTCACCTTTGAAAGGCTCGGCCTTGCCGGCGGCCACAAGCCGGGAAGCCTTGTCGAGGTAGGCCCTGGCGGGGGCCAGCTGTTTTTCCACCATAAGCTGCTCGGCCAGGTTGAGGTAGGCCACAATCAGGTAGGGAGCAAAGGGAACCGGCTCCTGCAGCGCGGCAGCCCGCCGCCAGTAGTATTTGGCCTTGTCGGGCTGCTGGAGTATCCCAAAGCGGCTGCCCACGTTGTAGTAAATGGCCCCCAGCAGGGCGCTGTCGCCGAGTTGGCCGGCGTACCGTGCTCCCAGCAGGTAGGCCCGGACTTCGCCCGCGAAGTCGCCCTGCTTGGCCAGCAGCGTGCCTTCGTTGACCGATACCGAGGCCAGGCTCTGCAGCACCTGCCGGCCGGGACGCTCCCGGTAGAGCCGCTCCAGCACGGCGCGGCCGGCGCGGTTGTAGGCGCGAGCACGGTCATCCTGCCCCAGCAGGTTGTAGAAAGTGCTTAAATTAACCAGCGCCTGGGCCTCGCCCAGGCCGTAGCCGCCGTGCCGGCTCCAGCGGATGGCCTGCAGCAGGTGGTAGCGGGTGCGGGCCGTGTCCGACGCCTGGTACTGAGCCGACAGCAGGATGCTGTACTTGGCCCGCATGGAATCGGTAGTGGCTTGGCGCAGCTGGCGCGTGAGGCTATCAACCATCACTGGGTGCTGGGCTTGGCCGGCGGTGGGCAGCAGGCTCAGCAGAAATAGCAACGCGCTGCCGCGCAGCATCAAACCAAGCATAGGCCAATAGGATGAGTGAGGTATTGGGGTAGACAAACCTAGGGAATAGCCGGGCCGATATTGCCATCGAGCGGCAAAAATACTGGTTTACCAGTAGCGCAAAATCCTTGTTTATGAGGGCACTGAGCGCCATTGAGGCCTTTACCTTTGTCGGGCAGCCAAGGGCTACCTTTCCTGGCGCACCGCCTTTCCCTATGAAAACGCTTACCCTTTCCCTGCTGGCCAGCGCGGCTACCTCGCTGCTGGCAGTACCGGCCCAGGCCCAAAGCACCGTGGCCAATGCCTCGTTCGAAACCTGGGCCGGCACGCCCGAAAAGCCCACCGGCTGGCTCACCACCGACGACGTGTATGCCGCCATTTTCGGCGCACCGGTAGCTACCGGCACCGTGAGCAAAAGCACCACGGCCCACAGCGGCGCGTTTGCCGTGCAGCTGCAAACCGCTACGCTCCCGGTAGTGGGCACCAACGCCGGCGTCCTCTACCTGGGCTCCGCGCTCAGCATCGGCCCCAACTTCGAATTGGAGCAAATCGGCCAGGGCTTCACGGCCCGGCCCACCAGCCTGCAGTTCTACTACCGGCTCAGCGGGACGCTGGCCGACTCAGCCGGCGTGGCCCTGGAACTCACGCGCACCGTGAACGGCCGGCGCGAGGTAGTGGGCTATGCCGGCCAGCCCGCCCAGCCCGGCTACATCCTGCCCGCGCTGGCGGCCACCTACACGCTGGCCACCGTGCCCATTCAGTACCTATCGGGCCTGCAGCCCGATTCGGTGCGCATAGTCTTCTCCTCGGGCGATGCCGATAACATCACGAACGGCACCACGCTGCTGATTGACGACGTGGCCCTGGTCGGCACGGCCCTGCCTACCCGCGACGCGGCCGCGCCGGCCGCCTTCCTGGCCTACCCCAACCCCAGCCCCGATGGCCGCTTCACGCTGCAGCTGGCCGCCCCCACTGCCGCCGCCGACGTGCGCGTAACCGATGCCCTGGGCCGCGAAGTAGCTCACGATACCTGGGCCAGCACCCCACGCAGCAGCTGCCCCCTCGACCTGGCCGGCCGGCCCCCGGGCCTCTACACCGTGCGCGTGCAAACGGCAGCGGGCCACACCATCCAGAAGATAAGCATTCGGTAGCGGCCGTGCACGGTGCTTTCGTTATTCTCTACTCACCCTCGTTTCCTTTCCTGCATATGTTTCCCAAGCTTTTTCTCCTGCTCAGCGGCTGCGCGCTGGCCTCTACTGCTGCTGCCCAGGTAGCCCCGGTGCCAGAGACGCCAAAATGGCAATTCTTCGCCGAAGCCGGCCCAAAGACCAGCCTGTTCCGCAACACCGTCCAGAGCACGAACGCTCTAACGCCCGGGGGATATCCATCTGATTATTACCGTAGTTTCCAGGTCGACAACACCTACGCGGCCTTTGCTGATGTGAAGGCCTTCCGGTACTGGTCGAAGCATCTGGCCGCGTCGGGCAGCATGGGGCTCGATTTGCAGCAGCTCGATATCACCACCACCACTACCTTAACGGGGGCCCCGTTCCGCACCAGTCAGGGCGAGCACGTGGTGCGCCTGCTAACCCGCGTGCGCATCGATGCCGGCCTGCATGCGGCCCTGGGGCTGGGAACGGCCGGCCAGCTGCTGCCCGGCATCAGCATCGGCCAAATGGTGAACGTATCGAAAAACGGGTACAGCTACTCCTACGTGCAACCGGAGCTGTGCTACCTTCACGGCAACCTGCTGGTGTCGGTCCGGGCATCGTTTGCGCCCTACAACACCACCCTGCCCGATGTAGAAGCCATCAGCCGGCGCGACGACCGTGCGGTGGTGGAGCGAACCGAATACCGCGTGACCGACCTGGCCGTGGGTATTGGCGTTCGGCTGTAGCCCAGTTGCTTTGCTTGTTGCCCCCGTGCGGGTTCGCCGCGACTACGCTATCAGGAGTAGTTTGCACGTCGGAGCAGCGTAGGGCGAATTTTTCGGTTCGCGCTGCGCTGCCTGGCAAATCAGCCAGTTCTTTTTCTTGCTGCTCCAGGCCCGCCGGCACGCAGACAGCCAATCCCTTCGACTATGCGGCTCCTTCTCCCTAGCTTGTTACTGGCCCTCAGCCTGCTGCTGCCCGGGTGCGCCCGGCGCAGCTTCCAGGGCCAGACGCTGGCCCCGGCCGCGCTGGCGGCGCACCGCACGGTGGCCATTCTGCCCTTCGCCGTAGACCTGGAGCGGCTGCGCGATGTGGTAGTGCACGCCGGGGCGTGGGCCGACAGCACCCGCTCGCTCGGCAGCACCCTCGAAAGCGGGCTGCGGGCCGAGCGCCAGCAAATGGGCTACCAGCTGCAGGCCGCCCTGCAAGCCGAGCTGATGCGCGAACAGGTGCAGCACCCCACCACCGTCGCCTTCCAGAACCCGGCCGAAACCAATCAGCGCCTGGCCCGGGCGGGCATTAGCTACGAAAGCCTGCCCACCCGCACCATGGCCGAGCTGCGCGCCGCTCTCGGCGTCGATGCCCTGCTCACGGGGCGAACCGAAATGCGCCAGCTGCTGCCCGGTGGCGTCAGCATCGCCGTGTTCTTGCTCAGCAACAACGGCGCCAACCCAATGGCCGACAATACGGTACGTACTTACCTCGATATTTATGATACCCAGAACGGCCAGCTGGCATGGCAGTTCGACCACGAGCTGGGCGGCAAGCCCAGCGTGAGCCCGGTTGCGCTGGCTAAGGAGCTGGTGCACAATATGCGGGACCAGTTTCCGTATTTCGGCAAGTAGGGACTGAGCGGAGCTTGGCCGCTGCGGGTCCGTACGGCTGAACAACTCGCTTCCATTCCCACGCGCGGGCTCGCAGCGGCCAGGGTACTTTAGAATACCACGCTATACGGCATGTCGGCCAGCTCGCGCACTTCTTTATCCAGCTCCACTCGCATGATTTCGTGCACATTGGCACGGATGCGGTTGGAAATTTGGGTGAGCGGCAAGTCGTTACTGTCCTTACCGAAGGGGTCTTCAATCTCGTCGCCAATCATCTCCACGCCCAGCAGGGCATAGGCCCCAAACATGGTGATGGGCACCGTGAGCCACTGGTAGGTATCGAGCAGGTTGAAGGGCATTATCAGAATAAAAACCGAGATAAAACCCTTAATGAAGTAGCTGTACGAGAATGGAATAGGCGTGCCCTTGATGCGCTCGCAGACGCCCGCCACATCGAGCAGGGTTTCGTGGTGCCGCTGGAAGGTGATGAGGTGCTCGGGCAGAATGACGCCCTGATGCAGCAGCTGCTCGAAAAACTCCTGAATCTGGGCGGCGATGCGGGCGGGCACGTGGTCAACCCGCTCCAGTTCCTCGACGAAGCCGGGCGTCGCGTCTTCCAGCTTCTCGAACCGCACGCCGTGGCGCAGGTGGCCATCGAGGGCGATGGGGAAGTTGGAGAGCAGCCGGGCGAAGTAGGTGCGGGTGGCAATATCGTCGGCCGGCAGGCGGGCACCAACCACGATGGCCAGGTTGCGGCAGTTGTTCACGAGCTGGCCCCACACGCGGCGGCCTTCGTAGAACCGGTCGTAGGCCGTGTTGGTCCGAAAAGCCATCAGCAGGCTGAGCATGATGCCCAGAAAGGTGAAAAACTCCCGGTCGATGGGCGTGTGCAGCCGCTCGAACCGGTTGGCCCCGGCCGTTATCAGGCTGGCGTAGAGGCCCACGAACAACACCCTTTTCAGGAGCAGCCGGATTACCTCGGAGGAGCTCAGGTGGCGCAGGGCCTCCCACCAGTCAGTCGATTTATAAATTATCATACGCTTGTAAAAACCTGCCAGCTAAACCGGCCGGAACGGTGAAAATTACGCATTCGGATACTGAATGGCGGTTACCTCCACTATTTCCTCCTGCGGCCCGAGCTTCAGCGGCACCCGCTGCCGGAGCTTTGCGCCCTGCACGGCCCGGGCAATGGGTGCCACAAAGGCCACTTTGCCCAGCGCCACATCGGCCTCATCCACGCCTACGATGGTGAATTTTCGCTCGAAACCCACCTTGCCGCCGCTCAGGGTGCACAGCGCGACGGTAGCCCCGAAGCGCACTTCTTTGGGCGGCTGGCCGGTGGGGTCTACTACTTTGGCGCTGCCGATGCGTTCCAGCAGCTGGGCCAGCCGGCCGTTGTAGAGCGAGAGGCGGTGGGTGCGGTCGGTGTCGTTGTCGTGGTTGGCTTCGGCCTGGGCGCGCTCGGCTTCCAGGGTAGCCAACTCAGCACGGAGCAGCGCCAGGCCGGCGGGCGTGACGTAGTTGGGCGTGCCCGGCGGCAGGGCCGCCCGGGGCGGAATAATGGGCGGCGTCTGCGCGTCGTCTTCCTTGGTAAATCCTCGGCTCATGCTGGGCAAACGCAGGGGCGGCGGGCAGGTTGCGCGGGCGCGGTGCAACTATCGGGGCCGGTTGGCGGTTACCCAACGCTATTTCGCCGCCATCCTATCCCGATTCGTTCGCGCTATTTAAATGTCAGAATTGCTTACCGAACCCGCCCCTGCGGCAGTTTCGCCTCCCCTACCCCTTCGCCGGCTCGACGGTGCCCTCGTCTGGCTCATGGCCCTCACCTGCGGGCTGGTGGTGGCCAACATCTACTACAACCAGCCACTGCTGGCCGCCATCGGCCGCACCTTTCACCTGAGCGACAGCAGCGCCAGCCTGGTGGCCACGGCCACGCAGGTGGGCTACACGCTGGGCATGCTGTTTGTGGTGCCGCTGGGCGACATGCTGGAGCGCAAGCGCCTGATACTGATTATGCTGCTGGGCGCGGCGGCCTGCCTGGGACTGGCAGCATTTGCGCCCAGCTTTGCGCTGCTGGCGGGGGCCAGCATCCTGTTGGGCATCTGCTCGGCGGTGCCGCAGCTGCTGCTGCCCATGGCCGCCCACCTGGCCCCCGAGGCCGACCGGGGCCGCATCGTGGGCCGCATCATGAGCGGGCTGCTGATTGGCATTCTGGCCTCGCGCACGCTCAGCGGCTACGTGGGCGCGCACCTGGGCTGGCGGGCCATGTTTGAGATAGCGGCCGGGCTGATGCTGGCCCTGCTGGGCCTGCTGGCCTGGCGGCTGCCCCGCGACCAGCCAAATTTCGCGGGCTCCTACGGCTCGCTGATGAAGTCGCTCCTGACCCTGACGAGCACCCTGCCGGCCCTGCGCCGCTCGGCGCTGGTGGGCGGGCTGCTGTTTGCGGCCTTCAGCGTATTCTGGACCACCCTCACGTTTTTTCTGGAAGGCCCGGCCTACCAGTACGGCAGCGATGTAGTAGGCTTTTTTGGGCTGATTGGGGCAATGGGAGCCTTAGCCGCGCCGCTGGCCGGCAAAGTAGCCGACACACGCGGGCCGGACTTCACCATCGGCGTAGGCATCCTGCTGGCACTGGCCGCCTACGTGCTGATGGGCCTCACCGGCTTCCACCTGGCCGGGCTGGTGCTGGGCGTCATCCTACTGGATGTGGGCGTGCAGTCGGTTCACATCTCCAACCAGACCAAGGTGTTCTCCCTGGTGCCCGAGGCCCGCAGCCGCCTCAACACCGTGTACATGACCGGCTATTTCACGGGCGGTTCCCTCGGCTCGGTGGCCGGTGGGCTGGCCTGGGTGCACGGCGGCTGGGCCGGCGTGTGCATGCTGGGCGGTGCATTCACCGGGGCCGCTTACCTGGTAAGCCGCTTCTACGGGCGCAACTCAGCCGCTGCTTCAGTCACCAGCGCTCAGTAAGCTATAGTTGAAAAACCCGCTGCCGCAAGCCTGCGCCGACTATTCGGCGCGGGTTTGCGGCAGCGGGTTTCTTGGCTTAATGCAGCAGGCTATTCAGCCGCCGCCAGCCGCTCCACGCAGGTTTTCAGGCTCTCGCGCCAGTGCGGAATGGCTACGCCCAGCTGGGTCTTAATCTTAGTCTTATCCATCACCGAAAACGGCGGGCGGGTGGCTTTGGTGGGGTATTCGGCGGTGCGGATGGGCGTGGTTTTCACCGCAATTCCGCTGAGCTCAAAAATGGCCGTGGCGAAATCGTACCACGAAGTCAGGCCCTCGTTGCTGTAGTGGTAGAGGCCGTAGGCCGTGCTGCCGCTCTCGATGAGGCCGAGGATGACCCCTGCCAGGTCGATGGCGTAGGTGGGTGTGCCCACCTGGTCCCAAATCACGCGCAGCTCGTCGCGCTCGCGGCCCAGCTTCTGCATGGTTTTCACGAAGTTGCCGGCAAATTCCGAATACAGCCAGCTGGTGCGCAGCGTGAAGTATTGCTCGGTGATGGTCGGAATCACCTGCTCGCCTTCCAGCTTGGTGAGGCCATAGATGCCCAGCGGCGCGGTTTCGTCGGTTTCGGTAAGGGGCTGGTTGCCCCCGCCGGCAAACACGAAATCGGTGGAAATCTGGATGAGCGTGGTGCCGTGCTCCGCGCAGAGGCGGGCCAGGTTTTCCACGCCGTCGCGGTTGATTTTACGGGCCAGGTCTACCTCGTCCTCGGCTTTGTCCACGGCCGTGTAGGCGGCGCAGTTGATGACGTAGGCCGGGCGTTGCTCGGCAAATAGCGTGGCCAGGCCCTCGGGGTTGAGGATGTTGGCCTGCGCCTCGGCCAAAAACAGCAGACCTGTTGTGCCACGCTCGCGGGCTACGTGCGCCAGGCACTGCCCCAATTGCCCGGAGGCTCCAAAAACCAGTGTCGTACTCATGGCTAAAACTCGGATTAGCCCGCAAGTTAGGCCCAGCCGCCTTGTAGCACATGCGTTAGCCTGTGCGGCGCTGAACGACATTCGGCACAATGCACAAGCTAAAGCATGTGCTACAAGGTCTTACTGCGGCGGCGGCAGCAGCTTTTGGCCCGCCGACACCTCCTTGCCCACAATCACCTGCTTGTTTTTGATGGGCTCGAAGCGCACTTCGCGGGGCTGCTTTTCGCTGAGGTATTTCCAGTAGCGCAGCGGCATGTGGCGGCGGTGCAGCTTCAGGTTTTTGCGCTCGGGGATGTTGACGTGGTCGAAATACGTCTGCCAAAGGTGCTTGAACAACGGCTCCCGCTCATCAAGTACGGTAGCGGAAATATCGGTTGATTTCTGCCCCGTGGGGTTTTCAAACTGCACAATGTCGGTGCGCGTGAGGTCGTAGTACAGCCCGTAGTGGCGGCGGCGGTCATAAATCAGCCAGCGCTGGTCGGCGTAGCGCTTGGTGAAATGCGCGGCGATGAGCGGCAGCACGTCCATATCCGGCTCGATGGTGGCGTGGAACAGCTCGTCGCTGGTTTTCTCGAAGCGCACGAAGGCCTCCATGCGGTGCTTTTCGCGAAACATCATCTGGGCCAGGCGCTGCACGCGGCGCACGTCGGCGTTGGCGTAGTTCTCGGCCACATCAACCGGCGAGCGCAGGGCCAAATCGACGTAGCGAAAAACCAGCAGCTCCCGGTCGGCATCCTCGCTCAGAAAAACGTGGTAGAGGCGGGCGCGGGCTTCGGCGTCCATCGTTTTCAGCAGCCCCTCCCACACCCGGGTAGCGCGGGCTTCATCGGTTTCGCGGTGGGCGGGCTGGGCAAACAGGCCACTCTGGGCCGTGGCTTCGGGCTGAATGCTGTTGGGCGGCGACTTGCTTTCGTAGATGCTGAACAGCACCGTGAGCAGCCCCTCAAAGGTGCCGTCGTAGGTGTAGTCCAGCGGCGTAGCGGTGAGCGCGGGGGCCGGGCGGCTGCGGGCAGCGCCTCCCACCAGCGACGCCGGGCGACGAATCGGTTTCATACAAGCAAATCAATGTGGCGAATAAATACCAGGTACGCACGCCGGCCCCGCTGGTTCGGGGTGCTGGCCGGGACGGATAGCGTCCTGGTCAGCACCCCGGCCAACCTTAGCGGCTCACCACCAGGCGCGCCGTGGCAACGCCGTAGCTGGTTTGCAGCTTCACCAGGTAAATGCCATTAGCCAGGTCTTCGGTGCCGAGCGGCAGCGCTAACGCCTTGCCTGCCTCAGCAGTACCCGTTGCGATGGTTTTCACCCGTGCCCCGCGCAGGTCGTAAAGCGTTGCCACAAAGGCGGAAGCCGGCCCCGGCGCAAAGGTGAGCACGGCGCGGCCCGGGGCCGGATTAGGGGAAATGCTCAGTGCTGTTGTGAGGGACGCGGGCTGAGTGGCGGTGGCCGTGGCCGTGCGGCAGCTGGTGCCTACGGTGTAGATATGCGGGTCGGTGAGGGAGGTTTGCTGCGCGCCGCCCGGGCCGATTTCGTAGGTGAAATACACGCTCGTAACGGTGCCGCTGGCAATGGCTTTGCTGAAGGTGAAGTCGCCGGCTGCGTTCTTAACCATGGTGTAGCCCGGGTATGCCCCTATTGAGCCTTCGCGGATGAACACAATGGCTAGATTGCCGCCCGCCGTGGCTCCGCGCGGATGGAACGTGAAGGCCACGTTGCCGCCGGTCGTCACGGCCGAGTAGGAATAGTCGGGCCGGGTGGAGCAGTAGCCGTCCGGGCTTTGCACAAGGATGGCCACCGCCACCGAAGTGGTGCTGGCATTGCCGTTATCAGTAGCCTTGGCCGTGAGCGAATAGGCATCGCCGGCCACGCCCGTCCAGGTATAAGCGTAAGGAGCCGTGAGGTCCTGGCCCAGCAAAGTAGTGCCCTGATAGAACTCTACCTTGGCGATGCTGCCATCCGAATCAGCGGCATTAGCCGTGAGGGTAATGGTGACCGGCGCGGCGAAAACGCTCGAAGCCGCGGGTGCGGTGAGGCTAACCGTGGGCGGCACGTTGCTCGACGATACGGCGCACACCGTGCCTACGGTGTAACTGTGCGGCGTGGCGGCAGTATTGCGCTGCGGGCCGCCGGGCCCCACCTCGTAGGTAAAGTACAGGCTCGTCACCACGCCCCCCGCAACGGCTTTGCTGAAGGTGAAGTCGCCGGCCGCATTTTTCGTCATCGTGTAGCCCGGGTAAGCCCCCGCAGGGCCCTCGCGGAGGTAGAGAATGGCCAGATTGCCGCCCGCCGTGGCCCCCAGGGGGTGAAACGTGAAGTTCACATTCGGCCCCACCGTTTCGGCCAGCACAGCGTAGTCGGGCGTGGTAAAGCAATAGTCAACCAGCACCCCTACGGGCCGGGCCAGCGCCGAGGCCGTTTCTCCCAGCGTGCTCAACAGCCACAGCAGCAAAAGCAGGCGGCAAACCGATAAATCCAAGATAGAGTAGTCGTTTTTTTTCATGGGAATTTTGGGAAAATTGGTAAGAGAAATAATTATTGGATGCCGAAAAAAAGGATGACCCCGGGCATGCGTTAGGCCAATGGAGCCAGTCAGGTGGGGGTTGCAGCCGCCTGTACCGGGTATTATTCCTGCCGATAATCTTGTGCGTGCGGCGTAATTAGCTGCCTGCGAGCAGCCGCCTTTAGCGGCTGCGTATAGTTGCTCCCTGCCGCACTCAACCGCATTAATGGCAAGCGCCGCCCGTGTGCAATAAGCGTATAGGCACAACCAAAAACGGCGTTTTCACCCTATCCACTGCTGTATTAAGGTAGGTGAAAGTCACTTATACTACCGAAGCCGGCGCCCCTTTTGCCCAAGGCAACCTGGGTGGATTCGCTCGATTTGCCACCCCATCAATACAAAGCCGGGTCGTCCGGCAGTGACTTGCTACCAGATGAGCAAGCCACTGCCGGACGACCCGGCTACCTTCAATTCTGCATACAAGCGGCGGCCGTCGGGCCGTCGCCAAACCACGACGGCCCGGCAGCGTCCAAACGCCCGGTGCAACCACGCAGCAAGCGCCCCCGTGGGTATGCCGGCCTTACGCCGCCTGCTGGCGCTGCTCGCCGTGGCGGCGGGCTTCGTGGCGGGCGCGGGCTTCGTCGTGCAGCTGGCGCACCAGCGGCATCAGCTCGCTGATGCGGCAGCAGCATGAGAGCCGGTTCACTTTGTCGGAAGACGCGATGACGGGCCGAACAATATTTTCGGGCTGGCGATGAATGACTTTCATGACAGAAAAAAGGATGTCGTGCTGCACGCCGCCCAAGTGGCCGGGGTGCAGCTGCGCGGTGGAAAATTCAGCGTTGAAATCGGCTTGCATTACGGAATCAGGAGGCTTGGGCGAATAAATCGAGCTGCTGCGTGACCAGGGCTGAGCGCACCGAACCGGCCCCGAACAGAATCTGGCGGCGCACCTGTTGCTCGGTCAGCTCGCCGATAACGGGCTGGTGCTCGCCCCGGCAGGTTAGGAAATACTTGGCGCGCTTGAGCACCACGCCCAGCTGGCGCAGGGTTTCCATGTCGAGCGTGGCGAAGCGGCGGGCCGCGATGATGCGCTTGGCCGAGCGCGCGCCCACGCCGGGAATGCGCAGTATCATCTCGTAGTCGGCCACGTTCACATCGACGGGGAAAACGTGGCGATTGCGCAGGGCCCAGGCCAGCTTGGGGTCGATTTCGAGGTCGAGGTGCGGGTGGGCGGGGTCGAGGATTTCATCGGCCTGGAAGCCGTAGAAGCGCATCAGCCAGTCGGTCTGGTACAGGCGGTGCTCGCGGATGACGGGCGGCTGCGTCACCTGCGGCAGGCGGGCATCGTCGGTCACGGGGATGTAGCCGGAGTAGTACACGCGCTTCAGGCCGTAGCCCTGGTACAGGCTGTCGGTGAGCTTGATGATTTGCAAATCCGTTTCGGCGCTGGCCCCCACAATGAGCTGGGTGCTCTGGCCGGCGGTGGCGAAGCCGGGCACTTTCTTAAACAGCGCCTTCTCCTCCTTATTCTGGATAATGCCGTCCCGAATCTGGGCCATCGGGGTCAGGATTTCCTGGTAGTTTTTTTCCGGGGCCAGCGTGGTGAGGGCCAGCTCCGAGGGCAGCTCGATGTTCACACTGAGGCGGTCGGCGTAGAGGCCGGCCTCGGCAATCAGCTCCTCGCTCGCACCGGGAATGGTTTTGACGTGGATGTAGCCGTTGAACCGGTGCTCGGTGCGCAGCTTTTTCACGATGCGCACCAGGCGCTCCATCGTGTAGTCGGGGCTGGAGAAGATGCCGGAGCTCAGAAACAGCCCTTCGATATAATTACGGCGGTAGAAATTGATGGTGAGGTCCACCACTTCATCCACGGTAAAGGCGGCGCGCTTCACGTCGTTGCTCCGGCGCGAGACACAGTAGGCGCAGTCGAAGATGCAGTGGTTGGTGAGCAGGATTTTGAGCAGGCTCACGCAGCGGCCGTCCTCGGTGTAGCTGTGGCAAATGCCCATTCCCTCGGCGTTGCCCAGGCCTTTGCTTTCGTTTTTACGCTTGCCGCCGCTGCTGCTGCACGAGGCATCGTACTTGGCCGCGTCAGCTAATATGCTTAGTTTCTCCTGAATGCGCTCGTTCATGCGGCGGGACGTTGCTTTCGGCCTTAAAATTACGAATCAGCACCCAAACGGGCACTATGATTTAAGCTAATTTTATTGGAAATAGTTTCTTTCCCTGGTAAAATATACGTGGTCGCTGAGTCGTGATTTTTAGTAAACCTCAACCGCCGTTTGGCGTGGCGCGCACGCTGGCCGCATTTTGGCCGTGTGCGTTGGCCGCAGTTTAGCACCCAACCACCAGCCAAACCCGGAACTGGCCGCGCCCGGCTCCTTTTCGTAATTTGCGGCGTTGCGTCCCCAAATGAATTTCCGCGGTCCTGTCCTGCTTGTGTTTTTGCTGCTGGGCCTGCTGGCCGGGCCGGCGCGCGCGCAGTCGTTCGACCCGCGCTCGGCGGTGCCGCCCGATTCGCTGAAGGCCAAGCTGGAAATCCTGCCCCAGCGGCCCGACTCCCTGCGCCAGCGCTTCGACGAGCAGCGGCTGCTGAACCGGCTGCAAGCCTACTCGCGCCGCAAAACCATTGCCGGCCGCGCGGCTTCGGCCCTATTCAACTTCACGCGGCGGCAGGAGGAGCAGGCCGGCCTCGATGCCGTGCTGCTGGACCGGCAGTTCGACCGCCACAACTTCAAAATCGTGCGGCGCATCAACATTCGCACGCTCGATGCCTTTGGCTACAACCTTGCGGACTCGGCCCGGGTGCCGCGCACCGTGCTCGAGAAGGGGGGCAATGCGCTGCACATCAAAACGGCCCGCTCGCGCATCCGGCAGGTGCTGCTGTTCCGCTCGGGCCAGCAGCTGGAGCCCCAGGCTCTGGCCGAATCGGAGCGCCTGCTGCGCCAGACGCCCGAAATCCTGGATGCCCGCGTGCTGGTGAACGAACGCACCACCACCCGGGATAGTGTTGATATTGAGGTATTAACCAAGGACGTGTTCAGCATCACGGCCGGCGTGGAGGTGGGCACGGCCACGTCGGGCGTCATCACGGCCGGCGACGACAATTTCCTGGGCCAGGGCCACCAGCTGGCCAACTCCTATAGCTACGGCCGCGACCTGCCCCAAACCTGGGCCTACCAGGGCAGCTACACGGCTCCGTTTCGGCATTTTCTCTTCGCGCAGGCCCGCTACCGCAACGAAAACAACTACCGCTCGGCCGGAGTGTCGCTCACCCGCGACTTCTACTCGCCCAGCACCCGCTACGCCGGAGCCATCAGCTTCAATGCCTACGACCAGAACGTGGGCCTGCAGGCCCCGCCCGCTGGGCAGCAGTACGTGCTCTACCCCCTGCGCAACTACGTGCAGGATGCGTGGGTGGGCCGCGCCCTGCGCCTGCGCTCCTACGACCTGGGCTACGAAAACCCGGGCCGCATCATCGTGGCGGCCCGCGTCATCAACACCAACTTCACCGTTACCCCCCAGCCTACCGACGCTCCGCCGCCGGACTACCACAACGGTACGCTGCTGCTGGGCACGGTGGGCTATTCGGTGCGCCGCTATTATAAGGCCCGGTACCTGTTCGGCTTTGGCCGCACCGAGGACGTGCCCACGGGCACGCTGATGAGCTTCACGGCGGGCTACGATGTGAATAGTGTGCTGCCGCGCCGCTACTTCAATGCGCGCATTGCGGCGGCCAGCTTCAGCGCCAGGGGCAGCTACCTATACGGAGCCGTCGATTTTGGGTCGTTTCAGACCGTGAACCAGCCCCGCGTGTGGCAGCAGGGCCTGCTGGGCACCGAGCTAACGGCCTTCACCAGGCTCTACCAAATAGGCAACTGGCAGTACCGGCACTTTCTCAGCAGCCGGGGCACCATTGGCCTGAACCGCAACCCCGGCGACCTGCTCCAGGGCATCACCAACGACCGGGGCTTGCGCGGGTTCTCGCCGGGGCAGCCCATCATCGCCACCAGCCGCTTCGTGGTGAACTACGAAACCACGCTTTTTACGCCGCTTTCGCTCCTGGGCTTTCGGCTGGCCGGCATTGCCTTCGCCGACGCGGCCTGGGTGAGCGACCAGCCCCGGGGCGGCACGCCCTTCGCCAATTCGCCCTACACGGCCTTTGGCCTGGGCCTGCGCTTTCGCAACGAGTTCACGGCCCTGCGCACGTTTCAGTTGCTCATCGGCTACTACCCGCGCGGTCTGGCCACGCCCAACGGCATCAAAATGTTTGAATCGACCCGCGAAACGGTTACGTTCAACGATTTTGGCCTCGGGCCACCCGGCACGGCACCTTATCAGTAAACTGGCAAATGAGTAACTGAGTAAATTTTTAAACTTACTCAGTTACTCATTTGCCAGTTTACCTATCGTTCTGTGTTGAAGGAGATGGGCACGGTGCAGGCCACGCGCACGGGCTGGCCGTTGGAGCGGGCGGGCTCCCAGGCTGGCATCAGCCACACCAGGCGCAGGGCTTCGTCGTTGAGGCCGTTGCCGGGGCCGCTTACTACGTGGGCATCCTGCACCCGGCCCTGGGCGCTGAGGATGAAGTTGACCATTACGCGTCCCGATACCCGCCGCTGCAACGCCTGCTGCGGGTAGTGAATATTCTTGCTGAGGTAAGCCATAAAGGCCTTATCTCCCCCCACAAACTGCGGGCGCACCTCCGGGTTGATGAACACCGAATCGGGCTTAATGGCCGCCGGGGACAGGGGGCTGGTGGGGGCAGCCGGGTTGGGGCCGGTTTGCGCCAGGCTCTGGCCGGTGGCCAGCAAGCCCAGCAGGCCAACACCAAGTAGAAAGCGTAAAGGATTCAGCATGTTGCGAGGGAATAAAGAGTAGAGGATAAACGCCAGGCCGGAAAGGCTAGCAACAGACTAATCTACGAAAGTTTTACCGGAATTGGCTTTTGTAAATAAAATAAATATGCTGGCAGGCATAATTAAAAACTTAAAAAAGGCATTCCCGGCAAAGCTCACAGGCAGCAAACACGTCTGGTAATTACCCAAGGGCAATTACTGCGCCACAAAATTATCACTCACTTGCATTTTAAAAATAACAAGCTGATTATTGTTAGCAATTATTTAATTTAACTATTTCAAGAAATACCGGGACGATGAAAATAGAATAAAGCAAACCTCGTACCTTTATAATCGTAAATCGACGATAAGCAAATTATCTCCCTCATGGCCATACATAAGCGAGCCGAGTTCACGGCGGCCGAGCAGCGGCTGGCGGCCATTGCCAAAGCCCTGGGGCACCCGGCGCGGGTGGCTATTGTGCGTCTGCTGGCCCAACGCCAAGCCTGCGTGTGCGGCGAGCTGGTGCTGGAGCTGCCCCTGTCGCAAAGCACCGTATCGCAACACCTGAAGGAGCTGAAGGCCGCCGGGCTGGTGCAGGGCGAGGTAGACGGGCCGCGCGTGTGCTACTGCCTGGACGCGGCCGGCTGGACCGTGGCCCGGCAGCTGCTCGGCGATTTGCTGGCGGAGGTGCCCGTTGTGGCCCTCGCCCCTACTGCCGCCCCCAGCTGCTGCTGAGCCGCCTGGCAACCCGCGCCTTTTCTCAACATCCATTTTTCACCCAATCAATCACACCATCATGAAAATATCTGAGATGAAAGAGGCCCTGAACGGCCTGAGTGCCGTGAGCTTCCGGCTGCCCGATGGCACTTCCCTGCCCGCCCATTTCCACGTGACGGAGGTAGGGCTGGTGAGCAAGCATTTTATCGACTGCGGCGGCGTGGAACGGCGCGAAACGGTGGCCAACTTCCAGCTCTGGGAGGCCGGCGACTACGACCACCGGCTGGCCCCGCAGAAATTTCTGAACATCCTGAAGCTGTCGGAAAAAATCCTGGGCCGCGAGGATTTGGATATCGAAGTAGAGTACCAGCAGGCCACCATCGGCAAGTTCGGGCTGGCCTTTGATGGGACTGATTTCCGGCTCACGGCCAAGCAAACCGCCTGCCTGGCGCAGGATGCCTGCGGCATTCCGGCCGACCAGCAATTTGCCCTGCCCCAGCTGCAGATGGCGGCCTGCACGCCGGGCGGCGGGTGCTGCTAGAAACTGCTAAACCCTTTCATTCGCATTGATTTTCAGCAACTTTATGTCTGATAAGAAAAACATCCTGGTGCTGTGCACCGGCAACTCCTGCCGCAGCCAGCTGCTACATGGCTACCTGGCGCAGGAGCTGGGCGAGCGGGCAGCCGTGTACAGCGCGGGCGTGGAAGTGCACGGCCTCAACCCCCGCGCCGTGCGCGTGATGGCCGAGGATGGCGTGGACATTTCGGCCCACACCAGCAACCATGTAGACGAATACGCCGCCGTGCCTTTCGACTACGTCATCACCGTGTGCGACCATGCCAACGAGGTGTGCCCGGTGTTTCCCTCAACGGCCAAAAAGCTGCACCACAACTTCCCCGACCCGGCCAAAGCAACCGGCACCGAGGCGGAAATAATGGACCAGTTCCGGAGTGTGCGCGACCAAGTGAAGGCCTACGCCCGGGATTTTGTGCGGACCGAGTTTTAGGGGTGACGCGCTATCAGAACGTCATGCGGAGCGCTGCGAAGCATCTTTGCCGCCATAGTAAAATCAATTACTACCGCAGTAAAGATGCTTCGCAGCGCTCGGCATGACGTTCTTGCTTAACATCACAATCCTTATCACCTTTCCTCTTCCTCTCCATGACCATTCTTCCCCTGGTGGCTGAGCACTGGCCGGCGGTGCGCGCCATCTACGCCGAGGGCATGGCCACCGGCATGGCCACTTTCACCACCGAGCCGCCCACCTGGCAGGCCTGGGATACCGGCCACTTGTCCACCTGCCGCCTCCTAGCCACCGATGAAACCGGCACCGTGCTGGGCTGGGTGGCCCTTTCGCCGGTTTCGGGGCGCTGCGTGTATGCGGGCGTGGCCGAGGTGAGCGTGTATGTGGCCGCGGCGGCCCGGGGGCGTGGCGTGGGGCTGGCCCTGATGAAAGCACTGGTGGCCGAATCGGAACAAAACGGTCTGTGGACCTTGCAGGCCGGCATTTTCCCCGAAAACACGGCCAGCGTGCGGCTGCACCAGGCCGTGGGTTTCCGGCAGGTGGGGCGGCGCGAGCGCATCGGCCAGTTGCGCGGCGCGTGGCACGACACCCTGCTGCTGGAGCGCCGCAGCGCCGTGGTGGGCACTACGAACCCGACGGAAAACTAATGCAGCCGACGCTCCGAACCTGCCTGCTGGCCGAGATGCTGGGCACGGCCATTCTACTGATTTTTGGGACCGGCGCGGCCGTCGTCGATGCCCAGACCCACGCGCTGGGGCACGGCGGCGTGGCGGCGGCCTTTGGGCTGGTGGTGTTCATCATCATCCAGAGCCTGGGCGAAACCAGCGGCGCGCACGTGAACCCGGCCGTGACGGTGGCCTTCTGGGCCATGGGCCGGTTTGAGGGGCGGCGGGTGCTGCCTTACGTGCTGGCGCAACTGGCCGGCGCGGCCGTGGGCAGCGGGCTGGTGAAGCTGATTGCCACCCCGGGCTCGGACCTGGGCGCGACGCTGCCGGCCCATGGCCCCTGGCAGGCGCTGGGCATCGAAACCTTCCTCACCTTCTGGCTCATGCTGGTGATTTTCCGGGTTACCTCGGGCTCCAAGGAAGTGGGCATGCTGGCGGGGCTGGCCATCAGCGTCACGGTGGCGCTGGAGGCACTGGTGGCCGGGCCCCTCACGGGCGCGAGCATGAACCCGGCCCGCTCGCTGGCCCCAGCCCTGCTCAGCGGTATCTGGATGGACTGGTGGGTATATGTGGCAGGGCCGGTGGCCGGCGCGCTGCTGGCCGTAGTGGTGGATGCCAGGCTGCAGCTGCGCCCCGCTGTTTCGGCCATAAGCGCTTCTGCAGTAGCAGCGGTGGCTGAAAGAGAGGTGTGACGATTTAAATGCAATACATTTAATTCAGAATGAAGCTGTTGTAAGCACTGGCGCAGAAGTAACTGTATCCAAGCCAGGCCTGCTGGTTCGACCGCCCTGGGCAGTCTGACCGGTTGAAGCACAGCGATTTCGCCCTGACGACAACCGGTCAGACCGCCTAGGGCGGTCGGACCGGAGCAACGCTTACCTCTGCCCAGAACCATAGGAATCGCGAAGATGCGTCGCTGCGCCGTGCTGGCTACTTGCGAAAAAGCCCCTGAAACGCCATTCCGAGAACACAAAAAAAGAGCCCCACCAATGCGGTGGGGCTCTTTTTTATCGTTTCCGGGCCAATGCTTAGAGCACGGGCGCGGGAACGGGAATGAACTCGAATCGGAATTCGACCCGGCGGTTTTTCGTCATGCCGGCGGGGGTGGTGTTGGGTGCCGCTGGCTCGCTCTCACCCCGGCCTTCGGTGATGATGCGGCTGGACTCGACACCCTTGTTGGTGAAGTAGCGTTTCACGGCTTCGGCACGACGCAGCGAGAGGCCCTGGTTGTACTCGTCGGTACCGCGGCTGTCGGCGTGGCCGATAATGCGCAGCTGATAGTCCGGGTGGGTTTTCATGGCTTGCGAAATGCGGTTGGCCGTGGGGTACGAGTTGCGCTCGATAACCGTGCTGTTGGTGCGGAACCGGATGGGCACCTGCAGTTTCAGCAAGCTGGGGTCGATGGCCAGTGGGCAGCCTACCGAATCGACGCGGGCACCGGCGGGGGTGTCGGGGCATTTGTCCACGTTGTCGAGCACGCCGTCGCGGTCCTGGTCGAGCACCAGCGGGCAGCCGTTGGCATCTACGCGGGTGCCGGCGGGGGTGTCGGGGCACTTGTCATCTTGGTCGCGCACGCCGTCATTGTCGGCGTCGGGGCAGCCTTTCAGCTCGGCCTTGCCGGGGGTATCGGGGCAGGCATCTTCGCTGTCGCGCACGCCATCGCCGTCGCGGTCGGGGCAGCCTTCGAGGGTGGCGAGGCCTTTCTCATCGGGGCACTTGTCCTGGTAGTCGGGCACGCCGTCGGCGTCGCGGTCGAGGGGGCAGCCGGTGGGGTCTACGGCCACGCCGGCGGGCGTGTTGGGGCATTTGTCCTTGCGGTCGGGCACGCCGTCGCCGTCGGTGTCCTTGGCTTTACCGAAGGCAATGGTGAGGCCCACGGTGTGCTGCAGGTACCGGTCATCGAACTTGTCGGAGTCGCGGATGGGCTCGCCGTCGATGTTGGCATTGAGGGGAATGTGCTGGCCGGTCTGAACGAACACGCCCACCGCATCAGAAAGCCGGAAGTTGATACCAGCGGCCCCGAACAGGTCGAAGTACGACTTGTTTTCGTTCACGCTCAGGCCGCGCACCTTGCCTTCGCGGCTCATGTACACGTAGCCGGGGGCGGCCAGCAGGTAGGGCTGCACGCGGGCGTCTTCCTTCAGGGTCCAGCCGTTATTCAGCTTCAGCTTGAGGGCCAGATTGGCATTCACCACGTTGGTGCTGAAGTAAGTGGCGGCACTCTGGGTACCTTTCAGCTCCACGTAGCTGCCCTGCAGGCTCAGGTCGAGGCCCGGGGTAAGGTAGCGGTTGATGCCAAAGCCGGGGCCGTAGGCGTTGCGGTCCCATTTCCAGAAGTCTTCGCCCAGGCTGCCTTTGTACTGGTAAGCACTGCCGAAGAGGCTGACGGCCGTTTTGCGGTCGGCCGTTTGGGCGTGGCCGTGCGAGGCGACCAGCCCCACGATGGCAACGGCTTGAAGAGTTGTTAAAAGGTGTCTCATATGGGAGGGTTTTAGGATAGAGAAAGGCCCCGAAAGCGCGAAAAAGCAGCACGCCGGGCCACACGCGTAGCTACCTGCTATACCCTACGAATTATATAAGGTTATAGATTAATTGCCCTCCAGCGGCTCGAATTGGCCCACCCGCCTGAGAATGAAACGGTATTATCGGCGTTTTTTTGGAGCTGCGGCGGGCAGCTGGGGGGGCGCGGGGGGCGTAATCAGCAGCGCAACAATGGCTGCAGCCGCCTCAAATTCATTTCCTCCCGACCTTTGCCCCTTCACCCCTTAAGATTACCCCCTATGGCCAGCCTCCTCCTCGGCGATTACAACGACCTCGAAGTAGCCCGCGAAACCAGCATCGGCCTCTACCTCACCTCCGACGACGGCGACCTGCTGCTGCCCGAAAAGTACGTGGAGGCCGGCACCCGCGTGGGCGACATCGTGCGCGTGTTCGTGTACCGCGACTCCGAAGACCGCCTCATTGCCACCAACCTGCGGCCCCTGGCGCTGGTGAACTCCTACGCCGGCCTCATGGTGAAGGACCACGGCCCGGCCGGCGCCTTCCTGGAGTGGGGCCTGGAGAAAGACCTGCTCCTGCCCTTCCGCAACCAGCGGCGCGACCTGCGCACCGGCGAGCGGGTATTCGTGTACGTGTACCTCGACGAGGAAAGCGACCGCCTCGTGGCTTCCACCAAGTGGAAGCAGTTCATCAGCAACGAGCCTTTTCGGGGCGAGCCCGGCGACGCAGTGAGCATCATGGTGGCCGACGAAACCGAGCTGGGCTACCCCATCATTGTGAACGGCACGCATCAGGGGCTGCTGTTTCACAACGAAGTATTCCGCCCCCTGCGCCTGGGCGAGCAGCTATCCGGCTTCCTGCGCCAAGT
The DNA here is from genome assembly GCF_012275535.1 of Hymenobacter artigasi. GTDB lineage: Bacteria > Bacteroidota > Bacteroidia > Cytophagales > Hymenobacteraceae > Hymenobacter > Hymenobacter artigasi. The sequence continues at coordinate 259,680 of NZ_JAAVTK010000007.1, read as the reverse complement.
GCGGGCCGATGGCAAGCTCGACGTGCGCCTGCAAAAGGAAGGCTACGGCGAGGTGGAATCGGCGACGGATACGCTGCTCAAAGCCATTCAGGCCGCGCCGGGCGGCCGCCTGCCGCTGGGCGACAAGAGCCTGGCCGAGGACGTGTACCGCCGCGTGGGCATGAGCAAAAAGGTATTTAAAAAGGCCCTGGGGGCGCTGTTCCGGCAGGGACTGGTGCTGCTGGAGCCCGAAGCAACGGTGCTGAAGTAGTAGAACGACTAACTCCCCTCCTTGGATAAGGAGGGGAGTTTTTGCGTAGCAAAAACGGGGGTGGTTCGATTCGTTGAACGATGCCTGAACGAGGCAGAACGAAACCTGAACAAGGTCTGCACAAAGCTGCCCGAATTTCCTGGCGTTGGCCTTATGGCCTTTGCTTCAACCCGCGCCCGAAATACCCGTTCTACCATCGTCGTTCGGCTGTCGTTCAACGAATCCAACCACCCCCGTTTTCGCTGCGCGAAAACATCCCCTCCTTATCCAAGGAGGGGAGTTTGCCATCCCATCTATGAAAACTGCTTTACTCGCCGGGGCCACGGGCCTCATTGGTTCGCAATTGCTGCCGCTGCTGCTGGCTTCGGACCGCTACACCAAGGTAATTGTGGTGGGCCGCAAGGCCGTGCCCACCATCCATCCCAAGCTGGTGCAGGTGGTCACGGAGCTGGACAAGCTGGATGAGGTGCGCCTCAAGCTCATCGCCGACGACGTGTACTGCTGCCTGGGTACCACCATGAAGCAGGCGGGCTCGAAGGAGGCATTTTTCAAAGTCGATTTCCTGTACGTGGTGCAGCTGGCAGCGCTGGCGGCCAGCAACTTTGCCGCGCAGTTCATGGTGGTATCCAGCATGGGGGCCGATGCCGAAAGCTCCATCTACTACAGCCGGGTGAAGGGCGAAATGGAAGCCGCCGTGCGCCAGACGCCTTTCCGGGCCATTCATATTTTCCGGCCTTCGCTGCTGCTGGGCGAGCGGGCGCAGCCCCGCCTGGGCGAGCGCCTGGGGGCCGTAGCGCTACGGCTGGTGAGCCCGCTGCTGCGCGGCCCGCTGCTGAAGTACCGCCCCGTGACCGGGGCTACGGTGGCCGCCGCCATGCTCCACGCCGCCGGGGATGACGGCGGGGGTGTGCGCGTGCATCTCTCCGACGAGCTGGCCCGGGACTAACAGCTGGGACAACCTAGAGCAGTTTTCGGGTTTGTGTACAGCTTAGGAGGCCAGCAGGCAGTAGCGCGAACTTTGTAGTTCGCGTCCCCGCGCCGTTAGTGAATCGTTGACACGGCGCGGGGACGCGAACTACAAAGTTCGCGCTACGTGTACACGAATCTGAAAACCGCTTTAAGAACCTGCCGTAAAAATTGCTACCTGCCGCAACAGCACACTGCCAGCTGCCAGTGGGGCGCGCTGCTGCTATCTGCTGCATTGGCGGCCACTTCGGCGCGGGTTGCTCTGGCCGAAGTAGCCGCTGGTTTTTTCCTGACCGATACCGTGGGTAAGGGGCGCTGAACAAAAAGCGAACCCGGGTGTAAGGGTAGCAGCGGGTGGCCGTCTGGCCCCGCAACTATTCGTTATTTCCCCAAGCTCATGAAGTCCTTTTTGAACCTTACCGGCGCGCTGGCAGTGCTGGCCGCTCCGGCGCTGGCCCAAACTGCCCCCGCTCCATCACTCACGGCCTCGGCCCTGGCGGTGGGTAGCACTGCTCCGGCTTTTAAAGGCCAGGATGCCGCCGGCCGGCCAGTGGAGCTGCGCCAGCTCTTGAAAAAGGGTCCCGTGGTGCTGTATTTCTACCGTGGGCAGTGGTGCCCGTACTGCAACAAGGAGCTGAGCCAGCTGCAGGATTCGCTGCAGGTACTCACGGCCAAGGGCGCGCAAGTGGTGGTGATAACGCCCGAAACGCCGGCTAACATCGACCAGACGGTGGCCAAAACCAAGGCGTCGTTCCCCATCGTACATGACCAGAACCTGACCATTATGAAGGCCTATAAAACGGCCTTTGTGGTGGACGATGCCACGGCGAAAAAGTACCTGGGCTTTGGCGTCGACCTGAAAAAGGCCAATGGGCTCGACCAGAACATTCTGCCCGTGCCCGCCACCTACGTCATCGGCCAGGATGGCAAAATCAAGTTTGCCTACTTCAATACCGATTACCGCCACCGCACCAGCGTGCGGCAGGTGGCCCAGGCGCTGTAATTCCACTCGTCTAATCCCGTTTTTTCGCGCCATGCCTCGTTCACTCCATCGCCTGGGCCTGTGGCCCGCCATGCTTGGGCTGGCAGCCTGCACCAACACCAGCCCGGCCGAGCAGCCCCCCGCCCCAACCGTTGGGCCGGCCCTATACCGCGTCACGTTCGAAGCCACCTGGAGCGCCGACACGCACGCCAACTTCCCGGCCGGGGCGCATTTTTCGGCAGTTATCGGGGCTTCGCACCGGGCCGATGGGCTGCTGTTCCGGCCCGGCCAGCTGGCCAGTACCGGCATTAGGGATATGGCTGAGCGCGGCAACAATACCGCGTTGCGGGCCGAAATAACGGCCTTGGTAAGCAGTGGCGCAGCTTTCCGAATGTTGGAGGGGCGCGTCATCAACTCGCCGGGGATGGTGGCCGACACCATTCGCCTCGACGCCGCCCACCCCCGCCTGAGCCTGGTGACGATGATTGCGCCGAGCCCGGACTGGTTTGCGGCCGTGGAAGATGAAAACCTGCTCGATGCCAACGGCCAATGGGTGGCCCAGCGCCGGGTGCCCGCCCGTGCCTACGACGCCGGCACCGACAGCGGCCCCAGCTTCACTGCCCCCGACCAGGCCACCCTGCCGGCCGGCGTGGTAGCCCCGCTGCGGCTGCCGCCCGCCACCGGCTCCGCGCCCGACGGCCCGCCGCTGGGCACCTGGCTCCTGGAGCGCATCAAATAACCCAAAGCCAACCGGAGTGCCGGCAATTGTGCCCGCCGCACCATCGCGTTGCAACCGAAACGAGCGGCCCTGGTGGGTCGCTCGTTTCGGTTTATACCTGGTCGGCACCTGACAGCTACGCAGCCTGGCGGCGGCCTGACACGGAGTGGTGCGACGACTGGTTGGTCGTCGTACCACTGAACGCCTGTCTGAACAAGCCCACTGGGGAGTTTGTCGCACCACCTGGCTCTGGACTGCTACCTGCGGGCTGTGGCGCGCTTCCCGCCTTACTGCTTACTTTTGTCCAACTTTTAACATTACCAAACAGTGTTTTTTCATGAATTATTTACGTCTTACCGGATTTCTGCTACTACTGTTACCCGGCCTGGCCGCTAACGCCCAATCGAAGAAAAAAAGCAGCGGCGGGGGCAGTGGCAGCGGTTCGGGCTATAGCACGGGCATTGGCCTGCGCGGTGGCGGCTGGTCGTCGGGACTCACGCTGAAGCACTTTCTGGGCAGCGGCAAGGGCGTGGCCATCGAGGCCCTGCTCACGACGGAGTACAAAGCACACGGTGGCCGCCTCACCATTCTGGGCGAAAAGCACATTGGCGTGCCCGATGCCAAGGGCCTGCAGTTTTACTACGGCGCGGGCTTCCACGCCGGAGCCTACCAGGGCCGCTACTACTTTGCCGATGACCGGTTTTACTACAACGGCCGCAACGGCGACGTGTACTTCCTTAAAGGCAACAAAGGCGGTTATTACTACGACGAAACCACGTACCTCGCCATCGGAGCCGACCTGATTCTGGGCCTCGAATACAAGCTGCCCGACCTGCCCTTCGTGGTGGGCGTCGACTACAAGCCCTTCTTTGAAGTATTCCACGGCTACACCGGCTTCTACAACGATGCGGCCGTGAGCCTGCGCTTCACGTTCTAGTCCGATTTTTTTCCGAAGCAAAAAGCCTGTCGGCCGGAGCGATGCTCTGGCCGACAGGCTTTTTGCATTTCTGAACAGGCACAACGGCCGGCAGTGAGGCCATGCTGCGGCTGCAGCTGCCAGGACCGCCGCACCATGCCAGGGTCCTGCAGTATCATCATATTGGGATTTGACGCTACTTTTACCCGTCACTTCTCTCCATCGCCCCATGAGCTCCCTGATACAATTTGTTGCCAACTACGACGACCTTTCCACCGATAAGGGCTTCCAGTTCAAATTTCATTGCGATAAGTGCCGCAACGGCTACATGTCGCGGTTTCAGCCCAACGCCATTGGCATTGCGGGCAGCTTGCTGCAGGCGGCCAGCAGCCTGTTTGGCGGGCTGGGCGGGGCCGAAAACGCGGCTTACCACATTCAGCGGGCCGTGGGCGGTAAGGCCCACGACGATGCCCTGCAAACGGCCGTGGCCGAGGGCAAGCAGCAGTTCAAGCAGTGCACCCGCTGCGGCCACTGGGTGTGCCCCGATGCCTGCTGGAACCACAGCGCCGGCCTCTGCGAAAGCTGCGCCCCCGACGAGCAGGAGGAGCTGCGCGCCCAGCAGGCCCAGGCCACGAGCGAGCAAATCCGGACCAAAACGCGCGAGCAGGATTACACCAAAAACCTCGATTTCCTGAACCGCGACCCGCTGCTGCAATGCCAGAGCTGCCAGACCAAGCTGGCCCCCGGCCAGAAGTTCTGCCCCAGCTGCGGCACGCCGGCCACCGCCCAAACCCAGCCCCGCCACTGCACCAGCTGCGGCGAGGCGCTGAAACCGGAACAGAAATTCTGCCCCGGCTGCGGCACCAAGGCAGGATAGTGCGGAGCAGCAAGCCAAAACCACGTCAGGCTTAGAAGCTCCTGTTTGCGTTAATTCTTCTGATTTTAAACGGTGTAGAGACGCATCTTTGCGTCTTGTCGTTGGGCAATTTCCTTCAACGATGAGACGCAAAGATGCGTCTCTACACCGTTCCAGCGGTATTCTTCGCTAATTTAAGCAGGTTCTTAGCCAGCGTGTGTACCGCCGAAGCGCCGCTATCGCGCCAATAATCGACGATGATTGGCGTTGGGCAGAAGGCTGGTCCCGAAGCTTGCCAGCTGGCTGCTGGTTTGCGGCGGGCGTGGCGGACGGCCTGGCGGCCGTTAACTTTTTTCCGCTGATGAATGCTGCAACTCACGAATTTTAGCAAGTCCTACCGCGGGCGGGCGGTGCTGCGCATCGATTCGTTTGCCTTCGCCTCCGGCACCTACTGGATTCAGGGGGCCAATGGCTCGGGCAAGAGTACCCTGCTCCGCGCCATTGCCGGCATCACGCCGTTTGAGGGCGATATTCTGCTGGCGGGGCAACTGAGCGTTAAAAAGCAGTCGGTGGCCTACCGCCGCCTCGTCAATTTTGCCGAAGCCGAGCCCGTATTTCCCGAATTCCTGACCGGCCGCGAGCTGATTGACCTGTTCCGAACGGCCAAGAACGGCCCACCCCACCAGGAGGACTTCTACCTGGAAGGCCTGCACATGACGGCCTACGTGCACGAACCGGTCGGCACCTATTCGAGTGGCATGCTCAAGAAGCTGTCGCTGGTGCTCGCTTTTCTTGGCCAGCCCACCTGCATCGTGCTCGACGAGCCACTGACCACCCTGGACGCGGCGGCTATTCCGGTGCTGTGCACGTGGATGGCCCGCCAGCACGCCCAGCAGGGCACAAGCTTCCTGCTCTCCTCCCACCAGGCATTTGCGGCGGGGGCGCTGCCGGCCGTGCAGCAGTTGCTCATCGAACACGCCACCCTGCAGCATGCCGGATGAACAAACCCCTGACGCGCGTCTTGCTCAACGTCGTGGCCCGTGGCTTTTATCAGGAGCATACGGGCTGGCTGATTGTGCTGTTTCTGGGGGTGTTCGTCAACTTTTTCTGGACCCGGATACCCAACCAGAACCACCTCACGGAGGCGCAGATTCTTGCGAACGGCTTCCGGCTGGTTATCCTCGCGGTGAGCGAGCCCATTGGTGTGGCCGCGCTGCTCGGCGTCGGCTTTCTCTACAGCCTCAAGAGCTGGCATTACGTGGCAGGCCGCCTGAAAAGCCCCGACGTGCAGTTTCTGGCCTATAGCAGCAACGCCTTGCCGGGGCGAGAACAGGTCATGTCGTGGGCCGTGGTGCAGGGGGTTATCCTGTTGCCGGTGGTGGCTTTGTGCCTCTACGCCATGGTTATCGGGTTCTTTTTTCACCACTGGCTGGTGCCCGTGCTTCTGCCCGCCTACCTGCTGCTGCTCGCCCTGGCCGGCGCGTACTACTACACGCGCCTGCTCAGCAGCACGGTGGGGAAGCCGGACAAGCGGGCGGGCCTGAAGTGGGCGCGCCACTGGCCCAAACCGCTATTCAGCCTGTTCTTGTACGAAATCATCGCCACCAAGCGGATAACCTATCTACTGACCAAGCTGGCATCAGCAGCGAGTATTGCGTTGCTGCTTCTGGCTTTTTCAGACGCCCGCGCCGATGTTCGGCTGGCGGGTATGATAGCGCTGTGCTGTGCGTTCGGGCACGTCATCCTGGTCTTTCAAGCCGCTGAATTCGAGTTGTTTTACCTGCCCTTCGTGCGCAACCTGCCGTATGGCCGGGGACGGGCCTATGGCCGACAGGTGCTGTTGTACGGCGTGCTGCTACTCCCCGAGCTCGCGTGGCTGCTGACGGCAAACGGGTTCCGCGCCGGCCTGACGGCGGCCGCTTTGCTCCTGAGCGTGACCCTGCTGCTACGCGCCGTGCTCTACCGGACGGGCCAGCACATGACCATTTACCTGCGTATCGTAGTTAGCCTGTTTCTTTTCCTGCTGCTGGCCAACTTATTTGCATTGACCGGTTTGCTGGTCTTTGGGTGTGCCCTGGCGGCCGGGATATTGCTGTTGAGATACCACTGACTGCCAGCCGCCCCCGGAGAGAGGACTGTGCACATGGCAGCGGCCGGAAAGAACGAAGCGGCAAAACGGCTTCGGCGGCGCGGGCGGGCCAGTGGAGCATCACGTTCTCCCACTTCCCAGCCGCAACCAACTCGCATTGGTAGAACGGGGCCTGGCGCATCATTCAACCCTAGTCGCAGTACCTTGTTCGGGCATTAGCTACGTATGGTTTTTCATGCCTGATTCTTCCCACCCTCCACTACCGGCCGACCTTCTCTCTTCGCATGACCTGTTGCAGGTGGTGCTCAGCACTTCCCAAAACGGCATTATGCTGCTGCGGCCCGTGTATGATGCCGCCGGCACCACCATTGTGGACCTGGCCTGGGCGTACCTCAACCCCGCCGCCCGGCAAATGCTGAGCCTGCCCGAGCACCCCACCGAGTCCTTCCTCACGCTGTTTCCGACGGCGGTGGCGGCCGGGGTGTTCGGCTTCTACCGCGACGCGTTTTTGAGCGGCCAGGAGGCGCGCCGCCAGAACAACTACCAGCACGACGGCCTCGATGGCTACTACCTGCTGGTGGCCCAGCGCCAGGGCGAGCTATTGGTGGTGAACTTCACCGACACCAACGACCAGGCCCGCTCGGCCATCGTAGAGGAGCTGCGCATCAGCCAGGCCCGCGAGCTGGAGGCCCGCGCCGAAACCGAGCAGCAGCGCCAGCAGCTGGAGCAGATGCTGCACGACGCCCCGGCCATGATTTGCGTGTTCGACGGGCCGCAGCACACCTTTCAGTTCGTGAACCCGGCCTACCAGGCGCTGGTGGGCAACCGGCCCCTCGTAGGGCTGTCCGTTGCCGTGGCCATGCCCGAGCTGGTAGACCAGCCCATTTTCGACCTGCTGGATAGTGTGTACCAGACCGGCGAAACCTTCCGGGCCTCGGAGATGCTGGTGCAGCTCGACCACGACAACGAAGGCCGCCAGGAGATGGAAAAACGCTACTACAACTTCATCTACCAGGCCCGGCACGACCAACGGGGGGCCATCACCGGCATTTTCGTGTTTGCCTACGATGTAACGCCGCAGGTACTGGTCCGCCAGGAAGTGCAGAACCTGAACGAAGAGTTAGCGGCCATCAACGAGGAAATGGCCGCCACCAACGAGGAGCTGCGGGCCAGCAACGACGAGTTTATGGCGACCAATACGGCCCTGGCCCACTCGGAGCAGGCCCTCTACAGCCTCAACCAGGAGCTGGAAAGCCGCGTGGTGGCCCGCACCCAGGAAAGCCAGACGGCCCGGGACGAGGCCGAGCGCCAGCGCTTCCGGTTCCAGCGCGTGTTCGAGCAGGCCCCGGTGGCCATCTGCGTATTTCGCGGGCCCGACTACGTGCTGGAAATTGTGAACCCCCCCATGGCCCGCATGCTGGGCCGGGCAAAGAGCCAGCTGGTGGGCCTGCTATTTTTTGAGGCGGTGCCGGAAATGGAGGAACAGGGCCTGCGGGCCATACTCGACGAGGTGCGCCGCACGGGCGTGGCCTTTGTGGCGCAGGAGCAGCCTATTCGCCTGGCCCACCACAAGGCCGACGAGGTGGGGTACTTCAATTTTGTGTACCAGCCGCTGCACAACGAGCAGGGCCAGCCCACCGGCATTACCTGCATCGCCACCGAAGTAACCGAACAGGTGCTGGCCCGCCAGACCACCGAAGCCGCCGCCCAGCGCCTGCGCCTGCTCACCGATGCCCTGCCCGTGCTCATCTCCTACGTTGACCGCGACGAGCGTTATCAGTTCGTGAATCAGTCGTACCGCCGCTGGTTTGGCCGCGACCCCGAAACCATGATGGGCAAGTCGGTGCTGGAGATAATCGGCCCCGCGGCCTACGCCCCCGTGCAGGGGTACATTGCGCGGGCGCTGGCCGGCGAGCACCTGGAGTTCGAAGCCCGCATGCCCTACCGCGAAGACTTTGTGCGGCACATTCGCACCGACTACATTCCCGATGTGCACCACGGCGAAGTGCGGGGCTTTTATGCCCTCGTCACCGACATTACCGAGCAGGTGGAAGCCCGCCAGCACGTGCAGGAGCTGAACGAGGAGCTGGCCGCCATCAACGAAGAAATGCTGACCGCCAACGAGGAGCTGCGCGACACCAACGACCGCCTCAACCACACCAACGTGGACCTGGACACGTTCGTTTACACCGCCTCGCACGACCTTAAAGCCCCCATTGCCAACATCGAAGGCCTGCTGCTGGCCCTGGCCGAGCAGCTACCCGCCACCGCGCGCCACGCCCCCGACGTGACCCACCTGCTGGACATGATGAGTGGCTCGGTGACCCGTTTTCAGCGCACCCTGGGCCACCTCACCGATGTGAGCAAGCTGCAGCAGGCCCACACCGAGCCCGCCGAAGCCGTGGACCTGGCCGCCCTGGCCGAAGCCGTGCGCCTCGACCTGGAGCCGGCCCTAGCCGCCGCCGCCGGCCACCTCACCCTGGACGTAGCCGACTGCCCCACCGTGCGCTTTTCGCCCAAAAACCTACGCAGCATCCTGTATAACCTGCTCAGCAACGCCATTAAGTACCAGGTGCCGGACCGGGCCCCGCAGGTACTGCTGCGCGTGGCGCGCCGCCAGGGCCAAGTGCAGCTGGAAGTGCACGACAACGGCCTGGGCCTGACCGAAGCCGAGCAGGCCAAGCTGTTTGTGATGTTCCGGCGCCTGCACACCCACGTCGAGGGCACCGGCGTGGGCCTGTACATGGTCAAGCGCATGGTCGAAAACGCGGGTGGCAGCATCCGGGTGCAGAGCGAGCCGGGCGTGGGCTCCACCTTCACCGTATTGCTGCCCGACCGCGCCTGAACCTAACCCCCGGCCGTTACGTAGGGGTAGCTATGCCCAAGCTAACCAGTGTGCTGTTGGTCGATGACGACCCGACCAATAATTTCCTTAACGAACGGCTGCTCAAGCGGCTGGCCGTGACGGAACACATTTTAGTGGCCGAAAACGGGCAGGAGGCCCTGGCCGTAATTCAGCAGGCCAGCACCGCGCCTCAGCCCAGCTACCCGGCCCTTATCCTGCTCGATATTCAGATGCCCGTTATGAATGGCATTGAGTTTTTGCAGGCCTACCAGCAATTGCCGCTGCCCCAGCGGCGCGCTACTACCGTGGTGGTCCTCACCACTTCCATGGATGTGCGTGACCTGACCCGCCTCGAAGCCCTGCCCGCCGCCGGCCGCATCACCAAGCCCCTCACCCTGGAAAAGCTCGATGCCGTGCTCCAGCAGCACTTCCAGTAGCCAATCAGCCCCCCAGGAAGCTGTTTGAGGTAGCCCTGATAAGCCGCCACCGGCAATCCTGTCCAATCCCGTCATGGCATCCACTTTCGAGTGGCTGGCCGTTGGCCTATCACCGCTTAAAAAGACAGCGCGATGCTCGTTGTCACGTTGCCGTAGCTGCGGTTATCGGGATTATCCGTGCGAAAAAACACGCCGCTCGCCCCGTTCAGGTACCGGCCTTCGACGCGGCAGAGCACGTTGCTGGCGGGCGCGTAATCGAGGTTGAGCGAGCCGCCGACCACCCGGAAATCGGCATCGAAAGCGGTGGGCGAAATGCTGTTGATGATGACGCCGCGCTCGGCGTAGTAGTACTCGCCGCGCAGCGTGGTGGAGAACTTTTCGGCCAACTTGTACTTCACAAAAGCCGAGGCCGTGTGCCAGGTATCGTACTTCTCCTGGCTGGCGCTCTGCTGCTTGCCCACGTCGAACACCAGTGCCAGGTTCACGCGCTCGGTGGCGGCGTAGGTGATGTAGAAATCGTGGAAATAGCGGCGGCGGATGCCCAGGCCGGTAGGCTGCTCGTTGCCGTAGAACGTGCTGCTGTTGATGAGCACCTTGTCCGACGGCTTCCACTGCAGCTGGGTGCCGAGGGCCTTGGCCTGGTTGGTTTCGCGGATGTTCTGCCAGCCGTTCAGCACCAGCCCGGTGAGGGTGAGCTTGGGGCCGACTTCGTAGGTGAAGCGGGCGCCGGTTTCAAAATAAGGCGAATTTTCGGCGTTCAGCGAGCGGGTGAGCGTCCAGTTGTCCTTCGACAGGGCCGACTCGAAACCCAGATGGGAGCTGAAAATTCCGAAGTCCAGCCACGCCTTGGCAAACGGCCGGAAACCTGCGTACGCCTCGTAGATATGCCGGAACACCTGGTCTTCCTTCGAGTAGTTGGCCGCCGGATACGAGCCCGTGTGCAGGCCCACCGTGCCGCGCACCGTGCCATCGTTGTAGCGAACCCCAACCAGCGCCTGGTTCACCGTGAACTCGTTCTGGCGGTTGTGCGAGAAAATAAAGGAGGGCCGGTTATTGCCATTGGCATAGTCAAAATCATAGCCGTAGTAGCCATCCACGAAGCCATAGTAGCTGAGCGGCGAGGGTGTGGCAGTGGCAGTGGCGACGGCAGGCGGCGGTGTGGTTTCGGGAGTAGTTTGGGCGGTGGCAGCCAGCGGTAGCGCAGCCAGCAACAGAGAGATAGAAAGCTTCATCAACAAATTTTACAAAAAATAAATTACCGGACGGCCAGCGAGTCCAGCGCCCGGTTTAGTTGCCATACGTTCACTTTGGCCGGACCGAAGAACGCCAGCAGCGGTTTTTCGACGTGGCGCGCCACCAGCGCCCGGACCTGGGCCTCGGGTAGCCCCCGTACCCGCGCCACCCGTGCCACCTGCACCAGCGCCCCGGCCGGCAAGAGGTGCGGGCCGCTCCCCGCGCCGCTGGCCGTGAGCAGCGCGGCAGGTACCAGGCCGGTGGGCACCGTGGGGCGCTGCTGCGCGAAAGCGGTGAGGCGCCTGTGAACTGTTTTCAGACATGCCGGATTCGAAGGGCCTTTAGTGGAGCCGCTGGAGGCATGGGCCTGGTAGTCGGTTGCTGAGGGCCGCGAGTTGAAATACCCGGGCGCATCAAACTTCCGGTCCCCGTTGGCCAAGCCCGCCACGGGGCTATTGCGGCTGATTTGGACGCCGGCGCCGGGCGCAGCCTGCGCCACGGCCGCTGCAAGGACCGGGCCCAGGATGCAGCACAGTACCAGCAGAGCGATGGGAAGGCGGAAGGCGAAATTGAGCTGGGTTTTCATGATTGAGGAGCTTAATGGCGGTTGCTGGCGCGCGTCGGCGGCGCGGGCCAGCAACCGCCCCCGATACAGGGCACCATCACCCCACCTGGCCCATAAACTCGCTGCTTCCGGCGCAACAGCGCCAGCCTCCGCCGAGGCCGGCGACGCACAGAATCGCGATGAGGAAAAGGCGAGCCATACTAGGTTTGATTGATGGGGCTGCCCGGGCCTTTACCAAACCGGGCCCGAATTCCCTTATAGCTGATTATTATGATTCAACAATCTGAAATCCAGATAATAAACTTTCACTATTGCAATTTATTGATTTTCTCAAACGCTAAAAACCGGGTCATTCTGACCCGGTGTGGCGGTCAGAATAACCCGGTTTCTAAATTTCAGCAGCGGCCTAAGTATCTGCCACAGGTGGCGCTACTTTATCAATTTTGCCAGGGTAGCGCCGAGTTCAACGCCGTGCAGGTTTACGGCCACAATTTTGCCGTCGGGGCCCACCAGAAAGTTTTGTGGGATGGCCTGCACGGCGTAGCGCTGGGCGGCGGCATTCTGCAAGCCTTTCAGGTCTGCTACCTGCGTCCAGGCCAGGTGGTCGAGCTTGCCTTTGACGGTATAGGCAAACGGCGTTTGGGCCTGGCCCAGGCACGGCAGGGCCAGCAGCAAGGCGAGTAGGTGCTTTTGCATACGAGTGGGAAGTTGGTTGTGGAAAGATTTACAGGAACTTCACCGGCCTAGTATAGCTAGTCCCGCGGCACCTTTCTCAAGGTTGGTCTGCCGGCAAAAAAGTATGTGCAAAGGGCGCAAAACTCCGAGCGCGCCAACAGCAGCCAAGCCCCAAACAGTCATGCTACGGGCAGCGCTCAGCATGAATTTCTCCATATCCCGGCCTACAACCCGTACTCCTGAATCTTGCGGTAGAGCGTTTTGGTGCCGATGCCGAGCTGCCGGGCGGCTTCCATCTTGTTGCCGCCGGTGTCGAGTAGCACCTGCCGAATCTGGCGTTTTTCCTGGGTACGTAGGGTGCGGTCGGTGGCCTCGTCGAGGCCGGGGGCGGGCGGCAGGTGGTGGAACTCGGGCGGCAGGTCGTCCACGGTCAGGGTGTCGCCGTCGGCGAGGATGGCGGCGCGTTCGAGCACATTTTTCAGCTCGCGCACATTGCCGCGCCAGTCGTGGGCGCGTAGCTGGGCCAGTACCTCCGGCTCGAGGCCGCGCAGGCGGCGGCGCAGCTTGGCGGCAAAGAATTGCAGGAAGTAGTTGGCCAGCTCGGGCACGTCGTCGCGCCGCTCATTGAGGCCGGGCACGGGCACCGTGAACACGGCCAGGCGGTAGTAGAGGTCGGGGCGGAAGTGGCCGGCTTCGGCTTCGGCGCGCAGGTTGCGGTTGGTAGCGGCCACAATGCGCACGTCCACGCTGGTGGGCCGGGTGTCGCCCAGCTTGGTAAACTGCCGCGTTTCCAGCACCCGCAGAAACTTGGCCTGCACATTCAGCTCCAGCTCCCCTATCTCATCCAGAAAAATAGTGCCGCCGCTGGCTTCTTCCAGCAAACCCTTTTTATCGGCCAGCGCCCCCGTAAAGGCCCCTTTCTTGTAGCCAAAAAGCTCCGATTCGAGCAAATCGCGCGGAAAGGCCGAGCAGTTCACGGCCACAAACGGCTTGCTGCGGCGCGGGCTGGCCTGGTGCAGGGCCTGGGCAAACAGCTCCTTGCCCGCGCCGGTGGGGCCTTCCAGCAGCACGGTGCTGTCGGTGGGCGCGGCACGCTGGGCCAGGCGCTTGGCCTGCTCCAGCGCGGCCGAGTGCCCAATCATCGACTCGAAACTATACTGAGCGCCGACCTGCTTCTCCAAATCGGCCACGCGGCGCTGGAGACGCGCTTTTTCGGCGGCGCGGTCGACTACCACGAGGAGCTGGTCGTCGGAATCGCCCTTGGTGAGGTAGTCAAACGCGCCTTCCTTCATGGCCCGCACCCCGTCGGGAATGGTCCCGTAGGCCGTCATCAGCACCACTTCGGCCAGCGGGGCGAGGGCCTTGTAGCGGGGCAGCAGGTCGAGGCCGCGGCCGTCGGGCAGCTTCACGTCGCTGAGCACCACCAGTACCTCATTAGTCAGCTCTCGCAGGGCTTCGAGGCCGCGCATGGCGTCGGGAGCCTGGCGCACATGGTAGCCTTCCAGCTCCAGGGTGCGGGCCACGGCCTGGCGCAGCATGGCTTCGTCGTCGATGAGCAAAATGGTGCCGGTGGGCATGGGCGGGGCAATAAAGGGTGGGCGCAAACGCCCGTCAAAGCTACGCCGGCGGCTCTTTGCGCCTTCCCGCGGCGGCGGGGCCGCTAGTGCCGGCTAGCCAGGCCCATGCGCTCCACGGTTTCGCCTTCGAAGTCGAACTCAATCAGAATAGCCGGCTCGTCGCCCACCACCCAGCCGTCGTGGCCCGGCGCGATGGCTACCGCCTGCGGGGCCACAAACGCTTCCATCGCGCCGTCGGCATACTGAATATTTATCTGGCCGCTGGCCAAAAAGCCCACGTGCGCGTGCATGCACAGCGGTGTGCCCACGATGTCCTTCAGGTTTTTCGACCACCGGAAGCCCACCGGATACACAATGCGCTTGACGCGGGCATTGCCGGTGGGCACTACATCAACGTGCACACCGCCGACTTCGCGGTGCGTAGCGCCCTTCATCGGGCCGAGGAGAGAGGACATTTCCATGCCCTAACCTACGCATTTTCAGTTATTTTTTCGTCATGGCGGCGGCCACTACCTTGGTGTTGGCCGGCAGCGGTACTTCGCGGGAAGTTTCGAATTTGCCGCCTTCGGGGGCGGTTTCCTCCACGCGGCGCTGCACCACGCGCAGGCGGCGGCCATCAACGTGCAGCACGGCCAAATCGGAGCTGGTGCCGGTGGCCGCCGAGTAGCTGCGGAAACCCATGAGCATGCCGGGCGGGAAATTGGCGGCTTTGGCCTTGGCGGCGTCCACTACATCGGGCTTGCCCACAAATTTGCCCAGGTCGATATCCATCGGTGCGCTGCCCTGCACCACGAGGTGGGCGCTGGTGCGCGGGTGAGCGGGGTCGTCGGCATCGGGGGCGGGCTGAAAGCGGAACGACGCTTTCAGGGTTTCAACTTCCTTGAGGGCGGGTATGACGGTTTCGGGCACGGCGGCCGTGCCATCGGCGGCGGGAGCGGCGGCAACCGCCGTAATGGAGTCGGCTTTGCCGGCGGCGGCAGGCGTGGCGGCGGCTTCGGGGGGCGGGGCTATGGGCGCGGAAGTGACGGGGGCCGTTTGGTTGCAGCCGGCCAGCAGCAGGACCGCGCTCAGGGTCAGAATCGAGGATTTCATAAAAAACGGGATGACAGCAGTTCGGGCTGTAAGATTAAGCATAATTGCTGAACCCCGGCTTTTTCAGCGCTCGGCGCAGCTTAACGGGGCAACGGCTCCAGATTTGGATAAGGACAACCAAAAAGCCCGGCCGCGTTTCCGCAGCCGGGCTTTTCAGGAATTGATTTTAGGACCGAAACGCCGCTTACCAGCGACGGCCATGGCCCCGGCCCCGGTAGCCATAGTTCGGGCGCGGCGCATAGTACACCGGTCGGGGAGCATAGTACACCGGGCGCGGCGCGTAATAAGGCGCGGGGGCGATGATAACCGGAGCCGGCGCGGCATATACCACGGGCGGGCGGGGCGGGTAGTACCGGGGACCATAATAAGCCCGGGGCGGGCCATAATAGCCGCCCCCGATACGCACCGAAACCTGGGCACTGGCCACCTGGCTACCGAGCAGCAGCAGGAACAGGCCCAAAGCAAAAACTACTGATTTAGTCCGCATAAGAATTCGCGCCGAAGCACGCTGATTAATGATGGAAGGACGATAACTGGATTTTAGACGCAAACGCCGCCACAAGGTTTAATGCGTTGGCCAGGGAAGTTGGATGCGGTAGGTAGCATCGGCCGCGCCACCGAACAGGTCGTAGCCGGGGCGCACGTAACCGCTGATGATGAACCGGTTATTTTGCTGCGCGTGAATGGCAGAGCACTTCCCGGCTGGGCCAAGAGCTGCTTTGGTACTGCGGAATTTACAAAAAACCAGGAGCAAAAAAAGACCGTCATGCCTCGAATACGCTCGGCATGACGGTCTTTATATCCCAAGGGACTGCGCTCTTACTTCTTCCGGTAGCCGGCGTTTAGGTAAGCCAGCACGGGCGTGGTGATGTCGAGGTTTTTCTCGCCGTAGGCGATGGTGCCGCTGGGCGCGGCAATGAGAATCAGCTTGTAGCCGTGGGCTTTGCCGTAGGCTTCCACCTTCTTGTTCACGCTTTCGAGCACGGTTTGGGTGAGCTTGGCTTCTTCCTGCTGCGCCTGCTGCTGCAGCATCTGCTGCTGCTGGCCCACCTGCTGCTGCTGCTCCTGAAGCTTCTGCTCGGTAGCGGCGCGCTGCTCGGCGGTGAGGCTGGCCGCCTGCTTCTGGTAGGCTTCCACGTTGGCTTTGAAGCCGGCTAGCATGGTCTGGTTCTGCTTTTCCCAGCCGCGGGCCTTGCCCTCGAAGGCTTTGCGCGCATCCTTCATGCCTTGGTAGCCGTCCAGCATTTTGCCCGACTCCACGTAGGCCAGCTTGCCCGAGAAATCGCCGGTGTTGTCCTGCACGGGGGCGGCGGCCACGGCGGGCGCGGCAGCATCGGCGGGCGAAGGGGCGGTGGTGGTGGTATCGGCGGCGGGCTCGGGGGTGGCCATCACGGCCGTGCTGCTATCGGTAGCGAGAGCGGGTGCAACGGGCGTGTGGTTGAAATGCAGGAAGTACAAACCGGCCACGGCCAGCGCCAGCACAATGTTAATGGTAAGCTGAAGAGGGTTTTTCATTGAAAGCGAATGATGAGGAATGGACAAAAGTAAGGGTAGACCGCGAGAAGGTGGAGAGCAATGCAGAACATGATGCCGCGCGCCGCGCAGCATCGCCCGTATGCTGCCCGCAGTTTAGTGCGCAGCGCGCAACTGCGGGCCTCCTCGTAATGCGAGTTTGCAACTCGCTGCCGCGAAGCGGCAATCCAACGGCCATCATCAGTGCCCAATTACAATGGCCGTTTCGCGGCCGTGAGTCACAGACTCACCTTACCATCGGCCAGCAGTTACGCGCTGCGCGCTAAACTGCGGCCAGCAACCGCAGCTCTCCCCCCGCCCCACTACGCCGGCACGGCCAGGTGCAGCAGGGCATCGCCCTGGTTCACCACGGGCATGTAGTTCAGGCCAATCACGTAGCCGCTCAGGGGCGACTCCAGCCGCACCGACTGCGCACCGTAGGGGTCGGCCACGGAGCCATAAATCTGGCCCTTCTCAATAAACTGCCCGTTCTCGACGTGCGCCCGGAACAGGCCCGCAAACCGGGCCCGCAGCCACGTATGCCGACGACAAATAATGCCCGGCCGGGCCGGCGCAGGGGCTTCTGGCCCCATGCCCAGGTGGTGCAGCACCCGCAGCGTGCCCGCCACGGCCTCCTCAATGCCGGGCTCATCGAGCCGCAGGCTCTCGCCGGTTTCGTACACGATGATGCGCTTGCCCAGTTCCTGCGCCGCCTCGCGCAATGACCCGCCCCGCAGCCCCGCGTGCAGCGTGAAGGGCGCGCCAAAGGCGGCCGCCATGGCATCCACCGCGGGGTCGATGCCCAGCAGGGCGCGCACCTGCGGGAAGTTGGACCGCGCCGCCCCGCCCGTATGAAAATCGATGCCGTAATCAATCAGCGGCATGATTTCGCGCATGAAGCGGTGGGCCACCCGCCCGGCCAGCGACCCGCGCGGAAACCCGGGAAACGAGCGGTTCACATCCTTGCCATCGGGCACGTCGCGGCTGAAATTCAGGAAGCCGTAAATATTGAGAATGGGAATGGCGATAACCGTGCCCCGCAGCGGCGCCAGCAGCTCGCGCCGCACCAGCCGCCGGATGGTTTCAATGCCGTTCACCTCATCGCCGTGCATGCCGCCCATGAGCAGCAGCGTGGGGCCGGGCTCCTGGGCGCGCAGCACATGCACCGGCACGTCAATCACCGTGCCCGAGGGCAGCTTCGAAATAACCAGCCGCGTGAGCACCCGCTCGCCGGGCTGAATGGTGAGGCCGTTGAGGTGAATGGCAGCGGAGGTAGCAGGCATAGGCTTGGTTGAACGATAAACGCCCCTCCTTACCAAGGAGGGGATGGTCGTGCTTTAGCGCGAACGGGGGTGGTGCCACCGGAGGGTGGGCGTCGAACGGGTTGGCCGCAAAGCCAGAACGATGCCAGAACGACTCATTTCCGAGGCCGCGCCCACCAGCCGCGAGTCGTTCAACGCCCACCCTCCGGTGGCACCACCCCAATTTTCGCTACGCGAAAATTTCCTCTCCTTGGTAAGAAGAGGAATAAAACCTCCCCGCTCCTACTTGCCCGCCGGCACGTCCGACTGCGCATCCACGGCCCGGACGGAGTCTTTTTTGGGTTTGGGCTTCTCTCTTTTTCTGGCGGCGAGGTCGGCCGTGTATTCGATGATGCGGCCGGCGATGTCCTGCCCGGTGGCTTTTTCAATGCCTTCCAGGCCCGGCGAAGAGTTGACTTCGAGTACCAGCGGGCCGCGCTTGCTTTGCAGCATATCAACGCCGGCAATGCCCAGGCCGAGGGCTTTGGTAGCCAGCAGAGCGGCAGCTTTTTCGGCGCGGGTGAGCTTGACGAGGGTACCCGAGCCACCCCGGTGCAGGTTCGAGCGGAACTCGCCCTCCTTGCCCTGGCGCTTCATGGCCCCCACCACTTCGCCATCCACCACGAAGGCGCGCAGGTCGGCCCCCTTGCTTTCCGCAATAAACTCCTGCACGATGATGCGGGCCTTGAGGTTGTGAAACGCTTCAATTACCGACTGCGCGGCTTTGGCCGATTCGGCCAGCACCACGCCCAGGCCCTGGGTGCCTTCGAGGAGCTTGATGATGACCGGCGCGCCGCCCACCTGCTCAATCATGGCCGGCACGTCGGCCGAGAAGTTGGTGAAGGCGGTTTTGGGCATGCCCACGCCGGCGCGGCTCAGGATTTGCATCGAGCGCAGCTTGTCGCGCGAGCGCACAATGGCTTGGCTGTCGATGGCCGTCCGCACCTTCATCATCTCAAACTGCCGCACCACGGCCGTGCCGTAGAACGTGACCGAGGCCCCAATGCGCGGAATAATGGCATCGAAGCCCTCCAGCAGTACGCCCTGGTAGAGGATGCCGGGCTTCCCCTTTTCCAGCACAATGTTGCACTGCAGGTGGTCGATGACCACGGCTTCGTGGCCCTGCGCAAGGGCAGCCTCCACCAGCCGCTGGGTGGAGTAGGATTTGGGCTCACGCGAGAGAATGGCCAGTTTCATCGTGGAGTTATAAAGGAGGTGGAGAAGCGGGGCAATGGAATGGGGTGGAGTACCGCGCCACAAAACTAGTCAGGGGCGGGTGCGCCGGGCAGTGGCACGGGCCAGGAACTTGCAGGAAAGGTTGCGCCGGGCCACGTCAACCACAAACCGGCCCTGCCGCAACAGGCTGCGCCCCAGCAATACGGGGTATTTCATGTCGGAGCGGTCGGAAAGCGAAAAATCGGCTTCAAACGCTTTGCCGTAGAGCTGCACCACCGCCCGAATGACGTAGCGCTCCTGCACCTCGCCGTTGCTGGAGCGAATGTCGCGCAGGGCAAACTCGCTGAAGGTGAGCGGGCAGCCATCGGCCCCCACATGGCCGGGGTCGAGGAGGTTCACCACCAGCACGGGCGGCTGCCCGGCCGGAGTTTCAATGTGAATATTGGTGCAGTGAATGGCGCTGGTGTACGCGCCGGTGTCCACCTTGGCCTCTACGCCCACGAGGGCAAAAGCCGGGAAATCAACCAGCTCGCGGCGGCCGAGGATGCGCTTGACGGGACGATTCATGCGGTGAAATGGGGCAGGCGGAATGGGTGGACCAGCATTATGCGGGCCTAAAAAACGTCATGCTGAGCTTGCCGAACCATCCCGGCCGCAATACTAAACCCAAATGATTGGATTAGTTGCGCGGTAGAGATGCTTCGGCAGCGCTCAGCATAACGTGCTGTTCGGGCAAAACCTTAGCGGTACTTGTCCAGCGGGTCGATGTTTCTTTGCTCGTGGGTGCGCTGCTCGTGCGTGAGGCGCTCGTACTCGCGCTGGGTGCGCTGCTCGTAGCTGAAGCCGCCGTAAGCTGCGATGCCGCGCTTAATCAGCCCCAGCCCCCAGAAGAACGTGACCCACAGCGGCCAGGGAATTTCGATGTGGAATACGCGGCCGGCATGGTGCGCAGGCTCGAAAGCCCAGATAACCCACAGTATCGCGTTCACGAACAAAAACGACAGCAGGCTCGATTGGAACTTGGCGCGGGCTTTGGCCTTTTGCCACAGGTAGGGGTCGCGTTGCAAGGTTTCCATGAGCTTGGGGATGAGGTTGGTTGGAATTGATGATTAAATATAGCAGTTTGGCTTTCCCATCCGCAAGCACGTGTTGCCGAACGGTCGGAAAAGGCTTCCCAAGCGTCGAAAGCAAGGGTTGAGCTGCGCGCCGTATTACCCGCATCAGTACCAAATGCTGCTGCGTAAAGTATTCATCGCCGCCGTGCGGGTTTCATTACACCCCCTTCCCTTTATGCCCACTTCTCCCCTTCCCACCCGCCTCTAGCTCGTGCAGGGCGGCATTGCCCGTCAGCTGGTGGCGGGGGTGCGCTATTTAGCCGCCGGCCGGGTGCGGTATTCGTTGTAGCCCTGCACTATTTTCACCATGTCGCGGTAGTGCAGCTGGCCGGCATTGAGGACCGATAGCAGCTCAGGGTCGTCGTGGAAATAGGCCGTCATTTGGGCCACGAAATCGCCCCGCCCCACCTTCACCAGCTCCTCGCCGGCGCGGCGCAGAAACCACTGGCGGTCGGGAAAGCCGCCCAGCCCGGAAGCTCCCATCATCACTCCGCCCGCTACGCCGGCCACCGGGACCATCGCGGCAGACGTCTGCACAATTTCGGTATAGTTGAAGAGCTCCACCGGCCCATTCACCAGGCGCGTGGCGATGAGGTGCTTACGCTTGCCCTTCAACACCATGTGCTCCTGATACAGCCCGTTGACCTTAATGGACTGCACGTTGTCAACATCAATGCTGAACGGCTCACGGCCAAACCGTTTCAGGTCCTCTTCGTGCCGATGAAAGGGCAGGTATTTGCTGAAACCCATCAGGTTCACCGGAATCCAGACGAAATGCGTCTTGCCATCGGGACCCAGAATTTCGGCCCTGCCGAAGCCCCGAACGGTTTTGTCGAGGTAGCTGGTACCCACGGCTGCCGCCAGCGAATCGTCGGCCACCGGCGGAGCAGCCGCCATTGGCGCAGCCGAGGCAGTGGGAGCGGCAATAGCAGGCGGGGCTTGTTGGGCGCAGCAAACCCGGCCGGTAGCGGCCAGTCCCAGCATAGCGGCTAACAATAAAGATGCTTTCATTGGTAAAAGGAAGGGTTTTTACCAAAGTTAAGCGCCCGGGCGCGCTCAGGGAGTTACGCTGGCTCGCCCACGCCTTCCACGCGCTCGGCCACCTGCCTCATCAGCCACAACGGGGTGCTGGTGGCCCCGCAAATGCCCACGGACTGCGCGCCGGCCAGCCATTCTTCTTCTATCTCGGTTTCGTTCTCGATGAAATAGCTGCGCGGGTTCACCGCATTCACCACCGAGAACAGGGCCTTGCCGTTGGAGCTTTTGCGGCCGCTCACGAAGAGTACCACGTCGTATTCGGCGGCAAATCTGGCCAGGGCGGGCTCGCGGTTGCTCACCTGCCGGCAAATGCTGTCATTGGCATCGAAGCTGTCGAGCGTGCCCCCGGCGGCCTGAATGCGGGCCTCCATCAGGGCCTTCATCTTATAAAAGCCGGCCGTGCTTTTGGTGGTCTGGCTGAAGAGCGTGACGGGCCGGGCAAAGTCAATCTGGTCGAGGTCGGCCTCGTTCATCACAATGATGGCGCGGTTGCCGGTCTGGCCCGTGAGGCCGGCCACTTCGGCGTGGCCGGGCTGGCCGTATATCACAATCTGGCCGTGCTGGCGCTGGCTCAGGTCGAAGGCGTGCTTCACGCGGTTTTGCAGCTTGAGCACCACCGGGCAGCTGGCGTCAATCAGCTCCAGGTTGTTTTGCAGGGCCAGCTGGTAGGTTTCGGGCGGCTCGCCGTGGGCCCGGATGAGCACCTTGCAGTCGTGCAGCTGGGCCAGCTGCTCGCGGTCGATGATGCGCAGGCCCTGCTGGTGCAGGCGCTCCACTTCCATGCGGTTGTGCACGATATCGCCGAGGCAATAAAGTGTTTTTTCGTGCGCCAGCTCATCTTCAGCCATCTGAATGGCGAATTCAACGCCAAAGCAATAGCCGGAATTTTTATCAATCGTAACCTTCATGCTGTGCCTTTAACATCACTGCGGCGGCGAGGAGTTCACCGGGGACAAAGGTACGGCAAGGCGGCGGGGTAAGGTGTTGGTCGCGGAATTCTGTCATCCTGAGCGGAGCGAAGGACCTTATCACGCCAGAACAGTTCGCAGTAATTTCAAACCGGCACAAGCGTGATAAGGTCCTTCGCTCCGCTCAGGATGACAGACGATTTCTGATGCCTAGTCCCAGCCCGCCATGAACAGAGCCGACGACACCCGGTCGAGCACAAAATCGACCTGCTCCGAAATGGTGATGTGCGTGGTATCGAGCAGCACGGCATCGGCGGCGCGGCGCAGCGGGCTTTCGGCGCGCGTCGAGTCGAGGTAGTCGCGCTTGCGCAGGTTCTCGATGATGTCTTCCAGGGGCACCTGTTCGCCTGTTGCGGCCAGCTCGTCCTGGCGGCGGCGGGCGCGCAACTCCACATCGGCAGTCATGAATATTTTCACCTCCGCATCGGGAAACACGGTAGTGCCGATGTCGCGGCCGTCCATCACCACGCCGCGCTTGCGGCCCATTTGCTGCTGCTGGGCCACCATGGCGTGCCGCACCATCGGGATGACGGATACTTCGCTCACGGAGTTGGAAATTCGCATCTGGCGAATGTCGTCCTCGCAGTTCACGCCGTTCAGGAACAGCTCGTTGCGGCCCGTGCGGCGGTGGCGGCGGAAGGTGATGCTGATTTCGCGCAAAACCTGCTCGATGCGGGCCATGTCGTCGAAGCTGATGCCCTGCTCCAGCAGGTGCAGCGTAACGGCGCGATACATCGCCCCCGTATCGACGTAGGCGTAGTGTAGCAGCGACGCTACGGCTTTGGCTGTGGTGCTTTTGCCACAGGAGGAGTAACCATCAATGGCGATAACGAGTTGTTTCATAACGACGCGGGCGGCCATTGGCCCCGCAAGATTACGAAATCCAAGCCTTACGAGCAGCAGGTGGGCTCTTCAACCGCTGGGGAACGGAGGCAAAAAAGGCCGCTACGGAGGCGCTTTCTCCCTCATTCAGTTGTGCATCGACTAAATAAAAGGGATTAAAAAAAAATCGACCGCCCAGCCCCACGCCGGTCGTTCGGTCCTTGCCGGTGCCCCATTCGCCCCCATATACCTCTACCAGGCACTGCCCCAGGAAGCAGCCCAGCGCCATGACCACGCCCGGCCGCTCGGCCGGCCCCAGAATGCCCCGCTGCGCCCGGATAAAATTATCCAGGTGAGCCACGCCTTCGGCATCGAAGGCCTTTAGCTTCAATTGCTGCCGCACCTGCTCAGCGGCGGCGGTTATGGAATCGAGGGGAGTTGGCGTGGGTTCGTCGGGCATAGGTTAGGTTAGATAATTAAATAAAGCAAGCTACCGTTAGTATCATCATTACCCGATGAGCGGGGCATTGTTATGATTTTCGGCTCTTTTTATGTTCAACGTACTGGCTCAATAGCGCTGATACGTCTTCGCGCCGGATGCTGCCCCAGCGCACCGTGGCCGCCAGTTCTTTGTCGTCGGCAATAAGTGGCTCGATGACCTCGCGGATGTTGCGGGCACCGGTGGGCAGCGTGAGCCAGCGGGGGTTGCCCGCGCGCCGCAACAGCCAGGCAGTGGTCATAACCTCCTTCTCCTCGCTGCCGATGCCCCCCGGTATGGCCGTGTTGCCCGCGACCATTCTCAGCGCGATACCGGCTCCAAACAAGGCTGCATTTCCCCCATCGAACTGCGTCCGGGTCATCGTGCCCCGAAACTCATAGTATTCCAACCCCGCATCGACCGCCCGCACGCGCATGAAACTGCTTTTGTAATGTTCGGCGTCGCGAGTAAAGGTGACGTAAAAGTCGCGCAGCACCGTGAATGAGTCAACCCCCATGACGAAACTGCTCACCTCGTCGGGCGAGTAAGTTACCGCCGCACCATCAATCCCAGTTCCTCTAAGCTGGTCAAAATCAATCAATAATAATTGAGCCTGTCGCGTACTGCCATCTACCAGGTGCAGATGCCCGGGCTGTGGAACCGGATTTTTATTTCTTCCTTTTCCCTGCGCAGCGGCCGATTGATTCAACCACGGCAAACAACCAAGCCAAAGCACCAAAGCACATCCACGACGGAACGCGGAAGCAGACAGAAACAACATAACGGAGGCAGGTATTATTGGAAAGCGAACAGCAATAATACTGGTTTGGACGCAATCAGCCCGCACCCGCCCAAAGCCAAACCCGTGAGCAATATTCAATTGCCCTGCTAGTGCCCGCACGGGCACGGCACCGACTTGCCACCGCTGTGGTGCTTGTACCAAGAGGTTTTTTTCTGTTGGGCGGTGCGGCGGGCACAGCCGCCCTGGGCCAGCAACAGCGGCAGCACGAGCAGCAAAAGGGCAAGGTTCTTTTTCACCGGAAGCGGTTTTTTATCAAATATAAGGTTCTTTGTCCTCGCAAAACCGGCAACAGGTCGGTTTGCTTCTCGTTCCAGCCCCCTCCCATGACTGTTGATTTCTCGCTCACGGCCAACGTCGTTGACATCTTTGCCCGTTCCATTCAGCCCGCCATTATTACGATTGAGCGCGGCCGTATTGCCGCCATCGCCCCCATTGCCGAGGCCAAGGCCGACCCTACTCTACCCTACGTGCTGCCCGGTTTTGTCGATGCTCACGTCCACGTTGAAAGCTCGCTGCTGGTGCCCACCGAGTTTGCCCGCCTGGCCGTGGCGCACGGCACGGTAGCTACCGTGAGCGACCCACACGAAATCGGCAACGTGCTGGGCGTGGCCGGGGTAGAGTTCATGCTCGAAAACGCGGCGCACTCGCCCTTCAAGTTCTGCTTCGGTGCGCCCAGTTGCGTGCCGGCCACGCCGTTTGAGACGGCCGGGGCCGAAATAACGGTGGCCGACATCAAGAAGCTGTTCGAAAACCCCAAAATCGGCTACCTGGCCGAGATGATGAACTGGCCCGGCGTGCTGCACCGCGATGCCGATGTGATGGCCAAAATTGCCCTGGCCCACGCCGCCGGCCGCCCCGTAGACGGCCACGCCCCCGGCCTGCGCGGTGATGATGCCGCCCACTACGCCAGCGCCGGCATTAGCACCGACCACGAGTGCTTCACCGCCGCCGAGGCGCTCGACAAGCTGGCCGTGGGCATGAAAATCCTCATCCGCGAGGGCTCGGCGGCCCGCAACTTCGATGCCCTCATCGAGCTCATGCCCGAGCACTACCACCACCTCATGTTCTGCTCCGACGACAAGCACCCCGATACGCTGGTGCTGGGCCATATCAACCAGCTGGTGCAGCGCGCCGTGGCCCTCGGCAACGACGTGTTCAACGTGCTGCGCGTGGCCTGCATCAACCCCGTGAAGCACTACCACCTGCCCGTGGGCCTGCTGGGCGAAGGTGACCCGGCCGACTTCATCGTGGTGAAAGACCTGCGCGATTTCGAGGTGCTGCAAACCTACCTGGATGGACAGCTGGTGGCCGAAAATGGCCAGTCGCTGCTGCCCGCCGCGCCCATTGCCGTGGTCAATAACTTCCACGCCCAGCCCGTGACAGCCGCCGATTTCCAGCTGCCCACCACCAAGGAATCGGCCACGCTGCGCGTCATCGAATGCTTCGATGGCCAGCTCATTACGGCCCGCGTCGATTTGCCGGCCACCATCGAAAATGGCCTCGTGGTGCCCGATGTGGCCGCCGACGTGCTCAAGCTGGCCGTTATCAACCGCTACCAGCCGCACGTCGCGCCGGCCGTGGCCTTCATTCAGGGCTTTGGGCTGAAGCACGGCGCGCTGGCCAGCAGCGTGGGCCATGACTCGCACAACATCACGGCCGTGGGCTGCGACGACGAAAGCCTGGCCCGCGCCGTGAACCTGGTGATTCAGGCCAAAGGCGGCCTGGCCGCCGTGGGGGCCGATGGCCAGGAAATTCTGGTGCCGCTGCCGGTAGCCGGCCTCATGTCGGACCAAAGCGGCACGGCCGTGGCGGAGGCTTATGCCGCCGTTGATGCCTTGTCCAAGCAAATGGGCTCGCCGCTGGGCGCGCCATTTATGACACTCTCGTTCATGGCGCTGCTCGTCATTCCGAGCTTGAAACTAAGCGACAAAGGGCTGTTCGACGGCCAGCAGTTCACGTTTGTGGATGCGGTGGAATAAAGGCAGCGCAATTTTTAGCGCGATTTCTGCGTAGGGGCGGGGCAAACCCTACCAGGTACGACCACGCCCCTCTACTTTATGAAACTGCTACTGCTTCTTGTTCCATGCCTACTACTGGCTACCCAGCCCGCGGCTGCCCAGAAATACCGCACCGCCGCCGGCCTTCGCAGCGATGGCAACAACTACGGGCTCACCATTCAGCAGCTCATTCTGCCCAAAACCACGTTGGAAGGCCTGGGCATGTTTGGGGTGCGCGAGCGGAGCGCTACGGTGCTGGCCGAGCGCCATTTCGGCATTCTCGGCCCCAGCCTGAACTACTATTTCGGGGCCGGGGCGCACGTGGGCAACCATAAGGACGATGGCACTTTCTGGGGCTTCGATGGCATGATTGGCGCGGAGTATAAAATCGCTTTCATCCCCCTCGTCATCTCCCTCGATTTCAAGCCCACCATCGAGTTCGGCTCGGCCGACTGGAACCGGTTTCCCACGGCGTTTTCCATCCGCTACATCTTTATCAAACAGAAAAAAACCGGCATTTTTCGCATTTTCGACAAGCGCTGAGCGTGCATAAAAAAACCGCTGTCGGCGAACCAGCAGCGGTTTTTTATGCGCGTTTCCACCGGGCGGACCGGCAGGAAGCAGGGGTTATTGAAAGCGCTTTTCCAGCAGCTTGCGCATTTTTTCCTCGGTGAGGGGCTTGGTCAGGTACTCTACGTTGGGGTACTGGGCCACGCGGGCGGTATCGGCGCCGTGCATGGAGGTGGTGAGGACGGCCATTACGGTCTGGTCCTGCACGGGTTGGGGCAGGGCATTGTAGAGCTCCAGGAACTCGAAGCCGGACACGCCGGGCATTTTCAGGTCTACAAACACGAGGTCGGGCGCGGGCACGCTGCTCTCGGTAGTGTTATCACCCCAGAGCTGCTCGAAGGCTTCATCGGCCCGCGAAAACGTGCTGACGTGGTCGGCTACGGCGAGCCGCCCCAGCAGCCGGTTGTTGAGAAAGCTCGTGGTTTCGTTGTCGTCAACGAGTACAATGTGATTCAAATTAGTAGACATATTGTAGTGTTAAAAAACAAGCTTTTACGAAGATAACATCCTGACTGCGCTTCCGCAATGACCGGGCTTACTTACAGCCAGCCCTGGGCGCGCATCCAGTCGTCGTTATAGATTTTGCCGAGGTAGCGGGTGCCGTGGTCGGGCAGGATAATCACCATCGTGTCGTCCTCTTTCAGGTGCTCACGGGCGTACTCCAGCGCCCCGAAAACGGCCGAGCCGCAGCTCCAGCCCACAAATAAGCCTTCCTCTTTGGCCAGGCGGCGCGTCATCACGGCGGCGTCCTCGTCGGTTACTTTAATGAACAAATCGATAACATCGAAGTCCACGTTCTTGGGCAAAATATCTTCGCCGATGCCCTCGGTTTTATAAGGGTAGATTTCGTTTTCGTCGAAGATGCCCGTTTCCTTGTATTTCTTGAACACCGAGCCATAGGTATCGAGGCCGATGGTCACGATGGCGGGGTTCTGCTCCTTAAGGTACTTGCTGACGCCGGAAATGGTGCCGCCCGTGCCCACACCGGCCGCCCAGTGCGTGATTTTGCCTTCGGTCTGCGCCCAGATTTCGGGACCGGTGGCGTCGTAGTGCGCGGCGGCGTTCGAAAGGTTGTCGTACTGGTTGGGGTAGAAGGAATTGGGCGTTTCCTCGCTCAGGCGCTTGGCCACGGAATAGTAGCTGCGCGGGTCTTCGGGGGCCACGTCTACGGGGCACACCACCACCTGGGCGCCCACGGCGCGCAGAATGTCCTGCTTTTCCTTGCTCTGCTTGTCACTCATCACGAAGATGGTGTTGTAGCCTTTGGCAATGGCGGCCAGGGCCAGGCCCATGCCGGTATTGCCGCTGGTGCCCTCGATGATGGTGCCGCCGGGCTGGATTAGGCCGGCCTTCTCGGCGTCTTCCAGCATGCGGATGGCCATGCGGTCCTTCACCGAGTTGCCGGGGTTGAAATACTCGACCTTGGCCAGCACGGTGCCTTTAATGCCGTCGGTTACTTTATTGAGCTTAACGAGAGGCGTGTTGCCAACAGCCTCGATAACGTGGTTGAAATACATCGAAAAATGATGGGTGGGGAGATGGGGAGTGAGTCTGCAAAGGTACGAATTTCGGCGGCGGGGTCAGCAGTAAGTACTTCAGGGCCGTTGTCATCCTGAGCGGAGCGAAGGACCTTATCGCCGCAGAACAGAGCCCAGACTACCGTTCTGCGGCGATAAGGTCCTTCACTCCGCTCAGGATGACAAACGCTTGCCTTGCCCTAGCCTCAAAATCCCCTACTTTTGCACCACCGCTGCCCGCCTGGGTTGCCTCCCCACTTCATCAACACCCAAAAACACCTCCGAATGAGCGTTCTGGTCAATAAAGATTCCAAGGTTATCGTACAGGGCTTCACCGGCTCCGAGGGCTCGTTCCACGCCCAGCAGATGATGGACTACGGCACCAACGTGGTGGGCGGCGTGACGCCCGGCAAAGGCGGCTCCGAGCACCTGGGCCGTCCCGTGTTCAACACCGTGGCCGAGGCCGTGGAGAAAGCCGGTGCCGACACCACCATCATTTTCGTGCCCCCGGCTTTCGCCGCCGACGCGATTATGGAAGCCGCTGATGCCGGCATCAAGGTGATTATCACCATCACCGAAGGCATTCCGACCAAGGACATGATTGCCGTGAAGCAGTACCTCTCGGAGCGCCCCACGGTGACGATGATTGGGCCAAACTGCCCCGGCGTGATGACCGCCGGCGAGTGCAAAGTGGGCATCATGCCCGGCTTTATCTTCACCAAAGGCAAAATCGGCATCGTTTCGAAGTCGGGCACGTTGACCTACGAAGCGGTTGACCAGCTCACCAAAGCTGGCCTGGGCCAGACCACGGCCATCGGCATCGGCGGCGACCCCATCATCGGCACTACTACCAAGCAGGCGGTAGAAATGCTGATGAACGACCCCGAAACCGAAGGCATCGTGATGATTGGCGAAATCGGCGGCGGCATGGAAGCCGAAGCCGCTCGTTGGATTAAAGCAACCGGCAACAAGAAGCCCGTGGTAGGCTTCATTGCCGGCCAAACGGCCCCTCCCGGCCGCCGCATGGGCCACGCCGGTGCCATCGTAGGCGGCGCCGATGATACGGCTGCTGCTAAAATGGCCATCATGCGCGAGTGCGGCATTCACGTTGTGGATTCGCCCGCCGAGATTGGCGATACCATGCTGCGCGTACTGGGCGGCAAGTAATTTAAGCCTGCTGTTTACACAAAAAAGGCCTCAGCTAATGCTGAGGCCTTTTTTCATGATTTTCCCCAAACGAGAAAATGAGAAGCCTTTGCCACGCCTAACTCAGTAGATAGGAAATCAATTTTATCGGACAACGCGTCCATAATCTGCTTTGCCTGCTCCGTGGCAAAAGCTAAAGCAACTATTTCCAATTCTATTTTTGGTTGCGCGGGTTGGTCGAAACTTTCATCCTGGTCTTCGCATGTTATTATAAGTCGGGTATCGGTTTTCACCGCTTCTGGGCCTGGGTGACCTTCAAGGCAAAATGGCCCTGATGTAAACTGTGGCGTTAGTACTGCCTCCCAACTGGCAAAATCAGCGATTGTGCTGCAACACTGCGGCACCAATACCGGCACGCCATCCACGATAAGGACGCATCCGCCAAACAGTGCGCACGACTCTTTTATGGGAATTGGTTCCTTATCACCGGCCAAATGATTCTGCACCAGCATCCTTAAGTCCGTCAGGCTCCATTGGTCAGCACGCACGAAACTGCAACCTTGAATTACGCGCTGGTAATCGGAGAATCCCGCCGTTACTAAAAGTTGCCGTTGGTACTCATCCCACTCAATCGGGTTTTGCTGGAAAGTAGCAGGTGGGCGCTGAATTTCCTGTAGCCGCCTCTGCGCCATTATGGGAATTTCCAACACGGGAACCAACTCGACATCCATACAATAAGCCTACTCGTTCAGCGTGGTGTTCTTGTCCAGATTAATCACAATGCCCACCTGAAACACCGAATTAGCCGCTTTAAGGTACTTGTTGCTGCGGAAGCCGAAAATCTGGCCGCTGATGAGCTGTAGCTGCACCGGGCCGGCAATCTGGGTGCGGGTGAAGGTGATGGGCTCGAAAAACACGTTGCTTTCGCCGGGCGCGGCCATGCCGTCAATCTTGAAGTTGTTGAGCTGCATGTAGCTCAGGCGCATGGCCACGCCGTAGGTGAGCGGAAAGTCGCGGTTGAAGAGGTGCAGGTTGTTGCGTTTTTTCTGCGCGTAGTTAACCTGCCCGAATACTTTGGACAGGCTGCCATCGAGGGTGCGACTGGTGATTTGGGCCTCATTGCGCTCGATGCGCTCGGTGGCCCCGCCGCCGCCGCCCACGTACACTTCCAGCACGCGCTTGTCGGGCAGGCGGGTGAAGTAGCCGAGGCTGGCTTCGCCGAAGTCGATGTTCTCGGTTTTATCGGATTTTTTGCGGTGCAACGAGGAGAACGTGCCGGCTACCGCCAGGTGGTTGGTGAGGCCGTAGGCCCCTTGCAGGGCATAATTGGTGTGCTGATTGGTGCTTACGGTGCCGTAGAACTCGCCCTGGTGCGTGAGCATGGGCGCGTGGGGCGGGGGCGGAAAATACAGCGAGGCGCAGCCCGTGAGGCCTGAGGAAACAGCTAAGAAAATCAGACGCAACAAATGCTTCATACAGCGGGGCGAGGCGGGGCAGGAATGAGGACAGGCAACGCCTGATACGGCAATTTCGTGTTTCCGCCCGACATTCTCCCGCATTTCCTGGGTTGAGCTCAGTCGCGCGCGTAAGCCGGGCCGTATGTAAGGGCATAATTAATCTCCTTCGCCACGCCCGTTATGCCTGCTGATTCGTTTGATGCCATCATTATTGGGGCCGGCCAGGCCGGTACGCCCCTTTCCTACGCGCTGGCCGCCGCCGGCCGCCGCGTGGCCTTCATCGAGAGCGATTTTCTGGGGGGCTCCTGCATCAACTACGGCTGTGCGCCCACCAAGGCGCTGCTGGCCTCGGCGCAACGGGCGCACCTCGTGCGCACGGCGGGCGCGC
This sequence comes from Hymenobacter artigasi, assembly GCF_012275535.1. GTDB lineage: Bacteria > Bacteroidota > Bacteroidia > Cytophagales > Hymenobacteraceae > Hymenobacter > Hymenobacter artigasi. The sequence goes on along the minus strand of NZ_JAAVTK010000007.1, from coordinate 228,192 downwards.
TGGGCATTGAAGCCCCTGAGCCGGTGGTGAACTTCGGGGCCGTAATTGAGCGGATGCAGACGCTGCGCCAGCATTCGCGCGACAGCCTCCACCGCAAGATTACGGAAGTTCACGACGGCATTACGCTTATCCGGGGGCGGGCGCAGTTCACGGCTCCCCACTCGCTGCAAGTGGCGCTGGTGGGCGGCGGCGAGCAGCACCTCACGGCCCCGCTCATCTTCATCAACACCGGCACCTGCGCCGCCGTACCCGACATTGAAGGACTGGCCGACAGCGGCTATCTCACCAGCGACTCGCTCCTGCTGAACCTGACGGAGCAGCCCGAGCACCTGCTCATTCTGGGCGGCAGCTACATTGGGGTTGAGTTCAGCCAGATGTTCTGTCGGCTGGGCACCCGCGTCACCATCATCGATAAGGAGCCCCGCCTGATGTCGCGCGAAGACCCCGACGTGAGCCACCCGCTCGAAGAGTTGCTGACCGAATCAGGCGTGGAGCTGGTGCTGAATGCGAACACCCGCCGCGTATCGCGCGGGGCCAACGGTACTCTCACCGTGACGGTGGACACGCCCGACGGCGAGCGCCGCCTACGCGGCAGCCACCTGCTGGTGGCCGTGGGCCGCACGCCCAACACCAGCGACCTCGGCCTGGAGCACACCAGCATCACCCTCGACGAACACGGCTACATTGAAGCCAACGAGCGCCTGCAAACCAGCACCCGCGGCGTGTACGCGCTGGGCGACGTGAAGGGCGGCCCGCAATTCACCCATATCAGCTACGACGATTACCGCATTGTGCGCGATGCCCTGCTGCACAACGGCCAGCGTACCACCGAAGGCCGGCCCATGCCCTACGTGGTATTCACGGAGCCGCAGCTGGGCCGCATCAGCCTCTCGAAGAACCAAGCGAAGGAAAAAGGCATCCCCTACCGCGTAAGCCGGCTGCCGGCCAGCACCATCGGCCGGGCCGTGCAAACGGGCGAAACCGAGGGCTTCGTGGAGGTGCTGGTGGGCGACGACGACCGGCTGCTGGGCGCGGCCGTGTTCTGCGAACAGGGCGGCGAAATCATGACCATGTTCCAGCTGGCCATGGCGGGCGGCCTGCGCTACCAGGAATTAGAGAATATGATTCTTGCCCACCCCGTGTGGGGTGAGGTGCTGAATAATGCTTTTCAGCGGCTGAAACCGGGGGAGTAGTTGGCGGCGCTAGCGCGAGTTTAGCGCAGCGTAACTCGTGCCGGTTATGATGCGAGTTTTCAAATCGCCCGGTAGAACGATGCTACCGGTTTCTATCGGCGCGGCCGGGGGAGGCTCAGCCCCCCGGCATGCTTGGTCACGAGTTACGCTGCGCTAAACTCGCGCCAGTTTGGGGAGTAACAGCCACAACGAAAGGTCCGAAAGCGGCTTAGGTTTCGTGGAGTCGTTTGGCAATAGAGAAAGGCACCCGCGCCGAGCGTGGGCACCCTTTTTTGTGTGGCGCTGGCGCGCGTCTGCGACGCGCTGCCGACTGGATTCGAGCCTGCGGCTCGGGTTGTGGTTCTGTTTGGCCCCGTTGTTCAGTGCCCGAGCCACAGGCTCGAATCCAGCGGGCAGCGCGTCGCAGACGCGCGCCAGCAGGGGCTGGAAAACATAATTCTGGCCCCGATATGGGGCGAAGTACTGAACAACGCGTTCCAGCGGCTGAAGCCAGGGGCATAGCGCAGGGAGATGGCTACGTGCATGGAATGGGGCTGGAACCCCACTCCATGCACGCTCACAGCTATTTGTGGCGCTTGCCGAAAGACCAGGGGAAGAAGGGATACCGGGTGCTGTCGGCCCGCAGGATGGTACGCGTGCGGCCGTCGGGTCCGATTAGGAAGGTGGTGTTGCCGTTTTCGACCATTGTGCGGTGCTTGCCATTGGGGCCGACCAGCACCGTGGTGTTGCCGTTGCGGTGTAGCGTGCTGTGCGTGCCATCCGGGTTTACTATCACCGTTGGGGTGCTTTCCGGGTTGATAACCGTGGAGGTGGTCCCGTTGGGGTAGGTGATAATGGCCATATTGCCGTTGCGCATCAAGGTCGAGTGCGTGCCATCCGGGTTCACTGCCACGGTGGTATTGCCATTCTGATGCACCACAGTATGCGTGCCGTCGGGGTTTACCACCACCGATACCTGGACCTGAATGCTCATGGCTCGAGTCAAAAGGATAAAGCAAGGTAGCAAGAGCATTTTCATGGGGAAGAAGTTAACTAGACGCGACCGATAGCCCGATTACGCATTTTTTATTCATTCTGCTTCTGCTAACGCACGGCTTGTTCTTGGTAATTACCCATTTATCACGAGCATGGCCAGTCTGAATATTAAACCAAAACCCCCGCGCCAGCTTTGCAGCCGACGCGGGGGTTTCTGTTGGTGCTTAGGCCGCAGCCAAGCTACTACATATTCTTGATAATTTCCTGGCCGAATTCGCTCGTTTTGAGCAAGGTGGCACCTTCCATCTGGCGTTCGAAGTCGTAGGTTACGCGCTTGCTGGCGATGGCGGCTTCGAGACCTTTGTTGATGAGGGCAGCGGCTTCTTTCCAGCCCATGTACTCCAGCATCATCACGCCGGAGAGGATAACCGAGCCGGGGTTCACCTTGTCGAGGTTGGCGTATTTGGGGGCCGTGCCGTGGGTGGCTTCGAAGATGGCGTGGCCGGTGCTGTAGTTGATGTTGGCGCCCGGCGCGATGCCGATGCCGCCCACGATAGCCGCCAGCGCATCGGAGATGTAGTCGCCGTTCAGGTTCAGGGTGGCCACCACCGAGTACTCCGAGGGGCGTAGCAGAATCTGCTGCAGGAAAGCATCAGCGATGCTGTCCTTGATGATGAGCTTGCCCTGGTCCACGGCCTGCTTTTGCAGCGCGTCGGCCACGGCCACGCCCTGCTTGGCCACGATTTTATCGTACTGGGCCCAAGTGAACACCTTCGCGCCAAACTCCTTCTCGGCCAGCTCGTAGCCCCAGGTTTTGAACGCGCCTTCGGTGAACTTCATGATGTTGCCCTTGTGCACGATGGTCACCGAGGGTTTCTTGTGCTCCAGCGCGTACTTGATGGCGGCGCGCACGAGGCGCTCGGTGCCTTCCTTGCTCACGGGCTTGATGCCGAACGAGGACGACTCGGGGAAGCGGATTTTCTTCACGCCCATCTCGTCCTGCAGGAATTCGAGCATTTTCTGGGCCTGGGGCGTGCCGTTCATGTACTCGATGCCGGCGTAGATGTCCTCCGTGTTTTCGCGGAAGATGACCATATCCGTCAGCTCCGGGTGCTTCACCGGCGAGGGCACGCCGTCATAGTAGCGCACGGGGCGCACGCAGGCGTACAGGTCCAGCTCCTGGCGCAGGGCCACGTTCAGCGAGCGGATGCCGCCGCCCACGGGCGTAGTCAGGGGGCCTTTGATGCCCACGAGGTATTCGCGGAATGCGTCGAGGGTTTCGGTGGGCAGCCAGTTGGTGGTGGCTTTATAGGCTTTCTCGCCAGCCAGCACTTCCTTCCACATCAGCTGCTTTTTACCGCCGTAGGCTTTCTCCACTGCGGCGTCGAACACCAGTTTGGAGGCGCGCCAGATATCCGGCCCGATACCGTCGCCCTCGATGAAGGGAATAGTGGGTTTGTCCGGAACGGTCAGCTTGCCGTTTTTAATGGTGATTTTTTGCTCTGCCATGTGGGTAAAGTAGTGTTTTTAGTTAATGTTCAGGCGGGTCACCTCACCCCTAGCCCCTCTCCTTGCGGAGAGGGGGACTAGCTTTTGGTCTTTTAATTTCTAGCCTTAGAACTGTTCCAGCCTGGGCCAGAAACTAGTCCCCCCCTCTCCCAAAGGAGAGGGGGGCTAGGGGGGTGAGGTGCCCCCTGGGACGGTACCGTTGCCTAGTACCCGAAAATCTCTTTCAGCGTGAGCTGCTGCACCTGGCCGTACTTGGCCAGCTCCTTGAAGTTGAGCCGGTCTTTCGAACCAATAACCAGAATAACCTGGTTTTGTCCGCTAATCTTGGCTAGCTGAAACTTCCTCAATTCATCAAACGTCATTTTCTGGGTGCTCGCGTACACGTCGCGGCGCAGGTCGTAGTCGAGGCCGAGGCGCTTGGCGCGCTCGTAGCTCATCAGGATGTTGCCCTTGGTAATGCGCTCAGTGCTGATGCTGTTGCGAATGGCGTTTTTGGCGATTTCCAGGTTGGCTTCGGCCACGGGCATCTCGGTGAGCAGGGCTTCCATGCCGGCCATGGCCTCGGGCAGCTTGTCGCTCTGCGTGCCGATGTAGCTCAGGTTGTAGTTGGAGCGGCCCAGCTTGTCGGCGCTGTTGTAGCCGGAGTAGGCCGAATAGGCCAGCGCCTTGCTCTCGCGCAAATCCTGAAACACGATGCTGCCCATGCCACCGCCGAAATACTCGTTGTAGAGCGCCAGCGTGGGAGCCAGCTCCTTACTATATAGGTCGCCCTTGGTCAGGAACAAGATTTCGGCCTGCACCATGTTGTAGTCCACCCAGTAGACCTTTTTGTCTTTCAGGGGCTGCTCGGCGAAGTCTTTGGCCGCCGGAGCGGGCGTGAGTTTGGCGGGGGTTTTATGCTCTGCTTTAAGTACAGTTACAGTTGCCTCTTCAGTGCGCGGCCCGTAATACAGCACCCGATGCTGGTATGTCTCCAGTTTCTTAATCAGGGCCGTGAGCTGCTCGGGCTTCAGGGCCTTTAGCTCTTTCTCGCTCAGATTATTCGTAAAGGGGTTTTTGGGGCCGTATTTCACGTAGCTCACCATTGCTGCATTCAGAATCACGCGCTTTTCGAGCTTGGCGTCCTGGCGCTGCTTGAGCACGCCGGCTACCATGTTTTTCAGGGCGGTGGCGTCGGGCTTGGGCGCGGCCATCAGCTGTTCAAACAGCTGCAATGCGGGCTCCAGGTTGCTGTCGAGGCCGTTGAGGGTCACGAAAATGCGGTCGGCGCCGCTGCTCACGTTGAAGGAGCAGCCCAGCTTGTAGAACTCCTGCTGCAACTGCGCGGCGGTGTACTTGCCGGTACCGAGGTACTGCAGGTAATCGGCGGCAAGCCCCCAGCGCGGGTCGTTGTTCTTGCCCAGGTCGAAAACGTAGGACAGGTTGAACAGGCCGTTTTCGGCGTTGTGGGTGTAGTACAGCGGCAGGCCGGGCTTGATTTCCGTTTCCTGAATGTCTTTCTTGTAGTCGACGAACACGGGTTCCAGCTCCGTGCTTGGCAGGGCCGTGAGCTGCTTGTAGTAGGCAGAAGCCACGTCGCGGTTGGCTGGCACGGGCGTGATGGCGGGCTTCACCACCTTCACCTTGTTGGGGTCGACGCCGGTGCGCTTGAACACGGTTACGAAGTTTTCGCCGTAGTTGTCGTTGGCGAATTTTACGATTTCGGCTTTCGTGATTTTGCCGAAATCGTCCTGCTGCTGCAGGTAATCTTTCCAGTCGATGCGTTCGATAAACGCCTCGTACATGGCGCTGGCGCGGGCCTCGTTGCTTTCGTAGCTCTTGGTGCGCGTCAGCTTCTCGTTGTTGATGATGGCCGGAATCAGCCAGTCGGGGAAGTTGCCGGCTTTCACCTTGGCCAGCTCGCCTTGCAGCAGCGCCTTCACGTCTTCCAGCTTCTGCCCCGCGCGCGGCGTGCCATAGATGACGTGGGTGGAATAGTCGTCGTTGAGGTCGGTGAACGAAGCGGCTTCCAGCACCTTCTGCTGCTGGTTCAGGTCGAGGTCGATGAGGCCGGCCTGGCCGTTGGTCAGGATTTTGTCCAGCATGCGCAGGCGTACGGCATCTTTCGAGGCCTTGCCCGGCAGGCGGTAGCCAATCATCACATTCTCCGACTGCGGCCCGATGATTTCCTTGGTAATCGGGGCCGTAATGGGCTGTTCCACCGGCGCGTTGAAAACCGGCACCGGCTTGCTCGGCATCACCCCAAAATATTTGTCGATGAGCCGGATGGTCTGGTCGAAATCCAAATCGCCGCTCAGGCACAGCGCCACGTTATTGGGCACGTAGTACTGGCCGAAATACTTCTTAATTTCCGTAATCGACGGGTTTTGCAGGTGCTCAATCGTACCGATGGTCGTTTGGGTGCCGTAGGGGTGCGTGGGGTAGAGCGAGGCATTCAGCGCCTCAAACTCCTTGTTGAAATCGGAATCCAGGCCCCGGTTTTTCTCCTCGTACACAGCCTCCAGCTCGGTATGGAACAGGCGCGGCACCATCTCGCGCATCCGCTCGGCCTGAATGGCCGCCCACTTCTCCAGCTGGTTGCTGGGAATATCTTCCTGGTACACCGTTTCCTCGTTCGAGGTGTGGGCGTTGGAGCCTTTCGCGCCGATGGCGCCCATTACTTTATCGTACTCATTCGGCACGGCGTAGGTAGCGGCCACGCCCGAAATCGAGTCAATCTGGTGGTATGTGCGCTTGCGGGCGGCGGCATCGTTGCGCTGCCCACGGTACACTTCGTAGAGCGCCTCAATCTTATCAAGCTCTATTTTTTCTTTGGCCCAGTCCTGCGTGCCCAGCTTCGAAGTGCCCTTGAACACCATGTGCTCCAGGTAGTGCGCGAGGCCGGTGGCAGTAGCGGGGTCATTCTTGGAACCAGCCCGCACGGCCAAGTAGGTCTGAATGCGCGGCGCATCCTTGTAGTCTGAGAGATAGACCGTCAGGCCATTATCCAGCTTGTAAATCCGCACGCCGAGCGGGTCGCCGGGCACCGATTCGTAGCGGTATTCCTTGGCGGCCAGGGGCGCGGCAGCCGGCGCAGCGCTGGCGGCTGCGGAAGCAGCAACAGCCGGCTTGCTCGATTGGCATTGCGTGGTGAGGCCCAGTACCGCCAGGGCAGGAAATAGCAGCAAAAAGTTGTTTTTCACGAATGTCGCAGGCGGGTAGCTGGGGGGTTCAAAAAACAAAGGTAGCTGGCTGATAGGGGAATAAAAAACAAAATTTCGTCTTATCTTGCAAGGTTTTCCCAGGGCCAACTGCTGATTGGCGCAGCAATGAGAGGCTTCCCCAATCGTTTGCGGGAAGCAGGGCGGGGTCGTACCCGCCCGTCGTTGAACTGAATCGTTGCTTCGGCGCGAACGGCGGACGGGGACAAGCCCTACTGGGTACCACCCCGCCCCTACTCGTTCTAATAGTCGGCTTCTAGGCCCAAGCGTTGCTTGGCCTCGCGCAGGGCGGGGAACCGCTCGGCCAGGTACTCGAACTTATCCGAGGTGGTGTAGAGCCGTTTGGCTGTGGGGGCGGCCACTGTGAGCACGGGCTGCACGTTGAGGCGCGGATGGCCGGTGCGGCGGCGCAGGTCAGCCAGGAACTCCACCCGCATGTCGTTGAACTGGTCAATCTGGATAGGATTGTCGACGGCCAGCTCGATGCTGTGCTCGGCATTGGCCGTAACGGGGCGGTTCAGGACCCAAAATTCGCTCATGCGGTCCTGGGCGCGGCGCTCCTCGGCAATTTCCTTCCACACGCGCTGTAGCAGCGCGGGGTCGACGGGAGCCAGCGGGCCGCCGGTGGACTGCGGCTCGGCCAGAGCGGCTGCGTCCTGGGCCGACTTACTGGCGGCAGCGGCCGAGCGGCTGCTCAGGTCTTTCAGGCTCGGGATTTTGCTGGCCAGGCTGGGGATTTTAGCGAAGGCAGCGGCCGGTGAGGGGCGCGGCGCGGGCTCAATTCCCTCAAAGCTGGGCACGCCGATTTCGACGTGCGGCAGCGTGTCGCGCATCTGGTGGCGCTCGGTGATGGCAGCATCCGGGTCGGCCTCAATGCTGGGGGTGTCGTGCAATTCCTCCACGCCGTTTTCGACGGGTAGCGGGTCGGGACCATCGGCCGGGGCGGGGCCGGTGGCCACGGGTGCGCCGGCCGGCATGGGCAGCGGCGTAGGCGCGGCCGCCGGGCGCGGCGCAGCTACGTAAGGCGCGGCCGGCGATTCTGTAGCATAAGCCGCCGGGGCAGCATAAGAAGCCGCCGAAACCGGAGCAGCGGAAGCAGCTGGGGTTATGGCCGTTGGCGAGGCTATTGGGGCGGGTTGGGCGTGGCCGTTGCTGCCGGGGGCCGAGACAACGGCTGCGGCTTCGCCTCCACCGGTTAGGCTGCTAGTTTTTTTTTTAGCCTCGCCGTTACTGGCGGGGCTTAGCTCGCGGACGAACTGCACGGCCCCGTTCAGGTAAGCCAGCTTCATCAACGCCAATTCAACGTGGAGGCGCTGGTTTTTGGCCTGCTTGAACTCGCGGTCGCACTGGCTGATGAGGTTGAGGGCCGAGAGCAGGAAGGCCAGCGGCGCGGCCTGCGCCTGCTGCACGTACTGCTGCTTGATGCCGTCGGACACTTCCAGCAGCTGCACGGTTACGGCGTCTTTGCACACCAGCAGGCCGCGCAGGTGCTCGGCGGTGCCCACCACGAAGTTGTGCAGGTCGAAGCCGTTCTGCATCACTTCATCAAGCAGGAGCAGGGCGGCCGAGAGGTTTTCGGTCAGAAGGCTCTCGATTAGGCGGAAGTAGTAGTCGTAGTCGAGAATATGCAGGTTTTGCACCACCTCTTTGTAGGTGAGGTTGTTGCCGCCGAAAGTGACCATCTGGTCGAACATCGATAGGGCATCGCGCAGGCCGCCGTCGGCCTTCTGGGCCAGCAGGTGCAGGGCGTCGTCTTCGGCGGTGATACCTTCCTGGGTGGCCACGTAGCGCAGGTGCTGGCGCATGTCCTCCACCTTGATGCGGCTGAAATCGAAAATCTGGCAGCGCGACAGGATGGTGGGGATAATCTTGTGCCGCTCGGTGGTGGCGAGGATGAAAATGGCGTAGCTCGGCGGCTCTTCCAGCGTTTTCAGAAACGCATTAAAGGCCGCGTTCGAGAGCATGTGCACCTCGTCGATGATGTAGATTTTGTACTTGCCGGCCTGCGGGGCGTAGCGCACCTGCTCCACCAGCGAGCGGATGTCTTCGACCGAGTTATTCGAGGCCGCATCTAGCTCGTGGACGTTAAAGGAGGCATTTTCCTGGAAGGCCACGCAGGAGGCACAGGTGCCACACGCTTCGGTTTCAGCCGAAAGATTGGTGCAGTTGATGGTTTTGGCCAGGATGCGGGCGCAGGTGGTTTTGCCCACCCCGCGCGGGCCGCAAAACAGAAACGCCTGGGCCAGGTGCTGGCTCTGAATGGCGTTTTGCAGCGTGGTGGTGACGTGCTGCTGCCCCACCACGCTGCGAAACGTGGAAGGACGGTACTTGCGGGCCGAAACGACGAAATTATCCATAAGTTCTATCTACAAAGCTACCCAGAAATGGGCGGCTTTGGAAGCGGTTTTGCTTATCAGCAGGTTATCAGAACGTCATGTCGAGCGCAGCCGAGACATCTCGCTCGCATCGTTTGCCCGATTTAGATTACTACCCCGAGCGAGATGTCTCGGCTGCGCTCGACATGACGTTCTTTTTTCCAACTCCGATGCAACTCAAACACCCAACCCGTCGGAAACCTTCCCTCCTTCCCCATCGTTTCAACTTCACCGCGTACCTTCGCGGCCCGTCTGGCCCTAACCGGCCAATCGGGACTCGTTCTTTACCATTTGGGGATGACCGGAATTGACAGCTTGCGCAAATTGCGGGTAAGCGTGCCAGGAGTTGATGGAAGCTCTCCTGTCAAAAAATCTATCAACAATCAACTGGCGACTATTCGTACGCCATGGCTGCCTAGTTCAGAATTAGGTAATTGCCATCGTGCCGCCTGGGTAAGTTTCTACACCTGGGAGTTCGGCGCGTCGTAAGTAGAAAATAGCCTTCGAGGAGCTGTGACTCGGGGGCGAAACCCAACTGCAGCTAGGGGGATTTCAAAGGCCTGACTGACGCCTGGAATACCATGAAAATCCAAGTCTGGATACGCACGTAGAAAGCACGTTGATTTCCTTGTCTGGACCAGGGTTCGAATCCCTGCATCTCCACTTTAAACCCCGTCTGCCTGGTGCAGGCGGGGTTTTTCGGTTTTCAGACCGGACCGGAATCAACCGTTTGCACAAGCTACTTCCACTACTTTTCCCCACTCTGCGATGCTGAACTATACCCGCCAGCTGCTGGCGCTTTGCTGCCTGGCTTTGCTTTGGAACACGGCCCAGGCCCAAACCATCAAATCGCCTAATGGGCAACTGACCCTTCAATTTGCGTTGCAAGGCGATGGCGTGCCCACGTACCACCTCACCTACAAGGGCCGCGATGTTATCAAGGCCAGCAAGCTGGGCCTGGATTTGAAAGACACGCCTTCGCTCATCAGCGGCTTTGCCGTGGCCGATACCAAGCAGCGCACCTTTGACGAGAGCTGGCAGCCGGTGTGGGGCGAGGTGAAAACCATTCGCAACCACTACAACGAGTTGGCCGTGACGCTCACGCAGGCCGCCACCAGCCGGAGCATCCGGGTGCGGTTCCGGGTGTTTGATGATGGCCTGGGCTTCCGCTACGAGTTTCCGCGCCAGCCCAAGCTGGATTATTTCACCATTAAGGAGGAGCGTACGCAGTTTGCGCTGGCCGGCGACCACAAGGCTTTCTGGCTGCCCGGCGACTACGACACGCAGGAGTACAGCACCGTGACGTCGAAGCTGTCGGAAGTGCGCGGCAAAATGAAAGCGGCCGTAACGGGCAACGCCTCGCAAACCACCTTCTCGCCCACCGGCGTGCAGACGCCGCTCATGCTCAAGAGCCAGGATGGGCTGTACATCAACATCCACGAGGCAGCGCTGATTGATTATTCGTGCATGAGCCTGGAGCTCGACGACAAGAATTTCGTACTGGAATCGCACCTCACGCCCGACGCGGTGGGTGACAAGGGCCGGATTCAGACGCCGGCGCTTTCGCCCTGGCGCACGGTGATTGTGAGCGACAAGGCGGGTGATATTCTGGAGTCGAAGCTGGTGCTGAACCTGAACGAGCCCACCAAATTCAAGGACACTTCGTGGATAAAGCCGGTGAAATACGTGGGCGTGTGGTGGGAGATGATTACGGGCAAAAGCTCGTGGTCGTACACGAACATGGACAACATCAAGCTCGACTCCATCGACTACACCAAGGTGAAGCCCAACGGCACGCACGGCGCGAATACGGCCCACGTGAAGGAATACATCGACTTCGCCGCCCTGCACGGCTTCGACGCGGTGCTGGTGGAAGGCTGGAACACCGGCTGGGAAGACTGGTTCGGCAAGCACAAGGACTACGTGTTCGATTTCGTGACGCCCTACCCCGATTTCAACGTGACGGAATTACAGCAGTACGCCGCCAGCAAGAAGGTGAAGATGATAATGCACCACGAAACGTCGGGCTCGGTGCGCAACTACGAGCGGCACCTGGACTCGGCCTTTACCTTCATGAACAAGTACGGCTACGACGCCGTGAAAACCGGCTACGTGGGCGACATCGTGCCGCTGGGCCACCACCACTACGACCAGTGGGTGATTAACCACTACAACTACGTGCTGGAAACCGCCGCCAAGCACCACATCATGGTTAACGGCCACGAGGCCGTGCGCCCCACCGGCCTGGCCCGCACCTACCCCAACCTCATCGGCAACGAGGCGGCGCGGGGCACGGAGTACGAATCCTTCGGCGGCAACAACGCCGACCACACCACCATCCTGCCCTTCACCCGCCTCATCGGCGGGCCGATGGACTACACGCCGGGCATTTTCCAGACGAAAATCAGCGTCCTCAATCCCAACAACAAGTCCTTCGTGCACAGCACGCTGGTGCGGCAAATGGCCCTGTACGTGACCATGTACTCGCCCCTGCAAATGGCCGCCGACCTGCCCGAAAACTACAATAAGCACCTCGACGCCTTCCAGTTCATCAAGGACGTAGCCGTGGACTGGGACGACACCCACGTGCTCGAAGCCGAGCCCGGCGACTACATCACCATCGCCCGCAAGGCTAAGGGCAAGAGCAGCTGGTTTATCGGCAGCACCTGCGATGAAAACGGCCGCACCTCCAACATCAGCCTGAGCTTCCTCGACCCCGGCAAAAAGTACGTGGCCACCATCTACGCCGACGCCAAGGACGCGCACTACGAAACCAACCCGCAGGCCTACACCATCCGCAAAATGAATGTGACGCGCAAGACCAAGCTGGCGCAGTATTGCGCGCCGGGCGGCGGCTACGCCATCAGCGTGGTGGAGGCGCGGTAGTGGTTGGCGCTAACGGACGCGATAATAGCACTTTGTTTTTCCTAAAAAAGCTCCTTGCTAATTGGCAGGGAGCTTTTTTCTGCACACCGGTAGCTAGCAGCACCAGTTGCGGCTGTAGCTTAAACCACCGTTTGAATGAACGGAATCACGCTACATTACGGGTGGCCTTTTTTCCCAAACCAGCATGAAACCGCATTCTGTCCTTACCCTTATGAAGGCGCTTTTCGCCGGCTTTGCCCTTGCAATTACCGCGTGTGCGCACGGGAATAGTGGCCGCAGTTGCCAGGAAAATCCGGCCTTCCAACGTGCCTTCTTTCACCACGTTGACGTCGTGGAAACCTACACACGCGAGCGCAACACCGGGGCGGAGGTGTACACCTTGGGGCCAGATGAAATGTTGGACGCCATGGCGTTCCTCGAAACGCATACCGCCGTGCCGATGGGCCCGGTACTGAATTATGAAGTTGGGTACGCCAACATGGAGTTATTCCTGAAGGACAAAAAGCGCTGGTTGCGATGGTATGACGCCCACAAATGCGCAAACCTTCAACCCGATAAGTAAGAACATGGAGTTGCTCGTTTAAACGCTCCTTCTAGTGAACCGCTAAACCAAACGCCTTGTAACTTCCGCGAGCGTTCGGAACGGCTGTTCATGTCGTGTGCCGAGTTTAAGAAACTCGTTTACAAATCAAAGTTTACGAAAGTCGGCTAGGAGATGAGTTTCCTATACCATTGGACATGGAGTTCGTCCACGTCCGCTTAACTGATTATCAAGACTTATAGTCTGCTATCGAATTACAGCATCCCCTCGTCGGCGAAGCTATAATAGCCCTGGTCGGAATAAATCAGATGGTCGAGAATGGGTAAATCCAGGAAATTGCCGGCTTCTTTGAGCTTCTTGGTGAGCTGAATGTCGGTGGCGCTGGGGTTGCGGTTGCCGCTGGGGTGGTTGTGCACCAGGATGATGCTGCTGGCCAGCTGCTCCAGGGCTTCCTTGAAAATCATTTTGGGGTCGGCCACGGTGCCGGCCACGCCGCCCCGGCTGATGGCGGTTTTGCGCATCACCACGTTGGCCCGGTTCAGCAGGATTACCCAGAATTCTTCGTGCGGCAGGTCCATCAGATTTGGCCGAATCAGATTGTAGATGTCGCGCGAGCAGGTGATGGTGGTGCGCGGGGCGGCGTCAGCCTCCTTGCGGCGGCGGCCCAGCTCCAGCGCGGCCACTATCGTGATGGCCTTGGCTGGGCCGATGCCGGGGTGGCGGCAGAGCTGCTTCACGCTCTCGCGGGCCAGGGCATTGAGGTCGTTGCCAACGCCTTGCAGCATGAGCATGCCCACATCCACGGCCGAGAGCTTGGTGGTGCCCGAGCCCAGCAGAATGGCAATCAGCTCGGCGTCGGAGAGGGCGGCGCGGCCTTTGGCCATTAGCTTTTCGCGGGGCCGGTCGTCCTCGGCCCAGCTCTTGATGCCGGTGGCGGCCGGGGCCACGTAGGCTGGGGCAGCGGCGTCGGGCTGGGGCAGGTGGTCGGTGGGTTCCATGCGGTGGGGCGGCGGTAGAATGTAAAAAGTGCATTAAATGTAAAGCAAAAGCCAGCCGGGCGCGTTTAAGCCCGGAAGCTGTGGCTGCAACATTGCGCGGCAGTGTAATTCGAATTTGTAAAGGTTTTATGCGAAATCCGTTGGTTTTATGGTTAGTGCTGGCCGTGGTGGTGCTGGCCGAATGGTATGGTTATCAGGCAGTACGCACGGTGGTGCAGCACCTTTCGCCCGGTGTCCGGCGGGCGGCGGCCATCAGCTACTGGCTGCTCACGGTGGGCAGCTGGATGATTGCGGGCTGGGCCGGCTCGACCCGGCAAACGGGTAATATTCAGCTCAAAAGCTACCTCATGAGCCTGCCCGTGCTGCTGCTGGGGGCCAAGCTTATTATGTTCATCCCGCTGCTGCTGGAAGACGTGACGCGGCTGGGCCGCTGGGCAATGAGCTCGACCGGCCGCCCGGCGGGCACGGACGTGGCGGCTATTCCGCGCAGCGAATTCTTGGCGAAGCTGGCGCTGGGCATCGGGGCTATTCCGTTTTTTGCGCTGCTGTGGGGCATGGTGAAGGGCGGCACCGACTACACGGTGCGCCGCGTGACACTGCGCTACCCCAACCTGCCGCCGGCCTTCGACGGTTTTAAAGTGCTGCAAATCTCGGACTTGCACACCGGCAGCTTCAACTCGACGGAGCCGCTGGAGCGGGCCGTGGCCATGATAAACCGCCAGGGCGCCGACCTTATTCTGATGACCGGCGACCTGGTGAACAACCGCGCTACCGAGGTAGAGCCGCACATTCCGGCCCTCGCGGGCATCAAGTCGGAGCTGCCCATTTTCTCCAGCCTCGGCAACCACGACTATGGCGACTACGTGGCCTGGGAAACCCCCGCCGACAAGCGTGCCAACCTGGAGCGCCTGATGCAGAACCACGCCAAAATTGGCTGGACGCTTCTCAATGACACCAGCCACACCATCACGCGCGGCACCGATAAAATATCGGTGCTCGGCGTGCAGAACTGGAGCAGCCACGCCAACTTCCCCAAGCACGGCAACCTGGCTCAGGCCCACGCCGCCAGCGGCGACGCGCCCTTCAAAATCCTGCTCTCGCACGACCCCTCGCACTGGGAAGCGCAGGTGCTCAACTACCCCGATATCGACCTCACCCTCAGCGGCCACACCCACGGCATGCAGTTCGGTGTGAACCTGCCCTTTCTGAAATGGAGCCCCGTGAAATACGTGTATAAGCAGTGGGCCGGGCTGTATGAGCAGGGCCGCCAGAAGCTGTACGTGAACGTGGGCCTGGGCTTTTTGGGCTACCCGGGGCGGGTAGGTTTCCTGCCCGAAATCACGGTGTTTGAGTTGCGCCGGGCGTAAGCGTCTGAACAAAAAAAGAACGTCATGCTGAGCGCAGTCGAAGCATCTCTACCACGCCATTTGGCATGCTGAGCCTGCGCTCAGCATGACGTTCTTCATTCCCTGTCAGGTAACCCCAGCCGTGCCATTGGCGTAAAGCGCCCCCAAACCAACAATGGTTCTTTCTTTTATCCCTCCGTTTGTCATGAAAAATTCCCTGTTGATTCTCGCGGGCGCTGCCGCCCTTTCGCTGGCCTCCTGCTCGCAGGAAAAAACCACCGAAGTGAGCACCGCCCCCGCCGATGGGATGGCCACCACGACCACGACGACCACCACCACGATGACGCCCCTGACCGACGCCCAGATTGAGGCCCGCGCCCAGCGCATTGCCGATAAAATGGTAGCCGACATGAAAATCTCGGACGAAGCCACGAAAACCAAAATCCGCACCGTGTACGTGAACCGTTACAAGCGCATGAACGACATGAGCACCAAGTACGCCTCCGACACCACCGGCATGGCCGCCGACCGCCGCAACGCCATGATGGCCGAAGACGAAGAGTTTAAAACTGTATTCACCGACCCCACTCAGTACCAGGCCTACGAGTCGAGCCGCTCGACCTACGACGACAGCAACTACCAGGACGACGCCTCGAGCATGGCCCCGGCCGACAACACCACGTCCTCTGCCACCGATGGCACCATGAGCACCATGGAAACCGGCAAGACCAAGATGGAAGACGGCAGCAAGATTAAGGTGAAGAGCGACGGCGACGTGAAAATGAAGGATGCCGAAGGCAACAAGCTGAAAATGGCTGGCGACGACGGCACCATCAAGCTCAAGCCCGTTGACGGCGAAAAAATCAAGCAGAAATAATTCTGCGCCTTTTTTTCAATGATTTCGAGCCCACGCCGCCACGGTGTGGGCTCTTTTTTGCTCTACAGGATGCTACTTTGTAGGTAGTACTTCGAAATGGAAGTGGCTTAGTAAGATGGTTGAATTCGTAGCGCATTGGTTAATTGTTAGTTGCACCGAACGTCCCGGCGGGCGGGCCTGGGGCCTGCTCATGGCCCTGGCGCTGCTGGCCGGCGCGGCCCAGGCCCAGGCGCCGCAACCGATACGTGTGAGCGGCAGCGTATCGGAGGCCCAGACGCGGCTGCCCATTCCGGGGGCCACGGTGCAGGTGCTGCGCACCAGGCGCGGCGTGGTAACCACCACTACCGGCGATTTCAGCATCGATGCCCTGCCCACGGATACCGTCCAGTTTCGGGCCCTGGGCTATAAGACGCAGCGTATGGCGCTGGGCGGCACGGGGCTGTCGCAGCTGGTGGTGCGCATTCAGCTGGCCCGCGACAGTGTGCGCCTGGGCGAAGTGCAAGTGGTGAGCGACCGGCCCGACCGCGCCATTATCAACCGGGCGCTGCGCAATGTTAAGCGGCCCGCGCCGCCAGTGGTGAGCGGGGCCAAGCGCCCGCCCAAGCCCAAGCCGCTCTTCGCCGTCGATTCGACCGCGCCCAAAGCGCCCATCCCCACCATCGCCAGCCCCGTGAGCCTGCTCTACGACCAGTTCTCCCGCGAGGGCAAGCAGCGCCGCAAAATGGAGCAGATTGAAGCCGAGCAGCGCGCCGAAAAAGCCCGCAAGGCCCGCGCCGAGTACAACAAGGCCTTCTTGGATAATCGCGGCTACCAGCCGTGAGAGCCAGTGGGAATGAAGAACGTCATGCCGAGCGCAGCCGAGGCATCTCGCATGCAATAGTAAACCTGTCGATTGGATGGATTACTGCTGCACGCGAGATGCCTCGGCTGCGCTCGGCATGACCGTCCCTGTTGCTAGCCGATAACTGCCTGCTGCATTTCCGCGTAAGCCCAATGTATGAAAATTGGGTATCCCTGCGTGAATGAGGCGATGGATTGCAGCTCTGGCAATACCTTCCGGCTGGCCTCGTATTTAGAAGAGCGGCTGGTGGCGGCCGTGACGGCCAACCTGGCCTGCCTGCGCCGTATGCTGGAATGGAACGTGTCCCAGGGCCTGCTTTTCTTCCGGATTGGCTCCAGCATTGTGCCGTTTGGCTCGCATCCCATCAACACGTTTGCCTGGCAAACGCACTTTGCTGCCGATTTTCGGGCCATTGGCGACTACATCAAGGCCAACAGCCTGCGGGTGAGCTTCCACCCCGACCAGTTTGTGGTGCTGAACTCGCCCAGCCCCGATATTGTGCAGCGCAGCATTCAGGAGCTGGTGTACCAGGGTTCGATGCTGGATTTGATGGGGCTCGATGGTACGGCCAAGCTCCAGATTCATGTGGGCGGGCTGTATGGCGAGCGGGAGCTTGCCATAAGCCGTTTTGCGGCGGTGCACGCTGCCCTGCCGCCGGCCGTGAAAGCCCGCGTGGTGGTTGAAAACGACGACCGGCTGTTTTCCCTGCGCGACTGCCTGGCGCTGCACCAGCTCACGGGCGTACCCATTCTGTTCGATAATTTCCACCACGAGTGCCTAAACCATGGCGAACCCATGGCCGAGGCCCTGCGCCTGGCCGCCGCCACCTGGCACCCCACCGCCGACGGCGTGCCCATGATGGACTACAGCTCGCAGGCCCTGGGTGAGCGCAAAGGCAAGCACACCAATGACCTGGTAGATGAGCAGTTTCGCGAATTCCTCACCCACCTGCACGGCCTCGATTTCGACCTGATGCTGGAAATCAAGAACAAGGAAGCCAGCGCCCTGCGCGCCGTGGCCATTCTGCGCGAGCTGGGCCTGAGCGCCGCCGCGCCCGATGCCATCAGCCCGCCCCTCACGCTGCCCCCCGACCCCAACGCGCCTGCCAAGGCCAAGCGCGCTAAAAAAGCAATTCTTTAATAGTCCTGTTTCAACAGGACGCGTACCTGGTGATGGATTACGCCGCGCGGCATTCCATTACCTCACCATTTCACCTTTCACCACCTCACCTTATGCCTTCCGACCACCTTCTTGCCACCGTCAGTGCCCTGCGCAACGGCCTCACCAGCCTGCCCCTGGGCTCGGCCATGGACAATACTGAAACCTGGCAGCAGCAGTTTCTGCAAAGCGGCGAGCCCGGCCTGCAGGACATTGCCCGCGAAATCGGCAACCTGCAGTCGCTACTCAGCAGCGGCGTACTGAGCAGCACGGCCATCGGCAACTCGCTCTCGATGCTGGGCGACCAGACTGGCGAAATCAGCGCCACTGCCCCGGCCGAGTTGAAAAAGCCGCTCACCGAGCTGGCCGACCTGCTGCGCCGCCACGGCGGCGACCTGCTGGCCCACGCCGCCAAAAAGGCGTAGCAGCCGCGCGCCCCTCAACCAAAAAGCCCCGCCGGATAGTAGTCCGGCGGGGCTTTTGCGTTCGGTAGCCGGGGCTATTTGGGCGTGTTCGGATTGTAGGTAGGTACGGTGTTCTGCTCGATGTTGCTGCTGCTGCTGCGACGCGAGCGGGTAGGTACCACATCGGTGGACTGGCGCGGGATGTTGGCGCGCCGGATGGGCTGCTCGCGGATATCGGGCACGGCATTGGGCGACTGTTCCGGGGTGGCGGCGGGCGAAAAGCCCTGGTCGTCGAGCTGGCGGGTGGGCTGGGCGTCGCGGTTGGTGGGCGTGCGCTGCATGGTTGGCGGGCCCTGAATGGTGCTTTGGTTGAGCGCCGGGTTCACGGGGGGCACAGTGGTCTGGCCCTGGCTGCCGCCACGCACGGGGGCCGAGGGGTCGAAGGGCACGGTTTGGGCCTGGGCCGTGGCGGCAAATAGCAGGCCGGCTAGTAAGAGGGAATATTTCATAGCGGGGTGGGGGAATGGGGGAATAAAAAAGCCGGCTGCTTCGGGAAGAAACAGCCGGCTGCCAACTCGTTACGGCACTGAGCCGCAAAAAGTTACTACATGGTGGACTTGCTTTTCATCTTGCCTTTGCCATTGGACATGTTGCCCTTGGTTTTGGTGCGGCGGCCCGAGGTGGAGCTGCCCGAAGTGGTACCGGACGTGGTGCCCATGGAACCGCTCGTGCTGGTATTCATCGTGCCCGTGGTCGAGCCCATGGTGCCGCTGGTAGTACCCATGGTGCCCGTTGTGGTGCCGGTAGTAGTACCCATGGTACCGCTCGTGGTGCCCATGGTACCGGTAGTCGAGCCCGAGGTGGTGCCCATGGTGCCGGTGGTCGAGC
This sequence comes from Hymenobacter artigasi, assembly GCF_012275535.1. GTDB lineage: Bacteria > Bacteroidota > Bacteroidia > Cytophagales > Hymenobacteraceae > Hymenobacter > Hymenobacter artigasi. Next base: position 209,001 of record NZ_JAAVTK010000007.1, on the reverse strand, counting down.
CCGAAGTGGTGCCCATGGTGCCGCCGGTGGTCGTTTGAGCGAAGGCGGCATTGCTAAAGCCGAAGGTCAGTAAGGCGGCGAAGAGGATTTTGCTGGTTTTCATGGTATTGGTTGAAAGGATGGAGATGGGAAAGAACTGCTGACGTAGCCTCTTTATATGATGCAGCCTTTACGTTGCGGAGGGCGGCTCGGGTTACAAGATAATTTGGGCAATTATTTTAAGCTCAACTGTTTACAATCGAAATAAGGCTAGAATTATATGTAAAATTGCCTGCATAATCCGGGCTGCTTATCGGCTGGTATTGAGAAATGTTGGCCCGCCGTTGTAACCTTCCGCTACGGGCGCGGTGTCCACAGCCAAATACCCTTAAAACCCCCCTTCATCAGGTTGGACTCGCTAACGGATAATGCGCTGATGCTGCGGGTGAAAGCCGGCGATGTCGACCGGATGGGCTTGCTCTTCGAGCGCTACCACCGCCCACTATTTGGGTTTCTTTACCACATGCTGGGCCGGGCCGCCGCCTGCGACGACTTGGTGCAAACCGTGTTTTACCGCATGCTGAAATACCGCCATACCTTCACCGGCGACGGCGAGTTCCGCACCTGAATGTACCACCTGGCCCGCAACGTACTGGCCGATTTCGTGAAGAAACACCGCCACGCCGCCCACCACACCGACGTTGCCGACCTGGCCGAGCACCTCGCCGGCGGTACCCGCGCCGATGCCGGCCTGGAGCAGGCCCAGGATGTGGCCCAGCTGCATCAGGCCCTGGACCGCCTCCGGCCCGAAGACCGCGAAATTCTGGTTCTGAGCCGGTTTCAGGAATTGAAATACGCCGAAATAGCCCGCCTGCTGGGTACCACCGAAGGCGCCGTGAAAGTGCGCGTGCACCGCGCCATGAACGAATTGAAAACGACATTCCTCCGCATTGAAAACTGACCCCTCGCCCATGAACTGCGAACCCCTAAAAGCGCAACTGGTCGACTACCTCAGCCGGCAGCTGACCGCTGCTGAGCACGCCGCCCTCACGGCCCACCTCGCCGGGTGCGCCGAGTGCCGCGAAGAGCTGCAGGCCATGGAGCGCGTGTGGCACACGCTGGGCCAGGCCCCCGTGCCGGAGCCCGGCCCTCAGGCCCGCCCCGCGTTCTACGCCATGCTCGCCACTTTTAAGGATGAGCTGGAAACCACGCCCGATTATTCGCTCCAGGGCCTGTGGCTGCGGCTGCGGGCCTGGTCCATTCCGCGCCCGGCGCTACGGCTGGCCTACAGCCTGTGCCTGCTGGGCGTGGGCGTGCTGGGCGGCTATTGGCTGAACAGCGGCTCCAAAACCGCCGCCGCCGACCAGCAGCAGCTGGCCGCGCTGGCCGCCCAGGTGGGCGAAATGCGCCAGGTAATGCTGCTCTCGCTCATCGACAACCCCTCGGCTACCGAGCGGCTGCGGGCCGTGGGCTACACCAAGGAGCTGCCCGACCCCAATTCCAAGGTGGTGAACGCCCTGCTGAGCACCCTCAACCACGACGACAATGTGAACGTGCGGCTGGCCACCCTGGAAGCCCTCACGCCCCTGGCCCAGGCCGATGCCACCGTGCGCCTGGGCCTGGTGCATGCCCTGGCCCAGCAGGACTCGCCGCTGGTGCAGGCGGCCCTGGCCGATGCCATGGTGCAGCTGCAGGAGCGCCGCTCGGTGCCGCCGCTGCGCCGCCTGCTGAAACAGGAAAACCTGGACAACATGGTGAAAAGCAAAATCGAGCAAAGCATCCAAACCCTGAGCGACGGCCCCCCGGCCGCCCCCGCAACCCCCCAACGCCATGACCAGACCCAATTTTCTCCTCAGCCTGCCCGCGCTGCTCTGGCTGTGTAGCAGCCCCGCCTGCCAGGCCCAGGCCAGCCGGCACTTGCAATCCAAGGAGCAGATTACCAAAGAATTCATGCTCACGGCCGAGGCTGGGCGCAGCACACTGGCCCTGTATAACATCAACGGCTCGGTGACGGTGCAGGGCTACGCCGGCAGCAAGGTGCTGGTGGAAGCCACCAAAACCATCTCGGCCGACGATGCCAAAACGCTGGAAACTGGCAAGGCGGAAGCGCAGCTGGGCTTCGCGCAGCACGGCGACAGCGTGGTGGTGTACCTGACCGGCCCCCAGGACTCGCGGCCCCACAACAACGACCGTCGCGGCGGGGACCGCAAGGAAATCAACTACCGCTACGATTTCGACTTCGTGGTAAAAGTGCCCTGCCAGCTCAACGTGCGGGTTTCGACCATCAACCACGGCGAGGTGAAGGTGCAGGACGTGACCGGCCCGCTACACGTTTTCAACGTGAATGGCCCCATCACGCTGGCCAATGTGAAGGGCAGCACCGAGGCCCGCACCGTGAACGGCAACGTGGATGCCAGCTACGCGGCCAATCCGCCCGGCGCGTCGTCGTACCACACCATCAACGGCCAGATTCGGGTGAAATACCCGGCTGGTTTCGCGGCCGATATGCACTTCAAGAGCATGCACGGGGAATTTTACACCGATTTTCCCAATGCCGAAATGCTGCCGGTGCAAGTCACCAAAAACCGGGAAGGGCACAGCAGCGGCACCATGTACAAGCTGACCAAGGACACGGCCGTCCGCATCGGCCAGGGCGGCCCCGACCTGCATTTTGAAACCCTCAACGGTGATGTGACCGTCACCAAGCAATAGTTAATCAGTTCTTTACCATGAATATTTTATTCCGATTATTCCCGCAACGACTTTCGCCGCTTCTCGTTCTGAGCCTGCTGCTGATTGGTAGCGCCCGGCCCGGCCAGGCGCAGGATTCCGAAAAAGACGCCAAAGAACAGCTCACCGTGGCCCTGAGCGCGCCCGGCAAGCCCGGCTCGCTGGAGCTGAGCCTCGTGAACGGCTCCATCCACGTAGCTGGCTACGGCGGCAAGGAGGTGATGATTGACGCCGTGGCCCGGCCCCGGCAGGGCGACCGGCGCTCCAGCAGCAAGGCTGAAACCAACGGCATGAAACGCCTTTCATCTGCCAACAGCCTCAACCTGACGGCCGAGGAAAAGAACAACCACGTCGAAATAACCACCGACTCCTACCAGCATCCCATCGACCTGACCATCAAGGTGCCGCAGAATTTCTCGCTCAAGCTCAGCACCGTGAACAACGGCGATATCACCGTTGACAACGTGACCGGCGAGCTGGAAATAACCAACGTGAACGGGGCCATTCAGCTCAGCCAGGTGGCCGGCTCGGCGGTGGCGAATACGGTGAACGGCAACCTAATTGTGGTGTTTAAAAGCGTGACGGCGGGTGCGCCCATGGCCTTTTCCACCCTCAATGGCAAGGTTGATGTGACATTCCCGGGCTCCATTAAGGCGGCGCTCAAGATGAAATCGGAGCGCGGCGACGTGTACAGCGACTTCGACGTGGCCGTGGACAAAGGCGCCGCCAAAGTGACCCGCACCAGCCAGAACGGCCTCTCCCGCCTCAGCACCGACGACTGGACCTACGGCAAGGTGAACGGCGGCGGCCCCGAGGTAATGCTGAAAACCTTCAACGGGGATATTTTTCTGCGGAAAGCGAAGTAGAGGCGATTGGCAGTTTTCAGGCCCCGGCGGGGCGGCCCTTGTGCGCACAAGGGCCGCCCCGCCGGGGCCTTTTTATGTGCTTCCGGGACTAATGCCGACCTTCCCGAAAAAAAGTTGAGCACCGCTGTAACGTCTGCCTCAACTCCGGGTACTCCTTTCATTCCAACTCCTACCTAAACACTTTCCGTGGAAACCACGAGCGACGAAGCACTGATGGCCGCCGTCCGGGCCGACGACCTTGACCAGCTCGTGCCGCTGTTCGAGCGCTACCACGGGCCCCTGTTCAATTACCTCACCCGCCTTACCAACGACCGCGAAACCAGCGAAGACCTCACCCAAACCGTGTTCGAGCGCATCCTCAAATACCGCGGCAGCTACCAGCCCACCCAGCCCTTCAAAGCCTGGGTGTACCAGATGGCCCGCAACGTGCACGCCGACTACTGGCAGCGCCAGCAAAAAGTGCGCGCCGCCGATGTGGACGTAGCCGAAGTGGAGCGCACCGGCGGCCTGCGCGGCGCGGCCTTCTCGCAAATGCGGGTGAACAACCACCACGACGACCTGCACGAAGCCCTGGATATGCTGACCGTGCCGCAGCGCGAAATCCTGGTGCTGAACCGCTTTCAGGGGTTCGGCTACGAGGAAATCGGGAAGCTGCTGGGCTGCACCGCCGAAGCCGCCCGCGTGAAAGCGCACCGCGCCCTGCAAGCGTTGCGCAAAATTTATTTCGCCAATTAAGTCCATGAAAACGCCCGAACTTTCTGCCTGCCACGAGCTCGAAGCCCTGCTGCCGGCCTACGTCGAGCGCAGCCTGCCGGCCACCGAGGCCGAGCGCGTGGCCGCCCACCTGCCCGCCTGCCCCACCTGCCAGCTGCAGGTAACCCAACTCCGCGCCCTCTCCGATGACCTCGACGCGGCCCTGCCCGAAGTGCCCCGCACGGCCCTCCGCGCCAACTTTATGGCCATGCTGGAGCAGCAAAAGCAGCTGCTGAACCCCGAAGCTGCTGCCGCGCCCACCCCCATCCAGCCCAATGCCAAAGTGGTGTCGATGTGGCCCACGGCGCTGGCTGATAATTGGCTGCGCATCGCCGCCAGCCTGGTCCTGATTGCCGCCGGCGTATTCCTGGGCCGCAACCTGCACTGGGGTGACAATGCCAACAGCGTGGCCACCACCACCGAGAAAAATGCCCCCACCACCCTGGCCAACGCGCTGACCAACGACAACGGCCGCCCCGTATCGGCCAGTGACCGGATTCAGCTCGTGACCAACGCTACCAAAGCCGCCGCCGCCCCCGACGATGCCACGGTGCAGGTACTGCTCAATACCCTCAACTTCGACCCCAACCCCAATGTGCGCTTGGCGGCCTGCGAAGCCCTCTACCGCCTCCGCGATGCCCCCGGCGTGCGCGAGGGACTGGCCAACTCCCTGCCCATCCAAACCGACCCTAATGTGCAGATTGCGCTGATTGACATGGTGGTATCGCTGCGCGTGCACCGCGCGGTGCCCCAGCTTCAGCGCCTCGCCAAAAAGGCCGATGCCCTGCCCGTGGTGCGGGCCCAGGCCGAGGCCGGCATCGGCAAGCTGATTTGAGTAACCAACCAACAGAACGAGTCATGCAGAGCGTAGCGAAGCATCTCGCGTGTGGTAGTAACCCAATCGTGTAACGATGTGAGCGAGATGCTTCGCTTCGCTCTGCATGACCAGCTACCTCCTCCGCATGACGTTCTATTTTCCCTCCGTAATCTTCTCAATACCATGAATAAGCTCTTATTACTCGCCTTCGCGGGTTTACTATTTACCCAGCCGGGCCACGCCCAGGAATTCCGAACCAAACTCAACGCCAAAGACCCGAAAATTGTCATCGACATGCAGGGCAGCGACGTGACGGTGGAAGGCATCGACGGCAGCGACCTGGTGATAAAGGGCGACGGCTTTGAAGAGGCCCCGGAGCGCGCCAAAGGCCTGCGCCCCATCTACAACTCGGCGGTGGACAATACCCGGATTGGCCTCTCCGTTGTGCAGCAGGATAATGTGGTGCGCATTTCCCGGGCCTCGCGTAAGGAGGCCAGCTACCTCATTCGGGTGCCGCGCAACGCCTCGGTACAGTACAAGCAGGCCGGCTGGAACGGCAGCAGCGACGTGGCGATGCGCGACCTGGGCGGCGACATCGAAGTGAGCATGACCAGCGGCGACATCAGCCTGAAAAACGTGGCCGGCCCCGTGGTGGCCAACACCGTGAGCGGCGACATTCTGGTGCGTTTCGCGTCCATGCGCCAGGGCCCCAGCTCCATCTCCACCGTGAGCGGCGACGTGGACGTGAGCATGCCCACCAACACCAAAGCCACCGTCAAGCTGCGCTCCATTTCGGGCGAAATCTACACCGATTTCGACATGAACCTGAAGGGCCAGGACAACATGAGCCACATCGGCGGCCAGGTGGTGGATGGCAACATCAACGGCGGCGGCAATACACTGTCGTTCAAGACGGTGAGTGGGGATATCTACGTGCGGAAAGCGAAGTAGATAGCAATGCCTAACGCGGGTCACCTCACCCCCGGCCCCTCTCCCGCGGAGAGGGGAGCCTGACGATTCCATATCCGCGCCGCCGTGGCTCCCCTCTCCGCGGGAGAGGGGCCCGCCCCGCAGGGGTCTCGTGAGGTGACCCGCCAGCGCATCCCCACATACCTGCCTAATATCACCTTTCACGCTAATTCTTCTCACACCATGCGCCAGTTCTTCTTCCTCCTTTTGCTGGTGTGCGCCGCAGCCGCCTGCCAGTCGGCTTCGGCCCAGAAAATCATCGAGAAATCCGCTAATCTGACTGCTGGCCAGCGGGTATTTCTCAATCTGAAGCAGGCCAGCAACATCCGCATCCGGCCCGGGGCGGCCGGCAAAATGACCATGAAGGCCACCGTCAGCATCAACTCGAATCGGCTGAACGATGCCCTGCAAATCGACCTGAGTCCGACCGGCGACGAGCTGCGCCTGACCGCCGATTTCGATAAGGAAATGCTGCGTCAGGCCCGGCCCGGCGACTGCCCCAGCCGCACCGGCGACCGCAACATGTGGTATGGCCAGCAGGTGTGTGACGACATCAGCTATGAAATCACCCTGCCCGCCGACGTGGCCCTGCGCGTATTTACCTACAGCGGCAACGTGGACATTGCCGGCATCAATAATGCCATCGAAGCCAAGTCGCTGAGCGGCTTTGTGGACGTGGCCTGGCCCGCCGCGAAGGGCGCGGAACTGTCGCTCAAAACCATTACGGGCGAGGTTTATACCGACCAGGACATTGCCTTCAGCACCGCCCAGCGGAAAAACCCCATCGTGGGCTACCAGCTCCACGGCACGCTCAGCGGCAGCGGCCCGCTCGTCAAGCTCGAATCAGTGAGCAACGACGTTTATTTCCGCAAACGGAAGTAACCAATCCCAACAGCGGGAGTTTCCACGCGAAATGGAGCCACAACGGCTGCCAATCGAATACTTGTTGCCTGATTAAAAACGTTTTACCGCGAAAGCTGACGGGGTGTTAACGGCCCGTCGGCTGCGCCAAAAACCTGACACAATGGAGCTGGGGCACCGCCCGCGCTGGTCTGCAAACCAGCCCGGATGGGAGCGGTATGGCCCGGCCACCTGGTGAGTGTGCGCCGGCTGCACCCCGCCCCGCTCCATTGACTCAGGGTGGCTGTCAGGCTGCAAAATCCTTTCCAATAGGTCCTCGAACCACCTTCAACTGTCCTTCGCCATGTTGCACCCTTTCTTTCTGCGCGTCTGTTTTTTTGTTTTTGGAATGCTGAGTCTGGCCCTTGCATCGGCCCGGGCCCAGACGCCGGCGGCCCCTTCTGCGGCAACCGTGGCCGCCACGGCCGCGCCCAAGCGCCAGCTGGCCGCCCTGCGCATCGCGCAGCCCATCAAGCTCGATGGCGTGCTGGACGAGGCCGCGTGGCGCGAGGCCCTGCCGGCCACCGATTTCATCCAGAACCGCCCCAAGCCCGGCCCGCACGAAAAACACCCCACCGAAGTGCGTGTGCTGTACGACGATGCCGCGATTTACGTGGGGGCCATTATGCACGATGTATCGCCGGATTCCATCCCCCGCGAGCTGACGGCGCGCGACAACACCGGCAACTCCGACTTCATCGGCATCTTCCTCGATACCTACCACGACCAACTCAACGGCTATGCGTTCATCGTGACCAGCAGCGGCGTGCAGCTCGATTCGCGCTACTCGCCGGCCGGCGGCGAGGACTTCAACTGGAACGCCGTGTGGGAAAGCCGCACCGCCCTGCGCGGCACCGACTGGGTGGCCGAAATGCGGATTCCGTACTCCGCCATCCGTTTCAGCACGGCCGATGTGCAGCACTGGGGACTGAATTTTATGCGGCAGCGCAAGCGCGACAACGCGGTCTATTTCTGGAACGAAGTGAAGCCGCAGGTCGACGGTTTCGTGAACCAGTGGGGCGACCTGACGGGTGTGCAGGGCGTGAAACCGCCGTTGCGCCTCTCGCTCACGCCCTATGTGTCGGGCTACGTAAACCACAACCCGCTGAGCGCCGACGGTACCAAGCGCCTCACCACCCGCTTCAACGGCGGGGCCGATGTGAAGTGGGGCATCAACGAAAGCTTCACCCTGGATGCCACGCTGGTGCCCGATTTCGGGCAGGTGCAGAGCGACAACCAAGTGCTCAACCTCTCGCCGTTTGAGGTGCAGTTCAACGAGAATCGGCCATTTTTTACGGAGGGCACCGAGCTGTTTAACAAGGGCAACCTGTTCTATTCGAGAAGGGTAGGGGCCACGCCGGTGGGCTTTTACGACGTGAAGGCGGGCGCGAACGAAATCATCACGGGCAACCCCTCCGAAACGCCGCTGCTGAACGCCACCAAAGTATCGGGACGCACCAGCAAGGGCCTGGGCGTGGGCATTTTCAATGCCCTGAGCAACGACACCTACGCCACCATCCGCAACACCGAAACCGGGCAGGAGCGCCAGATACTGACGCAGCCGTTCTCGAACTACAACATCGCCGTGCTCGACCAGAGCCTGAAAAACAACTCTTACGTTTCGCTCATCAACACCAACGTGACGCGTGCCGGCAGCACTTACGACGCCAACGTGACCGGCGGCCTGTTCCGCTTCGCCAACAAGGCCAACCGCTACGCCATTGACGGCCGCGCCATCTACTCGCGCCGCCGGGGCACCAGCTTCGGCAGCACCGACCAAATCAGCGACCAGGACGGCTACAAGTACCGCGTGGGCGTGGGCAAAATCTCGGGCAGTTTCACCTGGAACCTGACCCACGGCATCGAGTCCGACACCTATAACCCGAACGATTTGGGCATCCTGTTCGGCAACAACAACATCACCGAATCCTTGGATTTGAGCTACGGCAAATACCAGCCCTTCTGGAAGGTTAACAACCTGTATGTGTTTGGCAACGTGACGCATTCGCTGCTCTACAAGCCCACTTTGTACCAGGCGCTCAACTTCTACCTCGGGGCCAATACCACCTTCACCAAAAGCTTCAACCAGATTGGCTTCGACCTGAACGTAGACCCCGTGACGCACGACTTTTACGAGCCGCGCACCGCCCCGCTGGGCGGCTACTACGTGCGGGTGCCGGAAAACTCCCGCCTGTCCGTGTTCTTCAACTCCGACTCTCGCAAGCCGCTGGCCATCAGCTGGAACACTGGCTTCCAAAGCTATGGCCAGGATGAGCGGCTGGTCCGCGCCCGCCGCACCGGCTACAGCCTGGGCTTCTACCCGCGCTACCGCGTGAATACCCACCTCACCTTCCGCTACAGCGTGGACTGGAGCCTGCGCCAGAACCAAATCGGCTACGTAAACGGCGGCCTCGACAAGGCCGAACCCCTCGACCAGCCCTTCGCCGGCCAGATTCTGCTGGGCCGCCGCAACGTGGCCACGGTGGCCAACGTGGCCTCGGTAGCCTACACGTTCACCAACCGCATGTCGTTCACGCTGCGCGTGCGCCACTACACCAGCAATGTGCGCTACCTCGATTTCACCATCCTCGGCAAGAATGCCGAGGAGCAGTTCGCCGCCTACCAGCGCAACCGCGACAATACCTACAACGCCTTCAACGTGGACGCGGTGTACTCGTGGTGGTTCGCGCCCGGCTCGCAAATCAGCGTGGTCTGGAAAAACGCCGGTTCCACCTATTTGCAGGCCAATGAAGCCACGCCGCAGTTCTTCGATAATTTCAACAACACCATCAACACGCCGCACAATAACTCGCTGTCGGTGAAGGTGCTGTATTATTTGGATTATCTGGCGCTGCGGAAGGGGCGGTAGCTCGTTCAACGCCGACACCTCTCCCGCGGAGAGGGGAGCCACGGCGGCGCGGATATGGAATCGTCAGGCTCCCCTCTCCGCGGGAGAGGGGCCCGCCCCGCAGGGGTCTCGTGAGGTGACGCAGGCTGCGCGCGGCATGACGTTCTTTGCAGTCGCAGCAATTCCCTTTTATCGTCCCCTATGCCGGCAAACCTTGCCCCCGAAATCCGCACCGTCGTGCTCACGCGCTACGTGACGCCGCTCCGCGAGGGCGGCTCGCTGCCGGCCCTGATGGAGGCCGACGACAACTTCTTCTACGTGGTGAAATTCCGGGGCGCGGGCCAGGGCGTGAAGGCCCTGATTGCCGAGCTCATTGTGGGCGAAATAGCCCGCGTGCTGGGCCTGCGCATGCCCGAGCTGGTATTCTGCGAGCTCGACGAATCCTTCGGCCGCACCGAGCCCGACGAGGAAATCCAGGACCTGCTGCAAGCCAGCACCGGCCAGAACCTGGCCCTGCACTACCTCTCCGGCGCCATCACCTACGATGCGCTGGTGACCACCGTGGAGCCCGGCCTGGCCTCGCTCATTGTGTGGCTCGATATGCTCACGCTGAACGTGGACCGCACCGCCCGCAACACCAACATGCTGATGTGGCACAAGGAGCTGTGGCTCATCGACCACGGCGCGGCCCTGTATGTGCACCATGCCGGCCCCGAGTGGGCCGCGCCGCGCCCCCGCCCGTTCCCCCAGATTAAAACCCACGTCCTGCTGTCCCAGGCCACCGAGCTGGCCGCTGCCGATGCCCTCGGCCACGCCCGCCTCACGCCCGAAGTTATCCGGGCCATTGTGGCGCTGGTGCCCGATGCGTGGCTGGCCCACGCCGCCGGCACGCCCGCCGAAGAGCGGGCTGCCTACGTCGGCTTTCTCAAAAACCGACTGGCGCAATCGGCCGCTTTTATTCAGGAAATTAACGACGCCCGCGATGCACGTATTTGAGTACGCCGTGCTGCGGGTGGTGCCCCGCGTGGAGCGCGAAGAATTTCTGAACGTGGGCGTGGTGCTCTATTGCCGCGGCCTGGGCTTTTTGCAGGTGCGCTGGCTGCTGCCCGAAGCCCGGCTCCACGCCTTCGCCCCGGCCCTCGACCAGGCCGAAGTAGCCGCCCGCCTGCACGCCTTCGAGCAAATTTGCCAGGGCCGGGCCGCCGGGGGCGTTATCGGGCAGCTGCCGGTGGCCGAGCGGTTCCGCTGGCTCACGGCCACGCGCAGCACGGTGGTGCAGTGCTCGCCGCTGCACCCCGGCCGCACCACCGACGCAGCCGCCACACTGGCGCGGCTGTTTGCCGAGTTAGTGAGCTAAACGTCTTCTCCGAAAATTGTGAGGCATAGAACGCCAGGCGAATTCAACTAAATGGATAAAACAGCATCCCTAAACTGACAACACTGAGGTAGGTATTCTTGCTTGTTCCCGGATAATTCTGGGGATTGAGGGCGTTTACGAAACTCATCCCCTTTGGGCATTTCGTAAACTTTGATTCGTAGACGGGTTTCGTAAGCTCGCTTGACACTGTAGTAGCTTCCGGGCCACTCGTTTTCGGGCCACTGTTAGTAGTTCACCGAAAGGAGTGTTTATTTGACCTTTGGCTGGCCGAAAGCGCTTCAAAAAATACCCGAAACCAGGTATCTTGCAAGGCTCGTCCAAATGCCAGATTTGCCAGAAGAAATCCACGGCCTTGGCACCTTTTTGTTCCCACGACACCACCGACTGCGAATCCCTATGAAAAACCCATCCCGCTCCTTCTACTTTGTTGCCACTTTATGCCTGCTCTTGGCCTTGGGCGGAATCTTCATGGCGGGCTACTATTCCGGCCGCAACGACTCCTTGGCAAAGCTGGGGCAGGGGCTGTCCTTTGTGGGCGCATTATCGCTCATCTTCGCCTCTGTTGCATATAAAAAACAAAAGGGCAACCCAGCCAATCCGCGCTAAGAAGACAGGTAGGAATTACGGCCTAGTGCCGTGCAGATGGGCTTGCCCGCTTCGGTTTACTGAAACGGTGTTTCAAATTTACCAATACCCCTCACTTCGCCGCCCGAATAGCCGCTACCGCCTGCGCCACCAGCGCCGCCGCCCGCGCCGCCTGGGGGCGGGCCGCCTGCCGCTGCTGCACCTGCTGAAACTGCTCAATTATCCGCTCCCAAGGAATGTAAGGCTTGTACTTCACGGTGAAGTCGCGCAGGCGGGTGAGGCCCTGTTCCAGCGCCGTGGCATCATCGAGGCGTCCGAGGATGGCGACAAAGCCTTCCAGCATGCCGAAGCGGCCGTTGGGGTCGGCGGCATCGTATTTGGCCAGCATCGAGGGCCACTGCGCGGGGCCGCCGGCCTGGCCGTACACGTTTACCAGCGCCACCGTCAGGGCGCCCTGGTTGTCGGCTTCGAAGGCTTTGGCGCGGGCCAGCGCCTGGGTGGGCGCCAGCGGCAACAGGCCCAGCAGCGCCGCGCCCTGCTCCCGGTACGACTGGCTGGCCAGGGCCCTGGTGAACAGCGCGGTGTAGCGCTTCTCCTTCAGTCCACCCAGCACGGTGAGCGCGGCGGTCCGTACTGGGCCCGATGAATCGGTGGCGGCCAGCTTTGCCAGCAGCGGCGCGGCGGCTTTGCGCAGGGAGGCGTTTTTGAGGTCGAGCGACTCCGTGGCCAACTGGCGCAGGGCGGGCGACTTATCGGTGAGGCCGGCGAGCAGCAGTTTTTGCGCCAGCGGGTTGGCCGGCTCCGCTTTGGCGGCGGCCAGGGCTTCGCGGCGGTCGAGGTAGCCCGGGGCGTGGCGGTACTGGTAGGCGAATTCGGCCAGGGTCTTGTGGTCCTGCTTTTGCCAGAGCAGCACGTTTTCGGCGTCTATGTTCACCAAATCGGGCCGGGTGGCGGCGGGGAAGTAGAGGGTGTCGACGGCGTGGCGCAGGGTGGCGGGGTAGCGTTGGGCGCGGCCGTTGGCATACACATCCACCTGCAGCGGCAGCACGAACGGCGCGCCAGTCTGCGTCTGGCGCACTACCACGGCCTGGCGCTGACGGACGGCATCCCATTGGTAATCAATGCTAACTACGGGGTGGCCGGCGCGGTAGTACCACTGGTTGAAAAACCAGTTCAGGTCGCGGCCCGAAGCTTCTTCCAGGGCCAGCCGCAGCTGGTGGGCCTCGCCGTTGCCGAAGGCGTTCTGCTTCAGATAAAGCTGCAAGCCCTTGAAAAACACCTCCTCGCCCAACTCGGTGCGCAGCATATTGAGGATGCTGCCGCCCTTCTGGTAGCTCACGTTATCGAACATATCGTCCTGCTCGGCATATTGGAAGCGCACCAGCGGATGCGCGTAGTTGCTGGGGTCGCGCAGGTAGGTGCGGCGGCTGCGCTCGGCCTGCTCGGCGCCGGCATCGGGGCCGTGGGCGTGTTCGGCCCAGATGATTTCGCTGAAGTTGGCGAACGACTCGTTCACGGTCAGGTTGCTCCAGCTTTCGCATGTCACGTAGTCGCCAAACCAGTGGTGGAACAGCTCGTGGGCAATTTCGCGCTCCACGCCGGGGTATTCCCAGTCGAGCAATTCCCGGGCCGTGCCCTGGGCCTGCTCGCCAAACAGCGAGGCCGAGGCGTTTTCCATGGCCCCGGCCGTGTAGTCGCGCACCACAATCTGGCTGTACTTATTCCACGGAAAATCCACGCCAAGGCGCTGCGAGAAGAACTCCAGCATCGCGGGCGTCTGGCCGAAAATGGCGCGGGCCTGAGCGGCGTAACGCGGTTCGAGGTAGTAGTTAACTTCCTTGCCGCGCCAGGTGTCCTTCGTGATTTTGAAATCGCCCACGGCCAGCATCACTAGGTAGGGCGCGCAGGGCTCGGCCAGTTTCCAGGTATCGGTGCGCAGGCCGGGTCCGGCGGTAGCGCTGCTCACCATCCGGCCGTTGCTGAGCGTAACGTACTTGGATGGTACCGTCAGGCTGATTTCGGTGGTGGTTTTCTGGTTGGGCTTGTCGATGGTGGGAAACCAGGCGGAATTTGATTCCGTCTCGCCCTGCGTCCAGATTTGCACGGGCTTGCCGGCAATGGCGCTGTCGGGGTTGATGAAGAACAGGCCCTTGGCGGGGCCGATGGCGTTGCTGCTTTTGGCGTTCAGCTCGTCGGGCTTGGCGACGTATTCGATGGCAACGGTGTAGGCCTGGCTGGCGGGAATGGGTTGAGGCAAATGGATAAGCAATTGGTGCTGATTGTAGTCGAATTTCAGCGGTATGCTGCCGGTGTTCTGCATCAGGGCCACGGTTTTGATGTCCATGCCCTTGGCATCGAGCCGCAGCGAATCGGTGGCTACGCCGTGCGGCTTCAGGGTCAATTCGGCCTGGCCGTAGAGGTAGCGTTTGGCGTAGTCGAAGCGCACGACCAGCTTGGTGTGCACGAGGTCGTTTACTTTGCGGGCAGCGGCGCGATAGGTGGCGGGTGCGGCCGGTACTTCCGGCGGGGCCTGGGCGACGGCCGTAGCCGCCAGCAGCCAGGCTCCCAGGAGCAAACCGGAAAAGCGCTTCGGGACAGAAAAAATCATGGTGCAGAAAAAGGTGGTTGGCGGTGGATACTGCCCCCACCCGGGATAGTTACAGTGCGGGAACAACTTTCGGCAATGCCCCCGCAGTAATAGTACGGCCGACGCGCAGAAGCTTTTCCGCGCCGCAGCCAGCAGCCAACCGGCGCGTCGCAACCCAACGCATCGGTCCTTAACTTTCCGGCCACGTTTCGCCCATGATTAAGAAAATAGCCCTCGCCGTCGCCATTATCGGCATTATCTTCTATTCGCTCAACGACGCGAAACCAAATAACAGCGTCTATTTAGCGCAATTAAATAAATTTCGCAGCGAGAAAAATCGCGCTTTTCGGCAGTCGGAAGAATCGCCAATTTCTGCCGCGCAAAAAGCGCAGTTCGACAGCCTGAAATATTACGCAGCCGATTTAGCTTTCGTGCCACACGCCGATATTTCGCGCACCGAAACCCCGGATACCACGCTGCTGCAAATGAGCGATAACAAAGCCGAGAAATACCTGAATTGGGGCGTGGTGAAATTCAACATCAATAATTCACCCCAACAATTGCGGGTGTATTTGAAAGCCAACGGCCGCGATTCCACGCTATTTATTCCCTTCACCGACCTCACCAACGGCCACGAAACCTACGGCGGCGGCCGCTACCTCGATGCACCTATTCCGAAGTTTAACGAACCGGAAATCGAGCTCGATTTCAACCGCGCCTACAATCCCTACTGCGCCTACAATAACGAATACAGCTGCCCGGTCCCGCCCGCCGAAAACCGGCTACAGGTCGCCATTCAGGCCGGCGAAAAGTCGTTTCACGAGTAATTGCGACTTCTCCGTTGGCGAGCAGCAGCGTAAAGGCCGGGTTGGCGGCCGCCATTGCTGCCAGCTCCTGCTGCGAAAACACTTCCTCGGAACTGCAGACGCTGAATAGTAGCATGGTGGACTTGCACTGGCTGGCTGCTTCAGCCCGGTTTTAGCTATCCGCTGCCCAGGTGCGTAGAAACAAGCTTTACAATATCTTCAGATTGCCTATGCTACTGGACAAAAAACTTCCTGTTCGCTTTATTCTACGACGTATTGGGCCCGACATGGCACTGGTGCTGCTCATCTCGGCGGTATTCCTGCTGCTCAAAACGTACCTCTCCGCTTATTTACCCCCCATTCCGCTGTCGTTGCCCTCCATTCTGGGTAGCGCCATCTCGCTGCTGCTGGCCTTCACCATCAGCCAGTCGTACGAGCGGTGGTGGGAGGCGCGCAAAATATGGGGTGCCATCGTCAACGATTCGCGCACGCTGGTACTGCAGGCGCGCACCTTTATAAAGGCAGATTATCTATCGGAAGGCCTGTTGAATAGCCTGGCCTGCCGGCAGATGGCGTGGTGCTACGGCCTGGGCGAAACGCTACGGGGCCAGAACCCCATGGCCACGCTTGCCCGCTTCCTGTCAGCGCAGGAGCTGGCCTACGCGGGGCGCCAGGCCAACAAGTCGCTGGCGCTGTTGTCGCTGCACACCCAGCAGTTCAAAATCCTGTATGAGCAGGAGGCCATCAATCCCTATCAGCAAGTGCAGCTCGATGATACGCTGGTACGCCTCTGCGACTCGATGGGGCGAGCCGAGCGCATTAAAAGCACGGTATTTCCGACCAACTATCGGCGGCTGGTGCACTTTCTTATCTATCTGTTTTTGGGCACCTTATCGCTCAGCCTGGTTGAAACCAACGGCCTTTGGGAAATACCGATTCTGGTGATGTTCGCCGTTACCTTCTTCCTGGTCGAGCGTACCGCCCGCTACATGCAGGACCCCTTCAGCAACCTGCCCACCGATACACCCGTCACGGCCATTGCCCGCACCATTGAGATAAACCTGCGGGAACTGCTGGAGAAAGAAGATGTACCTACTCCCATACCCGCCGAAGCCTATTACCTGATGTAGGGCCTAATAAGCAGTTTGAGTTGATACCGTTAAACCGGTCATGCTTCGGCTGCACTCAGCCTTCTGTGTTTTGGAAATCCCCCGGGCACATCCTCCCAGACGCCTTGCCTCGCTTTGTACCTTTGCTCCCTGACAACGAACAACTAGCAACGGACAACCAACCATGCGTATTTCCCTCGACTGGCTTAAAACCCTCATTCCTACCGATAAACCTGCCGCCGAGATTGGCGCCTTGCTCACCGGCTCGGGCCTGGAAGTGGAGAGCGCCGAGGAGTTGGAAAGCATTCCCGGCGGCCTGCGCGGCTTGGTGCTGGGCACCGTGCTCACCCGCGAGCCCCACCCCGACGCCGACAAGCTAAGCCTGACCACCGTGGACGTGGGCGACGGCACGGCACGCCAGATTGTGTGCGGCGCCCCCAACGTGGCGGCTGGCCAGCGCGTGGTGGTGGCCCTGGAAGGTGCCATGCTCCACCCTGCCCAGGGCGAGCCGTTCAAAATTAAGAAAAGTAAGATTCGCGGCGCGGCCTCTGAGGGCATGATTTGCGCCGAGGACGAAATCGGCCTGGGTGAGTCGCACGCCGGCATCATGGTGCTCACCACCGAACTGCCCAACGGCACGCCCGCCGCCGACTACTTCGGCCTGGGCTCCGATACGGTATACGAAATCGGCCTCACACCAAACCGCGCCGATGCCGCCTCGCACTACGGCGTGGCCCGCGAGCTGCGCGCCCTGCTGCGCCAGCCCTGCCATCTGCCGGATGTGAGCGGCTTCGCGGCTCCGGTTTCGGCCGCAACCAACATCAGCGTCGTTATTGAGGATGCCGAAGCCTGCCCGCGCTACGCCGGCCTGCTGCTGGAGAACGTGCACGTCGGCCCGTCGCCGGAGTGGCTGCAGCGCCGCCTGCGCAGCATCGGCCTGAGCCCTATCAACAACGTGGTGGACGTGACCAATTTCGTGCTGCACGAGTTGGGCCAGCCTTTGCATGCCTTTGATGCCGAACAGATTACCGGCGGCCAGATTCGCGTGAAGCGCGCCAAAGCCGGCGAGAAATTCGTGACGCTGGACGGCACCGAGCGCAGCCTGAAAGCCGAGGACTTAGTGATTGCCGATGCCAATGGCGCGCCGATGGCACTGGCCGGCGTGTTCGGCGGCAAGACCTCGGGCGTGAGCGAGAGCACCACCCGCGTGTTCCTGGAAAGCGCTTACTTCGGCCCCGCCGCCGTGCGCCGCACCTCCCAGACGCATAACCTGAAAACCGACGCGTCCTTCCGCTTCGAGCGCGGCACCGACCCGAATATGGTGATAACAGCCCTGCAACGGGCCGCGCTGCTGTTGCAGGAAGTGGCGGGTGCTACCGTTGCCGCGCCCATCGTGGACGAGTACCCCGCGCCTGTGCTGCCGGCTACCGTGCGCCTGCGCCTGCCCCGCGTGGAGCGGCTGGTGGGCCAGTACATTGCCCCCGAGCGCATCCGCCAGATTCTGACGGACCTGGACATCGAAATCAGCGAAGAGAACCCCGACCTGGGCGACCAGGACACCTGGACCCTGACCGTGCCGCCCCACAAAGTGGACGTGACCCGCGAGGCCGATGTGATTGAGGAAATCCTGCGCATCTACGGCTACAACAACGTGGCGCTGCGGGCAAACAACTCGGCCTCATTCCTGGCCAAATTCCCGAACCCCGACCCCGAGGTGACGCGCGTGAAAATCGCCTCGCTGCTGAGTGGCCAAGGCTTCTCGGAAATTCTCACCAACTCGCTCACCAACTCGCTGTATTTTGAGAAAGAGGCCGAGCCAAACCAGGCGCTGGTCCGCATTCTGAACTACAACAGCGTTGATTTGAACGTGATGCGGCCCACGCTGCTGCACTCGGGCCTGGAGGTTATCCGGCACAACATCAACCGCCGCCAGCGCGACTTGAAGCTGTACGAGTTCGGCAAAGCCTACTCGCAGAACGAGAACGGCAAGTACCAAGAGAAGAATAAGCTGGTGATTTACCTGACGGGCAACGCCGATGGTGAAACCTGGCAGCACAAGTCAGAAAAGGCGGCGTTCCACGACCTGGCCGGGGCGGTGCAGCAGGTGCTGGCGGCACTGGGTTTCGGGGGCGCGGCTTCGCAGCCAGTGCAGCATGAGTACCTGGCCGGCGGCCTCGCGCTGCTGGTGCACAACCAGCCGGTGGCGCAGCTGGGCGCGGTGTCAGCCTCGGTGCTGAAGCGGCTGGACGTGACGCAGCCGGTGTGGTATGCCGAACTGGACTGGGACGCGCTTTCGAAGAAATACAAGCCCACGCTGGTGGCCCGCGAGCTGTCGAAATTCCCGGAAGTACGCCGCGATTTGAGCATCGTGGTCGATTCCACAGTGACGTTTGACCAGCTCCAGCAGATTGCCCGGCGCACCGAGAAGAAGCTGCTGCAAAGCATCAACGTATTCGATGTGTACGCTGGCGAGAACCTGGGCGCGGGCAAAAAGTCGTACTCGGTAAGCTTCACCCTGCAGGATTTCAGCCAGACGCTCAGCGAGCAGGCCATTGACCAGGTGATGCAGAAGCTGATTCAGCAGTTCGAGAAGCAGGCCGGCGCGTTGATTCGCAAGTAGGGTTCTGACGGTTTTCAGCCCGCAGAAGGCGCAGAGGCGTGGGGGGCCGAGGGCGCCGCGGGGGGGGGCGCGTCGGGGACGCGCCCCGCGGCCGCGGGG
>NZ_JAAVTK010000007.1:0-189945 GCF_012275535.1 Hymenobacter artigasi | reverse complement strand
CGCGCCCGGCTCCGGGGCCGGGGGGGGGCCCCTAGGCCCCACAGGTTGGGGCCCTTTCGCCCCACGCCTCTGCGCCTTCTGCGGGCTGAAACTGTAATGCTTCCAGCAGGCAGCCGATAAACCTGGCCGTAGCGCAAGCCGCCCGGCCATTGCCTGCGCGGCCGTAAGTTGCGGCCGCAATCCTCATTCTTTCACCTTTTCCGCACAAATGAACCTTCGTTTCCTGTCCACCCTGGGTCTGGCGCTGATGACCAGCGTCAGCTTTGCCCAGCAAAAACCCGCCACCAAAGCCCCGGCTGCCAAAACGGCGCTGGCAACCCTGCCCAGCGGCACCAAGCTCATCGAGAAGGTAACCAAGCAGCCCGGCCAGCTCGTCATTCCCTACGAGAAGTACGTGCTGCCCAACGGCCTCACCCTCGTGGTGGCCGAAGACCACTCCGACCCATTGGTACACATCGACGTGACCTACCACGTGGGTTCGGCGCGCGAGCAGATTGGCAAATCGGGCTTCGCGCACTTCTTTGAGCACATGATGTTTCAGGGCTCCGACCACGTGGGCGACCAGCAGCACTTCAAGCTGGTGACGGCCGCCGGCGGCACCCTCAACGGCAGCACCAACCAGGACCGCACCAACTATTTCGAAACCCTGCCCAGCAACCAGCTCGAAACCGGCCTGTGGCTGGAGGCCGACCGCATGGGCTTCTTGCTCGATGCCGTGAGCCAGAAGAAGTTCGAAATCCAACGCTCGACGGTGAAGAACGAGCGGGGCCAGAACTACGACAACCGCCCCTACGGCCTGGCCAGCGAGTACATCTCGAAAACGCTGTACCCCTACGGCCACCCCTACTCCTGGCTCACCATCGGCTACCTCGAAGACCTCGACCGCTCGAACGTGGACGACCTGAAGAACTTTTTCCTGCGCTGGTATGGCCCTAACAACGCCACCCTCACCGTGGGCGGCGACGTGAAGCCCGCCGAAGTAGTGAAGCTGGCCGAGAAGTATTTTGGCTCCATCAAGCGCGGCCCTTCGGTGCCGGTGCAGAAGCTGCCCGCGCCCGTGCTCACCGCCGACCGCTACGTGAGCTACCAGGACAACGTGCGCTTCCCGATGCTGCAAATGGT
The DNA here is from genome assembly GCF_012275535.1 of Hymenobacter artigasi. Taxonomy (GTDB): domain Bacteria; phylum Bacteroidota; class Bacteroidia; order Cytophagales; family Hymenobacteraceae; genus Hymenobacter; species Hymenobacter artigasi. Next base: position 188,823 of record NZ_JAAVTK010000007.1, on the reverse strand, counting down.
GTTCCCGACCGTGCCCAACGGCCACCCCGACGCCTACGCCCTCGACGCCCTGGCCGACATCATCGGTAGCGGCAAAACCTCGCTGCTCTACAAAAACCTGGTGAAAACCCAGAAAACCGTGCAGGCCCAGGCCTATCAGCAGAATTCGGAGCTGGGCGGCTTCCTGGATTTTGTGGCCCTGCCTTTCCCGGGCAAAACCTTGGATAGCACGGAGGTTATCATCCGCAACACGCTGAAGGAGTTTGAGAAAAAGGGGGTTACCGACGACGACGTGCAGCGCTTCAAGGCGCAGAACGAGGCCCAGATTATCAATAGCCTGGCCAGCGTGCAGGGCAAGGTGAGCCAGCTCGCCGCCTACCAGACCTACTTCAACAACCCCAACTACCTCACCGTCTACCTGAAGGAGCTGCGTGGGCTCACCAAGGCCGATGTACAGCGCGTGTACGACAAGTACATTAAGGGCAAACACGCGGTTATCCTCAGCGTGCTGCCGAAAACCGGCGGTGTAGCGGCGGCCAGGCCCGACAACTACACCATCGACCAGGCGGGCTACAAAGCGCCCGACTACGGCTACAACGGCCTGAAATATACGAAAGCCACCGATACCTTCGACCGCAGCAAGCAGCCCACTGCCGGCACCAATCCCGTGGTGAAGGTGCCCGCGCTGTACCAGGAAACCCTGCCCAACGGCCTGAAAGTGGTGGGCACTAAAAACACCGAGATTCCGGCCGTCACCATGCGCCTCACCATACGCGGCGGGCACCGGCTGGAGCAGGCCATGCCCGACAAGGCTGGCCTGGCTCAGCTCACGGCCAGCATGCTGAACGAGGGCTCGGAGAAGTACACCGGCGAGCAGTTTTCGGCCGCCCTCGACAAGCTGGGCTCATCGGTGTCGGTGAACGCCGGCGACAACGAAACCACTGTGTACGTGCAGAGCCTGACCAAGCACCTGCCCGCCACCATGGCCCTGCTGGAGCAACGCCTGCTGCACCCGCGCTTCGACGCGGCCGACTTTGCCCGCGTGAAAAAGCAGCAAATAGAGCTGATTGCCAACTTCGCCAACCAGCCCGCCGTGATGGCCGACCTCACCTACAACCGCTTGGTTTACGGCTCCAACAACATTGCCGGCACGGCCGTGGCGGGCACTACCACCTCGGTGGGCAGCATCACGCTCGACGATGTAAAGAGCTTCTACAACACCTACTACGCGCCCAACGTGAGCTACCTCGTGGCCGTGGGCGACGTGGACCAGGCCACGCTGGATAAGCAGCTGGGCTTCCTGAAAAACTGGGCGAAGAAGGACGTGACCATCCCGGCCGACATGGCTGGTGTGCAGCCCGACAAAACGACCATTTATTTCGTGAACAAGCCCGGCGCGGCGCAGTCCGAAATTCGGGTGGGCTACCTCACCGATATGAAGTACGACGCCACCGGCCCGTACTACCGCGCTTACCTGGCCAACTACCTGCTCGGCGGCGCCTTCAACTCGCGCATCAACCTGAACCTGCGCGAAAACAAGGGCTACACCTACGGTGCCCGCTCGGGCTTTGCCGGCACGCGCTACGCCGGCCCGTTCACGGCCCAGGCCGGCGTGCGCGCCGATGCCACGGCCGCGTCGGTGAAGGAGTTCATGAGCGAGATTTCGAACTACCCGAACGGCATTTCCGATGAGGAGCTGGCCTTCGTGCAGTCGTCCATCGGCCAGAGCGATGCGTTGAAGTATGAAACCGGCCAGCAGAAAGCCGGGTTCCTGTCGCGCCTCGTCGAATACAACCTCGACCCCAGCTACGTGCAGCAGCAGACCGACATTCTGAAAAACCTGAAAAAGGAAGACGTGCAGGCCATCGCCAGGCAATACCTGCCGGCCGACAAAATGGCCATCGTGGTGGTGGGCGACGACAAGCAGTTGCCCGCCCTGCAGGCCCTGGGCTACCCCGTGGTGCAGCTGGACATGGAAGGCAAGCCCGTGGCCGCCGAAATGACAAAGATGCCCATGCCCGCCCCCACGGAAATGGCCGCGCCGACGGATGAAAAGATGAAGAAGCAGTTCGACGATGGCAGCAAAATCAAGACCAAGACCAAGAAAGGCAAGAGCTAAGTCAACGAATGGGCCGTCGTGACGGCTGAGGCAGCGTCAGGCTGGGCTTGTCGACGCATTGCTACTGTGCAGCTAATCCTAACTGATGGATTATGACTGTGGTAGGAATGTGAAGGCACGCTCAGCCTGACGTTCTTGTTTTGCTCCGCATCCGTGCCCAAATTCAAACCTTGCTGAGGCACAAGCCGCGAGCAAGCGCCGGGTAAAGCGTAGCTTTCGGCCCGCCGCTTTATCTTCACCCAAAATTTATTCGCCCGTGGCCTCTTCCCAACAGCTTGCGCAACTAGACCGCCTGGAGCGGCAGATTACCACCTTAGTGGCTGCCTATCAGCAATTGCGCGAGGACCTGGCCGATGCCAACACCACCGTGCAGCAGCTCCGCGCCGACGTGCGCGAGAAAGACCGCCTGCTAAAAGAGCGCCAAAACCAGGAAAATATCGTTAAACTTGTACACACCATAGCTGGGGAACCCACCCACGCCAACGAACTTAAACTGCGCCTCAACGAATACATCCGCGAACTGGATAAGTGTCTTGCCTATTTGAGAGACTAAACCGAACGACCCTCACCCCCCTGCCTTAACTTTCGCCCTATGAGCGAATTAGCCATAAAAATTCGGATTGCTGACCGGGACTATCCCATGCGCGTTGACGTGCAGGATGAGGAACGGTTGCGCCTGGCCGGCCGCCTGTTGGGCGACAAGCTGCGCGAATTCCGGGAAGGCTACGGCATTCAGGACAAACAGGACCTGCTGGCCATGGTTGCGTTGGCCACAATGGCCGACCAATTGAAAGTGAGCAAGGAAAAGGATGGCACCGATGCGGCGCTAACCGAACGGCTGGCTCGTTTCGACGAGCTACTATCCGGCGTGGTGCTGACGGGGTAATACCCCCGCCCGGCACGCACACAACTCGTTGGCCCGGCAGGGCGGCGCGGCAATCGGCCGCTTCCGCCCGGCCCGGGCAAAATCGTTCTACCTGGTTATGGTTTTTACCCCACCCCAAAAACCATAATTACATGTCATCCATCATATTATACTGTTTGCTGACCGCGGTGGTCGCCCTTGTGGCGGGCATCGTAGTGGGCAGGCAGCTGGCCGGCAAAGCCCGGCTGGACCATGAAGGCGAGGCCCAGGCCCGCGCCCAGCAAATCCTCCGCGACGCGGAGGAGAAAGGCAACCGTCTTCGCGACGAGAAAATCAAGCAGGCCGATGAGCGCCTGGAGCAGTCGAAGAACAAGTTTAAGACGCTGCGCAACGAGTTTGACCAGGAAAGCCGCCGCCTCAAAGCCGAGCTGGAAGGCGAGCTGACCCAGCGCCGCCAGGGCGTGGTGGAGCAGGAACAGAGCATCAAGATGCTCACCGAAACCACGCAGCGTCAACTCGAACAGCTTCAGAAAAAGGAAAGCGACCTCGAACGCCAGCGCGAGAAAAACCAGACCGACACTCAGCAGCTGCGCGACAAGCTGGAAAGCCAGGCCGAAAAGCGCCGCCTCGACCACGAGGAAACGATGGCCGAGCTGGAAGAAAAGCAGCGCGATGCCGACGAGCAATTGCACTCGGTGCAGCGCCAGCTCGAAACCATTGCCAACCTGACCGCCGCCGAAGCCCGCGAGCAGCTGGTAGAAAGCCTCAAGAACGAAGCCCAGATTCAGGCCAGCTCCTACGTGAAGGACACCGTGGCCCAGGCCAAGCTGACGGCCACCAAGGACGCGAAGAAGATTGTGCTGGAAACCATTCAGCGCACCGCTTCGGAGCACGCCATTGAGAACTGCGTGTCGATTTTCAACATTGAAAGCGACGACGTGAAGGGCAAAATCATCGGCCGCGAGGGCCGCAACATCCGGGCGCTGGAAGCCGCTACGGGCGTTGAAATCATCGTGGATGACACGCCGGAAGCCATCATCATCTCGGGCTTCGACCCTGTGCGCCGCGAAATTGCCCGCCTCTCGCTGCACTTGCTGGTGAAGGACGGCCGCATTCACCCGGCCCGCGTGGAGGAGATTGTGGCGAAGACCCGCAAGAACATTGAAGAGGAAATCGTTGAGATTGGCGAGAAAACCATCATCGACCTGGGCATTCACGGCCTGCACCCCGAGCTGATTAAGATGGTGGGCCGCATGCGCTTCCGCTCATCCTACGGCCAGAACCTGCTGCAGCACAGCCGCGAAGTAGCCAACCTCTGCGCCACCATGGCCGCCGAGATGGGCCTCGACGTGAAGAAAGCCAAGCGCGCCGGCCTGCTGCACGACATCGGCAAGGTGAGCACCGAGGAGCCCGAGCTGCCCCACGCCATTCTGGGCATGGAGATGGCCAAGAAGTGGAAAGAGCACCCCGACGTGGTAAACGCCATCGGTGCCCACCACGATGAGATTGAGATGACGGCCATGATTTCGCCGCTGGTACAGGCCTGCGACGCCATTTCGGGCTCGCGCCCCGGCGCCCGCCGCGAGATGATGGAGAGCTACATCAAGCGCCTGAAGCAGCTGGAAGAAACCGCCAACGGCTTCAAGGGCGTGAACCAGTGCTTTGCCATCCAGGCCGGCCGCGAGCTGCGCGTGATGGTGGACGCCGAGAACGTGACCGACGAGCGCGCCGCCGAGCTAAGCTTCGAGATTTCGCAGAAAATCGAGAAGGAAATGCAGTACCCCGGCCAGATTAAAATCACCGTAATCCGGGAGATGCGCGCCGTGGCCTACGCCAAGTAACGTGGCATAAGCTTTAGCTTGTGCGTCGAAAAGAAACCACGGAAGCCCTCGCAGCGAAAGTTGCGGGGGCTTTTTTGTGCTTAACTTCCTAACTTCCCTCTGCCCCGAAACCCCACCTATTTTCTATCGAACTCATGAGCCAACGGCTACTACTTTTCCTGAGTACGGGCTTCAGCCTATTCCTAACCAGCTGCGTCGTGTACATGCCTATGCAGTGCGCGGCCCCGCAGATTACCGATAAAAACCAAGGCGAGCTCACCCTCAGCACCTACCTCAATGGCCGGGCCGATGTGGCGGCGACCTACTCGCCGGTGCGGCACCTGCTGGTGCGGGCGGCGTATAGCAACCTGCGCGATAAATCGCGGGACAGCACCTACTACCGTGGGCACCAGTACGACCTGGCCGTGGGCACCTACTGGCAGCCGGGCACCCAATGGCTGGTGGGCGCATTGGGCGGCATCGGGCAGGCGCAGAGTACAGCAGCCTATTCCAAGGGCGGCTTTCTGTTTGGCTATCCTACTAAGTACGAATTTGATGCGCGCTACAACAAAGTATTTGGTGAAGCCTACGGCATCTTGCAAGCCAGCGATGCCTTGTCGTTTGGAGCCGCCTACCGCGTTACGCAGGTAAATTTCACGCACCTGACCAACCTTGGGAGCCCTGTTGACCTAAGCAGCATGACCCGCAGCGAGCCGATGGTATTTATGCGGGTGCGGCTCGGCACGGGCCCTGCCGAAAACCGGCCCGTGCAGCTGCAGGCGGGCTGGGGCACGTCGAGCACATTTGGCTACAACGAAAAAGACCCGAACCTGACTTACGACCCCGGGGTGCGCGACCTGAAGCAAAACCGGGGCTATGCCACCATCGGCATCACGGTATTTCCGCATTTTCTGTTCCGCAAGGCCCCAACCAATTAACGGCGAACGTTGAGCCACCGGCTTTTTTGCGGAAATTTGGACCGCTAATTAGCTGTTCTCTCCTCGACACTTTTCCTTGCCCGATGACCCTTCGCCACTGCCTGGGCCTGGCCTGCGCTGCCGCTCTGGCCGCCTGCGCCGTCCAACGCAACCCCTACGCCGCCACCAACAAGTCGTATAAAGCCCAGGTGAAGGCCTATGCCGAGGCCCTGCGCGCCATGCCGGGCACCACGCCGGGCGGCGACAGCCTGCTGGGCAAGTACTGGGTGGGCACCACCAATTTCAACTTGCGCAAGCCCAACTACGTCGTCATTCACCACACGGCGCAGGACTCCACGGCCCAGACGCTCAAGACGTTCACCCTGCCCAGCACGCAGGTGAGCGCCCACTACGTGATTGGGCGCGACGGCCGGGTGTATCATATGCTGAACGACTACCTCCGGGCCTGGCACGGCGGCGTGGCCCGCTGGGGCAATACCACGGACATCAACTCTTCATCCATCGGGATTGAGCTGGATAACAATGGCACCGAGCCCTTTGCCGAAGCGCAGATTACCAGCCTGATGCACATTCTGGGCGGCCTGAAAAAAGCCTACAATATTCCGGCGGCCAACTTCATCGGCCATGCCGACATTGCGCCCAGCCGCAAGAATGACCCCAGCGCCTTGTTTCCCTGGAAGCGGCTGGCTACCAACGGTTTTGGCCTGTGGTACGATGCCGGGCCGCTGCCCAGCCCCTTTGTGGCCGACAGTGCCGCCGCCCTGGCCGGCCGCCTGCTCACCCCACCCCTGCCGGCCCCGGACGATGTGCCGATGGCCACCATCCTGCCCGTGGACACCAGCAAAGTGGATGCCCAGCTGGCGCGGCTGAACGGACCGATTACGGTGTTCAGCCCCCGCGAGGCGCTGCGCATTATCGGGTACGACACGCGGGATTTGCCGGCGGCTATCCGGGCGTTTAAGCTGCATTTCATTCAGCAAAACGTAGGTACGCCGCTCAGCGATGCCGACAACCGGATTCTGTATAATCTGTATAAGAAGTGCTTGTGAGGGACTGCGAGCCGTATATTTAGCCAACCAAGTAAGCTGGTGGCCGATGCCGCGCCGGCCGGAGATTTAATTTGATTTTATGCCAGAAGTATCCAAGCGCGGGCAGGCCATGCCCGTTTCGCCGTTTCGCAAGCTGCTGCCTTATGCTGATGCCGCCCGCCAACTGGGCAAAATCGTTTATCCCCTCAACATTGGCCAGCCCGATGTGCTGACGCCGCCCGAAATGCTGGCTGCCGTGCGCAATGCCGACATCGCGGTGCTGGGCTACGCCCCCGGCGCGGGCACCGACAGCTACCGCCGCAAGCTGGAAACCTACTACCGGCGCGCCGGTATTCCGGCGCGTTTCGAGGACATTATGGTGACCACGGCGGGCAGCGAGGCCATTCTCTTCGCCATGCTCAGCTGCCTGAACCCGGGCGATGAGGTGATTGTGGCCGAGCCCTTTTATGGTGCTTACACGGCCTTTGCCATCGCAGCCGACGTGCGCATCGTGGCCGTGACGGCGCACATCGAGGACGGCTTTGCGCTACCCCCGATGGCTGATTTTGAGGCGGTTATTACGCCTCGCACCCGGGCTATTCTCATCTGCAACCCCAGCAACCCCACCGGCTACGTGTACCGGCGCGACGAGCTGGATGCCCTGCTGGGCCTGTGCAAGCAGCACGACTTGTACCTGATTTCGGACGAAGCCTACCGCGAGTACTGCTATGACGGCGCCCACGCCACCAGCGCCCTGAGCCTGGCCGGCAGCGAGCAGCACGTAGTGATGGTCGACACGATTTCGAAACGCTACAGCGCCTGCGGGGCCCGCGTAGGCGCGCTCGTCACGCGCAACCCCAACATCTGGCAGGCAGCGTTTCACTTCGGGCAAATGCGCGTCTGCCCGCCGGTACTGGAAATGATTGCCGCCGAAGCCGCCTGCGACCTGCCCGCCACCTATTTCGACGAAACCCGCGCCGAGTACCAGGCCCGGCGCGACCTTACCGTGAATGCCCTGCGTGCCATGCCGGGCGTGGTGTGCCCGGTGCCGGGCGGGGCCTTCTACGTAGTGGCCCGCCTGCCCGTGGACGATGCCGAGAAGTTTGGCCAGTGGCTGCTCGAAGCTTTCACCCTCGATAATCAGACCCTGATGCTGTCGCCGGCCAACGGCTTCTACCGCACGCCGGGCCTGGGCCGGCAGGAAGTGCGCCTGGCCTACGTCATCAACCAGACCGATTTGGCGGCGGCGCTCTACTGCCTGGCGCACGCGCTGCTGGCCTATCCCGGCCGCCTCGAACCCGTGCCCGCTGCGGCCGTAGAAGCTGCCATTGCTCTCCCTGCTTAATCATTTATTCTCCACCGCAGCTATGTACCAAGCCGTTGCCCCCGCCGTCGAAGCCCCCATTAAAGACTACCGCGCCCCGTTGCGGTTTTGGCACTGGGCCAATGCCTTACTGATTAGCCTGCAATTGATTACCATTCTGTTTCAGAAGGTGATAGTCAAATCCAAGTCGGCGGTGCCCGAGTTCCAGCAGGCCATGAGCAAGGCCAACGTCACGATAACCGCGAAGCAGGGCGGTGCTTTTGCGCACATCATCAGCGAGCGCATCTGGACCTGGCACATCTATTTCGGCTGGGCACTGGTGGCCCTGTGGGTGCTGCGGCTGGGCCTGCAGCTCGCGGGGCCGTCGGAGCTGCGCTTCTCGGCTCGGCTGATGGAGATTCTGCGCCGCTACCGCCTCGCCCCACCCGTCGATAAGAGCAAGGCCGGTAAAATTCTGTTTGCCAAAACCACCTACGCGCTGTTTTATATCTTCCTCACCATCATGGTGGCCACCGGCCTCATCATGATATACGAGGACACGGCCTTCTTCGGCCCCATGCACCACACCGCCGGAGAAATCCACAACGTGACGATGTACCTCATTATGGGCTTCATTGCGCTGCACGTGGTGGGCGTGGTGTGGGCCGAAACCAAGGAGGACCACGGCCTAGTTTCGCGCATGGTAGGCGGCGAAGCGCCGAACAGCAAGGCGTAACCTCCCAACCCCCGCTCCTGCGGAGTGGGGGAGCCTGACAAACAAGAAGCCCATTGCTGAACAGCAATGGGCTTCTTGTTTGTCAATGTAATTTCAGCTGGCCCTCGTTTCCTGCGAAGAGGAAACCGGGTGAGGTGCTTACTGGCCGCTGCCCACCGGCTTCTGTTCCAACTTCTGCATGGGGCTGGCGGTGGCTTTTAGCTGCTGCATGGGGTTGGGCTGGGCCTGCGGCCGCTGCTGCTCAAACAGCTCGAAGCGCGAAGCGGCGGGCTGACGGGGGAAGGCGTTGTTGCTCAAATCGGTATCGGCCGTTTGCTGGAAGGGGTCGATAACGAAGCTGATGACGGGCTTCTTGGTTACAATGACCTTGGTGACCTGGGCGTTGTTTTTGCGCCAGATTTCGGCCGGAATGGTCTGGATTTCCTGGGTGTTGTCGGCAAAAGTCATCTGCACGATGACGGGCATTACCAGGCCGCCCACGTTGCGCAGGCTCAGCTCGTAGAAATTGCTCTGCGAATCGCCGAGGCGCTGCTGCTGCTCGGGCGTGAGGGTGCCGAGCATGGCGGTGTAGCGCTGCTGGTCGGCGGGCGTCACGGCCAGCGGGTCGTAGTTGTTGTAAAAGTCCTTCAGCTCGGGCTTCTCATCGACCAGGGTTTTGGGGATGTCGGTGGCGTTGCGCTGGGCCGTGATGGACTGCGGCGCGGCGGCCTTCTGCTGCTGCAGGCGGGCGTTTTCAACCTGCGGGTTGCGGGTGCTGGCGTTGTAGGATTTCACCGACTCCAGGGCAATATCGGTGTGCTCGGTGGTGTAGAACCAGCCGCGCCAGAACCAGTCGAGGTCCACGGCCGAAGCGTCTTCCATGGTCCGGAACAGGTCGGCGGGCGTGGGGTGCTTGTAGGCCCAGCGCTGGGCGTAGGTTTTGAAGGCGTAGTCGAACAGCTCGCGGCCCATCACCGTTTCGCGCAGGATGTTGAGGGCCGTGGCGGGCTTGCCGTAGGCGTTATTGCCAAATTGCAGCGCCGACTCCGAGTTAATCATAATCGGCGATTGCAGGTTGTCGGCGGTGGCCATGTAAGCGGCAATGTTGCGGGGCTCGCCGCGGCGGCTGGGGTAGTTGCGCTCCCACTCCTGCTCGGTCAGGAACTGCACGAACGAGTTCAGGCCCTCGTCCATCCACGTCCACTGCCGCTCGTCGGAGTTGATAATCATGGGGAAGAAGTTGTGGCCCACTTCGTGGATAATCACCGAAATCATCCCGTATTTCACCTGCTGCGAGTAGGTGCCGTCCTTCTCGGGCCGGCCGCCGTTGAAGCACAGCATCGGGTACTCCATGCCGCCCACCGGGCCGTGCACCGAAATGGCCACGGGGTAGGCATACGGGATGGTGTATTTCGAGTAGGTTTTGATGGTGTGGGCCACCACCTGCGTCGAGTACTGGCCCCACAGGGGGTTGCCCTCCTTGGGGTAGTAGCTCATGCACATCACGGGCTTGCCATCCTGCTTAATCTGCATGGCATCCCAGATGAACTTGCGCGAGCTGGCCCAGGCGAAGTCGCGCACGTTTTTGGCGGCAAACGTCCAGGTTTTGGTGCCGGTGGCGCGGCTGCTTTCGTTTTTCACGGCCTCGTCCTGGCTCACGATGAGCACGGGCTTGGTGGCCGATTTGGCCTGCTCCCAGCGCTTCTGCTGCGTGCCGGTGAGGACCTGGGCGGCATTTTGCAGCGTGCCGGTAGCGCCCACGATGTGGTCGGCCGGCGCGGTGATGCTCACCTTGTAGTCACCGAAAGGCAGCGTGAACTCGCCATTGCCCAGAAACTGCTTGTGCTGCCAGCCCTGGTTGTCGGAATACACGGCCATGCGCGGGTAGAACTGGGCCATCTCGTAGAGGTAGTTCTTATCGGCCTCGAAGTACTCGAAACCGCTGCGGCCACCCTGCTTGTACTGGTCGGTGATGTTGTAGTGCCACTTCACCTGGAACGATACGGCCTGGCGCGGCAGCAGCGGCGTGGGCAGGTCGATGCGCATCATGGTGTTGTTGGTGACGGTGTGCAGGGCGCGGCCGTCCTTGCCGGTCACGCTCTCAATCTTGAAGCCGCCATCGAAGCCCGACATCATGCCATCCACCGCCTGGAACGTCATCTTGTCCTGCAGCTGGCCCACCTGCGTGGCGTTGGCAATCGAGTTTTTCTCGTAGATATTCTGGTCGAGCTGCACCCAGAGGTAGGGCAGCGCATCGGGCGAGAGGTTGGTGTAGGTGATGGTTTCGCGGCCGGTGAGGGCCTGCTTGGCATCATCGAGGGTGACTTTGATGTCGTAGTCGGCCCGCTGCTGCCAGTAGTCGGTGCCGGGCGCGCCGCTGGCGGTGCGGTAGCTGTTGGGGGTGGGCAGCATCGTTTCGAGCTGCGCAAATTTGTCGGTGCCGGAGTTGGTGGTTTGGGCAATGGCGGGTGCCTGCCCTGCCACGGCCAGCACCAAGCCGGCGAATAAAAGACGACGCATAGAAAAAGCGTGAAGTGAAGAAATCAGATTAAAAACTGGCGACCGATAAGGTCGCTTAAAGTTACGGCAAGGTTGCGGAAGGGCGCGGCGAGTGGGCAATAAGGGAAAATGGAAGAGCCATCGAAACCTCATGCCGAGTGCAGCCGAGGCATCTCGCGGGGGGTAGTAATCCAATCGTGAAGACGTGTTTGATTAGCAGTGGCACGCGAGATGCCTCGGCTACGCTCGGCATGACGTTCTTTTTCGTCGCCTGAATCCCTGCCCCCGCCCCTACGGCCATAGCAGCTGCAGCAGCAGCACCGTAGCAATGCCCAGGGCCGCGCCGCTGGTGGTCAGCAGCCAGTCGCGCCGCTGCACGCCGAGGCCGCGCAACAGCAGCGCACCCAGCAGCAGAATGGCGCTTACAATCAGCACCTGCCCCAGCTCCACGCCTACATTGAAGGCCAGCAGTTCCTGCACCGGCCTACTGTTCGGCCCCAGCAGCGCCCGCAGGTAGTTGGAAAAACCCAGCCCGTGAATTAATCCGAAGACCAGGGCCAGCGCGTTGGGCGCGGCGGCCAGCACCGGAGCCGGGCGCAGTGTGGGCCGAACCAAAGCCGAACCAGCCCCCCGCAGATTCCACAGCGCGGTAAGGATAATGGTCACCGGAATCAGTGCCTCGATAATAGCCGGCCGAAACGCCACCAGGCCCAGCGTGGCCAGCGCCAGCGTGAGCGAGTGCCCCACCGTGAAGCTGGTGACCAGCGCCAGCACGCGCCGCCAGTCGGCCAGCACGTAGGGCGCGCACAGGGCCAGCAGAAACGTGAGGTGGTCGGCCGCGTGCGGCGTGCAGATGTGCAAAAAGCCGAGTTGCAGGTAGGTCTGGAAAACGGAAGCCATGCGGCAAAGCTAGCGGCTTCAGATTTGGGGGATGCCTTCCTAACTTGTGCCGTTTTTCCACTTCCTTTTCTATTTATGCTGAAACGCTACCAGCTGCTTTTACTGCTGCTTCCCCTCGGCGCGGCGCGGGCCCAGGCCCCGACCAACCCGGTCCCGGGCACTTTCTACCTCACGCGCCAGGATTCGGCCCGGGCCGTGCACGAGCTGTTTCAGAGCCGGCGCGGCGGCGGGTTTGGGTGGCTGGCGTTTGGCGGAGCGGGCACGGCGGCCTCCATCATTCCCGCCCAGCAGGCCACCAGTGCCGGCGTCTGGATGCCCGGTGTCGTCATCGGCTCGGCTCTGGCGGTGCTGGGCACCAAGAAGCTAATTCAGTTCGGGTGGGGGCGTGAGCGCCGGGTATTGCAGAAGCTGGCCGCCACTGGCCACCTGCCCATCGACGTTCAGCGCCGGCTGCACGGCAACTTTGCCCCACTGCACGGCACAGCCTCCGCGCCAAATCCGCTGCTTGCCTATAGTACTGCCCCTACTGGTGCGCTGGCGGCCGACGGCGCTGTTCCGGCCCCGGTTTCCGGTACTCCGGCGGCCGAAGCCCCGCCCCGGACGCTGGCCGACGCCCGGCAGGATACGCTCGACGCCGTGCAGGGTCTGTTCAATGCCAAGCGGCTGGTCGGGCAGCTGCCCATCCTACTCGCCCTACCCGGCCTCCGCCTGATGACTGGTGCCGCCAAAACCGGCGTTCCGAATTCGCCCTACATCCAGACCCAGAGCAGCGACCCGCCGGCGGGCCAGATAGCCCTCGGCCTGCTGCTGATGACAGGCGGCGTCACGTACATGTTCGTGCACAATGCCCCCTACTCCGACGCCAAGTTTAAGCTGCTGCACGACGAGTACCTGGCTGGCCATCCGCTCCCGCCTGCCCTGCGCGCCCAGCTCAAGCCCAAGCACATTGCGGCCGGCCGCACCTACCGCGAAAAAATGGAGCGCCGGGGCCGCCGGTAATGCGCCGACTTCCGCGCCCGTTTATCCACAAAAAAAGCCCTGACCAATGCTGGTCAGGGCTTTTTTGGTACTAGCGCAGGCTAATTAGTCCTTCACTACGCGGCGCGTGTCGAGGCCGCCTTCGGTCTTCACCCGCAGGATGTAGATGCCGGTGGACAGCTGCGTCAGGTTGACCGCCTGCGTGGTCGTGCCGTTCGAGGCGGGCACCGTGGCGGCAAACACCACCTGGCCCAGGGCGTTGAGCACCGTCAGCTCGGCTGGGGCGCGGTAGCCGGTCAGCTCCACTTTGAGGTTGCCATCGTGGGTGGGGTTCGGGAACACGCTCAGCGAAGTGCCGGCCAGCGGCTTCACGCTGGACGTTACCACCAGTGCCGTGGAGGGCAGCGAAACGCAGCCGTTGGCGTTGGTGGTGGTCACGGTGTAGGAACCGTACTGAGCGGGCAGGCCGTTCACCACGTAGGTCTGGCCGGTCGCGCCCGCAATGGCCACGCCGTTGAGGAAGAACTGGTTGCCGGTGGTGGCGCTGGAGGTCAGCGTCGTCGTGGTCCCATTGTACACCACGCTGATGGTGGGCGTAGCCGGGCGCGGGTTCACCGTGAAGGTGGCCGTGGCCGTGGCGGCGGCGCAGCCGCCAGCGGCAGCCACCGTGTTGGTCACGGTGTAGGTGCCGGCCGTGGAGGTTGCCAGGGTAATAGCGCCGGTGGTGGCGTTAATCACCAGGCCGGTGGTCGAGGAGTAGGTGCCGGCCGAAGCGCCGGTGCCCAGCGTGGGCGTTACGGCCGTGGTCGAACCAGCGCAGCCCGTGGTGGTGGCGTAGCTGAACGTAGCCGTCGGAGCAGCCGTGATGGTGACCGAAGCCGTGGCCGAGCTACCGCAGGCACCGGCCACCGTGTAGGTCACGGTGTAGGTGCCCGGGGTCGAGGCGCTCAGGTTGATAGCACCCGTGCTGGCATTCAGGCTCAGGCCCGCAGTGGAGCTGAACGTGCCGCCAGCCGTGCCCGTCACCGTAGCGGTGGGGTTGGTGCCGGTGGCGCAGTATGTAGCGCCCGAGTAGGCGAACGTGGCCGTAGTGGCCGGCGTGACGGTTACCGAAGTGGTGGCCGTAGCCGCAGCGCAAGAACCAGCAGCAGCCACGGTGTTGGTCACGGTGTAGGTGCCAGCCGTGGAAGTGCTGAGCGTGATAACGCCGGTGGTGGCGTTAATGCTCAGGCCCGTGGTGGACGTGAACGTGCCCGCCGAAGCGCCGGTGCCCAGCGTGGGCGAAACCGTGCTGGTGCTGCCCGCGCAATACGTGGTAGCAGCCGGGTAGCTGAAGGTAGCTGCCTGGCCCGAGGTGATGGTCACCGAAGCCGTAGCCGACGACGGGCAGATGCCGCTTACGCTGTAGGTCACGGTATAGGTGCCCAGGGTCGAGGCGCTCAGGTTGATAGCACCGGTCGTAGCGTTGATGCTTAGGCCCGTGGTCGAGCTAAACGTGCCGCCGGCCGTGCCCGTCACCGTAGCGGTGGGGTTGGTGCCGGTAGCGCAGTAGGTAGCGGCCGAGTAGGCGAACGTGGCCGTAGTGGCCGGGTTCACCGTCACGGCAACCGGCGTCGAGGTAGCCGTGCAACCTGCAGCGCTGGTCACAATCACCGTGTAGCTGCCGCTGGCCGAAACCGTAGCGGTGTAGCTGGCCGAAGTAGCCCCGGTAATGTTGGCACCGTTGAGCTGGTACTGGTAGGTAGCACCCGTAACCGGCGTAGCGGCCAGCGTGAGGGAGCCCGGGCCGCAGAACGTAGTAGCCGAAGTAGCCGCCAGCGCAGCCGTCGGGGCCGGGTTCACGGTCACCGTTACCGGAGCCGAAAACACGGTGCGGCTATCCGCAGTGAGGATAACGGCGCGGAACGTGGTGGTAGCCGTCAGGTTGCTGAAAGCCAGCGTGCTGGTGGTATTGGTACCAGCCACATCCACGAAGCCCGAGCCGTTGTCGGCCTGGTATTTCACAATTGTGCCCACGTTGCTGGCCAGCGTGATGGTGCCGGAATTGGTACCGCTGCAAACCGCTGCCACCGAGGTGCTGAGGGTGCCGCCTTCGGTATTGGCCAGCACAAAGAAGTCGTTGCCGGGCGTCAGGCTCGTGGTCGAAACCAAGCCCGTAGCAGGAACAGTAGCCGCCGCGCCGCCGATGGAGGCATATGCGCCGGTGGCCGTAGCGGCCTGGGCCACCACCGCCGTAGCGGTGTTGCCCAGCACGTCATCGGCGCCGTAGCTCAGCTGCACGGTGGCCGTGGCTGGCAGGTTGGCCGTGTTCTCAAGGCGCACGTAGCGGGTGGGGTTCAGGTTGGTAACCGGCGAAACGCCGGTGCCGCCCGTGGCACCACTCACGACCGTGGCGGTAAATACCTGGTCGGTGGCGGCGGTAATGCCCGAAACCACTACCGGCCGCCAGCCGGCGGCATCGCCCACGGCAAACGTGCGGGCCACGGCCGTAGCACTGTTCACGGTGATGCCCAGGAGGCCTTTCACATACGAAGTAGCCGAGCCGGTGGGCAGCGTTGCGGCGGCCGTGCCCAGCGTCAGCTTATTGGTAGCCGAAGTGGTCAGGATGCCGCTGCTCAGCAACAGCGAACCCGTCGATACCCCGCTGGCATTCACCAGCAGGTTGCCGCCCGCCAGAATGACGCCCATCGGATTGGCAATGCTCACGGCATCCACAATGCGGGTAGCCGGAATCTCAAACCCGGTAGTGCGGGCCGTCAGCTCCGGCGCATAAATCAGCTGCAATGCGCCGCTGCCAATGTTAAAGGTCGGGGCCGAAGTAATCGAACCGCTGGTGTTGGGGTTGCTCGTTACCCCAATCTGGATAACGAAAAACGCAGCCGTCGCGTCGCCTATGGTCAGGTTGCTGCCGCCGTTGAGGTTACCGGTGAAGAGGTTGACGCGGGTCGTCACCACGGGTACGCTTAGCGTAACCCCGCCGCCGCTGTTGTCGACGGTGATGGTGCGGATAACGCTAAATGTACCCGTACCACCCATCGTCTGGGGCACGGAGCCTGCGAAGTACACCGTGCTGCTCGCCGTAGTACCGGTTAGCGTACCGTTGTTGGTGACGGCTGCGCCAAACTGCAACAACAGGAGCCCGTTCAGGTTGAGCGTGGCACCGGGCGTAGTCAGCGTAGTGCCATACACGTTGGTCTGGCCCTGCAACAGGGCGCTCTTGGGGTTGGTCGTGTTGTCGATGGTCAGGTTCGGAAACGTCCCGCGAATGCGGAAGTCGAAGTTGGTGGCCGTCGCGGCCGTGCCCACGTTCACGGTGCCACCGGTGTAGGTATAGGTGCCCGCCACGTAGTAGTCGAGCGGGGTGGCCGCAGTGCTGCGCTGCACCAGATTGATGGTGCCGCCCGAAACAACGTTGGTGCCGTTCACGCCGAACGAGGGCGTGCCCGACGCGTTGCCCACGGTGCTCACGTTGAGGGTACCGCCGTTCAGGGTGAAAGTCATGGCCGCCGCCGACGTAGCGCTGGTAAAGGAGCCAAAACGGCCTACCGTGTTCAGCGTGCCGCCCTCCTGGGTGTAGACCGCCGCCGAACCGAACAGAATGGAGTTGCCAATCGAACTGCCCACGTTGTACGTGCCAGTCGAGATGCGCAGCGAGCCGTTCACCGTTGGCGAGCCCGTCTGGCTGGCTACCGTAAAGTTGGCGTTGTTCAGCCAGAAGCCGCCAGTGGCCGGAATAAAGTAAGAAGCCGCGTTGCTAAACACCTTGTTGCTGATGGTGGCCGTACCCGAAATCTTCAGGGTGCCGGTCATGTCATCCACGGTGTTGGTGGTGATGCGCGTCGACAGGAAGCCGTCGCCCGAGGTGGTGCTGCCCTTCACCGACAGCGTCGGCAGGTTCATCTCCACAATGTCGGCTCGCACCGATTTGGCGAGGGACACGGTCTGCAAATCGGTGGTGCCCGTGCCGGTGAAGGCCGCGTTGCCCGCGCCCGTAAAGCGCAGGTCCGAGCCGATGGTGGCGCTGTTGCTCAGGTCGAGCACGCCGTTGTTGGTCACGTCGCCGGCTACTTGCAGCTGGTAGACTGTAGTGGCCGAGGTCAGCAGCGAGCCCGTGGCCGCGATGTTGAGCGAAGCCGCCGCCGCCGCTACGTCCAGCGTCACCGTGGCTCCGGCCACGATGGTTACGTCGTCGGCGGCTGTGGGCACCACGCCGCCCACCCAGGTGGCCGGGGCGCTCCAGTTGCCGCCCGCCGCCGTCGAGCTGATAGCGGACAGCACCTGCCGGGCCGCTACCGCCCGCACGGGTTGCACGGCGACCGGGGCCGCCGATAGCGGCCGGGCTACTTTCTCAGCCGCCTGCGGCAGGGGGAAAGCCCGGTTCTGGGCCGAAGCGCCCACCGAGATGGACAACAAGCCCAGGGCCGCGGCCACCATGGGCCGCCAGCTCCGGCCAGCCACTGGCCGACGGCTCCCCACGAGCAGGGATTGCGACGCATTGGTAAAAGGTAAATTATGCTGCATGAAGCAAAATGAAAAGGGTGGGAAAAATGAGAAAAATGTTAAAAGCAATAGCCCAGGCTGCTGACGTAAAACGTCAACAGCCAAACGCCGAAAGCCCGTACTGAAAGCAAGGTTGGGTTGTCAAATCCTGAGGCGATACACCATAGTAGATTTTCAGGGTTGGCAGATAACATGAGAAAAGGGAGCGTAAATATGGGGGCTTTTTCTGAGCTTTTGCCTGACCGGCACCCGGTTTATTTTTCCCGCCCCGGCAACGGCCTATTTACTGACGCTGAATCATCTAAAAGCGGGACATAGCGCGACATTCACTTTCACTATTTTGTTATTCCACCCCAACCCCAAAAGGTATTTTCTGAGCTGTTAAGTGGGGTATAATACCCGCGCCCCAGCCCTGCATTTCGTTGCGTAGCGGCTTCCAAAACCAGCACCATTACGAGTCGCCCCCTGGGGCAGAAGGTTGCACGACCATTAGGCGGCGCATAGCCCTCGCCGGCGCTACCGGAAAACACATGAGGCAATCCGGCTTTAGGCAAAAAATCATTTATCAGCTATTGCTGTTTCAAAAGCATTCTCAAGGTGATTGCAGTAGCCCGTTGTTGAACGGCTTGTGCCTGAATCGTTCGACGACGGGCGTGGGCAGGCCCCGCACCCTATTCCCCGCTCCGGCCGTCACTGAGCGCGGCAGTAGCGCTGGCCCGGCCGCATTTAAAGCACAAGCTATTGAGCAGGAAATAATATTGACAATCAACCAAATATAAACTGAGCCCGTAGAGTGTACACCAGGATGTAAGACAACTCGGTGTAACTTCTACCACGAGACGGGAAGCGTCGGCAGGAAGAGGGCTGCCGTGGTGACCTGCGAGAATGCGTACCTCTTAAACAATATCGAATATGAGTGGAATAGTTGTACTCGCCCAAATCATCATCGCCCTTTCCATTGTTGTGGTGTGGGTATTCCGTTTCGATAACATCGTTAAGGAATTCAAACAGTATGGGCTGCCGGATTTGGTACGCAACATGGTGGGCGCAACCAAAATCTCGCTGGCTACGCTGCTGATTGCCGGCATCTGGTTTCCGCAGCTGGTACTGGTACCGGCCCTTATTATGGCTTTTTTGATGCTATGCGCGCAACTGGCGCACATTAAAGTGCGCAACCCCTGGTACAAGTATGTTCCTTCTTTTGTGCTGCTATTGCTGTCGCTGTTTGTGGCGGCGGCTTATGCAGGCGTGATTTCAGTATAGCTAAATGACGACTATCCTTATCTGGATTTCCAGTATTTCGTTTCTGTTTTACGGGATAAGCTATTTCAAATCGGCGCAGCTGCAGCAGGAGTTTGTGCGCTACGGCTTGCAGAAATTTGGGCCGCTGACGGCGATACTGGAGCTACTGGGTGCCGTTGGCTTGCTCGTCGGGTTAATCTCGCCGCTCATTCTGCTGCTCGCTTCGGGAGGGCTGGCGCTGCTTATGCTGCTGGGCTTCGGCGTGCGGATGAAAATCGGCGATGGTTTTTGGTTGTCGCTGCCATCTTTCCTGTTCATGCTGCTCAACGGCTACATCTGCTACGTAACGTGGCAGCGCTATACCGCTTAGCTGTTCTGCAACTGGCGTAACTGGCGCGAGTTTAGCGCAGCGTAACTCGTGCCTGAACACCGGGCGAGGCTGCGCCTCGCAACAGAACGACTTGCGCTGGAACGTGCTAACGGCGCAGTTGGCTATTGCCGCGTTGCGGCAGTGGAGGCACAGCCTCCACGTCATGGCTGGTCACGAGTTACGGCTGCGCCTAAACTCGCGCCAGATAGGGGCAATTTTGAGACAAGGACTATGATTTACGAAAAACAAAAGTCTCAATAATTATAAGGTTGGTAGTGGTACTGGTTTCGCTCATCCCGCCGCCGCCTGTGCTTTGCACCAGTACATAGCCCGCTTTATATAGTTTGGACATGGCTATCTGCACTTGCTGCGTCATACTGGAGTAAAATTCAGATGACTTAAAGTCCTTTAGTGCTACTTCATCGGTTTTCCCGCTCTCATAGGCTACTACAATTCTAGAGCCGTACATGCCTCGCCCTTCATATACCCGCATCACTGCAATTTCACTATTGGCGGCCACGGGCATGGTACTGGCGACTGAATTACTCTGTGCACTGGCATTAGCATGCGCTAAGCATAAAAAGAAGAGTGCCAAGAGGAAATTGGGGAAAGCCGTTTTCATGAATCTTGAATTATTGGTAGATGAATGCGTCAAATCTAAACCAAAAAGCCCCGCCAGCACAACGCTGACGGGGCTTTCCCATTCATAAAACCAACTCCAACGAATTACACCGCCGGCATCTCCACGTTCTCGAACTTCACCGCGCCGTCTTCCAGCACGGCTTCTACTACGGCATCCTTAGACACGCGGCCCGAGAGGATATCTTTGACAGCTCGTTCAGAATCACGCGCTGGAGCACGCGCTTAAGCGGGCGGGCACCGAATTACGGGTCGAAGCCGGCTTCGCCCAGGTGGTCGAGCACTTCGGGGGTGGCTTCGAGCTGGATGCCGGCCTCGGCCAGGCGCTGTTGAATCTGGCGGAACTGGATGCTGGCCCGCCTGCTCCGTAATCAGTCAAACTCGCTTGCCCCTCGTCTCACGCCCACCGCCGCCGTGCCGCGGTCAGGCGATAGGCGTTTCTAATACTAGCTGGCTTCTGAAACAAGTTTAGCACATAGCGATTTGGTCGTTTTGCAAAGTGCCGTTTATCCTTCAAAACACCTACCCAACGCCAATGCTACGCTTCCCCTGCCTCCTGCTGTTTCTTTCGCTTTGCGTCCGCGGACAAGCCGTCTCTACTCCTGCATCCCATACCTCTCTTCCCGAAACCAGTGCGACCAAGTACACTGCCGCTGAAACCGTTGCGGTGTTGCACCAAATGTACCGCACCCGGCACTACCGCGAGCGCGTGGAGCGGTGCGCACTGCAGCGGGCAGCGTAGTCGGCCAGGCTGCGTCCCTGCTGCCGGGCATATTGCTTGGCCTGCTGCGTCACTTCGTCGCTCAACTCAAGGGTAATGGACATAGCCAGAGGCATTTGGTTGAAGTAAAGATAACGCCGGCCGCTGGCGTCTGGTTTCTCCCCCACCCCGCCGCCGGGGCCGGCGCGGCGGCGACGGGGGGTTCTACAAGCAATACGGCTACGATTTAAGCGCACCACAACTTGCTCGGTCCGAGAACCAGAATGTATATTTCGAAGTACTTACCCGAGTTCTATGCTACGCGTCCTCTGCTTTCTGCTGCTATTTTCATTTCCTGTCTGTGGACAAGCTTCCCTTCATCCTCTGACAAGTATGAATACCTCCGCAGCTCTCATACCCCAGTATACAGCAGCCGACACGGTTGCAGCACTACACAAAATATACCGCACCCGCCGCGCGGGCGGTTTTACATTGCTAGGGCTTGGTGCCTTGGCTTTGGAGGTATCCCCGATAGTTGCTGCTCAATTCCCCTCTAACTACAATAGCTACGGAAGTCTTTATAATTTTGCGGGCGGCTTGGGCATAGGACTTGTAATTTCTATACCCTTAATGATTGTTGGTGGTAATACTCTGTTAAATCATTCCAGGAAAATCGAGAAATTAAATATTGCGTTGTATCAAGAAACCAATGTGTTACCCAGTAAAATTGAAAAAGAACTAGTATCAGCACGTCTTCTCCCGCTTAAATAATTTTCAGATTGGCAGTAGCGAATGACTAATTAGCAAGCAGAAAAATCTCACCCATAAAAAAGCCCCGCCAGCACAACGCTGACGGGGCTTTCCCATTCACAACACTTACCGGAATTACACCGCCGGCATTTCCACGTTCTCGAACTTCACCGCGCCGTCTTCCAGCACGGCTTCTACCACGGCATCCTTCGAAACACGTCCAGACAAAATATCTTTCGACAGCTCGTTCAGAATCACGCGCTGGAGCACGCGCTTTAACGGCCGCGCGCCGAATTGCGGGTCGAAACCGGCTTCGCCCAGGTGGTCGAGCACTTCGCTGGTGGCTTCGAGCTGGATGCCGGCCTCGGCCAGGCGCTGCTGAATCTGGCGAAACTGGATGCTGGCCCGCCCGCTCTGTAATCAGTCAAACTCGCTTGCCCCTCGTCTCACGCCCACCGCCGCCGTGCCGCGGTCAGGCAATAAGCGTTTCTAATACTAGCTGGCTTCTGAAACAAGTTTAGCACATAGCGATTTGGTCGTTTTGCAAAGTGCCGTTTATCCTTCAAAACACCTACCCAACGCCAATGCTACGCTTCCCCTGCCTCCTGCTGTTTCTTTCGCTTTGCGTCCGCGGACAAGCCGTCTCTACTCCTGCATCCCATACCTCTCCTCCCGAAACCAGTGCTACCAAGTACACTGCCGCTGAAACCGTTGCGGTGTTGCACCAAATGTACCGCACCCGGCACTACCGCGAACGCGTGGAGCGGCGCGCACTGCGACGGGCAGCGTAGTCGGCCAGGCCGCACTACCTTACCAATCTGTAGCTTGCAGGAACTAGTCTTCCTTTTATTAAAACTTGAAATGCATAAGCACCTACTCGTTTCGGCACTACTTTTTGGTATTTCTACTTCCGCTTTTGCGCAGGCTCAGAATACGCAGCCGCTTACTTCTACACCCATTGTAACAACTTCGCCTGCTGTTTCATCCGACACGGTACAAGCCATTCATAAGTTGTTTAAAAGCCATCGCACCGGCGGCTATATTTTGACTGGAGGCGCCGTGATTTTCACGCGCATTGCTATTAGCACGGTTGGCACCGTGCCAGCAGGTGTTTTTGTAGTTGTTTTTGGTGGAATACCGGCCGTAATTGGTTTTGGAAAGATTGTGCGATTTAGTGTAAGCAAAGAAGCTAAAATTGTAAATGATTTTGAAAAGAACAAGACATTACCAAATGCAATTCGTCGCAGACTCAAGCGAAAGTATTTCAACAATTAACTCTACTTTGGCAGGTTGAGCTACTTGAGGCTTCCAGGATGTAGGGGCGGGGTCGTACCCGGTAAGGCTTGTTCCCGCCCACCGTTGAACGAAATCCGTCGGCATGGCGCGAACAACGGGCGGGGGCAAGCCCTACCGGGTACGACCCCGCCCCTACACCCAACCGATAACCTGCCAAAGTAGAGTTAGAATCACTAAACAATAAAAAGCCCCGCCAGCACAACGCTGACGGGGCTTTCCCATTTACAAAACCAACTCCAACGAATTACACCGCCGGCATTTCCACGTTCTCGAACTTAACCGCGCCGTCTTCCAGCACGGCTTCTACCACGGCATCCTTAGAAACGCGCCCAGAAAGAATATCCTTCGACAGCTCGTTCAGAATCACGCGCTGGAGCACGCGCTTTAACGGCCGCGCGCCGAATTGCGGGTCGAAGCCGGCTTCGCCCAGGTAGTCGAGCACTTCGGAAGTCGCCTCCAGCTGGATGCCGGCCTCGGCCAGGCGCTGCTGGATTTGCTTGAACTGGATGTCGACAATCTTGCGGATTTCCTTGCGCTTGAGGGGCTGGAACATCACGATTTCGTCGATGCGGTTCAGGAACTCGGGGCGCATGTGCTGCTTGAGGCGCTCCAGCACTTCGTCGCGGGTGCGGTCGACGACCTCCTCGTGGTTGAACTCGTTGAGGTCCTTGAAGTTCTTCTGGATGATGTCGGCCCCGGTGTTCGAGGTCATGATGATGATGGTGTTCTTGAAGTTCGCCACCCGGCCTTTGTTGTCGGTGAGGCGGCCGTCGTCGAGCACCTGGAGCAGGATGTTGAACACGTCGGGGTGCGCTTTCTCGATTTCATCGAGCAGCACCACCGAGTAGGGCTTGCGGCGCACGGCCTCCGTGAGCTGGCCGCCCTCGTCGTAGCCCACGTAGCCGGGAGGTGCCCCGATGAGGCGCGACACGGCGTGGCGCTCCTGAAACTCGCTCATGTCGATGCGCACCATGGCGTTTTCGTCGTTGAACAAATACTCGGCTAAGGCCTTGGCCAGCTCGGTTTTGCCCACGCCCGTGGTGCCCAGGAAAATGAACGAGCCGATGGGCCGCTTGGGGTCCTGCAGGCCGGCGCGGGAGCGGCGCACGGCATCCGAAATGGCCGCGATGGCCTCGGCCTGGCCCGCCACGCGCTTGCCCAGCTCGGCTTCGAGGCTTAGCAGCTTCTCGCGGTCCGACTGCAGCATCTTGCTCACCGGGATGCCCGTCCACTTGGCCACCACTTCGGCGATGCTCTCGCTGGTCACGACTTCCTGGAGCATGGTGCCGCCGTCCTTGTTGGCGGCGGCTTCTTCCTGCAGGGTTTTCAGCTTGGCTTCGGCTTCCTGAATCTTGCCGTAACGCAGCTCCGCTACCCGGGCATAGTCGCCCTGGCGCTCGGCCTGCTCGGCTTCGAGCTTGAACTGCTCGATGGCTTCTTTTTGGGTTTGAATGCCGGTGAGGACGGCTTTTTCGCCTTCCCAACGGGCCTTCAAGGTGTCGCGCTTGTCGTTCAGCTCGGCCAGCTCCTTGCTCAGGATGGCTTCGCGGTCGCGGTTGTCTTCGCGGCGGATGGCTTCGCGCTCAATCTCGAGCTGCATGATGCGGCGCTGAATCTCGTCCAGCTCCACGGGCATGGAATTCAGCTCGATGCGGAGCTTGGCAGCGGCCTCGTCCATGAGGTCGATGGCCTTGTCGGGCAGGAACCGGTCGGTGATGTAGCGCGAACTCAGCTCCACGGCGGCAATCACGGCGTCGTCGGTGATGCGCACGCCGTGGTGCAGCTCGTACTTCTCCTTGATGCCGCGCAGGATGCTGATGGCGTCTTCCTGGTTGGGCTCGTCCACGGTCACGGCCTGGAAACGGCGCTCCAGGGCCTTGTCCTTCTCGATGTACTTCTGGTATTCCTTAAGCGTGGTGGCCCCGATGGCGTGCAGCTCGCCGCGCGCCAGGGCGGGCTTGAGCAGGTTGGCGGCGTCCATGGCACCCTCGCCCCCGCCGCCGGCCCCAATGAGGGTGTGCATCTCGTCAATGAAGAGCACAATCTGGCCGTCGGAGTCGGTCACTTCCTTGATGACGGCCTTGAGGCGCTCCTCAAACTCGCCCTTGTACTTGGCTCCTGCGACTAGCAGGCCCATGTCGAGGCTCATGATGACTTTGTCGCGCAGGTTTTCGGGCACGTCGCCGGCCACGATGCGCTGGGCCAGGCCCTCCACGATGGCGGTTTTGCCCACGCCGGGCTCGCCGATGAGCACGGGGTTGTTTTTGGTGCGGCGCGAGAGGATTTGCAGCACGCGGCGGATTTCCTCGTCGCGGCCAATCACGGGGTCCATCTTGCCGCGCCGCACCTGCTCGTTGAGGTTCACGGCGTAGCGGTTCAGGCTCTGGTACTGGTCTTCGGCGCTCTGGCTGGTGACTTTGCGCCCGCCGCGCAGCTCCTGGATGGCGGCCTTCAGGTCCTTGTCGTTGAAGCCAGTGTCTTTGAGCAGCGTGGCCACGGCGTCCTTGCCGCCGAGGATGCCCAGCAGCAGGTGCTCAACGGACACGAACTCGTCGCCGAGGTCCTTCATCACGGTGTTGGCGCGCTGCACGGCAGCGGCCGCGTCGTTGGCGAAGTAGGGAGAGCCGCCGCTCACCTTGGGGTAGGCGGCCACAATGGCATCGAGCCGCGGCGTGAGAATGTTGAGGTTGGCGCCCAGCTTGTTGGCCAGAAACGAGAAGACGCTTTCGTCGCACTGGAAGAGGCCCTTCAGCAAATGGCCCGTTTCGACGGCCTGCTGCTGGTTGCCCCCGGCAATTTCGGTGGCCTTCTGCACGGCCTCCTGTGCCTTGATGGTGAAGTTTTTAAAGTCCATTTTCGTTCGTCGCTAGGTAATGGCTTCCGAGTGGGAAGCTCTACGCAGGGACTAGCAAATGGGGTGCGAGGGTGGTTTTTCGGACTTTTTGGCGGGAAAAGCCAAAACATTGTTAATAAATACTGTCAAAATTTCGCAACAGACGATTGTCTAAATTCCCCTAATACACTGGTTAGTATGTTTCGATAAACTTGTGCCATGCTCTTTTTTAAATTTCGCAACAAGTGATTGAAATTTAAGATTAGCATGTCTTGGCACTGATGAGCTAACAATACAACCTTCGATTTGCTGTTTATCCAGCAACATAAAAGATTTAAAAAACGCTATTGTATTAACAATCTGGTCGTAAGCATGATTAATGTCTTCGCTTTTAAGCTCAACAAAAATTATAGATTGTTTATCTTCTAAAACGAAAGCAAAATCACATCTAATAATATTGCCATTTATCAAGCATCCATCAACTTTTATTCTAGTTACCCAATCATTCGGTTTTCTCGCTATCCTAAATGTCTTGTTCTTCTCTGTGGCAGTGGTGCTATTAGAGAAGCACCCGTGAGTGGAGATGTGAAAGAATTTATCAATTCCTCCCATTGTAAATTTAGCCAGCTTAGCCATATATAATATCAGTAAGCTTGTTAAATTCTTCACCAAGTTCTTCCGAAATCTCGTCAATATGCACTGCGCCTATTGCCTTCATTTCTGAATCCATAATATTTTGCGCATATCCCTCATTAATGTAGTATGCGCTAACCTTTTCGTACGGCAACCAACACTCCCTGGCAACAATATCCTCAATATCTAACTCCTTAGCTGGAAAAGCAACATATGCATTATGAGCCTGAATCAGATTATTTATAGAAGTCAATACGTATGGGCTATGTGTTGTGATAGTAATACCATTATTACCATGAGCGCAAGATTTTATAAGGTATTCGGACAAGCCTTTTTGTTGCGAAGGGTAAAGATTTAGCTCAGGCTCTTCAACGATAAAATGATTGTTATTTGATGAAGACACTCTGTTGGTAAAATCTATTGCCATGAACAAGGGTACAAGTGCTTGAATACCGCTTGCCGCGTTAGCAAGTGTGAAACGAGACTCATCATGTGAAATTGTATTCTTATTATCCTTAAACTGATAGGCCAAGCGCATGAAATCAATCTTGTAGATGTGATTTCCCTTACGCGCATTCTCTACTATTACCCCAAAATCTATCAAGGCCTTAGGCAAAGAGGCATTTGAACTTTCTAGAGTAAAGTATTTTTCCGAAATAAGCGAAAACAGAATCCTTTCTGCTGGAATATACAGAGTGTTCTGAACTGATTTTAATTGCGGAACTGTCTTTTGCGAAAACGATATTGTATATTGAATCAACCTTTCAATATCATCATAAAGCTCTGCAAGCAGTTCGTCGTCACTCTCTTCTAAGTGAGAATAAGAGTGAATTGAATCCACAAATTCATCCAAGTCCGTGTAAGCATAATATTTTGCTCTCGCAAGAATTTCACCACTTAGATGAACTATTGTTTTGAGCTCAAAATATAGTTTGTATGGCAACTGGTCAATGTTTCTGTACATTGGAGTTACTAGCACCTTAATGCTATTGAAGAGCGTACGATTCAAGTACTCTTCTAAATCGTCGGAATCTATTTCAGATAGTATATCACTGTTTTTTATCAAGGAATTATACGCCTTAAGCAAGCTACTTTTCTTTTTTATCCTTCTAACTGCACCCTTATTTACAATAAGAGTATGGTTATCAGATTCATATTTTATATAAGTTTGCGTTGTCAGCATGTCACCCATGCCATAACGCTCAAAAATGTGTTTAGCGGATTGGAAAGTAGTAAATTTTTTAACTTGTTCGTAATCCTTGAGTAACAAAAAAAGCTTTGCTAAAAGACTCTTACCAGTAGATGAAGGACCAATTAAAATATTGACTTCCTTGATGTCTAAGGAAATATCCCTAAGAGGACCAAAAAACTTTACATCTAGTCTTTCCATATACGATGTTATATGACAACCATGCTCCTAAGTGGCTTTTAATACACAGTACTGCCACAAGCCGGCTATCAAGAACGAATCCATTCTCTATGCTGTGGCAAGCTACACAGAAGCTCCCGTTTCTTCCGCGGCGGGGGCAGCGGGCGGGGGACGTTGGGGGCTGCCGGGCGTTGCGTTGGAGAGAAGCTGTAGTATCGTGCCAGCGGCGGGGGCAGCGGGCGGGGCGGCAGGGGGCAGAAGCGCTAGGTGCGGCAGCGGCAACGAGGTTACCCTGTTTGGAGCACGTACCAGATGTTGTACCGGTCGTGGGTGATGTCGTAGGTGGGAAGGCTCAGGTGCTGGCAGTAGAAGGTGAACCGCTGCGGCACTGAAAACGGCTGCTTGATGAGGTGCTGCACGATATCGGGCTCGAACGTGGTCAAGTAGTAGCGCTTCACCCGGAAAATGGCTTGCCACAGGGCTGCTTTTGCTTCTCGCGGGTAGCGGCTGAAATCGGCCGGGATGCTGCTACCGAGCGGGAATAACTGAAAGTCGCTGTGGTAAATGAATCGCCCATCGTCGGTCATCGAGCGGATTTCATAGGTTTGGGTCAGGATGTCCCAATCGGGATGCAGGTGCCGAATGCTGTATTCGACATAGCCACCGTGTCGGTCACACTCGCACCGCAGACAATGCGGGTCTTCAAGCACGCTTGCCAGCTTCTTGCAGTTTGGTGAACTCCTCGCTGGACTTGAGGCCTGTTGCCTTTTCATGCGCTTCATAGCGCTGGCGCAGGGCTTTGAATGCCGCCCGCTTGCGTGCTTCGCTAAGCACTACATCAGGGGCCGAAGCATCTGGCAGAAATTGAGCAGTCGTTTTCATCGTTACTAAGATACACTGCGTGTTGGAAATCAGTTCGAGGTAGTTACGCAGAGTCTCCCGTTTCTGCAGCGGCGGGGGCAGCGGGCGGGGCGGCGGTTGGGGTAGAAGCGCTAGGGGCGGCTGCGAGGGCGCAGCGGGGGCTACTTGGCGTTGGCCGATTCCTGCTCGTCCTCGTATTCCTGTACCCAATCTTCCAATACGATACCGGCCATACTTGCAAAGTGGGCAGTGTTGTGCGTGACCAGCGTCAGACGATGGGCTACCGCGACGCTGCCAATCAACATATCGAACTCGCCTTGCAAGCGCCCCAGGCGTTTTAGATGCGCTTTCTGTTGGGCATAGGATTCCAGCGAATCAGAAATGGGCAGAATCCGCTCCTCAAACAAGGAGAGGAAATCATCCAGGCGCTGGCGGTTAGCCAACTGGTGCGTGGGTGCGCTGTTGGCTACCCCATAAAGCAGCTCAGCCACGGTCAACTCGCTCAGAAAGCAATTGGGGAGCTTGGCGCGCTTTAAGCGGGAAGCCAACTCGTATTTGCCATTGATGAGGTAAACGCAGATGTTGGTGTCAAGCAGATAGGCCGTCATAGATTTACTTCCCGCGGGGTATCGCGCCGGGAGCCGTAAATCTGGCTCATCAAATTTTCCTCCCCTTCCTCCTGTTGCCAGGAGCCAAATACCTTATCGAGTAGCTCGTTTTGCTCTTGTTCCGACAAGGGGGCTTTCCCAATGAAATGTTGTACAGCCAACGGACTCTGCGGCGCTAATGCATCGGTTTTCAAAAAGCGGATAGTCATTTCCGGCAAGTCCTGCAACTTCCGCATGACGGAAGCGGCCTGCTCATCCGGAAACTCTAATTCAAGGGCGACTCTCATGTGACTAAGTTACGCAGAAGCTGGGGTATCGGGCTAGCGGCGGGGGCAGCGGGGGCAGCGGGCGGGGCGGCGGGGGCAGAAGCGCTAGGTGCTTCAGCGGCGGGGGCACCGAGCGGGGGGATTATTAACGGTACTGCCGTAGGGGTGCGGCTGGTGGTAGCGGAGAATCATTTATCCAATCCTCTAAACTCAACCCAGTAAGCGGCGCAAAGTCCCGCGTGTTGCGCGTAACTAAAATCAGGTTGTGGGCCAGCGCGGTGCAGCCGATGAGCACATCGAACTCCCCGGGAAACTTGCCGATTTCGCCCCGCTTCACTTTATCCAGCAGTTTCACCTTTTCCGGGCCGTACAAATCGAAGGCATCGGCAATCGGCAGCACGCGCGTATTGAACAGGCGGCGCAGCTGGCCGATGTGTTGCCGCTGCTGTACGGCATACGTGGGGTCGCACTTGGCCAGGCCGTAGAGCATTTCGGCAATGGTCAATTCGGAAATAAAGCAGTTGTGCAAACCCACCGCGAGCACCTTGTTTTCCAGGTCGTGCTCAGCTTTCAGGTAATGAACGCAGATGTTGGTATCCAGCAAATAGCGGCTCATAGCTCCACGTCGCGGTGGTCGCTTTGCCGGGCGTCATAAATCTCACGCACCATTTCTTCCCCGCTCACATCGGATTTCCACGCGCCAAATAGCTCGTGCATCAGTTGCTTTTCCTCGGCGGCAGTCAGCTCCGTTGATTCGGCTTCGGCAAAATCTGTCGATTGGCCGGGTTTCGGGCGCGAAAAGCGGGCCGTCAGGCCCGGCGGCAGGCTTTGCAGCAGCCGCACGAACAGCGCAGCTTTCTCATCGGGAAACTCTAGTTCTAGGGCAACTCTCATGCTACTAAGTTACGCAGAAGCTTGAGTTTCTTCAGCGGCGGGGGCGGTGGGGGCAGAAGCAGTAGGGGCGGCTGCGGCGGGCGCAGCGGTGGTATCGTGCCAGCGGCGCAGGTAGCGGGCGGGGAGGCGGGGCTACTGGCTGAGACTTATTTGTCCTGCCAGGTATTCGGTGACCCAATCCTCCAGCACAATGCCTTGCATTTCGGCAAAATGACGGGTGTTGCGCGTGACAAGCGTGAGGTCGTGCGTGAGTGCAGTGCTCCCAATAAGCATGTCGAAATCTCCTTGCAGCCGGCCTATAGTCTTCAGGTGTGCTTTCTGTACGGCGTAGGTTTCCAAGGCACTTTCGAAGGTCAGGATACGCCCGCTGAAAAGTTGCTGTAGCTCAGCCAGATTCTGCCTGTTCCTTGGCTGGCGGGTTGGGGCGCTATTCGCAATGCCGTAGAGCAATTCCGCAATGGTAATGCTGCTAATAAAGCAACGGGTCAACCCTATTTTATCAATCTTAGCCGCAAGGTCGAACTGCCCGTTGATGAAGTGAATGCAGATGTTCGTGTCAAGTAAAAAGCGGCTCATAGATTCACTTCGCGCGGCTCGTCGCGGCGGTCAGCGTAAATCTGGCGCACCATTTCATCCCCACTCACATCCGATTGCCAGCTACCAAATACCTTATACAGCAAGGCCTTTTGCTCGGCTTCGGTTAATTCATCGGTTACTTCAGCCGCGCTAGGGCTGACCTGCGGCTCAGGGCGCAGACGCAAGAAGCGAGCCGTGAGGCCTGGCAAGCTTTGCAGCCGCTGCATAAACGCGGCCGCTTGCTCGTCGGGAAACTCTAATTCGAGGGCAATTTTCATAGGTCTAAGTTACACAGAAGCTCCCGTTTCTTCAGCGGCGGGGCAGCGGGCGGGGAGGCGGGGGCAGAAGCGCTAGGTGCGGCAGCGGCAACGAGGTTACTCTGTTTGGAGCACGTACCAGATGCTGTACCGGTCGTGGGTGATGTCGTAGGTGGACAGGCTCAGGTGCTGGCGGTAGAAGGCGAACCGCTGCGGCACTGAAAACGGCTGCTTGATGAGGTGCTGCACGATATCGGGCTCGAACGTGGTCAAGTAGTAGCGCTTCACCCGGAAAATGGCTTGCCACAGGGCTGCTTTTGCTTCTCGCGGGTAGCGGCTGAAATCGGCCGGGATGCTGCTACCGAGCGGGAATAACTGAAAGTCGCTGTGGTAAATGAATCGCCCATCGTCGGTCATCGAGCGGATTTCATAGGTTTGGGTCAGGATGTCCCAATCGGGGTGCAAGTGTCGGATGCCGTATTCGACATAGCCACCGTGTCGGTCACACTCGCACCGCAGACAATGCGGGTCTTCAAGCACGCTTGCCAGCTTCTTGCAGTTTGGTGAACTCCTCGCTGGACTTGAGCCCTGTTGCCTTTTCATGCGCTTCATAGCGCTGGCGCAGGGCTTTGAATGCCGCCCGCTTGCGTGCTTCGCTAAGCACTACATCAGGGGCCGAAGCATCTGGCAGAAATTGAGCAGTCGTTTTCATCGTTACTAAGATACGCTGCGTGCTGGAAATCAGTTCGAGGTAGTTACGCAGAGTCTCCTGTTTCTTCAGCGGGCGGGGCGGCGGGGGCAGAAGCGCTAGGTCCGGCAGCGGCGGGCGTAGCGGGGGCTACTCAGCCGCCATTACCGCTGTCCAACGGTGAAGGCTTTTCTGCTTCCAGGGCTTGCGGCACGATGTACAACTCACGGAACATTTGCTCCACTGTTTCCTTCAAGCCCGGCTCTGTGTTGGCGCGGCACTCCAGAAAATAGGCGCTGATGGCCGGCATGGGGTGATGAATAAAGCGGTTCGGGCCGATGAAGGTGGAAACGGTTTGCAGGTACACCCGAAACCGCTTGGTATTGGCCACACCCTCCCCTACCAGTGCTTCGCCCACGAAACCAGCCGATGCCAACGGGTCGCGGCGGCAGATATCGAGAAAGACCTGCGTGCAGGTGGTTAGAATCCGGAAAGCGTCGCCGTCGTTAGTAAGCACGCGATATTTATTGGGCGAGCTTTTGTGCGACAGCGGGTAATATTTGAGCACGTACGTGTGGTGCTGATACTCCTCAGCATCGTCTAAATAGCGACGGTTTTTGCGCGTCCGGAACGTGTAGTGATGCACGCAAACCAAAGGGCCGTCCTTGTGAGACGGCCCTTTGCGGTATGTAAACGGATAGCCTTCGCCCAGCGTGCGCTTAAATGGCATAAGCGTAGGCGTTGCGGCGCATCTTTTTCAGGTCTTCCGCCGAGAGCGTATCGAACACGAATTGCTTGGCATATTCGCGGGCCTGGGCCAGCCGCGCCCCCTTGGTCATCTTAACGGTGCTGGCGGTTGGTAAAGGGCGGACAGGTTTATTATCGGTGATTCCCATAAAACGAGAAGTTGCTGAATGCTCTAAGCGGTAATACCACGAAGATAAGCCGAAAGTTTACGGCTTTTACCCGAGAAGCTCCCGTTTCTTCAACGGCGGGCGCAGCGGGCGGGGGGGGGCAGGACGGGGCGGGAACAGCCCTTGTAGGGCGGAGGTGTAGGCGGCGGGCGCGGCGGGGATGGCCGGCACTATTGCTTCCCCCATTCTACTCTGATGAGCCCTTACGTCGTAGCATGCGGCAGTGGGGCTATTTTCCGCAGCAGGGTATAGAGCGCGTGGTAAACCTCCCGTAGCTCGGCGGGGTCGGTGAGGGCTGTTTCCTTGGTGAAGGTGAGGTACACGTTGGCACCAGCCTCGTGGGAGGCGGGCGCCAGCGTGAGGCGGCATTGCTGGTGGCGCAGCAGGGTCTGGCGCAGGGCCGCATCGGGCAGCAGCAGTTCGCGCAGGGCGGCCACATCGTTGGTGGTGATGATGAAGGCGGCGTCCAGCTCCGGGTCGCCCAATTCCACATCGGTCATGCCCAGCAGCTTGCCCAGCTCGTGCAGCCAGTCCTGCTCGTGCAGGGCAAAGTGCAGGGGGGTATGGTTGGGCACCAGAGCGGCCATTCGGGTGCTCTGGAAACCGCCCTCGAAGCCGCCGCCCAGGTCAATCTCAATATCCAGCTGCATGTGGTAGCCGTCCTGAATCAGCTCGGCGGTGTAGTCGAACAAGTTGCCTTCCTGGATAATATTAGCGGCTACCTCCTGCCAGAGGGTGGCTTCCGTATCGGCGGAAAAAATGTGCACGTTGCTCATAAGCGGAAGAATAAGAAGGCCGTAAAGCCTGGTTTGCAGTTTGTACAGAGATACTGCGTTGCGGGGGCAGAAGTTGCCGGCTGGCCAAACGCCTCTCCACAATGGTGCACGCTTGTGGCGCGTGCCCGATACTAGAGCAGTTTTCAGATTCGTGTACACGTAGCGCGAACTTTGTAGTTCGCGTCCCCGCGCCGTTAGAACTACGCTGACGGCGCGGGGACGCGAACTACAAAGTTCGCGCTACTGCCTGCTGGCCTCCTAAGCTGTACATAAACCCGAAATCTGCTCTAAAGTGGAAGCTGTAGCGCCGCTGACGCGCAGCAGCAAGCTTTCCGGACAACAAGGTACTGGGAAGCAGCGCGGAGCCGGGAGGCACCGCCCCGGGCATCATTCCCGGCACGCGCTCATAAGTTCGGGCCGGTGCAAGAGATGCTGCTGGCTGTTTCTGCCAGCAGCGGCCGGGCTGGCTGGCGGCGGGCGGCGGGGCAGCGGCACCGGGGCGGGCAATTTGCGGTAGCACCGCGAGACGATTTCGCCTGCTAGCGCATAAAATTCGAGAAAAAATTCAGCAAAACGACCTTTTTATTTTGCCCGATAGCAATATTTTATTGGCAAAAGCCCCGCCAAAGTGCAAACGTTTGTACCTCCTCCAAACGGCCCTGAGAAGGTATGTAAGCCAACTACTTTCGGGCCTTGAGGTAGCTTGACGGAATATATCTTAGCATAGCATTGCTCATTCAGGCCAAAATTTTTGTATCACGCCGGGTACAATAAAACACAATTCCGACTTACTTTTGGTGCATAATTCCCAACCAACATTTTCAACCATTACCCATATGAAAAAATCTACGCTCAAGTTTGGCTTTTTGCTGGCTTTCATGTTCTCCGCCACCGCCTCGATGGCACAGCTGGCATCATACGGCACCATCGGTGTTATCGGCACGGCTACGAGCCCAACCGGTGCCGCTACCGGCTGGGACAACTCTATTGCGATGACCCGGACGGTGGCCGGCGGCCACGACTGGACGATTACCATGCAATTCTCGGCAAACGAGATGAAGTTCCGCGCCGACAACCTCTGGGCTAACAGCTGGGGCTCGACGGCGTTCCCGACCAGCGCTCCCGCCGCTGTTACGTACAATGGTGCCAACATCCCGGTATCCCCGGCTGGCCGCTACACTGTTCGCTTCAACGACCAGAGCGGTGCTTATTCGTTTTCTATCGTTACGGCTACTCAGTCGGCCAGCGCAGCTATCCTGAAAATGGCCGTTTCGCCGAACCCCGCTTCGGGAACGGCCAGCGTGTCGTACGAACTGCCCGCTACGGCTACGGCCGCCATCACGGTGCAGAACCTGATGGGCCAGTCGGTACGTCAGTTCTCGGCCGTACGCCAGAACGCCGGCCTGCAAAGCCAGAGCCTGCCCCTGCAGAACCTCGCCTCGGGTATCTACCTGGTGAAGCTGGAGACCGGTACCCTGACCCAGACCACCCGCCTGGTGGTAGAATAGTGTTTGCCGCCCGGGGCTGATGAAGCCCCGGGTTTTTGGCCGCCCCCGCCCCGCCCGGAAACGGATGGAGCGGGGGCGGTTTTATTTCCGGGCAGCCAGCACTTCGCGCACCGGCGTCCAGCGGATTTCGGGGTAGCGGGCGTTGTCGAGCGGGGTGAGCTTGGGTAGGCCGGTGAACATATTGTGCAGGTACTGCATGCCCTGCCACGGCGGAAACACGTCGTCGGTGGTCGGCATGAGGGTTTTGGTCACTTTTATCATCGTGCCCAGCACCCACAGGCCGCCCACCCGCAGCAGCTTGAAGGGAGTGCCAGTGGCCGCAGTGGCGGCTTTTTGCAGGCCGCGAATGCTGGCTACCTCGCCGGCCACGCGCAGGTAGCGGGGCGTGGTGGGGTCGAGGGCGGCGGCGGCCGTGAACTCGGCGGTGTTGGCCGTGGTGGTGAAGTCGAGCGGCTGGTCGGCATCGCCGTAGTACAGCACCCGCTTCAGGCCGAAAAGCACCACCGGGGCCTGCCCGGTGAGCAGGTCGGTAAACATGCCGTTGAGGATGGACGTGGCGTGAATGGGGGCCTGGTCGAGCCGCTGGTTGAACTCGCGGCGCAGGTCGAGGTTGCGGTTGGAGCCGGCGGGCAGCCTGGTGTAGTCGATGCAGAAGTCCGACGGGATGAAGCGGGGCACGCCGGCCGCCACGGCCGCGTCGAGCAGGCGCTTTTGGGTGCCCACAATCACCTCGCGCAGCCCCGACAGCGCCGACACCACGCAGGCCGCGCCCGCGCAGGCCTTGGTAAGGGCCGTGACGCTGTTGAAATCAACCGGCACAATGTCGGCCCCCAGGTCCTGCAGGACCGTGACTTCCGGCTTGGTGTTGCCCACCCGCACCAGCGCCCGCACGGCCGCGCCGCGCTTCAGCAGCTCCTGGGCAATGCGGAAGCCGAGGTCGCCGGTGGCCCCGGCCAGCACGATGGGGGCCGGCGCGGCCCCAGGGCGGAGCGGGGGATTTGATTGATGTTGTGCCAAAGCGAAACCGTGAATTTACTGGATGAAACCTCCTGGCGGGAGGCGGGGCGTGGCCAGTACGCCGGCCGCAAGCTACGCCTAAACCACATGGTTTCAGTGGCTCTGGCTTGCCGCGTGGCGGCGGGCCATCGGCTGCGCTACGCGGCGAGCGAGGGTGGGTACTGCCTGCCCGGGCAGATGCTGGTTCACCGGATTTTACCGCAAACGTTTTCGTAGATAAATCCGCTAACTTCCTAGTTTTTAGGCGCGGCAGCCCGATACCTTTAGCCACTTGTTCGCCTCACCGGGTCGGTTTTGGCCCGGCCGGGTAGCGCTGTTCGGCCCCGGGCGGCGCCGATGTGCGCCGTTTCGGCCGACGTGGGCTGCGCTGGTTTCAGCCCCTGCTTTTTCTGGTTCCAATTCGCCGCCGATGATTTCGGCGGGCCGGCTCGCTACGCCCTCGCCGGTATGGGCCGCCCCTGCCCTACTCCACGCTAACCATCAACCAAATGCCCACCCCGATGAAGAAACTGCTATCGATTTTGCTGCTAAGCTGGCTAACGCTGCGCATTGGCCACAGCCAGCCCATTTCGCCCTACCTCGCCGGCCAGAATGCCTGGCTGCCCACGGCCCTGGGCACGCAGGTGTTCAACGGACAGCTCGACCAGCTGTGGCCTGTGGTGAAGCAGTCGAAGGTAAAAATGATTCGCATTGGCGGCAACGGCGTGAACTCCAACCTGGTGACCAACGCGCAATACATTGCCCTGATTGACTCCATCCGGCGCATCGGGGCCGAGCCCATGGTGCAGGTTTCGGAAGGGCGCGGCCGGTTCACGGCGGCCCAGGCGGCCCAGGTGGTGCAGTACGTGAACGTTACGAGGGGCCGCAATATCCGGTACTGGATTATTGGCAACGAGCCCGACCTGAACAACGCCTCGCAGACCAACCCGGTGAGCGTGGCGGGCGTGGAAGCCTACATCAAGTCGTTTGCCTCTGCCATGAAGGCCGTGGACCCCACCATTCTGACGGTGGGGCCGGAAAATGCCTCCTACGGCGGCGGCTACATGCCCGCGCTGGTGGGCGGAGCCAACGACATTACCGGCACCGATGCCAATGGGCGCTACTACATCGACGTTATTTCCTTTCACACCTACCCTTTCAACGGCACCCAGACCCGCGCCGGCGTGGTGACGGGCACCAACAACCTGACCAGCAACGTAACCAACCTGCTGGGCCTGATGGCCAACGCCAACACCCTGCACAACCGCACCGGGGCCAGTGCCCTGCGCTGGGCCCTCACCGAGTTCAACATCGACTACGCCAACCCCGCCACCAACACCGTGGAGGGCGTGGGCGTGCATTCGTTTCTGAACGGGCAGTTCTGGGCCGAGGTGTTTGGCGTGGGCATGAAGTATGAGGCCGTGTCGATGCAGCCGTGGTCTATTCACGAGGGCAGCGGCGGCCGGGGCACCGGCGATTTGGGCTATCTGGATGGCCCCACGGCCGCCACGGTTAAGCCGCGCTCGGCGTTCTGGCACGAGATGCTGGTGTCGGAGAACCTGCAC
Source organism: Hymenobacter artigasi (assembly GCF_012275535.1). Classification (GTDB taxonomy): domain Bacteria; phylum Bacteroidota; class Bacteroidia; order Cytophagales; family Hymenobacteraceae; genus Hymenobacter; species Hymenobacter artigasi. The sequence goes on along the minus strand of NZ_JAAVTK010000007.1, from coordinate 151,438 downwards.
GGCACCAACCTCAACGCTACCGACAACCAGGCCCTGGTGAAGGTGCTCAGCAGCACCGATAACGGCACCACGGCCGTGATGGTGCTGAACGAAAGCGACGCGACAGACTACGATTTCACGGTGCAGCTGAGTACGGCCACGGTGCCGGGCGCGGCAGCCCTGAAAATCAACGTGCCGGCCGGCATCAGTAATTTCTACAACGATAAGATTTATGCGCAGTCGACGTTGGTTTTGCTGTTTAATGCACAGGGTGCGCTGACGCGAAAAATCGTGTATTCCTTACAGCACGCGCAGCAAACGCTGCCGCCTACCTACCTCAGCCCCGGCCAGACGTTCACGCTGGCCAGCTTCACGGCCGACAAAACCTTTACCTGCGTGGCACCGGAAGCCGTGACGTACGCGGCCACGGTACTGGGCGAGTTCACGTCGATAAGCTGGAATTTTGGGGCAGGCGCCACGCCGGCCACCGGCAACGGCAAAAACCCGCCGGCCGTGACCTACGCCAGCCCCGGCAGCCCCACCGTGACCATGACGCTGGTGAACCCGGACACGACCATCACCGTCACGAAGTCGAACTATGTGCAGGTGAGTGCCTGCATTCGCACGCCCTACCCCAGCACCATTCCCGTGATTCCGGGCGTGGTGCGGGCCGTGGAGTACGACAATGGCGGCGAGGGCGTGGCCTACCACGACTCGGACGCGGCTAACCGGGGCGCGGCCACCGACCCCACCGTGCCCCGCCCCACCGAGGGCGTGGACACCGAAAACGGCGATGGCGGCTACGGCAACGTGGGCTACTCGGCCACCGGCGAGTGGCTGAAATACACGGTGAACGTGCTGCGCACCGGCCTCTACCGCGTCACGGTGCGGGTGTCGACGGGCGCTACTTCGACCGGCGCGTTCCGGCTGTCGGTGAACGATGTGGACCGCACCGGCGCGGTAGCCGTGCCCGCCACGGGCGGCTTCGGCACCTACCAGGATTTGGTTATCAACAACGTGTACCTAGAAGCCTCGCCCAATGCTACGCTGAAGTTTGACATTGTGAGCGCCAGCCTCAACTTCTCGAAGCTGACGTTTGTGGAACAGCCCCTGACGGGCATCGTGGTGAACCGCGTGTACAACGGCAGCTCGACTTCGGACGGCTCGACCGATGCCGTGGAGCTGCTCGTGACGCAGGACCACCTCGACATTCGCGGGCTGGTGGTAAAGGATTTTGAGAGCAACCTGACCAGCGACACCGGCGGTAAAATTCAGTTCCGGGACAATGTGCTGTGGAAGGATTTGCGCGTGGGCACCACCATAGCTCTGCGCCGGCTGGCTTCGGGCATTACCGGCTACGCGACGGATGTGGATGCGTCGGATTTCACGGTGGACATGCTGATGGAAAACACCACGTATCTGGCGGATTTATCGGGCTCCGGCCAGAATTTCAACCTGACCAATACCGACATGGTGCTGCTGAAAACCGGCGCGGCCAGCGGGATTGATAACCCGGTGCACGCCCTGGTTTCGAACAACGGCAGCGCCAATGCGCTCTACACCGGCCTCACCGGACCGAAGCTGGTGTTCAGCAGCACTCTGGGCACGGGCGCCTTCCTCTACCCGCTGAACCCCGCCCAAAGCACCGCCGACTACAACGGCACCAGCGTGGCCAGCAGCACCAGCACCAGCCGCAACTGGGGCTACGGCTTCGGCACGGGCAACATCAGCTACATTCAGCTGCTGCGCAATCAGGCTTTCGCGCCGCCCGCCATCGTGGTGAACCGCGTGTATAATGCCACCAACGACGCCAACGGCAACCAGGACGCCATGGAGCTGCTCGTGGTTCAGGACCACCTCGATGTGCGCAACCTGATTGTGAAGGACTTCGAAACCAACAACACGGCCGACAACGGCGGCAAATACCGCTTCAACAACACGGCCTTCTGGAGTGATTTGCGCAGCGGCACCACCATTGTGCTGCGCCGGCTGGCCGGCCCCACGGGCTACGTTGAGGATGCCAACGCGTCGGATTTCACGCTGGATTTACTGCTGGATAATTCGACCTACCTCACGAACCTGGCCACCGGCAACGCCTTCAACATCACGCAGTACGACATGGTGATGGTGAAGACCGGCACGGCGGCGGGCGTGGCCGGGGCCATCCACACGTTTGGCACTAAAACCGGCGGCAGCGGCGGCCCTTCTACCCTGTACCAGTCGGTGACGGGGGCCAAGCTGACCTCGCCCGACAGCGGCGACGCGGGCGGCGGCACCTTCCACTACCCCCTGAACGCCGCCCAGGACGTGACCGACTACAACGGGGCCAACAAGGGTGCGCTGAGCAAGAGCACCGCCTTCAACTGGGGCTACGGTTTCGGCCAGCCCAACATCGACTACATCCAGCGCCTGCGCAATGCCGTGACCGGCCCCGACCTGGTGGTGGCCAGCGGCCAGACGATGTCGGCCGGCGGCACCTACAACAGCATCACGGTGCAGAGCGGCGGCACGCTCACGCTGCTGGGCGCTACCACGGTGGCCAGCACGGTGCAGGTGCAGGCCGGTGGCCTGCTCAGCAGCAACTGCCAGACGTTGAGCGGCGCGGCCAGCTTCGCGCTGCAGGCCGGGGCCGAGCTGCAAATCTGCGACCCGGCGGGCATTGCGGCCACGGGCGCTACGGGGGCCATTCGGGTGGGCGGCACCCGCACCTTTTCGGCCGATGCAACTTACACCTACAACGGCACCACGGCCCAGACCACCGGCGCGGGCCTGCCCGGCCAGGTGCGCAACCTGACCGTGAACAACGCCCTCGGCCTCGCCCTGAGCCAAAGCGTGCGCATTGCCCAGGTGGCCCGCCTGCAAAGCGGCAACCTCGCCACTAGCGGCTTTGGCTTCACGCTGCTGTCCTCGGCCGATGGCACGGCCCTGCTCGACAACAGCGGCGGCGTGGTAACCGGCAGCGGCACCATGCAGCGCGCCGTCACCAGCAGCGTGACCGGGCCGGCCTACCGCCACTTCAGCTCGCCGGTGGCCGGGGCCACGTTTGGCAGCCTGGCTACCACGGGTTTTAGCCCGACGTTCAACCCGGCTTATAACACCAGCGCCACGCCGGGCTCGGTGTCGCCCTTCCCCACGGTATTTGGGTACGATGAAGGCCGTATTGCCACGGTGACATCGAACTATAGCGCGTTCGACAAGGGCTACTTTTCGCCCGATGCGGCGACGGATTTGATGACGCCGAATCGCGGCTACGCCGTGAACGCGCCCGCCACGGCCGCGCCCGTGGCCTTCACCGGCACCTTCAACAACGCCGCGCAGGCATCGGGCACCCTCAGCCGGGGCACCGATGCCGATGCTGGCTGGCAATTGCTGGGCAACCCCTACCCCGCCCCGCTGGACTGGAGCACTGTGACCGCCGCTCAGCGCCCCGGCATGGACGCCGCCATGTACGTTTACCAAAGCACCGGCCAGTATGCCGGCACTTACCGCAGCTATGCCAACGGCGTGGGCACTTCGCCGCTGATTGTGGCCGGCTCGGGCTACTTCGCCCGCGTGAGCGCCCCCGGCACGCCCGGCGCGGTGAACCTGACCAACGCCAACCGCGTCACCAGCTTCGGTCCGCAGCCCGTGTTTGGGCGCGGCGCGAACGATACCCGGCCGCAGCTGCACCTGCAGCTGGCCGGGGCCAGCCTGAGCGACGATGCATTCCTTTACCTGCAAGCCGGAGCCACGGCCGGCGTTGATGCCGAATACGATGCCACCAAGCTATCCAACCCCGCCGGCCTGGACCTGGCCACGCTGAGCAGCACCCGCCCGCTGGCCATCAACGGCCTGGCCCCGCTGGGCACCACCGAAGTGGTAGTACCGCTGCACCTACGCGTACCGCAGGCCGGCAGCTTCACGTTTGAAGTGGCTGATTTGGCCAATTTCGGCAGCACTTCGGTGTACCTGCGCGATGCCCTGACAGGTACCCAGCAGCTGCTGGCGGCAGGTGGGCGCTACGCCTTCACGCTGGCTTCGGTCACGGCGGGAACGAGCCGCTTCAGCATAGTGCTGCGCCCCGCTGCGGTAACGGCCACCAAACCGGAGCTGACGGCTGCTACAGTGAGCCTCTACCCCAACCCGGCCCACGGCCGCTTCACGGTGCTGCTGCCGCCGCTGGCGGGCCAGGCGGCCGTGCACGCCACGCTGCTGAATGCGCTGGGGCAGGTGGTGCTGAGTCGCACCATTGCGCTGAATGCGGCCGGAGCCACGGCCGAATTCCAGACCACGGCGCTGGCGGCGGGCGTGTACACGCTGCGCTTGCAGGCCGAGGAGCAGACGCTGGCCAGGCGCGTGGTGGTGGAATAAGCACGTCATGCCATCTGATGAAGCGGTTTAGGAAGTCGCGTTGCGCCGGTCTGACCGCCCTAGGCGGTCTGACCGGTTGTCGTTGGCATCGGCCCAATAAGCACTGGCGCCGTCCTCGCGACAACCGGTCAGACCGCCTAGGGCGGTCGGACCGGTGCAACGACTTACAGCCGACTTTTCCAGCATTTTAGATACCGGAATACCGGACTTTTACCCGGCCGTAGACCGGCGGGCAAACAGGGCCGATTCCAGCACCACGCTTTGGCCGGGCAGCACGGCTTTCTTCTTCTCCACGGCGCGGAGGAGGATTTTGGCGGCTTCGCGGCCAATATCGTAGGCCGGCTGGGTGATGGTGGACAGCGGCGGGTCGAGCAGGGCGGCGGCTTCGAGGTTGGAGAAGCCGATGACTTTGATGTCTTCCGGAATGCGGCGGCCCAGCTCCTTGCACACATGGTAGGTGCTGATGGCCAGCCGCTCGACGGAGGCAAAGATGCCGTCGATATCGGGCCGGCGCAGCAGCAGCTCGCGGATGAGGGCCACGTTCTGCTCGTTGTCCATCACGCCGTGCAGGATGAGGCCAGGGTCGGGCGCGTGGCCGTGGGCCATGAGGGCATCGAGGTAGCCCTGCTGCCGGAACTGGCCGATGGACAGGTTATTGGAAATGAGCAGGTGGGCAATGTGCCGGCAGCCCGCCCGAATGAGGTGCTCGGTGGCCTGGTAGCCGCTTTCGTAGTCGTTGGTGGTGACTTTGGCGGTGTTGATTTCGGCGCACACCCGGTCAAAAAACACAATGGGAATGTTGGCTTCCTTCAGGCCCCGAAGGTGAGCAAAATCCTGGGTGCTGCTGGCCACCGACATCAGCAACCCATCGACCCGGCCGCCCTTGAGGTGCTGCACGATGGAGACTTCGCGCTCGTAGTCGTCGTGCGTGAGGTAGATGAGGACGTGGTAGCCGGCCTGCCGCGCCGCTTCCTCTATTCCATTGATGGCCAGCGCGAAGAAGTGGTTGGCCACCTTGGGAATCACGACCCCAATGGTTTTGCTGATGTTGCGGCGCAGGCTGCTGGCGTAGGCGTTGGGCTCGTAGTGGCGGGCGGCGGCCAGGGCGCGCACCCGCTGCTTGGTGGCTTCGGATACTTCGTGGCTGTCGCGCAACGCCCGCGACACCGTGGCGATGGACATGTTCAGCTCTTTAGCCAGCGACTTCAGGTTCACAGGCGTCATGACGGGGCAGCTTTCGGACAGAGAAAAGGGGAAACAGCCTTTGGGATGGGCTGATGAATGTCTGGCAAGTTACAAACCTCAACCATTAACCGTCCGGAATGGCCCGATTTGCTGCAAACGTTTACGTAAATAAAGGCTTGCTATTGCATTAGATAGCAGCTTAGAACCCGGTAATTCGCAGAGCAAAACCCCGGTTTTAAGCTCCACTGTTGCATTCCGGACCTGCATTGCCCCCGATGGGCACGCCCCCTGGGCCGTGCGCCGGCTGGCTTCTCCACTTCTTGTCACCAAACTCCCACCCCCCAATTATGACGGTCACTTTACGACTTGATTTCCGGCGCTGCCTGCGGCCCCTGGTGCTGCTCCCGGCCCTGAGCCTGGGCCTCGGCCTGCACCTGGCCTCGGCCGCCGACCTCCCCCCTATCCCCCGCGCCGTGCGGGCCGACATCACGATTACGGGCCGCATTGTGGATGAGAAAGGCGCGGGCCTGCCCGGCGTCAACGTCATCGTAAAGGGTACCAGCAACGGCACCCAGACCGATGCCGACGGCCGCTACAGCATTAAAGCCGGCGACAACGCCACCCTCATTTTCACCTTCGTGGGCTACGCGGCCCGGGAAGTGGCCGTGGGCGGCCGCACGGCCATCAACGCCGCGCTGGTGCCCGACACCAGGGGCCTCGACGAGGTGGTGGTGGTGGGTTATGGTGTGCAGGAAAAGAAAATGCTGGCCACGTCCATTTCCACCATCTCGGCCAAGCAGGTAGAGCTGATTCCGGTGGCCTCGCCTTCCGAAGCCCTGGTGGGCCTGGTGGCGGGAGCTCAGATTACGGAGCCTTCGGGCGAGCCGGGGGCCAGCGCGGTTATCCGCATTCGCGGCCTGGGCTCGATTTCGGCCGGCAACAACCCGCTCTACGTGGTGGACGGCTACCCGCTCAACAATGCCGACAGCTACGCGCAGATTGCGCCCGGCGACATCCAGAGCATCCAGATTTTGAAGGACGCGGCGGCCTGCGCCATCTACGGCTCGCGCGGCGGCAACGGCATCGTGATTGTGACCACCAAGCGCGGGGCCACCGACGGTACTACCCGCTTCAACTTCTCGGCCAATACGGGCATTCAGCAGGTAGCCAAGCGCATGGAGCTACTGAACCGCGACCAGTTCCTGGACTACTTCCGGGAGTCCGTTACCAACGGTGGCCAAGTGGTGACCAATACCGATGTGCTGGCCTTGCTGGCCACCGACCCCAAAACCCTGTCCGACACCGACTGGCAGAAGGAGATTTTCCAGACCGGCGTGCAGCAGCAGTACCAGCTGAGCGCCAGCGGCGGCAACGACAAGTCGCGCTTCTACATCTCGGGCGGCTACTTCAAGCAGAGCGGCATTGTGAAGGGCTCGGGCTTCGAGCGCTTCTCGCTGCGCGCCAACTACGATGCCCAGCTGAGCAAGAAGCTGAAGCTGGGCCTGAGCCTGGCCCCCAACTTCACCCGCACCGACGTGGTGCCCACTTCGGGCAGCTACAACGGCGGCAATATCTCGGGCGGTGGCCCAGGCGGCGAAACCGGCTCCATTACGGCCGCCCTCATCATGCCGCCCATTGTGCCGGTGCGCCTGGCCAACGGCGACTACGCCAGCCTGAAAACCGGTACCCGGAACGGCATTACCAACCCCGGCGACCTGCTGAGCCCCGTGGCCCCGCTGGACCTGTACCAGGACCGCAACAACGCCGCCCGCATTCTAGGCTCTACTTTCCTCGATTTTGAGGTGATAAGCGGCCTGCACCTGCGCACCAATTTCGGGGCCGAGCTGGTGAATTCCCGCCGCGCCATTTACGTGCCCGCCACGCTGCCCACCAACGGCAACCAGGGAGCCAACCTGTCGAATCCCGTGCTGAACAACATCGACGCCCGCCGTCTCAACAGCACCAACCTGAACTGGGTGTGGGAAAACACGGCCACTTACAACCGCACCTTCGCCACCAACCACAGCGTGACCCTGCTGGCCGGCTACGCGGCCCAGTACAACACGGCTGAAGGCAGCACGGTACTGGGCCAGACGGGCACCTACACCAACACCAGCATCGAGTACCCCACGGCCGCCGGCCAGCTGTTTGGCTCCGGCCTGTTCAACACGTCCAATGCGCTGACGTCGGTATTCGGGCGGCTCGACTACGCATTTAAGGAGCGCTACATTCTGACCGCCGCCCTGCGGACGGACGGCTCGTCGCGCTTCGGCCCCGACAACCGGTACGCCACTTTCCCCTCCGTAGCCCTGGCCTGGCGCGTGGCCGAGGAGCCCTTCATCAAGCAGTTTGCGGCCATCAGCGAGCTGAAGCTGCGGGCCAGCTACGGCGTGACCGGCAACAACAACATCGGCGACTATAACTACCAGAACTACCAGCAGGGGGCCAACTACGTGTTTGGCGCCGGCAACGGCACCCGCGCCTTCGGCTTCTCGCCCAACGGCGTGGCCGTGCGCAACCTGAGCTGGGAAACCAACACGCAGTACGACGCCGGCTTCGACCTGGGCCTGTTCCGCGACCGCATTTACCTGACCGTGGCCGCCTACCAGCGCAACACCACCGACCTGCTGCTGAACCGCAATATCCCCGCCATTCTGGGCTTCTCGTCGCGGGCGCTGGCCAACGTGGGCGAGGTGCGCAACCGTGGCCTGGAGTTCCAGCTGAACACGGCCAACCTCCAAGGCAAAGATTTCACCTGGAGCACTTCGGCCAACCTTTCCGTGAACCGCAACCAGGTAATTGCCCTGGCCGGCACCAACGAGCAGCTGACCTATGACGCCGTATTTGGTTACGGCAGCTCCATTCGGGTGGTGCCGGGCCAGCCGCTGGGCGTGTTCTACGGGTATCAGCAGGAAGGTATTTACCTGAACCAGGCCGACGTGGACGCCAGCCCGAAATGGACCGGCAGCGGCACCGTGGTACGGCCCGGCGACTTCAAGTTTAAGGACGTGAACGGCGACGGCGTTATCAATACCCTCGACATCGGCGTTATCGGCAATCCGTTCCCGAAATTCACCTACGGCCTGCAAAACACCTTCGGCTACAAGGCTTTGTCGCTGGCCGTGACACTGCAGGGCTCGCAGGGCAACGACGTGCTCTACGGGGCCGACCGCTACACCGTGAACGGAGCCGGCGGCACCAACGCCCGCGTGGAGGTGCTGAACCGCTGGCGCTCGCCGGAAAACCCCGGCGATGGCAAAACGCCCCTGGCCACCTTCCGCGGCTCCCTCAAGTCGGTGTTCAACTCCTACTACGTACACGATGCCTCGTTCCTGCGCGTGCGCAACGTGACACTGCGCTATAGCGTGCCCGGCGACTGGATAAAGCGTGCCAGCCTGCAGAGCCTGGCCGTGTACACCAGCGTCCAGAACCTGTACACGTTCACGAAATACTTCGGCTACAACCCCGAAGCCAACAACTACGGCAACACCACCGCCCCCACCTACGGCGTAGACCAGGGCGCCTACCCCATGGCCCGCACCATCACGCTGGGCGTGCAGCTGGGCTTTTAGAACGCCACGCCAGGTAGCAGAACGGTCATGCAGAGCGCAGCGAAGCATCTTGCCCGCTTCGTTGCCATCAGCATTGATTACTACAGCAGTAAAGATGCTTCGCTGCGCTCTGCATGAACGTTCGGCTACATGACAGCCCATCCAGCATGACGGGCTTTCCGCACCAATCTCTTAATTCAATTCCCACCATGACTATATCTCAACTTTTCAAAGGCGCGTCCTTCGCCGCGCTGCTGGGCCTGGCCGCGCTGGGCACCACGTCGTGCAGCAAGGACTTCATCGACCTGAACGACCCTACCCGCCTGCCCAGCTCCCTGGGCTATACCGATTCGCTGAGCATCGTGACCGGCGTGACGGCGGCCTACTCCTCCCTACAGGACATGTATGGCAATGGCAGCAACCGGGGCCTGTTCGTCTACGCCGAAATTCCCTCCGATAACAGCTTTGCGGTGACGTCGGGCGAGGCGCTCAACGAGTTCAACGACTTCAGCCTTTCCGGCCTCAACCCGCGCCTGCCCAGCCAATGGCTGGTGACCTACCGGGCCATTGCGCGCTGCAACATCATCCTGAGCCGGGCCGGCGCCGTGAAGCTCACCGATGCCACGCGCAACCGCTTCTACGGCGAGGTGCGCTTCATCCGGGCGCTGGCGTATTTCAATGCCGTGCAAATCTGGGGCGATGTGCCGCTGGTAACCAGCGAAATCACATCTATTCCCGATGCCTACCAGTTTGGCCGTGCCCCCAAGGCCCAGGTGTACACCCAGATTGAGCAGGACCTGGCTTTTGCCGAAGCCAACCTGCCCGCCACCCAAACCGGAGCCAACCTGGGCCGCGCCACCAAAGGGGCCACGCAGGGCCTGCTGGGCAAAGTGCTGCTAACCCAGAAGAAGTACGGCGAGGCCGCCACCGCCCTGAAAAAGGTCATCGACGGCAATGCCTACGCGCTGCAGGCCACCTACGCCAGCATCTTTTTGACCAACAACGAGATGAACACCGAAATCCTGGCCGCCGCCCGCTACAGCCGGGGTGCTTTGGGCATCGGCAGCTACTTCAGCACCTGGTTTATGCCCATTCTGCCCACCGCCCTGGCCCTCACCGTGAACAACAACGCCAGCCAGGGCCAGCAGTTCAACTCCGTAGACCCCGACCTGGTGGCCGCCTTTGCCACCAGCGGCGCTTCCGATGTGCGGGCCGCCGCTTCCTTCGGCTCTTCGGGCACGGGCGCTGCCATCCTTTACTACACCAAGAAGTACAGCGACGTGCCCACCAGCGCCTACGACGCCGAAAACGACTGGATTATCCTGCGCTACGCCGACGTGCTGCTCATGTACGCCGAAGCCGTGAACGAAGGCGGCACCCTTACCCCCGCCGCCCTCGACGCCGTGAACCGCGTCATCCGCCGCTCGCGCGGCCTGCCCGTGGCTACCGCCGCCCCGGCTGTAGACCTGCCCGCCACCATCAGCCAAACCGACCTGCGCACCCGCCTGGAGCTGGAGCGCCGCCTGGAACTGAATTTCGAAGGCCACCGCTGGTTCGACCTCGTGCGCACCGACCGCGCCTTGCCCGTGATGAACGCCTTGTTTGCGCGCACCGGCATCAAGCCCATCACCGCCAACAACCTGGTGTTTCCCCTCCCGATTCAGGAAATCCAGACCAACCCGATTCTGACCCAGAACCCCGGCTATAACTAGTGAATTGGTGAAAACAGGATGGGTGGGCGGCTGTCATCCTGAGCTTGCGAAGGACCTTCCGACAGCAGAACAGTTTGCAGTAATTCAACTGGCACGAGCGTGACAAGGTCCTTCGCAAGCTCAGGACGACAACTTTTCACCCCATACTATTTCACTAACACCCCTTTCCTCCTCCTCCCTCCACATGACCCCACCCACTCCGCTGAAGCTGCTATTGTCCCTCATTCTGGGCGTCCTCAGCCTCTTCACTGGCCCGGCCGCCCAGGCCCAGACCAGCCTGATTCAGAATGCCCCGGGCCGCCGCGTGCTCAGCCTTAACGGCAGTTGGAACTACATCATCGACCCCTACGAAAACGGCTTTTATGACTACCGCCGCGAGGCCTTCGACAAGTCGGCCACCGGCAAAGGCGGCTACTACGACAACCAGAAACCCAGCAATTCGCAGGAGCCCGAGCTGATTGAGTACGACTTCGACCACTCGGCCGCCATGCAGATTCCCGGCGACTGGAACTCGCAGGATATCAAGCTGCTGTACTACGAAGGCACCATCTGGTTTAAGAAGGATTTCAAGCTGAAGCCCACGGCGGGGAAGCGGTATTTCCTGTACTTCGGGGCGATAAACTACGAGTCGCACATCTACCTCAACGGCAAGAAGCTGGGTATGCACAAGGGCGGCTTCACACCTATTCAGCTGGAAATCACCGATAAGCTGAGCGCCACCGGCGACAACTTCGTGGTGGTTAAGGCCGACAATACCCGCCACACCGAGGAAGTACCCACCATCAACACCGACTGGTGGAACTACGGCGGCATCACCCGCGACGTATTCATTGCCGAAACGCCCGGCACCTTCATCGTGGACTACAAGGTGCAGCTGGCCAAGGACGATGCCAGCACCCTGGCCGGCTACGTGCAGCTCGATGGCCCCGAAAAAGCTGGCCAGTCGGTGACGCTCAACATTGCCGAAGCCGGCCTGCGGCAAACTCTGAAAACCGACGGCGAAGGCCGCGCTACCTTCCGGCTGCCCGCTAAAAAGCTGAAGCTGTGGTCGCCGCTGAGCCCTACGCGCTACGCCGTGTCGCTCACCAACGGCAGCGAAACAGTGCAGGACAAAATTGGCTTCCGCACCATTCAGACCAAAGGGCAGGACCTGTTGCTGAATGGCAAATCCATTTTTCTGCGCGGCATTTCCATTCACGATGAGAACCCGCTGATTCCGGGCCGGGCGCGTGGCGAGGGCGACCTGCGCATGCTGCTCACCTGGGCCAAAGAGCTGGGCTGCAACTACGTGCGCCTGGCCCACTACCCCCACAACGAAATCATGCTGAAGCTGGCCGACGAGATGGGCCTGCTGGTATGGGCCGAAGTGCCGGTGTACTGGACCATTGCCTGGGAAAACCCCACCACCTACCAGAACGCCGAGCAGCAGCTTTCGGACCTGATTTCGATGGGGAAAAACCGTGCCAGCGTGGTGGTGTGGTCCATCGGCAACGAAACGCCGCTCGGCGACCCGCGCCTGAAATTCATGAGCCGCCTGGCCACCAAAGCCCGCGCCCTCGACGACACCCGCCTCATCGCCGCCGCCCTGGAGCTGCACCGCACCCCCGACAACGTGGTGCACGTAGACGACCCCTTGGGCGAGTTCCTAGACCTGGCCAGCTTCAACGAGTATGCCGGCTGGTACTGGGGCGGCAAGCCCAGCGAAATCACCAAGTACACCTTCGACATTAAGTACAACAAGCCGGTGGTTATCAGCGAGCTGGGCGGCAGCGCCCTGGCCGGCTACCACGGCGACGCCGAAACCCGCTGGAGCGAGGAGTACCAGGAGGCGCTCTACGTGAACCAAATCAAGATGCTGAGTGCCATCAAGGGCCTGCGCGGCATGACGCCCTGGATTCTGGTGGACTTCCGCGCCACGCGGCGGCAGCATCCGGTGTATCAGAACGGGTTTAACCGCAAGGGCCTGATTTCTAACACCGGGCAGAAGAAGAAGGCATTTTATGTGCTGCAGGAATATTACCGGCAGCAGGCGGCTAAATACGATACCGGGAAATGAGAAACACCCCACCCCCCGGCCCCCTCCCCTCTGGGAGAGGGGGTGCGTTCAACGATTCCAAGAACCTGCGTCTGGCTCCCCCTCTCCCAGAGGGGAGGGGGCCGGGGGGTGAGGTGAGCCGCCTGCTGACACTCGCACTTCTAATGGTAGGTTTGACCACCCACGCCCAAACCTCCCGCGACAGCGCCGAATACACCCTCCGCGTGGCCGCGAAAAAGACCATCAACAACTCCACCATCGACGGCAAGGCGGGCTTCGCGGAGTATAAGAACTACCCCACACGCACCGTCGCCACCCTGCAAGGCTTCACCCCGGCCACCATCAAGCTGGACAAGTACGGCGGGCGGCTCGACAAGAAAACCAAAGCCACCGGCTTTTTCCACGTCGAGAAAATAGCTGACCGCTGGTGGGCCGTGGACCCCGACGGCTACTACTACCTGCACAACGCCCCCAACGACGTGCAGCCCGGCAACTCCGAGCGCACCCAAAAGGCGCTGAAGGCCAAGTACGGCGACCGCGCCGGCTGGATGGCGGCTACCCGCAAGTTCCTCCTGGCCAATGGCTTCAACGGCACCGGCGCGTGGTCGGCCACCAAGGAGATTCAGGCGGAAAACGCCAGGGCGGATAAGCCGCTGGCCTACACCATCAACCTCGATTTGATGAGTGGCTACGGCAGCAAGCGCGGCGGCACCTACGTGCAGCCCGGCCACAAGGGCTACCCCAACGACGTAATTTTCACCTTCGACCCCGGCTTCCCGGAGTTCGTGGAGGAGCAGGCCAGGAAGCTGGCCAGCAACAAAAAGGATAAGAACCTTTTCGGCTATTTCTCCGACAACGAGATGCCACTGCTGCGCAAAAACCTCGACGGCTACCTGACGCTGCCCGCCACCGAGCCCGGCTACGTGGCCGCCAAAAAGTGGGCCGATGAGCGCAGCATCACCCTCGAAACCATCACCGACCAGAACCGGCAGGACTTCCTGGCCTTCGCCGCCGACCGCTACTTCAGCATTGTGGCCACGGCGATGAAGAAGTACGACCCCAACCACATGTACCTGGGCTGCCGTTTCCACGGCGCGCAGCGCTACTATCCGGAACTGATGAAGGTAGCAGGCAAGTACCTCGACGCGGTGAGCATCAACTACTACAACAACTGGACGCCCGAGAAGAACTGGGTGCGCGACTGGGAAATTTCCGCCGGCAAGCCCTTCATCATTACCGAGTGGTACGTGAAGGGCGAGGATGCCCCCGGCCTGGCCAACACCGCCGGGGCCGGCTGGGTGGTGAAGACCCAGGCCGACCGGGGCCGCTTTTACCAGAATTTCACCCTTGGCCTGCTCGAATCGAAGAATTGCGTGGGCTGGCACTGGTTCAAATACCAGGACAACGACCCGACTTTGGTAGGGGCCGAGCCCTCGAACACCAACGCCAACAAGGGCATCGTGGACAACAACCTGGAGCCCTACCCGGCGCTGCTCGACCAAATGAAAGAGCTAAATCAACAGATGTATCACTTGGCCGATTTTTTTGATAGTCGGCCACCGATGTAGCAACGCATCCTGGCGCCTCGGCATCCGCGCCGTTCGCCCAAATCGTTCAACGACGAGACGCCAGGATGCGTCGCTACAACCCAAACCTGTGCTTACCTGGCGGCCGCTGGCCATCCCGGAGTCCGAAAACCGCTTTCCCGGCCGGGAATTACGCCTCACGAGAATGGTGGGAACGTACAAATGAGGCCCCGGCCGGGGCAGCGGTGGCCGGTGGCCGCCAGACAGCACTATATCTTTTCCCAAGTCCCGACCGGGCTTTTCCTTCGCAATTGCATGACTTTTTCGTTTCCTAAATCACTGCTGCTGTTGCTGGGCCTGCTGCCCGGCCAGGCAGCGTGGGCGCAAAAGAAGAAACCGGCCCCGGCCCCGACCGCCGCCAGCCCCGCCGATGTGGAACGGCGCGTGGCCGCCCTACTGGCCCAGATGACCCTGGAGGAGAAGGTGGGCCAACTCAACCAGTACTCCGGCCGCGAGGTGACCGGCCCGGCCAGCGACCGCAAAAACACGCTGCTCGCCAGCATCCGCGCCGGGCAGGTGGGCTCGATGCTGAACGTGAAGGGCGTGAAGGACACCCGAGAAATCCAGGCTGAAGCCCTGAAATCGCGCCTTAAAATCCCGCTCCTGTTCAGCCTCGACGTTATTCACGGCTACCAGACCACTTTCCCGATTCCGCTGGGCGAGGCCGCTTCCTGGGATTTGGATGCCATTCGGCTGGGCGCGCACGTGGCGGCCCGGGAAGCCGCCGCATCCGGTATTCACTGGACGTTTGCGCCGATGGTGGACGTGGGGCGCGACCCGCGCTGGGGCCGCGTGATGGAAGGCGCGGGCGAGGACACCTACCTCGGCGCCCAGATTGCGAAGGCCCGCGTACTGGGTTTCCAGGGCTCAACGCTGGGCGGCACCGATGCCGTGATGGCCTGCGCCAAGCACTTCGCGGCCTACGGCGCGGCCCTGGCCGGCCGCGACTACAACGCCGTGGACATGAGCGAGCAGCAGCTCTGGGAAATCTACCTACCGCCCTTTAAAGCGGCCGCCGATGCCGGCGTGGCCACGTTCATGAACTCCTTCAACACCCTGAACGGTATTCCGGCCACCGGCAACGCCTACCTGCAGCGCGACATCCTGAAAGGCCAGTGGCAATACCCCGGCTTCGTGGTGAGCGACTGGGGCTCCATCGGCGAAATGGCCAACTGGGGCTATGCCACGGACAAGGCCGATGCCGCCCAAAAAGCCCTCACCGCCGGCTCCGACATGGACATGGAAAGCGACGCCTACCATAAAAATCTGGAGCAGCTGGTGACCAACGGCAAGGTGAAAATTGACTTAGTTGATGATGCCGTACGCCGCATTCTGCGCAAGAAATTCGAGCTTGGCCTGTTTGATGACGCCTACCGGTTCTCGGATGAGAAGCGCGAAAAGCAAGTCCTCAACGACCCGCAAAACCGCGCCGCCGCCCGCCAGATGGCCCGGAAATCTCTGGTGCTGCTCAAGAACGAAAACGCCACCCTGCCCCTCGCCAACACGCTGCGCCGCATCGCCGTCATCGGCCCCCTCGCCAAGGCCAGGCGCGACCTCAACGGCAGCTGGACCGTGGACACCGACACGACCCGCATCACCTCGCTCTACGACGGCCTGCGCCAACGCGCCGGCAAAACCACCGAGCTGCGCTATGCCAAAGGCTGCGAGGTTTCGGGCGAGAGCCGCGCCGGCTTCGAGCAGGCCGTAGCCACCGCCCAGAGTGCCGACCTCATCATCCTCACCGTGGGCGAAAGCTGGGACATGAGCGGCGAGGCCAAATCGCGCACCGATATCCACCTGCCCGGCGTGCAGGAGGAGCTTTTCAAAGTCCTGAAAGCCACCGGCAAACCCGTGGCGGTAGTCGTATTCGGTGGCCGCCCGCTCATCTTCGACGCCATTGCCGAGCAGGCCGATGCCATCCTCTACGCCTGGTGGCCCGGCTCGGAAGGCGGCACCGCGCTGGCCGACGTGCTTTATGGCGACTACAACCCCGCCGGCAAGCTGCCCATCACCTTCCCCCGCAGCGTGGGCCAGATTCCAATTGCCTACAACCAGCAGTACAACACCGGCCGCCCCATTACCCGGCCCAGCGACATCCGCTACAAATCGGCCTACATCGACTCACCCAATACGCCGCGCTACGCCTTCGGCTACGGCCTGAGCTACACCACGTTCAAATATTCGGACCTGAAAATCGGCCGCCCGCAAATGCAGGCCGGCGAGTTGGTGCAGGTCAGTTTCACCCTCACCAACACCGGCAAAACAGCCGGCGAGGAAGTGGCCCAGCTCTACCTCCGCGACCCCGTGGCCTCCGTAGTACGCCCGCTCAAGGAGCTGAAGGATTTCCGCAAAATCAGCCTCAAACCCGGCGAAAGCAAAACCGTGACCTTCACCATCGACAAAGAAAAGCTGGCCTTCTACAACGCCAAGCTGGAATGGCAGGCCGAACCCGGCAAATTCAACCTCATGGTCGGCAGTGCCTCAGACGATATCCGGCTGGACGGCACGCTGGAGCTGCTGCCATAACCACCACCGCCCTGGTCTGACCGCCCTAGGCGGTCTGACCGGTTGAAGCAAGCACGTTACGGTAAACAACGACAACCGGTCAGACCGGTTGAAGCGAGCACGTTCCGGTAAACAACGACAACCGGTCAGACCGCCTAGGGCGGTCAGACCGGACGCCACCAACTTCTACATATCAACACCTTATGCCTTTTCTATCCCAATTCTCGCTCGCCAATAAAGTCGTCGTTATCACCGGGGCCACCGGCGTGCTGGGCGCGTCGATGTCGCTGGCGGTGGCGGAGGCCGGCGCTAAAGTGGCCATTATGGGCCGTAATGCCGAGCGGGCCGAAGCGCGCGCCGCCGCCATCCGGGCCGTGGGCGGCGAGGCGCTGGTTATACTGGCCGATGTGCTCGACGTGGGGCAGATGACCGCAGCCTGCGACAAAATAATGAGCACCTGGGGCCGCATTGATGGGCTGGTGAATGCGGCCGGCGGCAATATGCCGGGCGCCACCATCGGCCCCGACCAAAACCTGTTCGACGTGGGCATTGAAGACACGCGTCGGGCCGTGGATTTGAACCTGTTCGGCACCGTGATTCCGACCACCGTTTTCGGCCGCGTGATGGCCGACCAGGGCACGGGCTCCATCGTTAATATTTCTTCCATCACTGCCCAGCGGCCCCTCACCCGCGTGCTGGGCTACACCCTGGCCAAAACCGCCATCGAGGGCTACACCCGGTGGATGGCCACCGAACTGGGCCTGCGCTACGGCGGTGGCATCCGCATGAATGCCATCGCGCCGGGCGTGTTCCTCACCGAGCAAAACCGCGACCTGCTCATCGCCGCCGACGGCTCGCACACCGAGCGGGCCACCAAGTTTATCAGCCACACGCCCTTCCAGCGCTTCGGCGAGCCGGAGGAGCTGACCGGCACGCTGATTTACCTGCTCAGCAACGCCTCGCGGTTTGTGAATGGTGAAACGGTGGTGGTGGACGGCGGATTTAATGCCTTTAGTGGAGTCTAGTCTGTTTGTTTTGAACGAAAAAAACGTCATGCCGAGCATTCTGCGCATCAAGCAGAGACCGAGGCATGACGTGCTGGTAGAAACCAAATCCCTCCCCAACAATGCCCATTATCCAAAGCTGGCGCTGGTACGGCCCGAACGACCCCGTAAGCCTCGCCGATATCCGCCAGGCCGGCGCGACCGATGTGGTTTCAGCCCTGCACCACATCCCAAATGGAGAGGTCTGGACCCAGGCCGAAATCCGGCAGCGCCAGGAAATTATCCGCGCCGCCGGCCTCACATGGAGCGTAGTGGAGAGCGTGCCCGTGCACGAAAACATCAAAACCCGCACCGGCGATTTCCAGCACTACATCATCAATTACCAGGAGTCGCTGCGCAACCTGGCGGCCTGCGGCATCTACACGGTAACGTATAATTTTATGCCCGTCCTGGACTGGACGCGCACCGATTTGGCCTACGAAGTCGAGGACGGCTCCCGCGCCCTGCGCTTCGAGAAAGCGGCCTTTGTGGCTTTCGATACGCTGCTGCTGAAGCGCCGGAATGCTGCCCGGGACTACACGCCCGAAGAACTTGCCAAGGCCCAAGCCCGCTTCGCCGCCATGAGCGCCGGGGAGAAGGAGCAGCTCCAGCGCAACATCATCGCCGGCCTGCCGGGCAGTGAGGAGAGCTTCACGCTGGAGCAATTCCAGCAGGCGCTGGATGCGTACGACGGCATCGACACGGCCCGGCTGCGCGAGCATCTGATTCTGTTTCTGCAAGAAATTGTGCCGGTGGCTGAACGGGTAGGCATCAACCTCGCCATTCACCCCGACGACCCGCCCTACCCTATTCTGGGCCTGCCCCGCGTGGTGAGCACCGCCGAGGATGTGGCTGAACTGTCGGCCGCCGTGCCTTCGCCGGCCAACGGCCTGTGCTTCTGCACTGGCTCGTTTGGCGTGCGGGCCGACAACGACCTGCCCGCCATGATACGCCAGTTTGCCGACCGCATCCACTTTATTCATCTGCGCAGTACCCAGCGCGATGCCGACGGCAATTTCTACGAGGCCAACCACCTCGAAGGCGACGTGGATATGTACGCCGTGATGCGCGCCCTCATCCAGACCATGCGCCGACGCAACATCAGCCTGCCCATGCGCCCCGACCACGGCCACCAGATGCTCGACGACCTCCACAAGAAAACCAACCCCGGCTACTCGGCCATCGGCCGCCTGCGCGGGCTGGCTGAGCTGCGCGGGCTGGAAATGGGCATCAGCCGCAGCCTAACCTAGATTCCGGGGTTTACCGGCCCGGCCTGGTGTAATTTTGGCCGGCCCGGCCGCAGTGGCCGGGCTCGTTCTACCCCTATTGCGCCGTATGCTGAAGCGAAACTGGCATTATCTCCTGCTCCTTTTTCTGATTGGCGACTTAGCGTACTCCGGCTGGCAATATTTTCAGTTTCCCCTCGATGGCGACCTCGCGGCCATTGTGCTGCCGGGCAAGGCCTACAGCACGGTGCTGCACGACCCATTTGGGCTGCGGGCGCTGCTGGGCCATGAGCGCTACCCGGCCCCCAACCGGTTTTTTGCGCACTTGCTCCTGCATGAATACTTCCGGCGCGTACCCCTGCTGCTGCAAGGCGCGCTAAGCCCCCTCGACAGTGTGTACGCGGCGTGCGCCCTGCTGAAGCTGGCCGTGCACGCGCTGCTGGTGTACGTGCTGGCCGTGGCCATCAGCAATTCGCGCAACGTGCTGGGCCGCAGGTTTCTGCTGGCCGCAGTGCTCATTACCCCGCTTTTGCAGGCCGAGGGCTACGGCGGCCAGATGGGCGTCATCGACTGGTCGGTGACGTACGCGGCCTTCTACGCGCTGCCCATGAGCCTGCTGCTGCTGTTTTTCCTGCCGTTTTTGCGGGCGGCGCTGCATGGCACACCGTTGCGCTTGTCGGCGCTGGAATACGTCGGACTGCTGGGGCTGGTGGTGGTGCTGGCCCTGAACGGGCCGATTATTCCGGCCGTGGTGCTGCTGGTGTGCCCCACGGCGCTACTGCTGGCCTGGCGCGGGCACTTTGCCACGCTGGCTAGCGGCTTGGGCTGGTTTCGGCGGGCCACGGTGGCCGTGGGGGCACTGCCCTGGCGCAAGGTCAGCCTGTTTGCTTTGTTCAGCGCCCTGAGCCTGTACTCGCTCTACATTGGCCGGTATAATTCCGAAAACGAGTGGGCCGTTATTCCCCTGTCCGAGCGCTACGCCCGGCTGCCGTTCGGAGTCTACGATGCGCTCACGGGCAAGCTGGGATTGCCGCTGCTGCTGCTCATGCTACTTATCAATGCCTGGCTGATAGCCCGTTCCGTACGCACGCCACTGGGAGCCAAAGCCCAGCGGGCGCTGCAGTGGCTGGGGGTGTTTGCGCTGGTCTACATCCTGCTGCTGCCACTGGGCGGCTATCGCGCCTACCGGGAAAACGTTATCCGGCGCGACAGCATTCTACCCATTATTCTGGGCATGATTGGCTGCTTTGCCTTGTCGGGCTACTACCTACTCACGCACCTGCCGGCCGTGGCCCGGCGGCGCTACGCGGCAGCCATGGCCGTTTTCGCGGCCATCTTCACGGTGGCCGATAAGCCCCGGGCCCGCGATTTTAACACCTGCGAGCGGCAGCAATTCGCCACGCTGGCCCAGTCGGCCGCGCCGGTCGTGCTGCTGCCCTCCGACTGCCCCCTCATGAGCTGGGAACCGCTCACCGACTACCACAAGTCGGATGTAAACACCGACATGATGTACCACTGGGGTATTATCGAATCGCCCCGGCTGTACTACCAAAAGCCCTTACCCGCCGCGAATTGAGGCTTACTTAACCCAAGTTGCAGAATAGCCGCAGCGCGGCGACAGGTTTGTAGAAAAAGAGGGGTAAACCGAAAAAAGCCGCGTAGCGGTGACAGATTCACCCGTTTTTTCTGTCGCCGCTACACGGCTTTTCCTCCTTTGTCCACCGCCCTGCTACAAACCTGTCGCCGCTACGCGGCTGTTGTGGCACTTCTCAACTTGGCTTGATTAGTGCTATTACGCACCCATTCAAACAGCGGGCGTTGAGTTGTAGCGCGGACTTTATAGTCCGCGCTGGTCTACCGGCATACCAGCAGTTAATTAGCCACACGCACGCGCCAGATTTTATCCCCGGCATCGTCGGCCACCAGCAGCGAGCCGTCGGGTAGCGTGGCCACGCCCACCGGCCGGCCGTAGGCATCTCCCGAATCGCCACCGGCCAGGAAACCGGTAAGAAAATCTTCTGGCTGGCCGGGCCGACCATTATCAAAGGGCACGAACACCACCTTATAGCCCGAATAATGCTTGCGGTTCCAGGAGCCGTGCTCGCCGATGAACGCCCCGTTGTGGTACCGAGCCGGGAAAGCGTCTTTGTCATAGAATGCGAGGCCGAGGGCGGCCACGTGCGCCCCCAGCGCTACATCGGGCATCAAGGCTTTTTTTACCAGGTCGGGCCGCTCGTTTTTGCGGCGGGGCTCTTCGTTCTGGCCGAAATACGAGTAGGGCCAGCCGTAGAAGCCGCCCTCCTGTATGCTGGTGAAGTAGTCTGGCACCAGCTCATCGCCCAGCTCGTCGCGCTCGTTCACCACGGCCCAGAGCTTGCCGGTGCCGGGCTGCCATTGCAGGCCGATGGGGTTGCGCAGGCCGCTGGCAAATACCTTCTCGCCCGTGCCGTCGGGGTTTATCTGGAGAATATTGGCGCGGCGCACTTCCTCCTCGGCCCCGTGCTCCTGCACGTTGCTGGCCGAACCCACCGTTACGTAGATTTTCGAGCCGTCGGGCGCGGCCAGTAGGTTGCGGGTCCAGTGGTTGTTGTAGCCCCCTTGGGGCAGGCCCATAATGCGTTGGCCCGTGCCCGTGATTTTGGTAGCGCCCGGCTGGTACGGGAAGCGCAGCACGCCATCTGTATTGGCCACGTAGAAGTAGTTGCCCATAATCAGCATCCCGAACGGCTGGTTCAGGTTGGCCAAGAAGGTGGTACGCACGTCGGGGACGCCGTCGTGGTTGGTATCGCGCAGCAGGGTGATGCGGTTGGCGCTGTGGTCGCGCAGCGAGCGGGACTTGTCGAGCTTCAGCGCGGCCACTATTTTGAGGGGCACGCTCATGGCAATGGTGCTGGCTTCGGCCACCAGCACGTCGCCGTTGGGGGCCACGTACAGCCAGCGCGGGCCGTCCAGCTGGCCGGCATACTCAGCCACTGTGAAGCCGGCGGGGGCTACGGGCGTTTTGCCGGCCGGCCAGGGCTGAATATTCACCCGGTTGGAAACGGATTTGGTGGCGTACGGCGCGGGCAGGTACACAGAGTCGGCCATTGGCGTGGTCACGATTTGGGCCGGCGTGTTGGCGGCGGCTTCCTGCTTTTCCTGTTTGCTGGGGCCAGTGCAGGCGGCCAGCAGGCCCAGGCCGGCCAGCAATAGCGGCGCGTTTTTTGGCATCATAGCGGAGAGATAAGTGAGCCCGGGCGGCCGGTTCGGGGCGCAGCAGGGCTTCTGTTTTTACTCCCGGATGATGAATTGGTTACGGCTCAGCTGGCGGCGGCCTCATTCATCCAGTAATCCCTGCGCTTGCAGCCAGTCAAAAATCAACTGGTCTACGGCCGATACCTGGGCGCGGTGCCGATAAGTCAGCCACGTTACCTCCGCGATTTCGGCGGCCGGCTGCAGCGTACCGCTGTAGCCGGCGTAGTAGCAGGCCATGCGCACCAGCACGCCCGCCGGGTGCCCGTGGGCGGGAGCCTCAAACGTGCCGGCGTGCACCAGGCTGGCCGGGTCGAGGGCCACGGTCAGCTCTTCCTCAATTTCGCGCAGCAGCGTTTGGGCATCGGTTTCGCCGGGCTCCCGCTTGCCGCCGGGGAAGTAATACCGGTCTTTGCCGTGGCTGCGGGTGCTCAGCACCGCGCCATCGCGCAGGTGCAGCCAGGCTATTTTATCAATCACAGACATTGGAAATAGGGTTAATCGGAAACCATTAAGCAGGAAAATGCTGCCTTGTTCGGACCAGCGCCGTCAGCACATCGGTCGGTAACCAGTTGTGCCGCTTTTTTCATAAGCGGCAACACTACGCTATAAGCCGGGGCTGACGGGCATAGCCGAAAGGTAGCAACGGCATCGGGGCTGTGGGGGTGGAAAATGCCCGGCAGATGCAGCAACTGCTGTAGTATGGCCCCGGCAAAGGGCCGTTGCGTGTATCATTGCCGGATGAAATCCCTGCTGCGGCCCACCCACTCCTATCGCCTCAACGGCCGCCTCTGGCTCGAAACCGACGACGGCCGGTTCCTCGGCATCGGCCGGCTGGAGCTGCTGGAGCACATTGCCGCGCTGGGCTCCATCTCGAAAGCCGCGCAGGCCATGGGCATGTCCTACAAGCGCGCTTGGGATTTGGTGAGCTCCATGAACGCGCAGGCGGCCACCCCGCTGGTGAGCACCCAAACCGGCGGCTCCAAAGGCGGCGGGGCAGTTGTAACGGAGGCCGGCCAGGCTGCCATTGTGGCGTTCCAGGCCTTGCAAGCCCGTTTTCAGGAATTCATGGCCCGCGAAACAAACAGACTGCACGAGTAGTTGGCAGGCAGCAATCCGTTATATCTTTACGGATATAACGACTGTTTTTATGCTCCCCTTCTTACTCCGTGGCACCCACCTGGTGCTGCTTGCAGCGGCCTGGCTATCCGTATTTGCCGCGCAAGGCCAGCAGGCAGCTCCAGCCGATACGACCCACCAGAAAGTCGATTTGGAGGAAGTAGTGGTGTCTGCTTCCAAAGTCGAGGAGAGCTTTTTGCAGTCGTCGGTGACGGTGGAAAAGCTCAACGCGCGGGCGCTGCGGCTCACGCCCGCCCCGTCGTTTTTCGATGCTATTGAGCACCTCAAAGGTGTGCAGGTGCTTACGCCCAGCCTGGCTTTCAAGGTGCTAAATGCCCGGGGCTTCACCAACACCACCAACGTGCGCTTTGCCCAGCTCGTGGATGGCGTGGACAACCAAGCCCCCCACATCGGCGGGCCGATTGGGAATATCCTGGGGCCGAGCGATTTGGATATCATGTCGGTGGAAATTGTGCCCGGCACGGCCGCTGCCCTCTACGGGCTGAACGCCATCAACGGCTTGGCCAACTTCCGGACGAAAAACCCCTTCAGCTTCGAGGGCCTGAGCGTGCAGCAGAAAACCGGCGTCAACCACGTCGGCGACCCGTATAGCGGGGCCAAAATCTTCTCCGAAACCAGCCTGCGCTACGCCAGGGTGCTGGTGGCCGATAAGCTGGCGCTCAAGGTGAACGGCACCTTTCTGCGCGGCTACGACTGGGTGGCCAACGACCAGACCGACATCAACCCCAACGGCAACGCCACCACCGGCCTATTTGGGGCCAGCAACCCGGCCCAGGACCAGGTGAACCACTACGGCAACGAGTCGTCGGACCGCCGCAACCTCACGCTGGGGGGCAAGAGCTACTCGGTGGCCCGCACCGGCTACGACGAGCGGGACTTGGTCGATTACAACCTCCGGACCCTGAAGGCCGACGCGGCGCTGCACTACCGCTTCCGGCCCGGCACGGAGCTGTCCTACACGTACCGCGTGGCCGGTTTCGACAATGTGTATCAGCGCTCCAACCGCTTCCGCCTGCAGGACTACCGCCTGCAGCAGCACGCCCTCAGCCTGACCACGCCCGTGGTGCAGGCCCGCGCTTACTTCACCCGGGAAAATACCGGCCGCAGCTACAACCTGCGCTCGATGGGCGAGAACCTCGACCGCAGCTACAAGCCGGATAATGCCTGGTACGGCGACTTCGCCACGGCCTGGAACGCGGCCACGGCCAGCGGCCAGCCAGTGCCCCAGGCCCTGGCCAGTGCCCGCGCCGCCGCCGATGCCGGCCGCCTTCAGCCCGGCACTGCGGCATTCAACCAGCGCCTCAGCCAGTTGCAGGACGTGAACAACTGGGACGTGGGCGCGGCCCTGCGCGTGCGGGCCAGCCTGCTGCACGCCGAGGCCCAGGCCAACCTGGCCGAGGCCCTGCGGCGCGGCGGCGCGCACCTGCCCGCCACCCTCGACCTGCTGGCCGGGGCCGACCACCGCACCTACATCGTGGTGCCCGACGGCAACTATTTTATCAACCCCAACCCCGGCAAAGACCCGCTCAATGACAACCTGACCTACGCCAAAACGGGTGGTTTTGTGCAGGCCGGCGGTCGGTTCTTCGCCGAGAAGCTGCGCCTCACGGCCACGCTGCGGGCCGATAAAAACGACTATTTCGACCTGAAATTCAACCCGCGCTTCACGGCCGTACTATCGCCCACGCCGCGCCAGAACTTCCGCCTCAGCTACCAGAGCGGCTACCGCTTCCCGAGCCTGTTTGAGGGCTTCTCGAACGTGAACAGCGGGCAGGTGAAGCGCATTGGCGGGCTGCGGGTGATGTCGGATGGCGTGTTTGAGAACAGCTACCTGCGCAGCAGCATCGACCGCTTCAACGCGGCCGTGACGGCGGGCATCAACGGCACGCAGGGCCAGACGCGCGCCCAAGCCATTGCCGCCAACCAAGGCTTGCTGGTGAAGAATCCTTACACCTACCTCAGGCCCGAGCACATCCGCTCACTGGAAGCCGGCTATAAAGCCACTTTCGGGCCGGGCGGCCGGCTGCTGGCCGATGTCGATTTTTACTATAATTCCTACCGCGACTTCATTGCGCAGGTGGAGGCCTACGTGCCGGTAGCTTCCGGCGGCGGCGCACCCCTGCCGGCCGATGCCGGCCTTAACGCCATCGCCACGGCCCTAAATAACACGAACCTTACCGGCCCGGCACCTACCCAGGCCCGCTACCGCCTCTGGACCAACTCGCAGAGCCAGGTGTATAACTATGGCGGCTCGCTGGGTCTGCGCTACGTGTTACCCAGTGGCTACCTCGTGGGGGCCAATACCACCTACACCCGCCTCGACCGCACCGAAAACGGCGACGGCCTCGAAGATAGCTTCAACACCCCGCGCTGGGCCTGTAACCTGAGTCTGGGCAACGAAAACGCCTACAAGAACTTCGGTTTCGGCTTCAACTACCGCTGGCAGCAGGGCTACTACTCCCAGACCTTTTTGGTGAACGGTACCGTGCCGGCCTACCACACCCTCGACGCTCAGCTCAGCTATTCCATGCCCGCGCCCAACCTACGCTTCAAGCTGGGTGCCAGCAACCTGCTCAACAATTATTACGTGTCCTACCTCGGCGGCCCCAGCGTGGGCGGCCTGTACTATCTGGCGGTGATGTATGCGGTGAAGTAGCTTTATTAAAAGCAAAAATAACGTCCTGCTGCGCTGGCCGAAGCTGGACGTTGTTAATTCATACCTAGAACCACGGATATTAGCTGTGGCTGGCCGTAGCATTCGGAATCAGAATGAAGTAGTCGTAGCCTAGCAACAAGGCAACCAGCATCTGGTCCGTCAGTTTCAGCTTGTCGTTCAGCAGGGCCCGACGGGCCGGGCGCAGGTCGAATACCTGCCAGGCAGGGCCGGTGGTGATGTCGGCAAATGGCTTCAGGTAGGTTTCTTTCGAAATATCGAAAGGCACGACGTTTTTGCTGGGGTCGTCGGGGTTGAAGCCTCCCACTTGGGTGCCCTGCCGGCCCATCACCAGCAGGTGCAGCGAGCGGGCATCCTGCACGTCGGCCAAGTTCTGGGCCAGATTGCCCACGTCGGTAATGCCCGCCCAGGGACTGAGCATGCGCGCCATGTGGCTGGCCCCGAACTTGAACAGCAGCCTGGGCAGCGGCTGGCCGGGCTGTGGGGCCAGCGGGCGCAAGGCCTCCAACAGGTTGCGCTTCATCAGGTTCACCCGGGCCTGATGGCTGTCTAAACCCTTTACCTGGTCTTTGTAGATAAGGTAGCTCAGCAAATACTCCTGCACCATGCGGCGGACTTCCGGACTTTCGGATTTCGTTATCGCCACCAAGCTATCGAGCGCTGATTGGTGTTGGATTACCATGCTATATGCGTGGCCACCACTACGCGATTGTTCATTGTCGTGCTGCTGATAAACGACGCGGCGTTGCTGCAGGTAGATACGAGTAGTCTTGCTTCTTACTTGGTTCGCTAGTTGCTCGAAGAAGCGGCCCGGCGTGAAAACGCCCACTTGTTCGATGCCAATAATCTGAGCCTTTTGCGCCCGCAATTGCTGGGCTAGCTCATACTCTTCTTCCCAACTGAAAAATGACAGCGCGCCCGGGCTGGCCTTTAGATAGGCCGTGGGCGGACCAGGTGTGGCAGTTAGGCGAGTTAGGGCACCGGCTTGATAACGGTCAATTTCGGTGATGAAAGCGGCCGGTTGCAGCTCGCGGGCTACTGCTTGGGTAAACTGCGGAATCTGGGCCATCCCGTGGTCCTCTCCTACCAGCACAAACTGGCTTTTGGCAATACTGGCTTGCAGCCGTTCCCAGCCAGTACCGCTTAGCTGCGCTTTAGCCGCCGTAAGGGGGTAAACGTTTGCCCGCAGCAAGCGGGTCATCGTAGTATCCTGCGCCCGGGCCGGTTGCGCAAGTAGACTGCATAGGCAGGCAATGGTAATTATGGACTTCAGCATGTTTGTAAGAAGGTAGAGTGTTCTTGTAGGTTGCCTAGGTGAAAAGAATACCAGCCAACCAGCCGCCAATTACGCACAAAAAAGGCCCGCTCTCATCGAGCGGGCCTTTTCACTTAGCGCTTGCCGCTGGGGCAATCTACTTGCGCTTCATCGGAGCCTTCTTGGCAGGTGCTTTCTTCGGCACCACTTTGTTGGCGCGGGTCGGTACGGGCTTGCCGGTGGCCTTGATTTCCTGGATGGTGGGCGCAGCGCCATACTTCACTTCGGCGGCATTGGTTTCGCCGGTGAGGTAGGGGTCGAAGTCAACCCGACGGTTCAGCGCCTGGCCAGCAGCCGTAGCGTTGTCAGCAATCGGCTTGGTTTCGCCATAGCCACGGGCCTCAATGCGGTCGGCGGGGATGCCTTTGCTCAGCATGTAGGCACGGGCAGCGTTGGCACGCTCGTAGCTCAGGCCCAGGTTGAAGTTATCAGCGCCTTTGCTGTCGGTATGGCCGGCAATGCTGAGGCTGTAGTCCGGGTAGTCGTTCATGATTTGCACCATTTGCTGCAATTTCGGGTACGACGAAGGCTTAAGGGTGGCCTTGTTGAAGTCGAAGTTGATGTATTTGGTGGCCTCGTTCAGGATTTTCTTGGCTTCAGCCTTAATCTCGGGGCAGCCTTTGTTGCTGGCGGGGCCGGCACGGTCGGGGCAGCGGTCCTGGTAGTCGGGCACACCGTCACCGTCACGGTCAAGCGGGCAGCCATTGGCATCCACGCTCACACCAGCTGGCGTGTTGGGGCACTTATCGTTCTGGTCGATTACGCCGTCGTTATCGGCATCGGGGCAGCCTTTTAGCTCAGCTTTGCCGGGGGTATCGGGGCAAGCGTCGTCGGCATCGGTCACGCCGTCGCCGTCACGGTCGGGGCAACCCTGCAGGGCGGCTACGCCTTTCACGTCGGGGCACTTATCCTGGTAGTCGGGCACGCCGTCGCCGTCTTTGTCGAGCGGGCAGCCGTTGGGGTCCACGGCTACGCCGGCCGGGGTGCCGGGGCATTTGTCCTTCTTGTCCGAAACGCCGTCTTTGTCCTCGTCCTGCATTTTGCCCAGCGCCACCGTAATGCCGGCCTGGTGCAACAGGAACCGGTCATACAGCTTGTCGCTGGGGCTGCTCAGGTTGTCTACGCGCTCGGTGAAGGGGTAGTGCTGGCTGGTAGTCAGGTCCAGATACACCGCATCGCTCAAACGAAAGCGCAGGCCAGCCAGGCCAAATACTTCGGGCCGACGAATCTGCGTAACCCCAAAGCCTTTGCCGGAAACCTGACCCGAGCTGTTGGCCAGGAACATGCCGGCACCGCCCATCAGATAAGGCTGAATGAAAGCGTCTTCTTTCAGAATCTTACCGTTGTTGAGCTTGAGCTTCAGGCCCAGGTCCACCATGCCGATACGGGCCTCAAAGTTGGAGCCTTTCGTCAGCTCGCTGCTGAACTTGTAGGTCTCGTAATAACCCAGCACAGCCACGTCGAACGAAGGCGACAGGTAGCGCGTGATGGTTCCGCCGCCGCCCACCGACAGGTCGTTGCCGGAGCGGTTCCAGAAGTCGGAACCCATATTGCCGCTGTACTGCAGCAAACCGATGTTTGCACTCAGCGCCGTTTTGCGGTCGGCGGTTTGGGCCTGAGCACGCGGAGCTGCCATGCCAAGCACGACTGCTCCCAGGGCGAGGCCACGTAGGAGATTAGGTTTTGAGACCATAAATTTTAGGTTTGGAGATAGATGCATTATCCGCCGCGAGCCAGTCGGCCCATCGTTGCTTCAGATGTGCTGCTATACCACTTTCAGCTAAAAAAGTTGCTATCCTAACCCTGCAAGTCCCAATTATAAAAATATAAATACTTTATAAATCAGGCACTTGTCAAACCAAATGTTTGGCTTTCTCCAGCCATCAAAAGTTCCATTCACTTAAATAAAGCCATTTTATAGCCACCCAGCCGACAGTTTCTCACATAAAAAAGCCGCCTGTTTTCACAGGCGGCTTTCCCAAAAATACCAAGCAAATTCCAACTTTAGAACCGGCCAAAATTCAGCCCCAGAATCAGCACAATACCCACAACCATCAGTATCAGGTAGGTTTCCACGGCTCCGGTCTGCACGTAGCGCAGCAGCTGGCCGCCGCCGTTCACAGCGCGGCCAAAAACCCCCACCACAGGATTGATAACGCCGTTTTCCACAAATTTGTACAACCCCGTCGACAGTGCCATTACGGGCCGCGTGAACAGGTTATTATACAGCTCGTCGATGTAGTATTTGTGGTACACCAGGCTCTCGGGGGCCGAGCGCTGGGCCTCGTCTTCGGCGGGGCGCTGGGCGCGGGCCACATACATCACATAAGCCAGGATGATGCCCAGCAACCCAGCCCCTACCGACAGGCCCATCAGCATGTATTCAGTGCCCTTGTCCAACTCGGCCGAGAAAACCTCGGGCATCAGGCGCTGCGAGTAGGTGAAAATCGGAGCCAGGTACTCGGCCAAGTAGTGGTGACCGCCCGTGAACATGGGCGCACCCATGAAGCCGCCCACAGCTGCCAGAATGGCCAGCACGATGAGCGGAAAGGTCATCGAAGCGGGCGATTCGTGCAGGTGGTGCTTCTGCTCCGCAGTACCCCGGAACTCACCGAAGAAAGCTAGGAACAACAGGCGGAACATGTAAAAAGCCGTGAGAAAAGCCGTGAGCAAGCCCATGGCCCACAGCACTTTATTGTGCTCGAAGGCATGTGCCAGGATTTCATCTTTGGAGAAGAATCCCGAGAACGGCGGGATGCCCGAAATAGCCAGGCAACCGATTAGGAAGGTCAGGAAGGTAATGGGCAGCGCCTTGCGCAGGCCGCCCATGCGGCGCAGGTCCTGCTCGTTGCTCATGGCATGAATGACTGAGCCGGCCCCGAGGAACATCAGCGCCTTAAAAAAGGCGTGGGTGAGCACGTGAAACAGGGCCGTAGAGTAGCCCATCACGCCCAGCGCCAGGAACATATAGCCCAGCTGCGAAACGGTGGAGTAAGCCAGTACCTTCTTGATATCGTTCTGGGCCAGGCCAATGGTGGCGGCAAACAGCGCCGTGGCCGCGCCCACAATGGCCACTACCTGCAGCGTATCGGGCGAGAGCGTGAACAGCACATTGGCCCGCAGCACCATGTAGATGCCGGCCGTAACCATGGTTGCAGCGTGGATAAGGGCCGAAACCGGCGTGGGGCCGGCCATGGCATCAGGTAGCCAGGTATAGAGCGGCAACTGCGCCGATTTGCCCATCGCGCCCACAAATAGCAGCAGCGTGATGGCCGTGCAGATGCCCACGCCGTATGTCCCGAACTGGCCCAGCGAGGCTTTCTGGAACACCTCGGCGTATTGTACCGAGTTGAAGGTGAGGTAAATCAGGAAGATGCCGAGCAGAAAGCCCAGGTCACCAATGCGGTTGATGATGAAGGCTTTTTTAGCAGCGTTGTTGTAGGCCGTGTTCTTGTTCCAGAAGCCGATGAGCAGGTAGGAGCACAAGCCCACGCCTTCCCAGCCAATGAAGAGGATAACGAAGTTGGCCCCCATCACCAGCAGCAGCATGCTGAAAATGAACAGGTTCAGGAAGCTGAAAAACTTACCCACGTTCTCGTCGTGGTGCATGTAGCCGATGCTGTAGACGTGAATCAGGAAGCCCACCCCCGTCACCAGCAGCAGCATTATCAGGCTGAGCTGGTCAATCTGGTACTGGAAGGGAATCTGCAGCGAGCCCACCGAAATCCAGTCGAACAGCTGCACCGTGTACTGGTACTGGAAATTCAGGAACAGCACCAGCGAAATCAGGAACGAGCCCAGCACGGTGGCACTGCCAATGAGGCCGGCCACGGTGCCGGACAGCTTCCGGTTCAGCAGCCCATTCAGCAGAAACCCCAGGAAGGGCAGCAGCGGAATGAGAACGTAGAGCAACGTGGGGTAAGGCGCGTTGGCGCCGGGGAGAACGGTTTCCATTGGTAAATGAGTAACTGAGTAGCTGAGTAAATGAGTGCGGGCATGAGCAAATCGGAGTAGCGGCTGGTAGCCACTTACTCAGTTACTCACTTGCTCATTTACCATTTTAGCCTACTCAGCAGGTTGACGTCGGTGGTCTGGAAGTTGCGGTAAATCATGACGATGATGCCCAGGCCTACCGAAACCTCGGCGGCGGCCACGGCCATGATAAAGAACACGAAAATCTGGCCGTTGGGGTCGGAGCGGTAGGCCGAGAAAGCCGTCAGCAGGATGTTCACGGCGTTGAGCATCAGCTCGACACACATGAAGATGATGATGGCATTGCGCCGCACCAGCACGCCCGTGACCCCGATGGCAAACAGGGCCGAGGCGAAAAAGACGTAGTACTGAAGCGGAACGGTCCGAATGACTTCGGGGATGGTTTGGGAAACGGTTGGGTCCATACAGGAAGAGCCGGCAAATAGGCAACGTGCAGCCGGCCGGCCGGCAAAGGTACCCTGAAAAACGAAAAAACAGGGGTTGAATTTGCAGGCAGTACACTATTCGGAGTGTCATGCGGAACTTGCCGAAGCATCACTACCGCAGAAGGATACCCAGCAATCGAATTGCTGGGGCGACAAAGTCGCTCCGGTAAGCCCGGCATGGGGTGCTATTGAAACTATTGTGCCGAAAAAACTTAAAGTAATTTCGGCAGGTCAGCGTCTGTTTGTTCAGAATGACAACCATGGCACTTTCGCTCCCCTCTCCCCTCCTGCCGATGTCGGCCTCGCAGCAAGACCGCCAGATTGCCGAAGCCGTGCGGCAGCAGCGGCCCCGGCTGCTGCAGTTCATCCGGCGGCGCATTCCGGATGAGGCCGAGGCCGAAGACCTCCTGCAGGACGTTTTCGCCGAGCTGGTGGAAAGCTACCGGCTGCTCAAACCCGTGGAACAGGCGGCGGCCTGGCTCTTCCGGGTGGCCCGCAACCGCATCACCGACCTCTACCGCCGCAAGCGGCCGGTGAGCCTGGAGGCAGCCTTTGGCGCCGCCGAAGCCAGCGACGACGGCGAAGGCCTGCTGCTGGCCGACCTGCTGCCCGCCCCCGACGACTCGCCCGAAAACCGCCTGCTGCGCGAAACTCTCATGGAAGCCCTCAGCGATGCGCTGGCAGAGCTGCCGGTGGCTCAGCGCGAAGTATTTGTGTGGCACGAGCTGGAAGATAAGACCTTCCGCCAGATGGAGGAAGAAACCGGCGTGCCGCTCAAAACCCTGATTTCGCGCAAGCACTACGCCGTGCTGCACCTGCGCAAGCGCTTGCAAAAGCTCTACACTGAATTATTCACCGACTAAAGGTGAACTGGTGAAGTGGTGAAACAGTGGTCTTGATGTTCTGCCAACCTCGTTGGCCGCATCAAATCCTAGTCTATCTAACCCCCTCGCCACCTCACCCTTTCACTATATCACCTATCATGGACCGTAAATTCTGGCTGCTGCGCGGCCTTCGTTTCTTTTTCTTTGCGGCGCTTTTTGTTGCCGTAGTCGGGTTTGCCACGCAGGCCCTCTGGAACTGGCTGATGCCGGCGCTGTTCCGCCTGCCGGCCATCACGCTGGGCCAAACCTACGGGCTGCTCCTGCTGAGCCGTATCCTGTTTGGTGGTTTCCGGGGCGGGCAGCCCGGCGGCTGGGCCCGCAAGCGCCGCGAGTGGAAGCAGCGCATGGCCGGCCGCATGGAGCACCTCAGCCCCGAAGCCCGCGAGAAATTCCGCCAGCAGATGCAAAGCCGCTGCGGCATGGCTTCCTGGGGCCGCCGCCCCGAAACGGCCGCCGAAACCCCGGCGCAGCAGCCGGCCTAGCGGCTGGTAAGGTTCGGCCCAATCCATAAACGACGTTAGCAGCGCGGCCCTTTTCGGGGGTCGCGCTTTTTTATTTCGATTTTATTTAGATATTTGTCTAATCATTGAAACACCCTGTATGAATGCTCTTTTCAAAGCCCTGAACGACCCCACGCGGCGCGCCATTCTGGAGCGGCTGCGCGGCGGGCCGGCCACCGCCGGGGCTATTGCCGAGCAGTTCCAGTTCTCGGCCCCCACCATCAGCCACCATCTCGACCTGCTGCGCCAGGCCGACCTCGTGACCAGCCAGAAGCAAGGCCAGTTCGTGGTATACACCCTCAATATGACCGTATTAGACGAGCTGCTAGGCTGGCTTTATCAATTCAAGTCCTAACCTTTTCACCGCTCTTTTTGCCCTACTCATGAAGAAAAACATACTCGTCTGGCAACTGCTGACGCTGGTGGCCATGCTGGCCCCGTCGCTGTACCTGCTTTTTGTGTGGCCGCAGCTGCCGGCCCAAGTGCCAACGCACTTCGACAGCGCCGGGCAGCCCAACGACTACATCGGGCGCGACCACATGTGGCTGCTCATGCTAGGGGCCCCGCTGGCGGTGGCTTTCTTTTTCACCGTGCTGCCCTATCTCGACCCCAAGCGCCGGCTCGACAGTAGCAGCATAAATTTCCAGAAGCTGCGCCTTGCAATGGTGGCCATGCTGGGAGGGCTGTTAGCCTACGGCATGTATATAGGGATGCACCCCGGCACCACAGGCCGGGGGATAACAGTGCTGCTGGGCCTGTTCCTGGCCTTTATGGGCAACTATTTAACCACGGTACAGCCCAATTACTTCGTAGGCATCCGCACGCCCTGGACGTTGGAAAGCCCTACCGTGTGGGCCCGTACGCACCGCATAGGAGGCATGGTCTTTTGCCTGGTGGGGGTCCTGCTTGTAGGGCTGGCATTGGTAGTACCGGCCCGGCAGATGAATATTGTACTCGTGGGGCTGATACTGCTCACAACGGCATTCTGCTATGGTTACTCCTACTTCGTTTTCCGGCAGGAGGAGCAACGGCGCAACGTGGCCTGAATTGCCTATCACGACAATAATTCTATGTTAACTAATTATATAACAATAAGTTATTTTCAATACAAAACCTCCACACTAATAGTGCGGAGGTTTTTTTATGGATGCTGAGCCGGTGCCCTAACAAGTAATTGCGCTTATCCCAGAATAAAAGCGAATATATTATCATGAACACTTGCAACATGCTATGATTTTATTGTACGTTTGTACTCTGCAATAAATAATATCATTAGTGCAATTCGTCATGAAGTTCGGCCTTACTTCCATCGTTGCTGCCGTCGGCTTTTTGTTGGCCGCCATGCCCAGCCAGGCACAATATGCTTACACCAAACCGGGTGAAAAGATGGAAGAAGCAGCCGGCACCGACCCGGAAGAAGGCGCTAAAACCGTCACTACCAAAGTTATTCATGGCGTAATACAGGGCAAAACCGGTGTGCTGCCTGGAGCTACGGTTTGGCTACACGGCAGCCGTACCATTGTGGTAACCAACTCGGAAGGTGAATTCGAGCTGCGCGTGCCCAGCAACACGAAAGAAGTGGAGCTGACCTGCGGCTACGGGGGCCTGCGCGAAGAAGTAGTGCGGCTGGGGGCCGTGCAGGCACTGGGCTCGGTGTACCTGCTGCGCGATAAAGGCCCGGCTACCAAATAATTCCTTCCCGCCCACTTTCCTCCTGCTACTAGCTACCACACCTCTTTTCTGCAACCTCAATTGCTAAACCCTGGCCTACGAGGCCAGGGTTTTTCTATTTGATACTCCGAAAGAAAGCAAGGTGCGGGCACAAGCCCGGCCGGAGATGCAGAACTGCTCTTTCGCAAGCTTTGCAGGGACTGGCACAATAGGTTACGGCTCATTATTAAGGAAAATTACTCGACGGTCCTGGCGTGGGTTAGGCAATGGCGAGGTGCAAAACGTAGCATCCCTATACCATTCTTACAATACACTCTGCGAGGAGTACAAATGCGTTCACTAGTTCATTGCGTTGGCAAATCCAGTCATTCACCGGCGGATTGAGACAGTTGGGCGAGGCGGGTCATTATCCCATAAATGCAATGCGACATTTGTATCATTCAAAAACATCTGATACTCATCACCGCCATGCGCTTCTCCTTCTCTGTACTCGCCGCCGCCGTTTTCGCCTGTGTTATCAACCTGGCTGATTTTACGGCGCAGGCCCAACGTGGCTTTACCAGCACTGCTCTTGCCCTGGCGACTGATACCGACGGCGGGACCACGGGCACTAAGCCGGAGAAGATGGTGCTCATGGGCAAAATCACCAATCCGGCCGGCCCGCTGCCCGGCGCCGTGGTTATCCTGACGGCCTCCAAGCAAATGGCCGTGACTAACGCCGACGGTGAGTTCGAATTTGAAGTGCCAGCCAACGCCGGAGCCCTCGATGCCGTGGTGACCTACGCCGGCTACGCCGATGAAAAAATGACCCTGAATGCCTCGGCCGACGAGTCAACGGTGAGCCTGACCAATGCCCGCGTAATCGTGGTATCGCGCAAGCAGCAACTCAAGCGCTACCTCAAAACGGCCCACAAGCAAGTGAAGCGCGACCTGCGCCAGGTGCGCAAATAAGCGCGCAGCGGCTGTGTCCAGACACAAAAAAATCCCCGGCCAGAGTGACCGGGGATTTTTTTGTGCGCCTGTGCTTCCAGCGCTACAGGTCTTTGGTGTTGTCGTCGAGCTGCCGGTCCATTAGCAGGTGGTAGGGGTCGATGGCGACGGAGGCGGGCTTTTTGCTCACCACGTAGCGCAGCTGGTTGTCGCCGGGGCGCAGGCGGCGCTTTTGGAGCAGCAGCGGGGCCACGGGCTGTTTATCCTTGCCCATTTCGGGGAAAATGGCCACGGGCAGGGCGTCGCGGGTTTGGTCGGCGGGCCGCTGGGTGCCCAGGCTGTCGGCGTAGAACTTGGCCGATTTCACGGTGAAATCGACCTGGTAGCGGCCATCGGGCAGCTTTTTGCTGGTGGCGGCCGTCACGCGGTTGTCGTAGAGCGTGATGCGCTCGAACTGGTCGGTGAGGTAGGACTGGAGCGAATCGGGGGCGGCGCGGCGCAGGTAGCCGATGAACTCCGTGGAGTTGGTGTAGGGCGGCTGCTGGTAGGCCACGGCGGCCACGTACTTCTTGAGGGCGGCATTCAGGGTGGCCTCGCCGAGGTAGTCCTGCAGGCCGTACATCACCACCGAGCCCTTGGCGTAGTGGATGTACTGCTGGTTTTCGACCAGCGCCAGCGGCACTTCCTTCTTCTGCTCGAAAGCGCGGCCAGTGAGGTAGCGGTTCATATCGAACTTGAGGAAGCGCTGCATGGTGGCCGGGCCATTGTGCGCCCGCAGCACCATCAGGGCCGAATACTCGGCCATGGCTTCGGCCAGAAGCGTGCTGCCCTGTACGTTGCCGCCAATTACCTGGTGCGCCCACCACTGGTGCCCTACTTCGTGGGCCGTCACGTAATAGGGGTAGTTCAGGTCTTCGGGGTCTTTGTCGTTCACGTTGGCAATAAAGCCGATGGCCTCGGAGAAGGGCACCGTGTTGGCAAAGCTCTGGGCGAAGGACTGGTAGCGGGGAAACTCCAGAATGCGCAGCTGACGGTGCTGGTAGGGCGAGAAGTTTTTGGAGCAATACGCCAGGGCATCCCGCGCGCCCTCGGCCATGCGCTTGAGGTTGTACTCGTGGCCCGGCTGGTAGTAGATGGTGATGGGAATGGTGCGCTGCCCGGCCGTATCAACCCACTGGCTCTTATACTCTTTGTAGCGCGCCGAGAGGAAGGTGTAGAAGTTGAGCATGGGCCGGTCCATCACGTAGGTGAAGTAGCGGCGGCCGTCTTTCACCCACTCCTTTTGCAGGTAGCCGGGGGCAATGGCGGTCTGGTCGGCCTCGGTGCTCACGGTGGTGCGGAAGCGAATCCAGTCGGCATCCTGGCTGATGTAGGTATTCTGGCGGGCCTGCAGGTCGTTCACGGGGGCCATGCGGGGCTTGGGTTTCAGGCCGTAGTTTTTGCGGTCCTGGTCGCCGCTTAGCTCGGCACCCTCGCGGTAGCCCAGGCCGGGCAGGTAGTTGCTGCTGATGAAGGTGCCGTTGTACACGATGTCGGTATTCGAGCCCGTGCTGGGGAAGCCGCGCTCCTGGTACAGAATATCCATGCCGAGGGCTAGCGAGTCGCCGGGGGCCAGCGGCCGGGCCAGGCGGTAGAGGCGTACGCCGTAGGTGGTGTCGTTCAGGGCCAGGGTGGCCTGGCCGGGCTGGCCCAACGTGATGGAATGCACGCGCGGGTTTTGCTCCACGGGAATACTCACGATAACGGTATCGAGGGCGCGGGCGTGCTTGTTCACCAGCGTAAACTGGCCTTGGAACCGCACGGCGCGGGTGCTGGGGAAAATCTCCGTGTTCATATCCACGGCCGTGATGCGGGGCTGGGCCACGTCTTTGAGGCGGCGGTACTGCTTCTCGTAGGCTACCTGGCGCTTCTCGCCTTCCTTGGGCGTCATGTATTTGTTCAACACATTGGTGTTGTAGAAGATGTAGCCGCCTGCATCCAGGCTGATGAGCAGGCCCAGGGCAAGGGCGGTGCTGCTGCCGGCACTCCAGCGGCGGCGGGCTTCGCGCAGGCGGCCGGTGGTATCGGTGCCGCGCGTCCAGAGCAGGCTGGCCAGCAGCACCAACAGCAGCGCCACGCCAAACCACAGCAGCTTGGTCCACCAGAAGGCCGGCAGGAAATGGGCGTAGCCGTTCATGTCGGAATACTGGCCGGGCGTGGGGCCACCGCCGTAGCCCAGCAGCCGGTGGCCAAAACCAATCTGGCTCCGGAAAATATTGGCCACGTAGTACATCACCATCACCGCGAAGCCCAGGTACTTGTTGTTCACCACCACCTGCGTCACCATGCTCAGCACGCACAGCAGCAGCAGGAACGGCAGCTCATACAGAAACAGCGCCTGCAAATACTGGCCGATTTCGTAGTGGAAATACCCTTTGAAAGTCTGAATCAGCAGGCCACACACCATCACCACGGCCAGCAGCACCACCTGCACCAGCCCCAGCGCGGCCAGCTTGCTCAGGAAAGGCACCCAGCTGGGTACGGGCACGGCATCGGTAATCTGGGCCACACCGGCCTCGCGCTCGCGCCACACCAGCTCGCCACTGTAGAAGATGATGATGGCCAGAAAGAACAGGAAAAACGAGCCGGTGATGGCTTGCAGCACCTCGTAGGTGACGGGATAAGTAGCGGTATCGAAGGTGCGGCCGACCTGCGACGAGGTGGCCAGCAGCAGGATAACGCCCGCGCCCGCAATGGCCAGAAAGTAGCGGCTGCGCACAATGCCGCGAAACTCCAGCTTGGTCAGGCTCCACCACTGGCGCAGGCTCATGGCCCCGCTGAATACCTGGGCCACGCGCGGCAGGCGCAGGCCGCCGGGTTGGGCGGCGGGAGCCACTTCGGCCGCCAGGGCATCGGCGGCGGCTACGCGGCGGCTCTTTTTATCGGGCTTATCCGAGGCGAAAGCCGAGAACCGGAACCGGGCGTAGCACAAGCCCAGCAGACCCAAGCCAACCGCCAGCCACACAGCGCGGTTCAGCAGCACGTAGCTGGAGAGCGGGAGCAACAGGGAGTTTTTTTCGGCCGAAGTCCAGTAGCGGGTCGTGAATTCGATGGCCGATATGCCGAAGGCATCCAGGGCCGCTACCAGGTGCTCGTTCTTGAGGTCCTGCAGGTAGGCCGTGGCCACCAGGTATACCACCAGCAGCAGCACTGAGCCGATATATGTGCTCAGAATATTACGCGAAAGCGTGGCTCCCGTGAAGAAAATAGCGCCCGAAAACAGCAGGTTGGGCAGCACCAACACGAGGTAGGGCCACACATACGTACCGGCCGGGGCCACCGCCAGAAACCGCTCGGCCGCCACCCAGGGCATCATACCGGCCACCGCCGCGCCCAGCCCGATACCGCTGAATACCAGCACCGAAATCAGGTAAGAGCCAAAAAAACGCCCGCCCAAATAGCCAAACTTGCTGATGGGCGTGGTGTAAAACAGCGAATGCGTGCGGTACTCAAAGTCGCGGTACACGGGGTTGCCCATCAGCGAGGAGGCGATGATGACGCCGAAAACGCTGAGCACCGCCGTGATAATGTTGAGCGAGAACGGAGCGTTGATTTTCACCGTCTGGCCGTCACCACCAAGGGCCACTTTCACGCCCGTACCGAAGCCGCCGCCGGCTGCCGTCACCAGCAGAAAAGCCATGGCAAACAGCAGCAGAAAATAAATCCAGGTGGCGGGCCGCTTGAGGCGGTACTTGAGTTCAAAAAGAAGTATTGGAAGGAACATGTCATTAATTAAAAATTATGAGTTAAAAATTAAAAATGAGATGGGCACAAACTGCTCACAATAAGCTCATTAGGCCATGACGGGGCCATTTTTAATTTTTAATTCATAATTTTTAATTTCCGAAAAATACACGTCCTCCAAGTCCGGATTCACGGCCTCAAACCCGCTGTCGGGCGCGGAATCGGCCAGGATGTGCACCACGGTTTTGCCCGCAAAAAGGCGCGAGCTGATAACCTGCTGGCTGGCTTGCAGCGCCGGCAGCTCGGTTTTCTCGATAAGCTTGCGCCAGATGCGCCCTTTCAGGTTGCCCATCACCGAAACCGGGTCGCCGGTGAGCAGCACTTCGCCCTTGTTGATGATGGCCATGTGGCGGCACAGGTCGGCTACATCGCTCACAATGTGGGTGCTGAGAATCACCACTAGGTTTTCGCCAATCTCCGAAAGCAGGTTATGAAAGCGGTTGCGCTCGGCAGGGTCGAGGCCGGCGGTGGGCTCATCTACAATGATAAGGCGCGGGTTGCCCAGCAGCGCCTGGGCAATGCCGAAGCGCTGCTTCATGCCGCCAGAGTAGCCGCCCACGTGCTTTTTGCGCACGTCATACAGGTTGGTCTGGTGGAGCAGGGCGGCCACCATCTCCTTGCGCTCGCGGCCGTTGGCAATGCCTTTGAGGGTAGCGAAATGGTCGAGCAGTTCCTCGGCGCTCACGCTGGGATACACGCCGAATTCCTGCGGCAAATAGCCCAACACGCGGCGCACGGCCTCCTTGTCGCGCAGCACGTCAATGTCATCGAGCATGATGGAGCCGGTGTCGGCATCCTGCAGCGTGGCAATGGTCCGCATCAGGCTGGACTTGCCCGCGCCGTTGGGGCCCAGCAGACCAAACATCCCGTTGGGGATGTCGAGCGTGACGTTTTTGAGGGCCTGCG
Source organism: Hymenobacter artigasi (assembly GCF_012275535.1). Lineage (GTDB taxonomy): Bacteria > Bacteroidota > Bacteroidia > Cytophagales > Hymenobacteraceae > Hymenobacter > Hymenobacter artigasi. The sequence continues at coordinate 110,814 of NZ_JAAVTK010000007.1, read as the reverse complement.
TGCCGTTGGGGTATGTTTTGGAAAGATTGGTAATCGTAAGGGCCATGCTTTTTTGCAGAATATGAAGGATGTAAACCGGAAGGTACTGTGCGCTCCAGGAATCGCCAGAGGTGGCGATTCATTACAGGGAGTTGACCAAAGAGATGCACGGCCCGGCGAGGGGGTTGCCTGAAGGGTAATAAAAGGCCTTGCTAAGACCTCTGCTCTTTCGGAGTTGCACTCCGAAAGCTGCCTTGGTGGGGAGTTATACTCCCCGTTGATGCCAGCAACGATTTACAAAGCGGAGTATAACTCCGCCACAGCGCGGCTTTCGGAGTGCAACTCCGAAAGAGCAACGTGCAACTCCGAAAGAGCAGCGATGCCATAGATTCAGCACCATCCCGCCCTACTGCCCGCCCTGCTTGCTGCCGCCGCCGCCCTTCACATCGTCGTTCGAGATGGACTTGCGCTGCTTGCCCTGCTGGGCCTGGCCGAAGCGGTAGTTGAAGCTGAGGCGGAATGAGCGTTGATAGGAGTAGTTGCGGTTGGTTTCGCTGAAAGTAGGCGTGTCGGTGGTGTTGCGGTAGAGCCAGTAGTCGTTGAAGGGGGCGGCGATATTCAGCACCACGTCGGCTTTGTCCTTAAGGAAGGTCTTTTTGACCCCCATCTGGTAGTAGAGGTTGGCCGCGCCCTGGCCCTGCAAGTCGGGCGAGGGCAGCGAAGCATACACGTACCCCTGCAGCATGAAGTTTTTGGGCAGCTTATAGGAGGAATTCAGGTTGAGGCCCGCCGTGAAGCCGCGCCGCTCGATGCCCAGTGTGGGGCTACGGCGCACGATGTACTGAACATCCGGCCCGCCGCTGATGTCCCAGCCCTTGGCCGGCTTGGCCGAGCCGTAGAAGTTCAGCTGGTAAAAGGCGTTGGAGGCCACGTTGGCGAAGGTCTGGCGGGTCACGCCGCTGGCATCAGGCCCCAGGCGAATCGACTCGATAGCGTTGCCCGTGCGGCGCATAGAGGCCGCGATGTTGAGCGAGCCGGCCTTGCCGTTGGTGTTGAAGCTCAGCTCGTAGGAATCGGTCAGCTCAGGACTCAGGGCGGGGTTGCCGTACACGAGGTTCTTCGGGTCGGAGCGGTCCACGAAGGGGTTGAGGTAGTCGATGTAGGGCCGGGTAATGCGGCGGCTGTAGGCGGCCCGCACGCTGTTGTTGTCGCTGAAGGCGTACTGCGCGTTGCCGTTGGGCAGCAGCGAGAGGTAGCTGCGCACGAAGCTGGTATCGTTGGTGCGGAAATCGGCCGACAGGGCGGTGCGCTCCAGCCGGCTGCCCAGGCTCACGCTCAGCTTCTTGCTCAGCTTATTGGTGTAGGTAGCGTAGCCGGCCTGCACGTTCTGGGCGTAGCTGAAGTCGGTGGAGCGGCCGGGCAGGCGCACAAAATCCTCAGTCACGCCCCGGGTCAGGCCGTCGACGTTGGCCACCGAGCCGGTATTGCGAAAAATGGCTTTCAGGCCGGTTTCCAGGGTTTGCTTGTCGCCAAAGGGCTGCACCAAATCGGTCTGCAGCGTCACTTCGCTGCCTGGCGTGCGGCCCCGGCTGCGTTCGCGGTAGTTGGCGCGGCCCACTTCCAGGTTGGTCGTGGAGTTCAGGTACTGGTCGAAATCGTAGCCGAAGGTGCCGCTGTTGTTGGCGTACTGGCCCAGCACACTCCACTCCTTGCGGGGCAGGGCGAAGGTTTTGGTGTAGGTGCCGGTCAGCTCGCCATTCAGGCCGCTGAACTTGCTGTTGGTGGCGCGGGTGAAGAGCTGATTGTCCTGCGGGCGGGCGGGCGACACAAAGTCGTTCAGCATGTTGTTGTAGTCGTGGCCGGCGTATCGGTTCACCGAGGCGGCCAGCGACAGGCTCTGGTGCTCGCTCAGGTCGTAGTCGAGGCCCACTGAGCCGTACATCCACTGGCCGCTGTAGTTGCCCACGCCCTGCTGGGTCAGGGTCGAGTTGTCCGTCTTGCCGAAGCGGGTGCGCTCCGACCGGTTCGGCCCGTACCAGCCGCCCGTGCCGCCGGAGGACGTGAAGCCCAGCTTCTTGGTCTTGAAGTTCAGCGAGCCGTTCACACCCGAGTTGCGGCTGCCCCCACTCGCCCCAATGCGGCCGTTCAGGCCCTGCTCCACCCCTTTCTTCAGCACAATGTTGATGATGCCGGCAGTGCCTTCGCCGTCGTACTTGGCCGGCGGCGTGGTGATGATTTCGACCGATTGAATCTGCTCGGCGGGAATGCCTTTCAGGGCTTCGGCCAGGTTGCTGGCCAGCGTGGGCGAGGGCTTGTTGTTCACCAGCACCTTGAAGTTGCTGGAGCCACGCATTTTCACGTTGCCGTCGCCGTCCACGGCCAGTAGCGGGGCTTTGCGCAGCACGTCGGCGGCGGTGCCGCCGGCGTTGGTGGCGTCCTGGTCGGCGTTGTACACGATGCGGTCGGGCCGGATTTCCACCACCGGCTTCTGGCCGATGATGACGGCTTCGGCCAGTGCCGTGCCAGCCACGGGCAACCGGAACGTGCCCGCGTCGGTAGCGCCGGCGGTAATGGTCACGGCCCGCGTCTGGGTGCCATAGCCCACGTAGCTCACCCGCAGGCGAAACGGGCCGGGCGCTAGTTTGGTGAGCGAAAACTTGCCGGCATCGTCGGCGGCCACACCGGTGATGGGTTTGTCGTTGGGCGCGGGCGGCAGTAGCACCACCGTGGCGTAGGGCACGGGCTCTTTCTTAAGCGAATCGAGCACGGTGCCGGTGAGCGAGCCAGTGGCCGCCACCGCCGGAGTAGCGGCAGCAGCAGGCGTTTGGGCGGCGGCGGGGCGGGCCAGCAGCAGGGCCGCCAGAAATGCGCCCAGCGCACGGAGGGTAGCAGTTTTCATCAGCAGGGAAAAGGAAAGGGGATTCGAAAAAAAGATGAAAGGATGAGCAACCAGGTTGCCTGCGACCGCCGGAATAATTGCCGGCGGCGCCTCGACTATCATAGCCGAAGGCCAAACGTTACAGCGAGCCATGTTATTTTTCAATTGCCAGCGGCCGGCTCATACGTCATCCGGCTGTTGCTGGGCCCCTTGATGTCGACGTCGACCTCGGCGCGCTCGCGGCCCAGGTTGCGCACCAGCACGGCCGCCCCCGCCCCAAAGCGGAGCTGCGCCGACTGGCCCGGCTCCAGGCGGCCGCGCTCCACGGCCGCGCTCCGGTCATCGGCCCGCTCCAGAAACAGCACGGCTACCCGGCCCGAGTTGCGGGCGCTTACCCGGAATGGGCCCACCTGGTCGCCGCCCAGCACGAACTGTTTGCCGGCATCTATCAGCAGGTGCGAGTGGATGCCGCTGGGCAGGAATACCGCTGCGGTGGCGCAGCAGGCCGTGGCCAGCAGCAGGGCGAGAAAGAAGGTGCGCATGACATTGGGGGTTTGGTGAAACAATGACCCAAAGGTCCTGCCCTGCCCTATGGCCGGCGCTCCAAACCATTATCTGGCCCGTCCCAACTTATGATTTGGGCCGCATCACCTCGCTGGGAGCCTGGCCCAGCAGCTTCTTAAACACGCGGTTAAACGTTGATTTTGAGTTGAATCCACTCTCCAGCGCCACCCCCACCAGCGAGTAGTGCGCGAAGCGGCCATCAGCCAGCTTGCGGCGGGCTTCCTGCACCCGGTAGGTGTTCACGAAGTCGTTGAAGTTCTGCCCGCAGCCCGCGTTGATGACTTTGGAAAGCAGCGCCGGGTGGGTGCGCAGGCGGTGGGCCAGCTCGGTGAGGGTGAGCTCGGGCTCCAGCCAGGGCTGCTCGTCGGCCATCAGGCGTAGCAGCTTCTCGCGCCAAGGGTGCAGCTCCGGGGCCAACTCGGCAGGGGCCGGCGGCGCATCGGCAAGCAGCCCGGCACCACCTGCCGACGGCGCCGTGGTGGCGCCACTGGCCGCCGGGGTGGTCGCTCCTGCCACTATCGAAGCTTCGGGGGCAGCTGGGGCGGCCGCCGGGGCGGCAGCGGGCACGTCCGCAACTGCTGGCGCTACCGGCACCCCGGCAGTGGGCAGTAGCGCGGCGGCTTCGTCGGCCGTTGCGCTCCCGGCCCCGAAGCGCAGCGAGGTGGTAGCGGCGGCGTAGTTAGCCTGAATGCCCACCACAATCAGCCCATAAATGAGCACCCCGCGCAGGGCGAAGAAATACCAGGCCGCGTCGTAGCTGAAATCGAACACCTGGTTCAGCGTCGTAAATAAGAGACTGAGCACCAGCACCAGTGCTTGCAGGGCCAGCAGCTGCCGCAGGCCGGCAAAGCGCAGCCGCTCGGGGTCCGAGAAGTTGTCGTTGAGGTAGCGGCGGTAGCGGCGGTAGTCGGCCAGCACGCGCAGGCCATACACCAGCAGCAGCGCCGAGCTGAGCAGGGCAGCGGGCAGGGCCGTTTCGTCGAGCGCAGTGGCCCCGGGGCCTTTGGTACCGAAGAAATCGGGCAGCGGCCGGCCGCGCAGGCCGTGGTACCAGAGCAGGTCGTAGGCCGCCACGGCGGCGAAAGCGCCCCACTCCAGCAGGCCCGGCAGCAGGTGCTTCAGGGCGGGCCGCCAGCGAAAATCCTGGTTGGTGAGGCTGCGGAAATAGAGGTAGTACGCCCCGCCCAGCAGCATATTGGCCCGCCAGGGTACGTAGAACATCACGGTGGAGTGGCCGTCGTGGCTATCAAACCAGCCGGCGTAGCCCAGCATCCACTGGCTCACGCTGAGGGTGGGCACCAATAGCAGCAGCGCCAGCAGGGCATCGGCGGGGCTGCCGCGCCGCCACGCCCGCGCCAGCAGCCAGCACGTGGCCACCGCGCCCGGCACCACAAAGGGCAGCAGCAACGAGCTATGCAGACCAAATTGGAATAACATGGCGACGAAAATACGGCTGAGCGACAGGCAACGGCCCGCTGATTCCAGCCCGGTTCCAGGTAATCCGTTTTGCGGCGGCTATTGTTCGCCGTCGGCGCATTTTCATTGGGCCGTTGCGCCGCTGTATATTCGGCTGTTTCAACTGCTTTTCCGCCTCTATCATGCAGCACCTGCACCGTACTCCGCTCGACCAGCTTTTCGTCATCGACATCGAAACCGTGCCCTGCGTGGATTGCCACGACAGCCTCGACGAGATGCTGCGGCAGCTTTGGGAGCACAAGAGCGAGAGCCTGCGCCGCCAACAGGGTTACACCGGCCGCCCGCAGGCCGCCGAGCCCTTTCCCGAGCACCTCACCGCCGCCAGCCTGTTTGAGCAGGCCGGGATTTACGCCGAGTTTGGCAAAGTGGTGTGCGTGTCGGTGGGTTATTTTGTGGTTGATAAGGAAGAGGAAATCGTGCGCTTCCGCGTGAAAAGCTATGCCGACCACGATGAAAAGCAACTGCTGCGCGACTTCGCCGGCCTGCTGGCCAACAAGCCCAAATTCCTGCTCTGCGCCCACAACGGCAAGGAGTTCGACTTCCCTTATCTCGGCCGCCGCCTGCTGGTGAATGGCCTGCCCCTGCCGCCGCAGCTGGACATGGCCGGCAAGAAGCCCTGGGAAATCCCCCACCACGACACGATGGAGCTCTGGAAATTCGGCGACCGCAAGTCCTACACCTCGCTGAACCTGCTGGCCGCCCTCTTCGGCATTCCCACGCCCAAAGACGACATTACCGGAGCCGACGTGGCGAGAGTGTACTGGGAGGACAACGACCTGGCCCGCATTGCCCACTACTGCCAGAAGGACATCATCACGACGGCCCGCATTCTGCAAAAATTCCGGGGCGAGGCCCCCGTGCGCGACGAGCACATTGTGTATGCCGACGCCACGCCCGTGCCCATGCGCCGGGTGGTGTAGTGGCGGGTTCCATCCGACACCTGCTTAGCTTTGAGTCGGCTGAGATGCTCTGATGAGCGTTTCAGCCGACTCTTTTTTAACTTTATAGCAACCCATGCGCCCTACCCTTTTCCTGGCAACCCTGGCTGCGGCCGCCGCCCTTGGCCTACCCGCCCACGCCCAAACGACCACGCCCAATGCCGGCAACGCCTTCGTGCGCGACAGCCTGGCCAGCTACGTGCAGCGCGGCCTCAAACTGTGGAACATTCCCGGCCTGGCCGTGACGGTGGTGAAGGATGGGCAGGTAGTGGTGTCGCAGGGTTTTGGCGTGAAGGCCGTGGGCAAGCCCGAGCCTGTAGATGGCAACACGCTCTTCCTCATTGCCTCCAATTCCAAGCTCTTCACCGGCACCGCTATTTCGCAATTGGTCGAGGAAAAGAAGCTGAAGCTCGACGACCCGGTGCGCCAGTACCTGCCCGATTTCCGGCTCTACGACTCCGTCAGCACGCGCCTCGTCACCATCCGCGATGTGCTGGGGCACCGCATGGGCACCAAGACGTTTCAGGGCGATTTCACCTTCTGGGACTCCAACCTGAGCCGGGCCGAAATCCTGCAAAAAGTGCGCTACCTGAAGCCTGTGGGGCTGTTTCGGCAGCAGTACGGCTATAGCAACTACGGCTTCCTCACAGCCGGCGAAATCATTCCCGTGGCCACCGGCGGCACCACCTGGCAGGACTTCGTGCAGCAGCGCCTGCTCACCCCGCTGGGTATGAACAATACGTACCCCAGCACGGCCGGGGCCAGCCAGCGGGCCAACGTGGCGCTGCCCTACACCACGGCGTTTGGTGCGCTCACGCGAGTGCCGTTCGATGAGGTCGATAACTTCGGGCCGGCCGCCAGCCTGGTTTCCAACGTGAATGACTTGGGCCACTGGCTGCGCTTCCAGCTCGACAGCGGCCAGTACAACGGCCAGCGCATCATGCCCTGGGCCACGCTGCGCCGCACCCGCGAAGGCAACACGCTGGTGAGCGCCAGTAAGTCGCCCATCTTCCCCAGCCACTTCCGCACCTACGGCCTGGGCGTGTATTCGGCCGACTATAACGCCCGCCAGATTTACTGGCACACCGGCGGGGCCAATGGCTTCGTAACCAACGTGTGCTTCGTGCCCGAGGAAAACCTGGGCCTCGCCGTACTCACCAACCAGGACAACCAGAGCTTCTTCGAGGCCCTGCGCTACCAGCTGCTCGATGCCTACCTGGGCGTGCCCTACGTGGACCGCAGCCGCCAGCTCTACGCCTTCGCTCAGAAAGGCAACGCCGAAACCGCCAAAAGCGTGGCCGAGCTGGCCGCCCGCGTGGCGAAGAAAAACAAGCCCGCCCGCAGCCTCAAAGACTACGCCGGCACCTACCAGCACCCGGTATATGGCACCATCACCGTCGAGCCCAAAGGCAAGCAGCTGCTCGTGCGTTTCTCGCATCACCCCGCCCTCACCACCACGCTGGACTATATGGACGGCGACACCTTCCGCAGCACCTTTTCCAACGCGGCTTACGGGATTTTCCCGGCTCCCTTCGCCGTGGAGAACGGGCAGGTGAAAACCCTGGAAATCCGGGTGAATGACGGGCTGGAGCAAGACCCGTACCTGTTCACGAAACAATAAGCAAGCCTTAAATTTGATTGAATAAATCCTGCGTTAATTCCTTTCCTTCCAAATTCATGCGTCTTTTTTATTCGTTTCTCGCGGCCGTTTTGCTGAGCTGCGGCAGCTGGCTTTCCGCCGCCGCACAGCAGCTCGACCCCAGCTTTGCGCCCAGCACGCTCACGGCCCCCGGCAGTGGGGTTTTCGCTTCCCTTAAGCAGCCCGATGGCAAGGTGCTCATCACCGGCCATTTTCAGCTGATGAACGGGCAGCCGTCGCCCCGGGTGGCCCGTCTCAATGCCGACGGCACCCCCGACCTCACGTTCCGGGCGCAGGCCGGCAGCGGCCCCAGTGCCAACATTACCGCGCTGGCGCTCCAGTCCGACGGAAAAATCCTGCTGGGGGGCGAGTATGGCGTAGTGGGCTACAATGGCACACCCGTGCAAAACCTCATCCGCCTCAATGCCGATGGCAGCCTCGACAGCTCGTTCAGCTCGGGTGGTACCGGGTGGCAGAGCAGCGTTTACAGCATTGCCGTGCAGGCCGATGGCAAGATTGTGGTAGGCGGCGTATTGCAGGCCACCTTCAACGGGCAGCCCACCAAGGGCGTGATTCGGCTGTTGCCCACCGGCCGGCTCGATACCAGCTTTGCCACCGGAGCCGGGTTCACCAACGGGGCGGGCGGCTACGGCGAAATCCGGCGCATTATCGCGCAGCCCGACGGCACCATTATGGTGGCCGGCCAGTTCGATGCCGTGGACGGGCAGCCCTGCCCCGGCGTGGCGCGCCTTAGCGCCACCGGCAGCCGCGATGCCTCATTCAACTCGCCGCTGGTCAGCTACGCGTTTGTATTCGATATGGTGCGGCAGCCCGACGGCAAGCTCGTGCTCGGGGGCAACACGGTGACCAGCTCGTCCAACGGGGCCAACCTGGTGGTGCGCCTGCTGCCCACCGGCGCGCTGGACCCCGCTTTTACCCGCGTGGCGGCCAGCGGAATAGTGCTCGGCCTCGGCCTCCGCGCCGATGGCAGCATCCTGGTAACGGGTTCTTTTAGCTCATTCGGCGGGCTCAACGGCACCGGCCTGCTACGGCTGAACCCAACCGGAACGGTTGATGCCGCTTTCGCGGCGGGCAGTCAGGGCAACTACGGGGCCGTGATGCGCGTGGTAGAGCTGAATAATGGCCAGTACCTCGCGGTTGGCTTTTTCGATAGCTTCGGCAGCCAGCCAAGCAGCGGCGTGGCGCGCCTGCTGGCCACTGGCAACGTCGATACCAGCTACACCATGTTGCTGGAAATGGTCGCCTCGGGGCTCGTCATTCCGCAAAACAACGGGCAGCTCGTGCTGAACTCCTACGGCCTCACCACCTTCAACGGCCAGGCGGTGAGCACTCAGGGCTACTACCACTTTCATCGGGTTAATGCCAATGGTACTTACAACGCCCTGATTGCCCTGCCGCCGGGCACTACCCGGCCCAATGGCTCCAGCTACTCATACACCGCATTTCCGCAGCCCGACGGCACCTTTTACACCGCTTACCAGCACACCGACAGCACCGCGCTGGTGCGCCGCGTGCTGGCCAATGGCACGTTCGACGCCGCTTTTGCCGCGGCCGAACTCCGCTGGAGCCGCCCGTACCCGTTTTACAGCCTTGGGGCAACCATTACCGCGCACCCCGGCGGTGGGGTGCTGGTGACCAGCCTCAGCACGACCGTCAATGGCCAGCCTCGCCGGACGCTGGCCCGCCTCAATGCCGATGGCACGCTCAATGCCCAGTTTGCGCCGCCCACCAACGCCGCGTGGCAGGTGCCCAATATGGGCGTGGGCAATACCGCCGGCTTCCGCTACCCCGTGGGCCTGGCCAACGGCCAGACGCTGGTGCTCTGGAACGATGCCACCCGCAGCTACGTGGACCGCTTCAACCTCGATGGCACCATCGACAACACCTTCTCGATTGGCACGGGCGGCGGCCTTGGCTCGCTGTTCAGCATCGTGGCCGTGGCCGGCGGCAAAATTATGGTGAATGGCAACTTCACCACCTTCAACGGGCAGGCCGCGCCCTACGGCCTGCTGCGCCTGCTGCCAAGCGGCGCACCCGACCCCGGCTTTACGGCCGCCAGCGCCGCCCACACGCTGGCCGAACAGCCCGATGGCAAGCTGCTCATCATGTCGCCCGGCACCACCTCGCAAACCGAGCGCCTGGTTCGCCTCACCACCACCGGCAGCTTCGATGCTGGTTTTCAGGCGGTAGTGGTGGGCAATGAGTCGTTTTCGCCCGCGGCGGCGGCCGTTTACCTCCAGCCCGGCACCAATGCCATTGTGCTCAGCGGCAACTTCACCAGCGTGGCCGGGCAGCCGCGCTACGGGCTGGCCCGCCTCGTGAACGTGGCCCTGGCCACGCGTGCCGCCACGGCAGTGCCGCTGGCCGAGGCCTTCCCCAACCCGGCCCACGACCAGCTCACCCTGCGCCTGCCCGCCGCGCCCACCGGCCCCGTACTACTGGCCGACCTGCAGGGCCGCACGGTGCGCCGCTGGGCGCTGGCGCAGGCCAATGGCACCGTACCGCTGGCGGGCCTGGCGCCGGGCCTGTACCTGTTGGGCATTGCCACCACGGCCGGCCAAAGCTGGCAGCGCATTGCCATTGAATAAGCCCGAATCCAATATATCGGCCAAACGCAAAAAGCCGGCTTCCCTCGCGGAAAGCCGCCTTTTTGCGTTTAATAATCGAGTGGCTGCTGGTTGTTACAGCGTGGCCATGTCAATCACGAAGCGGTATTTCACGTCGCCTTTCAGCATGCGCTCATACGACTCGTTGATGTCCTTCATGTCAATCAGCTCGATATCGGACATGATGTTGTGCTCGGCGCAGAAGTCCAGCATTTCCTGGGTTTCGGCAATGCCACCAATGAGCGAGCCGGCAATGCGACGGCGCTTGCTGATGAGGTTGAAGGCGTGGATGTGCGGGGCCTCGGTGGGCACGCCCAGCAGAATCATGGTGCCGTCGCGGCGCAGCAGGTTCACGTAGGTGGCTAGGTCGAGCTGGGCCGATACGGTGTTGATAATGAAGTCGAAGTAGTTGCCTACCGACTTCAGCTGGGCCTCGTCTTTGGTTACCACAAACTTGTGGGCGCCCAGCTCTTTGGCATCGGCTTCTTTGCCCGGCGAGGTGCTGAGCACCGTTACCTCGGCACCCATGGCGGCGGCGAGCTTCACGGCCATGTGGCCCAGGCCGCCCAGGCCCATCACGCCTACGCGGTGGCCGGGGCCCACTTTCCACTGGCGCAGGGGCGAGTAGGTGGTGATGCCGGCGCAGAGCAGCGGCGCCACACGGGCCAGGTCCAGCTTATCGGATACTTTGAGGGTGTACTTTTCGTCCACCACAATCTGGCTGGAGTAGCCGCCGTAGGTGGGCGCGCCGCTGCCAATCTCGCGGCTGTTGTAGGTGCCCACCATGCCGGTGGTTTCGCAGTACTGCTCCAAGCCTTCCTGGCAGCTGGGGCAGGTGCGGCACGAGTCCACCATGCAGCCCACGCCGGCCAGGTCGCCTACTTTAAAGTTTTTCACGTGGTCGCCCACTTTGCTGATGCGGCCCACAATTTCGTGGCCGGGCACCATCGGGAACATCGAGCCGCCCCACTCGTCGCGCACCTGGTGCAGGTCGGAGTGGCACACGCCACAAAACTGAATATCAATGAGCACATCGTGCGGGCCTACTTCGCGGCGCTCAAAATCGAAGGGCGCGAGGGGGACACTGGGAGCCGGGGCGGCGTAGGCTTTCGTTGGAAGCATAATTGGGGGTGTTGTAAGCTTTAATAATTAGGGCATTAAGTCGGCACAACGGCAGTGGCGGAACACGCTCATTGCCTAAGTACCGGAAACCCTGAAGTGTATAACCAGACAGCGCCGCTAAAGTTTGCGGAGCCGGGCCGAAAGGCATGGGGTAGCTTTGCGTTTCCACCCAAACGCACGTTGCTATGCCCCTCACGCCCGGTCATCTTTTCCTCACTTCACTGGGTCGCCTGCGGCTGATTGGTTTTCTGGAAGGCATTTCGTTGCTGGTGTTGCTGGGCATTGCCATGCCCTTAAAATACCTGGCGGGCCAGCCTCTGGCGGTGCGCTACGTGGGCATGGCGCACGGGGTGCTGTTTGTGGCGTACGTGCTGCTGGTTATTCAGGTGGCCATTGAGCGGCGCTGGTCGTTTGGAAAAGCGCTGCTGGCGCTGGCCGTTTCCGTGCTGCCATTCGGCACCTTTTGGGCTGAAAAACGGCTGTTCCACTAAAACGTCGCAGCTTATTATCCCGGCCGCGGTGCCCCGGCGGCGGCGGCGGCTGGCGCGCCCTGTGCCAAAGCCTGGCCCACCAGCTCCCGCATGCGCCGCAACGACTCGCGGGCAAACTTGCGCTGGAGTATTCGCCCAAACAGCTTGAAGCCAACCCAGTAGAACGGGTTGCGAATCTGTCCCGACTGCGACACGGCGTGAATGCGAAAATGCACCGCGCCGGTCGTCAGGTTTTTGTGAATGGTGAAGTCAATCTGACCGCGCTCGAAGTGGCCTTCGAGGGTGCGGTAGCCGTAGCCCCACACCCGTTCCGGCCCCGACCCGGCCGGGCCGCCGGGCGTGGGGCGGGCTTCCTCATCGGTAACCTCGCTCACGCGCACGCCGAAGTAAAAATTGAAGACCAGAAAGTGCGCCCGTAGCACCATAATGCGCTTTTCGAGCGGCACACTGGGGTCGAAGTAGCCGGTGATGAGGTCGGGCGGCGGGAAGGCGTAGCGGCGCAGCACGTCCTGGGCGGCGGCGAAGGAGCCGGCAGCCTCGGGCGGGCCGGGGGCTTCGGCGGGCAGGTCGGTTTCGTAATCGTCGAGGCGCCAGCCGGTGGCGCTGGTGTGCTCGTTCTGGCGCGAAAAGTCGTAGTTGACTTTGGCGTTGCGGTAGGCATCGAGGCGGGCGCGGTACTGTTCCCAGGCGGGCGGCTTTGCCGAGGCCGGCACGGCAATAGTTGGGCTACTCATGGCGGGTGTGCTGCACGTGGCCGGCTTCGTCGTGCCGGAAGGTTTCGACTACTACGTCGGCCAGGGCGTGGCCGCCACTGGCCGCCGCCACGCGCCGGCAGAATTCGACCCAGGTAGCCTCCTGCATCAGCTTGCCGCCGCCCAGGGTGTCGTAGGCGAAAGCCACCAGCCCATCGCGCGAGCGGGCCGAGGAGCGAATTTCAAACCGCAGCACGTCGGGCGACTCGTCCAGGTAGTGGGCTTCGAAACGAATGCGGCCGGCCTCGGGATGGCCTTCGAGGGTAATGAACTCGAAGTAAGTGGCCCCGACATCGGTGACGCGCACGCTGCCGTTCCACGGGCCGCGAATGGTGATGTGGAATTCGTCGCCGGTCTTGATGGGGCCCGCGTCGCCGGTTGTCTTTTCGAAATCGGCGAGCGCCTCGGGCGAGAAGCGGGGCACATCGGCCTGCACCTCGGCCATAAGCTGGGCCGGCGAATGCCGCGCCCGCTGCACGTCAATAAAATAGCGGCGCTCCAGTAGCGGGCCGGAGCCGGTGGAAGCGGGTTGTTCGGGAGTGGAATCAGACATGGCCATCGAAGAAACGTATGGCCTTCATACGCCCCATACCGCCGCAGGATGCTACGGTTGAGCTATTCGGGGCCAACTACTGGCAGCCGGCTAGTGGTATTACCTAAACGCATCACTCAAAATTCAATCCTCAACTCTTCCCAACAATGGCCTACTACCGCCCGCCCGGCCCGCCCCCCGACCCGGCCCTCGTTAAAAGCCTCACCGAGCAGCAGCACGAAATGCGCCAGCGCGTGCGCCACGAGCCGCTGCCGCAGGAGCCGCGCCTCATTGCCGGCTGCGATTCCTCCTTCCCCACGCCCGACACCATTCTGTCGGTGTTCGTGGTGCTGAAATTCCCTTCGCTGGAGCTGGTGGAAAAAGTGTACAACTACGGCCCCGTCGACATGCCCTACGTGCCCGGCTTCCTCTCCTTCCGCGAAGCGCCGAACGTGATTCACGCTTTCGCCAAGCTCGCAAACAAGCCCGATGTGATTATGGTCGATGGCCACGGCATTGCGCACCCGCGCCGCATGGGCATTGCCGCGCACCTGGGCGTGCTGCTCGACATGCCCACCTTCGGCGTGGCCAAGAATAAGCTGACGGGCATTTTTCAGGAGCCCGGTATCGAGCGCGGCAACGTCGAGCCGCTGCTCGATGCGAAATCCGGCGAGCTCATCGGCGAGGTTATTCGCAGCAAGGATAAGGTGCTGCCGCTGTTCGTGAGCCCCGGCCACCGTTGCGACCAAGCCACCGCCACCCGCCTCACCCTGGCGTGTTTGAAAGGCTACAAATTGCCGGAGCCAACCCGGCTGGCCGATTATTGGGCCGAGCAGTTCAAGAAAGAAGTGCGGTAGGGGTCACCTCACCCCCGGCCCCTCTCCTTGGGGAGAGGGGAGCCTGACGGTTTGTAGCACACCGCGCAACGATGCACAAGCTAAAGCAAGTGCTACAAGGCTACTCCCGCGCCGCCGTGGCTCCCCTCTCCCCAAGGAGAGGGGCCGGGGGTGAGGTGCCCCTTTTGCAGCGCCGCCAGCGACTCCCCTGCCGCCAGCGGCAGCCCCAGCAGCCGGGCCACCGCCTCAAAAACCGCTTGCTGGCCCTGCCGCTGCGCTAGTACCCCCGCATCGACCGGCAGCTGCTGCGACTTGGAGAGCTTCTGGCCGGCCGCATCGGTCAGCAGCGAATGATGAAAAAAATGCACCTGTGTTCTATTAAAAGCAGTTGTTTCCGAGAGCTGCGCGGCCAGCCAGAGCTGGGCGGTGGAGCTGGTCTGCAGGTCCAGCCCGCGCACAATCAGGTTGGTACCGAGGCGCAAATCATCGACTACTGAAGCCACCTGGTACGCGGCTACGCCGTCCTTTTTGCGAACCACAAAATCCGGCATCAGCGCGCCAAGCGGCACGCTGGTTTCGCCCTGCCAGCCATCAAAAAAGCTGATTGCGGTATCAGCCGGCACCTGCGCCCGCCACGCCGCGCCGGGCGTTTCGAGCGAAACCGGGGCTTCGGGGCCGCCGGTGCGGGTGCGCTGGCTGGCGCGGAGCAAACCGGGCTGCTGCGCCAGGCGGCGCAGCACGCGGTTGTAGTCGGGCAGGTGAAGCAGCTGCGAGTGGTGGCGCAGGAAATCGTCGGGGCCGTTGGGTCCGTGGTCGTAATCAATTCCCAGCCAGTCGATAACGCGGAAGATATTATCCAGGTACGCCGGACGCAGGCGGGCGCGGTCCAGGTCGTCGATGCGCAGGTGCAGCGTGCCGCTGGCTTTTCGCGTGAGCAGCCAGGTGAGCACGAAGTTCACGGCGTTGCCGAGGTGCAGGTAGCCGCTGGGCGTGGGCGCGAGGCGCGAAACGACGGGCGAGTGGTCAGGCATCTTTAGCAATAAAGGAGTTCTACAGCGTCCAGACCGCCTGTTGCAGCACCACGCGGTAGCCGTCGGGGTCTTCAAAAGTACGGCCCTGCTGGTCCCAATACGGGTTATAGGCTGACACGGGCGCGAAGCCGGCTGCCAGCATCCGCTGCACGGCGGCCGGCCATTCGGCGGCATCGGGCAGGTAGAATACGAGCAGGTTGTCAGTCGTGGGGGCGCGGCCCACGGCGTGGCCGGGCTGGTGCGTGAACTCCAGATGGTAGGGTGCGTGCGGGTGGCCCAGCATCACGCCATCGAAGCCGTTGTGAGCGGCGAAGGATGTGAGTACCTGCAAGCCGAGGCCATCGCAATAAAAGCGCAGCAACGCGGGCAGGTTGTCGGTGGGCCGGGCCACGCGCAGAATGGGAGTCGTCATGGTAGTAGCGCGAACTTTGTAGTTCGCGTCTCCGCGCCGTCAAAGTCATTTCTAACGGTGCGGGAACGCGAACTACAAAGTTCGCGCTACGGTGTTAAACCTGAACAGCACCAGCCAGTCAAGCTGAATATTCAACTGTTGAAGTTCTTTGTGCCGATGAAAAACTATTTACTCCTGGCGGGCCTGCTCACTCTCTCATTACTCCTGCCAGCTAATCAGGCCCAGGCCCAGACGTCCAGTCTGTATTTCCCGCCCCTCACGGGCAGCACTTGGGCCACTACCGCGCCCGCCAGCCTGGGCTGGTGCCAGCCGCAGCTCGATTCGCTCATTGCGTTTGCCGGGCGTAAAAGCAGCAATTCTTTATTGATTCTGAAAGATGGCCGGCTGGTGGTGGAGCAATACTACGGCACCTACACCGCCGATTCGGCCTGGTACTGGGCCTCGGCGGGCAAGTCGCTCACGGCCACGCTCGTGGGCCTGGCCCGGCAGGATGGCCTGTTGAGCCTGACCGACAGCACTTCCAAATACCTCGGCCGCTGGACCAGCGCCACCCGCCCGCAGCAGCGCCAGATTCAGCTGCTGCACCAGCTCACCATGACCACCGGGCTCGACGACAGCCCGCCCGCGCCCTGCGACAACGAGAGCACCACGCCCGGCTGCCTGCGCTACCTTGCCCCGCCCGCCATCCGCTGGGCCTACCACACCGGCGCCTACCGCACCCTGCAAAACGTGCTGATGCAGGCCAGCGGCGCGGCCAGCATGACGGCCTACACCAATCAGCGCCTCGGCACTCGCATTGGTATGACGGGCCTCTGGGCCAACGACGTGTTCTACAGCAAAGCCCGCAGCATGGCCCGCTTCGGCCTGTTTATTCTCGCGCGTGGCTCCTGGAACGGTACTCAAATCATGACCGACACGGCTTACTTCCGCCGCATGACCACCCCCAGCCAAGCCCTGAACCGCAGCTACGGCTACCTCTGGTGGCTGAACGGCCAACCCAGCTACCGCCTGCCCGGCGCCCAAATCACGCTGCCCGGCCCGCTCATTCCCTCCGCTCCCACCGACCTCATCGCCGCGCTCGGCAAAAACGACCAGAAGATTTATGTGGTGCTCAGCCTGGGCCTCGTGGTGGTGCGCCAGGGCAACACCGCCGGGGCCAGCCGCCTCGCCGCCTCGTCGTTCGATAATGAGCTATGGGCGAAAATCATGGCCGCCGTGTCCTGCCGGCCCACGGCCACGGCCGCCGCGGCCGAAGCCGCCGGCTTCCTCGCCTTCCCCAACCCTACCGCCGAAACGCTCATCCTGCGCCAGCCGGCCCGCTCCGCCACCAGCGTGCGCCTGCTCGATGCCCTGGGTCGCGAAGTACTGCGCCAGCCCACGGCCGCCTGCGAGACTTCGGTTTCCGTTGTGGGCCTGGCTCTGGGGCTCTACGCGGCGCAATGGCTCGATGCCAGTGGGCACGTACTGATGAGCCGTAAAGTGGCCCGCCAGTAGAAGTTGCACAAAAACGGTGGTGCCTTCCTACTCCGTGCGTAAGTTTGCGGTCAATTTGCGGGTGGGTTCCCCCACCCTGCAACGCGCCCAACCCGCCTGCTGATGCTGACTGCTGTACTGCTTTTTCTCCCTTTGGCCGCCGCCCTGCTGCTGCTAGTCGTTAAGGGAGCCGCCGCCCGCGCCCTCGCCTTCGGGGCCTCGCTCCTCGAATTCGTTATCGCCGCCTACGTCGCGTTCGATTTCACCCGCCACGGCTCAACTGCCTACAACCTCGATTACCGGTGGATTGCCTCGGCTGGCATCAACTTTCACATCGGGCTCGATGGCCTGAGCCTGCTGATGGTGCTGCTTACCACCTTTCTGGTGCCGCTCATTCTGCTGAGCGCCTTTAAGCGCGATTACGACAACCCGTCCACGTTCTACGCCCTCGTGCTGTTCATGCAGACGGGCCTGCTGGGCGTGTTCGTTTCGCTCGATGCCTTCCTGTTCTACTTCTTCTGGGAAGTGGCCCTGATTCCGATTTACCTGCTGGCGGGTGCCTGGGGCGGCGAGCGCCGCATTGCCGTCACCCTCAAGTTTTTCCTCTACACCGTAGTCGGCTCGCTGCTGATGCTGGCCGGCTTCGTGTACCTCTACCTGCAAACCGGCCCCGCCGCCGGCTCGCTGGCCCAGCACTCGTCGGAGCTTACCGCCTTCTACAACCTGAAGCTGAGCGCCGCCGAGCAGTCGTGGCTGTTCTGGCTGATTTTCGCCGCCTTTGCCGTGAAGATGCCCATCTTCCCCTTCCACACCTGGCAGCCCGACACCTACACCGAAGCCCCCGCCCCCGCCACCATGCTGCTCTCGGGCATCATGCTGAAAATGGGCATCTATGGCACGCTACGCTGGTTGCTGCCCGTGGTGCCGCTCGGCGTGAGCCAGTGGCAGAAACCGGTTATCATCCTCTCGGTCATCGGCATTATCTACGGGGCCATCATCGCCATTCGCCAGCGCGACGTGAAGCGCCTCATCGCCTATTCCTCCCTCTCGCACGTTGGACTGATGGCGGCCGGCGTGTTCTCGCTCACCCAAATCGGCCTGCAGGGCGCAGTGGTCCAGATGCTGGCCCACGGTGTGAACGTGGTCGGCATGTTCTTCATCGCCGATGCCATCGAGCGCCGCACCGGCACCCGCTACATTCCCGACCTGGGCGGCCTCACGCGCCGCACACCCATCCTCTCGGTTTGCTTCCTGATAATGCTGCTGAGCACGGTGGCCCTGCCCCTCACGGGTGGCTTTGTGGGCGAGTTCCTGCTGCTGGCCGGCGTGTACGAATACAACGCCTGGGTGGGCGCGGTGGCCGGCCTCACCATCATTTTCTCGGCCGTGTACCTGTTGCGCATGTTCCAGCGCGTCATGCTTGGGCCGGATTCGTCGTTCTCCGAAACCATTACCGACCTCACCGGCGGCGAGCTGCTGGTACTGGTGCCGCTCATTGCGTTGGTGTTCTGGATTGGCCTGTTCCCCAATATCTTCCTGCACATCTCCGAACCGGCCGTGACGAATATCCTAGCGCTGGTCGGGCGCTAACCCCACCCCAACCCCTCCCCTCCAGGGGAGGGGCTTTTGCATTACTTAACCAAGAGCCCCAAGGTATCGTCTGGCTCCCCCTCTCCCGGAGGGGAGGGGGCCGGGGGGTGGGGTGACCCGATATGACCTCCATCATTCTCCTCTCCGTCTTCGGCATTCTCAACCTGTTCCTGGGCTTCCTGCGCTCGAACAAGGTGCTGCTGCCCGGCGCCATGCTGCTGCTGCTGGCCGTGTTCGGGGCCAACTACGCCGACTGGAACGTGGCGCACGCGCCCTACTTCAACAACATGCTGGTGGTGGACAACTACACGGTAGCCTTCACCGGCATTGTGCTGCTCACTACCATTTTGCTGCTGCCCTTTTCGCGCAGCTACGTAACCTCGGGCGAGCCCAACCTGGCCGAATACTACGCCCTGCTCCTCTTCTCGCTGGTGGGAGCCATCATGATGATTGGCTACGACCACCTCATCATGCTCTTCGTGGGCATTGAAATTCTGAGCATCAGCATGTACGTGCTGGCCGGCAGCAACAAGCGCGACTCCCGCAGCAACGAAGCCGCCCTGAAATACTTCCTGATGGGCGCGTTTGCCACCGGCATCCTGCTCTTCGGCATTGCGCTGCTATATGGCGCCACCGGCACCTTCGCCCTCTCGCAGCTGGGCGCGGCCGTAGCCAACCCCGCCAACGCCAGCCTGCAGCCGATGCTCTACATCGGCATTCTGATGATGATTATCGGTATTGGCTTCAAAGTATCGGCCGCGCCGTTCCACTTCTGGACGCCCGACGTGTACGAGGGCACGCCCACGTTCTTCACCGCCTTCATGAGCACGGTGGTGAAAACGGCCGGTTTCGCTGCGTTTCTCAAGCTGTTGGCCGTGGCCCTGCCGGCTGCCCAGGGCTTCTGGATGCCCACTATTCAGGCCATGTGCGCCCTCACGCTGCTGCTCGGCAACGTGGGCGCGGCGGCCCAGTCCAACACCAAGCGCATGCTGGCCTACTCCAGCGTGAGCCACGCCGGCTACCTGCTCATCGGCCTCGTGGCCAGCAAGGGCATGCTGACGGGCGATGCCACCAGCGGCATTTTCTTCTATTCGCTGGCCTATTCCATTGCTACAGTTGCCGCTTTCGGCGTGCTGAAACTGGTGGCCGAACACCGCCAGGAAGACTCCTACGCTGGCCTCAACGGCCTGGGCAAAACCAACCCGCTGCTGGCTTTCGTGATGACGGTGGCCATGCTCTCGCTGGCCGGCATTCCGCTCACGGGTGGCTTCTTCGGCAAGTTTTTCCTGCTGGCGGCGGCCGTGGGCCAGGGCTATATCGGCCTTGTAGTGTTCGCGGTTATCATGAGCATGGTAGGCCTGTACTACTACCTGCGGCCCATTATCGCCATGTACATGCAGCCCGCCCCCGAGGGTGCCACCCCCGTGCCGGTCGATGGTATTCAGACGATGACGCTGGTGGTACTGGCGCTGCTCACTATTGCGCTGGGCGTGGTGCCTGGCTTCATGAGCGGGATTTTGTAGACAATCTTATTTATCAAAAAGTAGAAAAGCAGTCCAACGGGCTGCTTTTTCTGTTTATTTGGCTTTTCGACAATTGGCTTTCGCTATGAATCGTGTCCTGCTACAGCTGTGGCTGTTGTGCTTCCTGAGCATCTTCGGCGGCTGCGCGGCCCGGCCGCCGCACGAAGCCGGCCCGTTCCAGCCCGGCGAGCTGGTGGAGCTGGTCCGGCGCGACCCGACCATTCGATTGGATATCCGCTACGCCACTACCCACAATTTCATGGGCCGGGTACTGTATCCGCAGGCGCGGGCATTCTTGCAGCGTCCCGCCGCCGAGGCCTTGGTGCGGGTGAATGCCGAGCTGAAACCACTGGGCTATTGCCTGCTTGTATTCGATGGCTACCGGCCCTGGCGCATCACCAAACAGATGTGGGACCACACGCCCGCCGACAAAAAGGAGTTTGTGGCCGACCCTAAAAAAGGCTCGCGCCACAACCGGGGCTGTGCCGTGGACCTCAGCCTATGGGATATCGCGGCCAATAAAGAAGTGCCCATGCCCGGCGAATACGACGAAATGAGCCCTCGCTCCTACGCCGCTTACGCTGGCGGAACGACGGAGCAACGAGCCCGCCGCGACTTGCTCCGTAGCACGATGGAACGCAATGGCTTCACGGTGCTACCTGCCGAGTGGTGGCATTATGACTATCAGGACTGGAAATCTTATCCCATTCAAGATGTGCCGTTTAATCAGCTATGACACTGCTCCCCCGAGCCGGGGGACAGTATTTTCAGCAAGATGAAGCTGGAATATTATACCTACATGCATCTGCTGAAACTGGTGCGCCGGGAACGGGCGGGCACTGAAGCGGCGCAGAAATAACCGTTGTTCAAAATGGGCTTATTGTGCAAGAGGCTTTTTCTAAATTTGGCAAGGCGAGCCTACTGATAGCGAACATCGAACCGGCCGTCGGTGATGCGTACGAGCTTGGTAGAATCATTGCCTTGCCGCAGGGTGCCCTCGAATGTACCGGCGATGATGTGCTCGACAGTATCAAGCTTGGCAATGACAATCGTGGCAGTACTGCCTTTGTACAGGTAGCTATATACCGTTTGAGATTCTTTGTTCTCAAATACAAACCCGCGCTCTGCCCGGACGCTGACCCCTAAAAGGCGGTTTTTACTAGCCTGATAGGTCCCGATACTGGTCAGACTGTCTATTGATAAATAGAAGTTCTCGTACACGTCACGGGCAATCTGGCCGGCGTTCAAACTAAAGTTTTTTGAGCCATAGCGAGGCGAATACGTCGCTCTCAGGTTGTCGCTTGCACCAGTAGTATAGGGCAACCAGCCATAATTCTGCCACACCCGGCCATCGATGACGAACCCCATCGTGTTGGCTCCGTCTTGCGTGACGGCCGGGAGCTTGAACGTGGGCACAGGCTCCCGTTCGCATTTGCGCATACCCAGCAGAGGCAGCAATAATAGCAAGTAACGTGCTTTCATGATAGTATCAAAAAAGGAAAGGAATATTGTGTACGAATATAACCGAATCGGTAGAGCCGCGCAGACGCGCCAGCGCCCCACCCGCCAAAACTTTCGCCCCGGTTTCGCCTTTTTCCGGCGTAACTCGTTTCCTTAGCCTGAACACTGCTTCCTAAACCCCTCTTTTCTGATGAGTGCAACTCCCGCTTCCAAGCCTTCTTTTGGCATGATTGGCCTCGGTACCATGGGCCGCAACCTGCTGCTGAACATGGCCGACCACGGCTTTCCCGTAGCCGGCTACGACAAGGATGCCGATAAAATTGCCCTGCTGGCCAAAGAAGGCGCGGGCAAGCCCGTACAAGGCTTCACAGAATTGCAGGCATTCCTCAACGGCCTGCAAACGCCACGCGCGGTGATGCTGCTGGTGCCGGCCGGCCCCATTGTAGACAGCGTGATTGCCGAGCTGCAGCCTCTGCTGGCCCCCGGCGACATCATCATCGACGGCGGCAACTCGCACTTCACCGACACCGAGCGGCGCGCCAAGGCAGTGGAGGCGGCCGGCTTCCACTTCTTCGGCATGGGCGTGAGCGGCGGCGAGGAAGGTGCCCGCTTCGGCCCCAGCATGATGCCCGGCGGCGACAAAGAGGCTTACCGCGTGATGCAGCCCATGTTTGAAGCCATTGCGGCGCAGGTCGATGGCCAGCCGTGCGTGACGTACATCGGCCCCGGCGCGGCCGGCCACTTCGTAAAAATGGTGCACAACGGCATCGAGTACGGCCTGATGCAGCTCATCGCCGAAACCTACGCGGTGCTGAAAACCGGCCTGGGGATGGATAACGCGGCCATTGGCCAGGTATTCACGCAGTGGAACGAGGGCCGGCTGCAGTCGTTCCTGCTCGACATTACCAAGGACATTTTCGGCTTCAAAGCCCCAAATACCGACCATTTGCTGCTCGACGACATCAAGGACGAGGCCCGCTCGAAGGGCACCGGCAAGTGGACATCGCAGGTAGCCATGGATTTAGAAGTGCCGCTGTCTACCATCGACACGGCGGTGACCATGCGCAATCTATCGAAGTACAAAGCCCTGCGCGGGGAGCTGGCGGGGCTATACGGCCCGGTGGCCGGCCCGCTGCCGGTAGCGCGCGAGGCCTTTCTGGCGCAGCTGGAGCAGGCGTTCTACTTCAGCATGGTCATCACCTACGCCCAAGGCATGCAGTTGCTCTCGAAGGCTTCGGAGGATTATGCCTACGACCTGAACCTGGCCGACATCGCCAAAATCTGGCGCGGCGGCTGTATTATCCGCTCGGGCTTTTTGAACGAGATTTTTGACGCCTACCAGCACGCGCCGAAACTGGCCCACCTGCTGCTCGATGGCCAGGTGCAAAAGCTGGTGAACGAAGCCGTGCCCGGCAGCCGCGCCGTAGTGGCCGCCGCTGCCACCGCCGGCCTGGCCCTGCCCGGCTACATGGCCTCGCTGAGCTATTTCGATACGTTCCGCACGGCGCGGATGCCGTCCAACCTCATCCAGGCCCAGCGCGACTACTTCGGGGCACATACCTATGAGCTGATTGGCAAGGAAGGCGTATTCCACACGCAGTGGACGCCCGAGCACGAGGACGCAACCAATAAGCAGGATGCGCAGGTGGAGGAAAATAGTTCGACCAAGGAGCCAGTGAAGCCGAATAACTAGGTCCTGGTCTGTCATCCTGAGCTTGCGAAGGACCTTATCACGGCTGCGCAGTTAGCAATAATGCAAACGACGCAGCCGTAATAAGGTCCTTCGCAAGCTCAGGATGACAGCCGTTTTTCACTTGCATCCTCACGCCGCTTTTTATCATGAACAACAACCATAACATCAAGCCCACCGTCTTCGTCATCTTCGGCGGCACCGGCGATTTGAACGCCCGCAAGCTTTCGCCGGCGCTGTATAATCTGTTTCTCGACGGCTGGCTGCCCGAGCAGTTTGCCATCATCGGCACGGGCCGCACCAAGCTCACCGACGAGCAGTTCCGCACCAACCTGCTGGCCGACCTCAACCAGTTTTCGCGTAGCGGCAAGGCCAAAAAAGAGGCCTGGGACAAGTTCGCGCCACACATTTACTACCAGGTATCCGACGTGAAAACGCCGGCCGCCTACGAGGAATTCAGCCAGCGCATTTCGGCCTTCGAGCAGCAATGGAACACCCCGGCCAATGTGATTTACTACTTGGCAGTGGCCCCGGAGTTCTTCCCCATCATTGCCACGGGCATTGCCCAACGCCACACCGAGGGCGACCCCACCCGGGTGCGCATCGTGATTGAGAAGCCCTTCGGGCACGATTTGGAGTCGGCCCGGGCACTGAACAAGCTGCTGGCCCAGCACTTCCAGGAGTGCCAGATTTACCGCATCGACCACTATCTGGGCAAGGAAACGGTGCAGAACATCATGGCCTTCCGCTTCGCCAATGCCATCATGGAGCCGCTCTGGAACCGCAACAGCATCGAGCACGTCCAGATTTCGGTGACCGAGCAGCTGGGCGTGGGCGACCGCACCGGCTACTACGACGGCTCGGGCGCGCTGCGCGATATGATTCAGAACCACTTGCTGCAGCTGCTGTGCCTGGTGGCCATGGAGCCGCCCGTGAACTTTACGGCCGATGAAGTGCGCAACCGCAAGGTGGACGTGCTACGCGCCATGCGCCGCTTCACGCCCGAGGAGGTGCGCGAGTCGGCCGTGCGCGGGCAGTACGGCGCGGGCTGGATTGAGGGCAAGGAGGTACCCGGCTACCGCGAGGAAAAGGACGCCAACCCCGCTTCCAACACCGAAACCTTCGCGGCCGTGAAGTTTTTTGTGGATAATTGGCGCTGGCAGGGCGTACCGTTCTACGTGCGCACCGGTAAGCGGCTGCACCGCTCGGCGTCCATCATCAGCATTCAGTTTAAGGACGTGCCACACGTCATTTTCCCACCCGAAACGGGCGAGAGCTGGCAGCAAAACCGCCTCATTATCAGCATTCAGCCCGAAATGAGCATTCGGCTGCAAGTGCAGGCCAAGCGCCCCGGCCTCGACATGATGCTCAACACCGTAGACATGGTATTCGACTACCAGGGCACCTACGCCGCCGAAGCGCCGGAAGCCTACGAAACCCTGCTACTTGACACCATGCTCGGCGACCAGACGCTATTCATGCGCGGCGACCAGGTGGAGGAAGCTTGGGATTTGGTGATGCCCATTCTCAACGCCTGGCAGGGCCGCGCCAGCCTCAACTTCCCCAACTATTCGGCCGACTCGTGGGGCCCGGAAGTGGCCGAAGCCCTTATTGCCCGCGACGGTTTCCACTGGTTTACGCTGCCGCTGAAAAGCAGCGACAAGAAAAAAGCGTAGCGGAAGCCGGCATGCCTCGGTTGCGCGCGGCATGCCAGCCTCCGCTACGCAACCGCACTTTTCCACACTCGCCTCCCCCCTGAAACAACCCATGCACCTACACATCCAGCCTACCGTTGAGGCCACGTTGCATGCCCTGGCCGACTATTTTGTGGCATGTGCCGCCGAGGCCATTGTTGCGCGCGGCCGCTTTGCCGTGGCCCTGTCAGGCGGCAGCTCGCCCAAAAAGCTTTACGAGCTGCTGGCCTCGCCCGCCTACCGCGACCAGGTTGACTGGACCAAAGCGTACTTCTTTTTCGGCGATGAGCGCAACGTACCCCGCACCGACCCGCAGAGCAACTACCTGATGGCCAAAAAAGCCCTACTGGCCCCGCTGAACATTACCGACGACCATGTTTTCAGCTTCGATACGGCCCTGCCGCCAGCCGAGGCGGCCAAGGCTTACACCCAGGTAATCAACCACTTTTTCAGCCCCAAGCCCGCCCGGCTCGATTTGATTTTGCTGGGCTTGGGCGATAATTCGCATACGGCTTCGCTGTTTCCGCACACCGAGGTATTGCAGGCCACCGTGGCCGAGGCCCAGGCCGTATTTGTGCCCGAGGTAGGTATGTTCCGCCTTACGTTCACAGCTCCGCTCATTAACCAAGCCCGGGCTGTGGCCTTCCTGGTTTTTGGGGCCGATAAGGCGGCGGCTGTGCGCCGGGTGCGCCAGGGCCCGCGCAACACCGAGGAGTTTCCGGCCCAGCTCATCACCCCTTCGGCCAACGAGCGGCATTGGTTTCTGGATGAGCCCGCCGCGGCCGATTTGGCCCGCTAAGCCCAGACCGGAGCTGCGGCCCCGGTTTCATTTTTGAGCAACAAAAAAGAGCCCTGGCAATAATTTCCGGGGTCCTTTTCGTTACCATTTGCACAAAGCGCGGCCGGGTTCACGCGACCGAAGTAGTGGCAGTAAAGCTCCTCTATCTCGCGCCTATTCCCCACCCACGGCCGGCACTGCCGGCCCGGCTCCAGCCGTCAGCGTGGCCCCCAAACTGGCCACCACAATGAAGCCCACCGCCAGCCACTGCCCCAAAAGCAGCCGCTCGCCCAGCAGCAGCCAGCCGGATATGGCCGCCGCCACCGGCTCCAGACTCATCAAAATGCTGAAGGTGCGGGTGGGTAACGTGCGCAACGCCTGCATTTCCAGCGAAAAAGGCAATACGCTGGAAAACAACGCCAGCAGCCCGCCCAGCAGCAGCAAATGCGGCGTAAGGCCCAGCAAGCTGCCACTGGCCACGCCAAAAGGCAGCACCGGCAACGCCGCAAATAGCATTCCGATAGCCACTGCCTGCTGGCCCGGCAGCACCGCCGCCGTGCGCTGGCCCAGCACAATGTACACGGCCCAGGCCCCGCCAGCCGCCAGCGCAAAAGCCAGGCCCAGCAGGTCAATCCCCTGGCTGTGCCACGGCGCAATCAGGGCGATGCCCGCGGCGGCCAGCAGCGCCCACACCGCATCGGCCCAGCGGCGCGAGCCGGCCAGCGCCAGGCCCAGCGGCCCCACAAATTCCAGCGTGACGGCCAGCCCGAGCGGAATGCGGGCCAGGGCGAAGTAGAACAGCAGGTTCATCAGCCCAAGGGCCAGGCCGTAGGGCACCACTGCCCGCCACTGCGCCCCCGACAAGCGCCCCAGCTGCGGGCGTACCACCAGCAGCAGCACCAGCGCCGAAATACCCACCCGCAGGCTGGTAGTGCCCGCTGGCCCCAGTACCGGAAACAGCCCTTTGGCAATGGCCGCCCCGCCCTGCACGCTCACAATGGAAAGCAGCACGGCAGGCACCGCCGGGAACGTGAATCGGCCGGAATCAACCATTAGGGCAGCGCCGAAAATGCGGCGGCCGCCACCGCCGCCTGGCCCGGGCGCAGCACCTGCGCCGCCCCGCCCTGCACGATGATGGCCGCCCGCGCCAACCCCAGAAACAACCCATGCTCCACCATTCCGGGGATGGTTTTCAGTTGGAGGGCCAGGGCGGACGGGTCTTCAATTTGCTCGAAATGACAGTCCACCAATAAATTCCCCTGGTCGGATTGGGCCAGCTCGGCGGGGTTCAGCTTGTTCACCCGCACCACGGGCGCACCGCCGAGGGCGGCCACGGCATCCAGCACCCAAGGCAGGGCGAAGGGCACTACTTCCAGCGGCAGCGGAAACCGGCCCAGCTGCGCCACGGCCTTCGACGAATCGGCCACGATGAGCAGGTAGTCGGAAGCGGTGGCAATTACCTTTTCGCGCAGCAAGGCCCCGCCCCCACCCTTTATGAGGCGCAGCTGCGAGTCGAGCTCGTCGGCTCCGTCCACGGTCAGGTCGAAGCGCAGGCCGCGCCGGGGCTCCAGCATCGGGATGCCCACCTCGCGGGCCAGCTCATCGCTGGCCCGCGAGGTGGCCGTGGCCTGAATGCGCAGGCCGTCCTCGCGCACCCGCTGGCCCAGCAGCTCAATAAACGGCGCGGCCGTGCTGCCCGTGCCCAGCCCCACCACCATGCCATCGCGCACCCACCCGGCGGCGGTGGCGGCAACGAGTTGTTTTTCCTGGGCGAGCTGCTGCTGCTGGGTTTCGGGGCTTGACATGGAGCTTGGAGCGTTTGGTGATAACCAGAAGCGCCCCCGCAGCCAGGCTGCGGGGGCGCTTCGCCAACAATTGGGTGCCCGAAATTACGGGTTTGTCGACCACATACCGGCTTCTTTAATAAAAATGCGGCGGTTCAGCTTTAGCTGCGACACCATGAACTCGGCCAAATCCTCGGGCTGCATCACCTTGTCGGGGTTGCCGTCGGTGAGCTTGTTTTCGAGGGCCAGTGGCGTGGCTACCGTGCTGGGCGTGAGGGCCGACACGCGGATATTGTGCTTGCGCACCTCCTGCATCAGCGACTCGGTGAGGCCCAGCACCGCGAACTTCGAGGCGCTGTAGGCGCTGCTGCCAGCGGCAGCGCGCTGCCCCGACGTGGACGAAATATTGATGATATCGCCGGTCTGGCGCGCAATCATCACCGGCAGCACGGCGCGGGTCACGTAGTATGTACCCATCAGGTTCACCTGAATGATGTGCTCCCACTGCTCGGGCTCCATCTCCAGAAACTTGGCAAACGTGCCAATGCCGGCGTTGTTGATGAGGATGTCAATCGGGCCCAGCTCCTGGTGGATTTTAGCCACGGCGAGGTTCACGGCGGTGCGGTCGGCCACATCGGCCACGGCCGTAATAACGGTGCCACCAGCGGCGATAATCTCGCCGGCTACGGCTTGCAGGTCACTTTCAGTCCGGGCCAGCAGACCAACGTGTACGCCTTCGGCGGCCAGCGCCAGGGCCACCGAACGGCCAATTCCTTTGCCTGCGCCCGTAACGAGGGCGACTTTTCCTTGGAGGGATTCCATGTTTTTTCTGGGGTTGTGAAGGGGTAGAACCAGATTTGGGGCCGAAAGGTTGGGGGCTCGGCTGCATAATGTATAACGTCATGCCGAGCGGAGCCGAGGCATCTCGCGTGCAGCAGTAAATCCAGTTGATTGGATTACTACCCCACGCGAGATGCCTCGGCTGCGCTCGGCATGACGTTCTTCCTTGACCGGCAGCTCCTACATCCCATGCAGATGCTTGGTGAAGTCGCCGTACATCACCCAGTCTTCCCAGCGCTTGCGGTGCGGGGCTACTTTGCCGCGCAGGTATTTCTCAATCATCAAGCCAGCGGCCGGGGCGGCGCTGGTGCCGCCAAAGCCACTGTTCTCGATGAACACGGCAATGGCAATTTTGGGGTCCTGCACCGGGGCGAAGGCCGCGAACGTGGCGTGGTCGAAGCCGTGAGGATTTTGCACGGTGCCGGTTTTGCCGGCCATCGTGATACCGTATTGCGAGAGCGAGGCCAGGTTGCCGGTGCCGCCGTTGCCGTCCACCACCATCTCCATGCCGGGGATGATGTACTTGAACAGCGTTGTATCCACGGCCGTGTAGTGCTTCTGCCGGAATTCGGGCAGCGGTCCGCCCTGGCCAATGCCGCGCACGAAATGCGGGGTATAGTACCAGCCCCGGTTGGCGATGGTGGCCAGCACATTCGCCATTTGCAGGCCGGTGATACCGATTTCGCCCTGCCCAATACTAAGCGAGTACACGTTGCGGAAGCTCCAGCGGTGCTGCCGGTTGTGCTTCTTATCAAAAAACTTCTGGTCGTAAAACTCCGGCGACGGAATCAGGCCGCGCTTTTCCTGGCTCATGTCCACGCCCAGCTTTTCGCCCAAGCCGAAAGACTTCACCATTTTCTGCCACTGCCCCAGGCCGATGTGGGCATCGTCGTACTTATTCTTGGCCTGCCCGCGGACCACCGCTGCCCGCAACACCTGGTAGAAATAAGGATTGCAGCTGTTTTTGATGGCCAGGCTCACGTTGGCCGGGTACTCGTGGCGGTGGGTGCATTTCACCAGCTTCTGGTTACACTCGAAGCCGGTGCTGGGCTGCACCACGCCCAACTGCAAGGCCACCAGCTCATTCACCAGCTTAAACACCGAGCCCGGCGGATAGGTAGCCATCAGCGGGCGGTCGAACAGCGGACGGTCGGGGTTGTTGAGCAGGGCCATGTAGCGGTTGCCCGAGCCCTTACCCGTAAGCAGCTGCGGCTTGTAGTGCGGGGCCGAGACGAAGGCCAGAATCTCGCCCGTCTTGGGGTCGATGGCCACAATGGAGCCGCGCCGGCCCGCCAGCAACTGCTCCCCATAGGCCTGCAATTCCGCGTCGATGCTCAGGTGCAGGTCCTGCCCGGCCACCGACAGCGTGTCGAACTCGCCCCCGCGAAACTTGCCTTTTTCGATGCCGCGCACGTTCACCATCTTGTACTGCACGCCGCGCCGGCCCATCAGCGTCTGCTCGTAGTAAGATTCCAGGCCCGAAATGCCCACGTTCTCGCCGGGCTGGTACTTGGCGTACTTGGGCTTTTCGAGAAAAGCCGGCGTGATGGCCCCCACGTAGCCCAGGGCGTGGGCAAGGTTGGGCGTGCGGTAGGCGCGCGCCATGCGCGTCTGGGTGCGGAAGCCCGGGAAGTCGCCCAGCTTGTCCAGAATAACCGCCAAATCGGCCGTCGTCAGGTTTTGCAGGATGGGCGAGGGCTTCACGCGCGAATACTTTTTGGCCGCTTTCAGGCTGGCGCGCAGGTCTTCCAGCGGTATTTGCAGCAATTCGGCAAAGCGGAGCGTGTCGAGCTGCTTCACTTCGCGGGGCACCACCACCAGGTCGTACACCGGCGTATTCTGCACCAGGGGCAGGTTTTTGCGGTCGTAAATCAGCCCCCGGTACGGAATCTGCACCAGGCGCTGCAGGGTGTTTTTGTCGGCGGCCAGCTTATACGTCCCGTCCAGCACCTGCATGAAAAACAGGCGGGTGAGGAAGATGAGGGCCACCAACAAAAAGATGCCCTGCACCACGTACTTACGGCCTTCGAGGTATTGCATAGTTCACGTTTGTCATCCTGAGCGGAGCGAAGGACCTTATCACGTCTGCATCGGTTTGAAATTGCTGCTAACCAATCTAGTGTGATAAGGTCCTTCGCTCCGCTCAGGATGACAGAAATAATAAATTAACTCCGTCCCCGGCGCACCGGGAAAAACAGCAGCTGCACAATCAACAGCGCGAGGCTGGTAAAGAGTGCACTCACCAGCATTTTCCCCAGCGTGGTGCCAAAATGCCGGAAGCTGCCCAGCTCCAGCAGGAAAAACGCGGCGTGGTGCAGCACCACCAGCAGCGTCATGTACACGCCAAACCACTGCCAGCCCATCTGGTGCACGTTCACGGCGTCGGCGCTGTCGTAGCCGTCGCGCGGGGTGAGCAGGCGCAGCACCCACGGCCGCAAAAAGCCCAGCAGCACCGCCGCCGCCGCGTGCAGTCCGCCCGTGTCGTAAAAAATATCCATCGTGAGCCCCATCGCAAACGAGAGCAGGAGCTGCACCACGATGGGCGTGGTGATGGGCAAAAACAGCAAAAAGCCCAGGTAGAAAAAGCACCAGCCCAAATCAAACAGCACCAGCCGACTGATTAGCAAAACGTGCACGCCCGCATACAGCACGAAGCGCAGCACCTGCAAAAAAATGAACCGCAGGCCGCTCATGGACGCGTCCCTCCTTTCGGGAGCATGCCCGTGTGGGTTTCCAGGGTGTCGCGCTCGGGCTTGTTGCGATTGGTCACGATGTACACGTAGGTCAGGTTGGCAAAATTGACGCCCAGCTTCACCCGGATAGTCCAGAAATTCTTGTCCGGCTCCTTCACAAAGGAGTCGATGGTGCCAATGAAAATGCCCTCGGGAAATACCGAGTTGTAGCTCGACGTGAGCACCGTATCGCCCTTCACCAGCTTGGTTTCGCGCAGCACGTTATCGAGCAGCGCGTGGGTGGGGTCGTCGCCCTGCCACTTGATGGTACCGAACGTGCCATCGCGCTTGATTTTGGAGGCAATGCGCGTCTGCGAATGCAGCAGGCTCGTGACGGTGGCATAATGCGCGCTCACCACCTTCACGCGGCCCACCACGCCCCCGGCCGCCACCACGCCCTTGCCGGGCACCACGCCATCGGCACTGCCCACGTTCAGCGTGAGATAGTTATCCACATTATGCAGCATGTTGTTGATAACCCGGGCCGGAATAAGTGGATAACTTGGGTCGCGGGCCGCTACCAGCTGCTGCCCCAGCAATAAGGTATCGGGCTTGGTTGCCGGCCGCTGGTAGCGCACGCGCTTCAGCGAATCGGCGCGGGCCGGGGCCAGGGCCACCGAATCGGCCTCGCGGCGCGTCGAATCGGCCGGAAAAAGTTGCTGGCGGAGGGCCGCATTTTCGGCGGCCAGCTGCTGGTTTATCTCGGCCAGCTGGAAATAGTCCAGTATCTGGGTGCGGCGGGCCAGCACCGTGCCCGCGTAGGAGTTGGCCGAATTAAAAAACGCCGCCCGCTGGTACGAATTACTGGTAATGAATAAATACAGGCTGATTATTTCCAATAAGCCAAATACCAGCGCCCCGCGAAAGCGAAATAGGAAAAGAAATAGATTCCGCACGGAGGTATTTTACTTTTTGTCGGAGAACATAGAACGTCATGCAGAGCGCAGCGAAGCATCTCTACCGCTGTAGTAAATCTGATTACCTACGCAGTAAAGATGCTTCGCTGCGCTCTGCATGACGTTCAACTATTATCAGCTTGAGTTAAGTCAGCAGCACGCCCTTGAAGGCCTGAATGTCCTTAATAGCCTTGCCCGTGCCGCGCACCACGGCGCGCAGCGGGTCTTCGGCAATGTGAATCGGCAGCTTGGTTTTGGCGGCCAGGCGCTTATCCAGCCCGCGCAGCAGGGCGCCGCCACCGGTGAGGTGAATGCCGTTTTCGTAAATATCGGCCGACAATTCGGGCGGCGAAATTTCGAGGGCTTTCAATACCGCTTCTTCAATTTTAGCCACCGATTTGTCGAGGGCAATGGCGATTTCCGAGAAGGTTACTTTGATAACTTTCGGAATGCCCGTCATCAGGTCGCGGCCGCGCACTTCGTGGTCGGGCGGCGGCACGTCGAGTTCGGTGAGGGCCGCGCCAACTTCAATTTTGATGCGCTCGGCCGAACGCTCGCCGATGAGCAGGTTGTGCTGCCGGCGCATGTAGTCGAGAATGTCCTGATTGAACACGTCGCCGGCCGTTTTTATGGACTGGTCGCACACAATACCCGACAGTGCGATTACCGCAATTTCGGTGGTACCACCTCCGATGTCGATAATCATCGAGCCCACGGGCTGCTGCACGTCGATGCCGATGCCAATGGCGGCGGCCATGGGCTCCTGAATCATCCACACTTCCTTGGCTCCGGCGTGCTCGGCGGAGTCGCGCACAGCGCGCTTCTCTACCTCGGTAAT
Organism: Hymenobacter artigasi; assembly: GCF_012275535.1. Lineage (GTDB taxonomy): Bacteria > Bacteroidota > Bacteroidia > Cytophagales > Hymenobacteraceae > Hymenobacter > Hymenobacter artigasi. Next base: position 78,238 of record NZ_JAAVTK010000007.1, on the reverse strand, counting down.
GCCCGACGGGATGCAGATGACCATGCGGTGCGAGGGCTGAAATAGCCGCTTGCGCGTGTCAATCATCTTAATCATGCCCTTAATCATTTCCTCGGCGGCGTGGAAATCGGCAATCACGCCGTCCTTCAGGGGGCGGATGGTACGGATGTTATCGTGCGTTTTTTCGTGCATCTGCTGGGCCTGGCGGCCCACGGCGATGACTTTATTCGTAGTTCGGTCTTTGGCGATGATGCTCGGCTCATCCACCACGATTTTATCGTTATGAATAATGAGCGTATTGGCCGTACCCAGGTCGATGGCGATGTCGCTGGTCAGGAAATTAAAGAAACCCATTGAGTTAGCTGCAATAAGGCGGAGCCCGATTATAGGGTCGGGCAGAATAATGCGCAAAGGTACGGAAGGTTTGCGCGGGGTTGGTGAACGGGATTATGGTATTCCGCTCTGTCATTGCAGGCGCCCCCCATTCCCGGGCCATGCGAAACCTCACCCCCTGACCCCCTCTCCAAAAAAGAGGGGGCACCGGTTCGGACAGAATGTTAAAAGAACAAAGAGTCCAGCGCAATGCACTGGACTCTTTGTATTCAAATCCTTTACGTTTGGAACAAGTCCGGTGCCCCCTCTTTTTTGGAGAGGGGGTCAGGGGGTGAGGTTTCGCGTGGCCCGGGAATGGGGGCGCCCGCAATGACAGACGAGAACTAGTGCTTGAAATGCCGCACGCCGGTGAGCACCATGGCCATGCCCAAATCATCGCAGGCCTTAATGCTGTCGGCATCCTTGATGGAGCCGCCGGGCTGCACCACGGCGCGGATGCCGGCCGCGCCGGCAATTTCCACGCAGTCGGGGAAGGGGAAGAAGGCGTCGGAAGCCATCACGCAGCCGTGCAGGTCGAAGCCGAAGGTGCGGGCTTTTTCAATGGCCTGGCGCAAGGCATCCACGCGCGAGGTCTGGCCCACGCCGGAGGCCAGCAGCTGGCCGGCCCGGGCCAGCACGATGGTGTTGCTCTTGGTGTGCTTGCAGATTTTGCCGGCGAAAACGAGGGCGGCCGTTTCCTCTTCAGTCGCGGCCGATTGGGTTACGGTGCGGAAATCAGCGGCGGTTTCGGTCTGGCGGTCGGCATCCTGCTCGATAATGCCGTTGAGCAGGGTCTTGACGAGCTTCTTCGGGAACTCCACCGGCTTTTGTAGCAGCAGAATGCGGTTTTTCTTGCTCTGGAGCACGGGCAACGCATCAGCGGCGAAGCCGGGGGCGATGAGGACTTCGAAGAACAGCTGGCTGAGCTCGGCGGCAGTGGCCGCGTCTACTTCCTTGTTCACGATGATGACGCCGCCGAAAGCCGAAGTCGGGTCGCAGCTCAGGGCATTCACATACGCTTCACGCAGCGTGGCAGCCTGGGCCACGCCGCAGGCGTTGGTGTGCTTGAGAATGGCGCAGGCCGGCTCGCCGTCGGTGAATTCGGCCATGAGGGCCACGGCGGCATCCACATCCACCAGGTTGTTGTAGCTCAGCTGCTTGCCGTGCAGCTGGTCGAACAGGGCCGTGAGGTCGCCGTAGAACGTGCCGGCCTGGTGGGGGTTCTCGCCGTAGCGCAGGGGCGTGGCAGCAGGGTGAATGGTCGTATGCCAGCCGGCTTCCACTAAGCCGCCCAACTCGTTCTTCTCACGAGCAGCTTTCGCCTGAAGCGACTCAATCGTGTAATCTGGCTGCTCCCATTCAGTGCCTTTGCTTATATACCGGAAAATTTCGGTGTCGTAGTGCGAGGTGGTGGCGAAGGCGGCGGCGGCATAGTGGCGGCGGTCTTCAATGTCAGTCGCGCCGTTTTTGGCGGTGAGCAGCTCGGTGACGGCCGCGTACTGGTCGCGGCTACTGATTACGAGCACGTCGCGGAAGTTTTTGGCGGCGGCGCGCAGCAGCGAAATGCCCCCGATGTCAATCTTTTCGATGACGTCCTGCTCTTCGGCCCCGCTGGCTACGGTTTCTTCGAAAGGATATAAATCGACCACTACCAGGTCGATGGGGGGAATATCATGCTGCTCGGCTTCGGCGAGGTCGCCTACGTCGTGCCGGCGGTGCAGGATGCCACCGAACACCTTGGGATGCAGCGTTTTTACGCGGCCACCAAACACTTCGGGAAAGCCGGTGAGGTCTTCCACGGCGGTTACTTCGGCACCCTCTTCTTCGAGGAATTTCTGGGTGCCACCAGTGGAGTACAGCGTGACGCCGTGCTGGCGCAATACCTGCACCAGCGGGGCCAGCCGGTCTTTGTGATACACGGAAAGCAACGCGGCGCGAATGGGACGGGACGACATAAAACGGGCGAAAAAGCTGGGCATAATTGCCGCCACGAAGGTACGCCCAGCCTTAGCCCGCCGTCCGCAGGCAGTGTTACCGAATTATTACCACCGCGCCCGCCGGCTACAAAATCAGCTTTGACCGAACACTGCGCCGCTTTGATAAGTATAGCAAAGCACCCTGCTTTACCCATTCTAGCACATGCTGACTACCGCTGCCGCTTTGCCCGCTACTGACCCCAGCCCTATTGAAACGCCCACCCCGGTTGAAACGCCCACCCCGGCCGTGATGACGCCTACCGAAGCCGAAGCGGCTGCCGCGCAGCTGGCCCCGCGCCTCTTCGACCAGGCGGCCGCTACCGATGTGGAAGGCGGCTTTCCCACCCAGGAGTTTGGCTGGCTGCACGCGGCCGGGCTGCTCACGGCGGCGCTACCCGCATCCCTGGGTGGAGCCGGGCTGCACGCGCCGGCGGCCACGCTGCCGCTGCTGCGGGTGTTGCAGCACGTGGGGCGGGGCAACCTGGCAGTGGGGCGCGTATTTGAAGGCCACACCAACGCGCTGCTGCTTATTCAGCAGCTGGCCACGGCAGCGCAGGTGGCCGGCTACGCGGCCGATGCCCGCGCCGGGCGCTTATTCGGCGTTTGGAACACTGAAAACCCGGCCGATGGCGTGCACCTGGAGGACTTGCCCAACGGCCGCTACCGCCTGCGCGGAGCCAAAACCTTCGCTTCCGGGGCCGGGCAGCTGGCGCGGCCGCTCATTACCGGGGCACTGCCGCATGGCCAGGGCTGGCAGCTGTTTGTGCTGCCGGCCGATGCCCAGCCGCCCGCGCTGGACCGCTCTTTCTGGCAGCCGCTGGGCATGCGGGCCACCGCCAGCTTCCGGGCCGATTTGACCGGGCTGGAAATTGGGCCGGAGGACCTCATCGGCCCGCCCAATGCCTACTACCAGCAGCCGGCGTTCAGCGGCGGGGCCATTCGGTTTGCGGCCGTGCAGCTGGGCGGGGCCGAAGCTGTTTTTGACGAAACCCGCGACTTCCTACGCAGCCTCGGTCGCACCGACGACCCCTACCAGCGCCAGCGCCTCGGCGAAATGGCCATTCTGCTGGAAAGCGGCCGCCAGTGGCTGCGCGGGGCCGCCGAAAATGCCGCCCGCCCCAGTGCCGCCACGCCCGAAGGTGCCGAAGCCACCGTGGCCTACGCCAACATGATGCGTACTGCCATCGAGACTATCAGCCTAGAGATGCTGCGCCTGGCCGAGCGTTGCGTGGGCGCGCGCGGCCTGCTGCGCCCCCAGCCGTTCGAGCGCCTGCACCGCGACCTCACCCACTACCTCCGCCAGCCCGCCCCCGATGGGGCATTGGCCGATGTGGGCCGCTTCGTGCTCGAAGGCAAGACGTTTTAGCTGTCCGTTTTTTGTTGTCAGTTGTCAGGATTTTTCAGCGTGCTTCCTTTCTCCGAATATCCGGCTCGGGCCGCCAGCTTTGCGGCCGGCCTGGGCTCCACCGTAGTTATTGCCCCGCACCCCGACGATGAAGCCCTGGGCTGCGGCGGCTTGCTGGCCCTGCTGCGCCAGGCCGGGCAGCCCACGGCGGCCGTGCTGGTGAGCGATGGCACCATGTCGCACCCCCGCTCGGCGCTGTTTTCGGCACCGGCGCGGCAGGCGGTGCGGGCGGCCGAATTCCGCCACGCCCTCACCCTTCTGGGAGCTGATGTAACGGAGCCGCTGCTGCTGGCCCTGCCCGATGGCCGGGTGCCCGGCGGCCCAGATGAGCCCGGCTTTACCGAAGCCGTGGCGCGGCTGCAGCAGTTTCTGGAGCGCCAGCAGGCCGCTACCGTGCTGGTGCCCTGGCGGCGCGACCCCCATCCCGACCACCGTGCCACCGCCCAATTGGTGCAAGCCGCCCTGGCCGGCCTGCCGCACCCACCGCGCCGCCTCGAATACGTGGTGTGGGCCTGGGAGCGCGCCGCGCCGGAGGACCTGCCCACGGCCGCCGATGCCGTGCGGGGCTTCCGGCTGGACATTGCGGTGGGCTTGCGCCAGAAGCAGCAGGCCATTGCGGCACACCGCTCGCAGGTGGCCCCCGGCGTGTTTTCCGATGATGCCGAAGGGTTTCTATTATCGGCAGACATGCTGGCGCACTTTGCCGGGCCCTACGAAGTCTATTTTGAAGCGCTTGAATTATGAACGAAAACCAGCCCAACACGCTGCCGCCGGAGTATTTCGACCACGTTTACCAGGCCAACCGCGACCCGTGGAATTTCGAAACCAGCCCCTATGAGCGCGGGAAATACACCGCCACGCTGGCCGCCCTGCCGCATCCGCACTACGCGGAGGTGTTTGAAATAGGGTGCTCGCTGGGGGTGCTCACGGCGCAGCTGGCTTCGCGCTGCGGCCACCTGCTGGCCGTGGATGTGAGCGAGGCGGCACTGGCGCAGGCACGGGCGCGGTGCGTGGGCTTGCCGCAGGTGGAAATCCGGCAGCTGCGGGTGCCCGAGGAATTTCCCCGGCAGACATTCGATTTAATCGTGCTTTCGGAAGTGGGCTATTATTGGTCGCCCGCCGACCTGGCCCGGGCCGCCGACTTGCTCATCACCAGCCTGAATCCTGGCGGCCAGCTGCTATTGGTGCACTGGACGCCGCCCGTGCACGACTACCCCCTGACCGGCGACGACGTGCATGAACTCTTCCTGGCCAAAACCACGAGCAATGGCCCATTACGCCACCTCACCGGCCAGCGCCACGAAACCTACCGGCTCGACTTGCTGGAAAAGCGCTAGGCCACTGGCCGCGACTGCGCCACCACGCCGCTCCGAATAAGCCGGGGCAGCACCAGCAGCGCCTGCGATAGTGGCACCATCGCCATGGTCAGAGTGGGGCTGTGGGCCAGCGCCCATTCCCACAGCACCCCGAACGTGGGCGCCTCCCGCATTTGGGCCAGCACCGTGGCTACGGGCAGGCCCAGGCGGGCTATTGCGGCATCGGGCTCGGCGCCTGGGCTGCCGGCCCAGCAGGCGCGGAGCTGGCGGCGCAGCTGCCACTGCCGCAGCAGCTGCACGGGGTTTTCAACGTGCGGCTCGCGCTGCTGCTGGCTCATGCGGAGCCACTCGTTCAGCTGCCAGGACAGGCCCACTTCTACCCGGCCCTGGCGGCGGGCCGAGGTGAGCACGCGCACCCGGGGGCTGTGGCGCAGGGTTAAGTCGTGCCGGCGCAGCTGCTGGCACAGGGCTTCATCTTCCAGAAACCGGACTTCGGGCAGGCCGCCTACCCGGCGGTAGGCCCGGGCCGTGAGCGCCAGGCTGGCCCCAAAATGCTGGTGGTGGCGCGGCCACCGGTCGGCCGGCGCTGGGTCGGTCAGGTCTTCGAGGCGGGCGCAAAGCAGGCGATAAGCCGCGTCGTGCGCCTGAATGCGCTGAAGCGCCGTCGGCACGGCCTCTTCCTCACTGATGAAGATGCGGCCGCCCACGGCATCGGTCCCGGCCGCTATTTCGGCCTGAATGGTGGCCAGCCAATCGGGCGCTACCCGGGTATCGGCATCGGTGCTGGCAATGATGCCGGTGGGCTGGCCCACCTGCTCCAGCCGGGCGCAGGCCTCGTCCATCAGCAGGCGGCGGGCGCGGCCTACGTGGGCCGTGTCGCCGGCCAGGCACAGCTCGGCCACGTGCACCACCAGCGCGGGAAAGCGCCGAGCCTGACGGCGCACCACGGCGGCGGTGGCATCCTGGCAATTATTGGCCAATACGATGACCTCGAAGCTACTGGGGGGCAAGGGTTGGCCGTGCTCGGTGGTTTGGGCGGCCAGCGCGGCCAGGGCGGCGGGCAGGGTGACGGCCTCGTCTTTGGCCGGAATGATGACGCTGATGCGCAGGCCGGCGCGGGGCGGCGGCAGTTGCCGACGCAGGCGGGCCGCGCATTGGTCGCGGGGTGGCAGGGGCTGCCGCAGCAGCAAAGACATGGGAGCGGTAGCCGTGGCCTCGTGGGCCGCCAGGAAACGCGCGGGGGTAGCGTGGTCCATTGGGCCGGGTGTACGCCGGGAAAGGGCCAAAGGATAAGGTTCAGCTTACTCCAATAATGCACCAGCACACTTATTAACGGGCTTTTAACATCATTATTCCTCAGACAATCAGAAAACTGGCGGCGGTAGCTGTTTTGATTAAAAATGGAATTTAAACGCCACAAAAAAGCCTCTCCTGAAACCAGAAGAGGCTTATTGCAAGAATCAGCGGTTCCTAGAAGGCTTCGCCGATGGCAAACAGGATGCCCGGCTTGCTGCCGGTGCCGCCGGCGTAGTCGAGGCGCAGGTTCACGCGGTCGCGGCGGATGAAGTTGAAGCGGATGCCCGCGCCCCCGGCGTACTTGGTATCGCTGAGGTTGAACTTGTCGATGTACTGGTTCACGTTGCCTACGCCACCGAACACAGCTCCGTCGAAGCGCTTCAACCAGCTGATATTGGCATTGGGGAACAGCTTATGACGGATTTCGGCCTGAAACATAATCATCTGGCGGTCGCGGTAGCGCTGCTCGTAGATGCCGCGCAACAGGTTGGCGTTGTTGTAGAGCGTGCCGCCCAGGTTGGCACCAATACCGGCCAGCTCGCGGAAAGGCACATCGCCGGTGTGGAACTGCCCGAGAAACTGCGCGGCCAGAATGGTACGGTTGGACCCCAGCGGCTGAAAGTGGCGGGCATCGACCTGATAGCGCGTAAAGCGGTAGTCGGAACCCAGGCCCGTGCCGTTGAAGGTGGCGCTCACATCGAGCAGATTACCACTGAAAGCGGCCAGCGGCACATCGCGCGTGTCGTAGGTGAGGACCGGCCCGAGGCCTGAAATCTTGGTATTCTGCCGTTCGCGCTCGGTCATGCGCGAGTCGTTGTAGAAGAAGTTGGTGCTGTTGCCGTCGGTGGTTTTGGCCGGCGCGCTCACCCCCGTGATGTTGGTGAAGCGGTACAGCGCACCAAAAAACAGCTTGGGTGCAATCTGCTTCTGAAGCCGCTGGTTGATAATGAACAGCTTGTAATCCGTTTCCGACTCGTTGGCGCTGGTAGTGCCCGGCCCTTTGCCGTAGTAATACAGCAGGATGTCGTAGGCGCTGATTTCACCGTTCAGGTAAAATTTTTCGCCCGGCGTGTACACCGAGTGCACCAGCTGAATGAGCGACTGGCCCTCGGTGGTAGTCCAGTATTGCAGCCGCGCGTTGGAAGGCCGGGTAAGGGTATCGGACGAAAACCGGCCGCTGAGCAAGGCACCTAGGCCATAGCCAAATCCGGTTTCGGCCTGATAAAACAGCACCGGAATGGGCAACAGGCTAAGGTTGCCATTCTTACCCAGCTGGCCGAAAGACTTGGTGCTGCGGACCTGCTGCCCGGCCATTGGCGCAAGGCCAACGCTGCGAGGCGCGGCCGGGGGCGTGGTGTAAACCGAATCGGGGGGCGCAGCTGGCTGGGCGGCGGCGGTAAAGCTCAGCCCGGAGAAAACCAGGGCTGCGAGAGAAAAACGCATGGGAGCGGGAATGAAAAGCAAATGGATTGCCCTATCAACGGATTATGTAGCCCTACGGTTGGCAGTAGCGGCGGCCGGCCCGGCCAAAGGCCCTTTTTGCCCCGCGGAGGCTGGCTTTCGCCGGCCTATTCGTCGCGCAGCAGCAGGCGCTCCACTACCTGCCCCAGGCCCAGGTGCCGGGCTACCAGCTCGGCGGCATCAGCGGGGCGCACTTTGCCGTAGGCCGTGCCTTCGGGATATACGATGAGGGCCGCGCCGGGGCCTTTTTTGCACTGTTTACACAGGTCGAGGCAGTTGCAGGTCTGGATGCGTACCTGCTGCTTCTCGCCGCTACTCAGGAGCTTTTTCAGGTTCTGAATCTTCAGCTCTTTTTGCAGGGCTTTGGCCACGTCCTCCCCTACCCCGGATTTCTGATTGATGCACACAAAAAGGCGGCGAACGGTACTCATAATGACGATTAATAAGAAACTTACCGTCATGCGGAGCGCAGCGAAGCATGACGGTTATTGTATTAAAGCCTACCCCAGGCCGTGCCAGTGGCGGTTTTGCAGCTTATACGCGGCCAGCTCGCGGTTCGACCACAGGGTTTGGTACACTTGCTGGTCGTGCAGCAGCTGGGGGTCTTTTTCCATGAAGGCCAGCAACTCATGGAGCAGCTCGGCCGTCTCTTCTTTCAGGAAATAATACATCCAGTTATCGAGCCGGCGCACATTCACCAAACCTGCATTTTTTAAGTACGATAATTGCCGACTGGTTTTGGTCTGAGTGAAATCCAGCACTTGTTCCAGGTCGGCCACCACCATTTCCTGGTTGCGCCACAGCAAATGCAGGATGCGCACGCGGCTTTCATCGCCCAAAGATTTAAAAAGTTGCTGCCCAAAAGCAACCGTGAAATGTTTCAAGCGCATCTGCTGTCTGGGAAGGGGAAGTTTGCCCGTCGTTCTTTCTGCCCAAAGTTACCATCGGCCCCGAATCGGATGCCGTATATTTGTTTTTCCGCTATCTGAATATGCCTGATTTCTTGCGCCTTCGTCGCTTTCCCTTCTTTTTTGCCGCGGCGCTGCTGCTCATGCTGCTGGCCGGCTCGGGCGCGCACGCCCAGGGCAAGCGCAAGGTGATTCAGTTCACCGGCATTGTGGCCACCGGCGACAGCCTGCTGGGCGTGCCCGGGGCCACGATATACGTGCCCAAGGCAGGCCGGGGCACGGCGTCCAACATCTACGGCTATTTCTCGATGGCCGTGCTGGCCGGCGACAGCATCGTGATTCGCTCGCTGGGCTATGCCAACCAGACCATCATCATCCCGAAGGATTTCCAGCGCCAGAGCTACTCTGTTATCGTGCAGCTGAAGGAAGATGCCACCGTGCTGCCCGAGGTGCGCGTATTTCCCTACACCACCGAGCGCGACTTCAAAAAAGCCTTCCTGGCCCTGCGCCTGCCCACCGAGCGCGGCACCGCCGCCGCCGACAACCTGAACCAGGAACTGATGAACCGCATTTTCCGCACCCAGCCCATGGGCGCGGTGGCCAACTTCCGCCAGTCGATGAGCAACCAGCAGCTCGACTACGACCGCCGCATGGGCATGGCCCCCAACCAGTACTCCAACAACCCGCTGCTCAACCCATTTAGCTGGCTCCAGCTCATTCAGCAGGTGAAAAAAGGCGAGTTTAAGAAGAAGAACTACGACGACGAATAGGACCACCGATTAAGTGGATTTTGACCGATTGGACGGGTTTTTATGGTTCTGATTCGGACTTTCTTTCGCTACCTTTTACCCGTTGAAGAGGTTGAACGCCGAGCGCGAAATTGACTTGCCCATTTATTACGAGAACGAAAAAGTCGGCTCCCGAAGGGCCGATTTTTTCGTCGAAGGCCAGGTATTGGTTGGGTTAAAAGCAGTCGACAGTTTGACTGCAACTACTCAACGACCTCGAAGCATTCGGGATTCCGGTAGGGCCGATGCTCAATTTCGGCACCCCCCGTCTGGAAATCAAACGGCTACTGAAACGCCTGAACCCGCCAAACGCACAACCGCTAGCCATCTCAATATATACAGGTATTTCAGGCCAATAGCCAACCAGAAGCCATAGATATCTGTTTAATGAGTTGAAATCAACTCAATTTGTGGTCCTATGGATACCAACCTCCCCGTTTCGGATAAGCCGCGCGTCGTTATTGTAGGCTGTGGCTTTGGCGGTTTGCGCCTGGCCCAGGCGCTGCGCAAAGCCCCGGTGCAGGTCGTCGTCGTCGACCGCAACAACTACCACAACTTCCAGCCGCTGCTGTACCAGGTAGCCACCGGCGCATTGGAAGCCGACAGCATTGCGTATCCGATTCGGAAGATTTTTGCGGGGCAGACCAACTTCTTCTACCGCATGGCCGACGTGCAGCGGATAGAATCGGCTACCAACACTTTGGTAACCAGCGTAGGCCATATCCAATACGACTACTTGGTGCTGGCCACCGGCTCGCTCACCAACTTCTTCGGGCTGGAGAGCATTGAGCGCAACGCCATGCAAATCAAGAGCATCCCGAATGCCCTGAACCTGCGCAGCTTCATCTTTCAGAATTTTGAGAAAGCCCTGCTCACCAGCGACCCGGCCGAGAAGCAGGCGCTGCTGAACATCGTGGTAGTGGGCGGCGGCCCTACGGGCGTGGAAATCAGCGGCTCGCTGGCCGAAATGCGCAAGCACGTGCTACCCAAGGACTACCCGGAGCTGGACCTGCAGGCCATGCAGATTTTCCTGGTGGAAGCAGGGCCAGCGCTGCTCGGGCCCATGTCGCTGGCCTCGCAGGCCGATGCCAAGCGCTACATGGACGACCTGGGCGTGCTGGTGCAGCTCAACACGGCCATTAAACGCTACGAGGACGGCAAGGCTTATTTTTCGGATACCGAATTTATTCAGACCGAAAACCTGGTATGGGCCGCTGGCGTGAACGGGGCCGAAGTACCCGGCCTGCCCGCCGAGGCCGTGACCCGCAACAAGCGCATCACGGTGAACGACTGGAACCTGGTGCAGGGCCAGACCAACATCTTCGCCATCGGCGACGTGGCCAACATGGTGACCACCGACATGCCCCAGGGCATGCCCATGCTCGCGCCCGTGGCCCAGCAGCACGCCGACCACCTGGCCCTCAACCTCCAGCGTATGCTGCGCGGCGAAACGCCCCGCGACTTCGTGTACAACAACAAAGGCTCGATGGCCATTGTGAGCCGCAACAAGGCCGTGGTCGACCTGCCCGGCAACATCCACTTCAACGGTTTCTTCGGCTGGCTCACCTGGCTGTTTGTGCACCTGATGACGCTGGTGGGCTTCCGCAACAAAGTGGTGGCGCTGGTGGACTGGGCCTTCAGCTACTTCAGCTCCGACCAGGCGTTGCGGCTCATCATCCGGCCCTTCAGCCGCCGCGATGTGAAGGACGACAAGGGCAAAAAAGGCGCGGAGCACCGCACCGCTACAGTTGAGTACAACGCTACGCCGCCCGCCATTCAGGAGCCGGCGTAGGAATACATTAAATCGGTCATGCTGAGTTTGCCGAAGTAGCTCCTCTGCAAAGCGGCCAAATTGCGGAGTAGCTGCGTAGCGGCGGCAGGTGTGTAGAACTTCCGGCATAGCGTCGAAAAAGCCGCGTAGCGGTGACAGATTGCTCATGCTTTCTGTCACCGCTACGCGGCTTTTTCGCGGCTTTATTCGGTTGGCTACACACCTGCCACCGCTACGCGGCTACTTCGCAGCTTAAGTACTTAGGCGGTAAGCTTCAGCGGCGGGCCGGCGATAACCGTCTGCATAGCTGCGGGTGCGAAGTAAGACTGAGCCAGCGCTTGCAGCGTTTGGGCATCGGCGGCTTCGGTTTGCTGCACAAATTGGGTGTAATAATCGGCGGGCAGGTTCAGGAACACGAGGTTCTTGTACTTGTCGCACTGCTCGAAAACGGTGGACAGCTCGTTGGCAAACTTGCCCAGGATGTAGTTTTTCACCGTTTCCAGCTCCTCTTCCGGAATCAGCTCTTCCTGCAGGCGGCGCAGCTCCAGCTCAATCTCGCTCACCGCGAAGTCAGCGCTTTCGCCTTTCACATCGGTGCCAATAACGAGCGTTGTCCCGAACTCGCGCGGAGCCACGCTGGCATAAATGCCGTAGGTCAGGCCCTTGTCTTCGCGGATATTCCGCATCAGGCGCGAGCCAAAGTAGCCGCCGAACACGTTCACCAGCAGCCGGAGGCGGTGGGTATCGGGATGGGTGGGCGCGGGCCAGGGCCGGCCCATGCGAATGGACGCCTGCAAGCTGCCGGTCACGGCCACCCGGTCGGGCAGCGCAGAAATGACAGGCTCGTCAACAGCGGGCGACGCGGCCAGGGGCACTGCCGTAACCGGAGCTGTGCCGAAGGTAGCGGCTACCAATTCCTGCTCGGCGGCTACATCGCCGCAGAGGAAAATCTCGGCGTTGCTGAACGAATACATTGTTTGGTGAAAAGCCTGCGCTTCCACTGCCGTCAGGGCCTGGTAGGCTTCGGCATCGAAAGGCCGGCCGTAGGCCGTATCGGCTCCGAAGAGCAGCTCATTGAACCGCTCGGAGGCCAGGTAGCTGGTCTTTTTGCGCTCGACGCGCGCATTTTGAATGGTGCGGGTTTTCAATTGCTCCAGCTCGGCCGCCGGAAAGGCCGGGTTGCTGAGCACGTCAATCACCAGCGGCAGCAGCGTGGGCAGGTGCCGGGTGAGGCAGTAGAGCGTGAGCGTGGAGCGGTCGAAGCCGGAGTCGCAGTCGAGCGAGGCGCCGTAGAAGGCCACCTCGTCGGCAATCTGGCGAGCGGTGCGGGTGGTGGTGCCCTCCAGCAGCATGCGGGCGGTGAGGGACGCCAGACCGGGGCGGTTTTCGGCCAGCTTGCCGGCCCGGAACACGGCTTGCAGGCGCACCACGGGCTGGGCATCGTTGGCCAGTACATGCAGGCGGGCACCGCTGGGCAGGGTGTGTACATCGGCATCGGGAAGCGTAACGCGGGCCAGGGGCTGAACGGGAGGGGCAACGGTACGGTCGAGCATCGAAGCAGAAGTCGAAGAAGAAGGCATAAGCAGTAATAACAAACTCCCCTTCTCGGCCGAGAAGGGGAGCTGTGGGGTAACTAAAAAAGGACGGGTTAGTTCGAAGGCGTGTCGCCGCTGGTGCCACCGGCCCCATTCTCGTCGAACGCCTCAGACAGCTTGTTCAGGTTGAAGTGCAGCGATACGCGAATGGTCTGGGCCAGGGGGTTGGCCTGGCTGTTCTGGCCCGTGGGTACCAGGTAAGTGCCGTCGATGCCAAACACCTGGTAGCGCACGCCCAGGCCCAGGCTCACGTACTGACGGCCACCCTTTTCGGGGTTTTCGTAGAAGTAGCCACCCCGCGCATACAGCAGGTCGTTGTAGTTGTACTCCAGGCCGCTCGAAAGGTTGATTTCGCGCAACTCTTCTTTGGCACCACCGGGGGCATCGCTGAAGGAGTTGAAGATGCCGCTCACGATGTTCTGGTTGTTGCGGCGGGTGTTCTCGTCTTTAACCCGTGGGTCATTGGCCGACACGCCATCAATGTAGTATGGCGAAGGCACGAGCAGCTTGCTGGCGTCGAAGGTGACCGTAATCTTGTTGTACTGGTCAATCTCGCGGGTGATGGCCGTGCCCAGTTTCAGCGTGGTGGGCAGGAAGCTGGGGTTGAGCGGGTCGGCATAGGTCATCTTGTTGCCGATGTTGGTTATCGAAGCCCCAAAAGCCAGGTTATAGATGCCGGTACCAATAGTGGCATCCTTGGAATAATAGGCTCCCAGGTCCACGGCGGCGGCATTGCCGGACTTGGCGTCGTTGTTTGCGTACGCCCCCACCAGGTTGGAGCGGATGTAGCGCACCGAAGCGCCCACCCCGAAATTATCCGTCAGCTGCAAGCCGTAGGATACGGCCAGGGCATATTCTTTGGGGTTGAAGGAACCGACCGGCAGGTTGCCGCCATCGCGGTAGTCAATGCTGCCCAAATCGAAATACATCAGCGAAGCCCCGAAGGCGGAGCGCTTGCCCACCTTGGCATAGCCCGAGAGGTACGACAGGCTCATGTCGTCGGTGATGTTGCGCAGCCAGGGCGAATACGATACCGAAGCTGCGTACTTATACTGCACGAAGCCCAGCTTGCCCGGGTTGAAATACGCCGAGTTCGCGTCGGGCGAAGTTGCCACGCCCGCCTCGCCCAGGGCCGATGAACGCGCATCGGGGCTGAGGGTCAGAATAGGCACGGCCGTGGTAATGGTGTGGGGAGTAGTCTGGCCCTGGGCAGTGGCCGCTACGGCCAGCAAGCCGGCTGAAAGCGCCACGCGCGAACGGGAAAAAAGAAGCTGCATAGAGGTGGGAAATGAGGACCGGGTGTAGCCCGGGCGCAAATAAAAGCGGATTAATTGAGGATGACGAGTTTTTCGTATTTCGACGCCACCGAATTGTTGCGCTGCGAACGCACGGTGAGGCGATAAACGTATACGCCGCGGGCCAGCTGGTCGTCGTAATCGTCGCGGCCGTTCCAGCTGATGCTCTGCTGGTGGGCTACGGTGCTGGGCACAATGGCATTGAGGGTACGCACCAGGTGGCCGGCCACGGTAAAAATCTGCACTTGTACGTCCAGGTTGTCGGGCTCACTGCCCGCCTGGTTGTGGTCGAAGAAGAACGTAGTGGAGTGGGCAAACGGATTGGGGTAGTTCAGCACATGGTCGAGCGCCAGCTTCACATCGTGGGCTACGATGAACTCAATCTCCTTTTCGGCCGAGTTATTATACGTGTCCCAGGCCTTCACAGTGAGCGAGTGCGGCCCCGTGCTCAGGTCTTTGAACAGGTTTTTCACGTTGCCCGAGGTAAAGTCTCCCACATTGGCCACGTAGCTCTCGTTCAGTACCAGCAGCTTATTCGGGTCGTGGTCGATTATAGCCGTGATGTCGTGGCCAATGCCCGTGCCTGTGGTGTTGATGCCGTTTTCGTCGGACAGGTCCGCCAGCAGCGTGGTGGTCTGGCCCGTGAGGCCACCGAACACAAACGCCTTGCTGTCCATAAACAGGCTGATGCGCGGCGGCTGGTTGTCCTCGGGGGCATTGCGGGACGCCCCGCCCGCCAGCCGCGTCTGGTAGCCGTTGGCGTCGATGCTGTGGGTGACATCGGAAGCGTAAAGGCTGATTTTGCCCATTCCCACTTGGTAGTTAATGTCCTTGGGCACCACGAACACCAGGCTGAACTGACCATTCACCACCTCGGCCTGCCCGCCATAAATCACGCTCTCCTGAATGCTGACCGGCGAGGGCGTATCGCCGGGCTCGTTGCCGAGGGTCATCACGGTGGTGGGCTTGTCGTAAATCGTAACCTGGGCCCGGCCGGTAAACGTAGCGTTCAGGGCACCGTTGTTCAGCAGCTTGCCGTGCAGGCGAATGCGCGCCAGCGCGTGCAAGGTGTCGGCAGTTACCCAGTCTTTCCCCACGCGCTGGCGCACACTGTCGAGCACCACCGTTTGCTTGGGGTAGGCCAGCACCATGCTGGGGTCGGCCAGCAGCGTGTAGTTGCGGTTGTTGATGCCGCCGGCCTGGTAGTCGTTCTTGCTCATCATCACAATGGTGCCGATGTTGGGCATCTGGCCATTGATGGGCTGCAGCACCCGGTTGAAGTAGCGCTGGTTGAGGCCGGCGTTGAGGCCGGCCTCCACTACGCGGGTGGTGGTGAAGAGGCCCACAGCCCCGCCCGTGGCGTTATCGGTGAGCGACTGTTCGCCGGCCGAGGTGAAGTCGGGATTGTCGTACGTGCTGAAATCGCAGGTGCCGGTGGTGAAGAACGTGAGGTTGTTGGGGTTGCGCAGGGCCAGCACCGAGGCGTTGGTCACAATCTGCTCATCGGCCAAGCCCTTGGGGCCGCCGTGGCCCAGGTAGTTCACAATCAGCGAGCCCTGCTCCACCGACTGGTCGATGGCGCGGTTGGCATCGGGCGAGCGTTGGCCGGCGGCCACGGCCTGCTGGGCATACAGGTCGAGGTACACTTTGTGCACGTTGTAGACCGGGGCGGTGGCGTTGATGATGTTGGCAATGCCATCGGAGCCAATGCTGCTGTCGATGAAGATGTTGTTGTTGCCATCGTCCGACACCAGGGTGATGCGGTTGCGCCACTTGCCATAGGCGGCGGCGGCATCGTAGCTAATCACCTTGTTCACCATCTGCTGGGCCTGGGTGGTGTTGTTCAGCTCGCCCTTGGGCAGGCGCACCGGCAGGCGGCCCACGCCAATATCAAACAGCTCGCTGCCCAGGTTCTGCTCGTCCCACTCGCCTTCGTTGTCATCCAGCAGGCCATAGAAGTCATCGGAAGAATAGCTGGCCTGGCCGTAGAAACCGGGCGGGTACGACGGGTAGGGCGACTGCGATTCCCGCGACTCGTAGGTGGGCACGTAGTTCTGGTTGAAGGCATCGAAATTGGCGTCGGTTTTAAACGGCACCCTTTTTTTCCACCAGTCTGGCTCGGCGCTCTTGTCGTTGTACGGGTCCGACTTATAATCATACGAAGCATCGCCCAGCAGCAGTAGCTGCATGTTTTTGCCGGCCGGAGCGCGGTCGTAGAGCATCTTCATAAAATCGCGGATGGCCGACACGTCCTGCCCACCCGAGCCAAACTCGTTGTATATCTGGCCGGTAGTGGCCACCGCCACCCGCAGGTTGTCGTGCGTGGTGCGGTGAGCGGCCAGCTGCTTTGCCTGCGCCAGAAACGTCGGATGCGTCACAATAACGAGGTCCAGCATGGGCGCGCCCACGGTGCTGTTGAGCGCGTGCAGGTCCTGGTTGGCTACTTTGCCAAAGGCCCGCACCGGGTGGTCGCTAAAGTCGCCACCAGGTTGCAGGGCCACAAACTCGCGCACCGTATCGGCCGGCGCGATGAAGCTGCTGCTGGCATCGAGCGTCATGGCCTCGGGGCGGCGCGGGTTGGTCACGTCCCACACCACGGCCCCGGTGGGCAGGCCGGCAAAAACGTAGCGGTTCTGGCGGCCGGGGCCAACGTTGGTCAGCGTCCGGAACTCCAGTTGCGGGCCGCTGAGCTTGAGCAGGCGCTCGGCATTAATCTCAAAGTAATCGAGGTAGCCGCTGGCGCCGGGGTCGTTGCTATTATAGGTGAGCCCCAGCCGCAGCTCATTCCCCGGCACACTCAGGCTCAGCTGGTTGGTAGATGACGACACAATGGTTTCGGCCGAGAACGGCTGACCGGACCGGGCCTCAATGAGCTGGGTAGCCAGGGGCTGCGCATTCAGTGTGACCTGGAAGGCGCTGGCCACCGAGGAGCTGGCCAGCAGGTTCGTGGTAACACGCACCTGGCTATTCGGCACCAAATCGCTGATTCCACCGAGGGTAAATTCCTGCTTGCCGCCCACCTGGAACCCCTCGCCCACCCAGTTGCGGCCCGAGTGCAGCAGGTTCACCAGGTCGTGCTCGTAAAAGTCGCGGTAGGTGAAATTGGTAATGCTGACGGGCTGGCCCGTGGCCGGCACGGCGGCCTTCACTGGCACCCGCAGGCCCGGCCGCGCATCCACCTTCAGGAAATAGTAGGCCGTATCGGTGTAAACGTTGTTGCGGTGCCGGAACATGCCGCCCTGCGCCGCCCAGGTATGCGCCCCGGGCGAATAAAACAGGAAGTACTCGTTGTCGTCCAGCACGTTGTCATTATTACTATTGACAAACATGATGTTATTCTCCATCAGGTCGTCGGGCCGGTAGGCGGCGTTGGCCTGGGGCAGCATGCCCATGGCATTGCCGTAGAGGTGCAGGTTGTTGGGGTTGAGGCCCGAGGGCAGGCCCAGCTTGCCCAGCGCGGCTTTATCGAGCTTATAGACGCCGCTTTTGCTGTTGCCGTTTTCGGCCACGCCCAGCTTGTACCAGTCGCCGGATTGCAGCACCGAATGGGCGGCGTAATTCCGGGTGGAAGCCGTGCCGCGAGCGGCCACGCCGGCCCCGGCGGGCGTGTAGCGGTAGTCGAACGAAACCAGGCGCTCGGGCTGGCCGCTCTGGGGGCCGCGCCGCACGGGGCGCAGGCGCAGGAACGTTACGGCCTGCTTCATCTCAACGCCGGTGACGAGCTGGGCCTCGGGGCCAGCTGGCAGCTTGCTCAGATTGAATAGTTTGGCATCGGCCGCCGAAAACGGCTCGTACACCATGTTCAGGAACTCGCCCTGACGCACGTCCCCGCTCAGGCGCAGGCTAAACCAGCCAACCTGGTCATCGAGCACCAGTTGGGCTTCACTGAAGCCAGGCACTTTCTGCTTGCGGGGGTTCAGGCTGGGCACCTCAATGTAGCCCCCCCATTTCACTACTCCATGGGCTATGGTACCATCCGATTGGGCTTTAGCCGCCGGAGCTGTAGCCCCCACGATGATTCCCACGAATGCAACAAAGAGGAAAGAAAGACGCATACACCTTTGTAAATTGAGACTTGTTTCCTGGCTGCCCTACCCGTCACGTAGTGGTTCCCGCAACAGCACTACCGGGCAGCAGGTTCACCCGGCAATGGCTTCTTAACAACCAAATAATCTATTTATTGCGTCCCTGCATCCAATGCAGCTACCGAACGGCCGTTTTCGGCACCGAGAGCAGCACGTAGAGCAGCACCACCAGCGGCACGGCGGCGGCTTTGAGTACCAGCAATAATCCTGCCGCCAGCAGCATAAACAGAAACCGCCGCCGGTTATCGGCCCAGCGCAGGTTCTTGAACTTGAGGGCAAACAGGGGCAGCTCGGCCACCAGCAGCCCCGAGAGCAGCGCCGTGAGGCCCAGCAACAGCCAGGGATTCAGAATGATGGGCGCAACGCCAAACTGGTCGTACGCCAGAATGAGCGGTAGCGAAGCCACCACCAGCGTGGAGGCTGGCGTGGGCAGGCCGATAAAGGAGGTTGTCTGCCGGGTGTCGTTGTTGAACTTGGCCAGCCGCAGGGCCGAAAAGATGCTGACCGCGAAGCCGAAATAGGGTGCCCATTCCGGCAGCCCGCCCGCACCCACGCTCCGCGTGAGCAGCTCAAAGAAAATTGCGCCTGGCACCACGCCGAAGGAAACCATATCGGCCAGCGAATCAAGGTCTTTCCCGATAGCGGAGGACACGCGCAGGGCCCGGGCCAGCAGGCCGTCGGCAAAGTCGGCGGCTGCGGCGGCAGCCACAAACCAGGCCCCGATTTCCAGCCGGCCGGCAAAAATATTGGTCAGCGCCAGGCAGCCGCACAATAGGTTGAGGCAGGTAACGGCGTTGGGCAGATGTCTTTTCATTTAACAGTTATCAATTAACATTTAACACTTTAACGACTTCGTTTATCTTCTTTAACCTTCACCTAGCTAGCGGCACGAGTAGTACCCGCTGGTGGTTGTTAAATGATAAATGTTAATTGTTAAATGAGAAACGGGTTGCCGCGCCGCTCCTCGCCGATGGTGGTGGCGGGGCCGTGGCCGGGGTGCACGGTGGTGGCATCGGGCAGGGTCATGAGCTCGGTTTCGATGCTGTGGAGCAGCGTGGCGTGGTCGCCGCCGGGCAAGTCGGTGCGGCCAATGCTGCGCTGAAACAATACGTCGCCGCCGATGACGGTGGCCGTGGGCGCGTGGTAGAATACGACGTGGCCCGGCGCGTGGCCCGGTGTGAAGCGCACTTCCAGTTCCGTTTCGCCGATGTGCACGGGCTGGCCGGCCACTAGCTCGCCGGTGGGCTCGTCCGGCTGGTACTGCGGAAAGCCGTAGTTGCCGGCGTAGGTGGGCACGGCGCGTAGCGTGGGCAAATCGAGGCTGTGCAGCAGAAACGGCGTGCCGGGCCAGGTGCTCAGCACAAACTGATTGCCCAGCACATGGTCGATGTGGGCGTGGGTATTCAGCAGCAGTACTACCTGTAAATTATTGTACTCCACGTACTCGCGCAGGGCCTGCTGCTCGGCGGGGGTGTAGCAGCCGGGGTCCACGATGGCGCACTGCCGGGTGGCCTCGTCGATGAGCAGATAGGTGTTTTCGGAAAAAGCGTTGAAGGTAAAACCAGCGACTGTCATGGCAAAATAGATGTTCTGAGCAATGCGGAAAGGTACGGCAGAAAAGAAATGTTGAATGTTGAGGGTTGCGTTTTGAATGGAAATCAGGGCTGCGGCTTCCATTTAAAACGCAACCCTCAACATTCAACATTTCTTATTTCTTACCTTGCCGGCCATGACGGACTGTGATTTTCTGGTAGTGGGCCACGGCATTGCGGGCGCCACGCTGGCTTATGTATTGCGCGAGCGGGGCCACCAAGTGCTGGTGTACGACCCCGGCCAGGAAAACTCGGCCTCCAACGTAGCGGCGGGCCTGATGAACCCCGTGGCCGGCAAGCGCTTCGCCCTCACCTGGCGGGCGGCCGAGCTGCTGCCCTTCGCGGCGGCTTTCTACCGCGCGCTGGAGCAGCGCTACCAGCAGCCGTTTTTCAGCGCAGCGCCCATTTTTAAAATATTTAGCTCGATAGAAGAGCAGAACGCCATGCTGGCCCGTAGCGCCGATAATCCGTGGGGCGAATTCGTGGCTGGTTTTGCTACCACCGACCCGGACCTGCCCGGCGTGAATGCCCCCTTCGGCGGGGCCTGGCTGCGGCACGGCGGCCACGTAGCCGTGCGCGAGCTGCTGGCGAGCATGGCCGCCGAGGGCACCCGCGACGGCTGGCTGCGCCGCGAAACGTTTGACTGGACCAAACTGGTTTTCGAGCCCGATGGAGCCGAGTATGCCGGGCAGGTGCGGGCCCGCCACGTCATCTGCTGCGAAGGCGCGGCGGCCGTGCGCAACCCGTACTTCAGCTGGCTGCCCCTCACGCCCAACCAGGGCGAGGTGCTGGATGTGGACTGCGCGGGCCTGAGCCCGGACCAGGTGCTCAACCGGGGCGCCTACGTGGTGCCGGTGGGCGCGGGGCGGTTTCGGGTGGGCGCTACCTACCGCTGGCCTCCGTTTGCCGATGGTCCCACGGCCGTGGGCCGCGAGGAACTGGCCGCCCGGCTCACCGTGGTAACCGACCTGCCGTTTGCCGTGACGGGGCAGCAAGCCGGGGTACGGCCCGCCGTGCGCGACCGCCGGCCGCTAATGGGCCCCCACCCCACCGTGCCGGCATTAAGCTTTTGCGGCGGCTACGGGTCCAAGGGTGTGATGCTGGCCCCACGGCTGGCAGTAATGCTGGCCGATTCGCTCCTTCACCAGACCGAGCTTTGGCCCGATGCCAGCTTGCAGCGATACAACGCCTTGCAGCCCGTTGGCGTAACTTGAAACCCTATTGACCCCGGCTTATATTGAGGCGGTGGCGCCCTGTTTGCCCGGCCGATATGCGGCTGGATAACAATTCTCCGTTCACTGCTTTTATTGTAGCCTGCACCGCCGGGGTGGCCCTACCTGGATTGGCGGTGCAGGCCGCAAATTTTTTAGCGTTTCGGCGGATTAATTTTTGTTTTTGCTCGTTGGCCCTCATTATGACCATTCCACTATCCACTACTACGAAGCGTACGCTGGGGGTCCTGGCGCTGCTGCTGCCGATGCTTTGCCCGCCCACGGCCCGCGCCCAAACGGCGCAGGAGCCCTTCGGCCGAGTGCGCGTGCAATACAAGAATCTTCATTGGCAGCAGCTTAGCACGCAGAATTTCAATGTGATGTACTACGACGGCGGCCAAGCCAGCGCCCGCCGCGCCGCCGAGTATGCCGAGAAGGAGCTACAGCGCATTACGGCGCTCATCGGCTATTATCCCTACTCGAAATCAACGCTGCTGTTTTATAACTCGGTGGGTGATTTGCGCCAGAGCAACATCGGCCTCACCGCCACGCAGCAGCAGATAAACGGCGGCGAAACCCCGCTGGCCCGCATGAGCAAGGTGCAGATTGCTTTCACCGGTGAGGAAACCGAGTTCAAGCGCCAGCTCAGCACCCAGATTACCGAGGTGCTGCTGAATGACATGATGTACGGCGGCTCGCTGAAGGAAGTGCTGCAAAGCAGCTACCTGCTGCAGCTGCCCGACTGGTTTATCGGCGGGGCCTCGGCCTACGCCGCCGAGGGCTGGAGCGTGGACATGGACGGCTACATGCGCGACATGACCAAGCAGTACCCCACCGGCAACCGCACGGCCCCGTTTTTCCTGCGCAACTCCAAGCTGGCCGGCCAGAGCATCTGGAACTACGTGGCCGAGCGCTACGGCTACACCACCATTCAAAACATCCTGAACCTGACGCGTATTACCCGCGATGTGGAAGTAGGCATCAGCTCGTCGCTGAACGTGCCGTTTAAGGTGTTTCTGAAAGACTGGCTGACGTATTACCGCGAGCTCAACGGCCAGCCCGTGGCCACGCTGGTCGAGCCCGACAAGAAATTCCGACAGAGTGGCCGCAACCGCCATTCCGATGTATTCTCGCAGCCCATTGTGAGCCCCAACGGCCAGCAAATAGCTTACGCCCAGAACGAAGGCGGCCGCTACCGCGTGATGGTGGTGGACCGCGACGGCCGCCACCGCCGCACCCTGAGCCGCGGCGGCTACCACACCCCCGACCAGCAGGTGGAAACCCGCCTGCCCGTGCTGGCCTGGCGCGGCAACTCCCAGGTAGCGGTAGCCGAAATGAGCCGGGGAGAAATGGCGCTGCACCTGCGCGACGCCGACGGCCGGGGCCTGGTGCGCCGGGTGCGCGAGGCCATCCGATTCTCGCGGCCGGCCTCGCTGTTCGCCGCCTACGACCAGATACTGAGCATGAGCTACTCGCCCGATGGCAAGGCGCTGGCATTTAGTGCCGTGCGCAATGGGCAGAACGATATTTACCTGCTGCGCGCCGGTAGCCGCAAGGTAGAGCAGCTCACCGACGACTTGTTCGACGACGTGCAGCCGGTGTTCCTGCCCGGCGGGCAGGCGCTGGTGTTCAGCTCCAACCGCTACCTCGATTCGATGGGCCGTGCCCGGCCAGCCACGTTCCAGAACGTGGTGAACAACTACGATTTGTTCCAATACCACCTCGATGGCCGCCCCGTGCCGGTGGAAACGCTGGTGAGCACGATTTCGAACGAAACCCGACCCCGCGCCATTTCCGACGATGAAATTCTGTACCTCGGCGAGGAAAGCGGCGTGCGCGCCCTGTACCGGTATTCGCTGAAAAGCAAGCAGCACGCGCTGCTGACCAACTGGCTGCCCAACACCCAGGACTTTGATTACAGCCCCCTGACTTCGGCGCTGGTGTTTGTGGCCCCGGCGCAATCCCGCGACATCCTGTACGTGTACCCCGAGTTCCCGCTGCCAGCCTCGGTGCCCCTCACCAAAACCGCCCGCCAGCAAACGCTGGAAGAACGGTCGGCGGCCCCGCGTGCGGCGGCGCCCAAGCCCGCCGCGCCCGCAGTTACGCGGGCAGCGGCCCCCGCAGCGCAACCCGCCGACTCGGCGGATAACCAGCCGGCTACCCGCCGCGAGCGCCGCAAGGCCACCGAAGCGGTGAACACCAGCGACTATCAGTTTGAGGAAGACGAACCCGTGCAGGCGGCGGCAGCCAAGCGGCGGCGCCTCACGCCTACCGCCGCCTCTACGGCAGCGGCGGCCACGGCCAAGGCGCAGGCGGACGCCCCGGCCATCACGGGCCCCTTCCGCTACGATACGCGCTTTATGGCCGATAACGTGTCGACTTCGCTGTACATGGACCCGCTGCTGGGCCTCGGCCTGCAGTTTAGAGCAGCCCTGACCGATGTGCTCGAAAATCAGCGCATCGACGCCAGCCTATTCGGCTTGTTCGACCTGCGCACCAGCAACATCCGGGCATCATACACCAACCTGACCAAGCGTTATGACTGGGGAATTGCCTACCAGAAACAAGCCTACTTCTTCGACCTCG
Organism: Hymenobacter artigasi; assembly: GCF_012275535.1. Lineage (GTDB taxonomy): Bacteria > Bacteroidota > Bacteroidia > Cytophagales > Hymenobacteraceae > Hymenobacter > Hymenobacter artigasi. The sequence continues at coordinate 54,602 of NZ_JAAVTK010000007.1, read as the reverse complement.
ATGATGGCCGCTACCGCTATGGCCGCCACGAAATAGCCCCCACCATTGCCTACCCGCTCACCCACAACCTGAGCGTGCGCGGCGGGCCCCGCTTCGTGAGCATCTCGCGCACCCGGCTGGGCGATGTATCCACGGAAACCGACCAGAGCTATAACTACCTGGGCTACAACGGTGAGCTGGTATTTGATAACAGCATCAATACCGGCGTGAACATGGTGAGTGGCACCCGTCTGAAGGCCAGTGTGTTGAACCTGAGCAACCTGAGTGATAAAGGCCTGAGCTTCGGCAAGTTCGTTGTCGATTTGCGCCACTACCAGAAAATCAGCCGCTCCATTGTGTGGGCCAACCGGGCCAGCTACGGGCAGTTTTTTGGTCCCCGGCCGCAGGTATTCCGCATTGGCGGCATGGACGACTGGCTGAACGCCGGCTATACCGATGCCCGCTTCCTGAACGGCTACACGGCCCCCGACCAAGTGTTCAACCAAGAGTTTGTGACCAACCTGCGCGGTTTCGACTACAGCGCCCGCAGCGGCCCGCGCTACGTGCTGTTCAACAGCGAGCTGCGCATCCCTATTGTGCAGTATTTCGCGCACCGGCCCATCTATTCGGGCTTCTTCCGCAACCTGCAGCTGGTAGGTTTCACCGATGCCGGCACCGCTTATTCGGGCACCAACCCCTTTGGCACCGACAACTCGGCCAATACCGTAATCAAGCAGTACAACCAGTATTTTGGGGCTACGGTCACCAATTTCAGCAACCCGTTGCTCATCGGCTACGGGGTGGGTGCCCGCACCACGCTGCTGGGCTTTTATGGCAAAGTGGATGTGGCCTGGGGCCAGAAGGACTACGTGACGCACGGCCCGAAATTCTACTTCACGCTGGGCTACGACTTTTAACCACAGATTCTGCGGATTTCAACGAACTGAACGGATTATTTGTGGTTCTACCCGGACAATACCAACGGGCTGGACCACAGGTAATCCGTTCGATTCGTTAAAATCCGTTCAATCTGTGGTCTATCTTTGCAGCCCGAAACTGAACCCCTGCCAGTGCTGCTCCGCGAAATCTCCACCTTGTTAGCCAAAGACTTCCGCCTCGAATGGCGGCAGCGGGCGGCGCTGGGCGGGTTGCTGCTGTACGTGGGCAGCACGGTGTTTGTGTGCTTCCTGAGCTTCAGCCTGCGCGGCGGCACCCCGCCCCCGCCGGCCTGGAACGCGCTGCTGTGGGTTATTCTGCTCTTTGCGGCCCTGAACGCGGTGGCCAAAGGCTTTATGCAGGAAAGCCCGGGCCAGCGGTTGTACTACTACACGCTGGTGCGGCCTCAGGCCGTGATTCTGGCCAAAATGCTGTATAACACGCTACTGCTAACGGCAGTGGCCTTGCTGGGACTGTTTCTTTATACGGTGTTTCTGGGCAACCCGATTCAGGATGCACCGCTGTTTGTGGCCAACCTGCTGCTGGGGGCCGTGGGCTTTGCCACTACGCTCACGCTGGTGTCGGGCATTGCGGCGAAGGCAGGCGGCAACGGGGCCACGCTCATGGCCATCCTGGGCTTCCCGCTGATGGTGCCCATGCTGCTGCTGCTCATCAAGGTGAGCAAGAATGCGCTCGATGGGCTGGACCGGGGCCTGAGCCACCAGTCGCTACTCACGCTGCTGGCCCTGAACATGATAGTGGGCGCAACTTCGTATCTGTTGTTTCCTTTTTTGTGGCGCGGTTGATTTTTAATTAATTACCTATGACTACAGCGGCAATTATTGGCAGTGTATCGGGCCTCGTGATGACGGTGGGCGGCGTGTGGGGCGGGCAGCGTCTGGTAGAGCAGCGTGGCGGCGGCGCACTCTGGAAAGGCCTGGCCGTGCTGCTGATTGTGGGCGCGACGGTAGCCGGCTTTCTGGCCCCGGTACCGGCCCTGCCCATTGTGAACGAGAGCATCCGCAACCTGTTCTTCCATGTGCCGATGTGGTTTGCCATGATGATGGTATTACTCGTATCGGTGTGGTATTCCATCCGCTACCTGCGCGAGCCCTCGGCCCGGCTCGATGTACTGGCCCATGAGTCGGCCAAAACCGGCATTGTGCTGGGCCTGCTGGGCTTGGCCACCGGCAGCCTGTGGGCCCGCTTCACCTGGGGCGCGTGGTGGACGCCCGACCCCCGCCTGAACGGCGCGGCCGTGGCCATGCTCATCTACGGAGCCTACCTGGTGCTGCGCGGTTCGTTTCAGGACGAGCAGCAGCGGGCGCGGGTGTCGGCCATCTACAACATTTTTGCATTTGCGGCAGTCATTCCGCTGCTGTTTGTGCTGCCCCGCCTCAGCGGCCCCTCGCTGCACCCGGGCCAGACCGGCAACCCGGGCTTCAACCAGTACGACCTCGACAACACCATGCGCAAGGTGTTTTACCCGGCCGTTATCGGCTGGATTTTGTTTGCCTTCTGGGTGGCCCAGGTGAGCAGCCGCTACGTTTTTCTGAAACTGAAACACAATGAACAATAAGCTTTTCCTGCATCCATTAGGGCGCGTTTGCCAACTGCTGCTGCCACTGTTGCTACTCACTTCGCTGGCTTTTGCCCAAACGGCCGAGGTGGCCCCGGTGATGGCCGATGACCTGCGCGCCAGCGGCAAAATCTACGTGGTGGTGGCCGTGGTGGCCATCATCGTGGCGGGCCTGTTGGCCTACCTCATCAGCCTCGACCGCAAAGTGAGCCGCCTCGAAAAAGAAATGAAGTCCTAACGCCCCGGCCGGGCACCCAAGTCCGGCCAGACTTGTTATCACCTCGCAATTGTTCCCATTAAAAAACCGCCCGGAGCCAGCGCCATCCACGAAATCCGTGAAATCCGCTTAAATCCGTGCTAATCCGTGGTCTATGAAGAAGACGCATCTGTTCATCGTTGCCATTATCGCGGTCGCTGCCGCCATCATTCTCAGCACCACGGCCGATGCCAGCGTCTACGTGGGCTTCGGCGAGGCCCGCACCCGTGCCGCCGAGGGCAACACCACTAAAGTGCACGTAGTAGGCAAGCTGCCCCGCGATTCCCAGAAGAAGCCCATGGGCCTGGAGTATGACCCGGTAGCAGACCCCAACTACTTCGCCTTCACGCTGGTCGATACCACACACTTGGCCCAGCGCGTGGTATACAACAACCCCAAGCCCCAGGATTTCGACGCTTCCGAGCAGGTTGTTATCACCGGCTGCATGAAGGGCGATGTGTTCATGGCCGACCAGATTCTGCTGAAATGCCCCAGCAAATACGTGAAGAAGGATTTGAAGGGCGCAACGGCTTCGGTGAACTAAGCATTGATTAGTTACTGACCGAAAAACCAGGCGGTGCCGGCAACGACTCTTCGTTGCCGGCACCGCCTGGTTTTTTGAATTATTGAGTTCCTATCTAAACTCTTTCGCGACTACTTTTTCATCAGTCGATTGTTATTGAAGCTCCCGGCTCTGGCGGCGCGGCCGTAAATTTGCCTTTTCGATGAGAACCCTTGACTCTTCTATGCTATTGCGCTGCTCGCAGGCGCTCGAACAAGCGCTGCTGCTGTTGCAGCAGAGCGCGCCCGGTTCGGTGCTCTACGAATTGTACCGGTCGGCCTGCGTGAAAGAGTTTGAAATTATCATTGAGTTGGCGGGCAAGCTGCTTAAAAAAGCTTTGCGGCCCTACTACGCTTCTCACCGCCAAGCTGAGGCACTGGTGTATAAAGACATTTTTCGCGCGGCGGCGCAATACGGTTTGCTTTCGACGCTTGAGGCGGAACGGTGGCTTACCTACCGCGACAGCCGCAACAATACAGCCCACGATTACGGAGCCGGGTTTGCGGAGGCTGCTGTTACCCTCCTACCCCGGTTCGTGACTGATGCTACTGCATTATCGCAGCTGCTGCACGGCAAACCCATCGACTAACCATGCTTGACCTTAATCCTCGCTACGTGGCCATGCTCCACGACCTGATGGCCCGGCACCTGCCGGCCGAGGTAGCCGTGTGGGCCTACGGCAGCCGCGTGAACGGCAACAACCACGAGGGCAGCGACCTCGACTTGGTGCTGCGCACCCCCGACCTTACGGCCCTGCCCGGCCGCCTGCTCAGCAAGTTTCGCGAAGCCCTTACCGACAGCAACCTCCCGATTTTTGTGGATACGCACGACTGGGCCACACTCCCGGCCAGCTTCCACCCCCGCATTTTAGCCCGCTATGAAGTGGTGCGCCCCGGCGCGCCCGCACCAGCGGTACCCGCCTGATTTTACTTGTTGCTTATGAACTTATTAGTAGGACAAATCGGCCACCTCAGCGTCATTCTCGCCTTCGCGGCGGCGCTGGTGGCGGCGTATAGCTATTTCCAGGCCTCGCGGGGCCGGGCGCTGGGCGAGGAAGATGCCAGCTGGCTGCGGCTGGGGCGCGGCGCGTTTTTCGTGCACGCCATCGCCATTATCTCCGTGATTGTGTGCTTGTTCAACATCATTCACGCGCACCGCTACGAGTATTACTACGCCTGGAGCCACAGCTCGAACCACCTGCCGGTGCAGTACATGATTTCCTGTTTCTGGGAAGGTCAGGAGGGCTCATTCCTGCTCTGGATTTTCTGGCATGTGATTATCGGCCTGTTCATCATGCGCTACAATAAGAAGTGGGAAGCACCCGTAATGGCCGTGTTCAGCGGCGTGCAGGTGTTTCTGGTGAGCATGATTGTCGGCGTGGTACTCGGCGGGGTGAAAATTGGCTCGTCGCCCTTTATCCTACTGCGCGAGTTCCTGACAGACCTGCCGGTGTGGAAGATGAACCCCAACTTCGTGCCCAAAGACGGCACCGGCCTCAATGCCCTGCTCCAGAACTACTGGATGGTGATTCACCCGCCCACGCTGTTCCTGGGCTTTGCACTCACGCTGGTACCGTTTGCCTTCGCCATCGCCGCCCTGTGGAAAAAGGAGCTCACGGCCTGGGTGAAACCCGCTTTGCCCTGGACGCTCATCGGCGGCGGCGTGCTGGGCGTGGGCGTGGTAATGGGTGCTTACTGGGCCTACGAAACGCTGAACTTCGGCGGCTACTGGAACTGGGACCCGGTCGAAAACGCCGTGTACATTCCGTGGCTGGTGCTGGTGGCCTCGTTGCACGGCATGGTGCTGTGGCAGAAGCGCCGCACCGGCCTGCGCACCGCGTTTGCGCTGGTGGTGGCCACGTTCATCCTCATCCTCTACGCCACCTTCCTCACCCGTAGCGGCGTGCTGGGCAATGCCTCGGTGCACTCGTTCACCGATTTGGGCCTGTCGGGCCAACTGTTCCTCTACCTGGCTTTCTTCACGGTGCTGGCCGTGGCCCTGCTGATTTGGCGCTGGAAAGAGATTCCCATTTCGGCCAAAGAGCTGAACGCCTACAACCCCGAGCTGTGGGTGTTTGTGGGGGCCACGGTGCTGTGCCTGGGCGCGTTCCAGGTGCTGTTCACCACCAGTATTCCGGTCTACAACTCCTTCATGGGCCTGATTGGCATCAAGACCAACGTGGCCCTGCCCGCCGACCAGATTGCCCACTACTCCAAGCTGCAGCTTTGGATGGGCGTGGGCGTGGCGCTGCTTTCGGGCATCGCGCAGGTGATGTGGTGGCAGCGCAATACCAAGGAAACCCTCATCAACTCCCTCACCGCGCCCACGCTGCTGGCGCTGTTGGGCACGGCGCTGGTGGTGCTGCTGGTGCGCTACAACGACCTCACGATTTCGCCGGCCTACGTGGTGCTCACGCTGGCGGGCCTGTTTGGGGTGCTGGCCAACTTCGGCACCATCTTCACGCTGCTGCGACGCGGGGTGCGGCTGTCGGGTGGCGCGGTAGCTCACCTGGGCATTGCACTGATGCTGCTGGGTATTCTGGCCTCGTCGGGCTACTCCAGCATTATTTCGCGCAACGTGTCGGGCCTGCTGTATTCGCGGGAGTTTACCGAAGACCTGAACCGCGACAACGTGCTGCTGTGGCGCAACGAAACCGCGCCCATGCACGGCTACCAGCTCACCTACACGGGCCAGTTCTTTGAGGTGCCCGGTGTGCCCGGCTACGTGGATAAGCAGTTTCTGTACCGCACCGACGACGACTACAAGGCCGTGGCCCGCACGCCCATTGCCGTTGATGGTAAAACTTACTACACCACCGGCGATACAGTTGAAATCCTGCCCGAAAACACCTATTATCGCATCAATTACAAGGACCAGAAGTCGGGCGAGCAGTTCACGCTTTACCCCCGGGCCCAGGTAAACGAGGAAATGGGTGGCCTGCTGGCCTCGCCCGCCATCAAGAAGTTCGCGGGCCACGACATCTATACGCACATCAGCTCGGTGCTCGACCCCCGCAAGGAGAAACCCTGGAGCGAGGCCAAAGAGTCGGTGCTGAGCGTGGGCGACACCATTTTCCTGAACGACTACTTTGCCGTATTCCGGGCCGTGGAGGCGGCGCACGAAACCGCCGGCCTCAACCTGCAAAAAGGCGACCTCGCCCTGCAGGCCGACATGATTGTGTACGGCGAAAAGCGTCAGTACCACGTGCACCCGGTGTTTGTGGTGCGCAACCGCATGGTGGGCAGCCTGCCCGACGAGGCCGAAGACCTCGGCGTCCGCATCACCTTCAACGCCGTGGACCCGGCCAAGGGCAAGTTCACCTTCGGCGTGAGCACCACCCAAAAGGACTACGTGATTCTGAAGGCAATGGAAAAACCCTTCATCAACCTGCTCTGGAGCGGCACGCTGCTCATGGCCCTCGGCTTCGGCCTGAGCGTGCGGCAGCGCGGCGGCAAGGGCGTGCTGGCCGATACATCGGCCGAAGCCGAAGCGCCGGCCGAGTCCAGCGGGCGGGCAGTTCGGCCCCAGCCAGTAGGGTAAACCGCTCAATAAGAAACAAAAAGGCCATTTCTGCGCGCAGAAATGGCCTTTTTGTTATGCTGGCATACTAGCCAATAGCTCTGGCAATCATGCTTCTAAAGCGGGTAATTGAGTTAGAATTATTGCGAAGTAGGGTGCGGGGCTTGCCCCCGCCCGTCATTGAACGAGGCGGTTGTAGCCGTTCAACGACGGGCGGGGGCAAGCTCCGCACCCTACCTCCGTTTCGCAATCTCATTCGAGACGAGTATATCAGGCATGTAACCTTCTTTACTAGAGTACGAATCAGGTTTTCAAACCCGGCATTAACTTACTGACGCAGACGCAAAAAGGGCCGCCCAATGGGCGGCCCTTTTGCCGAAGTCAAGCGAAGCCGAAGCTTACTTGACAATCGAAATCTGCTGCTGGGTGTACTCCTCGCCGTTACGGACTTTGATGGAGTAGATGCCCGAAGCGAGCGACGACAGATTCACGCTGTTGCTGAAATTGTCCTTGGCCGAGCCCGTGTACACGCGCTGACCGAGCATGTTGGTTACTTCCACGCTCATGGCCTGCTTGGCGTTGGCCCCGTGAATTTCGAGGTTGAACACGCCCGTGTTCGAAGGGTTCGGGAACACGCTCACGGCGCGCTTCAGCGCCTCCGAAGTAGCCAGCGGGCCGGCCGTGATGGAGAGGTCATCCACGGCCAGGAAGCCCTGGTTGGCCAAGCTGATGGCATGGAAGCCCACGTAGTAGTTGGCCGACGTGGCGGGCGTGATGTCGAGCACAGCTGGGGTAGTGGCGTTGCTGGCCAGCAGGTACGCAGCGCTGGTCATGGCCGTGTTGGTGTAGAGCAGGTTGGTCTGGCCAGTAGGCGTAGCGGCGGTGCCGTACTTCACTTCCAGGCCTTCGGTGTAGCCACCGGTGGCTACACGGTAGTAGAACGACACGCGGTAGCGCTGCGTGGTCACCAGGCTCAAGGCCGGGGTGAAGAACCAGTCGTTGGCCGCTACCGTGGGGGTTGGGCCCTGGTTGTTGTAGGAGTACACCATGGCATTGGGAGCCGAGCGGGCCACGTTGGTGGCGGCGGGGTCTACCACGGTGCTGGTGGCGCGCCAAGTGAAGCCGTCGTTGTTCACATCGGTTACCGTGATGCCGCAGGGCAATGCCTGGTTGGCCGCTACTACGTCGAAGTTCTGGGCGTAGGGGAAGGCGGCGATGGTGGGCGGCGTGCAGGCCGTGGTCACCCGTACCGGGCCGCCAAAGCCGCTTTGCGACGTGGCGCTGCAAATGGTCTGGATGTAGAAATCGTAGGTCGTGCTGGCCGACAGGCCAGTCAGCGTGTAGGTGGTACCGGTGAAGGTGGCCGAGGTAGTGCTGCCGGCACCGCCGGGCGTGAAGCCCTGCGCGCCGTACACAATCTGATAGCCCGTAGCACCGGCAGCAGCCGTGAACGAGAACGAAGCCGACGTAGCCGTGCTGCCCGTGATGGCCAGGGCCGTAGGCGTAGGGCACGTATTAGGAGTAGCCAACTCGGCCTCCAGCATGAAGCGAGAGTTGTTAGCGGCAGCATCAACCGGAGCAGCAGGGGCCGTGATATTTGCCGTGAAGAAGGTGCCGGGGCGGGCAGGCGTTTCGGCCTGATAGGCCATTGGGAATACCTGGGTCGAGGTAGTGCCGGCCGGCAGCACCTGCGCCAGGCCCACGAGGAAATCGCCGGCGGGCACGTTGCCTGTCAGGCTGAAGGTATGCAGCTGGCCCAGGTCGGCCGTGGTAATCAGGTAATCGGCCGAACGAGCAATTACGGCTCCGGTCGTGGCGTTCACCACCACCCCGTATACCGTGCTGGGCGTGGATACTAGGTTGGGGTCGTTGCCAATCACGGCACGCACGGCCGTTACGTCGCGGGCGGCGTTCACGGTGAATTTACCGCAGAAGGCCAGCGTGCGGGCAGCAGCAGTCGAGGCGAAGCCAAAGCTACTGGTCTGAGCTACGCCCGGCGTGATAAACGAGAAACGGGTAGCGCTGGTAGCCATCGTCTGGGTGGCCAAGTTGTTGGTGTTGTTGTCGTCGTTGGGCACCGTTACGGTTACGGTGTTGGCCCCCACGTTGGGCAGTGTGATGTTGATGAAGCTCACCTGGGCCGAGGCTCCCACGGCCACCGAAGTCAGCGTCTGGGTTTGAGTGAAGGTGTTGGCACCGGTAATGTTCAGCGTCACTACCACGTTGGTCAGAGCGGCGGCACCGCCGTTGCTCACGGCGGCACGCAGGCCGAAGGGGTTGCCCACCGGCACGGCCACCGAGCCGTAGCCCTGAATTTCGTTCACGGCCACATCGTTGGTAGAAGGAGCAGCCGTTACGGCTTCCAGCATGTAGCGGGCGTTGTTGGCGGTGGCATCAGTCGGAGTTCCTGTCGTCGAAACGCCGGAGCTGAAGAACAGACCCGGACGGGCAGGGTCTTCGGCCTGGTAGGCCATCGGGAATACCTGGAAGCCGTTGGCAACCGTCACCTGGGCCAGTCCGACGAGGAAATCGCCGGCGGGCACCGTCACCGGGGCCGACAGCGTGAAGCTGTGCAGTTGGCCGAGGTCGGCCGAGGTCAGCACATAATCGGGCGAGCGGCCCAGCAGCGCACCCGTCGTGGCGTTGATTACCACGCCAAATACGGTCGTGCTGCGCTGGCCATTGGCGGTGTTGGGCACCAGGTTGGCATCGGCCCCAATCACGGCGCGCACCGTGGTCACGGCCCGGGCCGCGCTCACCGTAAACTTGCCGCAGAAGGCGCTGGTGAAGCCCGTCGCATTCGGCGTGAAGCCGTAGCTGCTGGTCTGCGGAATGCCCGGCGCGATGAACGAGAAGTCCGTGGCGCTCGTCACCATCGTCTGCGAGAAGGAGTTGTTGGTATTGTTCCCATCGCTCGGCACCGAAATGGTCACCGTGTTGCTGCCCACGTTGGGTAGCGAGATGCCCGGGAAGGTTGCCACGCCCGAAGCGCCCACCGCCAGTGCGGCCACGTTAGCTGTTTGGGTGTACGTATTGGCCCCGCTGATAGTCAGCGTCACGGCAGTAGCGCCGAGGGCCGTGTTGCCGGCATTGCGAACCAAGCCACGCAGCGAGAACGGGTTGCCCACCGGCACGGGGAGCGAGCCGTAGCCCTGAACATTGGCCGCCGCCGCATCATTGGCCACCTGAATGGTGTAGCGGTACGTACGGCCCGGGTCGGGCAGTACGGTCCCGCGGAAGTTATGGCCGTTGGCCGTGTAAGGACCGGTGATAAATGTTGTGCCTGACCACGGTGTACCCGAGGACTTCACGCCCAGAATAGCCGAAGCGGTGTTGGTGCCTTTCAGGCCCACGATGCCAAACTTGGCGAGGTCGACACCGATGGCTCCGGCCGTGGCCGTGCCGTACACGAAGTCAATCTGGTTGCTGGTTTCGTACAGCTTCGCCTGGAAGGAGAAGTTGGCGTACTGCGTGCCCACTGCTGCCGACGAGGCAGAAGCCGCTCGGGCCTTATCCGACACGTTTTTCCACTGAATGGTGCACACCCGGTTGGGGGCCGTGCCCGTAGTGGATACCCGGTACTCGGTTCCCCCAGCCGAACCAGCGGTCAGGTCCTGGTTGAAGGCCAGCAGTAGGTTCGTATCCGCGCCATCTATCGGGCCATTGACGTTGCTTTGGCCACCATCGGTGTACTGCGCGCCGGTAGGCGCCGTGGTTCCGAGCTTGATGAACCCGTTCGTGTTCAGCACGAAATCCGTGAAGGCTGTGCCGTTGTAGGTAAACGTGAAACCAATGGGCGTGGCCGCCGAGTTGGCATCATCGGTATTGGCCGTGGCAATGGCGGTGCCAGTAGTACCCAGGTCAGTGTAAGTACCCGGGGCATTCGCGGTATTACCTGCCGAGTACGGCAGCTGCGCGTGGGCAGTGCCCACAGCGCCCAGCGCGAATAGCGCGGCCAGGGCAGCATGCCGCAAGCGCGCATTTGGCCCCGAACGATTGTAGTGGTGGTTCATTGAAAAGAGGGTGTAAAATGGGTGAATAAGGAGAATTATGGGGTTGAGCGAATGAGTGTAACCAGCCGCTGTGCCAGCTAACTTACAGGTTAGCCGGTAGCTTTGGGGCTACAAGTTGCTAAACTTTGGTCACAAATCAGTGAACCCGCGCCTTTTTGCAGCGACCTCAACCATTGCACTGGCGGCAATAACGTAGTCAAGCGTTTATCCTGTTTATAAATTTTATATTATATCATTAATTAATGATAATTAATCGTCCTGATTCCCTACGAATTGGCCTGTTTGGCGCGGGCCGTGTGGCCAGCCAGCTGGCGCCGGCGCTGATAGCCGCCGGCCACCAGCTGGCCTTCGTGTGGAGCCGCACGGCCACGGCCGCCGAAGCCCTGGCGGCCACGCTGCCCGGCACGCCCGCCCTGACTACCCTGGCCCCGCCCCTGCCCCCCGCCGATGTGTACCTGCTGGCCGTGCCCGATGCCGCCGTAGCCCCGCTGCTGGCCGGCACCACCTGGCCCTCCGGGGCACTGGTGGCCCATTTGGCCGGGGCCCTGCCCCTGTCCGTTTTCGAAGTGCAGCCAGCCGTGCGCGGCGGCGTGTTCTACCCGCTTCAGACTTTCAGCCCCGGCCGCGCCATCGACTGGCCCACGGTGCCGCTGTGCATTGAGGCGGCCGATGCCCGGGCCGAAGCCACGCTGCTGGCGCTGGCCGGCAGCCTCAGCCGGCACGTGCGGCAGCTCGACTCGGCCCAGCGCCTGAAGCTGCACGTGGCCGCCGTATTTGCCAACAATTTCACCAACCACCTGTTGGGCATTGCCGATGCCCTGCTGGCCGAGGCCGCCCTGCCCGCCGAGCTGCTGGCCCCGCTGGTGCGCGAAACCGTGGCAAAAGCCCTGGCCAACCCGCCGTTCGGCGTGCAAACCGGGCCGGCCGTGCGGCACGATTCGCCCACGCTGGCCGCTCACCACGCCGCCCTGGCGGCCCACCCGGCCTGGCAGGCGCTCTACGCGCAGCTCACGGCCAGCATCCAGGCCCAGCTTTGATGCCGGGACCGGGGGCAGTACCTTTGCGGCGGCAAATGCCGTCTATTATTCGTCTTATACGCTTCTCGTTTTGTCCGCTTCCGCCACCACCATCACCTTCCAGTTCAACGACGGCCAGCCGGCCCAGACCCACGTGGCGGCCTCTGGCGAGTCGGTGCTCGACGTGGCCCTGAACAACGGCATTCAGCTGCAGCACAACTGCGGCGGCGTGTGCGGCTGCAGCACCTGCCACGTCTACATCAACTCCGGCGGCGATGACCTGCCCGAGATTTCCGATAAAGAAGAGGACTTCATCGACCGCGCCGAGAACCCGCGCATCAACTCCCGCCTGGCCTGCCAGTGCGTGGTAGAGGCCGATATGCAGCTCGTCGTCACCATTCCGCCCCAGCACTTCCTGGGACACTAATTTCGAAGTGTTGAGTTTTAAGAGTTGGGGGTTGAATACTGTTTCTGTATCAGAAAACAGCCTGTTCAACTTCCCAAACTTTTCATTCAACCTTCAACCCTCAACATTCAACACTCCTGAAATGAACCACTTTGAGCCGCCCATGCACTGGGCCGACCACGAGGATATTGCCATGGCCCTCTACGAGAAGTTCGGCGACGACTTCACGGAAGCCAAAATCTACCGCATCCGCTTCACCGAACTGATTGAGTGGATACTGGCCCTGGATAACTTCGATGGTACCCGCGAGCAATCGACCGAAGGCCACCTGGAGCAAATTCAGGCCAAGTGGGTATATGAGTGGCGCGACAACCAATAGCAGAATAACGGACGAGCCTGAACCGCCGGCCGGCCAACCCCGCGTTGGCTTCCCGCGTAAGCGGGTTTGAAACAGCATTATTGGTGCCGTTTCAGGCCTTTCCGCAGCCTTTACCCGGGCGGTTTTTCTTTTCCTTTTTGTTTTTTGCATGAAAACCGGCATCATCAAATTTTTTAACGAAGCCAAAGGCTATGGCTTCGTGACCGACGACCAAACGAAAGAAGACTTTTTCGTACACGTAACGGGCCTGAACGGGACCACAGTGCAACAAAACGACCGGGTGGAATTTGAAACCCAGGAAGGCCGCAAAGGCATCAATGCCGTGAACGTGCGCAAAATCTGAGCTTGAAAACTCCCTGATGGCTGCCCCCGCGCCATCACTGAAGCCTCTCCCGCCACGGAGAGGCTTTTTTGTGCCCGGCACGCCCCCACCGCCCACCAACAGCCCGCCACTTTCGCCGACCTTTGCACTTCGCCCCGCGCTCTGCCGATGAACCCGCTGCCCCCCAAGCCGCCTGCCCCTGCCCTGCCCACGCCGCACCCCACCGGGGGGCTGCGCACGGCCCTGCCCACGCTGGTGCGCTGGCCCAACCTGCTGATTATGCTGCTGTGCCTGGCGCTGGTGCGGGCCGGCCTGCTGCTGCCTGAGCTGCCGCTGCGGCAGTCGCTGCTGGCCCCGCGCTTCGGCCTGCTGGTGTGGGCAGCGCTGCTGGTAGCGGCGGCGGGCTACATCATCAACGACTATTACGACGTAAAAATCGACGCCATCAACCGGCCCGACCGGCTGGTGATTGGCCGCGTGGTGAACCGGCGCATGGCCATGCTGGCCCACATGGTGCTCAGCGGCGTGGGCGTGCTGGTGGCCGGCTGGCTGCACCCCGTGCTGGGGGCCGTCACGCTGGGCGCGGCGCTGCTGCTGTGGGGCTACTCGGCCCGCTTCAAGCGCATGGCGCTGGTGGGCAACCTCAGCATTGCCACCCTCACGGCGGCGCTGGTGCTGCTGCCCGAGCTGCAATTGCAGCTGCAGCGCCACGACAACAACAGCGTGGTGTGGCCCTACGCGCTGGCCGCGTTCCTGCTCACCATGGTGCGCGAAATTGTGAAAGATGTGGAAGACATGCGCGGCGATGCCCAGCACGGCTGCCGCACGGTGCCGCTGGTGTGGGGCGTGGCGCGCACCAAGTGGGTGGCGGGCTTTTTCCTGGCCTGCCTGGCGCTGCTCACGCTGGGCGCTACGGGCCAGCTGCTGGTGAGCGGGCACTGGCCGCTGGCGCTGTGGCTGCTGCTGCTGGTGCTGCTGCCCATGGCCCAGCTGACGCGCCTGCTCATTCGGGCCGACCGGCGACGGCACTTCCGCCACCTCAGCACGTTCTGTAAGGGCATTATGCTGGCGGGCGTGCTGAGCATGGCCCTGGCGGGCTCGCTGTGATGCAAGAACAATACGAAAAGAATAGTCAGGCTGAGCGCAGCCGAAGCTTCTCTACCGCTTCGTTGTTTAGGTCAGTAATTACTACCGTAGTAGAGCTGCTTCGACTGCGCTCAGCCTGACGTCGTGGGGTGTTAAATGTTAATTGATAACTGTAAAATGAAATCGAAATACCGTCACCTCTTCTTCGACCTCGACCACACCCTTTGGGACTTCGAGAAAAACGCCAACGAAACCCTGCACACGCTGTATGAGCGGCACGATTTCGCCCGCTACAGCACTTTTGCGGTGGAGCAGTTTATCAGCGTGTACAGCGACATCAACCACGCGCTGTGGCGCATGTACCAGAACAATAAAATCACGCAGAAGCAGCTGCGCGAAACCCGCTTCGTGCGGACGCTGACGAAGCTGGGCGTGGCCGAAGCTGACATCCCGACCAATATTTCGGATGAGTTTACGGACCTGCTGCCCCTGAAATCGGCGGTATTTCCCTACACCCACGAGGTGCTGGACTACCTCAAACCCAAGTACCACCTGCACCTCGTCACCAACGGTTTCAACGATGTGCAGGCCCTCAAGCTGGATTCGTCCAACCTCACGCACTACTTCCAGGAGCTCATCACGTCCGAGCACAGCGGCCACCTCAAGCCCGACCCGCGCATGTTTGCGCACGCCTTGGAGCGCACCGGCGCCACCGCCGCCGAAAGTCTTATGATTGGCGACAACCTGGAATGCGACGTGCTGGGCGCCCACAACGCCGGCATCGACCAGGTGTATTTCAACCCTGATAAACGGCGGCATTTCAATACGATAACGCACGAAATTAGCTGTTTGAGCGAACTGAAGACGTTTTTGTAATTGGTGCTTGGTTGATGGTGCTTGGTGCTTGGCTCTTTTCTGTAAACAGCAGTAATTGAGCCTAGTGCTTTTCACCAAGCACCAGGCACCAACAACCAAGCACCAAAATGATACACCTCATTGGCCTCTCCGGCCGCCGGGGCAGCGGCAAAGACACCGTGGCCCGCCTCATTCAGCAGCTCCAGCCCGAGCGCAACTGGCAAATCCGCTCCTTCGGCGATTCCATTAAAGCCGTCTGCGCCGCCCTTTCGGGCGAAGCTGTGGCCCCCTATTATTCCCAGAAAGGCAAGGCCGAGCTGGTGCCCACCTTCCACCGCACGCGGGGCGAAATGCTCCAGCAAGTAGGCCAGGCCCTGCGCGACTGGGAGCCGCTGGTGTGGGTCGATGCTTTCTTTGCTGCCTTGCCGCCCGATGCCTTCATACTCGTACCCGACATCCGCTTCGCCAACGAGGCCGACCCCATCCGCGCCCGTGGCGGCCTCATGCTGCGCGTGGAAGGCGACCCGCTCCAGCAGCGCGGCGACGGCACCCGCGACGACAACCATCCCAGCGAAATTGCGATGGACGACTACCCAAACTTTGCCGCGACCCTGCACAACACCGGTTCCCGCGACGACCTCACGCGGCAGGTGCGTGAGCTACTGAAACGGCTATAGAAGCATTTTTCGCGCCTTTTCGCATTATTGTTAAAATAGCAGTTCCATTAAAACACGGCGAAACACGGCGGGAAATCCGCCCCCTTACCTTTGCCCTACTCCCACCTCAAAATTCATTCGACTATGGCCAACGGCTTTTTCAACGTTCCCGTCCCGATTAATGAACCCGTCAAAGGCTACGCGCCCGGCTCGAAAGAGAAGCTGGAGCTGCAGCAGGAGCTGCAGCGCCTGAAGAAGCTGGAGCTGGATATTCCCATGCACATCGGCGGCGAGGAAGTGCGTACCAGCAACCTCAAGCGCATCAGCCCGCCGCACGACCACCAGCGCACCCTGGGCCATTTCCACTACGGCGATGCCAGCCACGTTACGCAGGCCATCGACGCCGCCCTGGCCGCCCGCACCGCCTGGGCCGAAATGCCCTGGGAGCACCGCGCCGCCATCTTCCTGAAAGCGGCCGATTTGCTGGCCGGTCCCTACCGTGCCCGCATCAACGCGGCCACTATGCTGGCCCAGAGCAAGAATGCCTTCCAGGCCGAAATCGACGCCGCCTGCGAGCTGATTGACTTTTTCCGCTTCAACGTGCACTTCATGCGGCAGGTGTACGAGCAGCAGCCCGAAAGCCTGCCCGGCATGTGGAACCGCCTGGAGCAGCGCCCCTTGGAGGGCTTCGTGTTCGCCCTCACGCCGTTCAACTTCACGTCCATCGCCGCCAACCTGCCCTCGTCGGTGGCCATGATGGGCAACGTGGTGGTCTGGAAACCAGCCGATACCCAGGTTTATTCAGCACAGGTGCTGATGGAGCTATTCGAGGAAGCCGGCGTGCCCGTCGGCGTCATCAACCTGATTTACGCCGATGGCCCCGTGGTGGGCGATGTGGTGTTCAAGCACCGCGACTTCGCCGGCATCCACTTCACCGGCTCTACCAAGGTGTTCCAGACCATCTGGCAGGAAATCGGCCAGAACATTGCCAGCTACAAGTCCTACCCCCGCATTGTGGGCGAAACCGGCGGCAAAGATTTCATCCTCGCTCACCCCTCGGCCCACGCCAAAGCCGTGGCCGTAGGCATCTCGCGCGGCGCGTTCGAGTACCAGGGCCAGAAATGCTCTGCCGCCTCCCGCGTGTACCTCCCCAGCAACTTGGCCGATGAAATCCTCGGCTACGTGAAGGAAGACCTCGCCTCCTTCAAAATGGGCGACGTGGAAGACTTCGGCAACTTCATCAACGCCGTTATCGACGAACGTTCCTTCGATAAGCTCGCCAAATACCTCGACGGTGCCAAAGCCGACCCGAACGCCGAAATCATCGCCGGCGGCGGCTACGACAAGTCGAAAGGTTACTTCATCGAGCCCACCGTCATCGTGGCCAAAGACCCGAAATACATCACGATGTGCGACGAGTTGTTCGGCCCCGTGGTAACGGTGTACGTCTACGACGCCGACAAATTCGAAGAAGCGCTGGAGCTGGTTGATTCGACCTCGCCCTACGCCCTCACCGGCGCCATCTTCTCGCAGGACCGGTACGCCATCGACCTGGCCTCGAAGAAGCTCATCCACGCTGCCGGCAACTTCTACATCAACGACAAGCCCACCGGCGCCGTGGTCGGCCAGCAGCCCTTCGGCGGCGCTCGCGCCTCCGGCACCAACGACAAGGCCGGCTCCATCCTGAACCTGCTGCGCTGGGTGTCGCCCCGCGCCATCAAGGAAACCTTCGTGCCCGTGACGGACTACCGCTACCCCTTCCTGGGCTCGGAGCCCAAGGAGGATTTGAACCGCGACAAGGGTTTGTAGTAGCTGGCCACCGGAACTGTTTTTTTATCTTGAAGCAGTTTCCTCGCATATTTTAAAACACGAAAGCCGCTTCTGCACCAGAAGCGGCTTTCGTGTTTTAAAATACCTTTCAACGCTCATTCAGCAGTCGCAGGGCTCATCACCAACAATCTCATCATACTCAAAAAGCGACTGAATGGCCCGGATTTCTTTGCTGTCCACCGGCTTATGAATCAGGCCGGCCACCAGGTCGTAATGCCTGGATTTCTCCAGGTCCTTCAGGGCCAGCGACGAGGTAAGAATATAGATGTGGCAGGTCCCGCGCAGGGCATCCTGGTAGGGTGCCAGGGCATCCAGAAACTGCCAGCCGTCCATCATCGGCATGTTCAGGTCCAGGAATATTATCTGAGGCACGCGCTGCTTTTTGCTCACCAGCTTGTCCAGCGCCTCCTGGGCCGACTGAAACGTGCAGATGCAATTGGAAAACCCTTCGGCCCGCAACAGTTGCTCGGTGAGGTAGATGGCGAGGTCGTCGTCATCAATGAGGTAGGTTTTCATCCGCATAGGGCCTGAAGTAGAGGGTAAATTCGGTTCCTTCATTGGGGCGGCTGGCCACCGTAACCTGCCCGCCCATGGCTTCTACGTGGGCCCGCACCAGGTACAGGCCAATGCCGCGCCCGGACTGCCCCACATGAAAGCGCCGATAAAGTTGAAAAACATTGTCGCCGGCCCGCTCCCTATCGAAGCCCGAGCCATTGTCGCGCACCGTGATGGCAAGCCCCTGCGCCGCAGCCGTAGTAGACACAATATTAATGCGCAACGGCCGTGACTCGGCCCGGTATTTAATGGCGTTCGAAATCAGGTTGTGAAAGATGCTGTGAAAATACGCCCGGCTGCCAGCTACGCGCAGGTCGGCCGGAATCATAATATGGAGCTGGCCGCCTGCTGCTTGCAGCGCTTCGTGCAAGCCCTGCAGCGCCTGCTGGCACACGGCGGCCAGCGGCACGGGCTCGGGCCGGTAGCCGGCCTGCTCGTCGCGCACCAGCAGGATTTCGTTCACATCGGTCAGCACCTCATCGAATAGCCGCAGGCTGGTTTGCAGCTTTTGCAGCGACGCGCCGAACACCACCGACTCCTTGTCCACACGAGTCAGCAGGTCGCTGAAGCCCAATGCATTGGCCAGCGGAGCCCGCAGGTTGTGCGATACGATGTAGGCAAACTGGTACAAGTCGGCATTCTGGCTGATTAATTTCTCGGTCAGCTGCTGCCGCTGCCGTTCAGCCTGCTTGCGGGATGTGATGTCCTGCATGGCCCCCATCATGCGCACGGCCCGGCCCACCGCGTCGCGTAGCAGGTAGCCCCGGTCAAATACCTCGGCCCAGGTGCCATTGGCCCGCCGAAACCGGTATTCCTCCTGCCAAAACAGATTTGTGGTTTCGAAAGCCGCATGCCGCAGGCCGGCCACCACGCGCGGGCTGTCGTCGGGATGCACATAGTCGGCCCACTCGCTGAAGGGCGTGGGATTCTGCGCTAGCTGATAGCCGAATAAATCTTCAAACCCCTCACCCCAATACAGCGAGTCGTCACTGATGGTCCAGTCATAAATGGCATCAGTGGTGGCTTTCAGGGCGTAGGCCAACCGCTCGTTGCTGATGCGCAGCGCCTTCTCCACCTGTTTTTCTTTGGTGAGGTCGTGCACCACACCCACCAGCTGGCAGCAGCGGCCGTGTTCGTCGGGCACCGGGGTCACGCTCACTTCGCCCGTCACCTGGCCGGTGGGGTAGTCGGTGGTTTCCTGCCAAATCACGCGCTCCATGCTGGAAATGGCCTCGCGGTACTTGGTAAGCACCAGGCTGAGCGAGGGTTCCGGAATAATATCCTCCACGTAGCGGCCCACCACCTGCTCTACCGGCAGGCCGGTCGTTTTCTCAAACGCTTTATTAGCGAATACAAACCGGTAGCGCCCCTCGCCTTCCACGTTCAGCACAAACGTGACATCGGCAATGGTATCGAAAAGGACCGAAAGCTGGTGCTCTCGTTTTGCCAGGGCCTTATTGGCCGCCACAAAGTTGCCCGAAGTATCAGCAGGATTATACATAAGGAGGAAGGATAGTGCCCAGCTTGCCCCTAAAGGAAGCACATTCAATCCAAACAAAAGCCAGTAATGCGCCGAATATTTCCGACCGGTGCAACCCCAACGGGCCGCCATCGCCGCCCCAAACCGGCCGTCCCCGCAGCGGTTGTCGCCTCAACATTGCGCCCCAACCCCGTGGGCGCTACCTTTGCCCTTCAGCGCCCGTGAGGCCTGCTTGCTATATAATTGACCGCTATGTACCTAGCCCTGCCCGTCAACGGTTACCAGCCGTCCGACTACCTGCCGATACTCATTCAATTTGGCCTGGCGCTGGCTTTTGTGGCCTTCGCCATGATTGTCTCGCACCTGGTAGGCCCCAAGCGCCACAGCACCGTGAAGGACGCTTCCTTTGAGTGCGGCATCGAGTCGGTGGGCAACGCCCGCACGCCTATTTCGGTGAAGTACTTCCTGACAGCCATTGTGTTTGTGCTGTTCGACGTCGAGGTTATCTTCATGTATCCGTGGGCCGTGAATTTCCGCGCCCTGGGCCGTGCCGGCTTCATCGAGATGCTGATATTTATGGCGCTGCTGCTGGCCGGCTTCTTCTACATCATCAAAAAGGGCATTTTGCGCTGGAACGAAGCACCAATGGCCCAAACTTTCGCCGCTACGCCGGTGTTAGAAAACCGGCCCGCCCAAGTGTCGAAAGCCGCCTAATCTGCTTGTCTCTTATAACTATGGCTGATAACCGAGTTCCTGAAATTAAATCCGTTGAAGCGCCCGAGGGCGTGGAAGGCGCCGGCTTCTTTGCTACCTCGCTGGAGAAAGTGGTGGGCATGGCCCGCGCCAACTCGCTCTGGCCCCTGCCCTTCGCCACGTCCTGCTGCGGCATCGAGTTCATGGCCACCATGGGCTCGCACTACGACATCTCCCGGTTTGGCTCCGAGCGCCCCAGCTTCTCGCCCCGTCAGGCCGATTTGCTGATGGTGATGGGCACCATCGCCAAGAAAATGGCCCCCATCGTGAAGCAGGTGTACGAGCAAATGGCCGAGCCCCGCTGGGTGCTGGCCATGGGTGCCTGCGCCTGCTCGGGCGGCATTTTCGACTCCTACTCGGTGCTGCAGGGCATCGACCGCATCATTCCGGTTGATGTGTACGTGCCCGGCTGCCCGCCCCGCCCCGAGCAGGTAATCGACGGCCTGATGCGTGTGCAGGACCTCGCCCGCAACGAATCCATCCGCCGCCGCAACGCCCCTGAGTATCAGGCCCTGCTGGAATCCTACAACATCAAGTAGATTATTTAGAACCAAGAACTTAGAACCAAGAGCTTAGAGTAGTGCCACCGAGCCTTCAGTTAAGCGCTTTACCCATCTAAGCTCTGAGTTCTACGCTCTAAGCTCTCAAGAATGACTCCTCAAGATGCTGCCGTCGCGCCCGAAGCGCCCGTTGCCGAAGACCCGATAAAGGCCCAGAATGCGCAAGTGCTTGCCTTGCTCACCCGCCTGTTCGGCGCGGACACCTTTACCGATGTGCACGAGCCTTATGGCCTGCTCACGGCGACCACCACGCGCGAACGCATCCACGAAATCATTGCCGGCCTGCAGCAGGACCAGGAGTTGAAGTTCCACTTCCTGACCACGATGTGCGGCATCAACTACCCCGAAAACCCGGGCCAGGAGCTGGGCATGATTTACCACCTGCACAGCCTGACGAAGAACATCCGGCTGCGCCTGAAAATCTTCTTCCCCGTTGCCGAACCGGTGGTACCCACCCTCACCGACCTCTACAACGCGGCCAATTGGATGGAGCGCGAAGCCTACGATTTCTACGGCGTCATCTTCACCGGCCACCCCAACCTCCTTCGCATCCTCAACGTGGAGGACATGGACTACTTCCCGATGCGCAAGCAGTACCCGGTAGAAGACGGTACCCGCGAAGACAAAACCGACCTGTTTTTCGGACGATAATTATTTGGTGCTTAGTTGTTGGTGCTTGGTGCTTGGCACAAGCCACATTTAAACCGACCAGCAAGCACGAGTTATCCTAAACCAAGCACCAAAAACCAAGCACCAGGCACCAATTAAGATGGCAGTAAACGACGCCCTGGCAGGCACCCACAAGATTCAGGAAGAGGCCGCTGCCCAGCGACCCGGCCAGCTGATGCCCATTCTCAACGACTTCAGCCAGGAGCTGACGACGCTGAACCTGGGTCCGACGCACCCCGCCACACACGGCATTTTCCAGAACATCCTGCAAATGGATGGCGAGCGCATCGTGTCCGGCGTGCCCACCATCGGCTACATCCACCGCGCCTTCGAGAAGCTGGCCGAACGCAAGCCGTTCTACCAGATTACCACCCTCACCGACCGGATGAACTACTGTTCGTCGCCCATCAACAACCTGGGCTGGCACATGACGGTGGAGAAGCTGCTCGGCGTGACCGTGCCTAAGCGCGCCCAGTACATCCGGGTGATTATGATGGAGCTGGCTCGCATTGCCGACCACCTTATCTGCAACTCGATTCTGGGCGTGGACACGGGGGCTTTCACCGGCTTCCTGTACGTATTCCAGGAGCGCGAGAAGATTTACGAAATCTACGAGGAGGTGTGCGGCGCCCGTCTCACCACCAACATGGGCCGCGTGGGCGGCATGGAGCGCGACCTGAGTCCCGTGGCCATCGACAAGCTCCGCGCCTGGCTGAAAAGCTTCCCGGTGGTGATGAAGGAGTTTGAGTCGATGTTCAACCGCAACCGCATTTTCATGGACCGCGTGGTGAACGTGGGCCCGATTTCGGCGGAAAAAGCATTGAGCTACGGTTTCACCGGTCCCAACCTGCGGGCGGCCGGCGTCGACTACGATGTGCGCGCCATGAACCCTTATTCTTCTTACGAGGACTTCGAGTTCGACATTCCGGTGGGCACTAACGGTGACACCTACGACCGGTTCATCGTGCGCAACGAGGAAATCTGGCAGAGCCTGCGCATCATCAACCAGGCCCTCGACCGCCTGCCCGAAGGCCCCTACCACGCCGATGCTCCACACTACTACCTGCCCACCAAGCCGGAAGTGTACAAGAGCATGGAGGCCCTGATTTATCACTTCAAAATCGTGATGGGCGAGATTGATGCGCCCGTGGGTGAGGTGTACCACGCGGTGGAAGGCGGCAACGGCGAGCTGGGTTTTTACCTGGTTTCGGACGGCGGCCGCACGCCCTACCGCCTGCACTTCCGCCGGCCCTGCTTCATCTACTACCAGGCATACCCCGAAATGGCCGTGGGCACCACGCTCTCCGACGCCATTGTTATTCTCTCGTCCATGAACGTCATCGCCGGCGAGCTGGACGCCTAGTTTTTGCTATTGCTATATGGAGCCGACCACCGCGCCCGCTAAACCGACCTTCTCTGCCGCCGCTCAGGCGGAAATCAAGCGACTGCTCACGCACTATCCGGCCGATAAGAGCAAGTCGGCCCTGTTACCGATTCTGCACATTGCGCAGGCCGAGTTCGGCGGCTGGGTGAGCCCCGAGGTGCAGGACCTGGTGGCCGAAACCCTGGGTATCAAGCCGATTGAAGTATACGAGGTGTCGTCATTCTACACCATGTACAACCTCAAGCTGGTGGGCAAGCACGTGCTGGAAATCTGCCGCACGGGCCCCTGCATGCTGCGCGGCTCCGACGAGCTGACTGCCAATCTGGAGCGCATCACCGGGGCCAAAGTAGGTGGTACTTCGCCCGACGGCAACTTCACCCTGAAAGAAGTGGAATGCCTGGCTGCCTGCGGGTTTGCCCCCGTGGTGCAGGTGCGCGAGCAGTATTACGAAAAGCTCGACACGCCCGAAGCGGTGGATGCCATGCTCAACGACCTGCGCGGCCAGATTCATCGGCCCATCCTGTCGTGGGAGGAAAACGACCTGCCTAATTCGCTCAAAAACAACTAGGATTATGGCCGAACAGAATCAGGATTTGCCGCTCGTCGTGTCAGAGATTTTAATTGAAATGCATGGCCTCAATAACCGTATGGATAACGTGGAAGGCTCATTAAACAGAATGGAACGCGCCATCACGCGCATGGCTGAAGTTATGCTTTCACAGCAGCAAGAAACCAACAAGCGTTTCGACATGCTGATGGAAGCCGACCGCGCCAATACGACGATGCTTATTACAGCTTTCCGCGAAGAGGCTGGCGCAACGCGTCAACGGCTTGACAAAATTGAGAATCGGCTCGCAGGTTTAGAAAACAAGTAGATGGGACGCAAGCTATTAACCGAACATATCAACGTCGAAGGCATCAACACTTTCGAGGTGTACCGCAAGCACGGCGGCTACCGCTCCGTGGAGAAGGCGCTCAAAACCATGACCCCCGACGAAGTGACGGAGGAAGTGAAGAAGTCGGGCCTGCGCGGGCGTGGCGGTGCGGGCTTCCCGGCCGGCATGAAGTGGGGCTTTCTGGCCAAGCCGGAAGGTGTGCCGCGCTACCTCGTCTGCAACGCCGACGAATCGGAGCCCGGTACCTTCAAGGACCGGCAGCTAATGACGAAACTGCCCCACCTGCTCATTGAGGGCATGATTACGGGCAGCTATGCCCTGGGCGCGCGCACCAGCTACATCTACATTCGCGGCGAGCTGTTGTACGTGCTGCGCATCCTGGAAAAGGCCATTGCGGAGGCTTACGCGGCGGGTTTCCTGGGCGAGAACATTCTCGGCTCGGGCTACTCGCTCGATTTGCACGTGCACCCCGGCGCCGGCGCCTACATCTGCGGCGAGGAAACGGCCTTGCTGGAATCGTTGGAAGGCAAGCGCGGCAACCCGCGCAACAAGCCGCCATTCCCGGCCGTGCAGGGACTGTACGCCCGCCCTACGGTGGTGAACAATGTGGAAACCATTGCGGCTGTGCCGGTTATCGTGAACGAAGGCGGCGACGAGTACGCCAAAATCGGTATCGGCCGGAGCACGGGCACCAAGCTAATTTCCGCCTGCGGCCACCTCAACAAGCCCGGCATCTACGAAATCGAGTTGGGCCTGCCGGTGGAGGAATTCATCTACTCTGACGAGTACTGCGGCGGCATTTGGAAAGGCCGCGACCTGAAAGCGGTAGTAGCAGGCGGCTCGTCCGTGCCGATTCTGCCCAAAGAGCTTATCCTGAAAACCGCCGCTGGTGAAAACCGCCTGATGACCTACGAGTCGCTGAGCGACGGCGGCTTCGTGACGGGCACCATGCTCGGCTCGGGCGGCTTCATCGCGATGGACGAAACGACGTGCATCGTGAAGAACACCTGGAACTTCTCGCGCTTCTACCACCACGAGTCGTGCGGGCAGTGCTCGCCCTGCCGCGAGGGCACCGGCTGGATGGAAAAAGTGCTGCACCGCCTAGAGCACGGTCACGGCTCGATGCACGACATCGACCTGTTGGTGAGCGTGGCCAAGCAGATTGAAGGCAACACCATTTGCCCGCTGGGCGAAGCGGCCGCGTGGCCGGTGGCTGCCGCCGTGCGCCACTTCCGCCACGAGTTTGAGTGGCACGTGACCAATCCAAAAGAAGCTACTGCTCCCGGCGCAGCCTATCGCGGCGCAGCAGTGCTGGCGTAACGCCTGTCATGCTGACGAAGGAAGCATCTTCTCCCCGCTGCTTTCGCCAGAATTTATAGATACAACCGGCGGCGCGGACGTGATAAGGTCCTTCGCTGCGCTCAGGATGACAAAATAGAAACCAATGGCTAAAATAACGTTCGACGGCATTGAAATAGAGGTTGCTGATGGCACCACTATCATGAACGCGGCTCGCCAGATTGGCGGCAGCATCGTGCCGCCCGCCATGTGCTACTACACCCCGCTGAAGGGTTCAGGCGGCAAGTGCCGCGCCTGCCTGGTGAAGGTGTCAGCCGGCTCGGCCAAAGACCCGCGCCCCATGCCTAAGCTGGTCGCCTCGTGCATCACGACGGTGCAGGACGGCATGGTGGTGGAAAACACCATCAACGAGCAGGTGATGGACGTGCGCAAGGGCATCGTGGAGATGCTGCTCATCAACCACCCGCTCGATTGCCCGGTGTGCGACCAGGCCGGCGAGTGCAGCCTGCAGGACTTTGCCTTCGAGCATGGCCTGAGCACCACCCGCTACGAGGAAGAGCGCCGCACCTTCGAGAAAATCGACATCGGCCCGCTCATCCAGCTGCACATGACGCGCTGCATCCTATGCTACCGTTGCGTGTACACCGCCGACCAGCTCACCCCCGAGCGTGTGCACGGCGTGCTGGGCCGCGGCGATGCTTCGGAAATCGGCACCTATATCGAGAACATCATCGACAACGAGTTCAGCGGCAACGTTATCGACGTGTGCCCGGTGGGCGCGCTGACCGATAAAACCTTCCGCTTCAAGCAGCGCGTGTGGTTCACGAAACCCGTGAACGCCCACCGCAACTGCGAAACCGACAAGTGCGAAGGCCGCGTAACGCTCTGGTACAAAGGCAAAGACGTACTCCGCGTAACCGCCCGCAAGGACGAGTACGGCGAAGTGAAAGAGTGGATTTGCAACACCTGCCGCTTCGATAAAAAGGAAACTTCCGACTGGACCCTCGAAGGCCCGGCGCACATCAACCGTGCCTCCGTGATTGCCCAGAACCACTACGAATTGCCGGTGGTGAACCCGCAGGTGATTCAGGACCTGCCCGAAAGCACGACGCGGGAGCTGGAACGCAACCCGCCGTTGCGGCTGGGTGGGTTGAATAATTAATAATCGTCTGTCATGCTGACGAAGAAAGCATCTTATCACCGCTGCCTTCGTCAGATACACTAACTCAATAGCTGCGCGGACGTGATAAGATGCTTCGCTGCGCTCAGCATGACAATTACACTATGACTCTCCCCGCTCTGGGCTGGCAAGGCCTCGTTGTTCTGGTGGTATTCGGCGTTTCGCTGCTGATTGCCACCTACTCCACCTACGCCGAGCGCGTTATCGCCGCGTTTCTGCAGGACCGCGTGGGCCCGGACCGCGCCGGTCCGTTTGGCTTACTGCAGCCGCTGGCCGATGCCGTGAAGCTCTTCACAAAGGAAGAATTCTTCCCGGCCGGGGCCAACCGGGCGCTGTTCGTGTTTGGGCCCTGCCTGGCCATGGTCACGGCCCTGATGTCGTCGGCGGTGATTCCATTCGGCAACTTCCTGCAGTTCGGCGATACCATCGTGCATCTGCAAGGGATTGAAATCAACGTGGGCATGCTGTATGTGTTCGGCATGGTGTCGCTGGGCGTGTATGGCATCATGATTGGCGGCTGGGCTTCCAACAACAAGTTTTCGCTGCTGGGCGCCATCCGGGCGGCTTCGCAAAACATCAGCTATGAGCTGGCCATGGGCCTGGCGCTGATTGCCGTGCTCATGATTTCGGGCACCCTGTCGCTGCGCGAAATCACCTTGCAGCAGTCGTCGGCCGCGCCGTTTGTGTGGCACGACATCTTCAACTGGAACATCATGAAGCAGCCCCTGGGCTTCCTCATCTTCATTGTGTGCGCGTTTGCCGAAACCAACCGCACGCCCTTCGACCTGCCCGAGTGCGAAACCGAGCTCATCGGCGGCTACCACACCGAGTATAGCTCCATGAAAATGGGCCTGTACCTGTTTGCCGAGTACATCAACGTGTTCGTGGCCTCGGCCGTGATGAGCGTGCTGTACTTCGGTGGCTTCAACTTCCCCTTCCAGTACGAAATGCGTGACTGGCTGGTATCGGCCCAAGGCCTGGAGCTGGTCACGGCCCAAAACATCATTACCATTGTGGGCCTGCTGGGCCTGTTCGGCAAAATTTTCGCCTTCATCTTCTTCTTCATGTGGGTGCGCTGGACGCTGCCGCGCTTCCGCTACGACCAGCTGATGCGCCTGGGCTGGACCATCCTCATCCCGCTGGCTATCTTCAACATCCTGCTCACGGGCGGCCTGATTACGTTCGGCGTAATTAAATAATTTTATTTGTCATGCTGACGCAGGAAGCATCTTATCACGGCTGCCTTCGTCAGAATTAGTTACCCCTACGGCCACGCGAACGTGATAAGATGCTTCGCAGGCTCAGCATGACAGAAACTCTATGGAATCCTTAAGCAAACGCGCCAAAGTTCTCGAAAAGAAGCCAATGACCCTGGCCGAGCGGGCCTACCTGCCGGCTATTTTCCAGGGCTTGTCGATTACGATGCAGCACTTTTTCCGGGCTGCCACCAAAAAGCAGGTCACCATTCGCTACCCCGAAGAAACGCGCCCCTTCTCCCCTGTTTTCCGGGGCCTGCACGTGCTGAAGCGCGACGAAGCCGGCCGCGAGCGCTGCACGGCCTGCGGCCTCTGTGCCGTGGCCTGCCCCGCTGAAGCCATTACGATGGTGGCCGGCGAGCGCAAAAAAGGCGAGGAAGGCCTCTACCGCGAGGAGAAGTACGCGGTGAGCTACGAAATCAACATGCTGCGCTGCATCTTCTGCGGCCTGTGCGAAGAAGCCTGCCCCAAAGCCGCCGTGTACCTGCAAGCTGATAAAATGGCCCCGCCACGCTTCGAGCGCGACGAGTTCATCTACGGCAAGGACCGGCTGGTGGAACCTGTGACGCCGGATAATCGCTCGAAGCGCGGCATTCAGCTCACGCCCGAGCAGGCCGACAAGCTGCGCACGCAGCTGGCGTAGCTTCGTGCGGTAAGCTTTAGCTTGCCGTCTTCAAACCTGACCTCTTAACGAACGGCAAGCTAAAGCTTACCTCACAATCAATGTCCCTCTTCCTCTTTATTTCGTTCGTGGCCCTGCTGAGTGCATTGGGCGTAGTACTGGCCAAAAACCCGGTGCACAGCGTCCTGTTCCTCATCCTCACGTTCTTCACCCTTTCGGGCCACTACCTGCTGCTGAACGCGCAGTTCCTGGCCGTGGTGAACATTATTGTATACGCCGGGGCCATCATGGTGCTGTTCCTGTTCGTGATTATGTTCCTGAACCTGAACGAGGACACTGAGCCGCACAAGCCGGCACTGGCCAAGTTTGCGGCCGCCATCGCCGGTGGCTCGCTACTGCTGATTCTGGTGGCTGCTATGCGTAACATCAGCCCTGCCGGCTACGACGCGGCTACGTTCGACTCGCAGATCGGCATGGTGGATAAGCTGGGTATGGTGCTGTTCCGCGACTACGCGCTGCCGTTCGAACTGGCGTCTATTCTGCTGCTGGCAGCCATGGTGGGCTCGGTGATGCTGGGCAAGCGCGAGACCGGCGAGCGGAATTTCTAGCTTTTCCGAAGCAATTCAGAAAACAAAAAGAGCGTCCGGCCGGACGCTCTTTTTGCTTTTTAGCGCGCAGGGTTTTTGGGCTGACGGCCGCGCTTTTTGGGTGGCAGGCCGGTGTCCCGCTCGTTAGGAAGTGGGGCAAAACCGACAGCCCGCAGGGCGTTTTTCAGGGCAGAGAGACGGCTGTATTGTTGCATCAGTTCGGAGGCGAATTGGTGCACTTGCTGCGTGAGGGCCGG
The DNA here is from genome assembly GCF_012275535.1 of Hymenobacter artigasi. GTDB lineage: Bacteria > Bacteroidota > Bacteroidia > Cytophagales > Hymenobacteraceae > Hymenobacter > Hymenobacter artigasi. The sequence continues at coordinate 25,710 of NZ_JAAVTK010000007.1, read as the reverse complement.
CAGCGTGGCCAGTGATTTCAGACAGGTGGTGAGGCGGTTGTAGAGCAGATGCGTCCGTAGGGCTTTGTCCTCCAGCAGGGTTTCAAACCGCTCCATTGCAGCATCAAAGGTGGCTTCGGGTTGGAAGCGGGCAGCCTCGTGCAGCAGATGAGGCAAGGTGTGGGAGTCGTGCGCGGGCGGATTCTGGAGCCAGTGCAGCGACAGCACAAGCGGTAGTAGCTCGGGACCGCGCTGCTGGTCAATTAGCTGCTGGGCTTGCTCGGTGAGGGTGAGCGTCCGGCGGGAAGATGGCCGCCACGCTGGCAACGGCTGGCGCGGCTTGGCAACGTAAACTACCGGAGTCGGCAAGGCCGTCAGCGCTTTTTCATCGAACTCGAAAGCCTTCAGAAACCGACGCAGCACCTTGGGCTTTTGCAACAGGAGTTGCTGTAGAAACGCCAGCCGCTCCCGGTCGCTGGTACGGGTCCAGGCGGCGGATAGCAGGTGAGCGCGGCGGGCTTTTTTAGTCAGCGGGGCGGGTTCGGGGACTGGTTTGGGTTCGTCGCCGCCGCTAAACCAATCGAGTACGGCCAGGCCCAGGGCGATACCGTGCTTGCACACGTCGCCGTAGTCGTAGGGGCAGTCGCAATAGATTTTCGGCGGCTTACCGGAGCGCATGGTCAGCTCGACACGGTAGGATTCGGTGCCTTCCACCCTGGCCTTGAAGGTGTCGCCGGTGCGGCTAATGCGGCCCACGGCGTTGTCTTCGTAATAATAGGCACTGCCCCGCTCGAAAATCTTCTGCGGCACCAGCGCCTCCAAATCTGCTTCCGTAAACATAGCCTTTAGCGTGACTGACAGTCGGGGGCCGCAAACATAAGTACCCCGGAGCAACGTGGCTGGTTCCGTGCTCTGCCCTCCTGCAGCGCAGCGCCTTTTGGCGCATATTTGCCGCAATGCAAAAGCGCCGCCCCCAGTGAGGAGACGGCGCTTTTTTATAGATAATTTTTAAAATCCTAGCACTCCAATAAATAGCATTCACCTGAATAATCACCTAACCGGGCCGAATATCCCGGCCAGACTGGTATTAATTATAAGTAGCGGTAGTCGAAATGCCCTGCACCTGCGCGATTACCGTCGAGCGGATGGGCATGGAACGGTAGGTAGGCACCCGCAGCTTGTGCATCGGAGAAACCACCAGTTGCACCTGCATAAGCGAGGCAGCAAGGGCACTCCAGAACAGGAAAACGGCGGCGAAGATGTACAGCTTAGACATGGATGCGAGTGGTGTAGTGGTTAACTGATACAAACCTACTAGACCGGGGCACGGTCGGATTTTGCGCTTCGTTCAACCCTGGGCGTTGCCCGGTGAACGCAGGAATCCGGGAGGTGAGTGTTACAAAATCGATTTTCGGTTCTGGCTACAGCCTCCAAATAAAAAGCGGCGACTGAAGTATCAGTCGTCGCTGCTATTTCTACCATAGCTGGTTTAACCGATAGCATCGTCGACCCAACTCAAGAGTTGGGTCGTTTTGTAAGTCACTTCTTTGCCATTCATCACTTCTGCTACCAGTACAGGCTCAGTACCTGAATTATCGAAAATGTAGGCACGGTCGGTGAGTTTGAGGGCGGGCCGCAACAGGGCCAGCGACCGGCGGTAACGTTCTACAATTTTATCTTTCGCCACGGGATGGCCGCCTTTGGCTACGCGCACGGCCACACGGGCAATATTAATGGCTGGGTCGGCCGTAGCTACAAAATACAGGTAAGTGCGATAGCCAGCCTCACGCGCTTCGCGCAGAAAATCCAGCTTCGAGGGATGCGACATCACTGTCTCAAACGTCAGCGGCTGTCGGATGGCCAACAGATGAAACCGCAATAGTTCGGCTATCCAGGCGGCCAGATAGGAATCGAGGTGCGCGTGGCCCAGCAGGAGGACATTTTGCTCGATGCGGAGTTGGCTGGCTTGCTCTATGGGCAAGCGTTGCGAGCCGGGGCGCGCCGCAAATTCCTGCAATTCGGCATCTGTAAGCTGCACATTCCAATTGCCCAGATTCAGCAATCGGGAGGCCGGGGGCTGTTTTCTCAGTGTCGCCTCAATCTCATCGGCATTCACGATGACGCCTAAATTCACTTCTTCCGCCAGCAAGGGCACCAAAAATGACTTGCCGGACCCATTGGGCCCGGCAAGCATTCGCAGGCGATAAATTTCCGTCGGCTTACTCAAGGGTAAAAGGTTCGGTGCTAACCTGTACTACCCGTGGCGCGTTTTCCCGAATAACCCGCTTGGTACCGTCAGGGTCAATTTCAATAATCTGCCCGTTTTCCAGCACGGTAATCGAAAAGCCCTTCTGGGTGTTTTCCGCCACCACAGCCTCAGCGGCGCGCTTCAATACCCGCTTCATTGCCCGGCCCGATAGCTCTTCTTTCTTGCGTAGTGCCATAAGATAGATTTGATTGGTGCTGACCAGAAAACGATGCAAAATATAGAAGGGTTCTACTTCGCTACCAAGTCCGTATTAGTGCATATTCTCTTCCAATGCACATCAGCGACTGAAATATCAGTCGCTGATGTGCATTGGAATGATTCTTACGTCTGGCCTGACGCGCATTTTTTCAAATACACGCGAAGCGAACGAATATCGACATCCAACTGGTCAATCCAGATTTGTTCAATATCAAAGTGGGGATTGAATCGATTGACAATTGCCAGATGCTCTGTCATACCGCCGCGAAATCCAGTGCTTTGCTTGATTACGGCCATTACCCGAGTCCAAGGCAAATGACCTGATTTTACCGTCCATATTCCCTGATAGCCAATCCTGAGTTGCGGGCCTGGGTTAAGGAGCATTTTTACCGCCTGCCATACCATAAGGAGCCCAAGCGCCGGAAGAAATACCAGGGGCCATTCCTTCCACCATAAAGCTAAAATCACGCCTCCAAATAGCAGCGGCACTCCGAACACAAAATTGAACAGCATCGCACTTTGCGAATAGCCAATTTCGTGTTCGTAATTAATCTGCTTTTTGCTAAAGCGAGGCTTTTGCTTCATTGGCTACTTCGCCACCACATCTGTCTTGATGCTCAACTCCTTCAGTTGCGCATCGGCAATGGGTGAGGGCGAGTCAATCATCACGTCGCGGCCGGAGTTGTTCTTCGGAAACGCGATGAAGTCGCGGATGCTGTCGGAGCCGCCGAAGAGGCTGCACAGGCGGTCGAAGCCGAAGGCGAGGCCGCCGTGGGGCGGTGCGCCGTACTCGAAGGCATCGAGCAGGAAGCCGAACTGGGCCTGGGCTTCTTCGGGCGTGAAACCGAGCAGCGAGAACATGCGGGCCTGCACGGCGCGGTCGTGGATGCGAATGGAGCCGCCGCCCACTTCCACGCCGTTTATCACGAGGTCGTAGGCATTGGCGCGAACCTGCCCGATGGTTGTGGGCGAGTCGAGCAGGGCCAGGTCCTCGGGCTTGGGCGAGGTGAAGGGGTGGTGCATGGCGAAGTAGCGGTTTTCCTCCTCGCTGTATTCGAGCAGAGGGAAATCGACCACCCACAGCGGCGAAAACTCCTCCTTGTTGCGCAGGCCGAGGCGCTGGCCCATTTCGAGGCGCAGCTCGCTCATGGCCTTGCGGGTCTTGGCCTCGGAACCGGCCAGCAGGAGCAGCAGGTCGCCGGGGTTGGCGTGGAATGCGGCGCTCCACTTCTGCAATTCTTCCTGCGAGTAGAACTTATCGACCGATGATTTCACCACGCCATCGGCCTCTACGCGGGCGTAGATGAGGCCGGTAGCGCCGATTTGCGGGCGCTTCACGAAGTCGGTCAGTTCGTCGAGCTGCTTGCGGGTGTAGGCGGCGCAGGTGGCGGCGTTGATGCCCAGCACCAGCTCGGCGTTATCGAACACGGGGAAACCCTGGCCTTTCACGGTTTCGGTGAGGTCCACGAACTTCATTTCGAAGCGGGTGTCGGGCTTGTCGTTGCCGTAGTCGCGCATGGCGTCGGCGTAGGTCATGCGGGGCACGGTGGGGAAATCGAGGTTTTTGATTTCCTTGAACAGGTAGCGCACCAGGCCTTCAAACATATCGAGGATGTCTTCCTGGGTCACGAAGGCCATTTCGCAGTCAATCTGCGTGAACTCGGGCTGGCGGTCGGCACGCAGGTCTTCGTCGCGGAAGCACTTCACAATCTGGAAGTAGCGGTCGAAGCCCGACACCATGAGCAGCTGCTTAAACGTCTGGGGCGACTGCGGCAGGGCGTAGAATTCGCCGGGGTTCATGCGGGAGGGCACCACGAAATCGCGCGCACCTTCGGGCGTGGACTTGATGAGGACGGGCGTTTCGACTTCGATGAACTCCTGGCCATCGAGGTAGCGGCGCACGGCCTGGGCCATTTTGTGGCGCAGCATCAGGTTGTTGCGCACCGGGGTGCGGCGCAGGTCGAGGTAGCGGTACTTCATCCGCAGGTCGTCGCCGCCGTCGGTGTCGTCTTCGATGAGGAAGGGCGGCAGCTTGGCGGGGTTCAGAATCTCAACTTTCTCGGGGCGGATTTCGATGCCGCCGGTCGGGATTTTGTCGTTTTTGGAGTAGCGCTCGGCCACCGTGCCGGTCACGCTCAGCACAAACTCGCGGCCGAGGTGGCGGGCGGTTTCGCGCACGGCTTCGGCCTCTACGCCTTCTTCGAGGGTAATTTGGGTGAGACCGTACCGGTCGCGTAGGTCAATCCAGAGAATGGCGCCTTTGTCGCGGGTGCGCTGCACCCAGCCGCAAAGCGTGACGGTTTGACCAATGTGTTCGGCGCGGAGCTCGCCGCAGGTGTGAGTACGTAGCATGGACCGCAGATTTAACGGATTCTAACTGATTAAAACGGATTATTGTGATTCCGCTTTTTTTGCGAAGGTAGCCACTAGGCCGCCGGGGCGAAACCCAAACTTTGGTACGGAGTATGCAAAGGCAGACTGTAGCTGCGTTCCTTTGTCTTCTCAATCCCTTCAAATACCCATGAAATTTCTTCCCGCTCTCGCTCTGGCCGCCGCCCTTTTAGTAGCCGGCTCCGCGCAGGCCCAGACCAAAATCAAGACCAAGAGCAAGTCGGATGCCTCCGGCACTGTCATCAAATCAAAGTCTACGGGCGATGCCGTGACGCTTGATGGCCCTATTAAGCGCATCGAAACGCTGTCGGGCATCGATGTTTTCCCCAAGCCGAACTCGACCGATATTCTGCTGAGCTTCACCCAGCAATTCACCAAGGCCGGCACGCTGGTGATGACCGATTACAAGAACAAGGTGATGTACCAGACCGACCTGGACCCCGCCAACAACACCGGCGCGCCCGTGAACCTGGGCAAGATTCCGGCCGGCACCTACTTGGTGGAAGCCAAAACCGGCAACTACGTGTACTGGAAGAAGGTCCGCATCAAGTACCCCACCGTTCGCCGCTAAGCGGAGTTTGAAATACTTCAGGACGTCATACCGAGCGTAGCTGAGGCATCTCGCTGGTGTTAGTAACTCAACTGTTTGGTTACTACTGCACGCGAGATGCCTCGGCTGCGCTCGGCATGACGTTCTTTCTTTGTATGACGTTCTTTTGTATTGTTACCATTTCCTGTCTGCTATGGAATTCGCTTCGCTACTGCTATTGTTTTTTGGTCTCACGGCTTTCGGCCCCGCGCCCAAGCTCACCACTGTGAAGCTGGCTTCGACGCTTAGCGTGGGCGTACCAGTTGGCTTCGCACCGATGCCCGACGACGGCATTGCCGTGAAATATCCGTCGCCTCGCAAGCCGCTGGCCGTGTTTTCCAACCCCAGCGGGCGCGTGGATTTTAGTGTGGCCGTGCGCCCCACCACCTTCGAAAGCTTCGATTATGGCGTCCTGATTAAGATTTATAAGTCCAGTATTCAGCGCCTTTACACCAAGGTTGATTTTATCAAGGAAGACATCCGAACCGTAAACGGGCGCGATTTCATCTACTTCGAATTCGTTTCGACCGTGGCCGACAGCCGGCGCACCGGCGGCCAGCTGGCCCCCATCAAGCGCTACCAGGCCGTGCAGTACGCCATTGAGGGCACGCAGCTCTACGTGTTCACCTTTGTGGCCCCGGCCGAGGAGCAGGCCCAGTGGCAGCCCACGGCCCAGGCTGTGATGGGAGCCATTGCAATGAAGAAATAAGCTGTGCCGGCCTCCGACAACTACTTTATGGCCAAGGCACTGGCCGAAGCCGAAAAAGCCCTGGCTGCCGACGAGATTCCCATTGGAGCCGTTGTAGTGTTTGAAAACCAAATAATTGGGCGCGGCTACAACCAGACCGAGCGCCTGCGCGATGTGACCGCCCACGCCGAAATGCTGGCCATCACGGCCGCTGCCAATTACCTCGGCAATAAATACCTGGCCGACTGCACGCTCTACGTCACCATCGAGCCCTGCGTGATGTGTGCCGGGGCCAGCTACTGGGCCCAATTAAAAGCCGTAGTGTTTGGCGCGGAAGAGCCCAAAGTGGGTTTTCGGCGGCACGGGGCCCTTTTGCATCGACGCACGCAGCTGCGTGGCGGTGTGCAGGCCGATGCCTGCGCCAAATTGATGCAGCAGTTTTTCAGTATGAAGCGGAAATAATCTACTTTTGAAGCCTGACCAACGGCCAACGCAACTATGCGGGCAGCCGCCGGTTTAAAAACCACCCTTTCCTTCTCTCTTTACTAACCCAAACCCTTTTTCAGTTATGGCTTTCGAACTTCCCAAACTCCCGTACGCCTACGACGCGCTCGAACCCACGTTTGACGCGCAGACCATGGAAATCCACCACAGCAAGCACCACCAGGCTTACGTGACCAACCTGAACGCGGCCATCGCGGGCACGGAAATGGAGAACCAGTCCATCGAGGAAATTATGCACAACATTGCCAAGGCCCCGGTGGCTGTGCGCAACAACGGCGGCGGCCACTACAACCACTCGCTGTTCTGGACCATCCTCTCGCCCAACGGCGGCGGGCAGCCCACCGGTGCGGTGGGCGAAGCCATCACCACGGCATTTGGCACATTTGATAAGTTCAAGGAAGAGTTCAGCAAAGCCGGGGCTACGCGCTTCGGCTCGGGCTGGGCGTGGCTGTGCAAGCAGCCCGACGGCTCGGTACAAATCTGTTCGACCCCGAACCAGGACAACCCGCTGATGCCTGAGTCGGGCTGCAAGGGCATGCCCATCCTCGGCCTCGATGTGTGGGAGCACGCCTACTACCTGAAATACCAGAACCGCCGGCCCGATTACATCGCCGCCTTCTTCAACCTCATCAACTGGGATGAAGTGAACAAGCGCTTTGCCGCCGCTTACGCCGCGTAGTTGCGGCCGCGTTTCTTACGCTGTTGCCCGAAAGGTCCGTTTCCGGTAGGAAGCGGGCCTTTTTTGGTGGTGTGTTTAGCCACTTACAGGCTGAAAAAGGGGTAAAAACAAGTGACTTACTGTTACGGACGCTTCTTTAAAGCCCGTGCTTGCAACGCCTTCAGGTAGCCTCGCAAGGTGTAGGAGGCCGCATTACGTTCTTCATATCCCTCGCAATAGAAGGACGGGCCGGAATAGTTATTATATCGGAACGTCACTGCCAAGAAATTGTCTAAGTCGTGCGCCGAAGGGGGTGGAGGGGGTTCGGTATTATTACGCGACGGTGGATAAGCCGCGAGTTGAAATACTTGCCGGGTAAGGTGGTAAATGGTATCAAGTTGGGGCCGTGTAAGGGGCAGGGACACAGTATCCCGAGGCACCCAACTAGAATCTGGACGGTTTCCTTTTGCAGGTTGTGCTATCCAGTGAAAGCTAGAATAGGCAAATAAGTGCGCAGATGGAGGCGCGACTTCGGACCGCTTAACGCGCGTGTACCCGCCAGTTTGCACGACTAATTGTGCTACTGCTCCAACCATTGGGTTAGTGTCTTCCACGCTCACATAATAGTCGTACACATGAGATGAAGGAGGGGGAGGAATAGGAGTAGGCTCACAACTAGCTACGCAACAAAGAAGCCCTGAAAACCAGGTAAAAGGGTATATATATTTCATTATTCATTGATTTCATAAAGCACACGAAGAAACGAACGATAACAGAAACCAGGTGCCTTGCGAAACGTCCATTTTTCTTTTTAGACACCCGCCCAAACCCGCTTCTAAAGCTGCTCAAGCCGCCTGATGTGACTGCTTGAGTCCCGGAAACTCCTTCCCCAACCTAAGCGCCTGAAGCACCTGCTGGCGGCAAGTTTCGGAAGCGGCCTAGCTCCCCAGAACCGGCATTTTGTTGGGGCGAAACTCAGCCGAAAACAATTCGTGTACGTACCTGCTTTATCACCGCGCCTTATTTACCCGGCGGCTTGCGCGCCCCTCCAATTCAATCGAACTTATGTCAAGCAAAGCTTTTGAGCCCGCCCAACTCGGCCCGCTCACCCTTACCAACCGCCTCGTAATGGCTCCCATGACGCGCAGCCGCGCCCTGGGCAACGAGGCCAATGAGCTGATGGCCGAATACTACCGCCAGCGCGCCACTGCCGGCCTCATCATCTCAGAAGGCGTTTCGCCCTCGGCCGATGGCCTGGGCTACGCCCGCATTCCCGGCCTGTTCACGCCGGAGCAGGCCAATAACTGGCAGCGCGTGACGGAAACCGTGCACCACCACGGCGGTCACATTTTCATTCAGCTCATGCATGCCGGCCGCGTATTTCACCCGCTCAACCTGCCCGAAGGTGCGGAAGGTGTAGCTCCCTCAGCCATTGCAGCCAAAGGCCAGATGTGGACCGACCAGCAGCAGATGCAGGACCAGCCCGCGCCCCGCGCCCTCACCACCGAAGAAGTGGCCGAAGTAGTGCAGCAGTACGCCCAAAGCGCCAAGCTGGCCCTGGAAGCCGGCTTTGATGGCGTAGAAGTTCACGGTGCCAACGGCTACCTGCCCGAGCAGTTCCTAAACCCGAACACCAACCAGCGCACCGACGAATATGGCGGCAGCGTGCAGAACCGCGCCCGCTTCGTGCTCGACGTGACCCGCGCCGTGGCCGCCGAAATCGGGGCTGACCGCACCGGGGTGCGCCTCTCGCCGGGCAGCAATTTCAACGACATGGGGGCCTACCCCGAAATGGCCGAAACCTACGCCTACCTGGCCGCCGAGCTGCAAAAAATCGGCGTGGTGTACGTGCACCTCGTGGGCTCGGGCAACATTCCGGCCGACGTGCTGGACAGCATCCACGCCGCCTACACCGGCCCCGTTATCTACAACGGGGGCTACCGCGACCTGGCCCGCGCCGAAGCCGACCTCGCCGGCCGTGCCGATTTCATCTCCTACGGCATCGCCTACATCGGCAACCCCGACCTCGTGGAGCGCCTGAAAGCTGGCCAGCCCCTGGCCGAAAGCGACCAGGCCACTTACTACGCCCCCGGCCCCAACGGTTTCGCCGACGGCTACACCGACTACCCCACGGCCGACGGCCAGCCCGCCGGCACGTTCTCGCCCACCTACGAGGCGTAAAACTGCCCCCAACGGCTAATGCAGGCCCCTGCGAAGCTCGCCCCCAACCGGGCGCTTCGCAGGGGCTTTTTTATTTATCTTTGACGGTCGTGGCCCCCGCGCCACCCCTGCATTCGTCTTATCCCACCCCTTTTGCCCCGTTCCCGCATGAATACGAAGCTGCGCCTTACTGTCCTGAGTTTCCTCCAGTTTTTTATCTGGGGCTCGTGGCTGATTACCATTGGCGCTTATTGGTTTCAAACGAAGCAATGGTCTGGTGCCCAATTTGGGGCCATTTTCTCGACCATGGGCATTGCTTCCATCTTCATGCCCTCGCTTATGGGCATTGTGGCCGATAAGTACGTGAACGCCGAAAAGCTCTACGGCATCCTGCACATTCTGGGGGGCCTCACGCTTTGCACCATCCCGATGGTGACGGACCCCGGCACGTTCTTCTGGGTTATCCTGCTGAACATGATTTTCTACATGCCCACGCTGTCGCTGTCCATCGCCGTGTCGTTTTCGGTGCTGAAAACCGAAGGGCTCGACGTGGTGAAGGACTACCCGCCCATCCGTGTCTGGGGCACCATCGGCTTCATCGTGGCCATGTGGACGGTGAGCCTGCTGGGTTTCGAAAAATCGGCCAGCCAGTTCTACGTGGCCGCCGCTGCGGCTTTCGCGCTGGGCCTCTATTCCTTCACGCTGCCCAAGTGCCCGCCGCAGTCGGCCAATTCTTCGAGCCAGAGCCTGGCAGAAATTCTGGGGCTTAAATCGTTCGCTATTCTGCGCGACCGGAAGATGTTAACCTTCTTTATGTTTGCCCTGCTGCTGGGTGCCGCCCTCCAGCTTACCAATGCCTACGGCGACACCTTCCTGCACGATTTCGACCAGAATGCGGCCTACAAGGATACCCTGACGGTGAAGTACCCGGCCATCATCATGTCCATCTCGCAGATTTCCGAAACCCTGTTCATCCTGGCCATTCCCTTCTTCCTGCGCCGCTTCGGCATCAAGCAGGTGATGCTTTTCAGCATGATTGCCTGGGTGCTGCGTTTCGGCCTGTTTGCCTACGGCAACCCCGGCCAGGGCCTCTGGATGATTATCCTCTCGTGCATCGTGTACGGCATGGCCTTCGATTTCTTCAACATTTCGGGCTCGCTGTTCGTCGAAACCCAGACCCAGCCCAGCATCCGGGCCAGCGCGCAGGGCCTGTTTATGATGATGACCAATGGCTTCGGGGCCGTGCTGGGCAGCTCGCTCAGCGGCCTCATCATCCAGCACTATTTCACCGATGCCAATGGCGTGAAGGACTGGCACAGCATCTGGCTCACGTTTGCGGGCTACTCGCTGGTTATCGCGGTGCTGTTCGTACTTATTTTCAAGCATAAGCACACCACCCAGCCGGTCGAAGATTCCTCGCACGTCGCGCCGTTGCTCTCCGTTGAGCAAGCCTAGCCGGCCGGCCTTTTTCAAGCATTTGCATCTGGCATGACGCCCCCGCTTCCCCCTCCTACCCCCGACCTGTCGCTGAGCTACACCCACCAGGGATTCCAGCCCGTGGCGTGGTTTTATGCCACTTTCGGCGCGTTGCCGCGCCGTGAAATCTATCAGCTGGCCTCCACCGAGGCCCGGCAGGCCGTGCTCACCAGCCTGGCCGAAACCCACGACCTGGACCGCGCCACCGTGATGCAATCGGTGTACGTGGAGGAAGTAGGCAAGGCTCCCGAGCTGCAGTACCAGGCCCTGACGCTGGCCCCGCACGTGCTGTTGTGGTTTTACGACCGCGGCATTTACGGCGACCAGGCGGCCCAGCTCTACTATTCGCCCCACACCGACCCGGCCCTGCTGGCGCAGCTGCGCGCCCTGCTCACAGCCCACCTCGAAACCGGCAAAGTCGAGCGCAAGCGCATTCAGGTGCTGCGCCTCAGCACCGGCGACCTGGAGTTCAGCCCCCTGCCCATCACCATTCCGGCGCTGAACCTGGCCACGCACTACAACGACGACCTGCTGCCCGCCCACGAAACCATTGTGCAGCGCCTGCAGAAACCCAACGACAAGGGCATCATCATCCTTTACGGCCCGCCCGGCAACGGTAAAACCAGCTACATCCGCCACCTCTGCGGCCTCACCGATAAGCCCAAGCTGTTCATCCCGCCCAACCTGGCCGCCCGAATCGCCGACCCTGAATTCATCAACCAGCTCCACGACAACACCAATTCCATCCTGCTGATTGAGGATGCTGAGGAGCTGCTCACCAAGCGCGATGGGCCCGGCGGCAACGCCGTGAGCAACCTGCTGAACCTGTCCGACGGCCTGCTGTCTGACGGCTTCCACATTCAGATTATCTGCACGTTCAACACCGAGCTTTCGCGCATCGACAAAGCCCTGCTGCGCAAGGGCCGGCTGATTGCGGCCTACCATTTTGGCCCCCTGGCGGCCGACAAGGCCCAGGCCCTGGGCACCACGCTGGGCCTGACCGACCCCATTACGGAGCCAACTTCCCTGGCCGAGCTCTACAACCGCGAGCCCAATACCTTTACCGAGCTGGAGGCCAATGGCAAACGCATTGGCTTCAGCCGCTAAAAAAAGCTCAACAATACAAGATTAGTATAAAAACAGTCTGCTTTTGGTATAAATAAAAAGCCCGCTCTGCATGCGCAGAACGGGCTTTTTGCTGCCATGCGGCGGCTGGAATTACTTGTTGCCGAAGTAGAATTCGCCTTCAATCTGAGCATTTTCGTCCGAATCCGAGCCGTGCACGGCGTTGGCTTCGATGCTCTTGGCGTACTTCTTCCGGATGGTGCCGTCCTCGGCGTTGGCCGGGTTGGTAGCGCCGATGAGGGTGCGGAAGTCAGCTACAGCATTTTCTTTTTCGAGAATAGCCGCCACGATGGGGCCGCTCGACATGTATTTCACGAGGTCGTTGTAGAACGGACGCTCGGCGTGCACAGCGTAGAATTGGCCGGCGCGCTCGGCGCTGAGGTTGAGTTTCTGGAGTTCCACGATACGGAAGCCGCCGGCCTCAATCATGCTCAGGATGCCACCAATGTGGTTTTCCTGAACGGCATCGGGCTTAATCATCGTGAATGTGCGGTTGGTGGCCATTGCGTTGGTCGGGGGAGAGTGGGGGTTAAAAAAAGTATTGAGCTACAAAAGTAGCAACAAAGCACACGGGTTGCTTTGGCCGGGTTTGGCCCGCCTTTGAGATACTTGAAGAGAACCTTCCGGAGGCAGTGCGTTGTTGGGAACGGATTTATGCCGACTTTTGCCGCCCCAATTATTCGTAAGCCACCGGCCCTCAGTTCCGTTTCAGGGCCATTCACGTTGTCGATGTCTAGTTCCATTTCCGCGCTGCAAGCCTTGCTGGCGCAGCCCAAACAAATTGTTATTACCACCCATCACAAGCCCGATGCCGACGCGCTGGGTTCGTCACTGGCCTGGGCCGGGTATCTGAAGCAGCAGGGCCACCACGTCACGGTGGTCACGCCGTCCGATTACCCAGCCTTCCTCAACTGGATGGAGGGCAACGACGAAGTGGTGGTGTATGACAAGCGCCAGAACGACCGACAGGTGCGCGACCTCATTGCCCGCGCTGAAGTTATCTGCTGCCTCGATTTTAGCTGCCTGGGCCGCATCAACGAGTTGGGCGAGTACATCCGTCAGGCCAGCGCCACCAAGGTGCTGGTAGACCACCACCAGGAGCCCGAGGACTTTGCCGACATCACGTTCTCGGTGCCCACGGCGGCCGCCACGGCCGAGCTGATTTTTGAAATCATCCGCGACCTGGGCCACCAGGACCTCATCACCAAGGGCATGGGCGAGGCGCTGTACGCGGGCATCATGACCGATACGGGCTCGTTCCGCCACCCCAGCACCTCGCGCAACGTGCATCTGATTATCGCCGAGCTGCTCAAGGTGAACATCGACCTATCGTCGGTGCACCGCCGCATCTACGACTCGCACTCGGAAATTCGTCTCCGCTTTCTGGGCTTCGTGCTGAAGGATAAGCTGGTGGTAAACCGCGAGTTCAACACGGCCTACATCGCCATCACGCAGGACGAGCTACGCCAGTACCAGAGCAAAACCGGCGACACCGAAGGCCTGGTAAACTACGCCCTGAGCATTGAGGGCATCCTTTTCGCGGCGGTTTTCATTGACCGCGGCGTGGCCGTCAAAATTTCTTTCCGCTCGGTGGGCAGCTTCTCCGTCAGCGACTTTTCGCGCAAGCATTTCGATGGCGGCGGGCACCACAATGCCTCCGGTGGCATCAGCTACCTGCCCCTCGATGCAACCGTGGACCGCTTCCTCAGCATCCTGCCCGAATACAAGGAACAATTAACGGGCGTACCCGCTGCCGTAGCGCCGCCAGTGGCGTAACTTTGAACCGTATCTGACCCTCACTTTTTTAATTTTCATGCGTTTTTCCTCCCGCTCTGCGCGGCAGCTGGCCCTGGCGGCCGGCGTGCTTAGCTTCGCTTCCCTCACGGCCTGTAACAAAGACGGGGGTGAGTTTGCCAAGACCAAGTCCGGCATCGAGTACAAGATTTTCAAAAAAGTCGGCAACAGCTACGAGCGGCGCGAAATCGGCCCCGATGGCGACCCGACCTACAAGGACCGCGTGGGCAAGTTTCTGCTCGGCAACATGCAGTACCGCACCGGCAAGGACTCGGTGCTGCAGAACACCCGCCGCGACGTGGGCATGCCCGTGCCCCTGCCCCTGCAGGAGCTGAAGCAGAAAGGCATGCCCGACGAGGCCCTGTCCATGCTCCAGCCCGGCGACAGCGGCGTGTTCCGCTTCCAGGTCGATTCCCTCATCAAGCCCAAGTCGGGCCAGCCAGTGCCTCCCTTCCTGAAGCGTGGCGGCAACGTGGTGCAGATGTTCGTATCGACCACCAACAAGCTCATCACGCAGGAAGAAGCCCAGGCCATGCAGCCCGAGCTGCAAAAGCGCGCCATGGCCGCCCAGCTGAAGCAGCGCATGGCCTCGCCCGAGTACGCCAAGCAGATGCAGGCCCAGAAAGACGCCCAGGCGAAGGCCATGGCCGAGCCCGCCGTGCAGGCCCAGCTGAAAAAGGACGATGCCGTGCTGCAGGAATACATCAAGAAAAACGGCCTCACCGTGCAGAAAACGCCATCAGGCGTCTACTACCAGGTGCTGAAGCCCGGCACCGGCGCTACGCCCAAAGCCGGCCAGACCGTGAGCGTGAACTACAACGGCACGCTGCTCAGCGGCAAGCAGTTTGACTCGTCGGACAAAGCCGGCAAGCCCATTGACTTCCCCATCGGCCAGGGTGCCGTGATTCCGGGTTGGGACGAGGGCATTGCCCTGCTCAACAAGGGCAGCCGCGCCATCTTGCTCATTCCTTCGGCGCTGGCCTATGGCACGCGTGGGGCTGGGGCCGACATTCCCGCCAATGCGCCTCTGCGCTTTGAAGTGGAACTTGTTGACGTTCAATAATCCTTCTTACTGTTACTGATTCCGGCCAACGGGCGGCGCGGCACTGCTGCCCGGGCTCCGTTGGTCGGAATCTTTTTATCCGCTTCGCCATGAATAAAATTCTGCTCCGTGCACACCACCTGGTGCTGGGTGCCTGCCTGCTGCTAGCCGCTCCGGCCCTCTGGAGCTGCAACTCGCAAACGACCTACCAGAAGCAGGTGGCTGAACACCAGAATCAGCTGAAAATCATCGACGAGGATACGATTCACAACTACCTGGTTCGCAATCGTTTGCTGAGCAAAGCCCGCCGCACCACTTCCGGTCTCTACGTGGTGGACAGCGTGGCGGGTACCGGCCCGGCCGTTACCACGGGTAAGCAAGTGCGCGTGAAGTACATCGGGCGATTTCTGAGCAACGGCGCGCATCCGGCCTCCACGGGCTACCCGGCTTCGTATGGCAACCCTAACTATCCACAGGGCACTATTTTCGATAACTCCTCCGAGAACCGCACCCAGTGTGGCTGTGTGGTATTCACAGGGGGCAGCGGGGCAGTGCCCGGGTTCAACGAAGGGTTGCTGCTGATGCGCCAGGGCGACCGGAAGCTACTGCTCCTTCCCTCCTACCTGGCCTACGGTGTCAACGCGACAGCCAACATCCCCGCCGATTCGGCGTTGATGTTTGACGTAGAAATCCTCGAAGTATTTTAATCCATCATGCACGGCACCACGGGCATCACACGGGGAATAGGCAGCCTGCTGGCCTTGCTGCTGCTTAGTGGCCCGGCAGCCCTGGCCCAGGATGCCCCCAAGCCGGCCGTGCCCACTACGCCCATTGTCTCCGCCACTGGGGCTAGTCCCGATACCGCGCACCTCGCTCCGCAGCTTACGCCGGGCGGGGTGCGTTTTGTGTTTCGGGAGCGCGGCACGGGAGCGCTGGCCCGGCCCGGCCAGCGCGTAGCCGTGCGCTACACCGGTTTCCTGCCCGACGGCCATATTTTTGACGCCACGGCCGCCTCGGGTGGGCCGGTACGGTTTCGAGTGGGCCGTAAGGAAGTTATTGCGGGCTGGGACGAATTGCTGCCCCTACTGCCCGTGGGCTCCCGGGTGCGCGCCTGGATACCGGCCGCGCTGGCCTACGGCGCAGCCGGCGTGCGCGACCCCGATGATGAATCCCGTTACCTAATTCCTCCCGATACTGACCTGGTATTCGAGTTGCAGGTGATGAGCGTCCGGTAAGGCATCATGCCGCCGCTCATCCTTCCAGAACCTTACTTAGAACAATGCGAAATCTATTTTTTGCCGCGTTAGGGGCCCTTTTTAGCTTAACCCAGGTGGCGCAGGCGCAGGCTCCGGCCACTGATTTCTCCCGCCTGCCCGCAGGCACGGAGTACCGCCTCTTCCGCAAAGATGCCGCCGGGCGCTACCAGCCCCGCGCCCTCGCGCCCACCGATGCGCCCTATGCCAGCCGGGCCGGCCAGGTCCTGACGGTATTCATGGAATTCCGCACGGGCCGCGACTCGGTGCTCATGAACTCGCGCCAGCTGCAGCCGCTGCCCCAGCCGGTGGCCCTGCCCGCGCAGGTCACCTCCGGCAGCCTGGAGGAAGCCCTGGGCCTGCTGCTGCCCGGCGACAGCGCCATCTTCCGCTTCCCGGCCGATACCGTGTTTGCGAAAACCTTCCGCCAGCCCGTGCCACCGTTTCTGCGCCGGAGCGGCAACATGCTAGTGGTGCTGGCCAGCGCCCGCGAGCTGGTGACGATGGCCGAAATGACGGCCCGCCAGCAGAAACTGCAGGAAGAAAGCGTCCGGCAGGGCAAAGCGCTGGCCGCCGCCCAAATGACCAAGGACGTAGCCACCATTCAGGCCTACCTGAAAAAGAACAAGGCCACGGCCAAAAAAACCGTAGGCGGCACCTATTACATCCTCAAGAAGCTCGGCACCGGCCTGCCTCCCAAAACCGGCCAAACCGTGCGCGTGCTCTACCGGGGCACGGTACTAGCCACGGGCCAGGAATTCGACTCCTCGGCCAAGCACGGCAACGAGCCCATTTCCTTCGTGCTGGGCCAAGGCCAGGTGATTCCGGGCTGGGACCAGGGCATTGCCATGCTCAACAAGGGCAGCAAGGCCGTATTGCTCATCCCTTCGCCGCTGGCCTACGGCCCCCGCGGTGCCGGCGCCGACATTCCCGCCAACGCCGTGCTCCGCTTCGAGGTGGAGCTGGTGGACTTCAAATAACCGGATTAAGCCGGTAAGCTTAAAAAAAGCTGTCCTGTGCTTGTCAGAAACCAGTATGCCGGTAGGCGTGTGGTTCCCGATAAGCACAGGACAACCTTTTTAGTTGAGAACCTGCGATAGAATTTCGAGGGAGCGGATTTCACCCAGCTGCTCCACGTGCAGTTGGTAATAGCGGATGAGCACGTTCAGCAGTTCGTGGCGCACGCGGCCGTTGGGGATGGTGCTGGTGGCGGGGTTGCGCAGCAGCTCGTCGAAATAGCCATCGAACTCGTGCAGCCGCAGCGTGGCCGGGCCGGTTGCGCCCCTAGCGGTAGCCGCGTGGCCCGCCATAATCACCTGGTCGGTCAACTCATTGCCAGAGCTGATGCCGAAGCCCAAATAAGCCGCCAGCTGCAGCAGAAACCCCAGCGCAAAATTCTCGCTGCCCGCAGCTTGCCGGTCGAAGTCCAGGATGGAGTCGTGCAGGAACTGAAACAGGGCTTCGTTTTGCTCTTCCTCACGTACGGCCCGGCCCAGCACTTCCGACAGAAACAGCACCACGCTGCTCTTGTGCACGTCGTAGGGCAGCGTCTGGAAGGGCTCGGCACACCGGAACTCCGAGAGCCGTGTGAGGCCGCTGCTGCCCCGGGCCACGTAGGCCACCAGCTCCAGCAGCGTGAAGGGCTGAAACAGGGCAATGCGCCCCGGCGGCTTGGCCTTTCGCACGCCATTCACCACGTAGGTCTGCACGCCCAGCCGCTCGGTATACACCCGGGCGATAATGCTCGTTTCGCGGTATTTGAGGTAGCTGAGGACAATGCCCCGCGTTTTAATCAGCATGCTATATCAATGTGAAAACATGGAAAATGTGGAAATGTGGAGATTTTCAACTGGCTTGCAACTGGCACATTTCCACGTTCTCCAGATTCCCCCATTTCCCACACGCTCAACTCATTTGCTAAGGACGGCCACTTTGCTCACGCAGCCGTTTTTGCCATCGGCATCCGACGACAGCACCAGGTAGATGCCCGACCGCACACGCTGGCCATCGGGCATGGTCAGGTTCCAGGTAACGGTCCCGCCGGTAGCCGTAGTGGCATACACAAGGTGGCCCGCCACGTCGGTGATTTTCACCAGTGCATTATTGGCCAAACCGCTGATACCGACCACGCCCTGAAAATCAGGCCGTACGGGATTGGGAAATACGGCCGTGCAGTGCGGTTCACCTTCGGTCACGGTAGCTGAACCCCGGTAGGCAACCACGCCGGCATCGGTGGCCACCCATACTTCGCCGGTCTTGTTGTTCACCTTCACATCCACAATGCGGTTGGAAGGCAGCGGGCTGTTGGCCGTAGTGAAGTGCAGCAGGGCCTCGTCGGCATCAGGGCTGAACAGCCACAGGCCGTTATCGGTCCCAAACCACTTGCGGTCGGCACCGTCCACGGCCAGCGTCCGCACGGCCTCGCTAAACAGCGCCGGAAAGCCCGTGCCTTCCCCGCGCCGCACCACCGGCAGCGTGAACCCGGCCGGGGACAGGAACGGTCCGCTCGGGTCATTAAATACGGCCACGCCTTTGATGGTAGCCGCCCACATGTACCCGCGTCGGTCTTTCGCCAGCTCGTAAATCTGATTGTCGGGCAGGCCGGTCGCGGACGTAAACAGGCGCGGTGGATTTGGTTGGGTAATGGCGGGGTCTACCGCGTAAATGCCAATGGCGGGCCCGGTGCCGGAGGGGTCTGTTTTGCGTGATACCGTTACCCAGGCGTAGCCGTTGTCATCGAGGGCAATCCGCTCAAGCTCCTGCAGATGAGGCACCCACGGAATAACTTGCCAGGTGGTCGTAGCAGGGTCCAGAATAAACAAGCCCGAGCTACCGGGAAGCAAATGCCGGTTCACTACCCACACTTTGCCTTCCGGGGTTGCCGCTACATCCGTTACCTCAACCCGATTATTGCCCAGCCCAAAAGTGCCGATGAGGGGACTACCAGTCGGGAGGCCTTCCCCAAAATGCCGCACCTGGTCGGGCCCTTTCCATTCCAGCAGCCCCCCGCCATAGGCCCCCACGTATAAGGTGCCATCGGGCGTGCGGGTCCCGCGCACGGGGCTCAGCAAATACGGAATTGCACTTGAATTGCCGGGCAGTTTCGGCGGATTAAAATTACTCCATTGCCCCGCATTGTATTCGTAAAATCCTGACTGATAGTAGTTAGGCGTATAACGCTCACTGTAGCCCCCGGTGAACACGTCGACCGTATTCACATGGGCATCGGCCAGCAAACTAAACGCCAGGCTGCTTGCCGGCCCGTTGGCCACAAACGAGTCGGTCACCCTGCCAGTGCCGGCCTGCACCCGTTGCAGGCCTTTTTCGTAGTTCGCCACGTAGTAGCTGCCATCGCGGGCACGCACTACGTCTTGCGCATACCCCGTTATGGCGGGCACCACGGTAGTTACCACGCCGTTGCGGTCAATGCGGCGCACTCCGGCATTGTCATCCGTAGCCAGCACGCCAATGCCACTGGTGCGTAAGCTGCGAAACGACCCCGCGTAGGTATTAGGCACCGATTGCCAGGCATTTGCCACGACTTTGTAGACGCCCGCGCCGTCGATTGCCGCATACACCTGCCCGTCATAAACCGCTAATAGCCGGTATATCGCCGCGCCGGGGTTCAACGGCACGGGCAGCGAGAGGGTCCAGTTGCGGTAGTCCAGTAGGTTGGTGGTTAGCGCCCCGCGTAGCAGGCCTGCCGAGGTGGCCAGGTACAGGTAGGTGCCCGTCGAAGCGGCATCGTACACGCTCACGGTTGTCCCTCCGGGGCCAATGCTGCTGTACGTATCCGTTATTTCAAGCTTTACTAAATCAATGACCACCACGCCGAAAGAAGCCGAAACGTATGCTTTGCCATTGCTGATTGATATCCGGTTGATTGGGCTGTTGCCGGCCTGAATCCCGCCCTGCCCCAGTTTGCGCAGCACATCGTTGATGTTGCGCACGCTACCATCGGGCCGCAGCACGTCGATATTAGCGTTGCGATACCCCAGCACAGTTTGCTTCGTCACCGAATCGTAGGCCAGGGCCGTCACTGCTACGTCATTCAGTCCATCGCGGCGCGAAAGAACCTGAGTGGTATTCTGGGTCTTATCCAGAAAATAAAAAGCGTTTTCCGTGGCCACATACAGCCGGTTGCCCGCATCGGCCAGCACCAGGGGGTGGTTGGTGGGAAGGTGCAGTTGCCAGTCGCCGTAGCCAACCGGGCCTTGGGCAGAAGCGGTGCTCGCACACAGAAAAAAGCCGGTTAACCCCAGCAAACAACGGAAAAAATGGGACATACGCTCAGCAAAAGCTCAAAGTAAGGATAGAAAGCAGCAGGGCCGCCGTTGCCAACGCTACACCCCGAAATTTAGTGCGCGGCGGCTGGGCGGGCTTCCGGTGTGGGTTCCTTGGCCTGCATACCCTCCAGAAAACACGGCCGACAGCGCGCTTCGTACGAGTCGGATTCGCCCAATAGCACCTGGCTGGCACTGGCCGCGATGCGATAGGAATACGAAGCAATTTCGCCGCAGCACACGCACACGGCGTGCACCTTGGTCACGTATTCGGCCGTGGCCAGCAGGGCCGGCATGGGCCCAAAGGGCCGCCCCAGGTAGTCCATGTCGAGCCCGGCTACAATAACGCGGATACCATTATTAGCCAGCTGCTCGCACACGTCTACCAGCGAGCTGTCGAAAAACTGCCCTTCGTCGATGCCCACCACGTCGGACCCGGCCGCGAGCAGCAGGATTTCCGAGGCAATGGCCACCGGCGTCGAGCGAATGCGGGCAGCGTTGTGGCTCACCACATCTTCGGCGTGGTAGCGCGTATCAATCGCAGGCTTAAAAATTTCGACCCGCTGCCGGGCAATGCGGGCACGGGTGAGGCGGCGAATCAGTTCTTCGGTCTTGCCCGAAAACATGGAGCCACACACCACTTCAATCCAGCCCCGGCGGGGGGCATTGTGGCGGTTTCCGACGCGAGGTTCAATAAACAAAATACGGACGGGCTTGGGTGGTTTTGAATCCTAAAGTTAGGGACGAACCACCAAGGGCGACGCCCGCCACATGCACCGCCCCTACCCCCAAACCAGCAAACGCCCTGACCACCTGCCTTTCCCTGCCAGCGTGGGCCAACCAATATTTCGGTTAATCGGCCGCCGGCCCTTCGCCGTACCGCACGTGGGGCAATTGCGTGGCCTCGGGCACCCGGCCGATGGCATCACCCGCGGGCAGCTGGGCCTGGCAGGTCAGCCGCTCATCGGGCCGGAGGCGGCCGGCCGCCTGGTAGCGCAGCTCGGCTGCCGTGAGCGGGCTCAGGTTTTCCTGGCCCGCCCGCAGCCAGACGCGGCAGGTAGTGCAGCGCCCTTTGGCCCCGCAGGCGTGCATCCAGTCGTGGCCCGCAGCTTGCAAAGCTGCCAGCAATGTGGCCCCGGCGGGCACGTTCACGGCCGCGCCGGGCAAGTTTTCAATCGTCAACAGGGCCATTTGTGCCTAACTTCGGCCACCGAAACCCGGCCTTTTTATGAACGACAAATATAGCCTCGCCAAGTGTGCACAGTATGGCCGCCGCTTGGCCGCCCGGCTCTGCGACCAGCATTTTGGTACCCAGCCCACCGCCACCCTCGACGGCCCGGCCGTGCTCAAGTTCACGCCCGTTCGCCAGCTCAACTTATTGGTTATCCGCCAGCTATTGGGCCAATGGCAGGCCGAAACCGCCCGCCTGCGCAGCACCTATTTTGACTTTGAGGCTGCCCCGGTGCAGGCCGCGCTGGCCCAGTTTATGAATGTGCTTTCGCGGCACATCAGCCTGAACCGCGCCACTTTTGAGCCCCTGTTGGCCCAGGCCGCCGCCGATGCCCTGGGCATGGTGGCCGACCCTACGGACAGCTTCCAACGTCTGCTTCTCGGCAATACCGAAAAGCCTACCCTGGCTTTGGTGCGCGATAACCTGCGCTACATCGACATCGACAAAGCTTTTTACCAGGGCTTTATCGATAGCCTGCCGGTTAGCGACGACCTCAGCCGCGATTTCCTCGCGCATCGGTTCGAGCTTTACCACACCGCTAACTACAAGGCCCATCAGCCCATCCAGCGGCTCGTCACCGAGCTCAGCGCGCTTTTGCCCCTCACCACCGCCGACCTGCTCGAGGATGGCCCGGTATCCGTTGCCCCCACGCCCCCACGGGTCGAGGAGCCGGCCCCGGTTTCGGCTCCTGTAGCTCCCCCCACGTTCGTTGCGGCCCCCAAGGAAGAGTTGCCGGAACCACCCCCGCCAATTGTGCCTAAGCCTGCGCCAATCGCCGAGCCGCCCACGCGGCCGCTTCCAACGGTCGATTCCGCCATCGTTCCCCTGCACGAAAAGCTGAAAGCCGGCCAGCAAGCTGCCTCCCCTTTAGCCGAAACCCTCCGCGCCACGTCGGCTCCCGCTACGCTGGCCGAGCGCTCCGGCCCCAAAGTAGATACCCTGCGCGAAGCTATTTCCATCAACCAGCGCTTTAGCTTCATCAACGAGCTGTTCAACGGTGAAAACATGGACTACCACGCAGCCATTCAGCACCTCGATTCCCTGCCCGCCATCGACCAGGCCCGTGCCTACGTCAATACCGACCTCTCGCAGCGCTACGATTGGAGCCGCAAGGAAGAGCATGTCAACAAGCTCCTGAAGCTCATTGAGCGCAAATTCGCCTAGCAACACGCAGGTATTTTTTCTACTTGAGTCATTTTCTTCTGCAAGAAGGCTAACCGTACCCCGGTTAGCCTTCTTGCTTTTGCATCACCGGCTGTGGCCCTCGGAGCCCCACCAATGCCAACGCTAGCAGCAGTGGCCACACCGGCACCAAAAATCGAGCCGCCCCCAAGGGACCGGTCAGGGCCGCCACGTACAGCAACAGCCCCACTGCCATCCAGCTTCCGTAGCGCATCGCATCGCTATCGTGTTGCAGCCGGTAAAAACCGCGCACGGCAAACCCCAATCGGGCTACGTTCGCCAGCAATATTACCCCCAATAGCGCCAGTTGCCCCCAAGGCAGGCTTGTAGCAGCCTGCCAAAGCCGGCCCTGCCGCGCCTGATTCAGCAGGCCTCCTCCGGCAGGCGGTGGCCAGCCCAGCAGCTGACTCAAATCGAAACGGCCAGGGTCCAGGAACAACGCAACCATCCCTTGCGCATGTTGCCGCGCATACAAGCCGAGATGAGCCGTCAGCATTGCCCCCGCCTGGGCCTGAATAAAATGCTGCCGCGTCGCAAAATCCGGCGCCGCATTAGCTCGCTCGATTACCTGCGTCACCCATTTTTCCTCTACTTCCGGTCCGTCAATCTGCCGCACCACCCCCGCTGCATTGTACTGCAGCAAATTAATTTCTGCAATACTCGAAAAATGAAAATACCCTGTCCGCTGCTGGTTCCACTGCATGTACAGCCCCACCACCAACACAGGCACCAGGCCAATGGCCGCCACAGCCAAACGGCGGTAGCGCCAGCCCACCCCTACCGCCAGCACCGCAACCACAAACGCCAACGGATAAAAAACTGGTTTTAGCAGCAAAGCCGCCACCACCGCCGCCACCCCGGCCGCAAAATACCGCAGTCGGCAAGAATGAATAAACGCAAAAGCTGAAATAGCGATACCGAGCACTGCCGTTTGCAGCAGCATTTCACTCATTACAGAGCTCGCATAGATTAGCTGAGCTGGAAAGGTCAGCACCGCTCCCACTGCCAGCGCCCAATCCCAAGTACCAGGGTCTGCCCATCGCCCCCACCACTTCAATACAACTCCCAAGCTCAGCAGACTAAGCATATTCTGGACCACGAGCAGCATTGCCGGGTGCCCGGTAGCGCCTCCCAAGCCCAGTATGGCCAGCGGATAACCAACTGGCCGAATCGTGAACTCCTGCACCGCCTGACCACTGGGTACTATCGCAGGCCAGGGCCGGGCATAAAGCTCCCCATACCGCCACAGATTCTCAGCCGCCTGAATGTAGCGCCCCGTATCCGCAAAAGACCAATTCCCTTGGCGAAGCACCCAGCCCAACGTCAATACGTGTGCGCCCACTAGTACCGCCCACACCCAGCCCGGCACCTGTGCTTTCCCCATTAGCGTACCAAATCCTGCTTTCGGTAAGCGTCCAACGCCAGCAGGCTAAATAGCAGAATAGTAAAAGACCATAATGAAGAGCCGCCGTAGCTGAAGAAAGGTAGCGGAATACCTACCACCGGAGCCAGGCCTATTGTCATGCCCATGTTCACAGTGATGTGGAAAAACAAAATACTCGCCACACAATACCCATACGTTCGTCCAAAAACAGATTTTTGCCGCTCCGCCACATAAATAATGCGCCACAGCAGCGTTAGGTAAAGTCCAATTACCACTAAGCTGCCCATCCAGCCAAATTCCTCTCCTACCGTACAAAAAATAAAGTCAGTACTCTGCTCAGGCACGAAATCAAATTTAGTCTGCGTCCCTTGCAGAAAACCCTTCCCCAACAATCCCCCCGACCCAATGGCAATCTTGCTTTGAGTCACATTCCATCCCTTACCCAACGGGTCCGAAGAAGGGTTTATTAATATCTCAATCCGCTGCCGCTGGTGGGGCTGCAATACGTGGTTATAGAAGAAATCTACCCCAACAACCATTCCAATCACCGCCACCCATACCCCAATCGCCAACGGCATATGATGCCGCAACACTCGCCGGTTAATCCCCAGCACAGCCAGCAAAATCACCGTAAAAGCTGCCACGAGCCATACTTTAGGCACTATTAAAGCCAATATCAACACAACGCCGGCCACTGCCAGCAACAGCAATATCAGCGGTGACATCCCCTCCCTGAAATAAGCCAGCAGCAACGCCCCAAAAACCAACGCCTGCCCCGATTCATTCGATGCCACAATCAGCAACGGCGGCAACAGCGTAATCCCAGCCAGTATTAACTGGTCACGCCAGTCCTGATACCTCAGGTTAATACTCGCCATAAAGCGTGAAGCAGCCAACGCAGTCGTAAATTTTGCAAACTCAGCTGGTTGCAATCTTACCGGTCCCAATTCCAACCAGGAACGGGACCCGGCAATCGGCCGAGCTACCACCATCGTTACCAGCAGCAGCACAATCATGCCCGCGTACAACGCATACGCCAGAGTATCATACGCCTTATAGTCAACCACCAGCAGCACAACAATCAATACAACCCCAGTTGCAATCCATAATAGTTGTTTAAACCAGTTAAACGCCATCAGCTTATCAAAGCTCATGTTGCTTAAAGGATTTGCTGGCGCGTCCGGCGAGTAACTCGATGCATAAATACAAACCCAACCGATTCCAACCAGTATCACATAAAGCAACACCGTTACCCAATCAATACTTCTGCTATAACGTGCGGGAGAAACTTGCACAAATAATGTAAATAAGGATAAGTTGACAAAAATACGCTGGTATAAACTTAGCATCCGTGCGGACAGCAAAAATCCTCTTGGCTGCTGGTGAAAGCATCCAAGAGGATTTCCTGTTGTAAGGTTGGCGGCGACCGACTCTCCCACCGGTGAAGGCAGTACCATAGGCGCACCGGGGCTTAACGACTCTGTTCGGAATGGGAAGAGGTGAA
>NZ_JAAVTK010000006.1 GCF_012275535.1 Hymenobacter artigasi | reverse complement strand
CCCAGGGCCGACCGCCATTGCCGGGGCGTTTTTAAATCCTGAATGGAGATTTTCATGCGTAAATATCCTGTCCTGATGCCGCTGCAACAAGTCTATTCCCAAAGCTTAAGAAATACCTCGGACGACAAATTGCAGACAGAATAAAAAAAGCGAATGCATAACAGCAGCTTCCCAGAAAGAGGCTGGAGTGCTGGATTAGCGCAACTTATAGGTTGATGCTCTGAAAGCCCCACCTCCGACAAGCTGTCAAATGTTGTCATTGAAAAACGCCCACGATTCTTTATGACTTCGCCGGCGCTTTTTTCTTGCCCGTACCCGTGCTGGCCCCCAGCCGCTCGGGGTTATCGGCCAGGAACTTGCCCCAGCTTTTGCCGCCGCTCACGGTGTTGTTGTTGCCCTTCTGATAGTGGTGGCACAGGGCCACGGCCAGGGCATCGGTCGCGTCCAGAAAGGTGCTGGCTTCGGCGATGGGCGGCAGCTTGAGGGTCTGGCGCAGCATGTGAGCCACCTGCTCCTTGGTGGAGTTGCCCGAGCCCGTCACGGACTGCTTCACTTTGGTGGGGGCGTACTCCACGTAGGGAATCTGGCGCGAGAGGGCGGCCGCGATGGCCACGCCCTGCGCCCGACCCAGCTTGAGCATGCTTTGCACGTTCACACCGAAAAACGGGGCCTCGATGGCCAGCTCATCGGGCAGGTACTCGTCGATGAGTTCCAGCATGCGGTCGAAAATCCGCTTTAGCTTTACGGCGTGATTCGAGCCCAGGGCCTTCATATTGATAACGTCGTAGCACAGCACGTCCACGCGCTGGCCGCGCACCTCAATCAGGGCGTAGCCCATAATCTGGGTGCCGGGGTCGACGCCCATGATGATTTTGGGCAGCAGCTCGACGGCGGGAGCGGGGCGGGGGCGAAGGGGAGCGGGCATCTGGCCCAAAGTTACGACCCCGGCCAGGCCAGTGCGTCAGAAACTGATGTTTCATCGGCGGCCGGTGCTTCGGCGGCGCGTTCCGGCCCGCACCCGACTCCGCCGGAACCCGAAAACCGCCGCGCCCGGCAGTGGAAACGCATCGTATTCTGGGGAAAAATCGGCGTCACGCTGCTTACGTTGGGCCTGCTGTACCACTCCATCTTTGCCGCGCCCGATACAGCGGCGGCCTGGCGGCACCTGCTCAGCACCACGCTCAGCGGGGCGGGGCGCGGGCCAGTGCTGCTGGCCCTGGCCCTGGTGCCCGCCAACTGGGGCCTGGAGGCCTGGAAGTGGTACCGCCTGGCCCGGCACCTGGAGCCCGTCACGTTCGGGCGCAGCTTCCGGGCGGTGCTGGTGGGCCTCACGCTGGGTTTTGCCACCCCCAACCGCGTGGGCGACTACGCCGGCCGCATCATCGAGCTCAAAAGCCGCCGCGTGAGCGCGCTGGGGGCCGTTTTTCTGGGGCGCTACTGCCAGCTGGTGGCCACCGTGCTGGCGGGCGTGGCCGGCCTGCTGTATTTCCTGCTGAAGTTTTACCTGAACGGCTACCCGGCCGCCGGGCTGGGCGTGGCAGCCTCGGCGCTGCTGCTGAGCGGGCTGGTGCTGGTGCCGCTGTACCGGTCCCGTCTGCTGCTGGCGGCGCTGGGTGTGTGGCGGCCGCTGCGGCGGTTTCGGCCGGCGCTGGCCATTATGCCAACCTATCCGGCTACGGCGCTGCACGCGGTACTGGCCATTTCGGGGCTGCGTTACGCGGTATTCTGCGCGCAGTTTATGCTGCTGCTGACGGCCTACGGCGTGGGCGGGCCGCTGGGGCCGGGGCTGGCCGCGGTGGCGGGCACGTTTTTCTTGAAGTCGCTGGTGCCCTCGCTCAATGCCCTGGCCGATGTGGGCGTGCGGGAGCTCTCGGCCACGCATTTATTTGGGCTGCTGGGGCAGCCGGCGTTGCCGGTGCTGAGTGCGAGTCTGAGTTTGTGGGTCATCAATATTGCCCTGCCCAGCGCGGCCGGCCTGCTGCTGGTGCCGGGGCTGCGCGTGCTGCGCGAGAAGCGCGCCGGGAAATGATGGCAGCGGTGGGAATTAGCTTGCTGGTACTGCCGGCGTTGTACGCGGCGCTGATGGTATGGCTTCGGGACGGATTTGTCCTCACGGGTCACCTCACCCCCCTAGCCCCCCTCTCCCGCGGAGAGGGGGGGACTAGTTATAGTTCTAGTTCGGGGCGACAAGTCGGACTGAGGCTAGAAACTAGTTCCCCCTCTCCGCGGGAGAGGGGGTTAGGGGCCGTGCCCGGCAGGGGTGAGGTTACCCATGAGGATAAACTAACATTTTCCGTCCTCATCGCCGCCCGAAACGAAGCTGCCAACCTCCCCGACCTGCTGCGTGACCTCGCCGCCCAAACGCTGCCGGCCGGCCGCTTCGAAGTCCTCATTGCCAACGACCATTCCACCGATGCTACCGCTGCGCTGGTAACGGCCGCCGCGCAGGAAACTGGTTTTCACCTGCGCCTAATCGAGCTGCCCCCTGCCCAAACCGGCAAAAAAGAGGCCCTGCTCACGGCCTTGCACGCCGCCCGTGCCCCCTGGCTGGTGTGCACCGATGCCGACTGCCGCCTCGGCCCCGACTGGCTGGCGGCCTACGCAGCTCTGCTGCACCGGCATCCCCAGGCCAATTTCATCAGCGGCCCGGTGCTGCTCACGGGGCCTGATTCGCTTTTCATGACGCTCATGGGGCTGGAGTTTGCCGGCCTGGTGGGGGTGGGCGCGGCCTGCCTGGCCCGCCAGGCTCCCACTATGTGCAACGGGGCCAACCTGGCCTACCGCCGCGCCGCCTTCGAGGCCGTGGGCGGCTTCGCCGACAATGTCCACCTCGCCAGCGGCGACGACGAGTTTCTGCTCCATAAAATCCACGCCGCCTTTCCCGGCACGGCCCATTTCCTGGCCGATGCGGCGGCTACCGTCCGCACGGCCGCGCCCGATACGCTGCGGGCGCTGCTGCGGCAGCGGGTGCGCTGGGCCAGTAAGTGGCGGCACTACCAGAGCGCGGCTTCGCGCAACCTGGCTCTGCTGGTGCTGGGAGCCAATGTGGCCCTGGCTGGCGGAGTGGTAGCCGCCGCAATATGGCCCGGCCTCTGGCTCTGGGTGGCGGCGGCCTGGGTAATTAAGCTGGGGGCCGATGCGTGGTTTCTGAGCCCGGTGCTAGGGTTTTTTGGGCGGCGCAAGTGGCTGTGGGGGCTGCTGCCGCTGCAAATGCTCTACGCGCCGTATGCGCTGGCGGTAGGGGCGGCCGGCTGGCGTGGCGGCTATGAGTGGAAGGGCCGGGCAGTGCGGTAGGGCAGGGCCGTCTGGAGATGGGAATTAGTGTCGAAAAAATACAGTCCAGTGGGCTTGGAAGGTAAATTTGCCGCACATATATTCCACCTAAGCCCAACGTATTATGCGGTTCAATTCGGTTGGTTTCGCCCTGTCAGTCGGCATGCTGTTAGTAGTCGTGCTCATTGGTTTCACCCTGTTGAGCGCCGCCGGGTTGGTGGGCTTCGCGGCTGATGATGTGGAGGTTGCTCAATGTGGAGTGGGAGGGCCGTCAGATAACGTAAATCCAGTGCAACTCATAGCAGAAAATGCAAAGCCGCTAACTGGCCCAGAAGCAGCCGAAGTAGCGGCCGGCGATGCCCTGTTCAAAGGCAACTGCGCCCAGTGCCACGCCGTGAACGAGCAGGTGGTTGGGCCAGCCCTGGGTGGCCTTACCAACCGCCGTCCCATGAGCTGGATTTTGCCTTGGGTAAAGAATTCCAGCAAAGTAGTAGCCAGCGGCGACGAATACGCCGTGGCCGTTTTCAACAAGTTCAACAAGCAGCAAATACCGTCCTTCGCCCTTTCGGACAAGGAAATAACCTCGATTGTGGCCTACATCAATTCTCAGGAAGGGACTTCGATGGCGATAGCGGCGGCCCACTAGCCTTGACCGTTGGAAGTAGCGGAGTTGTACGGGTCTGGTTGGCTGGTTAAAATTGCAACCAAGCCCTTTCTTGTGCTTGCAGCCAAAACTGGTCGCGGTTGCGACACTTCTAAAAGTAAGCTGGATGCTGTAAACCAGCGATGCAGCTTGTCGTAAATTGCTCCCTATGAGAATAAGTGTGTTTATCGGCGTAGCGCTTTCCGTTGGTATTTGCCGGGCCAGCCACGCGCAGGATGCTGTCACCAAGGATGCGGTCACTACAGACGTAAAATTCTTTACTGAGGCCGCCGTCGTGCTCACAACGGGTACCATCCTGACTGGGACGCTGGTGCTGTACCCTGAAAGGCAGGTACTTGCTCTCAAGAGTGCCAACGACAGCACCTACACGCTCCCGGCGCGGCTGGTGCGCGGGTTTGCCGCTAAAGATGCCCCCGACCAGCAGCGGGCGGGTGATACTTACCTTGCCTTGCAGCGCATCTTCCGGGTGTTTCCCCTGCCGGCTACCAAATCGACTTCGCCGGTTGCTTGGGGATTTTACGAACAGCTCAGTCGTGGGCCAGGCGTAGTACTGTTGCGGCGCGAGCGGGCGGTGGGATATCAGGAATCATTGCGGGGGAATTTCCCCGGTTCAAATGGACTCGCGACCCAAACTCCGCCCATGATAACCTTCTTTCCCGGCGCTACCATTATTACGCTGTATCTGGCGACGGTTGCCGGCGCGGTGGTTCCGTTGCGGAAGCCTCAGGACGTGTTCAAGCATTTCCCCGCCATGGAGCCGCAGCTGCGCGCTTACGTCCGGGAAAATGGGCTGAACTTGTCCAACGACCGGGAATTATCCTTTCTGGTTAACCACGCCAACTCGCTGGCGAAACCAACGCCCTGACCGTCGGTAGTGGCTTCGGAGTAATGCCACCTGCCGGGCTTACATTTGCCCAAAGACCCACGCACGCTCTAATCTCAGTGACTGACCCCGAATTCGACCTGCTCGACGAGCTGTACTTCGTCACCCCGTTCCGCACGCTGCTGCAGAAAACCGGCCTGCCCGCTAATGAGCTCGAAGACCAGCTCCGCACCTTGCTCGAGCAGGGCCTCATCCGCAGCTACTGGCCCGACCCCGACACCGAGCTGGCCTACGAAACCACGTCTTTCGGCGCCATTGCCCGCGACGCGGCCTACCTGGCCTCGAAGGAAGGCCTGCTGCAACACAACACCCGCTAGCGGTGGCCATGGCAGTTACGGCAGCGCCCCCCACTACGGCCGCCGCCGCCCGGCCGCCCGGCTACTACGTGCGCCAGCGCCTGTGGCAAAATCGGCCCGCCGTGGCCGGGCTGGCCTTTATTGCCCTGTGCACGCTGGTAGCGCTGCTGGGCTACTGGGTGCTGCCCGATAACTCGCCCAACGCCAACCACGGCTTCGTCCAGATTCAGAAGGAGCCGCCCGGGCTGCGGGTGCTGCTGCTGCGCCAGCCCCTGCCCGACTCGTCCCGCACCGGCCTGGCTCCGGCCAATATTTTCAGTACCTGGCTGCGCGGCCGCGAGCCCGAAGTGCAGGAAACGCCCATCGGCGGCTACCGGTTTGCCGGCGATTCCATCGTGCTGAAACCGCTGGGCGAACACTCGGCCGAGGCGGGCCGGCAGCGGCGGCTGGCGCTGGCGGCCGTGGTGGGCCACGCCGGCTCTGCGGCCGAATTGCAGCGCGAAGTCAAAGCCAGACACCTTACTACGCGTACCTACGCCCTGGGTACCGACAAAGCCGGGCGCGACGAGCTGAGCCGGCTGCTGCTGGGCACGCGCATCTCGCTGGGTATCGGGCTGGTAGCGGTGCTTATTTCGGTGGTGCTGGGCATGGCCGTGGGCGCGGTGGCCGGCTACTTCGGCGGCTGGGTCGATTCCGTTTTGCTGGGGGTGATGACCGTGGTGTGGAGCATTCCGGGCATCATGCTGGTCATTGCTATTTCGCTGGCGCTCGATAGCAAAGGCGTGTGGGTCAGCTTTGTGGCGGTGGGCCTCACCATGTGGGTGGATGTGGCCCGCGTGGTGCGCGGCCAGATGCTGAGCCTGCGCTCGGCCACCTTCGTGGAGGCCGGCCGGGTACTGGGGCTGCCCACGTCGCGCCTCATTGCGCGGCACCTGCTGCCCAACATGCGCGGCCCGCTCATCGTGCTGGCCACCAGTAATTTCGCTTCGGCTATTTTGCTCGAAGCGGGCCTGAGCTTCCTGGGCCTGGGGGTGCAGCCGCCCGCGCCCAGCTGGGGCCTGATGGTGAAGGAAGGCTACGATTTGCTGGGTACCGAGGCCGGCGTGTGGCTCACGCTGCTGCCCGGCGCGGCCATTTCGCTGCTCGTGCTCAGCTTCAACCTGCTCGGCAACGGCCTGCGCGATGCCTACGACCCTAAAACGCCCGTAGCGGTGTAAGTTTGTGGCCCCGCGCTCGGATTTCCGGCGCATTGCTTACCTTGCCGCATGCCTGCTGTCGCTCCCAATTCTCCCACCGAACCACCGGCTGACTCCGCCGCCCAGCTCGCCACGCGCGATGAGCAGCTCAAGCAGCTGCGTCGCCAGTTGCAACTCAAACAGTTCGAGCTGGATACGGTGCTGGGCGTGGCCTACGACATGACGGCCCGCGACCACTCCGTGGATGAGCTGTACCACATGCTGCGCCTCACCCTGCAGGGCCAGCGCAACGTGGTGCAGCTGGTTCTATTTGCCCGCGAGGACGACCATTTTCGCGCCCGCCTTGCTTTGGGCTGCGACCTGACCACGGCCGAAAAGCTGACGCTCTCGCCCGCCTTGCTCGGTGGCGAAGTGCAGGAGCCGCAAGCCGTGGAAGACCTGTTGCTGGGGCCAGACTGGAGCAAATACGAGCTGGTGCTGCCCATTCTGCGGCAGCGCCGGGTAATGGCCTACGTGTTCGTGGGCGGCCTGCGCACCGACTTTGACCGCCAGCAGCTCATTCCCTTCCTCACCTCGCTGGCCAACACGCTGATGGGGGCCGTGGAAAACCGCCGCCTGCAGGCCCAGCGCGTGGCCGATGCCGCCGTGCGCAAGGAAATCGAGATTGCCCAGGAGGTGCAGGCCATGCTCTTCCCGCGCCAGCTGCCCAACGATGCCGACCTGGCCATTGAGCGCAGCTACGTGCCGCACACCGAAATCGGGGGCGACTACTACGACGTAGTCGAAATCGACGCCGACCGCCTGCTGCTGTGCGTGGCCGATGTGAGCGGCAAGGGCGTGCCCGCGTCGCTGCTCATGTCGAACTTCCAGGCCGGGCTGCGCACGCTGCTGCGCCAGGGCGTGCCGCTGGCTACCATCGTGCCCGAACTCAACCACTTGCTGTTTCGAAACTCGGGCGGCGAGAAATTTATCACGGCCTTTCTGGGCATCTATAACCGCCGCACCCGCCGCCTGCAATTCGTGAATGCCGGCCACAACGACCCCCTGCTGCTGGCCGACAACGGCACCGTGACCACACTCAAGGACGGCACCGTGATGCTGGGCATTATGGAAGAACTGCCGTTGCTGCAGGTGGGCGAAATCGAAATCCCGCACCAATCGCTGCTGCTGCTTTATACCGACGGCCTCACCGAAGTGTTCGACGCCGACGGCAACGAGTTTGGCGAGGAAGGCGTGCTGGCCGTGCTGCACCGCAGCCGCTACCTGCCGCTGCCCAGGCTGCACCAGGAAATGCTGCGCACCATCGACGCCTACAGCTCGCGCGGCTCGCACTTCGCCGATGACGTGACGATTCTTAGCTGCCGGTTCAAGTAGCCCGCGATGGCCCCCACCGTTTTAATTGCCGAAATCAGCCAGCAGCTGACCACCGCCTTCGACCAGCTCGACGGCTGGTTTGCGGCCCCGGCCCCTTTGCGAAGCTACCACCCCGCCAACGGCGGCTGGACCATCGACGAGATTCTCGAACACGTTGCCCTCACCAATCATTTTCTGCTCATTCTGATTGAGAAAGGGACGGCTAAAGCGCTCAAAAATGCCCATGGGCTGGACCTTGCCACCGAGCTGGCCAACCGGCAGTCGGTCCGCGTTCGCCTTGATGAGATTAACCAGCCGGGGGCCTTCAAATGGATGCGGCCCAACCACATGGCACCGCAGGGCTTGAAATCGGGGCCGCAAGTGGCTGCCACGCTCCGGCAGCAGCTGCAGCAGTGCCAAGCGGTGCTGGGCCGCCTGCCCAATGGCGAAGGCGTACTCTACCACACAACCATGTCGGTAAACGACCTGGGCAAGATGGACGTGTATGACTTCGTTTACTTCCTGGCCAAGCACGTTGAGCGGCACCTGGGCCAAATCGGACAGGTGGTGGCCGAGTACCGTTCGTAAGGTCAGGCTGGTGTCGTGTTGGCCGGGTCGGTGGCCTCATCCAGCCACGACTGCGCACGCACCAGCAGGGCCAGGCAGAGGAAAAACACCGGTCCAATCTTGTCCACCTCAATCAGCTCATTGAGCGTGAGATGGAAGATGATGACCACCAGCGACAGCGACGCGGCCAGCACCACGCGGCGCACCTCGGGCTGCGCGTGGGAGCGGTGGTAGAGGTTTTCGGCGAATACTAGCGACGTGGCAATCAGCGTGATGAACAGCAGAAAGCCCGGAATTCCCTGCTCGGCCAGCTGCAGCAGGAAGTAGTTGTGCGTGGTCGATTTTTCGGGGTTGTCGCTTACGTAGGTGCGGAAGCTCTTCACCGTGTAGCGCTTGTATTCGGGGTAGAAGGTGGCCGCGCCGCTGCCGGTGATGGGCTTGTCGCCAATCATGCGGGCGGCGGCCACCCAGCGGTACACCCGCTCCATGCCCGACACGTCCTGCAGCTTGTAGGTGGCTTCGAGGTGCTTTTCGAAGTTCTGGCCGTTGAACACCGTGCGCTCGTAGTTGGGCGCAAATTCCATGTACCGGTCGCCGGTCGCCACGTACGTCACGCCCAGCGTTACGGCCACGGCCACGGCCAGCAGCACCACCCGCGTGAGGCGCAGGCGCATCACCAGATAAAACAGCGCCGCGATGGGCAGCGACAGAATGGACGCCCGGGTGTAGGACGTGAGCAGGCCAAACAGCACAATGCCCAGCCCCACGCGCCACGCCAGCCGCGCGCCGCCCCGGCTCGTGGCCTGAATGGCAAACCAGGCAAACGGCACCAGCAGCGCCAGCATGGCCGCGTAAATAACGTGGTTGCGAAAAAACGGGTGCAGCGCCCAGTTAATTTCGGCGAAGCTGAAGCCCCTGGTAGCGTGGCGACTGGCCACGTACAGCACGCTCAGGGCGGCTCCGGCCACGTACACGGCCGCGAAGCGCCAGGTGTCGTTGGGCCGCCGCACTATCAGCAGCGTGCCCAGCAGGAAGGGCACGATATACCACACCTTGGCCAGCAGGTACTTAAAGGACTTGAGCGTATCAACCGAAAACAGGAGGTCGACGGCCGTCCACAGCAGCATCAGGGACAGAATGACCAGCAGCGGGTTTATCAGCTCGCGGCGCGGAATGTGGCCCACGCCCAGCATCATGGCCCCCAGCACGCAGGCCGTGAGCACCAGCATCAGCGGCTCGGAGGGCACGTCCATACTCAGCCCGCCAAACAGGCTGATTTCCTGCGAAAAAGGCAGCACGAAAAACAGCAGGTAGTACAGCCAGCGCCATTCCACTAGGGCCACCAGTAGGCCCACGGCCAGCAGCGCCGGCAGGAACAGGGCCGGCATCTGGGCCAGGGCCGCCGCCGCGCCGCCGGCCAGCAGCAGGCCCACAAACCCCATAAAGAGGAGCTGGGGCGTATCGAAAGACCGCCAGCGCTGGCCCGGCTGCTCGTTCACGGGCGGGTTCACGCCGGGCGCATGGCCCCGGGCCGGTTGTAGCGGTACAGCTCCAGCAGCGCAATGAACACCACCGAGAGCGCGAAGGTGAGCAGCACGGAACCCAGCACGATGAGCGAGCGCACGGGCTTAAATTTCTTGGTGGCCGGGTAGGCCTTCTGCACCAGGTACACGCTCGAAAGCCGGCCCTTGATGCTAAGCTCCGCCGTTTCGTAGGCGCTGCGCGCCGCGATGAGGCGGGTCTGCAAATCGGTTACGCGGGTCGTGAACATGGCCAGCGAATCGGTGCCCGC
Source organism: Hymenobacter artigasi (assembly GCF_012275535.1). Lineage (GTDB taxonomy): Bacteria > Bacteroidota > Bacteroidia > Cytophagales > Hymenobacteraceae > Hymenobacter > Hymenobacter artigasi. Next base: position 281,114 of record NZ_JAAVTK010000006.1, on the reverse strand, counting down.
CACGTAGCTTTCCAGGTTGATGAGGTTGCCGGCATCGGCGCGGGTCAGGCCCCGCAGGCTGCGCTTGAGGCCGGCCACGTCGCCGCCGCTGGCTTCGGCCTTGCGCAGGGCGGCCTCGGTTTCGATGAGCTGCTTGGCCAGGTAGCGGCCCTGCATTTCGAGGCCAAAAATGCCATAGCGGCGGCGGGCGCCCACCAGCTCGCGGCGGCTGCGCTCGAAGCTGGTGCTCAGGTATTCGTAGCGCTGGCGGTAGAGCGCGAGCACGGTGCGGCGGTTTTCCAGCGTCAGCTGCTGGTTCACCGAGTCGATGGCCCGCACCATGGCGTTGGCCACGGCCGCGGCCAGCTGCTTGTCTTTGTCTATAAAGGTGAGCTCGATGGCGTCGCGCTCGTTGTGCACAATGCTCAGGTTGCTGCTGAACTCGCTCAGTACGTAGTTATCGGCGGCATCGGTGCCCGGCGCGCCGGCATGGTAGTGCTTGTAGAGGTCGAACTTCTTGATTACCACGTCGGCCACCGGCTGCGACTCACCGATGGTGATGACGCGGTCCAGGTCTTCGGCCCGGCCACCCAGCTCCAGCCTGGTGCCCATCTCCTTGTCCTGGTCCAGCAGGCGGTCGGGGTCGGCCGTTTGCGGGTTGGTGGGGATGAAAACGGCGGTGGAGCGGTACTGGTTGGGCAGTAGCAAGGCCACCACCACACTCACAACGGCGGCCAGCGCCACGGCACCGGCCACAAAATATTTCCAGCGGTTGATAATGGGCCCCAGGCCCACCAGCGAGAAAGAGGGTGCAGACATACAGAAAGGAAAACCGCCGGCTCCGCCTGCAAAAATTAGTTGGGCATAAAGCGGGAAAGCGGCGGGCAAAGATAGCCGGAAAATAGCCCTTCGGACCTAATAGTGCGGCTGCCCCGGCGCGGTGCGTAGCTTTGCGGGCCGTGCGCCGCGCCCCGGGGCACATTTTCAAAACCTAGCCCTCCCTTCCGCATCAAACGGTTTTTTGGCAATATCAGCTTCGTCGTCCTGCTCAACCTGCTGGTGAAACCCGGCTGGGTGGTGGTCGAAAACCTGGTGCAGGACCGGCTCGGGCACGCCACGTTTGGCCTCATCACGGCGCTCTCGGCGCTCACGTTGGTGGTGGCCGCCCTCTCCGATTTGGGCCTCACGCCCTACTCCGTGCAGCGCGTAGCGGCCGAGCCGGGCTTTATGGCCGAAACCTTCCCCACGCTGCTGCCCCTGCGCGGGGCGCTCAACTTCGTGGCCCTGGCCGCCATGCTGGTGGTGGGCTGGGCGCTGGGCTACCGCGGCCCCGAGCTGGGCCTGCTGGCGGCGGTGGGCGCGGCGCTGCTGCTGGCCCAGTACGGGCAGTTTCTGCGCGGTACCCTTCAGGCCCATCAAAAATTCAACACCGACGCCGTGCTCTCGGTGGTCGAAAAATTTCTGCTGCTCGGGGCCGTGCTGGTGCTCATTCCGGTGGGCCTCACGCTGCCGCGCTACGTGGGCGCGCGGCTGGGCGCGGCGGCCTTCACCACGATGCTGCTGTATGGACTGATGACGCGGTTTTTTGGCCGCGTGAAGTACCGCTGGAAAGGCCCCGTGGCCCGCACCGCCCTGCGCGCCAGCCTGCCCTTCGCCCTCATGACGCTGCTCTACGGCGTGAACGAGCGCATCGACATGGTGATGCTCGAACGCCTGGCCTCGCCCACCGAGGCGGGCTACTACGCCGGCGCTTACCGCTGGGTCGATGCCGTGATGATGTACGCCTGGACGGTGCTGCCGCTCTTTTTTGCCAAGTTTGCCAGTGTGCCGAAGGATGCCGGGGCCCAGCGCGAGCTGCTGCGCTTCGGGCAGCGCATCGTTACGCTGCCGCTGCTGTTCGTGGTGGCTTTTATCTTTTTTCGGGGCGAGGTGGTGTTCTGGCAGTTCAAGCACAGCAGCCCGGCCGAAATAGCCCGTATGACGCTCTGCCTGAAGATATTATTTGTGAACGTGCTGGTGCACGGCTTCTTCGCCATTTATAGCACGCTGCTCACCAGCACTACCCACGAGCGCGCCGTGAGCTGGCTGGTGGCCCTCAGCATCGCCCTCAACATTGGCCTGAACCTGGTGTTCCTGCCCAAGTTCGGAGCCATCGCGGCTTCCGTCGATACCCTGGTTTGCGCGGCGGCCGTGTCGGTGGGCTACCTGGTGCTGGTGGCGCGGCGCACCGGCGTGGGCGTGCCCGGCCGCCTGCTGGCCCGGCTGCTGCTCTGCTTCGGACTGCTATGCGGGGCCTGGGCCGGCCTGCAATACGGTTTGTTCCTGAGCTGGTGGCTGGAATCAGGCATCATGGCCGTAGTATTCGGGCTGATTGTGCTGGGCACGGGGCTGGTGCGCCGCAACGAAATCAGTCAACTCATCCCCGGCAGAGGGAAGTAAAAAACAAAAAGAACGTCATGCTGAGCGGAGCCGAAGCATCTCTACCGCGCAACTAATCCAGTAAGTAGGATTTACTATTGAGGTAGAGATGCTTCGACTCTGCTCAGCATGACGGGTATGTTTGAATGCGTAATCACCTAATGCACATCGCCGTAAACACCCGTTTTCTGCTGCCCGGCGACCACCTCGAAGGCATTGGCCGCTTCACCTACGAGACGCTTCTGCGCCTCGTGGCGCAGCATCCGGAGGTCACGTTTCACTTCCTGTTCGACCGTGCTTACGATGCCCGCTACCTGTTTGGGCCCAACGTAGTACCGCACGTGTTACAGCCGCCGGCCCGGCATCCGTTGCTGTACGTAGCGTGGTTTGAGGGCGCGGTGGCGGCGTGGCTGGCCCGGCACCGGCCGGCCGCCTTCCTAAGCCCCGATGGCTTCACGACCCTTAACACAAGCGTGCCCCGCGTCACGGTTATCCACGACCTGGCGTTTGAGCATTTTCCGCTCGATGTGGGCTTGTTGCAACGCAAGTATTATCACTTTTTCTCGCCGCGCTTCGCCCGCGCCTCGGCGCAAATCGTAGCCGTATCGGAAGCCACCAAGGCCGATATCGTGCAGACCTACGGTACCGCGCCCGAAAAAATCAGCGTGGCCTACAACGCGCCTGCCGATTTATTTCAGCCCCAGGCGGAGCCCGGCCAGCGGGAAGTTCGCCGAAAATTCAGCCACGGGCAGCCGTATTTTCTGTTTGTCGGAGCCTTGCAGCCGCGCAAAAATCTGGGCAATCTGCTGCGAGCCTTCGACCAGCTTAAAGCCACCGGCGGCGCGGCCGTGGTCGATGCCCAGCTGCTCATCGTGGGCCGTAAGGCCTGGAAAGCCGGCCCCATCCTGGCCGCTTATGAGCAGATGCGCCACCAGTCGGCGGTGCATTTCACCGGCCGCGTGGCCGATGCCGAGCTGGCCGGCCTCTACGCGGCGGCCCGGGCTACGGTGTACGTGCCTTATTTTGAGGGTTTTGGTATTCCGATTGTGGAGGCGCAGGCCAGTGGCTGCCCGGTGCTCACGTCGGGCGTCAGTTCGATGCCGGAGGTGGCGGGGGCGGGCGGGGCCTTGCTGGTGGACCCGCGCGATGTAGACAGCATTGCCGCCGGGCTGGCCCGGCTGTGGAACGACGCGGACCTACGCCGGCAGCTGGTAGCCCGGGGCCGCGAGAATCTGAGCCGGTTTTCGTGGGCGCAAAGCGCCGAAGTGCTGTGGCAGGCGATAGGTAAGGCCATCAGCCGGCAGTAAGGCCGGCAGCGGCGCGCCGTGCTTTATGTAGCGCCGGCCGGCCGTACTTTTGCCGGTAGTTATGGCCCGTTTGCACCCCTACAATTTTGTCCACGTTCTCCTGCCGCAGCTGGCGTGGCGCCGGCCCTTATCGGTGCGCCGCGAGCTGAGCGACCCGTATCTGGCCAAGGAGCTGCTGCATTACGTGTGGGATAAAGCGGCCGAAAACGTGGCTCCCGTTGACCGCGTGCCGCCCAAAGGCCTGCGCCTGAGCTGGCACGAAGTGGCTGGCCGCGTCACGGCCCTGTTCCATCTGCCCGCGCCCCAGGCCACCATGGAGGCGCATTTCTCGGCCCTCGTGTATGAGGAGGACGACGAGCCCGCCGAAACCGAAGCCGAGGAAACGCGCCCCCGCTACTTCACCCTCGAAGCCACGCTGGGCCTGAGCGGCCCCGCCGGCACACCCACCACCGTGAGCGAGTGGGCCGGCGATGTGCACCGGCAGCTGGGCCGGGGCCCCGCCGGCGGCCGCTCCAACACCGCCGAAGCCTTTCTCGAAGTGCTGGCCACCGTGCTCGGCCCGCTGCCCGATACCCGCGTGCCCTTCATGCGCATCGTCCGTTCCTGATGGCTGGTTTGTCGTCTGCCCGGCTCGAAGCGGCTGTGCTCACGCGCCCGCCCCGGCTGCTGCACGCCCTGCTGCCCGGCTGCGAGTGGACCGGCCCGGCTACCACGCCCGCCGGCGCGCCGGTCGTGTACCTGACCTTCGACGACGGCCCTATTCCCGAAGAAACGCCCTGGGTGCTGGAGCAGCTGGCGTTATTCCATGCCAAAGCCACGTTTTTCTGCGTGGGCGAAAACCTGCTGCGCTACCCCGAAATTGCCTGCGCCGCTCTGGCTGCCGGCCACCGTCTCGGCAACCATACCCACCAGCACCGCAGCGCCTGGGCTACCGCCCGCCCGGCTTATCTGACCGATGTAGCTGTTTGTCAAGCCCAAATTGACACGCTGGTGCAAAGCGTCCCGGAGAAACCGCTTTCCGCTTCCCGCTCCCCGCTTCCGCTGTTCCGCCCGCCCTACGGCCGCCTTACCTGGCCGCTGCTGCCCGCGCTGCGTCGTGATTTCAGGGTTGTCATGTGGTCGGTGCTCACGCGGGACTACGACCCCGGCCTGAGCCCCGAAAGCTGCCTGCGGTTTGCTCTGGAGGCTATTCGGGCCGGCGATGTGGTGGTGTTTCACGACAGCCGGAAGGCCAGCGCCCGGCTGCGCTTCGTGCTGCCCCGTGTGCTGGCCCACCTGGCCGGGCAGGGCTTTCAATTCGCCACGCTGTGAGCGGGCTGCTGCTGGATTTTCTGCTGCTTTACCTGGGGCTGTGGCTTCTGGGCATGGCGTTCACGGCGTGGCACTTCGCCAGTCGGCGCGGGGCACAGGCGGCCGAAACCCTGCCCGCGCCGCTGCCCCGCGTGAGCATCCTCATTGCTGCCCGCGACGAAGAAGCGGCCCTGCCGCGCTGCCTGGCCAGCCTGCGGGTCCTGCACTACCCGGCCGAGTTGCTCGAAATCCTCGTCGGCGATGATGGCAGCACCGACCATACCGCCGCCGTGGCCGCCGTTGCCATGCAGGGTTTCGCGGGCCAGTTTCGAGTAATACCCATCACCGAAAACCTGGGCCAGGCGCGGGGCAAAGCCAACGTGCTGGCTCACCTGACCCGGCTGGCTACCACCGACTACTTCTTCATCACCGATGCCGATATCAGCCTGCCCAAAACCTGGATTGCGGGTCTGCTGTCCCACGCCGCGCCGGGCGTGGGCACGGTCACGGGCATCACGGCCGTGCGCGGGGCCCGCTTATTCGACCAGCTACAGGGCATCGACTGGCTGCTCTCGCTGAGCATGGTGCAGGTGGTGAGCGACCTGGGCCGCCCCGTCACGGCCATGGGCAACAACATGCTCGTGACCCGCGCCGCCTACGAAGCCACGGGAGGATACGAAGCGCTGCCCTTTTCCGTAACCGAAGATTTTGCCCTGTTTCAGGCCGTGCTGGCGGCCGGTTTTGGCTTCCGGCAGGTGTTTCAGGCCGATATCCGGGCCGATTCGCTGCCTATGCCTACCTGGGCGGCGCTGCTGCGGCAGCGCAAGCGCTGGCTGCGCGGGGTGGCCGGGCTACCGCTGCGCCTGCGGCTGGAGCTGCTGTTTTTCAGCGGCTTCTGGCCGGCGCTGGTGGGCGTGGCGGTGCAGGCCGGGCCGGCGGTGGCGCTTGGGTTGTGGGGGGCTAAAGTGCTGGTGCAGGGGGCGCTGGCAGCGGCGGCGCACCGCCGGGCCGGCCTGCGGCTGCGCTGGTGGCTGCTGCCGCTGTTCGAGCTGTACACGCTGGGGCTGACGGCGGCTATTCTGGTATTTCAGCTGAGCGGCGGCAAGGTGGTGTGGAAGGGGAGGAGCTATGAGTAACCCCTGTGGCGGGGTAGCCGCGGCGCGGCGGCAGGTTTGTAGCAAGCCGGCCGGTATGGGTCCGAAGCCGCGTAGCGGTGACAGATTTTCTACCCTTCTGTCACCGCTACGCGGCTTTGGGCCTGGCTTCTGGTTTATTTACCACAAACCTTTCGCCGCTACATAGCTACCCCGCAACTTGGGTTATTGGGCTTTCTCAACCACTGCCAGCGCGATATTTACCAGGTCGGTGGCCTGATTGGGGCGCATTTCGGGGGCGGGGTTGATGGCCACTTTATTTGGGTCGAACTGACCTTGCTGGGCCAAAATGCGCTGCGTTTCCATCAGCTTGGCCCGGCTGAAATCCTCGCCCGAGCGCAGCGGAATCAGCTTGAGCAGCGCGGCCGTGGGCGTTTTGCTGTTGCCCGTGATGGTGATATGGCCAAGCTGAGCTTTGCGGCCTTCGGAAATGTTGAAGGCCAGGTCGGTGGTGCCGTCGGGCTGGCGGGTGGCTGTGGGCGTTGCCGAGAAAAACAGGTAGCCGTGGTCCATGTAGCGCGAGGTAATATCGCCGCCTTTGGGGTCGAAGCTCAGGCGGCGAACCACAGTGGCGGAGTCGTAGGCATCGCCGGATTTGAGGCCCAGTGCCTGGTTCAGCTCGGCCGCCGACAAGTAGGTGTTGCCCTGCCAGCTGATGCGGCCAATGCGGCCCGCTGCCGTTGCGGGCGCAGTGGAGGAATTAGCCGGAGTCTCGGCCGGAGCCGCTGGTTCCGTAGCCGGTGAGCCGACGCAGGCCGTGGCCGCCCAGGTGAAGGCGAATACGGGCACGATGAGCAGAAAACGAAGCTTTTTCATGGGAGAGGAGGTTGGTTGAGTGAGCATCTGGATTCGGAGAAAAATTTGTTTGTGGGCGAAGGCATGCACCAGGGCAAAGGGGAGCTGCTGCGCCGCCAGCTTTATCAGCAGCTCGCCGTAGCGGGTGGGGTCGTACCCGGTAGGGTCGTATCCGGTAGGACTGGCCAGGGTGCGGGCCACGGCGGCATCGGCCAGGTACTCGTGCACCACTTTCAGCTGCCGGCCGAGGTACGGCACGGCGGCATTGAACCAGAAAACCACGCCCAGCGCCTCCACCAGCAATAAATCAAGCGTGTGGCGCTGCCGCACGTGCACTTGCTCGTGTAGCAGGAGCTGCGCCCGCTCGGCCGGACTCAGCGCCTCGTGCAGCGGCGACAGAAACACGTAGCGCCCGAAGGAAAACGCCGGCAGGCCGGGCGTGGGCAAATGCACAATGGCGAAGGTGCCCACATCGGTCTGCGGGTTTTGCCGGGCCAGCCGGCCTAGCGCCCGCACGTTGCGCACCGCCATTGCCAGCTTGTAGAGCGCCCCCAGCGCATACATACTCACGGCCCCGATGAGTAGTAGCGCCATCCAATCCGGCCTGCTGGCCGTGGGAGCGGCCGTCGCGTGGGCCAGCGGTACATTCAGCTGCCAGCTGAGGCGGAACGGCAGCCCGGCCACGGCCGGCGCGGCGGCCGGGTTGGCCAGCCAGGCCGCCAGCCCCGGAAAGGCCACCAGCGGAGTTACCACGCTCACGGCCAGCGCGCCCAGCAGATACGCCCGGTTTGCGGCGAAGTAGGTGAGGCCGGCCAGTAGCAGGCGGTAGGCCAGGGCAAATATGGCCAGGCAAAAGCTGGCTTCGGTCAGGTAGAGGAGGAGGCTAGTGAGCATCGCCGTCGGGCTTGGAAATGTTTTCGGAATCGTGGAGCAGGTCGAGCAGCTGCTGCTTTTCGCGCTGGCTCAGCGTTTCCTCCACCATGAAGGACACCAGCGCCGTGGGCGAATTGTCGAAATACTGCGCCAGCATGCGCTTCAGACTGGAAGCCCGGTACTCCATCTTGCTGATGAGCGGGAAGTACTCATACGTCTTGCCATAGGCCTTGAAGCCCACGTAGCCCTTGCGCTCCAGAATGCGCACCACCGACGAAATGGTATTGTAGGGCGGCTTGGGGTCGTCGGGCAAATGGTCGATAACGTCCTTGATGAATGCCTTCTTCAGCTTCCACAGCGCCTGCATGATGCGCTCTTCCGTTTTGGTTAATTCTTCCATGTGCCAAATGTATAACGGATAAATCAGTTTCAAAACTTATTATTCAGTTTTGAAACTGATTTATCCGTTGATAGTCATTTTCAGGCCCGACGTTTGCTTTTTGCGGCGGAAAATTATTGTCGGCCCGCGCCTTCGCCCGACCTTTGCGTCCCTATGCACATCACCGATTCGCACGCCCACCTCTACTCCGAACAGTTCCGGCCCGACCGCCTCGATGCCCTGCGCCGCGCCCAGGAAGCCGGCGTGCGCACCATAGTCATGCCCAACATCGACCACAGCAGCATCGATGCTATGCTGGAGCTGGAAGCGGAGGCCCCGGAAACCTGCTTTGCCATGATGGGCCTGCACCCGTGCTCCGTCACCCGCAATTTTGAGCAGCAGCTGTACGAGGTAGAAACGTGGCTGGACCGCCGGCCCTTCGCCGCCGTGGGCGAGGCCGGGCTCGATTTGCACTGGGATAAAAGCCTGCTGGCCGAGCAGCAGCAGGCCCTGAAAATTCAGCTCGACCTGGCTAAAAAGCACAGCTTGCCCATCGTGCTGCACACCCGCGAGGCCTTCGCCGAAACCGTGGCGCTGGTGGAGGCCGCGCAGGACGGCACGCTGCGCGGTGTGTTTCACTGCTTCTCCGGCACGCCCGAGGAGGCGGAACAGGTTATTAAGCTGGGGTTCAAGCTGGGTATCGGCGGCGTGGCCACGTTCAAGAACGGCGGGGCCGACAAGGTGCTGCCCGGCATCGGGCTGGAGCATCTGCTGCTCGAAACCGACTGCCCGTACCTGGCGCCCGTGCCGCACCGGGGCAAGCGCAACGAGCCGGCCTACCTGCCGCTAGTGCTGCGCCGCGTGGCGTCGTTGCTGGGCCGGCCCGAGGCGGAAGTGGCCGAAGCCACCACGCGCAACGCGGCGGCGTTGTTCAATTTGTGATAGTATTCAGGAAGCCGTAGCAAAAGAACGTCATGCTGAGCGCAGCCGAAGCATCTCTACTGCGCAACTAATTAAGTAGTAGTGCAGAAGTAATCGCATTGAATATTGATGGTTCATGCAGAGCGCAGCGAAGCATCTTTACTGCTCAATGCAATCCAACTGTCAGGATTAGTATTGAGGTAAAGATGCTTCGCTGCGCTCTGCATGACGACCGTTTTTACTACGGTTACTTCTGCACCACTACTTAGTATTGAGGTAGAGATGCTTCGGCTCCGCTCAGCATGACGACCTTACTTATCGGCTGATGCCACTACTACGCGGCGCGTTCCAGGCTGGTGAGCAGGGTTTCAATCTGGTCGGAGAAAACATTGACCTGGTCGAGGCCGGCGCGGGCTTCTTCGAGGTGGCCGCGCTGGTAGCGGGTGGCCAGGTCCTGGCCGGTGTTCAACATGCGCTGCAGCACATGCTCCAGCTCGCGCACGGCGGGCTGGCCGGCGGCCTGGGGTTTGAGTACGGTTTGAATCCACTGGCCCAGTGGGTTTTCGGCCAGGGAAAAAAGGGCCGGCTCGGCTTCGCGCACCCCGTAGAGCACCGAGCGCAGCCGCGACTTAAAGAGCACCTGCTTCACGCGGGCCTGCTGAAAGTCGAAGGAAGAGAGAGGCATACTGGGGCTAAAAAAAGGCGGGCAGAAAGGACCACAAAGATACGCCGGTTTTAGCCGGCCGTGGCATCGCCGAGGGCGCGGGCGGAGGCTTCGCGCACTTGTTCCAGAGCCTGGCGGGCCTTCACCAGCTCGGTGACTTCGAAGGCAAAAACCATGATGCCGGCCGGCTCGCCGTTTTCGCGGAGCTGCTGGTAGATGAAGTTGAAATACGAATCGCGCGGCGGCTCTCCGGGCTCGCGCTCCAGCGGAATGCTGAGCTCGTTGCCGTGGAAGGTTTCGCCGGTCTGGAACACGTTATTGAGCACCTCGTAGATGGGCTGGTCCTTGATTTCGGGCAGGGCTTCGAGCACCGGGAGGCCCACCAGCTGGCGGTGCGGAAAGAGCTGCTGGTAGGCCGGGTTCACAAATTCGAAGCGGTGCTCGGGGCCGCGGGCAATGGCAATCATGGCCGGGGCCTGCATGAACAGGCTTTCGTAGGTTTCGCGCTGGTTTTCGGCCTTTTGGTAGAGCTGATAGGCCTGCTCGGAGAGGGCGGCCTGGTGCTCGTTGGCGGCGAGGAGCTCCTGCACCATCTGGCGCTGCTCGTGAATGTCGGTGCCCCCGCCCACCCAGAGGTTGACGCGGCCATCGGCGTCGCGGCGGGGCACGGCGCGCACCAGAATCCAGCGGTACTGGCCGTCGTGGCGGCGCAGGCGGTATTCCACCTGGTAGGTGTCGCCGGTATCAAGGGCGTGCTGCCAGGATTCAAGCACGCGGGCGCGGTCTTCGTCGTGAATACCGACGGCCCACTGCCGGCCGGTTTGCTCGGCCAGAGGCTTGCCGGTGAAGGTGAGCCAGCGGGAGTTGAAGTAGGCGCGGTGGCCGGCGGTATCGGACGTCCAGATGAGAACGGGCAGGTTCTCGAGAATGAATTGGGTGCGGTCCTGGGCTTCGTCGAGGGCGTGCTGCACCTGAGCGGCGCGCTGGGCAGCGCGGTGCGCCTCGGTCACGTTCTGGGTGCGTTGCAGGATGTATTCGAGCTGGCCCTGCTCGTCGAGAATGGGGTAGTGGGTGGCCTGCCAGTACATCTCCTCGAAGCCGCCACCCTGCTCGGCGGGCAGGGCCAGGTCGTAGCGAATGAGGGGCATGGTGTGCGGCGTGTGGTGCTGGCGCACATGCTCGTGCGATTGAAAAATGACATCGCCTTCGTTCTGGTCCACCGAGGGAAAGGCTTCAAACAGCGTTTTGCCCACCACTTCGGCCCGGGGCCTGAGAGAGGCTTCCACATGGCCGTCGGTATTGTCGACGATAATAGCATCGGGCGTCATCAGCAGCAGGTTTTCGGGCAGGGAGCGAAACAGGCGCTGATAATCGGGAGTGGCAACAGAAGCAGTCATTTTAACAAGCTGAGAAGCAATGCGCAATACAATACAAGCGGCCGGGAGCCGGCTTTGGGGCCCTAAAAGTACAGCCGGCTTCGCACCGCGCAAAGCTGGCCGGGGGGCAGGTCTCAGGCCACGGCCAGGCCGCGCTCCAACGAAAGGAGCAAGGTTTCGATGTGGGCAGCGAAGGTGTTGATTTGGTCGAGGCCGGTGCGGGCTTCCTCGATGTGGCCGCGCTGGTAGCGGGTGGCCAGGTCCTGGCCGGCGCGCAGCATCTGCTGCACGGTGCGGTCGAGCTCGCGCACCTCGGGGTGGGTGCCGTGCTGGGGCTGGAGCACGGTGTGCAGCCACTGGCCCAGCGGGTTTTCCTGGGGCGAAAAGAGGCTGGATTCGGCCTCTCGCACGCCGTAGAGCACGGAGCGCAGCCGCGACTTAAAGAGCACCTGCTTCACGCGGGCCTGCTGAAAGTCGAACGAAGTAAGAGGCATAAATAGGAAGAAGTAAAAATAAAAGAGCGACTCCGGAGGACTGGTAAATGGCGAATGAGGAGCCGCCCGCCACGCCAATGGTTGCGGACGGCCTACCACAAATCAGGCCAAGGGTGCCGCGGGGCCGGCATCGCGGAGCTTTTCGAGGACCTGGCGGGCGTGCACGAGGTCGGTGACTTCAAAGGAGAAGACGACAATGCCAACGGGCTGCCCGTTTTCGCGGAACTGCTGGTAGACGAAGTTGAAATACTGGTCTTCGGCGGCCCCCAAAAGCCGGACGGGCACCTCGTTGCCGTGGTACGTTTCGCCCGATTGATACACGTGGTCGAGGAGGGCGATGAAGCCCTGCTCAGCTACTTCGGGCAATGCTTCGGCCACGGTGCGGCCCAGCAGGGGGCGCTTGCCGAGAATATGCTGATAGGGCGGGTTCACAAACTCGTGGCGGTGCTCGGGGCCGCGCAGGATGCAAATGGCAGCCGGGGCCTGCATAAACAGGCTTTCGTAGGTTTCGCGCTGGTTTTCAGCTTTCTGAAACTGCTGGTAGGCCTGCTCGGAGAGGGCGGCCTGCTGCTCGTTGGCATCGAGCAGCTCTTCTACCATCAGTTTTTGCTCGTGGATGTCGGTGTTGCAGCCCACCCACATCTCAATCTGGCCGTCGGCCCCCAGGCGGGGCACGCCCGTAGCCAGGTGCCAGCGGTAGCTGCCGTCGTGCCGGCGCATGCGGTATTCGGCCTGGTAAGAGGTACCCTGGTCGCGGGCGGCTTGCCACCGCGCGGTGGTGGCGGGCAAATCATCGGGATGCAGGTCTTCCACCCAGCCCCAGCCCAGGGTGTCGGCCAGCGCCCGGCCGGTAAAACCGGTCCAGCGGGTGTTAAAGAACTCGGCTGTGCCATCGGGGCGGGTAGTCCACACCATTACCGGAAGGCTTTGCAGCGTGAACTGGTTGCGTTGCCGCGTTTCGTCGAGGGCTTTCTGGGCCTCGGTGGCGGCCTGGCCGGCGCGGTGCGCTTCGGTCACGTCCTGCGGCATTTGCAGGATGTACTGCAGCTGGCCCTGGGCATCAAGCAGGGGGTAGTGCGTAATCTGCCAGTACCGCTCCTCGGTGCCGCCGCCCAGCTCGGCGGGGCGTTCCAGGTCGTAGCGCAGCAGGGGCATGGTGTCGGGGCGCAAGGTGCGGCGCACCTGCTCGTGCGAGGCGTGCAGGTCGCGCTGGCTTTCGGGGGCCGAAGGGTAGGCATCGAAAATATTGCGGCCCACGGCCTGCGCGCGTGGCAGGAGCGATACGCCAACGTGCTGGTCGGAATTGTCGAGCACGGTGCCGTCGGGGGCCAACAGCAGGTAGGCGCCGGGGAGGGCGTGAAACAGGGCGCGGTAATCGATGGGCAGGGAAGTATCGGCCATGAGGCGTACTAATTGAAATGGTGCCGCAAACTTCGGCAGGTGGTGATGATGATGCCGTGAAGGTAGATAATAGCCGCCGGAGCCAGCCTTCGGGAGATAAGCGGCGTGGCGCGCTGGTTGTTTGGGGCTGAATGAGGAGCCGTAGGCGGGAGTACGGGGCGCGGGTAATTGCGGTTAGCATTACCCGGTTTTTGCGGTGGTCGCTCCGGTCTGACCGCTCTAAGCGGTCCGGCCGGTTGTCGTTGTTATGGCCGTCGTTCATCCTTCGGCGGGTCGGCCCGCAACCCCGTCTGGCGGACAGCTGGTAAAAAAGTCAACAGCCCGCGCCAACGGTTCATCCCTCTCATCCGACGGTTCGGCAACGGGAAGTTGAGGCCGGGGCCGCCCGCGGGCACCTTTGAGCCATCAAACCGCCCGCCGCCATGAAAACTTCGCTACTCCCGCTGCTCCTGCTGCTGAGCGCCGCCCCCGCTGCCTTTGCCCAAACCGCGCCCAGTGCTAAAACTAGCCAGCTCACCAGCTCACCAACGCACCTCAAAGGCACCGTGCGCGATGCCGCCGGCCAGCCCCTGCCGGGCGTGAACGTGTTCCTGAAAACCACCTTCGACGGAGCCAGCACCGACTCGCTGGGCCGCTTCGATTTCCGCACCGACCGCGCCGCCGGCCCGGCCGTGCTGGTGGTGAGCTTCATCGGCTACGTGCCGCAGGAGCTGCTGGTGAGCCTGGGCGAAGGCCCGATTTCCCTGCCCAATATCAAGCTGAAGCTGAACCCCGCCGCCCTCGGCGATGTGGTGGTGACGGCCGGGGCCTTCGAGGCCAGCGACACCAAGCGCGGCACCCTGCTCAAGCCCCTGGACATCGTGACCACGGCCGGGGCCCTCGGCGACGTGGCCGGGGCCCTCAATGCCCTGCCCGGCACCACGCGGGTGGGCGAGGACGGCAAGCTGTTTGTGCGCGGCGGGGCGGCCTCGGAAACCAAGTACTACATCGACGGCCTGCCCGTGCAGACGCCCTACGGCGGCGCGGTGCCCAACGTGGCGGCGCGGGGCCGGTTTTCGCCCTTCCTGTTCAAGGGGCTGGTGTTCAGCACGGGCGGCTACTCGGCCGAGTACGGGCAGGCGCTGAGCGCCGTGGTGGTGCAGAACTCCACGGATTTGGCCCCCGAAACGCAGTCCAGCATTTCGCTGATGAGCGTGGGCGGCAGCCTGGGGCGGACCCGGCGCTGGGAGCGCACCTCCGTGGCCGTGAGCGCCGACTATACGAATCTGGCCCCTTACTACAACCTCGTACCCCAGAATCTGGGCTGGGATAAAGCTCCGCTGGCCCTGGGCGGCTCCCTCAAAGTGGCCCACAAAGTAGGTCAGGCCGGCATGCTGAAACTATACAGCACCTACAGCCGCCAGCGCCTGGCCCTGCGCCAGCCCGATGCCAGCCCCGCCTACGCCGCCGACGGCCACCCCATCACGTTGGGCAACGACAACGCCTACCTCAACGCCACCTACCGGGCCCCGCTGCGCCGTGGCTGGAGCCTGAACACCGGCCTGGCCCTGACCGTGGACGACAACCGCATCAGCCCCGATGTGCAGTCGGTGCGCGACCTCGACCAGTCGGCCGTGGCCCGGCTGGTGCTCACCAACGACTCGGCCAGTACCTGGTTCAACCTCAAAATGGGCCTCGAAGGCTACGCCCAGCGCTACCGCCAGCAGTATCAGCCCACCGCCGAGGCCCCCACGCGGACCCTGGCCGTGGATGAGCAGCGCGGCGCGGGCTTCGTGGAAAGCGAGCTGGTGCTGAGCCACCGCGTGGCCGCCCGCGTGGGGGCACGCACCGAGTACTCGGCGCTTTTGCAGCAGCTCAACGCCGCCCCGCGCCTGGGCCTGGCTTACAAAACCGGCGAGCACAGCCAGCTCTCAGCCGCCTGGGGCTACTTCTACCAGACGCCTACTATCGACCTGCTCCGCATCAGCCACGCCCTCAACTTCGAGCGGGCCGAACACTACAGCCTGCTCTATGAGCGCACCGTGCAGGACCGTACCCTGCGCGCCGAGCTTTACCAGAAAAATTACCGCCAGCTGGTGACCTACGACCGCGCCAACGTTTTCAACCCCGCCGGCTACCAGAACGCCGGCAGCGGCTACGCCCGGGGCCTCGACGTGCTGTTCCGGGACCGCAGCACCTTCAAAATGGCCGACTACTGGATTAGCTACGGCTTTCTCGACACCCGCCGCCAGTACCGGGCCGACCCCGTGGCGGCCATTCCCACCTTTGCCGCCCGGCACAACCTGAGCGTGGTGGGCAAGTATTACGTGGCCAAAATGCACACCCAGTTCGGCTTCACCTACAGCTATGGCTCGCCCCGCCGCTACTTCGACCCCAACCAGCCCGGCTACAACCAGGCCGCCCTGCCCGCCTACCAGGACCTGAGCCTGAACGTGAGCTACCTCACCCACTGGTTCAAGCAGTTCACCATCGTGTACATCTCGGCCAGCAACGTGCTCAACCGGCGCAACATCTACGGCTACACCTTCGCCGGCACGTCTGCTGCCGACGGGCAGTTCCGCAGCGCCGCCGTGCTGCCGCCCGCGCCCCGCATGCTATTCGTGGGCGTGTTCATCTCGATAAATAAGACGACGAAAGTGGATTTGGAGAAGCGGCCGGATTAAGTACCTATCCAAATAGGCGGTCATGCAGAGCGTAGCGAAGCATCTCGCGTGTGGTAGTAATCAGACTTTTTCAACGATTCGAGCGAGATACTTCGCTACGCTCTATGACGTTCAGCTCCCTATCTGGATAGGCTCTAAGCATGGCGCAGGCGCTGAAATGCCAAAAGCGGCCGCCCCTTCTTGTGGGGCGGCCGCTTTTGGCATTTCAGCGCCTGCGCCGGGGTGGCTTACTTCCCGAACCGATACCGCAGTCCCAGCGCGCTGCTGCCCGTGAAGCCCGGTTGAGCCGTGGAGTTGTTCAGGCTGTGGTTGGTAGCGAGGTCGAAGTTGAGTTCAAAGCGCGGGGTGAGGCGGTAGCGCAGGCCCAGGCCGGCTGTCAGCAGGGAGGTGTTGCCGGAGTAGTGTGTGGAAAAGGAAGTGGTTTGGATGGTGCCGGAAAGGTCATCGCTCTGGAAACCGCGAGAGTAGTGCTGGCTATGCACCAGCGTGAAGCCCCCCAGCACGTCAAGCTGCAGGCGGTGGGCCAGCTGGCGCGTGAGCGTGTAGCGGGCCAGGGCCGATACGGAGGTGATGCGCTCCGTAAACGTGTCGCTGTATTGGGAATAGTAAGCGGTGCCGCCGGAGTAGAAGGTGGCGTCGTAGGCATAGGTGCCGGTGCGGCCGCTGTAGGCCCCGCTAAGCTCCAGGGCCAGGCGGGGGCGCAGCTGGTAGCCGGCGGTGAGCTGCACCGGCACCCGGAAGCCGGTGTCGCTCTGCCGCCAGCTGCCCAGGTTCTGGTAGTTGCTGTGGTAGGCGGCCAGGCCCACGTAGAAGCGGGGTGCGGGGGATTGGGCGTGGCCCAGCAGGGGAAAGGCCAGCAGCATAGCGCCGGGCACAATACGGGAAAGAGTCACGGAAAGGGTGTTTAGCGAGGAAGATGAGAACGCCGCCAGGCGCAGCTTATTGCCGCTGGTGTTGCATTGGATGGGGGGCGCAAATCAGGATAGGAGGGGGACGTGTTTCGGGAATCCGTCCGCGCTGTGTATCTCTCCCGCTACTTACCGAACCGGTAACGTACCCCCAGCGACTGCGCCCCGGTGAGGGCATTGGTGCCGTTGATGGCGTTGCCGAAAACGTTGTTTTCGTTGTTCAGGGCTTTGCTCACGGTGAGGTCGCTGGTGAGCTCGAAGCGGGAACTCAGGCGGTAGCGAATGCCCACGCCGGCCGTGAGCAACAGCGTATTGTGCGAGTAGGTGAAGTCGTAGTCGGACGTCTGGACGGTGCCTTGGGAAGTCGTAGACTGGGTGCCGCGCCCGTGCGATTGGGCGTGCTCCAGCCCGAATCCGCCCAGGGCATCGAACTGCAGGCGCTTGGTAAGGTCGTGCGTGAGCGTGTAGCGCACCAGGGCGGAGGCGGACGTGTAGCGGTCCGTCAATTTGCCAGTCGCTTCGTAGCCCGAATAAGGCGGCGGGGTCGAGAGGTCGTAGTATAAGTAGCTCTGGCCGTAGGTACGGCCGCTGTAGGCCACTGCCAGCTGCACCGCCACGCGCGGACTCAGCTGGTAGCCGGCCGTGAGCTGCAGCGGCACCGCGAAGCCGGTAGTGCCGGTGCGCCGGCTGCCAATCTGCTGGTAGAAACTGCTGTAGGCTCCCAGGCCCACGTAGTAGCGGGGCGCGGCCGGGGCTTCGGCGCTGGTTTGGGCGAGGGTGGGCAGGGCGGCGGTGAGGAGCAGGCCGCCGAGGGCAACGGAAAGAAAACGCATGAGCAGGAAGGTGGAAAGTGATTGGGAATACTATTAAGAGCGAATTGGCCGCCCAAGCGTTGCACGGCCGAAACAAGCATCCGCAAAAAAAGCCGCCGCCCGCTGGTCGGCCCCGGCCAACGGTTCATCCGCCTCATCCGACGCTTCGGGAACAGCCGTTTTCACCCGGCCCGGCCCGCTGCCACCTTTGAATCATCAACCACCGCAAATCAGCCCTCACCTTCACCAGTATTCGTCCCATGAAAACCCTCGTCCTCACCCTCGCTTTCGCTGCCGTTTCGCTGGCCGCCGCCGCCCAGTCGCAACCCGCCACTGCTGCCCTGCCGGGTACGACCCCGGCCGCCGCCGCCGCGCCCGCCGATGCCTACACCACCCTGATGAGCGCCACCATCACCGAGCTGATGAGCACCGGCGACCCGGCCGTGCTCAAGGCCGTGGCCGCCAAGCTGGAGCGCGCCGCCACCGTGGCCCCCGCCGACTGGCTGCCCCGCTACTATCAAGCCTATGCGCTGGTCATCAACGTGTTTCAAAGTAAGGAAGACGGCGACGCCAAAGACAAAACCCTCGACCAGGCCGAAACGGCCCTCGCCCAGGCCCGCAAGCTGCACGGCGACGAATCGGAGCTGCTCGCCCTGCAAGCCTACGCCTACCAGGCCCGCCTGGGCATCTCGCCCATGATGCGCTCGCGCAAATACTCCGAGCTGGTGGGCGAGGCCGTGGCCCAGGCCCAGTCCCTGAGCCCCGCCAACCCGCGCCCCTACCTGGTAGAGGCCAACAACGTGAACTTCACGCCCAAAATGTTTGGCGGTGGGCCCGAGGCTGCCAAGCCGCTCTACGTGCAGGCCCAGGCCAGATTTGCGGCCTTCGTGCCCGCCGGCCCGCTGGCACCCAACTGGGGCCAGCGCCAGCTCCAGGGCCGCCTGAAGCAGTACGAAACGCCGGCTACGGCGGCGAAGTAGGGGCAAAACCCAAGAACGTCATGCCGAGCGCAGCCGAGGCATCTCGCGTGCAGCAGTAAACCAATCGATTGAATTACTACCACACGCGAGATGCCTCGGCTGCGCTCGGCATGACGTTCTGTTAACTCTTTCTTCAGCCCCAGCCCCTTACTTTGATGGAAACTTGCCTGCCCCCCGCCATGGCCCCGCCCCATTCCATTCCTTCTGCTATTGACGGCCCGCCGGCCCAGCCCTGGGTCACCACCACCGAGCCGTCGCAGCTGCGCAGCATCTGGGAGCGGCGCTGGTGGATACTGCTGGGCACGTCGGCCTTCGCTTTTTCCAACGAGCAGCAGCCCTGGCTGCACCCGGTCAACTACGGCATCAGCTTCGTGATTTCGCTGCTGTATTTTGTGGGGCTGTGGCTGGCCAACGGCTACACGTCGGACTGGCTGAACCACCGCATGGGCTGGACCGAGCGGCCCGTGCGCCGCCTGCTGCTCACGGTGGGGGCTTCGCTGCTGGCCTCGCTGGCCGTGATTGTGGTGATAGGGGAGGCCATTACGGTGCTGCTGTGGCATAAGTCGCCGGACTTTCTCTTTCGGCATAACATAGCCGGCCAGATGGTGGCCCCGCTGGTGATGACCGTGATTATCTCGCTGTTTATGCACTCGCGCTCCTTTCTGCTGGGCTGGCGCGAAGCCACGGTGCGCGTCGAGCGGCTCGAAAAGGAAACCGCCATAGCCCGCCTCGACTCGCTGCGCCGGCAGGTCGACCCGCACTTTCTGTTCAACTCCCTGAACGCGCTGACCAGCCTGGTGGAGGAAAACGACCCGCCCCGCGCCGTGCGCTTCATCCGCCAGCTCAGCCAGGTGTACCGCTACGTGCTCGACA
The DNA here is from genome assembly GCF_012275535.1 of Hymenobacter artigasi. GTDB lineage: Bacteria > Bacteroidota > Bacteroidia > Cytophagales > Hymenobacteraceae > Hymenobacter > Hymenobacter artigasi. The sequence continues at coordinate 261,827 of NZ_JAAVTK010000006.1, read as the reverse complement.
GCGAAAGTCACGAGCTGGTGCCCCTGGCCGATGAAATCGCCTTCGCCGAAAGCTACCTCTACCTGCAGCAAACCCGCCTCGGCAACGCTCTGGCCGTGGAAATGAACCTGCCGCCCGCCGCCGTGGCTCCGTACTTTGTGCCGCCGCTGGCCCTGCAATTATTGCTCGAAAACGTGCTCAAGCACAACGCCGCCTACCAAGCCGACCCGCTGCACCTGCGCGTGACGCTGGACCCGGCCGCCCACACCCTCACCGTGCGCAACACCCGCCGCCCGCGCCGTTTGGCCCCGGGCGAATCGTCGGGCCGGGGCCTGGCCAACCTGGCCGCCCGCTACGCCTTTCTCACGGATAAGCCGCTGCTGTACGGCGAAGAAGCCGGCGAATTTGTGGTGACGCTGCCGCTTTTAGTCATTTAACAATTGACATTTATCATTTAACAGCCGGTAGGTTTGCAGCAGTATTGCTGGCCGCCTCAGAATGCCTTTACGCTTGGGTGTTAAATGTTAAATGATAATTGTCGAATGAAACTAGCCGCCCTCATCGTCGAAGACGAACCCCTGGCTGCCCGCCGCCTGGCCGACATGCTGGCCCGCCAGCCCGAGCCCCTCGAAATTCTCGGCACGGCCGAATCGGTGGCCCAGGCCGTGGCACTGCTGCGGGAAATAACGCCCGATGTACTGTTTCTCGATATCCAACTCGCCGATGGGCTGAGCTTCGAGATTTTCGAGCAGGTGGCGGTGCGCTGCCCGGTCATCTTCACCACGGCCTACGACCAGTATGCGCTGCAGGCCTTCAAGGTGAACAGCGTGGATTACCTCCTCAAGCCCATTGATGCCGACGAGCTGGCGGCGGCCGTGGCCAAGCTGCGCCAGCGCCTGCCGGCAGCGGCCGCGCCGGCTGCCGCGCCCGCCTTCGACCCCGCGCTGCTGGCCCAGCTCATGCAGCAGATGCAGCAGGCCCTGCCGGGTACCAGCGCGCCGCCCGCCGCCAGTTACAAAACCCAGTTTGTGGTGCGCGTGGGCGAGCACCTGAAAGTGGTGCCCCTCGACCAGATTGCCTATTTCTTCAGCCTCGAAAAAGCCACCTTCCTGCAAACCATCGAGGGCCGCAAATTCGTGGTAGACTACACCATGGACCAGCTCGAAACGCTGCTCGACCCGCGCCGTTTCTTCCGTCTCAACCGCGCCTACCTGGCCCAGCAGACGGCCATTCAGGACATCATCCACTACACCAATTCGCGCCTGCAAACCGTGCTCAAGCCCGCCGCGCCCGACGCGCAGGTGCTCGTGAGCCGGGAAAAGGTGAACGTGTTCAAGAACTGGCTGGACCGGTAGTGAGGTAAGCTTTAGCTTGCCGTATGAGCAATGATACGGCAAGCTAAAGCTTACCTCACGTAGCCCGCAGCCGCCGCAGCTCCAGCGCAAAGCCCGGCAGCAGTGGCCCGGCCACCAATTCCTGGTCGAAGCCCACGATGGGGCGCACGGGCTGGCCGGGCTCGAAAATATAGACTGATTCCGTGCCGGGCGCGATGAGCCAGCCGAGCTTGGCACCGGCTTCGAGCCAGTGCTCCATCTTGCGCATGGTGTCGGGGAGGCGGTCGGTGGGCGAGAGCAGCTCCACCACAAAATCGGGGCAGATGCGGGCGAAACCGCGCCGGTCGTCAGGGCTAAGGGCGTTCCAGCTTTCCTTCGCTATCCAACTGGCATCGGGCGAGAGCATGGCCCCGGTGCTGAGCGTGAAGCCGGAGGACGAATCGAATGTTTCTCCCAATTCCGTGTCAACATTCCAGTTAGCCAGCTGGCGGCTTAGCTCGTTGTTTGATTTTCCGGTTTCGGAATTGGTGGGCGGCATCAAGGAAATTTGATGGTTGGCGTCGCGCTCAATGCGCAGGTCGCGGTTATCCATGCAGAACTGATAGAATTCCTCATCGTTGAGGCGTTCTAACACAGGACTTTTTAGCTTGATGGCAGTCATAGCAATAGGGAATTAGAACAACAAGATACGCCGAAACCTACCCTTCCAGCCAGGCTTTCAGGGCCGGCGCTTTCTCGCGGCTCACCAGCACCTCCTCGGCCGGCGCGGGGGATAATTCGACCAGCAGCTTGCCGCCGAAATGCGGGTGCAGGCGGCGCACGGCCGGCAATTGGGCAATTAGCTGGCGGTTGAGGCGGAAGAATAAAGCGGGGTCAAGCAGGCCTTCGAGCTGCTCCAGGGTGTAGTCGAGCACGAAGCGGCGGCCGTCGGTGGCTACCAGCGTCACGGTTTCGTTCCGGCTCAGAAACCAGGCAGCTTCGGCCACCGGCAGGGGCAACAGCTGCTCGCCCTGCCGCACCAGAAACCGCCGCTTGTAGGGCCGCATGGTATCGAGCATTCGCTCGAGGGAGTTAGGCGCTGGACCGACAGTACCCGCCGAATCAACACTTACCTCTTCGCTCCTGACACTTAGCTCCCACTGGCGCAGCTTAGCTAGGGCGGCCTGCAGCTCGGCCAGCTTCACGGGCTTGAGCAGATACGCCACGCTGTGGGCCTGAAAAGCGCGGATGGCATACGCATCGAAGGCCGTGGTGAAGATGACCGGGCTGGGCACCACGGCCTGCTCCCAGATTTCGAGGCTCAGCCCATCGGCCAGCTGAATGTCGCTGATAATGAGTCCGGGAGCGGGGTGGGTGGCCAGCCAGGCCAGCGCCCCGGCCACGGTGTCGAGCACCGCCAGCACCTGCGCGTCGGGCGCGGCTTGCAGCAGCAGGCGTTGCAGGCGCTCGGCGGCGGGGTATTCGTCTTCGAGGAGGAGAACGGTCATGGCAGTGCGGTAAGCTTTAGCTTGCCGTGGGGGCTACGGCGGGCAGAAAAAGGAGAAGTAACGCCCGGCCTTACCAGGGCAGCAGCGGCAGCCGCACCACGAATGTATCGGGCGTGGCGAGTACCTGCACCGCCGTGGACGCGCCCAGCAGGGCGTAGCGCTGGCGCACATTGGCCAGGCCCGTGCCGGTGCCGGGCACCAGGCCGGCCGTGCGGGGCCGCAGGGTGTTTTCGACCTGCAAGTGCGTGGCGGTTTCATCGGTGCTAAGGTGCAGGTGCAGCGGGTGTTCGCGCGAGGCCACGTTGTGCTTCAGCGCATTCTCTACCAGCAACTGCACGCTGAGGGGCGCTACGTGCCGGGCCAGCGCGGCGGGCGCAATGCTGATTTCTACCCGCAAGTTGTCCCGAAAGCGGGCTTTGTGCAATGCCAGGTAGGTTTCGATGAAGGCCAGCTCCTCGGCCAGGGGCACGGTGGGGCGGCCCTGGGCCAGCAGCACGTAGCGGTACACATCGGCCAGCTGCTCCACAAAATCCTGGGCCGGCGCGTTGCCGGGCTCGATGAGGGCGGCCAGCGTGTTGAGGTTGTTGAACAGAAAGTGCGGGTCGAGCTGGCTTTGCAGGGCATCGAGCTGGGCCTGCGTGGCGGCGCGGGCCAGCTGCTCGGCCCGGCCCAGGCTGGCCTTCCATTCCTGGAAAAAATACGTCGATTCGTAGAGCGTGAGCACGGCCACCGTAGGCACCAAGCTGAAGCGCACCTCCTCCAGCAGCTTGCCAGCCGACAGCAAATGCTCCTCGGGCCGGAGCAGGTGCACCGGTAGTATCAGGGCCACGGTGGCGGCGGTGGTAACGAGCACGGCCAGGCCCGCCAGCGCCCACAGGCGGCGCGGCGTTTGGGCGGGGCTGGGGAAGCGTACCGGCAGACCCCGCCATAGCTGCCGGTTGGCCAGCCAGTAGCCCGTAGTAAAGTATAACCCGATAAGCCAGTGCACCAGCACCAGCGGCCAGCGGCCATACGGCCCCGTGGGCAGGCTAAACGCCGCAATCAGTAGACTCAGCCCCGGAATGCCCCAGAGCAGAAAACGGCGGTCATTCAGCTTAGGCGTCATCGCAATGAAAAAACGCTAAATCAAAGCCTGACCGCCAGGGCGAGCCCCACAAAGCCCAGGGCCATTACCAGGCACAGAGGCGTGTAATAGCGCGTATCGAGGTGGGCAAAGGTAGTATCACGCACCTGCTTGTTGAGGCCCACAAACCTGAAGTCGCCCAGCACGCGCAAGCCCAGGCCAGCCGCTACGGCCCAGTCGGTGGCCCGTAGCCAACTGGCCGGCAGCCCTGCGCTGGCCGGCAGCAGGTGAGCCGTGCTCAACAGGGCCAGCACTAGCAGCACCACTGCCACCGCCCACACCATACCGCGGCCGGGCTGGAATACTACCGCGCCGGTGGAATGGGCCGGCAGCGCCGCCGTGAGGCCCCGGGTGCCGCCCGTGGCCCAATAGGCGTGCAGCCCGGCCAGTGCCAGAAAAATCAGGCTGTTGAAAGTGGTAATAAAAGCAAGCATATTACTGACTGCCAAGATGAATGGATAATGAATGCTGGCTGAAGGTGCCATCTCCCGTTAGCTGGCCCACAGCGGCCGTCCCGCCAGGGCCAGCGCAAACAAGCCCGCCACCGCCCCGGCATACAGCGCCGCGCCGGCCCAGGTGAGGGCAGCGGCCTGCTGCGGCACCGTGCGGCTCAGCGCCCAGCCCAGCAGGGGCAGGGCCTGCAGGGCGTGCATGCCCAGAAAGTGGGCCACGCGCAGGTCGCCGGCGCGGGTGCTCCAGCCCAGCCCGGGCAGGCCGGGGCCGCCGTCGGGTGCGCCCACGGTGTGCTGCAGGTTGTGAATCATAAAGCCGCCCAGCACCGAGCCCACCAGAAACAGCAGCAGCCCCAGGCGCAGGCCCCACACGTAGCCGGCCGGCCCGTGCGGTTGGTAGCGCCAGGCCAGGTACACGGCCCACACAGTCATCAGCGTATTCACCAGGATGAACAGGCCCATGAGCCCGAACAGGATGCCGTTGAGCGGGGTGCTGGCGTTGTAGTGCGAGGTGGTGCCCCGCGCCGCCTGCGTAAAAATTACGGCTTGCTCCACGGCCATGCTCAGGGCCACGCCCCAGCTTAACAGCAGCACGCTGCGTTGGGCGGCGGCGGGCAGGTCGGCCAGCAGCCAGCCCAGCGTCCAGGTAAAGGCCGTGATGGAGAGGGCAAACTTCAGGGGCTTGAGCCAGACCGGTGCGCCGGCCACGAGTCGGTGGTCCAGGAGCAGCAAGCCAAGGGCCAGCGCGGCCAGGGCCACGTTCGCCCAGCCGGTCCAGGACAGGGCGGGGTTCACGCGGTGCAGCACGCGCAGGGCCTCGCGCACCGGGCTGGCAGCTGGGCTGAGCGGCGAAAAAACAGCGGACGAAAGCAAGGCGATTTTCATGAGGTCAGCGCGTTGAAATCAGAAAAAAACAACCAGAATGAAAGGGGTGAACCAGTTGATAATCAGCCCGCCGCCGCCGACAGCGGATGCCGCTGCCGCACCCCGAAATAAAGCAGCAGCCCCACCGGCCCGAACATGAACGTGAGTAGCAGGCAGGGTATCAGCAGCCAGTGCGGCACCCCGCGCCGCTGCGCGTCACGCACTTCCCAGGCCCCCGTCCACATATCGAAGCAGAGGTAGTGCACCCAGCCGGCCAGTAGCGCCCACCGGTCGCGGAACAGCGCCGCCACGGCATCGAGCGACTGAAAGCCGCCTTCGCCGCCGTGCGGCCCCGCGTAGTGCGCCCCGATAAGCACCGCGTAAGCAGCGGCCAGCAGCAGGGGCAGCGCCCCGCTTAACACCACGGCGCGGGTGCCGCGCCAGCGCGGGGCCAGCACCAGCATCGCCCAGCCCAACAGGGCCACGGGATTGGCGAGGGAAAACAGGAAATCGGGCGTGAGCATGGGGCTAAAGCGAAGAAGTTGGGCCAAATCTAGTAGCCCGGCTGGCGGACGGGCCAGCTATTTCGGGGCGAAGCGGCAAAACAACCGGGCGAAACGGCGGTTGTGGCCGGGTGAAATTCCCGACCTTTGCCGGTGGTCCGTTTTTTGGGTTTGATATGGTCTGGTTGTTACGCGTTGTGTGGTTGAGTGTGGGCCTGCTGCCGGTGGGCGCGTGGGCGCAGTCGGCCCCGCCGGCCCGGCCCGATTCGGTGAAAGGCCGGCCGGCCGTGGCGCGCCTGGCCCGCAGCCGCTTCGTGGTGCAGTACGACTCGCGCTACTCCATCCTCAACCACCACCTCACCACCATCAACGGCCTCAAGCTGGGCATCGAGTTCAAGAACCGCTTCCGCACCGGGGCGGCCATCTACTTCCTGAGCACCGGCGTGCCCTCGCGCCAGGCCAAGCCCGACAACGCCGCCGAAGACGCCGACGCCGAAATCCGTTTCCGCTACCTGGCTGCCTACGCCGGCTACGTGCTGCTCGAAAACCGCCGCTGGGAGCTCAGCGCCAACATGCAGCTGGGCCTGGGCTCGGCCTACGTGCTCTACGAAGCCGACGATGGCGACCTCGACAAAACGCCCCGCGATTTCATGGGTATCGTGGAGCCCACGCTGGCCGCGCAGTACCGGGTGTTTCGCTGGGGCGGCATTGGCACGGGCCTGGGCTGGCGGCAGCCGGTGTTCGTGCCCATCGCCATCCAGAAAGAGCTGAACGGGCCGGTATTTTACCTGCGCGCCAACCTATTTCTGGGCGAATTATTCAAGGTGATGAAGGACAAAGAACCGCTCTTCACCCAAACCAACATGCGCTAAGCTGCGCGCCGGTTTTCGCGCTGCCCGCCTACTGGCCCGTGCTGTAGGCGAAGCCCACCGAGAGGGTGGCGTTGGCCCGGGCGCGGCTCTGCACCACCACGCTTTCGTAGGAATAGGTGTAGGACAGGTTCAGGGCCAGGTGCTGGTAGAGCTTGAAGGCCAGCACCGTGGCGCTGTTGAGGCGGTAGTCGCCGCCGGGGTCGCGCAGGCTAGGCTGATAAAAAAACAGCTCCGACGCGCTGAATACGCCCCGGTTCAGGCGCAGCTTGAGGCGGGTAGAATTGCGCACTACGTGCCGGGAAAAATCGGGCTCGGCATTGTAGTCGGTTCGCTCGTTGAGCAGGAAGGTGCTCAGGGCCACCGTGCTGTTGGTGCTGTCGGCATATAGCTGGTAGCCCACGCCGCCGCCCGTGACCAGCCGCCGCGTGATGGCGCGCAGGTTGCTGGTTTCGAACTCGCCCAGCGCGTAGAACTTCCACCGGCGAATGCGGTAGTCGGGCGTGCTGAGCAGCAGCAGCTCGCGCTCGCGCAGGGCCCCGTCCTGCCGGCCGTAGCTGTAGCTGAAGGCCGCCGGAAACTGCCAGTGCCCTGTAGTGAAGCCGCCCGTGTGGCTGGTGCTGAAATACATCCGTTCCACCGTGCCCGTGGTGTAGAGGCCGGTGAGGGCCGCCGTGTAGCGCACGCCGGTGCCGTCCACATTGTAGGTTTCAAACTCGGCCGAGGGCAGCCCGGCCGGCGGCGGGGCCATGCTGCCCGCGCCGTTCACCACCGCCGAATCGGGCGTGGCGGTGCCGGCTGGTTTCTGGTCCTGGGCCCGTGCCGCCGGGCTGGCCAGCAGCCCTGATAACGCCACCAGCAGCCCACAGGAAATTCGAAATCGCATAAACTTACAGGGTGCGTAGTGTGGCCGCCCGGTTGAGCTTGCCCGTGGCCGTTAGCAGAAATTCGGGCACGTAGGTGAACTGCCGGGGCTGCTCGTAGCGCCCCAGGCGGGCCGCCAGCAGCACTTTCAGCCGTGTTTCCTGCGCGGGCGTCAGCGCCGGACCTTCGATGAAAGCCGTTACGGTCTGGCCCAGGCGCTCGTCGGGCTGGCCGGCCACAAAGCAGCGGCGCGCCGCCCCGATTTCGGCCAGCGCCACATCCAGCACCAGCTCCACTTTCTCGGCGGGCACCTTCACGCCGCCCGAGTTTATCACGAAATCGGCCCGGCCCAGCCACTCAAACGTGTGCGCGTCGAGCAGCTGCACCACGTCGTTGGTGATGATGAGTTGGTCGTCGGTCACGTCGCCGCGTAGGGTGAGGCAGCTGCGCTCATCCTGCCCCGCCGCAATGCCCGTGAGCACCCGGAAGCTGGTGGCGGCGTGCGGCCCGTTCAGGCGGCGCAGGGCGACGTGCGAGCATGTTTCTGTCATGCCATAGGTGAGCCACACGGCGGCTTTCACGGATTGTACTTCCTGTTGCAGCGCGGCATCGGCGGGCGCGCCCCCCACCAGAAATGCCTTCATTTTATCGAGCCGGGGCGCGTGGCCGGCCGCCAGCACGGCTTTCAGCTGCAGCGGCACGAAGGCCGAAAAATCGAATTCCGCGGCGGCGGCTACGTAAGCAAACGGGTCGGCGTGCGGTTCCACGATGGTGAGGTGCAGGTTGCGCTCCAGCCCGCGCACCAGCATCATCATCCCGCCGATGTACTCGCAGTTGAGGCAAACCAGCGCCCGGTCGCCGGGGCCAAGGTCGAAGAAATCGGCCGTGCGGCGGGCCGACGCTTCCAGCTGCCGCCGCCGCAGCGTGATGGCCGAGGGCGTGCCCGTACTGCCCGAGGTGTGCAGCACAAATTCCTGCGTGCCGTTCAGCCACTGCCGGACAAAATCCAGCACCTTGGCCTCGTAGCCGTTCACGGGCACATTAAGCTGGGCGGGGTATTCGCGGATGGCCGCGTAGGTGAATTCGCGGCCGTTGAGGAGGAGGGAGGTGGGAAGTAAATCGGAAGCCATAGAAGTCGAAATAAAGGCCGGTGGCCGGGGCCTCAAGCCAGCAGCCACCGCTGATACGTCTCGGCCGAAGGCTGCGTTTGCCAGCCCAGCGCCAGCAGCACCGCCCCGCAAAGAACGAGGTCGAGCGGCTTGTGGCTGATAACGTACGACGCAAGCAAGGGCAGGGCCAGCAAGCCCAGTAAGCTATTGCGCAGCAGCACACGCCCTTGGTAAATGCGCAGGTTTTCTTCGGCCGGCCGGCGCACATTGGGCCGTAGGTAGCGCGAAACCACGAACAGCAGCCCGCCCACTACCGGCAGCAGCGCCAGGAGCCCCAGCAAAACCGGCCATGTAGTGAGGGCCGGTTCCAGGGTCGGCCCCACGGCCATCCGGCCGCTGGCCCCCAGCAGCCCCCCGCCCATCAAAAGGCCCTGCACGGGGTATTGCAGCCAATGCCACCGCCGAATGCGCCGGATATTCAGGTGAAACTCAGCAGTAGTCATGGCCGTGAAATGGGGAAGGTATTCCCGTTGCTTCAACAGCCTAACTGCATATAAGTATTGCAGGCTGAGGGCCAGCATGGCAGCGGAGGTGGGGCGATGCCTGAACCCGGGGGGCAAGGGCTACTCGAACCGGCGCAGCCCCAGCCAGCTGCCGCCGTTGTGCACCTCGGTAAAGCCCTGTTTTTGCAAAATGCCGCGCGCCGCCGAGCTACGCATGCCCGAGGCGCAGCAGGTGATTACGGGCTTGGTTTTATCGAGCTTGCCCAAGCCGGCGGGCAGGGTGTCGAGGGGCAGGTTGAGCGACTTTTTGAGGTGGCCGCCCTGGTATTCGCCCTTGCTGCGCACGTCGATAATAGTGGCCCCGGCCGCGATGAGCGCGCCCAGGTCCGGCCCCGGCTTCCGGCCGAATAGTTTTTTCAGGAAGTCCATCATGCGGCGAAGATAGGGCGGGAAAGGGCGGGCCTTCCTCGCTCCAAACAACCGGAAAAGTGCACACCTGGCTTGGTTTTCTCCCTCAAAAAGTGTAACTTACTCCCAGCGAACTAATTCCCACCGCCATGAAACCTGAACTCGTCACCCCGGTAACTGCCCCTTCCGTGCCCGTCCGCTTCGAGGTTCACTCAGCTGCTAATGAGCGGCCGGCCGTTACCCCCGCCAAGGCCCTGAAAAAAGCCCGCAAGCGTGAGCGGCTGCGCTTCTTCCTGGCCTGGTGCGCCGGCTGTCGATTCATGAGCGGCAGCTTCTGAGGGGTTTGATTGATGAGGGCGGTACTGCCAATGAAGCTGGTTAGGAATTTCAACAATACCAGAACGTCATTCCGAGCGCAGCCGAGGAATCTCGCTCGGGCTGGCTTGGGTATCGTTCACCGATTCACGCGAGATTCCTCGGCTGCGCTCGGAATGACGTTTTTGCTATTTTCGGGTGCTTTTTAAATAGCTTCAATACCAAAAAAATGCCCGTAGCGCAAGCCACGGGCGTTTTTGTCAGGCTGCGGCAACGCGATTCAGCCACCGCTTACGGAAATTTTGGAAATTTCGAGAAGTCGGGCTGGCGCTTCTCCATGAAGGCTTCGCGGCCTTCCTTGGCCTCGTCGCTGAGGTAGTAGAGCAGCGTGGCGTTACCGGCCAGCTCCTGAATGCCGGCCTGGCCATCGAGCTCGGCGTTGAAGCTCGACTTGAGCATGCGCAGCGAGAGCGGGCTTTTCTGAAGGATTTTGTGGCACCAGGCCACGGTGGTTTCTTCCAGCTTATCGAGGGGTACCACTTTGTTTACGAGGCCCATATCGAGGGCTTCCTGGGCATCGTACTGGTCGCAGAGAAACCAGATTTCGCGGGCCTTTTTCTGGCCTACCACGCGGGCGAGGTAGGAGGCCCCGAAGCCACCGTCGAACGAGCCCACGTTGGGGCCGGTTTGGCCGAAGCGGGCGTTGTCGGCCGCAATGCTCAAATCGCACACCACATGCAGTACGTGGCCGCCGCCAATGGCCCAGCCCGCCACCATGGCAATGACCGGCTTGGGAATGGAACGGATGATTTTCTGCAGTTCCAGCACGTTGAGGCGGGGGAGGGTGTCCTCGCCCACGTAGCCGCCGTGGCCGCGCACGCTCTGGTCGCCGCCCGAGCAGAAGGCCCGGCCGCCCTCACCGGTGAGGATAATCACGCCGATATCGGTGCGGTCCTGGCACATGCGCATGGCCTCAATCATCTCCTGCACCGTGAGCGGCGTGAAGGCGTTGTGCACCTGCGGCCGGTTGATGCTGATTTTGGCGATGCCGCCAAACTGCGTGAAGAGAATTTCTTTGAACTCCTTAATCGGGGTCCAGCTAATGGGTTCTGTCATAAAAAAAAGGTTTTTCTCCGCGAACCTCCGCGTACTCCTCTGCGGACCTCAGCGAGAAATAAAGTAGGGTTTCTCGCTGAGGTCCGCAGAGGAATACGCGGAGGTTCGCAGATAGGGTTACGAAAAAGCTTGTTTCACCGCCGCCCGGTATTCCTCAAAAAACGCCGCGTTGGTCATCGAGTCAGTGAAGACTTCCAGAATGGCCGCGCCGGTTTCGGCTGCAAAGAAAACCGGTAGCGCGGCTTCTAGTTCTTCAAACGATGAAACCGGGAAGTAGCGCAGGTTAAAATCCTTGGCGGTGTTCTCGGCCGTGAGTAGCTGGCGCGTCTCGAAAAACTCCTCCAGCTCCGGCTGCTGGCGTGGCCCGTCGATAATACGGAAGATGCCGCCGCCATGGTTGTTGAACAGCACCACCCGCAGGTTGGGCACGGGGTAGTTGTGCCAGAAGGCGTTGCGGTCGTAGAAAAACGCCACGTCGCCGGTCAGCAGCACTACCGGGCGCTCCGGCTGGGCCAGGGCCGCGCCCACGGCGGTAGAGTTGCAGCCGTCGATGCCGCTGGTGCCCCGGTTGGCGAAAACTTCAATTTGCTTGCTTTGCGGGAGGCCGAGGATGTTGGCGTAGCGCACGGCCATGCTGTTGGCCAGGTGCAGAGCCGTGGTTTCGGGCAGCGCCGCCAGCGCGTGGCGGAAGGCTGAAAATTCGTTGAAGGGCTGGGCTTCGTCCGTGAAAAAATGGTTGATAAATTCGGAAGACTGCTGATTTGTACGACGCCAAATCTTGCCATACGGCATGGCTTGCACGCGCATTTCCTGGGAGAATTCGTGCGCGAAATCGCTCAAAAAAACAAATGGACTGGTGCGAATAACTTTTGTTAGTGAGCGAAATACGTCGGCCACCTGACCGCCATGCGGCTGAAGATGCCATTGCTGCTCCGCTGGATATTTACGCAGATATAATTTCAGCGATTTTGATATCAACGACTTCCCTAAAGTAATTAGCAGGCTTGGACGTAATGATTCCCGAAATTCCTCATTAGCACTGCTAAGAAAAATATCCTGCGACATGACGGTTGGGATATTTGCCGAGAGGTTGCTAATAGAATCTGCAACTACAGTAGCTCCAGACTGATGCGCAAAATGCTTAAGGGCTTCAGCCAACGACGAGTCGCTGATATGCTGGCCAACGACTACCAGAATGCGATTTAAAAGGTCATTGTAAGACGGCGCTGCATGAGCCTCCGCATAAAATGTATTGGAAGGCACATCTGCATCATCCCGAATAATCTTCACATCCTGCTCATACTGAATTTCCTCGCCCGGCTTCGGATAAATCGGCTCGCGCAATGGCACGTTCACCTGCACCGGCCCGGCGGGCGCGGCCTGCGCCAGGTTAATCGCCTCGTTTACAATGCGCGCCGAATACCACTTAGCATCCGGGTGCGTGGTATCGACCGGAAACTCGAACGCGCCCTTGGCGTGCGCGCCGTATAAATTATGCTGCCGGATGGTCTGCCCATCGAGCTGGTCAATCCATTCCGGCGGCCGGTCGGCGGTAAAAATCACCAGCGGAATCTGCTGGAAAAAGGCTTCGGCCACGGCCGGCGCGTAGTTCAGACCGGCCGTTCCTGACGTGCACACCAGCGCCACCGCCCGCCGTTGCGCCTGCGCAATGCCCAGCCCGATGAAGGCGGCGGCCCGCTCATCGGGCACCACGCGCACGTTCAAACCGGGGTGGCGAGCGAAGGCCAGCGTGAGCGGGGCCGAGCGCGAACCCGGCGATAAAACGACATCGGTAATGCCGTGGCGGGCGCAGATTTCGGCAATGTTATAAACGGCCTGCATCGGTTGAATTAAAAATTAAAAATGAAGAATTAAAAATTGAGCTGAATATGTGAAATGGGCCTTTTTCAACGGGTAATAAACACGGCCATTTTTAATTTTTAATTCTCAATTTTTTAATTCAAAACAGCGCCCACGGTTTGCATCTTCATCTCCGTTTCCTGCCACTCCCGCGCCGGGTCCGAATCGACGGTGAGGCCGGTGCCGGCGTAGAGGATGACCTCGGTGGCGCGCACCTGCAGGCAGCGCAGGTTCACAAAGAGGCGGGCGATGCCGGGCGCTTCTACGTTCACGGGGCCCAGAAAGCCGCTGTAGTAGGCGCGGTCGTAGCCCTCGTGGCGGCGCAGGAAATCGAGCGCAGCCGTTTTGGGCATGCCGCCCACGGCCGAAGTCGGGTGTAGCAGGCGCAGCATGTCGGTGCCCAGCGCGGCGGCGTTGGGCACGTTTTGCAGGTCGACTTCAAAGTCGGTGCGCAGGTGTAGGAGCTGGCCGGCCGCCACGGTGCGGGGGCCGGTTTCGTGGTACTCGCGCAGCCGCAGCTGCTTGAAGCAGCTCACGATGTAGCGGGCCACCAGCGCCTGCTCCTCTATCTCCTTCTGTCGCCAGATGGCATCCTGGGGCCGCGTGCCCGGCACCAGCGGCTGCGTGCCGGCCAGCGCCATGGTATGAAACTGCCCATCGGCCGTGACTTCGGCCAGCACTTCGGGCGAGGCCCCCAGCCACGTGCCCACGCCCGGCACGCTCACCAGCGACACAAACGCGCGCGGGTACTTCTCGCTGAGGTCGGCAAACGCGGCCAGCGGGTCGAAGCCTGACGGCAGGGGGCGGCAGGCGGCGCGCGAGCTCACCACCTTCACCACTTCCCGGGCCTCGATGGCGGCCACGCCGCGCCGTACCAGCGCGGTGTATTCGGCTTCGGTGGCGGTGGGCGGCGCGGGCTGGGTGCCGTAGTGCCAGGCTAGCCCGGCAGGCGTGGGCAGCGCCAGCCAGGCCGTGAGGTTGGGCACCAGCGTGCGGGCGGCGGGGGCCACGGCCACGGCCTCGGGCTGGGCCAGGTCGTAGCGCACGTCGGCGGGCAGGAACAGGGCCGGGTTGTGGTCCGAGTCGCGGAAGGGAAAAAACGCAAAGCCAGCCGGCGCGTGGTCGTCCAGCGCCGGGGGCAGGCCGGTGTAAGTAGCTTCGAGCGAGCGGGCTACCAGCAGCTGCGGCTGCGCGGCCCCGGGCTCGCGCCACAGCGCCAGCGGCCGGCCCGTGCGCAGCGCCCCGGCCACGAGGTGGCGCAGCCGGGCGGGCGCATCGAGGCCGGTGGCACTGGCCGGCCAGGGCAGCAGGCGGTAGTCGGGCCGCACCATTTAGGGAGCTGGCTGGGGCTTGGGCGCAATGTCGACCACGGCCATGGTAATGCGGCTGATGCACACCAGCGCCCCCGTTTCTTCGTGCGTGATGCGGATTTCCCACACCTGCGTGCTGCGGCCGATGTGCACCGGCGTGGCGCGGCCGGTTACCCAGCCGTCGCGCACGCCCTTGAGGTGGTTGGCGTTGATTTCCAGGCCCACGGCGGCTTGCTTGCTGCGGTCGGGCAGGCGCAGGGCGGCGGCAATGCTGCCCAGGGTTTCGGCAAAGGCCACCGACGCGCCGCCGTGCAGCAGGCCCATGGGCTGGTGGGTGCGGCCATCCACGGGCATGCGGCCCTCCAGGTACTCGTCGGTCACGGCCGTGATTTCCATGCCGAGGGCATCGGCCAGGGTGGGGCGGGAGGCCGTCCAGCGCTTTACTTCTTCCAGATTCATGGGGTGGGGCAGGGGAGCGGCTGTGGGAGCGCTACTCAACGGTGAATATTAAAGAATAAAGGTCAACAGTTGGGGTTTAAACTCCGTACTTTGAGGAATTGTTGACCGATTGTTACGCAAAACTACCGCGAAAGTGAAGCCCCGGACCATCTTCCTTCTGCGCCACGGCCAGACCGATTTCAACGTGCGCGGCATTGTGCAGGGCAGCGGCGTCGATTCCAGCCTGAACGACACCGGCCGCCGCCAGGCCGCGCAGTTCTTCGCGGCCTATGGCCACGTGCCGTTCAACAAGGTCTACACCTCCGCCCTGCGCCGCACGCAGGAGTCGGTGCAGCAGTTCCTCGACCTCGGCCTGCCTCACGAAGCCCATTCGGGCCTCAATGAAATCAGCTGGGGCGTGCGCGAGGGCACCCGCATCACCGTTGAAGAGGATGCCGAATACCGCCAGGTACTGGCCGGCTGGGTGGCCGGCGATACCCACGCCCGCCTCACCGGCGGCGAAAGCCCCGAGGAAGTAGCCGCCCGGCAGCGCCCGTTTATTGAGTTGCTCAGGACGCGGGACGACGAAGAAACGGTGCTCGTCTGCATGCACGGCCGGGCCATGCGTGTCATGCTCTGCCAACTGCTCAACTACCCGCTCAGCCGCATGGAAGGGTTTGAACACAGTAACTTATGCTTGTATAAGCTGGAGTTTACGGGTACGGTGTTCACTGTCAAGAACTTTCTCGACGTGTCGCATCTGCAGGAGCCGGCCTGATTTCGGGACTGGAGTGTTAGCAACATCATGCTTCGACTGCGCTCAGCATGACCATTGTTTTGGCCTTGTCAAAATGACTTGCCGCCTTATTGTGGGCAAGTCCTTATATTCTCCCGATAATAACGTTGCCCCCGCCAACTTTTCCGGCTAATTTTGGCCTTCTCAACTCTAGCGCTTTTATATCCGATGGCCGAAATCATAAAAATGCCCAAAATGAGCGACACGATGACCGAAGGGACCATCGCGGCCTGGCTCAAAAAAGTGGGCGATAAAGTTAAATCCGGGGACATCCTGGCCGAAGTCGAAACCGACAAAGCCACCATGGAGCTGGAAAATTATGAAGACGGTACCCTGCTCTACATCGGGCCGAAAGAGAAGGATTCCGTACCGGTTGATGGCATTCTGGCCATCGTGGGCAAGGAAGGCGAAGACATTTCGGGCCTGCTGAACGGCCAGAGCGGCGGCGCTGCTCCGGCTGTCGAAGCTCCCGCCCCCGCCCCGGAAGCCCCCAAGGCTCCGGAAGCAGCACCGGCCCCGGCGGCTGCTCCGGCACCCGCTGCTGCGCCCGCCCCGGCACCTGCTGCGGCCGCTCCGGCCGCGCCCGCCAATGGCAAGAAAGCCACTGTGGTCCGCATGCCCAAGATGAGCGACACGATGACCGAAGGCACCATCGCGGCCTGGTTGAAAAACGTGGGCGACAAAGTAAAATCGGGAGACATCCTGGCCGAAGTCGAAACCGACAAAGCCACCATGGAGCTGGAAAACTACGAAGACGGCACCCTGCTCTACACCGGCCCCAAAGCCGGCGAAGCCGTAGCTGTTGACGGCATTTTGGCCATCATCGGCGAAGAAGGGGCTGATATTCAGGCGCTGCTCGGCGGTGGCGGTTCCGCCCCGGCACCGACCCAGGCTGCTCCGGCCGCCGAAGCTCCGGCTGCGGCACCTGCCGCCGCTCAACCAGCAGCGAGCAACGAGCAAGCAGCAACGCCAAATGGCCGCATCCTGGCCTCGCCGCTGGCCAAAAGCATTGCCAAAGAAAAAGGTATCAACCTCTCGCAGGTAGTAGGCAGCGGCGATAACGGCCGCATTGTGCAGCGCGACGTGGAGAACTTCCAGCCTTCCGGGGCGGCTGCCGCTCCTACACCGCAAGCTGCTCCGGCTGCTGCTGCGCCAGTTGCCACTCCCGCGCCACAGGCCGCCCCGGCTGCCCAGGCACCAGGCACCAACAACCAGGCACCAGATACCTACACCGACACGCCCGTGTCGCAGATGCGCAAGGTAATCGCCAAGCGCTTGTCGGAAAGCCTGTTCACGGCCCCACATTTCTATCTCACGATGGAAATCAACATGGACAAGGCCATGGAGGTTCGCGTGAAGCTCAACGAGCTGTCGCCGGTGAAGCTGAGCTTTAATGACCTGGTGCTGAAGTCGGCGGCCATTGCCCTGCGCTCGCACCCGGCCGTGAATTCCTCGTGGCTTGGCGACCGCATCCGGCAGAATAAAGTCATCAACATCGGCGTGGCCGTGGCCGTAGATGAAGGCCTGCTGGTGCCCGTGGTGCGCAATGCCGACCAGAAAGGCCTCGCCACCATCGCCACCGAGGTGAAGGAGTTGGCCGGCAAAGCCAAGAGCAAGAAGCTGCAGCCCGCCGAGTGGGAGGGCAGCACCTTCACCATCTCGAACCTGGGCATGTTCGGCATCGATGAATTCACGGCCATCATCAACCCGCCCGATGCCTGCATTCTGGCCGTGGGCGGCATCAAGCAGACCGCCATTGTGAAAGACGGCGCGCTGGCCATCGGCAACATCATGAAGGTGACGCTGAGCTGCGACCACCGCGTGGTGGACGGCGCTACCGGCGCGGCCTTCCTGCAAACGCTGAAAAGCCTGCTCGAAGACCCCATGCGTCTGATGATTTGAGGCGTCTAAAAACTTAAACTAAAAAACCAGCCCGGTAGGGCTGGTTTTTTTTATGCGCCATGCACTAGCTTGCAGGTAGCATAATACGGTTTTTCAAAGTATCGTATTCACTAAAAAAAGCCTGCGTCACTTTCCTCACCTACCGAATTTTGTATGAAACCAACCCATTTACTCCCAATCATTTGCCTGGCCAGCACTGCCGCCTGGGGCCAGGCGGCTACCACTCTCACTGGTCAGGTCAAGGATGCTGCCGGGCAGCCGGTTATCGGGGCCTCTGTTGTGGAGAAGGGCACCAACAACGGCACTTCCACCGATCCCAACGGCCGCTTCACGCTGCGGGCCCGCACGGCCGCCCCGAGGCTGGTTATCAGCTCGCTGGGCTACACCAACCAGGAGGTGGCTGGCACCAGCGGCCTGAGCGTGACGCTGGCCGAGAACAGCACCAGCCTCGACGCGGTGCAGGTGGTGGGCTCGCGCAGCCAGAACCGCTCCGTGACGGACTCGCCCTCGCCGGTCGACATCATTGATGTGCGCGAGGTGACGGCCAAAACCGGCCAGCTCGATGTGAACCAGCTGCTGCAGTTCGTAGCGCCCTCCTTCAACTCGAACCGCCAGACCGGGGCCGACGGGGCCGACCACGTAGACCCCGCCAGCCTGCGCGGCCTCGGCCCCGACCAGACCCTGGTGCTGGTGAACGGCAAGCGCTGGCATCAGTCGGCGCTGGTGAACCTGTTTGGCAGCCGGGGCCGGGGCAACACCGGCACCGACCTGAACACGATTCCGGCCGCCAGCATCGAGCGGATTGAGATTCTGCGCGACGGGGCCTCGGCCCAGTACGGCTCCGATGCCATCGCAGGCGTCATTAACATCGTGCTGAAAACCAGCGTGAACGAGTTGACGGCCAACGCCAACTACGGCGCTTACACCGCCAAATACCGCTTCGACGACAAGACCTTCGACGGGGGCAATTTCAACGCCAACCTCAACTACGGGGTGGGCGTGGGCAAGGGCGGCTTCGTGAATGCGACCGTGGACTACAACCAGCGCCAGCACACCCAGCGCGCCAACGTGCCCGCCCCCGACGGCATTCAGCGCCGCCAGTACGGCGACCCGAAAGCCAACAACACGTCGGTTTACCTCAACAGCAAGCTGCCCATCAATGAGAATATCTACGCGTATGCCTTTGGCGGGGTGAATTTCCGCAAGGGAGAGGCCTACGCCTACACCCGTTTCCCGACGGTGACGGACGATAACGGCAACGCCATCCCGAACCCTCGCAGCAACGCGACGCTCTATCCCAACGGCTTCGACCCCATCATCACCAGCAACCTCACTGATGCACACGGCGCAGTGGGCCTGCGCGGTACTTTCGGCGGCTTCGACGTGGATTTGAGCGAGGGCTTCGGCTCGAACCGCTTCCACTACGGCCTGACGAACACACTGAACGCCACGCTGGGCGCAGCCTCGCCCACCACATTTGATGCCGGCGGCTTCCAGCTGCAGCAGAACGTGGTGAACCTGAACCTGAGCCGCAACTACAAAACGGTGCTCCAGGGCCTGAACGTAGCCATCGGCAGTGAATACCGCCGCGAGTGGTACGCGCTGTTTGCCGGCGAGGAAGGCTCGTACCGCAAATACCCTGGCGCGCTAAACGACCGGCCGGGCGGCTCACAAGGCTTTCCCGGCTTCCAGCCCCGCAACGAGCTGAAGGCCAGCCGCAACAACGTGGGCGTGTACGCCGATGCTGAGCTGGACGTGACCAAGGCCTTCCTCGTGGCGGCGGCGGGCCGTTTCGAGAACTACTCCGACTTCGGGAGCAGCTTCACGGGCAAGCTGGCCACGCGCTACAAGTTCAGCGAGAGCTTCTCGCTGCGCGGCACTTTGAGCTCGGGCTTCCGGGCCCCTTCGCTGGCGCAGATTAATTTCAACACGGTGTTTACCAACGTGGTGGGTGGCAAGCCGGTCGACATTCTGCTCGACCGGAACAATGGGCCGGTGTCGAAGGCGCTGGGCATTCCGGCGCTCACGCAGGAGCGGTCGCAGTCGGCCAGCGTGGGCTTCACGGGCCGCGCCGGCTCGGTGCTGAGCTTTACCGTGGACGGCTATTACATCCACATCAAAGACCGCATCGTGCTCACCGGCACTTTTGCCGACGACGACCCGCAAATCGGGACCATTCTGCAAGGCCTGAACGTGGGCCAGGCCCAGTTCTTCGCCAACGCCGTCTCGACCGATACCTGGGGCCTCGATGTGGTGCTGGCCAACACCATCGGGGTGGGGGAAGGCCGCCTCACCACCACGCTGGCCGCCAACGCCAACCGCCTGCTCATCGTGGGCCAGGCCAAAACCACGCCGTTGCTGGCTGGTAAGGAAGAAACTTTCTTCGGCCAGCGTGAGCAAGCCTTCGTGAAAGCCTCGGCCCCGCCGTATAAAATCAACCTGACCTTCGATTACAACGTGGGCCGCTTTGGCGCGCTGGTGCGGCTGGTGCAGTTCGGCCACGTGCTGCTGTACGACTACAACGGCGACCCGAACCCCTACCGCGACCGCCTCACCACCGACGTGGCCCTGTCGTACGCCCTCACCAACCAGCTGCGCCTCTCGGTGGGCTCGTCGAACCTGTTCAACGTGTACCCCAACTTCTTCAACCCGCAAGCCACCGAGAACGGCGGTGCCTGGGATGCCGTGCAAATGGGCAGCAACGGCCGCTTCCTGTTCGCCAAGCTGCAGTTCCGGGTGAGCAAGTAGGTTTTGTGCGGTAAGCTTTAGCTTGCCGTTTTGTGGAGGCCCAGGGCTTTACGCAAAACGGCAAGCTAAAGCTTACCGCACAATTGCATGCCGCTGGCCCCAGCCGTTGTATTTTTGCGCCCTTATGCAAGCAAAAATCCGCTCTACTACCGTGCTCGGCATCCGGCACAACGGCGAAATCGCCGTTGGGGCCGACGGGCAGGCCACCATGGACAAGCACGTGGCCAAGAATAACGTCCGCAAAATCCGTAAGCTGCTCGATGGCAAAGTCGTGACCGGTTTCGCCGGTTCCACGGCCGATGCCTTCATGTTGCTCGACCGCTTCGAGGAGAAGCTCACCAGCTACAGCGGCAACCTCAAGCGCGCCGCCATCGAGCTGGCCAAAGACTGGCGTAAGGACCAGTATCTGCGCAAGCTCGAAGCCATGATGGTGGTGGCCGATAAGGACGAATTACTCATCCTAAGCGGCACCGGCGACGTACTGGAACCGGACTCCGACGTGGCTGCCATCGGCTCCGGCGCGATGTACGCCCAAGCCGCCGCGCTGGCTCTCAAGAAGCACGCGCCGCATTTGACGGCCCGCCAGATGGTGGAGGAAGGCCTGCACATCGCGGCTGATATCTGCATCTATACCAATCATAATCTGATGATTGAGTCGCCGTCGTAGGCAGTAGTGAATAACCAGAACGTCATGCCGAGCGTAGCCGAGGCATCTCGCTCGCTTCGTTGCAACGGTATTGATTACCAATGCACGCGAGATGCCTCGGCTACGCTCGGCATGACGTTCAAATTGTACAGACATTAAACACTCCCAATTCCCCCAAATGCAAGTTTCCAATTTCCTCCGTCACCATTACCGCCACTTCAACGCCGCTGCCCTCATCGACGCGGCCGATGGCTACAACAAGCACCTCGCCGAAGGCGGCAAAATGATGATTACCCTAGCCGGGGCCATGAGCACCGCCGAAATGGGTATTCAGCTGGCTGAGCTGATTCGCCAGGACAAAGTGCAGATTATCAGCTGCACCGGTGCTAACCTGGAGGAGGATATCTTCAACCTGGTGGCCCACGATTTCTACGAGCGCGTGCCCAACTACCGCGACCTCACGCCCGCCGACGAGCAGGCCCTGCTGGAGCGCCACATGAACCGCGTGACCGATACCTGCATTCCCGAGGAAGAGGCCATGCGCCGCCTCGAGCACGTGGTGCTCAAGTTCTGGGAGAAGGCCGACAGTGAAGGTAAAGCCTATTTCCCCCACGAGTTTTTCTACCAGATTCTGCTGAGCGGCGAGCTGGAGCAGTACTACCAGATTGACCCCAAAGACAGCTGGATGCTGGCCGCGGCCGAGAAAAACCTGCCAATCATCTGCCCCGGCTGGGAAGACAGCACGCTCGGCAACATCTACGCCGGCCACGTCATCACCGGCGATATCAAGAACGTGCACACCATGCGCACGGGCATTCAGTACATGATTTACCTGGCCGACTGGTACACCCAACAAGCCACCAACGAGAGCAAAGTAGGCTTCTTCCAGATTGGCGGCGGCATTGCCGGCGACTTCCCCATCTGCGTGGTGCCCATGTTGCACCAGGACCTGGGCCGCACCAGCGTGCCGCTGTGGGGCTATTTCTGCCAGATTTCGGACTCCACCACCAGCTACGGCAGCTACTCCGGCGCCGTGCCCAACGAGAAAATTACCTGGGGCAAGCTGGGCCAGGACACGCCCAAATTCATCATCGAAAGCGACGCTACCATTGTCGCGCCGCTGGTGTTTGCCATCGTGCTGGGGCAGTAATTGCTGCTTGACTTCGTGTAAAAAGAGCCTGCCGCTTCTCAGCGGCAGGCTCTTTTGGGTTTGCATTGGTTGGGCGGCGGCCAACGTTAACGGCTTGCTACTCGTAAGCCAGAGTTAACCTCAACCTCTCTGGCTATGAAAACCACTTTCCTCTCCCTGCTGGCGACGGCCACCGTTGCCCTGGTGGGCTGCGACAATTTGAGCAAGCCCTCTACGCTGGACCAGCCCCACGAGGCAACGGCCGACACGGCGGTAGTATACCGCAACAACCAGTCGGCTGCCGAGGCGCTCGAACGTTCTTTCGATAGGAGCAAGAACGTTTTATCGACTCAGACCCTTCCTGAAATCAAGCAAAAGTCGGTGACAGTGACTGGCGATGCGGATTTTGAGGTGTACTCGGTAGATGAAACGGTGCTGTTTGACACCGATAAGTCCATGCTGAAACCAACGGCGGCGGCCACACTGGACGAAATCGTTGCTTCCATCGGCCAGCGCTTTGCCAATAAGAACGTGCGGGTAATGGGCTTCGCCGATTCGCGCGGCGATGCCAGCTACAACCTGCAGCTGGGGCACGACCGGGCCGATGCCGTAAAAAAATACCTGGTTGAATCCGGCAAATTGCCCAACGATAAAGTGAGCACCGAAAGCTTCGGCGAGCAGAAGCCCGTGGCGACCAATGAAACTGCCGCCGGCCGAAAGGCCAACCGGCGGGTTGAGATTGCCGTTAGGGTCCGGTAGTTTTAAGGACATTGAAAAGCAAATAGCCCGGCTGCAGCAATGCGGCCGGGCTATTCATTTGTAGTATTTGCTGGGCCTTCACTGGCGCGAGTTTAGCGGAGCGTAACTCGTGCCGATAATCTGGGCGAGGCTGCGCCTCGCATAGAACATCCTACCGCTTTGGTTGAGCCGCGCCGCATTGCCGCTGGCGCGGCAGGGGAGGCGCAGCCTCCCCGTCATGGCAAGGCACGAGTTACGCTGCGCTAAACTCGCGCCAGCGGCATCATGGCTATGCCATCTCCAGTTCCCGCTCCTTTACCATTCCCACGGCCTCGAAGGCCTGGCTCAAATCGAGCATCAGGTCTTGCGGGTCTTCTACGCCGATGCTCAGGCGAATCATCTGGGGGGTGATGCCCATTTCGCGCTGCTCCTCGAGGGTGATGTCGGAGTGCGTCATGGTGCCGGGGTGCTCGGCGAGGCTTTCGGTGCCGCCCAGGCTCACGGCCAGCTTGATGAGTTTGAGGGCATTGAGGAAGCGGAAGGCTTCGGCCTCGCCGCCCTTTATGTCGAAGGAAATCATGGAGCCGGGCGAGAGGCAGTGGCGCTGGTAGATGTCCTGCTGGGCGGGGCAGTGCTCGAGGTGGGTGAGGTAGTAGGTGCGTTCCACCAGCGGGTGGGTGCGGAGCCAGTTGGCAATGAGCTGGGCTGACTGAGCGGCGCGCTCCATGCGCAGCTTCAGGGTTTCGAGCGAGCGCATGAGCATCCAGCCGGTGTTGGGGTCGCACATGGTGCCCATGAAGGTGCGCATGGCCTTGATTTCCTTCATGAGGGGCTTGCTGGCCAGGGCCGCGCCGGCAATGAGGTCGGAGTGCCCGCCCAGAAACTTGGTGGCGGAGTACAGCACCACATCGGCCCCGTGCTTTAGTGGATGCTGGAAAACCGGGCCCAGAAAGGTGTTGTCGACCACGAGGCGCACGGGTTTTTCGTCGGTGGAATACTGGCGGGCCAGGGCGGCGCAGGCTTCGAGGTCGACGAGGTGGTTGGTGGGGTTGGCGGGCGTTTCCACGAATATCATGGCCAGGCGGCCGGGCGCGATGGCGGCGGCGCGGGCGGCCATTTGCGCGGGCGTATCGGTGGGGCGGAAGCCCACGGCCTCAATGCCAAACTTGCGCAGCACGTTTTTCAGGAAGAAATCGGAGCCGCCGTACACGGGCTCGGAATGCAGCACCACATCGCCGGGCTGCAGCAGGGCCAGCAGCGTGGTGCTGATGGCGGCCATGCCGCTGGCGAAGCTGGCGGCTTCCTCGGCCCCGTCCCAGAGGCAGAGGCGATGCTCCAGAATCTCCAGGCTGGGATTGTTGAGGCGGGAGTAGATGAGGCCCATTTCCTCGTCGGGGCCCTGCTGGCGCAGGCCGTAGGCCAACTCGAAGAAGGCTTTGCCTTCCTCGGCATTCTTGAAAACGAAGGTGGAGGTCTGAAAAATGGGCGGCTTGATGGCTCCCTCGCTCCAGGCGGGGGTGTAGCCGTAGCTCATCATGAGGCTTTCGGGGCGCAGCTGCTGGCCGCCGATGTGGGCGTGGTCGTGAAGGGTGGACATAAAATGGGGGTTGGGTGGGATGGGGAATTACGTGGGGCGAAGGTAGGATTTTGTTTTTAGAGGCACGAAAAAGCCCCGCCGCTGGGGAAGCGGCGGGGCAGTAGTTCGGATTTTACAGCCCGCGTGGCTACTGAGAGTGGTTTTTTCGTTTCCTGGGAAGACTCCTACAAGTTGCCCAGCAGTTGCGTAGCCGCCCATTGCCCGGACTCAATGGCCCCATCCAGCCGGCCCCATTCGCTGACCGACGTTTCGGCCCCGGCCCAGCAGAGCCGATTATTCCAGTAGGGCTGGCGAAGCTGCGCCGGCCCCTGAAGAGGAATCTGGTCGGGGAACTGCTCGTCGCCGGGGATACTGGTCAGCGGCTCCCGGCTCCAGTCCAGCTCGTGGTAGGCCAGCGGCTGCAGGGCGGCCGGGCCAAACAACCGGCCCAGCTGCTGCACCACGGCTGCCTGCCGTTGCGCAAGCGGCGCATTCCGCAGCGGATGCAGCGGCGCGAAAAATCCAAACAAAGCCCCTAGCGGACCCGTAGCCGGCGAGGCATCGTGGATTTCGCCCAGCGGCCCCAGCTGGCTGGCCCCGTAACCCGACCAGCCGTCGGCCCGCCAGAAGGGCGTGGCATATACGGCTACGGCCTTCATGGAATAGGCCATCCAGGTGGGCACTTCCCGCAACGCCTGTTGCAGCGCGGCCGGCAAGCCCGGCGTAAAGTGCAGGCTATGCGCCGCCAGGCGCGGGGGCAAGGCCACGATGACGGCCGAACCCCGGTAAGTGCGCGCGACCCCTTCGTGTTGAGCCTCGACCACGACTTCCGCGCTGCCGGCCGGGGCGTGCAGCTGCGTTACCCGCGCATTGAGCAGCACACTGCCCGCCGGCAGCTGCCGGGCCAGCGTGCGGCAAAGAGCCGCCGTGCCTCCCGGCAGGCGCAGGTAACCCGTTGAGCCGGAAGGATGATGTGGCAGGTGGTGCGTGCCGGCGGCGGTTTCGTAGGCTGTAGCGCCGGCGCTGGGCTGCACAAATGGCTGCAGGCCCAGCTGCTGGCACAAACCGAGCAGGTAGGGGTGGTGCGACCACCCCCAGGTGGCCCCCAGGTCCAGGCCTTCCGCTTCCGGCGAGCCAGGCAGCGCGGGCACGGCCAGGGTACGCCCGCCCACCCGGTCCCGGCCTTCGAGGACCAGCACCGGGCGGCCGGCCGCGTGCAGTGCCCGGGCCGCCGTGAGGCCTGCCAGGCCGGCACCAATAATAATGACCGGTAGGGTGGCTGAGGCTATCAGTGATTCTTTATGCAAGGGGATAAGATTTAGCCGGGTGGTGCGACGAGCTGCCCGCCGGACAGCGTCGTACCACTCACTGCTGGTGAACACGGCAATGACACGGGAGTTTGGTAATACAACGACCAAAAAGCCGTGGTACCACTCCAGTTTGGGCCATCGCCGGACGATTTTAGTTTAACTGCTCGCTGAGGCGGGTGTGCCAGGGATACCAGTAGGAGCCGTGCTGCTTGAGGGCAAACCGGCTGGGCGCGGCGCAAAAGCAGCGGGTAAGGTACCCGGCATTCACCCGGCCGCAACCTATATGTGCCAGCAGGAATGCCCGAAGTAGCCGGGCATCCTTGCTGGCACACCTTGGAAATACACTGAAGAAATTCCGGATGCAAGGGGCAATTAACTAACCATCAGGCCAGTACTGGGATAGGCCACGACGCGAGTAGGCAATTATGCCAACTTGCTTTCTAAACTGGTGTTATTCAGGCCAGCGGCTACTTTTTTACCACTAGGTCCATGCCGCATTTCGGGCACTGGCCGGGCTGGCTGGCCACCACTTCGGGGTGCATGGGGCAGGTGTAGACTGTGGCCGTGCCAGCGGGCGAAGCGGTGCTGTCGGAGGCTGGCACTGTAGCGGTGGGGGTAGTTGTGGTGGTTTCGGTGGTGCTCTTGTTATCGGAGCAGCTGGTGGCGAATAGGGTGAGGCTGGCCAGGGTCAGGCTGTAAGCGAGGAACTTGTTCATGAGGTTAAGAAAAAATGGAAATAAAAACGAGCTGAGCCGCAGCCCGAAGCGGGGTTGAATTAGTTGGTTGAGGCGCTACATGGCCATGCCGCTCATGTGGTCGTCGTCAGCTCCCTGGCGCAGGGTGAATTCGCTTTCCAGCAGGTAGGCCCCGGTGGTTACCACCGCGTCGCCAGCCTGCAGGCCGTCCAGCACCGGCACGGCGGCACCGGTACCCTCGCCGAGGCGCACCCGCACCCGCCGAAACTGCCGCTCGCCGGTTTGCTTCCATACGTAGCTCACGGCCCCGTTGTGGATAATTGCGGCCGGCGGTACGCGGAGCGTAGGCTCGTTAGCAGCGGCCACCGACGCCTCGGGGCGGGTAGCAAGGGCTGCTGGAAGGCTGTTGACCAGCACGTTGGCCTGGGCCCCGGGCTGGAGGCGGCCGGCGGGGTTGGGCACCTCGATGCGGGCCAGCGTCAACTGGCTGCCGCCGCTTAGCTCGGGGCTGAGGAATACGACTTTGCCCCGCACGGGGTTTGCCTGGCCGGCTACCTGCACGGCCACCGTTTGGCCCAGGGGCAGCCGGTTGGCCTCGGCCGGGTAAAGCTGCGCTTCCACCCACACGCTGCTCAAGTCCGTGAGAGTGAGGAGGGGAGAGCCCTCGGCCACGTACTGGCCCTGCACCACATCCAGGGTTTGCACCGTGCCGGTGCGGGGGCTGTAGTAGGTGACCAGGGGGCTGGGCTTGCCGCTTTGGGCCAGCTGCCGCAGCTGCGCGCCCGACACGCCGAGCAGCCGCAGCTTCTGAGCGGTGGCTTCGGCGAAGTGGCGGTAGGTGGGCTCAGCCACCTGCAGGTCCTGGGCCAGCGCCAGCAGGTACTCGCGCTGCAGGGTTTGCAGCTCCTCGCTATATACCGCAAACAGCGGCGCACCCCGTCGCAGCAGCTGCCCGGTCTGGCGCACGTAGAGCTTCTCGACACGGCCCGCCACGCGACTGCTGATGCTTTCGGTGCGCCGAGCATTGGCCGTGACGGTACCGGTCAGCACGGCCTGGGGTGCGGGTATTTCGGTTTGGAGCGTGCCGGCGGTGGCAGCCGGGCCGGAACCCAGCGTCTGTACCTGGATATTGCCCAGCGCCAGCTGCTGGGCCGTGAGGATGAGGTCGTTGGTAGCCAAATCGGTGTCCGGCAGTTGGCTGATGGCCGGGCGGCTCGACGTTTTCACGAGGTCCATGCCGCAGATGGGGCAGCTGCCGGGCTGCTTTTCGCGCACCTGCGGGTGCATGGGGCAGGTGTAAACGACGGAGGCCGCCGCCGGCTTCTTTTGGGTGACGGCCGGCTGCACCGCCACCAGGTGCATGTGGCAGATGGGGCAGTCCCCCGGCGCATCGGCGTGGATTTGCGGATGCATCGGGCAGGTGTAGTAAGCCGCCGACTCAGCCGTGTTTTCAGGGTCGGGCTTGGCCTGCTGGCAGGCCGCCGCGCCGAGCAGCAGCCCGGCCATCAGCAGCAGCAGCCACCGCCGCCAGCGGGTTTGCAAGGGCTTTTTGGGGAGGAGCTTAGTCATGGGCGGGCGGGTTAGTAGCGTTGGCGGAGGTCTGAATGAAGCCTTCGCTATCAATCAGATACTGGCCATTGGCGGCCACTTCTTCGGAGCCGGTGAGGCCGTGCAGCACCTGCACCTGGCTGGCAGTGCGCTGGTCCACCTGCACGGCCACCGGCACAAACGTGGCCCCACGCCGCACAAAGGCCACCTGGCGCGTGCCTAGGTCTACCACGGCGGCGCGGGGCAGCCAGAAGCTCCCGGCCCCGGCCGGCGCGGCGGTGGGCACCAGGTGCCCGGTCAGGCGCTGGCCGCGCCGCAGCCGGCCCTGCGGGTTGGGCAGGTACACCCGCACGGCCGCCACGCTGGCCCCGGAGCGGAACTCGGGCTCCACCAAATCGAGGCGGGCCGTCCGGGGGGGCAGGTTGGTGCCCTCGGCCACCACGCGCAACGTCTGGCCGGGGTGCAAGCGGCCCAGCTCGGCCGGGGTGGGCTGAAAAATGCCCCACACCTGGTCGGTATTTACCACCTGAAACAAGGTCTGGCCGGTGCTCACGTAGGCCCCTTCCCGGAGGGTGAGCGACTGAGGCTGCGCCGGGCCGGCAGCCGAACTACCTGCCGTAGCGCTGGCCGCGCCGGCACTCATGCCCGGTTCGGGGCTGGCGCTCATGCCCCCGGTAGCGGCGGCCCCAATAGCCGGAGCGGGCGCGGCAGTCGCCAGGGTTTCCACCACATAGCCATCATAGGGGCTGAAAACGGCCACCCGGTAGCTAGGCCGGCGCGTGCGGGCCAGACCCGCGAGCTGCTGGTCGGTGAGGCCCAGCAGGCGCAGTTTCTGTCGGGCCCCGGCCACCAGCGGCGCGTTGTCAGCGTCGTTTTCCAGCACGAAAATCAGCTCCTGCTCGGCCGTTACCAGCTCGGGACTGTAGAGCTCAAGCAGCTTCTGGCCCCGCCGCACGGGCTGGTAGTTGAAGCGCACCGCCAGCTGCTCGATGCGGCCGCCGAAGCGGGCCGCTACCGCCCGGCTGCGGCGCGGGTCGTATTCCACCACGCCCGGCAGGGTGAGGGTATCAACTGCCACGCCTTCGGCTACGGGGCGCACCGTGGCCACGGCTGCCAGCACGGCGGCGTTGGGAGCCTGGCTCACTTGGTTTAGGTCGGTGGGGGCAGCAGCGGCGGCGGCCGCGTTGTCGAGCACCTTGGGCACCAGGTCCATGCCGCAGATGGGGCACTGGCCGGGGGCGTCGCGCACAATCTGGGGGTGCATGGGGCAGGTGTACTGCATGGCTGCCGTGCTGGCGACCGGCTGGGCGGGGGCTTGCGACTCGGGGCCGTGGGCCTGGCCGTGGCAGCCGGCCAGCAGGGCTAGCACTAGGAGTAGGGACAGCCAGTAGCGGCGGCGGGGGCTATTGCTCAAGTTCCTGGTCATAGCGCACATGAAGGGTCATGAGTTCATATTGGGTATCGAGGTACTGCAACCGGGCCATTAGCCAGGCGTCGAGGGCTTCGACCACGGCGGGCAGCTGGGCGGTGTTCTGCTGATAGGCCAGCAGCGTGACCTGGTAGGTTTTGCGCAGGGCGGGCAGCACGCCCCGCTCGTAGTTGAGCAGCTGCTCGCGCTGCACCCGCAGGTCCGATTGCAGGGTGGTGATGCGGCCGGCCGCGTCGTTGAGCAGGCTGGCGCGCTGCTGCTGCACGGCCTGCGCCTCGTAGCCCAGGGCAGCGGTGTTGGCCTTGTACTCGCGGGCCGACCACGGCGCGAAGGGCAGCGTAACCATGCCCATCACCGAAAACTGGTTGGGGGTGTTGCCGATGCCGTTCATGTGGTCGTAGCGCAGGCCGAAATCGGGGCGGCGGCGGCTGGCTTCCACCTGCTGGCTGAGGCGGACCACGGCCAGGCTGCGGTCGAGGCGGCGCACGTCGGAGCGGCGGGCGGCCAGGGCGGCGGTGTCGGGGTACGGGCCGGCAAATGAGGTGGGCAGCAGGGTATCCACGGCAAACTCGTCTTCGGGGTTGCGGGCCATCAAGGTATTCAGGCCGATGGTTTGCTGGCGCAATTGGCCGTAGAGGCGGGCGTGGTCGTTGCCGTGCTGGGCCACCCGGGCCTGCACCTGGTAGATGCTGGCCAGCGTGGTCTGGTTATACGGGTAGCGGGCCTGGGCAATCTTCAGCAGGAAGTCGAGCAGCACGTCGCTCTCATCCAGTACTTTCAGCTTCTTTTCGAGCACTGCCCGGCCGTAATACAGCGTGCGGGCCCGGGCGCGCAACTCGTTGAAGCTGGCGGTCTGGTCGGCCTGCTCCACGGCGGCCTGGCTGGCCAGGTAGTCGCGCTTGGCCCGCTGCTTGGCCGGGTTGGGCAGCTGCTGCTCCACCGACACCATCTGCATGCCCATGCCCTGGCCGTTGTTCATCTCCTTGATGGGCCGCTGGTTATAGGGCGTCATCCAGTAGCCGGCGCTGATTTTGGGCGGCTCCCAGGTGGTAGCACCAGCCACGGCGGCGTCTTTGGCGCGGGCGCGGGCGTCGTACTGGCGCAGGGCCGGGTTGCGGGTCTGGATGGCGTGCAGCACCGAGTCGAGCGGCAGCCGGGGCTGCTGGGCGCGGGCCGGTAGGGCCAGCAGGAGCAAAATGATTTTTAGGTAGTTGAGCATGGTCGTTCTGGCGGGTAACCCCACCCCCCGGCCCCCTCTCCAAAAAAGAGGGGGCACCGGTTCGGAGAAGGTGTTGTTATTTATTGTTTAAACTTATTGACTATCAGTATTTAAAATAAATAATGTGCCCATCAAAGGCATTTCCGGTGCCCCTCTTTTTTGGAGAGGGGCCGTGCCCGGCAGGGGTCAGGGGGTGAGGTTGACGCCAGAATGTCCTTTAATGCGTCACCGCCAGCACGTCCAGCTTGCCGAACTTGCGCAGCTCGTATTCCTTGGTCATCAGAAAAATGAGCGGTGTAACCAGCAGAATGTGCGTCGAGGACGTGAACACGCCGCCAATCATGGGCAGTACGATGGGCAGCATCACGTCGGAGCCCGTGCCCGTGGCCCAAAGCACCGGCACCAGCCCGAACAGCGCCACCGACACGGTCATCAGCTTGGGCCGCAGCCGCTTGGCCGCGCCGTGAAAAACGGCGTCGCGCAAATCCTGCTTCGTGATAGTCTCGCTCGAATTGCCTTTGCGGGCCACCAGCTGCTGCATGGCGTCATTGAGGTAGATGACCATGATGACGCCCGTCTCTACGGCCAGCCCGAACAGGGCGATGAAGCCCACGGCCACCGCCACCGACAAATGCACCCCATAGAAATACACCATGTAGGCCCCGCCAATGAGGGCGAACGGAATGGTGACCAGGCTCAGCAGCGCCTCGCGTACTGAGTGGAAGGCGAAGTACAGGCAGCCGAAAATCACCACCAGCACGATGGGCAGAATGAAAAGCAGCGTGCGCTGCGAGCTGATGAGGTTTTCGTACTGCCCACTCCATTCCAGGTAGTAGCCGGCGGGCAGCTTGCCCTGCATGCTCTGCACCTTTTTCATGGCCTCGCTCACGGTGCCGCCCAAGTCGCGGCCCCGCACATTGAAGAGGACTGCGCCACGCAACTGGGCGTTTTCGGAGTTAATCATGGGCGGGCCGTTCTCGAAGCGCAGCGACGCCACGGCCGAGAGCGGTACCGGGCCGTAGGCGGTGGTCTGGATGGGGATGCGGCCCAGCGCGGGCAGGCTGTTGCGGAAGTCCTCGGCCAGGCGTACGCCGATGGCGAAGCGCCGCCGGCCTTCCACGGTGCTGGCCACTGGCGCGCCCCCGATGGCCATTTCCACTACCTCATTCACCTGGTCCACGGTGAGGCCGTAGCGGGCCAGCTGGTCGCGTTTCAGGTCAATCTGTAGGTACTTACCGCCCGTGATGGGGTCCACGTAGAGGTCCTGCACGCCGGGCACGCCGGTCAGGGCCGCTCGTACCCGCTGCGACACTTGGTAAATGGTATCGAGCTGCTGGCCGTAAACTTTCACGCCCACGTCGGTACGGATGCCGGTGCTCAGCATGTTGATGCGGTTGATGATGGGCTGGGTCCAGCCGTTCACCACGCCGGGGATTTGCAGCTTGCCGTTCAGCTCCTCAATCAGCTTGGCTTTGGTCATGCCGGCCCGCCAATCGCTGCGCGGCTTGAGCTGAATGATGGTTTCAATCATGCTCAGCGGGGCGTTGTCGGTGGCGGTGCTGGCCCGGCCGGCCTTGCCCAGCACGCCCTTCACCTCGGGCACCTGCATGATGATGCGGTCCTGCACCTGCAAAATGCGCTTCACCTCGGTGTTCGACACGTCGGGCTGCGTGATGGGCATGAACAGAATCGAGCCCTCGTCGAGCGGGGGCATAAACTCGGTGCCCAAACTCAGGAGCAGCGGAATGCTGATGGCCAGCAGCAGCAGGTTGATGGCAATGGTGGTTTTGCGCCACGTCAGGCACCAGTTGATGAGCGGCGCATACACCCGCTCCAGCCCCCGGTTGATGGGGTTTTGCTCTTCGGTTTTAAACTTGCCCTTCATGAAAAAGGACAGCAGCACAGGAGCCAGCGTCACGGCCAGCACGGCATCAATCAGCAGAATAAACGTCTTGGTATAAGCCAGCGGGTGAAACAGCTTGCCCTCCTGCCCGGTGAGCAGAAAAACCGGCAGAAACGACGCCACGATGATAATCGTGGAGAAGAAAATGCCCCGCGACACCTGCTGGCTGGATTTCTCGATGATGGCGAGGCGTTCGTCGTTAGTCATGATGATGGGGTCTTGGGGACTTTGGGTCTTGGGGACTTAGCTTGAAAAAACGTCATGCTGAGCGAAGTCGAAGCATCTCGCTCGCTTCGTTGCAATCGGATTGATTACTGCTGCACGCGAGATGCCTCGGCTGCGCTCGGCATGACGTTCTTTTTAATACCCGGCGGCTCGGGTATGCCCGCACCCGCCGCTTCCTCGGCCGCCTGATGCAGCGCCAGGTTGCGGTAAGCATTCTCGGCCATCACAATACCGTTATCGACAATCACCCCAATGGCCAGCGCAATGCCCGTCAGCGACATAATATTGGACGAGATGCCAAAGGCATTGAGCAGAATGAAGCTGGCCGCGATGGTAATCGGAATCTGGAGCAGGATGCTCAGGGCGCTGCGCCAGTGGAAGAGGAAGACCAACACCACCAGCGACACCACGGCCATTTCCTCCAGCAGCGTGTGCTGGATGTTGGCCACCGATTCTTCGATGAGGCCGCTGCGGTCGTACACGATGTTGAACGACACGCCGGCGGGCAGGCCCTTGGCTACTTCGGTCATTTTGGCCTTCACGCGGGTAATTACCTCGTCGGCGTTCTCGCCGTAGCGCATCACCACGATGCCACCTACGGCCTCGCCCTGGCCGTTGTGGTCAAAGATGCCGAGGCGAGCTTCGCCGGTCATTTGCACCGTACCCAGGTCGCGCAGGCGCAGGGGCACGCCGTTGGGGCGGGTGAGCACCGGCACGTTTTCGAGAGTGGCCACGTCCTGGATGTAGCCGTTGGTTTTGATGATGTAGCCCGTGCCGCCCTGCTCAAATTTGCGCCCGCCGGCCTCGTTATTGTTGCTGCGCACCGCCGCCAGCACCTGCGGCAAACTCACGTTGTAATAGGTGAGCTTGGTAGGGTCCACGGTCACTTGGTACTCGGGCTGGAAGCCGCCGAAGCTGGCCACCTCGCTCACGCCGGGCACGGTTTGCAGGCCGAATTTCACGTACCAATCCTGCAGGGCGCGCTGCTCGCCCAGGTCCAGCTTGGGCGCGTTAAGGGTGTACCAGAGCACATGTCCCACGCCCGTGCCATCGGGGCCCAGGGTGGGCGTGAGGCCGGCCGGCAGCAGGCGCTGGGCGTAGTTGAGGCGCTCCAGCACCCGCTCGCGGGCCCAGTAGATGTCGGTGTTATCGTTAAAAATGACGTACACGAAACTCATGCCGAACATGGAGGCGGCGCGCACGGCTTTAACCTGGGCCAGCCCCTGCAGGTTGGTCACGAGCGGATACGTCACCTGGTCCTCGATAATCTGCGGCCCGCGCCCGGCCCACTCGGTGAACACAATCACCTGGTTTTCGGACAAGTCGGGAATCGCGTCAATCTTGCTGGCCCGGATGGAGAAAATGCCCCACACCAGCAGTGCGGCCGATAGCAGCAGCACCACGCCCCGGTTGCGCAGGGATAAGGAAATAAGTCGCTCAATCATTTGATTAGTTGCTGGTAGTTGAGGAGGCTGTTCAGGATTTCGGCAGCACGTCATGCTTCATCTGGCGTCCGCTTGTCGAAGCATCTCTCCTGCTTCGTTGCTACCAGCATTGATTACTTACGCGGTAGAGATGCTTCGACTGCGCTCAGCATGACTTTCTCAAAAACAGCCGTACGCGCGAAAGCCCCACGGCCGAACGGCCGGGGGCACCAGGCAACACCCAAAAGCTAAATCAGGAAGGCGTGGCCCCGCACGTAGGCGGGGCAGGCGGGCGGCGGGGCGGCAGTAGCCCGTAGCGGCGCGGTCGGCTCATCGGCCGGATAAGTGAGGATTGGCAAGCGGTAGGCCAGCCGCAACTCGGGCGGCGCAGGCACGGCCAAGAGCACCGGCAGCTTGAGCTGCGCGGTGTTAAGCTTCACATCTTTGAGGGTACTGGTTACCTTCTGGTCGTGGCAGCAGCCGGCGGGCTTTTTGGGCACCGGGCAGCAGCAAGCTGCCTCGTGAGCCACCGAAACGCCCGTCATTGTTTCCCCACAGAAGTGCATGCTGTAGACCAACCCGGGGCTGGACAGCAGGTAACTGATGAGGAGGAACAGACTAAGGAGGCGCTTCAAAGCAGCAGAACAACGAGTTAGCGGAGGATATAGCCGCGTACAAAGGTACGGCGGCTATCCAGCCAGGGTTTACACAATTCAGTGGCTGGCCTTACATAATTTGTGCCTGTCCATCCACGACTACCAGGGTAGCGGCCAGCATCAGGAAGGAGTAGGGCAAGGGTTTTGGTGGTGCGTCTGGGAAAGAAAAAAGGGGTGAGAAAGCAAATGAACAGTTATTCGCCGACAACTTATGCGGCCTGTTTATCGGCATGACTATTACCACCTTTGGTCACTACTTGCGCGTGGTTGAGGCCGGCCACCAGCAGCACCCCGCCCAGAATATTGCCCAGCAGCGCCGGCACCGTGAACCCGCCCAGCACCTGTCCCCAAGAAGCTCCACCCGATGCGGCCAGCGTAAAGACCTCTACGGTGCCGGCAATAACGTGGCTGAAGTGGCAGATGCCCACGACATAGGTGATGATGATAATTACCCAGATGCGCCCCGTGTCGGCAAAAGGTAATATCCACACCATCAGGGCAATCATCCAGCCGGCGAATATGCCGCGCAGCAGCACGGTGCCGAAGCTGGGGGCCAGCTCCTCCTGGCCCATGTGGGCAAACTCGGCCCGGATGGCGGGCTCGAACGCGTCGGAGTGCGCCACCACCAGGGCCAGGGCCAGGCAGCCCAGCAGGTTGGCTACCAGCACTACGCCCCACAGCCGCAGCACATTTCGCAGGCTGCGCCAGGTGGGCAGCTCCAGCAGCGGCAGAATCGGGGTGAGCGTATTTTCGGTGAACAGCTGCTGCCGTCCCAGTATCACCACCAGGAAGCCCAGGCTGTAGCCCAGGTTGGCCACCAGCGGACGCCAGGCCGAATCGGGCAGGTAGTGCACCATCACCCCCTCGGCCATCATCGATAGCCCCATCGACAGGCCCGCCGCCAGCCCCGACCAGAACAGCGCGTCCGACGGGCGGGCCAGTTCCTCCCGGCCTTCTTTGAGGATGGCTTCGTGAATGATTTTGCTGGATGGCGCGCTACGCTCTTTGGCCTCCTGCTGCTCTTCCTGCGCGGTTGTGGGCTGACTGGTGGTGGGTAGGGGTTGCTGCATCGGCGTAAGTGGGTTTTCAGAAAAAGGATATCCTCTCTATATACTGAAAACTACGACGGTGGTTCACCGTTGCCCGGCTACAGCCGCGTGCGTTTCAATGCCACGGTGACGGGACTCGCGCTCATGCGGTGGCGACTGTAGGCCGGGGCGCCTACATTTTCATTTTGCCCATCTTCCCGTCTTTCATCATGCCGGATTTTTTCATCTCGTCCATCGATTCCATCTTGCCGCTCATCATCATGCACTGGCCGTCTTTCATCTTCATGGTGGTGCCGTCCTTCATTTTGCAGGTGCCGTCGGTCATGCAGGTGGTGCCGTCGGCCATGGTCATGTCGGCGGTCATGGGCATCATCTTGCCGCCTTTCATCATCATCATTTTGCCGTCTTTCATCATGCAGCAGTCCTTGGACATCTTGCCTTTTTGCATGTGGCCGGCCATAGGCTTGGCAGCAGGAGTGGTTTGGGCCTGGGCATCGGTGAGGCCGGCAAACAAGAGGGCGGCCAGGATATAGGGAAGCTTTTTCATGAGTAGGAGTGAAGAATTATTGTTGGGAAAAATTGAATAGCTGGCCGGCCAGGCACCCTTCTGCCAGTTATTTGGAGACAAAATGTCGGCGCGGAATCAGTGGTAGCAAAGGTCTGCCGGGGCTGGATGGGAGGCCATGACAAGTGCGGCCTTGATGAATGAGCTTTATCATGTTTTGCGAGGCCATCCGTCCGGGAAGCAAATGCTCAACAGCGGTGCAGGCACGGAACCGCCGCTAACTAAAAACGCCCGGCGTTACCGGGCGTTTTTAAGGAAGGTGCCAGGCGTTAGGCCGCCTGAATCCGGAAACCGGCCTTCTCCACGGCCTGCACCACCTGCTCGGCCGTGAGCTTATCGGAGGTGACGGTGAGAATCTTATCGGGGTTGGCGGTATCTACCTGCCAGTTGCCGGCGCCGGCTTCCTGGTTGAGGGCGGGCGTCACAGATTTGATGCAGCCGCCGCAGTTGATGTTAGTTTTGAATTGGAGCGTTTTCATGTTGATTAGAGCTAAAGGACCACCGGTGGTCCGTATGAATAAAACGCACAAAGCGGCCGCGAGGTGCTACCAAAGGGGTACAGAATTGCGCCCCCGGCTTGCATGATTACCCGGCTCAGGCACCTGCTTCCGGGCTTAAAAGCGCAGGTTCAGGCCGCCGCCGCCGCCGAAGCGGCTGTCGTAGCTGCCCATCAGCGAGAAGTTGCGCGAGAGCAGGTATTCGGCCCCGCTGCGCCACACGACTTCTTTGGAAAAGCGGCGGTTATTGTCCAGCTTGTTCACCCACCCAAAGTCGGCCTGGTACTCGTAGTAGCCGGACACGAGCAGGCGCGGCATCACCATAATGGCCCGGCCTAGGCTCAGGCGGGGCCGCAGCTGATTGTCGATGCGGGCATCGAGGCTGAACAGGTAGGGCGTCAGGAAACGCACGCCGACCACGGCCGTGGTGGTGGTTTTGGTGACCATCCGGCCCGTGGCCCCGGGCTCGTTGAGTGGGGCGGGCTGCTGCTGCCGGGAGTTCTCCACGTTCACGCCCCCAAACACGCGGAAGTAGTCGTAGAGGTAGCGCTCGTAGGTGGCCTCCGATTCCATGTTGCGGTTCCAGCCGTTCTCCACGCTCAGGTTGAACTGGTTGCGGACGTTGGACGACACCAAGTTCAGGTTGCTCATGTGCGAGGCCACGCCGAGCATGCCCCAGGTATAATAGCGGTTGGTTTCGTGCACCAGCGTGCTCTTTGGGTAGCCCGACATTCGCGGGTCGCGAGGCGTGTCGTAGCTCACCACGCGGCCCATGCCGCTCATCAGGTGGTAGAGGACGTGGCAGTGCAGAAACCAGTCGCCCGACTCGTTGCCCAGCACTTCGATGGTGACCTGCTTCATGGGCGGCACGTTCACGGTGTGCTTCAGGGGCGAGTATTCGCCGTTTTCGTTGATGACCCGAAAAAAG
The DNA here is from genome assembly GCF_012275535.1 of Hymenobacter artigasi. Lineage (GTDB taxonomy): Bacteria > Bacteroidota > Bacteroidia > Cytophagales > Hymenobacteraceae > Hymenobacter > Hymenobacter artigasi. Next base: position 224,310 of record NZ_JAAVTK010000006.1, on the reverse strand, counting down.
TGCCCGTGCAGGTGCATGGGGTGGTGCATCATCGTCAGGTTGTTGTAGGTGATGCGGGTAATCTGGTTGCCCCGAATCGGGATTTCATCGGCCGACGACAGCGGCACGCCGTTCATGCTCCAGATATAGCGCTTCATGTTGCCGGTGAGGTTGAGCAGGATTTTGCGCACGGGCACGGTATCGGCATAGGCCGTTTTCTGCGGGGCCCGCAGGTAGTCGTAGTTGTACTCGGCGAACATATCCATGCCGCCCATGTCCATCCCCGCCATCGGTTTATCGGCGCCCATCTTCATGCCGGCCATCGGCTTATCAGCTCCCATCTTCATCCCGGCGTGAGCCGTGTCGGCGGGCATTTTCATGCCATTCATCTTCTTCGTGCCGTCCATCGGCATGCCGGCCATGGCTGGCTTGGGTGGTGCGGGCTGGTCGTTCATTTTCATGCCGGCCTTCTGGTCGTTGCCACCCATTTTCATGCCGCCCATTTCCTTTCCGTCCATCGGCTTGTCGCCGCCCATTTTCATGCCGCCCATCTTTCCATCCTTCTCTTTCTTGCCCATCTGCATGCCCCAGTTGGCTTTCATCTGCTCGGGGTCGACGTGGTGGGGGCGAAATTTGAGGGCGGGCGCGCCCATGCGCATGTCCATTTTGGCCATCTGCTGCATGAGCGCGATTTTGTCGGGCCGGGGCAGCACCGGGGCGGCCAGCACCGGTCCCGTGCCCAGATAGGCCGACGCGGTGCCGGAGCCGTCCTGCGCCATAGCCCGAAACTCCAGCTTGCCGCTGGGTGGAATTGTGACCAGGAAATCGTAGGTTTCGGCAATGGCAATGAAGGTTTTGTTGTGTTTCACCGGCACTACGTCCTGCCCGTCGGCCGCCACCAGCAGCGGGTCTTCGCCCCCAAACGTCATCCAGAACTGCGTCGAGGTTCCCCCGTTGATGATGCGCAGGCGCACCCTTTCGCCGGGCTTAAAATCGGGGTATTCCTGCACCGGCTGGCCGTTTACCAGGAAGGCGTCGTAGTACACGTCGGCAATGCCGAAGCCCTCCATGCGCTGCTTCCAGAAGTTGAGCTGCGCCCCGAAGGCCCCGCGGGCAATTACGCGGTTGAGCGGCGTGGCCGTGCCCTTGGCAATGTTGTACCACTCGGTGCCCCGCTTGAGGTAACGCAGCACATTCTTCGGCTTCTGGTTGGTCCAGTCCGAGAGCACGAGCACCAGCTCCTTGTCGTAGGTGAGGCGCTCTTTTTTGGGCTCGATGACGATGGAGCCGTACACGCCGCTCTGCTCCTGCAACAGTGTGTGCGAGTGGTACCAGTAGGTACCGGCCTGCTTGAGCGGAAATTCATATTTCAACTCCTGCCCCGGCTTGATGGGCGGCGTGTTGAGATAAGGCACCCCATCGTAGAAGTTGGGCACCAGCAGGCCGTGCCAGTGCACCGACGTCTCCACGCTCATTTCATTCTTGACGTAGATAATGGCGTAGCCGCCCTCCTTGAACCGAATGGTAGGGCCGGGAATCCCGCCGTTGACGGTCATGCCCTGCATGGTTTTGCCGGCCTTGCTCACCTGCTCCTGCCGAATAGTGAGGTGATACACGGCGGTATCCGTCTGGGCCCGGGCCGGCCGGACCGTGAGTAGCAGCAGCAGTGAAAAAAGGAAAAAAGGGTAATCTCTCATGGGGGAGTTGTTAATGAACCCGCCGCGCATAGCACTGTCATGACAGGGTATAATAGTGTAAAAACCACAGAGCCCGGCCACGAAGCGACCAGGCTTTGCTAAGCACGAAGCAGGGCAGTGGTTAGGCAGCTAGCCCCTGAGGCTCAAAGTGAATGAGGTTGAGCCTGTGCTACTTCTAACTTATACCCGTTCTGCTCCGCTTGGTTTTGCATCAACCGCCCCGGGGCTTGCATCATTTGGCGTTGCGGCTGTGGTCTGAGGGCGACCTGCCTCCTGCTGGCGGTAGGCGGACGGCGAGCACTGCGCAAAGCGCCGGAACTGGGCCGAGAAGTGCGACAGGCTGCCGTAGCCCAGCTGCCGGGCAATGCGCCCGATGTCGAGCCGGGAGGTCAGCAGCAGCTCCTGGGCGTAGGCCAGCCGGCAGCGCGTGATATAACCGAGCAAGCTTTCGGAGCCGGGCAGCTGGGCAAACAGGCCGTGCAGCTGGCGCACACTCAGGCCCATCTCCTGCGCCAGGGCAGGAATGAAATCGCGGTGCCGCGTGCTGCGGATTTTCCAGCAGGGCAAAGCCGGCCGCCGCCAGCACTTCCCGGACGCGGGCCCAGTCCAGTTGCTCTTCCGCGCCGGCCACGGTGGCGGCCCCCAGCCGCACATCGAGCACCCGCAGGCCCAGGCTTTCCAGCTCCTGCCGCACCATCCGAATACCCCGGGCGCAGACCATGTGCTTGATATAAAGCACACAGCCGGCCTCGGGCGCAAAGGATGGGGCAAGAACCATGAGTAAGTGCTTCAAGAGTATCCGAACAGGCAGCAGTCCTGGCCATTCGGATAGCTACCAAGCAGCTGCAAAAGTAGAATAGCCTATCCGATGGCGTCGGACAGCCGCTATTACCCGTAAAGCAGCCAAAGGGTGCCGGCGGGCCGACATCCGAAGCTATGAATCGAACGATAATGCGGCATTATGGCCTGCTCCAGGATATTTTCTGAGGTTAGCAAGCCGTTTTCGTACGGCATTTATTGTCGAAATAATGCAAGTACAGCACGTAATTCTATTAGGCCACCAATGCTGGCAACAGTACAAAGCCTGATATTCAATCCACCTCGAATGGTACTGCCATCCGTCAAATTATGCAATTCTGCGGCGGTATTCAGTACCAACTTCCCTGCCGGAGCGCCGTTCCTTTGTAAGGTGGCTGTGGGCTGCCTCCGCTGAGTAGCCATGCCCGGCAACCACCTGATAACCTGCATTTCTATGGAACCAACTACCAAAACCGAAACCCTCGACATCGAAGGCATGACCTGCGCCTCCTGCGCGTCGGCCGTGGAGAAGTCGCTGAGCCGGGCCCCCGGCGTGCAGAGCGCGATGGTCAATTTCGCCACCGAGAAGGCCACCGTGCACTACCTGCCCGGCCAGGCCAGCCCCGCCACCCTGAAGGAAGCCGTGGTCAATGCCGGCTACGGGGTGCTGGAGCGCGCCCCCGATACCAGCGCCGCTGAGCGCAGCGCCGAAATAGACCGCCAGAAAGCCCTGGCTTATCAGAAACTTAAGCGCCGCTTTTGGGTGGCGGTGGGCCTGGTCGTCGTCATCATGCCGCTGAGCATGCTGATGCTCTGGCCCGCCATGATGGCGCGAATCAACGTGCAGTGGCTCAACTACCTGCTGCTGCTGCTCACGCTGCCCGTGCTGGCCTACAGCGGGCGCGAATTCTACGTGTCGGCCTGGAATGGCTTTAAGCACCGGTCGGCCAACATGGACACGCTCATTGCCGTGGGCACCGGCGCGGCCTTTCTCTACAGCCTGGCGGCCACTGTGGTGCCCGGCTTTTTCACCAGCCGGGGCCTTATGCCCGAGGTGTACTACGACACCACGGCCACCATTATCGCCCTGATTCTGCTGGGCAAGGTGATGGAGCTGCGCGCTAAAACGCAGACCTCGGCCGCCATGCGCAGCCTCATCGGCCTGCAGGCCAAAACCGCCCGCGTGGTGCGGCCCGGCGGCGCGGAAGTCGACGTGCCCATCGAGCAGGTGCAGCTCGGCGACATCGTGGTGGTGCGCCCCGGCGAAAAAGTGGCCACCGACGGCCGCATCACCGAAGGCCAGTCGTCGCTTGACGAGGCCATGCTCACCGGCGAAAGCCTGCCCGTGGAAAAGAAAACCGGCGACCCGGTGTTCGGGGCCACGCTCAACAAAACCGGCTCCTTCCGCTTTGAAGTAACCAAAGTCGGCTCCGATACCATGCTCTCGCAGATTGTGAAGCTGGTGGAAGACGCCCAGGGCAGCCGCGCGCCCATTCAGCGGCTGGCCGATAAGGTTAGCTCCATTTTCGTGCCCACGGTGGTCATTATCTCCATTCTCACGTTCGTGATTTGGTTTGACCTGGCCCCGGTCGATACGCGCCTGCCGCTGGCCCTGGTCAATTTTGTGGCCGTGCTCATTATTGCCTGTCCCTGCGCGCTCGGCCTAGCCACGCCCACGGCCATCATGGTGAGCACCGGCAAGGGCGCCGAGCATGGGGTATTGATTCGCAACGCCGAAGCCCTGGAAAAAGCCTACCAGGTAAACACCGTGCTGCTGGATAAAACCGGCACCATCACCCGCGGCGAGCCGGCCGTGACGGACTTCGTGGTCCCCGGTCAGGACGGCCCGCGCCTGTTGCAGCTGGTAGCCGCCGTGGAGCGCCAAAGCGAGCATCCGCTGGCCGAAGCTGTGGTGCGCCACGCCGACGCCCAGGGCAGCAGCAGCCTGGCCACCACCGGCTTCCGGGCCGTGGAGGGCAAAGGCGCCACCGCCACCGTCGACGGCCAGGCCGTGTTCATCGGCAACCGCCGCCTGCTGGCCGACGAAGGCATCACCCTTTCGCCCGAGCTCACCGCCCAAGCCGAGCAATTGCTGAGCCAGGCCAAAACCGTGCTCTACGTGGCCGTGGCTGGGCAAGCCGTAGCCCTGCTGGGCGTGGCCGACACCGTGCGCGACACCTCCGTCGCCGCCATTAAAGAGCTGCAGGCCCTGGGCATTGAGGTGGTGATGATGACGGGCGACAACCCGCAGACCGCCGCCCAGGTGGCGGGCCAGGTGGGCATCACCCGCTACTTCGCCGAAGTGCTGCCGGCCGACAAGGCCGGCAAGGTGAAGGAGCTGCAGGCCGAGGGCCGCATCGTGGCCATGGTGGGCGACGGCATCAACGACGCGCCCGCGCTGGCTCAGGCCGACATCGGCCTCGCCATCGGCTCGGGTACTGATGTGGCGATGGAAGCGGCCGGCATCACGCTCATGCGCTCCGACCTGCACGGCGTGGTCACGGCCATCGAGCTGAGCCGCCAAACCATCCGCACCATCAAGCAGAACCTGTTTTTCGCCTTCATTTATAATACGCTGGGCATTCCCGTAGCGGCCGGGCTGCTGTATCCGTTCTTCGGCATCCTGCTCTCGCCCATGCTGGCGGCGGCGGCCATGGCGCTCAGCTCAGTTTCGGTGCTCACCAACTCGCTGCGGCTCAGGGGATTTTCCCCAATTAAAAATTAAAAATGATGAATTAAAAATGTGCGTTTTGCCCGTAGCAGCGCCGTTTTATTCAGGAGCCATTCGGGCTGATTTTTAATTTTTAATTCATCATTTTTAATTCAACAAAATGGACACAACCGCCATTATCGTCACCATCGTCGGCCTGGGTTTAGCCGCCTTTGTGCTGTGGTACTTCTTCTTCTCGGCCCGCCAGACGGCCAGCGCCGTTTCCTCGTCCAGCGGCGTGCAGGAAGTGGACATCACGGTGAAAGGTGGTTACTCGCCCGACATCATTGAAGTGGAACGCGGCAAACCCGTGCAGCTGAGCTTCTACCGCGACGAGGAAAACAGCTGCTCAGAAGAGTTGCTGATGCCCGATTTCAGCATCCGCCGCGACCTGCCGGCCTTCAAAACGACGCTGGTGGAGCTGCTGCCCGAAAAGGCCGGCACCTTCCCGTTCACCTGCGGCATGGGCATGCTGCGCGGCAGTTTGGTGGTCAAATAATGCCGCATCCCCTGAAAGCCGACGTCAGCATTGCCCACGTGCTGCCGCCGCCCGGCTCGCACCGGCTGCTGATTAAGAACATGGTCTGTCCCCAGTGCATCCGGGTGGTGGGGGAGGACCTGGCGGCCCTGGGTCTGCAGGTGCACCGCGTGGCCCTGGGCGAGGCCGACGTATCAACGCCCGATGGCGCGGCCCCCGACTGGGCCGCCATCCGGAGCCGCCTGCAGGCGGCCGGCTTCGAGTTGCTGGAAGACCCCCGCGACCAGCTCGTGGACCGCATCAAAACCCTGCTGGTGGCCCTGATTCACTACCCCCCGCCCGGCCCGCGCCTGCTCAACTACTCCGCTTACCTGGCCGAGCACCTGGAGAAGGATTACCACTACCTTTCTCACCTGTTCTCCGCCTCCGAAGGCCTCACGATTGAAAAATTCACCATCCGCCAGAAGGTGGAGCGGGCCAAGGAGCTGATTGGCTACGGCGAACTGCCCATGGCTGAAGTGGCGCAGCAGCTGGGCTACAGCAGCCCGGCGCACCTCTCGCGGCAGTTCCGGCAGGTCACGGGCCTCACGCCCACCGAATTCCAGAAGCTGGGCCCGGCCTCGCAAGCCCGTCGTAGTTTGGATTCGCTGATTTGAGCCGGAAACCGGTATGCCGCTCTTTAAGTAGGTAGCCAGTAATAGTTAGTCAGTAATCAGATTTCAGCTATCTAAAAATCAGTCAATTGATTTCTGTCTGACTAGCGATTACTGATGACTGACTACCTGGTAGGCCGGTCGGGCCGCATTGACACAAAAAAGCCTTCCCGCTACGCTACGTAGCGGGAAGGCTTTTGAATTGCTGAAGGATTGGAACCGGGCTATTTGCCGCCCGCCCGCCGCATGCGGTAGGAGTCGACCTGCTGGCGTAGCACGGCCAGCAGGGAACCATAGCGCTGCCGGGCTTCGTGGGTGTCTTCCAGCTGTTGAAGGCGGGAGTTGATTAGCTCCGAGAAATCTTCGACGGAATAGGTACGTTTCGGCGCGTTAATCACGGGCGGAGCAACAAGTTGAATCGGGCAGTATAGCGAGGTCGCTACGGCATATACGTAGCGCTTCAAAATTAAGACTTAAAACCGAAACAAGGGCCGGGCCGGATTCCAGATGCCCCATGGAATCATGAGCAGCACGAGCAGCAGCGCTACGCCGTAGTAGAGCAGGGATTTACGGTGCTTCTGGGTGCTGTCGGCGGTTTTCTTCACCACGATGCGGCCGACCTGGGCCACAATGGCGGCCAGAATCATTACGGCAACGTGCTCCATGCCGAAAAAGCGGGCGGTGGGGTCTTTCATGGCGCCGGCCTGCTTCATGGCGTTCAGGCCCCAGGGGCTGAGGCCGAAGTACAGCCCAAAGCCGATGAGCACCTGCAGCCACATAAAGCCCGAGAAAGCGGCACTCATGCCGTTATCGGCGCTGAGGTAGGGGCGGCGGCCGGAGTAGCCCACGTAGGCCCTGTACACGGCAATAGCGCCGAAGATGAGCACGAACCAGCGGGACCAGGAGTGCAGAACGAGAAGGGTTTGGTACATGATGAGGTGAAAAAAAGTAGCAAAATTACCCCGATGGCCGGGGCGGTAAAGGTACGTGGGAGGTGCTTACGGGCGTGGGGGCCGGCTCGCCCGCTCTTCGGCCGCCCGCTCGCGCATGGCCATAAACAGCGCGATAAATACCGAGACAAACGGCAGCAGCAGCCCCAGTCCAAACCACCGCCAGAACGAGCGGCCGTAGTTATAGGCAATGTAGCCGGTGATGGGCGCGAAGACGAGCAGCGAAACCCCAAAAATGAGCAGTAGGCGAAGAAGGAACACAGGAATTGAGGGGAATGGAATGATTGATTATGGTCATGCAGAGCGCAGCGAAGCATCTTTACCGCTTCGTTGGCTCGGTTGAATTACTACTGCGGGAAAAATGCTTCGCTGCGCTCTGCATGACGGTCTACCAGGGCCTTGGCTTTACCGCACCTTGCCGCGCTTCACCAGGTAAGCATACAGTACTTTTTCGAACGGCTCGCGCACGTCCACGGGCACGAAATCGATGCGGAGCTGGCCGCAGCGCAGGGCTAGCTCCTGCTCATAGGCCGTCATGGCCGCCTGGTACTGCTCTTTCACCTGCGAAGGCTGAAGCTTGATTTCGAGGCCGGTTTCCACGTCTTCAAAAATGTAAGGCCGCTCGGAAAATTCGAAATCCGCCTCGGTAGCCCGGTCGAGAATGTGGAACAGCAGCACCTCGTGGTGCTGGTGCTTGAGGTGTTGCAGGGCGGCCAAGGCCGTTTCCTGCTCCTCGGCACCGCGCCCCAGCATGTCGCTGAACAGGATGACGAGCGAGCGTTTCGGAATCTGCCGGGCAATGGCGTGAATGGTGCCGGCCACGTCGGTGCCCCGGCCGGTTTTGGGCGCGGGCGGGCGCTCCAGCAGCTGTTGCAGCGCTAGCAGCAGCGTGTGCCGGTGGGTGCTGGTGGAGCGCACCGGCGTTTGCAGCTCAATGGCGTCGGCGAAGGTGACGAGGCCCACGGCATCGCGCTGGCGGGTGAGCAGTGTAGTGAGCGCGGCGGCCGCCAGAATGCTGAATTTCAGCTTATCGAAGCCCGGCGCGGGGTAGTACATGCTGGGGCTCACATCGAGCAGAATATGCGCCCGCAGGTTGGTTTCTTCCTCGTAGCGCTTCACGAAAAGCTTGTCGGTGCGGGCAAAAACCTTCCAGTCGATGTGCCGCGTGCTCTCGCCGGGGTTATACAGGCGGTGCTCCGAAAACTCCACCGAAAACCCGTGGTAGGGCGACTGGTGCAGGCCGGTAATGAACCCATCCACGAGCTGGCGGGCCAGAAACTCAAGGTTCTCGAAGGAGCGGATGGCGGCGAGGTCGAGGGGCATGGGGTGGGCGGGGGAGGAGGCTTTGGGGCTATAAAGAACGGTCATGCCGAGCGCAGCCGAGGCATCTCGCTTGTGATAGTAAATCAATCGAAAGGATTACTGCTGCACGCGAGATGCCTCGGCTGCGCTCGGCATGACCGTTCTGCTTCCAAACGTTCTGTCTGCTTAACACCCCAGCCCCGCCCTCCGTTTATCTTTACCGCAACTTTCGTAAGTTAGGCCTTTCAACCAACCGACCGTTTCTATTTCCCACCCATACCCCCAACCCATCGCCGTGGACGACCGTCACGACCAGGAAGAAATTTATTCCCAACGCATTAAAGCCGGCAAGCGCACGTACTTCTTCGACGTGAAAGCCACCCGCGGCCAGGATTACTACCTGACCATCACCGAGAGCAAGCGCCGCCAGAACGGCGACGACTCCGTTTCGTACGAAAAGCACAAAATTTTCCTCTACAAGGAAGATTTCCTCAAGTTCGTGGATGCCCTGCAGGACGCCGTGGACTATGTGCGCGAGGAGCTGCTGAGTCCCGAGGAAGTGGCCGAGCTCGACCGCCCCCGCGAGTACGACGACCGCGACCAGCCCCGCCGCGAGGTGGAGCGCCCCGCCTTCGACCCCAACCGCAGCGACGACGCATATTAGGGCTTTTGATAAGCAGAAAGCCCGCCATGCAGCGCGCAGCGAAGCATCTTTACCTCATAGCAAACCAATCGACAGGAGTTAGTATCGAGGTAAAGATGCTTCGTTGCGCGCTGCATGACAGATGCCCCAAAACGGCGTAATCAGACTTTCGTCTGGCTGCGCCGTTTTGCGTTACCGCAAGCCGTACCTTTGCAGCCGAATTGCCCCCAATTCATAATTGATAATTCATAATTTATAATTCCAAAAAATGGGCCTCCGCTGCGGTATCGTCGGCTTGCCGAACGTCGGTAAATCCACCCTTTTCAACGCGCTTTCGAACGCCAAGGCCGAGTCGGCCAACTACCCGTTCTGCACCATCGAGCCCAACGTGGGCGTTATCACCGTGCCCGATGAGCGCCTCCAGATTCTGGAAGCCCTCGTGAACCCCAAGCGCGTGCTGCCCACCATCATCGAGTTTGTCGACATTGCCGGCCTTGTGAAGGGTGCCAGCAAGGGCGAAGGCCTGGGCAATAAATTCCTGGCCAACATTCGCGAGGTAGATGCCATTATCCACGTGGTGCGCTGCTTCGAGGACGAAAACATCGTGCACGTAGCCGGCGGGGTTGACCCCGTGTTCGATAAAGATGTTATCGACACCGAGCTGCAGCTTAAAGACCTGGAAAGCGTTGATAAGAAGCTGGTGAAATCGGAGCGCAGCGCCAAAGCCGGCGATGCCGTAGCCAAGAAGGAAGTAGCAGTACTTCAGCGTTTCAAGGATGCCCTGGAGGCCGGCCAGAACGCCCGCGCCCTCAGCGCCACCCCCGATGAGCTGGAAGCAGTAGCCGATTTGCAGTTGCTCACCATAAAGCCCGTAATTTACGTGGCCAACGTGGACGAGGCCAGCATTGCCAGCAATGGCAACAACCACGTAACCGCCCTGCGCGAGCACGTGAAGGCCGAAGGTGCCCAGGTCGTGCTGGTGTCGGCTGCCATCGAGGAGCAGATTGCCGACATGGAAGACCCCGAGGAAAAAGAGATGTTCCTGGGCGAGTACGGCCTCACCGAGTCGGGCCTGAACAAGCTCATCCGCGCCTCCTACGAACTGCTGAACCTGATTACCTACTTCACTGCCGGCGTGCAGGAGGTACGCGCCTGGACCATCCATCGCGGCGACAAAGCGCCCGCCGCCGCCGGCGTCATCCACTCCGATTTCGAGAAGGGTTTCATCCGCGCCGAGGTTATCAAGCTGCCCGATTATCAGGAGTATAAGACGGAAGTAAAAATCAAAGAAGCCGGCAAGATGGCCGTGGAAGGCAAAGAATATGTGGTGCAGGACGGCGACATCATGCACTTCCGCTTCAACGTCTAAGACCACTGATTAGCACGGATTTTAGCGGATTTCACGGATTTTGTGGACGTTAGAAATCATCAGAAAAACAAAAAGGCTTGCCACTCGGCAAGCCTTTTTGTTTTTCTGATTGCTGGATTGGGATTCGGACAGTGCAGGAATAATCGGCTACAAAATCCGTGAAATCCGCTAAAATCCGTGCTAATCAGTGGTCTATTTGCCTACCACTTTATATAGCATGCCCTTGGGCAGCTTGTCGGTGGTTTTCATGCCATTCACAATGGCCAGCTCCTGGTAGCGGCTCGACGGAACGCCGGCCGAGGCCAGGGCCGCCGCCAGCGTTTGGGTGCCGGTGGCGGTGCGGATGTGAATGTGCTCGGGCTGGCGGTTCAGCTTGCTGGCCTCCGTGAGGCGGGCGTATCCCTGAGCAGCCTGCTGAAACTGTGGCGCGTAGGAGCTGAACGAGGCCGGCTCGGCCAGTCCCACAAAAGCGTAAATGGACTTGCCATCCTGAATGAGCTGGGCCAGGACGTGGGCCGAGGAGCTCTGCTGGTCCTGGGCCTGCTGGTCGCCTTCAAACACGAGGGCCGGGAAGCCGTTGATGGTCGTTTTCTGGGCCTGCGCGTTAGCTACGCCAATGGCCTTGGCCAGGCCCGAGGCCGCCTCGTCGAGCGAGCCGCCCCCAGCGCCCAGGAATACGAGCAGGGCTTTGCCATTGGGCTCCTGCATCTGGAATTTATCGGGGGAGTTCTGCGATTTCCAGCCCGAGGGGATGGGGAAGCGGAATTTCAGGTCGGGGTGGTAAAACACGCTGTTTTCCACGAAGCCCTGGCGGGGGTCTTCGCCAAAAGTCAGGCCCTCGATGGAGCGCAGATAAGAATCGCGGTTCACGGCGAAGGTGCTGCGGCCGGCACTCTGCTTGGCCTGGGCGGCCAACTGCTTCACGCGGGTGTAGCGGTCGGCTGAGTTGGGGTGCGAACTCAGGAAAGTGGGGATGCTGCTACCGCTCTGCTCCTCGGTGCGCTGCAAGGTCTGGAAAAAGTCAGCCATGTGGCTGGCATCGTAGCCAATTTTGGTCGAATACTTTACGCCCAGACCGTCGGCCTCGTTCTCGTCGCCGCGGCTATACTTGAGCATCCACAGGCCCACGCCCTGCTGCACTACGCCGCCCACAGACTGCATCACCCGCGGAGCCACAATGGAGCCTAGCAGCATGCCAATGCCGGCAATGGTGCTGTTGCGCTGCTGCTTTTTGCCGTGCTGGGCGGTGATGTGGCCAAGCTCGTGCCCAAGCACGCCGGAGAACTGGGCTTCATCATTGAAATACGCCATGATGCCGCGCGTGAAGTACACGTGGCCATCGGGGGTGGCGAAGGCGTTGATAACGGGCGAATCGACCACGGTGAAGCCGTAGTCGCCGGGGCGGTCCGAAATGGCCGCCATGGCCTTGCCCCGCGCCGTGATGAGCTGCTGCAGCTTGGCGTTATTATACAAGCCAAACTGGGCGATAACGGCCGGGTCGGGCTTGGCGCCTTGCAGCGGGCGGGCGGCCGGAATAGCGCGGGCCGAAGCCGTGGCCGGGCGGCGGGCCGCCCAGTCGGTCATGCTGGAAGAGCTGGCCAGAGGCAGCAGTAATGAAAGCAGCGCGCCGGTGCGCAGGGCAGGAAGAAACGAAAGATTCATGGGAATAAATAAAGCGGAATTTACCGGTGAAGAACAGCGGATGGGCCTGCAACGGCGGCGGGGCAAATGCGGTTACGCCGCGCTACGGTTGGGCCCCATGGGGTGGGCGGTTAGCTTTGCGATGGCGCCGGCCGGGGCAGGCTCCGCTGGGGTTATGCCATTTTCCTGCCAGTTTGTGGCCAAACCAGTCACATTCACTCAAAACACACCCGATAACCGGGAACATTGCGTCTGATTTTGCCTGGTTGTATTTCAAATTTTAGGATGATTATTCCCCGTTCGTGGCCCGTGTGGCTGCCCGCAGCTTTTTTGTTTCTGGCGTGTAGCCGCCAGCCCACGGCCAGCAGCACCAGCCGGTTTGCCCCCGCGCCGCCGGTGGTGGATGGGCGGGCCAGCGAGTGGACCGACTCGCTGCACTACGACCCCATCAGCAAGCTGCAATACCAGGTGCTGAACGATGGCCGCGCCGTGTACCTGCGCATCAAAGCCGCCGACCCGGCCACGCAGGCCAAAATTGTGCGCCTGGGCCTCACGGTCTGGCTCGATACCACGGGCCGCAACCAGCACCAGTTTGGCGTGCATTTCCCGCTGGGCCAGATGGGCGAACGCGCCCCGGCCGAAGCACGCGACCAGCAGCCCGACAACCCCGCCGACTCGCCCGCCGACCGCCAGGCCGCCCGGCGCGAGCGCATGACGCAGGTGATTGCCAACATGCGCGAGATGGAGCTCCTCAATTACAAAGGCAGCAAGGAGCCCACCCTCACCGATGCCCAGTCGCAGCTCGGCGTGAAGGCCGCCCTGGCCGTGGATGCGCAGGAAGACCTGATTTATGAGCTGGCCGTGCCGCTACGGCTGCTCTACCATAAGCTGCCCGCGCTGGCCACGGGCCAGAAAGCCGTAGTCGGCATCACGCTGGCCGGTGGCCGGCTCACCATGCCCGGCCAGGGCGGCGGCGGCATGAGTGGGGGTGGCAGTGGAATGCGCGGCAGCGGTGGCGGGGGCGGAATGCGCGGCAGCGGTGGAGGTGGTGGAATGCGGGGTGGCGGCGGCGGAATGCGCGGTGGTGGCGGCTACGGTGGCGGCCAACAATTGAGCCCCATTGCTTTGAAAACCAGCGTGCAGCTCAGCGGGAAGTAGCTAGAGCAGTTTTCGGGTTTATGTACAGCTTAGGAGGCCAGCAGGCAGTAGCGCGAACTTTGTAGTTTGCGCCCCCGCGCCGTCAGCGTAGTTCTAACGGCGCGGGGACGCGAACTACAAAGTTCGCGCTACGTGTACACGAATCTGAAAACTGCTCTAAATACGCTTTTGTATGTTGCTCAGGATTAGAGTGCTGCAGGTTGAGTGCCTGACAGAGGCTTAACTAGCAGCACGCTGCTTTGCCTTCCATTGCCAGCAAACATCCGGCACCAGCTACCTCCTCACCACTTTAATCAGAGAACCGGCATTCACTTGGTCATTCAACTGCATGCCGTTGAGAATGGCCAACTCTTCGAGGCGGTTTTCGGGGGTGCCCTGGGCCAATAGTGCCTGGCGCAGGTTGCTGCGCAGGCGCAGCTTCTGGATGTGAATGCGCTCAGGCTTGCGGTTCAGCTTATCGGGCTCGGTGAGGCGGGCAAAGCCCTGGGCCACGTTGCTGAACTGCGGCGCGAAGGCCGGGAAATCGGCTGGCGCGGCCACCCCCATGAAAGCATAGAGCGACTTGCCATCCTGAATAATGTGGCCCAGCACCCGCACCCCGGCCACCTGCTGGCCGGTCTGGGGGTCTTGCTGCACCTGGTCGGCGGTGAATACCAAGGCCGGAAAGCCGTTGATGGTAGTGCGGCGCGAGTCGGTAGCTTGCAGATTCAACTGCTTTAGCACGGCTTGAGCTGCCTCCTCCGGAGTGGCGCCGGGGGCGGGCAGCAGCACGAGCAGGGCCTTGCCGGTGGGGTCGGCCATTTGAAACTGCGAGGGCGAGTTCTGCGACTTCCAGCCCGCCGGAATCGGGAAGCGGAACTTCAGCTCGGGGTGGTAAAATATGCTGTTTTCCACGAAGCCCTGCTTGGGGTCCTCCCCATACACCAGGCCGTCGATTAGGTGCAGGTACTGGTCGCGGTTCACGGCCAGCTTGGGGCTGCCGTGCTTCTGCTGCCACTGGTCGGCTTCCTGGTGCACGGTTGCGAAGCGGTCGGCCGGGTTGGGGTGGGTGCTCAAAAAGTCGGGGATGGCCGCCCCACCTTTGGCCTCCTGCTCGCGGGCCAGGGTCTGGAAAAAATCAGCCATCTGGCTGGCGTCGTAGCCAATCTGCGACGAATAGTCCACGCCCAAGCCATCGGCCTGGCTTTCATCGTCGCGGCCGAATTTCAAAAACAGCAGCTGCAGGCCCTGCGAGGCCTGCTGGCCAAACTGCGCCAGGCGGGGCGAGGCAATCATAGCCCCCATTAGCCCCACCTGCCCCAGGATGGAATTGGTTTGCTGCCTGGCCGAGTGACGGGCCGTGATATGACCAATTTCGTGCCCTAGCACGCCGGCAAACTGCGCCTCATTGTTGAAGTGGGCCATGATGCCGCGTGTGAAATACACGTAGCCGCCGGGAATGGCGAAGGCATTAATTACCGGCGTATCCACCACCCGAAACTGGTAGGTCAGCTCGGGCCGGTGCGAAATGGCCCCCATCTGCTTACCCTTTTCGTTGATAAAGGCCTGAATTTTTTTGTCCGGGTATAAGCCCATCTGGGCAATTACGGCCGGGTCCGATTCGGCCCCCATCGCCAGTTCCTGGCCTTCCGATACCAACATCACCTCCTTCTTGCCCGTCACCGGATTCACGGCGCAGCCCACCAGTACGGTAAGTAATACAGCTAGGGTAGCGCTTGATTGGAGAAGTGGTTTTTTCATGCGGAGCGTTCTGTCCGGGCCGAACCAGTGGGCCAGGGTTGGCCCAATCGTTGCCGGCCGCCGACAGGATTCCCTTGCAAACGCAGCCCAGCGCTACGGGTTGTGCGCAGGGCGTAGCTACTGGCGGCTGTTCATATCCACGGCTTTGTAGCCGATGAGCAGGTCGGCGCGGGTGCCGGGCGGGCGGTAGTACACCAGCAGGTCGTACTGGTTTTCGGTTTCGTAGTGCGTGCCTTCGAAGTACACTTCGTTGGGGGCTTTGCCAGCGGCTCCGGCCACGGCAAAATCGTAGTTATAGTAGCCTTGCTTGAGCAAGGCGTGGCCGGTGTAGAGCTGCTGGGCTTCGTCGTACTTCAGTCGGAACTCGTCCTTTAGCTGCCAGTCGGTGAGGGCGCCAAACACGTAGACCGGGCCGGGCGCGGGCTGCGGGGCTTTTAGCTGAAACTGCACGTCGGCGTAGTCGGCGTTGGTGGCGCCATTGCCGTATTCGCGGCTCTCGAACACGCGCTGGCCGTTGGAATCCACGTACTGGTTGTAGGCCGTCTGGCTGCGCGACACTTCGGGCTGCAGCTGCACCGTGGTCGCGGGCATGGCACGCGGGTCTACGTGCAGCACGCCAATGCCCACCGTCTGGATGGAGCGGGTATCGAAATACCGGTACTCGCTGAGGCCGGGAAAGGCATTCTCGAAGTTGAAATACTGGTAGTCGAGGCGTCGCTCGGCGTCGCGCACGAAGGTGGGGCGCAGGTTGTACTTGGCGTTGTCCCAGCGGAAGTTCTGGCGCAGCACCACCTTCACTTCCACGGCGGGGTTCACCAAATCCACGGTGCCGTAGCCAATGCTGAAGTCGAGCTGCTGCATGGTAAACCGCTCCTGCCCGCCGATGACGATGCCCGGGGCCAGCCCCACGCTCACCTGGCTCTCATACACCAGCAGCCGGCGCGACACCACCGGCACGCCGCCCGCGCTTTGCACCACCAGCAGGTAGTTGCCGCTCAGCTTCACCTGCGGGGCGCGCAGCCGGTAGTGGAAATACGGCACTTTAGTGCCCGTACCCACCCGGTAGTCGGTGATGAGAAACTCGTTGATTTCGCTCAGGAACTGCATGTCCGTCAGCACCGAAGGCTGCCAGTCCACGTCGCAGTGAATGAGCTTGGCGGTGAAGCGCTGGCTCTGCGGGCCCAGCACGTCAAACTCCAGCACGATGCTTGGGCTCTGGCCCAGCGCCACCACCGGCGGCTGCAATACCTCGTTGGGCCGGCCGGTATTCACGTAGCACTGCACGCTGCGCACGTCGGGCGCGTAGGTGTAGTCCTGGTAGCGCAGGGTTTTATCGGCGTAGTATTCGGGCGGGCGCTGGGTGCCGGGCGCGGTGCTGGTGATGGGGGTGCCCAGCGGCACGCAGGCAGCGGCCAGCAGCAGGAGGGAGGCAAGGGGAAGAAAGCGCATGGCACGAAAGTACGGTTGCCTGCCCGCCAATGCCGGGCGCAACGGCTGCGCAGCGTTATTTTACGTTACCAAAAGGGCGGCCCTGGTGCCCAGCCGGCATTGCCGGCCGCACGCAGCCGTCGTTCACATGTTCTCTTTCCCATTCCAATTCCCCCGCCCCATGCGCGTACACACCCAGGAAACCCAAGCCAGCCTCACGCCCAAAACGTCGCTGCAGATTTTAAAAGAAGGCAATAGCCGCTTCGTCAACAACCTGAAAGCCAATCGTAACCTGCTGGAACAAGCTGGCTACACCGCCGACGGCCAATTCCCGTTTGCCGTTATCCTGAGCTGCATCGACAGCCGGACGTCGGCCGAGCTGATTTTTGACCAGGGCCTGGGCGATGTCTTCAGCGTGCGCGTTGCGGGCAACATCATCAACGAAGACATTCTGGGCAGCATGGAATTTGCCTGCAAAGTGGCCGGCTCGAAAATTATCGTGGTGCTGGGCCACACCAAATGCGGTGCCGTGAAGGGCGCCTGCGACCACGTGGAAATGGGCAACCTGACGGCCCTGCTCAATAAAATTCAGCCGGCCGTATTCAACGAGAAAACCGAGACGGAAAACCGCACCTCCAGCAATCCGGCCTTTGTGGAAAAAGTATCCCTGATAAACGTGAAACGCACGGTGCAGGCCATCCTGGAGCGCAGCCCGATACTGAAAGAGATGATTGCGCAGGGCGAAGTGGGCATCGTGGGCGGCATGCACGACATTGCTACGGGCCAGGTGGCTTTCCTGGAAGACGAAGCGGCGTAGCGTATCAACGCCGCTGAGCGATATATACACGCATGTTGCTCAATGTACTAGCCCGGCTTCTCCGCACGACAGCCTCGGCCTTTAACTGGCAAGTAGCGGGTAGCAGGCCAAATCTGGTATGCTACCCGCTACTCAACTGCGTACTAAGGAAAAATACCCGCTATCCGGGTGACCGCTAAGTAGCGGGTATCGTAATGTTGGTGGCAATTATAAATCGACAAAACTCAATGTGGATAATCAGAATATCGTTGGACTTAACTGGAGACAAATTTTCCCCTAAGGAATTTATTAAAGAGCTGACAGACAACATTCATCTTTTCACAAGCAATGAACCTGACGACTTAAACGACAAAGACCCAGACGGAATATTTGGATTTGGTAGTTTAACTGTTCTTTGCCCCAAAATTTATGGACTGCAATATGAAATGACTGAATATGAAAAGTGGTATTTAGACTTCATAGACAATAACAAACAACTGATTGACAAAAATGGAGTGACCGAAATGAGTTTATACATAGAAATTTTTGACAACGGTGGACAATTAAACTTTGAAATCTTTTCAAGAGAATTATTAAAAAAGGTTGGACAATATGAAATTGCAATTCCAATTAGTTATTACAGGTTGACAACTGAACAAATAATTGAAATGCTTGACGAGACAGAAATTTCAAAAGAAGAACTCGAAGAATATATTCGTGTGGGCTGACAAAACTGCCACCAACAAGGGGCTTTGTGTAAGCGGGGCGGAAGAATAAACCATCGGCGGAAGTACGATGCTGTGCAGCGGCTCCCAGCAGGAAATTGTTTATTTAGCAGCGGTTTCTTTGTGCGGCTTTTCAATCTATATTTGGCTTAAGCTATGGGCGGAAGAATAACAAAACCCCCGCCTAGACAAAGCCCTAACGTTGCCATTAAAAAAGCCTCTCCAGAAGCAATTGCTTCCAGAGAGGCTTTCAGTTTTTAAATAGCTTTCGACTACACTTCCGCCAGCATTTCCCAACGGTCATTCAACTGCGCCAACTCCTTCTTTACCTGCTCAAATTTCATCGTTGCATCTTTCAGCTGCGATGAGTTTTCGTAGATTTTCGGGTCGGCGAGCTGCTTTTCGTAGCCGGCCAATTCCTTTTCCAGCGTGTCGATTTTGGCTTCTACTTCGGCCAGTTCTTTCAGCGCCTTTTTCTGGTCGGGCGAGGACGTTTTGGCGGGAGCAGACTCGGGTTTTTTGTCCTCCTTGTGCTGCGGCTTGGGGGCCGAGGGGCTGGGCAGGCCTGCTTTCTTGGCGGCCTTTTCGCGGTCTTCCTGCCAGGTTTCGTACTCGGCGTAGGTGCCGGGGTACTCTTTCAGCTGAAAATCCTCGATGTACCAGATTTTGGTGGCCACGTTTTCCACGAAGAACCGGTCGTGACTAATCACGATGAATGTGCCCTGGTACTGCTCCAGTGCCTGAATCAGGATGTTTACCGATACCATGTCCAAGTGGTTGGTCGGTTCGTCAAGCAGCAGGAAGTTGGCTTCCGAAATCAGGGTCTTGGCCAGGGCCACGCGGCTTTTCTCGCCACCGCTGAGGACTTTGATTTTCTTGAAAACCTCCTCGCCCGTGAACAGGAACGAGCCCAGTACCGAGCGCAACTCCATGTCGTTGCGCTTCGAGCCGGCCTCGCTCATCTCCTGCAAAATCTCGTTGTCGAGCGTCAGCGACTCCAGCTGGTGCTGGGCGTAGAACGACATAATCACGTTGTGGCCCAGCTGGTGCTTGCCGTTGGTGGGCGCTTCGGTGCCGGCCACGAGGCGCATAAGCGTCGATTTGCCCTTGCCGTTGGCGCCGATGAGGGCAATTTTGTCGCCCCGCTCGATGTGCACGTTCGTGTCGCGGAAAATCAGCTTTTGGTCGTACTTCTTCGTCACGTGCTCCATGCGCAGAATGTGGCGGCCGGGCTCAACTTTGAAGGTGAACTTCATGTTGATTTTGGCGGCGTCCTGGGCCACGTCCTCAATGCGCTCCAGCTTGTCGAGGGCCTTCACGCGGCTTTGGGCCTGCTTGGCCTTGCTGGCCTTGGCCTTAAAGCGCTCAATGAACTTCTCAGCCTGCCGAATCTGGGCCTGCTGGTTATCAAAAGCACCTTTCTGAATGAGGTTGCGCTCCACCTTTTCTTCGAGGTAGTAGCTGTAGTTGCCGGCGTAGGGCACCAGCTTGCCGCCAATCACCTCCACGGTGGTATTAGTAGTGCGGTCGAGGAAAGCCCGGTCGTGGCTCACGATGATGACCGCGCCTTCGTAGTCGGCCAGGTAGTTCTCAATCCACTTAATAGATGGCAAGTCCAGGTGGTTGGTAGGTTCGTCGAGCAGCAGGAGCGAGGGCTGCTGGAGCAGGATTTTGGCCAGCATCACGCGCATGCGCCAGCCGCCCGAAAAGCTTTTCAGCGGCTTGGTCAGCTCCTCGGTCGTGAAGCCCAGGCCTTCGAGAATTTCCTCGGCGCGGGCCTGCATGGTGTAGCCGCCCAGCGCCTCAAACCGCTCCTGCATGGTGGCCAGCTTGTCGATGAGGTCATCGGAATAATCGGTTTCGAACAGCACCAGAATATCGTCGATTTTCTTCTGCAGCTCCAGCGCTTCCTCAAAGGCCTGCATGGCTACGTGCAGAATGCTCTCGTGCGTGTCGTAGCTCAACAAATCCTGGTTGAGAAAGCCCAGGCTCACCTCTTTGCTCATCGAAATCGTGCCGCCGTCGGCCTTGTACTCGCCTACGAGCAGGCGCAGCAGGGTCGATTTACCGGTGCCGTTGAGGCCGATGAGGCCGATTTTATCCTTGGGCTTGATGTGCAGGCTGGCGTTGTCGTACAGCGCACGGGAACCGAAGTGGAAGTCGAGGTCGGAGATTGAAATCATGGGGTCGCGGGGTATTCAGGCACAAAGGTACGGCCGAGGGAGGAGCCGCCGGCTAAAAAACCACATTGCCCGATTGTGCAACTACCGAATGGGGCCGGAAAGTGCGAAACGGAATAGTGCGTTTGGGCGGACTTTGCTTCTTAATCGGTTATCCAACCAGGCAGTCATGCAGAGCGCAGCGAAGCATGACTGCCTTTTGTTGTTCTATTTGGACAAACCCTTCGGCAATGGCGCTTCGTCCTGGGCTTCGCTCAGCTTCTGGGCGATTTTCTGGGGCACGCCCACGTTGTTGAACAGGCCGCTTACTACGCCCTGCCGCCAGAGGGCGAACACCGAAAAGCGCGGCTCGCGGGTGCTTTTCATCTCGCCGGTTACCAGCTTGCCGCGCTTGCGCGGGTTCTGGTCCCGAATTACCACGACGTTGACGGCTTTAGAGATAACGCGCTTGATGAGGGTTTTCTTTACTTCTTCGTTCTTGTAGCCAAGCAGTTCCATCTGCAGGCCCGAATATTCGGCCCACATGGTGCCGGTGGAGCCCTTGCGGTCTGCCCGCATATCGAACCGGATGCGCTGCGCCTTGCCGCGCTTGAACTCGACCAGCTTGGTGGGCACGGTCATGGAATTGAGCATGGCAAACGGGCCGGGGCCGAACGCGCCCCAGATGCGGTGCCGGCCCTTGGGGTCAAGTAGATACATGGATACCTGGGCATCGAGCCGACACTGGTTCTGGAGGTAGGTGCTGGCCTTGCCGGTGAGGGGGTGGGCGGCAGTCTGGTGCCGGCGGTCGTTGCTCAGGTTATAGAACGTGCCGTTGAAGCGGTTGATGTTCATGGTGCCGGTGAGGGGCGTGAGCGGGCTGCGGTAGGTCGAGTACAGGTTGCCATTCACGAGGTCGAGCCGGGGCACGTCGATGATGACGGGGAGGTTGAGCATCTCCTCGGGCGATATTTTGGAGCGATTCGGGTTGATAGGGCCCCGGCCGTCGGAGGCGATGGTGACCACGGGGCTTTGCACGGTGACGCGCTTCAGGCGGAAATCGCCGTGCTCAACCAAGCCTTTGAAAGCGAGTCCGGCCAGGGTCAGGGCCTTCAATTTGATGGTAACGGCCGGGGCCTGGTAGCCCTTGTGCAGGTTCATGCCGATGGGCGAGAACTGGGGTTTCAAGAGCATGTCGCTGAATACCAGTTGCTGGGCATCGGTATCGAGGTGCACATGCGCGCTGCTGGCCTCGTAAAAGGGCGGGTCGAAGGGTGCCGACAGCTGGCCGGTGTTCAGCAGCCAGGCGCGGGCGTAGGCTATGCGGCCCGGGTCGGCATTGGCCGCCGAGTCGATGCGGATGGCGGTGGCCCTCACGTTCAGGTCGCGCACCTGGGGGGCGTGCCGCCAGCGGCCGAAAAGCAGCTCGCCGTGGTTCACCCGCACCACGGCCAAATCGGAGCGGCGCAGGTACTTCGATAGCAATTTCCAGAAGGGCGGGGGTGGCTGAACGGGCGGCGTGAAGTGGAGGTTGGGCCGGTCCAGGACCAGGGTTTGGGCTTGAAAGTGCTTTTGTTGAAGGGCTTTCGCATCGAGCCCGGCCAGTGCCAGGCTGGGCAGCACCAGGTCGACGCGCAGGCCACCGGGCTTGCCCTGCCCCGGCGCGGGCGGCCGAATCCGCACCGAGCGCAGCGTAAACGTGCCCGCCGAAGTCGACAGCTTCAGGCTACCCAGCGCCAGCGCATGCGCCGCCACAGTGGCCTGGCTGCGGCCCAGCGCCACTTCCCAGGCCTTGGCGAAGAAAATGCGTTGCGCGTTGGGCGCGTTCACCGAGTCGAAATGGATGGCCGTACCCGCCACTTCCAGACCATGGATGGTCGGGTCAGCTGCCGCGCCGGTTACGTGTACGTAGCCGCCGCGCACGGCCAGGTGGGCCAAATCCAGGCTTTTGAGATAATCCGTGGCCGACTTCGAATTTCCCGCCGAATTGTTGGCCGGTAAAACGGCCGTGAGTTGCGGTTGCTGAATCAGCAGCGAATCGGCCCGGAACCGGTGCTGGTGCTGCAACGCTGCCGCCCGCAGGCCCGTGAGGCGCAGGCGCGGCAGCAGCAAATCGACGCGGGGCTGGCCGGCACGGGCGGCCTCCAGCGGCTGCACGCGCCCGGAATCGAGCTGAATCAGGTGGTCGGCGGTGGCAATGGTGAGCCCGGCCACGGCCAGCTGGTGGCCAGCCGCCTGCCCCTGGGCGTGTTGCAGCAGCAGTTTCCAGCCAATGGCGTAGCCCAGGCGTTGCGAATCGGCCGCGCCGGCCGCGCTGATGAGCAGGTTTTGCGCGCTTAAATCGGCGCGTCGGAAGCGGGCCGTGGGCGGGGCCTGCGCCCCGCCGGGCTGGTAGTTGGCGCGGGTGTGCAGCAGGCCGAAGTAGCCAATATCCAGCCCTTTGAGCTTGAGCGGCAATTGCTCGTGCAGCGGCTTGCCGGTGTTTTTGGTGGGTTTTTGGGCTAAAGCCAGTACCTCAATCCGGGCCGAGTCCAGCACCACGCTATCAATGGGCACCACGCCTTTGTGTAGCAGCGCCAGCAGCCCGATGCCCGTGACATCGAGCTGCGCCACGTCGAGCCGGACGCGGGGCAGCGTATCGGCCACGGTGGCGGCGGGGCGCAGGCGCAGGCCGCTCAGCCGAATGGCGCGCTGCCACAGACTGGTGTGCAGCGCGCCCACCTGCAGGCGGTACTGGCCGTGGGTTTGGGTGGTCACCTGCTGCTCCAGCTTGCGGCGCAGCCAGGGGTCGAGCAGCTGCTGCACCACCAGGGTAATTCCCAGCAGCACGATTGCCATGCCGAGCAGCCACCAAACCCAACGGCGCGACCGGGGCGTGGGCGCTTCCGACACGGGGAGAGCGGAGAGCGGCGGAAGGGCGGTTGGTTTTGCTGGTTCGGACACGACTGGAGGCGGAAAGCGGGTAACGCAAATGGACCCGGTCAGGGTTGTGCTTTGCTTCGTTAAGTCGATGAAAAGACCAGGTTTGCCGACCAGCGGGCCGCTTGAAAATGCCAGCTGAACAGTTGCCACCTCGGTCATATTCATTACTTTTAGCCTATGCCTACCCCATCTTCCGCCGATGCCCTGGGCGCGGCCCTGCTGGCTGCCTTCCGCCACAATTTTCAGCAGTACAAAACCCTGGCCGACCGTGCCCTGGCCCAGCTCAGCGATGCCGAGTGGCTACAGCAGCCCGCGCCGGGCAGCAACAGCGCGGCCGTCATTATGCAGCACATGGCGGGCAACCTGCGCTCGCGCTTCACCGATTTTCTGACCACCGACGGCGAAAAGCCGACCCGCCAGCGCGACCAGGAATTTGAGGAGCCCCAGGACGGTGCCGGCATTCCAGCCCTGCGACAGGAGTGGGAGGCCGCGTGGCACGTCCTGTTCAATGTGCTGAACGAGCTGCAGCCCGCCGATTTGCTGCGCATCGTCACCATTCGGGGCGAGGCGCATACCGTGCTGGAGGCCGTGCAGCGCCAGGTGGCCCACTACGCCTCGCATGCTGGGCAGCTGGTGCAGCTGGCCAAAATCATTCGGGGCGAGGATTTTCAGTCCCTGAGCATCCCGCGCGGGCAGAGCCGGCAGTTCAATCAAACCATGCAAAACCGTAAATAAACCTACCCGTGCATCTACTTGGCCGTACTCCCGTAAGCAGTGAGCCGATATTTCAGCCCGATTTCCAATCCAGCTGCCCCACCGAAAACACCGATTGGCCCCCGCCCCACATGCTCGCCATCACCACGCTGCTCAGCCCGCCCCACGCCGCCCGCATCAACCGCATCATCAAGCGGCTCGAAAAGAAATTCGGCATCGACGACGTGCAGGCCACTCCCGACCCGCACCTGACCTACCAGCTGGCCGGCGTGCATAAGCTCTCGGCCCTGAAGGAAGTGCTGGCCGACGTGGCCGCCACCACCGAGCCCTTTTCGGCCTTCACCACCGGCCTGGGCGTGTTTCCGGGCGAGCGGCCCGTCATCTACATCCCGGTGCTGCGCTCCGACGCGCTCAATGCGCTGCACCACCGCATCATCGAGGCCACCGCGCCGCTATGCCTGCGCACCGATAAGTTCAGCGGCCCCGACTGCTGGCTACCGCACATCTCCCTGGCCCTGCACGACACCACCCCCGACCTGCTGGGCCCGGTGCTGAGCTTCCTCAACGAGGAAACCTACAACCTGAAAATCGAGATAAACAACATCGCCATTCTGCGGCAGCAGGGCGAGTTTTTTCTGCAGGAAGAAACGTTTGAGTTGGGCGCAAAAGTTGCGGTGGCAGCAGCGAAGTAGTATTCATAAATGCCATATTATCAGCTCGTCATGCTCTGCATGACTGTTCTGGCATGACCGTTTTCGCATCACCAAATACCCCTACACCGACGGTGGAATCTGCGTGACATTGTCCAGGCTCTGCCACAGGTACTTGCAGGCCAGGGAGCGGTAGGGCCGCCAGGGCTCGGCAATTAGTATCATGCGCTTTTGCAGGGCGCGGCCGGTTTCCTCCAGGCCGTAATGCCGGCGCATGGCGTTCTGCACGCCCAGGTCGCCCTCGGCGAATACGTCGGGCTGGTCGAGGGCGAACATTTGCAGCATTTGCGCCGTCCAGCGGCCCACGCCTTTGATGGCGGTAAGGTGCTGCGTGAAAGCATCTTCCGAAAGGCTGGTGAGGTGCTCGTAGTCGAGCAGGCCGCGCTCATTGTATTCGGCAATGGCTTTGAGGTAGCCGGCTTTCTGGCGCGAGAGGCCGGCGGCGCGCAGCTCGTCCTCGCTCAGGGCCAGTACTTCGCGCGGCTCGGGGTAGCCCTCGGGCGGAAACAGGGCCTGGAAGCGCTTCCAGATGGCGGCGGCGGCCTTGGTCGAAATCTGCTGGCTCACAATGGCGCGCAGCAGGGCCAGGTACAGGTCTTCGTGGGGGCGCGGGTGAATGGCGCGGCCTGTGGCGATGACGGCCCCCAGAATCGGGTCGGCGGCCGAAAGGTGTTCGATGGCGGCTTGGTTGAGCATCTGGTGGGGCATTAGGTGTGCCTAGTCCGGCAGGTCGGCGGGGTCAACGGGAATCATCACAATAGCAAGCACTTCGCCGGTGGGGGAGAGGCGCAGGCCCGTAAGGTTGCGCCCGAATACCGCCCCGGTATCGATGTACATCGTGTGGGAGTCGGGGGCATGCAGGGGTTCCCCGTCGTTAATGGGGGTGTGGCCCACCACTTGCAACTGCGGCAGCCGCCGAAGCGGCCCGCGTCGCCACAAAATGCCGTCGGGGTTGTCGCGGTCCATGACTACGGCCAGCGGGAAATCGGCCAGGCCGGCGTGGCTGACCAGCACATGGTCGTTTTGCCACAGCAGCGGGCGCTGTTCGAGCCAGGGCAGATGCCGGGCCAGTAGCCTGGGCTTTAGCTTGTATTGGTCTACGGTGCTGCGGCCGCCCCAGCTCAGCCAGGCGGGGTAGGGGCCCTGGGGGCCGAAATGGTGCAGCAGGCAAAGCTCATGGTTACCCATCAGGAAAGTGGTCGACTCGGGGTACTGCTCACTCAGCTGCCGGGCGAGTTCCACGGTTTCGGGGGTACCAGTGCCCCGGTCCACCAAATCGCCCACCTGAATGAGGTGCTCGGTGGCCGGGTTCCAGTGTTTCAGCAGCTGGCTGAAGGTGCGGAAGCAGCCGTGCACATCGCCGATGATGAATAGATTCATGGCTCAGAAAACAGTAAAAAGGCAGCGGAAAGGTCCCTTTGAACGTGCGTTAGGCATGTTTTTCTACTTCTTCCGGCTGCGGCTGCGCCACGCCCAGCCAGCGCACCAGCGGCCCAATGGTTAGGCCTTGGCCGATAATCGAAAATACCACCACCACGTAGGTGATGCCCACCAGCAGCTCGCGCGGCATGCTGGCGGGCAGGCTCAGGGCCAGCGCCACGGCCAGCCCGCCCCGCAGCCCGCCCCAGGTGAGCACAATGGTGCCGTGGTCGGAAACCTTAAACGTTGACCGGATGCGCAGCAGCCCCAGCGGCAGGGCCACCGCCACCATGCGGGCCACCAGCACCACCCCAATGGCCGCTACACCCGCCAGCACCGTGCGCCCGGGAATGTGCAGCACCAGCACCTCCAGCCCCATCAGCACAAACAGCAGCGCGTTCAGCACTTCATCAATGAGCTCCCAAAACTTGTCCACATAGTTCTGCGACTCATTGGAGAGCACCCCGCCGGTGCGGCTGAAATGGCCCACCAGCAGGCCGGCCATCACCATGGCCAGCGGCCCCGAAGTGTGCAGCCGCGTGGCCAGGGCCGTGCCGCCGGCCACCAGGGCCAGCGTGATGAGCACCTCCACTTGGTAGTTGTCGATGGTGCGCAGCAGCCAGCCCGTGCCCAGCCCCAGCACGGTGCCCAGCACCAGCCCGCCCACCGTTTCGCGCAGAAAGATGCCGAGGGCGTGGCTCAGCGTGACATCGCCGGGGCCCAGCAGGGCCACTTCCAGCGTTACCACAAACAGCACCACGCCCACGCCGTCGTTGAATAGTGACTCGCCCACAATCTTGGTTTCCAGGGCTTTCGGAATATTGGCCTTGGTCAGAATGCTAAGCACGGCCACCGGGTCGGTGGGCGAAATAAGGGCCCCAAACAGCAGACAATAGATAAACGGCGTGGGCAGCCCAAACCACGGCAGCATCAGGTACATGGCCCCGGCCACGATGCCTGTGCTCAGCGGCGTGCCCACCAGCGCCAGTATGCCCACCGGCCAGCGCAGCCGCCCCAGGCTGCGGGTATCAACGTGAATGGCCCCCGCAAACAGCAGGAACCCCAGCATTACCTGCATCACGATGGTGCTGAAATCCAGCTTGTTCACCAGATTCGCGAATTTCAGCACCGGCTTTACATCGAACCGGGCCAGCCCCACCAGCGCCAGCGATGCCACCAGCCCAAGCACCATCAGGCCGATGGCGGTCGGCATTTTCAAAAAACGCAGGTTGACGTAAGCAAAGGCGGCAGCTAAAACGAGCAGAAGCGCAAGGGCAGTGTATAAATCCAAGGTAACGGGGTAAGAGTGAGGGTAATCGGTAAAGAAAAAGGGCCGTCATGCGGAGCCTGTCGAAAGCATCGCCACCGCGCAATGCAATCCAATCGTAAGAAGCTGTTTAAGTGAGCTGAGAATATCGCTGGAACGGTGTAGAGACGCATCTTTGCGTCTCGTCGTTGAAGAAAATCGCCCAACGACAAGACGCAAAGATGCGTCTCTACACCGTTTAAAATCAGAAGAATTAATTCAAATTGCTTCCAAGGATTTACTGTTGCGGTAGTGATGCTTCGACAGGCTCCGCATGACGGTCGTACAACACCAAGGTTCTACGATATTTCCGCCAGGGCGGCCTCAATGCGCGCCACCATGGCGTCGTCTACGTCCAGGTGCGTCACAAAGCGAATCCACTGCGGCCCGAAGCTGCTGGCCATGATGCCTTGTGCTTCCAGCGCGGCCAGGAAACCGGCGGCGGGCTGGGTGTCGTGCAGGCGGAAAATGACAAGGTTGGTTTCCGGGTTCAGCACCTCGGCCACGTAGGGCTGTAGGCGCAGCGTGGCGGCCAGCCGGGCGGCGCGGCGGTGGTCGTCGGCCAGGCGGTCAACATTGTTTTCCAGCGCATACAGGCCGGCGGCCGCCAGGTAGCCGGCCTGCCGCCACCCGCCGCCCATCACCTTGCGGATGCGCTTGCACTTCTGGATAAATGCCTTCGAGCCCAGCAAGACCGAGCCCACCGGCGCGCCCAGGCCTTTGCTCAAACACACCGAGATGGAGTCGAAAGTTTGTCCATAATCCTCGCTACGCTGCCCGGTAGCCACCAGGGCATTGAAAATGCGGGCCCCGTCGAGGTGCCGCGCCAGGCCGTGCCGCTTCGCCACTTCGCTGATGGCCGCCATGTCGTCCCAGCTGTAGCAGCTGCCACCGCCCCGGTTGTGCGTGTTTTCCAGGCACACGAGGCGCGTGGTGGGATAATGCACGTTTTCGGGCCGTATGGCGGCTTCCACCTGCGCGGCCGTGAGGCGGCCCCGGTCGCCGGCCAGCAGCGCCACCGACGCGCCGGAGTGAAAGGCAATACCGCCCACTTCCCACAGGTAAACGTGGGCCGTCTGCTCGCAGATAACCTCGCTCAGCGGCTCGGTGTGGGCCTTGATGGCAATCTGGTTGGTCATCGTGCCCGAGGGGCAAAACAGGCCGGCTTCCAGCCCGAAGCGGGCAGCGGCGGCTTCTTCGAGGCGGCGCACGGTGGGGTCTTCCTCATACACATCGTCGCCCACGGGCGCGGCCCACATGGCTGTCAGCATGGCGGGCGTGGGGCGGGTCACGGTATCGGAGCGCAAATCAACCAGGGGCAGTTTGGGGTTTTCAGCGGGCATATGATGGGGACAATAGTAGGGAGCGAATGGGAACCGACGCGGCAAAAGCCGCCCGGAAACCTCCTGCGCCGCAAACCAGCGCTAAGCTCCCCGGGCCGGGCAAAGCCGCCGGGGCAAAAGTAGCGCCCGAAACCCGGGGACTATCCACGGCCCGAATACGCAGTAATTCAGCAAAATGCCTTGTGGGCTTGCACTTTCAAAATGAAAGCCCTACTTTTGCCCTCCGTTTCGTAAGCCCCTAGACTTTAACCAATCCGGCACCATGTCCGTTACCCGCCTCAAGCGCAAGCACCGCAAGAACATTGCCCGCGCCAACAATAAGAAGAGCATTATCAAGGAGTTGCTCCGCACGCCCGTCCTGAAAAACGTGGACCTGGAAGAGCTGAAGTCGCGCTTCACCACTCCTGGTGCCGCCGCTCCCGCTGCTACAGCTCCCGCCGCCAAGGCTGCTAAAACCACCGGAGCCGCCGACAACGCCGCCGCTTTCGACGCCGCTGATGCCGTGACCAAGCCGGTGAACGCCGACGGTCAGGAAGGTGAGCACCCCAAGCCCGAGATTGCGCTGTAAGTAATTTTTCGCTGGCCATTGGGCACGGGCCGAAGCAATTCGGCCGGTTGCCCCGGGTAGCCCAAAAAATCGACAAGCCCCGTTTCCTGTTTTGCAGGTCGCGGGGCTTGTTGGCTTTGCCACAGGACGGGTGTCGGCTGTCACGGTGGACTGCGTCCTCCTTCACAGCGGGAACCGTTCTCAGCTGCCGCGCTTGCCCAGTTCCACGGCCTGCAAATCCACCACCTTGCCGGCCTCAATGCCAAAGCGCAGCAGCGTGCGTACCTGGTGAAAGCCGTGCTGGCCGGCTGCGCCGGGGTTCAGGTGCAGCAGGTGCCGCCGGGGGTCGGGCATTACCCGCAAAATGTGCGAGTGTCCGGTGATGAACAGCCCCGGCCGCACGCTGTCGAGTAGGGGCCGGGCAGCGGGGGCGTAGTGCCCCGGGTAGCCGCCAATGTGGGTAATTAAAACCCGCAGCCCCTCAAGCTCAAAGTCTTGAACCAGGGGCTGGGACCTTCGCACGTCCGTGCCGTCGATATTGCCGTACACGCCCCGGAAGCGCGGCGCTAACGCCTCCAGCTCGTCCACCACGCGGGAATCGCCGAAATCGCCGGCGTGCCATATTTCGTCGCAGTCGCGCAAATGATGCGCAATTCGCTCGTCGAGGTAGCCGTGGGTGTCGGAAAGCAGGCCAATACGTGTCATGCCGCAAAGATGGGGGCACCCGGCGAATCAGTCCGGCCCCGTATCTTGCAGCCGCTGCCACCGACCAGACTCCTAATTCTTATTCCTGACTTCGGCGGCTTGCTTTGGCCCGACGTCTTTTCTCAATCCGCTTCTTCCGATGAACATTTTCATCAACGACATTCCGCTGGTTATCAAGAAACTCAGCGAAAAAGTGTACAAGCACAAATTTGACCTCATTCTCAGCCCCGACGACGACTTTACGTCTAAGGACCTGGTGGGCGATGTGCTGGTGCGCGACGCCGGCCCGCTGTTCATCGACCGCCTGCTGCGCCTCATGGAAGTGAAGAAGCTGAAAAAGCTGAAATCGCTGACCATGCTGGTCAAAAAGAAGAAATTCATCACCCTGCACTTCAAAGACCAGTTCAAAATTGCCAAGGCCGGCGGCGGGCTGGTGGTGAAGGGCGACCAGGTGCTGATGATTTACCGCCTCGGCAAATGGGACCTGCCCAAGGGCAAGCTCAAGAGTGATGAGGACCAAGCCGCTGGCGCGCTGCGCGAAGTGGAGGAGGAAACGAACATCAAGCTGGAGCTCGGCGAGGAATTGCCCAGCACCTGGCACAGCTACGCCTACAAAGGCAATAAGATGCTGAAGAAAACCAGCTGGTACCTCATGAAGTGCCTCGACGACAGCCTGATGAAGCCCCAGACCGAGGAGTACATCGAGGAAGTGCGCTGGATGTCGCCGCAGGAAGCCCTGGCCAAGCTGGAAGATTCGTACGCCTCCATTGCGCTGGTGGTGCGCCACTACCTCAGCAACATGGCTGGCAAGCCCACCAAAGAACCGGCAACCGGTAAATAACCGTACCTTACCGGGCGATGCAGTGGTCTCAAATACTTTTGGGTGGTGTGCTGATGGTTGGGATGGGGGCCTGTTCGGGCGCTCATGAGCCCAACCACGACCGTACAGCCCCCGCCGTTGCCACCGCCGCCCTGAAACTGCCGCAAGTGAATGTGGCTGGTCTGCTGCCGCTTACCATCGATGAGATAAGCCGACGATTGGGGCCGCGCCTGCCGGTGCCGGATGCCTTGCTGGACCCTACGCGGGCACCTTCAATCCATACCAATGAGCAGCCCGACTCGACCGTGCTGTTTCAGCACCGGGGCCTGGCCATTGTGGTGGCCTACGATGCTCAAACGCGCCAGGTGAATGAGCTAATGCTGATGGGCAGCAACGAGAACGAGCTGATGGCTCGCAGCGGCCTGCAGCTCAGCTCACCCGAATACCTGGTGCTGCCATTTTTCCAGCGCCAGCATCCCACGCGGTTTATGGGCCTGCGGGTGCTGGCGCTGGCGCTCAGCCAGTAGCTGCCGCGCTAGTGCGCCAGCGGCGGTAACGGAAAAGGCAGGAAAGCATCCACGTTGCCCCCAAAGCGGTGAATGTCGCGGATAATGGTGCTACTGATGGCCCCGAGCGTGGGCGAGGTCAGGAGGAACACCGTTTCCAGCCCGGCATTGATGTGCTGGTTGCCGTAGGCGATGGGCTTTTCGTACTCGAAATCGGGACTATTGCGCAGGCCACGTAGCAGGAAAGCAGCGCCGGTTTCCCGGGCAAACTCGGCCGTGAGGCCTTTGAAGGTGCGTGCCGAAACCCGGGGCTCGTTATCAAAAAGCCCGGCAATCAGGCCCTGCATCTGCTCAACAGGCAGGTAGCGCTGCTTGCTGCTGTTGGTGCCGATGGCAATAATGACGTGGTCGAACAGCGCCAGCCCGCGCTGCACAATATCGAGGTGGCCGTTGGTGAACGGGTCGAAGGAACCAGGAAAAAGGGCGGTGCGAGGCATTTGAGGGTAGTTATGAGTGAAAAGTTAAGAGTTAAAAGTTAGGAGTTTTCAACCGATGCGCTGACAACTACTAACTCCTGATTTTTAACTCCTAACTTTCAACTCTATTTCAGGCGAAATGCAGGCTGAAAAGGTCGAAATAGCGGTATTCGAACACATCATTGAGGCGGTAGCTGTACTCCACGTTGCCGGGGCGGGGGCCGAAATGCACGTTGCGCACGTAGGTGCGCAACAGGCTGAACACGGCCGAATCGGGCATGAGCTCGCCCCACACGGTCACGTCGTCCTGGTCGGGGTCGAGCGCCAGCTCCTGCATCACGAGGATGGTGTAGTACACCACGTCCTCGGCGGTGGTGCATGGGAACACGTTGCAGTACTCCAGGTGCTGGCCCAGCACGACCAGCGTGAGCTCCTGCGGGCCGGGGTTGAGATATAAGCGGCGGGGAGCTGCCGCGCCGCGCTGGTGCACCAGCCCGGCCAGCAGCGCGCTGGTGTGGTGCAGCAGCCGGCCGGTGGCCCCGTACGTGGCCGTGAGCCACTCGGCCAGGGCCGCGTCGGCGGCAAACACGTTCACCAGCTCCAGGCCGGGATGAGTAGTGTGGCGCACCACCTCGGTGGGCGTGGGGGTGTGGTGCAGGCGCAGGGCGGCGGCCTCGTCGCCGGCCCGGAATAGGGGAGACGGTAGCAGCGTAAACGCCCGGCCCGTGACGGCCAGCCGCACGGCGTTCCAGCCCCGCAGGCCCAGGAAATCGTGCTGGGCGGCCAGGGCGGGCACGCCGCCGCCGGGCAGCTGGTAATCTTCCAGCACGACGAATTTGCGCCGTTCCACATCGGCCACGGCCAGGTGCAGGCGGGCCGGGCTGGCCAGCAGGTACAGGTTGTAGGCCCCCAAGTTGGCGGGGTCGAAGGTTTCGTCGCGAAGACGCAACAGGGGAGGCAAAATCGCCGCCGACGCGGAAGAAGCGGAAGTAGTAGGAGCAGGCACGAATCGAAGCTAAACAGGCCAACGGCCGGGGCTAAAGATAAGGCTACGCCTGGCGAAGCCGCGAAAAATGCTCCGACCCGGGCCGGCAGATTTTCGCCTCAAATCCCGGGCTAGTGGCCGGGTACGGCTCAAACGAAGCGCATCTGGGGCACAAACAGGTCGTCGGGGCTGAGCACCATGCGAAGCAGCGGGTGCACTTGGGCCGGGGGCACCTGCAGCAGCTGCCGGGGCGTAAACCACTGCAGCTCGGTCAGGAGCTGGTGGTCGGCGGCGTGTTCGGGGTCGTGGCCCAGCGTGGGTTGGGCGTCGGCATCGGCTACCACTTCAAAGAACAGCTCCAGGGCCTGGAGCTTATCGGTGCTGAACTCGTGCAGGTGCAGAAAGCGCCCTACGCGCACCGTCAGGCCGGTTTCTTCCCGAAATTCCCGCACCAACGCTTCCTTCAGGCTTTCGCCAAACTGCCAGCCCCCGCCCGGCGGCGACCAGAACGGCGCATCCTTCGGCAGCAGGCCCCGGTGGGCCGCCAGCAGCATCCCCCCGCCGCGCAGCAGCAGCCCCCCAACCCGTACCCGCACTTTGCCGGAATATGCCTGAAGTAAATTGTCGGGGGAAATATTCGGCGAATCGAGCATAGCTTGGTGGAAAGAGTGGAAGGCCTACGGGTTGTCAGGAAGCAGCCTTGTACGGCAAACGGCCCTAAAACGACATTGTTTTACTAATAAAATCTGAGGCGGGGCAAGGAGGTGTTATCGAAGAGCTTATGGGTCGGCCTGGCTCCGCTGTTGCGCTGGGCTGGGGGCCTCCGCACTGGCCAATTGTTGCGCCCCGAGGTGCGGGGGGCCTGCGCAAGCCAGTACCTTTGGCGCATGAATTCCGAAAATAACTTTCCCGCTCCCGTTACTTCTACCGACCTCGAAACCCGCATTCGCCGCAAGCTGCTGGGTCAGGGCTTTATGCACCTCATCGGGGCCGACCTCACGGTTATCACCCCCGGCCGCGTCGAAGCCGAGCTTACCATCGCCAGCCAGCACTTGCAGCAGCATGGCTTCACGCACGGTGGTCTCATTGCCACGCTGGCCGATTTGGTCGCCGGCTTCGCCGCCGTAACGCTGGTGCCCGAGGGCGTGGGGGTGGTCACCTCCGATTTGAAAATCTCCTACCTGCACCCCGGCGTGGGGCAGCGGCTCCGCGCCATTGGATGGGTGCTAAAGCCCGGCCGCCGCCTGCACTTCTGCGAGGCTGAGGTGTGGTGCGATGAGTTGATGATTGCCAAAGCCAG
Source organism: Hymenobacter artigasi (assembly GCF_012275535.1). GTDB lineage: Bacteria > Bacteroidota > Bacteroidia > Cytophagales > Hymenobacteraceae > Hymenobacter > Hymenobacter artigasi. The sequence goes on along the minus strand of NZ_JAAVTK010000006.1, from coordinate 190,331 downwards.
CGCCACGATGGCCGTGATTGAGCCGCAGTAATATGAGCCAGGCTTTTGAGGGATTCTTGCCAGGCTACTTTCGTGTCTTTCAGGGGGGCGATGGCAGCTTCGTGGATATGCACGAAACCCACGGCAAGCTCGAAAGCCGTCAGAATATTCCCATTGCCCTGTTTCTTGCAGCGCGCGGGGAACGGGTACGCCTGCTGCCGGTGGCTGCCGTAAGTGGGGAGAAGAGCCCCGATGCTACTCGCAATGACATTTTCTGGGAGTTCAAAAAACCGTCGGCAATTAGTCGTAATGCTATCGACAAAGCCCTGCGGGATGGTAGCCGACAGGCCGACCGCATTTTGTTGTGGCTACCCAACGAGTTTCCTTTGAAGCTGCTGGAAGACGGCATCTATGACCGCACATAACGCACCCCCAATATCGTGGCTGTAGCAGTGCTGCTCGGGCGTGCACTTCATACGTTTAGCCGACAGGAAATAGTCGGTAACCTCTTTCGCGGCGTACTACAATAAAAAAATAGGGGTGCATGGTCGACCATGCACCCCTTGGTGGGGCCCGGGCTTTCGCCCCGGCCTAAATCGGTACCTAGGTGCCGACCTACACAAATATACACGGCTACCGGGGTTTAAGTTCTTCCTCTTTGCCAAGGCTTACATTTGTTAACTATATCCTGATTCCGTAGTGCTCTCCCTCCGCACCCCGTCCGTTCGCGACTACTTCCCCTACGAGCCCACCGACGACCAGGCCCTGCTCTTCGCCCAGCTCGACGCGTTTTTGCGCGACCAGCTGCCGGGCCGCAAGGTGTTTGTGTTGCGCGGCTACGCGGGCACCGGCAAAACCACCGTGGTGAGCGCCTTGGTGCAATGGCTGCACAAAATGCAGCGCAAATACACCCTGATGGCCCCCACAGGCCGGGCGGCGAAGGTGATGGCCGGCTACGCGGGCGTGGCTGCCAGCACCATTCACAAAAAGATTTACCGCCAAACTAGCGGTTCGCCCTCCGAGCGGCTCAACTTCCAGCGCCAGCCCAACCGCGCCGAGCAAACGCTGTACATCGTGGACGAAGCCTCGATGATTTCGGACGAAAAAGCTTTCGGCGAGAATGGCTTGCTGGATGATTTGATGGGCTTCGTATTCGAGAAAACCAGTAACAAGCTCCTCGTTATCGGCGATACGGCGCAGCTGCCGCCGGTGGGCCAGCTCCTGAGCCCGGCCCTCGACCCGGAGCTGCTGGCCCACCGCTTCCGCGCCGAGGTGGGCACCGTGGAGCTGCGCCAGGTGATGCGCCAGGCCCAGGAATCGGGTATTCTGGTAAATGCCACCGAGTTGCGCGAGGAGCTGCGGGAGCAAGCGCCCAATATCCAGCTGCACACCAAGGGCTTCCGGGATATTTTTAAGATGGGCGGCGACAAGCTGGAGGACGGCCTGCGCTGGGCCTACCGCCAGTACGGCCACGAAAACACCACCATCATCTGCCGTTCCAACCGCAACGCCAACCAGTACAACCAGCTTATTCGCCGGGCGTTGTTTGATGCCGAGGAGGAGATTGAGGGCGGCGACTACCTGATGGTGGTGCGCAACAACTATTACTGGCTGCCCAAGGAGTCGGAAATCGGCTTTCTGGCCAACGGCGACTTTCTGGAAATCAGGAAGGTCATTCGGCGGGAAGAGGTGTACGGCTTTCATTTTGCCCAGGCCCTGGTGCGGCTCGTGGATTATCCCGACGAGCCCGAAATTGAAGTCAAGCTATTGCTCGACACGCTGCACACCGAGAGCCCGGCCCTGCCCTCCGACCGCAACAATGCCCTGTATATGGCCGTGAGCGAGGATTATGCTCACCTCAAAACCAAGGCCGAGCGCTACAAGGAAATGCGCAAAGACCCTTACCTCAACGCCCTGCAAATCAAATTTGCCTACGCCCTGACGTGCCATAAGGCCCAGGGCGGGCAGTGGCAGGCCGTGTTTGTAGACCACGGCTTTCTGAAACCCGATGAGCCGCTGGCGGGCGAGTTTGCGCGCTGGCTCTACACGGCCATCACGCGGGCTTCGGAGCGGCTGTTTCTGCTCAACTTTCAGCAGAAGCTAATCAGCGACCCGGTGGAGGAAGACTGAGCCGCCCGGCAAACGCGGAATCATCCAGAGGCCTGCTTCGTTAAGAAGGAATGCTTCACCGTTTCTTCAGACATAGCCGGCTAGTTTGGTCAGAAATTTGTGAGTGCGTCCGAAAGCACTAAATTTGTTTATCCCCCAGCTCATCAACGTTTCATTCCCTTCTGAATTTTATGAAAAAATCCCTGCTTCTCGCCCTGAGCCTGACCGCTGCCGCTTACACCGCGCAGGCCCAGGCTCCGGCCGCTAAGGCCGCCACCACCGCCGGCCCCGCCATCACGTTCGAAGAAGTGAAATACGACTTCGGTTCCGTGGTGCAGGGTGGTACCGTCGACCACACGTTCAAGTTCAAGAACACGGGCACGGCGCCCCTCGTTATCTCCAACATTGGCGTGAGCTGCGGCTGCACCACCCCGGAGTGGACCAAAGCACCGGTTGCGCCCGGCAAAACCGGTACCATCGCCGCCCACTTCAACTCGACCGGCAAAATGGGCATGCAGAACAAAGTGCTGACCATTGAGTCGAACGCCGCCGCTGGCAGCGCTACCGTTTCGCTGGTTGGGGAGGTAAAAGAGGCCTCGACGGCCGCCGCCAACGCCACGCCGAGCATGACTGTGACCGACACCACGCCGATGGCCACCATGAAAGACAACGGCAAGAAGGTGAAGGAAAAGTCGGGCGACACCAAGCTGAAAACCAAAGTGAAATAAGCTTTCGGTAGCGACTGAAAACCTATAATATAAAAGGCCGGCTGCGCAAGCAGACGGCCTTTTTGGCTTCCTAACAAATGGTTTAAAGCGGAATGCTACGACGAATTTTCGGTCGTTGCACCACCCGGCTTCAAACCTACAGCTCGCGCACGGCCAGCGCCAGGCTCACCCAGCCGGCCAGGAACAGCAGCCCGCCAATGGGAGCCACCGCGCCCAGCTTGGTTACGCCCGTGAAGCACAGGGCGTAGAGCGAGCCGCTGAATACCACGATGCCGCCCAGCCAAAGCGCGCCCGTGGTGCCCAGGCTGCGCAGCTCGGGGCGGGTGGCCCAGAGCACCCCAATGGCCAGGGCCGCCAGGGCGTGGTAAAACTGGTAGCGCACGGCGGTTTCGAAGGTATCGGCGCGGCCGGCCTTCACCAGCATGTCGTGTAGAGCGTGCGCTCCGAAGGCCCCGATGGCCACGCCCAGACCGCCGAACAGGGCGGCCAGCTGAATTAAAAGTCGAGCTGTCATAATGAGAATAGGGGAGAATGGAGGCACGAAGGTAGCCCGCCGGCCCGCAAGCCGGGGCGTCAGATTTGGCGTTTGAGGCGCAGGGTGGCGGTGTGGAGGTTGCCGTCGGGCCGGCGCAGCACGAGCAGGAGCACGCGGCCGTCTTCAGAGTGCAGCATGCGGTCGAGCTGCGTCAGTGAAAAAGTATTCACTGGCAGGAAGTTGATACTGAGCAATTCTTCATCGGCCTCGACGCCAGCAATGGCGGCCGGTGAGTCGGGCACGACCCGCAGCACCAGAAACCGGTGGTAGCTCTCGCCGGTAGCCAGCAGGTCGATGCCGGACATATCGTGCTCGAACGGCTCCCGAAACTTGGTGTTGGGGCGGAGCAGCAGCCGGCGGTGCGGATAGTCGATAACCAGGGAAAACCGTTTCAGCAGCTCGTAGCCCACGTTGCCGTTGCGGGGCACGTCGATGCGCCGGTGCACATCGCCGGCATCGGGGAAGGAGGTGAGCACCGAGTGCATGGTGTAGCGGCCCAGGTGCAGGATGGGCACCCGCCCCAGAAAGCCCCGCACCGTGCCCGACAGCCCCCGGCCCAGCTCAGCCGGCAGGCGGCGGACGGGGGCCGCCATGCGCGCGTCCGAGTCTAGCTCCAGCGACAGGGCGTGGCTGGCTCCGGTATCGAGCACCAGCTTGAGCGGCATCGTGAGCGAGTCGTTGAGCTGCACGGGCAAGGTGACGTAGGCCTTGTTATTTTCCAGCGAGAGCGGCAGGCTCGACCAGCGCTTGCCGCGCGGCGTGCGGTAGGTGGCCGGGTCGGTAAGCTCCAGGGAAGACAGGTCCGAATGAATGGTGACCACGAAGCTGCGAAACAGCTCAGAGCCCAGAATCCCGCTGATGGGCAGCCCCACGTAGCCCGACAGGTTGAGTACATCGTCCGACATTACCAGCCAGCTCATGTGCCGGGCCACCGCGCCCGGCACCTCCACGCGCACGCTGTCGGTTTGGTAGGCGAGCAGGCCGGTATCGGCGCCGCCCATGCCCACCACCCGGAAATACTGCCCCCGGCGCAGGCGCAGCGAGTCGGCCAGTTGCGGCGACGTGATGATGGACGTGCCCACGCCGGAATCGAGCAGAAAATTGAAGGGCCCGGCCCCGTTCAGGCGCAGCTTCACCACTAGTAAGTTACGCTGCACCTGAAAGTTGAGCGTGGTCTGGTGGGTGTTGGGGCGGATGAAGGCGAAGGGACCGGGTGGCAGCGTTGGCTGAGCGCAAACGGGCAAACTCAGCCCCCGGCAAAGGACCCAGACAACCAGCAAATACACCAAGTGCGGGCTACGCATAATCGGGACGACTCAAGCAGACGGGTAAATAAAGCGAAAAGACACGCCATTATTAACAGTTGTCACGCAATGCCTGCTGCGGCTGGTGTTTTTGTCGCGGGCTTCTCGTCGCTGGTTTCTGGTTGAATGCTGTTGAGCCGTTTTTTAGGACGAGAACTAACCAGCAACCTGGCATAAAATCTACCCGTACACCATCCGTTATTGATTTCTTCTCCAAACCGGTCAAAAGCAGTCGGCAATTTTTGGTGCGGAAACCTTGCTTCTCAAGCAGAAGTTTTAATTTTTCATTGCTGGTTAAATAGCAATGAAGCTGTTTGGAAAGTCAGCCCAAAGTCGTTGCGCCGGTCCGACCGCCCTAGGCGGTCTGACCGGTTGCCGCGAGAACGGCACCAGGGCTTGTTGAGCCGATGCCAACGACAACCGGTCGGACCGCCTAAGGCGGTCGGACCGGCGCAACCCGATTTGCTAAACAGCTTCAATTGCAAATCACCAACCAGCAACGAGAAACCAGTAACTTCAATACTCCGGTACCGGGGCGTCGCCCCCTCACTGGCGTCTATTCGGGCGCTTCCCAGGCCTCAGTGGGAGCGTAGCGCAGCATCCCGTTGCTGATGTGCAGCGGCGCAGCTAAGTTATTGTGATAGAGCTGTCCCGTGCCCAGTCCCTGGGCGAAATCCCTCACGTCGTACTCGCCCGTGAGCTGGGCCACGGCGTTCAGGCCTACGTTGGATTCCAGGGCCGAAGTAATCCACCAGCCGATGCTGCGTGCCTCGGCCAGGGCAATCCAGTGGCGGGTGGCGGCGTGGCCGCCCAGCAGCGTGGGCTTGAGCACAATGTAGGCGGGCCGAACGGCATCGAGCAGGGCCGCCTGCTGCGCGGGGTCGGTCACGCCAATCAGTTCCTCATCGAGGGCAATGGGAATGGGGGAGGTGCGGCACAGCTCGGCCAGCTCGGCCGGTTGCCCCGCCGCAATGGGCTGCTCGATGGAATGGATAGCAAACGCCGCCAGCTGGGTCAGCTTGCCCAGCGCCTCAGCCGGCGCGAAAGCCCCGTTGGCATCCACGCGCAGCGTGAGGCGCTCGGGCGGCGCTACAGCTCTTATTTCGGCCAGTAGGCCCAGCTCGGTGGCAAAGTCCAAGCCCCCGATTTTGAGTTTCAGGCAGGAGTAGCCCGCCGCCAGCTTCTGTTGAATTTGCTCCCGCATGAAGGCCGCGTCGCCCATCCACACCAGGCCGTTGATGGGCAGCGCCGCCTCACCCCGACTGAAAGCATTGGAATAGAGTTGGTGCTGGCCGCCCCGGGCCAGGTCGAGCGCGGCGGTTTCGAGCGCAAACGTGAGCGCCGGCAGCCCCGAACCAACAAAAGCCGGAGCATCGGCCGCCGTGAAAGCAGCCAATGCCCCGGCATTGAAGCGGTGGCATAAATCGGTGATGGCGGTGGCGAAGCCAGGGCCGTAGTCGGGGCTGAGGCCGGCCAAGGGAGCCGCTTCGCCAAGGCCTTCTACGCCCGGCCGGGCATCATCAGTGAGGTGCAGGTACCAGGCCACATGTTCGGCCAGAGCACCCCGCGAAGTGCGGGCTGAAAAACTAAAGCGCAACGCGCGCTGCGAAAAGCGGAGATGAAGCATGGCGCAAAGATGCGCGCCACGCTTCATCGGTGGGTCGTGGCAGTGCGGATTAGTTTGCCTGGGCGCTTTTGCCCCGGCGGCTTACAAGGCCACCCTTGCGGCCGGCATCGCGGGCCTCATCGGCCGAAAAGCGGTGACCCCGGCCGCTGGCGTGCGATGCTTTGCCGCCTTCGCTGGCAATGCGGCGCTGGGTTTCGGGGCTCATGGCAGCAAAGCCGCGGCGGCTTTTAGTGCCCACGCGATTAGCAGGCCGGGTGTTGCTTTTGAGGGTTGGGGCAATAGCTACCTCGGCGGTTAGAGCGGCAGTTTTCATGTGAATAAGGAAAGATGATTTTGTATGTAGCAATGGTAGCTTGGATGGCCAACATTACCTACTAATCTTGTCGGCAATGGTTGTTTTTCTTGCTGAAAATAGGCGTAAATACCACTTTTTACCGATGAGCTTCTACGTATTTTTCGCTGTTGCTACGTGTTTAGTTCTTTTAAAAATGAGCTAACCGACCCCAGGATTTCGTAAGTACCTGTACAACCTCGGTACTGCTAATCCGGTTAGTGGTGCAGGCCCGACTACTTACCCGGCTTTTTTGTTATGACTCACGCCCTCGTTTCACCACCTGCTCCCCGCGTGGCCCCGGCCTGGCTGGCCCGGTATCGTGCCGTGCGCGCCCAAAGCCAGGCCCTGTGCGCGCCGCTGCTGCCCGAAGACACCGTGGTGCAGCCCATGCTCGATGTGAGCCCGCCCAAATGGCACCTGGCCCACACCACCTGGTTTTGGGAAACCTTCCTGCTGAAGGAGTACGCGCCCGGCTACGAGCTGTTCCATGCGGAATACGCCTACCTGTTCAATTCCTACTACAACTCCCTCGGCTCCAGGGTGAACCGGGCCGACCGGGGCACGCTCTCGCGCCCGGCCCTGGCCGATGTGCTGGCCTACCGTGCCCACGTCGATGCCGCGCTGGCCCGGCTCCTGACCGAGCGGCGCGACCTGCCCCCGGTATTTTTTGAGCTGCTGGAGCTGGGCCTCCAGCACGAGCAGCAGCACCAGGAGCTGCTGGCCACCGACATCAAATACATCCTCAGCACCAGCCCGTTGGCCCCGGCCTACCTTGGAGAGGACTTATTTGAGTTAAAAGTTAAAAGTGAAAAGGTAAGGGTTGAAGCAGGAGCCTCTGCCGAATCAGCTCTTAACGTTTCACTCTTAACTTCTAACTCAAAAGAAGCGTCCTGGCTGCCCGTGCCCGGCGGCGTGCACCGGATAGGCTTTCAGGAAAGCGGCTTTTGCTTTGATAACGAGCTGGCGGCGCATGATGTGCTGCTGGCCCCCTTCGAGCTGCAAAACCGCCTGGTGACCAACGCCGAGTTTCTGGCCTTCATCGAAGCCGGCGGCTACCGCGATTTCCGCTATTGGATGGGCGAGGGCTGGGACCTGGCGCAGGCCGAGGGCTGGGAAGCGCCGCTCTACTGGGTGCGGCACGCCGATGGCTGGCACCGCTTCACGCACCATGGCCTGCAGGCGGTGCGGCCTGAGGCCCCGGTTACCCACATCAGCTTTTACGAGGCCGATGCCTACGCCAACTGGGCCGGAGCACGCCTGCTCACCGAGGCCGAATGGGAAACCGCCGCCCGCCATTTCGGGGCCACTACTAGCGCCGGCACTTGGCTCGAAAGCAACCTCTTCGACCCGCAGCCCCTGCCCGCCGATGCCGACCCCACCCAATGCCACCAGCTGCTGGGCGACTGCTGGGAATGGACCTACTCGGCCTACCACGCCTACCCGGGCTACGCCCGCGCCGCCGGGGCGCTGGGCGAATACAACGGCAAGTTTATGGTGAACCAACTGGTGCTGCGCGGCGGCTCCTGCGCCACGCCCGAAAATCATATTCGCATCAGCTACCGCAATTTTTTCCACGCCGATAAGCGCTGGCAGTTCACGGGCATCCGCCTGGCAAGGTCATTTAACAATTAACATTTATCATTTAACACGCTTTCATCTTTCCCATTCCACCAAGCCGCCCGGGCGCAAATCCAGCGGCTGTTAAATGTTAATTGTTAAATGATAAATGTACTGACCGAACTGGCGCAGCACGTGGCCGAAGGCCTGCGCCGTGCGCCCAAAGCATTGTCGTCGATGTATTTCTACGACGACGCGGGCAGTCGCCTGTTTCAGCAAATCATGGATTTGCCAGAGTATTACCCCACGCGGGCTGAGTTTGCCATTTTTCGGGAACACGGCGCGGCCATCGCGGCGGCCCTGAGCCCGGCAGACGGCGGCGAGTTTGCGCTGGTGGAGCTGGGCGCCGGCGACGGGGCCAAAACCAAGCTGCTGCTGCGCGAGCTGCTGGCCGCCGGCAGCCCATTTACCTACGCCCCGGTGGATATTTCGGCGGGAGCCATGACGGGACTGGTATCCGCGCTGCAGCAGGAGCTGCCTGACTTGCAGGTGGTTCCAGTGGTGGCGGATTATGCCACGGCGCTCACCGAGCTGCCCACCCGGCCGGGCAGCAAGGCGGTGCTGTTTCTGGGCTCGAACATCGGCAACTTCGGCCCGGCCGAGCGGCTCGATTTCCTGCGCCAGCTGGCCGCGCCCCTGGCCCCGGCCGACCGCCTGCTAATCGGCTTCGATTTGCAGAAGGACCCGCGGCGCATCCGGGCAGCCTACGACGACGCGCAGGGCATAACGGCGGCTTTCAACCTCAACCTGCTCACCCGCCTCAACCGCGAGCTGGGGGCTGACTTTGACCTCGCCCACTGGCAGCACTACACGGATTACAGCCCCCTGAACGGGGCCGTGCGCTCCTTCCTGGTGAGCACCCGCGCGCAGCAGGTGCGCGTGGCCGCCCTCGAAGAATCCTTCGATTTCGCGGCCTGGGAGGTAATTCATACCGAGAATTCCTACAAATTCACCCTGCCCCAGATTGAAGCCCTGGCTGCCGAAGCCGGCCTGCGGGTGGTGGAATATTTCACCGACCCGGCCACCGATTTTGCCGATGTAGTGTTGGCTATACAATAGAGTTAGGAGTTAAAGGTTAGGAGGTAAGAGTTTGAAATATCAGCTCGCTAACTCCTAACCTTTAACTCATAACTCATAACTCTTAACTCCTAACTATCAATTCATCCCATGCTCAGCCTCGCGTCCGGCTACGGAAATTTTGCAGTACCCAAAGTAGCTCTGGCCGCCGCCGATGAAGCTCTGCGCCAAGCCCGGGAGCACGGCCAGCCCCTGTCCGTGAGCCCCGCCGCTGGCCTGCCCGAGCTGCGCGAAGCCCTGGCCCAGCGCTACCGCCAGCGCGGCGCTACCAGCGTTACGGCCGAGCAGGTACTGGTAACGGCCGGGGCCAAAACGGGCCTTTTTGCCGTGCTCAGCGAAATACTGCGGCCCAATGACGACGTGCTGCTGCCCACCCCCAACTGGTTCGGTTTCTACGACCTGGTGCGGCGGGCCAGCGGCACGTTGCGTCCGCTGCCGCTCAGCGCCGCCGACAACTACGCCTTCACGCCCGAAATGCTGCGGGCGGCCCTCACGCCGGCCACGCGGCTGCTCATCCTCAGCAATCCGGGTAACCCCACTGGCCGTGTGTATTCGCAGAACGAGTGGGCGGCTTTGCTGGCAGTCGCGGCCGAATTCCCGAACCTATGGGTGCTCAGCGATGAGATTTACGAAGGCATCAGCTTCGGGCCCGAGCCAGTGCCCACACTGCTGGCCCAGCCCGGCCCGCACGAGCGGCATGTGGTGGTGAGCGGCTTCTCGAAATCCCTGGCGCTGGCGGGCTGGGGCGTGGGCTGCCTGGTGGCCCCGCCCGAGCTGGCGCGGGCCGTGGCGGCGCGGCTGTTTAGCACCGGGGTGGCAGTGCCCGTTACTGCCCAGCAGGCCGCGCTGGCCGCCACGCAGCACGCCAACGCCATTGGCGCGGCGCTGTGCGCGCAGCTGCAGCCCACCCGGCAGCTGCTGCTCGCTGGCCTCGCGGCCCTGCCCGGCGCGTCCGCCGTGGTGGCCCCCGAAGGCACTTACTACGTTTTTGCCGATTTCACCCGCTTTCTCGCGCCCGGTTTGCCGTTGCCGGAGGCTTCCGCGCAGCTGGTGCGGCGCCTGGCCGCCGCCGGGGTAGAAGTGGTGGACGGGGCCACCTGCGGCGCGCCGGGCTTCCTGCGCCTGTCCTACGCCGTGGCGGAAGAGGACTTGCGGCGGGCGCTGGCCATTATTGAGGCCACGGTACGGGCGTAGAACTGCATAATCACATTTCCTCGTTGTTTGGTCTGTACCGGCGGTGCCGTTCATCAACGAGCCGCGAGCAGGCGTCTTTGTATCGGGCTGCGACGGTGATTTGACCCGTTCTGCGCGCGGGCGGCCCGTACCTTTGCGTGTCCTCACCCAGAACTATCTGACAGCTATCGAACGGCGGGTCGTTGCGCCGGTCCGACCGGTTGAAGTGAGCACGATTTCGCCCTGACGACAACCGGTCTGACCGTCTGGGGCGGTCAGACCGGAGCAACGGCTCCGGGTTTGGGGAAGGGCAAGACCTTTGCCGGGCTTTTTTAAGGAATTATGCTGAGTAATATTCGTCCTCATTTGCGGCCTACGCTGCTGCTGGCTTATCCGGTGGTGCTGTCGCAGCTGGGGCACATCATGGTAAGTTTCGTCGATTCGGTGCTGGTGGGGCGCACGGGTACCGTGCCGCTGGCCGCCGTGAGCTTGGGCGTGAACAGTACCAACGTCATCATGATTCTGGGCATTGGCCTGAGCATGGGAGCCGTGCCCCTGGTAGCTGCCGCCGATGGCCGCCGCGACCTGCCCGTGCTGGCCCGCCTGCTTGTGTCGTCCGTTTGGCTGAGTGTGCTGGCGGGGCTGGCGCTGGCGGGGCTGGGCCAGCTGGTGCCGCCGCTCATGCATTACCTGGGTCAGCCGCCGGCCGTGGAGGCCATGGCCGCGCCCTGGGTGCGGGTTATCAGCTGGTCGTTTCTGCCGCTGATGATTTTCCAGGGCTTCCGCGAGTTCGCCGAGGGGCTGGGGCTCACGCGGCAGGCCATGTGGCTGTCGGTATTGGCCAACGTGGTGAATGCTGCCTTGTGCTACGCGCTGGTTTTCGGCCACTGGGGTGCCCCCCAGATGGGGCTCATGGGCTCGGCCTGGGCCACGCTCATTGCCCGCATACTCATGGCCGCGCTCATGGCGACGTATGTGCTTATGGCTCAGCGCCTGCACCAGTACCGCGCCGCCGTGCACAGTTGGCTGCCCGACTGGGCCACGCTGCGCCGGCTGTTCGATTTGGGCGCGCCCATCGGCGTGCAGATGGCTTTCGAAGTAGGCGCATTTGCCACGGCCGCCATCATGATTGGCTGGCTGGGCGCGGTGCCGCTGGCCGCGCACCAGGTGGCCATCAACCTGGCTTCGATAACGTATATGGCGGCCAGCGGCATTGCGGCGGCGGCCACCATCCGGGTGGGCAAGCTGATGGGGGAAGGGGACATGCCGGCGGCGCGGCAGGCCGGTTTCGCGGCCTACGTGCTGGGCTTTGGATTTATGGCCACCATGGCGACGCTCTTTATTGCCCTGCGGCACCAGGCCCCGCTGCTTTATAGCCACGATGCGGCCGTGGTAGCGCAGGCCGGCACGCTGCTGCTCATCGCGGCCCTGTTTCAGGTGTCCGATGGCTTGCAGGTGATGGGCCTGGGCGCGCTGCGCGGGCTGGAAGACGTGAAGGTGCCTTCGGTGGTGGCCTTGCTGGCCTATTGGGCGGTGGCGCTGCCGCTGGGCTACTTCCTGGGTTTTCGGCTGCATTTTGGTGCGCCGGGCGTGTGGACGGGGCTGCTGCTGGGGCTTACCATTGTGGCGGGCGTGCTGATTGTGCGCTTCCGGCGCGAAACCGCGCCGGGCTACGTGCCCGAGCCGGTATCGGCGCAGTAGCGCGAACTACAACGTTCGCGCTGCGGTTCGCGCTATGGCGGCCGGCAACCCGCGCCGGCCGCGTGCATCTCATTACTTTGCCTCCATGCTTTCTTTTCTGATTTCGATTTTAACGGCCGCTGTGCTGCTCCAGGGCCCGGCCCCGAAACCCCAGCCAGCCGCTGCCCCGGCCACCAAACCCGTGCCCGCGCCGCCCATCCCGTGGTCGGCCACGCGGCGGCTCACGATGGCCGATTTTCAGGGCCATCCCGGGCTGTCGGACCGGCTGGCGGCCCTCACCTCGGCCGATATCAAGTCGAATGCCGCCTGCCGCGATTTCGTATTCAGCTCCACCGTAACGGCGGCATTCGACCCCAATACGTCGTGGTTTCAGAACCCCAAAACGGCTTCCGAAGCCCTGCTGCGCCACGAGCAGCTGCACTTCGATATCACCGAAGCCTATGCCCGCATTATGCGCCAGAAGCTGGTTGCCTTTGCTGCTAAGGCTGATTGCAATAAACTCCAGCCGGCTTTCAACAACGTGACCAAGGCCGTATATGCCGCCTGGGACAACGAGCAGAACCGTTACGATGCGGAAACCGGCCACGGCCTGAACGCCGTGCGGCAGGCGTTTTGGGAAAAGCAAACCCAGCTGAAACTGGAGCAGCTGAAGGCTTTCGCAGTGGAGTAGGTAAAAGCCACAAAACGGTTATGCTGAGCGCAGCCGAGACATGACCGTTTTCTAATTCTCCCCAAACCATGGAATCTCCATCTCCCACAACCCTCACCTGGGCCGAGTTTGAGCGCGTCGACCTGCGCGTGGGTACCATTCGGGAGGCGCGGGCTTTCCCGGAAGCGCGCCGGCCGGCGTATCAGCTACTGATTGATTTTGGACCGGAAATCGGCCTGAAAAAGTCCAGCGCCCAGATTACGCACCACTACACGCCGGAGGAACTGGTGGGCCGGCAGGTACTGGCGGTGGTCAATTTCCCGCCCAAGCAGATTGGGAAGTTTCGCTCCGAAGTGCTGGTAACCGGCCTGGCCGATGCCGACGGGCATATTGTGCTGGCTGCCGTGGCGGGCCCGGTGCCCAATGGGCAGCGGCTGGTTTAGTTGGTTTTGGGTGGCCCCCACTGGTCGGTGGCGGGCTTGCTGGCAGGGTTGAGCTTGGTTTCCCGATGGTTGAGCGTGTCGATAACGCCGGCGTAGATTTCGTTCAGGTCTTTGCCGTGGATGCCGTAGTAGCGGTAGCTGCGCTGGAAGGCCGAGTCGGTAACTTCGTGCTTCCACAGCAGGCTTTTATGCTGCGCCAGGTACAGGGCCCGGCCCGAATCGGGCGAAAGGCGGCTGCTTTCCACCTGGGCTTCGAGCTGATGCAGGTCGGCCAGCATCTGGGCCATGTGCTCGCGGGGTATCAAATCGGCGGGCATAGGGGCCTCTTCAGGGCGCTGGCAGGCGGGCAAAGCCAGTAGGAGAGGGGCCAGCACCAGGCCCAGGCAGCAACGGCGGAATGATTTCACGTCGCAAAGTTAGCCCAGCGCCGTAGCTTCGCCATTGGAGAGTTAAAAGTTAGGAGTTAAGAGTTGCGAACTTGATTTCTCACCCTCAACCTCACAACTCCTAACTCTTAACTCTTAACTCCCAACTTTTAAATCCCCCATGAACCCCTCTGTGCCCTCGGCGCTCACCGACCTGGTGCGCCGCCTGCGCCACCTCGAAATCCGCATTCGCAAAGCGGTGGAGGCCCAGCTACAGGGTGATTTTCACTCCGTATTCAAAGGCACGGGCCTGGAGTTCGACGACGTGCGCCTCTACCAGTACGGCGATGAAGTGCGCGCCATCGACTGGAACGTGAGCAGCAAGGGCCACGGCACGTTCGTGAAAACCTACAAGGAGGAAAAGGAGCAGCAGGTGCTGGTGCTGCTGGACGTGAGCGCCTCGCTGGACGTGGGCGACGGCCAGCGCCGCAAGCTCGACGTGGCCCGCGACATTGCGGGGCTGCTGGCGCTGTCGGCCGCCCGGCAGGGCTCGGCGCTGGGTCTGTTCGCGTTTTCCGACCAGAAGGAGCTGTATCTGCCGCCCGGCAAGGGGCCGCGGGCGGCGTATGCGCTCATCAGCCGGCTGTACTCGCTGGTGCCGGTTTCGGGCCGCACGGGGGTGGGGGCGGGCATCCGGCAGGCGCTGGGGCTGCTCAAGCGCCGCAGCTTGGTGGTGCTGGTGTCCGATTTTATTGATGGCAACTACGAGCGGGAGCTCACCATGCTGGCCCAGCGCCACGACCTGATAGTGGTGCAGCTGCAGGCCCCGCGCGAGCGCACGTTTCCGGCCCTGGGCATTGTGCCCCTGCGTGATGCCGAAACCGGCCAGGTGCGCTGGGTGAACACCTCCAGCCCCGATTTCCGGGCCCGCCAGGAAGCCACCGCCGAGCGCCAGGAAGCAGAGCTACTAAACATATGCCGCCGCCACCGCACCGGCTTTCTGGCCCTGAGTACGGAGGGCGATTTTGTGCCCCAGCTGGTGAATTTGTTTCGTCATCGTCGTCAATCGGGCCGCCGTGGGTAAGCATCGCATCGAGCATTGGGGAGAGGGAAAGACCGTCATGCAGAGCGCAGCGAAGCATCTTGCCCGAGGCAGTAACTGTTTTTTGAATAGTGGATTACTACCCCGGGCAAGATGCTTCGCTGCGCTCTGCATGACGGTCTTTCTAATAAATAGCATTTCCGCCCAGGCCCAGACTACCCCGACGCCCATTCCGCAGGGCCGCTTTCAGAAGCAAACAACCCTAGTGGGCGAGCCGCTCGACTACGAGCTGCGCTACGAGCACGCGCCCGATTTGGAAGTGGTTTTTCCGGACTCACTGGCCCGGTTTGCGCCGTTTGAGTACGCGGGCAAAACCTTTTTTCCTACCCGTACCCGAGGGGGCATCAGCCTCGACCGGGCCGTGTACCACCTGCGCACGTTCCGGCTCGATTCGGTGCAAACCCTGGCCCTGCCCGTGGCCGTGCTGCAAGGGGCCGATACGCTGAGCATTCTGCCGCCGCCCAGCCGGGTGCGCCTGCGCCGCACGGCCGCGCCGCAGCCCAACGCCACCGAGCTGCCCGACCTGCGCCAAAACCTGGCCCTGGTGCCCATCGAGCCCATTTTCAACTACCCTTACTGGATTGCCGGGGCGCTGGCGGTACTGCTGCTGCTGGCGGGGGGCGCGGCGCTGTTTCGGCAGGGGCTGGTGCGGCGCTACTCGGCCTACAAGCGGCGCAAAAACCACGGCTATTTCCTGGCGCAGTTTGCGCGGCACGTCGAGCGATTCGAGCTCTCGCGCTCGGCCACCAACGTGGAGCGCGCCGTGGTACTCTGGAAAAACTACCTCGCCGGCCTCGAAAACAGCGGCCTGAACTCCTTCACCACCCGCGAAATCGTGGCGTATTTCGAGAATGATTCCGATGTGCGCAAAGCTCTGAACGCTACCGATAAGGTGATTTACGGCAACGTACAAACCGAAGAAGCCGCCGAAGTTGACCGCGCCTTTCAGCGCCTGCGCGGCTTTGCCGAGCGGCGGTACGCGTCCGTCACGGGGTAGCGCATACAGGTAAAAAAGAACGTCATGCTTCGCTGCGCGCTGCATGACGTTCTTTTGTCATTCGTATACCATTTTAATTGAACGACTTTTTCAACCTTCTGCGCTATACCACGCTGGCCGGCTACCAGTGGCAGCAGCCGCGCCTGCTGCTGCTCATTGCGGCCGTGCCGCTGCTGTTTGGGCTGCGCTGGCTGCTGGCGCGGCGGCGGGCGCAGGTGGTGGTGGCCTTTGCGCCCGGCCCCGTGCGGCGCGACTGGGCGGCCGTGCTGCGCTTCGTGCCCGATGTGGTGCTGGCCCTCGCCCTCAGCTTCGCCATTGTGGCGCTGGCCCGCCCGCAGCGCACCGATGAGCGCGTGGAGCAGTCCGGCCGGGGCATCGACCTCGTGCTGGCCCTCGACGTGTCGGGCTCGATGGAAATTGAAGACCTGCGCCCCAATCGCCTCGAAGCCGCGAAGCGCATTGCCACCGATTTTGTGAATTCCCGCGCCGGCGACCGGCTCGCCCTGGTGGCCTTCGCCGGCGAAGCCTACTCCCTGGCCCCCCTCACCACCGACTACGACCTGCTGCGCGAGGACCTCCGTAGCCTGCGCGTGGGCATGATTAAGGAAGACGGCACGGCCATTGGCACGGCCCTGGGCGTGGCCACCAACCGCCTGCGCGAGTCCACGGCCAGGTCGCGGGTGTGCATCCTGCTATCGGATGGCGAGAACAACGCCGGCAGCCTCGACCCGCTGCTGGCCGCCCAGCTGGCCCACGCCTTCGGCATCCGCATCTACACCATCGGGCTGGGCAAGGACGGTTTTGTGCCCTACGGCCAGGACTCCCTGGGCCGCACCCGCTACGTGAACACCCGCCTCGACGAAACCACCATGCGCCAGCTGGCCGCCGCCGCCGATGGCCGCTTCTTCCGGGCCACCGATACGGGCGCTTTGCGCGAGGTGTTCGCCCAAATCAACCGCCTCGAAAAATCCGAAATCAAGCAGCTGCGGTTTCGCAATACCAAGGATTTCTACCGGCCGTATCTGTGGCTCAGCATTGCGCTGTGGCTGCTGTGGCTGCTGCTAAAAAGCACGTTTCTGAGCAACCCGCTGGAGGACTGACATTCATTTAACAGTTATCATTTAACATTTAACAGTTGTTCAGCGGTTACAAGTGGCAGGGGCCTTTCCCCGTGCGTGGAAGCAGTGTAAGCGCACTGGTTAATTGGGAAATGGCAAGTGAGCTGATGAAAACAAATTGTTAAATGTTAAATGATAACTGTTAAATGACAAGCTCCATCGCCGATAACATTCACCGCATCAACGCCGAGCTGGCCGGCACCGCCGCCCGCCTCTGCGTCGTCACCAAAACCCACCCCGTCGAGCTGCTGCAGGAGGCCTATGCTGCCGGGGCGCGCTGCTTTGGCGAAAACCGGCCCCAGGAAATGGCCGCCAAGCAGCCCCAGCTACCCACCGATGTGGAGTGGCACCTCATCGGCCAGCTCCAGACCAACAAGGTGAAGCTGCTGGCCCCATTTGTGCACACCATCCAAAGCATCGACAGCCTGAAGCTGCTGCGCGAAATCGACAAGCGTGCCGCCGAAGGCAACCGGGTTATCAACGGCCTGCTGCAGTTTCACATCGCCGCCGAAGAAACCAAATCCGGCCTCTCGCTGGCCGAGGCCGAGGAAATGCTGGCCTCCGAAGAGTATCAGCAATTCCGGAATGTGCGCCTTACCGGCGTGATGGGCGTGGCCACCTTCACCCCCGATGAGCACCAGCTGCGGCAGGAGTTTCAAACGCTGCACGGCTACTTCGACCACCTGAAAGCCACGTATTTTACCGATGCGCCGGCATTCTGCGATATTTCGATGGGCATGAGCGGCGACTACGCGCTGGCCGTGGCCGAAGGCAGCACGCTGGTGCGGGTGGGCAGTGCCATTTTCGGCCGCCGGGGATAAGGGGCGGCCGCGCTCGGCGAACCGCAGCGTTGGCCTCCGCGACTTCTGCGGGAACCGGTATTAGCACAAGCCACCAAGCGCGGCGGTAGAAATTATCCTATCTTCCGTCCCTCGTCCGCCGCAAATTCCCACCATGCCTGCCACTACCGCGTCTTCGTTGCCCCCACCGGCCATTGTGGCCAACCAGCACATCTACGACGACTATTTCCGGGAAGAATTCACCCAAACGCTGGACGAAAACATCCTGCAGCTGCTCGACCGCGTGTGGTTCCGCTCCGAGCTGGTGGGCTTCGAGCACTTCCCGCAGCGCAACAATCCCGACCGGCCGCTCATCTTCGCCAGCAACCATTCCGGCATGGCCTTCCCCTGGGATGCCATCGTGGCGCTGTCGCACCTGTGGCGCCACCTGCTGGCCAAGAATGGCAATATCAGCGACTTGCCGCGCCCGCTCTCGGCCCCGCTGCTCTCCCAAACTGCCCTGATGAACCCGTACCTGGTGCGCGAATTCTGGAAGAAATGCGGCAGCGTGGATGCCACGACGCTGAATTTCGAAACCATGATGTACTACCAGGACCACAACCTGATGCTGTACCCCGAGGGCGTGCCCGGCATCGGCAAGGGGTTCAACCGCAAGTACCAGATTCAGCGCCTGGCTACCAGCATGGTGCGCCTGGCCCTGCAGCACGGTACCGACATCATCCCGTTCTACACCATCAACGCCGAATACCTCAATCCTTACGCCTACAGCTTCGAACCAATCAACCGGCTGACCAAGAAAATCGGCATCCCATTCCTGCCCCTCACGCTGCTGCTGGTGCTGGTGCTCATTCAGCCCTGGGCCTTTTACCTGGCTTTCCCGGCCAAGCTCACCTTCGTGATGGGCACCCGCATCCGCCCGTCCGACCTCACCGATAAAACCGTTGATGAGCTGACCCGCGAAGAATACCTGGCCCTGAGCGACCAGGTTCGCCAAAAAATGCAGACCGAAATGGATGCCGCCGTGCTCGCCCACGGCCAGAAGCCCTACCGCTGGGCCGAGCTCTGGCAGCGCATCAAGGAAAACCGTCGCTTCTTCCCGTTTTTCCTGCCCTTCGCCTGGCCCGCCATGTTCACCGAGTTCGAGCGCCTTTATGTGAAGGAGGGCCGCCGCAGCTTCCGCATGCAGCTCGATAAGCCCGGCGCGTGGCTGAAAATGCTCTGGCGCAACCCCATAACCCTGGCCTATTTCATCCCGTTGATAGGCTGGATTCCGCTGGCAATAAAAGGTTACAAAGGCAATAAGCTGGGGCAAAAAGTGGGAGGTAATTATAAATTTTGAATTATAAATTATAAATGGCTGGCATGGGCCGTCAGTTTTGAAATGAAGGATAATATCATTGTTGACAAAACGTACGCATTTGCATCGCGCATTGTGAAGCTGCATAAATATTTGACACAGGAGCAACGAGAATACGTCCTTTCAAAACAGATTTTAAGAAGCGGAACATCGATAGGTGCCAACGTGGAGGAAGCAGTGGCTGCTTCCTCCCGCACCGATTTTATCCACAAGCTTACCATCGCTGCCAAAGAAGCCTGCGAAACAGCGTATTGGCTGCGGTTGCTCCACGATAATGATTATTTACCTACACCAATATTTCACTCAGTTTATCAGGAGATTGACGAAATAAAAAGAATTATCGGCAGCATCGTTATTAGCACCAAAAGCACTAATGCCATACCCTGAAATAGCATTTATAATTTATAATTCAAAATTTATAATTCAAACCAATGCCCTCGTTTCAACACCTGCTGCTCAAGCAGTTCCTCACGGCGGCGGCCGCGCCGCTGGCCCGCCGCAAGCCCAGCGTGGGGGCCATTCGGCTGGCGATGGAAACCGGCGCACTATTCCAGTTCATGCCTTGGAAGGTGAATCTGGAAAGCTTTAAACTTGATAACCGCCTTGAAGCCGAATGGCTGCGGCCCCGCGCCGCGCACGCCACGCGAGTGCTGCTGTACCTGCACGGCGGCGGCTACGTGCTGGGCTCGCTGAACACCCACCGCAGCCTGGTGGGCAGCCTGGCCCAGCGTACGGGCCTCAACGTGCTCACCATCAACTACCGCAAGGCCCCTGACCACCCGTTTCCGGCCGCGCTGGATGATGCCCGGCGGGCCTACCGCTGGCTGCTACGCCACGGCCACCAGCCGCACGACATCGTGGTGGGCGGCGACTCGGCCGGGGGCGGCCTGGCCCTGGCCCTGCTGCTGGCCCTGCGCGATGCCGGCGAGGCCCTGCCCGCCGCCGGCATCGGCCTCTCGCCCTGGACCGACCTGAACCTGCCCATCACTGCCCTGCGCCGCGTGGCCCGCGAAGAAGGCCTCCTGCTCGAAGCCCTGCAAATGCGGACCTGGGGCCCCCTCTACGCCCACAAAACGCCCCTCACGTACCCGCTGCTATCACCCGCGCAGGCCGATTTGCACGGCCTGCCGCCGCTGCTTATCCAGATTTCCACGGCCGAAGTGCTGTATCACGACGTGGTAAAATTCACCCGCAAAGCCCAGGCTGCCGGAGTGTCCGTAACCCTGCAACCATTTGAAGGACTGGTGCATTGGTGGCATCTGTTCTGGCGCGTGGTGCCCGAGGCCCGGCAGGCCCTCGACCAGGTGGCAGCCTTCCTGACGGATATGTGGGCCCAGCCGCTGGCCGCGCCCGTGCGCCTGCCGCTGGCCGAGCGGCGCGTGTCGCTACGTCGCCGCGCCGCATAAGCTGTCGCTGAACGCATTGTGCAGCGTTGGGCCGAGGGTGGAATATTCAGGAAATTGAAAAAATAAATTCTCTTTTTGATGATTTTAGGCCACTTTTGGAGAAATCCGGCGTACACCGCTCAACTATGTTGGCGCGTGTGTGTAGGTTTGTATCGAATTTAGTCGGCTTGCATACTAATTTGGTATGGCAACGGGCTTTTATACAGTAGGTTCCCTTTTCTTTCTTTCACCCCAACTCGTTTCCTGCATCATGGAAGATTTGTTTAAAAAGTTCGTAAATGCTGGCGTCGGCTACATCGCCCAGGGCAGCAAGTCGGTCCAGAGCACCATTGAGAAATTGGTGAAGGACAATAAGATGACCCAGGCCGAGGGCAAGAAAATTGTGGATGAGCTGCTGAAAAGCGGCGAAACCAAACGCGTTGAGCTCGAAAAGCAGTTCCAGGGCATCGTGGACCGCGCCAAGAGCACCGTGGGCCTCGCCGATGCCAAGCCCGCCAAAGGTAAAAGCGCCGCCAAAAAAACCGCTGCCAAAGCGGCCACCAAGCCCGCTGCCAAAGCCTCCGGCGTAGTAAGCGCCGCTAAAACCACCGCTAACCAAGCTGCCAGCCGCGCCGCCGGTGCCGTGAAAAACGTGGCCGACCGCGTGAGCGCCGCCGCCGGCACCGCCCAGAAATCAACCGCCGCTACGGCTGCTGCCGCTGCAAAACCTGCTGCTAAGCCAACGGCTGCGGCCGCCAAAGCTGCTGCTAAGCCCGCCGCCAAACCCGCCGCGAAGCCGGCTGCGAAGGCCGCCGCCAAACCCGCCGCGAAGCCGGCTGCTTCGACTGCTGCGGCCAGCGGCGAGAGCAACTCGTAGTAATTTGCCTGCTAGTGCAAAACCCCGTTTGCTGTTTGCAAGCGGGGTTTTTTGTGTAATACTACCGGCCCGAAACGGAGGCGTAGCTCGCCTGAATCCGCGAAATCAGTTTAATCTGCGTAAATCTGCGGTCAATGTTTAAAAATACGATTTCCAACCTCTCCCGCATTCGGCAGGTGGCCGAGGTATTGCTGCGCTACGGCTTTGAGGACGTGGTGACGACCACGCCGCTGCGCCGCCTCGTGAGCCAGGCGCGCCGCCTGAGCTGGCAGCGGGCTGACCGGCAGGTGTTTGAAACCACGCGCTGGGAGCGGGTGCGCCTGATAATAGAGGAGTTAGGCCCTACATTCATTAAGCTGGCACAGGCCATGAGCAACCGGGCCGACTTGCTGCCCGAAGCCCTGATTGACGAGTTTGAGAAGCTGCAGAGCAACGTGCCGCCCTTCGAAACGGCCCTGGCCCGTCAGATTATCGAGGAGGAGCTGGGGCGGCCGATTTCGGAGGTCTTCAGCGAGTTCGATGATATTACGCTGGGCTCGGCCAGCATCGGGCAGGTGCACCGGGCGCGGCTGCTAACGGGCGAGGAAGTAGTAGTGAAAGTGCAGCGCCCCGGTGTGCGCGAAAAAGTGCGCTCCGACCTGGCGTTGCTGCACGAGTTGGTGCGCCTTACGGCCGGCTTCCTGCAAAAGCAGGGCCTCGCCAACCCGCAGGATATCGTGGACGCCTTCGAGCGCAGCATGAGCAAGGAGCTGGATTACACGGCCGAAGCCCGCTCAATGGAGCAGTTCCGCAAGCTTTACGAAGAATACACCACGTTTTACGTGCCCAAGCCTTACCGGGAGCTAAGCACGGAGCGCATTCTGGTGATTGAGTTTGTGAGCGGCTGTAAGATTACCGACAAGGTGCAGCTGCTGGAGTGGGGCCTGAGCCCGGCCGACGTGGCCGAAAATGGCATGGACATCTACCTGACCCAGATTTTTGAGTTCGGGATTTTCCACGCCGACCCGCACCCCGGCAATGTGCTGGTGCGCCCCGATGGCACCATCGTGCTCATCGATTTCGGCATGGTGGGCCGCCTCACCAAGCAGCAGAAATATGCCTTCGCGGGCGTGTTCATCGGCATGGCGCGGCAGGATGCCCGCAGCATGGCCCTGAATTTCCGGCGGCTGGCCCTCACGGCCGAAATTCCCGACATGCGCGCTTTCGAGTCCGACCTCAGCCAGCTGATTGAGGATTTCGCTATGCTTGACGTGAAGGAAATGAGTATGAGCGACTTGGCCGACGCGCTCCAGGGCATCATCTACAACTACAAATTGCAGGTGCCGGGGGCCGTGTTCCTCATCCTGCGGGCGCTGGTCATTTTGGAAGGCATCGGCAAGGTTTTGCACCCGAATTTCAACACCTTCGAATTTGTGGCCCCCTACGGCGCCAAGATTATCCGCGAGCAATACTCGCGCGAAAACCTGCTTACCGAAGCCGAATACACCGGCACGCAGCTGCTGGCCCTGCTGCAAACCCTGCCCGCCGATGTGCGTCAGATTGTGCGCAAAATCAGCAAAGGCGAGCTGCGCCTGAAGTTCGAGCTGGTGGGCTACACCACGCTGCTGCGCAAGGCCGACCAGCTGGTGAGCCGCACCATTCTGGCGCTGCTGTGCGTGGGCGGGCTACTGTTTTCGGGGCTGTCGCTGCTGGGCCATTACTCGGCCGCCATGCCCTACCACCGGGGCGTGCCCGAAATAACGTGGTGGAGCCTGGGCGCTACCGGCTTCCTGCTGCTGATACTGCTGCTGCTGGGCACCCGGCGGCGCGAGAAGTCGTAATGCCAGCGCTGGCCCAGCGCTGGCGCGAGTTTAGGCGAAGCCGTAATTCGTGCCGGGCTTTCGGGGGAGGCTGCGCCTCCCATTGGGGCGGGGCGGTCGCGCTTGCCGCTGGCGCGGCAGGGGAGGCGCAGCCTCCCACCACATCCGGCACGAGTTACGGCTTCGCCTAAACTCGCGCCAGCAGGCCAGCAATTCAATCAATAACTGAATTTGGACTAAGGGTTTGGCTGTGGGCCTTGCGTGGCCCGACCTTTGCGGCCGTGCGGGGGTATTTCGGCCCGCCTGCTGTAATGTCTGCTTCCTTCATCGTCCGCGTTACGTTTGCTGTTTTTGGGATTTTATGGGGATTGATGCCGCATTTCTCCGTTGCCCAGACGGCCCCGGTCGGCCCGCCGGTGCTGCGCGAAGCCACCCTGCGTACCGATACCGCCACCTACTTGCTGAGCCGCAACACCACGCTGGTGCAGGGCGTGCCCACGCTGTACTTCTGGTTCCGGCGCGACGATGAAACCGTGGAGTTGCGCCTCTACCCGGCCAATACCAACATTGCCAAGCCGTTGCGCCTTCGTCGTAATCCCGATTTTCAGCAGCTCGACTCGCTGACCCGGGAGGGCGACGGTAGTTTTCGCACGCGCCTCAAGTTTCAGAACCTGACCAGCAGCCGCTTCCTGCGCCTGGTGGTGGAGCAGGCCGCCGACTCGGCCGGGCGCGAGCCACGCCGCGAGGTGGTGCCGCTGTTGCCACTCGTGCACACTACGCTGGCGCTGCGAGTGGCTGATAACGAATTGTTTGTGGGTGAAGAAAAGGTGTTTGAGCTCACCAGCTCGAACACGCACAACGTGCATGCAACCGGCGAATGGGTGCGCGGCGCCGATTTCGACTACCGCCTGGTGGCCGAAGCCAACGGCACCCTGCGCCTGCACGTGCTGCCCAACCAGCTGGGCCTGCACACGCTGGCCGTGAAGCTGCAAACCGAGCGCCCGATTCTGCTGGCCGGCAACCGCATCAGCTACCAGCTGCCGGTGCTGAAGCAGGATTTCAACGTGAAGTCCAGCCGCCTGCGCTTCCTGTCGCCCGACAAGCGCAGCGTGACCATGGACGATGTGAGCCGTCGCAAGGGCACGGAGCTGATTCTGGACAACGGCCGCAGCTTCGACCTGCGCCATACCTACCGCGTGGAAGACCAGGAGGAACCCGGCGGGGAGCTCATCGCTGAAATATTCACCCGCCAGTTTCTCAGCAACGACCGGGTGCTGTGCTACCTGCGCCCCTACAACACCCACCGCCAGACCGAAGGCTACCTATACATCAAGGAAAATGACGTGGCCCGCTACCTCACCAACCTGGATATAACGCCCCAAACCGTGATTCGGAACGTGCAGGTGCTGCACCGGGGTGGCGAATGGACGTCCGGCCTGAGCGTGAGTCCCGGCGAAACCGTGGACGTGCGTCTCGAAGGCGAGGGCCTGCAAAAAGCCCGCATCTCGTTCGAGGACCTGCCGGTTATTCCGTCCGATTCGTCGGTGCGGACCGATGCCCGGCTGGTGTACCGCGTGCGGGTGCCGGTGAGCTATGATAAGCGGAAAAGCAATGTGTACAACGCGGGTCAGGCTACGGGCTACGCCCTGAGCATTAAAGAGTTTCAGCGGCCGCACCCGCTCGACTTTGTGTCGGTGGCGTATGGCGACGCGGCCCGGCCCATCACGCGGCTCAACGGCCCGGTGCTTTACGACGGCACCATTCGGGACGTGGTATTTCAGTTCAACCCCAATGCCATTGATACGCCCGATTTGCTGTTTGGCAAGCAGTACCTGACGTTCGAAATCCGCACCCTCAACAGCAAGGGCGAGCTGATTGAGCTGCGCAACGTGGAAAGCCTGCTGGTGTGCCCCGGCGACAACTCGCCCCGCTCCACTTTCTACCAGGACAAGCAGTGCCGCACCGACCCGCTCAGCCTGAACTCCCTGCTGGGCCGCAAAACCTATGACCTCGACGAGTGGAGCCGTATTGTGGTCACGGTCAAGCACCAGTCCAGCCAATACGCTGAGCCTGGCTATACCCAAACCGTAGAGCTGGTGCTGAAGCGCCGCTACAAGTTCGACATCGACGTGAGCTTTCCGGCCGGCCTGCTCACCCACAAGCAGGGCGATTCGGGCTTTGGCGACCTGGGCGGTATCTCGCTGGCCACGCTGGCCCAGTTCAGCTTCTACAGCCCCAACAAAATCAACCGCCTGCGGCCCTACAAAATAGGGGCGGGCTTCGTGGCGCTCAATGCCTTCAACCTGGGCAGCAGCAGTACCAACCGCGATTTGGGCGTGGTAATTCTCGGCTCGGTGTACCCCACGCGGCGCGAGGCCAAGTTCACGTTTCCGCTCTACCTGGGGGGCGGTTATCTGCTGGGCACCAGCCGGTGGTTCTACATGCTGGGGCCAGGCATTGGGGTCCGGTTGTAGCAAAATGCGCCTTCGCTAAAAGCCCCGTAGGGGCGACATATCGGTAGTAAGCAGGATAAAAAGAACGATAAAGCCCCATCGGGGCGACACTCGCCAGACGAGTGCCGCCCCGATGGGGCTTTATTAATGACAACCGGCCGGGTCGAAGCGGCACTTACTTGGCCCCATCGTCTGGCTTTTCCGGCCATTGGCATAAAAACCTGAAGGGTAGGCGGGGTTCGGCGGTAGTTTTGAGGCATGAAACCAACTCGTTCCGCTGTTCTTTCCTTTCATTGTCTGGCCCAATCTATTTATGGGGGGCGCTGGCCCTGGCTGGCGGCCGGCATCATACTGGCCGGTGCTACGCCACAAATGGTTCAGGCCCAGGGCCGCGTCACCATTAGTGGCACCATTAAGGATGCCAAAACCGGGGAGGATTTGACCGGTGCTTCCATTCGCATTCTGGAGCTGCCGGGCACGGGCACGGCCGCCAATACCTATGGTTTTTACACGCTCACGCTGCCGGCGGGCACCTACACGGTGGAGGCCAGCTTTGTGGGCTACGCCGCCCAGCCGCGCCAAGTGACGCTCGACAAAAGCCAGCGGCTCGATTTCAAGCTGGCCGGCGGCGGCCAGGAGCTGAACGAAGTGGTGGTGACTGGCCGCAGCAGCCAGGCCAACATCAGCAAAGCCCAGTCGGGCGTGGAAACGCTTGATATGAAGCAGATTGCCAAGGTGCCGGTGCTGTTTGGCGAGAAGGACGTGATTAAAACCCTGACTTTGCTGCCGGGCATCAAAACGGCGGGGGAAGGAAGCAGCGGCTTTTCGGTGCGCGGCGGCAACGTGGACCAGAACCTGATTCTGCTCGACGAAGCGCCCGTGTACAACGCCTCGCACCTGCTCGGCTTCTTCTCGACGTTCAATTCCGACGCCATCAAGGACCTGACGGTGTACAAGGGCGGGATGCCGGCGCAGTACGGCGGGCGGCTGTCGTCGGTGGTCGATATCAAGATGAACGACGGCAACAACCAGCAGCTGCACGGCAGCGGCGGCATTGGCCTCATTGCCAGCCGCCTGGCGTTGGAAGGGCCGATTGTGAAGGACAAGGGCTCGTTTCTGGTGACGGGCCGCCGCACTTACGCCGACATTTTCCTGAAGCTGTCGAACAACGAAACTACCAAGAACGCCCGGCTCTACTTCTACGATTTCAACGCCAAGGCCAACTACACGCTCGATGCCCGCAACCGCATCTACTTCTCGGGCTACCTGGGGCGCGATGTGCTGGGCATCAATACCTTCGAGAATAACTACGGCAACCAGACGGCCACGCTGCGCTTCAACCACCTGTTCACCGACCGGCTGTTTTCGAATACCTCGCTCATCTACAGCAAGTACGATTACCAGATAAAAATCCGGGCCAACGACTCCGATTTCAGTATCGACTCCAAGATTAAGGACTGGAATCTGAAGCAGGATTTTGAGTTCACGCCCAGCTCGAAGCAGACGCTGCGCTTCGGCCTGAACGCCATTTACCACACCATCACGCCCGGCCACGTTACGGCGGCGGCCGATGCGGCGGTAAATTCCACGGCCGACAAAACCAACTATTCGCTGGAATCGGCGGCGTACGTGTCGCACGAATGGGCGGCCACGGACAAGCTGGATTTCACGACTGGTTTGCGGCTTTCGGCCTTTAGCCTGCTGGGCGCGGGCACGTATTCGAGCTACAACCTGGCCGGCGCCGTGCTCAGCAGCCAGAGCTATTCGTCGGGCCAGGTCATCAAAACCTACCTGAACCTGGAGCCGCGCCTGGCGGTGAGCTACCAGCTGTCGGACAATACCGCCCTAAAAGCCGGCTACGCCCGCAACGTGCAGAACCTGCATTTGCTGAGCAACTCGGCCGCTTCGTCGCCCACCGATTTGTACGTGCCCACCACCAACAACGTGAAGCCCGAGCTGGCCGACCAGCTCTCGGGTGGCTATTTCCGCAAGCTGGGGGCTAATCAGGGCTATTCTTTTTCGGCCGAAGTGTACTACAAGTGGCTGCAGAACCAGATTGACTACCGCGACGGCACCCAGCTGCGCGGCAACCAGGACGTGGAAAGCACGCTGCTCTACGGCAAGGGCCGGGCCTACGGCATCGAATTTCTGCTGAAAAAGGAAACCGGCCGCCTTACCGGCTGGGTGGGCTACACGCTCAGCAAATCGGAGCGCCAGTTCACCGATATCAACAGCGGCAGCTGGTTCAACGCCCGGCAGGACCGGCCCAACGACCTTTCGGTGGTGGGCGTGTACCAGCTTTCGCCCGCCTGGAGCCTGTCGGGCACCTTTGTGGCCAGCACCGGCAACGCCGTGACTTTCCCTGTGGGCAAGTACCTCGTGGCCGGGCAGGTGGTGAGCCTCTACGGCCAGCGCAACGCCGACCGCCTGCCCGGCTACCGCCGCCTCGACGTGGGGGCCACCCTAGAAAAGCCGCAGAAAGAAGGCCACCGCTTCCACCACAGCTGGAATTTCTCCATCTACAACGTGCTGGGCCGCGAAAATCCCTACAGCATCACCTTCGAAACCAACCCTGACGACCCCTCGCGCACGCAGGCCCTTCAAACAGCCCTGTTCCGAATGGTGCCGTCCGTGACGTACAATTTCAATTTCTAAGGCAAAAGTTTCAGAACGAAAAAAGCGCGGTCATTCTGAGCGAAGCCGAAGCATCTCAACCGTCTAAGTAGTCAAATCGAATGCAATAGTTGTGCGGTAGAGATGCTTCGGCTTCGCTCAGCATGACGCTCCAGATTCTCTTTATGGAAACCCCAACCCGTTTCACCCTGCGCTGCCTGGCCGCTGCCGCCACCCTGCTGCTCGCCGCGTCCTGCCAGAAAGTCATCACCCTCGACCTGCAGGCCAGCGCCCCGCGCCTGAGCATCGAAGGCAACCTGGCCGACGATGGGCAGCCCTGCACCGTGCTGCTCTCGCGCAGCGTGAGCTATACCGAAACCAACACGTTTCCGGCCGTGAGCGGGGCCGTGGTCATGCTGAGCAACGACGCGGGCGGCCTCGAAACCCTGCGCGAAACCAGCACGCCCGGCCAGTACCGGGGCAGCACCATTGTGGGCCAGCCGGGCCGGCGCTACACCCTACGCGTAGAGGCCGATGGGCAGGCCTACGTGGCCGTATCCACGCTGCCCTCGCCGGTGGTGCCGCTGGCGGGCCTGCGGGTGCAGAAATCAGCTATTGGCAGCAATATTCAGGCGCTGCCGGACTACCTGGACCCGGCCGGCACGCGTAACTACTACCTGTTCCGGCAGTACCGCAACGGCCGCCTGAACAAGAATGTCTACCTGCAAAACGACGAGTTCACCGACGGCAAGCCCAACGTGCGCGGCCTGGGCGGCGGCGGCGGCGGGGGAGGCGGCAGCACCGATGCCGACAAACTCGTGGCTGGCGACAGCCTGCGCGTAGAAATGCAAAACGTAGACGTGAACGTGTACGAATACTTCCGCACACTCAACCTGACCTTGCAGGGTGGGGGCATGGCCACGGCCTCGCCGGCTAACCCAAAATCGAACTTTACGGGCGATGTGCTGGGGTATTTCAGCGCGCATTCGGTGCGGCGGCGTACCATTCTGGTGCCGAAATTGTAATAGAAGCCAGTGACGTATGCGCCGGCCCGACCGCCCTATAGCCTGTTATGCACTGGGGCGGTCGGGATATGGCACCTACGCGCAGTTACCCGAGCGATGTGAACGATGATGAAGGGGCCTTCGTGTCCTCGTATTCGGCCCTGCCGTGGGAAGACGCGCCCGACTACAGCAGTCAGCAACGTACAGGCCGGGCGGCTCCGAATGGCGTACCAATACGGCCTTAAAATAAAATGCCCGCGTCGAGGCGGAAAGAAGTATGCTGAGGATTTTGAAAATCACTCTCCGCTGCATAGGATTTCCGCAGACCGTCGTAAAGATGGTCGACGCGTGCTTCAAGGCTGAGCAGGTGTCCGGTGGGAATTTTAAACAGCAGGCCCGCACCGGCTACAAAGCCCGCGCTGATACTTTCGGGAAGCTGGTAAGGACTTGTCTGGCTATCGTTTAGGTATACATATTTGGTCTTCAATGTAGAAGCATTACTGAAATTGAATCCGGCACAGGGCCCGGCGTTGATAAAGGCGCGTACCGGGCCGTTGGTGAGCTGGTAGCGCAGCAGAATGGGAAGCTGCAGTTGCTTATAGTCAAGGGCCAGGGTTACGGCGCGGGAGGAAGTAATGATGCTCGGACTGATTACTGCCTGCTCGAATTCATTTTTAAGCGACAGATAATTAAGCTCTATCTGGGTCGAAAACCGACTGCGGCGCTGCATATTCAGGGTCACGCCAAACTGGTAGCTTGGTTTGAAATTAACGGGGCTTGCCGATTCCGGGCCAAAATTAAACCGACTGGCGTGAAGGCCGGCCTTCACGCCAAACCGAAACACCAACGCTCCCTTTGGCTCCATCACCCGGGTGGGCTGCGCGGGTTGGCGGCAGGTATTATAGGTTTTTACCAAGTCTAGCATCCCGCGCCGACTATAGGGAAACCGCCGCCGGGTTGCTTCAGCGCCAAAATCCAGGGCCGGGCAGTCGCCCATGAGGCGGTTCAGGGTGAGCATGGCATTCTGCGGCGCTATCTCCACCAAATAAGCCGAGTCGGCGGGCTGGACATAAAACCGCAATTCGTTTTCGGCATTGGTCCCGGCATATAGGCTCAGGTAGCCCAGGGCAATGGGCCGCACGAACTCGGGCGCGCCCTTCGCGCCCACCTGCCGGCTAACCAGCACCTGCTTGTAGGGGCGGCCGTAGCCAGCGATTTCATCGGGGTTGAATTGCAGCGTGGTTTTGCCCTGCTGCAATCGGGCCGCTTCCCGCCCCGGGCGGTAAAAGCTGTTGCGAATGGTGCCGCGCAGCGTATCGCCGTTGGCTTTTACCACAAAGTCCTTTTCTTTATTCTGCGCCCGGCTGGTCAAGCCCAGCAGAGAAAAAAATATTGCAAGAAGTAGCTGTTTTTTCACTTGATAGATTGCGTGGGATGATGGTGTGCGATTGGGTAGCCAGTCACTCAAAGTAGCGCGCGCGTAGTGCGGCGGTTTTGCACAACCGGCATCCACCTGTCGAAGTGTTTGCATCGCATAAACGATTGTTTATTATTGCGATAGCAGCATTTCGGCAGGCGGATGCCAGCGGCGCAGGTCGTTTGGGTTATTGCGCGCTATTGCAGCTTCATATCCGCAATAATGGCCTTGATTTTCTCGTGGCCCAGGCGGTTGGCCAGGTCATAATCCACCACCGATTTCAGCGGCTGCTTCACGCTGAAATAGAACTTGATTTTGGGCTCGGTGCCGCTGGGGCGGGCCGAAATCTTGCTGCCGTCTTCGGTGAGGAACTGGAGTACGTTGGAGCTTTCCACGCCGGTTTCGGTGCTGAGGCCGGTGGCCAGGTCGTGGATTTTGCCGGTTTTGTAATCGCGGATTTCCACCACTTTCAGGCCCGCGATGTGAGCGGGCGGGTTGGCGCGCAGGCTGGCCATCATTTCCTGAATTTCCTCGGCACCGCGCTGGCCTTTCTTGGTGAGGGAAATCAAATCCTCCACATACAGGCCGTAGTGGGCATACATGGCCACCATTTCCTGGTAGAGCGTGCGGCCCTGGTCCTTGGCCACGGCGGCCATTTCGGCCACCAGCGCGCAGGCCGAGATGGCGTCCTTGTCGCGCACAAAATCGCCGATGAGGAAGCCGTAGCTTTCCTCGCCGCCGCCGATGTAGGTTTCCTGGCCTTCGAGGTCGCGAATCAGGCCGGCGATGTACTTGAAGCCGGTGAGCGTGCGGTAGCTCTTCACCTGGTATTCGTGGGCAATATCACCGAGAATTTCGCTGGTCACGATGGTGTACACGATGAAATCCTGCGGCGTGCTCTGGCCGGCGCGGTGCCGGGCCGAAAGCAGGTAGTTGGTGAGCATGGCGGCCGTCTGGTTGCCATTCAGCAGCACCCATTCGCCCTTATCATTTCTCACGCCCACGCCCACGCGGTCGGCGTCGGGGTCGGTGGCCAGCACAATGTCGGCGTTGGTGGCCTGGGCCTGGTCGAGGGCCAGCTGCATGGCGCTTTTCTCCTCGGGGTTGGGCGACTGCACGGTGGGGAAGTTGCCGTCGGGCGTGGCCTGAGCCTGCACCACGTTCACATTGGTGAAGCCAAACTCGCGCAGCAGGCCGGGCACCAGCGTAATGCCCGAGCCGTGAATGGGCGTGTACACGATGTTCAAATCGTGCTGGCGCTGAATGGCGGCCGGGTCGATGCTGAGCTTTTTGGCTTCGGCGAAATATTTCGCGTCCATATCGGCTCCGATGCGGATAATCTTCGAATTATCGGCCGCAAATTTCACCTCGCTCGGGCTGGTGATTTTATTGACTTCGATAATAATATTCGTGTCGTGCGGGGCCACTACCTGCGAGCCATCGTTCCAGTACACTTTATAGCCGTTGTACTCTTTAGGGTTGTGCGAAGCCGTTATTACACAGCCGCTTTGGCAGCCCAGCTCCCGAATAGCGAACGACAATTCGGGCGTGGGCCGGAGGCTGTCAAATAAATACACGATAATACCATTGGCCGAAAAAATACCGGCCGCTATTTCGGCAAATTGGGGGCTGTTGTTGCGGCTGTCGTGCGCGATGGCGACCTTGATTTCCTGATTGGGAAAGCTCTGCAGCAGGTAATTGCACAGGCCTTGGGTGGCCATGCCCAGCGTGTAGCGGTTCATGCGGTTGGAGCCCGGCCCCATGATGCCGCGCAGGCCACCGGTGCCAAACTCCAGGCTGCGGTAGAACGCGTCGGTGAGGGCATCGTCCTGGCCGGCGGCCTGCATATCGCGGATGGCCTGCTGGGTCTGGGCATCGTACTCGGGCGTGAGCCAGGTGCTGATGGTGTGTTGGATTTCAGGGGAGAGGGGCATGGGAGGGAATTAAGGAGGGTTGGTCAGCTCAGAAACGGCCGTAAAGGAAAGAGGTTTGGATGAAAAACCGGCACGCGGCCCCTGCGCCGGCGGGTGGAGGCCGGCAATCAGCTCACTGCCAGTACACCCCTACGGAATCTCTATTTTTCTCGAAAATGTACCGGCCTCAGCGTCAATAGTCAGCAGATACATGCCGGCTGCCACCTGCGACGTGTTTATTTCCACGGTTTTTTCGGCCGCCGCCATGCGGGTTTTGAGGATGGTGCGGCCCTGCAAATCCCGTAGCGTGAGGGCGAGGTTGCCGGGTGGGCCGTCGGCCCGCTCAAGGCGCACGCTGGGGCCGGCCGGGTTGGGGGCAATGATGAAGCCGCTCACCCGGCCGCGCCGGCTGCGGGTGCCCGTGGGCACGGCCGGGGCCAGCCAGCGGCTCGTATTGAGGGCGTATAGCCGCTGCGGCACCGTGAAAAAGGTGGTGAGGCGCTCGTTGGAAATAAACACGCGGTAGCGGTCAATAAACGAGAGGCCCTCGGCCTGGCCAATAACCAGGGCATTGGGCAGCTCAATCCGGCGCTTGTTGCCCTGCAGAAACCGGCCACCCTGAAAGTCCGACAGCAGCCACAGAAAGGTGGCCCCGTTGCTGCTGTTGTAGCCCAGCAGGCCCGCGGCCGAGCCGGCGGGGTTGATATCGGCGGCGGTAATCAGGCCGTTCACATTGAAGGTGCCTTTGAGGTGGGCAATGCACGCGCCGGGCTGCGCCGGAATGGTGTAGTACTTGGTTTGGTGGTCGGCCCAGTTCTTGGTGAAGAGGTGCAGCGAATCGTTGAAATAGAAAAATGCCTCGCAGTCGAAGTTATGGTTGTTGGTGCTGACGGGATAAGTGGTTTGGTCGGGGTAGCTGAAGGCAATTTCTTCGGCAGTCACCGAGTCAGAGGCCGCCATACCGATGGCCGATTTCAGCACCCGCAGCACCCGCAGGTCGCGCCGGTTGCCGTTGTTGTTGCCAAAATCGCCCACATACAGGTACTGGGCATCGGCGGCGATGTCCTCCCAGTCCACGTTCGGGAAATTGGTGATGCGGACCTGTTGCAGCACGTTGCCCGAGGCCGAATCGACCCGAAAGAGCACCGGCGCGTTGCCGCTGTCGTTGAACGTCCACAGCGCCTGCCCGGTGAATTGCAGCCCCGACGATTCGGGCACGGCGCTGGCCAGCGCAGCCTTGGTTACCAGCGCCGTGCTGGTGCCCGCGTACTGGCAGGAGCCGTCGTTGACGGTGGCGGTGGGGTTGAAGTTGGTGGCGCGCGGGTCGGTGCAGCCGCTTTGGGCACGGGCCGAAGCGGCCGTGAGAACCAGCATGAGCAGGAAAAAAGTAGCGGTTTTGACCATGGTCTTGAAAGCAAAACGTCATGCTTCATCTTGCGTCCGTGCAGTCGAAGCATCTCTACCGCAATAGTAACTATAGGACTTACGCACTTCCAGCCCCAGCGGGGCGACATATTGGTAGTAAGTAATTGATAATATAACATTAAAGCCCCGTAGGGGCGACACTCGCCAGGCGACTCAACGAATGCCGCCCCTACGGGGCTTTTTGTTCAACATCAGCAAGTTACTATCGATATGTCGCCCCTACGGGGCTGAAAGTGCGTAAGTCCTAAACTAATTACTTGCGCGGTAGAGATGCTTCGACTGCGCGGACGCAAGATGAAGCATGACGTTCCGGGAGCTGCCGTCGGCCAGCAGCGGGCTTACAAGTTGCCCCGCAGCGCCTGCTCGCGCTCGATGCTCTCAAACAGCGCCTTGAAATTGCCTTTGCCGAAGCTCTTGGCCCCTTTGCGCTGGATGATTTCATAGAACACCGTGGGCCGGTCCTCCACGGGCTTGGTGAAAATCTGAAGCAGATACCCTTCCTCGTCGCGGTCCACCAGCAGGTTCAGGGCTTTCAGCGAATCCAGGTCCTCGTCAATCGCGCCGATGCGCTCCAGCAGGTCCTCGTAATAAGCGCCGGGCACGCTCAGGAACTCCACGCCGCGGCGGCGCAGCTCGGTCACGGTCGCACGGATGTCGCTGGTGGCGATGGCGATATGCTGCACGCCGGGCGAGTGGTAGTAGTCGAGGTATTCCTCAATCTGCGACTTCTTCTTGCCTTCGGCGGGCTCGTTGATGGGGAATTTTACGTAGCCGTTGCCGTTGGAAACTACCTTGCTCATCAGGGCCGAATACTCGGTCGAAATGTCTTCGTCGTCGAAGGTGAGCAGCAGCTTGAAGCCCATCACGTCCTCGTAAAACTTCACCCACTGGTTCATTTCGCCCCAGCCCACGTTGCCCACGCAATGGTCGACGTGCAGCAGGCCCACCGGCGCGCCCTGCGGCACGAGGCTGCTTTTGGCCACGTAGCCGGGCATAAACGGACCGCTGTAGTTGGTGCGCTCCACGAAGGTGTGGATGCTTTCGCCATAGGTATAAATGCCCGATAGCGTTACGCTGCCGTGCTCATCCTCAATGGTATAGGGCTCGAAGGCCGATTTGGCGCCGCGCTTGGTGGTTTCTTCCCACGACTGGCGGGCATCGTCCACCCACAGGGCCATCACCTTCACGCCGTCGCCGTGCTGGGCTACGTGGCGGGTAATCTCAGAATCGGGCAGGAGGGAAGTAGTGAGCACGAGGCGGATTTTGCCCTGCTGCAGCACGTAGCTGGCGCGGTCGCGCAGGCCCGTTTCGGGGCCGGCGTAGGCCACCAGCTCGAAGCCAAACGCCGCCTGATAAAAGTAGGCCGACTGCTTGGCGTTGCCGACGTAGAATTCGACGTAATCGGTGCCTTTGAGGGGAAGGAAATCCTGGGCGGGCTGGGCCAGCACTGCCGGCGAGGTCATGGTTTGCATGGGTGGGAAGGGAAAATTGGCGGGGTGAATGACTGGGTAAAAATACGGCTTTCATTGGTTTGGGGCGACAATTGGCTAAAACCAGCCCAAACCCGGAGCCCCAACGGCGCGCGTTTAGCAAATCATTCCCATTTTTGTGCCCAATCATCTGCCTTAGCGCCCCCATGAATACCGAAGAACTGAACCTCGCCCTCGTGGCCCTGATTGAAAAAAAGGCCGAGCTGCACACCCTTAAATACGACGACGCCCGCTACGACGAAGTGGAAGAAGCCCTGCACGACCTCGAAGACGACTTCAACGACGAGTACGGCGACTTCCTGGAAACGGCGCTCGACAAAGTGCACACCGACCTGAAATCGGACACTGACGTGCTGCTGCCCACCGCCTACCTGCCCAGCAACCCCGGCTCCACGCCCACGCCCAAAGAAGGCGTGTGGGTTGATTCGGAGAAATACCCCGGCAAGGAAGCCCGCATCACGCTGATTCCGAACCCGGTACGCATCATGCTCACCGTGGGCAAGCAGGTGCAGCAGGAGCTGTGGAAAGCGTAGGCTTTGAATTATAAATTATGAATTATAAATTATAAATTTGCGCAGCAAGCATTTGATGGCTGAACCCCATTTATAATTTATAATTCAAAATTTATAATTTGCAAAATGCTTTATCGTCTCGCCGAGCCTGCCGACTGGCACCATGCCCAGCAAACCGGCTTTTTCGCCAGCGCCGACCTGGCTGCCGAAGGCTTTATTCATTCCTCCGAGCAGCACCAGATTCTTGAAACGGCCCGCCGGTACTATACCGGGCGGGCCGATTTGCTTTTGCTGGAGTGGGACGAAGCCGCCCTGGCCGCCGCTGGCGTGCGCGTGGAGCGCGAGTGGGTGGCGGGCCGGCAGCAGCATTTTGCCCACGTATTCGGGCCGGTGCCTTTGGCTGCGGTGCGCCGCCACTGGCCTTTGGAGGCCGGTGAGGGCGGTGATTTTCAGCTCCCGACGGCACTGCGTACTTTGGGGGAATAATTTTCCGGCGCCGTGCAACCATGCCCGGACCGGGCGCATCTTCCGTTCGGAAGCTTTCACTAAGTCGTCAGTTTTATGCTGCCTTTTTACATTCGTTCGTTGCGCTGGCTGGCGCTTGCCGGGCTGGCTACGGCTTGCGCGCCCACCTATCAGCTGGGGCTGAAACCCACCCGGGCCACCGGCCTTTTCGTCGAAGGCCGCGAACAGGCTCAGGCCGTGGCCGACAGCGTGGAAGTGCGCCTGAGCTTTGTGTGCTACGAGCCCACGCGGGTCGTTTTCGAGGCCGAATACCGCAACCCCACTCGCCACGCGCTGGTCGTGGACCCGGCGGCCTTCCAGTACGAAGCCAGCCGGGTAACCACTGCCACGGATGACTTAAAGGGCCGCCGCCCCAAGCCGCTGCCGGGCACCGAAGTAACGGCGGCCGTGGCCGCTGCCAGCCTGGCCCTGCCGCTGCCCCCGCTGCCGCCCACCGCCGTGGCCGCCTTCGACCCCGAACCCGAAATCACGATGTTGCACGCCACTGCCGATAAGGAAGCGGCTAAAGCCGCCCGCGTCGACTGGCTGGGCGTGGCGCTGACTACGGCCAGCCTCGTTTCTACGGTGGTTAGCATCAACCAGCGCGAAACTGTGGCGCAGTACCAGAGCCGCGCCGCCATTCAAAATGCTGCCGTAGTCTACAACGTTGTTTCAACGGCCTCCAAAGTTGAGCATGCCGTGACCGCCGAGGTACTGCAGCAGCGTGCGGCTCACCTCCAGGAATATGCCCTGCGCAAAGTCACCCTCGCGCCCGGCCAGCAGGTGCGCGGCTACCTCTATTTTCCGCGCTACGACGCCGCCGATGGCCTGGTCGTGAAGGCCCCGGTAGGAAGCAGCATGGTGCCGCTGGAGTTCGCCCAGGTGCGCAAACGGCAATAGTAAATAATTGCTGAATGCCATAGCGTTTACCGTACCTTTCGATTCCTTTCCACTCTTAACTCCTTTACTGCTATGCAAACATCGCCTTCTACCTGGCTGATTGAAAGCGCCCGCCATCAGAAAAAATCTCAACGAAACGGATTAATAATAAGCGGCCTATTGGTTGCCGCCGCCGTGTTAGTTCAGCTGTTTGGTTAAAAACAATAGCCCCGGCAACTTGCCGGGGCTATTGTTTTTATGAGGCATTGGCTTATTACTGACTACCTACTTAGAGCAGTTTTCAGGTTCGTGTACACGTAGCGCGAACTTTGTAGTTCGCGTCCCCGCGCCGTCAGCGTAGTTCTAACGGCGCGGGGACGCGAACTACAAAGTTCGCGCTACTGCCTGCTGGCCTCCTAAGTTGTACACAATCCCGAAAACTGCTCTAATGAGCCGGTTTGGGGTGGCGTTTACCCGAGGTCGGCCAGTTCCAGCCACCGTTCTTCCTTCTCGCCCAGCTCTTTTTCAATGGCCGCTAACCGCGCGCCCCAGGCGGCGAAGTCCTGCGGCGAGCCACTGCCGCCGTTCAGCTTGGCGGTGATTTCCTCCTTCTCAGTTTCCAGCATCGCCATGGCTTTTTCGAGCTGCTCGTACTCTTTCTTCTCGGCGAAGGTGGCGCGGCGCTTGGCGGGCGAGGGGGCTACGGCCGTGCTCACGGCTACCGGCGCGGCTAGTTTGGCGGCGGCGCGGGCGGCTTTGGCGGCTTTTTCTTCTTCAACCAGAGCGGCTTCGGTTTCGCGCTCTTCGAGGTAGTCGCGGTAGTCGGTGTAGTTGCCGGGGAAGTTGAGAATGGCCCCGCCGGGCTCGAGCACGAAGAGGTGCTCGGCGAGGTGGTCGAGGAAGTACCGGTCGTGGCTCACGATGAGCAGGCAGCCGGTGAAGTGCATCAGGAAGTCTTCCAGGATGTTGAGCGTGCCCAGGTCGAGGTCGTTGGTGGGCTCGTCGAGAATGAGGAAGTTGGGGTTCTTGATGAGCACGCGCAGCAGCTGCAGGCGGCGCTTTTCGCCGCCGCTCAGCTTGCTTACCAGCGTGTACTGCTGGGCGGGCGGGAACAGGAATAGGTTGAGGAACTGGCTGGCGGTGAGCACGTCGCCGTTGGCGAGCTCCACTACTTCGGCCACTTCCTTCACGATGTCGATGACGCGCTGGGTGGGGTCGAATTCCAGCTCGGTCTGGGTGTAGTAGCCGAACACGGTGTTGGTGCCCACCTCAATGGTGCCGCTGTCGGCCTGGAGCTTGCCGGTGAGCATGTTCATGAGCGTGGATTTGCCCACGCCGTTGGGGCCGACGAGGCCAATCCGGTCCTTTTTCTTGAACACGTAGTTGAAATCGTCGAGCACGGTAAGGTCGCCAAATTTCTTGGTCAGGTTGTGGGCTTCGATGATTTTGCCGCCTTGGCGGGTGGTTTTCACGCTCAGCTCAATCTGCTGCTTGTTGAGGTTGGTGCTGGCCTTTTCCTTGGTGACGTAGAAGGCGTCGATGCGGGCTTTTTGCTTGGTGCCGCGGGCCTGGGGCATGCGGCGCATCCAGTCGAGCTCCTTTTTGAAGAGCTGGCGGGCCTTCTCCACTTCCACGGTTTCGCGCATTTCGCGGTCGGCCTTTTTCTCCACGAAATAGGCGTAGTTGCCCTGGTAGCGGTACATCTGGCCCTTGTCGAGCTCCACGATTTCATTGGCCACCTTGTCCAGAAAGTACCGGTCGTGGGTCACCATCAGCAGGGTGAGGTTGGGCGAGTTCAGGCGGTTTTCGAGCCACTCGATGGTAGCCAGGTCCAGGTGGTTGGTGGGCTCATCGAGCAGCAGCACGTCGGGCTCCTCAATGAGGACGCGGGCCAGGGCCACGCGCTTGCGTTGCCCGCCCGAGAGCATGCTCACGTTGCGCTGGAGCAGTTCGCCGAGGATGCCCAATTTGCCTAGTATCTGCTGCACCTGGGCTTCGTAGTCCCAGGCGTTCAGCGAATCCATGCGCTCCAGCACGCGCTGGAGGTCGTCGGGCTTGTGGTTTTCGTCGTTGATGACGTGCTCGTACTCCTGGATGGCCTTGAGCGTGTCGTTCTGGCTGGCGAAGATGGTTTCTTCCACGGTCAGGCTTTCGTCGAACACGGGCTGCTGGCCCAGGTACGTCACGCGGATGCCCTTGCGCACGCTCACCGAGCCGGTATCGGGGTTTTCGAGGCCGGCCAGCACGCGCATGAGCGTGGTTTTGCCGGTGCCGTTGATGCCCACAAAGGCCACGCGCTGGCCCTGTTGCAGGCCGAAGTTGAGGTTTTGAAACAGCCAGCGGTCGGCGTAATTCTTCGAGATGTTCTCGGCGGATAACAGGTTCATAGGCCGCAAAGGTACGGCCGGAGCGGGCGGGGGCTTTTGCCCTCACCGTTAATTTCGGCTTTTCCGAATTAACGTGTAGCGCAAGCGCCCGCGTTGACGCTTATAAGTAGTGGTATCATCATGCACGGTGTATAGCCGGATGGTATCACCATTTGCAGCAAAGGCAAATTCGGCTTGCGTTTTCTTGTAGATATCTAAAAATACGGTGTCGAGTTCGTGGAATGGTCCTTCGAAGTCAGTATTTACCTGATACGTTTTGTACCCTGGCAAACCCTGCACGTTTCCATCTGCCGTGAAATGCACGGAAGAAACACGGCCGGTAGAATCGTTCATTGAATGAGTTCCAGCAAAAGACAAACCGTTGACAAAACGAGATAATGGGATTTGAAGCGGTGGGCTTTGCAGGGCTGCACCCGCGCCCGAGGAGCCGCGTAACCGCTGAAATGCAGTAGTTGTAACACGTCCCGTTTTTTTATTTCGTTGGTCGAGATACAATAGCGTATCTGCATTATGAATTTGGTGTCGAAAGCTTATTTCAAGCAGGTCATCTCCAATTTCCTCGGCATTAGACGTAGTGGGCCATGAATTAGCTGCTGTGCTCTTTCGCAGGTGAACATAGCGCAACGGAAGTCCTTCATGATTGGCAGCGCCTATTGCGACAGCCATACTGTCGCCTTTAAAAGATAGTGAGTCAATCAGTATTTCCGTGATGCCGCTAGTGTCCCAATGCCCTTGTGCTCGCCGGGGCGAACGGGTTTTTTGCAAATAAGCGGCGTATGTTGTGTTTAGCCATGCGCCACCCAAAAGTGGCCGCATCTGCTGGGTAATAGCGTCGGCTGCTGAAGTGACTGGTGTAGCCGCCGGGCGAGGCGAAGTCACTGAATCAATAGCGGTATGTGGCTTGGTAACACTTTGCGCTGTGTCAGTCGATTTGTCTTGGCAGCCAGTCAGCAGAAATAAGCTCAGAAACGAGATTCGAGCCTGTTTAGAAAGGAAATGCATGATGCAAAGTAAGCATTCCTGATTCTTTGAATCTTAAGCCCCTGCCGCGGCGCCCGACACGCCCCGTCGCGGCGGGGGTGCAGGACCGATGCGGAGAATAACCCCTATATTCACCGCATAACCTGCGGAGAATACCCATGTACATCTATGAGCGCCCCGAGTGGCCCCATTTCACCTGGCAGCATGAGCAACTGGAGCTGCTGCTGGGCGCAGTGCGGCACCAGCAAGGGCGCGTGTTAGGGCACATGGAGGCGCTCGACTTCTCGGCGAAAGCGCAGGCAACGCTCCAGACGCTGACGCTGGACGTGCTGAAATCCAGTGAAATAGAAGGGGAGGTGCTGGCGGCCGACCAAGTGCGGTCGTCGCTGGCGCGGCGGCTGGGGCTGGACGTGGGCGGGCTGGTGCCAGCCGAGCGCCGCGTGGACGGCGTGGTGGAAATGCTGCTCGATGCTACCCAGGAATTCAAGGAGGAACTGACGGCAGAGCGACTGTTCGGCTGGCAGGCGGCGCTGTTTCCAGCAGGCCGTAGCGGCTTGCAGCGCATTGTGGTGGGCGCGTGGCGCACCGGGCGCAAGGGGCCGATGCAGGTGGTTTCGGGCGCGGCCGGGCGGGAGCAAATCCATTTTGAGGCCCCCGACGCGGGTGTGGTGGAAGCGGAAATGGCGCGGTTCCTGGCGTGGTTCAATGGCCCGGCGGGGCTGGATGCGGTGCTCAAAGCGGCAGTGGCGCATCTGTGGTTCGTCACCATTCACCCGTTCGAGGACGGCAACGGGCGGCTGGCGCGGGCCATCACCGACTTGCAGCTGGCGCGGGCCGATGGCACGGCGCAACGCTTCTACAGCCTCTCGGCCCAAATCCGGGTCGAGCGGGCGACGTATTATGCGCAACTGGAAGCGGTGCAAAAGGGCGGCCTCGATATTACGGCGTGGCTGGAATGGTTTCTGGGCTGCCTGGGCCGGGCGCTGGCGGCTACGGAACATACCTTGGCGCAGGTGCTGGCCAAGGCCCGGTTCTGGGAGCGGCACGCGCCCCGGCAGTTCAATGCCCGGCAGCAAAAGCTGCTCAACCTGCTGCTCGATGGCTTCGAGGGCAAGCTCACTTCCTCGAAGTGGGCGGCCATTGCCAACTGCTCGCAGGATACGGCCTCGCGGGATATTCAGGCGCTCACAGAGCAGCAGATTCTGGTGAAGGAAGCGCCCGGTGGGCGCAGCACGGCTTACCGGCTGGCGGAGTAGCCCCTGCCGCAGCTGCCGACACGCCCCGTCGCGGCGGTGGCGCAGCCCGGCACCGATTATTTCCCAGCCGCTACCTGCTTCAGATGGTTCTGCAGTTTATCCAGGGCCTGCCGTGAGAAGTACTGCCCGTCGGCCAGCACGCCCACGATGCGCTGGGTGTTGGTGATATCGGCGAGCGGGTTGGCGCTGAGCAGCACGAGGTCGGCCAGGCGGCCGGCCTGTACGGTGCCGAAATCGGCCTCCTGCTTGAAAAACTTTGCCGGGTTCAGGGTGGCGGTTTGCAGGGCTTCGAGGGGCGTGAAGCCAGCCGCTACGAAGCGCTGCAACTCCAGGTGCAGGCTGGCTCCGGGAATCAGGTCGACGCCCGCCGGGGTGTCGGTGCCGGCCAGGAAGCCTACGTGCGCCGCTTGCAGCTTGCGCACCAAGTCGAGCTCGTGGGTGACGAAGCGGGCGCGCACCGGCAGCGGCTCGGTATCGAGGGTGCGGGCAATGTTGGTTTGGGCCTTGGGCCAGCGCTGCGCCACCCAGCTGTGGCCGGCGTAGGCCAGGTCGGGGTCTTTGCGCCAATCAATGGAATCGACCAGCCACTGGCCGCGCTCCCAGAACAGGGTGGGGCATTGCCACACCTGCGGGTGCGCCGCCAGCTGCCGGATAATGGCGGCTTCGCGGGGGGCATCGTAGGTGGCCAGCAGCCGGCCGGGTGATTTCTCCTGGCCGGCCACGTAGGCGTCCTCGGCCGTCGAGCTGGCTTCAAAAATGCCAATCAGATGCTCGAAGGAGCGTTGGCCCGCCGTGAGGGCTTCGGTGGCCCGCACGGCGTCGGGTACGTGGCCGTCCAGGGCAAGGCCGACTTTTCGGGCTTCGGCCGCGATGGCGAAATAGGCCTCGCGGGGCACCAGCGACTGCACTTTAATGAAATCGACGCCCCGCGCTTTGAGGCGGTCCACCGCCTGGCGGCCATCCTCCGGCGTGGCAATGGCGATGGAGGCCTTGTAGGGCGATTTCGGGCCGTCCAGCATGGGGCCGCTCACCACCAGGCGCGGTCCGAGCAAGCGGTGCGCGGCTACGTCGGCCCGGGCTTTCAGTATCGAATCCAGCTCGCTGCCCATGTCACGGATGCCGGTGATGCCGTTGGCCAGCAGCAGGGGCAAAATCAGGTTGGTACCGGCGGCGGCCGTCCCGTCGAAGTAGATGTGGGTGTGCATGTCCCACAGCCCCGGGATGAGGTATTGGCCGGTGGCATCGACCACTTTGCCGACCTGGGGATTGACGCGGGCCGAAGGGCTCACCCGGGCAATGCGTTTGCCGGTGATAACCACCGTCATGTCGGGTCGGATGGTGCCCGTGGCCACG
The DNA here is from genome assembly GCF_012275535.1 of Hymenobacter artigasi. GTDB lineage: Bacteria > Bacteroidota > Bacteroidia > Cytophagales > Hymenobacteraceae > Hymenobacter > Hymenobacter artigasi. The sequence continues at coordinate 147,068 of NZ_JAAVTK010000006.1, read as the reverse complement.
TCCACTACGTTGGCGTGCACCAGGGTCAGCTGTTGGGCCCGCGCCGCGCCGGACGCGAAAAGCAGGGCGATGCAAAGGCGTTTGGCGAATCGGATAGCGGCAGGCATAAGGGAGATGAGGGAAATCAAACAAGCACCAAGTAAGCTCATTGACTGGCTCGAAGTTAGGTCGCGCATGGCCAGACCCCGCCCACGCTGCGTAGGAGCGGCGGCGCGGACAGCGCGGGGCAACCTACCCAAGGCGTTTTACCCTTCAGCCCGTAATGCCTGCAGCGGCCGTTGCCACTTTCCGTAGCGGCAGTGGCGACGAGGACCAAATGCGGAGAATAACGGAGTCCGAAAGGAGCAAAGCCGCGTAGCGGCGACAGATTCGTGTGGGGCTTCCCCGCATTTCTGCCACCGCTACGCGGCTACCTAGTAACCTGGCCTGACTATTTCAGCGCCACTTGCTCGATGCCCAGCAGCTCCAGCGTGATGCGCCGCGAAGGAGCCAGCAGGCGGAATTCCTCGATGGCTTCGAGCACGTCGTGGTCGATTTCTACGGTTTGGGTGCCGTCGAGCACGACGTGGGCACCGGCCGATAGGTTATGCAGCTCGCTGATGATGCCGGCTTTGTTGAGGAAGGACACATGCTCGGCCAGGCGCAGGTACACGGTGCCGGGGGCGTGCGCGGGCAGGTGGTGATGCAGGAAGTAGCCCTGCTTGGCATTGGCTTTAAGGATAAAGAAGATGCCCACCACCAGGCCCAGCCCCACGCCCTTGAGCAAATCCAGAAACAGAATGGCCAGGATGGTCACGATGAAGGGCAGGAAGTGCATCCAGCCCAGCCGCCACTGCCGTAGGTAAAGGGCCGGCCTGGTGAGCTTGTAGCCCACGATGAGTAGCACCGCCGCCATGGCCGAGAGCGGAATCAGGTTGAGCACCTGCGCCAGAAACAGCAGGCTCACCAGCAGCAGCACCCCGTGAATGAAGGCCGAGAGGCGGGTTTGGGCGCCGGCATCCAGGTTGGCCGACGAGCGCACGATAACGGCCGTCATGGGCAGGCCGCCCAGCAGGCCGCTCACGATGTTGCCCACGCCCTGGGCCAGCAGCTCGCGGTTGAGCGGCGTCTGGCGGTGCTGCGGGTCGAGCTTATCCACGGCTTCCACGCTGAGCAGGGTGGCCAGCGAGGCCACCACGGCAATGGTAAGGCCGACCAGGTAAACGTCCGGGTTCAGGAAATCGCGGAAGTTGGGAAACATCAATTCGCCCACCAGCTCGCTGGGCGACGACACCACCGGCAGGTGCACCAGGTGCTCGGGCCGCACGGCCAGAGCGGGCGAGAAATGGCCCAGCAACTGGTTGAGTCCAATGGCCACCACCACCACCACCAGCGCCGCCGGTATGCGCCGCAATGGCCCAAACCGCTGCCGCCAGGGCCGGTCCCAGACCAGCATGAGCAGCAGCGACACGGAGCCCTCCAGCGTCGCGCTGGGACTCAGGTGCCGCAACGCCGACACAATGGCCGAAAACGTGTTCTGCCCATCGGCCTGGTAGAAAGTGCTGTCCTCGAAGTAATCACTGTCGGCCCCCATAAAATGGGGTATCTGCTTCATTATCAGAATCAGGCCAATGGCGGCCAGCATGCCGCGAATAACGCCCGACGGAAAATATAGCCCGATAATCCCCGCCTGCGCCGCGCCCAGCAGCATCTGCACCACCCCCGCCACGATGGTAGCCGCCATCACCGCCTGAAACGAGCCCAGCGACGCAATGGCCGACAGAATAATGACCGTGATACTAGCCGCCGGCCCGCTCACGCTCAGGTGCGAGCCGCTGAGCCAGCTCACCACCACCCCACCCACAATGCCGGTAATGATGCCCGCCAGCAGCGGCGCACCCGAGGCCAGCGAAATGCCCAGGCACAGCGGCAGCGCCACCAGAAACACCACCATGCCCGCCAGCGCATCCTGCCCCAGCGTGCTGAATATGGACGAGGCCGGGGCCGGGTCGGTAGGGGGTGGGGTAGAAAATGGGGGCGATGTTTCAGGAAGCATGGAAAGGGCGGGAAAGGTGGAAATGCGCTTGGCTAAACAGCCAGGCGCAGCCAGAAAACTGCGCGGTAGGGGTTGTAATATACATTAAACAAGCAGGTAAAGTATTTTTCCAGCTGATGGGAGCACAGCGTAGTTCGCTACTGGCGCGAGTTTAGCGGAGCGTAACTCGTGACCTGCCATGATGTGGAGGCTGAGCCTCCACTGCCGCGCCAGCGGCAAGCCGGGGCCGCACCGTATTGGTGGGGCCGCGCTACCGGGCCGTTCTGATGCGAGGCACAGCCTCGCCCGGAAAGCCGGCACGAGTTACGCTCCGCTAAACTCGCGCCAGTCCGGCCAGTCCGGCGCAGCCCACTTCTCCCCTTTACAACTTTACAACCCCGCTCCCTTCGACGTTTCCAGGCCCCAGTTGCGGCCTTTTTCCACGGCGGGCACGCCGGTACTGAGCCACACGGGGGCGGGCTGGCCTTTGAGGTAGTGGTCGAAAAACTGCAGCTCGCGAATGGAGATATCCTTGCGGTTTTCGCGCTTCACCAGGTTGTGGGCCTCGCCGTTGTATTGCAGCAGCCACACGGGCTTGCCCAGGCGGCGCAGGTCGGTGAACATTTCGATGCCTTGGTACCACGGCACGGCCCCGTCGGCATCGTTCGACATGATGACCACCGGCGTCTGCACCTTGGGCAGCGAAAACAACGGCGAGTTGCGGATGTAGAGCTCGGGCTTCTCCCAGAGCGTACCGCCGATGCGGCTCTGGGTGCGCTCGTACTGGAACTGCCGGCTCATGCCCGATTCCCAGCGGATACCGCCGTAGGCCGAGGTCATGTTCACGACGGGCGCGCCGGCCCAGGCGGCGGCGTACATGTTGGTCTGGGTGATGAGGTAGGCCACCTGGTAGCCGCCCCAGCTCTGGCCCTGCAGGCCGAGGTGCGCGGCATCAACCCAATTATTCTTCTTCAATGCCTCCACGCCGGAGTTGATGTACTCCATCGCCGAGGGGCCGGGCTCGCCCACCGTGTAGCTGATGTCGGGCGTGAAAACGAGGTAGCCGTTGCTGGCAAACATCGCAATATCGAGCCGCGAGGGTGTGGGGGCGGGCGCCTGGTAGCGGTAGAGGCCATCGGAGAGCTTTTCGTAGAAGTACGAAATCATCGGGTACTTCTTCGTGGGGTCGAAATTTTCGGGCTTGTAGAGCACGCCGGTGGCGGCGTGGCCCTGCGGGGTGGTCCAGTGCACGAGCTCGGCCGTGAACCAGTTGTAGTCCTTTTGCTGGGCATTAATAGCGCTGAGCCTGGTTTCCTTTTGCAGGTCGGCGCTCACGTACACGTCGGCCGGCTGGCTTACGCTCGATTTCGTGTAGATGTAGCGGCGGGCGTTTTTGGCCTGCTCTACGTTCGAGTAGGCCATGGGGGCCATGGCCAGGCGCTCGGGGGCCTTGGTGCCGGCGAGGGGCTTGCGGTAGTAGCCCCAGGTTTTGTCCACGTCATTCTGCGTCAGCAGCAGCAGCTCCTCCTTGGGCTCGATGAACTTCTGCTTTTCTACCGGCAGGCGGTAGCGGAAGCGCAGCTTCTGCTGGCGGCCCAGGCCGGCGGTGAAGTTAGTGGCACTACCAGTTTTGGGGTTGATTTTCCAGATGTCGTACCGGTCGTAGAGCAGCACGGCTTCGTCGTTTTTGGTCCAGGCGGCCACGCCATAGGGCTCGGGGTCGGTGGGGGAGTCGTTTTCCTCGTCGGCGAAGCTCACGCCGGCTTTGCTGGTCAGGTTCACGGTCTGGCGGGTGGCCACCGAGTAGGCAAACCAGGCCTTGGCCGCGTCGTCGTACCACAGGCCGTAGTCGCCGTGGGGCGAAATCTGAAAGCGGCTCTTCGAGGCTTTCGGGTTGATGGCCACGCGCTGGCCGGTGCGGGTGGAAACCAAGTAGGCTTGCTTGCGGGTGTTGCCTTCCCACTGCATCGAGATGCGCTTGGCCGTGTCGGTGGTGGCCAGCACGTACTCGGCGTTGGTGTTGTCGGCCAGGTAGGAGTCGCGCAGGTACTCATCTTCCAGCTGCACAAACTTGTTGGCCTGCCTGGGATAGATGACGGCCAGGTAGTTGCGCTGCAAGTCTTTCTTCAGCGTCTTCAGCTGCATGGGCTGCAGGTAGTCGTCCTTGTAGTTCCAGATGTCGAGCTTGGCGTGCTCAAATTCCACCAGCGTGGTATCCTGCGGCAGCGGGTCGGGCGCGGTGCCAAAAAACAGCTTCTCGCCGTTCTCGCTGAACTGAATTTTGCCGAAGCCGCTCGGTGACCAGTTCGCCTTCAGTGCCTTGTCGCCCGGCCGTATAACAATGGCCGCCGTGTCTTTCGTAAAGTCCGAATAGTACAGGCTGAACGGCTTCACCAGTGCCTTTTCGGGGTGCTTCTCGGCCGCAAACGCCAGCTGCCGGCCCGCGTCGTCAAACGCCAGGTTTTTGTAGGTGCCCTTGCCGCTGCTCAGCTTCTTGATTGAGCCGGCGGCCACATCGAACGCGAACAGGCCCGACTGCACATCCTTGCTGCCTTTGGGGGCCAGGACGGCAAAGGCCACACGGTTGCCTGGCTTGCTCAGCTGGTAGTCGGTCACGGCCGCGAACTCGCGGCCTTTGCCCGTGAGCAGGCTCACCACGGTGAGGGGCGCACCGGCTTTGTTAGCCCCGAGCAGGCCGTCGGTGAGCTTCTTCAGCGTATCGGCCGGGGCGGTGGGTTTCGCCTCCTTCAGCGCAGGCTTGTTGCCGAGGAATGCCAGCACGGGGGCTTTCTCAGCCAGCTGCCACGACTTCACGTTGGCGTATTTGGTGAGCTTGCCGGTTTCGAGGGCAAACACGCCCAGCGAATCCTTGGGCATGTCGTCGGGCTTTTTCTTCTTGATTTTGGCCTGCCGCACCAGCGCATAAGGCGGCTTGATGGGGAAGACCACGAACTTCGAATCGGCCGAAAACGCCGCCGAGTCGCCCCGGCTGATGCTGGCCAGCGGGCGGTTATCGTAGGTTTTGAGGTAAAGCGTGCCGTCGCCCTGCTGCGGCTTCACTTGGTAGAGCACGTACTTTCCGTTGGGGCTGATTTTGGCGTTGGCCACGCTCTCCCACTTGTCATAAACGGAATGGTCGAGCGGCTTTTTGGGGGCTTGCTGGGCCAGCGCGGGCAGTTGGCAAACCAGAATGGTAAACAGGAAAATCAGCTTTGACATAGGGCAGGGGATTATGCCCAAATATACTCCAGGGCCCGGCCCGCTTCCGTGCCAAAGCACTGGCATCGGGCTGGGGCTGAGCGGGCTGAAATCAGTCCACCATTCCATCCGCGGTAAACCATGCGCCATGTCGCGGCCCGTGCTATGATTGGCACCCGTTTAATCAGCACGTCCAGGCCCTTGGTCAAGCGCACTGAAATCACAAAAAAAGGCCCTGAGGATTTCCCAGGGCCTTTTCTGCGATGCGGCAACGCGGCTACTCCCGCGTCAGCAGCAGCGACTGGCTGATGGCCCCGCCGCGCACGCGCACCATGTAGGTGCCAGCGGCCAGCGGCTGCAAATCGAGCGGGTGCTGGCCGGCACCGGGCAGGGTGTATAGCGCCACCTGGCGGCCGGTCAGGTCAAGTATCTGCACCGAATAGTCGCCGGCGGGCAGGCCGCTCAGGTCGAGCGTGGCCGAGATGCCGGCCGGGTTAGGATATACCGTAGCGGCACTTTGCGCCCCAAACACGACCACGCGCACCGGCGAGTAGCTGGTGGTGCCATCGTAATCGACCTGCCGCAGGCGGTAGTATACCGACTTGCCGGTGGCCACGGCGCGGGCCGCGCCTGCATCCGTAAACTCATAGTCGTTGGGCCTGGTGCTTTCGCGCTGGCTGCGTACGGAGCCGATTTCGGCAAAGCGCTGGCCGTCCAGGCTGCGCTCTACCACGAAACGGTCGCTGTTGTGCTCGCTGGCGGTCAGCCACCGGAGCTGCGCGTCGGCGCGGGCGGCTACGGCCGTGAAGCGAACCAGCACCACCGGCAGCGGGGCCTGAATGGTCACGTTTTCGGGGGTGCCCGCGCCGCCGGCGTAGTTGCTGCCGATGGCAGTGCCCTGGCTGGTGTCGGTGCCGCCGGCGTAGTTTTCGCCGGGCTGCACAGTGGCCGTGGCCACGGACGTGCGTAGCGGGTTGTCATAGCTCACCGTGGCCGAGGCGCGATACGCCACGCCGTTCAGGGCCGTGGCATCAATCGTGGCCCGGAAAGTGAGTGCGAGCCGCGCCCCGGCCGGGATACTGAAGCCGCTGAATACTGGCTGGCTGACACCACTGGCGGGCAGCGTGAAGCCGGTAGGGGTGGAGGTGCTGCCGTCGGCCAGGGTGAGCGTGGCGGTGGGCTGGTAGGTGCCGTCGTACTTGAACAGGTTGTTGCGCAGGCTGCCCAGTACGCTGACGCCCGTGGCCGTACCACCGGTATTAGAGATATTGAGGACATAAAGCGCCGGATTCACCGGTCCGGCCGCCGCGCCGGTGCGGGTGACGTTGGGCGTAGCCGTGCTCATTGCCACCGTCAGCGCCGGCAGGCAGGCCGTGGTGCCCGAGCCGCTGGTAAGGGCATTGGTCATGCTGACGCCCGCCGTGCCCGCCGTGGCCCCGAAGGCATTGGTGGTGCCGCCGGTGGTGCCGTTGGCCCCACCAGCCACTGACGCCGCCGCCACCGTGCCATCGGCCAGAATAACGCCGCCCCCGCCGCCGCCCCCGGGGCCGAAGGCCGCGCCGCTCATGTTGGCATTGCCGCCGCGCCCGCCGCGGGCCGCCACCGTGAGGTTGCTCAGCGTGGTGGCGTTGCTCACCAGCAGCAGCACCGAGCCGCCCGCGCCGCCGCCGCCGGCCCCGTCGAGGGTAGTGGTGGCCGCGCCCAGGCCGTTGGCCCGCACCGCGCCGGTGCCGGCAATGGCCCCCGTGCGCAGCATGATGATGCCGCCGCCGCTGTTGCCGCCGCTGGCCAGCCCGTTGTCGTTGGCCACGCCGGCCCCGCCGCCGCCGCCCATCGTTAGCCGGCCCTGCGAAGCGCCGAAGGCCGCCCCGCCAATACCCTGGGCGTTGTCGCTCACGTTGCCGGCGTAGCCGTTGCCATAGCCGCCGTCGCCGCCTTCGCCGCCATTGGCCCCGCCGCCGCCGCCGGTGTTGCGGGCGTTGTTGCTGGGCAAGAGGTCGGTGCCGCCGCCGCCGGCGTTGCCGGGCGCGCCCCGGCCGTTGCTGCCGTTGCGGTAGCCCTGTAGTATGGTGCTAATAAGTGACGTGTAGCCACCGTTAACATACGTAGGCGTACCGGCGGTGCCTTCGCCCTTGGCTCCGCCCGTGCCCAGAGTTGTGAGGCTGCTCAATTGGTTGAAATCGGTGTTAGCGAATGCTGTGCTAACCGTCCCGCTGTAAAGCTTGCCACCCCCTCCGCGGAAGCCCCGGCCGGTCATGGTCAGGCGGGCATTGGCGCCGAAGGTGGTGCGGCCGGCCACATCGAGGGCCAGCACGCCGCCCGCGCTGCCGTTCCAGGCGGCACCCGCTACCGAGTCGGCTACGGCCAGGGCCGAGTACTGCGGCACCCGGATTACCTGGAAGCGTCGCTGCCCGGTGGGGTTGCTGCTGGCGTTGAAGTCGAGGTTATCGTAGGCATTGCCCAGGGCCTGGTTCAGCGTGAGGATGCCGCCGGTGGTACCCACGGCGCTGGTAGCCACCGCGTATTCGTAGAGGCCGGCCGTGAACTGGTCGCCGCTGCCGGTCAGGTTGCCCTTGCCCTGGCTGCCGCCGTTGCCGTAGCTGGCGGCATTTGTGGTGTTCAGCGAGGCCCCCTGCATCTGCATCACCAGTACCAGGTCGCCGGCCGCGATGGGCGTGGTGCTGGCTCCGGTGCCAGTCAGGGCCGGCCCCAGCGTGATGCTGGTGGTGCCGCCCACGGTGGTAGTCAGCAGGCCCGGAAAGTATGTATTAGGGGCTGAGGTGGCGCCCAGGCTGGCCACGCCATCGTTGCCGGGGGTGGCGCACACGCCGCCCACGTTCACCAGGCCGCTTATCAGGGTTGTAATGGCGGCCGTGTTGTTGGCGCTCACCGGGTCGGGCTCGGTGGCGGTGTTGGCGGTGGTGCCCGTCACCGACCCGGTGGCCGGGGCCGTGAAGCTGACCGTGTTCGTCACCGGGACGCCGCCCGCCGCCAGATTGGCAATGGCCCCAAACGTGACGAGGCCGGAGCCCGCCGCGTAGCTGCCGCTACTCACCACCACGCCGGTCAGGCCGGTGGGCAGCTGCAGTTTGGGTACCACATTGGTGGCCGGCAGCGAGCCCAGGTTGGCGGTGGTCATGCTGTACTGCACCTGGCTGCCGGGGGCCGTGGCCGTGGGACCACTCACGCTGTTGGCAATGTCGGCACCCCGCACAATGACCGTGATATTGGCTGGAAAGCCCGTTTCGCCCAGCACGTCGTTGGCCGTGTAGGGCACCGTGACCACCCCCGCAAACGTGCCGCTGGGGGTGAAGGTGACCACGCCCGCCGCCGTTACCACAAACGTGCCCTGGCCCGGCACCGTCAGCGTCGATTGAATGCCGGCCTGGGTGAGGTCGAGGTCGACGCTGCCCGGCGCGTAGTTGGCGTAGGAGAAAACGTCGTTGCTGAGCACGTTAATTGAAACGGCCTGATTGTAGACCGTGCTGGCCACGTCGTCGTCGAGCGTAGGCGCTTGCCGAATGGCCAGGTTGCGGATTTCGTGCACGTTGGTGCTGCCACCCGTCGAGCCCGCGAAGCCAACGCGCAGGTTGTTGGGCGGGCGGGGCACGATGAAGTTGCGCACGGCCGTGGCCACGCTGTAGCCATGCTGAATGCGTACGGTGATGCGGTAGGTGCCGTTGGTGGGCACCACATCGATGTAGGCGCGGCGGTAGTCGGCCGCGCCCGCCTGGGCCCGCACCGTGGGCACGTCGAGGGGGAAAGGCAGCGTGGGTGTGCCGGTTAGGTAAGGATACTGGGTGGTGCCGTTGCCGTTGCCCGCGCCGCGCAGGGCCACGGCGTTGGGGGTTAGCTCCGGCGTGTTGATGCCGCCCACCCGGCCTTCGGTGGCGTTGGAGTAGTTACCGAACTCATCGATGCCGATGCCGATGTAGCCGAAGGGAACCCCGTTGCTGAGCGGAGCCACCGTTTTCTGCGCATAGCCCAGCGAGCCCCCCGAGGCCCCCGGCGTAAACGAAGCCGCCGTGGTCTGGTCGGCATCCACGAGAAACACCGAAAAGCCGTCGGCCCCGGTGCCGCCGTAGGCAAAGAACTCAAAGGAGATGCTGAAGCCGTTGGGGGCCGGAAATGCGCCCTGGTCGATGGCAAAGCCCGATTGGTTGGTGGTGGCCCCGGTCAGGCGCAGGTAGCCCGCTCCGTTGGGGTCGGTGCTGGTAGCGGCCGTGAGCGTAGCCGTGCCACCCAGCGTAAAGCTCGCCGCCGTGTTGTTCTGGAATGACTCGACGCGGGGAAACTGGGCCTTGGCCGGCCGGAAATTGCCCAGCAGCAGTGCCAGCAGCAGAACCGCCCAAACGTGAATCGGCCTTAAAAGCGGCGGCCGGTGGATACAGGAAAAGTGTTTCATGTGAAAAGGATTTATTTAGTACTAAATGCAGTTGAAATGGTAGTATTGCAAATTTTACTAGCAGAAGCTGCACAAGTATATGCGTCCTAATCAATATTGCAGGTAGCTATAGGCAAAACACAATCAATAAAAAGGTAATATGCTTGTAAGCCAGTTGTAAGCTCATCTATTGAAGTAAATAGTATAAGTTTATATTTTCAATTATTTATGGTATTTACCGTTGATATTTGGCTTTATTACACGCATTTTTGACTAATATTTATATTTAATTAATATGCTTAATCAAAGAATGCTGTAATAATATTTTTTTGTTAATTCAACGATAATTTCGCTCGCTGGACGAGCAATAAGCAGCCGTGCGATTATCTGCCGCCGGTGTCGTTCTGTTGCAGCTGGTCCTGAAAGGCGCGAAATAATAACCCAGCCCAGCCCGGAAGGCGGGCGAGGATTAAGTAGGTAGTCAGTAATCAGATTTCAGCTATCAAAAAAATCAGTCAATTGATTTCTGTCTGATTACCGAGTACTTATGACTGACTACTTATGTGAAATTCCTGAAGCTCGTTCTGTAAGCGCTGGCGCCAATTGCAACCATAGGGGCGCATCTGTAAACCGTCCTCGCAACACACATACATTCTCAACAGTACTACTCCTCGACCCGAACCCTTTTCAGCGGCAGGTGGCCCAACGCATCGCAGCGGGTAACGAAGCATTGTTGGCTTGCCGCCATGCAACTAATGGGTCCCGACTGGCATCTAATTCTGCGGCGGCCTGGCCAGACACTCTTCCGCTTTGGATGGGTCAGTACCAGCTGCGCATTAGCATAATGCTGAATATTAAATTCCTGATGTTGAGTGTTTTGGTGTGGGGTGGTATTGCGCTGCCAGTCCATGGTCAAGGGCGCGATACCGCTTTTGCGGTGCACAAGCTGTTTGTGCAGCGTCGGCACGGTGCCGATGCTTTGCTGGCTGCCGCCGGCGAAATGGCCGCCTCAACCACCGTTTCGGGCGCGGTGAGCGGACTGGTGGCCGGGGCCGCCCCCGCCGCCGTGGGGCTGGTCAAGTCGGCCCGCTACAGCACGCAGCGCGAAGCCAACATTCTCAACAGCTATGCCAACGGCTGGCCCATTCCGGCCGATGTGCGCCGGAAGCTGCGGCGGAAGCACTTTCACCGCACCGTTAAGGACGTGATGCCGGGCCGCTAAACCATGCTCAGCCTTCGGCCCGCAGCACCTCCAGCGGCGAGCGGCGCAGCACATCGCGGCTATTAAACAGGCCGATGCCCGCCGTGAGCGCCGTCACCAGCCCCGCCAGGCCCAGCAGCGGCAGCACCGCCGGCCCAAAGCTGGCCTCGAATACCCACACGGCCAGCGCCCACGCCGCCAGCACGGCCAGCCCGATGCCGGCCAGTGCCGCCAGCAGGCCCAGCAGGCCGTATTCCACCAGCGTGATGCGCAGAATCTGGGCCCGGCTGGCGCCCAGCGTGCGCAGCAGCACGCTTTCGCGCACCCGCTGGTAGCGGCTGATAACCACCGAGCTGCTGAGCACCAGCAGACCCGTGAGGATGCTAAAGCCCGCCATGAAGCGAATCACGAAGGAGATTTTGTCCACGATGTCGTTCAGAGTGGTCAGAATCAGGCCCAGGTCGATGGCCGACACGTTGGGGAACTGCTGCACCAGCGCCTGCTCCACGCGGGCCAGCGCCGCCGTGTTGGGCGTGCGCGTGAGCACAACTTCAAACTGCGGCGCGCCTTCGAGCACCCCGGCCGGAAAAATCACCAGGAAGCTGGGCTGCACCCGGCTGCGGTCAATCTCGCGGGTGCCGCCGATGATGGTGCGCTGCGGCAGACCCTGCACGTTGAAATCGAGCGTATCGCCCAGCTTCAGCTTGACGCGCTCCAGGTAGCCCTGCTCCACTGAGATGCGCGGGATTTTATCGGGCCCAATGAGGGGCCGGGTGCCGGTCGTGAGCTTCTCGGAGGCGTTCAGCGAGTCGCGGAACGTGACGCGGTACTCGCGGGTGAGGGCCCAGACGGGGATGCCCCGCGCCGTATCCTTCTTGATAATGGAAACGGACGTGCCGTTGATGGCGGTGAGGCGCATCGTGACAATGGGTACGCGCTGCAACACCGGCAGCTGCTGCGATTTCAGCAGGGCTTCTACGCCGGCGCGCTGCTCGGGCTGAATATCAAACAGCACCAGATTGGCCGCCGATTTCTGGCCGGCAATCTGCACGCGGCCCAGCAGCATAGCTTGGGTGAGGAAAAGCGTGGCCAGCAAAAACGTACCCAGTCCGATGGATGTGACCAGCGTGAGCGTCTGGTTTTGGGGCCGGTAGAGGTTGGCCAGGCCCTGCCGCCACACGTAGCCCCAACCGGCGGGGAAGAAGCGGCGCACGGCCCCCATCAGCAGGCGGCCCAGGCCGGCCAGCGCCCCGAAGGCCGCCAGCAGCCCCACCCCGAAGCCCAGCGTGAGCTTCCAGTCGCGCGTCTGGCCGTAGGCGAAGGCGAGGATGAACACCCCGATGATGGCAATAACGACAAGCCGCAGCGGGTCGGGCGCGGTCGTATCGTCCTCAAACGCCGTACGCAGTACCCGCAGCGGCGACACCCGCCGGATGCTCAGCAGCGGCAGCAGCGCAAACAGCACCGCCATCAGCAACCCCGTGAGCAGGCCCGTACCAATGGCGGCCCACGAGATGCTCACCGTGATATCAACGGGCAGGAAATCGCCCAGCACCATGGGCAGCAGGCCCTGCACGGCCGCCCCCAGCGCCGCCCCCAGCACCGCCCCGATAAAGCCGAGGCCGGCCGTTTGAATCAGGTAAATCAGCAGCGCCTGCTTGCCGCTGGCGCCCAGGCAGCGCAGCACGGCCACGGCGGCCAGCTTTTCGCGCACGTAGAGGTTCACGGCGCTGGCCACGCCCACGCAGCCCAGCAGCAGCGCCACAAAGGCTACCAGGCTGAGGTAGCGGGTGAGGTCGGCGAAGGCGCGGCCGGTGCTTTGCTGGCGGCTGGCCACGGTATCGGTGTCGATGTCGGCGGCGTCGAGGCGGGTCTGCAGGGGCTTGAGGATGGCTGCTACATCGGTGCCCGGTGCAAACTGGTAGCTGCGGGTGTACTTCACCCGGCTGCCGCGCTGCACCAGCCCGGTGGCCGTGACCTGGCCCAGGGGCAGAAACACGGTGGGTGCCACGGCCGTGGTGATGCCCGACTGCCCCGGCGTTTTCAGCACGCGCCCAATGATGGGCAGCACCACCTGGCCCACCTGCACCGAATCGCCGATTTTAGCGCCGAACTGCACCAATAAAGCATCGTCGACCAGCGCGCCCGGCGCGGCGGTCGTGTCGGCGAAGCGCTGGGTCGCGGCTTTGGGCAGCACCTCCCAGTCGCCGTAAAAGAAGCCGCCCGAGCGCGCCCGCACCTGCGCCAGCCGCGTGCCCTTGCCCGGCCGGAACTGCACCAGCGAGGCGAAGGAAATTTCCCGCGTTTGGGCCGTGCCGAGGGTTGCAAGGGTCGGCTCCAGCTTGGCATCGAAGGGCTGGTTGGCGCTCAGCACGAGGTCGGCCCCGAGCAGCTCCCGCGCCTGCCCGGCAATGCTGCGGGCCAAGTTGTCGCCAAAGGAATTGATGCCCACCAGCGCCGCGATGCCCAGGATAATGCTGGCCATGAAAAGCAGCAGCCGCGCCCGGCTGCGGCGGCTGTCGCGCCACGCCATGCGGAAAATCCAGGAAGTAGAGGTGTGGGAGGCCGGAAGCGGGGGAGTATTCGTCACAGAATGGAAACAAAAAGCTACTATGCAAAAGAATAGACGTATATGTGGCCAGTACATTTTACCGCGCAGTGTTGCATCTTGTGGACCATTTCCACCGCCATGCCAACCACGAACCGTTATCTACGCCTCAATGCAGTGCCCAGTAGCAGAAACCTAAAAAAAAATAACCCGCGCTGCTATTTGTTACATGGCTTGCTGCTCATATTATCGCTGGGTGCAACAGGTCTGAATTCTTGCTATTCAGGTAGGGTGCCAGTACCTGCCACTGGGAATGAACCTGCGTTAAAAGTTGCCGCGCCAGTGACTAAACGAGTGGTTACGGTCCACGGCCGGGTATTCAGCGCACGGGATAGCACAGTAGTAATTCCGGGGATGGAGTTGATTTTTTGTCAAGCGTTTGCTGATTCTACAGAAACGAACTCGCGCACACAAACTGCATTAGATGGGGCGTATAGAATTGACCTGAACACCGGCCAATCTTATAAGGTAATTCTAAATAAGGATGGTCGCAAAGTGGAAGAGCTCCAATATGCGGTGCCCGGTATACTTAGCGATTCAAGTGCCTTTGTGCGAAATTTATATACTGTCTATTCTGATAGCTGCTGTATCGATTACGGTAATCCCGTAGTGTATTTTGATACGAATCGTTCTGCACCACGGCCGCAGTTTTTAGCTCGAATTGATGAGCTAATTAAAAGTTTTCCACAACAAGGTCTGGACAGCCTTGCCGTTGTTGTAGAAGGCCATTCCGAGCCATCCGAAGTTCCTCCTGGTCACCCTAATCGCGAGCAATATCTTTTAGGAATAGGCTGGGAACGAGCTAAGGCGACCTGTGATTATTTGACGAAGAATGGAATACCCGCAAATAAATTGTTCTTGATAAGCTATGGTGCGCAACGCCCAGCAGCATACAATTACTCGCCCGAAGAGCGGCAACTAAACCGTCGGGCTGAAATTCGTTTGACAACACTGGAATATATTTCTCTGCGAAATAGTGGCCGTTACGCGCCCAGTATATTTGGTGGCCGGGTCGTCCCCTACCTGAAATATTTGTCGCCAGCCAAAAGACCAGGCTCCAAACCTACTCTAGGTAGCCGCAACAAAAAAAGATTTTCGGCCAAACTTTAGTGATGGTATTTGTCCGTTACTGAGAACGATAATTGGTTTCTTCGCTTTCGGAAGTGTCTTTAGCTACCACTTCTTCCACCACCTTGCCGCCGCGCAGCCGCAGCGTGCGCTGGGTTTTGGAGGCCAGCTCCAGGTCGTGCGTCACGAGTACCAGCGTGGTGCCGGCTTCGCGGTTGAGCTCGAACAATAAGTCCACCACCCGCTCGCTGGTGTCGGGGTCGAGGTTGCCGGTGGGCTCGTCGGCGAAGAGCACGGCGGGGCGGTTGGCGAAGGCGCGGGCCAGGCTCACGCGCTGCTGCTCGCCGCCGGAGAGTTGGGCGGGGTAGTGGCCGGCGCGGGCGGCCAGGCCCACGCGGTCGAGCAGGTCGAGGGCAGTTTTGGTGGCTCCGCGCTGGCCGCGCAGCTCCAGCGGCACCAGCACGTTTTCGAGGGCCGTGAGGGTGGGCAGGAGCTGGAAGTTCTGGAAAATGAAGCCGACGTGCTGGTTGCGCACGGCGGCGCGCTCGTCCTCACTCAGGTTATCGAGCTGAATGTTATTCAGCCACACGCTGCCCGAAGTGGCGCGGTCGAGCCCGGCACAGAGTCCCAGCAGCGTGGTTTTGCCCGAGCCCGAGGAGCCCACAATAGCAAAGGTGTCGCCGGCGGCCAGCTCGAAGCTGACGCCGTGGAGCACCGTAAGCGGCTGGCCGGCGCTGGGGTAGGTTTTGGTGAGGTTTTCGACGCGGAGGATGGACATTGATTGGGGCAGGAGGGTGTGGGGGTAGGCGGGTAGGAGGGAATTGGGGGAGGAAAAAACGGAACGTGATGCTGAGCGTAGCCGAAGCATCTCGCGTGCAGCAGTGAATCAATCGTTGGCTACGCCGGCCTTCGGATGAAAAGGAATTAGCGATGGCATGCGAGATGCCTCGGCTACGCTCGGCATGACGTTCTTGTGGTTGGTCAAGCTGCTCACTACACAACCGCGCCGCCGCCCGTTCGTTACCTAAGACGTTGAAACCGCCGGCATGTTTTCTGGCTTTACGGTTTCGTGCCCCAAACGCTGCTTATGAAATTTCTGCATTTGCCCTTCGCCGCCCTGCTCGGGCTGGCCCTCACCGCCTGCAACGCCGGCCCCGCGGCCGAGCAGCCGGCTACTTCAGCTGCGCCGGTAGCCACTGCCCCGGCTGCAGCCAAAACGGCCACCAAGCGCCTGCTGTTTTTCGGCAACAGCCTCACCGCCGGCTACGGCGTAGAGCCTGAAGAAGCCTTCGCGGGCCTGATTGGCGATAAACTCGACTCCCTCAAACTCGGTTACGAGGTGATAAACGCCGGCCTGAGCGGCGAAACCACCGCCGGCGGCCGCAGCCGCGTGGGCTGGATTCTGAAGCAGCCCGTCGACATATTCGTGCTGGAGCTGGGCGGCAACGACGGCCTGCGCGGCCTGCCGCTCTCGGCTACCCGCGAAAATCTGCAGGGCATCATCGACACGGTGCGGCGGCGCAGCCCCGGCGCGCAAATCGTGCTGGCCGGCATGCAGATTCCACCCAACATGGGCCAGGCCTACGCCAATGATTTCAAAGCCATCTACCAGCAAATCGCCGCCAAAAACCACCTCGTCCTCATTCCCTTCCTGCTCGAAGGCGTGGGCGGCGACCGCAGCCTGAACCAGGCCGACGGCATTCACCCCACGGCGGCCGGCCACCGCATCGTAGCGCGTACAGTGTGGGCGGTACTCCAGCCGCTGCTGGCGGTAAGTGGTAAATGAGTAAATGAGTAAAGTAGCTCCATGTCGGCGCGTGCGAAAAATTACTGATTAACAGTGATTTGATATGCACGAAATGGATGACAAGCGCTATTATACATATAGCCAAGTTCTGGTAAATTACTCATTTACTCAATTGCTCATTTACTATATCACCCGCAGGCCGTCGAGGTTCACTTCGTCGCGTAGCAGCTCCAAGTGGCGGTAGGCGAGGGGCCGGCCGGCGTCGGTACTGAGTTCGGGGAGGGCGGCGCGGGCGGCATCCAGGGTGAGCTGGGTGAGCTTGCGCTCGCCCAGGTAAATAGCCACGGGGCGGCCCAGTTGGGCGTCGTGTGCGGCCAGCGCGTCGTCGATTTCGGCTAGAATGGTGCTCATAGCAAAAAGAGTTGAGCGGATAATGAGGCGGAAATATAGGGTTTAGTTGGCAGTTACCGTGGCCTGTGGTCCGGCAACATGCGCTGCTGGGCGGCGATTTGGTGGGCCATCATGCCACGTATTCTGCCCGTTGGTTCGCTGCACGCCCGAAAGGAGCGGCTGAACGAAACCAACAACCGGCCTTCGGCTACCTTTGCCTCATGACTACTGCTGCTTCCGCGCCGGCCGTTTCGGCGGCTTTGGCCGCCCGGCCCATTGGCATGTTCGACTCCGGTATTGGCGGCCTCACGGTGGCGCGGGCCGTGGCGCGCCGCCTGCCCCACGAGCAAATCGTGTACTTCGGCGACACCGCCCACCTGCCCTACGGCGATAAAAGCACGGCCGCCATTCAGGCCTATTCGGTTAAGATTTGTGACCTGTTGCTGCGCCAGAATTGCAAGCTGATTGTCATTGCCTGCAACTCGGCCTCGGCGGCGGCCTACGAGCTGGTGCGCGAGTACGTGGGCAGCAAAGCGCAGGTGCTGAGCGTGATTGACCCTATTGTGGCGCATCTGGGCCGCGCCTACGCCGGCCGCCGGGTGGGCCTCATTGGCACGAAGCAGACGGTGAACTCCAACGTGTACAAGAAGAAGGTCGACGACCTGAACGCCGGCGTGGACCTGCACTCGCTGGCCACCCCGCTGCTGGTGCCCATGATTGAGGAAGGCTTCTTCAAAAACGCTATTTCCGACGACATCATTGCCACTTACCTCAGCCAGCCCGACCTGGCCAACATCGACGCGCTGGTGCTGGCCTGCACGCACTACCCGCTAATAAAGGAGCAGATTGCCCGCTTCTACGCCGGTGGGGTCGATGTGCTGGACGCGTCCGACGTGGTAGCGGCCGATACCGAAGCCTACCTGGCCGCCCACGGCCTGCTGGCACCCGTGTCGGAAATACCCCCGGCCCACCACTTCTATGTGTCGGACTTCACCCGCTCATTTGAGGAAAGCACGCGAATTTTCTTCGAGCAGGAAGTACATTTAGAGCATTATCCCCTGTGGGATTAGGATAGGCGGGCCCTCAATTCACACCTTGGTAACACCACCCGCGCTACCTTTACAGCTTAAGAGTCACTCCTTTTTTCACCTGTTCTTCACCACAACCTTCTCTTTATGAAAAGACTTCTTCTCTCGCTGCTGGCACTTATGCCGCTAGGCAGCTGGGCCCAAGCGCTTACCCAGGCCGACTTTACCGGGGTGGTAGTGCCTCAGTATCTGAGCAATGGCAACAACAGCGGCACGGCTACCTTTCCCGGCCCACGCCTGGCAGTAGCCTTCCGCGCTACGCTCACCAACCTCACCGCCAGCACGCTGTACCGCTACTACGTGCAGGCCGCTACGCAATCGGAATTTGGCGCTTCGGCTTCCGGCGCGGGCATTGTGCTGCTGGCCACGCCGGGCACCACGCCGGCCACCACTACCTACACCACGTCCAGCACGGGCAGCCTGTCTACGGTCGGCTCGTATGCCACCTTCACCACCGACGCCTCGGGTAGCTACACGGGCTGGTTTTTCTTCGTGAACTCGAACAACGCCACCCGTTTCCAGACGCCGGGCACGGTCCTGTTCCCCACCATCACGCTGGCTACCGATGCCACCCCGACTACCGTAATAGCCCGTCGGGCCCTCAACCAGAGCATCACCCTGCTGGGCTTCCTGTCGGGGGCCGGGGCCACCAACGGCACCCTGCTCACCGGCTCGTCGTCGGCCACGCCCAACAACGTGGTGTTTACCTATGACAACGTAGCCGGCACCGGCCGCCCGCTGAGCGGGGCCGTGGTCGAAAGCATTGGCGTAGCCACCGGCACCACCCAAACTGGTGCCACTCCCTACACGTACAGCACCACCGGCGGCTCCTACACCACCGTGGTTCCCAACACCCTCGCCACCGGCGTGCGCCGCGTAGAGCAGCGCTCCATTGTTGATAACTCGGTGGTAGGCTGCGCTTCCAGCACCACCGGCGTATGGCCCAGCGGTGCCAATACGGTAAACCCCACCGGCGGCATCACCACGCCCCTGGTGCTCACGGCTACCGATACTCCCCTGAACACCAGCGCCTGCGGCACGGTGGCCACGGCTTCCGTCACGGCTACGCCAGCCGGCCCGCTCACGTTTGCTACCACCACCAATACCGCTTCGGCCACTCAAACGGTTACCGTTAGCGGCAGCACCCTCACGGCCAACCTCGTCGTGACGGCTTCAACGGGCTACGAAGTGGCCACGGCCGCCGCCGGCCCCTTCAGCGCCAGCGTATCGCTCACGCCCGCCAGCGGCGCGGTAGCTGCCACACCCGTGTATGTACGGTTGGCCAGCGCGGCCACGGCCAGCACCGTTGCCGGCACGCTCACGGTGGCCAGCACCGGCGCCACCAGCCAGACCATCACCCTGAACGGTACGGTTACGGCTGCGGCTGCCCTGCCCACCATCGCCAGCTTCACGCCCACCAGCGGCCCCGTTGGCACCACCGTTACCGTAACCGGTACCAACTTTACCGGCGCGAGCGGTGCTACGCTCAACGGCTTGGCCGTGAACAACTTTATGGCAATGAGCGCTACGTCGGTAATGTTTGACGTGCCCACCAACGCCACCAGCGGCGTCATTACCGTGACCACGGCGGCCGGTACGGCTACCAGCACGGGCACCTTCACGGTGACGGTTGCGGTCGTAACGCCGGTAGTTTCGGCCCTGACGCCCGGCGTACTCGTGACGGGTAGTGCCGCTACTACGGTGGTTATCACCGGTACGGGCTTCACCAGCACTTCCACGGTTAACTTCAACGGGGTTTCGTATCCCCAGTCCACCAGCACGGCCACTTCCATTGAGGCCGTTATCCCGGCCAGCGCCCTGACCGTGGCCGGCTCCTACCCCGTGTCGGTAACGAACACGGCCGGTACGTCCAACGCCTTCACCCTGACGGTGAATAACCCGAGCACGGCTACCGCTTACGAAAACTTCGAAGCCGGTACCAAAACGTCGTACAACGCTGCTGCCGTGGCCCTGACCAGCGGCTCCTGGACGTTCTCCGATGCCCTCATCGGCACGGCCTTTAACGACCGTTCCAACGGCCTGAAATCGGCCCGCATTCGCGTCGGCTTCATCCGCATGGACTTCGACAAGCCCAACGGCGCTGGTACCGTGATTGTGAACGCCGGCTCGTTTGGCGTCGACACTCCGGTCTCCTTCATTCTGGAAGTTTCGACCGACGGTGGTACCACCTTCACCACGGTGCCCGGCGCGCCGGCTCTGCTCACCAGCACGCTCACGCCCTACACCTTCACGGTGAACCGGACCGGCAACGTGCGTTTCCGCATCACGAGCACGGCCACGGTCGCCACCACGCGCATCAGCATCGATGATATCTCCATTGCCAACTATACCGGCACGGCCACGCTGGCCAGCCAGGCGCTGCCCGGCCTGTCGGTGTTCCCGAACCCGGCGGCCAACCGCGTGACGGTAAGCCTGCCCACGGCGGGTACTGCTACGGTTGCCCTGCGCGACCTGACCGGCCGCGTGGTGCTGGCCCCAGCCGCGCTGGGTGCCGACAAGCAATTGGTGCTGCCGGCTTCGCTGGCCTCGGGCGTTTACCTGCTGGAGGTGAAGCAGGACGGTGTTACCGCCGTGCGCCGCATCGAGAAAAACTAAGCTGTGGTATAAGCTGGCCGAAGCAGGCCAGTGCCAGTAAAAAAGCCCCCGCCCACGCGGGGGCTTTTTTTGTGCCGCTGCGTCGGGGTGGCCCTATGCAAATTGCTGGCGGCAGGAGGGAAGCCCGCTGGCATCGATGCCGGGAACGATTGCACAACTAAAAAAGGCCGTTTGCTAGGCATATGATTAATAAAACCAGACTTTTAGTGGCCTGATGCAATAATACATATAAATTTAAAGATGCTTATTCTGCGTCGTTGCATCGGCCCTGTTCGTGCTTTTTGATTTCCCAAATCTCACCCAACCCCTTTCGCTCCGATGAAAAACCGCTACTTTCTACTCTTCTGGCTGATACTCATCAGCAGCCTGGCGCATGGCCCCCGGGCCTGGGCACAGGCCACGCGCCGCCTCACGGGCACGGTGCGGGCTTCCGATTCGAAAGAGGGCCTGCCCGGCGTGACCGTGCTGGTGAAAGGCACCAGCAACGGGGCCTCGACCGGCGTTGATGGGGGCTATGAGGTGACCGTGCCCGCCACCGGGGCCGTCACGCTCAGCTTCAGCTTTGTGGGCTATGCCAACAAGGAAGTGGCCGTGGGCAGCCAAAGCCAGATTGACGTGACGCTGGCCGTGGACGCCAAGCAGCTCGACGATGTGGTGGTGATTGGTTACCAGGCCGTGCAGCGGCGCGATGTGACGGGCTCGGTGTCGTCGGTGAGCGCGCAGCAGATTAAGGACGTGCCGGTGAACTCGGCCGCCGAGGCCCTGAGCGGCCGGCTGGCCGGCGTGCAGGTCACGAGCTCGGAAGGCACGCCCGGCAACCAGAACGTGAACATTCGCATTCGCGGTGGCGGGTCGGTGACGCAGGACAACTCGCCGCTGTACGTGGTGGACGGCGTGCAGGTAGAAAATGCCCTGAACGTGATTTCGCCCCAGGATATTCAGTCGGTGGACGTGCTGAAGGACGCCGCCGCCACCGCCATCTACGGCGCGCGCGGCGCCAACGGCGTGGTCATCATCACCACCAAGGGCGGCAAGGAAGGCAAGCTGGTGGTGGCCTACAACGGCTTCGCGGGCGTGCGCCAACTGTCGCGCAAGCTGGGCGTGATGCAGCCCGCCGACTTTGTGAACTACCAGTACGAGCGCGCCCTGAACATTGACCGCGCCGCCGGCAACTCCACCACGTTTGGCGGTCTGAACACCTACAAATTGTTCTTCAAATCGAAAATCTACAACAGCGACACGCTGAACCAGAGCCGCAACTCGCCCTTCCTCGACTGGCAGGACCAGGTGTTTGGCCGCGATGCCTTCCAGCAGACGCACAACATCTCGCTCTCGGGCGGCGGCAACAACACCACTTACGCCCTCAGCCTGACCCGCAACAACGAGGACGGCATTCAGCTGGGTTCGGGCTTCACCCGCAACCTGGTGAACTTCCGCTTTGATAACAAGGCCACCGAGAAATTCCGCTTCGGCATCAACGTGCGCTTCAACGACCAGAAGGTGGAAGGCCTGGGCACCTCGTCGCAGCTTTCGACCACCACCACGCGCCTGCGCAACTCCATCGAATATATCCCGCTGGCTATCAACCTGCCCGGCGGCCTCGACCCCAGCACGCTCGACGAAACCTTCGCTTCCAATACCACGCTGGTAAATCCTATTCTGGCCATTGGCAGCGACATCCGCCACGACAAGCAGCGCACCCTGAACCTGGCCGCCAATGCCACCTACAACTTCACTAAGGACTTGGCCTTCCGCTCCACAGTGGGCTTCGATTTCGGCAACTCGACCCTGGAAAGCTTCTCGGGGCGCAACTCGCCGGCCATCCGGCAGCCGGGCGGCGGCTTCAACCTGCAGCCCTTCGTGTCCATCGCCACCGGCTCGGCGCTGTCCATCAACCAGTCGAACGTGCTGACCTATTCCCACCAGCTGGGCAAGCACTCGTTTGATGCGCTGCTGGGCCAGGAAATCTACCAGCAAAGCAGCCGGATTCTGACGGTGCAAACCAACTTCCTGCCCCTCGATATCACCGCCGACCAGGCCATTGCCAATATCAACCAGGGCGTGCTGCCGTCGGCCTCGTTCCAGCAGCCCACGCCCACCAGCGACAATCCCTCGCTCCAGCACCTGCTGTCGGGGTTCGGGCGGCTCAACTATTCCTACGATGACCGGTACCTGGCCACGCTCACGTTCCGGGCCGATGGCTCGTCCAAGTTTGCTGCTGGGCGGCGGGTGGGCTACTTCCCGGCCGCCTCGCTGGCCTGGCGCATCTCGAAGGAGGATTTCATGAAGTCGCTCTCGAACACAGTTTCCGATTTGAAGCTGCGCCTGAGCTACGGCCTGGCCGGCAACAACCGCATCAACGACTTCGGCTACAGCGAATATTACCGCACCGGCCTGGGCCAGTACTCGCTCAACCACGCCATTTCGCTGGGCACGGTGGTAACGGGCCTGCCCAACCCGTTTTTGAAGTGGGAAACCACCACCGCCCGCAACGTGGGCGTGGACCTGGCCCTGTTCAACAACCGCGTGCAGCTCTCCGTGGATGCTTACTACAACACGACCCACGACCTGCTCGTGAACGTGCCGATTTCGCCCACCCTGGGCTACCAGACGCAGTTCCAGAACGTGGGCTTGACCACCAACCGCGGCCTGGAATTCCAGTTGGCCGGCACCGTGCTCAAGACGCCGGACTTCACCTGGTCGGCCAGCGGCAACGCCTCCATAAACCGGGGCCGCATCGAGGAGCTGGGGCCGATTACGGCCATCCCCGGCGTGTATTCGGGCTGGGCCAGCACCACCATCGCCAGCGACTTCCTGGCCCGCGTGGGCGACCCGGTGGGTATTTTCTACGGCTACCAGACCGACGGCTGGTACACCGCCGATGATTTCACGGGTTACAACGCCACCACCCGCACCTGGACGCTGAAGCCCGGTGTGGCCAACGACGTGGCCGTGCAGGGCCAGCCCCTGGCCCCCGGCATCATCAAGCTGAAAAACGTGGTGGACACGCCCGGCGCGGCCACCAACATCGTGGATGCCAACGACCGGGTGGCCATCGGCAATGCCAACCCCAAAGTGACGGGCGGCATCAACCAGCAGTTCACCTACAAGGGGTTCGATGCCAGCGTGTTCTTTAATTTTATCTATGGCAACCAGGTGTTCAATGCCAACAAGGTGGAGTTCACCACGGCCGTGAATCCGTTCAGCAATATGCTCACGATGATGAATGAACGGTACCGCACCATTGACAACAACGGCGTGCCGATTACCGACCTCGAAACCTCGCGCAGCCTCAACCAGGACGCCAAAATCTGGCAGCCCACCCGCACGCTGTTCGTGCACAGCTGGGCCATTGAGGACGGCTCGTTCATTCGCCTCAACAACCTCACCATCGGTTATTCACTCCCCAAAGCGCTGATTGCGAAGGCCAAGCTCACGCAGCTCCGCTTCTACGTGACCGGCAACAACCTCTACACCTGGACCAAGTACAGCGGCTACGACCCCGAGGCTAACACCCGCCGCGCTTCCCCGCTCACGCCCGGCGTGGACTACGCCGGCTACCCCCGCAGCCGCGTGCTGCTGTTCGGCGTGAACCTGTCGCTGTAGCTGATTCAACGAGGCTGGCGCGCGTCTGCGACGCGTGCCGACTGGCTTCGAGCCTGTGGCTCGGGCATTGCAAACGCGACCAGCCCGCACCTTAACCCGAGCCGAAGGCTCGAACCCAATTGGCACGCGTCGCAGACGCGCGCCAGCAGCACCTCTCCAACCCTGAAAACTCCCATCCTCCGATGAAACCGATATTTTTCCGTTCCACCTTGGCCGTGGCCGCCGCGCTGGCCGCTGCTGCTGCCCTGCCGGCCTGCAAAGACTACCTCGACGTGAAGCCCGACTCGCTCTACACCAACGAGCAGGCTTTCAGCAGCGTGGGCAGTGCCACCAGCGCCGTGATTGGGGCCTACGACATGCTCTCGGGCGATACCGGCTACGGCACCCGCCTGAGCATGTATTACCCCTACGATACCGACGAGATGCAGGGCGCGCCCGGCCCCTTCGACGGCCGCTCGCGCAGCATTGCGCGTTACACCGCCGAGCCCACCAACCCCGAAGTCACCAACCCCTTCAACAACCTGTACCAGGGAGTGGAGCGC
This sequence comes from Hymenobacter artigasi, assembly GCF_012275535.1. Classification (GTDB taxonomy): domain Bacteria; phylum Bacteroidota; class Bacteroidia; order Cytophagales; family Hymenobacteraceae; genus Hymenobacter; species Hymenobacter artigasi. The sequence goes on along the minus strand of NZ_JAAVTK010000006.1, from coordinate 122,606 downwards.
ACCAATATCTGCATCCAGAGCATCCCGAAAATGGCGCTCTACACCACCGGCTCCTCGGCCGATACCGCCGCACTGCACCGCCTCTACGGCGAGGTGCTGACTTTGCGGGCGCAGTATTACTTTGAACTGATGCGGAACTGGGGCGACGTGCCCGCGCCGCTGGTGCCGACCTACACCACGGCCCTGAGCGGCGGCGAGCTCACCCAGCCCAACACCGACCGCCTCGCCACCTACGACCGCCTCATCGCCGACCTGCTGCAGGCCGAGAAGCTGGTGCCCTGGCGCTCGGCCGCCGGCACCACCAACGAGCGCATCACCAAGGGCGCGGTGAAGGCCCTGCGTGCCCGCCTGGCCCTGTTCCGGGGCGGCTATGCCCTGCACGGCACCCAGATGACGCGCCCCGCCGACTACTTGGCCTCCTACGCCATTGCCCGCCAGGAGTGCCTCGATTTGATGAGCAAGCGCGGCGAGCATACGCTCAACCCGAGTTTCCGCGAGCTGTTCAAGAGCATCAACGAGCTGCGGTCGGAGTCGTCGAATGAGATTATGTTTCAGGTGGCCATGGGTGCCTCCAGCATTACGGGCGATAGCAAGCTGGGCTACTACAGCGGCCCGCTGCTGAGCGCCTCGCCCATCTACGGCAGCACCCAGGCCCAGATTCGGCCCCTGCCCACCTACTTCTACGCCTTCGACTCGACCGATGTGCGCCGCGACATCACCCTGACTACCTATAGCATCGACGGCACTAACAACCAGAAAGGGGTGCTGCTGAGCGCCCTCACCGACGGCAAGTTCCGGCGCGACTGGCGCGTGCCCACCCTGGCCGGCACGGGCAACTACCTGGGCTACAACTGGCCCCTCATCCGCTTCGCCGACGTGCTGCTGATGTTTGCCGAAACCGATAACGAAATCAACAAAGGCCCGACGGCGGCGGCGGTGGCGGCTCTGCGCGAAGTGCGCCAGCGCGGTTTTGGCGGCAGCACCACCCTGGGCCAGATTCCGACTCCGGCCAACCAGCCCGATATGTTCAACGCCATCGCCAACGAGCGGTTTCTGGAGTTTGGCGGCGAAGGCATCCGCAAATACGACCTGCTGCGCTGGAACCTGCTCGATACCAAAATCACCGAAGCCCGCGCCAACCTCACCAAATTGGCGGGCGCGCAGGCTCCCTACACCTTCGTGCCCGCCAGCATGTACTACCGCGTAACCGGCGGCCAGGTGGTGTGGGCCCGCTCGTTCTACCGCCCTTCGCCGGCTGCCACGCCTACCGGCACCACGGCCGTAGCCTGGCGCACCGCCGTGACGGCGGCCCTCATCGCCAACATCGCTTCGGAGTACGCGCCCGGCAAAGGCAAGGAGCTGCTGCCCTTCCCCCAGGGCACCATCGACACGAATAAGAATCCCGGATTCAAGCAAAATGCTGGTTATTAATGAGTAGGAGCGGAACCTATCCCCGCGCCCTACTCGTCAACTACTGGCGTTGTCGGGAACGATTGCGCAATTAAAAAACCCGCCAGCCTTGTCGACATTCCAAACAGGTCGGACTTTTAAGGTCCGACCTGTTCTTTTCACCCAATACCATGCCGCCACTACCTCCCGCCGAAACGGCGCAACCCGCCTTCGTGACCGATGCTCAGGCGGCCTGGGAAACCACCGGCCCCGGCGTGCGCCGCAAAGTGCTGGCCCACGGCCCCGACCTGATGCTCACCCGCGTAGCCTTCGAAACCGGGAGCATTGGGGCCCGCCACCAGCACCCGCACGCCCAGCTGAGCTACGTGGAAAGCGGCGCGTTTGAATACACCATTGGCGAGGCAACGCGCACCCTGGGCCTGGGCGATAGCTGCTATGTGCCGCCCCTGGCGTGGCACAGTGTGGTGTGCACGGCGGCCGGCATCCTGGTCGATGCCTTCACGCCCCGCCGCGACGATTTCCTGAGTCAGCAGTAGCGCGGACTTTTAGTCCGCGTCCCCGCGCCGTGGGGGCATGCTCTAACGGCGCTGCTGCCCAAAAACTTATAAGCGGGTAATCAGTAATCAGTAATTAGATTTCATCCATCTGATAATCAGTGAATTGATTGCTATCTGGCTGCCGACTACTGATGACCGGCTACTTACTAACCAACCTGTTTTTTACTGATGAAAACCACCGCGCTACGCCTGCCGGGCCTGCTGTCACTACTGCTGCTCAGCCTGGGCTTACAGCCGGCCCAAGCCCAGACCGTGACCGTAGCTCCGGACGGTTCCGCCGACTACCGCACCATTCAGGAAGCCATCAATAGCCTGCCGGATTTAGCCGCCAAACCGCGCACGGTGCTCATCAAAAACGGCACCTACCACGAGAAAATATACCTCGATGGCAAGGAAAAACTGGTGCTGAAAGGCCAGAGCGAAGCCGGCGTGGTGCTGACCTACGCGCAGGCCCGCGACCTGTGGACCTGCGACGCCAACGCCACCGCCGGCGACTGGGGCGTGGCTACCCTCAACCTGCGCAACAGCCCCGATATCACCCTCGAAAACCTCAGCGTCATCAACAGCTACGGCTTCGACGCCGCCGCCGGTCCCGTCACCATCGACTGCCCCACCGCGCCCACCGGCCAGAAAACAGTGAGCAAAACCGGCCACCAGATGGCCCTGCGCGCCCTGCCCGGCGCCACCCGGCTGGTGGTGCGGCACTGCACCTTCCGGGCGCTGGGCGGCGACACGGTGAGCCCCTGGGACACGGAAGCCGGCGCGTACTATTTCCAGGACTGCACCATGGAAGGCGGTGTGGATTTCTACTGTCCGCGCGGCTGGGCCTACGCCGAAAATTGCCGCTTCATCTGCCACAGCAAGGAGGCCGCCATCTGGCACGATGGCTCCGGCAGCCGCGACTCCAAAACCGTGCTGCGCAACTGCACTTTCAGCGGCGACGACGGCTTCAAGCTGGGCCGGTTCCACCGCGAGGCGCAGTTCTATCTGATTGATTGCAGGTTTGCTGAAAACATGGCCGATGCCGATATCTACCACGCCGCCTCGGGGCCGGGCGCGAAGCAGTGGGGCCGCCGCGTGTACTACGCCGGCTGCCACCGCGCCGGCGGCGACTATGCCTGGATGAAGGACAACCTTGCCACCGCCGAGGGCGCGCCGAAAGCCCGGGAAATCACCGCCGCCTGGACGTTTGGTGGGCGCTGGAACCCGGTCACCGGCGTTGTGCGCTTGGCCCCGGCCGAGGCCACCGCGCCGATTGATACCATTGCCGAAAAGATGCTGCTCTACCAGCGCGCTATTGGTGGCTGGCCCAAGGCCCTGGGCGAGGTGAAGGTGAGCTACGCCAGCCGCCTCAGCGCCGCCGCCCGCGCCGGCCTGCTCGATAGCAAGCACCAGAACGATGCCACCATCGACAACGACGCGACGACCCGCGAAATCAATTACCTGGCCCAAGCCTTCCAGAAAACCCGCAACCCTGCCTACCGCCAGGGCGTCGAAAACGGCATCCGCTACCTGCTCAAGATGCAGTACGCCAACGGCGGCTTTCCACAGTTTTACCCCGACCTGAGCAGCTACCACGGCGAAATAACTTACAACGACGACGCTATGATTCGGGCCCTGACCGTGCTGCGCCAGGTAGCCCGCCAGCAGTCCCCCTTCGCCGCCCTCGACCCCGAGCTGGTGCCGCTGGCTCAGGCGGCCGTGGCCCGGGGCGTTGCCAGCATCCTACGCACGCAGTACGTAAGCCAGGGCCAGCCCACCGCCTGGGCCGCCCAGTACGACCCCGTGAGCCTGCTCCCGGCCAAGGCCCGTGCCTTCGAGCTACCGTCCCTCAGCGGCGAGGAATCGGTGAGCATCGTCCGCTTTCTCATGGACATCGAACAGCCCACCGCTGCCGAAAAAGCCGCCATCGAGGGGGCAGTTCAATGGTTCGAAAAAGTGAAAATGCTCAACGTAGCGCTAAAGGAGATTGCCGCGCCAAAAGAGCCCAAAGGCCGCGACCGCATCATCGTACCCGCGCCCGGGGCCGTGCTCTGGGCCCGTTTCTACGAGTTGGGCACCAACCGGCCCATCTATGTGGGCCGCGACAGCCAGGTGCACTATCAGCTCACCGAAATCGAAAACGAGCGCCGCGCCGGCTACCTCTACGCCGGCACCTGGCCCGCTGAACTGCTCGCGCAGGACTACCCGGCCTGGGTGAAGCGGGTAGGGGGTGAGGCGAAGAAATAATAACTTCTATCTTCACCAAAATAGGGTTGTAAACCCTGGGTTTTCAGATTGGCAGATATGAAATTTAAGAATTATCCTTGGGTGACTGCCTTGTTTATTTCTTCCTGCATATACATGCGGAAGCCGCCTGTAATAATTGCGTCGCCTTCTGGATTATATAATTTAAAAATCGAACTTAATGAAAATGCCGCTGACAGAGCGAAATTTCACTGCATTAGGCTTGAAGTTCATAATCAGAAATTTGAGCTGATTGATACACTGCAGACATCAGCCTCAAATACGATGAAATGGGCCGTGGATTGGTGGCCCGGAAAAGATACTATTGTTATTTGCAGCCGCGATATTGGCAACCAAGCGTATTATTTGAATGCTAAAAACAAGCTTGTGGCAATAGCAGCAATACCCAATTTAAATAGGGTTGGTGAGGCTATATTGGAAAAGAAATATGACCAGTAATGAATTGCTTAAAAAGCCTTAAAAGCTATCTGAGTTAATTCTTCTGATTTTAAACGGTGTAGCGACCCATCTTTGCGTCTTGTCGTTGGGCGATTTCCTTCAACGACAAGACGCAAAGATGCGTCGCTACACCGTTCCGGCGGTATTATTGGCTAACTTAAAAAGCCTTAGATTCTACAATTTCTCTTCCAGCCACAGATACCCGGCGGCTAGTAGAAACAACCCAAAAAACCACCCCGCCGGCCACGGCTCCGTCACTGTGTCCTGAACGGCCTCAGCGTCTTTTGAGGCCAAGGTATCAGCGCTCAATTGCGCTACGGCCAGCTGACGCTCCTGCAATTCCGGCCCCAGCCAGGCCGTGGGCGGGTACACGTAAAAATGGTGGCTGATGCGCCCCGGCCCGCGCACCTGGTGCCAGCCCGCAGTGTCAGGCCAGAACTGGGCCGTGCTCCACTCGGGCAGGCGGGTGTCCTGGCGTAGGGCCAGGCGCACGGCGGGGCCGCCGGTCAGCGCCGCCACTGTGTGCGGGGTGGTTGGGAAAGCGCCTGCCAGATGCAATGTGAGGGGCTGCGCCGGCCGGGGCCAACGGCTACCCGCCTGCCAGGTAGCGGCGGCCGGGGCGGGCGGCACGGCGGCCGTCAGCAGCTGGTTCCAGAAGGAGGCGTAGACGGCGGCATGCCCCTGCAGGCCCCAGTGAAACGTTTCGGGCACTACCGACACCACCGCGAAGCCCAGGCCCACCCGTTGGCTGGCAGCCAGCAGCAGCTGGCGCGGCCCGGTGATGAGTGCCCGCAGCGCCGGGTTGGCTTGCAGCTGGGCCGGTAGCATTGCGCGGGCCTCGCCGGGCGCGTCGGGCCAGGTGAGGGGCTGGGTGGCAATATTCGCTGGCCGGGGTTGCACCGTGAAATCGGCGCGGGAGGGCGCGGTGCGGGGCAGGGGCGCGGATTCAGCCAGCGTGACGATGCCCAACCGGCCGGCGCGTAAGGCCGCTTGCAGGGCCTGGGTTTCGGTGGTGGAAAGGGCAGCTAGCGTGGCCGCATCGGCCACCACTACAGCATAGCGAGCCAGCAGGGCGGGCGTGAGGCGGTCGAGCGACTGGGCCGGCAGGTTCACGAAATCAGTCTGGACCAGGCCCCGGCTTACGCTCGTGCGCAAGGCCACGGGATAGTGAGCTTCGGCCAAGTAGTTCTTCAAAAACTTGAACTCGAAGGAAGGCGTGGCGGTGAGCAGCAGCACGGCCGGCAGCGTGGGCGTGGTAATTTCGACCGGTACCGGCTCCGTCAGCAACGGCTGGCCTAGCCGGCGCAGCCGCAATTCGTAGGTGGCCAGCCCGGCGGCTTTGGGCTGGTAGCGCAGCCGGAATGGTCCGCCACCGGCCGGCAAACGCACCGAATCGCGCCCGGTGCCGGCAGCGTACAGCACCACCCACGCGGCGGCCGGCCGGCCGGGGGCTACCACCGTGCCTTCCAGCCGCAGCATTTCACCCAACGATAATGTTGCCGGCCAGAAAGCGGTGGAGAAGCCTTCAAACGGTGCCCCCGGGTGCAGCCGTACCGCCAGCGAATTCAGCAGTTCCAGTTCGGCGGCCGGTAGCCCGTGGCCCAGAATGTGCAGCCGATGCAGCGCCGGCCGTTGCTCGGCCAGCGTGAGCAGGCTGGCCAGCGGCCGGGCGTTGGCAGGCGGGTCGGCATCGCCATAGGTCCAGACCGATGTGCCCATACCCAACTGCCGGCGGAGCTGCCGCAGGGTATCGGGCGAGTAGCCGGGGGTGAGCAGAATGGCCTCGGTACGAATGGCGGGCAGGTGGCGCAGCGGCGGAAAAGTACTGAACCACAGCGCCGCAACGGCGGCCAGGCTGGCCAGAACCCTGGCTGCCCGCTGCCGCTTGCGGGGCCGCCGCCAGGCCAGCACCAGCAGTCCGAGGGCCAGCAGCAGGCAGCCCGCCAGCAGGCCAAAGTAAAGAACCGGATTCGGAGTTAAAATGGGCAACGGGCTAACGGCTTAAGTCCTGGAAATAACGCCGCGCCAGCCGGTCGGCAGCGGGCGGGGCGGCGGGCGCGGGAGTGGGCACGGCCAGCAAGTCGGTGAGGGCGCGGGCTACGGGTGCGCGGCTGGCCGCGCGGGTGGGGCGGCCGGCGCGCACGTCGGCTCCCAGCTCGCGCAGGGCCCGCAGGGCCGGCAGGTAAAAACCTGGGCGGCTGAGGGCCGCGCCGGATAGCACGGTGCCGGCCTGGTCAAGCAGCGCGGCATCGGCGGGGCGGGTGGGCTGGCCGTTGTCGGCCGCGGCCAGCCAGCGCAGGGCGGCGCGGATGGCAGGCTGAGTAGCCGGGGCGGGCAGGGTTTGCTGGCGCTGGGGCACGGCGGCCCCGGCCAGCTCGCCGGTGAGGCGCAGGGTGGCTTCGGGCATGGGCGGCGGGGTGAAGCCGGCTTTTTTCACGTAGGCCCGGGTCTGCTGCTGCACTTCCTTCAGCAGGCGCAGGGCGCGGTACTCGAAGGGGCGGGCCGCCGCCAGCTGGCCGGTGCGCAGGCGCAGCTCGGCGGCCCACATCTGGTCGAGCACGGCGTGGAGCTTGGCCTTCACGGCAGGCTCCAGGAAGTCGGCGGTTTCAGAATCGTCGTGCTTGTGGATGTAGGGGTCCATCAGAGCATCGGTTTCGGCGGTGGACGAGACTTTGGAGGGCGAAACCGGCGCGCCGCCGTGGTCGTGGTCGTCGTGCCCGGGGGCTTCGGCGGTGGGGGAGGCGGGCGCGTCGTCGTCTTCGGCCGTGGGCGCGTGCGGGCCAGCTTCTACCCCAATCCCGGCCTCCGACTCTTCGCCCAGAAACTTGCCGTAGCGCAGGCGCAGCGTCTGCTGGTCGAAGCCGAGGTTGTTGGCGCGGCTGGCCACGGTGGCGGCATCAAGCTTTGGCTTTTCGGCCAGCAGCTTTTCGGTGTCGATGATAATCTGGCGCTGGCTGCGGAAGTAGGCGGGGGCCACTTTTACGCCCATGCCCAGGTCGAGGGCCCCATCGGCCACGGCGGTATCCTGCCACTGCACGAGGTAGGAATCGGTGCGGGTGCTGTGGCCGTGGTTGTCGCGGGCCGTGAGGTAGAAGTACAGCTCGTCGCCATACGTCAGGCCCAGCTTGGGCAGGTTGAGGAGGCTGCCCAGCGTGGCCTGCGGCCCGCCCAGGCCCGCGCTCAAATCGCGCCGCACCTCGTGAAACTTCACCGCCTCGCCCTGGCCCTGCGCCACGGTTATCACCAGTTCGGCCCGGCTCAGGCCATAGTCGTCGCGCACGGTGGCGCGGATGGGGACTTCCGGCCGCTGGCCGATGGCCGCCACCAGCGTGTAGGATTTGGGGGTTTGAATGCGCAGCACGGGCGCGAGGTCGGGCCGCACGTCAATGGCGTAGTCATCAGACACCGTGCCCGCGTAGCGCAGCCGGTACAGCGTGGAAGCCATCAGTGTTTGCTCGGTGAAGAACCAGCCCGCCTGCCCGGCCACCGGCTGCAAACGTACCCGCTGGCGGCCCAGCTCCAGCATCGGCGCTGCCGATTTGCCATCGCCGCTCACCCGCACCTGCCAGCGCACCCGCGCCTCCTGCGGGCACTGAAACGAAGGCTGCGCCGGGGCAAAAGCCGCCAGCCGGGTGTAGGCGGGCGGTGTAACCAGCAGCTTTGTTTCGCTGATACGCGGCGGCGCGGGCCGCCCGGCCGCTGCCGGAGCCGGGGGCGAAAACCGCATGCTGACGGCCGCCGGTAGGGGTTGGGCCGGCTGGCTGATGGGCAGCAGGTAGCATAACGCCGCCCCCAGCAATAGTCCGGAGCTCAGCAGCAACGGCTTCCGAAAAGAAAATGGGAGCAGCCCCGGCCCTGCCGCAGTCAGCTGCCCGAGCTGCCCGGCTACGCGCTTGAATTGCAGCTGGCCGAGAAAAGTCAGAGTAGCCGGGTCCTGCAGCAGCAGGCCGGTGCTGTCCTGCAGCTCGGGAAACTGCCGGTCGAGCCGTTGGGCTACAACTGCGCAGTCCAGCTGACGCAGGGGCCACGCCCACCACGCCGAGGTCGTCAGCAAGCCTAGCACGACCAGCGCTACCCAAAGCGGCTGTACGGCTGGCCAGTGGTGTGCCAAACCGGCCAACAGGGTACCGGCTGCCAGCAGAACTAGTAGCCCTGCGCCGGCGTAGCGGCTGGCATAGCTATTCCTAACCGCCTGCAGCTGCGCCTGTGACTGGCCCTGCTCCGGCAACCGGCTTGTGTTAATGGAAGTAACCGTGGGCTGCGTCATATCGAAGTAGGCAATGTGCTCCCGGCCTGCCGCCCTGCCAGCCAGCGCTCCAGCAAAAACAGCAGCCCGGCCGCCAGCACCAGCCAGGGCCGCAAATCAGCCGTGCGCTCACCTGTTGCCCGGATTGGAGTGGTGGTGGGCTGCATACGCGGTGCCATGGTCAGTTGGACGGGGTCGAGGGCACGATGGTCGAAACGACTCAGCTGCTGCTCCATGCCCGGGTTGCGGGGATGGTAGAGGACGGCTGCGGCTTCATCGGTGGCGGCGGGCTGTAGCAGCTTCAGTAACCGGGCCGGCAGCTGCGGGTCGTCGGCCAGCTCGCTCCAGGGCGGCGCGAGGCGCGTGTGCAGCTGATAAGTTGCCCCACGGCCCTGCATCCGCCGCGAAAGCACCGGGCGTCCCCGGCCATCGGCCCACACCGTTGCGCTTACCGAAGCCGGTGGGCGTGCACCGCGCCGAAATACCAGGCCAGCTGCGCCCGAGGCATCCGCAGCGGCGAAGCGCGCCGTGTCGGGCATGCCCGGGCCGGCGGCCTCCTGCCAGATGGTAGCCCCTTGGCGTACCGTTTGTTGCCAGTTTTGCGGTAATGCATCGTCGGAAAGCCAGAATGTCCAGTCAGCCTGCAACTGCCTGGGCCGGTCCGTAACCCGGCGTAGCTGCAGCGCCACGGGCAGCCCTACGGCGGCAGCGCGTACTGCCGCCTCCCAATAGCGGGCATCGGCGGCGTATTCCGGCGTGGCATATAGGTGAATGGTGAGCGGCGAATTCCTTACCTCAATAGCTGGGGTGGAGGCAGAAGTAGCGCCGTTGGCTGAAACTAGCCGCAGGCTTCCGCTGCCGGTGGTATCCGGCTGCAGGCGTAGCGGGGCAAGTCCAGCCAGCCGAACTACCTGGCCGGTGGCCGGCAGCAGTGAGCGTTGCGGGCGGTAGGTGGTTCGGGCTTCGCTGCTGCGTCCAACCAGCAGGTGCAGGCTGTCGCCCACCAACCCGGCGGCCGCCAGCCACGCGCTGGTAGTGGTATCGGGCAGGGCCTGCCAGCTCACGGCGGCTGGCAACGGCGCGTGGCGACCGCCAAAGTTGCGTAGCGCCGCGCTGGTGACCACAAAAACCGGCTGGCCCGCAAAGGTGGCCGCCGCCTGCTGCACCCGCGCCCAGGCCGGGCCGGAAGGCTGCTGTGCCGCTGCCGAATCGACGGTGGCGCTGGCCCGACTCGCAGCCACCGCCCGCCAAGCCGCGCCCGGCACCCGGGGAAACCCCGCCGATAGCCAGCGCAACGTATATCCCTTCCGACGCAGCGAATCGATAGTGGGCTTGATGCCGGCCAGCGTTGGCAGTCGGGCCGCCTCGGCGCTCAACAGCACCACGCCCCGGCTGGTGGGCCGCGCCGTGCGCCACACCGGCCCGGCCACCGCCACGGCCAGCACCGCCAGCAGCGCCGCACGCAACAGCAGCAGCCAGAGCTGCTCCAGCTTCAGGTTGCGCAGGCGGCGGTTGGCACCGGCGGCCAGCCAGCGCAGGCTGCCCACCGCCACTTCACGGGCAGGCCGGCGGTTCCAAAGATGAATGGCTACCGGCACCAACAGGCCCGTGAGGGCCAGCAGGGCGGCAGGGTGGAGGAGGGCGAACATGATTTGGCAGGCGTCACCTCACCCCCTGACCCCCTCTCCAAAAAAGAGGGGGCACCGGTTCGGTCTGGATGACACCGTTACTTGAGCGTTGAGAGGTTTTACAGATGCCTTGAATATTACTATTGGTTGTCAAAAGCATTTCCGGTGCCCCCTCTTTTTTGGAGAGGGGGTCAGGGGGTGAGGTGACCCGTCAGGATGTGAGGTTACGTCGGCGCAGAAACTCCCGCATCGCCGCATCCAGCGGCTGCGAAGTGTCCAGTAAATGATAGTCGAAGCCCTGCCGCCGGGCGTTTTGGGCCGTGTCGCGCAGCCAGTTTTGCAGCTGCTGTTGGTAGGCTGTCCGCTGGGTGGCGGCGTCGATTTGCAGGGTCTGGCCAGTTTCTAAGTCGCGGAAAGTGACAGCGCCCTCGTAGCTGAATTTGAGTTCATTATGGGCCATTACGTGCAGCAGCAGCACGTCGCCGCTGGTGGCGCGCAGGCGGGTGAGCAGGGCGTTTATTTCCTGGCCTTCCTCATACAAGTCGCTCACGCACACCGTGAGGGCGCGCTGGCGGCGGGCTGTGAGGGGCGCCAGCGTTTCGGGCGCGGGGAAGCGGCCGGCGGCCTCGGCCGTTTCGAGGGCGTGGTAGAGGCGGGGCAGCTGGCGGGCATCGGCGCGGGGCGCGAGGTGGCGCAGGCCGGCGGGACTGAGGATGCTCAGACCCACGGCATCGCCCTGCTGTGTGGCGATGTAGGCAAGTGCGCCTAGCAGCAGCCGGGCGTAGTCGAGCTTGCTGAGGCCGTTGTCATCGCGGTGGTTCATGCTGGCGCTGGCGTCGAGCAGCAGGTGCACGGTCAGGCTGGTGTCGATTTCCGATTCGCGCAGGTAGTAGCGGTCCGAGCGGGCAGCCAGGCGCCAGTCGAGGCGGCGCAGGTCATCACCGGGCTGGTAGGGGCGGTACTGGCTAAACTCCATGCCCGCGCCGTGCCGCCGGCTGGCGTGCGCGCCGTTGAGAAAACCCTCAGCCGCCTGCCGGGCGGCGAGGGAGAGGTTGCGCAGGCCGTGCAGGAGTTCGGGGTTGAGCATTTGATATTGATAAGCTAACGGACGTCATGCAGCGCGTAGCGAAGCATCTTTACCGAGATGGTAACTGATTGCGTTAAGCGGTAAAGATGCTTCGCTACGCGCTGCATGACAGTTTACTGTAACATTCTGCTACACCGCTACCGCTTTCAGCAACTCCACCACCGCGTCGTCGGTCGTGATGTTCTCAGCTTCGGCGTTGAAATTCAGCAGTACCCTATGCCGCAGCACCGGTGGGGCCAGCGTGCGGATATCCTCCAGCGTGGTGGCGAAGCGGCCGTGCAGCAGCGCCCGAGCCTTAGCGCACAGTATCAGCGCCTGCCCGGCGCGGGGCCCCGCACCCCAGCGCCCGTAGTCTTTGATGAACTTTACTTCCGAGGTAGCCGGCCGCGTGGCCCGCACCAAGCGGTTCACGAAATCCATCAGCTCGGGGCTGAGGCTCACCTGCCGCACGAGGGCTTGCAGCTCGCGGATATCGGCCCCGCCCAGCACCGGCTGCACTTTTTGGCCGGCCGCGCCGGTGGTTCCACGAAGCACTGCCAATTCCTCCTCGGCGGTAGGGTAGCCAATGCGAACGTACAGCAAAAAGCGGTCGAGCTGAGCTTCGGGCAGGGGATAGGTGCCCGATTGCTCGATGGGATTCTGGGTGGCCAGCAGGAAGAACGGCTTGGGCAGCGCATGCTCCTGCCCGGCGTAAGTGACGTGGCCTTCCTGCATGGCCTCCAGCAGGGCGGCCTGGGTTTTGGGCGGCGTGCGGTTGATTTCGTCGGCCAGTACTAGGCTGGCGAAGATGGGGCCGGGGTTGAACTTGAACGAGCGGTGGCCGGTGCCGTGGTCTTCCTCCAGCACCTCGGTGCCGAGGATGTCGGTGGGCATCAAATCAGGCGTAAACTGGATGCGGCGGAAGGGCAAGTCCGTGGCGGCGGCCAGCGTGCGCACGAGTAGGGTTTTGGCCAGGCCGGGCACCCCTTCGAGCAAGGCGTGGCCACCGGCCAGCAGGGCCACCAGCACTTCATCGAGCACGGTTTCCTGGCCTACGATGACCTTGGCAATTTCGGCCTTCAGTACGGGGATTTTGGCGAGGAGCGTGTTTACTTCTTGTTCGGTCATTGGGTCCGAATTATTAATTAGCAGGCAGAATTGAAATTTAAATTCATCGTTTTCGAAATAATGATTCTAATAAAGTGAACAGAAAATATATTGCAATACCTGCTCCTAATCGTATCCCAAATAATATTCGCAATTCTCGGTTCATACAGAACACGTAAGCAAAAACTGTAATGGCTAGGTAGAATAAAATGAGTTTTATATTGTTGATTCGGTATTTGCTCTTCTCATGCCGGGCTGTCCTTTTGTAATAGAGAGAATAGAACTCTGTTACTGCTAAAATAGGGGCAAATAAACCAGCACATACCAACAGAAATAACTCAAAGCCAGTATTCGGTTGAAGGTTTGCTATTTCCATGCACCTGCCATTTAATCAGAAAAATTCATGGCTTTTATGTCAGTGCATACAGCAAAATATTCACCCCAAACTTGGTGTTGTCCTCCGCAAGGAAGCGCTTGTTGCGGAAGTCGTAGTCCCATTCGCAGCCGTAGTCTTTGTTGGAGTACAGCACGCCGATGCGGCCTTTAATTTCAATGGCTTTCAGGTAGTCGTGCACGAGGTCGTCGCCCCAGCCGTTCAATTCAAAACCCGTGTTGGGCGGACCGTCTTTGAAGGTGAAGAATTGGGAGTAGATGGGGTGGGTTTTGGGGATTTTCTTCAGGGCGCTGCTGCCGAAGCACTGGCGCATCTGCTCCTCAAAGGAACGGGCGAAGAGGCCGTCGATGTCGTGATTGCAATCATCCACGAACACAAAGCCGCCATTGCGGACGTACTGCGTAAAGTTCTGTTTCTCCGTGCTGGAAAACTGCACCAGCCGGTGCCCGCTCAGGTAGCAGAAGGGGTAGTTGAACAGCTCGGGGCTGTCCAGGGCCACCACTTTTTCCTTGGGGTCGACGGGCACCTTGGTGTACTGCACCAGCGAGTGCAGCAGGTTGGCGGGCATGCGCTCGTCCACCGCGTCCCAGTCGCCGGAGTGGTATTTCAGGCGAACGAAAGTGAAGGCGGCAGCGGGCATTAGGCAGAAATAGTAGTGGTCAGCTTTGTCATGCTGAGCGCAGCGAAGCATCTTATCAGAAGCCAACGACACCTTCTGCGCTGATAGGATGCTTCGCTGCGCTCAGCATGACAAAGATTAAATAGCGTCCGACAAGCTTGTGAACGTGAAGTCGCGGATTTTTAGCGGCGGAATGAGGCAGCCGGCCAGGCGCTGGGGCCGGCCGATGGCCTCAATATTATTGAGCATGATAATCGGGCTTTCATTGAAGCGCAGGTTTTTGATTGGGAATTTAATCTTTCCGTTTTCAATGTAGAACGTGCCGTCGCGGGTGAGGCCAGTGTAAAGCAGCGTCTGCGGGTCGACTTCGCGGATGTACCACAAGCGCGTGACGAGGATGCCTTTGGCGGTGCTCTTGATGAGCTCGGCGGTGCTTTGGGTGCCGCCTGCCATGATGAAGCCGTTGGGGAAGGCCGTGGCGGCCACCTTGTTTTTCTCAGCCCAGAAGCGGCTGTAAAACAGGTTTTTCACCACGCCTTTCTCAACCCAGGTCTGGCGTTTGGTGGGCAGGCCATCGCCGTCGAAGGCATTGCCGGGCACCTCGGCATTCAGCGGGTCGGAGTAGATGGTTATCCGGTCATCAAACAGCTTTTCGCCCTTGCGATTGCCGCCGCCCTTTTTGCTCAGGAAGCTGCGGCCTTCGTCGGCCTCGCGGGCGCCCATTCCAAATATCATTCCCCCCAGCAGCGAGAGGTCGTCGCCGGCCATGAGGGCGGCCGGCTCCAGAATGACGGTGTATTTGCCCGGCTCGATGGCCTTGGCATTCACCGAGCCCAGGGCCTTGTCGGCAGCGCGCTGGGTGAGGGCTTTGGCATTGAGCTTGGCGGGGTCCGTCACGTCGGCAATGGCGTAGCCCGAGCCGCGGCCGTCGGCGGTGCGCACCGTCACCGAAAAGTCGGTGTTGGTGGACTGCTGGTAGGCCTCCAGGCCCTTGGAGTTGCGCTTGGCCACGAACCGGGTACCGCCATCGAGGAAACCCGCTGACGTGAGGTTACTGGCAGCGCACAGGGCCATGCTGTCGGCCGCGGCCTGGGCGCGGGTGGTGGCCGTGAGCAGCGTGGTGGCGGTGGAGGGCGGGCTCAGGTAGGTTTGGGGCCCGAGCAGGGGCACGTATTCGGGGCTTTCGGGGGCGAGGCGGGCAATTTCCTCGGCCCGCTGCACGCAGCGGCGCAGCGTAGCATCGTCGAACTCGTTGCAGGTGGCAATGCCGCTGCGCTTGCCGAAGCGGCTTTCGACGGCCAGCGATACGGAATCCTGGGCGCCAGCCGTGCTCACGCTGTTGCGGGCGTAGCGGATGTTGCCGGTGGTGCGTCCGTTCAGAGAGGCTTCGCACTCGTCGGCGGTGCTGTAGCTGAGGACTTTTTTGAGGAGCGTTTGGGCTTCGTCTTTGGAGAGAATGGCCATTGGATGATTTTGCAGATAGTTTAGAGATGGGACGTTCTGGCGTTCACCTCACCCCCTGACCCCCTCTCCCGCGGAGAGGGGGCACCGGCCATGCACCTTGTGTGAAGCGTCAGGCTCCCCTCTCCGCGGGAGAGGGGCCGGGGGTGAGGTTAGGCGGCTACACCTTGCGCGCCGTATTGATAACGTTCACGCCATTAAACCGCGTGGTGGCCGAGCCGTGGCTCACCGACGACACCTGGGCCGGCTGGCCTTTGCCGTCGAAGAAGGTGCCGAACAGGCGGTAGTCCGACTGGTCGCACGAGCCGGCGCAGGCTCCCCAGAACTCCTGGGTGTTCGACTGGTAGGCCACATCTTCCAACTGCTCGGTGATTTTGCCTTTTTCAATTGCGAAAAACAGCTGCCCGCCAAACTGGAAGTTGAACCGCTGCTGGTCGATGCTGAACGAGCCGGCGCCCGCAATGTAAATGCCCTTGTCCACGCCCTTCACCATCTCGTCGGGACTCATTTTGGCAGTGCCGGGGCGCAGGCTCACGTTGGGCATGCGCTGGAACTGCACGTCTTCCCAGCTCTGGGCGTAGGCGCAGCCATCCGATTCCTTCTGGCCTACGATGTGCGCCTGGTCCCTGATTTTCTGGTAATTAACTAACTTGCCGTCCTTGATGAGGTCCCACTCGCGGGTTTTAACGCCCTCGTCGTCGTAGCCCACGTTGCCCACCGAGCCGGGCTGCAGTTTGTCGGCCACGATGTTGACCTCCTTGGAGCCGTAGGGCAGGTTTTTGGCCTTCCATTCCAGGGTGGCAAACGAGGTGCCTGCGTAGTTGGCCTCGTAGCCCAGCACCCGGTCGAGCTCGGTGGGGTGGCCCACGGACTCGTGAATGGTGAGGCCCAGGTGGCCGGGGTCGAGCACGAGGTCGTACTTGCCGGGCGTCACCGATTTCATCGTCAGCTTGGCTTTGGCCTGCTTGCCGGCCAACGCGGCATCGGCCAGTATGTCGTAGCGCAGCTTGTAGCCGATGGTATCGGTGCCCTGCGGCCCGCGCACCTGCTCGGCCGCGCTGGGCGTGAGGTACTCAAAGCCCAGGCCCACCGGCGCGCTCAGCGCCTCGCGGCTGCGGAATTTGCCCGATTTCGTGTCCACTGCCGTGGCGTTGAATGTAGGCCAGAGCCGGTGCACGTCCTGGTCGATGTACGACCCGTCGGTGCTGGCGAAATACTTCTGCTCATTCACCTGAAACAGGGCCGAGTTGATGTAGCTGGCCCCCGCATCGAGCGCCGCGGCGTTGGCCGCCAACAGCAAATCTACCTTCTGCTTGATGGGTACCTCGAAAGCGCTTTGCTGAATGGGCGTTTTCCAGCTAACCTCGCCGTAGCCCTTCTGCGTGGCCAGCTGCACGGGCTCCTTCATCACCAGGCGGTTGGCCTTGGCAATGTTCACGGCCTCGCGGGCGGTGGCGGCCAGGTTGGCCTCGGTGACGACGCTGGTGGAGGCAAAGCCCCAGCAGCCTGCCACCAGCACCCGGATGCCCACGCCGTAGCTCTCGGTACTCACGATGTTCTGCACCTGCTTCTCGCGGGTGAACACGTACTGGTTCAGCGAGCGGCCGATGCGGACGTCGGCGTAGTCGGCCCCGGCGGCTTTGGCGGCGTTCAGGGCCGCGTCGGCCAGGCGTTTTTTCACGGCCACGTCGGCCCCCGGCTCCAGCAGGCGGGCGGGGTCGACGGGCGTGTGGCCGAAGCCCGGCAGGCTCGGTAGAAACAGGGCCCCGGCGGCGAGGCCGGTGAGGCCCACAAAGTCGCGTCTTTTCATAGGTTGCAGAGAAAAAGATGTAGCGCGGAATTTCAGTCCGCAAGTGAATGAACTGTATTTATATTGCGTACCCGCGGACTACAGAGTCCGCGCTACAAGCTACGGCAACATAGTGCCGAAAGCGCCCTTCTGCTCGAAGGATTTAATGACCTCCTCTTCGAGCGGTGTGCGTTTGACGGCGGAGTTGTTCTGCCAGGCGGTGGCGTCGTAAGTTGTTTTTTTAATGGCTTCCAGGTCCGACCGCACTTTGCCGGCTGCATCATAAGTTACGCCGCTGGCGGGCGCGGACTGGACGGCGTAGAACGAGGTGAAGGATGACGCCTGCAGGTTGATGTCTTCCTTCAGCATTCGGCCCACGGTGCCCTGATAACTTGCTTTGATGTAATCCAGGGTAGCGCCGGTAGCGGAGGGCTGAAAGGCCATTTCATACACCGACGACTCCGCTTTAAATTTAAAGATTGGGTTGTTTGATTTGATGTGGATGAGGTTCTGGCTTTCCACCCGAAAATGCAGCACCTGGTGCGTGGCTTCGTCGATGGTAATGGTGCCCCGGTTCGGGGTGGGGGAGAAAGTGGACTTGCTGACGAAGCCAATCTGCACCAGGTTTTGGCTCCCGCTCTGCGTCACTCCCAGCAGCTTCAGCGTGTAGTCGCGGGCCACGTTTAAACTGACAACTCCACCCTGCTGCGTGCTATCGACTAAGGGATTGAACAGAACGATTGACTTGGTGAAGATGGAAAAGTTATTGAATTGGAGCAGGGCTTTCTTCGCCGCAAACCGGCCCTGCGCCATGGCGGTGCCTTCTATTCCGCCGCTGGTTGTTTTCGCGTGCCAAATCATTTCCTGCACCTCGGTAGGCTGCCCTTCCAAACGGGTAATTTGCCGATAGAAGGCTTGGCTGTACCTTTTGGTAAGGCTGCTTCTTTGCAGCTGCCGATATGCCTGCTTAATCAGCTCCTCCGTGTAGGTACCAAGGGCTACTTCCGGAAGCATGACCGAGGCGGGCTTCAACTTAAGCTGGAGTGGCGTGGCAGCTGCCACGGCTACGGTGTCGCGTTCGTGCCCCAGTTCCGATACCACCAGCCTGGCGGGCAGCGCAATGCCGCGTAGCTCGAACTCGCCCTCGGCGTTGCTGGTGGTGCCGGCCGTGGTGTTCAGGACCGAAATGCTGGCATAGGGCACGGCCTGACCGGTAGCGGCATCCAAAATTTTGCCGCTGAGGCGCGTCTGCGCGGCGGCGGGCCGGATGATAGTAGCCAGCAGCACACTGGCAATCAGGAAGAACTTCATCGCAGAAAAGAAGGGGAGTAGGCCGCAAGATAGGCGCGGAATGCCTGCGCCCAAGTCGGCAGATGCAGTTGGCGGGTCGGAAGTTGCCTCCGCTTCGCCAGCAACTAAAAAAGCCACCAGTCCGGCTGGCTGGTGGCTTTCGAAGTCATCTAAAAAGTCATGTTGCTATAAAAGCAAGTCGTGCTGAACGTAGCCGAAGCATGACGCTCAGTTAACAGGGATGCTACAAGAATACGCTACACCGCGTCCGACAGGCTCGTGAACGTGAAGTCGCGAATCTTGAGCGGCGGCACCAGGTTACCGTTCAAACGCACCGGCTTGCCAATGGCTTCCAGGTTGTTGAGCATGATGACCGGGCTTTCGTTGAAGCGGAAGTTCTTGATGGGGAACTTGATTTGGCCGTTTTCGATGTAGAACGTTCCGTCGCGCGTCAGGCCGGTGAAGAGCAGCGTCTGCGGGTCGACGGGGCGGATGTACCACAGGCGCGTGACCAGAATGCCCTTGGCGGTGCCTTTTATGAGGTCGGCGGTGCTTTGGGTGCCTCCTTCCATAATCCAGCCGTTGGGGCGGGGCAGGTCGGGGATGCCGGCCTTTTGGGCCCAGTAGCGCGAGGCGTACAGGTTTTTCACCACGCCCTTGTCAATCCAGGTGGTGCGCTGCTGCGGCCGCCCGTCGCCGCTGAACGTCAGGTCGGCGATTTCCGGGTTCAGCGGGTCGGAATAGATGGTCACGCGCTCATCGAACAGCTTTTCGCCCTTGCGGTTGCCGCCACCTTTCTTGCTGAGGAAGCTACGGCCCTCATCGGCGTTGCGGGCATCGAGGGCACCCATGAGCGCGCCGATGAGCGAGGTGTCCACGTTCGAGAGCAGGGCATTGGGCTCCATAATCACGGTGTACTTGCCCGGCTCAATGGCCCGCGCCTTCATGGAAGCAGCAGCTTTATCGGCGGCTACTTTGGTGAAACGGGCGGCGTCCATCTTGGTCGAGTCCACGTAGTCGCCCGAGGCGTAGCCCGAGCCGGTGCCATCGGGCGTGCGCACGGTCACCGAAAACGTGACGTTGGACGTGCGCTGGTAAGCCTCCAGTCCCTTGGAGTTGCGCTTGGCCACGAAGCCGTGCGAGTCGTCGAGGAAGCCGGCCGAGCTCAGCTTTTTCTGGTCGCACAGCGCCATGCTGGCCCCGATTTGCGCGGCCCGGTAGTCGGGGTCGATGGCGGCGGTAGCGGCGGCGTATGAGCGGCTGCCATCGAGGTACTGCTGCGGCCCGAGCAGGGGCATGTACTCCGGGCTTTCCGGCGCGAGGCGGGCAATTTCCTCAGCCCGCTGCACGCAGCGGCGCAGGGTGGCTTCGTCAAACTCGTTGCAGGTGGCCACGCCGGCGCGCTTGCCAAAGCGGCTTTCCACGGCCAGCGACACGTTGTCGCTGGCCCCGGCCGTGCTGATGGAGTTGCGGGCCGAGCGCACGTTGCCGCCAATGTTGCCATTGAGCGTGGCATCGCACTCATCGGCGGTGCTGAAACTGAGGACTTTTTTGAGGATGGTCTGGGCTTCGTCTTTGGAGAGAATGGCCATGATATTTTCAGGTGTAGGAGTATGCTGGATGAATTCAGAACGTCATGCCGAGCGTAGCCGAGGCATCTCGCGTGGGGTAGTAATCTAATCGATTGAATTACCATTGCACGCGAGATGCCTCGGCTACGCTCGGCATGACGGTCAGGCGTCTGTTACCCAATCTTACGCGCCGTGTTAATCACGTTCACGCCATTAAACCGCGTGGTGGCCGAGCCGTGGCTCACGGCCGAGCTCTGGCTGGGCTGGCCCTTGCCGTCGTTGAAAGCGCCGAAGAAACGGAAGTCGCTTTCGTCGCATGAGCCGGCGCAGGAGTTCCAGAATTCCTGGGTGTTGGCCTGGTATGCCACGTCCTCCAGCATCTCGGTGATTTTGCCTTTCTC
This sequence comes from Hymenobacter artigasi, assembly GCF_012275535.1. Classification (GTDB taxonomy): domain Bacteria; phylum Bacteroidota; class Bacteroidia; order Cytophagales; family Hymenobacteraceae; genus Hymenobacter; species Hymenobacter artigasi. The sequence goes on along the minus strand of NZ_JAAVTK010000006.1, from coordinate 102,382 downwards.
GATGGCGTAGAACACCTGCCCGCCGAACTGGAAGTTGTAGCGCTGCTGGTCGATGGAGAACGAGCCGTTGCCGGCGATGTAGATGCCCTTATCGACCTTGCTCACCATTTCATCCACGCTCATTTTGGCCTTGCCGGGCTGCAGGCTCACGTTGGGCATGCGCTGGAATTGCACGTCCTGCCACGACTGCGAGTAGCAGCAGCCGTCCGATTCCTTCTGGCCCACCATGTGCGCCTGGTCCCGGATTTTCTCGTAGTCTACCAGCGTGCCGTCTTTGATAAGGTCCCAGCGCTTGGTTTTCACGCCTTCGTCGTCGTAGCCTACCGCGCCCAGGGTGTTGGGCGTCACCTTATCGGCCACTATGTTCACCACTTTCGAGCCGTAGGGGATGCCCTTGGCCTTCCACTCCAGGGTGGCAAACGAGGTGCCGGCGAAGTTGGCTTCGTAGCCCAGCACGCGGTCGAGCTCCAGCGGGTGGCCCACGCTTTCGTGGATGGTGAGGCCCAGGTGGTGCGGGTCGAGCACGAGGTCGTACTTGCCGGGCGTCACCGACTTACAGGTCAGCTTCTGCTTCACCTGCTTGGCGGCCAGGGCCACGTCTTCCAGCATGTCGTAGCTGTATTTGTAGCCGATGATGTCGGAGCCGGTGGGGCCGGCCATCTTGTCGGCGGCTTTGGGCGTGAGGTACTCGTAGCCCATGCCCACGGGCGAGCTCATGGCCTGCCGCGAGCGGAACTTGCCGCTGGCCCGGTCGATGGCCGTGACGCCGAACGTGGGATAAATCCGGTGAATGTCCTGGTCGATGTAGGAGCCGTCGGTGCTGGCAAAATACTTCTGCTCATTCACCTGGAACAGCACCGAGTTGATGAACGACACGCCCATATCCAGAGCTTTGGCGTTCACGCCCAGCAGCAAATCCACTTTATCCTTGATGGGCACCTCAAACGCATTCTGCTGAATGGGCGCTTTCCAGCTTACCTCGCCGTAGCCTTTTTGCGGGGCCAGCTGCACCTTTTCCTTCTGTACTTTCGAGTTGGCCTTGGCGATTTGTACGGCCAGCTGGGCGGCTTTGGCGATGCCCGCGTCGGTCACGTTGTTGGTCGAAGCAAAGCCCCAGGTGCCGTTGGCAATCACGCGAATGCCCACGCCGTAGCTCTCGGTGCTGGCAATGTTTTGCACCTGCTTTTCGCGGGTGAAGATGCCCTGGTTGAGGTAGCGGCCAATGCGCACGTCGGCGTAGCTGGCACCGGCGGCTTTAGCGGCGTTCAGGCCGGCATCGGCGAGGCGTTTTTTCATGGCCACGTCGGCGCCGGGCTCCAGCAGGCGGGCGGGGTCAACGGGGGTGCCGCCGAAGCTGGGGAAGCTGGGGAGATAGAGGGCGCCGGCCGCCAGGCCAGTGAGTCCTACAAAGTCGCGTCTTTTCATAAATTGTGAGGTAAGCTTTAGCTTGCCGTATTGGAGGCCAGCGGAAAAATGCAATGAATCAACTAATTGTCCGGCACGGCAAGCTAAAGCTTACCGCACTACCTACACCGCGTCCGACAAACTGGTGAAGGTGAAATCCCGGATTTTCATGGGCGGCACCAGGCTGCCGTTCAGGCGCACGGGCTTGCCCAGCGCCTCCAGGTTGTTGAGCATAATCACCGGGCTTTCGTTGAAGCGGAAGTTTTTCACCGGGAATTTAATCTGCCCGTTTTCAATGTAGAACGTTCCGTCGCGCGTCAGGCCGGTGTAGAGCAGCGTTTGCGGGTCGACGGCCCGGATGTAGTAGAGGCGCGTGACCAGAATACCCTTGGCGGTGCCCTTAATGAGCTCGGCGGTGCTTTGGGTGCCGCCTTCCATAATCCAGCCGCCGGGCGCCGGAATGTCGGGGATGCCGGCTTTCTGGGCCCAGAAGCGCGAGGTGTAGAGGTTTTTCACCACGCCCTTATCCACCCACGTCACCTTCTTTTGGGGGCGGCCGTCGCCGGCAAAGGTCAGGTCGGGCACATCAGGGTGGGTGGGGTCGGAGTAGATGGTCACCCGCTCGTCGAACACCTTTTCGCCCTTCTTGTTGCCGCCGCCCTTCTTACTCAGGAAGCTGCGGCCCTCGTCGGCGTTGCGGGCATCCATGGCCCCCATCATGTTGTTGAGCAGGTCGATGGCGGCAGCCGGCTCCAGAATCACGGTGTACTTGCCCGGCTCAATGGCCTTAGCATTCACCGACGAAGCCGCCTTGTCGGCTGCCACCCGCGTGAGGCGCGCTGCGTCGAAGCGGGCCAAATCGGTGTAGTTGGCAATGGCGTAGCCCGAGCCGGTGCCGTCCGGCGTGCGCACCGAAATGGAAAAATCAAGGTTGCTCACCGGCTGGTAAGCCTCCAGCCCCTTGGAGTTGCGCTTGGCCACGAAACCCGACGAATCATTAAAGAAGCCGGCTGAGCTCAGCTTCTTGGCATCGCACAGCGCCATGCTGGCCCCAATCTGCTCGGCCCGGTAATCGGGCGTGATGGCCGCCGTGCGCGCCGCAAAAGAGTTGGGCGATGCCAAATACGTCTGCGGCCCGAGCAGCGGCACGTACTCCGGGCTTTCCGGCGCGAGGCGGGCAATTTCCTCGGCCCGCTGCACGCAGCGGCGAATCGAGGCCTCATCAAACTCGTTGCAGGTAGCGGTGCCGCTGCGCTTGCCAAAGCGCGACTGCACCGCCAGCGCCACGTTCTCGGCCGCGCCCGCCGTGCTGATAGAGTTGCGGGCCGAGCGCACGTTGCCGCCGCTAGTGCCCGTGAGGGTGGCCTCGCACTCATCAGCGGTGCTGAAGCTGAGGACTTTTTTGAGGATGGTCTGGGCTTCGGATTGGGAGAGCATGGCCATGATGTTTTCTGTGAAAGTATGTTGGTTGAAGTCAGACCGTCATGCCGAGCGCAGCCGAGGCATCTCGCTCGCATCGTTGCAACCACAGGCGAACGGAGCTGACGATTGGATTACTACTCCGAGCGAGATGCCTCGGCTGCGCTCGGCATGACGGTTTGACAAAACCGTTCAATTACCCGATTTTCCGGGCCGTATTAATCACGTTCACGCCATTAAACCGCGTGGTGGCCGAGCCGTGGCTCACGGCCGACACCTGGCTGGGCTGGCCTTTGCCATCGAAGAACGACCCAAACAGCCGGTAGTCCGACTCGTCGCAAATCGCGGCGCAGGAATTCCAGAATTCCTGGGTGTTGGCCTGGTAGGCCACGTCTTCCAGCATCTCGGTGATTTTGCCTTTCTCGATGGCGTAGAATACCTGCCCACCGAACTGGAAGTTGTAGCGCTGCTGGTCGATGGAGTAGGAGCCGCGCCCGGCGATGTACACGCCCTTGTCCACGTCCTTAATCAGCTCGTCGACACTCATTTTGGCTTTGCCGGGCTGCAGGCTCACGTTGGGCATGCGCTGGAACTGCACCGAGTCCCAGGAGTCGGCGTAGCAGCAGCCGTCCGATTCGTTCTGGCCCACGATGTGCGCTTGGTCCCGGATTTTCTCGTAGTCCACCAGCGTGCCTTCTTTGATGAGGTCCCAGCGCTTGGTTTTCACGCCTTCGTCGTCGTAGCCCACTGCGCCCAGCGAGCCGGGCTGCAGCTTATCGGCCACAATATTTACCAGCTTCGAGCCGTAGGGCAGGCCCTTGGCCTTCCAGTCGAGCGTGGCAAAGCTGGTGCCGGCGTAGTTGGCCTCGTAGCCCAGCACGCGGTCGAGCTCCAGGGGGTGGCCTACGCTTTCATGAATGGTGAGGCCCAGATGGTTGGGGTCGAGCACGAGGTCGTATTTACCGGGCGTTACCGACTTGGCGGTCAGCTTCTGCTTTACCTGCCGGGCGGCCAGGGCGGCGTCTTCCAGCATGTCGTAGCTGTTGCGGTAGCCGATTAGTCCTGTTCCTGCGGCGCCCGCAATCTTATCGGCGGCCTTGGGTGTGAGGTACTCGTAGCCCAGGCCCATGGGCGAGCTCAGGGCATCGCGACTGCGGAACTTGCCACTGGCTCGGTCTACCCCCGAAACCGAAAACGTAGGCCAGATGCGGTGCACGTCCTGGTCGATGTAGGAGCCGTCGGTGCTGGCGAAATACTTCTGCTCGTTAATCTGAAACAGGGAGGAATTCACGAAGCTGGCGCCGTTGTCGAGGGCCTTTGCGTTGGCGGCCAACAGCAATTCAACCTTCTGCGCCACCGGCACCTCAAAGGCATTTTGCTGGATGGGCGTTTTCCAGCTCACCTCGCCGTAGCCCTTTTGCGGGGCCAGCTGTACCTTTTCCTTCTGCACCTTGGCATTGGCCTTGGCGATGGCTACGGCCAGCTGGGCGGCTTTGGCCAGGCTGGCCTCGGTAACGACGTTGGTGGCCGCAAAGCCCCAGGTACCGTTGGCAATCACCCGAATGCCCACGCCAAAGCTTTCGCCGCTGGCGATGTTCTGCACCTGCTTTTCGCGGGTGAAAATGCTCTGGTTGAGGTAGCGCCCGATGCGCACATCGGCGTAGCTGGCCCCGGCGGCTTTGGCGGCGTTCAGGGCCGCATCAGCAAGGCGTTTTTTCTGGGTGAGGTCGAGGCCGGGCTCCAGCAGGCGGGCGGGGTCAACGAGGGTGCCGCCAAAGCTGGGAAAACCGGGGAGGAAGAGGGCCCCGGCAGCCAGGCCGGATAGTCCTACAAAGTCGCGTCGTTTCAAAAGAGGGTAAGCGTTTTAGTGATGCAGGAAGCAGATTCGTAAAGATGGGACGAAATCTTAATCAAATAGACATGAAGGATATTGGAACGTTGCGTTGCTGATGAAGGAAAGATAGACCGTCATGCCGAGCGCAGCCGAGGCATCTCGCGGGCCTTAGTAACTCAATCGTGAAAACGGTATTGAATACTGCTGCACGCGAGATGCCTCGGCTGCGCTCGACATGACGGTCTTTACCTTGCTACCTCATTCCCATCCACTCGCGGACTCGCAGAGTCCACGGTACTACCTGCTGCTTCATGCCCATCGAAACCCACTACCGCGCCTGCAATCTCTGCGAAGCCATTTGCGGCCTCGAAATCACTCACGAAAACGGCCGCGTCCTCAGTATTGCCGGCGATGCGCAGGACCCCTTCAGCCGGGGCCACATCTGTCCGAAAGCTGTAGGGTTGAAGGACATTTACGAAGACCCCGACCGCCTGCGCCGCCCCCTCAAGCGCACCGCCGACGGCTGGCAGGAGCTCGACTGGAACACGGCCTTGGATGAAGTCGCCGCCGCCCTGCGCCAGCAGCGGGAGGCGCACGGCCCGCACGCCACGGCCTGGTACGCCGGCAACCCCAGTGTGCACAACTCGGGCACGCAACTGGCGGCACCCGGCTTTTTGCGGGCGCTGGGCTCGCGCAGCCTGTTCTCGGCCTCGTCGGTCGACCAGCTGCCGCACCACTTCGCCGCCTGGCAGCTCTACGGCCACCCACTGCTGCTACCGGTGCCCGACCTCGACCGCACCGACCACTGGCTCATCCTCGGTGGCAACCCCCTGGTGAGCAACGGCAGCCTGATGACCGCGCCCGACGTGGCCAAGCGCCTGCAAGCCATTCAGGCCCGGGGCGGCAAGGTGGTGGTCGTCGACCCGCGCCGCTCCGAAACCGCCGCCAAAGCCGATACTCACCACTTCATTCGCCCGGGTACCGACGTGTTTTTGCTGCTGGCAATGACGCAGGTGTTGTTTGCCGAAAACCTGGTGAAGCCCGGCCGGCTGGCCGGCATCACGGATGGTATTGAAGCCCTGGGCGCGGCCGTGGCCGAGTTCACGCCCGAGCACGTTGGCGCCATCACGGGCATCGCGCCCGCCGAAATCCGCACGCTGGCGCGGGAGCTGGCAGCCGCTGAGCGCGGCGTGATTTATGGTCGGGTAGGGGTGTCGGTGCAGGAGTTTGGCGGGCTATGCCTCTGGCTGATAAATGCCCTGAACCTGCTTGCCGGCCACCTCGACGAGCCGGGCGGCTACATGTTTGCCACGCCCGCGCTTGACGTGCTGGGCAAGCCGGGCCCCTATAACCGCTACGACCGGTACCGCAGCCGGGTGCGCCAGGCCCCTGAGTTTATGGGCGAGCTGCCGGTGGCCTGCCTGGCCGAAGATATGCTTACGCCCGGCGCAGGCCAGCTGCGGGCGCTGGTCACGAGCTGCGGCAACCCGGTGCTGTCCACGCCCAATGGCGGGCAGCTCGATGCCGCCCTGGCCGGTCTGGAATTCATGGTGTCCATCGACATCTACCTCAACGAAACCACCCGCCACGCCCACTACATTCTGCCCCCCGCCACCGGCCTCGAAACCGCGCATTATGATGTGAGCTTCCACGCCCTGGCCATCCGCAACACCAGCCGCTACTCCGAGCCGCTGTTCGACAAAGGCCCCGATGCCCGCTACGACTGGGAGATTTTCGAAGGCCTGCGCCAGCGCCTCGAAGCCGGCGACGCTTTCGACGTGGCCACCGCGCCCGCCCCCGAAAATCCGGAAGCAAAAATCGACCTCGGCCTGCGATACGGCGCCTACGGCCGCACCGGCCTCTCGCTGGATAAGCTCCGCGACAACCCCCACGGCATCGACCTCGGCGAGCTGCAGCCGCGCCTGCCTGCCGCCCTGCGCACCGAAAACCAGCGCATCAACATCGCCGCCCCGCTGTTCCTGGCCGACTTAGATAGGGCCCGCTGCGTGCTGACCGCTGGGCTATTAGTGTCTGATAATCAGTTATTACTTATCAGTCGGCGCGAGTTGCGCTCCAATAACTCGTGGATGCACAACCTGCCCCGCCTCATTAAAGGCCGCAACCGCTGCACCCTGCAGCTCAACCCCGCCGATGCCGCCGCCCGCCAGCTTGTTGATGGCCAGCCGGTGCGCGTGCGCTCCCGTGTTGGCAGCATCGAGCTTCCCGTCGAAATCACGCCTAACCTGATGCCCGGGGTGGTCAGTATGCCCCACGGCTACGGCCATGCCCGCCCCGGCACCCGCCTGGAAGTGGCGCAGGCCCACGCCGGCGTCAGCATCAACGACCTCACCGACGAGGCCCGGCTCGATGAGCTGACCGGCAACGCGGCGCTGTCGGCCGTGCCGGTGTGGGTGGAGGCGGCAGACGTCAACCTCACCCCCTGACCCCTGCCGGGTACGGCCCCTCTCCAAAAAAGAGGGGGCACCGGTTCGGACCAGGTGACAAATCAAAAAAGAGCCCAGCGCGTCGCACTGGGCTCTTTTTTGTTAGCAGGTTTTACGTCAAAAGCATTTCCGGTTCCCCCTCTTTTTTTGGAGAGGGGCCGTGCCCGGCAGGGGTCAGGGGGTGAGGTTGACGCGTGGTACGTTTACTTCTTCGGCCGCCAGGTAATGCTCATGCCCGTGGCCCCGTTGCCGAAGTAGGCCGGAACCATGCCCACATCGCGGCCGATGGACTTGCGGCCCCAGCGGTTGCGGTGGCTCAGGTAAGCCAGGTGGGCGGAGAGGATGCCGAAGCCGGCTCCGGCCACCACGTCACTCTGCCAGTGCTTGTCGTTAATCATGCGCAGGGCGGCCACGCTGGTGGCAATGGTGTAGGCGCCCACGCCGTACCACTGGCTCTTTTCCCGAAACTCGGTGTGCACAATGCTGGCCGCCAGGAAGGCCTGCGCCGTGTGGCCCGAGGGAAACGAGAGGTTGTCCTGCCCGTTGGGCCGCGTCTCATTGGCCAGGTATTTCACGGCAAATGTGGAAGCCAGCATAATGGCCTCGCCCTTGGCAATGATGAGCAGGGTGTTGATGCGGTCGTTGTGCGACTCCACGCCGGCAATAGCCACGGCCGCCAGCTCGAAGTAGGGGGCAATAATGAGCGTGTTATCAAAACCCGTGCTCACTGGCCGGAACTGCTTTTGCGTAAACTCCCGCGCGCTGCGGTTGATGCCCGCATCGCCCTGCGCCGTGATGGCTCCGTAGGTTATCAGCGCGGCCGGAATGGCCAAGGCCCGGAACACCTTGCTTTTAAAAAAAGGAGCCTTTACGGCCGAAGAAACACCGCTGGGGTTTTCGTATTTCTTGGTGGTATCGGAGGGAGCCGTGGCCGGCAGCTGAGCGTAGGCGGGAAGGCTACCGAGTAGCAGCGCAACGGCAGCGAAGCGAGTAAGAATAAAAGAACGCATGAAAGAAAGAATGTAATCGGTAAGCTGTTTAATCGGGTACTACGGGCCGAATAACATAAACGTAACGCTTGATTCTGTTGAAAATCTTAACAGGTTATCTTATAGGGTATTGCCATCATAAAAAATTCCCTTTCAACTCGGAAGGGAATTTAGAATCTGTGCGAAATCTGTTGAATTAGCCGCTATTCCCAGCCACCGCCCAGGGCTCGTACCAGCGCCACGCTGGCCCCCAATAAATTGCTCTGCGCCTGTGTGAGCAGCGTGGCCGCGTCGAGGGTCTGGCGGTCGGCATCCACCACCTCAAAGTAGTTGGTGAGGCCGGCCCGGTAGCGCTCCTTGGTGAGGGCGCTGGCCAGGCGGGCGGCGCGGTAGGCGCGCTGGCGCGCTGCCACCTGGGCCTGGTACTGGCGCACGTCGGCCTGGCTGGTTTCGGCTTCCTGAAACGCCACGAGGGCCGCCTGGCGGTAGTCGGCCACTAGCGCTTCGGCTTCGGAGCGGGCCACCTGCTCGTTGGCGCGGTTGCGGCCGCCGTTGAAGACGGGGATGCTCACGCCGCCGCCCACGTAGTATGTGTAGTTGTCGGCCACACGGGCCAGGTCGCCGATTTTGGCACTCTGTGGGCCGAGGAAGCCGTTGAGGCGCACGGTGGGCAGGCGCGTGAGCTTGGCTACATCCACGCGGGCGCTGGCGGCGGCCAAGCGGCGTTCGGCCTGCTGCAAATCGGGCCGGCGGGCCAGCAGGGTGGCGGGCAGCGAAGTCGGCACCGCCGGGGCCACCAGCGGCCCGGACTGCGCGGCCACCGCGAAACCACTGGCGGGCATGCCCAGCACTGTGGCCAGCGAGGCTTCGAGGCCGAGGCGCTGGCGGCGGGTTTCGAGCACACTGGCATCAACGTTGGCCAGCTCGGTTTCGGCGCGGTGCACGGCAATCTCATTATCCACGCCCGCCTGGTAGCGGGCGCGGGTCAGGTCCAGGCTGTGCTGGCGGTCGAGGCGGGCGGTATCGAGTACCAGCAACTGCGCATCGAGCCCGCGAAGGCCGAAATAATAGGTCGCGGCATCGGCGGTGAGGGAGAGCAGCACGGTGCGGCGGTTGGCTTCCTGCACCTGCGCATCGGCCTCGGCGGCACGGATGCTGCTCCGGATGCGGCCCCACACGTCGAACTCATAGCTGGCATTGATGGGAATGTAATACTGCGTCTGAATCACCCCGAGGTTATTGGTAGCCACCGGAAATGGCACCGGCCGCAGCCCCGAGAGCCGCGAGCGGTACACCTGCGGGTCCACCGTCACCAGGGGCGAGCGGTAGGAGTTGGCTACCCGCACGTTGGCGCGGGCACTTTCCACCCGGGCCAGGGCTGCCTGCAGGCTGAAGTTCTGCGCCGTGGCCTGCTGCTCCAGCGTGTTGAGGCCGGCATCGTTGAAAAGCGTCCACCAGCTGGCGGGCGCAGGCGGGTTGTCGACGGTAGGCGGCGTGCTGCTGGCCACGGCGGCCGGCGGCGTGGCGGCGGTGAGACTGTCGGCCGTGTTTTTCCAGGCGGCGGGCGTGGGCAGGCTGGGGGGCGCGTAGCTGGGCGGCCGCACGCAGCCGGCCAGCAGCAGGATGAGGGAAAAAAGGGAGAGGCGGAGGGTCATTGCTAGTTGTCGGTTTGCCCGGTCCGACCACCCTAGGCGGTCCGACCGGTTGCCGTGGGGGCGGCATCGTTCTTACTTCAACCGGTCGGACCGCCTAGGGCGGTCGGACCGGGCCAACGTCCTATTTTACCGGCGACGACACGCGCGGGGCGTCCGGGTCATTGGGCCGGGGCTTGGCGGGTGGGGGGCCGGCGGGCTTGGCGGGCGGGGTGAAGGCTTTGGTTTGCACGGCCTGGCCCTCGGTGAGGGTTTCGGCGGGGTTCAGGACCAGCAGCTCGCCTCCTTTCAGGCCCTGCGATACTTCGAGCTGGTTGCCGAAATCGCGGCCCGTGACGATGGGTTGGTAGTGGATTTTGCCGTCCTGCACGGTGGCTACGCGGCTTTCGGTGCCGCCGGGCACCAGGGCGTTGGCCGGGATGATGACGCCGGGCGCGGTGCGTGGTAGGTAGAATCTCACTTGGGCGTAGCTGCCGGGGCGCAGCTCGCCGCGCGGGTTTGGCACCTGCACTTCGGTGAGCAAGGTGCGGGTGTTGGGGTCGAGGGCTCCGGCATTGCGCACCACTTTGGCTTCGAAGGGCTTGCCCGCGAACTCCGGCACCAGGTAATCGGCCGTCATCCCGCTTCTGATGGACGGGGCGAAGTTCTGCGGCACCTGCACGTAGGCGCGCAGCTTTTCGGTCTGCTCAATTTTAAACAGCTGCGAGCCCGGCGCGTTGCTGGTGCTTACGAGACTGCCCACTTCCACATTCCGCTGCGTGACGGTGCCGCTGAACGGGGCCGTGATGCGCCGGAAATCCTGCTGCGCCAGTAGCTGCTGCAAAGCGGCCTGCTGCACCGAAAACTGCGATTTGGCCACGTCCAGCTCCTGCTTCGAGATGGCCCCGGGCAGCGCCACGCCGGCCAGGCGGTTGTAGCTGGTTTTGGCCAGGCCGAGGTTGGCGCGGGCCTGGGCTACCTGCTGGTCGAGCTCGGGCGTGGTTACTTCGGCCAGCACCTGCCCGGCGCGTACCTTCTGGCCAATGTCGGCGCTCCACGACTTCACGAAGCCATTGGCCCGGGCAAATACGAAGGTTTCGCGCAGCGACTTGGTATCGGCGGGCAGCGTGACGGTGGTGGTATCGGGCGCGGCCTTGGCCTTGGCCACGGTCACGGTCGGGTTTGCGTCAGTCACCTGTTTGGCTTCGGCATCGCGGGTTTTTTCCTGCTTGTGGCGCGGCATATAGCCCAGCAGAAACAGCCCACCGAACACGGCCAGCAGGATGAAAATTATCAGCCAGAAGCGGCCGGAGGATTTGGAGTCGGACATTATCGTTAGGTAGGATTTCTGGCGGTTTTAGCCCGCAGAAGTCGCAGAAGTTTACGCAGATGACGCTGAACGTTCAGCGTCATCTGCGTAAACTTCTGCGACTTCTGCGGGCTAAAATTCTAAGCCTGCGCCGTAGCCACCGGCTTGACTTTTTTCAGGTATGAAAACATAATCGGCACAAAAAACAAGGTTGTTACCGTGGCCAGCATCAGCCCGCCAATCACGGCGCGGCCGAGCGGGGCATTCTGTTCGCCGCCCTCGCCCATGCCCAACGACATGGGCAGCAGGCCGATAATCATGGCCAGGGCCGTCATCAGCACCGGGCGCAGGCGGGTGAAGCCGGCATCCAGCGCCGCATCGCGCGGACTCAAATCCGGTTCTTCCTCGCGGCGCTCGTTGGCGAAGGTGACCAGCAGAATGGAGTTGGCCGTGGCCACGCCAATGCACATGATGGCCCCCATCAGGGCCGGCACGCTGAGCGTGGTCTGGGTCACAAACAGCATCCACAGAATGCCCGCCAGCGCGCCCGGCAGCGCCGTGATGATGATGAGCGGGTCCATCCAGCTCTGGAAATTCACCACCATCAGCAAGTACACTAATATGATTGCCCCGGCCAGGCCCAGGCCCAGCCCGGCGAAGGAGGTGCGCATGGAATCGGCCTGCCCGCGCAGGGCCAGCGTGGTGCCTTTGGGCAGGGTTTTCTCCGTGTCAGCCAGGATTTTACGGATGTCTTTGCTCACGCCGCCCAGGTCGCGGCCGCTCACGCTGGCATAGAGGTCCACGGTGCGCTGGATGTTGTAGTCCGAAACCACGGCCAGCGTCTGGCTACGGCGCAGGGTGGTGAAGTTGCTCAGCAGCTGGGCTTGGTTCTGGGTGGCGCTGGTCACGCCAATGTTGCCGATTTCGTCGAGGGTGGAGAGGGCGCGGGGCGGCGTTTGCACGGCCACGGTGTAGCTCACGCCGGTGGCTGGGTTCAGCCACTGGTTGGGGTTGGTTTGGGTGCTGCTGCTCAGGTTCACGAGCACGTTGTTGGCAATGTCGCGCTGCGAGAGGCCGGCCTCCTGCGCCCGCACGCGGTCGATGTCGAGGCGCAGCTGGGGCTGGTCGAAGGCCTGATAGACGAAGGCATCGACCAGGCCGGGAATCTTCACGATTTTCTCCTTGATTTCGCCCGCAATGCGTTGGTTGGCGGCCTTGTCGCGGCCAATCACCTGAATGTCAATCGGGGCGGGTAAGCCGAAGTTCAGGGTCTGGTTCACGATGTCGGCCGGCTGGAAGAAGATGGTCAGGTCGGGGTACTGCTTATGAATCTGGCGGCGAATTTCGTTGATGTAGTCGCCCGTGGGGCCGTGCTCCTCCTTCATGCTCACCAGAATCTCGCCGTCGCCGGCCCCGATGGTGGGGTTGTCGCTCAGCAGCAGGTTGATGGGGATAACCGGCAGGCCGATATTGGCGAGCACCAGGTCCAGCTCTTTGGCTGGAATTACCTGCCGAATCACGTTTTCGACCTGCCGGAAGCGCACCTCCGTTTCCTCCAGGCGAGTACCAGTTGGCGTCCGCACGTGCAGGCGCAACTGGCCGGCATCCACCGTCGGAAAGAAGTTCTGGCCAATGAGCGGAAACAGCCCCAGCGAGCCGATAAACAGCACCATGAACGCCACAATGACCTTCGGACGGTTGCTCAAGGCCCACTCCAGCGCCCCGCCATACCCGGCGCGGAACTTCTCAAACTGATGCTCGAAGCCCTTGTGCAGCTTCCAGACCCAGGTTTGGGTGATGGCCTTGCCGGCCTCACGCTCCGAATCGGTGATTTCTTCTTCGGCTTCTTCCTCGGCCGTGCCGCTGGGGTGGGCCTTCTCGTACTGCTCGCGGCGGATGCGCTCCAGGTCGCGCTCTACCTGGCTCACGGGCTGGCCGTTGCGCTGGTGCTGGCTGGGCAGGTCGGGCTCTTCCTGCGCGTGGTAAATGGGCAACTCCTTGCGCAGCAGGTACATCACCAGCGTAGGCACCAGCGTCCGGCTGAGAATGTAAGACGCCAGCATGGCAAAAATAACGGCCGTAGCCAGCGGCGCGAAGATGGCCGACGCCACCCCGCCCAGGAAAAACACCGGTACAAATACAATGCAGATGGCCAGCGTGGCCACCAGGGCCGGCGTCGCAATCTGCTGGGCCCCATCGAGAATGCTGCGCTTCAGCAGCTTCTTCATGCCCATGTTGCGGTGGATGTTCTCGATTTCTACCGTCGCGTCATCCACCAGAATGCCCACAGCCAAGCTCAGGCCGCCCAAGGTCATGATATTCAGGGTTTGCCCCAGCATATTCATCATGATGATGCTGACCAGAATACTGAGCGGAATGCTCGTCGCGATAATCAGTGTGGAGCGCCACGAGCCCAGAAATAGCAGAATCATCAGCGCCGTTAGGGCCGCCGCAATGCAGGCCTCGATGATAACGCCCTTAATGCTGGCCCGCACGAAAAAGGACTGGTCAAACAGCAGCTTGATGTTCAGGGCCGGCGGCGCATTGGCCTGGATATTGGGCAGCGCCTTCTTGATTTTGTCGATGATGTCGAGCGTGCTGGCCGCCCCGCTTTTCAGAATGGGGATGATGGCCGTCCGGCGGCCATTCTGACGCACGATGTTGGTTTGCACGGCCGCACCTTCGTGCACGAAAGCCACGTCGCGGATGTACACCGTGGTGCCGTCCACCGTCTTGATGGGCAAGTCGTTGAGCGTGGCAATGGCCTCGGGGCTGGAGTTCAGCTTCACGTCGTACTCCCGGTCGCCGATTTTGGCCGAGCCGGCCGGAATGATAAGGTTCTGGGCCAGCAGGGCCGACACAACGTCGTTGCCGCTCAGGTTTTTGCCGGCTAGCTTGTCGGGGTCGAGGTCCACCATAATCTGCTTGGGCTTGCCGCCGTTCGGCAGCAATACCGACGCGCCCTGCACCACCGCTAGGCCCGGCCGGATGAAGGCATTGGCCGCGTCGAAAAGGTCCGACTCGCCCAGGGTTTCGCTGCTAAGCGAGGTCTGGGCAATCGGCACATTCGAAGCCGAGTAGCGGATGATGAGCGGCGGCGAAATGCCCGGCGGCAGAATGCGCAGCAGCGTCTGGGTAATGGCCGTGAGCTGGGCCACGCCGGCATCGGGGTTGGAGCCGGGCTGGAAGAACACCTTAATCAGGCCCACGCCTTTCAGGCTCTGGCTTTCCTGGTGCTCCACGTTGTTCACGGTGGTCGTGATGGCGCGCTCCACTGGCACTACGATGCGCTGGTTCATCTCCTCGGGCGAAATGCCGGAGTAGCCCCACACCACCCCCACCACGGGAATCGGGATGTCGGGAAAAATATCCACCGCCATCCGCTGAATTGTGAGCCCGCCGCCCACCAGGATTAGCAGCGCCATCACCACAAAGGTGTAAGGACGCGCCAGCGCCAGTCTAACTATCCACATATCGTCCGTTTTCTAACTTGGCCGCTGCGCCGCTGCGGCCGCAATGGGTGCCGCTGCGGCTGCAAGGGGTCTTAACTCATCCGCGCGGGCTTTTGTTGAGTTGATAGCGCAAAATTAACCCCGCCCGAGGCCCTGGCAGTCACTTTTATCGACGGGGAGGGGGGCTTTCATCGACGGGGACTGCCACTACTGGCCACTGCTGGCGCGAGTTTAGCGCTGCGCCAAACTCGTGACTTGTTGTACGGGGGAGGCTGTGCCTCCCATAGCGCGGCCCGTTGGAACGGTGCGACTGGCTTGCCGCTGGCGCGGCAGGGGAGGCGCAGCCTCCTCATCGTGGCAAGGCACGAGTTACGCTGCGCTAAACTCACGCCAGCGTGCTCATCATTAAGCTGAAGCTTATGCTACGAGGGGAGCGGCCTTCTGCTGGTAAGCCAGCCGCAGCAGGCTGGGCAGCACCAGCAGCAGCAGGGGCAGTGCCAGCAGCAGGCCGCCGATGACGGCAATGGCCAGGGGCTGGTGCAACTGCGCGCCCGCCCCAATGCCGAGGGCCAGCGGGGCCAGCGCCGCAATGGCCGAGAGGGCCGTCATCAGCTTGGGCCGCAGGCGGGCCGCGATGGCGTAGCCCACGGCCTGCTCCACGGGGTTGCCCTCGGCCAGCACCTCGAAAAACTGCTGGAAGGTGAAAATTGCATTCTCGCCAATGATGCCCACCACCATAATCAGGCCGGTGTAGGAACCCACGTTCAGGGGCGTATTGGTGAGGTACAGCGCCAGCGAGCCGCCGGCCGGCCCCAGAATGGCAATGAGCAGAATCAAGCCCGCCGCTTTCAAATCCCGAAACAGGAACAGCGCCACCGCAAACACCAGCAAACACGCCGTGCCCAGAATGGTGAGCAGCTCCTGAAACGACTGCTGCTGCTCGGCATACGAGCCGCCGTACTGGATGAAGTAGCCGGGCGGCAGCGGCACGTCGCGCTCCAGCTTCTGGCGGATTTCGGCCATGGCCCCGCCCAGGTCGCGGCCGTCGAGGCGGGCCGTGACGGCGGTCATGGCCTGGAGGTTTTCGCGTTCCAGCTCGGCATCGCCGGGCGTCACGCGCACCGTGGCCAGCTCGTCGAGGCGGTGGCGCTGGCCGTTGGGCAGGAACACCGGCTCGGCGCGCATCTGGGCCAGCGTGGCCTGGGTGGCGTTGGGGTAGCGCATCCGGATGTTGAGCAATTGCTCGCCTTCGAGCACGTTGCCGGCCACGGTGCCAGCCAGGTGGGTTTGCAGCTGGGTCTGGAAATCGGTAGCCGTGAGGCCGTACTGTGCCAGGCGGCGCGGGTCGGGCCGCACGTCGATGGCCGGGCCCATCCGCACAATGCCGTCGAACACATCGGCGGTGCCGGCCACGCCTTCTACCACTTTGGTTACCTGGTTGGCCAGGGCGTAGCGCTTGGTGGCATCGGGACCAAAAACCTTTATTTCGATGGGCTGCACGGTGCTCATAAGGTCGCCCAGCATGTCGCCGATAACCTGGCCGAAGTCAATGGTGAGGGCCGGCTGGGTGGCCTCAATTTTGGTGCGGATGTCGGAAATAACTTCCTCGGTGGTGCGCTTGCGGTCGATTTTGAGGCGAATGAGGTAATCGCCCCGGTTGGGCTCGGTGATGAAAAAGCCCATTTGGGTGCCGGTGCGGCGTGAGTAGCTGGCCACTTCGGGGACTTTTACAATGAGCTTTTCGGCCTGGCGCAGCATGCGGTCGGTTTCCTCGATGCTGGTGCCGGGCGGCGAGTTGTAGTCGAGTACAATGGCGCCTTCGTCCATGTCGGGCAGGAAGCCGGTGGCCAAGCGCGGAATAATGAGCACCATGCTGCCAATGAGCACCAGAATGCCGATGATGGAGTAGGCCGGGTGCCGGATAACGGCCTTAACCCAAGGGATTTCGTGGTGGGCGGAATCCTGACGGGTCACCTCACCCCCTGACTCCCTCTCCCGCGGAGAGGGGGCACCGGCAATGCCCGAACGGAAATCGTCCGGCTCCCCCCTCTCCGCGGGAGAGGGGGGCTGGGGGGGTGAGGTGACCGGGGAGGGCGATTTTCCCTTCCGTGACAGCAGCAGGTAAATTACCGGCAGCCCCAGCCAGGCCACCAGAAACGAGCATACCAGCGCCACCACCATCGTAGTAGCCAGTACCTTAAAATAGGCCCCTGCCACGCCGCCCAGTAGCGCAAACGGCAGGAAAATTACAATCGTGCTCAGGCTAGACCCAATCAGGGCGGGCAGCAAATGGCCCACCGACTTGCGCACTACCTCGCCGGGCGTGGCCCCGGGGTGCTCCTCGCCCACGCGGTGCAGCTGCTCCACCATCACCACGGCATCGTCAATCATGAGGCCGATGGCGGCGGCGATGGCCCCCAGCGTCATAATATTAAACGAGTAGCCCAGGCCGAAATACAGCACCGCGATGGTGAGGGCCAGCGCTACCGGAATCGCCCCCAGAATCGTCATCGTAGCCCGGAAGGAGCGCAGAAACAGGGCCGTCACCACGAGGGCCAGCGCCAGGCCAATCCACAGCGCGTCCTGCACCGACTTCACTACTTCGGCCACAAAATCGGCCTGGTCATAGTACGGCGCCATGCGCACACCACTCGGCAGGCCCGATTTCAGGGCCGCTACTTTGGCCTTCACGCCATCGGAAACGAGCACCACGTTGGCATCGGGCTGGCGCAGAATGGAGACGAGCACGGCATCGGAGCCGTTGGCGTTGATGCGGGTGTATTCGGGCTGCTCGCCGAGGCCCACGGTGGCCACGTCGGCCAGGCGCACAATGCGGCGGCCGTCGTTGCGGAGAACAATGTTTTCGAGGTCTTCCTTCTGGATGATGGTGGCGTCCGTCACCGTGAGGTAGAGGCGGCGGTAGTCGCTCAGGTAACCATTGCTCTGCACGAAATTGGTAGCTGTCAGTGACTTGGTTATGTCGTCGGGCCCCAGGCCGAGGGCGGCCAGCTGGTCGGGCAGCAGCTGCACCTGGTATTCCTTGGTGCGCCCACCCTGGATTTGCACCGACGACACGCCATCGACCTGCGACAAAAACGGCTTAATGGTGTAGAGCGCCAGCTTGCGCAGCTCCAGCGCCGAGCGGCCCGGCGCTTCCAGCGTGTAGCCCATCACCGGCAGAATGGCCGGGTTCATGCGCTCCACGGAGATGTTGACGTTAGGCGGCAGGTCGCCCCGAATCTGGTTCAGGCGCGACTCAATCAGCGTCTGGCTCTTGGCCACGTCCACGCCCCAGTCCAGAAAGGCCGAGATTTCGCAGCTGCCCCGGCTGGTGGTACTGCGCAGCAGCTTCAGCCCCGGCACCCGCTTGATGGCGTCCTCCATGGGCTTGGTCACGGTCACCATCATGCGGTCCACGGGCTCCAGGCCGTTCTCGGCAATCACCTTCACCTTCGGAAACGTCACCTCCGGAAACAGCGCCACGTTGATGCGCCGGTAAGCCACCGTGCCCAGGGCCAGGGCCAGCGCCAGCAGCACCGCAATGGGCGCTTTGTAGGCTTGGAAAATGGAAGGACGGTTGGGCATGGGGGAGGATATTATCGAAAACCAGAGAACGTCATGTCGAGCGTAGCCGAGACATCTCGCGTGGGATAGTAATCAAATCGTTGAAAAAGGATTAGTGGCGGCACGCGAGATGCTTTGCTGCGCTCAGCATGACGTTCTTTTGCTTACTACTGCTCTGCCGCCACTGGCCGGGTCACCTTCACGGCCGCCGTATCATCCAGCCCAAAGTTGCCGCTAAGCAAAATCTTATCACGGGGATTGAAAGAAGGCGACTTGATTTCGATGTGGTCTTTCTCCTGCGCGCCCACTTTTACCGGCACTTTCACGGCCGTCGAATCATTCAGCAGCCGCATCACCCAAAACGCGGTTTGCGTTTCGTTGGTGAGCACGGCCCCGCGCGGCAGGGTGCTGGCCAGGTGCGGCGCGGACTTATCGATTTCAACCTGCACGGCCAGGTTCTCGGGTAAATCCGGAAACGTGCCCACCGGGCGAATGGTGTAGCGCTGGGTCTGAATGCTCACGTCGGCGGTGGCCAGCACCTCGGCCACGCGGCCGTTCAGGATGCGGCCATCGGGCAGGAAAATGCGGCAGCTCTGGCCGGTATGCACGTAGCGCAGCTGGGTAACGGGCACATCGAGAACGAAGCCGAAGCGACTGCGGTCGTAGGTGAGGCCGAGCTGCTCGCCGTCCTGCACGTAGTCGCCGGCCAGCTTATCCACGGTGGCCAGGATGCCCGCCCGGCCCGATTTTATCGGAATAATGCCGCTGAATTTCAGGCGCGGGTCGCCGGTAAGCTTATCCAGGTGCAGGGTCCGCGATTCTTTGGTTTGAATGGTGAACACCGTTTGGCCGGCGCGCACCAGCTGGCCTACCACAGGCGTGGGCGGCAGCACGTAGCCAGTGGTAGTGGCCCGCAGCGCGTCCTTGGCCGGAAAGGCTGACACGGCGCTCAGGCGCAGTACATCCGTCAGCGTATCCGTCTGAATGGTGCCGATGGTGACCAGCGCCCGAGGCTTCATAGCGGGCTCGTCGCCGCTACCGGCGGGGGCGGCGTCGCCGGCAGCCGCCGGGTCTTTCGAGCCGCAGGCCGCAAGGAATGGGAGGAGCAGGAGAAATCGAAGAAGGTTCATGGAGTAAAATAATGTAGCGTGGACTCTGCGAGTCCGCGAGCGAGCGCAGCGAGCATCTGGCATTGGGCAAACGGCAGGTTCCAGATGCTCGCTGTGCTCGCTCGCGGACTCGCAGAGTCCACGCTACTATTGCTCGGCCAGGTAATCGAGCGCGAACCGGCTGCGGAGTTGGTCGGTCTGGGCTTGAGTCAGGCTAAACTGCAAAGTCCGGTAACTGGTCACCAGGTTGAGGTAGTCCAGGATGGCGACGTCGCCCGTGGCCAGCTGCTGGCGGGCGGCCCCCACCAGCGCATCGGCCACCCGCAGCTGCTCCCGGATGCGGCCCAGCAGCGCGTCCGACGCTCGAATCAGGCCTTCGAGCTGCTCGTACTGCTGCCGCCGCTGCACCGTGATGAACTGGCGGTAGCCGCTGCGGCTGCGCTCGCTCAGCTCGATGCGCTGGTATTGCAGCTGGCGCTGGTGGCCATCGAAAATGGGCACACTCAACTGCAGGCCACCCCCAATGCCCAGGCTGTGGGCCAGCGCT
Organism: Hymenobacter artigasi; assembly: GCF_012275535.1. Classification (GTDB taxonomy): domain Bacteria; phylum Bacteroidota; class Bacteroidia; order Cytophagales; family Hymenobacteraceae; genus Hymenobacter; species Hymenobacter artigasi. The sequence continues at coordinate 82,680 of NZ_JAAVTK010000006.1, read as the reverse complement.
ACGGGCAGGTAAGACGAGGACTGCAGGCCCGCATCCACCACGGCGCTCACTTTGGGGCGGTAGCTGGCATCCACGGCGCGGCGGTCGAGCAGCAGGCGCAGGCTGTCGAGCGTGTACTGGCGCTGGGCGGGGGCCAGCAGGCCGGCCAGCGGGCGGTGGGTGGGCGGGTTCGGCGCTTCGATGCTGATGAGGGCCGTATCGGCCACGCCGGCCAGCGCGCGCAGGGTGCCCAGCTCGCGGCGGTAGGCCAGCAGGTTCTGCTCCACGGTCACCTCCTGGGTGCGCACCGAGAGGTAGAAGCTCAGGTACTGCGTTTGCTTGAAAATGCCGCCGTTCACCAGTTGGCGCAGCATCTCATCCTGCCGGCGCAGCTGGGTGAGCAGCGTGCGGCTGAAGCTGAGCTGGGTTTCGGCGGCGTAGGCCGTCAGGAACTGGTCGGTGATGTTGCGGCGCAAATCCAGGGCCGAGAGGCGGCCGGTATTGCGCAGCACCTGGCCCTGGTTGGCAATCAGCTGGTAGTCGTTCTGGAGCTGGAAGCGGTTGAGGATGGGCTTGACGGCCTGGGCGAAGGCCGCGTAGTTTCCGCCGTTGGAAATGGCGTTGTCGTAGCCCAGCACGCTTTCGCCCTTGCTGTTGGTAATGGACGGATAGTAGAGCGCCGAGCCGATGCCGCCCACCTGCACGCCGTTCTGGCGGGCCCGTACGAGGCTGTCGATACGGTTCTGGCGCACCTGATTGGCGGTTTCGCGCAGCAGCGGGCTGCTCTGGCGGGCCACCAGCAGGAAATCATCGAGGCGGCGAGGGCTGGCAGGCGCGGCGGCCACTGCTGGCAGCGGCGCGAGCACGGCCGGGCCGGTCTGGGCCCGGGCCGCGCCGGCAAACAGCGCTGGCAGACCACTCAGGGCCAGGCACCACATCAGGCAGGAAAAACGAGCGAACAACAGACGGGGGAGGATGATAAGCGCCACAAAGCTGCGGGGCAATTCTGAAGAAAATCGGCCACTTGCCAAGCTAAAGCCCCTCATACGGACAACCTCACAGAATATATACAAACTTTGGGCCTTCCTTCGCGGCCAGGCCGTCATCTCATCGGCCCCCAGCCCATGAAAATTCTCCTTGTTGAAGACGAAGCCGCCCTGCGCACGGCCCTGCTGGCCTCGCTGAAGCAGGCCGGCTACCTGGCCGAAGCTGCGGCCGACTATGCCCAGGCCCACGAAAAAATCATGCTCTATCAGTATGATTGCATCCTGCTCGACCTGACCCTGCCCGACGGCTCCGGCCTCGACCTGCTCCGCGCCCTCAAAGCCGGGGGCTCGCCCACCGGCGTGCTCATCATCACGGCCCGCGATGCGCTCGACGACAAAATCGCGGGCCTCGACCTCGGGGCCGACGACTACCTCATCAAGCCCTTTCACCTTTCCGAGCTCAATGCCCGGGTGCGGGCCATTATCCGCCGCCGCCAGTTCAACGGCCAGCAGCAAATTGTGTTCCGCGACCTGCTGGTGCTGCCCGAACTGGCCGAAGTGCACGTGCGCGGCGAGCTCATCACCCTCACCCGCAAGGAGTACGACCTGCTGCTGTACCTGCTCGCCAACCCCGGCCGGGTGCTCACCAAGGAGGCCATTGCCGAGCACCTCTGCGGCGATGCCGTGGACGCGGCCGACTCGTTCGACTTCATCTACACCCATCTCAAAAACCTGCGCAAAAAGCTCCAGGAAAAAGGGGCCGATAATTATATTCGAACCATGTACGGCGTGGGGTATAAGCTGAGCCACGAGTAGCCGACAATAAAAGAATCCCCTCCTTACAAAGGAGGGGAGTGGCCCGTTCTACCTTCACGCTCTCGCTTATCCGCATGAACCTCCTCAACGCTACCACGCGCTACTACTTGTTACTGGCCCTGCTTGTGTTTGTGGGGGGCAGCCTGGGCCTGTACTACGGCATCAACTGGGCGCTGCGCACGGAGGTGGGCGAGCAGCTGGCCGACCGCCGGCAGGAGCTGCTGGCCAAAGCCCGCGCCAATGAGCTGCCGCCCGTGGACCAGCTGGCCGTGCTGCTCGATATCAGCCGCACGCCCCGCCCGCTGGGCTTCCGCGATACGATACTGCTCGACCGGACCGAGAATGAGCTGGTGCCGCACCGGCAGCTCACGTTTCCGCTCACGGTGCGCGGCGAGGGGCCGGTGTGGGTATCGTTGCGCAAGTCGCTGGTGGAGGCCGAAGACCTGCTGGGCGTCGTATCGGCCCTGATGCTGAGCGTGCTGGCCCTGCTGCTCGGCGGCATGGTGGTGCTGAACCGCTGGCTGTCGGCCCGGCTCTGGGCGCCCTTCCGGCACACGCTGGCGGCCCTGCGCCAGTACGACTTGCAGCAGCACCGGCCCCTGGCGCTGCCCGCGCCCCCGGTAGCCGAATTTGCCGAGCTCAACCAGGCCCTCAACGGCTTCAGCCAGCGCCTGGTGGCTGATTATGAGAGCCTGCGGGAGTTCACGGCGAATGCCGCCCACGAAACCCAAACGCCCCTGGCCATCATGCAGGCCCAGCTGGAGCAGCTGCTGCAGGTACCCGCCCTGGCCGAAGACCCCGCCGTGGCCCCACTCGTGGCCGACCTCTACGGGGCCACGCTACGCCTCTCGCGCCTGCACCAGGCGCTGAGCCTGCTCAGTAAAATCGAAAACCGGCAGTTTGCCCAGGCCCAGCCCGTGCGCCTCGACCAGCTGCTGGCCGAGAAAATGGCCCAGCTCGAACCCCTTTTTGAGGCCCGCGAGCTGCGCTACGGCCTCGATAGCAGCCTGCCCGTGGTGGTGCAGATGCACCCCGGCCTAGCCGACTCGCTGCTGCAAAACCTGTTGCAGAATGCCGTGAAGCACAACGTGCGCGGCGGCCAGCTGGCCGTTTACCTGTCGAATGCTGAGTTGAAAGTGACCAACTCCGGCCCGGCCGTGGAGGGCGACCCGGCCCGGTTCTTCGAGCGATTCCGTAAGCACAACGCCGCTTCCGAGTCGCCGGGCCTGGGCCTGAGCATTGTGCAGCAAATATGCGGCTACTACGGCTTTGGGGTTGCGTATTCGGTGGCGGAGGAAGGCACCTGCCACACCCTGCGCGTGGTGCTGAAACCGGGCGCCGAAGCCCTGCCGCAAAATGCTGAAATCAGTTTGGTGGCCACAGAATAGCCCCAGAATGGCTGTGTAAGTTTGGGTAGAAGCTTATTCACCAATCCCCTTCTGCAAACCAATGAAAACCGCATTCTTAACTATTGCCATGGCCGTGCTTACCGCCGGTGCCGCCCAGGCTCAGAAAATGGCCGCCGCGCAGGTGCCGGCCGCCGCCACCGCCGCGTTCAAAAAAGCCTTCCCCACCGTGAAAGCCGTGAAGTGGGAGAAGGAGGGAGCCGACTACGAAGCCGGCTTCGACATGGGCAAAGCCGAGATGTCGGCCGTCATCACCGCCGCCGGCGTGCTCATGGAAACCGAGACAGAAATGCCCGTGGCCCAATTGCCCGCCCCGGTGCAAAAATCCCTGGCCATGAACTACAAAACCGCCAAAATCACGGAAGCCGCCAAAATCGTGACTGCCGCCACCGGCACCACTACCTACGAAGCCGAAGTGACCCAGAACGGCAAGCACCGCGACGTGCTTTTCAACGCCGACGGCACCGAGGTAAAGAAATAGTGCCTCCCGTTTCTCACCGCTGAAACAGCCCGGTTGCCCTTGCGGCGGCCGGGCTGTTTTTATGCAGAATAAACCCCGCCGGATGGAGCGCGTATGCCAATGGTAAGTACTGGCGTAGAAGTAACCGTATTCGAGACGGGCCTGCTGGTCCGACCGCCCTAGGCGGTCTGACCGGTTGAAGTACCCCCGATTTCGTCCTCACGACAACCGGTCGGACCGCCTAGGGCGGTCGGACCGGAGCATATGCTTTAATACTCAAGCTCCTCGGCAGCCCGGCTATCCTCATCGAAAGCACAGGTTGCGCCGGTAGCATTGCCCTTTCAACCCTCTCCCCACCAACCCCGTTTTTCCGCATGGCCACTCCCGACCCCCGGCGTCTCGCCAACCAAATTGCCCTCGTCACGGGGGCCAGCTCCGGCATTGGCGTGGCCGTGGCCAAGGGCCTGGCCGCCCACGGTGCCAAAGTTGTGGTGAACTACGCCCACGACGAAGAAGGGGCCAACTCCACCGTGGCTGCCATTGAGGCGGCCGGCGGTACGGCCCTGGCCATCAAGGCCGATGTGAGCCAGGAAGCCGAGGTGCAGGCCATGTTCAAGCAGGCCATCGAGCACTTCGGCACCATTCATATTGTTGTGGCAAACTCTGGCATTCAGCAGGATTCGTCCTTTGTCGACATGACCCTGGCCCAGTGGCAGAAGGTGATTGACGTGAACCTGACCGGCCAGTTTCTGTGCCTGCGCGAGGCCGCCCGCGAGTTTATCCGGCGCGGCGTGCAGCCCGAAATTTCCCGGGCGGCCGGTAAAATCATCTGCATGAGTTCGGTGCACGAAGTCATTCCGTGGGCCGGGCACGTGAACTACGCGGCCAGCAAGGGCGGCATCATGCAGCTCATGAAAAGCGTGGCCCAGGAGCTGGCCCCGCATAAAATCCGGGCCAACAGCATCGGGCCGGGGGCCATTGCCACGCCCATCAACCTCACGGCCCGCGACACCCCCGAAGAGGAAAAAGCCCTGCTTACCCTCATCCCCTACAACCGCGTGGGCGACCCCGACGACGTGGGCAACCTCGCCGCCTGGCTGGCTTCGGACGAAGCCGACTACATCACCGGCCAAACCATTTTCATGGACGGCGGCATGACCCTGTACCCGGGCTTTGCCGATAACGGCTGAGGAAGTTTTGAGGGCTGAGTTTTGAATGTTGAGTGAGCCCACAGGCACCTTTCAAAACTCAATTCAACCCTCAACATTCAAAACTCAACCCTTCAAACATGAACCCCGAACAAAACCGCCTCCATGAAGCCAACGCCGGTGCCAAGCCCTGGCGTAAGTTCGGCCCCTACGTGGCCGACCGGCAGTGGGGCACCGTGCGCGAAGACTACAGCGCCAACGGCGATGCCTGGAACTTCACCACCCACGACCAAGCCCGTAGCCGCGCCTACCGCTGGGGCGAAGAAGCCCTGGCCGGCTTCTGCGATGACGAGCAGCGCCTCTGCTTCGGCCTGGGCCTCTGGAACGGGCAGGATGCAATATTGAAGGAGCGCCTGTTCGGGCTGAGCGGGCCGGAGGGCAACCACGGCGAGGACGTGAAGGAGGTCTATTACTACCTCGATGCCACGCCCACGCACTCCTACCAGCGCATGCTGTATAAGTACCCGCAACACGCTTTTCCCTACGAGTGGCTGGTGCAGGAAAATGCCCGCCGCGACCGCAGCAAGCCGGAATTCGAGCTGATGGATACGGCCATTTTCCTCGAAAACCGCTACTTCGACGTGTTCGTGGAATTCGCCAAAGCCGATGCCGAGGACGTGCTCATTCAGCTCACCATCATCAACCACGGCCCGGCCGAGGCGACGCTGCACCTGCTGCCGCAGCTCTGGTTTCGCAACACCTGGGCCTGGGGCGAGGACGCCTACCGGCCTCACCTGGCCGCCACGCCCGACAACAACATCCACGCCGAGCACCGCGATTTGGGCGCATTCACGCTCTACTGCGACGAAGCGCCCAGCCTGCTTTTCTGCGAGAATGCCACCAACAACGGCCGCCTCTACCACGCGCCTTCCGACGAGCTTTTTTTCAAGGATGGCATCAACGATTACCTGCTGCACGGCCAGACCGGGGCCGTGAACCCCGCTCGCACCGGCACCAAAGCCGCCGCCCACTACGAGCTGGCCATCGCGCCGGGCGCTACCCGCGTGGTGCGCCTGCGCCTGGCCGCCCCGGACCTGCAAAATCCCTTCGCCGATTTCGACCAGACCCTGAAGCTGCGCCTGGCCGAAGCCGACCAGTTTTACCAGGCCCTGCAATGCGACCTGGCCAGTGCCGATGCCCGCCTGGTGCAGCGCCAGGCCTTCGCCGGCATGCTCTGGAGCAAGCAGTTCTATTATTACGACGTGCCCCGCTGGTTGGCCGGCGACCCCGCCCTGCCGCCCCCGCCGCCCGAGCGCCTCGACGGCCGCAACAGCACCGGCTGGACGCACCTCAACAACCAGCACATCATCTCGATGCCCGATACCTGGGAATACCCCTGGTACGCGGCCTGGGACCTGGCCTTCCACTGCCTGCCGCTGGCCCAGCTCGACGCGCAATTTGCCAAGGACCAGCTCCTGCTGCTGTGCCGCGACTGGTATATGCACCCCAACGGCCAGCTGCCCGCCTACGAGTGGAAGCTGAGCGACGTGAACCCGCCGGTGCACGCCTACGCCACCTGGCGCGTTTTCAAAATGGACCAGAAAGCCCACGGCGGCCACGGCGACGTGAAGTTTCTGGAAACCATTTTCCACCGCCTGCTCATCAACTTCACCTGGTGGGTGAACCGCAAGGACCGCGACGGCCGCAATATTTTTGAAGGCGGCTTTTTGGGGCTGGATAACATCGGCGTGTTCGACCGCTCGGCTCCGCTGCCCTTCGGCGGCTTCCTGGAACAGGCGGATGGCACCGCCTGGGTAGCTATGTATGCGCTCAACATGATGCGCATTGCCCTGCAGCTCAGCCAGACCAACCCGGTGTACCAGGACCTGGCCAGCAAGTTTTTCGAGCATTTCCTGTACATCGCCGAGGCCATGACCAACGTGGCCAACGAGCACATGGACCTTTGGGACGACGAGGACGAGTTCTACTACGACGCCCTGAACACGCCCGACCGCGGCCACGAGCTGCTGAAAGTGCGCAGCTTGGTGGGCCTTATTCCACTGTTTGCGGTGGAGGTACTTGATGAGGATTTGCTGGCCGGTGCGCCGGAGTTTCTGGCCCGCATGAACTGGTTTCTCGATAACCGGCCCGTGCTGGCTTCGCTGGTGTCGCGCTGGCAGGAGCCCGGCAAGGGTGCCCGCCACCTGCTCTCGCTGCTGCGCGGCCATCGGGTTAAGCGCCTGTTATCCAGAATGTTGGATGAGGCCGAATTCCTCTCGCCCTACGGCGTGCGCAGCCTGTCGCGCTACCACCTGGACCACCCGTATATCTTCCGGGGAACCGAAACCCAGTTCACGGTGAATTACGAGCCAGCCGAGTCACAGACCAGCCTCTTCGGCGGCAACAGCAACTGGCGTGGCCCCGTGTGGATGCCCATGAATTTTCTGCTCATCGAGTCGCTGCAACGCTTTCACCACTACTATGGCGACGATTTCAAGGTGGAATACCCCACCAATTCCGGCCAGACCGTGACCTTGCTCGAAGTAGCCGATGCTCTCACCCAGCGCCTCACCCAGCTCTTCCTGCGCGACCCCGAAACCGGCCGCCGCCCCTGCTTCGGCGACGACAAGCAGCTGCAAAACGACCCGAATTTCCGCGACTATCTCTGGTTTCACGAATACTTCAACGGCGAGAACGGCCACGGCCTCGGGGCCAGCCACCAAACCGGCTGGACCGGCCTGATTGCGAAGCTCCTGCAGCCGAGAAGTGGGGTGTAGTCGAAAAAAGGGGGAGCCGAAATAGAAAGAACGTCATGCAGAGCGCAGCGAAGCATCTTGCCCGCCACCACTAATTCTTTTATTTAACGATTGAGTTAGTGACTGCGGGCAAGATGCTTCGCTGCGCTCTGCATGACGTCCTTATTGCTTCACTTTTATATAATTCAACACCCAATTATGCCCACCCCTGCCTCCTGGCTCGACGCCACTACGCCCATCCGCAACGGCATGGTGCACTGGCCCGATAACGCCCCCGTTCACGTCAAAAAAACGCTTAGCATTGCTACCGGCGCGGCCGCCAACGTCACCGAAGTGTCGATGAGCGCCCACACCGGTACCCACGTCGATGCGCCGCTGCACTTCACCCCCCACGCCGGCGATACCACCACCCTGGACCTAGCCCGCCTCATGGGCCCGGCCCGCGTCGTGGCCATCAGCGACCCCAAAAGCATCAGCCTGGCCGAAGTGCAGCGCCTCGCCATCGAGCCCGGGGCCCGCCTACTGTTCCGCACCCGCATGTCGGATTCGGAGTGGAGTACCATACCTTTTCAGCCCGATTTCGTAGCCCTGGATGGTGATGCCGCCCTTTTTCTGCGCGATGCGGGCGTCGTTTGCGTGGGGGTCGACTACCTGTCCGTGGGCAAAGCCGATGCCCACCACGCCCTGCTCGATGCCGGAATTTGCGTGATTGAGGGGCTGGCTTTGCAGCACATCGCGCCCGGCGATTACGAGATGCTGTGCCTGCCGCTAAAAATTGTGGACAGCGACGGCGCGCCCGCCCGCGTGCTGCTGCGCCCTCAGTAACAGCCCGAAACCAGTGCGGCTATCTTCGCCAGGGCAGTAGCCTCGTGCATAATATTGGTGCCCGAAGCAGCCTGGCTTCGTATTTGACGTATACGGCCTGCCGCCGGCCTCCGGGCCGTGCGGCTTCGTCTATTCAGGGTACTTCGCTTATGTTTTCGCGCATCTTCTGGCTTTGCTGGGCCACTACCAGCCTGCTGGCACTACACGGGCCGGCGCACGCCCAGCAAACGCCCAACAACGACGGCTTCCAGCGCCGCAACGGCCAGATGCAGGTGGTGCGCAACGGCCAGCCCCGCCCCATGACCCGCGACGCCCACCTGCCCACCGGCGCCACCGTCACCAAAGACGGCTTCGTGGTGAGCCCCACCGGCCAGCGCACCGAGCTGCGCGAGGGCCAGGGCTGCGACCTGCGCGGCCGCCCCGTAGCCATGCGCACCGCCGCCAACGGCGCGCTGTCTCTGGGCTCTGCCTCGGCTCCGGCCGCTGTTCGCAGTGCCAGCCCCGCGCCGGCTCCTTCGCTATTGGAGCAGCTATTTGGCTCGGATAACGACGAAGGTTACGGAAAAATCAAGTTTAAGAAGCACAAAAAGCACCATGGCAAAGGCCACGGCCACGGCAAGGGCGACGACTAGCGGCCAGCCGCCCAATTCAGTATTTCATGGTTCATTGTTTTCTCGCTTCTCCTTTTATTGATGTGGTCCGCGCCGGGCAGTTTGCGGCCCTGCAAGCCACCCTGCAAGCCAGCCCCGGCCCCGATACGCTGCTGCTGGGCAACCTGGTGCTGGCCGACGGCGCCGCCCCGCTCGATGCCGTGGTGGTGCGCCCGCACAGCATCACCGTGCTGGTATTTGCGCCCCGTGGCGGCCGGCTCAGCATTCCCGCGCTGGGCTACGGCCGCTGGCAGCTCGATGGCGTAGCTCTCTCCGGTCCCGATGATTTTGACAATCCTTTCGAGCAGTTTCGAGAGCAGAAAGCGGCGCTGGCCGGTTGGCTCCAGCCGCGTTTCGCTCCCGCTCAGGCCGATTTGAACGGCGTTTCCGGCCTTGTGCTTTTTGAAGCGCTGGTTGAGTTCGGCCCCGACGTAGAAGCTGCCCTCTCTGAAGCCCCGGCCGGCTTCCGGATTGCCACTAGCCCGGCCGACTTGCCAAGCTACTTGCGGGACCTGGCAACGCCCGAAATCAACCTAACGGCCGCTGATATAACCGAGTGGGCCGCCGAATGGGCCGCCTTCGTGGCCAAGCCCGCCGCCCCCGAAAGTGCAGCCATGGCCAGCGAGCCGGCCAGCGCCACCCAGGCCCAAGACCTGGCCCAGATGGCCACCAGCGGCAGTACCTTTTTGGGCCAGAAAGCCCGGGCCCTCTGGGGCTGGCTCGGGGCCAACGACGTGCCCGACGATGACCTGCCCTACGGCTATACCGCCACCCTGAGCGCCCGCAACGAGGAAAAACAGCAGCTTGAACAGTTGCGCCAGCAAATGCAGGCCGACCTCAGCACCCAGCTACAAGCCCTGGAAGTCCGCGAAGCTGAGCGTGAGCGTAGCATTGCCCAGCTTCGCACCGAGCTGGCCCAGGCCCCTCCCGTAGCGGCCGAGGCCACGGCCCTCGTATCACGCCTCGGCGCCGAAACCCGCGAAAAAGCCGCCCTCGAAGCCGAAATGCAGGCCTCTCGCGACGAGCTAGCCGCCCGCAACCAGGAGCTGGATGCCAAGATTCAGCAGCTCAGCCAACTCATTGGGCAATTGAGCACCGCCCCGGCCGCCAGTGCCCCGGCTCCGGCTGCGGCCCCGCCCATAGTGGCTGCGGCCCTGCCAGTAGCTCCCGTTGCCCCGCCCGTTACGGCGGCCGCCCCGGTTACTGAAAGCAAGCCCGCCGCTGCCACCGCTCCCGTGCCGGTTGCCGCTAGCCCACCTGCCGCCGCACCTGTCTTACCTAATTCAAAGTCTGCCGAAATAGCACCAGCTTTAGGCAAAAGTGATTCATATACAGCGAATTCGGGAGCCGCATCTGCTCAGGCATCACCGCTGGCTTCCGCCATCGCCAACCATCTTGCCGGCTTGCGCGCCCGGGCGCAGGCCGGCGCTGCTGCCCTGCGGCCCCGGCTGCGGCAGGGGTGGGAGTGGGGGCAGGCCCAGCCCCGGGCCGTACTGGCAGCGGGCGGCGTGGCCGTTCTTGGTTTGGGCATCTGGGCCCTGAGCCATGCGGGCAGCACGCCACCCGTGCCCTTCCAGGAAAACGGCCGCTGGGGCTACGCCGACGCCAGCGGCCAACCGGTAATTCCGGCCCAGTTCACGGCTGCCAGCCCATTTGAGAAAGGGCAGGCTGTGGTGGCGAAAGATGGCGCGTATGGCTTCGTGGATGAAAAAGGCAAGGAGATAATTCCCGCCGCCTACGACGCCCTCAATCCCTATGCCGGCGGCTACGCCCGCGCCCGGGTAGGCGATGCCTACACCTTCATCGACGAGGATGGCCAGGAGTTCGACCATTATTATTTCAATGCCCTCGACTTCGCCGAAGGCCACGCCGCCGTGCTCGACCACCGGGGCTGGCACTATATCAGCGGCCCCACCGAGCCCGATACGCCGCCCATCGCCTTCAAAGAAGCATACACGTTTGCTGAAGGCTTGGCCCGCGTGAAGCTGCCTGATGGCTACACCTTTATCACCGTCGATTACCTCGCCGACCCCGGCCAGGGCACCAAACCCTTCGGCCGCTACGAGCAGGCCACCGACTTTGCCAACGGCCAGGCCCGCGTGAAACAAGCCGGCCGTAGCTTCACTATCAACAAGGACGGTGAGGAAATAAAGTGAAATAATTACTTCCGAAGCAGCTAAAGTAATCAGGCGCAGGCAGGCTACCATTGGTGGTCTTCCTGCGCCTGATTACTTTAGGCGGATTTTGCGGGTTAAATAGGTGGCTGAATGTGAGCTACTTTGAAAATAATTTCTTCGGAAACGATTGCGGAATTACTCCATATCCCACAAAACCCTTAGCTTGCACCCCGCATAACATTAAGGTAACATGGAAGTTCAAACATTGAAGTATCCGGCCATTCGCAACTACGTGGCGGGCCAGTCGGTAGAAAGTGCCTCTACGCCCACTATGGACGTATTCAGCCCCCTCAGCGGGCAGTTGATTTCCACGTTGCCGCTCAGCAATGCCGCCGCGCTCGACGACGCCGTGCAGGCCGCCAAGGCCGCCTTCCCCTCGTGGTCGGCCACGCCCATTAAGGAGCGGGTTCAGATTTTTTATCGCTATAAAACCCTGCTGGAGCGCGACATGAAAGCCCTGGCCGACCTCGTGCGTGAGGAAAACGGCAAGACCTATGATGAGGCCCGCGCCGAAGTCGAGAAAGCCATCGAACTGACCGAGTTTGCCTGCTCGATGCCCCAACTCATCCAGGGCGAATTCCTGGAAGTGAGCAAAGGCGTGGAAGCCCGCGCCGAGCGCAAGCCGCTGGGCGTGGTGGCCAGCATCGCCCCGTTCAACTTCCCCAATATGGTGCCGCACTGGACCATCCCGAACGCCATTGTTCTGGGCAATACCATGATTCTGAAGCCCTCAGAGCAAGTGCCGCTGAGCGCCGTAAAAATTGCCGAGCTGCTGAAAGAAGCCGGCCTGCCCGACGGCGTGCTGAACATCGTGAACGGCGACCGGGAAATCGTGGAAGCCATCTGCGACCACCCCGATATCCAGGCGGTGAGCTTTGTGGGCTCCACCGCCATTGCCAAAGTTGTCTACATCCGCGCCACCAGTAACCTGAAGCGCTGCGTAGCCCTCGGCGGGGCCAAAAACCACCTCATGGTGCTGCCCGACGCCCATCCCGACATGACGGCCTCGAACGTAGCCGCCAGCATGTCGGGCTGCGCGGGCCAGCGTTGCATGGCCGGCTCCACCATGGTAGGAGTGGGCGCCGTGGACGGCATCGTGGCCAAAATCGTGGAAGAAGCGAGGAAAATTGTGGCCGGTCAGAACCTCGGCTCCGTCATCAGCAAAGAGGCCAAGGAGCGCATCGAAAAGCACATCACAGAAGCCGAAGCGGCCGGCGCGAAAGTGCTGCTCGACGGTCGTAACGCCGTGGTGCCCGGCCACGAAGACGGCTATTATGTAGGTGCAACGGTAATCGACTACGTGACGCCCGACATGCGCATCGCCCAGGAGGAAGTGTTCGGCCCGGTGCTCGCCATCATGCGTACCAACACCCTCGACGAGGCCCTGGCCATCGAAAACGCCAACCCCTACGGCAACGCCGCCGCCGTTTTCACCAGCAGCGGCAGCAGCGCCCGCTACGTGATGGACCACGCCCAGGCCGGCATGATTGGCGTGAACATCGGCGTGCCCGTGCCCCGTGAGCCCTTCTCCTTCGGCGGCTGGAACGACTCGAAATTCGGCGCCTGCGACATCACTGGCAAAAGCTCGATTGAGTTCTGGACGCAGCTCAAGAAGACCACTACCAAGTGGAACCCCGAGTCGCGCGTGAACTGGATGAGCTAGTAGGTTGTCAGAAAAAGAACGTCATGCCGAGCGCAGCCGAGGCATCTCGCGTGCAATAGTAAACCAATCGTTCAACGATTTCGAGCGAGATGCCTCGGCTGCGCTCGGCATGACGTTTCAAGATGAGCTTCTTAATCTACATCCTCACCAACCCAGCCCGAACGGTACTCTATACCGGCGTTACCAACAACCTGGAGCGCCGCCTTTACGAGCATGGTGAGGGCTTAGGAGAGTGGGGCAAATTCACGGGACGCTACCAGTGCAACTTGCTCATCTATTTTGAAATAAGTCCTGATGCAACCCAAGCAATTGCGCGTGAAAAGCAAATCAAAAACTGGAACCGCGCCAAAAAGGAATTTCTAATCAATACGCTTAATCCCAATTGGGAACCGATAGATTTACAAACCTGGAGCGGCTGATATTGCCCACAACGACAGCACGCGAGATGCCTCGGCTGCGCTCGGCATGACGTTCAAATAGAACCAACGAAAATGGAAACCACCCTCGCCCCCGACCCCACGCAAATCCTGCACGACAACCTCGACCACACGCTCTTCTCGTGGTCGAAGCAAACGGGCCTGAATCCCATCAACGCCGAGCGTGCCGAAGGCGTGTACGTGTACGACCGCGACGGCAAGCGCTATATCGACTTCTCGGCCCAGCTCATGAACGTGAACATCGGCCACGGCGACCAGCGTGTGACCGAGGCCGTAGCCGCCCAGATGCGCGAGCTGAGCTATGTGTACCCCGGCATGATTACCAAAACGCGCGGCGATTTGGGTAAAAAATTGGCCGAAATCACCGCGCCCAATCTCACCAAGGCCTTCTTCACGCTCGGAGGGGCCGAGGCCATTGAAAACGCCATCAAGCTGGCGCGGGTGTACACTGGCCGCCACAAGATTGTGACGCTGTATCAGTCGTTTCACGGGGCCAGCTACGGGGCCATGAGCGCCGGCGGCGACCCCCGCAAATTTGCCGTGGACAGCCAGGCCATGCCGGGCGTAGTGCACGTCGAGAATCCGTATTCCTACCGCTGCCCCTGGTACTCCGATTCGCCTGAGCAGTGCGCCCAGCGCGCTGCCGATGCCATGGAGCGCATCATCGGCTACGAGAACCCGGGCAGCGTGGCGGCCATCATTCTCGAAGGCGAGTCGGGCACGTCGGGCTGCATCAAGTACCCGCCCGGCTACTGGACGCGCATCCGCGAAATCTGCGACAAGCACGGCATCCTACTAGTGGCCGATGAGGTGATGTCGGGCTTCGGTCGCACCGGCAAGTGGTTCGGCTCCGACCACCACAATGTCAAAGTCGACATAATGTGCATGGCCAAGGGCATTACCGCCGGCTACCTGCCCCTGGGCGCGGTAATGGTGGACGAAGCCATCTCCAAAGCCTTCGACGACAAGCCCCTGCCGCTGGGCCTGACCTACTCGGCGCATCCCGTTTCCTGCGCCGCCGCCGTGGCCGTGCTCGACATCTACGAGAGCGACAACCTGCTCGAAAACACCGTGGAAATGGGTGAGTACATGGACGAGCAAGTGGCCCAGCTCATGCGCCACCACCCCAGCATCGGCGACTGGCGCAACACCGGCCTCTTCGGTTGCCTCGAGCTGGTGAAGAACCGCGACACCAAAGAGCCCATGGCCCCCTGGAACGCCACCCCCGCCCAAATGGACATCATGAACCAGGTAGCTGCCAAAATCCGCGAGCTGGGCATGTACACCTTCGTGCGCTGGAGCTACATTTTCATCTGCCCCCCGCTCACCATCACCAAGGAGGAAATTGACGAGGGCTTGGCCATTATTTCGGAAGCCATCAGCATCGCGGACAAGTATGTTAATTAAAAATTGAGAATTAAAAATTAAAAATGGGAAGTTCTGCCGCATTGCATCTGCATTGTCCCAAATTGACTGCCCTCAAATTTTTAATTCTTCATTTTTAATTTTTAATTAATTTCCATGTCCATCCTCCTCAAAAACGGCCGCGTCGTCACTGCCGATTCGGACGCCGTCTGCGATATAATGATTGAAGGCGAGACCATCGTTTCCATCGGCCGCAACCTGTCGGGCGAAGGCGCGGAGGTAATCGACTGCACCGGCAAGCTGATTATGCCTGGGGGCATCGACCCGCATGTGCACCTGGAAATGCCCTTTATGGGCACCTTCAGCTCCGACACGTACGAAACCGGTACCCGCGCCGCGCTGCACGGCGGCACCACCACCGTCATCGACTTTATTCTGCAAAAGCAGGGCAACTCGTTGCGTTCGGCCTTCGAGGAGTGGAGCGGCCGGGCCACCGGCAATGCCGTGGGTGACTACAGCTTCCACATGGCCGTGACGGATTTCAACCCCGACACCAAGGAGGAAATCAAGGATATGATTGCTGAAGGCATCACCTCCTTCAAGACCTTCATGGCCTACAAGGGCGCGCTCATGATTGATGACGCGCAAATGGTGGGCCTGATGCAGGAGGTGAAAAAGCACGGCGGCCTTGTGACCGCCCACGCCACCAACGGCGACATGATTGACACGCTCATCGCCCAGCACCGGGCGCAGGGCAAGCTCACCCCGCTCTACCACTACCTCTCGCAGCCAGAAGTAACTGAGGCTGAAGCATCAGGCCGCTTCGCCGACATTGCCAACTACACGGGGGTGAATGCCTACATAGTGCACCTCACCTGCGAGGGTGCGCTCAACCAGGTGCGCCGCGCCACCGAGCGCAACCAGCGCGTGCTGGTCGAAACCTGCATTCAGTACCTGCTGCTCGATGCGCGGCTGTATGAGGATAAAGTCAATGGTGCGAAGTGGGTAATGTCGCCGCCGCTGCGGGAGAAAAAGGACCAGGCCACGCTGTGGGCCGGCATCAACCAGGGCCTCGTGAATGTGGTGGGTACCGACCACTGCCCTTTTATGTGGGAGCAGAAACTGATGGGCAAAGATGACTTCTCGAAAATCCCCAATGGCCACCCCGCCATCGAGCACCGCATGGAATTGCTGTTTTCCGAAGGCGTGAATAAAGGTCGAATTACGCCGCAGAAATTTGTAGAAATCACCTCCACCAACGCCGCCAAAATCTTCGGTATGTTCCCCCGCAAAGGCACCATCAGTATCGGCGCCGATGCAGATTTAGTGATTTTCGACCCCGATAAAAAGCATAAAATTTCGGCTGAAACGCACCACATGAATTGCGACTATTCCGGCTACGAAGGCTGGGAGCTGACTGGCAAAATCGAAACAGTGCTGCTGCGCGGCAAAGTTGCGGTTGATGCTGGTGAAACGAAAGTTTCGAAGGGCTACGGGCAGTTCATCAAACGCGGAAAGACGAATATTTAGAACGAAATATCTAGCCCGTCATTCCGAGCGAAGCCGAGGAATCTCGCGTGTGGTAGTAATCAAATCGTAGCAACGTCATGGATTAGTGTAAGCACGCAAGATTCCTCGGCTTCGCTCGGAATGACGGTTTAATTCAACACATAAAACTCACCCCTCCCCACAAATGCCAAGAATAATCAAATCCGGCCTCATCCAGATGAGCTTGCCGATGACTGAAGGCGAAGGCACGATTGCCGAAATCATGGCGGCCATGGAAGCCAAGCACATTCCGCTAATTGAGGAAGCCGGCCGCCAGGGCGTGCAGATTCTTTGCTTGCAGGAAATCTTCAATACCCCGTATTTCTGCCCCGGCCAGGACAAAGCCTGGTACGCCTCAGCCGAATCGGTGCCTGGCCCGACGACGGACCGCATGGCTGAGTATGCCAAGAAATACAACATGGTGATGATTGTGCCCGTGTACGAGCGCGAACAAGCCGGTTTCC
Organism: Hymenobacter artigasi; assembly: GCF_012275535.1. Classification (GTDB taxonomy): domain Bacteria; phylum Bacteroidota; class Bacteroidia; order Cytophagales; family Hymenobacteraceae; genus Hymenobacter; species Hymenobacter artigasi. The sequence continues at coordinate 66,000 of NZ_JAAVTK010000006.1, read as the reverse complement.
TCTACAACACCGCTGCCGTGATTGATGCCGATGGCACTTACCTCGGCAAGTACCGCAAAAACCATATTCCCCATACCACCGGCTTCTGGGAGAAATTCTTCTTCAAGCCCGGCAACCTGGGCTACCCCGTTTTCCAAACCAAGTACGCCAAAGTAGGCGTTTACATCTGCTACGACCGGCACTTCCCCGACGGCGCCCGCATCCTGGGCCTGAATGGGGCCGAAATCGTGTACAACCCCTCGGCTACCGTGGCCGGCCTTTCGCAGTACCTCTGGAAGCTGGAGCAGCCCGCACACGCGGCCGCTAACGGCTATTTCATGGGCTGCATCAACCGCGTGGGCGAGGAGAAGCCTTGGAACCTGGGCCGCTTCTACGGCACCTCCTATTTCGTGGACCCGCGCGGCCAGATTATCGCGCAAGCCGACGAGTACAAGGATGAATTGCTCATCGCCGAATTCGACCTCGATATGATTGAGGAAGTGCGCAATACCTGGCAGTTCTTCCGCGACCGCCGCCCCGAAACGTACGAGAAACTGGTGGAGCTATAGAAGTTTTGAGTGCTGAATGTTGAGTGTTGAATGGAGTGCCGGATAGTATTCGGGCTCGAATTTAACACTCAACATTTTCCACTCACCATTCAAAACTCAAAACTCAACACTTCTAAAGAATGGCCGAATTTTTTACTCCCACCACCGAGCAGGAATTTGCGGAAAATTTCGCGCAATTAAAGCCGGTGATGAACCGCACCGAGGCGCTTTACGAAAGCTCCCGCTGCCTGTTTTGCTTCGATGCACCGTGTATTAAAGCGTGCCCGTCGGGAATTGATATTCCGCAATTTATTCGTCAGATAAATTCGGGTAATGATACCGGCGCGGCGCGGACAATTTATGAGGCTAACTACTTCGGTAATGCCTGCGGTAAAGTGTGCCCCACGGAAGTGCTGTGCGAAGGTGCCTGTGTATACAATCTGCAGGAAGTGAAGCCGATTGAGATTGGCCGCCTCCAAAGCTACGCTACTACTAAGGTGATAAAGAGCGGCGAAAAGCTGTTCGGACCCGGCGCGGATAATGGGAAGAAAGTAGCTGTGATTGGGGCTGGTCCGGCCGGTATATCGGCGGCCTGTGAATTACGGGCATTGGGTTATACGGTAGACGTTTTTGAAGCCAAAGCACAGCCTTCGGGCCTGACGGTATATGGTGTCGCACCATATAAAATTACCAACGAAGAAACGCTGGCCGAAATGGATTATTTGCAGGCGCAATTTGGTTACAACACGCATTTCAATTCGCCCATTAACTCCCGCGAGGAATTGGCCGAATTAGAAAATAAATACGACGCTATTTTTCTCGGAATTGGCCTAGGCAAAACTAATGAATTGGGCTTGCCGGGTGAGGATAAAATCAACTGCACGGGTGCCGTCGAATTTATTGCTGAATTGCGTCAGCATCACCACGAAGTAGCGGTAGGCCGCAAGGTTATTGTGCTGGGTGGCGGCAACACTGCTATGGATGCTGCTTCGGAATCGTCGCGTTTGGGAGCGGAAACGGTGATTCTGGCCTACCGCCGCGCCAAGGAGGAAATGGGGGCTTATGAGTTCGAGTACGACTTGGCCAAAGGCGTGGGGGTGAAGGGCTTGTTCAACGTGGCTCCAATCGAAATTACCGGCAACGGCTACGTGGCGGGCGTGAAATTTATTCGTACCGAAACCAAGGATGGCAAGGTGTTGGAAATTGCCGGCTCTGAGTTTGTGGAACCGTGCGACATGGTGATTAAAGCCACCGGCCAAGCCAAGCAGACGGAGTTCCTGGGCCTGATTTCCGGCCTGAAGCTGGATGGCAAGGGGCGCATCATCGCCAATGCCCACACTGGCCAGACGTCGAACCCGAAGTATTTCGCCTCCGGCGATGCCTGGAACGGCGGCGCGGAAGTGGTGAACGCCGCCGCCGAGGCTAAGCTCACGGCGCGGGGTATTCACGCTTATTTGAGCAAGTAAACCCAACCGAAACTGTCATCCTGAGCCCAGCGAAGGACCTAAGGATAGTAGCCCATTTTGCAGTAAATCAATCGTCCGAAAAGCAGCGGCGGCCGTGATAAGGTCCTTCGCAAGCTCAGGATGACAGAACCGAATAGCAACCATGCCCGACCTCTCTATAAACTTCGCCGGCATTAAATCGCCGAATCCCTTCTGGCTGGCTTCGGCCCCGCCTACCAATTCCGGCTACCAGATTATGAAGGCGTTTGATGCCGGCTGGGGTGGCGCGGTGTGGAAAACGCTGGGCGTGCCCGTCGTGAACGTTTCGAGCCGCTACGGCGGGCTGAACTACCGCGACAAACGCCTCATCGGCTTCAACAATATTGAGCTGATTTCGGACCGCCCGCTGGCTGATAACCTGCGCGAGATTGAGGAAGTGAAAAAGCGCTTCCCCAACCACGCCGTTATCGCCTCGCTCATGGTGCAGACGCGGCAGGAGTGGCACGACATCGTGCGCCAGAGCCAGGACGCGGGGGCCGATGGCTTCGAGCTGAACTTTGGCTGCCCGCATGGCATGTGCGAGCGCGGCATGGGCTCGGCGGTAGGGCAGGAGCCCAAGATTCTGCAGATGATTGTGGAGTGGGTGATGGAAGTGGCCACCAAGCCCGTCATCGTGAAGCTTACGCCCAACATCTCGGACATTACGGAGCCGGCTATGGCCGCCCGGCGCGGCGGGGCCGATGCCATCTCGCTCATCAACACGATTCAGAGCATCGTGGGCGTTGATTTGGACCAGTTTGCCCCGTACCCCATTGTGGACGGCAAGGGTAGCAACGGCGGCTACTGCGGCCCGGCCGTGAAGCCCATTGCCCTGAACATGGTGAAAAACTGCGCCCAGCACCCCGATATCAAACTGCCCATTTCGGGCATCGGTGGCATCGAGAACTGGCGCGATGCGGTGGAGCACATCCTGCTGGGTGCCAGCAGCGTGCAGGTGTGCACGGCGGCCATGCACTTTGGCTTCGGCATCATTCGGGAAATGACTTCGGGTCTGGAGCAGTACATGGTCGAGAAGGGCTTCAATACCATTTACGACATGGTGGGCAAGGCCCTGCCCAACGTGCTGCACTGGGAAGACCTGAACATGAAGTACAAGGTCACTGCCAACATCAACGAGGACAAGTGCATTGGCTGCCAGCTGTGCTACACGGCCTGCGAAGATGGTGCCCACCAGGCCATCCGGCTCAACGCCGGCACCCGCGTGCCCGAAATCATCGAGGAAAACTGCGTGGGCTGCAACCTGTGCTCGCTGGTTTGCCCCGTCGAGCAGTGCATCACGATGGAGCGCACCGACGACGGCACCCAGCACCTCACCTGGAAGGAGCGCACCGAAGCCGGCACCGCCCCCACCGAGTTCAATGATGAAAAAGCCGGCGGCCGCCACCATTGGGTGCCCGAGCCCAGCGCCGCCCTGGGCAAGGAGCGCCACAAAACGCTGCCCGGCAAAGCCCGCTTGTACTCGGGCGAAACCGTGCTGCCGGCGGAAGCAGAATAAGCAATTATACAGTACGTTAGCAGCCGTCAATTAACTAATTGACGGCTGTTTGCGTTATAAATAAGCAGGCCCGGCGACTGTCAGTATGGCTTGTTTTTTGCATATACCTGTTTATCGTTTAACCGTCAATCGCCGTGCTTCGGCACGTATCTATATCATGAAAGCTAAATCCATCATTTTCGCCCTTAGTATAAGTTTGCTCATGCTGGGTGGCTGCGTGGCCTCGGTTGGTACCGGCTACGATTATTATCCTTCCGGCCCGGCCTACTACGGCTATGGCCGTCCGTACTACGCGCCCCGTCCGGTGGTGGTGCGCCCGGTGTATCGCCAGCCTTACTATCGGTCGGGCCGGGGCAGCTACCATTACGATGGCGGCCGCCGGGGGGGCAACTACGGCGGCGGTAACCGGGGTGGCGGCAACGGCGGTGGTAACCATGGCGGCGGTGGCCGTAGCCGGGGTGAATAACACTGCGTCAGGAATTTGGAATAAAGAAACAGGGCTGCTCACGAAAGTGGGCAGCCCTGTTAATTATGGCACCTGCACTGTTAGAGCAGTTTTAAGGTTCGTGTACACGTAGCGCGAACTTTGTAGTTCGCGTCCCCGCGCCGTCAAAGCCGTTCGAACGGCGCGGGGACGCGAACTACAAAGTTTGCGCTACTGCCTGCTGGCTTCATAAGCTTTACCCAAACCCGAAAACTGCTTTAGGCAAGCATCAGTTTCAGTCGAAAATTACGGTTTTGTTGCCGTGCACAAAAACCTGCTCGTCGAACACCATTTTGAGGGAGCGGGCCAGCACGATTTTCTCCACGTCGCGGCCGGCCTGGGCCATTTCGTGGGCGCTCTGGGTGTGGTCGATGGGAATGACGTTCTGGGCAATGATGGGGCCCTGGTCGAGCTGCTCGTTGACAAAATGGGCGGTGGCCCCGATGATTTTCACGCCCCGGGCGTAGGCCTGCGCGTAGGGGCTGGCCCCCACGAAGGCCGGCAGAAAGGAGTGGTGAATGTTGATGAGCCGGTTGGAATAGTGCGCCACAAAATCGGAAGTCAGGATGCGCATGTACTTGGCCAGGACCACGAAATCGGGCTGGTATTGGGCCAGCACGGCCAGTACTTCGGCCTCGTGCGCTTCGCGGGAGCGGTCGGCGTGGGGCAGGTAGTAAAAGGGGATGTTGAATTTGCGGGTGAGGTCGCCGAGCACCTCGTAGTTGCTGATAACGGCCAGCACGCGGGCATTCAACTCGCCAAACTCGTGGCGCACCAGCAGCTCGCTCAGGCAGTGGTGCTCCTTGGTGGCCATCAGCACAATGTTTTTGGGCTGGTTGGTGGTGAGGCGAATGACGGCCGAGGCCGGCAGCGCCGTGCGCAAATCGGCCTGGAGCGCCTCCGGGTCGAATGCGCCGGCTACCTCGGTACGCATGAAAAAGTGGTTGCCGTCGCGCTCCACAAATTCGCCGTTGCGGATGATGTTGAGGCCGTGCTTGAACAGCACGCCCGTAACGTTATAAACCAGGCCCGGCTCGTCGGGGCAATGAATGAGCAGCAGATGCGCCATGCGGGAAAGCGTGAATAGTCGGTTGGGCTGGCAAAAATCCAGGCTGCAAAAGTAGAGCGCTGGGTATTGGATAATTGCGCCTTTATTTGTCGCTGAATTCTACCCAGATTATTCCGTGTCTGCACTACTACCTGCCCGGCGGCTGCCGGCCCTGCTGCTCTGTGCCTGCCTGCTCATTCCGGTCCTCGGCCGGGCGCAGGGCTACGCCGAGGGCATTGGCCTGAGCTACGAGGTGCTGCCCCTGAAGCTGGCCAGCGGCAATGAAGACACGTTCCGGAGCTATGTTTTCCGGGCCAGCCTCATTGTGCCCATGGCCGTGGCGGCCGATACTTCGCACGCGGTATTGGTGGGCCTCAATCTCGAAACACTGCGTTTCAGCGGCAACCGACCTGGATTTGAGGTGCATAACGTATATGGCATCACGCCGGTGCTGGGCTACCGGCAGCGCCTTTCGCCCCGTACCGAGCTCACGGCCCTGGCGCTGCCCGCCCTCAACTCCGACCTGCGCGAGGTGCGCGGGGCCGACGTGACCTGGGGCGGCGTGGTGCGCGCCGCCTACCGCGCCAATGCCCGCCGGGCCTATCGCCTCACGGTGGGCTACCGGCAGCAGTTCTACGGCCCGCAGTACGTGCTGCTGCTGGGCCTCGACTGGCGGCTTGGGCAGCGCTGGCGGCTTTTTGGCGACTTGCCCACCTCCTTCACGGCCAGCTATGCCGCCACGCCCCGCGTCAATCTGGGCTTCAACCTGATTGGCATCAACACGGCCTACCGGCTGGTGAGCAACGACCAATACTTCCAGTATCAGCAGGGGCATTATGGCCTGTTTGCCGAAGCGTATTTGAGTACCCATTGGGCGCTGCGGGCCACGGCCGCCTATGCCGTGACACGGCGGCTGGAGGTGTATGCCAAAGATGACCAATGGCCCGCTACCCTCGACTACATCGGCCTCGGCCAGGCCCCAACTCCGCTCAGCCCGCGCCTGGATAAGGGAACGACGTTGCGCCTGGCGCTGAGCTATCGGGTTTCGGCCCAGTAGTTTAAGCTGTTCGGGGGATGCTTTGGGTGGGGTGTTAAGGACTATTAATTTAGAGGGTGAATTGCATTATATGTAGTCCGTTGCTTATTGGTATTCAGTATTTTAACCTGTAATAAAAGCTTATTGCATTTGAAAATCTAGAATTAGTTACAAATGCCCAAATGCGAAAATTTTAACATTATTCAACTAATGGCCGCTGAGTAGTTGGTTTTAAAGTCGATTACAATTGATTTAACCCATAATCGGTCAGATTAGTGCTGCGCATCGAAATGGGTTAATCACCATTCAGATACTGTTCAACTGCCAATAACCATACTTTGGCGAAAATAGAAAGGGCATGCCGTTGGGCAGGCATAATTTTGCTTTTTCTAATAAACAGTATTAATTAACAGAATGAGTAAAATATACGCTGCATTATTGGTGACCGCCCTGGCACCTGCTACTGCACTGGCTACGCCCACCCCCGGGCCACTACCACATTACCCCAAAGCCAAAGCTGCCAAAATACGCCGGATGCCTGAGCCAGTGGAAGGCCACATTGGCGGCGCGATAACCACCAATGCCGGCGACCCCTTGCCCGGCGCTACCGTGTTTATCAAAGGGACTTACATTGGCACGAGCACTAATCAGGATGGGCATTTCGACCTGACCCGCTCGTTTGCCAACGGGCCGGTGGAGCTGGTGGTAGCCTACGTGGGCTACGAAACGCAGACGATACTCCTGCAAAAGCCCGAAGACCAGCTAAATGTGGCCATGGTGCCGAGTGCTACCATGTTGAGCGAAACGGTGGTTTCGGCCTCGCGGGTAGAGGAAAACATCATGCGGGCCCCGGTAACCATCGACAAGGTTTCGGCCAAGCAGGTGGAGCGCATCAGCACGCCGGAGGTGCTCTCGGGCCTGGGCAACCTGGCGGGCATCGACGTGAGCTCGGCCTCGATGCTGTTTACCAGCATCAGCACGCGCGGCTTCAACACGGCCAAATCGGAGCGCGTGATTCAGCTGGTGGATTACATGGATACGGCCCTGCCGTCGCTCAACCTGAGCCCCGGCAACCTGGTGGGCATTCCGGAGCTGGACATGGAAAGCATTGAGATTGTGCACGGTCCGGCGTCGGCCCTGTACGGCTCGAACGCGCTGAGCGGCGTGGTGCTCTTCAACTCGAAAGACCCGTTTGTGTACGAGGGCCTGAGCCTGCGCCTGCGGGGCGGCCAGCGCAACCTGCTGGACGGGCAGCTGCGCTACGCCAAGAAGCTGAGCGAGAAGCTGGCTTTTAAAATCAATGGCAGCGTGTTTCAGGCCAACGACTGGATTGCCAACAACTACGAGGCCAATAATACGTCGCTGAACCCCGCGAATTCGCCCCTGGGCTATGATGCCGTGAACCGCTACGGCGAAATCAGCAACCTCTACACGCCCTACCAGAACCAGCCAGCCGCCGGCTATATCGTGAACCAGGAGCTGTACGGCAAAACCGTGTACATGCCCGGCTTCACGGAGCAGGAGCTGATTGCGGGCGACCAGAAAACGAAGTCGTACCGGGTGCAGGGCGCCGTGTCGTACCTCTTCAACAGCGACCTGAAGCTGACCGTGGAAGCCAAGCGCGGCGAAGGCACCGCCACTTACCAAAACCTGAGCCGCTTTCGCGTGAAGGGCTTGGGCACCAATCAGTACCGGGCCGAGCTGAAAAGCTCGAAGGGCTTTATTCGCCTGTACTCGACCCAGGATTTTACTGGCAGCAGCTACGAGCTGACCCAGCTCAGCGCCCGGATGCTGACGCTGCCCACCGCCGAAGGCGGCTCGCTGAACTACGCGCAGCAGTATTTTGGCACCTACAACCAGGCGTACACGCAGGCCCGCACGACCTTCGGCAAAACCCCGGCCGAAGCCTTGGCCATTGCCAAAACGGCCGCCGATGCCACCCAGCTGAAGAGCACCGACCCGCGCTACACCGTGCTGCGCGACCAGGTAGTGAACGACAAGCGCCCCGGCTACGGGGCCCAGCAAAACTTCAGCTCGTACCTGAACGATGCCAGCGCCCAGCACAACTTCGTGCTCGGCCACAACACCGGCCTGATTGTGGGCGGGGCCTACCGCCAGTACCGGCTGGGCTCCGATGGCTTCCTCTTTGCCGATACGAACGGGGAGCGCATTCTGAACCACGAGTTTGGCGGCTACGCCCAGCTCACCCAAACGCTGCTCGACGACCGCCTGAAGCTGGCCTTCGCGGGCCGGGTCGATGCGTTCAAAAACTTCGACCCTTCGTTCTCGCCCCGCGTGGCCGCCGTGTACTCGGTGGGCGAGCGCAAGCAGCATAACTTCCGGGCCAGCTACGGGCAGGCCTTCCGCAGCCCTTCGCAAACCGACCAGTACCTGCAGTCTGACCAACGCTCGTTTATTCTGCTGGGCAACGTGGGCAATGGCTTCCAGGGCTACGGTTTAACCAATGCCCAGGGCCAGTCATACAATCCGGGCGTGACGCCGCTGGCCGGCTTCCAGGTGTCGTTCGACAAGCTGCGGCTGGAGCGCGTGAACACCGTGGAAGTGGGCTACAAGGGCGCAATTCTGCCCAACGTGTACGTCGATGCCAGCTACTTCAACAGCCGCTACAACGACTTCATCGGCGGCACGGCATTTATTGGCAACCTGGACGGCAGCCGCCCCACCGAGCAGCAGGTGAACGCCGGCCTGCCGTCGGGCTTCACCGATTCCAAGGCCTCGCCGGCCCGTGCCATTTTCGTGTCCTACAACTTCGCGCAGGAAGTGCGGACGCAGGGAGCCACCTTCGCCCTGACCTACTACCTGAACCGCGCCCTGAACCTGACCGGCAACTACTCGCTGAACGTGCTGGACCGCAGCAACCTGCCCACCGGCTTCCGCACGTTCTTCAACACGCCGAAGCATAAATTCAACCTCGGAGCCAACGGTACGGTGCTGAAGCACCTGACCTACTCGGCCAACTACCGCTGGATTGAGGGCCACTACCAGGAAATGCCGCTCGCCGCCGGCCAGGTGCACACCTACCGCACCGCCGATGCTTACCTAGGCTATACCCTGCCCAAAATTGCCACCACGCTGCAGCTCGGCGGCTCAAACCTGTTCGATGACGCGAACATCCAGATTATTGGCGGCCCGCAAATTGGCCGGCTCGTCTACCTGGGCTTGCTATTCAATGTGAAGTAAGCGCCCCAATCGGAGCGAATAGTAAAAAGGCCCGCGTCATCGACGCGGGCCTTTTTAGTTGATAAACGTCGCTGAAAATAGCGACTAACCAGCTTTTTCAGCCATTGAGGCCAGCAGCGGTACCAGCGGCGCGTGCACGGTGCCGGCCCGCTCGCGCAGTGGCCGCCCGTTGCGGTGGTGCTGCCGCGCCTGAATCTCGGCCACGATGGCCAGTGCAATTTCTTCGGGCGTTTCGCTGCCCAAATCGAGGCCGATAGGGCTGTGCAAGCGGTTGTGCAGCACATCGGCAATCTCACTTTCGGTTAATTCCAGTTCCTCGCGCAGCAGCCGGCCGGCCTTGGCGCGCGGACCAAGCAGGCCAATGTAGGGCGTGGCCGTGGGCAGCAGGATTTGCAGCGCGGCTAGGTCGTAGGTGTAGTTATGGCTGAGCAAAACGTGGTAAGCGCCCGCATCGGGCACCTGCGTTTCCAGCTCACGCACCGGCACGATGCGGACCTCCGCTGCCTCAGGGAAGCGGGCGGCCGTGGCCAGATTGGGCCGGCCATCCATTACGGTGATGTGCCAGCCGAGCGAGGCCGCCAGGTGCACCAGCGGCTGTGCGTCGTTGCCCGCGCCGTAGACCACCAAGCGCAGCGGCGGCACCAGCACCTCCAGCAGTGCCCGCACCGGGCCGGCATCGGTTTCAATATCGAGCACCCGCGACAGACCCTGCGCCAGCGTGGCGCGGGCCGCCTCGGCTAGCGGGCCGGCCAATAGGGGAGTACCGCGCAGCGCGCCGGCGGCCGAGAGCAGCACCCGCTGCCCCACGGCCGCCTTCAAGCCCAAAGCATCGGTTTCGAACACGGTGGCCAGCACAGCCGGCTCAGGGTGTTGGGCGAAGCCGCGCAGCAGTTCCACGGGGTTGTCAGCGGCGGCAAAATCCAGCGGCTCCAGCAGGATGCGGACCACGCCCTGGCAGCCGGGGCCGAGGCCGTGGCGCAGGTCGTCTTCGTCGCGGGTGTCGTAGGTAACCAGCGCCGGCTGGCCCCGGAAAATGGCCTGGCGGGCCCGCTGGCGGGCATCACCCTCCAGGCAGCCCCCGCTGATGGCCCCGGTCAGCTCGCCGTCTTCGGTGACGAGCATGCGGGCCCCGGGACGGCGGTAGGCCGAACCCAGCACTTCGACCACCGTGGCCAGGGCGCAGGGGCGGGCCTCGGCGCGGTGGCGGTCGTAGGCGAGGAGCAGGCGTTGGAGTTCAGTCATGGGTCAGGCGTTGGCTGACGGAAATACGCCCCAGAGCGGGGCGGGGTTATGATAACCCGGTACCGGTGGGGGTAGTTTTATGGGGGCTTCCAGCGGCAGTAGTTTCTGAGCTATCAAACGGGATGTTCAACTACAGTTGGATAAATTGCCGCACCAACAATCAGGTGACCACAGAGATGAATCAGCAAGAGGAGCTATCTGGCAAATCCACCTAGTTTTACCGTTCCAAAAGCCCGCTTTGGGTAACCGAGGAAGTCCTCGACTTGTAGGGACACGCCCCCGAACAACTCAACGCCATGAAGGAGCACCTTGAGCGACTGAAGCAACTGGGGATTGAGGCGATTGAGAGAACCCGAAACTTAAAATCATTGAATTGCCGGCCGACAGCGTCAAATACGCTCTATCATCAAAAAACTATGACTGACCAACAGGTAAAAGAATATCATGAGAAAGTTGCGGATGCCATGAAGAAATATGGTTATCACTCAACCTTTGTCTTTGGTGATAGTACGCCTTCATTTTGTTATTCAACTGGGGTTTATAAGAGATTCGGAATACCAGAGATTTTTATTTCAGCTTTGCCCCAAAATTTATCACATGAACTCATTGCAAATTATGTGAGCAAATTCAAGGATAATGGCTTAATTCCGTTGAACGAAAAACTGCAAAACCTCACTGATAGGTTTCCAGCTTATCTGATTGAGGTATCGAAAGATATGTTAACGGATTATATCCTTTCTAGCCTTCGATTCTACGGGAATGAAGATTTTGAGTATGTGCAATTAGTCTATCCAGATACTAAGGGGCACTTTCCTGACGATATTGGTTATGATTATGACCAAGTGATATTGGGACGATTCAAAAATTAGAGCGATACATTTGATAAAGCATGCCTTCTAGTCTTTTAAAAAAAACTTCACAAACCCCAACACCATGATAAAAATTTTCAAAAAATTTGCTCTGTATTTCTTGCTTGTGTGCCTTAGTAATGGTTTTTTTAGTTGCACAAACATCTATTATGTAGGACAAACTTCTGAACCGACAAAACTATATGCGGCATCTGATACAGCTACTACACTTACTTATACTGTCCCAGTTGGAAGCAGAGTTTTAAGCAGGAAAAAATCAAAGAAATATCACTACATCATTTTTGAAACGTATACTGGTTACGCTTATAATCCTGTTCTCGGGAATTACCACAAGTACAACTCTGCTATTGATGGAAATCTTTATGGATATTCCTCAACCAAATCAACATCCACTTATAACTCTTCTTCTAGCAGCTCGAAAAGCTCTGGTGGCCCAGTTCATGTTAAAGGATATACTCGCAAAAACGGAACGTACGTTCAGCCTCATACCCGTAGTGCGCCAAGAAGGCGTTAGTTTGGAAAACGTCTGCTAGCGTAAACGGTACAAATTCTCTAATAAGAAACGCCCCGCAACAAACCAGTTGCGGGGCGTTTCTCTGTGCGGCAATAGCTGTTTCAGCTACGCGCGGGGGCTTGGTTACTTCCAGCCGCCACCCAGGGCGCGGTACACGTTCACCGAGGCGTTAAGCTGCTGCATGCGGGTTTCGATGAGGTCGAACTTCGATTCCAGGGCGTCGCGCTGGGTGAAGAGAACTTCCGTGTAGTCGGCGCGGGCGTAGCGGAAGAGGCTGTTGGAGATTTCCACCGACTGGTTGAGGGCTGCCACTTCCTTGGCTTTCGCGTCGTAGCTCTGGGCCAGGTTGCTGATGCTGGCGACCTGGTTCGACACTTCGACGTAGGCGTTTAGCACGGTCTTTTCGTAGCGGTACACGGCCTGCGTTTGCAGGGCGTTGGCGTTGTAGTAGAACGCCTTAATGCCGTTACGGTTAAACAGCGGGCCGGCCAAGTCAGCACCCAGCGCGTAGAGCAACGACTGGGGCGAGGATACCAGCAGGCCGGGTGTGAAGGCCGCCAAGCCGACGCCGCCCGTGATGCCCAGCGAGGGGTAGAAATTGGCCCGGGCCACCTGCACGTCGATTTTGGCGGCGGTGAGCTGCTGTTCGGCCTGCCGGATATCGGGGCGGTTGGCCAGCAGCTGTGCGGGCGAGCCAGCCTGGATGGTCGCCGGCAGCCGGTCGTTAAACGACTGCGCGTTGCGGGCCACCGGCTGCGGGTAGCGGCCGGCCAGGTAGTTCAGCCGGTTCTCGGTTTCGACGATGCTTTGCTGGAGCTTGAACTGCAGGGCGCGGGTGTGCTGCACCTGGGCCTCGAAGCGCTTCACGGCCAGCTCGGTGGCACGGGCCGATTCCTTCTGGAACTTCACCAACTCCAGCGCATTGGTCTGGATACCAATGTTCTGCTGCACGATGGCCAGCTGGTTGTCGTAGGCCAGCAACTCGTAGTAGGAGTTGGCGATTTCGGCAATCAGGTTGGTCACCATGAAGTTTTTACCCTCCACAGTGGCCAGGTAGCGAATGGCGGCGGCCTTCCTGGCGTTGCGCAGCTTGTGCCAGATATCGACCTCCCAGGTGGCAAACGCACCCACCTGGAAGTTGGTGAGCGGGTCGGGCGTGCGGCGGCCTTCCTTGATGTCGATATTCTCCTCGGTCGCGCCTTGCAGGGTGTAGCGACCCACTTTTTCCGCGTCGGCCCGGGCACCGAGGCGCACGAAAGGTAAATACTCGCCCTGACGGGCGCGGATTTCGTTTTTGGCAATCTCGATTTCCTGGAGCGTGATGTTCAGCTCCTGGTTGTTTTGCAGGGCGGTGCCAATCAGCGCCTGCAGGTTGGGGTCGGTGAAAAACTGCTTCCACTGCACGCTGGCCGTGTTGGCGCTATCGAGGGAAGTGGCCGAGGTGGCGGTGGCGGTCGAATAGCTGGCCGGCACGTTGCGGCTTTCGTTCTTCACCACCAGCTCGGGCGTTTTGCAGGCCCCCACGGCGAGGGCCAGGCTGGCCGCGCCGAGGCATTGATAAATTCGTTTTTTAAGCATAATGAGCTTGATTTCTTCTGGCTTGCTGGCGCGCGTCTGCGACGCGTGCCGACTGGTTTCGAGCCTGCGGCTCGGGTATCGGATTTATTGGTAATCGTGAGTGGCGGTTCATTTTTTCCAGTCGGCACGCGTCGCAGATGTGCGCCAGCAAGCCGATTGTTCTCCCCCGAGCCAAAGGCTCGAACCCAGTCGGCACGCGTCACAGACGCGCGCCAGCTATTCGGATTCCACTAGGCGTAAGGCTCCATTTCCTCCAGCGTCACGCGGGGCTCTACACCTTCGAGGATGGGCGACTCGTTTTCGTCGCGAATCAGCTTGTTGTCGCCAGCCAGGGTGCCGAAGAAGTAGTACAGGCCGGGGATGATAATTACCCCGAACACCGTGCCGAACAGCATGCCGCCGAGTGCCGAGCTACCGATGGTACGGTTGCCGATGGCGCCCGCGCCGGTGGCCACCACCAGCGGAATCAGGCCGGCGATGAAGGCGAACGAAGTCATCAAAATCGGGCGGAATCGCACTTTGGCACCTTCAATGGCCGCATCGCGGACGGACATGCCTTCCTCGTGCTTCAGGGCCGCGAATTCGACGATAAGTACCGCGTTTTTACCCAGCAGACCTACCAGCATGACCAGGCCCACCTGGGCGTAGATGTCGTTGGCCAGACCGAACATCTTGATGAACAGGAACGACCCGAACACCCCGGCTACCAGCGAGAAGATAACGGCCAGCGGCAGCAGGAAGCTTTCGTACTGCGCGGCCAGCACTAGGTACACGAACACAAGCACGACCAGGAAAATCACGGTCGATTCGTTGCCGCGGCCCACTTCGTCTTTCGACAGGCCGCCCCAGTCGATGTCGTAGCCGTGGGGCAGGGTCTTGGCTACTTCCTGCACGGCTTTCAGGGCCTCGCCGCTGCTGAAACCTTCCGCCGCGCCGCCCCGGATGGAGGCGGTGGTGTACATGTTGTAGCGGTTGATTTCGTTGGCACCCTGCGACTTCACGATTTTCATGAAGGCCGAGAATGGCACCATTTCGCCCTTGTCGTTCTTGGCCCACATGTTCAGGATGTCCTCCGGCAGCCGTCGGTATTCGGGCGAAGCCTGCACGTACACCTTGAAAAAGCGCTGGTATTTGATGAAGCCCAGCTCGTAGGTCGAGCCTACCATGATGCTCAGCGTATTCATGGCGTTGCCGATGCTCACGCCTTTCTGCATGGCCAGCTCGTTGTCGATTTTCAGCTCGTACTGCGGGTATTCGGCCGAGAAGAAGGTGAACAGGCCGGCCAGCTCCTTGCGCTTTTTCAGCTGAACCATGAACTCATTGTTCACTTTTTCCAGCGCTTTGTAGTCGCCCGAGTTGGTTTTATCCAGCAATTGCAGCTGGAAACCACCCGCCGCGCCGTAGCCCGGCACTGCCGGCGGCTCGAAGAATTCGATGGTCGCGCCGGGAATCTGCTTGGCTTTTTTCTCCAGGTTTTCCACGATTTCGGCAATCGATTCCTTGCGTTCCGACCACGGCTTCAAGTCGAGCAGCAGTGTGCCAGCGTTCGAGCCCCGGCCTTCGGTCAGTACTTCGTAGCCGGCCAGGGAGGAGATGTTGGCCACGCCGGGAATGTCCTTGGCCAGGCCGGCCAGGCGCTGCGATACGGCGTTGGTTTGCTCCAGCGTGGTGCCAGGCGGCGTTTGCACAATGGCATAAATCAGGCCCTGGTCTTCGCTCGGAATAAAGCCAGCCGGCAGCTTCGCCGCAATGGCCCAGATACCGAGGCCGAAGGCAATCAGCATCCCGAAGGTGATGAGCCGGTTGGCCACAATGCGCGACAGCAGGCCGGTATAGGCGTTGGTCAGCTTCTCGAAGCCCCGGTTGAACCAGTCGAAGAAGCGCTGCATGGGCGTTTGCTTCTTGGCCTCACCGTGGTGGTTTTTCAGAATCATGGCGCAGAGCACCGGCGTCAGCGTGAGGGCCACGATGCCCGAAATCACAATGGCCGTGGCCATGGTAATGGAGAACTGACGGTAGAAAATGCCCACCGGGCCGCTCATGAACGATACCGGGATGAACACGGCCGTCATCATGATGGTGATGCCGATGATGGCCCCGCTGATTTCGCCAACTACTTGCCGCACTGCATTATAAGGTGACAGGTGCTGCTCATCCATCTTGGCGTGCACGGCCTCAATCACCACAATGGCGTTATCGACCACGATACCGATGGAAAGCACCAGCGCAAACAGCGTAATCATGTTGATGGTGAGGCCAAACGCCTGCATCGCCATGAACGAGCCCACCAGCGACACCGGCACGGCCAGCGCCGGAATCAGCGTCGAGCGCCAGTCTCCCAGGAACAGGAACACCACCAACGCCACCAGAATAAAGGCGTCGCGCAGGGTGTGGATTACGTTCTCAATCGAGGCATCGAGGAAGTTCGACACGTCGTAGGTGATTTTGTAGTCCATGCCCGGCGGGAAGGTTTTCTTCAACTCTTCGAGCTTGCCTTTCACCTCTTTAATTACGTCCGAAGCGTTCGAGCCGTAGGTCTGCTTCAGCACGATAGCCGCCGACGGGTACTGGTTCAGGTTGGAGTAGATGTCGTAGAACTCCGAGCCCAGCTCCACATTGGCCACGTCTTTCAGGTGCAGGCTTTCCCCGTTGGAGTTGGCCTTGAGAATCACGTTTTTATACTCGTCTATTTCGTTGAAACGGCCCTTGTAGCTCAGCACGTATTCCAGCGACTGTGCCTGCCCGCCATCGGAGCGGCCAATCCGGCCCGGCGAGCCAATCACGGACTGCTCATCCAGCGCCTTCATCACGTCATCGACGGAGATATTGTAGGCCCGCATCCGGTCGGGTTTCAGCCAGATACGCATGGCGTACTGCCGGCTGCCCAGAATGCTGGCCCGGCCAATGCCACCCAAGCGCTGCAACTCGGGTATCATGTTCACGCCGGCGTAGTTGAACAGGTACTTCATGTCCGTGTTCTTGTCTTTCGAGTACAAGTTCACGTACATCAGCATGTTAGGCACCACGCGGTTCACAATCACGCCCTCGCGCTGCACCAGGATTGGCAGGCGGTTGAGCACCTGCGCGATGCGGGTGTTCACGTTCACCACGGCCTGGTCGGGGTCGGTGCCCAGGTTGAACACAATCTGGATGTTGGCCTCGCCGGCGCTCACGGCGTCGGAGGTCATGTACTTCATGCCCGGCACGCCGTTCACGGCCTGCTCCAGCGGAATCAGCACCGACTCGGTGAGCACCTTGGCGCTGGCTCCGGGGTAGGCCGCGCTCACCATCACGAGCGGCGGCGAAATCTCCGGAAACTGCGACGTGGGCAGCTTCATAATAGCCAGCCCGCCCATCAGCAGGATGACAATCGAAATAACAATGGCAAATACTGGCCTACGAATGAATTTACTAAACATATTCTGCTGGCTGGTTTGATAATAGGAAAAGGGGCCGCCTGCTCCGGTCTGACCGCCTAGGGCGGTCAGACCGGCGGACGTTACTCGCTGTACACCTTCAAATGCGAGATGACCGTCTGCGGGGCTTTGAAGTCGTAGCGTATTTTATCGCCGTCTTTCACCTTGCGCAGGCCTTCGAGCAGGATGCGGTCGGTAGCTTTGATGCCGGAGTTGATGATGTACAAATCAGGCATTTCGGAGGCGATGCCTACCTCGCGCTGGTGCACCACGTTGTCTTTGTCGACTACGAAGACATACTTTTTCTCCAGAACCTCGAAGGTGGCTTTCTGCGGGATAATCAGCGCCCCTTTCAGCGGCACGGTCATGAGCACGCTGCCGGTTTCGCCGTTGCGCAGCAGGCCATCGGGGTTGGGGAAGGTAGCGCGGAAGGCAATGTTGCCGGTTTCGTTATTGAAATCAGCCTCAATGGTTTGCACAATGCCGGTCTGGTCGAATACCTCGTTGTTGGCCATCCGCAGCTTCACATGCGCCGCCTTGTCGCTGGCTTTGGCGTGCTCCTTGTAAGCCAGGTATTCGGCTTCGGGCACGTTGTAGTACACCCACATTTTGCTGTTGTCGGAGAGCGTGGTTAGCAAGTCGCCCTCATCCACCAGGCTGCCCAGGCGGCCCTGGAAGTGGTCCATGATGCCGCTGAACGGGGCTTTCACAGTCGTGAATTGCAGGTGCGTCTGGGCCAGCGATACGTCGGCGTTGGCCTTGTCGTACTTGGCCTGGGCCAGCGCCAACTCGCTGCTGGACACGATGTTCTTGTCGGCCAGCTTCTTGGTGTTCTGGTACTCCATCTGCACGTAGTGCGCCTCGGCCTGCGACTTTTTCAGCTCGGCCTGGTATATCGTGGGCTTAATTTGAAACATGGTTTGGCCCTGCGAAACATGCTGGCCTTCATCCACAAAAATCTTCTCCAGATAGCCTTTCTCCAGAGCCCGCAGCTCGATGCGCTGGTAGGAGTGCACCTGTGCCACGTACTCCTTGGTAATGGTGGTGTCTTTCTGCAAGGGGCTGGTGGCGACCAGCTTAATCTGCTCTTCTACTTCCTTTTTCTCTTCCTTGCAGCTGGTGGTGTAGAACAAAACGCCGCAGCTCAGCAGCATGATTACTCTTTTCATAAGAACCTTGGGTAACGTGACAGGCGGGTGGTATTGCATAGGGAATGGTCATTCAGGTAGTTGCACCGGGCAGTTGGCTAGGTCCGCGATGCCTTGGGAAAGCCGGCTGGCCGGTAACTAATCAGGCCGGGGAACTGCACCGTGGCCCACTGGCACGGGGAGATTGGCAATCATCTCACAAAAGCCATCGGGGCCGGAGGTGCCTGATTGGGGGTATACATACTGCACGGAAGGCTTCGCTCAAACAGCAAAACGCCCTTGGCCGCCGGCAAACCTGCCGGCTCCAAACCAAGCCGAAAGCGCACATCGCAGGGTGGGAGGGGCGAAGCCGCGCAGCTTGTGTCGTGGGTTGACAGTACAAACTTCCCCCCGCCGGCATGAAGCGGAAATGAAGGTATCCCGGAGTGCTATTAATTTTTGCGCCCGCATCTGCCGCGTCCAGAGGTGCTTTTGGGCCTGTGTTCTAGCAATCATATGCGCCAAAAACAAGTGCTTAGATTGGCTATTGGTACACAGGTGGAGTTGTTATAGCGTGCATAACCGCCCTTTATTCTATAGATTGGGCCGTTAAAGCTATGAGGTTGCCCTTAATGGATTGGCAAAGAGGTACAGATGAACCAAACGCAGCAAAAGAGGGTCTGTAAAACAAACAAAAAATAAACCTATAGGTTGATTTAATGGAAGTCGTTTCTATATTTGCGGAGAATCTGTACTCTTTTCGCTATGACGGCGAGACAGAAAATGAGTACGACAGAATGATGGACTTATGGACAGATACAGAATATCTGCGCGAATACGCTATACAAAATGATGTAGCTGACGTATATGGGTTTATAGAAGATATATCAAGGTGTGCGGAAGTTGTTCAAGACTTCTTAGAAGATATAATTCATAGTCGAGATGACCTTGAACTATACTTTGAAGCATTGCAAGAGTCAGAAAGAAAAAGGGTAACGCTTTCTTTGCAGAAAGGAAAAATAAGAAGAAATAAGCTTAGACTATATGCAGTAAAAATTGATTCTAATTGTTTTGTGATTACTGGGGGTGCAATAAAAATGAGCCAAAGAATGGACGAGCATCCAGATACTGAAATGGAGTTAAAAAAATTAAATGCAGCAAGAGAGTATTTCAGAAGTAACGGTGTGTTTGATGAGGATTCATTCTTCGAGTTATTAATCGAAAATTAGTGATGACCAACAAAGAAAAGTTTCTGGCCTTAGTTTCTAAAGAGAAAAGTTCTACTTTAGAAAAAAACAAAGAGCGAATCAAGAATAGAGAAATGTTGCGCGAATCGCAGCAAATTGCTATTAAGGTTATGAAAAAGCTAGATGAGATGGGATGGTCGCAGAAGGACTTGGCTGCAGCAATGAATGTTAGTCCCCAGCAGGTTAATAAAATTGTGAAAGGTCAAGAAAATTTGACACTTGAGACACAGCTAAAATTGCAGCTTGTCTTGGATATACCTATTCTAGCTAGCTATTATGAGGTGAAATGGAACTCGGTTAGAGAATCTGTTTTTGCTATGGAAAAGGTGGTTCAAAATCTTGATTCATATGCAGATAATACCCCAAGTTGCTATCAGTCTTCTGCTAAAATTTTTAAATTAGAGCCGAATAAATACTCTGATGAGTATTCATACTCAGAGGTAGGATAATGGATAAGAAAGATTCACAAATAAGTTTTTCCTTCAAAGGAATCAAAGTTGAGCAATTTGCTCTTCTTGAGGAAAGCTATGGGCCTAAAAAGGAAGAAGTCAAATTAGGTACAGAACTGCAGTTCAAGGTAGAACAGAGTAATAAGCAAATAGGAGTATTTGCAAGTTTCGAATTCAGCCAAGCCAAGAATGCTTTCTTGAAAATTGTCATAAGTTGTCATTTTAAAATTCAAGAAAAATCTTGGAATAGCCTTTCTAATCTAGAAGAGCAGAAGATAATCATTCCAAAAGGCTTTCTTATTCATTTGGCAATGCTTACAGTAGGAACTTCGAGGGGTGTTTTGTTTGCTAAGACAGAAGGCACTGTTTTTTCGAAATTCATTATACCAACCGTTGACGTTACGAAGATGATTCTTGAAGATGTTGTGATTAACGTTGTTGCAGTATAACAATTAAAACTCATTTGACACAACAAGAAAACGCCCCGCAACGAATTCGTTACGGGGCGTTTCTTTTGAGGCTTCAGCTAATTCCACACCTCACGGGGCGGAAGCGCTAGCGGGCGGTATTACGACTTGGCCAGGTCGAAGCGGCCGAGGTTCATCACCTTGGCCCACACGGCTACGAAGTCCTTCACGAACTTCTCTTTTGAATCGGCGCAGGCGTACACCTCGGCCAAGGCGCGCAGCTCGGAGTTCGAGCCGAAAATCAGGTCGACGCGGGTACCGGTCCACTTCACCTGGTTGGTTTTGCGGTCGCGGCCCTGGAAGGCGTTTTGTGCATCTGAGGTGCTGGCCCAGGTGGTGTTCAGGTCCAGCAGGTTCAGGAAGTAGTCGTTGGTGAGCGCGCCGGCGTGGTTGGTGAATACGCCGTGGTTCGAGCCATCGAAGTTGATGTTGATGGCGCGCAGGCCACCGAACAACACCGTCAGCTCGGGAGCGGTCAGGGTCAGGAGCTGGGCTTTGTCAATCAGCAGCTCCTCGGCGGCGGCGCGGTGGTGCGTTTTGAGGTAGTTGCGGAAGCCATCGGCGGCCGGCTCTAGGGCGGCGAACGATACCACGTCGGTCTGCTCCTGGGTGGCATCGGCGCGGCCGGGGGTGAAGGGGACGGTCACCTCGTGGCCAGCAGCTTTGGCAGCCTGCTCGATGCCGACCACGCCGGCCAGCACGATGAGGTCGGCCATCGAAACCTGCTTGCCGCCGGTCTGGGCGCTGTTGAAATCCTGCTGAATGCCGCCGAGCTTGTTCAGCACGGTGGAGAGCTGCGCCGGGTTGCTCACTTCCCAGTAGCGCTGCGGGGCCAGGCGCAGACGGCCGCCATCGGTGCCGCCGCGCTTGTCAGAGCCACGGTAGGTGGAGGCCGAAGCCCAGGCGGTGGATACCAATTGTGGCACCGTGAGACCGGAATCGGCTATTTTGCCTTTTAGCGCGGCCACGTCCTGGTCTTCAACCACCTGGTAGGTAATGGCGGGAATCGGGTCTTGCCAGAGCAGCTCTTCAGTAGGCACCTCGGGGCCGAGGTAGCGCTCCTTGGGGCCCATGTCGCGGTGCGTCAGCTTAAACCAGGCGCGGGCGAAAGCGTCGGCAAACTGGTCGGGATTTTCGTGGAAACGGCGCGAAATCTTCTCATACGCTGGGTCGGCGCGCAGGGCGATGTCCGAGGTCAGCATGAAGGGGGCGTGCGTCACGGCCGGGTCATGGGCATCGGGGATGGTGCCCGCGCCGCCGCCGTTCACGGGGCGCCACTGGTGCGCGCCGGCGGGGCTCTTGGTCAGCTCCCACTCGTAGCCGAACAGGTTGTCGAAGTAGTCGTTGCTCCACTTGGCGGGCGTGCTGGTCCAGGCACCTTCAAGGCCGCTGGTGATGGTGTGCTCGGAGTGGCCTTTGCCGAAGCTGTTGCGCCAGCCCTTGCTCATTTCCTCGATGGCAGCCCCGGCGGGCTCGCGGTTCACGAATTTGGCGGGGTCGGCCGCGCCGTGGGTTTTGCCAAAGGTGTGGCCGCCGGCAATCAGGGCCACGGTTTCTTCGTCATTCATGGCCATGCGGCCGAAAGTTTCGCGAATGTCGCGGGCCGAGCGCTCGGGGATGGGCTCACCGTCCGGGCCTTCGGGGTTCACATAGATGAGGCCCATCTGCACAGCGGCCAGCGGGTTTTCCAGCTGCCGGTCGTCTACGTAGCGCTTGTCGCCGAGCCACTCGGTTTCGGGGCCCCAGTACACGTCTTCCTGCGGCTCCCAGCCATCGGCACGGCCGCCGGCAAAGCCGAAAGGCTTCAGGTTCATCGACTCCAAGGCGCAGTTGCCGGTCAGGATGATAAGGTCGGCCCAGGAGATTTTATTGCCGTATTTCTGCTTGATGGGCCAGAGCAGCAGGCGGGCCTTGTCGAGGTTGGCATTATCGGGCCAGCTGTTGAGGGGGGCGAAGCGCTGCATGCCCATGCCCGCGCCGCCGCGGCCGTCGGAGATGCGGTAGGTGCCGGCGCTGTGCCAGGCCATCCGAATGAAGAAGGGGCCGTAATGGCCGTAGTCGGCCGGCCACCAGTCCTGCGAGGTCGTCATCAACTCGAACAGGTCCTGCTTTACAGCATTCAGGTCGAGCTTCTTAAACTCTTCGGCGTAGTTAAAGCCCTGGTCCATGGGGTCGGACAGGGTGGAATGCTGGCGCAGAATGCTCAGCTTGAGCATATTGGGCCACCACTCGCGGTTGGTGCGGCCGCCACCGGCCGTCTGCTTCACCGCGCCGTTGAGAAAAGGGCACTGGGCGGCGTCCGCGTTTAGGTCGTGGAGGATGGAGTTGTCTGCGGGGAGGTCGTGCAGGTTGGCGCTCATCTTGGAAGTGGTTTAATATAGCCTTATGAAAAGGCTGAATGGACTAAAGGGCTGCTGTCCGTACTGTATGGAGTAACGCTTGGAACAGTTGATTTCTACAAATTTAATTGGTGTGAAATCATAATCAAAATTGATTTTATTTATAACTTTATAACCAAAGTGTATATTAGCGCTTCGGCTGCTCTTTATGAATTTCCAATAGCTTGGGTACCTCGTAGCGCTGGATAAGCATTGCCGGTTTGGCCTCGGTACAAAGCTGGGCTACCGATTTTTAGCCCGACCATTGCCAGGTTATAAACCGTTGTACATAAAAACGCCCCGCAACCAGGCAGTTGCGGGGCGTTTTTATGTCACTCCAGCGGCACTGGCCGCCGTCGTTTCTACAGCAGCTTGTCAATCGTAATGGGCATGTCGCGCACGCGTTTGCCGGTGGCGTGGTAAATGGCGTTGGCCACGGCGGCGGCCACGCCCAGCAGGCCCACTTCACCCAGGCCTTTGATGCCGAGGGGATTGACTTTGTCATCTTCCTCGCTCACGAAAACGACGTCGATGTCGTGGATGTCGGCGTTCACGGGAACGTGGTATTCGGCCAGGGAATGGTTCATGTAGCGGCCGAAGCGGTGGTCCATCACTGATTCTTCCATCAGGGCCATGCCCAAGCCCCAGACCACAGAGCCGAGCACCTGGCTGCGGGCCGTTTTGGGGTTGATGATGCGGCCGGCGGCCACGGCATTCACCACGCGGGTGACGTGCACGGTCATCAGCTCGGGGTCTACTTTCACCTCCACAAACACGGCGTTGTGGGCGTGCATGGAGTATCTCGGCGGTTTCAGCATTTCCAGCTTGGCCAGCACGGTGGAGTTTTCGGCATCGATTTTGGGCTCGCCGCTGGCCTGCACCACATCGCGCAGTACCACGGCCTGCGTATCATCAGCGCGCAGGCGCATCTGGCCGTTGGCAAACTGCACGTCGTCTATTTTGGCGTCTTTGAACGCCGGGTGGTCCATTTTCTGGGCCTGTTTGAGCAAGGCTTCACCCAGCTTGGTGCAGGCCTCCACCACGGAGTTGCCCACCGAAGCGGCCGTCCAGGAGCCGCCCTGGATTGGCGACTGGGGCAGGGTAGTGTCGCCCAGCACGAAGGTGACGGCCTCGATGGGCAGGCCCATGCTTTCGGCCGCAATCTGCGTCATAATGGTGTAGGTGCCGGTGCCGATTTCGTTCGTGCCGCTGCTCACGGTGAGGTGGCCGTCGGCGTCGAGGCTGGCTTTTACGGTGGCGGGCATCTTGGAGGCATCCCACACGCCGCCGCCCATGCCCCAGCCCACCAGTAGGTTGCCGTCGCGCATCGAGCCGGGCTCGGGCGTGCGCTGCTCCCAGCCGAATTTGGCGGCGCCTTCGTGGTAGCACTTGCGCAGGGCCTTGCTGGAGTAGGGCAGGTCCTGGGCCTGGTCGATATCAGAGTAGTTGCGCAGGCGGAATTCGAGCGGGTCGAGGCCGGCGGCGTAGGCCATCTCGTCCATCGCAATTTCCAGCGCGATGGAGCCTGAGGCTGCGCCGGGGGCGCGCATATCCAGCGGCGTGTAGATGTCGCCCTTGGCCAGGCGGTAGCCCAGCTCCACGTTTTTGCAGTTGTAAAGCATGCCCGACCAGCCCACCACGTTTTCGGTGAAATCCTCAAACTGCGAGGTTTCGGCCACGGCGAAGTGGTTGATGCCGGTGAGCGAGCCGTCGGCCGCCGTGGCCAGGGCTACGTGCTGCAGAGTTTCGGCCCGGTGGCCGAAACTGAACATCTGCTCGCGGGTGAGCGAAACGCGCACCGAGCGTTCCAACTGCAGCGAAGCCATCACGGCCAGCAACAACTGGTACTGGGGCCGCAGGCCGGAGCCGAAGCCGCCGCCGGTGTACTTCGAAATCACCCGCGCCTGGTCCTTGCTCAGTCCGAAAACTTTGGTTACCAGCAGCTGGCTGTTGAAGGCGCCCTGCGTTTTGTCGTAGATGTTCAGGTTCTTGTCGCCCAGCCACTCCACGGTGGTGGCAAACATCTCCATGGGGTTGTGGTGCTGGGCGTGGTGCGAGTACTGCGCCTCCATGTGGGCCACGCCTTCCTTCCAGCCCTTGCCGAAGTTGCCGCGCGACTTGGGCGGCTGGTAGCCGGCTTTGCCGCGGCCAGGCTCATAGGCCTCGTCGATGTGCTGGCTCAGCTCGGTTTCATGGGCAGCTTCCTCGTACTCGATGTGCAGGATGGATGCAGCGTAGCGGGCCAGCTCAAACGTGTCGGCCACTACCAGCGCTACCGGCTGCAGGCTGTACTTTATTTCGGCATCGTGTAGCGGCCGGAACGGCGAGCCGCCGGGGGCAATCTGGTCCTTGTAGCTGCGGTCGAGCAGGGCATAATGCGGCACGTTCTCGTGCGAGAAAACCTGCTGCACGCCGGGCAGTGCCAGCACCGGCGCGGCGTCGATTTTCGTGATTTTACCCTTAGCAATGGGGCTGCTCACCACATAGCCGTACAGCAGGTTCGGCACGTTGTATTCGGCGGCGTACTTGGCGGTGCCGGTCACCTTGGCCGGGCCATCCACGCGGCTGGTGGGCTTGCCGATATAGTCGGTTTGGAGAGTCATAAGGATTCAAAAGCTATTACCGTGATTGATAAGCCAGGCCGTCATGCTTCGACTGCGCTCAGCAGAACAGCCCAACGGTTACGGGTTGGAATTCAGGAAAGCATTGGTATCGACTTCCTGCTTCATTTCAGTAGCCTGCTTGAGCGCCCGCACGATGGCGCGCTTAGCCAGCTCAATCTTAAACGTGTTTTCCCCGTAGCCTTTGGCATTTGCGAGCACCTTAGCTGCCACGCGGCGGAAGGTATCGGCCGTGGCGGGCTGGCCGATGAGCATTGCCTCGGCCTCCTTATCGCGCCAGGGCTTGTGGGCTACGCCACCCAGCGCCAGGCGCGCATCTTTTATGGTGTTGCCGTCCAGCTCCAGCGCGGCCGCCACGCTCACCAGCGCGAAGGCGTAGCTGGTGCGGTCGCGCAGCTTGAGGTAGCTGAAGTTCTTCGCGAAGCCTTTTTCCGGCAGGTCGAGGCCGGTGATGAGCTCGCCGGGCTCCAGGGTGTTGTCGCGCTCGGGGTGGTCGCCGGGCAGGCGGTGGAAGTCCTCAAACTTGATGGTGCGCTCGCCGTTGGGGCCGCTTACCCGCACGGTGGTGTCGAGGGCGGCCAGGGCCACGCACATATCGCTCGGGTGCGTGGCGATGCACGAGTCGCTGGTGCCCAGAATGCCGCACACGCGGTTGTAGCCGCCGATGGCCGAGCACCCCGAGCCGGGCTCGCGCTTGTTGCAGGGCGTGGCCAGGTCGTAGAAATAGTAGCAGCGGGTGCGCTGCATGAGGTTGCCGCCGTCGGTGGCCATATTACGCAGCTGCGGGCTGGCCCCGGCCAGAATGGCCTGGTTCAGCAACGGGTAGCGTTTCTCCACTTCGGGGTGCCAGGCGGTGTCGGCATTGCTGGCGAGGGCCCCGAGGCGCAGGCCGCCATCAGGCAGGGTTTCGATGGTGTCGAGGCCCAGTTTTTTGAGGCCGATGAGGTGCGTGGGGCGGGCCACGTTTTCCTTCATCAAATCGACTAGATTGGTGCCGCCCCCAATGTAGGCCGAGCCTTCGTGCGCGGCTTTATCCTGCACGGCACCCGCCACGGCGGCGGCTTGGGTGAAAGTGAAACTGTTCATTGTATTGAATTAAAAATTATGAATTAATAATTAAAAATTTCGGGTGCGAAAAATGAGCTGCTGTCATTTGACAGGAAGTCATTTTTAATTTTTAATTCTCAATTTTTAATTCCCTTCCCACTACTTCCATTACCGCGCTGAGAATGTTGCTGTAGGCCCCGCAGCGGCAAACGTTGCCGCTCATCAGCTCCCGCACTTCGGCTTCGGTTCTGGCTTTGCCTTCGTTGATAAGGCCCTGCGCCGAGCAAATCTGGCCCGGCGTGCAGTAGCCGCACTGAAAAGCATCGTGGTCGATAAACGCCTGCTGAAGCGGGCTGAGCTGGTCTTCCGAGCCGAGGCCTTCGATGGTCTGAATCTCGCTGCCTTCCTGCATCACGGCCAGCGAGAGGCAGGAATTGATGCGCTTGCCATCGACGAGCACGGTGCAGGCCCCGCATTGGCCGTGGTCGCAGCCTTTTTTGGTGCCGGTGAGGTCGAGGTACTCGCGCAGGGCATCGAGCAGCGTCGTCCAGGGCGCAATTTGTAGGGTATGCGCCTGGCCGTTGATGGTAAGGCTGACGGGCTGGGTGGGGGCCAGGGCCACGGGCGGCGGGGCTTGGGTAACTTGGCTCATAGGGGCAGGGAAGCTTGAGATTGCGGGTGCAGTACAATTGCCTACGGGTGCTTTTTCGTCTGTGTTCTACCGGGCTTCGAAATATGAAAAAACTGGCCCTCAGGTAAGTAGGGTTGAGTTGTGTTAAAGCCTCACTATCAGCCATTATGAAGGTGAGATGAATTTTTCGACGATTCTGTGAAAAGCCATCCCGAATCCCGGCGCTAAAGCACCGGGCGAAGTCAATGAACTATCGGGTGCGGAAGTGCTGGCAGGCAGCTGGCTTTGGGCTGCACTGCGGCAAATACTCACTCATCGAGAAATACGAGGGATTCACGGGGGATTAACTTGAATTAAGCCGGAATAGTCTTGCGGAAAACCTGCAAAAGCTAATTTTGTAATGAAATGAGAATACCCAATTGCTTGCTGATGGGTTGCCCTCAGCCGTTTGCTTGCATGCTCAAAAACTTTCAACGCTACTTCCGCTATTACCTCGCACTGTTACTGTTCGGCTTACTGCTGGTGGGTGTGCGTTGGCAGTCGGCACCGCTGGGGGCGGCCATGGCAACTACCGAAACGGCGGAATCTGCTGCTCTCTCATTGCACCCGGCCACGGGGGCTATGGCGCTGCGATAGCGCCCCGAAAATGCTTTATGAAAGACGCTTAACGGGCTAATAATCTGTTTTGGTGCGTGGGCCAGCAGAATAACCGGCGGTGTTTTCGGGCCGGCGGCGCTACCTTCCGGCCCCATGAAAATCCTTTTAGTTGAAGACGAGCCCTCCGTGGCGGCCTTCCTGCACCAGGGCCTGACGGAGCAGGACTACACCGTTGACCTCGCCGCCGATGGCCTGCTGGGCCTGCGCCGCGCCCAGGAAAACAGGTACGACTGCCTGATTCTCGACCAGATGCTGCCCGGCCTCAGCGGCCTCGAAGTGTGCCGCCAGGTGCGTGCCCACGACCCCGGCGTGCCCATCCTCATGCTCACCGCGCTGGGCGAGACGGATGATAAAATCCGGGGCCTCGACGCCGGGGCCGACGATTACCTCGTCAAGCCCTTTGCCTTCGATGAGCTGCTGGCCCGCCTGCGCGCCCTCGTGCGCCGCCGCACCGAAGCCCCCGCGCCCAAAGCCGTCCTCCACCTCGCCGACCTCAGCCTCGACCCCAGCGCCAAGCGCGTGGAGCGCGCCGGACAGGCCATTCAGCTCACCGCCCGCGAGTTTGCCCTGCTGGAGTACCTGCTGCGCAACCAGAACCGCGTGGTGTCCCGCGCCGATTTGCTGGAGCACGTCTGGGATTTGAGCTTCGATACCGGCTCGAATGTGATTGATGTCTACATCAATTTCCTGCGCAAAAAAGTGGATAAGGGGTTCGAGCCCAAGCTGATTCACACGCTGGTAGGCATGGGGTACGTGATGAAGAACGAGGGGTGAGCGGTTGAGGCAGGAAAGAAACAACGAACGTCATGCTCATCTGGCGTCCGCGCAGCCGAAGCATCTCGCGTGTGGTAGTGACTCAATCGTTGTAGAGTTATTGATTAGTGGTGGCACGCGAGATGCTTCGCTGCGCTCTGCATGACGTGCTGTATAATTCGCAATCAATGTCCATTCGCCTCCGCCTTGCGTTGCAGTTCGGGTCTATTCTGGCCGTTACGCTGCTGTTGTTTGCGCTGGTTATCTACTTTGCCACGCAGCAGTCGCGCCGCAATCAGTTCACCCAAACCCTGTTTAAGCGCACGCTGGTGGTGGGGCACGCCTACGTGGGGGGGCAGAATGACCTCGACGATGTGGGCGAGCAGGCGTCGTACCGCCGCTACCTGCGCCAGCTTTACCGCACGCTGCCCGCCGAGCAGGGCAGGGTATATGATGCGAAAAACCAGCTGGTGTTCCGGGAAGGGCAGGGGACGGCCCAGCCCGCACGGCCGGCCTGGCTGGCCGAGGTGCGCCGCACCGGCCAGGCCGTGCTGGAGCCCGAAACCAACTACCACGAAACCGTGGGCCTTCTCTACCGCGATGCCCGGCTGGGCCCGCTGGTGGTGGTGGCCTCGTCGGTAGATGAGGACAGCCGCCAGCAGCTGCACGAGCTGCGGCAGCTGCTGGCCCTGGGCCTGCTGGCAGCGGTGGCGGCAGCAGGAGCGGGAAGCTGGTTTTTTGCCGGCCGGGCGCTGCGCCCGTTGCGCCGCATGGTGCGTGAGGTCGACGGCATTACGGCCACCGACCTGAGCCAGCGCCTGACCCGCACCGGCGAAGTAACCGACGAAATTGGCCGCCTCACCCAGCGGTTCAACCGCCTGCTCGACCGCCTGGAAGCAGCTTTCGTAGGCCAGCGCACCTTCGTGCGCGACGCCTCACACGAGCTGCGCACGCCGCTCACTGCCCTCATCGGCGAGCTGGAAGTATCATTGCTGCAAGCCGAGCGGCCACCCGCCGAATACCGCCGCGTGCTGCAAAGCACCCTCGACTCGGCCCGGCAACTCAACAGCCTCACCAATGGCCTGCTGCAAATTGCCCGCGCCTCCGACGACCCCTCGCAGGTACCCATGGCCGCCGTGCGCCTCGATGAGCTGCTGCTGCAGGCCCACGAGCAGCTGCTGCGCCGCTACCCCACCTCCCGCGTCGACCTCGATTTTGGCGAGGCCGACTCCTTTATCGTGCACGGCAATGAGGCGCTGCTGCTATCGGCCGTGCTCAATATTCTGGACAATGCCTGCAAGTTCTCGCGCCAGACCGGCGGCACCGTCACGGCCACGCTGGCCCGCAGCCACAAGCATCTGTCGCTGCTGGTGAGCGACGAAGGCCCGGGCCTGTCGGCGGCCGATTTGCAGCAGGTGTTCGTGCCGTTTTTCCGGGCGGCCTCGGCGCGGGCGGTGCCGGGGCACGGCATTGGGCTGCCGCTGGCGGCCCGCATCATGGCGCTGCACAGCGGCACGGTGCGCGTAGAAAGTGAGCCCGGCCAGGGCACGCAGGTGTGGCTGGAATGGCCGGTTAGTTGATTTTACGGGAAACCTGTTTAGGTCGTCATGCCGAGCGCAGCCGAGGCATCTCGCTCGTAAGCAAAATTGCTAGGCGATTGATTTACTGCTGCACGCAAATGCCTCGGCTACACTCGGCATCACGCCCTTTTTTGTTGCCTCAGGCCTGAAATCCGGTTTTAATTTCCTTTTAATTTGCCTTTAATTCGGGCTTAATAGCGCCCGCGTAACCTT
This sequence comes from Hymenobacter artigasi, assembly GCF_012275535.1. Lineage (GTDB taxonomy): Bacteria > Bacteroidota > Bacteroidia > Cytophagales > Hymenobacteraceae > Hymenobacter > Hymenobacter artigasi. The sequence goes on along the minus strand of NZ_JAAVTK010000006.1, from coordinate 35,915 downwards.
GTGCTAAACTCTACCTCTCCGTTGATTCCCGGCGGTGGGCCGATGCTGCAATCCCAAGGCTATGACCCAAGTAATTTCTTCGCCGGCCCAAACCGGTACTCCCATTGCGGCCCCGGTAGCGCCCGGCAAACCCCGGCCAAAAGCCTCGCTATTCAGCACCATCGGGCAAGATGCGCCGGCGGGGCTGGTGGTTTTTCTGGTGGCGCTGCCGCTGTGCCTGGGCATTTCGCTGGCCTCGGGCGCGCCGTTGCTCGCGGGTGTGATTGCGGGCATTGTGGGCGGCTTGGTGGTGAGCGTGCTCAGCGGCTCGGCGGTGAGCGTGAGCGGGCCGGCGGCTGGCCTCACGGTGGTGGTGCTATCGGCTATTTCGTCGCTGGGCTCGTGGCCGGCGGTGCTGGCAGCCACGGCCGTAGCGGGCGTTATCCAGATGGGGTTGGGGCTGGCCCGGGCGGGCATTATTGCCCTGTACTTCCCGGCGGCCGTTATTCGCGGCATGCTGGCCGCCATTGGCATTATCCTGATTCTGAAGCAGATTCCCCATTTCCTGGGAGCTGATACCGATTACTTTGAGGACATGGACTTTCTGCAGTTCAACGGGCAGAATACGTTCTCGGCCATTGCGGCGGCGGCGCGGGCGCTCAGCCCCGGCTCGGTGCTGGTGGGCGTGGCGTCGCTGGCGCTGCTGCTGCTGTGGAATACCGCTCCCATCCGGCGGCAGTCGTGGTCGCGGCTGGTGCCGGGCGCGCTGGTGGCCGTGGTGGCCGCCGTGGGCATCAATCAGCTGCTGAGAACATTCGCGCCCGATTTGCAAGTGCTGCCCAAGCACTTGGTGAAGCTGCCGGTACTGTCGTCGCTGAGCCAGTTGGCTGGCGAAATGATTTTCCCCGATTTCAGTGCCCTGCGCAACCCCGCTACCTACGGCGTGGCCTTCACCATTGCCGTGGTGGCCTCGCTCGAAACGCTGCTCAGCGTGGAAGCCGTGGACAACCTCGACCCGCAGAAGCGCCACACGCCCACCAACCGCGAGCTGCTGGCCCAGGGCGCGGGCAACCTGGTGAGCGGCCTGCTGGGCGGCTTGCCGCTCACGGCCGTTATCGTGCGCTCGTCGGCCAACGTGGCGGCCGGGGCCCAGAGCAAAATGTCGGCCTTCATTCATGGCCTGCTACTGCTTACCAGCCTGCTGTTTCTGGGCGCGGTGCTGAATATGATTCCGCTCTCGGCACTGGCGGCGGTGCTGCTGCTGGTAGGCTTCAAGCTCACCACACCGGCCCTCTACCGCAAGCAGTGGCAGCTGGGCCGCGAGCAATTTATTCCCTTCATCATCACGATTGTGGCGGTGCTGTTTACTGATTTGCTGAAGGGCGTGAGCATCGGATTGGTGCTGGGCTTCTTCTTCATCCTGCGCGACAACGCCAAGGCCGGTTCCTACCTCCGCCGCGACGAAGCCGCCGACACCGCCGAAGGCGAAGATGGCCGCCAGCTGCATCTGCGGCTGCCCGAGCACGTTTCCTTCCTTAACAAGGCCAGCATCGTGACCACCTTGGAGCAGCTGCCCGCCAACAGCCGCGTCATCCTCGACGGCACTCGTTCCGATGTCATCGACCACGACGTGCTCGAAGCCATTGAGGCGTTCCGCCAGGCGGCCCCGGCTCGGGGAATTGAGTTGGAAACGCGTGGCATCCGCCAGGTAGCGCTGGGTACGCACTAGCGTGGCTCCCGGGTTGATGGGCTGCATCACTCACCAGCCTATGTGTCTGCCCGAAGCTTGTCAAATTATTGGTGTGCAAGGGTTTAATTGAGCATCGTGTTATCTGTTGCATCACCAGTTTCTTCTCCATTATCATGACCACCATCAGCCAGCTTCTGCAAAATAACCAACGGTGGGTGGCTGAGAAAGCCAGCCGGGACCCGGCTTATTTCACCAAGCGGGTGGCCGGCTTCGCCCCGAAATACTTGTTCATCGGCTGCTCCGATTTGGGCGTGGCTGCCAACGAGTTGCTGGGCCTGAAGCCCGGTGAAGTGTTGACGCACAGCAATGTGGCCAACCTGGTAGCGCACTCCGATATGAGCCTGCTGAGTGTGCTACAACACGCCGTGCAAAACACGGATATCGAAGACATTATCGTCTGTGGCAGCTACGATTGCGCTGGGGTGGCTGCTGCCGCCTCGCATCAGCAAAACGGCCTGCTCGATAGCTGGCTCACGCAGGTGCGCGACGTGGTGCGGCTGCACGAAAAGGAGCTGCTGCGCATCGGCGACGACACGGCCCGCCTGCGCCGCCTCGTAGAGCTGAACGTGATGGAACAGGTGCGCAACCTGGCCAAAACCAGCCTCTTTCAGAATGCCATCCAGGCCGGCCGCACGCTCCGCCTGCACGGCCTAGTATACGAAGCAGCTACCGGCCAGCTGAACAACCTGAACGTGGATGCCATCAGTGGCTGGGCCGAAATCTACGCCACGCACCCGGCGGCGGCCGCTCCCCGGCTCACGGTTTCGCGCGGGACGCGGCCGCTGGTGGCAGACCGGGCCGCCAGCGGCAGCCTGAACGGCCACCGCCGCCGTAGCGCCTGAACGGCGCGGCCGCGCCTGGCGGAGGATTCCTGCCGACGAATTGGCGCTACCTTGCCGTAGCGTTTACCTCCCTGCACCGCGCTACTTGGGCGCTGGTGCTTTACCGGGGCTGGTGGGCCGCTTCGGCGGTTTCCGGCCATCAACTTACCTGTTTTAACTATGGCTGGTATCAGCGAAATTCTCGAAAATAACAAGCATTGGGTGGCGTCTAGAAACGCGGAGGACCCCGAATTTTTCCAGCGCCTAGCCAATGGCCAGAGCCCCAAATACCTGTTCATCGGCTGTTCCGATTCGCGGGTACCGGCCTCCGGAATCACGGGCACGGGCCCGGGCGAGATGTTTGTGCACCGCAACATTGCCAACCTGGTGGTGCACACCGACATGAACCTGCTGAGCGTGCTGCAATATGCCGTGGAAGTGCTGGGCGTGAAAGACATTCTGGTGTGCGGGCACTACGGCTGCGGCGGCGTGGCCGCGGCGGCCGCCAACAAGCAGTATGGCATGATTGACAACTGGCTGGTGAATATTCGCGACGTTATCCGGCTGCACGAAGCCGAGTACCTGCGCGAGAAAGACGATACGGCCCGCCTGCGCCGCCTCGTGGAGCTGAATGTGATTGAGCAGGTGCGCAACCTGGCCAAAACCAACATCATCCAGAACGCGATGCGCGGCGAAAACCCGCCCCGCCTGCACGGCCTCGTCTACGACATTGCCGATGGCGTGCTGAAAGACCTGAACGTGGACGGCGAAGATGTGATAACTGATATGGAGCACATTTACGCCACCGAGGCACAGGACCACGACGCTGCTACCGAAGAAACGCCTGAGCTAACCCCGGCCGCAGTAGCCGAAGGCGAGTAGATTCTTCCCCGTTTCCCCAAATAGCTGCCAACCACCACCCACAAAAAAGCCCTGTCGCGCAATGCGATAGGGCTTTTTTAGTAGTGAAGAACGTCAAGCGGCACTGCTAAATCAGCAGCACTACTTGGCGGCTTGCACGGCAGCCACGGCTTGCTCCACGGCCTGCTGGGTAGTGGCGGCCTGCGGGCGACCGGCCTGCGCTTTGGCCACACCTTGCAGCAGGTTCACGATGGGGCGGTCGGCTCCGTAGGATTTGTACTTGACGCCGATTTCCTGGAGGCGGGTGATGCCTTCGGTGATGGAAGCGGCATCGTCGAGGCGGCCGGTGATGGTGGCCAGCGGCTCCATCATGTTGAACTTGCCCTGGGGGCGGGCCGCGTCGAACCGGTCACGCACGAAGGCCCACTGGGCCTGGCCGCCGTTCTTGGCATATACTTCGGTTACGGCCTGGGCTACTGCGCCCTGGGCGTTGGCCTCGTAGGTTTTGGCACGGGCCAGGGCCTGGGTGGGCTGCACGGCGGCCAGGGCGCGCAGGGCCGCACCCTGCACGTTGTACGACTGGCTGCTGAGCTGCTTGCTGATGTACGCTTCGTCCTTCTTGTCCTTCACCTTAGCCAGTGCGCCGAGCAGCGAGGACTGCACCCAGGGCTCTTTCTCAGTGGCGGCGAGCTTGCGCAGGGCGGGCGCGGCGGCTTTGGCCACGGCCTTATCGTCCAGCTTCAAGGCCTCCACGGCGGCCAGGCGGTTGTTGTAGAACTTGTCGTTGAGGGCGGCCAGCAGCGTAGCGCGGTTGGCGGCAATGGTCTGGTCCTTGGCAGCGGCGTCAATGGCCTCGCGGCGGTCCACGAACAGGGGCGCGTGGGCGTACTGGAAGGCGTACTCGGCGGCCGATTTGTTATCGGTTTTCAGCCACAGGGTTTTCTTATTGGCGTCCACGTTCACCAGGTCGGGCTTGGCCGCTAGGGGCATGGTGAAGGTCTGGCTGGCCTCCGTCATGGTCACGGGCTGGTGCAGCACCTTACCGCCCACGTAGTAGTCGATGGTGAAAGGCAGCTGGAAGGGCTGGCCCGGCTGGGTCTGCTTCACCGTCACGGACTGCATCTTTTTGGCGGCATCCCAGGCGTAGTCGATGCTCACAATGGGGTGGCCGGGGGCGAAGTACCACTGGTTCCAGAACCAGTTCAAGTCCTGGCCCGACACGGCCTCAAACGCCAGGCGCATCTGGTGGGCCTCGCCGTTGCCGAACTTGTTGTCCTGCAGATATTTCTGCAAGCCGGAGAAAAACACGTCGTCGCCCAGGTAAGTGCGCAGCATGTCCATAATGGCCCCGCCCTTCTGGTAGCTCACCAGGTCAAATACTTCCTCCTGCTCGTCGTAGTGGAAGCGCACCAGGGTTTTGGCGGCGTCGCGGGGCGAGCTCAGGTACCGGCGCAGGTAGCGGTAGTAGTGGGCATCGGCGGCGTCCTTGCCGTACTTGTGCTCGGCGTAGAGGCCTTCCGAGAAGTCGGCCATCGTTTCGTTTACGGTGATGTTGGACCAGCTTTCGGCCGTCACGTAGTCGCCAAACCACTGGTGGAACAGCTCGTGCGCAATCACCGATTCGGAGCCGTATTCGCGGTCAATCAGCTCGCGGTCAGTCATTTGTACCTGCTCGCCGTGCAGGGTGGCGGTGGTGTTTTCCATGGCGCCGCTCACATAGTCGCGGGCCACAATCTGGCTGTACTTATTCCACGGGTACTCCACGCCGAGGCGGTTGGAGTAGAACTCCAGCATGTCGGGCGTGTTGCCGAAAATCTGCTTGGCGTAAGGCGCGTACTTGGGTTCGAGGTAATAATTAACCTCCTTGCCGCGCCAGGTATCCTTGTAGATTTTGAAGTCGCCCACGGCCATCATGAACAGGTAGGGGGCGTGGGGCAGCTCCATCTTCCACACGTCGGTGCGCAGGCCGGGTCCGGCGGGCGTGCTGCTCACCATGCGGCCGTTGCTGAGCGTGACGTACTTAGCCGGCACGGTCATCGAGATTTCCTCAGTGGTTTTCTGGTTCGGACGGTCGATGGTGGGGAACCAGGCCGACGAGCCCTCGGTCTCACCCTGTGTCCAGATTTGCACCGGCTTGCCGGCCACGGCCGAGTCGGGGTTGATGAAATACAGGCCTTTGGCATCGGTGATAGCGGCCGAGCCTTTCACCTTCAGCTCGTCGGGCTTCGACACGTAGTCGATGTAGACCGTGTACTCCTCGCCGGGCTTGAAAACGCGGCCCAGGTTGATGCGCAGATTCATGCCATCGGCGTAGTCGTATTTGAGCGGGGTTTGCTTGTCGCCGCTCATCAGGGCTACAGCTTTGATGTCCATGCCTTTGGCATCGAGACGGAGCGAGTCGGTGGGGTAGCCATGGGGCTTGAGCGTGACCCACTCCTTGCCGTAGAGGTAACGCTTGGCATAGTCGAAACGAACGTCGAGCTTGGTGTGTACCAGGTCGTTGACCTTGGTGGCCGAGGCGCGGTAGGGAGATTCGGGCTTGGCAGCCGGCGGGGTGGGAGCCTGCGCGAAAGCCGGGCTGGTGGCCGCCAGGCCCAGCAGGCCCAGCGCGAAAAGGTGCTTCATAGAGAAACGAATGGTGGGAAATGAGTTTCGCGCGAAGGACGCGGGCGCGAGGCTGACGTTGCCTGACACGGGGACGAAAGTAGCGTGGACTTTGCAAGTCTGCGCGTCGCCGCAGCACGGCGACACGCGGAAATGTGATATGCTGCTGCGATAATAAGCAACGAATATTCGCTGCGATGCAGCGAGACGCGGACTTGCACCGTCCGCGCTACAGTAGCTTTGCACCCCCATCAACCCCCTTAAGAATGCGACTTACGCGCTACGCTACCCCGCTTTTCTGTACCCTTTTCACGGCTAATGCTTTCGCCCAGAGTGCCCCGGCCGACAGTACCCGCGCCCTGAATGAGGTGACCGTGTACGGCACCCGCCTCAACCAGGTAGCCGGCCAGACCGGCCGCTACGTGACCGTTGTTTCCGGCCGCACGCTCAGCCAGTATCCAGTGGCTTCGCTCGATGACTTGCTGCGCCTGCTTCCGGCCATTGAGATGCAGAGCCGGGGCAACTTCGGCACGCAGGCCGATATTACGCTGCGCGGCTCTACGTTCAACCAGGTGCTCATTCTGCTCGATGGCATGCGGCTGAATGACCCGCTCACGGGCCACTTCGCGGGCTACCTGCCCATCACCCCGGCCGAGATTGAGCAGATTGAAGTAGTGCGCGGCCCCGGCGCGGCCCTTTACGGCCCCGATGCCGTGGGCGGCTTCGTGAACATCGTCACCAAAACCTTCGCCGCCACCCACCGGCCCGATGGCGTGGAAGTGGGCGGCACGTTCATGGCCGGCGAGTACGACCTGAAAACCACCAACGCCGGCTTTTATGGCCAGGATAAGGGCCTGCGCCTGGCCGGCGGCATCCTCAACAATACCGCCAGCGGCCAGCTGCTAGGCCTGCCCGGCGGCGGGCGCAACGACTTCAAGCTGAATACTTACTCGCTCTCCGGCGCGTACCAAATCAGCAACAAGCTGAGCGCCGCTGCCCGCGCCAGCTTCGACCGCCGCGACTACAACGCCCAGAACTTCTACACGACCAACGCTGGCGACCGCGCCCGCGAAACCACTTCGCGCGACTGGTACCAGGGCCAGCTGCGCTACGACTGGAATGCCCGCGCCCGCACCGAGCTGCAAATGGTGGGCACCAGCAGCACCGATTACTACCTGTACACGCCCACCTCGGCGGCCAGCGACCACCTCATGCACTACCTCAACCTGCAGGCCCAGCACCAGCTGCGCCTCTCGGACAAGGTGCAGCTGACCCTGGGCGGCCAAGCTGATAAACGCAGCGTGCGCAGCAACGACCGCGGCAACCACGCCGTGTGGCACCAGGGCGCATTTGCCGTGGCCGGCCTCACGCCGGCCACCGGCCTGAACCTGACCGCCGCCCTGCGCCTCGACCACGACCAGGCCTACGGTACCGAGTTGCTGCCCCAACTCACGGCCAGCCAGCTGCTGGGCGAGAAGCTGACCGTGCGCGCCGCCGTGGGCCGCGCCATCCGGGCGGCCAACTTTACTGAGCAGTACAACTCGGCCATCCGGCCCGGCACCGTGCCCAACGGCTTCAACGTGGGCAATCCCGGCCTGGCCGCCGAGCGCACCTGGAGCTACGAGGGTGGCCTCGACTACGTGCTTTGCCCGGCGCTCACGCTGCGCGGCACCTACTTCAACCGCTACGGCCGCAACCTGATTGACTACGTGGCCACGCCCGGCAGCGAAGTGCAGGCCGGCACCGGCTTCACCAACCTGAACCCGGCCGCCACTTACCGCTACGCCCAGAACCTGTTTGCCGTGAGCACGCAGGGGCTGGAATTTGAAGCCAGCACCCGCGCCCAGCTCACCACCGGCCTGCGCCTCGATGGCAGCGTGGGCTACACCTACACCCACCTGAACGTGGACGGCAGCATCGTGTCGCAGTACCTGAGCAACGTGGCGAAGCAGCTCGTGAGCGGCAACCTGAGCCTGGTGCACCGCCGCTTCACGGCCAGCCTGGGCGGGGTGTACAAGCAGCGCGCCGGGGTGCCGCCGGTGGGCGACTTCACGCTTTCCTCCGACTATGTGGTCATCAACGGCCGCTTCGACGTAGCGCTGCTGCCCGAGCGCCTGTGGGTGGTGGGCCAGGCCCAAAACCTGTTCGACGCCAAATACTCCGACCTGCTGGGGGCCCAGATGCCCGGCCGCTGGCTGATGGCCGGCGTGCGCCTAGCACTGCGGCGGTAGGCCCGAAATAAGGAACGTCATGCCGAGCGTAGCCGAGGCATCTCGCTTGTGATAGTAACTCAACAGAATGGATTACTACTGCACGCGAGATGCCTCGGCTACGCTCGGCATGACGTTCTTTTTTATTCGGATTTCCCCAACCGGTGCGGTTAGCGAATCGCCGCTTTCAGCCAATCCTTGGCCTCCTCCAGCGTTCGGTGCTGGGCAGTTTCTATCTCGTACTCATCAGCTTCGGCCACGTTATGGGTGTAGCTCTGCACCGAAATCTGGCCGAACACGGTTTCCGGTACCACGAAGCTGACGTGGTTGATGCCGGCCTGCTGGGCGCGGATGTTCCAGTCGGTGCGCATCCATTCCTGGTCGGCGGGCTTCACGGCCTGCACGTCGCGGGTGTCGGCGAGCCAGCCCAAGGGCTGCGTGCGGGCGGCTTCGGCTTTGTACAGCTCCAGGCCCCGGTTCATTAGGAAGCGGAACTGCTCGCTGTTGGCAAAGCCGTGCCAGGAGATGATGAAACAGGGGACTTCGGGGGCAAAAAGCAGGCTGCCATAAGGCTCGGCGTGCACAACGGTATCGGGCATAAACTAGGGATGTCGGGCAAGTAGGGCGGCTAAACGAGGCATCAGCCAAATGCCTCGTCCATACGTGGGCTGGGGCGGCGGGGTTATCGCGGCGGCAGCAGGGTGCTGGTATGCCCGGCCGGTACTACCTTTGCGCCATCAATTCTTTCTCCGGAAGGATTGTTTTTATACAGAGGCGCTGAGAGACAGGCTCGATGAAGCGCCGGCAACCATCCGCAATCGCGGCCCGGTGCCAAGTCCTGATTATATAAAAACAACTGCCGTGCCTGCCGTTTTCGCTGCCTCGCTTGCTTTTTCTGGTGTTTTTAGTGCCTGCCCGCTGGGGTTGGGCCAACTGGTCGCGGGCTGTTGTTGCTGTTGATGCCGGGTACTAGCGGCCGGTAGCCGAGGCGGCCGGCCCCCTCTCATTCCATTTTTTACGGGCTTTTTGCTTTGCGGCACGGCCGCTCCGGGTGGGGCGGTGGCGTGGCGCGCTTCTATCTGTTTATGTTAACAAAATCACTGGAGCTGCTTCGCCAGGAAGCCGCTGAAACGGGGGCGAATACCCTCAAGCGCAGCCTGAACGGCGTGAGCCTGATTGCCATCGGCATCGGGGTTATTATCGGGGCGGGCCTGTTTTCGCTCACCGGCATTGCGGCGGCCAATAACGCGGGGCCGGCCGTTACGCTTTCCTTTATTGTGGCGGCCGTGGGCTGCGCCTTCTCGGCGCTGTGCTACGCCGAGTTTGCGGCGCTGGTGCCGGTGTCAGGCTCGGCCTACACGTATTCCTACGCCACCATGGGCGAGCTGTTTGCCTGGATTATCGGCTGGGATTTGGTGCTCGAATACTCGGTAGGGGCGGCCACGGTGGCCATCAGCTGGTCGCAGTACCTCATTAAGTTCCTGGGGAAATACGGGCTGCACATCCCGGCGCGGCTGGTGACGTCGCCGTTCGAGTCGGCCACGCTGGCCGATGGCAGCACCGTGAGCGGCTACGTGAACGTGCCGGCCATGCTCATCGTGCTGGCCATTACGGCCATCGTCACGCGCGGCACCAAGGGCTCGGCGTGGTTCAATGCGCTGGTGGTGGCCCTGAAGGTGGCCGTGGTGCTGGTGTTCATTGCCCTGGGCTGGAAATACATCGACCCGGCCAACTACCAACCCTACATCCCGGCCAACACCGGCAAGTTTGGCGAGTTCGGCCTGAGCGGCATCCTGCGCGGGGCAGGCGTTATTTTCTTCGTCTTCATCGGCTTCGATATCGTGGCCACCATGGCCCAGGAAACCAAGAACCCGCAGCGCAACATGCCCATTGGCATTCTGGGCTCGCTGGCGGTGTGCACGGTGCTGTTCGTGCTATTCGGGCACGTCCTCACGGGCCTGGCCAACTACACGGAGTTCAAGAACAGCGCCGCGCCGGTGGCCATTGCCATCGAAAAAACGCCTTATGCCTGGCTGTCGTCGGCCGTGATTATGGCCATTCTCATTGGCTACACCTCCGTGATATTGGTGGATTTGCTGGGGCAGTCGCGGGTGTTCTTTTCGATGTCGAAGGATGGCCTGCTGCCGCCGGTGTTTTCGCGGCTGCATCCTAAATTCAACACGCCGTCGCAGTCCACGCTGTTGCTGGGGTGCTTCATTGCGCTGTTTGCGGGCTTTGTGCCCATTTCGGTGGTGGGCGAAATGACGAGCATCGGCACGCTGCTGGCCTTCGTGATGGTGTGTCTCGGCGTGATGATTATGCGCAAAACCAACCCCGATGCGCCGCGTTCGTTCCGCACGCCGTGGGTGCCGGTGGTGCCCATCCTGGGCATTGTGGTCTGCGTGGTAATGATGGCCTCGCTGCCCTGGGAAACCTGGCTGCGCCTCATCGTGTGGCTGGCCATCGGCATGGTTATCTACTTCAGCTACGGCAAGAAACACAGCAAGCTGCGGCTGGCGCAGGAAGGGGTAAAGAATTAAAAGTTAGGAGTTAGGAGTTAGGAGTTAAGTATTAGGAAGAGCCTATTCTTAACTCCTAACTCCTAACTCCTAATGCGTGGTTAGGCCGTTGGCATCCAACTCATCATCATCGCGCAGCCGGCCGAGGTCGCCTTCTAGGTCAATTTCGATGTGAATCTCGCCCGTGCTGGTGGTGGGGGCGAGGGGGCGTTGCTTGTACACATCCACGGCCCCGTTGCGGTCGAGGACGGCGCGGGCCAGCTCGGCTTCTTCGACGGTGGCGGTTTCGATGGTGAGCACGGCCGTATCGGGGCCGGTGGCGGCGATGTATGCCTGGGCATCATCGAGCTGATTGCCGCTAAAAAGGTCCGTGAAAAACCGCGTCACACTGTCGAAAAAAGGCTCGGCAGATGCGCCGGCATCGGGCAGGTGCTGGGCCTGCAGGCTTGCCTGGGTGGCAATGTTGATGGCGCTGGGGGCGAGGCCGGCCGCCTGGGCCTGAGTAGCGGCGAATGTAGCTTCGGAAGCGCTGGTGAATAAACCGACAATGATGCGGGCCATGGTAAAATGGGGGGAAGGTGTTGGGTGTCTACGGCGGCCTTCGGGGCCGGTTGTGGTCGGGGCCGTTTCCAAATAAATCCTGCCTCTTGCCTACCTATTCACCAAGCCCCTACACCTACCGCATGGCCCAAGCTAGGTACGCCGCCCGGTTCGAGAATTTCTTTGAGAACCTGCGCCTGGACCACGACCAGTTTGCCGAAATGGCTGTTGCAACTGTTTATGGCACCCTTTCCCAAACTTCCCCCGCAAGGCTCACCATCCGAACCAAGCCCGCCTGACGGTCGTAGTACAGCTCCTGCATGTAGGACGAGGGCACCGGACTACAGGCAGCACCACGCGAATTCCCAATGAAAGGCACCACTTCGCCGTATGTTCGGCCGTACACGGTGAGCTGTTGAAAAGGTCCATTCAGCGCGGTGCCGTGCGGCATGCTGAGGCCCCGGCAATAGTAGGTGCTGGCGTAGCGGTCAGAATTGCCGACAAAGTCAGCCCACTCGCCCTGAGCATAAAATTCACTTTTATCGGGGTCGAACCCGCCCGCCGGATACCCGGTGCGGTGCGCTGCCTCGCGATAGAAACGTAATTCGCTGAACCCGGCAACGCTGTCGGTACGTGCTAGGCGGATATACATAACGTCCTGATATGCCTCCGGCTTTGTGGGGGTAATGTAGGTGCCGACAGAATTGTTGTAAAGTGCTTTCTGAATGTCGTGGATGATAACCGATGTGCGGTACACGCGCTGGTAGCCCCGCGTGTTTTCCATCTTCCATTCGTCGCCGGATTTGATTCCAAGCCACAGCCGGTCATTATTCGTGAAATGATAGTAAGGTACACCGTCAACGAACGACAGGCCCTCAATTTCGGGGCCCGTTTTCTTGCAGGCGCTGCTGCTGAGCAGAGCTGAGCTTAGCAACACTGTTCGAAGCGCGGAAAGTGTTTTCATGGCGTGTGAAAGGGAAGGTGCTTACCCCTGCAAGATTCGCATCATTTGCTGGTACTAACAAACCGAAAGTTGAGCGGATAAGACCTTGTTAATACGGTGATATTAGTGAAAGGCATTGATTTTTAATTGCTTGTGATATGTTTGTTAGACTTTATAAACGTTGCCCTACGACAAGCCAGACAACCACCGACGTTTCTCTGGCACAGTGCGACACCCTTACCACTACCCGCATTGTCGAACTATTCCATCACTCAACTAGTTGGCGGCTGAACTCCTCAGCTTATCCATGAACACCAACCAGTACCCGGGCCTGATACCTTCCTACGAACACGAGCGCCTGGCGGCCCTGCAGCCCTACCAGGTGCTGGGCACGCCCGGGCAGGAGGTGTTTAATGATTTTGTGAGCATCGTGGCCAAGCTCTTCGACATGCCCATTGCCCTCGTGAGCCTGGTGCGGGCCGACGACGTGGTGTTCATCGGCAACGAGGGCTTGCCCGAAGCCTTGGTGGTAGACCGTCAGGACAGCATGTGCTCGGTGGCCATTCTCAGCGACGAACTCACCGAATTCCGCGACGTGGTCGTCCAGCCCTGTGACCTCGTCAATCCCTACGTGGCGCAGGAAATGAACCTGGGCTTCTATGCCGGGCAGGCCCTGCGCTCACCCGAAGGCCTGTCATTAGGCAGCCTCTGCATCATGGACCACCGCCCCCGCCAGCTCACCCCCTTGGAGGGCCACCTGCTGAAGGACCTGGCCCGGGTGGCCCAGGAGCTGCTGCGCCTGCAAGCCGCCCAGGCCAACGGCTTTACTGTGCCGGAGGGCCTGCGCTCCCGCGTCGATGCCACCGTGCAGCAGTCGCTCACCCGCCTCAGCACCCTGGCCGCGCTGCGCCGGCTGGACCCCGCCCCCGAATCGGAGGACACCCGGCGTTACCACGAGTCACGCCTCGACGAGGCGCGCTACCTGGCCCAGGTGATGCACCGCGAGCTGCTGGCCGTGCTGGACAAGTAGGGCCGGCCGCATCATTGGGCAACTCGGTCTGGCCGTTCTGGCGCGAGTTTAGCGCAGCGTAACTCGTGCCGGCCATCCGGGGGAGGCTGCGCCTCCCATGAAACGGCCCACCAGCACGGCCCACCAGCACGGCCCGGTGCCGGCTTGCCGCTGGCGCGGCAGGGGAGGCCCAGCCTACCCATCACAGTCGGCACGAGTTACGCTTCACTGCGTTGCGCTAAACTCGCGCCAGGGGCCAGCCGGCATCAGCCGCAAGCTGCCCGAATGCGACCTTTTTCGCGGTTACCTTTGTTAATTCCCCGCGCCGAAATCAATCAGCGCCCTCCGAATTAATCAACCGAGAATCCGTGATAGTTTGCATTGCCGAAAAGCCCAGTGTCGCCCGTGAGATTGCCAACGTGCTGGGTGCCACCCGCCGCATGGACGGCTACATGGAAGGCAACGGCTACCAGGTGACCTGGACCTTCGGCCACTTCTGCCAGCTCAAGGAGCCCGATGACTACCAGCCCGAATGGAAGCGCTGGAGCCTGCACAACCTGCCCATGATTCCGGAGAAGTTCGGCATCAAGCTCATGCGCCGTGACGATGGCGTGGTGCGGCAGTTCAACACCATCAAGAAGCTGGTGGACGAGGCCACTGAAGTGATAAACTGCGGCGACGCCGGCCAGGAAGGGGAGGTCATTCAGCGCTGGGTGCTGCAGGAGGCCAAGTGCCGCAAGCCCGTGAAGCGCCTCTGGATTTCTTCGCTTACGGAGGAAGCCATTCGCCAGGGCTTTGCCAACTTGCGCGAGGCCAGCGAGTTCGACAGTCTATACCAGGCCGGTAAGAGCCGGGCGGTGGGCGACTGGCTGCTGGGCCTGAACGCCACCCGCCTCTTCACCCTCAAATACACCACCTACCAGGACAAGCAGCTGCTGAGCATCGGGCGCGTGCAAACGCCCACGCTGGCCCTGCTGGTGGAGCGCTGGCACGAAATCCAGAACTTTCGCTCGGAGCCGTATTGGGTGTTGAAGACCGAATACCGGGGTACGCTGTTCAGCCACATGGCCGCCCCCGACAAGGCCAAAGACGCCGACGCCGCGCCCGATACCAAGAGCCGCCTGCGGGCCCTGGGCTATTTTGTGACCGAAGAAGAGGCCCGCGAAGCCCTTGAAGCCGTGCGCCCCGCCCCGCTGCGTGTCACCGATGTGGAAATCAAAAAAGGACGCGAATCCCCGCCGCGCCTCTTTGACCTTACTTCCCTTCAGGTGCAGTGCAACAACCAGCTGAGCCTCTCGGCCGAGGACACGCTGAAAATCGTGCAGGCATTGTACGAGAAGAAGGCCGTGAGCTATCCGCGCGTCGATACCACCTTCCTGCCCGACGACCAGTACGCAAAAATCCCCGGCATCATGCGCGGCATCCGGGGCTATGAGGCGCTGACGGCACCGCTGCTGGCCGCCAAGATTCCCAAAACGCCCAAGGTTTTCAACAACAACAAAGTCACCGACCACCACGCCATTATTCCAACGGGCGCGGCCGGCCCCGGCGGCGGCATGGAAACCAGCGTATACGACATCATCACGCGCCGCTTCATCGCCGCCTTCTACCCCGATTGCGAGGTGAGCAACACCACCGTGCTGGCCGAAGCCGCCGAGCGCCCCTTCCGCGTGCGCGGCCGCCAGATTCTCAACCCCGGCTGGCGCGTCGTCTACGGCGACCCCACCCAGCAGGCCGCCCCCAAACCGGCCCAGGCACCAGGCACCAACAACCAGGCACCAGATGACGACGATGCCGTGGCCACCGTGCTGCCCAACTTCGTGAAGGGCGAAAGCGGCCCCCACGACCCGCGCCTGGATAGCAAGATGACCCAGCCGCCCAAGGACTACACCGAGGCCACGCTGCTGCGCGGTATGGAAACGGCCGGCCGCAACATTGACGACGAGGAACTGCGCCAGGCCATGAAGGAAAACGGCATTGGCCGGCCCAGCACCCGCGCCGCCATCATCGAAACCCTGTTCAAGCGCAACTACATTAAGCGCGAAAAGAAGCGCATCATCCCCACCCCCACGGGAGTAGAATTGATTGACCTCATCCGCAACCCCACCCTAAAATCGGCGGAGTTGACGGGCCAGTGGGAGCACAAGCTGCGCCAGATTGAGCGCGGCGAGCTGTCGTCGGAAGGCTTCCTGGGCGAGCTTTCGGGGCTGGTGAAGGAGATGGTGCAGGAAGTGAAGCAGGACAACCGTGGCCGCATGGTGACCTCCGGCAGCGCGGAAATAGCGTTAAAAGGTAAGAGTGAAGAGTCAAGAGTTGCAGACGGCAAGAGCAGAACCAAAACTCCTAACTCTTCACTCTCAACTCTTAACTCACCACCTCCCCCCGGGAATGGCCTGGGCTACTGCCCGGCCTGCAAAACCGGCCATGTGGTCCGCGGCAAAACGGCCTTTGGCTGCGTGCGCTTCCGCGAGGGCTGCACCTTCCGCCTGCCGGCCGAAGTGCACGGCAAGAAGCTGAGCGACCCGCAGGTGAAAGCCCTGCTGGCCAAAGGCCGCACGCCCGTGATGAAAGGCTTCATCGGGGCCGAGGGCCAGAAGTTCGACGCTGCCATCGGGCTCGACAACTCTTTCCAGCCCATCCTGCTGCAGGTAGCCGACAGCAAGCCCGGCGCCGCCCCCGATTCGGGCCTGATTCCGTGCCCGGTGTGCAAGCTCGGCACCATGCTCAAGGGCAAAACGGCCTACGGCTGCTCGCGCTTCCGCGAAGACTGCCAGTTCCGCGTGGGCTTCGAGTGGGGTGGCAAGCAGCTCACCGAAACCCAGCTCAAGCAGCTGCTGCGCAAGGGCGAAACCAGCGTGATAAAAGGCTTTCTCTCGGCCAAAACCGGCAAGAAATACGATGCCGCGCTGAAGGTGGAGGAAGGGCGCGTGGTGCCCGTATTTGGGTAAGGGGCAACCGCTTAGCGCCCGTTGCTGCTTTTGGTTTTGGTAGGCAGCTTGTAGCCTACCTGCAGGGCCGTGCGCTGGTACTGCGCCGAGCCGTAGGTGACGAACGCGCTGGCCTGCCAGGGCCGCCCGGCGGGGGCCAACACTACGCGGGCGTAGGCAAAGGAGCTCACCGGGCTTTGGTATTCGAGCGAGGCCGCGCTGCTCACGCCCACCACCAGCGCCAGCGGACTGCGCGGCCCGAACCCCGTGCCCACGCCTCCATACGATACCGGGTTGGCCAGGCCCAGCAGTCCATTGGAGCCGTAGCCGACTTCGTACTGAAACCAGTGGTTGTAGTTCATTTCCAGCTGGAACGTGGGCACAGCGTGGACCGTATCGACCACGCTATTGGTGCTCAGTAGGTCGAAAGAGCCTTCCTGCGCATAGTAGCCCACGCGCCCGGCCAGCACGCCGACACCTACCCGCGTCTGCCAGCGGTTGCGCTGCACATCGATGCTGAAATGGGGGTGCGCGGCCAGCAGGCTCAGCGTGGCCCGGCGACCATCGCCGATGCGCAGGCGGTCGGCCGCGCCCAGCACGTCGAGGCCTACGCGCAGGGTGGTGGTAGTGGGCCGGCCGGGCCGATGCTGGCCTATCACGTAGTCGGCCCCGAGCATAAGCCCATTGAAGCTGTGTTCGACGGCCGAGCCCGTACGCGTGTTGCCGCCGCCGTTAAAAATGCTTATGCTGGAGTGAAAATCATCGGTGCTGTGCGAGTACCGGCCGCCGGTATAGCCCCCGCGCAGCTCCACGCCATGGGTGATTTCGAGCGGGGCCGGCTCAGCCCCCACGGCCTGAGCCTGAGCGGGAATGGTTGCCAGCAAAACTGGCAGCACGGCCGCAATAGCGGCAAGGTGGCAGGAGCGGAGTGGAAAGCGGAACATGGCGTGCAGAGTCGGGGTGGTGAAGTAATGGGCCAAAGGAACTTCCGGCTACACCTGCCGCGCCAATCAAATTGTTGCCTGTTCAGACTTTTGTTCAGTGGCTTTGTTGTTGTAAATTATTGAACCTCATTTTCTTGTAATTGATTTATCTGACTTTTTGAATCGGGCTGAAACTCTACCAGATTCTTCACCATGCCCTTAAAAATAATGCCGTGGAAGGGCAGCACGGCGTACCAGTACAGCCGCCCGGCCAGCCCGCGCGGGCGGTAGGCGGCCAGCTGCTCTACGGCGTGGGTGCCGTCGGGCTGGTCCAGGATGCGGAACTGTAGCCAGGCCTCGCCGGGCAGCTTCATTTCGGCGTACAGCAGGAGGCGCTTGCCGACCTTGTCGGCCACCAGCACGCGCCAGAAGTCGAGCGGGTCGCCGGCGCGGAGGCGGTTGGGCGAGCGGCGGCCCCGGCGCAGGCCTACCCCGCCCACGGCCTTGTCCATCAGCCCGCGAATGCGCCAGAGCCAGTCGGTTTTGTACCAACCCCGGTCGCCGCCGATGCGCCAGATATTGTCCAGCACCTCCGCCACCGGCCGCCGGAAGGGCATGAGCTGGCGGTCGAAGAACATGCCGTTTTTGGGAATCTGAATGGCATCCATGTAGTTCTGGCGCATGGTGCCGCTGCTCAGCGCGTCGCTCCAGCTGCTTACCACCTCGTTCTGCTCGATGCGGGTGAAGGCCAGGGCCAGGGCCTCGCGGTAGCTCATGGGCTGGTGCGGAATCACGGCGCTGATGCTTTTTTCGGGGTCGCACACGGTATCGTTTTTCAGGCTTTCGACCAGGCTTTGGGCCAATGAAAACGTGGTACTCGTGACCAGGTACAGCCACCACGACGACAGCCGGGGCGTGAGCACGGGCACTGTCACAATCCAGCGCTTATAGCCGCGCTCGGCGGCCAGCCCCAGCAGCATCTGGCGGTAGGTGAGCACGTCGGGCCCACCCACGTCGAAGGCCCGCCCGAAGCACGCGGGGTTGTCCAGTACCTCGGTGAGGTAGTACATAATATCGCGAATGCCAATGGGTTGGCAGCGAGAGTTCAGCCAGCGCGGTGTCACCATCACGGGCAGCTTCTCCACCAAATCGCGGATAATCTCGAACGAGGCCGAGCCCGAACCGATGATGATGCTGGCGCGCAGCACCGTGAGCTTGGCGCGGGTGGCCTGGGTGAGCACGTTTTCCACGGCGCGGCGCGAGCGCAGGTGCACGCTCAGGTCATGGTCGTTGGCAATGCCGGAAAGGTAGATGACCTGCCGGGCGGTGGTGGTGTCGAGGTAGTCGACAAAATGCTGGGCCGACTGCTGTTCCTGCTGAAAAAAATCCTCGTTGCCGCCACTCATGGAATGCACCAGGTAGTAGGCTGCGTCGATGTCGGTGGGCATGGTAGCCAGCGATTTGGGCCGCAGCAAGTCGCCTTTGGCCACCGTTACCCGGGCGTGCAGGGCTTCGGGCAGCGTATCGGGCAGGGAGAAGCGGCGCGGGTCGCGCACGAGGCATACCACGTCGTGGCCCGCCGCAGCCAGCAATGGCAGCAGGCGCTGGCCGATGTAGCCCGTGGCGCCGGTGAGGAGGATTTTCATGCCGCGAAGAGGTTATGGGCCAAAAACGCTTCGTGCGATGCCCGGTAGTTGAACGGCCGCGCCGCCGGGTTGTTCGCCGCTCCGCCCAAAAGCCCTGCGCACCGGCTGCAACACCGGCCGTTCGTCCGCATCTTTGATGCTATGAAATACGCTCCGCAACTTCTCGCCGCCGGCCTGCTGCTGGCCTCCACCGCTCAGGCGCAAACCAGGCTCACCATTCCACCGCTGAGCCCGACCACGCGCATCCACCAGAATTTCTCCACGTCCTACATCGACCTGACGTATTCGCGGCCCTCGCTGCGCGGCCGCACAGCGTTTGGCGGCGTAGTGCCCAACGGCACGGTGTGGCGCCTGGGAGCCAACACCATCACCAAAGTGCGCTTCGGCGAGGAGGTGAAAATAGGGGGCCAGACGGTGCCCGCCGGGGCCTACGCCCTGCTGGCCATCCCCGACGCGAAGGAGTGGACCTTCGTGCTGAACCGCGACACCGCCCAGTGGGGTACCTATGCCTACAAGCCGGCCCTCGACGTGGTGCGTGTGCAAGCCAAACCCACCAGGCTGGCCGCCCCCGTCGAAACCATGGGCCTGACCGTGGAAAACCTCCGCCCCGCCTCCGCCGACCTCGTCCTGGCCTGGGACCGCACGCAGGTAACGTTGCCCATCACCGCCGACCCCGACCGTGTGGTGATGGCCCAGATTGAGCAGGCTATGAAGGGCGACAAAAAGCCCTACGTGCAGGCCGCGCAGTATTACTACAGCACCGGCAAAGAACTCACGCCCGCCATCGGCTGGTTTGATGAGTACATCAAAGCCAACCCCACCGAATACTACGGCTATTATTGGAAGGCCAAGCTGCTGCAAAAGGCAGGTAAAAACAAGGAGGCCATCGAAGCTGCCAACAAGTCGCTGGAACTGTTGAAGGACGATAAAAATGAGGTGTCGAAAACCGAATATACGCGCCTGAACCAGGAAGTGCTGGCGGCTGCTGGCGCGAAGAAATAGCGCGGTATCAAACAAAAAAACCGGCTCCGCGCATTTTTGTGCGGAGCCGGTTTTGTTCAGGGCAAACCAGGTTAAGCAGTGGGCTTATCGCCCTGCTGCTGCACCATCTGCGAGAAGCTTTTGGCGGCGTTGGTGAACTCCGAGGGGATGAGCACCACTGTTGTGGTGTTGTTATCGATGCCGATTTCGGCCAGCATCTGCATGCGGCGCAACTCCAGGGCAATGGGGCTTTTCTCCATTTCCAGCGCGCCCTGCGTGAGCTTTATCGACGCTTCCAATTCGGCCTCGGCCTTGATGATGCGGGCGCGTTTCTCGCGAATGGCCTCGGCCTCGCGCGCCATGGCCCGCTGCATGGATTCCGGAATTTCCACGTCCTTGATTTCGACCATCTCAATCTTCACGCCCCAGTTTTCAGTCGCGGCATCTACGATATGCAGCAGCGCCGCGTTTATTTCCTGGCGGCCGCGCAACACCTCGTCCAGCTGGTTCTGGCCAATGATATTGCGCAGAGCCGTGACGGCCAGCTGATAAACCGCCTGGTTGAAATTGGCTACCTTGATAATGGCATCGGCCGGATTCACCACCCGGAACCACAGCACGGCGTTCACCTTAATGGTCACGCTGTCCTTGGTAATGGTTTCCTGCTGCTCCAAATCCACGGTTTTGGTGCGGATATCAATGGTCTGCTGGCGCTCAATAAACGGGATTATCCAGTACAGCCCTGGCCCGCGCAGCCCCGTGAACCGGCCCAGCCGAAACACCAGCGCCCGCTCGTATTCCTGCGCCACGCGGATGCCGGTGAGGAGAAGGACAACGACGGCGATTATAAGGGTGAATAGCGACATGGCGGGTTAGGGTTGGTGAGGTTTTGGGAGATGTATCGTAGCTAGAGCTGGAGCATTACACCCACGAACAATTACCACGAAACCTTGAGTAATCTGTTCGCTTAAAAGACAGTAGCTTACAGTTTAAGCAGACGCTATGCCTTGGCCTCCGTTTTCGCATGTTCCTTTTCTTTCGAGTAGAAGCAAGGCGTAACTGCACCCGCATTTGATAACCCCGTCCGCGCTAACGGAAAGCATGCCCAAGAGAAGGATGCCGCCCTGGCACCTACCGCCCCACCACCGGCAGCACGGCTACGCTCTCGTGCCCGGCTGCATCGATGCTCACCACGCCGAAAATGAAATTGTCCTTGCTGATGGGGAAATCAGCCGTTAGGCCCGCAACGGGAAAACGCTGCTGCCACTGCGGGGCGCTGGTTTCACGGACCAGCACCACGTAGCCGCTGGGCTTGGGGCCCGTGGCGGGTGCTTCCCAGCGCAGCTCGGTGCGGTTGGTGAGGTTGGCGGTGAGGACTTCAACCTTGGCCGGGGCGGCGGGGGCCAGCGCCAGCGACGCCATGGTAGCGAGGTTGATGCCGGCATTGCGGCGCAGGTAGGCGAAGTCCACGCCCTCGGTTACGTCGCCGTAGGCGCGGCCCTTTTCGGTGCGCAGGTCCTGGTGCTGGTGGGTGTAGTCCTCGTTCATCTCCGTGAAGCGGACGGCCGCGAAGCCCTGCTGGTTGAAGGGCGTGTGGTCGCCGCCGCGCAGGAAACGGTCGGGGCGGTACTCCAGCGCCACTTTGTGGCCCCGGCCGTAGAGCTGGGCCGTGCGCTGAATGTAGCGGGCTACCTGGCGGCTGGGCGCATCGTTCTCGCTGCTGAGCTGGCGGCGTACTTTGGCCTGCTCGGGCGTTTCATTGGCTGGCACGCCTTCGCTGAATACGCGCACCTGGGTGCCATCATTGATTATCGGGTCGAAGCCGTGCGAGTTGCCCACGATGTCGTTGTTGAGCATCGCAACCAGGTTCCAGCCTTCTTTCTTGGCGCGCTCGGCCAGGTGGCTGGAGCCGTAGAGGCCCTGCTCTTCGCCCTGCACGGCCACAAATTTGAGCGTGCACGGAAACTTCTGGCCGGCCAGCACGCGGGCCAGCTCCATTACCAGCACGGTGCCGGAGCCGTCGTCGTTGGCCCCGGGGGCATCGGCGGTGGCGTTCATCACGTCCGAAACGCGGGAGTCGATGTGGCCGCTCACTAGGATGATGCGGGTGTCGGTGGGGTCGGTGCCGGGCAGGGTGGCCAGCACGTTGGCCATCAGCACGGGCTTGTTGATGCGGCGGCCGTCGGGCTTCACCGTGAATGTATCCATCTCGACGGTCATGCGGCCGCCACCGGCTTTGCTGTATTTCAGGAACTCATCGCGCACGTAGTTGCGGGCCGCGCCGATGCCGCGCGTGGGGCTCTGCGTGTCGCTCAAGGTGTGCCGCGTGCCGAAGGAAACCAGCTTGCGGATATCGGCTTCGAGGTTTTTGGCCGAGATTTCATCCACCAGCTTTTGAATGGCGGGGTCGGCGGGCGGCAGGAGTGGGGCGGGCTTTTGGGCGAGAGCGGCGAAGGGCGCGAGGGCCAGGAGGAGTGCGGCGAGTTTCATAAGGGAAAGGTAGGCCAGGAGTTGGGAAGAAAAAGCAAAAAAAGAACGTCATGCAGCGCGCAGCGCAGCATGACGTTCTTTTAGATTCGTCGGAGAGCGTAAAACTATCCCGCCTTATAAAAAGGCTCAATGGTGCGGAAGTACGGGTTCACGCCCTCTTCCGAATTCATATCCAGCAGCATCAAATCCACGAACTGGAAGGCGTCGGTCTGGCCCTGAAGCACGGGGCCGAGCTCCTGCATAAAGCTGGGGTCGGCGGCGCTGCTGGTGAAGGCGAGGAGCAGGCGGGGCACGTCGGGGTTGTTGGCCAGCTGCATCTGGGCCAGGAAGGCGGCTTCGATGTGGGGCTGGGTGGCGGCCCAGGCAGTAATGGCATCGGCCACGGCCTGTGGGTAGTCGGCGGGCTGGCTCAGCATTACCTCGGCATCGCCGCCGGCGGGCGAGAGCGGGCCGGTGAGCTGGCCGTTGAGCAGGGCCGCCAATTCGTCTTTGGGCAGGAGCTTGCCGGCGGGCGAGAAGGGGTTCAGCACGCAGTCCTGGCCCTGCACCATGTTAAAGAACGCGTGGCCGGGAATGCGCACGTAGCTCACCAGGCCATTATCCACGCCACCATCGGTGAGGCGGGGGACCGAGGAGAAGACGGGCAGCTTGCCGTCGTTGAGAATCTGCAGCTGAATTTCCTGGCCTTCGGCGAGTACGACCTCACCGGTTCCGACGCCTTCCATGGGCGCCAGAATCATCAGGATTTCTTCCTGCAGCAGCGCCTGATAAAAGGCAGGGCGGGCGTTTTCATCCGTTGCAGCCAGCAGCAGCAGCTGCTCCAGCACGTTCTGAGGCTCGAAGGGGAAGGGCTCCGGCTCAGGCATCTGGAAGGTGGGCATGGCCGGCTCGGCCTCTACCGGGGCCGTAAACTTTGCACCCTGGTAGCGGGGACCGCCAGCAGGCTTTTCGGCCGGGGCCGAAGATGTGGAGGGAGCAGCAGGAGTGGCTGGCGTTTCGTCGCCGGGTTTGTTTTTGAGGAAGTCGAAGAGGCCCATGGGGAATTCAAAGTTGCTGGTGGATTGGAGTGCAATCTACGGCGAAAAATGGGTTTTGGGAGGAGGAAATGAGGGTTAGGAGGGAATTGGAGCAGCCGCTGAATGATGTAGGGGCGAAGCGATGCTTCGCCCGTCGTGGGCACCGCCGCAACGATTCCGTTCAACGACGGGCGAAGCAGCGCTTCGCCTCTACATCGTTCAGTGGCACTTATCAATCTGAGCCTGCACATCGCTGATGGTGCGTGGAGCTCCCTCGTTGCCCCAGTGGCTCTCAATGTAGTTGAGCAAATTGGTGAGCTGGGCGGGGCTCAGGCCCTTGTTGCCGGGCATGATGTTGTGGTAGCCCACCCCGTTCACCACAATCACTTCGTTCTGTCCATTGCGGAGCAGGCAGGCCAGCTCGTCGCGGTGGTCCACCAGGTAGTCGGCCCCGGCCAGCGGCGGAATCAGGCGCGCCAGGCCCTGGCCCTGGTCGCCGTGGCAGCTGGCGCAGTGCTGGACGTAGAGCTTTTCGCCCTGGTGGCGATTGTTGCTGAAGCAGCCGGGGAGCAACAGGAGCAAAGCTGGGAGCAGAAATTGGGGGCGAAAGGGCATTGAGTAGTAAAAAACTCGGGTTGGTGCGTAGTTACCGATGTAGGGGCGGGGCTTGTCCCCGCCCGGACGGTCGCATCGTTACAACGGTGCCGTTCAATGGCGGGCGGGGACAAGCCCCGCCCCTACATCGTGCTTACTTCCCGGCCACGCCCTTTTTGCGCCCATCAATCTCGGCCAGCAGCACCGGGATTTCGGCCAGCAGGCGGGTCACTTCTTGGGGGTTGAGGCTGTCGTAGAGGCCGCGAATGCGGCCCTGGTCATCCACGAGGGCAAAGGTGCCGTTGTGGGCGAAGCCGCCGGGGGCCTGCTGGTCGGGCTGGGCGGCGGTGAAGTAGGCCTTGGCCAGCTGAAATACCGTGTCTTTCGCGGTGGGCTCACCGTGGGCGCCGGTGGTGGCAAAGTGCCAGCGGCTGGCATCCGTAATGCCGAGGCGCTGGGCGTAGTCCTTAAGCACGGGGATGGTATCGTGGGCCGGGTCGATGGTGTGCGAGAGGATGCTCAGGCGCGGGTCCTGGCCAAACTTGGCGTACACTTTCAGCAGCTCGGCCTGCATTTTGGGGCAGATGCCCGGGCAGGTGGCGAAGAAGAAATCGGCCACGTAGGCCCGGCCGGCGAAGGTCTGGTTGGTAATGGTCTGGCCGGCCTGGTCTACGAGGCGGAACCGGGGCACGGTGGCAAACACGGTATCGGCGGGGCCGCCGTCGGCGCGGGGGCACACGTCGCGCTCACCCATAATGGGCAGCGTAACGGCTTCTTTGGGTGGCTCGGTGCAGGCGGTGGTGAGCAGGGTGGCGGCCAGCGGGGCCAGCAGCAGGAGGCGTTTGAACATCGGGAGTTACTTGGATGAAGGCCGGACGTCGCCGGCGGCGGGGTGCTCGGTGGTGAAGCGGGTGGCCGAGTCGAGGGTTGATTTATACTGGCGCTGCACGGCATCGAGCACCTGCCGTTGCTGCTCGAAATAAGCCAGGCGGGTGGCGGGTGCGGCCGTGGTATCGGGCGCTTTGTACTGGTGCATCCAGCCCATCATGGCGGCATCGGCCGCCAGCAGGCCGTGAATGTAGGGCGATACCGCCTCGGTGTGGTAGCCGGAGAGCTTGGCCTTGAACTCGTAGAGCTTGCTGGTTTGGGCCATCAGGGAGTCGTGCTGGTCCATGAGAGCCATTTCGGCGGCGCTGGCGGGCGAGGCCGGGCCGTTTTCGCTGATGGGCTTGGTGGGGGAGGAGCAGGCGGCCAGAACGGGCACGGAGGCCACAACGGCGGCGCGGAGCGCATTTTTAAGGAAGCTTTTCACGGGGCAAAGGTACGGCCGGTAGCCATGAGGGAAGGATGAGGCGCGGAGGAGGCGCGGGTTTGGAGCAGGTGCGAAATCAAAAGCGGAAGTAACCAGTTTGTCATCCTGAGCGTAGCGAAGGACCTTATCACTGTTGCTGCTTCTTGTTGTTACTACAAACAGCTCAGCGGTGATAAGGTCTTTCATCTCTGCTTTAATCGCAGAATGCTCAGGATGATAGATTTAAATACACTACCCCACCAATCCACCAATCCACCAAATCACCAATCCACCACGTATGAAAACCCGCCAACTGGGCCGCTCCGGCCTCACTGTATCGGCCCTGGGCCTGGGCTGCATGGGCATGTCCGACTTCTACGCCGGCCAGGATGATGCCGAAAGCACCCGCACCCTGCACCGCGCCTTGGACCTGGGCGTCACCTTCTTCGACACCGCCGACATGTACGGCCCCTACAAAAACGAGGAGCTGGTGGGCCGCGTCCTCAAAGGCAAGCGCGATAACATCATTCTAGCCACCAAGTTTGGCATCCAGCGCGACCCCCGCGACCCCACCAAACGCGGCATCAGCGGCCGGCCCGAGTACGTGAAATCGGCCTGCGAGGCCAGTCTCAAGCGCCTCGGCACCGACCACATCGACCTGTACTATCAGCACCGCGTTGACCCAGCCACACCCATCGAGGAAACCGTGGGGGCCATGAGCCGCTTGGTGGAAGAAGGCAAAGTGCGCTTCCTGGGCCTGAGCGAGGCCGCACCGGCCACCGTGCGCCGGGCCGTGGCCGTGCACCCCATCGCGGCCCTGCAAACCGAGTATTCGCTCTGGAGCCGCGAGCCGGAGGACGAGATTCTGCCCACCATGCGCGAGCTGGGCGTGGGCTTCGTGCCGTATTCGCCGCTGGGCCGGGGCTTCCTCACGGGTCAGATTAAGCGCTTCGAAGACCTGGCTGAGGACGACTACCGCCGCCACACGCCCCGCTTCCAGGGCGAAAACTTCCAGAAAAATCTCGACTTAGTTGCCCGCATCAACGACCTGGCCCAGCAGAAGCATTGCACCGCCAGCCAACTGGCCCTGGCCTGGGTGCTGGCCCAGGGCGAAGAAATAGTGCCCATCCCCGGCACCAAGCGCGTAAAATACCTGGAAGAGAACCTGGGTGCTCTGGAAGTGGAACTGACCAAGGACGAGTTGGCCCAACTGGATGAAATTGCCCCGAAGGGCAAAGCCGCCGCCGGCCAGCGATACCCCGAGGCCATGATGGGCTCGGTGAACGGGTAATCATTTAACATTTATCAATTAACATTTAACAGCCGTTCAATGGACCCGACATGGGCAATTGAACGGCTGTTAAATGTTAATTGATAAATGTTAAATGACTAGCTCGGCAGCAAATCAATCCAGCCATCCTCGCTCACCACCACGGCCAGCACGGGGTATTTGCTGCTGCTCACGTAGCGCAGGGCCCCGTTGTAGCGCGAGCCACGGGAAGAGTCGCCTTTTTCGGTGGCCAGGCCGTCGAGGATGACGCCGATGGCGTGGCACATGGCGTTGGGCTCGATGAGCACGGCCCCGTCGATGTTGGTGACGAGGCGCAGCACGGAGGGCGTCATAATGCGCGGCACCACGCGGAAGCTTTGGCGGGTGAGGCGTTTGGCCTCATTGGCCGCCCCGGTGGTGATAACCAAGATGGTACCGTTGGGCTGCTTGGTGGCCTGCTGGGCCAAATCCCAGAGGTAGCCAATGCTGTCGCGGTCGAGGCTGGGGAATACAATTCGCACGATGCGGGCGAAGTTTTCGGCCGCCACCTGACCCTGGGGCAGGCGGGGCGTGTTGCTCACCACGCGCATGAGCACGTGGCCAGCATGGCTCACCTCCCAGCTGTAGTGGTTGGTGAAATGCACCGTCACGAGCGGCTCAAACTGCGAGTCGGACTCGGGCACGAGCTGGCCCAGGCCGAAGACGTGCGAGGCATCCGAAATCAGGGCCGTGTAGCCTTCGCTCAGCTCCAGCAGCTTCCGAATGGAGCGGTGGTCGCGCATGGGCACGGGCGTTTCCAGCGTGAGCACGGGCACCACGGCCGGGTGCTGGCGGCGGCTCACCAGCATGGTCCCAATGCCCTCGTCGCCTTCGTGGCGCAGGGCAGCCACGCCATTGCAGGCGTCGTACAGGCCGTGGGTGCCGGCGGGTGCCACGCGCAGCATCAGCCGGCGGCCGGCCGAGCGCAGCACTTCGTTGTAGTCGCGGTCGAGGACGGGCTGGTCGTTGTCGGCGGTGTCGGCTTCGCGAAGGGCCCGGGTGCAGTCGTGCAGAAACTCCAGCACGGCCGCGTGGGGCAGGTTGGCAGGGCGGCCCGCGCCGGGCTTGGGCAGGGCGTAGTAATTATCGTAGCAATCGGCCGACATCTGCAGCACCACCGTCACGAGGTAGCCCTGCAGGCTCACCGGCGTGGAGCAGAACGAGCGGCGGCTTTCGTGGCGGCTGGTATTGATGTTTTGCAGGATGCTTTCGGTGGCCTGGCACATCAGCTCGTACCAGTGCTGCTTCTCAAACCGGTCGTGGTCGTTGGGGTGCAGGTGATACACCGAGCCCTGCGGCCCTTTGTTGGCTTCGAGGGCCGTGGCATTGGATTTCACGTCCCGGAAATCGGCCGGCGAATAGCGCACGGAAGCAGGCTCCAGCACCACGGCATCGGGCTCGTCGCCTTCCTTGGCCGAGGCAAATCCCAGCAAGAAAACCTCGGGCCGCAAATTGCGGTCGAGAAGATTAAAAACCCCCTCGGCGAAGAGTTGGGCAGAAACGCGAAACAGACTTTGGTGTTCCCACATGGGCAAGTACAGAACGGCCGAACCCCGCTGCGGGCCCGACTTCAGCCCGAACTACGCAAAAAATGGCCGGATAGTGGTCTGCCGAAACAAATTTCCTGCCTGACTGCTTAAATCATTTCTCTAAAAGCCGTATCTTCGGTACCACGCCGGCTGTGGTAGCCGTCTCGCTCTCACCTCTCCAACTCCGCAAGCCTATGCCTTTCATCGACATGCTTTTTGTGGTGGTGGTGGCCATATCTTTTATTCCGATATTGACCGGGTACTGCGCCAATAGCCGGGGCCGGTCGTTCTGGCTGTGGTTTGCGCTGGGCTGGCTGCTGCCGCTGGTTTCGTTCTTCCTGCTGTTCGCCCTCATCGCCCGCGACGAACTAAATCCTGGCCGCCGTCTGCTCGGCGAAGCCCGCGAAATCCTCCGCGAGGCCGATGAAAAAGCTAAAAAGCTCCGCGTTTAATCAGGAATAAGGAAGGGCATCATCCTCATTCTTCATTAAGCGCAACGCCACTCCACGCGCCACCCACGCCCCGGTGCTGAAGCAGCCCTGCAGCAGGTAGCCGCCAGTCGGCGCCTCCCAGTCCAGCATTTCGCCGGCCACGAAGGTGCCGGGCCGCTGCCGCAGCATCAGGTGCTCGTCTACGGCCGCAAAGGCGATGCCGCCCGCCGTAGAAATAGCCTCATCTAGGGGCCGCAGGCCGGCAACGGGTAGCGGCACCGCCGTGAGCAGGGCCGCCAGCGCTTCCGGATGCAGAGCCGCCGCCTCGGGGGCTACCTCGCGCAGCAGCGTGGGCACGGGCGGCCCCAGATGCAGCGTTTTCTTCAAAAACTCCGGGAAAGAGGCTTTGCCGCGCGGCTGAAGCAGCTTCTGGAGGAGCGTGGCAGGGGGAAGGTCGGGTTTGAGATTGAGGTGCAGCACGGCCGGGCCGCCCGCCGCCCGCGCGGCCCGCACCTCGGGAGTGAGGGCGTACACCGGCGTGCCTTCCACCCCATAATCGGTGAGCATGAGCTCGCCGCGCACGGCCGGGCCATCGTTCACCCGCAGGGCAATGTTTTTGAGTGGTGCCCGGCCTACTTTCTCCTGGAAGAAGGCCGACCAGCCTACTTCCGCGCCGCAGTTGGCCGGCGCGAAGGGCACTACCGGTACCCCAATTTCTTCCAGCAGCGGCACCCACGCGCCATCGGAGCCGGTTTTGGCCCAGCTCGCGCCGCCCAGCGCCAGCACCGTAGCCGTGGGCTCGATGATGAATTCGCGGCCGGCCCCGGTGCTTTCGTCGCGCAGGCGCAGGCCGGTAGCGCCCGCAAAGCCCAGCCAGCGGTGGCGGGTATTAATTTCAACGCCCAGCTCGCGCAGCCGCCCCAGCCAGGCCCGCAGCAAATCGGCGGGCTTGTGCGCCGCTACCGGAAAGATGCGCCCGCTGGTACCCACGAAGGTCTCGATGCCCAAATCAGCGGCCCAGGCCCGCAAATCAGCGGCCGAAAAGTGTTCCAGCAGCGCCCCGAAGCGGGTGCTTTCGGCCCCGTAGCGCCCGGCAAAATGCGCGGCATCTTCCGAGTTGCTTAGGTTGAAACCGCCGTGCCCCGCCACCAGAAACTTGCGCCCCACGGTGCCCTGCGCTTCAAAAAGCTGCACTTTCCAGCCGCGCCCGGCCAGCCGCTGGGCCGCCAGCAAGCCTGCCGGGCCGCCACCGATTATCGCGATGCTTGGTGAAGAGTTAAGAATGGGGAATGAGGCGTTGAGAGTGGAAGGTGAAAATGAACAGCCTCACAAAAGTAAATCCCTCGTTCTTTATTCCTCATTAGGAACATGCCCAAATAGCACGTCATGCAGAGCGGAGCGAAGCATCTTTACCGCAACAGTAATCAGTTGCTATTGCGGTAAAGATGCTTCGCTCCGCTCTGCATGACGTGCTTTTTAGCGCAGCATCAAGCCTCACTTTCCTGAATCAGCTGCTTGCGGTAGCGCGCCAGAATAGCCGATTTTAGGATGAAGCCCAGGTAGCGGCCGTCCTCCTCGCACACCGGCAGGGCCCAGGCCCCGTGGCGGTCAAGCAGGCTGAGGGTGTGTTCCAGGTTATCATTGGGGCCTACTACGGCCGGGGCGGGCTTCATCAGCTCGCGCACATTAGTGGTGCCGTAGTGGGCATCATCAAAGAGCGCATCGCGCACCGAATCGAGGCTGACCACGCCCAGCAGCCGCCCCCCGGCCGCCACCACCGGAAACAAATTGCGCGACGAATGGCGGAAAATATCCACCAGCTCGCCCAGCGTCGTTTTGGGCCGCACAGGAACGAAATCGGTTTCGAGCAGCTTGCGCGGGTCCAGCTGGGCCAGCAGGCCCCGGTCGCGGTTGGCATACACGTCCACGCCCTTCAGCGTGAGCTTGCGCGTATACACCGAATACGGCTCGAAGTATTTGGTAATCAGGTAGGAGCTGCTGGTAACCACCATCAGGGGCACAAACAGCGCGTAGCCGCCGGTAATCTCGGCAATGAGAAAAATGGCCGTGAGCGGCGCATGAATAACGCCCGCCAGCGTGCCCGCCATGCCCAACACCACAAAATGCACCTCCGGAATGTGCACCAGCCCGCTCAAATTGATGAGCCGGGCAAAGAAAAACCCCGCCAGTGCCCCCGCAAACAGCGACGAGCCGAACATGCCGCCATTGCCGCCACCGCCCACCGTAATGCTCGTGGCCACCACCTTTAGCATCATGCTGAACAGCACCAGTACCAGCAGGAGCCAGGGGTTATTGTCCTGATAAACAGAGAATATGCTGCCATCCGTGATTTGGTCGGCGTGGCCGCGCAGCAGCAGCTCCACCGTGTTGTAGCCCTCGCCATACAGCGTTGGAAACAGGAAAATAAGCCCGCCCAGCGCACTGCCCGCTACGAGTACCTTGCGCCAGTTCAGGCCCGGCCAACGCTCAAAAAAACGGTCGAACCAGTGGTAGGTCCGAATCATATATACCGAGAAGAAGGCCGTGAACAGCCCCAGCAGCACGTAGAATGGCACCGCATCGACCGGCCAGCTGGTGGTGATAAGCACGAACGGCTGGCCTTCGTACAGAGCTTTCGAAATCACCGTGGCCGTGGCCGACGAAATCAGCAGCGGAATGAAATACTGCGCCGGCAGCTCCAGCAAAATGGTTTCGACCGCAAACAGCACCCCCGCGATGGGCGAGTTGAAGATGGCCGCCACGCCCGCCGCCGCCCCGCAGCCCGTGAGCAGCCGTCGCCGCCGCCGGTCCAGGTGCAGTATCCGGCCCGCGTTGGAGCCAATGGCCGCGCCCGTAACCGAAATCGGGGCCTCGGTACCGGCCGAGCCCCCAAACGTGACCGTAAAAAAGGCCGTCACCAGCTGCGAATACAGCTTGGAGCGCGGGACAACGCTGCCTTCCCGGGCCGTGTTGTAGATGATGGGGGCAATGCCGCGCCCCAGTTGCCCGCCCAGAAACAGCTTGGTGAAAAGCACCGTGAGCGCAATGCCGATAACCGGGTACACCGAAAGCGCAAATACCCGGTTGGGCTCCGAAATGCCCATGCGCAGCATCTCCTGGGCCCAGTGAACCGAGTTTTTCAGTACCACTGCCGCGAGGCCCGCCGCCGCGCCCACCAACACGCTCAGAATGAGCATATACATCCGCTCACTGATGTGGCGTGCCCGCCAAAGCAATAGCGGGCGCAGCAAGCGGTGAACGGCGTGATGGGGCATGGGCAAGAAAAGTGAACGGCACTTTAACCAACGCAAAATTGGGAACCGTAGATGTAAACGTTTTGCAGCCGGCCTTTACCTATCCGGCCAACAGCCTGTTCAGCAAGGAACTTTTGTTGTTTAATTATATGGAAATCAATTAGTTGTTACGTGATAAAGGCGGGCTGAATTTTTATCAAGCCTCACTTTATTTGGGTAGCGGCAGTCCCTGCACGTACGTGTTTTTGAGGTGCTCACCCACGCGCAGCAGGCTTTCATCGTGCTCATACAGCAGGTTGCGCCACAGGCTCTGGATAAGCAACAGCAGCCGCAGCGTCATCATTTCCGGGTCATCAGTACCCAGCTGTACAAAGGCCTGCTTCAAGAGGCTATCAATGGGGCTCATGAAGCGCTGAAAGTACTTTTGCACCAACGGCTTGCTAAACTCCTTGTCCTGCACTTTCCAGAAATCGGGTTCGTCATGTACCAGCTTGTAGGGCAGGTCGATGGTTTTCTCAATCAGCGCTCGGGGGTCTTTCTCGGCGAGAATGCCCCGATTGGCTTCCACAATGCGCTGGAAGCCCTGCTTAATCAGGTACTCAAAAAGCTTCTCTTTGCTCAGGAAATACTTGAACAACAAGGCTTCGGAAACCCCGGCCGTCTTTGCGATGAGCAGGGTGGAGGTATTGTCGTACCCGCGCTCACCGAAGAGCTGCAGGGCCGTTTGTTCGATTTTAGAATGACTGGTCATTGGCCAGACCGGATGAAGAAGATGAATGCCCGAAATAACGGTTTCGGGCTGGGAAAATGCGAGTTTTAGGTAAGGTACTCTAAGCCATCCGGATTAAAAACCCCAATGGCTCAGATTACCCCCAAAAGGTACAGCCGGCTAAATCGAACGTATTCGATTTAGCCGGCTGTAATAGGCTGATAAACTCGTTGTTGGAACCCTCTAGCGCGAAGGCAACGTCATTTTCAGCAAATGTTGCCAGACGGGGTGGGAGTTCATCTGGTTAAACAGAACGTGGGAATTTGGCTGCCTGGCAAATGGGTGAGATGTTGTTCGGCAGCGGGACAAAGGTAGGTAAGCTTTTGTTTTCTAAAATGAGTGTTAGCTCACTATCTGTAAGTGAACACTCACTAGATTGATAATCAGAATTATAAAATCATTGAAAATATGATGTCACTTGCAAAACTGTGGGGAATCGTGGTTGCATTGTCAAAATATGCCGAGATGATTAGTGTTTGTGCAACCCTGCGGGTGGCCGGAATGAGCGCCAGGCAATAACAAACATTTGTTAGTTTAATAGGCTGCTGTACCTTTGAGTTACCCAATTCCCACCCTTCGCTTTCTCATTGTATGGTCCTCAATTCTGATATTGAGCAATTTGCGCTGTATTGCAGCCGAACTGCCTCGCCCGGGCCTTTCCCGCTCAGCGCATGAGCAAGAAGCTAAACAAGCGCCAGATTATTCTGGACGAGGCTGCTAAGCTATTCAAGCTGAAAGGCTTCGGTGGCACGTCGATGCGTGACCTGGCGGGTGAAGTGGGCATGGAGGCGGCCAGCATGTACAACCACATCAAGTCGAAGGATGAGATTCTGGAACACCTCTGCTTTCACGTTTCCGATACCTACATCGCGCAGCTGGCCGATGTGGAGCAGATGTCCGGCTCGAACGGCGACAAGCTGAAGCAGCTGTTGCGCCTGCACATCAACCTGATGCTGGAGGACGGCGCGGCCGTGTCGGTGGCCAACAACGACTGGAAATACCTGACCAGCGGCAAGCTGGAACAGTTTAAAGATGCCCGCAAGCAGTACGAAAAGGGCTTCGCGGCGCTGATTGAAAGCGGTATCGCGGCCGGCGAGTTTCGGCCCGTGAATGCCTCGGTGGCGTTGTTCACTATTCTATCGGCGGTGCGGTGGGTGGAGCTGTGGTACCGGCCGGGCCGGGGCGTCACGGCGCAGGAGCTGGAAGATGATATCATGACCATTCTGTTGAATGGCCTGGCAAAGAACTAACAATGAGCCGTTTCCATAAAGTAAAAATCAAGCGCATTCAGCGGGAAACCCCCGACAGCGTGGTGGTGTCGCTGGACATGCCGGCGGAACTGCGCGAAACGTTTGCGTTCACGCAGGGGCAGTACCTCACGTTTCGGCGCGAGCACGATGGCGAGGAGCTGCGGCGCTCGTATTCCATTTGCAGCAGCCCGCTGGAAGGCGAATGGCAGGTGGCCATCAAAAAGGTGCCGCAGGGGCGGTTTTCGTCGTTGGCCGTAGATGGTTTGCGCGTAGGTGAGGAGCTGGACGTGATGCCGCCCGCCGGCCACTTTCACACTTCTTTACATCCGGACCAAGTCAAAAATTACCTGTTTTTCGCGGCCGGCAGCGGCATTACGCCGGTTTTCAGCATCATCAAAACCGTGTTGCTGACCGAGCCGGACAGCCAGGTAACGCTGGTATACGGCAACCGGGGCCGCAATTCCATCATTTTTAAGGAAGGCATCGAAGGGCTGAAAAACCGGTTCCTGAACCGGCTCAGCGTGTACCATGTGCTGAGCCGTGAGCAAGGCGAGTCGGACCTGTTGTTTGGCCGCATCGACCAAACGAAGGCCGCGCAGTTTCTGGACAAGATTGTGCCCGCCAGCCAGGTTGACGAGTGCTTCATCTGTGGGCCGGAGGACATGATAAACGGCGTGCGGGCTGCCCTCACTGAGGCCGGCGTGACGCCGGATAAGATTCATTTCGAGATGTTTGGCTCGGCCAATGCCGGGGCGGCCGGGGCGCCTAAGCCCAAGCTGCCGCCCGTGGGTGAAGACGACAAGCATAGCCGCGTGACGGTGCAGCTCGACGGCAACACTCGCGTGCTGGAGATGTCGTACTACGGCAATACCATCCTCGATGCGCTGCTGGAAACCGGCGTGGACGCGCCGTATTCCTGCAAAAATGGCATGTGCAGCACCTGCCGCGCCCGCGTGACGGCCGGCAAGGTGGAAATGGACGTAAACTACTCGTTGTCGGACACGGAAATAGCCAAAGGCTACGTGCTGACCTGCCAGGCCCGCCCCACCACCGAAACGGTAGCGGTGGACTTCGACCAGTAGTTGCCAACGCTTTAACGCCGCCGGATGGACCAGTTTACGCCCGTTGCTAGCCGATTGACGCAGCATGTTTTTGTGCGCCGCGTGGGCATTGCGGTTGGCATTGCCCTGGTGGTGCTGCTGATAACGGGATTGCTGGGCACGGCCTTCGCCGTATTGCTGCGGGTACTGGCGGCGCTGCTCATTGCGCTGCCGCTGCGGGCCGGTGCCGAGTGGCTGCACCGCCGTACCAAGCTACCAAATGGCCTGGCGCTGGCGGTGGTAGTATTGCTGGTGCTGGGCCTGCTGGGCGCCATGGGCTGGCTGTTCTCAGCCCGGATTGGCGAGCAGGCCAGCCAGATGCGCGAGCAGCTGCCGGAGGCGTATCGCAGCTTTCAGGAGCGCATTGCGGGCACCCGCTGGGGCGAATGGCTGTCGCAGGAAAACCTGAGCTACAAGAAGATTCTGGGGGGCGGCTCGGAGTGGCTGGGGCGGGCTACGGGCATCTTTTCGACTACCATTGGTGTGCTGGCCGATGTGTATGTGGTGGTATTTCTGGCGCTGTTCATTGCCATTCAGCCCAAGCTGTATCGGGCCGGCATGGTGATGCTGGTGCCCAAAGCCGGCCGCGACCGGGCCAACGAAGTGCTGGATAAAGTGAGCTCAACGCTCATTAAATGGTTTCTGGGGCAGCTTTTTTCGATGACGATGGTGGGCGTGCTCACCGCCCTGGGGCTCTGGGCGCTGGGCATGCCGCTGGTGGGCGCCCTAGCGCTATTTGCCGGCCTCGTCACCTTCATTCCCAACCTGGGGCCGCTGGTGGCCATGGTGCCGGCCATTTTGC
Source organism: Hymenobacter artigasi (assembly GCF_012275535.1). GTDB lineage: Bacteria > Bacteroidota > Bacteroidia > Cytophagales > Hymenobacteraceae > Hymenobacter > Hymenobacter artigasi. The sequence continues at coordinate 367 of NZ_JAAVTK010000006.1, read as the reverse complement.
TGGCTTTCTTTAATGGCGGCCCGCAGGAAGCCCTTTACATTGTGCTACTCTACTTGGGCGTGCAAGCCGTAGAGAGCAATATTCTCACGCCGCTGGCTCAGAAAAGCCTGATTTCGATGCCGCCCGCCCTCATCTTCATTGCGCAGCTGGTTATCGGCTCCTACGCGGGCATTTTGGGGCTGATTCTGGCCACGCCCATCATGGCCATCCTCATTGTACTCACTAAAATGCTGTATGTGCAGGACATATTGGGTGATAACTCGGTTAAGGTATAGGGCTTCCGCACCAAAAGTAAGCTGGTCGTAGGCTAGTTTCGGGAATGGACCCTTTCGCTTCCTTTGCCCATTTAACGGACCCGCGCGTGCAG
>NZ_JAAVTK010000005.1 GCF_012275535.1 Hymenobacter artigasi | reverse complement strand
CCGATTGGCTATCGACTACGAATTTACCCCCCGCTCCCATGAAGCTTGGCTGCTTATTGCCAACTTGACCATGTGTCTCAATCGATTAGCTCCCGTCTAATTCCCTAACACCCTCTAAGGAGACACGGCTGAATGACGGCCTAGTGCCATGCAGATAGGCGTGCCCGCTTCGGTTTACTGAAACGGTGGCAAGCTAAACGAGCTCCGTTCAAAATAAGGAGGGTTAGTACAGTGACTGCTCCGCTAATGAAAATAAGCGCGTACAATCTCTTGCTTAAACCATTTTCCACCGAGCAAGGGGTTAAAGTAGGTAAGCATGCCATCTGCGTCTACGTCCTGAGGAGAAAGGGACTCGATAAATGAATAAGTGCGCACCAAGTGGGCTTTGGCGGTCGCCAACCGCGGCGAGGAGGGCCGGTACGGGTGCAGGTACGTCAACAGCTGGGGCACCCTAACGCCGGGCCATTCCGGGCGCAGGCCGGTAATGGGCTCCTATTTTTGAACGGGCCGTGTTCACCGACCCACCCTTTAAATGCACTCCGGCTCTTATCTACTCTGGTAGTCTAATCGACCCAAAAGTGCAGGGCACCGGCCCCCAGTGGGCGCTGCCGGAGGAGAGCCACCTTTTGGTCATGGGTACGCTGAGCGTGTACGCTAAAACAGTTTTGGTTTGCCCCGGTAGCATGCTATTGCCCGGAATTTCGACCAACAAGATGGCGGCAGAATGGCCATCCTTTACCCAGAAACCGCCACGAAAGCCGTTGTGAATTTCTGGGTAGAAGCGGTCATCGTTCGGCGGGCTGTATGTAAGCTGCACGGACAGCTCCCCCGCTTCTGTCGAGTTCTTATCAGCGTCGTTCATCTTATTCGCAAGATACCCAGCTAGGCAATAGGCTCGTTCACGTTCCCTTCGGCGTTGAGGTAATCGCACTTCAACGAGAACTACCTGGAAAGCACGAAGTACCCGTATGCCACCTTTAAGGGTTGTTGCCGGGCTTGCTCAATCTGACGCAGGACGGCACCTATCCGGTGGCCGGCACCGGCGGAGCTGACCATTCACGGGGTAGCCGTGGCGCGCACCATTCCGTGCACGCTGGAGGGTGCGCAAGGGCGTGTGCACGGTGAGCAGCAAGTTTGCGGCGAAGCTGGTGGACCACCGCATGTAAGTGCCCACGCTGGTGTTCAATAAGATTGCCGAAACCATCGACATCGCGGTGGAAGGGATGCTGGTCCCGTATGCGGTGCCGGCCTCAGCGGTCAAATAGGATTCTATTTCATCAGCGTCGTTCGACAAAGCGGTAGAAAGGCTTGCCTACGGCGACCTCCGGTTCGACAGGCAAACGGTGGATGAGCGTGACGGATTATTTGCCCCTATTGGTGGTGCGATAGAAAGAGCCAGGGAATACTTTTGTGGCCCGCGCTCTTTTTTCTCGCTTTATGCTTCGTTCCATCATGTTTGTCGGCACCGCGTCCGACGTGGGCAAAAGCGTCATCACGGCGGGATTCTGCCGCATTTTCCGGCAGGACGGGTATCACCCGGCGCCGTTCAAGGCCCAGAACATGTCGCTGAACAGCTACGCCACGCCCGAAGGGCTGGAAATTGGGCGGGCGCAGGCCGTGCAGGCCGAGGCGGCGGGCATTGCCTGCCACGTCGACATGAACCCGGTGCTGCTCAAGCCCACCTCCGACCAGGCCTCGCAGGTAGTGCTCAACGGCCGGCCCATCGGCACGCAGTCGGCCTACGAGTACTTCCGTGAAAACGACCGGCACGAACTGTTTCAGGCCGCTACGAAGGCCTACGACCGGCTGGCGGCCCGCTACGCACCCGTGGTGCTGGAGGGCGCTGGCAGCATCTCGGAGTTGAACCTGAAGCGCCGCGACATCACCAACCTTCGCATGGCCCAACACGCTGGTGCCGCCACGTACCTGATTGCTGATATTGACAAAGGCGGCGTGTTCGGCAGCGTATTTGGCACCCTGGCCCTGCTGGAGCCGGAAGAGAAAGCCTGCATCAAGGGCATTATCATCAATAAGTTTCGGGGCGATGCGCGGCTGTTTGAGGACGGCCGGCAGCAACTGGAACAGCTGACGGGCGTGCCCGTGGTGGGCGTGCTGCCCTACTTTCGCGACATCTTCATCGAGGAGGAAGACTCGGTGGCCCTGACCCGCAAGCAGCGTCCGGCCGGGCCGGCCGGCCGCGTGCGGGTGGCCGTGGTGCTGCTGGGCCGCCTGTCGAACTTCACCGACTTCGACGCGCTGGCCCACGACCCCCGGGCGGAGTTGTTCTTCACCCGCGACGCCACCGAAATGAGCGAAGCCGACGTCATCATTCTGCCCGGCAGCAAAAACACCATCGCCGACCTGCTCGCCCTCACCAACAGCGGCTTGTCGGCCGCCATCGTGCAGGCTCACCGCGCCGGCAAAACCGTGGTCGGCATCTGCGGCGGCTACCAGATGCTGGGCCGCTCGGTGGAAGACCCCGATGGCGTGGAAGGCCCCGTGCCCGCCGCCGTGGGCCTGGGTTTGCTGCCCGTGCGCACGGTGCTGCACGGCGAAAAAACCACCCGGCAGCGCCAGTTCGCCTTCCGGGACGGCGCGGCGGCCGACTGCCGGGGCTACGAAATTCACATGGGCCAGACCACCGCCGACGGCCCCGCCCAACCCGTGGCCACGCTCGACGACGGCACGCCCGACGGCTACTTTGCCGGCCCGCGCTGCTGGGGCACCTACCTGCACGGCATCCTCGACAACGCGGCGGTGATTGACTGCTTGCTGGCACCCTACACCGAACAGAAAACCGCCGTGCCGCTGGATTTCGCTGCGTTCAAAAACGAGCAGTACGACCGGCTGGCCGCCCACATCCGCGCCCACGTCGACATGGAGCAGATTTACGCGGCCCTGCAACCCTAAACCCTCCCCTATTATGCTGCACGGACACGGCGACGACGGCTACCGACACCCCCACCCCCTCGTGGCCGATTTCAGCTCCAACGTGTGGTACGGTGGCGAGCCGGCGGGGCTGAAAGACTACGTATTTGGTCAGTGGAACACCGTAAATCGCTACCCTGAAGTACTGGCCGAAAACCTGGCCGCACGCGTGGCGACCCACCACGGCCTGCCGGCGGGCCAGGTGCTGATGAGCAGCGGCACCACCGAAAGCATCTACCTCGTGGCGCAGGCCTGGGCGGGGCGGCGCACCACCGTCGTCACCCCGGCCTTTGCCGAGTACGAAGACGCGGCCCGGCTGCACGGCCATCAGTTGTGCTTTGTGGCCTGGGAAAAGGTGCTGTCCCCTCCCCCGTTGGACGCTGATTTGGTGTTCATCTGCAACCCCAATAACCCAACCGGCAGCGTGCTGCGCGAACCGGAGCTGACGGAGCTGCTGGCCCGCTACCCCGCCACCGTATTCGTGCTCGACGAGGCTTTCATTGAGTTCACCACCAGCATTGCCTCCGCCGTGCCGCTGCTGGCCCGGTTTGACAACCTGCTGATTCTGCGCTCCATGACCAAGGCCTACGCCATCCCCGGCCTGCGACTGGGCTACGTGGTGGCCTCGGATAAGCTCATTGCCCGCCTCACCCGCGGCAAACCGCCTTGGACGGTGAACGCGCTGGCCGCCGCCGCGGGCCACTTCCTATTCGAGCATTTCGCCGCCGTGCAGCCTCCGGTTGTGCAGCTGCTCGCCGACCGCGCGGCCTTCGCCGCGCAACTGGCCGGCAATGCTGGTCTGGACATCATGCCAAGCCACACGCACTACTTTGTAGGAGCCCTGCGCCACGGCACCGCGGCCTACCTCAAGCGCTGGCTGCTGACTACCCACGGTCTGCTGATTCGGGATGCGGCTAATTTCCGGGGCCTTAGCCCCGCGCACTTCCGCCTCTGCACCCGCCCGGCGGCCGACAACCAACTCCTCCTCAACGCCCTGCGCCAATGGACCGATTTACCCGCCTAGCCGCCCCGCTGGCCCTGGGCTACGCCCTCGACCTGCTGCTGGCTGACCCCGAGAGCTGGCCCCACCCCGTGCGCACCTACGGGGCACTGATTGCCGCCGGGGAACAGCGCCTGAACCACGGGCAGCACCGTTTTGTAAAGGGTGCCCTGCTGGCAAGCGGGCTAGTGGGCGGGGCATATGGCCTTTTCACCCTGCTGGATAACGTTTTACGCCGGCTGCCCGCTGGAATGGCTCTGGCGGCCAACAGCGCCTGGGTATTCTACGGCCTGGCCAATACCGGCCTGGTGCGCGAGGGCCGGGCGGTGTTTGAGGTGCTGGAGCGGGAAGGCCTGGAAGCCGGGCGCCGGCAGCTGGCCCGCATCGTGGGGCGCGACACGGCGCAGCTCGACGGGCAGCAAATCCGAACCGCCGTGCTCGAAAGCCTGGCCGAGAACCTGAGCGACGGCGTGGTGGCGCCGCTGTGCTACTACGCCTTGGCCGGCGTGCCGGGCCTGATGGCCTACAAGATGGTGAACACCCTCGACTCGATGGTGGGCTACCGCAGCCCGCGTTATGAGCAGTTCGGCAAGTTTGCCGCCTGCCTCGATGACGTGGCCAACTTGGTGCCGGCCCGCCTCACGGCCGGCATGCTAGCGGGGCTGGGCGGCAGCGGACGCGGCTTCCGGTTCATTTTCCGGTACGGCGACCAGCACAAAAGCCCCAATGCGGGCTACCCCGAAGCAGCCGTGGCCGGCGTGCTCGACTGCCGTTTCGGCGGCCCCAACTACTACCACGGCCAACTCGTGCCCAAGCCCTACATCGGCGAGAACCCGCGACGATTGGAGCACGCTGAAATTAACCGCGTGGCCCGGCTCAACCACGCGGTGTGCGGCGCGGTGGTGGCGGGCATTGTGGGGTGGCTGTGGTGGCGACGGGGCCGAAACTAAAACGTACCGCAGAACAACAGCTTTCTCTTGTCCACAGCTACCAGTAAATGTCGCTCTACCTGATTTCCGGCGGCCCCGGCGCCGGCAAAAGCACCTTGCTAAGCGCCCTGCACGAGGCGGGATTTGCCGGGTCGGAGGAGGTGTCGCGCCAGCTTATCCGCGAGCAGGTGGCAGGGGGCGGTGCGCTGGTGCCCTGGCAGGATTTGGCCGGCTTTGCCGAACTTGCGCTGGAGCGGATGATACAGCAGCACGCGGCCGCCGTGCGGCGTGGGGGCATCACGTTTTTCGACCGGGGCCTACCCGACCTGGTGGCGTACCTGGAGGCGGCCGGCCTGCCGGTGGGGCGGCACTACTACCGGGCCCTGGCCGCGCACCCCTGTCACCGGCAGGCCTTGCTGGCCCCGCCGTGGCCGGAAATCTACGTGAATGACCCCGAGCGGTGGCAGACGCTGGCCGAAGCCACCGCGCTGCACCAGGCCCTGCGCCGCACGTACCAGCGGCTGGGATTTGAAGTGCTGGAGCTGCCCAGGACCACGGTTTTGGGGCGGGTGGCGTGGGTGCGGGCGGTCCTGGCCGTCTGAAAAATTAGACATTGCCGCCCCCAACCGGTAGCTTTGCGGCAAGTAAGGGTAATCGTTGCCGCGGTGCGGGGCGATTTGAAAAGGGAATCCGGTGTAATTCCGGGACAGTCTCCGCTGCTGTAACCTCCACTAAAAACCCGGCCGATACGTGGCGCCACTGTTCCTGCGGGAATGGGAAGGCCATCGGCCGGGGGAGGAAGTCAGAAGACCTGCCGTTGCTACATACAGTCACAGCTTTCGGCAGAAAGGCTCGTCGTACCATGACCCACCCCCCGCTTTCCCCCGGCTGTGCCGGGGGCACTCGTCGTTTTTTTGCCCGCCAGTACCGGGCCGTGTTGCTTGCCCTGCTGTGGGGCGGGTGCTTGCCGGGATTGGGCCAACCGGCGGCCCGGCCAGCGGCAGCTCCAAATCCCGCTCCCCGCATTAGCGCGCCAACGCCCCGCGCAGCTATAGGCCGCACAACCGTGCAATACGCGAAGGGCTTCACCATTGCGTACACGGGCCGCTACAAAGTCGTCACCATTCTGAGCCCGTTTGAGCAGAAAACCACGGCCACCCGCTACTTGTTGGTGCCCCGCGGCATGGCGCACCCGGCGGGCTACCCCGACAGCCGGGTTATCGAAACGCCGATTCGCAGCTTGGTGGGCATGTCGTCAATGCACATTGCGCTGGCCGATTTTCTGGGCGCCGCCGATGTGCTGGTGGGCGTGGGCGACCTGAAATACGCCTCGGCCCCGCGGGTGCGCCAGCGCATTGCCGCGGGCCAGATTTTCGAGGTGGGCCTGGGCAAGCAGCTGAACAACGAACTGCTCATCACCCGCAACCCCGACCTGGTGATGACCACCGGCTGGCCCGGCGAGGGCCTCACCCGCTTCCAGACCCTGAGCGCGGCCGGCGTGCCGGTGATGATAAACTCCGAGTGGGTGGAAACTACGCCCCTGGCCCGCGCCGAGTGGGTGAAGGTGTTAGCCGCGCTGCTTAACAAAGAAGACCTGGTGAACGAGAAGTTCGGCCGGGTGGCCCGCGAGTACCAGCGCCTGGCCGCCCTGGCGCAAACGGCCGTCCGACGCCCGTCGGTGGTGGTGGGCACGCCCTTCAAGGACGTGTGGTACGTACCCGACGCCAACAGCTACATGGCCCAGTTTCTGCGCGACGCCGGCGCCGCCTACCATTGGGACCAAACCAACTCGCCGAGCGGCAGCCTGGCGCTCAGCTTCGAGGCCGTGGCGCCGGTGGCCCTGGCCGCCGACTTCTGGCTGCACACGGGCTCGCTGACTTCCAAAGCCGGCTTGCTGGCCCAGGACGCCCGGTTCGCCGCCTTTGCCCCCTACAAAACCGGCCGGGTGTTCAACAACAACCGCCGCACCAACGCCCAGGGTGCCAACGACTACTGGGAATCGGGCGCGCTGCATCCCGATGTGGTGCTGGCCGACCTCATCCGGATTCTGCACCCGGAGCTGCTGCCGCGTGGGCCGCTTTACTATTACCTCCCTATCCAATGATGACGGCCCAACGCCCGGCCGGAACCGAGGTACAAGCCCCGCAAACCGCGGGGCGGCCGGTGGGCTGGCTGCTGTCCCTGGCTGGGCTGGTGCTGGTGGCTTTTGTGCTCGACGTGGCCCTGGGGCCGGTGCGCATCCCGCTGCCCACCGTGGTGCGGCTGCTGCTGGGCCACGCCGGCCCCGACGACACGGCCGCAGCCTTCATCGTGAACCAGATTCGGCTGCCCAAGGCCCTCACCGCGCTGGTGGTGGGTATGGGACTGGCCGTGAGCGGCCTGCAGATGCAAACCTTATTTCGCAACCCGCTGGCCGGGCCTTCGGTGTTGGGCCTTACGGCCGGCGCGGGCCTGGGCGTGGCGCTGGTGATGCTGGCGGGCGGCAGCGCGGCGGGCGGCTTCGCGGTGCGGCAGCTGGGCCTGAGCGGCAGCTGGGCGCTGGTGCTGGCCGCCACGACCGGCGCGGGCCTGGTGATGCTGGTGGTGCTGGTCCTCTCGGCGCGGGTGCGCGACAACGTGGTGATGCTGATTGTGGGGATGATGATTGCCAGCGTGACCGGGGCGGTGGTCAGCCTGTGGCAGTATTTCAGCGCCCCGGAACAGATTCAGGAATACTTGCTGTGGACGTTTGGGGCGCTGGGCGGCGTGACCGGACCGCACTTGGCGGTGTTGGGCGCCGTGGTACTGGCCGGGCTGGGGCTGGCCTTTGCCTCGGCCAAGCCGCTGAACGCGCTGCTGCTGGGCGAAAACTACGCCCGCAGCATGGGCCTGAACGTGCGGGCCTCGCGTACGCTCATCATTGCCAGCACCAGCCTGCTGGCGGGCGGCATCACGGCGTTCTGCGGGCCTATTGGGTTTGTGGGCATTGCCGTGCCGCACCTCACCCGCGCCCTGCTGCGCACCGCCGACCACCGCGTGCTGCTGCCCGGCGCCTGCCTGGTGGGGGCCGCCCTGGTGCTCGCCTGCGACTGCCTGGCCCAGCTGCCCGGCTCCCAGACGGCCCTGCCCATCAACGTGGTAACCTCGCTGCTGGGGGCACCGGTGGTGCTGTGGGTGGTGCTGCGCGGCCGCAATATTCGGTCTTCTTACGCGTGATGATGGCCCCTGCCCCTACGTCCCTGCTGCTGGCCGAGGACCTCGCCGTGGGGTATTTCCTCCGTCGCAAAAACGCCCGCGTGGTGGCCGGACCCCTGCACCTGGCCCTGCACCCCGGCGAGCTGGTGTGTTTGCTGGGCCCCAACGGGGCCGGCAAAAGCACGCTGCTGCGCACCCTGGCCGGCTTGCAGCCGCCGCTGGCCGGCCGCCTGGAAGTGGGCGGCGTGCCCCTGGCCGCCCTGAGCGCCGCCGAGCGGGCCCGCCAGTTGAGCGTGGTGCTCACCGACCGGCTCGATGCCGCCACCCTCACCGTGCAGGAGCTGGTGCGCCTGGGCCGCCACCCCCACACCGGCTGGCTGGGCAGCCTGACAGCCTACGACCACGCCCAGGTAGCCGCCGCGCTGGCCGCCACCGGCACCACGGCCTTCGCGGCCCGCCTAGTGGGGGAGCTAAGCGACGGCGAGCGGCAGAAGGTGATGCTGGCGCGCGCCCTGGCCCAGGACACGCCGGTGGTGCTGCTCGACGAGCCCACCGCCCACCTCGACCTGCCCAACCGTGTGGCCCTCATGCGCCTGTTGCACCGGCTGGCCCGTACCACCGGCAAGGCCATTCTGCTCTCGACCCACGAGCTGGACCTGGCCCTGCAGGCCGCCGACCGGGTCTGGCTGCTGCCCGCCACCGGCGCGTTGCGCACAGGTACTCCCGAAGACCTGGTGCTGAGCGGCACGTTTGCCGCCGCCTTCGAGCGCGAAGGGCTGGCCTTCGACTCTGCTTCGGGCACGTTTGCGCTGCACACGCCATCTGGCCCCGCGGTGCAGGTGGTGGGCGAAGGCGCGGCGGCATTTTGGACGCGCCGGGCGCTGGAGCGCGAAGGCTTCGTGCCGATTGCTCACCCGGCCCCCTTGCGCGTGACCGTGCCAGCCGGAGCGCAGGCCCCCCGCTGGCTGGTGCAGCTGGGCGACCGGCCCGCCCAATCCCACGAAACCATCGAAGCCCTGCTACGGGCACTGCCGCAACTGCCCAAGTTTGAGAAACCATCGGTTAATGCAACTGCCTAATACTGCAAGCAAGACTTCAACAACTTCTTAACAACCAATGACAAACACCTATTCCCATCGATTAAACCTGAATGCGCGCTCGAAAGCCCTGGTCCTGCTAGGAACGGCCCTGCTGGCCGGTGGCGCCCAGGTAGCCCAGGCCCAGGCACCCGCCGACACCCTCCGGCGCCAGCGCCTCGGCGAGGTGGTGGTGACGGCCAACCGCACGGCCACTGCGCGCAGCCAGGTGCCCCAGCAAATTCAGGTTATCAGTCGGCAGGATATTCAGCAGACACCGGCGCTGGAGTTCACCGACGTGCTCAAAAAGAATGCGTCCGTCGACATCGTGCAGTACCCCGGCTTGCTGGCGGGCGTGGGCATCCGGGGCTTCCGGCCCCAGACCGGCGGCCTGAACCAGCGCACCCTGCTGCTGGTGGATGGCCGCCCGGCCGGCACGGCCAACCTGGCCACCCTCGACCTGAACGGCGTGGAGCAGATTGAGGTACTCAAGGGGCCGGCCTCGGCGCTCTACGGCTCGCAGGCCATGGGCGGCGTGGTGAACGTGCTCACGCGCAAGTCGCGCGGCGAGGTGCGCACTGCACTCTCGGCCGGCTACGGCAGCTACCGCACCTTCCGCATTGGGGCGGCCACGGGCGGCAACATCACCAAGGGGCTTGACTTTGACTTGTCCTTCGGCTTGTATGACCGGGCCCAGGATTATAAGCTGGGCGAGGGCGGCGTGTTCCGCCGCTGGCTCGACGGCGGCAGTGCCACCAAATACTACGCCGACGGCACCACCCTGAGCACCGACGATGCCCGCGCCGATGGCCAGCGCCGGGCCTTCACCAAGCTGGGCTACTACTCGGGCGCCCTGCGCCTGGGCTACCAGCTAAGCGAGAAGTGGCGAGTGGACGTGCGCGGCGAGCGGTTTGTGGCCCGCGGCGTGCAGGCCCCGAACGACATTTTCTACGGCGACCTTGGGCCCTCGACCAAAGACATCGGGCGGCAGAACATCGACCTGAGCGCCACCGGCGACTACGCTCGCCACCAGCTGTTCGTGCGCGGCTATGCTTCGCAGGAAACCAACGACAACAACACGCTGGCCGACTTCAACAACGTGGCCATTGCCCCCTACCGCTCCTTTCAGAGCGAGCTGCAGTGGCGCGGGCTGCAGGTGAAGGACGTCATCAAGCTGGGTCGGCAGGCCATCACGGTGGGCGTGGACCGCAACGAAGCCCGGAGCAACTCCCTGCGTTTCAATGCCGCCGGCGCCAACCTCGCGCCCTTCAGTCCCAACTACGAGCTGAACACGACCGGCGTCTACGCTCAGGGCCAGCTGCGGCTGCTCGGCGACAAGCTGGTGCTCACACCCGGCGCCCGCTACGACTTCATTACCTACCGCAGCCAGGCCACCGACCTGCTCACCACCTTCACGCCGGGCCAGAAAACCAACCCCTTCTTCAGCCCCAGCCTGGGCGCGCAGTTGGAGGTGCTCGACGGCCTGCGGGCGCACGGCACCATCGGACGGGCCTACGTCACGCCCGATGCCTTCAACGTGGCGGGCTTCTCGCAGTCGGTGAGCGCCACCGGCACGCCACGTACCGCGGCCATCACGCAGGGCAACCCGGACCTGAAAAACGAAAACAGCGTGACCTGGGACGCCGGCCTGCGCTTCGACCGCCCCGCCACCGGCTTCGCGGCCGACGTCACCTACTTCGCCACCCGCGTGCAGGACCGCATCACCACCCGCGTGAGCAACCCCGTGGGCGAAACCACCCCGGAAGGTTACCTGGTGCGCTCGCGCACCAACTACGTGAACGCCAACGACAGCAACATCCGGGGCCTGGAGGCCGAAGCCGGCTACGACTTCGGCGCCCTCGCCGACAGCCGCTACGTGCTGCGGGTGTTTGCGGGCGGCACCAAAATATCCCGGGCCGAAGACGTGGTGAACAACGTGGACGGCTCGCAGACCACCCGCGACATCTTCAACGTGGCCAAGCTCAGCGGCAACTATGGCGTGGCCTACGACGGCAAGCACGGCCTGCGTGCCCGCCTGACCGGGCACTACGTGGGCACCCGCCGCGACACGGACTTCACGGATAGCAAGTCGCCGCAAATCGAGTACCCGCGCTACATGACCCTGGACTTCTCGGCGGGCTACACCCTAGCCGAGCGCCACACCTTGTCGGTGCTGGTGAATAACCTGACCGATGAAAACTACTACGAGAAGCGCGGTTTCAACCTGCCCGGCCGCAACATCAGCGGCCGCTACACGCTCACATTCTAGCCGTGCTCACGTACATCTCCGGCGGGCAGCGCTCGGGCAAAAGCCGCTACGCCCAGGACCTGGCCCTGCAGCACAGCCCCAACCCCGTGTACCTGGCCACGTCGCGGGCCTGGGACGATGACCACCGCCAGCGCATTGCCCGGCACGTAGCCGACCGCGACGCCCGCTGGACTACTCTGGAAGAAGAGAAGTACCCGAGCCGCCTGGCCCTGGCCGGCCGCACCGTGGTGCTGGACTGCGTGACGCTCTGGCTCACCAACTTCTTCGCCGACGCCGAATACGACGTGGACACGGCGCTGGAGCAAGCTAAAGCGGAGTTCGACAAGCTGCTGCTGCTGGACTGCAACCTACTGGTCATTTCTAATGAACTGGGCATGGGCCTGCACGCGACCACCGACGCTGGCCGCAAGTTCACGGACCTGCAGGGCTGGCTCAACCAGCACATTGCCCAGCGGGCCGACCGCGCCATTTTCATGGTGTCGGGCCTGCCGCTGGTCGTGAAATAACTGTTCAATAAAACATTCCCATCCCATGAAAATTTACACTAAAAAAGGTGATGCCGGCACCACGGGCCTCTTCGGCGGCTCGCGCGTGCCCAAGGACGACGTGCGCGTGGAGTGCATGGGCGACCTCGACGAGGCCAACTCCACGCTGGGTTTGCTGCGCGTGAAGCTCGGTGCGGAACATGCCTGGCAGCCGCAGCTGCACACCATCCAGAAGGACTTGATGGACATGATGTCGCACCTGGCCCGGCCTTCAGATGCCAAAAAAGTCAACACCAACCCCATGCCGGCCGAGGGCGCGCGGCAGTGCGAGGAGTGGATAGACGAGCTGGAAGGCCAGATGAAAACGGCCTCCGACTACTTCCTGCTGCCCGGCGGCAACGAAGTCTCGGCCCTGTGCCACGTGGTGCGTACCCAGATGCGCCGCGGCGAGCGCCGCCTGGTGAGCCTGATGGCCACCGACGCGGTGGACCCCGTCATCCCGGCCTACATTAACCGTTTGTCGGACCTGTTTTTCACTTTGGCCCGTGCCGAGATGGACCAGGCCGGCGTGGCCGAAGAGAAGTGGCAGCTCTTCCTCTATAAGCGTTTCAAGCGCGCCGAGGACGCGCCCCAACCCGAGCAGCCCGCCGCGTGAGCACTTGGAGCATTACCCCGCCCGATGCCGCGCTGAGCGCCTCCATCCAGCACAAAATCGACACCAAAACCAAGCCGCTGGGTGCCTTGGGCCAGCTCGAAGCCTTGGCCCATCAAATAGCCCTGGTGCAGCAAACCCTGACGCCGACGCTGCTGCGGCCGCACGTGCTGGTGTTCGCCGCCGACCACGGCATTACCCAGGCCGGCGTGAGCCAATACCCGCCCGAGGTGACGCACCAGATGGTGCGCAACTTCGCCGGCGGCGGGGCGGCCATCAACGTGTTCTGCCGTCAGAACGGACTGGGTCTGACTATCGTGGACGCGGGCGTGCGCGGCTCCTTTGCCGACCTGCCCGCCGTGCGCGACGAGAAAATCGCCGAGGGCACCCGCAATTTCCTGTACGAGCCGGCCATGAGCGCCGCCCAGTGCGCCGATGCCCTGCAACGCGGCGCCCGGCTGGTTGATGAGCTGCACGGCGGCGGTGCCAACGTGCTGGGCGTGGGCGAGATGGGCATCGGCAACACCTCCGCCGCGGCGGTGCTTATGCACCGGCTCACCGGCCGGCCGCTGGCCGAGTGCGTGGGCCGAGGTACCGGCCTGGACGCGGCGGGCCTGGCCCGCAAGCTCGATACGCTTACGCAGGCCGTTACCGCCCATCCCGGTGTAGGCACCGAGCCGCTGGCCGTGCTGGCCACGTTCGGCGGCTTTGAGATTGCGCAGATGTGCGGGGCCCTGCTGCGGGCCGCCGAGCACCGGATGCTGCTATTGATAGATGGCTTTATTGCCACGGCGGCGCTTCTGGTGGCGGCCCGGCTGGGCCCGGCGGTGCTGGATTATTGTGTGTTCTGCCACGAGTCCGGCGAGCAAGGGCACCGCTTGCTGCTGGCCGAGCTGGGGGGCACGCCGCTGCTACGCCTGGGCCTGCGCCTGGGGGAGGGCACCGGCGCGGCGCTGGCGTATCCGCTGGTGCAGGCGGCGGTGAGCTTCCTCAACGAAATGGCTTCCTTTGAAAGTGCGGGTGTAAGTGATGACTCCGGGGCATAATCTTATTATTTTGCTTGCTCATGCCTGATTCCTGGCCGCGTGCCCAACTCCGCCTGCTGCTTACGGCCGTGATGTTTTACACGCGGCTGCCCTGCCCGCGCTGGGTGGGTCACGAGCCGGAGCAGCTGAACCGGGCCACGGTGTACTTCCCGCTCATCGGCTGGCTGGTGGGGGCCGGAGCGGCCGCCGTGTACTGGGGTGCGGCGCTGCTGTGGCCGCCGGTGGTGGCGGTGCTGCTGAGCACCGGCGCGGGCGTGCTGCTCACCGGGGCCTTTCACGAAGACGGGCTGGCCGACATGTGCGACGGCTTCGGCGGCGGCTGGACCCGGGCGCGCATCCTCGATATCATGAAAGACAGCCGCATTGGCACCTACGGGCTGGTCGGGTTGGGCCTGGTGCTGGCCATCAAGGTGGCAGCGCTCAGCAGCGCGGCCAACCCCGGCCGGCCGGGCCTCTCGGTGCCGGTGCTGCTGCTGGTGGCCCATCCGCTGAGCCGGCTCACGGCGCTCACCTTCGTGCGCACCCTGCCCTACGCCCGCGAAGACCTGGACGACGGCAAGGCCAAGCCCGTGGCCCAAAGCATGCCCAACGGCCGCCTGGCCGTAGCCGCGCTGCTCGGCCTGGCACCGCTGCTTGCACTGGTGTTGTGGCGGCCGGCACCGGCGCTGCTGTGGGTGCTGTTGCCGCTGCTGGTGCTACAGCTGGTGCTCGGGCGCTGGTTTAAGCGCTGGCTGGGCGGCTACACCGGCGACTGCCTGGGGGCCACCCAGCAGCTGGCCGAAGCCCTGATTTACCTATCCCTAACCGTGCACCTGGCATGACCATCTACCTGATTCGCCACACGGCCGTCGCCGCTGCGGGCATCTGCTACGGCCACCACGACGTGCCCCTGGCCGACACTTTCGCCACCGAAGCTGCCCAGCTGCGGGCCAAGCTCCCGCCCGCCCCGGCGGCGGGTTACCGCGCCTTTAGCAGCCCCGCCGCCCGCTGCCTGGCCCTGGCCGCCGAATTTGCCGCCGAGGTGACGCCGGATGAGCGCCTGCGCGAAATGCATTTTGGCACCTGGGAAAACCGCGCCTGGAACGACCTGCCCGCCGCCGAAACTGCGCCCTGGATGGCCGACTACGTGAACCTGGCCCCACCCGGTGGCGAAACATTTGGGGCCGTACAGGCGCGGGCCGCCGCCTTTTTGGCCGACCTGGAGGCGTCAGCGGTCCCGCTCCGAAAAGACGCGGCCACGCTGGTGTTCACCCACGGCGGCACCATCCGGGCACTGGTGGCCCACTGCCTGGAAATGCCCCTGCGCAACGCGTTTCAGCTGCAGGTTGATTTCGCGTCGGTGACCCGGCTGCAGCAGCAGCACGGGCGCTGGAACCTGCTGGGCCTGAACGGCTAATTCATCCAGCCCCGACGGCCGGCGCGGCGGGTGGCCGCTCAGGCATGATTACCTGGCTGCCCACGCCGAAGGCATCGGGGTAGGCTGGGTGTCGGTGTTCGACCCCGGCCACCGGCGCATCCTCTGCCAGATGCCCGCGGGCAGCGAGCGGCCCCCACCACGGTCACGCTCGCCATCAGCGGCGGCAACGGCAGCAAGCAGCTGCGGCTCGTTACCCAAGAGCCGGCCCTGGGCTTCCAGCCCCTGGACGGCACGACGTACGCCGCCAAGGCCACCTTCGGTCAGGGCGACCAGCCGGCCCCCGGCACCTACGTGGTCGGGGCCACCAGCTCGACGTCGCTGACGCTAACGGGCCTGGTAACCAATGTGGAATACACCTTCGCCGTGTTCGACCATAACGACAATGCCACCAGTAGGGCCGAAAACTACCTGCTCACGCCCCACGGGGCCTGAAAGAGGTCGTGGGCTGGACCCTGGGCGTGTTCACTTTCCTACTCCTCGCAGGGCTTGGCTGGAGCCAACACCTGAAGGAACAGGGCCAGCACGCCATCCGGCAACAAGAGGCCCAAGTAGCCCGCATGCCATTTATCCGGCTTACGGTGCAACAGCCCGGCTTGCGGCCCTACCCATTGGGTCGGGGTCGCATCGAAGTGTCCCCGCATGACTCGACGCAGCGGCTGGTGATTTCGGGCGACCTGCCCGACGGCCAGCGACTGCGGGCGCGCTTTACGGCCGCTCGCGGAACGTTCTCGCTCGTTGAAACCGATGTAGTGGCCGTCAGCACCGAGGAAGGCGCGGCCACACAGGCCAGCGGCCACAGCTTTTATGCGCCCGACGCGCAAACGGTGCAGGGCGAATTTCGGTGCGTGCTACCGTCGGGCGAGCCGCTTTCTGTTACTTTTTTACCGACGCCCGTAGCCCGGCGGTAAGACACGTCCCGCCGTCCATGGCCTGGGTGACAAACCACGGCCGGAGTATAATACCGGATTTACCTTTATCGCATTCTTCCATCTCCCAATCAATTCCCTTCCTTTTCACGCCCTATGCCCCACTTGTATCCCCCTTCGTTCTCGGCGCTACCCCGCTGGCTAACGGTACTGCTGTTATTCGTATCAGCCCCGGGCTTGACGCTCGGCCAAACCCCGGTGATTACGGCCGTGTCGCCGACGGCGAACAGCCGGGCGGCGGCCCGCACCACGCCGGTCACGGTCACCTTCGACCAACCACTGGCGGCCAGCTCGACCGCCGCGCTGAAGATTTATTCCGCGCAGCGCGGCGGCCTGCGCACCCGGGGCACCACCCCGGCCGTGGTGAGCGGCAACAACATCACGTTCACGCCCAGCGCCCATGCGTTCTCACCGGGCGAAACGGTGTTCAGCACCGTCACCACGGCGGCCCAGGCCAGCTCCGGGGGCACGCTCGCCCAGCCCCGGGTGCAGCAGTTCACCGCGGCCGTGGGCGGCACCGGCCGCGGCACGTTTGTGCCCACCAGCAGCCTGGCCGTGCCCAACATGCCCGCCGCCGTCGCAGCCGGCGACGTGGACGGCGACGGCGACCTGGACCTGGTGACGGCCAACAGCGCGGCCAGCTCCATCACCGTGTTGCGCAACAACGGCAGCGGCACCTACACCATCGCCACGAGCGCCAACCTGCCCCAACAGTCCATCGCCCTGGCCCTGGGCGACGTGGACGGGGACGGCGACCTGGACGTGGTCGCTTCCAGCTTTGGCGGCGGCAACGGCACGGGCAGCACCGTGAGCATCCGGCTCAATGGCGGCGATGCCAGCGGCTCCAACACCGGCGCGTTCAGCAACGGCTCGGACGTGGCGGTGGGCAGCGGACCCAGCACCGTGGCCCTGGGCGACGTGGACGGCGACGGCGACCTGGATTTTGTCGTGGCCTTGAACGGCACGCTGGGCAACGGCACGGCGGTGCGCGTGGTGCTCAACGGCGGCAACGCCACGGGCTCGAACACCGGCGTGTTCAGCAACGGCAGCAGCGTGGCCGTCGGCACGGGTCCCTTCGTGGTAGCCCTGGGCGACGTGGACAACGACGGCGACCTGGACCTGGTGACCACGCTCATCGACGCGGCGGGCAACGGCAGCGTTCGGGTGAGTCTGAACGCAGGCAACGGCACGTTCGGCGGCGGGAGCACCGTGGCGGTGCTCTCGGCGGCGGGCCTGGCCCTGGCCGATGTGAACGCCGACGGCTACCTCGACATCCTCACCGAAGCCAGCGTGCGCCTCAACACGGCCAACGGCACCGGCACCTTCGGGGGCGGCTCGGACCCGGCCCCGGATTTCGGCGGGTATGTAGCCGTAGCGGACGTGGATGCCGACGGGGACCTGGACCTGGTGACCGGCAACGTCAACGGGCGAAGCTCGTTAAGCGTGCGCCTCAACAACGGCAGCGGCACCTTCAGCGGCGGCTACGACCTGAATCTCGGCGACCAGAAGTACTACATTACCCTGGCCGACGTGGACGGCGATGGCGATGTGGACGTGGTATCGGCCAACCCCAAGGACGCGCAGTCGGTGAGCATTCTGCTCAATGCGGCCGCGCCGGCACCCACCATTACCAGCTTCACGCCCACCAGCGGCCCGGCCGGCACCACGGTCACCATCACCGGCACCAACCTGACCGGCACCAGCGTCATCACCTTCGGCGGCACGGGTGCTAATACGGTCACGAGCGGCTTCACCGTGAACGCGGCCGGCACCCAAATCACGGGCATCGTGGTGCCCACCGGGGCCCAAACCGGCCCGATTAGCGTCACTGCCCCCGGCGGCACCGCGACCAGCACCACCCCCTTCACGGTGCCCGTGCCCACGCTTACCAGCATTTCGCCCACCAGCGGGGCCGTGGGCACCAGCGTCACGCTTACCGGCACCTTGTTGAGCGGGGCGACCCAAGTGAGCTTCAACGGGACGACGACCAGCACCTTCACCAGCAATTCGGCGACGCAGTTCGTGCTGGCCGTGCCCCCCGGGGCCACCACCGGCCCCGTCACGGTCACCACCCCAGCCGGTACCTCTAACGCCGTGACGTTCACGGTCACCTGTCCGGTCGCCACCATCACCTACAGTGCCGCCAGCTACTGCCAGACGGCCAGCAACAATCCTGCGCCCACTATCACCGGCCCCACGGGTGGCAGTTTCACCTCGACCACCGGCCTTATGCTGAATGCCACGACCGGCGTTATCACGCTGGCTTCTACTACGCCGGGCACTTACACCATCCGCTACACCGGGGGCACGGCCAGCTGCCCCACCAGCGCGACCGCGCAGGTAACCGTCGTGGCGGCTCCGGTGGCGACGTTCTCCTACCCCACGGCCACGACGTATTGTGCCGGCAGCACCAGTACCGTAACGCCCACGTTGGACACCGGCGCTTCGGCCGGCATATTTACTTCGACGACGGGCCTGAGCATCAACGCCACCACGGGCGTTATCACGCTCAGCACTTCCACGGCCGGCACCTACACCGTGACCAACACGGTGGCTGCCGCCAGCGGGTGCGCGGCCGCCACGGCCACCACCACGGTGACCATCACGCCAGCCACGACGGCCACGTTCGCCTACTCGGGTGCTACGTTTTGCGCCACCGGCACCAACCCCACACCCACGGTGACGGGCACCAGCGGCGGCACGTTCAGTTCGACTACGGGCCTAAGCCTGAACGCCACCACGGGGGCCATCAACCTGAGCAATTCGACCCCGGGCACCTACACCGTGACCTACACGGTGGCCGGGGTGTGCGGCAGCGCGGCCACGGCTTCGGTGACTATCACTTCGGGCCAAGTAGCGGCCTTCAGCTACGGCAACGCCGCGACTTATTGCGTGAGCGGTACGACCAACCCAGCCCTCACGCTCGGCACGGGCGCTACGGCCGGTACGTTCACCTCGACCACCGGCCTGACTCTGAATGCGACGACCGGGGCCATCACGCTGGCTTCCTCCACGGCCGGCACCTACACCGTGACCAACACTGTCGCCGCTGCCGGCGGCTGCGCTGCCGCCACGGCCACGAGCACGGTAACCATCACGGCCGCCCCCATTGCCCTATTCAGCTACGGTGCGAGCATCCCTACCTTCTGCGTAAGCGGTACCACCGACCCAACGGTCGTGTTAGTCGCGGGCGCCTCGAGGGGCGTATTCACCTCGACCACGGGACTGTCAATTAACGCCGCGAGTGGCTTGATTGTGCTTTCAGCTTCGACACCTGGCACTTATACGGTGACCAATACGGTAGCCGCCGCCAACGGCTGCGCCACCACCACGGCCACGACTCAGGTGACCATCACGGCCTTTCCAGTTGCTACGTTCTCCTACGCCAGCGCTACCTACTGCGTAACCGGTACCAACCCCGCACCCGTACTGGCTGCGGGTGCCAGTGCTGGCAGCTTCCTGGCATCAATTCCCGGTTTGGTCATTGATGCCAATACTGGTGTAATCAATTTGGCGGCCAGCACTCCTGGTACCTATACGGTTACCAATGGCATCGGTGCCGCCGGCGGCTGCGCCGCCACCACGGCCACTACCCCGGTGACTATCACAGCTGCTCCGACGGCCGCATTCAGCTACGCCACCACCAGCGCCTGCGCGGGCTCGGCCACGCTGCTGCCCGTGACGCTGGGCACGGGCGCTTCGGCCGGCACTTTCACCGCCAGTACTGGCTTGAGCCTGAACGCCACGACCGGTGCGGTGGACCCGGCTACCTCCACGACCGGCACTTACACCGTGACCAACACGGTAGCCGCCGCCGGTGGTTGCGCCGCCGCCACGGCCACGGCCACCTTCACGGTGAACCCGCGCCCGGCCACGCCCACCCTCAGCGTGGTTTACAACGGCACCACGACGACGCTGACCTCCAGCGCCACGACTGGCAACCAGTTCTTCCTCAACGGCGTGGCCATTGCCGGCGCGACGGGCCAGACCTACGTGGTGAACGGCCTGCCCGCTCAGTACGGCTCCTACACCGTGACCACCACCAATGCCAACGGCTGCGTTTCGCTGCCCTCGACCCCACGGGTTATCACGGCGGCCCGCAACGGCATTGCCGGGACCAGCCTGCTGGTGTATCCCAACCCCACGCCCACGGGCCAGGTAACCCTGGAGCTGACCGGCTACCGCCTCGCCACCCAGTTCACGGTGCTTGATGCGCTGGGCCGGGTTATCCTCAGCGAGCTGCTGCCGGCCAATGCCGGTACCGCCACCCGCACCCTCGACCTGACGGGTGTGGCCACGGGCGTGTACCTGTTGCGCCTGCGCAACACCGACGGCGTGGAAACCCGCCGCCTAATGCGCGAATAGTCCCGCCAGGCACCCACAAAAATCCCCGCTGGTATTGCCAGCGGGGATTTTTGTTTATTCTACGTCAGATAGCTAATTCGGCAGCTTCACGAACCGCGCGTAGTCCAGCAAATGGTACCCAAACCCTCGTTTTGCCGTTCGGACCCTTTCGCTAAACCATTCGTGGTATGAGCCCCAATAAAAGGGAGGCCACAACAACGATGTAGCCGTTATAAAACCCAGCTAAACCACTATGTTCCCCGCTTTTGAGCAGTAGGCAAGCCCCCAAGAACCAAGCTCCGTTAATCAGGAAAGGGACCCCATATTTTAGGAGCGGATGGGCATTTACCACTGGTCGTCAAGTTATAAAGGAGAGGTTGGTTAAAACTGCGGGCGAACGGAGCCTGACAGTAATCAGACAGCTTGCTGAACCCGATACTGCCTGGCGTAGTTTTCGTGGTCAGCCGTTAAACGTTGCTCAGGGCGCCCGCGCGGGGCTAGTGCTTAGTCAGGCAAGTTAGTTGCCCTAATCTTCTGGTAGTGTCGGCCGAGCTTGACGCGGGCTTTTTCCAGAGTGAATTGCCATTTGACCGTGGCCCGGGCCGCATTCCGCTCGGTCACGCAAGCTGCGACGTGAGCGCTGAGTTGCTCCAGGGTGGGGATGCGCTGGTGCAGGCACTGGCGGGCAATAGCAGAGAGTTCAAGTTCCACCATATTGAGCCAGGACGCATTTTTTGGCGTGCAATGCAGTTCGAAGCGCGCGGCCTGGCCGCAGCCTGGCGGGGGGTAGGTGCTGGTAAAAGACGAAGTCGGTGTGGGTATTGAGGTTGTCCTGCACCAGTACAATTTTCTCAGCCTGCGGGTAGGTCGCCGCCAGGCGCTGCAGAAAGCGGCAGTAGTCGGCCCCGGTGCGTTGGGCCGAGACCTCGACCAGGCGCTGGCCCGTGCCCGGCTCGAAAGCGGCCAGCAAACAGGCCGTGCCCTGGCGCACATAGGTGCTGCTCTCGCGCCGGGGCCGCCCGGCCTTGGCCGGTTGGTCGCCCGTGGCGGGTTGGGCCGGCACGGGGCAGCACGCAGGGCCGCTCATCGAAGCAGACGACGGGAAACCGCGGGTCGTAGGGCCGCTCGTAAACGGCCAGCACGTCCTCCATCCTGGCTACGAAGGCGGCGTTTATCGCCCTTAAGCACCAGTGCTGCTGGCGGTGGGGCTGCAGCTCGTTTTTTTAAGTACCTGGCTTACCGTTTCGTGCGAAATCGTGTCCACCAGGCATCATTCCACGGCTTTATCGGCCAGCAGGCGCAGCGTCCAGCGGCTGTGCCCGGTGGGAGCAGGCGTGCAGGCCAGCGCCGTGAGTGCCGCCCGTTGGGGGCCGTCGAGGCGCGGGGGCGTGCCGCTGCGCGGGGCCTCGGCCAGGGCAAATTGCCAGCCGCCTTGCTCATAGCGAGCACGGAGTTGGCTCACGGTCTGGCGGCTTAGGCCAGCCACTTGCCCGGCGGCCTGCTGGCCGATGCCGGTGGCCAGGGCCAGCAGCGCCTGCGCGCGGCGTACGGCCCGCACCGGGCGGCGACCGGTACGCGTGAATGATTCGAGGGCGGACTGGTCAGCAGCCGGCAGCAAAAAGGGAGTGAGGGGACGGGCTACACACCCTCAACGCCAGAACCTGTGTTTTGCTCGTCAACTTGCCTAACTGAGCACTAGGAACCTTTACCACAGTTGACGGAACCTTTATCATACATCGGCGGAACCTCTACCAGTCTTGAGCGGAACTCCTACCATAGTTAGCGGAAGTGTTACCATTTAAGAACGGAACCATTATCACTTTTTAGCGGAACCTTTACCAGAGATAAGCTCACAACTAACTCATCCCCAGTCGGTACGGCGCCCTAGAAGATAGAAGATAGAAGATTAAAGAAAAGAGAAGATGGGGCTTCGCCCATTTTTTTTTTATGATTAAAAAAAAGGGGCCTGCCTGCTCGCATTTTCAAGCGAAAGCTTTTAAGAAAAAGAGTCGGCGGGTCCTGCGCGAACGAAGCTCCGCAAGCTGGCCGACCGATGTATGTACATTAATTTTTGCTCTGAAGTATTTTCTCCTTGTTGTCAATCTCGTAAAAATGACCCTAGCTGGCACCGATGGAGCATGTATGGTAAAGGTTCCGCCAACTGTGGTAGAGGTTCCGGTATGTATGGTAAAGGTTCCGCTAACTGTGGTAACCGTAATCTATCTATGGTAAAGGTTCCGCCAACTGTGGTAGGAGTTCCGCTTGGAACAATGGGCAAAGAGTAAGTCCATCTATGGTAAAGGTTCCGCCAACTGTGGTAAAGGTTCCGCTTAGAATAACGGGTAAAGAATAAACCTATCTATGGTAAAGGTTCCGCCAACTGTGGTAGGAGTTCCGCTTGGAATAATGGGTAAAGAGTAAGGCTATGTATGGTAAAGGTTCCGACAAGTATGGTAAGGACCCGGCTGAAAAAGGCCAATGCGTATCATGTATGGTAATTGAGTGTTTAATTACCATAGTTAAAAGACTCTTGTTATCTTTACACTTATTAGTCTGACAACTCCGCCTAATGGATACTACCCCAGCGCGCAACGACGTTATATTCCAGCACAACAACCTCATTCGCACCAACCTTCACATGGGCGAGCTAGAAGCCCGCATCATGGTCATGGCTCTCCAGGGCATCCATCAGAATGACGAGGGGCCGCTCCCGCCCATACGCTTGAAGATTACTGATATCTACCCTGATGCCGGAGGCAAGGCCTACCGCTTGGTGGGCGCCGCGTGCAAGGCTCTTTACGAACATGACCTGCGACTGGTGCCGGTGGGCTCTAACCCCCAGAACAGTGAGTACCGCACCCGTATCGTTTCCGATATCGGCATCGACGCCGGTACGGGCTTGGTAACCGGCAACTTCGCCCCGAAGATTCGCCCTTACCTCATGGAAATCACTAAGGTGGTTGAAGGCAGCAAGCCCGGCTTCACCTCAGCCGATGTGAAGAAGCTACTTGTCATCAAGAATGCTAACTCCCAGCGGCTCTACTGGATTCTCAAATCATATCAGTCGCTGGGTTCCAAAGAAATCGCGCTCGACAAACTCCAGGACTATCTTTTTGAAGGTAATAGCCCCTACGGGAAATGGGGCGACTTCAACCGCTATGTGCTGGAGGTCGCCGTTAAGCAACTCGGGGCCGAGGACGTAGGTTTTCCCTTCTCCTATGAGGCCGTCAAAACAGGAAAGAAGGTTACGGCCATCAAGTTCGCCCTCCCGCCGCCGGAGCGGCCCGAAAAGTCCGAGCGCACCAAAAACCGGCTTGGCCAGGGCCTGCCGGTACAGGACGACGCTGGCTTTGAAGCCTTCCTGGCTCAGTTTGATGACCGCCGTAAACTTACCTATAGCTTGCTGCTTGAGGACGGTATCGACAAGCCGATGGCCCAGCGCATTTTACAACTTGTGGCGCCCAACGACGATGCCCTGAAAAAAGTAGTCGCTGCCCGTAAAGCCGGCAACTTGGCCAAACAGGCTGGCAAACTCATGTGCCCGCTTCCGGCTTTTATCATAACCGAACTTCAGGGCCGCTTCCCAAGTCTAAAGTCGAAGAAGTAACAGCTGGAAAGCTGCTCTGAGAACGGAAAAGTACCCCTGCCTTGGTGCGTTCCTGTATCGCGTGGCGCTTGGGACTGGAACAGGCAGCCTTACCGCCCGCTGACCGGTGGGTCGAGGACGTGGTGGCGATGCTGCTCGGTGGCTGTGGCTGGTTATTGAGCGGACCCGGCGGCGCATCGTGGGCTGGACGCTGGGCAGCCGGGGTCAAGCGCCCCTGCGCCAGTTGTGGCAGTCGCGGCCGGTGCATTACCGCCGGCATTGTTGGTTCTTCACCGACGAGTGGAAAGCCTACGCCAAGGTGCTGCCGCGGTGGCAGCACCGGCCCAGCCCCAAAGGCGGGGGGCAGACCAGCATCGTCGAGGCTATTAATTGTTCCCTGCGCCAGCGTTGCGGCGTGCTCGTGCGCAAGTCCTGCTCGTTCAGCAAATCCTTGGCCATGCACACCGCCCGAATTAAAATCGTAATTGATAATTATAATCTCACCCTATAATAGACCACCGCTAATATTTGTAATACTTTGCTGTCTCAAGCTTCTACCCTCCCCCACCCCACCATGCAGGTTTCCTTATTCGACCCGCCGAAACCCGACACCGTCAGCAAGTTGGTCGTACAATGAAACGATTTGGTGAACGCCCGGTTTGCGCTCACCACCTTGGAGATGCGACTGTTCATGGCTACGCTCTCGCGCATTCAATGCGACGATACGGAGTTCAGTGAGATGCGCATCCCGGTCACGAAGGTGGTGGCCCTTTCGGGTCGGCGGCCGAGTAGCAACGATTATCAGCAACTCAAAGACATGTGTGCCCTACTGGCTTCACGGGTGTTGTACATCGAGTGTCCCAGCAAGAAAAAAGCGGTTAACAAGGCTGCAGAGGACACACCCAGCTTTTCCAACCCGCCGCTCATGGCCTACGCGGACTACAGCAGTGAGGAGCGGTCGCTGGTGGTGCGGTTCAACGACCGGGTGCGCGACCACCTGCTGCAGCTCAACGAGGGTAACTTTACGCAGGCTCAGCTGCTGCAGCTGCTCTAGCTCAAAAGTGCCCACTCCTACCGAATTTATTGGTTGCTGAAGCAGTATGGCAGCTTCGGTACCCGGACGCCCTTGGTGCACGACCTCAAGCGGCTGTTGGGCTTGGAAGGGCAATGCAAGCAGTTTGCCTTGTTCAAGCTGCGCGTTCTGTTCTTCGTTGCCTTGAACCCAATAGCGGGCGGTAGCCGCCATAAACGCATCCAGGAGCATGTTCCCTAATGGCTGCCCGCGACCATCGCACCGCAAAGCCCAGCGCAGTGGTTACAGAAACGGATATTTTTTCCGCAACACGGTCAGGACCTTGGGGGGCAAGGGCCGGGAAGCTTCCTCTTTCCCCTCGAAATAAGCCGTCAGCGCTGCTTCCAGAATCTCCTGAATATTCTCGCCGCCGTACGTTGCCAGTTGCTGAAGCTTCAGGTAAGTAGCCGCTTCCAGCTTATTGGAAAAGACAATCTTTTCCGGCTTGATATCTTTATCGTAAAGACTGTCTTTATTGGAAAGATTGGCTTGTTTGCCGGCATCCTGCATTGCCAAAGTCGGCTCCGACTTAGCGACGCCAGCCTCATTAGCCGGGCGAATAGTGCCGGCATTAGGCCACAGGGCCTGGTCGGGATTGACACCCTGAGGAGAAACCCCCGTAATGTCGGCTACAACGGTGGTGGCGAAACTGGGGCGGGGCTGCTTGCTCATTGGGCAATCCGGGTTAAAATTTCTTCGGTGAGAGCCAGGTAGTCGTGCGCGCTGTTGGATTCGGGGGCATGGGCGTGAATGCTCTTTTTCAGGGCCACCGCTTCCACCAGTTTGGCGTTGATGCGAATGGACGTGTCCGTTAGAAGGCCTTTCACGCGCGGCTGCTGCGCCAGTTCCGCCGCAAAATCGTGGTACACCTGCCCCCGGTAACTCGGATGGTACTGCGTCAGAAAAACGCCCTTCAGCTCCAGCGCCGGGTTGAAATTGTCCCGCACAGCTTCCAGCATATCAAGTAGCTTGTAGAAGCCGGCGAATGCGAATGGGTCGGGGCGCATGGGAGCCAGCACGTAATGGGCCGCAGTCAGGCTCATCACCGTCATCGGGCCCATCGAAGGCGGCGTATCGATGATGACATAATCGAATTGGCCCTGCAAACCCGCCAACTGCCGGCGCAGCAGGTTGGGATGGGTCGCATCGGCCCCAATCATGCGCTCGAGTGGGCTCAGCTCAGGCCGGGAGCCTATCAGGCTCAGCTTATCCCCCACGGGCTGCACCACCTCGGCCAACGTCGCCTCGCCCCGCAAAACCATGCACAGGTTCGGGGCCTGCACGCCGGCAAAGGTGGAGGTGAGGTTGCTTTGCGGGTCACAGTCGATGAGCAGCACCCGGTGCCCAAGCAGCACCAGCGAGTGGCCAATGCCAAGCGCGGAAGTCGTTTTCCCTACCCCACCCTTGTGCTGGGCAATTGCAATGACTTTCATCTTTAAGAATTGATGTACAGACTATCTTGATGCAAAGATGGTAAAGTTTAGCTTTATATAAAACAGGTCTTTACAGTCTTGATGTATATATTATCTTTATTTTTTAAATAAATCTTTGGTATAAAGGCCATTGGATGAAAAATTTTCCCCCGAAAAAAAGCCACCATCTGCTCTTGAGCTTGTCTTTATGGGCTTTTTGTCTTTATGTCTTTATAAAAATAAACTGGTAGCCTATGCGAAATGCTCCGTTTTATTTCACTACGATACAGGGGAGATTTTTCCCCACTTAAGGTCATTATCGACCCTTTTATCCTGTTTAACCCGTTACCTAGGTTAGCCACAGAACGGGTCGTAAAACCTAATGGCCGTGCGCAGGGTGGGTTCTCATGAATGGTGAATGGGCTAGCCAGACTTCCGCCGCCGGCTCATTCGGCAATTCGTGCCACTCAAAAACATCCCATTTCAATGCCGTCGGCAAGCTGGCCTGCCAGTCGGTCTGCCAGTCGGTCTGCCAGTCGGCGAGTGGTATGGGCGGAGCCACGAACGCCACCCGTAAGGAGGCTGCGGACGCGAGTTGCAAGCCCGCCTGGATAAAGCCGTCCACTAATCCCCGGCGTAGCAAGAGCACGTTGATGTTTTCCACGTGTCGAAGATTGACCAGCCAGCAGGAGCAGCGATTCTTAAGCACCAGCTGTAGCATCAGGGTGCTGAGTTCGCGGACCTGATAGTTGGAAATGAAGCGACCCAGGGAGCTGCGCACTACCCTGATTTTTTCGGAATAAAACGCCCGAGCATACAGTCGGTTGCGCTGCCACTCCAGCTTGCCCGCTACCAGCTAAACGGCCTGCCAAAGGCAATAACGATTCCAGTCGGCCGGCGCTAGCTGGTGACGCAGGTACCAATCACGCGCGTAAAGGCGCCAGCTCGCGTACAGGTTGCTGCCCCATCTACCCGGCTCCGGCTCCCCGACCACCGGTGGGGATTCGGGCAGTCCGCGACGTACCCAGTCCTGGCGCTGGTAGGGCTCCAGTTACAAAGGGAACGCCGAGAAACCTGTGCGCAGCGCCTGCTGCCACTGCTCAAACAAACCGGTCGGAGGGACGTGCACCAATCCCCGGGCTTATTCAACTAACTGCTCCAGGCGAAGTGCCAACTCGACAGGCAGGGGGCCCGGGTCTGCCGCGGCCACGCCGGGGTGGGCCGCAGTGTTGGCCGTAAAGTGCTGGTAATAGTAAATCCGGCCCGCCGTTGTCAGGCTGTACGTAGGCTATCCTTCCACCAGACGTTCCTGATTTGCCTGCCCGAGCACTTTTTGCGACGGGGCGCTTCGTTCGAGTCGGCTGAAAACTTCGCCACTGGCATAGGCCGGCACTTGGTGCATGGCGTTGGGGTGGCGGTGCCACAACTGCGCCAGTAGCTGCCAGGTGGCCCGGTCCAGCACTTTGGTGGGGTTCGGGGCACGTACTTCCCCCGTCAGCTGCCGGGCGAGCTTGCGGCAGAT
The DNA here is from genome assembly GCF_012275535.1 of Hymenobacter artigasi. Classification (GTDB taxonomy): domain Bacteria; phylum Bacteroidota; class Bacteroidia; order Cytophagales; family Hymenobacteraceae; genus Hymenobacter; species Hymenobacter artigasi. The sequence goes on along the minus strand of NZ_JAAVTK010000005.1, from coordinate 271,622 downwards.
GGTAGTGCATGGTTGGGGGCGAGCCGGTCACTACGTAGGGCAACTGGTCTTCTACTTCCAGCAGGCCCCGCTGGGCCAGTGCCCGCCAGGTGCTGCCGGTGCCCTCGCTGACGAGCTTGGCATCGCGACTGGCCAACTGTTCGCGAAGGGGGGTAGGGGGCAGTCATAGCCAATGTTCCCTTCAGGCAACGGCTCGTGCAGGGGGGGGGGCACACAATCGGCGGGTAGGCGCAGGGGTAGCTCGTCAGGGATGATGAGCCGGAAGCGGCTTTCTACGGCCGGGACGGTATCGACCATTGACAGCGCCTTAACCCCTAATTCGCCTACTTAATCCCTCCCCGGGCGAAGCGGCCGCAACGCGATGCCCTGGCGCAGGCTGGGGAACAGCTACTACCGAGCCGCCAATTCCAGTAGGGGAGGCAATGCTCCAAGTACTCCCCAGCAGTTACTGCCCCAAGTCCCGGCTTTATGCGTGCAAGGGCCGCTGTTGGAGATGTACTGGCGGACAGCGTGACACACCGGTGTTCTGCCTACCTATATTTTCGGAGGAGTTGGTCGGCCTCCGCCATGCGCTCGTTGCCGGGGTGAAGCCAGCATTATTTGAACCGACAGCGGGTTTTGAAAGCATGGCGTCCCGGCTGCATTTAACGCCAATGCACGCCTAAACAGCTACTGCTATAAACCGAAGAAAAGTAAAAGAAGAAGTTTGGAAAAACGGAAAAATCCTGAAATAAGCAATGTAGGTCTGGGGAGATGAGCAGTGTCGAACCCGTAAATGGGAATCGACAGGCAAGGGGAAAGAATCTAAAAATGGAACGACCATCTTTGAGGTGGTCCATTTACGCTGGACAATTTAGGACAGTAGTTTGAAGTAGTTGTTGGTGTGTGTGATAGGGCATCTGATAACCGATGCTGAAGTGCAGGCGCTCGTGATTATACCAGTCAAAATAGTCGGCGACGCTGGCCTGGGCGTCGGCCACCTCGGCAAAAACCGGCCACTCGCGCCCTTCGAGCACCTCGGTTTTGAGCCGGGACCACAGGCTTTCGGCTTGGGCATTATCGTAGCAGTCGCAGCGGCGGCTCTGCGAGCGCAGGGCCCCGTGCTGGCGGAGCAGGGCACGGTAGACATTGCCACAGTACTGCCCGCCCTACCGGGTACGACCCCGGTCGGAGTGGACGACCAGGCCCGGGGTGGGCGGCTGGCCGAAAAAAGCCCGCTGCAAGGCGGTGGTCACCAGTTCTTCGGGCATACTTGCGCCCACGCGCCAGCCGACCACGTGCTTGGTGCTCATATCCTGAAAGGCACAGAAGTAGGCCCTACCGGGTACGACCCAGTTGCCGTTGGCCTGGGTGGGCTTGGGCTGGTCGAGCAGCGGCCTGCAATAGCCCTGGCTTGTTTCAGCACGCGTGGCCCGGTTTAGGGCGTGATGGTCTCAATGGCGCCGTCGGCCCGGCGCTTCAGTTCGGTGACCTTGATGTTGCGAAGCCAGGTTTTCCCGGAGAGTTGGGTGTCGTGGTAGAAGATGTACCACTTGTCTTTGATAGGCACAATGGAATGGTGCGTGGTCCAGCCCTGCACGGGCTGCATGATGACGCCCTGGTAGGTGAATGGGCCGGTGGGCGAGCTGCCGGTAGCATACACCAGCAGGTGAGTGTCGCCGGTGGAGTAGGAGAAGTAGTACTTGCCGTTGTACTTGTGCATCCAGCCGCCTTCGAAGAAGCGGCGGTTGGTGTCGCTGGCCTGCAGCGGCTTGCCGTTCTCGTCCAGAATCACAACTTCCTCCACCGGGCCCTCAAATCGCTTCATGTCCGGGCTGAGCTTGGCCATGCGCGCGTTGAGAGCGGGCACGGCGGTGCTGGGCTCTTTCTCGGCGGCGTTGGGGTTGTACGTCCCGCCTTGCCAGCGCTGGAGTTGGCCACCCCAAAGGCCCCCGAAGTACATGTAGGCCTCGCCGTCGGAGTCGGTAAACACGGCAGGGTCGATGCTGAAGCTGCCGGCAATGGGCGCGGGCTCCGCTTTGAAGGGGCCGGTGGGCGACTTGCTGGTGGCTACGCCGATGCGGAAAACATCCTGCTTGTCCTTCACCGGGAAGTAGAGGTAGTACGTGCCGTTTTTGAAGGCGGCGTCGGGGGCCCACAACTGCCGGCCGGCCCAGGGAATGTCCTTGATGTCGAGCCCCACGCCGTGGTCGGTCACCTTGCCGTTGATGCTGTCCATGGACAGAATGTGGTAGTCGCGCATGGCGAAATGGTCGCCCTTGTCATTCTCCGCAATTCCGGCTTCGATGTCGTGCGACGGGTAGATGTAAATCTTGCCCTCAAACACGTGGGCTGAAGGGTCGGCGGTGTAGATATCCCGTACCAACGGTTCGGACAGGGGCTTTTTGGCCGCGGTGGGGTTGACCTGCGCAGTTTCAGCAGTGGCCGGGGTCTCTTGCGTGGAATTGTTGCTTTGGCAGGTGCCTATTAAAGCCAGGGAAGCGGCCAGTATGGGCGCCGAAACGGTTGCTTTGAAACAAGTGAGCATGGGGAATTTTAAGGTAGGAAAGCAGTACCAGGAAATAGCAAAAACGGGTCGTAGGCCATTATATCAGCCAGACTATTGTGTAAATATAGAAGCGCCTTTTTCCTGCACAACTATTTGATAGATAGATGATTTTAAGGCTAAGCTACCGGTACCGTTTGCGATAGGTGGCCAAAACCATCGGTGCCCGGTCCGTTTATTAGGCCTGCGGCAGACAACTGTTTTTCGGACAGGTGCTTTAATCAGCAGGCTGCCAGTTGCCGCTGCCCCGGACGTTTTTCAATCTGTCAAGGACACTTCCCCAAAAACTGCCATACGCGCCGGAGGGTACTGGTTCTTACGCTTTGAAGGGAGGGAGTTGCCGCCTCCGCATCGAGCCGATTTTGGAACTGAACCATACCGGCTCACACTTCTAAATAGACAGCCGAAATGATTTGCCCAGGCCTTTCAGCGATGAGCCACGAATGACCAACTCGCCGGTAATAACGAACGTGCGGGGCTTGAAATCTTCTTTCTGGCGCACCTGCTCCAGGAAAAGCCGAGCCGCCTGCTGGCCAATGCGGTGGGGGTGGAGGTTGACTGTAGTCAGGCCAGGCTCTATCATGGAAGCCATAAACTCATCGCCAAAGCCCACCACGGCAATGTCGTCGGGTACGCGCAGACCACGTTTTTTGAGGGCCACCAGCAGGTCGAAGGCGTTGGTGTAGTTGATGGCGAAAATGGCGTCGGGCGGCTCGGGTAGGGCCAGCCAAGCATCGAGGGTGGCTTCGGCTTCTTCGGTCCGAAAGTCGATATGCACCTCGTATTCGGGGCGCAGGGGCAGCTGGTAGCGCTTGAGGGCGTGCTGGTAGCCGGCCAGCCGGTTGCGGCTGATGAGCAGCGACTCGGGCCCGGCCAGGATGGCAATGTGCCGGGCGCCCTGCTGAATGAGGTGCTCCGTCACGTTGTAAGCCCCGTTCCAGTCGTCGAGAATGACCTTGGCGCTTTCTACTTCGTTGCTCACGCGGTCGAAATGCACCACAGGCACGCCCCGGCAGGCGGCGGGTTTCACGTGGTCGAAGTTCTCGGTTTCGCGGGAATGGCAGATGAGCAGGCCGTCGACACGGCTGGCCACCAGGGCCTGCACGTTGCTCACCTCCGTCTCATATGATTCCTTCGACTGACAAATCATAACCTGGTAGCCCGCCTCGGAGGCCACGGACTGAATGCCGCTCACCACGGTCGCAAAAAACGGCCGCTCAATGTCCGGAATGATAACACCCAGCGTGTGCGTTTCCCGGCTTTTAAGGCTCTGGGCCAGTAGGTTGGGGTGGTAGTCCATCTGTCGTGCTACGTCCAGAATGGCCTGACGCGTTACGGGACTGATGTCGGTGTGCCCGTTCAGCGCCCGCGACACCGTGGAGGAAGCCACGCCAACGGCTTTGGCCACGTCGCCGATGGTGGTTTGGCTGCGGCGGCGCTCGGTGAGCTGCCCGGCGGGCTTTTCTTCCGTGAAGTGGTAGTCGCAGGCTTTGCACAGAAAACGCTGGCGGCCTCTCACGAAGCCGGCTTTCAGAACCGAGCTACTCAGCTTGCATTTGACGCAGGTTATCATCTTGATTTGTACTTTTTTTATAAAAAGACCTTTTTCGACACCAATTTTCACCTATGCTTTATCTACTTGTTCAAAGGTAATACACAAATTATTTTTCAGAGTATCACCCGAAATAAAAACTATCGGTAACGATTCCGGAATCGTTACCGATAGTTTTTATGCGAAAAATAAGTGTTTGGGCACTTTTTGGGGTGTTGATATAGCGGTAACATGATGTACTTTCGGTAAGAAGTTCAGAAAAGGTGTTTCCGGAAACTTTTCGGGGATGCTACTCAACCAGACGACTGCCGATACAAGTAAATTGTATTCTGACGAAGAATCTTATGCTACACACCATGCGTTGGTTCGGTCCTCACGACCCCGTTTCGCTTTTCGATATCCGGCAGGCCGGGTGCGCGGGAATCGTGACGGCCCTGCATCAGCTGCCCGTGGGCGCGGTGTGGCCCGTGAGCGAAATCCAGGCGCGCCAGCAACTCATTGAAGTCAACAACGACTCGCATTCGCCCCTGGGTTGGGTGGTAGTGGAAAGCCTGCCGGTGCACGAAGACATTAAAAAAGGGCGGCCTTCTCGCGAGTCGTACATAGCGAACTACAAAGCCTCGCTGCGCAACCTGGCCGCCTGCGGCATCCGGACGGTGTGCTACAACTTCATGCCGATGCTGGATTGGTCGCGCACTAACCTGCGCTACGAAATGCCCGACGGCTCCCTGGCCCTGCGCTTTGTGTGGCAGGATTTCGCCGTGTTCGACCTTTGCATTCTGCAGCGCCCCGGGGCTGCAAACGACTACGAGCCCGCCGTGGTCGAGGCCGCCCGCCAGCAATTTGCCGCCATGAGTGCCGAGGAAGCTGCGGCGCTGACCAACACGGTGCTCCTGGGCTTGCCCGGCTCTGAAGAAGCTTTTGAGCTGTCGGGCTTTCAGGATTTGCTGAACGAATACGCCACCATCGATGCCGCGGCCCTGCGCGAGAACCTGCACTATTTCATCCGCGAAGTGGCTCCCGTAGCTGAAGAGCTTGGCATTGGTCTTTGCATTCACCCCGATGACCCGCCTTATCCGCTACTGGGCCTGCCCCGCGTGGTGAGCACCGCGGCCGACATCGAGCAGCTGTTCGCTGCCTGCAACGTGCCGGCCAACGGCCTCACGTTCTGCACGGGCTCCTTGGGCGTGCGGGCCGATAATGACCTGCCCGCCATTGCCCGTCAGTTTGCCTCGCGCATTCACTTCATACACCTGCGGGCCACCAAGCGCGAGGAAAACCCCCGCAACTTCCACGAGGCCGACCACCTGACCGGCGACGTGGACATGTACGCCGTGGTGCGCGAGCTGGTGCTGGAAGAGCAGCGCCGCCGCCTGAACGGAGCGCGGACTTCCCAGATTCCGATGCGCCCCGACCACGGCCACCAGATGCTCGACGACCTCCACAAAAAAACCTACCCCGGCTACTCGGCCATTGGCCGTCTGCGCGGGCTAGCCGAGCTGCGCGGCCTGGAATACGGCATCCGGCGCGGCCTGGCAGCAGAAGCGCCGCCTGCCACCCTCCGCCACGCCGCCTCCCTCTCCGCCTAGCCCTTCCCAAATCCCACCCCATGTTGCTCCGGTCTTTCCTGCTACCGTTGGCATTTGTCGCCGCCTCGCCTCGCAGCAAGGCCGCCGACGGCTACATGCTGTGGCAGAAGTATGACCTGATTACGGACGTAGCCCAGCGCAATGCCTACCGGCAAGCTGCCCAATACATTGCTGTCGAAGGGAGCACCTCTGCCGTGCTTAGAACCGCCGTCAGCGAGTTGCAGCGCGGGTTGCAGGGGTTGCTGGACCAGCCGGTGCCGCTGGTGGCCCAGCCCCAGGCAAGTAGTACCAACCGCGGAATTTCTTTAATCGTAAGCCCGACTGCAAACGTTGCCGGAATTACAATTACTCAGACCACCGACGGTTACCGCATTTCCAGCCAGGGCCGCGACGTGGTGTTGACGGGTAGGAGCGGGGCCGGCGTGCTTTACGGCGTGTACGCGCTGCTGCGGCACCTACAAACCGGCCAGTCGTTGGCCAACCTGACGCAGGCCAGCAACCCGCGCATTCAGTACCGCCTGCTCAATCATTGGGACAATCCTAACGGCACCGTGGAGCGCGGCTACGCGGGCTCTTCCATCTGGAAATGGTACGAGCTGCCCGAGCGGCTCGACCCACGCTACACTGATTATGCCCGCGCCAACGCGTCCATCGGCATCAACAGGTTGGCCATCAATAACGTGAACGCCAGCGCCCGCTACCTCACGCCGGAATATTTGCAGAAAGTGAAGGCCCTGGCGGGTGTATTTCGGCCCTAATCTGGTGGACTTCTATCAACTGAAATAGCTTCTTCGCTGCAACGCTTATCAACATGGAGAACCAAGTACATACATCCGGCGCGGCCATCGCCGACCTTCCTCACCCCGCCAACGTCTTTTCGTTGGATGGCAAGCTGGCGCTGATAACCGGCGGAGGTACCGGCATTGGGCTGGAAATAGCCCGCTGCATGACCGAAGCCGGCGCCACGGTGGTCATCACCGGCCGGCGCGAGGAAGTGTTGCGCGATGCCGTGGAACACCTGGGCGAGTCGGCGCAGTACCTCGTCAACGACGTCACCGACCTGTCTTCCATCGAGGGGCTGGTGGCCCGGATAGAAGCCACCCACGGCCCGCTGGACATTCTGGTAAACAACGCCGGCATCAACCTCAAAAAACCCGCGCTGGAAGTAACCGACGATGAATTCAGCCGCATTCTGCACACCAACCTTCACTCGGTATTTGCCCTCACGCGGGCCTGTGCCACCCGAATGGTGGCCCGCCGCAAAGGCGTTATTCTGATGATTTCCTCGATGGCCGCTTACTACGGCATCGACCGGGTGGTGGCCTACGCGGCCTCCAAATCGGCGGTTGAAGGCATGGTGAAGGTTCTGGCCTCCGAGTTTTCGGGCCACGGCGTGCGAGTGAATGCCATCGCGCCTGGCTTCATCGAAACGGCCATGAGCCGCACGGCCATGAACTCCGACCCCGACCGCCGCGACCGGGCCATGCGCCGCACCCCCATGGGCAAATTCGGCCAGCCCGAAGACATCGGGAACGCGGCCGTTTTCCTCGCCTCCGAGGCGGCCCGCTACATCACCGGCGCGTCGCTGCCCGTGGATGGCGGCAACTCCATCGGCTTCTGATTCTGCCTCTTAGTTAACCAAAAAAACCCACCACAAAACCCACTCATTCATCATGCGAGTACCTTTATCTGTCATTGCGCCACGGCCGTTACGGCCGCTAGCGCCAGTTATGGGAGCGGTTCTGCTGCTTGGTAGTCTGATGCCATCGGCAGCCTTCGCACAGGCCAGCCGCACGGTTTCCGGCACCATCACGTCCGATAAGGGCGAGGCCCTGCCCGGCGTCACGGTCATTGTGAAAGGCACCACCATCGGGGCCACCACCAATGCTTCGGGCGAATACTCGCTGGCGGTGCCAGAGGGGAGCAATACGCTGGTCATCAGCTCGATTGGCTACGAAAAGAAAGAGGTGCCAGTGGGCACCTCGGGTAGCGTGAGCGCGCGCCTGACCACCGAAACCCAGGCCCTGAACGAGATTCAGGTAGTGGGCTACGGTACGCAGCGCAAAAGCCAGGTGACGGGCGCCATATCCTCGGTTGACGAGCAGGCCCTGCACGATGTGCCGGTGGCCAACGTAGCGCAGGCTTTGCAAGGCCGCGCGGCGGGTATCACCATTGCGAGCAACGGCACCGCGCCGGGCCAGTCGCCCACCATCCGCATCCGGGGCAACCGCTCACTCTCGGGCAGCAACGACCCGCTGCTGGTGGTGGACGGTGTGCCCTACGATGGCAGCATCAACGACCTGAACCCCGACGACCTGCTGTCGGTGGAGGTGCTGAAGGATGCCTCTTCGACGGCCATCTACGGAGCCCGCGGTGCCAACGGCGTTATGCTGATTTCGACGCGCCGCGGCAAGCCCGGCGCGGCCCGTGCCACCTACAGCGGATACTACGGCCAGAAGCGTATCTACGACCGGTTCGACCTGCAAAATGGCCAGCAGTATTACGACTACCGCCTGCAAGGCTACAAAGCTCAGACGCCCACTTTCGACCCCGCCACCGCCACCACTTTCCTGACGGCTGATGAGCGGGCCAACTACGCTGCCGGTAAAACCACCGATTACCAGAGCCTGCTGTTTCAGAATGGCCACATTCAGAACCACACGCTGGGTGTGAGCGGCGGCACCGAGCAGACGCAGTACTCGGCTTCGCTGGGCTACTACGACGAAACCGGGATTGTGCCAGTGCAACGCTTCGAGCGCTACTCGATTCGCGGCACGCTCGACCAGAAGATAGGAACCCGGGTGAAAGTAGGGATGAACACGCTGAACACTTTCACGGATGAGAAGGACCCTAACGTGAACGTGCTGTATCAGATTCTGACGACTAGTCCGCTGGCCTCGGCCTACGATAACGACGGCATTCCCCTGCTATACCCCACCGCCGACCAGCTCTCGAACCCGCTTACGCTGTATACGCCCAATGCCCACCTGGACCGTCGCCGGCGCCTGCGCACATTCAATAGCCTCTACGGGCAGGTGAACATCCTGAAAGGGCTGGACTACCGCCTCAACGTGGGCCTCGATGGCCGGACCCAGGCCGACGACGCCTTCTACGCCTCCAAAACCCCGCAGAACGGCAACGGCAACAACACGGCCAGCAGCGGGTCGAGCATTGCCTACAACCTGCTGGCCGAGAACATTCTGACCTGCAACCGCACGTTTGCTGAGAAGCACGACCTGAACGTAACGGCCCTCTACAGCCGTCAAACCTACCACAACGACGGTTTTGGTGGCTCGGTGCAGGCCACGCTGGCCGACTATCAGCTCAACACCAACCTGGGCGCAGGCACCCCCAACAGCGTGACCAATGCCAACCGCCAGCCCATCGACTGGGCGCTGGAGTCCTACATGGCCCGCATCAACTACGCGTTCGATAACCGGTACTCGGTCACGCTGACCTCGCGTATCGACGGCTCGTCGCGCCTGGCGCCCGGCAACAAGTACAAGCAGTTCCCCTCGGCCGCTATTGCCTGGAACGTAGCCAACGAGTCGTTTCTGAAAGGCCAGGACTGGCTGAGCGTGCTGAAGCTGCGCGCCAGCCTGGGCCGGGTGGGCAGCACCGCCATCAACCCCTACCAGACGCAGGGCTCCCTGGCCGCCGGCCTGGGCTCGGGCTACTACAACTATGGCGCCGTAGGTGCCGTGGGCGTAGTTCCCAGCAACATTCCGAATCCGGCTCTGGGTTGGGAATACACTACTACCACCAACTTCGGCCTGGACTTCGGCTTGTTTGACAACCGCCTCACGGGTTCGGTGGAGCTGTACCAGCAGCGCACCAGCGACCTGCTGCTGCCCGACGCGCTGCCTACTGCCAGCGGCTACAGCGCTTTTGTGCGCAACGCCGGCCAGACCCAAAACCGGGGTATTGAAATCTCGCTCACCACGGCCAACGTGCGTTCAGTGAACCCCGGCGGCTTTGAGTGGAGCACCGACTGGAACTTCACCGTGAACCGCGAGCGCGTGCTCGACCTGAACCTGTACAATGCCGATGGCAGCCCGCGCGATGACATTGGTAACCAACGCTTCATTGGGCAGCCGCTGTACGTGATTTACGACTTCAAGAAACTGGGCATCTGGCAAACCGACGAGGCTGACCTGGCCAAGAAATACGGCTCCAAACCCGGCCAGATTAAGGTGGAAGACGTGAACAACGACGGCAAGATTGACGGTGCCGACCGTCAGATTATCGGCTCGCGCCAGCCCAAGTTCGAAGCGGGCTTTACCAACCGCTTCCGCTTCAAAGGCTTCGACCTGAACATTGTGGCCCTGACCCGCGTGGGCGCCACCGTGGTGGACCCGTTCTCCTTCGGCCCCAGCTACTATGCTACCAACACCGGCCGCCGCAACCAGCTGAACTTCGACTACTGGACGCCTACCAACGCCAGCAACGAATACCCCCAGCCCGACCAGACGGCCCGCGCCAACGAGTGGCCTAACTACGGCTCGACGTTGGGCTACCACAGCGGCACCTTCATCAAGATTCGCAGCATTGACCTGGGCTACACCATTCCGGCCGCCTGGGCCAAATCGGCCTACATGAGCTCGGCCCGCGTGTATGTGCAGGTGCAAAACCCCTACATCTGGGCCGCCGACAAGTACTTCCAGCGCAACAAGGCCATCGACCCCGATGCCCTGTCGTACTCGTCGCGCTTCAGCAATACGGGCACTGCCTCGGCCAATATCGACTTCCAAGGTGGCAGCAACTACCCGGTCACGCGTTCCTTCATTGTGGGCGTAAACCTGGGCTTTTAAAAGATGATGGCGAAGGTGCCGGGCTACCGGCGGTAGTACCCCGGCGGTCCGGCACCTTCCCTCCATCCACCACCAACTTTTCCATCAGCCATTATCATGAAAAAAATAGTATTGATTACGCTAGGCACGGCACTGTTTCTAACGGCCACTAGCTGCAACAAAGACTTTCTGGATGAAAACCCGCAATCGGTACTGATCCCGTCTTTCCTCAAGACGGCGCAGGGCGTGGAGGCGGGCGTGACCGGGGTGTACTCGGGGCTGCGCCAGATTTACGGCAACGACTCGGGCTTCTTCACCACCGAGGCTGGCACCGACCTGTTCACCAACGGCGTGGCCATCAGTAGCGGCCTGAGCGACTACAACACCAACGACCTGACGCCGCTCAACGACGGCTCGCACTCGTTCCGCTGGCAGGTAGCCTACTCGCAGATTAACAACGCCAATGGCGTGCTGCTCTACGCCCCGCAGGCGCAGGGCATCGTGCCGGCCCGTCAGAAGCAGCTCATTGCCGAAACCAAGCTGCTGCGTGCCAACTACTACTTCGTGCTGGTGCGCGACTTCGGCGACGTGCCGCTGATGCTGAACTTCGTGGATTCGCCCACCAAGGACATTTCGCGGGCTCCCATGGCCAGCGTGTACACCCAGATTATCAAGGACCTGACCGAGTCGCTGGCTGATATTGCCGACAAAGCTGCCCAGCCCGGCCGCGTGACGCGCGCCACCGCCCTGCACCTGCTCGCCAAGGTGTACCTGACCCGCGCCACGGCCATTCCGGCCGGTGCCATCGGCGACTACACCCTGGCCGCCCAATACGCCAAGGAGCTTATCGACACCCAGTCGCGCTACGGCGTGGCCCTAGAAGCTACCCCCGGAGCCGTGTTTGCCGATGGCAATGAGAACGGCAAGGAAGTGCTGATGAACGCCCAGTTCAACGGCGACGCCACCTTCTCGCGCATCGACGGCTTCAACTACGGCGGCGAGAACGTGGGCGCCTTCAACTTCCGCAGCCGCTACGACCTGCTGCCCAATATGGAGCGCAGCATTCCCTACGGCCGTCCCTTCGCCCGCCACGCGCTTACCAACTACGCCGAGAACAACTACATCCTGCGCGATGCCAGCGGTGCGCCCCTGGAAACCGGCGCGGCCCTGCGCACCACCGACGCCCGCTACAACAGCTGGTTCACCACCGTGTACCGCGTGAACAAGCCCGGCAACAACGGTGGTAAAGCGGCCGCTGTAGTCGGCGATACCGCCGCTTGGTACCCCGGCCGCGAGCTGTCGGCGGCTCGCCTGGCCCAGATTGCGGCCCGCCAGCCCGCGTCCTACCGGGTGATTCAGCCCAGCCAGTACACCACGGAGTTCTTCCCCACGATGAACAAGTACGACTCGCCCACCCGCACGTCGGTGAACGGTTTCTCGATTCGGCCCAACATCATCTACCGCCTGTCCGAAACCTACCTGATTGCGGCTGAAGCGTACTTCTACCTGGGCAACTTGGCCCAGGCCCGCGACTACATCAACGTCGTGCGCCGCCGCGCCGCCGCTGCCGGCAAAGCGACCCAGATGGAAATTACTTCCGCCCAGGTCAACATCGACTTCATTCTGGACGAGCGGGCCCGCGAGTTCATCGGCGAGATGACCCGCTGGTACGACCTGCAGCGTACCCGCACGGCCGCCGGTGCCAGCCAATTGCTCACCCGCATCCGCAACACCAGCTACGCGCCCGCTTTCCGGAGCCAGGGTGGCGGGGTGTACGGCTCGAATGCCGCCATCAACATCAAGGACTACCATGTATTGCGGCCGGTTCCGCAAACGGAAATTGACCGCACCAGCGGTAAAATCACCCAGAATCCGGGTTACTAGCGCCTTCGTTACTCAACTGCCGGCTCGCTATGGCGGGCCGGCAGCATTGAGCTATTTAGGGTATTCTGCTTAGCATGAGCTAGCCAGCTAACCGAATCAGAAAGCCAATTGCATCCAAGCAATTCAATACGGCCATCGCCCAGCCACTGACCACTCGTTTATGGCCGGGCATTTCGCCACCTATGTTCCAACCGGAATTATTGCTCACGAAAGCCTTTTTACTTTCTTGTCTTGGTTGACTGCATGTCAGTAAAGCCGGGTATCCGCTGCCAACAGGCGGCAAACCAATCTGCTTGGCCCTACCCCTACCCCTGGCCCGACCTTATCCTACTACCCAGCCCTCCGCTATGACTGATATACTTCCTTATGTGGCTAAACGAGCAAGGCAGCAATGGCTGCCTGCCGCTAGCCGCAGGACTTTCTTCCTGACTTTGGCCACCGTAGGCGGCCTGCTGGCTGCCGGCCCGGTGCAGGCACAGGTGCGCTTGCCGCGCCTGGTGAGCAACGGCATGGTGCTCCAGCGTGAGCAGCCGGTGCGCATCTGGGGCTGGGCCAAGCCGGGCGAAAAGGTGGCGGTGGCTTTCCAAAGCAAAACGTACGACGCTACTACCGGCTCCGATGGCCAGTGGCGCGTGACGCTGCCCGCCATGAAGGCCGGTGGCCCCTACGACCTGCGCATCAAGGCCAGCAACGAGCTAACCGTGAAGGATATTCTGGTGGGCGACGTATGGCTGTGCTCGGGCCAGTCGAACATGGAAACGCCCATGCTTCGCTTGCGCGACAAGTACCCCGACGTTATCGCCCAGGCCGCCAACCCGCGCATCCGGCAATACGAAATACCCTTGACCTACGACTTCCAGCGGCTGCGCACCGACGTAACCGGTGGCAAGTGGATTGCGGCCGACCCGCAAACCGTGCTGCAATTCTCGGGCGTGGCTTACTTCTTCGCCAAGGAAATCAACGCCAAATACCAGGTGCCGGTGGGCATCATCAAGGATGCCGTGGGTGGCTCGCCGGCCGAAGCCTGGCTGAGCGCCGACGCCCTGAAGGAGTTTCCGAAGTACGAGCAGCAGGGCGCCAAGTATAAAGACAGCGCTATGGTAGCGGGCATACGGCAGCGCGAAGGCGCGGCCGTGTCCGACTGGTACAAGCAGCTCTACCAAGCCGACCAGGGCGAAGCGCGGGGCCAGCAGAAGTGGTCGGCCCCTGGCTACGACGCCAGCGGCTGGGCCAGTATGAACGTGCCCGGCTACTGGGCCAGCCAGACGCCCCTGGGCTTGGTGAACGGCGTGGTCTGGTTCCGCAAGGAAGTGGAGGTGCCGGCCGCCATGGCCGGCCAGCCCGCCCGACTGGAGCTGGGCACGCTGGTTGATGCCGACTCCACTTACATCAACGGGCAGCTGGTGGGCAGCACCGGCTACCAGTATCCGCCCCGCAAATACGAGGTGAAAGCCGGTGTGCTCAAGTCCGGCAAAAATGTCATTACGGTGCGCCTCATCAGCAATGGCGGGCGCGGCGGCTTCACGCCGGAGAAGAATTACCAGCTCATTGCCGGTGGCCAAACCATTGACCTGCGCGGGCCCTGGCAGTATAAGTTGGGCGCTACCTCGGCCCCCACGCCGGGCACTACCACGTTTCAGTACCAGCCCGGCGGCCTCTACAATGGCATGATTGCGCCGGTGCTGAACTACGCCGTGAAAGGCGTGCTCTGGTACCAGGGCGAAAGCAACACCGGCCACCCGCAGGACTACGAGGCCCTGATGACCAGCCTGATTGCCGACTGGCGCACCCACCTGCAGCGACCCACGCTGCCCTTTCTCTACGTGCAGCTGGCCAACTTCATGGCCGTGAAACCAGAGCCCGGCGAAAGCGGCTGGGCGGGCGTGCGCGATGCCCAGCGCCGCACCTTGGCCGTGCCGAACACTGCCATGGCCGTGATTTCGGATGTGGGCGAGTGGAACGACATTCACCCGCTTGATAAGCAGACCGTGGGCCACCGCCTCGCGCTGGCCGCCCAAAAAGTGGCCTACGGCGAAAAGAAAGTGGTGGCTTCCGGCCCGCTCTATCAGGCGATGCAAGTAGCGGGGAATAAAGCCACGCTCAGCTTCGCCAGTATTGGCGGTGGCCTGATGGCTAAGGGCGGCGGCGAGCTGAAAGGCTTTGCCGTGGCGGGTCCGGACAAGAAATTCGTCTGGGCCCAAGCCCGGATTGAGGGCGGCAAAGTAGTGGTCTGGAACGAACAGGTGACGACGCCCACCGTGGTGCGCTACGCCTGGGCCGACAACCCCGAAGGAGCCAACCTGTACAACAAGGAAGGCCTGCCAGCTTCTCCATTTACGACGGCTGCCGATGTGCTCTAACATGCTACCCCTTCGCCAGACTCCGTTTGCTCGAAGGATAGGCCAGGGGTGAGGCAAACCGCCGCAACGAAGCGGTGGAGATGCTTCGGCAAGTTCAGCATAACGGAGTTTTTCCAATCTGTTTATCAATATGAAATACCTTCTCGGCTACGACATCGGTAGCTCATCCGTTAAGGTCTCGCTGCTCGACATTGCCACCGGCAAGGCGGTGGCCACGGCCATCTCGCCCAAGCAGGAGATGGAAATTAGCGTGCCCCAGGCCGGCTGGGCCGAACAGCGCCCCGAGCGCTGGTGGCAGGAGTGCGTGAACGCCACCGCCGAGCTCAAGGCTGCTTATGGCTTCGAAACCGACCGCGTGGCCGGCATCGGCATCACCTATCAGATGCACGGACTCGTGCTGGTGGACGAGGCTGGCAAGGTGCTGCGCCCGGCCATTATCTGGTGCGACAGCCGCGCCGTGGACCTCGGCAATCAGGCTTTCGCAGAATTGGGGGAGGAGTATTGCCTCGAAAACTTCCTGAACTCGCCCGGCAATTTCACGGCTTCCAAGCTGAAATGGGTGCGGGAAAACGAGCCGGAGATTTACGCCCAGATTCACAAGATTCAGCTGCCCGGCGATTACATCGCTTTCCGAATGAGCGGCCAGCTGCAAACCACCGTGTCGGGTTTGTCGGAAGGCGTGTTCTGGAATTTTAAGCACCAGGCCCTCGCCCAGGAGCTGCTCGACTACTACGGCATCAGCGCCGAGCTATTGCCCGAGGTGGTGGATACCTTCTCGGTGCAGGGCCACCTGAGCGCCGAAGCCGCGCAGGAGCTGGGCCTCACGGCCGGCACGCCCATCAGCTACCGGGCTGGCGACCAGCCAAACAATGCTTTCTCCCTTAACGTGTTGCAGCCCGGTGAAATCGCGGCCACGGCCGGCACGTCGGGCGTGGTCTACGGCATCACTGATGCCCCAACGTCGGACCCCGCCTCGCGTGTAAACGCCTTTGTGCACGTCAACCACACGGCCGCGCAGCCCCGCAACGGCGTGCTGATGTGCATGAACGGCACGGGCATCCTCAACAGCTGGCTGCGCAAAATGGTGGGCGAACTGCCCTACGACGAGATGAACCGCCGCGCCGCCCTGGCCCCGGTAGGAGCGGAGGGCCTCGTGTTCCTGCCCTTCGGCAACGGGGCCGAGCGCATCCTGGAAAACCGGCCCACCGACGCCGAGCTACGCGGCCTCAACTTCAACATTCACTCGCAAAACCACCTGCTGCGCGCCGCCCAGGAAGGCATCGTGTTCGCCCTGATTTACGGCATGAACATCATGCGCCAGATGGGCGTGCAGGTGCGCACCGTGCGCGCCGGCAACGCCAATATGTTCCTGAGCCCGGTGTTCCGCGAGGCGTTTGTGAACGCCGGCGACGTGACACTGGAACTCTACAACACCGACGCCGCCCAGGGCGCGGCCCGTGGCGCGGGCATCGGCACGGGCGTGTACGCCAGCGCGGCCGAAGCCTTCGGCGGCCTCGAATGCCTGATGACCGTGGCGCCCACCGAGGCCCTCCGTACCCAATACCAAACGGCCTACGCCCGCTGGCAAGACGCTTTATTTCAACTTATACCCCAATCAAACACCTTATCTCATGTCTAGCAACACGCTTTCGAAGACTGAATTTTTCACCGGCATCGACACCATCAAATACGAAGGGCGTGAATCGGACAACCCGCTGGCCTTTAAGTGGTACGACGAAAACCGCGTGGTGGCCGGCAAGACCATGAAGGAGTACCTGCGTTTCGCCACGGCCTACTGGCACACGTTCGTGGGCACCGGCGGCGACCCATTCGGCCCCGGCACCAAAAACTTCGCCTGGGACGCCCACCACGACATCGTGGGCCGCGCCAAGGACAAGGCCGACGCGGCGTTTGAGTTCTTCACCAAGCTCGGCACGCCCTACTACTGCTTTCACGACATTGACCTCGTGGACGAGGGCGCCTCGCTGAGCGAGTACGAGCGCAACCTGTCCACCATCGTGGACTACGTGAAGCAGCACCAGGCCGAAAGCGGCGTGAAGCTGCTCTGGGGTACGGCCAACGTGTTTTCGAACCCGCGCTACATGAACGGGGCCAGCACTAACCCCGACTTCAACGTGGTGGCCTACGCCGGCACGCAGGTCAAGAATGCCATCGACGCGACCATCGCACTCGGCGGCGAGAACTACGTGTTCTGGGGCGGCCGCGAGGGCTACATGACCCTGCTCAACACCGACATGAAGCGCGAGCAGGCCCACATGGCCCGCTTCCTGACCATGGCCCGCGATTATGCTCGTAAACAAGGTTTTACCGGCAAGTTCTTTATCGAGCCCAAGCCGGCCGAGCCCACCAAGCACCAGTACGATTTCGACGCGGCCACCGTCATCGGCTTCCTGAAGGAGCACGGCCTGGAGAACGACTTCCAGCTGAACCTGGAGGTGAACCACGCCACGCTGGCCGGCCACACTTTCCAGCACGAGCTGCAGGTGGCCGCCGATGCTGGCATGCTCGGCAGCATGGACGCCAACCGCGGCGACTACCAGAACGGCTGGGACACCGACCAGTTTCCCAACAACCTCAACGAGCTGACCGAGTCGATGCTCATCATCCTCGAGGCCGGAGGCATCACCCAGGGCGGCATCAACTTCGACGCCAAGACCCGCCGCAACTCGACGGATTTAGAGGACATCTTCATCGCCCACATTGCCGGCATGGACACCTTTGCCCGCGCCCTGGTGACGGCCGATGCCATCCTGGAAAAATCCGCCTACCGCAAGTTTCGCCAGGAGCGCTACGCCTCGTTCGACGGCGGCCAGGGCGCGGCATTCGCCAAAGGCCAGCTCACGCTGGAAGACCTGCGCACCATCGCCCACAAATCGGGCGAACCGACGCCCAAGAGCGGCAAGCAGGAATGGTTGGAAAGCATTATCAACCAGTACATCTAAGCTCTTAAAACCGAACCGGCCGGCTGTGTAATGGTGGGAACAATGATGCGGCTGGCCGGGGACGTTTTACAGATTTTTGAAGCGGTGGAAACGGCAACCTGCTGCAACAGGTAGCCGCTTTACGGAGGCGTTTCGGGGAGGAATTCGGGCTACTGGTGAGTGGGCCGGGGTTCTGCGCATGGGACCAGTGGTTCTGGCGGCCGAAACGCTTCTCCACCAGCTTTCTAACCGACACTCCGTGGCTGCGAGCCAGGGAGACTTCCTTTTTGAGCCCGACATGAACCTATTGAAAAAGCAGACCGTGGTTTTTGCGGCGCTGAGCTTGGCTCTGGCACAAGGGGCGGCGGCCCAAACCGTGCAGATGAGCGTGCAGCCGGGCGATGCCAAGCTGCTCATCAGCAAAGATATCCAAGGGCAGTTTGCCGAGCATCTGGGCCGCTGCATCTACGGCGGCTTCTGGGCGGAACCGGGGCTTAACGTGCCTCAGCAGGGCCGTATCCGACTGGACATTGTGGAGGCCCTCAAGAAAATTCACGTGCCTAACCTGCGCTGGCCCGGCGGCTGCTTTGCCGATACCTACCACTGGCACGACGGCGTGGGCCCCGCCGCCCAACGCCCCAAAATGCTGAATCTATGGTGGGGCAATACCCTGGAGGATAACAGCTTCGGGACGCATGAGTTTCTGGAGCTGTGCGACCTGCTGGGCACCACGCCCTACCTGGCCGCCAACGTGGGCAGCGGCACGGTGCAGGAAATGAGCAACTGGATGGAGTACCTCAACTCGAACGAGGACACACCCATGGTATTGGAACGCCGCAAAAACGGCCACTCCGAACCTTACAAAGTGTCGTGGTGGGGCATCGGCAATGAAAGCTGGGGCTGCGGCGGCAACATGACGGCCGAGTACTACACCAACGTGTACAAGCGCTACGCCACCTTCGCCCACGACTACCCCGGCACTAGGCTGAAGCGCATCGTGAGCGGGGCCAACGGCGACGACGCCAATTGGACCGAGACGTGCATGAAAAACATCCCGCTCAACCAGATGTGGGGCCTCACCCTGCACCAGTACACGCTGCCCACCGGCAGCTGGAGCGGCAGCAAGGGCAAAGCCACCGGCTTTGGCGAGGACATGTACTTCAGCACGCTGCGCAACTGCCTGAAAATGGACGCGGTGGTGACCAGGCACGCCGCCATCATGGACAAGTACGACAAAGACAAAAAGGTGGCCCTGCTCGTTGACGAGTGGGGCGTGTGGACCGACGTGGAACCCGGCACCAACCCCGGTTTCCTGTACCAGCAAAACTCGCTGCGCGACGCGTTGGTGGCCGGCACTACGCTCAACATCTTCAACAACCATTGCGACCGGGTGAAGGGTGCCAACCTGGCCCAAGCCGTGAACGTGTTGCAGGCCCTGGTGCTGACGGACAAGGAAAAGATGCTGCTCACGCCCACCTACCATGTCTTCGACCTCTACCAGGTGCACCAGGACGCCGAGTACCTGCCCCTGCAATTCACGAGCCCCGAATACGCCTTTGGCGGCGAAAAAATACCGGCCCTGAACGCCTCGGCTTCCAAAGACAAGAGTGGCGCGGTGCACTTATCGCTGGTCAACCTCGACCCGCACAAAGCCCTGACCCTCGAAACGGCCCTGCCCGGCGTGCGCTTCAAAACCGTGACCGGCCGCCTGTTGACCTCGGCCAGCGTGAGCGACTACAACACGTTTGAAAAGCCCAACACCATCCAGCCGGTCGCCTTTAATGGCGCTAAAAAACGCGGCGAAAAGCTGGCCATTACCCTGCCGGCCAAGTCGGTGGTCGTGCTCGAACTGAAATAATAAACGCGCAACGGAGCTTTCCGGCTCTGCTGCTTCTGTGCTTTCGCCTCATGAAAAACAAACTTCCCCTCCTGACGACGGCGCTGCTGGCCAGCCTCATCCTACCCAGCAGCCAGTGCGCCTCGGCCGACAAAGGCCTGAAAGACTACTACCAGAAGGATTTTTACGTAGGAGCCGCGCTCAACTACCGCCAGATTAGTGGCCGGGATGCTAAAGCGACGGCCCTGATTAAGGAGCAGTTCAACACCATCAGTCCGGAAAACCTGCTGAAGTGGGAAGCCGTGCACCCGCAGCCCGACACCTACAACTTCAAGCCCGCCGACGACTACGTGGCCTTTGGGCAGCAAAATAAGATGTGGGTCATCGGCCACACGCTGATGTGGCACCAGCAAACGCCCAAGTGGGTATTTGAGGACGCAACGGGCAAACCGGCTAGCCGGGAAATGGTGTTGAAGCGGCTGGAAGACCACATCAGCACGGTGGTGGGCCGCTACAAGGGCAAAATCGCGGGCTGGGATGTGCTCAACGAAGCCATCGACGACCAGCAGGGGGACTTGCGCAAAACCAAATGGCTGGAAATTATCGGGGAAGATTTTGCCGCCAAAGCGTTTGAATTCGCCCACAAGGCTGACCCCAAAGCCCAACTGTACTACAACGACTACAGCCTCTATCGCCCCGAAAAGCGGGCGGGCGTCATCAAGCTGGTAAAGAGCCTGCAGGCGCGGGGCATCAAGGTGGCGGCCATTGGGATGCAGGGCCACTATGGCCTCACCAAGCCCAGTATCGAGCAGGTGGAAGCCAGCATTGTGGCCTTCGCGAAGCTGGGAGTCCACGTCAATTTCACGGAGCTGGACATCGACGTGCTGCCCAACCCCAGCCACCGCCAGGGGGCCGACATTGCTGAAACGTTCGGGGCCGACGCTAAATACAACGTGTACACCACCGGCCTGCCCGATTCGGTGCAGCAGCAGCTCACCAAGCGCTACGCCGACCTGTTCGCCCTGTTTCACAAACACCGCGACGTTATCGGCCGCATCACGCTCTGGGGCGTGACGGATGCCGATTCCTGGCTGAACGACTGGCCCATCAAGGGCCGCACGAGCTACCCGCTGCTCTTCGACCGCAATTTCCAGCCCAAGCCCGCCTTCAAAGCCGTAGTGCAGGCCGCTAAGTAGCGCCGCGAAGTGTCGCGGCGCTACCTCGTTCTATTTCTCCTACGCCCATGATGTTCCCAGCTATCAACAAATTCCTGACTGTGATGTGCGGCGTGGGCCTGGCCCTGGCGGCCGCGCCCCCCGCCCTGGCGCTGGACGGCACCTCCTACGTAACCGCCGTGAAGCAGAAGGGCAGCTTTACGTTGGAAGCTGCTGGCAAGGCCGCGCCCATTTTCGCCAGCGGCCAGGACTGGCCTGGCGTGCTGCGCGCCGCCCGCGATTTGCAGGCCGACATCAACCGCGTAACGCAGGTGACGCCGGCTTTCAGCACCGGCAAGGCGCCGGCCGGGCCGCAGGTCGTCATCATCGGCACCATTGGCAAAAGCCCGCTGATTGATGCGCTGGTGAAGCAGAAGAAGCTCGACGTGGCGGGCGTGGCGGGCAAGTGGGAAGTGTTTGTAGAGCAGCTGGTTGACAACCCCATGCCCGGCGTGGCGCAGGCCCTGGTGATTGCCGGCAGCGACAAGCGCGGCACTATTTACGGCATTTATGACCTCTCGCAGCAGATTGGGGTGTCGCCCTGGTACTGGTGGGCCGATGTGCCGACCAAAACGCAAAAGGCGCTCTACGTATCGGCCGGGCGGCACACGCAGGGCGAGCCCAAAGTGAAATACCGGGGCATTTTCCTGAACGACGAGGCGCCCGCGCTGAGCGGTTGGAGCAAGGAGAAATTCGGCGGCATCAACTCCAAGATGTACGTGCACGTGTTTGAGCTGCTGCTGCGCCTGAAGGGCAACTACCTGTGGCCCGCCATGTGGGGCAACGCCTTCAACGACGACGACAAGCTGAGCCCGGTGCTGGCCGACGAGTACGGCATTGTGATGGGCACCTCGCACCACGAGCCCATGCAGCGCGCCCAGCAGGAGTGGAAGCGCTACGGCCACGGCCCCTGGAACTACCAGACCAACGACACCACCCTGCGCCGCTTCTGGCGCCAGGGCATCCGCAACATGGGCACCCACGAAAGCATCGTGACCCTGGCCATGCGCGGCGACGGCGACGAGCCCATGAGCGAGGGCAGCAACATTGCCCTGCTTGAAAAAATAGTGGCTGACCAGCGCAAAATTCTGGTCGAGGAAACCCGCAAGCCCGCCGACCAAACGCCCCAGCTCTGGGCCCTCTACAAGGAGGTGCAGGACTACTACGACAAGGGCATGCGCGTGCCCGACGACGTGACCCTGCTGCTCTGCGACGACAACTGGGGCAACCTGCGCAAGCTGCCCAAGCTGGCCGACAATCCCCGCAAGGGCGGCTACGGCATCTACTACCACTTCGACTACGTGGGCGGCCCGCGCAACTACAAGTGGCTGAACACGAACCCGCTGCCGCGTATCTGGGAGCAGATGCACCTGGCCCACGAGTACGGTGCCAACCAAATCTGGATTGTGAACGTGGGCGACCTCAAACCCATGGAGCTGCCCATCAGCTTCTTCCTGGACTACGCCTGGAACCCAGATGCCATCGCGGCCAACCAGGTGGCGGCCTACACCCAGAAATGGGCCGCACAGCAGTTCGGCCCCGAGCACGCGGCCGACATTGCCGACATCCTAGCCAGGTACGCCAAGTACAACGCCCGCCGCAAGCCCGAGCTGCTCGATGCCAACACCTACAGTCTGGCCACTGGCGAGTGGGCCACGGTGGTGGCCGACTACAACGCCCTGGCCACCCGCGCCGAGGCCATTAACCAGAAGCTGCCCGCCGCCGCCCGCGATGCTTATTTCGAGCTGGTGCTGCACCCGGTGCTGGCCTGCGCCAACCTCAACGAGCTGTACTACACCGTGGCCCGCAACCGCGAGGCGGCCAAAACGGGGCAGGCTACCACCGCCGCCCTGGCGGAGAAGGCCAAAGCGCTGTATGCCAAAGATGCGGAAATCAAAAGCCGCTACCATGCACTGGCCGGCGGCAAATGGAACCACATGATGGACCAGACGCACATCGGCTACACCTACTGGCAGCAACCCGACGCCGACAAGATGCCGGAGGTAATGACCCAGCCCGCCGCCGCCCCGGCCGCCACCCCGCCGCCTGCCGCAACCGAAACCGCCTACGTTTCGCTCGAAGCCGAGCACTACACCAAAGCCGTGAATGCCGGTGCCATCACCTGGCAGCGCCTGCCCGACTTGGGCCGCACGGCCGGGGCCGTCACAGCCTTCCCGGTGACGGCGGCTCCCACCACCGCGCCGGGCGGCAGCAGTCCGCACCTGGAGTACCGCATTACGCTGGCCCAGGCCGGCCCCGTGACGGTGAGCGCCTACCTGGCCCCCACGCTGGACTTCACCAACACCACCGGCCTGCGCTACGCCGTGTCCATCGACGAGGAGGCCCCGCAATTAGTGAACCTGCACACCGACCTGGCCCCCGAAAACGGCAACCGCCCCTGGCAGCAGGCCGTGGCCGAGAGCATTATCCTGAAAACCTCGCAGCACAACGTGGCCGCCGCCGGCGCGCACATCCTCAAGTTCTGGCGCGTGGACCCTGGTGTGGTACTCGAAAAACTGGTGGTGAGCCCTGGCCCGCTGCCCGCCACCTACCTGGGGCCGCCGGCTAATACGCCAGGCAGCGCCGAGCCCAAAAGCACCAAAGGCAGCCTCGGCCAGCGCTAAAGCGGTTTCACTGTAGCGCGGACTTTGTAGTCCGCGTCCCCGCGCTATTAGACCCGCCCGAACAGCGCGGGGACGCGGACTACAAAGTCCGCGCTACAATTCACCGACCTGGAAGCTGCTCCAGGTTTTGCAAATGATTTAATATGCTGAATCACAAAGGAAAATTGCTTCTATTAGCCATCTGGCTGGCTCCCTCGCTGGGGGCGGGGCAGGCGGCGCGGCTGCAAAGCTTTCCCGTGTCGGCGGTGCGCTTGCTGGACAGCCCGTTTCGGGTGGCCCAGCAGACGGATATGGCCTACATGCTGGCCCTCGACCCTGACCGCCTGCTGGCACCCTACCGAGCCTCAGCGGGCCTGCCGCCCCAGGCCGAAAACTACGGCAACTGGGAAAACACCGGCCTGGATGGTCATATCGGCGGGCACTACTTGTCGGCCCTGGCCTACATGGTAGCGGCCACCGGCGACGCGCGGGTGCAGCAGCGGCTCACCTACATGCTCGACCAGTTGGAGCTTTGCCAGCAAAAAAGCGGCGACGGCTACCTGGGCGGTGTGCCCGGCGGCCCGGCCATGTGGCGGGAGGTGAAAGCCGGCAATATCAAGGCCAATAGCTTCGGGCTGAACAACAAGTGGGTGCCCCTCTACAACCTGCACAAGACCTACGCCGGCCTACGCGACGCTTACCTGGTGACTGGCAACGCCAAAGCCCGCGCCATGCTCATCCGGCTGACCGACTGGTTTGCGGACCTCACGGCCAAACTCAGCGACGCGCAACTGCAGGACATGATGCGCAGCGAGCACGGCGGCCTGAACGAGATTTTTGCCGACGTAGCCGACATCACCGGCGAGCGCAAGTATCTCACGCTGGCCCAGCGTTTCTCGCACCGGGCGGTGCTGGAGCCGCTGCTGGCGGGCCAGGACGTACTCAACGGCATGCACGCCAACACCCAGATTCCGAAGGTCATCGGCTTCGAGCGGGTGGCGGAAGCGGGCGGCGACCCAGCCTGGAGCAACGCGGCGGCCTTTTTCTGGAAAACAGTGGTGGAAAACCGGACCGTTTCCATCGGGGGCAACAGCGTGAGTGAGCACTTCAACCCGGCCACCAACTTCGCCTCCATGCTGGAAAGCACGGAGGGGCCGGAGACGTGCAACACGTACAATATGCTCAAGCTCAGCAAGGACCTTTACCTGGCGGGCGGTGCAACAAAGTACCTGGACTACTACGAGCGGGCGCTTTACAACCACATTCTCTCCTCGCAGCACCCTGGCACGGGCGGGTTTGTGTACTTCACGCCCATGCGCCCCCGGCACTACCGGGTGTACTCGCAGCCGCAGCAGGGCTTCTGGTGCTGCGTGGGCTCGGGCCTGGAAAACCACGGCAAGTACGGCGAACTAGTGTATGCCCACCGCGGTACGCAGGAGCTGCTCGTGAACCTGTTCATCCCCTCCACCCTCACCTGGGCCGAGCAGGGCCTCACCCTGACGCAGGAAACCACCTTCCCCGCCGAGGAGCGCACGCAGCTGAAGCTGGCCCTCAAGAAGCCGCGCACCTTCGCGCTCAGCATCCGGCAGCCCAACTGGGTGCCGGCGTGCCAGTTGCTGGTGCAGGTGAACGGCCGCCCGGTGGCCACCACCGCCGCGCCCGGCTACGTGACCCTGATGCGCAAGTGGCGCCCCGGCGATGTGGTTACCGTGGCCCTGCCCATGACCACCACGGCCGAATACCTGCCCGACCATTCCGCCTGGGTGTCGTTCGTGCACGGCCCGGTGGTGCTGGCGGCCGTGACCAATACCACCGATTTGAAGGGCCTGCGGGCCGATGGCGCCCGCATGTCGCACGTTGCCAGCGGCCCGCTCTACCCCATTGAAGAGGCCCCCGTGCTGGTATCGGCCGGCCCGAACGTGGCCGAGGGCATCCGGCCCGTGGCGGGCCGTCCGCTCACGTTTACGGCGGCCGGGCTCATTAATTCCGACAAGTACCGTAACGTGCAGCTGGTGCCGTTCTACCAGATTCAGGACGCGCGCTATATGGTGTACTGGCCCGTGACCACGCCCGCCGGCCTGCTGGCCCGCAAGGAGGAGCTGCGCCGCAAGGACGAGGAAAAACGCGCCCTCGAAGCCCGCACCGTGGACCAGGTGACGCCCGGCGAGCAGCAGCCCGAATCCGACCACGGCTTCCGGGGCGAGCAGACCGAAACCGGCTCCCACCGCGACCGGCACTGGCGGCACGCTGCCGGGTGGTTCAGCTACCAATTGCGCAACCCGAAACGGGCCGCCCGCACGCTGCGGGTCACGTATTCGGGCGGTGATAAAAACCGGCAGTTCAGCATTTTGGTGAATGGGCAGCTGCTGGCTGACGTGCAGATGGTCGGCAACCCTCAGGGCGATTTCTACGACGTGGAATATCCGCTGCCGGAATCGCTCCGCCAGGATAGCGCGCCCACGGAGCTCACCGTGCGGTTCCAGGCGGCGCTGGGCTCCACGGCCGGGGGCGTGTACGATGTGCGTCTGCTGCGGTAGGCCGCAAACCACCGGGCATGCTATCACCGCGTGCCCGTTACTACTCTTATGAAACCTGTATTCCAAAACATGAAAATCAAACACCTGGGCACGTCTGTCGCCCTTGCGGTGAGCTTACTGCTACCCAACTTTGGCGCACTTGCACAATCGATTGAGCTAGTAAACCCCATTCTGACGGGCTTTTATCCCGACCCCAGCATCGTGAAGGTGGGGCCGGATTACTACCTGGTCAACTCCACGTTTGCCTACTTCCCCGGCATCCCGGTGATGCACAGCCGCGACCTCAAAAACTGGAAGCAGGTGGGCAACGTCATCAGCCGGCCCTCGCAGATGAACTTCCTGGGCGACCGCATGACGCGCGGCCTGTTTGCGCCGGCCATCGAGTACCACAACGGCACCTACTACGTCACCTGCACGCTGATTGACCACAAGGGCAATTTCGTGGTGACGGCCAAGAACCCCGCCGGGCCCTGGAGCGACCCCACGTTTCTGCCCGAGGTGCGCGGCATCGACCCTTCGCTGTATTTCGAGGGCGACAAGGCCTACGTGATTTATAACAGCGACCCGCCCGGCACGCCCCTGTATTCGGGCCACCGCTCCATCAAGATTATCGAGCTGAACCCGAGCACGCTGCAGACGGTGGGCGAGGCCAAAATCGTAGTCAACGGCGGCGTGGATATCAGCAAAAAGCCGGTCTGGATTGAGGGGCCGCACCTGATGAAGCGGGGCGACTGGTACTACCTCTACGCGGCCGAGGGCGGCACGTCTGTGAACCACACGGAGGTCGTTTTCCGCAGCCGGGCGGCGCTGGGGCCCTTTGTGCCCTACGAGAAGAACCCGATTCTCTCGCAGCGTGAGCTGCCGAAGGACCGCAAAGACCCCATCACCTCAGCCGGGCACGCGCAGTTCGTGGAAGGGCCCGATGGCAAGACCTACGCCATTTTCCTGGCCGTGCGGCCCTACGAAGGCAATTTCTACAACACCGGCCGCGAGACGTTCATCGTGCCCGTGGTGTGGAAAGACGAGTGGCCCATGATGGACCCTGGCCCCAACGGCGTGCAGTACAGCTACAAGGCCAATTTCCCCGAAGTGAAGCAGCCCGGCGCCCGCCCGCAGAGCGGCAATTTCGGATACACCCTCACCTTCGAAAAGGAACTGGACCCGGCCCTGCTGTTTATGCGCACGGAGGACAAGGCGAGCTATGCGCTGAGCAAAGCCCAGGGCCTCACCCTCAAGCTCAAGCCCGAAACCTGCGCCGAAACCGGCAACCCGTCCTTCATCGGCAAGCGCCAGCAGCACATGTACTGCACCGCCGAAACGGAGCTGACTTTCGTCCCGAAAGCGGCCAACGAGCAGGCGGGCCTGGTCATTTTTCAAGATGAGAAGCACTTCTATTTCCTCGGCAAATCGGTGGCCGAGGGCAAGCCCGTGCTCCAGCTCTTCAAGAGCACCGACGACGTGAAGAAGCCGGAGCTGCTGTCCACCGCGCCGCTGAAATCGGCCACGGCCGCCGTGCAGCTACGCATTCAGGCCCAGGCCGATGCCTATAGCTTCGAGTACTCGGAAAATGGCAAAACCTGGACGACGCTCAAGGATAAGGTCGATGGCAAATTCCTGAGCACCCAAGTGGCGGGCGGCTTCATCGGCTGCCTGTTCGGGATGTACGCCACCTCCGCGGGCCAGCCCACCACCAACGCGGCCTCCTTCAAGTGGCTGAAATACGCGGGCAACGACCCCATGTATAAGAAATAAGGCCAAGGATATTACCTGCTGCCAACATTCTGACTGCCTATTGATTACTATGCGATTCCCTTTTCTTTTTGGTGCTTTTATGCTTGTTGCCGCTAGCGTTCGGGGCGCTGGGCCGGTGGTGGTCAGCAGCCCCGACGGGGCCGTGCAGGTGACCGTGGCTGTGGACCCCCAGGGCCAGCCCACCTACGCCGTGCGCTACCGCGCCGCCGAGGTGCTGCGCCCCTCCCGCCTGGGCCTGCAGCTGGCCGGTACCGACCTCTCGCAGGGCCTGAAACTGGCCCGCGCCGACAAGGTGACCGCAGTGGCCGATGACTACCAGCTGGCCACGGATAAGCGCGCCAATTGCCGCTACCGGGCCAACCGCCGGGTGGTGCACTTCGCGGGTCGGGCCGGGGCGCCCACGCTGAGCGTGGTGTTCCAAGTGTCGAACGACGGGGTAGCGTTTCAGTACCTCATCGAAGGCAAAAGTGCCGACGTGCAGCGCATCTCGGCCGAGGCTACCAGCTTCCACCTACCGGCCGCGGCTAAGGGCTGGCTGCACCCGCACGCGGTGGCCCAGACCGGCTTTGCTAATACCCAGCCCAGCTACGAGGAGTATTACCAGCGCGGCATTGCGGCCGGAACTCCCTCCACGCTGGGGCAGGGGTGGTCGTTTCCGGCGCTGTTTTCGGTGGGGAGTAACTGGGTGCTGCTGACCGAGGCGGGCATGGGCCGCAGCTACTGCGGCACCCATTTGGCCCATACCTCGCCCGATGCCGACTACAGCATCGCCTTCCCGCAGGCCCCCGAAAAAACCACGCCCGAGGCGGCGCTGCTGCCGGAAAGCCGGCTGCCCTGGCGCTCGCCCTGGCGCGTGATTGAGGTAGGCAATTCGCTGGCCGCCATCGTGGAATCGACGCTGACCACCGACGTGAGCGCGCCCGCCCAAACGGCCCTGCTGCCGGAGGCGCCGGGCAAGTCGTCGTGGTCGTGGGTGCTGCTGGGTGACAAGAACACGACTTACGACGTGCAGCGGCGCTTTATCGACTACTCGGCCGCTATGGGCTGGCTCTACTGTCTGGTCGATGCGCTGTGGGACACGCAGATTGGCTACGAGAAAACCCAGGAGTTGGCGCAGTACGCCAAGTCCAAAAACGTAGGTTTGCTGGTGTGGTACAACTCCAACGGCCACTGGAACAAGGCCCCCCAGACGCCCACCAACGTGCTGTTTGAGGCCGAGAGCCGGCGCAAGGAATTTGCCCGCCTCAGGCAGATGGGCGTGGCGGGCATCAAGGTCGATTTTTTCGGTGGCGACGGGCAGTCGTTCATGAACTACTACCAGGACCTGCTCACCGACGCCGCCCAGGCCGGCCTGCTGATGAACTTCCACGGCGCGACCCTGCCCCGCGGCTGGAACCGCACCTACCCTAACCTGATGACGATGGAGGCCGTGAAGGGCTTCGAGTTCCTGACCTTCGACCAGAAAAATACCGACCAGGAGGCCACCCACTGCGCCACGCTGCCCTTCACCCGCAACGCCGTGGGGCCGATGGACTTCACGCCGATGGCCTTTTCGGAAATCAACGGCAAGCAGCGCCGCACCAGCAATGCCTTCGAGCTGGCCCTGGCGGTACTGTTTCAGTCGGGCATTCAGCACTACGCCGAAGTGCCCGAGGGCATGGCCGCTCAGTCCGCCTACGTGCAGGACTTCGTGAAAAAATTGCCCCCGCGCTGGGCGGACGTGAAGTTCGTGGCCGGCTTCCCCGGCGATTACGCCGTGTTGGCCCGCCAAACGCTGGACGGCAAGTGGTACCTGGCCGGCATCAACGCCACCGACCAGCCCAAAGCCATCGAGGTAGACCTGAGCAAGCTCGGCTTGGCCGGCGGCACCCTCATCACTGACGGCGACACCAACCGCAGCTTCAGCACCCGGCCCGCGGGCGGCGCGGCGCTGCGCCTGACGCTGCCGGCGCGGGGCGGCTTCGTGGTGCAGCCATAAGATGCCTTTTGAACAGGTAGAACGTCATGCTGAACTTGTCGAAGCATCTCTACCGCTTCGTTTGCCACTATCCAACGAAGCAGTAGAGATGCTTAAAATTCGCTCATTATGAAGTATTTAACTACCAAAAAAGTCTCTTTCAACACGTTTCCCGCGCTATGAAATTCATCTTATCCTTCATCCTAAGCATTGTCCTGCTGAGCGCCACCGGCACGCTGGCCCAACCGATAGTGCGGGAAGCGCCCAAGGGCTTCGACCAGCCGCGGGTAGGCATTGCCGCCGGCCAGCTCGATAGCATCAGCTACCCTTCTAAAACGGTGGGCACGGTGCGCAGGGCGTTGGTGTACAAGCCGCCGGGCTACTCCAAGGGTAAGAAGTATCCGGTGCTGTACCTGCTGCACGGCATTGGGGGCGACGAGAAGGAGTGGCTGAAAGGCGGGCGCCCGCAGGTGATTCTCGACAACCTCTACGCCGAGGGCAAACTCCGGCCCATGCTGGTGGTGATGCCCAATGGCCGGGCCCTGAAGGACGACCGCGCCGTGGGCAATATCTACAGCCCGGAAAAGGTGGCGGGTTTTGCGGCCTTCGAGCAGGACCTGCTCAACGACCTCATTCCCTACATCGAGAAAACCTGCAAGCCTCTGACTACCCGGGAGAACCGCGCCATTGCGGGCCTCTCGATGGGCGGGGGGCAGTCGCTGAACTTCGGGCTGGGCCACCTGGAGAAGTTTGCATGGGTCGGCGGCTTTTCCTCGGCCCCCAACACCAAAAAGCCCGAGGAGCTGGTGCCCGACCCCGAAAAGGCCCGGAAGCTGCTCAAGCTGCTCTGGATTTCCTGCGGCGACCAGGACGGCCTGCTCGCCGTCAGCCAGCGCACCCACGACTACCTCTATCAGCACGACGTGCCGCACGTGTACTACCTGGAGCCGGGCGGCCACGATTTTAAGGTCTGGAAAAACGGGCTGTACATGTTCTCGCAGTTCTTGTTTAAGCCTGTGGATGTGGCGGCGCTGCCCAGCTACACGGTGCTGGGCACGCCGGCCGCCACTAACGTGCGCAACGCCAAGTACCCCCAGCTGCTGCCCGACAACCGCGCCGTTTTCCGCCTGAAGGCCCCCGGCGTGCAGCAGCTGCAACTGGACCTGGGCCGCAAATACGACATGGCGAAGGACAGCGCCGGTACCTGGACCGTGACCACCGACGTGCTGAGCCCCGGCCTGCACTTCTACTCCCTGTTGCTCGACGGCCTGCCCATCGCCGACCCCGCCAGCGACACCTTCTACGGCATGGGGCGTATGGCCAGCGGCATCGAGGTGCCGGCCCGCGACGGCGGCTACTACGCCCTGCGCGACGTGCCCCACGGCGCCATCCGGCAGCAGCGCTACTACTCCAGCGTGACCAACTCGTGGCGGCAGATGAACGTGTACACGCCACCCGGCTACGAGGCCAGCCCCGCCCAAAAATACCCGGTGCTGTACCTGCTGCACGGCGGCGGCGAAGACGAAACCGGCTGGGCCCGGCAGGGGAAAACCGATTTGATACTGGACAACCTGCTGGCCGATAAGAAGGCCAAGCCTATGCTGGTGGTGATGCTGGACGGCAACATGGGCGGCTCCGGCGGTCTGGCCGGCTTCGGGGAGGCCACGCTCCAGCGCTTCGAGCAGGAACTGAAGCAGGCCGTGCTGCCGCTGGTGGAATCCAACTACCGGGTAGCGCCCGGCGCGGGCAACCGGGCGCTGGCGGGCCTGTCACTGGGCGGTCTGCAAACCATGTACGCCGGCGTGCGCAACACCGACATGTTTCAGTACCTGGGCGTGTTCAGCTCGGGCTTTTTCGCTAACAACCCCAAGCTCTCGGACCCGCAATATGCCTTCATGCAGGCCAACGCCGGCACTATCAACACCAACCTGAAGCAGCTGTGGCTCTCGATGGGCGGCCCCGAGGACATTGCCGACGCCAACAACAAGGTGATGCGGGCCAGGCTGGACGAGTTGGGCATCAAATACGCCTATAGCGAGTACCCCGGCGGCCACACCTGGCCCGTTTGGCGCCACGACCTGTATCAGTTTGCCCAAAAGCTATTTTAACCGCTGCGCGCAAGCCGGGCTACGCCCCACGTCGCCTGTTTTTGGCGCTGCCATTTCAACCACCTTTCCCATCCATTTACGCCCATTTCTCACAAGCATGCTACAACGACTTTTGCTGGCTGGGGTCCTGCTGCTGGGGCAAGGAGTGGCCGTTGTCGCCAAACCCGCGCCGACGCCCCTGCGGCTGTGGTACGACCGGCCCGCCGCCAACTGGAACGAGGCCCTGCCCCTCGGCAACGGCCGGCTGGGCGCGATGGTATTTGGCGCGCCGGAACGCGAGCGGCTGCAGCTCAACGAAGAAACCATTTGGGCCGGCGGGCCCAACAACAACGTGAAGCCTGACGCCCTGCCGGTGGTGCGGCAGCTGCGCACGCAGCTGCTGGCCGGGCAGCTTGTGGAGGCCCAGGCCTTGGCGCAGGCGCAAATGCAGCCCGCCGGCAACAGCGGCATGCCCTACCAAATGGCCGCCAACGTGTACCTGAGCTTTCCCGGTCACGAGCGGGCAACTAACTACCAGCGCGACCTGGACATCAGTCGCGCCTTGGCTTCGGTGAGCTACCAGCTGGGGGGCGTGCGATACCGGCGCGAGGTGTTCAACTCCCTGCCCGACCAGGTGATTATCGTGCGCCTCACGGCCAGTAAGCCGGGCCAGATTAGCTGCCAGCTAGGCGCAGAAAGCCTGATGCAGCACACGTTGCGCCAGGAAAACAACCAGTTGGTGCTCGACGGCCAGGGCAGTGAGCACGAAGGCCAGCCGGGCCAGATTCGCTTTCAGCTGCGAGGCCAGGCCGTGGCAGAGGGCGGCACCGTACAAACTACCGACACGGGCATCCGCATTGAAAACGCCAACAGCGCCACGCTCTACCTCTCCATCGGCACCAACTTCGTCAACTACCACGATGTGAGCGGCAATGCCTCGGCGCGGGCTACAGCTTACCTAAGCCAGGCCGTGGGGAAAAAGTACGAAGCGGCCCGAGCTGCCCACACGGCGGCCTACCAGCGCTACTTCAACCGCGTGACGCTGAATCTGGGCGTGACGCCCGCCGCTGAGTTGCCTACCAACCAGCGCCTCGAAAACTTTGCCCAGGGCCACGACCCGGCCCTGGCGGCGCTGTATTTTCAGTACGGCCGCTATCTGCTGATTTCCAGCTCGCAGCCGGGCGGGCAGCCAGCCAACCTGCAGGGCATCTGGAACGACCAGCTCAAGGGTCCCTGGGACAGCAAGTACACGGTGAACATCAACACCGAAATGAACTACTGGCCGGCCGAAGTCACCAACCTGACCGAGCTGCACCAGCCCCTTTTTTCGATGCTGAAGGACCTGAGCGTAACCGGCCGGCAGAGCGCCCGCCAGATGTACGGCGCCCGGGGCTGGATGCTGCACCACAACACCGATATCTGGCGCATCACGGGGCAGGTCGACCCGCCGCAGTACGGCCTGTGGCCCACCGGCGGGGCCTGGCTGAGCCAGCACCTGTGGGACCATTACCAGTTCACCGGCGACGAGCAATTTCTGCGCGAGTACTACCCCGTGCTCAAGGGCGCGGCCACCTATTTCGTGGATGCCCTGCAGCCCGAGCCCATCCACCAGTGGCTGGTGGTGGCCCCGTCGGTATCGCCCGAAAATACTTATTTACTTGATGGAAAACGCATTGCCATTGTTGCCGGCACCACGATGGACAACCAGCTGGTGGCCGACCTGTTCGCGAAAACCATTCGGGCCGCCGAGCTGCTCCGCCTCGACCAGCCCTTTGCCGATACGCTGCGCACCCTGCGCGCCCGGCTGGCCCCCATGCAGATTGGGCAGTACGGGCAGGTGCAGGAGTGGCTGCAGGACGTGGACGACCCAACCGATAAGCACCGCCACATTTCGCACCTCTACGGGCTG
This sequence comes from Hymenobacter artigasi, assembly GCF_012275535.1. Taxonomy (GTDB): domain Bacteria; phylum Bacteroidota; class Bacteroidia; order Cytophagales; family Hymenobacteraceae; genus Hymenobacter; species Hymenobacter artigasi. The sequence continues at coordinate 238,064 of NZ_JAAVTK010000005.1, read as the reverse complement.
TACCCGAGCGGGCAGATTTCGCCCTACCGCACGCCGGCCCTGTTTGAGGCGGCCCGCACCACCCTCACCCAGCGCGGCGACGTGAGCACGGGCTGGTCGATGGGCTGGAAGGTGAACTTCTGGGCCCGCATGCAGGACGGCAACCACGCCTACCAGCTGCTCACCGAGCAACTGCACCTGCGCGACGGCGCGGGCGGCAACTCGGGCGAGGGCGGTGGCACCTACCCCAACCTGCTCGACGCGCACCCGCCGTTTCAGATTGACGGCAACTTTGGCTGCACGGCGGGCCTGGCCGAGCTGCTGGTGCAGAGCTACGACGGAACCATCGACCTGCTGCCAGCCCTGCCCGACGCCTGGCCCACGGGCGAAGTAACCGGCCTGGTGGCCCGCGGCGGCTACGTGGTCGACCTTGCCTGGGCCCAGGGCAAGCTCACGCGCCTGCGCATCACCTCGTGCCTAGGGGGCAACTGCCGCGTGCGGGTGCACAGCCCTGTGCGGGTGGCCGGCCCCACCCGGCTGCGGCCGGCACAGGGCGAAAATCCCAACCCATTCTACCAGACCCCGACGGTACCGCCCCCGCTGGTATCGGCCAAAACCGTGGCGAAGCAGCCCGCGCTGGCAGCCTCATTCGTGTATGATTTCGCCACCGAAACCGGCCGGACCTACGTGGTGCAGGCGCCGTAACAGACCATTTTCTCCCGTCTACATTCCACAATTTCCGTCATATGAAACAGTACTTCTTCGCCCTGCTCGTTGTCTTAGTCGCCCTGGTGACAGGCACCGACCTGCGGGCCCAGAACCCCATTATCCGCGACGTATTCACGGCCGACCCGGCCCCGCTGGTGTATCACGACACCCTGTTTCTGTACACCGGCCACGACACGGCTTCGGTGAGCGAAACCAACTACAAAATGCCCGACTGGCGCGTGTACTCCACCACCGACATGAAGCACTGGAAAGACTACGGCACGCGCCTGTCAGTCAATACCTTCGCCTGGGCTACCGGCGATGCCTACGCCGCGCAGTGCGTGTACCGCAACGGTAAGTTCTACTGGTTCGTGGCCACGTTTCAGCGCAATGCGGACCCGAACAACAAGGTGGGCAACCGGGGGGCGGCCATTGCCGTGGCGGTGTCGGACCGGCCCACCGGCCCGTTCCGGGATGCCATTGGCAAGCCGCTGATTTCAAATGATATGACCCTGGACCAGAAGCACGGCTGGGACGACATCGACCCCACCGTGTTCATCGACGACGACAAGCAGGCCTACCTGTACTGGGGAAACGGCAGCTGTCGCTGGGTGAAGCTGAAGGAAAACATGACCGAGCTGGCCGGCCCCATCACCGTCTTCAAGCCCAAGAACTACATCGAGGGCCCCTGGGTGTACAAGCGCAAGAAGCTATACTACCTCGTGTACGCCAGCGCCGGCACCAAGCCCGAGATGATTGAGTACTGCACGGCCCCCACCGCCACCGGGCCGTGGACCTACCAAGGCATCATTCAGGGCAACGTGCCTAACAGCGGCACCACCCACCCCGGCATCGTCGATTACAAGGGCAAAAGCTACTTCTTCTACCACAACGGCTCGCTGCCCACCGGCGGCAATTTCCGGCGCTCCATCTGCGTCGATTACCTCAACTACAACCCTGACGGCACCATCAAGCCCATCCTCCAAACCACCGCGGGCGTGGCCCCGGTGAAGTAGCCCGCCTCGCTCACCTTACATCAATGCTCCGGCTCTTTTTTAATGAAATCAATCCTCTTCAGCTTATTACTCTTCTGCGCCACCTTCACGCTCCGGGCAGAAAACGGGCATCAACTGTGGCTGCGGCCGCACCCGGCCGCGCCGGTTACGGTAGTGTCATCCGGCAAGAACTCGGCCCTGCTCGCCACGGCCAAAAGCGAGTTGCAGCAGGGCTGGCAGGGTAGGGCCGGTGCCACCGTGAAGCTGACGCTCAAGAAAGATAAAAGCATCAAATACGATGGCTTTCGCCTGAGCCCGCAGGGAGTCGAGGCTGCTACCGAAGCGGGGCTGCTGTACGGGGTGTATGAGCTGCTGCGCCGCCAGCAGACCGGCCAGCCGCTGACTGAGGTGATTTCCAATCCTTCCTACGAGCACCGGGTGCTCAACCATTGGGACAACCCTGACGGCTCGGTGGAGCGCGGCTATGCCGGCAAATCCATTTTCTGGCGCCAGGACAGCTCGTTTGTGGTGACCGGCCGGGACAAGGCGCTGTGGCAGCAGTACGCCCGCGCCAATGCCTCAGTGGGCATCAACGGGGCGGTGCTCAACAACGTGAATGCCTCCCCGATGATACTCTCGGCCGACTACCTGGGCCGCGCCAAAGCCATTGCCGACGTGCTGCGGCCCTACGGCGTGAAGGTGTACCTGGCCGTGAAGTTCTCCTCGCCGGCCCTGCTCGGCGGCCTCAAAACCTCCGACCCGCTCGACCCGGCCGTCATCGCCTGGTGGAAGGCCAGGACCCGGGAAGTGTACCGGCAGATTCCCGATTTCGGGGGCTTTCTGGTGAAGGCCAGCAGCGAGGGGCAGCCCGGCCCCCAGGACTTCGGCCGCACCCACGCCGACGGCGCCAACCTGCTGGCCGACGCCGTGCGCCCCTACGGCGGCCTGGTGATGTGGCGGGCCTTCGTGTACAGCCCTAACGATAAGGACCGCGCCAAGCAGGCCTACAACGAGTTCGTTCCGCTGGATGGCAAGTTCCGCGACAACGTCATCATTCAGGTGAAGAACGGGCCGATTGACTTTCAGCCCCGTGAGCCGTTCAGCCCGCTGTTTGGGGCGCTGAAGAAGACCGCCGTGATGCCCGAGTTTCAGATTACCCAGGAGTATCTGGGCCAGGCCATCGACCTTGTGTTTCTGGCCCCGATGTGGGCGGAATGCCTGCGGAGCGACACCTACCAGGCCGGCCCCGGCAGCACCGTGGCCCGCTGCACCGACGGCAGCGTGTACCCGCAAAAGCACTCGGCCATGGCCGGCGTCTCCAACGTGGGCCTCGATACCAACTGGACCGGCCACGACTTTGCCCAGGCCAACTGGTACGCCTTCGGGCGCCTGGCCTGGAATAACACCCTCGCCAGCGAACAGATTGCCGACGAGTGGCTGCGGCTGACCTTCGACAACTCGGCCCCGCCCACCGCCAACCAGCCTGCCGCCGACTTTAACGCGGGCTTCCTGACCCCGGTGAAGCAGTTGATGCTGGCCAGCCGCGAGGCCGCTGTGGACTACTCCATGCCGCTGGGGCTGCACCACATCATGTCGGCCACCCACGGGCACTACGGCCCCGGTCCCTGGTGGGCCCCGCCCGGCACGCGCGCCGACTGGACGCCGCCCTACTACCACCAGGCCGCCGCCAACGGCGTGGGCTTCGACCGCACCAGCACTGGCAGCAACGCTGTGAGCCAGTACCACGAGCCCCTGGCCGGGCAGCTTAATAACCCCGCCACCTGCCCCGACGAGTACCTGCTCTGGTTCCACCACCTGCCCTGGGATTTCAAGATGAAGAGCGGCCGCACCCTCTGGGACGAGCTGGCGCTGCACTACGACCACGGGGTGCAGCAGGTGCGGCAGTTTCAGCGCACCTGGGACGCGGCCCGGCCCTACGTCGATGCCGAGCGGTTTGCCCTGGTGCAGAACAAGCTGCGCACCCAGAGCGGCAACGCCGTCATCTGGAAAGATGCCGGCCTGCTGTACTTCCAGCAGTTCAGTCACTTGCCCATCCCGGCCGAGATTGAGCCACCCATGCACACGCTCGAACAGCTGATTGCCAACGATGCGCCGCCGTTGCGGCGGCCGGCTGGGCAGCCGTAGCCCCTTTGCCCTGGCCGTGTCCGGCTTGCCCGTGAAGGAGCTCGAGCCCATTTAGCCGGGCCTAACCAGGTTCAAATGCCCCAACTACCACTGTTAACCATGAAGATATTCTTGCTGCTGCTGGCCGGGCTGAGTCTGTCGGGGCCTGGGCCGGCTGCGCGGGCCCAGGCCCCGACGGCTCACAATCCCCTCATCTATGCCGACGTGCCGGATATGGCCATGATTCGGGTGGGCAAAACGTACTACATGAGCAGCACGACCATGCACCTGAGCCCTGGCGTGCCCATCATGAAATCGACGGATTTGGTGAACTGGAAGCTAGTGAGCTACGCCTACGACACCCTGACCAGCGTGGACGCCATGACCCTAGCTAACGGCAAAAGCACCTACGGTCGGGGCTCCTGGGCCAGCAGCCTGCGCTATCACCAGGGTGCCTACTACGTGAGCACCTTCGCCCAGACCTCCGGCCGCACCCACGTCTATTCCACCAAAAACATCGAAAAAGGGCCCTGGAAAGCCGTTTCCTTCCGCCCCAGCCTGCACGACCATTCCCTGTTTTTCGACGACGATGGCCGCGTGTACATGGTGTATGGCTCGGGCAAGCTGCAGCTGGCCGAGCTCACGGCCGATGCGTCGAGTCTGAAGCCGGGCACCAGCTCGCAGGTCATCATCGAGAATGCCAGCGCCCCGGCCGGGCCCAATATCAATCTGGTGGCCGAGGGCTCGCAGCTCTTCAAGGTCAACGGCAAGTACTACCTGTTCAACATCGTGTGGCCCAAAAACGGCATGCGCACCGTGCTGATGCACCGGGCCGATAAAATCACCGGCCCCTACGAGGGCCGGGTGGCCCTGCAGGACCTCGGCGTGGCCCAAGGCGGCCTCATCGACACGCCCGACGGCAAGTGGTACGCCTACCTATTCCGCGACAACGGGGCCGTGGGCCGCATCCCGTACCTGGTGCCGGTGCAGTGGGCCGACGGCTGGCCGGTGCTGGGCAATCCAGCTGGTAAGGTTCCCGAGACGCTGCCGCTGCCGGCAAACACCTCCCTCATTCCGGGCATCGTGGCCTCGGATGAATTCACGCGCCGGGCGGGCGAGCCGGCGCTCCCGCTGGTCTGGCAGTGGAACCACAACCCCGATAACAAATTCTGGTCCGTGACCGAGTGCAAGGGCTACCTGCGCCTGAAAACCGGCCGCGTCGATACGTCGTTTGTGCTGGTCCGCAACACGCTCACCCAGCGCACCATCGGCCCGGCCTGCACTGGCACCACGGCTATTGATGTGGCCCACTTGAAGGACGGGGACTTTGCCGGCCTCGGGGTCTTGCAGCGGCGCTACGGCTTGGTGGGCGTGCAGATGCGCAACGGCGCCAAGGCCATCGTGATGGTCAGCGCCGAGTCGGAAAAGCCCGTGGAGCTGCAGCGCCTGCCGCTGACGCAGGACAAAGTGTACTTCAAAATAGCCTGCGATTTTCAGGACCGGAAGGATGTGGCCACCTTCTTCTACAGCCTCGATGGCAAGGCGTGGCAGCCGGTGGGCGGCCCGCTGAAAATGGCTTACACGCTGCCCCACTTCATGGGCTACCGCTTCAGCCTGTTCACCTACGCCACCGAGTCGGTGGGCGGGTACGCCGATTTCGACTACTTCCGGATTGAATAATGGTCTTGTCGCCCTCCAAAAACCTCACCCCCTGACTCCCTCTCCAAAAAAGAGGGGGCACCGGAAATGCCCGATAAAACATGATTTTGCTTGATTGAAAAATTCGGTCGGACTCCGCACAAGCTAAAGCGCATGCTACCAGAATCGTCTTCCCGAACCGGTGCCCCCTCTTTTTTGGAGAGGGGGTCAGGGGGTGAGGTTTTCGGAGGGCGACCAGCCAGCACTCAATCGAGACAGAACATCCTGCCCGCATATCCTTGCTCTCCATGACCCAAACCGTAAAAACCTGGCTCATACCCGCGCTGGTCCTGCTTGGACTCCAGCCCGCCCGCGCCCAAAATCCACTCATCACCAACCAGTTCACTGCCGACCCTACGGCGCGGGTGTTCGGCGACCGGGTGTACGTTTACCCCTCGCACGACATTCGGGCCACCCCGGGCCACGGGCGCGCCGGCTGGTTTGTGATGGAGGACTACCACGCCTTTTCCTCCGCCAACCTCACCGACTGGACCGACCACGGCGTCATCGTCACCCAAAACAAGGTGCCCTGGGTGAAGCCCGATAGCTACGCCATGTGGGCACCCGACTGCGTGCTGCGCAACGGCAAATACTATTTCTACTTCCCCGCTACCCCCCAGGATACCACTGGCGGCCGGGGCTTCCGCATCGGCGTGGCCGTGGCCGATAAGCCCACCGGCCCGTTCGTGCCCCAGCCCCAGCCCATTGCCGACGTGCGCGGCATCGACCCCAACGTGTTTATGGATAAGGACGGCCGGGCTTATCTGTACTGGTCGCAGGGCAATATCTACGGGGCGAAGCTGAAGCCCAACATGCTGGAGTTAGCCGAGGCCCCCAAAACCCTGGGCGAGCTGCCCACCAAGAGGTTGAAGGAAGGGCCGTACGTGTTTGAGCGGAAGGGAATCTATTACCTGACTTACCCGCACGTCGCCAATAAGACCGAGCGGCTCGAATACGCCACCAGCACCTCGCCGTTGGGCCCGTTCACGGTGCGCGGGGTGATTATGGATGAGTCGCCGACGGGCTGCTGGACCAATCACCAATCCATCATCACGTTCAAAAACCAGTGGTACCTGTTTTACCATAGCAATGACTTGTCGCCGAAATTCGACAAGAACCGCTCGATTCGGCTCGATAGCCTGTCCTTTTCCCCCGATGGCTCCATTCGGAAGGTGACGCCCACCCTGCGCGGCGTGGGGCTGACCGACGCCCGGCAGAAAATCCAGCTCGACCGCTACAGTCGCCTGAGCACCCAGGGTGCCGCCATCGCCTTCCTGGACACGGCCAACACCTTTGGGGGCTGGAAAACCGTGTTCGGCACCGGCGGCTGGGTGCAGTACAATGGGGTGTCGTTTGGGGCGCAAAAGCCGAAAGCCGTGGTGCTGCGGGGCGCTTCCGCAACCGGGGCCACCCTGCAAATCCGCCTCGATAACGCGACGGGACCGGTGGTGGCGGAGGTCACCCTGCCGAAGGGCGGCGCCTGGCAGGACGTGAAGATGCCGGTAACCGCATTCCGACCGGGCACCCACGCGCTGTACGTGGCGCCGAAGTTCGGGGCGGCCGTGGAGGTGGACTGGGTGCGGTTTGAGTGAACGATGTAGGGGCGGGGCCTGCCCCCGCCCTTCGTTGAACGGAATCGTTGCAACGGCGCGAACGACGGGCGGGGGAAGGCCCCGCCCCTACAGTTCAGATTGCCCATGCAAATGCTTTAAAAACTGATTGAATCCCCCTTTATGAAACTTGCTACTGCTTTACTCGGCCTGTTCCTGCTCACCACCGGGGCCCAAGCGCCGCCCGTGGCCCCGGCCCCGCGCCCGGCCGCCGAGTTCCCGTTCCAGAACCCCGACCTGCCCGTCGACCAGCGCGTTGATGACCTAGTGGGCCGCCTCACGCTACCCGAAAAGGTGTCGCAGATGCTCAACGCCTCGCCGGCCATCGACCGGCTGGGCATTCCGGCCTACAATTGGTGGAACGAGGCCCTGCACGGCGTGGCCCGCACCGGCCTGAAAACCACCGTATTCCCGCAGGCCATCGGCATGGCCGCTACCTTCGATAAGGATGCCATGCTGACCATGGCCACCATGACGTCCGACGAGGCGCGGGCCGTGCACCAGGAATACGTGCGGCGCGGCGAGCGCGGCATCTACCAGGGCCTCACGTTCTGGACGCCCAACATCAACATCTTCCGCGACCCGCGCTGGGGCCGGGGCCAGGAAACCTACGGCGAAGACCCCTACCTGACCGGCCAGTTGGGCTCGGCGCTGGTGCGGGGCTTCCAGGGCGACGACCTAAAGTATTTGAAAATAACGGCCTGCGCCAAGCACTTCGCCGTGCACAGCGGCCCCGAGTCGTCGCGCCACGAGTACAACGCCCAAATCAGCGACTACGACCTGTGGGACACCTACCTGCCCGCCTTCCGCGACCTGATTGTGGACGCCAAAGTAGCCGGCGTGATGTGCGCCTACAACGCCTACGCCGGCCAGCCCTGCTGCGGCAGCGACAAGCTGATGAACGACATTCTCTACAAGCAGTGGCAGTTCAAGGGCTACGTGACCTCTGACTGCGATGGCATCAACGACTTCTGGCAGCACCATAAAACCGACCCCGACGCGGCCACCGCCGCCGCCAATGCCGTGCTGCACGGCACTGATATTGAGTGCGCCACGGGCAAGCTCTTCACCTACAACTCGCTGCTCGAATCGGTGCAGAAAGGGCTCATCACCGAAAAGCAGCTCGACGTGTCGGTGAAGCGGCTCTATAAAATCCGGTTTCAGCTGGGCATGTTCGACCCGGTGGAGCGCGTGAAATACGCCCAAATCCCGCTGAGCGTGGTGGAAAGCTCCCCTCACCAGGCCCACGCCCTGCGCATGGCCCGCGAGTCGGTAGTGCTGCTCAAGAACGAGAAGAACACCCTGCCGCTGCGCAAAAACCTGCGCAAAATCGCCGTACTCGGCCCCAACGCCGACAACGAAAGCGTGCAGCTGGGCAACTACAACGGCTTTCCCACCGACATCGTGACGCCGCTCGAAGGCATCCGCGCCAAGGTGGGGCCGGGCACGGAAGTGGTTTACATTCAGGGCGTGGACTACGCCAGCAACGTGGTGTACGAACCGCTCGACCTGGGCAAGCAGCTGGCCTATAACGGCCAGCCAGGCTTTCAGGCCGAGTACTTCAAGGGCATCACCCTGGAGGGCCCGGCCTTGGCCACCCGCCAGGAAACGGCCCTCGACCGCTACCTCGCCAACGTGAAGATGGAGGTGGCCCCCGGCCTGCTGGCAGAGAACTTTTCGGCCCGCTACCAGGCCACACTCACGCCCGCCAAAACCGAGGAGTTGGCCCTGCAAATCTCGGGCGACGACGGCTACCGCCTGTTCGTGGACGACAAGCTGGTCATCGATGCCTGGGCCGGGCGCGGGTTCTCCACCAGGCAGCACATCCTTGATGTGACGGCCGGCCAGCCGCTGCGCCTGCGCCTGGAATACCTGCAGGTTGACCGCCGCACCATCCTCAAATTCACCGGCGCGAAGGTGGTGCCCATGAACGCGGTCAACATCCTGGCCCAGGTGAAGGACGCCGACGCCATCGTGTTCGTCGGCGGCATTTCGCCCAAGCTGGAAGGGGAGGAGATGAACGTAAAAGTGCCCGGCTTCAGGGGCGGCGACCGCACCACCATCGGCCTGCCCCAGGTGCAGACCGACCTGCTGAAGGTGCTGCACCGCTCCGGCAAACCGGTGATTCTGGCCCTGATGTCGGGCAGCGCGTTGGCCACGCCCTGGGAGGCGGCCCACCTGCCGGCCCTGCTCACGGCCTGGTACGGCGGGCAGTCGGCCGGCACGGCCTTGGCCGACGTGCTCTTTGGCGACTACAACCCCGCTGGTCGCCTGCCGGTGACGTTCTACAAGTCGGAAACCCAACTGCCGGCCTTCGACGACTACAGCATGGCCGGCCGTACCTACCGCTACTTCACCGGCGAGCCGCTGTATCCCTTCGGCCACGGCCTGAGCTACACCACCTTTCAGTACAGCAGCTTAAAGGTGCTCTCGAAGCCTGTGACCGGCCAGCCTATCAGCGTGAGCGTGCAGGTGCAGAACACCGGCCAGCGCGCCGGCGACGAAGTGGTGCAGCTCTACGTGCGGCACCCCGGCGCCACCGGCCGCGTGGCCCGGCACGCCCTGGAAGGCTTCCGGCGCGTGAGCCTGAAAGCCGGCGAGAAAAAGACGGTGACCTTTACCCTGACGCCTCGTCAGCTCTCGCGCCTCGATGCGCAGGCCCGGCGAGTGGAGCTGGCCGAAAAGGTGCAGGTATTCGTGGGCGGCGGCCAGCCGCTGGCGTCGGCGGTGCAGGCCGGCCGCGTGCAGCAAGCCACCGTGCTGCTGACGGGCGCGACTAAGACGATTGACTAAGGCAACCGAAAGAACGGTCATGCTGAGCTTGTCGAAGCATCTCGCGTGCAGTAGCACTCAATGCTGTTGCAACGAAGCGGTAGAGATGCTTCGACTGCGCTCAGCATGACTGTTCTGTGTTATTCCCCAAACCGCTTCATAAATCCATTCCACTGATGAGAAAACAACTTTCCCTGCTGGCCGGCCTTGTCCTGCTGGCTACTCATGCTGCGCTGGCGCAGCCCACGGTGAAGGAAGGGCCCGCCGGCTTCGACCAGCCCAAAGCAGGCGTGGCCACCGGCCGGCTCGACAGCATCAGCTACCCCTCTTCTATCGTGGGCCCGGTGCCGCCGGTGTGACAGTTGAAATCTTTAACATACAGCGCCAGCGCGTCTTCCGCCAACGGTTTGCCGGCCGCCAGCCGCGCCTGAGCGTGGAAACCGGCCTGATTCCGGGTATCTACCTGGTGCAGGTGCACAAGGGGCAGGGCCTGCTCAGCCAGAAGCTGCCGGTGCTGTAACGCGTTACCTCCCATTTTTTTCTGCTTTACTCACTTTCCGATGTCTAAACCCCACCACTTTAGCTTGCTGACAGCGGGCCTCTCGGGCGCTCTGCTGCTGGCCAGCTGCGAATCGAAAACCACCACCACCAAAACCAGCGAATCCGCTGACACGGCCTCCGACTCCACCGCCACCGCCAGTGCTGGCGTTGCGGCGGGCATGCCCACGTCGGCCTCCTTTGGCAAAACCACCGATGGCACCGAAGTCAAGCTGTTCACACTCACGAATGCGCACGGCCTGAAAGCCACCATCAGCAACTTTGGCGGCACCGTGACGGGCCTGCAAGTGCCCGATAAAAACGGTAAGCTGGGCGAGGTGGTGCTCGGCTTCGACGACGTGAGCGGCTACCAGAGCGCGGCCTTCCGCAAGTCGACCCCTTACTTCGGCGCGCTGATAGGGCGCTACGGCAACCGCATTGCCAAGGGCCGGTTTACGCTCGATGGCAAGACCTACCAGCTGGTCACCAACAACGGCGAAAACACGCTGCACGGCGGCAAAATCGGCTTCGACCAGGTTGTCTGGAACGCCGAGCCCGGCACCTCGGCCGATGGCCCCACCCTAAAGCTGACGTACCTGAGCAAGGACGGCGAAGAAGGCTACCCCGGCAACCTGAACGTGACCGTGGTGTACACCCTCACCGACGACGACGCCCTCAAAATTGACTACACCGCCACCACCGACAAGGCCACGGTGGTGAACCTGACCAACCACGCCTACTTCAACCTGAGCCACGGCACCAGCAAGGACATCATGGCCCATGAAGTTACCATTCCGGCCGACCGCTACAACGTGGTGGACGCCGGCCTGATACCCACCGGCGAGCTGCGCCCCGTACGCGGTACGCCCTTCGACTTCATCACGCCCCACGCCATTGGCGAGCGGATTGCCCAGGTGCCCGGCGGCTACGACCACAACTGGCTGCTGAACCAAACCAGCGGCCAGCATTTGGCCGCCACCGTGTACGACCCCGCGTCGGGCCGCACCATGGATGTTACCACCGACCAGCCCGGCATCCAGTTCTACACCGGCAATTTTCTCGACGGCACGCTCACGGGCAAAGGCAACACCCAGTACGGCAAGCACGCGGGCTTCTGCCTCGAAACCCAGCACTTCCCCGACTCGCCCAACCAAGCTGAATTCCCCAGCACCGTGCTGAAACCAGGCGAAACGCTGCATTCCACCACCAGCTACCAGTTCGGCGTGCGGAAGTAAGCCCCAAGTGTACTAGACCGCCATGCAGAGCGCAGCCGAAGCATCTCTGCCGCTTCGCCTGTCATCCTGAGTGCAACGAAGGACCTTATTACGTCAGAACGATTCTTTCAGCGGTGAGAGGATGCTTCGACTTCGCTCAGCATGACAAACGAATTTAACTTATAACCACCCATTATCGTGCAAGACCATCCTTCTGATACGGCGTACGTCATTGGCATCGACTACGGCACCGACTCCGTGCGGGCGCTGCTAGTGAATGCCCTTACTGGTGCCGAAGTAGCCCAGGCCGTGCATTACTACGCCCGCTGGAAAACCCTGCAGTACTGCAACCCGGCCAAAAACCAATTCCGCCAGCACCCGCTCGACCACATCGAAGGACTGGAAGCCACCGTGCGCCAGGTGGCCCGGCAGGTGCCGGCCGCCCAGATTGTGGGCCTGGCCGTGGACACTACCGGCTCAACCCCCGGCCCCGTGAACGCCGAGGGCGTGGCCCTAGGCTTGCTGCCCGAGTTTGCCGAGAACCCCAATGCCCTATTTGTGCTCTGGAAAGACCACACGGCCCTGGCCGAAGCCGCCGAAATCAACGATAAGGCGCGCACCTGGGGTGGCGAGGACTACACCAAGTTTGAGGGCGGTATCTACTCGTCGGAGTGGTTCTGGGCCAAGATTGTGCACATCCTGCGCGAAGACGCCGCCGTGGCGCAGGCTGCCCATTCGTGGATGGAACACTGCGACTGGCTGACCCTGCTGCTGACCGGCCAGCAACTGGCCACCTTCAAGCGCAGCCGCTGCGCCGCCGGGCATAAGGCCATGTGGCACGAAAGCTGGGGCGGCCTGCCGTCGGAAGAATTTTTGACGCAGCTGGAGCCCAAGCTGGCCGGCCTACGCAGCCGCCTGTTCGAAGAAACCTACACCGCCGACCAAGTGGCCGGCACGCTTAGCGAAGAGTGGGCGCAACGCCTGGGCCTGACCACCAGCACGGTGGTAGCAGTGGGCTCGTTCGATGCGCATGCGGGTGCCGTAGCGGGCGAAATTGAAGCTTATTTCATGGTAAAGGTGATGGGCACCAGCACCTGCGACATCGTGGTGGCGCCCACCGCCGAAGTGGGCAGCCACCTGGTGGCCGGCATCTGCGGGCAGGTAGACGGGTCCGTGATTCCCGGCATGCTGGGCCTGGAAGCCGGGCAGTCGGCCTTCGGCGACTTGCTGGCCTGGTTCCGCAACATCATGGAGTGGCCGCTGCATCACGTGCTGCCCCAGTCAAAGGTGCTGACGCCCGAATTGCAGGCTGCCCTGCGCGAGGAAATGAGCGACGCGCTGCTGATACAGCTCAGCGAAGCCGCCGCCGCCGTTGACCCCGAAGAGTCGCACGTGCTGGCCCTGGACTGGGTAAACGGCCGCCGCACGCCCGACGCTAACCAAGCGCTGAAAGGCGCCCTGATGAACCTGACCATGGGCACCAGCGCCCCGCAGATTTTTCGCGCGCTGGTCGAGGCCATTTGCTACGGCTCGAAGCAGATTGTGGAGCGGTTCGAGGCCGAAGGCATCCCTGTGAAGCAGGTCATCGGCATTGGCGGCGTGGCTAAAAAGTCGCAGTTTGTGATGCAAACGCTGGCCGACGTGCTCGACCGCCCCATCAAAATTGCGATGTCGGAGCAGGCACCCGCGCTGGGCGCGGCCATGTACGCCGCCGTGGCCGCGGGCGTGCACCCCGATGTGCTCACCGCGCAGAAGAGAATGGGCAGCGGCTTTGCCGAATCCTACACGCCTAACCCCGCCCGCGTGGCCGACTACCAGGTCCGCTACGCGCAGTACCAGGCGTTCGGAAAGTTCGTGGAAAGTACCGTGGACTCTGCGAGTCCGCGAGTGAATGAATCAGAACCAGCCACGTGCGGACTCGCAGAGTCCACGCTACACTCCGCCTAATGAGCCAATACCAGGACCTGAAACAGGCGTGCTACGACGCCAACATGCAGCTGCCCAAACTCGGGCTGGTGCTTTTCACCTTCGGCAACGCCAGCGTGGTGGACCGCGAGAAGCGCGTGTTCGCCATCAAGCCCAGCGGCGTGCCGTATGAGCTGCTGAAGCCGGAGGACATCGTCATTCTCGACTTCGCCAACAATGTGCTGGAAGGCGAAAAACGGCCCAGCTCGGACACCAAAACCCACGCGGTGCTGTATAGTCATTGGGACCACATCGGCGGTATCGTGCACACGCACAGCACCTACGCCACGGCCTGGGCCCAGGCGCAGCTCGATATTCCGATTCTGGGCACCACCCACGCCGACCACCTCACGGCCGACGTGCCTTGCGCGCCGCCGATGGACGACGCTATGATTGCCGGCGACTACGAGCACCAGACCGGCTGGCAAATCCTCAACGAATTCCAGCGGCGCGGCCTCTCGCCCACCGAAGTGGAAATGGTGCTGCTGGCCAATCACGCCCCCTTCACCTGGGGCAAAACGGTGGATAAAGCCGTGTACAACAGTGCCGTGCTCGAAGAAATTGCCCGCATGGCCTACCTCAGCTGCACCCTGCGGCCCGAGGTGCCCCGCTTGAAAGATGCCCTGATTCGCAAGCACTACGAACGCAAGCACGGCGCGAATTCCTACTACGGACAGTCGTGATGTAGCGTGGACTCTGCGAGTCCGCGTGTTGCACCACATGCCCATCCAACCATCCATGCGCGGACTCGCAGAGTCCACGCTACAACTCTAAACCATGATTGACCTCACCCACTACGAAGCCTGGTTCATCACCGGCACCCAGCACCTCTACGGCCCCGAAACCCTGGAAGAAGTGGCCCGCCACTCGCAGGAAATCGCCCGGGAGCTGGGCACCAAGCTGCCCATCAAAATCGTTTATAAGCCCATTCTGAAGTCGCCGCAGGAGATATACAAGCTGATGCAAGAGGCCAACACGGCCGAAAACTGCGTGGGCCTTATTGCATGGATGCACACCTTCTCGCCCGCGAAAATGTGGATTAACGGCCTGAAGATTCTGCAGAAGCCGCTGGCCCACCTGCACACCCAGTTCAACCGTGACATTCCGTGGGCCGACATCGACATGGACTTCATGAACACCAACCAATCGGCGCACGGCGACCGGGAGTTTGGCTTCATCGGGGCGCGCATGGGCATTAAGCGCAAGGTGGTGGTGGGCCACTGGCAGAGCGCGGCCGTGCACGAGCGCCTGAGTATCTGGAGCCGCGTGGCCTGCGCCTGGGCCGACTGGCAGGGCGGCAAGTTCATCCGCTTCGGCGACAACATGCGCTACGTGGCCGTGACTGATGGCGACAAAGTGGAGGCCGAAATTAAGTTTGGCTACGAGGTGAACACCCACGGTATCGGCGACCTGGTGGCCGTGGTAAACGAGGTGAGCGACGCCCAGGTTGACGAGCTGCTGGCCACCTATGAGCAGGAATACGAACTGGCCGCCGACCTGAAAGCTGGAGGTGCGAAGCGTGATTCTTTGCGCGAAGCCGCCCGCATCGAGGCCGGCATGCGCCAGTTCCTGCAGGACAAGGGCGCCAAGGGTTTCACTGATACCTTCGAGGACCTGCACGGCATGGCCCAACTGCCCGGCATCGCCACGCAGCGACTGATGGCCGAGGGTTACGGCTTCGGCGGCGAGGGCGACTGGAAAACCTCGGCGCTGGTGCGCGCCATGAAGGTGATGGGTGCCGGCCTGCCCGGCGGCAACTCCTTTATGGAGGATTACACCTACCATTTCGAGCCCGGCAACGAACAGGTGCTCGGCTCGCACATGCTGGAAATCTGCCCGAGCATCGCCGAAGGCAAGGTGAAAGTAGAAGTGCACCCGCTGGGCATTGGCGGCAAGGCCGACCCGGCCCGCCTCGTTTTCAACTGCCCCGCCGGCCCCGCCCTGAACGCCACCATCGTGGACCTGGGCCACCGCTTCCGCCTCATCGTGAACGAGGTGGAATCCGTGCTCCCGGCCCAGGACCTGCCCAAGCTGCCGGTGGCCCGCGTGCTCTGGAAAATCAAGCCCGACATGGCCACCGGCGCAGCCGCCTGGATTCTGGCCGGCGGCGCCCACCACACCGGCTACAGCCAGAACCTGACCGCCGAATACCTCGAAGATTTCGCCGAGATGGCCGGCATCGAGTTCGTGATTATCGATGCCGATACCAAGCTGCGCACTTTCAAAAACGAGCTGCGCTACAACGACGTGGCATTTGGCGGCCGCTAAATTCGTGATTGCCGAACAACAAATACAGGAAAAAAGAAGGTCATGCTGAGCGCAGCCGAAGCAACGCTACTGCTTCGTTGGAAAGGTTCAGGCGAAGCGGTAGCGTTGCTTCGGCTGCGCTCAGCATGGCTTTTTGATTTAACCCAATGCCTAGAGCATTTTTTAGATTCGTGTACAGGTAGCGCGAACTTTGTAGTTCGCGTCCCCGCGCCGTCAGCGTAGTTCTAACGGCGCGGGGACGCGAACTACAAAGTTCGCGCTACTGCCTGCTGGCCTCATAAGCTGTACCTAAACCCAAAAACTGTTCTTTGACGCACGGTGCTGTTTGGTACCCGGTAGTAGCGCTGCCTTGGCCGTCTGTGCACGGGCACCAAGCAACTGAATTGCTGCTTTATGAACCTGGCCGGCAGCAGACCGAGGTAGCAAAACCGTGTTTTATAAAGCCGTCGAAACCGTCCAGCCGGCAAACAATCAGAATACGCCTCCATTTCGTTCACCCGAATCATTTAGCGGCGACTTCCGGCATTCGGCCAGGGCGGAAGTACTACCACAGGGCACGGCCGTTATGTATGACACGAAATACCGGAGAAAACAGGAGTTTCGGCCCCGAAACTGGGAAAAGCTCAGCAGTTATATCTTAACTGGTGCGTACCTTTCCCGCACGCTCTTCCCCTCGTGATGCCTGATTCTGCGCCACTTCCTGCTCCCACTGCGCCGCTCCACCCGGTGGAGCTGCCCCTGCGCGCCCCCTCCGAGGAGCACCGCCTGCGCACGCTCCTGCAGCAAGCGCCGGCGTGCATGGCCAGCCTGGCCGGGCCCGACTACATGGTGACCGTGACCAATGAGCTTTTCCGGCAGCTGTTTGGCGAGCGGCAGCTCATCGGCCTGCCCCTGCGCGAGGCCCTGCCGGAGCTGGTTGGGCAGCCTTTTTTTGACTTGCTGAACGAGGCCTACCGCACCGGCGAGCCGTGCTACGGCTACGAAGCCGGGGCCTATGCCAGCGCCACCTACGCCGGCCTGAACCGGCCCATCCATTTCAACTTCATCGGCCAGCCCGCGCGCGACCCCCTGGGCCGGGTTACGGGCGTGCTACTGTTTGCCTACAACGTGAGCGCGCACGTCCGCTCCCGCCAGCTGGCCGAGGCCGATGACCGGCCGCCGGCCACGGCGCATCAGCTGGCCATCGCCAACGAGGAGCTGGCCATCGCCAACGAGGAGCTGTCGGTGAGCTACGAGGAGCTGGATGCCAGCAACCACCACCTGGCCGTCACCAACCAGGAGCTGGCTACCGCCAACGAGCGCCTCCGAACGTCCAACCTCAGCATTCAGCAGCAGTCCCAGGAGCTGCACAAGTCGCACCTGGCCGTGCGCAAGCTCAACCAGCAGCTCGAAGCCCGCGTGGCCGAGCGCACCGGCCAGCTGCAAACGGCCCTGCACGACATCGAGCACGCCAATACCGCCCTGCTCCTGAGCAACCAGCAACTCACCCGCACCAATCAGGACCTGGACAGCTTCGTGTATGCCTCCAGCCACGACCTCAAACAGCCCGTCAACAACCTGGCCGGCCTCATTGCTGAGCTCCGCCGCAGCGTCACCTTTGCCGACCCCGCCGAGGAGCAGCTCCTTCTGCCCCTCATTCACGACGCGCTGCGCCAGCTCAGTACCAACATCGACGACCTGGCGGCCCTGGGCCAGGCCCAGCAGGTAGCCCTGGCTCCACCCGAACCCGTGGACCTGCAGGCCCTGGTGCTGGACGTGCTCCAGACCCTGGAGCCGCAGGTGCGCGCCACCCGCGCCCGCATCACCACCGATTTTAGCGCCCGGCCCGTGCTCTTCTACCCCCGGGCCAGCCTGCGCACCATTCTGCTCAACCTGCTAAGCAACGCCTTCAAGTACACCAATCCCGCCCGCCCGTCCCGCGTGCACTGCTCGCTCTGGCTCGAAAACGACCAACCCGTGCTCTGGGTGAAGGACAATGGCCTGGGGTTTGATGCGGCGCGCTACGGGGCCGAGCTGTTCCAGCTGTTTCGCCGCTTCCACACCCACACCGAAGGCACCGGCGTGGGTTTGTACCTCGTCAATCGCCTGGTGCAGGTGCAGGGCGGCCACCTGGCAGTAGAAAGCCAGGTGGGCGAGGGTGCCACCTTTCGGGTGCACTTTGGGCGCGTTTAAGCACTCGCGCAACTCCAATCCACCACAACCGGGGAGCTCCAGCAAGGCTAATCAACAAAAAATGCCGCCTCGATTGAGGCGGCATTTTTACGTTTAATTCCGGCTGTTCTGACTACCCTTTTGCCGTGAGCGTCACGTAAGGAATAATGCATTCCTCCAGCGAAATACCGCCGTGCTGGAACGTGTCCTTGTAGTAGTTCACGTAGTAGTTGTAGTTGTTGGGATAGGCGAAGAAGTAGTCGCCAATCGTGAACACATACGCGGTACTCACATTCTCACGGGGCAGGAAAATGGATTCCGGCTTGCGCACTACGTACACGTCGCGCGAGTCTTCAAAGCCCAGATTCTTGCCGTGTTTGTAGCGCAGGTTGGTGTTCGTATTGCGGTCGCCCACAATCTTATAGGGGCGCTTGCAGCGGATGGTGCCGTGGTCGGTAGTGATAATGAGCTTGCCTTTTTTGTCGGCAATCTGCTGCATCATTTCGTACAGCGGCGAGTGCAGGAACCACGAGCGGGTGATGCTGCGGTAGGCCGATTCATCGGCGGCCAGCTCCCGAATCATGGCCATATCGGTGCGGGCGTGCGAGAGCATGTCCACGAAGTTGTACACGATGACGTTGCACTTGTAGTTGTTGTGCAGGTTGCTGATTTTACCCAGCAAGTCCTTGCCGGCCTGCAGGTTGGTCACCTTGTGGTAGCTGTGCTTGGCCTTCTGGTTGTTCTTCTGGAAGTTAATTTCCATGAACTCGGCCTCGTGCAGGTTTTTGCCCTCGTCGTCGTCGTCGGTCACCCACAGGTTGGGGTACTTCTTCTGAATATCGCTCGGCATCATGCCCGAGAAAATGGCGTTCCGCGCGTAGGCCGTGGTGGTCGGCAGAATGGCGTAGTACATCTCCTCACTGTCCACCGTAAACATTTCGGTGATAATCGGTTCCAGCACTTTCCATTGGTCGTAGCGCAGGTTGTCGATGAGTACGAAGTACACGGGCGTATCGCCGGTGGCCTTCAGCGTGGGGAACACCCGCTCCTTAAACAGCTGGTGCGACATGAGCGGCGCGTCCTTGTCGTCGCCGTTCACCCAGTCCTCGTAGCTCTCCGTTATGAAGCGGCCGAAGTACGTATTGGCCTCGTCCTTCTGCATGTTGAAGACCTCGGCCATGCTTTTGCCTTCGGTTTCGTTGATTTCCAACTCCCAGTACACCAGCTTTTTGTACACATCAGCCCATTCGGCGGGCGTGAGGCGGTCGGAAAGCTGCATGCCGAGCTGGCGGAAATCGCGCTGGTAGCCCGAGTTGGTGGCCTCGCTCACGAGGCGCTTGTTATCAAGCACCTTCTTCACCGACAGCAGTATCTGACTGGGGTTCACCGGCTTAATCAGGTAATCGGCAATTTTCGCGCCGATAGCCGACTCCATGATGTGCTCTTCCTCGCTCTTGGTAATCATTACCACGGGCACGGTGGGCCGGATGGCCTTTATTTCGGTAAGCGTCTGTAAGCCAGTCAAGCCGGGCATGTTCTCATCGAGAAACACGAGGTCGTAGCTCTTTTCCTGAATCTCCTCAATGGCATCGGCACCACTGTTGACGGGCGTTACGTCGTAGCCTTTCTCCTTGAGAAACAGCAGGTGCGGCTTGAGCAGATCGATTTCGTCGTCGGCCCAGAGGATGGTGGTTTGTTGCATAGTGGGGTCTTGGGGACTAAGGGTCTTAGGGACTTGGTTTTTCGTTCAGAGGCGCAAACTGCGCATACACTGTACGAATAGCGGCAGTCAGCTCCGTCGTATGGCGTAGCTTCGCGCTCTGTCATTGACGGGCTACGCCTGCAAATGTTGCCTTTTGGTTTTTAAGCACCAGGCTTTTCGTGCTGCTATGTTCGACTTTCGCAAGCTAAGAATCTGGCAGGAAAGCTACACGCTTACTCTTGAAGTCTATCGACTGACGCGAAGTTTCCCTCGCGACGAATTATTCGGCCTGACCAGCCAGATGCGGCGGGCTG
This sequence comes from Hymenobacter artigasi, assembly GCF_012275535.1. Classification (GTDB taxonomy): domain Bacteria; phylum Bacteroidota; class Bacteroidia; order Cytophagales; family Hymenobacteraceae; genus Hymenobacter; species Hymenobacter artigasi. The sequence goes on along the minus strand of NZ_JAAVTK010000005.1, from coordinate 218,027 downwards.
CCAATTCCGTGCCGCACAACATCGCCGAAGGCTGCGGCCGAAACTCAAAACCAGAATTGCTGCGCTTTATCGTCATTGCCATGGGTTCAGCCAGCGAGCTTGAATCTGAAGTTCTGGTAGCCCAGGGCCTGAACTTTCTGCCCTCGGAACAGGCCGAACTCCTGTTGGAACGCATTACCCAGCTGCGCCGCATGCTCACCGCCTACTATCAAAAGGTAAAAAATGCCCCCGATAGTCAGCCAAAAACGTAAGGCAGACACCCCGCAAACCGGCCCCGCAAACCGGCCCCGCAAACCGGCCCCGCAAAAAAACCAAGTCCCTAAGACCCCAAGTCCCCAAGACCCTAAAGTGAACAAGAAAAAAATCTTCAACGACCCCGTTTACGGCTTCGTCACCATCCCGACGGAGTTCCTGTTTGACCTGATTGAGCACCCGTATTTCCAGCGGCTGCGGCGCATTCAGCAGCTCGGCCTCACCGGTTTTGTGTACCCTGGGGCGCTGCACACGCGCTTCCACCACGCGCTGGGGGCCATGCACCTGATGTCGCTGGCCCTGCGCACACTCAAGGACAAGGGCGTGAAGATTTCGGCCGTGGAGGGCGAGGCGGCGCTGGCGGCCATCCTGCTGCACGACGTGGGCCACGGCCCCCTCTCCCACGCCCTCGAAACCGCTATTTTCCAGGACGTGCCGCACGAGCAGCTGTCGCTGTTCCTGATGGAGCGCCTGAACAAAGAATTTCACGGCAAGCTCGATTTGGCCATTGAGATGTTCAAAGGCACCTACAAGCGGCCGTTTTTTCACCAGCTGGTGAGCAGCCAGCTCGACATGGACCGCCTCGATTACCTCAACCGCGACTCCTTCTATACCGGCGTGGAGGAAGGCCGCCCGGGAGCCGACCGCCTCATCAAAATGCTGCGCGTGCACGAAGAGCGGCTGGTGCTCGAAGAAAAAGCGGTGTACTCGGTCGAGAATTTCCTGGTGAGCCGCCGGCTGATGTACTGGCAGGTATACCTGCACAAAACCGTGACCTCGGCCGAGCAGATGGTGATTCGGGTGGTGCAGCGCGCCCGCGACCTGGCCCGCCAGGGCGTGGAAGTGCCCGCCAACAGCTGTTTGGGCTACTTCCTGGGCCGCGCCGTGAGCCTGGACGAGTTCGAGAAAAACGACAAAATCCTCAGCCATTTTGTCGAGCTCGATGATTACGACATCTGGTCGGCCATCAAGGCCTGGGCCGGGCATCCCGACGTGGTGCTCAGCTACCTTGCCAAGAGCATCCTGCACCGCAACCTGCTCAAAATCGTGCTCGCCCCCGAGCCGTTCGACGACGAATTCCGCCTCGGCATCCGCGAGCTGATTGAGGAGAAATTCAACCTGCCGCCCGCCGAGGCCGAGCTGCTCATGATTTCGGGCCGCCTCAGCAACAGCGCCTACAACGCCGAAAGCCAGGAGCCCATCGAAATTCTGACCAAAAAAGGCGACGTGGTGAACGTAATGGAAGCCTCCGACCTGCCCAACATCCGCGCCCTGAGCCAGCGCGTGGAGAAATTCTACATCTGCTACCCGAAGGAGATTGTGTAGAATTTGGTGCCTGGTACTTAGTGCTTGGTGCTTGGTTTTCAACAATCCATCGGGTTATAACAAGCTTTAGCCAAACGCCAGGCACCAAGCACTAAGCACCAGGCACTAATTTCGCCCTATGGAATTTACCGTTCAGCAAATTGCCGAAGTCCTCGGCGGCACCGTGGAGGGCGACGCCACCCTGCGCATCTCCAGCCTGGCCAAGATTGAAGAGGCCCGGGCCGGCTCCCTCACCTTCCTCTCGAATAGCAAATACGAGCCGTTTCTCTACGAAACCGGTGCTTCGGCCGTCATTGTGGGCCAGGCGCTGGAGCTGAAACACGCCATCACGCCCGCCCTGATTCGGGTCGAAAATCCGTACACCGCGTTCAGTCAGCTGCTGGAATTTTACGCGCAGGCCACCCGCACCGGCAAGCGCGGCGTGGAGCAGCCTTCGTTTATGGGCGAAAGCTCCGAGATTGGGGCCGGCCACTACCGGGGCGCGTTTTCCTACATCGGTGATAATTGCAAGCTGGGCGAAAACGTGCTGGTGTTTCCGCACGCCTACATCGGCGACCGGGTCACGATTGGCGCGGGCAGCGTTATCCACGCCGGGGCCAAAATTTATCCCGATACCGTCATTGGCCAGTTTTGCGTCGTTAAGGCCGGGGCCGTGGTCGGTTCCGATGGCTTCGGCTTCGCCCCGCAGCCCGACGGTTCCTACAAAGCCATTCCGCAAATCGGCAATGTGGTGCTCGAAGATTACGTCAGCATCGGGGCCAATGCCACCATCGACTGCGCCACGCTGGGCTCCACGCGCATCGGCCGGGGCAGCAAAATTGATAACCTCGTGCAGCTGGCCCACAACGTCGAAATCGGCCAGCACACCGTCATTGCCTCACAAACGGGCATTGCCGGCTCGGCCAAAATCGGCGACTATTGCGTGCTGGCGGGTCAGGTAGGCATGGCCGGCCACGTCATGCTGGCCAACAAAACCACCGTCACCGCGCAGTCCGGCATCGGCAAGAACGTGAAGCAGGAAGGCACCTTCCTGCAAGGCTCCACGGCCTTCGACTTTAAGCAGAACCAGCGCGCCCAAATCGTTTTCCGCCGCCTGCCCGAGCTGGAACAACGCGTGGCCTCGCTGGAGAAGGCGAAAAACGCGACGGAAAAGCCCTAGCTTTGCAGCTTCTTAGTGCCTGGTGCTTGGTGCCTGGTGCTTGGCAGTTAGACTTGATTGTCTTGCTTCCTTAGTACCAGGCACCAAGCACCAGGCACCAAGCACCAAAATACGAATGAACGACAAGCAACACACCATTCAGGCACCCGTGACAGTGCGCGGCATCGGACTGCACACCGGCGTAGAGGCCACCATGACGTTTTGCCCCGCTCCGGTGGGCCACGGCTACAAGTTTCAACGGGTCGATTTGCCCGGGCAGCCCATCGTCGATGCCGACGTGGACAACGTGGTGGACCTGAGCCGCGGCACCACCATCGAGCAGAACGGGGCCCGCGTCAACACCGTGGAGCATACCCTGGCGGCCCTCGTGGGCCTGCAGCTCGACAACGTGCTCATTCAGCTCTCCGGCCCCGAACCGCCCATCATGGACGGGTCGTCGGCCGAGTTCATCAAAGCCCTCACTTCGGTGGGGTTTGAAGAGCAGAATGCGCTGCGCAACTACTACGAAATCCCGGAAAGCATTCGGTACGTGGACAATGCACGAGGTGTGGAAATTGCCGCCCTGCCCCTCCCCGACTATCGCCTCACGGTGATGGTGGACTATAACTCGCCCGTGCTGGGCTCGCAGCACGCCACGCTGGACGACATTGGCAAGTTTAGCGAAGAAATTGCATCGTCGCGCACCTTCTGCTTTTTGCACGAGCTGGAAATGCTCTACAAAAACAACCTCATTCGCGGCGGCGATTTGAGCAATGCCATCGTGGTCGTGGACCGCGTGGTGAGCGACGATGAGCTCTCGGACTTGGCCAAAATGCTGGGCAAGCCCCGCGTATCGGTGAAGAAGGAAGGCATTCTGAACAACGTGGACCTGCGCCACAAAAACGAGCCCGCCCGCCACAAGCTGCTCGACCTAGTGGGCGACCTCGCCCTGGTAGGCCGCCCGCTGAAAGGCCAGATTCTGGCCGCCCGCCCCGGCCACGCCGCCAACGTGGCCTTCGCCAAGAAAATCAAGAAAAAGATGCTGGAGTCGCGCACCAACCCGGTGCCCATGTACGACCCCAACCGCGAGCCGGTGATGGACATCAACCGCATCATGCAGGTGCTGCCTCACCGCTACCCGTTCGTGATGATTGACAAGGTCATTCATCTAGACGACCAGGTGGTGACGGCCGTTAAAAACGTGTCGATTAACGAGCCGTTCTTCCAGGGCCACTTCCCCGGCAACCCGGTGATGCCCGGCGTGCTCCAGATTGAAGGCTTGGCCCAAACCGGCGGCATTCTGGTGATGAACACCGTGTCGGACCCCGAAAACTACTGGCAGTATTTCCTGGGCATCGAGAATGCCCGCTTCCGCAAAAAGGTACTGCCCGGCGATACCATCGTGTATCATTGCCAGCTGCTGGCGCCCATCAAGCGCGGCATTGCCAAAATGCGCGGCCAGGCTTTCGTGAACGGCAAAGTGGTGTGCGAAGCCGAAATGAGCGCCGCTATTGTCCGCAAAGACGCTTAGTTTTTAATTATGAATTATAAATTATGAATTATAAAATAGCTTTTCAGCGTCTGCAAAGCCATTTTCAATTCATAATTTATAATTCATAATTCATAATTTTCTGAAAGAAGAATGCTTTCCCCCCTCGCCTATATTCACCCTTCTGCTCGCCTCGCGGCGGGCGTCACCGTTGAGCCGTTTACGACCATTGCGGCCGATGTCGAAATCGGGGAGGGCTCCTGGATTGGGCCGAATGTGACCATCATGGACGGGACGCGCATCGGGGCCAACTGTCAGATATTTCCCGGGGCCGTGATTGGGGCCGTGCCGCAGGATTTGAAGTTTGCCGGCGAACAGACCACTGCCGTTATCGGCGACTATACCGTAATTCGGGAGTGCGTGACCGTGAATCGTGGTACCGTGGACCGGGGCGAAACCCGGGTGGGCAGCTACTGCCTGCTGATGGCCTACGTGCACATCGCCCACGACTGCATTATTGGCAATCATTGCATTCTGGCCAATACCGTGCAGGTGGCGGGCCACGTCGAGATTGGCGATTACGCCATTGTGGGCGGGTCGTCGGCGGTGCACCAGTTCGTTAAAATCGGGGCGCACGCTATGGTTTCGGGCGGCTCACTGGTGCGCAAGGACGTGCCGCCGTATGTGAAAGCCGGCCGCGAACCCCTCTCCTACGCCGGGGCCAACTCGGTGGGCCTGCGCCGCCGGGGTTTCTCCGAAGAAGCCATCAACATGGTGCAGCAGCTGTACCGCACCCTCTTCCTTGGCGGCCTGAACAACCACGATGCCCTAACGCAGATTGAACGCGAGCTGCCCGCTACGCCCGAACGCGACCTGGCCCTGCAATTTGTGCGGGCCGCTACGCGGGGCATCATCAAGGGCCCCAAGCGCGGCCGGGCCGACGGCAACGAGGCGGAGTAGCATTTAATGGCTGGTAATTTTATAGAGCAGCTGTCATCCTGAGCGCAGCGAAGGACCTTGTCACGTTTGCACCGAATGAGTTACTGCAAAACGTTCAAGCCCGACAAGGTCCTTCGCTGCGCTCAGGATGACAGCTGCTCTATAAAATTACCAAACCGCTTCAATCACCAATCACTCCTTTGCAAATCACCGCCACCGGCCTGGGCAAGCGCTTCCAGCGCGACTGGATTTTCCGGGGCCTGACACGCACGTTTCGGCCGGGTAGCGCTACGGCCGTCCTTGGGCCCAACGGCGCGGGCAAGAGCACACTGCTGAACACTTTTTCGGGGCAGCTACTAACTACCGAGGGTACGCTGACCTACTCGCTGGCCGGCCGCGCCCTGGCCGTGGAGGACGTTCCCCGGCACCTGGCCTACGCCGCGCCCTACCTGGAGCTGCTGGAGGAGCTGACGCTGCTGGAGATGCTGCAGTTTCACACGCAGTTCAAGCCGCTGCGGCCCGGCGTAACGATTGACCAGCTTATCGGCATTATGTACCTCGAAAAGGCGCGGCACCAGCTGGTGCGCGAGTTTTCCTCGGGCATGAAGCAGCGGCTGAAGCTGGGGTTGGCGCTATACGCCGATGCGCCCCTGCTCCTGCTCGACGAGCCCACCACCAACCTCGACACCACCGGCGTGGCCTGGTACCAGGAGCACGTGCAGGCCACCCGCGCCGGCCGCACGCTGCTGCTCAGCTCCAATGTGCCGGCCGAGTACAGCTTTTGCGACGAGCAATTGGTGGTGACGGATTTCCAGCCGGTACGCGGCCAGTAATGCTCATTTGCGGGCTTTTAACTCCCTGATTTCTTGCCCGGAATAATGTCTTGGCGAGCCGGCAGAAGCCCCATTCCCAAGCCTGAGCTTATCTTTTTTCTCCGCACCAATGAGGCGGAAATGGAACCGAAAATCCGCTACGGCCGTATCTTCGCGGCCTATTAAAGCATCATTTCTCACCTCAACCTAATCCGCCCCGGCCATGATTGATGACGACGACCTGGACGACGACTTGCTCGACGACGACGATAACCTGGACTCCTACGCCAAGAAAGGCGGCGCTGCCGCCCTTGGCAATACTGAAGACCGCCTCTCGGCCAAATACGCCGATTACCTGATGTGGACCGACACGGGCTCCTCGCATGACGAGGCGCTGGACCTGGCCAACATGAGCGAAGAAGAATTTGTGGAAGCCGAGCGCGCCGAAAACTCAGACCGCGGCGGCTTCACCAGCCTCGACGATGACGACGACGATTTTGCCGACGACAACGATGATGAGGACGAAGGCTACAGCAGTGGCCGGGGCAGCCGCGGCGGCAGCAGCTTCGACAGCGACGATTACTAGGCTTTAGGTAGTCGGTATTGGGTAATCTGTATTCAGACTGTGCCAGCCGATGCCTCTAATAGAAGGAACAAATGAAAAGGCCCCACCTGGAAATTCCAGGCGGGGCCTTTGTGGTAATCCGATTACTGACTACTCAGTACCGTTTACCAGGAAAAACTAGCGGCCGAACACCGACTTGAGGATGTCGCTGGTACGGGCGGCGGGGTTCTTGCGGATTTTGGCTTCCTCGTTGGCCAGCAGGATGAACAGGCCATCCACGGCTTTCTGGGTGGTATAGTCGGCCAGGCTGAGGTTGACCGGCGTCATGAGCGGAATCTTGTTGTATTTGTCGGTCACGGTGGCGTAGGCGCGGCCGGCACCCACCTGGTCGATGGCAGTTTCAATATCGGGGTGGAAAGCCATAATCAGCTGCTGCTGAGTCGACTTGCGCAGGAACTGCGTGGCCGCATCGGTCGAGCTGCTGGTTACCAGCGTGAGGGCATCGGTGATGCTGATGTTGGCCAGGGCGTTGAGGAAAATATCCTTGGCTTTGGGCGCGGCGGCCTCGGCGGCGCGGTTGAGCTGCGTTTCGAGCTGGGTGAACACCAAGCTCATGCCCGGCAGGCGGCCCACGGTGCTTTTTACGATTTCCAGGTCGGGCGGCACGGGAATGTGAATGTCGTCGTTCAGGTTGAAGCCGTCGGGCTCCGAGGCGAACTGCACGGCCTTTACAATGCCCTTGTTGAGGGCTTCTTTAACGCCGGCGCTGGCCTGGGCTTCGGTGAGGGGTGCCACGGGCGCGGCTACGGGGGCCGGCGCTTTGGTGGTGGCGGCTTTGGCGGCAGCCGCTTTGGCAGCGGCGGCCTTGGTGGCGGCAGCTTTCGCGGCGGCCGTCTTAGCGGCAGCAGCTTTGGCAGCAGCGGCTTTTTTGGCAGCGGTGGTCTGGGCGTGGGCGGCGGGGGCAGAAGCGGCCAGCAGGCCGGCTACGAGCAAGGCACTGGCAATGCGAGTAAACATGAAATAAACTGACGCGACGGGAAAACCGGATGGCCCCTATGGCTGTCCTTGGACCGCCGCTTGTGCAAATTGAAGACAAATTTGCGGCCAAACCTATTTTTTTCGCCCAACCCATGCCCACGGCACACTCAACCACCCAATCCAGCCCTTCGCCTTCTACCCACGCCGCCCCGCCCGATGTCGAAATCATGACCATCGGCGACGAGCTGCTGTACGGGCAGGTTATCGATACCAATTCGGCCTTTATGGGCCAGGAACTGGGCAAAATCGGCCTGCGCGTACGGCAGATTTCGTCGGTTTCGGACCGAGCCGATGAGATTGTGGCGGCCCTGGACCTGGCCCGGCAACGGGCGCAGGTGGTGCTCATTACCGGCGGCCTCGGCCCCACCAAAGACGACCTCACCAAGCACGTACTGGCCCGCTACTTCGGCACCGGGCTGGTGATGCACGAGCCCACGCTGCACCACGTGGAGGAAATATTCAAGCGCTTCCAGCGGCCCATGCTGGACGTGAACCGCCAGCAGGCCCTGGTACCGGCCAACTGCGAGGTGCTGCACAACGCCGTGGGCACGGCCCCCGGCATGTGGTTTCTGGACCAGGGCACCATTTTCGTGAGCATGCCCGGCGTGCCCTTCGAAATGAAGCGCCTGATGACCGACCACGTCCTGCCGCGCCTGCAGGCCCAGTTCCATATCGCCCCCATCGAGCACGTCGTGGTGATGACGGCCGGCCTCGGCGAGTCGTTTCTGGCCCAGAGAATCGAGGATTGGGAAGATGCCCTGCCTGCCAACATCAAGCTGGCCTACCTGCCCAGCTTCGGGGCCGTGCGTCTGCGCCTGACCGGCTCCGACGACGGCTGGCCCGACCTGCGCGGCCGCATGCTTGCCCTGCTGCCCGCCCTGCGCGAACGCATCGGTGAGTACATTTTTGCCGAGGAAGAAACCACCCTCGAAGCTGCCATTGGCAAGTTATTGCTCGCCAGAAACCTCACCATCGGCACCGCCGAAAGCTGCACCGGCGGCCTGGTCGCTCAGCGCCTCACCAGCGTTTCGGGCAGCTCGGCGTATTTCCGGGGCGGCATCGTGGCCTACCACAACGACATCAAGCAGCAGGAATTAGGTGTGAAAACCGAAACCCTGGCCGAATTCGGGGCCGTGAGCGAGGCCACCGTGCGCGAGATGGCCGAGGGTGCCCGCCACCGCCTGGGCGTGGAGGTGGCCGTGGCCATCAGCGGCATTGCCGGCCCCACCGGTGCCACCGAAACCAAGAAGGTGGGAACCGTCTGCCTCGCTTACGCCGACGCTACCCAGACCATCAGCCGCGAGTACGTGCTGGACCGGGGCCGGGCCCTGAACACAGAATACGCCGCCCAATCGATGCTCACGATGCTGCGGCAGCAACTTGCGCTGGGGTAGTACAGCGCCATAGCCCCAGCGGGGCGGCATATCGGTAGTACCCAACGCAAACAATACAACAAAGCCCCAGCGGGGCGACACTCGTTAAGCAAGTGTCGCCCCGCTGGGGCTTTAAAGCTAAAACAGGCAGCTGTCACTACCGACATGCCGCCCCTACGGGGCTTCGCTATGCTGCCGGCGTTTCGGCCGACACCACGCGCATAATCTCGTGGCCCATTTTGTCGCGCTTGGTGGTGAGGTAAACCTCATTATGCGGGTTCGAGTCGATTTCGATGGGCAGCGTTTCCACGATTTCGAGGCCGTAGCCGATGAGGCCGGTCCGCTTCTTGGGGTTGTTGGTGAGCAGACGCATCTGGCGCACGCCGAGGTCGCGCAGGATGCTGGCTCCCACGCCGTAGTCGCGCTCGTCGCCCTGGAAGCCCAGGTCCTCGTTGGCCTCCACGGTGTCGCGGCCCTGCTCCTGGAGCTTGTAGGCTTTGAGCTTGTTGAGCAGGCCAATACCCCGGCCTTCCTGGTTCATGTACACGATAACGCCGCGGCCTTCGCGCTCAATCTGGCGCATGGCCTGGCGCAGCTGCGGGCCGCAGTCGCAACGGCACGAGCCGAAGATATCGCCCGTTACGCACGAGCTGTGCACGCGCACCAGCACCGGCTCGGGGCCGCTGATGTCGCCCTTTACCAGAGCCAGGTGCTTGGCCCCGTTCGAGTTCTGAGTGAAGGCGTAGAGGTCGAAGTCGCCGTCTTCGGTGGGCATGCGCACCGAAATTTCGCGGGTAATGAGGCTTTCGGTGGCGAGGCGGTACTTGATAAGGTCCTGCACCGAAACCAGCTTCAGGTCCCATTTTTTGGCCACAATTTCGAGGTCGGGCAGGCGGGCCATCTCGCCGTCTTCCTTCAGAATTTCGACCAGCACGCCGGCCGGAGCCAGCCCCGCCAGGCGGGCCAAATCCACGGCCGCCTCGGTGTGACCGGCACGGCGCAACACGCCTTCCTTACGAGCTTTGAGGGGAAAGATGTGGCCGGGCTTGCCCAGCTCTTCGGGCTTGGTGGTGGGGTCGATGAGGGCCAGAATGGTCTTGCTGCGGTCGGAGGCCGAGATGCCGGTGGTCACGCCGTTCTTCAGCAAATCGACCGATACCGTAAACGGCGTGGCGTGCAGGGCTGTGTTGTGGCCCACCATCAGGTCGAGCCCCAGGGCTTCGCAGCGCTCCTCAGGCAGCGGGGCGCAGACAAGACCCCGGCCGTGAGTGGCCATAAAGTTGATGATTTCGGGGGTGGCGCACTCGGCCGCGCAAATGAAGTCGCCTTCGTTTTCGCGGTCTTCGTCATCAACTACGATGACAACTTTGCCAGCCCGGATGTCGGCAATGGCGGATTCGATGGAGTCAAGCATGGGGTGGGGTATTTCGGGCCATAACAGCGGGCGCCGGTGCAAAGTTAGCCCCGGCCGGTTACGTCCTGCCCGGCCGCAGCTCAGCAGCGGCGAAGTAGCGCAGAATTTGTAGTCCGCATCCCCGGTAGAAACCCGAACGGCGCGGGGACGCGGACTACAAAGTCCGCGCTACTTCGCCGCCCTTAACAAAACTATTTCGCCTGCTGAAACCGCTGCGTGGGCTGCCAAACGGTGGTTTTAACGCCCCGCAGGTAGCGCCAGTAGCCCAGCAGGAGCGCCGCGTTCATGCTGTAAAAATGCGTGATAAAGCGCAGCAGCCGGGGGTGTCGGCCGGTGCGCTGTAGCGCGGCATCGAGCAGCAGCAGCAGCGGCAGGCCCAGCTGGCCGGCCAGCGCCAGCCAGAAAAACCACCCCGCCCCGCGCGCCACCAGGCCCACCGTGGCGGCCAGCAGCAGCAGCAGCAGCTGCGGCGTGCACCAGCGCAGCACCTTGTGCGACCACCACGCAAACGCTACGCCGCGCCACGGCGGCCACAGCAAGCGGCGAAACTCACGCAGGTTCTGAAAGTTGCCAGCCGAAATGCGCGCCTTCCGCCGGAATTCCTCGGGCAGGTGGTCCGACACGTCCTCGTAGCAAATAGCGTCCAGCTCGTTGATGGCTTGGTAGCCATCGCGCAGCACGGCCATGGTGATATAGAAATCATCGACCAGAAAATCGGCCGGGGCCGGGTGGTAGCAGGCGCGTCGCACGGCAAAGCAGCCACCAAACGCGCCCATCATCGCGCCCCACACCACGCCTTCCTGGAATTTCATTAGGTTTTCGCGCTCCAGGTATGCTTTCTCCTGGCCCGAAATACCTTCGGCCCGATGGTCGGGGTTGAGAATATTGCCGCCCACCAGGCCAATGGCCGGGTTATGAAAGTGCTTGACGAGTTCAAACAAGGTATCAGGCGCGAAAAACACATTCGCATCCGTGAGCACCAGCACCGGGGCGATGGCCTGCCGGGCCAGGCGGTCAATCACGCCGGGCTTGCCGGTGCGCTGGCCGTAGGCTTCAAATTGCAGCTGCGGGTGTTTTGCGGCCAAATCGGCCAGCAGGGCGTTGGTCTGGTCCGAGGAATTATCGGAGCCCACCAGCAGCCGCAGCCGGTCGAGCGGATACGTGGTGGCGAACGTGGAGCGGATTTTCTCTGCAATCACGGCTTCCTCGTTGTGCGCGGCCAGCAAGATATCCACGGCCGGCAGGTCGGATGCGCCGGCCGCGTACACATCCGGGTTTTGCCGGCGGCCCCGGGCCAGCCGGGCCAGCAGCACCGGAAACAGCACGTAGGTATGCGCCACCAGCAGCAGGCAGCCCCAAAACACGAGCAGAAGCGCGGCCGTCATCATGCGGCCGGTGCCGGCCGCAGCCGCTCGTAGAGGTCAACAAACTGCCCGGTTACCCGGCGGCGGTCGTAGGTGTGGGTGGCGGTGTGGGCGGCAGCCGCGCCGATGGCAGCCACGGGCAGCTCCTGGCGGCCCCAGGCACGCAGGGCGTCCAGCCACTCGGCGGCGGTGTCGCGCAGCACGATGTCGTGGCCGTCGCGCACGGCAATGCCTTCGGCGCCCAGCGTGGTGCTCAGCACGGCCTTGCCCAGGGCCATGGCCTCGATGATTTTGATGCGCATGCCGCCCCCGCTGAGCAGCGGCACCAGCATCAGCTCGTATTGCTGCATAAAGGCCGGGGCCGACTCGATAAAGCCGTGCACAAACACGTTGTCGGTGCGTGGGCGCAGCAGGTCGTCGGGGGTACCGCTGCCGGCAATGTGCAGCTCCACATCGGGCATTTCGGCGTGGAGGGTGGGCCAGATTTCGCTCAGCAGCCAGTGCAGGCCCTCCAAGTTGGGCAGCCAGTTCAGCGAGCCAATCATGAAGAGGGTACGCGGTTTGGGCTTTACCAGCGGGTCGGGTTGAAAGCGGGCAAAATCGACGCCGGCCGGAATGAATATGACCGGCTCGGGGCAGCCCAGGGCTTTTAGTCGCCCGGCATCGTCGGCGGTAATGGCGGCCACGGCATCGAACTGAGCCAGGTGGCGGCGCTCAAAACGCTCCAGCCGGGCGGCCATATCGCGCAGGTAGCGGCGTTTAAGGGGGTTTTGCTCGCGCCCGGCCAGCATGTGCCAGATGGTGTGCTCCAGGTTGTGGGCGCGCAATACCAGTGGCGGCACGCGCAGGCCGGCGTTTTCGCGGCGGCCCAGCAACTCGGCATACCAAGCGGCAAAGGTGCCCTCAAACTGCACTACATCCACCGTTTCATTTTGCAGAAGCTCCACCAGCTTCTCCCCCACCGCCGGGCTGATAAACCGCTCCACGATGTAGGGCTGGCGGCTCAGCAGCAGGTTTTTCAGCGCTTTCACCGGCGTAATGTCCGTATTTACATCCACCGTCACCAGCCGGAAATTGGGGCCGAGGTGGTGTAGCGCATCCGCCGGCTGGTGGTGCTTGGGCGTGTTGATGGCCAGCATGGTCACGCGGTGGCCGGCCTGCACCAGGCCCGCTGCAACGTCATACATGGCAATAGCACCCCCGGTAGTGAGCGGATAAGGAACGCGCGGGCAGAGTTGCAAAAGGTGCATTTAGGCAATTATAAATTTTGAATTATAAATTATAAGATTCAATAAATAGCGGCGAAATTTCCAGGAATTTATAATTTATAATTCCCTCTAAAGCTGCCGGAAGCGTACTTCGAAGTTTTCAATCTGCTCTTCGCTGCCGAGCACGAGCAGCACATCGCCGGCAATGGGCACGTAGTCCACGGGCGGGCTCACCAGCAGCGAGCCATTGGCTTGGCGCAGGCCGATGATGGTGGCTCCGGTGATGGAGCGCACGTCGAGCTCGCGGATGGTGCGGCCGTGCAAATCGCGCCGGATTTGCTGAAACGTCATTTCCTCGAGGCGCAGCTTGTCGGCGCTGAGGCCCGAAATCAGGTCGAGGAAGCGGATTACTTCGGGGCGCACCACCAGCTTGGCCATGTGCGAGCCCCCAATTTCGTCGGGCATCACCACCGAGTCGGCCCCGGCCGAGAGGAGCTTGCTTTCCGAAGTTTTGAGCGAGGCGCGGGCGATGATTTTCATGCGCGGGTTCAGGGCGCGGGCCGAGAGGGCGACGAACACATTGTCAGCATCCTTGGGCAGCGAGGTGATGAGGGCCGAGGCCCGCTCCACGCCGGCTTGTTTCAGCACAAGGTCGGTGGTGGCATCGCCGAAGACGGTGAAGATGCTGCCGCCGGGCACGCCGTCGCCGTCGTAATCCTCACCGGTGTGGCCATCGGTAATGCTTTTCATGAGCTCCTGATTGGATTCTACCACCACCACGCGGGCCCCGCTGGCCCGCAGCTCCTGGTAGGCACGGCGGCCGTTGCGGCCAAAACCGCACACAATAACGTGGCCGCTGAAACGCTTTATCTCCTGGTCGGTTCGAATCATTTTATAAATTTTGCGCAGCTCGCCATCAAAGATAAAGGAAGAGAAAACCGACACGAGGTAGGCCACCACCACCAGGTTGTAGAGGATGTAGATGGATACGAACAGCCGCCCCATCTCCGAAAACGTGTGAATTTCGCCAAAGCCCACAGTGGCTACGGTGGTCACCGTCATGTAGAACGCATCGATGGGCCCGTAATGCTCGATGTAGGTGAAGCCGGCCATGCCGATTATCAGGCTCATCATGGTGAGGATGACGGCCAGAATCAGGCGATTGATGTTGAGGCGTTGGAGCATTTTTTCATTTAACAATTAACATTTATCATTTAACAACCTGACTCTTAGCATTCGGAGCAGTCACGTTTTTCGACGGTCTGTTAAATGATAAATGTTAATTGTTAAATGACTTAGGCGCCCCGTGCCACTACCGTGCCCAACAGCGCGGCCAGTTCGTTATCCAGCTCCTTGAGACGCTTGATGTCGCCCAGGATTTCGAACATTTCGGCGTCTTCCAGCGGGTGGCGCAGCTTTTCGAGGCACTGGTCGAGCTCGCGCTGCACGTGCACTTTGTTGAGGCGCAGCACGGCATTATCGCAGGCCAGCTGGGGCAAATCTACTTCGTTGAACACGTAGATTTCCTTGGTGCGCCAGTTGGGGCTGATTTCGTAGCGCTCGGTGGCCAGGTCGGTGATGAGCTGGCGGATGTCCTCGCGCTCGTTCTGGGCTAGCAGGCGGGCGTCGGGGAAGCGGCCGGCCAGCAGCTCCTGCCGGCAGATTTCCCACATCTCAGCGAAGAGCGGCTTGGTGAGCGGATTTTCGCCGAGCTGGCCCATAAGGTAGCCGGCCACGCTCACCTCGGGCTCGATTTCGCGGCCGGAATAGAGCACCAGCAGGCGCAGAACCTCGCGCTCGCAGACCTGGAGCATGTCGGGTATATCGTCAGCATCTTCCGGCCGGGCTTTGGTGGGCTGCAGGGCCGTACTCAACGATTCGACGGCTTCGGCCCCACCGTACATGAGCATTTCGGCCTCCTCCTCGTCGCTCATCGGGCGCTGGGCCGGGGCCGAGCGCGGGTTGGAGCTGGGCGGGAAGCCACTGTTGGCGCTGCCCGCTCCGTTGCCGTAGTTGCCGCGGTTATCGCCACCGTAGTTGCCCGAGCTGCTGCCGCTGCTTTGGCCGCTGCTGTTGCCGTAGCCGCCGCTTTGACTGCCCTGCTTAGGCGCGGGCGCTTTCACCAGCTTATTATACTCCGTAATAAGCACCTGCTCATCAATGCCGAACGTGGCCGAGGTTTGCTGCAAAAACACCTGGCGCTTGATGGCATCAGGCACTTTGGCGATGCTGTGCAGCACGTCGCGGATGGCCTCGGCCTTCTTCACCGGGTCGCCGGAGGCCTCGCGGGCCACAAGCGTGGTTTTGAAGGTGATGAAGTCCTGGCTTTTGGTTTCGATGTACTCGGTGAAGCGCTGGTCGCCCACTTTGCGGATGTAGCTGTCGGGGTCGTCGCCGTCGGGAAACAGCACTACGCGCACGTTCAAACCGCCTTCGAGCAGCAAATCGGTGCCGCGCAGCGAGGCCTTGATGCCGGCCGCGTCGCCGTCGTACAGCACTGTCACGTTATCGGAATACCGCTTGATGAGCCGGATTTGCCCTTCCGTGAGCGAGGTACCCGACGAGGCCACCACGTTCTTGATACCGCCCTGATATAAGCTGAGCACGTCCAAGTAGCCCTCCACCAGATAGCAGACTTCCTGCGTCCGAATGGCCTGCCGGGCCTGGAACAGCCCGTAGAGCACGTCGGACTTGTGGTAAATCTCCGACTCGGGCGAGTTCAGGTACTTCGCCATCTTGTCGTCGCGCTTCAGGGTGCGCGCCCCGAAGCCCACCACCCGGCCGCTGATATTGTGAATCGGGAACATCACGCGGCCCCGGAACCGGTCGTAGCGCCGGCCGGTATCCTTGCCCTGGTCGTCGGTTTTGATGACGGTTAGGCCGGTTTTTTCCAGATACTTCTTGTCGAAGCCAGCCGTTTCGGCGGCTTTCATCAGGTCGTCCCAACTATCGAGCGAGTAGCCCAGCTCGAAGGTTTGGATGGTGCTCAGGTTCAGGCCGCGCTCCTTGAGGTAGCCGTAGCCGATGCTCATGCCCTCGTCGGAGTTCAGCAGCAGGCGGTGGAAATGGGTTTTGGCGAAGTCCGAAACGATGAACTGGGAGTCGCGCTCGTTCTGCTCCAGCTGCTGCTGGGGCGTCTTTTCCTCCTCTTGAATCTCAATGGCGTACTTCTTAGCCAGGTATTTCAGGGCCTCTACGTAGCTGGTGCCTTCCACGTCCATCACAAACTGCACCACGCCACCGGCCTTTCCGCAGCCGAAGCATTTGTACAGGCTCTTGGCCGGGTTCACGGAGAACGACGGAGACTTTTCGTTGTGGAACGGGCACGGGGCCCACAGATTCTGACCTTTGCGCTTGAGCTGCACAAAGTCGCCGACGACTTCCACGATGTCGGCGGTCTGGATAATCTGGTCAACTAGTTCTTTGGGGATGCGGGCCATGGGTGGCGGAAATAAAACGTAGTGCGGCGCGACCGGCTCACCTCACCCCCTAGCCCCCTCTCCCGCGGAGAGGGGGAACTAGTCCTAAACTAGATTCTAGATTTTTTTTAGAGTTAGAGGCTAAACCGGCTAAAACTAGAAACTAGTCCCCCCTCTCCGCGGGAGAGGGGGTTAGGGGGTGAGGTGAACGCGTGAACGTTGCCTGCAACAAATTTCGCCCTACTTTCTCCTACGTCCTACCTTTGCCCGGAATAAACTCCGCGCAAGATGCCCGCATACCGTCCCGAAGAAATCGAAAAGAAGTGGCAGGCCCACTGGAAAGCCCACCACACCTTCCAGGCCCACAACCACTCCGACAAGCCCAAATACTACGTGCTCGACATGTTCCCCTACCCCTCCGGGGCGGGCCTGCACGTGGGGCACCCGCTGGGCTACATTGCCTCCGATATCGTGACGCGCTACAAGCGCCTGCGCGGCTTCAACGTGTTGCACCCCATGGGCTTTGACTCGTTCGGCCTGCCCGCCGAGCAGTACGCCATCCAGACCGGCCAGCACCCCGCGCTCACCACCGACAAGAACATTGAAACCTACGTGCAGCAGCTCAGTAGCCTCGGTTTCAGCTACGACTGGGACCGCGAAATCCGCACCTCCGACGCTTCCTACTACAAGTGGACGCAGTGGATTTTCCTCAAGCTGTTCAACTCCTGGTACAACCTCGACACCAACCGGGCCGAGCCCCTCACCGACCTCACGGCCCGCTTTGCCGCCAGCGGCAGCGAGGGCATCCGCGCCGCCGGCGACGATGGCGACCGCCTCAGCTTCTCGGCCGGCCAGTGGCAGCTATTCTCTGAAAAGCAGAAGCTGGCCGCCGTGCTCCCTTACCGCCTGGCCTACCAGCAGGACACCTACGTGAACTGGTGCCCCGGCCTGGGCACCGTGCTCAGCAACGATGAAGTGAAGGATGGCCTGAGCGAGCGTGGCGGCTTCCCCGTCGAGCGCCGCCTCATGCCCCAGTGGAACCTGCGCATCACCGCCTACGCCGACCGCCTGCTGGCCGGCCTCGACCAGCTCGACTGGCCCGATGCCGTGAAGGAAATGCAGCGCAACTGGATTGGCAAGAGCATCGGGGCCGAGGTTGAATTTTTAATTAAGAATGAAGAATTAATAATTAATAATTCCGACGAGGCAGCAGCTGATAACCAGGCACCAGGCACCAAGCACCAAGCACTAGGCATTAAAGTCTACACAACCCGCGTCGATACCATTTACGGGGCCACGTTCCTGGTGCTGGCCCCTGAGCACGAGTTGGTGGACACGCTCACCACGCCCGACCAGCGCGCCGCCGTGGATGAGTACATCGCCGCCACCAAGCGCCGCTCGGAGCGCGACCGCATGACCGATGTGAAGGCCGTTTCCGGCGTCTTCACCGGCGCGTATGCTCTAAACCCAGTGAACAACGAGCCCGTGCAAATCTGGTTGGCCGATTACGTGCTGGCCGGCTACGGCACCGGCGCCGTGATGGCCGTGCCCAGCGGCGACCAGCGCGACTACCTCTTCGCCAAACACTTCGGACTGCCGATTCCGGCCATTTCCGACGCCCAAAAGGACCTCGACCAGCAGGCCGACCCCACCAAGGAAGGCCGCTACATCAACTCCGGCATCATCAACGGCCTCACTTATAAGGAAGCCACCCCCAAGCTCATCGCCTTCCTCGAAGAGAAGGGCCTGGGCAAAGGCAAGGTGAATTTCCGCCAGCGCGACGCCATTTTCGGCCGCCAGCGCTACTGGGGCGAGCCCATTCCGATTTACTACAAGGACGGCACCGCCTACGGCATCGCCGAGGCCGACCTGCCCCTCGTGCTGCCCGAAATCGACGAGTACAAGCCCACCGAAACCGGCGAGCCGCCCCTCGGCCGCGCCCAGGACTGGCTCTACAAGGATAAATACCCCTACGAGCTGAGCACCATGCCCGGCTGGGCGGGCTCGTCGTGGTACTATCTCCGCTACATGGACCCCACCAACGAAGCCCGCTTCGTATCGGAAGAAGCCGAGCAGTACTGGGGCAGCGTGGACCTCTACATGGGCGGGGCCGAGCACGCCACCGGTCACCTGCTCTACGCCCGCTTTTGGTACCTGTTCCTGAAGGATTTGAACCTTGTGAGCAGCGGTGAGCCCTTCCAGAAACTGATTAATCAGGGGATGATTCTGGGGCGGTCGAATTTCGTGTATCGTGCAAACCTCTCGTTTACATATAATCCAAAACCTGGGCGGAATATTGAAATTAGCTTGAGTGAAATACCGACGCTATTTGTAACTAAAACACTTGCTGATTCCTTTAATTCTGAAGATGCAACGAAGAAAGCTGAGGCTACTGAAGTAATTCTGTCTTGGTACCGCAACAGAATCAGTAGCTTGTTGAGCAAGTATCCGGATGCCGTTTTTCATGCTACTACAGCAGAAGACTTAAGCATCACCCCTCTTCATGTTGATGTTAGCATGGTGGAGAATGATTTGCTCGATATGCAAGCCTTTAAGAAGTGGCGGCCTGACTATCATTTTGCCGAATTCATCACCGAAGACAACGACACCTACGTCAGCGGTTGGGAAGTCGAGAAAATGTCAAAAGCCAAATTCAACGTCGTTAACCCCGATGTGCTGATTGGCAAATATGGCGCGGACGCCCTGCGCCTCTACGAAATGTTCCTCGGCCCGCTGGAGCAATACAAGCCGTGGAACACCAACGGCATCAGCGGCGTAAGTGGCTTCCTCAAGAAGCTCTGGCGCCTCTTCCACCCCGAAGACGGCGACCTGGCTGTAACTGACGAGCCCGCCACGCCCGCCGAGCTCAAGGTGCTGCACCGCGCCATCCAGAAGGCGCAGGAAGACATCGAGAAGTTCAGCTTCAACACCTCCGTCAGCCTGTTCATGATTACCGTGAACGAGCTCACGGCCCTCAAGTGCCACAAGCGCGCCATCCTGGAGCCGCTGGTGCTGCTGGTGAGCCCGTATGCCCCGCATCTCGCCGAGGAACTGTGGCAGGAACTGGGCCACGCGCCCGGCAGCATCAGCACCGCCGGCTACCCCGAGTTCCGCGAGGAGTATCTGGTGGAAGACGTGGTGACCTACCCGCTGGCCATCAACGGCAAAGTGCGCGAGCAGATGGATTTCGCCGCCGCCGCCACGCCTGCTGAGATTGAAACCGCTGTGCTGGCGTCAGATTTCCTGGCCAAGCACGGCGAAGGGAAATCGGCCAAAAAGGTGATTGTGGTGAAAGGCCGCATGGTGAACGTGGTGGTGTAGTGAGTTGTGCGGTAAGCTTTAGCTGGCACCGCAGGGCCGTTATGTAGCTCCAACGATAATACAGCCATGCAGTGCCAGCTAAAGCTTACCACACATGCAAAAGGCCCGCTGCGATTGCAGCGGGCCTTTTGCTTTTCAGAGTAAACCGTTTTCTTTTAACAAATTATCTCGTTCGTTATCCGAAATTGAATCCTGCTCAGACTTGTCGTAAACAGTCAGCAAGTAAATTTTCTTGCCAACAATCTTAATACAGGTAATCACGCGGGCCCCACCACTTTTCCCAGCATTTTTGGATTTGATGCGCATTCGGACTTTGTAGCAGTCGCGGCCCAAAGCTTCGCCAGCTTGCGGGTTGGATTCTAACTCATCAATTAGTCGTTCGTAATCATCATCCGTTGACGCGTATTTCTTTTGAAACCGCCGAATATTGCGTTCGAAACGGTCAGTAGCAATGACTTCGAAACTCATTTTTCTGCTCGTAATTCAATAAGCAACTCACGGGCAGTTTTGAGCTTGATTTTCCCTTGCTGGTGCAGCTCCACCTCATTCAAGGCCTCGCGGAAATCGTCAATCCACTCCTGCTGCTCAGGCGTGTATTTCTTCGGCTTTGGCGAGGCCACTGTTTCGGCCTTGATGGCAAAGGGTAGGGCTTTGACCACCTTCATCAGCGGAGCAAACTGGTCGTCGGGAACGGTGAGAATAACTTGGCGCATGCTGCAAGATACGTGGTTTATAGAAGTAACTGCCGGAAGCCAGCGGTTGGTTCAGTGGCAAAGGGACGCGGCTTAAAGCCACCTAAATTCCAGCTATAGTTATGTCTCCACGCTTCACTTGCATCTTTGTCCTTCAAAACTGTTTCTAACTCCAATTCGCTTCTTCATGCGTGTCTCCTCTTCTGCCACCAGCCTGCGGGTTGGTAGCTGCTGGCTGCTGCTGTTGCTGCTCAGCTTCACCACCCGCGCCCAAACCACCGACGCCACCGGGCCGCTGCTCACCCCCGAACAATTCCTCGGCTACAAGCTCGGCGCACAGTTCACGCCCCACGCCGAGCTGCTGCGCTACGTGGCACACATCACGGCCCACGCGCCCGGCCGCATGAAGCTGGTGCGCTACGGCAGCACCTACGAGAAGCGCCCGCTGGAAGTGGTGCAGATTGCCAGCGCCGAAACCTTCGGCCGCCTCGACGACGTGCGCCACAACAACCTGAAGCTGGCGGGGCTGGAAAGCGGCGGCGGCAAGAGCCAAGAGCCCGCCGTGTGCTGGCTGAGCTACAACGTGCACGGCAACGAAGCGGTGAGCTCCGAAGCTGTGATGCAGGTGCTCTACGACCTGGCCAACCCCCAGGACCAGCAAATGCAGGATTGGCTCAAAAACACCGTCGTCATCGTCGACCCCTGCATCAACCCCGACGGCCACGACCGGTACGTGAACTGGTACAACCGCGTGCGCAACCAGTCGCCCAACACCAGCCCCGACTCCTGGGAGCACCACGAGCCCTGGCCCGGCGGCCGATTCAACCACTATTACTTCGACCTGAACCGCGACTGGGCCTGGCAGACCCAGCAGGAAACCAAGCAGCGCATCGCCCTCTACAACCAGTGGCTGCCGGCCGTGCACGCCGACTTCCACGAAATGGGCCCCAACAACACTTACTACTTCTCGCCCGCCGCCAAGCCCTACCACGCCGACCTCACGGCCTGGCAGCGCAAGTTTCAGGGCGTGCTGGGCGACTACAACAAGGTGGCTTTCGACAAGAATAACTGGCTGTATTTCACCCGCGAAGTCTACGACCTCTACGCCCCCACCTACGGCGACACCTGGCCCAGCTTCAACGGTGCCATCGGCATGACGTATGAGCAGGGCGGCGGCGGTCCCGCCGGCGTGGCCTACGCCCGCCTCGACGGCGACACCCTCACGCTGGCCCAGCGCATTGCCCACCACCACGCTGCTAGCCGCGCCACCATCCAGGCCACCGCCGAGCGGCACGACGACCTGCTGCGCGAGTTCCAGAGCTACTTCGCCACCGCGGCCAGCAAGCCCCAGGGCGAATACAAAAGCTACGTGATGGCCGCCGGCAACGACCCCGGCCAGCTCCACGCTTTCACCCAGTACCTCGACCGCAACCAGATTCGCTACGGCTACGCCCCGAAGCGGGTTAAAACGCGCGGTTTCAACTACACCTCCGGCAAAACCGGCGACGTGCAGATTGAGCCCCGCGACGTGGTTATCAGCATGTACCAGCCCAAATCGACGCTGGTAAAAGTGCTGTTCGAGCCCCGCCCGCAGCTCGAAGACTCCCTCACCTACGACATCACCTCCTGGGCCCTGCCCTACGCGTTCGGTCTGAAATCGTACGCCATTGCCGGCCGCCTCGATGCCTCGGGCAGCGCCACCGCCGCGCCCGCGGTGAAAGGCAGCGCCGCCATGGCCGACAAGCCCTACGCCTACCTCGCCCGCTGGAACAGCCTGCAGGACGTCCGCTTCCTCAGCCGCCTGCTGCAGCAGAAAGTGAAGGTGCGCTACGCCGAAAAGGCGTTCGAGTCGGAAGGCCAGCAGTACGCGCCCGGCACGCTCATCATCACCCGCACCGGCAACGATGGCCTCGGGGCGCGCTTTGACCAGCTGGTGCGCGCCCAGGCCGACTCGGCCGGCACCACCGTGATGGCCGTAAAATCGGGCTTCTCTACCACCGGGCGCGATTTGGGCTCCGGCTCGGTGCACTTCGTGAAGCAGCCCACCGTGGCTGTGGTGGCCGGCACGGGCGTCGATGCCACGGCTTTTGGCGAGGTGTGGCACTTCTTTGAGCAGCAGCTCGGCTACCCCATCACGGTGCTCGGCACCGACTACCTCAGCCGCGTTTCATTGAATAAATACGACGTCCTCATCCTGCCTAACGGCGGCGGCTACGGCGACGTGTACAACGACCGCAACCTCGAAAGCCTGAAAACCTGGGTGCGCGACGGCGGCCGCCTCATCGCCATGGAAGGCGCGGCCAGATTCCTGGCCGGCAAAAAGGACTTCCTCCTGAAAACTAAAACCGCCGACTCCGTTGCCATTAAGAAAGCCGCCAAAGAAAAACCCTACCGCCTGCTGCGCCGCTACGGCGACGCCGAGCGCGAAGAAGCCGAAGACGCCGTGCAGGGCAGCATCTACCGCGTGCAGCTCGA
Organism: Hymenobacter artigasi; assembly: GCF_012275535.1. GTDB lineage: Bacteria > Bacteroidota > Bacteroidia > Cytophagales > Hymenobacteraceae > Hymenobacter > Hymenobacter artigasi. The sequence continues at coordinate 195,202 of NZ_JAAVTK010000005.1, read as the reverse complement.
CAACACCCACCCGCTGGCCTTCGGCTACGGCGACACGTACTTCGCCCTCGTGCGCAACCCGCTCAACTACAATTTCCTGGGCAAAGGCGGGTGGAACGTGGGCGTCATCAAGAAGGACAGCTACTCGGCCGGTTTCACCGGTACTAAGGCTCGCAAGGAGCTGAGCGACACTTTCGTAGTCGGCACCCAGGATTTGGGGCGCGGCGAGGTCGTTTATCTGGGCGATAACCCGCTGTTCCGCGCCTTCTGGCAGGGCGGCAAGCTGATGTTCGGCAACGCCGTATTCCTGGTAGGGCAGTAAAGTCGAAAGCACGTCATGCCGAACGCAGTGAAGCATCTCTACCGCAATAGTAAACCTAATTACTGCTGCGGTAGAGATGCTTCACTGCGTTCAGCATGACGTGTTTTAGTTATTCCTCCAGCGTTGCCTTTACCGCCTTCGGCAACGATGCCCGGACCAACTCATACGAATGGTCAATCAGCTCGCGGAGCTGGCCATCCGGCGCGCCGGCCCCGATGAGCACCGTGTTCCAAAGCTGCTTGTTCATGTGATAGCCAGGCAGCACGTAGTCGTGCGCCTCACGCAGCTCGACGGCCCGCTCGGGGTCGCACTTCAGGTTGATGCTGGCGAAGGTATTGATGTCGGTCAGGGCGAACATTTTACCACCAACTTTGAACACCAGCGTATCGGGTCCAAAAGGCGTGTGCTCAGTCACTCCCGCTTTCAGCAAGCAGTAATCGCGGAAATCCTCAATGTTCATATGAAGTCAGCCTACAGCACATAGCGCACGAACATCACCACCAGGCATACCAGGAACATCGCCAGGCTGAGCTTATTGATGAAGTGCATGGTCTTCATATTGAAGTTGTTCTTGCGGTTGGGGTCGTTCTTACGGAAGTAATAACCGAGCACGGGACCGAAGTTGAAAAGGTTCTTGCCGTTCATATCAAAGCAGATTTAGAAGTCACTAAGGTAACATTCGCCGCGCCAGAAAGATTTGCAGCGCGGCCTGCTTTCTTTAGGACTTATTGCCGCCTAAAAGTGAAACCGATGAAACGCCTGCTGCTCCCGCTGCTACTAGCCCTCTCCACCCCCGCCCTTCACGCCCAAAAAGCTCCTGCTGAGGCAGATGCCGTAAAGCAAACCGTCACCGCGTTTTTCGATGGCATGCGGCGCGGCGACAGTACCGCCGTACGCCGCACCCTGGCCCCGGCGGCCGTGTTCCACGGTTTTGGCGGCAAGCCCAGCCAGCCGCCCACGCTGGAAATCGAATCTATCAACGGCTTCCTGAAAGCCGTGGGCACGCCCCACCCCGAAATCTGGGACGAACGGGTGCAGTTCGAGCGCGTGCTCATCGATGCCAACTTAGCCAGTGTGTGGGCACCCTACGAGTTCTACCTGGGCAGCAAGTTCAGCCACTGCGGCTACGACTCGTTCCAGCTGGTGAAGCTGGCTGAGGGCTGGAAAATCGCGCACGTCATTGACACGCGGCGCAAGGAAAAGTGTAGGTAGTCTTCCTAATTAATTACCGCAACCCACTACCTAATCATACTCATTACATGCTGATTAAGTCCGCAGAATTCTACGTTAATTTCATCACATTCTTCGATGTCGGTGAGGCAAATGCCGCCGGCACATTCCAGCGTTTTATCAAAATCAATTACTCCTTTTAACTCTAAATCTGCCAATACTGTCCAATTGGACTGTAGTGTATGTGAACGGAAATAGGACTGAAATTTCGTTAAATAAGCCATTGAAGGCTGTAAAACACCTCCGACTACTCCCATTGAATCATCAATAACTTTTGACTCAACTATCCCAAGGTCAATTGAGCCGGCAAACAATTGGATTTTCATTCGCAAAAACAAACTAAACTCCCACCGGCTCCTCCACCACCTCCTTCTCAATCCACTTCCCGTCCTCGCGCATCAACTCAATCAGGTCGTCCACGGCCCGTTCTTCGGGCACCGATTTCTTGATGACTTCCTGGCCACGGTAGAGGGCAATTTTGCCCTTGCCCACGCCCACGTAGCCGTAGTCGGCATCGGCCATTTCGCCGGGGCCGTTCACGATGCAGCCCATGATGCCGATTTTGATGCCCTTAAGGTGGTCGGTGCGCTTGCGAATCATGGCCGTGGTTTCCTGCAAATCGAACAGGGTGCGGCCGCAGCTGGGGCAGCTGATGTATTCGGTTTTGCTCATGCGCGTGCGCGCCGCCTGCAGGATGCCGAAGCTGAGCTGGTTCAGGGTATCGATATCGCGCAGCCAGGCTTCCTGCTCCTGGTTGGGCAGGGCGTCGGTGCAGAGCGCAATGCCGTCGCCGAGGCCGTCGATGAGCAAACCACCCACGTCGGTAGCGGCATCGAGCTGGGTTTGGGCGGGGTTATCGACGGTGTAGCAGCGGCGCACCACCACCGGGCAGGTGATGCCGGCATTGATGAGGTCGAAAAAGGCCCGGCGCAGCTCCGGCATGGCGTGGGCGTTGCTGGTTTCCAGCGTCAGCACCACGGTGTGGTCGATGAGCAGGTGCTGAAGCATTTCGGGCGTGAGAGCCGCCAGGTCGGCCAGCAGGAAATTGAGCTGCGGATGGCGCTGCGCGGGCGTGGTGGCCAGGTAGCCGTCGGGCGTCATTAGTGGGTAATGCTCGGGACGGTGGCCGGCGTCACGCCAGGCCGTGAAGGTCACGATTTCCTTCAGGCCGTTGGGCAGCATGTAGGGCACGGGCCGCTCGCCGGTGTAGATGTAGTCGGCCCCGAGGTCGCCCATCTGAAACTTATCGAGGAAGGGCGAATACAGGTGGCCGGCGGCGCGCAGGTCGGCGTACTCCAGGTGTGGCAGGCGCGATAAATCGGCTACCACACGGGGCACGTTCTGCCCGCCGAAATTGGCCACCTCGTGGGTGTGGCGGCGGAAATACTGGAACGGATTGATGGGCTCCTCGCCCACCAGCGGCTTGATGGGCCGGGCCGTGGCCGCCCGCCCCGTGTAGCGGTCAATCAGCATGCGGGCCACCGGGGCTTCGGCTTCGGGGGCTTCGGTGAGCGACACGCGCACGGTATCGCCGAGGCCGTCTTCAAGCAGCGTGCCGATGCCCACGGCGCTCTTGATGCGGCCGTCTTCGGCCTCGCCGGCCTCGGTCACGCCCAGGTGCAGCGGGTAGGGCTGCAGGCCTTCTTCGTCGAGCTTTTGCACCAGCAGGCGGTAGGCCTGCACCATCACCTGGGTGTTGCTGGCCTTCATGCTCAGCACCACGTCGTAGTAGTTTTCCTCTTCGCAGAGGCGCAGGAACTCCAGCGCCGACTCCACCATGCCCAGGGGCGTATCGCCATAGCGGCTTAGAATCCGGTCGCTCAGCGAGCCGTGGTTGGTGCCGATGCGCATGGCGGTGCCGTGCTGCTTGCAAATCTGGACCAGCGGCCGGAACCGCTCGCGGATGCGCTCCACCTCGGCCGCGTAGGTGGCGTCGGTGTATTCAATTTCTTCGAACTTCTTTTTATCGGCGTAGTTGCCGGGGTTCACGCGCACTTTCTCCACGATGCGGGCGGCCAGCTCGGCGGCATTGGGCGTAAAGTGAATGTCGGCGATGAGCGGCACGTTGCAGCCCCGCTTGCGCAGCTCCTTCTTGATTTCCAGCAGGTTCTGAGCCTCCTTCATGCTGGGCGCGGTGATGCGCACGTATTCGCAGCCGGCCTCTACCATGCGCAGCGTCTGCTCCACCGAGCCCATCGTGTCCATCGTGTCCACGGTGGTCATGCTCTGCACGCGGATGGGGTAGTCGCCGCCCATCGGCACGCCGCCAATGTTAACCACGCGGGCCACGCGGCGCTTGTATTCAGTGAGGCTGGGGCAATACGTTTTGTTCATAATCCAAAAACCAGGGGCGGTGGGCGAAAGTTGCGCCGTATGGCAAAGGTAAAGCCTTAGCGGGCGGCGGCGTAGCGCGAATGCGCGATTCTGTTGGCTAACTGAGCAACTGGTACTGCTTCCCCCTTGAGCTTCGAATGACCCACGCCTAACCATGTTTCTGCAACGCCTGAGCCAGTCAGCCCGATTGTTGCGATTGAATGACGAGGCGGTTGGCCGGCTTGAGATGAGAAATTGTCGACGTTCTTTTACATAATAATACACCCTCAACCCCGCCCCACATGAGTACGCCCAGCTATGATGCAGTCGTCGTTGGTTCCGGCCCTAATGGGCTGGCGGCGGCCATTGTGATGCAGCAGGCGGGCTTGTCGGTGCTACTGCTCGAAGGCAAGCGGGAAATAGGCGGCGGCCTGCGCACGGCCGAGCTCACCCTGCCCGGTTTTCGCCACGATATCTGCTCCGCCATTCACCCGCTGGCGGCGGCCTCGCCCTATTTCCAAACGCTGCCGCTGGCCCGCTACGGGCTGGAATACCTCACGCCGCCCGTAGCCGCCGCCCACCCGTTCGACGACGGCACCGCCGCCGTGGCCGCGTCGCTGACCGACACCGCTAGTAGCCTTGGCCTTGATGCCGAGGCCTACCAGCGTCTGCTCGGCCCGCTCGTGGCCCGGTGGCCAAACATTGCCAACGACGTGCTGGCCCCGCTGCATTTCCCCCGGCACCCACTCGATATGGCCCGGTTTGGCCTCTCAGCGCTGCTCCCGGCCACGGTACTGGCGCGGCGCTTCACCCACGAAAAAGCCAAAGGCCTACTCGCCGGCATGGCCGCCCACGCCATACAGCCGCTGAGCAACCTCACCACTTCGGCCGCTGCCCTGGTGCTGCTCATTGCGGCCCACCGCGGCGGCTGGCCCCTTCCCAAAGGCGGCTCGCAGGCCATTGCCGATGCGTTGCTGGCGCACTTCGTGGCCCTGGGCGGGCGGGTCGAAACCGGGACTTACGTGCGCTCGCTGGCGCAGCTGCCAGCGGCGCGGGCGGTGCTGCTCGACGTCACGCCGGCGCAGCTGCTCCAGATTGCCGGGCACAGCCTGTCGAGTATTTACCAGTGGCAGCTGCGGCGCTACCGCTACGGCATGGGCGTATTCAAAATCGATTGGGCGCTGGCCGCGCCCATTCCCTTCACCGCGCCCGAATGTGCCCAAGCCGGCACCATTCACCTGGGCAATACGCTGGCCGAGATTGCCGCCAGTGAGCAAGCCTCGGCACGGGGCCAGCACGCGGCCCGGCCCTTCGTACTGCTGGCCCAGCAAAGCCTCTTTGACGCCACCCGCGCCCCGGCCGGGCAGCATACCGCCTGGGCCTACTGCCACGTCCCCAACGGCTCACGCGTGGACATGACGGCCGCCATCGAGTGTCAGGTGGAACGGTTTGCGCCCGGCTTTCGCGACCGCATTCTGGCCCGCCACACTTTCGACACGGCCCAGATGGAGGAGTACAACCCCAACTACGTGGGCGGCGACATCAACGGCGGGGTACTTGATATTGGCCAGCTGTTCACGCGTCCGGCCCTACGGGCCTCGCCCTACCGCACCTCGCAACGGGGACTGTATCTGTGTTCCTCGGCCACGCCTCCCGGCGGCGGCGTACACGGCATGTGCGGCTATTACGCGGCTCGCCGCGCCCTGCGCGATATATTCCGGCTGCCCGCACCACCGCTACACGGGGAGTAAACGAGGGCCGGGAGCAACTTCCAGCCGGCCGCCTCTTGCTAAGAAAAACCTCGCGCTCCTCTAACATTGTCCAATTTGCAAACTAGCCGCGTAGCGGCGACAGGTTTGTAGTAAGCAGCAGAGAAGTAGAATAAAGCCGCGTAGCGGTGACAGAAATACTGGAAAGCCTGTCGCCGCTACGCGGCTTTACCGCTTACCTGTGTGTTTTTCTACAAACCTGTCGCCGCTATGCGGCTAATCCGCAACGTTGACTTCCAGTACAATCTTCCCAATGTGGGCACTGCTTTCCATTAGCTCGTGCGCCGCCGAAGCTTCGGCTAATGGGAAGGTTTTGTACATGACCGGCCGAAACTTCCCGGCAGCAATCAGAGGCCAAACGTGCTTTTCCACCTCCGCGGCCAGCGCCGCCTTAAAATCGGCCGAGCGGGGCCGCAAGGTGCTGCCCGTGATGCTCAGGCGGCGGCGCATCACTTCCAGCGCGTTGAATTCGCCCTTGGCACCCTGCATGGCATTTATGAATACCAGGCGGCCATCGTCCTTCAGCAGGCGCAGGTTTTTGGCGATGTAGTCGCCGCCAATCATGTCGAGCACCACGTCCACGCCCTCTGCGTTTAGCACTTCTTCAAAGTCTTCGGCTTTGTAGTTGATGGCCCAGTCGGCACCCAACTCCCGGCAGGCGCTGCACTTGGCTTCATCGCCGGCCGTGATGGCCACGGGGCTGCCCAGTGCCCGCGCCAACTGAATGGCCGTGGTGCCAATGCCGCTGCTGCCGCCGTGCACCAGCAGCGTCTCACCGGGCTGCAGGTTGCCGCGCTGAAACACGTTGTGCCACACCGTGAACACGGTTTCGGGCAAGGCGGCAGCTTCTATCATGCTTAGGACGGCGGGCACGGGCAGGCAGTGGCGGGCATCTACCACGGCGTACTCGGCATAGCCACCGGCGGGCAGCAGGGCGCACACGGCATCGCCGGGGTGCCAGCGCGTCACGTCGGTGCCGGCGATTTCGATAGTGCCGGCTATTTCCAGGCCGGGTACCAGGCCGGCTACGTCGCCGCTGCCGGCATATTTGCCCTGGCGCATCAGCACATCGGGCCGGTTCACGCCGGCGGCGTGTACGCGGATGAGCACTTCGTGGGCGGCAGGCGTGGGCTTGGGTTGCGGCCGAAGCTGCAGAACCTCAGGCCCGCCGGCCTGCTGGATAACAATGGCATTCATAAGTAGAAAACGCTGGGGCAGCCTGAGCGGCCCGGTGAATTGGCAAGTGCCACGTCTACTAACGAAAAACGGCTCCGAGGAGCCGTTTCAAATACCACTTATTCGATAATCTACTACTTCCCAGCCGCTTCGCGCAGCTCCTTCACCTCGCGCTCCAAATCCAGCGTCCGGAACATCACCTTGGCTTCGAGGTCCGAATAGGCGGCTTCCAGCTGCTCGCGCATCTGGCGCTGCTCCTGAATATCGGTGCAGGTGCCAAACCAGGCGATAATCTGGCCGTCATCGCCCCGGCGCGGCAGGGCCTGCCCCAGAAACCAGCGGTACGAGCCATCCTTGGCCTTGAAGCGATACTCAATGTTATAATCATCGCCGGTTGCCAGCGAGTGGCCCCACACCTCCCGGGCGCGGGCGCGGTCATCGGGGTGCAGCAGGTTGTTCCACATATCCGGCCCCACGCTGTCGGCCAATACGTAGCCCGTAAAGGCCGTCCAGCGCTGATTAAAATAGGTATGAAACCCATTCTGGTCGGTAATCCAGACCAGCTGCGGAATCACATCAGCCAAAAAGGTGAACTGCTCGGGCCCAACCAGCCCGTTTTGGGCGATGGCGGGCAATGGGGTAACTGCTTGCGGAGTGCTCACGAGTAGAGAAGCTTAAAAACCAAAATGAGAAAATACTAGGCGCGGTCGAGCTGCATTTCCATACCCGACGCAAAGTACAGGTTCAGCTGGCTATGCAAGCCATCGGCCGAGCGGCGCATGCGCGTGACCAGGGCACGCGTGGCCTCGTTGGGCAGCTCGAAGTTGAGATACGGCCGGTTCATGAGCTCGTCGCGCAGCACGGCCCAATTGCCGGTCTGGCCGGGGCCGGGCGGCGCGGGCGTGGTTTCCAAGTGGCCCGGCATGAGCGCCAGCTGCTCGGCCAGGGCCAGCGGGCTGCCGGGGTCGTTGCGGTTCAGCACCCGACTGGCTACCCGCCATTCGCCCCCCAGATAGTCATCCGGCAGATGTTGTAAGTTTATATCCAGCAGCAAATCAGACATACAGAAGAAAAAACACCTCTCTTGGGCAGAAAATTAATAGGTGGGGGGTTAAAGGTGCAATAGAAATTAGCGATAATTTCAAATTTTCCGTTGTCCTCTCCCATCACTACTCACCCGCGCTCCTAACCCATTTGAGCATTGCTGCGTTCCTTGTGCAAGGCACCCAGGCCCACTATTTCGTTATCAAATCATGAAAAAACCGCGCTTCCTGCCTGCTATACTCGGGGCCGCCCGCCTCACTGGCCTGGCGGCCTGGCAAACCGGCCGCTTGTTTCGCCAGCTGGCCGCCCGCGCCCTAGATAGCGTGCAGGACGTGCTGCGCGCCGAAGTAGAAAAAGGCAACCTCAAGCTGGTGGCCGATTTCCTGGCCGATAAAGCGCTGCCCGCCGCCCGCGTCCTGCTCATCGAGCAGATGACCGTGCGCCTGCTGCTGCGCCTGGGCCTGCGCGGGGCGCTGGCGTCTAACGTGGTGGGCTGGGTGCTGCCCTTTGTCATTGAAAAGCTAATCACCGTGGGCAACAAAAGCGGCTTATTTGACAAGCTGAAGGCCAATCCCACCATCAGCGAAGCGCTGGACAAGCTCGACGAGCTGCGCAGTGCCACCTGGAAAATGCTGGTACCTGACCCCGGCAGCAGCGCCGAGGTGCTGGCCAACGACGCCGACGACGCGAAAACGCCCCGCCTGCCCCTCCTACTGGCCGCCCCTGCTCCTAAAGTCCCAAAAACGCCCAAAATACACCGGGCAGATAAGATTTCGGAATCAGACGGCTAAAGTCGGGACTGCAAACGATTGCGGCCGTTCACCAAAAAAAGCCACCTCACCCGAGATGGCTCTTTCAAAACCGGGGCGCGGCGAGAATTCCCACCCAACACCGGACCCGATTCCGTCCGCTGACGAATTACCGGCTGAACAATAGTTCGCGGTACTTCACCAGAGGCCAGTCCTCGTCGGCCACCATCTGCTCCAGCTTATCAACGGCGCGGCGGATGGGGTCGAATTTTGGTTTCACTTCTTCGCAGTATGCGACCGCCTTTTCGCGGGCATCTTCGATTTTGTTGGCTTGCTTACGCGCCTCCGTCATAGCGTCGGCGTTGGTCTTGATGGTTGAAACGTAGCGGGAAATGGCTTTAATCATTTCCAGCGTTACCTGGCTGTGCTCGTCGTCGAGGCCGAGCTCACGCAGGCCGCGCACGTTGTCCACCAGCTTGGTCTGGTATGAAAGTGCGGTCGGGATGATGTGGTTGATGGCCAAATCGCCCATTACGCGGCTTTCAATCTGAATTTTCTTCTGGTATTCCTCCAGCAAAATCTCGTGGCGGGCGTGTAGCTCCACTTCCGAGAAGATGTTGTGGCGGGCAAACAGGTCGGCGGCGTCCTCACGAATCAGGGCATCCAAAGCCTGAGGCGTGGTAGCAATGTTGCTAAGGCCACGCTTCTCGGCTTCGTCCTTCCACTCATCGGAGTAACCGTTGCCCTCGAAACGAATATTCTTCGAAGATATTACATACTCGCGGAGAATCTCCACAATGGCCACTTCTTTCTTCTTGCCTTCCTCAATCAGGGCATCAACCGACTGCTTAAAATCGATGAGCTGCGTGGCAACGATGGTGTTTAGCACCGTCATGGCCGAGGAGCAGTTGGCCGACGAGCCCACGGCGCGCAGCTCAAACTTGTTGCCGGTGAAGGCGAACGGCGAGGTCCGGTTGCGGTCGGTGTTGTCGAGCAGAATGGCGGGAATCTTGTCGATGCCCAGCTTCAGGTAAATGTTGTCGCCCTTGTCAAGCGGCAGCTTGGCGGTGCGCTCCAGCTCGTCGAGCACGCCGTCCAGCATCGAGCCCAGGAACACCGACATGATGGCCGGCGGGGCCTCGTTGGCCCCCAGGCGGTGGTCGTTGCTGGCCGAGGCGATGCTCGAACGCAGCAAGTCGGCGTAGCGGTGCACCGCTTTGATAGTGGTGATGAGGAAGGCCAGGAACTGCAGGTTCTCCTTGGGGCGGCGGCCGGGGGCGAGTAGGTTCACACCGGTATCGGTGCTCATCGCCCAGTTGTTGTGCTTGCCGCTGCCGTTTACGCCGGCAAAGGGCTTCTCGTGCAGCAGCACTTTAAAGTTGTGACGCTCACCCACGCGGGCCATCACGTCCATCAGGAGTTGGTTGTGGTCGACAGCCAGGTTGGCATCCTCAAATGTGGGGGCGCACTCAAACTGATTGGGGGCCACCTCATTATGGCGGGTGCGCAGCGGAATGCCGAGCAGGTTGGCCTCTTCCTCAAACTCCAGCATGAAGCCGTGCACGCGGGCCGGAATCGAGCCGAAATAATGGTCGTCAAGCTGCTGGCCTTTGGCGGGAATGTGGCCGAACAGCGTGCGGCCGGTGAGCACGAGGTCGGGGCGGGCGTCGTACAACGCCTTGTCAACCAGGAAGTACTCCTGCTCGATGCCCAGCGTGGTGTTCACGCGGTTTACGTCTTTGTCGAAATAGTGGCACACGTCGAGAGCCGACTTTTCCAGCAGCGCCAGCGACTTCAGCAGCGGGGCTTTGTAGTCGAGCGCTTCGCCGGTGTAGGCCACGAAAATCGTGGGAATGCACAGCGTTTTGGCCCCTACCGTTTCGATGATGAAAGCGGGCGAGGTGGGGTCCCAGGCGGTATAGCCACGGGCCTCAAACGTGTTGCGGATGCCGCCGTTGGGGAACGACGAGGCATCGGGCTCCTGCTGCACGAGGGCCGAGCCCTTGAAGTTCTCAATCGGCCGGCCGTCGGAGTTGAGGTCGAAGAAGGAGTCGTGCTTTTCGGCGGTAGCGCCAGTCAGGGGCTGAAACCAGTGGGTGTAGTGCGTGGCGCCCTTGGCCATGGCCCAGGTTTTCATGGCCGAAGCCACGGCATCGGCCACGTTGCGTTCCACGGTTGCGCCCTGCTTGATGGCAGCCTGCAGCTTTTTGAAATAGTCACCGGGCATGGTAGCCCGCATGGCTTCCAGGTTGAACACGCTTTGCCCAAAGCTGTCGGAGCGACGGGCGGCAGCGGGCGCCACAGTAATAGGGCGGCGCAGATTGACGAGTTCTAAAGCTTTAAAGCGGAGGATGGCCATAGGAATTGACTACCAAACGGGAAAATAGTGAGGCGGATGAGTTCGTATTCTGGGGGCAAAGATAAATCATGAATCACAATTCTTAGCAAACCACCCTAAATTATTGAGCCTTTTTCTCAAATACACTCCCTTTTTCACGACAACAGGCTTCTTTTTTTAACCTAATTTTTAAAATTCGGTCTTCATAAAGACAAAGCCGATTACGGCTCAATGTTTTGGGGCGTATCGGCGGGCTCTATCTTTAGGGCGTGAAAAACCGCTTTGCGTTCCAGCCGCGCTACTTTTTTTTCTGGCTGGTATTTTTTGAGCTGTGCCGGGGCTTGTTTCTGGGGTACCAATACAAGGCCACGGCTCAACTGTCGGTGGCGGAGGTATTGGGAAGTATGGGGCACGGCCTGCGGCTGGACGCTTCGGCTGCGGCCTACGTCTGCCTGATTCCGTTCCTATTGTTTGTGATTGGCAGTCTGCTGCCCCGTTTTCCTTTGCAGCGGCTGATAACGGGGTATTCGGCCGTTATCGGCCTTGTGCTGGCCGTGCTGGTTACGGCCGACCTGGAGCTGTACCGCGTGTGGGGTTTCCGGCTCGACGATACGCCCCTCCAATACCTGAACTCGCCGCAGGAAATGGCGGCTTCGGCGGGCAGTGCACCCATTGGCCTGCTGCTGGCGCTGCTGCTGGGCCTGCTGGGTGTGGGCACCTTCTTATATAAGGTAGTGATAGGGCGGCTGGTGCCGCTACCCGCGTGGTTTGGGCGGGGCCGGGCGGCCCTGGCCAGCCTGCTCTACGCCGCGCTGCTGGTGGTACCGCTGCGGGGAGGCACCCAGCAGATTCCGGTGAACCAGAGCGACGTCTATTTTTCCAGCATTGCCTTTGCCAACCACGCGGCCCTCAATGCGCCTTGGAATATGATAAGTGCGCTGGTACTGCGCGCGGCCGAGAAGCCCATCAAGCCCTTCATGCCCGACAGCACGGCGCGCCGCCTGGTGGCGGGCCTGTACCCGCTGGCGGTGGGTGCCCCGGCCCCGCCCGATTCGTCGGCGCTGGTGCTGAGCGAGCCCCGGCCCAACGTGCTGTTTATCATCCTCGAAAGCTTCACTTCTAAGTTTGTAGGCAGCGTGGGCGGCGAGAAGGGCGTGACGCCCAACCTCGACAGCCTGGCCCGGACTGGTATTCAGTTCAACAACATTTTCGCGGCCGGCGACCGCAGCCAGAAAGGGCTGGTTTCGCTGCTTTCGGGCTACCCCAACCAGCCCACGACCAGCATCATCAAGTTCCCGCGCAAAACAGAGCGCCTGCCCCATTTGTGTCAGTCGCTGGCCTCGGTGGGCTACAGCTCGCACTACTACTACGGAGGCGAGCTGGCGTTCGCCAACATGCGCAGCTACCTGCAAGCGGGCGGATATCAGAAGTTTACGGAGCGCAATGATTTTGCAGCGGCCGACCAGAACTCGAAATGGGGCGCGCACGACGGGGTACTTTTCGACCGTATTCTGGGCGACCTAAGTAAGCAGCCGCAGCCGTTCTTCGTCACGGCCTTCACCCTCAGCAGCCACGAGCCTTTTGAGGTGCCCATGAAGCCGCATTTCTCCGGCACCAGCGAGGTAGCGCAGTTTCGCAACTCGGTTTACTACACCGATTACACGCTGGGCAAATTCCTGCGGGAGGCCAAGAAACAGCCCTGGTACGCTCATACGCTACTGGTGCTGGTAGCCGACCATGGCCACCAGCAGCCCGGCAACTCCGCCAACCAAAGCCCCAATAAATTCCGGATTCCGCTGCTGCTGGCCGGCGGCGCGCTACGGCCCGAAGCCCGTGGCCGGGTAATCAGTGCGCTGGGCTCGCAAACCGACGTAGCCGCTACACTGCTGCACCAGCTGCAATTACCGGCTCAAAATTTCGTCTGGAGCCGCAACCTGCTGGCTCCGCACAACCCGCCCTTCGTATACTACTGCTTTAATAATGGTTTTGGCGCCGTTTCGCCGCAGGGCACCATCACCTTCGATAACGTGGGCAGCCACATTATGGACCGCGACCGTGGCACCCCCAACAGCCAGCTGAAGCTGGGCCAGGCCATGGAGCAGGTATCAATGGAAGACTTTGCGCGCAAGTAGAACGCGCCCGGGCCGTACCTTTGCGGGACTATGCCTACCCCCCAATCCGTTGCTTTTTACACCCTCGGCTGCAAGCTGAACTTCTCCGAAACGTCGGCCATCGGCCGGCAGTTTGAGGAAAAGGGCTTCCAGAAAATTCCTTTTGAGGCCGGGGCCGACCTCTACGTTATCAATACCTGCTCGGTGACGGACCACGCCGACCGCAAGTGCCGAAAGGTGGTGCAGCAGGCCCTGAAGCACAACCCGGAGGCCTTTGTGGCCATTGTGGGCTGCTACGCCCAGCTCAAGCCGCAGGAAATTGCGGCCATTCCCGGCGTGAGCGCCGTGCTGGGCGCGGCCGAGAAATTTATGCTGGTCGATATTCTGGCCGATTTTCAGAAGCCCGCCGCCGGGCAGCCCGGCGCGGTGCATGCCTCTCCCATCTCCGAAGCCACCGAGTTTGTGGCCGCGCACTCCTTCGGCGACCGCACCCGCACCTTTATGAAGGTGCAGGACGGCTGCGACTATTCCTGCTCGTTCTGCACCATTCCGCTGGCGCGGGGCGGCAGCCGCTCGGGCAGCGTAGCGAGCGTGATAGCGCGCGTGGAGAAGCTGGCCGAAACCGGCGTGAAGGAAATTGTGCTCACCGGCGTGAACCTCGGCGATTTCGGCCTTCAGGGCCCCGAGCGCGAGCGCCGCGAAGATTTCACCCAGCTGGTGCAGGCCCTCGATGCTGTGGCCGGCATCCGCCGCTTCCGCATCAGCAGCTGCGAGCCCAACCTGCTCACCGACGAGATTCTGACCACGGTGGCGGCGTCGGCGCGCTTCATGCCGCACTTCCACATCCCGCTGCAAAGCGGCTCGGACAAGATTCTGGGCCTCATGCGCCGCCGCTACAAGCGGGCGCTTTACGCCCAGCGCGTGGCCCGCATCAAGGAGTTGATGCCACACGCCTGCATCGGGGTCGATGTCATCGTGGGCTTTCCCGGCGAAACGGACGCGGACTTTCTGGACACCTATAATTTCCTGAACGAGCTGCCGATTAGCTACCTGCACGTTTTCCCGTACTCGGAGCGAGCCGATACGCTGGCCCCCACCCTGCCCGGCCGGGTGCAAGACCGGGTGCGGCACGAGCGCACCACGCAATTGCGCAGCCTCTCGGAGAAGAAAAAGCGGTTTTTCTACGAAGAGCACCTCGGCCTCGAAACCGAAGTGCTGTTTGAAGATGATGTGACCAATGGCCAGATGGAGGGCTTCACGCCCAACTACATCCGCGTGGCGGCGAAATACGACCCGCTGCTGGTGGGTGAAATGAAGCCGCTACGCCTCACCGCCGTGAATGCCTTCGGGCTGATGGAAGCCGAGGAAATGGGTATTCTCGTCTGAACCGCAGATTCTGCCGATTAAACGGATTGAACAGATTCTGATATCCGTTTGAAGAACACGAACTGGAACACGTAAAACAGCGAGGGCTGCCCATTGGGCAGCCCTCGCTGTTTTACGTGTTCGGAAAGGCGTTTTCTAGTAGCCTAAGTGAAAATCTGTTCAATCCGTTTAATCGGCAGAATCTGCGGTCTAGACCATGCTTTGCCGGGCCATGGCTAGCATTTCGCGCAGCATGTTTTGCTGCTCCAGCAGGTGCTGGTTGCGCATTTCGGCGAGGGCCAGCTGGTGCTGTAAATGTTGCGCATGCAATGCCGCCGCCACATAAACTTCGGGTGCGGGTGCGCTGGGAGCCGGCGCGGGTACTACCGGGGCTGGTGCAGGCGTGGGCTGCGGAACCGCCAACGCTGGTACCGGCTCCTGAATCAGGGGGGCACCTGGGGCTGCTGGGGCCGGAGCAGCGGGCGCAACGGGCGCAACGGGCGCTTCGACAGTGGCAGCAACATGAGTTGCCACGGGAGTTACTGCCACGGCGGGCGCGGCGGGAATTGGCGCGGGCTGGGGCACTTCGGCCTCATTGGGAGCGGAGGCTCCATTGGCGCGCACCGGCTGATTGGCGGCAGCAGCCAATGCCAGCGTAGCCGCTATTTCGGCTGGCTGAAGCCGGGAACCAGCCACGCCCGGCCCGGAACGCCGCGCCCCATGCACCTCTACATCGGATAAATCAATGGGTTCGAACGCGGCTTCCGGCGTGGGAGCTGCTGGTGGTGCCACTGCTTTTGGCGCGTGCTCTCCGCTCACCAGCATCGGCCCACGGCCCAGCAACAGCCAGTCTCTGGACACATTTGGATAAATCTCAAACACCTTACACAGCAGGTCGTAACCGGGTTTGTTGCGCCCATCGATGAGGTGTTGCACCACGCTGGCCGTCTTGCCCAAGGAGATGGCAAAGCTGTTTTTGGTTAACCCAAACTGCTGAATGAGTTGCGCAAAGCGCTGGTCGATAGGGACAGAAACGGGCACAGCCATACACTTACACAAATGAGTAGTTGTGCAAATGTATAAAAAAAGCCGCTTAGCAGCCCCGCTTTGCGTTTTGACTATTCGTAGCGCAGCGAATCAATCGGGTCCAACGCGGCGGCTTTGCTGGCGGGGTAGTAGCCCGAGGCCATGCCCACGCCCACACAGATAACCAGGCCCGCCGCCATCCAGCCCCACGGCACGAGGAAGGAGCCCGAGCCCACGAACTTGGCCACCAGGTTACCGCCGAGCACGCCGAGCAGAATACCCATGCCCCCGCCCATGAGGCAAATCACAATGGCTTCCATCAGAAACTGAAACCGGATTTGGCGGGCCGTCGCGCCCAGCGCCTTGCGGATACCGATTTCACGGGTCCGCTCCGTCACCGACACCAGCATGATGTTCATGAGGGCGATGCTGGCCCCAAGCAGCGTGACGAAGGCAATAATGCTGCCGCCGGCTTTCATCTTACCCGAAATGGAATCCAGGTCATTGGCCAGCGACTCGCTGCTTTCGACCACGAAGCTTTCTTCCTGGCCCAGCTTGTCGTGCCGCACGGCGCGCATGATGCCGGTAGCCTGGCCCATGACGAAGTTGAGGGTGCTGTGCTCGGCGGTGGCCGTTTTCACGTCGTAGGTGAGGGCGCGCTGGCGGGGCATCTGGTTGCCGGTTTCGAGGGGCAGCAGCGCCACGCGGTCGGACCCGCCCCCACCGGCCCCGCTGCCGCTTTTTTCGAGCAGGCCCACTATCAGGAAGCGGCGGCCCAGGGCGGCCACGTACTTGCCCACCGCGCTCTGCTTCGGGAACAGCTTGGAGCGGATTTCGTCGCCCACTATCATCACATTGGCCCCGCTGTTGAGCTCGGCCTGCGAGAAGGTGCGGCCATTGGCCAGGTTGTAGCCTTCTATTCGCAGGTAATTTTCGTCGCCGGCCACCACCTGCATGTTGGGGTTGGTTTTGGTGCCGTTGGCTTTCATTTCCACGGCCCCGGCAATGAAGGCCGACACGCCAACCTGGGCATCGTCGCCCATAGCCTTTTTATACTGCTTGGCTTGCAGGAAGCTAATGGGCGGGTACTGCCTGGCCTGCACGCCGCCGCGCCGGCCCCGGTTGCTGTAGCCCTTAGCATGCAGCTCGAAGGAGTTGGCCCCGAGGCTGGCAAAGGTTTCCGACAGCGAATTCTTCATCGCGTCGATGCCCGTGAGGATGCCCACCAGCGCAAACAGCCCAATACTGAGAATAAGGGCCGTGAGAATGGTGCGTAGCAGGTTGGCGCGGATGGAGCGGAAGGCTTCGCGGACGTTTTCGAAAGGGCTCATGGGTTGAATTGATTTCTTGTAGCGGAATTTTATGCCGTCTGTCATCCTGAGCTTGCGAAGGACCTTACAATATCAGCAAGACTCGCAGTAAAGAACCGTTCATCGGTGATAAGGTCCTTCGCAAGCTCAGGATGACAGACGACATCGCCCGGCAACCAGCAACAGTAACGCCCAAAGTTCGGCGGCCGACGCTTAACTTGAACCACTGGCGCGGCAACCTCGTTGGTTTGCTGCGTTTCTTTCCCCCAAAAACTATGCTGCTCAAGCGTTTTTTGTTGCTTTTGCTCGTGGCCGTGGCCCCGCTGGCGGCCCGCGCCAACCACGTATTTATCCCGATGGACAATACTCAGAAAGAGTGCCTGAAGGCCTACGGCGTGGCTTTCTGGCTGCTCCAGCGCGAGGTGCCCGTCGACTGGCTGCTCAACTACCGGGGCGGCTCCTTTGCCTTTGAGAGCACGCCGGGGGCCGAGAACGAGCTGGCCGTGCGGGGCGTCAGCTTCCAGGTAATCAGCGAGGCGCAGTACACCGGCATTCTGCAGGAAATAGCCGACCCCAACGCCAACATGGACGTGATGAAGCTGGAGAAAGTGCCCAAAATTGCGGTGTACACGCCCAAAGGCAAACAGCCCTGGGACGATGCCGTGACCATGGTGCTGGCCTACGCCGAAATTCCCTACACCCAGATTTACGACGACGAGGTGCTGAAGGGCGAGCTGCCCAAGTACGACTGGCTGCACCTGCACCACGAAGACTTCACGGGCGAGTACGGTAAGTTTTACGCCACCTACCACAACTACCCCTGGTACCAGCAGCAGGTGCGCGACGCCGAAGCCGCCGCCAAGCGCAACGGCTTTGCCAAAGTGAGCCAGATGAAAGGAACGGTGGCCACCAAAATGCAGGAATTCATTGCCGGCGGCGGGTTTCTGTTCGCCATGTGCTCGGCCACCGACAGCTACGACATTGCGCTGGCCGGCCTGGGTGTCGACATGGTGGAAAGCATGTACGACGGCGACCCGGCCGACCCGGCCGCGCAATCCAAGCTCAACTTCAACCGCTGCCTGGCCTTCCAGAATTTCCAGCTGGTGCGCGACCCGTACTTCTACGAGTACTCCAACATCGACATGCAGCCCAACGAGCGCGGCCTGGGCGAGCAGAACGACTATTTCTCGCTTTTCACCTACTCGGCCAAGTACGACCCGGTGCCCACCATGCTCTGCCAGAACCACGACAAAACCATCCATGGTTTCATGGGCCAGACCACGGCCTTCCGCAAAAGCCTCATCAAGCCCGACGTCATTGTGATGGGCGAAACCAAGCAGACCGGCGAGGCCCGCTACATCCACGGCACACTGGGCAAGGGCACCTGGACATTTTACGGCGGCCACGACCCCGAGGACTACCAGCATCTGGTGGGTGAGGAGCCCACCGATTTGGCCCTGCACCCCAACTCGCCTGGCTATCGGCTGATATTGAACAACATCCTCTTCCCGGCGGCCAAGAAGAAGAAGCAGAAAACCTAAGCCGCTCCGCTCCCCCCGCGCCAAGCCCCAACCTTCACCGGTTGGGGCTTTTTTTGGGCCTGAAACCTCCGGCAGGCGGCCCCCAATGGCTTCGTGCAGCGCCCGACAATTCGCCTTGGCGGGAGTTTACCGGCTGTTCGCCCCATGCAGCGCGTCATTCACCGGTTTCGCGCTCATGATGAGGGTACTTAGGGCTTAACTTTCAGGACCACATTAATATCCTTACGCTTTGCTGCTACGCTTAAGCTTGTTCCTGTTTGTTCTGAGTGGTTTGGCTGCCCATCCGGCCAAGGCCGGCCAGCCCACGTATTCGCCTACCGATTCGACGGTGCAGGCCCTGCGGCCCATGCACAAGGGCCGCACCGTGGCCCTGCGCATTGCCGTGCCGTCGGCGCTGGTGGCCGTGGGCGTGATGGCCCACAGCCCCGTCTACAGCACGGTGCTCTTCCAGGCCAAGCAGGACATGCAGGCCGAAACGCAGGAAGTTTTTGGTGGCTTCGATGCCCATGGCATCGACGACTACTCGCGCCACGCACCCCTGGCCATTGCCTACGGCCTGATGGCCACCGGCCACCGGGGCGAACGCTCGGCCGTGGGCTTCACGCTCATTTACCTGGCGGCCCACGAGCTGGACGAAGGCATTGTGAGCAACCTCAAGCGCATCACCGCCGAGCCCCGCCCCTACAACGCCCAGGATTTAAGCTCTTTCCCGTCGTCGCACACGTCGCAGGCCTTTCTCACGGCCACGCTGCTGCACGAGCAATATGGCCGCCAGTACCCGTGGGTGAGCGTGAGCGGCTACGCCGTGGCCACTGCCACCGGGGCCATGCGCCTGATGGGCAATAAGCACTGGGCCACCGACGTGCTGGCCGGCGCCGCCATCGGCTTTCTTTCGGCCGAAACCGTGTGGCACCTCTACCCCGCGCTTACCAAAATGCTGCCGCCTCGCCTAGCCCACCGGCTGCTGCTGGTGCCCACCTACGTGCCCGGCGCGGGCGCGGGAGCCGCGCTGGCCTTCCGGCCGTAGCCCGACATTCATCGTTTGCAGAAGCCGGCTCCTTTCGACCAGAAAGCGGGCCGGCTTTTTTTGAAAGTGCGGGCCCGCTTCTGCTGTATCATTATTCGTCTTGTTTTCGTTTGGTAAGCAGCACGTTGCCAGCCACCGATGGCTCCGGCAGTCTTTCCGCTTCCTATCCGTATGGACGAACTGCATCAAGCAAACTACTCGCTCTCCGCCAGTCAGCCCGAAGCGGCCGCCGCCGCCGAAGCCGCCAATCCCTTGCCCCGGGCCGTGCTTCGGATGAACGGCCACATGCTGCTCGATGGTACTTGGCACTTCGCCGAAGACGCCGAAGACGTAGGCCTGCGCGAGAACTGGGCCCTGGGCCACGCTTACGAGCACGCCGCCCAGTGGCCCGGCTCGGTCGAAGAGCACCTGGCCCAGGCGCGGGGCCACCAGAACGGCCCGGCGTGGCAAGACCAGGTGGTGGTGTGGTACGAGCGGGAATTCTACCTACCCGAAGTAGAAGCAGTCGAATCGCAGAAACGGCTGATGCTTCAGCTCACGTTTGGGGCGTGCGGCTACGACACCCGGGTGTGGCTCAACGGCAGGCCGCTGAAAACCATTGAAGGCGAAGAGGTTCACCTGGGCGAATACACGTCGTTTTCCTATGAGCTGGACGAAGAATACCTGCACCTCGTCAACCGCCTCACGGTCCGCATTGCCGATACCATGGATGCCGAGCTGCCCCGCGGCAAGCAGGAATCGCACGTTTACAAGCGGGGTGGCATCTGGTACCAGACCTATACCGGGGCCGTGCGCAGCGTGTGGCTCGAAATGGTGGAGCGCAACCGCCTGCGCTCCCGGGTAGGCGTAGTAAGCGCCGTGGAAGACCAGCTGGTGCGCTTCAATCTCACGCTGCGCATTCACGATGCCGGCGCTTACATCATTCGCCTCCAGGCTTTTGAAGTCGACACCAAAGACCGCACCACGCCCCTGGCCACCTCCGACTTCCCCCTGCTGCTGGTAGCCGGGCAGTGGCAGCAGCGGCTGGTGCTCGAAGTGCCGGGAGCCCGGCTGTGGTCGCCGGAAGCGCCGCACCGCTACCGGCTGGTAGCGCAGCTTATTCACGCCGATGGCTACGCGGCCCAGATTGAAACGCTGTTTGGCCTGCGCAAAATTGAGGCGCGGGGCCGCTACGTGTACCTCAACAACGAATCGGTGTATCTCGATGGCATTCTGTACCAGCCCGGGCAGGCCACCTACCAGGAAATGCAGCGCCACATGCACGCCATGAAGGAATTGGGCTGCAACCTGGTGCGGGTGCACATTGCCGGCATCGACCCGCGCATCTATAACCTGGCCGATGAGCTGGGCCTGCTGCTGTGGGTGGAAGTGCCCAGCCCGCACAGCTCCACCGCCCGCAGCCGCCAAAACCACCGGGCCGAGCTCCTGCGCTTGGTTACGCTCAGCGAAACCCATCCCAGCATCGTCATCTGGAGCCTGTATAACGAGGACTGGGGAGCCCAGGACATTGCCACCAACCCCGAAACCCGCCAGTACATCGTGGATACTTACCACTTTATGCAGCTTGCCTACCCGCAGTTTCTGGTGGTGGATAATGACGGCTGGCACCACGTTTCCTACACCGGCCGCCTGAAATCAGACCTGCTCACTGCCCACCTCTACACCCCCGACCTGAGCCGGTGGCAGGAGCTGCTTGACCGCCTGGTGGGCGGTGAGCTGGAGGGCACCGCCGCCTTCCCGCTGGTGGTGGGCGACCCGTTTTTCTACCGCCGCCAGGTGCCGCTCATTGTGAGCGAATGGGGCGGTTTTGGTTTTCCCGACTACGGCGGGCCGCAGGATGCGGAAGCCCGCACCAACACCATTCGCGCCTTTAAGCAGGAGTTGCGCCAGCGGCCCATTGCCGGCGACGTGTATACCCAGGCCACCAACATCGAAGACGAGCGCAACGGCTTGCTCGACCCGCATACCGGTGCGCTAAGCGTGCCCGCCGGCTTGCTGAACTCGCACCAGGTGCCGCCGCAACCGGTACCAGCCCCCGCCGCCCACTAGCTAGCGCCGGTTAGCGCGAAGGCCCGTTGGGGAAGCCGCCGCTAAGGTTGCCGTCATGCACCAGCCGGCCCGCGTGGCGGTATTGCTGGCCTGCCGCTGCACGTATAGCCGGCCCGGCACGGTAGTCGTCACAGAGTTCTCCCGCAAAGTCAGCGGGCCAATTTCCGGCTGCTGGCGGGGCAAAGCTATTTTAGCCGCCTTGGGCACAATCAGCTCAAACACGACTACTTGTTCTTGGTCTTCTTCACATGGCGCGCAGCATACTGGCTTCATACCGTCGGTTCCGGCTTCTTGGTCACGATGTTGCATAAGAGTTGCAGGTAAAAGGTGAATGGATGGCAGGCCGGAAAGTAAGGAAAATGTTTTTTCTGTAAATATGATATCTATCAGCCAGAAAATCAAAATCTACGAAAAACTATTTTAATTATTTTTTTAATACCATCATAATCATTCACTGCTCATTCTGCTGCTAGCGGCGGGGTAGCGACCGGTTTCCGAACCACGCCGACCTTTCGGGGGTTATCTTTGCGGTACGCTGCCATTTGGCGCATTGCCTCCTCCATGACCATAACCAAAGAAGCCGTTCTCAAAGCGCTGAGCTACGTGGAAGAGCCCGACCTGGGCCAGGACCTCGTGACGCTCAACATGATTGAGAACATTGAGATTGACGGCCTCACCGTCGCGTTTACCGTAGTGCTCACCACCCCCGCCTGCCCGCTCAAGCAGCTCATTCACGATGCCTGCGAGCGCGCCATCCACACGATGGTGGACAAGGACGCTAACGTGGTGATTACCATGACTTCGCGCGTGACCACCCTGCGCAACAACCGCGGCGACCTGCTGCCCGGCGTCAAAAATATCATCGCCATTGCCTCGGGCAAGGGCGGCGTGGGCAAAAGCACCGTCACGGCCAATCTGGCGGTGGCGCTGGCCGCTACCGGCGCCAAAGTAGGCCTGGTCGATGCCGATATTTCCGGCCCCAGCATGCCCGTCATGTTTGACGTGGAAGACCAGGCACCGCACGTTTTTCAGGGGCCGAACGGCAAAAACCTGATTCAGCCCATCGAGAAATATGGGGTGAAGCTGATGAGCATCGGCTTCCTGGCGCCGGCCGAAAGTGCCATTGTGTGGCGCGGCCCGATGGCCTCGTCGGCGCTCAAGCAGTTCATTACTGAAGTAGATTGGGGCGAGCTCGACTACCTGCTGCTCGACCTGCCGCCCGGCACTTCCGACATCCACCTCACCCTAGTGCAAACCGTGCCCGTGACCGGGGCCGTTATCGTAACCACGCCGCAAAAAGTGGCGCTGGCCGATGCCCAGAAGGGTCTGCAGATGTTCCGCCAGCCCCAAATCAACGTGCCCGTGCTGGGCGTGGTGGAGAACATGGCCTGGTTTACCCCAGCCGAGCTGCCCGATAGCAAATACTTTATTTTTGGTGAAAACGGCGGTCAGCGTCTGGCCGCGCAGCACGATGTACCGCTGCTGGGCCAGCTGCCGCTGGTGCAGAGCATCCGCGAAAACGGCGACCAGGGCCGCCCGGCCGTGCTCGACCCGGAATCGGTGGTGGGCAAAATGTTCGCCGACCTGGCCGAGGCCGTTGCCCGCCAGGTGAGCATCCGCAACAACGTGGCCCCCAAAACGGCCGTCGTGCAAATGAACCCCTAACTACCTGTGGAAAATCAAGCCGCCTCCCCCATGTTCGACCATCCGCTCATGCCCCGCGTAGAGGCTGCGCTGGACAGCCTGCGCCCCTACCTGGCCACCGACGGCGGCAACGTGCGCGTAGCCAACATCACCCCCGAGGGCGTGCTGCAACTGGAATGGGAAGGGGCCTGCGGGGCTTGCCCCATGTCGCCGATGACCCGCGCCGGACTGGAAGACACGGTAAAAAAAGCCGTGCCCGAAATCACGGCCGTCGAGGCACGCTAGGGCTTTTCTTCCGTTCTCCCCTCAAAAGAACGTCGTCATGCAGCGCGCAGCGAAGCATCTTTACCGCAGCCAGTAATCCTTTCGATTGGGCTACTATTGCGGTAAAGATGCTTCGCTGCGCGCTGCATGACTTTTTTTATTCGACTCCCTTCGACATCCCCACCACCCCCGTATGCCCAACGAACTCAACGCCCCTTCGCTTCACTCCTGGATTGATATTCACCCCGAAAATGACTTTCCCATTCAGAACCTACCCTTCGGTGTGTTCGAAACCGATGAGCGCGGGCCGCATCTGTGCGTGGCCATTGGCGGCTATGTGCTTGATTTATACGCTGCCAGCCAATTTGGTTTTTTTCAGGATTTGGACGAGCTGGGCGATGCCCAGCCCAAGGTATTTCGGCGGAAGTCGCTGAATGCATTTCTGCGGCTGGGCCGGCCGGCCTGGCGCGCCGTACGCCAGCGTGTGAGCGAGCTGCTGCGCCACGACGAGCCCCGCCTGCGCGACAACGAGCTGGCGGTGCGCGACTGCCTCCTGCGCCAGACCGAAGTACGTATGCTGCGCCCCGTAAAACCGGCCAACTACACCGATTTCTACAGCAGCATCGAGCACGCCACCAACGTGGGCACCATGTTCCGCGACCCCGCCAACGCGCTGCTGCCCAACTGGCGGCACCTGCCCATTGGCTACCACGGCCGCACCAGCAGCATCGTGGCCTCGGGCACGCCCATCCGCCGGCCCAACGGCCAGCGCAAGGCTCCGACCGAGGACGCGCCTACCTTCGGCCCCAGCCGTCAGCTCGATTTCGAGCTGGAAATGGCTTTTGTGGTAGGCACCGGCACCGAGCTGGGCACGACGGTATCCATCGACGCAGCCGAAGACCACATCTTCGGACTGTGCCTGTTCAACGACTGGAGCGCCCGCGACCTGCAAAGCTGGGAATACGTGCCACTAGGGCCTTTCCTGGGCAAGAACTTCGGCAGCAGCATGGCCCCGTGGGTAGTGACACTGGATGCGCTGGAGCCCTTCCGCATAGCCGGCCCCGCGCAGGAGCCCGCGCCCCTGCCTTACCTGAGCCAAAGCGGCGCGCACAACTTCGACGTGCACCTCGAAGTAGCCCTCACGCCCGCCACCGGCCCCGAAACCACCATCAGCCGCGCCAATTTCGGGCTCATGTACTGGAGCATGGCGCAGCAGCTCACCCACCACGCCTCCAACGGCTGCAACCTCGAAGCTGGCGACCTCTACGCCTCGGGCACCATCTCGGGCACCACGCCTGATTCGTTGGGCTCCATGCTGGAGCTGAGCTGGCGCGGCACCCGCCCTGTGCCCCTGGCCGATGGCTCGGAACGGAGCTTCCTGCTCGATGGCGACACCGTAACCATGCGCGGCTACGCGGAGAAGGACGGCGTGCGCATTGGTTTTGGCGAGGTGAGCGGCACGGTGCTGCCAGCGCTGTAAGAAGTTTTGAGAGTTGAGTTTTAAGGGTTCATTCAAAACTCAACCCTTAAAACTCAACCCTTCTTAGTGCATGCGGTCGTCGCGCACGGGTAAATTGGTCACGATTTCGCCTTCAATTACCAGTAATTCCTGCAACCGCTCTTCCACTAATTTCGGGTCGCAATATTCTTTGGCTAAATCGACGTAGCTCACGAAATGCGCGGCTTCGGAAACCATTAATTCGTAGTAGAATTTACTTAATTCTTGGTCGGCGATATTTTGCCATAATAATTTAAACCGCTCGCAACTGCGCGCTTCAATTAGCGCCGAAACCAGGAGCTGGTCCATGAGCTGGCGCTCGCGGGCCCCGCCTTTGCGCACATGAGCCAGCAGCTGCACCACATACTCGTCCTTGCGCGGGCGGCCCAGGGCAAAACCGCGTTTTCGCAGCTCCAGGATAACTCTTTCGAAGTGGCTCCACTCCTCGGCCACTAGGTCGGTGAGCTCATCCACGAGGCGGGTTTTCTCGGGATAATGGATAATCATGCTGATGCCGGTGCTGGCGGCTTTCTGCTCGCACCAGGCGTGGTCAACCAGAATATCTTCGATATTTTTCTCCGCGATATTCACCCAGCGCGGGTCAGTATTGAGCTTTAATTTGAGGATAGTCTTTTCCTTTATCATCGTCTTTCTAATTGAAGAAATTCCACTTCACGCCCAGCTGAAACCGACGCGGATAGCCGGTGTAAAAAGGCGAAGCGTAATAGCCGTTGGAATAAAGCCCCTGGTTAACGTAGGCTACTTTTAGAAATAGCTCAACGGTTTTGATATCGGCCACAAAAAACACGTCGGCAATGGCGTGCGCGCCGATGGTGAAATGGTCCTGCTGGTAGAATTGCTGGCTGCTGGGACTATAATCGTAGCCCCGGAACGCGGACTGATAATAAACCTCAGCCCCAATCTGGTTGAACAGCGCTTTGCCAAAAAGGTAGCTTTCGTAAAACACCCGCGAATTGGTTACCAAGCTGGGAATACGCAGACCTTCAGAGTCATTGTCGCCCTTGGTATAGGTGGCCTGGTTGTCGAAGCCCACGCGGCCCAGCATGGTGCGGTGGCGGGCAAAGGCGATGACCAGATTCCGATTGGTGCCGAGCTGCTGCGGGGCTCCCGTGGTACCGTAATACACCAGATTGGCGATGTTTACGCCGCTCACGCTGGCCTCGAAGCGCTGGCTGGTGAGGAGGCCCAGGCTGGGCAGCTTCAGCTGCAGGCGGCCGGTAAACTGCAGGGTATTGATGTTTTTATCAAACGTGCCATCGACGGCATTGGTGGCGGGGCTGATGTATTTGCCGCTCCAGTGGCTCCAGGCGTAGTGGTTGCCGATGAACTCCTGCTGGGTGAGCGTGGGTGAATAGGAATTTGCCAGCACCTCAGCCGAAAGCGGGCCGGTACGCACATTGCCCCGAAACCAGTATTCGGGGCTGAAATTATCCGAACTCAGGCCACTCAGGGGCAGCAGGTAGACTTCGCCGGCCGTTTCCACGGCGTAAATGGTGCGGTAGTTGAAAGCGGCCGTGCCCCCGACAAAGAATTGGTTGAACAAGCGCGACGGGACGGGCTGGCGCAGCATCAGGTTGGCAGTGGTAGAGCCGGTGAGCAGCGTCTGGCTGACCAGGGAAGCCTCGCGGTCGCGGGCGTAGAGGCGGTATTCGACGGCTTTGGTGCGGCCCAGCACCCCGATGGTGTTTTCGACCTGGCGGTACTCGGCCCGGTCGATAGTGGCGGTGGGGCTGTTGAAGGAGCTGGGGAAAAACGAGCGCTCCAGCGACCCATCGGACGGGCGAACCGTTTCCAGCCCCAAATCGGCAAAGCTGTTGTACTGGCGCTTGGCGTCGAAGGTGTGGTAGACGGTGAGGCCGCGCCCGAGCAGGCGGTAGGTTTGGGTGAGGTAGAGCTCGTCACGGTCCTCGTTGTTGGCGGCCTGGGTGAGCCATACCTGCTGCTCGGCGTAGTTGAAGAGGTCCTGCGGAGTTTTTTCGTCAGGCAGCAGCGGCTTGATACCGCCTTGCTCCAGGGCCCGGTGGCGCACGTTGCTGAAGTTGAATAGCAGGTGGTATCGCTCGTTGTCATTTTGATACCGACCAAAAAACAGCAGGTTGGAATGCTCCACCAGACCATCGCGAGAACCCTTGGCCGCCAGTACTTTATTGGAGGCAATTCGCTCGTAGGCCACGCCCACACTGAAGTTTTTTTTCAGGCTGCGGCTGTAGCTGATTTCGAATACCTGCTCGCCCGCGCCCGACTGCACCACCCGGAAAAACGAATAGGGCGAGCGGGAATCGTAGTACGGCACCGTGCGGGCATCGCGGGCGTATTTATCGAACGCATTGCGCCCGAAGCGGGCCCCCAGCTCAAAGTTAGGCTGATAGAGCAGCGGCCGCGAGGCCGAGCCCACCGTACCCAAATCCTGCTGGAAGGTAGTATCGTGAAACCAGAACCGCGCCTGCGGCCACTTGGTGAGCGTGGTATCGAGCGGCGTGCCGGAAGTGGAATCGCGCAGTACCTCGGCCTCGTAGATGATGCGGGTCGTTTTGGGGCCGTACAGCACCTTGGTCGAGTCATCTACTACCTGGGCCCGCGCACAGGGCGCGGCCAGCAGCAGCAACAGGCAGACAAGGAGCCACAGGCACGACCAGGAGCGTAAAAAAGGAGATTGCAGAGCCTTCAAGGAGGAAACAAAATAGACGGGCGGGCAATATTGCCGCCAGTCAAGTCAATGTAAATCAAGCACCCGCAGCGGGCACGGGCGGCAACAGCTGGCGCAGAACCACGCCACCGCTGCCCAGAAACGCCGCCCGTACCGGAATGGTATAGAGCGGCAGCCCGGCCCGGGCGGCCCGCAATTCGGGAGCCAGCAGGCGCGTGGCGTCCTTTTCCGTCGTAAAAATAGGCCAGCCCGGCTGCCAATGCGCCCGCAGCGCCGCCACATCCTCCGGCGTGAAGGCGTGGTGGTCGGGGAAATTGGCGTGGTGCCGAATGTTATAGCCCTGGTTTTCCAGGTATTCGCGCAGCGGGCCAGGCTGGGCAATACCCGTCAGCAGCAGGGCGGGGCCCGCAGGGGTGGCGGGCAAAACGGTAGCCGAGGCACCTGGCAGCGCCCGGGGCGGGGCGTACTCGTAAGCGGAAAAAAGCACGGGCACACCGGGCCGGCTGTAGCGCCGAATCTGCTGCGCGACGGCCTGCTGGTCAGCGGCTGAAAGGGTGAGCGGGCACTTGGTTACGATGACGACATCGGCCCGGGCGGCCCCGGCGCGGCTTTCGCGCAGACGGCCGGCGGGCAGCACGTAGTCATCATAAAAAGGCCGGGCCAGCTCCGTGAGCAGAATATTGAGCGCCGGGCGCACGGCGCGGTGCTGGTAGGCGTCGTCGAGCACGATGACGGTGGTTTCCGGGTGTTCGCGCAGCAACAGGTGCGCGCCCAGCCGGCGCTCCTCGGCCACGGCCACTACCACGCCGTGGGCCGCAAACTGCTCGAAATACTGCCAGGGCTCGTCGCCCACGGTCGCGGCCGAATCCTGGGGGCCGGCCAGGCGCGGGCCTTTGGTCTGGCGGCCGTAGCCCCGGCTGAGGATGGCCGGGCGGTGGCCCTGGCGCAGCAATTTTTCCACCAGCCAGCTCACGTGCGGCGTTTTGCCAGTGCCGCCCACGCGCAGGTTGCCCACATTGAGCAGCGGCACGGCGAAAGTTTCGGTCCGTTTCCAGCCGATATCGTAGAGCCAGTTGCGCACGGCCAGCACGGCGGCGTAAAGCCAGGAAAACGGCAACAGTAAAAAGATTATAACGGACTGCACGCGCGAACTATTACCGGAGCAAAGGCCCGCAAAAGTACGGCGGTTGCCGGGCCACCCGCACAAATACGCCCCGAAGCGGTTGCCCCCAACCCTTCACCTCACGCTATTTACCATTTCCATGCGCTCGTTCTTCCTGCTTGGCTGCCTGCTGGCCGTGGTCCCGATGGTGCCCGCGTGGGCGCAGGCCCCCGCCGATTCGTTGCCCCGGCAGCTGCCCGCCTCCTCGACTGGGCTAACTGCTTTTGCGGCCGAGCGCACCCGGCTCGACCAGCGGGGGCTGGCGGTATTGGGCGGCTGGGCCGTGGGCAATTTAGTAGTCGGCGGCATTGCTACGAGCCAAACAGAAGGCTCGGCCCACTATTTTCATCAGATGAATATTGGCTGGGGCGCCGTTAACCTGGCCCTGGCGGGCACCGGCTACCTGGCCGCCCGGCGGGCCAGTCGGCAGCCGGCTGCCGACCGCGCCACCAACGTACGCGCCCAGCTGCGCACCGAAAACCTCTACCTGTTCAACGCCGGCCTCGACGTGGCCTACCTGGCCACGGGCGTTTACCTGCTCGAAAAAAGCCGCAATCCCACCGCCTCGGGCTCCCCTGAGCGCTGGCGGGGCTACGGGCAGTCGTTGCTGCTGCAAGGCGGATTCCTGCTTTTGTTCGATGGATTGCAGTTTGCGGCCCACCACCAGCACGGCGCCCGGGCCCTCTACCCGTTGCTGAGTCGAATTAGCATCGGCCCCGACGCGGTAGCCCTGACATGGCCCTTGGGCACCCCGGCGCATCGCACGGCCACTCCAGCTATTCCCTAATAATGCTTCGATAATCTATGCCAAATCTGGCTATTTCCCTTCCGCACCTCCTGCGCACTTTCCCCCTGCCCACGGCCCTGCCGGCGGGGGTAGAAGCCCAAAGCCCGTTCCGCGAGCCGGCCGTATTCGACCTACTGAGCCGGTTTGCCCTTGAATTCTACGCCGAAGCGCCGCCGCGCGTGGCCGTGCTGGGCATCAATCCCGGCCGGCTGGGCATGGGCCGCACCGGCGTCGCCTTCACCGACCCCACGGCCCTGGCCGAATTGTGCGGCATCGAGCACGACCTGCCCCGGCAGCGGCCCGAAACCTCCACCCAATTCGTGTACAAAGTCATTGCGGAAATGGGTGGGCCGGCGGCATTCTATCAGCACTTTTATGTGGGGTCATTATACCCACTGGTGCTGCTGAAAAATGGCCTTAACTACAATTATTACGACTCCCCCGCCCTCACCAAAGCCCTGTGGCCGGATATTCGGCTTTCGCTGCGCCAGCAGGTAGAAGTGTTAGGTTTGCGCCGCGATGTGGCTGTGAGCCTGGGCAAGCGCAACGGCGAATTCTTCAAGCGCCTCAACGCCGAGCTTAATTTGTTCGATGAAATTATCGTGCTCGACCACCCGCGCTACCTCATGCAGTACAAAAGCCGGGATGAGGCCGCGAACGTAGCACACTATGTAGAGATGCTGGGCCGCTGCCTGCCCAACTCATAACGCAACATTTAAAACCCAACCCTCTCCCCAAAGTGCCCACCGTTCAAGACCTTGCCCGCCTGCTGGAAGCCGCCGCGCCCCTCGCCTACCAGGAAAGCTACGACAACGCCGGCCTGCAATGCGGCGACCCGCAGGCCGAAATAACCGGTGTACTGATAACGCTGGATTGCACTCCGGCCATCGTAGCCGAGGCCGTGCGGCGCGGTTGCAACGTGGTGGTGGCCCACCACCCGGTTATTTTCCGGCCCCTCAAGCGCCTCACCGGAGCCAATGAAGTGGAGCAGACCATCATTGCCGCCCTCAAAAACGACGTGGCCATCTACGCCGCCCACACCAACCTCGACAACGTGCGCGGCGGCGTCAACGACAAGCTCGCCGAAAAACTTGGCCTGCTAAAAACCCGCGTACTGGCCCCGCAAAGCGGCACCCTGGCCCGCCTCATTACCTACGTGCCCAACCGGCCCGAGGACCAGCAAACCGACCTGGCCGGCCGCGTGCTGGCCGCCCTTTACGCCGCCGGGGCCGGCCAGGTGGGCCAGTATTCCGACTGCAGCTTCCGCACCGAAGGCACCGGCACCTTCACGCCCGGCACGGGCACGCAGCCCGCCATCGGGACCCAAAACCAGCCCGAAGCCGTGGCCGAATTACGCCTCGAAGTGCTGCTACCGCTGCACCGGCAGGCGGCCGTGCTGCGGGCCTTGCGGGCCGCGCACCCTTATGAAGAGGTTGCCTATGAATTGATTAAGCTCGAAAACGTGCATCAGGAAATAGGCGCGGGCCTGGTGGGCGAGCTGCCCGAGGCGCTGGCCCCGGCCGCGTTCCGGCAGCTGCTGAAGCAGCAGCTGCTGGTGCCCGTGGTGCGCCACACGGCGTTTGAAAAACCAATTAAAACGGTGGCCATCTGCGGGGGAGCGGGCGCGTTTCTCATCGGCGCGGCGCGGGCGGCGGGGGCCGATGCCTACGTGACCGGCGATGTAAAATACCACGAGTTTTTTGGGGCCGAGGGCCAACTGATGCTCTGCGACGTGGGCCATTTTGAGAGCGAACAGTTCACCGGCGAAGTATTCCGGGATTTGCTAACGGCCGGATTTGAACGTACTTTTGCGGTCTTAATCGCTGAAACCCCTACGAACCCCGTTCAATATGACTGCTAAAAGTGCCGCCGTGGCTCCCGCCGACGTTCCCGTAGCCGCCAAGCTCGAAGCCATGCTCACCTTGCAGCACCTCGATTCGCAGCTCGATGAAATCCGGCGCGTGCGGGGCGATTTGCCCGAGGAAGTGAGCGACCTGGAAGACGAAATTGCTGGCTATGAGGTGCGTGTGAAGAAATTCGACGAGGACATTCAGGGCCTGAACGACTTTATCAAGAGCCGCAAGCAAGCCAGCAAGGATGCCGAAACGCTCATCAAAAAGTACGACGAGCAGCAGCAGAACGTGCGCAACAACCGCGAGTTCGAAGCCATTGCCAAGGAAATTGAGCTGCAGCGCCTGGAAATCCAGATTGCCGATAAGAAAATCAAGGAGTCGCAGTACCAGATTGACGTGAAAAACGCTGAAATCAGCGGTACGAAGTCGAAACTGGACGAGCGCCGCAAGGACCTCGACACCAAAAAGAGCGAGCTCGACACCATTATTTCGGAAAACGAAGAGGAAGAGCGCAACATCATGGCCCAGCGCGAGGAAGCTACCAAGCCGGTGGAAGAACGCCTGCTGACGGCTTACACCCGCATTCGCGGCAACGTGCGCAACGGCCTGGCCGTGGTGCTGGTGCGCCGCGACGCCTGCGGTGGCTGCTTCAACACGGTGCCGCCCCAGCGCCAGGCCGACATCATCTCGCACAAGAAAATCATCGTGTGCGAGCACTGCGGCCGGATTCTGGCCGACGTGGAAGCGCGTGTTGCGTAGCTTTCGGTTGCTTTATGAATTGAAAAAAGGAACGGCAGTGCCGTTCCTTTTTTGTTGCCGGGCTTTTGGTATTTGTCGTTTCATGGTTGGTCGTGCTTTCTCCGTTGCTGCGCTTAGCGCCTTCGCTCGTTGCGGGGGGCTGGTATTGGCGTTGGCGACGGGGCCGCTGCTAACCCAGGCAAGCGTGCTGAATCTACCTCACGCCATTGAGGCTTGGCAGCTGGCCGATAACAGCGCACAGCCCGAAACGCAAAGCCAGAAGCCCGAAGCCCTCAGCACCAACAGCCGCCGCGCTTACGCGGAAGTTATGAAGCTGCGCCTCGACGCGGCCCGCGCCCTGCTCCGGCCCGAGCTGGCCAGTGCGCCCACCGCCCCCGCCCCCCTGCTGGTGGCCAACTGTGCCGATTTTGTGGAGCTGCTCATCACCCAGGATGCCAGCCGCTACGATGCGCTGACGGCCACGCAGACAGCCCGCCTCGACGCGCTGGATGATGCGCCGGCCAGCGCGTTGCGCGATTACGCCCGGGCCGAAATCACGCTGCACCTGGGGCTGAGCCAATTGCTATTCAAGCACCTGGTGGTGGGGGGCTACCACCTGCGCAGCGGCTACCACCAGATGCAGGACGTGGTGAAGCACTACCCCAACTTCCTGCCGGCCCGCAAAACGTTGGGTGTTTGCGAGTTTGCAGTGGGCTCGCTGCCCGAGGGCTACCACTGGCTGCTGCGCCTGCTGGGCCTCACGGCTAACTCGGATACGGGCCTGCAACGCCTGGGCCAGGCCGCCGCGCAGCCAAATGATTTCCAGCTCGAAAGCCAGATTTTTCTGGCCCTGATTCGGGAAAGCTACTATAAAAAGCCCGCCGAAGCATTGCACCTAGCCGAGCAGCTCACCACCCAACAGCCCGACAACCTGCTGTTTGCCTACCTGCGCACCAGCGTGGAAAAACGCCAACACCACGGTGCGGCGGCCCTGGCCGCCTATCGCGCCCGGCCCACCGGTCCCGGCTACCTGCCCACTGCCTACCTACACCACATGGCCGCCGACCTGCTGCTTTACCGGGGCGAATACGCGGCTTCGGAGCGCGAAAACCTGGCGTTTCTGCACGAGTTCCGGGGCCAGCACTACCGCAAGGACGCGGCCTTCAAGCTTTACCTGGCCATGTGGCTGAGTGGGCAACCGGCGGCCGCAGCCAAATATCGGGCGCTCATCAATCAGGCCGGCCCGGCCGATGTGGAGGAGGACGTGTACGCCCAGCATTACTACCAAGAGGCCACGGCCCTCAACCCCATCCTCACTAAAGCCCGGCTGCAGTCCGACGGGGGCTACGACCGGGAGGCGCTCAGTACGCTGCGGGCCTTCCACGCCAATCAGGCCACGCTTTGGCGCGACCGCATTGAGGCCCCCTACCGCCGGGCCCGCGCCTACCAGGGCCTGGGCCGGCTCGATTCGGCCTGGTTCTATTTCGAGCAAACCCAGACCGAGGCGGGCCCCAAAGCCCCTTATTACTACGCCCCCCAGGCTGCTCTGCAACAGGGATACATGGCCCAAAGCGTGGGCAACAAGCCCACGGCGCGCCTTTATTTTCAGCGGGCGCTGCGTTACCCCTGGCACGAATACAAAAACAGCACCGATGCCAAAGCCAAACTGGCCCTGCGGGAGTTGAAGTAGCCCGGTCCGACCTTTATCGTCGAAAAATGCCGCATCAACCGTCTTTCTAGCTGTGCCTGCAACCTCTCCCGTAACCATTCCGCTGCACGAGCTGCCCGCCGATTTTCGGGTGCGGGCCCTGTTCTGGGGCGCGGACTTCCCGCACTGCACCTACTTCGAGCCCAATGACCTGGAATATCCGCACGGCGCATTTAAGCGCCTACTGGCGGTGGCCGCTACGGGGAACAGCAGCCCTGATTCGCTGGCTGATTTATCCGGGCCGCTCGCCACGGAGGCCCCGCGCTTTGGGTTCCTGACCTACGATTTAAAAAACGACATTGAAGCCCTGCAGAGCGCGAACTTCGCGGGGTTTGCCTGGCCGCGCCTGCATTTCTTCACGCCGGAAACCTGGCTGGTATGGCGGGCCGATACGCTGGAGATTCACGGGCAAACGGATGGCGTTTTAGACCAGATTCTGGCGCAGCCCGTGCCGCCCGCTGCGGCGCTGGCCGTGCCCGCCCTGCACCCGCGCCTGCCCAAAGCCGATTACCTGCGGGCCGTCGAGGCCATTCGGGAGGATATTCTCAACGGCGAAGTGTACGAGCTGAACCTCTGCCAGGAATTCTACGCCGAGCACGTGACGCTGAGCCCCGTGGCGGTTTTCTGGCAGCTTATGCAGGCATCGCCCGCGCCGTTTGCGGGCTTCGTGCGCTGGCACGAGCATTTCCTGCTCTGCGCCTCCCCCGAGCGGTTTCTGTCGCACCACGATGGCCGGTTGGTTTCCCAGCCCATCAAGGGCACCATCCGGCGCGGGGCCACGCCGACGGCCGATGAGCAGCAGCGCCAGACCCTGCTGCACGACGAGAAAGAGCGGGCCGAAAACCTGATGATTGTGGACCTCGTGCGCAACGACCTCGCCCGCGTGGCCCGCACCGGCACAGTGCGCGTGCCCGAACTCTTCGGCCTCTACCCCTTCCGCCACCTCTGGCAGATGATTTCGACCGTCACCGCCGACCTGCGCCCCGGCACCAGCCTGGCCGAAATCCTCCGCGCCACTTTCCCCATGGGCTCGATGACGGGCGCGCCGAAAATCCGCGCCATGCAACTCATCGAGCACTACGAAAGCAGCCGGCGCGGCCTCTACAGCGGCAGCATCGGCTACGTGGGAGCCGATGGAAGTTTCGATTTCAACGTCGTTATCCGCTCGCTTCAGTACCGGCAGGATACCGGCTACCTCAGCTTCCAGGTCGGCTCCGCCATTACTTACGACTCCGACCCGGAGCGCGAGTATGAGGAGTGCCTGTTGAAAGCCCGGGCTTTACTGGAAGTACTGGGAACGAGTATTGCGTAGGGGCGAGGCTTGCCCCCGCCCGTCGTTGAACGAATCGAACGGGTGTCGTTTAACGACGGGCGGGGACGAGCCCCGCCCCTACATTGTTCTGCCATTCTGTCATTTTAGCTTCGGCCGGCGTATCTTTGTCGTCCGCCGAAAAGCGTTTAGAATATGGCCCAACCCCTGCTAACCCTTGATTTTTTAGATAAAGCCGCCCCCACCGCCGAGGCTACGCCCAGCGGCGAGGTGCGGGTAACGGCCGCCACCCGCACCGGCCGTCAGCGCAAGCTCTACATCGAAAGCTATGGCTGCCAGATGAACTTCTCGGATTCCGAAATCGTGTCGAGCATCTTGTTCGACGAAGGTTTTGACACCACCGACGACCTCGCCAACGCCGACCTCGTGCTGCTCAATACTTGCTCCATCCGCGAGAAGGCCGAGCAGACCGTGCGCATGCGCCTCAAGCAGATAAACGCGCACAAAAAGCGCAAGCCCGGCATGCTGGTGGGCGTACTCGGCTGCATGGCCGAGCGCCTGAAAAGCAAGTTTCTGGAAGAAGACAAAATTGTGGACCTCGTGGTGGGCCCCGATGCCTACCGCGACCTACCCGCCCTCATCAGCCAGGTCGATGGCGGGCAACGGGGCGTGAACGTGCTGCTAAGCCGCGAGGAAACCTACGCCGACATCACGCCCGTGCGCCTGAACAGCAACGGCGTGTCGGCCTTCATCAGCATCATGCGCGGCTGCGACAACATGTGCTCGTTCTGCGTGGTGCCCTTCACCCGGGGCCGCGAGCGCAGCCGCGATGCCCACAGCATCATTCAGGAAGCCAGCGACTTGGTGGCGGCCGGCTACAAGGAAGTGACCCTGCTGGGCCAGAACGTGGACTCCTACAAGTGGGCTTCGGCCGACGGCACCGAGCACGTCAACTTCGCCCAGTTGCTGGAGCGCGTGGCCCTCATCAGCCCCGAGCTGCGGGTGCGCTTCTCCACCTCGCACCCCAAGGACATCACCGACGAAGTGCTGCATACCATGGCACGCCACGAGAACATCTGCAAGTACATCCACCTGCCGGCCCAGAGCGGCAACTCCCGCGTGCTGGCCCTTATGAACCGCACCTACGACCGGCCCTGGTACGAGGCACGGGTGAACCGCATCCGCGAAATTCTGGGCGACGACTGCGCCATCTCGACGGACATGATTGCCGGTTTCTGCTCCGAAACTGAGGAGGAGCACGAGGACACGAAGTCGTTGATGCACTTCGTGCAGTACGACATGGCCTACCAGTTCTTCTATTCGGAGCGCCCCGGTACGCTGGCCGCCCGCAAGCTGGAGGACGATATTCCGCTCGAAACCAAGAAGCGCCGCTTGCAGGAGTTAATTGATGTTCAGCAGGTTTACAGTGCCAAGCGCAATTCCCGCTCCGTGGGCCAGGTACATAGAGTATTGGTTGAGAACTTCTCGAAGCGCTCGAAAGACGACCTGAGCGGCCGCAACAGCCAGAACCAGGTTGTCATTTTTCCGAAAGGCAATTTCAAGAAAGGTGATTACGTGAATGTGCTCGTGCATTCGAGCTCGGCCAGTACGTTGCTGGGTACGGTTGCATGAGCCGGCGCCAGAAGTTTCTGGCGCAACTGCTTTCGGGACAACATGACCAGACGCTGGACTTTAATGCGCTGTTTTTGTTGCTTGAGGCACTGGGTTTCGAAAAAAGAATACGAGGCAGCCACCATTTATTTGGCAAAGCCGGTATCGACGATTTAATCAATATCCAGCCGGCCATCGGCAATGCGGTGAAACCGTATCAAGCCAAACAAGTGCGCTCAATTTTGTTAAAATACCGGGCAGCGCTGAAACTGGACACCATTTAACGCTCTTATTCAACCGCCATGTTCGACCCTCATCATTACCCGGTTGTGCTGTATTGGAGCGCCGAAGACCAGGCTTTCATTGTGGAAGTACCTGACTTGCCGGGCTGCATGGCAGATGGTCCGACGCAGGAAGCGGCACTCGCCAATGTGCTGGTTATCATTCAGGAATGGATGGATTTTGCCCACGAGCTGGGCCGTGAGATTCCAGCCCCGCGCGAACGGCTGCAAATAGCTGCCTAGCAGCCTTTAACCCGACTTTCCTTTGACTACGCAAGAAATTCAATCCATCAAGCTCCGGTTCGGCATCATCGGTAATGCACCGACGCTGAACTACGCCATTCAGGTGGCCGCGCAGGTCGCGCCAACCGATATGACGGTGCTCATTACCGGCGAAAGCGGGTCGGGCAAGGAGTCGTTTTCCAAGATTATCCATGCCCTTTCGCCGCGCAAGCATGGGCAGTTTATTGCCATCAACTGCGGCGCGATTCCGGAGGGCACGATTGACTCCGAGCTGTTTGGCCACGAAAAAGGGTCTTTCACCGGCGCCAATGAGGCCCGCAAGGGCTATTTCGAGGTAACCAACGGCGGCACCATTTTCCTGGACGAAATCGGCGAGATGCCGCTCGGCACCCAGGCCCGCCTGCTGCGCGTGCTGGAGAATGGCGAGTTTATTCGGGTGGGTTCCAGCAAGGTGCAGAAAACCGACGTGCGCGTGGTGGCTGCCACCAACGTGAACCTGCTCGACCGCGTGCAGGCCGGCACCTTCCGCGAAGACCTGTACTACCGCCTCAACACGGTGCCGATTACGGTGCCCCCGCTGCGCGAGCGCGGCGAGGATATCTACCTGCTGTTTCGCAAGTTTGCTTCGGATGCGGCCGAGCGCTACCGCACCCGGCCCATCACGCTGCTGCCCGACGCCGTGCCGGTGCTCACGCGCTTCCGTTTCCCCGGCAACATCCGCCAGCTCAAGAACATCGCCGAGCAGATGTCGGTGCTCGAAACTGAGCGCGATATTGATGCCCGCCGCCTGGCTCCCTACCTGCCGCAGGAGCAGACCAGCCGCCTGCCCATGCTGTTGGGCTCCAGCGCGCCCGACGGTGCGGCCGGCTATTCGGAGCGGGACCTGCTCTACAAAATCCTGTTCGACATGCGCCGCGACATGACGGACCTCAAGAAAATGGTGCTGGAGCTGGCCACCGGCCAGCGCCCCCACGAGGCCCAGGAGCTGCTGCGCCAGAACAGCCACCTCTTCAGCAATAACAATACGGCACCTTCCGGCGCGTTTGACAACCGGGAAGCCGCCGAGTATTTCCTGCCCGCCGCCCCCAACCCGTATAAAAACGAGCCGACGACGAGCTACGACGATGAAACTCCGGTGGAGGATATTTCGCACGAAACCGAGGAGGAAACGCTCTCGCTCGACATCAAGGAACGCGAGATGATTCTCAAGGCGTTGAAGAAGCACAACAACAAGCGCAAATACGCCGCCCACGACCTGGGCATCTCGGAACGCACCCTGTACCGCAAACTCAAGCAATATGACCTGGAGCAAGTTTAAGAATCAGCCACAAGCCACAAGCAGCAAGCGGCAAGCTACCGGCTGGCTTGTGACTTGCGGCTTGTGGCTTGTGGCTTGCTGCTTCCTGACCGGCTGCGGCGCGTACTCGTTCAACGGCACCAACATCGACCCGGCGGTGCGTACCATTTCCATTGCCACTATTCAGAATAACTCGCCCTCGGGGCCGGCCTTTCTGACGCAGCGCTTCACCGAGGATTTGAAGGATTATTTCCAGCGCAATACCAACCTGAAGCTCGTGCCCCGCGACGGCGACCTGCAATTCGACGGCAACATTGTGGCCTACGACTTTGCCCCGGCCTCCATTCAGCAGGTCAACGGCGTGTCGCAGGCCGGCTCGAACCGCCTCACCATTCAGGTCAAAATGCGCTTCACCAACACCAAGGACGACAAGCAGAGCTTCGAGCAGGTATTCCAGAATTTCGACGACTACGCGGCCAACCGCAATATTTCGACCATCAACAACGACCCCACCGCCGTGCGCACCACCACGGATAAAATCATTACCGACATTTTCAATAAGTCGGTAGCTAACTGGTAGTCGGCGAATAAATTGGGGGCTGAAGTAGTGAGGCGGCGGAGAAATTACGTGCTTAATTTTTCGGGAAATATCAATTAGCAGCACCGTAGCAGCCGGGGTATCTGCGTAAATTAGCGTAATGTTGCACCCCCATTTAATGGGTCCGAATACGCTGATTAACGGTTTTGCCGCGAATACCAGTCGTTATTCTCTCACCACTTTAACTGCCTTTTTCATCCGTGACCCGCGCTACGCTCCTGCACGTTCTCGACCGCCCCACTTCCCTGGGTCCGGCCGAAGTGCGCGAGCTTGAGCAGCTGGCCCAGGCATTTCCCTACTGCCAGACGGCGCACCTGCTGCTGGCCAAAGCCGCCCACGACCAGGGCACCATGCTGGCCAGCCAGCGTCTGCGCCGTGCCGCCACCTACGCCGCCGACCGCAGCCTGCTGCGCCGCCTCATCGAGCTGGTAGAGCCCGAGCCCCTCCCCGCCGCTATTGCGACGCCCGAAGCAGCGCCCGCCATTGAATCCCCGGCCGCCGCCGAGCCAGCCCCGGCCGCCGAAGTCGCGCCGGCTATCCTCCCGCAGCCGGTAGCACCAGCTGCCGCCGAAATTGCCGCGCCACCGCTGCCAGCAGTGGTAATAGAAGCAATTGAGGTAATACCCGAACCAGTGGCAGCACCCGCGCCACCGCCAGCACCCGTGGTAATTGAGGTGACGCCCGAACCGGTAGCAGCACCCGCACCACCACTGGCAGCCATTATCCCGGAGGTAATATCCGAACCGGTTGCGACAGCTGCGGAAGCGCAGTCATCAGTTGCAGCTCCCGCCGCTGTCGATGCGGAACACTCGTTAACAATCGCTGCTCCGCTGCCCGCAGCTCCTGCCATTCCGGTAGCTCCGGCAGCTACCATTGAAGTCCTCCCCGCCGTAGTTGCATTTATTGCGCCGGAACCGGTGCCGGTGATTCCGGAAGTGCCGGTGGCGGCGTTGCCAGCAATACCCGAAAGCCCTTCGCTAGGGGCTAAACCGGAAGCATTAATACCGTTGGTGGAGGTAATTCCGGTGGAGCCAGCCTTGGTGGATTTACCTCTATTGGTCGACCTGGAAGAGGCTACCATCATGGTAACCACCTTGGCCGAAACAGTAGAAACGCCCGCCGCGCTGCCCGCCGAAGCACTCAAATTAGCTGAAGCAGCCGACGAGCTGCCGGCCCAGGCCCCCGCCATTCGGCCACCGGTAGAGGTGGGCGAAGCCCGGTTTGAGTTTGGTTTGGCTGATGCGTCACCGGTCATCGCGCCTACCTATCAGCTACCGGGCCTGGTTGACGAATGGGCGGCCTCGGCCGTTACCCGCAGCCTGATTAGCTCTACTGCGTTGCCCTTGGCGGCACTGGTTCCGGCCGCGCCTGTGTTCACCCCGGCCGCCTTCACCGGCGACGCCATGGTGGGCTACGCTTTCGGAGAAAGTAGCCGCCTGGGACTGTCCATGCAGCTACTCGACTTGCTGATTGCCAAGGCCGAAGCCGCCGAAACCTCCACCGC
This sequence comes from Hymenobacter artigasi, assembly GCF_012275535.1. Lineage (GTDB taxonomy): Bacteria > Bacteroidota > Bacteroidia > Cytophagales > Hymenobacteraceae > Hymenobacter > Hymenobacter artigasi. The sequence goes on along the minus strand of NZ_JAAVTK010000005.1, from coordinate 154,727 downwards.
CGTGGTCGCGGCCGCCCAGCCGCCGGCCGTGCCGCTTCCGCCCACCGGTACCTTCTTCGAGCCCGACCCGCTGCTGCTAGACCACTGGGCCACGCACTGCCCGGTACCGCCGGAGCTGCCCAATAAGGCCGACCTCATCAATAACTTCCTCAAGCGCCAGCCGCGCCTCACGCGGCCCGGCATGCTGCCGCCCGCGCCCGGCGGCCAGCCCGACCTGAGCGTGCGCAGCACCCGCGCCGAACCCGACCTGGTTTCCGAAAATCTGGCTCGCATCTTCGTGCGGCAGGGCAAAACGGCCCGGGCCATTGAGATTTATGAAAAGCTCATGGTGAAGCAGCCGGAAAAAATGGCGTACTTTGCAGCCCAGATTCAATCATTGCAACCTTCAGCGTAATTTGCTTTTTCAGCTTTTTTACCCCTCATGTACACTGCTCTAATCATCCTCATTCTCTTGGTGTGTTTCCTGCTGGCCCTCGTGGTACTGGCCCAAAACCCCAAAGGGGGTGGAATTTCCAGCCAGTTTAGCGCCGGCGGCGCGGCCAGCATGATGGGCGTGAAACGCACCGGCGACCTGCTCGAAAAACTCACCTGGGGCTTCGCTATTGGCTTGGTAGTGCTGTCGCTCGGCTCGCACATGCTCACCTCCACCGGCGGTGGCCCGGTGCGCAGCGTGAACCAGCAGCGCGCTCTGGAAACCAAGCTGCCGGCTCCTACGGCTCCGAGTGCTCCGGCCCCCGCTGCCCCCGATGCTACCGCGCCGGCTACTACCCCCGACGCTACTGCACCGGCTACTGCTCCCGCTGGCACCACCACGCCAGCGCCGGCCAACACGCCCGCTCAGTAGTCGCGGCTCCCATTCTGAACCTGCAAAAGCCGGTGCTTCTCTAGCGAGAGGCACCGGCTTTTTTGTTGAGCGCAACACCGGGCCGATGCGGTCGTATTGCGCGGCAGGACCAGCCACTGGCACCGGCACATCCGCCACTTCTGCCACGTTTCATTGATAAAACTTGCCCATTTTGTCAGGTTTGTGGCGCTGGCACGGGAAATGAGACAGGGCCGGGCACCTAGTATTTCAACTTAATCCAACCCAAACACACCCAAAATGGCACTTAGCATGAAACCGCTGGCCGACCGCGTAATTGTTCGCGCCGCCGCCGCCGAGGAGAAAACCAAATCCGGCATCATCATCCCCGATACGGCCAAGGAGAAGCCCCAGCGTGGCGAAGTAGTGGCCGTGGGCGAAGGCAAAACCGCTGACAGCGGCACCATCATCAAGCCCCAGGTAAAAGTGGGCGACCAGGTGCTCTACGGTAAGTACGCCGGCACCGAAATCACCGTTGACGGTGAGGACCTGCTCATCATGCGCGAGTCGGACATTTTCGCGGTGCTCTAGGCCCGCCGAAAATCCCTAATTCTTAATTATTAATTCTTAATTCCCTCCAGCAGTGGCTAAGAACATCCAATTCGACACCGAAGGCCGCGCCCGCTTGCAGGCCGGTGTGAACAAACTGGCGAACGCCGTGAAAGTGACCCTCGGCCCCAAAGGCCGCAACGTCATTATCGACAAGAAATTCGGCGCGCCCACCATCACCAAGGACGGTGTGACCGTAGCCAAGGAAATTGAGCTGCGTGACCCGATTGAGAACATGGGCGCTCAGCTCGTGAAAGAAGTGGCATCGAAAACGGCCGACCAGGCTGGCGACGGCACCACTACGGCTACGGTTTTGGCCCAGGCCATCTACACCGCCGGTTCGAAAAACGTGGCCGCCGGAGCTAATCCGATGGACCTGAAGCGCGGCATCGACAAGGCGGTTATCGCCGTAGTTGCCAACCTGAAGTCGCAGTCGAAGAAAATCGAGAACAACTCGGAAATCGCCCAGGTGGGTACGATTTCGGCCAACAACGACGCGGAAATCGGCAAAATGATTGCCGATGCCATGGACAAAGTGGGTAAGGAAGGCGTTATCACCGTGGAAGAAGCCCGTGGCACCGAAACCGAAGTGAAGACGGTGGAAGGCATGCAGTTTGACCGCGGCTACCTGTCGCCCTACTTCGTGACCAACCCCGAGAAAATGGAGGTTGAGTTCGAGTCGCCCTACGTCCTCATCTACGACAAGAAGGTGAGCACGATGAAGGAGCTGCTGCCCGTATTGGAGCAGGTTCTCCAGACCGGCAAGCCCTTGGTTATCATCTCCGAAGATGTTGACGGTGAGGCCCTTGCTACGCTCGTAGTAAACAAGCTGCGTGGCTCGCTGAAAATCGCGGCCGTGAAGGCTCCCGGCTTCGGCGACCGCCGCAAGGCCATGCTGGAAGACATTGCTACCCTCACGGGTGGTACCGTTATCAGCGAAGAGCAGGGCTACAAGCTCGAAAACGCTACCCTGGAATACCTCGGTACGGCTGAGAAAATCATCATCGACAAGGACAACACGACCATCGTGAACGGCAAGGGCTCGAAAGAGGCCATCACCAGCCGCATCAGCCAGATAAAGGCCCAGATGGAAACCACCACGTCGGACTACGACAAGGAGAAACTGCAGGAGCGCCTCGCTAAGTTGAGCGGTGGTGTAGCTATTCTCTACATCGGCGCTTCGACTGAAGTGGAGATGAAAGAGAAGAAAGACCGTGTGGACGATGCCCTGCACGCCACCCGCGCCGCCGTTGAGGAAGGCGTGGTACCCGGCGGTGGCGTAGCCCTGGTGCGCGCCATCGAGGCCCTGGCCGCCGTGGATACCCACAATGCTGACGAGCGTACCGGTGTAAACATCATCCGCACCGCTTTGGAAGCTCCCCTCCGTACCATCGTGGCCAATGCTGGTGGCGAAGGCTCGGTAGTGGTGCAGAAAGTGCGCGAAGGCAAAGCCGACTTCGGCTACAACGCCCGCGAGGACCGTTACGAGAACCTGGTGGCCGCTGGTATCATCGACCCCACCAAGGTAACCCGTCTGGCCCTCGAAAACGCTGCTTCCATCGCCGGCCTGCTGCTGACGACCGAAGCCGTGATTTCGGACGAGCCCGAGCCCAAGGATGCTGGCCATAGCCACGGCGACGGCGGCATGGGCGGTATGGGTGGCATGGGCGGCATGATGTAATCTTGCATTAGCTCCCAGCTTTTAGCCCTTAGCTATTAGCTTGAAAAGTCCCGCTGGCACTGCCAGCGGGACTTTTTTTGTGTAATTGTCCCGTCCGCCGCTAGTGCTGCGTCAAGGGAATTAGACAACAAAATAAAGGGCTTGGAGTTGGGAGCCCATGGCCCGACCAATTACTCCCTTTGCCCTACCGGCTGCTGACCAAGCCGCCCTCGAAAAATTTACGCGCACCGGTCGTCGACCCGTGCGGGCCGTGCGCCGCGCGCAGGCGCTGCTGGCCCTGGCCACCGGTATCGGCCAACAAGCCGCCGGTCAAGCCGTTGGGCTCAGCCGTCAGGCCGTCAGCAAGGTGCGCCGCCGCTATGAAGAAGCCGGCTGGAAAGCCGCCCTGACCGAGGCCCCGCGCAGCGGCGGTCCGCTGCACGTGGACGACCCGCAGCGCGCGGCCGTGACGGCGCTGGCCTGCACGCCGGCCCCGGTGGGGTACAGCCGTTGGACGCTGCGCCTACTGGCCGATAAAGCCGTGGAATTGGCGCTGGTGGACACGATTTCGCACGAGACGGTGCGCCAGGTGCTCAAAAAAACGAACTGCAGCCCCACCGCCAGCAGCACGGGTGCCTGGGGGCGATGAACGCCGCCTTCGTGGCCCGGCTGGAGGACGTGCTGGCCGTCTACGAGCAGCCCCATGACCCGCGCTTTCCCGTCGTCTGCTTCGATGAGCGCCCCTGCGTGCTCCACGGCCAGCCCGTCGAGCCCCTGCCCCCGGTGCCGGCCCAGCCGGCCACGGACGAGCAACCGGCCAAAGCCGGGCGGCCCCGGCGCGAGAGCAGCACCTACGTGCGCCAAGGCACGGCCTGTTTGCTGGCGGCCTTCGAGCCGGGCACGGGCCAGCGCCTGGTCGAGGTCTCGGCCCGCCGCACCGGGGCCGATTACTGCCGCTTCCTGCAGCGACTAGCCGCTCACTACCCGCAGGCCACGAAAATCGTGCTCGTGCAGGACAACCTCAACACCCACACCGACGCCGTCTTCTACCAGCACCTGCCCGCCGCGCAGGCCCGTGCCCTAGCCGCCCGCTTCGAGGTACACTACACGCCCAAAAATGCTTCCTGGCTCAACATGGTCGAGCTCGAACTCTCGGCCATCGCCCGCCAGTGCCTGCACCAGCGCATCCCCACCCTGGACGAGCTTACGGCCCACGTCGCCGCTTGCGTGGCCGAGCGGAATGCGGCCCGGGCCACGGTCAAATGGCAATTCACCCTGGAAAAAGCCCGCACCAAACTCGACCGACATTACCAGAAAATTAGGGTAACTAACTCCCCTGACTAAGCACTAGCCGTAGTTTAGCGCGAAGCGCGTAACTACGCGCCGATGATAAGGTGAGTCTGTGACTCACAACGCAAGGGCCACCAGGCATAGGCACATAATGCTGGCGGTTGCCAAACCAACGGCGAGTTGCAAACTCGCCTTACCCAAGGCCAGCAGTTACGCGCTTCGCGCTAAACTGCGGCCAGCGGACTGCGGCCAGCGGAACACCACACGAAAAAGCCTCCGATGCAACTGCATCGGAGGCTTTTTCAGGAGCTAAAAAAAGACGCTGCCTTACGCCTGCGCGACGGGCGCGGGGTAGTTGCGGGCATCCATCATCTTGGCCAGCTTGCCGCTGATGAGGAACAGGATGAGGGCAGCGGCGGCGGCCGAAACCACGAACACCATAAAGAAATCATAGAGGCTGGTGATGTGGTAGCCGAGAATTACCGGGGCGGGGGCCGTCGATTTGGGGTCGGGGTAGAGGCTGCTCATGTAGCCGGCCAGGTAGTTGGCGGCGGCGTTGGCGAGGAACCACACGGCCATTAGCAGGGAGGCGAATTTGGCGGGAGCCAGCTTATTTACCAACGAGAGGCCAATGGGCGACAGGCAAAGCTCGCCCACGGAGTGCAGAAAATAGAGCGCCACCAGGAAGAACATGCTCACCTTCACGCCGGGCTGCAGGTCGTGCACGCCGAAGCACATCACCAGGTAGCCAGCGGCCAGAAAGGCCAGGCCGATGGCCATTTTGAGGGGGGATGGCGGCTCGGCTCCGCGGCGGCCCAGGGCCGTCCAGACCATGGCCATGAGCGGCGCGCCCACCACCACGAAGATGGCGTTGAGGTTCTGGAAGATACTGGCTGGCAGCGTGAAGCCGAAGATGGTGCGGTTCATCTGCTCATCGGCGAAGAAGGTGAGCGAAGCCGGAGCCTGCTCGAACGCCGCCCAGAAGAACACCACGAAGAACGACACGATGAAAATCACCATGATGCCTTTGATATCAGCCCCGCTCAGGGATTTATCGCTGAAAATCATAAAAGCAATGCCGATGACTGCAATGCCCAGCAGTGGGGCAATGACGGAAAGCTTGTTGGAGTCGAGCCACAGAATGCCCAGGATAATGGCCAACAGCACCGGCAGCAGGGCATACACACCCATGATGCCACCCGAAATGGCGGGCGTTTCGCCCACCTGCACGCCTTCCGGCGTGTGCAGGTACTTGTCTTTGCCCCAGTTGAAAACCACCGTGCCCAGCAGCATGGCAATGCCGCAGGCCAGGAAAGCCCAGCGGAAATCGGCGGGATTGCCGGTGTCGCCGATGAGGCTGGTGATGGTGTTGCCGATGAAAGAGCCCAGGTTGATGCCCATGTAGAAGATGGTGTAGGCCGCGTCCTTGCGCTTGTCGGCCGGGCTATAGAGGGAGCCCACCATGCTCGAAATATTGGGCTTAAAGAAGCCGTTGCCCACAATCATCACGCCCAGGCCGAGGTACAACATCCAGTGGCTGAAGGCGTGGGTGCTTTCGGGACCGTAGTTTGAGGCCGAGAAGAAGAGCGTGAACTGGCCCAGGGCCATCAGCAGGCCGCCGGTGAGGATGGAACGCCGGTTGCCCCAGTAGCGGTCCGAAATGAAGCCACCGATGAGCGGCGTGAGGTAGACGAGACTGGTATAGCCGCCGTAGAATTTGGACGCGAAGGCCTTGTCCATCATCATGGCCTTGGTGAGGAACAGCACCAGCACGGCGCGCATGCCATAGTAGCTGAATCGCTCCCACATTTCGGTGGCGAACAGCAGGTATAGGCCGCGCGGGTGGCTCGTGGATTCCGCAGATTGCTCTAGGGGAGCAGAAGTGGTTTGCATTGAAGGAAACTAGGGGTGAGAAATAAAAGGAAAGCGGTTGAAAAGTGGTCCGCTGCGCAAGCGCTGCAATACGGGCACGGTAAATCTAGGAAAGTTTCGGCATTATGAAGCTTGTGGGCCGGCGAAGCAGAACGCTCAGGATGCCAGTTCCGGCTTCCCTCCTTTGCCCGCGCTATCGCTCCGGTAGGCCTTGGCCCGGTAAGCGCCCGGCGAAAGCCCGGTCTGCTTCCGGAAAAACCGTGTGAAATAGCCGGGGTCTACAAATTGCAGCTCGTAGGCAATTTCGGCCACCGAGAGCGAGGTATATAATAGGTAGTTGTGCGCCCGCCGGATGGTGTGGGCCTGCACAATCTGCTGGGCCGTTTTGCCCTTTACGGCCTGGCAGATGCGGTTGAGGTGCACCGGCGTAATTTTTAGTTCCTGGGCAAAGTCGGATATTTTCTTCTCGAACGGGGCCGTGCGTTCAATGGCTTTCTGGAACTCGCGGAAGTAGTGCAGGGCGCGGTTGGGGCTTTCGTCCTGACCCCGATGGTGGTGCAGCAGCCGAAATATTTTCACGAACAACAGCTTGAAATAGCCATTCAGCGCGAGCTGCTTGCCAGGCAATTCCGAATTGATTTCCTCATGAATCTGCTGCTCCAGGGCCGATAAATCGGCGAAGCTGACTTCGGAGTTGAATTCGGACAGAATATGTAGCGCGTTGATTTCGACCAGCACGCCGGGCGTGGCTTGCAAAATGGTATCGAGCAGCGCTTCTGATAAGGTGAGGGTGCGGCCCTTCACCTGCGGGCTGAAGGTGAAGCCGTGCACGGTATTGGCCGGAATGATGACCAGGCAGGGCGTGCGCAGCTCCACCAGCTCGGTGGCCTCGAAGGCGGCGCGGCCGGCTTCGAGAAAAAACAGCTGGAACAGGTTTTCGTGCAGGTGCGGCTTCAGGCCCCAGTCGGTGAAGCGCTGCCGGGGCACGATGAGCTGGCTTTGCAGGTAGTCGTGCGAAATCCGGGCCTTGTGGTCGCCGTAGATTCCGTTGTAGCGAGCAATTTCGATGGCCATGGACAAAGATGCGAAAGACTGGGACAAAGCAAACCTAAAGATAAGCGTGCGTTGCATTACTCCCACCCTTGTGCGGCCCTGAGCCGTATACTTTCACCAGCGGAACAATTCGGACCTGATGCGGTTTGATTTGTCCCATTAAAGAAATGGTTTGTTTCACTGCTCCCAAGCGGCGATATTCTACCTTTGTACCAGAAGTCACGAGAATTCCCACCCAACACTTTCATAGCCATGCAAGAAGCCTCCACCCTTGCCGCCGACACCCGCAATCGTTTGCAGGCCCTCGGCTTCGAAAATACCGCCACCGTTCACCTCAATCCCACGCCGGCCGAGCTCATTGAGTACGCCCTGCGCAACGGCGAAGGCCACCTCACCGACACCGGCGCGCTGATGGCCGACACCGGCAAGTTCACCGGCCGCTCGCCCAAAGACCGGTTTGTGGTGAAGGACGCCAACACCGAAAACAGCGTGTGGTGGGGCGATATCAACATCCCTTTCGATACCGATAAATTCGACCAGCTGCACCAGAAAATGGTGGCTTACCTGGCCGATAAGGAGCTGTACGTGCGCGAAGCCTACGCCGGGGCAAACCCCGACTACCAGCTCAAGCTGCGCATCGTGAACGAGCAGGCCTGGCACAACCTGTTCTGCTACAATATGTTCCTACGCCCCGAAGAAGGCGCAGACACGTCCTGGACGCCCGATTTCAGCATCATCTGCGCCCCTGGCTTTGAAGCCGACCCGGCCGTGGACGGCACCCGCCAGCCCAACTTCGCCATTATCAACTTCACCAAGAAGATGATTCTGATTGGCGGCACGGGCTACGCCGGCGAGATGAAAAAAGGCATTTTTGGGGTACTGAACTACCTGCTGCCCCACGAGCACGAAACGCTGAGCATGCACTGCTCGGCCAACGTGGGCAAAAAGGGCGATACCGCCATCTTCTTCGGCCTCTCCGGCACCGGCAAAACCACCCTTTCGGCCGACCCCAACCGCGGCCTCATCGGCGACGACGAGCACGGCTGGACGCCCGAGGCCGGCATCTTCAACTTTGAAGGCGGCTGCTACGCCAAGGTAATTGACCTGAGCAAGGAGAAGGAGCCCGAGATTTTCGATGCCATCCGCTTCGGCTCCATCGTGGAGAACACGCGCTTCATCCCCGGCACGCACACGGTGGACTACGCCAACAAGTCGGTAACCGAAAACACGCGCACCGCATACCCCATCAACTTCATCCCCAACGCCATTGAGCCCGGCGTAGCCGATGCGCCGAAGAATATTTTCTTCCTCACGGCCGATGCTTTTGGCGTAATTCCGCCCATCAGCAAGCTCGACAAGAGCCACGCCATGTACTTGTTCATGTCGGGCTACACGGCCAAGGTGGCCGGCACTGAAATGGGCGTTACCGAGCCGCAGACCACGTTCTCAGCCTGTTTCGGCGCGGTGTTCCTGCCGCTGCATCCCACCAAATACGCCGAGATGCTGGGCAAAAAGATGGACGAGAACCCGGATATCAACGTCTGGCTCATCAACACGGGCTGGACGGGCGGTAGCTACGGCACCGGTTCGCGCATGAAACTGCCCTACACCCGCGCAATGATTACGGCGGCTCTCAACGGCCAGCTCGACGAGGTGAAATTTACCAAGCACCCCGTGTTTGGCATGATGGTGCCCGGCGCGGTACCCGGCGTGCCCACCGAAATTCTGGACCCACGCAACACCTGGGCCGACAAAGAAGCCTACGACAAAACGGCTTCGGACCTGGCCGAGAAGTTCGTGGTGAACTTTAAGAAATACGCCGAATTTGCCAACGAGGAAATTCTGGCCGGCGCGCCGCGCGTGGCAGTAGAAGCGTAAGCTTCAAAGCAGTTCACTCACCAGAAAGCCCCGTCGGTTGCAGCCGACGGGGCTTTTGCGTTGAAATTGAATCCACTTCTTCTGCCGCCAACCCGCAGCCGTAGCGGCCCGAATGCAACTGCCAATGCCTTTCGACTCCGTTCTTTGCACCCATGCATACCTTTTTCGCCCCCGACCTTGCCGGCCCCACCTATACGCTCCCCGAAGACGAAAGCAAGCACGCCATCCGCGTGCTGCGCCTGGGCATCGGCGACGAAGTGGAACTACTAGACGGCCGGGGCGGCCTCTATAAGGCGGCCGTGGCCGATGCGAACCCCAAGCGCTGCCAGCTGCGCATCACGCACCACGAAGCGGTAGCGCCTCGCCCCTACTTCACCCACGTGGCTGTGGCCCCCACCAAAAACCTCGACCGCATGGAGTGGTTCGTGGAAAAAGCCGTGGAAATTGGCGTGGAGCGCATTAGCTTCCTGCGCTGCGCCCGCTCCGAGCGCCGCGAGCTGAAGCTGGAGCGGCTGGAGAAAATCGCCATCAGCGCCCTGAAGCAGTCGGGCCAGGCGTGGATGCCGCAACTGGACGAAGTGACGGATTTCGGGGCTTTCGTGGCGGGCGCGACGCCCGAAACCACGTTTATCGCGCACTTGGAAGAGGGCGAGCGCACGGCGCTGGCGCAGGTAGTGGGTAATGGGACCGGCTGCTGCGTGCTCATCGGGCCGGAGGGCGATTTTACGCCGCAGGAAATTGCGCTGGCGCTGGCAAAAGGTATTCAGCCAGTGACGCTGGGGGCCTCGCGCCTGCGGACTGAAACGGCGGCGCTGGCGGTGGTGTTTACGGCGCAGCTAGTACGGAAATAAGTAATTATAAATTTCTTCTTACGTCTTTCGTATATGAACGAATTGATAAATAATGAAATAAGAAGAGAAAAAATATACAAATAAGTATCCCAAAAATAAAATTATTATCATAAATACTTTTAGCGAATTGTTTCAGAGTGAAGTCTCCTTTATCGTTTATAAAACACCCCAACACAGCAAAGACAATGATGAAAGTGAATGCATAAAAAAGAATACTAAATAGCCACCCGTGTATAGAGACAGGTTTGAAAGTCAAAAACAACCGTTGTGCTAAGCTTAATTGCCCAAAAGGCAAGAACTCGTTCTTTTTATAAAGAAAATCGATACTATACTTAATTTCATTTAACTCATCAACCAGTGTACTCATCAATTCTTCACCTTCAACTTGACCAGAAACCTTACGATAAACATCGTGATATTTTTCTAAGAAGTCTACTCTGCTCTTTGATTCTTCAAGCATGTTTTTTCTTATATTTTCACGATTCTTATTACTCAGGTAAGTAATTATAAATGGCAATAACACAGCTATTATTGCCGATACAATCTGCTCCATATTAAAAAAAGTAAAATTATTTTTCGAATTTTAAATAAGTGAAAAAAATTATATGTTTCTCCCAAATAAATTATGGTATCGGGTCAATATGAGGTACTGCATTGATTTCAGCCAATAGATAGTGAGCATAAACACTTCATTTTAGGTGTGATGACCCCATTTTGAGTCAGAAAATTAATTGGCCAACCTTTAAAGTTTCATCCTACTCCCCCACCAGCGCCGACGTATCCGCTGGCGAATCGGCTGCGGCGGCAGCTTCAGCCGCTTTTTTGGCCAGCTTCTTCTTGCGCCAGGGGGCGTCCTGCTCCCAGTCGCCGGCCATGATGCAGCCGTAGGGCTGGATTTCGTCGATGACGGTGGCGAGGTTGAAATCGGTGATTTGCTGCTTCACGTCCTCGGCGTTTTTGTAGGCGCTGGGCAGCTCGGAAATATCGATGCGGTTGAAGAAAAAGCGGGCGTCGATGCCCTGGGTTTCTTCGGCGAAAATTTCCTCGTTGGTCTGGCCGATTTTGCTGTATTTGTGGCGGGTGCGGCTGAGGTTACGGCCCGCGCCGTGCGGGGCAAAGCCGAGGTTATTGGCGGTCGTGGCACCTTCCACAATCAGGATGGGCTGCGCCATGTTGAGCGGGATGATGCGCGGGCCGGTGATGTCGGGCATGAATTTCGGGTCGAGCGGCGTGGCACCTTTGGCATGGTAGAATACGTCGCCGTCGCGGAACACGAAGTTGTGCTCGTTCCAGTAGCGCTGCAGCACGGGCGCGGCCAGCTGGGCGGCAATGGCTTCGTGCAACACCTCGTGGTTGCGCTTGGTCCAGGCGCGCACGGTTTGCAGGGCGCGCCAGTAGTTTTCGCCCTCCGGGGTATCGCTGGGAATCCAGGCGTTGGCGGGGTGGGTTTCGGGCGAAATCTCACGGCGAAAAAACTCGGCTATTTTCATGCCGTGGCCATATAGCACCGCACCCACGCCCCGCGAGCCGTGGTGCGTCACAAGCATGGTATCGCCGGTGGCGGCCGACACGCCCACGTAGAGGAAGTGGTTGCCGTCGCCCTGCGTACCGAGGTGCTCGCGGGCCATTTTCAGGCTGCGCTCGGAGTTCAGAAACGGATTGGCGCGCATTTCGGCTTCGATTTCGGCCGGCAGCGCAAACTGCCGCGCCTCCTCGCGCCCGCCGGGGCCGAAGTGGGTGATGCCCTGCGCCACGTCGAGCACCGTTTTGGGGTCCACTTTGCCCAGGTTGGTGAGCATGACGGAGCAGCAGATGTCGGCCGAGTGCATGCCGGGGTGAATGGCCCGGTGCGTGGCCACCACGCCGCCCACCGGAATGGTGCCCAGCGGCCCGGCCGGGCAGGCATCGGGCATAATGGCCCCGGCCACCACCGTGGGCGTGCACATGAGAAGGTCCATCGACTGCTTCACATAGTCAATATTGGCTTGCTCCACTGCCGTTTCGGCCCGGATATTTTCGTGGAAAGGCACCGGACGGGCCAGCAGCGGGATTTCCGGCGCAGGCTTCACGGTGTCGAGGTAGGCGTGCAGGGCCTCCCCTTCCAGCGCATTCGCGTTGATGTACTCCAGCGCGTCTTTAAACCATTTGCCGGGCTTCAGGCCCAGTTTTAGCAAGTCGTTTCCCGTTACCATTGGTCGGTGGTTGATGTTGGCCAGCTTGTTGGCCGACGCTGCAAGAACGCAAAGTTTCGCCCAGCGCGGGGCAGCCGGCGGCTGGCAGGTAGCGGCCCATCGCGAGTTGCCGGATAGCAGCCAGATGTGCCAACAGCACCAACGGCACCACGCAGCCCGGCAGCCATACAAACGGAAAATGCAGAATGGCTATGTTGGGCTGCTCGAAGGCGAAGCGTTGCAAGGGCGTGGGAGCCGACAGCAACGCACTGACCACGATGTTGAGCAGGGAAGCCAGCCCGAGGATATTCCACAGTAGCAGCCCCGGGCGGCCCGACAGCATCTTACGGCGGGCGAAGTAATAAACCACCGGCGCCGTCAGGCCCAGCACAATATCCCAGTTCCGGCCTTCAAAGGTCATCAGTTTCGGCACCGCTTTTTGCAGGTACAGCCCGAACAAAACCAGCTCGACCGGGAACCGGACCACATGAAGCAGGGTCAATAGTTCGAGGCGCAAACCATCGAGCCAACGGCGGCCGGCCGTGGTGGCAAAAAGCGCCATAATCAGGAGCAACGGCGGCACCAGCAAAAGCGCCATCCGTGGCGGCAGCGTGGTGCTGCTGGTGTAAAAGCCGCTCAGGCCCACCACACCTTGCACCAGCAGCCACGCCAGCAATAGCAGCAATGCCCGTTTCGACCGCTGCGCGGCAAGGTAAAAGAACCAGACGGCGAGGCCCGTGGTGAAGCCGAAGACAATGCCGGTGAGCGTAGTATGAGGGAGCATGTGCATGGCCGGGCGGATTGATTTTTGGTTCGCTGCAAAGGAACTGGCTGCCCGGCCGGACCCGCTTGCCAAATGGCAAGAAATGCCCGCCGGCGCTACCTCAGGGCCGCGCCTTTCCGAATCCGACTCAGCGAAGTATCGGTTATGCCGAGGTAGGAGGCCACGGTTTTGAGCGGCGCGTGCTGGAGAATTTCGGGGCTGGCGCGCAGCAGGCTTTCGTAGCGGGCGGCGGCAGACTCGGTTATCAGGGCCAGCATGCGGCTTTTGAGGGCCGCGTAGCCGCGCACCAGCACCGAGCGGCCAAACTCCCGGAACTCGGGCCGGGCATGAAACAGCGCGTTCAGCCGCTGGTGCGTGATGCTCCAGCCCTGGCAGCTGGTGAGGGCCTGAATGTACTCCTGCGAGGGCGTGCGGGTGAAAAAGGACGCCACCTCGAATACGACTTGGCCGCTGCCATAAAAACCGGTGGTCACGTCGTGGCCATCCGTGTCGTAGGCAAAGGCACGCATGAACCCGCTGTCCAGAAACAGATAGTCGTCGCTGATGCGGCCGGCTTGCAGCAGGAAGCTATTCTTATCGAACTTCTTGTGAATGAAGTCGCTGGCAATTTCTTCCGCCTGGCCGGCATTGATAAGGCCGGTGCTTTGCAAGAACCGGGTTAGTTTCTCATTGCTCATTGAGGCTGTTTAGTAATTGGTCAGATGCCTGTGCGCTCCTCGTTGTGGGGGGGAGCAGGTCGATTCTGTTCGACAACAAAACGCAAATGTGCGTCTTCATGGCGCGCTGGGGACTTGGCAGACAGGTCCGTTTGTTTTGCCCCGCCAAGGCCCACAGCGGCCAGTTGCGCTACAAGGTAGCGGGCATGATTACTTTGCAGGTATCCGGAGCCAGCCTCAATGCGAAATTGGTAGCGGCCACGGCCGAACTTTCCCACGCCGCGCTTAATTATAGCGCTCAATAAGCTGCTCCTGTTTATCCGTCGCTATGCTGAAATCCCTGCTGCTATCCGTTGCCATTCTGCTCACCCTCACGGCCGCCGCGCCCGCCCCCAGCTTCCGCATTGCCAAGCTGCACTACGGCGGCGGCGGCGACTGGTACGCCAACAAAACCTCGCTACCCAACCTCATCAGCTTCTGCAACCAGGCCCTGAAAACCAACATTGCGCCCGACGAAGCCACCGTGGAGCTCGATGCGCCGGAGCTGCTCTCCTACCCTTTCCTGCACATGACCGGGCACGGCAACGTGAGCTTTACCGCCGTGGAGGCCAAAAACCTGCGCCAGTACCTCATCGGCGGCGGCTTTCTGCACATTGACGACAATTACGGGCTCGATAAATTTATCCGGCCCGAGATGAAGAAGGTATTTCCCGAGTTCGAATTTGTGGAATTGCCCTTCTCGCATCCTATTTATCATCAGAAATACCAGTTCCCGCGGGGCCTGCCCAAGGTGCACGAGCACGACGGCAAGCGGGCCCAGGGCTTCGGGCTGGTGTACAAGGGCCGGCTGGTGTGCTTCTACTCTTATGAGTGCGACCTCGGCAACGGCTGGGAAGACGTGGGAACCTACCCCGAAGACTCGCCCGCCACGCACGAGGCCGCCCTGCGCATGGGGGCCAACCTGGTGAGCTACGCCCTGACCCAGGACTGAGCAAAAGTCGCCGCGCCGCGCTCAATGGCCTACTTTCGCCCAGCTAACGTTGTCCTGTTCTATGCCCAACCCTCCGGAAAGCCCGGCTATTCTGCCGCGTCTTCGTCACGAAACCAGACCCTTCCACGATGCCGTGGAGCAAAACCCATTTAACCTGGCCCTGGCGGCAGGCACGGTAACGGCCGCCGATACCGCCCGGTTCCTGGCCAGGATGTATGGCTTTCTGGCACCGTACGAGGCGCAGCTGCACGCCCAGGCCGCCCTTTTCGGGCCGGCCTGGCAGCTCGACCAGCGCTACCGCGCGCCCCTCATCCTGGAAGATTTGGCCCGGCTGGGCCACGATGCCGCGCCGCCGCTCTACCCCGGGCTGCCGCCGCTCGGCACCCGAGCCCAGCTGCTGGGGGCCATGTACGTGCTCGAAGGCTCGACGCTGGGCGGGCAGGTAATTGCGCGGCAGCTCGACAAAGCGGGCATTGCCGCGCACGCCTTTTTCACGGGCCGGGCCGAGCGCACCGGGCCGCTCTGGAAGGCCTTTTGCCAGCACCTGACCGAAGCTGCCGAAACCGAAGAGCCGGCGGCCATCGTGGCTTCGGCCGTTCTCACGTTCCAAGCATTATCCGCATGGCTGAATCAGCGCTAACCCTTACCGATGAACGCCTGCTGGGCCAGCCCATCACGCTCAGCAACTGCGACCGGGAGCCCATTCACATCCCCGGCCTGATTCAGCCCTACGGCTTTTTGCTGTGCCTCGATGAGCAGAGTCGCCGCGTGGTGCAGGCCAGCGCCAACACGCTGGCGCTGCTCGGCATCGTTCCCGAAAACATTATCGGGGCCGGCTTAGGCATTTTGCTGGAGCCAGAGCAGCTGGTGGCAGTAGAGCGCCTGTGGGCCACGCTGGGGCCGGAGGCGCGGCTGCTGGGCATTCGCCTGGGGCGGGTGGTGGGCCAGCCGGCCTACAAGCTCATCCTGCATCGCTACGATGGCCTGCTGTGGGTGGAAGGCGAGCCGGTGGCCGATACCACGGTCAGCGCCTTCGACCTGTCGGCGCTCAACATGAGCCTGGGCAGCCTGCTCGCAGCCGAAACCGTGCTCGACTGCTGCCAGCTAACCGCCGAGCAGGTGCGGGCCATCACCGGGTTCGACCGGGTGGCCATCTACCGTTTCGCGCCCGACGACAGCGGCGAAGTAATTGCCGAGGCCGTGCGCGAAGACCTGCCCCCCTGGCTGGGCATGCACTACCCGGCCACCGACATTCCGAAGCAGGCGCGGGCCATGTACCTCAAAAACTGGCTCCGCTTCATTCCCAATGCCCGGTACCAGCCGGTGCCGCTGGTGCCTGCCGTGGCACCCGGGGCCAGCCGCCCGCCCGACATGACGTATTCGGTGCTGCGCAGCGTGTCGCCCATTCACCTCGAGTACCTGCATAACCTGGGCTCGGAGGCGACAATGACCATTTCGCTCATTCAGGAAGGGCAGCTGTGGGGCATGATAACCTGCCACCACCAAACCCCGCGCCTGGTGAGCTACGAGCTGCGCGACCTGTGCCAGTTTTTGGGCAAAACCGTGTCGGTGCTACTCAAAGGCAAGGAGCAGCAGGACGAGCAGGCTTACCGCCTGCGCATCCGTGAGGCCCAGGTGCGGCTGTTCGATTTGGTGAGCACGCAGGTAAATTTTCTGGATGGCCTGCACCGCTTCACCCCCAGCCTGCTGGATGTGCTGGACTGCGGCGGCGCGGCCATTTGCTTTGATGGTGAAATCATTACCCTCGGCCACACGCCCACGCCCGCCCAGATTACGGAGCTGGTGGAATGGCTGCGCATCCACAACCCGCACGATATTTTCGTGACCGATTCCTACGCCCGGCTGAACCCGGCCGGTAAGTTCATTAGGAGTACGGCCAGCGGCATTCTGGCCGTGGCGCTGGCCCGCGAGGCGGGGGAGTACATCTTCTGGTTTCGGCCCGAGCAGCTGCAAACCGTGACCTGGGCCGGCCGCCACGAAAAAAACCAGACCACCGTGGATGGGCAGATTTTTCTCTCGCCCCGGCAGTCGTTTGAGGCCTGGAAGCAGACCGTGGAGGAAACATCGGCCCCGTGGCAGCCCCTCGAAATTGAGGCGGCCAAAGAAATTCGCCTGCATATTTCCGACATCCGGCTAAAAGTCTTCAACGAGCTGCAAGCCAAGGCCATCAGCCTGGCCCGCCTCAACGCCGAGCTGGAGCGCAGCAACGACGAGCTGGACTCGTTTGCCTACGTGGCCTCGCACGACCTCAAGGAGCCGTTGCGCGGCATTCATAACTACTCGCTGTTTTTGCTGGAAGACTACGCCGATAAGCTTGATGCCGAGGGCGTGAGCAAGCTCCAGACCCTGGTGCGCCTCAGCCAACGCATGGAATCCCTGATTGAGGCGCTGCTGCAGCTCTCGCGCGTGAGCCGGGTTGAAATGGCGGTGGAGGCCGTGAACCTGAACGATGCCCTGGCCGACATTATCGACCTGCTGCACCCCCGCCTGGAGCAAACCCGCACCACGGTGACGGTGCCCGTTTCCCTGCCCACCGTGCGCGGCAACCGCACCTTGGTGCACGAGGTATTCAACAACCTGCTGACCAACGCCCTGCGCTACAATAACCACCCCGAGAAGCACGTTACCATTGGCGTGGCCCCGCCCGCAATTCGTGGCCCCAAAGGCACCGGTGACCCGGCCGATTTTACCGTTATTTACGTACACGATAACGGCATCGGCATCGACCCGAAGCACCACGACAATATTTTTAAAATATTCAAGCGCCTGCACGCGCAGGACAAGTACGGTGGAGGCACCGGCGCGGGCCTGGCCATTGCCCGGAAGCTGGTGGAAAAACACGGCGGCGAGTTGTGGGTTGATTCCACACTCGGCCATGGTGCCACCTTTTATTTTTCGCTGGCCAACAATCTGTAAATTAATGAATCCCACCGCCCTCATCCCCATCCTCGTGGTGGAAGACAGCGTCGAAGACTTCACGGCCCTGAGCCGGGCCTTCCACAAAAATGCGGTGACCAACCCCGTGCTGCGCTGCGAAGACGGCGACCAGGCCCTCGAATACCTCAAGGGCTACGGCAAGCACCCGAACTGGCCCAGCCAGCTGCCCGTCATCATCCTGCTCGACCTCAATATGCCCGGCACCGATGGCCGCGCCGTGCTCAACGTCCTGAAAAATGACCCGGCCCTGCACAGTATTCCGGTCATCGTATTCACTACTTCGTCAAATAGCACCGATATTGCCGAGTGCTACCGCCTGGGGGCCAACAGCTACCTAACCAAGCCCATTGGCTACCCCGAGCTGGAAGAAAAAGTACGGCTTATTATTCGTTATTGGCTGGAGGCTTCCGAGCTTCCGCTGGCTGGCTAAACCTCTGTGAAGCGAATCTTACTGATTGACGACAATCCGGAGGACCGGATGCTGTACCGGCGCTTCCTTGGCCAGAACACTGGATTTCAGCGCATTGAAATCATAGAGGCCGCTTCGGGGGCCGAGGGCCTGGAGCAATTTCAGCTGCAGCAGCCCGACTGCGTGCTGCTCGATTACAACCTGCCCGACACCGACGGCCTCGACCTGCTCGACGCCCTGAACGAGCTGGCCCCGCCCGATACGCTGTGCGTGGTGATGATAACCGGCGGCGGCAACGAAGCCCTGGCCGTGCGCGCCCTCAACTCCGGCGCCCTCGACTACCTGGTGAAACAGCAGTTTGACCGCGAGCTGCTCAATAAAACCGTGCTGTACGCCATCGAGAAAAACGAGTGGCGCCAGTACGTGGCCCGCTACCACGGCGAGCTGCAGGGCGTGAACCGCGAGCTGCGCGACTCCCTGGCCGCGCTCACCGAAACCCGGCAGGAGCTCCACGAGAAAAACACCCAGCTCAGCGCCGCCAACCAGGAAATCGGGGCGCGCAACCGCCTTCTGGCCCGCACCAATCAGGACCTCGACAACTTCGTGTACGCGGCCAGCCACGACCTGCGCCAGCCCCTCAACAACCTGCGCGGCCTCTTCGACGAGCTTCGCCGCAGCGCCACCTTCCAGGACCCCGAGGAGGCCGTGGTGCTGCGCCTGCTGGAAGAATCGCTGCACAGCCTGTCCACCACCATCACCGACCTGGCCGCCGTGGTGCAGGAGCAGCGCAGCCCCGGCAAGCAGGCCGCCGAGGAGGTTGGCCTGGCCAGCCTCGTAGCCGATGTGCTAAAGGCCCTGCGCCCGCAGCTAACAGCCACCGAAGCCCACGTCGACACCGACTTGGCCGGTTTGCCCGCCCTGCGCTACGTGCGCAGCAACCTGCGCACCATCCTCATCAACTTGCTGGGCAATGCCCTCAAGTACCGGCATCCGGCCCGGGTGCCTCATATTCAGGTTCGCACCTATGAGGACAGTGGCTGCCCGGTACTCGAAGTGCGCGACAACGGCCTGGGCATGAACCTGGACCGCTACGGCTCCGAGCTATTCCAGCTGTTCCGGCGGTTCCATCCGCAGGCGGGCGAGGGCACGGGCGTGGGCCTGTTCCTCGTCAACCGGCTGGTGCATTCCGAGGGCGGCCACATCGCCGTCGAAAGCGAGGAAGGCCAGGGCACGGTATTCCGGGTGTTTTTGCACGGCGAGGGCGGCCATTGTTAGCATCTAACGTTGTCATTCCGACGCAGGAGGAATCTGAAATAAGCCTGACCGACAGCTCATCTCAGATTCCTCCTGCGTCGGAATGACGGTTTTTGTTTCAGCGCACGCCCTGCGCGGGGAAGCGCCCCGACTTGGTGCGGTAAAACGCTTTAATTCGGGCTTCGTCAGCTTCGTAGTCGCCCGTAGGCCACACCGCTTCGCCGATACCGGCTTCCTTTTTGGCATAGTCCAGATACCCCAGCCGAATGGGCACGTGGGCGCCCAGAGCAGCAAAATAGTAGCCCTTGCGCCAGCGCGGCTGGTAGGCGCGCGTGCCTTCCGGCGTGATGAGAATCACCAAGTCTTCGTGTGTATCAAACAGCTTCACCATGCCATCCACGAGGCTGTTGTTGCGGCTGCGGTCCACGGCCAGGCCCCCAATGGCCTTCACCAGCCAGCCCAGCGCCCAGTTTTCGGTCCACTCCTTTTTCACGGTGAAGCGCACCGGCACGCCCATCAGGTAGAAGGCGGCCCGGGCTATGATAATGTCCCAATTGCTGGTGTGCGGGGCCGCAATCATCATGCTCTTCCTGATTTCGGGATTGTGAATCTCGCCCAGGTGCCAGCCGGCTACTTTGAACACGAGTGTGGCCATGGAATGCCAGAAGGGAGATTTTTCGCGAGGAGACATTGTTGAGGAATACGGGTAGTAAGGGATGCGTTGGCACTTCGGAACCCAACAGGGCCCTGAAGCAACTGGCAAAACTAGGCGTTTGAAGTAACTTATGGATGCCCGGCCCGGCCGAAAAGGACGAACATTAGCCTTCTGGAGGCGGCCAGTGCCTGCCGCCCGTTCACAGCAGTGCCTGTAAAGCCTCGGCCTGGCCCATGGCGTAGCGGTAGCCAATGTCGAACAGCTCGGGGCCGCGCTTGTAGCCCAGGGGCCGGTAATGGCGCAGCTCGGGCGGCTCCAGCAGCAGGTGGCACTGGCTTTTGCGGGCCGCCGTGTTGGCGTTGATGGCCAGTTGCAGGGTCCGCTCAACCAGGCGGCGGAAGGTGGGAATGCGGGCTTCGGGGTTGATGGGGTTGCAGTGCACGCCCACCACGCGCAGGTCGGGCTGGCCCAGCAGCGGCTCTACGGGCAGGTTATTGAGCAGGCCGCCATCCACCAGCTGCCGGCCCTGGTACTCCACCGGCCGGTAGATAATGGGCACCGCCGACGAAGCCAGCAGCGGCGGCAGCAGCGGCCCAGCGCTGAAATACACCGACTCGCCCACCATCAAATCCGTCGCCACCAAAGTCAGGGGCCGGCTCAAATCCTCAAAGTTGACCGTGCTGCCCAGGTGCCGGGCCAGCAGTTGCTCCACCGCGTCGAGGTGCAGCAGCCCAAACCGGCTAAACGCCGGCCGTGTGAGCCGAAAGACATTGGTGCTCAGCAGCAGCCGCAAAATCTCGCGCGGCGCAAAGCCCGCCGCGTAAAACACGCTGGCAATGGCTCCCGAGCTCACGCCGGCCAGCCGCGCCACCGGCAGCTGCAGCTCATCGAGGGCCGCCAGCACGCCCAGATGCGCAATTCCGCGCGCGCCGCCTCCCGATAATGCCAACCCAAGCTGCGGGCTGATGGGTTGATGGATTGGTGAATTGACGGGTTGTTGAGTAACCTGCACGTTGTTATCTATTGGTAGTTAGCCTGATACGGTTTTCTCATCCATCCGCCACTCCGCCAACTCACAAATCCGCCACTCGCAGGGTCTGGTCCAAGCGCACGCCTTTCTCGGTCAGGGCCACGGTGCAGGCTTCGTTGGTGGGGTCGTGCTCCAGCAGCAGCACCCAGTTTTCGGCAGCTGCGCGGCGCAGCACGGCTTCTTTTTCGGGCATGGTAATGAGCGGGCGTACGTCGTAGCTCATCACATAGGGCAACGGAATATGGGCGGCGCTGGGCAGCAAATCGGCCATAAAGGCCAGCGTGTGGCCTTTGTAGTCCATCACCGGCACCATCATCTTCTCGGTGTGCCCGTCGGCCAGAATAATTTCGCGGAATTGCGGCAGCGCATCGGGCACACCCTTTTGCAGGTCGACAAACTTCAAATGTCCGCTTTCCTGAATCGGCAGAATATTCTCCTTCAGAAAGCTGGCCTTTTCGCGCGGGTTGGGCGTCACGGCCCAGTCCCAGTGCGCCTCGTTGCTCCAATAGGTAGCGTTGGGGAAAGCCAGCTGCAACACCCCATTGGGCCGGCGCTGCACCGAGCCGCCGCAGTGGTCGAAGTGCAGGTGCGTGAGAAAAACGTCGGTAATATCGGCGCTGGTGAAGCCCAGCTTGCGCAGGGACTTCTCCAGCGTGTCGTCGCCATGCAGGTAAAAATGGCCCCGAAACTTCTCGTCCTGCTTGTCGCCAATGCCGTTGTCGATGAGCAGCAACCGGCCGCCGTCCTCAATCAGCAGGCAGCGCATGGCCCAGGTGCACATGTTGTTGGCATCGGGCGGATTCAGCTTCTGCCACATGCTTTTGGGCACCACGCCAAACATGGCGCCGCCATCGAGCTTGAAAAGGCCGGTATCAATGGTATGAACTTTCATTATTTTAAGGGTATGCGGGTGGGAGGGTATGGGGGTAAGAGGGACAATTATACGCTACTATTCCAACTCCTGCCCTCCTACCCCCATACCCTCCTGCCCCAACTTATTCCACCACCACGCCCATCGCCGAAAACTTGTCAATCCGTTGCGAAATCCGGTCTTCCACCGAAATCGCGCTCAGTTCTTTCAACGTCTTGAGCAGGGTATTTTTCAGCGTTTCAATCATCACCTCGGGCGCAGTATGAGCCCCGCCCAGCGGCTCCTTCACGATGCCATCGACCAGCCCAGCCGATTTCATATCCGTCGCCGTGAGCTTAAGTGCCTCAGCCGCCTGCTCTTTATAATCCCAGGAGCGCCACAGAATGCTGCTGCACGATTCCGGCGAAATAACGGAGTACCAGGTGTTTTCCAGCATCAGCACCCGGTCGCCGATGGCAATACCCAGAGCCCCGCCGCTCGCGCCCTCCCCAATAACAACGCAGATAACCGGCACCTTCAGCATAAACATCTCCTTCAGGTTGCGGGCAATGGCCTCACCCTGCCCCCGCTCTTCGGCCTCCAGGCCCGGAAAGGCACCGGGCGTATCAATCAATGTCACCACCGGCACGTTGAACTTTTCGGCCAGCTTCATCAGGCGCAGGGCCTTGCGGTAGCCCTCCGGGTTGGGCATGCCGAAGTTGCGAAACTGCCGCTGCTTGGTGTTGTGCCCCTTCTGCTGGCCAATAAACATGACGGCCTGCCCGTCAATCTCGCCGAAGCCGCCCACCATGGCCTTGTCGTCGCCCACGGTGCGGTCGCCGTGCAGCTCCACGAACTTATCGGCCATGCCATCTATATAGTCCAGGGTATAGGGCCGCTCCGGATGGCGCGAAAGCTGCACCCGCTGCCAGCGCGTGAGGTTGGCGTAGGTTTCCTTTTTGAGGTCTTTAATGCGTTTTTCCAGCGCCGCGACGGCTTCGCCTACTTCCACATCGCTGTCGGCAGCGAGTTTCTGCATTTCAAGAAGCTTGCCTTCGAGGGCAGCAATGGGTTGTTCAAAATCGAGGAGCATGGACTGCGAAGCGTATTTACGTGGAGTGGGAAAGCGAAAATAGCGGGCGGCACGGTTAAAAAGGGGTTTGGCCCTACTATCTGCGCCCCCAAATGCCGCTGCGAAGGCGGATGGCAAAGGTAAAACATCTGCCGTTGCGGCAAGGCGCAAAAATTAATGTTCCTGAGAAACAACCTTCAAGCTCCCAAACAGCCCTTTTTTTACAGAAATATTGGCCCCATACTTGCAGGGCGCAGTTTTCTTGCCCTACCTTTGTAACACCAAAACGGAAAAGCACACGGCTTCTCCACCAAGGCAAACGGTTTGGTAGTTCAGTTGGTTAGAATGCCGCCCTGTCACGGCGGAGGTCGCGGGTTCGAGTCCCGTCCAGACCGCCAGTTTGCAAATAAACGCCCTGTAAGTATCTAACTTACAGGGCGTTTTTCTTTTATCGCAATTCGAGGGGACAGCTCAGGGGACAGATTTGAATAATAATCCTGCCTTGCGGTGAGCGGGGACAGCACTGCCAACCTCCCCTGCTGTGGTAATCAAGTAACGGCGTCTGCTTCCCACAACAAGCCAGGGGACAAGCGACATTTCGTTGAAAAAACTGAGATACGTCTTTTTCTGATTGCCAACACGGCCATTTCAGGAATATACCGGTCCCTCTCCACCTGTACAGCTATAGCCGGACGAGACAGGACGCGCAAACTGTCCCTACGCTTCCGATACGCTCCAGGTACGGTAGCGCTACAGTCTAGCTGCGGGCGAGGGCGGCGCGCACTTCCTGCTCGGGCAGGTGGGTATAGGCGCAAAACTCCTGGATGGAAACCAGGGCGCGGCTGGGCTTACCGAGCTGCACCCGGATGCGCTGCAAGAGGCGCTTGCCAGCCTGGTAACCGTTGCCGGTGACGGCGGCTGCTTCCTTCGGGTAAATGCAAACCTGGGACATAGTGGGTACTTGCGGTGTATAGTTGGCTAGACGAATATACAACCCATTCGAGGGGACAGTAGGTTCGTGGCATGAAACTATTTCAGGCGTCACAAACCATGGGGCAGGTGCTCCTCGTTGCCGGGAGCATTGGCGCGGCGGCGGTCGGGGCGTTGCCGTTTGCTTCCCGGAGCTGCGCGGGGCCGGCGTGGGAACTGCCGGCCAATGGGCTGATGCGGGTAGCGGGGCTTACTGCGCCGAAAGCCGAGAGTGGCCGGGTAGTGCGGGTAGTGGACGGCGACACGTATGATGTGCTGGCCGGGGGCGTGCGGTACCGGGTGCGGCTGCTGGGCGTGGATGCGCCGGAGCTGGACCAAGCTTTTGGGCCACAGGCCAGCGACTCGGTGACGCGGCGGGTGCAGCTGCAGCTGGTGTGGCTGACGCGGCGCGGCGTGGACCTGTACGGGCGGACGCTGGCCACGGTGCGGCTGCCGGTGGCCGGCGGGCCGACGCTGGCGCTGGATTCGCTACTGGTGGTGCGCGGCTGGGCGTGGGCCTGGGACCCGAAGCGGCGGGTGGCGGGCCGGGCGGCACAACAGGCAGCCGCCGTAGCCGGACGGCGAGGACTGTGGAAGTGCGGGGCCGGGGACGCGCTCCCGCCGAAGCTGTGGCGGCAGTTCAACTATAAAAACAAGCGGCGTTACGGGGTGGGCTGCACCTGGTAGCAAGGCCGCAGAATGCAAGCAGCCACGACTCAAAACGAATTATTCACTCCTAACTACGACCTTTTATTATGGCACGTCAGACAGGTATTATTGGCATTCAGGGCACCGTGGGTGGCCTGGTGTTCAGCAAAAACGGCAACATCTCGCAGAAGCCGGCCAGCAACAAGGCCGCCTTTGCCAGCGCGCCGAGCCGGGCGCGAACCCGGGAAAACGCCGCCGAATTCGGCATGGCGGCCAGCTACAGCAAGGTGTTGCGTGACTCGCTACGCGTGGCCATTGCTGCGGCCAGCGACAGCCGTGTGGCCTCGCGCCTCACGGCCACGATGCGCGCCATCGTCGGGCTCGACGACACGAACGACCGGGGCCAGCGCGTGTTCGACTCCTCGAACTCGGCCCCGTTGCTCGGCTTCAACTTCAACGCCGGGGCCGGCATCGGCCAGACCATGTACTTCCCTTACGAGGTGACGGGCGCTGGTACGGACGTGACGATGACCATTCCGAGCCTGAACCCGGCTTCGGACATCGCGGCTCCGCAGGGCACCACCCACTTTGAAGTGGTGTTCGCCGCTTCGTCGCTGGATATGGAGACGCTGACCTACACGAACGGCGTGGTGGCGGCTCCGCTCGGCATTCTGCCCGTAAACAGCGCCGCCCTGGCCAACCAGACGATGGTGGCCAGCTTCCCGGTAGCTCCGCCCGCGGCTAACCTGGTGGTGGGCGTGGTGGGCATCAACTTCTACCAGCAGGTCAACGGCAAGTTCTACCCGCTCAATAACAACAGCACCAACCCGCTGGCGATTGAGTACGTGGCCTAAGCCGTAGCAAGTGGCACGAGACGGCCAGCCAATACCGGCTGGCCGTTTTTTCTTCCCTCACTCCTCCCCTTCCCATGGCACTTACTGGCTATCAGCTGCAGTACAAGCGGCGCATGAAAAAGGCCCTGGCCCTGCGGGCGAAGGCCGACCGGAAGGCCCGGTTTCTGGTGGCCCGGCTGGCCACGGTGCTGGCGCTGGGCGAGACGGCCGCCGACCATATCGGACGGATTAACACCCTGTATGGGACGAATATGAGCCTGCGCACCGACCTGGTGGACGGCTATCGGCTGGCCGACTCGGCGGCGGCACTCAACCAGGTAGCGGTGGCCAGTTTGGGCGGAGCACCGGCGGCGGAGTTCGTCAACCTGCCGGCTGATGCGGGTGGGGCTATGCTGCCGCCCGATGCGGACCTCGATTAAGTCTTTCTTTTCACTCTCTAATTTTCTAGATTATGGCACTTACGGCCTATCAAACCCAATTTAAGCGGCGCATGAAACGCGCCATCAGCCTGCGGGCGAAAGCCGATGCAAAGGCCCGGCGCTACACCAAACTCCTGTCGGATTCCATTGGCGCGGCCGAAGATGCGGCCATGCAGATGGATGCGCTCAATCAGATTTACGGCGTGGACGTGAGCACCTACACGCTGCTCACGCAGGAGCTGCACGCCAACAGCGGGCAGGAAGTGCTGGAAGACCATCTGGCGCAGAGTACCCCCGGTGAGGAGGCAATCATTTTCAACCAGATTCCGGACGGTAACGGCGGGCAGCCGCTGCCGGCGAATCCGCTGTTTGGTGAGTTGGTGGCCGGTACACCAATTACGCCGCCTGCTCAAGCTGCCAAAACGGATAAGGGGGTTGCACCAAAAACGCCAGTTGCTCCAGAGACGCCGCCGACTACTGATGTTGCGGAGGCGTAAGGGCAACAGCTAGCACTAAAAACCACGAAAAAGCCGACTCCTGCCATGCAGGGGTCGGCTTTTTGATTTG
Organism: Hymenobacter artigasi; assembly: GCF_012275535.1. Classification (GTDB taxonomy): domain Bacteria; phylum Bacteroidota; class Bacteroidia; order Cytophagales; family Hymenobacteraceae; genus Hymenobacter; species Hymenobacter artigasi. The sequence continues at coordinate 128,425 of NZ_JAAVTK010000005.1, read as the reverse complement.
GGTCAATCGGTAGCTAATGGGGCTTTGGCTTGCTGAGCAACCACAGCTAACTAAGGTCTTCGACGCGGGCGGCAGGCGCATCCTGCATCACGACCTGGATGCCATGGTCGCGGGATTGGGCGGTGGTGTATTTCTCGCTGCGGCCGATGATTTCACCGTTGGCGGCGACATGATTGAAACCGTACTGGCCGGCGTTGAAAAATGATTCGAAGCGCTGCGGCTGGCAATTGGCCTGCACCGACCGGATGCCGTTCTGGCAGCTGGCTTTGGTGGTGTAGCCTTCGCCGGACTGGATAATCTCGCCGTTGCTGGCACGGAGATGGTACCAAAACTGGCCGCTGGTGTGGGAAATCTGGAAGGTTGCCATGAGTGCAAGAATTCTTTAGGTGAAATGATTGATAGCAAATTAAGCGGCCAGCGCCAACGGCGCGGGCTGGACGAGCGGAATGAAAAAGCCGGCAGCTTGCCGGGCATGGTGGCGTAGCAGGGTGTTGTACTTCTTGCGGCCCTGCTCGATGAGGCCGGGCGTTGCGGTCAATTCCACGCGCCATACTTCGTGTGGGGCCCGTTTCTGCACCCCGATGATGAGGAAGCGGGTAGCACCGAGAACGTCGAGGTAGAGGGCGGCCTGACGGTCGTAGTCGTACTTCTCGATGGTGGTCAGGAAGTGGTCAAGGTTGGGGCTACTGGTGGTCTTGAAGTCGATGAGGGTCAGGCAGCGACCCGCTGGGCTGCTGACCAACAGGTCCGGGCGCAGTTTCACTGCTACGCCGGTGGCCGTGTGGGTGGCGGTGTAAGACTGCTCGGCGTGGCCCCGATACAGCAGGTCACGGCAGTAGCGTTGGCGTCGCACCTGGCGGGCCAGCGTCTCCAGGTCGCTCCACTTGATACCGCGCTCCTCGGTGCGCTGGTAGTGCGGGGGCTCTAGCACGGCGGTATGGAAGTGGGAGCCGTAGGCCAAGGCCACGGGGTTGGGGGTGTTGGGCTTTCCGAGCAGCGTGGCCTTCAGATTGGACAGGTCGGTGTTGCTTACCTGGGGCAGGGCGCGGTGCTGGGCCTGGGTCAGGGCGGGGTGATGGGTAAGGGCGTGAAACATGGCGGTTGAGAAAAGAGGGTTAGCGGATTAGGGCTAGGCGGTTGGGGTTGGCGGCCCGGTGCAGCCAGATGTGAGAGCTGCCGCAGCCGACCAGATAGGCCGGGGCGGGGAACAGCGCCCGCACGGCGGGGGCAAGGTCGCGCAGGTCGTCGGGCAGTGGGCCGGCGGCCACCAGCACATCCGGAAGCTGGGCCAGTAAGGCCGCCTCGGTTTCGTCGTGTGGCGGCTGCTCGATGAGCAATTGGGGCGGGTCGATGTAATTCATGGCATCGGATGTTAGAAGTGAGTAGCCAAATGGCCCCCACGGCGGGCACCGTGGGGGCCAAAGAATTAGGCAGCCAGCTGCAGGGCGACGGGCTCGGCGGCGGCCGGCTCGGGGCTGGTGGGGTCGTCCTCGACGGGCACGGTGTAGGCGTGCTGGATGCGCGTATCAGCCGCGCCGGTGTAGGTTTCGGCGCGCCAGAGAGGGAAGTCGCGGGCGAAGTCGCGGCGGGCGGCTACCTCGGCCGCATCGGCGGCTTCGTAGCTGAACTGGGCGATGTAGTAGGTGGCCGTCTTACCGTCTTTCGTCGTCTGCTTCTTCTCGGCGGTGACTTTCACCGTCACGTCGGCCAGGGTCAGGTCGTCGTAAAACAGCGGCTCAATGAGGCGGTACAGATTTTCGACGCTGTAGCCGTGGAAGAGCACGGCGCAGATGGCACCCTTTTCGTCGGCAAAAAACAGCTCGGCCCACAGCTTGCGGCCCATGTTCAGGATGTCGTCCTGGAACACGCGCCAGGCCAGCGGAATGAAGGAAAGGGAGTTGCCAAGCGGCACGGTGCCGCCGATGTTGAACTGGCCGGCCTTGGCATCGAAACGCACCTGGCGCGGGTGGCCGGGCAGGTAGCGAAAGCGGGAAACCTGCACGACTTCGCCGGTGGTCTCGTCGGCCTTCTCGGTTAGGTAGGCGGGCACGGCCGTGATGGGGCCGCTGAGGATGAACACGGGAGCCTCGGGGGCGGTGATGGATGCGGCACCGGCTTCGGTGGTGGCGGTGCGTTGGGCTTTTACTTTGGTGGACATGATGGGAAATGGTTGGGGTTGGAAATGAAAAGGTGGGGCCTGTTGGCGGCCGGCCCCTGCGCCGTGAGTGTTCTATTTGAATTGTTTGTCGTGGCACAGGATGGCACGGCCCACGATGGAATCCTGGCCCCGCGCTTCGGGCTGGTGCTGGTACCACAGGTAGGTGGCCAGCAGATTGAGGTAGGCCGGATGGCGGAACTTGCCTTCGTCGTCGATGATGAGAATCAGTTCGGGGCTGAGGCGGATGACATCGACCAGGCGGCAATCGAGCAGCTGGTACAACTCGGCCAGCTTGAAGCTGCGGCCATTGGCGGGGCTGACTGGCTGCGGGGTGCCGCTGTGCGGGTCGAGCAAATGGGGCTGATAGGGAGTAGCCGTTTTTGGCATGAATGGCGGGGCTTAGGGGCCCGCACCGGGTGGGCGCGGGCCAAGTGACTAAAAGCGGGCGTATTTAGCGCGGGCGGCCTGCAATGCGGCCCCGGCGGGGCTGGCGTGGTAAGCGGCAGCAGCAACGGCGTAGGCGGCGCGGGCCTGCTGGTAGCGGATGATGGCGGCGCGGAGGCGAGCGAAGCGGCCGGGCTGGGTACCATATTCGTCGCGCAGCGCATACTTGGCGGCGCGGGCATCAAACAGAGCCGAATGGGCACGGGCAAGCGCGGCGGTGGCGGCTACGGAAACCGACGAAACGGGAGCTGGTGCGGGCCGGGGTGCTACAATGGGGCGGGGCGGGTACTTGGCCGACAACCGGGCGAGAGTGGCTTGCAAGGCCGCCATTTTGGCCACTGCCTGGTCAACAGCCGCGCCCTTGGTGGACGCGGCTGGAGCAAGAACGAGGCTAAGCATGAGCCAGCACGCCGGCGAAATCATCCTCGGCCTTTATGACCTCCCACACGGCGGCGAAAGCAAAGCCAGGGTGCGCGGCGCGCATGGCGCGGAAGGCTAAGCGCAGCGCCTCAAATGGGCAGGGCGAAAAGCCAGCGAAACCGCCTGAGGGCTGGCACTCCGGCCGCGTGGCTAGGCTGAGCATGACGTGCCAAGAAGTGCTGCCCTTGCCAAAGGTGGCGGCGGACTGTGAAATGTAGATGCCCGAAAATGAACAGAGGGCGGGGCCTTTCCAAGCGGCAGCGGCAAGCTGCAAAAGTTGATTGGGTTGCATGGCTGTATGGGTTAGCCGTGAGGTGCGCTGCTAAGCGGGCCGGGCCCAACTCGCGCCGCAAGCGCAATGCGAAACAGGTCTTTCCCATTTCTTATACGAATATACGACTAAAATTCTCATTTGTTACTATTTATTACGAGTTAAAATATAATATATAATGCTCCACGTGGAACATTTTGTAATAAATTATTCGTAACTTGTAGCATGGAAAAAGACAAAAATGTAGTAGCGGTGGTGGGAAGCCGGAGCATAGTGAAATGCACGGCCCTAACTGCCCGGCTGGCTGAGCTGGCCCCTGACCAGGTGGTGAGCGGCGGCGCGGCCGGCGTGGATAGCCTGGCGGCGGCCTGGGCACGGACCCACGGGGTGCCGCTGCTGGAACTGCGGCCCGACTATGCCACCCACGGCCCCACGGCAGCCACCCACGTGCGCAATGCTGAAATAGTGCGCCGGGCCAGCCTAGTGCTGGTGGTGTGGGACGGTAAGAGCAAGGGCACGCTGAGCACGCTGAAGGCCGCCAGGCGGCTGGGCCGACGCTGCGAGCTGCTGCCCCTGGACTGAGGCGGCAAGCTGCCAGGGCCGTGCCGGGCGACTGCAGGCGACCCTACTGAACAGCCTGAATGCCTTGCCTGGGGTTTGGGGGCGGGCTGAGGCCCCAATGAAAACTCGGCGGAGCCGGCCTTGTGAGGGTGGAGCGGCCGACCGAAGGGAGGCGGCGGAAGCCGAGGAGGATGACCGGGCGTTAGCCAGGGCATGATGGCAGGGGTTTGGGGCTTTCCCCAATGAAACCCTCCGCGAAGCGGGCCTTGCTTTTGCCTGCGTGGCCTGAACGCAAACTTTACTGGCGGGTGGCAGGCTTTTTTCAGCCTGCGGCCTGCAACCGAATCAGGAGGGGGCTGACGGGCGGCGTGGGGCCTTTTTTCTGGCCCTGCGCGGCACGGCGGCTTTTGCGGTGGGCTGGCATCAGGGCGCGTGCGGGTAAGGGGGCAGGAGGCCCGCTTGGGAGGTGGCGACGTGAGGAGCCGGCGACCTTGCGGATTGGCGACGTGGCCCCGTGCTGTGGGCTCGCGTTGGTGCCGTTTGAGTTGGTAGGAGGGCTGAGCTTGCTCAGCCCGACGAAGAATGCCGGTAGGATGGTAGGGCTGAACCCGACCGCAGGGAGTGGTTCGGCCCGCTGGGCGAAGCTGGGGTAGCTGTGATGCCAAGGGTGGCTGACCAGCGGGAAGCGGCCCGCCCCGGCTGACGGATGGGTAGCGCGGCCTGGCCGATTTTAGGGAGGTGGGGCCGGGCGTGGGCGGGGGTTACCGGAGCAACTGTTGCAGCTGTGGGCGGGTGGGTTGAGCGCGGGGCGCTACGGAGCGGAGGGAGCCTGCAAGCGTAGGGAACGAATGAGCGGAGGTACGTAGCGAAAGAGTGAACGTAGCGCAGCGTGGCCCCCGCAATGAAGTAGCGGCCGGCGCGGGCGGTGGGCCTGGTAGGGACAGGCGGCACCTTTTCCGGGGCGGCCTGGCCCGTTGGCGGGTGGCACCGGAAGCTTCGCTGAGTCGCGGGAGAAGTGGGTGAGGGATAGAAAGGGAGCGACCAACGGGAGCTGTGCGCAGCACCGCAGCGTAGCGGAGCCCTGGATAGCCCGACCCCGGCCCGGAGCAGCGCGGAGGGCTGGGGGCACCCCCGAATAAGTACAATTTAAGACGGAGCAAATGGATTGTATCTGAAACTGGAATAAGTTCGTAATTTCGTATAAATGAGATTTTCACTTACCACAAACTACGAAAATATGTTTTTCGCTGATACGAAGACCGGACACTTGCTGCATATTCTTGGTACCGCGCTAGCCGGGCAGGTGCTGACGCAGGAATTAGCCCCGGCCAACCCGCACATTATCGAGATGTATGGGCATCTGGTCATTCAGGTGATTGTGGCGGCGGTGACTATCTGGGCTACGATTCGGAAGGCGATGCAGCGCCCGGAGGCGGTGGTGAAGCTGCCGGCCTCGGGGCTGGGTTCAGGAGTTGGAGACTCAATGGGCGCGGCGGCTTCCTCCCCTGCTGAGCCATCTGCGGAAGCTGGCAAGGGCTAGGGTATGGGGTTGGCAATGGACTTGTATTTTATTCACTTTCAACTGTTTTTGCTCATGGAATCTGTTAAGAAGTTAAGTCTGCTGGACCGGGTGGCGCTGCCGTCGCCGACGTTTTGGCGCAAGGTTAGTGCGGTTGGAAAGGCCATCGGGGGGCTGGGCTTGGTGCTGGTGGCGGCCCCGGTAGCGCTGCCGGCGGCGGTCGTGTCGGCGGCGGGTTACCTGGTGCTGGTGGGGTCGCTGACGGCGGGGCTGTCGGCGCTGACGGTGGCACCGGAGGCCGCTGGTACGGTGAGTGGGGCTAATGAAGAGCCGGCGGATGGAGCCGGCACCCGGTAGCATGGAGGACATGGCCCCTTATGCGGTTGGTAAGCGGGTGGCCCCGCGGCTGAATGTGGCGCAGATGGTTCGGCAGGCGGCGCGGCTGGCGGACGTGCGGCAGGAACTGGTCGAAGCGTATCAGGTGGCACTGCGGCGCTGGTCGGGTGACCCGGTGCTACGGCTGCTGGGGTTGCCGATTGTGACGGAGGGGTACCGGTCGCCAACGGCGCAGGATGAGCTGTACACCCACGGACGAGGTGCGCCGGGGCCGGTGGTGACATACAAACGCGGTGGGGAATCGAAGCACAATTTTCTACCGAGCCGGGCGCTGGATGTGGCGTTTCTGTTGGCTGATGGAACGGTGGTGTGGTCGGGGCTGCTGCTGAGCAAGTTTGCGCGGCTGATGAAGGCGGCCGATGCGCGGGTGCATTGGGGCGGGGACTGGCCGGGGTTTAAAGACCGGCCGCACTTTGAGGTATAAGATAGAAATGAAGCGAGCGGGCCATCTGGCCTGCTCGTTTTGGTTTGGGGCAACTACTCGCCGTCGGGCTTTACTTTAGCTGCCCGATAACGGCTGCCAAATCACCTTGGTGTGGCTGATTAGGCCAGTCAATGCAGAAAGCGCAGGTTTTAAAGCAGTTTGGCATCAGCCATGAGCAATTCGAGAAGGCACTGACCGAGCATGGGGTCGAAGCCGACCTGAAGTTTATGCGGGTAGTGCCAGACCATTTGGTAGAATTGCTTGCCCGTGTGCTAGGGCAGCCGGAGGTTGGAGAAGAACTTACAGAGGCAAAGCTGGTAGACGAACCCTCAAAATTGATAGTTACGAGCCAGATAGCTCAACCGAATACCGATTCGGTTACTCCTGTTCCAGCGGCTATCAGTGAAGCCAAGGCAGCGAAGGCGGTGGCAGTACCTGCTTCACACCCGAAGGAGTCTTATTCACGAAGCAAGCAGCAGTTAAGTAGCCCGAAGCAACCCGAAGCTAGCGAATGGCAGCTTGGGCAAGTGGTGGAGGTAGTTGGTGAGCCTCCCAAGGTGTATGGTTTCATCCGCGGTTTTATTTCTGGAGAAAGGCGACACGTGAAGGTGCCCTTGTTTGGCAAGTATCCTTTTGCCTTAAAGGATGGAGTCCTCTTCGTCTTATCCCTGGAAAAGGCTGAGGACAAACCAACTCGTGAGGTAGTTAGCTGGATTCAACCAATCGGGAAGAATATTGCGCTCTTGCGAAGCGTTATTACAAGGGTTGACATTGAACCGCTGTATCAGTTACTAAAACCAGACTATACACCAATCCACCAGTATGTTGCGAGGGAGGCACTAAGCCGTTTGGAGCCAATAACAAATGGAGATACTCTTGACCAAGCTGGGCAGACGCTTCATCGCCTGTGGAAAACAGCCTCGGCCACGATACCTGAAGAGGTTGCTTTCTTTCTAAAGCGCACCGCGCCGGAACATGGGTGGAAACTATGGTTTCTGCTGCAATCGCCTGCTGCAACTAATGGCGTGGCGTACACTGCGCAAGAATCGGCACGACTCGCCGATTTGTTGGCGAAAATACCGGAGGTTATAAAGTCCTGGCTACCACACGTGGCCAGCGTTGAATCGTTGCTTCTACTGTTAGCGGCAGCGCCTGCTGAAAATCACCCAACTATTGTGTGGGAGGCAATAAATCGACTGCCACCAATAACCGATACAGTCACTGCTGACCAAGTTATCCAAACGCTGTACAGCCTGCAAAAACTGATGCCGGACACGGTACAGGAAGAGGCTAAAGCGTTGCTGAAGCGCACCGCGCCGGAACTCGGCTGGCAACTATGGCTACGGTTTTTATCGCCGTTGGCAATCAAGGCTTCGGAAACTAATGCCTCTGTAGCTGGCCGGTTGGCCGACTTGTTGGCGGGGGTGCCAGATGTTGTAACGGCCTGGCTGCCGCAGGCGCAGCAGGTAGGCTTGGTGGGGCTGTGCATGCTTTATGTGCAACAGGACGAGGAACAAGTAGCGAGCTTGTTCAAGCAGCTTCAGGCAACACTGGGTGACCATGAGCTATACACTGAGGTTGTAACGAGTTGGCTAAAGCAGCTAGAGGCAATCATTACCGAGCAAGAATTTTTGCAATGCCAGTACGTTGCCAATACTATTCCACAGGCTGTAGCACTTTCAGAAAAAGCGCTTTTTGAATTGGCCGTTCCCGACGTTCAGTTGAAGGTTTGGAACCGCGTATCGGGAGTGATTTTCCCGCAGGAAGCAGCCATTAGTTACTTCGAGTACCTGCTGGTTGAAGAAAAAGACGACATAGCGGCGCAACTCGATGATGAGGGCTTCGCCCGAATAACCGGACTGCTGACAGTCGAAAACAGCCAGGCAATCCGGCAACGGGCCCGCACGCTGCTCAACCAACAGATAGTAACAGCATTTGCGGCGTTAGGTCTGGATTTAGAAAGCGACCGGCAAACCATTCATGAAATAGCCTGGGGCAGGCCTGGGGCCTGGCACATCGGCAAAGGCGAGGAAGCAGTAGCGGCCGTGGTGCAGGAATTGCGCGAACGGGTAGCCGGCGGGCCGGCGTACCTCCTAGCTGGGCATAACGTGCGGGACTTTGATGCCGGGATACTGGCCGTGCATGATGTGGCATTGCCGCCGGACTTCCTCTGGGATACCTTGCTAGTGGAAATGGGCCTAAGTCCCGATTGGCGGGTTCTGGCGCTTAAGACTAAGCACGAGGCGGAATACGATGCTGATTTGGGCTTGCAGCTATTTACCAATCAGGTTCTGCGGTTGCAACTGGCCGCACCCACCGATTGGGAAGTACTGCGGCAGTTGCTGCCACCGGGAGCACAGGATACGCTGGGAAGCTTACGGGCACAAAGCGTCACCTCGTGGCTAACAGTAGAAGCGTTGCGGCAGGAAGCGCTGACCTGGCTACGCCCCCAACCGCAACCGTCGACCATTCTACAGGAACTACGGGCAGCCGTGGCACAGGCGCAGGCCCCGGTGAAGGTGGTGGTGGCGGCCCGCGAATTCTGGCGGGAGCTATATGCCGAACCGGGCCTGACTTTTCTGACGAATGCCAGCACCGCCCCTGATTATCACCCATTGGTTGGGGCTGATGTGCTGGCGCGGCTGGCCGGGCACCCCGTTGAGGAAGCGTTGGCACGGCAATTTTTCAGCTATTGCCAACGGGCGCAACTGGCCCCGGTGCCCGCCACGATGGCTCCGGCGTTGCGGTTCCGGCTGCAACAGCTGGCGGACTTTAGCGAGTGCCAGGCGGTGGCAGAGCCTGACTGGCAGCAGCCGCAATTTGTCTGCCTCACAGCGCAACAACTGCGCGGGCAGGTGGACTTGCTGATGGAGGTGCAGGCGGAGCTTTTTGTAGTAGAGCCGGATTTAATTACGTTAAGCAACAAGGAATTATTACGCCAACAGCCGCTGTCGATGAATGAGCTGCGGGCTAGCCCGGCTACCCAAGTGGCCGCAATGAAGTTTTCGGGCGGGCAGAGCTTTATGCGTTTGAGCCGGACGCAGGCAGAGGAGTTGGGCGCTACCGTGCCGGCTGACATTCATAACCTGTGGCTGGAAAAGCACCGGCAGGACGAGTACCGGATTTGGGGCAGTTTCGGGTGGGAAAAGCTGCTGACGCATTGGAAACAACGGGAACAAGTGAAATACTTCAGGAGCGCCGACCGGAAGCTGCCGAAGCAACCCACACAAATGCACAGCGCGGTGGTGGGTACCTACAAGCTCCAACGGCAACTAGGCGCAACTACCTGTAACCCGGAAACCAACTTCCGCGCCCACTACTGGCTATTGCAGGCCAACCTGCTTACCAATCTGAGCCGGGACGAGCAAACAGCAGCCAGCCCGGCGGAGCCAGCGGCTAAAGCGGAGCCAATAGCTACCGTGCTGCTCGTGCAGCGCCCGGAAGAAATTCCGGCGCTGGAAAATTATTTCCGGGGCCAGTACCAGTACTTTATTCCGCAACGAGCCAGCGCCCTAGGGCGGCAACTGGAACTCCTGCACCAGCATTCCAGTCCGCGCCGGCTGTTGATTGCGTCCATGCAGCAAGCGGCCAGCCTGTTGGAAGCCAACTACCTGGGGCCGTTGCGGGTGGTGCTAGAAAGCTTCAATCTATTGGAGAATTTTTATCTGGCGCAAGGTTCCCACTTGTTCAGGCAGGCGCAGGCCAACGCCAGCGAGTTGGCCGTGGGCGGCGAGCCCACGGAGGAGTTGGAAACGCAACCAGAAGCAGTTGATGAAGTGCCCGACGAGGCGGACGAAACGGCCGAGGAGGCCAGCCCTGACCCCGGCCGGCAAGCGCAACTGGAGCAGGACTTGTTTTTTCTGCTCAAGCTGCAACAACCAGTTGTCCAACAATTGCGGGCGCAATTAGCCGACAATCACGCTGAAAACCAGCTGTGGCTACTTGACCCCCGGCTGGCCGATTTTCCGGCCCTGGAACAAGCCTGGCAGATGAGCCGGCGAACCTACGAAGCCAGTTGGAAAAACGAGCCGGACTATAAAGAAGCGGCCAAGACGGCCCAACTGGTGCTGGGCGGCCCTCAACCGGCGCAGGATTTTATCCTGGACTTGGATGCCGCGAAAAATCTGCTTCAGCAGATTTTCTTAGGCAAAGGCGAATGGTACGATTACCAGCACCCTTACCTGGATAAAATTCTGGCGGCGAAAACCGATGTGCTGGTGTCGTTGCCCACCGGGGGCGGCAAGTCGTTGCTGTTTCAGGCCCCGGCGCTGTACCGCAGCGCCTACACCAACCGGCTGTCGATAGTGGTGACGCCGCTGAAAGCGCTGATGCAAGACCAGGTGCAAAAGCTCTGGGAGCTGGGGTTTCATAGCAGCGTGGAAGCCATCAATCAGGACAATGTGGACGAGCTGCCGCAGATTTACCGGCGGCTGGCAGGGGGCGAAATCCGGCTACTGTTTATCACGCCTGAGCGGTTTCGCAGTGGCGCGTTCATCCGGGCCTTTGAGCTGCGGATGGCCAACGACGGGGGCCTAGAATACGCTATATACGATGAGGCGCACTGTATTTCGCAGTGGGGCCACGAGTTCCGGCCCGACTATCTGTACTCGGCTCAAGTAATGCAGCGCTACCGTAAAGAGAACCTGGCGACCACCAAACGGTCATTTCCGGTGCTGCTGTTTTCGGCTACGGTATCCGAAAAAATATACGAGGGCTTCAATCAGCTATTCTCATGATAGAGTACATCGGCGAATTGGCGAACAACCCCGTGCGGGCGCACATACGCATGGGGTTTCAGCAGGTGAAGAGTGACACGCAGCAGCTGGCCGTGGTGCTGGAAGACTTGCGCACGCAGGGATTTGATGCGACCCACAGCCGGGTCTTAATTTTCGTGCGCAGTAAGCGGCGGGCCGAAGAAGCTGCCGAGCAACTGGCGGCGCTGGCAACGGCTGAAGGCTATTCGTGGGCTGAGCAGGTTGACTATTTCCACGCCGGGCTGGACAGCGACGAGCGGTCGGCTAAATACCACGCTTACAAGTCCAAGCCAACGGCCGACGGCGAGCCTATTGCCGTGCTATTCGCTACCAAAGCGTTTGGTATGGGCATGGACATCAGCAACATCCACTACGTTTATCACCTGGGGGCATCATCCACGTTCGAGGATTTTTTGCAGGAGATTGGCCGGGCAGGGCGTAATGAGGAGTCCCGCAAACGGGCGGGCTTCTCGGAAGAAAAGCCAATCCGCACCCTCTGCGTGATGACGACCGGGGAGTTTACAGCGTTGCGCGATTTGCAACATAGCTCGGTCCTGACCTGGGGGCACATCCAGGAAACGCAAACGCAAGTTCACCAATACCTGCAAAAGTTTCGGGAGCTGAAACCCGACGAGGCCCATCCCTTTACCCTGCCGCTGGACCTGGGGCAAAAGCCCAACGACCTCGCGGCGGGAGTCCGCTTCCGGTTAGCGTTGCACTGGCTAGAGCAGTTGGGGCGGATTAAGTTGAAGCTTTATACACCGGCTTTTTTGCCGATTGTGCTGGCTGAAAAATCGACCCAAGTTCTCAGCCCTGAGATGAAAAAAGAGCTAATTCGGTTACGTCGGCAGTACAAACTTGATGACTTAGAAGGTGATAAAATACGAGCAGCCGAAGAAGAGCAATTAAGCCAGTTCATTGTCAACCTGAAAGCCTCGCCGGGGTATAGCGAAGGCTCGGCGGTGACGGTGCCGATGGAAGACCTAAAAAAAGCGGCTGGCCTTCGGCGTCACAGCGAGTTGTTTCGGTTTTTGTTTCGGGCGCAAAAGGCCAAAGTTTTATCCATTGACCGGCACCTACATTTGGAATTAGGTGCATGGCGTAGACATGAGTTACTGGCCTGGCGGCCGGATTCGTGGACGGTTGCGAAGAAACTACCGTTGGTGGAAGCATTATTTTCTTTGGCCGAGCAGTTGCTGAAACCTATTGAAAGCTTCAAACAGCGAACAATCACCAGTCAAGACCTAGAAGAACTGACTCAAGAAACAGGCCGGGAGTATTTTACTCCGCTGAATGTGTACTGGGAGGAATACAGCCAACGAGGAAACAGGTTGATAACTGGCCCCGGCCTGGTTCGGCTACTGGCAAAAGACTGGCAGGAGCGGCGGGCTAAATTTGCGTTGAAACTGCTGCGCCTGCTACCCAACGTGCGGCTGCAATCGGAGATGCACACTACGGGCAATCATCGGGGCACCCTTACCCAACTCATTTACAACGGCAATCGCCAAGCCGAAGACTGGCAAAAACCGCTGGGCCGGCTGCGGGAGAAACTGCTGGCACTGCTACGCTACGCCGTAGCCAACGCCAATACTTCCAAGTTCAACTACGTCGATATGGTAGTGGCGCTGGGCCTGGAAAACGACGGAATGGACTACCTCAACCAACTGCTGTTTCTGGCGCGGTCGCTGGGGTACTTAAAAACCAGCGGCAGCTTCGTGCCAATGGGAATTGAATTGTATTTACACAGTATTGCGGCTCCTGACTCGCAAACCCCGAATTCGGCGGATGCCGGTGTCCATCAGCAATTCGTGGAAGCAGCAAAGCTTCGGGAATTACGCCTATTGGCGCTGGAATGCTTGGCCGACCTCGAGGCAGATGCGCAGGACGCATTTATCAAACAGTATTTCGCCTGCAACGGCAGTGCAGACCTGATAGGCTTGCTGGGTGAGCACCTGGGACCTAACAATGACATACTTAAAGCCTTTCGACAGGAGGCACTAACAGAAGCCGAAGCGAAGCTAAACGAGGAGCAGCGCAAAGTCTATGACGCACCCCTAACCGCTAACCTGCAGGTAATTGCCGGGCCGGGTAGCGGCAAAACCCACACGCTCACGTTGCGTGTGGCCCGACTGATTCAGGAGTTCAAAAAGCAACCCGACGAAATTCTGATTCTGGCTTACAATCGGGCGGTGGTCGTAGAACTGAAAGAGCGTTTGGGTACCATGTTTCAAAAGCTAGGCTACGGTAGACTGATAAAACGGCTCCACGTGTACACGTTTGAAGGGTTGTGTAGGCGTTGCATGGGCCAACAATTAGATAATGTTGAAGTAGAAGATTGGGTAAGAATATTTACGGAAGCAATGGCCCGAAATCCTAATCTGGCGCATCAGCAGCTTGGGCCAATTACTTACGTATTCGTTGATGAATTTCAAGATATTACCAATGAGCGGTTAGAACTGCTCGTTAAAATCTCGCCGCCAGAAACAGCCAAGGTATGCGTTATTGGCGACCCCAATCAGAGTATTTATGGCTTTCAAAAAGACAAGAAAGGTGACCCACTAGACCCTTTTTTTTACTACGAGCAGTTCCAAGCACTCTATAAACCTGATTACCTGTTTCTCAGCACGAATTATCGGTCATATCCCGCTATTCTGGCTGCCGCTGACGAACTACTGGCCGAAAATCCGAAATCAAAAAACTTTGAAATCCCAAAGTTGGTGGCGTTCAGAAAGCCAAGTCATCAGAACCCGTACTATGAGCCGCTGGCTTATAGCTTGACCAAAGCAAAATGGCCGGAGAAGCTGCTGGAATTGCTGGCGGAGGAGTACGAGCCGGGCAAGCCCTATCAACAAGTGGCCGTGATGCTGCGGTCAAATGATGAGGTATTCCGGGCATTCAACAGGTTGCGGGAAGTAGTACTGCCGGCAGGCGTGTCGCTACGCATTCAAGGTGCCAGCACTTCCCCGGTAGCGTCGCGTGAGTTTTTTCACCTGCTACACTTCTTTAGAAAAGACCCACAGGCGGCGCTCAGTCCTGACTACATCCAGGAATTTGAAGTGCTGAAGCAAAAGGTACTGAAGCAGTTTGGCAGCGTATGGGACACTTATTTAATTCAGTTGGTACATTGCCTGCTACTAGAATTTTGGGCGGAGCGCCAAGAAGGGGCCACCAATCAGGATTTGCTGGATTTCGTGGCGGATATAGCCCTCAAGGATGACGGTCATTTTACCAAGCTATATGATAACCACCGTAAAACTGTAGAGCCTGGGAAAGAGCGCCGCGAGGTCGTGCTCACAACCATGCACAAAGTGAAGGGGCTGGAGTTCGATGCCGTGCTGTTGCCCGCCTCACTAGTAGATTTTGGGCTGGATTTGCGTACTGGCAAGCCGGTTAAGAATCTAGTTGAAGTATCGCAAGAGGAGCGTCGATTACTGTACGTAGCCTACACACGCGCCCGCTACCGGCTGGTGGTTATCAACTTTGAACGGGAGGCGGCGGTAATGGCGGGGCGGGACTGGACATTGCCCAACAAAGTGCAGACACTGGGAAAAGTAGTTATGCCCGGACTGGAGAAAGTATTTGTTGGCTGGGGAGCATTGGAGGATGAGCAAGGCACTTTTCATACCATTCGTAACCGTGTAAAAGTAGGCGACCCCTTGCTGTTGGTTAAGGGAAAAAGCGGTAGATGGCAGATGAAATGGGACAACCAAACCATTAGTTTACTTGCCGATGATGTTTCTAAATGGTTATCCGATGGACAGCGAAAGACCGGTTTGACTGTATCAGAAGTAAAGCTGTATACACTAGAACAAGCTTTAAAAAATGGCCCTGCTTTTGTTGCCAAGTTCTGGGGGGCAACCGCACAGGAACGCGGGTACATTTACGTGGTGGATTTTGCGGGCTATTATCAGGAGGGGTAATATTGCCATATCAATAGTGCAGCTTGTGCTATTGAAGCTGTTTAGAAAGTCAGTCGGCAGTTGATTCTTCGCAAAAAGAGTACGACGAAGGCCAACGCGTGCCAGGCGAGCCAATTGCCGACGCTGGTTTCATAGCGCACGAGCAATGTTTTGAAGCCATCGAGCCAGGCGTTAGCGTGTTCGACGACCACGCGGCGGCGGTAAAGTTCCGGGTCAAAAAAGGTGTCGTCGTCGGTCTGCCAGTCGGCGGCGCGGCGGTTGCGGGGGATGTTAGCCGCTACCTCGCGCTTGGCGCATTCTGCACGGAATGCGTTGGTATCAAAGGCTTTGTCGGCGTTGAGAAACAAGCCCGCAACGGGAATGCCCGCCGATTCGAGCGAGGCACATATTTCGCCAAACAAGGCATTAAGTTCGTAGCTGTCGGCGTGGTTGCCCGCTTGCGGACTGGCGCAGGCCAAGGGCTGGCCCTGGTTATCAGCCAGGAAGAGGGCCGTGGTGGTTCGAGCCTTTTTGCGCCCCTGGTAGCCCACGGCGGCCCCGCCATTTTTGGCCAGCGTGTGGCTACCGTCGAGTTGGACGCTGGAACAATCGAGCCAGTGCTTGTTGAGGCGCAAGACGTTGAGCCACACCTTTTGCCACGACCCATCTTTGCGCCACTTGTTGAACCGGGCGTACACGCCCTGCCACGTCAGGACGGCCCCGGTAAAGAACTGTTTAACGGGCAGGTAGCGCCACTGGCAGCCGGTTTTGAGCTTGTAGAGCAGAGCTTCAAGCAACTCGACGGGTTCCACCCGGCTGGGGCGTCCGCCTTGGGGCTGAGTCAGGTGGGGCAAAATCCAGGTGCGGATAATATCTTTGGGCAGGACTTCCATGAAGCAAGTGAAACGAGGTGGGTCGCTCCCCAAATTTCGCCTGTATTGTGGGAGTCTTTTGCGTTTCTGTTTGTCCTTGCCGACTTTCTAAACAGCTTCATTGGCTAAAAACCAGCATAATTCAGGGCCATGATGACGGCGTTGCGGTCGATGCGGTCGAGTTCCTGGGGTTGGAGTTGTAGGTAGTAATCGGCCACATACTCGATGAGATGGCGGCGGCCAAGCTTTTGGAGCATGGTACCGGGGACTTGCAGGGAGTAGCATTTTTCACCGCAGATGTCTTGCTGAAATTGGAAAGTCAGCAGTTCAGCGGTGGGGTCTTCGAGTTGGGCACCGAGGAGAAAACGGACGTTGCTTTGGTTTTGCATGGTGAATAGGCTGAACATTGAAATGGAATGATTAAAGGGGTTTGCCCCTACCCTATTTCCCATAACTCGTCCCATGAGGTGGTGACTGCGGGGGTGCGGTGCTGCTGCTGACCTTGCCAGGGCACGCCGGGGGCGGCTTTGGTGCCACGGGGCTTGGGTTGGGATGGCAGGGCGGCGGCAACCTGGACAGCGGCGCGGCCGAAGCGGGCGTTGAGCTGGTCGAGGCGCTGCATGAGGGCGCTGGCCTGGGGGTGGGTGAGTTCGGGCGCTTTCTCGAACAAGCTAAGCTGGGGCTGGCCGGCGGCTTCGAAACCGTCGAGTATGACGCCGGCTTTGACGTAGGTCTGGCCGGGCTGCCAAATGCGGTTCAGGATGGCGGTGGCGTAGCTCACCAGGTCAAGGGTGCTGCTGGTGGCGGTGGGTAGGGTGAGCTGCGCGGAACGGGTGTGCGGCGGGGGTGCGGGACCGAAGCGGTTCTGGCTAATGAAGACGGTGAGGACGTGGGCCACGGAGCCCTGGCGGCGTAGCTTCTCAGCGGCGCGGGAAGCGAAGGCGGCCACGGCCCCGCAGATGTCGGCCAGCTCGTTGAGGGGGCGGCCAAAGGTGCGGGTACAGGCAATGCTTTGGCGGCTCAGGGCGCCATCTTCGCTGGGGGCTAAATTGTGGCAGGGGAAGCCCTGCAGCTCACGCACCAGCCTCGCTCCTACCACGCCGCCGAGGTGCTTGCGGGCGTAGGCATCGGAGCAGCGGGCCAGGTCGGCGGCGGTGGCGATGCCCTGGGCGTGTAGCTTAATGGCGTACTGGCGGCCGATGCCCCACACGTCTTGGACGGGCACTTTGGCTAAGGCCCATTGGCGGGCTTCGGGGGTTTCGAGGCTTAGAACACCGTCAAGTGTGGGGTCTTTCTTGGCGACGCGGTTGGCGAGCTTGGCCAAGGTTTTGGTGGGGGCGATGCCTACGCAGGTAGGTATGTGGGTACGCTGGCGGACTTCGGCGCGGATGCGGCGGGCGTAGGTTTCGAGCGAGCCGAGGTAGCGGGCCATGCCATGCAGGCCGAGGAAGGCTTCATCAGCGGAGTAGATTTCAACTTCGGGGGCTGCTTCGGTCAGGTAGTTCATGACGCGGCTGCTCATGTCGCCGTAGAGGGCGTAGTTGCTGCTAAACACCTTCACCCGATGCTGCTCGATGAGGGGGCGGACCTGGAAGAGGGGCTCCCCCATTTTGATACCGAGGGCCTTAGCTTCGGCGGAGCGGGAAACGATGCAGCCGTCATTATTACTTAGGACGACAACAGGCACACCGTTGAGGGCGGGCTGGAAAGCGCGCTCGCAGCTGACGTAAAAGTTGTTGCAGTCGACTAAGGCGAACATGGGGCGGGGAACCTCACCCCCGGCCCCTCTCCAAAAGCGAGGGGAGCCTGACGAGTGCGAGTGCGGCTAGTTTCTTGTGTTAATTTGATTACTTACGCGGTAGAGATGCTTCGGCTTCGCTCAGCCTGACGTTCTATTGTTGAGCGATTGGAAAAGGAGCTACTGTAAGCGGCGGGTGCGGACGTGCTCCTTGAGCTTGCCGTTGATGAATTCGGTGACGGCGTGGGTGACGACGCCCCATACTTCGAAGCTGTCGCCGAGCAGGCTGATGTCGATGGAATGGTGGGTGGGGTTGTCGGGAACCAGCCAGTAGGCGGAACCGCGCTTTTCGAGGCGCTTGACGGTGAACTGGCCTTCGACGGCGGCCACGACGATGTGGCCGGGCTCGGGCTTTATGGAGCAGTCGACGGTGATGAGGGCCCCGTCGGTG
The DNA here is from genome assembly GCF_012275535.1 of Hymenobacter artigasi. Lineage (GTDB taxonomy): Bacteria > Bacteroidota > Bacteroidia > Cytophagales > Hymenobacteraceae > Hymenobacter > Hymenobacter artigasi. The sequence goes on along the minus strand of NZ_JAAVTK010000005.1, from coordinate 110,518 downwards.
ATGTGGGCGGGGGCCCCGTCCATGCTGGTGCCTTTAACGCGGGCCATATAGGTGCAGTCGGGATGGGGCAGCAGAATGGCGTTAAGGTCCACTTTGGTGCCCCGGTAGTCCTCGGCGGGGCTGGGAAAGCCGGCAGGAATGGGCGTTTCGCACTCAATTATCCAGATGGGTTCCCGAATAATCTGTAGAATTTCGACGGTCGTCATAAAAATAATTGGGTTTGGAATGAGGACTAGCAACGAAATAGTTACTAATATTGTTGGCAAATCTGTCACTAATTAAATTAGTTTGCAAGACGCGACTAATAATTAAGGGCTTTCGGGCTATCAACAATCAGATTATCAGTCAGGTAATTTTCTTGCTGATATTATCAGTGTTTCCTCTTTTCCATTTTCCCCTATCTATGGCCAGTCGCTTTTTTCCAGCCCATTTGATGGGCCCTCTCACTAAAATATCGGTGAAGCGCGGCGTGACGCGGCGCTTACACAACCGACGGGTCAGTATGGTCGTGACGCCCGAAGGAGCGTATCAGCTGCACATTGCCAAGGCCCTGGAGCCGGGAGAAGCGGCCGAGCTGCGGGAGCAGGGCCACCGGGACTCGCTGGAGGACTACATATTGCGGGACCGGGTGCGGTACTCGCTGGTCACGCTGACAGCGGAGGCGTTTGAGGCGGCGTTTTGGTGCTACGAGAAGCTGAAGGGCCGGCAGCAGCGCAAGCGGTCGTGAGACTAGCTGAGCTTTTGATATAAAGCAGTAGTGCCCGCCGACCAGGTTGTGAGACTGGTTGGCGGGCACCAATGGAGTTATTCGGATAGTAGTGATGCGGGCCTCAATGGCCTGTTGGCACTTTGGGGGATACAGCATCGATGCTATCGACGCTGTTGTAATATCTCAATTGATGGGCCGTAAGCGTTTGTTAGCGGTCCATTATGCTTAGTCGTTTTGGCCTAATTGTTTCCAACTATACGCTGTTGTCGGCTTTTCTCAGGGCTTTCTCCCTGACCATCTAACGCGGGCAGGGTGAGAGCACCTGCGGGGACGTATCGCCGAGCAGCGTTTCCAGAAAATACGGCATCTGTGCCGAGTTCGAGTAGCCAATCAGGCCGTGGTTAAATTTTCCTTTCTCGCGGCAGCCGTAAAACGGAATCTGGTAGCTGTGGCCATCGTGACTTCTGGTGTTCACGGCATCGGCGACGAAGCCGTAGGCGCTGTTGCTGCGGCCCAACTGGGTATAGCCCAAGTACCAGTTGAGGGGGGCGAGTAGCCAGAACTTGTTCAGCACCTTATCGGTGGGATTGTAGGTGATGACGACACGGCGGTAAATACTGCTCTTGGGGTCCGTCAGAAGAGGGGTGCGGTCAGTATAGTCGGTGTAGGTGGCACCGGGGGTGGCTGCCGCGATGCTGCCCAAGCGCAGGTCGGGGGTAGTGGGCGTGCGGTAGTTCGCGTTGTCGTGGCAGGCTTGCTGGTAAAAAAACCGGGATGTTTGTTTGCCGTTGCCGGCAGGCTCGGTAAGCATTTGCCAAAAACTAAGGTTGCTGTCCGCTGCGCTGACGACCTGTTTCCCTCCCATCGAAGTAGTTACGTTCCAAAGCGCGTTGCATCCTACTAAGGTACCAAGGCTGTGGGTAATTATTCGGACCGGGTATTGGGGAGCGAGTTGATTGAGTACCCCACGCAGGGCCAGGCCGGCGAACTGTGCGTTGGGTTGGGAATAGCGAAAAAAGTAGGGAGCGGCCCCCCGTCGCCCGTCCCAATACACCTCCAGCAGTTGATGGGGGCCGCGGGGGAGCCCCTCGCGCCGCATTCGAGCCGCCACGGCATCATAGGAAGCTTCGGCTTCGCCGGCGGTGTTGTTGAAGCCGTGAATAAGAACGACGAGCGTTGCTTGCGGACCCACGGCGGCCAGGCGGGCATTGATAGCGGCGGCGGCTTCGCGGCGCAGCGCGGCCTGGAAAGCAGGCCAGCCTTCGGCGGGGGCGCTGGTAATGGCGGCGGCCGTCGTATCGATGCCGTGCAGGGCGTAAAATTTACGGAGCGTGTGGGGGTGCCCCTTGGCCAAATTCTCCAGTAAGTAGCCCTCGTACTGGTCGCGCAGCTCTTCTTCGCTAATGAATACGTCGTCGGGAGGGTACAGGCTACCGTCGCGGTCGATGAATAGTCGCAAGGGTTTAGTGGGTGTAGTGTTCAGCGCGTAGCTGCGGGACATGCCCACTAAGGTGGTGGGCCGGCCCGTGAATACCCGGCACCCGCTCAACAAGCCGACGATAAGACCCACCTGCCCGCCGACGAGCAAGAAGCGTCGCAACACGCTCACAAAAGCATTTGTCATGACTGATGAATTTAACAGCATTGGAATCAGGACACCGCCTTTCGGCTCGAAGTCCCACGTATTACCGGAGTGCATTTAGCTCAGCACGGGCTTTCAGCTCATCTTTTTCTTTGGGGCGGTCGTCGGTGAGGATATAGATTAGCTTGAGGCCCACGCTTAGCACGGTGCGGGACACGAAATAGGTGTCGTCGCTGGGATTGAGGGAAGTGAGGAAGGTATTGGTTTTATAGTCCGGCACGGGCGCATTCATGAATTGCAGGTAATAATCCCGCACGAAGCGTTGGCTGGTGGCTTCAAGCAAGATGCCTAATTGGAAATGCTCATCGAACCGAATACCAAGGCCCATTCCTAAATCCAGCTTGCGGTTGAAACCGGAACCAGCGGCGGTAAAATCAACCAGATTTAATGCCAGCAGAACCGATAAGGGATAGGGGCTCGGCTCGGCTTCACCGACCGGATTACCATCATTATCAAAGTGTTTGTAATAATACACGGTCTTGTTGTAGGCTACGATGCCCGATACCACGCCGGAGTAGGGAGTTAGTCGCTCGCGGGTGAGGGCGTAGTTGCTAGCCGCGTTTGAGGAAGCCCCCAACGAGTAGCTATAGGTATGGTTCAGGTTGTAGCCGCCCCCAAAACCCACCCCAAACTTGATATTGCGGCTACCGATTAGCTTGCCATCCGTTGGGCTGTTGGTGGGGGTTTGGGGGCTGTCGGCAATGGTGGTGGCAGCTCCCGCCGCAGCCGTTGCCACCTTATTGACGGCCTGCCCGTCGGTTATTATTTTTTCGGATGCAGTGACCGCCAGTCCCATTTCTGTTTTCCGTTCGGTGGCATCGGTGGCCACGGCCACGGCTTCGAGGTGCTGCACTACTTGCTGGGCCTGGGCGACGATGTTGTCGCTTTGCAGCACTGCTTGCGCAGTTTTTAGCTGGGCTTGACTGGCGGCCTGCTGGCTGCTGGCGGCAATACGCTGGACGGCTTCCTGGCGGATTTTCTCGATGGGGTCGGTTGCGGTTGCGGGGCTGGCCACCGCGCCTTTCACTTTATCGTAGGCCTCGGCCGCCGCCCGGAAGGCGGCTACCGCCGCCACGTTGGCTTCGCGGGCGGCGGCCAGGGCAGTTTTGGCTTGGTCGGTCGCCTCCTTTAAGTCGTCCTTATCCTTATTTCTCAATAGGCCGTTCAGGGTAAGCGAATTAGGCAGGGCCTTTAGGGTTTTGCCGGCAGCTTGAACGGCTGCCAACGCTTTGGCGCTTTTGCCGGCGGCCTGCGTGGTGGCTTCGGCAGCAGCGGTCAGGGCCTCGCGGGTGGTCTGGGCCACTCCGAAGAGCGGTAGGGCGAGGGCTAGCAGGATGGTTAGAAGAGGTGTTTTCATGCGAGGCTCACGCTTTGATACTGGATAAAGGCAAATATATAGTTCAATAATTAAAACAATGTCTGTCTAGCTTAGCGTTTGGGGGTGGGGTGGCGGGTGCCTACTTTCGCGCAAGGGCGCGGCCCGCTGGTAAATGCTACCACCCGGCTGGTAGTTTATTACATTTACAGGCTTGCTTCCAGCCACTGTGTTTGTCTGAACGGAAAGCGCTGGATTGGCCCCATCTACTGGACTATTTGATTTTGAGCACACTACTATTTGACCGGGTGCCCCGGCCGCAGGTTTTTGAGGACAATTTGTGGGAGGCGGCCGACCGGCTGCGGGCGAAGAGCAACCTGAAGGCCAGTGAGTACGCAGCCCCGCTGCTGGGGCTGTTCTTTTTGCGGTATGCCACCAACCGGTTTGAGGCGCTGAAACCGGCGGCACAGGCGGCCTGGGAGGCGCAGAAAGACAGCCGCAACTCGGAGGAGCTGGCGGAAACCTACGTGCGGCTGATTGGCTTCGTGGTGCCGGCGGCGGCGCACTACGACCAGACCCTGCTGCTGCTGAGCGGGACGGATAATGCCCCGGAGGCAGTGATTGCGGCGATGGAAGCCTTTGAGGAGGCCAACAACGCGGGGGTGCCGGAGAAGTCGAAGATTGTGCTGCCGAAGGCGGACTACCGGAAGATACCGGATGACGTGCTGCGCGACATTCTGGCGAAGGTGGCGGACTTGCGGGTGGCGGAGGGCGACGTGTTCGGGAAGATTTATGAATACTTCCTGGGCAAGTTTGCGCTGAGCGAGGGGCAGAAGGGCGGCGAGTTCTACACGCCCACTTCCGTGGTGCGGCTGATTGTGGAAATAATGGAGCCGCACACGGGGCGCATTCTGGACCCGGCTTGTGGGACGGGGGGCATGTTTGTGCAGTCGGCTAAGTTTGTGCGGAGCCACGAGCAGGCGGGGCAGCTGTCGATATATGGGCAGGAACAGAAGGCGGAAACCACGATGCTGGCGCGGCTGAACCTGTTTGTGAACGGGTTGAAGAGCGACGTGCGGAACATCAACTCCTCGTTGGCGGCGGGGGCGTATGCCGACCCGGACTATGCCGACACGCTGGGCAAGTTTGATTTCGTGATGGCCAACCCGCCGTTCAACGTGGATGGGGTGAGCGCGGCCGACATCAGCCAGCACCCGCTGTTTACGACTTACGGGCCGACGCTGGCGGTGAAGGGCAAGGGCAAAACGGCGGAGACGTACGGCAATGCCAACTACCTGTGGATTTCGCTGTTTGCGACGGCGCTGAACGAGAAAGGGCGGGCGGGGTTTGTGATGGCCAACTCGGCGAGTGATGCGCGGGGAGCGGAGGCGGAAGCCCGCGCCAAGCTGGTGCAGGCGGGCATGGTGGACGTGATGGTGACCATTGCGTCGAACTTCTTTTACACGGTGACGCTGCCGGTGACGCTGTGGTTTCTGGACCGGGCCAAGACGGCGGCCGGCCACGAGCGCCACGACCAGGTGCTGTTCATTGATGCGCGGCGGGTGTATAACCAGGTGTCGCGTAAGCTGCGGGAGTTTACGCAGGCGCAGCAGCAGAACCTGACGGCCATCGTGTGGCTGTACCGGGGGGAAACGGCCAAGTTTGCGGCGCTGCGGGCAAGCTACCTAACGGCGCTGGCGACCTGGCGCGACACGGAAGTGACGGACCCGGACTACGTGCCGGTGCGGGCATACCGGGGGCTGGCGGCGCACCGCACAGCCTATGCGGCGGCGCTGGTGGCGCTGGCCGGGCGGGTGGTGGACTGGCGCGAGGGGGTGCGGCTGCTGCTGAGTACGGACGCGGAAGCGGCCCTGGCCGCGCACCCGAGCTGGGCCGATGACCTGGCGGCGCTGGCCGGGCTGACGGCCGACACGCTGCCCGCCGACAAGGCGGGGCTAATGGCGCTGAGCCAGCGGGCGGAGGGACTGGTGAACTTCGCGGATAAGACGCTGCGGCCGGCCAAGGATAAAAGCTGGAGCGGGGCCAACCTGCGCGGGGCACTGCGGCTGGTGGGCGACGAGCGCGACGGGCTGCTGTTCGTGCTGGAGCGGGTGGGCTACTTTGAAACGCAGCTGGCCTGGCTGGATGGGCACTTCCCCGATGGGACGTACCGCGACGTGGAGGGCTTGTGCTACCGGGCGAGCCGGGCAGACGTGGCGGCGCAGCAGTTTTCGCTGAACCCCGGCCGCTACGTGGGCGTGGCTCTGGACGATGACGGGCGCAGCCCGGAGGAGTTCCGGGAGTTTGTGGCCGCGCAGGCGGCCGAGCTGGCGCGGCTGCACACGGAGGCCGACGCGCTGCAAGGGGCTATTGCGCGGGACGTGGCGGTGTTGTTTATGGACGTGACGCGGGAGGAGGTGGTAGCGTAATGTGGGAAGAGACAGAGCTTGACAATCTGATAACGCGGCTGGTTGATTATCGGGGTAAAACACCGACTAAAACTGATTCTGGCGTTAAGTTGATAACTGCAAAAGTTATCAAGGGTGGACGTATAGTTGAAGATGCCGAACATGAGTACATTGACCCAATGGACTACGACGCAACGATGCGCCGAGGCATTCCGAAAATTGATGATATTATCATAACAACAGAAGCACCACTTGGCGAGGTAGCCCTCATCAAAACAAACGAGAGAATAGCAATTGCTCAGCGAGTTATTTTATTTTCACCCAATATTCAAAAAGTAGTCCCCCAATTCCTATACTACTCTTTTCTAACTCAACTTGTACAGGAAAGACTCTATGCAAAAGCCACTGGAACTACTGTTGTTGGGATTTCAAACCCTGGTCTGAAAAGTATAAAAATCCCCCTCCCTCCCCTACCCCTGCAACGGCAGATAGCGGCGGTGCTGGGGCGCTACGATGCGCTGCTGGAGAATTACCAGGGGCAGGTGGCGGCGCTGGAAGGGCTGGCGCTGGAGCTGTACCGGGAGTGGTTTGTGCGTGGGCGCTGCCCTGGGGCGGCCGTGGGGAGTGCGGGGGAGCTGCCGGCGGGGTGGGAAGTACGGCGCTTAGGCGATGTAATAGAGTTAAAGTATGGTAAGGCTCTAATTGCCGAAGACCGAGTACCTGGCGAATTTCCAGTTGTTGGCTCTAGCGGCATTGTCGATTTCCATGATGAGCCACTGATTAACCGTCCTGGAATTGTGGTTGGCAGAAAGGGCAACGTAGGTAGCGTAATCTGGCTTGACAAACCGTTTTATCCGATTGATACTGTGTTTTATGTCGAATCAGAGTTGAGTTCCTATTACCTCTTTTACGACTTGCAAATGCAAAACTTCATCAGTGGCGACGCGGCGGTTCCGGGCCTCAATAGAGAACAAGCGCTTGGCAATAAAGTAGTTGTGCCCGATGCAAATTCACTAGCTGAATTTGACCGGATTGTTGGGCCAATCTTCAAAAAACGTCTTAATCTTAACAACCAAATAGACTTGCTCCGCGCCACCCGCGACGCGCTGTTGCCGCGGCTGCTGAGTGGGCAACTCGTGCCGGCAGCGGCTCCGGTTGCTTAGTTTCTGTTTGGTCGTCGCGGCAACTAAGCGGTAGAGATGCTTAGCTCCGCTGACCTTCGGTTCGGCTGCGCTCAGCATGACATTCTTTCAATCTGATTTCCTGACGTTCTAAATTCACCTCCCCTCTTCACTTAACGCTTCTACCCGGCTATGGCCTTTATTTCGGAAAATGACATCGAGGAGGCCTGCGTGAAGGTGCTGCTCAACGAGCTGCACTACGACCAGCACATCAACCTGTGGAAACTGGAGGAGGCTGCGGCCAACGCCAAGTTTGGGCGGGCGGATACGCAGGGCGTGGTGATGCTGGGGCAACTGGCCAAGAGCCTGCGGAAGCTGAACCCGGCCGCGCCGCCGGCGGTGCTGGACGAGGCGCTGAAGGTGCTGACGCAGCGCCGGGGGCACCTGACGCTGTTTGAGGCCAACCGGGAGGTGACGCGGCTGCTGCAAAAGGGCCTGAACGTGTCGGGCATTGCCAAAAACGCGCAGGGCGTGGCGGTGGATGTGCGGGTGCGGTTCGTGGATTTCGTAGCGCCGGCCAACAACCACTTCGCGGTGGTGCAGCAGCTCACGATACGCGGCAAGGGCAACCGACGGCCCGACCTGCTGGTGTTCGTGAACGGACTACCGCTGGTGTTTGTGGAGCTGAAAAACGCCACCGAGGACACGCGGCAGGCGTACGACAAGAACCTGACCGACTACCGGCGCGACATCGCGCAGCTGTTCGACTACAACCTGGTGGTGGTGCTCAGCAACGGGCTGGTGACGAAGGTGGGCAGCCACACGGCCGACTGGGAGCAGTTTTTCAACTGGGAGAAGGTGGCCAGCGAGGACGAGAAGCCGGTGCCGGAGAAGTCCATTGACCTGGTGCGGGTGATGCAGGCCCTGTTTCGGAAGGAAACCCTGCTGGACCTGCTGGAAAACTTCGTGCTGTTTTATGCCGACCGGGCCAAGATTGTGGCCAAGAACCACCAGTTTTTGGGGGTGAACAACGCATTGGCCGCGTTTGAAAACCGGGAGGCGTTGGCGGGGAAGCTGGGGGTGTTCTGGCACACGCAGGGCTCGGGCAAGAGCTTTTCGATGGCATTTTTCGTGCAGAAGGTGCGCCACAAGGTGCGCGGCGGGGCCAGCCTGAAGTTTGTGCTGGTGACGGACCGCGAGGATTTGGAGGGGCAGCTGTGGAAGACGTTTACGCGCAGCGGGCTACTGGAGCCGAAGCCGTCGGCGCGGGCCAGGGACGGCAAGCAGCTGGCGGAGATGGTGCGGGCCGGCGCACCGGTGGTGTTCACGCTGATTCAGAAATTTAAGTCGCCGGGCGGCAAGGGCGGGGTATTTAAACCGCTGACCGAGCGGGGGCAGGACTATGTGGTGCTGGTGGACGAGGCGCACCGGAGCCAATACAACGACCTGGGCGAGAACCTGCGGCGGGCGTTTCCGGGGGCCAGCTACCTGGCCTTCACGGGCACGCCGCTGCTGGACACGGTGGAAACGACCAAGGAATGGTTTGGGGGCTACGTGAGCCGCTACGACTACCTGATGAGCGTAGCGGATGGCTCAACGGTGCCCATCTTCTACCACAACCGGGTGCCCAAGATGCAGCTGCAAAACGACGCGCTGAACGACGAGTACGCCGAGATAGTGGCCGACGAGGAGCTGAGCACGGAGCAGCAGGAGCGCCTGACGCGGGAGTACGCCAACATCACGACGGTGATAACCGACAACGACCGGCTCGATACGCTGGCGCAGGACATTGTGGCGCACTTTCCGGGTCGGGGCTACCTGGGCAAGGGCATGGTGATTAGCATTGATAAGGAAACGGCGGTGCGGATGCACGACAAGGTGCTGGCGCGCTGGGACCTGAAGATAAAGGAGCTGCAAGGGCAGCTAAACCCGCTGCCGGCGGGCAGCCCGGAGCGGCTGGCGCTGGAGCGAACGCGCAAGTGGATGCGGGAGACGGAGATGCTGGTGATTGTGAGCGAAGAGGCCGACGAAAACAGCAAGTTTGACAAGCTGGGGCTGAACCTGCGCCCGCACCGGGCGCGGATGAACAAGACCTACGGCGACGACCACGACACAATAGAGGACCGGTTCCGCAACCCGGCCGACAAGTTTCGGCTGGCGTTTGTGTGCGCCAAGTGGCTGACGGGGTTCGACGCGCAAACCGTCTCGACGCTGTACCTGGACAAGCCGATGCAGAACCACACGCTGATGCAGACCATTGCGCGGGCCAACCGGGTGGCGGTGGCGCTGGACGCGGCGGGGCAGGTGGCCACGGCCGATACGCTGCACCCGATTGGGAAAACGTCGGGGCTGGTGGTGGACTACCTGGGGGTGTTTACGCGGCTGGAAAAGGCGCTCGCGAAGTACGCGCAGCCCAAGGGCGGCGGGAAAACGACGTACCCGGCGGAGGTATTTGAAGACTTGCTCCGGTACCTGGAAGCGGCCATCGTGGAAGCGGTGGGCTTCCTGACGCGGCAGGGGCTGGACCTGGGCGAAGTGCTGAACAGCCCGGCCACGTTTGACAAGCTGACGCAGTTCGACGCCTTCGCCGATGCGCTGTCACGGACGGAGGAGCTGAAAAAGGAGTTTTCGGTGTACCAGACGGCGGTAACGTCGTTTTACGAAGCATGCAAGCCGGATATTCTGACGGAAGAGCTGCTGCCGGCGGGGCCGTACCGGGGGCGGTACCGGCGCACGAAGGACGCGCTGGAATACCTGCGGCGCATCATCGGGCGGCAGCAGGACGGCGAAGGGGGCGACTACGAGGAGGCGCGGGTGAAGGCCACCGCGCTGATTGACGAGGCCATCGTGGCGCAGGGCTACACGATTACGTCGCTGGCAGAAATTGACCTGACCAGCATCGACATGGACAAGCTACAGGAGCGGTTTAAGGCGGCCCCGTTTAAGCACCTGGCCATTTCGGACATGGTGAACTTCCTGCAGGAGCGGCTACAATCTTTGCTGGACCGTAACGTGACGCGGGTGGATTTGCGGGAGAAGCTCCAGACGATTATTCAGCAGTACAACAGCGTGAGTAGCGACGTGGAGGCCTTTTTTAAGGCCCTGAAAGAGTACGCGGAGAAGCTACAAACAGAAGAGAAGCGGGCGGCGGCCGAGGGGTTGAGCGAGGAGGAGCTGGAGCTGTTCGACCTGCTGTTTCAGGAGAAGCTGAGTGAGCCTCAGAAAGTGGAGGTGAAGAATGCCGCGAAGCATTTGTTGGAAACCCTGCAGGCGAACGAGACGCGCCGGACGCTGCTAACTCCAGACTGGCACAAGAACCCGCAGCTGCAACTACAGGTGCGGGACATGCTGGGCGCGGTGATGCTGGGGGATTTGTCGGAAGCGGCGTACCCAAAGGAGGTTTTCAAGGAGAAGCGGCAGGCAGTGTACCAGCACGTGTACGACCAGGCGGCGCGGGGGGCGCGGTACTGGGCGTGATAAAACTGGACAGAAGGCTACTGCCAATGATATGAGCAGTAGCCTTCTGTTTTCTTCCTGGTTAAGCCAGAAACTCTGCCTGGGTTAGCGCAATCCAAAATCGCCTTTTTAAACAGTTTCGTTAGTTAATATCAAACTAGTAACCGGACTGTTTTTACCTCCTTGCGGGTCGCGTCACGGTTATTAGCTTTTAGCACGGCCTCAATTTTCATACCCTCGTTTAGTCCGTGTGCATCAATCTGGGATTTATGAATGTGGGCTTGCTCATTGGTGTCTGTAGCCACAAATACAGCGGCAGTATGCCGCACATTCGTGACAGTACCATGCACATAGGTTTCTGGGGTAATGGTAGTGGGCAGGGTCCAGGCATTCCGATGAGTGGACAAAGCGTTTGGGTCAGATACAAAGTCCTTAAACCAAACCAATAAATCCATAACCTGGTAGGTTAAGGCCGCTAGTAGATATGGCGTTTTTACTCTCTGACGCAATTCAAGGAGGTTGGATGAAGTAGCAGGGCCATCCTCGTGTGAGCCGCTGCTGGTCAGGTCTAGAAAAACTCGAGTTGCTTGCCCTAATAGCTTAGGCATAAGAGCCGACCGAGGCACTGCATAGAGTTGGCTCGATACCTGAATTCTTTTTCCGCTGAGAAACTCGGTGCAGTTTGCCAGATTCACTTCACCGCGTGGGATGCACTCAGCTGGGAGGATGCCAAAGCGCTGGGCGGCATGAAACACTCCTTCCACAATTTTACGCAGGTTATTGAACTGTGTATCATCATCGTGGTTAGACTGAGGTTTTTCTACCACTGCAAGCACTTTCGCCAGCAGACGGCCAGCCTTTTCACTAACAAACTGGTCGGTACAGGCAGCAAAGGCGGGCTGGTAGCGGCTGCGTAACTGAGACTCGGGCTGCTCGTCTACGGCCGTCTTGATGGCAGCAAACAATGCTTCGGTTTCGGCCAGTGAGCCTTTCCTAAAGAAGGTGTACTGCTGACCAAAAGTCTCGTCATCCTGTAACCCTTTTTGACCGGTAAGCACGAAGTAGGGAAAGTATTTCTCGTACCTAAGCGCGTTGATTTGGTCGCGTGCTTCGCTTAGGGCCCGAATGCTTTCAGTACCAGATTGCTGGCCTTTTTTTTCGAAGGATTTTGCGTCCAGCAGAATAGCGTCGTAACGCGACAGGTTTTGCCGAAGGTGTTCAAAACCAGCCTCCACAGAGCTAAATCCGACAAGGGTAATGTCGTTGTCTATGGCATGGCCAACCAACTCGGTGAGTTTATCAAACTCGTCATCAATCCAGAGAACTCTATACATCTTCGACATCAGGGTCAGCGGTTTCGGCTGCCGAAAGTGGCAGCGTTATGGTGTAAACTACAGCAGAATCAGGGTACTTGGTCGAGCTAGACGCCTTGACCTCACCACCAAAGTAGCGGACAATTTCTTGAACTTCATAGCCCCCGATTCCGGTGTTACCGGTTTCGCCGGCAGGCTCCCCTTTGCGAAAAAGTTGGCTGGGGTCAAAGTTGAGAGGAAACGGCTCACCGTTGTTGCTCACTCTGATTTGAAGCTTGGGGCTCACTGTGTCGTCAAAATATGTATAAGCAGCGTGTATAGCGACTTTGTTGTCTGCATTACGGGTACCCTTGAAGCCATGCCGGTCGGCATTGTCCAAAATGTTACCAAAAAGCAAGTCAAGCAAATGTTCATTGGCTTGAACATATATCTCTGATTGCTTGGACTTATCAAAAACTTCAAGCAGTAAAAGTTCCTGCGAACCTTTGAAAGAAGTCGAGAAGCTGCGCGCCGTAGCATTGGTACGCATGACCAAGCGGCGCAAATAGCCAATCATTTCAACCGCATCTAGTGGGTAGTTCTCCAATACTAGCTCATGCTCGTTGCGGTTAAGAGTTCTGTAAATAAAGTCAACGGCTCGCTTGAGAGCGTCAATTGTATTTTGCACCGTAGTTGTTTCGGCAGCACTCATGGGGCTATCGAGCGTTAGCACAGTATTGGCGCTGCCGTAGCGACGGATAACGTGCTCAAGTCTTGCAACGCCTGATGCAAGGTTTTGCTGTGGTTGACCGAGCGAGTGCTTCAGAGCTGCGAACTGTTGAAAGGTTTCAGCTTTGCGGGTCCGCGAATCCCGCAGGGCGTCAACTTCCTTTTGCTTTTGCTTTATCATCTGTTCCCACAGACTCGATACAACAGCCTCTTGCTGGGCAAGACTTTTGGGCAGTCGGAGGCGCAAGCTTAGTAAATCCTTGCGTGAAAGGTTAGAAATCGTCGAGCCGATTTGGCGCGCTTTAACCTGCTTCATCACGTAATCAGAGTTCAATTCAGTGACCAAATATGCTACGTTGACCTTTGTGGCATCTAGGCGAAGCGCAGCTATTTCAGATGAAACAACGGCTTGGTCATCAGAATTATAAGTATACCAAGTTGGCTTAAGTGTATTTCCACGCAGGGCAACAAGTAACACATCTTCAGTGAGCAAAGTGACAGCCTTGTTGATGTACTCAACTGACTGGTCCACAATATCCAGTTGAAATTGCAGGTCGTCGTTTTTAAGGCTACGAATAGATACTAATCGTCCTGTCATCGGCGCGTTATTACGGCCATTTGTCCGAACAGGGGTAGCTATTTCACTCAATAGTGTATCGTCTGGGTGGGTCTCCTCAGGTGAGAGGTAGCGACGCGGGCTTAGATTGTAATCATTAGCAACCAGTGTTTCGCGGGTGACGCTAACGGCACTTTCACTGGGGTGGTAACCTTTAATTACGCCTAATAGCGCTTCAGCATCAAGAACCTTTTGACGGCCCTGGGCAGTAGTAAATGACCCCGCGTCAATAAACCGAGGCCGATTATCCTCGCGGTAGTTTTTACCCAATACCAATAAAGAAAAAATCACACCCGTAGATGTAAGAATTCCTGATGGAAACTCTACAACAGCTTGGAGCCATCCAGCCTCAACCAGATTTTTGCGCAGTTCATATGTTGCAGAGCTACCGCGAAACAAGAAGCCTGCTGCAACAGGCACTACAGCCCGTCCACCCGAATTTAAATTCTTTATAATGAGTTGAATAAGCGCCACATCACGTTGCAACAGCGCTGGGTATTCGCCTGAGGGCATCTCCACAGGGCGTGAGTCAAATACCAAATTAGACACTAGCACCAAATCCCAACTGATACCATTTGGCCAAATAACAATTGGGTCACCAATTTCAATACTACTGTGATGAAACCGGTGCGCCGCAAGGTGCAATGTCCCCAAAGCAGCTATAGTAGAATTTGGTTCTATCCCGAGAAGAGGAGTCTGCTTATCAATATAATTGACAAATTGAGCTACTCCAGCGTAAGGAATTAATATTCGCTCAGCTTGACTGGCAGGGAATATTTGTGTGATTACCTTAATTAATTCTTGCGGCAAAACCCACTCGTTGCTATAAGCACGATTGCTACGCGAAGGATACTCAATAGCAAAATCAAAAATCATTGCGTACTCCTCTTGTTCCATTGATGGCAAGCGAAGCGAAGCCAATAAGTCTAATAGGCGGTTTAAAATGGGTTGCTCCAACTTCAATGTTTCAGCTATGAGCATCTCATAAGCACGGTGCAACGTGCTTCCGTTAGACGGCATTTCTGTGGGCTTGCCAGAATATGACCAATTCGCCAGAGCAGAGGCCCACTGCGATGACGACACAGAGTGAGGGCTACTAGTAAATATTTCAAAAGGCAGGCCAGCACGCATGTGAGCTAGCATATAGCAGATGGCTATTTGACCAATGCTTTGCTGCTGGTACCCTCCAATGTGAATAATATTGAAGGCTTCCTCTATTACTAGCTGATGCCGACTGCTGATTTGACCGTTGTTTTGCATACTTATTGCTTGCCTTGTGATGAAATAGCCGGCTTGACTTCAGAATCCAGTGAAAAATCGCGGGGTGTTGCTGAGCGATGGAACAAAGCAACTACACTGGTGTGCAGCCAAACTGCACAGCCAGATTTTTTTTTAAAAAAAGCATGCCTACAAGTAAGAATGCGCTGTTGCGCTACGCAGTCATTGACGCTTGTCTCCGGCGCAAAGCGCACAGATGGACCTTTGAAAAGCTACGCCGCGAGGTGTCAACGGTGGTTGGCGAGCAATCAGGCGAAGGGGGGGACATCAGCATACGGACGCTTCGGGAAGATTTAAAGAACATGCGCAGTGGGGGCGCAACTGGGTACGATGCCCCTATAGCATGGGACGCTGAAAATGGCTATCATTACAGTGAAGAGGAGTACTCAATATTCAACAATCCGCTTACGATTGATGACTTGGTAGTATTGCAGCAGGCGTTAGGTGCTCTCGAACAACTGCAGGGACTAGGCATATCAGAGGAATTGCACGGTGTGGTACAACGCCTTGAAATGCGGCTCAGCTACCAAGACGGACTGAATGAGCGGGTAGTACTGCAGTTTGAGCAACCGGCAAATGTTCAGGGGCAGCAATGGCTCAGCCAATTGTACACGGCAATAAAGAATCAGCAAACACAGTGGCTAACCTATCAACCATTTCATGCTCCAGAAGCGCGACGCGAAGTCGTTCACTTACACCTATTGAAGCAATATAATGGGCGCTGGTTTGTGATAGGACAGCGGCATGGGCGGCTACCGGGAGCATCTGTCTTTGCCCTTGACCGAATACAGGGCGTCGCACCTAGCGAGGAGAGATATCAACAAAGTGAGGATGACCCTACCACCTTTTTTGCAAATCTTATCGGCATGTCAGTGCTTCCGCGGGCTGCACTACTGGACATCAAACTGCGTTTTTCAGCAAACCGCCTGCCCTACATCCTTACTAAGCCACTGCACTCATCTCAGCAGGTGGACATAGCTGAAGGTGAGGAGATTGTGCGATTAAAAGTGGTGCCAACGCGAGAATTAATAACACTGCTATTAGGGTATGGTGCTGATGTGGAGGTTATTGAGCCTGTGGAATTACGAAACCAGATACAAATGGAATTAGCGCGGGCTCTGGAAAACTACCAACTGACAACACGTTAAAACTCTTTCAGCAGAACTAACCCCCTAAGCACAAATGACCGTTGAAATCGGGCGAGGTCGTGAGCCACGAATGCCAGGCCACCAGCACCTTTCAACTCATCAAGAAACTGCTTTTGGTGGAGACGCAACTGGTCGCGGCCGGCTTTGACTTCGACGCCGATGAATAGGCCGTCGCGGTTGCGGAAGCCGATGATGTCGGGGACGCCTCGTATGCCCTGAGGGTTGACGCGCCAGCATTGGGCGTCGGGGTCGTATATGTAGGTGGTGTTTTGGCTCCAGACGGTGTAGCCTTGGGTGATGAGGTATTTTAAGATGGCCCCGGTGATTTCGCCGGCCGTCATGGTACCGAAATCAAGTGGGGTCTGCTGGTGCTCGGCGGCTATGGGCATAGGGCTGGAACGAAGTAACCGATGGCAACTAGGCGGGCTACCTCGTCAGGGTGAGTGGCGTACTCGGGACTGAAATTGGAGGCGTGGGTGCGGCGGCGGGCTTGCAGGGTGCGGACGCGGTAGAGGCTGCCGCAGCTAGCGCGGTAGTAAGCGGTATTGGAGTTATCGGGATTCATGAGCGGACGTAGTATTTGTCGGCCAGGGCCTGGTCTTCCTGGCGGTGGCGGGCGTTGATAGCAGCCTGGGCTTCGGGGCTAGCCTGCCAGGAGTTGCGGGGCTTGCGCTCGGTAGCCTGGCGAACCTCGGCGCGCTGCTGCTCGGCTTCCAGGGGGGTGATGAGGCCGCGGCGGGCTTTTTGGTTGGTGATGGTGAGCTTCTGGCGCAAGGCCTCGGCGTTGGGGTGGTCGGCGGGAATCTGCTGGGCCACATTTTCGAGCAGCTTGGGGGCCGCATCGCCGAGTAGCTTCACGTCGGCGGCTTGGGTACTAGCCCCGTTGGCTTTCTGGTCGAGGTGGCGGTTTTCGAGGTAGGCCGCCTTGCGGGTGAAATACTCGGCGATAAGCCGGTAGAGGGTGCTCACGTCGAGCGACTGGTAGAACTTGGTGCCATGGGTGCGGGCCTCTTTCAAAGCCAGAATGATGTCCTTCAGGCTGTCGTGGGTGTAGGTATGGGCCAGCGTGTCGGCCAGTTCCAGGATATCGGCCGCGTCGGGTTTGTCGGGCACGCGTAGCGAGTCCATAAAGGCCCGCAGCACGACTACCAGTAGCTTTACCAGCACGGTTTCGCCCAGGCGGTGGCGCAGTTGGAATAGCTTGGGCGCGGCGGCGGCCTGGGCTACGGTGAGGCCCACCGAAACCTCGGCCAGCAGGGCGCGGGCTTCGGGGTTGGGGGTGCTGGCCAACTCACGCATCGTACTTGGAGCGGTAGCCAGTTGAAGCAGGCCGTGTTCCGGGGTTGGGGCTGTGCTGGCCAGGCGGGTGCTGGTGGGTTCCGGGGGCGAGTTTAAGGCGGTTGTCAGCTGCATCATTGAGCATGAATTTTTTGGAGGTAGCGACCCAATCGCGGCGCAGGGGCGGCAGCCCGGTTTTTTTGTCGCGCCAGTTATCGATGAGCTGGTGGTAGTGGCGCAGGTCAGCCAGGGCGTAATCGGTGCCGGTGAAGGCCGCGGTAAAGGCCTCGAACTCGTAAAGCGCCGACTGTCGGAAAAGCACCTCGGGGAGCGGGGCACGCCGGAGCGGCTCGTTGGGGCCGGTGGAGGCTGCTGCGCGGATGGTGTCGACGCGTACCCCTTTTTTCTTTGGCGCAACTTTCTTTTTTGGGGCTGCGCCTGGGTCGTCGGCCGGTAAGTCGGGGTTGAAAACCTCCGCTTCTGAAAGCCCTTCGTCGGGGAGCGCCGCAGGCCCCTTCTTTTTTTTTGCAGTGGCGGCGTCGCCGTTTACTACTACACTGTTTAAGACTATTGTTTTACTTACTATAGTGTCTTGGGCCACTTCTGGCCCACATGGACCCTTCATCAGGACCACTTCTGACCTAAGTGCTTGGGCCACTTCTGGCTCCGATGCGGCAGTTTTATGTGGGCCAGAAGTGGCCTCGGTGCGGGGGGGCATCGGGGCTACTTCTGGCCCCGATGCAGCGGGGCTTGGTGGCACCATGTCGGGACCGGACAGGTCGCGCAGGAGGCAGCGGCTGTGGTCGTAGCGGGACTGGCTGGGGTGGTAGGAGAGCAGGTTCCAGGCGTCGAGGTCGCGCAGGGTAGCGCGGTAGGTGTGACGGCTGCCGATGCGGGCGGCCTGCATGGTGACGGCGTGGTCGAGGTCGAGGGCCGTGGGAAAGCGGGCGGCGTTCCACTGAAAAAACAGGGCCCAATACAGGCTGACGTGGTGCGGGGTGGCCCCAGCCTGGGCGCGTAGCCGCTCGTGAGCGGCGCGGGTGTGCTGCACATAATTCACGACGGCAGACTACTGGGGCCCACCTAGCTGCGCGGCGGCCGGCTGCTCGAACAAATCGAGCTGGCGGAAGTCGGTGCATTTACCGCGTAGGGCGGCTTCGACTTCGGTCAGGGCCTCCAGTAGCTCCGTCTCGAGCAGGGGCGCGTAGGGGTAGCTGCCCTGCTCGTCGTCGAAGCATTGGTAGGGCGTGGTGAGGTTGAGCACCCGGCCGCCGGTGAGCTCGCGCTGGCCGATGAGCGTGACGCCGCTTTGGTTGCGGCCCATCGAGAAGCCGGTGACGGTGAATTGCTCGAATAGGGCGGGCAGTTCTTCGGACTCGTCGGGCCAGTAGTCGGGGCCCTCGGTCAGCTGCTCGGTGAGCAGGCACAGGTGCGGGACCAGGCGGCTGAGGCGGTGGGGCAGGTCGGGGTGAACCTGCTCGGCACAGGTGAGTGCGAAGCTGCGCGGGGGGGCATCCTGGGTGCGCTGCTCGGTGAATTCGCACGTCAGGTGCTGGTCTTTGAGCTTGGCCTTCTGGATGCTGATGATGGACGTGGTGGCCTCGGGACTATCCGGGTCCGACCCGGCAGGGCCGACAATGGGAAGCAGCTGCGACATGGTTAGGGAAGAATTAGGCCGGCTTCGTGGTCGGCGATGAATTGAAAAAACAGGGCGGGAATCTGCGGAACTAGCGCGTTGCCGACGGCGCGGAGCGCGTGGCGGCGCCAGTGGCGCGGGTCAGGCGGCGGACCTGCTGCATCTCCGGTTCCGTCAGGTCGCACCAGGTGGGCGGGAAGCCCATCAGCTCGAGGACGAAGCGGGGGTTCAGATAGAGGCCAGCCGTTTCCGGGTTCTGCTGGGCCAGTGCTGCCGCCAGGCCCCGGAACTCGCTGGGGCGCTTCCGGCTCGTCCGTGATGGGTAGGCCTGGGGGTTGGCCGCGTCGTTGGCTATCGGGGTGGGCAGCAGCTTGAAATAGAGCGCCAGGGTCGGGCGCGGAGTGGCATTGGGGCTCGGACTGCGGTTGATGCGGCCGGTGCCGGCGTCGGTCGTCGTGGGCGTGGGCAATAATCCAGACCCGGTCGCGGCGGTGCGGGGCGTCGAGGGCGCAAGCCGGAATAACAACCGGCCAGACTTCGTAGCCTGCGGCTTCCAGGTCAGAAAGCACGCCGTCGAGGCCCATTGTGACGTGGCCAGCAACATTTTCACCAAGGAACCAGCCGGGCCGGCATTGGGCAACAAGGCGCAGCACTTCCGGCCAGAGCCAGCGGTCATCTGCCGCGCCTGCGCGGTGCCCGGCCAGGCTAACTGGCTGGCAAGGGTAGCCGGCGGAAATAATGTCGGGGCGGGGCGGGTGGTGGACATCGTAGATGGTGCCGTATTGATGGGCACTGGGGAAGTGGCGGCGGCTGACGGCGTTGCAAAACGGGTCCGTTTCGCAAGTCCAGATGGTGCGGATGCCGGCTTTGCGGGCAGCCAGCGCGAAGCCGCCGATGCCGTTGCAAAGGGCACCGTGGGTGAGGGCGTGAGACATTGGCTTACTGGCCCTGGCGGTGGTAGCGGCGAGGAAACTGCTCGATGACGGAGCGGTGGAAACCCCACTCCTTTTCGTTGCGGCGGATGCCTTTGAGGCGGCCCTCGCGGCGGGCGCGGCGGACAGCTTCGGGGGTAAGGCCGAGGGCTTCGGCGGCCTGGGGCACGGTCAGGATGTCGTCGGGCGCGGGCGCGGCAGCCAGGGCGGCGGCGTGCGCTTCCTCCAACTTGCTGACGGTGCTGAGCAAGGTGCGCCACTCGTTTTCGGGGACCAGAAGGGCTACCTGCATGGCGTTAGTCGGCGAGGGCTTTGGTACGGGCGACGATGTCAGCCCGGCGCTGCTTCTCGGCGGCTACCACCGTCAGGAAGGCTTCCGTAACTGCGGCGTGGCTGGAGCGGCCGTAGATGACGTTGAACACCGTGCTCACGGCCACGCTGACTCCTTCGGCGGCCAGTTGCGCTACCACGCGGCCGGCGATGCCGTTTCGAGGGCCCATGCGGTCGTAGAGGTCGCGCAAGGTGGGCTCCTTGTCAGAACTTATAGGGGATTTTGTCGTAAGGTCTTGCATACTCTTGGTAATTTGTTACATTTGTTTGTAAGAAGTGATGCTCTTCGTACAAACTAACGAATAAATCTTCCGAAAAGAGACAATAAATTACGAGAGGCATGGAAAATCCAACTGGCGTTAGTGACAGAATAAAGCAGATTCTGGCTCACTATCAATTGAATGCAAACCAAGCCAGCCAAAAACTGGGGCACACGAATGCCTCAAAAGTTTATAAGTTCTTGGCAGGTGACTTCAAGCCAGGGTATGATTCGCTGGTGGAATTGCTGGCAACCTTCCCCGAGATTTCCGGCGACTGGCTGCTGATGGGCCGCGGCCCGATGCTGCGGCCGGGCGTTGAGGCTCCTCACCTATCGGGAAACATCATGACGCCGAGGCCGACAATGCCCTACCGGGGCTTAACCAGCGGCCAAGTGCTGACTGTGACGGTAGACCGGACGGGTAAGGAAAACACGGTGTTTGTGCCCGTACAGGCACAGGCGGGCTATTCGCACTCCTTTAACCAGGAACAGTACGTGGGTGACCTGAAGCCTTTCCACATCCCGGGCTTCTCGGGCGCCCACCGGGCCTTTGAGGTAGCGGGCGACAGTATGTACCCGAGTTTCAAGCACCACGATATTGTAATTTGCTCTTTCGTGGACCGCTGGGACCAGCTGCGTCCTGATGAAAGTTACGTGCTGGTGACGGCCGAAAATGTGCTGCTGAAGCGGCTGGTAGCGCCTATCACGGACCGGCGGGGCACCATTGAACTTCACTCGGACAATACGGGGCAGTACCAGGTACACACCATGCCGGTAAGCGACTTGCTGGAGCTGTGGATGGTGCGGGGCATCGTCTGCACCAATGCACCTGGGCGGCCGGATAGTGCGCTGGTACGGCTTCGGGAAGCCATCGAGGAGATGGGCCACAACTACCTGGAAGTAATGCGTTTCCTGAACAACAGTGCGCGGGGCTCGGTGGAGCTGCGCGGGCCGATGTTGGAGGTTTCGTAGGAAGTGTTGGGTAGCAGAGTTGTAGTTTATGACAAAGGCTTGCTCCTACCCTACCTACAGGTGGAAATGTTGAAAGCAGCTTATGCAGCGGCTCGGAGCTTCGGTTTCGGGCCGCGCTTGTTACCGGGCACCGTGTAGCGGTTGGTAGGAATAAGGGCGGCAATGAGCTCGGTGCGCTTGTAGAGCACCCGCGAGCCCACCCGGTAGGCGACAAACTCGCCGCTCTGGGTGCGTTTGGCCAGCGTCTGGTAGCTGATGTGGAGCAGGTCGGCAGCCTCTTCGCGGCTAATTAGGCCATCGGGAGAGTCGCCGGTTCTACTGGCTGACGTTGCGGCTAGGCATTCGGAGACAGCATCGTGAATCAGCGTTTTTAATTCGCTCAGGGGGACCGGAAATAAAATATAGGGCTCGCTCATTTCGCTGGATTTTCAGGCGTTTTGAATAATTATATCCAAACTTAAGGCGTCGAAAATCATCAACAAAATCCTTGTTATCAGCTCTTTGTAATTACATGCACGCGGCTGGTAACGGCATATTATTAACGAAGCAGCTTGTGTAATTTAGACGAGTATAACACTATTCGTCAGTCAATTAGCGGAAGCAGAAAAAATAACGACTATTCACAAAAAAAGTGGTCCGTTGGAGCGGGCCACTTTCAGGGTATTATTGGTGGTATTTTATTATCCGGCCGGAGTATTTCGAAAAAAAGCGTGCGTCAGTAATTGCGTGGCGTTTTCTTCGGCGGTGATGCGGATGTACGACATGAAGGTTTGGGTTTTGGAATGGCCCGACAGCGCCATGATGGCCGGCAATGGGATATTAGCCAAGTAGGCATTGGTGCAAAAGGAGCGGCGGGCGGTATGCGTGGTGACCAGCTCCCACTTTTGCTTGACTGCTTTGCCGGTGGCAGTGCTTACTTCTACCGGGTCCGTAAAGCCGGCTTTCTGGGCCAGCTCCTTTAGCAGCCGGTTGGTGGCGGGGTTGCTGTAGGCTCTGGGCGGGTAGCCTTCGTTGCGGGAGAGGATGAGTTCGGCCAGCGGGTGCAGGGGGATGACGACAACCTTGTCGGTTTTCTGGGTGCGCACCTTCAGCACCTTCTGCCCTTCCTTGCCACTGACGGCGACTTTGGATAGCTGGGCCAGGTCGGAGAAACGCAGGCCGGTGAAGGCCCCAAATACGAAGATGTCGCGGACGTTGGCCAGGGAGGAGCCGACGGATAGTTCGAGGTGGGCCAGCGTGGTGAGTTCGGGGACGGTAAGGTAGATAGCTTCGGTTTCCTCCTTCTCAACCTTGAACCGCTTGCTCTTGTAATCGAGATTGGTGTGCAGCTTCCGTTCGACGGCTTCGGTCAGAAACGACTTGAGCGTCTTGATAATTTTGCCCACCGTGTTGGGGGTGTGGCCTTTCTTGGTGCTGAGGTAATCGGTGAATTTGTTGTAGAACTCCAGATTGATGGCCGTGAAATCGTAGCGCCGGCGGCTGTGCTTCTCAAAGTCGCGCAGGTGCTGGATGCTGGAGCGGTACACCTGCAGGGTGTTGGCGGCCCGGCTGCCGGCCAGTTCCTCGGTGAGGCGCTCGGCGAAATCGGCCAGCATAATAGGCCGGGCCGATAGACGCTCTGCTCCTAGCTCGATTTCCAGCTCGGCTTTCAGCGTCTCCGGGGTGATGGGCTCATCGAGGGTTTGCAAGCGGAGGAAGGCCTGGTTTACACCTGCGTGGATTTGGTTGAGTCGAAGGTTCAGGTCGGCGTTGTGGGGGTACTTCTTACCGGCGACGGCCCGCTGCTTCTCGGGCAGCCACTGCGCCGGCGGGATGCTTAGTTTGGTACTCATCTTCAACCGCTGCTGGTTGAAATTATAGAAGAGGTAGATGAGGGTGGACCCGGAAGCGCCGGGCTCTTTTAGTACAAATTTGGCTTCGGGCATTTTGTGAGGCGTTAAGAGTCCGGGGGACAGCAGAGGGGACAAATTTAACAAACCTTACGGTATTTCCCTAATTCTTATCATACCAAATAATGCCTTTTCAGCCCATTTAAGGCACTTTTTAAATGCAATGAGGTATGCTGAAATACCAGGATTTTAGTCCCGTCCAGACCGCCAGTTTGCTAGAAAGGCCATTTCCTCATCGGAAATGGCCTTTTTTTATTGCCCAAACATAAAAGGGTGGCATATGGCTGGGTACTTGAGCGTGGGCAGCGCCCCTTCGCGGCTAAAGCGGTCCAACCGCCAGAACACGACCCGGGCAAGCTTCTTCTGGTAGGCTTCGAGCTGCAGTTGCTTGAACTGGGCGCGGTCGAACTTACCACCCGACACCTCTTCGGTGAACACCTTATAAATGCTGCCGTGCTTCTCGGCAAACTCGCGTAACTGGTGAACCTGATTCCCCGGGTCCTGTCCCTTTTCTTTCGTCGATACACGGGCATAGATGGCTACTCTCATACCCAAAAATTACCCGTGCAACCTCGTAGATTTATTCTACCGTTAAATTGAACAAGTAACTGGCTTGCTGGGCTACGGAATGGTGGAATAGCCGCAAAACTTGTAGCCCTGCTTGGTTTTTACAAAAGCGAATGCTTTTTGCATTCCTTCCCCCTGTCCAGAAGGATAGGGCTCGATGTAGGTTAGGAGCACTTCGTCGACATGAGACGAGGCCGCTTGCGCGGGCAAAATCAAACAAGGTGCTACATACCCCGCTTTGTTGTGGTCGTTCGCTGCGAACCGCAGCTTGGCCGGATTCAGTAGACGCGACTTGGTTTTTGCGTCAAAAATCAGGGGACCGTCCTTGCGCCAGAAGGCATCGGCGGGGATAAAGCTAAAAGAATCGAACAGCTCGTCGTACCACGTATTGGGGTTTTGGTCCTTGTAGGTTTCGAAGGCCGTTTCTTCGGCTGCGGTATTCGTCACGCAATCGGTGCACTGAATGCACGCCGCCGACAATTGTCGCAGGGCGGGCAGGTCATTCGCTCGCACCGCTTGGGCAAATTGCGTCCACGCGCGGTGTAGTTCCGGGTTGAGTGTCGATTCGGCCGGTGGTCGCGTGCTCAACTTCTTGGGATGACCGGGGCCATTACCCAGCAGGACCATGACGACAGCGGGTAGTAAGTGGAGGGAGCGCAGCATCGAGCGAAAGTAGAACGGAGGGCTGTTAACGCCCCAATGCAAAAGCAATTGTTTTAAATGTATCCTCGGTTTCCTAAACTGCTACTTCGGCTCACTTGCGGAGAGGCTAAACTAGCCTAGCTGCCCAGTTGGAGTTTACGAAACTCAAATTAGAGATGAGTTTCGTAAACTCCGAGCCCTCCAATAAACGGTGCAAAAAAACGGCCCAGAAAACCTGCGTTTATGGCCGTTTATGCACTTGATAAGACCATCCAGAATGCGCCCGTCAGCTAAGGAGTTGGGGCTGTCGGCTTACGTAGCGTAGCGTGCCGCGCACAGTTGCAGCATCTCCACCGGGCGGGAAATTCGATTATTATTGAGTGTAAATGCTTCGATAACACTCAGCCTGACGTTCTTTTAGTATTCATTTCCAGACATACACTGCCCTACAATGAAATTAATCCGTTACGGCCAGCCTGGCTACGAGAAGCCGGGCGTCATCATCCAGGACCAGCAATTTGACGTTTCGGCCTTCGGCGAAGAGTATAATGAGGCATTTTTCGCCTCCAACGGCCTGCAGCGGCTCGCAGAATTCCTGCTGGCCAACGAAGGCCAACTAGCTCCCATCGCCACCGGCGAGCGCCTCGGGCCGCCGGTGGCTCGGCCCTCCAAAATCCTGTGCATCGGCCTGAACTACGCCGACCACGCCCGCGAAACCGGGGCCACGCCCCCACCCGAACCGGTGCTGTTCATGAAGTCGACCACGGCCTATGTGGGGCCGAACGACGACCTCATCATCCCCAAAAACTCGGTGAAAACCGACTGGGAAGTGGAGCTGGCCGTGGTTATCGGCAAGCGGGCTTCTTACGTGGAAGAGGCCGATGCGCACCAATATATCGCCGGCTACACGCTGCACAACGACGTGTCGGAGCGTGCGTTTCAGCTGGAGCGCAGCGGCACCTGGGACAAGGGCAAGGGCTGCGACACCTTTGCGCCCGTGGGCCCGTTTCTGGCTACGCCCGATGAAATCGGAGACGTAAACAACCTGCGCCTCTGGCTCTCGGTGAACGGCCGGATGATGCAGGACGGCACTACCGCCAACCTCATCTTCAAAATTCCTTTTCTGATTTCCTACCTCAGCCAGTTCATGACGCTTCTGCCCGGCGACATTATCTCGACCGGCACGCCCGCCGGCGTGGGCCTGGGCCTGAAGCCGCCCGTGTACCTCCAGCCCGGCGATGTAGTGGAGCTGGGCATCGACGGGTTGGGCACCTCCCGCCAGGAGGTGAAAGCCTATTCAGCAACCTCCTGAGCCACAACAAGCCTGGCTTATTGCGTTAAAATTGACCCTCCTGCTACCGCCCCATCCAGCCGCCGTCCACGGTGAGGATGGTGCCGTGCACGTAGTCGGAAGCAGCCGAGGCCAGAAATACGGTGGGGCCCTTGAAATCATCCGGGGTGCCCCAGCGGCCGGCCGGAATACGGCCCAGAATGGTCTGGCTACGCTCCTCGTCCTGGCGCAGGGCGGTGGTGTTGTCGGTGGCAATATAGCCGGGCGCGATGGCATTCACGTTCACCCCCCGGCCGGCCCACTCGTTGGCCAGCGCCTTCACCAGGCTGCCGATGGCGCCCTTGCTGGCCGCGTAGCCGGGCACGTTGATGCCGCCCTGGAAAGTGAGCAGGGAGGCCGTGAAGATGATTTTGCCACTCCCCTGCCGCAGCATCTGGCTGCCCACCGCGCGGGCCAGCCGGAACGGCACATCGAGGTTGATGGCCAGCACATCGTCCCAATCCTCGTCGGAATGCGCGGCGGCGGGGGCGCGGCGAATGGTGCCGGCATTGTTGATGAGAATGTCGATGCGCGGAAAATCCTGCTGCACCTGCGCGATGAAGGCATCGGTGGCGGCGCGCTGGCTGAAATCGGCTTGATAGGCGTGGAAATCGCGGCCCAGGGCTCGCACCAGGCGGCCAGTGTCGCCACCATCGGCCGCCAGCGTGGCCGATACGCCGATTATGTCGGCCCCGGCCTCGGCCAGCCCCAGGGCCATGGCCTGGCCAATGCCTTTGTTACAGCCGGTTACCAGCGCAATTTTACCGGTCAGGCGGAAGGCGGAATCGATGCTCATGCGGAGGAGAATGGGGGGCTGAAAAACGCGACTGCCCAAAAGTAACGCCGCTCGCCCGGGGCTCGCTTCCACACGCTACCGGGCATGGTCGGTGCTTATGCTACACGCATGAGCAGCGCGAACATATTCAGCCGCTCTAACAATGCGCTTTCAATAGCTCAATCTGCTGCAAATCAGAAAGCTGAAGCACTGCGACCCGAAAAATAATTGCACCTTGCCGCCGTTTTCACCGGTCGGTTCGCACGGCCAAGCCACTTCCTCAACCATGAAGAAAACGCTTTTTAAGGGTGCATTAGGCCTGCTGATGGCGCTGAGTAGCACGGCACCAGCTGCGGCCCAAAGCCAACCGGCGGTCAGCCACGTCGCGCTCTACGTCTTCGACCTGCAGAAAAGCGTGG
The DNA here is from genome assembly GCF_012275535.1 of Hymenobacter artigasi. Taxonomy (GTDB): domain Bacteria; phylum Bacteroidota; class Bacteroidia; order Cytophagales; family Hymenobacteraceae; genus Hymenobacter; species Hymenobacter artigasi. The sequence continues at coordinate 83,775 of NZ_JAAVTK010000005.1, read as the reverse complement.
ATTTCTACGGCAAAGTGCTCGAATTGCAGCAGATTCCGGAGCCGTTCAAGGACGGCCGGCACGTCTGGTTTCGGATGGGGCCGCACAGCCAGCTGCACATCATTCAGGGCGCGGCCAAAGTGGAGCCGCACGATAAAAACATGCACCTGGCTTTCAGCGTGAAAGACCTGAAAAAATTCACCGCTCACCTCGACCAGCTCGCCACCACCTACGGCAGCTGGGCCGGGCTCGCCAAAGAATCGACGGCCCGGCCCGATGGGGTGAAGCAGGTGTATTTGCAGGACCCGGATAATTACTGGGTGGAGGTGAACGACGACCCGTTTTAGAATATAAATTGACCGTCATGCAGAGCGCGGCGAAGCATCTTTACCGCTCAACGCAATCAATTACTATTGCGGTAAAGATGCTTCGCTGCGCTCTGCATGACGGCTTTCCGCCCGCTTGCCCCGCTCCTACCAGCCCGGCCGGTAGGTGCGCTTCACAAACTGGTTGGCGTCCTCGAAGTTGGTGACGCGCAGCTGCTGCGGGTCCCATAGCAGCTCAATGCCGCGGCCGGGGTAGTCGAAGCCCGCGCCGGTGGTTTTTGGGCGCTGAATATCGTAGCCGCGAATGGCGAGGTTGGCCATGAGCAGGGCTTCGGTGAGCGGGCCGGCCAGCTCGAAGGGCGAGCTGACGGCCTTGTTGCCGTAGCCGGCCAGGCAGGCCTCCACCCACTGGGCGTAGTGGCCGTTGGCCCCGTCGGGCACGCGGGCCAGGGTGGGTTTTACGTGCACTTCGTTGGTGCGGGAGGTGGGCAAGGCGTGGGTCGGCGGCGTAGGTGCTGGCCATCATTTTGCCTTTTTTGCCAATGAACAGGATGCCGTTGCCGCCGTCGCCGAACTTCTCGTTGGGGCCTAATTCCTCGGGGCGCTCGGGCTGAATGCCGCCGTCCATCCAGTGCATCGTGACCTCGTGCTTGGTCTTATTGGTTTTGGGAAACGTGAGCGTGACGTGGCTGGAGGGCGGGCAGCTGTCGGGGAAATAGCCGCGCTTAAACTCATCCACATACACGCTGCCCACGCTGGCCTGCACCGCCGTGGCATAGCCCAGATTCAGCACCCGGAACGGCGCTTCCATCAGGTGGCAGCCCATGTCGCCGAGCGCGCCGGTGCCGTACTCCCACCACCCGCGCCAGTTGAAGGGCACCAGCTTATCGACGTAGGGCCGCTGGGGCGCGGTGCCCAGCCACAGGTCCCAGTCCAGCTCTTTGGGCACGCCGGACGCCGGCGCGGGCCAGGGAATGCCTTGCGGCCATACCGGCCGGTCGGTCCAGCAATACACGGTGTGCACCTCGCCGATGAGGCGGGCATCGTACCATTCCTGAAGCTGGCGCACGCCGTCGCCGGATGCGCCCTGGTTGCCCATCTGGGTCACCACTTTGTAGCGTTTGGCGGCCTCGGTGAGGGCGCGGGCTTCGTAGATATCGTGGGTGAGGGGCTTTTGCACGTAGACGTGCTTGCCCAGCTGCATGGCGGCCAGGGTAATCACGGCGTGGTTGTGGTCGGGCGTGGCCACCGATACGGCATCGAAATTCTTGCCCTCCTTATCGAGCAGCTGCCGCCAGTCCTTATAGTACCTGGCCTGCGGAAATGCCTGCACCGAGCGGGCGGCGCGGCGGTCGTCCACGTCGCATAGATAGCCGATGCGGACTTTGCCGGTTTTGGCGAAGGCGGCCAGGTCGCTTTCGCCCTTGCCGCCCACGCCCACGCCAGCCACCACCAGCTGGTCGCTGGGCGCGGTGTAGCCCCGGCCGCCCAGCACGAAGCGCGGCACAATCATGAACACGGCCGCAGCGGCGGCCCCCTGCTTCAGGAACTCGCGCCGCGATGGCGCTTCGGGCGGGTTGCTCAGCGGCAATTCAGGAAGTTTGCTCATGGGTAGTTAGTGGAATTGTTGAGCCAGGAAAGAAAGTCAAAAGTCAACCGGCGAAACGGCATAAACATTTGACAATAAATTATTTGCGATATCCAAAACCCTTATTAGTCAGCAGGCAGCGCAGCAGGTTGATTAGCAAGGTAAGTGCGTGCACACTCATCAGTAACAATATTATGTAAATTATTGGCCACGTTGTGGTTGGGCGGCAACAAATTATTTTATATTTGCTTGCAACGCGTGGCCCATACTGCTTGCCAGCCCATGCCCTGCCCTGACGGCTCAATTGATTCCTTTCTCAAATTCCACATCACTTGTTAGCGTAACATGGAAAAAAATACATATGACGCCATCGTCATCGGGTCGGGTATCTCGGGGGGCTGGGCGGCGAAGGAATTGACCGAGAAAGGCCTCAAAACCATTATGTTGGAGCGGGGCCGCAACGTGGAGCACATCAAGGACTACGTGAACGCCAACAAGGCCCCGTGGGAATACGAGCATCGCGGCGGCAAAACCCAGGAGATGATTGCCAACTACCCGGTGCTGAAGCGCGACTACACCCTAAACGAAACCAACCTGAGCTACTGGGCCAGCGACAAGGACAGCCCCTACGTGGAAATTAAGCCCTTCGACTGGTTCCGGGGCTACCAGGTGGGCGGCCGCTCGCTGATGTGGGGCCGGCAGTCGTACCGCCTGAGCGACTTCGACTTTGAGGCCAACGCCAAGGACGGCATTGCCGTGGACTGGCCCGTGCGCTACAAGGAAATGGCTCCGTGGTACAGCTACGTGGAGAAATTTGCCGGCATCAGCGGCTCCAAAGAGGGGCTGCCGCAGCTGCCCGACGGCGAGTTTATGCCGCCCATGGAGATGAACGTGGTGGAAAAGGACGTGGCCGCCCGCATCAAGAAGAACTACGCGCACCGGCGCATGGTCATCGGCCGCACGGCCAACATCACGATGCCGCACCACAACCGCGTGAACTGCCAGTACCGCAACAAATGCTGGCTGGGCTGCCCGTTCGGGTCGTATTTCAGCACGCAGTCGGCCACGCTGCCGGCGGCCGTGGCCACCGGCAACCTCACGCTGCGCCCGTTTTCCATCGTCACCCGCATTCTCTACGACAAGGACACCAAGCGGGCCAAGGGCGTGGAAGTGCTTGATGCCGAAACCAACCAGACCATCGAATATTTTGCTAAGGTCATCTTCCTCAATGCGTCCACGCTCAATTCAACCTGGATACTGATGAACTCGGCCACCGACGTGTGGCCCGGCGGCCTGGGCAGCAGCAGCGGCGAGCTGGGCCACAACCTGATGGACCACCACTTCCGGGCCGGCGCGCACGGCGACGTAGAGGGTTTCGAGGACAAATACGTGTATGGCCGCCGCGCCAACGGCATTTACATCCCGCGCTTCCGCAACCTCTTCGGCGATAAGCGCGACTACATTCGCGGCTTTGGCTACCAGGGCAGTGCCGGGCGCGAGGGCTGGAGCCGCGACATCCCGGAAATGAGCATCGGCGGCGACTTCAAGGACGCCCTCACCGAGCCCGGCAAGTGGACGATGGGCATCACCGGCTTCGGCGAAACCCTGCCCTACCACGACAACCAGGTAACCATCGACAAAACCAAAAAGGATAAGTGGGGCCTGCCCGTGCTGGCCTTCGATGCCAGCATTCGCGACAACGAGCAGAAAATGCGCATCGACATGATGCAGGACGGGCTGGAAATGCTGGAAAAAGCGGGCCTGAAGAACGTAAGGACTTATAATAACGGCTACACGCTGGGCGGCGGCATCCACGAGATGGGCACTGCCCGCATGGGCCGCGACCCCAAAACATCGGTGCTCAATGGCCACAACCAAGTGTGGGACGCCCCCAACGTGTACGTGACCGATGGCGCGGCCATGACCTCGGCCGCCTGCCAGAACCCCTCGCTCACCTACATGGCCCTCACGGCCCGCGCCGTAGACCACGCCGTGAGCGAGCTCAAAAAGCAAAACATCTAACCGCCCCCCATCATGAACAGAAGAGACGCCCTCGCCCGCGTGGCCATCATCATGGGTGGCACCGTTATCGGCGCTGACTTTTTCCTGACCAGCTGCTCCTCGCCCGCTAAAAAGGACGAGAAAACCGCCGCTGGCGATACGCCGGTGGCCAAAGAAGCGAAGCCGTTTCTGGATGCCAACCAAGTGGGCCTGCTCGATGAAGTGGGCGAAACCATTCTGCCCGCCACCCAGACGCCGGGGGCCAAAGCCGCCCAGGTGGGCAGCTTTATGAGCGTGATGGTGCGCGACTGCTACACGCCCGCCGACCAGAAAACCTTCCTCAACGGCCTCACCAAAATCGACCAGGACTGCAAGGCGAAGACCGGCAAAGGCTTCCTCGCCTGCGACCCCGCCCAGCGCACCACCTTCCTCACTTCGCTCGATGCCGAGCAGAAAGCCTTCACCCAAAACAAGCAGAAAGACGACCCCGCCCACTACTTCCGCATGATGAAGGAGCTTACGCTGCTGGGCTTCTTCACCTCGGAAGTAGGCGCGACGAAGGCCCTGCGCTACCTACCCATCCCCGGCCGCTACGACGGCAACGTGCCCTATAAAAAGGGCGACCGGGCCTGGGCCACTACCTGAGACGACCCGCTCGCGGGGAAACCTCGCCCCTGCCGGGGCCGTGCCCGGCAGGGGCGAGGTTTTGGCGTCAGGCGAAGCGCTAAAGATGCTTCGCTGCGCTCTGCATGACGTTCTATTTCTCATTCGAATTCCTTTCTCACGCAACCTTCCTGCCCATGACGCCTGCCATCCGCTTTAAGCTGTCCCTGATGATGTTCCTGGAGTTCTTCATCTGGGGGGCCTGGTTTGTGACGTTGGGCACCTACCTGCTGCAGAACCTGCACACCACGGGCACGCAGGTGGGCAGCGCGTTTCTCACGCAGTCGGTGGGGGCCATCGTGGCCCCGTTCATCATCGGGCTGATTGCCGACCGGTACTTTTCGGCCCAGAAAATCCTGGGCGTGCTGCACCTGACGGGCGCGGTGCTGCTGTGGCTGGCATCGCGGGCGGGCGACTTTTCAGCCTTCTACCCCTACGTGCTCATGTACATGATTGTGTACATGCCCACGCTGGCGCTGGTGAACTCCATCTCATTCAGGCAGATGCAGAATCCGCAGAAGGAATTTGCCAACATCCGGGTGCTGGGCACGCTGGGCTGGATTATCGCCGGCATCACCATCGGCTGGCTGAACTGGGAGCAGCGCGGCAACCTCGGCCTTACGTTTCAGATGGCAGCTGGGGCCTCGGCCCTGCTGGGGGTGTTCAGCTTCACGCTGCCGCCCACGCCGCCCATCAAAAAGGCCGGCCCCGCCACCATGGGCGAGATAATGGGCCTGGAAGCCATCGGGCTGCTGAAGAACCGCTCGTACCTGATTTTCTTCCTGTCGTCGGTGGCCATCTGCATTCCACTATCGTTTTACTACGGCTTCACCAACCCGTTTCTGAATGAAACGGGCATGAAATCGGCCGCCGGGGTTCAGAGCCTCGGGCAGGTTTCGGAAGTGCTGTTTATGCTGCTGATTCCGGTGTTTTTTGTGCGACTGGGCGTAAAGAAGATGCTGGCCATCGGCATGTTGGCCTGGGTGGTGCGGTACATCTTTTTTGCCTACGGCAACGGCGATTCGGCCTACTGGATGCTGATTGCGGGCATTGTGCTGCACGGCATCTGCTACGACTTCTTCTTCGTAACGGGCCAGATTTACACCGACAATCTCGCTGGCGAGCAGTCGAAAAGCGCGGCGCAGGGCTTCATCACTCTGGCCACCTACGGGGTGGGCATGCTCATCGGCTCCCTGCTGTCGGGGCAGATTGTGGACGCCCACAAAACCACCGGCGACCTGCACGACTGGCACACCATCTGGCTGATTCCGGCCGGCATTGCGGCCGTGGTGCTGGCCGTGTTTGTGCTGCTTTTTAAAGACCAGAATGCGCCCGTGCCAGCGGAGGTAATTGACTACGCCGAGGCCAATGCGCGGCTGGAGGTGTAGAGACGCATCTTTGCGTCTCGTCTTTGAACGGCTTGCGGCAGCGCTGTTCAACGGTTCCGTTCAACGATGAGACGCAAAAATGCGTCTCTACTTCTCGCACTACACTTTTCCCATGAAACTACGACTGGGCATGATTGGCGGCGGACAGGGCGCATTCATCGGCGGCATCCACCGCATGGCCGCCGCCCTCGATGGCCTGTATGAGCTCACGGCTGGCGCGTTCAGCAGCGACGCGGAGAAGTCGCGGGCCACGGGCGTACTCCTGAACCTGGCCCCCGGCCGCGTGTATGCCTCCTTTGAGGAAATGATTACGCAGGAAAAACTGCGGCCCGAAGCCGAGCGGGTGCAGGTTATATCTATCGTTACGCCCAACCACCTACATTTTGCGCCGGCCAAAATGGCGCTGCAAAACGGCTTCCACGTCATCCTCGATAAGCCGATGACTTTCTCGCTGGCCGAGGCGAAACAGCTAAAGGAAATTGCCACCGCCAGCGGCCGTAAACTCTGCCTCACCCACACCTACACCGGCTACCCGATGGTGAAGGAAGCCCGCCAGCTCATTGCTAATAATATCTTTGGCCCCATCCGCAAGGCCTACGTGGAGTATCCGCAGGGCTGGCTCAGCGCCTTCGAGGAAGGCACCGATAACAAGCAGGCAGCCTGGCGCACCGACCCCGCCCGCAGCGGCATTGCCGGGGCCATGGGCGACATCGGCACCCACGCGTTCAACCTGTTGGAATACGTGACCGGCCTTCAGGTCGAGAGGCTTTGCGCCGACATCAACACTGTGGTGCCGGGCCGGCGGCTCGATGATGACGGCGCGGTGCTGCTCCGGCTGACGGGTGGCGCAAGCGGCGTGCTGGTGGCCACGCAGGTGGCGGCCGGCGAAGAAAACAACGTCCGCATTCGGGCCTACGGCGACAAGGGCGGGCTGGAATGGCAGCAGGCCGACGCTAACACGCTGCAAGTGAAGTGGCTGGACAAACCCACGGAAATACACCGCGCCGGCACGGGCTACGTTAGCTCTTTTGCGCAGCACAACAGCCGCACCCCCGCCGGCCACCCCGAGGGCTACCTCGAAGCCTTCGCCAACATCTACCGCAATTTTGCCCTGACTTTGCAAGCGGAAATGGCTGGCCAAACGGCCTCGTCCGAAGCCCTGGACTTTCCAGGGTTGGAAGAAGGCATCCGGGGCATGGCCTTTATTGAAAACGTTATTGCCTCGGGCCAGGCCGATACCAAATGGACCGAATTTACCGTGTGACCTACCCATGACGACCATCCAGGGACCCGCTATTTTTCTGGCCCAATTTATTGGCAATGAAGCCCCGTTCAACAGCTTGGTCGGCATTTGCGCCTGGGCCAAGGGCCTGGGCTACCAGGGCGTGCAGCTGCCCACCAGCGACCCGCGCTTCATCGACCTGCAAAAAGCTGCCGAAAGCCAGACCTACGCCGACGAAATTCGGGGCATCGTGAACGCCGCTGGACTGGAAATCACCGAATTATCGACCCACCTGCAGGGCCAGCTGGTGGCCGTGAACCCGGCCTACGACCAGTTATTCGACGGCTTTGCACCGGAAGCCTATCGCAACAACCCCCAGGCCCGCCAGCAATGGGCCGTGCAGCAGTTGAAATACGCCGCCAAAGCCTCCCAAAATCTGGGTTTGAAGGCCCACGCCACCTTCAGCGGGGCGCTGCTCTGGCCCATGGTGTACCCCTGGCCGCAGCGCCCGGCCGGGCTGGTGGAGGACGGCTTTGCCGAGCTGGGCCGCCGCTGGCTGCCTATTCTGAACGTGTTTGATGCTTGCGGCGTGGACTTGTGCTACGAAATCCACCCCGGCGAGGACTTGCACGACGGCATCAGCTACGAGCGGTTTTTGACGGAGGTGAACGACCACCCGCGCGCCTGCCTGCTCTACGACCCCTCGCATTTCGTGCTGCAATGCCTTGATTATCTGGCCTACATCGATATCTACCACGAGCGCATTAAGATGTTCCACGTCAAGGATGCCGAGTTTAACCCCACGGGGCGGCAGGGCGTGTACGGCGGCTACCAGAGTTGGGTAGACCGGGCCGGCCGCTTCCGTTCGCCGGGCGATGGGCAGGTCGATTTTAAAGCCATTTTCAGCAAGCTGGCGCAGTACGACTTTCCCGGCTGGGCCGTGCTGGAGTGGGAATGCGCCCTGAAAAGTGCTGAGGACGGCGCCCGCGAAGGGGCCGCTTTCATCCGCGACCACATCATCCGCGTTACCGATAAGGCCTTCGACGACTTCGCCGCCACGGCCCCCAACCCGACCCTCAACCATTCCCTGCTCGGAATCTAACCGCCTCCTTCCCATGAAAAAAACTGCCTTGTTCCTCAGCCTCTGCGCCCTGCTGGCCGCCTGCGATTCCGGCTACAAAAAAGACGGCCCCGATGAAGTGAGCCGGCAAGCGGCTTCATCGGCGGAGCTGAACAGCGACAGCACGACCGGCCGGAACGTGGCCGCCGTGGCCGAGCAGCCCCAGGTGGATACCAGCATCTCGAAGATTGGCACCGGCCACAGCGGCGGCCTGCTGGCCAACGGGGCCAAGCTGATTGCCGCCTCCGACTGCTCCAGCTGCCACAAGGAAAAGGAGAAAGTCATCGGCCCGGCCTACGCCGATGTGGCCCAGAAATATCCATCCAATGAGGCAAATATCAGCATGTTGGCCACTAAAATTATCCAGGGTGGCTCGGGCAACTGGGGGGCCGTGCCCATGACGCCGCACCCCGGCGTGACGGAAGCCGACGCCCGCGAAATGGTGAAGTATATTCTGACCTTGAAATAACTCAGCTTAGGGATTTTGTCATGCTGAGCTTGTCGGAGCATCTCTACCGCTTCGTTGCAACGGCATTGATTACTAATACGGTAGAGATGCTTCGGCTGCGCTCAGCATGACTCGCCTGGTCAAAACCCACCCTGTTCCTCACGCTCCATGGCCTCGCCCCCTTCCCGCCGCACGGCGCTCAAAAACATACTGGCGGGCACGGCCGCTGTTGGGGCCGCAGGTGCCCTTGGGGCTTGCGCGCCCGCCGAAAACGCCCGGGACCCGCTCGCCCTGAAAAACAACATCAGCCATTCGGTGTGCCGCTGGTGCTACAATAATTTGACGCTCGACCAGCTGTGCGCGGCGGCCAAAAGCATTGGTATTAAAGGCATTGACCTGGTGGGGCCTAAGGACTGGCCGACGCTGAAGAAGTACGGCCTGGATTCGCCGATGTGCAACGGGGCTGAAATCAACCTCACCGACGGCTTCAACGACCCCAAGTTTCACGCCACGCTGCAAAAAAGCTACGCCGAGATGATTCCGAAAGTGGCGGCGGCGGGCTACAAGAACCTGATTTGCTTTAGCGGGAGCCGGCGCGGCCAGGACGACGCCACCGGCTGGGCCAACTGCGTGCAGGGCCTGACGCCCCTGCTGGCGCTGGCCGCCCGGCACAACGTGGTGCTGGTAATGGAGCTGCTGAACAGCAAAATTGACCACCAGGACTACCAGTGCGACCACACGGCCTGGGGCGTGGCGCTGGCCAAAAAACTGGGTTCTGAGCATTTCAAGATACTTTTCGATATCTACCACATGCAGATTGACGAGGGCGATGTGATTCGTACCCTCACGGATAACCACGCCTATATTGCGCACTACCACACCGGCGGCGTGCCCGGCCGGCACGAAATCGACGAAACGCAGGAGCTGTACTACCCGGCCATCATGCGGGCCATTGTGGCCACTGGTTTCAAGGGCTACGTGGCGCAGGAATTCATTCCGAAGCAGCCCGATAAAGTTGCTTCGCTGCGCAAAGCCGTGCAGCTATGTGACGTCTGAAAAGCACCTAATCCATTCCATTTCCCACCCAAGCCCTGGTTCTATGAAAACCCGCCTGCTATTCACCGCCCTGCTGGCCAGCGGCCTGGGTGCCGCCCACGCCCAGCAAACCGCCAAGCCCGAGGATACGGAAGTGTATGAGCCCGTGCCCACCGTGGTGATGCCCGGCCGGGCTCCCGGCGACGCGCCTTCGGATGCGCTGGTGCTGTTCGATGGCAAAAACCTCGACCAGTGGGTGCTCACCAGCGACCATAAAGCGCCGGCCAGCTGGACGGTAGCGGGCGGCATCATGACGGTAAAAAAAGACGTGGGCAACATCGAAACCAAGCGCAGCTTTGGCAGCTACCAGTTGCACCTGGAATGGCGCATTCCGGCCAACATCAGTGGCACGGGGCAGGCCCGGGGCAATAGCGGCGTGTTTCTGGCCTCGACGGGCAGCGGCGACCTGGGCTACGAGCTACAAATAGTGGACGCGTACCAGAACAAAACCTACGTGAACGGCATGGCCGGCAGTCTCTACAAGCAGGCCATCCCGCTGGCCAACCCCGCCCGCAAGCCCGGCGAGTGGCAGACCTACGACGTGGTGTGGACGGCCCCGGTGTTCGGTGCGGGCGGCGCGCTGGTTTCACCGGCCTACGCCACGGTATTTTTCAACGGCGTGCTGGTGCAAAACCACACCGCCCTCACCGGTCCCACGCAGTACATCGGTAAGGCCTCGTACCAGGCCGCGCACGGCCCGCTGCCCATCAAGCTGCAGGCCCACGGCGACAAAAGCGAGCCGCTGAGCTACCGCAACATCTGGATTCGGGAGCTGCCGGCGGCGCGCTGAGCTTCATCAACAACCAATCAAACGGTTATGCTGGGGTCTTCCCATAAAACGGGAAATATTGCACGTTGAGCGAATTCGATTAACCGGATGAAACAGGATTTATGAAGTAGCGCGGGGAGCGTATTCTTGCTTATTGCCAAAAAAATTTCTTGGCATGTACATTCTTGTTAGGACCAATAGCGGGCCCTTGTCGGCCCCTATCCGAAAGACGGGGGCTGTTTAAATCACCGTTTGGCTAAACTCCACTTTGCTTACTCTCATTGCTATCGTGTGGTCTCACCCGTACGCCCTTCTCATATAAGGCGTGCTGCTCGTCGACTCTTTCACGCACGACCAACGCAAATCCTTGGAAATGGCGACTGAGTCCGAGCGCTACTAGTTCAGCAATGGGCAAGAAATTCTGGTAGAACAGGGAGTCGAAGGCACAATCTATCGTGACGATAGTGGTCAAATCGTAGGTGTCGACGTAGGCGTCGTACTTGCCCACTTCCTGCAGCTTGTGCTCCTTCATAAACGTCCGCGTGTAGTCTAACTCGTCGCTGCAATCGAGGACATTAAGGATGATTCCGGCAAAGTGGATGTTTTCCGATTGGGCTGAAGCACCCATCAGTTTTTCGCGCAAAAATGCTGCGACCTCTTGCACTGCGTATCCTGGCAAGGAAATGATTACACCATGCATAGCCTAAGGTCGGAATTATACTTTAAAGGCTTAAGTAACGCTCCTTTCGGTGAACTCCTCGCAACTGCCCGGCACCAGTTACCATTGAGTTCCTACAGGACAACACGAGTTTAAGAAACCCGTCTACGAATCAAAGTTTACGAAACGTGCTGAGGGGATGAGTTTCGCAAACTCGAACCGGGTGCTTTCCCGGGCTTGGGCAAACAGGATTTTGGGACAATGGGGAAGTGCAAATATTCCCTCCCTCGTCTGGGATTTGTCTCTCAACATTATGCAAGTTATATCCCCACTCTTGGAATCGGCGTGGATTTTGGCCCCCGTCCGGGGCGCGACCGACGTGGTATTTTTCCGGTGTGGCCGCCTGAAAAAGCAGCTTTTTAGTTTATTATTAGCGCCGGTGCAACGATTTAAGTTAGATAACCATCATCTCATTGGCTATCAATCCGTTTTGTAACCACCAACCCTTTTCATCACTTCGTGCCTATTATGAAAGCTATTTCGCTACTCGCTCTGGCCGCTGTGAGCTTGCTGACCATCAGCAGCAGTTGCCAAAAAGAGCCCGCCGTATCCCCTACCGGCTTGATAACCGGGCGTATCCTGCGGCTAGACCAAACGTTTGACCAACAACTACACCATCCCCGCCCGCGCTGGGTAGTGGACCTGGCCCCCCTGTCCTTGCCTGGTCAAGCCGACCGACCGTATTCGGAAGCCAAGGTATTCGCGCTGGGCGATACAGCGGTATACCGGGTGGGGCAGACCGTGCAGTTTCACTACCAGTTGGTGCCCTATGCCCAACAAACGCCATGGAAGACGTATTATGAGTACTTTAACATGGCAGCCACAGTTCCCTGGACCGAGCCCCGGCCAGAAATCACGGTGACGGATGCGCAGGTCAATTAGCCACTGTAGGGATGCTATGAACTGGCCCTTTTTACAAATTGTAAACGACCGTTCACAACACACAAAACCACGGTCTTAAAATCCTCTTTTCGAACCTTAAAGTTGGATACGTTCCCTTTTCCGGCTCCCCCGTTGCCGAATATTCCGCGCATCCCGCTACACCAGATTCTTCTTGATATAAGCCAGGCTTTTACTGGCGCTATCGAAGGGCGAGCCGGGCGTGATGTCCTGCTCCACGAAGAAATATTGCAGGCCGGCCTCGTTGGCGTGGGCGAATATCTTTTTGAAGTCGATACTGCCGTTGCCCACTTCCGTGAAGGAGTGCGGGGCGGCTTTATCCATGTCCTTGACGTGCCAGAGGGGGAAGCGGCCGGGGTGCTGCTTGAACAGCGTGAGCGGGTCGTGGCCGGCTTTGGTGGCCCAGTACAGATCGAGCTCCATCTTCACCAGCTTGGGGTGGGTGGCTAGGAGCAGGTCGTAGGGCAGCTTGCCGTTCTGGGCCACGAACTCGAAGTCGTGGTTGTGGTAGCAGAGCTGGATGCCCGCTTTCTGACAGCGCTCGCCGGCTTTGTTGAGCTGCTCGGCGATGTATTTGTAGTGGTCGAGGTTGCCGCGCTCGGCTTCCGAGAGGTAGGCGCACACCATGTATTTCACGCCGGCCGCCGCCGCGTCGTCCACGGCGCGGTCCCACTCGTGCAGCATGGTGCCCAGGGCGGGCGCGCCGTTCATCGGCTCCTCGCCGAGGCGGTAGTGGCTGCTGGGCATTATCAGGCTATTTTGCTTGAGCAGGGCGGCGAAGGCCTGGGGCGTCATGCCGTAGAACTTCTGGCTGCCGGTGTAGGTGGCGCCTTCCAGCGAGTTGTAGCCCATTCTGGCCAACTGGGCCAGGGTGCCGGCGGGGTCCTTGGCCATGGCATCGCGCACGGTGTAGAGCTGCAGGCCGATGTACTTCTTGTTGTAGCCCTTGGCGCGGGCCAGCAGGGCCGGCGATACGAGCAAGCCGGCCGATAGCAGCGCGGCCGAAGCGAGGAAGTCTCTGCGAGTAGTCATAGGGCAGCGAAGTTTGGGTGGGATTATTGGACTGGACGCCGAAGCGCTGAACGGAAAGATAAAGCAAGATAGCAATCCCGCGCATTTTGGGTTGTTTGCTGCGCTAAAAAGGCAGAAATCAACCCCTTGCAAGGAGCCTGCCACACGCGGCGCAACCAGTTGCAATGAGTAGATTTGGTGCCGAAACCTGCCCATTTTTTGCCGCGTCTCATGAGAAATACCTTTCCCCTGCTGGCCGCCGCCGCGCTACTACTGAGTGCCGCCGCCTTCCGAACCGCCCCACCCAAAGGCTGGGAGCCGCTGCTCGACCCCACTCTGAGCAAATGGCAAACGTACCTGAGCCACCGGCATGTGCCCGGCGACAAAGGCCAGCCGCCCACCGATGCGCAGGGCCAGCCGCTGCCGCCCATCGGCTACGACAAGAACGAGGCGAACGTGTTTTCGGTGGCCCTGCAGGGCGGCGAGCCGGTGCTGCGCATCAGCGGGGAGATTTACGGCTGCGTGTTCACCAAGCAGGATTACACGAATTACGACCTCAAGCTGAAGGTGAAATGGGGCCAGAAAAAATGGCTGCCGCGCCTCAACGAGCCCCGCGACAGCGGCATCCTCTACAACAGCCAGGGCGAGTGTGGCGCCGACTACTGGCACAGCTGGATGCTGAGCCAGGAATTCCAGGTTTCCGAATACCAGAAGGGCAACGCCATGGGCGACTACTGGTGCATCGCCAATTCTGCCGCCGACATCGCCGCCCGCCGCGGGCAGGACACCCTGCGATACGACCCCGCCGCGCCCTCGGTGCAGCTGGGCGGTGCCAACAATGCCCATTTCTGCTACGCCGCCAGCATCGAGCACCCCAAAGGTGAGTGGACGGAGCTGGAGCTAATCAACGTGAACGGCCAGAGCCTCCACCTGGTGAATGGCCAGGTGGTGATGGCCGTGAACCATTCCAGCTACCTGAAAGATGGCCAGCGTCAGCCCCTCACGCACGGCAAAATCCAGCTGCAAAGCGAGGCTGCCGAGGTCTTTTACAAGGGCATTACGATAAAGCCGCTGGCGGCCATGCCGGCGCAGTACGCGAAGTATTTCGCGGGGAAGTAGGCGGCCTGCATTCGCTTGATTATTAACCAACGGTCATGCTGAGCGCAGTCGAAGCATCTCTACTGTAGTAGTAATGCAATCGAAAGGGTTAGTTACGCGGTAGAAATGCTTCGACTGCGCTCAGCATGACGGGCTTTTAGCACCGCCTCTTCCGTTCACACCCGCCTAAACGGGTCGTCGTTCATTTCCAGCCAGAAATTATCCGGGTCCTGCAGGTACACCTGCTTAATGCCGTCGGAGCGCAGGGTGGTTTATTTTTCCTCGTCTTGTCAGGTGCCGTAGTGCACCTGGAAAGGCGAGGTGGGCAATGAAGGCGGGCAGGTTGTTGACGCTGAATGCCAGGTGCGAGTTGATGTCCTGCGGCTTCACCCTGGCCGCGCCCTAGATGGTGTGCAGGCGGAAATGCTGCGCATAAGGGCGGGATTGGAAAGGTGTAGAGCAGGCCAACAAGTTACTGAAAATGCGTAGCGTTTGGGCTAGTACCATACGCATCAGCGCGCCAGCAACAGCACCCAATTCAGGAGCAACACCCCTAGCAGCCCCATCACCGAAACAATGGTTTCCATGGCCGACCACGAGCGCAGCGTGTCGCGAATCGAGAGGTCGAAATATTGCTTGAACAGCCAGAACCCGCTGTCGTTGACGTGCGAAAACAGCAGGCTGCCCGCCCCGATGGCCAGCACCATCAGGTTGGGGTTGACGGCCGAGTGGGCCATGGTGGGCAGCATCACGCCCGCCGCCGTTAGGCCCGCCACCGTGGCCGAGCCCAGGCACACCCGGATGAGGCCGGCCAGCAGCCAGCCCAGCACCAGCGGCGGCAGGCCGGTGCCGCCCAGGCCGGCCGCAATGGCCAGCCCGGCCCCGCTTTCCACCAGCACCTCCTTCAGCGCCCCCGCCCCACCGATGATGAGCAGCAGCAGCGCCACGTCGCGCAGGGCCTCGCCGTAGGTTTCCATCACGGCGGCCATGGGTTTGCCCTGGCGGCGGCCCAGGCTGAACGTGGCCACGCCCACCGACAGCAGCATGACGATGCCAGGGTCGGCCAGGAAAGCCAGGGCTGGGGCGAGCGGCCCGCCGGGCGGCAGCACCGCCTGCAGGCCCAGCACGGCCGCCAGCACCAGCACCGGCAGCAGCGACGACAAAAAGCTGTTGAGCGTGCCCGGCAGGTCGCTTTCATCCCGCGCCGCGCCCGCGAACCCCACCAATGGCGTTGATACGATGCCCCGCAGCGTGCGCGCATACAGCGGCCCGGCCACCACCACGGCCGGCACCGCCACCAGCAGCCCGTAGCCAAAGGTGAGGCCCACGTTGGCATGAAACAGCGCCACCAGCGCCGTGGGGGCCGGGTGCGGCGGCAAAAAGCCGTGCAGCACCGAGAGCGAGGCCAGCATGGGCAGGCCCACGTACACGGCCGGCAGCCGGTACTGGTACACCACCGAAAATATCAGCGGAATAACCAGCAAAAAGCCCACGTTGTAGAACAGCGGAATGCCGATGATGAAGCCTGTGACCATCATCGTCCACTGAATATTCTTCGGGCCGAAGGCGGCCATGAGCACGGCGGCAATGCGCTGGGCCGCGCCGCTTTCGGCCACCAGCTTGCCCAGCATGGCCCCCAGCACCACCACCAGCGCCACCGAGCCCAGCGTCTCGCCCAGGCCCTTCTGCACGGCGGCCAGCACCTGCGCCGGAGCCAGCCCCAGGGCCAGCCCCGCCGGAATGGTGACCAGCAAAAACGCCAGAAACGCATTGACTTTGCCCCAGGTGCTGAGGATGATAAGCGCCAGCACGGCCAGCCCGATGATGAGAAGCGTCATGCCGCAAGGTAGCCCGCCGGGTGGCAAAAACCACCCCCGAACCGGCCCCTACCCCGGCACCGGCTGCAAGGGCAGCATCCGCTCATTCTGGCGGCGCAGGCGCTGGCAAAGCACTTTCAGGATGTTGCGGGTCACTTCGGCGCAGTCCTCCATCACGTCGTAGAAATCTTCCTGGTCGATGCGGAACGCCGTGGCCGGCCCCAGCGCCACGGCCGAGGCCGAGCGGGCTTCGGCATCGAGCAGGGCCAGCTCGCCAAAAAAGTCGCCGCTGCGAAAGGTCGTGAGCTGGCGCGGACCGTCGAAAATGCCCACCTCGCCTGTACTCACAATGAACAGCGAGGTGCCCAGGCTGCCTTTGCTGAAGATTTCCTGTCCCGCTTCAAACGCCACTTCCCGCATAATGGGCTCGATGTTGCCGAGGATATTTTCGGGCGTATTGGCAAACAGCGCGGTGCCTTTGAGGATGAGGACCCGGTCGCGGGCCGAGGTGCGGGGGGTAGTGAGCGGTGGATTCATAGCGAGGAAGGCAACGGCAGGATGCGTGAGGAGGAGCTGGTCGTAGGCGGCGGGGCGCAGCACGGGCAATTGCTGAAGCACGGCCAGGGCGCTTTCCTGCACCAGCAGGCTGGTGGCCTCCAAATGGGGCACCAGGTAGGCCACGGTGGCGGGCTGCGGGCGCCACTGCCGCAGAGTCACGCTTATCGTCCAGGCGGTGAAGGCCTCTGCCCCCCGGCGCACAATGGTCGTGGGCATGGTTTCGGCGGTGGTGATGGGGCCGAGCAGGGCGTCCATCACCTCGGCGCGCTGGCTCAGGCGACCCGTTTCCAGCATGGCCTGCAAGCCGGCAAACAGCGGAAGCGGAATCATATTTTCCAGGATTTCGAGGGCGCTGGCCTGGGTTTCGCTGGCCGCGTGCATGGCGCCGTGCTGCGCCTGGAGCAGGGGCGGGCGCTCGTATATCTGCCGCAGCAGGCCAAACAGGCGCTGCGTGCACTGGCGCAACTCCTGGCGCAGGGCGGCTCGCAACTCGGTATTGGCCGCGTGCATGCCGTGCAGAAAGTGTTGCGCCAGGCGCATCTCCTCTTCGATGAGCTGCTGAAAGAGCGGCGCATCGCCGGGCATGGAGGCAAAGCTGTCGAGCGCCCGCAGCGCCGCCGCCCGCGCCTGCAGGTTGGGGCTGCCGGCTATTTCCAGCAGCACCTGGCGGGCGGCGGGCGTGGCCATGCGGGCGCATACCTGGGCCAGGGCCTGGGCGCGGCGCGGGTCGGTTTCCTGGGCCAGCGCGGGCTTTAGCAGCAGCAGCACGGGCATCCCAATTCGTACCAGGCCGGCCAGGGCAGGCTTCTGCACTTTCTTCACGCACAGAAAGCTCAGCATCAGGCTTATCATATCGGAGCCCGGCACCGCCGCCGCCGCCCGCACGGCGGCCTGCACCAGGCTGGGCTCGGCGCTGTGCAGGCAGGTGGTAACGACCTGCTGCTGCTGCGGTGGCGTGAGCAGGCCAATGAGCATTAGGGCGGCGTGGCGGGCACTGGTTTCGGCCGATGCCGCCAGGGCAGCCAGGCTGGCCAGGGCAGCGCCATCGGTGGGGTGCGCGGCCAGCCGGCCCCGGATAGCGCCCTGACGCACTGCCCAGTCGGGGTGCCGCAGCAGGTCGTCGGCGGCCGGGTGGGGGCCGGCCAGGCAGCTGGCTATTTCGCGCAGGGCGGGGTCGGGGTCTTCCAGGGCCAGCCGCCGCAGCCGCCGCAGCTCCACCTGAGTTCCCAACAACCGCAGCGCCCGGTGGCGAATGCGCTTGTTGGGATGCGTGAGCAGGTGTTCGGCCTGCCCGGTAAGGGCAGCTGCTTCAATCTGGTGCAAGTGCCCAATGGCCTGCAACACCGTTTCCACGCCGGAATCAGGCTCGGCCAAACGCGTATCCGCCTCATCAGCCCCATTCTTTACAACGCTCTCACTGCCTGGCACATCGTGCAGGTACAAGCTCGTTTTCAGGGCCTCCAGATGTTGCCAAAGCATGTACCGCAGCAGAAATACCACGCCGATTACCAGGGCGGCCATCCACACCAGAGGTAGCCAGGGGCTCAGCGCCGCAAACGGCCGGGCCGCCAGCAGCAGCAAGCCGCCCAGCCCCACGCCCAGCGGCTCATAAATCCCCTTAACGACGCTACGCCCCGCCAGGTGCCCGGGCGGCAAGCGGTGGAAAAGCATCATAAAAACCGGCTCAAACAACGCGCGGCGGCATATTTCCAGCCCCAGGAAAAGCCCGCTGAAGTACACCAGCTGGCCCGCCGGCCCTACAGAAAACGCCCGCAACACCCAGAACAACAGCATGCTGCCCAGCACCATCATCGGCAGCAGCAGCAGCGTGCGGCGCACGCCCACCCACGCCAGGCCGCGCCGCGCAAACAGTAGCCGGCCTGCCGCCGCCAGCAGGTAAGCCAGGGCCAGCACCCCGGCCAGGTACTGCATGATATCCATCGGCCCGGGCAAAAAATCCCGGACGTGCAGCAGGAAAACATACTCGACCCCCACGGCTACCGTGGCCACCGCCAGCACGCTCAGGCCCATGGCCCGCACCAGCGCCCCCGGCCCCAGCAGCTGCTGGCTGAGCGGCAGGGCGGCCCCGGCCAGCGGGGGCAAGCCCGGTCTGCGCCGAAAAGCTGCCCGCTGCACCAGCACCGCCAGCAGGTACGCACCCAATGCGGTGATTATTAGTATCGGAACCGAATGGGCAGCGGGCACAAAAATGGCCAGCGTTGCCCCCACCGCCTTGGCCGGCAGTTCGCCGGAGCTCACCACGCCGAATAGCCGCCGCCCCTGCCGCGCGTTGAACAATGCCGCCGACATGCTCCAGGCCTCCAGGCCGGTGAGCAGGTACAGCAGGCGGTAGCCCGCCATGAGGGCCACGGCCGTGGCCACCGACGGCACGGGCCGCCAGGCCAGCGCCAGCACCAGGGCAATGGCCACCACCGCCAGCAATGCCCGCCCGGCCAGCTTCGGCCCCGGCCAGCGCCGCTCCAGCCAGGCATACAGGCTGCCGGCCAGCCCCATAGCCAGGGCGCCCGCGCAGTAGGCCACGGGCAGGGCAGTGGCCGGATGCCGGGTCAGCAGCAGCCCCGTGGCCGCCAGGTACACCAGCACAGTGCCAAAGCTGAGCAGCGAATTGTGGGCAAAGAGCAGCCACACCGACGTGGTTTCGTGCGGCCGAACTCCCAGAAACCGGTACCACCTTTCCATGATATTCCTGCTGATTGACCCAGCCGCCCGGCGGCCGGCTCCTCCTCCTCCGCAACGGGCTAGTGCAAGGCCCGTTTTTTTATCAGGCCGCCCTTCATATCGCTCACGCTCTGTGACACGACGAAGGCATTGGGGTCGATTTTATGAATCGCATCTGTCAGGCCCACCACCTCCAGGCGGGTCACGACCGTGAAAATGGCCTCCACTTTCAGATGCTGGTGCCCGTGGGTGCCAAAGCCCTGCGTGCATTCGTACACGGTGGCCCCACGGTGGAGCTTATCGGTTATCATGCGCCGGATTTCGGTGCTGTGAAACGAGATGATGGTCAGGCCGGTGTATTCTTCGATGCCCACCAGCACAAAATCCACGGTGCGGGCCGCCGCCAGGTAGGCCAGAATGGAGTACAGCGCCGTTTCTATCGAAAGCAGCCAGGCCGCTACCGAGAAGATAATAATATTGATAATCAACACAATATCACCAATGGATGCCGGCAGCCGGCGCGTGAGGTAGAGGGCCAGGATTTCGGTACCGTCGAGCACGCCGCCGCCGCGCATGGCCAGTCCCATGCCGGCCCCCAGAAAGAAGCCGCCGAACACGGCAATCAGCAGCTTATCCTGCGTGAGGGGCGGAAACGACACCACCAGCAACGCCCCCGACAGCGCCAAAATGGTGAGCAGGGTTTTGAGGGCGAACTTGCGCCCCACCTGGTAATACCCCAGCACGATAAACGGAATGTTAATCAGCACGATGAGGGCCGATAGCGAAACGCCCGTCAGCTGGCTCACCAGCAGCGAAATCCCCGTTACGCCCCCGTCAATAAAGCCATTGGGAAGCAGAAAGCCTTTCAGCCCCAGGGCGGCCGAAAAAACCCCGCCAATCAGCAGCACGCCTTGCAGCAGGATGGCCCCTACCTGGTGCCGCGTCAGAAACTGCCGCCAGCCCGGGCCCGCCACCGCCATCACCTTCGGAGGCGGGGGCGCCGGCTGGCGGGCAAGTTTCCGGAAGCGGAAACGAGAAGGCGGCAAATGTTCCAGCAACATATTAATTAGCAAAAACTTACATCCAGGTCGCACTTATTTTCCGGGGCCCTCCCCCGCCGCTGCCTCACTCCTGAAGCCAACCATACGCCCCCGGCGGCAGCCATAAGGACCAAACGGTTCGGCTAATACTCAATCCCAAACAAGCAATTACATAAATATATTCAATAATTATTATATAAAATCAAGCAACTATCTCTTCCAGTACGCTTTCAACACCAACTGGCAGGCTAATAGTGAATTGACAATACTCGCCTTCCTGGCTTTCCATGCTTAAGGCGCCGCCGTGGCCTTTGGTAATCACGTCATAGCTCAGCGACAGGCCCAGGCCGGTGCCTTCGCCGGTGGGCTTGGTGGTGAAAAAGGGCTGGAAGATTTTTTCCCGCGCCGCCAGCGGAATGCCGGCCCCGTTGTCGCGCACCCGAATCTCGACGGCGTGGTCGGTTTGGCGGGTTTGCACCTGCACTTCCGGGCGATAGGTGGCATCGGCGTGCTTGCTTTTTTCGGTCACGGCATAAAAGGCGTTGGTTAGCAGGTTCATCAGTACGCGGCTCAGGTCCTGGGCCACGGCCGGCACAGGCCGGAGCCGGGGGTCGAAATCGGTGGTGAGCGTGGCGCTGAATCCCTCGTTGCGGGCGCACCAGCCGTGGTAGGCCAAGTGCAGGCTTTCGCCGGCCAGGGCATTGAGGTCGGTGGCCTGGCGGGCCCCGCCGCTCGTGCGCGAATGCTCCAGCATGCGCTTCACAATGCGGTCGGCGCGGGCGCCGTGCTCCTGAATCTTGGTTTGGTTCAGGGTCAGGTCCTCCAGCAGCTGCCGAATAGCGGGCCGGGCACTGGCCGGCTCCTGGGCCAGCTCATCTTGCAGCTCGGCCAGCAGCTCCACGTTCAGGTCCGAGAAGTTGGTTACGAAATTGAGCGGGTTCTGAATTTCGTGGGCCACTCCGGCCGTCATTTCGCCCAGCGAGGCCATTTTCTCGCGCTGCACCAGCTGGGCCTGGGTGGCCTGCAGCTCAGTTAGGGTGCGGTTGAGCTGGTCGCGGTGGGCCGCAATCTGGGTATTCTTCTCGTTGAGATGGCGGTTGGCGCGCTGCTTGAGGAATATGTTGCGCCACAGCAGCCCGGCCACCAGCAGCACGCCGGCCAGGCCAGCCAGCAACGCCCGGAGCTGCAGGCGCTGCCGGGCCGTTTTCTGGGCCTGCAGCTGCCGGGTTTTGGTGAGCAGGTTTATCTGAGCCTGCTTGCCGGTTAGCTCGTAATCGTAGCGCAGGCGGCTGGTGCGGCGGCGCGTGTCCTCGCCCGAGAGCGTATCGTTGTAGGCCAAGTGCAGGTTGCGGAAATAGTAGGCCTGGGCAAAATCCTGGCGCTGGGCATAGGCCTGGGCCAGAATGTCGCTGGCGTTGCGGATGTTCTCATTGCTACGCGCCTGCTGGCTGAGGTGCAGGCCGTGCCGGGCCAGGGCCAGCGCGCTATCGGGCTGGTGGGCCAGCAGGTAGGCGCGGGCCAGCATCAGCTCCACGGCGGGCAGGTTGTAGTCGTCGTGGGTGGCGCGCACCAGCTGCTGGGCGCGCAGCCCGTGGGCCAGCGCCTCGGCCTGGTTGCCCTGCAGGCCATACACTTCGGCCAGGCTGGTTTCGCTGCCGGTTTCGCCAATGGCATCGCCCAGCTGCCGGCTCAGGGCCAGGGCCTGCTGGTAATAGGACAGCGCCTGGGGCCATTTTTTCAGCATCTGAAACGAGTTGCCCAGGCCGTTGAGCGCCAGCAGGGTTACTTGCTCGTCGCCGGTGCGCTGGCCGCCGTCCAGGGCTATTTGCAGCACGTGCAGCGCGTCGTCGTAGCTGCCCAACTTATAGTAGATGTCGCCGAGGGTGGCTTGCAGGCGGAATTTCGTTTGGGAGTCGCCCGCCTGCCCGGCCAGGCGCAGGCCTTTGAGGGCCGAGGCCAGGGCGGGCACGGGGTTGCCCTGAAGCATGTCAATCAGGCTGAGCTGGAGCCAGGCGCGGCCCTGCCCCTGGCGGTCGCGCCGCCGCACAAACAGCGCCTGCGCCTGCCGGGCCAGGCGGCGGGCCAGCACAAAATCGTTGTGGCGGCGATGCAGGGTGCTCAGGCGCAGCAGGGCCAGTCCCTCGCCCACCGAGTCGCGGAGCTGCCGGGCCAGCCCCAGCGCCTGCTGGCTCAGCCGGATGGCGCGCGGAATGTCGGCCGTGCTCCATTGCTGGGCAGCTTGCAGCAGCCGGCGCACGCGGGCGGTATCGGGCCGGGCCGGGGCCGGGCGCGGGGTTGGCGCATGGGGCACCTGCCCAGCCACCGGTAGAGTGTACACTGTCAGGCTCATGCACAGCAGAATCGCAAAGAGCTTCATGCCGATGAGCGCAAAAAAGAATCGGGTTGTTGCCGGGTGCAGCCGCGTGTTCGGCGGCCAGCCAGGCAACCAGCCTCAGATGTTCGGGTTGTGAATTACGCCCGCAATCACCTCGCCGCTGTCGCGAAGCTCGCCGGTTTCGATAAGGCGCAGCTCGTAGTTTTGGTCGACGGGCCGGAAAATGACTACCGGCGGGTACTGGGAATAGTCGGGGGGCGTGCCCAGGCGCTGAGTATGTGCCTCAACGGCCTCGTTCCAGCTATTCTGGGAAACAACTTTTTCTTCGATGGTGGGATGGGGTTTCATGGCCGCAGGGATTAGCGATGAAGAATATATTTAATATGATATTATAAATATAATAAATAATAAATCAACTATTTTGATATTGTGATTACCGCATCATCTTATCTCATCACTCCGGCTCCAGACACTTCCGGGAAAAGCCAACAGAAGCGCCCGGCGCCGGAGCCAGGATATGGCGGTAAGCCAGGCCCCTTACCCCGAAAACTCCTCGTTCGGATTCAGCCAAGAATGAGCCGCTTACGTAGCAGTCCTGTTCACTTTACCTTTTTTGCTGATGCGCTATGTATCCCTCCTGCCCCTGGCCCTGCTGCTGAGCTGCGCCAGCACCGACCGCCCCGTGGTCGAAACGCCGGCCGTAACCACCGTCCCCGCCGTGCAGCGGGCGTTCGACGTGCCCGCCCTGCTGGGCATGAACGCCGACCAGATTGCCCGGCCCCTGATTAGCCAATCCATCCGCCCCGACCACGACCGCACCCCGCGCGAGTCATCGGCAGGCGTCACCGAGGCCCTGTACACCTACTGGCGCGACACCACCGCGCTGGAAGTGAGCTACGACCCCGCCACACTGCACGTAAACAGCTACTTCATCAAAACCAAAAGTGGCCTGACTTCCGACTACACCACCTTGCTCAAGCTGGCCAACGTGAGCAAGTATGACAAGCGCATGAGCATCGAGCCCATCGCCTCGGTGAGCAATCCGCAGCTTTATACCGGCGTGAAGCTGGTGCCTGCCGAGACCACGCCCGTGAACTAAGAACCTATCCAAATAGGGTATTCGAATAGCCCGTCATGCAGAGCGTAGCGAAGCATCTCTACCGCAATAGTAATCCAAATAACAGGATTAGTGATTGCGGTAAAGATGCTTCGCTCCGCTCTGCATGACGGGCTTTTTATCGTTCACAACCAGTCAACTACCTTATAGCCCCCGCCTATTCGGCTGTTGCGGGTACGGGCTCAAAAGCGCGCACGAAGGCAGCCTGCTCGGCGGTTTCGGGCGAGCGGGGCACGCGGTGGTTTTTCTCCATGCCTTTCCATTCTTCGGCAATGCGGGCCAGGGCTTCGTCGCCGCTCAGGCCGAAATGCTGGCGCAGGTGGCAGCCCACCACCGTGCCCGTGCGGCCCACACCGCCCCAGCAATGCACTACGGCCGGGCGGCCGGCGGCCGCACTGTCCTCAATGGCGGCCAGTACCTCGGCCAGGCGCTTGGGCGAGGGCACGCTTACATCGCGGATAGGGAAACGCCGGAAGCGCACGCTCTCGGCCGCCAGGCCCAGGTGGGCGGCGCGGGCGCGCAGCAGGTCCTCGTAGGGCGCGAGCGGCTCAGTGGCCTCGGTGAGGTCATAGAAGTCGCGGATGCCGGCCGCCAATAGCAGGTCGAGACGGTGCGCGGCTTCGGCTTCCAGCTTGGCACCGGGGTACTCGGAGGCCAGCAGTAAAGGGGTGGCCCAATACGAGTTGGGCAGCGGACGGGGGGTGGGAGTAGTATTCATGGTAGAAGGTAAGAAAATTTGCGAGAGATGCTACTCGTTCGCCAGCCGCCGGGCCAAATCTTCAATATCGGCCCGGCGGGCCAGCACGGCCAGCCACTCGGCCGGGATGGCGGCCTCGCCGTAGGCCAGGCCCGCGAGGCCGCCGGCCACGGCTCCGGTGGTATCGGTGTCGTCGCCCAGGTTCACGGCGGCCAGCACGGTGGCGGCGTAGGTGTCGTGCTCCAGCAGGCACCACAGCGCCGCTTCGAGGGTGTCGACGACGTAGCCGGAGGAGGAGATGGCGCTTTCCGGTTGGTCAGGCAATGTTCCGGAAAGCACCCACTGTCGATAATACTTGGCCTCAACAACCGCCGGAATGCTGCCCCCTTCCAACCACGGATTCGCTAGTTGGCGCATCTGCAAAAAAGCAGCTGCGGGCGAGCTGCCTATCAGCAGGCTCCGCGCCACCAGCAGGTACAGAAAACAGCCCAGGGTGGAGCGCGGGTGCCCATGCGTGACGCTGGCAACGGCTTCCGTGAGCGCCCAGGCAGCGTTCAAATCCAGGTTTTCAGCTCGCCAGGTATCGTGAAACGCCAGCGGCAGAATACGCATAAGCGCGCCGTTGCCGTTGTCGGACTCTGAGCTTGGACCGGCGGCAGTGGGAGTAATTCCGCGTTGCAGGCGGCCGATGGCCGTGCTGGTGGCATTGCCCACGTCAAAGGTTTCGCCCGTCGCGGTCCAGTAAGCGTTATACCGCCAGTTGATGCTGCGCTGGGCGAAGTCGGCCAAATCTGGCGCGGCCGTGCGGCCAGTGGGGCGGGCCAGGGTTTCGGCCAGGCAGAAGGTGAGGGAAGAATCGTCGGACCAGGTGCCGGCGGGCTGGCGGTGGGTGCCATAGGCGCGCATATCGGTCACGGGGTCCTGGCGGCGGGCAGCGCGGGACAAAAACTCCACGGGCACCCCGAGGGCGTCGCCCACGGCCAGACCCAGCAGGGCGGCGCGGGCCTGTTCGGTGAGAGTAGCGGTTATCATCAGCAAAGGAATAAGGAATTGTGGAGAACGGAGGGCGAAACTAGCCCAAAAGCTACATAAACAGCTTGAGAAACTTGTCCCAAAACCAGCTTTTTTCGGCCTGCATGAGGCGCGTGAGGAGCTTATCCGATACGGTGGCCAGCTGCTGAATATCGGTCAGGGCCGCGTGGAAGGCGCGGTAGTCGGCATCGGCGGGGTCGCCGGGCAGGGCGGCCAGCTGGTCGAGGGTGCGCTTCATCTGGTCGAGCTCACGGCGCTTGCGGGCCCGGATGATGCAGCGCGTGACTTGCAGCATGTCCTTTTCGGCCACGAAGTATTCGCGGCGCTCGCCGGGGCGCAGCTCCTTGTATATCAGGCCCCAGTCGAGCAGTTCGCGCACCGTCATGCTGGCGTTGCCGCGTGAGATGGTGAGCTGCTCCATGAGGTCCTCCGTGCTGAGGGCGGCCGGGCTCACCAGCAGCAGGGCGTGCACCTGGGCCAGGGTTTTGCTCACCCCCCAGCTGGTTCCCGATACGCCCCAGAGGTGAACAAATTGGGCTTTGGCTTCCGCCAGTGAGGTGGTGGCAGGGTTATCGTTCGGATTCATGGGGCGGGTACGTTAGGCGCGCAGCAGGTCGCGCACGGCCATTTCGCAGGTGGGAAATCCGAAGGTGAACCCCGACTCCAGCATGCGCTGCGGATACACTTTGCGGCTTTTAAAAATCAGCTCGGTTTCGGTGCGCAGCACAAATGCGCCCACTTCCAGCAGCCATTCCGGCTGGGGCAGCTGTAGCCAGGGCCGCAGCTCCTGGCGGAGCAGGGCCATGAAATCGCGGTTGGGCAAGGGCTGCGGAGCGCACAGGTTGAAGGCGCCGGCCGCCGTGGGCTCGTTGAGCAGAAATTGCACGGCCCGGCAAAAATCGGTGATGTGCAGCCAGCTCATCCACTGCCGGCCATTGCCCTGCGGCGAGCCCAGCCCCCACCGTGCCAGCCGCGCCATTACCGGAAAAGCGCCGCCATCGCGCCCCAGCACAATGGCCGTGCGCAGCGCCACCTTGCGCGTGGCCGGGGCCGGGCAGGCCGCAAAAGCCTCCTCCCAGGCCCGCGCCACCTCCACCGAAAACCCCTCCCCGATGATGCCGGCCGCCTCCGTGTTGGCGGGCAGCTCGCCTGGCGTATCGGCGTAAATGGTGGCAGTGGAGGAGTTGAGCCAGACCCGGGGCGGCACGGCGCAGGCCGCCACGGCCGCGCCCAGCACGCGGGTGCTTTCGGTGCGGCTGGCGATGATTGCGCGCTTATTGGCCGCCGTATAGCGGCAATCGACGGTACGGCCCGCGAGATTCACCAGCGCGGCAGCTCCTTCCAGTTCGGCCACCCAGGGGCCGAGGGTGCGGCCATCCCAGCGCGCATAATCGGGCCCGGCACCGGCGCCCCGGGCCAGCACAACTACCCGGAAGCCCAGCGGCTCGAAATAACGGGCCAGGTGCTGGCCCAAAAACCCATTTCCCCCGGCAATCACCAGTTTCGGCTGTGGCATGTGCGATGGCCCGGCAGGTGACACGGTACCGGGACGCTCCGGCCGCGCTTCTGTTGGGCAGGGCAAATGTATCACAAGTTTCAATAATTACTGAAACTTGTAATACATTATTTTCAAACGACCATTCAGGCTTGGTTTTCAGCCATTTGGTAAAAGTCATGGCGTACCTGCCGCAACAGCAGCTCAGCGGCGGCTCTGTCTGGTGCGGCTGGCAAAGCAGAATCCGCGAAAGCCGCTTCTACCCGCGTCACCAGCTGCTCTGCTTCGGCTACTAATGCTTCGTATTCGAATTCGCCGCGCCGAATTTGCAGCAGGAATTCCCGGTTGGGCCGGTACACGTTTAATTGCCGGGTTTCGGCAATTTCCTCTGCCATTTGCAATAGCCGAAATACGTGCAGCATATTTTTTGCGTCGTAATTCTTGCCGTGCTGCACGGTATTTTGATAACGTTCCGCATTACGTTTCTCTACCCATTCCCAATATTCCCGAAACGCGCGGCAATACACGCTGTAGCCGTTGCGGTTGAAGGACAAATAGGCCACCGGTTCCTCCCTTTTCGGCACGGCGGAAAGCAGGACGTCCTGCGACGTTTCGGTGTCGCGCACCAGGCCCCGGTAGCCACAGGCAGCCTCCGGCGCGGCATCAACAAACAGCGCGTATAAATCCGTGAGGTGCGGCACGTTGGCCAGGCCGCACTGCGCGGCGGTGTAGCCCTGGCGGGCCAGCCAGGCGGCTACGGGCTGCGCCCCCGCGCCCACCGTCACGTAGCAGAAATCCAGCACCGACTTACGGGCCGGCGGCTCGGGATGGTTAATTTTCTTGTTCAGGCCCCGGGCTTTGCGAATTTGCGCCACCGCGTATTCGGCGAAACTCTGACGGCATAATTTCGAGAGAAAGTCCGCCGCTTTAAACTGCGCGAAAAGTGGATGTTTATAAATAACGCAATTATCGGGCGTGCCCAACAACTCCAATACGGTGGGATTATTTTTCAGCAATAATTCCACGAAGCGACGTAATTCATAGAATACTTCATCGTTGGTTTCATTGGCAATCTGCGGAATGTATTCCAGGCCAAAGAACTGGTCTTCGGGCAGGATAAATACGCCTTTGAGGTCGGTATCGGAGTGCGGCAGGTTGGTGCCGTAGGCGCGGCTGCCGCTGATGGCTTCGAAGAGAATTAAATGCTGGCGGCGCAGGTCGGCGATGGTCATGCACGAAAGTAGCGCGGACTTTTAGTCCGCGGGTTGGAATCCGACTGCAAGCGTCAAACAACTTTTAGCGGTGGGCTACAATGAAATGTTGCCCGGTTGAAGAAAACGCGCGGACCAAAAGCCCGCGCTACGCCTCGCTTAGCAGCGCCTGAAACAAGGTATCCAGCTCGGTCGTCGCGCCACTCGTTCGCACCACCGGCAGCCCCTCCCGGGCCGCCTGCCCGGCTGCGAATTCCAGCTCCAGGAATGCCACCAATTCGGCGGGGCGGGGCACGGTCGTTTTCTCATTCGCCGAGGCCTTAGCGGCCAGCAGCGCCGAAACCACCGGTTCCAGGGCGGCGGGCAGCAGCGCCCGGAGCGGCGCAAATTCCATGGGCGGCAGCGTGTGGTGCTCCCGAATCCAGCGGGCGGCCAGGGCCGAGCGCAGGGCGTAGAACAAGCGTTTCAGGCGCACTTCGTCGCCAACCAGGTCTTCTTCTACGCCGCGCCGGAGCTGGCCCAGGTAGTGGTGCAGGCCGGCTTTCAGGTTGAACGCGGCCGGCAGCAACGGGGCCAGCCGGGCGCGGAAATCCAGCGCCTCGTGGTACACGACCGGCGATTGCAGCCACTCAAACACCGAGGCATTGGAGCCCCGCAGCAGGCGTAAGGCCTTGCGCAGCTCCCAGCCCGCCAGGTCCAGCTCATCATCCACGGGAAAGTTTAGGGTGTCGGGGCCTTCATCCAGGGCCAGGTACCAGGTGGGCGGGTGGCAGTAGATGAAGCGCACGTCGTAGTCGGAATCGGGCGAGGGAAAGCCCCAGGCGCGGCTGCCCGACTCGCAGGCGTAGAGAATGCGGATGCCGTGGGTGGCTTCGAGCTGGGCGAGGGCCGTTTGGATGCGGGGGAGCATGGGTCTATTTTTTTAACTGATAATAGGCGGCTGGTAGCGCGAATTACAAAGTTCGTGCTACCAGCCGCCTCACCGCCTACTTTAGCCGGCTCATCTCCGGCTACGGCCGCCAGCCGCCCCAACCCTCATGCACAAAGGACGACTCGAAGCTTTCAGCGATGGCGTGCTGGCCATCATCATCACCATCATGGTGCTGGAGATAAAGGTGCCGCACGGGGCCGATTTCGCGGCCCTGAAACCCCTGCTGCCCGTGGTGCTCAGCTACGTGCTGAGCTTCATTTACGTGGGCATTTACTGGAACAACCACCACCACATGCTCAGCAGCACCAAAAGCGTGAGCGGCGGCATTCTGTGGGCCAATCTGCACCTGCTGTTCTGGCTGTCGCTGGTGCCGGTAGTCACGGGCTGGATGGGCGAAAACCACTTCGCGCCCGCCACGCTGGCCGGTTACGGGTTCGTGCTGCTCATGGCCGCCGTGGCCTTCTCGCTGCTGCAAGCCCGCATTGTGGCGCACGACGGGCCGGGCTCGGTGCTGGCCCACGCCATTGGCCGCGACTGGAAGGGCAAGGTGTCGCCCCTGCTCTACGGGGCGGGCATCGCGGCCAGCTTCTGGCAGCCGTGGGTGGCGGGGGCCATCTACGTGGCGGTGGCCCTGATGTGGCTGGTGCCGGACAGCCGCATTGAGCGCACGCTGGGGCAGAAAGAGGCCGGGTAGCGGTGCTGCTGAATGAGCATTGGTTGGCTAACTTTACCCTGGCGGCTGGCTAGTTGGCGCAGCTTCATTTAATTCTTACTCTACGGTGAAATTACCGCGCTACAACACCAAGGCCGACGAATTACAGACAACCTTTGAGTTCATCAGTGAAGGACCTAAAGGAAGGATTCCCAAACTGGTGCAGTTCGGCGAAACAAACCTGAAGGATTTTTACAACCTGGCTTTTGGTGATAAAAACCTGCTTACCGGCGAGCTTGATGACTTGGCTGTTTCCAATAACGGCGACAGCGACAAGGTACTCGCCACGGTGGTTGATACGGTTTACGCCTTTTGCTACCGCTACCCCGAGGCGTGGGTGTTCGCGGCGGGCAGCACACCGGCCCGTACCCGGCTATACCGCATGGGCCTGAACAGATTCTACGACGAAGCCGTTGATACTTTTATCGTTTACGGTCTGTTGAACGACGAATGGGAAGAATTCCGCCGGCAGGTCGATTACACCGGTTTTGCAGTTCGTTTAATCCACCCACTCACTTAATTTCATCATGGATATCAAGCAACTGAATTCCAGCAAAGTGCCGATTGTACGCATTGACCCGGCCCTGAATAAGTACGCCAAAAAAGTCCTTTTCCCCGATAAAGTGGCGAAGGCAAACGAGGTGCTGAAAAAGGTAGGACTGCCCAAGCCGAAACCCACGACTTAGCGGCCAAACGCAGGCGATGCGTTCCGCCTCAACCTGCTCGGCCAAGCCACCGAAGCAGCCCGCCTTCAACGCAACCTGACCCAGCAGCAGCAGCTTGGGGAACTGGTGGGCTACGGGCATCATTTACGTGGCCATGGCGCTGATGTGGCTCGTCCCCGACCGGCGCATCGAGCGCACGCTGGTGGATAAAGGCGAAGGGAAGCACGTTGGTCGGCGGCGGCAGCTTCGTGGACTTAATGGGAGATGCTGGAGTAGCTTAGGGCGCTGGGGCGGCTTAAAACAAACAATAACCTGACTCAATTTCTTCAAAAATTTCATATGCCATCGCACGACCTAATTGATTTCATGAAATCTGCCACTAGACAGATGGCAGAAGAATACGACCGGATTCAAAAGCGTGCAGCAGAAGACCCCGGTACTGCTGGTGACCAAGGCGAGGAGAATTGGGCAACCTTATTGAGAAATTGGCTACCTCACACATTCCATATAGTAACAAAAGGCAGAATACTTAGCTACAAAGGAATAGCTGGTCCGCAAATTGACATCCTTATTCTCCAACCGGAATATCCGACGCATTTGCTTGACAAGAAACTTTATTTAGCTGGAGGTGTAGTCGCAGCGTTTGAGTGTAAAGTCACTCTAAAGGCTCATCATATAACAGAGTTTACAAAGCATTCAAAAGAAATAAAAGAACATATTTTTGAAGAAACAGGCACACCTTACAAAGAATTGCAAGGCAAAATAATATACGGGCTATTAGCGCATTCACATAGCTGGAAAGGTATTAAATCTAACCCCGTAGATAATATCACAAATCAGATTTACAACACCAACTTGACCTATATAAATCATCCTAAACAGATGCCTGATTTAATATGCGTTGCTGACCTTGCTTTTTGGAATGGCTTTAAGTCCGTCGACTACATGTCCAAAGCTGTTGCAACTAGTCCCGGATACTTCACAATTAATCAACATGATTATCATGCTTCTACTGGCTATTTCTGTTTTGCGTCATCTACCTTGGAAAATCAAAAATTCAAGGAATTTATTACTCCAATCGGCATGCTGATATCTGCTTTATTCGGAAAGATATCATGGCAGTATCCATCCTTAAAAAATTTAGCAGAATACTTCCTCCAATCGCTTAATAAAGGTATTGGAAATGGCATGGCAAGAAAATGGGAAGCATCAATCTATTCGGACAATCTCAAACGAAAATTGGAATCCGGTCAATATTTAAGCAATGACACATGGGATGAATGGTCAAAGTTTATTATCTAACACTTACAACCGCGGGTCCACCGCTTCGCTTTCCAGCGCCAGCACCCCAAACACGCACTGATGCACGCGGCGCAGGGGCTGGCCGGCCACGAAGCGTTCGAGGCTCTCGACGCCGAGGGCGAACTCGCGCAGGGCGAGGTTGCGCTTGGCTTTCACGTTGCGCTGGCGGAGGCGGTCGAGGTGGCCGGGGAGCAGGTAATCGGGGCCGTAGATGATGCGCAGGTACTCGCGGCCCCTGCATTTGAGGGCGGGCTGGAGCAGGCCGCCTTTGCCCTGGGGGATGAAGTCGTAGGGCTTCACCACCATGCCTTCGCCCCCGGCGGCGGTGAGGTCGGTCCACCACTGGATGGCGGCGTCGGTTTCGGCGGCATCGGCGAGGGGCACCACGCGGTAGGGCGTGGCGCGGAGCAGGCCAGAGTCCGCTAATGAGAGGGTGCGCAGGGTTTCCATGTGCCAGGCGTGGTCGCGGTCGAAGTAGGTGCGGCCTTCGGTGGCGAGCAGGTGGAAGGGGGCCAGCTTAAGGTCGTCGAGGGAGTGGACGGGCCAGCAGTAGCGGCGGTAGGCGTCGGCGTAGTGGGCGGCGGCTTCGCGGCGGGTGGTGGTGCGGGCCAGCAGGGCTTCGGCGCCGTCGAGGTCGCGGGCGGCGGCTTCGGCGAGGGCGGCTTCGACCTGGGGCAGGGCGGCGCTGGCGGCGGCGGCCACGGCGGCGTACTGGGTTTTCACCAGCTCCTGGGCTTTGGCCGACCAGGGCAGCAGCTCGGCATCGAGACAAACCCAGTCGGTGTCGAATTTCTCCCAGAAACCGGCCGTGGTGAAGGCGTCGCGCAGGCGGGCGAGGAAGGCCGTTTCGAGGGCGGCATCGGTGAAAAAGTTGCGGCCGGTGCGGGTGTAGCACTTGCCGATGCCCTCGCCCACAAGGCCCAAGCGGCGCTGGATGGCGGCTTCGTTGCGGCCCAATACCAGCACCACGCGGCTGCCCATGTGCTTTTCTTCGCACACCACGCGCTCCACGCCGAGGCGCTTGTAGTAGTCGAAGGCTTCAGCGGGGTGTTCGAGCAGGTCGGGCAGGGCCGAGGTTTCGGTGGGCGACATGGTGGGCGGCAGGTACAGCAGCCACTTGGGATGCAGGGCGAAGCGGCTCATCACCTCCAGGGCAGCCACGGCATTTTCCTCGCGGATGGTGACGCCCTTCATTAAGCGCGTTTCGATGAACTGCTTGCCGGTGACGTCGCGGATATCTAATTCAGCTTCAAGCTGCCAGCTGCTAGCTACAAGCTTTTCGTTCTGGTCTTCGGCTGAGGAAGCTTGCAGCTTGGAGCTTGCCGCTTGAAGCTCCTTGTAATTGAGCGGCCTAGCCGGTTCGCAATAGACCTGCGCGGCGGGCACGGCCACGAGCTCGCGCTCGGGGTAGCGCAGGGCGGTGAGGCGGCCGCCGAACACGCAGCCGGTATCGAGGTCGATGGTATTGTTGAGCCATTCGGCATCGGGCACGGGCGTGTGGCCGAAGGCAACCATGGCCCGGCCCCGGTACTCGCGGGCCCACTCGTAGCGCACGGGCAGGCCGAATTCGTCAATCTCG
This sequence comes from Hymenobacter artigasi, assembly GCF_012275535.1. Lineage (GTDB taxonomy): Bacteria > Bacteroidota > Bacteroidia > Cytophagales > Hymenobacteraceae > Hymenobacter > Hymenobacter artigasi. The sequence goes on along the minus strand of NZ_JAAVTK010000005.1, from coordinate 50,279 downwards.
CCGGTGCTTTCGCCAAACAGCGCGAAGGCCCGCACGGCCCCCGAGCCGCGCCCCTGCATTTCCTCGGTGAGGCCGGCGTGGGCCACGACCAGCTTGCCGCCATCGAGCACGTAGTGGCTCACCAGTCCGTCGAGAAAGCGCCGCACTTCACTTTTGAAGGCTTCGGGTTCGGCTTCGAGCTGGGCCAGGGTTTCGGCCAGGCCGTGGTTGACGGTGACTTTCTTGCCGTTGAGGTGGCGCAGAAGCTTAATGTCGTGGTTGCCGGGCACGCAGAGGGCGGTGCCGTCGCGCACCATGCTCATCACGAGGCGCAGGACCTGTGGGCAGGCGGGACCACGGTCCACGAGGTCGCCGAGGAAGATGGCGCGGCGGCGCGGCCCCGTCACCTCACCCCCTAGCCCCCTCTCCCGCGGAGAGGGGGGACTAGTTTCTAGTTTTTCTACTTCTAGATTAGGTGATTGGCCGTATTCCTCAGTTCCTGATTTTAGGCTATCGCTAGATACTAGTTCCCCCTCTCCGCGGGAGAGGGGGCTAGGGGGTGAGGTGACGACGACCGGCGCCACCACCCGCACGCCCAAATCCCGCACGTCCAAAATCGGCTCCTCCGTCACCTGGTACCCCAGCTGCCCCAGCAGCGCGCGCAACTCTTCGTAGCAGCCGTGCACGTCGCCGATGATGTCGAAGGGACCGGTTTCTTCCTTGCGGTTATTGTAGAGCTGCTCGCGGGTGAGGTGCTGCACGGCGTCGATTTCGGCTACGCTGCGCAGGTGGTGAATGTGCCGGAAGCCCTCCTCCTTCAGCGTGCGCAAGCTGCGGCGCAGCTGCTGGCGGTGGCCGGCAATGACATGCCGGCCCAGGTGGCGGCGGTCGGGGCGCTGGGCATTGCGTTGCTGGGCGACAGATTCGGGCACGTCGAGCACGATGGCCACGGGCAGCACATGGAACTGGCGGGCCAGGGCCACCAGGGGCTTGCGGCCTTCGGGCTGCACGTTGGTGGCATCGACCACAGTGAGCAGTCCGCGCTTCAGGCGCTTGGCCACCAGGTAGTGTAGCAACTCAAAGGCATCTTTGCTGGCCGACTGGTCGTTTTCATCGTCGGCCACCAAGCCCCGGCAGGCATCCGACGACACGATTTCTGTGGGCTTGAACAAGCGCCGCGCAAACGTGGACTTGCCCGCGCCCGTGCTGCCAATGAGGATGATAAGGGAAAGTTCGGGGACCTTGAGGGTATCTTGGGGCATTGGAAAGGGCTGGGAGTAGAATTGCCGAATACAAGATTAGGCACAACCACCCACTATTGACGCAGGATTATGAAAGTCGGCAAGCAATTCAATACGCTCACCTACGGGGAGTATCTGCACCTGATTGAGAACCACAAGAAGTTCACGGATTTCAATACACTGGGGCTATTTCGCTCCATTGTGGAAACCACGAAGCTCAGCCTTGAAGAGAAACTGGAGCTGCGGGAAGTGGCGGTGACAGCGTTTGGGAAGACGTTTGAATTTCTGCAATTGAAAGACCCGGTGACCTATTTCGGAGTAAATGCGCTAGGTAAAACATTAACCAAAGCTGATGAAAGTCAGGCTTGGGACGATATCCGGCAAAACCAGCAGCGAATATTAGAAAGCAAAAAGCTGAGACACCGCAATTTTGGCACGTACTCAAAGCACGAATGTGGCCAAGATACTTGCTATATGCAGGGACTTATGACTAAACAGGGCTCTATCTTAGCATATTATGGTAGTGGGGGAATGGGTTTCGGTTCTGATAGTTGCAGTTGGTCTAAAGAATTAAAAGCGGAGCGGCACAAACGAGATAGAAAATCAGAGCAGCGAATTATTTCTCACCGAATCATGGAGGAATAATTCCCCGCATGGATAAGTACCGCGCCTCCGCTCATGAAAGCGAAATCCTGCCAAATCTGCTGGACCTGACCGATGTCACCGCCATTGGCTTGGCCGAGTTTGAAGGATTTCTCCGTGCCGATATCGTTCTGACGGAATCCCTCACGCCCACCACTAAATTCACCCTACGCTACCTGCTGGAAATGCACCGGCTGGCGCTGGGCCACCTTTACGCCTTCGCAGGTCGCTACCGCGAGGTAAATATTTCCAAAGGCGGCTTTGCCTTTCCAGCCGCCCGGTTTCTACCCGCTTCGATGCAGCAGTTTGAGCAGGAATGGCTGCGCGAGTCTTTATCCGCCGACCGTGGTGCCCTGCTGGACCGGGTGGGTGCCATACACGGCAAGTTGCTGTTCATTCACCCGTTCCGGGAGGGCAACGGGCGCACCGCCCGCCTGCTGGCCAACCTGATACTGTAGCAGCAAGGCCACGAGCGGCTGCGCTGGGAACTGATTGACAAGGTGGCCTTTCCGCGCTACGTGGCGGCGGTGCAACAAAGCGGCTTGGGCAACTACGCGCCCATGCAGGCGCTTATGCGGATGCTTTTCCCAGGCTAGCTTCTACCTTGCGCAAGGCAGCCTGCGCCTGCTCGGCCGAAACCTGGATGCCCTCGATGCGGAACAAGGCGCGCATGGCTTCGGCAATCTGCTGGCGCTTGGCGGCCTGCCGCGGGGCGGTTAGGGTAGGTTTCATGGACGAACGATTTATGATAGCAAGTTAGGAACAAGGAACCAACCGTGCCCGGTTCCGGCGGCCACTAGGCCCCAGCAGGCATCTGACGACACGATTTCCGTGGGCCGGAACAAGCGCCGCGCAAACGTGGACTTGCCCGCGCCCGTGCTGCCAATGAGGATGATAAGGGGACGTTCGGGGACCTTGAGGGTATCTTGGGGCATTGTTTCTGCTTGGAGAATGTTAGCTAATTCGCTAACTTTGCCGTATGGCCGATGAGTTTGTTCGCAACGTATTCTACTACCGCCGCTTCTACCTCGATTTCTTCGCCACGCTGAAGCCGGAGGTGCAAAAGAAATTCAACTGGACCTTGAAGCTGCTATCCACCGTGGAGCGGGTGCCCGAAAAATACTTCAAACACCTCACCGGCAGCTCCGGCCTGTACGAAATCCGGGTCGAAGTCGGCTCCGATATCTACCGCGTCTTCAGCTTCTTCGATAAGGGCCAGCTCATTATCCTCGTCAACGGCTTCCAGAAAAAGACCCCTAAAACGCCCAAAGGCGAGCTGGAATTAGCCGAAAAAATCAAGAAACAATACTTCGATGAAAAACCAACCCGCTAACCACCTCACCTCTTTCGCCGACCACCTCACCGCGCAATACGGCGAGCCCGGCACGCCAGCCCGCGAAGAGTTTGAAGAAGGCTTCGAATCCTTCAAGCTTGGAGCCATGCTGCAAGAGTTGCGCAAGGAAAAAGGCCTGACGCAGGCGCAGCTAGCGGAGAAATGCGGCACGACGAAAACATACATCTCGCGCATTGAAAACGATGCTTCGGATATCCGGCTTTCCACGCTTATGCGGATAATTCGGGAAGGCTTGGGCGGGCATTTGAAGTTGAGCGTGGAGTAACACCAACTACATGAAATTAAAGAATTTATTTATCGCCGCTGCTATGCTCTTTGGCTTGTTTGGTTGCAAACCCAGTAAGAAGAACGAAGCCTTCAAAGCATTTAATGAGGGAGTTGCTTTTTCGCTAACTGCAATCGACTTATTTGAGCAGAAGGCATACGAACAATCTGATTCACTCAATAAGAAAGCCATTAACAAATTTCAAGAGACACTCCTCATTGACTCTACACACAGTGGGACAAGGAGTGCATTAGGACACAGCTATTACCTCGTACGCCAGTTCAAAGAATCCATCAACTGGTTTGAGAAAGCAAATAAAATTGATGGTGAGTCTGCTATCAACTTTCGTGAGCTTGGGCTTAGTCGAATTAATTTAGGTCGGGTGCCAGAAGGGCATCAAGACTTGCAAATGGCATTCGAGCTGGATAAATCGCAAGAAATTCGCAGTATTACTACTGACGATTGATATGACATAGGCAAATTAGCTTTCGAGTACGGTGACGGCTACCTAGCGCAGGGTGAAGCTGAAAAAGGCAAGGATTACAAGTTATTTTCTATCGACGTGTTGAGACTAGCATATAACATCGATAAAAACCGAAAGGATATAGCACGAACTATTGCGGAACTATCTGAAAAAGTTGGAGACAAGGCAACAGCGGAAACCTATCGCAAAAAATAGCCTACGCTAACCCAAACACCGCCATCTGCGAGGGCGCGCCGACGCCTTCCACCTCCTCCCCCATGCCCACGAGGCGCACCTGATACCCGTGCCGCTCCGCCACGCCGACAGCCCAGGCGGCGAACTCGGCGCGGGACCATTCGAAGCGGTGGTCGGTGTGGCGGAATTCGCCGGCGTTGAGCTTTTCGAAGAGCTGGTTGTAATCGGCGTTGGGGGTGGTGACGAAGACGTGCGCCGGGCGGGCCTGGCCAAACACCACGGCTTCAAGGGCGGCGAGGCGGTTTTCGTCGAGGTGCTCGATGACTTCGACCAGGGCCGCCGCGTCGAAGCCGGCGAGGCGCTCGTCGCGGTAGAGCAGCGAGCCCTGGATGAGGTCGAGGCGGGCGCGTTGGCGCGGGGGCATCTCGTCGAGGTGCAGGCGGATGGCGGCGCGGGTCAGGGCCTGGTGCGATACGTCCATGCCGAGGATGTACTCGATTTTGGGCTGGGGCAGGAGCAGACGCAGCAGCTTGCCTTCGCCGCAGCCCAGGTCGAGCACGCGCCTGGGGGCGAGGTCGTAGATTTCGTGGGCGACTTGCTGGAGGCGCTGGTCGTGGAGTCTCAGGCGTTGGTCGCCCGTCACCTCACCCCCTGGCCCCCTCTCCTTGGGGAGAGGGGGAGCCAGACGATTTTCCTCGTCAGCAACAACGGCAGGGGCAAGACCGGTGTCCCCTCTCCCCAAGGAGAGGGGGTCAGGGGGTGAGGTTTCCGTCAAAACGACCTCATCCCCTTCCATCAGCCGCTCCAGCGTGGGGTTCACATACGCCGCCAAATACCGCAAATACCGCCGCGTGATAAACCCGCGCTCCGGGTGCTGGGGCAGCCAGTCGCCGCCACGGTGCAGCAGCTTCTCGGCCTCGTTTTCGCCGATGTAGTAGTGCTTGTCGTTGTCGAGCACCGGGAGCAGGACGTAGAGGTGCGTGAGCACATCCTGCAGGCGCAGGCCGGCGTGGCGCAGGTGCAGGATGTAGTAGCGGCTGTCGCCCCATTCGGGCTGGGTGGGGTCGAGCGGGGTGGTTTCGATGTTCACCTCGTAGCCCAGCGGCTCGAAGAGGCGGCGGGGCCAGTCGGGACCGGGCGCGGACACGACGGCCACTTTAATGGCCAGCGGCATCGCTTCGTTGGGCAGGTCAGGCCGGTCTTTGCAGGTGCCGTTCATAGCCGTGCCGAAGGCTTTGCTCAGGGCCGCGCTCAGGAAGGACGAGGCCACGTAGGGCCGGTCGTTCACGTACTGCTCCAAGGCAAAGCCTTCGCCGCTGCCGCCGCTCCGGCCGCGCACCAGGCCGATGGGGTCGAGGTCGAGGAGCAGGGCGGCGGTGCAGCGCTCGGCGGTGGCTTCGGGGTAGAAAACGTGGGCCTGGCCGCCGGCTACTTCAATGCTTTGCAGGCGCGCCGGGTTCTTGTGGAGCAGGTAGCCGAGGTCGGTGGCGGGCTGGTAGGTGGTGGAGATGGTGAGGAGCATGGGCGACAGGCAGAAATTCAGGAGCCCGAATGTAGCACGAGGTTGGCCAGCGAAGGGCGAGGTTACAAGTTGAGAAGTAGGTTTGCGGACTGCTAAGCCGTTTATTGGCCCCATTTCTCCCGTTACCGCTGCTTCCCGTGCCCGACTCCCCTCCTGCTTCCGCCCCCATCGGCCCGTCCCTTACCGATTTCGCCAGCTTCTACCTCTACGGCCTCACCAACCAGCCCTACCAGCAATCGGCTGATTTGGGGAAGTTTGGCGAGCTGTACCAGCAGGTTATCGGGGCACATGGCGGCCTGGGCATCGCCAGCTCCTTCCACCCTTACCAGCTGGTCAATCAGGCCGGTATTACGGTGTGGTACGCGGCCTACGCGCAGCTCTACTCCCAGCCCAACCGGCTCGAGCTATTTGCCGAAATGACCGTCGAAAAGGCTTCTTTCGTGGTGGAGCCCCCGGCCTCGTTTGCCGAGTTTCACGTCTGGCCCGACACCCGCCTCACCACCGACGAAAACCCGATTTTCGGCCGGTTCGTCCCCTTCGTCATTCCCTTCCTGGTGCGCAAAGACCCGGAATTACTGCGCTGGGATGCCGAATTTGTCGCCGCCGAGGGCAACCAGGCCCGCATCAATGCCTATCTGGAAACGGTGAATGCCGCCATCAAATTTGTGCAGCCCGCGCCGGCCTTCGTGCTGGGCTTTGGGGAGTTTGATGAGCAGCAACCGGAGCTGTTAATTGAGAAGTTTCTGAGCTGCCGCAATATGCTGCTGTAGCGTGGACTTTTAGTCTGCTTAGTGCGCGAGCGGCCGCTTACCGGCCCAGGTTGCGCGAGCTACGGACTACAAAGTCCACGTTACTTTCTACCGCCTGCCCGCCCAGAAACGCCTGGTACCAGCGCCCCGAGTCCTTCACAATGCGCTCCTGCGTTTCGTAATCGACGTGAACCAACCCGAAGCGGGGGCCGTAGCCCTCGGCCCACTCGAAGTTATCGGTGAGGCTCCAGGCAAAATAGCCGCTCACGTCCACGCCTTCGCGCCGGGCCCGCAGCACCTGCCCGATGGCCGCCTGCAGGTACGCCCGGCGGGCGGCATCAGCCACCCGGCCGTCCATTGCCACGTCCGGAAACGCTGAGCCACTTTCAGTTATCATCAACGTTGGTGCATTTGGATAAGCGGCAAACTGTTTCAACATTTGGTAAACCGACTCGGGGTACACCTCCCAACCCATGTCGGTATAAGGCACGCCGCGCTGCTTGGCAGATACCAGCGCCGCCCATTGCAGCGGCAGCCAGGGCGAAAATTTCACCACTTCCCGGGTATAGTTCTGGATGCCCCAGAAGTCGAAATCGAACTGCATGCGCTGCTCGTCGCCGGGTTTCTGGTAGCGCTCCAGCAGCCAGCGCAGGGCGGGCAGCTCGGCCACGGGGTAGCCCAGGCCCAGGGTGGGTTCCACAAAAAAGCGGTTCAGCAAGGCATCGGCGCGGCGGGTGGCGGCTTCGTCGGAGCGGTTACCGGGGCGGTGCGGCGTGAGGTGCGAGCACGAAAACGTGGTACCAATCCGGGCCGAGTCCGGTAGCATGGCACGCAGGGCCCGGCCGCCCTCGGCCTGGGCCAGCGTGGCATGGTGGGCCGCCGCCAGGAAGGCCCCGAGGTGCCGCCGGCCGGGCGCGTGCACCCCCAGCAGGTGGCCCGCGCCCACAAACACCATCGGCTCATTCAGCACGGCCCACTGCGGCACCCGGTCGCCGAGGCGGCGGGCCATGATTTGGGCATAATCGGCAAACCAGTTTACAATGTCGCGGGTGGCCCAGCCGCCCCGGGCCTGCAGGGCGCTGGGCAGGTCCCAGTGGTAGAGCGTGAGCAGGGGCCGCAGGTCGCGCTCCAGGCAGGCATCCACCAGCCGGTCGTAGTAGTCGAGGCCGCGGCGGTTCACGGCCCCGGTGCCCTCGGGCAGCACCCGCGCCCACGCGGCCGAGAACCGGAAATCGGTCAGGCCCATGCCACTGGCCAGGTCCAGGTCGGTTTCGTAGCGGTTGTAGAAATCGGCGGCCACGCGCCCGTGCTCGTTGCGCCGGATGGCCCCCTTGCGGCGCGTAAAATCGTCCCAGATGCTGGGGCCTTTGCCCTGGTGCTGCCACGCGCCCTCCGTCTGGTAAGCGGCGGCCGAGGCGCCCCATTGGAAATCAGGCCCAAAATCGGCCCGGGAAAAGGGAAGCGGAGCGGAGGCCGGGTAGAAAGCGGCAGGCAGCGGCTCGGAGTAGTTGGGCGGTAGTTTAAGCATGCGCGGGGCGCGGAGGTATTTATTAATAGTGAACGTCATGCAGATTGGACGTCATGCAGAGCGCAGCGAAGCATCTTTACCGACGTAGTAATTCAATCGAGCCAACGAAGCGGTAAAGGTGCTTCGCTGCGCTCCGCATGACGTTCTTTTACACTTTTTACTGGCCTGCAACCGCCCCAACACCATTTCCATACAATTGCTCCCGCAGCAGCTTATCAATCACGGCGGCCGTTTGGTCGGGGTAATCCACGGGGATGGTTTCGTCGCGGTTCAGCCACTGGTCCACCTTGTCCAGGTTCTTGTCTTTGAAGTTTTTGATGACGGGCACGCCCATCTGGGCCAGCGCGGCAGCGTTGCACTGCTGCTCGTACTGCTGCTTCATGGGCATCACCAACAGCTTTTTGCCCAGGTACAGCGCCTCGGCGGGGGTTTCGAAACCGGCCCCGCAGAGCACGCCGGCCGAGCGGGCCAGGCTGTCGAGAAAGGCCGGGCCGCTCACGGGCCACACCTGCACGTTGCCGTAGGTGGCGGGCGTCTGGCTGTGCTTGCTGAACACCTCCCAGCGCACGCGGCGGCTCAGGTGCTGCAGGCGCTCCACCAGTATTTCCTCCTCGTAGGCCGGCAGGTACACGGTGTAGTGGCCTTCGTTGGCGGGGCTCAGCTCGCGCACCTGCTGGCGGATGACCGGCGTGGAAATTTCCGGCGCATACGACTGAAAATGAAAGCCGTACTGCGCCGTACTCGGGGCGTAGTGCTTCAGCACGGCGCGGCCGGCGGGGTCTTCGGCATCGGGGCGCGGCGCGGCCGGATGGAGCACGGCGCTCTGGTGGCTGAGGGCCACGCAGGGCACTTGCCGCAGCTTGCAGGCCCAGCTGCTCACCGGCTCAAAATCACTGATAACCAAATCATACGCCTCCACCGGCAGGTGCCGGACTTCGTGCAGAAATTTCGCCGAGTTGAACTGCAAAAACGTCTTCACGAAATTGATGCCGCCCTTTTTGCCAAACACAAACCCCATGCCCTGCGCCTTGTACTTCACCTCAAAGGGCAGGGGCAAATCGGCGGGCGGGCCGCTCACCAGCAGGTCGAGCTGCTGGCAGCGGCTTTGCAGCAGCGGCACCACGTCGAGGGCGCGGCTGAGGTGGCCGTTGCCGGTGCCCTGGATGGCGTAGAGGATTCGGGACATTTAATTGTTTCAGACTGAATAGTAGCGCAATAAACTGAACGTCATGCTGAGCGTAGTCGAAGCATCTCTACCGCTTCGTTGTGGGAGCAATTAATTACTCTTGCAGTCGAGATGCTTCGGCTGCGCTCAGCATGACGTGTCTTATTGCTGTTTAACACCATCTTTTACGCCTTAATCTTAAACTCGGCCAACAACACTTCCAGCAGCTGCGCCGGGTTGGCATCGGCGAGCTCCTCGGCGGCGTCGGCCGCTTCGGCTTCGGCGGCCTGCTGCATGCGGGGGTCGTCGTTGTAATAATAGAGCTGCCAGCCGGCTTCGGCGGTGTATTCCAGGGCGGTCAGGTTTTCTACCCAATCGCCGGAATTCAGGTAAATCACCTCCCCTTTTTCGGTGGGCAGGGGCTTGATTTCGGGCTGGTGGATGTGCCCGCAGGCCACGTAGCGGTAGCCTTCATCGGCGGCAATGGCGGCGGCCGTTTCCTCGAAGTTGCTCACGGCCGAAATCGCCGATTTCACCCGTTCCTTCACCAGCTTGCTCAGCGCCACCCGGGGCCGGCCGAGCTTCGCCAGCAGGTAATTCACGAAGCGGTTTATCAGAATCAGCAGGTCGTAGCCGTGGCCGCCGAGCTTGGCCAGCCAGCGCGAGTGCCGCATGGTCACGTCAAACACGTCGCCGTGAAACAGCCAGGTGCGGCCGTGGGGCAGGTCGAGCACCAGCTTATTATCGAGGCGGAAATTGCCCAGCTTCAGGCCGGCGAATTTGCGCAGCAGCTCGTCGTGGTTGCCGGTCAGGTAATGGATTTTGACGCCCTTGGCGGCCAGGCCGGCCAGGTAGCGCACCACCCGCATGTGGGCCGGCGGCCAGTAGTTTTTGCTGAACTGCCAGATGTCCACGATGTCGCCGTTGAGCACCAGCACCTGCGGCCGGATGCTCTTGAGATAGCGCAGCAGCTCGGTGGCGTGGCAGCCATACGTACCCAGGTGCACGTCGCTGATGACGGCCACCTGCACGCGGCGCTTGCGGCGGGCTTTGGGCCTGGGCACAATCACCGGGGGCATTTCCCCGATTCCGGACGAAGGCGCGGGGGCCATCCTCATGCGGCCGCCGGTTGAATGAACCGCCCACCCCGCGCCGGCCCCGCCTGCCGACGCGGCCGGATGGCCGGGCCCATCGGCCGGCGGCCAAACTCGCCCCCCAGGGCCGAGCGCAGGCTACCCAGCGTGTGCAGCGCATACGCACACCACAGGGCCAGCCGAAACAACTCGTACACGAGCCAGCGCCCCAGGCGGCGCAGCCCCGAAATCAAAGCCGGAAAGTACATAGCAGGAAGGTTTATAACCGGTGAAAATCCTGCTTTCAAAGTTCGCCCGTACCTGTGAAGCCTGCATTACGACCGGATTACGCTTAAATCAACAAGTGCCCGGCGGGGCCAGTCCAATTTTCCAGGGGGTGATGCGGGGGATTCCGGCGGGGCCTTCGTTTCTTTGTAGCCCCAGTTATCCATCGTCCGAATCCGTCTTCTTAAACTCCTTATTTTAATCGCCCCGATGCAGTTTTTACCCCATTTGCGCCGCCATTTTCTTACCGTTGCCCTGCTGTGCCTGTGCGCCGGGGCCGCCCTGGCCCAGCCCACCGGCAAGGCCGCCAAAGGCCGCAGCCGCTACACCTTCTCCCAGCGAGATACGGAGTCGCCTTACGTGAAAAACCTGACCAAAAACACCGACGACGAGCAGGACATCGACGGCTCCTTCACCCGCCTCGGCTACCGCTCCTACACCGACATCCTCACGGAAATCACCCACCTCAAAAAGCTGCACGACTGGGCCGATACCACCTACCAGCGCCGCGTGGCTGCCATTCCGGCCGGCGGCACGCTGGTGGTCATCGTGCACCGCCAGGGCCCCAAAGGTGTGGAAATGGCCAACCTCACCCTCACCGCCACCGACAAAGCCGGCAAGGAAGTTTTCGCCCAAACCCTGGCCCCCGCCACCGGCCGCTTCTTCGGCCGCGACCTTTACCAGGGCAAAGCCGTCATCCCCTTCCCCAAAATGGACCCGCAGGAACTCAACGTGAGCATCCGCGACGCCAAACTGTACCAAACGTTTGACTACACGCTGGAACTGCCGGCGGCGCAGTAGCCGCAATAGTTTCTTTTCGCTTCAATGGGGCGACATTCGCGGCGGCGGGTGTCGCCCCTTTTTATTGAAATTAGTGACTGGCGCAACAAGTGCAGCACCCAACGCCTTCACCAAGACCTTCGCAACAGCTTCATTCGTGAAGGTGATGCCGTGATGAACTTTATTTGACTGAATTGTGTAAATAAATTTACCAAATTCAGAAATAATACATATCTTCACTCCGAAGCTTATGCATCTGTTACCCACCGTAATGTTGCCGGCACCTTAGGCGCTATTCATGCAGATTCTCACGAAGAAGGTCATTCGGGATTACGGCAACAACCAGCATCCCGATGTGGCCGAAGCATTACTGGAATGGTTTGAAATGGCTGAAGCGGCTGAATGGCAAACTGCTGCCGACGTACCGGCCCGCTACGTGGGCAATAACCGCTACGTTTTCAACATCATGGGCAACCGCTTTCGCCTCATCGTTCGCATTTTCTTTCCGGCTTACCAAGTGTACGTCCGTTTTCTGGGCACCCACGCCGAGTACGACCGCATACCCGACATCACCACCGTTTAGCCTCATCCCGCCCCCTCACCCATTCGCACCATGACCCACGTCCTGCATACGGAAAAGGAATACCAGGCCACTATGAAGCGGCTTGAGCACCTCATCGACCACGAACCCAGCAACCTGGATGAAATTAAAGCCCTCGGTCACGCCGCCAACGAATACGAGAACAGTCACGGCCATCGCCCCGTCGCGCCCACCTCCCTCATCGGCATTCTGGAACGTGAAATGGTAGCCCGCCGTCTAAAAAAACAAGACCTGGCTGCCCTGCTTGGCATTGCCAATAGCCGCCTAAGCGAAGTGCTGAACGGCAAACGCGCCATCAATCTGGACCTAGCCAAGCGGCTATATCAGAAGCTGGGCATTTCGGCGGAGCTGATTTTGGAATTCGCTTGAGAGCGCTACTCCGGCAATAGATTAATTATCAATAAACTACCTCAAACCTCGGCACTTACAGATTCTTCGGCCGCGACCTCTACCAGGGCAAAGCCGTCATCCCCTTTCCCAAAATGGACCCGCAGGAGCTCAACGTGAGCATCCGAGATGCCAAGAGTTGTACCAAACGTTTGACTACACGCTGGAGCTGCCGGCGGCGCAGTAGCGCTGCCGTAAGGCCGTTGCTTTCGACTGGCCTACTTTCAAGGGATGCATGTAAGTCTGAATCTAAGCACCCAATTTAAACGCAAATGCTCTACTGCAGCTTTACAACAGATTCTGAGCCCAAAGTTATTGGTGTGCGTGATGGCATGGCGCAGGTAAACGTCAAGTTTGACCGCTTCACCGACCAGACAACTCAAGCGGAAATGGAGCGTTTTTTCGACTTTCGCACCTACTGGCAGCACGACAACCACATTCCTCCCCGACCTTTCCGCGTCGAGTACGCCGAACTCCGCTCCCGGGCAAAGCTCACCGATTTCCTGGAATCTGACTTGTACTACATGGGGTGTCCATTTATGCTCAGCAGGCGAGCCCGTGAGGTATTCGAACTCCATGAACTTGGGCCCAGCTACTGGTTCGATGTAATTATCTACGACAAGGCAGGCCTGCTGGTCAGCAACGACTATTCTCTCTTTTATTGCCCCTACCTAGGCTACGAGGCCATCGACTTTGCCCGTTCGCGCTTCCGGCTCAATCTTTCCTTACCTGCTTCACCGCGGTGGGAGTACATTAAGCTGCCCAGCTTGCAAACCTTCGAAGCCTTTTGTAATACAAAGCATAAAATCCCCAATATCGAATCGTTGGTTATGAGTGAGCAGTTCGACCGCAGTCTAGATTATTTCAAGTGCCGTATTGGTCCCATTTTTATGTCAGAGCGTCTGCAAAATGCGGTAAAAGAAGCAGGCCTCACAAATGCAGTTTTTCCACTTAAGACCGGCTCCGTGGCATTTGCTGACTGATTTATGAGTTTTACTCTAACGGTTAAAGTAGTCCAGTCAAAAGAGAAATCCAATTGAAGTTTACCGCCGCACCTGCACCCACTGCACGGCAATCACTGTCTTCGCATCCCTTAACGGCTCCGCTACCAGCACCTCCCAGCGCAGCTCCACCATTTCGATGTGCTCGTTTTCCTCGGCCAGCCCGCCGCCCGCGCCGGTTTTGCGGCTCACCTCGGCATAGTACACCGTGATTTCTTCGGAACTGGTGCCCGGCGAGGGCCAGATGCACACTATCTCTTCCAGCTTGTCCACCTCGTAGCCCAGTTCCTCGTGAATCTCGCGGCGCACAGCCGTTTCGGGGGCTTCTCCCTGGTCAATCATGCCGGCCGCAATTTCCAGAATCTCGGCTTCCGGGCCGATGCGGAACTGGCGGGTGAGCACGTACACCTGCTGGGCCGTGTCGTAGACCAGCGCGGCCACGGCCTTGCCGGGCGCAAACTGCTCGCGCTTGAGCTGCGCGTCGCCGTCCTGCACAATTAGCTGGTTGACTTTGTAGTGGCCGTTGAAAACGCGGGTACGCTCGATAATCTGCATGATGGCGGAAGGGGAAAGGTGAATATTGGTGCGCCCAAAGAACGGGCAGCGGAACAGGAAATCAGCCCTGGCACTCCCTAACTAGGGGCAACAATAATGCGCAGGGCATCGGCCAGGGGCTCGAAGCTGGTGATTTCGGCTACGTGGGGCAGGGGCCGGCCAGTTCCCAACCGGTTTAGCCACACCGGCCGGATGCCCACGGCCAGCGCACCCAGCACATCGGCCTGCCAGTTGTCGCCCACCAGCACGGTTTCGGCGGGCCGGGTGCTCAGACGCTGCAAGGCCACCTCAAAAATGCGGGGGTTGGGCTTGGGCACGCCCACGTCTTCGGAGGTGATGAGGGCATCCACCAGGCCCGTCATGCCCAGAAAATGGAGCTTTTCTTCCTGTTCCACCGTGCGGTTGTTGGTTATTATCCCAATGCGGTAGTGCGGTTTCAGGGCCTGCAGCAGGGCCAGCGCGCCGGCAATGGGCTGACGCAGCCGGGGATAATGCAGCTGGTTGGCCTGCACAAAATGGTCGATTTCGGCGGCCGTGGCGGTGGGCCAATACGGGGCCAGCAGCCGCTCAAACCGCAGCCGCCGCGCTTCCTCGTAGGAGTAGCGGCCGGCCATCAGCAGGGCGTGGTATTCTTCCAGCAGCTCACTATAGAGCTGGTAGAATTCTTCGAAATCAATGGCTTGAAAGAAGGCCAAGGGGCCGGCACTGGCCCGCAGCGACGCCCGCGCCGTGGCAATATGGTCGAATAAGGTGTCGTCTAAATCGAAGAGAACGGTGGTCAGGTGGGTAGGTAGCGCGGGTTTTTCGGAGTGCAGAAACATGAATGCGGGTATGGGTATTGGCCGGCCAGAAGTTAAGGGACGGGCTGTGGAGCGATGAAAATCGGCTGCCCGGCGCGTTGCCCGGAGGAGTCGGCAGGCACTTCTTGGGCTCAGCCGCCGGGCCAACAATGGCTCAGACGGGCATTCGGGCATCTGTGTTGTACCTTTGTGCCCATCAGGGCCGCCGTCGGAGCAGCCCGCTGCCCGGCCGCGTCGGGCAAAGCCCCGCGCCACGGCTGCCTCCGCAAGTAAGCGCACCTCACCCCAACTTCTCTTCTAGACAGGGAATCTGACGGCCTCCGACGAGCCGCCAACCCCGCCCACGCCTGGCCTCGTCCGGCGTGGCCATGCCCGCCTGTGCTACGGCGCAGGCTCAACCACTCATTTTGTGGACAGCTGTCCACCAACAACTTCTCAGGGTCAAAGACGAATTAGTAAGAACGTCATGCGGCGCTAGCTCAGCATGACGGCCTGAATAACGGCTGCCTTGTCCCGAAATTTACATATCCCCTCAACATGACGTTTGACGAGTTAAATTTAATTGACCCCATCCTCAAAGCCCTCAAAGAAGAAGGCTACACCACCCCTACTCCTATCCAGGAGCAGGCCATTCCCCACGTGCTCGAAGGCAAAGACCTGCTCGGCGTGGCCCAGACCGGCACCGGCAAAACGGCGGCCTTCACCGTGCCCATCCTGCAGGTGCTGCACCGCACGGCCCAGGTGGCCAGCCAGGCGCGGGGTGCCATCCGCTGCCTCGTGCTCACGCCGACGCGCGAGTTGGCCATCCAGATTAACGAAAGCTTCGGCGCCTACGGCCGCCACCTGAGCCAGATTCGCCACACCGTTATTTTCGGTGGCGTGAGCCAGGGCTCGCAGGTTGCGCAGCTCAAGCGCGGCGTGGAGGTGCTCATCGCCACCCCCGGCCGCCTGCTCGACCTCATGAACCAGGGCTTCGTGGACCTGCGCCAGGTAGAGGTGTTTGTGCTTGATGAAGCCGACCGCATGCTCGACATGGGCTTTATCAACGACATCAAGCGCATCCTGCCCAAGCTGCCCACCAAGCGCCAGACCCTGTTCTTCTCGGCCACCATGCCCGGTCAGATTCAGGAGCTGGCCAGCACCATCCTGCGCCCCAACCCGGTGCGTGTAGCCGTAACGCCCGTCAGCAGCACCGCCGACACCGTGACCCAATCGGTGTACCTGGTAGAGAACAACGACAAGCCCGCCCTGCTCCGCCACATTCTGGAGGACAAAGGCATCAAGCGCGTGCTCGTATTCACCCGCACCAAGCACGGCGCCGATAAGGTCGTGAAAGCCCTCGCTGCCAACCAGATTCAGGCCGAAGCCATCCACGGCAACAAAAGCCAGAACCACCGCCAGCGCGCCCTGTCGAACTTCAAAGCCGGCAGCACCCGCGTGCTGGTGGCTACCGACATCGCCGCCCGCGGCATCGACGTGGACGAGCTGACGCACGTTATCAACTACGAAATCCCCAACGAGCCCGAAACCTACGTGCACCGCATTGGCCGCACCGGCCGGGCCGGGGCGTTCGGCACCGCTTTTTCGTTCGTTGAAGAAGAGGAGCGCGCTTACCTGCAAGACATTCAGAAGCTTATCAGCCGCCAGATTGACGTGGAGGCCGAGCATCCGTTCATATCGGGCCGCATAAAGCCCGTGATGCTGCACGGCAACGAGCGCATCATCCGGCCCAAGGGCCCGGCTGGTCGTCCGGCCCGTGGTCCCCGCGAGGGTGGCCAGGGTGGCGGCGGTCGTTCGGGCGGTGGCCAGGGTGGCGGGCGTCCCAGCGGCGAGCGCAGCGGCGGTGGCCGGCCCAGCGGCGAGCGTAGCCGTCCAGCCGCGCCAGCCGGCGGTGGCCAGTCCGATACCGCGCGTCGTTTCGGCAGCGGCGGGGCCCGCGTAAACGTGGGCGGTAGCCGCGAAGGCGGTGACCAGGGCGGCCGTCGTCGCGGCGATGCCGGCGGCACCCGTCGCGGCTCGTTCTAAGCAAGGCGTTAAAAGAACGTCATGCTGAGCCTGCCGAAGCATCTCGCGTGTGGTAGTAATCCAATCGTGAGAAAAGGATTAGTGGCTACACGCGAGATGCTTCGGCAGGCTCAGCATGTCGTTCTTTTATTAAGAGTCGATTTATCAAAAAGCAGCAGGCCCCGGAAAACTTTTTCCGGGGCCTGCTGCTTTTTAGGGCTGATTACTTGCTGCTTCGCAACTAACTTTTCTGCTTCCTTATGGCTCAGCCTACGCTTCCCGTCATTCAGGCCCTGCGCGACACGGCCCAGCGCCTCGCTACCCAGGCCCCCTACCAGTGGGGCCACATGGGCAGCTGCAACTGCGGCCACCTCGCCCAAACCATTACCCAGCTCACCAAAGCCGAAATCCACGCCCGCGCCATGCAGCGCTACGGCGACTGGGAGCGTCAGATTATCGACTACTGCCCCACCAGCGGCCTGCCCATCGACCAGACCATTGACGAGATGCTGGCCCTCGGCTTCACCCGCTCCGACCTCACGCACCTCGAACGCATCTCGGATGCCACCATCCGGGCCGCCATTCCCTTCGAGCGCCGCGACACCCTGCGCCACAACCAGCGCGACGACGTAGTGCTCTATCTGCGCACCTGGGCCGACCTGCTGGAGCGCGACCTGCTGGCCGGCATCACCCTGCCGAACTTCGACGCCGCCCCGGTACCCACACCGGTCCTGGTTGCCGCTTACTAAGCCGGCCGGCCCCAAGTAGCCAAAACTCACGACACAGAAAAAGCCCCCGCCAAAAATCTGGCGGGGGCTTTTTCTGTGTTTTATCGGGCGCGGCTGCTAAGCCAGCCGCTGGCCTTAGTTGCGGGTCACGTTGGAGCGTTGGGCTTCGCGGTAGCCCTCGGCGCGGTGGGCACGCTTGTAGGCGGCATCAGCCGAAGGGTCTTTCTCAGCCTCAGCGGCGTCGGGGGCCTGGGCGCAAGAGGCCGTCAGGAGCATTGCCGCGGCGGCGGCCAACCAAAGATTCGTGCGGGTCAGTTTCATGCCACGAAGGTAGCCCACGGCCGCCAAACGAACAACCCGACCACACAAGCAAGCGCGCAACCATCGCAGCGCCGAAGCCATCATCGCGCCGCAAAAAGGTCACGCCTGCAAAGTCGCACACGCTTATTTACGGTCATTTACAATTGACAATACAAGCATTTTTTAGCTCTGATGCCTAGCGAGATTCCCCCGTTGCATCGGGCCTGGCCCCAAGCCTTTAAATGACCATGAATCGACTGACGTGTTGGCCTGAGATGACAAGCCAATGGTCTCAAAACCGGGCTCATTATGTTAGTAGCTCTTGTGCTGTCACAAAAATACCCATAGCACTTAACAACGTTGCTTATGCTGCCTGACATGTCAAATTTGTTAGCAGCAGCCGGCTAATACTAGTGTAACACCCAATATTTTACTACTCAAATCACTGGGATTATCAAGCGTATCAACTACAAGCCAAAGCCGTGGCAACCTCATACAACAAGCCAAACTAACACTTTCGTTAGCTTGACGCAAATTATTGAAAAAAAGCATTTTATGAGTTTAAATAACTTCCATATAGATAAGACTAAGTGAGCCCACAAAAATTAGTATTTGGTGCAATAAAATATCGTTATATTAATGAGACATCACAACAGTGGAACGATGCCACGGGAAGCTGCTAAAAGCCTCGCCAAAAGACCTGACAAGTTGAATATTTTTTATACAGGCAGCAGTATTACAGCTCTATAGAGGGAAGCCTGAAATCAGGATGCAGCCGGAGCTTTGGTAGTAGCGCCAGGTTGGGAAGCATAAGCTAAATCCCGGAATCTGTACCGTTACGCAGCATGCATAAAGCGGCTATACCAGCATACATTCCCTATGATATACGCCAGACTGAGCCTGGCAGATTGCCGCTTCATACCAGTTCATATTCGGGCAACAGCCACCTGCCAGCACAGTGGCGTAGCAGCAAATATCCCGGCCGCTCAACCCGCAAATTACTCGGGTTGATAATCGGCAAAGGAGCCGTCGCGGTAGAAAATCACAATCCGGCGGATGGGCTTGTCGCCGCCCGCAAACAGCGCCGAAGCCAGAGCATCGCCCGGCGTACCAGGGGCCGGCAGCGACTGGAGTGGAGCAGCCGTAGCCGGTACCTCTACCACATGCGTGGGCGGGGAGGCGGAAGGGCCAGTGATAGCCTCCTGCATCGGCATCATCGGCGGCGGCAAATCTGCTTCCAAAGTAGGGGGCGGAGTTGGGGACTGACTGGCATCCGAAGCCGTTGGCGATGCATCCAAGGGGGCTGCATTAGCGATAAAACGCTTAGGTGCAACCCGGCTACGGGCCGGAACCGGTATACTGGCACGTAGCGGGGCAACTGGAGAAGCGGCAGCATTCAACTCCTCATTATCAGGCATTTTAGCACTTGATACAGAAGCTTGGGGCACCTCAACAGTAGCCGATACAGGGGCTTGCGCGCGCTCATCGTCCACTACGGACGCTGGGCTGGGGGTAGGTGGGGCAGCCGCCACACTGGCGGCCTCTGGCGGCATCGCAGGCATGGCGGCCGCTGGGGCCAGCATGGGTCCGGCACCGTTCAGCAACCATGGCATAGCCAAATCGGGCATAGCGGCCAGAATGCGTTGGACGACTTCCAGACTAGGCTTGTTGCGGCCCGAGAGAATGTGGCTGACAATAGGCCGGGCCACGCCAATAACGTCTGCAAACTGCGTGGGCGTGAGCTGTCGGCTTTCTATTATTTCTCTGATGCGCTCAACCATAGTTGGTAATTTGGTTACAAATGTAGCGCTTAGAATCAAGAGGGCGGAGATTATTAGTTATACCGTACTGATTACAATTGTACCGCAGAAGTCACCCCTTACTCGTTTACATCTGTTAACAATATAAATCGTATGCTCCCTTACTACATTTTTAAACAAATGTAATCAGCCCGAAAGCACTCCTTTTCCCTGTTTTTGGCGCGGCCAGACACGCGTAATTTTGCTTCCCGTCCGGGTCTCGTTACTCAGCAAATCTTCTCTTTTGCCAGAGTTCAGCCGGTACCAATACCAAGCGGTAGCGCATCGTTTTCAGCCCGAATCAAGCCCTGACCTCCGTATGGCCTACCCGAATACAGGCACGAAAAAAGGCCCGGCAACCTTTCGGTTGTCGGGCCTTTTCAGTAGTCTTTGCCGCTGCCCGGGAGCAGGGGCACGGATAAGATTGGGTCTAGTCGAAGTACTCGCGGGCGAGCTTTTTGTCCAGCCCGTAGATGTCGTCGCGGAAGTGTGGGTGGCCGGCGGCATCAGCCCAGGCCGTGAAATAGACCAGGTAAACGGGCAGCTTTTTCTTCAGCGTAATATACTTTTCGCGGTGCGTGGCAATGGTATCCAGGATGGTGGCCTGGTCCCATTCGGGCCGGTTGCGAAGCAGGTAGGTGGCCAGTTTAATGGGCTCGGAAACCCGCACGCAGCCGTGGCTGAAGCTGCGGTTGCTCTGCGAGAACAGCTCGTCGTGGGGCGTGTCGTGCAGGTAAATATCGTTCGAGTTGGGGAAGATAAACTTCACATCACCCAGGTCATTCTTGGGACCAGGACGGCGGCGCAACGTGTATTTGAATGTCGACTGCGTTACGTTGGCCCAGTCCACGGAGGCCGGGTCGACGGCGGTGGCCTTGCGGCCGTAGCCCTTCACCACCTCCATATCGAGGCGGTCGAGGTAGTTGGGGTTGGCCACCAACTTGCTGCGCAGCTCATTTGCGATGATGCTAAACGGCACGTTCCAGTAAGGAGCCAGCACCACGTATTCCATTTTGTCGCTGAACACCGGCGTTTCGTGCAGCACCTTCCCCACAATAACACGCATGTTGAAGACCTCCTTGTCGGCTTCGATTACGTGCAGCGTGTACTCCGGAATGTTCACGAGCAGGTAGTCCGGCTCGAACTTTTTGGGCAGCCAGCGCCAGCGCTCCATGTTCAAAATGAGTTGGTCGATGCGTGAGCCAATGGGCACGTTGAGCTGCTTCAGCGTCTCACCGCTGACAATGCCGGTTGGCTTCAGGCCGGCATCCTGCTGAAATAATTTAACGGCCTGCACCAGTTCGGGGTCGTAAACTTGGGCAGTAGGAGCCGCGGCAGCCGGGGTTCCGGGCTTGGCAGCAGCGGGCGCTGGCGTGCTGGCGGCGGAACCGCCAGCGCTATCGAGCAGGCGCTTGCGCAGGGCAGCTACCGCCGGCGAGGCGGCTCCGGGCTTCAGGTTGAGGGTGCCGGGCAGGGTGGGCCAGCCGCCGGCCCGCTCCTGGGCGCGGTAAGTGGCAAGGGCCTGTTTCAGCTGGTCGTACTCGGGGTGCAGGGGGGCAAACTCGTAGTAGTTGTAGCGGCTTTTGCGCTCGCCCAGGAAGGTGAGCAGCGCCTTGTTGAGCTTGATTTTATTGGGTTTCACCATCCACGAAATATCCTTCTTATCGTGTGGATTGGCGATGCCCCGATAGTAGTCGTTGGCCCATTTCATGTACGTGCCGGTCAGGGCAATATCTGCCTGACGCTCCAGCGCATTGCGGCGCACGGAGTCCCCCTGGACCTTTTCCAGTTCAGCCAGCATCTGGGATATGTCCTTAACTTGGTAGTCTTTAGGATTAAGACCCTCATTACCAGCTTTAGCAATGATGTCCTGCAAGGTCTTCACCCGCTCAACGGGTTTGTGGTCCTTAAACCAGCCTAGCTTGAAGCCCCGCTCCCGGTAAAAGCGGCGCGCCGGAAGCAGCTGCGCCTTGAATTTGGGCTCGGCCTGGAAGGCCTTGATGAAGGCCACGCTGTCGAGCAGCGGCTGGGGGCCGGCCACGGTGGTAACCTCCGACGAGTCGGTCGCCGTTTGGCCGGCGGTCTGGGTCTGCGAATCGGAGCCGCAGGAAGCAAGGGTAGTGCTGCCGAGGGCTGCCAACAGGAGCAGCCACAGCAGGGAAGTAGTTCGGAGAATAAAATTCATTGAAGGGAATAAAGCGGGCGGAAAATAGCCCCGGCCGAAACCGGGGACTGTGCGTTGTACTGCCAAGCTGCTGGCGGGGTTGCACCGGGCCGCCCGCAGGCAGTCCGGTTGCAAAGTACGCCATTGCGGGCCACAGCGTGTTGCTACAGGGCCGGAATCGTGCCAAATCCAACGCAAAAAATATCGTTCCCATTATCGGCCCGGCTCAAACAGCCGTATTTGACTGGGTATTGTCGGCTTCCGGCGCTCGCTGGCGGGCACACACCATTCCCTAAGCCGGGGCCAAACCGCCGGGCTGGCTGTTACTTCGGGCCGGCACTTTAATACGGGCCGGCGCGGCGCAACCCGCTGGGCCCACCTACGCATTTTCGGTAACCTCTTCGCTTCCCTATATGACTCCTTCTGTTTTCGACCCCACCGCCGCCACCCTGCCCGCCGACCCGCACAGCTACGCCGGCGGCAGCCCGGTGCGGGTGCGTCACCTCGCCCTGGCCCTGGCCGTCGACTTCGACCAGCATACGCTAGCTGGCACCGTCACCTGGCACCTCGCCAATCCCGGGGCGGCAACCGAGCTGGTGCTCGACACCCGCGACCTGACCATCGAAGCCGTGGAAACCCTCGATGCCACCGGCCGGGCCACGCCCACCACATTCACGCTGGGCCCGCCCGATGCTATACTGGGCCAGGCCCTGCGCGTGGCGCTGCCGCCCACCGCCACGGCTGTGCACATTCGCTACCGCACGGCCCCGCACGCGGCAGCCTTGCAGTGGCTGGCCCCGGAGCAAACGGCCGGCACCGAGCCGTTCCTCTTCACGCAGTCGCAGGCCATTCTGGCGCGCACCTGGCTGCCGTGCCAGGACTCGCCGGGCATCCGCTTCACCTACGAGGCCACGGTGCGCGTGCCCGCGCATCTGCTGGCCCTGATGAGCGCCAAGAACCCACAGGCGCTGGACCCGAGCGGCGAGTACCACTTCCGCATGGCCCAGCCCATTCCGGCCTACCTCATGGCGCTGGCCGTGGGCGACCTGGCTTTTGCCCCACTCAGCAACCGCACGGGCATCTACGCCGAGCCGGCCACGCTGCCGGCGGCAACCCACGAATTTGCCGACCTGGAAAACATGGTGGCCGCCGCCGAGCAACTGTACGGCCCCTACCGCTGGGAGCGCTACGACTTGCTGGTGCTGCCTCCCTCCTTCCCCTTCGGCGGCATGGAAAACCCTCGGTTAACATTTGTAACACCAACTATTCTGGCCGGCGACCGCAGCCTGACCAGCCTGGTGGCGCACGAGCTGGCCCACTCCTGGTCGGGCAACCTGGTTACAAATGGAACTTGGAATGATTTCTGGCTGAATGAAGGGTTTACGGTGTATTTCGAGCGCCGCATCATGGAACATTTGTATGGGCGCGAATATGCCGACATGCTCCAGGTGCTGGGCCGCACCGCGCTGCATCATACGATTGAAGAAATTGGTGCGGCCAGCCCCGACACCCATTTGCACCTGGACCTGGCCGGCCGCGACCCCGACGAAGGCCTCACTGAGATTGCCTACGAGAAAGGCTGCGCCCTGCTCCTGACGTTGGAGGCACTCATCGGCCGGCCCCGGCTCGATGCCTTTATCAAGGAGTACTTCGCCCACTTCAGTTTTCAGGCCATGGACACGGCCACCTTCCTGCACTACCTCCGCGCCGAGCTGCTCGATAAGGAGCCCGGCCTCGAAGCCCGCCTGAACTTGGCGGCCTGGGTCGATGGTCCCGGCCTCCCACCCAACGCGCCGAACAAAACATCAGACCGGTTTGCGGCCGTGGACCAGACACTGGGCCGCCTGGATTTAGGCACCGACCCGGCCGACCTCCGCCCAGCTACTACCGAGTGGAGCAGCCACGAGTGGGTCCATTTTCTGCACGGCCTCTCCCCGACTCTAACGGCGGAGATATTAGCGCATCTGGACGAAGCTTTCCACTTCACCACTTCCGGCAATGCCGAAATTCTGGCCGCCTGGTTTCCGCACACCATCCGGGACGGCTACGCGGCGGCCGATGGAGCCGTGAAAAAATTTCTACTTCACGTGGGCCGTCGCAAATTTGTGGTGCCGCTCTACCAGGCCCTGCTGGCTACGCCCGACGGCTTGGCGCGGGCCCGCGCCATCTACGCCGAAGCACGGCCGAACTACCATTCCGTAACTACCGGCACGCTTGATTCCTTACTCGCCGCCCGGCCCGCGCGTGATTAATTCCCATCCGGCCCGAACTTTGCCCCGGGTTCAGCCCCGGCCCGGCTGCCGCCAGGCTTTTTCGTTTTTGCATCACTCCGTAATATCCCCC
This sequence comes from Hymenobacter artigasi, assembly GCF_012275535.1. Classification (GTDB taxonomy): domain Bacteria; phylum Bacteroidota; class Bacteroidia; order Cytophagales; family Hymenobacteraceae; genus Hymenobacter; species Hymenobacter artigasi. The sequence goes on along the minus strand of NZ_JAAVTK010000005.1, from coordinate 26,356 downwards.
ATCCGTTGAAAACCATCATCCCGCTAGGCAAACTCATCGCCGTGGGCGGCAACGAGGACAAGGGCACGTACCCCAACCCCCGAACCCGCCGCAAGTATTACCTCAACTTTTTCGAGTTGGGCATCCTGAAGCGCATTGTGCTCGAAAGCGGCAAAACCGACCCGCGCATCGAAGTCATCACCACCGCCTCCATGATTCCGGAGGAAGTAGGCCCGATTTATATCGGCTCCTTCGCCATGCTCAACTGCCTGAACGTGGGCATCATGGACATTCGCACACCCGAAGATGCCCGCCAGCCCGAGTTTCTGGAGCGCCTGATGGCCGCCGATGTGGTCATGTTTTCGGGCGGCAACCAGTCACGCCTGCGGGAAATGTTCGGCGAAAGCGACTTTCTCGACCGCATGACGCAGCGCTACTACGCCGAGCCGAATTTCGTGATTGCCGGCACCAGCGCGGGGGCCGTAGCCATGTCGCATTCCATGATTCGGGGCGGCTCGGTGCCCGATGCCCTGCTGAAAGGGGCCGTGAAAATGGGCGTTGGCCTGAGCCTGCTGCCCGCCGCCATCATCGACTCGCACTTTGTGAAGCGCGGCCGTTTCGGCCGGCTCATCGAGGCGGTGGCGCTGCACCCCAAGCTCATCGGCATTGGGCTGGGCGAGGATACCGGCGTGCTCATCACCCAAGGCAATCTGGTCGAAACCATTGGCTCTAACCTGGTTATCATCCTCGACGGTCACAATATCCAGCACAACAACGCTGCCGCCGCCAAAAAAGGCACGGTGCTTTCCATCGAAAATGTGACCATGCACATCCTGGCCAAGGGCAACGTGTATGACATGCGGGAGCGGAAATTCTATCCCAGCAAAGACGTATTGGCCCCTGTCATAACCCCAAGCGTGGTCATTGATGTTTCGCCCGGCAAATAAAACCTGACGGTATTTTACAAAAGGAAGCCCGCTCATTATGTAAATGAGCGGGCTTTTTTGTTCCCGTTGCAGCACTTTTGCCGTACGCAGGTTTAGCTATTATCACTTCGCGGAGCCGAATACAATGCTTCCTCTCAACCCAACACCAACCGCATATGAACTACCGCAAGCTTGGTAAAACCGAATTTTCCGTTTCTGAAATCAGCCTGGGCACCTGGCAAGTGGGCGGCAAGTGGGGCGACCCGTTCAGCCACGCCAATGCCGATAACATCCTGAATGCCGCCGTCGATGCCGGCATCAACTTCATCGACACGGCCGATGTGTACGGCGAAGGCGAAAGCGAAAAAGCCGTGGGCCGGCTGGTCCGCTCCCGCTCCGAGCGCATTTTTGTGGCCACAAAGTGCGGCCGGCGCCTGCAGCCCCACACGGCCGAGGCCTACCAGCCCGCCGCGCTCCGCCAGTTTGTGGAAGACAGCCTGCGCAACATGCAGCTGGAAACCATCGACTTAATCCAATTACATTGCCCGCCCACCGAGGTGTACTACCGCCCCGAAATTTTTGGGGAGTTTGACCGCATGCGTGAGGAAGGCAAAATCCGACACCTCGGCGTGAGCATTGAGAAAGTGGAGGAAGGCCTGAAAGCCATCGAATTCCCCAACGTGGCCACGGTGCAGCTGATTTTCAACATGTTCCGCCAGCGCCCCCCCGAATTGCTGTTCAAAGAAGCCGCTCGGCGCAACATTGGTCTGATTGTGCGGGTGCCCCTGGCCAGCGGCCTGCTCACCGGTAAGTTTTCCCCGCAAACCCATTTCGCGGCCGACGACCACCGCAATTTCAACCGCCACGGCGAAGCCTTCGACAAAGGCGAAACCTTCTCCGGCGTGGATTACGAAACCGGCCTGGCTGCCGTGGAGGAATTGAAACGTGTTTTCGGCCCTCAAACGCCCCTCGCCGCCCAGGCCCTGCGCTGGATTCTGATGTTCGAGGAAGTGAGTTGCGTTATCCCCGGCGCTTCCCACCCCGAACAAATACTCTCAAACCTGCGAGCCGCTGAGTTGCCCGCGCTATCGCTGGAGCAGATGCAGGCCGTACGGGACATTTACAACGAGCGGATTCGGCCGCTGGTGCATTACAGTTGGTAGAGTGCAGTAGCGCGAACTTTGTAGTTCGCGTCCCCGCGTCGTTGGAATGGCACAAACGGCGCGGGGACGCGAACTACAAAGTTCGCGCTACTGCTACTCCTTATAGATAGCCACCTGTGCCGCACCGCCCTCCACGCGGCTGGCGCGGTACATGCCTTCCGAATTGAAAGGCAGGGTGATATTCCCGGCCGCGTCTACCGCAATCAGGCCACCTTCACCGCCCACGGGGGCCAGCTTGTCCTGCACCACGATACGGGCCGCCTCTTCCAGCGATAACCCCTTGTATTCCATCAAACAAGCTATATCGTAAGCCGCCACGGCCCGGATAAAATACTCCCCATTGCCGGTGCAGCTGATGGCGCAACGGGCATCGGCCCAGGTACCGGCCCCGATGAGCGGCGTGTCGCCGATGCGGGAGTAGCGCTTATTGGTCATGCCGCCGGTGCTGGTGGCGGCGGCCAGGTGGCCGTGCTGGTCACGGGCTACGGCTCCTACGGTGCCTTTTTTCCAGTTTGGGTCGGCGGCGTGGTCGAGTTGCATTTTACCCGAAGCAATGGCATCCTGAAGCTGGTCGAAGCGCTTTTGGGTGAAGAAATACTCCACCGGTTGCAGTGGCAGGCCGTGCTCGCGGGCCAGCTCGTCGGCGCCGGGGTAGCTTAGCAGTACGTGCTCGGTGTGCTCCATCACGAGGCGGGCGGCCCGGATGGGGTTTTGCACCTGGCGCACGCCGGCCACGGCTCCGGCCAGCTTGTTGTGGCCGCTCATGAGGGCGGCGTCCATTTCGTGGTGGCCGTCGTGGGTGAATACGGCCCCGCGTCCGGCGTTGAACAGGGGGCAGTCTTCGAGGCTGCGCACGGCGGCTTCTACGGCATCGAGGGCAGCAGCCCCATCGAGGAGCAGCTCATAGCCGGTGCTGAGGGCCGCTTCGAGGGCTGCGCGGTAGAGCTGTTCATCGGCGGGAGAAAGCGAGGCGCGGGCAATGGTACCGGCACCGCCGTGGATGGCGAGGGCGAACATATATATAAGGAGTAAAAAAGCCCGAAAGAAATCAGGAGAAAAGCGTCCGCAAAGGTAGCCGGAGGGAACGGTGAAGGGGCCGCTTGCGTTTTTTTTCGTAGGTTTGATGTTCAAGTCTACAAATCAAAAAACACCCCATTTTTATGGCATACGACGTAACCGGCCGGCTGCACGAAATATTTGACGAACAGCAGGTAAGCGAAAAGTTTCGCAAGCGCGAGTTCGTGCTGGAAGTCCAGGACGGCCAGTATCCCGAGCATATTAAGTTTCAGATGGTTCAGGACAAAACCAGCCTCATCGACCCTTTCAAAATGGGCGACGAAGTGAAGGTGACCTTCAACCTGCGCGGCCGTGGCTTCAACAAAAACGGCCAGATGCTGTACTTCACCAACCTGGAGGCCTGGAAAATTGAGCCCGCCGGCGCTGCCAACTACGGTGGTGGTGGTGGCCAGCAGCAAGCGGCTCCCCGCCCCGCTGCTGCTCAAAACCAGAACCCCACGCTGCGCGCCCAGCCCTCGGCCGCGCCCATCGCCAGCGACGACGACAACGACCTGCCCTTCTAGTTAGCTGTTAGCTGAAGAAAAATGCCGCTCCTGATAGTCAGGGGCGGCATTTTTTGTGTCTGTTTCTTCGTATGATTAGGCTATGGATATACACGAGCTGATAGCGCAGGGCGAGGGCGAGGAATTGGAATTCAAGCAGAAAACCACGCATCCGCACCGCATTTCGCGCACGTTGGTTTCGCTGGCCAACACACGGGGCGGGCAGGTGCTGGTAGGCGTCGATGATGCAGGCCGCATTCTGGGCGTGCGCGATGCCGAGGAAGAATTATTTGTGCTGCGTGAAGCGGCGGAGCACTATGTCGAGCCGCCGCTGACCATGCTTCGCTACCAGGAAATTGAGGAAGACGGCCGCACGGTGCTCATCGTGACCGTGCCCGAGAGTGCTCAAAAACCCCACCGCGCCCAGGTAGCCCCCAACGACTGGCGCGGCTTTGTGCGCGTGCGCGATGCCAGCGTGCAAACCAGCGGCCTCACCGAAAAGGTGCTGGAACGCCAGCAGCCCGAATCCCGCTTCGAGCAAATCCCGCTCAACAAGCAGGAGCTGGCCGTTATCGACTATCTGAAAACTCACCCGCGCATCACCCTGGCCCAGTTCATGAGACTGGTGAATTTTGGCAAGCGCCGCGCCTATCAAACCCTGATAAAGCTGGTGCTCCACGGCTATATCCGTCACCACGACAAGGAGAGGGAACCGTATTACACTGTATGAACCACGGATTGGCTACGCCGAACTTACAGTGGTTTTCAGGTTGGTGTATGGTAGCTGGTAGTAGCGCGAACTTTGTAGTTCGCGCTACTACCAGCTACCATACACCAACCTGAATATTGCGCTAGTTTCACTCAGATTTTGTGGGTGCGTGAATTTCGTGGCCGCCAAGGCTAGCGGCTTTAAACCAGAACGGCCTGCTCGATGAGCAGGCCGTTCTGGTTTAAAATTATTCCTGCTTGCGGGCGCGGGCTACTTTCTTCTCGTCTTTTTCCGCCTTTTTTTCTTTGGTGGTTTTTACTGGTTCTTTCTTTTTCTCTTTGCGGGCATCTTGCGCTTTGGCCATTATTGAAAAGAAGTTTAGGTGAGGGATTAGGTTTCGATGGTTTCAACGCACGGCCGGGCCGCTGTGTTGTAAGGGGCGAAGGTAGAAACTTTACCGAAAAGCCGCTACAAAATGGGCAAATACCGCTCGCGGATGATGTTGAGATGGTGCCGCTCGTGGCCGGGCACAATGTAGAGCAACGCCCGCACCGTGTTGGGGCCGCCGTTGGCCGTACCCCGCCGGTCGAGTTGCTCCTCTGTGAACGTATCGAACAAAGCTACCGTAGCGGCGCGGGTAGCATCGTACTCGGCCAGCAGGCTGGCAATGGAGCGGGCATTGGCCCCGCTGTGCGCCACATAGTCGTCCTGCTCGAAGCCGGGCAGGTCCTGGCCATCGCCCCGGCCGAAGCGCATGGCGCGGTAGGCGAATACTCGCTCAGAATCAATCTGATGCAGCAGCATTTCCTTCAGGCTCCACTTGCCGGGAGCGTAGGCTTTTTCGGCCTGCTCTTCGCTCAGGCCCGCAAATACAGCGCGGATTTCGGCGGGTTGGGCGCGCAGCACTTCGCGCGGGTCGGCGTCGGCCGGCACCAGGTTAATGTAGCCGGCGGCGTACGGCAGAAAGTCGCCATCGATAGGACGTGTCAGGGACATGGGATTAAAAATCAGGTGATTATCAATAAACAACGCAGCCGGATGGGGTTGCCCGGCGACATTTTCAGCATCCGGCAGCAGCAGCGGCGCGGCAACCGGCGCGACCGGCAAAGCCGACGGCAGCAGAATGGCCGGGGCTAGGTGCGGGTCGAGCTGCAGGCGCACTATCGGCAGTGGGGCGGGCAATGCGACGGAGCCTTCCGCCGCCCCAAATGCCCAAATCAGGAAATCAGGCATCACCCGGCCCCAGGTATCGGGGTGGTGGTGGCCGCCTTCCACCTGCACGTAGCGCAGGGCATTTTGCACATCTAAGCCACCGGCAACCAGCTCCTCCACCAAGTCGAGGCAATCCTCAATCGAGTCGATAACGCCGTTTTCGTTGCGGTCGCCGCGCTCGTCGAGCGTGCCCACCTGCAGCCAGAAACGGTGGTTGGGATGCAGGCTGCCGGCCCGCACCAGGCCGTGCATAATGCGGTCGGCGGGCGTGTAGCCGGCCCCCACGGCCCGCTGCCGCCACCAGAACGAGCCCGAAAATGCCCCGACCCGCGCAAACGCCTCCGGATGGTGCCACACCAAATCGAACGCCGACAGTCCACCAAGCGAAAACCCCGCCATTACCGCCTCATCCGGGTTGGCCGAAGCCTGGTAATGTGCTTGGGCAAAGGGCAATAGCTCTTCCAGCACAAACCGGGCATACGCGCCAGCCAGACTGCCCCGGCCGTTGAAATCGGGATGGCCGGCCGTGCCGTACTCCTGCACCCGCAGCTCGTTGGCGTGCACGCCTACTACGATGAACGGCCGCACCGCCCCCCGGGCATACAGCGCGTCGAGCGTGGCTTGCAGGTGTAGCCGTTCAAAATCCTGCCCATCGTTGAGGTACAGCACCGGGTAACGAGCCGACGCGGCCAGGCCCGCCGGGGGCAACAGAATACTCAGCTCAACCTCACGTGCCAGAAAGCTGGACGCCAGCACTTCCCGGCAAAGGCGGGTGCCAACGGATGACATGACGGGGCTGGTTGGGTCTGCAAGCATCAAACAAAGTAACGCCGCCCGGCTGAAATGCGCTTCGGAATCAAATTAAAACCGGATAAATGCAGCCGGTCCATGATTTCTTCACTAGTTTGCCGCACCGCTCCACAACTAATTCTCCGCCCCCTTCCCCCCACCCCGTGCAGGAACAACATCGCCGCTTTTATTCGCACCACCTCGGCCAAGACATCGATATGCTGGTTTTCGGCACCTGGGGCTACCCGGTAGTCATCTTCCCAACCTCCGGCGGCCGCGAGTATGAGGCCCGCGACTTCAAGCTAATCGAAGCCGTACGCCCGCTGATAGATGCCGGCCGGGTTAAGCTGTTCTGCGTCAACAGCATCGACCAGCACTCCTGGTATGCCAAGCACCTGGAGCCCCGCATCCGGATTCAGAACCACGTTTTCTACGACCAGTTCCTGAGCGAGGAGCTCGTGCCCATGCTCCAGCAGGAGTGCAACGTTGACAAAATTGCCGTGGCAGGCTGCAGCTTCGGCGGCTTCCACGCGCTCAATTTTGCCTTCCGCCATCCCGACCAGGTGGCCCACTTATTCACGATGGGCGCGGCCTTCGACATCAGCCAGTTTATGGACGGCTATCACGACGACAACGTATACTACAACAACCCGCCCGAGTACCTGCCCGGGGCCTACAACGAGCATTTCCAGTGGATGAATATCATTCTGGGCACTGCCGAGCATGACTTCTGCAAGGAATCCAACTTCCAGATGGCCCGCCTGCTCAGCGAAAAAGGCATTCATTATACCTTGGACGTGAAGCCATTCGGCACCCACGATTGGCCCGTGTGGCGCGAAATGTTCCCCCAATACCTCGCCACCATCGGCTAAGCCGCTTCCTAATCCGTACCCCCTATCACTGCCCCACAAACACCTCGTTTTATGAAAAAAATTGGCATCCTCTTCGGACAAGAAAATACATTCCCCCAGGCCTTCGTCGACCGCGTGAACGAGAAAGCCGTGGACGGCATCACGGCCGAGTTTGTGAACATTGAGCAAGTGGAGCAGGCCGTGCCCTGCGGCTACGACGTTATCATCGACCGGATTTCGCAGGACGTTCCGTTTTACCGCGCCTACCTGAAAAACGCGGCCCTTACCGGCACGGCCGTTATCAACAACGCCTTTTGGTGGAGCGCCGACGAAAAGTTCTTCAACAATGCCCTGGCTGTGCAGCTGGGCGTGCCGGTGCCCAAAACCCTGTTGCTGCCCAGCAAGGCGCGCCCCGACGATACCTCCGAAAACTCGTTCCGCAACCTGGCCATGTTCAACTGGGAGCGGGCGTTCGAGCGCATTGGCTTCCCGGCTTTTATGAAGCCTCACTCCGGTGGCGGCTGGAAAAGCGTGTATAAAGTAGACAACCCCGAGGAAGCCTGGCGCGCCTACGACGAAACCGGCCAGCTGGTAATGCTCTACCAGGAAGCCATCGAGTTTGATGACTACTTCCGGTGCTACTGTCTGGGCGGCGAGCATGTGCTCATTATGCCCTACGAGCCGCGCAACGCGCCCCACCAGCGCTACCAAACCACGATGAAAACCCAGGGCAAAGCCGGCCAGCAGCTGCTCGATACCATTAAGGACTACACCCTGCGGCTGTGCAAGGGCCTGGGCTACGACTTCAACACGGTAGAATTTGCCGTGCGCGACGGGGTGCCCATCGCCATCGACTTCGGCAACCCCGCCCCCGATGCCGACGTGAACTCCGTTGGCCCGGAGAACTTTGAGTGGGTGGTAGAGCACGCGGCCCAGCTGGCCATTGAGCGCGCCCAGGCCAACCAGGCCGGCAAAACCAACCTTACCTGGGGCAGCTTTGTGCACGATTCGGTGGGCACTTTCCCAAGGAAATCCGCCGGCAAAGCCGACATGCAGGTAGGCAGCGCCGTGAATGAAACCAACGACCTGGGTGCCACCGGCGCCCCCAAGCCCGCCGCCAAAAAAGCCGCACCGAAAAAAGCAGCCAGCGCTCCCAAGCCCGAGCCGCCCACCGGCGAAGTACCCGTAGCCAAAGCCCCGGCCGCTAAGAAAGCCGCCGCGCCCAAAGCGCCGGCCGCCAAAAAAGCTGCACCCACGAAGGCCAAATAGCCTTTTAAAGCATCGCCGTACTCATCTGCGTCATCCCGACGTGATGGGTACGGCGGCGCTTATCCTTTCCGATTTTATTCGTCTCGTCCATGCCAACTCCCGTGTTTACCCTCGGCATCGAGGAAGAATTTCAGACCATCGACCCGGAAACCCGGGAGCTTCGCTCACACCTCTCGCAAATCGTTGAAAACGGCAAAATCACGCTCCATGAGCAAGTGAAGGCCGAAATGCACGAGTCTGTGGTGGAAGTGGGTACCAATATCTGCCAGAACATCGGCGAGGCGCGCACCGAGGTGCTGCATCTGCGCCGCCAGGTAATTGAGCTAGCCGACCGGCAGGGCCTGAAAATCGGGGCGGCCGGCACGCACCCATTTTCGCGCTGGCAAGACCAGCCCATCACGCCCGATGTGCGCTACGACAAAATTGTGGAGGAATTGCAGGAAGCTGCGCGCTCCAATCTCGTTTTTGGCATGCACGTTCACGTCGGCATCGAAAACCGGGAAATGGGCGTGTACATGATGAATACGCTGCGGTATTTCCTGCCGCACCTGTTTGCGCTCAGCACCAACTCTCCTTTCTGGGAAGGCCGCGAAACCGGCTATAAGTCATTCAGAACCAAAGTTTTCGAACGATTTCCGCGCACGGGCATCCCGGGCTTTTTCCACAGCGCCAGCGACTACGACGAGTTTATCGCGCTGCTGATAAAAACCGGCTGCATCGACAACGGCAAAAAAATCTGGTGGGACGTTCGCCTCCACCCCTTCTTCGACACCATCGAGTACCGCATCTGCGATATGATGATGCGCGCCGATGAAACCATTGCCGTGGCAGCCGTCATGCAGGCGCTGGTGGCCAAAATCTATAAGCTCAAAACCCAGAACCTTAATTTCCGCGTCTACCGCAGCGCCCTTATCAAGGAGAATAAGTGGCGCGCCGCCCGATACGGCCTCGATGGCAACATGATTGATTTCGGCATTCAGGAGGAGGTGCCTACCCGCAAGCTCATTTTGGAGCTGCTCGATTTCATCGACGATGTGGTGGACGACCTCGGGAGCCGCCACGAAGTAGAATACGTACTGAAAATGATGGAAATGGGCACCGGCGCCGACCGCCAGCTCAAGGTTTTCCGCGAAACCGGCGACCTGACCAAGGTAGTCGACTATATTCTGGCCGAAACCACGTTCGGCCTGTAGCGGAATTATCTTTGCCTTCGCAACGCCAGCCTCCCGGTTGGCGTTGTTTGTTTTACGCCTGCCTCCGGCTTGGCTTTTTTCTATTTTTTGGCTATAACAGCCTATTCACCAAGTAATATATGAAAGCTATTCGCATTGCTATTTTAGATATGTATGACAACGCGCGCAACGAAGGCATGCGCTGCATCCGGCAGCTACTGGCCCGTAGCGCGGAAGAAAACGGGGCCCGGTTTCGCGTCGACACCTTTAATGTGCGGGCCGAAAACGAGCTACCCGGCCTGGATTATGACATTTACGTTTCGAGCGGTGGCCCCGGCAGTCCACTCCCATCCGGTGAGCTGTGGGAACCCCGCTATTTTCGATTAATTGACGCATTACTTGCTCACAATAAAACCAGTGAGCAGAAGAAACACTTGCTACTAATTTGCCACTCGTTTCAGCTGGTAAGCCGCCACCTGGGCGTGGGCACCATTAGCCGGCGCAAATCCACCTCGTTTGGCGTGCTGCCGGTGCATTTCACCCCAGCCGGCAAAGCAGAGCCCACCCTGCGCGGACTAGCCGACCCATTTTACGTGGTCGATTCGCGCGATTATCAATTGGCAGACCTTAATACGCAGCGTATCGAGGAATTAGGAGCCAAAATTTTGTGCTTAGAAAAAGAGCGTCCCCACGTGCCGCTGGCCCGCGCCGTAATGGCCATTCGCTTCACGCCGGAAGTGCTAGGCACCCAGTTCCATCCCGAAGCCGATGGCGAGGGCATGCTGCGCTACATGCTCACTGATGAACGCAAACATCAGGTAATCAACGCATACGGCGAAGCCAAATACCACGAAATGGTACGCCTGCTGGCCGACCCGGACACGATTGAATACACCGAATCCATCATCCTGCCTACTTTTTTACGGCGCGCGTTAGCGCAGCTGGGCCAACTCACCGCCGCTTAACTTCTGCCTGTATTCAGCCGCTCCCTGCCTTATGATTCCTGAGTACCGCCATCGCTACAACGCCGCTTTCACGCCCGCGAAATACCAGGAAATGCTGGCCGATATCGACCAGCAATTTCCCGGGCAATTAGAATTTCGGGTGGCCGAAACGCCGGTATTTATTCCGGCTGATTTGCGTGATAAATTGATTGCGGCCGGCAGCTCAATTATTGATGTTATTCAGCAGAATAATTTCAAGGAATTAACTGAAGCGGCTATCCCAGCACACCAGCGCGTGCCCGGCAACGAAGGCCGGCCGGATTTTTTAACGTTTGATTTTGCCGTGTGCCGAAATGCCAACGGCGAGCTGGAACCCCAGCTTATCGAGATGCAGGGTTTTCCTTCTCTCTATGCCTTTCAGTCGTGGTTACCAGGCATTTTTGAGCGGCACTTCCCTATTCCCAGCTCCGTTTCGGCTTTTATAAATTCTCCGAATGCAGCAGATTATCGGGAAGAGATGCGGTGCTTTTTACTGGGTGATGAAGCGCCGGAACACGTCATTCTACTGGAAATATATCCGGACAAACAAAAAACTCGAATTGATTTCGTTTTAACCAAAGAATTTTGGGGAATTAATACGGTTTGCCTCACCAAAATTCGCAAAAATGGCCGGCAATTGTTCTATGAAAAAGATGGCAGACAAATTCCAATTAAGCGTATTTACAACCGCGTTATTTTTGATGAATTAGCGCGGTACCCGGATTTACCCGGCGAGTTTCACCTCACCGATGAGGTGGACGTAACCTGGGTAGGCCATCCCAACTGGTTTTTCCGCGTGAGCAAATACACGCTGCCGCTTCTCAGCGGGCCATTTGTGCCGCCCAGCTATTACCTGCACGAATTAGCTACTTATCCGGAAGACCTGGAAAACTACGTGCTCAAGCCCCTCTTTTCTTTTGCGGGGGCCGGCGTGCGGCTGCACGTCACGGCCGCCGACCTGGATGCCATCACGGACAAGGAAAACTATTTATTGCAGCGCAAAGTGCAATACGAGCCCGCAGTACAATCACCTGACGGCCTAGTGAAAAGCGAAATTCGCCTGCTTTATATTTGGCACCCCGACCTGGCCCGGCCGACGCTGCTTTGTGGCCTGAGCCGCCTGAGCCGGGGTGAGATGATTGGCGTCGATTTTAATAAGAACAAGGATTGGGTGGGCGGCACTACGCCCCTGTTTGAGCGCTAGGACCGCAGGTGTGGGGGAAAGCCCGCGAAAACAACGCGGGGCCGTTGCGCGTAAAGCCCGCCCAAAACCCCTTCACCCGCATTACTATGCCCATGTCTCCGTTGGCCGAAAAAGGCCTCAAAATTTCTAAAAACGCACTTTTCAACGTCTTCATTGGTCGTGCGACCAAGCTCCTGGGCAAGCCGTTCAAGGTAGTCACCATCCTGAATGAAACGGCTGACAAGCTGGCCAGCAAGGATAACAAGGACAACAAGTTCAAGCAGCTGTTCGACGTGGCCCTGACGCTGGTGCGGCTGGTGCGCGCCTTCATCAGCGGGGAGTACCGGGACATTTCTACCAGCACCGTTATTTCGGGCCTGGCCGTGCTGCTCTACGTGCTGTCGCCCATCGACTTAATTCCCGATTTCATTCCGGTTATCGGCTTTCTTGATGATTTGAGCCTGATAAGCTGGTTTTTAGGTAAGTTTCAGGGCGAAATCACCCGTTTCCGCGAGTGGGAGCAAACCGGGCCCCGCGCCGCCGTTGCCACCACTGGCCCCGATGAAGCCGCCGAGCCCGCCCGGGGCGACCAGACCCAGGCCAGCGTAGCCGAGCTCGGGCATTCGTAAATTACGCGTTGCTATTGGAGCCTCAGCTTCGGCTGGGGCTTTTTTTGTTACCCCGCTCACCAAGCCGACTGTTTTTGCTGCTGCCCACCCCAGCCAGATTCCGGCCGCCCGCTTCTCTTTATTTTTGGTGAGACTCGCCCTCCGCCACTGTGTCGTTTCGCTTGTTTGTATGCCAACTTTCGTTGTTTCCCTCCGCCTGCCCGATGTTTTTAACGAGGAGTTTATCGCCATTATTCCGCGCCACCGTGATTTCATCAACCGGCTGCTGAACGAGAAAATTGTGGAATCCTACGCCATTAGCAGCGACCGAAGCCGGGGCTGGGTCACCATGAACGGAGTTGATGCCGCCGCTGTTCAGGCCCTTGTCGAACAGTTTCCACTCTACCGTTTTCTGCATGGCGTGGAAATTGATGAGCTGTTTATCTTCGACAGCGCGGCCTCGCGCTTTCCCCATATCAATCTCAATTAATTCCCGGCTTTTGCTCCGCAATTCTGGAGCAGCCGGCCGCTAACGCTAACCTTTTTATGCCTGCTTTTTCCATCACTGCTTCTACTGCGCTGCGCTTTGCTATTCCGGGAGGCCTGTTGGCTTTAATGGCCGCCACCACTCCCACCGCCGCGCCCGCCATCACTACGGAGCAGCTTACTATGCGCATGAGCTCGGCCATCGAAAGCCTGAAATACCTGCGCTGCACCGTGAAGGCGCAGGAGCGCATCGACGGCAGCATCCACCAGGCGCGCAGCATCATGAAGCTGACTTACAATCCCTTGCGCATTTACATTAAAAATCAAAAGGGTGTCGAAGTGCTTTGGCTGGCGGGCCAGAACGGGGGCGATGCCTGGGTAAACCCGGCATCTTTCCCCTACGTCACCCTCAGCCTGGACCCCAATGGCAAGCTGATGCGCGGTGCCCAGCACCACACGGCCCTCCAAGCCGGTTTCGGCACTATTTCGGACTTGCTGCGCTCCACCGCCCTGCGCCAGGATAATTCCTACAGCCGCTCGTTCCGCTACGTGGGCGACACTACGCTGCAGGGCCGTACCAACCACGTGCTTCGTTCCGACTACCCGCAATACCGTTACGTGAGCTACAAAGCCGGCAAGAACGAAACCATTGGCACTGTCGCCGAGCGGTTTGGCTGCGGCGAGTTCCGCGTCATCGAGCGCAACGGCCTGAGTATCGGCGATAAAATCCCCGAAGGCAAAGTGCTGCAGGTGCCCAATTCCTACGGCCGCCGCACCACGCTCTGCGTCGACCCCAAAACATTCCTCCCCACCATGGTGCAGGTGAATGACGAAAAAGGCCTGTTTGAGAAATTTGAATTCTCCGATGTAATCCCCAACCAGCCCATTCCGCTGGAGGAATTCAGCAAGGATTACAAAGGCTACAAACTATAGACCACGGATGAGCACGAATTTTAGCGGATTTCACGGATTTTGTGGACGGCGCTGGTTCTTAAGTAAATGGAAAAAGGCTTGCCTAATGGCAAGCCTTTTTCCATTTATGCCAGCCAATTATGCCAGCCTGTAACTAACTATGAGTACGTCCACAAAATCCATGAAATCCGCTAAAATCCGCGTAATCAGTGATTTAGCGGCGCATGGTTTTTTCGATGGTATCCCACATATCGGGGGTAAGCATTTCGAGCTTATTGAACTCCCCCGCTCCGTTCAGCCACTCGCCGCCGTCGATGGTCACAACTTCACCATTCACATAGGCCGAGAAATCTGACACTAAATAGGCGGCCAGGTTGGCCAGTTCCTGGTACTGGCCCACGCGCTTCAGTGGCACGCTGGCGGCGGGGTCCAGCTTACTGGCCAGCGGCTCGGGGAAAAGACGGCTCCAGGCGCCCTCCGTCGGGAATGGGCCGGGCGCGATGGCGTTGGAGCGAATGCCGTATTTGGCCCATTCGACTGCTAATGAGCGCGTCATGGCCAATACGCCGGCCTTGGCCGTGGCCGAGGGCACCACAAAAGCCGAACCCACCGAGGCATAGGTAGTCACGATGTTGAGGATGGTGCCGGGCTTCTTGTCGGCAATCCAGCGCTTGCCCACGGCCAGCGTGCAGTTGTAGGAGCCGCGCAGTACAATGTCCACAATCACATCGAACGCCTTGTGGCTCAGGCGCTCGGTGGGGCTGATGAAATTGCCGGCCGCGTTGTTCAGCAGCACATCTACACCGCCAAATTCCTGGATGGTACGCGCCAGCATAGCTTCCACTTCGTCGTACTTGCGCACGTCGCAGGCAATGGCCAGCACCTTGCCCCCGGTTTGCTGCCGAAGCTCGTCGGCCGTTTTTTCCAGCACGTCCAGCTTGCGGCTGGTGATGGTGACGTTGGCCCCCAGCTGGAGGAAATAGGTGGTCATGGCCCGGCCCAGGCCAGTGCCGCCGCCAGTTACGATAATGGTTTTGCCAGCCAGGGCGTTATCGCGCAGCATGGGCTGGGTGTAGGGTGCGTCCATTCGAGTAAAAGTCAATAAGGGTGGGAAAGCGGGTCGGTCCGCCGCCCGAAGGTACTAAGCTGCTGGTGCGAATGTTAGCAAGGCTCGGCTCAGGAGCCAGAATATTTATTTTCATTGCCGAATATAGTGTTTCGCATTTTTTTCTCACCTTCGCAGCTTGAAGGCATTAAAAGGTACTGACACTGCATGACTAGTTCCAATTCCGGGGGCTCCACTAGCCCGGCTTCGGGAGCGGGGCTCCCTACCGTATTAGTGCTGGGCTGCGGCTGGCTGGGCATGGCCCTGGCCCGGCAGCTGGCGGCCTCGGGCCACCCCGTGCTGGGCACCACCACCACCCCCGACACCCTGCCGCTGATGGCTGCCGCTGGCATTGAGGGCCATTTGCTGCGGCTTGGGGCTGATTTTGGCGCGCCCACCGAAGCCCTCCTGCACCGCCTGCTCAGCGCCGCCGATGTGCTGGTGCTGAACGTACCGCCCCGCGCCGCCGCCGCCGGGGCCTACCCCACCCTGCTGCGGCCCATTCACCGAGCCGTGGCCGCCGCCGGCACGCCGCACGTATTATTTGTAAGCTCGACGGGCGTATATCCCAACGAGCCCCGCCTCATGCGCGAAGCCGATGCCATCAGCACCCGCGACGCGGCTTCGGATGTGCTGCGGGCCGAAGGTCATTTCGTGCCGCGCTACGGCCAGTGGAAAAGCACCGTGGTGCGCCTGGGTGGCCTTATTGGCCCGGAGCGCGCCCCCGGCCGCTTCCTGGCGGGCCGCCAAGACCTCGAACAAGGTAATGCACCCGTCAACCTCGTGCACCTGACTGATGTGGTAGGCGTGCTGTCCTGCATCATCGAGCGTGGGGCCTGGGGCCACACCTTCAACGTGTGCGCCGACCAACACCCGCGCCGGCGCGACTTCTACCCCGCTGCCGCCCAGTTTCTTAACCTGGCCGCACCAACCTTTAAGGACGAGCAAGGCGTGAGCGGCAAAACCATTGACAGCAGTCTGGTGCGCAGCATCGTGCCCTACCAGTTCAAGCACGATGATGTGCTGGCGGCGCTGGCGTACTGCTAGATTTGGTATAGCATAAGCATTAGCTTGTGCGGCGGCAGGCGTTCCGGCGTGTAGCACAATCTAATGCTTATGCTACACGCCGGCCGTACCTTTGTCCCGTGAAAAAAGATGCTGCCCAACCCCTCGTGGCCGTACTCGGCGGCGGGGCGGCCGGCTTTTTTGGTGCCATTGCCTGCGCCGAAGCCAACCCTGACATAGCTGTCATTTTATTGGAAAAAACGGGGAAGCTCCTCGCCAAAGTGCGTGTTTCGGGCGGTGGCCGCTGCAACGTGACCCACGCCTGCGACACGCCCGCGCAGCTGGTGGCGCACTACCCGCGCGGTAGCAGGCAGCTAAAGGCTGCCTTCCAGCAGTTTGGCGTAGCCGAAACCATCGCCTGGTTTGCCAAACGCGGCGTGGCGCTGAAAACGGAAGCCGACGGCCGCATGTTCCCCACCACCGATTCGAGCGAAACCATTGCCCGCGCCTTGGAGGAGGCCGCCCGCCAGGCCGGCGTCCGCATCGTGACCAATGCCAGCGTCGATGAAATCCAGCCCCTGGCGCAGGGTGGTTTCAATTTGAAAATCAGCGGTTCGGGCAGTGCGCAGCTGGGCGCATCGTTGCAGGTTTCGCAGCTGCTCATCGCCACCGGGGGCAACCCCAAATCGGCTAACTACGACTGGCTGCGCGCCCTCGGCCATCACATTGCCGCGCCGGTACCCTCGCTGTTCACCTTCAACGTGCCCAATTCGCCCCTGAGCGAGCTCATGGGCGTGAGCGTGCCCCAGGCCCGTGTGGTACTGGCCGGCGAAAAGCTCCAGTACGAAGGCCCGCTGCTGGTCACGCACTGGGGCGTGAGCGGTCCGGCGGTGCTCAAGCTCTCGGCCTGGGGTGCCCGCCGCCTCAGCGAGCTGGGCTACGTGGGCACCGCCCTTATCAACTGGATACCCGCTTTTACCGAAGAGACCCTGCGCCCCTGGCTGCAACAGTTCCGGCAGGACAATGGCCGCAAAACAGTAGCAAGCAACCCACAATTCGGCCTGCCGCAGCGCCTGTGGCGCAACCTGACCGAGCAAGCCGGCATCACCGCCGAAATTCGCTGGAGCGACCTGCCCGCCAAAGCCCAGAACCGTCTGCTCGAATTATTGCTCCGAATGCCGCTGGCCGTGCGCGGAAAAACCACTTATAAAGAGGAATTCGTGACCTGCGGCGGCATCGTGCTCGATGAAGTCGACCTCAAAACCATGCAGAGCCGCCGCGTACCCGGCCTGTATTTTGCCGGCGAGGTGCTCGATATTGATGGCATTACCGGCGGCTTCAACTTTCAGGCGGCCTGGACCACTGGCTTTCTGGCCGGACGAGCTATGGCCGAACCGTTGGCCGTGGCAGTGTAACCTTACGGGCGGGCAGGCAGTAAAGAGATTCATAATCTTTCACCTCAAATTTACCTTTCCTCATGGAAGCCAAAGCCACCCAAGCCCTGCTCAACGAATTGGTTGAAACCCTCAAAGACGGCCAGAAAGGCTATGCCGAAGCCATGGTCGATGTGCAAGACGCCGACCTGAAGGACACATTCAAGCATTTTGCCGCCCAGCGCTCAAGCTACCTCAATGAGATTGAGGACCAGATGTTTAAGTTGGACCTCAAGCCCGACACCAACGAAGGTGCCCAGGGCTCCATCGTCGGTGCAATACACCGCACTTGGATTGACCTGAAATCGGCCGTAACCGGCAAAGACCGTCACAGTATCCTCGCCGAGTGCGAGCGCGGCGAGGATTACGCCAAGAAAGCCTACCAAACCGCGCTGAAGGCCGATGGCCTACCCGCTACCCTAAAATCGGTAATCGAAAAGCAGTACCAGGGTGTGGTTGAAGGCCACGACAAAATCAAAGCCCTGCGTGATGCGTCGAAATAACGACCGCAGATTTTAACGGATTGGACGGATAAGAACTGATTCGAATTGTTCGCTTCAAAATGTTCTTATAGTTGTTCCGGATAAATGAAAAAAGGCCCCTCGAATAATCGAGGGGCCTTTTTTATAGCACTAACGTTAACAATACAGGTATCCTAACTATCACCAACAAACAATAAATATATAACGAACAACTACCTAAACTGGTGGATATCGGCCGGGTTGCAATAACCCGACCGAATCCGTATTTATCCGACTAATTCTTTAGAATCAGCAGTCTTTATTCGTCAAAGCTCTCGTTGCGGGGAGTACGGGGTGCCGCCGGACGGGTGTCGTACTCGCGGGGCGTACCGTAGCTCGGCTTGTTGCCATAGCTGGGCTTGTCGCCGTAGCTGCCTTTGTTACCGTAGGCCGGCTTGTTGCCGTAGCTGCTGCCGCCTTCGCGACGCTCGCCACCGCCGTAGCTGGGCTTGTTGCCGTAGCCGCTGCCACCGTCGCGGTTGCCTTTGTAGCCGCCGCCGTAGCCGCTGCCACCTTCGCGGCGCTCGCCACCACCGTAGCTGCTGCCACCGCGGTTACCGCCTTTGTAGCCGCCGCCGTAGCCGCTGCCACCCTCACGACGCTCGCCGCCGTTGAAGGGACGACGCTCACGGTCGCCGCCGAAGCCGCCGGGACCACCCGTGCCACCCGTGCGGTTGAAGCCTTCCTCTTTAGCGGCACCTTCCTGCACGGGAGTAGCAATGCTGAAGCTAACCGGAGTGCCCTGGATGCTGGTGCGGCCCAGTTTACCCACAATCTCATCGGCGTATTCCGACGGTACTTCCACGAAGCTGAACTTGTCGTAGAGGGCGATGTCGCCTACTTTGGCACCGGTCAGGTTGCTCGATTCCGAAATCAGGTCCACGATGTCGCGGGGGTGAATCCGGTCCTTCTTGCCCATGGTTACGAACAAGCGAGTGTAGCCGGGGCGCGCCTGGCCGGCGGCCTTGCTGGCATCGAGGCTCTGCTGAGCGCTCTTATCCTCCTTCATGGTCATTTTCAGCAGCGCGGCAGCGATGTCGAGCGAGGTAATTTCCTCGCTTTGGTCGAGCAGGCGCTGCACGCGGCCCACGTATTTCTCCAGGTTGCCCTTCTCCACGAGCTCCTTAATCTGATTCAGGAACAACGTGGTTTTCACTTCCGAAACATCGGCAAACGACGGCACCTGCTCCAGTTTAATCTGGGCCTTGGTGAAGCGCATGATGTCGCGCAGCTTATAGATGTCGCGGCCGCTCACAAACGTGAAGGCTTTGCCCGACTTGCCAGCGCGGCCCGTGCGGCCGATGCGGTGCACGTAGTATTCTTCGTCGGCGGGCAGGTCGTAGTTGAATACGGCCTCCACGTTGTCCACGTCGATGCCTCGGGCAGCTACGTCGGTAGCCACCAGTACTTCGATGGTCGACTTGCGGAATTTATCCAGCGTGTTCTGACGCTGCTGCTGGCCCATGTCGCCGTGCAGGCCTTCGGCGAAATAGCCTTTGGCTTGCAAATCAGCTACGATTTCGTCCACCATGCGCTTCGTGTTAGCGAAAACGATGGTCGACTTCAGGTTGTACATGTCGAGGATGCGGGTCAGGACGTCCTTTTTCTGGGGACCACGCACTTCAAAGTAGCTCTGCTCGATGTTGGTCACCGTCATCGTCTGGTGGTTCACCTTTACTACCTGCGGGTCGCGCTGGTACTTCTTGGTGAGCTCCATGATGGGCTTGCTCATCGTGGCCGAGAAAAACACCGTCTGGCGCTCCTTCGGCATCTTGCTCAGAATGAACTCGATGTCGTCGCGGAAGCCCATGTCGAGCATTTCGTCGGCTTCGTCGAGAATGATTTTGGTGGTGTTTTCCAGCTTCAGGGTACCACGCTCAATGTGGTCCATGATGCGACCGGGGGTACCGATGACAATCTGCACACCACGCTCCAGGGCGCGCAGCTGACGGTCATAAGGGCTGCCGCCGTAGATGGGAACCACCATCAGCCCACGCTTATACTTGCCCAGCTTCTGGATTTCGCCCGAAACCTGCACCGCGAGCTCGCGGGTGGGGCAGAGCACCAATACCTGCACGTCTTTGCTCTCGGTATCGATGTTATCGATGGCGGGAATGGAGAAGGCAGCAGTTTTGCCGGTACCCGTCTGGGCCTGGCCGATAACGTCTTTGCCGGCGAGCAGCACGGGAATAGCAGCGGCCTGAATGGCCGAGGCTTCCTCGTAGCCCATCTCGGTGATGGCGCGTTGTACTTCCTCGGAGAGGTTCAGTTCGTCAAAGCGAACTACAATTTTTTCAGCTTCCATGATTGGAGTTGATAAGGGGGAAAAAGAGACTCAGCTCTGAAAACAGCCGTACTCAGCGACGTTTCCCCTCCTTCTACCTTGTCACAATCAGGCGGGAAAAAACAACCAAAAAACTACGCGGCCAATGCGTTAGCGCCTCTCTCGGGCTTGCGCGGACTTGGGCCGTCCTCAAATGCGGGTGCAAAGGTAGGATTTATTTCTTGAAAAAGCTAATGTAAGGGGGTTAATAATTTAAAAGGCCGTCATGAAGAGCGCAGCCAAGCATCTTTACCTCAATAGCAATCAACCCTCCCACGTTTCCAAATCAATCGCCTTCCAATCCGGATTGAACGCAGCAATAAGCGCGTCCTTCTTGGCTCGTGACCATCCTTTCAGCACTTTCTCGCGGGCAATGGCTTGAGTAGCATCAGGTAATTGCTCAAAGTAGACCAGCAAATCAGCTTGGTAGCGTCAGGTGAATTTGCTGGCATCGCCCCGGCCGGTGCTATGTTCGTAGAGGCGGCGGGTGAGGTCGTTGGTTACGCCTATGTAGAGAACGGTACGGCCGGTGTTGGTGAGGACGTAGACGTACATATTATGAATTGAGCGGTTTTTTGGACGGTCATGCAGAGCGTAGCGAAACATATTTACCGCGCAACGCAATCAAAACGATTGATTTACTATTGCGGTAAAGATGCTTCGCTGCGCTCTGCATGACATACGGGCACGTTATAGTGGCCCCAACGGGCATAAAAAAAGCCCGCCAGAGGCGGGCTTTCTTATCAAGAACAAAGCTAGGACAGGACTAAACCAGCGTCACTTTCACAGCGTTCGGGCCTTTTTTGCCCTGAGCCACTTCGAATTGAACTTTGTCATTTTCGCGAATCGAGCTTACTTGCAAGTCGCTGATGTGTACGAAAATGTCATCGCCAGTTTCGTCGTTTTTGATGAAACCAAAGCCTTTGGTCTCATTAAAGAATTTTACCGTTCCGGTGGGCATGGTGGTTGTGTTGTGGGTTTCCCTAAGCTTTTGGGCCACCGTGGCTTGGTTTCTTAGGTTGCATCAAAGATAGGCAGAAATTCCAAATCACCAAGTCGATAGGTATTTTTTTCGATGAATGTCGACCTTTGCGCGCTCTCCTCCTATCTATATAGAGTATGCCCGACGCGCCGGCCCACGCTTTTTCCCATGAATTTCAGGTTCCGGCCAGTGCCATTGATGCGCTGGGCCACGCCAATAATGTCGAATACGTGCGCTGGGTGCAGGATGTGGCCGGCGCACACTGGCTGAGCATTTGCCCCACCGAGCTGCACGACCAGATTATTTGGGTAGTGCGCGAACATCGCATCCGCTACCTGCAATCGGCCTTCGCGGGCGAGACGCTGCGGGCCAGCACCTGGGTGGGAGAAACCAGCGGGGCTACGTCGCTGCGCTACACCCGCCTCACCCGTGCGGCCGATGGCGTGCTGCTGTGCGAGGCGGAAACGACCTGGGTGCTGCTCGACCCCAAGAGCGGCCGGCCGGTGCGGGTGACGGCGGAGATGGTGAGTTGGCTGACGAACGAATAGTCTTAGCAAAAGCAAGTTAATTCCTGTCCCTATTGAAACTGATAAACGAGGAAATCATGCCCAACAATTCTCGTCAAAACAAGTGCTTACAGATTGACATTTCTAACGGCTATAAACTGGGATTTAGCTACGCTGTTTGGCTAGAATCTAGAGGCCCTGAAATGTCATTCAAACTTTTTGAGAGTATCGTTTCTGATAAATCATTTATGAGTCAGTACAATGATGAATATGAAGCGGAAGTCAATACAGAGTTGAATCGAAACCAATCTAATATAGAAGCCACTGAAAAACGCAAGAAACCCCACAAAAAGAATGAGCCGACTAATACCATAGAAGAAATACCGATTACAAATAAGACTGTAACAAAGAATAGACCTGCATCGAAAATAATATCATCTGGAGCAAGATTCTGCAACGAGTGTGGAAGACATCATCAAGGCAATGTTTGCTATTGACAGGAATATCACTGCTCAAATTATTTTTCAGTTAGCAAATCAAACAAAATATACATGCCTCCCTCCTTCCGCATCTACTCCTCTTCGGCCGGCTCCGGCAAGACGTACCAATTAACGAAAGAATACCTGCTGCTGGCGCTGGGGGCCGATGACCCGGCGTATTTCAAGCGGGTGCTAGCCATTACGTTTACCAACGATGCGGCGGGGGAAATGAAGCACCGCATAGTGGATGCGCTGCGAGATTTTGCCTACCCCAGAGAGGGCAAAACCGATACGCTGCTAGCCGACATTGCGGCCGAGCTGAAGCTGTCGGCGGCGGAGGTGAAGCGGCGGGCGGCGGCCACGTTTCGGCTGGTGCTGTACCATTACGCCGATTTTGGGGTGAGCACGATTGACTCGTTTGTGCAGCGGATTGTGACGGCGTTTACCCGGGAGCTGGGCTTGCCGGCCACGTTTGAGGTGGAGCTGGATACGGACAGCGTGCTGCAAAGCGCGGTGGCCGCGCTGCTGGACAAGGTGAACCGCGACCCGAACAGCAAGCTACTGTCGCAGACGCTGGCGGAATATGCGCTGGGGCAGGCCGAGGAGGGCAAAAGCTGGAGCCGGTTGCCCGAGGAACTGGCGGGGTTTGGCCGGGTGCTATTTAATGAGACGGTGCAGGAGGCGGTGGCGCAGCTGGACAAGCTGAGCCTAGCCGATTTCCGGCGGCTGGACAAGGAAATCCGGACGCGGCGGGGGGAGATTGAGGCGGCATTTGCGCAGACGCAGGAGGTGGGCGCGGCCATTCTGGAGCAGGCCGATGTGAGCGTGGACGACCTGTATTATGGCAAAAGCGGCATCGGCCAGTACGTGCAGAAGGGCGTGGCGCTGCTGCAGGCCGATGCCGGGCCGAACAGCTACGTGCGCAAAACGCTGGCCGAGGATAAATGGCACGGCGGGAAAATTAAATCGCCCGCCGATAAAGCGCGCGTAGATGCGGTGCGCGAGCCGCTGACGGCACTGATGGCGACGCTGGATAAAATGCGGGCTGAATATCTGCCGAATTACACATTGCTGGCGGCCATGCAGCCGTATCTATTTCACGCTTCGCTGCTGAGTGAATTAAATAAAATAGTAGAGCAAATCAGCCGCGAGCGAAACGTGGTGTTGATTTCGGAATTTAACCGGCGAATTGCCAGCATTGTGCTCACCGAGCCAGTGCCTTTTTTGTACGAGCGGCTGGGCGAGAAATACGAGCATATTCTGATTGACGAGTTTCAGGACACCTCCGTACTGCAGTGGAACAACCTGCTGCCGTTGGTGGAAAATACACTGGCGAATGGGCACAGCAGCCTGGCGGTGGGCGATGCCAAGCAGGCCATCTACCGGTGGCGTGGGGGCGAGATGGAGCAGATTCTCAGGCTGCACCAAGGCAACACGGAAGCGCTGGCGGCGCGGGCCCGGGAACCGGAGATGCGCGAGCTGCTGCGGGGGCGGTATGCGTCTTTTGCGGGCAAGCTGGAGGCGAAGGCCTTGCAGGTGAATTACCGGTCGGCGCGGGAGATTATTGATTTTAATAACTCGTTTTTTGAGGCGGTGAGTGTGCGACACGAGGCGCTGGGGCTGGTGACGGGGATTTATGATGCGCATTTTGGGCAGGAGGCGCCCGGAGCCGCGCCCACGTCAACCTCACCCCCTGACCCCCTCTCCAAAAAAGAGGGGGTACCGGCTCGTGAGGACGATTCCGCTGGAAGCATTTCCGGTGCCCCCTCTCTTTTGGAGAGGGGGTCAGGGGGTGAAGTTCCGGCGGGGGGCGTGAGCGGGCATGTGGAATTATTATTCACTCAAAAAGATGCCCCGGCCCTCATCTACGACCCGGCCACCGGCACCTACACCGCCGAGCCCCTCCCCGGCCACGCCCCGGAGGCGCTGCTGGGCTACGACGAAAGCACCTGTTACCTCACCCTGCAACTGGTGGAACAGGCTCTGCGCGACGGGTATGAGCTCCAGGATATATCGGTGCTATGCCGCACGCGCTACGCCAGTAAAATCATTGCCAAGTTCCTGAAAGAGCGGGGCTACGCTATTATTTCGGCCGATTCGCTGGCGCTGGAATTTGCCGAGGTCGTGAACCTGCTGGTGAGCATTTTGCGGGTGCTGCACCAGCCTGCCGATACGCTGGCGCGGGCCGAGGCGCTGTTGCTCGTGGACAAAGTAGTGCGCGGCCTGGCCCCTACGCCGGCCCGCGCCCGGCACATTGCCACGGTGGCCAATGCGGCAGGTGGCACGTCGTTTTTTGATGAGCTGCGCGAACTGGGTTATGATGTGAACGAGACAGAAACCGGCAACCTGGGCCTATATGAGCTAGCCGAGCGGCTGCTGAATCTGTTCGGGCTGCTGGGGCGCAATGGGGAGAGCGAGTATTTGTTTCGCTTTCTGGATTTGACGCTGGAATACAGCCTGAAATTTGGTAACAACCTGGGCAATTTTCTCACGCACTGGGAGGAGCGCAAGGGGCGCATCAGCATCAACGCGCCGGGCGGGCGGGCGGCCATTAATATTACGACGGTGCACAAGGCCAAGGGCCTGGCGTATGGGGTGGTGATTGTGCCCTTTGCCGACTGGAGCCTGGAGCCGCACCGGGGCACGCTACTATGGGGCCACCTGGAGCCGGGCCAGAAGCCCATTGAGCTGATGCCCGACGTGGCCGTGGTGAGCCTGAGCAAAGGCATTCAGCAGACCGTGCTTGGGGCACAATACGACGAGGAGCGCGAGAAAACCTTCCTCGAAGGGCTGAATACGCTGTACGTGGCCTTCACCCGGCCGCGTCACCGCCTCTACGTCATCAGCAAGCGGCCGGAGGACAAGAAAACCACCAAAGCCGACGAGCTGGAGGCATCCGCGCCTACTGCCGCCGCCCGCACCGTGGCTGATTTGCTGCACGGCTACCTGCTGGGGCGTGGCGAGTGGCAGGAGGAACAAGTGTCTTTCGTCGTATCAAAAGGAACACCCGCCAAACCAAGCACTAGGCACCAGGCACCAAGTACCACCTACGAGTTGACCAACCTGGCCGCCGCGCCTTGGGAGGAGCGCCTGAAACTGCGCCGCCACGCCACCGCGCTCTTCGATTTTGACGAGCAAAAGGCCCAGGGCGAGTGGGACCGCAAGCTGCATTTCGCCCTGCGCCGCCTGCTTACGGCGGCCGATTTGGACCGGGTGGCCGGCCAGCTCGTGGCCGAAGGCATCCTGAGCGCCAAAGAGCGGCCCGCGCTGGTGGCTAGTCTGGAACGGCTGGTGACTGACCCACGCCTGGCCCCCTACTTCGCCCCGCACCTGAGCGTGGAAACGGAGCGCGAAATCCTGGTGGGCGGCGTGAAGCTGCGCGACTACAAGCCCGACCGCGTGGTGCTCGAACCCTCCCTCGAAGCCCACCACCGCCTCGGCGGCCGGGTCACGCTGCTCGATTTCCGCCTGCCCCCGCCGCAGGAGAAACACAAGCGGCTGCTGCGGAATTATGCCACGCTATTTGAGCAGCTGGGGTACGCGGAGGTGCGCGGGGTTATCTATTATTTCGGGACGGGGGAAGTGGTGGAGGTGTGAGGGGTTAATTCAATTCTAATTACCTAATCGATTTCGAGTACTTGTGATGAATTCTTTTGCTGGTGCCTTTACTTCTGGCCTGAATTTTTCTGTTGTTTCAAGCAGATTAAGCAGAAATCGAATTGAGTTATTCCGTCCATATGTCCCGTAGCTCCTTTGCTTACAAGATTCCGCTATTAACACACCGAAAGACTGTATATCAGCAGTAGCTTTTGTATCAGATGCAACATTATTAAATTTTTCAATTGTTTTACCAATTATCTCAAATTCATTTCTACTGACAATTACAGTCCTTCGATAATCAAACGCGCTTGCAACATGTAGGCTTTTAGAATTTGATTCCTGCATAGTAAATACCAGTGGAGAAATTGGTTTGTCGGTAGGCCCTTGATAGTTGACAACAATTTCTGTAGGACAGAATGTTGGTTTTGCTACTTGACAAGACATAATGGCAAATATGGAGATGACCAGATACTTCACAGTAGTTGAGAATTAGCAAATGAGATGATTAGACTTGTTGTACTGAATTATCAATGAGTTAAGCAGAAGTTCCACAGTCCGGCGCATACCTCCAGTGCCGTATCAAACTGTTCCAGATTATGCA
>NZ_JAAVTK010000004.1 GCF_012275535.1 Hymenobacter artigasi | reverse complement strand
TTCGCGTCCCCGCGCCGTTAGAACTACGCTGACGGCGCGGGGACGCGAACTACAAAGTTCGCGCTACGTGTACACGAACCTGAAAACTGCTCTAATAAAAATTTGTGTCAATAGCCAGATGGCCCGTGATGCCTATTGCACCCCGAAGCTGGCCGTCAGGAAGCGGCCGTTGGCCAGGCGCAGGCGGGCCAGGTACCAGCCGGGAAGCAGCCGGGCGGTGCCAATGCTGCCCGTTGCGCCGGCCGCCAGCACGTTCGTGGCCAGGCATTGGCCGGTGAGGGTGTAGATGAGGAGCCCGGCCCCGGCGGCCTGCGCGGCCACGGCCTCGCCCAGGGCGTAGTGCAGGGGCTCGCCGGGGGCCAGCAAGCTGGGGTAGACGGCAAAGGCTTCGGCAGCTCCGGCAACCGCAACCGTGCGTACGGCCGAGAACTGACTGCTACCGTTTGCGTCTACCTGCCGCAGGCGGTAGTACACCTGCTTAGCGCCGTAGTTGGCGAGCTGCTCATCGGTGAAGCTGTACGTGTGGGCCACGGTGCTGGAGCCGTGGCCCGGCACCCGCTTCACAAGCTTAAAGGCCTGGCCATCGGTTGAGAATTCCACGTCAAAATGGTCGTTGTTTATCTCCTGGGCCGTGGTCCAGGTGAGCAGGGCTGCCTGCCCGCGCGCCACGGCCTGAAACGAAACCAGGGTAACCGGCAGGGGCGCGAAGGACTTGGCCTGCCCCAGGCCAAACTGGCCGAAAGTGCGCAAGCTGCTGCGTAGGGCATAGCCATCGGCCACGAGGCGGCCCGCGCCGTTGCCGGGGCTGAGGCTTCCGCCGCCGGCGCTCCAGTCGGTGGCACTGAGGCTGGTGTCCGGCCGCCGAAGCAGGCCGAACTCATTATCAACCAGGTTGGCAAACGGCATCAGGGAGGCCTGCAAGGCATACGTGCCGCTGGCCGGCTGCGCATCGGGCGTCAGCGTCCAGATGCCGGCCGGGTAAACGGCCAGGTAGCGCAGGGCGCTGGGCGTGGTTTCGGTGCAGCTCAGGCCGGCATCGGAGTCGGTTTTGAGGCTGAAGCGGGCATCGAGGAAGCTGGTGCCCGCGAGCTGGCTGCTGAGCAGGTCGAGGCGGGCATACTGGCCCGCCGTGCCCACGGGGAAAGCGTAGGTGGCGCTCACGCCATCGGCAATGCTGCGGCGCAGATTGCCCACTACGTAGCTGCCGATGCCGCTGGTGATGAGGCTGTTGGCTGCCGAATTGGTGTGCAGCCATTTGTACGAGCCCGTGGTGATGAGTCCGGCCGTGAGCGTGAGGCTGGTGGCCGTGCCGGCATCGCTTTGCAGCACTAGGCCGCCGGGGTTGTTCACCACGGCGCGGCCAAAAACGCCGCCGGCCAGGGCCTGGGCACTGCTGCCAACGAACGATACCTGGCTGGCGGGGTCCAGGGTGGTGGTGCCGGTATTCAGCCAGTCGCCGGTTATGGCGAGCTCGGCGGCGCTGCCCAGGGTTAGCTGGCCACCGGGCAGCACGCGCAGGGTGGCCACGGCCGCCCCGGGGCTGTTTAGCACGGGCATCAGCGGGCTGGCTCCCACCGTTACGTTGGTGGTGGCGGTGGGCACGGTGCCGCTGGCCCAGTTCTGGCAATCGAGCCAGTCGGGGCCGGTACCGGCGCCGGTCCACTGTCCGGCCGTGCCATTCAGGGGCCCATCGGTCACCACCGGGAACTTGCCGGCATTAATCAGGACGCTGCAGCTGGCGCTGCTGGTCGCCACGCTTATCACCTGGTAGCTCGTAGTGGCCGTGCTGTTGGGCATTGGAAGGTCGTAGGTGGCATCGGGTACGGAAATGGTCTGGTTGGTGCCGGCCGTGAGGTTGCGCAGCACAACCGTGAGCGGGAACTGGGCCGCCGCCAGCGTAGTGGGCTGCTGGGTGAGCCGGTCGAGGCCCGTGAACGTGAAGCGCAGCGCGTGCGCCCCAAGCTGCGGACATACCTGCTGGCTGCGGGATATGGCCTGCGGCAGGGTGGCAAAGCTCCAGCCGCTGGTATTGCCCTGGTTGTTAGCCTGCTGGCCGGTTTCGAAATAAGCGCCGCCCTGGGCCTGGCTGTCGCGCAGGTAGATGAAGCTGGCGCACACCGTGCCGGCGGGCGTGGCACTCGCCGGCTTGCTCCAGATGAAGGCCTGGCCATTGACGGTGCTTTGCAGGGTGATAACCCGGGTGCCCGTGCCGCTGGCCTGCACGCTGGCCGTCGCCGCAAACGTGGTGGTGGTGCCCCCCCCAAACCGGAAGGTTGAGCCCGGCTCCAGGGTCAGCTGGCTGGTGATGGTATTGCTGCCGGTGAGGAGATTGACGCCGGCCAGCAGCAGGGTGGCAATGGTGCTGTTGCCGCCCACTACGTGCAGGACGCCGGGGCCCATCTGCACGGTGTTGTAAGTGAAGCCGTTGCCGTTGAAAAACGTGCCGGTGCTGAGGAAAATGGTCGAGGTGCCCGCATCAAAGGCGAGCGAAGCCGGCTGGGTGATGGTCCAGTTGCCGGCCGTGATTTCTACGGTGGAGTTGCCCAGGCGCAGGGCGCGGGCGGCAGGGGCGGTGCCGGGCAGGGGGTTGCTCAGCAGGCTGCGCAACCGCACCGGCTGGTTGTTGGTGTGGAAGGTGCCGGCCAGCAGGGTCAGGCCCGCGCCCGCCGTGCGGGGCTGCTGCAACGCATCGGCCAGCCCCACGGTGGCCCCGGGCGCATTGATGGTGAGGGCCCCGCCGAAGGCCTGCCCCGCGCTGGTGATGATGGCCGCCCCCAGCACCAGGGTTTCGCCCAGCAGCTGCTGGCTCATGGCCGGGCTCCAGGCAAGGGAGCCATGCACGCTGAGCTTGTTGGTGCTGATGCCGCTGAACGTGGGCGAATTGGTGGCCGCCGCCCAGTTGAGGCTACGGCAGGCCGCCTGCACCGCATCGAGCGTTACTACCTGGTTGGGAGCGGTGAACGACTCGCCGTCAAAAAGCACATCGTCCAGCTGGTTGGGGGCGCAGTTGCCGCCCGCGCCGCCGCTGCTCAGGGCCCAGTGGCTCTGGGCGCTCCACGGGCCGGTGCCGCCCACCCAATACAGCGTGCGGGCCACCGGGGGGCTGGTAAACACGAGCCCGGTAGTGCTGCCGTTGTTGAGGCTTTGGCTGGCCGTCCAGGTGCTTCCGCCCGTGAAAGCGACATTGCGCAGGGCGGCGAACTGCAGCGCCATGTTGGGCAGGGTGCCACCGGTGGGCTTGCTGAACGTGGCCCCGGCGGTAGCGCTGGCCCCGCTTATGCTCAGGAAGCCGCCGCAGCCCCCCACGGCGTTGAGCTGCGCGTTGCGGGCAAAAGTCTGGGTGGTGCTGTTGAACGTGTAGGCGTGGCCCGGGGCCAGCACCAGCTGCTGGGTAAAGGCGTTGCTGGCATTGATATCGGCCGAGCCGGCGAAGATGAGCTCATTAAACGTGGCCGCCGCGCCGCCGCCCGATACCAGCGAGGGCAGCGACAGCGCCGCAGGGTCGGTGAAGGCCACGGTGTGGTATTGCTGGCCCAGCCCCGCCACAAAGTAGGCCGGCTGGTTGTGGGTGGCGTTGGTGCCAATGCGAATGG
This sequence comes from Hymenobacter artigasi, assembly GCF_012275535.1. GTDB lineage: Bacteria > Bacteroidota > Bacteroidia > Cytophagales > Hymenobacteraceae > Hymenobacter > Hymenobacter artigasi. The sequence goes on along the minus strand of NZ_JAAVTK010000004.1, from coordinate 384,939 downwards.
TGCTGGTGCCGGCGTTGAGCACGGCCCCGGCCGCCACGTCCCAGGTATAGGTGGTGCGCGCGCCCACGTCGCCCGTGGCGGAGGCGGGCGTCAGGGTGAGCGTGCTGCTGCCCAGGTTCACCACCACCGGTGTGGCGCTGACCGGCCCGCCCCCCGCCGTGCCCGTGCCGAACACCGACGACGTAGCGGCGAAGCCACTGGTGAAGCCCTGCGCGGCAACATCCTGGCCGTTCGTATTCAGTGTGCCGGCCTCTACGTAAAGGCGGCCGTTGGGCGAGGTGGCCCCGGGGGCCAGCGTCAGGGCATCGAGCAGTGTGTAGATGCTGCCCGGGGCCCGGAAATACAGGTTGCCGGTGAGTACCTGCTGGGCCATTAGCACCGTGGGTGCCGGGGTGCCGGCTTCGTAGCCGTAAAAAACCAGGTCGGCGGCCAGGTCCAGCGTCATGGTAGGGTTGAAGGCCAGCGAGCCCCCGATGCCCAGCTGCTGCGGGCCCGGGTTGGCCGCGTCACGGCTGAAAACCGGGGCATTGGCGCCCGTCCAGTCCAGGTCGCGGCAAAAGGCATTGGCGCCGTCCAGGGTCACTATCTGGCCGCTGGCGGCAAAGGAATTCGCGTCGAAATGCACGTTGGTAGCCAGCGAAGGCAGGCAGCTGTTGGCGCTGGCACTGCCGCCGCTGGTCGTTGCCCAGTGGCTGGCGTCGTGCCAGGCACCCGCGCCGCCCACCCAGTACAGGTCGGTTACTGCCACGGTGCCGAATGCTACCCCCTGGGTGTTGCCCCGGTCCAGGCAGGCCGTTGCCGGCATTGGCACGGCACTCCCGTTGAAGACAATATCCTGCACCGCCGCATAGCTGAGGCTGGTGCTGCCCCAGCCCCCGACCCGGTTAAAAACCGCCGCCTTGCCCGGCACGCTCGACTGCAGGCCGACCATGCCGGCGCAGCTGCCGCCCGATACCAATTGCGCCTTCCCGGCAAAGGATACTACCTGCCCGGCCGCCGCCCGCAGCACCACATCGGGGCCCACGGCCAGGGTGCCGCCAATGGCCGCCGCGCTGGTGAGGGTGGTATTGCCATTGATGAGGAGCTTATTAAAGACCGACCCCGCCACGCTAAGGGTGGCCGTGGCCCCGCCCGCCACTTCCACCACGTTGTAGGCCTGCTCGGTGCTGATGAAGGAGTAGCCGTTGGCCGTGGCCCGCACCGTAGTGCCCAGCCGCAGGATGCTGCCGCCCGCGTCAAAAGTCAGGTTTGCGCCCGACATCTCCCAGGTATTGACGGGCGACAGCAGGTTGAACGTGCTGCCATTCAAAAGGATGGTTCGATACAGATTGCCCGTGCTGCGCACGCCATAGCACGATACCTGGGCGTTGCCAAAGTCGATGGAGCCCGTATTAAGCAGCAGGCTGGGAATGGAGCCGTACTGCACCAGGTTGGCATCGCTGGTAAACAGCCAGCCGCCGGGCTTGCTATCGAAGCTCAGCCAGCCGTTGATGGGCACGGCCTGCAAATCGAGTACGTGGCCAGTAGAGGTGGCCAGCAGGCTGATGTTGGCGTCCTGCCGGCCCAGGCCAGTGGCCAGGCGCAGGTCGCCGTTCACCTCAACGGTGCCGCTGCCCACGAGGCGCGCGCCGCCGGTGGTGCCGCCCCGGCCCACCGCGTGCACGGCTCCGGTCCAGTCCATATCGAAGCAGGTGACGGTAGCACCGATGGTTATGGTCTGGTTGCTGGCCGTGAAGGAATTAGCATCGAAATAAACGTTGTCGGTGCTTTGAGGTACCTGGTCGTAGGTGGCGCCGCCGCCGCTGCTGCCGGCCCAGTGGTCCAGGTCGTTCCAGAGGCCGGTGCCGCCCACCCAATAGTAGTTGGCGGCGTGCGTGGCGGGGGCAAAGCCCAGCAGCAGCAGCAACAGCAGTAGCCCGCGCCCGGCCCGGCCCGGCCGGGTTGGTGCGAAAAGAGAGGATAATAGCATCGGAATGAAGGTGTGGTATTTAGGAAGGCAAAATGATGGCGTGGCCGGCTGGCAGGCCCATCGGGAAGGGCAAGCAGCCGCGGGTGCTCCGCAGCACGGTCCGCAAGGCCCACAAAAGTTTATAATCCAGTAGTTGGCAGTGCCGGGCGCAGCGCGGCCGGATAGTACCGTGCCGGCATCGGCAGTCCTTCGTGCTGGGTGGCCACGAGCGGCACCGGAAGCGGCGCCAGCAGGCGCGGCCCGAGCCCGGCCTGCGCGGGGATGGTGGCTACCGCCGGCGGCAATGCCGTGCGGCTCCAGCGGCCCAGCGGCAGCAGGCTAAACAACAGGCCCACCTGCCACAGCCACTTGCGCGAAGTGCTGGGGCGAAATTCTGGGCTGGCGGGGGTTTCTTCGAGCAGTATAGTTGGAGGCATAGCAGGGTTTTTTCCTGTCTGTAGCCACCGCTATACCAACTTTCATTATTACCGCTAAATAACTTATAGTTTGATAGTTACACGTATAAATGCAGGCCTGATGCTCCGTTTTTCAGAATAAATGTCTGAAAAACGGAGCATGGCCTTCCGGACTCAGGCGCCGCCGCTGCGGCGGGCTTCCAGCTCGGCCGACATTGCGAAGATGACCTCGCGCAATTGCAGGTCCACGGCTTCGACCATGGGCTGCAGGTCGTCGTAGGAAAAAAGACCCGCCCAGTTTTCCATCGCATCCATCAGCTCGATGGCGGGCTTAATGTGCAGGTGCCGCAGGCTGGGGCACATCTTATGGGCGGTGGCCTGCAGGCCGGCCAGGTTGCCCACGGCCAGCGCCGCGTGCAGGTCGCGCAGCGCCGTGCGGGTGCTGCTGATAAAGGTTTGCAGCATCGACGCGATAAACTTCTGGTCGCCCTGGCCCATGCTCTCCAGCAGCCGCAGGTCGTAGAGCTGGCGCTGGGGCACAGGGGCCACCTTTGGGGGGGCAGCGGGGGGCAGCGGGCGGCCGGGCGGCCGCAGCACCCAGTCGTAGACGAGCTGCAGGAGCTCATCCTCATAGAAGGGCTTGGTGAGGTAGTCGTCCATGCCGGCGGCCAGGCATTTTTCCTTCTCGCCGCTGGTGGCCGAGGCCGTGAGGGCGATGATGGGCGTGGTCTGGCCCATTTGCTCGCGCAGGTAGCGCGTGGCTTCGAAGCCGTCCATCACCGGCATCTGCACGTCCATCAGAATCAGGTCGAAGCGCTGCTGGCGGACGCACTCAATCGCAAATTCGCCGTTTTCCGCTTCGGTTACTTTGATATGGGCATTGAGAAGCAGCGTTTTGGCCATCAGGCGGTTGTACTCGTTGTCTTCCACCAGCAGGATGTGCTTGCCCCGCAGCTCCTGCGCATTGGGGCTGGTGGCCGACCGGCGCGGCGGCAGGTCATCGACGGTGCCAATGGGCAGCGCCAGGGCGAAGTGCATGGTGGTGCCCTGGTTTTTCTCGCTCTCAATCACAATTTCGCTGCCCATCAGCCGGGCCAGGCTGCGACAGATGCTCAGGCCCAGGCCCGTACCACCAAACTTGCGGGTAATGGACACGTCTTCCTGGCTGAATTCCTGGAAGATATAGCTCAGGTACGCCGGGTCGATGCCAATGCCGGTGTCGCGCACCGTGAATGCCAGCCACACGGCGCCTTTTTCAACGCCGGCCACCTCGCACTCAATGGTTACGGCGCCCTTGCTGGTGAATTTTACGGCATTGCCGGCCAGGTTCAGCAAAATCTGGTTGATGCGGTACGGGTCGCCGAGCACCACGTCCGGCACCAGCGAATCGATAACGATGTTCAGGGCCAGGCCCTTTTCCTCGGCTTTGTAGAGCAGGGTTTTCTCTACCTGGGCGCAGAGGCGGGTTACGTTGAAGCCCACCCGCTCGATGGTCATCTGGCCGGCATCGAGCTTGGTCAGGTCCAGGATGTCGTTGATGATAACCAGCAGGTTCTCGGCCGAAGTGGTGATGGCGTGCAGGTAGTTGCTTTGGCGCGTGGCCAGCGGGGTTTTGGCCAGCAGCTGGCTCATGCCCAGGATGGCGTTCATGGGCGTGCGGATTTCGTGGCTCATGTTGGCCAGAAACAGCTCCTTGGCTTTGGCCGAATACTCGGCCTGCTGCTTGGCTTCGCGCAGGTTCTGCTCCAGCTCCTTCATGTGCGTGATGTCGAGGCTGATGCCAATGGTGCCCATCACAACATGTTCCTGGTCGTAGAGCGGGGCGGCCCCGGTAAAAAGCCACTTCGTTTCGCCATCCTTGGTCACGATGGGCATCTCGTAGGAGCTGCTCATGCCTTGCTCGCGCAGCTGGTATTCCTGCTCTATGTGCGGCAGGGCGCCGTAGGGCATCAGCAACGAAGGCAGCGGGTTGCCGAGCAGCTCTTCGTTGGTGTAGCCAATCAGGTCGCAGTAGTTTGGGTTGGCGTAGAGCACCCGCTTCTCCAGGTCGGTTTCCACCAGGCCCAGCTGCATGTTGTCGATGATGGTGCGGTACTTGGCCTCGCGGAGCTGCAGGCCCTTTTTGACGTTGTAGCTCTCGGTAATGTCCTCAAATTTCCAGAGAAAACCGATGTCCGTATCCCCGTCCCAAACCGGCCCGAACTCGCGCTCCACCACGCGCCCGTTGCGCAGGCGAAACAAGTTGAGCTGCTCTTCCAGGCGGCGTGCTACCTGGGTGGCCATGTCCGGCGCGTTGGCCACCGACTGCGCAATGCAGCTTTGTATCTGCGCTTCCACCAGGTAATAGTCGGTGCCGATGAGCTCCTCGGGCGAAGCCGTGAGCTCAAAGAGCTGGCAGAAGGCCTTGTTGGTCAGCACCACCTTGTAATTCTCATCCACCAGCAGCACCCCGCGCTTGAGCTCCTTAAAGGTGGTGGTGAGGCGCAGGGCCGTGGTAGCCAATGCGTTCTGGACTTCCCGGCGCACCGTGATATCTGCGATGATACCCGTGAAAACAAGGGGCTCGCCTGCTTCATCGCGCTTGGTCACCAGGCCCCGGTTCAGCACCCATTTGTAGCTCCCATCGTGGCAGCGCACCCGGTGCTCGCAGGCAAACAGCTCCTTTTCGCCGCTTTGGCAGGAAGCCCACTCCTGGTTGATGCCGGCAATCTCGTCCGGGTGCACGTAGTCGAGGAGGACGATGCGCTCAATGACCTGGTCGCCGTAGCCGAGCATGCTCAGGCACTCGGGCGATACCGAGCTGCATTTGGTGGTGTAGTGGTACTCCCAGCTGCCCATGCCTATGCCTTCCATCACCAGTAGCTCGCGCACGGTGCTGCTCCGGGCTTCTTCCTCGGCCAGCTTGCTCAGGGTAATGTCCTCGATGCTGCCGCTGAAGTCCGTGCCGTATTCGTCCTGGCCCGAAATGGCCGAGTTGGCGCGACACCAGCGCAAGGGCTGGCCCGGCACCACGAGGCGGCACTCCAGAATGACCGGGGCACTGGCGGTAATGGCCGCCTGGTAGATAGCCGCGTTGGTCAAATAGTCATCCGGATGCACGAAGTCGCTCAGGTGCTCAATGTCATCGATACCGAAAAGAACCTTCAGATTGGGACTGCAATAAGTGAACCGGCGCAGGCCGTCGTTGTCCTGGCGCACGCGGTAGAGCACGCACGGCGCATTCTCGGCCAGGTTGCGAAAATGGGCTTCGCTCTCGGCTAGTTGCTGCTGGGTCTTGCGGTCGAAGGTAATGTCCCGCAGCAGGCCCACATACAGCCCAACGGCCTGCTTGTCATCCACGATGGGCTGCATTTTCAGCAGCAGCCAGCTGCGCTTGTGCCGGGGGCGGGGGTCGGGTATCTCAAACTCAAACGCCTCGCCCCGGGCAATACTCGCGGTCACGGTGGCCTCAATGGTTTTATCGGGCCGCAGGTCGGGCGGCAAATGCGCAATGGAGCAGCCCAGCAGCTGCGCCATTGTGCACTGGCAGTGCTCCAGAAAGCCCTCGTTGGCCCAGGTAATGATGCCCTGGGGGTCGGTGTGCAGCATGCCATCGAACACGCGCTGAGCCTGCTGCAGAAAGGTGGCATGGTCCCGGATGCCGGGCGGCAGCGTTGGCGTCACGGCCGCCTGCTGGGCGCGCAGCGCAGCAATTTCGGCATCGCGCTGGCGCAGCGTGTGCTCGAGCGTGGCACGGGTAGTCTTGGGGGGCATGGGCGCGGTCAGAAGAAATGGAAACGCGGGCCGGCTATACTTCGCCGTCCTGTATCATCTTGTAAATCGTGGACTTGCCCACGTCCAGGGTTTGGGCCACCTGCGGCACGTTGCCGTCGTACTTCTCCAGGTAGTGCCGCACAATGGCGCAGGTGTAGGCCCGCAGGGTTTTTTCCGAGCTCAGGAAACTGGTGTCGCGCCCGGCCGGGGCAAACATCACGTCGGCGGGCGAAATCTCGGGGCCGTTGCTGAGCACGGCGGCCAGCTCCACAATGGTTTTCAGCTCGCGCACGTTGCCGGGGTAGGCGTAGGCCCGCAGCTTGTCCAGCGTGTCGGGGGCCAGCACCAGGGCGGGCTTGCCATACTCGCGGCAAAACTCGTCCACGAAGTATTTGGCCAGGTACAGCGTGTCCTGGCCGCGCTCGCGCAGGGGCGGCAGCAGCAGCGGCAGGCCCATGATGCGGTAGTACAGGTCTTCGCGAAAATTGCTTTTCTGCACTTCATCGGCCAGGTTCTTGTGCGTGGCCGTGATGAGGCGCACATCGAGCTTGATGCGCTCGTTGCCGCCCACGCGCTGCAGCTCGCGCTCCTGCAGCACGCGCAGCAGCTTGCTCTGAATGGCGGGGTTCAGGTCCCCGATTTCGTCCAGAAACAGCGTGCCGCCGTTGGCCTCCTCAAACTTGCCGATTTTGCGGGCCACCGCGCTGGTGAACGCGCCCTTCTCGTGCCCAAACAGCTCGCTTTCCAGCAGCTCGGTGGGAATAGCGGCCATGTTCACGGCCACAAACGGCTTGCGGTGCCGCCCCGAGTTCATGTGGATGGCCTTGGCCACCAGCTCCTTGCCGGTGCCCGTTTCGCCGGTGATGGAAACGTTGACCGGCGTTTGGGCGGCTTTCTCCATCAGCCCAAAAATGCGCTTGATGGCCGGGCTGTTGCCCTTCATGATTTTGCTGAAATCGTACTTGGCCTGGAGCTGGCTTTCGAGGCTTTTCACGCGTTGGCGCAGGCCGTTGGTTTCGCGCAGCTTCTGCACGGCGTTCCAGAGAAAATCCTTGGTGTTGTCGTCCTTCACCAGGTAGTCGGACGCGCCCATCTTGAGCAGGTGCACGGCCGTCGCAATCTTGTCCTGCGCACTGATGACGATGAGTGGCACCTCGGGCCAGCGCAGCCGCAGGGTGCTCAGCAGCTTGTCGCCGCTGATGTCGGGCAGCGAAAAGTCGATGGTCACCACATCGGGCAGCAGGTGCATGTTGTCCAGGCATTCCTGCCCCGACGTCCAGAGGTGAACCGTATTTTCCGGGTTGAGGGAAAGGTGGTAGTGCAGCAGTTGCCCGTACCAGGGGTCATCTTCAACGATGAAGATGATGAAAGGTGATTCCATAATTGGCTTTGCCGGCTCAGTAAGGTGGCGCGATACGCCTTCAGGGTCAATTAGCTGCGGTATACACTAATCAGCCGGGCCGAAACCCCCCAACCTTATAAAAGGCCGGTACAGATGAAAGATGAAAGTACGTAATAAATATCCGTTAACTTAATGATAAAAGTTGGCGGTATTTATATTGAATTTATATTTTAATATAAAAATCGGTATTTGCTATTAAAGCGTTCAACGTAACAAAAAAAACGATGAATGTTATTTAAAACCCGATGAAAAAATTAAACATGATTTTTTCATGAAATCGGTTTATGTGTTTTATCCAAATGGGCACAAAGGTAGCATTGGGTGAGAAACGACGAAAGCGGCGGGCCTGCTTTGCTCAGCCTTACACCTCGTCGTCATAGAACATCTTCAGGGCCGCGTACTGGCCCAGCTGGTTAGCCACCAGGTCGGCGGGCGGCAGCTGGCTGAGCTGGGAGTGCAGGCCGGCTTTGGCGTTCTTGCGCACCATGCCGGATACTTTGAGGATGAGATAGTTGTATTTGCGGGCGATGACGGCCCAGTTGTAGCGGCGGTTGGCCACGCTCTGCATCTGCTGGCCCAGCTCCAGCCAGGTCACCATGCTGGTGCCTTTGATGTGCTGCATCAGTTCGGCTTTGGTGGCGAAGTAGATGGCTTTGTTCTCAGTGGTGGCCTTGTTGAACGAGGCGTGGAAGGCCAGCACGGGCCGGCCCAGGCTCATGGCCTCTACCAGCGAGGGGTTGGTGCCGCCGGCGCTGTGGCCGTGCACGTACACGGCGCAGTTGCTGCGCAGCACGTCGAGCTGCTGCTGGTTGTAGATGGGGTCGAGCAGGTGCAGGTTGGGGTAGGCCCCGTTGCCGAACTCGGCAAAAATGCGCCGGCCGTAGACGCTGTTCTTCCAGTTGCCCACGATGACGAAGGTGTAGCTGGGCAGGGCAGCAAAGGCCTCCAGCACCATGCTCACGTTGTTTTCGGGCTCTATGCGGCACACCTTGAAGGCGTAGGGCTTGGCCAGAAACGGGTACTGCGCCCGGGCCTCGTCGGTGATGGGCTGCGGGCGGGCGTGGTCGCCGCCGTATTCGATAACGCGGCTCCGCGTGCTGTAGGCGCGGGCCGTGTAGTCCTGAATGGCGTCGTTGTCGGAAATATCGGCGTGCGAGTACTTCACCGCCAGGTTTTCGGACCAGCGCAGAAACCGCTTGGCAAAGGGGCTCCACTTCTCGCGCCGCCACTCGATGCCATCGATGGACACAATGATTTTCTTATTGGTAAACCAGCGCACGAAGGGCAGCATCAGCGCCCCCGGCACGCCCAGCACCAGCAGCACATCGGCAAACAGCACGGCGTGCAGAATAGACAGACAATCGTAGATAATGCTTTGTACACCATTGGCTTGCAGGGGCAGGTACACCAGCTTGGCGCCTTCGTAGTGCGAGCGGCGCTCGGCCTTGGGGTAGGTTTTGCCGCTGCAATACACCGTGAGGTCGTGCTGCTCGTGCAGGTACTTGACGAGGTAGGCCGTCAGGGTCTCGAAGCCGCCGTAGCAGGCCGGCAGCCCCACGGTGCCGATGATGGCAACTTTCTTGTGCGTATTGGTGGACATCAGTAAAATTCGAACGGAGGAGGGAGGCAAAAGGACTTGCGATAGAAAAACGGGGCAGTGGGGCGGCGGTCAGGCCCCGGCCAGCGTGCCCGGCGCCATGGGCACCGGCGCGGGAGCCGGGGCCGCAGCCCCGGCCTGTTCGGCGCGGAACGTGGCGAGCACCTGCCCGGCAAAGCGGCTGGCGGCAAAGCTGGCGGCCCGCTGCCGGGCCGCGGCGGCCATGCGCACGTAGCAGGCACTGTTGTAGGCCAGCAGGCCCAGGGCCTGCTGCAGGGCCTCGAGGTGGCGGCCATTGATGGCAAATCCGGTGTGGGTGTGCACGTTCACTTCGGCCACGCCGCCCACGGGCGGCACAATCACGGGCCGGCCGTAGCTCATGGCCTCCAGAATGGTCATGCCGAAGGTTTCGACCCATTCATCGGGCCGCGAGAGGTTCACGACCACGGCGGCGCGCTGGTAGTGCGGGTGCATGTCGTGCGCCGCCGGGAAAAGCGTGAGGTTGTTTGGCACCGAAATCTGGTTCCGGTAGCTGGCCACGGCGGCGGGCGCGGCGTTCAGCACCAGCTCGAACCGCAGCGCGGGCATGGCGCGGGCCAGGGCAACGAATTCGGGAATGCCTTTATAGTCGCGCAGCGAGCAAGCCATGAGCACCACGAAGGGCTCGGGGCTGCGGTTGGGCAGGGGCGTCTGGCTGGCTTTGGCAACGAAGGCGGGCGCTAGGGCGTTGTGCACCACGGCCTGCCGGGCCACTGGCAGCGCCAGCGCCGTGCGCACGTGCTCCGACACGCACAGCACTTGGTGGGCCGTGCGGGCGGCCACCGCGCACAGCAGCCGCCGCAGCAGCGCGGGCCGCAGCGACACTTCGTGCAGGTGGTACACCACCCGTGCGCCCCGGCAGCGGGCCGCCAGCGCCGCCCCGGCCGGCAGCAGGGTGTTCACGTACACGGTGCTGTCGGCGGTGGCCAGCCGCAGCACTTTCCAGAACAGCAGCCCCTGCACCAGTACAAAGTTGAGCAGCGTGCGCCACGCGCTGGCCGACCAGCGGTAGGCCAGCGCGTGGGTGGTCACGCCGGGCAGGTCGCTCAGGAACCCCGGTGCGCCGGGCGTGGCCGTGAGCAGGTCGATGGCATAGCCGGCCTCGGCCAGCACTTCCAGCGACTGGCGCAGCACCAGCGGGCTGCCGCTGCGGTCGTTGAGCAGGTGAACGGCAATAATGTGGGGCTTTTTCATGCGGCTAGCACTTGTTGGTACACGCGGTGAAGCTGGTGGCCGCGCCGCTCCCAGGTGTGGTGCTGCGCCACGTGGCGGCGGGCCAGGTCGGCCTCGGCGGCTTGCAGCAGGGGGGAGTGGTGCAGGCGCGTGAGCTGGGCGGCAAAGTCCTCCACATTGGCCGCGAAGGAGCGGTAGGGCACTTTGAGGGTGGAGGCAGCCGGGGTAAGCTCGCCGGGGCCGTCGTTCTCGTAGCAGAGCACGGGCACGCCGTAGCTCATGGCCTCGGCCACCACCATGCCGGCCCCCTCGTGCGAAGGGAAAAAGAACACCGACGCCTGCTGGTACAGTGTGAGCAGCTCTTCGCGGGCCAGCCAGGGCCGAATTACCACGCAGTCGGTCAGCTGATTATCAGCGAGCAGCTCGTTCAACCGGCCTTCCTCCGGGCCGCTACCGATGAGCAGCAGCCGGGCCTCGGCGCGGGCGGCGGCGGGTAGGGCGTGGTAGAATTTGGCGAAGGCCAGAATCACCATATCAAAGCCCTTGAGCGGTACCATGCGGGCCGCAATCATGGCCGTGAAGCCGATTTTGAGCGTTGTTTCGGCGTTCAGCTCCCCTGCGGCGGCCGGCAGGTCAATGGCCACCGAGGGCATAATTTCAAAAGCCGAAGCGGGGCGGCCCAGGCGGTGACCGGCGGTCGAGTTCATGCACAGCACGCGGCGGGCGGTGCGGCGCGTCAGCCACAAAAAAGGGTCGAGGTGCCAGAAAAAATGCTTCAGGCTGCCAATGAGGCGGTCTTTGCAGAAGGCCACCGCGCCGTAGCGGGCCAGGTGGCTGGCCGGAATGGGCGGGTGGTGCCCGATGGGCCCCCACACCAGCGGCCGGCCCAGCAGCCAGAGGAAGCTGGGTGTCCAGTCGTTATGGAAGTTGAGGTTGTGCACCACGTCCACGGCCGGGCGGCGGGCGCGCAGCCACAGGGCCAGGCCCAGCTGCCACATATAGAAGTAGATGAGCGAGAGCAGCGGGCCTTTTTTCCACCAGCGCGTCCAGGCGGGCAGGTCGAAATAGAGAAACTCTACGCGGGCGGCCTGGGCGGCCACGGCGGGGTTTTCGGCCAGGTAGCGCACAATGTGCGGGCCGTTGTTGCGGCGCGTCACGGCCACCACTTTCTGGAAGCGGGCGGCCTGGAGGATGAAATTCCAGCCCATGCCGTCTTCCGAGCCTTTGTAGGGATTGACGGCGTAGGCGGTGATTAATACGGTGTTCATGCGAGTGCGTTGACTAATTCGGCGGCGGCGGTTTCGGCCGGTTCGCGGTAGGCGATGATGCGGGCCGGCACGCCCGCCACCACGCAGCCGGCCGGCACCGGGCGCGTGACCACGGCGCCAGCAGCCACCACGCAGCCCGCGCCAATGGTCACGCCGTCGAGCACGGTTACTTTGCTGCCAATCCAGCAGTTGGCTCCGATGCTGATGCCCTGGCGCACCACGCCCTGCAGGCGGATGAGCGTGTCGAACTCGGCGTGCCGGTGGTTTTCGGGGTGGCAGCTGAAGTACTGGCCGATGATGCAGTCGTCGCCGATGCTCAGGCCACCGCCGCCGCCCAGGTAGGCAAACTCGCCGATGCCCACCCGGCTGCCCACCCGGATAAACCGGCCCGGCTCGCTGAGCGAAGTCGAGACAATGACCTGACTGAAAGCGCCGATGCTCACGTTGTCGCCCAGCGTCAGCCCATCAGTACCCAGGCCGCTGAAGCGCACGTTATCGCCCGTTTTCAGGAACTTCCCAAAGCGAATGAGCCCCAGGTACTGAAACCGGACGCCCTGGCCCAGCATGGCCCCGCCGCTGGCCCGGCCGCGCAGCCACAGTTGGCCGCCGCGCAGCAGGCTCAGGGCCGTCTGGAAGCCGAAGCCCAGCAGCACGGCGCTGCTCACGCGGGGGTGCAGGGCAAAGTGCGGGTTGCGCCGGCGCACCCATTTTTCGAGGAGAGATTTCATGGTGGCCGCTTAAATTTCCTGCTGGATGTACTGGCCAATCAGGGCCAGCGTGGTGTCCAAATCCTGGTTTTCGATGGGCACGTAGCGCGAGTCGCGGTAGCGGGCCCCAAGCTGGCCAAACAGCGTTTTGTACTGCTGCGTGAGCTGGGTGATGGTGCTGGCCGAAAGCTCCTGCTTGCGGCGCAGAATCTCCTGCGGGTCGGCGTAGAGGAAGAAGTTGAGCCGGGGCTTATTCACCAAGGCGTAGAGCGCTTGCGTGAGGCGGGCGGGCAGGTCGATGTTGCTGCGCCGGCCGTCGTTGATGAAGTCGAAATAATACCGGTCGTAGAGCACGACGTGGCCGCGCCGGGTGTGCCGGAGCCAGATAACGGCCTGGCCAAAAACATAATCGACATAGTAGTAGGCAAAGCGGGCCAGCGACGAGCCCAGGCTGTAGTTCTGGCCCTGGCGGGGCAGGTTCTGCACGCTGCGCGCCTCGGCACCCTGCTTGCCATACTTCCAGGCGCTGATGATGGGCAGCACCGACGGCCGGTGGCGGATGACCACCACGCGCTTGCGCCACTTCTTTTCGAGCCGCTCCTTCACGTGCTCAATCACCGTGGACTTGCCCGCGCCATCGACCCCGCTGAAGGTGATGATGAGGCCGCCCGGCCGCCCAAACTCCACCGCCGTGCTCAGCAGGTAGCGTAGGCCGCGCGCCCAGCGGTGGAGCCGGCCATTGGCCTGGGCCTGGCGCAGGGTGAAGGCCAGGTGCTCGGCCTTGGCCGGCACGTACACGCTGGCCTCGGCCAGGCTGTGGAAGGTGAGGCCGTAGGCGGCGGTGAGGTGGGCCAGCAGCGCCGCCTGCTGCCCGGCGGCCAGCTGCTGGAAATGCCGCAAATGGTTCAGCGGCAGGTTGCTCTGGTTGAGCCAGTAGAACAGCCAGGTGTACACAAAATCGTCGCGTAGGCTGGGCACGGGCACGCCGGCCACGGCCCGCTCGGCCTGGCTCAGCACGGCCTCGGCATCGAGCAGGCGCAGCTCCATGCGCTCGAGCTGGTGCAGCAGGTCGACGGACAGCAGGGAGCCATCCTGAAACAGGCAATCGACGGACTGCATGTGCGCGGCCGGCCGCAGCACCGCCGATTGCGCCAGCGGATAATGGCGCAGGAAGTGCACGCCCGCTTCCATATCGGCTTCCTCCAGCAGCAGGTCGAGGTCGGAAGATGGGGCGGGGTAGTAGGCGTTGGCGGCGCGGGGCTTGAGCACCACGCCGGGCTGGCCCAGCAGCTGCACGTAGTCGAGCAGGTCGAAAATGGCCAGCTGGCGGTGCTCCATGGCGGGGGCCAGCTCCAGGGTGAGCAGGGCGTTCCAGCCGTTCAGCAGCCAGCTCACCTGCGGGTGCCAGGCCGTTTGGGCGTGGTAGAGCAGCGCCCCGGTTGCCACCTGGTGCAGCAGATACAGCTGCCAGGCCACGCCTAACTCGGCCGCCGGCACCGTGGCAAAGTGCCGCTGGGCCGTGGCCAGCGCCTGCGTCCGGATATCAACCGCCGACCGGCGCGTGGTGAGCAGGGCCTGCTGCACCTCAAAATGGAACAGGTCGTAGAGCAGCGAGGCTTCGGGCAGGGCCAGCTCCAGGTCGTAGATGGCCAGCTTCTCGGGCCCCAGCCAGCAGTTCCAGGGCGTGAAGTCGCCGTGGGCAAAGCCGACCGAGATTTCCTGGTTGGGGTCGAGGGTGGCGAGCAGGTGCCGGAGCTTGGTGCGCAGGCCGAAGGGCACCCGCGTTTCGCTCAGCTCCTGCAGCTCGGCTACCTGCCCGGTAATGCTTTCCCAGCAGTTGCTGGCGGCCAGGGGCTGCCGCGTGCCCGTGGTGGCCAGCAGTTCCTGGAGGCAGCTGGCGTGGGCCGGCCCGAAGCGCGTGGCGCGCCGGGCGCCGGGCACCTGCACGCTGCTTTGCAGCAGGTGGCCGGGCTCGTAATCGAGCACCCGGGGCAGGTCGAACCGGGTGAAGCCGCGCTGGTTCAGGTGGAGCAGGGTAGTGGTTTCGGCCTGCACTTTTTCGGCCGAAACGGGGCCCAGCGGCAGCTTGGCAAACACCAGCTGGCCGGGGGCCAATGCGTAGCAGCACACCGCCTTGCGGTTGGGGCCGGGCGTACCGGTAAACAAGGCAAAATCGGCCCGGGGCCACACCTGCTGGCCGGTTGCCGCAAACTGCCCCGGCAAACGCCGAAAAAACACCCCCTGCAGCCGGCAGAAAAACACCAGCCGCACGAAGGCGCTAAACAGCCGCGCCTTGGGCGATGCCGCGTTGTACAGCTCCAGAAACAGGGGCTGCCGCAGGGTGGTGGGCCACAGCCAGCGCAGGCTGCCGTCGGGGTTGGGGCAGCCCCGCAGGCGCACCCCGCCAGTGGCTACCGGAGCGTAGCCCAGGCGGGCCAGCAGCGCGGGCAAATCGGCCGGGTCGGTGGTGTGGTCGGAAACGGGTAGCGAATGAGTCATGCCAGCCCCAGGGCGAATGGGGTGCCAAAGAAAATATAATTTTTAAGTAACTGAAAATTAATGCTTTAATAATGGTGTCCTTGGCCTCATCTCCACCGTGTGGAGAGGCTTTCCAGCATCTGGAGTGGTAGTCTGGCGCGCTTCTTTTGCAACAAAGCAGGATGGGAGAGGCGGGCCTGACGATGGCGGACCTCATGCGATAGCAGCTGAGTGCAGCAGGGGAGCCCTGAAGCGGGGCCTGAAACGCGTGCGTTTCAGACGGCTCTTTGCGGGTGGGCAGCCTGCTGTTGGCGGCGAGGCGTTGGTGGCGAAATCCGGGAATTATTAATTTTTGAAGCCCGGCTGGGTCGATGCCTGGTCAACGAGCGTTGTCCCAGCCGGGCTTCAGCGTTCTGGTCACCCGGTTCTATTACCGATACGTCGCCTCTCTGAGGCTGCCGGCCGACGGTCTGCCAGTTGGGTTTAGTGAGCTGTGCTGGCAATACGCGCAGCAAAGTAAAGGAGCCAACTGCCCACGCTCCAGATGTTGGATGCTTACTCTATAAGATGGAGTTTTTGCAGGATAGATGTATTTATAAATAATTGATTTTAAAATACATATCAAATAAAAATCTTTTGGCACCCCGTTAGCCTTGCAGCCGGCAGGCCAGGCCCGCTGCTTCAGCTGGGGCGTGCTATGGTAGCCCGCCCCCAGGCACTTTCTCCTGGTATATCCCTCTCACTATTACAACTGAACATGCAAACCCAGGCCCACTTCCAAACCGTTCCCCTGAACCCTGGTCATCTTATGGCCGCTGAAACAATGCCTCCGGCAGCGCGGCCGCTATATGATTTTTCCGGGCTGGGCAAGCTGGCTAATAACCCCGCGTTTGTGCGGGAAATGCAGTCGATGTTTGTGAACAAGGTGCCCGGGCAGATTGCGCAGCTCAAAGCGACCATCGAAGATGAGGACTGGGTGACCATTGCTTACCACGCCCACAGCCTGAAATCCACCTTCGGCAACCTGCGCATCGAGCCCAGCACCGGCCTGCTTAAAGAGATGGAGCTCATTGCCTTCCAGCACCGCGACAAGCTGGAGCTGCTGGCCATTCTGCGGGTGGTGGCCACGACGACCGACGTGGTGGTGCGGCTTTTTGAGCAGGAGCTGCGCCTGGCGGCCTGACGGTATGAACCAGGAAAACATCATCATGCTGTGCCAGCAGGACTGGGACCTGAAGCTGGGGACCAACGCCCGCAACCTGGCCCGGGAGTTTGCCCGGCACAACCGGGTGCTGTACGTGAATATGCCCCTGGATGTCAGTGCGTTGGTGCTGGGTTTTCGGCGGCCGGCGGTGCGCCAGCGCTTTCGGGTGCTGCTGGGTTGGGCCCAGGGGCTTACCTACGTTGAGCCCAACGTGTGGCTGTGCACCCCCAATTGCCTGGCGCTGTCCATCAACTGGCTGGCCTCGGCCCGCTTGTTTTCGATGGGTAATAAGCTGAACGCGTGGCTGCTGGCCCGTAGCATTCGCAAAGCTGCCCGCACCCTGGGCTTCGATGCGCCCTACCTGTTGCAGGACGGCCTCATCTTCCAGGGCACCGAGTTGAAGCGGCTGCTCAGGCCCCGCAAGTTCATTTATTACCTGCGCGACTACATGGTGACGGTGCCGTATTTCCGGCGGCACGGGCCGGCGGCGGAAGCGCGGCTGTTGCAGCAGGCCGACGTGGTGGCGGCCAACTCGGCGTACCTGACCGACTACGCCCACCGCACCAACCCGCACAGCTACGACATTGGCCAGGGCTGCGTGCTGGCCCTTTACCAGGCCGAAACCCGGCACGAAGTGCCCGCCGACCTGGCCGCCGTGCCGCTGCCACGCATCGGCTACACCGGGTTTCTGACCACCGTGCGGCTCGACCTGGAATTGCTGCTGGCCCTGGCCCGCAAGCGCCCCGACTACCACCTGGTGCTGGTGGGCCCCGAGGACGCGGACTTCCGGCAAAGCGCCCTGCACGGGCTACCCAACGTGCATTTTCTGGGCAATAAAACGCCCGCGCAGCTGCCGGCCTACGTGCAGCATTTCGATGTGTGCATCAATCCGCAGGCCGTGAACGACGTGACGCAGGGCAACTACCCGCTCAAAATTGACGAGTACCTGGCCATGGGCCGGCCCGTGGTGGCCACCCGCACCCGCACCATGGAAGTGTTTGCCGACTACGCCTACCTGGCGGGCAACCAGTACGAGTGGCTGGCCCAGCTGGCGCAGGTGCTGGTAGCGCCCGACCCCGAGCGCGCCGCCCGTGGCGTGGCCCTGGCCCAAAGCCACACCTGGGCGGCCAGCGTGGCCAGGCTCTACGCCGCCGTGCGGGCCGTGAGCCCGGCCCCGGCGGCCCTGGTGCCGGCCCTGGCCCCGTCTTGCTAACCATTGTTTCCCCAACGCTTACCACCTTCGCCTACCCCCTTATGCCAAGCAAAATACGAGTACTGGAAACCATTCGGCAGGGGCAGGTTGGGGGCGGCGAAACGCACGTCCTGGACCTGGTGCAGGCCCTGGATAAGTCGCAGTTTGAGCCCGTGGTGCTCTCGTTCACGCCCGGCCCCATGATTGACCGGCTCATGGCCATGGGCGTCAGAACCCACGTCATCCACACCGAGCGGCCCTTCAACGTTGCCACCTGGCGGCGGGTGAAACGGCTGCTGCGCGAGGAGCGGATAGACCTGGTGCACGCCCACGGCACGCGGGCGCATTCCAACACGTTTTGGGCCGCCAGGCAGCTGGGCCTGCCCGTCATCTACACGGTGCACGGCTGGTCGTTTCACCTCGACCAGAAGCCGCTGGCCCGCAAAGCCTGTCAGCTGGCCGAGAAGCTGCTGATGCGGCAGGCCGGCACCACCATCTGCGTATCGGAAAGCAACCGGCGCGACGGGCTGAAATTCAGCGATATGACCCGCGCCGTCGTCATCAAAAACGGCATCAACCTGCACCGCTTCAACCCCAGCCTGCGCACCTACAACGTGCGCGCCGAGCTGGGCATTGCCCCCGACGTGGTGCTGGTGGGCTACATCGCCCGCATGACGGCCCAGAAGGACCCGTTCACCATGCTGCGGGCCGTGGCGGCCCTGCCGGCGGGCCTCAACGTGAAGTTTTTGCTAGTGGGCAACGGCGACCTGAAGGCCGGGGCGCAGCAGCTGGCCCGGGCGCTGGGCATTGAAGCGAAGGTCATTTTTACCGATTTCCGCCAGGACATTCCCGACGTGCTGCAGGCGCTGGATATCTACTGCCTGCCTTCGCTGTGGGAAGGCCTGCCCATTGGCATTCTGGAGGCGATGGCCATGGGTAAGCCGGTCATTGCCAGCAGTATTGAGGCCACCAAGGAAATTATTGAGCACGGCGTGAACGGGCTGCTCGTGCCCATTAAAGCGCCCGCGCAGCTGGCCGCCGCCATTCAGCAGCTGGCCAGCAGCCAGGAGCTGCGCCGCACGCTGGGCGCGCACGCCTACCAGACCATTCAGGCGGGCTTCACGGCCGAGGCCATGACCCGGCAGGTCGAGCAGCTCTACCTGCAGCAAGTGCCGCGCAGTGCGGGAGGGGAGCGAAAGCAGCGCCTTAATCCGGCATTTGAGCTGGCCATCGAATACAAGTGAAAACAGCTGACCGGCTGCCGGTTACCCGATTTTATAACCTTCTGCAAACATGAAAAAAACTTTACTGGTCGTCGACGACGAGCCTACTATCCAACTCATTCTGAAGCGCTATTTCGAGGATGAGTACCTGGTGGTGCCGCAGCCCAACGGCCAGGCGGCAATGCAATGGCTGGACGACGGCCACGAGGTGGACGCCATTGTGGCCGACTACGAGATGCCCGTGATGAACGGCCCGGCCTTTATCAAGCGCCTGCGCACCAGTGTCTTGCACCGGCACGTGCCCCTCATCATGCTTTCGGGCAAGGAAGAGAGCAGCAGCAAAATCCAGTGCCTGCGCCACGGGGCCGACGACTACATGGTGAAGCCCTTCAACCCCGAAGAGCTGGACCTGCGCCTGAAAAACATGATGCGCAAGCTCAGCTTTTAAGCCCCGCGACCGATGACCAAGGCCCTAAAAACCGTCGTTTACCTCTCGGCCGATGCCGAGGAAGCCGCCCGCTTCCAGCAGACCTACGCCGACGACCTGGTGGTGCTGCACATCGACAGCGCCGCCCGCATGGTGGCCCTGTGCCAGCAGCCCGAACGCGCTTTTGAGGCCATCATCGACGCCGCGCCCCTCACTTCCCGCCTGGGGCTGGAGCTGATGCGGCTGCTGAAAAAGGAGCTGGCCGTGGCGTGCCCCATTTTCTGGCTGGCTAACGCCGACCTGACCCCGGCCGCCCATACGCTGCTGCTGGGCATTGCGGAGGTATTGCCCCCGCATATGGCCCACAAGGAGCTGCTGGCGCGCATTTATTTCGTGAACCGGGCCGCCGCGCCCGAAGCGGCCAGCCACTACGCCTTCCGCAAAACGCCGGGCAAGCGCGCCTTCGACATTGTGTGCGCCGCCACGGCGCTGGTGCTGCTTTCGCCGCTGCTGCTGGTGGTGGCCGCGCTGGTGCGGCTCGAATCAAAGGGCCCGGTGTTTTACTTTTCGTACCGGGTGGGCACGGGTTACAAGGTGTTTAAGTTCTGGAAGTTCCGCTCGATGCGCCCGGATGCCGACCAGCTGCTGGCCTCGATGAAAAGCCTGAACCAGTACGCCGTGGCACCTGCTGCGGCCCCAGTGGCGGCGGCGGGGCTGTGCGCGGCCTGCGCGCTCGGCGGCACGGGCCGGTGCCAAAGCCTGCTCTTCAACGACACGGGCGCAGCGATTTGCGAGAAGCAGTACTGGCTCGATAAAAAGGCGCAGGGCGGCGCGGCCTTCGTGAAAATTGCCAACGACCCGCGCATCACCCGCGTGGGGCATTTCATCCGCAACACCAGTATTGACGAGCTGCCGCAGCTCTGGAACGTGCTGCGCGGCGACATGGCCATTGTGGGCAACCGCCCGCTGCCGCTGTATGAGGCCGAAAAGCTGATGACGGACCAGTTTGCGGCCCGGTTTATTGCGCCAGCGGGCATCACAGGCCTGTGGCAGGTGATGAAGCGCGGCAAGGGCGGCGAGATGTCGGAGGCCGAGCGCAAAGGCCTTGATAATGAGTACGCCCGGCACCACTCGCTGCGCAAAGACCTCGAAATTCTGCTGCGCACCATTCCGGCGCTGTTCCAAAAGGAGAACGTGTGATGAAGCCATTTGTGCTGCTGTTGCTGGGCCTGCTGGGGCTGGTGCTGCCGGGCCTGGGCCAGGCAGCGGCACCACCGCCGGAGGCGTGGCAAACTGCTTTTTTCGAGAATCCGGCGGTGGCGCTGCCGCTGCTGGTGGCCGCCGCCGTGCAGCACTCGGCCGCGCTCGAAGCCATTAAAACCGACCAGCGCATTACGCATGAAGACCTGCAAATGGCCCGCAAGGCCATTCTGAGCAGTATTATCCTCTCAAATAACTTCGGCTACGGCAACATTGCCAGCGTGACTGTGGCCGACCAAAGCCTGCTGCCCAACGCCGGCACCACCTCGTCGCAGACGCATTATTCCACGGCCATCAACCTGAACCTGCCGCTGGACCGGCTCCTGAGCCGGCGCAACCAGATAAACCGCCAGCAGCTGCAATACCAGAAGCTCGAGCACTTGCAGCAGGCCCAGGAAGACGGCCTGCGCCAGTCCATCATTGAGCTGTACCAAAACGTGCTGCTCGACCACAAAGTGCTGGCCCTGCGCCAACAGGCTTACTACTCGGCCCAGATAAACTACCAGCTGGCTGAGAAGCAGTTCAAGGCCGGCGAAATGCTGCTTGGCGAGGTGTCGCAGCTGAATGACCGATACATAAACGCCGCCATCGAGCAGCAAAATGCCCGCAGCCGGTACGAAACCGCCTTCATGGTCCTCGAAGACTTCGTCGGCGGCAAAATCTCCGTCCTGATGACCGCCCCCGCCAAATGAGCCCCACCGACATCCTGCGCCTCCTGTTGAAAAACTGGAAACTGCTGCTCGCGGTGCCGTTGGCGCTGGGCGGCTCGCTGTTTTATTTCACCCGCCACGAGGCCAAATCCTACGCTTCGGAAACCACTATTTATACCGGTATTGCCTCGGGCTACTCGCTCACGGGCAACTCGGAGAGCGACTATTTCCGAACCAGCAACGCCTTCGATAACCTGCTGTCGCTGATAAAATCGCGCGAAACCAAGGAGCAGGCCGCCTGCTACCTGCTGGCCAGCCACCTGCAACTGAAGGAGCTGGACGCCACCCAATTGAGCTGGGCCTCGCTCTCGCGGATGCGGGCACTGCTGCCAGCCGCGCTGCGCCGGCAGCTCACCGGCCCCACGCTGGCCGCCACCCAGCGCAACGTGACGGCCTACGCCAGCGCCAACGACACCAACGAGCTGTACCGCCTGCTGAACTCGCACGACCCCGTGTATTCGGTGGAGGCGCTGGGCAAGGTGAATGCCACCCGCATCAACAGCAGCGACCTGATAAAGCTGGAGTTGGAAACCGAGGACGCCGCCATTTGCCGGGCCACGCTGGCGCTCACCACGCAGGTGTTTCTGGCCGAGTACCGCAGCCTGCGCATGAGCCAGACGGCCGCCGTAATCCGCTACTACGAGGTGGAAAGCGAAAAGGCCCTGAAGCGCCTGAACGACGCGGAGGAGAAGTTCCTGGTCTTCAACCGCGACAACAACATCATCAACTACTACGAGCAGACGAAGTACATCGCCGGCGAGCGGGAGTACCTGTACTCCGACATCAACAAGATTGAGATGCAGTACGCGGGGGCCCTGGCGTCCCTGGCCGCCGTGGACAAGAAGCTGGCCGGCCGGGGCGCGTCGCTGCTCAGCAGTGCCGAATTGCTGCGCCAGCGCAAGCACCTGGAAAGCCTCAATACGGAAATAGCTAACCAGCAGCTGTTTGCCCGGCAGCAGGAAACCGATGCCGCGCCGCGCACCCAGCAGTTGCAGGTGCAGGCCGCCGAAACCGTGCTGGCCATCCGCACCACCCTCAACGACCATTATGCCCAGCTCAACTCCGTGGAGGGCATTCCCAGCAAGGGCCTGCTCGATGAATGGGTGAAAAACATGCTGGAAGCCACCGAAAACAAGGCCAAGCTGGAGGTGATGGGCCGCCGCAAGGGCGAGTTTATGGCAGAATACCACAAAATGGCCCCCCTCGGGGCCATGCTCAAGCGCATCGAGCGGGAAATCGACCTGACCCAGAAAACCTATTTCGCCCTGTTCACCAGCCTCAACGACAGCAAGGCCTCGCAGCAAAACAATGAGCTGACCACCAATCTCAAAATCGTAGCGCCGCCTTTTCTGCCCTCGCAGGACAAGGGCGGCAAGCGCCTAATGCTGGTGGCGGGCGGGGCGTTTGGCGGCTTTTTCTTTGTGGCGGCCACCCTGCTGGGCATGGGCCTGCTGGATAAATCGCTGCGGATGCCCGCGGTGGCGCAGGCACAGACCGGCCTGCCGGTGCTGGGCCTGCTGCCGGCGCACCCCACCCACCCCTTCAAAAAAACCAAAAAGCCCGCCCAAGCCTCCAAGCTCCGCGACCACAGCTACGAGCACGCCGCCGCCGAGCACCTGGCCCGGCAAGTGCTGCGCCGGGTGAGCGCCGTGCCCGCCCGGCCCTTTGTGGCCGGCGTGCTGAGCCCGTTGCGCCAGGAGGGCAAAACCACGGTCGTTCAGTCATTGGCTCACAGCTGCAATGCCGGCGGCCTGCCCACGCTGGCCCTCTACCCCGAAGGCACCGACGCCGGCCCGGCCAACGACTATACCCGCTACTACTCGCCCGCGCAAGCCACCCTGCACCGCTGGAACCTGGCCGAGCTCACCCAGCCCCGCGCCGCCGATGTGCAGCTGGTGCTCATCGAATTCCCGGCCCTGCTCGAAGCCACTTACCCCGTCACCCTATTCCCGGAATTGAGCCTGGTATTGCTCACCCTCAAAGCCAGCCGCAGCTGGAAACCCACCGACCAGCAAGCCGTGGCCGACCTCCGCGCCGCCACCGCCGCGCCAGTGGAAATCGTGCTCTGCGGCGTGGCCCGCTATGATAGTACGGACTTGATTATCCCCATCGAAAAGAGCAAAACTGCTTGAAAAACAGACTGTCATGCAGAGCACAGCATCTCGCGTGCCACCACTAATCCCTGACGATTGAATTACTGCCACACGCGAGATGCTTCGCTGCGCTCTGCATGACGGTCAATTAAGCTTACCAATCCCACTCCAATCCCCCATGAAAGCCCTGTCCCTCCCCATATCCCTCAGCCCCGCCCTGGGCCGCCAGCTTTTGCTGCCGGGGGCCGTGCTAGTGGCGCTGGGCACGGGCTGGCTGGCTAGCCGAATGGGCATTATGATACCCGGCCTGCTGGTGGGCCTGCCCCTTGCGGTGCTGTGTCTGGCGGCGCTGTTTCAGCATCCGCGCCTGGGCGTGGTGGCTTTTATCGTGTATTGCTTTCTGGTGATGACCATCAACCGGCACCTGAAGGGCGCGCCGTTTGGGCTGGGCATGGACGGTATTCTGGTGCTGGTGTGGCTGGCCGTTATCTTCCACCGCAACCGGGAAGTGGCCGACTGGTCGCGGGTGAACAACGACCTGTGCAAGCTGGGCCTGGCCTGGTTCGTCATCACGGTGTTCGAAATTGGGAACCCCGCCGGGGCCAGCATTCTGGGCTGGTACTATGAGATGCGCGGCACCACGTTCTACTGGTTTCTGAGCGTGCCGCTGGCCATGATGCTGTTCTATCGGGCCAAAGACCTCAAGCTTTTCCTCACGCTGGTCATCTTCTTCTCGGTAGCCGGGGCGCTCTACGGCCTCAAGCAAAAGGCCTTCGGGCCGGATGCGGCCGAGCAGTTCTGGCTCGATTCGGGCGCGGCCAAAACGCACATCCTGTTCGGGGTGCTGCGGGTGTTTTCGTACTACAGCGAGGCGGCGCAGTTCGGGGCGTCGCAGGCGCACGTTTGCGTGGTGTGCCTGGTGCTGGCGCTGGGCCCGTTCAAGTGGTGGAAGCGGGTGGTTTTCGGGATTGCCAGCGCCCTCTGCCTGGAAGGCATGCTGATTTCGGGCACGCGCGGGGCCATGTTCGTACTTATCGCGGGCGTGTTTATGTACCTCGTGCTCAGCAAGCAGGTGAAGGTGCTGGTGCTGGGCGGCGCGCTGGCCGTGGGCGCGTTTGGGGTGCTCAAGTACACCACCATCGGCAACGCCAACCCCAGCGTGGCCCGCATGCGCACCTCCCTCGACCCCAACGACCCCTCGCTGCAAGTGCGCCTGCGCAACCAGGCCAAGCTGCGCGAGTACCTGGGGCCCCGGCCCTTCGGCGGCGGCGTGGGCGTGATTGGCATGTGGGGCGAGAAGTACAACGCCGATAAATACCTCTCCACCATCGCGCCCGACAGCTACTTCGTGAAAGTGTGGGCCATGTACGGCATCGTGGGCTTCCTCATCTGGTTTGGCATGATGCTCTACATCCTGGGCAAAAGCTGCGGCATCGTCTGGCGCATCCGCGACCCGCTGCTGCGGCAAAAGCTGCTGGCCCTCACCGCCGGGTTCATGGGCATTCTGATGGGCAGCTACGGCAACGAAGTCATGAATCAGATGCCCTCGGCCATGATTGTGTACATCGGCTGGGCCTTCGTTTTTCTGGGGCCGGCGCTGGATAAGGGGTATGCGGAGCGTCATGCTGAACAGCCCGTCATGCAGAGCGCAGCGAAGCATCTCGCGTGCAATGATGACTCAATTAGTAGAATTAGTGGCGGCACGCGAGATGCTTCGCTGCGCTCTGCATGACGGCTTTTTACCCGACATCACTCCCAATCCCGTCCCCATGCAGCCCCTCGTTTCCATCATCACCGTCAACTACAACCAGCCCGGCATCACCTGCGAGCTGCTGGCCTCGCTGCGGCTGCTGACCTATTCCAACTACGAAGTGATTGTGGTCGACAACGCCTCGCCCACGCAAAGCCCGGACCCGATAGCCGCCCAATTTCCGGAGATAAACCTCATCCGCTCTTCCCACAACCTGGGCTTCGCGGGGGGCAATAACCTGGGTGTGGCAGCGGCCCGGGGCAAGTACGTTTTCTTCCTCAACAACGACACCGAAGTGGCCCCCGGCCTGCTGGAACCGCTGGTGGCGCTGTTCGAAACCAACCCGCAGGCCGGCATCGCTTCTCCCAAAATCCGCTACTACCACTCCGCCGGCCTCATCCAGTACGCCGGCTGCGCGGGCATAAACCCCTGGACGGGCCGGGGCCGCACCATTGGCAGCCGCGAGCCGGATGTGGGCCAGCACAACGGCTCCTTCGCCACCGGCCTGGCCCACGGCGCGGCCATGATGCTGCCGATGCGCGTCATCCGCGAGGTGGGGCTGATGCCGGAGCTGTACTTCCTCTACTACGAGGAGCACGACTGGTGCCAGATGGTGCGGCGCGCCGGATACGAATGCCATTACGTGGGCGCGGCCACGGTTTTGCACAAGGAATCGGTGTCGGTGGGCAAGGCCTCGGTGCTGAAAACCCACTACATGTACCGCAACCGGCTGCTGTTTATGCGCCGCAACGTGCGGGGCTGGCAGCTCTGGAGCGGGGTTCTGTTTTTCCTGCTGGTGGCCGTGCCCAGGCATTCGCTCTCCTTCCTGCTCAATGCCCGGCACGACCACCTGCGGGCCCTGTGGCGCGGCCTGCGCTGGCACTTGCAGCCGCATAATGTTCATCACAACCACTTTCTTTCCGTCTGAACGCCATGACTGTGGTATCTGATTTTCGGCCACTGCTGGTGCAGCGGCTGGCCCTGCTCCAGCAGCAGCAACCCGACTTGAGCAAGCTGGGCCTGGCCTTCGGCGTGGTGCGTGATTTGGGCGCGGGCCTGCTGAAGATGGCGGCGGCCCGCTTCTACCTGCATAATACCCAGCTCGGCAAACAGGTTTCGGTGAAGGGCCGGCCGCTGTTTCGCAACGCGGGCCGCGTCATTCTGGGCGACCAGGTACGCATCTGGTCTGATATTCAGCGGGCTAAAATCTTCGTGAGCCGGGGCGCGGTGCTGCGCGTGGGCGACAACTCACGCATCAACGGCGCGCACATTTCCGTCAGCATCGGGGTGGATATCGGCCGCAACGTCCGCATCGGGCCCAATGTCGTCATCATGGATGATGATTTTCACGATGCTGCCAGCCACTTTTCGGCTGGCAAAACCGGGGCCATCCGCATCCACGACAACGTCTGGATTGCCATGGGCGCCACGGTCCTCAAGGGCGTGACGATAGGAGAGGGGGCGGCCGTGGCCGCCGGCGCGGTGGTCACCAAAGACGTGGCACCCTACACGCTGGTAGGCGGCGTGCCGGCCAAACCCATCAAAAACCTGCGCCATGAATAGCCTGCTTTTCTGGGCCGGCCTGCCGCTGTACGTGGCCGCCGCCTACCTCCTGCTAAACGTGTTGTACCTGCTGGCTTTTGCGCTGGCGGGGCACCTGCCGGCTCGCCCGCGCCTCGCCAGCGCCGTAAGCGGCCCGCCCCGCCGCATGTGCGTGCTCATGCCCGCCTACCACGCCGATGCCGTAATTCGGGAAACCGCCCCCGCCGCCCTGGCCCACGCCTACGCCGGCCCCGCCGATGTCTGCGTCGTTGCCGACGGCCTGCAAGCCAGCACGGTAGCTGCGCTGAAGACCGACGGCGTGAACGTGGTCGAGGTCAATTTTGCCCAAAGCACCAAGGGCAAGGCCCTGCTCGCCGCCCTCACCGCCCTGCCCGCCGACCAATATGATGTGGCAGTGATTCTGGACGTGGACAATGTGATGGGGGCTGATTTCCTGACGCAGGTGAACGACGCTTTCGCGGCCGGCAACCGGGTGGTGCAGGGCCACCGCACCGCCAAAAATCTGGATTCACCATTTGCCGTGCTCGATGCCTGCAACGAGGAAATTAATAACCACATTTTCCGGTTGGGCCACGCCCGGCTGGGCATGTCGCCGTCGCTCATCGGCTCAGGCATGGCCTTTGAATACGACTACCTCAAAAGCCTGCTGCAGGACATCGGCGACACGCCCGGCGAGGACAAGGAACTGGACTTCCGCATCCTGCGCGACCGGGTGAAAATCGCCTACCTGCCGGAAGCGTTGGTGTATGACGAAAAGATTGGCAGCGCCGCCGTGTTCGGCACCCAGCGCACCCGCTGGATGGCCGCCCAGTGGGAGTTCCTGCTGAAGTATTCCGGCGAAGGCTTCCGGCAGCTGGGGCGCGGCAACTGGGAGTTTTTCGACAAAATAGTGCAGACCGCGCTGCTGCCCCGGGTGCTGCTGCTGGGCCTGCTCACGCTGCTGGTGCTCATGTCGTGGATACTGCCTTTTGGCCCCACGCCGGGCTTTTGGGCGGCGCTGCTGCTGGGCACCGGCGCTGCGCTGCTGCTGGCGCTGCCCCGCCGCCTCTACAGTAGGCAGGTGGCGCTGGCCGCCGCGCACCTGCCGGTGGCGCTGGGGGCCATGGCGCTGGCCCTGCTCCAGCTCAAAAAAGCCAAAACGTCCTTCCTGCCCACGCCGCACGCCGCCACGGCCAGCCGCCCCACTTAGCTCGCCTCATCATGCCCTGGGAAATCATCGCCCTGCCCGCCCTGCTTTGCCTCGGCTATGGCTTCTGGAAAGGCCTGCGCGCCAGCCAGGACGAGGAACCCCCGGTCTGACCGCCCTAGGCGGTCTGACCGGTTGTCGCCAGCACGTTCCGGTAGACAACGACAACAACCGGTGGCATAAACAACGACAACCGGTGGCATAAACAACGACAACCGGTCGCATAGACAACGACAACCGGCCGCAATAAACAACGACAACCGGTCAGACCGCCTAGGGCGGTCAGACCGGGGATATGCCTCCCGCTATCCCACCATTCTCAACTAACCCAATGGCCGCAACTCTTACCCCAGCCAGCCCGACTGCCACCCCAGCTGAGCCGCAAAAAGGCAGCTTTGCCAGCCGCATCAAGCGCGACCCGCGGCTGAAAAAGCTGGCCGCGTACCTGCTGTTTCAGCCGCGGCGGGCGCGGCCCCGCTGGTGGGTGAAGTGGCTTGCCAACCCCTTCGTGCACACTTATGGGCGCGGCTCGCTGCTGCGCCGCGTGCGCCGCGATTTGATTCCCTTCAATGCCTTCGTGCTGGGCGCCGATTCCATTATTGAAGACTATACCACGGTGGCTAACGGCATGGGCGGCATCGTGATTGGGGCGCGTACCCTGGTGGGTATCGCCAACGTGCTGATTGGCCCGCTACGCATCGGCAACGACGTGATTATTGCCCAGAACGTTGTGTTTTCGGGCATGAACCACGGCTACGCGGACGTGACGAAGCCCATCCGCTACCAGCAGTGTACGGCGGCCGAAATTGTGGTGGAAGACGACGTCTGGATTGGGGCCAACGCCGTGATTACGGCCGGCGTGCGCATCGGCAAGCACGCCGTGGTGGCCGGCGGCAGCGTGGTCACCAAGGACGTGCCGCCCTACTCGGTGGTGGGCGGCAACCCGGCGCGCATTCTACGCCAGTACAGCGCGGCCACGGCAATGTGGGAAAAACCCACCGGCCTGGCGCCGAATCTCGGCCGCTGAGCGGCGCGGCCAATCAATCATTCCACTAAAAATCATCGAACGATGCTAACCTTCCTTTTCTGGCTGTTTCTGGCCGTGGTGCTGTATACCTATCTGGGCTATGGGCTGATAGTCTGGGCCTGGGCGAAGCTGGCGCGTGGCCGCCGGCCAGCCCTGCAGCCTGCTTTCGAGCCCGAGGTCACGCTGGTAGTGCCGGCGTATAACGAGGCCGATATCCTGGCTGCCAAAGTCCGCAACTGCCTGGCCCTGGATTATCCGGCCGAGAAGCTGCAGCTACTGTTCATCACCGACGGCTCCGACGATAATTCGGGCGAGGTACTGGCGCGCTTTCCCACCGTGCGGCACCTGCACCTGCCGGCCCGGGGTGGCAAGTCAATGGCCGAAAACCGCGCCATTCGCTACGTGAGCACGCCCTGCGTGGTCTTCACCGACTGCAACACCCTGCTCAACCCCGAGGCCGTGCGCGAACTGGTGAAGCATTACGCCGACCCGCAAGTGGGGGCCGTGTCGGGCGAGAAGCGGGTGCAGGCCGACGGCAGCCCGTCGGGCGCGGGGGAGGGCCTGTACTGGAAATACGAATCGCTGCTCAAGCGCTGCGACTCGGACATTCACAGCCTGATGGGCGCGGCGGGCGAGCTGGTTTCCTTCCGCACCGAGCTCTTCAAGCCGCTGGAAGCGGATACCATTCTCGACGATTTCGTGCAGTCTATGCGCATCGTGAACGCCGGCTACCGCGTGGTGTACGAGTCCCGGGCCTATGCCATGGAGCCGCCGTCCTTTTCGCTGGGGGAGGAGATGAAGCGCAAGGTGCGCATCTGCGCGGGCGGCTGGCAGGCCATGAGCCGGCTGCCGGCGCTGCTCAACCCGCTGCGGCAGCCGGTGGTGGCGTTTCTGTACGTGTCGCACCGGGTGCTGCGCTGGAGCCTCACGCCACTGCTGCTGGCGCTGCTACTGCCGCTGAACGGCCTGCTGGCCATGCACCAGGGCGGCTGGTACGCCATCCTGCTGGCGGCGCAGCTGGGGTTTTATGCGGCGGCCGGGCTGGGCTGGCGCTTGGCGGCGCGGGGCCGGGCGGCGGGCCCGCTGCTGGTGCCGCTCTACTTCACGATGATGAACGTGGCTGTGTTCCAGGGCTTCTGGCGCTTCGTGCGCAAGGCCCAGCCGGCCGCCTGGGATAAGGCCCAGCGCGCCGCTGTAGCCACCGCGCAATAGGCACCCAAACAGGAGGTCATGCTTCAGGCAGCGGCCCCCGCTTATCACCGACCCAAAGCACGTCGCCTGGGTTTATATCAACCATAAACACTTGAAATAATGTAAGATAATCCGAATTTGGCCCGGACGCGGAAGCCGTGCTCCCGGTCGCCATCGTCGTTACCCTCACCACACTTTTTTAAATGAATTCACACTTTCCCTATCCAAATCATGCGTACCCTCACCATCATTCTCGCCATCCTGTTCTTCGCGCCAACTGCTAACGCCATCAACATTTTAGGCTTCGGAAAGCCTTCGGCCTATCAAAAGCATGTTCGTAGCTACATGAAGAACGGCCGCAGCATGCGTCGTCCGGCGGCCCACTAAGCCACCGATAAATAAGCCGCCCCAATCAATCGACTTTCCCTGAGCTGACAGGCTTGTTGCGTTCCAACGCGGTAAGCCTGTCAGCTCAGGGAAAGTTTCGGTCCGGCCCGGATAGCCGCAAAGCACTTTTTACTCTGATTTCCTGCCGCATGAAAATTCCCTTCCTCAACAAGCTCAAGCCATTGCTGCGCAACAACCAGGCGCTGTCGCTGGCCGGCAATCTGGTGGCGTCGGGGCTCACGGTGGTGTCGGTTTCGCTGCTGTTTCGGGCCTTGCCGGTACAGGAAATCGGGGCCTGGGTGTTCTTTATTTCTATTTTGGGCCTGGGCGATGCGCTGCGGGCCGGGGGCATCACCACGGCGTTTATTCGCTCGTATTCGGGCGCGGCGCGGGCCCGGGCGGCCGAGGTAGTGGGCTCGACCTGGGTGCTGGCCCTGCTCATCACCGGCACGCTGATTGCGCTGGCGCTGCTGGCCCGGCTGTGGCCCGGCCCGGTGGCCAATATCAGCCTGGCGCTGTTTATTAAGTGGTTTCCGGTCACGTTTGTGCTCACGCTGCCGTCGTTTTTGGCGGCGTGCGTGCTGCAGGCCCAGCTGCGGTTCGACAAGCTGCTCTACCTGCGGCTGCTCACGCAGGGCACGTTTATCCTAGGCATTATCACGCTCATGCTGCTGCACCAAACCACGCTGGAGCGGGTGCTGTACTGCAACCTCGCGGCCGCCGCGCTCACCAGCCTCGTGGCCCTGCTCATGGGCTGGACGCGCATCGGCGACCTGCCGGCCCGCACGGCGGCCTGCGTGCGGGAGCTGAGCCATTTCGGCAAGTACAGCGTGGGCAGCTACATCGGCTCCAGCCTGCTGCGCAGCTCCGATACGTTCATCATCAACTTCCTGCTCGGGCCGGCCCCGCTGGCGGTGTACAACCTGGCCCAGCGCTTCATGGAAATTATTGAAATTCCGCTGCGCAGCTTCATGGCCACGGCCATGCCCTCGCTCTCGGCCGCCTTCAACCAGGGCGATACCCCGGAAATGGCCCGCATTATCCGGCGCAACGCGGGCCTGCTCACCTGGCTGCTGCTACCCGTGATAGTGGCCACCGTGCTACTGGCCGACGTGCCGATTCGCCTCATCGGGGGCAGCAAATACGCCGGCACCGAGGCGGCCAACCTTCTCCGCATCGCCATTGCCATGGCCGTGCTTTTTCCCATCGACCGCTTCAGCGGCGTGGCCCTCGACGTGCTGAACAAGCCCCGCCTGAACCTGCTGAAGGTGCTGCTGATGCTGGCCGTGAACGTGGCCGGCGACTTCATCGGCATTCATTTCTGCCACAACATCTACGGCGTGGCGCTGGCCAGCCTGCCCACCATCGTGTCCGGGTTTGTGTTTGGCTACTTTCTGCTGAATAAGTCCCTGCCCATTGCCATTCCGGACATCCTGCGAGATGGGCTGCTGGAAATCCAACGCCTGTTCCGACGCCTGTCGGGCCGGGCCATGTTGGCACCCGCCCCCGAAGCAGCAGCCTGGGATATGAGTCGCCCCACGCCCACGCCCAACCGCTAATCGACTCTCCACATGCGTATTGCCCATCTTATTCTCACGCACCAGGGCCCCGCGCAGCTGGCGCGCCTGCTCGCTGCCCTGACGCACCCCAATGCCGATTGCTACGTCCACGTCGATAAAAAAGCCGATTTGGCGCCCTTCGCCTTCCTGCAAAACCAGCCCGGCGTGTTCTTCACCCGCACCCGCCTCGACGTGCAATGGGGCGGCTACAGCCTGACCAACGTGGTGCTGGCGGGCAGCCTCGAAATCCTGGCCCACCCCGCCCGATACGACTTCATCAATGTGCTGAGCGGCCAGGACTATCCGCTGAAATCGGCCGAGCAGATTCATCGGTTTTTTCAGCAGCAGGCAGGGCAGTCCTTCATCGAGTGTGAGCCGCTGGGCTCGGCCTGGTGGCAGGCCAACGCGCGCCGCGTGGAGCGCTATCACCTCACGGAATTTCCGTTTGCCGGGAGCCACGCCGTGCAGAAAGTCCTCAATGCCCTACTGCCCAAGCGGCGGTTTCCTTTGCCCTACGTGCTGCACGGCGGCAATATGGGCGGCTGGTACACGCTCAGCCGCGCCGCCGCTACCTACCTGCTCGCCTTCCTAGACCGCCAGCCGCGCCTGCGCCGCTTTGCCCGCCTCACTTGGGGCTCCGACGAGTTCCTGATTCACACCATCCTGTATAATTCGCCGCTCCGCCCCACCATTGTCAACGACAACATGCGCTACATCGACTGGGCCGGCGGCGGCCCCAGTCCCCGCACCCTCACCCGCGCCGACCTGCCGGCCCTGCTGGCCTCGCCCAAGCTCTGGGCCCGCAAGTTTGCGCTGGCGTCGGACCCCGCCGTGCTGGATGCGCTGGATGCCGCGCACCGCACCTCAGCGGCCCTATGGCCCATGGGCCCGGGGCTGGCGGCATAGGCCGGGCCCCCCGCTTGTACTTCAGCTGTGCGCTGAAGGGTTGTTCTTTGCCGTTCCGTTTTTTTCCTGCCGATGCCTTTTACCCTGTTTCACGTTGCGGCGGTGCTACCGCTGCTGCGCCACCACAAAACCCGGCTATCGGCTACGGGACTGATTATCGGCAGCATTGCCCCCGATTTTGAGAAGTTTCTGCGGCTGGGACTGCACAACGGGCACAGCCATACCTGGGCCAGTATTCTGTATTTCAGCTGCCCCATTTCGCTGGGGCTGGCGTTTCTGTTTCATGGCGTGGTGCGCGACCCGCTGATTGCGCACCTGCCCCGATTCCTGCGGCAGCGGCTGGCGCGGTTTCAGCACGGAGATTGGGGGCGCTACTTCCGCCGGCACTACGCGGTGGTGCTGCTGAGCATTATCATCGGGGCGGCCACGCATCTTGTCTGGGACAGCTTCACGCACCGCCGGGGCCAGCTGGTGCCGTACTTGCCGTGGCTGAAAGCGCACCTGCATATCGGGCCGTTTTCGCCGGCGGTGTTCGTGGTGCTCGCGGTGTTGACGTCCACCCTCGGGGCCGGGCTGCTGCTGCGGTTTGTGTGGCGGCTGCCCCAGCTGGCGGTGGCCACCGTGCCGGCCGGCACCATTGGGCGCTACTGGCTGCTGGCCAGCGGCACGGCCCTGGCGCTGCTGCTGCTGCGCCTGCTACTGGCCGATTTTGCCCTCGATAATTTCGAGATTGTCGTCACCGCGCTATCGGCGGCCATGACGGGGGTGGTGGTAGCGTCCGGGGCTTCGATGCGGCGGTAGCGTGCGGCACTGCGCAACGCGGCCTGACCCCGCGCTTATTTCTTGCCGGCGGCCAGCTCAATGGCCATCGTATAGGTACTGGCTTTGCCGAACGACTCGCTGATTTCGTCTACGGCGGCGCGGCTGCTCAGGCGCTTGGGTCTGATATTGAGGAAGGTGCCGTCTTCGCCCACCAGTAGGTAGGTGGGCACGTCCTGCAGGGCATAGGCCTGCGCCAGGGCTGAGCGCAGGCCACCGCCAAGGTGCAGCTGCACGCCGGGCAGCTTTTTGGCGGCCACCAGCTGGCGCCAGGCCTGCTCGTTTTCATCCAGCGCAATATTTATAAAGACAATGTTCTTGCCCTCGAACCGGTGCATCAGGTCCTGGGCATAGGCCAGGTCGCGCAGGCAGAGGCCGTTGGTGGTTTTCCAGAAGTTGAGGTACACCAGCTGGCCCACAAAATCGTGCAGGTGCACGGTGTCGCCGGTGGCCGAGGCCAGCGTGAAATCCGGGGCCGGCGCGCCAATGGCGAAGTCCTTGTGCTGGTTGAAATCGGCCAGCAAGCCGGGGTAAAACGGCGTTTTCAGGTCGTAGTTGCGAAAGTCGGCCAGCATGGTGGCGGCCTGCTTCACGTGCCCAAAGCGGAAGGATTCCTGCAGCACCCGGCCCAGAATAACGGCCCGCGACTGGCCGGTAAGCTTCTTGCTGGCCAGCGCGTAGCAGGCGGGGTAGAAGTCGGGGTCGGTGCGCTGGTGGTGGTCCTGGGCCACGGCAAAATGCACGTAGTTGAGCAGGAATTCGTGGTAGAGCTCGCTCTGTGCGGCGTTGGGCTCGTTGAGCAGGCCGGGCTCGCGCAGAAAATTGTAGTAGTTGGGGGCCATTTTCAGGCGGCCTTCGGTGTTCACTACCTGCTCGCGCAGGTCCTGAAACGTCAGCTTGTCGTTGGCGTAGGCGTACACCACTTCGGCGTGGGCATAGTTGTAGAAATCCTGCGTGAACGACTGCTTAGCCGCGTGGTCTTCCAGAAACTCGAACTCGTGCTTGCGGCGATACTCCAGAAAGGACAGGAACGGCGCTTCGTAGAGCTGAATATTGTCGGGTAGTACCTGGAAGCCGTCGTTTTCCACAAACTGGGCATCGGCTTCCACCAGGTAGTTGTTGGCGTTGGCGGCCTGTTGGCGGTGGCGCTGCTCGTCGGTCAGGCTGGCGCCGTTGCGCAGCTTGGTGGCCAGGCCCGTGGGCACGTTGTTGGCTTTAAATTTTAAGGTGCCGGCCATGTCGCTGCCCTTGAAGCGCACGTCCATGTCGGTGCCGGGGTCCAGAAAGAGCGGGGCCACGTCGTCGCCGTACACCAAATCGGCCTTGGTGGGGCCGCTCACGGGCACGGCCAACCGGAACTCGCCCTTGCTGCTCAGGCGAACGCGGAATAGTTTTTCCGCCGGCTCAAGCAGGTTCTCGCGCAGCGACACCACCACCGAATCGGTGGTAGCGCCGCTCACCCGGCCGGTGAGCACGGCCAGGCCGGCTACGGCGTTGCCGGCCTGGCCATAGCTCAGTAGCGGAGCAGTCAACAGGCAAGTAATCAGTGCTAAAAATGTGCGTAAATGTATAAATGCAGCCATGTAAATAGGGTGGTAAAAAGAAAGGGGGTAGTCATAAGGTGGCGGCCCGGCTTCCAATCGGAGGATTATGCGATGCCGCGACAGGTAGCGCTAATGCAGGCCAGCGGCTGAAACCGGGGAAGCGGGGTGCCCGCCGGTGGTCACGACCGGGCCTGCGGCCACCAGCAGCGGCCGCAGGCGGGTAGCCGCCGTGTCGAGCTGCTGCCGAATCTGGGCCAGGGCCATGCGCAGGGCCAGGGCATCGGACAGGCCGGGGGCGCTGCCCTGCGAATAGCCGTAGTACATCGCCACCCGCACCCTGGCCTGCCCGTGGCCTTCGTATTCGCCCAGTACTTTGCCTTGCAGGTCCCGGATTTGCACCCGGGCCGTGAGGGTGGTCTGGTAGGTTTCCAGCGGCAGGCCCACAAGGCTGGGCGTGAGCATGGTAAGCAGCTGAACCACTTGCAGCACACGGCCGGTACGCTTCACCTCAACTTCGGGCACCTGCAGCAGGGCCGAGCCCAGGCTGGTCATGCTGGTTGGCTCCGCCACGTTGCGGTAAATCTCGTTTTGGAACAAGCGCAGCCGGTCATCGTGCGATGTGCTGTCGGCGTTGCTCAGCGCATCCGTTGCCACAACGGGCTCCAGGGGTGGCAGCAGGTGGGTATTGACAGCCGAAGGCAGGTGCTGCAGCACGTGGCCGGGTGCCACACAGGCCACCGCGGCAAAGGCCAGCAAGCTGCAACGAAGAAAAGCTGTGATTTTCATGGCAGGAGATGACAAATTCCAAAGCACCGTGGTAGACCAGTGCCGGGTATTTCCGATGTTAGCAGCTAAAATTCAATGTATTAAGTAGTTAATAATTGGTAGTCAGACAGAAACCAATGGACTGATTTTTAGATAGCTGAAATCTGATTACTGACTACTTAATACCGACTACCTCCTTAGTAGCGCAGCAGCTTCAGGAGCTTGGTGTAGAGCTCGGCTTCTTCGAAGGGCTTGGCCAGGCAGTCGTTCATGCCGGCGGCGCGGTAGCGCTCGTGGTCGGCGTGGAAGGCGTTGGCCGTGAGGGCCAGGATGGGCACGGCGGCCCGCGCCGGCTCGGGATGGGCCCGAATGATGGCCGTGGCGTCCAGGCCGCTCATGCCGGGCATCTGAATGTCCATCAGTACCAGGTCGAAGGGCTCCTGGGCAAACCGGGCCACCCCGCTGGCGCCATCCTCGGCTTCGGTCACCACCACGCCCCATTCCTGCATGGTGCACCGGGCCACGAAGCGGTTGATGTCGTTGTCTTCCACCAGCAGCACCCGCAAGCCGGCCAGCACGCCGGTGTCGAAGGCTTCCGCCAGGCTTTCTGCGGCCGGCACCACGGCCTTGGCCAGCGTGAGGCTGAAGGCGAAGGAGCTGCCCACGCGGGGGGCGCTGGTTACCGTCAGCTCACCGCCCATCTGCTCTACCAGGCCTCGGCTGATGCTCAGGCCCAGGCCCGTGCCCCCAAAATGCCGCGCCGTATCGGCGTAGGCCTGGGTGAAGCTTTCGAAGATGCGTGCCTGCACTTCGGGGAGCATGCCCAGGCCCGTGTCGGTCACGCGAAACCGCACGGTGAGCGTGTCGGCGGTTTCGCCCAGTAGCTCGCTCTGTACTTTCACCCGTCCGCCCGCCGGCGTGAATTTGATGGCGTTGCTCACCAGGTTCAGCATAATCTGGTTCAGGCGGTGGGCATCGGCCTGCACCATGGGGTAGGGGCAGGTGGCGCTCAGCGGCTTCCCCTCGAAGCGCAGGCCCTTTTCCAGGGCCTGCAAGGCCAGCGGCTGTAAGGCATGCGTCACCGAATCACACAGATTAAACGATTCCAGATTCAGCTCCAGCTTGCCGGAGGCGATTTTGGCCATGTCGAGCACATCGTTGAGCACCGCCAGCAGGTGCTGCCCCGAACGGCGGATGATGCGCAGGTACTCCTGCTGCTCGGGGCTGAGGGACGTTTTAGCCAGCAAATTGGCCACGCCCAGCACGCCGTTCATGGGCGTGCGGATTTCGTGACTCATGTTGGCCAGGAAGTTTTCGCGGGCCAGCACGGCGGCCTCGGCGGCTTCCTTGGCCCGCTTTAGCTCCTTGCTGGCCAATACCCGCTCGGTAATATCGTGGCCGTGCGATACAATGTAGGGCTCCTGGCCAGGCTCGCGCACCACATAGTTGTGGTAGTGTAGGTAGCGCAGCTGGTCGCTGCCGCGGGGATGCACCGGTAACACCCCCGCTGCCTCACCGGTGCGGGCAATCTGCTCCAGGTAAAATGAAAAGCCCTCGCGGTCTTCCTCCGTCATGTGCACGGTTACCGACGTGCCGACCATCTTGGCCGCATCTTCGCACAGCAGGCGGGCCAGGGCCGGATTCGCGGTGATGACTGTGCCCTGCATGTCACAGGTGCCGATGAGGGCCTGGCTGTAGTTCATCAGGTCGCGGTACTGCTTTTCGCTGCGCTCCAGGGTTTGCCGGCTATGCTTCAGGGCCGTGATGTCAGTGCTCACGCCCAGTACGTGCACTGTGCCATCGGGCCGGTGCAGGGGGCGCTTCACGGTATAAAACCAGTGGGTGGTGCCATTGAGCAGGGTGTGGGGCTCTTCGACGGCTATTTGCCGGCCCGTGGCCAGCACCTGCGCGTCGGCGGCCGCGTACCCGGCCAGCTCCCGGGCCAGCACGCTATCCGGGGGCACGGCGTCGGGCCTCGCCATGCCGGAGCTGGCCATCAGGCTCTGCATGGCCGGGTTCTGAAAAACCAGTTTCTGCTTCGTATCCCGCACAAAAACCAGGGCGGGAATGGTGTCGAGCACCTGCTGGGTAAACTGCTGATGCTCGGCCAGCTGCCGCCGCACGTTTTCGCGCTCCGAGATGTCGGAAAAATACAGGTTGACGTAGCCTTCCCGCGGAAACGGCATCACGGCCACGCTGTATAGCGACTCGCCCATCGATACTTCGAGCTGCTGGGCCGTGGCCTGCGCCAGGGCGGCGGCGGCGGCGCAGCGCAGCTGCTTCTGCAGCCGCACCTGCTCGGGCCGCGACAGGCGCAGGCCCACGCGCCGGGCGGCCGGGTTGGCATAAAGCTGCTGCTGGTTGGCCCCGATGCGCACAATCGGGCTGGGGTTTTCGTAGAGAATATTGGAAATCGACTGCAGGGCTGCCAGCTGCTGCTGCTGCTCACTCACGTCGCGCAGCGTGAGCAGCCAGGTACCGGCCGGGCCCGCATCAGCCGCCGCCGGCCTTAGCTCACAAGCCAGCACCGCGCCGCCCTTGAGCCGGAGCAATCCCGGCCGGCCCTGGGGCAGCGTGTGCGGCGCGTGCTCGGCCCAGCGCACCAGGTCGGCGGGCGCGGCCACCAGGGGCTGCACCTGGGCCGCCAGGCCGCGCAAGGGCTGGCCGTGCCAGGCGGCCGGCGCATCGGCCAGCCCCAGCAAGCTGAAAAACCGCTGGTTGGCCAGCACAATGGCCCCCGTGGCATCCAGCAGCAGCAGGCCTTCGTGCAGCCGGTTGGCGAGCTGATCCACCAGCTGCTCGCCCTTGCGGGCCTGCGCCAGGGCCGCCGTGAGCTGCTGAATGCGCTGCTCGGCGGCCGCCAGCGCCGTGCGGCAGGATGGGGCCGCAGCCGGGGGGCAAAAGGTAGGTTTCATGGAGCAAAAAGTTGGGTTGGCGAACGCACCTTTAGCCCGGAGTTACCGCCGGTAAGCAGGTGGCCGATGAGGGTGCAAAGGGCTGCCCTGCCCAGGATGAGGCAGGGGAAAAGCATAGGAAAAATTCGTGGATAACGCCGCGGGGCCACTGGCCCGGCGGCCGGCCATCAGCCGATAAACGCCTGGAGCAGCGTCTGTAGGCGGGTATTGACGACGGAGAGCGCGGGCAGCGGATGCTGGGTCCTGATTGCGCCGAGCACCCGCTCCACTTCGGGCGCTTCGGCCAGGTCAAAGTCCATGCTCCATTCGGCAAACTGGCGCCTGGGTAAGAGGCCTTCGCTCACCGTTTCTACCTGCGTGTGCCGGGAGTCGCACTGAATGCGGGCATACAGCTCCCGAATCTCGGCTTCGGGCCCTTCTATCACCTGCACAAAAATGCCCTCGCTGTAGAGCAGCAGCCCCGTAATATTCTTGCGGGAATTGTGGAGGCGGGCCAGCGCGAGCATCTCCCGCAGCTGCGCCTCGCTGGGGCGATAGGTGGCCCGGCTGCGGTACAGGAGCTGGTACACGTTGGTATCCAGCAGCACCACAAGCTGGGCGAAGGTGATGTCGCCCCGTTGGTAGCGTGCCAGCTGCTGCCGCGCGTAGCGGTGCGATGCCGGCGGCGGAATATTGGCCGTGAGGGCTACTATCCAGGCCACCGCGCGGCGGCGCTGGTCGGCGCTATCATCGAAGTCGGAGGGCGAATCAGGCATGCGGAGCAGGGGCAAAGGGGGTGTTTTCGAATGGCAGGAGCGTGGTTTAGGTAATATACTGGTGGAAACAGTAACGGTTGGGCAATTGAGTGCGCCTGGGGTCAGCTCAGGCTACGGCCAGGGCCAGCTCGGGGCGGCGGCGGTGCAGCCAGAGCTGCTCGCCGGGCGAGAGCCGGGCGTGGTAGTGCAGGCTGCCGAAAAAGATGAGGAACTGATAGAACAGGATGCCATAGTTCGTCATGCCAAAAATGCCGAACTCGGTGAAGGAATTGATGAGAATGGGGATGAGCAGGCCCGCCCCCAGCAGCCGCACCTGCGGGTCGGCCTGCCGCACGAAGGCCCGGATGGTGAAGCCCAGCTGGAGCATGGCAATGGTGAAGCCCACCAGCCCCAGGTTCAGCAGCACCTGAATGAAGGTGTTGTGGGCCATCTGGGCGGCGTAGGTGTGCACGCTCTGGAAATACTCGCCGTAGCTGATGCGCATGAAGCCGTAGCCCAGCAGCGGCTCGCGGGGCAGCGCCTCCGTGAGCAGCGCGTGCCAGAAGGGCAGCCGGCCGGTCATGCTCAGCACTTCCTCCAGCCCGCCCTGCTTGATGAAGAGCAGCGGTACCAGGGCCACTACGCCCAGCAGCACGGCCGCATTGGCAGCCCACTTAATACGCGGGTTGCCCGCCTGCCTGATATGGAAAAACAGCACCAGCACAAACCCCACCAGCGACGAGCGCGACCCGGTGAGCACCAGCGCCAGCAGCAGCAGCCCGATTTTAACCACCGTGAGCACCGTGCGGTGGTGGCGCTGCAAGTCAAACATGAGGCAGGCAATGCCCACCACGCACAGCATGCCCAGCTCGTTGGGATTCATAAGGTAGCCGCCCAGGCGGGCCTCCTCGCCGCCGTGGGTGAGGCGGTAAAACACGTCGGGCGCTACCAGCGCACCCACCAGAAACACCAGCAGAATCACGAACACGGCATTGCCCAGCACGTGGTAAAAGCGCACCTGGCTATCCGGGAAAAACTCCTTGAGCAGCAAAAAGCACTTCACGAAGTAGTAGGCAAACACGAGGCTTTCCATGTCCATCATCCACTGCAGAAACGAGTAGCCGGGGTTGCGCGACCAGAGCAGCGAGGCCAGCCCCAGCGCCAGGTAGGCCCCGTAGAGCAGCGGCACCGGGCTGTTGCGCCAGCGAAACGAGTCCACCGCGCCCCGGCGGATTATCAGCGAATACGCGCCGATGACGGCGGCCGTCATGCCCAGGCGGGTCACCAGCTTCAGGATACGGGTGACGCCAATGTCATCGTTCCAGGCAAAAAAGCCGGCGAGCTTGATGAGCACAATCAGGGTGAGCAGCCCGCCCATGGTGCGCAGAAACACCCGGTGCGGCGCGGCGGAAGGTAGAGGTTTGGCCATAAATAAGTTAGGCCGCGAGGGCTTCCTGGTACATTTGTTCGTAGGCGGGCAGCAGGTTGGGCCAGCTGAAGGCGGTGCGCACCATGCGGCGGCAGCGCAGGGCCAGCGCCTCGGTTTCGGCCGGGGCAGCGGCCCATTGGGCGTACAGGCGGTGCAGGGCATCGGTGAGCAGGGCCGGGCTGGCGGTGGCCAACACTTCGCCGCAGCCAAACTCGCGCACGTAGCTGCCCAGGTTGGTGGCCTCGGTCACCACGCACGGTATGCCCAGGGCCACGGCTTCGAGCACGGCGGTGGGCAGGCCCTCGTAGTGGGAGGTGTGAGCAAATACATCGAGCTGGCCCAGCAGGGCAATTTTCTCATCGCCGTAGCGGCTGCCCAGCAGCTGCACCGAGCCTTCCGGGGCTTCGGCGGCCCAGTCGGCCACCAGTTGGCGGTCGGGGCCGTCGCCAATTACCCACAGCTCGGCCTCGGGCACCAGCCGGGCAAATTCGGCGAAGCCGGCCAGCAGGCAGTCCAGGCCCTTGTGGTTGTCATCGAGCCGGCCGCAGAAGCCCACCCGGAAGCGGCCCCGCGCGGCCGGAAACAGGGGCAGCACCGCCTGGGGCGGCTCAAAGCCGTAGGGCATCAGGCTGGTGCGCACGGTGTGGCTCATGTGCTCCACGCCCGTTACCTCGCTCAGGCCCAGGCAGTGGACCCGTGCCGAGTGCCGCAGCAGGTAGCCCTCAAACAAAAATGCGTAGGCCAGCTTGGTGAGCCAGCTTTTGCGCCGGGCCGCCGGGCTGTAGCTGCCGTGCGGCGTGAGCACATACGGGATGTCGAGCGCCGTGAGCCGCCGCGCCAGCGTATAAAACGCCGGAATAAACGCCCCGTGCAAATGCACCACCGCCGAGCCGCGGCTCAGCTCGTCCAGAGCTGCCAGCAGCGCTTTGGCCACCCCAAACGGGTTGCGCTGCGCCGGAAACAGCCGGGTCGCAAACTCGCGGGCCGGGTAGTTTTCGCTGAGGTCGGCGGTGATGCCCCACACGGCCACATCGGCCCCGGCGCGCTGCTGCTGGGTGGCCAGCGCGTGCACCACCTTGTTCACCCCGTTCATGCGTTCGGGGTTGGCTTTGCCGAGGATTAAGTGAATGATTTTCATGGTAGTTACTAAGTGACGAGCAGTAGGCTTGGGTGCGCGCTGTTCGGCGTGGCAATTCGTTTGGCAGTGGCTAAGGCCAACGCGGTGCCAGAACTTGTTAATCGAATTAATGTATTGATATTCAGTAAGTATTGATATAGATTTGATTGAAATAGCTCCACTTTTCAGAGTATCGTCTGAAAAGTGGAGCTATTTCAATCAGCCCCCACAATTGTTGTTTTTCAGGAGCTACGCAAAGCAGATTCACTGAGCCCCGACGGGCGACATATTGTTGGTAAAGGATTGTTAGCCAAGATGTAGATACGCAACGCCTTGCATCTTTACACCCCATACTGCTTATCACCTGACCACCGGCGCGGTGCGGCGCAGGGCCAGCGCCCAGTAGCCGCCCAGCACCAGCTGGGCCAGCAGCCAGCCCAGCACCACGCCGCTGGCCTGGTAGTGCCCCGTGAGCCAGCGCACCGATAGCAGCGAAGCCACGATGCTGAGCACGTAGCCCACGAAATAATGGCGCGAATCGGCCTGCAGGCGGATGGTGAGCCGGAGCGGGTACACCAGCAGAATCACCACGTAGAGCAGACAGCACCAGCGCAGCAAATCAGCGTACTGGCTGCCGCCCGCCGGACCGAAGCGCGCCACCAGCGGCCCGGCCGCCAGGGCCAGCAGCGCCAGTACCGGCACGGCCGCCAGCAGCATCTTGCGGGCCAGCGCCGCCCGCTGCTTGCCAAACAGCTGGGGCGCTTGGTAGAAGCTCTGGCTGAGGCGCGGCAACGCATAATTCTCCACCGCCTGCAGCCCCAGGTTGAAGATGCCCATGGCCGTTTGGGCCAGCCGCAGCACGCCCAGCATGGCCGGCGAGCCCGCCCAGCCCGCAAACACCAGCAGCACGTTGGCCGAGCCCCACTGGAGCAGCGACGTGGGCAGTAGCCAGCGCGCCTGCCGCCAGTGCCGCCGCCCAAAGCGGCGCAGGCCGCGCAGGCTGGGCCACGCGCCCAGCACCCGCCCGCCCAGCAGCAGCGCCGGCACGGTGGTGAGGCCCACGGCCCACATCACCTGGGCCAGCGTGGCCGGTTGGGGGCCGAGCGCCAGGGCCAGCAGCACCAGCAGCTGCCCGCCGGCCGAGAGCACGTCGCTGGCCAGGGCCGCCTGCACTTTGCCATCGGCCAGCAGCAGCTTGCGAAGCGTATCCTGCCCCCCGGTGGCGGCCAGCAGCACCACAAAAGCCGGCAGCACCGCAGCGGCTTGGGGCAGCAGGCGGGCGCCCGCCACCACACCCGCCACCGCCAGCAGGCTAAAAATCAGCTGCAGCGCCAGCAGCAGTTGCTGGTAGGCGGCCCGGCGGGTGGCGGGCAGCGCGCCCACCACCACCTGCATGGGCTGCGTGATAACGGCCCCCTGCACCGCCAGCAGCAGCAGCAGCACCAGCTGCCAGGCGCTGTACTCGCCAAAGGTGGCCAGGCCGCACAGCCTGGCAATGAAGATGTTGGTCAGAAAGCTGG
The DNA here is from genome assembly GCF_012275535.1 of Hymenobacter artigasi. Classification (GTDB taxonomy): domain Bacteria; phylum Bacteroidota; class Bacteroidia; order Cytophagales; family Hymenobacteraceae; genus Hymenobacter; species Hymenobacter artigasi. Next base: position 341,637 of record NZ_JAAVTK010000004.1, on the reverse strand, counting down.
TGGCGCTCACCGTGGCCTGGCCCGCCACCACCCAGTAGCGCGGCGACAGCCGAAGCCGCTCCAGGCGCAGGGCCCGGAGCGGCTTCGGTAGCATCGTGTTCAGGGTTGGGTTCATGCTTGCAGGTCGAGGCCGGCGGGCAGGGGCAGGCCCGTGGGTTCGGCGGCAGCTTGCGGGACGTGGCGGGTCCAGCGGCGCAGGCGGCGGGCCGCGATGCGCAGGAAGCCGGGGTCGTAGCCGTCGCGGTTCAGGCAGAGCTGCACATTGGGCAGCTGGTATTCGGCCACCAGCAGGTCCAGCTCGGCGAGGCGGGCGGTGGGCGTGGTGCGGCTGTCGATGACGAACAGGTTGGCCTGCGCACCGGTCATCACAGCCAGGGCGTGGCTGTCCTGGGCCAGGGTCAGGTTTTGGATAAGCAGCAGCTCATCGGGCTGGGCGTCGGGGTTTGGCGACGTCGCATCGCGCAGCACCAGGGCGCGCACTTTCAGGCCCTGCAAGGCCAACGCCTGCCGCAGGTGCTCAAAGAAAAACGACTGCCCTTCCTTGTTCGAGAAAGCACTCACCACCAGCTTGCTGCCGGGCACGAAGAAGCCCTTGAGCGCCAGCCGCGTGGCCAGCTGCTTGAAGAAGGCCAGCTGGCCTTCCAGGTCTTCGCCCAAATGCGGAATAGTGGCCGCCAGTGGCGTAGAAGCCTCTTTTTGCACCGCGTAAGCATCGCCCGGCGTCGCGCTCACGCCCGCAATCAGGTAGGCCAGCAGCGAGCCCACCAGCAGGCCCAAAAAGCCGGACACCAGCAGCACGAAGCCCCGGTGCGGGGAGGTGGGCTCGGTGGGTACCAGGCCATCGGCAATCACGCGGTGGTAGGAAATGGGCGTGGCCTTGGCAATCTCCGCTTCGGTTTCCTTTTCCCGCAGGAAGGTATACAGCTTCTCATTCAGCTGAAAATCACGCTCCAGAATGGCCAAATCTTTCTCGCGGGTGGGCAGGCCCGTAAACACGCCCTGCGACTGCCGAATGGTGCGGTCGATGTCGCGGGCGCGGATGGTGAGGCTGGTGCGCGTGTTCCGGATGCTTTCCAGCAGGTAGCTGTTGAGGTCGGCCAGCTTCAGGTCCACGGTTTGCACCTGGGCATCTTCGGGCGTGAAGCGCAGCAGCAGGTCGTGCTTTTCCGCCTGCAGGTCCTTGATTTTCTTGATGATATCCGTCGAGAGCAAGTCGTTGAACGTCTCGAAGTTGGGGGCCAGCGCCAGGGCGTGGTCCTTCCCGTTGGTCATGTAGCGGTAGAGGTCGTTGGCGGCGGCCAGGCTCATCTGGATGTTGGCGCGTTGGATTTTCAGCTCCGCAATCTTGCGCAGGTCAGTTTCGGTTTCCTGCTTGATGTTAACGATGCTCTTCTTGTCGCGGTATTGCTCCACGGTGTCTTCCGAGTGCGAGAGTGTGCGGCGCACGGTCTTCAGCTGCTCGGCAATCGACTGCGAGGTGGCATTCACCACCTTGTACTTAGTAGCCAGGTAATCATCCAGATATACGGCCGTGAGGGCGTTTACCAAGTCAGCGGCCTTCTGGGGCACCGGGCTCTGGTAGCTGATGCGCAGCACGGGCACGTTGTGGTCGGTGCTGCTCACGTCGAGCTGGCTGCCGAGGGCCTCAATCAGCTGGCCACGGTCGTGCTGCACCAGGCGGTAGTGGTCGGCGAGGGGCACGTCGGGGCGGTTTTTCAGCTGCTCCTCGTTGCGGGTAATGGTTACTTCCGCGCCGGTTAGCTGCATGGGCTGGCCCAGGCGGCCGCTCACCACTTCGCCCGATGGCGCGGTCAGCGTCAGGGCCCCGGCGGCGTCGATGCGCAGGTCGATGGCCTTCTCGGCCCACTTCGGGTTGCGCAGCGTCAGTGCCACCCGAAAAGGGCTGGCGCGGTACATTTCGGTGGTGCGCAGCTTGCCCACGCGGTAGGTGCTCAGGTCGAAGGCGAAGGACAGGCGGTCCAGCGCACGGCCCAGCAGCAGGGGCGAGCGCACCAGCTCGGCTTCGGCGCTGCTGCGGTCGGTGCCCGAGAAGGCGTCCAGGTTCTTAATCAGGGTCGTGTTCATGGCCCCTTCGTTCACGTCGGCCAGCTTGATTTTGGCCGTGCTTTCGTACATCGGCGTGGCGTAGCGCAGGTATTGCCAGGCGGCGGCCAGGCTCAGGCCCAGGCACACCAGCACCACGGGCAGGCCCCGCCACAAGGGGCGCAGCAGGCGGGAGGTTTGTTTCAATTCGCTCATTGGAAAGGGATTATAAGAAGAAGCGGGTCAGAATGAGAATGGTGCTCACGATGGAGGCAATGCCCAGCACCGACGGCGCTTTGCGGTCGAACTGCTTGCCGTTTTTGGCCGGTACGTACACCACGTCACCGGGCACAATCACTAGGTTGTTGCGCTCGAAGCTGCTGAGCTGGGTCAGGTCTACTTCGGTGGTTTTGGTGCCGGTGGCATCCTGGCGCAGCACTTTCACATGGCGCTTGTCGGCGTAGGCGCCAAAGTCGCCGGCCTTGCCCAGCACCTCCACCAGGGTGTTGCGCTCTTTCTCAAAGCGCTGCTTGCCGGGAATGCCTACTTCGCCCAGCACGGTGGCTTCCATGTTCAGCACTTTCAGGGTCAGCTGCGGGTTCACAATCCACTTGCTCAGTACTTTCTCCAGCATTTCCTCCGCCTCGGGCACCGTAAGGCCCTCCACGTGGTAGGAGCCCACCTTGGGCACGTTCAGGCCGCCGGTGGCGTCCACCAGCAGCCATTTGCCCTCTATTTCGTTCACGCTGTAGTGCCCGTAGATGGAGCCCACGCTCAACTCCTCGTGGTCCCACACGCTGAGGCTGACTTTGTCGTCCTTGCGCAGGTGGTACTGATAGCCCGGGCCCACGTCGAGGGTACTTGGTGCCGGCAGCGCCTTTTTAGTAGTGAACAGGTTTTGGGTGCAGCTGCTCAGCAAGCCAAGTGCGAGCAAGAGAATCAGACCCAGTGGGCCGCGAAGGTGTACTAATTGAATCATGAGGGGTATTGGAAAGGGAAGGCGCACCCACCACGGGTGCCGGCCTGGAAAAGGAGGAAAAGAAGGCCTTAAGCCGCGAGGGCTGAGGTGCCTGGCGCTGGGCCAGCAGCTGGCTCACCGTGCCAATTTTGTCGAGCACCGTGATGAGCCGGGTGGTGAGGTGGTCGTCCTTGACCACGTAGTCGAACGCCCCAAGCTTGAGGGAATCCACGGCTACCTGCACGTGGCGCTGCCCACTCACGAGCACCACGTAGGTATCGGGGTTGAAGCGCTTGATGGCCCGCAGGGCGTCGGTGCCCGACACGCTGCCCATGCTCTGGTCCAGAAAAATAATATCGGGTTCCTCGATGAGCGCATCCAGGCAGGCCCCGCCGCTTTCAAACAGGTGCACGTCGCTATAGCCATGGCTGCGCACCGCATGCTCTATCAAACAGCGGCAATAAGGGTCGTCGTCGACCAGGAATATTTTTTCAGTTTTGTTAAGCATGGTAGTTCGTTTGGCCGGGGCAAGGCCAAGGAAGTGCCAAAACACAAAACAGTTGTTATATAATTGATAATCAGTTTTTTGTTAAAAATTGAAAACCATCCGCACTCTATTTATCAGACGATAATCTGAAAAATAGAGTCGTTGAATTCCCGATTTATTGAGCTGTCGACGTGTATGCGATTCGGACCGGAGCATGCTTAAACCAGCAACAAAAACACCAGCCGCCGAAACCCATGCAGCCCCGCCAGGGCACCTGAAAGGCGTCCCGGCGGGGCTGCATGGGTTTCGGAAGCAGGCAGCTCAAAGCGGCACCGGACTCCTTTTTATATCCCGAACTTTAGAAGCCGTTTGAGTCAATTCTTCTGATTTCAAACGGTGTAGAGACGCATCTTTGCGTCTTGTCGTTGGGCGATTTCCTTCAACGACAAGACGCAAAGATGCGTCTCTACACCGTTCCAGCGGTATTCTTCGCTAACTTAAACTGCTTCTTAGCGGGAAAGGGGCTTCCTTTTGGCAATGACCCAAAAACAGATGGTGCGACGAATTGCCCACCGGGCTTCGTCGCACCACTTCGTGTCAGACTACCGCTCTTTTATCCGGCAATAAGCTATTTCAGCTTATCCAAGGCCGCTTTCAGGCGTGGCAGTGCGGCCGCAATAGACTCCACCGTTTCGGCTCCCACCGAGGCGCGGAACCAGGGCTCGGTGGCCGGCGAGCCGAAGGCGCTGAAGGGCACCAGCGCCAGCTTGGCTTCGGCGATGAGGTAGGAGGTGAGCTCGGCGGTGGTGGTGAGCACGGTGCCGTCGGGGGCGGTGCGGCCCAGCACGTCGATTTTGGCGGTGAGGTAGATGGCCCCGGCTGGTGCCACGGCATCGACGGGGCAGCCCTGGGCTTTCAGCTCCTTCAAGCCGTCGAACAGCGCAGTCAGGGAGCTTTGCAGGCGGCCTTTAATGCTGGTCAGGAACTCATCAACGGCAGCGGTCTGAGGCAGGAATTTACCCATGGCCACCTGTTCGGCTTTGGGGGCCCAAGCCCCAACGTGGCCCAGGATGGACTTCATCTTCTCGATAATGCCGGTCGGCCCGAAGCTGTAGCCCACGCGCACGCCGGTGGCGGCAAAGCACTTCGACGTACCGTCGATGTAGATGACGTAATCGCGCAGCTCGGGGCGCAGGCTTACGGGGTCGTAGTGCTTGGCATCGCCAAAGGTGAGGAGCCAGTAAATCTGGTCGTAGAGGATGTAGAGCGGCTTTTCGTCGGGACCACGGCGCTTGTTTTCGGCAATCACCAGGTCGCATATTTCTTCCAGGCCTTCCTTGGTGAATAAGGTGCCGGTGGGGTTCAGCGGCGAGCACAGGGCCAGCAGCGTGGCACCGGCCACGTGCGGGGCCAGGTCGGCGGCCGTGGGCATGAAGTCGTTTTCGGGCAGCGTGGGTACGGCAACCGGCGTGGCCCCTACAAGGTGGCAGTAGTGGTTGTTGTTCCAGCTGGGCAGCGGGAAAATAGCCTTGTCGCCTTCGTCCAGCAGGGCACGGTAGGTGGCGTAGATGAGCGGGCGCGAGCCGCCGGCAATCAGAATGTCATTGGGGCCGTAGTCCAGGCCCTGGCGGGTTTTCAGGAAGGCCGATACGCTGTCGCGCAGCTCGCCCATGCCGGCGGCGGGCGGGTAGTTGGTCATGCCGGCCTGGTAGGCCGCGACAATGCCAGCCGTAAGACCGGCCGGAATCGGAAAAATCTTGGAGTCAAAATCACCGATAGTCAGGTTGCAGATGTTCGCGCCCTGGCGCACCTGCTCGCTTACCTGGTTGCCAATTCGAATGATTTCGGAGCCGATAAGGCCGGCTGCCATCTTGGATACTTGCATGGGGAAAACGGAGAAATGAATGCCGCTTCGGCCCACGAAGGTAAAAGCCGCCGCGCTTAATAAAAATGAAGAACCTGGAGGGTTGTCATCCTGAGCGTAGCGAAGGACCTTGTCACGCCAGAAAAACTGGCAGTAAGCACGTCCAGCGCAAACGTAATAAGGTCTCCTTCGTCGCTGCTTGATTCGCAGAATGCTCAGAATGACAGCCGTACTTATTTCTCCGCAGGCGCTACTGTCCGGCGGCGCGGCGCAGCTCCTCGTCGGCCCCGGCGGCGCGCTTGCGGGCGGCCGTCACTTTGCTGCTGCCGAAACGGTAGGTGAGGGCCGCCGTAACCACCCGCGAGTCCTGCCGGGTAAAGAAGGTTTCGGTGAAGCCGGCGTAGGTGGAGGTAATGCGCAGGGGCGTGGTATAGAAAATGTCGGCCGCGTTCAGGCGCAGGGTGCCCTGCTTTTTCCAGATGCTTTTTTGCAGCCCCGCCGATACCTGGCCGCGTGGCCGGATAACCTCAAACCCATACACTTCCCGTGACTCGTAGAGCCCGTTCACATCGACCGACCAGCCGCCCGGCATTGTGAAGCTATTGTTGGCGGTGAGGGTGCAGGCCAGCTGGCCCCGGTCGAGGGCGGTGCCGGCCAGGTAGCCCACGTAGCGCGCGTAATAGAAGGTGCCGTTGGCGTAGAGCGTCCACCATTTGCTGAGCTCCAGGGGCGCGGTGAGGGTGAGGCTGTAGTTGTGCAGGGTGCTCAGGTTCACGTTGCGGTTCACCACCAGGCGGCCGCCGTCGGGGGCGGGCAGCACCACGTTCACAATGGGCTGGTCGGTGCGGGCATAGGCCAGGGCGCTGATGAACTTCTGGCGGTAAGTGTGCGTGAGCTCGACCGAATAGCTGGTCTGGGCCACCAAATCGGGGTTGCCGGCGCTATAGGAAGTTGCGTCGAGATAGGCCCGCAATGGGTTCAGCTGCGCGTAGTTGGGACGGTCGATGCGCCGGGCCACGGCCAGGCCCAGCGCGTGCCGGGTGCTGAGCGTGCGCTGTACCGTGGCGCTGGGAAACAGGTTGAGGTAGTGCCGCTCACGGCTGGCTTCGCCCGTAAAATCGGCCTGCGTATTGGTCTGCTCGGCGCGCAGGCCCGCCTGCCAGGTGGTTTGGGCGGCCGCACCCTTCAGGCTCACATACGCGGCATTCACGTTTTCGCGGTACTGAAAGCTGCTCGAAAGGGCCGGGCTAAAAGCGCCGTTGAACCAAAAAACGGCGTCGTTATCGGTCTGTACCCGGGTCACCTTTGCGCCGGTTTCCAGGCGTGTGCGGTGGGGCAGGGGCAGGCTGAAATCAACCTTCGCCGCCCCAATGCTCAGGTTGTTGCGCTGGTCGCCGGTGAGCAGGGTAGAAGGCCGGGCCGGCGCGTCGAAATACGTATTGAGCGCCATCAGGCGGGTGGTGTGGTAGCGGGCGTAGTCGGCGTCGGCGGTGAGGGCGGCGGCCGTGGCCGAGTCGGCGAAGGCGTGGCGCAGGTTGAGGTTGGCGCTGCCGTTGGGCCGGTTGATGTCCTGCGCTACCGCCGCAGAATAGTGGTCGGCCGCTTCGCCGGCCGCGTTGTAGAGCTGGGTCTGATTGGTGGTCGTGTTCGTGGTCTGGCTGGCCAGCGCGGTGACCGAAACGCCGAGCTGCGTGCGTTTGGAAAGCGTCAAATCCAGCCCGACTTTCCCGCTGTGCGAGCGCAGCCACGACAGCTGCTCGTTGGCCTGCACGCTGCTGGCGGCCGGCAGCAGCGCCGTGGCCCCAAACTGCCGGTTGAAATCGACCCGCACAAACCCGTGCCGGTCGGTGTAAGCATAGTTGCCGTACAGGTTCAGGCGTTTGCGCCGGTGATTGAGCCCGAAGCCGCCCACGAATTTGCCGTACTCGCCCCGTCCGTAGCTGGCGTTGGCACTGCCGTTGGTGCCCAGGCGCTGGTCCTTTTTTAGGTGAATGTCAATCACGCCCGCGCCGCCCTGGGCGTCGTACTGCGCCGGTGGGTTGGTAATCAGGTCGATGCTTTGCAGCTGCTCGGCGGGCAGGGCCCTGAGGTAGTCGGCCAGCTCCGTGCCGGTGAGGGGCACGCGCTTGCCATCGATGACCACCAGCAGGCCCAGGCGGCCGCGCAGGGCCAGGATATCATCTCCGGCCAGGGTCACGCCCGGCGCGCGGGTCAGCACCTCCAGCGTGGTGGCCCCGGCCGTGAGCGGGCTGTCGGCCACATTCACCACGGTGCGGTCGGCCAGGTGCTCAAACAGGGGCTTGCGGGCCGTTACGGTCACTTCCTTCAGGGTAGTAGCTTGGCTGGTTGCCAAGCGGATAGCCGGCACGGCCAGGCCGGCCACCGGCAGCGCATACACCGGGCTCCAGTACCAGGCAAACCCCACCTGCGCCACCGAAACCCGGTAGGAGCCACCCGCCGCCGCCTCCAGCTGGAACCGGCCCTGCTCGTCGCTGAGCTCAGATTTTACGGCCACCGAATCGGTGGCGCGGTGCAGGGTTACGGTGGCAAACTCCACGGGCACGCCAGCGGCGCTGCTCACGGTCCCGCTCAGCGTGGAGCGGCTCTGGGCTTGGCCGGCCAAAGGTGCGAAACAACTGATTCCGGCGAGCAGCAACGGGTAAAAACCGGTTGTGCCTCTGCCAGACCAGCGCGGGTAAAAATGGGGCATCGGGTAGCGATTGGGTAGAAATCGGAGGAAGAAGCCGGGAAACAGGAGTCCCCGGCCGGTGGGTGGCCCGCACAAAGCCCGCTTTCCAAAGCCACAGATATAGCCTTTGGAATGAACTGCTTAGCGGCCCCGCCAAAGTGTAAAGGTGTAGTTGAGCCGGCGATATTCCAAAAAAAGCTACCCGTTTCTGCCATTACGGCGGTATTTTCGCCCAATGCATCCCCTTATCCTCACCGTTCCTTCCCTGGCGGACCTGCCCGCTGCCGCCACCCGCCTGCAGGCGGCCATTGCCGAAGCCGGCTGTTCGGTGGTGGCCTTTGAGGGCGAGATGGGGGCCGGCAAAACCACGCTCATCCGGGCGCTGGCCGGTGCGCTGGGCGTGGTTGATGACGTGAGCAGCCCCACGTTTTCCCTCGTAAACGAGTACCGCGATGCCCGCGACACGCCTATTTACCACTTCGACTTCTACCGGATTGACTCCATCGTCGAAGCCGAGCAGATGGGCGCAACGGAGTACCTCGATTCCGGGTATCTTTGTTTGGTAGAATGGCCGGCCCGCGTGGCGGCACTTTTGCCCGTGCCCTACCTCGAAGTGCGCGTGCTGGTATTGCCGGATGAAACCCGGGAGATTGAATTAAAAATTATTAATTAAGAATTAAAAATTGCCCTCGCATATTCCGATATGCCCAGTGATTATTAATTGTTTCAAGATTTTTAATTCGTAATTTATAATTTATAATTTTCTAAAATGCCCGAGCAGCTACCCTCCGGTTTTGAGTCCTTGGCCACCAGCCGCGCCTATTTCACGCAGGAATCGATGCTGGCCGTGGAAACGCGCAAGCGCAAGCTCTTCATCGGGATGCCACGCGAAACCTCGCTCCAGGAAAACCGCCTCGGCCTGACGCCCGAAGCCGTGCAGCACCTCGTTTCGGCCGGCCACGAAGTAGTGATGGAGGCCGGTGCGGGCGAGCCCAGTAAGTACGCCGACCACGATTACTCCGAAGCCGGCGCGCAGATTGCCTACTCCACCGAGGAGGTGTTCAAAGCCGATATTCTGCTGAAAGTAGCCCCGCCCACGCTCGAAGAAATTGAGCTGCTGCATTCCGGCCAAACCCTGATTTCGGCCCTCCAGATGGGCTCCATGACGCAGGAATACATTTCGGCCCTCTCGCGCAAAAAAATCAACGCCATCGGCTTTGAGCTGATGAAAGATCCCAGCGGGGCCCGCCCCGTAGTGCGCGCCATGAGCGAAATCGCGGGCTCAACGGTGATGCTGATTGCGGCCGAATACCTGGCCCGTTCCAACGAGGGCAAGGGCATCATTCTGGGTGGCATCACGGGCGTGCCGCCGTCGCAGGTGGTCATTCTCGGGGCCGGCACGGTGGCCGAGTACGCCGCCCGCGCCGCCACCGGCCTCGGGGCCGAGGTGAAAGTGTTCGACAACCACCTCTACAAGCTGCGCCGCCTCAAGCACAACCTGGGCATGCAGCTCTACACCAGCACGTTGGACACGTTCGCGCTCAGCCAGCAAATTCGCCGGGCCGATGTGGTCATCGGCGCGCTGGCAGTGGAAGACGGCCGCATTCCCTTCATGGTGCCCGAGGAAATGGTGGCCAGCATGGCCTCCGGCTCTGTCATCATCGACGTGAGCATCGACCAGGGCGGCTGCTTCGAAACCAGCGAGATGACCAGCCACAGCAGCCCCATTTTCCGCAAATACGACGTGGTGCACTACTGCGTGCCCAACATCGCCTCCCGCGTGCCCCGCACCGCCACCAACGCGCTGAGCAACATCTTCACGCCCATCCTCCAGGAAATCAGCCAGCACGGCGGCATCAACGAAGTGCTGTTCACCAACGAGCATTTCCGCAGCGGCGTGTATATCTACCGAGGCTCACTGACGAATGCGATGATTGCGAAGAAATTTAATTTGCGGTATAAGGAGTTGGGTTTGTTGATTGCGGTGCGCAATTAATTTGTTGCGGAATGAAAGCTAATAGTAAAGCGCTTTTCCCGCTGATTTTTCTTGGCTTATGTATCTCGCTACTTGGCTGTGGGGAAAGTAAGAAAGACGATTCTAAGCAAGCCCCAGTAGCTTCTGCTGATAGTTTGACGGATTATATCACAGCATTACGTGCAAAAGAAACAGCTTATTCAAAAAGGCAAACTAATGGTTATGGGGAGTTACTTAATAACATCTCCTTCGAAGTTAGAACTGACGATAAAAAGGAATTTGCAAATGGCTTGATTCCTTGGGCCAGTATCGAAAATCCCGAAAGTGAAATCTCAAAACTTGTTGATGCAAACAAAATAGTTATTCCTGAAAAAAAGGTCACAATTGTGATTGATTATCCATTGGCAAAGGAATTTCGATTTGATGCAGAATCAAAAATAGGGTTCACCAGAGCGCAGCTTTTACGAGATATCAGCAGGGCTTACTACAAGATTTACGAGGAGGAAGAGCGTACTGCTACCACTAAAACAATTCCTGCTGAAAAGCGAACCACGACCTATAATAGGAACCATACTAATGGAACCTACGGCATTTGGGGCCATGACATTGCCGATTTAGTTTTAGCAGAAGTTTTGGTTTACAAGGAAAGCGGCGGTAAGATTATTCTGTCGCTGAACATTGAATCTTAAGGCATTCTAAGCCGCCACTTCATACCGCAGCCAAATAACCCCATGCGGCCGCTGCTCCACGCTAATTAATTTCAATTGCGCCGCCGGCCCCGGGTTTTCACCCTGCTCAAAAATGGTGGCCGAAGTGGCCGCCCCATCAATGACGGGGAAATGCAGCAGGCTGAGTTCGTCAATCAGCCCAGCTTTGAGCATTGAGCCGTTGATATGGCCGCCGCCTTCCAGCAGGATAGTTTTGATGGGAAAGAGGCGGCCCAGCTTGTCGAGCACCAGCGTTAAATCAAGCTCTTTCTTGCCGCCGAAGAGGTAGGAAACGCCCTGGTTGCGCAGGTAGGCCAAGTATTCGTCGCTCACCTGCTCGCTGAGGATGGTGATGAGATGGTCGTCGTCGATGGAGCCGGATTTCCAGCCCAGCTTGCCGTGGGCGTCCACGGCGATGGCGAAGGATGTGGCGGTGTAGTCGGCCACGAAATCCAGGCGGTCGAGCGGGTGGCTCACGGGTTGCAGGTTGGGGGCCAGGCCTTTGGTGAAGTCCTTTTCCATGGTCACGCGGCCGCACATCCAGGCATCGGCCTCAAAGGTGGCCGCGGTGGCTTCGTACTCCTTCGTATCGGGCGACTGGCCCCAGCGGCTGAGAATGGTGCGCCCGTCGAGCGAGCTCATCATGTGGCAGATAACGCGGGGTCTGGTGGTTTTGGGCATGGTGGACGGGATGGCGATGGTTGGGGAAATGTCCCGGTTTACGAAAACAGCTGCGCTCCGGCCAATCAGGCCAGCGGCCCTGCCGGCAACCGCTGGGCTCTACGACAACCCCGTAATCACCCCGTTGTCGTCGATTTCCATGCCGGTGGAAGCGGGCACGGGCGGCAGGCCCGGCATGCGCAGCAGCGTGCCGAGGATGGGGATGAGGAAGCCCGCGCCGGCCGCCAGCTCACACTCGCGCACGGTGACGCGGAAGCCTTCGGGCCGGCCGATGAGCTTCTCGTTGTCGGAAAACGATTTTTGGGTTTTGGCCATGCAAATGGGCAGCCCGGCCAGGCCCAGGCGGTCGATGCGGCGCAGGTCGGCTTCGGCCTGGGCCGTGTAGTCGACCCCGACTGCGCCGTACACTTCGCGAGCAATGGTTTCAATTTTGGCTTTCACCGGCTGGTCCCAGGCATAGAGGGGGCGCAGGTGGTTGGTGCCTTGGGCAATGTTGGCCAATACGGCCTCGGCCAAGGCGGTGGCACCGGCACCGCCGTCGGCCCAGCTGGTGCTGAGGACGGCCTCCACACCGAGGGCCTGGCACAGCAGCTGCACCAGGGCCACTTCTTCGGGCGTATCGGTCACGAAGTGGTTGATGGCCACCACGGGCTGGTAGCCGAACTTCTGGGCGTTTTCGATGTGCTTAGCCAGGTTGGCAAAGCCCCGCTCACAGCGGGCCAGGTCGGGGGTGTTGAGCTCGGCCGCGGGGGCACCGCCGTGGTGGCGCAGGGCGCGCACGGTGGCTACCAGCACCACGGCGGCGGGGGCCAGGCCCGCGTAGCCGCACTTGATGTTGAGAAACTTCTCAGCCCCGAGGTCGGCCCCGAAACCGGCTTCCGTCACCACGTAGTCGCCCAGCGAGAGGCCCATGCGGGTGGCCAGCACCGTGTTGGTGCCCTGGGCAATGTTGGCGAAGGGGCCGCCGTGCACCAGGGCGGGAGTTTGCTCCAGGGTTTGCACCAGGTTGGGCTTCAGCGCGTCGCGCAGCAGAATGGCCATGGCGTCCTCGGCCTGCAGCTGGCGGGCGTAAATGGGCTTGTTATCGTAGCTGAACGCCACCAGGATGTTGCCGAGCTTGGCCTTGAGGTCGGGCAGGCTGGTGGCCAGGCACAGGATGGCCATCACCTCTGAGGCGGCCGTGATGTTGAAGCCGTCGGAGCGCATCACCCCGTTGGCTTTGCCGCCCAGCCCGATGATGATTTGGCGCAGGCTGCGGTCGTTCAGGTCGAGGCAGCGTTTCCAGAGCACGGTGCGCGGGTCGATGTTGAGCGGGTGGTTGGGCGTCTGGATGGCGTTGTCGAGCAGGGCGGCCAGCAGGTTGTTGGCCTTTTCCACGGCGTTGAAGTCGCCGGTGAAGTGCAGGTTGATGTCTGCCATTGGGCTCACCTGCGAGCGGCCGCCGCCGGTAGCCCCGCCCTTGGCCCCGAAAACGGGCCCCAGCGAGGGCTCGCGCAACACCACCACGGCCTTTTTGCCTAGCTTGTGCAGCCCGTCGCCCAGGCCGATGGACACCGTGGTTTTGCCCTCGCCGGCCGGGGTGGGGGTGATGGCCGTGACGAGAATCAACTTGCTGGCGGCCACCTTTGCCGGGTCAATCAGGTGCAGGGGGAGCTTGGCCTTGTGGCGGCCATAGGGCTCCAGGTCGTCCTCGGAAATGCCCAGGCGGGCGGCCACCTCTTTAATGGGCGGTAGGACTACGGATTCGGCAATGGAAATGTCGGACATGCGGCGGGGGTGAGTGTTTTGAGTAGGGCAACAGAAAAGGTCGTCTTTTGTGTAGCCCACCCGAGCATCCATTTTGAGTCAGCTCCCGGATGGCTTCCCAATTGGGGCCATTATCAGCTTTTGAGCAACAGTGCTTGCCACGCCTCCACCAGCCGCCCTTCGGCCAGCAGCTGGCGGCCCAGCTGTAGCAGCTGCCGCTCCAGCTCTGGAGCATCGTCGCGGTGCTTGTTGAGCAGGTAGGCCACCATGGGCTCGGTTTTGAATTCCTCGACTTGTTCGGGCGTAGGCAGGGCATTGTGCTCGATGTTGGCGAGGCGGCCCAGTTCGTTGCCGGTGAGCACGTCGGAGGTGCGCAGGTGCTCGGGCAACTGGTCGATGCCGATGCCGATGTGGCGGTTGGGCTTGGGCACCTCGAAAAGGCTGCTGCCGCTGGCCCGGCAGTACCAGTCGCCGCCCAGCCGGGCCACGGCGTCGAGCTTAAACGGGTCGATGCCGTTGGCATCGGGCAGCAGAATATCCTGGCGAAAATGCGCTCGCACCACCCGGCAGATGATGAGGTTGCCGGCCCCGTTATTCTTGCCCAGCTCAATAATCTGCTCCACCACGCACTCGAAGGCGGCCGGCGCTTCGGCCACGCGGGGCGGGCGCACCAACTCCGATGCCAACTCGGTGAGGCCGGCTTTGGTAAATTCATTCACGCCCTTGCCGTACTCGGTGCTGGACAGTGACATCTGCTCCACCAGCGCGAAGTCGCAGATGTTGATGACGACTTCAGCAACCTCGCGCACGTTTTGCAGGGTGTGCTTCTGGCTATTGTCGCGCACGCGGTTGGCGGGCGAAAACACGAGGATGGGCGGGTTGGAGCTGAAGGCGTTGAAAAAGCTGTAGGGGCTCAGGTTCACGCGGCCCTCGGCGTCGATGGTGCTGGCGAAGGCCACCGGGCGCGGGGCCACGGCTCCCACCAGGAAAGGGTGCCACTGGGCGGGGGTGAGGTCGGCGGGGGTGAGGGAGTGGAAAGCGGGCTTGGGCGCGAGCATTAGCGTAGGACGGTGGGTTGAGTGACCAAAGCTACTTAACCCAGGTCGCGAAGTAAAAAACGACAGCCCCGGGCCTATTATAAAGAAGCTGTCTAAAAAGCCGATTCTTTTACGGGTCTGTCATCCTGAGCCTGCGAAGGACCTTCTCATGCTTGGTATTTCGTCGAACAAGTGTCGTTCAGCGGAGATAAGGTCCTTCGCAAGCTCAGGATGACAGATTTCAAGACTTGCTAAACAGCTTCAAAATGCAATGCAACGAGGTTGAGTAGCTTGCTGGCATGAAAACGATTTTACCGACGCTGCTGCTATTGCTATTGCTATTGCTGCCGGGGCGGCCCGCGCTGGCCCAGGTGGTGCCGCCCCGCTCCGTAGCTGCCGCCGACACCGCCCGGCTGCGCCAGCACCTCACGTATCTCACCACTATGCCGCAGCCGCGCAACTACACGCACCCAGCCGTACTCGATTCGGTGGCGGATTACGTGGCAGGACGGCTGCGGGCGGCCGGCGCGCACGAAGTGGGGGAGCAGCCCTACCAGGTGCAGGGCCGCACCTACCGCAACGTGCTGGGCACCTTCGGTCCGGCGGCTGGCCCGCGCCTGGTAATAGGAGCGCACTACGACGTGTGTGGCGAGCAGCCGGGGGCCGACGACAACGGCACCGGCGTGGCGGCCCTGCTGGAGCTGGCCCGCCTGCTGGGCCAGCAGGCCAGCCTGCCGTACCGCATCGAGCTGGTGGCCTACACGCTGGAGGAGCCGCCGTTTTTCCGCACGGCAAACATGGGCAGCTACGTGCACGCGGCTGCCTTGAAAGCGGCCGGAATACCGGTGCGCGGCATGGTGGCGCTCGAAATGCTGGGCTACTACGACGACCGCCGGGGCTCGCAGCACTACCCCATCGGGCCGCTGAAATTCATCTATGGCAGCCGGGGCAACTACGTAACGGTGGCCCAGAAATTTGGCAACGGGCCTTTTGGGCGGCGCTTTGCCCGGCGGTACCGGCAGGTGGCCGGGCTGCCCGTGAAACGCTTCAAGGCCCCGGCCTGGCTGCCGGGCATCGACTTTTCCGACCATCTCAACTATTGGAAGTTTGATTATCCGGCGGTGCTGCTCACGGACACCGCTTTTTACCGCAACCAGAGTTACCACCAAACCACCGACACCCTGGCCCGGCTCGATATGCGCCGGCTGGCCCTGGCCGTGGATGCGCTGCTGGCAACGGTGTTGACGGGCGGCTGAGTATGCAGCGGAGACGATATATTTGCTAAACTGATATATGTTTGGTAAATAACTGTAGCTTTGGGTGTCTCTCCAACTGATTGTGCCCTATGAATGCGCCCACCTGCCCAAAGTGTGATTCGGACGAAGCCACCAAAAGTGGCGTTATCAGCGGACGGCAACGGTTTAAGTGCCGGGCGTGCGGCTACCACTATACGGTGGCTAAGGTGGGCCGCGAGGTAGATAGCTACTACGTCATCAAGGCGTTGCAGCTCTACATCGAGGGCGTGAGCTACCGCGAGATTGAGCGCCTGCTGGGCGTGAGCCACGTGAGCGTGATGAACTGGGTGAAGAAATATGGCGTGAAAGCCCCGCGCCAGCCCGACTATCATCCGACCTATAAAATACTCAACCACAAGGAGCTGGCAGAGTTTTTTCAACAGCCCGGCAACCTGAAAGGGGCTGGTATGATGGTAACGGAGCTGGGCGACAAGTTTATGGTGATTCGTTGGGAACGGTTCCGGGGGAGCTGAGCTATAGCTGCGGGGCGCAACTATAGCCCGCGCGGCGGCATCGGGCCGGGAATGTATAGGTTTGGGGAAACTGATTGGCGACTTCCAATAGGCCGCGCTGGTTTTGCTGCTCTCTTTTCCAACTATTCCCACAAACCCATGCAATTTTCTCGCTACGCGCTGACCCTTACTGCGCTGCTGGCCGCCGAAGCGGTGTCGGCCCAGGTGCAGCCGCCACCCGTCGGTAATCCGACCTCGCCGCCGCCGGCCGCCCCGGCCCCGGCTCCCGCGCCGGCCGCGCCTACCAAGTCGGCTCCCTACGGCGGGGGCCTGAAGATGAACCTCTCGCCCGACGGCTCCAAATACGTGCGAATCCTGCTCTGGACGCAGGTTTATGCCCGCTACACCGAGAACAACACCGGCACGCTGCGCGCCCCCGGCGTACCCAAATCGAGCCAGGTCGATTTCGGCCTGCGCCGCTCGCGCATGGTGGTAATGGCCCAGCTGAACCCCCGGTTCCTGGTGTACACGCACCTGGGCATCAATAACCAGAACGCCGTGAGCGGCGGCGTGGCCCCCACCACCGACGGCAAAAAGCCGCAGTTCTTCATTCACGAAGCCGTGACGGAGTACAAGGTGAACAAGTACCTGAGCCTGGGCGCGGGCCTGCACTACTACAACGGCATCTCGCGCCTCACCAACGCCAGCACTACCAGCATTCTGCCGATGGACCTGCCGCTCACCAACTTCCCCACCATTGAGCAAACCGACCAGTTTGCGCGCTGGCTGGGCATCTACGCCAAAGGCCGCATCGGTAAGTTCGACTACCGCGTGGCCATGGACGACGCTTTCCTGACCAACCAGGCCAGCAACCCGCTCAGCCTGGGCACTACCACGGGTGGGGTGAGCACCGGCACCGGCGTAGCCAACTACAACCCCCAGAATACCAGCCACGTATACCAGGGCTACTTCAGCTATAACTTCCTGGAGCCCGAGGCGAACCTGCTGCCTTACACCCAGGGTACTTACCTGGGCACGAAGCGGGTTTTCAGCATCGGCACGGGCTTTTTGTATAACAAGGACGCCATGTACTCGCGCACGGCCGGCAGCGCCGTCGCCGTGACGCCCGGCGTGGCGGCCGACCCGTTTGGCACCATCGCTACCAATAAGCACGATATGGTGATGCTGGGCTTCGATGCCTTTTACGACGTGCCGCTCGATACGGCTTCCCGCACGGCCATCACGCTCTACGGCGTGTATTACAACTACAACATGGGCCCAAACCACGTGCGCTTTGTGGGGGCCGAGAACCCCGGTTACGGTGCCAGCGCCCTGCGTGGCAACGCCGTCCCACTGTCGGGCACGGGGGGAGTTTTCTACGGGCAGGTGGGCTTCCTGCTGCCTAAGAATACGCTCGGTGCCAAGGCCCGCCTGCAACCCTACATCGCCTACCAGCACGCCAACTACGAGGGCCTGAAAAACAGCGCCGGCGATACCCAGGGCGTGAACATCACCGATGCGGGCCTGAACGTGCTGCTCGATGGCCATAACGCCAAAGTGACCATCAACTACCGCGCCCGGCCCGACTTCACCAACCTGAACGATGTGCAGTACCGCCCCGAAATCTCGCTGCAAACGCAGGTATTCCTGTAGGCCCCGGCTTGTTGCTTCTTCTTGCTTTGCTAACCCTTTTTCTTGACTAAAACAGTATGGAACAGAGTCTAAACCCGCCCTACGTGGCTGACACTGCGGTTGCGCACGATAACAACACCACCTCCACCAGCACCATCTGGAAGGTTATCACGGCCTCGTCGGTAGGCACGGTCATCGAGTGGTACGACTTTTACATTTTCGGTTCGCTGGCGGCTATCATCGGGCCGGTGCTGTTTGGCTCGAAAGGCAAGATTGAAGACACGCTGCTGGGGGCGCTGGCCGTATTTGGGGCTGGTTTCGTGGTGCGGCCATTCGGGGCCATGTTCTTTGGCCGGCTCGGCGACATGATTGGCCGCAAGTATACCTTTCTCGTTACGCTGCTGATTATGGGCGGGGCCACGTTTATCACCGGCCTTATCCCGAGTTACGACAAAATCGGGCTGGCCGCGCCGGCCATTGTGGTGGTGCTGCGCCTGTTGCAGGGCCTGGCCCTGGGCGGCGAATACGGCGGGGCCGCGACCTACGTGGCCGAGTATGCCCCCGATGCCAAGCGGGGCTACTTCACCAGCTTTATCCAGATAACGGCTACCGGCGGCCTCATCCTCAGCATTTCGGTTATTCTCATCACCCGCAAGCTGATGGGGGAGGATGCGTTTAAGGAGTGGGGCTGGCGCATTCCGTTCCTGCTTTCGGGCTTCCTGTTGGTGGCTTCGTACTACATCCGCCGCCAGCTGCACGAGTCGCCGCTGTTTGCCAAGGCCAAGGCCACTGGCACCACCAGCAAAAGCCCCCTGCGCGATTCGTTCATGAACCCCGTGAACCGTCGCCTCGTCCTCATCGCCCTCTTTGGCGTGACCATGGGCCAGGGCGTTATTTTCTACACCAGCCAGTTTCAAGCCTTCACATTCATGAATGCCACGCTTAAGCTCGACATCGTGAATTCCAGTATCGTGATGGTGGTGGCCATGCTGCTGGGCACGCCGCTGTTCGTGTACTTCGGCTCGCTGTCCGACCGCATTGGCCGCAAGCGCATCATCATGACCGGTATGATTTGCGGAGCCCTGTTCACCGTTCCGCTTTTTTATGGCCTGAAGGCGTTTGCCGGACCACTCTCGGAAATTACGCCCGCCACGGTAGATGCCGCCGGCAAAGCCGTGCCCGCCGTGATGAAGGCCCTCACGCCCAACATCCCGGGCATGATTGCCATGGTGTTCTGCCTCGTTACGTTCGTAACGATGGTGTACGGCCCCATCGCGGCTTACCTGGTCGAGCTGTTCCCGACCAGCGTGCGCTACACCTCCCTGTCGGTGCCGTACCACATTGGTAACGGCGTGTTTGGCGGCTTTGTGCCCCTCATTGCCACGTCCATCGGCGTGTGGGCCGCCGCCCAGCCGGCCGGCACCTTCGCCAAAGAGCATAGCAGTCTGTTGGGCCTGGTTTACCCGGTCACCATTGCCCTCATCTGTTTCATCATTGGTATGGCCCTGATGAAGGACGTGCGCAACGTGAAGCTGATTGACGAGCAGCAGCCCGCCGCTTAACCCGTTCGCGCGCTGCGACCAGGTGAAAGTCCGCCGGGCCCCGCGCCCGGCGGACTTTTTCTTAGATTGGCCATCCCAAGCTGCCCCGCTATCATGTCCGACGCTCCCGATAACTCCCTGCCCAATCTCGTGCCCGCCGACCGCCCCGCGCCGCGCCGGGGGCCGCGCCTGCTGTTCATCGCGGTGCTGTTCGGGGTGCTGCTCAATTACCCGCTGCTGGGCTTGTTCGACCACGACGGGCGCGTGGGCGGCGTGCCGGTACTGTACCTCTATGTGCTGCTGACCTGGATTGCGCTGGTAGGCTTAACCGCCTGGCTGACGCGAGGAGGAATTAAAAATTAAGAAGGCAGAATTAAAAATGGAAGTTAGGTCTGTACTCAACCCAAACAGATGCACTTATTACACCCTGAATTTTTAATTCTTAATTCATAATTTTTAATTAAAAAAATGTCCAGGCTGCTCGTCATCGGCTTTTCCTTCGGCTACCTGGTCCTGCTTTTCGGCGTGGCCTACGCCGCCGAGCGCCGTTCGGCCGCCCGGAAAAGCCTGGTGAGCAACCCCTACGTGTACGCCCTGAGCATGGCCGTGTACTGCACGGCCTGGACGTACTACGGCTCGGTGGGCCGGGCCGCGCACAACGGGCTGGAGTTTGTGGGCATTTACCTGGGGCCCACGCTGCTGGCCCCGGTGTGGTGGCTGGTGCTGCGCAAGATTATCCGCGTGAGCCGGCAGCAGCGGCTCACCTCCATTGCCGATTTTATTTCGGCCCGCTATGGCAAGAGCGCGGCGTTGGGCGCGCTGGTTACGGTGGTGTGCGTGCTGGGCATTGTGCCCTACATCGCCCTGCAAATCAAAGCAATTGCGGCTTCGTTCGTCACCCTTACCGGGAGTGGCGCGGGCGTGGGCGGCCCGGCCGATACCACGGCCCTCTACACCACGAGCGCGCTGGCGGTGTTCACCATCCTGTTCGGGGTGCGCTCGGTAGAGGCTACCGAGCGGCACGAGGGCATTGTGCTGGCCGTGGCCGTGGAAAGCGTGCTGAAGCTGGTGGCATTTCTGGTGCTGGGGGCTTTCGTCACGTTTGGGCTGTTTCACGGCTTCACCGACGTGTTCGACCAGGCGGCGGCCGTGCCGGCCCTGCGGCAGCTGTTCACACTGCGCGGCTCGGGTACGAGCGGGGCCGAGTGGTTCACGCTGCTCGTGCTCAGCATGTCGGCCATTCTGCTGCTGCCCCGGCAGTTTCAGGTGGCGGTGGTGGAGAACGTGGACGAAAACCACCTGCGCAAGGCCATGTGGCTGTTTCCGCTCTACCTCATCATCATCAACCTGTTTGTGCTGCCGGTGGCCTTTGGGGGCATGCTGAAGCTGGGCCACACGGGCATCGACGCCGATACCTACGTGCTGGCCCTGCCGCTGGCGGCGGGGCATTCGTGGCTGGCGCTGCTCACGTACCTGGGGGGCTTGTCGGCGGCCAGCAGCATGATTATCGTCGAAACCATTGCCCTGAGCGTGATGATGAGCAACCACTTGCTGATGCCGGTACTGGTGCGCGTGCCCTCGGCCCGGCCCGAAGGCCAGACGCGCTGGTTTGCCTACCTGGGCCGCGTTGCCCTCGAAAGCCGCCGCTTGGCCGTAGTGCTGGTGCTGCTGCTGTCCTACGGCTACTACGCCGAGGTGGGCAAAGCCCTGCCGCTGGTGAATACCGGTCTGGTATCGTTCGCGGCGGTGGCGCAGTTTGTGCCCGCCGTGCTGGGCGGGCTGTACTGGAAGGGCGGGACCCGGCGCGGGGCCACAGTGGGGCTGCTGGCGGGGTTTGCGGTGTGGTTTTTCACGCTGGTGCTGCCCACGCTGGTAGGGCCGGGGCGGCTGCCCGAGTCCATTCTGACCGAGGGCCTGGGCGGCATCAGCGGCTTGCGGCCGTTTTCGCTCTTTGGGCTCGATGGGCTCGATTACCTCTCGCACGGGCTGTTCTGGAGCTGGTTTTTCAATATCGGCCTCTACGTGGGCCTCTCGCTGGCCTGGCCGCCCACGGCGCTGGAGCTGCGGCAGGCCGACGTGTTCGTGGACGTATTCACGCGTCGCAGCCTGGCCGAGGAAGTGGCCGGCTGGCAGGGCCGCACCCCATTTCCCGACGTGCGTGCCCTACTGCTCGGCTTCCTCGGGAAGAAGCGCACCAACCAGGCCCTGCGCACCTTCGCCACACGGTTCCCCGACGCAATGCCGCCTTCACCTTCGGAGGAACTCACCACCTCACCACCTCACCACCTCACCACGGCCGACCCGCGCCTGCTCACCTACGCCGAGAAGCTGCTGGCCGGCAGCCTGGGCCCGGCCAGCGCCCGCATGCTGGTGGCCTCGGTGGCCGGGGCCGAGCAAATCAGCTACGACAGCGTGGTGGGCATTCTCAAGGAAAGCCAGCAATTGCTCGAAGCCAACCGCCAGCTGCAGAAGCAGAGCCGCCAGCTCCAGCGCCTCACCGACGAGCTGCGCGCCGCCTACGACCAGCTGCAGGCCCTCGACCACCGCAAAGACGAATTTCTCTACACTGTGACGCACGAACTGCGCACGCCGCTTACCAGCATCCGCGCGCTGGCCGAAATTCTGGCCGATAACCCCGATTTGGAGGAGGAGGAGCGCCTGCGCTTTCAGCTCACCATCGGCCGCGAGGCCGAGCGCCTCACCCGCCTCATCTCCCTGGTGCTCGATTTGGAGAAGTTTGAAAGCGGCCAAGCCACCCTCGACCGCGCCCCGATAGCAGTGAACGAGCTGGTGGCCGAAGCTCTCGACATTGTAGGCCAGCTGCTGCGCGACAAGCACATCGCCCTGCACGTCGACGTGCCCGCCGACCTGCCCGTGCTCCACGCCGACCGCGACCGCCTGATGCAGGTGCTCGTCAACCTGCTTTCCAACGCCATCAAAGCCTGCCGGCCCGACGGCCAGGGCCGCATCGCGGTACTGGCCTGGCCCACCGCCGATGTGCTCCTGCTTTGCGTGGAAGACAACGGCCGGGGCATCTCGCCCGCCGCCCAGCACCTCATCTTCGACAAGTTCTACCAGGCCCAGCACCAGACCACCCGCAAGCCCGAAGGCACCGGCCTGGGCTTGGCCATCACCCGCAAAATTGTAGAGCTGCACCACGGCCGCATCTGGGTCGAAAGCAGCCTGGAGCAGGGGGCCCGCTTCTTCATCGAGCTGCCGCTGGCGGGAAGCGGTCCGGAAGAAACGGAGTACGACCCGAAACGTCATGTAGCGCGGAGCGAAGCATGACCATTTACTACCCTTGCCCACCCCGTGCCTATTGTTCTCTTTCCTGCCTCACCACCCATGAAAACGCCCCACATTCTCATTGTCGATGATGAGCCCAACATCGTCATGTCGCTCGAATTTCTGATGCGCAAGAATGGCTTCCAGGTCGGCATTGCCCGCAACGGTACCGAAGCCCTGGCCGCCATCGACCAGACCGCCTACGACCTCATTCTGCTGGACATCATGATGCCCGATGTTGATGGCCTGCAGGTGTGCCGCCAGCTGCGCCAGCGCCCCGACCGCGCCGGTACCAAGGTCATTTTCCTCTCGGCCAAAAGCCGTGAGGCCGACGTGCAGAAGGGCTATGAAGTCGGGGCCGATTTATACATTCCCAAGCCGTTCAGCACCCGCCAGCTCATGGAGAAAGTGCGGGAGCTGCTGGGCGTGGCGACGTAACGTTCCCGTAGCACATGCTTTAGCTTGTGCTCGCGTGCCGAATCCGTTCAACGCCGCACAAGCTAAAGCATGTGCTACATCCCACCACCCCCAAATCCCACCCGCTATGAAACCAGCCTGCTCTTACGCCGCCACCCACGCCGCCAGTCTGGCCGACCCGGCCGGGTTCTGGACTGCCCAGGCCGCCCACCTGCACTGGGACAAAAAGCCCACCGAACCTCTCAGCCAGGATGCTAACGGCTTCTACCGCTGGTTCAAAGGCGGCGAGCTGAACACCAGCTTTCTCTGCCTCGACTGGCAGGTGGAGCAGGGCCGTGCCCACCAGCCGGCCCTGATTTACGACTCGCCCGTGACCCACACCCAGCGCACCTACACCTACGCCGAGTTGCTGGACCTTACTGCCCGCCTGGCCGGCGGCCTGCGCGCGCTGGGCGTGGAAATGGGCGACCGCGTCCTCATCTACATGCCCAACATGCCCGAGGCCGTGGTGGCCATGCTGGCCTGCGCCCGCCTCGGGGCCGTGCATTCGGTGGTGTTTGGAGGGTTCGCGCCGCACGAGCTGGCGGTGAGAATAGACGATGCCCGGCCCCGCGTTATCATCTGCGCTTCGGGCGGCATGGAGTTCGACCGCGTGATTCCCTACAAGCCGCTGGTGGAGGAAGCCTTGGCCAAAGCCACCTTCCAGCCAGACCATGTCGTGGTGTGCCAGCGCGATTTCGTGACCGCCGAGATGCAGCCCGGCCGCGACCTCGACTACCAGGAATTGCTGCGCGCCGCCCCGGTTCCCGCCGTGTCCTTGCCCGCCACGCACCCGCTCTACATCCTGTATACCAGCGGCACCACTGGCCGGCCAAAGGGCGTGGTGCGCGACCACGGCGGCCACGCCGTAGCCCTGTTCTTCAGCATGAAAACCGTGTATGACCTCGCGCCCGGCGAGGTCATCTTCTCCGCTTCGGATATTGGCTGGGCCGTGGGGCATTCCTACATCGTGTACGGGCCGCTACTGCGGGGCTGCACCTCCGTGCTCTTCGAAGGCAAGCCCGTACGCACGCCCGATGCCGGCACCTTCTGGCGCATTGTGGCGCAGTACCGCGTCAACGCGATGTTCACCGCGCCCACCGCCATCCGGGCCATCAAGAAGGAAGACCCGGAAGGGCTGCTGGCCAAAAAGTGCGACCTGAGCAGCCTGCGCCACCTTTTCCTGGCCGGCGAGCGCTGCGACCCCGCTACCTACGCCTGGGCCGGCCACCTACTGGGCGTGCCGGTAGTGGACCATTGGTGGCAAACCGAAAGCGGCTGGCCCATGCTGGCCACGCTGGCCGGGCTGGAAGAAATGCCCGCCCCCCGCGCCGGCAGTGCCGGCCACCCTGTGCCTGGCTACGACGTGCATATCCTGGACGAGGCCGGCCAGCCCGTGCCCGCCGGCACCACCGGCCTGGTGGCGGTGAAGCTGCCGCTGCCTCCTGGCTGCTTCCCCACGCTCTGGAACGACGACGTCCGCTTCCGCGAAGCCTACCTCAGTGCCTACCCCGGCTACTACCTCAGCGGCGACGGGGGCTACCGCGACGACGATGGCTACACCTACATCATGGGCCGCGTCGATGACGTCATCAACGTGGCCGGCCACCGCCTCAGCACCGGCGAGATTGAGGAAATCCTGGCCGCCCACCCGGCCGTAGCCGAATGCGCCGTATTGGGCATCGCCGACCAGCTGCGCGGCCAGGTGCCCGTGGGCTTGGTGGTGCTGAAAGACGGCCAGACGATAGGAGAGGAGCAGCTCGAAAAAGACTTGGTGGCCAACGTGCGCGCCCAAATCGGGGCATTGGCCTGCTTCCGCGCCGCGCTGGTGGTGAAGCGCCTACCCAAAACCCGCTCCGGCAAAATCCTTCGCAAAACCATGCGCCAGCTCGCCGACGGCGAAGATTTTACCCTGCCCGCCACCATCGACGACCCCCTGATTCTGGATGAAATCCGCGCCGACCTACAGCGGCGCGGCCTGGGGTTGGCTTTCACGGCCAAAGCCTCCGCCTAGCGCACCGCACCGCGCCAAGCCGAGGGCAAGCCCCATCTGCTGCCCCTTGCCAACTCCTAACTCTCAACTCCTAACTCCTAACTCAAAAAAATGTCTGCAATCCGAACCCGTACCCTCGAAGAATACCACGCCGACTACCAGCAGTCTGTGGCCGACCCCGATGCCTTCTGGGCCGCCGCTGCGGAGCCCTTCACCTGGCGCAAAAAGTGGGATACCGTGCGCAGCGGCGAGTTTTCGCCCGCCGGCGAAAGCCGTTGGTTTGATGGGGCCACCCTCAACCTCACCGAAAACTGTCTCGACCGCCACCTCGAGCAGCGCGCCAACAAGCTGGCCATCATCTTCGAGCCCAACGACCCCAAAACCCGCCACCTGCGCCTCACCTACCGCGAGCTGCACACGCAAGTGTGCCAGTTTGCCAATGTGTTGAAGAAAAATGGCGTGCAGAAGGGCGACCGCGTGGTGCTCTACATGCCCATGATTCCGAGCCTGGCCATTGCCGTGCTGGCCTGTGCCCGCATTGGGGCGGTGCACGGCGTCATTTTCGCCGGTTTCTCAGCCACCGCCATCGCCGACCGTATCAACGACGCCCAGGCGGCCTTCGTGCTCACCGCCGATGCCCTGGAGCGCGGGCCCAAGCAAATTCCCGTCAAGAGCGTGGTCGATGAGGCCCTGGAGTTCTGCCCCAGCGTGCGCCGCGTTATCGTGATAGAGCACACCGGCTGGCCCGTGCAGCTGAAGGAAGGCCGCGACGTGTGGTACCACGACGAGGTGAAGGACGTGTCCAAGGACTGCCCGGCCGAGGAAATGGCCGCCGAAGACCCGCTCTTCATCCTCTACACCAGTGGCAGCACCGGCAAGCCCAAAGGCGTGGTGCACAGCCAAGCCGGCTACATGGTCTGGGCCGATTACACCTTCCGCAACGTGTTTCAGGTGGAAGAGAACGACGTGTACTGGTGCACTGCCGACATCGGCTGGGTCACGGGGCACACCTACGGCCTCTATGGTCCGCTGCTGGCCGGCAGCACCACGCTGCTGTTTGAGGGCGTACCCACGTTCCCATCGGCGGGCCGCTTCTGGGAGGTGATTGACAAGCACCACGTTACCATTTTCTACACCGCACCCACGGCCATCCGCAGCCTCATGGCCACGCCCATTGATAACGTGCTGTCGTACTCGCTCAGCAGCCTGCGCATTCTCGGGTCGGTGGGCGAGCCCATCAACGAAGAGGCCTGGCACTGGTACCACCAGCACGTGGGCAAGGGCCGCTGCCCCATCGTGGACACCTGGTGGCAAACCGAAACCGGCGGCATCATGATTTCGGCAATGGCCGGCATCACGCCCAGCGTGCCCGCCCGCGCCGGCCTGCCGCTGCCCGGCGTGCAGCCCGTGCTCCTGAACCAGGACGGCACCGAAATCGAAGGCAACGACCAGGAAGGCTACCTGGCCATCAAAGGCAGTTGGCCGGGCGTCATCCGCACCACCTGGGGCGACCACGAGCGCGCCCGCCAAACGTATTTCACGCCCTATCCCGGCTACTACTTCACCGGCGATGGGGCCCGCCGCGACGAAAACGGCCTCTACCGCATCATCGGCCGCGTCGATGACGTCATCAACGTTTCGGGCCACCGCTTCGGCACTGCCGAAATCGAAAACGCCATTAACCAAAGCGACTACGTGGTGGAAAGCGCCGTGGTGGGCTACCCGCACGACGTAAAAGGCCAGGGCATCTACGCCTACGTCATCTGCAAAAACGGCGTGCCCACCACCGACCTCGACCTGCAAATGGCCGAAGCCAGCATCATCGAAGCCGTGGTGGCCGAAATAGGCCGCATCGCCAAGCCCGACAAGATTCAAATCGTATCGGGCCTGCCCAAAACCCGCTCCGGCAAAATCATGCGCCGCATCCTGCGCAAAGTGGCCGAAGGCGAAACCAGCAACCTCGGCGACGTAACCACGCTGCTCGACCCGCTGGTGGTGGAGGAGATTCTGGCGGGGAAGAAATAAATCCTCCACTACATTTGAAACGGGCCGCTGAACCAGTTTCGGCGGCCCGTTTTTTTGATTGTTGGTTTCTGGCGATTTCGCCTCATTGCCGCTTCTTTGCCTTTGCCCGGCGTTTTAGCGAAGGGTTAACCAATATTTTCGCTTCATTGCCGCTTCTATCCTTTGCCCGGTGCTTTAGCGCCGGGTTAACCAGCAATATTTTATCGGGCTTTAGCCCTTCCCATCGCATGCTATGCCTTACACCGCTATCTGGATTCACGCGGTTTGGGCCACCCATCAGCGTCATCCCTGGCTTACCGCTGCCATTCGCACTACCTTGTATCAGCATATGCGCGAGCAGGCTAACCGCCAGAATATTCGCCTTACCGATGTGAATGGCTTCGCCGACCACGTCCACATCCTCTTCGCCCTCGCTCCCGACCAAACCCTGGCGAAAGTCATTCAATTGCTCAAGGGAGAGTCCAGCCATTGGCTAAATCAGCAGGGCTTTATCGCATCCGGACCATTCCGCTGGCAGTCAGAATACTGGGCCGGCTCTGTCAGCCCTTCCGGGCTGGCGCGGGTACGGGCATACATTGCCGGCCAGGAAACGCACCACCAATCCATGAGCTTTACTGAAGAATGCGAGCTTCTTTTTAAAGGGCTGGAAATTGCGCCGGACGTAACTGGCTCGGAATCCAGCAAGGGCTAAAGCCCCGTGAAAAGTAAATGCCTCAATCCCGGCGCTAAAGCGCCGGGCAAAGTGTGGGGCCGAATGCAAATCGGGACTTCATATAACACTGGCCTATTCTACCGTGAAATAACTCAGCTCATCCAAAAACCTTCACCCGCTCGCCCTTGCGCTTGGTGCGCAGGTGGTTGCGGATAATCTGCTGCACGTCCTTATTATCAGTATAGCCCTTAATTACATCCCGAAAATCGGCCAGTTTGCGCGCCGAGAACGTTTCATCTACGTAGCCGAAGCCGCAGTAGCGGCCATTTTCCACCAGCACGATGCTCTTTTCCAGTTCCGTGCGGCCCGGGCCGATGACTACGAACGATTCGTGCTCGTAGCTGATGCTGTCGATGGCCTCGTCCACGCGCAGGTTGTAGCTCTCGGGCGGCTCCTGGCCCACGCAGGCCCCCTGGCAGCGGTGCACTTGGTAGTCGAAGCACGCGCCGGGCGTTTTATACAACCCGCACAGCTTCTGGCAGAGGTTGTACTTGGCCACTTTATGGTACAGAAATCCCTGCGCCTTGTATTGGTTGCCGAGCGCGATAATGGGAATTTCGGCGTTGCGGGCATCGGCGCGGCCATAGGCCAGCACCTTGTAGCCGTCCTCGTTGGTGCGCAGGTAGATGCCCGCCGGAAATACCGAGCGCCGCTGCGCCCGGTTGTAGGCCGGTTTCATCTGCTTAATCAGGTGCGACTCATACAGCAATGCCACCAGCTCCGAACCGGTCAGCTCCCAGGTAATGTCAGCAATGGAATTCTTAAATTCCAGGCTCTTGCGCGACTTCACATCAATGGCAAAATGCTGCTGAATG
This sequence comes from Hymenobacter artigasi, assembly GCF_012275535.1. Classification (GTDB taxonomy): domain Bacteria; phylum Bacteroidota; class Bacteroidia; order Cytophagales; family Hymenobacteraceae; genus Hymenobacter; species Hymenobacter artigasi. Next base: position 313,244 of record NZ_JAAVTK010000004.1, on the reverse strand, counting down.
CGCTTGTAGATATTGATGCTTTTGCCCACGTAAATCACTTCCCCGGCCTCGTTGTGGAAGTAGTACACGCCCGTGGCCTGCGGCAGGCTGGCTACTACCGCCGCCGGCAGCAGCGGCGGCATCAGCGCCTCCCGAATGGCGGTTTGCACGGCGGCCACACGCTTGGGCGAGGGCTTTTTGGCGCTGGCCGCCTGGCCGGAAGGAGCCAGGGCATCCACGCGGGCCAGGGTGTGGCTGGTGTCGGTGCCGTGGGGGAGGTCCTCGGTTTCGGTGGTGATTTTGAGGAGCTTGCCGAAGAGCAGGGCAGTGGCGTGGGCATCGCCGGCGGCGCGGTGCCGCCCTTCGAGCGGGATGCCGATGCTCTGGCACAGCTTGCCCAGGCTGTAGCTGGGCTGGCCCGGGATGAGGCTGCGCGACAGGCGCACGGTGCACAGCGTTTTGCGCGAGTAGTTATAGCCGAGGTCGGCAAATTCCTTCTTCAGAAATGAGTAGTCAAAGCGCACGTTGTGGGCCACGAACACGCAGCCTTCGGTCATTTCCACCACCTTGCGGGCCACTTCGTGGAACTTGGGCGCGTCACTCACCATGTCGTTGGTGATGCCCGTGAGCTGGGTGATGAACGGCGGAATGCTCCGGCCGGGGTTGAGCAGCGTAGCGTACTCGTCCACAATCTTCTCCCCGTCGTGAATGTAGATGGCTATTTCGGTGATGCGGTCCTGGGTGGGCTGCCCGCCGGTGGTTTCAAGGTCGATGATGGCGTACAAAGCGCGGCACGGAAGGTGGTCAGAAAGGAAAGCTAACAAACTTAGCCCGGTAGAAGGTTGCATGTGCCGTAACGTGGTTCTAGCCCGCGCACGAAATAGCCAGCCACTCGCGGACTAAAAGTCCGCGCTACATCCGCTTTATCATGCGCCAGGCCTTCGCAAAAAAGCCCGGCTTGTCGTCCGAGGTGTCGTTTTGCGTGTCCTCGCCATCGGTCACGTCGCCGAGCAGAAAGCCCCAGGGCTCGGTGGCTTTGCTGGCATCGAACACCACTTTGAGCACCGCTACCAGCGGAATGCTCAGAATCATGCCCGGCGTGCCCCACAGCTCGCCGCCCAAAATCAAGGCAACGATGGCGGCCATGGGGTTAATGCTCACTTTCGAGCCCGTAATCATGGGCGTGATGAAGTTGCCTTCCAGAAACTGCACGAACATAAACACGCCCACCACGGCCGCCGCCTTGCCCGGCGAGCCGGTTTCGACCAGCGTCACCAGCGCCGGAATGGCCGAGCCCACCATGATGCCGATGTAGGGAATAACGGCCAGCACGGAAGCAAACACGGCAAAGAAAATGGCGAATTTCACCCCCAGCAGCAGCAGCCCGATGCCATTGAGCACCGACACCACCACAATCACCGTGAGTAGCCCCTGAATATAGGCCTGCACCACGGTCTGAATGCTGTCCATGGTATGCAGCACGGTGGTGCGCTTGTCGGGGGCCACGAAGCGGAACATAAACTGCCGCATGTGGTCGCGGTAATACAAAAAGCAGAAAATATAAATCGGAATCAGCGTGGTTACGCTCAGCACGGCGGCCGTCATGCTGAGCGTGGAGCCCAGGTAGCCGCCCGCCGATTTCTTCACCGATTTCATCGACGAGTCAATCAATTCGTCCTTGCTCATGGGGTGGTAGCCGAACTTCTCGCTGGCCCATTGCTGAATCTGGTCGAAGTACACCAGTGATTTTGCCTGGAGCTTGGGCAGCTCGTCGCGCAGCGTCATCAGCTGCGTGCCGAAAAGGTAGAACAAACCCACCAGCGCCGCCACTAGCAGCAGCAGCGTCACAATAATGGCCCAGATGCGCGTGAATTTCCACTTTTCCAGCCGCAGCACCAGCGGCAGCAGTAGCACTGCCAGCAGCCCGGCAAAGAGGATGGGCAGCAGCACGCCATCCAGCTTATGCAGCACATACACCAGCAGCGACAACCCAATCAGGAGAAAAGTATAGTGGATTACCGGCGACTGCTTCACCTCGGCCGGTGCCTGGTTTTGGGCGGGCGTGGGCAAGTTGCGCGGCTGGTTGATGAGATTGGGGCGGGGAAACATATTCGTTGGGCGATAAGCAGTAGGAGGGAAGCAGAAAAACGGGCGACTGGCCCCCCGGCCCGTGAACCGGGACGGTAGCAGTGCTGTTGAAAACTAAATAATTTGGCGGGACTGGCTAAGCTTACTGGCAGCAGTGGGCTTGCCATGCCGCTGTTTTCTGCGTTATTTTACCCCAGAACTGCCCTCCTTACGGATTTTTTAGATGAACGACGAACAATTGCCGCTCGCCCCGGCCGCCGCCGACCACGGCTACAACGAAGACAGTATCCGCTCGCTGGACTGGCGCGAGCACATTCGCCTGCGGCCCGGCATGTACATCGGCAAGCTCGGCGACGGCTCGGCGTACGACGACGGCATTTATGTGCTCGTGAAGGAAGTCGTCGATAACTGCATCGATGAGTACGTGATGGGCCACGGCCGCACCATCGACATCAAAATTTCCGACAGCCGGGTGCAGGTGCGCGACTACGGCCGGGGCATTCCGCTGGGCAAGGTGGTCGATGTGGTGAGCAAAATCAACACCGGCGGCAAGTACGATAGTAAGGTATTTCAAAAGTCGGTGGGCCTCAACGGCGTGGGCACCAAGGCCGTGAACGCCCTCAGCGGTTACTTCCTTGTCCAGAGCGTGCGTGAGGGCATCCTTAAGGCCGCCGAGTTTGCCCAGGGCAACCTGGTGGGCGACCCCAAGCCCACCAAAACCAGCCAGCGCAACGGCACGCTCGTCACGTTCCAGCCCGACGATACGATTTTCAAGAACTACCGCTTCATTCCGGAGTACCTCGAAAATCAAATCTGGAACTACGTTTACCTCAACGCTGGCCTCACCATCAACTTCAACGGCCAGAAGTATTACTCCGAAAACGGCCTGCTCGACCTGCTCGCCCGCAAGGCCGACGTGGAGCACCTGCGCTACCCCATCATCCACCTCAAAGCCCCGGATATTGAGATGGCCATGACCCATGGCAACGACTACGGCGAGGAGTATTACTCGTTCGTGAACGGCCAGTACACCACCCAGGGCGGCACCCACCTGGCTGCCTTCCGCGAGGCCGTGGTGAAGGCCGTGCGCGAGTTCTACAAGAAGGACTACGACGCGGCCGACATCCGGGCCAGCATCATCGCCGCCATTTCGGTGCGGGTGCAGGAGCCGGTTTTTGAAAGCCAAACTAAAACCAAGCTCGGCAGCGTGAACATGGGCGAGGACGGCCCCACCGTGCGCGGCTTCATCCTCGATTTCGTCAAGGAGCACCTCGATAACTACCTGCACAAAAACGCGCTGGTGGCCGAAGCCCTGCGCAAGCGCATCGAGCAGAGCGAGCGGGAGCGCAAGGACATGGCCGGCGTGAAAAAACTCGCCAACCAGCGCGCCAAAAAAGCCAACCTGCACAACCGTAAGCTGCGCGACTGCCGCTTCCATCTGGGCGAAAACGCCAAGGACGGGGCCGAAAAGGAGCTGCTTACCACGCTCTTCATCACCGAGGGCGACTCCGCGTCGGGCAGCATCACCAAGAGCCGCAACGTGGAGCTGGAGGCCGTATTCAGCCTGCGTGGCAAGCCGCTGAACTGCTTCGGGCTCAAGAAAAAAATCGTGTACGAGAACGAGGAGCTGAACCTGCTCCAGCACGCGCTCAACATTGAAGAAGGCATTGAGCACCTGCGCTATAACCGCGTGGTGGTGGCCACCGATGCCGACGTCGACGGCATGCACATCCGGCTGCTGCTGCTCACGTTCTTCCTGCAGTTCTTCCCCGATTTGGTGCGCAACGGCCACGTTTTCATCCTCGAAACGCCGCTCTTCCGCGTCCGCAACAAGAAAGAAACTATTTACTGCTACAACGAAAGCGAGAAGCAGGCCGCCATGCGCAAGCTGGGCAAAAACCCCGAAATCACTCGTTTTAAGGGACTGGGCGAGATTTCGCCGGATGAATTCGGCAAGTTCATCGGCGAAAACATCAAGCTGGAACCCGTCATTTTGCAATCCGACCGCAGCATCCAGCAGGTGCTCACCTACTACATGGGCAAGAACACGCCTGCCCGCCAGGAATTCATCATTGAAAACCTGCGCCTCGAAAAAGACCTGATTACCTCCGACGTGCTGCCCGTGGCCGAAGTAGCCGAAGCTGATTTGGCCTAAACAACAAATGCGCTAGCTGTCCCATTTCTGGAAAAATGCCCGATAAGCACAACTGTTAGCTTCGTAAAATTTCCCTGAATGAGTACTTGATGTTTGGGAATAATTTTTTTTTGTGTACGTTTGCCTTGTCGCCTAGGGGTAGACTAGTCGACACATTCCACGGAAAAGCCCGAGCCCTTGGTTCGGGCTTTTTTCTTTTTGCGCTGGCCGGCCGCTGTGCAGGTATCCACCAACCCGGAGGAAGACAGCCGTTGGCTAGTTTATTTAGTTTGGTTTCTGGTGATAAAAAGCCGAAGTTTGGCTTTGTGGGTGCGTTGCTATTCGATGGGGCGTATTCCTGGTAGCCCTGGTTCGCTAAGAATCTTGGGAACTTTCCGGCCCCGGCCGGAATTGTAATTTATTGCGCTCCGCGCTGATTCCGGTATTTTTGACGGCAGTACGCCGACCTCATTCGCTTCCCCCCGTGGCTTCTCTCGATACTCCCAACTCCGACGCTCCCGACCAAGATTATTTACAGCCCGGCGACTCGGTGAATTTTGACCTGTCGGCTTTTTCGCCGGCCGCCGATGCCGATGCCGAAGAGCCCACCAGCTTTGCCGCGCTGGATGCCGCCGAAGGCACCACTGCCGACGATGCACCGCCCGCGCCCGCCGATTTGTTCGGTGGCCTCGCGCCAGAGCCCACCGCCGCCGTGGCCATCCCCGTAGAGGAGCAAACCGAAGAAGAGCCCAAATTCGCCCCTGGCGAAACCATTCACGATGTGGCCACCGTGCGCGGCATGTACCAGAACTGGTTTCTGGACTACGCCTCCTACGTAATTCTGGAGCGGGCCGTGCCCGCCATCGAAGACGGCCTTAAGCCCGTGCAGCGCCGCATCCTGCACGCCATGAAGGAGATGGACGACGGCCGCTTCAACAAAGTGGCCAACGTCATCGGCCAGACCATGCAGTACCACCCGCATGGCGACGCCAGCATCGGCGACGCCATCGTGAACCTGGGCCAGAAAGACCTACTCATCGAAACGCAGGGCAACTGGGGCGACGTGCGTACCGGCGACGGTGCCGCCGCCGCCCGCTACATCGAGGCCCGGCTCTCGAAATTCGCCATCGACGTGGTGTTCAATCCGGATACCACCGAGTGGCAGCTCAGCTACGACGGCCGCAAGCGCGAGCCCACCACGCTGCCCGTGAAGTTCCCGCTGCTGCTCGCGCAGGGCGTGGAGGGCATTGCCGTGGGCCTGAGCACCAAGATTATGCCCCACAACTTCCGCGAGCTGTGCAAGGCCAGCATCGACGTGCTGCGGGGCCGCGAGGTGCAGCTGTTTCCGGACTTTTCGACCGGTGGCCTGTGCGACGTTAGCAACTACAACTCGGGCATGCGCGGGGCCAAAATCCGGCTGCGCGCCACCATCGAGAAAGTCGATAAAACGCTGCTCATCATCCGCGACATTCCCTACGGCTCCACCACCACGGCGCTGATGGAGAGCATTGTGAAGGCCTCGGAAGCCAACAAAATCAAGATTAAGAAGGTGGTCGACAACACGGCGGCCAACGTGGAGATTCAAGTGCAGCTGCCCACCGGCGTGTCGCCCGACCTGACCATGGACGCGCTGTACGCCTTCACCGACTGCGAAATCAGCATCTCGCCCAACACCTGCGTCATCATCGACGACAAGCCCCGTTTCGTGGGCGTGGAGGATGTGCTGCGCCAGAGCACCAAGGCCACCGTGCGCCTGCTGGAGCGCGAGCTCGAAATCCGCCAGGATGAGCTATGGGAGCGTTGGCACAACGCTTCGCTGGAGAAGATTTTCATCGAAAACCGCATCTACCGCAAGATTGAGGAATGCGAAACCTGGGCCGAAATTCTCGAAACGATTGACAAGGGCCTGAAGAAATTCGTGCGCATAGAAGGGGAGAAGGCCAAAGCCGAGGACACCCGCATAGTGCTGCGCCGCCCGATTGAGGAGGACGACCTCACGCGCCTCACCGAAATCCGCATCAAGCGCATCTCGAAATTCGACGCCTTCAAGGCCGATGAATACCTGCAAAAGCTGGAAGCCGAGCTGGCCGAAGTAGCCGACCACCTGGCCAACCTCACGCGCTACGCCATCAACTACTTCGAGGGCCTGCTGAAGAAGTACGGCGCGGGCCGCGAGCGCAAAACCCAGCTCCGCACCTTCGACGTGGTGACGGCTCAGAAAGTGGCCATCGCCAACCAGAAGCTTTATGTGAACCGCGTGGACGGTTTCGTGGGCTACGGCCTCAAAAAGGACGAATTTGTGTGCGACTGCTCTGATTTGGACGACATCATCGCCATCAAGCGCGACGGCACGTTCATGGTCACCAAAATCGGCGATAAGACCTTCGTGGGCAAGGATATACTGCACGTCGGCGTCTACAATAAGAACGATGACCGGCTGGTGTACAACATGGTGTACCTCGACGGCGCGTCGGGCATCAGCTTCGCCAAGCGCTTCCTCGTTTCAGGCATCACCCGCGACAAAACCTACGACCTGACTAAGGGCACCAAGGGCACCAAAACCCTCTACCTCACGGCCAACCCCAATTCGGAATCTGAGATTGTCAACATCCTGCTTTCCGACAAAGCCCCGGCGCGGGTGAAGCAGTTCGATTTCGATTTTGCCGAGCTCAGCATCAAAGGCAAGGGCTCGATGGGCAACATCGTGACCAAGCAGCCCATCAAAAAAATCACCCAGAAAACCCTGGGCGACTCGACATTGGGCGGCCGCGAAATGTTCTTCGACAGCGTGGTGGGCCGCCTCAACACCGCCGGCCACGGCCGCTACCTGGGCACCTTCGACACCGAAAATGCCTTGCTGGTGGTGCACAAGGACGGCAGCTACGAGCTGACCGCGCCCGACCCCGCTATACACTTCGACGTGCCCAACATGGTGTTGCTGCGCAAGCTGGAGCCCGATACGGTGCTCTCGACGGTGTACCTCGATGGGGAAAGCAAAGTGCACTACGTCAAGCGGTTTAAGATTGAAACCAGCACGCTGGCCAAGCGCTTTCTGTTCATCTCCGAAGCCAAAGGCTCGAAAATGCTGGCCGTGACGGCCAACCCCGAGCCGCTGGTAGAAGTCAAAATTCAGAAGGATAAGAAGGCCGACAAGGAAACCGAAAACATTGCCCTGCACGACTTTATCGACGTGAAAGGCTGGAAGGCGATGGGCAACAAGCTCAACTACTACAAAATCCACGCCCTCACGCTGCTCACCGACGAAGGCCCCGAGCCCCAGCGCCGCGAAGTGAAAAAGCGCGCCGCCGCCCCCCGGCCCGGTGAAAATCCCGCCGGGGCCGAAGCCCAACCCGAGCCCGCCGGCCCCGTCGACGTAACCGCCGAGGAAGTGGCCCGCGCCCAGGAGTTGCTAAAGCGGCCCAAGGCGCAGCTGGGGCTGTTTTAAATCCAGCCGCCGGGTAGTGGAGTGATGCCGGGCAGCGGGCCGTTGGGTTTTGAGCGACTGATTCTGGCGCTCAGCAATCCTTTTGCGCTATTTATTTGCGTTTATGCTTGTGTTGTTTCGGTGGTGGTCGTGCTTGCTATTGGTAGCCCGGTGGGGGTATGGCGGGCTGGGTCGCGCCTTGCTGCTCTGCGTCCTGGCGGTGCTGCCGGCGGCTGGCCAAATCCGGCCGCTCCCTACTAAGCCCGTTGCCCTCCCCGTGCTGGTAGCCGCCCCACCCGCCGACCCGCCGGCCGTGCGCGTCAAGCTATTCCAGGCCGCCGCGCTCGCCAATAGCTTCAAGGATTCCGAAGCCCTGGCCGTTTACCAGGAAATCCTGAAAGAGGTGCCGACCCACTACCTGGCCCTGTGGCAGGCCGCCGTGCTGAGCGTAAAAATCGGTGCCCGCTATTCCGATGAAACCCGCAAATCGGCCTATTTCGACCTCGGCCGGCAGTACGCCGACCGCGCCCTGCTGCTCCGGCCCGAAGGCGGCGAAAGCAACTACGCCGTAGCGTTGGCGCTGTTCAACGAGGCCACGCTGTACCGCGCTGGTGCTCGTCTCAGAGCCTTTAGCGACCTGCGCTCGCACGTATATCTGGCCACCGAGCGCCGGCCCGACCTGCCCGAAGCCTGGCAGCTGCGCGGCCGCTGGCAGTACCGCGTGGCGCACTACAACATAATCGAACGCCTGTACAGCAAAATCGTGCTCGGCGGGGTGCCGCCCGGCGGCGATAGCAAAGAAGCCATGGCCGACCTGGAAAAAGCCCGCGAGCTGGCTCCCAAAAACCTGCAGTTTTGCTACGATTTGGCCCGGATGTACGTTTACCAGGGCCGCCGCCGCCGCGCCATTGCCTTGCTGCGCGAGGCCGAGCGCCTGCCCACCTTCACCAGCGAAGATTTGGTGGTGAGCCGCCTGTGCCGCAAAATGCTGCCTCCGCTAGTGCGGGCCGATGCGCGCCGCCAGAAACGCCGGGCGCGCGAAGGCAAAAAACCTAAACCTGCTATTCTGGCTCCCGCTGATTCCAGCCGGGCGCGCCGCGATACCCTCAGCCGCAAGCAGTAGCAACTAGCTTTGCATTTACATGACCATGCGCTTTTCGGTTTCGATACGGTTTTCTTCGCGTTGGCTGCCGCTGGTGGGCTGCTTGGCCGTGGCTGCTTGCCAGTCCGCGCCCTCCGAGCAGCCCGACACCCTGGTGAACCTGAAAACAGTGCAGAGCGGCCCCCGCGTGCAGGCCGACGAGCTCAACGGCGCCATTGCCCGCGAGCCCCGCAATACGGCCCTGCTGGCCCGCCGCGCCACCCTGCGCCTGGCTGCCGGCCAGCCCACCGCCGCCCTCACCGACGTGGCTGCTGCCCTGGAAATAGACGATTCCGATAGCAACCTCTACTTCATTCAGGCCAAGGCCTACCGGGCGTTGGGGCAGCTGCCCGCCGCGCTGGCCGCCGCCCGCCAGGCCGCCGAACTTGGCTTTTCGGGCCCCGAACTACCGCTTTTCGTGGGCGAAACCCATCTCGCCGCCCGCAACTACCCCGCCGCCCTCGACAACCTCGACCGCACCCTGCGCCTCGACCCCGACCAGCCCGCCGCGCTCTTCTACAAAGGCCTCGCCTACGCTGCCACCGCCGATACCAGCACCGCCGTGCAGTACCTGCAGGATGCCCTGGCCCGCAACCCCCGCGAGCCCGAAATCCTGCACCAGCTGGCTTTCCTGCTCAATGCCTGGCGCATTCCCGCCGATGCCGCCCGCTACGCCGCCCTCGGCATGAAACTCGATACCACCTCCGGCTTGTTGCGCTACGACTACGGCCGTCAGCTGGAGCTGCAGGGCCGCCCGGATAGTGCCCAGTGGTACTACCGCCGCGCCCTGGTCCTCGATACCAGCGTGTACCGGGCCGATTATCGTCTGGGCCTGGCCGCCGTTAAAGCCCGCCAGCCTGTTACTGTCATTAAGCACCTTACCCGCGCCCTGCGCCGCAACCCGCGCCTGCCCGAAGCCCGCTCACTACTTGCCGAAGCCCTCGAAACGCAGGGCCGCCTCTCCGAAGCCCTGGTCCAGTACCGCCTGCTCGTGGCCGAAAATCCCGGCAACCCGCACTGGACGTTTAAAGTGTGGAAGACGAACGGGATGGTGCAGGCTACTTTGCCTGATAGCCTGCGCACCGCGCCGCGCTACTTCTACCGCCGCCCCGTAGCCCGGCCCCGCATCGAGCCCATCGCGCCGGTTTCTCCGCTGAATTCCGCAGCAAGGAATCAATAGCCCAGGATACTGTTTAAAACCAAGCATCGGTATTTCCCGGCCGCCGCTTGTTTGAAAAAAATATCGCCCCTCCCGGCACAAGTGCTAACTTGCGCCTTGCTTGGCCCTTCCGGCCGCTTTTACCCCAGTCTCATGCTCAACATCACCCTCCCCGACGGCTCCCAGCGCCAGCTGCCCGACGGCGCTACCGGCTACGACGTAGCCGCCAGCATCTCCGAAGGCCTTGCCCGCAACGCCCTCGCCGTCACCGTCAACGGCGACGTGCGCGACCTGCACCGCCCCCTGCCCGACAACGCGCAGGTGAGCATCCTCACCTGGAACGATACCGCCGGCAAATCCACCTACTGGCACTCCTCGGCCCACCTCATGGCCGAAGCCCTCGAAGTGCTGTACCCCGGCGTGAAGCTGGCCATCGGCCCGGCCATCGAAAACGGCTTCTACTACGATGTGGACCTCGGCGAAGGCCGTAGCATCAGCAGCGAGGACTTCCCCGAAATCGAGAAGAAGATGCTCGAGCTGGCCAAAACGAAAAGCCGCTACGAGCGGAAGGACGTTTCCAAAGCCGATGCCATCGCCTACTTCACCGACAAGCAGGACCCCTACAAGCTGGAGCTGATTGACGGCCTCGAAGACGGCCAAATCACCTTCTACACGCAGGGCGGCTTCACCGACCTCTGCCGTGGTCCGCACATCCCCGACACCAGCACCATCAAGGCGGCCAAGCTGATGAACGTGGCCGGGGCCTACTGGCGCGGCGACGAGAAAAACAAGCAGCTCACGCGCCTCTACGGCATCACCTTCCCCAAGGCCAAGGACCTCACTGAATACCTCGAACGCCTCGAAGAAGCCAAGCGTCGGGACCACCGTAAGCTCGGTAAAGAGCTGAAGTTGTTTGCTTTTTCCGAGAAAGTAGGAGCGGGGCTACCCCTGTGGCTGCCCAAAGGCACCGCCCTGCGCGAGCGCCTCGAGCAGTTCCTACGCAAAGCCCAGGTGAAGGCCGGCTACCAGCCCGTTGTCACGCCCCACATCGGCTCCAAAGAACTGTACGTGACCAGCGGCCACTACGAGAAATACGGCGCGGACTCGTTCCAGCCCATCAAAACGCCCAACCCCGGCGAGGAATTCTTCCTCAAGCCGATGAACTGCCCCCACCACTGCGAAATCTATAAAACCGAGCCCCGCAGCTACCGCGACCTGCCCGTGCGCTACGCCGAGTTCGGCACCGTGTACCGCTACGAGCAGTCGGGCGAGTTGCACGGCCTCACCCGCGTGCGCGGCTTCACGCAGGACGATGCCCACATCTTCTGCCGTCCCGACCAGGTAAAAGAGGAGTTCAAAAAGGTGATTGACCTGGTGCTCTATGTCTTCAAAAACCTCGGTTTTGAAGACTACACGGCCCAAATCAGCCTGCGCGACCCCGAGAACAAAACCAAGTACATCGGCACCGATGAAAACTGGGCCCTGGCCGAAAGCGCCATCATTGAAGCGGCGGCCGAAAAAGGCCTTTCCACCACCACCGAATTGGGCGAAGCCGCCTTCTACGGTCCCAAGCTCGACTTCATGGTGCGCGACGCCCTCGGCCGCCGCTGGCAGCTCGGCACCATCCAGGTCGATTACAATCTGCCCGAGCGTTTCGACCTCGAATACGTAGCCTCCGACAATACCAAGCAGCGCCCCGTTATGCTGCACCGCGCGCCCTTCGGCTCGCTGGAGCGCTTCGTGGCCGTGCTCATCGAGCACTGCGCCGGCAACTTCCCGCTCTGGCTCACCCCCGAGCAATTCATCGTACTGCCCATCTCCGACAAGTACATCGACTACGCCAACGAAGTAAAAGCCCAGCTGGAGCAGCGCGACCTGCGCGGCACCGTGGATGCCCGCGACGAGCGCATCGGCCGCAAAATCCGCGATGCCGAGATGAGCAAGCTGCCTTATCTCCTGGTAGTAGGGGAGAAGGAGGCCCAGGACAACATCATCAGCGTGCGCAAGCACGGCGAAGGCGACTTGGGCTCGATGCCGATTGAAGACTTCGTGAAGAGCGTTCAAAGTCAGATTGTAGAGGCCTACTAATCAGGCTACAATTTGAATAATTGGAATGTCATGCAGCGCGCAGCGAAGCATCTTTACCGCAATACGAATCCAATTAACAGGGTTTAGTAACGAGGTAAAGATGCTTCGCTGCGCGCTGCATGACGTTCTTTAATTATGCAGGCTGTCAAATTGATTAGGCAATCCACTTGCCTTTCCAATTAAAAATGCCGATATTTGCCCCTTGATACCCAGGCCTTACCCGGCCTAAACCACGCAGACTCTCATTCCCCGCCACTTTTTTAGCAGGAGGACCAAACCATAGCAGCTCCGAATCGTCGGTACGTGCCCCGCCAGCAGGTGGAAGAGCCGTTCAAAATCAATCAGAAAATCCTGGCCCGCGAGGTACGACTCGTCGGCGACAATGTCGAACAGGGTGTTTATCCAACAGACCAAGCCCGGAAAATGGCGCAGGAGCAGAATCTCGACCTCGTTGAGATTTCGCCTACCGCCACCCCGCCCGTCTGCCGCGTCATCGACTACTCGAAATTTAAGTACGAGCAGAAGAAGAAAACCCGCGAGCTGAAAGCCAAGCAGACCAAGGTCGTGCTCAAGGAAATCCGCTTCGGTCCCAACACCGACGAGCACGACTTCGCCTTCAAGGTGAAGCACGCCCAGGAGTTTCTGCGCGAAGGCGCGAAAATCAAGAGCTACGTGCACTTCGTTGGTCGTAGCATCGTGTTTAAGGAGCGGGGCGAAATCCTGTTGCTCAAGTTTGCCCAGGCCCTCGAGGACCTCGCCAAAGTGGAGCAGCTGCCCAAGCTCGAAGGCAAGCGCATGTTCCTCTACCTGGCCCCGAAAGCGGCTGCCGTAGTGAAGCCCGCCGCCAAGCCCGCCGCTGCTTCCGATGCCAAGCCCAAAGCCCCCAAGCCCGCCGAGCCCAAGGCCGAAGCCCCCGAAAAGCCCTCCGAAACGGCGCCAGCACCCGCTGCCGACGCCGCCGAATAGATTTTACCCGGTTGAAGATGGCTTCCCGACCACTGGTCAGTCAGCAATCAACAATCAACAACCAACCCTCCAACACTTACTACAATGCCGAAAGTAAAGACGAAATCCGGTGCCAAGAAGCGCTTTGCGCTCACCGGAACGGGCAAGGTGAAGCGGAAGCACGCCTTCAAATCGCACATCCTCACGAAGAAGACGACCAAGCAGAAGCGCGGCCTGACCCACACCGGCCTCGTGAGCAGCGCCGACATGAACCGCGTGCGCCAGATGCTGAATATTTAATTATAAATTCAGAATTATAAATTATAAGTGAGCGGCCTAGTTTTGCTCAGTCTTAATTTATAATTCGCAATTTATAATTTATAATTTTTTCTCCACCAGGCTTCCGGCCTTAAGACCTCACCCGTCGCCGGCTGCCAAAAACTCTCTAGGTTATGCCAAGAAGTGTCAACCACGTGGCCTCGCGCCACCGCCGTAAGAAAATTATGCGTTTGGCGAAAGGCTATTATGGCCGTCGCAAAAACGTGTGGACCGTAGCCAAGAACGCCGTTGAAAAAGGCCTTCTCTACGCTTACCGCGACCGTAAAGTAAAGAAGCGCGAATTCCGTGCTTTGTGGATTCAGCGTATCAACGCCGGCGCTCGTGAGCACGGTCTGTCGTACTCGCAGCTGATGGGCGGCCTGAAAAAGGCTGGCATCGAGCTCAACCGCAAAGTGCTGGCTGATTTGGCCCTCAACCACCCCGAAGCCTTCAAAGGCATCGTGGAGAAGGCAAAATAACTGCCTCTGCGCGCTATCCACCAAGAAAACGCTGGCCCTTGGGTTCAGCGTTTTCTTGTTTTACCCCTTGTTGGTCTGTCCAGCTTGTCGGGTTGTTTCCGCTCCGTATCTGGTTAGGCAAATCACTGACTAAAAGTACTGGAAACAAAAAAACCGCTCCAGTACTAGACTGAAACGGTTTTCGACGTAGCGGGAGGCGGGCTCGAACCGCCGACCTCAGGGTTATGAATCCTGTGCTCTAACCAGCTGAGCTACCCCGCCGGGTTTTTTGTGGGTGCAAAGGTAACGTTACAAAAGGCCCCAAAGCAAGGTGCTGGGCCAAATAAAACTGTATTTCTTCTGTGTTCCGCTCGTTTTATCATTGCGGCGCTCAGCTTCCTTCGTCCTAGTCCTATGGCATTGCCTGATACTCAAACTAAAACGCGTTTTTTGGTAGAATTTCCCATCAACGCATCACCCAAAATTCTTTTTCCCTACCTGGCTACTGCCTCGGGCCTTTCGCAGTGGTTCTGCGACGATGTGCGCTATGTGGAGGGCCAGCGCCTCAATTTTATCTGGGATAATGACAATCATTACGCTGAAATCTCGGGTCAGCGCCTGAATAAGGCGGTGCGCTTCGTATTTCTCGACGACCACCGCCAGTCGGTGCTCGATGCCAATTCCCTGGAGTTTACCCTTGATTCGTCGCAGGTGACCGACGAAGTGTACCTGCGGGTGGTTGATTACTCTGCCGGCCACGATGCCGCCGAGCAGCATGAGATGTGGGAAGGCCTTGTGGCCAAGCTGCGGGAGCAGGTGGGCGGCTAAGCGGCCCAATCCTTTCACAATGGTACTGCGGTACTTTTTTCTCTGAACTTTCGTTTCTGCGCTGGCGCACCTTTTGCGCCCTCAAGCGTCGCTCACCATGCTCAAAAAGCTCGATAAGCTTATTCTGAAGGCCTTTGCCGGCCCGTTTCTGCTCACCTTCGCGGTGGTGCAGTTTATTCTGCTCACGCACACCCTGCTCAAGTATCTGGACGATATCATCGGCAAGGATTTGGGTACGGGGGTGCTGTTGCAGCTGCTCTTCTATTTCAGCGTGCTTATCGTGCCCGTGTCGCTGCCGCTGGCCGTGTTGCTGTCCTCATTGATGACCTACGGCAACCTCGGCGAGCACCACGAGCTCACGGCCATCAAGGCGTCGGGTATTGCGCTCACGCGCATTTTGCGGCCGGTGCTGCTGCTCACCACGGGGCTGGCCATCGGCGCGTTCTGGTTCAACGAAACCATTGTACCCAAGGCCAATCTAAAAGCCTACAGCCTGCTGTGGGACGTGCGCCAGCAAAAGCTGGCCCTGGATATCCGCGAGGGGGTATTTTACAGCGGCATTCCCGGCTACACCATCAAAGTGGATAAGAAAACCGGCGAAAACGGCGACCGGCTGCACGGCGTCATGATTTACGACCACACCCAGAAGTCGGGCAATGCCACGGTGATGCTGGCCGATTCCGGCCGCATGTTCACCACGCTCAACGGTGGTTATTTGAACCTGGAGCTATTTCACGGCCACAACTACATTGAGCAGCCCGATTCCCGCGACCGGGCCGGTGCCAGCTTCGTGCGCCAGGGATTTGACCACAACGTCATTACTTTTTCGCTGGCTTCGTTCAGCCTGGGTCGCACCAAGGAAGACCTGTTCAAGGAAAACCGAATGATGCTCAACATTACGCAGCTCCGTTCCGCCACCGATTCGGTGCAGAAGAAAATGCATGCTGAGCAGCGTCAGCTTCCCCGGCAGATGAATGCGTACTACACCTTCGCACGTTTCGATACCACCGGACGGCGGGCCAACCAGAAGGTGGCAAACCTCCAGGTACCTGCTACGAAGCTGGCCCCGGTTACCGGGTCTATTCTCCAACAGGCGTCCAACCGGGCCCGCAACCTCCAGGCATTTGCCAACTCGACTTCCGAACGGCTCAATGACTACGCCCGTAACTCAGCCCTGTTCCGGATTGAGGTTTACCGGAAATACTCGCAGTCGGTGGCCGTGCTGCTGATGTTTCTGATTGGGGCGCCGCTGGGCTCCATCATCAAGAAAGGTGGCCTGGGCGTGCCCATTCTCATTTCCATTCTTTTTTTCATCGTGTATTACGTGCTCAGCATCATGGGCGAGAAGTATGGGCGCGAGTTCGTGATGCCGGTAGGAGTGGGCATGTGGATGTCGAACCTGGTACTGCTGCCGGCTGGCCTGTTCTTCCTATATCAGGCTTACAACGACTCCGGCCTGCTGGAGATGGACTTCTGGCGGCGGTTGCCGCGGCGGCTGGGCATCCCGGCCCTGCGCAAAATCACGGAGCCCGAGGAAGAGCTGGTAGCATAAGCAAGCTTATATTACAAATCCCGCCGGCTCGCTTTCATCCTGTTATTAAATTCCGTACCTTTGCGGCACCCCGATGTACGGGGTAATCACAATCCTTATTTTAACCCAAAATCTTAGACGGGGTAACACCTATCAACTGATGATTCTGACTACTGAAGCAAAACAGGCCATTTTCGAAAAGAACAGCCTGCAGAAAGTGAAAACCGACACCGGTTCGGCCGAGTCGCAAATTGCGCTTTTCACCCACCGCATCACCCACCTCACCGAGCACCTGAAGGTGAACAAGAAGGACCACAGCACTCGCCTGGGCCTTCTGAAGCTGGTAGGTAAGCGTCGCAGCATGCTGGATTACCTGCAGCACCGCGAAATCAACCGCTACCGCGCCATCATCAAGGAGCTGGGCATCCGTAAGTAATTTCGGAATCTGAGAGTAGGGAGCCTTCCAACGAAGGTTCCCTACTCTTTTTTTGTTCGGATTGGTTTTGTGCCGAGGCCACCCCGAAAAGCTGTTTTACCATCGGCATACTGTTGTGTCTACCCTGAGTAACGAGGGCCGTGCGCGGTACTCGTTTTTGGCTGCTCGCCCGCTGTCGCTTTTCCAAGCAAATCCCGCTGATGTCCCATCCCCACGCCATTACCAAAACCCTGGCGCTGCCCGACGGCCGCGTTATCTCCATCGAAACCGGCAAGCTGGCCAAATTCGCCGACGGTGCCGTCGTGGTTCGCCTCGGCGATACCATGCTGCTCGCCACGGTGGTTTCGGCCCCGAGCCAGCGCGATGGCGTTGACTTTCTGCCCCTTTCGGTTGATTATCAGGAGAAATTCGGCTCGGCCGGCAAGATTCCCGGCTCGTTCCAGCGCCGCGAAGGCCGCCTGAGCGACTACGAAATCCTGGTGTGCCGCCTCGTCGACCGCATCCTGCGGCCGATGTTCCCCAAAGACTACCACTACGAGGTGCAGGTGATGATTACCCTCATCTCGGCCGATAAAGAAGTTCAGCCCGACGCTTTGGCCGCCCTGGCTGCCTCGGCTGCGCTGTCGATTTCCGATATTCCGTTTGCTGGTCCGATTTCCGAAGTGCGCGTGGCGCGCATCGACGGCCAGTTCCAGATTAACCCCAAAACCTCCGACCTGGCCCGCGCTGACATGGACCTCATGGTAGGTGCTACCGCCGACTCCGTGGCCATGGTGGAAGGTGCCATGAAGGAAGTGAGCGAAGAGGAGATGGTGGCGGCCATTGCTTTCGGCCACGAAGCCATCAAGGCCCAGTGCCAGCTGCAGAAGGACCTAGCCGAGGCCGTGGGCCGTACTGCCGATTCGCCTACTCGTGAGTACCCCAAGTACGAGGAGAACGAGGAGCTGAAAAAGACCATTCTGGATGCCGTGTACCAGGGTGCTTACGACGTGGCCCGCAGCGGTAACACCAGCAAAGGCGGCCGCAAGGAAGGCTTTGGCAAGGTGAAAAAAGCTGTGCTGGAGCACTTGCTGTCCGTGGATGCTGAGCTGAACATGAAGATGTTCAGCCGCTACTATGGCTCGGCTGAGAAGAAGGCTATTCGGGACATGATGGTGAAAGAGCGGGTGCGTCTCGACGGCCGCCAGCTCACCGAAATCCGTCCTATTTGGTCGGAAATCAACTACCTGCCCGGCGCGCACGGCTCGGCTATTTTCACCCGTGGCGAAACCCAGAGCCTGACCACGGCCACGCTCGGCACCAAGCTCGATGAGCAAATCATCGACCAGCCGCTGGCCAAGGGCTACTCGAAATTCATGCTGCACTACAACTTCCCCGGTTTCTCGACTGGCGAAGTGAAGCCGAACCGGGGCGCTGGCCGCCGCGAAATCGGCCACGGCAACCTGGCCCTGCGCTCGCTGAAGCAGGTACTGCCCCCCGAAGATGAGAACCCCTACACCATCCGCATCGTGTCGGACATCCTGGAGTCGAACGGCTCCAGTTCGATGGCTACCGTTTGTGCTGGTTCGTTGGCGCTGATGGACGCGGGCGTGAAAATCACGGGTGCCGTGTCGGGCATCGCCATGGGCCTCGTGCAGGACAAGGAAACCGGCGAATACGCGGTGTTGAGCGACATCCTCGGCGACGAGGACCACCTCGGCGACATGGACTTCAAAGTAACCGGCACGGAGAAAGGCATTTGCGCCTGCCAGATGGACATCAAAATTCAGGGCCTGAGCAATGAGATTCTGACCGCCGCGCTGCACCAGGCCCGCGCCGGCCGCCTGCACATCCTGGCCGAAATGGCCAAGACCATTGCTGCGCCAGCCGCTGAGCTGAAGGCTCATACGCCGCGCTCGCATAAGATGCTGATTGACAAAGAGTTTATTGGTGCCATCATCGGGCCGGGTGGCAAGGTTATCCAGCAGATTCAGAAGGATACCAACGCCACGGTGATTATCGAGGAGAAGGATGAGAAGGGCCACGTAAGCATCTACGCCTCCAACCAAGAGGACATGCAGGGCGCCATCGACCGGATTCGCGCTATCGCGGCGCAGCCCGAAGTGGGCGAGGTTTACAAGGGCAAAGTGCGCAGCATTCAGCCCTACGGCGCTTTCGTGGAGATTATGCCCGGCAAAGACGGCCTGCTGCACATCTCGGAAGTGACGCACGAGCGGATTCAGACGCTGGAAGGCTTGTTGGAAGTGGGACAGGATATTGACGTGAAACTGGTGGAAATCGATAAGAAAACCGGCAAGTACCGCTTGTCGCGTAAGGTGTTGCTGCCCAAGCCGGAAACGGCCGGTGCCAGCAACGGCGAAGCTCAAGCGTAGTCAGGCGGATAGTCCGAACTAATGTTGGAGGGAGCCTGTTGGCTACCTCTGACTTAGGGGACTGTCCGGACGGCTTTTTCTTTCGTATAACCCCATCAGATATCGTTCTTACCTAGTCCCCAATGAGACAGCTAAAAATTAGTAAGCAGATTACCAACCGCGAAAGCCAGTCGCTGGATAAATATCTCCAGGAGATTGGTAAGGTTGATTTGCTCACGCCCGACGAGGAGGTAACGCTCGCGCAGCGCATCCGCGACGGGGACCAGCAGGCGCTGGAAAAATTGACGAAAGCCAACCTGCGTTTCGTGGTATCGGTTGCAAAACAGTATCAGAACCAAGGCCTTAGCCTCGGTGACCTCATCAATGAGGGCAACCTCGGCCTTATCAAAGCTGCCAAGCGCTTCGACGAAACCCGAGGCTTCAAATTCATTTCGTACGCCGTTTGGTGGATTCGCCAGTCGATTCTGCAGGCCCTGGCCGAGCAGAGCCGCATCGTGCGTCTGCCCCTGAACCGGGTAGGTTCGTTGAACAAAATCAGCAAGTCCTTCTCGGAGTTGGAGCAGAAATTCGAGCGCGAGCCTTCGCCCGAAGAAATTGCTGAGGTGCTGGAGTTGACTACTTCGGAAGTAGTGGATACCCTGAAAATTTCGGGCCGCCATGTATCGGTGGATGCTCCGTTTGTGCAGGGCGAGGAAAACCGTCTGCTCGACGTGCTCGAAAACGAGGATGAGGAGTCGCCGGACATGGCCCTGATGAACGACTCGCTCCGCAAGGAGGTGCAGCGCGCCCTGAGCACGCTCACCAAGCGCGAGGCGGACGTGATTACGCTCTACTTCGGTTTGAATGGCGAAGCCGCTTTGACCTTGGAAGAAATTGGCGAGAAGTTTAACCTGACCCGCGAGCGGGTGCGTCAGATTAAGGAGAAGGCAATTCGTCGTTTGCGGCACACGTCGCGCTCGAAGGCGCTGAAGCCTTATCTGGGCTAACTTCTGCTTAGTTTTGTTGTTGAGAAACCCCGGCTGTAAGGTTGGGGTTTTTTGTACAACTTGTGCGGTAAGCTTTAGCTTGCCGTGAGACTTTTATTTGACTACCACTTTCACAGACGGCAAGCTAAAGCTTACCGCACTACGCAATGGCTGAACACATCAAATGCCTGATTATCGGCTCCGGCCCAGCCGGCTACACCGCCGCCATCTATGCCGCCCGTGCCAACATGGCCCCCGTTATGTATATGGGTTTGCAGCCGGGGGGGCAACTCACCATCACGAATGATGTGGAGAACTTTCCTGGCTACGCCGATGGCGTGATGGGTCCGGAAATGATGGAGGACCTGAAAAAGCAGGCTTCGCGCTTTGGAACTGATATCCGCTATGGCATTGCTACGGCGGTAGACTTCTCGGTGACGCCACGCAAAATCACGATTGATGAAAGCCTGGAGTTGACCGCAGATACCGTGATTATTGCCACGGGCGCTTCGGCCAAGTGGCTGGGCATCCCGTCGGAAGCGCGGCTGAATGGCTCGGGTGTTTCGGCCTGCGCCGTGTGCGACGGGTTCTTCTATCGCGGGCAGGAAGTGGCCATTGTGGGCGCGGGTGATACCGCCGCTGAAGAAGCCACTTACCTGGCCAACCTGTGCAGCAAGGTGACCATGATAGTGCGTAAGAGTGAGATGAAAGCCTCGAAAATCATGCAGCAGCGCGTGCTCGACAACCCCAAGATTGAGGTGCTGTTCGATACCGTGACGGATGAGATTCTGGGCGAGCACGCGGTAGAAGGGGTGCGCGTGAAAAACGTGCTGACCCACGAAACCCGCGAAATTGCGCTCACGGGCTTCTTCGTAGCCATTGGCCACGAGCCGAATTCCACCATTTTTCAGCCCTACCTGCACCACGATGAGCAGGGCTACCTGAAAACCATTCCCGGCACCAGCAAAACCAACGTGGATGGCATCTTTGCCTGCGGCGATGTGCAGGACTTCACCTATCGCCAGGCCGTGACGGCCGCCGGTACCGGCTGCATGGCCGCACTGGATGCCGAGCGCTACCTGGCCGCCATGGGCATACACTAAATTTGCGTCTGGAACGTCATGCAGAGCGTAGCGAAGCATCTTTACCACAATAGTAATCCAATGGAAAGGGTTTACTATTGCGGTAAAGATGCTTCGCTATGCTCTGCATGACGTTCAATGGCTTCCAGTTAAAAAAACCTGCTTTTGACTTTCCTGAAAACAACTTTTTGGCGCCCGGCGCTGCTCCTGCTGGCACTCCTCTGCCTGCTGGCGGGGCTGAGTCCGGCCCAGGCGCAGAAGCGTAAGGCTCCGCGCACCAAGGCCAAAGCCGGCAGTACAACCGGCAAATCGGACTTTTTCCGCATCAAAACGCCCCGCATGCGCTATGTGCGGCCGGATACTACTACGGTTATCGAAACCGAGGAGATACCCGACGATAATTCGGACGCCGCGAAATCCATTTATTTCAACCCGGCTAAAAAGCTCAGCATTGTGAGCGAAGACACCACGACGCTGAACGAGGGCGGGCAGGAAATCGTGGAGATGTCGGAGGAAGTGCTCATTGATTCGTCGTGGGTGAAGGTGGCCGGCTACTATTCCATCTGGGACACGCACCGCGTGAACCCGTACCGCGTGGATGGCCGCAGCTACCGCGACTCGCTGAGGCTGCACCTCACCGACCCCAACCGCCAGCGCTACGCTAAAATGCCGCTTTTGTCTACGCCCATTACCTCGGGCTTTGCCTTCCGGGGCTACCGCTGGCACTACGGCATGGACCTGGACCTGGAAACCGGTGACTCGGTGAAAACGGTGTTCGACGGTGTGGTTCGTATTCAGGCCTGGGACGGCGGCGGCTACGGCAACTACATTCTGGTGCGCCACTACAACGGCCTCGAAACCGTGTACGGGCATCTGAGCAAGGCGCTGGTAACGGTGGGCACCTTCGTGAAAGCCGGCCAGCTCATTGGCTACGGCGGCAGCACGGGGCGTAGCACGGGCTCGCACCTGCACTTTGAGGTGCGCTACCAGGGCAACCCCATTAATCCGGTGCTGATGTATGACTTTCCCGGCTACAAGCTGCGGAAGGACAATTTTACGATTACGGCGGCCCTGTTCAACTACTACAGCCGTGCCTTGGGGCATCACAGCAGCGGTAGTAGCAGCCGCAGTGGTTCCCCGTCACGGGCACGCCAGACGGTCACGCACAAGGTGCGCTCCGGCGATACCCTGTCGGAGGTGGCGGAGCGGTACGGAGTACGCGTCAGTACCCTGAAGAAGCTGAACCCGGGATTGAAAACGTTGCAGCCCGGCAAGAAGCTGCGGGTTAAGTAAATCACTGATTTTCGCGGATTAACCGTGATTTCGCTGATTTATTCGGTTTCGATTCGGTAAGCTGTGGGATGGGGCAGTATTCCTGCTGTTTTGGCCGTAACGAGGAAAAAAGGAATGCTGTAGGCAGCAAAAAATATACTAATCAGTTAAAATCAGTGATGAAACTAGATGTCTTAGCCCTCGGCGCGCATCCCGATGATGTGGAAATGTCCTGCACCGGCACGCTACTAGCCAGCATGGCGGCCGGCAAAAAAGTGGGTATTGTCGACTTCACGCGGGGCGAGTTGGGCACGCGCGGTACGCCGGCCATTCGGGCGGCTGAAGCGGCTGCTTCCAATAAAATTCTGGGCATTGACATCCGTGAAAACCTGGGCATGGCCGATGGCTTCTTCCGCAACGACCGGGAGCACCAGCTGCCGCTTATTGCCGCCATTCGGCGCTACCAGCCCGAGGTAGTGCTCTGCAATGCCATTGTTGACCGGCACCCCGACCACGGTCGCGCTGCTCAACTAGCCGTGGAGGCCTGCTTTCTGGCCGGTTTGCGTATGATTGAGACCATCGGTGATGATGGCCAGCCGCAGGAAGCCTGGCGGCCCAAAAACGTGTATCACTACATTCAGGACCGCCAACTGACGCCCGCATTCGTGGTCGATATCACGCCCTATTGGGAGAAGAAGTGGGAAGCCATTCAGGCCTTCAAAACCCAGTTTTTCAACCCGGATTTAGATGCCCCGCAAACGTACCTTTCCAGCCAGGCCTTTGGCCGGTTTATGGAGGCACGGGCGCGCGAGTTCGGCCATATTATTGGGGTGGAGTTTGGCGAAGGCTTCACGGTGGCGCGGCCGGTGGGCGTGCGCGAGATAGGGGACTTGCTGTAGCAGCGGCGCAGCGGGCCGGGGAGGACGTTTGGAAAGGAAATTTGAGGGTAAATTTCCACCATGAAAACAACTCTACTCGCCGGTTTTCTTTGGCTTATACTCCTTCAGCCTGTCGCCGCCCAGTGGCAATGGCTTAACCCTAAGCCCAATACCTATCCGGGGAAGGTAGTGCGCTTTGTGAGCGCCAACCGGGGCTTCGTTCTCCAGGAAGTTGGCTCGCTGCTGCGCACCGACGATGCCGGGACCACCTGGCAGGAAGTGAAGCGCTACCCCGATGCCGCCGACCTGGACTTTTCGCCGGATGGAATCGGCTATTTGCTCACGCACCCCGGCGTGCTGTGGCGCAGCACCGATGGCGGCACCAGCTGGGCGCGGGTGTCTGGCGCGCCCCAAACGGCCCCGCAGTATGGCGGCTATAGCCAGCCCTTGTTACAGAACTACTACACCCGGCTTCACGCCATCAGTGCTGATACGGTAGTGGAGTTGACGAACAACGGCCTCGTGCGCCGCTCCGCTGATGGTGGCCGCCATTGGCAGGAATCGAACAGCGGCGTTCAGGTGCTGAGCAGCTTTTTCGTGTCGGGGAAAGTGGGCTTTTTAGGTTCGTGGGGAGGGAAGGTGTACAAAACCACCGACGGCGGCGCCACCTGGACCAAGCTGTCGGAGGTCAGTTATTTCCCTTCCGAAATCACCATGCTCCACTTTATCTCGCCGCGGGTGGGGTTTGCGCACCGTGAGCATAGCGACCTATTGCGAACCATCGATGGCGGCCTGACCTGGACGCTGGTATCGAATAGCATGCAGGATATTGCCGACATGCACTTTCTGTCGGCCACGGCCGGCTTTGCGGTGGGCGATTACGGCACCATCTACTCCACTACCAATGCAGGGCTGACCTGGACTGCTATTGGTCCGGCTGCAAACTCCGGCTTCATCAACGGCAACTACTGGAGCAGCGTCCGCTTCACCTCGGCCAGCACGGGCTATGTGACCGGCCGGGGCAACAAAGGCCCCATCATGCGCACCACCGATGGCGGCCAAACCTGGCAGCCGCTCGGCCCGCTTATGGGCAACATTCAGGCAGTCGCATTTCCGGGCAGTGGGGCATTGGGCTATGCCCTGAGCAGCAATGGCCTGCTGCGCACCACCGATAGTGGTGATAACTGGACGCTGCGCTCCCAAATGGCGGGAACCCAACTGGCCTGCCTCGACGCCAATACGTTGCTGGCGGTGAATGGCAACATCGCCCGCTCAGTTGATGGCGGCCAAACCTGGACCACCATCACAATTCCAGCCCGCTACTACGGCACTACTGTCGTCTCAACCCTGAGCATGGTGAACGCCCAAGTAGGCTACGCGGGCGGGCTCGATGGCAATGGGTACGTTATTGCCCGCACTACCGATGACGGCCAGACGTGGCAGCTGCTCAACGGAACCTATACGCAGGGCATTCGCAAGCTCAACTTTGTGTCGGCCACCACCGGCTTTGCTACCGCCTTCGGCGACCTGTTCAAAACCTCCGATAGCGGCCTGACCTGGCAGCCCGTTCGGCTTAACCAATACGGAACCCCAAGCGACGTGCAATTCCTCGACCAGCAGGTTGGGTATGTGCTCGATGAATACGCCGTGGTGTACAAGACCACGGACGGCGGCGCTACCTGGACGCCCCTCGAAATCAACCGCTCGCGAGGGTATTCAACCGGCCACACCCTGCGCCTGCACTTCGTCGACCGCGACAATGGCTGCGTGCAGGACGATGCCGGTTCTATTTTCCGCACTGCCGATGGCGGCCGTACCTGGATTTGGGAGCGTAACCTGGGCTCGCAGGCGATGGGGTACACCCACGGTGGGCAGTCGCTGGTGCTGGGCGGGGGCAACGGCATGCTGGTGCGGCGCTCGCTGGCGGCCAATCCGCTGCCGTTTCGGGCCGAAGCCCTGTCACCGGTGGCCCTCACCGACAGCAGCGCCGTGCTAGCGGGCACGCTCACAAGCACCAACTGTATTGTTGATAGTGCCCGCTTCGAGTTTGGCCCGGCCAATGTACCCGGCTTCAGCCAAGTGGCCCTGGCCTACCCCGCCCTGTGGTACGGCAGCGACTCGCTACGCGCCCGCGTGCCCAGTGGCCTGCTGCCCACCACGGCCTACCGCATGCGCATCCGGTTCCTTCACAACGGCACCTACTACTACAGCGCCGAATCGAGCTTTACCACCCCGGCGCCGCCCGTTCTGCCCGAACCTGAGCTGACGGCCTACCCCAACCCCACCAGCGGCTATCTGCGGGTGCTGGCCCCGGGCGGCAAGGGTACTGCCCACCTGGAGCTATTCTCGCTGCAAGGCAACCGCGTGGCCGAAGCCACCGGCACGGGGCTGGACCTGCGCGCTGTGCATAGCGGTATCTATGTGCTGCGCGTCAGTCTGGGCGAAAAAGTGTACCGCCGCCGCATCATGAAGCTGTAGCTAACCAGAAACACCCGGCCGGCGCGGTGGGCGCATATAAACGGCTGTTGCGTTCTTCGAGGTCTGTCAGGCACATTGATAGCAGGTGAGAGCGGGGTGGATATCAAATCGGCAAGCGCTTGATGGCTGGAGCATATTGAGCTAGGCTTTCGCGCAGAGTGGCTTACCTCGCCGGAAACTAATGGGAAATATTTCCCGTTAATAAAGAAATATTTCCCATATTTGAGGAAAGAACTAATTCCCAACACTCATGGCTGCCTTTGCCACTCCTCCCGTCGCCGTTTATTCGCCTGCCCTGCGGAGCCTGCAAGCCACCGTGGCCGATTCCTTCGCCCTCGTGATGGAAGCCCGCACCGGCGTGCCGGCCAAAACGGCTTTCGACGTGGCCTCGCTGCTAAAGCTGAGCGCCGATGAGCTGGCTGCTCTCCTGCATACCACCACCAAAACCCTGCGCGCTTACCGTGAGGGTAAAAAGCGCCTCGGCCCCGCTGCCAGCGAGCAAATCTTGAAACTACTGGCCCTGGCCCGCCTGGGAGAAGAGTCCTTCGGTGCGCTGCCGGCCTTCCGCCGCTGGCTCGATAAGCCCGCCTACGGCCTCGACAACCAGCCGCCGCTGGCCCTGCTCGAAACGAGCGGCGGCATCGACCTGGTGGCCGCCGAAGTCGCCCGCATCGCCTATGGGGATTTTGCCTAACAGAACGTTATGCTGCGCCCCGCGAAGCACGACGTTCGATTAACTTCTCCCAGTGGAAATCTACCGCATCTGCCTAGCCAAGTATGCCGGCGAGCTAGTCGCTTCCGGCAACCCCGGCCGCTGGAACCTGCGCGGCCAGCTAGTCATTTACGCCGCTGGCAGCCGCGCCCTGGCCTGCCTCGAAAACGTGGTGCACCGCAGCGGCGAGGGTCTCAATAGCCTCTTCAAAGTCATCCGCATTGAAGTGCCGGATACGTTAGCCGTCGAAGAACTAACGCTGGACCAGATGCCCCCCGAATGGCAGCTGCCGCGCCACTACGCCCGCTGTCAGCCCTTAGGAGCAGCCTGGTACCAGCGCCAAACTGTGGCTATTCTGCGGGTGCCGTCCTCCATCATCGCTCACGAGCACAACTACGTGCTCAATACCCAGCACCCGGATTTTGGGCAGGTAAAGATTGTGGGCTGGGAAGACTTTGAGTTTGACCCTCGGATTAAAGAGGCGTAAAGAACCCGACTACTTCAACTGTTATATCAGGTGATAAATGGATTTAAAAACGTTAGAAGAAGCACTGATAGCAGGAAGGTTTCGCGGCTGGTACCTAAACGGTGGCTTACTTAACGAAACCTACACCATTGGCAAAACAACTCGTGGATGGGAGGTTTATTATAGCGAAAGGGGCCAGAAATCCAACTTGAAAATCTTTGCCAGCGAATCTGAAGCGTGCAAATACTTTTGGGATACTATCGGTGGTGACAGCTTAACGAAGCTGTAGGCGCACTAAAAAAAGGGAAGCCCGGCGTCAGCCATGCTTCCCTTTTTTTTTAAATTGAGGACGTTACCGCACGCCCAACCGGTTGCGCCGCCAGCCCGAAACCTCCGCGCCCGCTGTTTCACCAGTTGCGGCAGTTGTTTTAGGTTTCTTCTCGCTGAGCAGCATCGCACCCAGCGCGGCGGCTACTTTGGCCGTGGCTTCATCCGGCGTGATGGGGGCGAGGTCGGCGGGGGAGAAATGGTCCTTAATGAAGTTGGTATCGAAGTCGCCGCTCACAAAGGCGGGGTGGCGCATTACGTAGGCTCCGAAGGGCAGCGTAGTTTCGATGCCGGTGATTTTATACTCCTCAATGGCCCGCAGCATGCGGGCGATGGCCTCGGCGCGGTCGGCCCCGAAGGTGACCAGCTTGGCAATCATCGGGTCGTAGTAAATCGGGATTTCCATGCCTTGCTCGAAGCCGTCGTCGACGCGCACGCCGGGGCCTTGGGGGCGCACGTAGGTGGTGAGGGTTCCGATGTCGGGCAGGAAGTTGTTTTGCGGGTCTTCGGCGTACACGCGCAGCTCCATGGCGTGGCCGGTAATGGTGAGGTCGTCCTGCGAGAAGGCGAGGGGCTCGCCCTGGGCCACTTTTATCTGCTCTTTCACCAGGTCGAGGCCGGTGATTTGCTCGGTCACGGGGTGCTCTACCTGCAGGCGCGTGTTCATCTCCAGGAAGTAGAAGTTGCGTTTATCGTCGAGCAGGAATTCCACGGTGCCAGCGCCCGCGTAGTTGCAGGCGCGGGCCACGTCCACGGCGCAGCGGCCCATTTCGGCACGCAGCTCGGGGGTAAGCACCGATGAAGGCGCTTCCTCAATCACCTTCTGGTGGCGGCGCTGGATGCTGCACTCGCGCTCGAACAAGTGCACGATGTTGCCGTGC
Source organism: Hymenobacter artigasi (assembly GCF_012275535.1). Taxonomy (GTDB): domain Bacteria; phylum Bacteroidota; class Bacteroidia; order Cytophagales; family Hymenobacteraceae; genus Hymenobacter; species Hymenobacter artigasi. Next base: position 285,282 of record NZ_JAAVTK010000004.1, on the reverse strand, counting down.
TCATCACCCAAAACCTGAATTTCGATGTGGCGGGGGCCGGTCACGAATTTCTCGATGAATACCGCCCCATCGCCAAACGCCGACACGGCCTCGTTGATGGCCAGCTGCATTTGCTCCTCAAACTCATCGGCCCCATTCACGATGCGCATGCCCTTGCCGCCGCCGCCGGCCGAGGCCTTGATTAGGATGGGAAAGCCGACTTCCTTCGCAATCTCCTTGGCGGCGGCTACGTCCGAAATCGCTTCGTCGGTGCCGGGCACCAGCGGAATGTTGTAGGCTTTCACGGCCTGCTTGGCCGAGAGCTTGTCGCCCATCATTTCCATGGCCTCGGGGCTGGGGCCCACAAAAATCAGCCCTGCCTCGCGCACCATGCGGGCAAAGCCGGCATTCTCCGAGAGGAAACCATAGCCGGGATGAATGGCATCAACCCCCAATTCCTTGCAGACTGCCAGAATCTTGTCGCCGCGCAGGTAGCTGTCTTTCGAGGCAGGCGGGCCTACGCATACGGCCTCATCGGCGTAGCGCACATGCAGGGCATTGCGGTCGGCCTCCGAGTAGATGGCCACGGTGGCAATGCCCATTTCCTTGGCGGAACGGAGGACGCGGAGGGCGATTTCGCCCCGATTGGCGACGAGCAGCTTGGTGATTTTTTTCATGTGGGTGGGAGGGGAGCAATTCAATCAGTACAGTCATGCTGAGCGCGGCTGGCACAACGCGGCCGCATCGGCAAATCAATGGTGGTAACGAAGCCGTGAAGCTGCTTCGCGGGGCGCTGCACGACGGGCCGCAAGGGCAATCGAGGCAAAGCGCCCACAAAGAAACTGCGAAACCACGCCCCGCCGGCAAACCCTCGGGCCATTACGCGGTTATTAAGCCCAAATTATGTACATCCGCGAACCGGTGGTTACCTTTGTGGTTAGCCCCGTTTTGGGTTGTAAAAACAATAGTAATTCCCAAAGCGGCAGTTCCCCCGCCTTTTCTCACCCTATTACCGTTTTTTCAGTGGATATTTTTGACCGGGTTTCGGCCAACCGTGGGCCTCTGGGTTCGCATTCAAGCTATGCGCACGGCTACTTTGCTTTCCCCAAGTTGGAAGGTGAAATCAAGCCTCGCATGATTTTCCGGGGCAAAGAAGTGCTGACCTGGAGTCTGAATAACTACCTCGGGCTGGCCAACCACCCCGAGGTGCGCAAGGCCGATGCCGACGCGGCCGCCGACTACGGCATGGCCCTGCCCATGGGCGCACGCATGATGAGCGGCAATTCGACCCTGCACGAGCAGCTGGAAGACGAGCTGGCCGAGATAGTGATGAAGCCCACCGCCACGCTGCTCAACTTCGGCTACCAAGGCGTGGTGTCTATCATCGACGCGCTGGTGAACCGCCACGACGTAATTGTGTACGACGCCGAGTCGCACGCCTGCATCATCGACGGGGTGCGCCTGCACGCCGGCAAGCGGTTTGTGTACAACCACAACAACATGGCCAGCCTGGAAAAGCAGCTGGAGCGCGCCAAGCGCCTGACCGACGAAACCGGCGGCGGCATCCTCGTTATCACCGAGGGCGTATTTGGCATGTCGGGCAACCAGGGCGACCTGCGCGGCGTGGTGGCACTGAAGGAAAAATTCGACTTCCGCCTCTTCGTTGACGATGCTCATGGCTTTGGCACGATGGGCGCCAAAGGGGCCGGAACGGGCGAAGAACAGGGCGTACAGGATGGTATCGACCTTTATTTTTCGACCTTTGCTAAGAGCATGGCCAGCATCGGCGCGTTCGTGGCCGGGCCGGAAAGCGTAATTGACTATTTGCGTTACAACATGCGTAGCCAGATTTTCGCCAAATCGCTGCCCATGCCCCTCGTAGCGGGTGCGCTAAAGCGGTTGGAGTTGCTGCGCACCCAACCGCAGCTCAAAGAAAACCTCTGGACCATTGTGCGGGCCATGCAGAGTGGCTTGCGTGAAAAAGGCTTCAATCTGGGCACCACCACCTCGCCGGTAACGCCCGTGCTGCTGGAGGGCACCGTGGCCGATGCAACGCAGGTAACGCTGGATTTGCGTGAGAATCACGGTATTTTCTGCTCTATAGTGGTGTATCCGGTAGTGCCGAAGGGCGTAATTATGCTGCGCATCATCCCCACGGCCGCCCATACACTTGCGGATGTAGAGGAAACGATTGTGGCCTTTACCGCCGTGGCCGATAAGCTCAAAAAGGGCCTCTACAGCCGTACTACTGCGATTCCGGAGGCCGTTTAAAACGGTACTGCCAACTACCGACGCGGGCTGCCTGAAGAGGTAGCCCGCGTTTTTGTTTTTGGACTATTCTAATGGGCTGGCCGTTTGCGCAATTTGCGCAAACGGCCTTTTTTTTGACGAAATCTGCCTTTGAAAGCCGGGGAGGGCGTTTTAAAAAAAAGTGAAAAACTTGCTTGCATTTGAAATCCCTGTATATTAGGGCCGGCTTAACACCACCACAAACTCATTTTTCACCCCCAACCCCAACTTCCAATGAACAATTTTGGCAAACTGAAGGACCTCGTGATGTCGCTCGAAGACGATTTCTCGAAATTCTACGACAAGCAGAACGCTGCTGCTGGTACCCGCGTACGCAAAGGCATGCAGGAGCTGAAAACGATGGCTCAGGCGTTCCGCACCGAAGTGCAGAACACCAAAAACACCGGTGCGGCTGCGGCTGCTCCCGCTGCTAAGGCTCCGGCTGCCAAGAAGGCCGCTCCCGCCAAAGCTGCTCCGGCTAAGAAAGCCCCCGCTAAGAAGTAATTCTGAACCACGGGTTCGTGCGGATTCTTCGGATTTCGCGGATTCTGTGGACGAAAAAAAGGCCCCACCGCTTGGTGGGGCCTTTTTTGTGGATGTTGTGCGACTGTAAGGAGGGCAGGACGGTGGTATTACACCAACTCGACCAGGAAGTAGTTCTTTTTGCCCTTCTGCACCACCAGATATTTGCCGGCCAGGTGCTGCAGCGCGCCCACTGACGCATCGGGGGAGGCCACTTTCTCGCGGTTGATGCTCACGCCGCCGGCCTGAATCATCTTGCGGGCCTCGCCTTTGGAAGGAAAGATTTTGTGCAGGGTGAAATCGCTGAGGAAGGTAGTGGTGTTGAGTTCGGCCATCTCGGCGCGGAGCACGCGCAGGTGCGGCACGCCGGCAAATACATCGAGCAACGTGGCTTCATCGAGCGAGGCAAGGTCGCCGCCGCCAAACAGGACCTGCGAAGCGGCAATGGCGGCTTCGGTGGCTTCGGCCGAGTGCACGCGGGTGGTTACGTCGGCCGCCAGGGCCTTTTGCAGGGTGCGCAGGTGCGGGGCAGCCGCGTGCTCGGCTTCGATGGCCAGAATCTCGGGTTCGCTGAGCAGCGTGAACACACGGATGAGGCGCGGGGCGTCCACATCGGCCGAGTTCAGGAAAAACTGGTAGAACTGGTAGGGCGAAGTCAGCTTGGCATCGAGCCAGACGGTGCCGGTTTCGGATTTGCCGTACTTGGTGCCGTCGGCCTTGGTGATGAGCTGGCCGGTGAGGGCGTAGGCTTTGTTGGGTGCCTGGTGCCTGGTGCCTGGTGCCTGGGTTTCGGTCGATTCATCGGCGTTGTTGAGGCGGCGGATGAGCTCGGTGCCGGTCGTGATGTTGCCCCACTGGTCGCTGGCGCCCATTTGCAGGGTGCAGTTCAGCGTTTTGTTGAGGTGCACGAAATCGTAGCCCTGCAGCAGCTGGTAGCTGAACTCGGTGTAGCTGATGCCGTCGGAGCCGCTGTCCTCGTTGCCACTGATGCGGCGCTTTACCGAGTCTTTGGCCATCATGTAGTTCACCGTGAGGTGCTTGCCTACTTCGCGCAGGAAGCCCAGGAAGCCGATTTCCTTAAACCAGTCGTAGTTGTTCACCACCAGCGCGCCGGTGGGGCCTTCCGAAAAATCCAGAAACTTTTCGAGCTGGGCCTGAATGCCGGCCTGATTGTGGCGCAGGGTGGCTTCGTCGAGCAGGTTGCGCTCGGCCGATTTGCCGCTGGGGTCGCCAATCATGCCGGTGGCACCGCCTACCAGGGCCACGGGGCGGTGGCCGGCGCGCTGCAAATGCACCAGCAGCATAATGGTAGCCAGGTTGCCAATGTGCAGCGAGGCCGCCGTGGGGTCAAAGCCAATGTAGCCGGTGATGGGGGCATTGGCCGCAAGGTGTTCGGCAGTGCCGGGCATAGCGTCATGAAACATGCCGCGCCAGGTCAGTTCTTCAATGAGGGACATGGGGTCTTGGGGACTGGGGGACTTGGTTTTGGGTTGACCGGGAAGGCCGAATTCCTAAACCACGCCGGTAATAAAGAGGGGCAAAGGTAGGGGCAGGGGCAGGCAGGCGCTAATTTTGAGTCGGGATAGCACCCAAGTCCCTAAGCCCCCAAGCCCCCATGTCCCTACTTGAAGCCGACGCGATACTTAAGCAGCTCCAGCAGCGGCAGTTTCAACCCGTGTATTTTTTGCAGGGAGAAGAGCCGTACTATATTGATGTGGTGGCCGATTTGATTGAGAAAACCGTGTTGGCCGAGCACGAGCGTAGCTTCAACCAAGTGGTGGTGTACGGCAAGGACGTGGACGTGACGGCCATTCTGGGCCAGGCCAAGCGCTTCCCCATGATGGCCGAGCGCTCGGTCGTCATCGTGAAAGAAGCCCAGACCGTGGCCGACCTGGAGCAGGAACGGAGCTGGCCTTTTCTGGAGGCCTATCTTAAAAACCCATTGCCCAGTACCGTGCTGGTGTTCTGCTACAAGCACAAAACGCTGGACAGCCGCAAAAAGCTGGGCAAGCTGCTGTCGGGCAAAGACTCGTCGGCCGTGCTCATGACCAGCAAGAAGCTCTACGACAACCAGGTGCCGCAGTGGCTCACGGCCAACGTGCGCAGCCGGGGCCAGCAGATTACCGGGCAGGCCACTGCTATGCTGGCCGAGTACATCGGGGCCGACCTGGGCCGGCTGGCCAATGAAGTGGACAAGCTGGTGCTAAACCTCAAGCCCGGCCAGCCGATTGATGAGGAGCTGGTGCAGGGCATGGTGGGCATCAGCAAGGACTACAATATTTTCGAGCTGCAAAAGGCACTGGTGCAGCGCGACGTGCTGAAAGCCAACCGCATTCTGGCCTACTTCGCGGCCAACCCCAAGGCCAACCCGCTCATCCCGAACCTCACGCTGCTGTTCAACTTCTTCACCAAGCTGCTGGTGCTGCACCAGGCCGGCCCCAACCCGCCCGATGGTGTGTTCAAGAGCCTGGGCATCCTCAACAGCTTCGCGCAAAAGGAGTACCAGCAGGCCCTGCGCGTGTTTCCGCCCGAGCGGGTGGTGGGCCTCATCCACAACATCCGCCGGGCCGATGCGCAGAGCAAAGGCATCGAAAGCGGCTCGATGGACGACGCCGAGATTCTGCGGGAGCTGGTGTGGCTGATTCTGCACAACGTACCGGCCGGCGTGCTGGGGTAACAACAGCCCAATCATGGCCGTAACAGGAGGGTATTTCACTTTAAACTGATTTCACTCATGAGCGATAACCAACCTAGCGGCTCCCTGGGGGGCCTGATTTCCGGCCTGTTCGGCAGCCGAACCAATGACGATGGTACCCGTGCCGGCGGCTCCAATTCCGGTAAGCTGGTAAAAGGTGCCCTGCTGGCCGCCGGTGCGGCTTACCTCTACAAGCGCTACAAGGCCGGCAACCTGAACCTGCCGGGCATTACGCCCAAATTCAAATAGTCGGTCGGCTCCGGCCAACTCAACAAGCAGAAGGTCCCGTTGGCAATTGCTGGCAGGACCTTTTTGATTGATTTAACCTGTGGTTCCAGATGTGATACAGCTTGGCCGTAAATGCTTCGCGTATCTGGCGCTTTCTGCGCTACGGCTAGTTTCATTTGCAGCGGAATGTCGTGATAAGAACTTGACGGCAACAGAAAGATGAAAGCAGTAATAGACTTATCAGAATGGAATCTGACGGATGCGGAATTGCCCGGATTGGACAACATGGCGAAGGTGCATCTGCGGTTGCCTTATCCTGGCTATAAATCGTTAATGAACCACCCACCTGCCGAGCGAAGACGACGCATTGCGGCGCAAATATGGGAAGCTTTCAGGGCATTAAAGGCAAGTCTTGGGAAGGTGGCTTTCGAAAAAACGGGCACGCATTACCGTCCCGTTGGGGTGAGAGTGGTATTGCCGCTGAATCAACTGCCGGCCTTATTGGCAACAGCGGCGGTCAAAACGATTTCTATCGAGTCGATAGAAGGTATTAGCCGAAAAACGCCGGAGCCGGAGAGCTTCTTTTGGAGCATCAAGGCACGTTTTTCTATTCAGATAGAAAACGAAACAGGTGGATTCCAGGGGTACGAAGACCGAATTCTGTTGGTGAAAGCTGTGGATGAGGAGGAAGCCCACCGCAAGCTGCTGCCAGGCTTCGACAGCTATGCTGAGCCTTATTTGAACTCCGCAGGATTGTTGGTCCGATGGCAGTTTGAGGAATTTCTGGACGCATTCGCCACCGATGTTTCTTCGCTGGAGACATTCCTGCGCGACGAAGGAGTAGAGGTGTTTTCGGAACTCAGAAATCGAAAGCTCAAGCCCGAAATGGAGTGGCATCGGCGTGTGTAAGGCAATGGATTCCGCTGGGCAAGTCCCGAAGGATGTGCCAAGTTGAACTGCCGGACCGGCAATGAAATCCGCCTTTCCGCGTTAGCTGGGCAACCTACGGGCATTTATCGCTACTTTTGGCGAGTTCCCGGGCCCGGTGCGGCCCCTCCACGACAGGTATTTACATGAAGCTATTTCCCCGGCTGGCGCTGGCCGCCACCCTGAGTGCCGCGGCACCCATGGTAGCCCAGGCCCAGCAAACCCAGGTTTTCGCCTCCGATGAGCGGCACTTTCAGGAAGGATTGGAGTTGTTTGACCGTGGCCAGTACGGCGCGGCGCAGGAGGCGTTTCGGCAGTACCTGGCCATAGAGCCGGTGCACAGCAGCCAGGCCGGCCCCGCCGCCGGCGACCGCACCGCCGATGCCGAGTACTACTACGCCGTGAGCGGCCTTTACCTCTCGCACCCCGATGCCGAGGGCCTCATCCTGGATTTCGCGGCCAGGCACCCGGCTCACCCGCAGGCCGCCGCAGCCTACTTCGAGCTGGGCAAGTTCTACTTCGACCAGAAAAACTATGAGTCGGCCATCCGCTACTTCACCAAGGTAGCGCCCGACAACCTGAGCAACGACCAGCGCGCCGAGTCCGATTTCAAGCTCGGCTACAGCTATTTCGAGCAGAAAGACTACGAGAAGGCCCGCCTGCTGTTCGACCGCAACAAGCAGGTACAGAGCCAGTATAAGTACGCCAGTTCCTACTATGCCGGCTACCTCGGCTACCGCGCCGGCGACTACGCCGCCGCCCGCGCCGACCTCGGCGTGGCCGAGCAGAACGACGCCTACAAGCCGGTCGTGCCGGCCATCATCACCCAGATTTACTACAAAGAGGGCAACTACGATGGCCTGATTGGCTACGCCACCAAGGCCCTGCAAAACACGCCGCCGCCCCAGAATTCCGATGAAATCCAACTGCTGGTAGGCGATGCCTACTACCAGAAGGAACAGTACAAGGAGGCTGCCGAGTATTACGATAAGTACGCTGCTGTGCATCAGAACCGGATTGAGCCGGCGCTGCAATACAAAATTGGCTACGCCAATTATAAGATGGGCGACTTCAAGGGCGCCATTGCCAACCTGAAGAACGTGGCCGTGCGCCGCGATTCGCTGGGCCAGAACGCCGCCTACCACCTCGGCCTGAGCTACGTGCAGGCCAACCAGAAGCCCCAGGCCGTAACGGCTTTTGAGGCCGCCCGCCAGGGCACGTTCGATAAGAACATTGCCGAAAACGCCACCCTCAAGCTGGGCCAGGTGCAGTACGAGCAGGGCAACCTGCCCGAGGTCATCAACGTGCTGCGCGACTTCCGTAAGAAATTTCCGCGCTCGAAAAATCAGCCTATCGTCGACGACTTGCTGAGCAATAGCTTTCTGTCGTCGACGGACTACGCGCAGGCCCTGACCTACCTCGAAAGCATCGACGACCGCAGCGAAAAGCTGGATGCCACCTACCAGCGCGTGGCCTATTCCCAAGCCGCCTTGCTGTACAACAACGGCAACTACGCCCAGGCGCTGCCGTTGCTGGACAAGTCCCTGAAATTCCCGTCCGATGATGGCCTGCGGGCAGCGGCGCAGGTGTTGCGGGGGGAGATTTTCAGCGTGGGCCAGCAGTATCCCGATGCCATTACGGCCTATGCCGCCGCGGCGCGCTCGGTCCGGCGGGGCGGGGTGAGCCCCGAAGAGGCCGATTTTGAGCAGAAAGCCCGCTATGGGCTGGGCTATGCTTACTACAATACCAAGCAGTACGATAAGGCCCGCCCGCAGTTCGCCGCCTTCCTGAATGATACCGACGCCAAGCCCGCCGACCCCAACTACTACGACGCCACCCTGCGGCTGGGCGATACCTACTACGTATCGAAAAACTACCAGCAGGCCCTCGACCTCTACGACAAGGTTATCAAAGCCAACGCAGCCGATAAGGACTACGCCTACTACCAGAAGGGCCGCACATTGGGCCTGATGGGCCGTCGCGAGGAGGCCACCAGCACGCTGGCCGCCCTGCTCAAAACCAACCCCAACTCGCGCTATGCCGAGGAAGCCGTGTTCCAGCAGGCGCAACTGGCGTTTGAGGCCGGCGAGTACCAGCCGGCCGTCGCCGGCTTTACCCGCCTGATTGAGGGCCGTCCCAACAGCCCCCTGATGCCGCAGGCCCTGCAAAAGCGCGGCGTGGCCTACGCCAACCTCCAGCAGCAGGACAAAGCCGTGGTCGATTTCCAGCAGGTGCTGACTGGCTATCCGCGTAGCGAGGCCGCCGCTCAAGCACTTTACAACCTGCAGGAGAGCCTCACGGCGCTGGGCCGCACCGAGGAGTTTGACTCGGCATTGGCTGCTTTTAAAGTCCAGAACCCCGACAGCAAGGCCACTGAGAGCGTGGAGTTTGAAGCGGCGAAGTCTTTATATCTGGCTGAGAAATACAAGCCTGCCATTCTGCGCATCGAGTCCTACTTGAAGCAGTACCCCGAATCTTCCCTCGGGGCCGATGCCCGGTTCTTCCTGGCGGATTCGTACCTGAAAACCGGCGACAAGCAGCAGGGCCTGGCTCGCCTGCGCGCCGTAGTGGCCGAGGGAAAAAGTGAATTCCTGAACCGCGCCGTGGGCCGCCTCGCCGACCTCGAATTCGAAAACAAGAGCTACCCCGAAGCGGCTAAGCTCTACGAGCGCCTGCGGGGAGCCAGCACCAACCGCCGCGAAGTGGCCAATGCCACGCTCGGCCAGATGCGCAGCCTCTATGAGAGCGGCGACTACCCCGGCACCCGCCGCGTGGCCGAAGAGCTGCGTACCCAGGCCGGGGCCACCGCCAACGCGACCAACGCCGCTTTGCTCTACTTAGGCAAGGCCAGCCTGCGCGCCGAAAGCTATGACCAGGCCGCTACCGAGCTGGCAACAGCCGTCACGGCCGCCCCGAACGACATCAATGGAGCCGAAGCCCAGTATTACCTGGCCGAAACGCTGTTCAAGCAGAAAAAGAACGAGGAAGCCAAAGCTGCGGCGCTGAAGGTCAACGCCGATTTCAGCAGCTACTCGCTGTGGCTGGGCCGGGCCTTCCTGCTGATTGCCGACATCTACGCCTCGGAAGGCGACAACTTCCAGGCGCGCGGCACCCTGAATTCGCTCATCGACAATAACTTCCCGGTGCCGGAAGTGCTGGAAACGGCCCGGCAGCGTCTCAAAACGCTGGGTGCTGACCAGGCCGAGGAAACCACTCCGCCCACCAAAACCCCGGTGAAAGCGCCCACTAAAGCCCCGGCCAAAACTCCGGCGGCTCCGGCCGGCACGCCCGCCAAGCCCACCATCGCGCCCCCCAAAGGCAAAGCCCCGGCCCCGCGCACTAATCTGCGCGGTACAACCACCGCCCCGGCTGATACTACCCAGCGTTAGAAACGGCGCATTTACTTCAAAGAAAACCAGTTGCTGATGAAGCGTTTGACGATAAATACAAGCCGTTCTACCAAATCCTCCAGCGGGCGGCTGGCCACCGGGCTGGCCCTGGCGGCCGTGCTGGCTGGCGGCGTAGCGCCCGCGGCCTCTGCGCAGGCCCAGCCCACCAAAGGCAAGTATAAGGGCAATATTGAGGAGGCCGAGATTGAGATTGTGAAAGAGCGGGTGAACCAGCTGCCCGAAGCCACGCGCAACTTCGATAAAATCAAGCTCCCGACGCCGCCCAAAGTCGAGCGCAAGGTGGCCTACACCTTTCCCGATTTCCGCCTGCCCGCCGACCGCCTCACGCCTTCGGTGAAGGTGCTTACCATTCGGGCCGAGGAGCCTACGCCCCTCACCGGCAACTTCGTGAAGGCTGCCATCGGCAACTACGGCACGTTCTACGGCCGGGGCTACTTCCACAGCACCCGCAATACCGACCATGCTTATGGGTTGGATATCAAACACGTAAGCTCCATTCAGGGTCCCGTGGATGGGAAGAACTCCCGGATGTCGGAAACCAGCGCCCATGCCATGGGCGAAATTTATCGCGGCACCGCCGCCATTGGCGCTACCCTGGACTTTGGCCGCGAGCGCTACAACTTCTACGGCTACGAGAAAGCGGCCAACGGCGCCCCGGTAGTTGCGCCCGAATCCGGCGACATCAAGCAGGTGTTCAACCGCTTCGCCGCCAAAGCCTACGCCCACAACCGCGACCCCGAGCAGCAGCTGCAGTACGATGCCAGCCTCGGCTTCCGGCACTGGGGTGACTCGTTCGACGCCTCCGAAAACGACTTCCGCCTCAACGCCAAGCTTGGCTATGCCCTCGGCGAATCGAGCCGCATCACGCTGGCCGCCGATGGCTCGTTTCTGTCGGACAAGTCGGGCACCAGTATCGCCGGCCCCCCTGCGCTGCTCCCCAACTTCGGGACGCGCAGCCGCACTTTCGTGCAGGCCACGCCGGCATACGAGTTTCTGCGCAACAGCATCGCCTTCTCGGTAGGCGCCACGGTGGGCTATTCTTCCGACACGGCCACCAGCGTAGGCAAGGGCGTAATTTATCCGGCCGTGCGCCTGGGCTATACCATCGAGCCCGAGAAGTTTATGGTGTACGCCGGCCTGGGCGGTGCCCTGCAGCGCGTGACGCGCTACGACCTCACCACCGAAAATCCCTGGCTGAACAGCAACCTGAACGTGGCCGATACCCATCGTGGCCCCACGGTGTACGCCGGTTTCACGTCCACGCCCGCCCGGGGCCTGGAGTTCAACGTGAAGGCCACCTACGCCCGCGACCGCAACCTGTATTTCTACCTCAACAACCCCGTCGACCCCACCAAATTCGACCTCGTGTACGACCAGAATGCCACCGGCGTGCTCAACCTGCACGGTGAGGTGCTGTACAACGCGGCCGAGAAATTCCGCCTGGGCACCCGGCTCGATTACAACAAGTACGCCCTCAAAAACCTGCCACAGCCCTTTCACCGCCCCGAGTTCCAGGGCTCGGTGTTCGGCACCTACAATGTATTCGACAAGCTGATGGTGGGCGTGGAAGGGTATTTCTTTTCGGCCAGCTATGGTATCAGCTATCTGCCCGCTACCAAACTAGGCGTGCCCCGCATTGCCGATTTCTACCGCGCCACCGACCCGATTATTGACCTGAATCTGCGCGCCGATTACCGCATTACGCCAAAAATATCCATCTTTGTAATGGGTAATAACCTCGCCAACCGGCAGTACCAGCGATTTTACGGGTATCCCGTGAAAGGTATTAACGTATTGGGGGGAGCTACCTACACGTTTTGATTGGGAACTTAGGGTCTTAGGGTCTTGGGAACTTGAATGTTAGGAATTGAAGCCGTCCGGCCCGGTGCTGCTGCTGCTCATTTCAGATATTCAGTTTTTCGAATGCTACCAAGGCTGAGTTTCCATGTTTCAGAATTCCCAAGTCCCGCATATGCACCTCGCCGACCACATTCGCCCCCTTCTCCGTGACCACGATTGCGTGATTATTCCGGACTTCGGGGGGCTTGTGGCCGATGTGTCGCCGGCCCGTGCGCAGCCCGGCCGTCAGGCCCTGAGTCCGCCCACCAAACTGGTCGCCTTCAACCAGGCCCTAACCCGCAACGACGGCCTGCTGGTTGATGCCCTGAGCCAGCACCTGGGCCTCTCTATCGCGCAGGCCCGAGAGGCCGTGCGCGCCGCCGTAGCTGCCCTGCAGCAGGAACTCGACGACACGAACCGGACCGAGCTGCCGGGCATCGGCATTTTCCGCCGGGCGGCGGGCCGGGGCCTCGCGTTTGAGTACACCGGCACCGATAATCTGCTGGCGGCCGCCTTTGGCCTGCCGGAGCTGGCTGCCCGCCCCGTGCGCGCTGCCGATGCCCGCGTCAAAGGCCCGCAGCCCATTTTGCGCAGCGGGGGTGCCCGCCGTACCACGTTGGCACGGCTGCTGCCGGCCAGCATTATCGCCATGGCCGCCGGCCTGCTGCTGCTGGCCAACTACCAGGTAGCAATGAAAGCCGGCTACCTGCCCGTGAGCTGGCAGGGCACTATGCCCCGGTGGGAGTGGGCGCAGCGCCAGCCCGGTATTGCCACGCCAATCATCACCGAGCCCCAGCAGGCCACGCTCAGTCAGCAGGATTTCCGGACCCGTACCACCGAAGGCATGACACCGGTTGAAAGCACGCCGGCGTTGCCCGTGCCGGAAATGGCTGCGGAAAATAGCGCGCCCATCCGCCCGTCGCTCAAAGAGGAAACGCCGGAAGCAACCGTCAGCGCCGTTGCAACTCCAGTAGCTGAAGCAGCTCCGGCCGTGCCCAAAGTAGTGGCCAGCAGCGCGCCGGTGGTGGTGGCCGCCGCACCGGTAGCCCCAGCCGCCGCCCCCGTGGTGGCAAAAGCCCCGGTCGCTACGGCCAGCACCATCACAATTAAAAGCCGCACTGGCCGTTGCTACGTCATTGCCGGGGCATATCGCAGCCTGGCTGGTGCCGAGCAGGGCCGCAAGCTGCTGGCCAAAAGCGGCCACGCCTCGCACATCATCCTGCCGCCTTTCGGTAGCCGGCTGTTTCGCCTCACGGTCGCCGACTACTCCGACATGGCCTCGGCCCAGCGCGAAGCCCAGCGCCTGCGCCTGAGCACGCACTGTGACTACAATACCCTGAAATTTTAATCGTCCGCATGTCCGTTTTCCTCCTGCAAGTGGTTCCTGCCGCTGCCGATACTATTAGTACTGCCGCCGTCGCTGCTGCCCCCCTTGCCGATACCAGTGTCCCCGTCATTGACCTGCTGCTACGCGGTGGACTGATAATGATTCCGCTGGTGGCGCTCTCAATTCTCTCGGTTTACATCATTATCGAGCGCTACTTCACCATTCGCCGGGCCGCCGGCAATCCAGAAGCTTTCATGGCGGGCATCCGCTCGCTCATGGTGAAGGGCGACCTGGCCGGCGCCAAGCTATACTGCGCCCAGAATGCCTCGCCACTGGCCCGCATGGTGGAAAAAGGCCTGCGCCGCATTGGCCTGCCGCTGAAGGAAATCGAAACCAGCGTGGAAAACGTGGGCAAGATTGAGATTGCGCGCCTCGAAAAAAACATCAGCATCCTGGGCATCATCGCCGGTATTGCGCCCATGATTGGCTTCGTGGGTACCATCATTGGGGTAATCAAGATTTTCTATTCCATCGCGGCCACCAAGGAGTTTGGTATTCCGCAGGTGGCCGATGGTCTGTACGTTAAGCTGGTAACCTCGGCCACCGGCCTCATCGTCGGCATCATTGCCCACGTTGGTTACCACTGGCTGAGCATCCTGGTTGAGCGCATGGTGTTCCGCATGGAAAACTCGGCCATAGAGTTCATGGACATTCTGCAGGACAACTAGTGGGGAATGATGAATTATAAATTTTGAATTATAAATTGAGGATAGACCATTCGTCTGATTCTGTTTTCAAAGTTTATAATTTATAATTCGAAATTTATAATTCCCAAAAAATGAATCTTTCCCGCCGTCACCGCCTCACTTCGCACGTCGAAACCGGGGCCATGAACGACATCATGTTTTTCCTGATGTTGTTCTTTCTGATTGCTTCAACGCTGGTTAACCCCAACGTTATTAAGCTGTTGCTGCCGAATGCTAAATCCAGCAAGCAGGTGATGAAGCAGCCCATTACCATATCGGTGGACGCGGCCGGACAATACTTCGTTAACAAAAAGCCCGTTGCGCCTGCCAACGTGGAGCCCGAGCTGGTAGCCCTGGTGGGCACCGCCCCAACCACTGAGCAGCCCACGGTTGTGCTGCGCGTGGATGCCTCATTGAACGTTCAGAAGCTGGTTGACATTTTAGAAATTGGCAACCGCCTCAAGCTGAAAATGGTGATGGCCACTCAGGCCCAGCAGGCTGCCGGTAAATAAGCCGATTTCAGCTGGTAAAGCGTACACTGCATCATGGCTATCGACTATCAAGAACCGCACCGCCGCGAGGGCCTGATTGGCACCCTGGTCGTACACGGGGTGCTGTTGCTGTTCTTTATCTTCTCCGTATTTAAAGGCCCGAATCCGCCACTGGCCGCCTTGGGCGGTGGCGACGGCGTGGAGCTGAACTACGGCATCGACGAAGCCGGCTCGGGCAATGTACAGAGCATGGCCACGGCCAATAACTCGCCCAACCGCGAAGACAGCCGCCCGCCCCAGGCCAGCCCCGACCCGCAGCCGCGCCCCGTGGCCGTAGCTACGCCAACTCCCACGCCGCCTTCGCAGGAGAAGATAATTACCAGCGAAGCTGAGGAAAGCCCTGTATCGGCGGCGCCGGTTGAAACGCCCGCACCGCCCAAAGAAGAAGTGAAAGCCGCGCCCAAAGCACCCCGCAAAGTAGCCGTGACGTTTGCGCCCAAAGGCAGCGCCACCGGCGGCGGCAACGGCGTGAACGGCACCAGCAATACCCCCACGGGCAACAACAACGGCGACCGGCCGGGCACTGTGGGTGACCAGGGCGACCCCAACGGTACCCTCGATGCTACGGCGCTCTATGGGGCCCCCGGCCGGGGCGGTAGCGGCAGCAGCCCCGGAAGCGGCGGCTTGGAAATGAGCGGCTGGCGCTTCGACACCAAGCCAGTGGTAGAAGCGGTGGACGATAACTCGGGCGTGATTCGCTTTAAAATCAAGATTGCGGCCGACGGAGAGGTAGAATCAGTAACCAAGGTTTCGGGGAACGTGTCGCCATCGCAGGAAAAACTGTGCCGCGACAAGCTGCTCGATACCAACTTCATCAAGACTAACTCGGCTCCCGGGGGCGCAACCGGCTTTTACACGTTCAAATTCTCGGTCAAGTAGCTTTCCGGCCAACTGATTCAAGTCCCGCCGCCTGTTAGCAGACGGCGGGACTTTTTCGTTGGCATCAGCCCGAAATGCTGTTAATTTGTGCTTTCTCCCCATTTTCGCTACCCCGTGACTTATCAGGAAACCCTTACTTACCTCTACGTGCAGCTCCCCATGTTTCAGCGGGTGGGCGCGGCCGGCTTCAAAAAAGGCCTCGGCAATACCTTAGCCCTGGCCGAGGCGCTGGGGCATCCGGAGCGTAAGTTTCGGAGCGTGCACGTGGCCGGCACCAATGGCAAAGGCAGCAGCTCGCACCTGCTGGCGGCGGTGCTCCAGGCGGCGGGCTATAAAGTAGGCCTATACACTTCGCCGCACCTGCGCGAATTCACGGAGCGCATTAAGGTGAATGGGCAGGAGCTGGCTCCGGCGTATCTGGTGGAGTGGGTGGCGCGCTGGCAGCCACTGTTTAAAGAAATCAAGCCTTCGTTTTTTGAGATGTGCGTGGCGCTGGCGTTCGACTACTTTGCCCAGCAGCGGGTTGATATTGCCATTGTTGAGGTTGGCCTCGGCGGCCGGTTCGATTCCACGAACATCATCACGCCGCTGGTGTCGCTCATCACCAACATCAGCTTCGACCATCAGGCGCTTTTAGGGAACACGCTGCGCGAAATAGCCGGTGAGAAAGCGGGCATTATCAAACCCGGCGTACCGGCCGTGGTGAGCCAGAGCCAGCCCGAAGTTGCCGAAGTATTCCGAAGCGAAGCCGCCGTGAAGCTCGCACACCTCGTTTTTGCGGACCAAATCTACCAGGCTACGTTTGCCGCCGAGCCCTCGCCCGAAACGGGCCTGCGCCCGATTGCCGTGAGCCAGCACGGCCGGCCCTACCTACCCAATGCCGAGCTTGGCCTGCCCGGCGACTACCAGCAGCACAACCTGCCCGGCGTACTCGCCACCCTGGATGAGCTGCGGGCCTTGGGCTTCCGCATCACGGAAGCGGCCGTGCGGACCGGCCTGCGCCAGGTCACGACGCTTACCGGCTTGCGCGGACGCTGGAGCATCATCGGCCAGCAGCCGCTGGTGGTGTGTGATACGGGGCATAATGCGGCCGGCTTGCAAGCGGTAATGGCTCAATTACAACGTGTTCCGCATGAGCGTTTACATTTGGTAATAGGTACCGTGAACGATAAGGACGTGGCGGCCATGCTGGCGCTGCTGCCGAAAGAGGCCACTTACTACTTCTGTGCGGCTACTATTCCCCGGGCTTTGCCGGCTGCCGAACTGGCGGAGCAGGGGGCCGGGCTGGGCCTGCAAGGGCAAGCCTATGGTTCGGTGGCAGTGGCGGTAGCGGCGGCCCGCAAAGCGGCCGGCTCCCGCGACGTGGTTTTCATTGGTGGCAGCACCTTTGTGGTGGCCGAGGTGGATGAGCTGTATGCCCCGACCTGACCAACCCGCTTTACCTTTGTACATCAACAAAGACCTACTGATTTGCCCCGAGTTAAGCTTCAGCGTTTTACCGATAACGCCTCCCGTCCCGACATCATTGAACCGGGCAAACCCGAATACGAACAGCTGGGTGGCCGCTGGCGCACCGATTTCTTCGCCGCGCCCCACCCGCTAACGCTGGAAGTGGGCTGTGGCAAAGGCGAATACACCGTAGGCCTTGCCCAGCGCCACCCCGGCCGCAATTTCCTTGGGCTCGATATCAAAGGGGAGCGCATCTGGCGGGGCAGCACCCGCGCCGCCGAAATGGGGCTGACCAACGTGGGCTTCGTGCGGATGCGGGCCGAGGCGCTGGCCGCCCAGTTTGGCCCCGGCGAGCTGGATGAAATCTGGATAACCTTTCCCGACCCCCGGCCCCGTGACCGCGACATCAAGCGCCGGCTGACCTCACCTCGTTTCCTCGGGCTGTACGAACAATTGTTAACTCCGGGCGGGCTGCTGCACTTGAAGACTGATAATGAGGGCCTTTTCGAATTCACCTTGGAAACGCTGGCGGCTCGTTCCGGCGCTACCGTGGAGCGCTTCACCCGGGATTTATATTCGGAAACCGACCCGGAGTTCACCGAAGCCCAGGCCATTCAGACCAATTTTGAGGGGAAGTACCGTGCCATTGGTGTGCCCATTAAGTACGTGCAGTTTCGGCTGACGTAAGCCAATGCTGTCTGGCTTCGGGCCAAACGAAACGCCCACGCAGGTGGCCATTATTACATGGTCCTGCGTGGGCGTCGTGCTTATCAGGCAGGCGTGTTTAGTCGATTTCCAAGGCCTCAAATACGGCTTCTAATTGGTCGAAATCGCGCAGTCCCGGCTTCACTTCGTCGCCGGAAGGGAAAACCAGGCCGGCCAATGGCAGCGTAGTAGCCAGGGCGCGGGCGCGGTCGGGGTGCAGGCCGGGGCCGAGCCACAGGGGCTTTTGGGCGCTGATTTGTTGTAGGGCCGCACGGGTTTCGGGCGTTTCGGACGTCGGCAATTCCAGTACGAAACCAATGGGCGAAGCGGGTAGCGACTGGCTCAGGGCGGCGAAATCCGCTGGTAGCTCCAGGTACACCGGCGGGGCTATTTCGGCTAGCTCCTCGCTGGTGCGGGGGGTGCGGAGCAGGACGGCATCCAGGCCGCATTCGCCAGCTATAGCGTTAATCTCATGGGCGCTAAGTTGGTCGAATTCACCTATCAGTTCAACTCCGGCAATCCAGCCGGCCAACTCTTTTACGGCCTTGGTATCGAGGTATCCGGGCAGGCTGGGGTCGAGAATAAAGGTTAGTTTATCGGCACCCATGCCGGCGCAGTAGCGGGCATCAGAAAGGTTATTAATGCCGCGAATAAGAAGAGGAACGAGGTGGGGCACAGTGGAGGCGAGGAGATGAAAAGAAGCCGCCCGGCAAGCACGGCGCGGGCAACGGACGCAGGCCCGATGGGCCCGCCACAAAAGTAGCGCCGAAGCGGGAGCCCGGCCGTATTTGAGGAGTGCGCGGCCGCCGTATCTTCGCTGCCATGAATGGAACCCGCCGCACGCCTTTGCTAGCCCCCTCATTTCTGGCCGCCGACCTGGCCAATCTGCAGGCCGAAACCGAGCGCCTTGCCACCAGTGCCGCCGACTGGCTGCACTTCGATGTGATGGACGGCCGGTTTGTGCCCAACATTTCTTTCGGCCTGCCCGTGCTGCAAGCCGTGGCCCGCTACGCCAAGCAGCCCATCGACGTGCACCTCATGATTGAGGAGCCGCAGCATTACCTGGCCGCTTTCCGCGACGCGGGGGCCAGCAGCATTACGGTGCATTACGAAGCCTGTCCGCACCTGCACCGCGTGGTACAGCAAATCAAGCAGCTCGGCTGCCGGGCAGGGGTGGCATTGAACCCGGCCACGCCGGTGGCGCTGCTCGAAGACATTGCCGCCGACCTCGACGTGGTACTGGTGATGTCCGTAAACCCGGGCTTCGGCGGGCAGGCCTTTATTCCGAATACGCTGAAAAAAGTGGCCATGCTAAAGGAGCTGCTGCTGAATACCGGTTCGGACGCGCTGATTGAAGTGGACGGCGGCGTGAACATGGACAACGCCGGCCCGCTCGTGGAAGCCGGGGCCGACGTGCTGGTGGCGGGCAACTTCGTGTTCAGCGCGCCCGAGGGGCCGGTGGCCACGCTGGCCCGCCTGCGCGACCACCTGGCCGGCCTGGAAATGGATGCCATGGCCGCCGGCCGTCGGCAATAGTTGGGCCGTCTGCTCGTTCTCAGCCCCGTGAAACAACCCTTTACGCCGCCGTTGTCGTCAGTGCCAGTTATTAGGAATGTTGAGTGCCGCCTAGTGTTGCTGGGCTTGCTGGCCCTGGGGCCATTGCAGGTAACTACGGTTTCGGCGCAGGCTACCACTCCGGAGCAAACGACACCCGTCGCGGTCGTTACCCTGACCGGCCTGCTCCGCGACGCCAGCGGGCAGCCGCTGGAACTGGCCGCAGTGGGAGTGGAGGGCCAGCCCGGCGGCACCAATACCAACGCCGACGGCACGTTTGCCCTGCCCGTGCGGGTGCCGGCCGAGGGCCAGAATGTGGTGCTGGTAGTGCGTCGCTTGGGTTTCATTACGTTGCGCCAAGCCCTGCGGCTTCCCGCCGATGCCGGCAAACCGCTGCGACTGACCATGCGCCTCGACACCAAGGCCCTGAACAACGTGCGCGTGACCGGCCGCTCCGACCAGGCCGATACCCGCGAGCAGGTAAGCATTACGCGCATCGACCCGCGCTCGGCCAAGGAACTTCCGTCGCCGTTTGGTGATTTCAACGCCATTCTCAAGACCCTGCCCGGCGTGGTGTCAAACAACGAGTTGAGCAGCACCTACAACGTGCGCGGTGGTAATTACGATGAGAACCTGGTGTACGTCAACGGCTTCGAGATTTACCGGCCGTTTCTCGTTACCTCGGCCCAGCAGGAGGGCCTGAGCTTCATCAACCCCGATTTGGTTAAGCAGGTGGAGTTCAGCAGCGGTGGCTGGCAGCCGAAATACGGCGACAAGCTGGCCTCGGTGCTGAGCGTGGATTACAAGACGCCCGAGAAATTCGCGGCTTCGCTCACGGCCAGCCTGGTGGGCGGCGCGGCCCACGCCGAAGCCCGCTCCGCCAATGGCCGCGTGAGCTACCTGGCCGGCGTGCGCTACAAGAACGCGCAGTACGTGCTCAGCTCGCTAAAGCAGGCGCAGGGTGGCTATAATCCGACGTTTTACGACGCGCAGGCGTTCGTGAACATCGGCCTGGGCAAGAAAGAGGACATGCAGCGCACCACGCTGGGCCTGCTGGGTGTGGTGGCGCACAACGACTACCGCTTCTCGCCCGAAACCGGCCAGGCCACGTTCTCGACCGGTACCAACCAGTTCACCCGCGTGTTCATCGCCTACGATGGTCGCGAGCGGATGCAGTTCGACACCTATCAAACGGGCCTGAACCTGAAGCACGACTTTTCGTCGAAGCTGCAGATGGAGCTGCTGGGCTCGGCCCTGATTTCGCGCGAGTTTGAGTACCGCGACGTGGAAGCGGCTTACACCTTCGCCGAAATCAATCGCGACCCGACCTCGCCCGATTTCAATCAGGCCGTGCGTCAGCGCGACATCGGCTCGCAGTTCAAGCACTCGCGCAACAACCTCACGGCGCAGATTTTCACGGCCGAAACCCGGGGCCGCTGGACGCCCGCCACCAACCACACCGTGCGCTGGGGCGCTAAAATCGGCCGCGAAAAAATCACCGATAAGCTCGACGAGTACAGCTTTGCCGACTCCGCCGATTTTGTGCCCGATGCCCGCCGTACCCGCCTGCTGTCGGACCTGAGCCTGCAAAGCACCCGCACCCAGGGCTTTGTGCAGGACACCTGGAACCTCGATTCGCTAACCGCCCTCACCTACGGGGCCCGGGCCCACTACTGGACTACTAACGGCCAGCTGGTTATCAGCCCCCGGGTGCAGTTTTCGCAAATCAGCCGCTCACACCCCAACCGCTCGTTTAAGGCGGCCGTGGGCGTGTACTATCAGCCGCCGTTTTACCGCGAGCTGCGCAACCAGGCGGGCGACCGCACCGACCCCAGCCAGCCCCTCGTCCAAACTGCCAACCTAAACGTGGAGCTGCGCGCCCAGAAATCCTACCACTTCATCGTGGGCAAGGAAATCAACTTCCGGCAGTATGGCCGGCCGTTCAAGTTTTCGGCCGAAGCCTACTACAAGTACCTCACCGACGTGGTGCCCTACGACGTGGATAACGTGCGCCTGCGCTACTTCGCAAAGAACAACGCCCGCGCCTACGCCGCCGGCTTCGATACCCGCATCAGCGGCGAGTTTGTGAAGGGGGCCGAATCCTGGTTCAGCCTCGGCGTGCTCACCACCCGCGAAAACGTGGATGGCGACTCGCTGAACGTGGTGGATGCCAGCGGCAAAGTGACCGGCCGTGAGCCCAAAGGCTACATTCGCCGTCCGCAGGACCAGCGCCTGAACGTGGGCATCTTCTTCCAGGACCACCTGCCGGACAACCCTTCGGTGCGTGGCTACGTCAACTTTGTGTTCGGTACGGGCCTCCCATTCAGCCCACCCAACCTGCCCGACCTGCGCGGCACCGCCGACCTCACCCGCAGCTACAACCGTGTCGATTTGGGCTTCTCCAAAGTGGTGGGCCTCAAAAATAACAACGCCCCCAAAGACCATTTCTACAGCTTCGAGAGCCTCTGGCTGGGCCTGGAAATTCTCAATGTCTTTGCCGCCAACAACGTGGCCGGCTACAGCTATTTGCAGGATGTGAACGGCGTGACGTACTCGGTGCCCAGCTACCTCTCGCAGCGCATCGTGAACCTGCGGCTGATTGCACGGTTTTGAACTTCGGGCTGGCTTATTTTCGGGGGTAGGCCTTGATTTGAAATTTCCGCTGGTCGCCCCATTTTCGGATGACGCTGAAATACAAGGTGTCGTTGCCGACGCTGTCGGAGAGCATTCCCCGGATGGACGGATACTGAACGTATTGGTGGTAGGCTAAGCGGTTGGGGTCCGCCGCGTATCGATTTTCGGCTAGGTCCCTGCCCGTACCCTCGGTGCCCGGCACCAGCATGGCCTCGCCCGCCGAGTCGGGGTCCGGGGCTAGGCGCTGCCCCTGGTAATTGAGCACCAGGCGGGGCTCGCCTAGCTTCGCTACGCGCCGAAAGAAAATAAAATCGTGCGAGGTGCGGGTACGCTCTTCCACCCAGCAATCGGTGAATTCAGCCCGATAGTTTTCGAAAACGAGGACATGGGGGCTCACCACATACTCCTGAAGCAGCACCCCTTGGGCCCGGGCATCGGCCGTCGACGCACTCGTCCACTGGCCCGAATAGCTGTCCCGCACGCTGACATCAAGGTATAAATAGCCGAGCACCAGCAGCAGCCCTACCGGAACCAGTGCAAACAAGCAACCTGCTGAGCGTTTTGGCATGATGAGTTCCATTGAGGTGAATGAATGCCTCAAAAGTCCCGGCCAGGACCGGTTGCGTTCATGACAATTGTCATTTTCGCTCTGCGGTGCGCATCAGGTTGTTTTGTTGCGCAGCCGGCTCAGCGTTTCCGAGGCCATGCCTAGGTGCGAGGCGATGTGCTGCAGCGCCACCCGCTGAAACACCGTGGGGAAGTCGTGCAGGAGTAGTTCGTAGCGTTCGGCCGCCGTGCGCGAACGCAGGTTCTGGGCCCGTTGCTCGCTGAGCACGTAATATTTCTCAATCAGCCGCCGGCCCACGTAGTTAAACTCGGGGAAATCGTGGTACAGCTGCTGCAGCTCATTGTAGCTAACGGAGTGCACCACGGCGGGCTCCAGTAGTTCGAGGTATTCGGCCGAGGGCTGCTGCGCGAAGAAGCTCAGAATAGAAATCACGAAGTCACCGGCCTGCATAAACCACGACGAAACCTCTCGTCCGTGCAGCAGCGTGTAGCCCCGCACCAGTCCGGTTTCTAAAAAGTACACGCGCCGGGCTACTTCGCCGGGCCGCAGCAACAGGTGACGGGCCGGCAGTATTTCCCGCCTGACTACAGCCGCCAGGGCTTGCGCCAATGCAGGACTAACCGGCTGAATAGCATCAATAAAAGCAAGGATTGGAGCCATTCGTTGCGGATTTTGCGGTAAGTGTGCCGGCGGGCTGAAAAATATCTTTCGACCCATTCCAAACCTTTCGCCTGGCTTCGGGGTAGTGGCAGCAGAAACAAAATAAGGCCGGTTTGTGCCAACCGATACTATTTCCGTTTTACCTTTGTGCCCGATGACCACCTTCTCCGCCCTTCTTTGTGCTGTTGCCGCTGCCCCGCTCACGGGCGGTCGGGCAGTTGCGGGCGTGCATCATCACCACCATCTGTGGGAGGCCGGGCTATGTGCCGGGTGCTAGCTTAGCACCGGTTGCCCGAGTCTCCACCGCCGCGTTCGGGGTGTGTGCCCCGGGCTTCACTGTTTCATTTTGCGGGAAGTTCAGCCTTGCGCCACCCTGGTTGCGTTGGGGCGATATCCAATGTCTGTGCCCTCGTTGGGCCGCACCCGCCAGTTACCCCATTTCATGCTCCGTTTAGCTATTCAAAAGTCCGGCCGTCTGAGCGAGGACTCCCTTGCCCTCATCCGCGAGTGCGGCATCAATTTCCTGAGCACTTCCTACAAGCTCAAGACCGAAGCCACCAATTTCCCGCTTGAAATCCTGTTTCTGCGCGATGATGACATTCCCGGCTACGTGAAGGACGGCGTGGCCGACCTCGGCATTGTGGGCCAGAACGTGCTGGTGGAAGCCGGCTACCCCAATCTGGAAGTCGAAACCCTCGGCTTCAGCAAGTGCCGCTTGAGCCTGGCCGTGCCCCGCGCCGATGCTTACCCGTCCATTGAGGTGCTGCAGGGCAAGAACATCGCCACCTCGTACCCCAATATCCTCGGCCGCTACCTGGCCGAGCACGGCGTGCAGGCCAACCTGCACACCATCAGCGGCTCGGTCGAAATTGCGCCCAGCATCGGGCTGGCCGAGGCCATCTGCGACATCGTGAGCAGCGGTTCAACTCTGCTCGGCAACGGCCTGCGCGAAGTCGAAACCGTCTTCCGCTCCGAGGCCGTGCTCATCGCCCAGCCCAACCTCACGGCCGAGCAAACCGACCTGCTGGAGCAGCTCCTGTTCCGGATGCAGGCCGTGCGCCGCGCCAAACGCAGCAAATACATTGTGCTGAATGCCCCCGTGTCGGCCCTGGAGGAAGTGCGCCGGTTGCTGCCCGGCATCAAGTCGCCCACCATCACGCCGCTGGCTGAGGCCGGGTGGGTGTCGGTGCAGTCGGTGGTGCAGGAGGATGAGTTCTGGCACATCACCAGCCAGCTCAAAGCCGTAGGTGCCGAGGGCATCCTCGTCCTACCCATCGAGAAGATGATTGCCTAGCCCATTACGCCATGCAGCTCTATTCCTATCCCGACTCCAGCCTGTGGGCCGCGCTCCAGCAACGTCCTGCCGCCGCCGAAGCGCCCCAGGTTGCCGCCCGCGTCCGGGCCATTTTTGAGCAGGTTCGCGCCGGCGGCGATGCCGCGCTGCTGACCTTAGCTGCCGAGCTCGACAAAGCCACGCTGACCAGCCTGCTGGTTTCCGATGCTGAATTCGCTGCCGCTGCCGCGCAGGTTCCGGCCGAATTACAAGCCGCCATCCGCCAGGCCAAAACCAACATCGAAGCCTTTCACACGGCCCAGCGCGAACCCGAATTGCGTGTTGAAACCATGCCGGGGGTGATGTGTTCTCGTCGGGCCGTGCCGGTGCAGCGCGTGGGCCTGTACGTGCCGGGCGGCTCGGCCCCGCTCTTCAGCACGCTGTTGATGCTGGGGGTACCGGCCCGGCTGGCCGGCTGCCCCGAGGTAGTGGTGTGCACCCCGCCGCAGGCCGATGGCTCGGTGAGCCCGGTTATTCTATTCGTGGCGCAGTTGCTGGGCATTGATAAAGTGGTGAAAGCCGGTGGGGCGCAAGCCGTGGCCGCGCTGGCGCTGGGTACGGCCAGCGTGCCGGCCGTCGATAAGATTTTCGGTCCTGGCAACCGCTACGTGACCGCCGCCAAGCAGCTGGCCGCCGCCGAATTCGGCGTGGCCATCGACATGCCCGCCGGCCCGTCGGAGGTGTTGGTCATTGCCGATGCCAGCGCCAACCCGGCTTTCGTGGCCGCCGACTTGCTGTCGCAGGCCGAACACGGCCCCGATTCGCAGGTAGTGGTGCTGAGTGATTCCAGCGCAGTGCTGGAGCAGGTGCAGGCCGAAGTAGTTCGCCAGTTGGCTCTGCTGCCCCGGCGCGACGTAGCCGCCCAGGCGCTGGCAAGCAGCCGCGCTATTTTGCTGGCCGATGCCACCAGTATGCTGGAATTTTCCAACCAGTACGCACCGGAACACCTCATTCTGGCCACCGACAACGCTGACGCGCTGGCCGCCCAGGTGACCAACGCGGGCTCCGTTTTCCTGGGGCACCTCACGCCCGAAGCCGTGGGTGACTACGCTTCTGGTACCAACCACACGCTGCCTACCAGCGGCTACGCCCGCCAGTACAGTGGCGTGTCGCTTGATTCGTTCGTAAAGAAAATTACCTTCCAGCGCCTCTCAGCCCAGGGCCTGCAGGCCCTGGGCTCGGTAGTGGAAATCATGGCCGAAGCTGAAGGCCTGGCTGCGCACGCCCGTGCCGTAACACTGCGGCTGGCTTCGCTGGATGCCAATGCCAGCCCGGCCGGTGCTGCTGCCACAAAGCCCTACGCCGGCCTCATTCGCCCCAGCGTGGAGCGGATGCAGCCGTATTCCTCGGCCCGCGATGAGTTTGAAGGCATGGCCCCGGTCATGCTCGATGCCAATGAGAACAGCCTGGGCTCCGTGGGGCCGGACGATTTTAGCCGCTACCCCGACCCGCACCAGCGCGCCATAAAGGCCGATTTGGCCCGCCTGAAAGGGGTGATGCCGAACCAGATTTTTCTCGGCAACGGCTCCGACGAAGCCATCGACCTGCTCGTGCGCCTCACCTGCACGCCGGGCCAGGACGCCATCGTCATCTGCCCGCCCACTTACGGCATGTACGAGGTGGCCGCCAACCTCAACGACGTGCGCGTGGAGCGCCTGCCGCTGACCGCCGATTTCCAGCTGCCCGCCGATGCCGCCGAAAAACTCGCGGCTTCCAACGCCAAGCTGGTTTTCCTGTGCTCGCCGAATAACCCCACCGGCAATCTGCTCGCGCAGGAAGCCGTGGAAACTATTCTGCGCAGCTTCCGGGGTCTGGTCATTGTCGATGAAGCCTACGCGGACTTTGCCGATGCGCCCAGCTGGATTACCCGCTTGGCCGAGTTCCCGCGCCTGGTCGTGATGCAGACCTTCTCTAAAGCCTGGGGGCTGGCCGGTTTGCGGCTGGGGGTGGCGTATGCCTCGGCGGAGCTTATTGCTTTTCTTGATAAAATCAAGCCGCCGTACAACATCTCGGCCGCTACCCAGCAGCACGCGCTGGCGGCCCTGGCCGCCGCGCCGCGCCTGCCCGAAATGCGGGATGAGCTGCTGGCCGGCCGGAGTTGGCTGGTTGCGCAACTGGCCGAGGTAGCCATCGCGGAGCATATTTTTCCTTCCGATGCCAACTTCCTGCTGGTGCGCTTCACCGTCGATGCCACTGCCGTGTACGACCAGCTCCAGAGCCGCGGCATCGTGGTGCGCAACCGTACCACGCAGCCTGGCTGTGCCGGCTGCCTTCGTCTCACGGTGGGCACTACGGCCGAAAACAGCCAACTCGTGCAGGCGCTCACAGAAATCGGGGCCGAAACGCGGGTTTCGATTGCTGCGTCCGCGTCCAGCATCTAATAAGTACCGGGCTGACCCCCGTTTTTCTCGTACCTCGTTAATCCCATTGAGTTGAAAAAGGCGCTTTTTATCGACCGCGACGGCACTATCCTCGTCGAGCCCCAGCCCAGCCAGCAAATCGACGGCCTCACGCCCGATAAGTTTCAGTTTCTGCCCGGAGCCATCAGTGCGCTGGCCCGCATCGCCCGCGATTTGCCCGAGTACGAGCTGGTGCTGGTAACTAACCAGGACGGGCTGGGCACCGCCAGCTTCCCTGAGGATACCTTCTGGCCAGCTCATCAGCTCATGCGCGATATTCTGGCCACCGAAGGTGTTCATTTCGCCGCCGAGCACGTCGACCGCAGCTTTCCGCACGAAGGCCTGCCCACCCGCAAGCCCGGCACGGGCCTGCTCGGCCAGTACCTCGACCCCGCCAACGGCTATGACCTGCCCAACTCCTACGTCATCGGCGACCGGTTGACCGATGTCCAGCTGGCCGAGAACCTCGGCAGCCAGGCCATTCTGATAGGAGAGGAGCCCGACGCCCGCGCTGCCCTCACCACCACGAGCTGGGATGCCATTTACCATTTCCTGCGCTACCCCGCCCGCATCGCCGTCATCGAGCGCAACACCAACGAAACCCAGATTGCCATCCGCCTGAACCTGGACGGCACCGGCCAGACGGATATCCACACCGGCCTTGGTTTCTTCGACCATATGTTGGAGCAGCTTGGGCGGCACAGCGGCGTCGACTTACACATAAGTGTAAAAGGCGATTTGCACATTGATGAACATCACACCGTTGAGGATACGGCTCTGGCCCTCGGCACCGCCTTCTCTCAGGCCCTGGGCGACAAGCGCGGCCTGGCCCGCTACGGCTTCCTGCTGCCCATGGACGAAGCCCTGGCCCAAGCGGCCATCGACTTTGCCGGGCGGCCCTGGCTGGTGTGGGACGCTGAATTTAAGCGCGAGCGGGTAGGGGACTTGCCCACCGAGCTGTTCTTCCACTTCTTCAAGTCTTTTACGGACAACTCCCGGGCGACTCTCAACATCTCCTGCCAGGGCGATAATGAGCACCATAAGATTGAAGCCATTTTCAAAGCCGTAGCCAAGGCCATTAAAATGGCTCTGGTGCGCGATGCTTCAACGGCTATTCCCAGCACCAAAGGCATATTGTAGAAGGGCAGCCAGCCAATTTATTGTATATCCAAATGAATAATAAAACTTGTTATTCATTTGGATTAATAAGGATTTGATTATGGAAATCGCAGTAGTAGACTACAAGGGTGGCAACGTGCAATCGGTGCTCTTTGCATTGGAGCGGCTGGGGGCCCAACCCATTCTTACCGCCGACCCCGAAGTATTACGGCGCGCCGATAAGGTGCTTTTTCCGGGCGAAGGGGAAGCCTCGTCGGCAATGCAGGCCCTGCGCGAGTCGGGTTTGGACCTGGTACTGCCCACCCTTACCCAGCCATTCCTGGGCATCTGTCTGGGCATGCAGCTGCTGGGCACGCACAGCGATGAGAACGATACGCCCATGCTCGGGCTGCTGCCCTTCCAGGTGCAGCGGTTCGTGCCTGATGCGGACCATAAAGTTCCCCACATGGGTTGGAACAACCTGCAGGCCTTGCGCGGGCCGTTGCTGGCCGGCCTCACAGAGGCCGACCACGTGTACTTCGTGCACAGCTATTATGCCCCCGTAGGCGCATATACCATTGCCCAGGCTGAGCATCCCGCCCCATTTAGTGCGGCGGTGCAACACCGCAACTTCTACGGCGTGCAGTTTCACACCGAGAAAAGCGGCGGCGTGGGCACGCGCATCCTGGCCAATTTCCTGGCGCTCTAGCATTCGTTCATCCTCAAATAAGTACCTACCCAGTGGAGATTATCCCTGCTATCGACCTCATCAACGGCCAGTGCGTCCGGCTAAGTGCCGGCGATTTTGCCCGGCAAACGACCTATGACGCCGACCCGGTAGCCGTGGCCCGGCGCTTTGCCGATGCGGGCCTGCGCCGCCTGCACCTGGTCGACCTCGACGGTGCTCGCGCTGGCCAGCCGGTCAACCTGGCTGTGCTCGAAGCCATCGCCAGCCAAACCAGCCTGGATATTGATGCCGGCGGCGGGATTCAAACGGCAGCGGCTCTGGCGCAGGTACTGGGTGCCGGGGCTGCCCACGCTACCGCTGGTAGCCTAGCCGTGCGCGAGCCCGCCACCGTGCAGGCCTGGCTGGCGCAGTACGGGGCTGATACCATCTTTCTCGGGGCCGACTACAAAGGTGCCCACATCGTTATCAATGCCTGGGTCGACCAGAGCGACCTGACGCTAACCGGCTTCGTGGCCGACTACCTGGCGGCCGGTGGCACCACGTTTATCTGCACCGACGTGAGCAAGGACGGCCTGCTCCAGGGGCCATCGCTGCCCACCTACCGTTTGCTGGTGGAGCAGTTTCCCACGGCCCGCTTTATTGCCAGCGGCGGCGTAACCACCATTAGCGACCTGGAACTGCTCGCGGAGGCTGGTATGCACGGAGCTATTATCGGCAAGGCGCTCTACGAAGGCACCATCGCGTTGGCCGATTTGCAGCGGTTCCTGTAGTAGATTTTGATGCCTGGCATTTAGTAAATATCCCTCCCTGTGGTTAAGAAAAGACTTATTCCCTGCCTTGACGTCCGCGACGGGCGGACCGTGAAAGGCATTCAGTTTGAAGGCCTGCGCGATGCCGGCGACCCCGTGGCCCTGGCCGCCCGCTATGCCTTCGAAGGGGCCGATGAACTGGTGTTTCTCGACATCACGGCCACCAACCAGCGGCGGCAGCCGCTCACGGAACTGGTGCGCGACATTGCCCGCGTGCTGGATATTCCTTTCACCGTGGGCGGCGGCATCAGCACCGTGGCCGACGTGGAAGCCCTGCTGCTGAGCGGGGCCGATAAGGTTTCCATCAACTCCGCCGCCCTGGCTCGTCCCGCTTTCATATCGGATTTAGCCCGGCGTTTCGGTTCCCAGTGCGTAGTAGTGGCAGTCGATGCCCGGTTGGTGGACGAAGAGTGGCAGGTGATGACCCGCGCTGGAACCACGCCAACCGGCCGCCAGGCCGTAGACTGGTGCCGAATGGCCGCCGATTTGGGAGCTGGCGAGCTTCTGCTGACGTCAATGAGCCACGACGGCACAAAGGCCGGCTTCGCGCTGGAACTGACCCGGGCCGTGAGCGACGCTGTATCGGTTCCCGTAATTGCCTCCGGTGGCGCTGGCCAGCCTTCTGACTTCACCGCTGTTTTCGAAGCTGGAGGGGCGGATGCGGCATTGGCGGCCAGCATTTTCCACTTCAACGAAACCGCTTTGCCGGCGCTGAAGCAATACCTGCACACGGCTGGTATTGCTGTGCGCCTGTAACATTTGTGTAAATTGTATCTTAGTCTTTAATATGTCTGCTGCTTCCACTTCGCCCACTAGTCTTCATTTTGATGCATCTACCGGTTTGGCCCCGGCCATTATTCAGGATGCTGACACCGGGCAGGTGCTGATGCTTGGGTATTTCAATGCCGAAGCCTGGGCCAAAACGCAGCATGAGGGACGCGTAACGTTTTTCTCCAGGTCGAAAAACCGGCTTTGGACCAAAGGCGAATCCAGCGGTAATTATCTCACGGTAGTCAGCACGCACATCGACTGCGATGCGGACACTGTCCTTATTCGGGCCCTGCCGGCCGGTCCGACGTGCCATCGTGGTACGGTGAGCTGCTTTGTGCAGCCGGAACAACTACAGGCACCAGCCGCGCCAATCGGCTTTCTGGGCGCGTTGGAACGGTTGATTGTGGAGCGGCAGCAATTTCCGGAGCGTGCCCCCACGTCCTACACTGTTTCGTTGTTCAAGAAAGGCCTGCCTAAAATTGCCCAAAAAGTAGGAGAGGAGGCCGTTGAAACGGTTATTGATGCCGTAGCCGGCCACCGCGAAACCCTGCCGGGCGAAGTTGCCGATTTGCTTTACCACCTGCTTGTGCTGCTCGTGGCCTCGGGCGTTTCCATGGCCGAAGTTATCGAGGTGCTGCAGGAGCGCCACCGCCTCCCCAACACCCGGCATTTGACGGAAGGATAGAAGGATAAATGCAGAAGGCCTATAAAATGGCTACCCGCGTTACCTGTGGCTTGCCGGCTCCCAACAGCTGCAGGTAGTAGGCCCCCGGTGCCAAAGCATTGCGCGACCACGTGAGCCGATGCCAGCCGGCGGCGGCGGGGCCATCATATAGGCGGGTCACTTCCTGGCCCATGGCGTTCAGCACCCGTAATTGAACGGTGGCCGCGCTGGGTAGCGAGAACACTACTTTCGTGCTTTCCTCGAAGGGATTGGGACTCACGGGAAACAGGGTGGGCACCGTGCTCAGGGCGGGGTAGAGCACGTAGGTGTCCACCAGCACCTGGCGGCGGGTATAGAATTGCAGGGAGAGGCTATCGGCGTTTGCTTTGATGAGCATGGCCCCAAAGTCCGCGTTGAACGTGGCTTTGCTCTCGGGTAGGCGCTGCATGTTTACGCGGTAAATGCTGCGGCCACCCAGGCCATTCACTACGTAGGGCATTTTATCCACCAAAAGCCGTTCGTAGTGATGGTCGTGTCCTGCCAGCACCACGGAGGCTCCCCATTGGCTGAAGGGCCATTGCAGAGCGACCGTGTTGCCATGGGCTCCCGAAGAGTAGGGGGCATGGTGCAGGTAAACAACATTCCAACGGCTCGACGAGGCTTCTAACCGGGCTTTTAGCCATTTAGCCTGCACCGAGGTGGCACTGATGCCATCGGGCTCGGCCGGGTCGCTGTTGAGCGCAAAAAAGTGCACGTCGCCGCGCACAAAGTCATAGTAGCGTCCGTTGCCGGGCAGGGTGAAATAGTCTTTGTATGCCTCGCCATTGCGCGTGTAGTAATCGTGGTTGCCCAGGGACGGAAAGAAGCGGTTGGTGGAAGCACTCGGTCCATAGCGCCCCCGGTACTGGCCAATGTAGCTGTGGTAGTACTGGCCAATGTTTTGGTCAATTGTGGCCGAATCGCCCGCATCATAATTATTATCGCCCAGGGTGATGATAAAATCCGGGTCCCATCCTTTGACGAGCTGCGCCACGTCGCGCTCTGCGTTGCCGGCAAACCCATAGTCCCCAATGGCCGCGAACCGTTGGGCATTGCTCCGGTGCGCCCCAGCCATTAGCAGCAGCGCAACGGCACTGCTGAAACATAGCAGCCGGGAATGCTGAAGCATAGTACTGAACGGATGCATAATTATAATGATTAAAGAAAAACGCAGAATTCCAGTAGAATCGAAAGTCGTATAGTCGTTCTATACTTATTTCGCAGCCTCATTAGTTACAATTAACAAAAATGGCCGTGCTGCTACTGCCGGCCGATGCTTGAAATACCAGATAGAAAGGTATTCACCAGGTTATTTATGACCTTTTATAAACAGGTGTTCAGACCGTTTTTATCGAAATAAAATTACCCTTACTTCAGCGCTGTTTCCAACTTAGAACCAGTAGCTGCCTTTGCTTTAACTATCAGCTGCTTGTTTTCCACGGCAAACAGCCCTTTTCGCTCGACCAAGCCCGCACTTTCCTTTCCTGAAATGACTGCGGGACTTAATTTATCTACCACTTCTAACCAAACCCGTTTATGCGACCTTTTTCCGCTCGTCCACGAGTGTCGTTTCTGCCCGCTTTAATCTTTTCACTCGCTACCTTTCAAGCCGTTGCCGGCGACACTATTTCAGTCGCCCCGCATTTGTACCACATCGACCAAAAACAAAGGTTGATTATTGTCAATCAGAATCTGGCCGAACTCAATGCCCAGGGCACGGCCAGTAAAAGCACCCTGCTGCTTGACAAAGCATACAGTCTGGTTCAACCGACGCTCGCCGTCCACACCGATGAATCGTACCAGGCGCAGTCGGCTGGACTTACATATACCGTGTATTTTTCGCAGCTGCCGGTCATCCATATTGCTGCCCGCAGTCCGATTGTCGACAGTCCCAGTGTGTTTGCTCAGTTTTCCATGGCCGAGTCGAGTGGCCGGTACTCGTCGGCCAATATGGGCGTTGAGGTAAGGGGAGGGTCTTCGCAAGGTTATCCGAAGAAATCCTACGAACTCAGTTTCTGGGCCGATACCACGGGCGTTACTTCCCGGGATATGAAGTTTCTGGGCATGCGCACCGATAATAAGTGGAACCTTCAGGCCATGGCTCATGAGCCGATGCGGATTCGGAGTAAGGCGGCTAATGAGCTTTGGCAGGAGATTCACACCATTTATTACAAAGCGGCAGAGCCGGATGCCAAAAATGGTATTGCAATCTCCTACGCGGAAGTATTCGTTAACGACGAATACAAAGGCGTGTACGCGCTTAGTGAGCGCATAGACCGCAAGCAGCTTAAGCTTAAGAAATACAACAACGGCATTACCGGCGAACTGTACAAAGGATTCGACTGGGGTGGCGCGGTTACTTTCGATACGCTTCCACCTTTTTCAAACACCAATGAAACGTGGGGTGGGTTTGAATACATGCACCCTGAGGAGCAGGTGAGCTGGTCCTTGCTCTACAATTTCGTTGACTTTGTTGAGAATAGTTCGGACGCGGTTTTCTACCAAACGTATAAGCAGCGGTTTAACCTGGCAAGTGCAGTTGATTATTACATCTTCATGAACTTGTTGCGAGCTACCGATAATACGGGCAAGAATCTTTACATCGCCAAGTATAAGCAAGGCGAACCCTATTATTACGTGCCCTGGGACTTGGACAACGTTATGGGCCTGAACTGGATTGCGTTGGACCCAGCTACCACCGGTCTTCTGAGCAACGGTTTTTATGACCGGCTACTTCAGGATTGCTCCCCGGGAGGGTTTCGGGCCACCCTAACGAATCGGTGGGTACAGCTGCGCGCAAGTATTATTACCGAGCCGCACATTATGGGGCTACTTGAAGCCAACCATTCGTATTTGGAATCGAATAGTGTTTACGAGCGGGAGCAGTTAGTCTGGTCTGATTTTACGAAAGATACCACTCAGCTTACCTATATGTCCACCTGGTTGCAGGGCCGGCTGAGCTACTTAGACCAAACGCTTGCACAACCCTGCGCAATTCTGGCCACAGCTGCAACCCCCGCAGCGAATGGAATCCGTTTCTACCCGAATCCCGCTAGTGACTACCTGACAATTGATTCGGGAGGCTCGGGCTGCACCGTTAGCATCAGAAACTTACAAGGCAAAGAGGTGTTGCTTACCGGGTTATTAAATGGTCAGAATAAGCTAGATATTAGCCAATTGAGTAAAGGACTTTATATCATCAAGATTGAAACAACCAATTCCAGTAGTATATCGAAACTGCTGATTAATTAATCTGTCTTCTTTATCATTTCTTAAGCTGGAAGGGTCCGAATTGCATCGTCTGCGATTCGGACCCTTCCAGCTTTTAGTTTTTTAGCTGCCGTCGTATTTTCTCCAGCAGTGCGATGGCGATGGCGACGTCTTCTTCCTCTGTAATTGAGAGCACTGTGTTTATTCCAGGGCCGCTAACCTGTAATTGGTACTCCCTGTGGTCGGTAACCGGGAAGGTGGCTATTGGAGGTGTTACGTGGGCTTCTGATGATTGGTGGTGCACATTTTTGCGCATCTCATCAGGTGCTTCCAGCTTTTCTACTTTGAGGGCTGCTTCCTGTCTTGGCGTTGTCTCAAAGAAGCCAAACAGACTGGCAACTGCATCTGTGTTTTCTTGGCTGTTGTTTTTACCAATGGGGGTCCCGTCTGGTGTTACGCTTGATTTCTTAACGTTTTGCAATGCGACTGCATCATCCGTAGCTGCAGTGTTCAAATCTGATTCTCCGTTAGGCTGTTTCTGGGATACCAGATTGTCTATTTCTGGTAAGCCTCGGAACACGTTGGTTTGCGGCTGCGGGCTAGCTAACTCACGTCTGGAACCCTGTGCTGCTTTAAAAGCATCGATATCGGCGATGATGTTCCGTTCATCGAGAATACCTACCATGCGGCAGCCGTCCACAAATGCTTTGGCTACTCCCGGTGCATTTATTTCTTCCACGCCAAACTCTCGGATTAGCATCACATCCAGCATTTGTACTGGCAATTCCCGTGAGCGGAATTTGCGGCAGATTTGCGTGAATAGGGGTGGGGTAAGGAATGCTTCGCGGTGGAAGGTTAATTCTTCCTGCTTGTCATAAGCATGCTTAATTCGTTTGAACAGCGTCGTTGTAGTTAGCAGTTCGCGTTTGCTGGTTATGAGTCCAAACTTTACTGCGGAGCCGATTATGGCTTTGAATGACCCACTGACTTTTCTGTTCAGTTTTCTTGCCGCGTTTTCTATCGTGCATTTTCCGCCCGTGTCATCGGTAATCTCGGCTAGTTCCCAGGCGCCTGTGTAGCTCGTTCTTGGGTAGTCTATCAGTTTTGGCATATTGTGGTGTAGGGGAAGTTAGCGGCTTAACAAAACTAGTCAATAAAAGTACAAAACGAGAAATATTTTATACTTTTATAGGCTTTTGTCGAGAAACTTGTGTCAGTATGCTCTCCACGACATACAGTACATGGAGTCGTAGTATATACGAAATATAAACTTCTCTGTTTCAATAGTGTCGTTAGGAGCTCAGAAACTTAAGAAACTTTTTTTTGATATAATGCACCCATACGCTCATAACCTAGTAAATGAATCAGTTACATAACGAAATACACATAGTATAAAAGATAATAGGAGAGGAGCATGTTATTAAAGTAATTATAAGTACATAAAATGCTCAATATTTTCTACTATCTTGTACTTATTTAAATTATCTTTTCAGTACACTCTGACTCTTAGCCATCAGTGTACAAAGTGCAATGATATACAGTGCGGCACAAAGTCAACAACAAGTCTTAAGTCTAAGGACAAATCCAACCCAAACGTGTCCATATCTTTAGTACAGCTAACAGTACCCATTAATAGAGCAACTGATGATGGACTTGCAGCTTAGACACCCAACGAAATGAACTAATAAACCAACAGGCATAAACCATCCGCAACAAAGGAAACTAGAGCAACAAAACGGAACCAACAGAACTCATAGCCGAAACCAAAGTCAGCTCCGGCAGGCTGAAGGCGCTGCAAGCCGAGTGGGAAGCCACCGGCTCGGTGCCCAGGACGACAGCCAAGGCATCTGGTGTACGTACCACAGCCTGCTCGATATCTATTACAGCAAGCAGGGTCAGTTCCTGCAAATAAAAGACCTGGACCACCGCCGCAAAAAGAAATAAGGAAAGCAAGTAACCAAATAAAAGAAAACCCAATCTACTGTACAATTGAAGATAGAATCTACTCAGAGTAGAATCTATTAATGAAACCAACTGCCGAGCATTCTTCATAAAACCCTATCAAAACAAAAGTCACTTAGGCTAGTGAAACGTTAGCGAGCCTTTTAAAGCAAGAAAAAACCACACCATATATTTTGTCTTATAATTTATATTATGTTAAGTAGCATATTCAAAAAAGAAAAGGCCCGCTTGAGTGCGGGCCTTTTCAGTCATCCTAATAGCAACCCCAGCCCCTACTTCGTCAGGGTCTTAAGCTTTGCATTAAGCTTCTCCGAATCGGCATTACGGCCTAAGCGGAAATAAACTTTCTGCAGGGAAACCAGCGTATTGCGGTCATCGGGCTGCAACTGAAGTGCTTTCTCAAAATATGGAACTGAAGCTTCAAAATATTTTTTACCTTCAGTTTCAAATTTCTTGCCCGAAGCCTGATACGTTTTCAGGTCCATTTTACTGGCCTTGGTGTATGCGTCAGCTGCCTTGTTGTAATTGTATACACCAAGGTTGAACTGGGCATCGAAATTGTTGGGCTCCAACTCAACGGCTTTCTTGTAATCAGCAACAGCCAGTTCGTTTTTCTTTTGCTGGTCATACATAGAACCACGAACTGCATAAAGGTTCGAATTACCGGGGTCGGCAATGATGGCCTTATTGATTTTGGCAAGGGCATCTTCCCCTTTACCACTGGCGAGCGACATGTTCAAATCCTCCAGCATAAAGGATTTATTGTTGGGGTAAGCTACCAGAGCCTGCTGCACTACTTTAGCAGCTTCGGCATTATCGTTCTGCTGCTTGGCCATTTGAAGCAAGCGCGAATACAACGTCACCGACTTGTAGTTCATGCCCAGCAGTTGGTTATAGCTCGCTTTGGCACCCGCGAAATCCTGCTTGGCTTCCGAGGCATACGCCGAGTACAGCACTGCAGTGGTATCCTGTGGCTTAATTCTGGAAGCTAGCTTATAGCTCTCAATGGCTTTGTCGTAGCTCTTCTCGTTGTAGCTGTTCACGGCATCGTTAAATGCCCGGCCGTAGAGCCCGTCCATTCTGGCAACAGCTTGCTTGCCGAATTCGCCATCCTTTGTATCCAGCTCAATGGTCTTGTTATAAGACTCATACGATTTCTGGAGGCCCTCGCCTGGCTGCAACTGTTTGCCGTAGATGGGGCTTTCCAGCATGCCTTCGTAAACTTGACCACGGGTAAACCAGGTTTTGGCTTTGCCGCTGGTTTTCTCGTTTACAATGGCTTTATCAATGTCCGTGCGGGCTTTATCCAACAAGCCGGAACGCTGGTTCAGAATGGCGTTGGTGACGGCTGAAGTTTGGGCGAAAGCCAGCGAGGGCAACCCACCGGCCAAAGCAACGGCGACGGCAATCGTCAGAAAGGTCTTCTTCATGAGTTCGGGAATTGGCCGGGATTCAAGTCTGAGTAAAAGTCACCCGACTTGATAACGGCGGGAAAAATGAAAAAAAGTGATTTTTTGGGGTAAGGCCCGAAACCGGAAACGATGGGTTGTGGCCTTGGGTTCGTCAAAAATAAACGGGGCGGACCAAATGGACCGCCCCGCTCCTACTTCAGCAATTATGCCAAGTCGTCGGATTCGGGTTCATCTTCCGAATCTGCTTCATCGTCGCTGTCGTCTTCCAACTCATCGTCGGTTTCGTCAGCCTCGTCGGCATCATCGTCAAGCGCTTCGTTTTCAGCACCATGAAGGGCTACTACAACCTGCGCCCCACCTTCTTCGGTGGTCGTGACGAGCACGGCTTCGGTTTCTTCCTCCTTTTCTTCGGCGGCAACTTTGGCTACCGAAGAAATTTCATCGTTGGCGCTGATTTTAATCAACCGCACGCCTTGCGTGGCCCGGCCAATCGTGCGCAAATCGCTCATGCGAAGGCGGATGGTAATACCGGACTTGTTGATAATCATCAGGTCGTCAGTATCATTAACGTCCTTGATGGCCACCAGATTACCCGTTTTTTCGGTAATTTTCATGGCCCGGACGCCTTTGCCGCCCCGGTTGGTCACGCGGTACTCATCGAGCGAGCTGCGCTTGCCGTAGCCATGCTCAGTCACCACCAGTAGTTCCTGGGTGGGGTCGGCGAGGCAGACCATGCCCACAACCCGGTCGCCGGGCGTGTCGGACAGGCTGATGCCGCGCACACCGGCGGCGGCCCGGCCCATCGAGCGAACCTTGCCTTCGTTGAAGCGAACGGCACGGCCGGAACGGAGCGCGAGCACTACTTCTGAGTTCGGCGCGAGCAGCTGAACATCGAGAATGCGGTCGCCTTCGTTGATGGTAATGGCGTTGATGCCAGCCGTACGTGGGCGCGAGTATGCTTCGAGGGGGGTTTTCTTCACGGTGCCCTGCTCAGTGCAGAACATCAGGAAGGTGTTTTCGAGGTAATCCGGGTCTTTGAGGCCCCGCACATTGAGTACGGAACGCACTTTGTCTTCGCGCGGAATCTCGATGAGGTTTTGCAGGGGCAGGCCTTTGGTGGCCTTCCCTCCTTCCGGTACTTCATACACCTTGAGCCAGAACACGCGGCCAAGCTCGGTGAAGAACAACAAGTACTCGTGGGTGGTGGCCACGAAAAGATGCTCCGTAAAGTCGTCCTTCTTGGAGATAGCCCCACGCGAACCGGCCCCGCCGCGGCCCTGGGCCCGGTATTCGTCGAGGTTGGTGCGCTTGATATAGCCTTCGCGCGAAATGGTGATGACCATGGCCTCGTCGGCAATCATGTCTTCGGTCGAGAAATCACCACCGATGTAATTGATTTCCGTGCGGCGGGCATCGCCGTAGCGCTCCCGGATATCGAGAAGCTCTGTTTTGATGATGCCGCGCTGCAATACTTCCGATTCGAGCACCGACTTCAGGTAGTCAACCAGCTTCATCAGCTCGTTGTATTCGGCCACGATTTTGTCGCGCTCCAAGCCGGTGAGGCGCTGCAGGCGCATGTCCAGAATGGCGCGGGCCTGCACTTCGCTCAGCGCGAAACGCGAGATGAGCTGGCCACGGGCCACCTCGGGGTCACGCGAGCTGCGGATGAGGGCGATTACCTCGTCGAGATGGTCGAGAGCGATGAGCAGGCCTTCGAGAATGTGGGCCCGCTTCTGGGCCTCGGCCAGCTCGTAGCGCGTGCGGCGCACAATAACTTCGGCGCGATGCTCGACAAAGTACTGGATGAGCTGCTGGAGGTTCAGCGTCATCGGGCGGCCTTTCACCAGGCACACGTTGTTGACGCCGAAGGAGCTTTGCAGCTGGGTGTACTTGTAAAGGTTGTTGAGCACCACGCTGGGCATGGCGTCGCGCTTCAGGTCGTAGACGATGCGCATGCCGTCGCGGTCCGACTCGTCGCGCATGTCCGAAATGCCCTCAATCTTCTTGTCGTTGATGAGCGCGGCCGTTTTCTCAATCATCGACGCCTTGTTCACCATGTAGGGAATCTCGGTGACGACGATTTGCTCTTTGCCGGTTTTGGAGGTTTCGAACGAGGCTTTGGCGCGCATTACGACGCGGCCACGGCCGGTTTCAAACGCCTGCTTCACGCCCTCGTAGCCGTAGATGATGCCACCGGTGGGGAAGTCGGGCGCCGTAACGTACTGCATGAGCTCGGCCACCGTGATGTCGGGGTTTTCGAGGTAGGCAATGATGCCGCTCACGACTTCCGTCATGTTGTGCGGGGCCATGTTGGTGGCCATGCCCACAGCAATGCCCGTCGTGCCGTTCACCAGCAGGTTGGGGAACTTGGCGGGCATTACGCTGGGCTCTTCGAGCGAGTCGTCGAAGTTGGGCTGGAAATCGACGGTGTCCTTGTCCAGGTCGCCGAGCATTTCGTCCGAAAGGCGCTTAAGGCGCGCTTCGGTGTAACGCATAGCCGCCGGCGAGTCACCATCAACGGAGCCGAAGTTGCCCTGGCCGTCTACCAATGGGTAGCGCAGGCTCCAGTCCTGAGCCATGCGCACCATGGTGTCGTACACCGACGAGTCGCCGTGCGGGTGGTATTTACCCAGCACTTCGCCCACGATACGGGCCGATTTTTTGTAGGATTTATTGTAGCCCACGCCCAGTTCGCTCATGCCGTAGAGCACGCGCCGGTGCACGGGCTTCAGGCCGTCGCGGACATCGGGCAGGGCCCGGGAGATGATAACCGACATCGAGTAATCGATGTAGGCGCCCCGCATCTCGTCTTCGATGTTAATCGGAATGATTTTTTCGCCTTCCGCCATTGAGGGGGTTGATAGGCGGCTTGAAAAAACCCAAATAAGGTGGTTTTCAGCCGCAGGGTGAATGGTTCTTTATGTACGTGCGAAGATACAATAAAAAGGCCGCAACGGCAAGCGCTGCGGCCTTTTATAGACTTACTGAGGCAACAATTGGAAGGATGCCGGCGGCCGGCGCCAACCCTCAAAACCACCAAACGAGGGCCTTCACTCCCACCGCCGCCACCGGCCTAGCGGATGGACTTGCTGCGGTCGTTGTCGTGCTGCGCCGGCTTGGAATTCGTGGTCTTGATTTTCTCGCCGATGGCGGGGTTCTGCTTCTTCCAGAGCGGCTGGCCCCGGTACTTTACCCCGCTGTGCAGGTGCACCTTGCGCACATGGCACGATTCGATGGGACAGGTACGGCAACTGGCTAAGGCCACGAGCAGCAAACAGAATATCGAGCGAAAAAGCAGCTTCATCGGGCAAAGGTAACGCATGGGAAAGGCGGCAACAGCCCGCATTGGGCCAAACGCCGGTGGCCGGTTTTAGTCCTCGCCGTCCCACTCGGCCAGAAAGCGGGCCACGTAGGCTTCCATAAACGCATGGCGCCCACGGGCCACGGCGCGGGCGCCGTCCGTGTTCAGCCGGTCCTGAAGGTGGAAGAGCTTTTCGTAGAAGTGGTTGAGCGTGGGGGCTGTATTCTTCTGGTAGCTGGCAAAACTGTCGTGCACCACCGGGGCAATGGCCGGGTCGTGCAGCGAGCGGCCGGCGTGCCCACCGTAGGCAAACGCCCGCGCAATGCCAATGGCCCCGATGGCATCGAGCCGGTCGGCGTCCTGCACCAGGGCCGCTTCGATGCTCGAAACCGGCGTGGCTACGCCCGAGCCTTTGAAGGAAACCTCCC
Source organism: Hymenobacter artigasi (assembly GCF_012275535.1). Lineage (GTDB taxonomy): Bacteria > Bacteroidota > Bacteroidia > Cytophagales > Hymenobacteraceae > Hymenobacter > Hymenobacter artigasi. The sequence goes on along the minus strand of NZ_JAAVTK010000004.1, from coordinate 244,206 downwards.
GAATGACGGTTTCGACGCGCGCGATAACTTCATCGGCTACCTGCTGACTGTGCAGCCAGGCGCGGGCGGCGCGGGGGCCGGCTTCGTAGTCGCCGCCGTGGAATTTCCAGTCGGCGATGTCGTGGAGCAGGGCGGCTAGCTCGGTCACCAGCGCGTCGGCCTCGGGATGAGCGGCGGCGAGGCGGCGGGCCATCAGCCAGACGCGGCGGATGTGCGCCCAGTCGTGCCCACTGCCTTCGTTGGCAAACTTGTCTTCGATAAAGCGGGCGGTGGTGGCGATTACGTCCAAGAGAGCTGTCAAAATGAGGGATAAAAAAAGCGGCCGCTACCCATGAGGAGCGGCCGCCGGGAAGCGGGCAAAAGTACGGGCTTATTTCTGCTCGTTGAGGCCCCAGTCATACTTCAGGTAGGTCAGGGGCGCATCGGGCTTGATTTTTTGCGTGGCGTAGCGGTTCACGAAATCCTGGATGGAAGTGCTGCCGTTTTTGGTAAAGTCCTTGGGGTAGAAGCTGAAAATGGAGGAGAGCTGCGGCTTATCGGCGGGCGTCAGCTTGTTTTTGGCGGGGTTGTTCACGAAGTCGCGGCCCTGCTCATCGAGCTGCGCATCCAGGCGCGGACCGACATAGGCTTCGTTGCGCAGGCGGGGGCACGACATGGCCGCACACACCAGCGCCACATGGATGCGGTTGTCCTTAAAGTTCTTGCGGATGATGCGGTGCTCGATGTCGTTGAGGGAATAATCTTTGCCGCCGAGCTTGATAAAATGCTGGTCCCAGGGCGTATCGACGAAGATTTTGGTGCCGCCCAGGTCCTTGATGCTCTTCACCGGGTAGCCGCGCAGAATGCGCTGCACGGTGAAGGCATTGTAGGCGTTTATCCAGTAGGCCAGTTCGTCCGTGGAAGTCCAGCTCTTACTGGGCAGGTGCGCAGACAGGTCCTGCAGATAAGCATTGAGCGCGAGGCTGTCGCCCTGCCACGCTTTGTAATCGACCAATCCCTGGTTGTTGACGTATTTTTTCAGCTGGCTATCCCAGGCGGCATGGGTGGGCGGCGTGGTTACCGTTTTGGCCGTGGGATTGAGGGGGATGAGGTAGCGGATATAGCCGCAGCCAGAGGTGAAAACTGTAGCCAGCGCAAACAGGCAAAGGAAGGTAAAACGAGGGATAAAGCGCATGAAGCAGATTCGCAAAAGAGTGGTGATGTCGGGCTTGATGCCCTGACAAAAGGTACTTACGCAGCCAACCCCGATTTAGGCAGCTTCACACGTCATTTAGCGGCATACCCGGTGCGTCATCCTGCGCGTGATGTCAGATGATAACACCTCAAATTACTCAACAGCCCCACGGCGCGTATCGGGGCATACCGAAAGAAATCAGAATAAGCTGGTTCATTTACTGCTTCGGCTACGCGAGCGGAGTCTCGGCATACCCCCTGAGCAGCGGGCCCGCTCCCGGTGGGTTCAACCCAGGAAATTCACTGCGATTACAGCTACCTGCCGTTTCTTCGCCTTTTAAAGCTCCATTTCTATGATTTCCCGTTATCTCCTTTCGGCGGCCCTGCTCCTGCCGCTGGCATCGGCACCGCAGCTGGCGGCCGCGCAAGTGCCGCTGGCCACCCCTGCGCCGGCCGATACCACGCACAAGTACCAGAACCCCGCCGGGGTGTCCTCACCGGTTAAAAAGTCGTTTTTCAAAAGCAAAGGGTTTCGGGCCAGCATTGTGCCGGCAGTGCTGATTGGCTACGGCATCAGCACCATCAACGGCAATGGCTTTTACAGCTCCTACGATGCCAAGAGTGACATTCGCCACACGTTTGGCGACTACACCAACCACATTGATGACTTCCTGCAATGGGCGCCCTACCTGGAGATTCCCGTGGTGCTGCTGGCCGGCGTGGAGTCGCGCAGTGACCGGATAAACCTCGGGCTTGTCATCGTAAAGAGTGAGCTGATTATGCTTTCCTCGGTGTATGTGGTGAAAACGCTGACGCGCATTGAGCGGCCCGATGGCTCCAATACCCTGTCGTTTCCTTCGGGGCACACGGCGCAGGCCTTTCTGGCCGCCAGCATTGTGCACACCGAGTTCCGCGACAAAAGCCAGTGGTACGGCATCGGGGCTTACACGCTGGCTACGAGCGTGGCGGCCTTCCGCATGATAAACAACAAGCACTGGGAGTCGGACGTGGTGGCCGGGGCGGGCTTCGGCATTCTCTCGGCTCACGTGGCCTACCTCACCCACCGCAACCGCTGGGGCCACAAGCCCACGGGCCGCGGCATCGGCGACACCAGCTTCATGCCCATGTGGACCCCGGCGGGCGGCACGGGCCTGTGCTTCACCTGGCGGCCGAAATAGCAGCCGGAGCGCCTCTGGATAAACGTCATTCGGCCCGTCGCAACAATGTGTTCCGACGGGCCGAATGACGTTTGAGCGGGCTTTATGCGTTAGACTATCGGAGGTTCGGTGCGCTCTGCATTATCGGTGCCAGTGTCTGCCTGCTCATCCAATGCTTCCAGCTCGACTTCGCGCTGCCAGATTTGAGCAGGGTTGAAAAGACTGGTGGCGGCAACCAGGTCTTCGAGCAGGTGGTCGTCGGGAGCGGCTTGCTCTTCCGGATTTTGGGGCGTTTGATTCGGGTCCATGAATCGCCTACGCTAACTGGTGACCTGACGGCTATTATTTTGGGTAACCGGTGGCAATACTCCGCTAAAATTCATTACACCGCCCGCCCCCGATGGTCAGGGTGGCGGTACCGCCCCTACTTCAATAGCATGATTTTAGGATTTCAAACCGATTTTATTCCGCTAATCACTACGGGCGTGAAAGTCCACACCATCCGCTTCGGCAACCGCTGGAGCGCCGGCCAGCCGATTGAATTTTACGTGAACGTGGGGCAGGACGACATGCGTAAGTTCTGGCCCGACGGAGTAGCGCAGAACGTTCAGGACATTCGAGTGGAAGTAAGGCACGGAACCCCGGTAATCGAAATAAACGGCCGCCAACTGTCTCCACCGGAACTCACCGAGTTCATTCACCGCGACGGGTTCAAATCGCCTGGGCTGCTGCTACAATTCCTGGACGGCTACTACGGCCTGCCTTTCATGGGCCAGCTCATTCACTGGACGGACTTAGTTTATTAGCCCAAAACGTCCCGTGGGCTCAGATTGAAGAACTAGCCGCCACCGTGAGACGCCAACGCTTCTGCCGGGACCTGCTTTACCGGGGCCTGGCCGAGCGGACCCACACCGCCACCCACGAAGCCACCAGCCTCACCGTGAAAGTGCGCCCCGACCTGATGATTACCAGGGGACCCCTCTTGGGCGAAAACCGGCCGTGTGGTATTCGTGGACTTCAAAACCACCAGCGCCTAGGACTACGCCCATTTCGTCGCCACCATTGAGCAGTACGACTACGACCGCTAGGCCGCTCTGTATTCTGACTTAGAGGCTATCCAAATAGGCAATTGTACCAGGTTATTCGGGCACAGGCAAAATGCAGCATGGCGAGGTAGTTTTCGGGCTTTTTGGCCCGGCGGATGAGCAGGTGGCGGAAGCAGTTGAGCCAAGAGTGGGTACGTTCCACGACCCAGCGCCGGGCTTTCTGGCCAGCTTGTTTGGCCTGAACTTCTTCGCCGCGCGGCCGGATGTGGGCCGTGTACCCAAGCTCGGCCACGACGTCACGCACCTGGGCGTTATCGTAGCCCGCGTCCAGGCACAGGCCCTGCTCGCTACCGGCGGCCCGTTGGGCGTCACGGGCGGCTTCGGCGGCGGGGGGCAAGCTACGCAAGGTGCTTTCCGTCAACTTCATGTCGTGCCGGTTCGCCCCCTCCAGCACCAGCCCCACCGGGATGCCCCGGGCTTCGGTCAAGAGGCTGCGCTTGACGCCGCCTTTGCCGCGGTCCGTGGGGTTGGGGCCCGTTTTTTTTCCACCCAACGGCGCTTTGTGCAGCGAACCGTTGAGGGCCATCTAGGCGAAGTTCAGCCCATCAAGTCGTCATAATCCTGCAAGGCCTCGCCCCAGAGACGCGCAAAAACCCCCGCCTGCACCCATTCCTGGAAGCGGCTATGCGCCGTCGAGCCCTTGCACAAACCCGTTGCATCCAAGCCTTTCCATTGGCAGCCCGTGCGCAACACAAAGAAAATGGCGTTCAGCACCTGCCGGTCGGCAATACGCTGCCGGTGGCGGCCCAACGGGTGAGGCTTGGGCACTTAAACGGATAACAACGGCTCTAGCTGGGCCCATAGCGTGTCTGAAATGCTAAACTCTTGGGTCGTCGCCATGCGCAAAGTCGCCATGCGCAAAGTCGCCATGCGCAAATTTAATCCCTATTTGGATACGCTCTTATTAGGCGCGGCACGATTTATTATCATCGGGGTGCAGAAACCGCGCATCAAGCGGTTAAAGCAAATGCCCGAGGTGTGGCAGTTCGAGGTAAAGCCGGCCCCCGGCCTCACAAAGCAGGGCCGCAAAAAGTACGAGCGGCTGCTGAAGGTCTTTTGACAGAAGCAAGCCCTCTCTCTACCAAGCCCACCTGCGCAACTGTTAACTCCCGCATGAAGCTGGGCGCAGGTAGTTACTGAGCAGTAGTAAGAGTACCGCATAAACACACTTGTTTCCAACCCCAAAGGCCCCCGCACCGAAGCCCCAACCACACGACTCGGGCTTCTTGGTATCGGCAAGGGCAGGCCGCTACCAGCGGGCGCATGGGCGGTGGCGGGGCCTCGCCCATTAGCCGGTTCAACTGCCCGCACACCCCACCCGCCCGGGCGGGCTCTCACTTCAGCATCCTGATGAGGTGCTCGGCGAGGGCTACGTAGGCGGCGCCGCTGGCATCAACGGCCACGCCGTTAGGCATCTGCAAATTGGCAGGCCGGGTGTCGAATTGATACAGCGTACTAACCGCGCCGGTGTCCATCGCCACGCGCCGGATGCTGTAGCTGCTCCGGTCGGCCACATAGATGTTGCCGTCGTTGGCCAGGGCCACGCCCATCGGTGTACCGAAAGTGGCCACCGCGCCGGCACCGTCGAGGCCGCCCGTAGCGCCAGTGCCGGCCAGGGTAGTTACGGTGCGGGTGGCCACCACCAGCTTGCGGATGCGCCGGTTGCCCAGGTCGGTCACGTACACGACGCTGCCGTTGGCATTGGCCGCAACGCCAGCGGCCCCGTTGAATCGGGCGGCCGCGCCCACACCGTCGGCAAAGCCGGCCGTACCGCTGCCGGCCGGGGTGCTCACCACGCCGGTAGCCACCGCCACCTGGCGGATGAGCCGGTTGTCGGCCACGAACACCATGCCGTTGGCGTAGGCCACGCCCGTGGGACCTGAGAAGGTGGCGGCCGCGCCCACGCCGTCGGCCGTTCCCGATGCGCCGCTGCCGGCCAGGGTACTCACCGCGCCGGTGGCCAGGTCAATCTGGCGGATGCGGCGGTTGCCCCGGTCGGCCACGTACACCGAGCCGTTGCCGTAGGCCACGCCCGTGGGGTCGCTGAAGGCCGCGGCGGTGCCCACGCCGTCGGCAAAGCCAGCCGTACCGCTGCCGGCCAGGGTGCTCACCGCGCCAGTGGCCAGGTCAATCTGGCGGATGCGCTGGTTGCCCCGGTCGGCCACGTAAAGCTGCCCGCGTCCGTCCACGGCCACCCCGGTGGGGTCCGAGAAGAGGCCCCTGCCGAGGTCGCTGTATCCGGACGTGGGTGGAGACGAAGGAGTGCCGTAGTCGCCAGCGAAGGTGCCGGTGTTGGGCACGATGCCCACGCCGGTAAGGGTGGGTTCGCGGCCGGTGGTGAGGTTCAGCCAATACGCGCCGCTGAACACGTACACGCCGGGCGTGCCATCGACCTGAAACACCTGCAGGCCCGCGGCCGGGGCCACGATGGCCGCACGCTGGGCTGCGGTGAGCCGGGGCGGAAGCAGTCCCTGGGTGGTCGATTGCACCTCCAGCGCCGCCGAGGCATCGGGGGCAGTGGTGCCGATGCCCACGCTTTGGGCCGGGGCCGACAGACTAACAGCTGCCAGTAAAGTTGCCAGGGCCAGGCCCCGACGCAGATTAGTAAAACGATTCTTCACGAAAAAAAGAGAAAGAAATGAGTCAATTGAGATAAGAAGGCCGGGCTACTCCACCACGCAGCGGCTGTCAAAGCGGGCCGTGGCCGTAGTGTAGCGCAGGAAATAAGCCCCGCTGACCAGGTTGGCGAGCGGTACGGCGCCGTGGGCACGGCCGTCCAAGGCCAGGGTGCGCACCACCCGGCCCAGCAGGTCGAGCACTTGAAGGGTGCCGGCCTCCGCCGGGCCAGTGTAGAGGTAGGTCGCGGGCTGTCCCACGGGCACCTTGGTCGGGTACACCACAAAGCCCGCAGCCTGCGGGGCCAGGGCCACGGCGCGCACCGGCGAGTAGGTGAACGTCCCGCTCAAATCAGTCTGCCGCAGGCGATAGTAGAGCAGCGTCGCGCCAGCTGGCAGTTTTGTATCAAGCAGCGTGTAGTCGTGGCGCACGGAGCTGGTGCCCGCCCCGGCAACCGTGCCAATTCCCTGAAATACGCGGGCATCCAGGCTGCGCTCCACCGTAAAGCCGGCGTTGTTCAGCTCCGAAGCCGTAGCCCAGCGCAGACGGGCGGCGGCGGGCCCCTCGGCCACGGCCGTGAAGTCCACCAGCGTCACGGGCAGCGGGTTGGCCGCGTTGCTCACCGTGAAACGACTGAGCGTGGTCGGGCTCATCGAAATGCTGCGGCTGCTGGCGTTGGCCACCGGGCCGCGCACGGCCCAGGGCTGACCGGCCGCGCTTTGCTGAAAGACGCGGGCCTGCGTAAAGTCGGCGATGCCGTTGTCGTTGTCGGCCAGCCAGCTCAGAGTAAGCTGCACGGCAGCGCTGGGCTGGCTGGCCGGGCTGATGGTCCAGAGGCGGTCGATACCCTTGTAGCTGGTATTACCGAAATTCACGCCCCGGCTCACGTCATCCGTCAGCAGGCCGGCTACCCGCGTAATGACGACCGTGCCCAGGTTGTTGGTGGTGGGGTCAAGCACGGCCCCGTGGCCAAAGTCCACCGCCCCGCTCAAGCCCGAGCGGGTGATTTCGAGGCTGCCCAGTACGTAGCGTCCAGTGGCCTCGCCGGCGAGGGAGGCCGTGTTGGGCAGCAGCAGGGTGTAGATGTTGCCGCCGTTTGTGGTATTGACCAGACCATTGCTCAGGCTGAGCAGGTTGCTCACGTTGAGGTCACCGGCCAGGCGCAGGGTGTTGGCCCCGACCGTGGGCTTGCTCACCAGCACCTGGTAAAGGGTGGCCCCGCCGGGGGTCAGTAACTGGTTAGCCACCCCGCTGAAGGTGACGGCGCTGGTGCCGGGCAGCAGCGTGCCGGTGTTGGCGAAATCGCCCTTCACTTCCAGCGCCCCCGTGCTCAGGTCCAGGGTGCCTGGGTTGATTATAGGACCGTCTACACGCAGGGTGCCGGCGTTCGTTAGGGTGCCGCCGGCTTGGTTGGTGAGGCCGCCGGTGCTCACGTAGAGCGTGGCCCCGGCCTGCACCGTGATGGTGGACCCGGCGTTGGTCAAGTCCTGAGCAGCGGCCGGGGAAGCACACAAAGCTGCCCCAAGGGCTATTGGGGTAAATAAGTGTTTCATAATTCGTGCGAAAATTTTCTTCCTCGGTAAGGACCCATGCAAAACGTGCCCTTCGGAAGTAATTATGCTGTTTGACAATTACTTCCGAAGGGCACGCAATACCTCGCAAAGGTAGCCTGAGCATTCTGCATAAAAGATATTATTGTATATTTTTATGTATGGCAGCGTTTATGCAGTCGTTAGCAGATTTTGACTTGTCTACCCATTGGGGTTGGGTTGCACGCTGGACTTGCACACGGGATACTATTCGACACCTGATTCGGATATCAGCTTTATCCGTTCCACATCGGCCTACTTATTAATGGTGGCCAGAGCCGCTGTCGTCAAATAGTTGCTCATCCACGCCCGCATCTTACTCAACATCCGCCGCCGCTGCCGCCCGCCATTCCACTCGTGCAGGTGGCCCCGGGTGCAGGGCGGCCAATTCTGAGTAGCGCATCCACAAATAACAACAAAGCAGAAAAACATCCCGCGTCGCTACTAAAATTGCCGGCAGCATGGCCATTTCCAGCTTCCGCAAGTCATCGGCCGCCATGTACAGCTTCGGCACATCACCATCAGCCGGTCATGCAGCTCCAGACTGTAGGTGGTCGGGTCCAGCAGCACCCCGGCCCATTTCTTAAAGCCTACCATCCAACTCCGCGTCACCAGGTGGTGCCGCAACGTTTCCTTGGCATAGCCCCACGCCAGCATCGACTTGCGGTAGTCGTCATACCACACCGTCACCGACTCCTGCTCGACCACCGCCGCCTCGGGCACCGGGGCTGGCCGCAGCGCTACCCGCAGCCCAGCCAGCGTCGAGGCCTCCCCTTCGGCCCGCAGCTTCCGCCACCACGCCAGGGCATCTTTGGTCAGCCGAGCCAGCAGGGCGTTGGCATCATCCGGCAGCGGATACGATTTGCGGAATTCCTGCCGGGTCGCGTTCCAGTCCGCCGGCTTGCATTTCTCCCCGGTGGCACATTTGAGGCGAACCCCATCAAGATAAACCACCAGGTGCACGGGGCACCGGCCCACGCTGTCTTTCTTGTCGGTGCGAAGAACGAATTGGGTAACCATACAAAAGGGGGGCGTAACGGGGGGCGTCTGTCCCACCGTAAAGTGAAAGATACGCACCCAGGAGTACCGATTCCCCTAGACGCAAAAAACCCGGAAAACGGCCTCCACGACGTGTGAAGCAGTTTTCCGGGTGTTCCGGTAAAGGATATGTGAGCCGCCTGTCGGACTCGAACCAACGACCCTCTGATTACAAGTCAGAAGCTCTACCAACTGAGCTAAGGCGGCGGGTTGGTGGTGCAAAAGTAAACAGCCAACACCGTATTCCCAGCAATTAGGCCACATTTAGCAAAAAAAAGCGGGCCGGCATCATCGACGCCGGCCCGCTTAGCCTTGGTTAGAAGAGCTAATTAGCTGCGAATCATTCGCAACTGCTTCTTCAGGGCTTCGATGCGCTTCTGGCCTTCGGCGATGCGGCCCTGGTACTCCTCGCGGAGCTGGGAAGCATTTTTAGAGCGGGCGAAGAAATCGAGGTTGGTTTGCAGGGTCGAGTGGTCGTTTTCCAACTCGTTGATTTCCTTGCGCAGAGCCATTTCCTTGCGCGTGAGCTGCTGCTGGGCCTGCGGGCGGGCTTTGAGGCGCGCTACTTCGGTCTGGAACAACAGGTCGGTACGGTCGGCGTAGCCCAGGCCGGGAACGTGGTCGAGGTACTTGCCGAGCAGCGACAACAGCTGCTCTTCGCTGCGGTCGGCGGTGCCGCGGCTGGGCTGCTCGTCGTTGGCATCAAACTCGGTGGCCCAGCCAGCCAGAATGGCGCGGAAGCCTTCGAGCGAGCCCGGTGCTTCAACGCTGAGGGCATTAACCTGCTCGGCGATGGTATCGAGGTGCGCGGTCTGCTCAGCCGACGACTGCTGTACTTTCTCCTCGCGGAAGCGCGACTCCTGCTTGGGACGCTCAAACACGGCGTCGCAGGCGGCGCGGAACCGGTGCCAGAGCTTATCGGCCAGCTTATCGGGCACGCGGCCCACGTCCTTCCACTCCTTCTGCACCCGGATGATGACCTGGCGGGCAGCATCGCCATCGGCATTGTTAGCGGCTTCTTCAGCCTGGTCGATGAGGGCCTGCTTGGCTTTCACGTTCGCCGACTTCTCGTTGTCGAGGGACTTGAAGAAGTCATTCTTCCGGTTGAAGAAAGCTTTGTAGGCGGCCCAGTACTGCTTATTGAGGGCATCGGCCTGGGCGCGGGGCACGAGGCCGGCGGCTTCCCACTCGGTTTTGATTTCCTGCAGCTCGTCGGTCTTCGAGCGCCACAGGTTCACGCGGTCGGTTTCGAAGGTAGCGAAGGGCAGCACGCGCTCCAGCAGCGCCTGCTTCACCACAAGGTTGGCTTTCTCCACGGTCGAGCGCTGGTCCACGAACTCCTTGCGGCGCTGGTGCAGCACATCCGAAGCAGCGATGAAGCGCTGCCACAGCGGCTCGCGCTGGTCGTTGGGCACGGGGCCGATGTTCTTCCAGTCCTCGTGCAGCTTGGTCAGCTCATCGAGGGCTTTATTGATGCCGGAAGCCGAGCCGAGGGCTTCGGCGCGCTTGATGAGGGCCTCTTTGGCCTCCAAGTTGCGGCGGCGGTCCAGGTCCTTCATCTGCAGGAACTGGCCCTGCTTGCTGTAATAGATGTCGAGCAAGCCGTGGTACGTATCCCAGATGCCCTGGCTGTCGCCCTGGGGCACCGCGCCAGTGCCTTTCCACTCGGCCTGCAGGGCCTTCAGCTTGCCGGAGCTGTCTTTGGTTTCGGCGGCGTCAACCAGCGTGCGGAGTTGGTCGAGCAGGGCTTTTTTCCGGCTGAGGTTGTCGCCACGGCTGGCATCCTCGGCTTTGGCATCTTTGGCACGGCTCTCGCGGAACTCCTGCAGGGCTTTGTTCAACTCCTGCTGGCCTTCGGGCTGCTGGAAAGCAAAGGCTTCAGCACCTTCGCCACCGGCGGCGAATTTCTCGCGAGCGGCGGTGCGGGCCAGGCCCACATTGGTTTCATACTGACGGGTAAGGTCGAGAATCTGCTTGCGGTTCTGGCGGGCATTGGTGCCGCGCAACAGGCCCACCAGGTAGTTGGCCTGGGCAGGCAGGTCGAGGGCCGTGAAATCAGGAGCAGCGGTTTCAGTAGCTGCGTCACCTTCCACGCCGGTTGGTTCTTCACCGGCATCAATAGCCGCCACATCGGCCGGGGCCGCATTAAGCGGGGTTTCCGACGAGGTAGGCAGCGTGGCCAACGGCTCCTGCGCCGCTTCCAGCTCCGGGGCATCGTGCAACTCCACGGTAGGCAGCGCGGGGGCCTGGTCTTCGACGGTAGCGGCCGTGTTTGCGGCGCTCAGCGTTTCGGGGTCGGCAATGGGCGCGGGCGTGGCACTATTAATGTGCTCGGCGGCGGCCAGGGATTCGGGATTGGGCGTAGTGGCCATTTCTTCACCGTAGTGCTCAATGGCGCGGGCCTGTGGAGCCGAAACATCGCTGCCGTCCACGGTTACGGGATGAGAAACGTGCTGGGCGGTTTCGGCGGCGGCAGCGGCTTCGGGCGTGCCGGGGGTGGGCACGACTGGGCCGAGGTCGGTGGCGATAACGGCGGCCCCGGGGGCTTCGGCAGTACCGGCACCATCAGGCTGGCCGGCGGCCAAATCGGGCGTACCCTGGGCGGGCAGCTCTACCTGCGTTTCGCCGGCCGCGTTGGGCGTGGCCGTAGTGGAAGGCGCAGCAGCATCGGCCGGGGCCGATTTGCCCTCAATCTCAGCCAGACGGCGTTGCAAAATGGTCATCCGGTCTTCGCCGGCCGGGTCGTTGCCGCCCGCGAGCGGAGCAGTGGGGTTTTCTTCAGCAGCCATAAATCTTCGTAAAAGCCAGCCCGGAGCAGGGGGCCAGAGGGGAGAGCAAAAAAAAGTGGGAATAAAACAAAGGTCCGGACAAAAACCTCATTAGTTGAGCCGGGGGTCGACGGGATAGTTGGCCAGGACTTTAAACTTGCCGCCTTTCTCCCGCAGGATTTCCCGCCAGAACGCATCAGATGCCAAAGTAAACACTTTCCCGGCGCTTGCGGGGTGCCGTATCCAACTCTGACCCTCCATTTCGCCGGCCAGCTGGCCCGCCGACCACCCCGAATATCCGGCAAAGAGCCGTACATCACCGGCTTCGATGGCCCCACTGCCGAGCAGTCCCAGCAGGGTTTCAAAATCGCCGCCCCAATACACGCCCTGGCCTAAATCGGTGGCCCCGGGCAGGTCGGCCCGGCGGTGCAGGTAGTGCAGGGTGTTGGGCTCGACGGGCCCACCCACGTAGATGGGCACCATGGCGGCGGCCGTGGCCTCAGGGGGCAGGTCGAGCACGTCGTCGAGCACGAGGCTGGTGAGGCGGTTCAGCACGAGGCCAAAAGAGCCGTCGGCGGGCTCGTCGCGGCAGAGCAGCACCACGCTGCGCTCGAAATTGGGGTCGCCGAGGAAGGGCTTGGAAATGAGCAGAGTACCGGGCCGCATGGGAAGGGAAATTATAAATTATAAATTTTGACTTATAAATGGCACTGCGAACCGCGATGAGAAAGTCAGCAGGACGGACTTTACAGATGGTAGTACCTTGCACCGCCAAGGCCATTTGGCTTCCAAAGTGTGGTGCAATAAGACTGCATCAGCCGCAAAATTGTTCCCTGGCACCATACCCCAACCCTGGTAGCAATACCGTCAATTTATAATTCAAAATTTATAATTTATAATTCTCTCAGATTCCCTCAATGACTGACCTGCACCTTGCCGACCTGCGCAAAACGTACGCCCAGCGCACCCTTTCCGAAGCCGATGTGCTGCCGGACGCCGTGCCGCAGTTTCGGGTATGGCTGGAAGAAGCCATAGCGGCCCAGCTCGACGAGCCCACGGCCATGACCGTGAGCACGGTAGCGGCCGCTACGGGGCAGCCATCGTCGCGCGTGGTGCTGTTGAAAGGACTGCCCGATGACGCCGGCTTTCTGTTCTATACTAACTACGAGTCGCGCAAGGGCCAGGAGCTGGCCGGGCAGCCGCTGGCGGCGCTTAACTTCTTCTGGCCCGGCCTGGAGCGGCAGGTGCGCGTGGAAGGCCGCGTAGAAAAGGCTCCGGAAACGATGTCAACCGAATATTTCCAGAGCCGGCCGCGCAGCAGCCAAGTGGGAGCCTGGGCCTCGCCCCAAAGCCAGGTCATCGGCAGCCGCGAAGAGCTCGAAGCCCGCGAAGAAGCCGTAGCCGAGGAGTTCGGGGAGCAAAACCCGCTGCCGCGCCCCGACAACTGGGGCGGCTACATCCTGCGGCCCACGCGACTGGAGCTGTGGCAGGGCCGCCCCAGCCGCCTGCACGACCGCATCGTGTACGAATGGGATGGCGCCGCCTGGAAGCGCAGCCGCCTGGCCCCGTGAGATTTCATTTAACAATTAACATTTATCATTTAACAATCGAAACTGCGTGAAGCGTGCATCGAGCGAAAATGTAAATCATGATTGTTAGCATGTTAAATGATAAATGTTAATTGTTAAATGAAAAGTTTTGGCTGAAATTCAACCCCTGCGCGGCTGGCGCTACAATGCGGCGCTGAGCGCCAACATCGATGCCTATGTTTCGCCGCTGTTCGATGTCGTATCGGCGAAGCAGCGGGAGGCGCTATATCGCAACCCGCTTAATTCCATTCACCTGTCGGTGCCCCGGGGCGAAGACCCGACGGAAGAGGCGCTACTGCGGCTGCGCGAATGGCAGGCCAGCGGCGTGCTGTGGCAGGATGCGCTGCCGGGCATCTACGCCTACTACCAGTATTTTCAGTTGCCCGGCAGTACCCGCAAATACTGCCGCAAGGGCTTTATGTGCCACATTCGGGCCTATGACTGGGACGAAAACGTGGTGCTGCGCCACGAGAACACCCTGCCCGCCTCGGTGAACGACCGGGCCGAGCTGCTGGCCCGCACCCAGTTCCAGACCAGCGCCACGCACGGGCTGTACCGCGACGAAGATTTTGAGTTGGAAACCTACCTGGACGAGGCCATGCGCTCGCCGCTGCTCGAAACCGAGGAAGACTACCAAGGTGCGCGCGACGTGCTGGCCGTGATTCAGGATGCCACGATTATTCGGCGGTTTCAGGAGGTGCTGGCCAAACGGGAGGTGATTCTGGCCGATGGCCACCACCGCTACGAGGGCTCCCTGGCCTACCGCCAGGCCCGCGAGCTGGCCGCCGACGGACGCGCCACCGGCCTCGAGCCCTGGAACTACCACCTGATGTACCTCACCAACGCGGCGGCCGACGACCTGCGCATTCTGCCCACTCACCGCCTGCTGCTGGACCTGCCCGCCGAACTAACCACCGGTGAGCTACTGGCCCGGCTGGCCCCCTACTTCACCGTTTTGCCGACTGACGATGCCAGCGACCTGCCCGAAATCATCGCCGGAAAGCAGTGGGCTTTCGGCCTGTACGTGGATGGGCAGTCGTTCAAAATCCGGCTTCGGCCCGAAGTGCATGGGCAGTTGGACTGGGACACGACCGAAGAAGTGAAGGCGCTGGACCTGACGGTGCTGCACTTTTTCGTGCTGGAAAAGGTGCTGGGCATTGTGGGGCCGGACGTGCAACGGGCGTGGCCGGGCGTGGCCTACGTGCGCAATTTCACCGAATGCCTCCAGCGCGTGGACCGGGGCGAAGCCCGGGCGGCCTTCATCGTGAACGAAGTGACCATGGCCGAAGTGGAAGCCGTGTGCCATTCCGGGGCCGTGATGCCGCCCAAATCGACTTTTTTCTATCCCAAAACCATCGGCGGTTTCCTCTTCAGCAGCATTGCCGACGAGGAAGCCGGCAACGCTTTCGCCGAGCATTTCCAGGCCAACCCCCAGTGAAACTCATTTTAGCTTCTAACTCGCCCCGCCGCCGCCAGCTGCTGACGGATATGGGCCTGCCCTACGAAATCCGGCTGCGCGAAGTAGACGAGGATTTTCCCGTCCACCTGCGCCGCGCCGAAGTGGCCGAATACCTCGCCGCCCACAAAGCCGCCGCCTACGCCCCCGACCTGGCTCCCGACGAACTCGTGATAACCGCCGACACCATCGTGTGCCTCGAAAACGACGTGCTGAACAAGCCCGCCGACCGCGCCGAAGCCACCGCCATGCTCACCCGCCTGCAGGGCCGCGCCCACGACGTGTTCACGGGCGTGTGCCTGCTGGCCGGCGATGACCGCCAGATGGTATTCTCGGACCAGACTACCGTGCATTTCCGCTCGCTGAGCCCGGCCGAAATAGGCTACTACATCGACACCTGCCAGCCCTACGACAAGGCCGGCTCCTACGGCGCGCAGGACTGGCTGGGCATGGCCGCTATCACCCGGCTTGAAGGCTCGTATTTCAACGTGATGGGCCTGCCCACGCACCGCGTATGGGCCGCACTGGAAGCCCTCGGCGCGTTGCCCGGCAGCGCTCAGCCACGATGAGCCCGGTGATGAAGCTGCCGGGAGCACGCTTTTTCGGGATGCTGTCGATTGGAATGCTGGCTCTGTGCGCGGGTTACGCGGCGCTGGTGCTGCACAGCGCCACCTGGGCCGAAGCGCGGCAACTGGATGCCATTTTCCCCTTTTATAAATGGCGCATCCGGCTGTTTTCCGCTACTGAGTTTACCCAATTCGGACAGCTGCTGACGGGCTTAGCCGTAGTGCTTGCCCTGCCGGCCGTTGTCCTGATTGCCGCACCCGCCGGCCGCGCCGAATGCCGCCAGTGGGGCAGCGAGTTGCGCGCCGTGCTGCGGGGCCTTGGCCGTGCCTTTAGGGCCCTGCCCACGGCGCAACAACGCGGCGCGGTTCTGCTCCTGCTCGCCCTCACGGCCTTTCGGCTGGTAGCCAGTATTCCGGCCGTGACGCCGGGGTATGACGACGTGCCTTCGTACGAAATGTTTGCCAGCAAGAGCCTGCTGGCCGTTTCGGCGTACTATCCGGTGCCCAATAACCATGTGCTGTCCAATACCATCAGCGGGGTGTTTTATCGGGTGAATCCCGGGTTTTGGTTTACGATGCGACTGCCCGTGGTGCTGGCGGCCACGGTAGCCACAGTGCTGCTGTTTTTGGGCCTGCTGGGGGCCCGGGCCAGCTTTCGGGTGGCGTGGATGAGCACGCTGCTGTTCAGCCTCGCACAGCTGAGCCTGTACCACGTGGCCGTGGGCCGTGGCTACTGGCTCCTGACGCTGATGGGGGTAATTGCCTTTTTTGGGTCATTGGCCTTGGCAGCTGGCACCCGGCAGCCCCGCGCCGCCTGGACGGGGCTGGTGGTGGGTGGCGTGCTGGGCCTGTACACGGTGCCCACGTTTGCGCTGGTGCTGGGGTCGGCTTTTTCGTGGCTGGGGCTGGGCTATTTGCGACGGCGCGACTGGCGAGCCATTGCGTGGCTGGCGATTCTGGGAGCGGTGATAGCAGCGGGCAGCCTGCTGCTCTATGCGCCGCTGATATTCGTATCGGGGCCGGCTATTTTCTTCAACAATGGCTTTGTGGCTCCACAGCCATTGGGCATATTCTGGCGGGGCCTGCCGGCCTATCTCTGGGAAACAGAAGGCTTTCTGGCGGGTCAAGGCAAAGTGGGCGGACTACTGGTGCTAGCGGTGCTGGGCGCGGTGGTGCTGCTGTGGCGGCGCGTGACGGAGTGGCCGACGACGCAGCGGTTGCCCTGGCAGCGGCTGGTTCCGGCGGCGCTCTGGTTCATGGCTTTTCCCTACGCCATGATGGCCGCACAGCGGGTTTTTGCTCCCGGTCGCGCGGTACTGTACAAAGCATTTTTCTTCTTCCTACTGCTGGCTTTGGTGGTCGACTGGCTCCTGCAGGCGGCCCCGAAACCCTGGCAACGCGGTCTGCGCATGGCCCTGAGCCTGGCGGCCATCGTGTGGCTGGGCTACGAATTGAACAGCCTGTGGCGCGACAACCAGCGCCCACGCCGCCGCAATGCAGAAATGTACCATGCCTTCGAGTGGCTCGACCAGCACCCCAAGGCCCCCACGCTCATGCCTGAGTCAATCCACAGCATGACCGTGCGGATGTACCTGCACTCGGAGCGCCCCGGCCAGCACTGGCCCATCGACCATATTCCGCAGCCGGGCATCAGCTACACGTACGTGCTGGCTTTTCCCGATTTGCACGGTTGGTTTCAACCGGGGTTCACCTTCCCACCCGTTTTTCATAACGAGCTGGTTGAAATCTACCAACTGAACCCGGCCGTGGCCGATTCGGCCAGCGCGGCGGGGGCGCTTCCCTCCTATTGGCACTTGGTGGAATAATGTCATTCCGACGCAGGAGGAATCTGAGCACGATTTACCTCAGATTCCTCCTGCGTCGGAATGACTGTTAATGCCCACGCGCCAGCAGCGCAATGCCGGCCACAATCAGCAGCAGGCCGCCGGCCTGGGGCAGCGTCAGGGCCTCGCGTAGCACTACCAGACCCAATATGGCCGTGAGCAGCACCGAGCCGCCAACAATCACGGGCGTACCCACGGAGGAATTCACGCCCCGCTGAAACACCACAAACGTGAGGATTTCGGCCAGGCCCACGCCCAGCCCGGCCAGCACGGCCCAGGCCAGACCTTTGCCGGACATGGCCAGCGGCTGGCCCTGCAGCTTCAGTTTCAGCAGCCACGCGGCCCCGAGGGCGGCGGCTACCAGCTGCAGCACCACCGCGCCCACGGCGGGCGGCACATGGTCGGCGGCGAGCTTGATGAAGAAGTTGTAGAGCGCCAGGCACAGGGCCGTGAGCAACGCCAGGGGCAGCCAGTTCATCATCGGCTTATACGAGCTTATAGTTGCGGTATTCGCCCATGCGATAGCCGGTCAGCTGCTCCAGAAAGCGCTTGAACCGGTCTTTCAGCCGGTGCTGGTTGCGGCTCATATCGTGCTCGTAGCGCCAGTTTTGCTGCCGGATACGGGCCAGCATCACCTGCGGGTGCGTGCCGGTAAAGCGCTGCAGGGAGTCGACCTGGCTGTAGTCAAATTCCTCGGCGGGAGCCACGTTCTGAGCCACCCACTCGTCGGAATGCCACAGCTTATTGAAGGTTTCCTGCTTGCGCTGCATGGCGGCGGGCGTTTTCACCCAGCCGTAGTGGTGCACGGTGGCATCGAGCAGCTTCACGCGTAGCTTGCTGTTATCGGCCAACCGGAAACCCTGCGCGTCGCGGTACGAAGCCACGCCAATGCCGGGCCGCACAATGCGGATTTCGCGCCGGTACCAGCGGTAGGAATCGCCCACGTAGTCGTAGGAGCCGTAGAAATGCCGGTAATTCAGCAGCAGCCCCTGCACCGATTTATCATCTTTCCAGCGTTCCATTCCGACCCGGAGGGTGGCGTAATCGGATTCGTGCAGTACCTCATCGGCTTGCAGGTAGATGGCCCAGTCGGCATCGGCCGGCACGGCGGCCAGCGCTTTGTCGGTTTCCACGGCCAGCACCCGGCCGCCCTCGCGCAGAGAGTCGTCCCACACGGTTTCGATGATGCGGATTTTGGGGGAGTTGATTCTTTGAATCAGACCCAAGGTGTCATCGTCTGAATTGCCTACGGCTACTACTAATTCATCGCAGAGCGGCAATAGGGAATTGATGCTTTCGAGCACGGGGTAGTCGTACTTGATGGCGTTACGAACGAACGTGAAACCGACTACTTTCATACTTGGCCCAGTCGTTTCAACAGTCCTTCCTGCACCTGTTGCCATTCGTTAGGCTCACCGCCTTCCTGCCATAGTTCTTGAAGCTCCGATTCCCGCAGTACTTGCTTGACAGCTTTTCGAGCTTTTTTTAACATTTTATCGTCAACTGTCAACCCTATTTTTTGGATTGAAGCCGGCAACTCTTCCGGCACATCAGTAGCAGCCTGGCCCAGAGCAGCAGCGACAATCTCTGCTGCTGCTAACGCTGCTGAAGCCTCATCTACTTCAATGTATTCTTCCTCCGCACCCGCCTCGATAACGACCGAAAGCGCCTCATTGATAACGTCAAGACTCGGCGATTCTATGAATTCACCGACAAAATCCATTGCCGAATCATTTTCAAAATTCTGATGTCCCCAAGCTCCCATAAACGCTGTATTTTAATTAGTTATATGCAAATTATTTACCGCAGCTTCTCCTTCAGAATCTCCAGCTCCACGGCCGGCGAAATCCGCTCGTACAGAATATTAAACGCGGCATCCGTTATCGGCATGGTCACTTTGAGCTTCTTATTCAGTTCGTGAATAGACTTCACAGCGTAGTAGCCTTCGGCCACCATGTTCATTTCCAGCTGGGCCGATTTCACCGAGTAGCCGCGCCCCACCATGCTGCCGAAGGTGCGGTTGCGCGAGAACTGCGAGTAGGCCGTCACCAGCAAATCGCCGAGGTAGGCCGAGGCCGAGAGGTCGCGCGGCTGGGGGTTGATGGCCTGCAGGAAGCGGCGTATTTCCTGCACGGCGTTGCTCACCAGCACGGCCAGAAAGTTGTCGCCGTAGCCCAGGCCGTGGGCAATGCCGCCGGTGAGGGCGATGATGTTTTTCATAACCGCGCAATACTCGATGCCGTCGAGGTCTGTGGCGGGGTGGGCACTCACGAAGCGGTTGCGTAGCAGCTCGCAGAAAGCCAGCGCCAGCCCCGCATCGGGCGAGCCGATGGTGAGGTAGCTTTGCTTTTCGAGGGCCACTTCTTCGGCGTGGCACGGCCCGGCAATCACGCCCAGCTGCGTGCGCGGCAGTCGGAACCGCTCGGCCACGTAATCGGTCACGAGCTGGTTTTTGCCCGGAATCATGCCCTTGATGGCCGAAATCACGTTTTTGTGCTTCAGGGCGTCGCGGTCCAGCTTGTCGAGTACGGGCTGCACGAAGGCGGCCGGCACGGCCAGCACCAGCCAGTCGGCTTCCTCAATGGCTTCTTCCAGGTCGGTGGTAGGGTGCACGCGGTTGAGGTCGAGCTGCACCGCCGAGAGGTAGCGGGGGTTGTGGCGGGTGCGCAGCAGGTGCTGCACATCGTCTTTCGAGCGCAGCCACCAATCCACGCGGGAGCCGTTTTCGCTGAGGATTTTGGTGAGTGCGGTGGCCCAGGAGCCGCCGCCGAGCATGGCAATTTTTTCCAAAATGGATGGCTGAATAGTGTTGCGGTGGGAAGTTGAAGCGTCAAAGAACGGAAACTCCCCTCCTTTTTTAAGGAGGGGACATTTTGCAGAAAGCAAAATTGGGGTGATGAACCCGTTGAACGATGCGGGAACGACTCGCGCAAGGCATCGTTCGGGTATCGTTCAACGAGGCCAGCCACCCCAATCTCAGCTTTGCTGAAATGTCCCCTCCTTTTTTAAGGAGGGGAGTTTTCGTGTTTACTTGCCCGCTTCGGGGTCGTCCTTCAGCGCTTCTTTATTGAGCGATTTGGCATCCTTTATTTCCACGACGGAGCCATCTTTCAGGGTTTTGGCCACGGCCCGGAACGGCCCGCTCACCACCTGCGCCCCGGCCGGCACGCCGCTCAGAATCTCAATGTTCTGGAAGTCGCTGATGCCGGTTTTCACCGGCGTCATCACTGCCTTGCCGTCCTTTATTACGAATACCACTTCCTGGATATCGGCCTTTTTCGCGTTTGCACTCGGGTCCACGGCGGTGGCAGTGCCTACCCGGCCGCCCCGGCTGGGGCCGTTTTTGGCATCGTCGGTTTTGGCCGAGTCTGAGCGGGTGGTTACGGCAGCCAGCGGCACGCTAAGCACGCCGCCCTTGCGTTCGGTGATGATGTCGACGGAGGCCGTCATACCCGGGCGAAACGGCACCACAATGTGGCCGCGCACGTTGCGCAGCAGGTGCTGGTAGCTCTCGGGCAGCAGCCGGATGCGCACCTCAAACTCAGTCACGGCTTCGGCCGTGAGGGCGTCCTTAGCCGTGTTGGCAATGTTGGTCACGAGGCCCCGGAACTTCTCGTCCTTGTTGCTGTACGCGTCCACTTCCACTTCCACCGAGTCGCCGATGCTCACGTTGTTCACATCGTTCTCGTTCACGTTCACACGCACCTCCATGTTATTGAGATTGGCAATGCGCATGATTTCGGTACCGGCCATTTGGGTGGTGCCCACCACGCGCTCGCCCTTCTTCACGTTGAGCTTGCTCACGGTGCCGCTCACGGGCGCGTAAATCGTGGTTTTGTTGAGGTTTTTGCGGGCTTCCTCCAGCGAGGCCGAGGCCGCGCTCACGGTGCTTTGCGAAGCCCGGATAGTCTGGCGGGCGCTGTTGATTTCCTCCTGCGAGGCGTTGTAGGCGGCCTGGCTGGCTTCGTAGTCGGCCTGCGAAATCACCTTCTGCTTATACAGCGAGGAATTGCGGCGGAACGTGAGCTCCGTTTGCTTGGCCGAGGCCATCAGCTGCTGGAGGCGGGCCTGGGCCTGGCCCACATTGGCGCGCTGGGTGCCCACCTGGGCACTTTGCACGGCCACCTGGGCTTGGTAGTTATCGGGCCGAATGCGGAGCAGCAGCTGGCCCTTGCGGACAGAATCGCCTTCCTGCACGTAGAGCTCGATGATTTCGCCGGACACGTCGGGCGAAATTTTCACTTCGGTTTCGGGCTGCACCTTGCCCGAGGCGCTCACTTTCTCCACGATGTTGGTGGGGCCGGCCTTGGCCATCAGCACTTCCACGCCGGGGGTTTTGCCCACCCAGCCTTTTTTCTTTGCCACAATGTAGCCCCCGATGAGCACGAGCACCAAACCCAGCAGAATGTACAGTAAACGGTTGTTTTTCATAAGGTTTCATTTAACATTTATCAATTAACATGTAACAATTCACGCGTAATCGCACAGCTGTTAAATGATAAATGTTACTTGTTAAATGATTAGAGAGTCAGCGGCTTGCCCTGATAGAAATCGAGCACCTTGCGGCGGAAGAAAAATTCGTACTTGGCCTGAATCATGTCCGATTCGGCGGCCGTGAGGTTGTTGCGGGCGATGTTGAAATCGGTGCCGTTCAGCAGGCCGTTGTTGAAGCGGATTTCGGCGTTGCGGAAGGCCAGGGCCAGCGCGTCTACCTGCCGCGAGCTGGCCGCGAACCGGCGCTGGGCCGCCAGCGCATCGGCGTAGCTCTGCTCGATGGACTGGCGCAGCTGCAGCCGGACCTGCTCGGCCCGCACCTCGCTTTGCTGAATGTTGATTTGGGCCCGCTGCACGCCCACCCGAGTTTGCAGGCCGTTGAGGAGGGGTACGGTGAGGTTAAACTGCAGAAACTCGCCCCGGTTGTCGCGTAGCTGGTCCAGGAATTTGTAGGGCAGCACATCGAAGGCGGGTTGCACCGTCACGAAGTTCGAGGGCACAATTCCGGTCGGGGACGAAGGCGAAAGCTCAAAAACCGGCACCTTCGTAAACTGGTCGGTGCGCAGCGTCTGCTGGTTCCGTACCGACGAGAAGCCCGTCGAAACGCCCCCGGCCATGGTCAGGCGCGGATAGTAAGCGCCCCGGGCAATTTCGAGATTGCGCTGGGAGCTAAGCACACGCAGCTCGGCCGCCTTTATTTCGGGCAGCTTCTGGCGGGCCATTTCGTAGGTCGCGTTGGGGTCCAGCTCGGCATCGGCGATGGCCAGCTGGGTGGGGTCGGGCAGGGTGGGCGCCACTACTTCGAAGCGGCGGGCGTTGGCCGGGTCGAGGTTCATTTGCTGCACCAGGGCCAGCTGAGCCAGGGCCAGCTGGTTTTGGGCCGTCACGAGGGTACGCTCCTCGCCGGCCTGCTGGGCGCGGCTGTCAAGCAGGTTGCCTTCGGCCACGGCCCCGGCTTTCAGCAGCTTTTCGCTGCGGCTCACCTGCTCGCGCACGGTGCTCATGCGCGCCTCGGAGGCCCGGATGAGCTCCTGCGCCAACAGCAGCTGCAAAAACGACGAGGCCACGTTCAGCGACAGGTCGTTGCGCGCCTTCTCCACGTCGGCCCGCGTGGCCTGCGCATCGAGCTGCCCCTGCTTAATGGTATTGCGCAGCTGAAAGCCCGAAAACAACGTGACCTGCCCCTGGGCCGAGAAGTTGTTGGCCCGCACATTCACGGCCTGAAACTGGTTGGTGAAGGGGTCTTTGTTGGTGCCGAAGCTAAAGCTCTGGCTGCCGTTGAGGGCGGCCGTGGGCAGCAGGGCGGCGCGGTTCAGGCGCGTCACGGCCACCTGCTGCTGGGCGGTCAGCTCGCTTTGGCGCACGGTCAGGTTGTGCGTCACGGCGTAGTCAACGGCCGCTTGCAGCGTCCAGGGGCCACTGGGGGCCGCCGCGGGCTGGCCCAGGGCCGGCGGTGGCGCGGGCATGGTCTGGGCCTGGGCGCTGGCCGTGGCCAGCACCACGCCGACCATCAGCGCCAGCGGCCGGGGCCGCACCCGATGAAAAAATGGCGTATTCCTTCGTTTCATTGCGCAGAAAAATTGGTGCTTCTGTGGAGGTGGTATAATCGGTGGGCCGGGCATTTTATTACATGCCCCGGCCTTATTCCAGCGTTGGAATGTAGGTGATGCCCTGCACCCAGCTTAATTGACGCAGGTAGGCCAGGGTTATTTCTTTAATCGGGCTGTCCATTTCAATAAACTGCCGGGCGGCATCGTTGCGGCCCTTGCGGCTCACCATCATGGTGGCAATGTTGCACTGGTCGTGGGCAATAACCGAGGCGATGAAGGCAATGGAGCCGGGCACGTCGTTGGCATCGATGATGAGCGTGTGCAGCGCCCCCGAAAAATCGGCCGGAAAGCCGTCTACTTCCACAATGCGGATTACACCGCCGCCCCGGCTCTGGCCCACTACTTCCACGCGGTGGCCGGTGGCCCCATCCAGCAGGTTCAGCTTAATGGTGTTGGGGTGCATGGTGGACGCATTGCCCACGCTCTGAAAGGTATAGTGCAGGCCGGCCGCCTCGGCATGGTCAAACGCGGTGCGGATACGGGTGTCGTCGGGCGCGTAGCCCAGCAGGCCGGCCACAATGGCGCGGTCCGAGCCGTGGCCCTCGTAGGTGCGGGCAAACGAGTTGTAGAACGTGACCACCGCCTCGGTGGGCACGGCCCCCAGAATGCGAATGGCGGCCCGGGCAATACGCACCACGCCGGCCGTGTGCGACGAGCTGGGCCCAATCATCACGGGGCCAATCATATCAAAAATGCTGGATTTTTCAGCCATGGGCAGATGCCTTCGGTGCGGTTTGGAAAGCTAAAAGTAGCGGTTGCGCAGTGGACTACGCGGTTATTCAGGCTGGTGCCTGGCGCGCAGAAATTTTCCGGCGCAAATTCTTTTCTTCCGGAACTCAGCGACAAAGATGCGCGCCAACCGTTTGGGTTGCGAATTGTTCGGCCCGCCACCTGAAATCGCGCTTTGCAAACTCAGTATTTTAACGATATTTGTTGCGGGCCACCCAGCCTTTTCCCACCATCCCACTCACTCCCCTCTTCATGTCCCCCTCTCCCACCCAGGAGGAGTTTTCTCCCGCCGTGCTGGCGCAGCTGCGCCGGCTCCAGGAGAAATACGCCCCCGACGGCCAGGACCTGGCCGCCTACCTCGAAGGTCTCTACCACGCTAAATACATTAACTACTGGGATTACATTGAGTTAGACACCCTACTCTCCCTCCAGCGGCCGCTCACCAACATCCCCGACGAGCGGATTTTCATCATGTACCACCAGATTTCGGAGCTGTATTTCAAGCTCTGCCTCTGTGAATACGAACAGATTGGCGACCTCCAGCAACCGACTTTGGGTGAAGTTGTGCTGCGCCTAGGCCGCATCAACCGCTATTTCGACAACCTCATCGACTCGTTTGATGTGATGGTGGATGGCATGGACAAGCAGCAGTTCCTCGACTTCCGCATGGCCCTGATGCCCGCCTCGGGCTTCCAGAGCGTGCAGTACCGCATGATTGAGATTGCCAGCACCAGCCTCGAGAACCTCACCGACGAGGCCAAGCGCCAGGCCCTGGGCAAGGCCTCGGCCTACGACTACGACGAGCTGCTGGGCTGCATTTACTGGAAGGCCGGGGCCACCGTCGAAGCCAGCGGGGCCAAGGCCCTCACCCTCATCGAATTCGAGCGCAAGTACACCGCCGACCTCGTGCGCCACGCCGAAGCCTACCACCACCGCAACGTGTGGGCCGTGGTGCAGCGCCTGCCCGCAGAAGAACGCCAACACCCGCGCCTGCTGCGCGCCCTGCGCCAGCTCGACATCAGCGTGAACGTGAACTGGCCGCTGATGCACTTCAAATCGGCGGTGCGCTACCTGCAGCGCAACCCCACCGACGTGGCCGCTACGGGCGGTACCAACTGGCGCAGCTACCTGCCCCCCAAGTTCCAGCGCCGCATCTTCTACCCCCAGCTCTGGACTGCCCAGGAGCTGGAAGACTGGGGAAAGGGATGGGTGGATAGCGTGCTGGAGGAAACGGGTATAGGCGCGTAAGCGCAACCAGCGGCCGTAGCATTCAACTTTTACTACACTTATGAAATGGCACGCCAATTTCTGGATGTTCGTATTGCTAGGCAGCAATATGGGAGCTGCCACGGCTCAAGTAGCGAGCGATGGTAATATTAACCTGATTCCGATGTACGGCGGATTCAAAAAAAGCCGGGCACTGCAAAAAGCAGATGCCCGACTTCTCGCTGATTTTCCTGACCGACGGGTAGCCGCAACTCAATTTGCGCAACGGGGCTGGGATTTCTTTTATGCTAATGATTTTACAACGGCCATCAAACGGTTCAACCAAGCGTGGCTATTGGACAGCACCAATGCGTCTGCTTATTGGGGCTTCGGGGTAATTGAAGGTCAGCGCCAACACCCTACCGATGCCCTGCGCTATTTCCAAATCAGCCGGCGCCACAATCCCGCTAATCGGCGCTTATTGATTGATATGGCGCAGGCGTTGCTCAGTCGATACGATGTAACTCATCACTCGCCGGATTTGGATACGGCCGTAGCCAAGCTTCAGGAGTATCTGGCAGATACAAGTGATGCAAAGGGCACCACCGATGCGTACATGAAAATGGCTGTAGCTTATTTTTTCAAGCATGATTACAGCAATGCCTGGAAATACGTGGACTCGGCCAGTGCCCTGGATGCAACGGCCACGCACAACTGGGAATTCATACCCGAGCTTCAGAAAGCCTCCCCGCGCTAATAGATGGCGCCCAGCAAAAAACCGGAACCTGTCCAGCTGTATCCAGCGACAGGTTCCGGTTTTTCATTTTTGAACAGTTGTTACTCCGTCATCCGGCCCTTCTCGGCCCGCGTTTCGCCCATGCGCCAGTACACCAGCAGCGAGAGCAGCGCGCAGCCCGTTACGTACCAGTAGAACCATTCTTCCACGCCGTGCTGCTTGGCGAACAAGGCCACGTACTCGGCCGTGCCGCCAAAAATGGCCACCGTGAGGGCAAACGGCAAGCCCACGCCCAGGGCCCGGATTTCAGTGGGAAAAAGCTCCGCCTTCACCACCGCACTGATGGACGTGTAGCCGCTCACCACAAACAGCGCCGCGATGAGCAGGCCCGCCGCCACCCACGCATCCTGCGTGTGGGCCAGCTGCCGCAGCAGCGGCACCGTGCCCAGCGTGGCCCCAATACCAAACATGAGCAGCACCGGCCGCCGCCCCACCTTATCAGAAATAGCGCCCAGCAAGGGCTGAAACAACAGCGCCACCGCCATCACCCCGAATGAAATCAGGGTAGCCTGCTCCTTGGAAAAACCGGAGGTATTGACCAGGAATTTCTGGGCGTAAGTGGTGAAAGTGTAGAACGCCAGCGTACCGCCCAGCGTGAGGCCCACCACGGTGAGCACGGCCCGCGGGTGCTGCATCAGCATGCGAAACTGGCTGGGCGAGGGTGCCCGGCCCTCGCCTTCGGGGTCGGCTAAAAGGGCGTTTTGCTGCTGCTCGAAAGCGGCGGTTTCGCCCATGTGGGTGCGCAGGTATAGCGCGCCCAGCGCCGCCAGCGCCCCAATGACGAACGGCACACGCCAGCCCCAGGCCCCCAGCTGCGCGGGGGTGAGCAGTTGCTGCAAACCCAGCTGCACCACCAGCGCCAGCAGTTGCCCGCCCATTAGGGTGAGGTATTGAAAGCTGGACCAGAAGCCCCGGTGCTTCGCGCCGGCCATCTCGCTCAGGTAGGTGGCCGAGGTGCCGTACTCGCCCCCCACGCTGATGCCCTGCACCAGCCGGGCCAGCAACAGCAGCGCCGGCGCAAGCACTCCAATAGTAGCATAGCCCGGGGCGACCGCAATCAGCAGCGAGCCGCAAGCCATGAGCTGGACCGAGAGCAGCAATGCCGCCCGCCGGCCGTGGCGGTCGGCATACGCACCCAGTACCCAGGCCCCCAGCGGCCGCATCAGAAACCCCACCGCAAAAATCGCGGCCGTGTTCAGGAGCTGCGCTGTAGCACTGCCCTGCGGGAAGAACACGGGAGCGAAGTAGAGGGCGAAAGCCGAATAGGCATACCAGTCGTACCACTCGACAAGGTTGCCAATGGAGCCGCTGACAATAGAGCGCAACCGCGACACCGGTGCTGAAAGGGTAGTTGTAGTCATAGGGCAAATAAACGATTTGCGGCCCGCGATGGCTGAGGCCTCCTGATTTTTTGTGCGCCGGCTGCGCTGCTCCGGCGGCCGTAACTTTGCAGCAATGCCGGGCAACAACAAGCCTATACCCAAAAGGATAGCCACCTTTCATATACACAAATGTTAAAACAAGAATTAGAAGTACTTCTCGCCCCCGAAGTTGCTTTCGATGAGTTGGCGCGGTACGAAGCCATTTTGCAACAGG
The DNA here is from genome assembly GCF_012275535.1 of Hymenobacter artigasi. GTDB lineage: Bacteria > Bacteroidota > Bacteroidia > Cytophagales > Hymenobacteraceae > Hymenobacter > Hymenobacter artigasi. The sequence goes on along the minus strand of NZ_JAAVTK010000004.1, from coordinate 216,873 downwards.
CCGGCCTGGCTCCGGGCGAAGCTGATTTTGTGCACTTACGCCGGCGTTCTATTGATGCCCGGGGCCGGCAACCCCTGGTGCGACTACGCGCCGACATTTACCAGAGCGCCCCACCGAGCGAGCTATTCGGTCCATGGTTTGTTTATCCAAATGTGAAAGCTAATAACCCACGTGTACTCATCATCGGGGCGGGTCCGGCGGGCCTATTTGCGGCGTTGCGCTGCCTGGAGCTGGGCCTGAAACCAATAGTGCTGGAGCGCGGGCGCGACGTGCGCGCCCGCCGTCGCGACCTCGCCGCCATTAACAAAGACCAGTTGGTAAACCCCGATTCCAATTACTGTTTTGGCGAAGGCGGAGCCGGCACGTATTCCGATGGCAAGCTCTATACCCGCGCCACCAAGCGCGGAGATGTGGGCCGCGTGCTCCGCCGCCTGGTGCAGCACGGCGCGACGCCCGACATTCTGGTGGACGCCCACCCCCACATCGGCACCAACAAATTGCCAGCCGTGGTGCAGGCCCTGCGCGAGGCCATCATCGACGCCGGCGGCGAGGTGCATTTCGAAACCCGCGTAACCGACCTGCTGCTCGACAATAACCAGCTGCGCGGCGTGGTGACGGCCACCGGCGCGACCGTTGAGGCGGAGGCCACCATTCTGGCCACCGGCCATTCGGCCCGCGACATTTATGAGCTACTGCACCGGCGCGGTGTGCTCATCGAGGCCAAGCCCTTTGCGCTGGGTGTACGCGTCGAGCATCCGCAGGAGCTGATTGACCAGGCCCAGTACCGCCGGATTGACCGCGGCCTGCTGCCGGCCGCCTCCTACTCGCTGGTACACCAAACGGAGGTGCGCGGCGAGCAGCGTGGCGTGTTCTCGTTTTGTATGTGCCCGGGCGGGTTCATAGTACCGGCGGCCACGGCCCCGGGCGAGGTCGTGGTGAACGGCATGAGCCCGAGCCGCCGCGACTCGCGCTATGCCAACTCCGGCATTGTGGCCGCCGTGGAGCTGGCCGACATGGACGTGAAGCAGTACGGCCCGCTGGCCGGCCTGCACTTTCAGCAGCAGATTGAGCAGCTGGCCTGCCGGGCGGCAGGCGGCACGCAGCACGCTCCGGCCCAGTTGCTCGGCGACTTTCTCAAAAACAAACAGTCTGCCAGCTTGCTCGAAACCTCTTACCAGCCCGGCCTGGTGTCGGTGCAAATGGACGATGTGCTGGGGTCGGTGCTGGCCGAGCGCCTGCGCCAGGGCTTCCGCGATTTCGGCCGGAAGATTCCCGGCTACGCCACCAACGCCGCCCAGATTGTGGGCGTGGAAAGCCGGACCTCGGCCCCCATCCGCATCCCGCGCGACAAGGACACGCTGCGGCATCCGGAGGTGGCGGGGCTGTACCCGTGCGGCGAGGGCGCGGGCTACGCGGGCGGCATCGTGTCGGCCGCGATGGACGGCGAGCGCTGCGCCGAAGCGGTGCGGGCGGCGGTGAGCCGCTAGGTTTTGCCGCTTCGGGCAGGCGGGGCACCCTTCGGCGGGGTGGCGCGTTAGGCTGGCTGAAACAGTGGCCTTTTCGTACTACTGAACTTACCTCAACAATCCGCACCCGCCCGCCGGGTGCCCGTTACCATACCATTATGAAAAAGACTCTTGTTCTCGGTGCTTCCGATAATCCGGCCCGCTACTCGTACCGGGCGGCGCACATGCTCAAAAACCACGGCCACGAAGTAGTGCCCGTCGGCATTCGCAAAGGCCAGGTGGCCGGGCTCGACATTCACACCGACCGGCCCCAGGAAACCGACATCGACACTGTGACGCTCTACGTGGGCCCGCAAAACCAACCCACCTGGTACGACTACATTCTGGACCTGCAGCCCAAGCGCATCCTCTTCAACCCCGGCACCGAAAACCCCGAGCTGGAACGCCTCGCCCAGCAGCGCGGCATCCAGACGGAGGAAGCCTGCACGCTGGTCCTGCTCTCGATTGGGCAGTATTAAATAAAAGCAGCATTTCGAATCGCGTGCCCCCCGAAACCCAGTTTCGGGGGGCACGCTTGCTTTAGTGGGATTTGCCAAAGGCCCTTGGGGAGGGTGTAATTCTGCATCTTTTTGGCCTGATTACGTACTGGAGCCGGGGCTGGTACGCCCGAATTCTGTACCGCCTAACGGAGGCCATCCGAAATGCCAGCAGCCCGCGCAAATACCTATTCGTCGTAGTTAAGTAGTACGTCGTGCTCCAGGGTGGTTGGCCTGCCGAGCAGCATAGCTCCCAAACAGCGTAAATGCCTGCGATTAATCACCCCTGCCAACTCACTCTATATTATGAAACCTCTTCTTCTCACTTCTCTGGGCCTGTTGCTGGGCACTTCGGCCTTGGCTCAGCACACCGGCATGCCGGGCATGGATATGTCGACGCCGATGCCCGCACCCAAGGCAAAGGCCAAGCCAGCTGCGCCCCGGCCCAAACCAAAATCAGCTGGCACGGCTCCGGTGCCGCCGCCCAGTCCCGCCGCCTCTTCGCCGGCTGAATCAACACAGCCCAAGCCCGCCGCGCCGGCCATGCCGGAAATGAATATGCCGGGCATGAACATGGGCACGGCCGCCGACAGCAGCGGCGACACGATGATGGACATGCGCAACTCGTTCTCGAAAAACCTGCCGATGACGCGCCAGGGCTCGGGCACGAGCTGGCACCCCGATTCCTCGCCGATGTACATGCAGATGTACCAGTCGAAGGGTTGGGACGTGATGCTGATGTATTCCGCATTCCTGCGCTACACCAGTCAGAATTTCAACCATAGCCAGCTACGTGGCGATGCTAATTTCCGCGCCAACACCTACGTAATGGGCATGGCCAACCACCTGGTGGGCCAGCGCGGGCTGTTCAGCATCCAGGCCATGGTGTCGGCCGATGCGCTGACGGTGGGCGGCGCGGGCTACCCGCTGCTGTTCCAGACCGGCGAGTCGTGGAAGGGCGAAAAGCTGTACGACCACCAGCACCCGCACGACCTTGTGAGCGCTCTGGCCGTGGGCTACACCTACGCCGCCAGCCAGGACGTGGACCTGACCGCCTACCTCGGCTACCCCGGCGAGCCGGCCATCGGGCCGCCCGTGTTCATGCACCGGCCCTCGGCGGCCAACCTGCCGGCGGCCCCGCTGGGCCACCACTGGCAGGATGCCACCCACATTCAGTTCGGGGTGGCCACGCTGGGCGTGCGCTACCGCAACGCCAAGCTCGAAGGCTCGCTCTTCACCGGCCGCGAGCCCAATGAAAACCGCTACAGCTTCGATAAGCCGCGCTTCGACTCCTACAGCGGGCGCCTCTCGGTGAACCCTTCGGATAATCTGGCGCTGCAGGTTTCGGCCGCCCACCTCAAGAGCCCCGAGGAGTTGGAACCCAACGACAACGTGGACCGCACCACAGCCTCGGTGCTGCACAACGCGAATGTGGGCAAGGCAAGCATCCTGTCCTCCACCTTCGTGTGGGGCATGAACCGGCACAGCGGCAGTGGCGAGGAAACGACGTATTCCAATTCCTTCCTGCTCGAAAGCAACTACCAGGCCCGCCAGTTCAACCTGTTTACCCGCCTCGAAACCCTCCAGCTGAACTACGACGAGCTGCTGCTGCCGGCCGCTACCGACGAGGCCGGGCATGCCAACCGCCAGGTATCGGCCTTCACGCTCGGCGCTTCGAAGTACATCGCCAAAACCAAAGCCGGCTGGCTCGACCTCGGCCTCACCGGCACCCTCAACACCTATAATATCGACAACGCCGCGCTGCTAAGTGCCTATGGTAAAAACCCGCTCTCCTTTGAAGTATACCTGCGCTTCATCGCTCCGCGCATGAGCATGCACATGGGCCACGGCGGCATGAAGCACGGCGGGATGAAGGGCATGAAAATGTAGCGTTGATAACCGGTCAGAATCTAAAAGCAGCGCCCGGGTCCCGGCGCTGCTTTTTTTGTTTGCTCCGAGGCCAAGGCAATGCCGACAAACGCCGTTTATATTTGCCCCAGAATACGGTGATGGATTGCCACCGCGAACCGCCGGAGCCCCGCGCCCCGCGCTGATGATTCCTACGAAACGGGCGGCCACCGGGGCCGCGCCGCATAGCTCATCATACCGTTCGCCCCCGTGACCCCACGCTTTGCCCTCGCCCGCCTGCGCACCCTCGGCACCACCGCCACCCTCCTTTTTCTATTGCGTTGGCTGCTGATTTGCGGCCTGATTGGCGCAATGGCCGGCACCGCCTCGGCGGGGTTTCTGGTAGCGCTCGACTGGGCCACGCGCTGGCGCGAAGCGCATCTGTGGGTTTTGGCGCTGCTGCCGGTGGCAGGCCTGCTCATCGGCGGGGCCTACCACTATTTTGGCAATAGCGTGGTGCGCGGCAACAACCTCATTCTGGATGAAATCCACCGCCCCAGCCAGCAGCTGCCGTTGCGCATGGTGCCGCTGGTGCTGGGCGGCACGCTGGCCACGCACCTGTTTGGCGGGTCGGCGGGCCGTGAGGGCACGGCTGTGCAGATGGGCGCGGCCCTGGCCGACCAGCTCACCCGCTGGCTGGGCCTGCGCCCCCGCGACCGCCGCCTGCTGCTCATCGCGGGCATGAGCGCGGGGTTTGCTTCCGTGTTTGGCACGCCGCTGGCCGGGGCCGTATTCGGGCTCGAAGTCTTTCTGCTGGGCTCCATTCGCTACGAAGCCGTGCTGCCCAGCTTCCTGGCGGCTGTCATGGCTGACTTCGTGACGCGGGCCTGGGGCGTGGGCCACACCCACTATCCCACGCTGGGCGAGCTGCCGCTCACGCCACTCCTATTGGGCTGCACCCTGGCGGCGGGCGCACTGTTTGGGCTGGCAGCCAGGGCCTTTGCTACGCTCACGCACACAATCAGCAAGGTTTTTGGCCGCATTGCCTATCCGCCGCTGCGGCCGGTGGTAGGCGGCGTACTGGTGGCCGGGCTGCTGTGGGCCGTGGGACCGGTGCGCTTTGGCGGGCTGGGCGTGCCGGTTATCGTCGAGGCCTTTCAGCACCCGCTCGTGCCCACCGACTGGGCCCTCAAGCTGGTGCTCACGGCCCTCACGCTGGGCTGCGGCTTCAAGGGGGGCGAGGTCACGCCGCTGTTTTTTATTGGCGCGGCGCTGGGCAGCGCGCTGGCCGTGGTGCTGCCGCTGCCGGTGGCGCTGCTGGCGGCCATGGGCTTCGTGGGCGTGTTTGCCGGCGCGGCCAATACGCCCCTGGCCTGCACCCTAATGGGACTAGAGTTATTCGGGGGCCATGCCGGCGTGTACCTGGCGCTGGCCAGCGTGGTGGCCTATTTGTTCTCAGGCCACCACGGTATTTATGGGTCGCAGGTGGTGGGGCAGGCCAAGCATTTGCGCCTGGGACGGCAGCAAGGCCGCCCGCTGAACGAGCTGCCCTAAATGGGCCTACAGCAGAATATCAAACGTAAGAGCGGGCATCACGAGCAGCTTCCGGCGCACGACGCGCATATCATCGGCTTGATAATCGGCCACGAATCCATTGGCGAACAACACGTTGATGCCTGCCCGAAAGTCATTGCTAAAGCGCATGTTCAGGCCCATTCCGCCGCCTACGTTGAAGTCCGTCAGGGTGCCTTTGTTGTAGCCCAGGTCCCAATGGTAGAGCGAATAAACGCCACCGATTGCGACGACTGGTTCCAGGCGCGGGTTTTTTAGGGGAATATAATAGGTGAGCAAACCGAGGCCTCCGGCACTAAATTCGTTTTGCCGATGCGAATCAAACACCTGCGTGGCCACCAGCCGCCCGCCAAAATGCTGCCCAAAACGACCTTCCGCCTGCACGCCCAGCACTTTGGGATTACCCAAGATGCCCAGCGCAACGGTATATTTTCGGTAGATAGCCGGCTTAATGGGGACTTCCTGTGCCGCAAGGCGTGAAACCGTCATCGAGAACAGGAGGAATGGTAGCAGTTTTTGCATAATAGTATTGATTAGCGCTTGCGAAGCTACTGCCTCGAATCGAACAAACGGAGTACGGCAAAAAACTTCTTTCCCGCAGGCAACCCTTTCCGCACTTTCCGCATCTGCCGCCCTAACTCACCATCCTTTCTGCTCCCGTGCCCACCCTTACCGTGACGACCGAAGCCGACCTCATCGCTGCTTGTGTGCGGGGCGAGCACCGGGCCCAGCGCCAGCTCTACGACCAGCTGGCCGGGCTGATGCTCACCGTGTGCCGCCGCTACCTCAAGCGCCGCGAAGATGCCGAAGAAGCCCTGATACTGGGTTTTGCCAAGATGTTTCGGGCCCTGCCCAACTACCGCTTCGAAGGCAGCTTCGAGGGCTGGGTGCGCCGCATCATGGTGAACGAAGCCCTGATGCAGCTGCGCCAGCGCGAGCTGATGACCGTGTCGATGGAGGACTTTGCCCAGCCCGAAAACCTGGCCACTACCGCCGCCACCGCCGACACCCAGCTACAAGCCGAAGACTTGCTGAACCTGCTGGCCACCTTACCCACCGGCTACCGCACCGTTTTCAACCTGTATGCCCTGGAAGGCTACGGCCACCAGGAAATTGCCGAGCTGCTGGGCATCAGCGAAGGCACCAGCAAATCGCAGCTGAGCAAGGCCCGCGCCATGCTCCAGCGGCGCGTTCAGTTTTCCGCCATTTCGGCGAATTAGCTCCTATAACTATGCTTCCCGAAGATAATATCGACGATTTATTCCGCCGCCAGCTCGACGGCCACGAAACGCCCCCCGGCGACGACCTTTGGGCGCGCCTGCAAAACAGCGCGCCCCAGCCCGAAGCCAACGACCCGCGCCTCGACGAGCTGTTTCAGAAAAGCTTGGGCGCCCACTCTACAGCCCCGCGCCGCGAGCTCTGGGAGCGCCTCGAAGATGAGCACCTGCGCCCCCGCCAGCGCCGTGCCGCCGCGTGGTGGCCCATGGCCATGGCCGCCGCCGTGCTCATTCTGCTGCTAGCCGGCGGGGCCGGTCTGTGGCTGGGGTTCCCCGCCGGCGATATGAGTGACAATGCAGTAGCTACCGGGAACAAAAAAACGACCACTCCTACTAATACACAGCCGGCAGCAGCGGCGTCCGTTCCTGCTGCTATTACTACCGCGGCGGCCGCCGCTACCACAGCAGCTGGTGCAACTGCCGAAGCCGTAGCAGCCGCGAATAACACCCCGGCAGCCACCAAAAACGCATTTTCCGCTTCAATTCAAAAAAACACCACGGCTCAGGCAACCCGCTCTCTGGCCCTGGCATCTACCGCATCAAAGGCCCAGAAGTCGGCCGAGCGGCCGTCGCCGCGCCACCCGCTGGGAAGTAGCCGGCAGCCGGACGCGGCGGCCCCCTCGCTCCCCCTCGTGGCCCGCACGATGCCGCCCGCCCCGGCCCGCAACCCCGCTGCTGACGAGCAGCGGCCGGCCCCGGTGGTAGCCGCCACCACACCCACGCCAGTGCCCGCGCCGGAAATCGTCCCCGCCCGCCTGGTGCCCGCCGCCGAGTTTATCGCGGTGGAGGTACGCAACGGCGCAGCCCCGGCCCGGCCCACCCGCACGGTGGCCTCGGCCCTGGCCGCCAACCCCGAGCCCGCCGAGCGTCGGCGGCTGGGCGGCCGCCTCCTGCACCTGGGCGGCCAGCTGGTGCGCGGCGAACGGGTCAGCCTGGCCGAAGTCACGGGCCTGCCCGAAAACGTGACCATTGAGGCCACCGTGGCCGGCCACCGGGTCACGAAATCCATTCAATTGTAATTCACCCTCTTCTTCATAGAAATCATGCAACGCGCTTTTCTCTCCTTCTTTCTGCTGCTGACGATGACGCTGGGCGGGCTGAATATGGCCCGCGCCACCGCCCTCGGGGCCACTGCCACCGTGCAGGACACCATTGTGGTGCGCCTGCCCAACAAAGCCACCCTGACCCTGACCGTGCGCAACGCCGCCCAGCTGCGCGACATGAAAAACTACCACCTCGATTCGCTCACTTCACGGCTGGCCACTTACATCACGCAGGCCGAAGCCGCCGCCAAAACCGGCACCACCGACCAGGTGACCATGCGCTTCTACCCCGACAAGGACCAGCCCGGCCAGAACCTCCCCGAAGAAATCCGCATCACGGCCCACAAGCCCGGTGCCAACGAAAGAGGCAGCACCAAAACGCAGGTGTTTCTGAACAAGAAATTCGGCCTCGTGGCTCATACCGACAACGACGGCAATACGTCGTACAACTTCAATAGCGACAAGAAAAAGAAGACGGCTGCCGACTCGCTGAAGCGGGTAAATCAGGAGCGCAGCTCTTCGGTTTCGTTCCGGCTGGCCTTCGGGCTCAACACTTTCGTGAACACCACGGCCAATGCCGTCAGCACCGGTGCCCCCGGGCTCGACTACTGGGGCTGGGGCGTGGGCTACCTCGACTTGGGCCTCGACTTCGTGCAGCCGCTGGCCTACAGCAAGCGGGCCAAGCTGGCCCTCACCTTCGGCCCGGAATTTTCGATGAACAATTTTCAGCTGCAAGGCAATAACCAGTGGGTGCAGGGCATCAGCACCACCTACTTCGAGCGTGCTCCCGATGTGAAGCAGGTCAACAGCTCGACCCTGTACCTGGGCAGCCTGAACCTGCCCGTGATGCTGCGCCTCAAGCTGCGCAACAAAGACGACCGACGCACGCTCTCAGCCGGCATCGGCGGCTTTGGCGGCTACCGCGTGGCCAGCAACATCGAAACCGAGTACAAGCTGACGGGCAGCGACTACAAATACCAGGATAAAATTTCCGGCCCGCTCAACCTCAACGACTGGCAGTACGGGGTGCAGGGCGAAATCGGCTTCCACTCCCTCCGCCTGTTTGCTAAGTACAACATGAACGAGCTGTTCCGCGACAACAAAGGCCCCAACACCCACGTGCTCTCCTTCGGCCTGAACCTTACCGGGTTCTAAAAGCCAGCCGTGCTAGTCCGGAATGCGCTTTTGGTCAAACAGAACGTCATGCAGAGCTCCGCTCCGCATGACGTTCTGCTTTAAAGCCGATAATCCTTACTGATTCCGAAAGAAATTATCCAGCAGAATAGCCGCTGAAATGGCCACGTTCAAACTCTCCGCTTGGCCGCCGGCCCCGCGCGGAATGTGCAGCCGGCGCGTGAGGGCCGCCCCCACGCCCGGCGTGAGGCCGTGCGATTCGGAGCCCATCACGAGCACGCCGGCGGGGCGCAGGGTGAGGCGGTGCACGTTGTTGCCCGCCAGGTCGGCCCCGAAGATGCCCACGGCGGGAGCCAGCGTGGGAAGCCACGCGGTGAGGTCGCGCTCCCAGACGCGCACCCGGGCGAATGCGCCCATGCTGGCGGCTACCGTTTTGGGGGCGTAGGCATCGGCGCAGCCGGGGCTGAGCACCACGCCGGGCAGGCCGTACCAGTCGGCTAGGCGCAGCAGGGTGCCGAGGTTGCCGGGGTCGCGCACTTCGTCGAGGGCGAGCAACAAACCGGTTTCGGGCAGCGTTAGGGGCAGGGCGGTTTCGGCGGGCAGGCGCACCACGGCCAAGGCGGTGTTATTGGTGGCCAGCGTGCCGAGCTGGGTGAGTTCGGTTTCGGTGGCGGGGCTGAGCGGCAGGCGGGCGGGCAGGCGGGCACGGTTTTGGTCGATAAATTCGGCCGTGGCCAGCACGTGTTCAACTTCCAGGTCGGAACTTAGCAGCTCCAACACGTTTTTGCCTCCCTCCACCAGGAACGCCCCGTGGCGGTGCCGGTACTTCTTCTGGTGCAGCGACTGCACGTATTTGCCAAGTGCTTTTGAAACCATTACTCGTTACTTATTTGCCAAAACTACGGCCTGCGCAGCGGCTCGGGCCGCTACTCGTGCTGCTGGGGCTGGCGGCGTGCTCGCCGTTTGGGCTGTTGCGGCCCAACCAGCGCCTGCTTAGCCGCGTCGAAATAAAGGGCGTAGAGCAGGCCGACAAAGAACGGCTGACCGCGCTGGCCCAGCAAAAGCCCAACACCCGGATTCCGCCCAAGCTGGGCATATACCAGCTGGGTTTCAGGTTTTACGATTCCGTACGCATCAAAAACCAGCTGCGCACAATTGCAACAACTTACGCGGCCAAGATGCAGGCCGCCGGCACCGACTCGGCCCAGCTGGGCAAGCTGCTGGCTCAGCGCGAGCGCAAAATCAAGCGCAAGCAGCTGGTGCTCGACAAGGGCAACGCCATCATGCGCCTGGGCGAGCCGCCCGTTATCTACGACTCGGCCCTTACCAGCCGCTCGGTAGAGCAAATGACCACCTACCTGCGCTCGCAGGGCTTTTTCCGGGCGCGGGTGTCGGCCACCGACACGGCCCGCTTCCAGCGCAGCATCTTGTTTCGGGCGCTGAATGCGGTGGGGTCGGTTTTTCCCGGCAAGTCCGATTCGCTCGATGCCGCCAAGCAATACCGCAGGGTGACGGTGACCTACAATATCACCGAAAACCAGCCTTTTCTGTATCGCCTGCAGGCCCCCAGCATTCCCGACTCGGGCGTGGCGGCCGTGGTGCGCCAGGGCCAGTCGGCCACGCTGCTGCACGAAAACGACCGGTATAATGAGGACTTGATTGGCCAGGAGCGCACCCGCCTCGAAACCCTGCTGAAAAACGCGGGCTACTTTGATTTTCGCCAGCAGTACATCACCCTCGAAGCCGATACCAGCTACGAAAAATTTACGGTGCGGCTGCGCACCTTCATCGCCAACCCCGGGCCGGACCAGGGCCACCGGCTGTACACGCTGCGCCAGGTGCGCTTCATCACCGATGCCGGCGTGGGCCGCACCCTGCGCAGCGCCACCGGCGACACCCTGCGCCGCGCCGGCACGCCCGGCGCGCTGCGCGCCCGCCCCAGCCTGGGCGTGCGGATGGATACCGTGGTCACGGACTCGATTCGCTTTGCCGCCTACCAGCAGAAATTCAGCACCGGCCTGCTGGCCAACAAGGTGAGGGTGCGCCCCGAGCAGCACTACAGCCTGGCCAATACCCTGCAAACCCAGCGCCTGCTGGCCGACCTGGATATGTTCCGGTTCAATACCGTGAACTACCGCAAGCTGCCCGACCCACCCACCGCCGACAGCACCAGCCGCACCCCCAGCACCGGCGAGCTGGTGGCCGTCATCAATGCCTCGCCCGCGCCCAAGTTCTCCCAGACCGTGGAAGTGGGCGCCACCTACGTGGCCTATCTGCCGGGGCCTTTTCTGAATTATCGCCTGAAAATCCGCAATCCCTTCGGGGGGGCCGAAGTGCTGGAATTTGGCGTGCGGGCTGGTTTTGAGGGCCAGCTCACCCGCGTGGCCAGCATTAGCGACACCACGGGCAACACCACGGACAACGTGTACACGACCCAGTTGGGGGCCACGGCGGCGCTGGTGCTGCCGCAGTTCCTGGTGCCCTTCCGCACCAACTACTTCCTCACCCGCTACAACCCCAAAACCCGTTTCTCGCTCTCCGAAACCTACGTAAAGCGCCCCGAATACATCCGGTCCAACTTCGAGTTTGCCTGGGATTATATCTGGCAGCGCTCGCCGTTTCATCAATACGTGTTTTCGCCGGTGGTTATCACCCTGGTGAATACGCCCTATACCAGCCCGGCCTTCGAGGCGCGTCTCAAAGCGCTTCAGCTCACGGAGGGCTCCTCGCTCTACCGGTCGTTCAGCAAGCAGGTCGAGCCGAGCTTCAGCTTCACGTCGCTCTACAACTCCAACGATTTCAACGAAACCCGCAACGCTTACTACCTGCGGCTGTTTGCCGAAGTCGGGGGCCTCACGCGGGGGCTCTACCAGAAGGCCCTCTTCGAAAGCACGAGCCTGAACGTGTACGACTTCGCCCGCGTCAGTGTCGATTACCGGCGCTACTACCGCCTCACGCCCCAAACGTATTTCGTGTGGCGCCTCAACGGCGGGGCCGTGCATGCCCTAAACCGCACCAACGACCCTACTACCCCCGAAAACGACCCGCAGTACATTGTGCCCTACGATAAGTCGTTTTTTGCCGGCGGCTCTACCAGCCTGCGGGCCTGGCAGCCACGCCGCCTGGGACCGGGCGGCTACACGCCTCTGCGCCCCAGCAACGGCCAGCTGGTGCGCGACTACCTCACCGAGCAGCCCGGTGAGCTGCTGCTGGAAGGCAGCGCCGAATACCGCTTCCCGATATACGGCTTCTTCAAGGGGGCGCTGTTCACTGATTTTGGCAACGTGTGGGGCCTGCAGGAAAGGAAAGACCCCAATACCGGCGACTACCTCCGCCCCGGCGCACAGTTTCAAATCAACAATTTCTACCGCCAGATTGCCGTGGGTTCGGGCTTTGGCCTGCGCTTCGATTTCACGTTCCTGATTCTGCGCCTCGACATCGCCACAAAAATATACGACCCCACGGCACCTACCACCGCCGATAAATGGGCCTTGCGCAACTTCGACACCAGCGCCAACCCCGTTTCCTTCAATCTGGGCATCGGGTACCCGTTCTAGTGGAGTGGCGGGTTGGCGGGTTGGTGGGTTGGTGGGTTGGTGAGTTGGTGGAGTAGTCAAACTGTTGCTTATAGATTGAACACTACAAGGCTGGCAGCTGGCCGCAGTTGCTCGCTGGCCGCAGTTTAGCGCGGAGCGCGTATCTGCTGGCCTGCCGTAAGGCGAATTTGCAACTCGCTGCCGCAGAGCGGCAATTATCTCCTGCCTTGCCAATGGCGATTTGCAAACTCGCCTTACCAATCAGCCAGCAGTTACGCGCTCCGCGCAAAACTGCGGCTAGCGGAACTACGGCCAGCAGTGGGTTGGGTGAATCTCCGATTACAAATTTCAGCGTGACGGGTTTTATTAGCTGTCGCAACGCGGCATTTATTCTACATGGTGCAGAGGAAAGGCGAGTTACAAACCCGCTTTGCCGATGGTGTGTGGTTATGCGCCACGCGCTAAACTACAGTCTGCCGCCGCCGCTGCGACCATCTGCAGGCTGGAAATCACAGCACATCCATAGCCAGAGCTAAAGATGGGAATGCCAAAAAGTTGTTTTGGCCAACGTATGATGATTTGCTGTCAGCGAACTTACTTTGTAATTCAAAGTAGTTTGAAAAACAATGAAAGCAATTGTCATTACCTCCCGGGAAGAGTCCTCCCTCCGCGAGCGTGCCATGATGTGGCTGCTGAGCAACGTCGTCTCCGTTCATGCGAAAGTTTACCGCCGCCGGCCCATCTGGGGGCTGAAACGGGAGGACATGCTGCGGTACCCCGCTGGTAGTCTGGGCCACGAGCTAGGGCTATTCCTGACCCGCGAAGGCCTTCAGCCCGTAGACCGCATAGAGCGGCACGACGCTTTTCACATCCTGCTGGATTTCAACACCACCATGGATGATGAAGCAGCGATGCTGTGTTTTTTGGTTGCCAATGGCAAAAATTCACCCTTTACTTTGGCTGCTACCCTCCTAATGGTCCTGGCGATGCCGGATAAATGGGGCATTTTCATTCCAGCCTTCCGACGCGGACGCCAGGCCCTGTCCATTGCCAACTGGAATTTCCTGCACCTGCTGGATGAGCCTTTTGCAGATGTGAAAGCCATTATTTTTCACCAGCCGGTGCATAGCGAGCGTTTGCTACGCAAAATCCCTCAATACCAAAGAATTGCCTCCGCCCGTCGCTGAACGAACCCGCTCGTTATTGCAACGATTGCAGGCGGGTTCGTTCAACGACGGGCGGGGTCGAGCCCCGCACCCTACTTCGTTTTCGCACACCCCTTCGGGGCTGATATAACTGCCCCCACAAGGTGGCCCCTCACTAATACCCGAGCAACTCGCCCAGCGCCACTGCTACTTTGGCCGCGCTCGGCAGCATCTGCTTCTCCAGCTCCACGTTGAGGGCAATGGCGGGCAGGTTGGCCGCGCCGAGGGTGAACACCGGCGCATCCAGCGCCGTGAAGCAGTGGCGCTGAATACGTCCGGCCAGGCTTTCGGCAAAGCTATTCATGAGCGATTCTTCGGTGAGGACGAGCACCTTGCCATGGCGGCGGGTGGCGGCCGTCACGGCATCAAAATCAAGCGGATTGAGGGTGCGCAAGTCTAGGATTTCGATTTGGCCGGGGAAATCGCGGCTGGCGGCTTTGGCCCAGTGCACGCCCATGCCGTAGGTCACGACTACGGCCGTGTTTCCCCGGGCGAGCTGCTCGGCATCGGCAGCCTGCGCAATGGCGGCCACGCCCAGCGGAATGACGTAGCCAGCGGCCGGCTCCACGGTTTTGGCTTCTTCAGTGCCGGGTACCTTACTCCAGTACAGGCCCTTGTGCTCCAGCATAATAACCGGATTGGGGTCGAGGAAAGCGGCGCGCATGAGGCCCTTCATGTCGGCCGCGTTGCTGGGGTACACCACCTTAATGCCCCGAATGGTAAGCAGCGTGCTTTCGATGGAGCCCGAATGGTACGGCCCGCCCCCACCATACGCCCCAATGGGCACGCGGATGAGCGCCGGAATCGGAAACTTGCCCATGGTGAGGTAGCAGGACTTACTGAGCTCCTCCACCAGCTGGTTGAGGGCCGGCCAGATGTAGTCGGCAAACTGGATTTCGACGATGGGCCGGGCACCCACGGCCGCCATGCCTGCCGTGCTGCCCACAATGTAGGCCTCCTGAATGGGCGTGTTGAAGACCCGGGCTTCGCCGTATTTCTTGGCAAGCAGCGCGGCCTCGCGGAACACGCCGCCCAACTCGCCGCCCACGTCCTGCCCATAGAACAGCGCTTCGGGGAATTCCTGCAGGATGTCGTCCACCGCGTGCAGGGCGGCATCCACCATAAGGGCTTTTTCGGCCCCGGCGGGGCTGCGCTCGCCGGCCTCTTCGGTCACGGCGGGCGGGGCGAACTCATGGTCGGCGAAAGTAGCCGGGTCGGGGTTAGGCGCGGCCAGGGCCTCGGCCCAGTCGGCGCGCACGGTAGCGCGGGCTTCAGCCCGCAGTCCGTCCAGTTCCTCCTCTGAAACTCCGAGCGCCAGCAGGCGCTGGTGCAGGCGGGGCAGCGGGTCCTGCTCCTGATGCGCGGCCAGGTCGGAGCGGTACCACTCGCGGCGTACGCCGCTGGTATGGTGGCCCAGCAGCGGGCACTTGGCGTGTACCAGCACCGGCCCGCGCCGGGCCCGGACGTGAGCAAATGCCTCGGCCAGCCCGGTGTGCGACGACTCGAAATCGGCCCCGTCCACCTGCATCCGGCGCAGGCCCGGGAAGCCCGCCGCAAACTCGTAGGCGTTCATGGCGCGCATCTCGCGGCCGGTGGCCGAGATGCCCCAGTCGTTGTCCTGCACCAGGTACACGATGGGCAGCTGGTGCAGAATGGCCATTTGCAGGGCCTCCGCCACTTCGCCCTCCGTCATGGCCCCGTCGCCGATGGAGCACAGCACCAACGGTTTCTCGGCCAGCCAGCCCGCCGATTTATTCAACGACTCAATCGCCAGTCCCTGCTTTTCGAAGTAGCTGATGGCGTGGGCCATGCCCGTTGCCGGTATAGCCTGCATGCCCGTGGCCGAGCTTTGGTGCGGGATAACCGGGATGCCCGCCCGCCGCAGCGAGGGGTGCGAATAATACGTGCGCCCGCCGCTGAACGGGTCATCGGCCTTGGCCAATAGCTGGAGCATGAGCTCATACGGGCGCAAGCCCAGGCCCAGCAGCAGGGCGTCGTCGCGGTAGTAGGGCGCGGCGTAGTCGTTGCCGGTGAGCAGGAAGGCGGCGGCCAGCTGCACGGCCTCGTGGCCCCGGGCGGTGGCATGCACGTAGCGCGAAGCGGTGGTCTTTTCTTCTTCGAAGAGCGTGGCCATTTCGGCGGCCGTGTGCATAAGGCGGTAGGTGCGGCGCAGCAGGTTGGCATCGTGCGCGGGCACGGCAGTGGCGGGCGCGGTGAAGGCCTCGGCGGCGGCCGCAGCCGCCGCGGCTACGCGGGGGTTGGCAAAGTCAGTGGTATCGGAAGCGACGGGCGCAGCAAAATCGGACATTGGGAGCAGGGCGGGGTGAGACTGCAAAAGTACGCCCCGCGCCCTCGTCCGTATCTTTGGGCCGGCTAGAGTTAAGAGCTAGAAGTTAAAAGTGATGCGTTATCAATTGCGAGCCACTCATTTTTAACCCCTAACTCTTAACTCCCAACTCCTAACTCACACAATGCCCTCCCCCACCATCCGCCCCGAAATTGAAGCCTGGCTGGCTGATTTTCAGCTTCGCCTCTGCCAGCAGCTCGAAACCGCCGACGGCGGACCTACGGCCTTCCTCACCGATGCCTGGCAGCGCGAGGGCGGCGGCGGCGGCCGCTCCAAAGTGCTGGAGCACGGCACTATCCTCGAAAAAGGCGGCGTGGGCTTTTCGGCTGTGTGGGGCGAGATGAGCGAAGCCGCCGCCCGGCAGCTGCACATGCCCGACCCGCATTTCTACGCCACCGGCGTGAGCGTGGTGTTGCACCCGCGCAGCCCGCGCATCCCCATCATCCACATGAACGTGCGGTATTTTGAGGCCGGCAACGGCGAAGCCTGGTTCGGCGGCGGCATCGATTTGACCCCGATTTACGTGGACGAGCCCCAGGCCCGCCGCTTCCACGCGCAGTTGAAAGCCGTGTGCGACCGCCACAACCCGGAATACTACCCCAAGTTCACGCGCTGGGCCGACGACTATTTCTACCTCCCGCACCGCCAGGAAACGCGCGGCGTGGGCGGCATTTTCTACGACCGGCTGACCGTAGGCAAGGACGGCAGCGCCGAGGAATTATTCGCCTTCATGCGCGATGTGGCCGAGCTATTCGGCCCCTTCTATACCCAGCTCATGGCCGAAAACCACGCCCTGCCCTTCACCGGGCGCGAAGAAGCCTGGCAAAGCCAGCGCCGCGCCCGCTACGCCGAATTCAACCTGGCCTTCGACCGGGGCACGCGCTTCGGCCTCGAAACCGGCGGCCGCACTGAGTCCATCCTCATGAGCCTGCCCCCGCGCACCGGCTGGGCCTACAACCCCGCGCCGCCTGCCCCCGGCACCCCGGAGGCCAGCACCCTGGCCTGGCTCCGCAAGGGCGTAGACTGGCTGGCCGATGCTTGAAGCCATCCAACACCTTGACCGGCAGCTGCTGCTGGCCATCAACCACGCCCACAACCCCGTGCTGGATGCGGTGATGGTTTTTGCTTCTAATCGCCTGGTTTGGTTTCCGGCCTATGCGGTACTTATCGGGTGGCTAATTTATCATTTCCGGCGGCGGGCAGTGCTGCTTCTACCGCTCGTGGTTACCGCCGTGGCGCTAGCCGACAGCATCACCAGCCGCTTATTCAAGCCGTTTTTTGCCCGCCCCCGCCCCTGCCACGATGTCCGGGTTTTTCCTTACCTGCACTTGCCCGATGGCTGCGGCGGCCAGTTTGGGTTCCTGTCCTCGCACGCCGCGAACTCCATTGCCCTAGCCGTTTTCTTGGCGTTGGCATTGCCCGCCAGCCGCTTTCGGACCCTCAAATTGCTGGTTTTTGGCTGGGCCATTCTACTGTCTTACAGCCGCATGTACCTCGGGGCCCACTACCCGACCGATGTACTGGGCGGGGCGGCCATTGGCGCGCTGCTGGGCTGGGGCGCGGCCATGTTGTTCAGCCGCTGGGGCAACCCGCTGGGGCGCTAGCGGAAGGTTCGGATGCCGTTGTCGTAATAAATCAGGCGGCCGCCATTATCCTCGAAAAAAGCAAACGGGTAAGCCATGCCTTTCACGGCCACCTTCCAGGCTTTGACCAGGTTCTCGGTCGTGTTCCCAGCGGTATTTAGGTTATAGTAGCCGAATTCGGCTTCCGCGCAATTGGTGGCCAAGCCGAGGTTGCTGGGGTCGAAAGCTGCTACGGCGGCAAAAAATAGTGTCCGCAGCTGTGGGACCCTCAGTGCGGGCTGAGCATTGAGTTGGGTGCCCCTGGTCAGGGTTCCAGCGGTGTAATACAACACCCCGCCCTTGAAAGCATAGTTTATCTGATTCGTAAAAATTCGCAGGCCGTTAGCATACTCGTCCACGCTCACATGGTCGGTGACGAGTGGCGCGTAGGGCGGATAATACGTCTGTACCGAATCGTGCCAAAAGCGCACGTAACGCACCCGGTTGAGGTCGAGGCTGTTCTGGGCGAAAAGAACATTGGCCCGCTGCACCTGAGCCGGGGAGATGGCGTGGGCCGTGGCGGGCATCACCACCAGTTCACTACAGCCTGAGTCGGCGGCAATGGCAGGGTCTGCCTCCGACTTTGAACAAGCAAGCAGCACCGGAGCTAGGGCGCAGGCAGCAATCAAGAGATATTTCATAGCGTGGAAACAGGTGTTTCAGGCTTGACCGGTATCCTGGCTTATTCGTTGCAGCCACCCCCAATTAATTTTCCTCACCGGCCCAGCAGCTTCGCCACATACTTACCCACGATGTCGAATTCCAGGTTCACCGTTTCGCCGGCCTTCAATTGCTGAAAGCTGGTGTGCTCGTAGGTGTAGGGAATGATGGCCACCGTGAAGCCCGCATCGGTGCTCTCGAAGCAGGTGAGGCTGGTGCCGTTCACGCAGATGGAGCCTTTCTCGACGGTGAGGCGGCCGGGGCCGGCTTCGTGCCCGAAGCGGAACAGCCAAGAGCCGTCCTGGTCGGTCACGTTTAGGCAGGTAGCCGTGGCGTCGACGTGGCCCTGCACGATGTGGCCGTCGAAGCGGCCGTTGGCGGCCAGGCAGCGCTCCAGGTTTACGTGGCGGCCGGGCTGCCACTGGCTCAGGTTGGTCACGCGCATGGTTTCGTCGATGGCCGTTACGACGTGGGTGCCGGCCGCCGCGTCCACGGCTACCACGGTGAGGCACACGCCGTCGTGGGCCACGCTCTGGTCGATTTTCAATTCCGCCGCGAAGGGCGAGGCCACGGTGAAATGGCGGTTGCTGCCCTGGTCTTCAAAGGCTACGATGGTACCCAGGGCTTCAATAATTCCAGTAAACATGAATCGCGGATTTAGTCGGTTTTTCGGAGTTCGCGCAGGCCAGTGCTGCGCCCACAATGCAAAGAACGGCTCTACCACGCGGTAGAGCCGTTCTGGTTGTAACCGCCCGGTACGGGGCGGGGTTATGCGCGGCGGTTATTTGTCGCCTTTCTCGAAGGGACGCCAGTCGAGCTCGCCGGGCAGGCCGCCGGTCTTTTTGCGCAGGAATACGGTCTGGTCGTCGTCCTCGCGCTTGCCGAAGGTCACGTCGGCCCGGCACTCCAGGCAGCGCACCGAGGTGTACTTGAACTTGCCCTGGGCCACGCGGCTGGTGAGGTCCAGATTGTCGGACCCGCAGATGCCGCAGGCCGCCACATCGGCGAAGCTCAAACGCTCGTATTCGGCTACCGTTTCGTGAAAGTTATTGCCCTGCACGGTAAAGTGAAACTGGCGGCGCCCGATGCGCTTGGTCGTCATCATTTGCAACATTCTACTGCAATAAAAGAGGTTAATTGATGCTTTAAAATTACGAATTATCACCCTCAAAAACAAGTCGATATCCTGAGAAAACTGCACAAAAAAGGTGCCGCGAGGCACCTTTTTTTAGTAGCTGAGAATCTGCCTATTGCTGCACAAATTTTACCGTGCGGCGGGTGCTGCCCGTGCTTACTTCGCAGATATAATTGCCTTTGGCCAGCGGCGCGAGGCGAAGCGAAGCTTCGTCGCCATCGGCGGCCGGCAGCTGCTGTTGCGCCACTACCGCGCCCCGGGCATCGAGCACGCGCACCTTCAGCGGCTGGCCGCGCAGCGCGGCCGGCAGCACCAACGTGAGCAGGCCGCTCCCAATGGGATTGGGGTACAGGCGGAGGGCATCGTTGGCACCGGCCGCCGCCGGACTGGTGGCCAGCGGAGCCGTGGGATGCAGGGCATTATAGGCTGTCACAAAATTCGGAATGCCGTAGCCCAGCGTGTTATCGGGGGCAATGGCCTGGGTGGCGGTGCTGCGCAGGGCCACAATCACCTGCTGGGCCGTGAGCGTGGGGTTGGCCTGCCAGAAGCCGGCCGCCATGCCCGCCAGCACGGGGCAGGCAAAGGAGGTGCCATTGCCCCGGTAAGCGCCGCCGTTGGGTGAGAGCACCGCCGTGGCCTGCCCCATGGCCGACAGCGTGGGCTTGATGCGGCCATCGGCCGTGGGGCCGTAGGAGCTGAAAACCGCGTGGTTACCCAGCGAATCCACGGCCCCAACGGACATAATAGAATCGGCATCAGCGGGGGCCGACACGTAGCGCCAGGCGTGGTTGCCCTCGTTGCCGGCGGCGCTCACCACCAGCATGCCCACGCGGGCAGCCATGGTAGCGGCCCGCGAGCTAATGGCGTTGCGGCCGGTCAGGTCGGCGTAGGTGTAAGACACGGATGGCGCATCGAAATCCGTGTAGCCCAGCGAGGAGCTGATGACGTCCACGCCCACCGAGTCGGCGTATTCGGCGGCAGCCAGCCAGTTAGCTTCTTCGATGGGGTGCTCGGAATACACATCCTCCGTGATGCACAGGTGGAACGTGGCCTTGGGCGCGGTGCCGATGAAGAAGCCCGGCTTATTGGCCGCCATCGTCGATAAGCAGTTGGTACCGTGGTCGCTGCGGCCGTACACGCTGGTGCCGCCATCCACAAAGTTGCGGGTACTGGCCAGGCGCTGCTCCTGGAACAGGGGGCGCAGGGCCGAAATAGTATCGGTGCCGGGAAAGCCGGCGTCGAACACGGCGATTTGCATGCCATCGCCCCGGAAACCGGCATCGTGCATGGCTAGCGCGCCAATCTGCTGGTTCTGGCGGTAGGCCGGGCCATACTGGGCGCGGGTGGCCAGGGTGCCCCGGGCAGCCGGTTCGGGCAGCTGCGTGGGCGTGGTGAACGGGGCCGGGGCCCGGTAGCTGCGGTTGAGGGTGCTGGCGCGGCTCACTTTGGGCAGGGCCATTATGCGGGTCAGGGTGAGGGAATCGCAGGAAACCACGGCCGCGTTAAACCAGCGGGACGTGTACAGCACCTGCGGCCCACCAGTCACGGCCCGAATCTGGGCCACGTAGGCGGGATTCACGGGCAGGTCGCGGGGCAGCACGGCGATGCCCTGCCGGGTACGCCGCGTCAGCGACCGGGCCGACAGAAACGCCTGCGGCTGTGCCACCGAAAACGGCGTGCCCGCCTTATCCCGAAAATACACCAGATGGCGGCGTACGGTGCCCTGCGCCGCCGCCGGAGCGGCGGCCAGGGCATTCAGCGCGCCGGCCACCAGGGCCAGGCTTACCCATTTGAACGAAAGTGGCACCATAGGTTGCGGGGAACAGCGAGGGGAATAAAATCAGCCGCGGGTGGCTTAATTCACTTTGTATTCAATCAGGGTTTCGCGGCGCGAATAGCCGAAAGTATACGACTTAGGCACGAAGACGACATTGCCCCCGGAACCGACATAGTAGAAATTCGAAAAGCGTCTTTTCCGTCGAAATACCGGCCCCACGCCTTTCGCGAACACCTGCTGGTAGGTGTTCACGTAGTAAGCATCGTCGGCCTGGGCCAGGCCCTCGTTGGTGGTAGTGGCCGTGGCCGGGTAGGTTTGCGAGGCGCCGTTGGCGGCGGTGCTGAACGGCTCCCCCACGCGGCGGTAGCGGCGGGTTTCGGCCGTCACCGTGTCGGCGGAGTTGTTGTTGTAGGCGTTGAAATTCCAGAGGCGGCCTTCGCGCACCGGAAATATCAACTCCAGCGTGCGCCGGTTGTCGCGGTTGAGGATAACCGACTGCGCCGACGGGCTCAGGGTGAACACGCTGTCGTCGACCCACACAGCCGTAGAGGTCAGGCGCTTGGAGCGCACCAGCCGGTAGGATGTTTTGCCGGCCGCATCGGCGAATGCGCTGGCAATGGTTTCCTTGAATTGGAAAGCACTAACCGTAGGCACGCTGGGCGTAACCTGGCTGCCCTGGCCATTAGCCCGGCTCCAGGTGGTGTCCGATACGGCGTAAATCCAGTAGTTGCCCACGGCCACCGGGTAGTAGCCCAGGCCCGCATCGGGCAGGGCCTCCACCGCGTTTTTGCAGCCGGCGAAACCCATTGCCAGGGCACCCGCGGCCAGAGCCAAGCCGGCCCGGCGGGTAGCCACCGGCAAATTCCAGGAAGAAAATAGTCGTTGCATGAGCAGTGCGCAGCGGGTAATTGAAAGGAAATAAGTATGTAGTCCGTAATAAGTAGCCAGTAATCAGATTACAGCTATCTGAAAATCAGTCGATTGATTTCCGTCTGACTACCGATTACTGACTACTTAGAGGCCAGCGGTGGCCGTGGCGGCAAAAGGTAAGGGGAATTCGCCGATGACGTGGCGCTCAATCCAGCCGCCGCCCAGCACGTCGTGGCCGTCGTAGAACACGGCGGCCTGCCCGGGCGTAATGGCGTGCACGGGCTCCTCGAAATACACGCGGATTTTGCCATCCACCTCCTCCAGAAAAGCCGCCGCGCCGTCGTGGTTGTAGCGCACTTTCACCACGGCCGGCACCAGGCCGCGCCCCACTAGGGTGGCTTCTTTGCCCATGTTGAGCTTGCCCACCACGGTGGCCGTGCTGGCCAGTTCTTCATAGTTGCCCAGCACCACTTCGTTGGTATCGGGACGGATTTCGAGCACGAACGCGGGGTAGCCCAGGGCCACGCCCAGCCCCTTGCGCTGCCCGATGGTGTAGAACGGATAACCTTCGTGCTTGCCGATAACGCGGCCGTTTTTGGTCACGAAATTGCCACCGGCCACGCGCGCCTCCAGGCCTGGTACGCGCCGACGCAAGAAGCCCCGGTAGTCGTTATCCGGAATAAAGCAGATTTCGTAGCTCTCGGGCTTGTTCACCAGTTCGGTGAAACCGCGCCGGCGGGCTTCGTCATAGATTTCGGTTTTGCGCATGCCGCCCAGCGGGAACAGCGTGCGGCTCAAGCTCGCCTGGCTCACGCCCCACAGGGCATAGCTTTGGTCCTTGTTTTCATCGAGGCCTTTGCTCACCACGAAGCGGCCGGTTTCGGCATCCTTGCGGATATTAGCGTAGTGGCCCGTGGCAATGAACTCGCAGCCGAGTTGGTCGGCGCGGCGCAGCAGGGCATCCCACTTAATGTGGGTGTTGCAGAGCACGCAGGGGTTGGGCGTGCGGCCGGCGAGGTATTCTTCGGTGAAGTTATCAATCACGAAATCGCCGAACTCGTCGCGGATATCGATGATGTAATGCGGGAAGCCGAGCTGCACGGCAATGTCGCGGGCATCGTTGATGCTGTCGAGCGAGCAGCAGCCGGTTTCCTTTTTGGAGCCGCCGGCGCTGGCGTAGTCCCAGGTTTTCATGGTCATCCCGACTACTTCGTAGCCTTGCTCATGCAGGAGCACGGCGGCCACGCTGCTATCAATTCCGCCGCTCATCGCGACGAGGACTCTTCCTTTTACTTCGGTATTCATAGTGGTTTGCAATTCACCCGGAGCTTGAAAGGTTCCGGCCGGCAACTACAAAGGTACTCTCGGGAGTTTTGAGTGTTGAGGGTTGAATGTTGAGTTTGGTTCTACTAACTCAACATTCAACCCTTAACACTCAAAACCCCCTATTTCCCCCGCCCTTCCACAATAATCTTGAGCGTGTAGAGTAGCACCCGAAAATCCATGGCCAGGCTCATGTTCTCGATGTAGAGAATGTCGAATTTGAGCCGTTCCACCATCTGGGCCACGGTTTCGGCGTAGCCGTATTTCACCTGGCCCAGCGAGGTGAGGCCCGGGCGCACGCGGTGCAGGTGCCGGTAGTGGGGCGCTATTTTCACAATCTGGTCGATGAAAAACTGGCGCTCCGGGCGCGGGCCCACAATGCTCATGTCGCCCTTGAGCACGTTCCAGAACTGGGGCAGCTCATCGAGGCGCACCTTGCGCATGAAGCGGCCCCACTTGGTGATGCGCGGGTCGTGGTCGGAGCTCAGGGCCGGGCCCATCTTCTCGGCATCGGTGAACATCGACCGGAACTTGATGATGCGGAACGGGTGGCCGTCGCGCCCGATGCGCTCCTGCCGGTAAAACACCGGCCCGGGCGACGACAGCTTCACCATGACGGCCGTGAAGGCGTAGACCCAGCAGGCCAGCAGCATAAACAGCGCCGAGCCCACCACATCAATCAACCGCTTGAGCACCACCTGCCACACGGGCAGCAGGTCCTGCTTGATTTCAATGAGCGGCGTGCCGAATAAGTGGTTGACTTTCACCGAGCCCAGCAGCATCTGGTACAGGTCGGGCAGGATGCTCACGCGGGCCGGCGTGCCCTCCAGCAGGGCCAGAATATCCTGAATGAGCAGGTGCTCGCTGGGCTCGATGGCAATGACAATCTGCTCGATTTTGAGGGCGCGCACCAAGGCCGGCAGGCGCTGGTAGGAGCCCCGCGCGGGCAGCTCGGCGGCCAGGGTCTCATCAATAGTATCGCCCACCGGCGCAAAGCCCACCAGGCGCAGGCCCAGGTGCCGGCTAGTGCGCGAAAGCTCATGAAATGTGT
This sequence comes from Hymenobacter artigasi, assembly GCF_012275535.1. Taxonomy (GTDB): domain Bacteria; phylum Bacteroidota; class Bacteroidia; order Cytophagales; family Hymenobacteraceae; genus Hymenobacter; species Hymenobacter artigasi. The sequence goes on along the minus strand of NZ_JAAVTK010000004.1, from coordinate 192,471 downwards.
TCAAAGCCAGGGCATTGGAGCCTACCAGCAGCGTGGGGAAGAAAATCCGCTGCTTGCGAATCTGGCGCTGCACGCTGCTCACGGCCACGGTGCGCAAAATGGCCGTGATGAAGAAATGCAGCAGGTAGTAGGCCGTAAATGTCTTGTAATAAGCCCGGTAGTTCACCACGCCCTGGTCGTCGAGCAGCAGGGTGAAGAAGATAACCACCGCGCCCAGCATGGCCACGCGGGCCAGCCGCAGGATTTCGCCGAGGCGCGATTTGCGGTAAATGTCGCGGTACTCGCCCACCAGCGTGTAGAGCACCGTCCAGAAAATGGCGATGAATATGGCCGACCCGGTGAGGTCGAACAGCACGCCTTCGGTGAAGTGATAGCCGGTCAGCTCGTTGAGCAAATACTTGCGCACGAGGTAAAAACACATCCAGGCAAACAGCGCCGCGCCAAAATCGGCGGCCACCAGCTTGATATATTGAAAGCGACGAATTAACTGCAAAACGGTGGGCGGGGTAGTATTTTCGCGGCCTGTGGAGACGTACCGCTCCCGGCAAAGGTAGGGAAAGCCGGTAGTTGTCCGGCGGCTTCTTTTTGGGCCGGCAAATGTGCCTCCGGGCCCCTGCGTCCGGCTTTTATTCATTTATTTCAGTCTTTTATCATCTCACCGCTTCAGGATTCATATCGGCACCAGGGACAGCGGCGGGCACTGGCCCGCGAGCTGCGGCTGCGCGGCATTCACGACGAACGGGTGCTGCAGGCCCTGGCAACCGTGCCGCGTCACCTCTTTTTTGCGCCCGCCTTCGAGGCCCACGCCTACCAGGACAAGGCGTTTCCCATTGGCGAGGGCCAGACGATTTCGCAGCCCTACACCGTAGCCTACCAAACCCAGCTGCTCGACCTGCAGCCCACCGACCGGGTGCTGGAGGTGGGCACCGGCTCGGGCTACCAGTGCGCCGTGCTGCTCCAGCTCACGCCGCACGTCGACAGCATTGAGTTTAACGAAGTGCTGTTTGCCCGCACGCGGCAGCTGCTGGCCACGCTGGGGGCCGGCGGGGCCGGGCTGCATTGCGGCGACGGCTCGGTGGGCCTGCCCGACCGCGCCCCGTTCGATGCCATCCTCGTCACGGCCGGCGCACCGGGGCTGCCGCCGGCCCTGCTGCGCCAGCTGCGCGTGGGTGGCCGCCTCGTGATACCCGTGGGCGACAGCCAGACCCAGCGCATGGTGCGCGTGACCCGCGAAGGGGCCGAGGCCTTTGTGCGCGAAGAATTTGAAGAGTTCCGGTTCGTGCCGCTGCTCGGGGCCGGGGGCTGGCGCTCGTAGGAGCTTGCTTCGTACTTTTCCCAGTTTCCCGGGTGTAATTTGCCTGCGATTATTCCCCGGCGCTCTTGCTCCCCCAGCGGCAAGGTCGCCGGGGGTATTTTTTTCTCACCCCCTCTTTCCCGCTTCTCCAATTTTCTGCTTATGATAAAAATGTTACGCTCTTTTAGAAGTGGACTGCTGGCTGTGGCCTTTGCCCTCGGCGGTGGCTTCGTGGCCCTGGCCCAAACGCCCGAAGGCGTGGTGCGCAAATACCCCGAGCACCAAACCGGCTACCGCTGCGCGTTCGACAGCGCCCAGCAGGCGGCGTTTGCGCGGCAGCCGGGCGCGGCCGCCGCCTACCGCGCCTTTCTGCAGGACGTGGCCCGCATGCCCGCCGCCACCCAGGCGCGCCTGCTGGCCGCCCCCGACGTGACGGTACCCGTGGTGATTCACATCATCCACACCGGCGGCAGCAACAACATTTCTGACGCGCAGGTGAATGATGCGCTGCGGGTTATTAACGAAGACTACAGCAAAACCAACCGCGATACGGCCGATGTGATTCCGGCCTTTCAGGCGCTGTATGCCAACATTGGCTTTCGGATGAAACTGGCCCGCCGCGACCCCAGCGGCAACTGCACCACGGGCATTACCCGCACGTATTCGACGGATACCAACATTGGCGACGACCGTGTGAAAAGCCTGATTACCTGGCCGCAGGATAAGTACCTCAACATCTGGGTGTGCACCAGCGCCAACGGCGCCGGCGGCTACGCCTACCTGCCGTGCTCCGGCGGCGCGGCCGATGGCATTGTGATTCGGAACGCGCAGTTTGGCAGCATTGGCACTTCGGGCGGCAGCAACCTGTCGGTGCGCTCCCTTACCCACGAAATTGGCCATTACTTTGGCCTGCCCCACACCTGGGGCGGCAGCAACACGCCGGGCCTGGCCAGCAATTGCAGCCTCGACGACGGCATTGCCGACACGCCCAATACCACGGGCTCGCAAACCAGCTGCTCGGCGGCCTATGGCACGGGCACGGTGCTCACCAGCTTCAACCCCTGCGGCCCGCTGGCCAACGTGCAGAACTACATGGACTATTCCTCGTGCTCGCGCATGTTCACGCTGGGCCAGCGCGCCGTGATGCGCGCCTCGCTGCAGCTGAGCTGCCGGCAGGCACTCACCAGCGCCGCCAACCTGCTGGCCACCGGCACCAACGATGGCTACGCGGCCCCCAACTGCGCCCCGATAGCGGCGTTCCAGGCCTCGGCCACCACCGTCTGCGATGGCTCGACAGTGACTTTTACCGATTATTCCTACAACGCCAGCCTGACGGCGGCTACCTACGCGTGGCAGTTTCCGGGCGGCGTGCCCGCCACTTCTACCCTGCGCAACCCAGTGGTGACGTACCCCACGGGCGGCCTGTATAACGCCACGCTGGCCGTAACGGCCGGCGGTGCCACGGGCACGGCTACGCGCACGGGCCTGGTGCAGGTGGTGGGGCCTGGCTCTGCCCTGGTGGGCGCGGTAGCAGAGTCGTTTGAAGCCGCCGGCTTTCCGGCCAACTTCACGGCTCCCGACCTGCGCAACTGGACTAATTCCTCGAACACTGCCTCGACGGCGGCGCGGTGGATTCGGCGGGCCGGCTCGCCTGGCGGCTTGGCCGTGAGCGACGGCGCGGCCTGCGTGCTGGTGGCCAGCTCGGTACTGACGGCCGGCACCCAGACCATGCTCACCTCGCCCAACATTAACCTGAGCGGCCTCACGGTGGCCGACCAGCCGGCCGTGACCTTCGACCGGGCCTACGCCCTGCGGGCGGGCCAGGCCAATGAGTCGCTGGCCGTGCAGTTCAGCAACGACTGCGGCCAGACCTGGGCCACGCAGCGCAGCTTCTTCTCGCTCGTGCTCAATACCCGCGACACGCTGCGCACCTACGGCTACACTCCGCTGGCCGCTTCGGAGTGGAAAAGCCTGCGGGTAGATATCCCGGCCGGCTACCTGACCGGCCACTTCCAGGTGCGCCTCACCTTGCAGAGCAACGGCGGCAACTACTTCTACCTCGACCACATGGCCGTGGGGGCGGCGCCGCTCCTGGCCACGCGCCTGGGGGCCGGCAGCCTGCCGGCACGGGTGTACCCCAACCCGCTCACCGCTGAGTCGGTGGTGGAGTTTACCCTGGCCGTTCCCGGCCCGGTCGAACTGCGGCTGACCGACTTGCTGGGTCGGCCGGTGGGCGCGGCTACGCGGGCTACCGGCCGACCCAGTCTGCAAACGCTGCCGCTACTGCCAGCTGGCACGGCCCGCCCGGCGCCCGGCATCTATCTGGTTGAACTACGCACCACCAACGGGCGTTCGACCAGCAAAATCGTAATCCCCTGATTAATAACTCACCCGTTCTGCCACTGGAACGTGTTGGATTCAGGGTTTTTCGGTAAATTTGGAAGGCCTCTCTCCAAGGCAATTTTTATTGTGGCCCCAGCCGCATGTTTTCTTCCCTCTTTTCTAATAAACCCAATTTTTCTCCTAAAATTTTCTCATGTTGAAAAAACTATTACCCACGGCGCTGACCCTGGCTTTGGCCCTGACGGGCCTGCGTGCCAGCGCCCAAAACACAACCACCGAGCGCAGCCCCAACTGGTGCGGGGCCGTGGCCGAGCAGGAGCGCTACTTCGCCGAGCACCCCGGTGCCCGCGAAGCCCAGCGCGCCATGTACAAGCAGTTGGAAGCGCTGGCCGCCACGCAGCAAAACCGAGTGTCGTACGTAACCGATGTGACCATTCCCGTGGTCGTGCACATCATTCATGCCGGCGGCCCTGAGAACATCAGCGACCGGCAGATTAACAGCGCCATCGACCAGCTCAATACCGACTACCAGAAGCTGAACCCGGATACGGCCAACACGGTACCGGTATTCCGGGCGCGCGCGGCCTCCATCGGCTTCCAGTTCCGGCTGGCCAAGAAGGACCCCAACGGCAACTGCACCACGGGCATCACGCGGCACTACGCCCCCAGCCTGATTAACGACGACCAGAGTGGCTCGGTGCAGTCCCTGGTTATCTGGGACCGTCAGCGCTACCTCAACATCTGGATTGTGAGCAGCATCGGTACGCCCACGTCGGGCGGCATTGTGCTGGGCTACTCCAACCTGCCGCAGAACTCCACGGCCCAGCGCGACGGCTTTGTAGCCCGTGGCGACTGGTTCGGCAACCAGGGCACCAGCTCGCCCGGCCGCGCCCAAAGCCGTACCGCCACCCACGAAATCGGCCATTACTTCGGCCTGAGCCACCCCTGGGGCCAGACCAACAACCCCGGCACCGGCAACTGCAGCGGCGACGACGGCGTGGCCGACACCCCCACCACCGACGGCACCTTCAACTGCGACCTGACGTACTCGCCCTGCACCGACCCGGCTACCGGCCAGCGCATTCTGGCCAACGTGCAGAACATCATGGACTACGCCTCGTGCCCCACCATGTTCACGCAGGGCCAGAAGACCCTGATGCGCAACGTACTGGCCACGCGCCCCGAGCGCACCGGCCTCACCACCCAGGCCAACCTGGTGGCCACCGGCACCAACGACGGCTACATCGCCCCCGCCAGCTGCGCCCCGGTGGCGGCCTTTGCGCCCGCCGCCGGCGTGAGCACCAGCGTGTGCATCAACACGCCGGTCACACTGACCGACTACTCCTACAACTTCTCGTCGGGCGGCGGCGCACTCACCTACGCCTGGTCGTTCCCCGGCGGCACGCCGGCTACGGCAACCGGAGCTTCGGTTTCGGTATCGTACGCGGCGGCCGGCTTCTACCCCGTAACGGAAACGGTGAGCAACACCTCGGGTAGCAGCACCAGCACCGTCACCAACTACATTCGGGTAGAAGGCCCGACGGGCGGCGAAGTGGCTCCCTACGCGGAGTCGTTTGAAGACACCAACTTCCCCAATCTGTTTGCCGACCCCACGCTGCGCAACTACACCACTTCGGGCTTCACCAGCGCCGGGGTTGCGGCGCCAAACTACCGCTGGGTACGGCAGGCCAACGTGCCCGCCGCCACCGGTACCGGCTACCTCATTGTGCAGGACCGGGTGATTCCGGCAGGTGCCACCTCCCAGCTCATCACGCCCAACATCAACCTGGCCTCGGTACCCCGCCCGGCTTCGCTGAGCTTCTCGCGGGCCTTTGCCCTGCGCACGATTGCCAGCAACGAGCAGCTGCGCATTTCGTTCAGCAGCGACTGCGGCGTAACCTGGTCGACGCCCACCGTGCTCGACGTCACGGCGCTCACCACCCAGGGCCTCACCCCCATCGACGGTTACGTGCCCACCAGCAGCGCCAGCTGGCAGACCACCACGGTGGCCATTCCGGCCCAGTTCCAAGGCAGCGGCTTGTTCAAAGTGCGCTTCCAGATGGTGAACGGCACCACCGCCGGCAACAACTTCTACTTCGATAACCTGCGCATTGCCGGCCCGCTGGCTGCCAAAGCCGATGCGTTGGCCAGCCGCGGCATCAGCGTGTACCCCAACCCGATGACCAACGAAACGGCCGTGCACCTCAACCTCACGGCCGCCACGCAGGTGCAGGTGCGCCTCACCGACGTGCTGGGTCGCAACGTGGTATCGCTGCCCGCCAAAATGTATAGCGCCGGCCAGCAGAGCGTATCGCTGCAAAGCGCCGGCCAGGCCCTCAAGGCGGGTGTGTACGTGGTGCACATCTCGCTCGATGGCGAAACCTTCACCAGCAAGCTCAACGTGGAATAGTCCCGCGCCCGGCAGCTTCTTGCTGATTCAAAAGACCCCGTCCGAAATCGGATGGGGTCTTTTTTTGGGCCTACCCGCAGGCCTTCGCGGCCTGAGGGCCGTACCTTTGCGCCACTATTTTCAGCCTCCCGCAGGCCGTTTTACTTTTTCTCCATGCGCAAGCAAAAACCCGTTTCCGACTCGTTCGTCATCATGACTGAGCTGGTACTGCCCAACGATACCAATACCCTCAACAACCTCATGGGGGGGCGCATGATGCACCTCATGGACATTGCCGCCGCCATCGCGGCTCAGAAGCACTCCAATCGCATCGTGGTCACGGCTTCGGTCGATAACGTGTCGTTCCGCGACAGCATCCGGCTGGGCAACGTGGTCACGCTCCAGGCCCAAGTGACGCGCGCGTTCAGCTCCAGCATGGAAGTGCACATCGATGTGTGGGCCGAGGACATCCCCAACGGCACCAAGCTCAAAACGAACGAGGCCTTTTTCACCTTCGTGGCCGTGGACCAGAGCGGCCGGCCCATCGACGTGCCCGATGCCGTGCCCGAAACCGAGGAGGAAATCCGGCTTTTCGACGGCGCCCTGCGCCGTCGGCAATTACGCCTGGTGCTGGCCGGCCGCATGCAGCCCGCCGAAGCCCAGGAACTGAAGGCCTTGTTCGATTTGAAATAACCGGTATACTTGCCCCGGTAAATAAGTCCGATTCCTCCCACCTCAACCGCCGCGCCATGTCTGCCGAAAAGCTGGCCTTTCTGCAAAACTTCTACACCGATGTGACGCTCTACGTGCCCGCCGAGCCAGCAACCGAAGCGTCCGTTGCCGCCGCGCCGGTTGCGCCGGCGGTTGCCGCCCCGCCCGCGCCCGCCCCACCACCGGCCCCAAAACCCGAGCCGCCCGCGCCAACCCGCACCTCCAGCATGCCGCCCATGGCCTACAGCAAGCCTTCGGCCGGCCTGGAGCGGCTCACGTCCAGCGCCCTGCACCCGGTAGCGGCGGCGGGGCCGCCCGCGCCGGAAATACCGCGCCCGGCCCCGGCTGCTTCGGCTGAAATGGCCCCGGCAGCCCCGGCTGTGCCGCCGGTCATGCGCACGCCGTTCACGGTGATGGGCGATAATGCGCAGGGCGTCATCCTGTTGTTCCGCCTGCCGTCAGACCAGTTTCTCAAAATGCACCGCAACGTGTTTCTCAATAAGATGCTTCAGGCCCTGAGCCTGGTGATGGCCGACGTGCTGCTGGTGAACGTGGAGTCGGACCTGCCCGTGGCGCTGGTGAACCTGCGCCGGGAGCTGGCCGCCACGCGCATCGTGGCCTTCGGCAAAAACCTGCTCGATACCACCATCCGCAACACCCAGATTTACGAGCCGGTGCAGTTTCCCAGCCTCGGCCTTTCCTATCTCGCATCGGCTACCGTCGATTTGGTGGAGTACGATGTCAGCCTGAAAAAGCGCCTCTGGCCCGGCTTGCAGCGCATGTTTCTGGGGTAAGCTTTACTTCGGCTTTAGCTAAAGACCAGGGTGGCAGAGTGGAGATTGCCGTCGTGCGTGAGCCCGCCGAAGGAAGCTTTTAGCGGTTCCTCCGTAGGTTCGAATCCTACCCCTGGTCCAACAAAAAATGCCCATCTGAATGCAGATGGGCATTTTTTATGTTTTTGCGAGTACGCTATTTCAGCACCTCTGCCAGCTTGGCCGACAGGGCTTCGCCGCGCAGGTTTTTGGCGATAATTTTCCCCTGCGGGTCAATCAAAAACGACTGCGGGATGGCCTTCACGCCGTAGGCCGCGCCGGCTACGCTTTGCCAGCCGGCCAGGTCCGAAACGTGGTGCCAGGTGAGGCCGTCGGCAGCAATGGCTTTCTCCCACTTGCCCTTTTCCTGGTCCAGCGACACGGAGTAAATGGTGAAGCCTTTGCCCTTGTCCTTGAACTGGTTGTAGGACCGTACCACGTTGGGGTTTTCCTGGCGGCAGGGTCCGCACCAGCTTGCCCAGAAATCAATGAGGACGTACTTACCGCGCAGACTGCTCAGGGCCAGCTTGGAGCCGTCGGGCTGGGGCAGGTTGATGTCGGGGGCCAAGGCACCCTGGGCGGTGGCGCGCATCGGCTCGAGGCGGGCCGTGAGCTCCTTGGTAAATGGCGAATTGGGATTAGCCTTGCGCTGAATGGTTGCCACAGAATCGGCAAACATGAATTCCTCTTCGGGATTGATGAAAGCGCCCACCGCAAAGCCGCCCACTACAGACGTTACGTTGCGCCGAATAAGGGCCTTAATCTTGGCCGTATTACTGCCCTGAATGGCGTAATACTCCTTCTCGATGGCCTTCATCTCCTCGGTTTTGCCGGCCTGCCCGGCCGCGCCGTAGCGCTTGCTGATGTCTTCAAGCTGGCCCTTGCTGCCTTCCATCACCTGCGTTAGCTGGCGCAGTACCTCGGCATCTTTGCTGCCCTTCACGCTGTAGGTGGTGGGCAGGCTTTTGGCGTCGCCGCTGAGCTCTACGTGGGTTTTATTATCGAGCAGCAACAGCACCTGGTTGGCATCGTCCAGCTTGAGCTGGTAGATGCCGGGGGTCGCGGTGGCACCCTTCAGGGTAAACTTACCGGCGGCATCGGTTTTAGCGGTGGCCTTCTCTACAAACTGGTTAGAATTGAGCTCCGAAAGGTGCAGCACAGTACCGGCCGGGGCGTTTTTCAGCTGGCCCGAAATCTCGTAGCCATCGGCGGCGGCGGCATTCTGGCAGGCGTTGGCCATGCCCAGCACGGTGGCAGCCAGGAAAACAGATTTTATCATTGGGTGAGACATGTGCGTGAACTTGTGAATCAAAATGGCCAACGCGAGGCCGTGGATGGTTTGTTCCGAATGGCTGAGTGCGGCTGCATCCAGCTGTCATCCTAAGCTTGCGAAGGACCTTCTCACGTCGAATTGTCTGCGTCGCAGTCAACAAATGTGACGTGAGAAGGTCCTTCGCAAGCTCAGGATGACAGACGGCTTAAGATGACATTCCTTACCCGTCCAGCCCGGCGCGCAGCAGCTGGTTGGCCAGCTTGGGGTCGGCCTTGCCGCCGGTGAGCTTCATGAGCTCGCCCATGAACATGCCGGTGAGCGACTTTTTGCCGGCGCGGTACTCGGCTACTTTGGCGGGATTAGCATCGAGCACCTGCTGCACGAGGCCGGCCAGCTCGCCGTTGTCGGCCTGCGTGAGCAGGCCCAGGCTTTCGGCCGCGCCGGTCGCGTTGGCCGTTGGATGGTCGAGCAAATGCGGAAACAGTTGCTTGCTGGCCACCGAATAGTTGATTTTTCCGGCGTCAATCAGCTCGATGATGCCGGCCAGTTGGGCGGCGTCGAGCGGGAAGTCGGCCATGGTGAGGGCGCGCTCGTTCAGGTAGGACTTCACGGGGCCCATCACCCAGTTGGCCGCTGCTTTGGCGTTGGGCGTGAGGCGCGAGAGGTCGTCGAAGAACAGGGCCACTTCCTTCTGGTCGATGAGCACCGAGGCATCGTAGTCGTTCAGGCCCAGCTCGCCCACGAAGCGCGAATAGAGCTGCTGCGGCAGGGCCGGCAACTCGGCGGCCACGCGGTGCAGCCACTCGTCGGATATCACCAGCGGCGGCAGGTCGGGCTCGGGAAAATAGCGGTAGTCGTTGAGGGTTTCCTTGCTGCGCTGGCCGTTGGTGGTGCCGCTGGGGGCGTCGAAGCCCCGGGTTTCGCTGTCCACTTCGCCACCGGCTTCGATGATGGCAATCTGCCGCTCGATTTCGTAGGCAATGGCGCGCTGCACGTTGCGGAAGGAGTTCATGTTCTTCACCTCCACCTTCATACCGAACTGCGCGGCCCCGTGTAGCATCACCGAGATGTTGGCATCGCAGCGCAGCGAGCCTTCCTCCATGTTGCCGTCGCAGATGCCGAGGTACTCCACCAGCTTCTTGATTTCGGTGAGGTAGGCGTAGGCCTCGTCGCCGGTCCGGATGTCGGGCTCGCTCACAATTTCGATGAGCGGTACGCCGGCGCGGTTCAGGTCAACAAGGGTTTCGGTTTCGCCGGCCAGGTGCATCGACTTGCCCGCGTCTTCCTCCATGTGAATGCGGGTAATGCCGATGCGCTTCACCTCTTCGCCCACCCGCACGTCGAGGTGGCCGTCGTAGCAAATCGGGGTTTTGTCCTGCGTAATCTGGTAGCCTTTGGGCAGGTCGGGATAGAAGTAGTTTTTGCGGGCAAACAGGTTGTCGCGCCGAATCTGGCAATTGGTGGCCAGGCCCATTTTCATGGCAAATTCCACGGCCGTGCGGTTCACCCGGGGCAGGGTGCCGGGGTGGCCGAGGGTAATCACCGACAGGTTGGTGTTGGGGGCAACGCCGTACTCATTCTCATCGGAAGAGTACATCTTGCTGTGCGTGAGCAGCTGGGCGTGAACTTCCAGGCCGATAACGGGCTGGTATTTGGCAAGGGTGGCTTCGTCCATATTCTGAAAAAACGCGGGGTCTTACTGGGTATTCAGCCTTAAAGGTAACGGGTAGGCGGAAGCCGGCACGCATGGCGGGGTGGCCCGGGCCCAATTTTTCGACCTCACTGCGGCCGGCAGGCCGGGCTGGCAGTACGCTTAGTAGCGTCGGGGCATCCGGCTGCCGCCGTAATACGGCTGGCGGGTGGGGGCTTCGAGGGTGTAAAAAAGCGGCACGGTGAGGTAGCTGGTCATCACCTGCCCATCGCGCCGGCCGGGCACAAACTGGCGCTGGAGGCTGGCCACCGCCCGCAGCACGGCACTATTGAGAAACCCGGCCGTGGACTGCACCACGCGGGCGTGGGCAATGCGGCCATCGGGGGCTACGGCCAGCTCTACGTCTACTTCGCGCCGCCAGCCATACTGTACCATGTCCGGCAGGTGGCCCACGGCGCGGCGCGCGGCGGCCAGCTCCTGGCGGTTGAGGCGCACCGCCTTGGTGAGCTCCTTCAGCAGGCGCTCTTCGCCGCCGGGGTACAGGGGCAATTGCTCGTAGGCGAAGTAAGGCACGGGGTAGCCGTTGGCATCGTAGCAGGTGCCCACGCCGCAGCGGCCGTCCTGGCAATGCTCGCGGCGCTTGAGGGTGCCATCGGGGTAATACGTGAGCAGGTCGCCGTGGCGCACGCCGCGCACATAGTCTTCCTTGGTACACATCTGGCCACTCTCGTACCAAGTGGTGACGCAGCCGTAGCGCACGCCCCTTGCCACGTTGGCATACGGAATGTATTGCTTCAGATTGCCCGAAGGATAATACACCCGCGTGGTGCCGCTGAGGCTGTCACGGAACGTCGTTTCGGCGCACATGGCCGTGGTATCGGAGGAATTGGCGGGCTGGTAGTCAGGCGTGAAAAAGCTACTGATGGGGCTGGGCGTAGCGGCCCGGGGCGCTTGCGCCCGGCCGGCCAGCGGCCCCGCCAGCAAAAGGCTCAGATAGAGTAACCGTGTTTTCACCGGACAAGAAAAGAAGGAGCTGAGAACCCGGGAAACACTACTTGTCCTTGCCCAAAACCGTTGCACCGGTCAGACCGGTTGTCGTTGTTGCGAAATCGTGCTCACTTCAACCGGTCAGACCGCCTAGGGCGGTCAGACCGGCGCACCAGCTCGCCATTAAACAGTAGACAAATAGATTTGGGTAAGGACGAAAAAGCAGTGCCGGACACTCAACTCTCCGAAATTACATACTGGCCGTCAAAACGCCAGCAACTACTTAACTCAGCGGCTGCTGGAGTAGTTGCCACTGTTTCCTTTTTCCCATACGAATAGCTTACTCGGCCGCCAGGAAAGTGACTTTGAGGGCATCGTCGTAAGCGTTCGACATGGCCCAGCCATTTATAGGGTGTCCAAGCTTGATGGGCAGATAATACAACACCGAAACCGGCTCTTGGTCCACCATTCCAGCGGCGACAAAAGGCTTTATGGCTTTCACTGCCTCCAGCACGGCCTGGCCCATGCGGGCAGTTGGAGCGCGCACCACGGTAGTCCCGATTATGGTGGCTTCGGCATCAACCAACAGTTTGATGACAACCGTCCCGAAACCATGTCTGAGCACCTCTTCGGTGGGGAGCACGGCGGCTTGCTCAATCGCCGCAATCAGCCCGGCGGTGCCCCTCGGGTACTGTGGCAGCTGTTTATCCGGCTGGCATTCCCTGGGCAACCCGGCGGCGGTGAAGCATTGCTGGCTCACTTTCTTATCATGGGCGTACACAATGGTCCGGCTCAAGGCACCAGTGGCATCAAAGAGCTGTAGCTCGCCCTGTCGCTGCCCGCTAAGGAAATCTTCCCGCCGGTAAAGCTTCCCAGCCTCGTCATAGCTCAACACTACGCCATGCCGGATACCCAGCCGGACATTGGCAAACGGGATAACCCGCCAGAGCTTGCCCGAGGAATAATATTCGCGCATAATGCCGCTCACGCTGTCGCGCATGGCTATCTGGGCCCAATGGTCGGCACCAACCGAGTTTGGCAGTTGTTTGCCGGTAGGCGTCAGGTAAATAGATACTTTCGGTGGGACCGCCGGAGGAGCAGTTTGGCCAGATGCGCCAAAAGCCCCACTTACCAAACCGGCAGTTAGAACAATCACCTTCTTGTCAAACAACAACATACGGCAGCTATAGCGGAAGAAAACGGGCAGGTTTAGGGCTGTAGCAGCCGCTTACTTCAGCGGCCGCTGCAGCTGCTGCATGGCCATCATCTGCTGCAGGCTTTTATTCATGCCTTCGTTCGAGCCGTCGAGGAAAATGACGTTGCCTTGGCCCTGTTCGGCAAAGTGTTTGATGGCTTCGGTCCACATCGAGAAATAGACCATGGCTGGGTCAAGGTTGTTCTTGGTCATTTCCTCCACGGCATGGGCCAAGCCCTTGGTTACTTCCTCGCGGAACAGGGCCACGCCCTGGCCGCGCAGCTGGGCCGCGATTTTCTCGGCTTCGGCGGCAATTTTAATGGCGTTGCCCTCGGCCTCGGCGGCTTTGGTTTTGGTGATGAGCAGGGCCTGGCCTTCATTTTCGGCGGCGGCTTTCAGGTTGTTGCTGGCCACTACTTTGGCCATCGAGCGCATGATTTCCTCGTCGAAGGCAATGTCGTTGAGCTGCAAATCAATGAGGTGGTAGCCCCAGCTTTCGAGCGTGGCATCGAGTTGGTCCTTCACATGGAGCACGATTTCGCCGCGCAGGCTGAGCACGGCCGCCTGGCGCTGCGTGGCCACAAAGGCCCGGATGCTGCCCTCCACGGTGCGTACCAGCGCCTGCATCAGGCTTTGCTCGTCCACAAACTTGAAGGCCACGTTCTTGATGGCTTCCTCACTCTGGTCGAAGGCCGCGTACACGAGCATGGCCTTGAAGTTGACGTTGGCCTGGTCGATGGTAATGGCCTGGAAATTCAACTCCAGCGAGCGGTTCTGGATGGAAATCCGCTTGTACACCGCCTCAATAAACGGCAGCTTGAAATTCAGCCCCGGCGACATAATGCGCCGGTACTTGCCGAATACCGTGACCACCGCTACCGTGCCCTGCGGCACAATGACGTAGCAGAGAAACAGCGTGAGGCCGATGAGCCCGAGCAGAATGAGGGCGAAGGTGGACATGGAGGCTAAAAATTTGAGGCTCAAATGTAATGGCTGCCGTTACTTTTCGTAGTGGTAGCGGCAGGAAATCACGAAGATATTATTTGCATCAACTTCATACACCAGACGGTGCTCCTGCGTGATGCGCCGCGACCAGAAGCCACTGAATTCCCCTTTCAGTGGCTCCGGTTTGCCAGTGCCCTCAAACGGCGTACGCTGGCATTCGCGCAACAGCTGATTTATTTTGCGTACGGTTTTACGGTCAGACTCCTGCCAGTATTGGTAGTGCTCAAAGGCATTGGGAGTAAAAACGATATTTCTCATTCCGCCGGCAACTCAAACGGCACTGTTTGTCCACGCCGCAATTGCGCGATGGACTCGCGCAAATTGGTAGCATTGGCGGGATTACTGAGCAGGTAGTCCGTCGTGTCCATCTCGACAGATTTGACTTTGGCTGCCCGCTTGGGCCGGGCGCTTTCTACGAACGCGAGGTTGCGCAGCACTTCCAGCGCAAATTCCAAGCGCTCGGCGGGGACGTTGACGATGATTTCCATACGTTGGTAAAGTTAGGCGGCGCTGGCTTGGTTCATTGTTTCAGTGCCTCAAAAAAAATCCGCCGCATGCCGACCGCACTGAAACGGTATCAAGCGGCAGAAATCAGTCCTTCCGCCTTCGCAATAGCCGCGCCCAGCCCGGCTACGTTCTTGCCACCGGCCGTGGCGAAGAAGGGCTGCCCGCCGCCGCCGCCCTGGATTTCCTTGGCCAACTCGCGCACCAGCGTGGTGGCGTTGAGCTTGCCGGCCTGGGCAATTTCATCGGCCAGCATCACGGCCAGCTGGGGCTTGCCGTCGATTTCAGCGCCGAGGATGGCCACGAGGTTTGGCACGGCCTGACGCAGGTTGAAAGCCAGGGTTTTGAGGGATTCGGCCGAGCCGGCCTGCACTTGCGCGGCCAGGAAATTCACGCCGTTCAGCTCTTTCACCTGGCCCACCAGCTGGTCCTTTTGCTGATTGATGCTTTGCTGGGCAAACTGCTCAATTTGCTTGCGCAGGGTGGCAATTTCCTCGTTCTGCTTCTCCAGACTGGTGAGCAGGTGCTGGGGGTTGCCGAGGGTTTCGCGCACCTGGTTGAGCAGGTCGAGCTGCTGGTCGACGTAGGCTTCGGCGCCGAGGCCGGTCACGGCCTCAATGCGGCGCACGCCCGCGCCCACGGCGCTTTCGGCCGTGATTTTGAGGTAGCCGATGGTGCCCGTGTTGGGTACGTGCAGGCCCCCGCAGAGCTCCACCGAGAAGTTGCGGTCGAAGGTGATGACGCGCACGAACTCGCCGTACTTCTCGCCGAACAGGGCCATGGCGCCCAAGTCTTTCGCCTCGGCAATGGGCACGTTGCGGCGCTCCACCAGCGGAATTTGCTGGCGGATGCGGCCGTTCACCAGCTGCTCAATTTCGCGCAGCTGGGCCTCGGTCACTTTCGTGAAGTGCGAGAAGTCAAAGCGCAGCAGCTTCTCGTTCACCAGCGAGCCTTTTTGCTGTACGTGGCTGCCCAGCACCTCGCGCAGGGCGGCCTGCAGCAAGTGCGTGGCCGAGTGGTTCTGGCGAATCTGGGTGCGACGGGCAGCGTCGGGGATGGTCAGGAAATCGGCCGTCAGGTCCTGCGGCAGCTCCAGCACGGTGTGCACGATGAGGTCATTTTCCTTCTTCGTATCAATCACGCGCACCTTGCTAAGCGGCGATTCCAGGTAGCCGGTGTCGCCAATTTGTCCGCCGCTTTCGGCGTAGAAAGCCGTTTGGTCGAGCACCAGTTGGTACTCGGTTTTGCCCTTGGCGGTGGTTTTGCGGTAGCGCAGGATGCGGGCCGGGGCCTCATCCAAATCGTAGCCCACAAAGGCAGGCTGCTCCTCCGAGTCGGCCACCGTTACCCAGTCGCTCTGCTCGGTTTCCTGGGCATTGCGGCTGCGGTTTTTCTGCTGCGCCAGCTCCTTCTGGAAGCCTTCCTCGTCCACGGTCAGGCCCTTTTCGCGGGCGATGAGGGCGGTGAGGTCGAGCGGGAAGCCGAAGGTATCGGACAGCTCAAAGGCAGTTTTGCCGTCGATAATGCCACCGTTGGCGCGGGCGGCTTCCTCCAGCGCATCGAGCCGGCGCAGACCGGTTTCCAGCGTTTTCAGGAAGGCAATTTCCTCCTCCTCAATCACGCGCTGCACGAAAGCCGTCTGGGCTTTCAGCTCGGGGAAAATATTGCGCATCTGGTCGGCCAGCACGGGCACCAGCTTGAACAGGAAGGGCTGCTTCTGATTCAGCGACGAGAAGGAATAGCGCACGGCCCGGCGCAGGATGCGGCGAATTACGTAGCCGGCCTTCACGTTGCTCGGCAGCTGGCCGTCGGCAATGGTGAAGGCGATGGTGCGAATGTGGTCGGCAATCACGCGGATAGCGATGTCCGTTTTCTCGTTTTCGGTGGTGGGCTGGTCGGTTACCTTAGCCGGGGCAGTGCCGTGGTACTCCACCCCTACTTCCTTGGCAATGAACTGGATGAGCGGCTGAAAAACATCGGTGTCGTAGTTCGACTTCACGCCCGACACGGCCATCATCAGGCGCTCGAAGCCCATGCCGGTGTCCACGCTCTGCTCGGGCAGCTTGATTAGGGATTTATCGGCCAGGCGCTGGAATTCCATGAACACGTTGTTCCAGATTTCCACCACCTGCGGGTGGTCGGCGTTCACGAGGTCGCGGCCGGGGGTGGCGGCGCGCTCCTCGTCGGAGCGCAGGTCGATGTGGATTTCGGTGCACGGGCCGCAGGGGCCGGTATCGCCCATCTCCCAGAAGTTGTCCTTCTTGTTGCCGGGCAGAATGCGGTCGTCGGTGGTGTATTGGCGCCAGAGGTTCTGGGTTTCGGTGTCGGGGCCGGTGCCGTCGGCTTTGTCGCCTTCAAAATACGTGACGTAGAGACGGTCTTTTTCCAGCTTGAACACGTCGGTGAGCAGCTCCCAGGCCCAGGCAATGGCCTCGGTTTTGAAGTAGTCGCCGAACGACCAGTTGCCCAGCATCTCGAACATGGTGTGGTGGTAGGTATCGTAGCCTACTTCCTCCAAATCGTTGTGCTTACCGCTCACGCGCAGGCACTTCTGGGTATCGGCAATGCGCTTGTAGGGCGCGGGCTTGTTGCCCAGGAAATAGTCCTTGAACGGGGCCATGCCCGAGTTGATGAACAGCAGCGTGGGGTCGTCCTTCACCACAATCGGGGCCGAGGGTACGATGTGGTGGCCTTTGCTGGCGAAGAAATCGAGGAACTGCTGGCGGACAGCGGAAGCGGTGGGAAGTGACATAAGCGAGGAGGCATAACGACCGAAATTGCGGCCGATGCGGTTTTTTTAGGTACTTTTCGGAGTAATTGCAAAGGTAGCCATATGCCCTATAAAGAGCGCAGCATTGAGAAACAGTACTTCACCATCGGCGAAGTAGCCGCCCAGTTCAAGGTGGCCGAGTCGCTGGTGCGCTTCTGGGAAACCGAATTTGAAGAATTACGGCCCCGCCGCAGTAAGAAAGGCAACCGTTTATATACGCCGCAGGATATCGAGATTTTCCGCACCATTTACCACCTGGTGAAGGAGCGCGGCTATACTATTCCCGGCGCGCGCGACATGCTCAAGCAGAAGGGCCCGCAGCTCAAGGAGAAGATTGACGTGGTGCAGAGTCTGGAGAAGGTGCGGGCGTTTCTGGTATCGCTCAAGAAGGAGTTGGATGTGGCGCGGCCGGAGTAGGCCCACCTCACCCCCCGGCCCCCTCTCCTT
This sequence comes from Hymenobacter artigasi, assembly GCF_012275535.1. GTDB lineage: Bacteria > Bacteroidota > Bacteroidia > Cytophagales > Hymenobacteraceae > Hymenobacter > Hymenobacter artigasi. Next base: position 175,090 of record NZ_JAAVTK010000004.1, on the reverse strand, counting down.
TGGGAGAGGGGGAGCCTGACGACTTCTTGTTTTTTTCTTTTCTTTTTGCTCAGGAATTATGGATAGCGGAGGCAACGAGAAGCCGGCCTATTTTCATGCTTTTATGACGGATGCGGAAACTTGGCGGAATTCGCTCAAGGACTATTCGCGGGCGAATCGGCAGAAGGCTACGGAGGCGGAGAATGTGCTTTGGCAATTAGTACGGGGCAATAAGTTGGGGCCGCGCTTTCGGCGGCAGCATGCCATTGAGCGATACATTGTCGATTTTATTTGTCTGCCTGCCTGGCTAATTATCGAAGTGGATGGCGAGTATCATTTTGAGGTTGAGCAAGCCGAATATGATGGGGGCCGCACGTACGATTTGCACGAATTAGGCTTCCACATCATGCGCTTCACCAACCAAGAAGTTCTCCAACACCCCGATTACGTCCTGAAACAAATTTCTACCCACTTACTAAAACACTCACCCAACCCGCAAGGATGTCGTCAGGCTCCCCCTCTCCCAAAGGAGAGGGGGCCGGGGGGTGAGGTGACCCAATGAACGACCTCCTCTTCCACGAACTTGCCCTCACGCTGCTCCCCGGCGTCGGCCCGCAGCTCACCCGCCAGCTGATGAGCTACGGCGGCTCGGCCAAAAGCGTGCTGATGATGCCGCCCGGCAAGCTGCGCCGCATTCCCGGCGTGGGCGAGGTCACCGTAAAAAACCTCACCGGTCCGGAACGGGAAAAAGCCTTCCGCAAGGCGGAAGCCGACCTAAAAAAGGCCGAAAAGGAAGGCGTCGAAATCCTGTTTTACACCAGCAAGCGCTTCCCCAGCCGCCTGAAGCTGATTTCGGATGCGCCGGTTATTCTCTACTACCAGGGCACGGCCGATTTGAACGCGCCCAAAATCGTGGCCCTCGTGGGCACCCGCCAGGCCACCGACTACGGCCGCGAGCAAACCGAGCGCATCATCACCGGCTTGCTGCCGCACCAGCCGCTGGTGGTGAGCGGCCTGGCTTACGGCATCGACATTATAGCGCACCGCGCTGCCCTGCAGGAAGGCCTCGAAACCGTGGGCGTGATGGCCACCGGCCTCGATATCATTTACCCCGCCGCACACCGCAAAACGGCCGAGAAAATGCGTGAGCAAGGCGGCCTGCTCACCGAATTCCCCTTTGGCACGCCGCCCGACCGCTACAACTTCCCGGCTCGCAACCGCATCATTGCGGGCCTGAGCGACGGCACTGTAGTGGTAGAAGCCGCCATCAAGGGCGGTGCCCTCATCACCGCCGAGCTAGCCCTGAGCTACGACCGCGACGTGCTGGCCGTGCCCGGCAACCTGGGCTCGGCCGTTTCGGCCGGCTGCAACGCCCTGATTCGCGACAACAAAGCCGCCCTCTACGCCGAGCCCCGCGACCTGGAGCAGCTCCTGAACTGGGACGCGGCTCTGCACCAGTCGGGCAAGTTCAAGCCGGCACCCTCCTACTCGGCCGATGATTTCACGGCCGACGAGTTCAGCCTCATAACTGTGCTGAACACCGCGCCCGGCCGCGAGCTGCACATGGACGAGCTGGCCTGGAAAGCCCAGGTGGCCATCTACGCCGTCGCTTCGCTACTGCTTACGCTGGAGTTTCGGGGCGTGGTGCGGGCGCTGCCGGGGAAGAAGTTTGGCTTGGTCTAGACCACGGATTGGCTCGGATTTAAACGGATTTCACGGATTTTGTATTCGATAGCGCACGCATGAGCAAATTGCTGTTTAATAATTTATTGATTGAAGCAGAAGGGTTTGGGGTGGCCCTGCCTAACCGCGGCCTGGCCTTTGGCGATGGCTTCTTCGAAACCCTCGTTTTCACCGACGGCCGCCTGCGCCTCGCTGCCGACCACCACACCCGCATGCAGCAGGCCGCCGCCGCCCTGTACCTCACGCTGCCCGCTGCCCTGGCCACCCCCGAAGCATTGGAAGCGACCCTGACCCGCCTCGTTACCGCCAACCAGCTACCCGCCGCCCGCCTGCGCCTGCAGCTCTGGCGCACCGGCGGCGGCCGCTACACCCCCACCACCGACGCCGCCGAATGGCTGGCCACCGCCGAAGCTTTCTTGCCTGACGACACAGCCATCGCGAATGCTGATTTTGCCGTCGAAAACCACTCCATTCATTCGCCGCTTAGCTTTTGTAAAGGCCCGCAGTCGTGGCTCTACGTGCGAGCCGCTCATGAACGGCAGCAGCGCGGGCTCGATGAAATCATTCTTTGCGATGCGGCCGGGCATGTGGCGGAGGCGGGCGCGGCGGCTATTTTTTGGCTGAAAGATGGGGTGCTGTTTACGCCTTCGCTCGAAACGGGCTGCGTGGCGGGCGTGCGTCGGGCGCAGGTGTTGCGGGCGGCACGGACGGCGGGCATGGCGTGCCGGGAAGGACTATTTCTGCAAAAAGAATTGCTGGCGGCAGAAGCTGTTTTTACGGCTAATGTCGCGGCGATGCGAATAGTACATTCAGTAGCTGGCACAGCCTACAAACCTATTCACAATGGACTGATTACCATTTTGATGAATTTGGGTCAGGCTACTGAACAAAGTATCCCATTGGCACAGTAACCGTGTCGGCCCCGTTGGCTTTAGGTTCAAATTTCATCGACTTAATCACTCGTATTGATTCCGCATCCAACAAACTCAATGATTCTTCAGAAGCTCCGGCAGTCATATTTCGCTTAACGACCTCAATTTTTGCCGGTATTCCATCGGCCGAAATGATGGCCCTGACAAAAATGCGCCCTTCCGTTTGAGCACGTAGCGCCGGAACCGGGTACTTGGTCAGATGCTGAATCGTACGAATAAACTGAGCATATCCTGCCTGCCGGGCTCCCGAATCTGCTTCGTGCCAAAAACGAGCTAGTATGGGTGAAGTCAGCGGAATCGGCATTCCTGTTTTTGTCGGTACAATATGGCTTCTGGCGGGCGCGGCAGGCAGGCTCCGTTGCAAATGCACCCGCATTCCCGGCGCAGCATAAACTTCGCCACTACCCTGCGCCAAGCAGCCGGCCGTCGCAGCCAAACATAGTCCCGGGATTAGTAGGCTTATTTCCATATTGTTGCGAATGAAATCAACACGACCAGCAACGCCCTTTGCAAAGCGTTATTGCTCAATAAAGCGCATGGGCACCACCAGCGAATCCTGCACCGACTTGGAGCGCACGAAGCGCAGGGCCCCCAGCACGCGTTGCGCCTCAGCATCAAGGGCCTGAATGGCGCTGGGCAGATAGGCGCTTTCGGGCAGGGCCAACTCGCGGCGCATCACGCGCGGCGGCTGGCGCACCGAGCCATCGGGCCGCACCAGCACCCGCACCAACAGGCGGCCGGTGGGCAGCGGGGCCTTCGGCTGCGCGGCGGTGGGCTTAGCCCCATCCGGAAATTTGGCGTGTTCCGATACGAAGGCAAAAAACTCGGTGCGGCCTGCCACCAGCTTGGCGGGGTCGGCCTCGTGCCAGAAGCGCGGCAGAATGGGCGACTGCAGCTTCGCGGCGACTTTGGCTACCGGCAGGCGGCCCTGCGGCAGCATGGGGAAGCCCGGCGCGGCGTATTGGGCATGCGCCGTGCCGGCCGCCAACAGCGCGCTTCCCAGCAATGCCAAACTTAGCGCGAGGCTTCTCATGCCGCCTATACGGCTACCGGCGCTTTTATCGCCGGCCAGGGCTCATAATTCTCCAGCTTGAAGTCCTCATATTGGAATCCAAAAATATCCGTTACCTCGGGGTTTATCAGCATCCGGGGCAGCGGTTTGGGCTCGCGCTCCAACTGTAGGCGGGCCTGCTCCAGGTGGTTGCTGTAGAGGTGGGTGTCGCCGCCGGTCCAGATGAACTCGCCGGGTTGCAGGCCCACTACCTGGGCTACCATGAGGGTGAGCAGCGCATAGCTGGCAATGTTGAACGGTACGCCCAAAAACACGTCGGCCGAGCGCTGGTAGAGCTGGCACGAGAGCTTGCCATCGGCCACGTAGAACTGAAACAGGGCGTGGCAGGGCTGCAATTTCATTTCGGGCAGCTCGGCCACATTCCAGGCCGAAACGAGGATGCGGCGCGAGTCGGGCTGCGTCCTGAGCTGCTGGATAATCTGCGAAATCTGGTCGATGTGGCCGCCGTGGCCATCGGGCCAGGAGCGCCACTGGTGGCCGTATACGGGGCCGAGGTCGCCGTTGGCGTCGGCCCACTCATCCCAGATTTTCACGCCGTGCTCCTTGAGGTAGGCAATGTTGGTATCGCCCTGCAAAAACCACAGCAATTCGTGGATGATGCTCTTCAAATGCACCTTTTTGGTGGTCACCAGCGGGAAGCCCTCGGCCAGATTGAACCGCATTTGGGGGCCGAAAATGGATACCGTGCCGGTGCCCGTCCGGTCGGTTTTCACGGTGCCAGTGTCGAGGATTTGGCGGAGGAGGGCTTGGTATTGGCGCATGGGGTGTGACGTAACTGGACCCTCAAAAATAGAGAAGGCTGCCTAAGCGGGCAGCCTTCTCTATTTTTGAAAATGGTAATGACTAGCTAAACAGTCACTTTTGTTTCGTGCTTTTGCACAGCAGCCCGGATGCGGGAAGCCATGCCGTATAGGTCATCCAGTGAAATAATATCAACTCGCTCACCCCCTTCAATATCAAACAACGTCACGTATTTCTTGCTGCTGTTGAAGTGCAAACGACAAATTGGCTTGCGGTTATTATCGTCCAACAAAATGCCACAATATGATTGCACGTCCCGCATCACTACCCGATTCACCGGAACAGTCTTGCGCAGAATGGCGCGCACAATCATAAATCCTTCCGTTTCCTCAACGGTTGTCTCAATGTCCTTTTCCTTGCTGTCGGTATCAGCACCAACTGGCGGTTCTGGTAGCGGCGCTGCCGGCACGTCGTTCACCAACAAACTTTGTCCGCTGATATCAATCATTGCTGACCGCAACCGCATGGCTATTTTATCATTCAGAAACTGATGAAACGAACGGTGCACCAAGATGCTGAATTGCTCTTTGAGTTTCGGAGTTAGCACTCCTTCATACACTTGCTTCGACACAAAGTTTATAAAGTCGGCCGATGGCTGAGTAAACTGCTCATCGAAATATTTTTTGAAAGCCCGCATGTATTTGAGATTATATGCGGCAAAAAGTATGTCCTCAATGTTGAATGAGGCCTTGCTGAGCTTTTTGATTTCAGCAACATCGTTTTCATTGAAGCTGGTGAGGTCAAACTCCAGGAAAGGCCTTTCGTCCATTTTGTTGGCCTGTTCTAAATCGGTGAATAACCGATAAACAAGGCCATTGGTGAGGATGGCAATTCGTGCTTCGGTTACGTGAAAATACCGAAACAGCTGGCTGGCATGGTTGATATTGAGGTCACTGCCAACGTGTTTGCACTCAATTAGAATGATTGGCTTGCCATCGCGCATAATGGCATAATCAATCTTTTCGCCCTTCTTCGTACCAATATCACAAATGAACTCAGGGACTACTTCCGTGGGGTCAAACACGTTATAGCCAAGCGCATTGATAAACGGCATCACCAATGCCGTTTTTGTGGCTTCTTCGGTCTGAATATGCGCAATTTGCTTCTGGGCACGCGAAGCCAGATTAGTAAGTTGGTCAATAAGCTCCATAAGTTTTGGGGTTGGTAGAAAACAGGGTAAACTTATGGATTTTTGGCTAACAAAAAGCCGCTCCTGATTCAGAAGCGGCTTTTTGTTTCTCGAGCAGCGGCCGAAGCCGGCCGTAATTAGAGCTTAACGGCAGCCTCCGGCTTGGCGGCGGGCTTCACGCTGGCGGTTTTGCCGCCTTTCATGCAGCACGAGCCACCGGCCATGCCACCTTTCATGTCTTTGGTGCACGAAGCCTTCATGCTGGCGGTGCACTCCTTCTTGCCTTTCTGGCCGGGCTTGTCGTGGCCGTCGTGGGCGAAAGCAGTGGTACCGGCGAAAGCGAACAGGGCGAGGGCGAGCAGGGTATTTTTCATGAGTAAAGGGGTGGGGTGAGGGGAATAAAGAAAACCAAGCGGTTAGCAGCCTCTAAGATACACGACAGTCCCACTTCTTTGCAGAACGGAACGGGTTATTTCAGCTTCTGCTCCAGCAGCGCGATAATTTCCTTGTTGCCACCTTCTTTGGCCAAGGCCAGGGCGTCTTTGCCATCGTCATCTTTGGCCCGCACATCGGCCCCGCTGGCCAGCAGGAGCTCCACCATGGCCTTGTTGGTCTTGCTTACGGCGGCCATCAGGGCGGTGCCTTTGAAGGCATCGGGCTGGTTGACCTGGGCCTTGTGGCTAAGCAGGAGCCGGACCAGGTCGAGGCTGTTGTTGGTGGCAGCCGTGATGAGGTAGGTGGTGGGGAAGCCGGGCACGATTTGGACGGCGGCGTTGGGGTTGGCCCCGGCGCTGAGCAGGGCTTCGGCCGCCGGAGCATTACTTTTCAGGACGGCTTTGGTCAGCTCCGGGCTTTGGGCATGGGCGGTGAGCACGGAGCAAAAAAGGGCGGCCGCTAGCCATAAACCTTTCTTCATAGCGATAAGAATACAGTATCAGAGATAAAACGGACCACAAAGATGCGCCGGCCGCAGGCTGAATTTGCTGAACCAAAGCAGTCTGTTTGTAAATTATAAGCCGGTATTTGAAAAGTAATACTCCGGGGTAAATACCGGCCATCGCGCCGGGCGCACCGAAACAATTGCGGAAACCGGGGCGTTGCAGGTAGCTGCAACCGCTGCCTGATTCCGGAGAAACCGGTTTTCTCCGGCCTCGGCTGCAGCTCCGTTTTTGCGGGCTACGGCCTGCCCTTGTTCGTTCTATGTCCCTTCGTCGCTACGCCCACATTACCCTGTTCGCATTGGGCCTGCTCACGGCCCTGAGCGCGTTCTTCGTTGCTCAACTGCGGTTCAACTATAATTTCAACGACTTCTACCCCGCCGGCGACCCCGACCTGGATTACTACCAGGGCTACACCCAGCGCTTCGGCAACGACAACGACTACCTGCTGCTGGGCGTGGAAGCCCCCGCCGGCCGCACCGTGTTCGACCCCGCTTTTCTGGCCCGCGTCGATTCCCTGACCCGCCTGGCCGCCCGGCAAAAGGACGTGCGGCACGTCACCTCCCCCACTACCCTGGCCAACACCGTGGTCGAGGGCCTTGGCGTGTTCAGCCTCCCCTACCTGCACCCCGACACCTACCGCGCCGACCCCGCCCGCCGCGCCCAGGACTCCACCCTGATTTACCGCACGCCCGGCCTCATCGGCAACGTGTTCAGCCCCGATGCCCGCGCCCTTACGCTGGTGCTCCAGCTCACGCCCGACCTCGAAAAGCCACCCGGCGACTCGCTGTTCACGGCCCTGCGCAGCGGCCTGGCCCGCCTGCACATCCCCGACGAGCAGGTGCATTTCGCGGGCCGCATCGTGGCGCAGTCCGTGTTTGTGGACCGGCTGAAGTGGGAGCTGGTGGTGTTTATGTCGCTGTCGGTGCTGCTGGTGACGGGGCTGCTGTGGCTCACGTTCCGGACGTGGTGGGGCGTGGTGCTGCCGCTGGTGGTGGTGCTGGGGGCCATTTTGTGGGGCCTGGGCATCATGGCCGCCTTCGGGGTCAGCATTGATTTGATGACGGCCCTGCTCCCGCTCATGCTCTTCGTGGTGGGCATGAGCGATACCATCCACATTATCAGCCGCTACGTGAGCGAGCTGGGCTACGGGGCCAGCAAAAAGGACGCGTTGCGCGTCACCATTAAGGAGTCAGGGTTCGGGTCGGGGCTGTCGGCGCTCACCACCAGCCTGGGCTTTTTCACGCTGATGACCAGCACCATTCGGCCCATTCACAACTTCGGTCTGTTCACGGGCGTGGCTGTTATTCTGGCCTTCATCCTGAGCTTCACGCTGCTGCCGGCCATGCTTGTGCTGCTGGGCAAACCGGCATTGCGCGAGCCACGCCGACAGGGGCACAGCTGGGACGGCGTGCTAGGCCGCCTGTTTCGGCAGGTGCTGGTGCGGCGGCGGCTGATTTTTACGGTGAGCGGGCTGGTGCTGGCCGTTTCCATCGGGCTGGCCACTCGGGTACACATCAATTCCTCGCTGCTCGACGACCTTTCCAAGAGCGACCCCGTGCGGCAGGATTTCGCCTTTTTCGACCGGCAGTTTGCCGGCGTGCGGCCCTTCGAGCTGGAGCTGAAACCGGCCCCCGGCCGTGACATTTACGACTTGGCCGTGCTACGCGAAACCGAACAAATTGAGGGTTATCTGGCGAATACCTACGGCCTGCGCTTCGCCGCCTCGCCCGTCACGCTGGTGAAATCGGTGCGCAAGGCCCTGCACGGCGGCGGCCTGGCCGAATACCGCCTCCCCACCGATACGCTGGAGCTGAAAAGCCTGCGCAGTAAGCTCCGGCAGTTCCGCAAAAAGCCCGAATTCAGCGCCCTGGCCCTGCCCGATGGCTCGGCCGGCCGCCTCACCGGCCGCATGGCCGACGTGGGCAGCATACGGGCCGATAAGCTGAACGCCGCCCTGCGCCGCTACCTGCGCACCAGCACCGACACCACCGTGCTGCGCACCCGCCTCACGGGCTCGTCCAACCTCATCGACAAGAACAACGAGAACCTGACGCTCAACATGATTCAGGGCATGGCCATCGACATTGCCATGGTAACGCTCATCGTGCTGGCGCTGTTCAAGTCCTTCCGCATGACCCTGGTGGTGCTCATTCCCAACCTGCTGCCCATCATCATTGTGGCCGGCGTGATGGGCCTGGCCGGCGTGAACATGAAGGTGAGCACCAGCATTATTTTCACCATTGCCTTCGGCATCGCGGTTGATGATACCATTCACTTTATCAGCAAGCTAAAGCTCACGCTGGGCAAGGAGCCGGATATTTTCAAGGCCGTTCGCTACACGTATCTGCTGGCCGGCAAAGCCGTTATCACCACCTCGCTGATTCTGGTAGGTGGCTTCTCCACGCTGCTGTTCTCGAAATTTGACGGCACGTTTTACGTCGGATTATTGATTGGCCTGACGCTGCTCTTCGGCGTGGTGGCTGAGCTGACGCTCCTGCCCCTGCTGATACTGTATTTCTACAAGCGGCCGAAAGTGGTGACGGCCGGAGCAGCGGTGCCCGATTTGTTAAGCAAGTAGCCTTTAAGCGGCAATAGAAGCGCATTGTAGGGTGCGGGGCTTGCCCCCGCCCGTCGTTGAACGATTCGAGAGCGAGTTATTCAACGACGGACGGGGGCAAGCCCCGCACCCTACCTATCTATGCTAATTTCAAACATCCACTTTGAATCACAAAGTTCTTTATACATTTGCAATCGAATTATCAGCCTGCCGCCTGGTGTTCTGATTTCGCCTCTGCCCGCAATACCTTATGGATTACTTCGTAGCCCCCAATTCCATCGTGCGCCGCATCTGGGGCACGGCCGATACGGTGCTGTTCATCTTTGCCGGGGCAGCGGCGGAGTTTGCGCTCAACAAGGCGGTGGACTGGCTCTACTTCACTGGCCGCCTGCCCGCCGACCCGCTGGCGCGGCTCTTTTCGACGGTTGACTACGCCCGCCGCATCGTGTTTGCCGACCGGGCCGGGGCCGAGCGGGCCATCGACAGCATTGCCGCCATCCACGCGGCCGTGGAGGCGCGGCGCGGGCAGGCCATCCCGGCCTGGGCCTACCGCGACGTGCTGTTTATGCTCATCGGCTATTCCATGCGGGCGTTTGAAGTGCTGGAACGGCCCCTGACCGATGCCGAGCGTGCGGAAATTGTGACCGTGTTCTGCCGCGTGGGGCAGCGCATGGGCGTGCCCGATTTGCCCACCTCCTACCCGGAATGGCGGGCGGCCCGCCAGCAGCACCTGGCCCGCGACACAGCCGCCAGCCACTACACCGCCGACTTGTACGTGCAATACCGGCGGCACCTGGGCGGCCCGCGCTACCACCTGCTGCGCCTGGTGCAGGGCCTGGTGGCACCCGCCGGAGTACGCCAGCTTCTGCAGCTGCCCGCCGGCTTTTACATAGCCCCGGCCGTGGCTTTCTACCGCCGTACGCGGCACTGGCAGGTAAGCCAGTGGGCCCGGAATGCCATGCTGCCGGCGGCGTATCGGGCCCGGATTCAGGCCCTGGATGCCGCGCCAGTGGTGCTGGCCGAACCAGCGGCGGCATTCCAACCCACCCGCCGCTGCCCGATGCACTAAGCGCCAATCCGACCAGGCGGGCTGCTGGCTTTTCGTTGGCAGCCCGCTCAAATGGTACCGCACCAGCCATGTACTCAGCCCATGATTCGCATCCAAAAGCACTATTTATTGGTCGCCAGCTTATTATTCCTGCTGGAAATTCTTATCGCCCTGTTTGCGCACGATAAAATCATCTGGCCGTACGCCGGCGATTTTCTGGCCACCATTTTTCTCTATTGTCTGGCCCGGGGTCTGCTTTCCGCCCCGCCGAAGAAAGTGGCGCTGGGGGTTCTGCTTCTATCCTATTTAATTGAATCACTGCAATATGCCGGCCTGCTTGCCTGGCTGGGATGGCAGCACTGGCGGCTGGCACGCATCGTGCTGGGCAGCCATTTTGAGTGGGCCGACCTGCTGGCCTACACGCTGGGAATAGGGCTGATACTGGGCATTGAGCGCCAAATCGGCCCAATCTGCTGGCAGAGGCGGCGGCAGCCCGCCGCATTACCGCGCTGAAAAACACGAACGCCGGAAAACTATCCCGTGTTCTGCCGGCCATAATGCGTTATTTTTACTCCAAAAATCAGCCTATGAAACCTTATTTTTCCGCCGTACTAACGCGCCTTTTCTTCATCACCCTGCTGGCCTCGGCCGGCTTGTTTACCACCGCGTGCAAGAAAGACGACCCCGCGATGAAGGACTACAGCGGCATCGACCAGGAAATTATCACCCAATACCTGGCCACCAACAACATCACCACTGCTCAGAAACAGCCTTCCGGCGTGTACTTCCTGCCCATTAGAACGAATACGGCGGCCCCCAAAGTCACCTCCGGCTCGTCGGTAGCGGTGCTCTACACCGGCCATTTGCTGGATGCGGCCGGCACGGTATTCGATGCTTCCTCCAAGCACAGCAACCCGCTGTTGACCTTCGTGCAGGGGGTTGGCCAAATTATCCCGGGCTTCGATGAGGGTGTTTCGTTGATGCACGTTGGAGATAAGGCGGAGTTCCTGATTCCTTCCGCACGGGGCTATGGCTCGACGGAAAGGGGCAGCATTCCGGCAAACTCAGTACTGCGCTTCGAGGTGGAAGTAGTGGACGTACCGACGTACGATGACAACCTGATTACAAGCTACCTTGCGACCAAAAACATCACCACTGCCCAGAAGCAGGCTTCCGGGCTCTACTTTCTGCCCATTACGACCAACGCCAACGCGGTGCGGCCGGCCATTGGCAACACGGTTACGGTGCTCTACACCGGACACTTGATGGATGCGACCGGCACGGTGTTCGACGCCTCCTCCCTCAACGGCAACACCCCGCTGAGCTTCACGTTCGGGCGCGGCCAGCTGATTACGGGCTTTGAAGAAGGCATTGCCCTGATGCACAAAGGCGACAAGGCCGAGCTGCTGCTGCCCTCGGCGCTGGCCTACGGGGTGCAGGGCGCTTCCACCATCGGGCCCAACACGGCCCTGCGCTTTGAGGTGGAAGTGGTAGATATCAAGTAACTCAGATTGCGGGGGTGAACGACAGTCCCAATGGGGTCATTCACTCCCGCAATCTGGCTGTAAAAAGGAAAAAGAAAGCGGAGCCGCGCTACCGCACCCGGGCCAGCAGGGCCGCGTGGTGGGGGGCGCGGCTCAGCATTTCGGCGTTGCCGAGCAGCACCAACTGCTGGCGGGCGCGGGTGAGGGCCACGTTGAGCTTGCGGTCGACCTGCCCGGTTTCGTCGGGCGATACCATGAGCTCCAGCTGGTGCTCGTGGTGGCAGCAGAAGCTCACGATGATGACCTCGCGCTGGCTGCCCTGGTAGCGCTCCACGGTATCGACACTGATTTGGGCCAGGGCCGGCAGGCTCAACTCAACGGCTAGCTGGGCTAGCCGGGCGCGGATGCGGGCCGCCTGGTTGCGGTAGCTGGCGATGATGCCGAGCGTGGTTTCGGGGTTGAAAGCCGGGCCGTAGCCCTGGGCCACGTAGGCGGCGGCGCGGGCCGCCAGCTCGGCCTCCTGCGCCGATTCCTTCATGGATAAATCCTCGGGCTGGCGCTGGGTGGGCACGAAAACCACCCGCTGGCGGCGGAGCGCGGCGGTAAAATCATCGGCAGCGGCGGGCCAGGCGGCGCGGTCGAGCGGGGCCGCCTGCCAGGGCATTGGGCAACGCAGCTGGCCATCGTAGAAGTCCTGGTTGACGAGCACGGCCAGCTCTTCGTGCATGCGGTATTGGTCGGCGAGGGTACCGTGGGCGTGCGGCCAGTGGGCTTCGGCCCGCCGGAACAGGCGCTCGAAGTAGGAGTTGCGCAGGTTGGTGAGGCCAAGGTTTTCGCGCAGCAAATCGGCCACCTCGGCGGCTACGGCACTGGTTTCGGGCTCCTGGGCCACCACGGCGGGCAGCTGGCGGTGGTCGCCGATGAGGATGAACTTTTTCACCTTGGCCAGCAGGGCCAGCATCGGCGATTCCAGCACCTGGCTGGCCTCATCCACCACGGCCACATCGAACTGCTTGAGCATGAACAGCTCGGGCTTGCCCAGCAGGCTGGCCACGGTACCCACGTAGAACGGCGTGCCCGTGAGGCGGGCGCGCACGGTCTGGCGGCTGGCGCAGTCGGCAATCATGGCATCGAGCAGGTACGGCCGGTACTGCGGCGAGGTGCCCAGCCGCGAGCCCACCCGAATAAACGGCAAGCCCGCATCGACCAGCTGCTCGCAGATTTCGTCCACGGCGCGGTTGGTATAGGCCGCCAGCAGCACCTGCTTATCTTCTTTGTAGAGTTTTTCGGCCAGCTCGCGCAGCACGCTGCGGGTTTTGCCGGTGCCGGGCGGGCCGCAGAGCACAAACCAGTCGGGCGCGGCCAGGGCGCGGGCCACTACTTCGGTGGCCGTGGTGGCGGGCGCGGCCGTCGGGCTCCAGTCCTCGGGCTCGCGCGGGCCGGTGCGGGCCAGCAGGCGCTTCCGCCGCTCGGGGCTCAGGCCAAGGAAGGACGAAAGGCCGGCCCACTCGCGCCGGAAGGTGTCGTAGGTATCGGGCTCCAGGGCCCAGTGCGAGTGGCCCAGCAGGTAGCGCGGGGCCATGCGGCGGTTGCGCACGCTGAGCACCACGCGGCCATCGGCCCCGAGGTCTTCGGCCAGCACGACTTTCACTACCTGACTATCGAGGGGGCTTAGGGTCTTGGGGTCCTGGGGACTTGGGTTTTCGCCTTCCGGTATTATGTGACGGGCAGGAAGTATGGAGGAGTCAAAATCAGAGGCGACACTACTGGCTACCTCCGCATTCTGAGTCCCCAAGTTCCCAAGTCCCTGAGTCCCAATTTTGCGGCGCGGGTAAAGAATGAGCGTATCACCGGCCCGGAAGTTGACTTCGCGGCCACCGGCGAGGCGTTGGAAAATGAGGTGCGGGCCAAGGCCGTTGCGGGCATCATCGGGCGCGCCGCTGTGGTCTTCGATGAGTTCCAAATCATCGAGCAGGCTGAAATTTTGATACTTACGGGCCTGGGGCAGCAGCCAGAGGCCGGCCTGGCCGCCGGCGTCACCAGGGCGGGCTTCGTCGCCGAGCAGGGTGAGGCGCATTTCACGGGCCGCAAAGCGGGCCAGCTCCAGGCAGTAGGCGCGCTCCACGGGGTCGGCGGCGGCCCAGGCGTTGGCTACTTTTTCGGCTTTGGCTTTGCCGAAGGGCGGCAGGGCCATGAGGTTGGGGTGCAGCACGGGGGCCAGCAGCGCGGCCGTTTGGCGGGGGCCGGTTGCGCGAGCCAGCTGCAGTTCGGTGCCCACGAGCTGGTTGCGGGCCGAGAGCAGGCGGTCAATCAGGTCCTGGTCCTGGTCGACGCGGCGCACGGCGGGCTGGCCGCTGGCCGCGTTGGAGTACAGGATGCTGGTGCGGCCCCGGCCGGCCGTTTCCCCATCGGCTCCGAACACCGATTCGAGCAGCAAACGGTAGAGCTGGGCCTGGGCAGCGTGGTTGGTCCAGGGCTCGGCGTGGGGCACTTTGGTCGAGCTTTTGAGCTCGATGAGGTCGTAGCCGGTGCTGCTTTCGTGCAGCAAATCGAGCCGGCCCTGCAGGCCGTAGGTGGCCGACAGGAAGGTGGGTTCGAGGAAGCAGTCGGCAAGGCGCAGGGGTTCCTGCTGGTAGCCGGTGCGGCTGGCGGCCACGAAGCCCAGGGCGCGGGTTTCGCGCAGGGTGCGGTGGTGGCGGCGCAGGTCGCTCAGCAGCTCGGGCACGCCGGTGCGGGTCTGGAACTCGGGCAGCGTGCTGAGCGAGAGCGGCGCCGAGCGGAAAAGCCGTCCCTTGAAGAAGGTTTCCAGGTCGAAATCCTTCGCTGTCAGCTGCTCATCAGCAGCAGTCAACTCGAATTTGGGAGTATCGGCGGCTTCCGGCACGACGGTAGCACTATCGTGGCCGGCCAGCTTCGCCAGTCGCTCCAGCTGCTGTTTGCGGGCAGCTTCTTCCTTCTTAATTCTTATTTCTTCGTTCCTCCCCGCGTGGCTTACTTCCTCATCCAGCAGCAGGTTCACCAGGTTTCCGAGCACCAGCGGGCGCGAGGTTTCATCGGGTAAAAACGCATTCAGCAGCGCCCATTCGGGAATGGTGCCGTCGCGCTGGGCGCACTCAGCAATGGTGGTGACGCTGATAAGGTAATCGGGCTCCAGCACCACGCGGCGGGCGCGGACGCTGCCATCGGCCAGCAGCACCGGGCCGATGAGGTGCAGCGTGGGATGCAGCGTAGCGGCCAACAGCAGCACGTTTTCGTAGGCGGCGGGCAGCACCAGGCCGAAAGGGCCGGCGGGGCGGCCATCGGCGGGCGCGGCCATTTCGACGGTGAGGCTGCCGGTGGCCAGGTCGGCGTGCAGCACCCGCACGCGCCAGGTAGTGCTGGCAGCGGCCTCGGGAATATGGGCGGCGGCTACCTCAACTGTTTCGGCGGGCCCGGCGGTTTCGGCCAGGGGCTGGGGCAGCGCGGGGCCGGCGTAGGCCGCGCCGGTGAGGTGCAGCACCAGCGCCGCCACGGCCGCAAAGCCACTGGCGGCTTCGGCGGGCGTGCCGGGGTAGCTTTCGTGCACCACCAGGTTGGCGGCCAGGCGCAGGGCCTGGAGCTGCTGGCGCAGGGCGGCGGGCAGCTCGTGCGTGTAGGCGGCCTGGCCGATGGCCTGGTTGAGGTCGATGAACGGGGACTCCCGGGCCTTGCAGTCGTCGCGCAACACGGCTTCGAGCAGCTTGCGCAGCTTGGGAAGCTGGTCGGCGGGCGCGGCGGCGGGGTCGGCGGCCAGGGCGGCGAGGCGGGAGTAGTAGCGGGTGGGCATCGGGAGGTAGAGAATTGGCGGCCGGACCGGTAAAAGTAACGGTTTTCCAGGTCCGGCCGGCCCGCTGCGGGCCGGGTTAGCGGGCGGCGGTCAGGCCTGCGGGCGCTGCCAGCGTGCCCTCCTCGTACATATTCAGGTAGAGCTTGAGGGGCTGCTGCTGCCCTTTCCACGTGAGCGAATACACGTCGAGCTGACCTTCGTTGTCGATGCCGGCTTCGGCAATTTTGAAAGCGCAGCAGCTGCCCTCGTGCTCATACTTAAGCGGTTCGCCCCGGGGCCCGAGCAGGGCATTGAGGTAGCGCTGCTGGTTGCGCAGGCCGGCTTCGCGGCCGCCGCCCACCCGCACCGGGTTGTTTGCCGTAAAGCCGTAGGTTGCGTCCTGGCTGGTGGCCTGAATAAGGAAGGGCAGTACGCCGCTGCCCCCTTTTTCGTACAGGCCCTGCGATACCGCGCCGCCGTAGGTGGGCGGCGTTTTTGGCCGGGCCGTTTCGCAGCTCCACAGGCTCAGCACCCCGAGCACCAGGAGGCTGCCTTTTATCATTCGTTGTTTTTTATTCATGCGTACGCACTTCTTTTCCTGGGTTGACAGTTTGCAAATATCCGACGCTCGCCCCGTTTTTCGGGCCCTGGCCCTGAGTGGCGGGCTGCTGTGGGGGCTGGCCACGGCCGCCCAGACGCCGGCCATCACCGCCGATTCGCCCCTGCCCGGCCTGCTGGCCGAGCGCAAATCCCTGACCGACCGCTACCGCGAGGCCAGCGCCCAGCGCCATAGCCTGTTCGGCAACAAGCCTTCCAAAAAAGACCTCCAGGAAGTGGTGGATGCCCTGCAGGGCATCGTAGACAAGGACCAGCAGATTGTGGACGTGCTCAACCGCACCGCCCAGGCGGCCCAGACCAATTCCGTGCGCCTGGCCGCCACCACCACCCACCTCGAAACCAGCTCGCGCGACGACCGCAACCTCACCGCCCAGCGCCTCTCGGAGCTCACCAACGAAACCGAAAACATGCGCCAGCGCGAAAAGCAGCAGCTGGCCAAAATGCGCGACCTCGAAGCCGAAGTAGCCGAGGCCAAGCAGGGCCACTTCGTGCGCGACGCCCTGATTGCGGGCCTGGCGCTGGCCTGCGTGGGCATGGTGGTGGCACTGCGCCGGCGCCGGTAGCCCAAGGTTTTTTGGCGGACCGGCGGGAAGTCTGGCCGCGTTGCGTGTTAGCCTGCTACACTCGCCCAAAAACCTGCATGACCGTTCTCTACTGGCTGCGCAACGACCTGCGCCTGCACGACAATGAGGCGCTGGCCGCGCTACCGGCCGGCACCACCGCCCTGCTGCCCGTGTATTGCTTCGACCCGGTATCGCTGGGTCCTGATGCCTACCTGGACCTGCCGCGCACCGGCCCGCACCGCCTGCCCTTCCTGCTCGAAACGCTGGCCGACCTGCGGCAGCGCTACAGCACGCTGGGCTCCGCCATTCACTTCGCGGTGGGCCGCCCCGAAGAAGTACTGCCCGCCCTGGCCCGGCAGCTGAACGCGGGGGCCGTGCACGCCAGCGCCGAGCACACCACCGAGGAAGAAGAGGCCGAAGAAGCCCTCCGCGCCGCCCTCGGCCCGCAAGTCCCCCTCCGCTGCTTCGAAACCCTGACGCTGCTGCACCCCGACGACCTGCCCATTCCCATTGGGCGGCTGCCGCTGTCGTTCAGCAAGTTTCGGTTTGATGTGGCTGCGAAAGTGCGGGTGCGGCCACCGCTGCCCGCGCCGCGCCAGCTGCCACCATTGCCGTCGGGCTTCGTACCCGCGCCGCTGCCCACTGCCGATGCGCTAGCCACCGCGCTGGGCCTGCCGGCAGCGGCGCGGCCCCTGCCCGACCGCCGCTCGGCCCTGCCCGCGCTGGGCGGGGGCGAAACCGCCAGCCTGGCCCGCCTGCACGACTATGCCGTGGCGCGCCACCTCATTGGCCGCTACGACGACACCCGGAATGAAATGCTGGGCGAGGCCTTCAGCACCAAGTTTTCGCCCTGGCTAGCCAATGGCAGTCTCTCGGCCCGTCAGATTTGGGCGGCCATTGATGAATATGATGCCACCCACGGCGCGCGCAGCAAAGGCGCCATGCAGCTGCGGCTGGAGCTGCTGTGGCGCGACTATTTCCGCCTGCTGGCGTACCGCGTCGGGCCGGATTTCTTCCGTTGGCGCGGCCTGCGCGACCAGCTACCCAAGCCCGTTCAATCCGACAAAACCGTGTTTGCCAACTGGGCCGCCGGCCGCACCGGCAATGCCTTTGTGGATGCCAATATGCGCGAGCTGGCCGCCACCGGCTTCATGAGCAATCGGGGCCGACAGAACGTAGCCAGCTACCTCATTCACGACTTGCACCAGGACTGGCGCTGGGGCGCGGCCTGGTTCGAACACCAGCTCATCGACCACGACGCAGCCTCGAACTGGGGCAACTGGAAGTACATCGCCGGCACCGGCACCGATGTACGCGACACCGCCTTCGACGTACCCCAGCAGGCCCGGCGCTACGACCCGCAGGGCCGCTACGTGCGCACCTGGAACAAGTAGCGCGGACTTTGCGAGTCCGCGCGTAGCACAGTTCACGCGCGGACTTGCAGCGTTTACGGTACACCCTGCTACGCCCGGCCGTACCTTCGCCGCATGTCCGTTACGTTCCCTTTTCAGCTCTCTCCCGCCCCCGCGCCCGTTTCTCCCGAGTACCAGGTATTGATTTTTGCCGATGTGGGCGGGCTGGAGGACTATTACGCCCTGTTTCAGCACTTCGGCTTCGGCGGCACGGCCGCTTCCTGGGCCGAGCACCTCGAAACCATTGTGGAGGAGCATTGCCCCGCCCTGCTCGATGAGATGGAGTTCACCGAAAGTGGCACCGCCTTCGTGGCCTACGTCAGCAGCCCGGCCCTGGCCGACCAGTTTCTGGCCTGCGTACTCCCCTATTTCGGCACGCTGCCGCAGCTGCGCAAGTACCTGAGCCAAGCCGACCCGGACGACTTTTTTCAATAGCCCAAAGTAGGACGCGGGGTCGCATCCTACTACTTTTCCGCAAATTACTTCGTTAAGAAGAGCCTCGTTTGAAAAAAAGCCGCGTCGCGGTGACAGAAGCGCCTATGCAATCTGTCACCGCGACGCGGCTCTATCGTTCAGGTGGCGTGTTGCTACAAACCTGTCACCGCTACGCGGTTGCTCTGCAATCAGGCAGAATTAATGCTTGGGCATCAACTCGGCGGCGCTGAGCTGGTACACGTCGGAACGGCGGTTGCGCAGGTTTTGCACGCTGCCGCTGTGCCGGAGCTTATCCAGAATCGACAGGTCCACGTCGGTCACCAGAATCATTTCGGTGTTGGGTGTGGCCTCGCTTTTCACGCCGGTGTTGGGGAAGGCGAAGTCGCAGGGCGTGAGCACGGCCGACTGGGCGTACTGGATGTCCATGTTCTTCACGCGGGGCAGGTTGCCGACCGAGCCGGCCATGGCCACGTAGCACTCGTTTTCGATGGCGCGAGCCTGGGCGCAGTGCCGCACCCGCGAGTAGGCCGTCTGGGTATCGGTCAGGAACGGGATGAACAGGATGTTCATGCCCTGGTCGGCCAGCAGGCGGGCCAGCTCGGGAAACTCCGAGTCGTAGCAAATCAGCACGCCGATGGGGCCGCAGTCGGTGTCGAAGGTTTGCAGGCGCTTGCCGCCGGTCAGGGCCCAGTATTTGGCCTCGTTGGGCGTGACGTGGATTTTCTCGTAGCGCTCCGTCGAGCCATTGCGGCGGCAGAGGTAGCCCACGTTCATCAGCTTGCCGTCGGCGGCCACTTCGGGCATCGAGCCGGTGATGATGTTGATGTGGTACTTCACGGCCAGCGCCGTGAAGCGGGCCAGAATTTCTTCGGAATAGCGGCTCAGCTTGCGAATGGCGTCTATTTCCGACAGCTCATTGGCCTCGGCCATCAGCGGGCCGTGGAACAGCTCGGGAAACAGGGCGAAATCGGCGCGGTAGGCCGCCAGCGCATCCACGAAGTATTCCACCTGCTGGAACATGTCGTCGAGGCCTTCGTAGAGGCGCATCTGCCACTGCACCAGGCCCAGGCGCACCTGCGTTTTCTGGGCAATGGCCTGCACCGGGCTGGTGTCGTAGAGCATGTTGTCCCACTCCATGAGCAGGGCGTAGTCGCCCGAGGCGGCGTCGCCGGGCAGGTAGCCCTTGAGCACCCGCACCGGGTGGAAGTCGTTGGCCAGCTGGAAATTCAGCGAGGGGTCCACGATTTCGCGGTCCTTCACCTTCTGCACGTACTGCTTGGGCGTGAGCGTATCCAGGTATTCATGATAGCCCGGAATACGCGCCCCGAAAGCAATGGAGCGCAGGTTGAGCCGCTCACAGAGCTCCTTGCGGGCATCGTAGAGGCGGCGGGCCAGCCGGCGGCCGCGCATGGCCGGCACCACAAATACCTCGATGCCGTAGAGCGTGTCGCCGGCGGCGCTGTGGGTACGGAAGGTGTAGTCGCCGGTCACGTCCTGAAAGGTGTGCACCTCCCCAAACTGGTCGTGCGTCACAATCAGGGCCAAGGCGGCGGCCACGATTTCCTCGTTCACCGTTACCACAAACTGGCCCTCGGGAAACAGGTCGACCAGCAGCTCGACCTGCTCGCGCCGCCAGTAGCTCTGCATGCGCGGGTAGGCCAGCAGCATGGCGGATTTCAGGGCTTCGTAGTCGGATTTGAGCAGATGGCGTATTTCAATTAATTCATTCATAAACGGCAGTAAAGGGCAAGTGCGGAGCTAATGGGCGGCCCTTGGGGCGGCTGTTGGCTTCGATTGGTAACGGGGGTTAACTTTCCTTTTCTACGCAGGAAACGCAACATTGGCCGGATAGCCGATTGCCTGGCGGCATTCTGCCGCTCTGGCCGATGCAATTGCAGGCAGGACTGCAACGCTTGTTACTTTGGGCCTTATTGCCACGAAGGCAGCCCTTCTAATTACTGAAGCCAGCAACTGAAACGTTGTTTCTCAAGATACTCCCGACCTTTGCCTGGCTACGCTTTAAAATGATGAATGCGCTGCACGACAACCTGGGGATTTCGGCCGAAGTGCTGTTGGCTGCGGCTTAAGAAACTGTAGACTATAATGGAATCAGAAGCTCCTCAAGAATTCTTTTGTACTGCAATTGGAAATATAGTAGCGGAACGGTCGTACGGTCCAAGTGGAGAGGAAACTCGCACGGGCACCAAACACTTCCGCCCCGGAGCCAAGGTTTACATTATCGACTGGTTTCCGGGAATGTGTAATGATGTGGTCGTGATTGGACATCACCGAAAGTCAAACCGACCGATAAAAGCAATTATTAGGGCTAAGCACATCGAGAACCTTCGCATAAAAAACTGTTACAGCTTAGGTGTTATTCGGCTGATTAAGGAGCATCAAGCTACCCAACCTGCTCCAGAACTCACGCAAGAGTTTGCCGAAACGCTCTGCCAGTCATTACCTCACTGGCGGTAGAAATCAAATTAATATCCACTTGTAATTGGTTGTTCGTATTCTGTCACGAACCCAACCCGCTTTCACTTGTCCGATACCACCCCCACTTTCGCCCCCGTCGACCCCTACGCCATCGAAAAAGAGCTGCGCCAGGTGCAGGCCCTTATGAAGCTGGAGCAGCAGGAAGACCTGGTGCAATTCAAGCTCAAAAACGCCAAAGCCAGCATATCAGAGCGGCAGCAGCGCGGCCTCACCTGGTACCCCGTCACCATCACGCAGGAAGACATTGGCTTCGGCGGCAAGGTGGTGCTGGAGCTGGAGCGGCCCGCCGGCCAGCAGGGCCTGCACCTGTTTCAGGTAGGCAAGAATGCGGCCCTGTTTGGCAACGTACCCGGCCGCTCGGCCACCGACCGGCCCACGCTTAATGGCGTCATCATCAGCGTGCGGCGCAACAAGCTGCGGCTCGCCACTACTAAAGAGGACCTGCCCGACTGGGTGACTGAGGGCAATAAAATGGGCATCGACCTAACCTTCGATGAGGTGAGCTACCGCGAGATGGACTACGCCCTGGGCAAGGTGATGGGCGCCTACGGCGACCGCTTGGCCGAGCTGCGCGACATCCTGCTGGGGGCCAAAGAAGCCCGTTTTCGCGAGGAAAAAGCCACCGACCTCTTCTACCCCAGCCCGCTGAATGAATCCCAGCTGGCCGCCGTGAAGCATGTGCTGGCGGCTAAGGACGTAGCCATCATCCACGGCCCGCCCGGTACCGGCAAAACCACCACGCTGGTGCAGGCCATTCTGGAAACCATCCGGCGCGAGCGGCGGGTGCTGGTATGCGCCCCCAGCAACACGGCCGTGGATTTGCTAACCGAAAAGCTGGCCGAGCGCGGCGTGAACGTCATTCGCATGGGCAACCCCTCGCGGGTTTCCGACCTTCTGCTGGAGCACACGCTGGATGCTCAGGTGATGAACCACAAGAGCTACAACGAGATGCGCTCGATGCGCCAGACAGCCGACCAGTACCGCGAAACCGCCAGCAAACACGTCCGCAACTTCGGCTACGAGGAGCAGCAGCAGCGCCGGATGCTGAAGGAGGAAGCCAAGATGCTATTCCAGCAGGCCGACGATTTGGAACGTTACATCACGGAGGATTTGCTGGAGTCAGTGCAGGTGATAACGTGCACGCTGGTGGGCGCGAGCAACCGCAACATTCGCCACCTGACGTACGAAACGGTGTTTATTGACGAAGCCGCCCAGGCCCTGGAGCCGGGTTGCTGGATTCCCATTTCCAAGGGCCAGCGCGTGATTCTGGCCGGCGACCACCACCAGCTGCCGCCCACCGTGAAGAGTGACAAGGCCGGGGCCCTGCGCGAAACGCTGTTCGAGAAAGCCATTAAGCGCCAGCCCGCCACGGCCCGCATGCTCACGGTGCAGTACCGCATGCACGAGCAAATCATGCAGTTCAGCTCCGACCAGTTCTACGACGGCCAACTGGTGGCCTACGAAACAGTGGCCCACGCCGGCCTCGACGCCTACGACCTGCGCTTCGCCCCCGACCTGCCCGTGGAATTCCTCGACACGGCCGGCTTCGGCTTCCAGGAAATCACCATCCCCGAAAGCCGCTCCACCGCCAACCCCGAAGAAGCGGATTTGCTACTCAAGCGCCTCGCCCAACTCCTCGAACCCTACGACCCCGCCGACCACGAGGAAGACCCGCTCAGCATCGGCGTAATTGCCCCCTACCGCGCCCAAATCAACTACCTAAAGGATGCCATTGAGGAAAACGACGAGCTCAGCGGCTTTATGCTACACCGCCAGCTCAGCGTGGGCACCGTGGATTCGTTCCAGGGCCAGGAGCGCGACATCATTGCCATCACCCTCACCCGCAGCAACAACCACGGCGAAATCGGCTTCCTTTCAGATATCCGCCGCATGAACGTGGGTATGACGCGGGCGCGGAAAAAGCTCCTGCTCGTAGGGGATTCTTCGACGCTGAGCGCGCACCCGTTTTTCAAGGCCCTGATTGAGTATGTAGAGCGGATTGGAGGGTATCGCACTGCGTGGGAGCTACAGGAGTAACCGCATCACCTCACCCCCGGCCCCTCTCCCGCGGAGAGGGGAGCCACGACGGTATTAGGGTAAATTTCCCACAAAAAATGCCCGCTGCAATTGCAGCGGGCATTTTTTGTCGTCAGGCTCCCCTCTCCGCGGGAGAGGGGCCGGGGGTGAGGTGACGACTACGGCAAGTCAATCACCGACTCCGTATGCGGCGCATCCGACTTCACATTCACGAAGTGCTTCGCCGGATTATCGTAGTTGGAAATGTACAGGCGCTTGCCTTTCAGCAGCACCTCGGCGGGCTGGTCGAGCTTGCCGCCGGTACCGTCGGTGTCGGGGTTCTGGGCCAGCGTGGTCACGCTGTTGTCTTTCAGGTTGATGACGAAGATGGCGTTTTGGCGGGCGCCGGTCACGTAGGCTTTGTCGGTGGCGCGGTCAATCACGAAGCCGTCGATGCAGGTGATTTTATCGCCGGTCAGGGCTACGGCTTCCTTCTTGGCGTAGGTGCCGTCGGGTTTGAGGGTGACTTTGTAGAAGCTGCCGTCGCCGAACGAGCCGGTGTAGAGGTTGCCTTTGCTGTCGTAGTCGATGCCATCGGCGCCGTTGTCTACGCCGGTTTCGTTCACGTTGGTCGTGAACATGGCCAGTACGTGCGGGTCCTTGGTTTTAGGCTTGAGGTGTAGCGGGCCACCTTTTTTCAGCTCATCGAGGGTGAAGCGTAGGATGGCGCTGCCTTTGTCGTTGCCGGGCATATCCCACTGGCTATCGGTGATATACAGCAGGTTGCCCTTCCACACCAGGCCGTTGGATAGCGCGAAGCTGTCCACTACGGTTTCGATGTTGCCGGGCTTGCCATTTTTCATGTTGATGCGCATAAGGCGCGACACGTATTTCTTGCTGTTTTCGTACTGGTTTTCGGTGTAGTACACGTTGCCGTCGGGGCCGAAAGCCAGGTCCATCGGGGCAGCTTTTTTGGTGGTGGGCTCCAGGGGCAGGTTGGGCGCGAAAGGCTTGTAAGTATTGCCCACAATCTCGACAATTGCGGCGGGCTGACTGTTGTCGGCAATGTTGGGCACCGAGAGCAGGATGCGGCCGTCGGGGCTCAGGGCAAGGCCGTCGGGAGTGTTGTGCGTATCCGGCAGGGTGAAGAGCAGCTGCGGGCTGCCAACGGTGGGAATAGAGCCGGCGGGCACGCCCATGGTATCGGCCGAAGCCGTTTTAAGGGTCGCTGAGTCGGTGTTTACCACCGCTTCTTTGTTCACGGCATCGTCCTGGGTGGCTGGTGGATTGGAATTGCAGCCGGATAGCAGGGCACCGCTAAGCAGCAAGGTGGCCAACGAGTTATAGGTAGGGTAAGGCATTGGGGGGAATCAGAAAGAGGTTGAGTCGGGCGTTGTTGGTTGTGCGGAGTCGGTACGCACGGCACCGGAGCGGGGTTGCTGGCCGGGGCCGGTTTGCGTGGCCGAGGTATTCTACTGTTGAGTCTTTGTAAAACCCACTCAAAATTTATTCACGCCGCAGGCTCCTCCTTAGCTTCAACCGATACTTTGAGACTCAACACAAAAGCCAATCTGCCTCCCGAATGCCTATATGCAGGATTCAAATAATGCACCAACCACTAAACCAGGAAGTGCGTTGTTGGGGGCGTAAGCCACCAAAAATCCTCCTCCTATGAAAAACAAGCCCCTAACCAAAAAGACCCACGAAGACACCATAACCAACCCCAAAATTGACGACCTGGCCCGGAATACCGACGACGGCTACGGCGAATTCCTTACCTCGAACCAGGGCTTACGCGTCAACGACGACCAGAACTCGCTGAAGGGTAGCGAGCGCGGCCCCTCGCTGCTCGAAGACTTTCTGCTGCGCGAAAAAATCACCCATTTCGACCACGAGCGCATCCCCGAGCGGGTGGTGCACGCCCGGGGCGTAGGGGCCCACGGCTATTTTGAAGCCTACGACAATGCCAGCGCCCTAAGTCGTGCCGGTTTCTTGCAGCCGGGCGTTAAAACGCCGGTTTTCACGCGTTTTTCCACCGTGGCCGGCTTTCGCGGCTCTTCCGATTTGGCGCGTGATGTGCGCGGCTTCGCGGTAAAATTCTACACCCAGGAAGGCGTTTTTGACCTTGTGGGCAACAACATGCCGGTGTTTTTTATTCAGGATGCCATCAAGTTTCCCGACCTGATTCATGCGGTGAAGCCCGAGCCGCACAACGAGATTCCGCAGGCTGCTTCGGCGCACGATACATTTTACGACTTCATTTCAACCAGCCCCGAGGCCATGCACATGCTGCTCTGGGCCATGTCGGACCGCGCCCTTCCGCGCAGCCTGCGCATGATGGAGGGCTTTGGCGTGCACACCTTCCGGCTGGTGGATGCCGCTGGCAAGTGGCGCTTCGTGAAATTCCACTGGAAGCCGCTGCTGGGCGTGCACGGCGTGGCCTGGGAAGAAGCCCAGCAGATTTCGGGCAAAGACCCTGACTTCCACCGCCGCGACCTCTGGAACTGCATCGAAATGGGGGCCTACCCCGAGTGGGAGCTGGGCGTGCAGGTGGTGGAAGCAGAGGACGAGCACAAGTTCGGCTTCGATATTCTGGATGCCACCAAGCTCATTCCCGAAGACCTGGTGCCGGTGCAGAAAATCGGCAAAATGGTGCTCAACCGCAACGTGGACAACTACTTTGCCGAAACCGAGCAGGTCGCGTTCTGCCTGAGCCACATCGTGCCGGGCATCGACTTCACCAACGACCCGCTGCTGCAGGGCCGCCTGTTTTCCTACCTCGACACCCAACTCAAGCGCCTGGGCGGCCCCAACTTCCACGAAATTCCCATTAACCGCTCGCTGGCCCCCATACACAACAACCAGCGCGACGGCCACATGCGCCAGACAATCAACAAGGGGAAAGTGGCTTACAACCCCAACTTACTGAACGACAATACCCCCAAGCAAGCCAAGCAGAGCGAAGGCGGCTTCAGCTCGATGTATGAGCGCGTGGACGGCCACAAAATCCGCCTGCGCAGCAAGAGTTTCAGCGACCATTTCAGCCAGGCCCGCCTGTTCTGGAACAGCATGTCGGAAGCCGAGAAAATGCACATCGTGAAAGCCCAGCGCTTCGAGTTGAGCCACGTTCAGACCGAGTCGATACGCAACCGCATGCTGATGCTGCACGCCCAGGTGGCCCCGGAACTGGCCGAGCGCATTGCCGAGGGCCTTGGCGTACCCGTGCCCTCGGCCGAGGGGGTGCAGCTCAACCTCGGCAGCTACGGCGCCGATACCGACCCGGCCCCCTACCAGCCCAAACCCGCGACCGATTCGGTGGGCAGCGACTCGGCCCTGAGCATGGCATCAGGGGCCAAGGCAAATGCCACGGCCAAGGGCATCAAAACCCGCCACGTTGCCGTTCTGGCCACCGACGGGGCCGACGTAACCGCCATCGGCGACCTGATGAAAGCCCTGATGGATGAAGGCGCGCAGGCTGCAATTATTGCCACGCACCTGGGCAGCATCAAGGGCCAGGGCGGCGAGGAGCTGCTGGTTAACGGCACGTTCCTCTCCACGGCCTCGGTGCTGTTTGATGCCGTGTACGTGGCCGATGGCCAGGCCAGCGTGGCCATTCTCAAGCAGAACCCCGACGCCGTGCGCTTCGTCAACGAGGCCTTCCGGCACTGCAAGCCCATCGCCGCCGCGGGGGCGGGCACCGAGCTGCTGCAAGCCGCCGCTTATCCTGGTGCCGAGGATATTCTGAGCGCCGAAGGCGTGGTGACCGGCAAGGATGCGAATGGCTTGAACAACGACTTCATCGCCGCCATTGCCAAACACCGTTTCTGGGGCCGGGAGTTGAAGGCCATGCCGGCGTAATTTCAGCTGGCAGCGAGCAAATTAGAACGTCATGCTGCGCGCAGCCGAAGCTTTCTACCGCTATAGTAAATAAATTACTTGCACGGTAGCGAGCCCTCGGCTACCTCCGGCATGACGTTCTGATTTTTCCGAATTTGCCCGCTGTTCCCGGCAGAACTTCCTTTCTTTGTACATCAGCCGCAAGGCTGGCGCTATATTCTCCCCCATTCTCCTAATTCAATCCAATGGCTGCCATCAGCGATAAAAAAGTCGTCACCATTACTTACGACCTCAGCGTAACCGACGAAAACCAGGAAAAAGTATTGGTCGAATCGGCCGAAGCCGACGCGCCCATGGTTTTTCTGTTCGGCCACAGCGGCCTGCCCGAGGAATTTGAAGCCCAGCTCAACGGCAAAAATACCGGCGACGACTTCCAGTTCAGCCTAACTCCCGAGCAGGCCTACGGCGAGTATGACGAGCAGGCACTGGTCGAAATCCCCAAGGAAGTTTTCCTTATCGATGGCAAGCTGGACGAGGAAATGCTGCAGCCCGGCAACTTCCTGCCCATGGCCGACAACGAAGGCAACCACATGCAGGCCAAGGTCATCAGCATCGGCGACACCGCCGTGCAAATGGATTTCAACCACCCCCTGGCCGGCATGGTGATGCACTTCACCGGCAAAGTAGCCGACGTGCGCGACGCGACCGCCGATGAGCTGGCCCACGGCCACGCCCACGGCGAAGGCGGCCACCAGCACTAACGCTACGCTGCTTTCTCACAGAACGTCATGCTTCGCTCCGCGCTGCATGACGTTCTTTTTTTGTCCCTGCCTCACCCGTCCAGCAGCCCCGCAACGTACAGCTGCAGCTCCGGGAAAAACGCCCTAAAATCTGCTTCGTATTCTGCGTAGTTGGCAACCAGCTCCACCGCCGCCGTTTCCATGCCCGAGCCTACTGAGGCCCGGCGGCTCAAGCCACTCAGGGCGCGGCTGATGCCATCGGTTTCGGCGTAGGTCAGCAGCCAGTTTTGCTGGGCCATGTAGGGGAAGAAGTGCTGCACGCGGGGCGGCATTTCGACTTCGCGGGCGGCGAGCAGAGCGTAGACGCGGTGCGTGAAATCGGGCAGGCTTTCGGTGGAGAACTCCCTGAAATTGCGGGCTAGTAAATGGTCCAGAAACATATCTGAAATCACGCCGGCGTATTTGCCGTAGCCGGCGGCGCGCAGGCGTTGGGTGCTGCGGCGCACCACGGGGTGCTGGTCAGTGAACGTGTCGATGGCCCGGTGCAGGCGGATGCCGGTTTGCACGGCGGGTGGGTAGTTTTCGAGCTGGCGGCCGGGCACCGAGTCGGCGATGAAGTTGCCGAGCAGCACATCGGCATAGGTGGCCGAACCGGGCGCGCCGGAGAGAAAAAGATGGGCCAGAAAGTTCATTGGGGCAGGAAGGTACGGGCGGGGCCAGGGTTTTATTCAACCCCGGCCCGCTGGCTGACGTAAACCAATATGCCGCCGGCCCAGTTTGGGCGCGGCCTGTTCTTTCACCTTACCAACAACCTTCCCCATGTCCGATAAGTCGCCCGTAACCCACGACCTGACCCAACTGTTCGATAAAATCAAAGAAGTGCGCATGGCCATGCTCACCACTACCGACGAGCACGGCAGCCTCCACAGCCGCCCCATGGCCACCATCAACCCCGGCAAAGACGAAGCCCTCTATTTCCTCACCGATGTGAATTCGGCCAAAGTGTACGAGGTAAAGAAAGACAGCCAGGTAAACCTGAGCTACTCCAACCCCGAAAGCAATGTGTATGCCTCTGTTTCGGGCAAGGCCAATGCTTACCGCGACGAAGCCAAAATTGCTGAGCTCTGGAGCGAGCCCATGCGCGCCTGGTTCCCCAAAGGCAAAGAAGACCCCAGCATCAGCATCCTGAAAGTAACCATTGACAAGGCTGAATACTGGGATTCGCCCAGCAGCATCCTCTCACGGGCCTACGGCTACGTGCGGGCAGTAGTGACCGGCGAAGGCAGCAAAGACGACGACGTGAACCAGCACGCCCAGGTGCAGGTGAAGTAAAATTGTGCGGTAAGCTTTAGCTTGCCGTATTATGAAACAGCCAAGCCGAAAGGTGCCCTGAACAAGGTGCCTTTCGGCTTGGTTTATTTTGGGCCTAATCCTCCTCCATTACGGTCCCGCATTATCCGCTAAAGCTTACCGCACTTGCATACCACCCTTACCGTTTTCACCCTGAAACCCGGCCACCGGCGCTGGGGCCTGGCCCAGATGGGCACCTCGCCTCCCACCCTGAAAAAAGTACCGGGCATGAACTTCTTCAAGCTGCTTGGCAGTGGGGCGGCCAACGGCTTCGGCGTGTGGCCCAACCTCGACCGCTACGGCTTCATGGCCGTGTGGGAAGACGTGGCTTCGGCGGCGGCATTTTTCAGTCGCCACCCACTGTGGGCGGCCTACCAGCGGCGTAGCGCCGAACAATGGACCGTGCGCCTTGCCCCCATCAAAGCCCAGGGCCTGTGGGACGGCCAAAACCCGTTTGATTACAGCTCCAATGCCCTTTCAGCCCCGGCCGATGCGCCCATAGCCGTGCTCACCCGGGCCAGCATCCGCTGGCGCAAAACCCCGCGCTTCTGGAAATTCGTGGAGCCCACCAGTGCGGCACTGGCCCACGCGGTTGGCGTGCGCGCTGCCATCGGGCTGGGCGAGTTGCCACTGGTGCGGCAGGCCACTTTCAGCGTGTGGGAATCGGCCAAAGCCATGCAGGAATATGCCTATAAAGACGCCACGCACCGCGAGGTAATCAAGCTCACGCGCCGCGAAAACTGGTACGCGGAGGAGCTATTTGCCCGCTTCCAGGTGCTGAGCAGCGAGGGCACCATCGATGGCCGGGAGCCACTGGCCGGACTGCTGGCGGCCCCGGGCTAGTCGCTCAGATTGTAGCGGTGCAGCCAGGCGCGGCCGTTGGCCGTGAGTTCGGGGTGCGGGTCGGTTTCTATCTGCACCCCGGCCGGCCGCGAAGTAAGCCGCTCACCGGGGCCCGTGTACCAGGTCACGTCGCCCGGCGTGGCCCCCGGGGTAGTGATGACCTGGTTGCGGCCCGCCCCATCGTAGAAGTGCACGGCAATACCCTGCGGCAAGCTGCCGCGCAGTTCAAATACGTCGTCGCCGCCCAGGCCGTACAGGTCGAGCCGGGGGGTGATTTTACGGTTGAAGGTTCGCTCCACCACGAGGCTATCGGGCCGGCCGGGGCGCCGGGCCAGCAGCTGCACGCGGAGGCTGCCGCCGGCTTCGCTCAGAATGAAGCGCTCGGCCTGGTCGGTGCCAATCAGCCAGGCCTGCTTGTTCAAAAGGGCATAATACTGCTGGGCCACGGCGGGCAGCTGCTCGCGCCGGGCGCGCAGCATGGGCACAAACCGCGCCGCCAGGCGGGCCCGCGTATCCGGCGGCCCCGCGTTGAAGGCCCGCACCAGCACGGCATCGCTTAGGCTGGCCCGCACGGAATCGGCCACTTCCCGAAAGTCATTCGCGTTGAGGCTGGTGAGCAGGGTGCGGTCGAGGGCGCGGGCGGTAGTGGTGAGGCCATCCACGTTTTCCAGGCCAATGGTGGCCCGGAAGGTCTGGTACTTGGGGGCGAACCACGACACCAGCCGCGTCACCAGCCCGTCATCAAACAGAAAAAAAGCCTGGTCGCGGTCGCGCGGCACGGGTCGGAAAGCTACCCGGCCGGCCTGCGGGAACGTGGCCCAGCGCCACTGGTCTTCGCGACGGCTCCAGTCGCCCACCAGCAGGTCGAGCAGGCGGGCGCGCAGGAAGGCGCGGGCGGGCACGTGGGCACCGGGCCGGCGGCGCAGGGCGGCCAGCATGTGCGCCGAGTTTACCACGCGGGGCGAATGGCCGAAGCTGGCTACCAGGCGCTGGTCGCCATCGGGCCGCTCCTCAAACAGGTAGAGCGCATTGGCATAGGCGGCTTTAAACTTGCCCAGGCCGGTATCCGGCCCCACGAATACCAGGCGCGGGTTGGCGTGCAGCACCCCGGCCGCCTCGGCCAGCCGGGCGGCCGGATAGGCCCCGAAGGGCTGCGTGGCGCTGGTCTGGTCCTTGAGCAGGCCGCGCAGCAGGTTTCTTTTCCAGCCCGGGCTGAGCGCGGCGCTCATGTCCTTGTCCACGGAGCGCAGCACGTACTCGCGGCCGTCGGGCGCGTGCAGGCGCAGGGTGTGGCTCTGGTAGCTGCCGCCCGCCTGCATGGGCACCAGGCCGCCGGGCACGGCGGTGGCCAGCCGCAGCACCGGCACCGTAACCGGCGTGGCCCAGATGCTGCGGTAGTGGGTGCCAAAAAAGAACTGCCAGGCAGCGCTGCGGGCATATTGCGGCCCGGCGGCCATGCGTACGGTGGTCGAGTCGGTGCTCCATTGCGGAGCGGCCCCGGCCGGGGCCGTGTGCTCAGCGCAGCTTGCTAAAAGCACGGCTGCCGCCCCGGTGCACCAGCCCCGCGCCCACGGTTTCCATTCAGCAGTCAGGCCCGGCATAAGCAGCAGTTTTCCAAAACCAGGGAAAGCCCATCAGGGCCAAAAAGCAAGTAGTTATTGGCTAAATCAGATGCCAAACGCATGGCCAAAGCCATTCGCTGCCCACCTTTACGGGGAAGTTGCGTTAAAGGCTCATTCGCGCTTGCCTGCCTTTACCGAATGCCTCACCCTTTTGTTCGCTACCCCGGTTTTTGCCCGCGCCTGCTTGTGCTGCTGGGCCTGGGGCTGGCCGCCAGCGGCTGCGCCCGCCGCCATTATTTTCAGCCCGATGCCCGCGTGGGCCCGGGCAGTGCCGCCGCCCTGCCGGCCCACGCCGATTCGGTGCTGACCACGGCCGGACGCCAATACGACCGCCACTCGGGTTTCTACCGGTTTTTTCTGGGCCGCCACTACCGCAAAGTATGGGCCGCCCCTGCCAAAGTAGCGGTACTGAACCTGGCCACGGCCGCCCCCGGCGGCCTCACGGCGGGCAAGGCCGGCGGCGGCTACCAAAGCATCAGCATGACGCTGGAAGGCCCCGAGCAGCGCGAATATGCCCTGCGTGCCCTCGACAAGGAGCCATACAAAACGCTGCCGCCGGTGCTGCGCCACACCTTCGTGCTCAACGTGGTGCGCGACGCCACTTCGGCCGCCATTCCCTATGGTGCGCTCACGGTGCCGCCGCTGGCGCAGGCGGCCGGCGTACCCCACACCCACCCGCGCCTCGTATATGTGCGGCCCGATGAAACCGGCCTGGGCACGTCCTCCACGCGGTTTCAGGGCAAGATGGCGCTGCTCGAAGAGAAGTATAATTCCCCGGCCGCCCGCACGCCCGACCTAGCCAAGGCCATTGATTTTGACGGGGGCGAGGCCATGCTGAAAAAGGTGTACAACCATCCCTCCTATTTCATCGACCAGCCCGCCTTCCTGCGCGCCCGCCTGCTCGATGTGTGGCTCGGCGACTGGGACCGGCACGAGGGCCAGTGGAGTTGGGCCGCGTTTGAGGAAGCCGGGGGCCGGGTGCGCTACCTCGGCATTCCGAAAGACCGCGACCAGGTGTATTTCCGATTCGATGATGGGGTGATTCCTTGGCTGGCAGCCCGGCCGTTCATCGCCCCGCAGTTCCAGACGTTTCGCAACGAGTATAACAACATGGCCGCCCTGGTATTCCAGGCGAAGTTTATTGACCAGCGCGGCCTCTCGGCCATGACCAGGGCCGATTTTCAGCGCACCGCCCGCGACTTGCAGCGCCGCCTGCCCGATTCCGTGATTGAGCAGGCCATGCGCCGCCTGCCGCCCGCCGTGTACGCCCTGGAAGGCACCCGCCTCGGCAATGCCCTCAAGACCCGGCGCGAAACCCTGCCCCGGGCGGCCGAAGAATTCTACCTCACCCTGGCCCACGAGCCCACGCTGGGCGGCACCGCCCAGGCCGAGCGGTTTGTGGTGCACCGCTACGCCGATTCCACCACGGTGCGCGTGTATTCCCAGGCCCTGAGCCAGCTTTCGGCCGGTGACTCGCTCCGGTTCCGGCGCACCTACTACGCCGCCGAAACCAAGGAGCTGAGCCTCGACGGCCTCGGCGGCGATGATGTTTTTGAGATAACCACCATCGCCACCCGCCGGCCCATGTCCGTGCTCCTCTACGGCGGCGAAGGCCACGACCAACTGGTGCTGCAAGGCAGCAGCCGGCGACTCAAGCTCTTCGACGAAGCTTCCGATGTGACGGCCGCTGGCCACCTGCGCCCCAGCCTGCCCAAAAAGAAACATCGTGCCTTCAACCGGCTTAATGATGATTAGCGCGGAGCTGCTGCCGTAGCCCGCCAGCCTTTTCTACCTTTTTGCCGTTCAACCCCCAACCTTAATTACCCTGCCTGCTTTTGATGCTCCTCCGTTTGCGCTTTTATACATTGATGGGAGGCGCACTGGCTGGGCTACTCGGTACCGGCTGCGTTCGCAAGCAGTTTTTTCAGCCCGATGCCCGGCTCGCAGCTACCACGCCCCTGCCCGCCTCGGCCGATAGCGTGCGCGGGGCCACCGCCGGGCGGCAATATGCCCGGCACGGCAGCCTGTACAACGCGCTGGTGGGCCGGCACCACCGCCCCACCTGGGCAGCCCCGGTAGCGGCTCCGGTGCTGCACCTGGGCACCGTACGGCCGGGCGGCCTGCGCCCCGGCAAAGTGGGCGGCGGCTTCAACAGCACCAGCCTGAGCCTGATGGCCCCCGACGGCCGCGCCTACGTGGTTCGCACCGTGGATAAAGACCCCATTCGGGCCACGCCGGAGCTATTGCGGGGCACTTTTCTGGTGAATGTGCTGCGCGATAATATTTCCTCCACCAACCCCTATGCCGCGCTGGTGGTGCCGCCGCTGGCCGCTGCCGCCGGGGTGCCGCACGCTTCGCCGCGCTTGTTCTACGTGCGGGCCGACGACCCGGCTTTTCAGACCGATTCACTGCGGCACTTCCGGGGCCAGCTGGCCTACCTGGAAGAAAAAGCGGCCCCGATTACCCCGCCGCCCGCTGCCGTTGTCAACAGCACCAAGGCGTTTGCCGCCGCATTCGCCAGTCCCGAGCAGCGCTTCGCCCCGGCCGACCTGCTGCGCGCCCGCCTGCTGGACGGCTGGCTGGGCGACTGGGACCGCCACCCCGGCCAGTGGAGCTGGGCCCTAACCAGCCCCACCGAAGCCAGCCCCGCCACGCTCGTGCCCCTGCCCAAAGACCGCGACATGGTACTCTACCGCCTCGATGATGGCGTGCTCGGTTGGCTCATTGGCCACGTTTTTCTGCGCCACTGGGCCACGTTTGCCCCTCGGTATAAGAATCCTTCGGGCCTGATGTCTTCCGGCCACTACCTCGACCAGCGCATCCTCAATGGCCTGAGCCGCGCCCAGTTCCAGGCCGCCGCCGGGGCCATGCAGCAGCGCCTACCCGATTCCGTGATTACCCGGGCAGTACACCAGCTTCCCCCCGCCGCCTTCGCCCTCGAAGGCCCGCGCACCATTGCGGCCCTGCAGGCCCGCCGCGCCGCCCTCCCCGCCCTGGCCGACGAATTTTATGAGATGCTGGCCAAGCGTCCCCGCATCGGCGGCACGGCGAAGGCCGAGCGGTTCACCATTCGGCGCTACGCCGATTCGACGGTGGTAATCGTCGAGTCATTGGCGGCCGGTGCTCCGGCCGCGCCATTATTGCGCCGCGCATTTATGCCCGCCGAGACCCGCCTCATTCAACTGGAAGGCCTAGCAGGCGACGACGTTTTTACGGTTGAGGAACAAGGCACCAACGCAGCCAGCAAGCCGACCATCCGCATTTACGGCGGCGCGGGGCACGACGAGTTTCGGGCGGCCGGTAGTGGCGGGGGCATTCGCTTCTCGCAGAAGAGCGCGCCGGCCAAGCGGGCGTATGACAAGCCGCCGGAAGAGTAGCGGTGCGCCAAGGGTGCGCCGCTACTCTTCCAACTCACGCCTGGGCCAGCATTTTCAGCACCAGCCGCTCCACCGGCGTTAGCGGGTCGTCGGCCTGGGCTTGGGCATCGTGTTCACGCAGGTAGTCAATCAACTGGCCCGATTTGAACAGTTCCACTACCTGCGGGTGAATGTAGTATTTTGAGCACACCGTGGGCGTATTACCCAGCCCGGTGGCCACTTCCTTCACGGCTTTTTTGATGACTTTTTCGGGAGCCAACTCCGGCTCTTCGTTCAGCACGGCTTCCAGGCAGCTCACCATTTTCACGGTGCCGCCCCAAGTGCGAAAGTCCTTCGCCGATAGCTGCAAGCCAGTGTGGCGGTGCAGGTAGTCGTTCACATCCCCCGATTCCAGGGCGTGGCGCTGCCCATCGGCCGAGTAAAACTGGAACAGGTGTTGGCCCGGAATTTCCTTGCACTTGCGCACCAGCCGGGCCAGCCGGGCATCGTGCAGGGTCACATCGTGCGGCACCCCTTTTTTGCCTACAAAGCTGAAATTGACCTTGGCTCCTTCGATGGCGACGTGCTTATCCTGCAAGGTACTGAGGCCGTAGCTAGGCTTCGACTTGCCGTTTTTCTTCGCGTACTCCTTGTTGCCAACGCGAATAAACGACTGGTCCATGAGGGTGAGCACCAGGGCCACCACTTTTTCGCGGTCGAGGGCGGCGCGGCGTAGGTCTTTGCTGAGCTGCTCGCGCAACGGCCCCAGCTTTTCGCCGAAGGTGCGCAGGCGCGAAAACTTGGTGAGACTGCGAACTTCGTCCCAGGCCGGGTGGTAGCGGTACTGCTTGCGGCCGAGGGTATCGTGGCCCGTTACCTGGAGGTGCGTGGTGGCCGAGGGCGAAATCCAGACCTGCGTCCAGGCCGGCGGAATCACGAAGCTGGCGATGCGGTCCAGCGTTTTGGGGTCGTTTACTTTCTGGCCTTTGGCATCGTGGTAGGTGAAGTGACCGGCGCGGGTGGGCTTGCGCGTGAGGCCGGGGCCCTGGTCGGTGGCGTAGCGCAGGCCGGCCATTTCGGCCTGCCGGGCGGGGTCTTTGTACACGATATGCGCTTCTTCCTGCGGCTGAAGCGTCTTTTTGCGGGTTTTGGGGTGGGCGGTGGCGGTGGACATTGGTGTGGAAGAGGAATAAATTCCTGTTGCTTACGCAAAAGCAGCTCCTGAGTGTGCTCCTGGCAACTATTTCCTGTCAAAAATTGTATATTTGCGTAGGAGCGGAACGTTTAGGACGCTTAAGGGGGGGACTGGTTTGGCTTGCCAAGCCTTGTTGCATTTCCCGCCGCTCAATTCAAAAGACCAGTTGCTCATGCGGCTGGTCTTTTTTTATACATCGTGACCAGTGCGAGCCGTTTGCGACCAGGACGAAACTCAAGGATGGCGCAAATCTGACCGGTTGCTAGATTTGCGTAAAATTCGATACACGGCATGGGCTGTCTGCCCGGCCGCAGTTGACCTGGGTGCACTGCCTGGGGCGTTAGCAACCATTCGGATAGGGCCAGAAAATCTGCTTCCCCGATTGGCACCTGCCCTTGGGCTATTTCGGAAGCAGCATTGACAACGCCGTGCTGCCTAAGCGTATGCCTCACCCCAGACCGGTCCAACACCACCTCGAAACCCTCCACGTTGAGGCCCGCCGCTTCCTGCACCTGTAATGCCAATACAGCAGACACGTTTCCGACGCAGCAGAATCCTTCTTTGATTTCATCAGGTGGCAAGAGGTGGTTGGCGAGTAACTCGCCGAGAGTGCGAAATCTTTGGTGCATATGGCGCAAAGCAAAGGAGAATAGCTGATTTGTTACCGCTTAAACAGGGGCCTATTGCCCTACGTTACTCCTTTCTGCAAGCATTTCTCTACTTATCTACCGGCCGGCAGCCGTAGGTTTGCCCCATGAAGCTGCCTGCTGCCCTTTCCAATCTCACCGAGTGGACCGACCATTTATTCACCCGTTTTTCGGCCCGACGCGGCTGGCTGCGGCCCCTCCAGATTGACGCTTACCGCAGCTACGGCACCGCCGCGAAGTTCTACATCAAGGGCCGCCTGCTAGCCGACCCTGGCCTGACCGCCGC
Source organism: Hymenobacter artigasi (assembly GCF_012275535.1). Lineage (GTDB taxonomy): Bacteria > Bacteroidota > Bacteroidia > Cytophagales > Hymenobacteraceae > Hymenobacter > Hymenobacter artigasi. The sequence goes on along the minus strand of NZ_JAAVTK010000004.1, from coordinate 138,264 downwards.
CACCGCTACCGACTCGCGCTGGCGCAATTTCCGCAGCATGGTGCGCCGCTTCAACAGCCGCGAAGTAGCCGGGGCCGACCTCGTCGCCGAGCTGCCCGACGGCAGCCAGCACCTCGTTACCACCGACGACGAAGGCTATTTCACCCTCGTTATCGAGCCGCACGCGTTGCCCGCGCCCGTGGCCTACCTCTGGTACCCGGTGCCGGTGCGCGTGGCCCGGCTGCCCCAGTTCCTGAAGCTACCAACCGAAGCCATTGCCACCGATGCCGCCGTGCTGGTGCCGCCCGCCAGCGCCGAGTTCGGCGTGATTTCCGACCTCGACGACACGGTATTTGAAACCAGTGCCACCAATATTTTTAAGATGCTGGGCCGGGTGCTGTTCAGCAATGCGCAGTCGAAACAGCCGTTTGCGGGCGTGGCCGAGTTCTACCGCCGGCTGCAGCGGGGCCGCAACGGCCTGCCCGACAACCCGTTTTTCTTCGTCAGCAGCAGCCCCTGGAACCTCTACGACCTACTGGACGAGTTTCTGCGCCTGCACGAAATCCCCACCGGCCCGCTCCTGCTGCGCGACCTGAGCATTGCCCGCCCCAAAACCACACCCCCGCCCGGCGTCACGGGCTCGGCCGCCATCCATTTCGCCCACAAGCTGCACGAAATCGACGACCTACTCACCACCTACCCCAGGCTGCCCTTCGTCCTCCTTGGCGACAGCGGCCAGGAAGACGCCCGCATCTACCGCGAAGTAGTGCGGCGGCACCCCGGCCGCATTCTGGCCATTTACATCAGGGATGTGCAGGTGCCGGCGCGGGCCCTGCTGGTGGGGCCAATTGTGGAGGAATTGGGCCGGGAAAACGTGCCCATGCTGCTGGTAGCGGACTATGCCACGGCTGCGGCGCACGCGGCGGAGCTAGGACTGGTGGTGTAGTAGCACAGCCGGGCACGTCGATACAAGCGGGCGGCCTATTGGCTGTTCGTGTGGTCGGCCACCACCACCCATTTCCCGTCAATCTGCCGCAATACCAACAGGAAATATCCCTGCAAATCGCCCAATGCCGCTGGCCGCGCCAGGTGCCAGTGCCCCACCACCTGCGCGGCGCTCGGCGCCAGCAGTGACACCCGCAGGCCGCTGAAATCCAGCTTGCCCATGGCGGCAGCATCGGGGTAGTTTTTCTGATAATTGGCCAGAGTGGGCTGCCAGCCATACGTGGGGCCCTTGCGGCCGATGAACACCAGCGAATCAGACCGCCAGTAGCCCTGCATAAAGCCGGGAATATCGCCCCGATTCCAGGCCGCCGTTTGGGTAGTGAGTACCTGCACGATGGCCCGGCGGGCCGCCTCCGGGCTGGTTTTGGGAGTTGCCTGGGCGGCGGCGTAGTGAGTGCCGGCCAGGCAGGCCAGCAGGCCGAGTATCGGGGTCGAAGTTGCCATTGGGTTGTTGAAAAAATTGGGCAGCGGTGCTGAATTATCGCCCAATCTCGCAAAAAAGCTGAAGTAATTGCGCGGCAGTCGTATCCAAAACAGCGTGACGGCTGTTGCATTAGTGACCCGGCAAGGACTCAAACGACCTCAATTACAAAATGCCCACCTCATGCCTGAACCAACCTTAACCGACCAGGACATCGACCGCATTATCGAAATGGCCTGGGAAGACCGGACGCCTTTCGAAGCCATTGAGGCGCAGTTCGGGCTCGCTGAAGAAGCAGTTATCAAGCTAATGCGCCGCGAGTTGAAGGCCTCATCTTGGCGCATGTGGCGCGCTCGTGTGCAGGGCCGCGCCACCAAGCACCAGGCCAAAAGCCGGGTCACCGATGCGCGCTTCAAGTCGACCCTACAGCGCAACATCACCTTCAACAAAATTTCCAAGCGCGGCTAAGCGTGCAGCCAACGGCTTATTTCAGCATTTCGGCCACGTAACGCGTGCCGCCTAGGCGGCGCATGTTGCGCAGCACCCGCAGTTGCTTGGCCCGCGCTACCGGCCCGGGGTTCGAGGCCCGGAAGCGGAGCGGGTTAGGCAGTACGCCGGCCAGCAGCGCTGCTTCAGCGGGGCTCACTTGGCTGGCGGGCTTGCCAAAATAGCGCTGGCTGGCAGCCTCCACCCCAAAGGTGCAATCGCCCATTTCGGCCACGCTGAGATACATTTCCATGATGCGGCGCTTGCTCCAGAGCGTTTCAATCAGAACCGTGAAATACGCCTCGGCGGCCTTGCGCACGTAGCTGCGGCCCTGCCACAGAAACACGTTTTTGGCCACTTGCTGCGATATGGTGCTGCCGCCCACAATGTGCTTGCCGTCGCCGTTCCAGTTGCGTTTGGCCGCGCTGGTCAGGGCATCGAGGTCGAAGCCGTGGTGAATGAGGAAGCGTTGGTCTTCGGCGGCCACCAGGGCTAGGGGCACGCTGGGCGACACCTCATCCAGAGTGCGGAAGCGGTAGCGAATGTGCCGGGGCTCCTCCTGAATGCCATAGTAGCCCAGCCCCATGGGCGCGTGGGCGCGGCGGTCCAGCATCAGCCAGGTGGCAGGCGGGGCCACCCAGCGGTAAATCAGCACCCAGGCCAGCGAGGTTAGAAACAGTGCCGCCGCTACTTGGAGCAACAGGCGGCCGGTTTTTTTGAGCAGTACGGAAACGTCGGGAATCAGCTTGGCAGATGGCATGGAGCACAAAAGTAGCGGGGCCGGCGGGGTTTCGGCTTTCGCCCCTACCTTGCCGGTGGCTTCATTAGCTGTGGGCTCCAGCCCGCTGCCCAAAACCCAACCACCGGTTCCGGTTGTTGAGCCGGTAGTTACATCCCTTTTCCGTTTCGCTGCTCATGGCTCGCCTGATTCCGCTGTTCCCTCTAAATCTGGTCGTTTTTCCGGGCGAAAAACTGAACCTGCACATCTTCGAACCCCGCTACCGGCAGCTGGTGCGCGAGTGCATCGAGCAGAATACCACCTTCGGCATCCCGCCCTATCTCGACAACTCCCTGAGCGAGCTGGGCACCGAAATGCGCCTCATCAGCGTGGAGCAAACTTACGCCAGCGGCGAGCTCGACATTCGGACCAAAGCCGTGGGCGTGTTTCGTATCAACAAATTCTACCGCCAGGCCCCCGGCAAGCTCTACGCCGGCGGCCTCGTCGAAGACGTGGTGCAGGACGAAGAACCCGACCCGGTTCTGCGCGAAATCATCACCAAGCAGGTGCGCCAGCTCTACGAAGCCCTCGGCCTGCGCAAGCTCCTGCTGGAGCTTGCCCCCGACTACTGCATCTTCGACGTAGCCCACCACATCGGCTTCAGCACCGAGCAGGAGTACCAGCTGCTGGCCACCACCAGCGAGCAGGAACGCCAGGAAATGGTGCGCGAGCACCTCGACACCATCCTACCCGTCGTGCTCGAAACCGAGCGCCTCAAAGACCGGGTGCGCCTCAACGGCCACTTCAAAAACCTAACGCCGCCCAACTTCTAAATCACTGATTAATCGGATTTTAGCGGAATTCACGGATTTTGTAGTTGGCGCAGTTTTGCACTGGTAGCTATAAAAATAAAAACGGCCACTCAATCGAGTGGCCGTTTTCATTTAGGCAGCAAGTAGTCTGGCATAACTGCGCCAACTACAAAATCCGTGAAATCCGCTAAAATCTGATTAATCAGTGATTTATTGCTTGAGGCCAGTTGGCACGCCCTGCGGATATTCTGCCGCAATCTCCTTCTCCAGCTCGCCAATGCGGTTGCCCGGGTTGGGGTGCGTGCTCAGGAATTCGGGGGTTGAGCTGCGGCCGCCTTGCTGCTCTAACATCTTCATCACCTGAATCATGGCGCGGGGGTCGTAGCCGGCTTTGGGCGTGAAGTCCACGGCCAGCTTGTCGGCTTCCAGCTCGTCGTTGCGACCAAAGCGCAGGCCGATTACCTTGGCAATGGCGGCGGCTACGGCAGCCTTGGCTATCGAGCTGCCGGGACTGTTGGGGTCGTAAGAAGCAATGGTGGCGGCTCCGGCCAGGCCCTGGGTCAGGTTCGATTTGGCCACTTGGGCCGCCGAGTGCCGGCCCACCACATGGCCGATTTCATGCGCCAGCACCCCCGCCAACTGCCCTTCCGAAGTCAGGTTTTTGAGCAAGCCCTGGGTGATGAACACCTGCCCGCCCGGCAGGGCAAAGGCATTAATAGTTTGGTCATCGGCCAGCAGATGGAACTGGAAGCGGTAGGGCGTCTGGCCCGCCTTCGTGCTGCTGATGATTTTCTGGCCCACGGCCTGCACGGCGGCAGTGGCGCGGGCATCGGGGCTTTCGCCGCCGTACTGGGCGGCCATTTCGGGCGCGGCCTGCACACCCAGGGCAATTTCCTGGGCGGCGCTCATATTAACGTGTTGGGTTTCGCCGGTCACTTCATTCTTGGAGGTGTTGAAGAAGTAGCCGAACAGAGATACCGCCGCCACGATAATGGCAATGATGAAGCGGAGATTCAAGCGCATGGAACAGGAGATAAAAAGGGTGAAAAAGAAACGGGCGCAGCCATAGCTCACTGCTACGGGCCACGCCCGATGCGCTTTAAACGCACCCTTCGAATTCTGGTTATTCTATCGCTCCATTCGGCCCGCGCCGCGCTGGCTGGCAAATGCCGAAGCGGCCGTGTCCACGTTCAACCACTGCGACTGGTAGCCCGCGCCCGCCGGCCCGTGCAGGTAAATCACGCTGCCTCCCCGAATAGCTTTCACAATGGCTTCCGTTTCAGCCACTGGCAAGGCTGGGCAACCTTGGCTGCGCCCCAGGCGGCCGTGCGCCTTCACAAAATCCTCGCACACATACTCGGCCCCGTGCACCACCACCGCCCGGCTTGCCGCGTTGGAATTGAAGCCCGGGTCCATGCCCGCTATTTTCAGCGACAGGCCGTGTTTACCCACATAAGTAGTTGGGGCCGTGCGATAAAAGCCCAGGCTGCTCATCTCCGAACCGTCTTTGTTCGAAAAAGCCAGGGGCCGGTCTTCGCCGCTGGCTTTGCCATGGGCCACCAGTGTATGAAACAGCACTTTGCATTTTTCTACGTTGATTACCCACAGCCGCTTTTGCTGGCTCGATTGGCTAAAGTCAATAAGGGTGAGCACCGGCGGAGTGGCGGCATAGTTGCCCGACGCGCGCAGGTTGTAGTACCCCACCAGCCCCTCCCGGAACACCGGCAACGACAGCCCCGAGGCTCCCAGGTGCATTTTGGCATACATTGCCACCGCCTGCTGCATGAAGGCTACCTGGTAATAGGCCCGCCGCGCCGGAGCTGGCAGCGTCTCGACGGCTGCCTTTCGGTCCTGAGCCGCCACCGGATTGGCGGCAGCAAACAGACCCAATAGCGCAATAGTAGAAAAAAACTTTCTGGTCATCAAATAATTAAAGCTATATGAGATTTGAATAATTTTAATACAAGCCCCTAGACACAGGCAAGCCAAAAATAGTGCTTAGTTTCGCTAAGTCCCTCTCACCCATAAACGTTTATTTCTCTTTTTTCTAATGTCAGCCGCTTTTTTTTCTACTTTTTTCAAGCAGCTGGCCGGTGCTGCCCTGGGCAGTGCCCTCCTGGCTGGCTGCGGCCATGCGCTGCCCCAGGTGCCCGGCTTCGATGCCGCCACCTGGCGCGCCGACCCTTACGCCTGCAAAGACCAGCGCCGGGCGGCCGTGCCCGCCCTCACCAAGGCCAAAGAGCAGCTGTATGAAGCCCGGGCCGATGACGTAAACGCCCTACTCGGCCCGCCCGATGAGGAAGAGTTGCGCGCCGGCACCGAAAAAGTGTACTACTACTACCTGGAGCCCGGCTCCCAGTGCGACGCCGGCCACGCCCGCTCGGGGGCCGCCTGCATCAGCCTGCGCTTCGGGCCGCTGGGCACCGTCACCGAAGTCCTCACCGACCCGCTGTCGTCGAAATAAAAAAAGGGCCCGCCAGAAATCTGGCGGGCCCTTTTCATTTAACCGTTTTTTTTCTAGCCGAGGCCGTTACCGGCGTTGGCGGGGGCACCGTTGGGCTGCCCGTTTTGCTGCTGGAGCTGGCTAAGCTGCGAAGGCGTCAGAATACGGCTGCATTCCTGCTCAAACTGCGCCTCCAGCTCGGCGGCTTTGGCGGCGCGGGTAGGCTCGTCGGCCCGGTATTGCTGGTCGATGCTGTGCATGCCGGCCAGCCTGGTGCGGTTCAGGGGCAACAGCTTCAGAAACTGACCTTCGTTGAGATGGAGCCGATTGGTCATCTCCCGGGTTTCGGCGATGGCGGCGGCTTCGGCCGAGGACTTCCGGGCTACGGTGATTTTTGCAGTCGGGTGCTCGGAAAGCCGGTCCGACATCTGAGCGTGGGCTGAAATGGAAGCTAATGCAAAGCCGACGATGAGAGAATACTTGAACATAATGAATATCTTTTTGTCAGCAACCACGAGCTGATTTTCCCCGAAACGTCTGCAAGATATTATTTAGTTTCTGCTTTGTCTAATTTCTCTTATAAAATCTAAAAAATGTAATACTGCTGAGCTCAAAAAAAAGGCCCTTGGAAGGGCCTTTTTTAAGTAATCGTGCTGTAAAATCCGGTTACTCCATACTCACTTCCGCCTGATGCTCAGAAGCTTTGAAATATTGCATGGCAACGAGTGACGTTACCACCCCGGTCATAGTGCCCAGCAAAATGATGCCCAGGCCGCCAATGAGTACTCCGAGGTCGGCCCCGAACAAGTCCCGAGCCTGGATTTGCTGCACGGCAGACTGACTGATGCCACCCAGCAGCCAGAAAAAAGCACCCAGCATCACCGAGGCCGCCAGGGCCGTGATGATGCCCGTACTAAAGCCCTGAAAATACGACATGTGCCGCCCTTTGGCCCGCTTGAGACGGCGAATGGAGAGCACCACGCCTGCCGCCAGAATGACGATATCGAGCGTACCGGCTTCGATTTGACCCAAAAAGCCGGCTGCAGCGGCAATACCGGTATAAACTGCCAGCACGGCGGCCGTGAACGCGCCCATGCGGATGCCATTGCTTTCGGAAGTCAATTGATTGTCTGCCATGCCCGTAAGAGGTAAAAAATGAGAAATCAGCCGGCGTGCCGGCCGCAAATGCTATACTATCTATACTTACCCCGGTGGCGGAGGGTTATCCTTTGCTGGGTGGGGCCGGGTGCGGGAGCGACCGTTGCGGATAGCTGCGGGCACTAATTGCCCTGCTAGTTAGTTATTTTCGGGAGGCTTGGCAACTACTTTTTTCGCAACGATTCCAACGGAGGTCCTGTTGCGTAATTTTGCCGGGCTGCCGCGTGCCAATGCGCGGCTTTTGTGAGCTACTATTTTCTGACTGAATGATTTCGACCACCAATGTGAGCCTGCGCTACGGCAAGCGCATCCTGTTTGAAGACGTTACCGTTAAATTCCTGCCGGGCAACTGCTATGGCCTCATTGGGGCCAACGGGGCAGGCAAATCCACGTTCCTGAAAATCCTGTCGGGCGAGCTGGAGCCGAACACCGGCTCGGTGGAGATGCCGGCCGGCCAGCGCCTGGCCGTGCTGAAGCAGAACCAGTTTGCCTACGACGACCAGCCCGTGCTGCAAACCGTGATTCAGGGCCACCAGCGCCTGTATGCCGTGATGAGCGAGAAGGATGCCCTCTACGCCAAGGCCGATTTCACGGACGCCGATGGCGAGCGCGCCGCCATTCTGGAAGGCGAATTTGCCGACCTCGAAGGCTGGAACGCCGACTACGAGGCCGCCGAGCTGCTCTCCGGCCTCGGCATCACCGAAGACAAGCACTATTCGCTGATGTCGGACCTCGGCGCGAGCGAAAAGGTGCGCGTGCTGCTGGCCCAGGCCCTGTTTGGCAACCCCGACGTGCTGCTGCTCGACGAACCGACCAACAACCTGGACGCGGAGAGCGTGCTCTGGCTGGAAAACTTCCTCGACTCGTTCCAGAATACGGTGATTGTGGTGAGCCACGACCGCCACTTCCTCGACGCCGTGTGTAACTACATGGCCGATTTGGACTTCTCGAAAATCACGATGTACCCCGGCAACTACAACTTCTGGTACGAGAGCAGCCAGCTGGCCCTGCGCCAGCGCCAGGACGTGAACAAGAAAACGGAGGACAAGCGCAAGGAGCTCGAAGAGTTTGTGCGCCGCTTCTCGGCCAACGCCTCGAAATCGAAGCAGGCCACCAGCCGCCAGAAGCTGCTGCAAAAGCTCACGCTGGAGGAAATTAAGCCGTCGTCGCGCCGCTACCCCTACATCGCCTTCAAGCCCGAGCGCGAAGCCGGCAACCAGCTGCTGGAGGTGAATGGCGTGGCCAAGACCGTGGATGGCCAGTCGGTGCTCAAAAAGGTGTCGTTTACGCTCGATAAGGGTGACAAGGTGGCCATTGTGGGCCGCGACGACCGGGCGGCGTCCCTCCTGTTCGATATTATTTTTGGTGAGGCCACGCCCGACAAGGGCGATTATAAGTGGGGCACCACCATCACCCCCAGCTATTTCCCCAAGGAAAACAGCTCCTTCTTCCAGGCCGACAACATGAACCTGGTGGACTGGCTGCGCCAGTACTCGGTGGAGAAGGACGAAAGCTTTGTGCGCGGCTGGCTGGGCCGGATGCTGTTTTCGGGCGAGGAGTCGCAGAAAAAGCCCAACGTGCTGAGCGGGGGAGAGAAAGTGCGCTGCATGCTCTCGAAAATGATGCTGGAAAGCGGCAACGTGCTGGTGCTGGACGACCCGACGAACCACCTGGACCTGGAAAGCATCCAGGCCCTGAACAACGGCCTGAAGGAATTCTCCGGCTCGCTCATTTTCGCCTCGCACGACTTGCAGTTCATCGAAACCGTGGCCAACCGCATTATCGAGCTTACGCCCGATGGCATCATCGACCGCCGCATGAACTACGAAGAGTACCTGGCCGATGAAACACTGAAAGCCCAGCGCCAGAAAATGTACCAATTGGCTTAAGCAATCGACGAATGGCGGCCGGAAAATGAATAATTTTCCGGCCGCTTTCGTTAACATGGCTGCGCCCCTTCACCCAACTTCCCTTCTTTTTTAATCCTTCGCATGAAACGTCATTTGTTTCCGGTACTGCTGGTAGTTGCGGCGGCCGGGCTGCCCGCTTTCCGGGCCCAGGCCCAGGACAAGCCCGTGCTGAACACGGCCCCGCCCGCGCCGCAGCCGGCCCCGCCCCGGCCCACGCCGGTGCCCGCCACCCCAGCCCCCGAATCCACTCCCGAGCCGACTTTCAACGCCCCGGTACAATCGACGCCTGACGCTCCTTCGGGCCTGGATTTCCCCAACCGCAAGGCCACGAAGGCCGGCGGTGCCGAAGACAAGCCGCCAACGAAGAAGTTCATTTACACCAACTTCGGCCTGGGCTTTAGCTCCTACAACGGCCTGAGCCAGTTTAACGTGAGTGCGGCTCCAGCCATCGGCTTCCGCATCACGGATAAGTTTGCGGTTGGCCCCGGCATTTCGTATGCCTACAGCAGCTTCAGCCTGCCCAACAACTCGCAATATGTTCTCACGGCCAACGGCGACAAGAGCATCAACACCAGCAGCCTGGGCTTCAAGGCATTTGCGCAATACATCGTTTACAAGGAGTTTTTCGTGCACGCCGAATACGAGGTGACGAACGCGCAGCTTGTTGACCAGGATGCCAACCTGTATTTCTATAAATACAAGCGCACCGTGGCCACGCCCCTGGCCGGTATTGGCTACCGCTCGTATCTGGGGCAAAATGCGGCGGTTGATATTGTCGGCCTCTACAATTTCGACAATACGATTTCTTCGTTGTATCCACCGCTGGTAATTCGCTTTAGCTTCCTGTTTAATTTCGGAAAATAAAGCTAAAAGCGGTTCTTGAAAACACAGAAAAGCCGCACTGGAAATCCAGTGCGGCTTTTCTGTGTTTTATAAGTTACCCTTTTCGGGCTGCGCTAGACAGCGCTTCGGCCGCTAATGACGCGCAGCAGGATGGCGATGATGGCAATGACCAGCAGGACGTGAATAATACCGCCGGTGAAGAAGCCGCCGAAGAAGCTTACAGCCCAGATGATGACCAGAATTACGGCGATGATATACAGGAGATTTCCCATGGCTTTGTAAAATTAAAGAAGAATGAAGGGGAGGTGAAAGATGTTAGAGAAGTGTCTCTGGGGCATTGTACGGGGGGTTTATTTAAAAGGATATGGTAATTGAAAAAATATTTTCCAAACCGCAAACAAAAAGCAGGGTAGCCAATGCTGCCGTAGCTTTGTTGTAGCAGGCTATCTGGCCGCTCAACATATCCCACCCACTCTTTTTCCGCTACTTATGAACGTCGCCGTTATTGGCTCCGGCACCATGGGCAATGGCATTGCCCACGTTTTTGCCCAGCACGGTTTTTCTGTCTCGCTGATTGATATCAACCAGCCGGCCCTGGACCGCGCCCTGGGCACCATCACCAAAAACCTCGACCGCCAGGTAACCAAGGCCACCCTGAGCGAGGACGAAAAAGTGGCCACCCTGGGCCGCCTGAAAACCTTTACATCCATTCAGGAAGGCGTGGCCGGCGTGGGCCTGGTGGTAGAAGCCGCCACCGAAAACGTGGATCTGAAGCTCCAGATTTTCCGCGACCTCGACCAGTACGCGCCCGCCGAAGCCATTCTGGCCTCGAATACGTCCTCGATTTCCATTACCAAAATCGCGGCCGTTACCAAGCGCCCGCAGCAGGTGATTGGCATGCACTTCATGAACCCGGTGCCGGTGATGAAGCTCGTGGAGGTGATTCGCGGCTACGCCACGTCCGATGCCGTGACGCAGCAGGTGATGGACCTGTCGCGCCAGCTGGGCAAAACGCCCACCGAGGTAAACGACTACCCCGGCTTTGTGGCCAACCGTATTCTGATGCCCATGATTAACGAGGCCATCATTACGCTATTTGAGGGCGTGGCCGGCGTGGAGGAAATCGACACGGTGATGAAGCTGGGCATGGCCCACCCCATGGGCCCGCTGCAGCTGGCTGATTTTATTGGCTTGGATGTGTGCCTGGCCATTCTGCGGGTGCTGCACGAAGGGCTGGGCAACCCCAAGTACGCCCCCTGCCCACTTCTGGTGAACATGGTGATGGCCGGCCGCCTGGGCGTGAAGTCGGGCGAAGGCTTCTACCAGCACACGGCCGGCTCGAAGGAGCTGGTGGTAGCGGAGCGGTTCCGGAAGTAAAGCATTTCCAGCGCAGGACAAAAGAACGTCATGCCGAGCGTACCCGAGGCATCTCGCGTGCAGTAGTAACTCAATCGATTAGGTTACTACCACACGCGAGATGCTTCCACTACGTTCAGCATGACGTTCTGTTTTATGCCCCATTTCCAGATGTAAGGAAATAACCTGCGCTACGTCTACCGCGTTGTTACCACAACCAACGAATTAATATCCCTACCCATGCAAAAAGCAACATTTGGCGCCGGCTGCTTCTGGTGCGTCGAAGCCGTATTTCAGAACCTGAACGGGGTTGAAAAAGTGGTTTCCGGCTACGCCGGCGGCCGCATTGCCAACCCAACTTATAAAGAAGTGTGCAGCGGCCTCACCGGCCACAACGAGGTTATCGACATTACTTTCGACCCGGCCGTTATAAGCTATAAGGAGCTGCTCGAAATCTTCTGGAAAACCCACGACCCGACCACCCTCAATCGCCAAGGCAACGACGTAGGCACCCAGTACCGCTCGGGCATCTACTACCACAACGACGAGCAAAAGCAGCTCGCTGAAGAGTACAAGCAGAAACTCAACGACGGCCACGCCTTCCCCAACCCTGTGGTGACGGAGATTCTGCCCGTTCCTAATTTCTACCCCGCCGAGGACTACCACCAGAACTACTTCAACCTGCACGGCCACGAACCCTATTGCCAGTTTGTGGCCCGCCCCAAGGTCGACAAGGTGAAGGCCCTGTTTGGTGAGAAGCTGAAGGCCGGCGTGTAATTGTCATTCCGAGCGCAGCGAGGAATCTGAGAAACGCAAAAGGCCGCTTCGTGGAAGCGGCCTTTTTTTTTGTGCGAGTTACTAGTACTCAGATTCCTCGCTATGCTTCGGAATAACAACTAGACGCTGACACCAAAGTCCCGCAGCGCGTCATTCAGGCTCGTTTTCAAATCCGTACTCGGCTTGCGCTGACCGATGATGAGCGCACACGGCACCTGGTACTCGCCGGCCGGAAACTGCTTGGGAATGGTGCCGGGAATGACCACCGAACGGGGCGGCACGTAGCCACGGTACTCCTTGGGCTCGGGGCCGGTCACGTCGATGATTTTGGTGCTGCCGGTGATGGTAACGCCCGCGCCAATCACGGCTTCTTTGCCAATGCGGCAGCCCTCGACCAGGATGCAGCGCGAGCCGATGAAGGCGCCGTCCTCGATGATGACGGGGGCCGCCTGTACGGGCTCCAGCACGCCGCCGAGGCCCACGCCGCCGCTCAGGTGGACGCCTTTGCCCACCTGGGCGCAGCTGCCCACGGTAGCCCAGGTGTCCACCATGGTGCCTTCGCCTACGTAGGCACCGATGTTGGTGTAGCTGGGCATGAGGATGACGCCGGGGGCCAGAAACGCGCCGTAGCGGGCCACGGCGGGCGGCACCACGCGCACCTGCTGGCCGGCGTAGTCGGTTTTGAGCAGCATTTTGTCGTGGAACTCGAAGGGGCCGACTTCCTGGGTGCTCATCTGGCGGATGGGGAAGTAGAGAATCACGGCTTTTTTCACCCATTCGTTGATGGTCCACTCGCCGCCGTCTTCGGTGGGCGGGGTGGCCACGCGCAGGCGGCCCTTATCGAGCTCCTCGATGACGTGCTCGATGGCGGCTTTGGTTTCGGGGGTCTGGAGCAGGGCGCGGTCGGCCCAGGCGGCTTCAATTTGGGTTTGCAGGTCAGCCATTTGAGAAGGCGAAGGGATGGATGGGCAAAGCCGCCGGAAAATGCCAGCGCGCTTTAGAAGCTGCAAAAATAGCATCTTTGGGCCGTGCCTGGTTCCGGAACTGCCCAATTCGTTATTCTGCTGGCCTCGGTGTTGAAGCCGGTAGATGATACCCGTATGCGGGGAAAGTTCGCCAAAACCCTCGCGGAACGGGCCGGAACCCAGGTGCACATTGCCGGGCGGGGCACAACTAGCGCAGGCGCAAACCCCGCAAACAGCGGCCTCCACCCTATTTTCAGTGGTACGCGCCTCAGCCTGGGCCGGCTGGCCGCGCAGTGGCGCTACGGGCAGCTCCTGCGCCGGCTCAAACCCGGGGTAGTCATCGTGCATGCGCCGGAGCTGCTGCCGCTCACGCTGCTCTGGCAGGCGCTGGGCACGGGCCGGAAGTTCCTCTACGACATCCGCGAAAACTACGCTCTCAACGTGTCGACGCAGCGCGTGTACCAGGGTTTTATGCGGCACGGGCTGGCGGCGGGGCTGCGCTGGGTGGAGGAGCTGGCGGCGCGGCGGGCCGCCGGAGTTATCCTGGCCGAAGCCAGCTACGCTGCCGAGTTGCCATTCCTGAATGAGTTGCAACCGGGCCGCGTTGTGGTGCTCGAAAACAAGTACCAGCCTCAGCCAGACGAAACGCTACGCCCGCAACCAATAAAGCTGCCACCGCCCACGGAGCCGCTGCGCTTGCTGTACTCCGGCACCATTTCCGAGCTCAATGGCGTGTGGGAGGCCATTGCCCTCGCCCAGCAACTGCGCGCCGCGTGGCCCGGCGGGGCGCGGCTCACCATCATCGGCTTCTGCCAGCAGCCCGAGTTGTTGCGGCAGCTGCTGGCAGAAGCCGCGCAACACCCCGCCTGGCTCACACTCATTGGCGGGGCCGAACCGGTGCCCCACGCCCGCATCGTGGCTGAAATAGGCCGCAGCCACCTCGGCCTGCTGCCCTACCGGCCGCATGCCAGCACCGAACGCTGCCGGCCCACCAAGCTGTTTGAGTACCTGGCCCACGGGCTGCCGGTGCTGGCCGCGTCCAACCCGCTGTGGCAGGAATTGCTGGCGGCCCACGGCGCGGGCCTGCCGCTCGCCTTCGGGCAGCTCATCGATGGGCCGGCGCTGGTGGCACGGCTACAAGGTCACTGCTTCTACCCCAACGGTATTCCCGGCGACGTGCTTTGGGCCGGCGAAGGCAAAAAATTGTGGCATTTGCTGGATTCTGTGATTTAACCTGCCACCTTTGCGCCCCAATTTGCCCGTCGCACGTAGTCATTCTATTGTAATTATTACCGCCCTGGCGCGGTTACTTCTCTCCCAGCCCAACTTTCCCCCTCTCACCATCCATGGCAACTTTACGTCACTCATTTATCGCCGGGGTCGGCCACTACGTTCCGAGCCGCGTGGTGAAAAACGCCGAGCTGGAACCGATGATGAACACCTCCGATGCCTGGATTCAGGAGCGCACCGGCATTCAGGAGCGCCGCTGGTTCGAGGAAGGCAAGGACACCACCGCCAACATGGGCGCTAATGCGGCTCGCAAGGCCCTCGAAATGGCCGGCGTGGAAGCCAACGACGTGCAGCTGATTGTGTTCGCTACGCTCTCGCCCGACTACTTCTTCCCCGGCTCCGGCGTGCTCATGCAGCGCGAGCTGGGCATGACCAACAACTGCCCCGCCCTCGACGTGCGCAACCAGTGCTCGGGCTTCATCTACGCCCTCTCCGTGGCCGACCAGTTCATCCGCACCGGCATGTACGATACGGTGCTCGTGGTGGGCTCCGAAATCCATTCCTCGGGCCTCGACAAGACGCCCGAAGGCCGGGGTGTAGCGGTAATCTTTGGCGATGGCGCGGGCGCGATGGTGTTGCGCCCCAGCACTTCCGAAAACCAGGCTATTCTCAGCACTCACTTGCACGCCCAGGGCGAATACGCCGAGGAGCTTATCGTGAAAGAGCCCAGCTCGAACCGCAACAACCGCGTGGGGTACATCGTGGAAAATCAGGCCGAGCTCTACCCCTACATGAACGGCCAGAACGTGTTCAAGCACGCCGTGGTACGCTTCCCGCAGGTTATCAAGGAGGCGCTGGACCAGAACGGGATGCAGGCGTCGGATATCGACATGCTCATCCCACACCAGGCCAACCTGCGCATCACGCAATACGTGCAGCAGAAAATGGGCCTCAGCGACGATAAAGTATTCAGCAATATCCAGCGCTACGGCAACACTACGGCCGCCTCGGTGCCCCTAGCATTCAGCGAAGCCGTGCAGGAAGGCAAAATCAAGCGCGGCGACCTCGTGTGCCTGGCCGCCTTTGGCTCGGGCTTCACCTGGGCCTCGGCGCTGTTGAAATTTTAAGCAGTTTTTATTAGCGGGCAGTTCGGGCCGGTGTGAAGCGCGCATTTTTACATGCAGCTTTGCACTGGCCTTCCTGTTCCGCCCCTGTCAGCATGAGCGACTCCCCGTCCAGCACTCAACCGCCCAAACTTCCCAGCCAAACCGAGGAAAATTACCTCAAAGCCGTTTTTAAGCTGGCCGAGGCCGAGCCCGAAACGCCCGGCGTAAGCACCAACCGCATCGCGGCCGCCCTCGATACCCGCGCCGCGTCCGTGACCGATATGCTGCGCCGCCTGGCCGACAAAGGCCTGCTGAATTACGAGAAGTACCGCGGCGTGCAACTCACGGCCGAGGGCCGCCGGCTGGCGCTGCTCACCATTCGCAAGCACCGGCTCTGGGAAGTTTTTCTGGTGCAGCAGCTCGGCTTCAGCTGGGATGAGGTGCACGAAGTGGCCGAGGAGCTGGAGCACGTGCAGTCGCCGCTGCTCATGCGCCGCCTCGATGCCTTCCTGGGCCACCCCGTGCTCGACCCGCACGGCGACCCCATTCCCACCGAGGACGGGGCCATGCGCCGCCCCGCCCACCGCCTGCTGGCCGACCTCAACGCCGGGGAGCGTGGCACGCTTTCGGCCGTCAAAAACACCTCACCGCCCTTCCTGCAGTACCTCGACAAAGTGGGCCTGCAACTGGGTGCCGAGGTTGAAGTACTGGATAAGGTGGCATTTGACAACTCCTTCGAGCTCAGAATAAATCGGGAGCGTACCACGCTGATATCAGCCGAAGTAAGCCGCAACCTGTTTGTAACGGCATAAGCCGGCCATCCACACAATCGGGGCACTCCGACTAAACCGAAAAATCCGTGGCTCAGACCATTTTCTCCGATACCATCGTGGCACTGTCCACGCCGCCGGGCGCGGGCGCGCTGGCCGTTATCCGCCTGTCCGGGCCGGCGGCTGTGGCCATTACGGCCGCCGTTTTTTCCAAAACAAGCTTCGCGGAAGCCGCCGGCAATACCCTGCACTACGGCACCCTGCGCGACCCCAGCGGCGGCGAAATACTCGACGAAGTGGTGGTCGGCCTCTTCCGCGCCCCGAGGTCTTTCACCCGCGAAGATGTGGTCGAAATCAGCTGCCACGGCTCCGACTACGTGGTACGCCAGGTGCTGGCCCTGCTCCTGCGCCACGGCGCGCGCCTGGCCGAAGCCGGCGAGTTTACCAAGCGCGCCTTCCTGAGCGGGGCCATGGACCTGGCCCAGGCCGAAGCCGTGGCCGACCTCATCGCCGCCGACTCGGCCCTGAGCCACAAAGTAGCGTTGAACCAGCTGCGCGGCGGCTTCTCGCAGGAGCTACGCGAGCTGCGCGCCCGCCTCATCAAATTTGCTGCGCTGCTGGAGCTGGAGCTCGATTTCGGCGAAGAGGACGTGGAGTTTGCCGACCGCACTGGCCTGGCCGCGCTGCTGGCCGAGGTGCGCGGCGTGGTGCGGGGACTGCTCCGCTCGTTCGAGTTGGGCAACGTCATCAAAAATGGCATTACCACCGTCATCGCCGGCCGGCCCAATGCGGGCAAGTCTACGCTCCTCAACGCGCTGCTGCGCGAGGAGCGCGCCATTGTGTCGGCTATTCCCGGCACCACCCGCGACTTTATCGAGGATGAGGTGAACATCGACGGCCTGCGTTTCCGCTTCGTGGACACGGCCGGCCTGCGCGATAATACTGCCGATGAAGTGGAAGCCATTGGCGTGGCTCGCACCCGGGAGCGCGTGCGCCAGGCCTCGTTATTATTGTACTTGTTCGACTTGACTGAACTGTCGCCGACGGAGGTGCGCGCCGAAATCCAAGCGCTAACCACCGGGCTGCAGTTGCCCGTATTGGCCGTCGGCAATAAAACCGACCTTGCATCTGCTGAAGCTCTGGCTGCTTTTGAAACTGAGTTTCAAGCCAGCCACTCCAAAGAAAACACCGAAATACCGCTGGTGCTGCTGGCTGCCGCTCAAAACCAGGGCCTCGAAGCCCTCCAAACGGCTCTACTGAAGCAGGTGCGCGGCTCGGCGCTCGAAAACAACGCTTCGGCTACCATCGTCACCAACGTGCGCCACGCCCGCGCCCTCGAAACCGCCGCCGCTCACCTCGCCGCCGTGCAAACCGGCCTCGACACCGGCTTCGGCACCGAGCTACTGGCCGCCGACCTGCGCCACGCCCTGGCGGCGCTGGGCGAAATAACCGGCGAAATTTCATCCGAAGACTTGCTCACGAGCATTTTCACCCAGTTCTGCATCGGCAAATAATTTGTTTTGCTGCTTTTCCTCCAATGACCCGCCCGAAATCAATGCAAACGTTGCCAGGCGGCCTCTGCGCACTTTTTAGGGTCGTTTATCGAAACCTCACGGTCCTTTTAACTGTAATGAATGTTCATACCAAGCCGGGAAAATTTCCCGGCTTAACCCGTATGGCTTAGTTTCGCACTCTATTTCCCTCACACCCCTCCCGCCCATGGCAGAAACTGCTGAACTCATCCTCGACGGCAAGTCCATCACCTTGCCCGTTATCGAAGGCACCGAACACGAAAAGGCATTTGACATTGGCAAGCTGCGCGACCAGACCGGCTATGTCACCCTCGATTCGGGCTACAAAAACACCGGCGCTACCAAAAGCGCCATCACGTTCCTCGACGGTGAGGAAGGCATTCTCCGCTACCGCGGCTATCCCATTGAGCAGCTGGCCGAAAAGTCGAGCTTCCTGGAAGTAGCCTACCTGCTGATTTATGGTGCGCTGCCCACGGAGGCTGAGTTGGCGCACTTCAACGGCCAAATCACCAAGCACACGCTGGTACACGAGGACATGCGGAAGATTTTCGACGGTTTCCCGTCGGCTACGCACCCCATGGCCATCCTGTCGTCGCTCATCTGTGCCCTCACCGGCTTCTATCCGCAGAGCGTGTCGCCCGACCTCAGCCCCGAGGAGATGGAATTGAACATCATTCGCCTGCTGGCGAAGATGCCGACCATCGCGGCCTGGACCTATAAGAACAACATGGGCCATCCGTTGAACTACCCGCGCAACGACATGGACTATTGCGCCAACTTCCTCTACATGATGTTCAGCTTCCCTACCGAGAAGTATGAAATCAACCCCGTAGTGGTTAGCGCCCTCAACAAGCTGCTCATCCTGCACGCCGACCACGAGCAGAATTGCTCCACCAGCACGGTGCGCCTCGTGGGCTCGGCCAACGCCAGCCTGTACGGCTCGGTTTCGGCCGGCATCAATGCCCTGTGGGGTCCGCTGCACGGCGGTGCTAACCAGGAAGTTGTGGAAATGCTGGAAGCCATCGAAAGAGACGGCGGCGACACCAGCAAGTTCATCAACAAAGCCAAGGATAAGAACGACCCATTCCGCCTCATGGGCTTCGGCCACCGCGTGTACAAGAACTTCGACCCGCGCGCCAAAATCATCAAAGTAGCCGCCGACGAAGTATTGCAGGCCCTCGGCATGCAGGACAGCCCGCTGCTGAAAATCGCGCAGGAGCTAGAGCAGGCCGCCCTCACCGACGAATACTTCATCGAGCGCAAGCTGTACCCGAACGTAGACTTCTACTCCGGCATCATCTACAAAGCGCTGGGCATCCCTACCGAGATGTTCACCGTGATGTTTGCCCTAGGCCGCCTACCCGGCTGGATTGCCCAGTGGAAAGAGATGCGCGAGAACAAAGAGCCCATCGGCCGTCCCCGCCAGATTTACACCGGCGAACTGGAGCGCGACTACACGGCCATCGACGCCCGCTAGTCCCGGCCAATTGGCTAAAAACAAAAAGCCCGCTCTATGGAGCGGGCTTTTTCGTGTCCGGCCGGGAAGGTTGCCCTCCCCTATTTCAGGCGGTGCGCGGTAAAGTTGGTGCGGAGGTTCTGGTAAGCCAGCAGCTGCTGGGGCTGCAGGATGCCGGCCAGCTCGGTTTCGTAGCGCTGCTGAGCCTGGGCCAACTGGGTATCACGCTCTTCCGCGCTGGCGCCGTTGAGCATAATCTCCAGGTCGCGCCGCTCGGTGAGCATATTCAGGTGCAGCTGCTTTACGGAGAGGTATTGGGCCTCGTTGAAATGTACGTGCTGCGCCAGCGCCCGGGTGAGCGTGGTAGCCCGCGCCATCATGGCGTGTGAGTAAGAGCCGTCGCCGGGGCCGGCCATGGCCACTGGGGTAACGGTAACACCCGCAGCAAAGCAAGTAGCCAGGAATAAATTTTTCATGGAATGTGGGGGTTATGGTGATGAGATAAGGCAAGTGCCCTGCTGGAGTGCAATTGGGCTCATCAAACATAGACAAATTATCAATTTGAACAAAAAATACTTTTTCTGGCACTTTTTTAATTTCAAGGTTTTTACCTTGTTAAATAAATACCTGATTTATAGTTAAATAGCTTACTTAAAAAAATCAGTCGCTGAGGCCGGAAAAAAGTTTTCCAGTGGGCGAACCATATATTTTTCCTTACGAGTGCAATTATATTTCACCTTACTTAAAGCCTTACTTTAAGTAAAAAGCCCTTGTAGGGCCATTCTCTCAATAGTTGGTTTAAGCTGCTATCCAGGCCAGCCTGTGCAGGTACGGTGGCCTTTCAGCTGCCTTGGCACCCGTAAATGAGTGATTTTCGGGCTGGTGTGCGGGCTTTGAATGGTGTGGTGCGACGAATTGGGGCAGCAAATGCAGCACCATCAAGGCTACAGCACCATAAGGGCTGCCGGCAAAAAAGCCGGCAGCCCACAATAATCCCAGTGGCAGTGATGACCGGAATGGGTAATCCCGCCCTTACAAAATGTGCAGCTCGATGCGGCGGTTGAGCTGGCGATGGCCTTCGGTATCGTTGGCAGCCAGGGGGTGGCCTGCGCCATAGCCTTTAGAGCGCAGCCGGGTGGTGGAAATGCCGTGGTCAGACAGGTATTCAACCACTGCCTGGGCACGGCGCTGCGAGAGCTGAATATTAGACTCAGGGGCACCTACGTTGTCGGTATAGCCGGATACTTCAATCTGCACGTCGCGGTACTGCCGCAGGAACTCAATCAGGCGATTGAGCTCGGTGCGGGACTGCGGCTTCAGGTCGTACTTATTGGTATCGAAAAACAGGTTATTCAATACCACGCTGCGACCGGCGCGCACGGGTTCGAGGTAAATATCCAGCGCCGTGGGGCTGAACGGGTGCTGGCTGGAATAGTCGAAGCTGAGGCTTTTGAGCAGGTATTTATCGGCCGCAGCGTACATGGCGTAATGGTGGCCTTCGTTGAGCACCACCGTGTAGTCGCCGTACTCGGGGTCGGAAGTCACGAACTGCGTGAGCACGTCGGTGTCGAGGTCGTAGAGCTTTACTTCGGCTTTGAGGGGCTTTTTGGTGTTGGCATCGAACACGCGGCCCTGGGTGTAAGTACTGGTTTCGCGGGCCTTCACGGCCGGCGGCACCGCAAAGCCGAACAGCTCCACCGGCCGCTCGCGCGACAGCCGGTAGCCCCCGGGCGGCTCCTCCGATGCCCGGCTGCGCGAGCAGAAACCCTTCTGGTTATCGGAAGTGATAAAAAGGGAGGCTTCGTTTTCGAAAGTATTGAGTGGGTAGCCCAGGTTGCGGGGCTCGCTCCAGTTGCTGGCCCCCTGCTTTTCGCACCGAAAAACGTCGAGGCCACCCATGCCCACTAAGCCATCGGTCACATAATAAAGCGTGGTGCCGCTGGCGTGGATGAACGGGGCCATGTCCTTGCCGGCGGTGTTCACAGGCGTGCCCACGTTTTGGGCGGGGCTCCAGTTGCCATCGGGCTGCAGGGTGGTCACGTAAATATCCTCCTGGCCCTGGCCGCCGCGCCGGGTCGAGGTGAAGTACAGGGTACGGCCATCGGCCGAGAGCGACGGCTGCGAGTCCCACTCCGTAGAGTTCACGTTGAGACCCAGGTTAATGGGCGGGCTCCAGTTGTTGCCGGTGCGGCGCGAGATGTACAGGTCACAGTTGCCAATGGCCTTGGGCCGGTCGCATGACGCGAAAACCAGCGTTTTGCCATCGCCCGAAATCGAGCCCGCGCCTTCGTTGTAGCTGGAATTAATGGCCGGCGAAATCGGCACGGGTTCGCCCATGGACCCGTCCTTGTTCTGGCGGCTTATGTATAGGTCTTCGCCGCTGCTGGCCGCCGGCCGGCCCGTGAAGAGCAGGAACCGGTTATCTGCCGTAAGGGCCGGGAAATACTGAAACTTGAAGCTATTCAGCGGAGCGGGCAGCGGCAGCGGCGCTTCGCCCACAGGGTGCTTCATGGCATCGAGCGCAAACTCACAGGTGAGAAGCTGCCGCTGCGACTTAGCCAGGTTTTTCTGGGTTTTGGGGGCCACTTTCATCAGCTGCCGGTAGGCATCGAGGGCAGTCTGGTAGTCGCCGTAGCTCAGGGCCAGGTCGCCCAGCAGCTGGTATTCGGAGGCGTGAACCGGCTCGGGGGCTACTTTGGACAGGCCGTCGCGGTAGGCGGCCAGGGCCCCCCGGTTGTCGCCCATGGCTTTCAGCAGGGAGCCCTTCAGCAGGAAGGCTTCGCCGAAGGATGGGAACTTCTGGTTGAGCTGGTTCAGGGTTTCAACGGCCTTGATGAAGTCCCTTTCCTTGGTTTGCTGCTGCGCTTTTTCGAGCAGGCTGCGGGCCTTCGTGTTGGTGGGCATCTGCACTTTGGGCGGTAGCTGCGCCCAGGCCGATTCGGCAGAGGCCAGGCCCAGCAGACACATCATTCCGAGGCGCACGGCCCCCAACACTGAAATGCAACGCATACGGTAAGCTAGGGAATGTCGAGGTATTTGTGAGTCTGGAGCGACACCTGCCAGCGCGGGTGCTGCTTCACGTAGTCAACCAGCTCGGGCGTCATGCGCGCGGCACGGCTCCACTCGGGCTGCAAGTATAGGCGCGTGGTGGCCGGAACCAACGCCGCGTGTTCCTCAGCCCATGCAAAATCGTGCCCATTAAATACGACTACCTTCAATTCGTGGGCCACAGCCAGCACTTCGGGCAGCGGGGCCTTGAATTTCTTGGGCGAAAGGCATATCCAATCCCAGGTGCCGGAGAGCGGGTGCGCGCCCGAGGTTTCGAGCCAGGTGCGGCAGCCGGCCGCCTGCAAAGCCGCCGTGAGGAGCTCCAGATTGTGCATCAGCGGCTCGCCGCCGGTAATGACCACATCGCGGCCGGGATAGGCCAGCACGGCTTCCACCAGTTGCGCTACCGACTGGCGGGGGTGGGCGTCGGCATCCCACGATTCCTTCACGTCGCACCATACGCAGCCCACGTCGCAACCGCCCAAGCGGATAAAATAGGCGGCCCGGCCGGTATTATACCCTTCGCCCTGAATGGTATAGAACTGCTCCATTACGGGCAGCAGCGTTCCGGCGGGCACAGCCGTCACATCATCGGAAGATGCAATTAATTCAGAAGTAAGTAACGTCACGGGTATTTTCACAAAAAGCCTCAGGAAGCGAAGCAACCTGAACACCAACTATAGGACACGCCGTTCCCAAGGCCGGACTTTAAAAGTACGCCAGGAGCTAATTATAACCAAATATTCCTAAAAATCAGCCGGCTGGGTGCGGGTATATTTCGCCCTTCGCGGCCCGCAGCGTATTTAGCAAAAGCATGGCGATGGTCATGGGGCCTACGCCGCCGGGCACTGGCGTAATGGCCGAAGCCAACGGGGCCACCTCGGCAAAGTTCACGTCGCCCTTCAGGGTGTAGCCGCTTTTTTTGCTGGCGTCGGGCACGCGGGTGGTGCCCACGTCAATCACCACTGCGCCGGGCTGCACCATGTCGGCGGTCACGAACTCGGGGCGGCCAATGGCAGCCACCACGATGTCGGCCGTCCGGCAGATTTCGGCCAGGTTCTGGGTACGCGAGTGGCATAAAGTAACCGTGCAGTTAGCTGTATCCAAATTCTTGGCCAGCAGTATGCTAACCGGCGTACCCACAATGTTGGAACGACCGATAACCACGGCGTGCTTGCCGCTGGTTTTGATGCCCTGGCGCGCCAGCAGCTCCACGATGCCCGAGGGCGTGGCGGGCAGCAGGGCCGGCAAACCGGCCACCATCCGGCCGATGTTCATGGGGTGAAAACCGTCGACGTCCTTCTCGGGGCGGATGGCTTCAATGACCTTTTCGGGGTTGATGTGGGCCGGCAGCGGGAGCTGCACAATGAAGCCGTCAATCTCGGGGTCGCGGTTCAGCTCGTCCACCTTGGCCAGCAGGTCGGCCTCGGTAATATCATCTTCGTAGCGCAGCAGCGTGGACGCAAAGCCGACCCGCTCGCAGGCCAGCACCTTGTTGCGCACGTAGGTTTCGGAGCCGCCGTCGTGGCCCACGAGAATGGCGGCGAGGTGCGGCACCTTATGGCCGGCGGCTTTCAGGGCGGCCACTTCGATGGCGATTTCGGCTTTGATGTCCTCGGCGGTCTGCTTGCCGTCGATGAGGTTGGAGGTGGTTACGGAAGTCATAAGGGGATTATGTGTCATCCTGAGCAAAGCGAAGGACCTTATCACGCCTTGCGCCGCATGTTGTTAGCAATTCTGACGAAAGCAGCCGTGATAAGATGCTTCCTTCGTCAGCATGACATGCATAAAAAAGGCGGCTCGAAAGCCGCCTTTTTCAAATCAATCAATCTTAAGCACCGCCAGAAAGGCTTCCTGTGGGATTTCGACGGAACCCACGGAGCGCATCCGCTTCTTGCCTTCTTTCTGCTTTTCGAGCAGCTTGCGCTTCCGCGAAATGTCGCCGCCGTAGCACTTGGCAATCACGTTTTTGCGGAGGGCTTTCACCGTTTCGCGGGCAATGATTTTCTGGCCGATGGAGGCCTGAATGGCGATGTCGAACATCTGGCGGGGCAGCAGCTCGCGCAGCTTCTCGCAGAGGCGGCTGCCCCACTGGTAGCTCTTGGAGCGGTGCACGATGGCCGACAGGGCATCGACCTTCTCGCCGTTTAGCATCACGTCGAGCTTCACCATGTCGGCTTCGCGGAAGCCAATCAGCTCATAATCAAGCGAAGCGTAGCCCCGGCTGATGGTTTTAAGCTTGTCGAAGAAGTCGAATACAATTTCGGACAGCGGCAGCTCAAAGGTCATTTCTACCCGCTCGGAAGTGAGGTAGGACTGGCCCTTAATGATGCCGCGCTTGTCCATGCACAGCGTGATAATGGGGCCTACGTAATCCGCCGCCGTAATAATCTGGGCCTTTATGAAGGGCTCTTCAATGAGCTTAATCAGGTTGGGCTCCGGCATTTCCGACGGGGCGTTGATTGTCAGGAGCTGGTCTTTGGTGCCGATGGCGTGGAACTGCACGCTGGGCACGGTGGTGATGACCGTCATGTTGAACTCGCGCTCCAGGCGTTCCTGCACGATTTCCATGTGCAGCATGCCCAGGAAGCCGCAACGGAAGCCAAAGCCCAGGGCCACCGACGTTTCGGGCTCCCACACCAGCGAGGCATCGTTGAGCTGCAGCTTCTCCATACATGAGCGCAGCTCCTCGTACTCGGTGGTTTCGACGGGGTAGATACCGGCAAACACCATCGGCTTTACATCGGCAAAGCCCTGAATAGCTTCGGTGGTGGGCCGCGCCACGTGGGTAATCGTGTCGCCCACCTTCACCTCGCGAGCTTCTTTGATGCCCGAGATGAGGTAGCCCACGTTGCCGGCGCTCATTTCCTGACGCGGCTCCTGGTTCAGGCCCAGGATGCCAATCTCGTCGGCGCCGTACTCTTTGCCCGTGGCCATAAACTTCACCTTGTCGCCTTTGCGCATGGTGCCGTTTTTGATGCGGAACAGGACTTCGATGCCGCGGTAGGAATTGTAGACGGAGTCGAAAATCAGGGCTTGCAGGGGGGCTTCCGGGTCGCCTTTCGGGGCCGGAATGCGGTCGCAGATGGCATTGAGGATGGCTTCGATGCCGATGCCGGTTTTGCCGGAAGCGTGCAGAATATCGCCGGGCTCACAGCCAATCAGGTCCACGATTTCGTCGGTCACCTCCTCGGGCATGGCGTGCGGGAGGTCGATTTTGTTGAGCACGGGGATGATTTCCAAATCGGCCCCGATGGCGAGGTAGAGGTTGGAAATCGTCTGGGCTTCGATGCCCTGCGAAGCATCTACAATCAGCAAAGCGCCTTCGCAGGCGGCGATGCTGCGGCTTACTTCGTAGCTAAAATCGACGTGGCCGGGCGTGTCAATCAGGTTCAGCGTGTAGATTTCCCCTTTGTAGGGGTACTGCATCTGGATGGCGTGGCTCTTGATGGTGATGCCGCGCTCGCGCTCCAGGTCCATGTTGTCGAGCAGCTGGGCCTGCATGTCGCGCTTGGCCACGGTGCTGGTGAATTCCAACAGGCGGTCGGCCAGGGTGCTTTTACCGTGGTCGATGTGGGCAATGATGCAAAAGTTGCGGATATTCTTCACAGATATTTCTTAAGCTGGGCTGCTGGCGGGGCGGTTGAAACTCGGGAAAGCTGACTGACCGTTGCCCGGCTTTCCGCTACCCTAGTACCCGTTTTACCAGCTTGAGCCTGCAAATTACGACCAGAATAACTAGTCTGCGCGATTTGGCCTGGCGAGGGGCAGATTCCGGGGCAGCTGCCGGCTTCGGGACTTGTTTTGGAGCGGGGATTTTGCGCGGCGTAGTGCATCGCGGCAGCCGAGTTGGTCAGATGAGAAATCTCATGCGTTGCCATGACGTTCATCACAGCATTGCGGGGGCGGGCCCACCACCTTTACCAGCGGTTATCCTCACCCTACCCCTCTGAATATGCGTCCGTTAAAGTCCATGCTGCTAGCGGCTTCACTGACGGCCATTCTTTTCGGGCTGACCAGCGCCGACCGGCTGGCCGCGCCCCGTGCCCTGGCACCCAATTACCCGGCCGACTCGCTGGCCGGCCGCATTCAGCGCCTGCTGGCGGTGCCGGCGGCCGAGCGGGCCTTACCGCTGGCGTTGGCCGATGAACCGGCCGTGCAGGCATTTTATACCCAGCGCCAGCACTCGGCGGCGTGGTGCGCAGATGCCGGAGCCGGGCCGAAAGGCCGGGCGGCGCTGGCGCTGCTGACCCAGGCCAGCGACTACGGCCTGACGCCGGCGGTGTACCATGTGCCGCTGCTCAAGGCGCTGGCCGATTCGCTGGCGCAGCCGGCCGGCACGGCGGGCCAGGTAGCCCGGCAGGCCCGTTTCGATGTGCTGCTGACCGATGGCGTGGTGCTGTTTGCGCGGCATTTGCGGCGGGGGCAGCTGCATGCCTTCACGCCTTCGCCACTGGAAAAAGCTGGGGCTCCGTTTGAGCCGGCGGCCTGGGTGGCCCGGGCGCTGGCTGCCCCGGGCTTTGCGGCGGCCTTGCTGCGCTGCCAGCCGCCGCAGCGCGAGTACCGGGAGCTTCAAAAGGCGCTGGCGCGCTGGCGGCGGCAGCCCGCTACCGGGAACGATGCTCCGGCTCACCGCCGGCGCAGCCAGCAAATGGCCCTGACGCTGGAGCGGTGGCGCTGGGAGGCCATTCCCGGCAGCGAATACCTGCTGGTGAACCTGCCGGCTTATCAGCTGGAGGTGGTGCGCAAGGGCCGCGTGCAGCTCAGCCAGCGGATTATGATTGGGCGGCCGGACCGGCCCACGCCTACGCTGAACAGTCGGGTTACGTCTTTCACCATTGCGCCCGAGTGGAACGTGCCCCACGACGTAGCGGTGCGCCACATTCTGCCCTACCTGAAGGCCAATGCCCGCTACGCGCCGGAGCAGGACTTCCTGGCCAACAACAACTACCGGCTCTTTGATGCCCAGGGCAAAGCCGTGAACCCGGCCACCGTAAACTGGCAGCGCGTTACGGTGACGAACTTCCCTTATACCATTCGCCAAAGCCCGGGCTGCGGCAACCTGCTGGGCAACATCATCTTTCGATTTCCGAACCCCTACGGCCTGTACCTCAGCGATGCCCCAGAGCCCGGCCAGTTTGCGCACGCCTACCGGGCGCTGGAGGAAGGCTGCATGAAGCTGGCGCGCCCCATGCACCTGGCAGCCTACCTGCTGGGGCCCGACAGCACCAGCGCCGCGCTGCCCACCGAGGCCCAGTGCACCGCCAATCCGCAGCCGCGCACCATCTTTCTGAAGCGCCCCCTGCCGCTGCACGTGCGCTACGCTACCTGCGCGGTGGTGGCGGGCCGGCTGCGCTTCTACCCCGACGTATATGGCCTGGATGCTACCCTGCGCCGGCAGCTGCTGGCCATGCAGGCCGCCGCCCAGCGCAGCGCCCTGCCCAGCCTGCGCCAGCGGAAGGACGCGACAGAAAACCAGCCCCCGGGCACCACCCTGGCCGGGCAACGGGAGGAGCGGTAGTTGTGCAGGGCCGTCTGTGGTGTCGTTGCTGGTTGAGCGCTTCTGAGCCGTTTTTTAGCGTGTACGGGGTGTAGAGACGCGAAGTGTCGCGTCTCTACACCCCGTACAAGTATATGCAAATAGCTTCAGCAACGGATTGAAAACCAGAACTCAGTATTTCCCGGCGTAACAAAGCAGCGGGCCGCAGCCGTGCAGGGGTTTATCAGCCCAAATATTTCCCGATGTGCCTGAGGCGCTATCCAGGGCCCGGATTAGTGCGTAGCAGCGGGAAAAGCGGGGTGCCACCGACTTGGTGGCAGGCAGAAAACCATCGAAGTTTTATAATTATTATTACAATTATATATATTGCATTAATAATAATTAGCCGATATCGTGAATTCATTTGTCCCACATCCCCCCCCGGATTGCCGCCACTGGGCCGATGCCCTGCTGGCCAGCAACCAACACATGGCCCTAATTGAGGCCGCGAAAACGACTCATCATTATCAGCGCGGGCAGGTATTGTTTCGGGAGGGCGACCACGCGGCGGGGCTCTACAGCATCAACTCGGGCCATGTGAAGGTGACGAAAGTGGGCGGCGATGGCAAGGAGCAAATCATCCGGCTGGCCAGAGACGGCAACATTCTGGGCTACCGGGGACTGCTGGCCGGCACTGGCCACGCCGCCAATGCCCTGGCCCTCGACGAGGCCGAGGTGTGCTTTATTCCCAAATCGGTGTTTTTTCAGCTCATCGAGCACAATCCGGGCTTTGCTTTCTCACTGATGAAGCTGATGGCCAACGAGCTGGCCGAAACCGAGGAACGAATGCTGCACCTGGCCTACAAGCCCGTGCGCGAGCGCCTGGCCGAGGCCCTGCTCCTGCTGCTGCGCACCTACCAGCAACCGGCCGATGGCCCGCCCAGCTTCACGATTTCGCGCGAAGACCTGGCCGCGCTGGTGGGCACCGTGCGCGAAACCGTGAGCCGGTTCATGGCCGAGCTGAAGGCAGAAGGCGTGCTCAGCACCAAAGGCAGCAGCATCACCATCCTGGATATCAAGCGACTAATCGAGATTTCGACCCTTTACGACTAGGCCCAGCCAGGGCCAGATGCCGTTGCCGAGGCGGGCCGCCACTACCCGCTGGGCCAGGATATTATCGGCTTAGAAAGAGCCGGCGTAAACGCCCAGCGCGCCCGGATTGCGGGCCATGCCGGCCGCTTCGGTCAGCGTATCGTCGAGGCCGTAGTCAGCTTCGGTCAGGGGGCGGGGCTCGCGGTAGCGCTCTGGGGCCGGGTAGCTGGGCGTAGCAGGGCTGCCGACAGTGGGCGATTCGGTGGGGCGCGGGGACTGCACAGTGAATGGAAAAGCAGGGGTCGGGATTGGCTGCGACATGATTTGAACGGGTCTAGTAGCACGTTGATTAGCAAGTCGTAGTCATGTCATCATACGCTTATATTTATTAGTTGCTGATTGGTCGGCGGCCTTCAGTGCAGCGGCCGTAAGTGGTTGTTCACTTCGCGGGCTCCGCAGTCGCGGGCATCGGTGGCGGCGCGCTGGCGCTCCAGCCACGTATCCACGGGGCCGGTGAGGGTGGCGCGGCCGTTGGCCACGCGCACCTCAATTTCCTGGTCGTGCAGCAGCGCCGACCAGTAGAAATGCAGCCGGATGCGCTGCTCCAGGGCTAGGTCGGCGGCCGGGCCGGTGAGGTCGGCCGCATCATCGTCTTCATCGTCGGGTTGCGCCCGCCCCGGAACCACCCGCACGTGGTTTTCCAGGGCCACTACGCCGTTGATGCCGCTGGCCACTTCCGCCGTGCGCTGCTGGTCGAAATGCGAATCTACCGCGCCGCCCACCTGCACCCGGCCGTGGTGGCCGCTCACCTGCAAGTCGTAGCCGGCCAGGTAGGCATCGGCGGCCAGGGCCTCTCGCACCAGGTGCTCCAACACATCATCGGCCACGGGCGCGGCGGGGCTTACTTGCAGCAGGTTGCGCACCTCCTTCACCCCCAATACATTGCGGGCGTCCTGGCCGGCGGCGCGGCGGGCGCGCAGGTTGCCCACCGTGCCGGTCAGGGTCACGGTGCCATGCTCGACCTGCACGGTGGGCGCATCGGGCTGGCAGCGCGGGTCGTAGCGCAGGGCATCGCGCACGGCCTGGGCCACGGCTTCGTCCGGTTTCGGGGCAAACCGCTGGTGGCGCAGCACCTTATCCAGGGCCCACGGGGCTACCTGGAGCTGCGCGGCCTCCACGCTGGTGGCCCCGGCCCGGTAGGCGGTGGCCAGCACGTGGTCGAACTCGGCCGCCGTGCCCACTGTACCGCTCAGGTGTACCACGCCGTGGTCGGCGGCGATGTCCACGAGCGGGCTTTTCACGCGCAGGTCCCAGGCCAGGCAATTGCGAATGTGGGCGGCAATGTCCTCATCGGCGGCCGTTTCCGGGCCGCCGCGCACCACCAGGCGGTTGTGCAGGTGGCGCACGCCGGGCACGCCGCGCAGGGCCCGCAGTACCAGCAGCTCTTCGGCCCAGGTCTGCACGCTGCCTTGCAGCACGATTTCGCCGTTGCTGGCGTAGCTGTGTACGTGGTAGCGCCGCACGGCGGGGTCGTTTTGCAAGGCCCGCACCACCCGGCGCTGCAGCTCGGCACTGGGCACATCGGGGGTGCGAATGGCCAGCTCGTTTACCACGCCGCGCACGCCGAGCACGGCTTTGGCCACTTCGGCCGCCCGCTCCCGCGCCAGCAGGTTGTCGGTGAAGCCGCTGAGCACCACAATGCCTTCGTGCGTGGCCACCTCCACCAGGTGCGACGTGACGCCTTTCTTGAGCATAAACAACAGCTCGATGGCCGCCGTGATGTCGGCATCGGCCAAATGCTCTTCCGTGCTAATCGTTGCAGGTTGGCTTTTCATGGCAAAAAAGCAAAAAGGATGGGAAGGCCGAACGAACCGAACGGCTTAGCGGCTATCTGGGGAGGCAAGCGGACAGGCAGCCGGCATTTTCGCCGGCTGCCTGTCCGCATCAAATGCCTGTTTGCATAGGCATCTTAGTAGGCGCGGGCCGGGGTACCACGGCGCAGGCCAATGGCCAGCAGGCCAAATACCAGTAGCAGGGAAAACAACAGCGAGGGCGTAACCATGACAGGGTGAGTTAAAGGCCAACGAAACAGAATTACCCGGAGGTTTTCTGACTATTGCAAGATGCACCCGGCGCCCCCTTCAATGCCGTGACAACTATCATATATTGCCATGACTTTGGTTATTACTGCCCGATGCCCGCGACGGGCTACAAGTGGCTTTTTCGGTCCTGGCCGGGCCTTATTTAGCCGGGCAGCGAAATGCGGCTGCGCAATTGCAGCCCAGCAGCTTAGTTTTGCTGATTCCCCGATTTTGCCCGCTTCAGTAAAGCTGCCTATGCACCCGGAAACTGCTACTACTACTTCCCTCAAAACCGACCCTCGCAAGTTTTACATCGTGGCCGCCAACGGCACGGCGCTGTATGTGCTGGCCTATTATCTGGTGTGGGGCCTGCATCAGGCGGTGAAGGTGGCCGTGTCGCACCACTTCCAGTTGCGCGGAATCTGGGACCCCAGCGACGTGCGCTACACCCTGGCCGATAATGAGTGGTGGCGCACGGCCATCGTTGGGGTGTATGGCAGCGGGCCGGTGGTGTGCCTTGTGCTGGGGCTGGTGGCGTTTCGCTGGTACTGGCAGGGCGCACGGGCGCGGCGGGGGCAGTTTAAGCTGCTGCTGCTGTGGGTGGCTTTCCACGCCTGCAACGCCGTATTCGGGGCTTTGCTGGCCGATACGTTCACGCAATCGGGCTTCTGGTACGTGCCCGACTGGCTCCTGCGCCTGGGCAATGTGATGAACGTACTGCTGGCGCTGCTGGCCGGACTGGTGCAGCTGGGCCTGGGCTATTTCGGGGCCATTGCCTTCCTGCAGGCCCACGACTCGCACACGGTGATGCGCTTCGCCAACCGCCGGCTCATGGTGGTGAGCACGCTCATCGTGCCCTGGGTGGCCGGAGGAATCTTCATTGCCCTGGCCAAAGTGCCCTACCTCACCGTACAGGAAACCCTGCACCTGGCCCTGATGGGCCTGCTGGTGACCCCGCTGGCCCTGGGCTGCCTCAACGAGGTATTTTCCGAAACCGTGAAGCGCCCCCAGGCCACACGCGTGGGCTGGGGCCTGGTGGCAGCGGCCATTGTCGTGGCCCTGGTCTGGCGCCTGGCCCTGAGCCCGCCGCTGGTTTTTGGCTGAGATGCCCGAAACGACTGCAAAAGCCCCGGCCTGCCGGGGCTTTTTTTATATCCGACTACCAGTACAGAAATCGGCATCGAGTTGCCCAGGATGGTATCCCCGGATTTTTCCGGCCCTGTATTATTCTCGCAAAATGGTCCGGTATGGTCGCAATCACCACATTGGGGCTAACCAAATGGGCCAGAATCCGCTTAAGAGTTGGAAGGATTTTATTTTTCAAAACCAGCTTTCACCCCAACTCACCAACACACTTATGGGAATCACCCTGAAACAAGCCCAAACGGCCGTGCAAGCCGCCCACGAAAAAGCCCTCGAAATGGGCGTTAAAATGAACATTGCGGTGGTCGATGCCGGTGCCAACCTCGTGGCATTCATCCGTATGGACGATGCCTGGCTGGGTTCGCTCGACATTTCCATTAAGAAAGCCAAAACGGCGCGCTTCTTTGACATGCCCACCGGGGCCATTGGGGGGCTGTCGCAGCCGGGCGGGCCGCTCTTCGGCATCGAGCATTCCAACGGCGGCCTCATCAGCTTTCCCGGCGGCATCCCCATCAAGGGCGATGGCGGCCTGGTGATGGGAGCCATTGGCGTATCGGGCAGCACCGTGGAGGACGACCACGCCGTAGCCGAGGCCGGCCAGCTGGCCATCGAAGGCAAGCGGTAGGACGCGCAACCCCGCCGACCCAAACGCCATGCTTCGGCTTGCCAGGCATGGCGTTTTTCTTTTTCCGTTTATTTCATTAATCCCCAGCATCATGGCTAGCAACAGAGGCGTTGTTTACCTGGGTCCCGGCAAGGTCGAGGTCCAGAGCATTGATTTTCCCGAGCTAAAGAACCCCAAGGGCAAGAAAATCACTCACGGAGTAATTCTGAAAGTAGTTTCAACCAACATTTGCGGCTCCGACCAGCACATGGTGCGCGGCCGGACCACGGCCCCCGCCGGCTTGGTGCTGGGCCACGAAATCACGGGCGAGGTAGTGGAGGCCGGTGAGGACGTGGAGTTCCTGAAAAAAGGCGACCTCGTGTCGGTGCCGTTTAACGTGGCCTGTGGCCGCTGCCGCACCTGCAAGGAGATGAAAACCGGCATTTGCCTGACCGTGAACGAAGGCCGCGCCGGTGGCGCCTACGGCTACGTGGACATGGGCGGCTGGGTAGGCGGCCAAGCCGAGTACGTGATGGTGCCCTACGCCGATTTCAACCTGCTGAAGTTCCCCAACAAGGAACAGGCCATGGAGAAAATCCGCGATTTGACCATGCTGAGCGACATTTTCCCCACCGGTTTCCACGGGGCCGTGAAGGCGGGCGTGGGGCCGGGCACCACGGTGTACGTGGCCGGGGCCGGGCCAGTGGGCCTGGCGGCCGCCGCATCGGCGCAGCTGCTGGGCGCGGCCGTGGTGATTGTGGGCGACATGAACAAGGCCCGCCTAGCGCACGCCCGCTCCTTCGGCTGCGAAACAGTGGACCTGAACGAGGACGCCAGCCTGGCCGACCAGATTGCCCAGATTCTGGGCGTACCGGAAATTGACTGCGCCATCGACTGCGTGGGTTTCGAGGCCAGCGGCCACGGGGCCCAGGCCAAGACCGAAGTGCCCGCCGCCGTGCTCAACTCCCTCATGGAAATTACCCGGGCGGGTGGCTCCATCGGCATTCCCGGCCTGTACGTGACCGACGACCCCGGCGCGGCGGACCAGGCCGCTCGAAGCGGCAACCTGTCCATCCGCTTCGGCCTGGGCTGGGCCAAGAGCCATTCCTTCCACACCGGCCAAACGCCCGTGATGAGCTATAACCGCCAGCTCATGCAGGCCATTTTGTACGATAAAGTACAGATTGCCAAAGCCGTGAACGTGGAGATTATCAGCCTTGACGACGCGCCAAAAGGCTACGCCGAATTTGATAAAGGCGTGGCCCGGAAATTTGTGATTAACCCCCACAATATGATTCCGGACGTGAAGAAGGCCACCGCCAAGAAAGAAACCGCCACCGCTTAGGCATCGGCTGAAGCCGAAGTAACAGCCGGGCTGCCAGCGAGGCGGCCCGGCTGTTTGGCGTTTCACGCTATTCTATCAGACTTGCCCCGCCCGACCCCGCCGGGACGTTTTCCGTACCTTCGTGCACGTTTTTCACGCTTTCTAACGGCGGGCTGAAGCCCGCCCTACTTTATATGCACCCCGCTCCCACCGCGCCTTATAAACCGAAGAACCACGTTCGCATCGTCACCGCCGCCGCTTTGTTCGACGGCCACGACGCCGCTATCAACATCATGCGCCGCATCATTCAGAGCAGCGGCGCGGAGGTAATCCACCTCGGGCACAACCGCTCGGCGCAGGAAATCGTGGATTGCGCCATTCAGGAAGATGCCCAGGCCATTGCCATCACCAGCTACCAGGGCGGGCACAACGAGTATTTCAAGTACATTTTTGACCTGCTGAAGGAGCGCGGTGCGGGCCACATCAAAATCTTCGGCGGCGGCGGCGGCGTGATTCTGCCCACGGAAATCGCGGACTTGCAGGGCTACGGCATCACCCGCATCTACTCGCCCGATGATGGCCGCGCCATGGGTCTGCAGGGCATGATTAACGACCTGCTGGAAAAGGCCGACTTTCCCACTGGCCAGAATCTAAACGGCGAGGCGGGCCACGTTAAAGAGAAAGACGCCCGCAGCATTGGCCGTCTGATTTCGGCGGCCGAGAACTTCCCCGAGGAGTTTGAGCGGGTAAAGTCGCAGTTGGTTTCCGATTTTCAGTTGGAAGAGAAAAGTCAGAACCAGGCACTAAGCACCAGGCACCAGGCACCAATTCTCGGTATCACCGGCACGGGCGGCGCGGGCAAGTCGTCGCTGGTAGATGAGCTGGTACGGCGCTTCCTGATGGACTTCCCGGACAAGACCATCGCCATTATCTCCGTGGACCCCAGCAAGCGCAAGACCGGCGGCGCGCTGCTCGGCGACCGCATTCGGATGAATGCCATCAACTCGCCGCGGGTGTACATGCGCAGCCTGGCCACGCGCCAGAGCAACCTGGCCCTCAGCAAGTACGTGCAGGATGCGGTGGACGTGGTGAAAGCCGCCAACTACGACCTTATTATCCTCGAAACTTCCGGCATCGGCCAGTCCGACACCGAAATCATCGAACACTCCGACGCCAGCCTGTACGTGATGACGCCCGAGTACGGCGCGGCCACGCAGCTGGAGAAAATCGACATGCTCGATTTCGCCGATGTGATTGCGCTCAATAAGTTCGACAAGCGCGGGGCGCTGGACGCGCTGCGCGACGTGCGCAAGCAGTACCAGCGCAACCACGGCCTGTGGGACACCCCTACCGACCAGATGCCGGTGTTCGGCACCATTGCCTCGCAGTTCAACGACCCGGGCATGAACCGCCTGTACCGGGCGGTGCTGAAGATGCTGGAAACCAAAACTGGGGCCATTTTCGCCTCGCACCTGGAAACCAGCACCTCAGATTCGGAGAAGATTTACATCATCCCGCCGCACCGCACGCGCTACCTCTCGGAGATTGCTGAGAGCAACCGAGCCTACGACCAGCGCGTGCGCGAGCAGGCCAACATTGCGGAAGTAGCCGGCGCGTTTGCCAAGCTGGAAGAGCACTACGGCGCCGACAAAGCCAGCCCGGCCGGCACCGTGGAGGAGTTCAGCAAGAACAAGCAAACCCAGCTCCGCCGCCTCGATGCCGACAGCCAGGCCATTCTGGAAAACTGGGAAAGCACCCTGCAGAACTACCGCGACCCGGAGTACGTGTACTCGGTGCGGGGCAAGGAAATTCGGGTGCAGACGCACACCAAATCCTTGTCGGGCAATATGATTCCGAAGGTATCGGTGCCGCGCTACACCGGCTGGGGCGACCGGCTGCGCTGGGCCATGCAGGAGAACTTCCCCGGCGAATTTCCCTACACGGCCGGCGTGTTCCCCTTCAAGCGCGAAGGCGAAGACCCCACCCGCATGTTTGCCGGCGAGGGCGGACCGGAGCGCACCAACCGCCGCTTCCACTACGTGAGCATGGGCCTGCCGGCCAAGCGCCTGAGCACGGCCTTCGACTCGGTGACGCTGTACGGCGAGGACCCCGACCACCGGCCCGACATCTATGGCAAGATTGGCAACGCGGGCGTGAGCATCGCCTGCCTCGACGATGCCAAGAAGCTCTACTCGGGCTTCAACCTGGCCAACCCCAGCACGTCGGTTTCGATGACCATCAACGGCCCGGCGGCCACGCTGGCGGCGTTTTTCATGAACGCGGCCATCGACCAGCAGTGCGAGTTCTACATTCAGGAAAACGGCCTGGAAGCCGAAACGGACGCTAAAATCGACGCGATTTACGCGGCGCTGGGCCAGGCCCGCCCCCGCTACCAGGGCGAATTGCCGGCCGGCAACAACGGCCTGGGCCTGCGCCTGCTCGGCGTGACCGGCGACCAGGTGCTGCCCGCCGATGTGTACGCCACCATCAAAGCCCGCACCCTGACGCAGGTGCGCGGCACCGTGCAGGCCGACATTCTGAAGGAAGACCAGGCCCAGAACACCTGCATTTTCAGCACCGAATTCGCGCTGCGCCTCATGGGCGACGTGCAGCAATACTTCATCACGGAGAAGGTGCGGAATTTCTATTCCGTGTCCATTTCGGGCTACCACATTGCCGAGGCCGGGGCCAACCCCATTACGCAGCTGGCGCTGACGCTGAGCAACGGCTTCACGTTCGTAGAATATTACGTGAGCCGGGGCATGAGCGTGAACGACTTCGCGCCCAACCTGAGCTTCTTCTTCTCCAACGGCATCGACCCGGAGTACGCCGTGATTGGGCGGGTGGCGCGCCGCATCTGGGCCAAGGCCATGAAGCTGAAGTACGGCGCCGACGCCCGCAGCCAGATGCTGAAGTACCATATCCAGACTTCGGGCCGCAGCCTGCACGCCCAGGAAATCGACTTCAACGACATCCGCACCACGCTGCAGGCGCTGTACGCCATCTACGACAACTGCAACTCGCTGCACACCAACGCCTACGACGAGGCCATCACCACGCCCACCGAGGAATCGGTGCGCCGGGCCATGGCCATTCAGCTCATCATCAACCGCGAGCTGGGGCTGGCCAAAAACGAAAACCCGCTGCAAGGCTCCTTCATCATCGAGGAGCTGACCGAGCTGGTGGAAGAGGCGGTGCTGCTCGAATTTGACCGCATCACGGAGCGCGGCGGCGTGCTCGGGGCCATGGAAACCATGTACCAGCGCGGCAAAATCCAGGAGGAAAGCATGCACTACGAGATGCTGAAGCACACGGGCGAGTACCCCATCATCGGGGTGAACACCTTCCTCTCGTCGAAGGGCTCGCCCACGGTGGTGCCGGCCGAAGTCATCCGCGCCACGGAGGAGGAAAAGCAGTACCAAATCGACATGCTCCAGCTGCTGCACCAGCGCAACGCCGACCAGGCCCCGGCGCGTCTCCAGCAGCTCCAGCAAATAGCCGTTGCCAACGGCAACCTCTTCGCCGAGCTGATGGAAACGGTGAAATACTGCTCGCTGGGGCAGATTACCAATGCGCTGTTTGAGGTCGGCGGGCAGTACCGGCGGAATATGTAGCGGGGCTCTTAGATACAAATCAAGAAAGGGGGCTACCTCGTCAAGGCAGTTCCCTTTCTTTTACCCGGAAAAAATAGTAGATATATGGAATTTAATGGCATCATCAAAAGGCTTGAATCATTTGGGGAAACCATCAACCGAGCAGTTATTGGCGCGGCCATATTTGAGGGAATCATTGTTACACTTATTGGCATAGTGTCAAATAATCTAAGCACTGAGAATGAAACACTCAATAGACTCTCGCTTTACGCTGTAATATTTCTAGGAATCACCTACTTATTGATATTATTTTTTAAAACCGCTTACACAGCTAACTATCCTGGTTCAATAACTAACGAGCTGAAATCGGAGCGAGAACTTCAAGAATTGAGAAGTGAAGCGGAGAGAAAAAACACTATTAATGATTTTCTCGTGCAGACGATGCAACGTCTTAATGGCCAAACTTGCTCTTTAAATATTGGCGATGATACCCATCTTTGTGATGGAGGAATTTCAAAAGGTGTACGCGAGCTTATAGAACCAGTAATAGACAATACGTTCTTTCTACTAAACACTATCAACACCAAATTTACTATTGGATTGTATCTGAATGGCTACAGTTCAATGGACACCCCTAACCATTGGGAAAGCGGCTTGATTACTATTGACGACAAACTTGATAAACGGCACTGCTTGCCTAAAGAACTATTCAATATTACTGGTGTAAATGGAGAGGCACTAGAAATCCAAACAGCCATTAGACAATCATTCAACAACCAACAGTTTGTCTTTAAGAATTATGAGACTAACGGAGAATCATTCTCGATAATTTGTTCAAATATGCCTGTTGCTTGCAATGAAAATGATGGTTTAGGAGTATTATTCATCATCAGTAAAAATGTAAGTAGTTTACCATCGGATTTATCTACTCACTTAAAGATATTTGGTAGAGTTATCGCGAATTGGGTTTATCGTTATAATGAGTGTGTTAGCAATCGACTAACAGCTAGGCAAGAGCGCAGTGTATTCAATTCCATCTCGCTTCCAACTCCACCCGAAGCATTAGCTCCTGGAGCACGCAGAGGTAGTCGCCCACCATTATAACAAGATTTCCTTCCCCAAACACCCTGCCTTCCCCACCTTGGGAGGGCGGGGTGTGGTGCGTAAAGGGGCCCCGCCCACGCGGGCCCGCCGGGCCCGCCGGGCCCGCCGGGCGCGGCGGCGCGACGCGGCCCGCTTCGGCAGCGGCTGGGGTAGCGGCTGGGGTAGCGGCTGGGGTAGCGGCTGGGGTAGCGGCTGGGGCAGCGGCTGGGGCAGCGGCTGGGGCAGCGGCTGGGGCAGCGGCTGGGGTAGCGGCTGGGGCAGCGGCTGGGGTAGCGGCTGGGGTAGCGGCTGGGGTAGCGGCGCAACTTTCGCACCTGCCTCCGGTTTGCACCCTGAAACTCTTCCCACTGCTTGATGGCCCGGTGCAACTCCCCCAACGATATTAAGCAGCTCGCCGACCTGAACCAGTTGAGCGAGATTGTCGTGGATAAGCGGCTGGGCAAGCGCGCCGAAGCCAAGAAAAGCCGCCGCAACCGGCACTACGAAAAGCAGTTTATCAAGAATGCGCTGCAGGCCGGCTTAGCGGGCGACGAAGCCTGAGCGGCCAGTGCGTTGGGCCTGCTGGGCGACACGGCCCGCTTCGGCAGCGGCTTTGGGGCAGCAGATACTATGCTGCTACATTGGCCGGCCCTTGATGCACCACCCGCGCATGGCGGGGCAGCGGCGCGGTGGCTACGGCCAACTCATAAGGCCGGTTGAACGCTTCCTGTGATACCTGGAAGTACCCCAACTGGCGCGAGTTTAGGCGCAGCCGTAACTCGTGACCAACATTGAAGTGGAGATTGTACCTCCACTGCCGCAACGCGGCAAGCTCGCCTGAGGTCAATTGCCGGGCAAATGCAAGTCGTTCTGATGCGAGGCACAGCCTCGCCCGAATGATGGGCACGAGTTACGGCGAGATATTTAATTTCATAAAACAAAAAAGCGCGCTACTTTGTAAGTAGCGCGCTTTTTTGTTTTATGAAACTTGCAACAACTTTAAAGGTTATTTAACTACTAATGGAGGCTTATCATAGAATTTTTCGAAAGCAAATTTATCTGAAGCGTAAAGGCTTTCAATATCAGTAGCACTGCATATGATATGATAGTAGCCTTTAGATGCAACAGTATTGAGTGGCAATTTCAATCTATAAGACTTGAGATTAGAAGCATGAACGAAATCAACCATTTGACAATAAGAGCAATTATCTATTTGAACAACATGAATGATATTATCTTTTAACTCGGTAAAAACTCTTGGCATTCCAGAGTCCTGGAGAACTGTTTGAAAGGCAATCACATCCCTTTTTAACAACCACTGCTTCCTTTCAAGCCGTCCATATGTGCCTACTGATAGATTTTTTACTGAACTAGGCTCAAAATTCATGACACTCTTATATCCATCCCTATTTACAACGATAGTCCCAGAGGGTTTAATCCCCCAAACTCTTCCTTCTGCTGTACCTGTATTTCCTTCATACGTAACTAGTACTCTCGACCCGAAGCTAATAGGTTCATCTGCCTCAAGTCCTAACTTGCTCAAGCTGCTAGCAATAAGCTCAAGGGCCATCTGTGTTTCAACTAACTTATTAGCTAAGTCAGTTCTAAAATTCAATTGCAGTGCAGGCAGTGATATTTCCATGTTTCGAATTTACTATACAAGCCCCAAACTGGCGAGAGTTTAGGCGCAGCCGTAACTCGTGACCAACATTGATGTGGAGGCTGTGCCTCCACTGCCGCAACGCGGCAAGCTCGCCTGAGGCCAATTGCCGGGCAAATGCAAGTCGTTCTGCTGCGAGGCACAGCCTCGCCCAAAGCGTAGGCACGAGTTACGGCTACGCCTAAACTCGCGCCAGCTCAGTCTAATTTGATTGCATTAACATACTAAAAAGTGGGTGAACAATGCTCATTTGTAACTCTGCGCCTACTGGGCTAGTATGCCGCATTTACACTGCTTCGACTCATGATTACCCATTTCACCGAACTAGACAGAACCAAGCTTTTTCTGCTGTACCACCTCAACCCGGTGCATCCCAAAGCCCCGCCGGTTCCCAAAGGGCCCTTGCTCCAGATTGTCATCATCCGGCACGGCGAAAAGCCTACGGAGGGCGACAATCTTTCGGCCGCCGGCTTCGAGCGGGCGCTGGCCCTGCCCGAAGTGCTCAACAGCCTGCTGCCCCGGCCACCCCATTTCACCTACGTGCCGTGCATCGGCACCGATAAGGAGGAAACCACCCGCGTGCGGATGATGCAAACCGTGCTGCCCTACGCCGTGCAGCACAACCTGACCATCAACAGCGACTACGCCCCCGACGAAATCAAGGGCCTCGTGAAGGAGCTTCGGCACCACCGAGGGACGGTGCTGCTGGTGTGGGAGCATCACAACATTGTGAAAATCGCTGAAGCCTTGGGTATTATAGAGCCCCTGGAATGGCCCGACAATGACTATGACAGCATCTGGACCATCACGTTCAAGAAAGGCCGGGCTAAAGGCAAA
This sequence comes from Hymenobacter artigasi, assembly GCF_012275535.1. GTDB lineage: Bacteria > Bacteroidota > Bacteroidia > Cytophagales > Hymenobacteraceae > Hymenobacter > Hymenobacter artigasi. The sequence continues at coordinate 97,353 of NZ_JAAVTK010000004.1, read as the reverse complement.
GCCAAACTACCGGTGCTCATCAAGGCCCGGCAAGGCATTTATCCGGCGGCTGTTTAAATCAGACTCGGTAGCCTGACTTTACGACTCTCCCCCAACCTTTCGGGGGCCGCACTGGTAAAACCAACCCGGCTGCACGCTCACCAATCCGTCAGCCGGAGTCCGATGGAATTAGCCAACAAGAAAGTATTTATCACGGGCGGCAGCGCCGGCATTGGCAAAGCGTTGCTGGCCGAATTTATCCGGCTCGGCGTGCGCGATTTTGCCGTGATGGGCCGTAAGCAGGCCGCCCTTGATGCCCTGAAGCAGGAATTCCCCGAGGCCCGGCTGCTGCTCATTGCCGGCGATGTGGGCCAGCCCGCCGACCTCGACCGCGCCGTGGCCACCATCACCCGCGAGTGGGGCGGGCTTGATATCCTGGTGAACAACGCCGGGGTGGTGAGCGCCGGCCTGCTCGCCGACCAGTCCGACGACGACATCATCAGCCAGATAAATATCAACCTGACCGGCCTTATCCTGCTCACCAAGAAAGCCCTGCCCCTGCTGCTGCAAAGCCCCGACGCGGCGCTGATGAATATTTCTTCGGGCTACGGCTACCTGGCCATGCCCTTCTACAGCGTGTATGCCGCCACCAAGGCCGCCATCCGCCAGTTTTCCGATGCCATGCGCCGGGAGCTCTACCAGCACCCGCTGCACGTGATGACGGTGTACCCCTCCGCCACCGATACCGACATGATGAAAACTGCCGTGGTGAAGGGAATGGATTCGGCCGAGGACGTAGCCAAAGCCGCCATTGAGGGCCTGCTGGCCGGCGAAATCAACGTCATCATGGGTGGGGCCGAGCGCGAGGCCCAAATCAAAACCAATTTCCTGGAGCCGCACAAAATCGACGCCGTAGCTGCCGCCAACTACGAAGCCCTGCGCGCACGCACGGCCAGGCACCGCTCCATGTAGCCCGCAGGGCCACAAAGGCTGCAGCTAGAGCAGTTTTCGGGTTTAGGTACCGCTTATGAGGCCAGCCGGCGGTAGCGCGAACTTTGTAGTTCGCGTCCCCGCGCCGTTAGTGAATCGTTGATACGGCGCGGGGACGCGAACTACACAGTTCGCACTACGTGTACACGAATCTGAAAACCGCTCCAGGAAAATTTCAGCGGCCATGTACCTGTGGTGATTTTGAACCACTGCTAAATAAAAAACCGCCGGCTGTGCAGCCGGCGGTTTTTTATTTAGCCCACGTTGAACACTACTACAGCTTATCGGCCCGGTGGTCGTAAGTCTGAAAAATCTGGCCTATGGCGACGTATACTTTGTCTTTGTTTTTATCGAATACGTTGCCATCGGTGAGCCCCGAAGCGTAGCCTTGCCACACCTGTACTCCCTTTTGCCGGTCGGCCATCTGCACCAGAATGCTGCCCCGGTCGAGCTTCACTTTATTCCGGTTGTTGTAGGCATATCGTTCGTTATCCGACCAATAGCCAGCGCCCAGGTTGTCGTTGCTCGCGAGTTCGACGGGTTGGTCGAAGGTGCGGAAATTCACCACCAGGTCACCGTTATCGGGCTGGTAGGTGTAGCCTTTGGCTGCCATCTCATGCTCGACGGCGTCGCGTATCTGGCCCTTAAATATGAGGTCATTCAGGAAAAAGACGCTATTCTGAGGGTCGGTTATCTGCGAGGACCACGAGTAGGATTTATACTTGCTGAAATCGGGCTGGTCGGTTGCAGTGCTGATGTAGCCCGCATTGGTGGCCGCCGGATTGGTTCCGCGCTGGTCGCTCCCGACCGTAACGCCGGATTCGTTGGCGCAGCCCGTGGCGGCCAGCGTGAGCGAGGCTAAAAGCAGGAAAGAATGGATGGTTTTCATGGCGATGGAATAGGTTAGAAAAGCTGACTTAACCCGCAAACTACTGGCTGGGTCGTTCAAATTAGTACGCCGGTTATCTTGGATAGTTTATAAATTTATTTTCATTTATTCAATAAGCTCAACTATTCACCCTCAGCTATTTGGGTATTTTCAGAAGCCGTATTACCGCTCAGCCGTTTATGACAGAACACACTTTTAGATTATTTTAAGCCTATTCTTCAGCTTATCTTTTTCGCTTTTTTTTTCCAAAGCGCTACTCCTGAAATGGCTGTTTGGCGCGGCTAGGCAATGCGGTTTCGGCCCAAGGCATGCCCGGAAATTCGGCACGTTTAAACATCTCGGGTTTCAAACCGTCTTTTGCGTAGTCAACGCCATTTCCTTATTATGTCCACCATCACCATTGCCCGACATTCTGCCCGGCCCCTCACGGTTTCGCGCCTCGGCTACGGCACCATGCGCCTCACCGGCCCCGAAATATGGGGCGAGCCCGCCGACCGCCCGCAGGCGCTGGCCATCCTCAAAAAAGCCGTGGCCTCGGGCGTGAACTTCCTCGATACCGCCGACTACTACGGCGAGGACGTAACCAACCGCCTCATTGCCGAAGCCCTGCACCCCTACCCGGCCGACCTGGTTATCTGCACCAAAGTAGGCGCCACCCGCCGGCCCGACAAAAGCTGGGTGCCCTTCAACACCCCCGAAAACCTGCGCACCGCCATCGACAACAACCTGCGCACCCTAAAGCAGGAGCAGATTCAGCTGGTGCACCTGCGGCTGATGGGCCACGGCGCGGTACCACTCGATGAGCAGCTCGGGGCCATGTTTGAGATGCAGCGCGAGGGCAAAATCCTGCACGTAGGCCTGAGCAACGTGACCCGCGAGGAGCTGGAAGCCGGCCTGAAAATCGGCGAGATTGCCACCGTCGAAAACATGTACAGCTATGCCCAGCGCACCACTGTGGTGCTCCCCTACGGCACCAACCCCGGCGGCGAAGAAGTGCTGGACCTGTGCGAGCAGCACGGCATTCCGCTCATCCCCTTCTTCTCGCTGGTGCATGGCCTGCCCAACGCGGGCCATAAGCTAACCGAGCTGGCCCGCCGGCGCGGCATATCGGAAGCCCAGCTCAACATTGCCTGGCTGCTGCACAAGTCGCCCTGGATTCTGCCCATTCCGGGCACGTCGTCGCTGGCGCACCTCGAGGAAAACCTGAAAGCCGCCGATATTGAGTTGAGCGCCGAGGAAATGGCCTACTTGGGGTAGTAGTTTGTTTCGTTTCCTTCGTCCCGACCTTAATTTGGGGGAATGAAACGTTGGTTCACTCTACTTTTTCTACTTCTTGCTTTTGCAGCCCCCTGCCTCGCTCAGGACTTATCCGGTATTTGGCAAGGCGCTGCTATTAACCTGCCCAGGCGGGTCGTAAGCCCGATAGATATGCAGATTTACAAGCAAAGTGCCGCCCCACTTTCGGGATGTTTCTATCAGGAATTTGAATACGGAAAGTATTGTGTTATCTACCAGCTAACGGGCACGCTGTCAGCTAAAACGCTGGTTATTGCATTCGATAGCATTTTACAAGAACGTCGCCCTTACAACCCAAACTTCAGTTGGGACGCCGCACCCATTACGTTTTCTTATGATGAACGGCAGGAAATGCTTGTTGGAAAAAACTCTCCAGGGAGGTATACCCGGAGTATGGACTACACCTTCACCTTTTTTCGGATAAAGCTGAAATCGAGTTTGGTTGTGCCTGCGGCAGCTACAACTACCCTGCGCGTCTCGGGGCGCGATGTGCGCTGGTTTTCGGACCCAGCACTCAAACGTCCTGTTGCTCAGGGCAACACGTTCAGCACTCGACTGCAAAAAACCACCACTTTCTATCTAACGCAGGGCTTCTATCCTTCGCGTAAAAGCACCGCCACCGCCGTAACCATTCGGGTGAGGCCCGCTTTAAAATCTGTTGCTAAGCAGCGTCTGCCTACCTCCGCACCTGCAATTGTCGTTCCGGTGCTATTGCCCACGGTCCTCTTCTTTGTGGGTACGGCCACGCTGCTGCCTACCGCCACTCCTGCTCTGGAGCAGCTCACGGCTGACCTGAAAGCCCGGCCCGCCATGCGCATTCGCATCGCCGGCCATACCGACCGGGTGGGCGAAACCGACAAAAACCAGGTGCTATCCGCGCAACGGGCGGCAGCGGTAATGGCCTTTCTTGTGAAATCGGGCATTGCTCCTGCGCGCCTGGCAGCCATTGGCTACGGCGATAGCCACCAGCGCTACCCTACCCCCGATGCTCGCAACCGGCGCGTAGAAATAGAGGTACTGCCGTAATCAGGCCACACAATTTGCTGCTTTGGCCCCATAGTTTTTTTTCCTCCTTCTGGTTAGCCATCAAACTTCTGACGAACGAATTATTACCCTATGAAACGCAGCTTTTGGTGTGGTATCGGGGCCCTGCTGCTCGCGGGCCCGGCACAGGCCCAATCCCTGACCGGCGTCTGGCAGGGGGTAGAATCGGAAACCCGCCAGCCGGATGCCTACTGGCCTTCGGTACTGCGCCTGCAGGAGAGCAAGAGTGGGAGCCTGTTTGGTGTGCTGTATGAGGAAGTGGGCACCAATCCGGGCATTTCGGTCACGTTCCGGATGGCGGGTAAGCGCACCGGCACCAGCTTCCGCTTGGAGCACGGTGAGAAGCTGAACGAAACAGGCCGCACCATGCTCAGCTACTGGTGCGACGGCTCCATCACCTTCACCTACGACCCCACCCTCGAAAAACTCACCGGCCACGCCACCTATAAGCCGCGCGGCGATTGCAGCGTGGGCACGTTCACGCTCTACCGCATCAGGTTAAAATCGGCCGCCACCGTGCCGGCCGGGGTCGAAACGAGCATCCGCGTGTCGGGCCGTAATGTACTTTGGTATGCCGATGCCGAGCTGAAGAAGCCCGTGAACTCGGGCAATACCTTCCGGACCAAACTCAATAAAACGACTACATTTTACCTCGCGCAGAGCTACTACCCCACCAGGGAGAGTACCGTGGTGCCCATCACCATTAAGGTAAGCGGTACGCCGCCCAGGGCAGCCAAGCCCCCGCTGCCCGCACCTGTCCCCGCTCCACTCCCGCCCCCCGATACCGTACGCCGCCCCTCCGCCCCGCTGGTTTCGGCCACGCCCGTTGTACTGCCCACCGTATTGTTTAAAGTGGGCAAGCCAGAGCTACTGCCCGAATCCAGCCCGGCCCTCAACCAGCTGGCCGATGAGCTAAAAGCCCGGCCCACGCTGCGCATCCGCGTGTTGGGCCACGCCGACAAGGTAGGCGAGCCCGACAAAAACCAAGTGCTGAGCGAGCAGCGCGCCGAAGCCGTGAAAACCTTCTTGGTGCAGGCCGGCATCGCGCCCGAGCGCCTCCGCACCATTGGCTACGGCGACTCGCGCCCGCTCTACCCCTCGCCCGATGCCCGCAACCGGCGGGTGGAAGTGGAGGAAGTGAGATAGCCGGGGACTTGTAGCAGCCCGGTGCAGTAGTATCGCCTCATTGGGCATGTCGCCCGAAAAACCGCGAAACGGCTGCCCAAAGCAACAGACCGGGCACTTACTTTGCCCCGTGAAAACAGTTGCGATGTATAGCTTGCTCTGGGTGCTGCTGCTGAGCGGCCGCCTTCAGGCCCAGGACTTGTCGGGCGCTTGGCAGGGCGTTGAAATCCACTTACCACTGCAAGGCTACTGGCCAGCCCTGCTTACCCTGCAAACCGATACCGGCTCAACCATGACCGGGGTGCTGTTTCAGGAAGTAGGTGACCACTCCGATGCCACCGGGACCTTTGCCATGCGCGGCACCCGCACCCCCACCGGTGTGCAGCTGGATTACACCAAAATATTGGCGGAAAACCACATGCCCGCGAGCTGGTGCCTGGGCACCATCACCTTCAGCTACGATGCGGCACAGGAGAAGCTTACCGGGCGCTCCAGGTTTAAGCCTGTTCCGGCGGGCAACTGCAGCACCAGCACATTTGAGCTGTTTCGGGTACGGCTCAAGTCTGCTGCTGCCGTTGCGCCCGGCGTGTGGAGCACCGTGCGGGTTTCGGGCCGCGAGGTCCGCTGGTTTACCGACCCTGCCCTACTGAAGCCCCTGGCTACCGGCAACAGCTACCGCGTAGCCCTTAGGCAGACGACCGTTTTCTATATTGTCCAGAACTTTTACCCGAACGCCCGCCGCCCGGTCACCCCAATTACGATAAGCGTGAAGGGGCCATTACGCCCAAAAGCCGCCGCGAAACCGCCCCGAGGGCCTGTCCATACGGCCCCGGTGGTGCTGCCCACCGTATTGTTTAAAGTGGGCACCTCCAAGCTGATGCCCACCGCCACCCCGGCCCTCAACCAGCTGGCGGCCGAGCTCAAAGCCCGCCCGGCCTTGCGCCTGCGCATTGCCGGCTATACCGATAAAGTGGGCGAGCCCGATAAAAACCAGGCGCTCTCCGAGCAGCGCGCCGAAGCCGTGAAAACCTACCTGTTAAAAGCCGGCATTGCGTCCGAGCGCCTCAGCACCATCGGCTACGGCGACTCGCGCCCGCTCTACCCTTCGCCCGATGCCCGCAACCGACGCGTAGAAGTGGCGGAGCAGCAATAAGCCCCGGCCGTTTTTCCCGCCTTTGCGTGAGTCGCCAGCCAGGCAGAAGCCCGACCTTTGCAGTGCGCGCCGCTCCCCGCCGCGTGCCAGCAATAAGTCAATTCCTCCCCGTATGGCCCATCGCCACTTTCTCATTCATAAGCCCTACGGCTGCCTCAGCCAGTTCACCAGCCAGTTTTCGGGCGAGGCGAAAAAGACCATGCTGGGCAAATTCCATGACTTTCCGGCGGGCACTATGTCCATTGGTCGGCTCGATGAGGACAGTGAGGGCCTGCTCTTGCTCACCACCGATGGCAAGGTGAGCGAAGCCATCCGGAGCCGGCACGTCGAAAAAGAATATTATGCCCAGGTTGATGGATTGATGGACGAGCCCGCCCTGGCCCGGATGCGGGCGGGAGTCGAAATTGGAGTGCACAGCGAAAAAGTTACCACCAGCCCCTGCGCCGCTCGCCGCCTCGAGCCCGCCCCCGACTTTGCCCCGCGCACCCGCAAAATCCGCGACGACCGGCACGGGCCCACTTCCTGGGTGGCGATTACGGTGCGGGAGGGCAAATTCCGCCAGGTGCGCAAAATGACGGCGGCCGTGGGTTTCCCCACCCTGCGGCTGGTGCGCGTGCGGGTGGGCGATATCTGGCTGGGCGACATGGCCCCGGGAGCCGTAGTGGAAGTGCCGGATTTCGGGTTGTAAGCAGTTGATGTGGGATGCGGGGCACGCTCCCGCACCCTACATATCACCATTATTAAATCGTTATTTTATGCTGCATGCATAACATTTATCGCGTTATGTCGTATCTTTGCACCAGCATTAACCACTAGGCCTGTGCGCACTATCGATATGAAAAAAACCGCTGCTTTCTCGTTTTCCTCGCTGCTGCTGTTGGGCGGCGTGAGCTACCTGGCTGCCAAACTGGCCGGCCTCGACCTGACGTTCTTCTTCCACGGCGACGACGACCACCAGCACTACTGCTAATCCCTATTTTATCGCTACACAGCACCCTATCCGCATTATTACCTGAAAAAGCCTGGCCATTAGCCGGGCTTTTTTGTTATGACATCGGCCAATGCGGCGGGCCCGGGCGGTTCGGCGCGGCTTTTGGAACTTTGCCCCCGCAACGGCGTAACCCGTAGCAGTTCTTTTTCACGGCGGCGGGCGGCCACGCGTGGTCGCATCCGCCGCTTCACCAATTCCCCTCCTGGTTTTATGAACCTCGATTCCCACCAAGCTCAGGTGAGCTACATCATTGGCCGCGACCTGGCCCGCAACTTTGCCCAGCAGGGCCTCGAACTGGACGTTGATACCCTGGCCGGCGCGCTGAAAGAAGGCCTGCAGGGCCTTCCCAGCCGCCTCACCCAGGAGCAGATGCAGGCCGCCATGCAGCAACTGCAGGAGCAGATGGGCGGCGCCGAACAAGACGATAATTCCCAAGACCCCGAATCCATGAACAACAACAAAGCCGAAGGCGAAGCCTTCCTCGCCGAAAACGCCAACAAAGCCGGCATCACCACCCTGCCCAGCGGCCTCCAGTACGAGGTAATCACGCAGGGCACGGGCGCCAAGCCCAGCCTGAAATCGTCGGTGACGACGCACTACCACGGCACCCTGATTAACGGCACCGTGTTCGACAGCAGCTACCAGCGCGGCCAGCCCGCCACCTTCCCCGTCAACGGCGTAATTGCCGGCTGGACAGAAGCCCTGCAGCTCATGCCCGAAGGCTCGAAGTACCGCCTCTACATCCCCTCCGACCTGGCCTACGGCAAGCGCGGCGCGGGCCGCGACATCCCCGGCGACACCGCCCTCATCTTTGATGTGGAGCTGCTGAAAGTGAACAACTGAGCGAACGTAGCGGCGGGAACATCTCCCGCCGCTACCCGCACGGCGGCCCCTGCCTGGAGCCGCCCCACCAGCACCATCCCGGCTGTTTCCAAGACCATGAATCCCTTCGAAGCCCAGCCTCCCGCTGACCAGCCCAACGTGGCCCCGGAACAACCTTCCGGGGCCTCTTTGCTGCCTACACCCGCCACGGCTGCAGTTCCGGCCCCCGCCGCGCCCCACTACCAGCCCACCCCGCCCCCCGAGCCCCTGCCGGAGCTGCCCCCCCTGCCCGAAGTGCGGTCCGACGACGGCCGCGTGGTGCTCTCCGGTAGCACCGTGACGGTGCAGGGCCGGCAGTTCTCGCTGCGCGAGCTGGAGCGGTCCGAAATCACGCCCGTGAAGTGGATACTGTGGTACCTGCTCGGGGGCCTGGGGCTGGCCTTTGTCATGATTGCCTTTCTGCAAAACCAGCTACGCACCGGCCCGGCCATGCTGGGCATGGTGGCCACGGCGCTGCTGCTGGCCTACGGGCACCGCGGGACCAACCGCCTGCGCCTGCACCGGCTGGGCCGCGAGATGGTGAATTTTGCCCTGCCCGGCGACACCGCGCCCTGGCTGCGCCTTACCGCCGAGCTGAACCGCCGCATCTACCGCGTGCACGATTACGATGCCCGAGTGGCCGCCGCCGCCCTGGCCGCGCACGACGAAGCCGTGCGCCTCGCGGCCCAGCTCGCGGCCGAAGCGGCAGCCCTGGCAGACCAGACCGGTCAGGCCCAAGCGCCCCCCGACGAAAATGACCAGCGCTGATTTCAGCCCCGCGCTGGCGTGCGGCCGTAAGGCTGCTGGCCGGAGCGCATCCGCTACCTTCGCGCCCCGTAAACCATTTCCAGCTTAGCCCCCGATACCTCACCTTTACTTTATGAGTTCCGATACTAAACATTCGCACACCGCCATTTCCGGGGCGGGGCTGCTGATTGCCTTGGGCATCATTTACGGCGACATCGGCACCTCGCCGCTCTACGTGATGTCGTCCATCCTGAAAAGCGGTCGTGTGCCCGATTTGATTGATGCACACCTCGTATTAGGCGGCATCTCCTGCGTTATCTGGACGCTCACGCTCCAAACCACCATCAAGTATGTACTGCTCACGCTGAACGCGGATAACAACGGCGAGGGCGGCATTTTCTCGCTCTACGCCCTGGTGCGGCGGCGCGGTGCCTGGCTCTCGGCCGTGGCCATCATCGGTGGTTCCGCCCTGCTGGCCGATGGAGTGATTACGCCGCCTATTTCAGTATCGTCGGCAGTCGAAGGCCTTAAAAACGTCTTTCCAACGCTGACCCAGGATATTGTTGTTTATATCGTTATCGGCATTATTGCGGGGCTTTTCTTGCTGCAAAGCTTTGGTACCCAGATTGTTGGAAAGGCCTTTGGACCAATTATGTTCCTGTGGTTCACCATGCTGGGCGTGCTGGGCATTAGTTGGATTATCCAAAACCCGGTGATTCTGAAGGCAGTTAACCCGTACTACGCCTACGACCTGCTGGTGCGTTACCCCGGCGGTTTCTGGCTGCTGGGCTCGGTATTTCTGTGCACGACCGGGGCCGAGGCCCTGTATTCGGACCTGGGCCACTGCGGCAAGGGCAACATCCGCATCAGCTGGACTTTCGTGAAAACCTCGCTGCTGCTCAACTACCTGGGCCAGGGCGCCTGGCTGCTGGCCCACCAGGGTGAGATGCTGAACGGCAAAAACCCGTTCTATGCCCTCATGCCACAATGGTTTTTGCTTATCGGCATCAGCGTGGCAACCATTGCGGCCATTATTGCTTCGCAGGCGCTCATCACGGGTTCGTTTACGTTGGTGGCCGAGGCTATCCGCCTGAATATGTGGCCCAAAGTGAAGCTCAACTACCCCACCGACGTGAAGGGCCAGCTCTTTGTGCCCAGCATGAACCGGCTGTTGCTGCTGGGCTGCATCGGCGTGGTGCTGTACTTCCGCGAGTCGACCAACATGGAAGCCGCCTACGGACTGGCCATCACCCTCACCATGCTGATGACCACCGTGCTGCTCACCATGTGGCTGAAGATGAAGAAGGTAGCCATGCCGCTCATCGTCCTGTTCGCGGTGGTGTACGGCATCATCGAAGGCTCATTTTTGATTGCCAACATGATTAAGTTCCCGCATGGCGGCTGGGTGTCGCTGGCCATCGGCGGCACGCTCATGGCTGTGATGTACGTGTGGCTCAAGGCGTTCTATATCAAGCGCCGTCTCACGGAATTCGTACGGCTGGAGCCTTACGTGGACGCCCTCAAGCAGCTCAGCGACGACGAATCCATTCCGAAATACTCCACCCACCTCGTATTCCTGACCTCGGCCGAGCGCAGCACCGAGATTGAGCAGAAAATCATCTACTCTATCTTCCAGAAGCGGCCCAAGCGGGCCGATATCTACTGGTTTATCCACGTCGACACCACCGACGAGCCGTACACGATGGAGTACAAGGTGACCGAAGTGGCCAAGGATGACGTGTTCCGCATCAATTTCCGGTTGGGCTTCCGGGTGCAGCAGCGCATCAACCTCTACTTCCGCAAGGTGATTGAGGACCTGGTGCGCAACAAGGAAGTGGACATCACCTCGCGCTACGAGTCGCTGAGCAAGCAGCACGTTACCGGCGATTTCCGCTTCGTGGTGCTGGAGAAATTCCTCAGCATCGAGAACGACTTCCCCACCGTGGAGAAGCTCGTGATGCAGGCCTACTTCTACATCCGCCAGTTCATCGCCTCCGAAGACCAGTATTTCGGCCTCGACACCTCCTCGGTGAAGGTAGAAAAAGTGCCGCTGGTGATTGCGCCGGTGCGCGAAGTGGCACTCAAGCGGATTAAATAAGACCACGGATTAGCGCGGACTCTAGCGAATTTCGCGGATTTTGTGGACGACTACCGATAAAAAAATACCCCGTGCGAATCGCACGGGGTATTTTTTTTAAATAAGATGGTAGGCTACTGATTACCCTTTTATCACTACTTCCCCAGCCACTTGGCCAGCACTTTCTGCTGGGCGGCGGTAGGGCTCGCCACGGGCTGAATGGTGAACTTGCGGTCGGGATTGGGCAGGGCCTTAAACGTGATATCGCGGGTGAGGCCGTCGCGGCGCACCTGCAGCTTCACATCGGCACCCACTGGGCTGTTGATGAGAGCTTTCACGGTTTCGTCGCTGGGTGCAGCCCCATTGATGAGCAGCACTTCGTCGGTGGCGTTGAGGCCGGTGTTCCAGGCGGCACCGTCGCGCACCACGCTGGCCACGAGCAGCTTGCCGGTACGGTTCGAGAAGTTGGCCCCGAGCGTGCCGTCGGTGCTCAACGGCGCGCTGGTGAGCGTGAGGCCGGCGTAGCCGAGGGCAGTGGCGAAATCAATGGGCTTGGTGTCGTACACGTTATTCTGGAAGAACTCGTCGAAGCGGCGGCCGGCCACGGTAGCTACGGCGTCTTGGTATTCCTGGTCGGTGAAGCCCCGGCCGGCCTTCTTATAATAGGTGTCGTAGAGCAGGCGGAACACGTCGTCGAGGTGCTTGGTGCCGTTGGTGGCTTGCACAATGTTCAAGTCGAGCCAGGTGCCAATCAGGTCACCCTTGGGGTAGTAGCTGATTTGGGTGTTGTTGCTGTTTTCATTCGGCCGGTACGACTTAATCCAGGCATCAAAGCTGGACTCGGCGGCCGACTGAACGCGGTTGCCGGGCGTATTCTCCACCTCCGTAATGGTGTTTCCCAGCTTGCCCAGGTACTCCTCACGGCTAAGAATGCCGGCGCGCGCCAGAATCTGCTTCGAGTAATATTCGGTCATGCCTTCGCTCACCCACAGCATGTGGGTGTAGTTTTCCTGGTCGTAGTTGAACGGCCCCAGCGCCACCGGCCGGATGCGCTTCACGTTCCAGAGGTGGAAATACTCGTGCGCCACCAGGCCCAGGAAGGACTTCAGCCCGGCATCGGTGCCGTAGGCGGTGCGGCTCACTTCCAGCGTGGTTGAGTACAGGTGCTCCAGGCCACCGCCGCCGCGCTCCAGGTTGTGTACGATGAACAGGTAGTGGTCGAGCGGATTCTGGCCCACCACGCGGTGCGCCTCTTCGCACACGCGCTTCATGTCGGCTACCAGCTTGGTGTCGTCGGCGGCGTACTGCCCGTACATGGCTACCTGGTGCGGGGTGCCGTTGGCGGTGAATTCCAGCACTTTCTGGTTGCCGATTTCAATTGGCGAATCGGCCAGTTCGTCGTAGCTCGCGGCCTTGTAGGTGAACTTGCCGGGGCCGGGGCGCAGGGCCGTGCTCACCTTCTCCCAGCCGGCGGCGGGCTGCACGGTCAGCGAACTGCTCAACATCTTATTATCGGCCGGGTACATGAACACGCTGCTGCCGTTGAGGTAGCCGTGGTCGGCGTCGATAAACGACGTGCGCACGCTCAGCTCGAACGCATACACCCGGTAGCTCACCCGGAAACTGGCCTGCTTGGGGTGGCGCACCCGCCAGGTATTCTTGTCGATTTTCTCCGCCACCAGGGCCTGCCCGCCGCTGGTCTGGGCCTGGAAGCCTTCCACGTTTTTGGCATACTCGCGCACCAGGTACGAGCCGGGGGCCCACACGGGCATTTTCACGTCGGTATAATCGGCCGAAAAGCCGCCCAGCTCCATCTTCACCTCGAAGTAGTGGGACTGGGGCAGCTGCATGGCCAGCGTGTAGCGCAGCGTGGGCACCACGGCGGCTGTTGGACGGGCATTCACGCCCTCAGCTGCTAACACAAGTCCCGCCACAGCAGCGGCACGCAGCAATACGTTTGAGTTTCTAAGCATTCGAAAATTAACTAAATTGGAAGCAAGGGCACAAAGTAAGCCCCGCGGGTTGCCTCCAACCTAGCGGGCAGCCCCGCCGTTAGGACCTAGCGTGGCGCTTACCCGACAGCCACGCACCTTTTGCCGGACTTTTGTATGCGCTATATCTGGATAATTTTTGTGGGGCTGCTGTTGGCCATGGCGGCCATAGTTCCGCGCCTGGGAAAGCACAAATCCACCCCACCCATGGCAGAAACCAGCCAGACCGACGCCGCCCTGCGCGCCCGGCCGGCCTCCCTGCGCACGTCTTCCGGCTCCGCCCTCCCGCCCCGCGCCGACAGCGTGGTGGCCTTCGGGCTGGCCCAGCGCGGCACGCCCTACGTGTACGCGGGCACCTCGCCGCTCACCGGGTTCGACTGCTCGGGGTTCATCATGTACACATTTGCCCATTTCGGGGTGCCGGTACCGCATTCCACGGCGTTGCTCATTGATGTGGGCCGGCCCGTGGCCCGCGCTGAGGCCCAACCCGGCGACATCGTTGTGTTTACCGGCACGGCTGCCACCAGCAACACGCCGGGCCACGCCGGCATCGTGATATCGGCCCGGGGCGAGTTGCCGTTGCGTTTCGTGCACGCCTCGTCGTCGCGCCGCGAGCCGTTTGTGAAAGTGAATCAGGTGGAGAACTCCGATTACGAGCGCCGTTTTATGCAGGTGCGGCGGGTGCTGGGGCCGGGCACGGGCATTGCCGCCACGGCCCGGCCGAAACTGCTAACGGCCCCCGCCAGTACGCCGCCCGTGGCCGCGCTGCCCACCCGTCAGGTGGCCGTGGCAGCAGTGGCCGCGCCCGTTCCTGCGCTCCCAAAGCGGCTCGCAACGAAGAAATACCCGACAACCGCGATTACCGCTAAGCAGAAATCGACAACTAAAAGAGCCCCGGCAAAAGCGGCCGTGGCGGCTAAAAAGAAGTCGGCGGCTATCCCCAGGCGCAAGCGGCCGGCCACCAAGGCTAGGTAAACCTTTCAAAACCGCTTAAACGCAGCGATGCCCGGCCTGCCTTTGCCGTCCCACTAAAGGGCGGCTGGGCAAACCGGGCATCTAATCCTTCAAATCTTACCAAGCGGCGAAACTGGGGTGCAGTTCCGGCGTCTTTCAGATAAGACCTAGCCGAATGTGGGTAGCCTTAGGAGCTACCCCACGAAGCTGTTGTTAGGCGTGTACTGCGGTGAAGCGTACGACATTCGACAGGCTTGGCAGGATTTGTTTGGGACTACTAGACATTTTGTACCTCCTTTCTTTACGTTCGACATTGCCTCATAATCGCGGCCCAATAGTTTAGGGATGCTCAAAATGGGGTCGTAGCACTCACTACTGAGCGGTAAAGTTAATAGCAGGGGCTAAGGTTCAAAATCTGCCCGGCTTTTTTAGGGCTGCGCTGCTCAAAAAACGGCTTTACGGCTGATTTACAGCCATATTATTTTTGCTGCTGCCGCCGTATTTTTTTCCGATTGGCCCGAAGCGTAAACTTGGCTGTAAACTTGCAATAGCAGCAATAGCCAGCCTGTTGGCTTGGTCTCTAAAATTTTTGCTTACCTTTTCTCCTCAAACCCACCTCATCCAATCTTCAGAAATGAAAAAAACACTGCTCTTACTGGTTGCCCTCGTGCTGGGCCTCGCTGGCATGGCCTCCGCCCAAACCATGTCGCCGCTGGGTGTCTGGACCAATGCGGAGAAGAAAGCCACTTTTGAAATCTACAAGTGCGGCGATAAGCTGTGCGGTAAAATCGTGAGCCTGACCATTCCCAACGACCCCGCCACCGGCAAACCCAAAACCGACTCGCAGAACCCCGATGCCAAGCTGCGCAGCCGTCCCCGCCTGGGCCTGGTTTTCATGCAGGGCTTTAAGTATGACGACAATAACAAGTGGGACGATGGCAAAATCTACGACCCCGAAACCGGCAAAACCTACTCCTGCTACATGAAGATGGAAAGCCAGAACACGATGGAAGTGAAAGGCTACATCGGCTTCTCGCTCATCGGCAAATCGCAGACCTGGACGCGGGTAAAATAGCCCCGGCTCCTGCCCCTTCTTAGCGCGTGCTACGGCCGGCTCTCCACCCCGAGGGCCGGCCGTTTTTTGGGACACGGTACCGGCAGGGCGGCAGCAAATTGGGCCTACATGGGCATATTTGAAGGTTAAAACCGCCCGTCGCTCACAAACTATTTGTCCGAGCCGGTGTTCTGACTCCACTAACGTATCTTGTTTTGTTCGATTTCATTCAGCAGTTATTTCGCCCAAAAGCGGCCGCTTCGGCCGCCTGGCACGCCGTGGCGCTCACGGCGGCGCAAGCCCGGCGACACGCCCGCTGGGTAGAGCAACGCGTGTTTTTGAACTGGCTGGAGCCCTACTACAAGGCCTATCACCTGCGCAAGGGTGGGGCCGGTGGCAACCGGGGCTTTCAGGTGCAGCAGCTGCACGAACCGGGCCGCCAGGGCGCCATTCTCTTCTTCGACCCTACCATTGGGCCGGGCAATTTCCGGCATTTCTACGAGCACCTGGGCGAGCGCCTGCTCGGGCTGGGCTACCACCGCGCCTGTGCCGACCAGTGCACCCAGCGCAAGCAGCACCTGCGCGAAACCGTGCTCAAGCAGCTCTTCAAGCCCAACCCTACCGACTGCCCCGATACCGGCCACTGCAACCAGCGCTTCGGCCTGGTTACCATCGACCTGGTAGCAGTAAACGGTCAGCCCATGTTTATCCGCCTCACCAACAACGCGGTGCTGCAACCCGGTTTCACGCCCGCCGGCTCGTTTGATGAGTTACTCCGGCACCTGCTGGACGCCCCGCCCCCCACGCCGGCCACCCAGGCCCTGATAGCCGAATACCACAGCCAGTTCTAACGGCCTGAAGCCAGTATATTAACCATAAAGGCCGCTCCCAATCCGGGAGCGGCCTTTCTTTTAGGTGGTGAAGCCGGGCGCTATTCCCGCACAAACTGCGCCCGGCCCAGCATATTGCCATTGAGGCCCAGCAGGCGCAGGTAGTACAGGCCCGGCGCCAGGCCGTGGGTATCAATTTGAGGCTGCGCGGCTTGCAGGGGCTGGCGCAGCACGACGCGGCCGGTGGCATCCACTACTTCGGCACGGGTGGTGGTGGCGGGCACGGCGGCCAGCTGTAGCTGGTTGTGGCAGGGCACGGGGAACAGGGTGAGCGGGGCCACGCCGGCCGTGGCGCGGGTGGCCAGCACGAGGGTGTTGTCGCGCACGGGCGCGGCGGCGGGCAGGTCCAGAATCCACTGGTCGGGGTCGACGGCGATGCTGGAAACCGTGCCGGCGGCTGCAAACTGGAACGTTTGGGTGGCCTGCGACTGGCGCAGGCGTACGGTTTGGGTGGAGCCGTTGGTGAAGGTGAGGCGGTAGTCGACTTCGGTGTCGAAGAACGGCGTGACGGTGGGCACCGAAGCCGTTTCGGTCACGCGCAGCACGACGGCGCTGCCCACTTGGTTCCACCGCCCGTTGAAGGTGGGGTAGCCATTGCCCCGGAACCACTGCTGGAAGAAGTAGGTGAGCGAGCGGCCGGCTTCGGCCTCGAAGATGCGCTGCAAGTCGGCGGTATGCGCCGTAGAGGCGCGGTAAGTAGTCTGGTACGTGCGCAGGGCGCGGAAAAACTTCACGTCATCGTTCAGCAGGTAGCGTAGCATGTGGATGACGGCCGCGCCCTTCTTATAGGTCAGAGCGGTGCTAAAAATGCGGTTCACGTTGGTGGTATCGGCCACGTACACGCTGCCGGAATTCTGCTGGGCCGTGCTGTGCGCGTTGTCCATCCAGCTGCGGGCGCTGGCGGGAGTGGCAAAAGCCTGATACGAAAGGTATTCGCCGTAGGAAGCAAAGCCCTCGTTCAGCCAGATATCCTCCCAGGAGGCGCAGGTCACGTTGTCGCCGAACCACTGGTGGAACAGTTCGTGGGCGGTGAGGTTGAAGAAAAACCCGTCCTGCGTGGTCATGGTCTGGTGCTCCATGCCGCCGCCCAGGCCCAGCGGGGCCATGCTGTGGCCGTATTTCTCGTTGGCGAACGGGTAGAGGCCCACCAGGCTGGAGTAGTTTTCGATGAAACCGGGCGTGCGGTCAATCTCGCTCTGGTAATAAGTCAGGGCCGCCTGGTTGTAGAGGTAGTTGACGATGGGCACCGTGGGCCCGCCCGCCGGGTGCGCGTAGTTCACGTATTCCACATACGGAGCCACCGCCACCGAAATCAGGTAATAATCAATCGGATAGCGCGACTTCCACTCATAGCGCACCTTGTTATTGGGCAGCGTGACGGTGCGCGTGAGCACGCCGTTGGAGCCCACTTTGTTGGGCAGCGTGGTGGTCACCCACACGTCGCAGGAGTCGGCCTTGTCCGTGAGCACCTGCTTGCAGGGAAACCACTCGTGGGCCGAAAACGGCTCCGAAAGGCTGTAGGTGATGTTGTATGGGATGGTGGTATTGTAGCCAATCTGGCCCTGGGTGCGGTTGCTCAGACCGTTGCCGATGGCGGCGGAGTTACCGCTCGGGGCCGTGCCGTGGTAGTAGATGCGGGCATCGGCCAGGGCATTGGCGGGGGCCAGTTGGGCCAGCCGGGCCGTCACGTCCTGCCCCACCCGCCGGATGCCGGGCGAGCGTTTCCCGTTCACCACCACCGAGTCGATGAGCAGCGTAGCCGTGCCGGCGGGCGAGCCCGCCGGGGCCTGGTAGAGCTCAAACGCGAGCGAATCGAGGGCCTGGCTGCCCACCCGCACGCGCATCAGCACCGAGCCGGCCACATTCAGCGAGGTGTTTTCCAGCGCCAGGTCGAGCTTGTAGTATTTCACATCGTAGCGGTTCATGCGGGCGCGGTGGGTCACCGATGAAGTGGCTATGCGCTGGGCGCTGGCAATGCGGCCCGCCGCGCAGACCAGCCCGGCATCCGGCCCGGCCGCAATCTGCTGCGACGCCGATGGCGTAGATTGGGCCAGCAGCAACCCGGGAGCGCTGAGTAAGGCACTGGCAAATAGCGCGTAGAGACGACGATGCATAAAAAGAAAGCGTGGAAAGGTGAGGGGGTTGAATCCGGGCCGCGGCGGTTGAGAAACCAGCATCCGAAGGTACGGTGGCGAAGGTAAAAGTGGCTGGGCCGGCAGTCGTTGCCACGCGCCCCAGGTGCCCGCGGCGGGCGGACTTATATGTTGGCTTGGCTGGTCGTATATTTCGGCTTTATCAGGATTTAATTCGCTTTTTCCCTTTTGGCATGCCCTACCGCTCCCGCCTGCCCCACTCCTTCCTGATTGGTTTTCTGTTGTTTATAACAGGTTGGCTGGGCGTAGCGGGGACAGCGAATGCCACGCACATCGTGGGGGGTGAAATGGAGCTGGTGCACAATTCCGGCGACTCGTACACGCTGTTGCTCAACCTCTACTTTGATGCCTACAACGGCAGCCCCAGCGCCCTCGATGCCGACCTGACGGCCAGCATTTTCGACAAAGCCACCAACGACCGGATGATGAACGTGCTGCTGCCCCTCACCAGCAACACCTTCGTGAGCTACACCAACCCGGCCTGCGCCAAGCCCACGCTCAGCACCCGCCGGCTGGTGTACAGCAAGGTAATTTCGTTGCCGCCCGGCACCTACAACGGCCCCCAGGGCTACTACGCGGCCGTAGAGCGTTGCTGCCGCAACAACTCCATCAGCAACATTGTGGACCCCGGCGCGGCGGCCCAGACTTTCTACCTCGAATTTCCGGCCGTGGTGCGGCGCGGCCAGCCCTTCTACGATTCCACGCCGCGCATTTTCCCGCCCCTGGCCGACTATGCCTGCCGCAACGAACTGTTTTACTACGACTTCGGGGGCAAGGATGCCGACCAGGATTCGCTGGTGTATGAGCTGGTGACGCCGCTCAATGGGCATTCCAGCACCGTACAGCCCAAGCCGGCCGCGGCTTCGCCGGGGCCCTACTCCCCCATCACCTGGCAACTGCCCGCCCCGGCGCTGCCCGGCCAGCCGGCGCTGCCGCCCCTGGGCACACTCAACCAGATTCCGGGCACGCCCACGCTGCAAATCAACCGCTTCACGGGGCGGCTCACGGTGCGGCCCAGCAACCTGGGTCTTTTCGTGTTTGGGGTGAGCTGCTCGGAATACCGGAAGGGCGAAAAAATCGGGGAATCCCGGCGCGATTTCCAGCTCATGGTCCTCAACTGCCCCACCAACACTAAGCCCAGCATGGTGTTGCTGCCCGCCGCCACCGGCAATGTGCCCTACCGGCCGGGCCGCGATATCCTGCACCTGGTACCGGGCGGCAACCATTGCGTGCGCCTGCGCTTCACCGACCCCGACCCCAACTCGCGCCTGTCGCTGTCGCTGAGTCCGGTCAATTTTTCGGGCCTGCTGCCAGCTTTTACCACGGCCACCAGCGGCGGGGTGCGCAGCCCCGGCCAGCCCGATACGCTCACGGCCACGCTCTGCTTTCCGGAATGCATCGACACCCAGGGCAAAGTATTTCTGCTGGATGTGGTGGTGGGCGACGACGGCTGCAGCCTGCCCAAGCGCGATACCGTGCGCGTGGCCTTCACGTCGGTACCGCCGCCCAACTCGCCCCCTACGCTCACCACCACCGCCGGCCCGGCCCTGCCCCTGCACGTGCGCGTGGGCGACCTGGTAACCTTTAACCTAACCGGCACCGACCCCGACAACGACCCCATTCAGCTGGAAATGAGCGGCAAGGGATTTTCTCCCGCCAGCCTTGGGGCCACGCTCACGCAGGCATCGGCCGGCAACCAGCAGCTGGGCCGCTTCAGCTGGCGCGTCGATTGCCGGGCAGTGGGGCCGGATTCGTTGCTGGTGTTTCAGTTTGCGGCGGCCACTTCGCCTTGTGCCAAGCGGCAGACAACGATGATTTCGGTGCCCATTGTAGTGCGCTATTCCAATACGCCGCCGGTGCTCACGGCCAGCCCGCTATTCCCGCTGCCTGCGGGCCCGGGGCTGCTGCCCGTGGTGCGCCTGCCGCTGGGCTCCACGTTCACCGCCACGCTGGCCGGGGTAGATGCCGACCGCGACGGCCTGACGATGACGGCCACCAGCGAGAATTTCTCATTGACCGAAGCCGGGATGAGCTTTACGGCCCAGAATGGCGTGGGCGTGGCCGCCGGCCAGTTTCGCTGGGACGTGAGCTGCGATGCCGTGGCACTGCGCCGCCCCCTGGACGTAACCTTCCAGCTGGTGGATGCCACCTGCCGGCCCGTAGCCCAGCGGCAGACCGTGCGCTTCGAAATCATCCGGCCCGACTCGCCGGAGCTCAAGCTCTACAACATCATCACCCCCAACGGCGACCAAGTGAACGACGAGTTCCGCCTGCCGGGGCTACCGCTCAACTTCTGCGATGAGCAGTTTGCCAGCGTCCGGATTTTTTCGCGCTGGGGGCAGCTGCTCTTTGAGTCGCACGACCGGGGCTTTCGCTGGCCCGGCGAAGGCAGCGCCAGTATGTACTACTACTTCGTGACGTACACCGATGGCCGCTCTTTCAAAGGCTGGCTGGAGGTGAAGCCTTAAATGGGCTTAAGCTTTTGGTTACCGCCTGGCTCCTGTCTGACCGCCCTAGGCGGTCTGACCGGTTGTTGGGAGCACGTTCGATATTAACCAACGACAACCGACCGGTATTAACAACGACAACCGGTCAGACCGCCTCGGGCGGTCGGACCGGGACCGGTTCACTGCACGATTTTCAACGCAAAGGGCCGCTCCAGATGGAGCGGCCCTTTGCGTTGAAAATCAATAACTAATGCCCGATTTAATACATAAAAAGAAAGACGGCGAACAGTGCCACCCACAGCACATCGATGAAGTGCCAGTAGGTACCCAGGAGCTGTAACTGCCGCCGGTAATACGGGTTGCGGATGAAGACGAGCGCGCGCACGGCGTCGCGGTCGGCGTGGGTCACGCGGAGCAGCAGTGCCAGCAGAAAGAGCATTCCGCCCAGCAGGTGGGCCACGTGCAGCGCCGATATCAGGTAGATGAACTGGCCGCTGCTGGTGCTGGTACTCCCCTGGAAGAGCACGCCCTGCGTCATCAAATCGCGCCAGCCTAGTAGTTGCAGGCCGGCAAATATGCAGCCCAGCAGCAGCGTGGCCCCCAGGCAGCGGGCCAGACTGCCCAGGTCGTCCTGCGCGTAGAGGCGGCGGGCCTGACCCATGGTGTAGCTGCTCACCAGCAGCACAATGGTGCTGAGCGAGAAGTAGCGCGGCAGCTGGTGCAGCCCGGTGGGCACCCCGCTGCGCACGCGGGTGGACACGTAGGCCGCCACCAGCATAACAAACATGATGGTGATGGCCACCATGGCTAGGTAGCCCGCCACCAGCAGCGGGGGCATTCGTTCGATACGGCCAAACGACGACGAGTTGCGCCGGGCTCCAACCTGATTATTACGTTCGTATTCGGAGTTCATGGAGTAGCACCAAGGGGGTGTACTATGAAAACTAACCCGGTGGTAATTAGTTGCACAGCCCCTCAGAATTGCCCGAAAGTTGCGCTACTTGAAGAACGAACCAATCTTACCCAGCACGGCATTGAGCGTAATTTTGGGGGTGCGCTGCACGCCAAAGGTCACGTAGGTTTTGCCGCCCACGCGCAGGTCGAGCACCCAGCCCAGCTGCCGGGCCAGGTCGTTGATTTGCTGGAGCGGGTCGGGGCCGGGGGATTTGGGCGCTTTGGGAGTTCCCGGCGGCTTGGGCGGGCCCGCCGTGAGCTGGTCGAGCACCTGCTGACTCGGAATGTTCAGGATGAGGTAGGTACCGGAAGCAGCCAGCTGTAACGCATGGCCGTTCCAGGTGATGACCAGCTGCGCGTCAATTTCGAGCGCGCTAGGCACCGGGGGTAGGATTGGTGCTAGTGGGCAATTGGGGCGCGCCCGGCTGTTCGCCCCGCGTGCGGATGCGCAACGAGCCGTTCAGCTTCCAGGTGGCGGCGGGGGCGCTGGGGTTTTGCGGGTTGGGCACTTGCAGCTCAATCTGGTCGAAGGCGCAGCTAAGCTCTACGCCGCCCGAGAGCTTGCCGAGCAGCGAGGCGGCCATATCGGCCCAGTTGGAAGAGGAGGAATCAGGCATAAAATCAGGAAAGTGATGGTGAAAACCAAGCGGCCAAAATGCCCGCCAAAACGAGCCAGCCGGCCGCAAAGTACGACCTTTGCCCCTGCTAACGCAATGCGCAGGCCAGAGTTGCAGCTTCATCCGCCGGGGCGTAATCCTGCGTACAGCCTCTCCAATCGCATTTATTGATTCTTGCTCAATGCCCTTCCCTGCTTTCCGCTTCCTCGGCGCGGCGGCCTGCCTGCTCTTTATTTCGGCCCCTGCCCAGGCGCAGCCCTCGGCAGATACCAGGCGCTTCCCCCGCGTATCCGACCTCGCCGACCTCAACTTTGAGCCCAGCAGCCGGCCGCCACCTGCTGCCAGCCATGACCGTCCCTTCGGCCTGCGCAAAGGCTACTCCCCACCACCCGCCGGGCTATTTCATTGGCAGGGAATGGCCGGGCCGGACGCCCGCCCGGCAGCAGCCAACCACCAGGCCATCAACTCCGAAGCTAAAGAATGGCCCAGCCGATTTCGCCCTGCGGGCCGCGCAGCAGGCTATATCGGGCCGCCTGCCCCAACACCACCACAGGAGTACGGGCCGCCAGCGCCCCCCAAGCCGGCGCGGCGCGCTCCGGCCCCACCAGCAGCTCGGTAGCCACGGGTAGCGACAGCCGGCGCAGGGGCGCGGCCATTGCCGCTTCCACGGCCTTAGCGGTCACGTAGCCAATCTGGCCGGTGGGGGTTTGCACCCGTAGTACGGCTCCTTGCTGGCCGAGTATCAGCAAGGGCAGCTGTTTCGAAGCTTGTATTAGCTGTTGAATAGCAGTATTTTGGCTGGATTCCGGTGAGGAACGGAGCACGGCTGCCGTCCGCAGCCGCACGAACTCGCCCCGGCGGTCGGGGCCGGTGGGGGCGCTGGCGGGCCGGCCGGCCCGGCGCACAAACGGCAGCGGGTCGAGCGCCCCCTGACCACTGCGATAGATGCCGAAATGCAGGTGCGGCACGGTGGTCCGGGCGTTGCCGGTGTTGCCCACCAGGCCCAGCGTGTCGCCAGCGCGCACGTGCTGGCCGGGCACCACCAGCTGCTTATCAAGGTGGGCATAGTAGAGGTGTTCGCCGTGCTCGGCATCGGCCAGCCACACCACGCGGCCGCCCAGCGTGGTTTCGCCGGTGCGGCTGATATAGCCCGCCGTGGCGGCCACGGCGGGCGTGCCGCGCGGGGCAAAAATATCGATGCCCTCGTGGCGGCGGGCTCCACCATCGCGGTCGGCACCCCAGAAGCTGCCGGCGGCGGCATCGCTGCGGCCCATCACCGGGAAGATGCTCAGGCTGGGCTCGCGGCTCAGGCGCAGGGTGTAGCGGCCGGCGGCCAGCAGCTCAGGCTGCACGCGCAGCAGGTGCTGGCCACTGGTTTCGGCCCGGTAGCGGAAGTCGAGCGTGAGCGTATCGGCATTGGCCAGGGGGGCGGGGGCGCGGCCGGGCACCATCTCAAACGCATCCAGAAACACGCGGGCATTGGTGCCCGGGGCCAGGGCAAGGCTGACGTGCACCTGCTCGCCGGCCTGCACGGCGTAGCGGTAGCTGGCGGCGGCGGGGCGCTCGGGGCGGAAATAGCCGGTTTCAGCAAAGGGCAGGGTGACTACCAGCGAGTCGCGCAGGGCCTGAGCGGCGGCCGCGAGCCAGGCGCGGCCCGCCGGACGCTGGTCGAGGCCCGCCTGGTGCAGCTGGCGGGCGTAGGCCTGGTGCGGGGTCGATTTTTGAAACAGCGCCTGCAGGGACTGCTGCTTACTGCAGCCGGCGCTGAAAAGCAGGGCGGCCCCGAACAGCAGGAGCCATAAGAATCCGAAGAGTGGCCGGGCAAACGGCCGCTCCGGGTAGAAAACCAACTTATTGTGCATGCCTCCCAACACGGCCGTCCGGCGGGTAGTTCGGCCCACAGCGGCGCGGGCTGCTACCTTTGGGGCATTCACCCTGCCCCCTCACCCCTGCCCATGAAGCTTATTGAATGCCCCCGCGATGCCATGCAGGGCCTGCCCGACTTCATTCCCACGGCCACCAAAACGGCCTACCTCAACACGCTGCTGCAAGTGGGGTTTGATACGCTGGACTTTGGCTCCTTTGTTTCGCCCAAAGCCATTCCGCAGCTGCGCGACACGGCCGAAGTGCTGGCCGGCCTCGACCTGAGCGCCACCCGCACCAAGCTGCTGGCCATTGTGGCCAACCTGCGTGGGGCCGAAACGGCCCTGCAACACCCCGAAATCAGCTACCTCGGCTTTCCGCTCTCGGTATCGGAAACCTTCCAGCGGCGCAACACCAACCAGAGCCCGGCCGAAGCCCTGGCCGACGTGGCCGCCATGCACGAGCGCTGCGAGCAGCACGGCAAAACCCTGGTTACCTACCTTTCTATGGGTTTCGGCAACCCTTACGGCGATGCCTGGAACCCGGAAATCGTGACCGATTTCACGGCGCGGCTGGCGGCGCTGGGCGTCCGCATCGTGGCCCTATCCGATACCATCGGAGCCTCCACAGCGACCACTATCGAGCCGCTCTTTTCGGCCCTGATTCCGGCCTTCCCGGCCATTGAGTTCGGGGCGCACCTGCACACCACTCCTACCACCTGGCGCGAGAAAGTGGCTGCCGCCTACGCGGCCGGCTGTCGCCGCTTCGACGGGGCCATTGGCGGCATTGGCGGCTGCCCCATGGCCACCGATGAGCTGACGGGCAACATGGCTACCGAGAATTTATTGGCTTTTCTAGCCGAAAAGGGAGTAGATTCGGGACTGAACGCGACGGCGTTCGGGCAGGCCCGGGCGGCGGCGGGCCAGGTTTTTGGGTTTCACTAATACTTTGTGCTGATGCCGACTACCGTCGATATTTTCATCCCCTGCTTCGTCGACCAGCTTTACCCAGCCACGGCCATGCACATGGTGCGCGTGCTGGAACGGGTGGGCGTAGAAGTCAACTACAACCCCAACCAAACCTGCTGCGGTCAGCCGGCCTACAACGCCGGCTACGTAGACCAGAGCCGCGCCGTGGCCGATAAGTTCCTGGCCGATTTTGCCGCCCCAGCTACCGATACCCAGCGCTACATCGTGAGTCCGTCGGCCTCGTGCGTGGGCATGGTGCGCAACAGCTACAACGATTTGTATGCCGGCCAACCCGGGCGCGCCGCCTGCCAGGCCGTGCAGGGCCGCGTGTACGAGCTAACCGAATTCCTGGTGGATGTACTAGGAATCACGGCCATACCCGGCGCGCGCCTGGATGGCAAGTACACTTACCACGACTCCTGCTCGGGCCTGCGCGAGTGCCACATCCGGGCGCAGCCGCGCCAGCTGCTGGACGCGGTGGCCGGCCTGGAGCGCCTCGAAATGGCCGAAACCACCACCTGCTGCGGCTTCGGCGGCACATTTGCGGTGAAGTTCGAAGCTATTTCCGTGGCCATGGCCCAGCAAAAAGTGGAGCACGCCCTCGACACCGGGGCCGATTTCATCGTGAGCACCGACGTGAGCTGCCTCATGCACCTCGAATCTTATATTAAAAAGGAGAAGCTGCCGTTGAAGTGCCTGCACGTGGCCGACGTGCTGGCCAGCGGCTGGTAGCAGTGAGCAGTGAGCAGTGAGCAGTGAGCAGTGAGCAGTGAGCAGTGAGCAAAAGAACGGTCATGCAGCGCGCAGCGAAGCATCTTTACCGCAGTAGTAATTCAATCGACGCAAAAAAGCCGTAAAGCTGCTTCGCTGCGCTCTGCATGACGTACTTACGTTATGCTCCACCACCCAAATGTCATTCGTGCAGCATTATTTATCCGGCCGGCTCTCGCAGTATCTGCTGCTGCTGGCTTGTCTGGCGGGCATTGCGGGCCTGCTAGCTTCCCGGGCACTTACTGCGATTGCGCCCATCGTGGGCGTGGTAGCGGCCCTGGCCAACCCGCAGCTGCGGCGCGCCATCCCCGGCTATTTCCGAAATGGGGCCGCAATGCGGGCGGCAGCCGTAGTGGTTTTTCTGCTGATTAGTGGCTTATACACCTCTGATTTGCTGGTGTGGCGGCACGAATTATTCCGCGACCTCACCTGGCTGGCAGTGCCGCTGGCCTTCACGCTGGCCGTGCCCCTCACGCGGGGGCAGCGCCTGGCGGTGGGCAGCGGGTTTGTGCTGAGCGTGGCCGCCGTGGGACTGACTACCCTGGTGCAATATTGGCAAGACTACACGGCGGCCAATGAGGACATCCTTTTGGGGCGGAACATGCCGGTAGCCACCCACATTTTTCACATCACTTTTGGGGTGATGCTGGCCCTGGGGGCCTTCTGGGGCATGCTGCTGCGGCGGCACGAGCTGGCGCGCCCGTGGCTGCGGGCGGCCCTGCTGGGGGCGGCGGCCGTGGCGGCGCTCACGCTGCACATACTGGCCTACCGCACCGGGCTACTGGTATTTTACGCGGCCCTGCTGGCGGTGGTGGTGCGCCTGCTCATGCGCCGCAATCTGGTGCTGGGCCTGGCGCTGCTCGTGCTGCTGCTAGTGGGCCCGTGGGCGGCCTACCGAGGGCTCGATTCGGTGCGCAAACGGGTAGATTCGTCCTTCTGGGACGTGGGGCAGCTCACGAATGAGCATGATATCAACGAAACTTCCCTGTCGCGGCGCCTGGTCGCTCTCGAAACCGCCCGGCAGGTTATCGTGCAGCACTGGCTGGTGGGCGTCGCTCCGGCCGATGCCCACGCCGCCATGATGTACCAATACGACTGGCAGGGCTTCGGCCTGCGGCCCGAAAACCGTATTGAGGTGCACAACCAGTTCCTGCAGGCCATGGTGGGCGGCGGCGTGCTGGGCCTGGCCCTGCTGCTGGCGGTAATGTTCTGGCCGCTTACCCGGCCCTGGGCGCGGCGGCAGCCGGCCATCGGGCTTTTCCTGTTGATGCAGGCTACGAGCATGCTGGTGGATGCGCCGCTGGACCTGCAGCTGGGCCTGAACCTGTTCGTGTTCGGCTACGGCTTCCTGATAGTGGCCGGCGAGCGCCAGGCCACCCAGGAGCTGGCAGCCTAGCGCTTTCGGCTTTGCCGGGGTGCCCTACAGCGCCTTCCGAATCCGGTCTTTCAGGCCCTCGGTGGCTTCGAGCAGCGGCAGGCGCACGGCCGCGCCGCACACGCCCAGGGCTTCGAGCACGGCTTTCACGCCCACGGGGTTGCTTTCCTCATACATCATCGGGTTGAGGGGCAGCAGGTGAAACAGGCCTTCGCGGGCGGCAGCAAAATCGCCGGCCAGCGCGGCGCGGGTGAGCTCGGCAAAGCGCTTGGGGTAGGCATTGGCCATTACCGAAATGATGCCTTCGCCGCCGCAGGCAATGATGGCGGGCGTGAGCATGTCATCGCCCGAAATCAGCAGGAAATCCTTCGGCTTGTTGGCCGCGATGACCAGGCACTGCTCCATAAAGCCGCTGGCTTCCTTGATGCCGATGATGTTGGGGTGCTGGGCCAGGCGCAGCGTGGTTTCGGCGGTGAGGTTGGAAGCCGTGCGGCCGGGCACGTTGTAGAGGATAATGGGCAGCGGGCTGGCGTCGGCCAGGCGGGTGTAGTGGGCAATGATGCCGGCCTGGCTGGGCTTGTTGTAGGCGGGGCTGGCCGACAGGATGGCGGCCACGCCGCTGAGGTCGGTGGTGCGCAGGGATTCTTCGGCGGCGGCCGTGTCGTTGCTGCCAATGCCGTAGACGAGCGGCACGCGGCCGGCCACGTGCTCCTTGGCCACGCACAGCAGCTCGGTTTTCTCGTCGGCCGTGGTGGTGGGCGACTCGCCGGTGGTGCCGTTCACCACGAGGTAATCGACCCCGCCATCAATGCAGAAATCAAGCAGGCGGCGCCAGCCATCGTAATCTACGGCCTGTTCCGGGGTGAATGGGGTGACTAGGGCCACGCCCGTACCATGAAACGCGGGCAGAAGGGAAACGGATTTGTTCATGCCGGGAGTTTGAGCGTTAGTTTTGTGGGCTGCAAAAGTAGCAGATAGGTCCGCTTTGCGCGGGTCTTTTGTTCGCTCGTCCTTATTCATCACCCATTCCCCCGGTTGCGAAGCCCGGCTTCGCGCGTGTTTCAATGAAATTTTCCTCTGCTTCCCTCCTGCTGGGTGCCCTTGCCATGGCCGCCTGCGACACTAAAACCGCCACCACCGGTGAAACGGCCAACAGCAGCGTCACCGTAGAGGCTGCCCCCACCGATGCCGCCGCCGCCGAAACGTCTGGCACTCGGGCCACCGCCACCGACGAGGCCAATGCCACGCCCGCCCCGGCCCCCGGCAGCATTCCGGCCAGCAAAACCGGCGACGCGGCCGCCATTCTGGCCCGCCCGCAGGTGCCCATTCTGTGCTACCACCAGATTCGCGACTGGACGGCCCGCGACTCGAAAGGTGCCAAGGACTACATCACGCCCATTGCCACGTTCAAGGCCCATATCAAGATGCTGGCCGACTCGGGCTACCACACCATCTCGCCCGACCAGCTCTACGCCTACATGACCACCGGAGCCAAGCTGCCGAGCAAGCCCGTGATGCTCACCTTCGATGACACCGACCTCGACCAGTTCACCATTGCCCGGCCCACGCTGGAGCAGTACGGCTACAAGGCCATGTACTTCGTGATGACCGTGAGCCTGGGCCGCCCCCACTACATGACCAAGGCCATGGTGAAGCAGCTCTCCGACGAAGGCAACGTCATCGGCTCGCACACCTGGGACCACCACAACGTGAAGAAATACCAGGGCAAGGACTGGGAAACCCAAATCGACAAGCCCACCAAGACGCTGGAAGAAATCACAGGCAAGAAAATCACCTACTTCGCCTACCCCTTCGGCCTCTGGAACACCCAGGCCTTCCCCGAGCTGAAAAAGCGCGGCTTCGTGGCTGCCTTCTCGCTGGCCGAAAAGCGCGACCAGCAGGACCCGCTCTTCACCATCCGCCGCATCATCGCCAGCGGCTACTGGACTCCCAAAACGCTGCGCAACAACATCGTGCAGTCGTTTTAATCCGATTGCTGCCAAGCAAAAAAGTCCCCACTGCAATTGCAGCGGGGACTTTTTGTTTGGTAGCAATTGGGGGGGGGGAATATTACGGGGCTTTCACGCCGCCAGTACCGCTGGCGGCGGGCGGCATGCCCGGCGGCACCTGGTGCACCACCACCACGAAGGGAAACTCGCCCTTCATCTGACTGTAAATGGTGGCCTCAAAGTCTGGCCCCTGGTAGCGCACGGCTTCGCAGCTGGGGCAGGTCACGGGCTGAGCCGTGAGCTTGCGGCTTTTAAGTTCACGGCCCAGGTCGCGCACGCAGCTGGCCTGGGTGGTTTTCAGTACTACGTCCTGGCCGGGGCGCTGGGCGCGCAGCTGCAGGCGGGCCGTGGGCGTGGTGCTGCCGGCGGGCACATACGTCCAGGCGGCCTCGCGCACGGTGGCCGTGGGGCCCATATACGTCCACTCAAAGGTGAGGTGGTCCGTCACCACTTTGGGGGTTGCGAGGGCGGTGGGCTCGGCCCCGATGGCCAGCAGGTCGGCCAGGGCGATGCACTGCGCCTGCAACGCAGGGGCCCATAGGGCCTGGCCAATCAGAAATGCAAAAAGGAGGAATGCGCGCATGGATGGGAAAATGGAGGTCAAAGGTCGGGATTTCAGTCCATAGACAAAAACTTAGCCGAACTATTTGCGCAGAACTTAATAAATCTTCAACGTTTCTCGCCTTTTCCTCCATTATCGGAATATTCCAGCGGCACACCTAGAATAGGTTGCCCTGCTGGCCCGGCCCCGGCATAACGGGCGCAGGCAGCACGGCGGCGGCAGCTTCGGCGGGCGCACCGGCATCGGCGGCGGGCAGCATGCCCATCAGGTCGGTTTCGGAGATGATGGGTACTTTGAAGCCCAGGGCTTTTTCACGCTTGGCGGGGCCCATGTTGTCACCGGCCACCAGGTAGCTCAGTTTTTTGCTGATGGAACCCGTGATTTTGCCGCCGTTGGACGTGATGAGGTGCTGCAGCTCCTCGCGGCTGTGCTGCTCAAACACCCCCGAGATAACGAACGTGAGGCCGGCCAGCCGGTCGGAAGCAGGCACGGGCGCTTCGCCGGTCACTTCCAGCTGCACGCCGGCCTGGCGCAGGCGTTCCACCAGCGCGCGGTTTTCGGATTGCTGAAACCAGTGCGCGGCGGCCACGGCAATCACGCCGCCCACTTCGGGCACGGCGGCCATTTCTTCGGCGGTGGCGGCCATCAGGGAGTCGATGCTGCGGTAGTGGGCGGCCAGCTTCTGGGCCACGGTTTCGCCCACATAGCGAATGCCCATGCCGAACAGCACGCGCGGAAATGGCACCTGTTTGCTGGCCTCGATGCCGGCAATGAGGTTGTCGATGCTCTTTTCGCCGAGGCGCTCCAGCGTCACCAGCTCGGGCCGGCGGGCGGGCAGGTCGTAGATGTCGGCGGGGGTGCGCACCATTTCCAGGTCGAAGAGTCGGCCCACTGTTTCAGCCCCGAGGCCGTCGATATTCAGCG
Source organism: Hymenobacter artigasi (assembly GCF_012275535.1). Classification (GTDB taxonomy): domain Bacteria; phylum Bacteroidota; class Bacteroidia; order Cytophagales; family Hymenobacteraceae; genus Hymenobacter; species Hymenobacter artigasi. The sequence goes on along the minus strand of NZ_JAAVTK010000004.1, from coordinate 66,669 downwards.
CTTTGCGGCTCACGTAATGCTCCAGGCGGGCCTTGAGTTGGGGCGGGCAGCCGCGCTCGTTGGGGCAGCGAAAATGGGCCTCGCCCTCGGGCCGCACCAGCGGCGTGCCGCAGGCCGGGCACGCCGTGGGGTATTGGATGGGCACGGCATCGGCGGGCCGGGCGGTGAGGTCCACACCCGTGATTTTGGGAATGATTTCGCCGCCCTTTTCCACGTACACCAGGTCGCCAAGGCGCAGGTCGAGCAGCTCTATCTGGTTGGCGTTGTGCAGGGTGGCGCGCTTTACCACGGTGCCGGCCAGCGGCACGGGCGTGAGCACGGCCACGGGCGTGACGGCCCCGGTACGACCCACGTTGTAGAGCACGTCGTTGAGGCGGGTGCGGGCGGCCTCGGCGGGGTACTTGTAGGCAATGGCCCAGCGCGGGCTTTTGGCCGTGTAGCCCAGCTGGTCCTGCTGGCGCAGGTCATCTACTTTGATGACGATGCCATCGGTGGCCACGGGCAGGTCGAAGCGCTTTTTGGCCCAGTAGTGCACAAAATCAAGCACTTCATCAATTGTGGAAGCCCGCCGCCAGGTATCCGACACCGGTAAGCCGTACTGGCTCAGGGCTTCGAGGGCGGCGCTGTGGCTGGCGAAGTGCCGGCCCGGTGTGAGCAGCGAGTAGGCATAAAAGCGCAGCTTGCGGGCCGCCACCTGGGCCGAATTCTGGAGCTTGAGGGTACCGCTGGCGGCGTTGCGGGGGTTGGCCAGCAGGGCTTCGCCGTTCTGCTCGCGCTCGGCGTTTAGCTCCTCAAACACCGGCAGCGGCAGGAATACCTCGCCGCGCACCTCAAAGTCTTCGGGCTGGTCGGAGCCGGGGCGCAGGGCCAGCGGCAGGGTTTTGATGGTACGTACGTTGGCCGTTACCACATCGCCACGGGTGCCGTCGCCACGGGTCACGCCCTGGGTGAGCTGGCCGTGCTCGTAGCGCAGGCTCATGGCTACGCCGTCGATTTTCAGCTCACAGACGTAAGTGTACGGCGCACCCTCCAGCCCTTTTTGCACCCGCTCATCAAATTCGCGCAAGTCGTCTTCCGAGTACGTGTTGCCCAGGCTGAGCATGGGGAAGCGGTGCACCGATGTAGGAAACTGCTTGGTGATGGTGCCGCCCACGCGGCGGGTGGGCGAGTTGGGCAGAGCCAGGTCGGGGTGTGCGGTTTCGAGCTGCTGCAGCTCAGCTAATAGCATGTCGAATCCCTGGTCGGAAATTTCCGAGATATCGAGCTGGTAATACTGGTGATTGAGGTGGTGCAGCTGCTCGTTGAGGGCCTGAATGCGGTGCTGAATGGCGGGAGTATCGGGCATGGCGGGAGTATAGCGTCGGTAAGAGGCCACAAAAAAACGTCATGCTGAGCGAAGTCGAAGCATCTCTACCGCGATAGTAAATAGATTACTTGTGCGGTAGAGATGCTTCGACTTCGCTCAGCATGACGTGGTATGTATTCCGGTTGCTGGCGAGTGATGTTAGTTCTGCACCAGCACGCCATCGGCCAGAAAATTCAGCTCCTGCCGGGGCTGGGTGATAGCGGCAATTTCTGGCTCGGGCTTGCCGGCGTCGCGCAGGTAATGCTGCTGCTCGGCCACGCTCACGGTCTGACGGTGCGCCCAGCCGCTCACTACTACGGTATGGCCGCTGAGGTCTTTGGGCACGAAAAAGGCGTAATCGCGGAAGCTTACGCGCATGTCCTGGCCGTCGGCGGTGGGCAGGGTCATCCAGCAGCCTTTGGCCTGGCACACGGCGGTGGCTTTGCCCACCAGTTTCACCTGGGCCGAATCGCGGCTGCCCAGGGCGGTGGCCAGGGCGCTCATGGGCAAGGCACCGGCGGGCGTGATGACCGAACCGTAGTTCTGGCCGGGGGCGGCCGGGGCAATGCTGGTGTTGCCGGGCGTCTCGCCATCTTCTTCCTCGCCGTCGGCATTGGCACCCGCGCCTTTGGGCACTTCAGAATCGTGGCCGTTCACTTCCTGCTGGCCCTGGGGCAACGGCAGCACGGGGTTGATGGGGGCCGAAGGAACAAATTTCAACAGGAGCAGAATGGCGACCAATACGCCAGCGAAAGAGAGCAGGAATTTCATGATTCAAAAACAGGAAGTGGAATCGAATGTATGGCGACCGGGCTAATTGGCCTGGCCATCAACTTAAGGTTGAACATTAACCAGATACGGGCTACTGGCTGATGACTACGGCCTTGCGCAGCTTGCGGGCATAGGCCATGCGGCGCTCGGACCCGCCCGCGCCGGGATAGTCAAAGCCCACGGTGGTGGGGTCTTCGCGCAGGGCCGACCAGGTTTTGGCGTCTACCTCGGCGGGCTGCTCGGTACCGGGCGGAATGGCCGGCTGCATGAAATGGGTATCGGCAAAGAAGTTATTCATGCCCTGCAAAATGGCGATTTCCTGTTCGCGCACGCTCGCCGACTGCGGGTCGGCTATGTCGGTGTGGCTGAGCAGAGCGCGGGCGGGCAGCACTTCGTGGCGCAGGGTATCGCCGGTGCTGCTGGTCACGATGAGGTGGGCCTGGGCCGTGAGCACGCGGGGGCCGCGCAGCTGCAAAATGAAATTATCCCGGGTGGCCGGGTCCGAAAACGAGTGGGTGGCACTCACAGTATTGAGCACCGTTTTGCCGCTCACGCGCACACGGCTGCCGGCGGGCGGCGGCGTATACGTGGAGCGCGGGTCGGTGGAGGAGCTGCTTACTTCGCGCTCGGTGCTTACGCAGGAGGCCAGTTGCAGCGTGAGCCCGGCGGCCAGCAGAACTTGGGCAGAAAGTCGAAAGTATTTAGTTTTCATAAAAGATAAAGCGAGGCCAAAGGAAGGCTCAGTGCACGAAGGTAAGGAGAGTAATGAGGCCGATACTATATAAAAAACCTGCCGGCCCAGGGGAGCCAGCCCGGGGATTTTACGGCAAAAGCCCAACAATGGGTTTGAACCCGGCCCACTGGCCCACTCAGAACAAGCCTACTTCAACCCCCAGCATCCAGCGGGGCAGCTCGGGCAAGGCCCCGTAGCCGGACGCAAACACCGGCGAGAGCCGGTAGCGGGCCGTGAGGGCATAGCGGTCGACGCCCACGCGCGCCCCAACCAACCCTGACCAGCGGCGCAAATAAGGCAGGCCCCGCTCGGTGGTTTCGACGGAGGCGATGCCCGGCGCGGGGTCGTCTTCGGTGGTGTGGGAGGTGGCGGCCACCCAGCCGCCACCGGCCAGCAGGTCGACGTAGCGACCCACGGCGTTGCCCCGACGGCCGTAGTTCAGCCGCAGGCTGAGCTCGGAATACAGCTGGTGCAGGGCAAGGCTTTCGCTGCGATGCTGGGTAAAAGCCGGCACGAGTTTCTGGCCGTTTTGGGCCAGGTTGTAGCGCTGGTAGGCATAGCCCAAGTCGGCATTGAACGCCAGCGCCTGGCTGAGGCGAACCTTGAGCCGCCCCCCGGCGCGCAGCTCCGCCGAGCCCAGCCCGTAGCGCACGGCCGCGCCGGTACCCGCCGGGCCGGCCAGCAGCCCATAGCCAAAATAAGCGTGTCCGAAATAGCGCCGATTGGGGCCGAAAGTCGTTTTCACGGTGTCATCGGCCACGTTGGCCTGCACCAGCACCTGCTGGGCACGGGCAGCGGGCAGGGCCCCGGCCAGCAGGCCCAGCAGCAGCAGCCCCCGGCACCTGGCACCGGCCGGCCTCCATTGCCTGTTCAGTTCTGCAGGTTTCATTCCTCTGAAAATGTGGCCGTGTAGCCTTTGAAATAAACGCGTAGCACGTTGCCCCCGCCCAGGAGGCGGCGCGGCACCTGCACCACCAGCCGCTGCGTCACGGCGCGGGTTTCGTAGCGACGCAGCACGCCGCGCCGGTCCGCCAGGTTCCAGTAGAGGTAGGCCGGGTAGCTGGGCTCGGGCAGCGGCGCGGGGCTGGGGCCCACGGGCTGCTCGCGGCCTACGTGCGGGACGTTGTCGGCGGGGCTTTTCGCTTCCGGGGCGGGCAGGGCAGCGGGGAGCATGGGCTCGCTCTGGTCGGCCATGAGCGGAAGGATTTCGGCGGGCCGCAGGGCGGCTTCGGGACGAATAACGACGGCAATCAGGCTGTCATGGGGCACAAAATCGAACGTGGGCCCGGCCGCAACCGCCGGCACCGAAAGCGCAAAGTGCGCGAAGCGGGGCCGCCCGTAGCCGTGGGCATAGTCGAAATATGGGTACAGCTCCGCCGATTTTTCGAGCCCCCGAAACACCTGCATGGCCGTGAGCTCCCGGTGCTGCTGCCACAGGCAGGCCGCGAAGCCCGCCACCAGCGGCGAGGCAAAGGATGTGCCCTCCAGCCGCTCGTAGCCGCCGCCCGGCGTGGTGGTGAGCACAATGCCGAACGCCGCCAGGTTGGGCTTCGGACGGCGGTCGGCGGTGGGGCCGTAGGAGCTGAAAGCGACGTGCAGGCCGGTTTCGGGGTCGAGGCCGCCAATGGCCAGCGCCGAGTCGGCATCGGCGGGCGTGCCGATGCGGACCCAGTCGTCGTCGCCGTCGTTGCCGGCGGCGCTCACCACCAGCACCCCCTTGCGGGCGGCCAGGTTGGCGGCGCGGGCAATGAGGCTACGGTGCCCGTCCATCTGCTCGGGGAAATAGCGCTGCTCGGTGTAGGCCAGCGAGGAATTGATGATGTCGGCCCCGAGGCGGTCGGCCCATTCCACGGCGGCCAGCCAGGCCTCCTCCTCGGCGTAGCGCTCGCGGTGCAACTGCTCGGTGCGGGCCAGCAGGTACTCGGCATCGGGCGCGAGGCCCAGGGCCGGGCCCGACGTGCCCCCGGGACCACCGGGCAGGCGGCCGGCCAGGCAGCCCATCACCTCGGTGCCGTGGCTGCCGCCGATAAATACATCATCGCGGTTGCGCAGAAAGTCGTGGGTGGCCACGATGCGCTTGCCCGCCACCAGTTCCCGAAACGCCGGGTGCTCGGGCAGCCCCCGAAAGCCCACATCGAACACGGCAATGCGCATGCCCTGCCCGGCCATCCCGGCCGCTCGCAGCGCGGCCCCGTCGAGGTAGGCCGTTTGGCGGCGGGCCAGCAGGTAGTCGTTGGCGGAAATGGGTTTGGGCGCGCTGGTAGGTTGGTAGCGTACTGGTTTGGTTGCCTGATGAGCGGCGGCTTCAGCGGTGCGCTGCGGCCACGCTTCGACGTTGGCCACGCCGGGCAGTGCCCGGAGCGCGGCGGCCTGGGCCGGAGTGGCCCGGCAGGCCACGGCATTGAACCAGCGGCTGACCAGCGTCACGGTATCGACCCGCGCCGCGATGGCGGCCACGTAATCGGCCCGCACGGGCAGGTCGGTGGCGTCAAAAGCCGGCAGGTGCTGGCGGACGCGGCGGGCCTGCGCAGCGGGTGAAAAATAGTGCTTCGGACTAAAACGGACGCCCGCCTTATCGGCCAGCGATACCCAGTAGCGCGCAGGAGCTTGCTGATTTACGGGCAATGCACTCCCAGACTGCCCCTGCGCAGCACTTGGACCGGCCGCGCCCAGCAGGGCCAGGGCCAGTCCGGTGGCCCGGCACGCCGGCCCCATGCGCTTCCAAACGGTGGTAAGTAGAGGAGAAACGTGCATAGAATTTCGCCAAAGGTAACCCCTGCGGGTGGGCTCCGTTTTAAGGCTGGACCATTTCGAGGTCTAATTGACTTCTTTACTTCTCTTTCACGCTTATGAATTTCCGCCTCCTCCCCACCCTGCTGCTAGGTGCCACGCTGCTGGCACTGCCCGGCTGCAACCAAAAAGAAATTGCCGCCCTGCAACAGCAGAACTCCGACCTCACCAAATCGCGCGACCAACTCGCGCTGGAAAAAAATGCCCTGGCCTCGGCCAAAGCCCGCAACGAGGATGAGCTGCGCAACTCGATTCTCAACAAAAACCAGCAGGTTAGCCAGCTGAACCAGAATCTGGGCGATGCCGAAACGGACATCAAAAACAAGAATGCCGACCTGCAAAGCAAGGAGGCCGACCTGCAAAACAAAAACGCCCGCATCGCGGACCTACAAAATGCTCTCGCCCAGAAAGATGCCGCTACCAAAGCCCTCCGCCAGCGCGTTTCGGATGCCCTGCTGGGCTTCAATGCCCAGGACTTGCAGGTGAGCGTGAAAAACGGCAAGGTGTACGTGTCGCTTTCCGAGCAGCTGCTCTTCAAATCGGGCTCGACCAAAGTTGACCCCAAAGGCCAGGATGCCCTGCGCAAGCTGGCCACTGCCCTCAAAGACAACAAGGACGTGAACGTGCTGGTTGAAGGCCACACCGACAACGTGCCTATCAAAGGCACCACCGCCAGCGGGGCCAAGGACAACTGGGACCTGAGCGTGATGCGGGCCACGGAAATCACCCGCCTGCTCACCACGGCCGGCATGGACCCCGCCCAGGTTACGCCATCGGGCCGCTCGATGTACATGCCCGTGGTGGCCAACGACTCCCCCGCCAACAAGGCCCTGAACCGCCGCACCGACATCATCCTCACGCCCAAGCTGGATGAGCTGTTCTCGATTCTGGGCCAAAACTAAATCACTGATTTTCGCGGATTAACCGTGATTTCGCTGATTTTTTTTCCGTAGAAACGGCCCCACCTGCTTGCGCGGGTGGGGCCGTTCTGTTTCGTAGCAGGCTTGTGTTCGGAATAGCCGGGAAACCCCGTTAACGAATCAGCGAAATCACGGTTAATCCACGAAAATCAGTGATTTAGAGGCCGTACTTGCTCAGCAGGTAAATCAGCGATGCCATGCTGGCCCCGCCCAGCTCCAGCTCGCGGCGGTTCACTTTGTCGAAGGTGTCGGCGGCGGTGTGGTGGATGTCGAAGTAGCGCTGCGAGTCGCACTTGTAGCCGATAAGGGCTTTGGGATGCACGGCGGCTTGCAGGGGTTCAATGTCGGTACCGGAGTGGCCGGCCGTTACGTCGGCGGCGTGGTAGGGTCGCAGCAGCGGGGCGAAGCGGGCCAGCTTGGCCACCGTGGCGGGGTCGCCCTCCACGGTGAAGCCGCGCGGCGTGAACCCGCCCCCGTCCGACTCGATGGCGGCGAGGTGGGTTTCCTGGTTCTGGGCCGCCAGGCGGGCGTATTCGTTGCCGCCCCGGGTGCCGTTTTCTTCGTTCATGAAGAGCACTGCGCGTACCGTGCGCTCGGGCTTGAAGCCGGCGGCTTTCAGTAAGCGCAGGGCCTCGATGCTTTGCACGCAGCCGGTGCCGTCGTCGTGGGCGCCCTGGGCCAGGTCCCAGGAATCGAGGTGGCCGCCCACGGTGATGATTTCCTGCGGGAATTTGCTGCCCTTGATTTCGCCCACCACGTTGTAGCTTTTTTCGTCGGACAGGGTGATGCACTCCATTTCCAGCTCAAACTGCAGGTCGGGGTTGGCCTTGAGGAGTTGGCTGAGCCGGTCGGCGGCGTTGGTGCTGAGGGCCGCGCCGGGCACCTTGGCCACGCCCTCGGCGTAGCGCATGGTGCCGGTGTGCGGGTTATCGTCGCGGGCGCTGGTCATGGAGCGCACCAGGGCCCCCACGGCCCCGCGCTTGGCGGCTTCGATGGCCCCGTTGGCGCGCTGGTCCACGGCCCCGCCGTAGGCCGCGCCCGGCTCGATGAGAGCATCGTTGAAGGGCCGGTTGTAGAATATGAACTTGCCTTTCACGGCCGCTTCGGGCAGATTTTTCACTTCTTCCAGGCTGTGCACTTCTATCACACCAGCCTTCAGCTTGCCGCCGGTGCTCACCGAGCCGCCCAGGGCGCACACCGGCACCCGCACGCCTTTGTCCTTATTCCCAATGATTTCGCCGCGCTCCTTGCTGCCGCGTACCCAATGCGGCACCATTACCTCCTGCAGGTACACGCGGTCGAACCCGGCTTTTTCCATGGTGGCCTTGCCCCAGTCCACGGCCTGCTGGGCCTGCGGCGAGCCCGACAGGCGCGGCCCGATGGTGCCGGTGAGGTAGCGCAGGTTGTCGTAGCTCTCGCCGCGCAGCAAGGCTTCGTCGAAGATTTTGCGCAGGGCCAGCGAGTCGGTCTGGTCGGTTTTGACTGAAGCAACGGGCGCGGGCGTGCCCTTGGCTTTTTTGCGCGACTGGGCCTCAGCCGGGGCGTTGATAACCAATAGCGTGCCGGCCAAAACCAGCATTTTTTTTACGTAACAAGGCATAGAGCGACAAGCTGAAATCCGCGACCGTAGTGGCCGGGCGTGGGCGAAAGTACGGCGGCGGGCCATTGCGGCGTTGGCCCCGGCCAGCAGCAGGCCGGGAGCTGCCGGAGCAGCTACTGGTGCAGGGCCTCAAAAGATAAAGCCGCCGCCCCTCACGCAGAGCGGTGAGAAGCGGCGGCCTTGGGCATCTTTACCGGCTTTGGTAAGCCGCAGCGGCTACTTCATGGGTGCAGTCTGAACCATGGGTGCAGACTTGCCTGGTTTGGGGCTCTGCCGGCGCTCGGGGCCATAGCCACGCACGTCGACGGTGGGCATGGCCCCTTCTACCACGCGCACGGTAAAGAGGTATTCGTAGTCATTTTCGCCGATTTCATCTACCGGCGGGGTGGCTCCGAAATCATCAATCAGCGAGAGCACATTGTTGGAATGCCCCACGATAACCACCGATTTGCCGGCGTATTCTTTCAGGATGCGGTCGGTCAGGTCACGGCCGCGGCGAGGGTCGTATACCTGGGGCTCCAGCTTCAGGGCCTCGGCCAGGGGGGCCAGGGTGGCGCGGGTGCGCTTGGTTTCGGTGGTGAAGAGGGCCACCGGGTTGTGGCTCATCAGGGTTTTGCGCAGGGCCAGGGCGCGGGTCTGGCCCAGGGCTGAGAGCGTGGGGTCGGTGCGGTCGGTGGTCGTATCTTTTTCGGCGTGGCGCACAATGTACACCGTCGTGACAATGGGCTTGGCCTTGGATTTGGATTTGGCCGGAGCCTGGGCCGCAGCACTGTTGACCAGCGCGACCAGAGCAGCCAGCAGCAGCGGCCAGAATGGGAAGCGGTATTTCATCGGAAAAGCAGGAAGAAAGCGTGGAAGGATATTATGGGGGCAAGATACGCCGCAAAGTTTGAGGGGGTAGGGATAGTTGGCCGGGGCTGGAGTGAAAACCTTCCTTCATGCGCCGTTCAGATGCGCATGTCGTATGTTGTACCCGAAAGCCTCACCCGTTACTCTCTTTTTTGCCCCATGCACGTTCTGCTCATCGAAGACGAAAAAAGCCTGCACCAGGAAATGCGGCAGTTTTTGCTGCAAGCCCAGTACCTGGTCGATTCGGCCTACACCTACGCCGAGGCCTCGGAAAAGCTCTACGTGAGCAGCTACGACTTCGTGCTGCTCGACCTGGGCCTGCCCGGCGGCGATGGCCTGGACCTGCTCCGGGAAGCCCGCCTGAATGAAAACCAGGAGGCCTCGTTCATCATCCTCACCGCGCGCGGCGCTCTCGATGACCGCATTCACGGCCTCGACCTCGGGGCCGACGACTACCTGCCCAAGCCGTTCTCGCTGCTGGAGCTCACCAGCCGCATGCAGGCCATCACGCGCCGCAAGTTCAACCTGAAACGCCCGGAAATCACCTTCGGCCAGGGATTTAGCATGGACCCCAACGCCCGCATCGTGCGGCACGGCGGCCAGGAAGTGCCCCTCACCAAAAAGGAGTTCGACCTGCTGCACTACCTGCTGCTGCACCGGGGCCGCGTGCTCACGCGCCTGCAGCTGGGCGAGCACCTGTGGGGCAACGTGCTCGAAGACGATTCCGACTCGAACTACATCGACGTGCATATTAAAAATGTGCGCAAGAAGCTGGCCCAGTTCGCCTCCGCCGACTTTCTGGAAACGGTACGCGGCATTGGCTACCGGGCGGCGGAGTAGTTTTCATTTAACATTTATCAATTAACATTTAACAGCTGTTCAACCGGCAATTTTGCGCATCTGAACACATCAACCTGTTAAATGATAAATGTTAATTGTTAAATGAAATGAGACTCGAAGCCAAGCTTGCCCTCTTTAATGCCCTGTCCAAGCTGCTGCTGGTGCTGCTGGGGGCCCTGGTGATTCCGCCCATTGTGCAGCGCGTGGCCGTGGCCCACACCGACCTGTACCTGCGGGCCAAAAAGCAGCAGGTGCTGGCCCTCATTGCCCGCGATGGCCTGCAGGCGTTCGAGCGCGGCGAGCGGGCCGAAACCTATGCCGACTACAACATCTTCAAGCAGGAATACATTACCCTCACGCCGCTGGCCGCCGGCAAAGCCCTGCCGCCCGAGCACATCTTCGAAGAGCCCCGGCAGGTAGACCAGCAGGTGGAGGATTTTCGGATTTTGAGTTTTGCGCGGCCGGCCCAGGCGGCGGGCCAGCCGGCGTTTCGGGTCGAGATTGGCTCCTCCCTAGAAACGGTGGAGCTGCTGACGGGGACGTTGCGCAACCTGGCCCTGTGGGTGCTGGTGGCGGCTTCGCTGCTCACCGTATTTTCCGATGCGGCCTTTGCCCACTACCTCCTGGAGCCCCTGCGCGAGCTGACCGTGCGCAAGCTGCGGGGCATCCGGCAGCCGTCGGATTTTCAGTTTGAACCCATTGATACCGATACCACTGACTTCCGTCGCCTCGACGACCGGTTGAACTCGCTGATGCGGCAGGTACAGTCGGCTTTTGCCAAGGAACGGGAGTTTATGAGCAACGTGAGCCACGAGCTGCTCACCCCGGCCAGCATCCTGCAATCGCGCTTCGAGAACATGCTGCAGGACCCGACTTTGCCCGAGCAGCACGCCCAGCAAATCGTGGAATCGCAGCGCACGCTCTACCGCCTGCGCAACACCGTGCGCACCCTGCTGCTCATCGCCAACATCGAAAACGAGCAGTACCTGCGCAACGAATCGGTGCGCCTCAGCACCGCCGTGGCCGAGGTGGCCGAGGAGCTGGACGACCGCCGCCAGCAGCGCGACATTACCCTGGAAGTGGACATTGCCGGCGACGACACCCGCCCCCTCGCCAACGCCAGCCTGCTGCACACGCTGGTGCGCAACCTGCTCTCCAACGCCATAAAGTACAACCGCGAGGGCGGCAGCATTCGGGTGCTGGGCCGCCCCCTGTCCACCGGCGGCTACACACTGCGCGTGGAGGATTCCGGCCCCGGCATCGCTCCGGAAAACATCCCATATCTGTTCGACCGGTTTCGGCGCTTCAACTCCAACGCGCCCGGTTCGCCGGAGGGCTACGGGCTGGGGCTGCCCATTGCCCAGACCATTGCGGGCTTTCACGGGGCCACGCTGCGGGCCGAGTCGGAGGTAGGCCGGGGCACGGCATTTATCCTGGATTTTCAGCCGGCCACCAAATTATTGGTAGGATTCATGCCGGCTTCATAGGGGTACTGGTAGTTTCGGGAAGTCATTCTACTTTCCGTGCGTACTCTGCTTAAAATCCTTCTTGGTAGCCTATTGCTGCTGCTGCTGGTGGCCTTGGGTACCGAGGTAGTGGCCCTGCACCGCAGCGCCTTGCCCCTGCCCGGCCAGACGGCCCCGCCGATGGTGGTGCGCAAATCGACCACGGCCCCCATGCCGCCCAAAACGGTGCGGCTGGTGGTGGCACATCACCCCCCGCCAGCCCGCCCGCGCAACGCGGCGGTCCCCGTTCACCACAACGCCCCGGCTGATTAGCCGGGGCGTTGTGGTTTCTCTCATCCTAAGCTCCGCTCAGGATGGCACATATCAATTGGCTACTCCTGGTTGGCTACTCCGTAATCTTCCGAGGATATGGGCTGGGGTGGGGTGGCCACTTCCTGCGCTTCGGGCAGGGGCAGCTGCCACTGCTGGCTGAGGTGGGCCAGGCCATGCACGGCAGTGAGGTCGAACTTGCAGGGCACGATGGACACGTAGTTGTGGGCCAGGGCCCACTCGTCGGTGTCGGTGCCGGGGTCGAGGTTTACGAACTGGCCCACCAGCCAGTAGTACGGGCGCTGGTAGGGGTCGAGGCGGCGGTCGAATTCCTCCTGCCACTTGGCGCGGGCCTGGCGGGCCAGGCGCAGGCCGGCAATGGGCGTTTCAGATTTCTTGGGGATGTTCACGTTGAGGGCCGTGCCGGCGGGGATGCCGTGGTCGAGGGCGTGGCGGCATACCTGGGTCACCCATTCGGCCGTGTGCGAGAAATCGGCGTTCGGGCCATACTCGCAGAGGGAGAAGCCCACGGCGGGCAGGCCTTCAATGGCCGCTTCAATGGCCGCCGACATAGTGCCTGAGTACAGCACGTTTACCGAGGCGTTGGAGCCGTGGTTGATGCCGGACACCACGAGGTCGGGGGTACGGTCTTTGAGGACATAGTGCTTGGCAATTTTCACGCAGTCGGCCGGGGTACCGGAGCATTCGTAGGCAGCCACCTCGGGGCCGAACACCGGGTTGTTGGTAAGGCGCAGCGGGTGGCCGATGGTGATGGCGTGGCCCATGCCGGATTGCGGCGAATCGGGGGCGACGACCACCACTTCGGCCCCGAGGGCCACCATGGCTTCGACGAGGTAGCGGATGCCGGGGGCAGTGATGCCATCGTCGTTGGAAACGAGAATGAGGGGACGCGGGAGGGCAGCGGACATGGGCAAGGGGTGTTTGGATTAGGGCAAAGGTAGGTGGGCGCTTTGCAGGGTACGAACTAGCGCAAGTAGCGTGTAGTAGCGCGAACTTTGTAGTTCGCGTTCCCGCGCCGTTGCAACGATTGCAAACGGCGCGGGGACGCGAACTACAAAGTTCGCGCTACTATGTTCATCCTGCTCCTTGCTTCGCTCATGACCCTCGCTCCCACCCCACCGGCCCCCGCTCCGGCCTGGCGCACGCCCTTCGAGAACGACCCCGCCGGCAATACCACGGCCACCTATACCGAATGCATTTCCTACTACCAGAAGCTGGCCGCCGCCTACCCGGCTTACCTGCACCTGGCCGAGGCCGGGCCGACGGATGCCGGCCGGCCGCTGCACGAAGTGGTACTGAGTAGTGCGGTAAGCTTTAGCTTGCCGTCGAAGGAAAGCCCGGACGGCAAGCTAAAGCTTACCGCACGCAAGCCCGTCTTATTCATCCAGAACGGCATTCATCCCGGCGAGCCGGAGGGCATCGACGCGAGCATGATGCTGGCGCGGGACCTGATGCAGCAGCCCCGGCTGCGCAAGCTGCTTGAAGCGGTGACGGTCGTCATCGTGCCCGTGTACAACATCGATGGGATGCTGAACCGGAACTCGACCACCCGCGTGAACCAGAACGGGCCGGTGGCCTACGGCTTCCGGGGAAATGCCCGGCATCTGGATTTGAACCGCGACTACATCAAGCAGGAATCGCGCAACGCGCAGTCCTTCGCGGCGCTGTTTCAAAAGTGGCAGCCCGACGTGTTCGTGGAAACGCACACTTCCAATGGGGCTGACTATCAATACACCATGACGCTTATTGCCACCCAGCACAGCAAGCTGGCCCCGGCGCTGGGCACTTTCCTCCAGGGCCAGCTGCTGCCGGCGCTGTACCAGGGCATGGAGAAAAAGAAATGGCCGATGACGCCCTATGTCGACTTTGAGGGCCAGACGCCGGAGAGCGGCCTGCGCGCTTTTCTGGAGTCGCCGCGCTATTCTACCGGGTACGCGGCGCTGTTCAACACCATCGGCTTCATGCCCGAAACGCACATGCTGAAAGCTTTCGCGCCCCGCGTGCACGCCACCTACGACTTCCTGCTCACCATGCTGGAAACCGTGGGCCAGCAGGCCCCTGCCCTGGCCGCCGCGCGTACCCTTGCTGCTGCCGACATGGCCGCCCAGACCACCTTCCCCCTCGCCTGGGCGCTGGATGAAACCCAGCACGAAACCGTGCAGTTCCGGGGCTACGAGGGCCGGATGAAGCCCAGCGATGTGAGCGGCCAGCCTCGCCTCTACTACGACCGTACCGCGCCCTTCACCCGGCCCGTGCAATATTTCAACACCTTCAAACCAACTGCCACCGCCGGCCGGCCCACGGCCTACATCATTCCCAAAGCCTGGACCGAAGTGGCCGATATCCTGCGCCGCAACGGGGCCACGCTGGAGCCACTGACCCACGAGGTGACCGCGCCGGTGGAAACGTATTACTTCGAGGATTTCAAAACCACGCCAAAGCCCTTCGAGGGCCACTACGTGCACAGCCAGGTGCGCCTGCAAACCCGCCCCGAAACCACCACCTTTCTCCCCGGCGACCTAGTGGTGTACCTAAACGATGCCGCCCCCATCCGCTACCTGATGGAGACGCTGGAGCCGCAGGCCACCGACTCCTTCTTCGCCTGGGGCTTTTTCGACAGCGTGCTTCAGCAGAAGGAGCATTTCTCCGACTACGTGTTTGAAGACCTGGCCGCCGACCTGCTCCGCCGCGACCCGAAGCTGCGCGAGCGGCTGGAGAAACTCAAGCAGGACAACGCGGCTTTTGCCGCCAACGGCCCTGCTCAGCTCGAATGGGTGTACCAAAGCTCGGCCTACCACGAGCCCGGCCACAACCGCTACCCGGTGGCGCGCTGGCTGGGTGTGGGCAAGCTGGGCGAGTAGGGCCAGCACCGCCCGCCGGGGCGCAGCACTTACCACCCGGGCAGCCCGGCACCGCTGGAGCCAGACACGTTGAAAATATTTCAAACAAGGCCTATATTCTGAGCAAACGTTTGCATTATTTAATTTTTTTAGGCAATATTTTTATGATATTAGCAAGTGCAATCGTTGTGCTTTGGAGCGAAATACAATTTCCGGTATCGATTGTGGGGGTAAATTAGCAGGAATGCAAATGCCAAAATCCTATACTTTAATAGGATTTAGCCAGCGCTATACCTTTCGGCTTCACACTCCAATTCCCACCACTTTATGACACACTTTCTCCGCGGGGCAGCCCGCGCATCGCTCGCTGCTGCCCTGTTGCTGACGGGCTGCGCAAAAGAAACCCTCACGCCGGGCGCAGGCGCGCCCACCGCCGTGGCCCCCGCCACCTCCAACGCCACCGTGGTAAATGGGGTGATGATGCAGGGCTTCTACTGGGACGTGCCCACCAGCACACCCGCCGGCACCTGGTGGCAGAACCTGGGCAGCAAAGCCACCGAACTGAGCCAGGCTGGCATCACGGCCGTGTGGCTGCCGCCGGCCTATAAGGGCTCCGGCGCGCTGGACGTGGGCTACGGCGTATATGACCGTTACGACCTCGGCGAATTCAACCAGAAGGGCACCGTGGCCACGCGCTATGGCACCATCGGGCAGCTGCAAAGCGCCATTGGGGCGCTGCACGGCCAGGGCGTGCAGGTATACGAGGACATGGTGATGAATCACTTCACTTCGGCCGATGCCCAGGAGCTGGCCAATGGCCAGTACAACGTGTACACCAGCTTCACCTACCCCGGCCGCAACAATACCTATAGCAACTACCAGTGGCACTGGGGTAATTTCACCGCCACCCAGCAGGCTCCCAACAACGGCTGGTACCAGTGGAAAGCCTACGACTTCCAGCCCTACGCCAACGGCGACGCCTACGATAACCTGCTCGGCTCCGAGATTCAGTACAACAACAACCCTTCGAACGTTAACGAAACCATCGGCTGGGGCAACTGGATTACCACCAAACTCAGCCTCGACGGCTACCGCCTCGATGCCACCAAGCACATGTACACGCCCTTCGTGAACCAGTGGCTGGATGCGGTGAAGGGCACCAGCGGCCGCTTTGCCGTAAGCGAGGCCTGGTTTCGCAACCTGGGCGACATGAACAACTACGCCGCCAGCACCGGCGGCCGTACCAGCCTTTTCGACGTGCCGCTGCACTACCTGTTCAACGACATGAGCAACGGCAACGGCAACTGGGACATGCGCGGCCTGCAGTTCGCCGGCTTCACCGAGGCCAACGGCGCGCTGTCGGTGAGCTTCGTCGATAACCACGACACCGACCAGACCGGCGGTGCGCTGTTCTCGCCGGTTTCCAACCTGAAAATGCTGGCCTACGCCTACATTCTCACCCGCGACAAGGGCTACCCCTGCGTGTTCTACCGCGATTACTACGAGTACGGCCTGGGCGCGCAGATTAAGAAGCTCATCGCCATCCGCAAAGCCAATGGCTACGGCGCGGCCGCCGAGTACACCAGCGTGAACGATGCCAACGTGTATGCCTACTCCCGCGCCGGCGACGCCTCGCACAAGGGCCTGCTGGAGCTGTTGAATGACGGTGGCAGCGCCGCCAGCAAAGGCATTACCACCCCTTTCAAGAGCGCCTCGCTCACCGATGCCACCGGCAACAACGCCGGCACCATCACCACCGATGCCAACGGCTACGCAGTGTTCCCGGTAGGGGCCCGCTCCTACGCCGTATGGGTGCCCACCGGCGGCACCACCACCCCGCCCCCCACGGGCGGAACCACGGCCGTAGCCTTCAACGTGAATTACAGCGGCACCGTGAGCGGCCAGGATGTGTACGTGCTGGGCAGCACCGCCCAGCTCGGGGCCTGGAACACGGCCAACGCCATCAAGCTCAGCGGCGCGGCCTACCCCATCTGGAAAGGCACCATCAACCTGACCAGCGGTACTTCGGTCAGCTTTAAATACATCCGCAAGGACGCGGCCGGCAACGTGCTGTACGAGGGCGGCGCGGACCGCACCTTCACCCCCACCGGCACCAGCCAGACGCGCAACGACACTTGGCAGTAAGGCCTGGCTTTTGCGACACATTAGAAAGGCGGACCGAATGGGTCCGCCTTTTTTTGTATGTGCAAGACGTTATGGCCGGCAAATCTTTCCTTTTTGCTTGATATTAGGAAAAATTCTATCAGCCAGACGGCGACCTTATGCGAATGGATGTCTCAGCAGCAACTCCTTAGCTGAGCTGGTGCCAGCCCCAGCGCAGCAGCACCACACTGCCCCAGCCCACCAACCCCACAATGGCCACCAGCACCACCAGCAATAGCAGTATCAGGCCCCGGCCGCTGCCGCCGTGCCGGCCCTCGGCATAGTGGCGGCGCAGCAGGGCCACGTTGCGCTCGTTGCTTTTGTAGGCGAAGTCGAACACGTTGCCGAGGATGGGAATGCCGCCCACCACCGTATCGATGAGAATATTGAGCGCCATACGCACCACTACCGCCCCGCTGGCCCCGTGCCGCACCATGGTGAGCAGCAAGGCGATGGAAACCACGGTGGTCGATAAATCGCCGACCACGGGCAGCAGTCCCAGCAGCGGGTCGAGCCCGAAGCGGAAGCGGGTGCCCGGCAGCTGAAACTGGCTGTCCATGAGCCGGGCCACGCGCTCGACCCAGCGCAGACGCTCATCGGCATCTAAAGAAGGCAACGGTAGTGGTGGCTGAGTTCGGGGAAGCATAAGCAGGGCTTTCGAGGCAGTACGTACATCGACGACTAAACGATGGCCCACGCGGCGCCAAACCGGCCCGACGGCCCGGGCCTAGCGGGCCGCGATGCTGCCCGGCTCAGCCACGCCCGCCGGCTTGCGGCGCAGCGTTTCATACAGCACCAGCGCCACCAGCAGCCCAAACAGGATGAGCGAGGAGCCTTCGGTACCGAAGCCCAGCCCCTGCTTCGCGGTGGGCTTGGTGAGCAGGTCGCCAAACGTGGCCCCAAACGGCCGCGTGAGCACAAACGCCGCCCAAAACAGCAGCACCCGCGAGATTCCGGTGAAGTAATAGGCCAGCACCAGCACCGCCAGCAGGCCGCCAATGAGCAAGGCCCCGCCCCCAAAGCCCAGCCCGGAATCATCGGCCAGAAAGTCGCCCAGGGCCGTGCCCAGCGTGTTCGACACCAGAATGGCGGCCCAGTAAAAGACCTCCCCGGTGCGCGTCCTGATTTCGGTGACGGACAGCGACTTTTCGCGCAGCCACCACAGGCCCAGCACCAGTCCCAGCAGCGACACCAGAATCAGCGAGCCGGTGGCGTAGCCCAGGCCTAGGGTGCGGTCCATGTAGTCCGACATGGTAGTACCGGCCGTGCTCGTGGCCAGAATGGTAGCCCAGTACAGCGCCGGAATGTAGTGCGACACGGCCAGCTGCCCGGCCAGCACCAACAGAAAAATGCCCAGCAGAATAAGCGAGCTGGTGCCGTAGCCCACGTTCATGGTTTGGGCCAGCAGGTCGCCGGCGGTTTCGCCCAGCGTGGTGGCGCAGATTTTGGTAATCCAGAACAGCAGGGTGACTTGGGCGATTTTATTCATGGGAGAGCTTACCGTGACGAAAGCGCGAAAGTTGCCGCAATTCCTGTTGATTTCCTGTTGTCGGAAAATTCCCCTCTGGTTAAAGAGAATTATCCGCAAGGTGTAGAGACGCGTCCTTACGTCTCTCCGTTGAACGACAGAAGATGGCGCGAACACCGGGATGCGACATGACACGGTGCGGACGCCGAGACGCAAGGATGCGTCTCTACACAAAAGCCCCGCGTACCATTCAGTACGCGGGGCTTATTTCTGACGATTATAGGCAATTACCGGCGGCGGCGCGGCTTTTCCTCCTCGTCCTCGTCGTCCTCATCCTCGCCGAAGGTAGGCATGGTGAACATCGACGACAGCAAATCCTTGAACTGCGCGCCGGCCGTGAGGCGGTTGCGCGAAATCAGGCTGTGCTCGCTCAGGCCGTGGAGCAGGAATTCCATGAGGAAGTAGGTGTGCTCGGGCGTTTCGTTGGGGTGCAGCTCGGTTACGATGTCGCGCAGGCCGGGCACTAGGTCGAGCGCGTGCTTGTAGTCCTCGGTGCTGGCGTCGTGCAGCAAATCCAGCGTGTGGCCGTTGCCGAACCACTCCTGAATGGCCTTGTAGGGCGACACCCGGTTCTTGAGTTTCTTGCTCTTGTCGGGGTCAGGGAAGTAGTTCAGGAACAGCGTGCGGATGGCCTTGCCCATCAGCTTCTCAGCCACGATGCCCGCACCCTCCTGCTCGCCTTCGTACACCAGCTCCACCTTGCCCGTCACGGCAGGCACGGCAGAAATAAAGTCGCCCAGGCGCACGTAGGTATTGGCTTCGCCGTTCACCAGCGCGCGGCGCTCGGCCCCGGCAATCACCTGCTCGTAGGCCGAGATGGTGAGGCGGGCCGACACCCCCGACTTGGCATCCACGAACTCGGAGCCGCGGGCCTCTACGGCCACTTGCTCCACGAGGTCGTGGATTACTTCGTTGCTGGTCACCATGCCCTTCTGCTCGTCTTTGATGCGGGCTTCCTGCTTAGTGATGCGCTTGCCGATTTCAATCGACTTGGGATAGTGCGTGATAATCTGCGCATCAATCCGGTCCTTGAGCGGCGTCACGATGCTGCCCCGGTTGGTGTAGTCCTCCGGGTTGGCCGTGAACACGAACTGGATATCGAGCGGCAGCCGCACTTTAAAGCCGCGAATCTGGATATCGCCTTCCTGCAGAATATTGAACAGCGACACCTGAATGCGGGCCTGCAAGTCAGGCAGCTCGTTAATCACGAAAATGCCCCGGTGCGCCCGCGGAATCAGGCCGAAGTGAATCACCCGCTCGTCGGAATACGGCAGTTTCAGCGTGGCGGCTTTAATGGGGTCGGCGTCGCCGATGAGGTCAGCCACCGATACATCGGGCGTGGCCAGCTTCTCGGTGTACCGGTCGTTGCGGTGCATCCAGGTCACGGGCGTGTCGTCGCCGTGTTCAGCAATGAGGTTTTTGGCGAAGACGGACAGCGGCTGCAGCGGGTCGTCGTTCAGCTCGGAGCCGGCCACTACGGGCATGTACTCGTCAAGCAAATTGATGAGCAGGCGCGCAATGCGGGTTTTGGCCTGCCCGCGCAGACCCAGCAGGTTGATGTGGTGCCCGGCCAGAATGGCGCGCTGCAACTCCGGAATCACGGTTTCATCGTAGCCAAAAATGCCGGGAAACACGTCCTCCTTCAGACGAAGCTTACGAATGAGGTTTTCCCGCAGCTCAGCTTTCACCGTGCGGGGCTTGTAACCAGACTTTTTCAGCTGACCGAGGGTGGTGATGTGGGCGGAATGATTAATTGGAAGCTGGTTGTTGGCCATGAAAAGGGTTAAATTGTCATCCTGAGCAGCGCGAAGGACCTTACCACGTTCGCACTGGTTGAAATAAGTGGCACCGACGAATGCAGCCGTGATAAGATGCTTCCTTCGTCAGTATGACAGGAAAGTTGGGGTTTACAGCGTCTTGCGCCGGTTTTTCTTGTAGTCTTCGAACACCAGGTGGCCCAGCCCTTTCAGGCCCGAATAATACGCCTTGCCCTGGTTCACCTCCGTGAATTCCTCCACGAACTTCTGCAAGTACGGGTCGGAGGTAATCATGAACGTGGTGATGGGGATTTTGACGCGGCGGGCGGCAGCGGCCAGGTTCAGGGTCTTGTTCACCACTTTGCGGTCGAGGCCGAAGCTGTTTTTGTAGTAGCCGCCGGCTTCTTTCAGGCAGGTGGGCTTGCCGTCGGTAATCATGAAAATCTGCTTGTTGGGCGTTTTGCGCTTGCGGAGCAGGTCCATGGCCAGCTCCAGGCCGGCCACGGTGTTGGTGTGGTACGGGCCGACTTGCAGGTAAGGCAGGTCCTTGATTTCAATCTGCCAGGCATCGTTGCCGAACACGATGACGTCGAGGAAATCCTTGGGGTACTTCTGCTTCACGAGCTCGGCCAGGGCCATGGCCACCTTCTTGGCCGGCGTGATGCGGTCCTCGCCGTAGAGAATCATCGAGTGCGAGATATCAATCATCAGCACGGTGCTGGTCTGGGACTTGTGCTCGTTTTCGCGCACTTCGAGGTCGCCCTCGGTCAGCATAAACTCGTCGCTTTCCATGCCGTGGTTCAGCTGGGCATTGCGGATGGACTCGGTCATCTGAATCGACTCCATGCTGTCGCCGAAGCGGAACTCGCGCAGGTCGGTGCTCTGCTCGTCGCCCTGGCCGGTGTGGGGCGTGCGGTGGTTGCCGGTGCTGCTCTTTTTGAGCTTGCCAAAAATCTCCTCCAAGGCCGATTTGCGGATGCCCTGCTCGGTTTTGGGCGTAATCTTAAATTCGCCCTTCGCTTGCTCATTCTCATCGATGTAGCCCTTTTTCTTCAGGTCATCGATGAAGTTGCCCATGCCGTAGTTGTCATCGGTTAGGCCGTACTGCTTGTCAAGCTCATTGAGCCATTGTAGGGCCTCGCCCACGTCGCCGGAGGTGATGGTAACGAGCTGCATAAACAGCTTAAATAACGACTCAAAGCCCTTTTCGGGCTGGTCTTCGGGAATAAAATCGCGGAAGCGGAAGCCAACGGCCATAGCAAGGGATAAGGGGAAGGGAATAGAAAATACGGGCAGTATGCTACCGTGCAACCCGGACTGATAAACCCCTGGGCCCGTATTAATGTTCAGTCTTGGCGAGTGGCGCGGTTCTTTGCTGCCAACTCCATATTCCTTATTCCCTGCTCCCCTATTCCCATTCAAATGAAAGCCATCTGGAACAACACCGTTGTGGCCGAGAGCGACAACACCGTAGTGGTCGAGAACAACCACTATTTCCCCGCCGATTCCATCAAAAAGGAGTTTTTTGAGGAAAGCGTGGCCCAAACCAGCTGCCCCTGGAAAGGCCGCGCCAGCTACTACTCGCTGAGTGTGAACGGCGAAAAGAACAAAGACGCCGCCTGGTATTACCCCGAGCCGAAGGACGCCGCCAAAGAAATAAAAGGCCGCGTAGCCTTCTGGAAAGGCGTGAAAGTGGAGAAGTAATCGCCGCCAGCATTACTACCGAGCGCCAGAACGTCGGGCCAATGCTGGCTTTGATTAAGGTTTTGGGGCAGCTATCGCCAAATGACAAAAGCCGCTTCCCAACATGGGAAGCGGCTTTTTTTGGTTTTCAGGCAGTAGCGCGGGGCTACGAAATCCACTTGAACTTGTATTCTAGCTTGGGCACGGCCATGCGGTCGCTCACGCGGCGCAGGCGGTTGGGCAGGGCCATCACGTAGTCGCGGGCCTTTTCGGCCTCGCCGGTGAGGCCGCCAAGGTGCTCAATGTCCCAGTCGGCAATGAGCGAATCGAGGATATCGGTGTAGTCGGCGCTGGTGTACACACCCAGGCGCTGGGCAGCATCGGTGAAGTGACCGAAGGTTTTGCCCATCTCCACGCCCATTTCGCGCATGTAGTGGGCAGGCATCACAATCTTCTTGCGCATCATGTCCTCGAAGGCCAGCATCATTTCCGAGGGGTCGTACTTGAAAATCTCGGTCACGAAGGACTTGTACACGCGGGCGTGGCGGTTTTCGTCGCCGGCAATCATGCCGCAGATTTTGGAGAGCTGGTCGTCGCCGGCGGTGCGGGCCAGCTGACCCACGCGGCGGTGCGAAATGTTGGTAGCCTGCTCCTGGTAGCTCGTGTACACAAAAGCACGGTAAGGGTCGTTGGCCGTGCCGAGGTCGAAGGCGTCGTTGATGAGGAACTGGGTACTCACCTCAAACTCGCGCATATTCACGCGGCCGCTAAGGTAGAGGTAGCGGTTGAGGAGGTCGCCATGGCGGTTTTCCTCGGCCGTCCAGCCCCGAATCCACTCGGCCCAGCCGTTGTTGCGGTCGCGGTTGATGTTGTCGAGCTCGTGGAACCAGGCTTCGTAGTTGGGCAGGGCCTCCTCGGTGATGGTGTCGCCGATGAGCACGGCCAGCAGGTCGTAGCTGAGGCTGCCGGCTTTCTCGCGCAGCTCTTTTACTTCGTCAAAAAAAGTATCGCGGCGCGAATCGGGCAGGAAATCGGCGGGCTGCCAGCTTTCTTCCACACTTTTGAGGAAGGTGCTCATGTTCGATTTCACGAAGCCTTCCATCTGTTGCAGGACTTCGCTGCGGGTAGTCGATATGGAGGTTTGCATGGAAATGGGGCAAAAAAAGCGTGAGGGGTTAATGAAGAAACGCTTTTCGCGCAACAAAGGTCTTACTCAACCGTAGGGGGGCGGGTATAAGATTATGGCATTGTGACCGATTCGGCACCTGAAAAGTGCCTTTGCAGCCTCAATATCACGGATTATTCGGCCTCTGAAAGTGGTACACCCGCACCCACGAGTCGGGGCCGCAGGGTATTGCGGCCGCTTCGGGGTAGAGCAGCAGGCGCGGCCCGTCCAGGCCGAAGCGACGGCTGAGCCAGTGCGCCGTTTCGGGGCTGAGCACCCACAGCGCCTGGGGCGACACCCCAAAAGTAGGCCGCCGGGCCAGCCGGCGGAGGCATTCGGTCTGGTCGGTGGTGCCGGTGAGGGCCTGGCGCAGGCGGGCCTGGGACGCATCGTGCGAAGACCAGCCGGTGAGCAGCAGCACCGGGCCGGGGCCAAGGGAATAACCGCGAAAGGGCGAGAGGCTTTTCAGCAAATCGTTGGTGCCGGCCAATATGCGAACCGCGCCGCCACTCCGGGCCTGAATGTAGCGCAGGCCGCTTTCGTGCTGGCGCCTCTCCTGGCTCAGGACCTGGTGGCGGTGCCAGGTTTTGGCCCCGTAGAGCAGCCCCGCCACCGCCCCGGCCAAGGCGAAGGCCGGCCACACGAACGCCGGCATTGCCCGGCGCGCCGAACTCTCGGTTGGCTTCAGCAGAAATGCGCCATTGGCCAGCAACCAGAAATCGAGAATGGGCAGCTCCAGTCGCGGGGGCAGCTTGAGCCAGCCCGCCAAAAAAACCAGCATCCCGGCAAAGGCCGCCTGCACCAGCCAGAAGGCCCCCGCGAACCCGGGCCGACGCCCGGCGGCCACAGCCGTGGCCGCCAGGGCCAGCAGCAGCGGGAAATAGTCGCGCAGCAGCAGGCCGGCGCGCAGGTACAGCTTGGCCGGCACTTCCCGGGCGAGAAAATCGCGCACGTCGAACTGGTAAGCCCGCTGGCACATTTCCTCGTTCACCACGGTCACGTCGCCCATCAGCCACAGGCTCAGGGCAGCCGTGCCTAGGCTATCGGCCGGCGTGCGCGGCTGGGGCCGGAGCTGGTCGAAATCGAGAATACGGGCAAAATAACGGTCCCGGGCCTGGGTGTGGGCCTCGTTGGGCGTTTGAACTGCGGCGGCCAGCAGGGTAGCCAGCACCAGCACGGCCACGCTGCCAGCCAACGTGGCCCGCGCCTGCCGCCAGCTGCCGGCCAGCCATACCGCCGCCGGCAGGGCAACCGCCAGCCCCATTACGGCCAGGCTGGGCCGCATGCACCACGCGGCCAGAAGCCCCACAAAGCCCACTGCCAGGGCTTTCCGGCTGCCCGGCCGCTGCGCTGCGAACAGCACCGCCGCGCCGGCCAGCAGCAGCGCCACCCGCACGTAGCTAAACCACAGCCAGTGCTCGACCCAGGCCAGCCCAAAAAAAACCACCAGCGCCAGGGCTACGCCCCCGGCCCGCCACCGCGGCCGCAACATCTTATCCAGCACCGCGAAGGTCAGCACCGTGGCCAGCAGCAGGCCGCCCCCCAGCAGCAGGCCAAACCACGGCACGGTGGGCACAGCCGTGTAGGCGGCCGCCAGCGCATGCCCAAACCCGTGGAAATAAAGCGGCACCGAAGGCACCGGCCGCAACGCAATGACGCCCGAAAACAGCCATGCCAGCAGCAAGTCATCGCTGGCTTCGAAGTAGCTGCCCAGGCCGGCCACCGTTGCGGCCACCAGCGCCAACGGGAGCAGCGCTACGCGAATAAAAACGGTGAATCGGGCGGAAAGCGGCACGGCGGCAAAGTGAATGAAGCCGCTAAGAAAGCTGGTTCGGCGGCATCAGGCGGGCCAGAAGCGCATTTCGAGCGACACCCGGGTGGCATCGGCGTTGAGATTGGCGGCGGCCCCGTGCAGGAGGTAGGGCGAAAACACCAGCACCTCGTCGGGGCCGGGGTTGGGGCGCAGGGGGTGCAGCGGGCGCACCGGGCGCAGCACGCCGGGCACCGTGTAGGCCACGCCGTGGTAAATGGCCCCGCCGGCCGTGCGCTCCACGGCGCTTTCGGGCCAGTGGTGGCTGCCGGGCACCAGCACCAGCGACGACTGCGCGGTGCTGCCCGCCACGGGCAGGTAAATATTCAGGGCGTTGCGGTAGCGCGGCAGCCAGGCGTCGCGGTGCAGGGGGTTTTGGTCGGAGCGGTGGGGCCGCACGATGCGCAGGTGGAACACGGCCTCGTTCACGTTTGGGTTGTGCGCCCGCACCTGTTGGCCGCAGGCGGCGCTCACCAGCTGCTCCAGCAGAGCCGGGGCCACGGGCAGGCGGGCCAGGTCGTAGGCTTTGGTCTGGGTGATGACGGCCAGGTGGCGGGCAGGGTCGTCGCCCACGGCGTGGTGGTATTGCGTGATGTCGAAATCGGGGGCTACGGGGCAGCCGGCGGCCCGCAGGGCTTCGCGCAGCAGCTCGGCCAGGCCCGCTTGCAGCTGCCGTTGGGCGCCGCCGGACAGGCCCGGCACCACGGCAAAGCCCGCCGCCGCCCACGGGGCGCGGGCACTCAGGTCGGTGTCATGGGCCAGCAGCACCTGCTCGCTGGCCACGGCCACGGGCGCGCCCTCTACCCGGTAGGCCAGGGGCTGCCCATCGAGGTGCAGATGGTCGAAGGGCATGGCATCGGCGGCCGGGTCGGTCGGATTCATGGCGGGGTAGGGCTCGCGGTAGACGTTGGGATTGGAGTCGTCAAAATTAACAGGAAATCTACTCCAACAGCTTACTCCACGCGGCCAATGCGCGGTCGAGGAGCGTGAGGCGGGTGGTTTGGCCCAGCAGCTGGCTCAGGGCACGCGCTTCGGCGTAGCGGTGGCGGCGCACGGCCTGGCGCAGCTCCCAGCGCAGGCGTACGGCCAGGGCGGCACGCTCGGCGGGGGTGCGGGCCAGGGCCAGGGCTTTGGTGCAGACGCGGATGGTGGAGGCCAGGTAGGGGTCGTGGCGCTGGTAGGCCTTGGCGCTCATGCTGCGCGGGTGCTTGCGCTTGCGGGTGGTCACTTCGTCGAGGTACAGAAATTGCCAGTCGCGGCTGGCCCGCACCCAGAAATCGAAGTCCTCGTAGGCCAGGGTATCGTCGTAGCCACCCAGGCTTTGGAGGCAGGCGCGGCGCATCATCATAGTGGGCGTGCTGATGAAGTAGCGCCGCAGCACTTCGGCAAAGACCCAGCCGCTGGCGGGCGCGGGGCGCAGCTGGCTGGGGCCGTTGGGCCGGTGGTGCAGGCCCAG
This sequence comes from Hymenobacter artigasi, assembly GCF_012275535.1. Classification (GTDB taxonomy): domain Bacteria; phylum Bacteroidota; class Bacteroidia; order Cytophagales; family Hymenobacteraceae; genus Hymenobacter; species Hymenobacter artigasi. The sequence continues at coordinate 40,623 of NZ_JAAVTK010000004.1, read as the reverse complement.
CGAGTGGCCGGCTTCGTCAATGAGCTCGCAGTTGGAATACACCATGCCTACTACTGTGTCGGCGGCCTGAAACTGCGCTACCTGCTGCGCCACCCGCGCCGGCAGCAGCACGTCATCGGTGGCGAAGTCAATCACGAGCTCACCTTCGCTTTGTAATAAGGCAGTATTGAAGGCGCGGCAGTTACCCACGTTTTCGGGCAGCAGCAGCAGGTGCCAGGTGGGGTGGCGGGCGGCGTATTCGCGCAGGATGTCGGGGCTACCGTCGGTGCTGGCATCGTCCACGAGCCATACCTCCAGGTGCGGGTAGGTCTGGGCCAGAATGGAATCGAGCGCCTCGCGCAGAAACGGCGCGTGGTTGTGGCACAGCGCGATAATGCTGACGCTGGGCGCTTCGCTTAATGGAGCATGAGGAAAGAAGGATGCGGAATTGGGCATGAAACGACAGGCGGCAAACGGGAGCACAAGATTAATTCACCAAGGACTTACGCAGTCAATGGCTGGCCGGCACATCGGCGCATAAGTCTTAAGTAAATAGTCAGTAATAAGTAGCCAATACTCAGATTGCAGCTATCTAAAAATCAGTCAATTGATTACTGATGAATGACTAATTATCGCCCTTCAGCCTTATTACTAATCAGGTGCAGCGTGCCGCACGCCAGCAGCAGCAACCCATACCGCACCGCGTGCGCCCACACCGCTCCGGCCAGCCCCAGGCGCGGCAGCAGCACCGCCAGCAGCACCGCAAATACCGCCGCCGAGCCCGCCTGCACCGCCACGTACGGCCCCGTACGCGCCCGGGCCGTGAGCTGGAAAATGAACAGCCAGCTCAGCAGCTTGGCCCAGTCGCCGAGCAGCTGCGGGGCCAGAAACTCCCGCGCCCCCAGCAGCCGGGGCGCAAACAGCAGCGGCAGCAGCCAGTCGCGGCACCAGAATATCAGCCCCAGGCCCACGGCCAGCACCGGGGCCAGCAGCGCCAGTACACCGCGCAGGTAGCGCCGCGCCGCCAGCGGCTGGCCCGCCATAGCCGCCAGCCGGGGATAAAAGACACTGCTCATCACCGCCCCAAATACCATGGTGTAGTTGTCCGAGAGCTTGGCCACAGCCTGCCACAAATCGGTGCGGGCCGGGCCGAAGGTGGCCAGCAGGTAATCGCGCAGCACGTAATCCACGGCCTTGCCGAAGAGCAGCGTGCTCACGGCCATCAGCAGGAACTGGCTGAGCCGGCGCAGCGCCAAGCGGCTGACGGGCGCAGCCGGCCGCAGATGCCGCAGCAGCCCGGCCCGCGCCGCCAGTCCCAGCGCCGGCAGCAGCGTGAGGCCCTGCGCCACCAGGTAGGCCAGCACCACCACCCGCAGCGGCCAGCCGCCCAGCAGCGTGGCCGCCGTGGCGGCAGTGCCCAGCACGGCCAGCGTCACCGACAGGCCGATATAAGCCTGCAACCGCCCCGCCGCCAGCAGCGCCGAGCCCAGCAGCGCCTGGCCGGTAATCAACGAAATACCCAGCATGAACACCACCAGGCTGCCCCACCCCCAGCCCAGCAGGCCCCGCGCAGCCAGCACCCCGCCCCCGGCCAGCAGCGCCGCCGCGTTCAGCACGGTGGCCGCGCCCAGCCAGGCACGGTAGCGCGGACTGCCCGGCCGCAGCGGCGCGAGGTACTTCACCAGGCCCACCTGCACGCCATCGTACGGCAGGGTGGTGAGCAGGGCCATCAGGTTCTGGAACTGGGCCAGCAGGGTGAGCCCGCCGGCCGGCGCATAAGTAGCAAACAGCTTGTTGACGATGAGCGAGCCCGCCGCCCGCGCCGCCACCGCCACGCCCGTGCCCAGCGAGCCCCGCACAAAGTGCCGGATGGGTGATTTAATGGGAGCAGTAGTGGGCATAGGAGCGCAAAGAACGGAAACTCCCCTCCTTACCAAGGAGGGGACGCCAGCGCGAAGCGCGGGCTGGGGCGGTTGCAGGCGTTGAACGGGTTCTGTGTGGCTCAGCTTCGTTCAGTTGATGCCGATGCTACCCTCCGGTGGCACCACCCCAGTGGCCGCGCTTCGCGACCACGTCCCCTCCTTGGTAAGGAGGGGAGTTTCCGCTTCACTTTTCTCCCTACAGCTCCCGCTCCCAGCTCAGCCGCAGCCCCGCCACGCCGCCCAGATGCCGCTTGAACCGCAGCAGCGAGGCATTAGGCCCGGTATCCAGCGTGGAAGTGCCGAGGTCGAGCACCGCCATGTCGCTGGCTTTGGCGAAGGCGTGCAGGCCCTCATTCAGCAGCACGACGGGGCTGAAGGAATTGCAGCGCAGCGGGCTGGCCGGGTAGAAATTATACAGCACCAGCTTATCCACCTGAATGGCCACGGTGAGGGCCGCCCACTCCCCATCGGCCTGGCGCACCGAGAACAGGAAATGCTCCTTTGGGAAGCACCGAAACAGCTCCTGCACCCGCGCCAGGGGCAGCGACAGCTCCTGTCTCCGCTCCTGCCGGCAGGCCTGGATAAAGGCGTAGGCCGCCGGCAGCAGAAACGGCGGCTCCTGCTCGAAGTGCAGGCCGGCCCGGCGGCACTTGTGCAGCCGGCGGCGCTCGGAAGGGTGCAGGTGGGCTTCGTAGGGCAGTGCGGGGTCGAGGTGGTAGTTCTGCTCGGCCAGGGCCACGCGGTAGTGGCGCTGGCGCAGGGCCTCGGCCAGCGTGGCGGCGCCGGTGGGGTCGTAGGCAAAGGGGTAGCCGCGCAGGGCCAGCCGGCGCACACCCCGTTGGCGCAGCGCGGCTTCGGCGGCATCCAGCAACAGGTGCAGGGCGGCCAGCGACAGGCCGGGTGCCAGCTGCACCCCGCCAAAAGGGGCCTGCGCGGGGCTGTGGGCCGCGCCGGTGGCTGCATCGAAGGCTACGTGCAGCTGCGCCACGGTGCGGCCGGCGGCGGGGTCTTCGAGGTAAAAGCTGAGCACCGGGCCGGCCGCCGCCTGCAGGGCCTGGTGCGCGGGCCGCAGGTACAGAAACGACTCGAAGGCCAGCGGCAGCCGGGGCTCGGCCGGGCCAAGGGGGCCGCTTTCGGCCACGGCTACGACCAGCGCCGCCGCGCGGCCCATCGCACCCGCTTCCATTGCAACCAGAGAATCCGTACTTTTCAACGCTTAAACGTGTGGCTTTCCCGGCAAAGTACGGCACAGAATGAGTGCCCGGCACTGCCCTACGCTTCGCTTACATGCCTGCTGCCGGCCCAATGAAGACATCTTCATCGCATCGCCACGCGTAAGGGCCGAAATTGCGCCTTGCTTTCGCTTCTTCCCTGCTGCATGAATCCTCTCAGCTCTTCTCCTCAGGCCGCGCCCAACCGCTCGCCGGCGCTCACCGAGCCCGCCGGTACCGCCCCTTACAGCATCGCCGACCGGGAGGCCACCCGGCTGGCCCGCGAGCAGCAGGTGGGCCAGCGCCCCGGCACGCTCAACATTCGCCCCGGGGCCCTCAAGCCGCGCCTGTTTCTGATGTCGTACAGCGACGGCAACTTCACCGAAGCCGAATACACCGACCGCTACGACGAGCTGCTCGACCAGCTGCGCCAGCACGCCGAGCTCAAGCACTGGATTGACGTGCGCGGCTACGGCAACCTGCCTCTCATTGAGCGCATGATGCAGGATTTTGGCCTGCACCCGCTGCAGATGGAAGATGTGCTGAACGATTACCAAAGGGCCAAAATCGACGTTTTCGACGACAACCGCCTGTTCATGGTGTCGCGCATGACCGATTTCACCCGCAGCCTGGAAATCGACGACGACCAGCTTTCCATCTTCACCGGCCCGAACTACGTGCTCACGTTTCAGGACGACTACGACGATTGCCTCGATTCGCTGCGCACCCGCATCCGGGCCAATTTCAGCAACCTGCGTCGCCAGCCGGTGCTCTACCTGGCCTACGCCCTCACCGACGTGGTGCTCGACCACTACTACCCCACCATGGCCGCCATCGGCGACTACATCGAGGACCTGGAGGAAGCCATTTTTGCCGACCAGCGCCCGCGCCGCCTGCTCAACCGCATCCTGCGCATTAAAAAGGATGTGGTGCGCTTCCGTCGGCTGGTGTACCCGGAGCGCGACAAAATCGCGGAAATCCTGCGCCTGCCCGAGGAAATCATGCCCGAAAACCTCAAAATGTTCTACCGCGACGCCTACGACCACGCCATTCAGGCCCTGGACCTGGCCGAAAGCTACCGCGACAACATCTCCTCGCTCACCGACCTGTATATGTCGGACCAGGGCAACCGCATGAACGAGGTAATGAAGGTGCTCACCATCATCAGCACCATTTTCATTCCCCTCAGCTTCGTGGTGGGCCTCTATGGCATGAACTTCCAGCACGTAGACGAGCACGGCCACATGCTGCCCCGCAACATGCCCGAGCTCTACAGCCCCTGGGGCTACCCCATGGTGCTGCTGGTGATGTTTGGCGTGGTGGCTATGCAGCTCTACTACTTCTACCGCAAGGGCTGGCTGACAAATAGGTAGGTTTTCATTTAACATTTATCAATTAACATTTAAACAGCCGTTCAACGAGCCAGAAATGACCCGTTGAACGGCTGTTAAATGTTAATTGATAAATGTTAAATGACTCTGCACCTGCGCTACCCGCTCGGCCACGGTACCCTCTACCAGCGTGTAAGGAATGTTGAAGTAGTCCAGCTGCATCAGTATCATGCCGTGCTGGAAGCTGCGGAGTGCCTCGGGGCCGCGCCAACCGTCCTGCTCGAAGGGCACGGTGGGGGCGCACACGAAGGTGTGGGCATAGCGCTGCCCGCACACGGCCGCCATGGCTTGCAGGGCCGGGTCGCAGCGATGGAAATAGTAGTAGGAATACAGTGCCGTGGTGGCCGCGTTGGTATCGCAGAATAGCACGCCGTGGGCCTGGGCGGCAGCTTCGTCCTCCAGCTCGGCGTGGCGGCGGGCAATGTAGAGCAGGTCATCGTAGTCGAGGTTACCGTTTTTCTGCTCGTGCAGGGTACGGCCGTATTCGGGCACCCACACGGTAGCGCAGGCCTCGGCCAGCGCCGCGCACAATGTCGATTTGCCGCTGCTTTCGGCTCCCAGAAATACCACGCGCGGCACCTCAGTGGGCGGCACCACGCCCAGCTGCGCGGCTACCAATGGGTGCAGGTGACGGGCATATTTCATCGGGTTGTTGCGTACCAGCGTGCCCGATACGGGCACCAGCTGGCGGGCATTATCCACGGCGACATGGGCCACGCCCAAATGCGCGGCGAAGCCCGGCCCGTAGTCCTCGCTGCTGAAAATCACATCCACTACCAGGCCCTGCCGGGCCAGCCACTGGCGCACAAACTCGCGCTGGGTGGTATAGTCGGCGGCGTCGGGCGGTACCCCGTCGGCCTCGGCGGTGAGGGCGAAGATGCGCAATGGCGTACGGCCAATGCGCGGCCCATCGGCCAGCTTATCGCCCCGATACAGCTCGCGCAGCCACTGGGCGCGCACGGGCGCGGGCATCGTTTCAGAATCCGGGCGGGCATACACCAGCACCAACAACTCGGCGACTTGGGCAGCAGCGGTTTCAAGCAGCAGCTGGTGGCCCCGGTGCGGCGGCCAGAACTTGCCGACCACGAGGCCGGTGCGGGCGGAAGAAGTCATGCTTTTTTTATTTACCAAAACGTCCTGTTGAGCGCAGCCGAAGCATCGCTACCGAGTAGCTGCTCCTTGTGATTGGATTACCTCCCTGATTGGATTATTGCTGCGATAGAGATACCCCGACTGCGCTCAGCACAAAGGCTTTATACCATGTGAACCCGCCATTCCATCAACCCACCAACCAGCCATTCCACCAACTCACTTACTGCGCCAGTTTCAGCTCGGTGCGGCGCAGCTCACGGCCCACAATGCGGACTAGCTGGTACGCATCCGTGGTGGCGTCGTAGCTGAGGCCTATACCAGTGCCGGTGCTGGGCAGCGGCGCATCGCCCAGCAGCCGGCCCTTGCCATTATAGAGGTACACCTGGCCCGGGCCGGGCTCCGTGACGGCCACCAGCCGCCGGCCATTGCTGAAATCGAAGAGCTGCACCGGCATCTCGCCCGAGGTTACGAAGCGCTGGGTGAGCAGCGGGGCCGCCTGATTGGGCAGATACACATCGAGCTGGTTACCATCTTCGCGGGTAACTACGAAGCTGCGGCCCCGGGCATCGGGCACCAAGTGAAAGCGGGCGGTGCGGCTCCAGGTAGCCACCCGGCGGCGGGTCAGGATGTCGCCGCTGAGCGTGAACGTCACCAGCTCGCCGTGCTGGTTCATGGCGGTGAGGTGGGTGCGGCCCAGGGTGGTGCCGGCCTGCACCAGCAGGTTGCCGGCCAGCCGCGCCCCCAGGCTCAGCGGAAAGCCCGGGAACAGGTTGCCCTGGCCATCGAAGGCATACACGTAGCCGTTCTGGAGGGGGGCCACCACCACATCGCGCCCGCTCACGCTAAGCAGCGCGGGCTCGCCGGCCAGCGGGAAATCGAGGCGCTTGGGCTGCCAGCCGGGGAAGAGGTGGCCCCGGGCATCGAGCAGCCGCAGCTCGTGGCCGGCAGTGCGGGCCAGTAGGCGGGCGGGCGCATCGGGGCCGGCGGGGGCAGCCAGCAGCGCGGCGATGTGCACGGTATCGGGCAGGTTGAGGGGAAAGGGCAGCACTTCGCGGCCGTCGTTGGCCAGCAGGTGCAGGCGGTGGCCCGCGCCCAGCAGCAGGCCGCCCGGCACCCCGCCGCCACTGGGCAGCAGCGCCTGGCCCACGGCCGGCCCGGCCAGCGTATCAGACCACAGTACCGCATTATCGGCGCTCACGAAGTGCAGCGTACCGGCCGAGTCCTGCACCACCACGGCCGGAATGCGGGTGCCCAGCGCGGGTAGCACCGTGGGCATTCCCACCAACGAGTGCTGAAAAGCCAGCACTCGGCCATTGGCCGCCGCGCCGCCGGCCTGCGTGATGGCCGGGCCCAGGTCGGGGTGGCGCAGCAGCAGCTGGGTATAATATTGGGCATCGGGCGCGGCCTCGTTCTCGGCTGGCATCAGCTGGAAGGCGAACTGCGGGAAACGCTTGAACAGGGCCTCGTTGCGCAGCAGGCCGGCCCGGCGGTCTTCGGTGAGTACGCCCAGCAGGGCGTTCCAGCTATTGCGCGTATCCACGAAAATGCTCAGGCGGGCGCGGGGCAGTGTTTCCTGCAGGAAAGATACCTGGGCCGGGGTCTGGGCCCAGGTGCGGCCGGCCATCACGTCGGCAAGGTAGCCGTTCAGGGTCAGCTCATCAGAAAGCACGAGGTAGCTGCCCACCAGCACGCCGGCGCTGGCCGCCACTTCTACCGCGCCGGGGCGGGCCGGGGCCAGCAGCGGCCCCAGCACCTCCGCCTCCGTGAAGCCGACAGGGTGGATTTCGTAAGGCCCCACTTTGGTGAAAGCGGGCGAGCTGCCCTCGATGCGGCGCAGGCGGGCCAGCCACTGGGCCGTGCGTGCCGGCGCCGGGCAGCGCACCAGCGCCAGCCGCCCCGGCCGGCTGCCCGCCGCCACGGCGGCCAGGTAGCCAATGGCCATCTCACCCCCAAAAGTGGCCCGCAAACTGTCCAGCGCGGCATTGCGCCCCAGCGAGTCGACCAACGGCGTGCCGGCCCGGGGCCAGGTGCGGGCCGGCTGGGCGGCCAGATGCAGCAGCAGTGCCGTGCGCGTGCTGATGAACTCGCTGAGCCGCAGGGGCTGCGCCGGCTGGCCGCTCAGGCGCTGCTGGAGCGCCCCCCGGGCCGTTTCGGGGTTCGAAAACCCCTGGAGCTGCGCCCGGCTACCATCCAGCTTCAGGCCCAGCAGGCCCTGCGACACCAGCCCGGCGAGCTGGTCGACCTGCCCGTGGGCATCGCGCCGAAACAGCACGTCGAGAAACTGCGGCAGGCGGCGGTAGTTAATCAGCAGCGAGCCATCCACGCCGCGCAGCTTCAGCAAATCGGTGGTGCCAAAGCTGGCCAGCACGGTGGGCGCATCGGGGTGGGCCAGGCGGCGCACCACCGCTTCCACCAGGCCGGCATTAGTGCTGATGAGCAGGTGGTTGCGGTAATTGAAAACGGTGAGGCTCAGCTCGCTTCGCCGCTCGGTGAGTACGGTCAGCTCCTGGCCTTCGTAGTCGCGGGTGGCGAGGCGGTAGCGGGCGTCACGACCCAGGGTTTCGAGCAGGCCGCGCACCTGCCGGTACTCGCTCACGCGGCTCAGCGGCACCTGGTAGAGCACGTCGAACTCGCCCGGCCCCGTTACGTGCACCGAGGTGATGACCAGCTTGCGGCCCAGCAGGTTGAGCAGGCCGTTGCGGCGGCGCGAGTTGCCGCCGGCCAGGCTGTCGGCCAGGGCCAGGTGGCCGGCCGCCTGCTGGAAGTAGCGCACGGCCGTGAGGTTGTCCCATAGCTCGGTTTCCTGCAGATGGCGCACCAGCGTGGGGTGGTCGTGGGTGCTGAGGACCAGCACGGCATCGTCGGGCACCAGGGCGTAGGGGTCGACGGGCACGGCCGCCAGCGTGCGCCGGTAGTAGACGTACGTGGCCAGCGTGAGCAGCAACAGCAGCGTGGTGAGTAACGCCAGAAGCTTTCGGGACATGCAGGGGACAGCGGATGACGGGCGACGAAAGTACGGCGGGATGCGGTTTGGCCGATGGGCGGCCCCGCGCCGGCTTGTTTTTAGAACGCCCTGCACCGCGTATCTTTCTGCTGAATACCTCTCCCCTGCTTCATCATGAACAACTGGCCCAAGGCATTAACCGGCAACGCGGCCCGCCTCCTGGCAGGGCTGGCCCTGCTGGCGCTGCCGGCCTGTTTCCAGCTGCGCGAGCCCGAGCCCGCAGCCACGGCCAGCGAGTGGATTCAGCCCACCCAGATTGATATTCTGCTGGCCAACTTCACCACCGCCGTGCAGAGCGTGAACGTGGGCAACTACGAGCGCACCTTCAGCGGGCCCGACTACCGCTTCGTGCCCGACCCCACCAGCGCCGGCTCCTCGCCCGCCCTGTTTGCCAACTGGAGCGTGCCCGAAGAAACCACTTACTTCAGCAGCCTGCGCCGCCGCACGGCCACCGGCACCGCCAACACGCTCACCCTCAGCGGCCGACGCGACCAGCTCTACACCACCGATTCGGCCGAGGTTTCGGCCCTGTACCAGCTCAAAATCACGCAGCAGGACACGGCCTTCCGTGCCGGCCTTTTGCAGGGCAACATCCGCCTCATCCTGCGCCGCCGCAACAACGAGTGGCGCATCGTATCCTGGCGCGACCAGCGCACCACCCCCGGCCTGTGCTGGACGGATTTGAAGAAGTACTTCAGCTCGCATTGATGCGGTGCTTTAATTAGAAATTATGAATGTGAATGATTGAGCTGCAGTCGAGCCCAGCTTCCTCATTTTTAATTTATAATTCGTAATTTTTAATTTAAGCGTAGCGCCCGCGTATATTTCGCCTCATGAAATTACCGTCCCGTCCCACTGTGCTGCTCTCGGGCATTGTGCTCATGCTGACGGTTCCGGCGTGCAACCCTTTCGCCCCGGCCCTCGACGAGGTGCCCGCCGACCAGAACGAGCTGCTGGGCAACCCCGTGTACGTGCGTGGCTTCTTCGACCGGTTCCGGTCGGCCTACCAATTGCGCGATTCCACCCTCTACGGCCAGCTGCTTTCGCCGAAGTTCAAGTTCACCTACCGCGACTTCGCCGCCAACCTCGACCGCTCCTGGACCCGCGACGTGGATGCCAACACCACCTACCGCCTCTTTCGGGCCGCCCGCTCCATCAATCTGCAATGGACACAATACCTGCCCAGCTCCGACACGCTGGCCTCCGACACGCTGGCCAGCGTGGAGCGCTCCTTCCTGCTCACCATTGAGCAGCGCGACAACGAGCGGTTTTCGGGCTCGGGCACGGCCCGGCTGGTGCTGGTGCGCAAAAACCGCAACGACCCGTGGCGCATGCGCAGCTGGTACGACCGCAGCGAATTTTAACGCTTTTCCGGCTTTTAATTGCGAGGCCCGCCTTCCACGGCGGGCCTTTTCGTTTTCTTTGACAAAAATTCCTGCTTTTATATGACCGAACCTCAACCCGACCAACCGCATTTCAAGCGGGCCATCAATCTTTTCGACGCCATTATGCTGGTCACCGGCAGCATGATAGGCTCCGGTATCTTCATTGTTTCGGCCGATATTGCCCGGCAGGTGGGCAGCGCCGGCTGGCTGCTGGTGGTGTGGCTGCTCACCGGTTTCATCACCATGGCCGGGGCCATCAGCTACGGCGAGCTGGCCAGCATGTTTCCCAAGGTAGGCGGGCAATACGTGTACCTGCGCGAAGCCTTCGGCCGCCTCACCGCCTTCCTCTATGGCTGGACGCTGTTCCTCGTTATTCAAACCGGCGTGATTGCGGCCGTGGCCGTGGCCTTCGCTAAGTTCACGGGCGTGCTCCTGCCTTATTTCAGCGTGAAGAACCTGCTGTTTAAAACCGTCAGCTTCGAGTTCAGCAGTGTCCAGCTGCTGGCCATCGTGCTCATCATCGGCATCACGGCCCTCAATGCGCAGGGCGTGCGCACCGGCAAGATTATCCAGAACGTGCTGGGTAGCACCAAGCTGGTGGCGCTGGCCTTGCTCATCATCTTCGGCGTGGCGCTGGGCCTGAACCACGAGGCTATATCCGCCAACTTTGCCGACCTCTGGACGGCCACCCGCTACCCGGCCCCGGGCGTGAGCGCCGCGCCGCTGCCCATCAGCGGCTATTCGCTGGTCATTGCCATCGGCATGGCCATGACGGGCTCGCTCTTTTCCTCCGATTCGTGGAACAACATCGGCTTCGCGGGCGAGGAAATCCAGAACCCCGAGCGCACGCTGGTGCGCAGCATGGCCATCGGCACGGCCATCGTCACGGCCCTCTACATCCTCATCAACATCGTGTACCTGCTGGTGCTGCCCCTGCACGGCGCGCCCGAAGCCGCCACGCTGGCCGGCCGCGGCATTCAGTACGCCACCGACGACCGCGTGGCCACCGCCGTAGCCGAATCGGTACTCGGCAAGGCCGGCGCTTACGTCATGGCCGTGCTCATCATGCTCAGCACCTTCGGGGCCAATAACGGCATCATTCTCAGCGGCTCCCGCGCCTACTTTGCCATGGCCAAAGATGGCCTTTTCTTCCCCGGCCTGGCCCAGCTGAACGGGGCCGGCGTGCCCGGCCGTGCCCTGTGGGCCCAGTGCCTGTGGGCCTGCCTGCTCTGCCTCAGCGGCTCCTACGGCCAGCTGCTCAACTACGTGATGTTCGCCGTGATTCTGTTCTACGTCGTCACCATCATCGGTATTTTCGTGCTGCGCCGCACCCGGCCAGAGGCCCCGCGCCCCTACCGCGCCTGGGGCTACCCGCTGGTGCCGGGCCTCTACGTGCTGCTGGCCTCGGCCTTCTGCATCATCCTGCTCATCGCCCCCGACACCGCCGAATTCTCGCGCCGGGGCCTGGGCCTAGTGGCGCTGGGCCTGCCGGTATACTTCCTGTTCGGCCGCCGCTTTGGAGGCAAGGCCGAAGCTTAGCACCGATTCTTTCCTTCCGACGAAGGAGAAATCTGAAGAAGACACGTTACGTTTTCACCCAGGTTCCTCCTTCGTCGGAATGTCAAACCGCTATTTCATTGGCACAAAAAAAGGCCTCCCGCACTGGGAGGCCTTTTTTTGTGCTGATAACTTGCCCGGAAGCTTAGCGGCGCTTGCGGCCGGTTTTGGCGCGGGGCGTGAGGGTCACGTTTACGGGCTTGCCGCCGCTGTTGCGCAGCACTTCGTCGTCGTAGCCGCCGTAACCGTAAATGAGCGTGTTGTCGCCGCTGGGCACTTCCATGGTATAGTTGCCGTTGGCGTCGGTGCTGGTGCCTTTGCTGCTGCCTTTCAGCAGCACGGTGGCCCCCACCAGCGGCCGGCCGTTCTCATCCTCAATCTTGCCCGACATGGTGACGGTAGTGGGCGCGGCGGGCTCGGGCGCAGCTACGGGCGCGGGGGCCGGGGCATCTTCCACGGGCGCGGCCGCATCGGTTACAACGGGCGCAGCAGCGGCCATGGCAGCCGGGGCGGCAGTGGTCGTTTTGGTGGTCGTTTTGGTAGTGGTTTTGGCGGAGTTTTCTTCTTCGGCCACTACCGGGGTGGCTTTGAGGCCGGCGGCAATGCTGTCGGCCGCAGTGGGGGCCGTGGCCGTCACGGCCGCATCGTCGAGCATAAAGGTGGGCGTGACCGAAGCCATGCCGCTGCCGCCGCCCTTGGGCAGGGCCACGTAGCCCAGCACCAGCGCCAGAATTACGCCTACCAGAATGTAGGTAAGCTTGTTATTACCTCCCGACACAACATCCTCATCCTGAGCATCCAGATTTGGATTGTAGGGCTCGTTATCAACCTTGGGTAGATTTTCTGAATTCATCGTAAAAAAGTAAACTGTGGATTAAAGCTTGCGCAGATTTTTTTATTGGTCAAAGACACCTTTCCAAATAGGCTGCGCAAGTTAAGCTTTTGCGGCGTTATCTGCCCCGGCTTCTCTTTTTTTTGGAGCAGTAAATTATCGCCGGAGTCCGGATGCGATTGTTGATGACCCATGCCCGCCTAGTACCTTGGTGGCTAAGGCATAAGCAAGCCGGGCCGGAGCCGCCCGACCGTAGTCATGGCGGGCTCCGGCCCGGCTGGTCGATTATTGCATTACGCGTCTGGCAACGCCTTACTCGGCGGAAGCTTCGCCGTCGCTGACAGGCTTGGCGGGGCCGCTGGGGGCCTTTTCACCAAATTTCTGCTCCTTCGTGCGCAGCTTGTCGAGCTCGTAGCTGCCTTCGGCTTCAAAGCCGGGGCCCTGGGCCTGCTCGCCGGCCGTGGTGTGGTTGTTGCCGCCCTGCGGGGTGGTTTCGGAGCCGCCGATGTGGAGGTTTTCCAGCTGGTCCTTCTGGTTGTTGCGCTGGGTGTAGCCGTTGGGGCCCACGTTGCGAGCGGCAGTAGGGTCATTGCTGGCTTTGCCGTTGCTCTCTTCCTGCTGGTACTCTTTCTGTTTTTCCAGCTCTTCGTTCTTCGGAAACTTCTTGTTTTCAGTGATGTCGGCGTGTTCGCCTTCGTTGGGGTCGGTGCCGTCGCCGGAGATGTTATCGGGAATCATAAGCTGGGAAGACTGAGGATGAAGTGTCTCTGGCTTACGCAGGCCCCGGCAATGCGTTACGCCCGACGGGGCTTATTTGCTGGCCACGGTTTCGGCGTCGGTGCGCTTCTGGTCGTTCAGCGTCCAGTTGTAGGGGTAGTATTCGACGGTATACCAGGTGGGAATGCGGCCATTCTTGCGGAACTGGTTCACGTACATCACCCCGGTTTTGCCGCTGGTGCTGAAGTCGCCCTCGTACCATTGGAATATTTCGGGCAGCCGCACGAGTTTATTCGCATCGTCCACCTTCACATAGCTGGGGTCGAGCAGGGCAAATTGGGCCTGGTTGTTCAGCTGCACAAACAGGTCTTTGCCCACGTAGGCGGCGCGGCTCAGGCGGGGGCAGCTGTTGGTGCCACATACCAGGGCAAAATGCAGGCGCGGGTCGTCGTAGATTTTACGGAGCTTGTCGGTTTCAATCTGGTCGAGGGTGAGCACCTCGCGGCCAACGCGCATCTGCGCACGGTTGAAAAAGCCGGGCATGTCCTGCACGGACGTGAGCGGGTAGTTTCGCACTATTTCGCCGATTACCAGTGTATTGTAGGCGTTCAGATAGAAGGCGTATTGGTCGGCCATCTCGGCTTTGCTCACGTCGAAACCGGCAATATTGCTCAGTAGCGCGTCCAGCATTTCGGGGTTTCGCTGCAGGGCTTCGTAGTTCACTTTGCCCTCCTTGTTCACAAATTTTTGCAGGAAGGCCGTCGTCTGCGTAGTAATGGACGTAGCTGTGAGGGGCGTACCGGTGCCGGCCGCCGCCGTACCACCCAAAATCAGGCTCAGCAGCAGCACGGCCCAAAACTTTCCGAAAGTGTAGAAGGATTTCATAAAATTGGAAGTGTAGCAATTGTTTGAAGACTCGAAACTTACTGGCGAGTGGAAGCATCGGATTCGCCCTTTTTTAACTTTCCCATTTTGAAACAGCCCCGTTTTCCCGTTTCCGGCATTCTGACGAGGATTATGGGTTGAAGGAATATTTTTTCCAAAAAATAGTCTGGCTTTTTTAGGTTGGTCGTTCATTTCAGGTTGTTCATCGGGTGAAAACCCACTTTCACAACGCAACATGCTAGCTGGCCCGACTATATTCCTAAACCAGCCGGCTGCGATGCCCGGCGCGTAGTGGCTTCACCCGGCGTTCTCCGGGCCCAAATCTTCGGGCCGCCATCCGGCCAACCTTGTCGCTACATTTGACACCTGACTTTTCTCCCTTCCCATCCCATGCACCTCGTCATTCTCGGCAACGGCATTACCGGCGTGACGTGCGCCCTCACAGTGCGCCGGCTGCAGCCCGAAGCCCGCATCACGCTGGTATCGAGCGAAAGCGCCCACCACTACTCCCGCACCGCGCTCATGTACGTGTACATGGGCCACCTGCGCGCGCAGGACATTAAGCCCTACGAGGACTGGTTCTGGAATGAAAACCGGCTGGCCCTGGTGCACGCCACCGCCACCGCGCTCAACACCGCCGAGAACCTACTCAGCCTCGCCGACGGCACCACCCTCGCCTACGACCAGCTGCTGCTGGCCACCGGCTCCGAAAGCAAGCTGTTTGACTGGCCCGGGCAGGAGTTGGCCGGCGTGCAGGGCCTGTATAACCTCCCCGATTTGGAAGCCATGACCCGCGACACGCACGGCATCAGCCGGGGCGTGGTGGTGGGCGGCGGCCTCATTGGTGTAGAGCTGGCCGAAATGCTGCACACCCGGGGCATCGAGCCCGTGGTGCTGGTGCGCGACGCCCGCTACTGGGGCGCGGTGCTGCCGCCCGAAGAAGCCAACCTGGTGGACCGCCAGTTCCAGGAAAACCACATCTCGGTGCGCTACCAGACAGAGCTACGCGAGATTCTGGGCGATGCCCAGGGCCGCGTGCGCGCCGTGGTGACCACGGCCGGCGAAGAAATTGCCTGCCAGTGGGTGGGCCTGGCCACCGGCGTCACACCCAACCTCGCGCTGGCCAGCACCTCGAACGTGGAAACCGACCGGGGCATTCTGGTCGATGAATTTCTGCGCACCAACGTGCCCAACGTTTTCGCGGCCGGCGACTGTGCCCAGCACCGCCAGCCCGGCGCGGGCGAGGTGCCCATCGAACAGCTCTGGTACACCGGCCGGATGCAGGGCGAAACCGTGGCCCACACCATTTGCGGGCAGGCCACGCCCTACCGACGCGGCATCTGGTTCAACTCGGCCAAATTCTTTAACCTCGAATACCAGACCTACGGCTACGCTCCGGCCGGCCCGGTGCCGGGCCTCAGCAGCTTCTACTGGGAGCACCCGGGCAGCCGGGCGGCGGTGCGGGTGTATTTCCGCAGCGAGGCCCCGCACGCCGTGGTAGGCTTCAACGCACTGGGGCTGCGCCTGCGCCACGCCGTATGCGAGCAGTGGATTGCCCGGCGCACGCCCGTGGCCACGGTCATGAGCCAGTTTGGGTCGGCCAACTTCGACCCCGAGTTTTTTCCGCAGCACGAAAAAGCCATCGTGGCCGATTACAACCGGCAGTTTCCCGGGCAGCCCGTGGCCCTGAAGCAGCGCAAAGGACTTTTTTCAATTAAAAATTAATAATTAAATATTCCGTTTTTGGCGACCTGAAAAGCAGCTTGTAGCTGCAGTGCTGGCGCACCCATTTTTAATTTTTAATTATAAATTTTTAATTTCCTAATCCGTGGATTTCTCCAAGCTATACCGCCCCTCGGCCCTCAACAGCTTCCAGTTCATCGCGCTCACGGGCCTGCTGATGAGTGCCGGCGCGCACCTGATTCTGCACTTTTTCGTGGGCTACCTACCGGCCGGCTTCAACTGGCTCTACGTATGCTGGACGGGCTTTTATCTCGTAGGTACGCTCATCAACATCTTCGGCAAGCCCGACGAGCCGCACCACCATCATTAATTTAATGAGGAATGAAGAATTGGCCGAAGCGTCATTCAGCAATTCCTAATACTTCATTCCTAATTCTTCATTAACCAAAGAATGACGCCTACCCTCTCCCCGCCCCTGCCCGCGACTTCGCCCGCCGAAAAGCTCACGCTGGCCGTGGTGGCCGGCGGCCTGCTGGCCCTGCTCCTGGCCTGGGCCGATGCCGACCCCGCGCGCCGCACTACCTGGTTCTGGCTGGCCCTGGGCCTGGTGAGCGCCGGTACCTTAGCCTGGAGCTGGCTGAAGTTTGGCCAGCACCCGGCGGGCGTGCAGCAGGACAACCTTTGGCTACGGGCCAGCACCGGACGCGGCGCCATTGCCTGGATTACCGGGCTGGTGCTCACCGGCTTCTACGTGGTGCTGTACTGGTACAGCGGCGACGATGGCAAGGGCAATTTTGGCCTGCTCAACAACTTGGTGCATCCACTCGATAGCTTTAGCCAGGCCCTGCGGGGCCGGCCGGCCGACCAATGGTTTCTCTACGGCACGTTCTACACGCTGGCGATACTGCTGATGGGCGGCCGGGCGCTGTGGAAATACCGCCACTCGCGCTACCAGGTTATCCGCACGGCTTCGGTGATGTTTTTCCAGCTGGGCTTTGCGTTTCTGATTCCGGGGCTGCTCCAGTTTTTCCAGCAGCCGGAGTTTTATTTCACCTACTTCTGGCCGCTGCACTACCAGTACCTGTGGCCCAGCGATGTGCATAGCCTCGTCCAGAACGGGCAGGCGCTGGGCGTGTTCATGGTGTTCTGGGGCGCGGTGATGTCATTTGTGGCCACGCCCGTGCTCACGTACTTCTACGGCAAGCGCTGGTACTGCTCGTGGGTGTGCGGCTGCGGCGGCCTGGCCGAAACCGCCGGCGACCCCTACCGCCATCTATCCGACAAAAGCCGCACCGCCTGGCGCTGGGAGGTCCGCATTATCTACACCGTGCTGGGGCTGATAATTGCCATTACGGCGCTGCTGTGGGTACACTTCGCCACCGGCGGCACGCTGCTGGGCGAGGCCGGTAATGTAGGGGCCAAGTGGTACGGCTTTGCCATCGGGGCCGTGTTTTCGGGGGTCATCGGGGTGGGCTTCTACCCCTTGATGGGCTCGCGGGTGTGGTGCCGCTTCGGCTGCCCCATGGCCGCTTACCTGGGTCTGCTGCAAAAGCATTTCTCGCGCTTCCGCATCAGCACCAACGGCGCGCAGTGCATCTCGTGCGGCAACTGCTCCAACGTGTGCGAGATGGGCATCGACGTGCAGCAATATGCCCAGCGCGGCGAGCCCATCATCCGGGCCTCGTGCGTGGGCTGCGGCATGTGTAGCACCGCATGCCCCCGCGGCGTGCTCAACCTGGAAAACGGCCCGCGCGAAGGCCGGTATCAGGCCTCGCAGTTGATTCACGCCGATTCGCTGCGGATTTTGAGCTAGCTGATTCAGAAGTTTAACAGCGTTTCACCAGCTTGATAGCGAATGATTTCCGAACTTTGAAAGATGAACGAGTTCATTAAACTAACAGTACTTGGCAGAGGCTTGCTGCAAATAATTTTCAGTCAACTAGTTACTGCTCACTGAAAAGATGAAAGTAATCTTTTGCCCTATATTTTGAGTGCAAGCAACTAATACACAGCAGCAGCGGTCACGTCCATGTAATCATTCCCCTATTTTATGAAAACGATTTTTTCGTGCTGCCTGCTGAGCGGACTGCTATTTGCCAGCAGTGGGTGTCAGAAATGCGAGGAAGCCCCCGCAGTTACTTCTGAATCCTGTGCCTCAGATAAGCAGCCCGTGAAAACGGTGACGAACGTAGAAGGCACGATTGGCTTCGAACCTGCACTGCAACAGTATTACGTCCGTCGGGTAATACCAGGCACGTATGATTCGGTGGATTTCGGTATGCTTTGTGGGACCTTGCCGACAAACCTGCAAAGGGTGGGCAACCAAGTGCTGTTTAGCGGCACTTATAAACCATACGATAAGCAGCCGCCTCTTGGACCTGCTGGTCGCACATTCTATTACTTGGAAGTAACCAAGGCATTAGTGCAAAAAAAAGACGAGTAACGGCCACTTAGTTACCAAGTTATAAGCCTCCTCTGCTCACTAGCAGGCGTTAACCTAAACGGGGGTTAAGGTACAGTGGACAGAGTACTTACGTACTGCCAAAGTCGGGTCGTATTCTTAACCCTACCCTAAAAACCCCAGCAGCGCCTTGTAAAACTGCGCCGGAGCTTCCAGATGCGGGATGTGCCCCACGTTCGGAATCTCCACCAGTTTTGCGCCCTTTATTTCGGCGGCGGTGCGGCGGCCCAGCGCCGGGTATTGGCCCATTTGGGCCAGTATTTTGGGGTCTTTTATCAGGCCTTTGCCCACCACCGTGCGGTCGGCCTGACCGATGATGAGTAGCGTGGGCATGGTTATGCGGCTGAATTCGTAGCTCACCGGCTGTTGGTATATCATCTCGAAGGTGAGGGCGTTGGCACGGGCTACTTTGGGGAAATCGGGGCTGCGGGTTTGGGCGGCCAAGGGCAACAGCCACTGGTCGTGGGCCGCCGGGTAGCCGTTGGGGTAATAAGTTGCGTGGTACTTGCGGATACTGGCTTCGGTGCTTTTCAGCTCGTTGGCTTCGGCCTGGTCCACGGATTGGAAGGGCACACCCACGCGGTAATCCTCCAGGCCGATGGGGTTTTCGAGCACCAGCTTTTCGGTGGTTTCGGGGTACATCAGGGCGAAGCGGGTGGCCAGCATGCCGCCCATGCTATGGCCCACTATTACGGCATTTTTCACGCCCAGCGTGTCGAGCAAGTGCCTGGTATTGCGGGCCAGCTGATGAAACGAGTAGTGGATATCCGGCTTATCCGACTTGCCAAAGCCCAGTTGGTCGGGCACCACCACCCGGAAACCAGCGGCGGCCAGCGTCTTTATCGTCTCGCGCCAGTAGGACCCGAAGAAGTTCTTGCCGTGCAGCAGCACTACGGTGCGGCCGTTGGTCTTGGCGGTGGGCGGCACGTCCATGTAGGCCATGCGCAGGGCCTGCCCTTCCAGCTTCAGCGGCAGGTAGCGCACCGGGAACGGATATTCGTAGCCGTCGAGCGTGGCGTTGATAGGCGCGGTCTGGGCCGGGGCGGCAGTAGTGGCCAGCAACAGGGGCAGCAAGAGAAAGAGCAGGAAACGGGGCATCGTGGAAGCAATTGGTGAGGTTGCTTCTACGGGAAACCTAGCGGTTTTGCTCAAGCTGCTGTTTCAACATCGCATTCCGAGCCCGCAGAAACCGGGTTAGGTACCGCTTCAAAAACAGCTTATCGAACCAGCGCCCCACGAACCCCAGCGGACTACTAAACTCAAAAATATCGCGCACCCGGGTACCACCCGGCACCGCCTCAAAATAATGGTCGTGCCGCAGCGTTCGGAATGCACCCCTGACCATCTCATCCCGGAAATGATGGGGTGGCGTGGCCGCCGAAATCCGCACCGTCAGGCGCTGGCGGATGCCCAGGTGCCGCGCTTCCCAGGTCACTACGTCGCCAAGCTTCAGCTGCCCATCAGCGGGGCCAGCTACCACGCGCTCCCCCGTTTGGAGCGTGGAAGCGAGGTGGGCCTGCACGTTCAGCGCCAGCGCATAGCAAGCCTCGGGGGGCACCTGCACCATCATTTCCAGCTCAATGCGCGCCATTTATTGGTTAGGCGGGCAGCCCTTGCAGCACCTTTTTGGCGTTGCTCACATGGTCGGTAGCGCCACTCAAGGAGTTGAAGATATACTGAACAACTCCTTCTTTATCAATCACAAATGTGACGCGCCCGGGCAGCAGGCCCAGCAGGGCGCGGGGCACCTCGTAGAGCTTGCGCACTTTCCCGTCGGTATCGGCCAGCAGCTCGAAGGGCAGGCGGTGCTTCTGGGTGAATTTCTGGTGCGACTTCTCGCTGTCGGAGCTGATGCCGATGACTTCGGCCCCGAGGTCCTTGAAATCCTCGTACTGGTCGCGGAACGAGCAGGCTTCGGCGGTGCAGCCGGGGGTATCGTCCTTGGGGTAGAAGTAAAGCACCAGGTGCCGGCCACGCTGGTCGGCCAGGCGGAATGTTTCGCCGGAAGTGGTGGTGAGCGTGAAATCGGGAGCGGGCTGGCCTACCTGGAGCATACAACGGGGGATTGAAAAAGAGCCGCAAGGTAGCGGCACGGTGCGGCTTTACGGCGGCGGCGGCATCTTTGTGGCCCGTTACACCATTTGCTTCATGCCCCAGCCCCGCGTCAGCGTTATCATTCCCGCCCACAACGAGGCCGCCGCCATTGGCCTGGTACTGGCCGAAATCCCGGCTGGTTTGGCGCAGGAGGTGATTGTGGTCGATAACAACTCGACCGACAACACCGGTGAAATGGCCCGGGCCGGTGGGGCCACCGTGCTGCGCGAGCCCCGGCCCGGCTACGGCTACGCCTGCCTGGCAGGCATGGCCCACGCCTTTGGCCGGCCGCAATCCGAACAGCCCGACTTCGTCGTATTTCTCGATGGCGACCATTCCGATTTCCCCGAACAAATGCCCGAACTACTGGCCCCGCTCCTACGCGGGGAGGCCGACCTGGTCATCGGCTCCCGCGCCCTGGGCGTGCGCGAAAAGGGCTCCCTCCTACCCCAGCAGCGGTTTGGCAACTGGCTGGCCGCCCGCTTGCTCAACATCCGCTACGGCGGCACCGTCACCGATTTGGGACCGTTCCGGGCGGTTACGGCCCCGGCCCTGCTGCGCATTGGCATGGAAGACAAAACCTACGGCTGGACCGTGGAAATGCAGGTGAAAGCTGCCCGCCTGGGCCTGCGCACCGTGGAAGTGCCCGTGCGCTACCGCAAGCGCATCGGCACGAGCAAGGTGTCGGGCACGGTGCGCGGCACCCTCGGGGCGGGCTACAAAATTCTGTGGACGATTTTTAAATACTGGTAATTTTTTCCGGTCGGTAAGTTTCCGGCCCGGCCCGCGTCTGCCCGGTCGGTGGAGCTGTTTTTTTGGTTGTGTTGCGAATCTTTATTCTTTGTTTCTGATGGCGGTACTGCCCCTTTTGCTGGTGGTGCTGTACACCCTGTGCCTGCTGTTCATCCTGGGGTTTAGCGCGGGGCAGTGGCAGCTCACGCGGCTGGCCCTGCGGGCGTATGCCAAGGGGCTGGCTCCGGCCCCACCCGCGCCGGCCAAGTGGCCCCGTGTGCTGGTGCAGCTGCCGCTCTACAACGAGCAAAACGTGGTGGAGCGCATTATCGACGCCGCCGCTGCCCTCGACTATCCCGCCGACCGCCTGCACATCCAGGTGCTCGACGACTCCACCGATGCCACCGTGGCCCTGGCCGCCGCCCGCGTGGCCCATTACGCCGCCCGGGGCCTGCGCATCAGCCACGTATGCCGGCCCGACCGGGAGGGCTACAAAGCCGGCGCGCTGCGCTATGGGCTGGAAGAAAATGCGGATGAGTTCGTGGCCATTTTCGACGCGGATTTCGTGCCCGACCCGGATTTTTTGCGGCGCACCATCCCCTTCTTTTTGCAGGATAAAGCAGTGGGCGTGGTGCAAACCCGCTGGGGGCACCTGAACGAGAACGAGTCGCTGCTGACCCGCCTGCAGGCCTTTGGGCTGAACGCGCACTTTCTCGTTGAGCAGGTGGGGCGCACGGCGGCGGGCTTTTTCATCAACTTCAACGGCACGGGCGGCGTGTGGCGACGCGCCTGCATTGACGATGCCGGCGGCTGGCACACCGACACCCTCACCGAAGACCTCGACCTGAGCTACCGCGCCCAGCTGCGCGGCTGGCGCTTCATCTTCCGCCCCGAAATAGTGGCCCCCGCCGAGTTGCCCGCCATGATGGATGCTCTCAAATCGCAGCAGTTCCGCTGGACCAAGGGCGCGGCCGAAACCGCCCATAAGCACCTCGGCAACATGTGGCGCTCCCAGCAGCCGCTGGGCGTGAAGCTGCAGGCCACCTTCCACCTGCTCAACAGCAGCGTGTACATCGTCATCATGCTCATGGCACTCCTTAGCGTGCCACTGGTGTTTGTGCGGGCGCAGCACCAGGAGTTTAAGGGCGTGTTTCGATTGGCTTCGGTATTTCTGATTGGGTTCACGCCGCTCATTTATTACTACTACACTGCCTGGCGGCTGGCCCACCCCACCAAGCCACTGTGGCGCTACCCGGTATTTTTCCTGTTGTTTTTATCGGTTTCGATGGGCCTGTCGCTGCACAATGCCCGGGCCGTGGTACTGGGCTGGTGGGGCAAGCGCACGCCGTTTGTGCGTACGCCCAAGGCCGGCACCGGCAGCCCCGCCCGCAAGCGGCGCTACCGCACCGGCGGCGTGGGCGGCCTTGTAATTCTGGAAGGCGTGCTGGCAGTGTACTTCGCGTTTGGCCTCGCGGCCGGCCTTTACCTCAACGACTTCGGACTGCTGCCGTTTCACTCGCTGCTCACCATTGGCTTCGCGGCGATTTGCTACTATTCCGTCCGCGACGACAACTAAGTAGTCGATAATCAGACGGAAATTAATTGACTGATTTTTAGATAGCTGAAATCTGATTACTGACTACTTATTCCGGACTACCTACTCAACAGAACGCTGAAACCCTTGTCTCTCAAGCTGCCTTCCGTTTCTCAGGTTGCGGCGCTGCTGCTGGCCGGCGGGGCGTACGCGGGCTTAGCATTTGCCACCCCAAGGGTAAATTTTGGCCAGCTTGCGGGCTTGTTTGCGGTGGCGCTGGGGGCGTATGCGTGGCTGCTGCACAGCCGGTTGCCGCTGCGCTGGGGGCTGGGTGCGGCGCTGGCGTTCCGGCTGTTGTGGCTGCCGGCCACGCCGGCTTTTTCCGACGATTTTTTCCGCTTTCACTGGGATGGCCTGCTGGTAGCGCACGGCGTGAACCCGTTCCGGTTTCGGCCCGATGAGATAATTGCCGACGGTGCCCGCACCGCCCTGCCCGATGCCAGCGTGCGCAACGCGGTATTGCCCGAGCTTCAGCAGCTATACCGGCAGCTCAACTCGCCGCACTACTACTCGGTATACCCGCCGGTGTGCCAGGCGATATTCGGGGGCGCGGCCCGCCTGTTTCCGGCTTCCGAGCACGGGTTTGTCACCTGCCTGCGCCTGGTAATTATGGCCGCCGAAGCCGGCACCGCCTGGCTCCTGCTGGCGTTGCTGGCCGCCATGGGCTGGCCCCGGGTTCGGGCGCTGCGCTACCTGCTGCACCCGCTGCCCATCATGGAACTCACTGGCAACCTGCACTTCGAGGCGCTGGCCCTGTGCTTTCTACTCCTGGCCATCTGGCTGCTGAGCCGGCAGCAATGGGCCAAGTCGGCGGGGGCGCTGGCCCTGGGCGTGGCCGCCAAGCTGCTGCCGCTGCTGGTGCTGCCCTTGCTAATCAGGCGGCTGGGCTGGCGGCGATTTCTGGCATACGCGGGCATGGTGGCGGGCACGCTGCTGGTGCTGTTCAGCCCGTTCCTGTCGGTAGCGCTGGTCGTCAACATCAGCCGCAGCCTGAACCTGTATTTCCGCAGCTTCGAGTTCAATGCCAGCATCTACTACGTGGTACGGGCCATTGGCTACCAACTCACTACGTACAACGAAATTGCCCAAATCGGCCCGGCGCTGGCGCTCACCGGCGGCCTGCTTGGGCTGGCGCTGGCGTGGCGCGAGCGCCACCTCACCGTAGCCTCGCTGGCCCAAACGCTGCTGCTGATGCTTACCGCGTATTATGCCCTGGCCACTACCGTGCATCCGTGGTATCTCACGCTGCTCATCGGGCTGGGGGCGCTGTCGCGCTTCCGCTTTCCGTTGGTGTGGGGCGGGCTGGCGGTGCTTTCCTACGCCGCCTACCGCAGCAGCGCCTACACCGAAAACCTGTGGCTGGTAGCGCTGGAATATGTGGTTACGCTCGGGGTACTGGTGTGGGAGCTGACGCTGGGTTTACGCAATCGGGCAGCAGAATGATAGTAGAAAAGCAAGACACACCAAACGCAGCGCATTTTCTTACAGCCCCTTTAAAGCTAGCAAACGGCGCATCTGAGTTTCTGCAAAAATGCCACCGCTATGCGGCTCCAACTCCGCAACTGAGGGCTATTTAGGCCAATAGGCGTAGCGGCGCACTGATTTCAGACGCAGCATGCGGCCATCCCAGGTAGCCTGGCGGAGCAGGATATTAGGGTACTTTTTGGCGAACCAGTACACGCTTTCCTTGCCGGGAGCCAGCGCCAGGGCCACGCGCCAGGCGGGCTCGGCCGCATCGGCGGCGGGGGCTTCGGCGGTGGTGAGGCGGGCCTGATAGTAGACCGGCGGCGTGGCCTTGTTGGTTTGCTGCAAATCCAGCACCGTCAGGTTGAAGCTGGGCTTTTGGTCGAATCTCAGGGCGCGGAGCGTGTACGGCAGGGCATCTTCGAGAATGATATCGCGGCGCAGGTCGCGGTTGTTATCGCCCTGGCCGTCCCAGTAAGAATGAAACCACATCTCGAAATTCACCCCGTCGTCGATGATGGACTTGAAGGTATTGCCGCACCATTCCTGCGACGACGACGACATTTTGAACAGCGACACCGGCTGGTCGCGCCGGAAGAACAGCGACGTGAGGTAATGGTACGGGTATTGGTCGGTCTGAATATTACAAAACTGGTTGATTTTCATCACCGGAAACAGGTCATCCCGCTTGTAGTCGTCCGTTTTCACGTTGAACTGCTGGTTGAACTCCTCCTTCACCGTAATCTGGGTGTACTCAAACAGCCGCTTCTTCTTATAAACAACCCGTTCGGCATCGTAGGTTGCTACTTCGGCCAGGCCGTCTTCCCACAGCTTGTGCATGGCCCATTGCTGGTCGAAAGCAGGCATCACGGCCTGCAAGGCCTGGGCCGAAACCGGCGTTCGCGCTTTCGCCGGCTTGTCTTCGGTCGGCGTGCAGCCGCTCAGGAGCAGGCCGGTAAGCAGCAAGGGCATCAAGCGGCGTAGCGGCGGGCAGCTCATCATATCGGGCAGGCGTTGGAAAGACGAAGAGAGGAGCGGTACGCTACGAACGGGCCTGAATGCGATACTGGCAAAGCAAGCCAGCCAAAATAGGTCTAGCTTCCGCTCGCAGCGCGCCAGACGGCCAGGTCGTCGGCGTTGTCCACGTCGCGCAAGGTAGGCAAAAAGGCTGCCCGCAAGCCCAGCCGGGTGGCATCGGCCAGCGTATCGGTCAGAACCGAATCGGTGCTCCAGGTTTTGTTCAGAAACAGCTCGGGCTGGGGCTGGCGCAGGCCGAGCAGGTAATAGCCGCCATCGGTGGCCGGCCCCAGCACCAGGTCGTTGGTTTCGAGCAGCGCAAAAGCCTCGTTCAGGTGCGTGTCGCGCAGGCCCGGGCAATCGGTTCCGATGATGGCCACGCGCCCTGCCCCCGCGGCAAAGGCCGCCGCAAACGCGGTGGTCATGCGCGCGCCGAGGTCGCCCTCAGGCTGGCATTTAGCGTGGTGGGCTGCCCACTCGCGGGTTTCGGCCGTGGTGGGCTCCGGCCCGGCAGTATCGGCCAGCCACACGGTGGCTGGCACGCCCGTGGCCATCACGGCGGTGTTGGTAATGGCCAGCAGCTCGTGGTAGACAGCCAGCGCGGCAGGTGCTCCCACCCCGGCCGCGAGCCGGCTTTTTACCCGGCCCAGGGCCGGAACACGGGCAAATACCAGCAAATGGGAGTCGCTATCTGATTGCGCAGCGTGGGCCGCAAGGTCTTCACTCATAAACTTTTCGGCCCCGCTTCAGCCAGGGGCTCCAGAACGTGGAATAAGGATGCACATTGTTGGTGGGACCGGCGGAGTCCACCACGGGGTGGCCTTCGTTCACCCACTCAAACAGCCCGCCGTAGAGGTTGCGCACATCGCGAAACCCCAGGGCGTGCAGGCGCTCGCCCAGCCGCTCGCTCCGCACGCCCACCGAGCAGTACACCACCACGGGCTGTCTACGGTCGATGCCGGCAAGCTGCACGGTAGCAACGGAGTCGAACGGCACGAAACGCGCTCCGCGCAGGTGGCTCACTTGGTATTCAATGGGCGTGCGCACGTCGAGCAGCAGCGGCGGAGCGGGCTTGGCCAGCTCCGTTGCCAAGGCAGCGGCGGGCACCGTGGGCACAGTGTTGTGGTACAGCGTGCGTAGTAGCTGCTTGTAGAGCATGCCGGGACCGGCCGTTTCATCACCGGCTCCGCTCCCGCAGGCCCCCAGCGCCAGTAATCCGGCACTCAGGCTAATACGAATGAGTCGGGGCCAGCTCATGGGGAGAAGATTTAAAGTTCGATTTGCCACTAAGCCGTAGCCCCGCCGCAGCTGGAGCCCGCGCCGGCGGTGCAGCCATAACAGTGCTGGTTCACCACGATGTTCCGGTTTTGCAGCGCATCGAGGTCAAAATCGCGGATGTGCCGGGCCGAGGCGGTGGCTACCGGCAGGTCCAGCATCTGGTTGAAGTCGCAGTCGTAGAGCAGGCCGTCCCAGCCCACCGAGATGGTGCTGCGGCACATCACATTGGCGGCGGCTACGGGGTTGTAGGCCTGCACCAGCTTGTCCATGTAGCCGTCGTAGTTGCCGCTTTCAATTAAATAATCAAGAAAGCGACTAACGGGCAGGTTGGTGATAGCCAGGAGGTTATTGAAGCTCACGCCGTGGTCGCGGGTCAGGCGCTGCTTGAACTCGCGCTCCAGGCTAACCTGGTTGCCGGGCAGGAATGCGCCCGACGGGTTGTACACCAAATCCAGCATCAGGCCCGAGCCTTCTATGCCATAGCCCACGGCGTTGAGCATGTGCAGGGCCCGCATCGAGCGGTCGAACACGCCTTCGCCGCGCTGGGCGTCGGTGCGGCCGGCCGCGAAGTGCGGCAGCGACGACACCACCTGCACGCCGTGCTTGACGAAAAACTCGGGCAGGTCGTTGTACTTCTTGTTTGCTACGATGATGGTCAGGTTGCAGCGCACGATAACCTGGCGGCCCAGGGCCGAAATGCCCTCCACGAACCAGCGGAAATCCGGGTTCATCTCGGGGGCGCCGCCGGTGAGGTCTACCACCTGAATATCGGTCTGCGCCAGCGCATCCAGGCACTGCTGCATGGTTTCGCGGGTCATGATTTCGGTGCGGTCGGGGCCGGCATCTACGTGGCAGTGCTTGCACACCTGGTTGCACATTTTGCCCACGTTTATTTGCATCACCTTCATTTCGGTGGGCCGCAAGGGCAACAGGCCGGTTTCGCGCAGCTTGGCGGCGAAAGCGGGAAAGCGGGCACCCACCGTCTGCGCCGGGTTGAGGACGTCGAGCTGGTAAGTGGAATCAGCCAGCGCGTGATGCTGGGCGTGGAGAGATTTCATGAATTTAATTTACAGGAGGATGTAAGGCACGATAATGCTGAACACAGATAGGTTATCGTAAAACGGAGGTAGGCCTTTCGAACTGCTTAGACAGCGCACCGCCCCAATCCTTACATCGACAGTTCTTTGGCTTTGTTCATCATCATGGTGGCGTGCACCAGCGTGGCACCGCCTTTAATGGCCGCCCCCACGTGCACGGCTTCCATCATCTGGGCTTCATCGGCCCCTTTCTGGAGCGAGTCGGCCGTGTAGGCGTCGATGCAGTACGGGCATTGCACCACATGGGCCACGGCCAGGGCAATCAGCGCTTTCTCGCGCTCGCTCAGCGCGCCTTCCTTGAATACCTCGCCGTAATAATCAAAAAACTTACGGCCCATTTCGGGCTGCCATTCGGAGATTTTTCCAAATTTGGCCAGGTCGGCCGGGTTGTAGTACGAAGCGTCGCTCATGGATTGAAGAAATAAATGAAGGAAGTTGAATCAGGGAAAGATAAGCTAGTGCCGACGTACGTGAATTCGGACCCGCTCGCCGTCTTCGGTGGTCGTGGGCATCACGTCGATACGGTCGGCTTCGTCGTAATACGCGGCCAGGCCACGCACGATACCCACCGCCAGCCCGCTCATGCGACGCGGCGACACGTAGTCAATCATCAGCTCGTTGGGGCCGAGGCGGCTGACTGCGAGCACGGGCGGCGAATTCTCGGTATGCTCCTGGCGCACTTGCTTGTGCATGGTTAGCTCGGTGTGCTCCAGCATATCCAGCGTTTTCCACTCGGGCTTGAGCAGGCGCTGATACATATACATGAGGTCGGGCACGAGGTATTCGCCAAATTTTTCGTGCAATTCCCCGGCCGAGAGGCCAGTCATTTCGGCCGCGTGGCCCACGAGGGCATAAATATGCTCGTCGGGATAAACGGTTTTGTGGTTGAACTCTACTTTATCGAGGCCCGCAAGCTCTACCAGCTTCACCCAGGTACTGTGGTCGTACTGGGTTTGCACATAGCGCTTTAGCAGGGTCAGAATGGTGCCGTGCATAGACGTTAAAGATGCATTTTTTAAGTGACAAACAATGCCGCCTGCCAGCCCAAACGGCCAGCAGGCGGCATTGTTCATTTTCGACGAAACCAGATGCTGTCTTTTTTCACTGACTGAATAACTGATGTTACGCTGGCAACGCTTGTGCCGCAAATTTCAACCGGTACATCGTTGCTGATTTCTCATCCTGAAAAACGGCTCAAAAGCTTTAAACCAGCAACGAGAAACCAGCAACGAGAAACCAGCAACGAGAAACCAGCAACGAGAAACCAGCAACAAAACCAGACGCTGCACAAGTCACTAGGCAACAGCAATGAAACCAAATTCGGGGCGGGCTAAATATTGCCTACCACCGTCATCGTGCTCAGGGTGGGGCCGGCGCTACCGCCAGCGGGCTCAATGGTCATGGCAAAGGTTTGGGCGCTGGCAATGTCCTTCATGTGCTGGAGGCCTTCGCCCGAGGCCGTGGCCACGGTGAGCACCCCGGCATCAATCGGCTTGCCATTGTCGAGGGCCCAGAGCTGGTACTGCTTGTCGGCGGGCAGCGGCGGCAGGCTGCGCACGTCTATGTACACCTTGTGGGTGGCCACGTTGAACAGCACCCGGGCGTGAGCCGAGGGCGCGGTTTTGGTGCCGGCCAGGGCCACGGCGCGAAACTCGTCGTTGCGCAGCACCTGGTTTTCCTGTTGCAGCGCGCCCAGCTTCTCGTTCACGACCTGCGTGGTAGCGGCAAAGCGGGACTGGTTGTTTTGCAGCGCTACCAGTTCCGAGCTGGCGTTTTTCCAGTTCGAATACAGCAGCATATTGCCGCCCAGGCTCAGCAGCAGGGCTACCGAGGCAGCAATGGCCCAACCCGAGCGGCTGGCCGGCGCCTGCACGGGCGCGGAGGACATGGGCCGCACCACGGCTTCGGGCGCGGCGGCCACCGGCTGCGGAGCGCTGGCTACGGGGCCGGGGCGGCTGGTGGTCTGGGCTACGGCATCCACGTCGGCGCGGAGGCTGGCATTGGCGGCGGGGCCCGCAATCTGGGCCAGTACGTTGCTCAGTACCCGCTCGCGCATGGCGGCGGGGGGCGCAATGGCGTGGGCTTCGGCGTAGAAACCCAACGCTGCCTGAACCTGCTCCAGCTCGGCCCGGATGGCGGGGTGGCTGGCGGCCTGGGCTTCCACTGCCGCCTGCTCGGCGGCCGAGAGCTCGCCCAGAGCATATTGCTCCAGGATGCCCGATTCTATATAGTCTTGGAAGTTTTCCACGGTAGGTTCAGCGAATAAGTTTGCTTAGGACTTTGATAGCGGTGCGGGCGCGGGTTTTCACCGTCCCCAAGGGGATGTTGAGCTCCTCGGCCACCTCACTTTGGGTGAAGCCCTCGAAATAGAGCATGTCGATAATCTGGCGCTGCTCAGGAATTAGCTTTTGGGTAATTTCCTGCAGGCCAATGTGCTCGGGGCGGAAGGTTGTGGGCGCGGCCTGGCGCTGCGCCGTCAAACTATCGTCCAGCCCCGTTGTTTTGCTACCTACGCGGTGCTGTCGTGAGCGGATTTTATCGATGCTCAGATTCCGGCAAATGTTCAGTACCCAGGTGAATAAACGGCCCTTGGTGGGGTCGTAGCTGGCAAAGGCATTCCAGATTTTTACCAGGGCTTCCTGCAACACGTCCTCGGCCTCGTCCTCGGCCTTCACAATGCGAAAGATGACGCCGTAGAGCGCGGCCGAATACCGGTCGTAGAACAGCGTCATGGCCGTCTGGTCGCGGGCCTGCAGGCGCCGGACCAGGTCCTCCTCGGCGGCAGGTGGGAGGGAAATTAACGGATTATCGGACACGGGAGTGACTGAAAGTGAGTAATAAAGCGGAAAGGCGGGGCCTTACGGAGCGCACGAAAATACGGTGTGCCGCGCAATTGCCCGTATACGGCCTTACGCGGGCCGCAACTAAAGCCGGCAACCGCTATTTTGGTTGCCGCCGCCGCCACAACCCGCAACGGGGCTATGATGTTGACCAGCTACTTATCTACGGTTCGTAGCCGCCGCTTTTTGCGGCAGCAATAGCCCGTGCACGCTCCTTATTTTACTGATTTTCTTTTTCGCAATGCCCATCGAGTCCTACAACCCCTACACCAACCGCGTCCTGCGCCGCTTCACCGCCTTTAGCTGGGCCAAAACCGAGCGCATTCTCGGCCAGGCCCACCGGGCGGCGGCCACCTGGCCCGCCACCACGTTTGCCCACCGCGCCGGGGTGCTGCGCCGGGCCGCCGCCCTGCTGCGCGAACGCCAGGACGAGTTGGCCCGCCTCATGGCCCTGGAAATGGGCAAGCCCATTGCCGACGGCCGCGCCGAAGCCCTGAAATGCGCCACCTGCTGCGACTACTACGCCGAGCACGCCGAGGAATTTCTCAGCGACGAACTCATCAAAACCGACGCCGGCCGCAGCTTCATCAGCTACCAGCCCATTGGCGTGGTGCTGGCCGTGATGCCCTGGAACTTCCCCTTCTGGCAGGTGGTGCGCTTTGCCGCGCCGGCCCTCATGGCCGGCAACGTAGGCCTGCTCAAGCACGCCTCCAACGTGCCGCAGTGCGCCCTTGCGCTGGAGAAGATATTTCACGACGCGGGCCTGCCGCCGGCCTGCTTTCGCACGCTGCTCATCGGGTCCGATTTGGTGGAGAAGCTCATTGCCGATGACCGCGTGATGGCCGTGACGCTCACGGGCAGCGAGGGCGCGGGCGCGGCCGTGGCCGCCACCGCCGGGCAGCACATCAAGAAAACCGTGCTGGAGCTGGGCGGGTCCGACCCGTTCATCGTGCTGGCCGATGCCGACGTGGCCCTAGCCGCCAAAACCGCCGCCCAAAGCCGCATGATAAACAGCGGCCAGAGTTGCATCGCGGCCAAACGCTTCATCGTGGAGAAAAAGGTAATTAAGGAATTCATCAGCCACCTCAAAACCCACCTGCTGGCCCTGCGCCCCGGCGACCCGCTCGACGAGGCTACGCAATACGGCCCCATGGCCCGCCCCGACCTGGCCGACGAGCTCAGCGAGCAGGTGAACGACTCGGTAGCCCAGGGTGCCAAAGTGGAGCTGTACGGCGGGCAGGCCAAGCCCGGTACCGCCCTCTTCCGGCCCATGATTCTGTCGAACATCAAGCCCGGCCAGCGGGCTTATGCCGAGGAATTATTCGGCCCCGTGGCGCTGGTGCTCGAAGCTAAAAATGCCGACGATGCCGTGCGCCTCGCCAACGATTCGCGTTTCGGCCTGGGGGCCGCCGTGTGGACCGGGGACCCCAAAAAGGGCGAGGCCATGGCCCGCCAGATTGAAAGCGGGGCGGTGTTTGTAAACGGCCTGGTGAAGTCGATGTCTGAAATGCCGTTTGGCGGCGTGAAGAAATCGGGCTACGGCCGCGAGCTTTCGTATTTGGGCATCCGCGAGTTCGTCAATCAGAAGTCGATTTGGATTGGCAAGGAAGTGGTGCCAGTGGCAAAAACGGAGTAGTATGACGTTCTGGGTATTCCGTTGCCCGCTGCTTTCCCTACAAATACCCCAACACTTTGTACGTCAGCCAGCCCGTCATTTCGTGCACCAGCAGGCTGATATTGACCATTGCCTCCGGGCTGGGCACCAGCCAGGCATCGGGCGATAAGCGGCGGTCGGCGCTGCGGTAGCCGGCCGGGAAGCTGATGGGGTGCAGCCCGACTTTGGCGAAGCAGCCCATGGCCCGCCGCTGGTGAAAGGCGGAGGTAACAAGAATGAGCGTATCCAGCTCGGGCCGGGCGGCCACCAGCTTTTGCGTGAACAGCGCGTTTTCGCGGGTGTTGCGGCTCTGGTCTTCGAGCAAAATGGCGGAGTTGGGCACGCCCGCGAGCCGTAGCAGCGTGGCCAGGTCGCTGGCCTCGGTGTGGGCGGCCGTTTTCACGGTGCCCGAGCCGCCGGAAATGATGATGCGGCGCACCCGGCCGGCCCGGTACAGCCACAGCGCGCTGGTGAGGCGGTCGGCCCCGGGGCCGAGATACACCCGGTCGTGAGGCGACTTGTTGACGCTGGTGATGCCGGTGAGCAGCACGGCGGCATCGGCGTGGCGGGGCAGGGCGGCCAGGGCTACGGGGGGCTGTTCCCAGGCCAGCAGCAGCTCATTGGCCAGGAATGGATTGGTGCTGAGCAGCGTGAGCACCAGCGCAGCCACCAGCCAGCGCCGCTGGCGCGGCGGCCGCGCTACCAATGCCGCAATTAGCAGTGCCACCAGCCACACGGTGGGCAGCAGCGCAAAGTCGAGAACCTTCGAGAGCAGAAAAAACACGCCCAAAGGTAGCGCCCAGCCGGGACGGACTACCCGTTATCGGGCACAAAGGCGCGGAGGCGGTCAAGCTGAGCCTGTACGGCAACGTCCGTTTTGAGGGAGTCGCACTCCAGGAGTCGGCCCTGACAGTAGCTCACGAAAAACGGCGAGGCGCGCTCATTCATCAACTGCTTGGCCACGGGATTTTCCTCCGACGAAAGGCGCACAAACTGAATGTCGCGGTATTCTTCGTCTTCTGCAAATTTGGCGAAGCCCGGACCCAGCAGCTTGCATATCGCGCAGTCTTCGGCCGTGAATTTGGCAAAGACTTTTTGGTGCTCGTAGATGCGGTGACGCAAGCCTTCGTCGTTGGTATCGAGCACCGGATTGGTGAGTAATAAATCAGCCATTGAAATAAGCGTAGTTGCAGGGAAAAAGGGGGCAGCACAAGCCGAAGCAGGCATGCGGCCCCCATACACGCCGGAAAGCGGAAAGATTCCCGCTTTCCGGCTGCTCCCACTATTCTACCGGTTGGCTTGATTTGGCCGCAGCATCAGCTCCCGGATGTATTTCACCGGGGCGCTGCCGTAGCTGAGGAATTTTTCGTTGAACGATTTCAGGTCAAAGTCTTTGCCTTCTTTCTGCTTCAGCTCCTGGCGCAAGGCGTAGATTTCGGTGTAGCCGGTGAAATAGCTGCTGAGCTGCACCTGGCTGAGGGTGGCGCGCAGCCACTTGCCCCGGGCCTCGGCTTCTTCCTGGAAGCCCTCGCGGCGGAGCATGGCCACCACGGCGGCTTCGCTCATGTTTTCGGCCTGAATGGCGTGGTCGATAACGGCGTTCAGGGTCGAGCGCATGTTCCATTTGTCCCACATCAGCCACATTTCGTCGGAGTTGTTGCCGTAGCCGCTTTCCAACATCATGCGCTCCGAATACACGGCCCAGCCTTCTACCATCGCGCCGTTGCCAAAGATGCTTTTCACCAGCGAAGGCGAGCGGTTGGCGTAAACGAGTTGGGTGTAGTGGCCCGGAATGGCCTCGTGAATGTTGAGAATCTGGAGGGTGTAGTCGTTGTATTCGCGCAGGTAGCTTTCGGCCTGGGCGGGCGTCCACTCGGCGGGCAGGGGCTCCACGTTGTAGTAGGTATTCGCGCCCTTATCATAGGGGCCGGGGGCCGATACGCTGGCGCCCGCGCCGCTGCCGCGCATGTAAAGTGGCGTTTCGCGCACCACCAACGGCTTGCTGGGGTCCTGAGTCAATAATTTATGTTCGTTCACGAAGGCTACCAGGGTCGGAATCTGGCGCTTCACGGCATCTACGAAACCGTCGCGCGGGGCGTGCTTCAGGGTGAGCTGGTTGATGACGGCCGTGATGAGGGCGAGGGTGTCGGCCGGGGCTTTCTGGCCGGGGAAGTACTTGGGATAGAGGCGGGCGGCGCGGTGGCCCATGTCGTGCAGCAGCTCGGCCTTATGGGTCAGGGCCTGCTCATACACTTCGGCGGCAGTGAAGCGCGACTGAATATCGTAGGCAAATTTCTGGTCGAACAGCTCCTTGCCGATGCGGAACGAGCGGAACGAGCCCTTGGTCAGCACGTCGTTTTTGAGGAAATCCATGTAGCCCTGCACGGCCTTGCTGGCGGCGGCCACGCGGTCGGTCAGCGTCTTT
Source organism: Hymenobacter artigasi (assembly GCF_012275535.1). Lineage (GTDB taxonomy): Bacteria > Bacteroidota > Bacteroidia > Cytophagales > Hymenobacteraceae > Hymenobacter > Hymenobacter artigasi. Next base: position 6,309 of record NZ_JAAVTK010000004.1, on the reverse strand, counting down.
TTCTCGGCTTCAGTCAGGCTCGATTTGCGTACCGAATCGGCCAGCGCGGAACCGAAAACGGCCAGGCCGCCCGCGTTTTGCTTGATGCCCAGTTGCGTATGCTCCTTCGTCGGGTTGCTGATGTTGGCGCGGGCGGCGGCGTAGAACTCGGCCGCGTGGCTGATTTTATCGGAGATGTTGCGCAGGCGGCGGTCGAGCGGGAAGTGGCGGCCGTTGAGCAGGTCGCCCACCGAGGCCCCGAGGTTGTAGCTGGCCGGGTTCCACTGCCAGTTTTTGAGAGTGTCGGCGTACCAGCGCTCGGCGCGCAGCTCGTTGCGGAGCAGGCGCAGGTCAATCTGGTTGTTGGGCGAGAGGCTGTCGAGGGTGAATTTGCCCAGCGTGGCCAGTTTGTTTTGGGCGAAAGCATCGTCGGCCTGCCGCTGGGCAGCGTTGGGAATCAGCAGCAGCGAGTCGTATTTGTGGTAGCCCATGCCGGAGGCATAGTCCGGATTCTGCTTCCACAGGGCTTCGATAAACTGACCTTTAGAGGCATCGAAGCGGGCATCGGGGCCGGTGGCGGTGGCCGATTTATCGGCCTGTGAGCAACTGGCGAGGGCCAGGGCCAGGATAGGCAGGTAGCTGAATTTCATGGGTGGGGTTTGAACGATGAAAAAAGACCGTTATGCAGAGCGCAGCGAAGCATCTTTACCTCAATAGTAATTAACACGAATGCAACGAAGCGGTAAAGATGCTTCGCTGCGCGCTGCATGACGTGCGACAAACCCACACACACGCAAAAACCCGCCACGTTGCAATGCGCCGCCGTAGGTTTGTCCCGCCATCTGGCCATTCCTTAACTATCCATCCTCCCACCCCAAAATTCCCCATGTCCACTTCCCGCATCGAACACGACTTCCTCGGCGAACGCAGCCTGCCCGATACCGCCTACTACGGCATCCAGACCCTGCGCGCGCTCGAAAACTTCGACATCACCGGTATTCCTATTAAGAACGAGCCGCTGTTTGTGCAGGCGCTGGCCTACGTGAAAAAAGGCGCGGCCCTGGCCAACAAAGAGCTCGGCGTGCTGCCCGCCAACATTGCCGATGCCATTGCCGATGCCTGCGACCGCGTGGCCACCGGCGAGTTCGATAATCAGTTCCTGACCGACATGATTCAGGGTGGCGCGGGCACTTCGGTGAATATGAATGCCAACGAAGTGATTGCGAATGTCGCGTTGGAAATCATGGGCCACGCCAAGGGCGAGTACCAGTTCTGCCACCCCAACAACCACGTCAACTGCTCGCAAAGCACCAACGACGCCTACCCCACCGCCTTCCGCATCGCGCTCAACAACAAGCTGGTGGGCTACCGCGAAACCCTGAAAGTGCTGGCCGACGCCTTCGCCCAAAAAGGCGAGGAATTCCACGACATCCTCAAAATGGGCCGCACCCAGCTCCAGGATGCCGTGCCGATGAGCATGGGCGACGAGTTCCAGGCCTTCGCCACCAACCTGCGCGAGGAACTGCTGCGCATCGACGACTCGCGCCGCCTGATTAATGAAATCAACATGGGCGCCACCGCCATCGGCTCGCGCATCAACGCCCCCACCGGCTACCCCGAGCTCGTGACCGAGCACCTACGCACCATCACCGGCCTCAACCTGCTGCTGGCCGGCGACCTGTTCGAAGCCACCTACGACACGGGCGCCTACGTGCAGCTCTCCGGCGTACTGAAGCGCACGGCCGTGAAGCTCTCCAAAATCTGCAACGACCTACGCCTGCTCTCGTCCGGACCGCGCACCGGTTTCAACGAAATCAACCTGCCCGCCTTGCAGCCAGGCTCCAGCATCATGCCCGGCAAGGTGAACCCGGTGGTGCCCGAAGTAGTGAACCAAACCGCATTCTACGTCATCGGGGCCGACCTCACGGTGACCATGGCCGCCGAAGCCGGCCAGCTCCAGCTCAATGTAATGGAGCCAGTTATCAGCTTCGCGCTATTCACCTCCATTTCCTACATGACCAACGCCTGCCGCACCCTGCGCGACAAGTGCGTAGTGGGCATCACGGCCAATAAGGAGCACGCCGAGAGCCTCGTGCGCAACAGCATCGGCATTGTCACGCAGCTCAACCCGGTTATCGGCTACGAAGCCTCAGCCGAAATTGCCAAGGAAGCGCTAAAAACCGGCAAGTCGGTGCACGACATCGCCGTGACCGAGCGCGGGCTGTTGACCCAGGAAAAGTGGGACGAGATTTTCACGTTTGAGAATTTGATTCGGCCGGTGTTTATGAAGTAGGTCGTTCACCTCCCCCCCCGCCCCCCCTCCAAAAAAGAGGAGGAGCCACGGCGGCGCAGAGTTGCGCTAACAAAAAAGCCTCGCACCTGCGAGGCTTTTTTGTTATAATTTGACCTAAATCAGAAAGTCGTATGGCTCCCCCTCTTTTTTGGAGAGGGGGTCGGGGGGTGAGGTGACTTGGTCTTACCGCTCCACCACCAGCCGCTGCATAGCCACAGCTGCCCCTGACTGCACCCGCACAAAGTAAGTCCCAGCAGCCCAGCCACTGGTTTCCACCACGTAGCTGCTGCCGCTGAAGCTACGGGTTTGCAGCAGGCGGCCGGTGAGGTCGAATACCTGCAGCTGGCTTTGGGCGGCTGGGGCGGCGGCCAGCGCCAGGCGCACCGCGCCGGCCGTGGGATTTGGGTAAAGCGCCAGGGCGAAGGTGGGTTGGGCGCTGGCCGTAGCGGTGGCCGTGGTGGAGCGCAGGCGCAGCACCCAGGTTTGATTAGCGACCAGGGCCGGCAGCGTTGTGGCAAAGCTGCTGAAACCGCCCTGCGCGTTCACCGTGACGGTGCCGGCGGCCTGGCCGGTGTATAGCTCCGTCACTTGGTAGGTACCAGCGGCCAGCGTCGACATGGTGAGCGAAAGCGTGGAGCTGCTCACGGCCGTGCTGCCCAGGTTAGCGGCAATCACGGTAGCTTCCTGATTGAAAACGCGGGCGTAGGCCAGTACCGACGTGGCCGACGAGGTGACGGGCAGGTAGTAGCCCTTGCGCAGGGTTTCGTTGGCGGTGCGCAGGCCAATGAGCTTCTTGTAATGGCTGAGCAGCGAGTTGGCGTCGGCCTGCTCGGTGGCTACGTTGTAGGTGGCGTAGTTGGAGTTGAGGCTGCGCCAGGGCGTGCCGGTGGTGAAACCCGACTGGGTGCCGGCCGTCCACTGCATGGGGCGGCGCTTGTCTTCGTCGGGGCCGGTGCCGGCCATGCCCACTTCCTCGCCATAATAAAGAAAGGGCACGCCGGGCATGGTGAGGTAGAGCGCCGCCGCCTGTTTCATGCGGGCTACATTGCTGCCCAGGCCATCGAACACGCGGTTCTGGTCGTGGTTGGTGAGGAAGGTGGCGTACTGCAGGCGCGGGTAGAGGCTGGTGACGAGGTTGAGCTGGGTGCGCAGGGCCGTGGGGCTGCCCTGGCTCACGGCGTTGACGATGCTGCTGGACAGGTCGAACTCGAAGCAGAGGTCGAGCCGGCGGTTGCTTACGTAGGGGATTACGGCGCTGGTGTTGGTCCAAGCCTCGCCTACGGATAGCGCGGCCGGGTTCACGGCCTTCAGCGAGTCGTGAAATTCTTCCAGAATGCCGAAGGTTTCGGGCGTGTCGGCGGTGTTGCTGCCGGTTTCCACCAGGTAGCGCACGGCATCGAGCCGGAAGCCGTCGACGCCCTTGCGCAGCCAGAACCGGTCGGCGTCCCACATGGCGGCCTTCAACTGGGGGTTGCGCCAGTTCAAATCGGGCATGCCTTCCCAGAACGCGCCGTAGAAATAGTTGCCGTTGCGCGGGTGCCAGCCGCTGCCGCCAAACGGCCCGTAGCCCAGGTCGGTGGGCGACCACAAATACCAGTTGCGGTACGGGCTGGTAGTGCTGGCCGCGGCCTGCGTAAACCACGGATGCTGGCTGGAAGAGTGGTTCAGCACCATGTCCAGAATGACCTTGATGCCGCGCCGGTGGGCGGCGGCCAGGAAGGCATCGAAGTCGGCCATGGTGCCATAATCCGGCTCTACGGCTTTGTAGTCGCTGATGTCGTAGCCGTGGTAGCTGGGCGAGTCCATGATGGGCATCAGCCAGAGGCCGGTTACGCCCAGGTCGGTGGTGGTGGCGGGGTTGCCGTCGTTGAGGTAGTCAAGCTTCTGGGTGAGGCCGGCGAAGTCGCCTTTGCCATCGCCGTTGCTGTCGTAGAAGCTGCGCACGAATACTTCGTAGAACACGGCATCATTCCACCAGTACGTGGGGTAATTGGTGAGCGTGGCCCCATTGCAGGCCGCGCAGGTGCCAAAGCAGTAGCTGGGCGTGGTATTCACGACGGCCATGGCGCTCACCACGCGGGTGAGGGTGCCGGTGGCATCGGCGGTGCCACAGGCGGCGGGCACGGTTTCGGCCCCGGCCAGGGTGTTGCCGTTCACGAAGCGGTACTGGAACATGCCGGGGGCCGGCAGCGCAATCGTCACCTCGTAGATGCCGTCGCTGTTGTCGTCGGTCAGCGGCAGCGCGGTGGCGTCGTTATTCGCGCCGTAGCCGGCCAGAGCCTGAAAATTACCCACGACGTGCACGCCGGTGCGGGCCACGGTCTGGCCGGTCATGTCCACGGCGAAGCGCAGCTGCGTAGCGCAGTCGGCGAAGGCCACGATGGGCAGGCGCACGGCCGAGCCGCCCACCACTACCTGGCGGTTCACGTTGCCGCCCCCGTCGGTGATGCCGCAGGTGGCGGGCACCAGCTCGGAAACGCCCCAGGCGTTGCCGTTCACGAATTTGTAGAGGTAGGTACCTGCCGGCACGTTCACGGTGGCTTCCCAGACGTGGTCACCGTCAGGGTCGGTGAGGGCCGTGGTGGCGGGGTTCCAGTCGGCCGGAAAGCCGGCGGCGGCCTGGAAATTACCGGCTACGTGCACGCCCCCGGCGGGCACGGCCGTGGTGCCCATATCGACCCGAAAGGTGAGCTGATTGGCCTGGGCGCTGCCCCAGTTGGCCAGCAGGGCAATAAATAGTAAGCGAAACCTCATTATGCTAGTTGCTAAAAATCGAGGGGTAAAGTTACGCCCACCGCTGCCGGAACCCCTTGCCGCCTGTCATCCTGAGCGCAGCGAAGGACCTTATCGCGTCTGTATAAATCGTTCAGCGGTGATAAGGTCCTTCGCTGCGCTCAGGATGACAGGCGGCTCCGTTACTTTCGCCTCTTCTCCCACCAAAAATCCTACCCCACCTATGTCCCGTTTTCGCCTGCTCCTCCTCGCCTGCCTACTTCTCTCCGCCGCCGCGGCCCGCGCCGCCCGCGTCGACACCCTGGCTATTCCGAGTGCGGCCATGCACAAAACCTATCGGGCCGCCGTGGTGCTGCCGGCTTCCTACGCCAAGAATAAAAAGGCAAATTACCCGGTGCTTTACCTGCTGCACGGGGCCTGGGGCCACTTTTCCGATTGGCTGAATAAGACGCCTGATAAGCAGCTGCTGCACCGCCTGGCCGATGATTACAACCTGATTATCGTGAACCCCGAGGGCGAAACCTTCAGCTTCTACCTCAACAGTCCCGTGAGCCTCGATAGCCAGTTCGAAACCTACCTGACCCAGGAAGTCATCTCGAAAATCGACCAGACCTACCGTACCGTGGCCAACCGCAAGGGCCGCGTTATCGCCGGGCTGAGCATGGGCGGGCACGGCGCGCTCTTCCTCTCGGCCCGCCACCCCGACCTGTATTGCGCCGCCGGCAGCATGAGCGGTGCCCTCGACCTGCGCACCTGGAACCGCAAGCTGGCACCCGCCGAGGCCGCCGGCCGCGCCAGGCTCTGGGCCCCCATCCTCGGCTCAGAAGCCGATAATCCCGAGCGGTTCGCCGACAATTCAGTGCTGACCCTGGTCGAACAAATGCACCGCAACGGCCTGCCCCTCATCATCGATTGCGGGGTAGATGATGGCCTCATCGACATCAACCGCGAGCTGCACCGCCGCCTCGTGTACAACCACACCCCGCATGATTACACCGAGCGCCCCGGCGCCCACACCTGGGAATACTGGCAGACCGCGCTGCCCTACCAGGTGCTGTTTTTACAGCAGGTACTGAAAGTCAATGGAGCAGCCGTCGAGTAGCGGCTGATTGAAGCTATTTAGAAAGTAACCAGAACGGTGTAGAGACGCATCCTTGCGTCTCGTCGTTGAACAATAACGGCGGGTTTCGTTCAACGATGAGACGCAAGGATGCGATTTCTATGATTCAGGCAAGGGCCGTGGCATATTTTTCGTCATATTTTCGCTGGTTCAGGGCACAGGCAAAGAGCAGGTGCACGAGTTT
>NZ_JAAVTK010000003.1 GCF_012275535.1 Hymenobacter artigasi | reverse complement strand
TTCACCTCTTCCCATTCCGAACAGAGTCGTTAAGCCCCGGTGCGCCTATGGTACTGCCTTCACCGGTGGGAGAGTCGGTCGCCGCCAACCTTACACAGGAAATCCTCTTGGATGCTTTCACCAGCAACCAAGAGGATTTTTGCTGTCTGGGCTTTCTTTAAGAAGTGCTGACTGATACTGTCATCGTTGGACGATTTTTCTAGTAAAACTTGTCGGCGGTGCAATCCGCTGGGCGAAGGAATGGCGTAGGTGATGCATCAATCAAAAAAACTAACCATTTCTTTATACCGATGAAAAAGTCTTTGTTCTCCCTTGCTTTGGTTACTTTCCTCAGCGCTGCTGCTGTTACCAATGTTTCGGCCCAAGCTAATAAAATGCCCGGTACCGTAATGGTAGGTGGCGCGGCTATGTACCCCACGAAAAACATCGTGGAAAATGCAGTTAACTCGAAAGACCACACGACGCTGGTGGCCGCTGTGAAAGCTGCAGGCTTGGTGGAAACGCTGAGCAGCGCTGGTCCTTTCACCGTATTTGCTCCTACCAACGAGGCCTTCAACAAACTTCCTGCTGGCACGGTAGAAACGCTGGTGAAGCCTGAGAACAAGGCTACACTGACCAAAATCCTGACCTACCACGTTGTGGCTGGCCGTATGACTGCCGCTGACCTGAAGAAAGCCATCAAGGCTGGTGGTGGCAAGGCTACGCTGAAGACGGTGAGCGGTGGCACCCTTACGGCGATGATTAAAGGTAAAACCATCGAGCTGAAGGACGAGAAAGGCGGCATGTCGACTGTGACTATCGCAGACGTGATGCAGAGCAACGGCGTTATCCACGTAGTGAACACGGTGCTGATGCCCCAGTAAGGCTCCCTGAGCTTTTGAATGCAACTTCGGCAACCGCCGCTGGCTTTGGCTGGCGGCGGTTGTTTGCGTAGTGGGGGTGGGGCTAACGGCAGGCGGCCTGAGCAGTTCGGGCGTATTCGTAACCCAGCTGCAGCGCGCGGCGATAGAACTCGCAGGCGGCGGTGGAATCGTTGGTGTGAGCAGCCAGCTTGCCGAGCAGGAAGTGGGTGCGGCCATCGGTGGGATTGGCCTGGAGCACTCGGAAGTAGTCGGAACGGGCTTCGGGGTAGCGGGCGAGGGCGGCGAAGGCCACGCCACGCAGCTGGATGTAATGCCAGGGGGCTTTGCGCCCGGCGCGTTGGTATTGGCTCAGGCCAGTGGTGAAATCGGCTACGGCCAGGGCTGGCTGGTGCAGGTCGAGGAGGCGGGTTTCGCCCCGGGCGAGGTAGGCGGTGCTGCGAGTGCTGTCGAGGGCTAGGGAGCGGGTGTAATTGAAGTCGGCGGTGCGGGCGCGTCCGAGGGTGGCCTCGCAGCGGCCCAACTGGTAGAGCAGGTCGGCGGTGAGGCGGCGGGATTGGGGCTGCTGGAGTGCGGCCTGGAAGTCGGCGCGGGCGGCACGGGCATCGTGGAGGTGAAAACGCGCCAACTCGCCGCGCCGTCGCAGGGCGGGCGCGTAGTCGGGGCGGAAGTGCAGTGTTTCGTCCAGGTAGCTGGATGCTGCCGACCAATCGCCGCGCACATAGGCCCGCAGCCCATCAGCGTAGTTGCTGGTTGCGGAGACGCGGTCCATGGTCACTTTTACAGCCATGGCAAACAGCACAATGCCCGCGATGAAAAGCAGGGTGAAAAGCCAGTCGCGCCGATTGAAGGAAGGGCGCTGGTGGGGAATGCGCTGGTAGTGCCGCTCGCGGCTGCCGGCGGGGGGGCGGGTGCGGAGCGGAGCGGGGGGAGGCATGGGCACGCCGTAGACGTGCTGCGACACGGGCCGCTGCTGCTGCTGGCGCTGGGCTTCGGCGGCGCGGCGGGCTGCCTGGGTTAACTGGAAGTCGTAGGAGGCCCGTCGGCCAGGGTCGCCGAGGATGCCATAGGCCACGGCAACGGCTTTAAACTGCTCCTCGTAGCGCACATCGCCGCCGTGCTTATCGGGGTGGTAGCGCACTACCAGCTGCCGGTAGGCACGCTTGATATCGGCGGCCGGGGCGGTGGGGGCAACTCCAAGAACTTGGTAATGATTTTGACTCACGCTAACGGCAAACACAAAGGTGGGTGCAAAAGTCAGCCACGCGCCGAAATTTTCCGTAGAACCGGCACGGTCCGATGCTTTTTTTCTTGTTAAATCAACGAAACAGCTGGGCTTGTTTTTTCTTGTGTCACCCCTTTTTCGCGCCGCATGTTTAACGACGACGATACTTCCAAAACCCCTCGCAACGACAGCTTGATTGGTAACCTGACGGGCTACCTAGATACCCGCATTGACCTGGTTCGGCTAGAAATTCAACAAAAGGTATCCACTATTTTTGTGGGTACTATTCATGGCGCTACCCTAGCCATTCTGGGGTTGTTGTTTGTCATTTTTGTGAGCATATTTGCCGGGCTGGCGCTCAATTCCGCGCTAAATAGTCCTTACTGGGGCTTTGGCATCGTGGCCGGCTTCTACCTGGTGCTGATGGTACTGGTGCTGGTGGGCGTTGATAAAACGGCCTTTCAGGGCATTGCCAACAAGGTGCTCAAGGACACCATTTACAAATCTGATAAACGCCAAGCCTAAGCCGACCTTCTTATGAGTGAGTTGCAAAACCCCCTGTTCGACGAGGAAAAAGAATTTCTCGAGCGCAAAAAACTGGAGTATGAGCGCGCCCTGCGTGGCGATGTGGACCACATCAAGGAGCAATCGGTGGTGGTGGGTAAAGTGGCGCTGGTAGGTGCTGGCCTGGCCGGTGGCGTATGGCTCATCACGAAGCTGATTGGTGGCAAGAAGCGCAAGCGTGCTCAGCAGAAGCATGTGGCCGACCATGATGAGGCTGACCTCGACTACGAGTTCGGGGCTGATTCTTATTCTAACAGCAAAGGCAAGAAGAACAAGAAGGGCAAAAAAGGCGATAACCTGGCGCACAAATCGGCTGAAGAATCGGCCCGGTCTTTTGTGGAATACCAGCAGCACGCCCACGAAGCCGATGACCTGGGCTTTGGCTCCACGGCTCCGCATCCGGATGAGAATTTGTCGGAGACGACTGCTACCGCTCCCTTTGCAGCGGGTTCGACTTACGCGGATGAGGAGTTTGAGGAAGACCCTTTTCAGGATTTGCCTTACGACGACAGCCGTCGGCTGCCTGCCTCGCAAGCTTTCGATGAGCCCGCACCGGCTGGCCGCGCTAAAAATTCCCGTTCGCGCCTAGTGGGCTCGGTATTTCAGGCTTTTCTGCAGTCCGATACCGGCAAGGTATTGGTAGCGCAGGCGGCGGCTGTGGCTTTGGCTATGGTGACGAAAAAAGTGGGCGAGTTTTTCCCGGCGGACAAAAATGCCGACCTTGCGACTTCTCCCGGCTACGGCACGGCCGAAACGGGGGCTTCTCCCGTCGCCTCGTCTGCTCCTTCTGATTCCTCGGATGCGTCCAACCCCTCTAAGTCTTTATGATGCGCTGCGTGCCCGGCAGCAGCATGGCCGCAAAGCGCTGGCCGTATTGCTCGACCCGGACAACCTGGATGAAACCAGCCTGCTGCACCTGCTCAGCCTGAGTGAGACGCATCCAGTCGATTACTTTTTTGTGGGGGGCAGCCTGGTGATAAGTTCGCACCAAGCTGCCCTTATCACGTTAATCAAGGCCCATTCTGATGTGCCGGTGCTGCTGTTTCCCAGTCACAGCATGCACCTCGATGGCCCAGCCGATGGATTGCTGCTGCTCTCGCTCATCTCGGGCCGCAACCCTGATTTTTTGATTGGCCAGCACGTTGTGGCCGCGCCGCGCCTCAAGGCCAGCGGCTTGCAACTGCTGTCGACGGGCTACATGCTGGTCGATTCGGGTCGGCCCACCACGGCTTCCTACATGAGTGGTACCGCACCTATGCCGTATAATAAGCCGGGTATTGCGGCCTGCACGGCACTGGCTGGCGAGCAGCTGGGGCTGAAGCTAATGTACCTCGATGGTGGGAGCGGGGCTGAAAATCCGGTATCGGGTGCGATGATTGCGGCCGTGCGTGAAGCCGTGAGTGCGCCCCTGATTGTGGGTGGCGGGCTGAACTCGGGCGAGAAATTGTATGCAGCACTGGCGGCCGGGGCCGACGTGGTGGTGGTGGGCAACCATATTGAAGACAAACCGGAATTTTTGGCCGAGGCAGTGGGCGTGGTCGCCTCGTTCAACCAAGTGGCGGCTTCGCAGCGCGTTTTCCAATAACTGCGCGGCGGACGGCTTGGCTCCAAATAAAAAGGCCCTGAAACCGATTACGGTTCAGGGCCTTTTTATTTGGAGCCGCTTATTGGACTCGAACCAACGACCTGCTCATTACGAATGAGCTGCTCTACCAGCTGAGCTAAAGCGGCTTGTTGCCAACCAACGGTTTTGGATGGGGCTGCAAAGATAGGCAATTGGCCGGACGCCACGCAACCACAATTGGATAAAAATTTAGCAGCCGGACCCGGAGCTGTGCGTCTGCATTGGGAAATAGTCTTTCCTGCTTCTCTCCGAAATTACTGCGCTCATCTAACGCTGGCCTGGCTGGTGCCATTACCCGCGCGCTGCGGAACCGATAAGCCGGAGCGGGCCGTTTCAGGTAAAGCAAAAGCGCCGGGTGCACGTCAGCAGGCGCTGACCGTACTTTGTGGCGGCGTTTACGTTTCCAGCTATATGAAATTTTGGCTCATATTCATTCTGATTTTTTTCGCGGTTCGTTACCTGCTGCCCATTGTGCTGCGGCTGGCGCTGAGCGGCTTTGTGCGCAAGCAGATGCGCAACGGGGGCTTTGCAGTGCCACCCCAGGCACGGCCAGATAGCGGCCCTAGTGCCCAGCCCGGCGAAGTACGGGTGGACTATGTGCCGCCCGTGACAGAACAGGGCAAGCAGCCGCACGACTTTAAGGGCGGGGAATATATTGATTTTGAGGAAGTAAAGTAGAGTAAGGCCAATTTCAGGAAGATTGGGATGACCTTGGGGTTTAGGGATTGACTCCGGGACGTTAGCGGCTACGGGCGGTTCTACTGTACCTTCGGGCACGTTTTCATTTTCCCCAAAATTGCCCTGATGGCTGCTGTTGCTTCTGCTCCTTCTGTTTCGTCCGCGCCGTGGTGGCAGCGGGCTGTGCCGCACGTGCTGGCGGTATTGTTTTTCGTGGTGCTGGCCTGCGCGTATTTCGCGCCCATCATGTTCGATGGCAAAACCCTGGCTCAGCACGACATCACCCAGTTCCAAGGGGGCGCACACGAGGCGCAGGAGTATGCCAAGGTGATGGGCAAAGAGGCCTTGTGGACCAATTCCATGTTCTCGGGCATGCCTACGTACCTTATCAGCCTGCACTTTCCGGGCGACTGGTCGGGGTATTTGCAGAAGGCCATGACGCTGGGCCTGCCTGCCGTGGTGGCCAACCTGTTTCTGGCGCTGCTTTGCGGCTACATTTTGCTGGTGGCGCTGGGCGTGCGGCCGCTCATTGCGGTGGCGGGCGCGGTGGCGCTGGGCTTTTCGAGCTACAACCTGGCCATTCTGGCTGCTGGCCACAACACCAAGAGTCTGGCGCTGGCCTACGCGCCGCTGGTGCTGGGCGGCCTGCTCGTGACGTATCGCCGCGACAAGTGGCTGGGAGCCGCGCTTTTTGCCGTGGGCCTCACGTTGAACGTGCACGTCAACCACCTTCAGATTACGTACTACCTGCTGCTGCTGGTGGCTATTTTCGGCATTATCGAGTTGGTTTCGGCCGTTCGGGCGGGCCGCCTGCCCGAGTTTGCCAAGCGCACGGCCCTGCTGGCGCTGGGTGCGGCGCTGGCCGTGGGTGTGAGCTTCGGCCGCCTTTACACCACCGCCGAGTATAGCAAATACAGCAACCGGGGCCCAAGCGAGTTGAAGTCGGCCGCGCCGACGGCGCCCGGCCAGGCACCGGCCGCCAACCCGGAGGACGCCGGCTCGGGTGTGGACCGCGATTACGCGTTTCAGTACAGCTATGGCGTGGGCGAAACCATCACTTTGCTGATTCCCAACTTCTACGGCGGGGCCAGCTCCATGCCGCTCGGCACCGATTCTAACCTTGCCAAAGCCGGCCTGCCGCAGGAATATCTGGGTTCGATGCCGACTTACTGGGGCCAGCAGAGCTACACGGCCGGGCCGGTGTACATGGGCGCGGTGGTATGCTTTCTGTTTATTCTGGGCCTGTTTGTGGTGGAGAAGCGCACGCGCTACTGGCTGCTGGCGGGCACGGTGCTGTCCATTCTACTGGCATGGGGTAAGAATTTTGAAACATTTAACTACCTGATTTTCGACCTGCTGCCCGGCTACAACAAGTTCCGGGCCGTGAGCATGGCGCTGGTGATTGCGCAGCTGGCCATGCCCATTCTGGGCGCGCTGGCGCTGAGCCGAATTCTGCGGCCCCGGCTGGCTGCTGCGCCCACGCTGCCGGGCACCAAAGTGCCGCTTTCGGCCGAGGCTTCGGCCCTGCTGCCCAAGGTGCTGTATGCCGGTGCTATTGCGGCCGGGCTGTGCGTGCTGGCTTATCTGGCCAGTTTCAGCTTCGATTTTGCCGCGCCCGTGGATGGGGAACTGACCAAGCAGGGCTTCACGCCGCAGCTGCTGGGTGCGCTGCGCGCTGACCGCGCCGATTTGCTCCGCAACGACGTGTGGCGCGGGCTGCTCTTTATTGGGGCGGCGCTGGGCGTGCTGTACTTCCATTTGAAAGGACAGTTGAAGGTGATGCCAGCAGCGGCCATTATGGTGGTGCTGGTGCTGGTGGACTTGTGGGGCGTGGATAAGCGTTACCTCGGCGACAATAAATTCCAGCGCGAAACCATAGCTGAGGAATTCCAGCCCAGCCCGGCCGACCAGCTGATTTTGCAGGATAAGGACCTGAGCTACCGTGTGCTCAATGTGCAAAATCCCTTTAACGAAGCCCAGACCTCTTACTTCCACAAGAGCATTGGCGGCTACCATGGGGCCAAGCTGCGCCGCTACCAAGACTTGATTGAGCGCCAGATTTCGAATAATAACCAGCAGGTGCTCAACATGCTGAACATGCGCTACCTGATTACCGGCGATGCCAAGCAGCCGGTGCAGCGCAACCCAGGTGCGCTGGGCAACGCCTGGTTCGTGAGCGAGGTGAAGCCCGTGGCCAGCCCCGACGCCGAAATGGCCGCCCTCAGCACCATTAGCCCGGCCACCGAAGCGGTAGTGGACGCCAGCAAATTTCCGCAGCAAAAAGCCGCGACCTACGACATTGCCGGCTCCAATATCGCTCTTACCAACTACAGCCCCGATGAGCTGAAATACCGCTACAATGCCACGCAGGCCGGCCTGGTGGTGTTCTCAGAAATCTATTATGCCGATGGCTGGCAGGCGTTTATCGATGGCAAGCCGGTGCCGCACATTCGGGCCGATTACGTGCTGCGGGCCCTGCAGGTGCCGGCCGGCGCGCATACCATCGAGTTCAAGTTTGAGCCCAAATCCTATGCCGTGGGCAATACCGTGTCGTTGGTGGCCAGTATTGCGCTGCTGCTGGTGCTGGTGGGCACGGGCGTGTATGTAGCCCGCCGCCGCGAGCGCAGCGGCGACGAGCTGCTGAACGACGCGCCGGTGCTGGCGTAGCTGCTGCTTTATGCAAAATCAGGGGAAGGGGATGGGGGAAACGGTTGTTTCCTCGGTCCCCTTTCTCGTTTTACCGCCGCCCCAATGCTGCATACATCCCTTCTTCAGCTGCTCGATGAGCCGGTAGCCAACGCCCACGGGGTGCGCCTGCTGCTGTGGCGCGACGACCTGGTGAACCCGGACCTGCCCGGCAACAAGGCCCGCAAGCTCAAGTATAACCTAGCGGCGGCCCGTGCGCAGGGCCACCACACGCTGCTTACTTTCGGTGGGGCGTATTCCAACCACATTGCGGCCGTGGCGGCGGCCGGCCGGCTGCTGGGCTTCCGCACCATTGGCCTGATTCGGGGCGAGGAGCCGGTGGCGGGGTCTATGCTCAACCCCACGCTGGTCCGGGCCGCTGCCGATGGTATGGCCCTGCACTACCTTGACCGCGCAGCTTACCGCCGCCGGGCCGAGCCGGCGTTCATTGCGGAGCAATTGGCCCGATTTGGCCCAGCCTATGTGCTGCCCGAGGGTGGCACTAATGACCTGGCCCTGCCCGGCTGCGCCGAGCTGGTGGCCGAGATTCGGCAGCAGATTGATTTTGATGCGCTGGCCGTGGCCGTTGGTACCGGCGGTACCCTGGCGGGCCTGCTCACCGGCCTGGCCGGCCAGCGGCACGCCGTGGGCGTGGCTGCCCTGAAAAAAGGCGAATTCCTGCGTGCTGAAATTGATGCGTTGACCCAGGCGACGGCTGGCCAGACCTTCGGTAATTATTCGCTTCAAACCGAGTATCATTTCGGCGGCTATGCCAAGTATTCGGCCGAGCTGCTGGCGTTTATTCAGCAGATTAAGGTGCGGCATGGGGTGCTGCTCGACCCGATTTATACCGGCAAGCTGCTGTTTGGCGTGCTGGACTTGGTGGGGAAAGGCTATTTCCGGCGGGGTAGTACGGTGGTGGCCATTCACACCGGCGGGCAGCAGGCCTGGGCGGGCTGGGAAGAGCGGTTTGAAGCGAGAGGCTAGGGCCGGGCCAGCAGCGAACCGGATTTGGCTACTGTTCTTGCAGGCCAAAGCCGCTGTAGCTCCAGCGCGGCCAGTACGAAAATGAAGGGCAGCACCGGGGCCAGGAAGCGCACGTCGTAGTCATCGACCGTGAGCATGACAACGCCGGCCTGTAGCAACGGCACCCCTACCAGAAAGGCCCGGGCCGGCAGCCATACCCGCGCCTGGCGGGCTCCGCGAAACGCCAGGTAGTACAGCGGCCAGAGCACCAGTATGCTGATAAGCTTATGCGCCAGCGAATAATATGGCTTCACACTGCTGAAGAATACCAGTAGCTTGCCGGCCATCAGGCGGGCCAGGAAGCCCGGGTTGTGGGCCGCAAAGTGGAGCACCCGCGACATTTGGCCCAGGCCGGGGGGCGGCAGGACCAGTGGAGTGCTGGGATGAATAGCCCACACTGGCGTAGCAAACATCAACTCGCCGCGCAAATACGTTTCGACGATAAAAAAGCTGACCAGCTGATAATTAAGCCACCATACTGCCAATGGGGTAGCCAGCACTGCTCCGGCCACTACCAGCCAGAATATCCGGCGGCGCTGGCTGTAGAGCGAGGCCAGCCCGGCCAGCACGGCTGCGCCGGTTACCACAAAGCCATTGGGGCGTACCAGGGCCGTGAGCAACAACAGCAGGATGAGCGTAGCCCAGGCTCTCCAGCCCCCATTGCGCACTTGCACAAAAGCCCAGAAGGAGAGGACTGA
Organism: Hymenobacter artigasi; assembly: GCF_012275535.1. GTDB lineage: Bacteria > Bacteroidota > Bacteroidia > Cytophagales > Hymenobacteraceae > Hymenobacter > Hymenobacter artigasi. Next base: position 471,989 of record NZ_JAAVTK010000003.1, on the reverse strand, counting down.
TAAGCTGATGAATAATGATTCGGTGAGCAGGTAGCTGTTGAACTGCTGCACGTCGGGCCACAGAATGAACAAGCCAGTTGCCAGCGCGGCCGCACCGCGCCGGCCGGCCAGTAGCTGCCGCACTGCCTGGTACAGGGCCCTGGCGGCTACGCCCGAAATAGCCAGCTGCCCTAGTACAATGCCCCACCACCCCGCGTGCAGCCGCAGCCACACGCTTTGGAACCACGGGTATAAGATGTAGCGCTGGTTGTGCTCGTACTGAAAATTGCCGATGCCGTTGTTGGCAATGGTCGTGGGGGCCGTGCCCGGTTCAATTTTGTAGTAGCCGTGCTCGGCCAGGTTGGCGGCGTATTCGAGGTAGCGGGCACTGTCGTTGGCGTAGTGCGGGCCGTGATAGCGCAGCAGGAAAGCCACTTGCACCATCAGCCAGAGGGCCAGCAACAGCCAGCCGTGCCCGCGCCATAGGCGTGGGCCAAGGCCCGGGGCGAGGGGAGAGGAAGAAAGAGTCACCGGCCAAAGCTACACTGTGGCTGCCACAACCCTGGATAAGCAGTAGCTTTTGGCAATTCGCTCGTACAAGTAGATACTAACGCTAACACCTATGCTGCCCCGCCTCATTCGTCGCCTCCTGCCCCTGTTGTTTCTGTTTGCCCTCGGCTGGTTTCTCTGGAAGAAAATAGGCCCCACCCTCGCCGACCTCAACCCGCTGAATACGGAGCCCAAAGTCACCGTCACGCACAACACGGTCCTCACTCAGGTAGAGGCCCTGGGCAAGCTGGAGCTGGTGCGCTACAAGTTTAAGGACATTGTGGAGTACCGCCGCGCCAGCCGTTACCCGCTGCTGCCCGATGCCAAAGTGGCCCTCGTGGTGGGCGGCGAAGCCGTGGGCTGCCTCGACTTGCGCAAGATTCGCCCGCAGGATGTCGTGTTCGAGGGCGACTCCATTGTGCGCGTGGTGCTGCCCGCGCCGGAGCTATGCTCCTTCCAGGTGAACCACAACCAAAGCCGCGTATTCAGCACCGAGAACGGCTTTTTTCAGGATGCCGACTTGGTGGACCAGGGCTACAAATACGCCGAAAAGCAGGTGCGTAACGCCGCTCTGCAGTCCGGCATTCTGGCCCAGACGCAGCGCAACGCCGAGCAGATTCTGGTGCCCATGCTGCGCACGCTTACCGGGCGGCGGGTGATAATCGGGCAGAAATTGGTGATGCCAAGAGTGGGGCCGAAACAGTAGAACGGTCATGCCGAGCGCAGCCGAGGCATCTCGCATGGAGTAGTAACTCAATTGATAGAATGAGTTAGTGGCGGCACGCGAGATGCCTCGGCTGCGCTCGGCATGACCGTTTCGGAGCGCTCTATGCTACTCCTCGTCCTCCGGGGCTTTGCCCAGGTCATCGAGGGCCATTTTTATCAGGTCCTGCTCGTAGCCTTTGCCGGTGAGATACTGCGAGATTTTCATGCGGCGCACGCGTGGGTTTTTCTCTTTTTCCTGGCGGTCCTTTTTCTCCATTAAGTCCACCAGGTTCTGGTAGTATTCTTCGCTGTCGATTTCCTTAAGGCCCGATTTGATGCAGTATTCGCTGATGCCTTTCTGCTTCAGCTCTTGTGTGATGCGGCGGCGGCCCCACTTCTTGTTCCGGTAGTGGCCGCGCACGAACGACTGGGCAAACCGCTCCTCGTCCAGCAGCTTTTCGCGGCTCAGGCGGATGATGATTTCGCCGGCTTCGTCCTCGTCGAGGCCGTAGGACTTTAGCTTTTGCTCGACTTCTTTCTGGTTGCGCTCCTGGTAGGCGCAGAAGGCGGCGATTTTTTGCAGGGCCTCGCCGGGCGTGTACTGTTTGGGGGCTTTATCGGAATTTTTGAACATGAGGGGCAGGGTTTCGGGCGGCAAGTAATGGAAAACAACGCGCCGGGCGGTTCGTTACCAATTCCGGTACGGATTATTGCGCGCTGCCACCGGCCGGCCGGCACATTGTCAGGCAACCTTTGGGCCCTCCTTATGCATCAGTTGCGGGCGGGCCGTACCTTAGGGTGCCTTTTTTCTGCCCGTCGATTTTATGTTGCGAATTTCTTTACGCTGGTTACTTCTTGCGCTGCTGCTGAATGCCGCGCCATTTCTCAGCCGCGCCGGCGTAATCCGGGGCACGGTGAGCGGGGCCAACAAGGCGGGCCTGGCCTTTGCCAACGTGGCCGTGCGCGGCGCGGCCACCAGCACGGGGGCCAACGAGCAGGGCCAGTTCCTGCTGCGGCTGCCGGCCGGGCAGTACGATTTGGTGTTCCAGTACGTGGGCTACAAGCAGCAAATTGAGCCGGTGCGCGTGCCGGGCGGCGACTCCACGCTCACCGTCAACATCACGCTCCAGCCAGAGGCCTACAGCCTGGGCGAGGTGCTGGTGAAATCATCCGACCGCGACCCGGCCTATGCCATCATTCAGGAGGCACAGCAGTGGCGCGCATACCACAAGCGCGAGGTGGCCGCCTACCGCGCCCGCATCTACATCAAAGCCCTGGGCCGCATCAACGAAACGCCGGCCAAAATTATGGGCCTGTTTAAGCTGGGGCCGGACATTAAGAAAGGTATTTTTTACCTGTCCGAAACGCTCTCCGATTTCAGCTTCACCCAGCCCAATATCGTGAAGGAGCGCATGTTGTCGAGCCGCATCAGCGGCGACTCGCGCGGCATTAGCTTCAACCGGGCCAGCGCGGGGCGCAACCTAACCTTCTATGAAAACCTGATAAATCCCGGGTTTTCGGAGCGCGGCTTTGTGTCGCCCATCGCGGGCAACGCCATGCTGTTCTACAAGTACGAGCTGGTGGGCAGCACCCCGCAGGGCGGCGTGCTGGTGCACAAAATACGGGTGCTGCCGCGCCGCCGGACCGACCCCGTTTTTGCGGGCTACATCTACATCGTGGACGGCTCGTGGCGCATTCACTCCGTCGATTTGCACCTCGATAAAGATGCCCAGCTCGACTACGTGGACGAGCTGCACCTGGCCCAGCAGTATGCCCCCGCCCCGGGCAATGCCAACGTCTGGCTTATTCAGTCGCAGCAGATTACGGCCAACTTATCGGGCCTGGGTTTCAAGGGCTCTGGCTACATCACGGCCGTGCTTTCCAACTACGCCAACGTGGTGCCCACCTACCCTACGCCGCCCGCGCCCAAAGCCGCGCCGCCCGTGGTAGTCGAGGGTAAAGACGCTGCCCCCGTGGGCCAGGAAACCGCCGCCCAAATCCGCAAGCGCAAGCCCGACCTGCGCGGCCTCAATGCCCAGGTGCGCAAAAAAGTGAAGCAGGCCGCACGCGATTCCCTCAAAAACGACATCTTCGCTCAGATGCCGCGCGGCCAGGTGCAGCTGGTGGAAAAAGGCGTTAACGAGCGCGACTCGACCTATTGGGACGCTGTGCGTCCGGTGCCCCTCACGGCCGAGGAGCAGAAAGATTACCGTGTCAAGGACAGCACTGAAGTCATCCGCCGCTCGCGCCCCTACCAGGACTCGATGGACCGCAAGCGCAACGAGTTCGAGCCCATCAACCTGCTGATGGGCGGCTACACGCACGTCAATAGCTTCAAAAAGACGTCGTTCTACGTGCTGCCGGTGTCACGCATTTTCCAATACAACACCGTGGAAGGGGCCGTGCTCAACGCCCAGGCCACCTTCCGGAAGCGCACCGACGACCGACGGAATTTCAGCATCACGCCGGTGCTGCGCTACGGTTTCAGCAGCAACGAGCTGAATCCCAGTTTAGACGCTAGCTGGCAGCTGCACCCGGCCCGCCGCCAGCAAATCGGCCTGAAAGCCGGCCGTACCATCGAGAATTTCGACAAGAATTCGCAGGTGACGCCGCTCATCAACACGCTCTACACGCTGTTTGATAACCGCAACTATGCCAAGCTATACCGCCGCGACGGGGCCGAACTGAGCTACCTGACGGAGCCCGTGAACGGCCTGACCCTGCTCACCACCGCCGCCTACTTCGACCGCCACGAGCTGTACAACACCACCGACCGGCTTATCTACGACGTGCCCGGCCGCGCCTTCACCCCCAACCGGCCCGTGAGCGACGAGCTGGCCGATACCGGCTTTGGCCGCAGCCGCATTCTTACCGTGGCGCTTTCGGCCGATTTCAAGCCCGGCCAGCGCTACATCAGTCGGCCCGATGGCAAGTTCAACCTCGGCTCGAAGTGGCCCACCTTCAACGTGCAGGGCCGCCTGGCCGTGCCGCACGCGCTGGGGGCCGATGTGCGCTACCTGCTGCTGCAGGCCGGCGTGCGCGACAATGTGCCGCTGGGCCTGTTGGGTGCCAGCAGCTTCCGCGTGAGCGTGGGCGGCTTCGTGGGCAAGCAGGAGGGGATGACCTTCATCGACTACCGCCATTTCTCCGGCAACCAAACCCTGCTCGCCGGCAATTTCAGCGAGTTTCAGCTGCTGGATTACTACCGCTTCAGCACCAACAATACCTACCTCGAAGCCCACTACGACCACCACTTCAACGGCTTCATCTTCAATAAAGTCCCGCTCTTCCGCAAGCTAAAATGGCAGGAAGTGGTGTCGCTCAACTACCTCACTACCGCCCAGGCCGGCCACTACGTGGAGCTGGGCGCGGGCGTGGAGCACATCCTGAAAGTGCTGCGGGTTGATTTTTATACGGCCCTGCAAAGCGGCCAGCGGTTGGGTACCGGCTTCCGGATAGGGGTGGGTTTCTAGACCACTGATTAGCACGGATTTTAGCGGATTTCACGGATTTTGTAGTCGAATCCCAGTACAGCTTTGGTTTCCGTTTGGCTGGATTTATCAGTACCCCGCACCCTATTTCGGAGCGATTTTAGTCGTAGCAATCGACTACAAAATCCGTGAAATCCGCTAAAATCCGTGCTAATCAGTGGTCCTAGTGATTGCGGATGGCGCGCATCATATTGGCCAGCGTGGCGGCGGGGTAGGCCTTGCCACGGGAAATCACGGCGTCAATTTTTTTGATGTTGCTGATGTCTTCCAGCGGGTTGGCGGTCAGGAGCACCAGGTCGGCGTCTTTGCCGGGGGCGATGGCGACGGTTTGCCCGGCCACGCCCATGAAGCGGGCCCCGTTGAGGGTGGCGGCCTGCAGCGCCTGCAGCGGCGTGAGGCCGGCTTTCACCAGCAAAATCACCTCCTCCTGGAGCGAGGCGCCGGGGTAGATGAACGAGTTGAACGGGCCGCTATCGGAGCCGGCCAGCAGGGTTACGCCGGCGGCCTGCATGGTCGGAATCATGCTTAAGAATTTGGTTTCCAGCTTCCGGCTGAAATTCTGGCTGGCCAGCGGCTGCGTGCGGGCACTGGCGAGGCGGCGCTGGTAAGTAGCCTGAATCTTCGGGTCGATGTAGGCCAGCAGGGAGTCGCGGGCGTGGTCGTTTTCGGGCAGTTCGGTTAGCGTCTTGCCGATGTAGAGCGTGGGCACGGCGGCCGTGTGGCGCTTGGCCATGAGGGCGAAGATGCGGGCCGCCGCCGCCGGGCTGTACGTGTCGTACACGGCCGGCAGCATGGCGAACAGGCCCAGTGGCTTGCTGGTGCCCAGGCTGTTGCGCACCAGCGTGGTGAGGCTGTCCTCCTTGCCGGAGCAGGCCTTGAACACGTAATACAGGTGCTCGGTGGCATCGAGGCCGCGCTGCACGGCGTCGCTCAGCTTCACGGAGTAGGGCATGTGGCCGGTGGTTTTCAGGCCGCGCCGCTGGGCCAGCCGGATGGTTTCGAGGTAGGCCGCGCCCGAAATCTTGCTGTCGTAAATCTTCACGTAGTCCACCTTCAACCGTTGCAGCGAGTCGAGCGCCTTGCGGATTTGGCCCTTGGTTTCCACTTCCAACGAGCCCGGCCAGTAGGCCCCCGGCCCATCAATCTTGGGGCCCGACGTGAAGATGCGCGGCCCGGCCAGGCGGCCCGCGTCCATGTCGCGCCGCCACTGGAAAATGCTGGGCGTGAGGTCGCCACCCGCGTCGCGCACCGTGGTGATGCCATGGGCCAGGAACAGGGTCAGGCTTTTTTTATTGGCGGCGGCCAGGCTGTCGCCGCCCCGGAAATGTACGTGCATGTCCCACAGGCCCGGTATCAGGTAGCGGCCGTTGCCGTTCACGTACTGTTTGGCGGCGTAGCTGTCCTTATCGGCCAGCTCCACACTTACTATTTTGCCCTTCGCGATGGCCACCACCTGGTTGGGCGTAAGTTGGCCCGTGCGCACATCCACAATGCTTACGTGGTTGATAACCACGTCGTAAATCTCCAGCTTGGTGGGGCGGCGGGCGCAGGTGGTCAGCAGCACGGCCGCCAGTAAACCAAAAATAACTCGGGATAATTTCATGCGGGCAATGACAAGCGGTGCCGGCAAAGTTAGGCGGGTAAACGTACCGTGAACCGGGTGAACTTTCCTTCCTCCGTTTCGATGGTCAGCGTGCCCTGGTGGCCCTTCGTGATAATGTCGTATGCCAGCGACAGTCCCAGGCCCGTGCCTTCGCCAGCAGGCTTGGTGGTGAAGAAGGGCTGAAACACCCGTTCCGCCACGCTGGCCGGGATGCCGAAGCCGTTGTCGTACACTTCTACCGTTATCGAGTCGCCCTCGCGCCGCGTCTGCACGCTCACCTGGGGCTGAAAGCCAGGGCCACTGGCCTGCTGGTGTTGCCGCACTGCATAAAAAGCATTCGCAAACAGATTCAGCATGGCCCGGCCCAGCTCCTGCGGCACGGCGGCCACGGTGCCCACGGCCGGGTCGAAATGAACTTCGAGCTCCACAGCGGGCGTGAGCTGCTGGCCCGGCGCACCCTGGTAGGCCAGGCGTAGGTACTCGGCCACCAGGGCGTTGAGGTCGGTGGGCACGGGCTGCCGGGGGCCGGGGCGGGCATGGGCCAGCATATCGGCAATGATGGCCGACGCCCGCTGCCCGTGCGCGCTGATTTCGTGCAGGTTCTGCTTCAGGCCGTCCATTATCTGCTGCTCCAGGCCTGCGGTTGGCGTGGTGCTGTCGTGGTCGAGCAGGCCCACGCTCACATCGGCAAACTTGCGCATGAAGGCCAGCGGGTTCTGCAGCTCATTGGCAATGCCCGCCGAAAGCTCGCCCACGAAGGCCCATTTCTCGGCCGCCACCAGCTGCGCCTGAACGGCGCGCACTTCGGTCAGGGCCTCGTCCAGGGCATTGCGCTGGGCTTCAATCTGGGCGTTGCGCTCGTTCAGGAGGCGGTTGGCGCGGCGCTGGCGGCGGTTGGCCCAGCCCAGCACCAGCGCCACCGTGAGCAGCACCCCCAGCAGGCCGAGCAAGCCGGCACGCTGGTAGCGGGCGGTTTGCTCAGCCTGCTGGGCCCGTTGCCGCAGCTGGAGCTGCTGCTCGGTAAAAGCCAGCAGCTCCAGCTGCTGAAATTTCTCGGGGCTATAAATGCTGTCGCGCGCGGCCCCGGCCAGGCTTTGGTAGTGGAAGGCACTATCGGGCCGGTGGCGGGCCTGGTACAGCCGCGCCAGCAGCGCCCCGGCATCCATCACCGTGAGGCGGTACGACACGGCCTGAGCATTGCGCAGCGCGTGGCGGGCGTGCAACAGGCTCGAATCGGGCTGGTGCAGCTGCTCAAACAGCAGCGCCATGTGGTAGTGCGCCATGGCCCGGTTGCGCAAGTCGTTGGTGGCCTGGGTTTCGTGCAGTGCCCGGCGGTAGTAGGCAAATGCTTCGGGGGAGTGGCCCAGGCGGGCCTGCACCATGCCCATGTTGCGCAGGGCCAGCGCCACGGCCAGCCGGGGCCGGAGGTTCTGCGCAATGAGCGTTTCGGCCCGCTGCTGCAGGGCCAGGGCCGAATCGAGCTGGTTGAGCTTCTCGTAGCAGCTGCCCAGGTTGGTGAGGGTGCCCGCCACCCACGGCAGCCGGTGCAGGCGGCGGTATAGTGCTTCCGAAGCGCGGTAGTGCTCAATGGCCTGCGGGTACTGGCGCAGGTCGAGGCTGATGTTGCCCAGGCTGTTCAGGCTATAGGCCTCGCCTTCCGGGTCGTGGCTTTGGCGGCTGATTTGGAGGGCAATCCGCTGGTTGGCGTAGGCCTTGGGCAGTTCGCCGCGCTCGCGCAGCACCATGCCAATCATGCTCTGCGCCCGGCCACGGCCTTTGTCGAAGTTGAGCTGCCGCGCCAGCTGCCAGGCCTTCTGGGCCAGGTACATGGTCGAGTCGGGCTTCGAGGCCCGGTAGGTGCGGCCCAGCTCCAGCAGCAGCAGCACCCGGGCCGAGTCGGGCGGGGTGTGTGCCAGCACGCGCCGCAGGCTATCGGTAGCCGGGTTTTGGGCGCGTGCATTCAGCCCCCAGCCACTGAGGGATAGCCACAGGAGTAGCAGCAGCAGGCGCGCGGCTGAGGCAGGCATTGAAAGAACGGAAAGAAGGAAGCGAAAAGAAGGAAATGCTTGCAAAAACCAGGCGGTAATAGGAACGTCACCCAGGCTTGCTAATTGCAGACAGGTACGTAAAAAATAGGATATTCGGCTTGCTTGCTACACTGCAAACAAACCAGCATAATGGGGCTAATTGATAAAAAACGGAACCGGTCCGGCTACCGCCAGCGCACCCTCTCGCCCGATTCCCGGGCGTGTAGCCGGGCCGGCACACTGGCCAGAATAAGGCCGCGCAGCACCGTGAGCAGCTGCGTGCGCACAAAGCCATGATGCACCACCAGGCTCACCTCGCGCACCGGTTCCGGGGCCACGAACCGTTTTAGGAGCCGATTGGTTTCCACCTCCTCCAATACGGCCAGCTCTGGCACCAGGGTGTAGCCGCCCTGCCGACGCACCAGCTCCTGCAGCGTCTCAATCGAGCCGCTTTCGTAGGCGATGGCCCCGGTGGGGGAGGCTGCGCCACACAGGTTCACCACCTGGCTGCGGAAGCAGTGGCCCTGCTGCATCAGCCAGAGGCCGGGTTGCTGGAGGTCGGTGGGGCGCACGGTGGCGTGGGCGGCCAGTGGGTGGTTTTCTGAAGCAAGTAGCAGGAAGGGCTCATCGAGGACCGGCAACTCGTGCAGCTGCCGGTCGTCGAGGGGCGTCACGAGCAGGCCCACGTCCAGCCGGTGGTCTTTCAGCTGCTGCATAATTTCTTCGGAGCGCAGCTCCTCAATGTGCACCCGCAGGCTGGGGTAAGCCGTGGTGAGGCCCCCCAGGAAGCGCGGCACCAGGTACGGGGCCAGCGTGGGGATGACGCCCAGGCGCAGCTCGCCCACTATTTCGCCCTTTTCTACCTGCACCAGCTCGCGCAGCTGCTGGGCCTCGCGCAGTACGCGCCGGGCCTGGGCAATGACTTTGGCCCCCACGGCGGTGGGCTCGGCCCCGCGCTGGGTGCGGTCGAAGAGCAGCACGCCCAGCTCTTCCTCCAGCTTTTGCACCTGCACGCTGAGGGCGGGCTGGCTCACGCAGCTTTTCTCGGCGGCGAGGCCAAACTGGCGGTGGGTATCGAGGGCTACGAGGTAGGTGAGCTGCTGCAGGTTCATCGGGCTACTTGAGGGTCTGGATGAGAGCTTTGCTTGGCCCAGGGGCTGTGACAAGATACACAAATATAATTTAAGATTATTAAATTGAATGTTGTATTCATTATGATTATGAGGGCAGGCGATGATGTTGCCATTATTCCCGGCACGGTCAAAGCAGCGACTACTACTTTTCAACAAGCAAAAAGGAGCCGTTCTGAATAATCAGAACGGCTCCTTCAGACGAGAATGATGGCCGCTTATTGGGCCTTCACCTTGAGGTTTTCAAAGCTGCCTTCCAGTATAATGGTGCACTTGGGTCCGCCAATCGAAATGGATGTGCTGGGCTCATTCTGCTCGGGCGCCCGCACTTCGTAGGTGCCGCTCACCAACTGGCGCTGGGCATCGTAGGCCGTGATGGCAACGTTGCCGGTCAGTTCGCGGGTAGTGTCGCTGAAGCGGTAGATGGCGCCGCTGCTGCCGGTGGCGGTGCGCACGGTGTAGATATAGGAGCTAAAGACTGGGTCGGAGGTGCGGTTGCGGCAGCGCAGGGAGTAGGTGCCCACCCACTTGGCCGCGAGTTTGGCGCGTTCTACTTCAAAGTAGGTGTTGTCGGTACCCGCCTCAAAATCCAGCGCCAGCACCTGCGGCCCTAAGGTGGCGGTGGCCACAATGTCGGACGGCCGGTAGCCGGTGCCGTAGCCCGAGTGGGCGGTGCCACCGGCGGGGGTGATGGTTATGAAGTCAAAGTAACTGCTCATTTGAAAAGCCGGCTTGGGGTCGGCGGGGGCGGGCATGTCGTCGTTGTGCTTGTCGGAACAGGAGGCGAAAAATCCGGAAGCAGCAGTGAGAGCTGCCAGAAACAGCGTACGGGTAACAGTTTTCATAGTTAATGCGGAGGTGGTAGCTAGCCGGGTGAGGTGCTGACTGCCAAGGCAAAGGGCAGGCCAAACAGGGAGACCGGAAGTAAAGAAAAGTTCCTTTCCGCTGTAAATCTTATGAATTGCAGCGGAAAGGAACAAGATATTACGCATGAAATAAGCAGATAACCAGCACTAAAGCGGTTTCTTGCGCTCGGCCTGAAACTTCTTCAGCTGCGGGTCAATCTGCTTTTTATCGCCTACCACCACAACGGTCATGGCTTCGGGGCGCACGTATTTGCGGGCGGTTTCGCTCACCTGCTGGGGTGTCACGGCGTTGATGTTTTTCACCTGCTCGGTGAGGTAGGTTTCGGGCAGGCCGTGCAGGTCGAGGGTGTTGAGCTGGCCGATGATGCCGCCGGGGGTAGAGTTGCGGAGCACAAACATGCCTCCCTCGTAGTTCTGAATGCCCTGCAATTCCTCGGCGGTGGGCGGCGTTTTTTGCAGGCGCTCCACTTCGCTCATTATTTCGCGCAGCGAATTATAGGTGTCGGCGGTGGTCACGTCGGCGTTTTCGGTCCAGTTGCCGGTGCGGTAGTGGGTTTCCACGTAGCTGTAGGGCGAGTAGGTGTAGCCTTTGTCCTCCCGGATGTTGCGCGTGATGCGCGAACCAAACGAGCCGCCGAGCAGCGAGTTCATCACCCGCAGCCGGATAAAATCGGGGTTGGAAGGGTCCACGGCCGGCAGGCCCACCACAATGGTCGACTGCGGCGCGCTGGGCCGGTCCAGGGTCAGCACGTCGCCCTTGGTCAGCGGCTTGGCAATTTCGATGCGCGGGGCCGGTCCCTGCGGGAAGTCCTGCCAGGCGCTGCTGATGGCCTGGCGCAGGGCCGGCGCATCAAACCGCCCCGCCACGTACACGCTGGTGCGCTGGCCGCCAAACTGGTTTTTATAGAAGCTTTGCACCTGCTCCAGGGTCAGGGCGTCGAGCTGGGCATCGGTGGGCAGGGGGCGGCCGTAGGGGTGGCTGCCGTAGATGGCGGCCGAGTACTTCTGGCGGGCCTGGGTGCCGGGGTAAGAGCGGGCCAGGTTCATCTGGCGCTTCAGGTCGGTTTTGAGGCGGGGCAGCTCCGAGGCGGGCAGGGCCGGGTGCAGCACCACATCGGCCATGAGCGCGGCCAGCTGCGGCGCATACTCGCTCAGGCAGGAGGCCCACAGCGTGGTTTGGTCGAGGCCGGCCGAAATACTGAGCGTGCCGCCCATGCGGGCCACTTGCTCGGCCAGCTGGGTGGCCGACCGGCTGGCCGTGCCTTCCTGCAGGAGCTTGGCCAGCAGGTCGGCCACCGCCACTTCATCGGCGGCTTCGTGCACGTTGCCGGCCTGAATGGCCACCATCATCGTCACCTTGGGCACCTGGCCGTAGGGCACCAGCCGGGCCTTCAGGCCATTGTCGAGGGTGAATTCTTCCTTGGCGGGCAGGGCAAAGTCGCGCGGGGCGCTGCCTTCGGGCGGGTTTTCCTTGGGTGCTGCCGGCGTGGCGGCGGCGGGCCGGGTCGGCGTTTTGGACTTGGCTTTTGGCTTCTGGGCCTGGGCATCTGCGGCGGCGGTGGCAATGAGGGCGGCACCTAGTAGCCCGATAATCAGCTTGTTCATGGCGAAAGAGTAGGAGTCTGGGCTAGCTCTTGGCCAGCGGATTGACGGTGATAATGGTCCGGTTGCCGGGCCGCAGGTACTCGCGAATGGTCTTCTGCATCAGCTCGGGCGTCACCTTGCGGAACTCGCCCTCGATGCGGTTAATGCGCGCCGGGTCGTTGTCGAACAGCGCGAACGCGGCCAATAGGTCGGCCCGCCCAAAGTTGTCGGACCCGCTCAGCTGGTCGTAAAAAGCGGAGCGGATTTTCACCATCGCCAGGTCCAGCGTGGCCTGGTCGATGCCCGTTTTGGCCAGGCGGCTGATTTCCTGGTCGAGCACGCTCACCACCGAGTCGGCCTGCACGCTGGGGTCATAAATGATGCTGCCCATCCACAGCATTGGCCCGTTGTAGTTAAACTGGTTGCCGAGGTCGGAATTGATGCCGCCGCTCACGCCGTCGGAGTAGCCGCGCTTTTGCACCAGGGCTTGGTAGAGGCGGCTGTCGTTGCCCTGCAGCAGAATCTGGTCGAGCATTATCAGGGCGTAGTATTCGGGCGTGTTGCGCTCGGGCATGTGGTAGGCGAAGGCCAGCGCGGGCTTGCTGGCCAGCTTGTCGTCCTTCGAAAACCGCTGCTCCTGCTCTTGGCGCGGCTCGGTGAGGTCGGGCTTGGGCGGCGGCGTGGCGCTGGGGATATTGCCGTAGTATTTCTCCACCCAGGCCTTGGCCTCGGCGGGCTCAAAATCGCCCACCACGGCCAACACGGCGTTGTTGGGAGCGTAGTACGTCTTGAAAAACGCCTTGGTGTCGGCCAGGTTGGCGGCGTCCAGGTCCTTGAGGTCGCCGTAAAAATTGTGGGCGTTGTTTCAGTTCTTGTTGGCCTTCTGGGGCATGTCGAGCCACGGGAAGCCGCCGTAGGGCTGGTTGAGCACGTTCACCCGCACCTCGCTTTTCACCACGCCCTGCTGGTTGGTCAGGTTGCTTTGGCTGATGGCCAGGCCGCGCATCCGGTCGGCCTCGGCCCACAAAATGGTTTCGAGCTTGTTGCTCGGCACCACCTCAAAGTAGTTCGTGAAGTCGAACCGCGTGGAGCCGTTCAGCGCCCCGCCGTTCTTCTGAATCAGTTGAATAAACTCGGCCTTGCCCAGGTTCTGCGAGCCCTGAAACATCAGGTGTTCAAACAAATGCGCAAAGCCCGTGCGGTCGCGCGGCTCCGTCCGGAAGCCCACCGCGTAGTACGCCGCCACCGTGGCCGTGGGCGCGGTGTGGTCGGGCGAGAGCACCACGCGCAGCCCGTTTGGCAGGGTGTAGTATTCCACCGGAATCTCGAAAGCTGGCCCGGCGGGCGCGGGCGCGGCCGCCATGGGCGCCGCCGGGCTGGCCGGCGCCGTGACCACGGAAGTGGCCTGCTGGCTGCACGCGCCCAGCGCCAGCGCTACGGCCGGCCCCCACAGCAAGCTGCGGCAAAGTTTAGGTAACTGTCTCATCGGCAAAAAGGTGTAAAGTGGAAGAACATGTATTCGATTTACAAAATATTGGGCAATACCTTGGCCGCGTAGGTGCTAAGCTCCTGCGATATAGCCTCCGCAACCCAGATGCGCCGACGTGCGCCGCGGTTGTCTCCGGCGCGGCCCGCGCCATTTTTGTTTGCCCTCACCCAAATGCGGGACCGTTGCGCCGGTCTGACCGCCCTAGGCGGTCTGACCGGTTGTCGTTGGGGTGAAACCGTGCTTGCTTCAACCGGTCAGACCGCCTAGGGCAGTCTGACTGGCGCAACCGCCGTTCGATAGTAAACAATTCCGTGAAAGGCCACGCCGTTTTTTGCCGGACCTTTGCGGCATCATGTCTTTCCCCCGCTTCCTCGACCTGTCCGCCCGCGTTTCCGGCCACCTACGGCAGGCGCCCGCCGATGCCTCGGCCACCGTGCGCCACCTGCTGCTCGATAGCCGCCGGGCCGACCTGCCCGTTGGGGCGGCCTTCTTCGCCCTGCGCGGGCCCAGCCACGACGGCCACCGCTACCTGCACGACCTCTACGCCCAGGGCGTGCGCCTGTTTTTCGTGGAGGAAAATATTGCCCTGCCCGGTGGCCTCGCCGCCTACCCCGAGGCTGGGATTATGGAGGTTGTCAGTCCGCTGGCCGCTTTGCAGGCGCTGGCGGCCGCCCACCGGGCGCAGTTCACGGCCCCCGTCCTGGGCATCACCGGCTCCAACGGCAAAACCATTGTGAAGGAATGGCTGGCCCAGCTGCTGAGCCCCGACGAGGATATTTGCCGCTCGCCGCGCTCCTACAACTCGCAGGTGGGCGTGCCGCTTAGCGTGTGGGAGCTGAACCCCGAGCGCCACACGCTGGGGATTTTTGAAGCCGGCATATCCGAAGTAGGAGAGATGGCCCGGCTGGCCCGCATCATTCGGCCCACCGAGGGAATTTTCACCAACCTCGGCACGGCTCACGACGCCGGTTTTGCCTCTGAGGAACAGAAGCTGCTGGAAAAACTGACGCTGTTCCAAGGTGCTGATTTTCAACGGCTGTTTTACTGCGCCGACCAGCCCCTGGTGCGGGCCGCCGTAGTAGCCCTGCAGCTCCCGGGCTTTAGCTGGACGCGCCTGCCCACACCGCCCGCCGACGTACGCTTCACCACCGAAGCCAGCAGCCCCGCCAATACCACCCGCCTGCGCGCCGATTACCCCGCTCCCGGCCTCACCGCCGAATTCACGCTGCCCTTCGCCGATGAGCCGTCCATCGAAAACGCGCTGCACTGCCTGGCCGTGCTCTTGCACCGGCAGGTAGAGCCTGCCGAGATTCAGCGCCGACTGCTGCGCCTGCACCCGGTAGCCATGCGCCTGGAAATGAAGCTCGGCCGCCACGATTCCTACCTGCTCGACGATACCTATAATAACGACCTCGCCGGCTTGGCCCTGGCCCTCAATGCCCTGGCCCGGCAGAGCCGCCCCGGTCGCCGCACCCTCATTCTCAGCGATGTGCTCGAATCGGGCCTGAGCAGCCCCGAGCTGTATGCCCGCGTGGCCGCCCTACTGCCTGCGGCGGGCGTGAGCCGTCTGGTGGGCATCGGGGAGGAAATTTCGAGGGAATTAAAAATTGAGCCTGGGTCGACTCCATCTGGCGCTGATGCTTCGACAGACCCGGCTTCATTTTTAATTCAAACCTTCCCGACCACCGAAGCCTTCCTCGCCCAGCTTAATCCCACTGATTTTGCCCACGAAACCATCCTCATCAAAGGAGCACGGCGCTTCGGCTTCGAGCGCATTGTGGCCGCTTTGCAGGCCCAGCAGCATGGCACCGTGCTCGAAGTCAACCTCGACGCCCTCAGCCACAACCTGCAGTACTACCGTCGCCAGCTGAGCCCCGGCACCAAGCTCATGGTTATGGTGAAGGCCTTTGCCTACGGCGCGGGCTCCTACGAAGTAGCCAGCTTGCTGGAGTTTCAGCGCGCTGACTACCTGGCCGTGGCCTACGCCGACGAAGGCATCGCCCTGCGCGAAGCCGGCATCAGCCTGCCCATCATGGTGATGAACGCCGCCCCGGACAGCTTCGAAACCCTGCGCCGCTATCGCCTCGAGCCCGAAATCTACTCCCTGGAGATGCTGGACGAGTACCTGGCCACATTCGATATTCCCGCCGAAAGCCCGCTTCTCACCCCCAAAATCCACCTCAAGCTCGATACCGGTATGCGCCGCCTCGGCTTCGACGAAGCCGACCTGCCCGCCCTGGCCGCCCGCCTGCGCCAGCACGCCGCCCGTCTGCCCGTGGCCAGCATGATGACCCACCTTGCCGCCGCCGATGAGTCCGGCCACGACGATTTCACCCACGAGCAGCTGGCCGCCTTCCGCCGCATGACCACCGCCCTGGAGGCCGCCCTAGGCCACTCCGTGCTCAAGCACGCCCTGAACTCGGCTGGCATCCTGCGCTTCCCGGCGGCGCAGTTCAACATGGTGCGCCTCGGCATCGGCCTCTACGGTGTGGATGCCAGCAACACCGCCGACCCCGCCGTCCTGCGCCCCGTGAGCCAGCTGCGCACCACCATTTCCCAGATTAAGACCCTGCCCGCCGGCACCACCGTAGGCTACGGCCGCCGGGGTACCGCCGCCGCCGCCGAGCGCCGCATTGCCACGCTGGCCATTGGCTACGCCGATGGCTACGACCGTCGCTTTGGCAACGGCGCGGGCACGGTGCTCATCCACGGCCAGGCGGCCCCGCTGGTGGGCTCGGTGTGCATGGATATGTGCATGGTAGATGTAACGAACATCCCGGCCGCGCGGGCCGGCGATGTGGCGCTGCTTTTTGGCGAAGGATTGCCGCTGCCGGAGCTGGCCGCCCGCATCGGCACCATTGCCTACGAGCTGCTCACCAGCGTGAGCGAGCGGGTGAAGCGGGTATTTGTGAGCGAATAAGCGGGGCGCGTTGCCCGCTTACTGCTTTTCCCAATGTGAAATAGTCTGCCGGATTCATCCGACAAGTTTCCCTGTTCAACGCCAAAACAAGTAATTTTTTTGCTCAGCGGGGCGCGCGCGTAATGTTGGCAAGGTATTTATTTTGCTACTTTACAGCTGGTGTAATGTGCCCGGAATACCTTTGGGGTGGCCCAGAGCTTTGTGACGCTCTTTAAGTAATATGAAAACCAATACGTTCTGTTCCCTTCGCTTCTTCTGCAGCGTCCTTCTCTGCTTGGTACTGGCGGTTTCTGCGCACGCCATTTCCCATGCCCAACCGGCCCCGGTAGCGGTGGCCGACGTGCCGCCCCTCGACGGCTTTTGGAAGGGCCCGCTAAAAGTGCCCGGCGGCCAGCTCGAAGTCATTTTTCGCTTCGTGAAACTCGCTGGCGGTGAATATTACTGCACCCTCGACGTGCCGCTCCAGAAGGTGAGCCGCATGAGCGTGAAAACCGAAATCAAAGGCGATACCGTGCGCTTATATGCTGAGGAAGCCGCCACCCGCTTCGTGGGCCGCGTCTCGGCCGATGGCAAGCAGATGGCTGGTATCTGGCAGTCGCCCGGCTTCAAAGTGCCCATGACGCTCACCTTCAGCGCAATGCCGGCCATGAATGCCAAAAACGTGCGCCTCACGCCGCCCTACCGCGAGGAAGAAGCCACGTTCAGCAACCTGACCGTGAACGCCCGCCTCAGCGGCATGCTCACCATTCCGGCCGGGCCGGGGCCGTTTCCGGCGGTGGTGCTGCTCAGCGATAGCGGCCCGCACGACCGCGACGGCACCGTGGGCGACTTCGCCCCGCTGGGCCAGCTCGCCGACTACCTCACCCGCCGCGGCGTGGCCGTGCTGCGCTTCGACGACCGGGGCGTGGGCAAGTCCGGCGGCACCCCTGCTGTCACTACCGACGACCTGGTGAGCGATGCCCAGGCCGGCCTCAATTTCCTGCGTACCCGCCCCGAAATTGACCTTTCGCACCTGGGCCTAGTGGGCCACGGCGAGGGCGGCAACGTGGCCCTGCTGGCGGCGGCTCAGCCCTTGCCCCCTGCTTTTGTGGTCACGCTGGCCGCCTATGGCCTGCCCGGTCGCGACATTGTGGTGCAGCAGCAAGCCACCACGCTACGCACCTTGGGCACCGATGCGTCGCAGATTGAGGCGGCTACCAAGCGCCAGCAGGCCATGCTCGAAATCATCCGGCAGACCACCGACAATGCCCAGGCCCAGGCCATTGTGGCCAACATGCTGAAGCAGAACAATGCCGCCATCGACAACGCCACGGCCCAGGCCAGCGCCGCCGAAATGACTTCGGCCCGCTACCGCTACTTCCTGGCGTTCAACCCGCTCGAAAAGCTGTCGGCCGTCAACTGCCCCGTATTGCTGCTCAACGGCACTTCCGACCTCACCATCAACGCCGATGCCAACATGACGGTCCTCACCAAGGGCTTGAAAAACAACAAGAACATCACGGCTAAGAAGCTGGTGGGCGTCAACCACCTTTTTCAGCCCGACCCAAGCAAGTGGCCGATTGTCAACGGCCAGCTCCAGCCCAACTTCTCGCCCGAAGCCGAGGAAACCATCCGGGAATGGATTGTGGCGCAGGCCAAAAAGTAAATCACTGATTAGCGCGGATTAACCGTGATTTCACTGATTGAATGATTCGCCCGATAACGGGATGGGTAGTAGGTAGCCAAGCATAAGCAACCGTATGCGATTCGGGCCTGCCGGTCCGACTGCCCCAGGCAGTCCGACCGGCAGGCCCGATTTCGTTCTCACGACAACCGGTCGGACCGCCTGGGGCGGTCCGACCGGAGCATCCGAGTGGTTTTGCACAAGTACTTAAGTAGGTAGTCTGTAATCAGGCTTCATCTATCTAAAAATCAGTCAATTGATTTCTGTCTGGCTGCCGATTACTGACTGACTACTCAACAAAAAAAGCCCGGCTTGAGCCGGGCTTTTTTTGTTAGGATAATGCCCAAAAAAAATCAGCGAAATCACGGTTAATCCGCGGCAATCAGTGATTTACTTAATCATGTCTACTTCGGCCTTAATCATAGCATTGTAGCGGCGGCCCTGGCCGTTGGCCAGCGTCAGCAGGTTCCAGCCCTTGCCGATGGTGTAGCTCCAGGTGCGGCTTTCCTTGTACTCGAAGGTGGGACGCATAATCTGGCCGTAGGGCGTGTAGTTGTCCATGAAGTTGGTGGTGTAGAACTTGTCGCCGCCCACAATCCACTCCATGGCCACGAAAAAGCCTTCCTCCGGCGCCGGAATGTTGTAGGTACTCAGGTCGATGGTGTACCACTCGCCACCCCGGGCGGCCGAAACCACCACGTTTTCGGTGAGCAGGTCGGTGTTGGGGGCGTTGTAGTTGCCGTCGGCCTTATAGATGCGGACGCGGAAGGGCTCGCGGGGGAAGCCGTTTTCGCCGATGTAAAAGGACACGGTGCGCACGTTGCCCAGCTTCTTCTGCTTGTCGTTCTTCACGAAGAAAGCGTACTGCGAGCCCGGCAGGCCCTGAATCATGCCCTCGCCAGGGTTGTTCGACTTCGAGCCCAGCTCCAGGTTTTTGAGCTTGCCGCCCTTCACGGTCACGTTGGACAGCTCAATGACGCGCTTTTTCAGCTCGATGATGAGGTCTTCGGTGCTGCCGCGCTTAATGAACACGGCGCTGCGCTCGTAGCCGAGCGTCATCACGATAAGGGAATCCTGGCTGGTTTTCTCGAGGCCGGCCAGCTGAAAATAGCCGTATTCGTTCGTGAGTGCCCCGGTACCCTCTTCACGCAGGCCAATGGAGGCGAACGGAACCGGGTCTTTGGTTTTGGCATCCACGACGCGGCCCGTAATGCGATTTTCCTGCGCCCAGCTTAGCGCTGGCAACAGCAACAGAAAGACTAAAGCGAGAAAAGGTATGCGTTTCATCATCGCCAAAAATAATTATAATGGATGGTAGTCTGGCAAATTTACAAATTTTGCACCACTCCCGTAGCATCCTCGCTAGTACAGGACTCATAATGGCGCGCTATATGCAGATTTTTTTTTTCTGAGTAACAGCAGAAGATGGATTTTATTGCTGTACAATACCATCAGACCCCGCTAGCTGAGGTTTGTGCAAGCGCGTGATTAATGCGGC
This sequence comes from Hymenobacter artigasi, assembly GCF_012275535.1. Taxonomy (GTDB): domain Bacteria; phylum Bacteroidota; class Bacteroidia; order Cytophagales; family Hymenobacteraceae; genus Hymenobacter; species Hymenobacter artigasi. The sequence goes on along the minus strand of NZ_JAAVTK010000003.1, from coordinate 452,485 downwards.
CAGGCAGTAGAAAAATAAAAAAAATTAACATTATCGGGTATTTTCCCGTATTGGGACCGGACCATTTTCCAGAACTTATCTACTTCATTTCATGAAAAAATCCTTCTTTTCCCTGCTGGCAGCAACGGCGCTGCTGGCTAGCTGCGAAACCAAACGCTCTGATACCAAAGACCAACTCAGCGAAGCCGGTCAGGACACGGCCGTGATGGCCCGCGATGGGAAAACAGCGGCTGATATGGCCAGCGATGCAGGTGCCGCCATCGATAATACCTGGGACATGGGCAAAGCCAAGCTCGCCGATGTAAAATTCAAGGAAATCACGCTGCCCGGCGTGTCGGTACGTGGCGACAGCACCTATAATGTGTACAGTGTGGACGAAACGGTGCTCTTTGATACCGACAAAGCCGAAATCAAGCCCACTGCTGCCGAGGCCCTGAAGCAAATCACCGGTTCTATCGGGCAGCGCTACAAGACCAGCCAGGTGCGTGTGATGGGCTTTGCCGACTCGCGCGGCAGTAAGGACTACAACAAAGACCTGAGCGCGCAGCGCGCCGAGGCCGTGAAGAACTACCTGGTAGCCAACGGCGACATTACCGCCAACCGCGTGAGCGTGGAGCCGATGGGCGAAACCATGCCCGTAGCCTCGAATGCTACGCCCAGCGGCCGCCAGGAAAACCGGCGGGTAGAAATCGCGGTGCGTACCAAGTAAGCAGCCCCGACTATACTACCAAAAAGCCCTTGCAGCATGCTGCAAGGGCTTTTTGTTTGCCCGCCTGGCCCCCTTTTCGGAGGCTCCTTGTCCGGTTGGCAGGCTTGCAGCCAACCGGACAAAGGGCACCAAAGAATCCCGGCGTTTCCGGCACTGCTACACGGCTGCTTCGCAGCGGGCGAGGGAAGTAGTAGAATCCCGGGCAAGGGTGGATGTGGGCAGCTCGGCGCAATAGCAGGGCGTAGTGCCCCACTATTCCGGCGGCCTCTACTTGGAGAAATGGTGATACAGTGCAAATATTTATCTGTTATTTTGTATTGGTGCTTTAAGCGTTCAAGTTTCAATACTGAGTAAATGAGTTTACTATATACGGTATGCTACTGCTTATCTTTCGGGGCCATAAGTCGAGTTAAGTTTTTATAGAATGAGGAGAAGTTTACTATGCGTTCTTCTACTGTTTGGAATAACGAATACCGTTTTGGGCCGGGCCACTGCCCAGGCTCCGCAGGACCACTCGCCCCTGGGAGGATTGTGGAAGGGTAAGCTTCCGGTGTTGGGAGGCAACCTGGATTTAACGATTAGTGTGATTCCGCTGGCGGGTGGCAAGTACTTCGCCGCCCTCGACGTGCCCGCCCAGAAGGTGAGCCGCATGGTGACCGAAGTGACCGTGCGCGGCGACTCGGTGCTGCTGTACATGCCGGCGGCCGGCAGTCGCTACGCTGCCCGCCTCGATTCGGTACGGCGCGAGCTGAACGGGGTCTGGACGCAGGCGGGGGTGAAATCGTCGGTGCGACTGCTGCATTCGCCCATGCCCTCGGTTACGGGCCAGGGCACGCGCCTGGCCCCGCCCTACCGCGAAGAAGAAGTGGTGTTTAACAACCCCACGGCCCGCCTGAATTTTGCCGGTATGCTCACCATACCCGCCGGTCCGGGGCCTTTCCCGGCCGTGGTGATGGTGAGCGACCTGGGTGCGCAGGACCGCGACGGTACCATGGGCAACTACCACCTGATGGGTTCATTGGCCGACTACCTCACCCGCCGGGGCGTGGCCGTGCTGCGCTACGATGACCGGGGCGTGGGCCAGAGCGGCGGCAGCACCAGCACCGCCACCACGGCCATGCTGGTGAGCGACGTGCAAGCGGCGCTGAACTTTTTGCGGGCGCGCCTGGAAATCAACATCAACCGCATTGGGGTGCTGGGGCATGGCGAAGGGGCTAATGTGGCGCTGCTGGCGGCGGCCCAGCCGCTGCCGCCGGCCTTTGTGGTATCGCTGGCGGGCTACGGCCTGCCCGGCGAGCAAACCATTCTGCAACAGCTGGTTGACGAACAACGGGCCCGAAAAGTAGCTCCGCTGGAAATACAGGCAGCCTACGAGCGGAAGCGGACGATGTACGACATCATTCGGCAAACCAATCCGCCGCAGGCGCTGGCCATTGTGAGCAACATGCTGCGGCAGGACCAGCCCACGCTGGAGCCGCTGGCGGCGCAGGCCGCGGCGGCCCAGCTGCTCACGCCCTGGCGGCGGTACTTCCTGGCCTTCGACCCCCTGGCAGAGCTCGACCAAGTGCACTGCCCCGTGCTGCTACTCGGCGGTACCGATGATGCAGAAGCCCCGGCCGACCTCCACCTGGCGGCCTTGGAGAAAGAGCTCAAAAGCGTGAACCACAACCTGACAGTGAAACGCCTGCCGGGTGTGAACCACCTCTTTCAGCCTTCCAAAACCGAGTGGACGCTGATGAACGGGGAGATGAAGCCGCTGTTTTCGCCCGTAGCCCAGGAAACCATTCGGGAATGGCTGGTGGGGCTGGAGGTGAAGAAATAAACCACTAATTAGCGCGGATTAACCGTAATTTCACTGATTGGGTGATTTGCCCGATAACGAAATGGGTACCAACAAAAAAAGCCTGGCAATCGCCGGGCTTTTTTATTAGCATGTCACCCAAAAAAATCAGCGAAATCACGGTTAATCCGCGGCAATCAGTGATTTACTTAATCATGTCTACTTCGGCCTTAATCATGGCGTTGTAGCGCAGGCCCTGGCTGTTGGCGGCCGTGATGAGGCTCCAGCCCTTGCCGATGGAGTAGTTCCAGGTGCGGCTTTCCTTGAACTCGAAGGTGGGGCGCATAATCTGGCCGTAGGGCGTGTAGTCGTCCATGAAGTTGGTAGCGAAGAACTTATCGCCGCTCACTACCCATTCCATGGCTACGAAAAAGCCTTCCTCGGGGGCCATGATGTTGTAGGGCGTGAGGTCGACGGTGTACCACTGGCCGCCTTGTGGGGCCGAAACCACTACGTTCTCGGTGAGTAGGTCGGTGTTGGGGGCGTTGTAGTTGCCATCGGCCTTGTAGAGGCGCACGCGGAACGGCTCGCGCGGAAAACCGTTTTCGCCGATGTAGAAGGACACGGTGCGCACGTTGCCGAGGCGTTTCTGCTTGTCATTCTTCACGAAGAAAGCGTACTGCGAGCCCGGCAGACCCTGAATCATGCCCTCGCCGGGGTCGTTTGAACGAGCCCCCAGGCCGAGGTTCTTCACCTTGCCGGCTTTCACCACCACATTGCTGAGCTCGACGGCCCGCTTGGGTACCTCGATGGTGAGGCTGGGCAGGGCGACGCCCCGCTTCACGAGTACGGCGCGCCGGGCGTAGCCCAGCGCTACCACGATGAGGGAGTCGTCGGCATTCTTGGTGGGAGCGGGCACAATGAACTGGCCGTGCTCGTTGCTAAGCGCACCTATCTGCTCGCTTTTCAGGCCGATGGACGTGAATGGCAGCGGCTCTTTGGTGTCTTTATCAACGATTACCCCCTTTATCTGAATTTGCTGTCCCCAGCTGGAAGTTGCAGCTAGGGCTAAGAATAGTGCTATAAGCGGTAGGCGTGTAGACATAGTAAGCGGTATATTCCGAACAAAATTACAAATTCCTGCGCCGAAAGTTATCAGAAATTATTAGCAGATGCAACCGAATAATCCAAATCACTGTCCGGAAGGGCTTGCGGGAGACGTAAAGGGATTGTTGACCGCCAAAAAAAGGCACTGGGCCGAAAAGCTTTTAGTAGCGTACCTTTGTTTGTATTCTTTCTAAATAAGGTTCAGCCCGTTCAACGCCCGTGTCATTATTTCGTCGTTCCCCGCAAAAGGCCGTTATTAGTACGGCTACCCGGCGCACTGCCAAAGACCTGCGCGTGGGCGAAGCCGGCACTATCTGCTGCCTCGAAGACCCCGAAATGGCTCTTAAGTTGCTGGAAATGGGCTGTGTGCCGGGCGTGCAGGTGCGCCTGAGCGGCCGGGCTCCCTTGGGCGACCCGCTCATGCTGGTGCTTGGCGACCAGGAGTATACGCTGTCGGTTAGGGCTAGTGAGGCGGCTACCATTTTGCTAAAGGAGTAGCAGATGCGCGATGGCCGTAACAGCAAGTAGTTCAGCAACAACAGCGCCGCAAACCGGCCCCGAGGCCGATGCCCGGCCCCTGCGCATTGCCCTTATCGGCAATCCGAACAGCGGCAAAACTTCGCTCTTCAATCAGCTCACCGGCCTCAACCAGAAGGTAGGCAACTTCCCCGGCGTGACCGTGGACCGCAAAACCGGCGTGGCCCAGCTCACGCCCACCCAGCGGGCCGAGATTATCGACCTGCCGGGCACGTACTCGCTCTACCCCAAGAGCCTGGATGAGAAGGTGATTACCGATTTGCTCTACGACAAGGCGGCCGATAACTACCCCGATTTCGTGGTGGTGACGGTGGACGCTAATAACCTGCGCCGCAGCCTGCTGCTGTTCACGCAGCTCGGCGACCTGGGCCTGCCGGCCGTGCTGGCCCTGAACATGATGGACGTGGCCGAGCGCCACGGCGTGAACATTGACCTGCCGGCGCTGGAGCGGGAGCTGGGGGTGCCCATCATCCCGATGAATGCGCGGAAGGGAATTGGCGTGGCCGCCCTCAAAATTGTGATGGCCCAGCGGCTGGACGCGCCGCCGGTGCGCTTCTGGCAGCCCGATGAGCAGCTGCTGCCGCTGGTGCGCCAGCTTCGCTACTACTTCAATCTGCACAACGACTACCTGGCGCTGCACTACGCCCAGCAGTACCGCCAGATTAGCTTTCTGAGCGCCGAGGAAAAGGCGCACATCCAGGAGCTGACGCAGCAGGCAGGGTTTGATGCCACGGCGGCGCAGGCGGCGGAAACCATTAGCCGCTACGCCCGCATCAACGAGATTCTGCTGGAGACGGTGACGGTGGTGCGCACGGAGAAGCGCGAGCCGATAAGCAACCGCATTGATAAGGTGCTGACCCACCGGGTGGGCGGCTACCTCATTTTCTTGGCCATCTTGTTCCTGTTGTTTCAGGCCATTTTTGCTTGGGCGCAGTACCCCATGGACTGGATTGACCAGGGCATTTCGGGACTAAGCGCGGTTATTCAGGCTAACTTTTCGGGGCCGCTGGTGCGCCTGCTCACTGAGGGCGTGCTGGCTGGGCTGGGCGGCGTGCTGGTATTTATTCCGCAGATTGCACTGCTGTTCGGCTTCTTGGCCATATTGGAGGAAACAGGCTACATGGCCCGCGTTACCTTTCTGATGGACAAGCTGATGCGGCCATTTGGGTTGAGCGGCAAAAGCGTGGTGCCTTTGATTTCGGGCCTGGCCTGCGCGGTGCCGGCCATTATGGGGGCGCGCACCATTGAGAGCTGGAAGGACCGGATGATTACGATTTTCGTGACGCCGCTCATGTCCTGTTCGGCCCGCATTCCGGTGTACACGGTGCTGGTGGCGCTGGTGGTGCCGGACCAGGCCGCGTGGGGCATTTTCAACCTGCGCGGTGTGGCCCTGATGTCGCTGTATCTGCTCGGGCTGTTTTCGGCGCTGGGCTCGGCTTGGGCCCTGAAGAAGCTGCTGAAGGCGCGGGAACGGAGCTACTTCATCATGGAATTCCCGGTATACCAGTGGCCGCGCTGGAAAAACGTGGCCCTCACCATCTATCAGAAGGTGAAGGCGTTTGTGCTGCAGGCGGGCCGGGTGATTATGGCCATTTCGGTGCTGCTGTGGGTGCTGGCCAGCTACGGCCCGGGCCAGCAGCAGGCCACGGCCGAAACGCAGGCGCGCCAGGAAGCAGCTACGAAAGGCTGGGATGCCGCCGAAACCAGCCGCCAGGTAGCCTCGGCGCGGCTGGAAACTTCCTACGCCGGCAAGTTCGGCCATGTGCTGGAGCCGGCTATCCGCCCGCTGGGCTACGACTGGAAAATCGGCATCGCGCTGCTCACTTCGTTTGCGGCGCGGGAGGTGTTTGTGGGCACTATTTCGACCATCTACAGCGTGGGGCAGGATGCCGACATGGGTACGCTGCAACAGAAGCTCAGTGCCGAGAAAGACGCTAACGGCCAGCCGTTTTTCACGCCGGCGCGGGCATTTTCGCTGCTGGTGTTCTACGTGTTCGCCATGCAGTGCATGAGCACGCTGGCCGTGACGTACCGCGAAACCAAAAGCTGGCGCTGGCCGCTGGCGCAGCTCGTGTACATGACGGGGCTGGCCTACGCGGCGGCGTTTTTGGTGTACCAGGTGCTGGCCTAAGGGGCGGGCGTGGGCGCGGGCAGGCTGCTGTTCCAGATGTCCTGGTGCAGCTTCCACTGGCCCTGCTGCTGCTTCCACACCACGAGGTACTTGCCCTCGTCTATTTTTTGGGCATTGGGGCCGAGCAGCGTGTAGTGGCCGAGTTCGATGGCGGTATCGGCCATTTCTTCCACATCCTGGGTGTGCAGCTGCACTTGCTTGATGCCCATGGCCATAGCGCCTTCCCAAAAGGCCTGAATGCCCGCTGTGCCCTGGATTGCGTCCATGCCCGTGGGGAGCAGCACGCCGTTGGGCGTGTAAAGGCTAGCCAGGGCAGCGGCATCGCTCCGCTCGAAACAGGCTTCAAATTGGTCGTTGGCGCGCCGGATTTCGGTGGCTGCCAGGGTCGCGGTGGCAATCATAAGAATGAACTGTTTGATAATCGTTTATACAATATATAGATTTATTTGTAAAAAACACTCGCTTTGGAGTGGATTGTGGTGGAGTATGGATGAGCTGTTTGCAACATCGCAATTTTGAAAAGGCGGCAGCGGCCCAGTGTCCGGTTTAGGACCCAGGTGTTCATAAATGGACAGTTTGGAAGGGAGTAATATAGTATTAAATGCTAGTTATTAGCTGAAAATCAGATTATTGAACAAATGGCACGCGGCTTGGCAACAGATAGGAGAACCTCCCTTCTTTCTGCACGAAAATGGACAGAGCCATTGCCGATTCAATTCAAACCCAACGCAAGCGCCGCCGCTGGCTCGCGGTAGCCGGGGCCGTGCTGCTGGCGCTGGGTGCGGTACTGGCCTTCCGCACGGTGCTGAAACCCAGCCTGCGGCGCGGCTACATCCTAACCGCCACCGTGGAAACCGGTGAAGTGGAAGCCGCGCTCACGGCTGCCGGCACCGTGATTCCGGGCCGGGAAGCCGTGCTGACCAGCCCCATTCAGAGCACCATTCGGCGGGTGGCGGTGGCGGTGGGCGCGCAAGTGCGGCCCGGCGAAACCATTCTGGAGCTGGACAAGGAGCTGGCCAATTCCAGCCTGGCCAAGCTCGACGATGAGCAGCTGCGCAACCAGAACAAGAATTCGCAGCTGCAGCTGACGCTGGAGCGCAGTCTCACCGATTTGCGCGCCCTGGCCCGGGTGCAAGCGGTGAAAGTGCGCAGCCTGCAATCGACGCTTCACGACGAGCAGCAGCTGCTGAAAATTGGGGGCGGCACGGCCGAGAACGTGCGCCAGGCCGAGTTGAACCTGACCGTAGCCCAGTTGGAGGCCGACCGCCTGACCCGCCAGATTCAGACCCAGCAGCGTTCGAACGCGGCCGATGTGCGCGAGTTGGGCTACACCGTGTCGATGCAGCAGCGCAGCATTGCGGAGCTGGCCACCAAGCTGCGGCAGGCCGATATCAGCAGCCAGCAGCCGGGCGTGCTAACGTGGGTGAACGACAACCTCGGCACCACCGTGCAGGCTGGCGATGCCCTGGCGCGGGTAGCCGATTTGAGCAGCTTCCGGGTGCGGGCCACGATTTCGGACAGCTACGCCGACCAACTGCACCAAGGCGACCCGGTGAAAGTCCGCATCAACGACCTCGACCTGCGCGGCACAGTGGCCAGCATCAGCCCAAGCGTGGAGAAGGGTGTGGTGACGTTTCTGGCCCAGCTCGATAATCCCCACCACCCGGCCCTGCGCCCCAACCTCCGGGCCGACGTGTTTGTGATAACCCGCGCCCACCACGGCGTGCTGCGCGTGAAAAACGGCCCCTTTTACCAGGGCGGCAAAGAGCAGCCGGTATTTGTGCTGACCAATGATGGGCGCGTGGTGCGCCGCACGGTGCGCTTCGGCGACAGCAATTTCGACTTCGTGCAGATTGCCAGCGGCCTGCGGGCGGGCGAGAAAATCGTGGCGTCGGACATGAAAGAGCATCTGGACACGCCGGAGCTGATGGTGCGGGACTGACCGAAACCTCACGAGACCCCTCCGGGGCGGCCCCTCTCCCCAGGAGAGGGGAGCCTAACGACTTTTTAGGTCGGTCAACCTCATAAATTCTGCATTGATGCTTCTCTTTCCTTTTTTCTGCGAAAGCCTGAACCGCGCGTCTGGCTCCCCTCTCCTGGGGAGAGGGGCCGGGGGTGAGGTGAACCGCCTGCGCGGCTGGCTGCTACTCCTGCTACTCCTGCTGCTTGGGAAACCTGCCACCGCCCAAACCCTCACCCTCCCCGAAGTTATCACCCAGGCCCTCGACCACTCGGCTGCCGGCCAGCAGGCCCTTACCAACCGCGAAACCAGCTACTGGGCCTGGCGCGGCTACCAGGCCAACTACCGGCCGCAGCTGGGCCTGGCGGGCACGCTGCCCAATTTCAGCCGCGTGATTACGCCAGTGGTGCAGCCCGACGGCACCACCGATTTCCGGGCCGTACGCATCAACAACTCCAACCTGGCCCTAACGCTGAGCCAGAACATTGGGCCGACAGGAGCGCAGGTCTTTGTGGGGGCCGAGGTGCAGCGGTTCGATGATTTTAATGGCAACATGAAACGCTACAATAACCAGCCCTTCACGCTGGGCATCGTGCAGCCACTGGGCCAGTTCAACGGACTGAAGTGGGCGCGGGCCATTGAGCCGCTGCGCTACCAAGAAAGTGCCCGCAGCTACGTGGAGGAGCGCGAAACCGTGGCCCAGCGCGTCACGGAGCTGTATTTCGATGTGCTGCTGCAACAGGTGAACGCAGCAGTGGCCGGCCAGAATGCCCAGGCCACTGCCGAGCAGCTGCGCATCGGCCGCGAGCGGTTTGCGCTGGGGCGGCTGTCGCATAGCGACTTGCTGCAGCTGGAACTGAACCTACTCGATGCCCAACAGGCCCGCAACCAGGCCCGGCTCGATGCCGAAACGGCCGCCGTGGCCTTGCAGGCCTACACCGGCCAGCCTGCCGCCCAGGGCCCGCTGGCGCTGGCCGTACCCACGCCGGCCCCGCAGCCGGCCGTGGCCCCGGCGCAGGCGCTAGCCGAGGCCCGGCAATATCGCAGCACCACGTTGGCGCTGCGCCGCCGGCTGCTCCAAGCCGAGCGCGACGTGGCCCAGGCGCGCGGCACCACCGGCTTCCAGGCCAGCCTCACGGCCAACCTGGGCTACGTGAACCAAGCCCCCGTTTTCGCTGATACCTACCTGAACCTGCAAAACCAGCAGCAGGTGCGGCTGGCCTTTTCGCTGCCGCTCGTGGACTGGGGCCGCTGCCAGGCCATCGTGAAAACCGCCGAGCTCATCCGCGACCAGACCCGGCACGACGTGGCCCAGGAAACCCAAAGCTTCGAGCAAACCGTGCTCACGCAGGCCGGCCAGCAGTCCGCGCTGGCCGAGCAGGTGCAGCTCGCCGGCCGGGCCGACTCGCTGGCCCAGCGCCGCTACGACATTGCCCGCGCCACCTACCTGCTGGGCCGCATCAGCCTGACGGATTTGACCTTGGCCTCGGTGGCTAAGGACGGGGCGCGGCGCGGCTACATCTTCGCCCTGCGCGCCGGCTGGGTGGCCTATTACCGCCTGCGGGCGCTGACGCTGTATGATTTCGAACGACAAACTCCCCTCCTCAGATGAGGAGGGGATGTTTCCGCGAAGCGGAAACGGGGGTGGTTGAACTCGTTGAACGACACCCGAACGATGCGGCGCGCTTTCGGAGCGGCTTGGTTGGGGAGTTATACTCCCCATTATCCCCACTAATCAAAAGCCCATAACGCGGAGTGCAACTCCACTACCGGGCCACTTTCGGAGTGCAACTCCGAAAGAGCACATACTTCCTCACACCATCAATTCGCCATTATGACTTCTGCTCCGCCCGTGCTGCGCCTCACCAATATCGAAAAAATCTACCAAACCAAAACCATTGAAACGGTGGCGCTGAACAGCGTGAACCTGACCGTGAACCGTGGCGAGTTCGTGTCCATTATGGGGCCGAGCGGCTGCGGGAAGTCGACGCTGCTCAGCCTGATGGGCCTGCTGGACGAGCCCACCAGCGGCACGATTGAAGTGGATGGCCGGGCCGTAACATCCTACTCCGATAAAGAGCTGGCGGGGCTGCGCAACCTGAAAATCGGCTTCGTGTTCCAGAGCTACCATTTAATAAATGACCTCTCGGTGGTGGATAATGTGGAGCTGCCGCTGCTGTACCGCAGGGGAATGGGCAGCAAGGAGCGTCGCCAGCGGGCCATTGCCGCCTTGGATAAAGTGGGCCTGAGCGCCCGCACCGGCCACTTCCCCAGCCAGCTCAGCGGCGGGCAGCGGCAGCGGGTGGCCATTGCGCGGGCCCTGGCCGGCGGCCCGGAAATCATCCTGGCCGATGAGCCGACGGGCAACCTCGACTCGGTGATGGGGGAGGAGATTATCGAGCTGCTGCTGGAGCTGAACCGCGAGCAGGGCGTGACCATAGTGATGGTGACCCACGACCTGCAGCAGGCGCTGAAGACCCAACGCGTGGTGCGCTTCTTCGACGGCAGCCAGGTGGGCTGATTCAGTTAAGAGTTATGAGTTAAAAGTTATGAGTGAGTGCCCGCTGGCCTCCTCATGTCCATCCGATAGAAACTCATAACTCATAACTTTTAACTCATAACTCAAAAAGCCATGTTCCTCTCGTACTTAAAAATTGCCTGGAAGGTGCTCATGCGCCGCAAGTTCTTTACCTTCATCAACCTGTTTGGTGTGAGCTTTACGCTGATGATTCTGCTGGTGGTGATGGCCATGTTCGACCATGTGGTGGGGCCAAACACGCCGGCTAAACGCGTGAACCGGATGCTGTTCGTGAACATCATTCGGCACCAGCGAGTCGACAACCACGGCTGGATGAACATGCCGGCCAGCATCCATTTCGTGGACGACTACGTGCGGAAAATGAAAACCCCGGAAAAGGTGGGCATCACTACGGCCGTTTCCAACGCCACGGCCTTCACCAAAAGCAAGCTGCTGGCGCTGGATATGGCCTATACCGATGGCAACTTCTGGCAGCTCATGGACTTTGATTTCCTGGGTGGGCGGGCCTTCACCGGGGCCGAAGTGCAGCAGGCCCAGCACGTTTGCGTGCTGAACGAGGCCACCGCCCGCGACTACTTCGGCACGACCGATGTGGTGGGCCGCACCATCGAAATCGACCTAAAGCGCTACCGGGTGGCGGGCGTGGTGCGGAATGTGTCGGCTGCCCACGTCTATGCCTATGCCGACGTGTGGGTGCCCTACACCTTGAGCGCGCAGTATTTCAAGGATAACCGCATTGAGGGCGAGTTTATGGTGGTGCTGCTGGCGCCTTCGGTGGCGGCGGTACCGGCTGTGCGCGAAGAATACCGCCAGCTGATGCGCCGGGTGGAAATTCCCAATCCGAAGGAGGTGAAAGCCCTGTTTTCCTACGCCGACCCCATCACGGAGAGCTTCTCGCGGGCCCTGCTCAACCACCAGGACCAGACGCTGGATGACGATAACATTGAGGCGTTTTACCTAATAGTGTCCGGCCTGGCGCTGCTCTTTATGCTGCTGCCGGCCCTGAACCTGGTGAACCTGAACATGACGCGCATCCTGGAGCGCTCGGGCGAGATTGGGGTGCGCAAGGCCTTCGGCGCGGCCGGCTCTGATTTGGTAAGCCAGTTTCTGGTCGAGAACGTGGTGCTGGCCCTGGTGGGCGGGCTGCTGGGCCTGGGCCTGGCCGCCGGCGCGCTGGCCCTCGTGAACGAGGCGCATCCCATCGCCTATGCGCACTTCGAGTTGAGCTGGGGCGTGTTTGCCTGGGGCATGCTGCTCACGCTGGTGTTTGGGCTGATGAGCGGCGTGTACCCGGCCTGGAAAATGTCGCGCCTCAACCCCGTGGCTGCCCTGCGCGGCGGCGGCGAGCAGAAGTGAACGCCTTGTCTCAGCTGTCATCCTGAGCGCAGCGAAGGACCTTATCACGTCTGCGCTCCTTGCTATTACTGCCAACTGCTCCAGCGTGATAAGGTCCTTCGCTGCGCTCAGGATGACAGACAACTTTCTCTTAAATCTCCTCCAATCTCCATGCTCCGCCACCTTTTCACCCTCATCTGGAACCGCAAGCGGGCCAACCTGCTGCTCATCTCCGAAATCTTTTTCTCCTTCGTAGTGCTGTTTGGGGTGGGGGCGGTGCTCATCACCACCGCCAAAAACTACCTGGCCCCGCACGGCTTCAACTACGAGCAGGTGTGGCGGCTGCATGTGCGGGCCGGCCAGGGCCAGAAAATGCCCCGCGCCGAGCTCGATGATGTGCTGCGCCAGGTGAAGGCCCTGCCCGGCGTGCGCACGGTGGCCCTCACCAGCGGCAACGTGCCGTTTGTGTTCAATACCAACAACTCCGTATTTGGCTACAAGGGCAAAAAATCGCCGGTGACCAACGTGTACGACGCCGACGACCACTACGCCGAGACCATGCAAATGCCCCTGCGCGAGGGCCGCTGGTTCCAGTCCGCCGATGATGGCAGCAACCACCGCCCGGTGGTCATCAGCCAGGACCTGCGCCAAAGCTTGTTTGGCAATGGCCCGGCCCTGGGCAAAATCTTCACCTGGGATACCCCTGACCCCAACCCCAAAGCCCAGGACGAGTTTCTGGTGACCGGCGTGGTGGACCCCGTGCGCATGGAAAGCGACTTTTCGGCCCCCATTCCCTCCGTCTGGCTGCGCCTGCTGCCCTACGATACCACCCATTGGGAAACGGCCAACGTGCTGGTACGCGTGGCCCCCGGCGCGGGCGGCGTGCTCCAGGAGAAAATAGCCCGCACCGTGGCCGGCGTCACGCGCCAATGGACTACCGAAGTGCGCGTGATGAACGACGACCGCCTGCACCGGCGCATGTACACGCTGGTGCCGGTGGTGGGGCTGTCCATCATCGGCCTGTTTCTCATCATTAATGTGGCGCTGGGCCTGTTTGGCGTGCTGTGGTACAACATCAGCCAGCGCCGGGCCGAAATTGGGCTGCGCCGGGCCATGGGGGCCACGGGCGCGGGCATCGGCTGGCAGTTTCTGGGCGAAATGATGGTCGTCACCACGTTTGGCGTGGTGCTGGGCATCCTGCTGGCCGTGCAGTTTCCGCTGCTCAATGCCTTCGACCTGCCGGTGCAGCCTTACCTGCTGGCCATTGCGGCAGCAGCGGGGGCGGTATATGGCATCACGGCGCTGTGCGCGTGGCAGCCCAGCCGGCTGGCGGCGGCCATTCAGCCCGCCGTGGCGCTACGGGAGGAGTGAGTTTGACGGCGCGGGTTTTAGCCGTTTGTTACCTTGAATGTTAAATTTTTCGCTCCCTGGTAACGAACTGCTACCTTGGCCGGTACCCCGGGCAACCAAACCCCGCAAAGCAGCATCTGCCGCTTTAGTACCTCCGGCTTTTCTCACCTTTTTTCTGTTTCACGTTATGAAAAACCTCACTGCTACCGCCTTATTCTGCCTCCTGAGCACGGGAGTTGCCTTTGCCCAAGCGGCCCCGCAGCTGCGCGATGTCGCCAGTTTCCACGCCGTGGAGGTGAGCAGCGGCATCGAATTGCGCCTGGCCCCCGGCACTACCCAGCGCGTGGAAGCCAGCGCCGACGATGCCGACCAGCTCGCCCGTCTTAAAACCGAAGTGCGCGACGGCGTGTTGAAAATCACTTTTGACCGCGAGTGGGCCGAGTCGTTGGGCCTGAAAAATATCCGCAACCTGCGCGTGAGCGTGGCCGCTACCAGCCTCACCTCGCTGCACGCCAGCAGCGGTGCGCGGGCCGAGGTAGTGGGCGCCTTCACCACCCAAAACCTGGAGGTGCAGGTATCGTCGGGCGCCACCCTCCGGGCCAATTTCAGCAGCACCGACCTGCGCGCTCAGGTGAGCAGCGGCGGCGTAGTCACACTGGCCGGCACTGCCCAGCGCCTCGATGTAGGGGCCAGCAGTGGCGGCGTATTCAAAGGCAGCGAGCTGCTGGCCCGCGCCTGCGACGCCAATGCCAGCAGCGGCGGCAACGTAGCCGTAGCCGTGCAGGAAACCCTCACCGCCAACGCCAGCAGCGGCGGCGACGTGCGCTACTCCGGCTCACCCCGCGTGAGCAAGCACACCAGCAGCGGCGGAAGCGTAAAGGGGCGGTAAAGCTACTGCGCCGCACCCAACGTCTGTCATCCTGAGCTTGCGAACCGAAGGTCGGCGTAGCCAAGGACCTTATCACGCTTGCGCCGATTGAGCTTACTACAAACTGTTCAGTAGTGATAAGGTCCTTGGCTACGCCGACCTTCGGTTCGCAAGCTCAGGATGACAATGAAAATGTAAAAAGTCAACTATGTTCCTCATCGTCGATGACGACCTGGCCATCCGCACCTCACTGAAGCTGCTGCTGAAGCAGGCCGGCTACCCCGCGCAGGCCGTGGCCACGCCCGCCGAGGCTCTGGCCGCCGTGCGCGAAACGCCGCCCCGGCTGGTGTTGCTGGATATGAACTTTGCGCTCGATACCAGCGGGCACGACGGCCTAGCCCTGTTGGCCCAGCTGAAGGCTGAGGCCCCGCAACTGCCCGTCATCCTCATCACCGGCTGGGGCAGCATCGAGCTGGCCGTGGCCGGGATGAAGGCCGGCGCGGCCGAATTCGTGACCAAGCCCTGGCACAACGACTCGCTGCTGCAAACCATCGGCACGGTGCTGGCTTTGCAGGAAGCCCCCGCCGAAGCCGCGCCGGTGCCCGCCGCCAACCCGCGCCGCCAGCTCGACCAGCAGTTTCACTTTCAGGCCATTATCGGGCACGATGCTCAGCTGTTGCACGTGCTGCGCCAGGTGGGCCAGGTGGCCGCCACCGATGCCGCCGTGCTCATCGAGGGCGAAAGCGGCACCGGCAAGGAGCTCATCGCCGAGGCCATCCACCGCAACAGCCACCGCGCCCGCCAGCCCTTCGTGAAAGTGAACTTGGGCGGTATCTCGGCTTCGTTGTTTGAAAGCGAGATGTTTGGCCACCGCCGGGGCGCGTTCACCGATGCCAAAACCGACCGCGTAGGCCGCTTCGAGTTGGCCAACGGCGGCACCATTTTCCTCGATGAAATTGGGGAGCTGGAGCTGGCCAGCCAGGTGAAGCTGCTACGCGTGCTGCAGGACCGCACCTACGAAGTGCTGGGCGACAGCAAGCCGCGCCGGCTCGATATGCGCGTCATCGCCGCCACCAACCGCAACCTGGCCGAGCTGGTGCAGCAGGGCCGCTTCCGCGAAGACCTGTTCTACCGCATCAACCTGATTGCGGTGCGCCTGCCCGCCCTGCGCGAGCGCCCGCAAGACATTCCGCTGCTCACCCAGCACTTCATCGCCCAGCTGCGCGCCACCTACCAGCGCCCCGCCCTGAAAGTGGGCACCCGCGCCCTGCACTGGCTGCGCGAGCAAGCCCTGCCCGGCAACATCCGCGAGCTGAAAAACCTGGTGGAGCGGGCCGTGCTCGTGAGCGGCCATGAGGAACTGGGCCCCGAGGACTTCCAGGCCAATGTGTTGCAAACACCAGCTCACTCAATAAACATCTCACCGCTGCCCGCCCCCGGCTCCATGACCCTCGATGAGCTGGAGGCGCACATGATTCGGCAGAGCCTGGCGCACTACGACGGTAATATCAGCCGCGTGGCCAAGGCGCTGGGCCTGAGCCGGGGCGCGCTGTACAGAAGGCTGGAAAAGCACGGCATCCCGTTCGACGCGTAGGCGTTCACCTCACCCCCTGACCCCCTCTCCAAAAAAGAGGGGGCACCGGACTTGCTCTTGGCTGGTTCAGAATTCGTTGATTTTTCGTCCTCACGAGCCGGTGTCCCCTCTTTTTTGGAGAGGGGGTCAGGGGGTGAGGTGAACGCCCGCCCATGTCCCTTCGCGTCCAGTTCCTGCTTTTCGTCACCATCATCCACGTCGTGCTCATTGCCGTGGCGGCGCAACTGCGCACCACCAACGTGCCGCTGTTTCTGGGGAGCGAGGTGCTGCTGCTGCTGAGCATTGTGCTCACGGCGCAGCTGTACCGGGGGTTTGTGCGGCCGTTTCAGCTCATTGCGGCGGGCACGGCGGCCATTCAGGCGCAGGATTTCAGCATGAAGTTCGTGCCCGTGGGCCAGCGCGAGATGGACCAGCTCATCGGCACGTACAACCAGATGATTGACGCCCTGCGGCGCGAGCGCGTGAGCCAGCACGAAAAGAGCGTGCTGCTTGAGCGCCTCATTCAGGCCTCGCCGGCCGGCATTCTCATCCTCGATTTCGACGGCCGCATCGAAAGCGCCAATGCCGCCGCCGCCCGCTTCATTGGCCAGCCCGCCGCCGCGCTGGCCGGCCAGTTGCCCGCCGCGCTGCCCGGGGCCTGGGGCCCGGCCCTGGCCGCCCTCACCGACAGCCAGCCCCAGGCGCTGCGCCTCTCGGGCCTGGCCACCTACCGCGCCACCGCCGCCCACTTTCTCGACCGGGGCTTTACCCGCCACTTCGTGGTGCTCGAAGAGCTAACCCAGGAGCTCATCAAGCAGGAAAAGCAGGCCTACGAGCAGCTTATTCGGATGATGGCCCACGAAATCAACAATTCCATCGGGGCCATCAACTCCATTCTGCACAGTTTTCAGCACTACGCGCCCCAGCTCGCCCCCGCCGACCAGCCCGATTTCACCGAAGCCCTCGACGTGAGCATGGCCCGCAACACCCAACTGGCCAACTTCATTGGCAGCTTTGCGCAGCTGGTGCGCCTGCCCCCACCCGCCCCCCAGCCCACCAATGTGTGCGCCCTACTGCGCGCCACTGCCCGCCTGCTGCAGCCCCAAAGCGCCGAGCGCCGCATCCAGTGGCACCTGGACTTGCCCGACGAGCCCTTGCTGGTGTGCCTCGATGCCCAGCAGTTGGAGCAAGCCCTGCTAAACGTCGCCAAAAATGCCCTCGAAGCCATCGGCCAGGACGGCAATATCTGGGTGAGCGCCACGCTCAGCCCGCCCACGCTCACCATCGAAAACGACGGCCCCGCCCTCACGCCCGAAGTGCGGCAGCGCCTGTTCACGCCCTTCTTCAGCACTAAGCGCGACGGGCAGGGCATTGGCCTCACGCTGGTGCGCGATGTGCTGCTGGCCCACGGCTTTTCCTTCCGGCTCGATACCAATGCCGACGGCCGCACCGGCTTTAGTATTGATTTTAAATAATGCCCACTTATAATGAGGGTATTTTTTGAAATAAATAACGTTTCCACAAACTGGTGCCTTCGAAAAATAGGAGTTTGATTTGAATTGTCGCTTAACTTCGCTAAGTGGCATTAGAAATCACACCCTGATATGACTCGTAAGCAACTTATCGCTACTGCCTGCCTGGGCCTACTGCTATTGGTAGCTGGCATCGCGGCCTTCCTGCCGCAAAACCACCCCGATGCCCAGCCCAACGCCTTCGAACCCGCCGACCTGGCCTGGATGCTCTCCGCCTCCGGCCTCGTGCTGCTGATGACGCCGGGCCTGGCCTTCTTCTACGGCGGCATGGTGAGCAAGCGCAACGTTATTTCCACCATGCTTCAGAGCTTCATCGCGCTGGGCGTCATTTCCTTGCTGTGGTACGTGGTGGGTTTTTCGCTGGCGTTTGGCGATAGCATCGGTGGCGTTATCGGCAATCCGCTCACGTTCTTCATGTTCAACAACGTGGGCACGGCCCCGCACCCGCGCCTGGCCCCCAACCTGCCGCTGGTGCTGTTCGCGGCCTTCCAGCTCAAGTTTGCCATCATCACGCCCGCGCTCATCAGCGGGGCGTTTGCCGAGCGTATTCGGTTCTGGGGCTACCTGCTGTTCATGTGCCTGTTCAGCTTGCTCATCTACTGCCCGCTGGCCCACTGGACCTGGCACCCCGACGGTTTCCTGATGAAGTGGGGCGTGCTCGATTTTGCTGGCGGCACGGTGGTGCATATCTCGGCGGGTTTCGCGGCGCTGGCGGGCGCGCTGGCCCTGGGCCGCCGCCACTCGCACCGCGAAGGCCACACCCACGTGCCGCCCAATGTGCCGTTCATCCTCATTGGCACGGGCTTGCTGTGGTTTGGCTGGTTTGGGTTTAATGCCGGTTCGGCGCTGGCGGCCAATGCCACGGCGGTGCAGGCCTTTTTTACCACGCACCTGGCCTCGGCCGCCGCCATGCTCACCTGGATGATGATTGAGGCCGTACGCGGGCAGCGGCCCTCGGCGGCGGGCGCGGCCATTGGGGCGGTGGTGGGCCTGGTGGCCATCACGCCGGCGGCGGGCTACGTGAGCTACGGCCCGGCGCTGTTCATCGGCGTGGTGTCGGCCGCCATCAGCGCCGGCGCGGTCGATTTGAAGAACCGCACCACGCTCGACGATACCCTCGACGTCTTTCCCTGCCATGGCGTGGGCGGCATCGTGGGCATGATTCTCACCGCCATTTTCGCCAAGGAAGGCGGCCTCGCCACCACCGGCTCCTGGACGCTGCTGCTGCACCACCTCGGCGCGCTGGCCTTCATCTCGGTGTTCACCTTCGGCGGCTCCTACCTGCTCTATAAGGTAACCAACGTCCTCATCCCCATCCGGGTAAATGCCACCCACGAAGCCGACGGCCTCGACCTGAGCCAGCACGGCGAAACCGTATTGCCCGCCCCCCACGAAGCCCTGCCCGTCGAGCCAATGATAATGATGCGGGCATAGCCGTAGTAGCTACATCGGATTCGCCGCGCTTGTCATCCTGAGCACCGCGAAGGACCTTATCACGCAGGAGCAAGTCGTTCTGGCGTGACAAGGTCCTTCGCGGTGCTCAGGATGACAGGTGGTTCGCTACGTCCCGAACAAAAACACCGTCGGAATCTTGTGCAGCTCCGGTGCCGGCAACCGCCGCCAGTCCGCAACAGTCAGCGTCTTGATAAACTCCCCTGCGCCCGTCACATCAGCCGCCACGCACAGGCGGGTGCCGGGCTGCAAATGCGCCAGCAAATCGCTGAACAGCGACCCGTTCCGGTAAGGCGTTTCAATAAACAGCTGCGACTGCTGCCGCTGCTGCGCTTCCTTTTCCAAGGCCTTGATGGCCGCCACGCGCGGCGCTTTCTCAATGGGCAAATACCCGTGGAAAGCAAACTGCTGCCCATTCAACCCCGAAGCCATGAGCGCCAGCAGCAGCGACGATGGCCCCACCAGCGGCCGCACCCGCAGACCCTGTCGGTGGGCTTCCCGCGCCAGCGCCGCGCCCGGGTCAGCAATGCCCGGGCAGCCCGCCTCACTCAGAATGCCGGCATCAATTCCCTCCTTCACCAGCGGCGCGAGGGCGGCGCGCACCTCCGCATCGGTGCTGTCTTTGTCGATGACCACGAAGCGGATATCCTCGATAATGCGGTGCGGGGCCACGCTTTTCACGAAGCGGCGGGCCGTGCGGGCATTCTCGACCAGGAAGTAGGGGAGGGCCGCCACGGCGTCCACCACCTGCGGCGGCAACACCTGCGGGGCCGTGTCATCGGCCAGCGGCGTGGGAATGAGGAAGAGGGTTCCGGACATAAATAGTAGCTTGGACTCTGCGAGTCCGAGCGCGAGCGCAGCGAGCATCTCGCATTAGGACTCATTGTTAACTGGCAATCAATAACCAGACGCGAGATGCTCGCTGCGCTCGCTGCTCGGACTCGCAGAGTCCAAGCTACAATTAGCTCATCGCGAACGTCTTCACCATCTCGAATACCTCCTCCGGCTTCTCGGCGTGCAGCCAGTGGCCGGCATCGACTACGGTCGCCACCTGCGAGTTGGGGAACAGCGCGGGAATATTCGTCAGCTTATCCTCGGCGGTGATGTAGTCCGATTTGCCGCCCCGGATGAACAGCGCGGGCTTCATAAATGGCGCGACGCCCATGGTTTCTTCCCCGATGGCGGCGAGCTGCGCGGCCAGCACCTCCAGGTTGATGCGCCAGCCGAAGGTGTTGTCCTCCTTGCGGTAGAGGTTTTTTAGCAGAAACTGCCGGGTGCCGAAGTTGGGTACGTACTTGGCGAGTGCGGCATCGGCCTCCTGGCGGTTGGTGCAGGTGGTGAAATCGACGGACTGCAGGCCGGCCACGATGTCGTCCTGGTGCTCCATGTCGGAGAAGCGCGGGGCGATGTCGACCACGATGAGCTTGGCCAGCCGTTCGGGGTGGTCGAGGGCAAAGCGCATGGCCACCTTGCCGCCCATGCTGTGGCCCATGAGGGTGGTGTCGGGGCCGAGCTGCAGGTGGTCGAACAGCGCCAGCAGGTCCTGCGCCATGAGGGCGTAGGTATGCTCGGGCGAGTGAAACGAGCGGCCGTGGTTGCGCAAATCCACGCTGATAACGCGCAGGTCAGTTTCGGTGGCCCAGCGGCGCGCCAGGGTCTGCCAGTTGTCGAGGGTGCCAAACAGGCCGTGGAGGATAACCAGCGGGCGGCCCTGGCCCTGGTCGAGGTAATGAAGTAGCGGCATGGGGCAAAAGTAGGGCGTGGGGCAGGGAAAGCGGGCTGCAAGGCAAAAAGCCCGGGTTGCCCAGGTTGGCCAGCCGGTTTGGCCCGTGCCTGCTACTCAAGCTGCCCGCCGCAACTTCAGGAAACGGATAAACTTCACTTGTTCAACATAAAAGGGGCGGTATCTTGCACCCCATTTTATTCGGCTTGCTCAGGTTTTTTTTCTGAAACACACCTCTATCCTTGTTGCCGGAGCGCTGCTGCTGGCCCTGCCCGCGCTGGCCCAGGTCACGCCCCCCGGCTCTACTACTCCCGCCACGCCGCCCAATGCCGCTTCGGCCCAGGAGCCCGCGCACCTTCCTAATCCGAATGACCCCGGGGCCCCGCGCAAGTGGAGCCTGCACTTCCAGCAAACGCTTGTCGACCAATGGCATAACGACCTGACTACGCCGTATGCGGGCGAATTTAGCCTGGCCGACCGCGAATCGGCGAAGCTGTCGTTCACGAGCACGCTGTTTATTGGCCGGCGGCTGTGGAAGGGCGCGGCGGTGTACTTCAACCCCGAAGTGGCGGGCGGTACTGGCCTGAGCGGTGCGCGCGGCATCGCGGGCTTCACCAACGGCGAAACGTTCCGCATCGGCAACCCATCCCCCAACTTATACCTGGCCCGGCTGTACCTGCGCCAAGTGTTTGCGTTGGGCTCGGAAACCGATAAGGACGACGACGACCTCAACCAAGTAGCCGGCCCCACGCCCCGGCGCTACTTTGCCATCAACGTGGGCAAGTTCAGCACGGCTGATTTCTTCGACCAGAACAGCTACTCGCACGACCCGCGCACCCAGTTCCTGAACTGGAGCCTGATGAGCGCCGGCGGCTGGGACTATGCCGCCAACACGCGGGGCTACACTGTGGGCGGGGTTTTTGAGTACGTGACGCCCGGCTTTGCGGCCCGTTTTGCCACCACGCTCATGCCCACCGAGGCCAATGGCCCCACGCTCGATTTCGACTACGGCACGGCCCACGCCGAAACCGTGGAGCTGACCAAAGTGTACCACCTCCGGGGCCGGCAGGGCACCATTCGGGCGCTGGGCTTCCGCAACGTGGCGGCCATGGCGACTTACAACACGGCCGTCCGGCTGGCCCAGCTCACCGGCGAGCAGCCCGACGTGACGCTGGTGCGCCGCGACGGCCACACCAAAATCGGCTTCGGCCTGAATGCGGAGCAGGAAATTGCCAAAAACGTGGGCCTGTTTGCCCGCGTGAGCTACAACGATGGCAAGAACGAAACCTGGGCCTTCACCGAAATCGACCAGAGTGCCAGCCTCGGCATTGTGAGCACCGGCGACCGCTGGCAACGGCCCAACGACCGCGTTGGCGCGGCCATTGTCGTAAACGGCATCAGCCCCGAGCACCGCGCCTACCTGGCGGCCGGCGGCTACGGCTTCATGGTGGGCGACGGCCCCGGCACGGGCTACGTGCCCAACAATGGCGCCCTCAACTACGGCCTGGAGCAGATTGGCGAGGTGTACTACAGCTTCGCGCTGCCCACCTATCACGCATCAATTAGCCCTGATTATCAATTTGTTGTAAACCCTGGGTATAACCGCGACCGTAGTGGGCCGGTGCACGTAGTGGCCATTCGCCTGCACGTAGAGTTTTAGGAAAACGGAATAGAAAAAAGGTAGAAAGAAATAACTTCGGGCAACCGCTGTAACGTTCGCAGCATCATGCTGGTAACCGGGTTCACCAACTCACCCTTTCTCCTTTTTTCTCATGAAGAATTTTCGGATTACCTCGATGTGCGCCAGCCTGCTGGCCCTGGCCGTGGGCACGCTCTCGTCCTTCACCGCGCCCCGGCCCCTGGCCGACCGCGAAACCCGCACAGTGGGCGCTTTCACCGAAATCAGCCTCGGCGGCTCGGCCCATGTGGTGGTGAAGCAGGGCAGCCCCCAGAGTGTGGTGGTGGAAGCCAGCAAGGAAGACCTGGCCGATTTTGAGACCGAAGTGAAAGGCAGCCAACTGCGCTTGGGCTACCGCCAAAACGCGGGCAAGGGCATGTTCAACTACAAAAACCACGGCGCCGTGACGGTGTACGTGACCGTGCCCAGCCTCACGGCGCTGCGCGTGGGCGGCTCGGGCAAGCTGGAGCTAAACGGCCCGCTGGAGGCCGATGCCATGACACTGGCCGTGAGCGGCTCCGGCGATTTGCTGGTGCCGCAGCTGCGGGCCGGGCGCCTCGAAACGGCCGTGTCGGGCTCGGGCGATGTGCGGGTGGGCGGCACCTGCCCCAGCAACGAAATCCGCATCAGCGGCTCGGGCAAAGTGCGGGCCCACGACCTGAAAACCGAAACCAGCCGCGCCCGCATCAGCGGCTCGGGCGATGCCCATGTGTATGCCAGCCGCACGGCCGAGGGGGCTATTTCGGGTTCGGGCAGCCTGTACGTGGCCGGCGGGGCCCAGCTCAGCAGCAACACGCACGGCAGCGGCCGGGTGACGAAGGAATAAGAGTTAAGAGTTAAAAGTTAGGAGTTAAGGGTTGGTGAATCTGCATCAACTCTTAACTCTTAACTTCCAAACTGGCCTGCGGGTGTAAAATTCGGGCATATAACCACCCTGCGCCGACCGCCGGGGGATGCAGGCCGTACCTTTACCGGGCCGCCAACCGGCTTTGTGTTTCACCCAATACCACCCCGTGTATCTTCATCATGTGGCGGCCTACCTCCCGGAGGCCGTCGTCACCAACGCGCATTTCACTCGAATCAACGGCTTGGCCAGCGAGTGGATAATTGAGCGCACCGGCATCCAGGAGCGCCGCAAAGCGGCCCCCGGCGAGAATGCCAACACCATGGCCATTGCCGCCACCCGCGCCGCACTGGCTGCCGCTCCCAGCTTTGCCCAGGCTAGTGTCGACCTTATCGTGGCCGGCACCTATACGCCGCACGATACTATTTTCACGGCCGCGCACGCCGTGCAGCGCGATTTGGGCATCAACGAAATCCCGACGGTGAGCATTTCCTCGGCCTGCTCGTCGCTGCTCAACGCCGTTGAAATTGTGGAGGGCTACTTTGCCATGGGCAAAGCCACCCGCGCCGTGGTGGTGGTAACCGAGCACAACACCGCCTACAACAACGAGGCCGACACCATGGCCGGCCACCTCTGGGGCGATGGCGCGGCGGCCCTGCTCATCAGCAAGGAGCGCATCAGCCCCGAGGACCTGCACATTGCCGAGGTCATCACCGGCGGTGCGGCTCCCGTGGGCAAAGCCGACGAGGCCGTGACCCTGAAACCGGTAGAGAAAGGCATCGTGATGCCCTTCGGCCGCGACGTGTTTCAGCAGGCCTGCACCTACATGGCCCGCGTAACCCAGACGCTGCTCGACAAGCACCACATCGCCACCCCCGACCTTACCTACCTCATCCCGCACCAGGCCAACCTGCGCATCTCGAAAAACGTGGCCAAGCAGCTCGGCATCGAGTTGGAGCGTACCGTGAACAACATCGAGCGCCTGGGCAACACCGGCTGCGCCGGGGCCGCCATCGGCCTGGCCGAAGTGTGGGACACGCTGAAGGGCGGCGATAAGGTGATTATCACCGTGTTCGGCGGCGGATACTCGTATGGCGCGATGCTCTTGAATAAGGGTTGAGTTTTGAGGGTTGAATGTTGAGTTTCGAATAACCTGACATATTCAACTCAACATTCAACCCTCAAAACTCAACCCTTCGTTATGTTGCCTCCTACTACCGCCTTTCTGCCCGAAATCACCTTCCAGACCAGCCGGGCCAGCGGACCGGGCGGGCAGAACGTGAACAAGGTAGAATCCCGAGTGGAACTACGCTGGCACCTGATGGATTCGCAGGTACTCACCGACCTCCAGAAGCAGCTGATAATGGAGAAGCTGGCCGGCCAGCTCACCACCGATGGCCTGCTACTGCTCACCGCGCAGGACGACCGCAGCCAACTCCGCAACAAGGAAATCGTGCTGGCGCGCTTCCATGAATTATTATTGAAAAGCCTGCGCCGGCCCAAGCCCCGCAAAGCCACCAAGCCCAGCAAAGGAGCCGTGCGCAAGCGCCTGGAAGGCAAGAAGATTCAAGGGGAGAAGAAGGCCAACCGGCGGAAGTTGTAAATGAGCAATTGAGTAAATGAGTAAGGGCGTGAACGGTAGTGGAGCCGTTCACGCCCTTACTCATTTACTCAATTGCTCATTTACCTACAGCAGCGTCCCTCGCAGCAGCAGCAGCGCAACCGAGAAGTAGATAATCAACCCCGTCACGTCGACCAGCGTGGCCACGAAGGGCGCGGAGGACGTGGCCGGGTCCAGGCCCAGCTTCTTGAGCAGCAGCGGCAGCATGGAGCCCGCCAGCGAGCCCCACAGCACAATGCCTACCAGCGCGATGCCTACCGTGAGGGCCACCAGCGCCCAATGCTCGCCATAAATGGGCGTGATGCTCTGCCAGATGGCAATGCGTCCAAAGCCCACCAGGCCCAGAATCAGGCCCAGCGCCGAGCCGGTGATGAGCTCGCGCCGCAGCACCCGCCACCATTCGCCCAGCGTGAATTCGCCCAGCGCCATGGCCCGGATGATGAGCGACGTGGCCTGCGAGCCCGAATTGCCGCCCGAGCTGATGATGAGCGGCACAAACTGCACCAGCACGATGGCCTTCTGCAGCTCGCCCTCAAAAAACTGCATGGCCGAAGCCGTGAGCAGCTCGCCCAGAAAAAGCACCACCAGCCAGCCGGCCCGCTTCTGCACCAGCGTGAGGAGCGGCATGGTGAGGTAGGGCTCATCGAGGGCTTCGGAGCCGCCGAGCTTCTGCATGTCCTCGGTGTCTTCTTGCTCCCGAATGCTGAGGATATCGTCAATGGTCACGATGCCGAGCAGGATGCCCTGGTCGCTTACCACGGGCAGGGCGTTGCGGTCGTTGCGCCGGAACACGTCGATGGCCTCTTCCTGGTCCTGCGTCACGGTGAGCTGCACGAAGCGGCGGTCCATGAGGTCGCGCACCCGGGCCGTGGGCGCGGCCAGCAGAAACTCCCGGATGCGGATGTCATCAATCAGGATGCCTTGCGCGTCGGTCACATAGAGCATGCTCAGCGTTTCGGACTGCCCGCCGTGCTGCCGGATGAAGTCGAGTACCTGTTGCACCGTCCAGTTCTCGCGAATGGCAATGTAGTCGGGCGTCATCAGGCGGCCCACCGAGTATTCGGGGTAGCCCAGCAGCTGCAGCGTCACCTTGCGCTCTTCCTCGCTCAGGCTCTGCACGAGCTCGGCCACGAAGTTGGCGGGCAGAAACTCGAGCAGGGTGGTGCGGTCATCCGGCGACATCTCGTTGAGAATGTCGGCCATCTTATCCTGGGCCAGGTTGTCGAGGAAGTGGCGCTGCTCCTCTAGGTCGAGGTATTCGAACACCTCGGTGGCCAACTTCAGCGGCAGCAGCCGGAAGATGATGAGCTGCTCCCGTTCCTCTTCCTCCTCGATAAGGGCCACCAGCTCCGCCGGCTGAAAGTCGCGAAGCACCTGTTTCAGCTTGAAAAATTCGCCCTCCTGAATCAGGGACGTGATGGTTTCCAGGGTATGCGGCTGCATGAAAAAGAGGGGAGGGGAGGTGCTTCGCTAGGCAAGCGGGGTTGATGAAGGGAATAAGCTCCACAAAAGTAGGGCCAAGCCGGCGGGAAATGGGTAAGGTAGGGCGGTGGTTGTTTGGGGGGTATTGAACAACGCCGACCGTCATGCCGAGCGCAGCCGAGGTATCTCGCATGGGGTAGTAATTCAATCGATTGGTTTACTGCTGCACGCGAGATGCCTCGGCTGCGCTCGGCATGACGGACTTTCCGCAGGTTTTTCCGTAACAGCGGCGGCAGCCGCGGCGACCCCAAATCCCCGCCGCAGCCCCATCTTGCCGCCCCAAACCCGTATTTATGCCTGATGCTTCTCCCGTTGCCGCGCCCCTGGGCACGCTCGCCGTGCTCGGTGGCGGCGACGACGACCCCCTGCTGACCCTGCTGGCCGGCCTGCTGCCCGACCGTAACCTGCCCATTGAGGTGCTCACCACGGCCAGCCGCCGCCAGCCCGCCCGCACCGCCGCCGCCTACGCCCACTCCTGGCACCAGCTGGGCTGCCCCCACGTCCGGCACCTGCAAGTAGATGAAGACCACCCCGCCGACGACCCCGCCACGCTCACGCGCCTGCGCCGGGCCGCGCTCGTTTTCATGAGCGGCGGCGACCAGGAACGCCTCACCGATTTCCTGCTCGGTACCGAATTTCTAGCCATTCTCAAGCAGAAATACCAGACCGAAGCCGGCTTCATCCTGGCCGGCACCAGCGCCGGGGCCTCCGCCGTGGCCGAGTACATGCTGGTGAACGGCCACGGCTGGCGCAGCCTGCTGGGCGGCCGCATCGAGGTGAAACCCGGCCTGAACCTGCTGCCCGGCGTGCTGCTCGACCAGCACTTTGCCGAGCGCGGGCGCTATGCGCGCCTCATGCATGCCGTGCTGGCCCAGCCGGCCCTGCTGGGCATCGGCCTGAGCGAGGAAACCGGCCTGCTCATTCGGCCCGGCCAGCCCGCTCAGGTATTCGGCGAGGAAGCCGTGGTGGTTATCGACGCGGCCCAGGCCACCCACAACAACCTGCCCGGCCTGCCCGATGGCGCGGTTATCAGCGGGCACGGCTTGCAGCTGCACGTGCTGGTGGCGGGGCAGGCAGTGGACATTGCGGGGCGCGAGGTGCGGCCCGCCGGGGCGTAGTGCGAAGCGGTGCTTCGCAGCTCCGTGCCGCCGAAATTGGGGGGGGGCTGCGTGCGGGAACGCGAAGCACCGCTTCGCACTACGTCCTAGCGGCGCACTTCTACCCAGCCTTTGGCGCGGCGGTCGTCGGCATCGCGCAGCTTGTAGTAGTAGATGCCATCGGGCAGGCCGGCAGCGTCCCAGTTGTTGTGGTAGTCATCGGTCTGGTACACGCGCTGGCCCCAGCGGGTGTACACTTCCAGCGAAGCCGGCCGGCAGCTGAAGCGGGGCTCAAAGTTCTGATTGGCGGCGTCGCCGTTGGGCGTGATGATGTTGGGCATGAACACGTCGCCCACTTCTACGGGTGAGAAGCCGGTCAGCACCTCGCAGTTGCCGTAGCGCGCCGTGAGCGTAACGCGATACGTGCCGGGCTGGGTGTAGCGGTGGGTGGGCTCGGTATCGGTACTAACCGGGCTGCCATCGCCAAAATCCCAGCGGTAGGTGGCGTGCGGAGCCAGCAGCACCGGCGAGAGCGGACAGTCGAACGGCGCGAGGCCGGCGTAGCGCGGCGCGGCAGTGCACACCGGCAGGTTCAGGCCCACATCCTGGGCCGACACGGGGGCCAGCACCACCGTGCGAGTGGCCGTGGCCTGGCAGGAGCCCTGCGTGACGGTGTAGATGAGCGGAAATACCCCGCCCCGGTTGCCGGTATTCGGCGGGGTGAAGTAGCCGCCGGCCGTGACGCCCGTGCCGCTCCACACGCCGCCGGCCGGCGCGTAGCCGCGCAGCTGGAAAGGCTGGCGCAGGTCGGCGCACAGGCTGGTGTCGCGGCCGGGCGTGATGACGGGCAGGCGGCTCACCACCACCGGTTGGCTGAGGGTGCCGCAGCCCATTGAATCGGCAATGCTGTAGGTGAGCGTGTGGGTGCCCGTGCCGGCGGCGGCCGGGTCGAAGCGGCCATTGCTCACGCCCGGCCCGCTGAAGGTGCCGCCGGCCGGCGTGGCCGCCAGGGCCACCGCCGCGCCTACCACGCACTGCGGGGGCACGGGCGCAAACGTGGGCACCACCGGCGGGGCCACCACGTAGCGCACGCTGCGGGTGCTGCGGCAAATGCCGGTAGTAGCCACGGTATAGCTGATGACGTACTGCCCCGGCCCCACGGCGGTGGGCACAAAGCGGTAGCCGCCGCCGGAAGCCGCCTGCACGCCCGGCCCGGCCCACACGCCACCGGCCGGGCTGCCGGCCAGTGCCACGGGGCCATTGTCGAGGCACAGGTAGCGGCGCGGGCCGGCATCGGCCTGCACTACTTCAAAGTTCATTTTGAAAGCGCCGTTGTTGCAGTTTGTGCTGCCGTTGCGCACGGTGTAAGTGCCCGCGCCGGGTGGCAGCGGGAAGCCCTGGCTGCTGCCGCAGCTGGCGCACACGGCCTGGTACACCACGCCGCGCTTATCGAAGCGCGATGTGCCGCCATCAACGTGCTCGGGCACCCCGTTCTGGCCAAAGAAGGTGGCGTACTCCAGCCCGGTCATGCCGGCTGCGAACTCGGCCAGGTAGAAGTCGGAGCCGTCGGTGGTGGTTTGCAGGGCTCCGTTGGTTGTGGGCAGGCCATTGGTGCTGCCGCCCAGGTAGCCGCTGCCCCGGCTGTTCACCTGCCCGCCCCAGCCGCACACGTACACCCGCTCGCAGTCATCGACCAGAAAAGCGGTGGGCACCAGGTTGGGGCCGTTGGCGCTGCCGCCACTGCCAAACGCCGTGCTGTAAAGGCTGCTGGTAAGGTCGGGATTCAGCTTTTGAATGAACTGCGTGCCGCCCGCCGTGGCGTAGAGGCCCAGCGTAGTGGGATACTGCCCCAGCGTCTGGCCCAGTAGATAAGCGTCGCCATCGGCATCGAGCTGCAAGAGAAAAGCCTGGTCGTAGCCGGGCGTGCCCACGTAGGTGGCGCGTTCCACGGTGCGGCCATCGGTGCTGATGCGGGCCACGAACCCATCAATGGAGCCCGGCGCGGTGGGGCGGTAGGCCCCGGCGGTGGTGGGGAAGTTGGGCGACGTAGTGCCGCCGCACACGTAAGTGCGGCCCTGCGCATCGAGCTGGACCGAATACGCGGCATCGGCCCCGGTGCCGCCCAGGTAGCCGGCCCAGAGCATGATGTTCAGCCCCGGCGTGAGCTTGCAGATGAGCGCATCGGACTGCCCGCCGCCCGCCAGCACGTTATTGAAGCTGTTGTTCATCAGCGGGAAATTGCGCGAAAAGGTATTGCTGGCGATGTAGACGTTGCCGGCCCCATCCAGCAGCACATCGCCCCGGAAAGAGTCGCCGTAGTTGGCGGCCAGCGAGGAGGTGGTGACGCCATCGTTGCCTGAGCCCCCGAGGTAGGTGCTGGCCAGCAAGCGGCTGCCATCGGCGCTGAAACGGGTCACGATGAGGTCGGAGCCGTTGGGCATGTTGTACGGAAATCCGTCGCCGAAAGGGTCGAGGTAAGTGCCGCCCCCGAAGCTGCGCTGCACCACGCCGGTCGTGGTGGGGTAGTCGGTGGAGGAGGTGCTGCCCAGCAGCACCAGCTCATTTTGTGCGTTCACCACCAGGCTGTGGGGGAATTCGGCGCTGTTGCCGCCCAGGTAGGTGGCCCACACCCGCGCCGCCGCGCCGCTCACGCTGGTATTGTACTTGATGATGCCGATATCCTCGATGCTGCTGAATGCGGTGTGGAACGCACCGGGCGTGGCCGGATAGGTGCCGCCCAAATTGCTGGCCACAATGCCCCCCGAATACATATTGCCCGCATTATCATAAGTCGCCGTGAAGCCCCAGTTGTCGGCCGTAGAGCCGCTCAGGGTCGAGAACTGCACCGTGGGGTCAATTGTCAGGGCGCGGGCGCGGTCGTAGCTGCCGAGGGCGAAGGTGAGGGTGCGGCCCGTGAGCACGTAGCGGCAGGCCACCGGCTGGCGCTGTCCGGCGGCATCGAGCTGCCAGGCCCGCGGGGCCAGCTCGGTAGTGGTGCCCACCGTGGTTTTAATGACGAGGTTGCCGGCCGCGTCCAGGGCCAGGGCGCTGGCCCCGTCGTAGCGCAGGGCCA
Source organism: Hymenobacter artigasi (assembly GCF_012275535.1). Lineage (GTDB taxonomy): Bacteria > Bacteroidota > Bacteroidia > Cytophagales > Hymenobacteraceae > Hymenobacter > Hymenobacter artigasi. The sequence continues at coordinate 422,094 of NZ_JAAVTK010000003.1, read as the reverse complement.
CGCGGGCGGGGTTGGCGCGGGGGGCCAGCAGCACGTCGTACTCCAGGTGCTGGCCGGCGTTTTCATACAGCGTCAGGTCGATGCCGGGCCATAGGCTGGTGTAGCGCAGCCGCCGGAACGCGCCCACGTGGCTGGCCCAGCGCCGCTCATCGCTGCCGATAAAGTAGTTGCGCTCACCGGCCGTAGGGGTTTCGGCCGTGAGGCGGGCGCGGGTGCTGGCCTGCTCAAAATGCACGGTGTAGGCGTGGGCCGCGATGTCATCGGCTTTGGCCGTGCCGGCGGCGGGGCGGGGGGTGCCGTCGTGGTGGCGCAGGGCGGCCGGGTCCAGGAAAGCGTAGGTGAGGGCGGTGGGCAGCACGAACAGCGTTCCAGCCGGCAGGGCGGCCTCGTAGCGCACGCGGCCATCCCATTGGCCTTTGTTCTGCACAAATTCGAGGCTGGGGGTGGCGGGGGCGGTGGCCGCGCCCCGCGCCGCCTGCGCCGGGCGCGGGAGGGCAGCACAACCTACTAAAGCCAGCACAAAGCGGCCCAACGAGCGGAGAGGTATCGGCATAGAAACGCCAGAGGCAGAAAGGAGTGGAAAGGCAAAGATTGGAAAAAAGTAGCGCCCGGCCCGCGCCGGGCGCGGGCCATGGGCGGAACGGCAATCGCACAAAATTCGTGCGCGTCTTGTGTGGTGCGGGCATATAGTGCGAAGCGCCGCTTCGCACCTACTCTAAGCGGGGCCTATGTGGTGTGGGTATGTAGTGCAAAGCGCCGCTTCGCACCTACGCCCGGCGGGCCGTTACCTTTGCGGACTCCGTTGCTTGTGCCGTGCGCCGCTCTTTCGCTTTCAAATTCACGTTGCTTACCCTGGGCTGGCTGCTGCTGGCCATTGCCTGCGAGCAGGTGCCGGCCCGCGCGTTCTGGCCGGTGGTGTTTGGGGCGCTTACCACGCCGGTGGCGCTGCTGCTCACGGCCCTGCTGGCCTTGTACTGGCTGCGGCGCAACTGGCGGGTGGCGCTACTGCCCATTGTGGCCCTGGGTCTTACGTGGCCGCATGTGCAGCGCGGCCTGGCTTTGCACGCTTCGCTTAAGGAAGAATTAAGTCAGACGAGTGTGAAATTATCCAACGGAGAAATTCTTCATTCCGCTTTCTTCGTGCCTCATTCGAACAGCGTTACGCTGCTGTCGGCCAACGTCCGCATCTTCAACGTGTATGCCCAGCTGCGCGACCCGGACTATGCCTCCTCCAAAGGCTTTATCCGGTGGCTGGCCACGAGCCCGGCCGATGTGCTCTGCCTCCAGGAGTTCTACAACGAGCCGCGCCGCTCGAAGGAAAGCGGCGGTATTTTCCAGTCGGAAGACCAGCTGGGCAAGGGCAGTGGGCGGCACGCCTTCGTGTCCACCACCCTCACCAACAGTGCTGGGGCCGAGTTCGGGCTGGCCATTTTTTCGCGCTTTCCCCTTGTGCGGCAGGGCGTTATTCCCTTCGGCAAGCTCTCGCAGAACCACGCCATGTGGGCCGATTTGGCCCGCCCCGCCGGCCCCGGCCACACCCGTCCCGATACCATTCGCGTTTTCAACGTGCACCTGCAAAGCATGGCCATGGCCGAAAGCGACATTGCCACGGCCACCGAAAGCCGCGCCGGCCTGCGCCAGAAAGCCCCCAACCTCCTGCGCCGCTTCCGCAACGGAGCCGTGGCCCGGGGCGTGCAGGTCGATACCGTGCTGGCCCGCGTGCTGCGCTCGCCCTATCCCGTGCTGCTGGCCGGCGATTTCAACGACCTGCCCTACTCCTACGTCTACGACCAGCTGGCCGACCACATGCAGAACGCCTGGGCCACCGTGGGCCTCGGCATTGGGGCCACGTACAATGGCAAGCTGCCCGGCCTGCGCATCGACCAGCAGTTTGCCAGCCCGCAGTGGCAGGTGCTGGGCTGTAAGGTGCACCGCGAGATAAAGTGGAGCGACCATTTCCCGGTCGAAGGGCTTTATCGGTTAACGGAGTAGCACAATAACTCCCCTCCTTACCAAGGAGGGGATGTTTCAGCAAAGCTGAAACGGGGGTGGTTGGTGTCGTTGAACGATACCGCACAAGCCGGTTGAACTCCCTGCGCATAATACCTCAAACCAGCTTCGAACACCCAGCCGCTAAATAGCGTTGAGCCGTACTCTGTTTCGTTTGGGCTTCGTTCAACGCCCACAACCACCCCCGTCCGAGCCTGCGGCTCGAACATCCCCTCCTTGGTAAGGAGGGGAGTTTTCCTCCCGCTACCTTTGCACCATGTCGCTTAGTCTTTATAACACGCTTACCCGCAAGAAAGAAGAATTCCAGCCCGTGCACGCGCCCCAGGTGGGCGTGTACCTGTGCGGCCCTACCGTATACAGCGAGGCCCATTTGGGCAACGCCCGCGGCCCGGTGGTGTTCGACGTGCTCACGCGCTACCTGCGCCACCTGCAGTACCAGGTGCGCTACGTGCGCAACATCACCGACGTAGGCCACCTCGAAAGCGACGCCGACACCGGCGAGGACAAGATGGAAAAGGCCGCCCGCGCCGCCCGCATCGAGCCCATGCAGGTGGCCCAGCACTTCACCAACCGCTACCGCCAGCACATGCTGGGCCTGGGCTGCCTGCCGCCCGACATTGAGCCCCAGGCCAGCGGCCACATCATCGAGCAGATTCAGGTAATCGAAGAAATTATCGGCAACGGCCTGGCTTACGAAGTCAACGGCTCGGTGTATTTCGATGTGCCGAAGTACAACGCCGAAGGCAAGCGCTACGGCAAGCTCTCGAACCGCAGCATTGAGGACCAGCTGGCCGGCACCCGCGCCAACCTGGAAGGCCAGAGCGAGAAGCGCAGCCCCCTGGATTTTGCCCTCTGGAAGAAGGCCTCGCCCGAGCACATCATGCGCTGGCCCTCACCCTGGGGCGAAGGCTTCCCCGGCTGGCACTTGGAATGCTCGGCCATGAGCCGCAAGTACTTAGGTGAGTTGAGTGACATCCACGGCGGCGGCCTGGACCTGATGTTTCCGCACCACGAGTGCGAGATTGCGCAGAGCCAGGGCAGCCACTCGCACACCGACGAGGCCCGCATCTGGATGCACAACAACATGATAACCGTGAACGGCACCAAGATGAGCAAGAGCCTGGGCAACTTCGTGCTGCTGGGCGATATGTTCAAGGGCCCGACCGGTCCGCTGGCCTTCGGCTACTCGCCCATGGTGGTGCGCTTTTTCCTGCTGCAGGCCCACTACCGCAGCCCGGTTGACGTGAGCGACGACGCCCTGCAAGCCGCCCGCAAAGGCTACCGCAAGCTGATGAACGGCCTGCGCCTGCTGGATAAGCTTAGTGGTGAAATAGTGAGTAGTGAATTGGTGAGTGATGAAGCGAATGATAAACTCGCTAATTCACCAGCTCACCAGCTCACCACATTGGCCGCCAAGCCCGCCGAATTCCTCGACGACGACCTGAACACGCCCCGCGCCATGGCCGCGCTGTTCGACCTCCTCAAGCGCTTCAACACGCTGGCCGCCAACCCCGCCGCGCTGGCCGAAGTAGGCCCCGAGGCCTTCGCCCAGGCCGCCGCCACCTACCGCACCATGGTGCAGGACGTGCTGGGCCTGAGCGACGAGCCCCGCGCCAACGTGGAGCAGCTGCTGGAACTCACCCTCGGCTTCTACTCCGAAGCCAAAGCCGACAAAGCCTACGATAAAGTGGATGTTATCCGGGCCGCCCTCAAAAACCAGGGCATCGTGATAAAAGACACCAAAGCCGGCGTGGAGTGGGCGTATAGCGAAGAGTAAAAGGTGTAGGGGCGGGGCTTGTCCCCGCCCGGCTAATGGAACGACGGCCGAGGCTCGTTCACAATCATTGTTCAACGACGGGCGGGGGCAAGCCCCGCCCCTACAGCATGACATTCCGCACCTTTCGCCTTCCCCTCGCCGCCCTGGCCGGCCTGCTCGTCCTCACCGGCTGCCCCGATAAAAAGGCCACCGAAACCGCCGACACCACGGCTCCGGCCAAGCTGCCCAAAGCCCCGGTTTTCAACGCCGACTCGGCCTACGCCTTCACGGCGAAGCAGGTGAGTTTTGGCCCGCGCGTGCCCAACTCCAAGGCCCACATTGCCACCGGCAACTGGCTGGTGGCCAAGCTAAAAAGTTACGGCCTGAAGGTGATGGAGCAGCCCTTCGAGGCGATGACGTTTGATGGCACCAACATCCACGCCCGCAACATCATTGCGCAGTACCAGCCGCAGGCGGCGCGGCGCGTGGCCATCTTCGGCCACTGGGACACCCGCCCCTTCGCCGATGATGACCCCGACCCCAAAAAGAAAAACAAGTCCATGGATGGCGCCTCCGACGGGGCCAGCGCCGTGGCCGTGGCCCTGGAAATGGCCCGCCAGCTCAGCCTGCAGCCCGACAGCTTAGCCCCCAATGTGGGCGTCGACTTCATTTTCTTCGATGCCGAGGACTGGGGCCACGACGACACCACCCAGGCCGACCTCAAGGACCAGCTGGCCGGCAGCGGCACCGATTCGTGGTGCCTGGGCTCACAATATTGGGCTAAAAACCTGCTGCCCGCCGGCTACAAGGCCGAGTACGGCGTGCTGCTCGACATGGTGGGGGCGAAGGGCGGAAACTTTACCCGCGAAGGCACCTCGCGCACCAACGCCCGTGGCCCACTCGACAAAATCTGGAACACCGCCGCCCAACTTGGCTACTCCAACTTCTTTCGCTTTCAGGACACCGACCCGATTACCGATGACCATGTGTACACGAATCAGGCAGGCATCCCTACCATCGACATTTACGACCACCCACCCGTAGGTGCCAAATACTTCCCCGCCTACCACCACGCCACCACCGACAACATGGCCATCATCGACCGCAACACGATGAAAGCCGTGGGCCAGACCATGTTGCAGACGCTGTACATGGAGTAAAGCGAAAATTGTCATTCCGACGCAGGAGGAATGACAACTTAATAAAAACGGCCGGCGGGACTTTAGAACAAAAAAGGGCGGGCCATGTGGCCCGCCTTTTTTTTGTTCCAATGCCTCCTGGTGAAGCTATTCTACCGTGAGGCGCAGGGCCGCAGTCCCGGCGCGCACCACGTACACGCCGCTGGCCAGCCCGGCGGACAGCTTCAGGGTGGCGGTGCCGGTGGCGTCGGCCGGGGCGGTGGTCACGGTCCGGCCCATGCCGTCGAACACGCGCACCAGCGTACCGGGCAAGGTGCCAACGAGGGCCGTCTGGCCGCCAATGGCTGGGTTGGGGAACAGCTGCAGGCGGGCTGCCGAAGCCAGGAGCACAATGCTCCGCACCGGCGAGTTAGCTGAAGCTGCCATCCGCGTCTACCTGCCGCAGGCGGTAGTAAAGCGTCGGGGCGTAGGCAGGCAACTGGTTGTCCGTCAGGGTGTAGTTTAGGGTGCTGGTACTGATGCCAGCCGCCGGCAAGGTGCCGACTTCGATGAACTGCTCGCCATTCAGGCTGCGCTCCAGGATGAAGCGCTGACTATTGCGCTCGCTGGCCGTGGCCCAGGCCGCATACACCGCGTTGGGGCCGCGCTTCACTGCAAAATCCTTCAGCTCGACGGGCAGCGGCTGCGCCGCATCGGCCGATACGGTAAAGGGCGAGAAGCTGCGGATGCCCGAGCGCGCCAGCGTGTAGGTGTCGGTGGTGGCGGGCACCAGCGTGGCACCCACCTCGGTAGCAGTGCGGTCCCAGAAGCTGTTGTGGTAGTGGCTGATGTAGGCCTGGGCCGGGTCGAAGTCGGCGCTCTGGGCGGCGGTGGTCCACTGGGCCTGCATGGTCACGTTGGCATTGCCTTTCACTTCCTCGCTCACCAGCCAGGTATTTTTCACGCTTTTGGCCACCGCCAGGGGTGTGCCGATGCCGGCATCGGTGGCATCGTAGCCGGCGTACCGGGCATCGCTCGCGCGCACGGCAAATACGTCTTCCGACCGCGTGGCCGACTGCCGCAGCGTCAGCGGTAGGTAGGCCGCGCTGGTGCCCACGGGGAATACCACGGCGGCATTGTCGCTGAGTACCGACTGGCGCAGGCGGCCGGCGCGGTCCGTCACCACGTAGGCGCTGGCCGAGGCGCCCACCACGGCCGCGCCTTTGGCCACGGTCGCATCGAAGCTGCCCAGCGTCAGCCGGGCCCCGGCCAGCTCCAGGTTGCCTTGGGCCAGGATGTTGCCGCCCAGGTTCTTGGCCCCGGCACCTTCCAGCCGCAGCCGGCCGTAGCTGGCCGGCCGAATGGTTTGTGGCGAACTCGTGCCCGCGTACACCACCGTGCTGGTGGGGGCCAGCAGGGCCAGCGTGAGGGGCGCAGCGGCCGCGCCTTCCTCAATGCGCAGCATGGAGCCGGCGGCTACTTCCACCGGCACGTTCAGGGCCGTGTTGTCGCTCAGGACCAGGGTGGCCGGTTGGGCCGGCTGGCCGTTGAGGGCCGGGGTGCCCACAATGATTTTCGCGTTGGCCCCGTCGATGGCGGCCAGGTCGGCCGCGTTCACCGTGCCGGCCAGGTAGTAGGTTTGGTTGGGGGCGCCGGGGGTGGCCGGGGCATTGGTCCAGCGCAGGTTGGTGCCGCCCTGGCCGATGCTGACGCTGGTTTGCGGAGTAATCAGCACGTCGTCGATGCTCACACCGTTGCCGTTGGTGGTGGGGTTCAGCACGTAGTCCCAGCGCAGCATGATTTCCTGACCGGGAGCCAGGTCGAGGCCGGTGAGGATGGTCTGGGCCACGCGGCGGTTCGAGGCGGCATTGCCGTCGCGGTTCTGAATGGTGGTGCCGGTAGAAGGCGCTTCCACTGTGAGGGCGGCCACGGCGGTCCAGGCGTCGCCTACGGCCCCGTTGCTGAGCTGGGCCATGTTCTCGCCGGCCACGCCGCTGCTTTTGCGGTAGGCCACGTTCACGTAGGCAGCGGCCGCGTTGCCCGAGTTGTACCACTGCTCCATGGCATACTGCACCTCCAGGTGGTGGATGGTCACGCTGGCGTCGTTGCGCAGGCGAATGCCCACGAAGCCGGTGCCGGTGTACGTGCCGCTTTCGGCAATGCCGCCGAAGGCCCGGTCAGAGCTGCCGGCTGCGCCAAAGTGGTAATAGTTGCCGGTCACGGTGGAACCGTCGTTGGCCACCAGACTGTCGGGGCTGGCCGACTGGCTGCCGAACTGGGCATCGGCCTGCACGGCGGCATACACGCCCGCCAGCGACGATAGCCGCAAGCTGCCCGCCGCCGTGAGGCGCACGGTCCCGCTCATCGTATCAAAATTCTGTGAATAGGGTGCTAAGTTGATGTCGGTGAATGCGTATTGCGCATTAGCTGTCTGTGCCGTGCCCAGCCCGAGAAGTGTGAAGGCCAGTACTGGTAGGTAGGGTTTTTTCATGTGGAAAGAGAAGAAAAGTAAATATGTTGGAATTAGGATTATACTTATTGAATATGTGTCGGATGGGAATAGTTAAATCAATGGTTTATACAAATCTAACCGCATACCAACAGCCTTACTAGCTTATATTTCAATGTCTTGAAAATTTCATTCTTTCTTTCAACCAGATGTTGTTATAATCAAGACAAGGGCAAGAGTTTGTGTTTTACCTATTGGCAGAATTGGCATCAGCAGCTGGCTGCCGTGCGGTTTCGCCCCGGTTGCGCAGGCAAAATCTGAGCACGCTTCGCCCACCGGCTTATTCAGCCGGCTTGCCAAAGCATGAAAATCCGAAAAAAGGAAGCGCCGCCTATGCCTCCAGCCGTGCCCCCGCGCCGTTCACGGTCAGCGTCACCGTCTGGCCCACCACCAGGGCCAGGTTATCGGCCTCGTGGCCCACCGGGAAGCCGTAGCCCACCGGGAAATCATATATCCGCGCGTAGCGGTGGATGATTTCGAGGGCCGTGCTGCCGAAGGGAATGGCGTTGTCGCGCATGGCCGAGAAGTGGCCCACCACCAGCCCGGCCAGCCCGGCCAGCTGCCCGCTGCGGTGCAGGTGCAGCAGCATCCGGTCGATGTGGTAGAGGTACTCGTCGAGGTCTTCCAGAAACAGAATGCGGCCCGCGAAGCCGGCCTGCGAGGCCGTGCCCGTGATGGTCTGGAGCAGGCTCAGGTTGCCGCCTACCAGCGCGCCGGTAGCCGTGCCGGGCCAGTTGAGCAGGTGCGGAGCCACTTCGATGGGCTGAAAGGCTTCGCCGAACAAGGCCCGGCGCAGGGTTTCCAACGCCAGCTCGCCGCCGGCCTGATGGAACAGCACCGGCATCACGCCGTGGATGCTGGCGTAGCCCAAAGCCAGCAGGTGGGAGTTGAGCACCGTGATATCGGAGAAGCCCGCCACCCACTTGGGCGCGGCCCGGAAACCGGCAAAATCCAGCCCGTCCACAATGCGGGCGGTGCCGTAGCCGCCCCGCGCGCAGAGGATGGCGCGAATACTGGGGTCGTCCAATTGCTGCTGGAAGTCGCGGCGGCGCAGGTCGTCGTCGCCCGCGAACTGGTGGTGGTCGCCGGCAATGCTTTCGCCCAGCACCACTTCCAGGCCCCAGCTTTGGAGGGTGGCAATGGCGGGGGCCAGCTCGGGGGCCGGGATTTTGCGGGCGGGGCTCACAATGGCGACGCGCTGACCGGCGCGCAGGGCGGGAGGGATGGAAATGGACATAACGGAGCGAGATTAAGCAGCCGCAAATAACGCAGGCTGTATCTTCGGAACCAGCGCGGCCCCACCCGGCCACCCCAACGCCTGCTCGCCTGCCAGCATTGATGCCCAAACCGGCCGCCGCTGTATTATCCGGCTACTATTTTCTCTTTTTGTGATGAAAACACTTTTTCTCTTCCTTGCCACCCTGCTGCTCACGGCCGCCCAGGCGGCCAGCGCCCAGGGCGTTATCGACACCACTGGCGGGCGCTACTACCGGCCGCTGTTCCCCAACGTAACCGTGACCTCGGGCGTGGCTTTCGGGGCGGCCGTAAACTCGGTGGGCGCCAACCAGACGTTGCTCATGGATATTTACCAGCCCACCGGCGATGCGCTGGCCCGGCGGCCGGTCATCATTTTCGCCCACCAGGGCGGCTTCGTGACGGGCCTGCGCACCGATGCCTACATGGTGGACGTGTGCACGAAATTTGCCCGCCTGGGCTACGTCACGGCCAGCATCGATTACCGGCTGCTGGACTTTAGCATCGTCCTCGGCGGGGGCTTCGATACCGTGAACATTGCCAAGTCGGCCATTCGGGGCATGCAGGATTTGCGCGCCGCCGTGCGCTTCTTCCGCAAAGACGCGGCTACTGCCAACACCTACCGCGTCAATCCCGGCTACATCATCGTGGGCGGCTCGTCGGCCGGGGCCTTTGCCGCGCTCGAAGTCGGTTACCTTGATAAAGCCACCGAAGTGCCTGCCTACGTGGGTATTGCCGCCCTGGGCGGCGTAGAGGGCGTGAGCGGTAACCCCGGCTACAGCAGCCTGCCCCAGGCCGTGCTCAACCTGAGCGGAGCCACCGAAAGCCCCAATTACATCGAGGCCGGCAACGCGCCGCTGCTGAGCGTGCACGGCACCGCCGACGGCACCGTGCCCTACCTGCAAGGGCGGGTGGGCTCGTTCCTGCCGCCCAAATACGTGTACGGCAGCGGCCGGCTGAACCCCCGCGCCACCGCCCTGGGCATTCGCAACACGCTACGGCCCCTGCGCGGCGCGGGCCACATTCCCTTCGAAACCAACGCCGCCTACGCCGATACCACCTTCCGCACCATCCGCGATTTTCTGCGGCCCGTACTGGCCCTGCCCGGCCTGGTGGTGACGGCCGCCCAGGCCCCGGCCGTGCCCATGCCCGCCCCCCAGGCCTACCCCAACCCCGCTGACGACGCCATCCGCATCCTGCTGCCCGCTGCCTGGGCTACCGCCGCCGAAGCCCAACTGCTCGATGCCGCCGGCCGCGTGGTACGTACCATCAGCCCTACCACCCGCGAGCTGAGTTTGCCCCGGGGCAATTTGCGGGGCGGTATTTATTCACTGAAGTTTCCCGGCCAGCCAGCAGTTCGCATCGAGTTTCGCTGATTGGCTCAAGCCGATTTTCGGCTAATATTATTCGTCAAATAATTGATTGATTGATAAACAAATAGTCAGGAAATGGCCCTGATATATCGGGCCTATTTGGCGTTTGGGGGAATTATGCCACGACCGTTGCCTCGGTGCGGACCTGCACCGTTTGCACTGCCCCGCTCAGCGGACGCACTGCGCCCCGCCGCGCTATGAACAGGCTATTGGTCCGCAATTCCTGGCGCCAGGCCCACAGCTGCTGGAGGGCTACCGGGCCGGTGGCATAAGGCCCGTTCGCGTCAGTTTGCAAGGCTTCGGCGGGTAGCTCCAGCCACGTCAGCACTTCGCGTAGCACGCCTACGTCGGCGTGGCGCAGGTAGGCGTCTATTTCCAGGGCGTGGGTCAGCTGCGTTTCGGGGGCATTGGCCCGCTTGGCGTAGCCGTAGCGGTAGCCGCGCCGCAGGGCCAGCACATCGGCCAGCACTGCCGAGCCGGTGGGATGCCCGCCCGCGCCGCGCCCCCGCAGAAACTGCGGGCCGGCGTATTCGGCGTCAATCACCACGCCATTAAACTCGTGCTCGACGGTAAACAAAGGCGATTCCGGCCCCAGCAGCTGCGGCGTAACCAGCGCCGTGACGTGGCCATTGGGCAGGCGCTGCACGGCCGCTACTACCTTGATTTTCTGCCCCCGCGCCGCCGCGAAAGCAATATCCGCCGCGCTGATTGCTTCGATGCCCAAATTCAGCACCTCATCAGCTTCCAGCAAAACCCCGTAGGCGTGGGCCGCCAGAATCACGGCCTTCGAGCGCGGGTCAAATGCGCCCATGTCCAGCGAGGGGTCGGTTTCGGCGAAGCCTTTGGCCTGGGCCTCGGCCAGCGCCGCCGCGTAGTCGGAGCCCTCCTCGCTCATGCGCGTCAGCACATAGTTCGACGAGCCGTTGAAGATGCCCTGCACTGCCCGCAGCGGCTCGTGGCTGAAGTAGCCATCGAGCGTGCGAATGATGGGAATGCTGCCGCACACGGCCGCTTCGTACAGCAGCGCACCGCCAAAATCCTGCTCCAGCTGCACCAGCTCGGGCAGGTGCCGGGCCAGCATGGCCTTGTTGGCCGTGGCCACGCGGCGGCCCTGGCGCAGGGCCGCGCTCACCAGCCGAAAAGCCTCGGCCGGGTCGTCGATGACTTCTACCAACACGTCCAGCGTGGAATCGGCTACCAATTCATCGGCGTGAAAGCTGAAGTGTTCGGTGGGCAGGGTACGGGGCTTGGTGGGGCTTTTTACGGCGATGCGCGCCACGGTCAGGCCCAGGTCCGGCTGCTGTTGCACAATGTCATAGAAACCCTGGCCCACGCAGCCGAAACCAATCAGGCCGATGCGCAGCGGCTGTTTATCAACGTCCATTTTCTTTTTTATCGTTAAAAAAGCACGTCATGCAGAGCGCAGCGAAGCATCTCTACCGCAGTGGTAAATCATCCTTATTAATAATTAGTTACGCGGTAAACATGCTTCGCTGCGCTCTGCATGATGTGCTGATAAAGTCAATCAATCACTTGTTAATGCACGAACGTGGGCGCGTAAAACAGCTCCAGAAAGTGCGTGATGGCCGCCGTTTCCAGCAAAAAGCCGTCGTGGCCGTAGCGCGAGTCTAGCTCGGCATACATGGCCCCCGGAATGTGCGCCGCCAGCTCGCGCTGCTCGCTCAGCGGGAACAGCACATCCGACGTGATGCCCAGCACCAGCGTGCGCGCCCCAATGCGGGCCAGCGCTGCCGGCACCCCGCCCCGGTTGCGGCCGAGGTTGTGGGTGTCCATGCTCCGGCTCAATGACACGTAGCTGTAAGCGTCGAAGCGCGACACCAGCTTGTCGCCCTGGTAGCGCTGGTAGGCGCTGGCGCGGTGCTGGCGCAGCAGCGCGTCGGTGTCGGTGTCGGTCTGGGTTTCGGCGTAGGCCTCGTAGCTGCGGTAGCTGAGCAGGGCCATGGCGCGGGCGGCGCGCAGGCCGTCGTCGCCCCCGCCGGGCTGGCCGGCGGCATAGGTCGGGTCGGCCTCAATGGCCAGCCGCTGGGCCTCGTTAAAGGCAATTCCCCAGGCCGAATGCCGGGCATTGGTAGCGATGACAACCAGATGGTCGAACAAATCGGGGCGCAGCACGGCCCATTCCAGCGCCTGCTGCCCACCCAAAGAGCCGCCAATCAGCGTGTTGATATCCGCCAACTCCAACTCCTCCCGCAGTGCCTCGTGCGCCGCCACCAGGTCCCGGATGCTGAGCAGCGGGAAGTGCTGGAAGCGCGCCCGGCCGGTGGCCGGGTCGGCATCGAGCGGGCCGGTAGTGCCGTAGCACGAGCCCAATACGTTGGCACACACGATAAACCACTCCGAAGGGTCGTAGTAGCAGCCCGGCCCCACCAGGCCCGGCCACCAGGCCAGCACGTCGGCATTGGCCGTGAGGGCGTGGCATATCCACACCACGTTGTCGCGGTCTTCGTTGAGCTGGCCCCAGGTCTGGTAGGCTACGTGCGCCCCGGTCAGGGTTTCGCCGCTTTCCAGCTGCAGGTCAGGGAGTTCAAACAGTTGGGTTGACATAAATACAATTAAATAGCGCCGCTTTAGAACCAGCGAATCGGTCCGGAACAATAGTTTCTCACTCCCACCTCTCTTCCCATCACGGAAGAGGCCCGGGCCGATGCACTGATTCTAAAGCCGCGATAAAATTTTGGCAGTGAATGATTTATATCTGGCATCCTGAGCTTGCGAAGGATGCCAGATATAAATCATTCACCGCTAACAACTACACCTCCAGCGGCTGGGCGTGCTCCAGTTCAGGCTCGCCCACTTCCTCACCCTCGGTGGGCAGGCTGGCCGTATTGCCAATGGCATCGAACGCCGCCTGCAAATCGGCTTTGATGTCGTCGAAATGCTCGATGCCCACCGACAGGCGCAGCGAAGTCGGCGTGACGCCTGCCGCCAGCTGCGCCTCCTCGCTCAGCTGCTGGTGCGTGGTGGCCGAAGGCTGGATGATGAGCGTTTTGGCATCGCCCACGTTGGCCAGGTGGCTGATGAGCTTCAGGTTATCAATGAATTGCGTGGCCGTCTCCTTGGTGCCCTTCACCCGGAACGAGAGCACGCCGCCGTAGCCGCGCTTCAGGTATTTGGTGGCGATGGCGTGGTAGGGGCTGCTGGCCAGGCCGGGGTAGTTCACGCTTTCTACCTGGGGGTGCTGCTCCAGCCAGTTGGCCACTTTCAGGGCGTTTTCCACGGTGCGGTCCACGCGCAGGCTCAGGGTTTCGAGGCCGATGAGCAGCTGCCAGGAGTTGAACGGGCTGATGGCCGGGCCAAAGTCGCGCAGCCCTTCCACCCGCGCCCGAATGATGAAGGCGATGTTGCCAAACGGCCCGCCCTTGCCAAATACGTCATTGAAAATCAGGCCGTGGTATCCCTCACTCGGCTCGGTAAACTGGGGGAACTTGCCGTTGCCGAAGTCGTAAGTGCCGCCATCCACAATCACGCCGCCTACGCTGGTGCCGTGCCCGCCAATCCACTTCGTAGCCGACTCCACCACGATGCTCGCGCCGTGCTCCAGGGGCCGGAACAGGTAGCCGCCCGCGCCGAAGGTGTTGTCCACAATCAGCGGCAAGTCGTGCTTTTTGGCGATGGCCGCGATGGCGTCAAAATCGGGAACGCTGAAGCTGGGATTGCCAATGGTTTCGAGGTAAATCGCCTTGGTATTTTCGTCGATATGCTCCTCGAACGAAGCCGGATTATCACCATCCGCGAAGCGCACCTCGATGCCCAACCGCTTGAACGCCACCTTAAACTGGTTGTAGGTGCCGCCGTACAGGTAGGCCGTGCTCACGAAGTTGTCGCCGGCCTGCAAAATGTTGTTCAGGGCAATGAACTGGGCCGCCTGGCCCGAGCCGGTGGCCAGCGCCGCTACGCCGCCTTCCAGGGCCGCCACGCGCTGCTCGAATACATCGGTGGTGGGGTTCATCAGGCGGGTGTAAATATTGCCGAACTCCTTCAGGGCAAACAGGTTGGCGCCGTGCTCGGCGCTCTTAAATACGTAGCTGGTGGTTTGGAACAACGGCACGGCGCGGGCCCCGGTGGTGGGGTCGGGCTGCTGGCCGGCGTGGAGTTGGAGGGTTTCGAAGTGCTGGGGCTGAACGGACATGATGGGGGAGGTTTTGAATTTTTGAAAAACCGAGATAACAATTGAAAAAAGTGCGTTAGAGGACTGAAAAAGCCCTTTTTAGCGCCAAAACTCCCCGGAATGGCCCGTGCTGCCGGTGTGGCCCAAACCCACCGCGAAGCCCGGAACGAGCGCGCGGCAGACCCACGGGGCCACCAAAAAAATCCAGAAGAAAGAGGGGAGGGGTTCTAAGCCGGAATCAGCTTAGCAACAACACGGGCGGCAACAGCACATTCGCATTCGCAGCGACGAGAGCGAAGCCACATCCCGGCCGCCAGCGGCCGAAACGAAGAAACCCGACACCACGGCGCACGAAGCAGCCAGAGTAGTCGGGAGAAAAAAAGCAGCGGTTGAGGGATTTTCCATGGCACTCGAATCATCTGTCCCAGCGCGGCCGAAGCTGCGGGTGGGTAGGAATTGGCACCTTTCGTTTTGCGAAGGTTGCCAGTGGGTCACGGAGCCTAGTCTCTCGCCACTTCTGTATAAAACTTGAAAACTGCCCACCGTTAGCGGGGAGTACCTGTTTGGTATCGGCAAATGTACGAGAGAATTTTTGGGATGGGCAAGCAGTTGGGTAAAAATATTTTTCGATTTCGGTTTTTTCAGACCGTCATGCAGAGCACAGCGAAGCATCTTTACCGCCACCAGCATTCCAATCGGATGGGTTAGTTGTGGCGGTAAAGATGCTTCGCTACGCTCTGCATGACGGCCTTTTTTCTTTGTTTAGAAGTCGTTCGTTCGATTCCTTCAAACGCAAAAAAGCCACCCTGAAACAGAGTGGCTTTTCTCACCTTTTTTCTGCAAAAAAGTACCTAGAGACTAGGTAGGGTCAACACCTGGCCGATTTCAATCAGGTCAGGGTTGTCGCCGATGAGCGCCTTGTTGGCGTCGTATATCTGGTGCCACTTGGCGGCGTCGCCGTAGTGGTGCTTTGCAATTTTAGAAAGAGAGTCGCCGCTTACTACGGTATACGTATCGCCGGTAGCATCCGGTTTGGCATTGCCAAAAAAATCGGTGCCGCCAGCCGCCGGCTTAGCCGCGGGCTCTACGGGCTTCTGGTCGCCTTTGTCGCTGATGAAATCGAAGAGTCCCATGGTTTCGGTGATAATAAATGGAGAGATGGATTTTGCCGGAAACGCTTGCAGGCGGGCCGACCGGGTTGCTATACGGGCAAGCTTAGGCGGGGTTGCGCCCTAAACTCTTTTGCGTCTGCATCGTAAGCCGACGAGTCCGCACCTTGCGCGTCACCTTCATTCTTTCACCATTACCCTTTGTGCACATGAAACTCCAGTCCCTTTTTTCGCTCCGTTACTTCGCCAGCCTGTTGCTGCTTGTGTCGCTCTTTGCCGCTTCGTGCAGCAACGACAAGGGCAAGGTAGAAGGCGTGAATATGCTATACGGCACCGATAGCAAAGTGTGGAAAACCGCCAAGGAAACCGACACCACCGGCGACAAAGTGAAGCAAACCGATGCCCAGAAGCAGGAGGAGCTGCGCATTTTCGCCAACGGCACCTACAACATGACCGGTGCCAGCGGAGCCGTGTCGGGCAAATACACGTTCGACCAAGCCGGTAAAACCATCACCATGACCCCCGACGGTGCCACCACCAGCAACACCTTCGCCGTGGAAACCCTCACCGACGACAAGCTCACGCTGAAGTCGGCCGACGGTGCCGCCCTGATGCTGGAGAAGGAGTAGATTTCTCCGGATTCAACCAAAAAAAGCCCCGAACCAGTCTGGTTCGGGGCTTTTTTTGTGGCGCGACCTACCGCGTTCAGGCTACTGCTGCGCCGGCCGCTTCGCAAACACCCGCCCCACCCAGCGCGGCAGGAAAAAGCTGCCCAGCACCAGATACAGGTAATACGTGACCACCCGGTACAGCAGCACCATGAAGCTGGTGAGCGTGGCCGTGCCGATGAACTTGCCGAAAAACGTGGGAAAAGCGCCCTCTACAATGCCCGCGCCGCCCGGCGTGATGGCCAGCAGCAGCAGCACTTTGTAGGTGAGGTTGCGGGCGAAAATGAACAGGAACGTGTCGGTATCCATTGGTACGAAGGCGGCAATGAGGCAGCCGATGACGAGGTAGCGGGCCGTCCAGACGAAGAAGGTGCTGCCCGCCGCGCGCCACCAGTAGATGGCCGGGTTGCCCCGCAGCTGAATGGACGCCTCCATCATGCCCTGGCCGTGCTTGTAGGCCGAGCGCTGCCAGCGCCGCAGCAGCCGGAACGAGAACAGCCGCACCAGCAGCCGCCGCACCGATTTCGGATTGACGAAAATGGCGTACAGCATCAGCCCCGCGTAGGCCGTGACGGCCACGTAGCTCACCACAAAGGCCACCCGCAGCGTGGCAATAAACGCGCCCTGCATGGCCTCGTGCGGGTAGAGCCCGGCCCCGGCGATGAGCACAACCAGCGGCACCATGATGACATAGTACACGTTGTCCATCAGGGCCGTAACCATGATGTATGCCATGGATTTGCCCAGCGGAATACCTTCCTTGTTCAGAATGAACGAGGCAACCGCCGTGCCGCCCACCGCCGATGGCAGCACGCAGGAGGCAAACTCCCAAATCATAATCACGTCGAGGCTCTGGCGGTAGCTCAGCTCGCGCTCGGTGATGTGCCGGATGCGGTAGATGTAGCCAAAATCGCGGGCCAATAGCACCAGCAGCGTAACCAGCAGCCACGAATAGCTGGCGTGGGCCAGGGGGGCCAAATCGCCGGGCTTGTAGCTGCGCCAGAACATGAACCCCACCACGCTCAGGCCAATCACGACGGGCAGAATGAGCCGCGAGGGCTGCAAGCGCTGTAAAAAGTGCGCGTCGTCTTCGGGCAGGGGAGCGAGGGGTTTATCGGTCATCGAAGGAAATAAAGCAGCCGGGCAAAAGTAGGAAGTAGCCAGCCGACGACTGATTAGCAAATCCCGGTCCGACTGCCCGGGGCGGTCGGGCCGGAGTACGCGCCAACTTACGCAAGCAGTAGAGATGAAATGAAGAACGCCATGCCGGGACGAGCCCAGCATGGCGTTCTTGGTTGATAACCCGCCTTGTAGGGCTAGGGCCGCCCGCCGGGGCTGCCGGCGGGCACCGTGCCGTTGGGCGTGCTGGTGCCGGGCGAGGGCGCGTTGGCCGGGGCGGTGATGGGGTTGCTGGCCGGGGCCGGGTTTTGGCGGTTGGTCGAGTCGGCAGGCTGGGCCGTGGCGGGGCGCAGGCCGGGGTAGCCGCCGGGGCGCTGGCCGCCAGTGCTATCGGTGGCAGGCTTGCCGGAAGTGCTGTCGGCGGGCGCAGTGCCGCGCTGCTGGCCGGGGTAGCCGCCGGGGCGGGCACCCGCACCAGCGGGCGCGGCGGTGCCGGGGGCACCAGCCGGCTGGGCTCCGGCCGGGGCGCCACTGGGCCGGCCGCCGCCACCGGCCGGTGCTCCACCGGCGCCGCCACCGCCCAGGTCGCCGCCGCCATCGCCGCCGCCTTTCAGGTCGTCGTTGTTGATGCTTTTGCTGCGGCGCAGGGGCGGGGCTACGGTGAGCTTGCCGATGCGGTAGCTCACGTTCACCTTAAAGCTCATGTTATGCAGCACGTTACGGCTGCTCTGGTCGATGAGGGGCGACACCACGGTGTTGCGAATGGTGATGCTGGGCGTGAAGAAGTTCTCGGCCCCAAAGCCGATGCTGCCGCGCTTCTCGGCAAAATCGCGCTTCACGCTGAGGCTGTACACGCCGAAACCGCTCTGGGTGCCCTGCAGCTGCACTTGGTTGCCGCGATAGAAAACGAAGGCCTGCAGGCCCCACACGGGCGTGAAATTGTAGGAGCCAAATACGCGGCCGCTCATCACAAAGCCTTCGTTGTAGGCGTTGAAGTTGCGGTCGGGCACGTTGTTGGTGAGGGTGGTGTAGTAGGCATCCACGCCTGCGTTCAGGCTTAGCTTGCCGTTGTTGATGTTGGCGAACACGCTGCCGCCGTAGGAGTTCTGCTGGCCGATGTTGGCGTAGCTTGTTTGTACCGTATCGGCGCCTCGCACGGTGCGCAGCGCCTCGATGGAGCCCGTGGTATTGCGCACGAAGGTGCTGAAGTTCAGGTTCAGGCGCTTGTAGGCGGTGCTGTAGCCCAGCTCGTAGTTGTTGGTGAATTCGGGGGCCAGCTTGGGGTTGCCAAAGCTGATATTCTTGGGGTTCTGCGCGTTCACGTTGGGATTCAGGAACTGCAGCGACGGGCGCTGAATGCGGCGGTTGTAGGCCAGCTTCAGCACGTTGCCGTTCGAGAGCTTGCGCGAGAGGTTCACGCTGGGTACCAGCACGCCGTAGTTGGGAATGTTGGTCTTCGCCGTGTCGGTTTTGGCAAAATCGGCTTGGATAGTCGTGTACTCGTAGCGCAGGCCGGGCTTCAGGGTGAAGCCTTTGGGCAGGCCCAGGGTGTAGGCCACGTAGCCGGCCGTCACGTTCTGGCGGTAGGTGAAAACGTTGTTGGTCGATAGCCCCACCGAAGGTATTACCTCGCCACTGGCCCCGAAAGACGTGGTGGTATAGTCCGAATTCACGCGCCGCAGAATGTTCTTCGCGCCCATCTCCAGAATCTGGGTTTTGCTGATAGGGTTCTGATAATCAAGCTGAACGGTGTATTCCTCGTTGTAGCTCGGGTTGTCGTTCACGATGCTGGCCGGGCTGTTGGGCAGCGTCGTGCTCAGAATGGAGTTGGTGTAGCTGTTGGTGCGGTCGTTGCGGCTAAACAGCGTGAGCAGGCTGATTTCGTGCTGCGGCTTCGCGAAGCTGTGGGTGTAGTTCAGGCTGGCATCCACGGTGCCCGACAGGTCTTTCGAGTAGGTGTCGCGCAGGTCGGTGCCGGAAGGGGTGCCGGTGGCGAAGGCCCCGGTGTAGCTGGTGCGCAGCAGGCCGTCCTGGTAGTTGCGGCCGCTGCGGGTGCCATAGGCCACCGAAGCTTGCAGAGAGTTAAACTTGTCGATGTCGTAGTCCCAGCCCAGCGTGTAGCGCCCAAAAATCTGCTGCAGGCGGGTATTGGCCGATTGCACCGTGGTCGTAGCCTTGCCATCGGCAAGGCTGCGCGTCACCTGCGTGTTCGAGAACTCGCCCGGCACGTTGTACTGCGCCCGCCCGAAACCGCCCAGCGAAAAGCCCATTTTGCCCGTGCGCAGGCCGCCGTTCAAACTCAGGTTGCTGCTGCGAACGCCAACGCTGGCGTCGATGCCCAGCGTAGCCCCGCGCAGGTTGTTGCTTTTGGTGATGATGTTGATGATGCCGCCCGAGCCTTCGGCGTCGTACTTGGCCGAGGGCGAGGTGATGACTTCCACGGTCTTAATCTGGTCGGCCGGAATCTGCTTCAGCGCGTCGGCAATGCTGTTGGCGGCAATGGTCGAAGGCTTGTTGTTGATGAGCACCTTAATGTTGCTGGAGCCGCGCAGGCTCACGTTGCCATCCAGGTCCACGCTCAGCAGGGGCACCCGCTTGAGCACGTCGGTGGCGTCGCCGCCCCGGGCGGTCTGGTCGTTTTCGGCGTTGTACACCGTGCGGTCTACCCGCTCTTCGATGATGGCCTTTTGGCCCGTCACTACTACTTCGCCCAGCTTCTGGGCCGAAGTGCCCAGTGCCACCGTGCCCAGGCTCACCACGCCGCCGGCGGGCACTACCACGCCGGGGCGGTCCTCATTCTTATAGCCCAGAAAGCTGATTTGCACCGTGTAAGTCCCGGCCGGAATGCCAGCCAGCACGAATTTGCCGTCGTCGCCGGCCACGCCGCCGTTCACGGGCGCGCCGGCCGCATCCAGCACCGCCACCGTGGCGTAGGAAATCGGCTTGCCGGTGGTGGCATCGGTCACGGTGCCGCTGATGCGGCCCGCTGCCGCGCGGGCCGGAGCTGCCAAAGCCGGGCGAGTGCCCGCAGGCGGGCCTTGCTGCGCGAACGACAAATGGCTGATTGCCAGTAGGCCGGAGAATAATACGGCAGTAGCCGGTAAGGGTCGTTTCATACAATTCATAACGGCCAAAGTGTCGTAATTGGGGCCGGAGGTTGCATGCTCCCGGTGCTTTTGTTGTTTGTGGGGCAAACTGATTGGTTGCTTTATTGCTATTCAGCGCTTGCGCATTACGTAAAGGTCTTTGCTGCCAGTATGTTTCCCGTCGGAAACTAGATTACCAAACCTCAAACCCCGACCAAGCCCCCAATTCCTTCGGGCGCAACAACCGCACTTCGCCCGCCGTCGTACCTTTGTGCCAGCCCGATAATCTTTTAGCGGGTCAGGCGGTTAACTCTCCGTCACCCATCCCACCACGCCTGCCCCGATGATAGTTGAACCCGGCCCGCTGCTAGCGGCGATTGACTCGCCCGACGACCTCAAAAAGCTCGCCCCCGAGCAGTTAGTCCAGCTCAGCACCGAGCTGCGCGACTTTATCATCGATTCCGTCAGTATTTACGGCGGCCATTTTGGGGCTTCGCTGGGCGTGGTTGAGTTGACCGTGGCGCTGCACTACGTCTTCAATACGCCGCACGACCAGCTTATCTGGGATGTGGGCCACCAGGCCTACGGCCACAAAATTCTCACCGGCCGCCGCGAAAATTTCCCGACCAACCGCCGCTACAAAGGCATGTCGGGCTTCCCCAAGCGCAGCGAAAGCCCGTATGATGCCTTCGGCGTGGGCCACAGCAGCACCAGCATCGGGGCGGCGCTGGGCATGGCCGTGGCCTCGGACTACAAGGGCGAGTTTGACCGCCAGCACATCGCCGTAATCGGCGACGGGGCCATGACGGCGGGCATGAGCTTCGAGGCCATGAATCAGGCCGGCGTGCTCAACAATAACATGATTGTCGTACTGAACGACAACTGCATGAGCATCGACCCCAACGTGGGCGCGCTCAAGGAATACCTCACCGACATCACCACCTCCCGCACCTACAACAAGGTGCGCGACGAGCTCTGGAACGTGCTCGGCAAGCTCTCCAAATTCGGCCCCAACCCCCAGCAGATTGCCCGCAAAGTAGAGGCCGCCATGAAGGCGACCCTTATGAAGCAGAGCAACCTGTTCGAGGCGCTGAAATTCCGCTACTTCGGCCCCGTCGATGGCCACGACGTGCAGCACCTCGTCACCATTCTCAACGACCTGAAATCCATTCCCGGCCCCAAGCTGCTGCATTGTGTGACGGTTAAGGGCAAGGGCTACGCACTGGCCGAAAAAGACCAGACGCTGTGGCACGCGCCGGGTTTGTTCGATAAAATCACGGGCGAGATTTACAAAAAGGTTCCCACCGCGCCCCAGCCGCCCAAGTACCAGGACGTGTTTGGCCACACGCTGGTGGAACTGGCCGAGGCCAACGACAAAATCATGGGCGTGACACCGGCCATGCCCTCGGGCTCGTCGCTGAACATCATGATGGCCGCCATGCCTACCCGCGCTTTCGACGTGGGCATTGCTGAGCAGCACGCCGTCACGTTCTCGGCCGGCCTGGCCACGCAGGGGCTCATTCCGTTCTGCAACATCTACTCCTCGTTCATGCAGCGGGGCTACGACCAGGTGGTGCACGACGTGGCCCTACAAAACCTGCACGTGGTGTTTTGCCTCGACCGCGCCGGTTTCGCCGGGGCCGACGGCCCCACCCACCACGGCTGCTACGACCTGGCCTTCATGCGCTGCATCCCCAACATCGTGGTTTCGGCCCCGATGAACGAGCAGGAGCTGCGCAACCTGATGTACACCGCCACCCTGCCCGAAAACGCCGGCCCTTTCAGCATCCGCTACCCGCGCGGTGAGGGTGTGATGCCCGAGTGGCGCACGCCGCTGCAACGCGTGGCCATCGGCACGGGCCGCGTGGTGCGCGAGGGCGAAGCCGGCGGCGTGGCCATCCTCAGCATCGGCCACATCGGCAACTACGCCGTAAAAGCCACCGACGCGCTGGCCGCCGAAGGCTTCTCAGTGGGCCACTACGACATGCGCTTCTGCAAGCCCTTGGACGAGGAAATGCTGCGCGACGTGGCCCACCGCTACCGCGCCATCGTGACGGTGGAAGACGGATGCCTGCCCGGCGGCTTCGGCTCGGCCGTGCTCGAATTCCTGGCCGACCACGGCTTCCAGCTGCCCGTTGTCCGCCTCGGTATTCCAGACCGCGTGGTGGAGCATGGTACGCAGGATGAGCTTTACAAAGAATGCGGATTTGATGCCGCTGGTATTGCCCAGGCCGTGCGCGAGCTGGGTGCCAAAGTGACTGCTGACTCGCTGGCGACTGTGCTGCGGTAGCTGGGTTTTTGAGATAAGAAGAAGCCCCCGTAGCTAGTGCTGCGGGGGCTTTTTTGCTTAGTATATACAGTCAGAGAAGTAGGCTTTATGACCAGTAGCAAGCACCGATTATAGCTGGAGCAATTTAGTAGGTCGCCCAAGTAAATAATTGAAGCACGTAGGTAAATAGGAGTAAAATGGTGGAAACAACAGTGCGCGGCTGAGCGGGGATATTATATGTATAAAATGTTATTAATATTTATTTTCATCACAACTATAAGTATGATATAATTGCTGTTAAATTGTTGTTTATATTGAACAGAGTAGAATGTCATCATTCTATGGGATTAGATAAAGTATATTGTGAAACTGTAAAGACTTGGCTATTAGATTAATTTTTAGTTATAATACAAATTCAGAAGTTATGTATAAATTTGTAAACAGTACTTCAATTGCACTAATCTAATCTAACCCTTATTCAGAATGAAAGCACTACCTACTTTCCTAATATGGCTTTTCCTAGTTGGCGGACTGGACCTTTATTCTTTCGTCAGTTTTGGCCAAAGCAACGCCTGTTCCAACCAAATTACTTTTAGCTACTTCAATAATTCGCAGGTAGTCAACAACGGCCAGAGCGGCGCTACTGCTAATGTATGTCCGGTAGCGGGTGCCGGATACGACTTGAGTGGCAGCTCAACCAGCAATGCAATTCTGACCTGGTCGCGGGTGATTACATCGGGCGGTACCACAGCAAACCCAAACCCTGCTAATGATGTGGTGGTCGATATTGCTAGTATCACGGCCCCAGCGAACACCATTCTCTCCATATCGCCTCAGTTGACAACTAGTACCTTATTCAGATTAAGAGCCGACGCCAAGAACTACCCCACCGGCAACTGCAGTAAGATTGACTACGTGTATGTTACCTTGGCTCCAGCCCTGTCGCTGTCTTCTTCGGGCGTTTCAGGCATATGCATGGGCACCAGCACCACGCTCACCGCTTCGGGCAGCACCGGGGGCTACACGTGGTCGGCCAATGGCACGAACATTCCCAACCAGACCGGGGCCACGCTCACCGTGGCTCCTACCGTGACGACGACTTACACAGTAACGGCCAATACATCCTGCGGCCTCAGCTCGCAGCAACTTACCGTCCCAGTATTTGGGGTGAGCGTGACGCCGAGCGCGCCAGTGATTTGCGCGGGGGAGAGCACGCCGCTCACCGCCAGCTACAGTGGCACCAGTGCCACATACCAGTGGTTTGTGAAGGGCCAGCCCGGTGTGTTGTCCACCAGCAATACGTTGACGGTTGCCCCCAATACTACCACTACCTACCAGGTAGTGGCTACGCCCTCTGACTGTGGTGGCACAACAATTACCAAGGATGTGCCGGTAACCGTTGGGCCGCCCACTGTCGTTATTTCTTCCGGGGGCGGCACCATCTGCTCGGGTACTTCTACCACGCTCACGGCCGTATCGAACAACCCCAACGTGAGCTTTGCCTGGCAGGCCAACGGTGCGCCTATTGCCGGCCAGACGAGCCGCACGCTTACAGTGAGCCCCACCGCTACCACTACTTATACCGTGACGGCTACGGCTCCCTGCAATACGGCCAGCAGCCAGACCACTGTGAATGTAGCCACGGCCGCCACCTTTGCCGTGACGCCCACAACAATGGCCATTTGCAATGGCAGTTCGGCTACCTTCATAGCTAGTTCCAACATCACGGCCGTAAGCTACAAGTGGTACAAGTCGACGGACTTAGGAACGGCCATTGCGACAACTCCCAGCCTGACCGTGTCACCCACAACGAACGCTACCTACCGGGTGCTCACCGCTACCAGTTGTGGCAACAACAGCCAAGATGTGACGGTAACCGTGAACACGAACCCCGTAAGTGTATCGCCGCCCTCGACTACCATTAACTACGGCGAAGCCACGACTCTTACTGCCAGCGGTGGAACGTCCTATACCTGGACGGCGACCAGCAACAACAATACAACAACACTACCTAATACTTCGGCATCCATCACGGTGTCGCCGGCTTACACGACCGTTTATACCGCTACTGCCACTAACGTAGCTTCGGGTTGTAATACGGCGCAGTCCACAGTAGGTGTCAACCGGCCGCTGCCAGTTGAGTTGATTAGCTTTGAGGCCGCTTGGATTTCCAACGCGCCGCAGCTAAGCTGGAGTACAGCGTTGGAAAAGAACAGTGCCTACTTTGCCATTGAGCGCAGCCTAGATGGTGTAGCGTTCGAAACCGTGGGCCAGGTTGAAGCCGCCGGCAACATTCAACGCCGCACGGAGTACTCCTTCCGCGACGCCCGCCTGCCATTGACCGCGGCAGGTACGGTATACTACCGCCTGCGTCAGGTCGACGTATCTGGTGAAACCATGTATTCACCCATCCGGACTGTGAGGGTGGCAAAGTCGAGAGCCGATTTCCAGGCCGCCGTTTACCCAAATCCCTATGGCAACAGCGTGGCGGTGCAGGTGTTGTCGTTGAGCACCGAAGCCGTAACGATGACGGTGCGCAATGCGCTGGGCCAAGTGGTGTTGACGCATACCGAAGCCGCCGGCAGCCAAGAAATAGTTCTGCCTCACGCCCAAGCCCTGCCCGTGGGCCTCTATTACCTCACTGTGCAGCAGGGTGACCGGCAGCAGGTATTGCGTTTGAGCCACCAGTAAAGGCCGCTGCTTACCAACCGTTACTGGCTTGCAAAAAAGCCTGAAACCCAAGTGGGTTTCAGGCTTTTTTGCGTTTGGGCAGGCCGCTGCTTGCGGCTGGCAACCGAGGGCATTTCAGAGGAAGTGTTTTGCTTAGATTTAAGACAGCCAATAAAAACCATTTTGGTGAAGGACACTGTCAATGGTATTCTGGTCGTTGCAGACAGCCGCTTCGCCAGCACGGTTGCGGCTGATGCTAAGCTTGTATTTTCCTTCGTAGCCTGTGCCACATAGGGAGCGTCCGCTGTAAGACAATGCAATACTGCAATCCCGCCAAAAAATATTTACGCCAGCATCCGCTCGATTACCTTGAAGGCCTAAAGGCCGCGTTACGCCGCGTAGCGCAAAGCATACCTGCCGCTCAGACTGTGGGCTTGGCCGTGAATACTACCGGCTCCACGTCCGCCCCGGCGAATCTTGAGGGCTTGGCCCTATGCCTATTACCCGAATATACCGATGAAAACGGTGACGCACTTAAAGTCCACGGTGGCGGCTTTTATCGGGCCGAAATTCCTGAAAGCTAGTTGCTCATTCATGGGATTCTCAACAAAGGGATGGGCCCAAAAGTACCACGCGGCGGCCCCCGTTGCCGGGAACCGCCGCGTGGTAGTTGCAGCCGAAGCTACGGGGGTTACTTCAGGTCCAGCGCGGCCAGCATGGTTTTCAGGCCGGCTTCGGCGTCGTTGCCGAGGTTCACGCGCAGGGTGCGGCGGTCGTTGTCGAGCAGGGCCTGCAGGTCGCCGAGGGCCTGGGCATTTTTGAAGGTGCCGAAGGTGTAGGAGCGGCCGGGCAGGGCCAGGTCCTGCGGGTTGTCGTCGGTGAACTGGATGAACAGGCCCGTGTTGGGGCCGCCCTTGTGGTACTGGCCGGTGCTGTGCAGGAAGCGTGGGCCATAGCCCGAGGTAGTGGCAATGTGCAGCGCCTGCTGCACGCGCTGGCGCAACTCCAGCAGGCTGGCGCTCACGGCGGGCGTCTCGGTCAGGTAGGCCTGCAGGCACATGAAATCGCCGGGCTTCGCTTGCGCGAAGAAGGCTTTCAGCACACCGGCGGCGCCTTCGCCGTGGGCGGCGGTGTAGTAATCCACGCCGTTTTCGCTGACGGCTGGCTTGTCGCCCTCGGGCAGCTGGCCGGTGGCTTCCACGGCCTTCATCAGCTTGTCGGTGGCCGTTTTGGCGGCCTGCACGTTGGGCTGGTCGAAGGGGTTAATCTGGAACACGGCGCTGGCTACGGCCGTGGCCACTTCCCAGCGGTAGAACTCCTGGCCGAGGTCGAAAGAGTCCTTCATCAAGAGCGTGATGACGGGGTGGCCGGCGGCGGCCAGGGCGTCCAGCTTGGCGGTGTTGACCTCGTCGCGCTGGCCCTTGTAGCCCACGTACACGAACACACGGTCGGTGCCATAGATGGCGGGTTCGCCCAGCGGCTCGCCGGCCACGGGCAGAATACCCTTGCCTTCCTTGCCGGTGCTTTCGGCGATGAGCTGCTCCAGCCACAGGCCGAGGTCGTGCAGGGCATCGGGCACCACGATGGTGAGCTTGTCGCGGCCCTGCTGGGCCAGCACGCCCAGGGCGGTGCCAAATTCCAGGCCGGGGTTTTTATCGGTAGCGCCGTAGGCGCCGCAGGCGCGCATCATCAGAATGGCGCGCTCCAGAATCTCGCCAATCGGCAGGCCATAGAGGGCCGCCGGCACCAGGCCGAAGTAGGTGAGGGCCGAGAAGCGGCCGCCCACCTCGGGGAAGTTGAGGAAGATGTGGCGGTAGTTGGCGGCCGTGGCATCGGTCACAAACTTGGAGCCGGGGTCGGTGATGGCCACGAAGTTTTCGCCGGCCTTATCGCCCTTCAGCTCCTTCACCTTGGCGTAGAAATAGTCGCCGAAGGCCAGCGGCTCGGCCGTGGTGCCTGATTTGCTGGCCACGATAAACAGCGTGTCCGCCAGCGGAATCGAGGCTTCGATGGCGCGCACCGCGCCGGGGTCGGTAGTGTCAAGCACCGACATCGGCAGGCCGTTTTCGCCTTTCTCGAAAGCCGATTTGAACACGATGGGGGCCATCGTGCTGCCGCCCATGCCCATTACCACCACGTGCTTGAAGCCGGCGGCCTGCACCGAATGCACAAACTGCTCAATTTCAGTCACGCGGCCCACCATGGTTTCGGCCACGCGCAGCCAGCCCATGAAGCTGCGGATGCTCTTCTGGCCGTCGGCGTCGGCCGTCCACAAGTCCGCTTTCTTGTCCCAGAAGCCGGTGATGAAATCATCGGCCTTGAACTTGGCAATCTGGGCATCCACGGCGGCCTGGTATTTCCCCAGCTCCATTTTGGAGTCGTCCACCTGGTCTTCCACGGCCAGGGCGCGCTTCTTCTCGATGGACTGCATGAGCTTGGCGAAGGGCTCCTTGAACTTAGTGGCGCCGTCTTCTTCGAGGTGTTGGGTCAACTCTTCGAGGTTCAAACCCAACTCGGGTAGGCTGCTCAGGGTTTTGCGGGCTTGGTCGAGGTTGTCTTCGATGGTCACGGCCACCTTGCCTTCTTTACCGAACAGGTCCAGCGTTTCCACCGGCACGGTGTTCACGGTATGCGGGCCGATGAGGCCGTCTACGTAGCGCAGGTTATCGTATTTGGGGTTTTTATTGCCGGTGCTGGCCCACAGCAGGCGCTGCGTGGGAGCACCCTGGGCGGCCAGCGCCTCCCAGCGCGGACCCGCGAAAATCTCCTTGTAAATCTGGTACGCCTGTTTGGCGCTGGCCAGGGCCACTTCGCCCACGAGGCTTTCGGCCAGCTTACCTTTCTCGCCGCCTTCAGCCGCAATTTTCTCCAGCATGGGGTCAATCAGCACGTCGATGCGGCTCAGGAAAAAGCTGGCCACCGAGTCGATGCGGGCCAGCGGCTTGCCGGCCTTAGCGCGGTCTTCGAGGCCGGCGATAAAGGCCTCGGCCACCAAACGGTAGCGCTCCAGGCCAAAAATCAGCGTCACGTTCACGTTCACGCCCTCCGAGATGAGGCGGCGGATGGCGGGCAGACCCTCCAGCGTGGCCGGCACTTTTATCATCACGTTGGGGCGGTCCACAGCTTTCCACAGGGCCAGGGCCTCAGCAATGGTGCCTTCGGTGTCATTCACCAGCTCAGGCGAAACTTCGAGGCTCACGTAGCCGTCGGAGCCGTGGTCGGGGCCGTCGTAGAGGGGCCGGAACAGGTCGGTGGCCGCCTGCACGTCGGATACGGCCAGGTTGGTGTAGATTTCGTCGGTGGTTTTGCCCTGCACCGCCAGCGCCTTGATGGCCGAATCATAGTCGGCGGTATCGCCGATGGACTTGGCAAAAATGGCCGGGTTGGAGGTCACGCCGCGCAGGGCTTCGGTGCTGATGCGGTGCTGGAGCTTGCCGTCGATGATGATGGGGCGGCTAATAAAGTCCAGCCACAGGCTTTGGTCGAACTGGCGGATGTCAACGAGAGGGTTCATAGAGTCGCAATTGGTTCAGAGGGGCCAAAGGTCCGGAAAGACGGGCGTTGTTGTACCGTTTCGGCCGGCGTAATTGAGAGATTGACAATAAAAGTTGCGTCCTTATACGGCTGGCGGGCAGGTTTGCATCAGGCCGTCAGGCAATCGTTGCGGCACTTCCACTAGCTTTACGCACTGCATTGCTATTTATCGCATCATTAAAATGGCTGGACGCCGCCCTTCTGCCAAACCATCCGACGCGGGCCACAGCCCGGTTTCCATGGCCGATTTGGCCCGGGAGCTGGGCGTGTCGATGACCACGATTTCGCGGGCCCTGAGCGACCACCACAGCATTGGGCCGGCCACCAAGCAGGCCGTGCTCAAGCTGGCCAAAAAGCTGAACTACCAGCCCAACCGCATGGCCTCGTCGCTGCGCAAAGGCACCAGTACGCTGCTGGGCGTGATTGTGCCCCACATCGAAGGACGCTTTTTTGCTTCGGTGGTGCACGGCATCGAAACGGCGGCCAGCAAGGCCGGCTACAGCGTCATCATCTGCCAGTCGAGCGAAGACGTTGCCCAGGAGCGCAAAAATCTCGAAACGCTGCTTAGCGCGCAGGTGGCGGGTATTCTGGTGTCGGTTTCGCGCACCACGCTCGATTTGCGGCACTTCGACAAGGTGCTCCGGCGTGGGGTGCCGCTGGTGTTTTTCGACCGCTTGCTGGAGGGCGAAAGCGTAAATGCCGTGGTGCTCAACGACCAGGATGGGGCCCTCCAGGCCACCCGCCACCTGCTGGAGCAGGGCTGCCGCCGCGTGGCGCACCTGGCCGGCCCGCAGCACATCAATATTTACCGTAACCGCCGCCAGGGCTACCTCGACGCCCTGCAAAGCCACGGCCTTGCCCCGGATCAAAGCCTGATTATTGCCTGCGACATGACCCTGGAGGGCGGCCGGGCCTGTATGCAAACGCTCCTATCCCTATCCACTCCCCCCGACGCCGTGTTCGCGGCCGGCGACTCGGCTATTCTCGGCGCCCTCCAGGTGCTGAAAAGCCGGGGCCTGCGCGTGCCGCAGGATGTGGCCCTGGCCGGCTTCAGCAACGAGGACCTGACCATGGTGGCCGAGCCCAACCTCACCTCCGTAGACCAGCGCTGCGAGGAAATGGGTCAGGCCGCCTTCCGCCTCTTCACCGATTTAGTAGCGGCCGAGGGCACGGCGTTTTCGCAGCGGCAGGTGGTGTTGCAGCCGCAGCTGTTCGTGCGGGAGTCGTCGGTGCGGCAGGTGGAGCAGGGCGCGAAATAAATTGTAGATGCGAAAAGGCCGAAACGTTACTTTTGCCCGTATGACGCCCGCTTCTAACCCGCCCACCATCGTTTTCCTCCACGGCTTTGCCGAAAGCCGGGAGGTGTGGACCGACTTCACCCGCACTTTTCCCGACGGCTACCGGCTGCTCGCCCCCAACCTGCCCGGCCACGGCACCAACCTGGCCCCGGTGCCCGATTTTTCGATGGAAGCGCAGGCGCGGCACGTCATCGACTACCTCAACCAGAAAGGCTGCCCCGACCCCGTGCTGCTCGTGTGCCACAGCATGGGCGGCTACGTGGCCCTGGCCCTGGCCGAGCGCTGGCCCCAGCGCGTGGCCGGCCTGGCCCTCATCAACTCCACGGCCCTGCCCGATACCGACGAGAAACGCCAGAACCGCGAGAAAAACATCAGCTTCGTGGAGCGCCACGGCGTGGGCAAGTTCATGGAATCGTTCGTGCGCCCGCTCTTCGCGCCCCCCAACCGCGACAAGCTGACCGATGCCCGCGGCCTGCTCGAAGAAATCGGCAAGGCCACGCCCGCCAGCACCATCACCGGCGCCTTGCGTGGTATGGCCGCCCGCCCCGAGCGCACTCAGGTGCTGGCCAAAGCCCCTTTCCCGGTGCTGCTGGTGGCTGGCAAGCACGACGTGGCCGTGCATTTCGATGATGCCGTGCGCCAGGCTGCCCTGCCGCCGGTGGGCGCGGCGCTGTTCCTGGAGGGCAGCGGGCACCTCTCGTACCTGGAGCAGCCGGAGGCCACGCGCCGGGCCGTGCTGGCGCTGGCCGCGGCCGTGTTTGGGCGGTAGATTCCGGAAAAGCGGCCGGCTGCTTTGCTACACGGCCTCCTGCAAGCGGAGCAGCACGCCCAGGTTCTTGAAATACAGCCGCCGCATCCGCTCCTCGCTCAGGGTGGTGCCGCTCAGGAAGGTGTTAATCCACTCATTGGTGAAGGTGGCGTACTGGGGAAGCGCCCGGTTTTGCAACACAAAATCGGTGAGCGTGGCAAAGCCTTCCAGATGGGCCAGTGGTAGCATTGGCACCGTGCGGGCCTCTTCCAGTGCTACGTCAAGCAGCGTGCGGAGCTGTTCAAAATCAGCCACGTAGCGCGCCACATCGGCTTCCTGAATGGTGTCCTGCTGCTGAATCTGAAAAACCAGGCGGTGGGCCTCCATATCCACGCTGCGTACCGTTTCATAGGCGCGCTGAATGCCGAACTGAAAGCGGAAGCGGGCCAGCCACTCCTCGCGCTGCGCCGCAGGGGCCTGGGCAAATAAGTGGTGATGGAGTAAGGCCGTCTGCCGGTCAAAATCGGCGCATTCGGCGCGGTAAAGCTCGTTTTCGCGCTCCAGGCGGGCGGCCACGGTGGCGGCTTCGGTGGCGGGGTAGCGGGTGCCGGCCACGGTGAAGAACTTGTCCTTGGTATGGCCCTGCCGGAACAGGGCCAGCTTCTGTAAATTGGCCTGGCGAGCGGTGTGGGCGTCGGTGCGGGCCTTCAGCTCGGGGCCGAAGAGGGCGGTGCGGGCTTCCGCCAGCGTGCCCGCCGGCAGGGCAGTGGTATCTACCAAGTCGGCCAGCTTATCGGGGTTGAGGGTGGTGATAATGCGTTGCTCGTAGGTGCCGCCGTACATCGGCGCGTAGGTGATTTCGGCCCGCTCGGCGGCTAGGAAGGCCTCGATTTCAGCCGCCGGCCGCACTTCGGGGGCCTTGCCGGCCGCTGCCTCCGGGTAGATGCACTGGGTCACGAGCCGGCGCAGCTCCTCCGGGTTGTTGAATAGCAGCCAGGCCGAGCGCTCGTCGGTGGGGCCGGGCACGGGGTGGGCCTGGGCCTGCTCCTCGCGCAGGTAGTCGGCGGGGTGGCTGGCGTACATCTCCACCACATTCACTTCGTCGGGCCGGAACAGGCGGCGCGGCTCGCCGGGTGCGGGCGGGGCCGGGGCTTCGCGCTGGGCCAGGTTTTCGGCCAGGTACACCGACTGGTGGTAGAACACGTCATCGGTGGCGAGCTTGTGCTCCAGGGCCATGCCCAACTGCCCGGTGGCCGCGCCCAGCGCCGTGCTCACCGGCCCCAACTGATAGAGCACCTGGCACATGGCATCGGAGCCGGCCAGGCTCACGGCCACGCGGTCGGCCTGAAATTCCATTTCCCGCGAAAGGGAGGCGTGCACCAAGTGTATGCCTTGATAAGCCAGCTGCAGCAGCTTGCGCATCACCCAGACCAGGGCCGTTATCAGCCACGCGGCCGCCGACACGCGAATGTCGAGCGCCCGCCACTGCACCAGCATTTCGTCCCATTTGTCGCGCTCGTACACCATGTCGTGAATCAGGCGGCTGGCCGTGTTCACGTAGGAGCCAAGACGCATGCTGCGCTGCGCAAAGTGGCCAAACTCGTGGGCCAGCACCGCCTTAAACTCCGAGAGCGTGAGGCCATTAACCAGCCCCAGTCCAATGAGCAGGTTTTTGCGCGTGGGCCAGAACAGGCTGCGCGTGGCGTTGTCATAAAACACCGCCGCGTTCACTTCGGAGCTCACGCAGATGTACTTCGGGCGGTCGGCCCCCGCCTCGGCGCAGAGCTGGTCTACGAACGCAAACAGCGCCGGATGCGCCTCCCGGCTCAGGCGCGGGTGCTGGCTCAGGTAGCTAATGGGCCCGCGCTTAAACAGCGCTTTCAGCAGGAAGGCCACCAGCATGAGCGCGGCCACCACGCAGCCCAGGTGGAACAGGCCCGTCCACAGCCCATAGCTTTCGAAATGATGCGTGAGCGTGAGGTAAACCAGGCCCGCCGCCCCGGCCAGCAGTGCCGCATACAGCACCAGAAACAGCAGAATGCTCGCCAGCATGGCGGCCACAAGCCCCATGTAGCGGCCCGAGGGGCGCGTGAAACCAGCCGGCAAACTGGCCGGGCTGGGTGGGTAGAGAGCCGGCGTCATAAAGCGAGCAGTAAAGCTAAAAAAGTGGTGGAAAGGTAAATTTTGCCACCAAGCTACCACGCGCTTCGAAATTAATTTCGAATTTTATGGGCCTTGCCAGGGCTGCTTCGCTGAATTGACTGACTCAGCTAACCAGTTGGCAGACTTGCGCCTTACCTTCGCGCGCTTTTATCGTTGAGCTTTATCGCGGAATTTATTTATTCATTTTCAATGAGATTCTTCTTCTTATTGTCGGGCCTGTTGATGGGCCTGGCCGGGCCACTTATTGCGCAGCCGCTGGCCCCGGTGGCCGACCCAATTATCACTGAATCAGCTCCCACAGCCGCGCCCATCCCGCCTGAGCTCAAGCCGCACGGCAGCCTCTATTTCAGCTGGGGCTACAACCGCGACTGGTACACGCGCAGCGATATCCGCTTCAAAAACACGAAAACCGACAACTACGACTTCACTTTCGTGAACGCGCACGCTAGCGACAAGCCCGATTTCAAGGACTTCTGGCGGTTCAATTCTTGGACCATCCCGCAGTATGACATGACGCTGGGCTACCTGTTCAAGGACAAGCACAACCTGGGCATTGAAGTGAGCTGGAACCACCTCAAATACGTGGTCGATGACAACCAGATTATCCACGTTCGGGGCCAGATTCGGGGGCGCTACCTGGACAAAGACACGCTGGTAACGCCCGATTTTGTGCACCTCCAGCACACCAATGGCAATAATTACCTGATGGTGAACCTCGTGAAACACAAGGTGCTGTGGGAGCGTCGCTTGCTGAAAGTGAGCGCCGTGGGCAAGGTGGGAGCCGGCCCCATGATTTCCTACACCATCTCCACCGTGCTGGGCAACCACCAGGAGGGGCCATTTCACTACCACGGCCTGGTGGTGGGCAGCAGCTTGGGCCTGAAAGCGGATATTCTCCGCTACTTCTTTCTGCAAACCGACATTCAGGGTGCCTTCGCCGACTACACCAACACCTACCTCGGCGATGACCGGCAGGGCCGCGCCACCCACGTTTTCGGGTCGCTGCAAGCCATCTGGGCGTTCGGGTTCAACGTGCCGCTGTAGGTCATTTAACATTTATCAATTAACAGTTAACAGCCGTTTCACCTGCCCGAATTGAGGAGGTGGAACGGCTGTTAACTGTTAATTGATAAATGTTAAATGAAAGACGTTCGCTCGAAGCCCTTGCCCAGAATGGCCGTGTCGTCGGCCCCGAGCCAGTCTTTGAGGATGCTGGCGTAGATGCTGCGGAAATCGACCTGGTGGCGCAGGTCGCCCTGGTCGAGGTCCACGAGGTCGGGGGCGGCGTTTACTACGCCTTTTTTCTGGAGGGCGCCGCCGGCCAGGAACACGTTGTTGGCCGTGCCGTGGTCGGTGCCGTTGCTGGCATTCTGGCCCACGCGCCGGCCAAACTCACTGAATACCAGTACCAGTGTGTTGTTCCATTGGTCGTGCTGGCGCAGGTCGTCGGCCAGGGCGGCCAGGCCGTCACCAAGGTCGGTGAAGAGGCGCTGCTGCTGCTCGTGCTGCCGAACGTGGGTATCAAAACCGTTCAGGGCCAGGTAGTACACCCGCGATTCGACGCCGGAGTTGATGAGCTCGGCGGTGGTTTTCAGGTTTTTGCCGAAGTCGGAGTTCGGGTACGTTACCGCCGACTTGTAGATTTTCGACTTGTCGTAGAGGTAATCGGCCGAGGACGCGGTTTCGGCCAGCGTCTTGTACAGGTAATCGACCTGCTCCTGGTGGGCGGGCGCGGTTTCCTTGCTCACTTTGGCCAGCAAACGGTTCTGGCTGATTTGGTGAAATTTGTCCGGATTTTTGAGGGCCAAGCCTTTGCGCTGGCCGCCTTTGAGGGCGAGGCTCAGCGTGTCGTCGATTTCGAGGGCGTTGTAGGGCCGCTGGCAGTCGGGGCAGTTGGAGTCGAGGTAGCGGCCCAGCCAGCCGGTGCTCACCACCTGGTCGGAACCCGAGCCGGACTGCCAGATGTCCATCGAGCGGAAGTGTGAGCGGTCGGGGTTGGGGTAGCCCACTGAGTTTAGCACGGCCAGCTGGCCCTGGTCGTACAGGCCTTTCAGGCCTTTCAGGGCCGGGTGTAGGCCCAGGTCCTTGTCCAGGGCCAGAATGCCGTCGGCTTCTTTGATGCCCAGCGTGGGCCGGGCCTTGTAATACAGGTCGTTGCGGTAGGGGATGACGGTATTCAGCCCATCATTGCCCCCGCCGAGCTGCACCACAATGAGGCGGCGCGCCCCGGTGGCATCGCGCAGGCCGGCAAGGCCTGTCCCCCGGTCCAGGGCGTGCAGGAACTTGGGTATCAGCAGCAAGGTGCTGGCTAAAGCGGAAGTGCGGAGGAATTCGCGG
Organism: Hymenobacter artigasi; assembly: GCF_012275535.1. GTDB lineage: Bacteria > Bacteroidota > Bacteroidia > Cytophagales > Hymenobacteraceae > Hymenobacter > Hymenobacter artigasi. The sequence continues at coordinate 386,944 of NZ_JAAVTK010000003.1, read as the reverse complement.
CGGGTGGAAGCCATAGCTCTATTGGTAAGGGTTGAGAGGACATCAAACTCCCCTCCTTAAAAAAGGAGGGGGCGTTTCAGCGAAGCTGAAACTGGGGTGGTTGAAGTCGTTGAACGACTCGCGGCCGAACTGTTCGCCCATCGTTCAACGACTTTACCACCCCCGTCCGGGCCTGCGGCTCGAACATCCCCTCCTTAAAAAAGGAGGGGAGTTTTACCTTACGCCAGCTGGTATTCGGGCAGGCTCAGCAGGTTCATTAAGGTGGCGCGCAGTGCCTCGGTCGGCTCTTTTTGCTGGGCAGCCTGCTGCACCAATTGCAGGTTTTCGGGCCGAATAGTGGCCTGGAGCAGGAAGCCGCTGAGCTTCTCGGGCTGCTGGGCAGTAGGCGTAGCCCCCAGCAGCAGCTGGAGCGGACCGAGGGGCAGGTGGGCACCCGCGCCGGGCCGCACGGTGCGCTCGGCCTTAGTCTGGTTGGGGGCGATGTCGTTTTCGTCCTGCTTGAGGGCCACGGCAAACTCGGCGTTTTTGAACAGGATGGCCGGCAGCTGCAGGCGCAGCAGCAGCGACGACGAATCAATCCAGTTGCGGCCGCCGGGCCAGCCGGCCACGTTGGGCGGCTGAAACAGGTTCTGGCCCAGGGCGCGCTGGTAGCCCAGCAGCGGCTGCGCGTTGTCCACCTTCACGTTTAGGGTGCGGCGGATGCCGGCCAGCAGCTCCACCGGGCTTTTGATGTGGGTGCCCATGTTGGCGGGCTCGTAGAACCAGTCGGCCGAAAACAGGCGCTCCATGAGGTCGGCAATGTCGTAGCCGCTCTTGCGGAAGGCCACGGCCAGCGGCTCGATGTGCATCGGGTTGGGTACGTCGTTCACGAAGAAACGGTAGAGCTTGGTGGTCAGGAATGTAGCGGCGGCGGGCTGGGCCAGAATGTGCGTTAGCACGTCCTCGCCGGTCAGGTTGCCGGTTTTGCCCAGGAAGGTTTTGGGGCCGGCATCGTGCTCGCGCTGCTGAAACCGGAAGTTGCCCTGCCTGTCGTAGCCCCAGCCGGTGAAGGCGCGGGCGGCCTCTTTCACGTCGGTTTCGGTGTAGTTGCCGCGCCCGAGCGTGAACAGCTCCATCACCTCACGGGCGAAGTTTTCGTTGGGATGCTCCTTGCGGTTTTGCTGGTTGTTGAGGAACTGGAGCATGGCCGGCTCCCGGCTCACGGCCAGCAGCAGGTCGGGGAATTTGCCCAGGGCGTACTGCCGGGTGGTGTTGTGCAGGCTGAGCGCGGCATCGGGCTGGCGCACGCGGCAGGCAAAGTGCCCGTGCCAGAACAGCGTCATTTTCTCGCGTAGCTGGGTCGGCGAGGTAGCCATGCGCTCCATCCAAGCCGTGCTCATGTTATTGAAGGCATCGCGGATGCCTTCGTTCTGCATTTTGCGTTGGGCGGGCGTGAGGTCGGCGCGGCGCAGGCGGGGCACGCCGGCCGCAATGGTGCCGCCCTTAAAAGCGGCGCGGGGCCGCATGGCGGCCACGGGCGTGGCGGGCGCGCCGGGGGGCGCGGGCTGGTCGGGGGTGGTCACCATGCCGTTGGGCACGGGGTTGTTTTTGGTCGAGGCCGGGTCGGTCATCACCATGCCCTGCGGGTCGGTGTAGCTCAGGGTGGGGCCGGCGAGGGGCTCATAGTGCTCCGAATCGAGAAGCAGCTGGCGCAGGGCTTTGCGCGGGCTGAGGCCGGCGGCCACGTCCTGCGGGCGCGGGCCGAAGCCGGCGCGCCAATAGAGATGCTGCAATTGCTGGGTGCTGTTCATACCGGTAAGACGCCGGGCCGGGCACGAGGTTTAAGCCGGCCAGACAATTGCCGGCGCAACCCCGGCGGCGGTGGGCTGGTCATTGGCACGCTTTACGGGCAGTTATTGCGTCCCAACGGTGTTGCCCACAACAGGTATTCCCGATGAAAAAACTTTTCCTGACTTGCTGCTTCTGTCTGAATTTCCTGGCTGCCGCGCTGGCCCAGGAAGCTACCGGCGTAGCTCCGCTCGACCAGCTGGTGGCCGCCATCAATGCCAAATCGGTGGAGCCCCTGCAGCCCTACCTCACGCCCGAAACCCGCCTCGGCAGCCTGCCGCCGGCCTACACGGCGCGGGTGCTGGCCCAGCTCATTCCGCAGTTTGGGCCTCTCGAAGGTTTCCGGGTGGTGCGCCAGACCACCGAAGGGGCCAACACGCGCTACGTGTGTGCCATTACCCGCAAGGGCACGGAGAAAGAATATGACTTTCTGCTGACGCCCACCGGCACGTTTGCCGAGCTGAATCTGGCCCAGGCCAGCCTGAAAAAGATTGATACCGCCTTCAAGCCCGAAGACCTGACCACGCCGCCAAGCCTCGACGTACCCGTGCGCATCAGCCACGACCTGCTGCTGGTGGAAGCCGAAGCCGATGGCCGCCGGGGCTGGTTTTTTCTCGATTCGGGGGCGCCGGCCCTTATGCTGAATAAAAAGACGTTTCCGCCGGCCGCCACCGAAACCACGCTTGCCGTGAACGGGGCCAAGGGCGTGAACGGAGCCGTGGGCGGCATGTCGTACCACCTCACCAAAACGTTTGACTGGAGTGGTATCCGCTTCGAAAACAAGGAAGTCGCCACGCTCGACCTGACCGGCCTCGAACAGCAGACCGGCGTGGAGCTGCTGGGCATTATCGGCTTCAACCTGCTGAACCAGTACGCCCTGACCCTGGACTACCGCGCCCAAAAGGTGCTGCTGCGCAAGCCCACTACGCCCGATGCCCTGCCCGCGCCGCTCATGCGCGTGCCCTTCACGCTACGGGGCCACCTGCCCGTGGTGGCCATGACGGCCAACGGCCAGACCTTCCAGATGGGAATCGACTGCGGGGCGCAGAACAACCTGCTCGACCAGCAGTTCGAAGCCGCTTTTGCCAATAAACTGCGCAAGCCGGAAAAAAGCACCCTGCACGGCGGCGATGGCGCGCTGCGCACCGTGACCAGCGGCCAGCTGGCCGATGTGCGCCTGGCTGGCCCGCTGCCCTTCCGCAACCAGCAAACCGTATTTTCCGACATCTCCCAGTTCAACCAAAACCCCGATAAAACGCTCTTGCAGGGCCTGCTGGGCTATCCGCTGCTCAGCCAGTACCGCACCACGATTGACTACGTGAACAAGCAGCTGGAATTTCGGAAGTGGTAGGCTGCTGCTTAGCAGCTGTTTGAGTCAGCGGAGAATACCGCTGGAACGATGTAGAGACACATCTTTGCGTCTTGTCGTTGGGCGATTTCCTTCAACGACAAGACGCAAAGATGCGTCTCTACATCGTTTCAAATTCTAAGCGTCCGGCTTAAAACCGTGCGCCCAGTACCACCGTTTTCTTGTATTCGCGCTTCTCGCCACTGGTTGGGCGGAAGAGCTCGACCAGTAGAATATAGTACCCCACGGCCGCCTTGTGGCCTTTCTCGTCGGTGCCGTCCCACTGAATGAAGCCGTTGGTGGGCAGGGTTTCGTTGCGGGTGAGGCGGCGGGTGAGGCGGCCCAGGGCGTCGTACACCGTTACGCTGGCGGCGTAGCCGGGGGCGTCGAGGTGGTAGTTGAGGGTGGCAAAATCCTGCTGGCCGTCGTCGTCGGGGGTGAAGACTTCGGGCATTATGGTTAGTTCCTGGTCGCCGCCGGCTTCGTCCTGGGCCTGCGAGTTGGGCCGGCCGGGCGTGGCATAGCCCGCCGCGCTGGCCGCCGAATGGAAGTTGCTGCCCAGCGTAGGCCCATTGGTGCGAATGCGCTCCAGCGACACGCCGTCCTGGGTGACCAGCAGGCTCAGGTGCAGCGCTTTGCTATACACAAACCGGTCGATTTCGAAGCCCTTGCCGTCGGCCAGAAATGCCGTGCCCACATCAGCAAAGGTGGGCAGGCTGGCCGTCTGAACCAGATTGGCCGCGTCGCTGCTGGTGGGGTACTGCGTGGTGATGATGGCCAGGCTGCTACTGAACGCCAGCAGCTGCCCCGGTGCCAGCACCAGCGGCCCGGTGCTGAGCACGGTGGTACTGGCGGTACCATCCGGTTTCACGCTCCCGATTTGCCAGCCCTGCAAATCGATAAATTTGTTGCTGCGGTTGATGATTTCCACAAACCGCACCGCGCTCACGCGGGGGTTGAACAATAGCTCGTTTATCACCACATCGCCGCTCACGGCTTTTTCGGGCAGGGCGAAGGTGGCGGGCTGCAACACGCCGCTGGCGTTGCCGACGCAGTCGGTGGCCGTTTGCACGGTGAGGACGCTGGGGCGGCTGGGGAGCAGCGCGGTGGCCAGCGTGAGGTCGACCTGTCGGAAATCGGGCCCCACGGGCGCGGCCCGTGTGATGGCCGGGCCCGGCGTGGCCAGCGCGTAGCGGCCCACAGTGGCGGCGGCGGCGCTATCGAGCTTTTCGGAGAAATAGGCCCGCACGGTGGTCGCGTTCAGGGCAATGGCGCGGAGCAGGCTGGGGGCCAGGGCATCGGCATTGGCGGCGCGCACCGAGTTGGCGCGGCCGGGGGTGCCGCCGCTGGCGTTGGTGCTGGCCGTCCAGTTGCTGGCCCCCGCGCAGAAGTTGTTGGTATCAATCATTTCCAAGCTCCAGCCGCCGTCCTTTTTCACCGCGTCGCGGTACCAGGTGTCGGAATACGCCACCTCAAACAGCGTGCGGCCATCGCGCCCACGCAGAATGAGCTGGTCGCCGCCGTTGTTGAGCGAAGGGAAATTGGTGGGCCCATACACCTTGCCGTACTGCGTGAACTGGCTGATGCGGGTGCTGCCGCACACAATGGCATACTGGCCGGGCAGGAGCTTAGCCGTATCGGCGAAGGCTGCGAAGGTGGTGCTGCTGGTTTTGCCCAGGCGCACGCCGCGCAGGCTCAGGGTTTTGGTGGTGCTGCGGTTGTGAATTTCCAGGTATTCGGAGAGCGGCAGGCCTATCTGCGGCGTTTCATCGGCAAAAATCTCGCTGATAATCAGGTCGCCAAAGGCCGGAGCGGCGGGCAGCGACGTGAAGGCGGCCGTGAGCGGACCGGCCGCAACGTTGCCGTATAGGTCGGCCACGTTGCGGGCCTGTAGTACGTCCTGGGCCGCAAAATCGGCGGCGAAGGCCAGGCGCACCACGGCCGGGTTGGTAGCCGAGAGCTGCGCCGAAACCGGCACCGCGCCGCTTTGCAGGCGGTAGTTGGCGGGCAGGCCGGCACTGGCGGCGGCCACGGCTTCGTTGAAAACCACGTCTACCTGCCGGGCATCGGTGGGCACGGCGCGGGCGAGAAGGGGGGCCGTGGCATCGGTTACCACAAAGTCATCGAAGTAAAAATTGCGGTTGTTGGTGGAGGAGTAATTCAGGAACACGCCCACGGCCACGCTGCGCTGATAGGTGGCATCCAAGGGCTGCGCCGCCTCGGCCACGAAGGCGCGTCCGCCGGTGAGGTCGCGCTCCAGGGTCCACTGGTTGGCCGTGGTGCGGGTCACGCGTACGCGCACCAGGTTGTTGGTGGTAGACAGGCTGTTGAGCGCACCGTCGATGACCGCCACGGCGGTGCGGGTAGAGTCTTTGCGGAACAGGCTCACCTTGCCGCCGGTGCCGCCAAGGCGCACAAAGTAGCCGGAGTTGCTGGTTGCCCTGAGGTCGGCCTGCGAGGCGATGAGCCACACATCGGCATAGTTGCCCGAAGTGGTGACTACCCGCAGATTAGCCCAGAACTCCCAAACCGTGCCGATAGTGGCCTGGCAAGGGGTACTGAGGGCAACCTGCGTGGTGGTGACGGCCGGGCCATTGCTTTGCAGCACCTGCGCATTTACCTGGAAGCTGGCCGCGTCGCCGGTCCAGGTGGGGTTGGCGGTAAAGTTGCCATCGCTGAAATTATCGGCCAGCTGGGCGTGGGCAAGGCCGGGTAGGAACAGGAGCAGGAATAAAAATTTCTTCATGCAAGCGCAGATAAGTCGTAGTTATGCACAAGGTAATATTATTGCAAGGGATAGCGTGAATGTATCGTCAGCAAGCCCCTGCATGCATAATTGGCCGAAATATATGCTGTCGCCCTGTCCGCGCTCCGTTACCATTAGCGAACAAAAGCACCGCTGTTATACAGTATGTGCGTTCATTACGTGGAAAGGATATTTCTCGAAGCTGCAAAAGCAGCCGTATCGCGTTTTGAGCTAGCCAAACAGAAAACCCGGGTTGTTGGGCCCGGATTGTGGCTCGAATCAGTATAAGAACTGGCTGGTATGCAAGAACGGTGAGCTAGCCGCTATTGACTGGCCTGACTGGCTAACCCGACTGGCCGTGGGAGTTGTGGTATGCGTTGGTGCCGCAAAAACTACTGCTTTAATCTCGGGATATTGCCAGCCCAGGCGGGCTACATCGGCGGAAGCGCCATTTTGCGGCGGCGCCATCAGCAGCACTGGTAACTGGTGAAATGCCAGGTTCTGGGCCATCTGTGGCCGCAGCGTACCATAGGGTGGCCCCTGGCCGTTCAGCAGCGAGCCCGCCACCCAATCGGTGTAGGCAACCCCCGGAAACCGTTGCAGCAGCGAGTCCGTCGCTTCGGGGCTCCACACCCAGACCACATTCCGTACGCCCTCGCGGCGAAAAACCTCCACCATGTCCCTCCAGGTACGCCGATAACTCAGAGCCGTTGGTGCGCTCAGCAGGGGGCGCAGCATCACCGGCCCCGGCACTTCCCTTAGCTGCCGGGCCACATGGTGCCAGTAGCTGGGCTGCCGGCTGGTAGCAGCACTAACCGGCCAGCTAAGCAGCGGTACTTTTTGCTGGCTGGCCAGGTCGCTCACCAAGGCTGGCAATTGCGATGAAGCCGTTGGGAGTTCAATACGCAAAGCGGCAATATCACAATCCACAGCTACTGATTTTGTGAGGCCCATGGCGGCGAAAGTGCCCACCATGCTGGCCTCTGTCGAATTAATATCCTGCCCTACGTGCATGCTCTGCGTATTGGTGAGCAGCCATTCGGGGATATCCTGGGCCACCCAATCGGCCCGGACATGATAGGATATGCCTACGATAACCAGACTTGCCACCGCCACCGGCTGGCTGAAGCGACGCAGGCGCGGCACCAGTGCCAGTGCTAGCATTGCCTGCAACCGGTGCAGGCGCAACACCACGCCGCGAAACGGCCAAGCCGCCATATCCCGGATAAAATTGCGCGTGGCCTCGTGCTGCCCTAGGGCAGCGGCAGCCACCAGAATAGCCACATTCACCAGGGCCAGCACCACCATGGTGTTGGTATAAAACCCATAGGCGGTCACCCGGCCATATTTGCAGGCCAGCAGCAATAGCACGGCCAGCAGCAGGTTGGGCAGCGCCAGCAACCATTCGTTGTCCCGGCGGCCTTCTTTTGGAGTAGGGAGGTATGGAACCCGTACGCCCAGCACCGCATACACGAAGCCTAGCGTGTATACCCACCAGGTGCCGATGCGCAAAAACCCACCCGCAAGGTGCAGGCCGCTCTCGCCGGGCTCGCGCAACCAGCGCTGCACGTAGCAGCGGATAAGTAGTGACATACCCAGCATTGGCAACGCGTGCAGGGCCAGTTCATCCAGGCCAACCAGCCACGGGAACTGGCTAAGTCCCAAGGAAAGTACGGGCAACGTCAAGTCAATCAAGGCGATGATGCCGGAAAAAAAGTAGAGCGGTAGCAGCAGGTAGTGCAGGCGTTGCGCCCAGGTGAATTTTCCGAAAAGCCGGGGGTAGACGCGGAACAGCAGGTCGAATGCCCCGCGTGACCATTTAAGCTGCTGCGAGTAGTAGGCCGCCAGCGAAGCCGGCACCAGGCCCCGGCTCACTACTTTAGGCACATATACCGACTGCCAGCCCGCCGCGTGCAGCCGCATAGCCGTGTGCATATCCTCCGTAAGCCCGGCCGCGTGCCCCCCGATGGAATCGAGGGCGGCCCGGCGGAAAGTGCAGTTTGCTCCGATGGCCTGTACCGTGCCATACCCGTTCATGCCCATCATGAGGGGGCCGTAGAAGTGGTAGGTCTGCTCGGCGGCACCTCGTGCCACCAGGCTTTCCTGCTGGTTGCCATAGGCCTGCACCACCTGTACAAAGCCCACTCGCTCGTCGTCAAAGTAAGGCAGCACCTGGTCCAGAAAATCGGGGGTCGGCACATGGTCGGGGTCCAGCACCACGCATATTTCGCCGGTTGCCTGGCGCAGCGCATTGTTGATGTTGCCCGCTTTGGCGTCTTTCTTCAGCACGCGGGTTACGTGTACTACGCCCAGCCGGGCACAGGCTGCCCTTAGCACGGGGTCGTTGCCTTCATCGCAGAGGTAGCTGGTGTGCGGGTGCCGAATAGCCTGCATTGCTTCCAGTGTCTTGATTATCATGCCGTGGGGCTCTCCGGGGCAAGCTGTCGTCAGCACATCTACCCGGCGTATAGCGGCGGCGGGGGCAGGCGGCATAGGTACCCGTACCTGCACATAGTGTACCCATTCGTGCAGCATGCGCAGCAGCTTAAAACCGAGCGAAATCGCCAGCAGCCAGAATAATGGAGCATAGCCGATGCGTAGCGTCGTGAAGAACCACCACAGAAAAAAAAACATGCATGCCATGCCTGCGGCCACCAGCCAGCGCATAGTAGCCAGCCCTGCTATTGGCTGGTAGGTTACGCGGTAGTGCGTAGGACCTGGTTTGATAGTGCTGATAGTCGAATTTTTTGCCTGGAAAGCATATATCATAAAATGGAATCTTATGGGTAATCATTTTTATATAAGTTAAAAATGATATTACGTACTCAACATAATTTACGGTTTGATTATTTGTAAGACATTCAAGAATTTTGTATAATAATTTAGGCAAAAATAAGGCAGTTTTCTGAAACGAGTACTTTAATTAAAAATAAAACAATAAAATTGAGGATTATACTACAGATGAGCTTTGCTGTTATTGGTAACTAATTGTGCTTATTTATTGAAATAAGCAAAGCATTAATGTAATTTGCTTGCGAAACGCCTCGACCAAGCAGACTGATTTTTCCCATATGTTTTTCTCTTCACGCCCTTCTGCCAGCTCTTGCGCGGGCCTTTGTATATTCTTCCGGGGCTGGCAACTGGTGCTGGTGGCGACGTTGGCGAGCCTGCTCCAAGGCTGCGGTACTTCCCCGCAGGGCCCCCCCGTGGGGGCAACCCACGAGGCTGCTGTTTCCAAGGCCGCTACTGCCGTGCGGGTAGAAAAAACCGGACACGGCTACCGCTTGCTGCGCGGCGGCAAGCCTTATTTTCTACGGGGCGGCGGCGGGACGCAGCAGTTTGCCCGATTGCGAGAGGCTGGTGGCAATACCGTGCGGCTGTGGAGTACCGACTATGCGGGACCGCTCCTCAGCGCCGCCCATAACCAGGGCCTGACGGTGATGTTGGGTATTTGGCTAGAGCCTGAAAGCGAGAATTTTACCTACTATGACCCGGCTATGGTGGAAGCCCAGCGGCTGCGGGTACGGCAAGAGGTATTGCGCTTTCGTCACCATCCGGCGCTGCTCATGTGGAGCGTAGGCAATGAGCTGGAACTTACCTCTACGGGCCCCCGGCTGTTCAGCGCCATCAATGAACTAGCCCGCATGATTCATGAGCTGGACCCTGACCACCCGGTTACCACGGCCCTCGCCCTTTTTGTGGGTAGGGTGGCCGAGCTCCAGCAGCTGGCACCAGCAGTAGATATCCTGTCCATCAATATCTATGGGGGGTTGAGTCAATTGCCGGCACAGCTGAAAAAAAGTGGCTGGCGGGGCCCTTATATCATCAGTGAGTACGGGGCCAAAGGTTATTGGGAAACGGACTCGACCAACTGGCACGTGCCGATTGAGCAAACCAGCGCCACCAAAGCGGCCTTTATGAGTGAGCGGTACCGTCAGGTCATCCCGCACGATTCTGCCTGTCTGGGGAGCTACATCTTTTACTGGGGTTCCAAGTTTGAATATACGCCCACTTGGTTCAGCATATTTGGGCCGGCCGGCGAAAAAACCGAGATGGTTGATGAGTTGCAACTGCTATGGCTGGGACGCTACCCGCCCAACCGGAGTCCGCACCTGACTGAAATGCGGCTGGATGGCAAAAGTGCCATTAGCAACGTGCAACTGGTGGCTGGCCACTCGTACCCGGCTGTCGTGACGGTATCCGACCCGGAGGGCGACTCGCTCACGACGCGCTGGGAAATACTGCCCGAAATGCGCGCCAAAGCGAATACCAAGGAAGTAGTGACGCCGCTGGAGCCCCTGGCAGGACTGGTGAGGCAAACCGGGCGGCAGCAGGCCCAGGTGCGTATGCCCACCAAGCCGGGCCCCTACCGGCTCTACGCTCGCGTATTCGATGGGCACGGCAGCATGGCTACAGCCAATATTCCGGTATTGGTGCGGGCTGCGCCAGCTGCGGCGGTTCGTTACTCGGCTACCACCAAAGACTGACGCTGCGAATGACTCTCGCTTTGGATGCGCAGCACGTAGTGGCCCAGGGCCAGGCCGGCTACCGGCAGGGCCAGGCCGCCGTCCTGCAGCTGGGTGCCGGGGCGGCTCCACGTCCGGCATTCGCGGCCCAGCATGTCGAATAGCTGGAAGCTGACCGACGAAGGCAGGCTGTGCTCGCAAACGACCCGGATTTCGTCGCGAATGACCGTCGGGTATACTTGGAACCAGGCCGTGGTGGGGGTATCGCGGGTGGTCGTACTCACCACCGCCGTCTGTGCCTCGGCAGCCCCGATGTTGCCTGCCGTACCGGGCGCGGGTGCGGGATTGCCAAAGAAGTCACGCGTGCCGGGGTCGATGCCAAACTCAGCGCTGAGACTAAGGCCGGCGCCCATCAGTACCGAAGGCCGGCGCGGGACGTAGCCGGCCAGCCCATTGGTCATGGGTACGATGCCAACGGCCGTGGTAGCGGTAAGAAATGGGTCGGCGCAGATGCCTGTGTCGCGGCGCGTGCCTCCTAGCGTTTCCTGGCCAGTGCCAGCCCGCCAGGCGGCCAGCGAAGTGTAAAGCGCGCCCTGCCAGTTGATAGCCAGGGCGGCGTTGGGCGTCCAGTAGCAGTTGCCTTCTAGGCGCAGGCCAGTGGTGGTGCTCGTAACCAGTACCGGCAGGCCCGCCGCCGTTTGCAGGATGTTGTTGCGCAGGGTCACGTCGGTGATTCCGCCGCTTATTACGTACACGGCCTTGGGGGCCGTGCCGTTGGCCGGCTGGTCCAGCAGCACGGAGTTGTTGTATATATCGGCCCGGACAATGCCTCCGTTAGACCCCGAGGAATATAGCTCGATGGCTCCCTGGCTATAGCCCCGGGCATCGTTCTGGCTGATGTTATAGCGCACGGTGAGGTCGTGCATCGCCGGTGCGCCGCCAAACTGGGCCAGCAAATAGCCTGGGCCCTGGTTGTCGTGCGAATAATTGTACTGCAATATCGAATTGGTGCAACCGCCGTCCAGGTCAAAGCCACCGCCGTCGAGGGCCGTGCCGGATTGGTTGTGGTGCGATTCGCACCGCTGAATAATAAGCCGGTTGCAGTTCCAGCCCCAGATACCCACCGGGCCGCCCGAAGCATTGGCATTCAGCCAGCCATTATGGTAAGCCGTGCACTGCTCTACCAGCGCTTGGTCGATGCCCGACAGCACGATGCCGTTGCCGGTGTGCGTGGTCGTGACGTCGGCCCGGCCCGCGTTATCATACACCGAGCAATTGCCAACGTACCAGTTATGGTGGCCCAACAGCGGATATTCAGCGTAGGAGCTCAGCCCCGCTTCGCCATTGGCGTGCAGCTGGCAGTTGGTGATGCGTACATCGCTGTAGCCGCTGGTGCCGCTCCAGCTACCAATGGAAAGGCCCGCATTGCGGTAGCCGCTCACGTCCAGGCTATCGAAGCGCAGGTGCGGCAGGTTCGAATGGGCCGAGTCAAGGTAGAAAACAACGCCCGAATTCCGGCTGTGCACCCGCCCCGCCCCGACGAAATTGAGTTGCCGCAGCTCGATGCCGGCGGCATTATGCGCGTAAAACCCATAGGAAGAATCACTCTGAATAGTAGCTCGCCCCGCGCCATACGACCGGAAGACTATTGGCTGAGCGGGCGTGCCCTGGCTATTGCCCCGCAGCCAGATGCCCCCGGCAAATACCTGCCCGCCAGCCAGCAAAACCCGGTCGTTTGGCTGGAAATGGGCCGCGCTGACGCGGGCTGTCGTGCGCCATGCCTGTGCCTGGGAAGTCCCGGCGTTAGCATCATTGCCCGTATTGCTCACATAATAGGTGGTAGCAAATAATGTGTAAGGCAGAAAAAAAGATAATACAAGGAAAAGTATAATTCTAAACTGCATATAAAGGCGTTTGTAAATGTGTAATACAAATTTAATGTATTTGATTTTATAAAAAAAATACAGAAAAATTATTTTTAATTTAATTAAACTAATAAAATTACTTCTGAAATACTGTTTGCTTAATAATCGAATGTATTATGTGTTTTGCACTTTGGTATTTAAAATACAAATTTTGGCTCTTGTGACATGTGTGGGAATTCTCTCTGTGCAGTAGGCAAAAACGCGGCAACTGACCGGATACTTCGCTCGCAGCTTGGGGTCCTGATTATGTAGGCTACATAGGCAGCAAGTGCCCTGGCCACACACAAGACGGCGCTGGAGCGATGAGGCGATTAACCAATTCCTGGCGACCTTTGCATAAGGCGGCCTGATGGAATGGCAGCCCCATCATTTCTTACCTGTATGAAAATTGCTGTTGTGGGTGCCACCGGCCTGGTGGGCACCGAGCTGTTGAAAGTATTGGCCGAGCGCCAATTTCCCCTCACCGAGCTGCTGCCCGTGGCTTCGGCCAAATCGGTGGGCCAGTTTATTGAGTTTCAGGGCAAAAAATACCCCGTGGTGAGCATGGACGACGCCATTGCGGCCCGGCCCGACATTGCCATTTTCTCGGCCGGCGGCTCCGTGAGCAAGGAGCACGCGCCACGCTTTGCCGCCGTGGGCACTACCGTTATCGACAATTCCTCGGCCTGGCGCATGGACCCCACCAAGAAGCTGGTGGTGCCCGAGCTGAACGCCGACACCCTCACGCCGGAGGATAAAATCATTGCCAACCCGAACTGCTCGACCATTCAGATGGTGGTGGCCCTGAACGATTTGCACCGGAAATACAAGGTGCGCCGCATCGTGGTGAGCACCTACCAGAGCGTGACCGGCACCGGCAAAAAAGCCGTGGACCAGCTCCTCGAAGAGCGCGCCGGCCAAACTGCCAGCAACCCCGCCTACCCGCACCCCATCGACCTGAACGTGCTGCCCCACATCGACGTGTTCGAGCCCAGCGGCTACACCAAGGAGGAGCTGAAAATGGTGAACGAGACCAAGAAAATCATGGGCGACGACAGCATCCGCGTCACGGCCACCTGCGTGCGCATCCCGGTGATGGGCGGGCATTCGGAGTCCCTCAACGTGGAGTTTGCCGAGGAGTTTGACATGGCCGAGGTGCGCGAAATTCTCGCCAACACCGCCGGCGTAGAGCTGGTGGACGACCCCGCCACCAACTCCTACCCCATGCCCAAAGACAGCCACGGCAAAGACGCCGTGCTGGTGGGCCGCCTGCGCCGCGACGAAACCCAGCCCAAAACCCTCAATATGTGGGTGGTAGCCGACAACCTGCGCAAAGGGGCCGCCACCAACGCCGTGCAGATTGCCGAGTACCTGCTGAGCCAGCAAGTGCCGGCGAAGTAGCGGTAGAAACGTTGCAGAGACGCATCTTTGCGTCTTGTCGTTGAGCGGCTCACGCGAAAGGCGCGGGCAAAACCGTTCAGTGACGAGACGCAAAGATGCGTCTCTGCCGCGTCCAGCCCATGCCCGTTTTGAAGCGACATTTTCTATTGCTGTGGCTGGTGCTGCTGGCCATGCCGGCCCGCGCCCAACTGGTGCTGCGCGGCCGGGTGCTCGATGCCGAAACCCACCAGCCCATTCCCAACGCCCAGGTGGGCGTGGCTGATAACCGCATCGGAACCAGCACCAACGACGCTGGCCGCTTCGCGCTGAGCATCCCGCCGGCCTACGCTGGGCAACCGCTGACGGTGGCCCTGCTGGGCTACCAGAGCTACCGCCAAATGCTGCCGCCGCTGCCGGGGCCGGAACTGCTGATTGAGCTGAAAATGAGCCCGGCCGCGCTGGGCGAGGTGCAGGTCACGGGTTCGGTATTGGGCATTGTGCGGGAGGCCGTGGCGCGTATTCCGCGCAACTACCCGGGGCGGCCCACGCAGCTCACGGGCTTCTACCGGGAGTCGGACAATGACAGCCTGGGGCGGCCGCGCTACCTGGTGGAGGGCCTGCTGACGGTGTACAAAGCGCCGTATCCGCAACGCACCAGTACGGGCGAAGTCCAGATTCGGCAGTCGCGCAAGGTCGATTTGCGCTCGGATAAGCTGGTGCGGATTGACTGGGCCGGCGGGCCGTTTATCGCGCATCTGGCGGATTTCGTGCACCGGCGGGCGCAGTTTATCGACCCCGGCCATTTTCGGGACTACGACTACCGGCTCGCACCCGGCAGCAGCTACCATGACCGGCCGGTGTACGTCGTCACGTTCGCGCCCAAAGCGGGCAACCGCCGCGCCGATTTTGCGGGCCGGATGTACATCGACCAGGATACCTACGCTTTTCTGGGGGCCGAGTGGCGCTACACGCCCGCCGGCCTCCGGCACTCTCCTAACTTGGCCGACTCGCGGGCCCTGCGCGTGGCCTACCAGCCCTACGCTGGCCGCTGGCACCTCAAAACCGTGTGGTGGCAAACCCGCGCCCGCCTGCCCATCGGCCCGCCGCTCAACTACTTCGGCGAATTCCTGACCACGGCCATCGACACGGCGCAAACGGTCCGGCCCGGCTACCTGGAGCGCGCCCAATACCACGACGTATTTCTGCGCAATGCCGTGGCTTACGACTCGGCCTTCTGGCGGGGCCACACCACGCTGCTGCCTCCCGAAACCCTGCGGCAAGCCCTGCTCGACCAGCAGCGCCAGCACCGGGCCGACTCGCTGTTCCGGCCGGTGGCCGCCGGCGATTCAACTTCGGCTAAAGACGCGCCGCAGACGCTGTTTGGGAAGTTTCTGAGCCGCTTCCGCTACGGGGGCATGGTGGGGGCATGGCCGCTGTCGGTAGCGGCGGCGGGCCTGGCGGTGGCGTATGCGCCGGATGGGTACGGGTTTGGTTTTCAGGCTGATAATTCGGTGAAAGCGCAGTCATTTTCTGTTTATTCGCAGTTTGAATATCAGTTTGAGTTAACCCACGAACTGGCCGTGCGCCTGGCTACGCAGCGCCTGTACGGGCAGTTCCGCGCCGATGGCTGGGCGGCCGGGCTGAGCTATCAGCGCAACTTCAGGCCCCGGCACCGCCCGCTCTACGGCCGCGCCGGCCTGGCTTACACCCGCCAGACCGCCGGCCGCGAACTGGGCACCTTCGCCAACCCCGATGCGGGCCTGCGCGTGGCCGGCACCCACCTCGGGGCCGATGAGCTCAGCGCCCAGCTACAAGCCCTGACCGAGGCCCTGCAACCCAGCCTGGGCCTCGGCCTGGAGCTCAGCCACAAGCTGGAGCTGGTGGCCGATGCCAGCTACCTGCTGCCGCTGCGCACCCGCACCCGCCTGCAAATCAGCGAGGAAAGTGGTTTTTTTCTCGCCCGAAGCGCCGCCGTCATCAATTTGCCTCATCCCGACGTAAGCCTGAGGGACAATGGACAGCTTACTGCTGCCCTGCCGTGGCAACCCCGGCCCTGGCTGTTCAGCATTGGGTTGCTGTACCGGTTGCGGTAGCGCACGTAGTGCGAAGCGCCGCTTCGCACTACAACTCACCATATATGTCCCGAAAACTTTCCGCCGCTTTCTTCCAGCGCCCCGATGTGCTCACCATTTCCCGCGACCTGCTGGGCAAGCACCTCTACACCCACATCGACGGCGTGCTGACCGCCGGCCGCATTGTCGAAACCGAGGCCTACCGGCATGAGGGTGACCAGTCGCTCACGCTGCATTTGCAGCGCAAACGCCACCAGGCCCAGGGGCTGCACGTACCCGGCGGCCACGCCTACATCTACACCGTTTATAACCGCCACGCGCTGTTCAACATCGCCACACACGATGCGCAGCACCCCGACGCGGTGCTCATCCGGGCCATCGAGCCACTTATTGGCGTTGAGGAAATGCTGCGCCGCCGGGGGCTGGCCAAGCCCGTGCGCGCCCTCACCGCCGGCCCGGGCGTGCTGAGCCAGGCGCTGGGCATCACGCCCGCCCTCACGGGCCAGCCGGTGACCGGGGACATTATATGGTTTGAGGACCACGCCGAAGCGGTGGCCGAAGCCGATGTGTTGGCCAGTGCGCGGGTGGGTCTGGCCTACGCCGGGGGCGAAGCGGCCGGGCTGCCGTGGCGCTTTCGGCTACGCGACAGCAAGTGGACCAGCCCGGCGAAGTGAGGGGCTTCTGTTAAAGGAGAAGTGTTGTCATCCTGAGCTTGCGAAGGACCTTATCACGGTTGCGCCGATTAAGTCACTGCAAATCATTCCAGCGTGATAAGGTCCTTCGCAAGCTCAGGATGACAATCTTTCTCATTCCTCATTCCTCATTCCTCATTGGATAAGGGTTAGGATGCTTGATTTCGAGCCACCTATCGGGCCGGTCCAGGGGCTCGTAGCCGAAGCGTTGGTAGAGGGTGTGGGCGTCAAAGGTGGCGAGCAGGTGGCGGCGCAGGTTTTGCAGGTCGGGGTGGGCCAGCATCTGCTTCACCAGCCACTTGGAGAGGCCGTGACCCCGGAACCCGGGCAGCACAAACACGTCGCAGAGCCAGGCAAACGTGGCGCGGTCCGTGACCACGCGGCAGAAGCCGGCCTGGCGGCCATCGGGGGCGTAGAGGCCGAAATTGAGCGAGTTGGCCACGGCGCGCTCCACGGTGGCGCGCGGTATGTGCCTGGCCCAGTAGGATTCTTCGCTCAGCCAGCGGTGAATGGCGGCGAGGTCGAGCCGGGCGGGGTCGGTGCTGAGGGTATAGCCGGTGGGGTGAGTGGCGGTGAAAAATTCAGCCATGCTGGAAGTCGGTAAATGGTGCCGCAAGCTACAAAATCCGGCTGTGGGCCGGACCGCCAGCATCCGGTTACGGCCAGGTTTCGTTATCTTTTGACAAACGACGCACTGCCACTTTCCTCACCAACTGCCTATTGTCATGAAACTTCTACGTAACGCGTTGCTGGCCTTGGGCACCCTGGGGCTGCCGCTGGCCGCCTGCGCTCAGGCCCCGGCCCTCACCACCTTTGCGGTGGGCACTACCACGGTCACGGCTTCGGCCTTGGCTAGTAATCTGGCTACCATCTGGGAGCTGGTGTGGGGGCCCGATAATTTCATCTGGGTAACGGAGCGCAGCGGCCGCATCAGCCGCGTGAACCCGGCCACCGGGCAGGTGCTGCCGCTGCTCACCATTGCCGACGTGACCGAAAGCAACGAGAGCGGCCTGCTGGGCATGGCCATCGACGCTACGCCCACGGGGCAGCCGGCCGGCACCTACGGCGTGTTTGTGGTGTACAACTATACCGACCAGGGCACGCTGAAGGAGAAGCTGGTGCGCTATTCCTATACCAATGGCACGCTGAGCAACCCCGTGGTGCTGCTCGGCAACATCGTGGCCACCACCAACCACAGCGGCTCGCGCCTGCTGCTGCTGCCCGACCGCACCCTGCTCATGACCACCGGCGATGCGCTGGTGGCCTCGGAGGCGCAGAGCCGCACCTCACTCAACGGCAAAATTCTGCGGCTGAATTTCGACGGTACTATCCCGGCCAATAACCCCACGGCCGGCAGCGCCATCTACACGCTGGGCCACCGCAACCCGCAGGGCCTGGTGCGGCTGCCCGATGGCCGCATCTACAGCTCGGAGCACGGCCCCAATAACGACGACGAAATCAACAAGATAGAAGCCGGCCGCAACTACGGCTGGCCCAACGTGGAAGGCTTTTGCGACCTGCCCGCCGAAGCCACCTTCTGCACCGCTAACAATGTGCGCGAGCCCCTCACCGTCTGGACGCCCACCATTGCCCCGGCCGGCCTCACGTACTACGACCACCCGGCCATTCCCGGCTGGCGGGGCAGCCTGTTGCTGGCCGTGCTCAAAGACCACAAGCTCACCCAACTCACGCTGGATGCGGCCGGCCTCACCATCCCCAGCCGCACCGATTTCCTCACCGGCTTTGGCCGGCTGCGAGCCATTTGCGTGTCGCCGGCTGGCAAGGTGTACATCGGCACCAGCAACCGCGACGGTCGGGGCAACCCCGCCGCCACCGATGACCGGATTCTGACCCTCGAAAACCGCGCCTACGTGCCCACGGCCACACGCCCGGCCACTGGTTTCAGTTTTGATATTTTCCCCAACCCCGCCCGCCGGCAGGCCACCGTGCAGCTGTCCGCGCCGGGCGGCCTACTCACGCTCAGCGACCTGCTGGGCCGCCCCGTGTATGCCGTGCGCCCCACCAGTTCCACCGCCACGCTGGACCTCGCCGGCCTGCGCCCCGGCACCTATCTGGTGCAGGCCGACGGCGCGGCCGGCCGCAGCACCCGCAAGCTGGTGGTGGAATAAAGCCATGAATAACAATGTGTTGTGTAATATTTGCTAAATACTTGTGCAGAAGTGCTCGGCTGAGCCGGTCTGACCGCCCTAGGCGGTCTGACCGGTTGTCGTGAGAACGAAACCGTGGGTTCGACCAATTGTCGCGAGAACGAAACCGTGGGAGCTTCAACCGGTCAGACCGCCTAGGGCGGTCAGACCGGCAGGCCCGACTCAGATACGCTCACGGCTGCATGACTACCTAAATTCAACCAAAAAAGGGCCGGCAAATTGCCGGCCCTTTTCGTTGCGTGGTAGTTGTGCGGAGGGTTATTCCAGCACCACTTTGCGGGTCAGGACCTGGCCGGCCACCGTCACGCGGAGCGTGTAGAGGCCCGTGGCCAGGCCGTGGGTGCTCAGGGTTTGCTCGGCGGTGCCGCTCAGGGCTTTGGTCGCTACTACCTGGCCCAGGGCATTGAGGAGGGTTGCCTGCCCGGTTCCGCTCAGGCCACTCAGGCGCAGGGTGAGCTGGCCGGTGCTGCTGGGGTTGGGGTACACCAGCAGCGCGTCGGTATCAGCCTGGGCGCGGGTGGCGGTAGGCAGGCTCAGGATGGTGAAGGAGCCCGCCGTATCGGAGCTGCCGTAGCCGCTCACGGCCACGTAGTAGCGCGTGCCCACCGTGAGGCCCGTCAGGCTCACGGGGCCCACATTGAGGTTGTTGTTAGCTGCGGCCTGGCATTTCACGCTGGTGAACGGCCCGGCGGCGCAATCGGGGCTGGTGTACACGCGCACCATGCCGGCGGCCGTACCCGTGATGGTCAGGGTGCGGGTCGTCGTCGTGGCCACAAAGGAGAACCACACATCCTTGGGCTGGGCCGCCGGCGAGCAGGCCGGCGTGATGATGCCGTTCTGGATGCTGGTGGTCGAACCCACGTTCGAGCCAGTGATGGTGGTGGTGCCCAGGGCAACCGCGCCGCAGGGCTCATCGTTGGCCGGCGCGGTGAGCGGCGTGGTGAAGCACGTCGGCCCCACGAAAGTGCTGCTGCCATTCGTCGTGCCGCAGTTCTGGCGTACGTAGAAGCAGTAGTCGGTAGCCGCCTGCAGGCTGGTCAGCGCGTAGGTAGCGGCCGTGAGGCCGGTGACGCTGGTGCCGGTGCCCTGCGTAAAGCCCTGAACGCCGTATTCCAGCTCGTAGGTATTGCCGGCGGGCAGGCCGCCCGTGGGAGCCACCCAGCTCAGCGTGGCCGTCGTGTTGGTCACGTTGGTAGCCGTGGGGCCGCTGGGGGCGGCGCAGTTCGACGGCGCCGTGGCGCACACCGCAATCAGGCCGGCAGTGGTGCTGCTAAACGCCCAGGCGCGGATGTAGAGCACCTCGCCGGGCGTGCGGCCCGTGAGGGCCACCTGCGAGTACAGGCCGTTGGTGTCGTCGTTGCAGCCAATCTCCGTCAGGTTGCCGCAGGTACCGGAGTACAGGCTGATAACCGTATCGGTGATGTTGCTGCCAGCGGTGGGGGCCACGGTTTTCACCGTTACCGACCCGCTCACGGGCACCGTCACTTTAAACCACACGTCCCGGTTCAGGGTAGCGGAGCAGCTTGGAGTGGGGGCCCCCGCCGAGGTGGTGGCGGCGGTGTTATCGGAAGTAGTCTGGGTGATGCAGGTGCCAAATTGAATGGGCACGCTGAGCGCCCCGGCGCACTCATCATTCAGCGGCGCTACCGGCGGGGTGGTGAAGGTGAGCGTGGCGGCCGGCGAGGTCTGGCCCGCGCCGCAGTTGCTCACAATGGTAATCGTGTAGCTCGTGCCGGGCGTCAGGCCGGTCAGGTTCACCGGCGAGGTCGTGGCCGTCTGGGTCGTGGTGGTGCCGCCGGCGGGGGTCACCGTCACCGTGTAGGTAGTGGTGGCGGTGCCGGGCGTGAAGTTCACGGTGGCCGCCGTAGGCGTTACGCCGCTGGCGGAGAGGCCCGTTACGGTAGGGCAGGCCAGGTAGGTGATGTTCACGTTATCCAGGCCAATATCGGTGGTGCCGAAGTCGCCCACGGCGCGCAGCCGGATGATGGTAGTGGCCGTGAGGCCCGTGCCGGGCAGGTTCACCGTCTGGCGGGTCCAGGTGCCGGCCTGGCCGATTCGGGCCAGCGCCGCGCTGAACGTGGTGCCGCCGTTGGTGCTTATAAACACGTTCAGCGAGTCGGTGCCCGAGGTGTTGATGTAGTCGAAGCTGAGCGCGGGCGTGCCCGATGTGCCCGCCATGTTGGCAAACAAATCCAGGCTGCCCCGGGCGCGGCCCGACACATTGTAGGAGTGGAAGCGGGCCGAGTGCAGGCTGGTGCCCGAGCCCAGCGGGCTGCCAGCCGGCGTGTAAATGCCCAAAGCCGGGCCGGTCCAGGCGGCGCTGGCGCCGTCGTCGTCGCGGCGCCACGAGTTGTTGCCCGTCAGCGGGGTGTTGCGCCAGTTCACGGCCGGAACTTCGTTTGTGCCGCACTGGCTGGTCCAGGCGGCCTCAAAGTCCTGGTTGTAAGGCGTCGTGTTGTTGATGAGCACATACGGGGCCGCCGCGCAGCTTGTGGTGAAGCTGGTGGTGGTAGCCGTGGAAGTCGTGCTGCCGCTGCAGTTGCTCACAATGCTCACGGTATAGGCCGTGTTGGGCGTCAGGCCCGTCAGCGTTATCGGGGCCGATGAAGGAGCAGGGGTGACGGTGGTGGCCGTGCCGCCGGCCGGGGTCACGGTCACCGTGTAGGTGGTGGGGCCGGCCGGCGGGGTAAAGTTCAGCACCGCGCCGGTGGCCGTCACGCCCGTAGCCGTGAGGTTGGTCACGGCCGCGCAGGCGATGTAGCTCACCCGCACGTTGTCTACCCCGATGTCGGAGAAGCCAAAGTCACCCGTGCCGCGCAGGCGCACGATGGTGGTAGCCGTGAGGCTGGCCGGCAGCGATATCAGCTGGTGCGCCCAGGTAGTGGTTGTGTTCAGGCCCAATATGGCGGCGCTGAACGACGTGCCGCCGTTGGTGCTCACAAATACCTTCAGCGAGTCGGTGCCCGAGGTGTTGATGTAGTCAAACTCCAGCGTGGGCGTGCCCACGGTGCCGGCCATGTTCACGTACAGGTCCAGCGTGCCCCGGGTACCGCTCGTGGCATCGTAGGAGTGGAAACGGGCCGAGTGCAGGCTGGTGCCCGTGCCCAGCGGGCTACCGGCGGGCGTGAACGCCCCCGACGTACCGTCCCAGGTGGCGCTGGTGCCGTCGTCGTCGCGGCGCCACGAGGTGTTGCCCGTCAGGGGCGTCGTGCGCCAGTTCACGCCGGGAATCTCGCGGGTGCCGCACTGGCTCAACCAGGTAGCTTCAAAGTCCTGGGTGTAAGGCGTGGTGTTGTTCACCGTAACATAAGGAGCGGCCAGGCAGCTCGTCGAGAACGTAACCACCGTGGGCTGCGAAGTCGAGCCGGCGCCGCAGTTGCCCACAATGCTCACGGTATAAGCCGTGCTGGCCGTCAGGCCCGTCAGCGTCAGGGGCGACGCCGTGATGGTTTGGGTGGTGGCCGTACCGCCGGCCGGCGTCACCGTCACGGTGTAAGTCGTTGGGCCAGAAGCCGGCGTAAAGCTCACCGTGGCACCCGTGGCCGTAATGCCGGTTGCCGTAGCAGCCGTCACGGCGGGGCAGGAAATGTAGCTCACCCGCACGTTGTCTACCCCAATATCGGTAACGCCAAAGTCGCTGGTGGCGCGCAGCCGGATAATGGTGGTGGCCGTCAGGCCGGTGGCGGGCAGGTTCACCGTCTGGCGGGTCCAGGCGGTGGCCGTGGTCAGGCCCAGCAGCACGGGGTTGAACGTGGTGCCGCCGTTGGTGCTCACAAATACCTTTAGCGAGTCGGTGCCCGAGGTGTTGATGTAATCGAAGTTCAGTGTGGGCGTGCCCACCGTACCGGCCATGTTCACGGCCAGGTCCAGCGTGCCGCGGGTGCCGCTGGTAGCATTATAAGAGTGGAAGCGGGCCGAGTGCAGGCTGGTGCCTGTGCCCAGCGGGCTGCCGGCCGGCGTGTAGGCCCCTGAGTTGCCACTCCAGGCGGCGCTGGTGCCGTCGTCGTCGCGGCGCCAGGCGTTGTTGCCCGTCAGGGGCAGGCTGCGCCAGTTGGCATCGGGCGCATCGCGGGTGGCGCACACGTTCAGCCAGGTGGCTTCAAAGTCCTGGGTGTAGGCCGTCGTGTTGTTCACGAGGGCGTAAGGCGCGCTGGTGCAGCCCGTGAAGAACGTAATGGCGTTGGCGGCCGAAGTCGAGCCCGTGCCGCAATTGCCCACAATGCTCACGGTGTAGCTCGTGCTGGCCGTCAGGCCCGTCAGCGCCAGGGGCGACGCCGTGATGGTCTGAGTGGTGGCCGTGCCGCCGGCCGGCGTCACCGTCACGGTGTAGGTGGTGGCCGACGAGGATGGCGTGAAAGCCACCGAAGCGCCCGTGGCCGTGATGCCCGAAACCGCGAGGTTGCTCACGCTCGGGCACGCCGCTGGTGCTCCCACCGTGAGTGTAAAGTCCTTGGTTTCGCCGCTGCCAAACGAGGTGCAGGCATCGGCCGCGCCGTTGGCATTGCCCGCGCCCCGGCTGCGAATACGCATGCCCGTAGTGCCCTGCACGGCCGTAGTGGGCACCAGCAGCGTAGCGCTCACCGGCGTGCCCGTGGGCGAGGCCGTGGCTATCTGGGTCCATTCGCTGGCTTCGTACACGAAATTGTGGTTGTAGTCAATCCACACCGATACAATGCTGCTGCCGGTCAGGGTTACGCTCAGCGTATACGGCACGCCACCCGAAATAGCGCCCGTATTGGTGCCGGTAGCCGGATAGCTGGTATAGGCCTGGCCGCCGGTAGCGGCGCAGCTAAGCCCCGTCGCGTTGAGCGTAGTGCCCGACAAGCCCACGTCAGTAATATCGTTGCCGCCGCAGGAGCCGCCCAGGCCCGTTGCGCAGTAGGCCGTCGTCTGGGCCTGGGCCGGCCCGCTACCAAAGAGCAGTGCCGCGAGCAGCAGTACCCCCGCCTGCGGCCAGTGCCGCCGCGTGAAAGAACGTAGAAGTGTCGTCATAAGTAGGAGAGTGGGGTGAAGAGGGGAAAAATGGAGAAAAGGTGGGGAAATGCCGCAACGGCCAGCAGCCGCTCCTGCCGGTTTGGTGTCGTAATGTAGAGACAAAGCTCGAATGTTTGGCTGCCTTACCTGCTTTTAACCATTTACTTACCACAAAGGCAAATTGCTGTTGCCAGCTTCTTTTTAGTACCCACTAGCCGAGCTATTAGAAAAATTGTCTTTTTAGGCGCCCTGATATCCAAATAATGCGGTTGATTATTATAAATATGTTCATTAAACAAGGATGATATGTGTTATTTTTGACTCTTAACTGTCATCGAAGCAAGGCGAAACTTCGTGCCCGTGCGTGCACCCGGTCAGTTGGCTTCGTCCTCATTACTGAGCACCCTTGCCTGGCGCACTGGTCCGCCGCTACTGCCCATAAGCAGGAGGTAAGTGCTGTATTTCAGGAGTTTGCTACTGATGCATTGCCCTGTTGGGGCTTGGCAAATGGCAATTTGCGTAAGTCCCGTTAGCGTTGAGCTTAACCGGCGTGGGGCTGGTAGAATGGAAAGCTGAAAATAAGTTCATTTTTGACTGAAAAAATATCGTTTGTGGCCCTTAATTTGCTATATGCGGTGATAGTTTTATGGCTTTTTTTGAACTCGCTCTTTCTGCCTGTATCTTGGTTCGCTGATTAGTTGGCACCCACCCGTTTTGTGTTTTTTTACACCCACTACACCCCCCTCACCCCCTCTTTTTTCACCCATGAGAAAAACTTTACAATCTTTCATCCTCCTGCTCTTTGCGTGTAGCCTGCTGGGCGGGCTGCCGTCGGCACGAGCTTCCCACTTGCTGGGCTGCGACATGACCTACACCTCGCTGGGCAACAACCAGTACCGGGTGAAATTCCGCCTCTACCGCGACTGTTCCGGTATTACGGCCTCGCCCTTCACGCTCTCGTGCCGCAACGGCGGCTGCAACGCAACGGCCACGGTATCGGCCCCACTCGTGCAGCAGGGCGTTCCATTGGCCGCTACACCACTGTGCCCCAGCACGCCCAATTCCTGCGCCAACCCGTCGTCGCTCTATCCGCTCTACGACTTCACCAACTACGAAGCCACTGTGACGCTGCCCCCCGGCCAGTGGACAATGAGCACGAGCCAGGGCTCGCGCCCCACCATCGCCAACATCGTTGGCTCGCCCGACCTGTATGCCGAGGCCTACCTCGACAACCGCAGCAGTGGCACCACCACGGTGGCCAATACCTCGCCCCAGTTCGACCCGCAGGATATTCCGATTCAGTACGTGTGCGTGAACCAGCGCACCACCTTCGGCTTCTCGGCTATTGAGCCCGATGGCGACTCGCTGGTGTATGCCCTGGCCGCTCCGCTGGCTTCCTGCGGCACGCCCGTGGTCTATACCTCTTACCCGGGTGCCAACGCCGGCGGCGTATTTATCATCACCCGCAGCCCGCTGTGCATTCTGGAAATCCCCGGCCTCACGGGCGGCACGCTGTTTACGCCCACGCTGCCTATTCCGGTAGCTACCGACACCACCGGGGTTTGCCCCATCAAGCAGGGCGTACCGTATTTCGGCCTCAACCAGTCGGCCCGCACGGTTACCTTCACCCCAAACGTATATAGCCCGGCTACCTCCGCCGCCGATGGCCGCAACAAGTACCAGGTAGTGGTGGAAGTAACCGAGTATCGCCGCGTCAACGGCGTGCGCCGCATTGTGGGCCGCGTGCGCCGCGAGGCCGTGCTCATCGTTATCAACTGCGGCACCAACACCACGCCCAACCCGGTGCAGGCCACCAACCAGACGCCCAACTCCAACACCGGCACCATCAACACTGCCGATACTACCCAAATCAACGTGTATTCGTGCAACTACTCGCGCGTACTGGTAAACTTCACCGACCCCGACAACCTGCGCACCCCCAGCGCGCACCAGCTGCTGACGGTAACCCTGCCCTCGAACATCAACACCGACCCCAGCTACCTGGCTGCGGGCGATGTGGGCACGTTCACCCTGTCCGGCAACGGCACCGAGAACCCCCGCGGCGTCTTCTTCTTCCAGCCCTCGCCTTCGCAGGTGGGCCGCACCATCCGCATCAACGTGCGGGTGGAAGACAACGCGTGCCCGGTAAAGGGCCTGCAGAACCGGGTAATTGTCATCAAAATTCTGCGGGGCAACTTCGCCTCGGCCGTGGCGGCCGTGGGCGGTTCCACCCTCCTGGGCTCGGCGGCAATCTGCCGCGGCAACTCGCTTTCGCTGCAAGGCCGCGTAATCCGGCCTGACTCGGTGCGCCGCCTGGCCACTAACACGACGCAGGCGCAGGTGTATACCTACCAGTGGACGGCTTCGGCCGGCGGCACCGGCCTGCCCGCCGTCACCAACGTGCAGAACATCGCGGTGAAGCCCACCGTTACCACGCGCTATTTCCTGACCATTGCGCCTACGCTGGGCTTTGCACAAGGTGCCTGCGGCGATACCACCTCCATTCTGGTGCGGGTGGTGGCCCCGCCGGTAGCCCGCGTGGTTACCAACAACGCCTACATCTGCCCCGGCGGAACGGCCACGCTCCAGGCGTCGGCAACTACGACCGGCAGCCCCGCCGGCACGTACACCTACGCCTTCCGGGCGGCCAACGGCCTGGCTACCGCCGATTTGACGAAGGCCAACCCCACAGTTAACCCCACGGTAACCACCCGCTATTACGTAACGGCCTCGGGCAGCGCCCCCACGAGCTGCACGGATACGGCTTCGGTGCTGGTGCGGGTGCTGCCCGGCGTGGTAGCCAACTTCACTACCGCCGACTCGGTGGGCCTCAACGGCCAGCGCACCAACCGCCCGCCGGTAATCTTCACCTTCAAAGACGCCTCGACCGTGACCGGCCTGCCGCAGGGTGCCTCCACCACCTACAAGTGGACCTACGAGCGGGTGCGCGACATTGCCAACAACCGGGTGTCGGGCACGGAAACGACTTTCGGCACGGCATCGGCTACGCCGGGCCCGCTGCAGCTGGCCATCGCCGGCTACTACCGTATCCGTCTCACCACGTTGGTTTCCATCGTCAACGGCGGGGTTACCACCACCTGTACGCCTTCGGTGAAGGAGCGCATCGTGCTGGTGCCTGATTTGCAGGTGCCCAACGTAATCACGCCCAACGGCGATGGCCAGAACGATTACTTCAAGGTTTCAACCGTTAGCACCACCAACAGCAAGATTGAGATTTTCAACCGCTGGGGCCGCAAGGTGTACGAACAGGCCAACTACGCCAACAACTGGGGGGGCGATAACCAGCCCGCCGGGGTGTACTATTACCTGCTCACGGCTTCCAACGGTGCGCAGACCAAAGGCTGGATTGAGGTAGTGCGCTAAGCCCTGCTTCTCACCAGATGCACCAAAAAAGGGTGCCGCGATTATCGCGGCACCCTTTTTTAGTTGTGGCTAAGCCAGCGTGGTTCCCGGGTGCGCGTACCTGCACGCAGCAGTAGCAGCAGTAGCGCGAACTTTATAGTTCGCGTCCCCGCGCCGTCAGAGTAGTTCTAACGGCGCGGGGACGCGAACTACAAAGTTCGCGCTACAAGCACACGAACGCTGTGAATGCCGCAGTACTGCTTACTTCTGCACCACTGTTCAGGCCGACTGCCCGAGATGGTGCCGCTCGTTTTTCACGGCGTTCTGCACGGTCCAGGTCACTTCGTGCCGCAGGGGGAACTGCCGCACCGGGCAGGCGGGCATCAGGCAGAGGGAGCAGGCGGCAAAGGTGCAGGGGTCGGCGTGCACGAACATCTCGACTTCCACCGCGAACCGCGCCCGAATGAGCTCCTCGATGTCGTGAAGCTCGGTGTGCACCTGCTCCAGGGTGAAATAGTAGGGCATCTGCATGTGGCAGTCGATGTGCAGGTTGGCGCCGTAGCGCTGCACGCGCAGGTTGTGCACGTCAATCCACGAAGCTCGGCGCTGAACCTGGAGCTCGGCAATTACCTCGGCCACCACGGCGGTATCGGTTTCGTCCATCAGGCCCGATACGGCCCGGCGCAGCATCCGCCCGCCATTCACCAGGATGAAGCCGCCCAGCAGCAGGGCCGCGCCCGAGTCGAACCGCACGATGCCCGTGGCCGCCACCAGCACCAGCGCCCCCGACGAGACGATGGACGTGAGCGCATCAATGTAGAGGTGCTGCCCGTCGCCCACCAGTGCCACCGACTTCAGGCGCTTGCCGTTGCGCACCAGCAGCAGGCCCACGGCCAGGTTCACCACGGCGGTGCTGGCCAGCAGCGCCACGCCCCAGTCGGGCCGGGCCACGGGGTGGGGGTGCAAAAAGTGCCCGCTGGCGCTGTAGAGAATAAAGGCACCGGCCATGAAAATCAGTCCCCCTTCAAAGCCGAGCGACAGGTTCTCGATTTTGCCGTGGCCGTAGGGATGGTTCTCATCCTTGGGCAGGCTGGACAGGTAGAGGCTATAAAGCGCAAATCCACTGGTAGCCACGTTGATGATGCTCTCCAGTGCATCGGTGAGCACCGCCTGCGAGCGGGTGAGGTGGTAGGCGTAGAACTTAACGGCCACGAGCCCGATGCTGACCACGAGGGACAGCAGGCCGAGGCGGTACTTGGTTTGGGAGGACGTCATGCAGCGGGATTTACGGTGCAAAGGTCGGGCACCGGCCGCAAGCGGGGCGGCGTGCCCGGCGCGGGCTTCCAAGTGGCTACCCACCGCCGCAGCTGCCGGCCAAAACCTAAACGATTCGGTAGCCGCCGCATTACGTAGTTGGCAAACGTTGCCACTGCCGCGAAAAATTGCCGCCTGATGGCAACTTTTTTTACGTAATGTTGTATTTAAGGCAGTCGAAAATTATTTTTAGGCTAATCTAAAAAGAGGCCCTTGCCCTTACCGATTGATTAACGTGCCTCCTTCTACATTAACTGATACCCAGCCAACCAACCCAGATGCCGGCTGGCGCCACCCCCGCCGGGGCAATTCGCTGAGCGAGGTATACGCCAGCATCAAGGTGCCGCCGGCCAATGCCTCATTTTGGCGCAAGCTGATGGCCTTTTGGGGGCCGGGCCTGCTGGTAGCCGTGGGCTACATGGACCCCGGCAACTGGGCCACCGACCTGGCCGGTGGCGCCCGCTACGGCTATACGCTGCTGTCGGTGGTATTGATTTCCAACCTGTTCGCCATGCTGCTGCAGCACCTGGCGGCCAAGCTGGGCATTGTGACCGGGCGCGACCTGGCCCAGGCCTGCCGCGACCACTACTCGCGCCCCATCAGCCTGATGCTGTGGGTGCTGTGCGAAATAGCCATCGCGGCCTGCGATTTGGCCGAAGTCATTGGCTCGGCCATTGCGCTCAACCTGCTGTTTGGCCTGCCCATTGCCTGGGGGGTGGTCCTCACCACCCTGGATGTGCTGGTGGTGCTGTTCTTCCAGAACAAGGGCTTTCGCATCATCGAAAGCATAGTGGCGGGGCTTATCGTGTTGATTTTCGGGTGCTTTCTCTACGAAATTATCGCCTCGCACCCCGACTGGCTGGCGCTGAGCAAAGGTCTGGTGCCGCGCCTCGAGGTCGTGACCAATCCGCAGATGCTCTATGTGGCCATCGGTATCTTGGGCGCTACCGTGATGCCGCACAACCTCTACCTGCACTCCAGCATCGTGCAAACGCGGGCCTTCCCGCAGGACGAGCCCGGCAAACGCTCGGCCATCAAGTTTGCCACCATCGACTCGACGCTGGCCCTGTTTCTGGCCTTTTTCGTGAACGCGGCCATTCTGGTCACGGCTGCCGCCGCCTTCCACGGCAAGGGCCACAACGACGTGGCCGACATTGCCGATGCCCACAAGCTCCTCACGCCAGTTCTGGGTGCGGGCGCAGCCAGCGCGGTCTTCGCCATCGCGCTGCTGGCCTCGGGCCAGAACTCGACCCTGACCGGCACGCTGGCCGGCCAGATTGTGATGGAAGGCTTCCTCGATTTGAAGCTGAAACCCTGGTTACGCCGGCTCATCACCCGCCTGATTGCGGTGGTGCCGGCCCTGGTGGTGGCCATTGTGTATGGCGAAAAAGGCACCGGGCAGCTGCTGGTGCTCAGTCAGGTTATTTTGTCGTTTCAACTCAGCTTCGCGGTGGTGCCGCTGGTGCTGTTCACGGGCAGCCGGGCCAAAATGGGCGTGTTTGCCAACCGGCCGGTGGTGCAGGCTATTGCGTGGGTGGTCACCGGCATCATCATTTGCCTGAACGTGTTTTTGCTCTGGCAAACCTTTGCTGAATAACACTTTGGGGCGGGGAGCGCCTTGCGCGGCTGCCAGGTGCGCCGGGCGCAGGTAGTAGGGCCATTTCAGGAGCAAATCGCCCGTGCCGAGGAGCTTTGCGTATAGGCGGCCATGCCAATAATCAATACCCTGCTTCGTCGCGGTGCCATTTGCCTGCTCCCGCTGGTGCCCGTAGCTGCGGCACGGGCCCAGGAGGGGTTAAAAAACGACACCATTAAGGTCGACAAAAACCAGTTCAACCTGTTTCGGCCCACGCCGCGCCAACACATGCGCCCCATGGTGCCCGACCGCCCCGGCATCACCGAAAGCCCGTATTCGGTCGATGCGGGCCACTTTCAGTACGAAACCGACGCCCTGCGCCTGCTCACGCGCCGCGAGGGCACGGCCTACGGGCACGACTGGTACATCAACCACGCCCTGGCCAAAATCGGCCTTACCAACCGCACCGACCTGCAGGTTGGCCTCGATTCCTACACCGCCACCCGCAGCTACGACGATGCCGACCCCAGCCAGACAACCGTATCCAGGGGCCTCGGCGACCTGAATATCCGCCTGAAACACACGCTGGTGGGCGACGACAACAGCCGCTGGGCCCTGGGCCTGATTGGCTACGTGACCCTGCCCACCGGCGGCCCGCGCGGCGACGGGGCCGTGGAATACGGCGCGGTCCTGCCCGTGGTATACCAGCTCACCAAGCCCTGGAGCATTGGCGGCCAGGTGGCCACGCAGGTGTACTGGGACCGCGAAACCCACTCGCGCTACCTGCAACTCACGCCCACGTTCACCACTGATTATCAGTTCTCTAAATTTGCGCAGGCCTTTGTGGAGCTGGTGGGCTACCGCGACGTGCGCCAGTCCTCCTGGCTGAGCTCCATCAACACGGGTGTGCAGCTCGACCTGAGCGACAACGTGCAGCTCGATTTCGGCACCCACCAGCCCATCACCAATTCCGTGGACCGCGAATATTTCCTGGGCATGAGCTTCCGGCGCTGAGATTGTAGCGTGGAAGCTGTTTGAAAAGTCAGTCCGAAGTCGTTGTTCCGGTCTGACCGCCCTAGGCGGTCTGACCGGTTGCCGCGAGAACGACGCCAGTGCTTGTTGGGCCGATGCCAGCGACAACCGGTCGGACCGCCTAGGGCGGTCGGACCGGCGCAACCCGATTTTCTAAACATAGTCCACGCTACGCGCTACCTTTGCCCCGTCAAGGTGCCAGACCCCAATCGCGGGGCGCGGCTGAAAAGGGAATCCGGTTCAACGCCGGAGCTGTCCCCGCAACTGTACGCTTCACATCGGAGCGGGCCACGAATGCCACTGTTTTTGGTTGATTATCAACCGAATAAATGGGAAGGCGGCCCGCTCGGCGAAGCAAGCCAGGAGACCTGCCCGGACATTCACAGGTTCAGCATTCGCGGAGGACGAATGGAGAAAGAAAGCAGCGGCCGCCCCCGGGCAGCCACCTTACCCCCTGTTTTTCGGCCTCGGTCTGGCGTTGGTTTTCTTCAATTGAAGAGAGCCTCCGGTAGATTTTGAATCGAATTTTCTTAATCGAAAATTTGATTCGGATGCGTTGTTTTTCACTCAGCCGGTTGGCGGTAGTCTGCGGATTACTAGCCGTAACCGGTGTGGCCCGCGCCCAGCCGCTGCGCCCTGCGCCGCCCGATTCGGCCCGGCTCAGCCGGCGGCTGCACCAGCTGGCCGAGGTGAACGTGCGCGCCGTGGGCCCCGAGCGATTTGCCACCGGCAGTCGGCACTACGCCGCCGATTCGGCCACCCTGAGCCAGTACCGCGACGGCACCGTGGCCGAGCTGCTGCAGGACCGTACTCCGCTGTATATCAAGAGCTACGGGCCGGGCCAGCTGGCCTCTATCAGCATTCGGGGCACCTCGGCCCAGCAAACGGCCGTGCTTTGGAACGGCCTGAATATCATGTTGCCCACCCTGGGCCAGAACGATTTTGCGCTGCTGCCCGTGGGGGCCAATACCCGCCTGGCCGTGCAGCCCGGTCCGGCCGCCGCCCTCTACGGTAGCGGGGCCATTGGCGGGGCCGTGCTCCTGAACACCACGCCCGACTGGCGGCCCGGCCTGCGGGGCAGCGTGCAGGCCGATGCCGGCAGCTTTGGCCTGCGCGGCGGTAGCGCCGAGGTGAGCACCGCCAACGCCGCCGTGGCCGTGCGCGTGGCCGCCAGCTACCGCCAGGCCCTCAACAACTACCCCTACACCACCCAGGAATTTGGCGGGCCGGTGCAGCGCACGCTGGTCGGGGCCGCCCTGCGCCACCAGTGGAGCCTGGCCCCCGAAGTGGCCCTGCGCCTGGGCCCGGCCGGCCAGCTCACCGCCAGCGCGTGGTTCACCGACACCGACCGCGAGGTGGAGCCCACCGCCGGCCTCAACCGCCACGCCCGGCAGCTCGACCAAAGCCGCCGGCTGGTGCTCAGCTACCGCCACCAGGCTTCGGCGCGGGCGCAGTGGCTGGTGCGCGCCGCGGCATTTGAGGACGTGCTGAACTACCACGACGACGGCATCACGAGCGACTCGCGCGTACGCACCACCCAGGGCCAGGCCGAATACACGGCCGCCGTGGGCGCGCGCGGCTCCCTGCGCGTGGGGGCCGAGGTGCAGCATTTCAGCACCACGTTCCGCGAGTACGCCAGCCCGCTGACCACCGAAAACCGCGCCGCCGCGTTCGCGCTGTTTCGCTACGACCCGCAGCCCCGCCTGCGCCTCACGGCCAACCTGCGCCAAGCCGCGCTGCCCCAGGGCAACCCCCTCACGCCCACCGCCGGCCTGGAATGGGACCTCTGGGCGAATGGCCCGGCCCCCGACTCCCTCACCAGTTCACCAACTCACCAACTCACCTTCAAGGCCAGCGCGGCCCACACCTACCGCGCCCCTACGCTCAACGAACGGTTCTTTAACCCCGGCGGCAACCCCAACCTGCGTCCTGAAATCGGGCTGGGCTACGAGGCCGGCCTGCTGCACCGCACCCAACTCGCGCTCCGTACCACGCTGCAAACCGAGCTCACCGGCTACCGCCAGCTGGTGGACGACTGGGTGCAATGGACGCCCGGCCCCGAAGGCTACTGGCGGCCGCGCAACCTGCGCCAGGTGCTCACGCAGGGCCTGGAGGCTAGCACGGCGCTCACGCTCCGGCGCGGGGCGCACCGCCTGGGGGCGCGGGCGGCCTACGCCTTCACCCAGGCCCGCACCCGCCGCGCCACCCCCGACGACCCCGTGCCCGTGGGCCAGCCGCTGCCCTACGTGCCCACCCACACCGGCACCCTGAGCCTGGACTATGCCTGGCACGCCTGGCGCGTGGCCGCCGCCACCAGCGCCACCAGCTACCGCTACATCGATGCCACCGCCCGGGCCTTTCTGCCCGGCTACGGCCTGCTGGGCGGCAGCGTGGGCTATGCGCTGCGCCTGCACGGGGCCGAGGCGCTGCTACTGCTGCAAGGCAACAACCTCCTCAATCAGGCCTACGAGAGCTATGAAGGCCGCCCCGCGCCGCCCCGCGCCTTGAGCGTGAGCCTGCGCCTGAGTTGGCGCTGATAAACTGCATTCAATCCTCCATTTTTCTCCTTTTTATTTCCCCATGCGTTTTTCTAACTATTTGATTGTTTCGGCGCTGGCTTTGGTGAGCCTGGCCGGCTGTAGCCCCGACAAGGATGTGACCGTGGCCCCGTCGAGCGACAATACCAACGTGTTTGTGCTCAACGAAGGGCTGTATTCCGCCACCGGTACGGGCACCATTTCGCTGTTTAATAAAAGCACCAAGGCCGTAACCCCCGACCTGTTCGCGAGCGTGAACGGCGCGGGCCGCCGCCTGGGCAACGTGGTGCAGAGCATGGCCGTGCGCGACAAGCGCGGCTACATCGTGGTGAACGGGGCCAATAAAGTGGAAGTGGTGTCGCTGCCCGATTTCAAGTCGGTGGGCGTCATCAACGGGCTGAACAGCCCCCGCTATTTCCTGCCCATCAGCACGAGCCGGGCCTACGTGACGCAGTGGGGCGCCTACAATTCGGCCTACAACCCGATTCGCGTTGGTATCAAGGTAATTGACTTGATTACCAATACGGTGGTCGATAGCATCGCCACCGGGAGTACGCCGGAGCGCCTGACTATGGCCGGCGGCAAGGTGTTCGTGGCCAACTACGGCAGCAACACCGTCACCGTCATCGACCCCGCCACCAACCGTGTCACCAATACCCTGACCGTGGGCGATGCCCCCAACAGCTTCGCGCTCGACAAAAACAACCGCCTGTGGGTGCTCTGCGGCGGGCTGATTGCCTACAACGCCAACTACACCGTGGACTACGCGGCCACTACGCCGGGCAAGCTCGTCGGCCTCGACCCGGCCAATCCTGCGGTGGGGGCCACCTCGCGCACCTTCGCCAGCAACCGCTACGCGCCCACCGACATCCATACCAACCCGGCCGGCGACCAGCTCTACTTCCGCGCCGCCGATGGCTATTCCTACCTGGGGGCCGTGGTGCGCCTGGGCATTGCCGACGCCGCTTTGCCGTCGCTCACGGGTACGCCCTTCATCGACGGGCTGTTCTACGGCCTGGGCATCGACCCGGTCGATGGCACTGTTTACACCGGCACGGGTACCTTCTCGGTCGATAAAATGACGCGCTACCAGCCCAACGGCACCAAAATCGACGAAACCGTGGTGGGCGCTGGCCCCAACGGCTTCGTGTTCTTCTAAGCCGGGGCGCTCAGCCGCCAGCTTTCCCGTTCCTTCTCCTTCCTTTCTGCAAATACTGAAAAAGGCCCGTTCCGAAAGGAATGGGCCTTTTTTGCGCGTCCTGAATTTGAAGCCGGCCGAATGAAACTAGTCGGCGATGCCGTCGTGGTTGCGGTCTTTGGCGTCGCCGGCGGCTTTGTAGAGCTCTTTGCCGGTGGGGCGGTTGGTGGTGTCGCGGCGGAGGCCGGCCGTGGCCGAGTCGCCACCGGCTACGCCGTCGGTGCCGGCGGCGGGGCCTTTTTTGTTGTAGCCGCGCTCCACGTTGGTGTCGCCCTCTTTGGTGCCCGAGCTGCAGGCGCTAAAAGTGGCGGTGAGGGCGCAGGCCACAGCGAGGGGGCGGAGGAAATTTTTCAACGACATGAAAATGCGAAGGTGAAGGATAAATAACGTATGATGGCGCAAGGTAGAAAAATAACCCGCCCGCACGCAACCCGAACCACCGGGCGCGGGTACGGTTGTAGCGGGGCGGGCCAGCCGAAGGTTGCCCCAAACTGCGCGCTCCCGCTTCATTTTTCCCATTTGCCTGATGTCCAATCCGATTTCTGATTCCCTGCCGACACCGGCCTATACTTACCGCGAGTTTCGCGCCCTGATGGCCACGCTGGTTGCCGAGCACCGCACCACTGGCCCCGAGCAGACGCCGGGCCTCATCCGCTACACCGACCAGAACCAGACGCACCTCGACAACGGCCAGGCCCGGCCCCTGCTGCCGGCCCTGGTTGAGAAGCTGCGCCAACTGCCCCACCCCGAGCGCTGGCTGGTGCTGGGCGAAGCCTGGTGCGGCGACACCGCCCACGCCTTACCCATTCTGGCCCACCTGGCCGATGAAAGCCAGGGCCGCGTCACGCTGCACGTCGTGCTGCGCTCCGAACACCCCGAGCTGATGGCCACCCACCAGACCGACGGCAAAAACAGTATCCCCAAACTCATTCGCTACGACGCGGCCACCGGCACCGAGCTCAGCACTTGGGGCCCGCGCCCGGC
Organism: Hymenobacter artigasi; assembly: GCF_012275535.1. Taxonomy (GTDB): domain Bacteria; phylum Bacteroidota; class Bacteroidia; order Cytophagales; family Hymenobacteraceae; genus Hymenobacter; species Hymenobacter artigasi. The sequence continues at coordinate 351,363 of NZ_JAAVTK010000003.1, read as the reverse complement.
TGCCGCGCAAGTGCTGAGCCACCAGCTGCACAGCGATAAATCTTTGCACGTCAATCAGGTAATAAAGGGCATGAATGCGTGGTACGAGGCCGATAATGGCCAGGCCATGCAGCAGGAATTGCTGGCGCTGCTGGGCTAAGATTGGGGTTCAACCAAAATTTCCCCTATTTTGCATCTCCCCAATTCCTAATCTATGCCTTTGCCGCTGCGCCGCCGCCTTCATAATCACGTTGCCGCCTGGCCCTGGCGGCGGGTGGGTGTACTGGCTGGCGTTAGTCTGTTGTTGGCACTAATGCTGGTAGTTTATTTGTTTGGCATAAGCGACCATTTCTTTAGTCGACTTTTTTTTGCGTTTCTCGTATTGGTCTGGCTGCTGGCCGTTACGTTCCTGGCCGTGGTACCCTTCGTGAGTTGGGCCACCGCGCATTGGTTCGGACGCGGATGGGCCGAAATTTCGACGCCGGCCCCCCGGCCCCGCCGAGCTGCTCCGGGCGCATCAGCAGCGCGTTCTATTTCTCCACCGGCTGCCTCACGGCGGCCCGAAACACGTTAAAGCCCTTGAAAACCAACCTACTGCATATCAAAAATATGGTGTGCCCCCGGTGCGTAGAAGCCGTGCACAACCTGTTGGAGCGCGCTGGTTACAGCCCCAAAACCGTAACGTTGGGCGTTGCTGAGCTCGACGAGAACACGCCCGCCGACCCCGAAGACCTGGCCCCGCTGCTGCAGGCCGCTGGCTTTGAGTTGCTACGCGGCCGCGCCGAGCAGCTTACCGAACAAATCAAAGGCACCCTGGCCGAATACCTGGAGCACCTGCGCACGGCGCGCTCGCCGCTCACTACGTCGGCTTTTCTTACCGACCGGTTTGCGGCTACCTACTCGCACCTGAGCAAGGTGTTTTCGCGCACCGCGCACCTCACCATCGAGAAATACCTCATCCGCCTCAAAATTGAGCGCGTGAAGGAGATGCTCAGCTACGGCGAGCTGACCCTGAACCAGATAGCCGACCAGATGCGCTACAGCTCCGGCCAGCATCTGAGCAACCAGTTCCGGCAGGTGACGGGCTACTCCGTGAGCGAGTTCCGCCGCCTCATGCTGCCCGAGCGCCTGTCGCTGGATGCGCTGGCGTAGTGGCTCAGTGTAAAAACACAAAAAAGCGGCTCTCCTGAACGGGAGAGCCGCTTTTTTGTCGCATAAGCTGAAGCTTATACTACACTCATGCTTAGGCGCTATAGCTTTTGCAGGCTTCCAAACAGGCTTTGCAGGCGGCGGCGCACCGCTGGCAGTGCTCGTGCTGGTGCTGGGCGCACTCGTCGTGGCACTTCTGGCAAATTTCGATGCATTCCTTGATTACGTGTTGCGCGTGGTCGGAGCCCCGGGCGATGAAGGCGGCCGTGAGGCGGCAGATGTCGGCGCAGTCGCGGTCGAGGCGGATGCAGGGCACCATCATGGCTATATCAGACTCGGCCAGGCAGGCGTCGGCGCACATTTCGCAGGCGGCGGCGCACTGCGCCAGGGCATCGAGGACGGCGCGGTTGTCGCGGCTGGTACGGTTTTTTGGGGTGGGCATTTGCATAAGGAAGTGGGTTGAAGTGAGGCGATTGTGCCGGTAGCTGTTTGCTTATACGAGTCAGGCCTGGTGCCCGGCCGTGTAGAATTTGCGCCCCGGAGGCATAGAATTCGGCTATGCCCGCCTGGCGGCCCTTCCTCGGCCGCCAGGCCCGACCTTTGCGCCTCAATTTGAACCCCGGGCCCCGTGGCCGGGTTAGTCTCCACTGTGCCTACTGCCTCGCCCCGCATCCTGCTTCTCACGCCGCCCCTCACGCAGCTCAACACCCCGTATCCGGCCACGGCCTACATCAAGGGCTTTCTGGGGGGGCGTGGCTACCAGGTGACGCAGGCCGATATGGGCCTGCAGCTGGTGCTGCGCCTGTTTTCGGAGGCCGGCTTGCGGCGGGTTTTTCAGGCAATCGAAGCCGGAAATTTCGACCTGAGCGACAATGCCACGCGCATGCTGCGCCTGCAAAACCGCTACCTGGCCACCATCGCCCCGGTCATTCGGTTTTTGCAGAATAAGGACCTCACGCTGGCCCCGCGCATCTGCCACGGCCGTTTCCTGCCCGAGGCCAGCCGTTTCGACAACGTAGCCGACCTCGAAACCGCCTTCGGCACCATGGGCCTCACGGACCAGGCCCGCCATCTGGCCACGCTCTACCTCGAAGACCTCGCCGACCTCATCAAGGAAACCGTGGGGCCGCACTTCGGCTTCTCGCGCTACGCCGAGAAGCTGGCCCTCTCCGCCACCAGCTTCGAACCCCTGCACCAGGAGCTGACCGCCGCCCCCAACCTGCTCGATACCATGCTGCTGGAGGAACTGGAGCCGCTGCTGGCCCGCGTGCAGCCCGATATGGTGGGCTTCACCGTTCCCTTCCCCGGCAACCTCTATGGCGCACTGCGGCTGGCCAAGCACATCAAGCAAATCAGCCCCGCCACCGTGACCGTGATGGGTGGCGGCTATCCCAATACCGAGCTGCGCGAAATCAAAGAACCCCGCTTTTTCGATTACATCGATTACCTGACGTTGGATGATGGCGAAGGGCCGTGGCTGCGGCTGCTGGAATATCTGGCGGGCCAGCAGCAACAAAAAGAACGTCATGCAGAGCGCAGCGAAGCATCTCGCTTGCCGTCACTAATCCTGTCGTCCAACGATGCGAGCGAGATGCTTCGCTGCGCTCTGCATGACGTTCAACCTGACCGTTCAAAACTCCAGCGCACCTTTCTGCGCGACGAAACCGGCGAAATCCAGTACATCAATCACCCCTTTCCCGACGTGCCGCACGCCGAGGTAGGCACGCCCGACTATTCGGATTTGCCCCTCACCGAGTACCTCTCGGTGCTGGAAGTGCTGAATCCCATGCACCGCCTCTGGAGCGATGGCCGCTGGAACAAGCTCACCGTGGCCCACGGCTGCTACTGGAAGCGCTGCTCGTTCTGCGACGTAACCCTCGATTATATAAGTCGTTACGAAACTGCTCCCAGCACCCTGCTGGTCGATAGAATCGAGCAAATTATCAACCAAACCGGCCAGACCGGCTTTCACTTCGTGGACGAGGCCGCGCCGCCCCTGGCCCTGCGCGACCTGGCCGTGGAGCTGCTCAAGCGTCGGGTGCCCATCACCTGGTGGGGCAACATCCGGTTCGAAAAAACCTTCTCGCCCGACCTTTGCCGGCTGCTGGCCGCTTCGGGCTGCATTGCCATTTCGGGCGGGCTGGAAGTGGCCTCGGATAGATTATTGGCGCTGATGGAAAAGGGCGTGACCATCGCGCAGGTGGCCCGCGTCACGGACGGCTTCACCCAGGCCGGCATCATGGTGCACGCTTATTTGATGTACGGCTTCCCCACCGAAACCGCGCAGGAAACCGTGGACAGCCTCGAAGTAGTGCGCCAGCTTTTTGCCGCCGGTGTGGTGCAGAGCGGCTACTGGCACCGCTTTTCGATGACCGCGCACTCGCCCGTGGGCAAGAATCCGGCGAAGTACCAGGTGGCAGCCATCGGCCCCGAGCCCGCCGGCTTCGCCTGGAACGACCTCTGGCACGACGACCCGCTGGGCACCGACCACGAAGCCTTCGGCCCCGGCCTGGCCAAGTCGCTCTACAACTACCTGCACGGCGTGGCCCTGGATGAGCCCCTGGCCCGCTGGTTCGACTTCAAAACCCCCAGAACGACGACTCCGCGCCACCTGATTCAGCAGGCCCTTCAAGCCCCGGACAAACCCGATTTCGCCCGGCAAAACCAGCGCCTGTTCTGGCTCGGCAACGCCCCCGAAATCCGCATCGAGCCCGGTAAAAAAGTCCCCCGCGCCGTCCTCACCTGCTACGAGCAGGCCGAGGACTTCGAGGTGAAAACCACCGAAGCAGCCGGCTGCTGGCTGCACCAGCTCCTCACCCAGCTCAGTCAGGATTTCGACACCAAATTGCTGCTGCGCGATGCCGCCGCCAGCTTTCCCAAATCAGAAGGCTCATTCGAGTCTTTCTTGCAAACTCCGGCCTGGACCCTGCTGCGCGAAAAGGGCCTGCTGCTGCTGTAGCACAAGTTTCCGCGTGTGCCCGTACGCTCCGGTCCGACCGCCCCAGGCGGTCTGACCGGTTGTCGTGAGGACGAAATCGGGGTGCTTCAACCGGTCCGACCGCTTGGGGCGGTCGGACCGGAGCATACGCTTAGCCACTCAAACGGCGCGGGGACGCGAGCTACAACGTGTGCGCTACTGTCCGCGCAGCCACTCCACCACCTCGCCCGGCAACCCCGGCCCAAATACCGGCCCCAAGCTGCCCGGCACCAATAAATCGGCACCGGCGGCGCGGTACACCCGCACGGCCGCGCCGCGCCGCCCGCCCAGCGCGTTGCGCATGGCGGCCGACCGGGCAAGCGCCCCGGCCCCGCCATACAAGGCCAGCAGGGGCATTTTGCGGCTGCGCAGCTCCCGAAACGCGGCGCGGGTATTGGCATCTACCACGGTATTCTGGGCGATGAAGAAGGCGGCCCGGGGCGCCCCTGGTCCAGTGAGCAGCGAGGCCAGCGTGGCGGCCCGATTTCCGGCGGCCCACATTCCGATGTTGGTAGTGTCGGCCCCGCTGGTGCCGTGCAGCAGGCGCAGGGCCGCTTGTAGGCGCGGCGTTTCCTCGGCGGCCGTGGCCGAGTCGGCGGGCGGGAGAAGGAGCACAATCACGCCTTCACGGGCCAGCGCATCGGCCCAGATGGCGGCCGTGGGAGCTGTTTCCGCATCGGGCAGCAGCACCAGCGCCGCGCCGGGCGTGTCGGTGTCGGCGGGGGCAAACAGCCAGGCCGAGCCGGTGGCCTGGGGCACTTCTTCGGTGCGGTAGGCAGTGGGCGTGGGCACGCCGCGCTTCACTAGCAGGGTGGTGACCTTGGTAGAGTCCAGCGTGAGCGTACCGCGCCAGAAGTCGCCGTCCAGCGTCAGGGCCAGCGTTTGGCCGGGCCGGGCGGGCCGGCTGAGGCGCAGCTGGTTGTTGCTGAAAACAATGGTGTCGGCCACGAAGCTGAGCGTGCCCGGAGCCGTAAACTCGGCTTCGTAGTGGCCGGGGCTGGGGTGGCGAATGTCGAGCGTGGCCCGGGCCCCGGCCTGCCCGGCCGCGCCGAGGCTGCCCTCGTAGTGCCCTACCGGCGGCGTGGCGGCTGCCGCCGTTTGCTCGTTTTGGGGCTGGCAGGCCGCCAGAAGCGCACCCACGCACAGGGCCAGCAATGCTCCGCTGTGGCGAAGGAAGGGGCGGCTCGTCGGGTGCGTGGGGGCTGGCATAGGCATTCGCAAAAATAGACGCCTTTAGCGGCCGGCCATGCCCTTGCGCAAAATCAGGTCGGTCTGCACGTCCTGGCCCAGCCGGAACTCGTGCTGGCCCACCTCGCGGAAGCCAAACCGCTGGTAGAAAGCCCGGGCCTTGTCGTTTTTCTCCCACACGCCCAGCACCACGGCCGAGCAGTGCAGCTGTTCGGCCAGGGCCAGAATGCCGCGCATCAGGGCTGCGCCCAGACCGGTGCCCTGCCAGTCGTCGCGCACGTACAGGCGCTCGATTTCGAGGCGGCCGGCGGCGTCCTGGCCTTCGGGCAGGCCCATGGCTGAATTATCGCGCAGCTTGGCGTAGCCCACCAGTTCGTTCTGCATGTGGGCCAGCAAAAAGGTGTTTTCGCGGTCCTGCAATTCGGCCATTTGGATATCCGGACCAAAATTTTCGGCCAGGTATGCCGCCATATCCGCTGGCGTGTTGGTAGCGGCGAAGGTGTCCTGAAAAGTTTGGCGGCCCAAATCGGCCAGTTGGGCGGCGGTGGCGGTATTGGCCTTGGCCAGCGAGATGCGCAGAGGAGATGACATGGCGCAAAGGTCGCGTTGCCGCCGCAGATTTAGAGTATTTCGTCGGCGTTGGGGTCGCGGTGCGTGCTGGTGCCGCGCCGCATCCGGAAGCCCCAGCGCATTAGAAAGCCACTGGCCAGCAGGGCTACTAGGTTCACTGTCAGTAGCAATGCCGAGGGGCTTTCGGGGCTGCCCGCGTTCCACGAATAGGCTCCCACGGCTACTTTCAGCAATAAACCCAGGCCCATCAGCCCGCCACTAACGATAAGGAGCAGGCCAACCAGGCGTTGGGTAGTAGGAGGGAGGGGAGGGGTTGCCATAATTAACAGTGCATACGCGGCCCGCAAAGCGGGGGTTGGCCGTTTGCTTTTCGGCCGTTGCTAATCCGGTTCTTTGGCGTAATTTCGTGCCACCAAGATATTACTGCGAGAGTAGCTCAGTTGGTAGAGCATCAGCTTCCCAAGCTGAGGGTCGCGAGTTCGAACCTCGTTTCTCGCTCATTGATTAACAGCCATTTAGCTTTGTTGCTAGGTGGCTGTTTCGGTTTTGGGTTACACGGTGGTTTACATTTAGTACGCACCGCCAAGGGTGGGGTAAGCAGATGCTGAGGTGGTGGTAGCGGCTTAAGTAGTCTGCGTGAAGTCGTTGCGATGGGCAAACGTGATTGGGTTGGCCGCCACCAGTACAGTGGCAAAGGCAACCCGCGCCAGCACCCCGTTGCGGGCGGAAGAATTGTTTTTTAGCGGAAGGAAGCTAAGATTCGGCCGGGTGTAGGTTGAGCTAATGGACTCAATACTGACGTTCCAAAAACTGCTCTGTTTCATGGGGCGCTCCGCCCCGCAGGTCAGGGAGCGGGAGGTATGTTGGTTATTTTTCCGGCGTGCCTACAGCAAGTGGGAATAACCGAATCGCCATATAATGTGTAGTTTGCAGCAGGCATAGCCTGTTAGCCTACCTGGATTATACGTTTACCCCGTAGTTTTTTGCTCCAGAATTTAAGTGACTGACTCCTTGAATGGTTTGTGGTGCCGAATCCTGCTGCTGCTGCACGTAGGAGCCCTGCTGGGCGGCTGCGCGGCGGCCCCGCCCGAGCCGGTTTACCGCATTGGCTTCTCGCAGTGCACCATGGGCGACGACTGGCGCCGGGCCATGCTGGCGGGCATGGAAAAGGAGTTGAGCTTCCATCCGAATGTGGAGTTCCAGATGCTGGATGCCCACAACGACAGCGAGTTGCAGCGCCAGCAGGTGGAGCAGTTGATTAAGCAGCAGGTCGATTTGCTGATTATCTCGCCCAACCAATCCGGCCCCCTTACCGCCCTCACCGAAATGGCTTACAACCAAGGGATTCCGGTGGTGATACTGGACCGGCGCACCGCCTCGCGCCTCTACACGGCCTATGTGGGCGGCAACAACCTGGAGGTGGGCCGCACCGCCGGCCGCTACGTGGCCCAGCTGCTGCACCAGCGCGGGCAGGTGCTCGAACTAATGGGCCGGCCCGGCTCCTCACCGGCCACCGACCGTGCCAAAGGCTTTGCGCAGGCGCTGGCCGCCTACCCCGATATCCGGCTGACGGCGCAGGTGGCCTGCGACTGGCAGCCCACTTCGGTGCTGCAGCAGCTGCCGGCGGTGCTGCGGGCGCACCCCGAAACCGACCTGATTTTTGCCCACAACGACCCCATGGCCCGCGCCGCCTACCAGGTGGTGACGCAGCTGGCACTGCCGCATCCCGTGCGCATCATCGGCGTTGATGGGCTGTCGGGGCCGGGCAACGGCCTGCAGCTGGTGGAGGATGGCGTGCTAAATGCCACTATGTTGTACCCCACGGGCGGCGAAGAAGCCATTCGGACGGCTCTGCACATCCTGCGCCACGAGCCATTCACTAAGGAAAATTTGCTGAAAACGATGGTCATCGACTCGGCCAACGTGGGGCCGATGCGCGCCCAGACCGAGCAGCTGGCCTTGCAGCAGCACGACCTGCGGCAGCAGCAGCAGCGGCTCGAATCGGAGATGCAGCGCTATGCCAGCCAGCGCACCGCCGTGTATCTGTTGTTGGTTAGTTTGATGGTAGCCAGCTTATTGGGTGTCTTTGCGGGTCGCTCGCTGCGCATCAACCGGCGCATTCGGCGGCAGCTGGAGCAGCAGAATGCCGAAATCAGCACCCAGCGTAATCAGATTGCGCAGCTGGCTGAGGCCGGCCGGCGCACGGCCGAAGAAGCCAGCCGCTCTTCCGAAGCCAAGCTGCGGTTTTTTACCAACTTCTCGCACGAGTTGCGCACGCCGCTCACCCTCATTCTGGGCCCGGTAGAGGAAATGTTGACCGATGGGGCCGAGCTGGCGGAGGGGCAGCGCCAGGACCTGCAGCTGGTGCGCCGCAACACCCAGCGGCTGCTGCGGCTGGTGAACCAGCTCATGGATTTTCGGAAGATTGATGTGGGCAAGATGTCGGTGCGGGCCACCGAGGGCAACCTCGTCGACTTTGTGCGCGAGCTGATGGACGTGTTTGAGAAAACGGCGCGGCGGCGCAACATCACCTACCGGTTTTTGCCCGCCGAGCCGGTAGTGCAGCTTTGGTTCGATGGCGAAATTCTGGACAAGGTGTTTTTCAACCTCCTTTCGAATGCCTTTAAATACACGCCCGATGGCGGCCAGATTACGGTGAGCCTGCAGCCCGATTTGGTGGCCCATATCGTGCGGGTGAGCGTGGAGGACACCGGCCGGGGCATCGCCGAAGTCGACCAGCCGCACGTATTCGAGTGGTTTTACCAGGGCACCCGGTCGTCGGCCAACAGTTCCGGCATTGGGCTGGCGCTGGCCGAGGGCCTCACCCGGCTGCACGAAGGCTCCCTCACGTTTCGGACCCAGCCCGGCCATGGCACCACCTTCGAGGTGAAGCTGCCCCTGGCCCGGCCCGCCACTTTTCTGGAGGCTGGCCCCGAGCCGCGCCCGGCTCCCAACGCCGGCCTGCTGCCCGATGATGAGCTCGCCAACCCCGCCCCGCCGCTGGCCCGCACCGATGCCACCGCCCTGGTGATAGAGGACAACGACGACGTGCGCAACTTCCTGCTGCAGAAGCTGCAACCCTATTTCCAGGTGAGCTCCGCCGCCGATGGCCTCACCGGCCTGCGCATGGCCGGCGAAACCATTCCCGACGTGGTGGTGTGCGACGTGAACCTGCCCGGCCTAAACGGCCTGGAAGTAGTGGCCCGGCTGCGGGCCGACTGGCGCACCTCGCACATTCCGCTGGTGCTGCTCACGGCCCGTAGCGCCCCCGAGGAGCAGGTGGCCGGCGTGCAGGCCGGGGCCGACCTCTACCTCACCAAGCCCTTCAACCCCACCTTCCTGGTCGAGAGCCTGCGCACGCTGCTGCGCAACCGCGACCAGCAGCGCGAGCATTTCCGCCGCGAGCTGAGCGTGGACACCGCCACCGTGGCCCCGCAGCGCGTCGACCAGAAGTTCCTGGCCGACCTCACCGCCATCATCGAAGCCAACCTCGACCAGCCCACCCTGAGCGTGGACGACGTAGCCCGCAGCCTGGGCGTGTCCCAGATGCAGCTCTACCGCAAAGTGAAGGCCCTGCTCGGCACCGGCGTGTCGGACTACATCCAGAGCCTGCGCCTCACCAAGGCCCGGCTGCTGCTGCTGCAGGAAGGCAGCACCATTGCCGAAATCGCCTACCTCACCGGCTTCTCCTCGCCCTCGTACTTCTCCACCGCCTTCAAAGGCAAGTACCAGGTGTCGCCCTCCGAGTACAAAGCCCTGCACACCCCCGGTCGCCTGTAAAACCGCTGTCGTGCACTTTGCTTTTGGGGCAACCCGCAAAGCGGCGGCCCTCGGTTTGCAGCGGGCTTCGTACTGTTCAGGAAAAAGTGCCGCCGTTTTCTGGCTTAAAACACATTGCCAATCAATATTCTACCAACGTGCCGCCGTTTCGCGGCTAACTATGGAAGGATGGTGCGTAACAACCGTGAAATATTATTGCAAATCGGGTCGGATTAATGAAAGATAACTGGGAAGGGGTCGAATAATATTTTAGTATAAGATATTGATAGTTAGTATTTTGAAATTATAAAGGGGAGTTGTCGGAATTCTGCAAGTAATTGAAAGAAACGAGCAAGCCTTTGAGACGCCAGGGCCGGACTTTTGGAGAAACCTCTCTCGTCCTGTTTTCTCATGGTGCAGCGCAAAGTCCTTTTCTGGTCCATCGTCACGGCGCTGGGCGGCTTCCTGTTCGGCTTCGACACGGCCGTGATTTCGGGGGCTGAGAAAGCCATTCAGCAGCTCTGGCACCTGAGCGCGTTCGAGCACGGCTTCACCATTTCCATTGCCCTTATCGGCACGGTGCTGGGAGCCATTTTCGGCGGTATTCCTTCCGATGCACTTGGGCGGCGGCAGACGCTGCGGTGGATTGCGGTGCTGTATTTGGTATCGGCGGTGGGGGCGGCGCTTGCCCCGGCTTGGGTGCCGTTCATGGTGTTTCGGTTTTTGGGCGGGCTGGGAGTAGGGGCGTCGTCGGTGACGGCACCGCTCTACATCTCCGAGATTTCGCCGGCCGAGTCGCGGGGCAAGCTGGTGGGCTTGTTCCAGTTCAACATCGTGTTCGGCATCCTTGCCGCCTACCTCTCCAACTACCTGCTGGCCAACGCAGGCGAGCATTCCTGGCGCCTGATGCTGGGCGTGCAGGCCGTGCCGGCGGTGCTGTTTTTACTGTTCCTGTTCCGGGTGCCCGAAAGCCCGCGCTGGCTGCTGCTGCACGGTCGCCTCGAGGAGGGCCGCGACGTGCTGCGCATTATCAACCCCGTCACCGTGGATGCCGACGTGGCCGCCATTCTCACCTCGCAGGCCCTGGATGCCGGCCAAAGCGAGTCGCTCTGGAGCGCGCAGTACCGCACGCCGGTGCTGCTGGCCATGGCCTTTGCTTTTTTCAATCAAGTATCTGGCATCAATGCCATTATCTACTACGCTCCGCGCATTTTTGAGATGACCGGGCTGGGCCAGAGCACGGCACTGCTTTCGTCGGCGGGCATTGGGCTGGTCAATTTCATCTTCACGCTGCTGGGTGTCAATCTGATTGACCGGTTTGGGCGGCGCACGCTCATGCTGGTGGGCTCGGTAGGGCTCATTGCTACGCTGGGGCTGGTGGCGCGGGCGTTTTACCTGCAGCAGTTTGGCGGGGTGTTGGTGCCAGTGCTGCTGTTCGTGTACATCGCCTTTTTCGCCTTCTCGCAGGGCGCGGTTATCTGGGTGTTTATCTCCGAGATTTTCCCCAACGCGGTGCGGGCCAAGGGCCAGGCGCTGGGCTCCAGCACGCACTGGGTAATGGCCACGGTCATTGCCTTCACTTTTCCGTGGTTTTCCGAGCACCTGGGCGGGGGCAACACCTTCGCCTTTTTCTGCGCCATGATGGTGCTGCAACTCGTTTTCGTTCTGCGTTTTATGCCTGAAACCAAGGGCACCAGTCTGGAGCAGGTTGATAAGGCTTTAGTAATGCACTGACGCGCCCGCCTGTCATCCTGAGCTTGCGAAGGACCTTACCACGATTGCTGTGAATTGAAATTACTGCATGCTGTTCTTCGGTGATAAGGTCCTTCGCTTTGCTCAGGATGACAGCCGCTTACACTCACGCTCACCTCCAAAACCCACCCCTCACGCCATGGCCATTGCCTGCTTCGGAGAAATGCTTTGGGACGTGCTGCCCACCGGAAAGCAACCGGGCGGGGCCCCGCTCAACGTGGCGGTACACCTGCGCAATTTCGGTCTGGAGGCGCAACTCATCAGCCGCGTGGGGCACGACGATTTGGGGGCTGAGCTATTGGCTTTTGTGGAAAGCAAAGGGCTGAGCACGAAGTATGTGCAGCGCGGCGAAACCCACCTCACGGGCGTGGTAAAAGCCAACGTGAGCAATACCAATGAGGTAACTTATAAGATAGTCCAGCCGGTGGCCTGGGACTATATCCAGTATGAACCGGCGTTGAGTGACCTGGTTCAGGGGGCCGAAGCCTTCGTCTTTGGCAGCTTAGCTGCTCGCAGTCCGGTGAGCCGCGAAACCTTGTATCGCCTGCTGCAACAGGCGCCACTGAAGGTCTTCGACGTGAATCTCCGGCCCCCTCATTACTCGCGCGACGTGGTGCAGTACCTGCTGCGCCACGCCGACATCGTGAAGCTCAACCACCACGAGCTTACCGAAATCATGGACTGGTTTGGGGCCAGCCCGGCCGAAGAAACAGCCCTAGAATGGCTGGCCCACCGCTTCCAGCTGCAAGCCGTGTGCGTGACCAAAGGGGCCGACGGGGCCGCGCTCTGGAGCGGCGGCCAGTTCTATTGCAGCCCCGGCCGCCCCGTGGCCGTGCAGGACACCATCGGCAGCGGCGATGCTTTCCTGGCGGCGCTGCTCCGGGGCCTGCTGGCCGGCCAGCCGCCGGCCGACAACCTTGCCTTTGCCTGCGCGGCGGGCTCGCTGGTGGCCACTTTCCAAGGCGCCACGCCCGCCATATCCGAAAGCATGGTGCGCGGGCTAGCCTCCGCTAATGCCTGATTACCTGGATTTAATAACTTTCTAAAATCGCCCTTTCCCTCCCCATGAACCGAATGCTCCTCTGCGCTTTGCCTTTGCTTGTGAGCATAACCAGCCCGGCCCAAACCCCGGGGCCGGCCGCCGACCCGTACCGGCCGGTGTACCACTTCACGGCCCCCAAAAACTGGATAAACGATGCCAATGGCCTGGTGTACAGCAATGGGCAGTACAACCTGTTTTACCAATATAACCCCCAAAGCGCTCAGCCCGGCCACCTGGCCTGGGGCCACGCCACCAGCCCCGACCTGCTGCGCTGGACCGCGCAGCCCGTGGCCCTGACCGAGTACGCCAGCCTGGACGGCAGCAATACCATGATTTTTTCGGGCAGCGCGGTGGTCGATAAAGACAACACTTCGGGCCTGTTTGCGGCCGGCAAAACCGACGGGCTGGTGGCCTTTTACACCGGCCACCAGGAGCGGGCCGGCGCGGTGGTGGCCCAGCACCAGAACCTGGCCAGCAGCCCGGACGGCGGCCTCACCTGGCAGCGCTACGCCGGTAATCCCGTGCTCGACATCGGCAGCAAGGAGTTCCGCGACCCCAAGGTGTTCTGGTACGCGCCGCAGCAGAAGTGGGTGATGGCTACCGTGAAAGCCGACCGCCAGCAGGTGTACCTCTACGAATCAAAAAACCTGAAAGACTGGAGCTTCCTGAGCCGCTGGGGCCGCGTCGGCAACACGGTGAAAGAGTGGGAATGCCCCGATTTGTTCGAGCTGCCCGTGCCCGGCGGTGGCACCAGGTGGGTGCTGCTGATTTCGGCCGGCGGCCCGGTGGAGCAGTTCCGGGGCCAGCAGTATTTCCTGGGGCAGTTTGACGGTAAGACGTTTACGCCCGACCAGGCGTATGAGGAGCCGACGTACCTCGACTTCGGCAAGGATTATTTTGCTGCCGTCACCTTCAACAACGTGCCCGATGGCCGCCGCCTGCTGGTGGGCTGGGCCAACGACTGGGCCTACGCCCAGGCCGTGCCCACCGGCACCGAATGGCGCGGCAGCTTCGCGGTGCCCCGCGAGCTGAGCCTGCGCCGCACCGCCGCCGGCCTCGCGCTGGTGCAGCAGCCCCTGGCCGAGCTGCGCCGCCTGGGCAAGGAAGCCCTGAGCATCAAAAGCCGCGACCTCAAGCCCGGCCCCGCCGGCTACGAGCTGCCCTTCCACGGCGAGTCCTACGACCTGGAGCTGACCCTGAAGCCCGGCAAAGCTAACCTGCTTACCCTGAATGTTCTGCAAAGCGCCAACGAGAAAACCGTGTTGCGCTACGACGTAGCCAAACAGGAGCTGACGCTCGACCGCCGGCAGTCGGGCAACGTGGCCTTCCACCCCATGTTTGCCAGCAGCCTCGAAACGGCCAAAGTGCCCCTGCGCGACGGCCAGCTCCAGTTGCGCCTGCTGGTCGATAAGTCGGTGGTGGAGGTATTCGCCCAGGACGGCGAAACCACGCTCACCGACCTGGTTTTTCCGACGCAGCACGCCGGCCGCCTCAGCCTCATCACCGATGGCCCGGCCCAGGTCACCGCCCTGCGCCTCACCGACCTTAGCCAATCATTAACACCTTGAAAATGTATTTTCTAGCCTGGTATGATGATTTTTTTTCGGCTGGTTGTGGTGCTCCTGCCCAGGTAAAAAGGAGCGGTTTTTTCGTGACAACTCACCTTTCTCACCTAACGCTGCAATGAATGAACAGACCCGGAATTGCTCACCAATTACTTCGGAAGCACTTGTAAAAACCCTTCCGAAGAACTGCCCAAAACTCACCGCTTCAATATTTCCCACCATTTCACTTTTCATACCATGAGAAACAACTTGTACAAACGGTATAACCCGTGCGAGCTGCCGAACGCCTCAGGGGGGCGCGGGCCAGCAACGCTCCTAAAGCTGCTGCTGTTAGGCGTTTTGTTTGTCCTGTTTCCGCTGTTGAGCCAGGCCCAGGCCAACCGCTCTGTTTCGGGCAAAGTGACGGACGAAACCGGTGCCGGCCTGCCCGGCGTGACGGTACTGGTGCCCGGTACCAGCAACGGCACCAGCAGCGGAGCCGATGGCGGCTTCCAGCTCGATGTGCCGGCCACGGCTACCAAGCTGTCGTTTTCATTTGTCGGCTACTCCGCGCAGCAGGTCGACATCACCGGCAAGTCGTCGGTGTCGGTAGCGATGAAAGGTGACGCGCAGGCGCTGAATGAAATTGTGGTAACCGGTTATGGTACGGCCCGCAAGAGCGACCTGACCGGCGCGGTGACCCAGATAACGGAGAAGGAATTTAACAAGGGCACCTTCACCTCGCCCGACCAGCTGATTCAGGGCCGGGTGTCGGGGGTGCAGGTGAGCAACAACAGCGGCCAGCCCGGCGGCCCGGCGTCGGTACGCATCCGGGGCAACTCGGCCGTGACCGGCACCGGCCAGCCGCTGTACGTGGTGGATGGCGTGGCCCTCGACGGCCGCACGGCCCGCCCGGGCCTGACGGCTTCGACCGACGTGGGCACCGGGGCCGACAGCAACCCGCTCAACTTCCTGAACCCCGACGACATTGAGTCGATGACGGTGCTGAAGGATGCCTCGGCCACGGCCATCTACGGTTCGCGGGCCGCCTATGGAGTAGTGCTCATCACCACCAAAAAAGGTAAAACCGGTGCTCCCATCCTGAACGTGAGCGCATCGGGTGGCTTCTCGACCTTGTTGCGCCGGCCGGAATACCTCAACGCCAGCCAGTACCGCCAAGCTCTGAGCTACTATGGCCTGCCCACCAGCGGCCCCACCAGCGCCGACAAAGGCGGCGACGTGGATGCCCTGAAAGAGATTCTGCACACGGGCAGCCTGCAGAACTACAATGTAGCCATGTCGGGGGGCGGCGAAACCGGCCGCTACCGCGTCTCGCTGGGCTACCTCAACCAGGACGGCATTGTGCGCAGGACCGGGTTTGAGAAGTACAGCGCCAGCCTCGCCACCAATTTTCAATTTCTGGAAAGCAAGAAATTAGGGCTGGACATTAACATGACAACCAGCCAGTTCAAGGAGCAGCTGGCTCCGATTACCACCGATGCGGGTTACCGGGGCAGCCTCATTGGGCAGGCGCTGCAGTGGAACCCCACCCAGCCCCTGCGCAACGCCGATGGCTCCCTTTATATCGTGCAGGGCGATGTGATAAACCCCCTGGCCGCCCAGGAGCTGTACGACGACCGGTCGCGCGTGAATTCGGTGCTGGCCAGCATCGCGCCCTCGTACAAGTTCACCGACTGGCTGCAGTACCGCCTGATGCTGAGCGTGAACTACAGCAGCGGCGAGCGGCGTCAGTCCACTAGCCAGCGGCTGATTAACTACCCCGGCATCGAGAACCAGGGCTACGCCGCCATCGGCAACAATGAGCTCACGACCCAGCAGATGGTGCACACGCTGAACTTTAACAAGAAGCTAAGCGCCGACCTGAACCTGAACGCCGTGGTGGGCTTCGAATACACGAAGTTTGCCAACTCCGGCACGGGGATGAGTGCCTACGGTAACGCAGCCACCGGCGGCTTTGGCAACTACGGCCTCGATTACACCAATTACATTCAGTTCTCGGCGGCCGGCAACCGTACGGTCAGCTCGTTCATCGACCCCACCTCGGCGCTGCAGTCGTTCTTCGGCCGGGCCATTTTCAACTATAAGGAGCGCTACGTGCTGACCGGCACGCTGCGCCGCGACGAAAGCAGCAAGTTCGGCGCCAACCACAAGGTGGGCTATTTCCCCTCGTTTGCGGCGGCCTGGGACCTGAGCCAGGAAGCATTTTTCCCGTCCGAAAAGCTGAGCCAGCTGAAGCTACGGGCCGGCTTCGGCCTCACCGGCAACCAGGAGTTTCCGGCCGGGGCCTCGCAGGACCGTTTCACGCTCGACAACAACGGGGCCGTCATTCCGCTCAATGGCCTGAGCCCGGACCTGAAGTGGCAGGCCGACCGGCAGTACAACGTTGGTATTGACATCGCGGCCTTTGACAATCGCCTCACCTTCACGGCTGATTATTTCAACAAGACGACTTCCGACCTGCTGTTTCCCACCATTCCCGGGTTGCCCGCTCCGCAGGTGCAGGCCCTTTACTGGAAGAACCTCAACGGAAATATCATCAACAAAGGCGTTGAAATGGCCCTGGGTACAACGTTTGTACGCAGCGACAAAGTGGATGTCGGCCTGAACGTGAACGCCACGTTTATTCGGAATGAAGTGAAAGATTTGACTGGCGGCGACATCATCACCGGTGCCATCAACGGGCAGGGGCTCTCGGGAGCTACCTCGCAGCTCATCACCAACGGCTATCCTATCAATGCCTTTTTCCTGCCCCAGTTCACGGGCCTGAATGACCAGGGCCAGTCGCAGTACGCCAATGGCGGCGTGGCGGCCTACTCGGGCAGCCCCAACCCCCGCACCCTGTTGGGCCTGAGTGCCAATGCCCGCTATGGCAAGCTCTCGCTGGTGGCCAACATGACGGGGGCTTTTGGGCAGTACATCTACAACAACACGCTCAACGCAGTAGGCAACGTGGGGCAGATTGGGGCCGGCAAAAATATTGCCCTCTCTACTTTCAACAACCCTATTAAGGAGGCCGTTGGCAACGCCGGTTCGGCGTCGACGCGTTACTTGCAAAAGGGCGACTACCTGAAAATGTCGAATATCACGCTGTCCTACGGCCTGGGCGACGTTGCCGGCTTCGTAAAAGGGGCCCGCATATTCGCCACGGGCCAAAACCTGTTCGTGATTACCAAATACGATGGGTTCGACCCGGAAGTAAACACGGTGAAGCGGGGAAGCAATCAGGTGCCTTCGGTGGGCATCGACTACCTGGCGTATCCCAGCGCCCGCGTCTTCACGTTCGGCGTCAACTTCTCTCTCTAACTGCTAATTATACTTTCCCATGAGATACTCCAAGATTGCCTCGGCGCTGGCTACGCTGGGCCTGCTCCAACTAACCGCCAGCTGCGACCTGAGCGAAAAGCTGGGCGGCCAGCTCAACAAAGACCAGCTTACCGCCGACTCACCCACAGCCCTGCTCCAGGGCTTGTATAACTCCCAGCGCGACCCCATTCAGGGCTGCGTGAGTGTATTTGCCCTCGAAGAGGTGTCGACCGACGCGCGCATCATGCCCACCCGCGGCCCCGACTGGGACGATAACGGCAAGTGGCGCGCCCTGTTCAACCACACCTGGGATGGCAACAACGAGCGAGTGCGCGACACCTTCACCCAGCTCGAAGGCATCGAGTACGCCGCGACCGACCTGCTTCGCTTCAACCCCACCACCCAGCAGCAGGCAGAGGCGCGGTTTATACGGGCCTGGGCCGAGTACCTGATACTCGACCTCTACGACCAGGTGCTGTGGCGTGACCCCGGCGAGGAACTGAGCAAGAATGCTCGGGTGCGCAAGGGTACCGAAGCGCTCAACTTCATCATTAGCGAGTTAACGACCATTCAGAAAGACCTGCCCGATGCCCCCGTGAGCCGCGCCACCAAAGATGCCGCCCGGGTGCTGCTAATGAAGTGCTACCTTAATAAAGGGGCATACGCCAACCGCCAGTCCCCGACCTTTGCCGCAGCCGACATGAACCAGGTCATTACGCTGGCCGACCAAATCATTACCAGCGGCAAGTACTCGTTTACGCCCAATTTCTTCGACAACTTCGCGCCCAACAACACGGCCATTGGCTCGGAAAATATATTTACCCAAGCCAACACCTTCGGCAATGCCGGCCCCACGCGCGACTTCTGGAAGTTCGTGTCGCACTACAACATGGTGCCCGTGAATGGCTACAACGGCCCGGCTACAACGGGCGAGTTCTACAGCCTGTTTGAGGCTGCCGACAAGCGGCGGGGCGTGGCCTACGTCACGGCCGGGGGGCCAGCCAACCCGGGTAACCGCATCAATGTAGGCTTTTTGGCGGGTCAGCAATACAACCTCCTCACCGGTGCAGCGCTCACCACACGCGGCGGGGCTCCGCTGGCTTTCACGCAGGATATTAACCTGTTTGAAAGAGGTGCCGACCTGGAAGCCAAAGGTATCCGGCCGCTGAAATACCCCGTCGATTACGCGAGCGAAGCCAAAGGCGGCAACGGCTGCGAAAACGACCACGTTAGCTTCCGCCTGGCCGACGTGCTGCTGATGAAGGCCGAAGCCATTCTGCGCGGCGGCACCGCCACCAGCGCCGGCACCTACGGCGGTACGGCGTTGGCCATCGTCAACAGCCTGCGCACCCACCCCTCGCGTGGGGCCAGCGCGCTGCCGGCCCTTACGCTTGATGTGCTGCTCGATGAGCGTGGCCGCGAGTTGTACGGCGAGTCGTGGCGTCGGCAGGACATGATTCGCTTTGGCAAGTTCCTGGCTGCCCGCAAGGACAAGCCCCAGAGTGACCCGAAATACTTGGTGTATCCGGTTCCGACCGCTCAGGTGTCCATCAATCCCAACATCACTCAAAATCCGGGCTACTAAGCTGCCCGTGCTGAGGAGTTGATATTTTCGGACTACCTCAGGGAAAGCCGTCATGCTTACTTCGGGTCGGCATGACGGCTTTTTGTTGCGGTTCCAGTTGCTTTCACCTTCTTTCTTTTCCCATTCGTGAATATTCATTCATTTCTCGTGGCCTGCGTGATGCTGCTACTGGCCTTGGCCGGCCGTCCAACCGCCGCCCAAACTGCTTCCCCCGACCCCTGGCGCATCATTGCCGATAAAGTGGACCCGGCCAACTACTACGGCGTGACCGTGGCCAACGGCGTGATGGGCGTGGTTTCTTCGCCCGAGCCGTTTAAGGTGAAAAACGTGGTGCTGGCCGGGGCCTACGACCAGTACGGCCGGGGCCGGGTGAGCAATTTTCTGAACAGCATCAACCTGCTGAATATGTACATGGAAATCGACGGCCGCCGCCTCGGCGCAGCCGATGTGAGCCACTACCGTCAGGAGCTGGACATGCAGAAGGCCACCCTCACCACCACCTTCGACTACGCCGACAAGGCCACCATCAGCTACACCACCTATGCTCTGCGCCACCTGCCCTACACGGTGCTGCTCGATGTGTCCATCGTGGCCAAAAAGGACCTGGCCATGACCGCCGCCAGCGTGATGGACACGCCCGACGCCCTGCGCGACGTACAGAACTACTACAACGAAATCGACCGGCCGCACGCCACCGTGCGCCTGCTCACATCCTCGGCCAAAAGCCCGACGGGTAAGCTGCTGCTATGCGCGTCCACCACGTTTCTGTTCACGGAAGGGCAGGGGCAGGAGCCGCGTGTCATCCACGAGATGTGGGATAATAACCAGCATCTGATGAAGTTCAGCAAAGCCCTGAAAGCTGGGCAGACTTACGGCTACGCCGTGGCGGGCTCGGCCAGCACCACGGCCCACCACCCCGACCCGCTGAACGAGGCCGAGCGCATGACCATTTTCGCCCGTCTCGAAGGCCGCGACCGGCTGCTGGCCTTCCACGCCAAAGCCTGGCAGGACCTGTGGCAGAGCGACATTCAGATAGCCGGCGATGCCCAGGCCCAGCAGGACGTGCACAGCATGCTCTACCACCTCTACAGCTTCTCGCGGGCCGGCACCGATTATTCGCCCTCGCCCATGGGCCTCTCGGGGCTGGGCTACAACGGCCACGTTTTCTGGGATTCCGACCTGTGGATGTTTCCGGCGCTGCTGGTGCTGCACCCGGATATTGCCAAATCGTTGGTCGAATACCGCTTTCGGCGCTTGGAGCCGGCCCGGCAAAATGCCTTCTCCCACGGCTACCAAGGGGCGATGTACCCTTGGGAAAGCGCCGACACGGGCGTGGAAGAAACGCCGGTCTGGGCCCTGAGCGGACCATTTGAACACCATATTTCGGCCTGCGTGGCCCTGGCCGCTTGGCAATACTACTGCGTGACGCAGGATAAAGACTGGCTG
This sequence comes from Hymenobacter artigasi, assembly GCF_012275535.1. Lineage (GTDB taxonomy): Bacteria > Bacteroidota > Bacteroidia > Cytophagales > Hymenobacteraceae > Hymenobacter > Hymenobacter artigasi. The sequence goes on along the minus strand of NZ_JAAVTK010000003.1, from coordinate 331,048 downwards.
CGCGAAAAAGGCTGGCCGATGCTCTCAGCCACCGCCGACTTCTGGGCCAGCCGGGTGGAGCGCAACGGCCCCGGCCACTACGACATCAAGAATGTGGTAGCCTCCGATGAGTGGGCCGAAAACGTGGACAACGACGCCTTCACCAACGCCGCCGCCAAAGTCAACCTGCAAAACGCCGCCGCCGCTGCCAAGCTGCTCGGCCTGCGCGCCAACCCCGACTGGGCCCTGGTGGCCCAGAACATTCCCATCCTGAAAATGGCCGACGGCGTGACCCAGGAGCACGCCACCTACCACGGCGAAGGCATCAAGCAGGGCGACGTGAACCTGCTGGCCTACCCGCTGAACGTCATCACCGACCCCGCCCAAATCAAAAAAGACCTCAGCTACTATGAAACCCGCGTGCCCAACGAAGGCACCCCGGCCATGACGCAGGGCATCTTCGCCCTGCTCTACGCCCGCCTGGGCAATGCCGATAAGGCGAAGCTCTGGTTTAAAGATGCCTACGAGCCCAATCTGCTGCCGCCCTTCCGCGTCATTGCCGAAACCAAGGGCGGCACCAATCCCTACTTCGCTACCGGCGCGGGCGGGGTGTTGCAAGCCGTACTCATGGGTTTCGGCGGGCTGGATATTACGCCGGTCGGCATCATGCAGCGCAAAGCTACGCTGCCCACCGGCTGGCAGTCGGTGAAAATTACCGGCGTGGGGCCGCAGCACCGCACGTATTCCGTTGGTCGATGAGATGTTAGTGGAATAGGTGTTTAAGCGGGCCGCCCCAGTCCGGGCGCTCAACATTGCCCGCGTCTTATATCGCCTGTTTAGATGGCTGCTGAGTAGGGCCTCACGCAAATGCGGCGTGGCCAGCGGTGTAAACCGCGCGGGCAGAGTAGCTTCGCTTAGCCGCCCGCTTACCGTTGAGGGCAGCCGCTGCTGTTTATGAGATATTTCCAACTTATTGCTGCCCAATCGGGCCCCATTCGCCGCTCTTGCCGTTTGCGCTACCTGGTGTTGGGTGGGCTGCTGGCCTTGGGCAGCCGGCCCGCCCCAACCCAGGCCCAAGCCCAGGCCGGGCCATCTGTGAGCGCCGCCGTCGCCACACTGTTGCGCCCCGCCGCCGTGTTCGACGGTCAGGAAATGCACGCGGGCTGGGTTGTGCTGGTCGAAAACGACAAAATTACGGCGGCCGGCCCCGCCGCGCAGGTAGTGTCGCCGCCCAGTGCCCGCACCCTGGAGCTACCGGGCCTCACGCTGCTGCCCGGCCTGATTGAAGGCCACTCGCACCTGCTGCTGCACCCCTACAACGAAACCCAATGGGACGACCAGGTGCTGCTCGAATCGCAGGCGTTGCGGGTGGCGCGGGCCACGGTGCACGCCCAGCGCACATTGCTGGCCGGCTTCACCACCATCCGCGACCTGGGCACCGAGGGCGCTGGCTTCGCCGATGTTGGTATCAAGCAAGCCATCAACCAGGGCATTATTCCCGGCCCACGCCTGCTGGTAGTCACGCGGGCGCTGGTGGCCACGGGCAGCTACGGCCCCAAGCTGTCGGTGGATGAAAATGTGCCCCAGGGTGCCCAGGAGGCCGATGGCGTGGACGGCATCATCCGGGCCGTGCGGGAGCAGATTGGCAAAGGAGCCGATATTATTAAGGTATATGCCGACTACCGCTGGGGTCCCGACGGCTCGGCCCAGCCCACGTTTTCGCAGGAAGAGCTGACGCTGATTGTGCAAACGGCCCGCTCCACCGGCCGGGGCGTGGTGGCCCACGCCAGCACCCCCGAGGGCATGCGCCGCGCCATCCTGGCCGGCGTCGAAACCATCGAGCACGGCGACGGCGGTACCCCCGAAATTTTCGCCCTGATGAAAAAGAAAGGTGTGGCCCTGTGCCCCACCGTGGCCGCTTCCGATGCCGTAGCCCAATACCGAGGCTGGCACAAGGGCACCGACCCGACCCCACTCCGCATCCAACAAAAGCACCAGAGCATGGCCGCCGCCCTCAAAGCCGGCGTGACGCTGGCCCAGGGCGGCGATGTGGGCGTGTTCCCGCACGGCGACAACGCCCGCGAAGCCGAACTGCTGGTGCGCGACTACGGCCTCACGCCCCTGCAAGTGCTGCGCCAGGCCACCAGCGGCAACGCCCAAATCTTCCACCTCGCCGACCGGGGCCGGGTCGCTCCCGGCCTGCTGGCCGACCTGGTGGCCGTGGTCGGTGACCCCACCCAGGACGTGGCTGCCTTACGGCAAGTGCAAATGGTGATGAAAGGCGGCGTGCTGTACCGGCAGCCCTGAAAATATCTTTTCCATTAGCTTTGCCGTGCTGTACCTGTGGGGCTTTTTTTAAAACTCCATTCAGCAAGGTTCTACCTGTTTCACCATCCTTTTTTGATGTCGCTTTCTACCCGTTTTCGAGCTACTGTAGGCATTTTGAGCCTCTGTACGCTGGCTGCCCATGCCCAAACCGAAGCTCCTGCTACGCCACTTGCCCCGGCCCCGCCGGTGGCCACCACTCCGGCCGTCGAGCCACTGCTCATGCCCGCGCAAGTGAAGGGCAAGTACAAGGATTACCTGAATAAGCGCTACGCAAGCGACAAGGAGGCGCGGGCGGCGGTGCACATGTTCGGCCGAAAGCAGACGGGTGGGGCCGTCTGGCTGGTAGGCGGAGGGGCCGTGCTGGGCCTTTTATCTGCCCAAACCGGCACCACGCGCACCAACACTGGCACCACCACCTTCACTATTTCTCCGCTGGGTTACGTGGTATTTGCGGGCCTGCCCACTGCCCTTGCCATCAGCAAGTTTACGCGCTTTAGCAACGGCGAGCTGTATAAGATGCTGCTGGAATACGATAAAAGCCATTCCCTGCCCGGCTATGTGATTGGTAAGCTGAGCAAGTCAGACTACCAGTAGCCCAGGATTACGATTAGGGCAGGCCCGGCGGTGCATTTTTGCGAAGCGCCACCGGGCCTGCCCTGGTTTACTACTCCCGCTTGCCTTTGAGCATGGTTTTGAGCGCGGCCAGCTCGTCGCGCAGCTTGGCGGCCGTGAGGAAGTCGAGGTCTTTGGCGGCGGCTTCCATCTGCTTCTCGGTGGTTTTGATGAGCTTTTCCAGCTCGGGGCGCGTCATCATGGCTATCACCGGCTCGGCGGCCATGGCCAGGGCGGCCCCGCCGTCCGCATCGGCGTAGGCAATGGTGTCGAGCACGCGGTAGTCCGAAAGCGAGGTCTGGCCCATGATTTCGGCGTGGCTTTTTCGTACGGTGCGCGGCGTGATGCCGTGCTCTTCGTTGTAGGCCGCTTGGGTGGCGCGGCGGCGGTTCGTCTCGTCAATGGCCCGCTGCATGGAGCCCGTCATGCGGTCGGCGTACATAATTACCTTGCCCCGGTCGTTTCGGGCGGCGCGGCCCATGGTCTGAATCAGGCTGCGCTGGTCGCGTAGGAAGCCTTCCTTATCGGCATCGAGAATGGCCACGAGGCTTACCTCGGGCAGGTCGAGGCCTTCGCGCAGTAGGTTCACGCCAATCAGCACGTCGATTTCGCCTAGCCGCAGCTTGCGCAGAATCTCCACGCGGTCCAGCGTTTTCACGTCGGAGTGCACGTATTCGACCTTGATGCCGAGGCGGTCCATATACTTGCTCAGCTCCTCGGCCATGCGCTTGGTGAGGGTGGTTACGAGCACGCGGTCACCCATTTTCACGCGGTTGTCCACCTCGTCCAGCAGGTCGTCAATCTGGTTCACGCTGGGCCGGATGTCGATTTCGGGGTCGAGCAGGCCGGTGGGGCGGATAATCTGCTCCACCACCACGCCATCGGCCTGGGTCAGCTCGTAGTCCGAAGGCGTGGCCGACACGAACACGGCCTGCTGGTACATGCTCTCGAACTCGTTAAACGTCAGCGGGCGGTTGTCCAGCGCCGAGGGTAGACGGAAGCCGTACTCAATAAGAGCCGTTTTGCGGCTGCGGTCGCCGCCCCACATGGCCCGAATCTGGGGCATGGTGGCGTGGCTTTCGTCCACTACCAGCAGGTAGTCTTTGGGGAAATAATCGAGCAGGCAGAACGGCCGCGAGCCCGGCGTGCGCCCATCAAAGTAGCGCGAGTAGTTCTCGATGCCCGAGCAGTAGCCCAACTCCCGAATCATCTCCAAATCGAACTCTGTGCGCTCCATAATGCGCTTGGCTTCCGAGTCGCGCCCTTCTTTTTCGAAGTAGGCGTGCTGCTTCACCATGTCGTCCTGAATCTGCTTGATGGCCGCGTTCAGCGTGTCTTTGCCGGTCACAAACAGGTTGGCCGGGTACAGGGCCACGCCGCTGGCCTCGTCGCTCAGCTTCTTGCCACTCACGGGGTCAATCTTGTGCACGCTCTCAATCTCATCGCCAAAGAAGTAGATGCGAATGGCGTAGTCGGCATAAGCCGGAAACACGTCCACGGTGTCGCCCTTTACCCGAAACGAGCCGCGCGTAAACTCCACCTCGGTGCGCGAGTACAGAATCTGCACGAACTGATAAAGCAGGTTATTGCGCGTGTAGCGCATGCCCGGCTTCAGGAAAATGACGTTTTTGGCGAATTCCTCGGGGTTGCCGATGCCGTAGATGCACGACACCGAGGCAATCACAATCACATCGCGCCGCCCGCTAAGCAGGGTGGAAGTGGTGTGCAGCCGCAGCTTCTCGATTTCCTGGTTGATAGCCAGGTCTTTCTCGATAAAAACATCGGTACTGGCGATGTAAGCTTCCGGCTGGTAGTAGTCGTAGTAGCTGATGTAGTACTCGACGGCATTGTTCGGAAAAAATGCCTTGAACTCGCCGTAGAGCTGCGCCGCCAGGGTTTTATTGTGGCACAGCACCAGCGCCGGCTTGCCGGTTTCGGCAATGACGTTGGCCATGGTGAAGGTTTTGCCGGTGCCGGTGGCACCCAGCAGCACCTGGGCGTGCTCGCCGTTGTTCACGCCCTCCACGAGCTTGGCAATGGCCGTGGGCTGGTCGCCGGTGGGCTTAAATTCAGAGGTCAGTTGGTACTCCATGCAACGCGAAAGGTAGGCCGAAATGGTCAGCCTACCTTAACCCGAATGCCGGGCAATGGGTTTCGCGGGAACAGGAAAAGGGTAGGGAAGAACCGGAGAAAAAAGAACGTCATGCCGAGCGCAGCCGAGGCATCTCGCGTGCAGCAGTAAACCAATCGCAAGAAAAGGATTACTACCACAAGCGAGATGCCTCGGTTGCGCTCGGCATGACGTTCTTAAGTTGTGCTTATATCATCAAGCATTCGGACCTACCGCCCAAACTCCACGCCCGCTTCCAGCCCGAAGCTATACGGGTGGCTCTGCGCGAAATAGCTCTGCACCGGATGGGCATTCATGGCCAGCAGGCCAATTTCAGCCACCGGGCCCATCGTGAAGGCCCACTTGCCCGTGCTGGTGCGGAACTGGGTGCCCGCCGCGCCGCGCAGGCTGCCCGTCACGCGGCGGTAAGGCCCGCCCGTGGAGGCGATGGAGTAGGTGCGGGTAGCTTCCGGGTCGCCTTCCACGTCACTGCGCACGCCCAGCAGGGCCGTTACCACGCCGCCCAGGCGGCCGTAGAGGCTCCAGCCGCGTTTCATGGGGTTGCTGTAGCGCACTTCCAGCGGAATGCTGCCCATGCTGTAGCGGAAATTGGTGGTATGCAGCGGGCGGCTGATACCGGCCTGGCCCAGGTCAAACAGCTGCTCGCCCACGAAAGATGCCGACGATGCCGACTGCGCCGTGGCTTGGGTGAATTCGGCCCCGGTGCTCAGCGACCAGTGGCCGCGCAGGTGGCGCGTGGCCAGCAGCGCAATGCGCTGGCTCAGGCCCGGCCGCAGGTTGTTGCGGTATTCGGTGGCGGCTACTTCGGTCAGGGTAGGGGAGTCGGTACCAAAAGCAGGGCCCCGGTCGTAATCGAACGACGGCTCGATGCCGGCCCGCGAGAAATTAACATTGGGATTGAACACGCCGGCGGTGTAGCTGGCCCCGTAGGTCCAGCGGTGCGCGGCCACAGCGGGCAGCTCATCAATCGGCACTGCGGCCAGCCCGTTAGGCAGGGTGGCGGCATTTGCCAGGCTTAGGGCCGTTTGGCGGGCCGCCAGCAGGCTCACTTCCTCGGGCGCAACCGTCGCGGCCGAAGCAGCAGTAGCCGCCAAAGAGGTTGTAGCCGTCGCGCTGCTGCCCATCGCGCCGGCCGTGCCGCCGCCCACGGCTGCCGAAGTGCCGGCCGCAGCGCTGCCCGCTACATCAGCCGCCGCCAGCATCCGTTCGGCCAGCTGGTTCACCGAATGCTCCCCAGCGCTCGGCTGGTCAGCAGTCGGGTTGGTGGCCGAAGCCGTCGTTTCGCTCGCCGCTACGGCTGCAATGGTTGCCGCCGCCGTGCCGCCACCCGCCGCCAGACCGGCCTGGCCCGCCGATTCAGCCGCCGGGCGCTGGCCCGCCGAGTAGCGAACTGTTGAAGCCGGCCCGAAGCCGGTGTACTTGCTGTTGGTAGCGGCTACGCCCGTCCCATTGGCGTAGCCCGGGCTGGCTGCCGGCGTAGCACTGCTGGGCTGGCTGGCCACTGGCGTATTGCTGCTGGAAGTGCCGGCTGGGCCCGCAACATCTTTCATGCCCAACGTGGCCGCCGTATTAGCGCGGCTCATGGGGCTGTTAGTTGCCGGCCGGCTGTTCGCCGCCATTTCTTCGGAAGTGCCCAGCACGCTGGTGCGGCCGGCCCACCAGCCGGTGCCGGCCAACGTGGCCAGCAGCAGGCTGGCCGCCGCCACCCAACGCGTAGCCGCGAGGCGACGGCGGTAGGTTTCGTTCTGCCGAATCAGCAGCGAATTATCAATCTGGTCCCAGAGCATAGGGCGCGGGGGCACGGCGGCCTCCTCGCCCAGGTGGTGGCGGAATAATTCCTCCAGGCTGCCGGTGGTTTTAGGAGTAGGGTTATTTTCGATAGGATTAGCGGACATGGCGGGTTGGGGCACCGAGGCGCTCCAGTTTAGTTTGTAGGATGACGCGGGCCCGGGAATATTGGGATTTGCTGGTGCCCTCGGTAATGCTCAATAATTCGCCGATTTCTTTATGGGTATAGCCTTCGATAGCATAAAGGTTGAAAACCATGCGGTAGCGCGGGGCCAGCTCCTGCACCATTTCCAGCAGCTCCTGAAAATTGAAATTGCTGAGGGTAAACTCTTCGCTGGACAGCGTTTCGGGGTAGTCGCCGTCGCTCACTGCCACCAGCGAGGCGTTGCGGCGGTGCTGGCGCAGGGCCGCGTTTATCATGATACGGCGAATCCAGAATTCCAGCGGGCACTCGCGCCGGAAGCTGGCCAGCGTGCGAAACACCGTCAGAAAGCCTTCCTGCAACACGTCCTCGGCCTCGAAGGTGGTTTGGGCGTAGCGTAGGCACACGGCCATCATTTTGCCGGCGTATTTGTCGTAGAGCAGCTTCTGGGCCAGCTGGCGGCCGCGCAGGCAGCCGTCAATCAGCTCGGCTTCGGTGGGTGGGCTGGTCACGGCTGTGCTGCGGCTGGCCGTGAGGCGTGGCGCGGCCGTGGGCTGGTCGGGCAGCACGTCATCGGCCCCAAATGCGAACCAAGTAAGAGCGCTGCTCATGCCTGTGCCCGGTAACCCGTGCCGGCCAGGGGAAGAAGGGTAGAAGAGTCCATTTTCGCTTGCATAGAAAGGCGTGTCAGTCAGAAAGTAGCCGGCCTGTGGCGGGCTGGCTCATGGGAGATGCACGCCCATTCCAAAAGGTTGCAAGAGCGATTATCAAGGAAGTTGATTTTTCATCGTCCCTCATTCTCTATACCCGGATTATTCCAGATATCCCAGGCCGCCTCAGCTTGCAGGCACAGCATCTCGAAGCCGTTTTTTACCTGTGCGCCAGCGGCCCGGCCTTTGGCCATAAATACCGTTTCGGCCGGGTTATACACCAGGTCATACAGATAGTGCTGTTCCGTCAGGGCCTCGTAGGGCAGGCGCGGGCATTCGTCTACCAGCGGAAAAGTGCCCAGCGGCGTGGTATTAATGATGAGCTGATGCGCGGCCAGCACCTGCGGCGTCAGGTCGTCGTAGGTGAGGCCGTGCCCCAGCGGGTTGCGTGTGACGGACCAGTAGGCAATGCCCAGGTCGTTCAGGGCCACGCTCACGGCTTTGGCCGCGCCGCCCGCGCCCAGTACCAGCGCCCGGGCTTCGGGCGTAGCCGGAAAAAACCGGCGCAACGATTCCCGAAAGCCCACCAGGTCGGTGTTGTGGCCGCGCAGGCGGCCGTCGGGCAGCCACTCAATCACGTTCACCGCGCCCACGCGGCGGGCCGAAGTGGCCAGCTCGTCGAGGTAGGGTACCACGGTTTCCTTATAGGGAATGGTCACGTTCAGGCCCGCCAGGTTGGGGTGGGCAGCCAGCAGGGCGGGCAGTTCGTCCACGGTGGCCAGCTCAAACAGCTCGTACGCATGGTCGGCCAGGCTCTGCGAGTAAAACTTCTGGTTGAAGTACGTCTGTGAGAACGAGTAGTTGAGGGTGCGGCCAATGAGCCCGAACTGACGCATAGAATCGAAATAGCAATGGAAAAGCAGTCTAAAGTAGCGCAAAAAGCCGTCCCGGATACGAAAATCCGGGACGGCTTGCTACTGGCAGCGCGGTGTAGCTGCGGGGGGCAGGGTCATTTGCCCGCTAGCGGGCCGGGGCATCGGCCGGGCCGGCCATCTTCCCTTTCACAAACGACCACAGCGGCGGCAGCACCGACAGCGCAATGATGCCCAGAATAACCAGCTCGAAGTTCTTTTGCACCACCTCGATGTTGCCAAACAGGTAGCCGGCCAGCGTAAGCACCACCACCCACAGTACCGCCCCCATAATGCTGTACGACGCAAAGTGGCGGTACGTCATGGTGCCGATGCCCGCCACAAAGGGCGCAAACGTGCGAACGATGGGCACGAAGCGCGCCATGATAATAGTTTTGCCACCATGCTTGGCGTAGAAGGCCTGCGTCTGGTCCAGGTATTTGCGGTTCAAAAACCGGAAGTCCTCGCGGAATACCCGGGGGCCCAGGTAGTCGCCCACGGCGTAGTTCACATTGTCGCCAATGAACGCGGCCGCAATCAGCAGCGGAATGATTATCCACACGTTCAGGCCGGTTTCGGGGCGGGCGGCCAGGGCGCCGGCCGCAAACAGCAGCGAGTCGCCGGGCAGGAAGGGGAATACGATAATGCCCGTTTCGGTAAAAATAATCAGGAACAGCACCAGGTAAGTCCAGGTGCCATAGTTGTGTACCACATCTACCAGGGTCTTGTCGAGATGAAGTAGAAGGTCGAAAAAGTGTTTGATAATTTCCATGCCGGACGTGAAGTGAGCCACAAAGAAAACCGGTTGCCGCCGAAACTGCTACGGCCACCGGGCATTGGCCACCCGAGCATCCGGTTTATTATTTTCTGCGGTTAGCGTCCCGAGTCTGTGGTTCTTACCTTTGCGGCCCGGTAGACCAGCCGGGTTTTTGACGTAGTATTTATTCGATATTTTTTTCAAGGCAAACAAAACCCGCTATTCTGGGTAGTGGGCATGTTATTAAGCCGTTAGAAGCCCCATTATACTGTTCAGGTTAGTATTAGGCGGCCAGAATATGGCATGACCTATGATAAAGCCTGCCGTAGTACCGCTACGGATTCGGCGAAAGCTCATTTTCACTATTCTACGGTGCGGCTGTGCAAGCCCAACCCCGGCAAATTATTTGCCGTTGCAGGACAAAATAATTCTTACTCAATGATTGTATATCAAGGCGGTGACTGGTGGCGGGCCTTGTGGCACTTTCATACTTCGGCCGTTATCCGCCTGTTGTTGAAGCGCGTGGCCCTGGTGGGCCTCTATGGTTCGGCCATTGCCGTTATCAGCCTCGATTTTCACACCCTCAATGTGCGTATCGGGCGCGAGTACCTGTCCATTTTGGGCATTCTGCTCAGCTTACTGCTGGTGTTCCGTACCAACACGGCCTACGACCGGTACTATGAAGGCCGCAAAGTCTGGGGCGTTCTGGTATCGCAGTGCCGGGGCCTGGCCATGGAAATGAATGCGCTGCTGCCCCGCGAGGCCAAATCCAGCCGCCGCTACTTCGCTGCCCTCATCTCCAACTTCCCCATTGCCCTCGAAGGCAGCCTGCGCAACCGCATGCGCTTCGATAAGATGGAGGCCACGCCCGACATCATCGAGCGCCTGCAAAAAGCCGAAAGCGTGGCCTCTACCATCATCGCCGTGCTCATGGAAAGCGTGGAGCAGCTGCGGCAGGTGCAGATTTTCGACCCCATCCACCTCATCAACATCAAGCAGCACTACCTGGCCATGATGTCGGTGAGCGGTACCTGCGAGCGCATCAAGGCCACGCCGATTCCGTATTCCTACAGTTTTTTCATCAAGTGCTACATCACCGTGTTCATTATGGTAATGCCCCTGGTTCTGGTCGATTCCTGCGGCTGGTGGATGGTGCCCGTCACCATGATTGGGGCCTACGCCATGCTGGGCCTGGAGATGATTGGCAACGAAATTGAAAACCCATTCGGCTACGACAGCAACGATTTGCCCATTACCCAGCTCTCCAATAAAATCCGGGTAAGTGTACATGATTTGCTCGGTGTGGAACTACCTGCCGAGAAAAAGGCTTTGGCGACCGTACCGTACAGCGTTGTTCATTAATCGAGGTTTTCTATGTGTTCAGCCAGTAATAAGTCGCATTCACATATTGCGATTAGCTTATGCCAAAAATAGCTTATTTGGACAGATTTGGCATTTGTTTAAATTTTCTCAGACTAGGTCAGACCTTTTTTTTACCTTTGCGTATATGCGGCTCGCCGTGTAATACGCGCTCCAAGCGTTTCATTATCTCTAACATCCAACCCTCCAATACATGCAAACATTAACCTTTACTCAGAAGCTGTTGCGACAGCGAGGCTTCCTCAGTTCTCTCATCCCGCTTTTTGCCTTGTTCTTGGGCTTGGGTGCTGTTCAGTCGGCGTCGGCTCAGACGCAGATTGTAAGCAACTCGGTAACAATAAATGTGCGCGGCACATCGGGTACATACGATACCCAAGCAGGTGTCGTTGGAGTTAATAACTTCTTTAACAAGGATTTCGGTACTTTTAGCACTTCTGATGTATTTCGGATTACTGGTGGTACTGTAAGCGTGCAGGAAGCTGCGGGTAGTGCTACATACACAACTGGTGAGTTGCTTTATCGTGTATTTGCAGGTAATTTAGGCACTACTACTACTGGTACAAATCCTGCTTTCACTTCTATTGACTTAGGTACTGGTGTACTTGATGCAGGTACTAATATTCGTACGTTCACCATTAGTGGTGCAGCCATCAACTTGCTTACTTCGGCTACAAGCTCCGTGACTCCTGGAACTTCGAACCGGTTTGATATTCGCTTTAGAGTAACTGATACCGATGATAACGCTAAGTCGTCGACTATCCGCAACTCCGTCTTTACTCTAGTTGCTCCACCTTCAAATGGTGTTACGTTCTCTGGTGAATCGGTTACTGTCGACCAAGGCAACGGTACTGTTAATTACCCCGGTACTGCTTTCAATGTTAAGTTAACTGACCAGAAGCCCGGCTCGACTTCGGCTCCGGCTTTCGATATCAACTCGGGTCAACTCATCCTGCAAGGCGGTACGCTCACGACGACCGAAACCGGCACTTTCGTTGTGAATGGTGCTAATTTGGACTATACGCTCTTTGACCCAAGTTTCAATCAGGTTAGCACAGGCACTTTGCAACTGGCTCAGCAAACGTCCAGCGGTGGCGTGCGCACTTTCTCCCTCGGCAGTGGCAATACCAACCTGATTAGCCTCGTAGCCAGCGCTGGCGTTGGTTACACCATCCAAGTAACGTTCCACGCCACTTACCAAGTAAATGGTACGGGCCTGCCGCAGCGCGCCAACGATAACAACTCGTATGCTGCCACTTTTGACGTAACCGGTACTAAAACCCCTGCGCCTACTGTACAAGGTAATACCATTGGTATCGCTCCGAACAACAGCGGCTCGGTTACATACAACATTAACCCCGCCGGGTCGCGCAACTTCGTTGGTGCTGACCTGAGTTCTGCGGCCAACAACGGCACTGCTTACGATGTGAACAACGGTCAACTCCGCCTGAACCTTACGTCCGTAACCACTACCGAAGCTGGTGCCAACACCATCAGCAACGTAGTGCTCTACTACCGTACCCGCTTGAGCGGTACTTCCGGCGGTGCTTTCCAGCCCATCAACCTCACGCAGTCCGGCAATACCGTCAACGGTGTGCGTACGTTCATCCTCGACCCCGGTGTTAACAACATTAACCCACAGCCCAACCTGATTGCTACCCCGGCTGTCACGGCTGCCGGCAACTATGTAGTTGATGTGTACTACCAGGCCAGCGGAACGAACTCGATTACGAATACCAACTTCACCATCACCGACCCGAACGGTGCTCCTGCCAACTACTACTCGGCCAACTTCACGGTGACCGGTACGCCAATCGCTCAGACTATCTGGACGGGTTCCATCAACGACAACTGGTTCGATGCCCGCAACTGGAGCGCTGGTGTACCAAATAAAACTACGAATGCACTGATTCGTGACTTGGGTGCCGGTAGCGCTGTTCCGTACCCGAACGTTAACTCTGACGTTGCGACGCCTACCTACAGCAACCTTAATTCGGGTCCGGCCGAGTGTCTCAACCTGATTATGGGTGGTACTTCGCAGGGTTCGCGTTCTATTACCCGCTTGGTGGTAGGCCAGCTGAAAGTATACGGTGACTTCGATAATAGCTTCGACAGCTTCATTCAGCGCGAAAACACCATTATGGAGTTCGCTGGTAGTGCAAACCAGACCATTACCGGCGGTTCGTTTGTTCGGGTTGATATCTCGGGCGGTGCAACTAAAGCAGTAGCTGGCATCATGAACGTTTCGGAAGCCATCAACTTCCTGACTCCTAGCGTTGGCGCTGTTAATCCCATCATTGCCAATCGTTACACCGCGCTCAATGCCAATGCTGGTGTTTTGACTACTGATATCCTTAAGCCGCTGTTGTCGGTAATTGTATTGGCTGACCGGGCTATCACAAATGGTAATAACGGTGCTCAGCTCAACGGCGAAACGGACTTCTCCTACCTCCGCGGTTTTGCCCGTACTACCCGCCAGGGTGTATTGGTAGGCGAAACCCGCACGTACGGCAACATGGGCATGACGCTGACATTTACCGGCACCAATAGCCCCGGCAATGTGGATGTGACTCGTAACACGGTAGAAGCCTATGCTCCGGTAAGCGGCCGCTTCGGCATCCGTCGTATCTTCGGCGTACGTCCTGGTGACCAGACGACCAATACTGGCGGCCTGATTGCTACGATGGTATTCCATTACCGCGATTCGGAAACGCAGGACCTGAACGGTGCTGACATCCGCACCCCTGGTAACAGCAGCATTCCAGAAGACCAGTTGACCATCTTCTATTCGAACAACGGTGGTGGTGCCTTCAGCCTGATTGGTCGCGATGGCCCGGTTGACCAAGTGAACAACAACGTTACCAAAACGGGTGTGACGAGATTCGCCACGTTCACGCTGGGTAGCACTGAAACTCCCCTGCCCGTTCGCCTCATGGCGTTCGACGCCAAGCGCATCGGCAGCGATGCCCTGGTGACTTGGCAGACGGCTTCGGAAGAGAACAGCAAAGGCTACGAAGTGCAGGTTTCGACCAATGGCACCGAGTACCGTACGCTGACTTCGGTTCCGAGCGCTTCGCCCAACACCACGCAGGTCACTACCTACAGCTATGTAGACAAAGAAGCCAACAAAACGGGCAAGCGCTACTACCGCTTGCACCAGCTTGACCTGGACGGCAAAGACGCTTTCTTCGCTCCGACCGTGGTTAGCTTCGATGGCAAGGCTCCTGCCTCCAACTTCGTAGCTTACCCCAACCCCCTCAATGCTGGCAACGAACTCCACGTAGCCCTGCAATCGGCGGCTACGGGCACGGCCAAGCTGTTGGTGACCGACATGACGGGCCGCACCCTGCAGCAGCAGAACGTGGTGCTGACCGGCGGTCTCACCGATGCTTCGGTAGTCGGTATGGGCGACCTGAAAGCTGGTATGTACCTGGTGAAAATCACCCTGCCTTCCGGCGAAGTGAAAAACCTGAAAGTGGTAAAGCAATAAGCTGCGCCACGGCTCCGGCCAATAAAAGAGCCGGTCTCCGCAGGGAGGCCGGCTTTTTTTGTAGATGCTGGTAGTCGGACACGCATAAAACAAAGGCCCATCATGCTCAGCATGATGGGCCTTTGTTTTATTGGTTGAAGCAGTAAACTAGCCGTGCTTCCCTAGCCGCGGGGCATCGAAGTGCCGGGCTTGCTGGTTTTGGCAGCCGGGTGGAACATGGGGTCCACGGCATCCATATCGAGGAAGTGCGAGAACGTGTCGCCACGCAGTCCCAAACGGATGGTTTCGAGACTCACTACCTCGTTGGGAGCAATGTTGCCCAGGTTCACGTTGGCACCCAGTAGCTTGATGAACCACACCTGCTGCGCTTTCTGCGGCGCTTCCCACAGGATTTTCTCCGAGGGAATCTTGGTCAGAATCTCCTCTACCAGACCCGAGCGTACCTCGCCGGTGCTGCGGAACAGACCCACGTTGCCGCCCTCACGGGCCTCGCCGATTACCTTAATGGCCCCGGCTTCAAGCTCGGTCTGCATCTGCGAAATCCACTTATAGGGCGGAATGATTTTCTCGGCGTCCTTCGAGCCTACTTCGCTCAGCACGCGCACGTACTTGCTCAGCTCGCGGATATACTCGCATTTACGCTCGTGGTCGAGGTCGATGCTGCCGTCCGATACCTCGGCATACTCCATCCCATAAGTGTCCAGCAGGCGCCGGTAATCGTCGAACTGGTTGCGAATGATGAAGGCTTCAAACAGCGTGCCGCCGAAGTACACCGGAATGTTGGCTTCGCGATAGATTTCGAGCTTACGCTTCAAGTTGGGCACTACGTAGGAAGTAGCCCAGCCCAGCTTTACCACATCGGTATAGGCTTCGCCTACCTCCAGAAAGTCTTCTACTTCGCGCAGGCTCATGCCTTTGTCCATCACCATCGTGTAGCCCTGCTCGCGGGGCTTGGGGGTGCGCTCCGGCAGTTGGGAGAGGTCGTAATTCATTAATGATAAGGGGGATAGGGTGAATTGGGGGAAAGCTTGCCCGCTCTAAAAAACGGGTGGCGCGAGCAAAGAAAAACCGCCCGTCGGCTGACGGGCGGTTACAAAAGTAGCGGTAAGCCGAAATTTTATTTCCGAAACTGCTCAATAAGGCGTTTCAGGCCCGGCTGCTCCCGCAGTTGGGGGAAGTAGTCGAACAGTGTGATGTGCTGCTCATAATTGAGCGTGAGGGCAGTTTCGAGGGTCTCGTAAGCCTCGCGCATTCGCCCATCGGCCAGCAGGTAAGCGCATAGCATGTAGTGAAAATGGGCTTCGTGCGGGTGCAGCTCCACGGCGTGGCGCACGAGGTCCACGGCTTCGCCGAAGTGGCCCTGCTCGTAGAGAATGGCGCTCCAGTTCACCCAGCCCTGCACGTCGTCGGGGGCTACTTCGGTGGCTTTCTCATAGGCCTCCAAGGCACTTACTACGTTGCCCACCTGGTTTTCGGCCGCACCCAGCGCCGACCAGTATTCGCCGCTTTCGGCATACAGCTCCGTCGCCTTGCGGAAATAATGAATGGCCTCGAACCAGCGCTCCTGCTCCTGCAGCAGCACGCCCTGACCAAACCAGGCCTCATCCATCTCAGGGTTCAGCTCCAGCGCCTGACGGTAGTACTTGCGGGCGGGCTCCCACTCGCGCAGCTTTTCGTAGCACTCACCAATGTTGCACAGGGCCTCATCGGTGGGCTCGCCGGGCGGGTAGGCCATCTCGAACTCCGGAATGGCCTTCAGGTACTCCTGCTGGCACACGAAGGTGTCGGCCAACCAGTGGTGGGCATCATAGAAATCGGCGCTGATGGTCACGGCGAAGTCGAAGGCCTCGGCGGCCTTCGTAAAGTCCTCGCGGCGGTACCAGTACTGGCCCAGGTTGTACCAGGCCGTGGCCGAGTACGGGTCGTCGTCGGTGAAGCGCTTGAAGAAATCCTCGTGCTCTTCCAGCCGCGCCGTAATATCCAGGCAGTGCAGGAGCTCCTGCACGCCGGTTTCGTTATCAGGGTTGAGGCGCAGGCTCTGCTTGTAGTGCTTGGCAGCGCTTTTGAATTTCTGCCAGCTCTGAAATGCCAGGCCGAGGTTGAAGTGAATGTCTTCGCGCTCGGGCTCCTGCTCCAGGCCAGTCCGGAAAAACTCTACAGCTTGGGCAAATTCGCCCCGCTGCGTGCTGATAATGCCGCGGGTTACGGCCACATCTGCATTGGTAGGGTCCAGGGCTGCTACGGCGTCAATCTGACGCTCGGCTTCGGTATAGTCGCCGCGCATAGCCGTCACTTGCGCCCGGTCAATCAGCAGCTCGGTAGAAAAGGGGTATTGGCCGAGGGCTGCTTCACAGGCTTGCAGCGCCTTATCAAACTCGGCACTCGTCACGTAATGGTCGATGATGTTCTCGAAGTCTTCCAGGTCGAAGAAAACAGACTCCTGCTGGGCAACCATGCGCTCGAAGCGACGCACGGTATCCAGCACGGTCCGGTGGTTTTCAAAATGTTCGTTCATGCGCATAAAACCGCAGTTAAGTGGATTAATCTGGTTTTGTGGATTATTGAATCCAACGGCCGGAACCGTTTGTGGCGTTACTCGCCGGAATCATTCCACTCCACTTTATCAGTACTCTATCAATAATAACAAATATTGGCCAAAACCGTGCAATCTGGTTGTTGCTAAGATACGATAACCGGTTCGAGGGGGCCGGGTTTCGCTCCCAGCTCGGCCGCGCACCACGCCAGGGTATCAGCTAACGGCCGGAATGTTAGGCCGGTAGCGCTTTGCACTTTGGCGTGGCTGTACACCACCGGTTGCCGGCCGGCCCGGGCAGTATCTTTGGTAATGAGCGGTCGCGCACCGGTGAGCACGGCGCGGGCGTGCTCCAGCCGCCAGATAATCTCAGCGGCCCAGTCGGGCACGGCCACGGTGGGGGGGCGGCGCTGCATGGCCGCCGCCGCCTGCCGAAAAAAGTCGGCCAACGGCACGGCCTCGGCGCTCAGAATATAGCGCTGGCCATAGGCCGCAGGCTGGTCGAAGGCCAGGGCCAGTAGCTGGGCTACTACGTCGCGCACGTCCACGAAATTGATGAGGCCGCGGGTGTAGAAGCGGTGTTGCTGGTGCGCGTAGCGTAGCAGACGGGTGCTGCTGCGGTGCCAGTCGCCGGGTCCCAGCACCACCGACGGGTTCACGATGACGGCTGATAGCCCCTCGGCCACGCCGCGCCATACTTCCAGTTCGCCCAGGTATTTGGAGGTGGCGTAGGCCGGATGCGCCGCCCCCAGGTCCCAGGAAGCTTTTTCGGTAACAGGTAGTACCTCGCCCGGAGCCGCAGCCGCGCCCGCAGCCGGCCCGCCCAGCGCCGCCACCGACGACACGTGCACCAGCCGGATGCCCGGCCGCTCCAGGCAGGCATCGACCAGGGCGGCGGTGCCCTGCACGTTCACGCTCAGCAGCAGGTCTTCGTCCTGCGGTGCGTACGATACCAGTCCCGCGCAGTGGAATACGTGCGTGACATCGGGACTGATGGCCACCCGCAACTGTTCGGTATCAAGCAGGTCGCCGGCCACCCACTCCACCCCGGGAGCACCGCCGGTAGGTACCGCGCCCCGGTGCAACGCGCGCACGGCCAGCCCCCGCTCCCGTAGCGCCCGCAACAGAAAAGAACCAATAAGGCCGGTGCCGCCGGTTACAAATATCATGAAATCAAGGATTAATGCCTGATGGCGAATAGGCAGGGTCAGCAGGAGTCCTCAACTGCCAACGAGCCATTGGTTAAAGCGTATTGTTCAGCAAAGGAAGCCGAAGCAGCTTTTCCATGTACGGCTGCACGAGCGTGCGCTGGGCCAGGGTATCGGTGTGGCGCAGGTGGTGGGTATCGGTGCCAACGAAATCAACCAGTTCACCATCAATCAACTGCTCGGCTACTTTTTTAGCGGCTGGTGAGTAGTAGCCAGACAGCGAGTTCAGGTTTACTTGGAGCAGCACACCGTAGTCGCGGCGCATCTTCTCGATTTCGGCAAAGCGGCCGTAGAGGTACGTATAGCGCTCCGGATGAGCCAATACCGGCTGGTAACCCTGCGCCTTCATCTCGAAAATGATTTCGAACAGGTTAAGCGGCTCGTTCATGTATGAGGTTTCGAACAGCAGGTAGCGCTTATCGCCGCCGAAGGTGAGCATCTCGGTCCCATCGGCCAGCTTCTGGCCCAGAAACTCGTCGAGGTAGTACTCAGCGGCACATTCGAGGGCTACATCTTGCAAGCCGGCAGCGGCAGCGGCCTCGCGCAGCAGCTTGAGCGCGGCCCGAATGCCTTCCGGCGTATTCTTGTAGAAGTCGCCCATGATGTGGGGCGTCATCACCAGTTTGCGGTAGCCGAGGTCGCGCAAGGCTCGGAGTAGGTCCAGGGAATGCTCCACCGTTTCGGCCCCGTCGTCGAGGCCCGGCAGCAGGTGCGAGTGCATATCGGTCGCCAGGGCTGCCAGCGTGGCCGGAGCCACCGAAGCGGAAGTCGCCCCGCCAAAAAGACGTTGCCAGAGCGAAGCCATTTATGATGTGTGTATTAGGTGAAAAACTTCTTCAGCTTCTCGCCAAAGGTCAGTTTTTTAGACGCAGGCTCCTCGTAGTAGCCCTGGCCATACGCACCATAGCCATATCCATAGCCGTAGCCGTAGCCATAACCATAGCCACCACCCGACTGCGCATCGTTGAGAATGGTGCACATTCGCGTGAAGTTATTGCTGCGAATAAGCCGGTTCATATTCTTGATGAAGGCCTTGCGCGAATAGCCGGCCCGCACAATATAAAGCGGGATGTCAGCCTTACGCATGATGAGGATACCGTCCGTGACCAAACCCACCGGGGGTGTATCAATCAGGATAACGTCGTACAATTGGAACAACTCCTGAATCATACTGTCGAATCGGTCGCTCAGAATCAGCTCTGACGGATTGGGCGGCGTAGGGCCGGCCGAGATAAACTGGAGCGAGTCAATACTTGTGGGCTGAATACATTCCTGCACGTTGTGCCGGTCGATGAGGATGGTACTTACGCCGCGCGTGTTTTCGGCCCCAAATGCCAAGTTGACTTTGGGCTTGCGCATATCCAGGTCCAGGATGATGACCTTCTGCCCCGAGAGGGCAATTATGCCACCCAGGTTCACGGTAACAAAGGTTTTGCCCTCGCCGGAGATGGTGGACGTCACTGAAATCAGGCGTTTCTTTTTGGATGAGCTGATGAAATCCAGGTTAGTTCGAATGGAGCGTATCGACTCGGAAATGGCCGATTTTGGGTTCTTGTCCACCACTAGGCGCGACACTTCCATTTTCTCCTTATCGTAGGTCGGGATAATGCCCAGCACCGAGGCCCGGGTGTTGCGCTCCAGTTCCCGTACGTTCGTCACCGTGTTGTGCATGAAGTAGCGCACCGCAATCAGGCCCAGGCCCAGCAACAGCCCGCCCACCAGCCCCACGGCATACACGATGAGCCGATTGGGGAAAATGGGCGGCGAGGGCGGTGAGGCAGGCGACAGAATCTGGAAGTCGGCTGTAGTGCCGGCTTTCTCAATATTGAATTCCATCTTCTTGTCCAGCAGCATCAGGAAGGACTTTTCGTACAAATCCAGCGGGCGTTGCAGGCGGGCCAGCTCGGTGCCCTTTTCGGGCAGACTCTGCAGCTCGCCGGTCAGCTTGGCGCGCTGGGCGTTGAGCTCGTCCATGCCGCGGCGCAGCAGCTTCTGATTTTGCAGCAGCAGGCGCTGGATGTTGTTGCGAGTAAAGGTGATTTTAGCCTGTTCGGCCTGCACTACCTCCGTTTTATCAGTATAGGAGCGTGAGAGGCGCCGCAGGTTCCACTGCAGGCTGTTTAGCTCGGCCAATTGGTCGCCCAGCTGCGGGTCTTCAATCTCGGCCAGTGCGGGAATGCTTTGCTGCACGGTCTGGTTTTCGTCGCGCGTGAGGTTGCCCTGCTGGGCCATCTGCGCAACTTGGCTCAGCAAAGTCAACGTTTGCGCAAGCTTAATTCGGTCCTCTTCCAGTTTCTCCAGCTTCGAACTAAGCGTCCCTACCTCGGCCTTCACATCGTAGGTGCCGGAGCGCTGTACGAAATTTTGGAGGTTGTCTTCGGCATCCTGCAGGCTTTTGCGGTTCTCCTCCGAAATCTTATCCAGAAACCGAAGCTGCTTTTGGGTGGCTTCCTGCTTGCTGGCAATTTTTTCGTCGAGGTATACCGAATCAATCTTATTGACGATGTCCTGTGCCTTAACTGCATTGAAGTCGTTGAACGAGATGCCGATAGTGTTGGCGTCCGGGTTAACAATCTCAACAGTCAGGTTCTTATCCAGATAAGCGTTCAGGGTGTTGTCGTCCTGCACCGTGAAATGGTAGCTGCTTTCCAGTGCGTCTATGCTCAGCCTATCTGTTGGCAATACCTGCAGCGTAATGCCGGGCAATGCAATGGTCTGCCCTAGCGCGTATTCGCCGCCCTGTGGTCGGTTTTGATTGGTAAAGTCGAGCTTAAAACGCTGCTGATTTACAAATTTCAAATCGAACTTGCGGTTATACAGCGCGTTGTCAGTGATTTTATAGACTACGCGGAAAGGAGCGGTTCCGTACATTTCCGACTCCAGCACCGTGCCCTGCACGTAGTAGTTCACATCAAGGTCCAGCGAGTCCTTCAGCCGCCGGTAAATGATATTAGACTTAATCAACTCTACCTCGCCGGCTAGTTTGCTGCCGCGGCCTTTGTCTACCACGGCTGGAGCCATCTGCCCGGCCAGGCCCAAAGCGCTGCCTTCGTTGCGCTCGTCAATTTTGAGCAAAGACGTCGACTTATATACCGGCTTGGTATAGCGCAGATATAGCCACGAGGCCGTAATGCCCAAGATTATCAACAAGAGCATCCAAAGCAGGCTGCGTCGGGCTACCAGTACCAACGTGGCCACATCCAGGCTGGCGGATTCTTCGTCAGCCTCATTTCCTCCGGCGTTGGGCACAACCGAAGGCTCCGTGGCACCGCCGCTGGCATTCCGGATGAGCTCTTCCAGTTCCGAGTTTTCGTTTACGGCCATTGTAATGCTATTGCCAGCAAGCGCTGGATATGATAAAAGGAACTAGCTGCTTGATACTTGGCTATTTGATAAGACTATTTTTTTACAAAACTGTATAAAAATAAAGTAGTCGTCAGAATAAGGGAGGTGAAGCTGATAATGGGTGCCGCGTCGGTAAGGGTTTCCAGCACCGGGCGGTGTACGGGCTCTACGTAAACAATATCATTCGGCTCCATTTGCAGGTTGGCCCGGCGCATGCCATCAAGCGTGGTCAGGTCCACCTGCTGAATGCGTGGGTTCTTTAGGTCGCCCCGGATGATGCGAATATTGCTGGCTTTGCCGCCGTAGCGGTAAAAGCCTTGATTGTTGCTGCCGCCGCCTTGGCTACCACCGCCGTCTATTCCGCCGGCTAGCGCCAGCACCTCAATCAGGTTCATGTTATCATTGGCCAGCGTGATAACCTGCCCACCGGTAGCGCCCAGCATAAAAACACGGTTGTTGGTCACCCGCGTGGTCACAAAGCTTTCTTTGTAGAATTCGTTGTAACGCACCTGTAATACGCTATCGGCCTGCAGCAACGACAAGCCGCTCACCTTCACTCGATTCACTAGCGGCAGTACCACTGTGCCATCGGCCTGCACCAAAAACTCGGAGCCTGCCGTAGCACTGCCGGCCGTCTGGCCGGTGGCGCGCTGGCCTACGGCAGCGCGGGCATTGCCCCCACCGCTACTGGGGCTGGCAGCGCCACCGGTGCTACGGCTGGGTAGCGCGCCGCTGGGCTGGCCAAATTGTAATTCGCCGTTGGGGTCCAGAATGCGCTCGCCCTTGTTGGTATTCACCCGCACTTCCAGAAAATCGTTGGGCTGGATGAGGTAGTTACGGGCCGTGCGATTCACGGCCAGGCGTAGCTTGGTGCTATCTAGCTGACGGCCTTGGCTATCGGTGAGCCGGAACATGGTGCGCTGGTTGTAGTAGCGAGTAGAAACGCACGACGAAAAAAGCAGCAGCGCGGGAAGGGCCAGCAGCCAGAGCTGCTTAAGGCGACGGAAGGGAAATGTCGGCATGAAGGCCAATTAGGGGCTGAATCAAACAAAAACCAGGAAAAACTTTAGCCCCGCAAGACAGATTCTCCCCAAAAAGCCTCAAAAGTAACGCTTTTACCGCGCCTATTCAACAACAGGCGGTTACGATGAGTTGTACCCTACCAATTGTCAACTGCCTGAACCGTACTTTTGTGGACCGAAAACGGCTAAACTGCCGTTCAGGTACCCATTACCTTATATTTTCTTAAATCCCACCCTTATTTCCCTTTACATGGAAGCCGTAGCCACCGAAAACCAAACGATGATAGCGCAGATGGTGCGCGACTTTGGTGCCCAGCACATCAAGCCCGATATGATGAAATGGGATGAGAGCCAGGAGTTTCCCATTCATGTGTTTCACAAGCTCGGCGAGCTGGGCCTGATGGGCGTGCTCGTGCCCCAGGAGTACGGCGGAGCCGGTTTTGGCTACGTCGAGTACGTAACGGCCATTGCCGAACTGTCTAAGATTGACGGCAGCATTGGCCTGAGCATGGCGGCCCACAACTCGCTTTGTACCGGCCACATCCTTCAGCATGCTTCCGAAGCACAGAAGCAGAAATACCTGCCCAAGCTGGCCTCCGGCGAATGGATTGGCGCCTGGGGCCTCACCGAGCCTAACACCGGCTCCGATGCCGGCAACATGCGCACCACCGCCGTGCTCGACGAGAGCGGCGAAAACTATATTATCAATGGCGCGAAAAACTTCATCACGCACGGCAAATCCGGCAACGTGGCCGTGGTAATCGTGCGGACCGGCGAAGTGGGCGACTCGCACGGCATGACGGCCTTCATCATTGAGCGCGGCACGCCGGGCTTTGAGGCCGGCCGCAAGGAAGACAAGCTGGGCATGCGCGCTTCCGAAACCACCGAGCTGATTTTTACCGACTGCAAAGTGCCCAAGGAAAACGTCATCGGCAAAGTGGGCGATGGCTTTGTGCAAAGCCTGAAAGTGCTCGACGGTGGCCGCATCAGCATCGCGGCCCTCAGCCTGGGCATTGCTCAGGGTGCTATGGAGGCCGCCACCAAGTACAGCAAGGAGCGCCACCAGTTCAATCAGCCCATCAGCAATTTCCAGGGCATTGCCTTCAAACTGGCCGATATGGCGACCGAGATTGAAGCCGCCAGCCTGCTCACCTACCGTGCTGCCGACATGAAGGACCGCGGCCTGAACGTGAACCTGGAGTCGGCCATGGCCAAACTCTACGCTTCGGAAGTATGTGTGCGCACTGCCAACGAAGGCGTTCAAATCTTCGGCGGCTACGGCTACACCAAGGATTACCCGGCCGAAAAATATTATCGCGACGCCAAGCTTTGCACCATTGGCGAGGGCACCAGCGAAATTCAGAAGCTGGTGATTGCCCGCGCCCTGCTTAAGTGAACCGTGGATTTTGGCGAGTTTCGCGGGTTTTCAGTATGGTTCAGCCGTTTTCGCCTAGGCGTTGGAAATGAATCGACTACAAAATCCGTGAAATCTGTTTGAATTCGATAAATCCGTGATTATCTTTGCGGCCCGGTTTATACCGCCTCCCTCTGAAAATCTCCCTCATTCCCTGATATGATTATCATTCAAATCAAAGACAACGAATCGGTTGACCGCGCTCTGAAGCGTTTCAAAAAGAAATTCGAGCGCACCGGCGTTCTGAAAGAGCTGCGTCGTCGCACGTTTTTCCAGAAGCCCAGCATCACCGAGCGCAAGATGAAGCAGAAGGCTGTTTACAAGCTGGCTACTTACGGCCAGCCCGGCGAATAGCCCGAAAGTTTTTCGGCCGTTTAGCTTTGTTGAAAACCGGCTGGTTTGCCTTTATTGGCAAGCCAGCCGGTTTTTTCGCGTCCGTATAGGAGCAGAAAGCTTGGCTTAAACTAAAAAAATGCTACATTGGATGCCCGGCCCACCGCCGGGCATTTTTGGTGTTGGTATGGATGCTTTTCTCGATTTTTTGCGCTTTGAGCGGCGCTATAGTCCGCATACGCTGGTGTCGTACCAAACGGACCTGGGCCAGTTTGCCGCCTATCTGAAATCGGCCTACGAGCTAGCCGACCCCGCCCAGGCCACTCACCCGCTCATCCGGGGCTGGGTGGTGGAGCTGATGCAGGAAAACCTGGACCCACGCACCGTGAACCGCAAAGTGGCCTGCCTGCGCTCGTACTACAAGTTCCTGCTGCGTACCGGCCGCATCGAGGCCAACCCCATGCTACGTATCACGGCCCCCAAAATGGCCAAGAAGCTGCCCGAATTTGTGCCCGAAGAGGCCCTGAACGGCTTGCTGAATACCTTCGAGTTTGGCGATGACTTTGCCGGCCAGCGCGACCAGCTGGTGCTGGAAATGCTCTACGGTACGGGTATCCGCCTTTCAGAGCTCATCGGCATTCATGCCGATGATGTGAGCCTGGGGGCTAGTACCGTGCGCGTAACCGGCAAGGGCAATAAGCAGCGCCTCGTGCCGCTGAACCCCACGCTGAAGCTCGTGATTGAGCGCTACCAGGCCCGGCGGGCGCACGAGTTTGGCGCAGCCGGCGGCCCGCTGCTACTCACCGACAAGGGCGAGGCCATGTACGAAAAGTTCGTGTACCGCACCGTGAAGCGCTACCTGAGCCAGATTACTACTTCCGGTGCGCAGCAGCACCCGCACGCGTTGCGCCATGCCTTTGCCACGCACCTGCTGGGCAAGGGTGCCGACCTGAATTCCATCAAAGAGTTGCTGGGCCACGCCAGTCTGGCGGCCACCCAAGTGTACACGCACTTGTCCGTCGACCGCCTGAAATCCGTATTTAAACAGGCCCACCCACGGGCCTGAGTTTTGTTTACCCTTTTACCTCTAAATCACCTGCCTTATGAAAGTACAGATGCATTCGGTGCACTTCGACGCCGACCAGAAACTGCTTGATTTTGTTCAGCAACGCCTGAATAAGCTGGAAACTTTTTACGATAAGGTTACCGAAGGCGAAGTCATTATGCGCCTCAACAATAAAGATGGTATCGATAACAAAACCATCGAGATAAAGCTGCTGGTGCCCGGCAATATCCTGTTCAGTACGGAAGATGCTGCTTCCTTCGAAGCCGCCGCCGATGCCGCTACCGACAGCCTGCGCCGCCAGATTACGAAGCACAAAGAGAAAGCGCTGACGCATTAATTCGTGGCATAAGCTTTAGCTTGTGCTGCTTCCATTGAAGAGAAAAACCCCGCTTACCGAAGGTGAGCGGGGTTTTTTATGCCGATTTTGGCACGCATAAGCTAAAGCTTATGCCACATACTACAGTCCAAACTCAGCCTTAATCTGGGGCACGTAGTCGAGCTTTTCCCAGGTGAAGGTTTCGAAGGTTTTCTTCTCGCCGTTGGGCATCACCACGTCCACGGTGCCGGGCTGGCGGCCCATGTGGCCGTAAGCCGCCGACTGGGCGAAGATGGGGTTTTGCAGGCCGAAGCGCTTCACGATGGCGTAGGGGCGCAGGTCGAATAGCTTATTCACTTTCTCGGCTACTTCGCCGTCGGAGAGGGGCTGGCCGGCGGCGTTTTTCACCTTGGTGGTGCCGTAGGTGGTCACAAATACGCCCACGGGCTGGGCCACGCCGATGGCGTAGGCTACCTGCACCAGCACCTGGTCGGCTACGCCGGCAGCTACCAGGTTTTTGGCGATGTGGCGGGCCGCGTAGGCCGCCGAACGGTCTACTTTGGAGGAGTCTTTGCCGGAGAATGCCCCGCCGCCGTGCGCGCCTTTGCCACCGTAGGTGTCCACGATGATTTTGCGGCCGGTGAGGCCGGAATCGCCGTGGGGACCACCGATGACGAACTTGCCGGTGGGGTTGATGTGGTAGGTAATTTTATCGGTAAACAGCGCCTGGGCATCGGCGCTCAGGCCGGCTTTCACGCGCGGGATGAGAATGGCCAGCACATCGGCTTTGATTTTGTCGAGCATCACGCTCTCGGAGGAATCAAACTCGTCGTGCTGGGTGCTGATGACGATGGTGTCGATGGCTTCGGGCTTGTGGTCGTCCGAGTAGCGAATGGTTACCTGGCTCTTGGCATCGGGGCGCAGGTAGGGCATGGCCGTGCCCTCGCGGCGGATAGCAGCCAGCTCCTGCAGCAGGCGGTGCGAGAGGTCGAGGGCCAGCGGCATGTAATTGGCCGTTTCGTGGCTGGCGTAGCCGAACATCATGCCCTGGTCGCCGGCGCCCTGGTCTTCGTCCTTGGCACGCTCCACGCCCTGGTTGATGTCGGGCGACTGCTCGTGCAGGCGATTCATCACCTCGCAGGTGTCGGCGTTGAAAAGGTATTCGGGTTTATTATAGCCGATGCGGCGAATGGTTTCGCGGATGATGGGCTCGGCATCGACGTGGGCCGTGGACTTTATTTCGCCGGCAACAAGGGCGAAATCGGTCGTTACGAGCGTTTCGCAGGCTACTTTGGCGGTGGGGTCCTGGCGCAAATACTCATCGAGAATGGCGTCGGAAATCTGGTCGGCAACTTTATCGGGATGGCCTTCCGAAACCGATTCGGAAGTGAACAGATAGGGCATTGAGTGCGCGAAAAGAGCGGAAGATAGAAACGAAGTGCGCCCGCCAAGCCGAAACCGGCGGGCGGGCGCGGCGCAAAAGTACGGAAATTCGGGCTATTGTGAGTTGCTGGTTTCCGGTTGCGGTTTCTCTTTGTCGTTCAAAAACCAGTAACCGAAAAATCAGTAACCTACAGCTGGGCCAACCGGCCGCCGTCCACCACCAGCGTGGTGCCGTGCACAAAGCTGGCTTCTGATGAGGCCATGAAGGCAATGGCGGCGGCCAGCTCCTCGGGGGTGCCCACGGCGGCTTTGTCGATTTTCTCGGTGCCGTTTTTCACGTTGGGGTTGCTCCAGAGCATGGGCGTGTCTACGGCCCCGGGGGCTACGGCATTGATGCGGGTCTGCTTGCGGTCGAGCTCCAGGCTCATGCCGCGCACAAAGGCTTCGAGTGCCCCTTTGCTGGTGGCGTAGGGCACCACGTTGGCGGTGGTTTGGTGGGCGTGCACCGAGCTGATGGCCACGATGGCGCTGCCGGCCGGCATGTGCGGCAGGCAAAGCTGGGTGAGTTGGGCCAGCGAACGCAGGTTCACCAGCATCAGCAGGTCCCACTGCGTCAGGGGCAGGTCTACGAGGTGGTCGAAGGTCATCATGGCCGCGTCGCACACCAGCACGTCGATGCGGTGATACTTGGCCAGTACCTTATTTACGGTGGCGGTAATGGCGCGGGGCTTGCTCAGGTCGCAGGCTATAAACAGGGCCTTGCCGCCGGCTTTGGTGATGAGGCGCACGGTTTCGGCCCCCTCGGCTTTGTCGCGGCCTAGGGCAATTACGGTGCCGCCCTCGGCTCCCAGCCGCACGCAGCAGGCCCGGCCGATGCCGGAGGTTCCGCCCGTTACCAGGCACACTTTATCTGTAAAACGCATCAATCTAAATTGTTGAATGAAAAATGCCGCGCTAACTGCACAGCAGCTCTATGGCACATAACCGGCTAATGCGGCTTTTGTGATATACCAGCTAAACCATATTGCTCACCAGCCGCATAGCGACGGCAGAGCTGTTGGGTAACCTGCCGCCGCTATGCGGCTGGTTCGCTAAGGGTACTACGGAGCATTGTGCCCCCGGTTTCAGGCTGTGCCATTCACCGGGGGCGTGAGCTTTTCGCACACCAGCACCACCGGCCGGCCACGCAGGTCGGTGGTAGCAAACAGGTAAACTTCGCCGCCCTCGCGGATGCCGGTGCGCCGGCGGAAATCGGCCACCGAATCTGGAAAATTGCGGGTGGTGACGTGGGCGCGCGCCTCCGGCCCCAGGTGGGCTTTGAGGGCCGCGCCATCGGCTTTTTCCACGGCCAGGATTTTGAAGACCCGGCCCGGAAAATCGGCCCGCAATACATCAGAGGTATAGAGGTGGCTGTGCTGGTGCAGCTTGAGCAGCTCGAACGCCGTGCCGATGCTGCGGAATGCGCCGGCCTTGAGCACGGCCGCGTTGGGCTCGTAGAGGTACTGCTGGGCCTCGGCGTAGCGGGGGATGGCGCGGGCCTCGCGGGCACGGTTGAGGCGGAATTCCTGCTGGGTGCCGTCGCGGCGCAGGTTCAGGGCGTAGCGCTCGGGGTCTACAGCGGGCTCCTGACCCAGCTCGTAGAGCACTTCCTTCACCTCATTATCCACGGCCACTACCCAGAGGCGGCGCACATGGGCCAGGCCCTGCACGGCATGCTCGATATCAAGCATGGGTGAGGTTTTGAGCAGCACCTTATCGGCCTTGTGCAGCAGTAGCGGCAACAGCTTGACCACGTCGGGCTCGCAGTCGCGCAGTAAGAAAATCTTGCGGGCGGCGGTGTCGCGCCGGGCCGGGTCGAGGTAGAGCCAGTCGTAATGATGCGGCGTGCTTTTCAGGAATGCCACCGCATCGGCGGCATTAATGGTCACATTATCAATGCCGAGCTGGCCGAAATTATAGCGCACTACCTCCGCCAGCGCGGGGTCGCGCTCCACGTAGTCGACCTGTGCCACGCGGGCGGCAAAGGCGGCCGAGTCGGCCCCGAAGCCGCCGGTGAGGTCGGCCAGGCGCTGCCCGCCGACCAGATTGGCTTTGAAAGCCGCCGTGCGGGCCGACGACGCCTGCTCGACGGATAGGGCGGGCGGGAAAATCAGCTCCGGGTTATCGGCCCAGGCGGGGAGCTTGGCGCGGGCTTTTTGGCGGGCCTGAATCTGGCGCACCAATTCGGGAACGGGGAGGCCGGGGTGGCGGCGGGCTTGGAGGGCCAGGTGGGCGGGGTCGTCGTGCAGGTGCGCGGCCACGTACCGCCGGGCCGCTTCGGGCAAGGGGTAGTCCATGGATGACCTTATACGGGAAAAAGCAGCACTTAGCGCAACGCCCAGCGCAACGAAAGCAGCGGCTGGCCGGTGGGCGCGGCCGCAAAGCCCATGGCAGCCGGCTGCAGGCGCTGCCAGATGCCGCCGTGAACTACATCGTTATTATAGGATTTGACCGCCCGCTGCAGGTGCGAGTTGGTGTTGCGGTTGATGAAAACCGTGGCCAGCAGGCTGGTAACGAATACCCCAACGGCAATCTGCTGCGTCGAGTTGAAGTATTGCCGGTCGCCGTTGCCCAGAATCTGCTCGCCATAGAGACTGAATGACCCGACGGCCACGAGGCGGTCAATCAGAAAAAAAGTCTTCTGGCGGCGGTATTCGTTGAGGTGGGCCAGGGCGGCGGTATTGCCGGTCAGGTAGGGGCGGAGCTTTTGGCCGAAGAAGCCGGCCGTCTGGTAATTGTCGCCGCTGGCCCCGGGGGCAAGGAAATCAAAATTGTGCTGGGGACCACCCAGGCCACGGGCCTCATCTTCGGGTAGTAGGCGAACGCTGCCAGGGGTTTGCTGGGCCAAAATAGGAGCTAATAGGCTAACGGATAGGATAATAGTGGCTGCGCCACGGAGCTGCCAATTAACTGGGCGCAGCTGGTTGATTTCGTGCATAGTAACAAATATAATGATGCTTAGAGGGCTGAAAAAACCAGTGCCGCAATATTTTATGGCCGTCAGCCCAACAAACCCGGGGTGTCACACGTTCAGGCCGAAACGGCTAATTACCCTCTCAGCCGCATGCTTCACCATCCAACCGACTATTTCATGAAAACATCCCTCATATTTCGCCGCGCCGTTCAGGCCATTTTGCCGGCTACGCTGCTGCTGGCCGCGTGCAGCAAGAGCGATACGCCCGCGCCGACCCCCGCTGTGGATACCGGAAAAATTGTATTCATCAACGCTGCCTCCCACGTTGCGCCCACCACGCTGAAGTTCCTGATTGATAATTCAGAGAAAGCTTCGCTGGCTTACGGCGCCAGCAGCGGGAGCTACCAGACCATCCAGACCGGTGCGCGGCCTTTGCAGGTGACGGCGGGCG
Organism: Hymenobacter artigasi; assembly: GCF_012275535.1. Lineage (GTDB taxonomy): Bacteria > Bacteroidota > Bacteroidia > Cytophagales > Hymenobacteraceae > Hymenobacter > Hymenobacter artigasi. Next base: position 300,859 of record NZ_JAAVTK010000003.1, on the reverse strand, counting down.
GGCAGCCTGCTTTTTCGCAGTCGCTCGCACTTGATAAAGACAAAAACTACACGTTTGTAGCTGCGCCCGCGCAGTCTTCCTCGGTGGTGGGCGGCTTGCTCTTCCCCGATGACCTGACCATTACGGATGCCACCAAAACCCGTATCCGGGTTATCAACCTTGGGCAGAGCGTTACCAATCCCATTCGTCTGTCGCAAATTACGACTACGGTAAGCGGGCCAGTTGTGGCCGATGTAGTAGCCAACGTAGGGGCCAGCGTGGCTTCGCCGTTCGTGAACGTTACGGCTGGCACTTACGGACTCTCCATTCTTGATGCCAATGGTACCACCATCGCCCAGGTAGGTGATGGCTCGGGCGCAGGCACGGGCACCAAAAACTACGAGGCCGGCAAAAGCTACACCGTACTGGTGAGCGGCACCAATGGTAGTCTGAACAACGACCAGAAGCTCAAAGCTTTCGTTTCGCAAAATAATTAACCTGATATAGTCGTGGCTTTTGCCATGCTACGAGCCCGCGCCCAACCGGCGCGGGCTTTTTTGTGGGCTGAGGTGAACAAAATCAGTATCTTTGTAGTTGAATCGCCACACAATAAATTAAACCGTATCATGGTGGAAACCACGACGAAGACGTACGTTCCGTACAAAGTAAAAGACATGAGCCTGGCCGAGTGGGGCCGTAAGGAAATCCGCCTCGCCGAAGCCGAAATGCCCGGTTTGATGAGCCTGCGCGAGGAGTTTGGCGCGGCGCAGCCCTTCAAGGGCGCGCGCATTGCCGGCTGCCTGCACATGACCATCCAAACGGCCGTGCTCATCGAGACCCTGAAAGCACTGGGTGCTGAGGTAACGTGGTCGTCGTGCAACATCTTCTCGACCCAGGACCACGCTGCTGCGGCCATTGCTGCCGCCGGCATCCCGGTATACGCCTGGAAGGGCATGGACGAGGAGTCGTTCGACTGGTGCATCGAGCAAACGCTGTTTTTCGGCGAAGACCGTCAGCCGCTGAACATGATTCTGGACGACGGTGGCGACCTCACCAACATGGTGCTGGACCGCTACCCCGAGCTGGCCGCTGGCATCAAAGGTGTTTCGGAAGAGACGACGACTGGTGTGCTGCGCCTGTACGAGCGCGTGAAGAATGGCACGCTGTCCTTCCCCGCCATCAACGTAAACGACTCGGTAACGAAATCGAAATTTGACAACAAGTACGGCTGCAAAGAGTCGGCTGTGGACGCTATCCGCCGGGCAACCGATGTGATGATGGCCGGCAAAGTGGCGGTAGTGGCCGGCTACGGCGACGTAGGAAAAGGCACGGCTGCTTCGTTGAGCGGCGCGGGTGCCCGCGTTATCGTGACCGAAATTGACCCCATCTGCGCGCTGCAGGCGGCTATGGATGGCTACGCTGTGAAGAAACTGGCTGATGCTGTGAAGCAAGCCGATATCGTAGTGACGGCTACTGGCAACTGCGACATCCTGACCGAGCAGCATTTCCGCTCGCTGAAGGACAAGGCGATTGTCTGCAACATCGGTCACTTCGATGATGAGATTGACATGGCGTGGCTGAACGGCAACTACGGCCACACCAAGGACACGGTGAAGCCTCAGGTTGACATCTACACCATCGAAGGCAAAGAGGTAATTATCCTCGCCGAAGGCCGCCTCGTGAACCTGGGCTGCGCCACCGGCCACCCTTCGTTCGTGATGTCGAACTCGTTCACCAACCAGACGCTGGCCCAACTGGAGCTGTGGGAGCGTGGCAACCAGTACGAAAACCAGGTGTACACCCTGCCCAAGCACCTCGATGAGAAGGTGGCCCGCCTGCACCTCGCCAAAATCGGCGTGGAGCTGGACGAGTTGACCGCCAAGCAGGCCGACTACATTAAAGTGCCGGTAGAAGGTCCGTTCAAATCGGATTTGTACCGCTACTAGACCACGGATTAGCACGGATTTTAGCGGATTTCACGGATTTTGTAGTTGACGCTATTTTCTGCTTACGCTGTGTATAATAACAAAAAGGCCACTCCCAGGAGTGGCCTTTTTCTGTTGGTAGGCGAGAGGGCCAATGCGTGGCACGAGCGCCGACTACAAAATCCGTAAAATCCGCTAAAATCCGTGCTAATCCGTGGTCTGGATGGCCGGGGCTACCTGCGTGCCCAGGAGCTCGATGGAGCGCAGCACGCTTTGGTGCGAAATGCCTTCGATGACGAGTTGCGCCAGGAACCGGGTGTTGTTGAACAACTGGCGCTGGTAGAGCAGCTTGGCGATGATATCCTCGGGGCTGCCCACCAGCAGCGGGCCTTGTGGGCCACATAGGTAGTCGAAATGGCGGCGGTCCATGGGCGACCAGCCGCGCTCGCGGCCGATGCGGTTCATGAGCTGCGAGTAGGGCGGGAAGAATTCGTCGCGGGCCTGCTCGGCGGTATCGGCGAGGTGCAGGTGGCAGTTGATGGCGAGTTGGAGCGCGGCCACGTCGTGGCCGGCTTTCTGGGCCGATTCGCGGTAGAGCTCGGCAAACGGCACGTACTGCGCGGGTGCACCGCCGAGAATGGCAATGGTGAGCGGCAGCCCCAGCTGCCCGGCCCGAATGACGGACGCGGGCGTGCCGCCCACCCCAATCCAGACGGGAATCCTGGCTTGGGCGGGGCGCGGGTATACGCCCTTGGCATCGATGGAAGCGCGGTGCTTGCCCTGCCAGGTCACCACTTCGTTTTCATTGATTTTGAGCAGCAGCTGGAGCTTTTCAAGGAACAAGGCGTCGTAGTCTTTCAGGTCCTGCCCGAAGAGTGGGAACGACTCGATAAAGGAGCCGCGCCCGGCAATAATCTCGGCCCGGCCGTTGGAAATGAGGTCCAGCGTGGCGAAATTCTGGAAGGTGCGCACGGGGTCTGCCGAGCTGAGAACGGTGACGGCGCTGCTCAGGCGAATGCGCTTGGTGATGGCCGCGATGGCCGCCAGGATGATTTCGGGCGCGGAGATGATGAAGTCGGGCCGGTGGTGCTCGCCGAGGGCCATTACGTCGAGGCCGGTTTCATCGGCCAGCTTGCCCATGGCCAGGAGTTCCTGCATGCGTTGGGCGGCGGCGTGGTCCTGGCCGGCTACGTGGGCGGGGGCGACTTCGCCGAAAGAGCTGATGCCTATTTGCATAAAATAATTTGGGTTGATTAAGGAATGAAAAAAGCCCCGATGCCTGAAGCACCGGGGCTGGTTTTCCTACACGGTAATTATTTCACCTCCGGCGTCACGCCCATGTTGGCGTAGCAGAAGCTCCACACGTCGGCCCACTCGTCGATTTGCAGCTTGGTGCTTTTGCCCGCGCCGTGGCCGGCGTTCACATCCACGCGGATGAGGGTGGGGTTGGGGCCAGTGTTGGCGGCTTGCAGAGCGGCGGCGAACTTGAAGGAGTGGGCGGGTACCACCCGGTCGTCGTGGTCGGCGGTGGTAATCAGGGTGGCGGGGTACACGGCCGGGGCCAAGTTGTGCAGGGGCGAGAAACTGCGCAGGTTCTCAAACTGCTTCTGGTCGGCCGAGGTGCCGTATTCGGGGGCCCAGTTCCAGCCGATGGTGAAGGTCTGGTAGCGCAGCATGTCCATTACGCCCACGGCGGGCAGGGCCACTTTGCAGAGGTCGGGGCGCTGCGTCATGGTTGCGCCTACGAGCAGGCCGCCGTTCGAGCCGCCCGCGATGGCGAGGTGGTCGTAGTCGGTGTACTTGTTTGTTTTCAGGTACTCGGCGGCGGCAATGAAGTCGTCGAACACGTTTTGCTTGTTGGGGGTCATGCCGGCTTTGTGCCAGGCTTCGCCGTATTCGCCGCCGCCGCGCAGGTTGGGGATGGCCAGCACGCCGCCGTTTTCCAGCCACAGCATGCGTGCCACCGAGAAGCCCGGCGTGAGCGAGATGTTAAATCCGCCGTAGGCGTAGAGGTAAGTGGGATTCTTGCCGTTCAGTTCAACCCCTTTTTTGTGGATGATGAACATGGGAATTTTCGTACCGTCCTTGCTCGGGTAGAACACCTGCGTCGTCACGTAATCGGCCGGGTTCACATCTACTTTCGGGGCGCGGAAAACCGTGCTGGTGTTGGTGGCGAGGTCGTATTTGTAGATGGTGGTGGGGTAGGTGAACGAGGTGAAGGCGTAGTACACCGACTTGGCATCGCGCCGGCCGCCGAAGCCGCTGGCCGTGCCGATGGCCGGCAGCTTCACATCGTGCTCAAACTTGCCCAGCTCCGAATACACTTTCACCTGCGAGCTGGCATCGTTCAGATAATCAGCCACCAAACGGCCACCCACCTGCGTCACGCTCTCCAGCTTGTTCTTGCTTTCGGGCAGCACGTCATGCCAGTTGGCCTCGGCCGGTTTCTTCGGGTCGATGCGGACGACGCGGTAGTTGGGGGCCTTGTAGTTGGTGTACACCAGCACCTCGCCGCCCACATTGCCGATAATGTTGCTGTTGAATTCGTAGCTCGAAATGAGCGTGGTCCAGGTTTTGGCCTGCTTGGGGTCGGCGAGGTCGCGCACCAGCAGCTGGTTGCCGTCGGCCTTGCCATCGGTGAGCGTCAGGGCCAGGAACCGCTCGTCCTCGGTGGCGTTGGCGAAGCGGAAACCCAGGGGCATTTTGGGGTTTTCGTACACCAGCTGGTCGGCGCTCTGCGGCGTGTTCAGCTTGTGGAAGTACACTTTGTGGAACTCGTTTTTGCCCGAAAGGCCATTTTGGCCGGCCTTGGGCGCATCGTAGCGGCCGTAGTAAAAGCCGTTTTTGGTCCACGACGTGCCCGATACCTTCACCCATTCCAGGGTTTCGGGCAGCAGCTTGTTGGTGGCCACGTCCAGGATGCGGACCTTGTGCCAGTCGGAGCCGCCGCCGCTGGTGGCGTAGGCCAGGTAGCGGTGGTCGTTGCTGAACTCGGTGCCGGCCAGGGCGGTGGTGCCGTCGGCCGAGAACTTGTTAGGGTCGAGCAGGATTTGCGGCTCCTCGGTGCCGCGCTGGCGGTAGAGCACCGCCTGGTTCTGCAGGCCGTCGTTCTTGCTGAACACCAGCTCCGAACCCACTTGCTCGGGCACGCCAAACCGCTCGTAATTCCAGATTTTGGTGAGCCGCTCGCGGATTTTATCGCGGAACGGAATCTGCTTCAGATAGCCAAAGGTTACCTCGTTTTCGGCGGTTACCCAGGATTTGGTTTCGGGGGCGTCGAGGGCTTCGAGCCAGCGGTAGGGGTCGGCTACCTTGGTGCCGAAATAGGTGTCGGTGAAGTCGGTTTTGCGGGTTTCGGGATATTTCACGGGGGGCAGGGGAGTGGGTAGTTCCAGGCCGGTGCGGCGGCTGGGCTCGCCGGTTTCGGGCACGGTGGTTTCGGTGAGGGCCTGGTGGTTGGGCAGGGTATTATAGGCGGGTGGAGACGTGGCGCGGCAGGCCGTGGCAGCCGCCAGCAGGACGGCCAGAGGTAAGACAGCTTTCATAAAACAAGGAAGAAAGATGAAGGCCGTTGCCAGCCGAAAAAAGAGAATGAAACAACAAAGCGTATTAAAAATCAGTCCATCTGCACATCATCTGCTACTTCGCCGGATGGCTGGCCGGAAGCGGCTGCGGGTGCCGATGCCGTATCGTGCGCCGCCGGGGCATGGCTGATGGCCGAAGCTACCAACTCGGGCAGGTTGGCGCGCAGCCAGCGTAGCTCTTCGTCCACGCGCTGGCTCACCAAGCGCTCCACTTCCAGGCGCTGGGCAGGGCTGAGCTGGTCGAGAACCGGCGTGGCCGGGGCATTGTTAGCCTCGGGCGCGGCCGCCGCGAGAATCAGGGCTTCGGCGCGCTTCACGCGGGCTACGGAGTCGGCTACGGCGGCGCTGGTTTCGGCGGCGGCGGTCTGGGCGGCAGTGGCGGCGTGCTTGGCTTCCAGGGTTTCGCGGCGTTGCTGGCGGCGCCACTGGCCCAGCGTAGCGCGCAGCATGATGTAGAGCACCAGGCTCAGAATGCCCAGGATAAGCGCCAGCGGCGCCGCAAAACGGTAAAGGAGGCTGCCCGGACCGGTAGCAGGCAGGGCCACCGCCGAGGTGCCGGCGGCATCGCGCTCGGCGGCGGCCTGGGCTTCGGCGGCTTCGGCGGGGCCGGGCGCGCCGGGTGTAGTGGCGGCGGTATCGGCTGCTTCGGGGGCCATTGCGGCGGCCACTTCGCCCAGCGGCGTGCCCGAGGCCACGTAGTTGGTGAGGGCCGTTTCAAGGGCTGCTACCCGGGCCATACGGGCGGGGTCCTTACGGCGGGCGGGCGAACTTTTCAGCTTGCTCACAATGGCCTTGGTGAGGGCTGCCAGCCGGGCGGGGTTGTCTTTCTTGCCTTGATAAACTGCGCCCCGGCCTTCAATGGCCTGGTACAGCACACTGTACACGCGCAGGCTGTCGGGCCGGATGCTGGCGGCCAGGGCGTCGAGGTTGCCCCCTTCGCAGCGCACAGTGCTTTTGAGGTTGGGCCGGCCGGCGTCGTCGTACACGAAGCGTACCGTGGCGCACCAGATTTGCACCTTCGATTCGTCGAGCGAGGGCTGACCCAGGGGCGTTTGGGCCCATACGGGGCTGGGTGGCCCGAAGAAAAAGGCAGCCAATAGCGTGGCCAGCACAAAGCGGAAAGTCATAAGCAGCGCGATTTTACCGGAAAAGTACGGTGTTGGGCGCAACTTATTATGGTTTTCATACCACGGCCCTGCTATGATGGAATTGTCCGCCGTGCCAGGCACCGGCCAGCCACTTAATGCGTGCGTCTTGCCCGGGAGGTCAGGCCTCTGGAATAGCGAAAGTCATACAATTTCAATAATAATTGATGAAATAAATATAATTTTGACTATAATTAAATTCGGCTAAGTATTCGCCGTAAATCCGCAGAATCATGTTCAACAGGTACCCCGCTTTTCTTTTGCCCCGGCCAGCAGCTGGCGTCGTTGTAATCCTGCTGACGGTTTTGCTGCTGATGCTGGATGCCTGTGCCCCGCGCATGGCCCGCAAAGCCCTTGAGCGTGACCCCGATGGCGATGGCGTGGCCCTGGGCCAGGACAAATGTCCCGACACGCCCCCCGGGGTGGCCGTAGATGCTAATGGCTGCCCGCTCGACACCGACGGCGACGGCGTGGCCGATGCCCAGGACCGCTGCCCCACCGAAAAAGGCTTGCCCGCCCTGGCCGGCTGTCCCGACCAAGACGGCGACGGCGTGGCCGATATTCAAGACCGCTGCCCCGACCGGCCCGGCCCGGCTTCGAACAAAGGCTGCCCGGAAATCCGGGTTATGGCGAGCATGCCGGCACCGGCCGCTCCGGACCCTATTCAAGCCATGGTACAGGCACAGGAAAAAAAGGAGAAAAATAAACGGATGGTCACCGTCTTCTTTTGCACCAACCGGAACCTGCTGCCCGGAAATCCCAAGACCCCCAAGGCCATTAGCTTTGGCAAAGCCAAAGCCATTACCCGATACGGCACCTGCCAGGTTAGTATTCCGCGCGACCATCGGCTGGGCCAGGTAGAGCTGCCGGCCACTTTTCTGGGCTTCGAAATCGGGAAGCCCAACCCGGCAAAAAACCTCATTCTGGAGTCCACTAAACTGCTTTCGCAGGCTGACCTGCTAACGCTGATGAACCAGAAAAGCAGCGCGTCGGCCAATCGGGATGCCTTTGTGTTCGTGCACGGCTTCAATAATAATTTTAAGACTGCCCTGTTTCGCACGGCCCAGTTCACCTATGATTTGGGCTTTAAAGGGGCCCCGGTGCTCTTTAGCTGGCCCTCGCAGGGCAGTGGCCTGGCCTACCGCCTCGACGAGCAGATGAACCAGGCGTCCGTGGAGCCTTTCAAGGCCTTCATGCGCACCTTCCTGCAAAAATCCTCGGCCACCAATATCTACCTGATTGCCCACAGCATGGGCAACCGCATCATGCTGGCCACCCTGCAAGACCTGATGCTGCGCGAGCCCCAGCTGTTTCGCAACCGGCACGTGCGCGAAATCGTGCTCACGGCCCCAGACATCAGCGTGGCAGATTTCAAGACCCGAATTGCCCCGGTTATCAATGGCAAGCTGAACGTGACGCTGTACGCGTCCAGCAACGACCGCGCGCTTGAGCTGTCGCAACGCCTCAACCGGAACATGCGGGCCGGGCAGGCGGGGCCGGGCATGCTCCTCATGCGCGGCGTGGAAACGATTGATGCCACGGGGGTTTCGACGGACTTCCTGGGCCATTCCTACTTCGCGTCCGAAGGCACGGTGATGAGCGACCTGCACTACCTGTTTGTGGATAGTATGCGCGCCAGCAAGCGGGCCTGGCTGATGCAGCCGAAGGGGAAAAGCTACTGGACGTTCAGGCGGCCGCTGAAGCGCGCAGTGTCAGTGCATTAACTGTAATCAATCTCCGTATTGTCGCCGATGTTCAGCGAGTGGTTCATGCCCCGGAACGAGGCGTCGGAGCCCACGATGCAGTCGTGCATCACGGCGGCTTTCAGCTCGGAATAGCTGCCGATGATGGAGTCGCTGAGGATGCAGTTTTTGACGATGGTTTTGTCGCCGATGGCCACGTTGGGGCCGATGATGGAGTGCGAAATCTGGCAGCCGCGCCCGATGCTGACCGGTGGAATAATTACGGTGTCGGGGTATTCGGAGTAGTCATGGCCTTCCAGAAACTCGGGGCGGTTCAGCAGACGGGCGTTGGCTTCGAGCAGCGTTTCCTTGCGGCCGCAGTCGAACCAGTTGTCGACCGGGCAAGTGGACATCACCTCGCCCTCTTCGATGAGGTGCATGAGCGCATCGGTGAGCTGAAACTCGCCGTGGGTGCGCGTTTCCGAATCGATGAGCCATTCCAGGGCCTCGGCCAGCTTTTCGGGGTAGGCCAGCTTGTAGAGGCCCACCATGGCGAAGTTCGATTTCGGGATTTTGGGCTTCTCCACCACCTTGTTTACCCGGCCGTTGTTCCCGGTTTCCACCAGGCCGAACATGCTGGGGGTTTTCACCTCCTTCACGGCCAGCACCGAGCCGGGCGTGGCCATGAGGGCGGGCAGGTCCACGTCCACAATGGTGTCGCCGAGCATGATGAGCACGCCGTCGGGGTCGTGGCGGAATTCTTCGCGGGCCAGCCACAGGGCGTGGCCAATGCCCTCGCGCGGCTCCTGCACCACAAACGTGGCCTTTAGCTCGGGGTACTGGCGGCGCACGTAGCGCACAATTTTATCGCCCAGGTAGCCCACGATGAACACAAATTCGGTGAGGCCGGCGGCCTGCAGGCGGTCGATGATGTGGCCCAGAATGGTATTGCCGGCCACCGGCACCAAGCTTTTGGGCTGGGTGTGGGTGTGGGGGCGCAGGCGCGAGCCAATGCCGGCAACGGGAATAACAGCTTTCATTGGGGTGGGGCTGTAATGGAGAAAGCGGGAGGACGATATATGAAGGCGTTTGGCGCAGCTAAGCAGCAAGCTACAACTACTAGGGCTAAGCTGCGTACTTTGCCCCAAACCCGGTACCAAACCGGAGCAGCGGCCGCAGGTTTTGCCGCCGCGCCATTACCAATCCCGAATCCCCTTCATTAACACCCTTCACAACCCATCATGAAACGCTTTCTTCTCTATTTCGCGGGCCTAGCCCTGTTGCTCACCCAGTCGTCGTGCGGCTACAATGGCATGGTGACGCGCGACCAGGCCGTGAAGGCCCAGGCCGGCAACGTGCAAAGCTCCTATCAGCGCCGCAACGACCTCATTGGCAACTTGGTGAACACCGTGAAAGGGGCTGCCAAGTTCGAGCAGGGTACCCTCACCAGCGTGATTGAGGCGCGTGCCAAGGCCACCAGCGTGCAGCTGAATGCCAACGACCTGACGCCCGAAAACATCAAGAAATTCCAGGAAGCCCAGAGCCAGATGTCGGCCGGGCTGGGCCGCCTGCTGGCCGTGTCCGAAAACTACCCCGACCTGAAGGCCAACGCCAACTTTCAGGAGCTGCAGGCCCAGATTGAGGGCACCGAAAACCGCATCAACGTGGAGCGCAACAAGTTCAACGCCGTGACCAACGACTACAACACATTCACGCGCTCGTTCCCCAATAACCTGTTTGCCGGCATGTTCGGCTTCCCGCCCAAGCCCTATTTCGAGGCCGACGCGGCCGCCAGCAAGGCCCCGACCGTTCAATTCTAGTCATTTAACAATTATCATTTAACATTTAACAGTCCGGCAATTAAGCCGAACGCCGTAGGTTTTGCCTCGCTTGTGTAAGCAGTTGGATGATGATTGTTAAATGTTAAATGATAATTGTTAAATGAAAAGCCCTCTCACTCCCGCCCAGGATGCGGCGCTGGTAGCGGCCATCCGGCAGGCCGAAATCACGACTTCCGGCGAAATCCGGGTGCATATCGAAGATAACTGCCCCACACCCGAGCCGCTTGACCGCGCCGCCCAGGTGTTTGGGGAGTTGGATATGCACAAGACGGCCGCCCGCAACGGCGTGCTTTTTTACCTGGCCTGGCAGAGCCGGCAGTTTGCCGTGGTGGGCGATTCGGCCATCAACGCGGCCGTGCCCGATGACTTCTGGGAAACCACTAAGGAAGCCGTCCTCAATCAGTTTCGGCACGAAAACTACGTGCTGGGCCTGGAGCACGGCATCAAAATGGTGGGCGAGCAGCTGAAACGCTACTTCCCCTACGATGCCGCTACCGACCAGAACGAGCTGGACGATTCCATTTCTTTCGGCGGCCAAAAACCGTCTTCCGACGCATGAAAAATTCCGTGGCTGATGCCAGGATATCGACTTTTTTCCACTTCCCGCTGCTGAAATCGGGCGTACCCAAACCGTGGTGGTCGCTGCTGCTGCTGCTTTTGGGGCTGGTTGCGGCCCTCAATGGCGCGGCGCAAAATATTCCGCCCCGCCCCAACCCGCCCCGCCTAGTGAACGACCTGGCCGGGCTGATGCAGGGCGGCGAGGCCGACCAGCTGGAGCGCAAGCTGGTGGCCTACAACGACAGCTCGTCGTCGCAAATCGCCGTCGTCACCGTTCCCAACCTCGACGGCGACGACATTTCCGACTACGCCCAGAAGCTGTACGAAGCCTGGGGCATTGGCCGCAAGGGCAAGAACAACGGCATTCTGATTCTGGTGGCTCAGCAGGAGCACACCGCCCGCATCCAGACCGGCTACGGCCTGGAAGGGGCCGTGCCCGATGCCCTGGCTAAGCGCATCATCAGCAACACGCTGGTGCCGGCCTTCCGCCAGAACCAATATTACGCCGGCCTCGACCGGGCCACCGACCAGCTCATTGCCCTCGCCAAGGGCGAGTATCAAGCCGACCCGGCCGATGCCCGGCCCCAGGGCCGGCGCGACGGCTCGGGCTCCGGCTTTCCCTTCTGGCTTATCATTCTGGTGATGGTCATCATCTTCACCATGCTGCGTAACCGGGGCGGCGGTGGGCGTGGCGGGCGCGGCAACCGGGGCTTCGGGGGCGGCTTTATCCCGCCCATCATCTTTGGCGGCGGCGGTTTCGGCGGTGGGGGAGGTGGTGGCTTTGGCGGCGGCGGCGGTGGCGGCTTCGGCGGCTTTGGCGGTGGCAGCAGCGGCGGCGGCGGTGCCAGCGGCAGCTGGTAAGGCGCACCAGTAATTGACAGAAAAACAGCCCGGCCGAGAACCCCTCCGCCGGGCTGTTTTGTGTCGATAACCAGCGTTTGCAATGGCGGGGGCTAACCTTTTTGGCGTAGGCACAGTATCAGCCCTAATCCCGTAGCCCGCGTGCTATGCGGCTTTCACCTCCCTTCTTTCTCTTTCACGCCATGAACGCCTCCCGTCTTTCCCTCTTCGTATTCCTCTTCGCCCTGGCTACCACGCTCACGGGCTGCGATGCCATTGCCGGCATTTTCAAAGCCGGAGCCTACACGGGCATTATTGCCGTGTTTATCGTGGTAGCGCTGCTGTTCTTCATTGTGAACAAAATGCGTGGCCCGCGCTCCTAATCCGGCGCGTAGCAACCACCAAAATGTAGTGGTGTGAAGAAGCCCGATGGGCAATTCGCCGCATCATCGGGTTTTGAACCTCAACCCACAAAAAAGCGCGGCCCCCGTGAAGGAGCCGCGCTTTTTTATGTCTCAGCCTGCCGGAATGCTAGGCGCTTTTCTTGCTGGGCATGGTGCCGATGATGTGGTCCCAGAGCGTGCTGCTCACACCGAAGGCCACTTCGTCTTGCCGGTAATGGTGCTGGCTGTGGTGCGTCCACCATACTTTCAGGAAGTTTTTGGGCGGCGAGTAGGCATGAATGGCATAGTGCACAAACAGGTACATGGCGTAGCCAAACGTGAAGCCCGACAGTAGCCCAAACGCATACGAGCCGAAGCTGAAGCGGAAAATGAAGAATAACAGCGACGCTACAAATACCGTGATGATGGGCGGCATAGCCAGCCGGGTTTTATCCTTGGGATACTCGTGGTGCACGCCGTGCATGGTATACTGGAACTTGGCGCGGCCCGCCGTGGTGGCCGGAATGTGGTACAGGTAGCGGTGCACCAGGTACTCTATCAGCGTGAAAGCCAGCAGGCCCACCAGAAACAGGCCCAGCGCGGCCACGCCCGTCATGAAGCCGTGCACGAGGCCATAATACATGCTGATGATGCCCGTGGCGGCAAAAATGCCCACCGGCAGCGCGATGTGCGTGTGCGAAAGCCGCTCCAGCAACGGGTTCTGGAAAAGCTGGGCCGAGCCCTTATGTTTGGGCCGTACGGGGGCTGTGACAGGCGTAGGAGCCTCGTTTACAGCCGGTTCTTCGGTGGATACTGATTGCATAGGGGTAACAAACGTCGAACGAATCAATTAACAAAATTACGAAGCGGGCGGCAATGTGCCGGGCAGGGCAAAACCCGCCCCCGCCAGCTGGGCCACCACGGCCGGCAGCGTGCAGGCCGCCGAGCAGCGCAGCCGCGCCTGGCTATAAAACTGACTTCGGGCGGCAAGAGTTTCGCGCAGCCAGGCTTCTGCCCCGCCAGCGGCGGCTAAAAGGGGGCGTTTGGCTACTTCCTCGGGGGGCAGGCGGGCGGCCAGCACGGCAATGGGCACATCGAGCCAGAGGGTGGGGCCGGCCTGGTTGAGCAGCGCCATGTTATCGTGAAAGCAGGGGGTGCCGCCGCCCGTAGCCAGCACCAGCGGCGGCCCGGCCAGGGCGAGGGCATCGCGCAGCACTGCTGCCTCTATGGCTCGGAAAGCTGCCTCGCCGTCTTCGGCAAAGACTGCGCGCACACTGCGGCCAGTGCGGGCCTCAATGGCCACGTCCAGGTCCAAAAATGGGCGGTTGAAGTGGGCGGCTAGCTGGCGGCCGAGGGTGGTTTTGCCCGCGCCGGGCAGGCCTACCAGGCTCAGGTGCCCGGAGCCGCCGGGTACCGAAATGAGCGGGTCGATAGGAAGCTGCTTCATAATTCCTGCCCTTGTCTGGGGCGATTGTGCGGATAAGGTGCCGGGCGGGTGTGGGGCGAAGTGGTGCTTCGCGCACCGTGGGGGAGGGCGCGAAGCACCGCTTCGCGACTACATCCTTAGCTCAGCTTTACGCGGGGGTCGAGCACGGCGTAGAGTACATCTACCACAATATTTATGAGCACAAACAGGGCTGCTACGAACAGAGTAGCCCCCATCACCACCGGGAAATCGAGGTTCTCCACGGCCCGTAGCGTCACGGTGCCCAGGCCTTTCCAGTTGAAGATGTATTCGATGAAAAACGCGCCGGCCATGAGCGAGGCCAGCCAGCCCGATACGGCCGTAACCACCGGGTTCAGGGCGTTGCGCAGGGCGTGGTGGAGCACGGTGGCGGTGCGGCTCAAGCCCTTGGCGCGGGCCGTGCGGATGTAGTCCTGGCTCAGCACATCGAGCATGCTGGAGCGGGTGAGTTGCGTGATGATGGCCAGCGGCCGGATGCCCAGCGCCACCGCCGGCAGCAGCAGATTGCGCAGCACGAGGTGCCGCTCGCCGGTGAACGGGTCGGTTTCATAAAGCTGGCCGGTGAGACTCAGGCCTGTGAAGTGGCTCCAGTAGAAGCCGAACGTGACGGCGATGATGATAGCCGCCACGAACGAGGGCACCGAAATGCCCAGCACCGAGGTGCTCACCAGTACCCTATCCAGCCACGACTGGGGCCGTAGCGCCGCCACCACGCCAAAGGCCACGCCGCCCACGCTGGCAATGAGCATGGCGGCCAGCGCCAGCCACATGGTGCCGGGAAAATAATCGAGCAGAATACGCAGCACGTCCTTGTTGCTCTGGAAGGAGCGGCGCAGGTAGGGCGTTTTCAGCACCAGGGACTTGCTGCCCAGCGGTAGCAGCGCCACGCCGCCGTAGCGGGCGCGGCCGGCGGAGTCGGCCGGGTGCAGGCCCAGCGGCGAAATATCGTTCAGGTAGCCCAGCAGGCGGGTGGGCAGGGGCTGGTCGAGGCCGAGGTCGGCGGTGATGGCGGCTTTGGTGGCCAAGTCGCTGCGCTGGCCGGCCAGTAGCGCGGCGGGGTCGCCGGGCAGCACATTGAAGAGCAGAAACACCGTGCACGCCACGCCCACCAGCACAAGCAGGCCCTGGGCTAAGCGACGGAGGATGAAAGGAAGCAATTTTTTAGGGTGTGAGGGTGTGAGGGTGTGAGGGTTTTTTTAGGGTAGGAGGGTGTGGGGGGAGGGGGGTAGGAGGGCTAAAAAACTCCTGCCCTCCTCCCCCCACACCCTCTTACCCTATAACCGAACACCCTAAAAACTACTGCAGCTTCTCCTCCACCTTCCCGATGCTGGGAATATCGTGGTAGTGGTACTTGCCTTTCACCACGCCGTCTTTCAGCAGCAGGAAGCCGGGGTTGGAGCGGATGATGGACTTGAGGACCGTGGCATCGGCATAGTAGAAGGGCACGGCCAGGTTGGCGCTGTGGCGAAACACGTCGAACTCGGCCGGGCTGCTGCTGGTGATGACGAGCGGCGTGATGCCCCGGCGCGAAGTTTTGGCATCGGTGAGCAGCTTGTTAATCTGGTCGTAACGGTCGCGGTCGGCCTTGTCTACGTTCTGGATGATGAGCACCAGCTTGTTGCCGCGCAGCAGCTCGGGAGTATAGTCGCCCTCATCGTTCCAGACCTTAAAATCGGTGATTTTGGGGCCGGCTTCGGGGTTGAGGGCCGTCATGCTCTTGTAGGTCCAGGTCGAGTCGGGGTAGGTGGTGAACTCCTCGGTTTTGCCGTCTTTTTCCATGGTGTACTGGTAGCGTAGCGGGGCGCTGGCCTTCATAAGCTTGCCAATGTCGTTGCCGACTTTATAGGGCAGGAAATCGAAATAGGGCAGGTGGCCCAGCGCCCGCACCCCAATGCCAATGGCAATGGCTGTGACAAAGGTCATGGTCATCACCCCAAACGTGCCCCGCACGAAGGAATGGCGCAAAAACCGCTGGTGCGTGAACACGATGGCCCACAGCGCCAGCAAAAACAGGTCTTTGAAAAACGATGTCCAGGGCTTGAGCTTGATGAAATCGCCGAAGCAGCCGCAGTCCGTCACCTTATCGAACGCTGCCGAATAGAAGGTGAGGAAGGTGAAAAAGACCAGCAGCCCAAACAGCGCCCACAGCACGATGCGCAGGTTCCAGCGCAGCAGCAGCGCCGCGCCCAGAATAACTTCGGCCGAGCTCATGAGAATGGACATGGTGCGGGCAATGCCCTTGAACCACAGGAAGAATCCCGCCAGGCTGGGCAGCGAAACGGCGAATACCTCGAAGTATTCTTCCAGCTTATAAGCCGTGCCCACCGGGTCGTTCAGCTTGATGAGGCCGGAAAAAATGAATAGCGCCCCAAGCAAAAACCAGCACACCCGCGTGAGGGTGCGCAATGGGTGCGAGGCAGGAGCAACGGCGGTAATGGAGCTAGGGACAGACATAGGGAGCAAAGGTAAGCCGGGGGCGAAACGCAGGGGCGGGGCGTGGGGTTATTGTGTGGACCTGTCATCCTGAGCTTGCGAAGGACCTTATCACGGCTGAATAATTTGTAATAATCCAACTCAGGCGAGCGCGATAAGGTCCTTCGCAAGCTCAGGATGACAGCCGACGGATGACAAACGCTACGCCTCGCCCTCCAGAATCAGCGCAAACACGGCGTAGTTCAACATATCGCGGTAGCTGCCTTCCACGCTCTCGCTCACCAGGGCTGCGCCGCCAATGTCTTCGAGCTGCTTCACGCGGTGCAGCTTCATCAGAATGAGGTCGGTGATGCTGGCTACGCGCATTTGCCGCCAGGCTTCGCCGTAGTCATGGTTTTTGGCCAGCAGCAGGCGGCGGTTTTCGGCGGCTTCGTGGTCGTAGGCGAGGGCCACGGCGTCGGGGGCCATGTCCAGCGGCGTGTCTTTGGGCAGGTGCAGCTGCATCAGGGCAATGAGGCAGTAGTTGATGATGGCCACAAACTCCTCGTTCACATCATCGGCCACGAGCTGCACGCCGGTTTCCTGAATGGTCCGGATGCGGTTGGCCTTGATAAAAATCTGGTCCGTAACCGAGGGCAGGCGCAGAATGCGCCACGCCGTGCCGTAGTCGTGGGTTTTGGCCAGAAACAGGGTGCGGCAGCGGGCCAGCAGCAGGTCGTAGTGTTCGGGAGTGGTCAAGGGTGAGCTGGTGAGGTGGTGAACTGGTGAGTTTGGAATCTCGTCTCACGCCGCAAGTTCGGGGCATTAGATGGATATTGGCGCTTTCGCCACCTCGCGCTGTCGTTCCATGTCGCCAACCGTAGCCAACTCACCAATTCACCAATTCACCAATTCACTACGAAGCCCCCACGGCCGCCTGCTCGATTTGCGCCGGCCGCAGGTGATGGGCATCCTCAACCTCACGCCCGATTCCTTTTTCGCCGGCAGCCGCGTGGCCTCCGAAAAAGACCTGCTCCTGCGCGCCGAAGCCATGCTCCGGGCCGGGGCCGCCGTGCTCGATTTGGGCGCTTACAGCACCCGTCCGGGAGCCGATGATATTTCTGAAGCCGAAGAAACCCGCCGCCTGCTGCCCGCCGTGGCAGCGGTGCGCAAAGAATTTCCGCAGGCCTTTCTCTCCGCCGATACCTTCCGGGCCGGCGTGGCCGAAGCCGCCGTGCAGGCCGGGGCCGACCTGGTGAACGACGTGGGCGGCGGCACCCTCGATGCCGATATGTTTGCCACCGTGGGCCGCCTGCGCGTGCCCTACGTGCTGATGCACCTGCGCGGCACTCCCCAAACCATGAGCAAGCTCACGCACTACGAAGACGACCTGGTGCTCACGCTGCTGCGCTATTTCCGCGACGGCCTGGCCGCCCTGCGCACCCTCGGCGTGACCGATGTGCTGCTCGACCCCGGCTTCGGCTTTGCCAAAACCGCTGCCCAAAGCCACGAGCTGCTGCGCCGCCTGCCCGAGCTGCAGGCGCTGGGCCTGCCCGTGCTGGCTGCCCTCTCGCGCAAGAAAATGGTGTACGGCCCCCTCGGCCTTGGCCCCGAAACCGCCCTCAACGGCACCACGGCGCTGCACATGGTGGCCCTGCAGGGCGGGGTTAAGCTGTTGCGGGCGCATGATGTGGCCGAAGCCCACCAAACTATACAATTATTTGCCAATACCTTTCCGATGGCGGAATAAAGGCCGTAATTTGAAGGGCGTATGTCATCCTGAGCAGCGCGAAGGACCTTAGCACCGCTGAATAGCCTCCAGCGGCGGGTTGCTGCAACTTGTTGGGCGCGGCCAAGGTCCTTGGCACGCGGACGCCCGATGAGGATGACGAATGCTTCATCTAAGGCCCTCCTTTTTTTCTCCCCCGCCATGACCGGCCCATTCCCCATCAATTTCCTGCATTTCGGCTGGATTGACGCGGCCGACGTGTTGCTGGTGACGGTGCTGCTGTACCAGCTCTATAAGCTGCTGCGCGGCTCGGTGGCCCTGAACGTGGCGCTGGGCCTGGTGTCGTTTTACCTGCTGTACCTGGTGGTGAAGGCCACGGGCATGGAGCTGCTGACCAAAATTCTGGGGCAGTTTATGAGCGTGGGCGTGCTGGCCAGCATCATCCTGTTTCAGCAGGAAATCCGGCGATTTTTGCTGAGCGTGGGCAAGGCCACGGCCCTGGAGCGGGTGCGCGGCTGGAGCTGGGGCCGCCCAGCCGAAGCGACCCCGCTGGCCGTGGGCCCCTTCGTGGAAGCCGCCAAAAGCCTGTCGAACAAGTTCACCGGCGCGCTCATCTGCTTCACCCAGGCCTCCGACCTCACGCCCTTTGCCGAATCCGGCGACCGGCTCGATGCCGAAATCAGCAAGCGCCTGCTGCTCTCCATCTTCAATAAAACCTCGCCCCTGCACGACGGGGCCGTGATTGTGACCAACGGCCGGCTACGGGCCGCCCGCTGCATTCTGCCGGTGAGCGAAAACCCCGACGTGCCCGCCTCGCTCGGCCTGCGCCACCGCGCCGCCATCGGCCTGAGCGAAATCACCGATGCCGTGGTGCTGGTGGTGAGCGAGGAAACCGGGGCCATGAGCCTCGTGCGCCACGGCGAGGTGCACCGCAACCTGGGTACCAGCGAGCTGCGTGCCCGCCTGACCGAGTGGCTACTGGTGCCCACCGGCAATGCGACCGGTGCTGCGCGCAAAACCGAAGCCGCCGCCCGCTAACCCCTTCGGCAACAACGGGTGAGGCGGAACATTGTAATTCATTTGCCTGATATCAGATATTTGATAGTCAGATATTTGGGTTGTGATTTGGCAGGTGATGGCGATGGCAGCGGGTGGGGACTGATTAGGTTTCTGAGTTTTTGTTTTTTACTTTTCTAGGAGCGTTCTGTGCTGTGCCTTTCAGGTAGTTGCAGTTTGGTGCGATTCACCCATCGCCTTTGTCAGCCAAATGCGGCTGCCAGCCAGGGCCGGCACGGGCTCGGTTTGTTGCGCTACCACCCGGTTACTTTTTCATTCATCCCCTTTTTTCACCACCGTATTCATTCACTTTACTCTTTTGTCTTATGCACAAAAAAATACTCCGCGAGCAGCAGGGCCTGCTGCTCCGTGCCCTGTCATCGCCGAAGCGGCTCACGCGCCTGTTTGGTGCCGGATTCCTGCTGCTGGGTGGCTTAGGGGCACAAGCCCAAACCACCACCGTCTTCAATGAGGACTTTGAAGGCGCTACCAATAGCTTCACGCTCGTCAACGGTGCCGCTACCAACATCAACCAGTGGTTTGTGGGCACGGTGGGCGGCAACGGCCCCACTACTGCCGGCACCAAATCGGCATACATCACCAACGATGGTGGGGTGAGCAATGCGTATACCATTACCAGTGCTGCGGTTTCGCACATGTACCGCGATGTGACCGTGGCCGCCGGCCAGGGCAATATTCAGCTCGGCTTCGACTGGAAAGCGGCCGGCGAAAGCACCTACGACTACCTGCTGGTGCAGGTGGCACCCACCACGTTTACCCCGGTGGCGGGCACCCTTCCGGCCGGCGTGACTGTGCTGGCCCAAATCAACCTGCAAACCACCTTCGGACGGACCACGCTCCAGCTGCCGGGCAATTTCAGCGGCAGCACCCAGCGCCTGATTTTTACCTGGCGCAACGATGGTTCGCTGGGCGCGCAGCCGCCGGCTACGATTGACAACGTGACGGTGACCAGCCAGACGGCCAACCCCATCAGCGGGGCCTTCACCATCAACAGCGCGCTGCCCACGGCGGGCACCAACTTCACCAGCTTCACCGATGCGGCCAGCCGCCTGAACCAGGACGGCATCAGCGGTCCGGTGACCCTCACGGTGACGGGCGGCCCCTACACCGAGCAGTTTGTGCTGGGCGAAGTAGCGGGCACCAGCGCCACCAACACCATTGTGGTGAACGGCGGCGGGCGCACCATCCGGTATGCTTCGACCAACAGCACGCAGCGCGCGGTGGTACTGCTCAATGGCACCGACTACACCACCATCAACAACCTGAACATTGATGCCACCGGCGGCAGCGGCACCAGCGGCACCTACGGCTACGGCGTGCTGCTGACCAGCGCGGCCGACAACGACCGCATCACCAACAACACCATCAACGCGGACATCGCCACCACGTCGACCAACTTTGCGGGCATCGTGGTGAGCGGCTCGACTACCAGCGCCACCACCAGCGGCAACTCGGCCAACAACCTCACCATTGAGGGCAACACCGTGAACGGCGGCTACTACGGCATCACGCTGTATGGCAACAGCACCACTTCGCTGAACACGGGCAACGTTGTGCGCAACAACAACGTGCGCGACTTCTATACCTACGGGATTTACTCGGGATATCAGGACGGGGCCCAGTTCATCGGCAACGATGTGAGCCGGCCGCTGCGCACGGCGGTCAGCTCGTTTTATGGCATCTATAATTTCGCCTCGTCGCGCAGCCTCACCATTGAGAAGAACCGCCTGCACGACCCGTTCACGGGCAACCCGACTTCGACCAGCGCGCTGTACGGCATTTACCTGGCTACCAGCACCGGCGCCACGGCTACTACCACCAACGACGTGGTGAATAACGTGCTGTATAACATCAACGGCGCGGGTACGCAGTACCTCATCTACAACTCGGGCGCTGCATTCAGCCGCATCTACAACAACAGCATCAACGCGGACGACCAGTCGACCACGACCAACACTACCTACGGCATCTACAACTCCGGGGCCAGCGCCGATATCCGCAACAACGTGGTGAGCATCACGCGGCCCAGCACGGGCACCAAGTACGGCCTGTACTACTCCACGGCGCCCACCACCAGCAACTACAACGACATTTACGTGCCCAACGGCAACGTGGGCTACTTCAGCACTGCCCTGGTGACGCTGGCCAACCTGCAGGCCGCCAACAGCAACGCGTTCGACCAGAACAGCGTGTCAGCCGACCCGGTATTTGTGGGGGCCGGCACCGGCAACCTGCTGCCCAGCAACGTGCTGCTCAACAACGCCGGCACGCCGCTTGCCCGCGTAACCGACGACATTACGGGTGCGGTGCGGGGCGCGGCCCCTGACCTGGGTGCTTATGAGTTTACGCCGGTGGCAGTGGATGTGGCCCCGGTAGCCCTGTTGGGCCCGGCCATGGGCACGAGCTGCTACAGCGCGGCCGAGGCCGTGATTGTGCAGATTCGTAACGCGGGCACTTCGGCCCTCAACTTCGCCACCACTCCGGCTACCCTTGCGGTAGTGGTAACGCTGCCCGGCGGCACTACCCAAACCTTCCCCGGCACGGTGAGCACGGGCACCCTGGCCAGCGGCGCTACCCTGAACGTGACCCTCACCGGCACGCTGAACATGACCACGCTGGGCGCTTACGCGTTTTCCGTGACGGCCACCGTGGTGGGCGATGCCAACACCGCCAACAACGTGCTGACGCCTGCCGTTACCCGCACGGTAGTGGCTCCGGTGGCCGGCGTGCTGTCCCCCGCAATCTTCAATATCTGCGTAAGCGGCACCGCTTCGCTGGCCCTGGCCGGCGCATCCAACGGCAGCATCCAGTACCAGAGCAGCACCAGCGCCACCGGCACCTTCACGGATATTGCCGGCGCTACTGCGGCCACGTACATCACGCCGGTGCTCAGCAGCACCACCTACTACCGCGTGCGCAACACCTGCAACACCAACACGACCTACAGCAACGTGGCCGCCATTACGGTGAACAACCCCGTGATTTCGGCGGCTCCCACGCCGCTCAGCACCTGCGCGGGCGGCACGGCTACGCTGTCGGCCACCGTGCCCACGGGTGTTTCGGTGCGCTACTACACCACGGCCACCGGCGGCACGGCCATCGGCACCGGCAACCCCTTCGTCACGCCGGCCCTCACGGCTAACACGACCTACTACGCCGAAGCCTTTGCGGGCGGCACCGAAAGAGGCGGCAAGCCGGCTTCCATCCAGACCGATGGCGGCTACAGCGGTACCAACACCGGCATCGTGTTCACGGCCACCGGCCCCACCTCCATTCAGGCAGCTACGGTATACAATGCCACTGCCACCGCCGGTTCGCTAACTGTGGAGCTGCGCGACAACGCCGGCGCCCTGGTTTCCACGGCTGGTCCGTTTGCACTGGCGGCGGGCAGCACCACCGCCCTGATGCCTACCGTACTGCAGCTGAATCTGGCTGTGCCAGCCGCCGGTACCTACCGGTTGGTTACCTCGGCTACGGGCACGCAGCCCACGCTGTACCGCGATTTCACGGGCAATACCTACCCCTACACTTCGCCTAGTGGCGTGGTATCGGTTACGGGCGGTTTGCTGGCCGGTGGTGCCAGCACCAGCTACTACTTCTTCTTCAACCTGCTGATTGGCAACGAGTGCGTGGGGGCATCGCGTACCCCGATTCAGGTGAACGTGACGCCGGGCCTGGTGGCTTCGCTGCCGGTGGCCGCCGCTACCAGCTGCGGCCGCACGCCGTACCAGCTGGCCGGCACCATTGCCGGCTCGGCTACGGGCGCTACCTACACCACCAGCGGCACGGGCACGTTCTCGCCCAACGCCACTACCCTCAACGCGACCTACACGCCCTCGGCAGCCGACGTAACCGCTGGCACCGTGACGCTCACGCTGACGCCCACCGGCCCCACGGCCCCCTGCACCTCCACGGGGCGCGTGGTACTCACGCTGGCTACGCCGCCGAACGCGGCCTTCAGCTACCCCGCCGGCACGTACTGCACGGGCTCGACTACGCCGGTACTGCCGGTGCTGGCCCCCGGCTCGGTAGCCGGCACGTTCTCGACCACGGGCCAGGGCCTGAGTGTGAACCCGACCACGGGCGCTATCAACCTGGCCACCGCTATCAGCGACGGCACGTACACCATCCTCAACACGGTGGCTACGTCGGGCGCGTGCAGCGGCTCATCGTCCAGCACCACCATCACCATCAACTTCGGGGTGGTGACGCCTACGCTCACCTCGACGCCCCAGGCGGGCGGGGTGCTGCTGAGCACGTCGGCCCTGGCCGGGGTTACCTATCAGTTCTTCCGCAACGGCGTGGCCGTGGCTGCCCCCGGCACTAGCAACACGCTGCTGCTCCCGGTGGGCTCGCAAAACGGTAGCTACACCGTGGTGGTGACGGCTACTTCCGGTTGCGCTTCAGCTCCTTCCAACGCGATTTCGGTAACGGTGACCGGTACGCAAACGGCGTCGCTCACCGGCGTGAACCTGCTGGTGTACCCCAACCCCACGCCCAACGGCAGCCTCACGCTGGAGCTGCGCGGCCCCCGCGCCACGGCCTCGCAGCTGGTGGTGCTGAACTCGCTGGGCCAAGTGGTGCACACCAGCACCATTGCCGCCGGCTCGGCTTCGCTGAACCTGGCCAACCTGGCTTCGGGCGTGTACACCTTCCGGGTGAAAACAACCGAAGGCGTGCTGACCCAGCGCGTGGTACGCGAATAGGTTAGCGCCTCGCAGTAAGTAAAAAGTCCCGTCGGCAGCTGCCGACGGGACTTTTTTGTGTGAGCAATTCTTGGTCCGGCCGGTTGTCGTGCGGGCGGAATCGGTGGGGCTTCAACCGGTCAGACCGCCCAGGGCGGTCGGACCGGGGTATCCGCGCTTATTTCAGCACTTCCAGCTCTCTGCCCACTTTGGTGAAGGCAGCAATGGCCTTGTCCAGGTGCTCGCGGGTGTGGGCCGCGCTCAGCTGCACCCGAATGCGGGCCTTGCCCTGCGCTACCACGGGGTAGTAGAAGCCCACCACGTAAATGCCTTCGTCGAGCATTTTGGCCGCGAATTCCTGGGCCAGCTTGGCATCGTACAGCATCACGGGCACGATGGGGTGCTCGCCGGGCGTGATGTCGAAGCCGGCGGCGGTCATCTTCTCACGGAAGTAGGTGGTGTTTTCTTCGAGCTGGTCGCGCAGCTTAGTGCTTTCGGTGAGCAGCTCCAGCACGCGGAGCGACGCGCCCACAATGGCCGGGGCCAGCGTGTTCGAGAACAGGTAGGGGCGGCTGCGCTGGCGCAGCATGTCCACAATCTCCTTGCGGCCCGAGGTGAAGCCGCCCATGGCGCCGCCCAGGGCCTTGCCCAGCGTGCCGGTGATGATGTCGACGCGGCCCATCACGCCGCGCATTTCGTGGGTGCCCCGGCCGGTTTTGCCCAGGAAGCCGCTGCTGTGGCACTCGTCCACCATCACCAGGGCCTGGTATTTGTCGGCCAGGTCGCAGATTTTGTCGAGCTGCGCGATGGTGCCGTCCATGCTGAACGAGCCGTCGGTGACGATGATGCGGTGGCGCGTGCCTTTGGCCTGGGCATCCTGCAGCTGCTTTTCCAGGTCGGCCATGTCATTGTGCAGGTAGCGGTAGCGCTGGGCCTTGCACAGCCGCACCCCGTCGATGATGCTAGCGTGGTTCAGGGCATCGGAAATAATGGCGTCCTGCTCATTAAACAAGGGCTCGAACACCCCGCCGTTGGCATCGAAAGCAGCGGCGTAGAGAATGGTGTCCTCGGTGCCCAGAAACTCGGCCAGCTTCGCTTCCAGCTCCTTATGAATGTCCTGCGTGCCGCAGATGAAGCGCACCGAGCTCATGCCGTAGCCGTGCGTATCAATGGCCTCTTTGGCGGCCTTGATGACTTCGGGGTGTGAGCTCAGGCCCAGGTAGTTGTTGGCGCAGAAGTTCAGCACTTCGCCAGCTTCGTCGGTTTCAATTTCGGCCCCCTGGGGAGAGGTAATGATGCGCTCTTTTTTGAAAAGGCCGGCGTCTTTGATTTCCTGAAGCTGCTGGGTGAGGTCGGGCTGGAGAGTGGCGTACATGGTTGGTGGGATGGTGAATTATTGGGTTGTGATGGCTAAATCGACTGTCATCCTGAGCTTGAGAAGGACCTTGTCACATCAGAACAGTTGGCAGTAATCAATGGGTTTACTGCGCATCGTTCTTCGGGTAATAAGGTCCTTCGCTGTGCTCAGGATGACAGTTTTACTTGTTAAAAAACGCCTGCGCGCCCTTCCGCCCGCTATCCATCAGCTGCTTTTTCTGCGCATCCGAAATCCGCTTGATTTTGGGGCTGAAGTTCAGAAAGTCGATGCTGATGGTGCGCTGCCAGTCGCTGGGCTGCACGGGGTTGAGGTTTTCGAGGGCCACAGTGTAGAGCGCGCCCATGTAGGTGTTGAAATCGGTGATGGTGTAGGGGGCCAGCTGCTGGCGGCCGGCGGGCACGCCATCCAGTGGAATCTGCTCGGCGCGGTCGAGGCGCAGGCCCAGTGTTTCGGGGTTGAAGACGTGGCCGTGGGCATCGGGCGCGGCGGTGGGGCCGGCGGTCAGGTAGCGCGGGTAGTCGAACAAATCGACGGGGTAGTTGGCCAGCAGGCCGCCATCGACGAGCACCTGCACGGGCTGGCCGGGGGCGGGCTCCCCCTTAATGACCTTGTTCTCCGCATCGAGCAATACGGCCCGGAAATACAGCGGAATACTCATGCTGATGCGTACGGCATCGGCCACGCGCATAGTGGGCGTGGTTTCGTAGCTGAACACCTGCACCCGCTGCTGGGTGAGGTTGGTGCCGGTGGTGTAGAGGTCGCGAAAGCGGCCGGGCTCTTTTTGGGCCAGCGCGTGCAGTTCGGCCAGGGTGAGGTGGGCGTTTTTGGTTTTGCGGGCCACCAGCTCGCCGAGGTAGGTGCTGAACTCGTCGCCCCGGTACCAGCCGTATTCCTTCACCAGCCGGTGCGTACCACCGAAAAAGATGAACCGGCCATCATTCAGCCGCTGCACGGGGGTGGCATTCACCACGTCGATAATTTCCTGAGCCGAGTAGCCCACCGCCAGCAGCGCCGCCTGAATAGCCCCGGCCGAGGTGCCGCCCACCCGCTGCAAATCGCGCAATACGCCGCGCTGCTCCAGCTCCAGCAGAGCCCCGCCGTAAGCAATGCCCCGGATGCCCCCGCCTTCCATCACTAGGTTGCGGTAGCGCGGTAGTGGAGCCGCCGCAGCTGGCTGCGCCACTACCGCGCCCGGTAGTAGCAGCAGTAGCAGTAGGGCAAAACGTAAGCGAAGCCGAATGTCCCGTATCAACATGAAGCCAAAGATACCGTCGGGGCAGGCGCTAGTTGTCCTGGGCCCGGGCTTGCACGAAATCGCGCAGGAGCCGGGACACTTCACCGGTGGGGTGGGCGGTAAGGCCGGGCGCGGCCCGCAGCGGCAGAAAACCGGTAACGAATTCCAGGGCTTTAGCATCGGCCGGGGCGTAAGCCATGCGCCAGTCGGGAAAGGTGCGCTCGGCAATGGGACCATAGGCCAGGGTGCGCACGGCATAATGGCGCGGGTCGGCCTGAATGCGGGCGTAGAGCTCACTCAGCGCGGGCTCGGGGCCTTCGAGCACCTGCATTCGCCGTTGGAATACAGCAGCAGGCCGCCGATGCGGGTGCGCTCGTTGTGCAGGCGGGCCTTGCGCAGTAGTGGGGGCAGCGTTACTTCGTGCATCGCCCGCGAGGCCTGGCTGCGGTAAATCAGGGAGTAGAGTAGTGGTTGCGAGGACATGGAAATGGCTTCGTTGGCGTAACTAAGGGCCTCCAACACCGTTGTGGGGAAAACGGTGCCCGTGGTGGCGACGCCGCCGGTATCTTTGCAGCCCAACTCCCACTCTCCCCAACTCAACCCGAACTCCCCGCGCATGGCCACCACTCCCGGCGACACTGAAACATCTGTATTACCCGGCTCCGTGCTGGTTATCGGCGCCTGCGGCCAGCTTGGGCTGGAGCTGGTGGCGGCCCTGCGCCAGCGCTACGAGCCCCACCTGGTAGTAGCCGCCGATGTGCGCCCGCCCAAAAACCCGGATTTGCTGGCCGGCGGCCCCTTCGAGTTGCTCGACGTGCTCGACCGCTCCCGCCTCGACAAGCTCATCCGCCAGTACCGCCCCAAACAGATTTATCACCTCGCCGCCCTGCTCTCGGCCACTGCGGAAAAGAACCCGCTCTTCGGCTGGCAGCTGAACATGGACGGCCTGCTCATCGTGCTCGAAGCCGCCGTGGCCCACGGCGTGGCCCAGGTGTACTGGCCCAGCAGCATCGCCGTGTTTGGCCCCGATACCCCGCGCGATAACACGCCGCAGGTCACCATCATGAACCCCAACACGGTGTACGGCATCAGCAAGCTGGCCGGCGAGCAGTGGTGCGAGTGGTACCACCGCAAGCACGGCCTGGATGTGCGCAGCCTGCGCTACCCTGGCCTCATCGGCTACAAGAGCCTGCCCGGCGGCGGCACCACCGACTACGCCGTGGACATCTACCACCGCGCCGTGGCCGGCGAGAACTACGAGTGCTTCCTCGAAGAAGACACGTATTTGCCCATGATGTACATGCCCGACGCGTTGAAAGCCACGCTCGACCTCATGCACGCCCCCGCCGAGCAAATCAAGGTTCGCACCAGCTACAACCTGGGCGCGATGAGCTTTTCGCCGGCCGAAATCACGGCCAGCATCCAGGAGCACGAGCCCGGCTTCGAAGTGACCTACAAGCCCGATGGCCGCCAGCAAATCGCCAACTCCTGGCCCGCCAGCATCGACGACTCCAAGGCCCGTGCCGACTGGGGCTGGCAGCCCGATTTCGACCTCGACAAAATGACGGCCGATATGCTGCTGCATCTGAAAGAAATGAAAAGCTAAGCAAGCCCGTCTGGAACCGGGTTCGTTGCACCGGTCTGACCGCCCTAGGCGGTCTGACCGGTTGTCGTCAGGGCGAAATCGTGCTCACTTCAACCGGTCAGAAGGGTTGTCATCAGGCTGAAATCGTCCTCATTTCAACCGGTCAGACTGGTTTTCGTCAGGGCTGAAATCGTGCTCACTTCAACCGGTCAGACTGGTTGTCGTCAGGCTGAAATCGTGCTTACTTCAACCGGTCAGACCGCCTAGGGCGGTCAGACCGGAGCAACGAGGACCTTTTTGACTGATTTACTCCACCTGCAGGCGGCTGGTGGCCGCGCCGCAACGCACCATGTACAACCCTGGGGCCAGCCCGGCCACATCGAGAGCCGCCTGGGCGGTGCGGGCGGGCAGCTCCTGCCGGCGTACCTCGCGGCCCAGGGCATCGAGCACCTGCACTGGGCGAGCCGTAGCGCTGGCCTCGGGCCAGGTGAGACGCACGGCGTTAGCGGCCGGATTGGGAGCCAGCGTGAACGTTTCGGCCGGTGTGGCGGCATGCGTATTCGTAGCGAGGGCCGAGTTGGCTAGCCGGGCCGTGAAGGCGGTGCGGTAGCCCGTAGCATTGGGCAGCACAAAGGGGCCAACGCTGATGGGGGCATCATAGAAGCCACCCACCGTGATGGCGCCCGCCGCATCTACGGATACCGCCGAAATAGCGTCCCAACCCATGCCGCCGATGGGCATCACGCTTTCCCATTGGCCTGCAGCGCTGAGCTGCGCCACAAAAGCATCGTAGGTGCCCGAGTTGGCAAGCTGAAAATTTCCGAAAATAGTGGGCGTCGTAGAGGCGGGAAAAATGCCGCCGTACAGGCCCGCTACCACGGTCGCGCCGCTGGCGGTGGTCGTGAGGGCAGTGGCAAAATCATTGGCGGGGCCGCCGGCCCGCAAGGCCTGCGTCCACTGGCCGGCGGCACTGAGCCGGGCCACAAATACATCGTAGCCCCCGGCGCTGGTGAGCAGCGTGCCGCCAACATTCACGGGCTCGGCCAGCAAGCCCGCTACGGTCACGTTGCCCGTGGCATCAAGGGCCACGGCGCGGGCCTGGGGAGCGCCGGCCCCGCTGCCGGCGTTGGTGGTGGCGCTCAGCGGCACGGCCTGGGTCCACTGGCCGGCCACCGAGAGCCGGGCCACAAACAGACCATCGTCGCGGGTGCTGAGCACGGTGCTGCCGAAGCTGGCGCTGGTGCTAAAGGTGCCGGCCACCACGGCATTGCCGGCCGCATCCACGGCCAGCGCGGTGGGGTAGGTGCGGAAAGGAATGGTGCTAAACTGGCAGGTGCTCTGGGCGGCCTGGGTCCAGGTAGAGGTGGCCAGGTTGAGCCGGGCCACGAACACGGCGGTGGTCACGCCATCGGCCACCAGGGTGGAGGTGCCAAAGCCGACGGTGTTCTGAAAGCTGCCCGCCACCACGGCATTGCCGGCCCCATCCAGCGCCAGGGCACTGGCAGCGTCCTGGCCGGGGCCGCCCATGCTCCGGGCCATCACCCACTGGCCCGTGGGGCCGAGTTGGGCTACGAAAGCATCGCTGGCCTGGGCAGTGCCGGTGGTAGTGAGGCCAAAAGATTGAAAGGAGGTGAGCGAGCCAGCCGGGGCCGCGCCGCCAAAGGACCCGGCCACCACCACGCTGCCGCCGCTCAAAACCAGGGCATTTGCGTAGTCCTGGCCTGGGCCACCCGCGCTCACGGCCTGTATCCACTGGCCGCCGGGGCTGAGCTTGGCCACAAAAATATCGGAGCCGCCCGCGCTGCTGAGCGTGGTGTTGCCCAGCGTGAAGGTACCCGAGAAATAGCCAGCTACTACCGTATTGCCGGCGGCATCCAGCGCCGTGGCCGTTATGGCCGAGCCGTCTGGGTGGGCCGCGCCGCCGGGGCCGGTGATGGCCGTGGGGGCGCTGGCCCACTGCCAGCGCTGGGCGTTGGCCAGCGCAGGCATAGCAGCCAGGGCCAGCAGGGAAAGGGCCCGCAGGTAGGGAGTGTTTTTTTTCATGGGTAGCGAAAAATGAACAGTCGGATGGATGGCCTCCTGCTGCCACCCGGCAGCGGCTCATCCATTAATGCTGAGCGCAATACTACCAGTTTGGTTGCGCTCCGCTGTTATTTATCCCAAACCGAGTGGTTGAGCGGTTTGTAAGCCCCGTTTGTCCCTTGCCGGCATCATGCTAAAACAGGCCGATGCGCGATGCCAGCGGCCGTATCTTTTTATCCGTGCCCCGCCGCGCCGGGCCTGGTCGCTTAGTTGCCACCAGCGCGTTGCGGCACATTGAACAGCAGCGAGGTAGCCCACGGCACCGCGAAGGTGGCTACCGTGAGCACGGTGAGTCCCACATCGGCCGCCTCGCTTTCGAGGGCTACGCTCACGGGGTGGCCGGGCAGGAAGTGCGCCACCAGCGACAGCATCAGCTTGAGGCCCAGCAGCCCGATAACCACAAAAGCGGCCGTTTCCAGAAACGGGTACTTGCCCATGAGCAGCACAAAAGCCTGCGCCACCAGCCGCATGGCCAGAATGCCGATGAACACGCCCACGCAAATCAGAATCAGGTTGTCGGTGAAGGCCACCACGGCAAACACGTTGTCGATGGAGAAGGCCAGGTCCATGAGCTCAATCAGGGCCACGGTGGCCCAGAACTTCCCAAACAAGCCCAGCGTGTTGCGGTAGAGCCAGCTTTTCTGCTTGTCGATAACCTCGTCCTCATCGGCTGCGGCGCGGGCCTTAAAATGGTCGTACACCAGGTAGAGCAGGTAGAGCCCGCCCAGCGGCTTCAAAAACCAGAATTTGATAAGAAACGACGCAAACACAATGCACAGCCCCCGGAAAATATACGCCCCGAAAATGCCGTAGCGCAGGGCTTTATGGCGCTGGTCCTTGGGCAAATCGCCCACCATGGTGGCCAGCACGGCGGCATTGTCTACCGACAGTAGGCTTTCGATGATAACCAGGTTGCCCACGATGGCCAGCGAGGCCAGCGGGTTTTGAAGAATTTGCTCGACGTATTGATTCACGGAATAAAAAAGCTGTGGCATAGCCAAATGGGCCGCTACTGGAACGGCCGTTGCCCGCGAAAGATGCCATTTGCTGCGGATTGGAGCCGCAAACTACAACGGCGGCGTTGCGGCAGCCGCCAGCAGCGCACTCATTTCCTCCAGAATTGCGGGCCAGTTTTCCAGGTACAGCATATGGCCTTGGGCGGGCAGCAGCCGCATGGGCGCGCCGCCCAGCCGCCGCGCCAGGTAGGGAATATTGCCGGGGCCCCACACGCCATCGGCCTGGCCGTGCCAGAGCCGGACGGGCGCCCGCACGTCCTCGATGCGGAAGCCGGGCGGGCGGCACCAGGCCTGGGCATCATCAAATACGCCCCGGCCGTGGTTGGCGAAACCCTGCACGGCCGCATCGCGCAGCAGGGTGCAGTGGCGGGCCGTGGCGTGCGCCTCGGCCGGCCGCATGCCCCGGATAAACCAGGCCAGGGTGCGGTCGGGGTGCCGGGTCCACTGCCGGCTGAGCCACAGAAACGTGGTACGGTTCAGCCACGGAAAGCCCAGCTGGCCCCACAGCAGCCCTTTCCACACCCACGAAAGATGCCGGTAGACCGTCCGCTCGCCCAGCGGCAGGCAGGTGCTGAGCAGCTGCGCCGCCGCCACCCGCGCCGGGTGCCGCGCCGCCAGCGCCAGCGCGTGCACCCCGCCCACCGACCAGCCCATCACGCCCACCGGCCCGGCTATTTCCAGGGCATCGAGCATGGCCACCACGTCATCGGCAAACGAGGGAAAGGTGAGCGGCCGGTACACGCTGGACTGGCCCACGCCGGGCCGGTCGGGCGCCAGAATCTGGAGCTGCAGGCGGGTCAGTAAGGCGGCATTATCCGGCACCTCCAGGCCCGAGGAGCCGAAGCCGTGATGGAACACCACTGCCCGGTGTGCGGGGTTGCCGTAGCGCGTGAGGCCCAGCCGGCGGCCGTCGGGCAGGCGAATGGTGAGCGGGGTGGGGCTTCCGGCGGTGGGGGCGGGCATAGGCCGGAGGGGATAGTGGGAAAGGTGAGCCTGGAATAGAAGGGAGCGGTATAGAATTGCAAAAGAAGCTACGGCAACCCTGGAATCAGTTTGCCAGTTGAATCTTAAGGCTGTTTTATTCCACTGCTCTCCTCATTCATGATAGTCAACTCCACGCCCGCCGGCTGGCAAATCGTCTACCAACAGGCCCACGCCCTGCTGGCCGCGCAGCTCGCCTACGCCTGGCCGCCCACCCTGCCGCCCGCCCGCTGGGTGGGCCTGCTGGCCGCCATCACCCAGCACGACGACGAGCAGGCCGCCTGGCACGGACACGGCGGCCACCACGGCCTCACCGCTGCCGGGGCTCCGGCCAATTTTACCCAGAAGGAATTTTCCATGGAGCAGGCCGCCGGGGTGCTGGCCGCCGCCCGCTTCCAGGGGCGCTGGCGTAGCCTGCTCACCAGCCTGCACCTGAGCTGCCTCTACGAAAACCTGCGGGGCCAGAAAAAGGCAATTGATGATTTTCTGGACGAGTTAAAAACCAGCCAGCAGCAGTGGCAGAAGGAGCTGAAAGTCTCGCGCAAAGAAGCCGACCAAGCTTACGCCCTCCTGCACTGGTGCGACCGGCTCTCGCTCATCCTCTGCCGCCACGAAATCCCGGAAATGGGCCGCGCCGTGGAAATCCACCGCGGGCCCGATGGCACCGTGCACACCCTGGCCCAGCCCGTGGCCGGCGGCCCGGTACTGGTGAAACCCTGGCCGTTTCAGGCCGCCGAAATTGAAGTGAGCGTGGAGGCCAGCGTGCTCACCCAGCTTCAGTTTAAAGACGATGCCGAGCTAGCTACTGCTCTGCGCGCCGCCCCTATCGAAATGCTGCGCTGGACGCTGGCCGCCGGCTAGCGCAGCTTGGTGACCGGGGTGGGGCTGCTCATCACGCCCTCGGGCAGGGTTTGGGCGGTGGCAATGTTGTCGAGGCGGGTGGGCTTGGTGGCATCGCTGCGGTCGGCGGCCAGCAGGATTTGCCCGTGGCGCGTGTAGTCGGCCCAGCGGCGGCGGAAAGCGGGCTGGGCATCGGCGGCGGCAGGGAAATACGCCCACTCATCCACGAGGCCGGTGGTGGGGTTTACCAGCACTTCGTAGCCGTTTTCGGGGGTGGTGCCCACGTTTTTGAAGGTGAGCTGCAGGGCTTCGGCGGGCTGGCCGGCCATGGTTTTGGCCGCGCCCTTGTACTTCAGGGTCACGCCCGAATCCTTGAGCTTGAAAGGCATGAGCAGCCACCAGGAATTGTTGTTCCAGATGGGCGTGAGCTTGCCCAGCAGCTCCTGCCCGGCGGGCGTGGCCGAAATGTCTTTGCCCAGGCGGTAGACGTGGCCCTGCTTGGTGCCCAGGTTATAGTTGGCCACCAGCGAATCTTTTTCCCAGTGGAAATCGCCGGTTTGCTTGTCCCAAATCTGGTACTGGCCGCCGAAGAAGCTCCAGGCCAGGTAGCGGGTGTTGTTCCAGGCATCGTAGCCGCCCATTTTGCGCATCACGGTGTCGGCCAGGGCCACGGCCTTAGGGTCGGAGCCGGCCTGGTCGAAGCCCTCGGCGGCGGGGTACGTGGCCGAAGTGCCAGCCGCCGGGGTCTGGTTTTCGGTGGGTTCTTTGGTGGCCGGGCAGCCCAGGAGCAGGCCGCTGATGGCTATCGCTCCGGCCAAACATAAAGACTGAGTAAAGCGACGCATATATAGAATTCTGGTTTGGTGAGGCTGCCATGAGCGGCAGGCTTTTCCGATACGCATTCGGCGGGCGAAGGTCTTGGGCGCAATGAAATTTACCAACGCCGCCCCGGTGCAGCCGTATTAACAAGCACGCCCCTGCTTTTCGGCGTTATCTATCCAGCTCTGCATGGCCACCCACTACAAGTTTTCCGATGTCCTCGCCGTCCTCAAGTCCTCGGCGGGCGAGTTTAGCAACAACAACTCCTTTCGGCACGCGGCGGCGCTGTCGTACTACACCATTTTCTCCCTGCCGCCGCTGCTGCTCATCGTCATCACGGTGGCCAGCGCCGCGTATGGCGGCGAGGCTGTTACGGGCCAGATATACGGCCAGCTAAAGGGCCTGATAGGGCCGGATTCGGCCAAATTTCTGCAGGACAGCATTGCCAAGTTCACCGTGCAGCAGCGCGGGCCGCTGGCCACCACCATCGGCGTGGCCACGCTCATTTTTGCGGCCACCACCTTCTTCGTCACCCTCCAGGAGAGCATCAACGACATCTGGAACCTGAAGGTGAAAACCAACGGCATCGGCATCCGGGCCTTTCTCAAGCAGCGCTTTTTATCGTTTGGGCTGATTTTAAGCGTGGCCCTGCTGCTGCTCATCTCCTTCGTGGTGAGTGCCGTGCTTAGCGCCTTCACCGGCTGGCTCCAGCAGCTGCTGCCCGAAATCGGGATTATTGCCATCAAAATCGTTGACTTTGCGCTGTCGCTGGGCGTTACCACGCTGCTGTTTGCGCTCATCTACCGGTATTTGCCCGATGCCATTATCCGCTGGCGCGATGTGGGCGTGGGGGCCTTCATCACGGCGCTGCTCTTCGTGATTGGCAAGTTCCTCATCGCGTTCTACATTGCCAAGTCCGACCCCGGCTCGGCCTTTGGGGCGGCGGGCTCGGCCATCGTGCTGCTGCTGTGGGTCAACTATTCGTCGCTCATCATCTTCTTCGGGGCCGAATTCACCCAGGAATTTGCCGATGCCTTTGGCCAGCGCGTGCAGCCCAAGGCCCACGCCGTGCGCGTGCGTCTGGAAGAAATCGCCCCCGGCCAGTCGGACGAGGAAAGGGCCACCGGCCGCCCGCGCTCCACGGGCAAGTGGAAGAAGTAGGGCTGGTGCGGCCGTAAAAGCCGCGCCCCCCTTGCCTATCCAAGAGCAGATTTCTGGTTTCTGTAGCAAAGCCACCCGCCGCCGCAGGCACTGCGTTACAGCAGTTGCCAGGTAACAAGGCCGGAGGAAAGGCGCATCGATTGAACCAAAAAGGGGGTATTAGGCTAAAAGTTCTGCAAGATTAACGCTTGCTTTGCAACGGTTTGGCGGCGAAGGGACATCTTTGGGGAATATTTCATTTCCACTTCATATGACCCCATCTTTCCGCAGTCTTCTTTGTAGCCTTGCGCTGGCGCTGCCCGCCGCCGCACTGGCCCAAACCACTTCCCCGCCCACGTCGGCCTCGCCCACCACCAACGAGTACCTGCTGGGCCGCACCTACCGCGTCGAAACCACCAAAGGCACCACCTTCACCGGTAGCCTGGTGGGCCTCAGCCTCAATGGCCTGGAGTTCGACAGCCCGGAGCTGGGCCACATCAGCCTGCAGCGCGACCAGGTCCGGCATGCCGATTTGCAGGGCGAAGCCCCCGGCCGCGCCAAAGCAGGCTACTACGACATTGGCAACGGCACGCGCCTCTTCAACGCGCCCACCGCCCGGGGCGTGCGCCGGGGCGAAGGCACGCTGCTCACTACCTACCTCTTTTTTGTGGGCGGCGAATACGGCATTACCGATAATTTCTCTGTCGGCGCCACGGTTTCGCTCATTCCGGGGGTTTCGCTTTCGCAGCAGGCGTTTGTGCTGTCGCCCAAGTTCACGGCCCCCATCAGCGAGAAGGTGCACCTGGGCGCGGGCGTTATCTACGCCAACATTCCCTTCGATGACAGCAACAGTGGCGGAGCCGGCATCGGCTACGGCGCCCTCACCTACGGCGGGGCCGACGACAACCTGACCCTGGGCCTGGGCTACGGCTTCACCAGCGGCGAAATCGGCAAAACGCCGGTTATCCAGCTCGGGGGCCAGAAGCGCATCTCGCGCCGCATATCCCTGGTTACCGAAAACTACATCGTGGCCGACAGCAAAGCCGGCCTGGGCGGCCTCTACGGCGTCAAGTTCAACTGGCGGCGCACCAGCCTGGGCGTGGCGGCGGCCTATGGCTACCTCTTCTCGCACGACGAGCAGCGGACCGACTACTACTACGACCCCAACACGGGCGCGTACATTCCCTATACATCAAATCAGCACGTAGACAGTCAGTTCGGCGCTACTTACATCATCCCCGTGTACTTGGACTTTGCCTTCCGCTTCGGCAGTAAGAAGTAAGCCGGTTGCGTTTGTTGTATTGATAAGAAGGCCCGTTTCCAATCTGGAAACGGGCCTTCTTCGTGAAAAATAACGCGGATAAAAGCTGCTTACGCGGCCGTTTTTTCCTCCTTCACCGCCAGCTGCCCGCAGGCCGCGTCGATGTCCTTGCCCCGCGAGCGGCGGATGTTGGTTTGCACGCCGCGGTCGGCCAGGTACTTGTGGAAGGCCGTGATTTTATCGGCCTCGGCGTTCTGGTAGTCGGCGTTTTCGATGGGGTTGTACTCAATCAGGTTCACCTTGCAGGGCAGCCACTTCGCAATCTTGGAAAGGTGCTCAGCATCATCCAGTCCATCGTTGAAGCCGTCGAAGACGATGTATTCGTACGTGACTTTGCGGCCGGTTTTCTGGTGATAATACTGCAGGGCTTCTTTCAGCGCGGCCAGGGAGTTGGCCTCGTTGATGGGCATGATTTCGTTGCGCTTGGCATCGGTGGGCGCGTGCAGCGAGAGGGCCAGGTTGGCCTTCACGTCGTCGTCGGCCAGCTTTTTAATCATCTTGGCAATGCCGGCCGTGCTGATGGTGATGCGGCGCGGGGCCATGTTCAGGCCGTCGGGCGAGGTGATGCGGCGCACGCTTTCCACCACGTTGGCGTAGTTGAGCAGCGGCTCGCCCATGCCCATGTACACGATGTTGGTGAGCGGCGTGCCGTACTGCGCCTCGCACTGCTCGCGGATGCGTACTACCTGGTCGTAAATCTCGGCCGCGTCGAGATTGCGTTTACGGTCCATGTAGCCGGTAGCGCAGAACTTGCACGTCAGCGAGCAGCCCACCTGGCTCGAAATGCAGGCCGTCATGCGCGTATCGTGCGGAATGAGCACGCCCTCCACCACGTTGCCATCGTACAGCCGGAAGGCCGATTTGATGGTGCCGTCGTTGCTGAGCTGCTTGTTTTGCACCGTCACGCCGTTGATGGCGAAGTGCTTATCCAACAGCTCGCGGGTGGCCACCGAGATGTTGTTCATCTCCTCAAACGTGGCGGCGGTGTTCTTCCACAGCCACTCCGTTACCTGCTTGGCGCGGAAGGGCTTCTCGCCGTGCTCCACCATAAAGGCCTTGAGCTCGTCGGACGAGGTTTTGCGAATATCGCGCTTGGTAACGGTGGGGGCGAGGGGCAATTCTAACAGCATAGTGCAAAGATACAAGCAGGCAGGGCGTTGGGTTCCGTGCCGCTAGTTGTTTGGCAAAAGCCCCCTATCTTCGCCCCATAAACTTTAGGGGTGCTGCGCTTCGCCGTGGCTGAGATGATACCCTTGGAACCTGAACCGGATAATGCCGGCGAAGGGAAAAGTACTGGTCCGCCCTGCGGCTGCCTTTCGGGGCGGGTCGTGGCTGGCACCCACTATTGTTTATGGTCTGATTTCACCGCTACCCAACCCGGTTGCCATGGTCTGCTACGTAAACAATATTGCACAGGAAGTCGCTGAAAATCAGTCGCTAACCGACCTGCTTGCCGCGCGCGGCATCACCGAGCCGCGCGGTCTGGCCGTGGCCGTGAACGATGCCGTGGTGCCCCGTGCCGAATGGCCTACCCACGCCGTGCAGCCCCATGACCGCATCACCATCATCCGTGCCACCCAGGGCGGGTAGGGGACGCCTGTCCTCGCCTGTCATCCTGAGCGCAGCGAAGGACCTTATCACCGCTGGACAATTTGCAGTAACCCAATAGGTGCGAGCGTGATAAGGTCCTTCGCTCCGCTCAGGATGACAGACGATGACAACCAACTAATCAACCATCACACTTTTCAACAGAGATAGATGAAGAAAAAAGACCAGGCCCCGCAGCAGACGCTGGTGGAGCGCCAGCCCCTCACCGGCTCCCGCAAAATATACGTGCAAGGCAAGCTGCACCCCGAAATCCGGGTGGCGATGCGCGAAATCGTTTTGGCTGACACCGAGCGCAAGTTCGATTTCGGCTTTCCCTCCGAGCAGAACGCGCCCGTGACGGTGTACGACACCAGCGGCCCCTACACCGACCCTAACGTCGAAATCGACCTGAAAAAAGGCCTGCCCCGCCTGCGTGAAAGCTGGATTCTGGACCGCGGCGATGTGGAGCAGCTCGCCGGTACCACGTCCGACTACGGCCAGCAGCGCGCCGCCGACACTGGCCTCGACCACCTGCGCTTTGAGCACATTGCCGCCCCGCTACGCGCCAAGCCGGGCAACAACGTGAGC
The DNA here is from genome assembly GCF_012275535.1 of Hymenobacter artigasi. Lineage (GTDB taxonomy): Bacteria > Bacteroidota > Bacteroidia > Cytophagales > Hymenobacteraceae > Hymenobacter > Hymenobacter artigasi. The sequence continues at coordinate 262,983 of NZ_JAAVTK010000003.1, read as the reverse complement.
CAGATGCACTACGCCAAAAACGGCCTCATCACGCCCGAGATGGAGTACATCGCCATCCGCGAAAACCAGCGGTTCGATGAATTGCCCCAGGACGACCCGCTGCGCAGCCAGCACCGCGGCCACAGCTTCGGGGCCAACACGCCGGAGGGCCACATCACTGCCGAATTCGTGCGCCAGGAAGTAGCGTCCGGCCGCGCCGTCATTCCCTCCAATATCAACCACCCGGAAAGCGAGCCCATGATTATCGGGCGCAATTTCCTGGTGAAAATCAATACTAACATCGGCAACTCGGCCGTTACGTCATCCATTGAGGAAGAGGTGGATAAGGCCGTGTGGAGCTGCCGCTGGGGCGGCGACACGCTGATGGACCTGAGCACGGGCAAGAACATCCACGAAACCCGCGAGTGGATTATCCGCAACTGCCCCGTTCCAGTAGGTACCGTTCCCATTTACCAAGCCCTGGAAAAGGTGAACGGTAAGGCCGAGGACCTGACCTGGGAGCTGTTCCGCGACACGCTGATTGAGCAGGCCGAGCAGGGCGTCGACTACTTCACCATCCACGCCGGCGTACTGCTGTGCTACGTGCCCATGACGGCCAAGCGCGTGACCGGCATCGTGTCGCGCGGGGGCTCCATTATGGCCAAATGGTGCCTGGCGCACCATAAGGAGAGCTTCCTCTACACGCACTTCGAGGAAATCTGCGAAATCATGAAGGCCTACGACGTGGCCTTCTCGCTGGGCGACGGCTTGCGCCCCGGCTCCATCGCCGATGCCAACGACGAGGCCCAGTTTGCCGAGCTGGAAACCCTGGGAGAACTCACCAAAATTGCCTGGAAGCACGACGTGCAGGTGATGATTGAGGGCCCCGGCCACGTGCCCATGCACCTCATCAAGGAGAACATGGAGAAGCAGCTGAAGGAGTGCCACGAGGCGCCCTTCTACACGCTGGGCCCGCTGACTACGGACATCGCGCCGGGCTACGACCACATTACCTCGGCCATCGGCGCGGCCATGATTGGCTGGTTTGGCACCGCCATGCTCTGCTACGTGACGCCCAAGGAGCACCTCGGCCTGCCCAACAAGCAGGACGTGAAAGACGGCGTGATTGCCTACAAAATCGCCGCCCATGCCGCCGATTTGGCCAAAGGCCACCCGGGAGCCCAGTACCGCGACAACGCCCTGAGTAAAGCCCGCTTCGAGTTCCGCTGGGAAGACCAGTTCAACCTGAGCCTCGACCCCGACACCGCCCGCGAGTACCACGATGAAACCCTGCCCGCCGAAGGCGCCAAAGTGGCCCACTTCTGCTCGATGTGCGGCCCGCACTTCTGCTCGATGAAAATCACCCAGGAAGTGCGCGACTACGCCGCCAAGCAGGATATGACCGCGAGTGAGGTTTTGGCGAAAGGGATGGTGGAAAAGTCGAAGGAATTTGTGGAAAAGGGCAGCGAGATTTATTTCTAAAGCCCACACCCCACCCCCGGCCCCTCCCCTCCGGGAGAGGGGTGCGTTCAACGACGCTGTTCTGCTGTCGTCTGGCACCCCTCTCCCGGAGGGGAGGGGCCGGGGGTGGGGTGCCTAGTCAGGCGAAGAGGTAGAGATGCTTCGGCTACGCTCAGGATGACGTTCAACCAGGCACCAACAACCAAGCACCAAGCACCAAATAATGCGCCCCTACGCCCTCACCATTGCCGGCTTCGACCCCAGCGCCGGCGCGGGCCTGCTGGCCGATGTGAAAACGCTGGAAGCCAGCGGTGTGTACGGCTTGGGCGTGTGCACCGCCCTCACGGTGCAGAACGACATCTCGTTTGAGCGCGTGCGCTGGGTGCCGGCCACTGAAATCCGCGACCAGCTACGCATTCTGTTCGCGCGCTTTCAGGTCGACTTCATCAAAATTGGCCTTGTTGAAAGCCTGCCGCAGCTGCTGGAGCTGATTGGCTGGCTGAAAAGCCGGAACCGAAACCTGCAAATCGTGTGGGACCCTGTGCTGAAGGCCTCGGCCGGCTACGAATTTCACCGCGCCACCGACCGCGACTTGCTCCGCGCGCTGTGCGCCGAAATGGCCCTCATCACCCCCAATCAGCCCGAAATGCTGCGCCTCTGGCCCAGTGATTCGGCTGAAGCGGCGGCGGCGGCAGTCGCGGCTTTCTGCCCGGTGCTGCTGAAGGGCGGCCACGCGGCGGGCGGGCTGTCGACCGATGTGCTGCTGGAAGGCGGACGGCGGCATGCATTTTCGGCGGCGCGGCTGGCGCACGGCGAGAAGCACGGCAGCGGCTGCGTGCTGTCGTCGGCGGTGCTGGCGGGGCTCGCGAAAGGGGAGGGGCTGGCGGCCGCCTGCCGGACGGGCAAGGAATATGTCACCGCATTTCTGGCCAGCAACGATTCGCTGCTGGGGTACCATTCAAACGCATAAATCAACTATGAAAATCAACGCTCTTCACTACATCACTGCCAGCCCCGAGGCGGCCGAGCTGGCTTGCCAGGGCGGCGTGCGCTGGGTGCAGCTGCGGGTGAAAAACCAGTCGCCCACCATCTGGAAGCAGCTGGCGCTGGAAACGCAGGCCGTGTGCCGCCGCTACGGGGCCACGCTCATCATCAACGATAATCCGGCGCTGGCGCAGGAAATCGGGGCCGAAGGCGTGCACCTGGGCCAGCAGGACCTGCCACCCGACGAGGCCCGCCAGATGCTGGGGGCACGGTTCATCGTCGGCGGCACGGCCAACACCTTTGCCGATGTGCAGCGGCTGGCGGCGGCTGGGGTCGACTACGTGGGGCTGGGTCCATTTCGCTTCACCACGACAAAAGAGAAGCTAAGCCCGATTCTGGGCCTGGCGGGCTACGCCGATATCCTGCAGCAGTGCCGGGCGGCGGGCATCACGGTGCCGGTTGTTGGCATTGGGGGCATCCTGCTGGCCGATGTGCCCGCGCTGCTGACAACGGGGCTGCACGGCGTGGCGGTGTCGGGGGCCATTGGCACGGCCGAAAATCCGGCGGTGGCGGCCGGGCAGTTTGTTCGTGAATTAACGGGAGTAGAAGCCATCTAATGAATATGTTGACTAAAAAACTGGTTATCGCCGGCCGGGAGTTCACCTCGCGCTTGTTTACCGGCACGGGCAAATTCAGCTCCTCGGTTCTGATGGAGGAAGCCTTGCTGGCCTCCGGCTCAGAGTTGGTGACGGTGGCCCTGAAACGGGTAGACGTGGCCAATGCCGAGGATGACATCCTGCGCCACCTCGCGCACCCGCAGTTCCACCTGTTGCCCAATACCTCCGGCGTGCGCACGGCCCGGGAAGCCGTATTTGCCGCCCAGCTGGCCCGCGAGGCGCTGGAAACCAACTGGCTCAAGCTCGAAATCCACCCCGACCCCAAGTACCTGCTGCCCGACCCCATCGAAACCCTGAAAGCCGCCGAGGAGCTGGTGAAGCTGGGTTTCGTAGTGCTGCCCTACATCCACGCCGACCCGGTGCTGTGCAAGCGGCTGGAAGAAGTGGGCGTGGCGGCCGTGATGCCCCTGGGCTCACCCATCGGCTCCAACAAGGGCCTGCTCACGCGGGAGTTTCTGGAAATCATCATTGGCCAGAGCAAGGTGCCGGTAGTGGTAGATGCCGGCATCGGCGCGCCTTCGCATGCGGCGGCGGCCCTGGAAATGGGCGCCGATGCGGTGCTGGTGAACACGGCCATTGCTGTGGCCGGCAACCCGGTGGCCATGGCCACAGCCTTCCGGATGGCCGTGGAGGCCGGGCGCATGGCCTACGAGGCGCGGCTGGCCGGGCCGGTGGCGCACACTGAGGCGGTAGCCAGCTCGCCACTCACGGCGTTTCTGGATTAGTGATTTAAGGTTTACGCCTGTCATCCTGAGCTTGCGAAGGACCTTATCACGTTAGAACAGCTCCCCGTAAATCTGACGGTGCGACCGTGATAAGGTCCTTCGCAAGCTCAGGATGACAGGCGCATTTCTCGATTAACCACTAATCACTATCCGTTAATCATTACCAACATGAGCTTCCAACCCATCTTCGAGGCCCAGCCCTGGGACGACGTGAAGGCCAGCATCTACGCCAAAACGGCGGCGGACGTAGCGCACGCCCTGGCCGCGCCGCAGCGCACGCTGGAAGACTTCAAGGCCCTGATTTCGCCCGCCGCCGCGCCGTATCTGGAGCAGATGGCACAGCTCAGCCACCAGCTTACGCGCAAGCGGTTCGGCAACACCCTGCAGCTGTATGCGCCGCTGTACCTGAGCAATGAGTGCCAGAATATCTGCACGTATTGCGGCTTTAGTCTGGATAATAAGATTGCCCGGCGCACCCTCAGCAGCGTGGAAATGCTGCTGGAAGCGGCCGTGCTCAAGGACTGGGGCTACGACCACGTGCTGCTAGTGACCGGCGAGGCCAACGTGACGGTGGGCATCGATTACCTCGAAAAAGCCCTGCGCACGCTGCGGCCGCAGTTCGCGCACATCTCCATGGAAGTGCAGCCGCTGGACCAGGCCGACTACGAGCGGCTGATTCCCGAAGGCCTGAACACGGTGCTGGTGTACCAGGAAACCTACCACCGCGCCGATTACAAGAAGCACCACCCCAAGGGCAAAAAATCGAACTTCGACTACCGCCTCGACACGCCCGACCGGCTGGGCCGGGCCGGCATCCACAAAATGGGACTGGGCGTACTCATCGGGCTCGAAGACTGGCGCACCGACTGCTTCTACACCGCCCTGCACTTGGATTACCTCGAAAAAACCTACTGGCAAACCAAGTATAGCCTGTCGTTTCCGCGCCTGCGGCCGGCCGAGGGCATGCTGCAGCCCAAAGTGGAAATGAGCGACCGCGAGTTGGTGCAGCTTATCTGCGCCTACCGCATCTGGAACGGCGAGGTAGAACTGTCGATTTCGACTCGCGAAAGCCCGGTTTTTCGTGACCACGTCATCAAGCTGGGTATCACCAGCATCAGCGCGGGCTCCAAAACCAACCCCGGCGGCTACGCCGTGGCGCCGGAGTCGCTGGAGCAATTTGAGATTTCGGACGAGCGCAGTCCGCCGGAGATTGCGGCCATGCTGCGCCGCCAAGGCTACGAGCCGGTGTGGAAAGACTGGGACGCGGCGCTGGCCTAAACCACCGCGCCGCGTACTGCAAAGTGCGTGCTATAGCTGCTCCTGCAGCTGCCGCAGGGCCGCCACCGGGTCGGGGCTTTGCCAGATAGTGCCCAGCACGGCTGCACCCGCGAAGCCGCTGTGCTGCACCAGCGCCAGGTTGCTGGCCGCAATACCGCCCAGCGCCAGCACCGGCGCGTGGTAGCCGGCCCGGCCCGCCCGGCGCTGGAAAAACGCCCGCAGCTCTGGCAGCTTAAAGGTGCTGCTGTAGCCCGCCTTGCTGATGCTGTCGAATATCGGGCTCAGAAAAATGTAGTCGTAGCGGCGGCGGTGCCGGCTGATTTCGGCCAGCGTGTGGAAGGACGTGGAGAGCGTCTGGCCGGGCAGGAGCAGCGGGCGGCGCACGGTGGCGGCGCGCTGCTGCCCGGTGAGGTGCAGTCCGCCCAGGCCATAGCATCGCACCAGCCCGGAGTGCCCGTGCAGCACCAGCCGCCCATAGAACTGGCTTGGCAGGGCCTGAATTAGCCCTTCAACCTGCGCGGTGGGCCAGCCGGGCTTGCGCAGGTGCAGGGTTTCGGAACCCGCGCCGAGCAGGGCGGCGAGCAGGCGTGCCTCATCGGGCAGGGCCGTGGGCGCGGTGAGGAGGACGAGGCGAAACACGAGTGGCTATTGCAGCTGCGCGGCCAGCTCCTCGGGCAGCAGGCGCAGCTTATGGGTGTTGTAGTCGAAGCAGAGCATGCCGGTTTTGGCGCGGGCTATTTCCTTGCCGGCCTGGTTGTGCACGTGGTACACCACATCGAAGCCATATTTATTGAGGTCATTGCCGGCCATTTGCACGCGCAGCACGTCGCCGTGAAAGGCTTCGCCCTTGTACTCCACGGCCACATCCACCATGATGAGGCCGAGCTTGGTGACGGCATCGTAGTCATTGGGCACGCCGATAGAGCGCAGGAAATGCACCCGCGCCTCGTGCAGCAGGCCCAGCATGGCGTCGTTGCCCACGTGCCCGCCGTAGTTGAGGTCGGTGACGCGCACCGGGATTTCGGTGGTGAAGGAGAAGGTGTCGGGCAGGGCTACTTTTACGCGGGGCATGGATTGAATTAAAAATTAAGAATTAACAATTAAAAATGGATGGCCAACCGCAGTGGGGCGAACAATCAAAGGTAGAGGTGCGCCGCACGGCCGACGGCTCGGCCACGCTTTTCGTGCCAGCACTGAATGAGCATTACCACTCGCAGCACGGGGCGCGGCAAGAGTCGGCGCACGTCTTCATCCGGCACGGGCTGGCCCCGTTGCTGCCGGCGGCCGCCGCAACCGGCCAGCCCTTGCGCATCCTCGAAATAGGCCTCGGCACTGGCTTGAATGCGCTATTGACGTTGGAAGCCGCGCAGGCTGCCGGCGCGTTTATCGAGTATGATGGCCTCGAAACCTTCCCGCTACCGCCCGCCGTGGTGGCCGCCCTGCAACCCGAGTGGGACGAGCGCGGTACCCCCCTCAAAGAGCTGTTTGCCGAGCTGCACGCCGCCCCCTGGGATGCGCAGGTAGAGCTGCTGCCTGGTTTTGAGTTGCGCAAGCTGCACCAGCCGCTGCAAGAAGCGGCGCTGCCCGCCGAGCACTACAATCTGATTTATTTCGATGCCTTCGCCCCCGAAAAACAGCCCGAGCTGTGGACGGAGGCCGTTTTTGCCCAGCTTTACGCCGCCGCCGCGCCCGGCGCGGTGCTGGTGAGCTACTGCGCCCAAGGCCAGTTCCGCCGCAACCTGCGCGCCGCCGGCTGGCTAACGGAAAAGCTGCCCGGCCCGCCCGGCAAGCGCGAAATGACGCGAGCGCGGAAAGAAGGGTAGGAGAGTGTAATGCCTGCTGTCATCCTGAGCTTGCGAAGGACCTTATCAAGCCCGAACGGTTTGCAGTAAATTCAAATAGCGCGAACTTGATAAGGTCCTTCGCAAGCTCAGGATGACAGACGAAATCCCTCCTACCCTAAAACCCTTCACCCTTCCAGCCAGCGGCGGAACTCGGGGGTTTGGGCGGCGCTGGTGGTGAGGGTGAGGCCGGGGGCGCGTAGCTTCACGGCGAGGCGGTTGTTGAAATACGGCTCGGCCCGCTCGATGAAGGCCACGTTCACCAGCTCGGAGCGGTTGAGGCGGCCGAAGCGGCTGGGGTCGAGCTGGCGCTCCAGCTCGGCCAGCGTGCCGCTGAGGGGGTAGCGCGTGCCGGCACTGTCGACGGCGAAGGTCACGCCTTCGTCGGCTTGCAGGTAGGCGATGTCGGCGGTTTGGAGCAGGTAGAGGCCGTTGCGCATCCGCACCGAAAAGCGCTGCTTGTAGGCCGGCTGGCTGTGCTGGCGCAGGGCCTGGGTTAGCTCACGCATCACGTCGGGCGGCAGGCTGGGCGCGGGCGTGGGCGGCGCGAGGTTGGTGCGCAGCTGCTCGTACTTGGCCAGGGCGGCCTGCAGCTGCTCCAGGGTGAAGGGCTTGAGCAGGTAGGCAATGCCGTTGCCCCGGAATGCGGCCAGCAGAAACTGGTCGTAGGCCGTGGTGAAGATGATGGGGCAGGCTACGGGAAACTGCTCGTAGAGCGAAAAAACGTTGCCGTCGAGCAGCTCGATATCCGACAGAATAAGGTCGGGCAGGGGGTTGGTTTGGAGCCAGGTCAGGGCTTTTTCCACGCTGCGGAGCACGGGCGGCGCGGTGGCGTGTCCGGCCTGGGCTAGCAGTTGCGTGAGCTGGCGGGCGGCGGGCTCCTCGTCTTCCAGAATCAGAATATTCATGCGCTAACGAGTGGTTGGGCGACCACAATCCGGCGGGCCTGGCGCTGCAGTGGAATGGTGACGGTGAAGGTATCGGCGAGCGCCTCAACTTGAATTTCCCGCTGAAACAGCAGCCGGTACCGCTCGCGCAGGTTGGCCAGGCCCGTGCCGGCCGATTCCACCGGCGTACGCTTGGGGCGGCGGGCGTGGTGCACGGTGAGGGCCGTGGCCGTGGCTTCGAGGCTTATAAGCAGGGGCGCGTCCTCGTTGCCGGCGTTGTGCTTGATGGCGTTTTCGAGCAGCAGCTGGATGGTGCCGGGTACCAGCAGCAACTCGGCCACCTCGGCCGCCGGGGGCAACGTCTGCCGGAACTCGTAGGCCGTACCGAAGCGGTGGCGCAGCAGGAATACGTACTCGTCGGCAAACTGCAGCTCTTCGGCCAGGGGCACCACGTCTTCGTGCTGGTGCCGGATGAGGAAGCGGTAGAGCGCCGCCAGCCGCGTCACAAACTCGTTGGCGGCGGCCGGGTCTTCCTGAATGAGGCCGCGCAGCACGTTGAGGTTATTGAACAGAAAGTGCGGGTCGAGCTGGGCCTTGAGGTTGCGCAGGGCGCTTTCGGCCTGGGCCTTTTGCAGCAGCAGCACATGGCGCTGGGCCTCGAAGTAGCGCTTGCCGGTGAGCAGCACGGCCAGCAGGCCGTAGCTTTTGGCGTGGGCCACCGCCCCCAGCACCAGCCGCGCCCCCGAAAGCGCCGTGGAATGCCCCAACAGGCGGCCGTAAAGCAGCAGATAGCCGGCCCCGCTCAGCACCAGAAATACCGGCAGCAGCGCCAGCCCCAACCAGCGCCGCCGGCTCAGAAACAAGGGCAGCAGCCCGCCCACCAGCAGGGCCACCGCCGCCGTGTCGAACAGCACCGTGGCCCCGACTTCGGGCAGCACCTGCCCCAGGCTCGCGCCATTGTCGGCTCGGTATTGGAGCAGCAGCACCGGGGCCACCACCAGCCAGTAGGCCGCCACCAGGCCCAGGTCGGAGCGGGAGGGGCGTTGGGCAGTGAAATGAAACGACATGGAAATCAGAAAACGCGGAAGGTGGTGCAATATGCATCTGTCGGGCCCGGCTAGCGGCGGCCCACCGCGCCAGCTGCCGCCGGCTGCAGCGGCCGTACCGGGCCCGAGTCGCGCACCAGCAGCAGGTACTGCACGTAGGCCGCCGCCGGCACCTGGGGGCTAAATTGCATTTGCTGGCTGGGCGGCATGCCCGGCGCGTACCGCAGGTGAATGGACTGGCGCGCGCTGGCTGCCCCCGGCGCATCGAGGCGGAACAGGGTGCTGCTGCCCGGCGTGGTGCGCTGCTTCAGTTCGGCCAGGCCGTCGAGTACTACCAGCGGGCCGTCGTGGTTGAATTTGTCGGTGCTGCTGTAGGGCTGGCCGGCCGTTTGCCAGGGCGCGGACAGGCCGGCGGTGGCGCACAGCATCTGGCAGCCGCTGAACACGCAGAGCACCGAGGCCACCCGGTTGCGCAGCGGCAAGCTGCTCTGCTGAATGCGGGCGGCGAACGACGGGTAGCCATCCACCAGCGGGCTTTGCAGCACGTGGGCCAGGCCCCACATGCCGTACAGCTTCTCGTTGGTGAGCTGCCGGGTCTGGTACAACGCCTCCAGGTTGGCGAAGATGTTCTGCTCGCGCTGCCGCATGCTGCCCAGGGGATAGGTGAGGTTGAGCAGCAGGTAGCGCAGGTCGGCGGAGGCGTCAGTTTGTTGATTCAGGGCGCGGCGGGCCAGGCCGGCCAGCGCCGGGTTGGCCGTGGGCTGCCGCAGCATAGTAACCACCGAATCAAGCGGGGCGCGCAGGGGCTGGGGCGGCGGGCTTTTCCGCAGCAGGGCCGCCAGATAGTCACCGGCCAGGGGCAGGTCCTGGAGCTGGTCGAGGCCGAGGAAGCGGACTTTGCGGTTGGCGGGCAGCGTCAGGTTCCAGGCCCGGATGCGCTGGAGCTTGGCCCGGAAATCCTGGTTGGCCCACTGGGAAGTTTCCGCCAGCCAGCTGCGGAAAACCAGGTCCAGGGTCGCTTCATCGCCCGTGCGCAGGTACTCGTTCAGGTAATAAGCTTTGGCGCAGTCTACTTCGGCCACGTAGGTACGCACGCCGGCCCGCTGGTTCAGGTGCTTGAGCAGGGCAAAATCCAGCTCCTGGGGCCGCTGCACGCCGTGCGCCTCGCCCAGCAAAAAAAGCTGGTTGTCGTAGAACTTCTGGTCGAAGAGCTGGAACGCCGGGGCCTCACCCGCCACGGTTTCCTGCGGCACGCCGGCAAAAACTGTTTCAGGTTGTGCCGGGGTGGGCGTTTGGGCAAAGCTGGCCAGCGGCAGCCAGAACAACGGGGCCAGGGCCAGCCGGCGAAGCGTGTGCAGCAGTTTCATAAGCGTAGGGCTTGGGAGTGAAGAATGCCCAAAACAAGCCCCGCTGCCCACCTGCCGCCGCTAGCACCACCCTCAATCCACCGAAATCAGCCCCGAACCCCGGCAAAAATCCCATGAGTTGCCACCCGGTCTGCGCGAAATGACGCGGCCGGAAGGTGGAACAGGAGGGTGCGAAGGCAAGCGGGTGCAATGGCGAGAGCGTCGCAACGCATTGGGGATTCTCCTACCTTCGCACTTACCCTCCTGCCCCCACACCCTCCTACCCTCATTCCCTAAAACTTGTCCCGCAAATTTCTCGATACCGAAAGTCCCGGCTGGGTCACCGATGGCCTCATCAGCGAGGCGCAGCGGCAGCAGCTGCTAGCCCGCTACCCGCAGCAGGCCCCGGCCCTGGGCCTGCTTCCCATCCTGGGCAGCGTGCTGGTGGGCCTGAGCGGGCTGAGCGTGGTGGCCGCCAACTGGCAGGGCCTGCCCACCGCCCTGCGGCTGGCGCTGCTGCTGGGCAGCTTAGTGGGCAGCTACGGTGCGGGTGCCTACTTCCTGCGGCGCGGCAACCCTGACCTCGGCCACGGCCTCATCGGGCTGGGGCTGCTGCTGTTTGGGGCCAGCATCATCCTCACCAGCCAGCTTTTTCAGCTGGTGGGCTACGATGCCAGCGGCCTGTTGGCCTGGGTGGTGGCAGGCGTGGGCCTGAGCTACGTTTACGGCTCGCGGCTGCTGGTGCTGCTCACGGTGCTTATCGGGGCGGCGGTGCAAACGTACTGCGTCGAGTCGCTGGGCATCTTCAGCTACGTCACGGCGTGGCTGGTGGTGGGCGGCATGGGCTACTACTGGTGGCGCCGGCCCGATGTAGTGGGCAGCTACGTGCTGGCCGCCGGCCTGCTCTGGCAGGCGGGCCTTCTCATCATCGTGCTCCACGCCAAAATTACCTGGTTTTTTGTGCCGGCCATGGCCATTTATGCGGCCGGCGACTGGCAGCCCAACCGCCTCGGTGGCCGCGCCCTACAGGTGCCGCCGCTGGTGGCGGCCTATCTGTTTATGTTCGGGCTGGCGGTGTTTGGCGAAGCCGATGCCTATGCCAACGTGCTGCGGCCGCCGCTGCTGCCCTACCTGGGGGCGCTGGCGGCCGTGCTGGCCCTATCGGTGGCCGGCAAGCGGGCGCGGGGCAGCCTGGCCACCCTGCCCGAGTGGCTGCTGCTGCTGCCGGGCTTTTATTTGTCGGGCGGGTTGTCGCTGGCCGTGGCCACGCTGGTGGTGCTGTATGCCCACGCCGGTTCGGTGCTGGCCCGCGCCAACCGTGACCACGACCCCGACCAGCTCACCATCGGCGCGGTGCTGTTTGTGGCCGCCACCGCCGTGGCCTACTTCAAGCTCACTTGGGGCTTTATGGATAAGTCGCTGTTTTTCCTGATTGGCGGCATCCTGCTGCTGGCCCTGAGCTGGTACCTGCGCCGCCGCAACGCCCAGGTACTGGCCGCCGCCCCGGCCGTAGCGCAGCAGGCCGGCACCCCACCCATCCCGGCCAATGATTCCGAAGCCGCAGAGCCAATTCATAATTTATAATTTATAATTCGTAATTATCGAATGACTGACCTGCTCTCCTGGTTCTCAAGCCCGGCGCGCCGCCGCCCGATGCTGCGCGCCCTGGTAGCGGCGCAGGTGCTCTACGTGCTGGGCGTGGCCGGCGCGGGCTACGCCACCACGGCCCTGGGCCAGAAAGTTATGCTGGCCACCACGCCCATCGACCCGCGCGACCTGCTCTACGGCGACTTCGTGCGCCTGCACTACGCCATCAGCGAAACGCCCCTGAGCCGCTGGCAAGGCCCCGCCGCCCCGCAGCGCCGCCAGGCGGTATTCGTGCTGCTGGCCACCGGCTCCGATAGCCTCAGCACCGCCGTAGGCGTGTATCCGCAGGCCCCAAAGCCCGGCGTGGGCCAGGCCGTGCTGCGCGGCTGGGTCACGGATGTGTATCGGAGCTCGTTCAACCTGCGCTTCAACCTGGAGCGGTACTACGTGCCCGAAGGCAGCGGCCTACGCCTCGAAAAAGCCGGCCGCCTGCACCCGCTGCGGGTGCGCGTCAGCATCGCGCCCTGGGGCCAGGCCCGCATCACGGGCGTGGAGGCGGAGCTGAAGTAAGCCGAATACGCATAAAAAACGTCCGGCTCCGCTCGCGTTCGCACAGGCGAAGCAAGCGGAGCCAGACGTTTTTTATGCTGCCGGCCCGAAGTGCTTATTGAATTTTGAAGCTAATGGGCACGGTGTAGGCCACGCTCACCGCCCGGCCATTTTGCTTGCCTGGGGTGAACCGGGGCAGGGTTTTTACAGCGCGGATGGTTTCCTCGTCCAGGCCATAGCCCAGGCCTTTCACCACCTTCACATCGGAAACATCGCCCAGCGAGTTCACAACAAAGCTGACGTATATTTTGCCCTCTATCTGATTGCCAAGGGCCAGTGCCGGGTATTTCGCGGCCTTCTGGATGGCTGCTACAATGGCTTTCTGGCCGCCGCCACCCGGCAGTTCTGGCATCTGCTCCACATAAACGTACGTCGTTTCTTTCACCACATCGGCCCCAATCTCTTTGGTGCCGCCGGTATCAGTCAGCGGACCTAGGTCAGTTGCGGAAGCCTCGCCAATGCTGGTGATGGTGGAAACGGTGGTATTGGCCAGCAGCTTCTGGTCGGGTACATCCTCCGTAGCCTGGTCATCGGGCGTCACCTTCATTTCAACGAAGCGCGTGGCAGCCAGATGCTGAGTCGGTGCGGCCGGAAGTACCGACTTGGGCGGGGCCGTTGTCGGGGGAGGTGTAATCACCCTTTCGGGGGCCAGCGGCGGCGCAATGAGTGTCACCTTGCCTTTGTCAAGGTCCGTCGGTACCACCAGCACATCCTCCTTCAGCAGCTGCGCTACCAACGGAAAAACCATCAGCAAAGCCAGCAAGACCGTGGCAATAATCAATGCCCGCGTCATGTGGCGCTGGTAGAGGGCGCGGAGCTCGTAGGCCCCGTAGTGACGGTTGCGACCATCGAACACGATGTCGTCGAGGCTGGCCGTCGCCAGCTGGGCATTGTTCATCATAAAGCTGCGAGTATTAGGTGAAATATACCCGGGAAACGCAGCGTCTTATTGCCTTATTGTGAGACTATTATGAATAAAAATTTATTCCTGAACCGAATAATAAATAGCCTGATATTCCGTTTTGTCAAGATGCCTCAAAACTGCCACACCCCGCCCGGCATGAGGCAGGCCGTGAGCGGCACATCGGTGGGCAGCACATCGGCAATGGCGGCTACGGGTGCCTCATCCAGCACGCTCAGGCCGATGAGCTGCGTTTCTGGCCGGCACTGGGCCAGAAACCGGTCGTAGAATCCTCCCCCGTAGCCCACGCGGTGGCCGGCCCGGTCCACGGCCAGCAGGGGCACCAGCACGGCATCGAAAGCGGCAGCCGGTACTTCCGTTTCGGCGGTAGCGGCAGGCTCAGAAATGCCCCAGTGGCTGGGGTGCAGCGGCGTGTCCGGCGTCAGCTCGTAATGGCGCAGCGAAATCCCATCGGCCTGCACCACGGGCACCGCCAGCCGCACCGCCAGCCCCTCGGCCCAGATGCGATGGATAATCAGCCAGGTATCCGGCTCATTGTACTGGGCCAGCGGCAGAAACAGGTGCAGCCAGCGCCACTCCGCCACCGGGAAATGCTGGAATAGCTGGTCGCACAGCTGCTGGCTATGCTGCGCGATTTCGGCGGCCGGCAGGGCCTTGCGGCGGGCCAGGGCGGCGCGGCGGAGATTGGCTTTATCCTGCATCACAACACGCTGTCTTACTCCTCCTCCAGCACCGTAAATTCCAGCGCCAGCGGCTCAAACGCCTCAATCAGCTGCGCAATAAAGCCGGGGTTATTAATCAGAATGCTCAGCACGTTCTCGCTGCGCTCCTGCAGGCCGCCGCCGGGAAACAGCTTTTCCTTGAGGGCAGCCAGCTGGGTGTAGGCGGTTTCATTCTTGGTTTCGGCGGCTTTGCTCAGGCGCTTTTCGAGGCCGGCGAGGCTGGCGGCGGCTTTCTGGGCTTCGGCGGCCACCGTTTTCACCAGGGTGGGGTCGAGGCGCTGGGCTACGTCCTGCACCTGCTGGAAGGCGGCGGCCAAGGCCTGCTGCTGCTCCTGCAGGCTGATTTCTTCTTGGCCCAGGGCGGCACCCACCTGCTTCTTAAGGTCCGGCAGGGGCCGGAAAATCTCGGGCGTGGTCAGGCCCAGCTTTTTCAGCTTGCCCGCGTTGGCCCGGCTGATGTACTCGGCCGAATTGCGCGGCAGCACCATCGGGAACGGCACGTCAAAGGCCGCAAACACGTCCTTCAGCTGGAACCAGTACGCCACCTCGGCCCCGCCGCCGATGTACACCAGGTTCGGCAGCAGGATTTCCTGGTACACCGGCCGCAACACCACGTTGGGGCTGAACTGCTCGGGGTGCGCCTGGGCCAGGGCCAGCAACTCGGCCTGGCTGTGGCACTTGGCCGTGTTGCGAATGGTCACTTCCACGCAGTCGGCCCCGCTGGCGTCGGGCTCCAGGCGCTCGCGCTTGCCCTCGTCGGTGATGAAAAACAGGTTGATGGGCCGCGAGTACACCTGCGGCTTGTAGCCGGCGGTTATCAGCCGCTCGTTGGTGGCCTGCACGGCGGCGTTCGAAACCTGCGCCTCAATTTCTTTGGTCAGCAGCGGCACCAGGGCCTGTTTCAGGGCCGGGCGGTCGGCGTCGAGCGTCACCAGGCCGTATTCGCCAAACAGCGAATCGGCCAGCTTGCGGGTGGCTTCGGCCAGGTTCTTCGACGTGGAATACGCTTCGTGGAAAGCGGTGGGCACTTCGGGCGGCAGCTGGCTCAGCAGCTGCTCGCTCAGGCCGTCGAGCAGCAGGCGGCCCACCGGTCCGCCGGTGCCGGCGGCATCCCAGGCGTAGGTTTTACCAAAGAGCGAGAAGTGGTTGATTTCGGCGAAATCGTGGTCCTCCGTGGCCATCCAGTACACCGGCACGAAATCGTGCTGCGGGTATTTGGCCTTCAGCTCCTGGCTCAACTTAATGGCCGACACGATTTTGTAGATGAAATACAGCGGCCCGGTGAGCAGGTTGAGCTGATGCCCGGTGGTGACGGTAAACGTCGTTTCCTTCGTCAGCAATTCGATATTGGCTTCAATAGCCGCCGCCGCGTTCGGGCCGTATTGCTCGCGCAAAGCCGCTACCAGCCGCTGCCGCGCTTCGGGCGTGTAAGTAGCCTGCTTCTCCTCCATTTGAGCGGCGAAGTTTTCGAGCGTCGGAAAGCGGTTATAAAACGGGGCCAGGACCGGGTTTTGGGCAATATAATCAGTCAACAGGCCCGAGAAAGCGCCGGTTTCGGCGTAGGGCAGCGTGGTACAACGAGTAGGCATGGGGGTAATACGAGCGGGGCCGGGTTCGGGGCGAACCTGTGCCAATGGCAAAAGTCCGCACAAAACCCGGCCCCGCCGGAAAAGTTAGTTTTGGGTTGTAGAGGCGCATCCCTACGTCTCATCGTCCGTGCCGTTTAAAGGTGCCAAAAGGTGTCGTTTAACGACGAGGCGCAAGCATGCGTCCCTACACCAGCTTACCGTACAAATCGAAGTCCGTTGCGGCGGTAATCTTCACGTTCGCAAAATCGCCGAGGCGCACGAACGTGTCGCGTTCCACTGGCACCAGCACCTCGTTGTCCACTTCCGGCGAGTCGAACTCCGTGCGGCCCACAAAGTGGCCGCTCTCCTTGCGGTCGAACAGCACCTTGTAGGTCTGGCCCACGCGGGCCTCGTTCAGCTCCATTGAAATGCCCTGCTGCAATTCCATGATGGCGTCGGCGCGCTCCTGTTTCAGCTCAGCCGGCACGTCGTCCACCAAAGTGTGCGAGTGCGTGTTTTCCTCATGTGAGTAAGTGAAGATGCCCAAACGCTCAAACCGCGTCTGCTCCACGAAGTCGTACATCTCCTGGAAGTCCTGCTCCGTTTCGCCGGGGTGGCCGGCGATGAGCGTGGTGCGCAGCGCGATGCCCGGCACGCGCTGCCGAATGGTGTCCACCAGCTCGATGGTGCGGCGCTTGGTGATGCCCCGGCGCATGCTTTTCAGCATGGCATCGGAACCGTGCTGTAGGGGCATATCGAGGTACTTACAGATGTTTTCGCGCTCGGCCATCACGTCCAGCGCATCGAGCGGGAACTGCGAGGGGTAGGCGTACTGCAGCCGAATCCAGTCGATGCCGTTCACGTCCGACAGGTTGCGGAGCAGGTCGGCCAGCTTGCGTTCGCCGTAGGCTTCCAGGCCGTAGTAAGTCAGGTCCTGGGCAATGAGAATCAGCTCTTTGGTGCCCATGCTGGCGAGGCGCTTGGCCTCCTTCACCAGGTCCTCAATCTTGCGGTCGACGTGCTTGCCGCGCATCAGCGGGATGGCGCAGAACGAGCAGGGGCGGTTGCAGCCCTCCGCGATTTTGAAGTAGGCGTAGTGCTTGGGCGTGGTAATCAGGCGCTCGCCGATGAGCTCGTGCTTGTAGTCGGCGTTCAGCACCTTCAGCATCTGGGGCAGCTCCAGGGTGCCGAAATAGGCATCTACCTGCGGGATTTCCACCTCCAGCTCGTCCTTGTAGCGCTGCGAGAGGCAGCCCGTCACGTAGAGCTTATCCAGGCGGCCGGCCTCCTTCTCGTCGGCGTAGCGCAGAATGGTGTCGATGCTTTCCTGCTTGGCGTTATCAATAAAGCCGCAGGTGTTGATAATGACGATGTTAGCGTCCGACTTCTCGGCCTCGTGGGTCACGTCGAAGTCGTTGGCCACGAGCTGGCCCATCAGGACTTCGCTGTCCACGATGTTCTTCGAGCAGCCGAGGGTGATGACGTTTACTTTATTGGTGGTCTGATTTCTAACTTTCACAATCGCTGATTTATACTGATTAACCGTGATTTCGCTGATTCTCAGTTTTCAGCGAAGCGGGATATTTTGTTTCTTAATTTTTTAGCGCAACGTGGCCAGC
Organism: Hymenobacter artigasi; assembly: GCF_012275535.1. Taxonomy (GTDB): domain Bacteria; phylum Bacteroidota; class Bacteroidia; order Cytophagales; family Hymenobacteraceae; genus Hymenobacter; species Hymenobacter artigasi. The sequence goes on along the minus strand of NZ_JAAVTK010000003.1, from coordinate 245,732 downwards.
GCAAAGGCGAAGCCGGGCAGTACGTCCTCGCCGCTCAGGGTTTCGTCGAAGGACTTTACCACGCTCACCGAGCCATCGGCGCGGAACACGCGGGCGGTTTCCATTTTGGGGTCGATAAGCCAGGCCAGGCGGCAGCCGTTGGCAATGTATTCCTGCATTTTAGCCACCAGCTCGGTTATGGCATCCGAGGGGCTGAGCAGCTCGACCACAAAGTCCGGGCACAGCGGCGGGAATTTCTCCTGCTGCCCGGCGGGCAGGGTTTGCCAGGTTTCGGCGCGCACCCACGCCGCATCGGGCGAGCGCACCGCGCCGTTGGGCAGCCGGAAACCGGTGGAAGAATCGAAGACGAAGCCTGGCCGGCCTTGCCGATTCCAGATAGTTAAGTCCGTAAGCAGCTCGCTGTTGCGGTTGCCTGTCGTTCCTCCGGTCATGTTCAGGTATTCAATGGTGCCATCGGCGCGGCGCTCAAACTTCAAATCAGGGTTGCGCTGGCAGAATTCATAGAATTCGTCCTCGCTCATGTGATTGAAGCGCTCGGACAGGCTGATGGCCGGCGCACCGGCTTCCAGCTCAGGGTCGGCAAAAGGCAGAATGAGGTTTACCATAACCATCGCAACAGCGGTTTAAAGCCAAATGATTCAAGTGCCTACAGTGCCTCAAACTGCCGCAGGAAGCGCATGTCATTCTCCGTGAACAGGCGCAAGTCCTTAATCTGGTACTTGAGCATGGCAATGCGCTCGATGCCCATGCCCCAGGCGTAGCCGGAGTATTTCTCGGGGTCGATTTTGGCGTTTTCGAGCACGGCGGGGTCCACCATGCCGCAACCACCAATCTCTACCCAGCCCGAGTACTTGCAGATGTTGCAGCCCGCGCCCTTGCAAATCAGGCAGGTGATGTCAATTTCCGCGCTGGGCTCGGTGAAGGGGAAGAAGCTGGGCCGGAAACGGATGTTGATATCAGCCCCGAATAGCTCCTGCACGAAGTAGTACACCGTCTGCTTCAGGTCGGCGAAACTCACGCCCTCGTCAATGAAAATGCCCTCCACCTGATGAAACATCATGTGCGCCCGCGCCGAAATGGCCTCGTTGCGGAACACCCGGCCCGGCATCACCCGCCGGATGGGCAGCGGCTCGGTTTCCATCACGCGCACCTGCACGGTGCTGGTGTGGGTGCGCAATAGGTGGGGTTGTGGATTGGTGGATTGGTGGGTTTGCGAATTGTCGTCTGCAGAATCCACCATCCCACCAGTCCGCGACTCCACAAAGAATGTGTCCTGCATATCCCGCGCCGGGTGGTTCTCGGGGAAGTTGAGGGCCGTGAAGTTGTGCCAGTCGTCCTCAATCTCCGGCCCCTCGGCCACGGCGAAGCCAATGCGGCCGAAGATGCGCAGCATCTCCTCGCGCACCAGGCTCAGGGGGTGGCGGGTGCCCAGGGCGTTGGGCACGGGGGGCAGGGTGTAGTCGAAATCGGGGTTGGCGGGGGCGTTGTCGGCGGTGGCTTCGGCGGCCTGCTGGGCCTCGTCGAAGCGGGCCTGGGCCTGCTGCTTCAGGGCATTTAGCTGCTGGCCCACAGCGCGTTTATCCTCGGCGGGCACGGTCTTCAGCTGGTCGAATAAGTCGGCCAGCCGGCCCTTGCGGCCGAGGTAGCTGATGCGAAAAGCATCAAGTTCGGCGGGATTATTCAGTTCGGCCGTCGTAATTTCGGCCGTCAGCGCGGCAATGGATTCCTGCATCATAGCCCGCAAAGTTACGGCAAGGGTCCGGCCCTGGCCGAACGTTTCGCAAACACATTCAGTTACGCCGTTTATAAACCATCCACAAAAATCTCCTGCCATGAAGCGCGCTCTATTCTTTTTACTTATCAGCGGAGGATTAGCTACTTCCGCCGCCGCCCAAAGCGGAGGCTGGGATGCTCCGAGTGGCTGGGATACCCCCAAAAAGGCTCCGGCTAAGAAAACCACCAAAAGCAGCTCGTCGGCTGCCGGCCAGAAGGCTGCCCAGAACGGCGGCGCGGCCGCAGTAGCGCCCGAAATGCCGGCCGCTGCGCCGGCCCCCGAGGTTGCGGCCCCGGCCGATAAAGGTGGCTTTGGTGGCGGCGGTGGTGGTGTATCCGGTGGTGGCGTGGCCAGTGGCCAGGGCATTTCGGTAGCGCCCGGCGCGCCCGTAATCATGCGCGGTGGCCGTAGCGTGATGGCCGATGACGCCGCCGCCATGCGCGAGCGCCGCCTCAACCGCAAGCCGCGCCACGAGAAGCCCTGGCCCCCGCGCCCAGCCACGGCCCTCATGCCGGCCGAGCCCGCCCCCGCCGCTGCTGCGCCAGTAGCCGCCCAGGCCAGCACCGGTGCCGCTAATGCTGCCAACGGGGCCGAAATGGCTCCCATGGCCGCCGCGCCCAAAGCCGGTACGCCCGCCAAAGCTCCTGCCAAGGCCGCCGCGCCCAAAAAGAAAGCGCCCGAGCCGATGGGCTGGTAATCGTAGTGCGGGGTAAGCTGAAAGGCTGTTTACCCGTTGAAATCTTCAAAACAGCAGAAAGCCCGGCCGGGTCCTGAAAAGGGCCGGCCGGGCTTTCTGCTGTTTTTCATGCTGTCTCTAATGAGTCTGGTGCGGCGGCGGGCTGCTGGCGCTGGGTAGGCCGTGGGCGTGGACCCCGCCGCCGGGTTTCGCGTATGCCTGGAACCGGGTCGCGTTGCGGCGCGGGTTTTTTGAACATCCTGTCCCTCATTACCCAAACCCTCGCTTATGATTCGCTCCATCCTAACGCTGACTCTGGTGCTGGCCCTGGCTACGGAAGCCTCCGCCCAAACGGCCCCCGCTACCAAAACTGCCGCCCGCGAAACCACGCCCAAAACCACCACGCGTACCAAAGCTGCCATGCGCCAACCGACCCGGACTGCCCGGCCGGCTACCATTACCTCAACCGGTACCATGGCCGATTTGCCGACGAGCACCAAAGGCCAGACGCAAAGTATTTATGCGGCTCCAGGCCAGCCCATTGTAGTGCCCGAGGGCAAAGTTGGGCCGTATGATGGTAAGGCAGCCGGCCGCCACACCACCAAAGGCGGCACAACGCTGTCGCCGCGCTGAGGTCTTATTCCGGATTTTGTCGATGAAACGGCCCGATTGGTATGCGTTTGCGCACCAACCGGGCCGTTTTGCGTGGGCCGGGCAGGAAGAAGATAAAGTTGGCACGCTTTTCGAAATGTACCCTAACAGCTACACGAACCAACTTTTCCCTCCCCACTTCTTTTTCCTTCAGCCATGTTCCGCTCCATCCTTACCCTTGCCTTGTCGGTGTTCCTATTGGCTGAAGCCAGTGCCCAGACCACGCCCATCGCCGCCAAAAAGAAGACCACCAAATCGGTAAAAGCCACGGCCCGCGCCGCCAAAAAAGCCCGCCGCGTAGCCCTCAAAACCACCCCCACCACGGCCGTGATGAATGACGGCTGGCCTCCCCTCGAAACCACGCAAACTGCCGTGGCCAGCACCACATCCGCCACCGACGGCGGCTGGGGCGCCGTTGCCCCAGGTGCGAGCACCTCGCGGGGCGAAATTGACAACGCCAACGTGTATGCGGCCCCCGGCATGCCGGTGCACATCCGCACCAGCAACGGCATGGTGCCCTACAGCGTGCGCCCGCCCCGCAAGTCGGCTACCAGCAGCCAGACCACGCTCGGCAACTAATTCGGCCCGGTGGCGGCCCGGTTGGGTAAATCCCGACCGGGCCGCCTTGCGTATTGCCATTCGGCTTCCGTCGTTCGACTTCACCCGCTGTGGGCCGTGGTGCGTATGACGGGAGCCGGTTCGCTTTCGGCCCGTCGGGGCAGTCACTTTCCCATCACTTCACTTTTTTAATAATCCATCGATGCTACGCTACTTTTTCGTCACGCTGCTGCTGGCTACGTTTGCCGTAACCGGGGCCAATGCGCAAACCGGAACCCGTACCGCCCGCAAAAAAATCGCGCCCTACTCCACGCGGGGGGCTCGCCGGGCCCCCAATATCAACCCCCACACCGGCAAGCCCTACGGGGCCGGTGTGTCGCAGGATATTAAGGATGGTACGGCCTACCTCGCGCCCGGCGTGCCCATGCGCAAGCAGGTGGGCTACCAGAACAACGGCGGCTACAACGACAACCGCACCCCGCGCCCCCGCTACGTTAAGCCCGCCAACAGCACCCTCAGCCGCGACAGCAATGTGCCGGTAGCCCCCGGCAAAACCAAGGTAAAAATCAAGCGCTAGTAAGATATCACCTGGTCATCTAGCGCCACATCAACGGTCATGCAGAGCGCCGCGAAGCATGACCGGTTTTTAACAACCCGTCCTAGAATCTACGCCGGTTCCGCTACGGCAGTGGCTTCGTAGTACATCGTATTGCAGTTTTCGGGGCGGAGCACCAGCTGGGCCATGGCGCGCACGTCGGCTACGGTCACGGCCTGGATGCGGCGGCTTTCATCGTTTACCAAGTTGGCGTCGCCTTGCAGCTTGCTGTACGCCAGGTTCATGGCGCGGTTCAGAAGGTCAATTTCGCCAAAAACCAAGCTGCTTTCGGCTTGGTTTTTTACTTTTTCGAGCTCGTAAGCGTCCACATCCCCGGTCAGGAATTCGGCTACCACGGCCTCTACGGCAGCATCGGCCGTTTTCAGGTCCACGCCCTCGTTCAGCTTGCCGCTGATGACGAGCAGGCCGGGGTCGAGCGAGCCGGTGAGCGACGCCGAAATGTTGTTGAACAGGGCCTGCTCCTTCACCAGCCGCTGGTGCAGCCGCGCCGATTTGCCGTGGCCCAGCATGTCGCTGAGCAAGTCTACGGCGTGGTAGCGGGCATCGCCCCGGGCGGGCATGTGGTAGGCCTTGTACAGGGCGCTGAGCGGCACTTCGGCCTGGGCCGTGAGGTGACGGGCCTCGGCCTGGGCGGGCTCCTGGGGCAGCTGGCGCTGGTAGGCCGGCCCGCCGGCAATGGGCCCGAACCACTTCTCGGCCAGCTGGCGCACGGTGGCGGCGCTCACGGCCCCGGCCACCACCAGCACGGCATTCTGCGGGGCGTAGTGCTTCTTGAAAAAGCCGCGCACGTCGTCCATTACGGCATTTTCGATGTGCGCAATCTCCTTGCCGATGGTGTTCCACTGGTAGGGGTGGGTGTGGTAGGCAAGGGGCTTGAGCTGGAGCCACACGTCGCCGTAGGGCTGGTTGAGGTAGCTCTGCTTGAACTCCTCCACCACTACTTTGCGCTGCACTTCGAGGCCGTTTTCGGAGAAAGCCAGGTTCAGCATCCGGTCGCTTTCCAGCCAGAAGCCGGTTTCGAGGTTGGCGGCGGGCAGCGAGAGGTAGTAGTTGGTGACGTCGGCCGAGGTGAAGGCGTTGTTTTCGCCGCCCACGCGCTGCAGCGGCTCGTCGTAGCTGGGGATGTTGACGGAGCCCGAAAACATCAGGTGCTCAAACAGGTGCGCGAAGCCGGTGTGCTCGGCGTCCTCATCGCGCGAGCCCACGTCGTACATCACGTTGAGCACGGCCATGGGCGTGCTGAAATCTTCGTGCACGATGCAGCGCAGGCCATTATCGAGGGTGAATTCGGTGAAATGAATCATAGGGAAAGCAATGGAAAGGGCTAAAGGTACGAGCCACGCCCAAGGCTGTTAACCCCGGAAAAGCCCGGCGGGTTTGCCGCGGCTCCAAAAACCTACCGGGCTTTGCAAACCGGTCCGCCGGTGCTGCTGCCTTTGCTGGCGGTGCCCGGGCATTTGGGGGAGGCGCAGCCACATACGCGAAACCGATGACTAAAGCGTTATCAGGAACCGCGCCCGGCAGTTCAACCAGAAAAAAACGCCGTTGGTCCGGCCAAATCGACCGTTGGCTTACTTGCCAGTCGCTAAATACGGCTTCTTCCTGACCTTTATTAGCTGCCCTTGCCCTTGTTTTATGCCCGAAACGTTACTCGCCGCCCTTGCCATTGAAGCCCCTGCTACGCTTGCCGGGGCCGTGGCTCGTATCGCGGCTCTCGAAGAAGCATTGGCACTGGCCCGCCAGGAAGCTGCGGCAGCCGCGCAGCAGCGGGATTTCTACGAAACCATCCTGCATAGCCTGCCATCCGAAATAGGGGTGGTCGATACCGAATTCCGCTTTCAATACCTCAACCCGGCCGCCATGGCCGACGCCGCCGCCCGCCAGGCCGCCCAGGGCAAGACCCTGGCCGAACTGGCCCCGCAGCCCAGCTGCCCGCCCGAATTCACCCCCCGGCACCGCGCCCTGTTTGACCGCGCCCAGGCCGGCCAAGTGGTAGAGTGGACCGAAGTGGTGGCCAAGCCCACCGGCCCGCGCCATTTTCTGCGCCGCCTGCAACCCGTGTTTGGGCCGGATGGGGCGTTGGCGTGGTTTATCGGCTATGGCCTCGATGTGACTGACCAGGAACAAGCCCGGCAGGCCCTGGCCGACGAGCAGGCCTTCACGCGGCAGGTGCTGGACACCACGCCCAGCATGATTTACGTGCGCGACCGGGCTGGCAATTTTCTGTTTCAGAACCGCGCCATTCAGGAGCTCTACATTGCTGCCCGGTTGGAAGGCGATGCTGAAAGCCGCCGCCAGACCCGGGATGCTGAGCTCGCCCGCTTCGCCGAAATTGATGCCCTGGTAATGGATGGCGACCAGGAAATAGTGGTGGAGGACTGCTTCACCCTGCCCGATGGCAGCATGCGCTGGTACCACTCGACGAAGCGCCCGCTGCACCGCCCCGACGGCACGGTGCACGTGCTGGGCGTGAGCACCGATATCACCGAGCTAAAGGCGGCCCAGCTGGCCGCCGAAGCCGCCGCCACGGCCCGCCAGAACTTTCTGGCCAACATGAGCCACGAAATTCGCACGCCCCTCAACGGCGTGCTGGGTATGGCGGCCCACTTGGCCAAAACGCCGCTCGACCCGCGCCAGCAGCAGCTCATCGACATTATGCAGCGCTCCGGGCAGCACCTGCTGAGCGTGGTAAACGACGTGCTCGATATGGCCAAAATCAGCTCCGGGAAGCTGGAAATGGAGCAGGTGGCGTTCAACCTCTGCGAGTCGGTGAGTGCCGCGCTCCAGCCGCTGGCGTTGCAGGCCACCGAGAAAGGGCTGGTTTTTGAGGGCAAGTCGCTGCGCGTGAGCTGCCCCCAGCCCTGGGTGATTGGCGATGCGCACCGCCTCAACCAAATCATTATCAACTTGGTAAGCAACGCGCTCAAGTTTACCGAGCGCGGCACCATCAACGTGTCGAGTGAGCTGCTGGCGGAAACCGCCGACAGCCTCACGGCCCGGTTCAGCGTGGCCGATACCGGCATTGGCATCGCCCCGGCCCAGCAGGAGCGCATCTTCGAGAGCTTCACCCAGGCGTATGCCGATACCAGCCGCCAGTTTGGCGGTACCGGCTTGGGGCTGAGCATTGCCCGGGCGCTGGTGGCGCAGCTGGGCGGCACCCTCACCATGACCAGCGCCGTGGGCCAGGGCACCACGTTTGTGTTTAGCGTGACGCTGCCCAAAGCCCCGGTACCGGTGCTGGACGAGGGCTTCACCGCCGCCTACGACACCCGCCAGCTGGCCGGGGTGCGCGTGCTGATGGTGGAAGACAACGAAATAAACCGGGCCGTGGCCCAGATGACGCTGGCTCCCTGGGGCGTGGTGCTGGAAGAAGCCGTGGACGGCCCCGCCGGCCTGGCCTGCCTCGAAGCCAATACCTACGACCTCGTGCTGATGGATATCCAGATGCCCGGCATGAGCGGCGTGGACGTGACCCGGCACCTGCGCCAGCTGCCCGATGCGCGCCGGGCCAATACGCCGGTTATTGCCCTCACCGCCAATGCGTTTCAGTCAGATGTCGAGCACTACCTCGCCGCCGGCATGAACGATTACCTGGCCAAGCCCTTCGATGAGGAGGTGCTGTACCACAAAATGGTGGCCTTGCTCGAAGTGCCGGCAGCGCCGCTTTATGACCTGTCGCGCCTGCGCCGCCAGTCGCAGGGCCGCCCCGCGTTTGTGGAGCAGATACTGCGCTCCTTCCTGGCCAACATGCCGGTGAGCCTGGCGCAGCTGCACGCGGCCGCCGCCACCCTGCACTGGGCGCAGGCCGCCGAAATAGCGCACCACATCAAGCCCAATTTGCTGGCTCTGGGCATTGCGGGCGTAGCTGCTCCGCTGGATATTCTCAACCAGGCGCATCCCAAGGCGCAGTGCCCAATGCCTGCGCCGGAGCTGCTGGCGGAAGCCGTGGCGCAGCTGGCCGGCGTGGTGGGCCGGGTACTGGCCGCCTTGCCGGCCGAGTTGGCCACCCTGGACGCGGCCCGCTAGAGCGGGGCCAGCCGCCGCATCAGCTCCGCTTTGTGGAGCTTGCCCACGGGGATGGTATAGGGGCCCAGCACCAGCTGGTGGTCGTCTACCGCGTCGATGCGGTGGGTATTGGCAATGTAGGAGCGGTGCACCCGCACGAAGTGGCTGAACGGCAGCCGCTCCTCCAGGCTCTTGAGCGTGACGTGCACAATGTGCTTGTGCGTGGCCGTGACCAGCACTGAGTACGTGGACAGGGCCTCGATGTAGAACACCTCGTCGAAGTTGATGCGAACCAGCCGGCCGTTGACTTTGGCAAAAATGTTGGCATTATCGGCAATGGGCGCGGGGGCGGCGGCGGCCCGCGGCCAAAAGTCGCGCACCTGCTGCACGGCCTGCAAAAAGCGCACGTAGTCCACGGGTTTCAGCAGGTAGTCGGCCACGGGCAGCTCGAAGGCCTCGGCGGCAAAGTTCTGGTGCGAGGTCACCAGCACAATGGCCGGCAGCGGTTGGGGCAGTATCCGAATCAGCTCCAGGCCGTTGAGGTGGGGCATTTCAATGTCCAGTAGCAGCAGGTCAACCGGCGGGTGCGTTTGCAGAAAGTGCAGGGCGGCCAGGCCGTCCGGCAGCGTGGCGGCCAGCTCCAGGCCGGGGGTGAGGGCCACAAAATGCTCCAGGGCCAGGCGGCTCATCTCGTTGTCGTCTACGATGACGCAGGTAAGCGGGATTAAGTCGACCATAGATAGACGGCAAGCAGCGGATAACTGCCCGGAAGAGTGGGGTGCGCCGACAGCGGCAGGTAATTACCACGGTAAGCTGCTGGGGATTATGATGAAAAATTAGCAGATAAACACGATTGCAGCGTTGGGGGGAAAGAAGGAATGGATGTCAGGCCTCAAGGTGCTGATTTTCCCTTGGGATTCCTACGTTTTTCGCCCTCCCATCCGTTTTCGCTCCCTCGTGCTCATCCTCCGGAAGCTGCCCGGATGCGGGTTTTGCGGGCGATAATGATGCTGCCTGGCAGTTCATTAGCCGGTCGGGCTGGGTTTGGCGGAGCCCCGCTGCTTCACCAGTAAACAATTGCCAGTGCAATAAAGGTGCCTCGGCGAGCTGAGCCTGACCACCAGGGTGCGGGCAAAAAGAAAAGCACCAACCGATAGCCTGCGCAAAAGGTAGCCCGGCGCGGCCCCTGCTTTCCTACCTTTGCCCACCCTAACCCACCCACTTCGTCATGACTTTTGACCGCCACGACCTATCCAACGAAACCCTCCTGCACCTCTACCAGCACCTGCTGCGCCCCCGGCTGATTGAGGAAAAAATGCTGATTCTGCTGCGCCAGGGCAAGGTGAGCAAGTGGTTTTCGGGCATCGGGCAGGAGGCCATTTCGGTGGGCAGCACCCTGGCCCTGGACGCTGACGAGTACATTCTGCCCCTGCACCGCAACCTGGGCGTGTTCACGGGGCGCGAGGTGCCGCTGGGCCGCCTGTTCGCGCAGTGGCAGGGCAAGCGCCTGGGCTTCACGAAGGGCCGCGACCGCAGCTTCCACTTCGGCACCAACGAGTACCACATCGTGGGCATGATTTCGCACCTCGGCCCGCAGCTGGCCGTAGCCGGTGGCATTGCCCTGGCCGATTTGCTCGATAAAAAGCCGAAGGTGACGCTCACCTACTCCGGCGATGGCGGGGCCAGCGAAGGCGACTTCCACGAGGCCCTGAACGTGGCCGCCGTGTGGCAGCTCCCGGTCATTTTCATGATTGAGAACAACGGCTACGGCCTGAGCACGCCCAGCAACGAGCAGTTCCGCTTCAAGTCCTTCGTAGACAAAGGCCCGGCCTACGGCATGGAAGCCGTGCAGGTCGACGGCAACAACGTGCTGGAAGTGTACACCACCGTGAAGCGCCTGGCCGAAGACCTCCGCCAGAACCCGCGCCCCGTGCTGGTGGAAGCATTGACTTTTAGAATGCGCGGCCACGAGGAGGCCAGCGGCACCAAGTACGTGCCCCAAAGCCTGATGGAAGAGTGGGCTGCCAAAGACCCGGTGGAGAACTTCGAGAAATGGCTGCTGGCCGAAGGCATCCTCACCGAAACCGCCAAGCACGGCATCCGCGAGAAAATCAAGGCCGCCATCGAGGCCGGCCTCCAGGAAGCCGACGCTGAGCCGATGCCCACGCCCGACATCGCCGAGGAAATTGCCGATATGTACCAGCCCTTCGAAGCGCCCGTCACAGATGCGCCGCAAGACGCTCCAACCCGCGAAATCCGTTTCATCGATGCCATCTCGGAGGGCATGAAGCAGAGCATGACGCGCTACCCCGAACTCGTGCTCATGGGCCAGGACATTGCCGACTACGGCGGCGTGTTCAAAATCACGGAAGGCTTTGTGGCCGAATTCGGCAAGGCGCGGGTGCGCAATACGCCGCTGTGTGAGTCGGCCATTGTGGGCATTGGGCTGGGCCTGAGCATCAAAAAGAAGAAAAGCATGGTCGAGATGCAATTTGCGGATTTCGTGACCTGCGGCTTTAACCAGATTGTGAACAACCTGGCCAAGAGCCACTACCGGTGGGGCCAGAATGCCGACGTGGTGGTGCGGATGCCCACCGGCGCGGGCAGCGCGGCCGGCCCCTTCCACTCCCAGAGCAACGAGGCGTGGTTCACGCACGTGCCCGGCCTCAAAGTGGTGTACCCCAGCAACCCGCACGACGCCAAGGGCCTGCTCTGCGCCGCGTTTGAAGACCCCAATCCGGTGCTGTATTTCGAGCACAAGATGCTGTATCGCAGCCTGTCGGGCCCCGTGCCGGAGGCGTACTACACCACGCCCATCGGCCAGGCCGCGTTGGCGGCCGAAGGCACCGAAATGAGCATCATCACCTACGGCATGGGCGTGCGCTGGGCCCTGCAAACCTGCCAGGACCTGGGCGTGTCGGCCGACATTCTCGACCTGCGCACCCTGCTGCCCTGGGACCAGCAGGCGGTGCGCAAAACGGTGGAGAAGAACGGCCGCATCCTCATCCTGCACGAAGACACGATGACGGGCGGCATCGGTGGCGAAATCGCGGCCTGGATTGGCGAGAATTGCTTCGAGCACCTCGATGCGCCCGTGCGCCGGGTGGCCTCGCTGGATACCGCCATTCCGTTTGCGCCGCCGCTGGAGGCTGCGTTTTTGCCCCAGCAGCGCCTGCGCGAGCAGGTGCAGGCCCTGCGCAACTACTAACCGTGGGGTTGGCGCGGTTTTCGCGCGTGGCCCGCGTATCTTTCTGTCTCTGATTTAATTGGTTCTACCCGCTGCGTGGTGAAATACTGTTTGCCCTCCGTCGTGTTCCGGTCCTTGCTGGGCGTGCTGCTGCTGGCCGCGCTGGGCAGCTGCACGCTCTACCACAAAGTGTTTCACCCGTACCGGCTGCCCACGCCCAAGCCGTCGCCGGAGTACATTGCTCAGCAAAAACAGAAGAAGAAGGACGAAAAGCTGAAGAACGACCTGGCCAAATCGGCCGTCTCGGCCCGGAAAAAATCGGGCGATGCGACCCCGGAAGCCGCTACCGATGTCTCGACGCCCAGCAACGCCGGGGCCACCGCCAGCGCCAGCACCGCCGATAGCAAAGGCAGCGTGTACCCGGAGCGCTCCACGGTGCGGTACGACAAGCACGGGCTCATGAAAAAGCCGAAGCTGAGCCGCCGCAAGCGCCACAAGGTGAGCAAGGGCTTCCATCCCATCGAGTCTATCCGCAACTTCTTCAAATACGGCCTCCATGCAAAACCCAACTACAGCCCCGACCACCGGCCGGCGCCCAAGCAGCCCAGCGCTACGCCCGAACAGGAATTGCCCGATGAAGCCATGCCTACTCCCGCACCCGCAGCGCCCGCTACGGAGCCCGCGCCAAGCTCCGCACCTGGCGGCAAGCCTTAGCCGGCTGCTGGGCCTGCTGGCCGTAGCCGTCTTTCTACTGAGCACCGCCCCCGCCCGGGCCCAGATTGAGCCCACCAAGCCCGGCAAAATAAAAGCCGCCAACCGCCGCGCCCTGCGCGAAGACCGCACCACCGAATCGCCCTACAAAGACAGCCACCTCGACGTAACCCGCGTGCAGCTCAAGCGCGGCCGGAGCACCCAGGCCGTGCCCGAAACCCGCAAAGACCTCGACTACAAAACCGGCACCGCGCCCAATGTGCAGCCTCCTGGTTTCCTGGGCCTGCGCCGCAAAAAGACCAATCTGCAACGTCCGCCCGCCCAGTCCGGCAACAAAAAGGACGGGCCCCACGAAAAAGAATGAGCCGCGCAGCGGGAATCTACTGGCCGTAAGTTGTTGTAGTGTACCAGCGCGCCGGTCCAGTTTCTTTTATTCGGCCCGCAGGCCTCATCATCATCCCTAATTATTGCAATGTCCACTCCCTGGCTTCCCCTCACCCAATCCGACGAAATTACCAAGCTGGCCCAGGCCTCGCACGAGCAGCCGGTGCTCATTTTCAAGCACAGTACTACCTGTTCCATCAGCGCGGCGGCCAAGGGCAAGATTGAGCGCCAGTGGGCCGATAGCGGCCTCACCCTGCCCATCTACTACCTCGATTTGCTGCGCTTCCGGCCCCTTTCGGCCCAGATAGCCGAGCAGTTTGGCGTCACCCATCAGTCGCCGCAGCTCCTGCTCATTCAGGCCGGCGAATGCACCTACGATGCCTCGCACATGGGCATTCGCCTCGCCGATGTGAAGCAGGCCGTGCAAGGCTAGCAACCCGTCGTAAAAAGTGAACGGCTGCCCGGTTTCAGGCGTTGAAACCGGGCAGCCGTTCACTTCTTTTATTCTTGCTTACTTGTATTCGAATACGATGTTTTGCCGCACGTCCGGGTGCAGGCTCAGGCCCACCGGGCAGGTGTGGGCGGCGCGTTCCAGGATGGTCCGCTCGGTGGGGGCTAGGACGGCGGGCAGCGTAAACGTTACGTCGATTTGAGCAATGCGGCGCGGGGCTTCCGCGCTCATGTGCTTCTGCACGGCGAAGGTGCTGCCTACTAAGTCCCACTGGTGGCGCTCGGCCACAATGCCCATCACCGTCATCATGCACGAGCCCAGGGCCGTGCTCACGAGGTCGGTGGGGGAGAAGGCTTCGCCCCGGCCGTGGTTATCGAGGGGGGCGTCGGTTTGAATAACATTGCTGGAGGCCACGTGCGTGGCTTCGGTGCGGAGGTGGCCCGCGTAGCGGGCAGTGGCGGTGCTCATTAAATCAGGAAGTTACCTTTACGAAGTTGTTTGTTATTTTGCTAAATTACGTATTACGTGGTGCGCCGTATCTGCGGCGCCGGTTCGGGTCCCCTTTCGGTTGAAGATTATGCGTTGTTTTCCTGCCCATACTTACCGCTGGGGCCTGTTGGCTGCCGGCCTGCTCATGGCCGCTGGCGCGCAGGCCCAGGACCGCCCCACGCCGGCTCCTCCTGCCGCTGCACCGGCTCCCGCGTCGGTGCCCGCTCCCCGCTCCGCATCGGCCCCGCTGCGGGCCGATATGATTTCCGACGTGCCCTCAGATGAGCAGTCGTATCAGAAGGAATTTGTTTTTGGGGTGAATTTTAACACCCAGGGCGGCCTGCTGGGCGGCGCGTCCGTCCGCTCCTCGCGGGTGATGGACGACCGCCTGCTCCGCTTCTGGAGCATTGAGGGCGTGATGCTGAAAAACGCCAAGGAAGAGCGCATCAACTCGCTCATTGGTGGCACCTACATCAACCGCAAAACCAACTATGCCTTCGTGCTACGGCCTTCGGTGGGCATCCAGCGCATCCTGTTCCGTAAGGCCGCCGATGCCGGTGTGCAGGTGAATGGCCTGCTCAGCGTGGGCCCGTCCTTCGGCCTGCTGATGCCTTACTACATTAGCTACGACCGCACGGCAACGCGCACAAATGTCATCAATCTCTCGACCGATGAGATTGTGAATGAGCAGTACGACCCCTACAAGCACACCATCACGGGTGCTATTCTCGACCACGGCCCCTTGTTCAGTGGCATCGGCCAGACGCAGGTGGTGCCCGGCTTTCACCTGCGCGGCGGCCTCAGCTTCGAGTATGGCCGCTACCGCGATGCCGTGACGGGCCTGGAAGTAGGCTTCCTGGTGGAGGGCTTCACCAAGCGCCTGCTCATCCTCAGCCCCAGCACCCTGTCTGATACCGACGCGCTGAACCGCAAGTTCTTCCCCTCGGTGTACCTCACGCTGTATTTCGGGCACCGCTCTTAAGGAAATTATGAATTATAAATTCTGAATTATGAATTGGCGGCCAGCGCCGGTGTCGAAGCACTTCGTTCGTAATTTTGTTGTGTCTGGGCACTGGCTTCAATTCTGCCAACTCATAATTTATAATTCATAATTCATAATTTAATTATGATTGATTTGCCCGTTATCCAGCCCGAAACGGCTGCCCCCGCCCGCCCCCGCAAGCCCGACTGGCTGCGCGTGAAGCTGCCCGTGGGCGAAGAATACGCCGCCGTGCGCCGCCTCGTCGACGAGCACAAGCTGCATACCATCTGCGAGAGCGGCAACTGCCCCAACATGGGCGAGTGCTGGGGAGCCGGCACCGCCACGTTCATGATTCTGGGCAACATCTGCACCCGCTCGTGCTCGTTTTGCGCCGTGGCCACCGGCCGCCCCACCGAGTACGACCTCGACGAGCCCCGCCGCGTAGCCGAAGCCATTTCGCTGATGAAGGTGAAGCACGCCGTGCTTACCTCCGTGAACCGCGACGAGCTAAAGGACCGGGGCGCCAGCGTGTGGCGCGAGACCGTGGTGCTCACCAAGCAGCTCTCGCCCACTACCACCATCGAAACCCTGATTCCGGACGTGAAAGCCAACTGGGACGCGCTCGACGTGATGATTTCGGGCGGCCAGGAAGTGATTTCGCACAACGTCGAAACTGTGGGCAGCCTCTACCGCCTCGTGCGCCCCCAGGCCCGCTACGACCGCAGCCTGGAGCAAATCCGCCGCACCAAGGCCGCCGGCCACCGCACCAAATCCGGCATCATGCTGGGCTTGGGCGAGAAGCCCGACGAGCTGTACCAGGCCATGGACGACCTCGTGGCCAACGGCCTCGACATCCTCACCCTCGGCCAGTACCTGCAGCCCACCAAGCGCCACCTCGAAGTAGCCGAGTTCATCACCCCCGACCAGTTTGCCCACTACAAGGAAGAAGGCCTGCGCCGGGGCCTGAAGTACGTGGAGAGCGGCCCGCTGGTGCGCAGCTCCTACCACGCCGAGCGGCATGTGAACGTGCCGATTTAAGGCCGTTTGAGCGGACCGGTGTAGCTTAGGCCAAAAATCCACTGCATGGCCTTTTTTACAGCTGCCGGACGCCTTCGCCGGCGGGCTTATTTTCTGCGAGTGCTGGGGCTTTATGCCGCAGGAATTGTCATCTATGCCATTCCTGGCTTGCTCTACCCCGCCGAAATACCCTCCTGGATGCAACTGGTAGCCTTGGCAGTCATAGTTGGCCTGTTCTACCTGGTAATTGTGCAGGCACTGCTGCGGCTCCATGATTTGGACCTGCGGGCATGGTGGTTTCTGGTGGCTTTATTGCCCTTGGTGAGCTACGTGCTGGGTGCCGGAATGCAATTTGTGCAGGGAACCATTGGCCCCAACCGCTTTGGTCTCGACCCTAAGCGTCCTTCATTACTGCCGGCAGCCCTACCAATTACCTTGCTGCCTCCAGACGCTGATATTGAATCATAAAAAAGAGCCCCACCAATTTTGGTGGGGCTCTTTTATTGTGCCGAACGCGCTAAAATGCTTAGCGGCGAGCGTTGTTGTCCTGCGGCGGGTAGGTGCTCAGAATGCCGTTCACGATGCGGTGGGTTTCGGCCTCGTCGATGGTGTTCTGGTTGACCTGGGCCTGGCCGGTGCCGCGCCACGCCAGTTCCTTACGGCGGGCGTCGATGATGTCAATCACCACGGTGCCGGCTTTGTACTGGCTGACAGACTGCATGCCGCGGCCGTAGTAGCCATAGCCGTAGCCATACGGGTAACCCAGGCCGTTGTAGTAAGGCGATACCTGCTGCTTGTCCTCCACACGGGCGCTGTAGGCCACGTAGATGTCGGGCGCGGTAGTTACTTCGGTGAGGCCCTTCTGGGTCATTTCCGACGCTACCGAGGCGCGCATGCGCTTGTCGAGGAACGACTCGTAGCCCTTGGCCGGGCCACCCTCGGCATCCTTGGGCTGCTGTGGGTACCAGGACCAGGTTTTGAAAGCCCGGAAATTTACGGCGTGGTCAAAATCATTGGTCACACCTACGCGGGAGGCCGTGGTGCAACCGCTGGGACCCAGTAACAATACTAAGCTGGCGGCAACCATGGCCACCGGATGGACCAGGAAACGGGTGATGCGGTTCATAAAAAGGAAGAATGAATACGGGTGGATTTGAGCTCCTAAAAAGCCGTTAATCAGGATAAACGGGCCGTTTTTGGAGGCTGTGATGATAACGGAAAAGAGGGGTGCGGCGTTCCATTTTCAGGGGGGCGGGCCGGATGTTAAGCGAGTGCAAATAAGAAGACAAAATATTGACATCACGCGAATTTGTCCTACCTTACCTCCAAAATCCCCACCCTTGCATTTTCCTTGTTGATGAAAAGAACTGCCCTACTCTTTTTGGCTGTTTCCAGTCTGCTTGCTGCCTGCACCTCCACCCGCGACGAAATGGGTAAGGCGGGGGTCGACCGTACCCCCGTAGTGCACAACACGATTGTAGACTGCCCGGTGTACGATGGTATGAAAAAAACGTCCATCATACTGGCCCAAACCACCAGCGGCAATGAAGTGCAGGTGACGGACACCATCAACGCTTACTTCGTGCGCGTCCGGCTCGAAAAGGATGGCCAGACTAAAGTGGGCTACATGGACCGCCGCTGCTTCGGCGAGCGCGGCAACGAGCGGGGCAATCGTAAGATGAAATAAATGAGTTAGGAGTTAAGAGTTAAAAAGCCCGTCTGAATCGTCAGACGGGCTTTTTAACTCTTAACTTTTAACTTAATAGGACGGGCCTTTATCGGCCTGCACCAGCTCTTCCTGCTGGTCGGCATATTCTTCCATCGGCGTGCAGCTGCAAATCAGGTTGCGGTCGCCGTAGGCCGAGTCGATGCGGCTGACGGTGGGCCAGAACTTGTTGGCGCGCACGTAGTCCATGGGGTACACGGCCTGCTCGCGCGAGTAGGGGCGCGTCCAGTCGTGCACCAGTACGGTAGCGGCGGTGTGCGGGGCATGCTTCAGCACGTTGTCCTTGGCATCGGCCTTGCCCGATTCCACTTCGGCAATTTCCTTGCGAATGGAAATCATGGCGTCGCAGAAACGGTCGAGCTCGGCTTTGCTTTCGCTTTCGGTAGGCTCAATCATCAACGTGCCAGCTACGGGAAACGATACCGTGGGCGCGTGGAAGTTGTAGTCCATCAGGCGTTTGGCGATGTCCTCTACTTCGATGCCGGCCTTTTTGAAGTGGCGGCAGTCGAGAATCATCTCGTGGGCGCAGCGGCCGTGTTTGCCGGTATATAGCACCGGGTAGTGCTCTTCGAGGCGGGCCTTGATGTAGTTGGCGTTCAGAATAGCAATTTCGGTAGCACGCTGCAATCCGTCGCCGCCCATCATCGAAATGTAGGCGTAGCTGATGGGTAGGATGCTGGCCGAACCCCACGGCGCGGCCGAAACCGAGCCGTTGGTGCGGCCTTCCACGGGTACCACGGCGTGGCCGGGCAGGTAGGGGGCCAAGTCGGCCACCACGCCGATGGGGCCCACGCCGGGACCGCCGCCGCCGTGGGGGATGCAGAAGGTTTTGTGCAGGTTCAGGTGGCACACATCGGCCCCGATGGTAGCAGGGGAGGTGAGGCCCACCTGGGCGTTCATGTTGGCCCCGTCCATGTACACACGGCCGCCGTGCTCATGAATCATGTTGCAGATGTCGATGATGGTTTCCTCGTACACGCCGTGCGTGCTGGGGTAAGTTACCATCAGGCAACTCAGATTGGCGGCGTGCTTGTCGGCCTGGGCCTTGAGGTCGGCCACGTCGATGTTGCCGTCTTCGGTGCTCTTCACCACCACTACCTGCATGCCGGCCATGACGGCCGAGGCGGGGTTGGTGCCGTGGGCCGAAGAGGGGATGAGGGCCACGTTGCGGTGATGGTCGCCGCGGGCTTCGTGGTATCCTTTAATGGCCAGGAGGCCGGCGTACTCGCCCTGCGCGCCCGAGTTGGGCTGCAGGCTTACGGCATCGAAGCCGGTGACTTCGCAGAGCCAGGCTTGCAGGTCGGAGAAAATCTGCTCGTAGCCTTTGGCCTGCTCGCGGGGGGCGAAGGGGTGCAGGCCGCCGATTTCGGGCCAGGTCACCGGAATCATCTCGGCGGTGGCGTTCAGCTTCATGGTGCACGAGCCGAGCGCAATCATGCTGTGCGCTAGGCTCAGGTCCTTGTTTTCGAGCTGCTTCATGTAGCGCAGTATCTCGTGCTCGGCGTGGTGGCTGTTGAACACCGGGTGCGTGAGGTACTCGCTGGTGCGCACCAGGGTGGATGGCACGTGCAGCTCGGCGGCTTCAATTTCTTCGGCCAGCTGGTCGGCTTCCTTGCCCAGTACCTTGGCGAACACGTCCAGAATATCGGCCACGTCGTGCAGCTCGGTGTTTTGGTTCAGCGAAATGCCGACGCGCACGTCCTCAAAATAGCGGAAGTTGATACCGGCGGCTTCGGCTTCCTTTTGCAGGGCCTGCTGCATTTCGGCGCTTTCGAGGCGCAGGTTCAGGGTGTCGAAGTAAGACGTATTGGTTTGCTCGACGCCCAGTTTTTTCAGGCCGGCTTCCAGGGTCTGGGCCAGCAGGTGGGTGTTGGTGGCAAACTGCTTGAGGCGCTGCGGGCCGTGGTACACGGTGAACATGCCAGCCAGCACGCTCAGCAGTACCTGGGCGGTGCAGATGTTGCTGGTGGCTTTTTCGCGGCGGATGTGCTGCTCGCGGGTTTGCAGGGCCATGCGGTAGGCCTTGTTGCCGGCCGCGTCGATGCTCTGGCCGATGAGGCGGCCGGGAATGACGCGCTTGAACTGCTCGCGGCAGGAGAAGAAGCCGGCGTGCGGGCCACCATATCCCATTGGCACGCCGAAGCGCTGGGAGTTGCCCACGCACACATCGGCCCCCAGCTCGCCGGGCGAGGTGAGGAGCGTGAGGGCCAGCAAATCGGCGGCCATCACCACGAAAACGTTGTTCTTCTGCGCCTGGGCGATGAAGTCTTTGTAGTCGAACACCTCACCGTCGGCGGCGGGGTACTGCACCATAGCGCCAAAGAAGCCTTCGTTGCTCAGGTCAATCTGGCGGTGGTCGCCCACTACCAGCTCGATGCCGACCGGCGTGGCGCGGGTGCGCAGCAGGTCGATGGTCTGGGGCAGCACCTGCTCCGATACGAAGTACTGGTTGGCGCCTTTTTTCTTGGTCTGGCTATGCAGCATGTGCATGGCCTCGGCGGCGGCGGTGCCTTCGTCCAGCAGGCTGGCGTTGGCAATTTCGAGGCCGGTGAGGTCGATAACGACCGTCTGGTAGTTGATGAGGGCTTCGAGGCGGCCCTGAGCGATTTCGGCCTGGTAAGGCGTGTAGGCGGTGTACCAGCCCGGGTTTTCCAGAATGTTGCGCTGGATAACGGGGGGCATGGTGGTGTCGTTGTAGCCGAGGCCGATGTACGACTTAAACACTTGGTTCTGGCCGGCAATCTGCTTGAACTTCGCCAAAAAAGCCCGTTCGCTGAGGGCGGCGGGCAGGTCGAGCGGTTTCTTCAGGCGGATGGCGGGCGGCACGGTTTCGGCGATGAGCTGCTCGATGCTGTCCACGCCGATGGTGCGGAGCATGGCGGCCTGGGCATCGGCCCCGGGCGCATTGTGGCGGGCTTCAAAAACGTCGACTGGCGAGAATTTCAACGACATAATGACGGGAATAGATTGGTGGGTAGCCGGTTAGGCGGGTGGGATTACAGAGTTTGATTCCGTAACAAAGGTACGCCCGAAACGTCCCGGCGAACTGTGGGTAAATCTGTAATTTTGGGCGTTGGCCGGTTGTATTGGCCGTCATTGTGCCTTCCTGTCATCCTGAGCATTCTGCGACTAGAGCAGAGACGAAGGACCTTATCACGTTTGTGCCGGCTGAGTTACTGCAAATCGTGCTGTGGTGATAAGGTCCTTCGCAAGCTCAGGATGACAGCCGTTTTCCAAACTCCTTCCCAATTCCCACCACTCCCACCCATGTCCCTCACCATTGGCCTCATCCGCGAAGGCAAAACCCCGCCCGACAAGCGCGTGCCCCTCACCCCCAAGAAATGCGGGGAAGCGCTGTCGGCCTTTCCCGGCCTGCAAATCGTGGTGCAGAGCAGTGCCATCCGCAGCTACTCCGACCAGGAATACCGCGACCTCGACCTGGAAGTGCGCGACGATATTTCGGACTGCGACGTGCTGATGGGCGTGAAGGAGGTGCCCATCGACCAGCTTATTCCCAACAAAACCTATCTCTTCTTTTCGCATACCGTGAAGAAGCAGCCGGCCAACCGCAAGCTGCTACAGGCGGTGCTCAAAAAGAATATTACCCTGATTGACTACGAGCGGCTGACCAACGCTCAGGGTGAGCGCATTGTGGCCTTTGGGCGCTACGCCGGCATCGTGGGGGCCTATAATGGCCTGCTCACCTACGGCCGCAAGCACGGCCTCTACAACCTGAAGCCCGCCCACCAATGCGTGGACATGGACGACATGCAGGAGGAGTTTTTTAAGGTGAAGAAGCTGCCCCCCATCAAGATGGCCGTGACCGGCTCGGGCCGCGTGGCGCAGGGCGCGCTGGAAGTGCTCGACCGTATGGGCATTCGGCGGGTGAGCGTGTACGACTACCTCTACCTCAATTTCAACGAGCCGGTGTACACGCAGCTGCGCAGCTCCGACTACAACCGCCGCCGCGACGGCCGCGTGTGGGACACCCCCGATTTCCACCAGCACCCCGAGGAGTACGAGTCCACGTTTGGCAACTTCCTGCCCGTGACCGACCTGCTCATCGCCTGTGCCTACTGGCACCCGGCCGCCCCGCTGCTTTTCAGCGAAGCCGATACCCGGCGGCCCGATTTTCGCATCAATACCATTGCCGACGTGACCTGCGACGTGAACGGCTCGGTGCCCACCACCAAGCGCAGCAGCACCATCGCCGACCCGGCCTTCGACTACAACCCCGCCACCGGCGAGCTGGAGCCCGCCTACTCCCGCCCGACTAACATCACCGAGATGGCCGTGGACAACCTGCCCTGCGAGCTGCCCCGCAACGCCAGCCGCGACTTCGGGCGCCAGCTCATCGACATGGTGCTGCCCCACCTGCTCGGCAACGATGCCGAGGGCGTGATTGCCCGCGCCACCATCGCTCAAAATGGCCAGCTGACGGAGCCGTACCAGTACCTGCGCGACTACGTGGCCGAGCCCGTGCAAGCCTAGCCGTTACACGCCCCGCAGCATGGGATAGCGGGCCTGCACCAGCGAATTGAGCCCGTAGGCAATGAGGCCGGCGGCCACGGCGGCCAGTACGGGTTGCCCCATGGTGGCCAGAAAGTCGAAGGCCTCATCGGTGCTGCCCACTGCGCCGGCCCGCGACTGCTGCCCCGCCTGCACGAAGAAATAGCCGATGATGCCCACCACAATGCCCCGGGCCGTGACGCCCACCTTCGCGGCCCGGAACACGAGGCGGTGCTCGGCGGCCGAAAGTTGTCGGGCGCTTACATCCGACTGCAGTTGCCCGGAAAAGGCGCGGTATCCCTGGTACAAGCCGATGAAAATGGTGACCACGCCCCCCACTATCAGGAGCCAGTCGCCCCCAGGCCAGCTCAGCACCTCGGTGGCCAGGGTTTTCGTGGCATCGGTGCCTGCGTCGGCGTGGCCCTGGAAGGCGAGCCTGGCGGCGTAGATAGCCAGGCCGCTATAGAAAAGCCCGCTGCACACATACCAGAACCGAAAGCTCAGCCCTTTCAGGCTGGTGCCTTTGCCCTCGGTATCGAGCAGCGCCTGTGCGAAGCGCCACAGAATGTAGCCGAGCAGGCCCAGCGCAATAAGGCCCAGAAGCACGCTGCCGCCGGGCACCTGCTGCAGGTGCTGCACGGCTTCCTGCTTGTCGGCACGGGCCCCGCGCTGCACCCCCATAGCAGCCAGTAGCGCCAGCACGCCCATGAGCACATACACTACGCCAATGGCGGCAAAGCCGAGCTTCGCCAGTGCTTTAATGCCGGACGACGGTAGAGGAGGAATAGCGGCAAGCAGCTTATCGGTGGCAGACATAACAACGGCAGAAGACAAAATACTGCATTCCCTTACGCAGCAACCCTGCGCAAAGGTTGAGGCAGTACCATCCGGATAGATACAAAAAAAGCCCTTTCTGCTAACAGAAAGGGCTTTTTTATTAACGAAGTAACGCGGTGGAATTGGGAAGGCGCGTTATTTCATCGGGGAAAAGTCAATTTAGAACGTGCGCTGGAACCAGCCTTTGATGTCGTCGATGGTGTGGCCCGTTTTCTCCTGCAGGCGGCCGTACCACTCGTCCTGCTTGCCGTCTTCGTAGTCGAGGTCGTTATCGGTGAGGTTGCCCCACTTCTGCTTGGCCTGGCCTTTAATCTGGTTCCAGTCGCCGCGGGCTTTCAGCTCGGTGCTGTTGCCGGTGGCGGCAGCGCTGGCGTCATTGGTCGTGTTGCTGAACCAGTTTTTGATATCATCAATGGTTTCGCCGGTTTTCTCCTGCAGGCGGCCAAACCATTCGTCCTGCTTGCCTTCGCTGTAAGTCAGGTCGTCGTCGGTCAGGTTGCCCCATTTCTGCTTGGCGGCACCTTTCAGTTGGTTCCAGTTGCCGCGGCCTTGCAGTTCAGTATTGTCGCCGATGTTATTGTTGTTAACGTCCATGATTGAAAGGGAAGTTTAGTTAGAAAGAAATGAGGGTGGGAGAGGAAGCAGTTGTGGGCTTTGTACGCAGGGCGTTTGGGGCGCGTTGAGGACGGGGGACGAATGCCGGAATCTTACACCCCCATTGCTGCGCATCCGTAGCCCGGGCTGGCCACATTGCGGCAACTGCTATAAGTTGCCCGCTACGAGGCTGCCCAGAAGCGCTATCCACAGGCCCGCGCCCACGCTGTAGCCGCCCCAGGCCCGGCCGCGCTTGCGGTGCTGGGCTTCTTCGCGGTAGGCGTGGCCGTAGGCAGGGTCGGCCAGCAACCCGGGATAGGGAGCCTTCAGGTTGGCCGCCGTTATGGCGTGGGGCGCCATGATAGCCGGGGCCATCACGCCCAGAAACGGCCCCCCGTAGAGCGTAGCAGCCAGCGAACCCCAAAACGGGCCGCCGCTGGTGTAGCTGCGGGCCGCATCCTGGCGGCCCTTGGTGCGGCGCTGGGCATCGCTCAGGCCCGGTAGCAGGTCGGATGCCAGCGACTCATCGGTTGCGGGGGCCGGGTGCAGCACCTCACGGGTGCCGTTGGCATAGCGCACCAGAAACACGTCGGCCGTAGCCAGGCGCAAGGTGTCGGTGCCAGCGGGCGGCAGGTAAGTAAGGGCCAGGGGCGAGATGGTGAGCACCCGGCCCGGTACTTCGCTGCCATCGGTGCGGAGGATAACATCCGTGGTGCCGGCTGCCTGCGCGCGGGCCTGGCCCATCCCGGCCAGGAGCAGCAGGAGCAGCAAATGCCACAGGGCCGTAGGTTTGGCAATGGTGCGCATGGCCTAGCGGTGGCGGGCGTTGAAGCCAAGCATCAGGCTGACGCGGGTGCCGCCATTGCCCGGCACCACGGCCAGGTTCACGGGAAAGTTCACGCCGTTGGAGCGAAACGAGGTGCCCATGGCCAGCACCAGGTTGGCCCCCAGGGGCGTGATGTTGGGGCCCACGCCGAACTCGAAGCCCTTAGCCCCGCGCATGCCCAGCAGGCCGCTCACGCTGGGCAGAAACTTGCCCTGCTCCAGCCCGCCCACCAGCGGCACGAATTCCACCAGCCCGCTCACCCCGTTGGGCAGCCGAAACAGGCGGCTCTCGAACTGCCAGCCAAACTGCGTCAGGAAGGGGTTGAGGTCGGGAATGCTTTCGCGGGCCTTGTCCAGCACATTGGCCGAGAGAATGGTGAAGCCAATGCGCGGCCCATCGAGCCGGATGGGCTCGTCGAGAATGGCATCGTCGGGCGACTGGTTGTTAACGGTGGGCACATCGGTGGGGAAAGCCGTGTGCGCCGCTGCCGTCGATATGGGCACGCCGCCGCTAGCCGTTGCCGGGGGCGCGTTGAGCACTTCCTTGGTGCCGTTGGCGTAGCGAATTAGGAATACATCGGAGCGCCAGATGCTGATGAGCGGGCCATCGGGGTTGTCGGCGCGGCGGTATTTTACTTCGGAAGGCGTGATTTCGACCACCTTCACCGCAACTTCGTCGCCGTTGCGCTTGGTGAGCAGGTCCTGGGCGCGGGCCGTGCCAACCAGCAGCAGCACCAGCAGGGAACACAATAGGAGTAGGCGTGTAAACATGGTGCAGGGGGCTAAGGGTGAAGTATGCCCAAAGGTGGCGTATTGACTACCCGTATTTCAACCCTATTTTGCACATTGTTAGACCTTAAGCAACGGGTGTTTCTGGGGTTAAGATATTGGTTTATAAGCTATAATATTGTAATAAAAGGATATTATCTCGCCCTCCAAATAATCAAAACTCCCTATCTGTCGCATCCATGGACGACCTGCGCACCACGCTTCTCACCCTCAGCCCCGACGACCGGCGCGATTTCGGCCGCTTCATTCAGCGGCAGCGCCGCAAAACCATCGGCCGGCTTGATTCGCGCCTCTACGAGCTGCTGGTGCGGGCCAAGGAGTTGAAAACCGAGCAGCTCATCGCCCAGCTTTACCCCGACGAGCCCAATCCCACGGCCTACTACGCGCTGCGCAAGCGCCTCATGCGCCACCTCACCGACTACCTGCTGCTGCGCCAGCGCCAGCTCGATACCACCGCTGCCGCCACCGTGCGCGGCCACCTCACCCTGGCCCAGTACCTGTTCGAGGCCGGCATTCCGCGCCTGGCCTGGAATACCCTGCGCAAGGCCGAAAAACTGGGCCGCGAAACCGAGCAGCACGAGCAGCTCAACGCCGTGTACAACCTCCAGATTCAGCACGCCAGCTCGCCCTACGCCGAGCCGCTCGACGAAATTCTGCCCCGCTACCGCCTCAACAAAAAGGCCGCCGACGAGGAGGAGCGGGCCAACATTGCCGACAGCCTGCTGCGCCAGCGCCTGCGCGAGTCGCGGGTGCGCGGCCGGGCCACGGTATCCGTGGATGCCATTCTGCAAAATATTCTGGCCGAATACGACTTGCAGGAAGCCTTCGCCCGCTCGCCCGCGCTGCTCAGCCGGCTCATGTCCATCACGCGCAGCGCCATGCTGGTGCGGCGCGATTTCACATCGTTTGCCGTTTTTATCGAGCGCTGCTATAATCTTATGGAGCGCCGCCACGGGTTTGCGCCGGCCCAGCGCGGGCACCAGCTCAAGCTGCTGTATATGCTGGCCCACGCCCTGTACCGCTCGCGCCGCTTTGCCGAGTCGGTGGTTTATCTGGAAAAAGGCACTGCCCTGATGAGCGCCGGACCGGGCCAGCCGTTCAGCGAGTTTGCGCCGCGCTTCACCTTTCTGCTGGCCGGCAACTACGCGTTTCTGCGCCGCAACGCCGAAAGCATTGGCCTGCTCGAAGCCGTTTTGCGCGGCCCCAAAGCCCTCACCGCCGCCGACGACCTCACCGCCCGCCTCCAGCTCACGTTTCACTACTTCGCCGAGGGCAAATTTGCCAAAGCCAACCAGGTCCTGCTCAGCCTGGCCCGCACCGACCACTGGCTGGAGCAGCACCTCGGCCTGGAGTGGCTGCTGAACCGCAACATCGGCGAAATGCTCATCCAAATCGAGCTCGACAATGGCGAGCAGGCCCTCACCCGCCTGCGTGCCATCGAGCGCACCATCCGCGACCTGTTTCCCGCCGTGCCCGCCGATGCCGCCGCCGCCACCGAGGCCGTGCCTGTCGGTGGCCCCTACCACCCCGTGCTCATCTACCTGGGCCTGGTGCGCGAGCTCATCGAAAACCCCGCCACCGCGCACAGCCACGACTTCGGCAACCGGGTAACGCACCTGCCCCCGTTCATTTCTCAGGAGCGCGAAGATTTGCAGGTCATCAGCTTCTACTCCTGGCTGCGCGCCCGCAGCCTGGGCCGCCCCTACTATGAGGTGCTCCTGGAAATTGCCAATGCCTGAGCATTTCGCATAAAGAAGCCCCGTGCAATTTCCTGCGCGGGGCTTCTTTCATACATTAAGGGCCGGCTGGAATTACTTCTTGGCGGCAGCCTGCATGTTGTCTTTGGTCTGCTGGGCCGATTTGGAGGCGGCATCGCCCATGGCGTTCATTTTGTCGCCGGCGGCGTCCATCTTGGCGTCCATTTTGGCACCGGCGGCGTCCATTTTAGCGCCCATCTTATCACCAGCGGCATCCATTTTGTCACCGGCGTTCTGCATGCCCTCTTTCATGTTGGCCGAGGCGTTGTCGACGGCAGCGCCGGCGGCGGCACCAGCTTCGGTAGCCGTGGTGGCAGTGCTGTCGGTCACGACCGTAGCGGTGGTGCCGTCGGTAGCCACGGTGGTTTCGGTGGTTTTGGTTTGCTCGCAGGCGGTGGCGGTGAAGGCAACGGCGGCGGCTACGAACAGTGCTTTAACGGAAATTTTCATGGTCTGTGGATTTGAAAGTGAGATTTGACCGTTAATCAATACTAATCAAAAAGGTAACCCATCCGCTGAGTTGGTCTGCGCCCGGGCCGGCCGCCGCAAACCGCTCAGCTAACTTTTATCGGCCGGTAGCAGTATAGCCCTCACGCATCTTTTCAATCTCGCATTCCCATGGATTCCACCGCCGCCACTCCGCAAACGCCCGCCACGCCCGCCGTGCCCATGGCCGTTAGCGACCAGCAAAACACCGCCCTGCTCGACGATACCCTCACCTTCCTCACGGCCAGCACGCCCACAAACTCCGGCCCGCAGGGCATCGTTGAGATTGAGCGCTGGGCTGCTGTGCTGGCCGCCTCAGAACGCACCGGCCTGGCCAAAATAAAGCAGGAGCTCGGCCAGCTCAGCGACATGCTGGCCGATGCCAAAACGCCCGCCCACGACATCGCCGAAATCCTCGCCAGCCTGGGGGCCGAAACCGCCAAAGTAGCCGAAGAGGCCGGCGGCGACTACGCCGCGCCGCTCACTAACCTGAGCAAGCAGCTCATCAAAGCCGGCAATACGCTTTCGAAGTAGCCGGCTCCGCGTCGCCGTAACCATTGTAGCGCGAACTTTGTAGTTCGCGTCTCCACAGCCGCCCGGAAAATTCCGGCTGGCCGCGTGGCGACGCGAACCACCAAGTTCGCGCTACTGCTTTTTCTATGGCCCCCCTCACTCCCGCCGACCTGCTGCCCTACGACCCCTTCGACGGCATGCGCTTCGGCCCCGAAACCTGCTTTCTCAGCGGCCAGCCCGTGGGCCCCGACGACACCGTGCCCGTTTTCGCCGACTGGCTGCAAACCCGGTATAATCTGGCCGAGCGCCCCATTCAGCTCCTCGACCAGCGCACCGTTCTCATCAAGGATTTGCGCCTGCCCGCCGCCCCCGCCGCCCGCCAGCGCATCGAAGAGCTGGAGAGCAGGGTAGAAGCCGCCGCCGCGCACGGCCCCGCCGCCCTGCGTGCCCTCGGCGACGACACGCTCTTCCTCTGGATGGGTAAAATGTTCTACGGCATCTTTATCACCGAGCTGCTGAACGAGTTCGAGCCCCTGATAAAGCCCAAGTACCCGCTGGCCGAAAACGCTGCGCTGGTGCGCCGCTTCCAGGCCTTCTTCCAACTGTTGCAGGGCCTGCGCGTGCCCACCGAATACGCCGATTTCGTGCCCGGCTCCGTGTTCGTGCTCGAAGCCGACACGGCCGAAGACGTTACGCCCTTCGAGTACGACGACGACCTGAATACCCTCGTTTTTAGCATTAAGCTCGATAAAACCGTGCTGGTGGCCTGTCTGGTCGATATCGGCCTCGTAGGCCAGGCCATGCGCAAAGTCTACGCCGATGCCCAGCGCCCCCTGCACCCCGTGCAGATTGCCGAGTTCAAGGCCCGCGTGTACTATGCCGCCCACCTGCTGCACGTCGTGCCCGATATCTACCCCCGCCACCCGCGCCCCGGCGATACCCAAATCGTCTTCGATGCCCTCATCGATGACGTGACCGGGGCCATCTTCAATCCCTGGGAAAACAGCGCCTACACCCAAACCCTGGCCGAAATGTGGCAGCGCTGGGACATCACCCTCGCCGACGTGGTAGCCAAACCCGCCGAACCGCTGACGCTGCTCTACAACCAGGACGGTACCCCACGAGAGCTGAAGCACTGGCCGCCAGTTTCAAGCGAAGCATGAGTTTCTTCAAAAACAATCATCAGGCTTCCCCTCTCCGCAGGAGAGGGGCCGTGCCCGGCAGGGGCCGGGGGGTGAGGTTACTCGTCTGGGCAATCATATTATCAATATTGCCGCTCACCAGCTGCCTCCGGCTGCTCAAGCCGCCGCACGACTTTGCCTACTACCACCCCGGCTCCGTCCCCAACTATGCCGAGGACAGCAACTGGGCTGCCCTGCCCACCCGCTGCGACCCTGCCGATGCCGTGCCCCGCAAAACAACCCTGCGCGACCAGCAGGCCACGGCCGAAGCCGACGTGTTTTTCGTGCACCCCACCACCTATTTCTGGCGCGGCTCCTGGAACGCCAGCGTGGCTAACGCCCGCCTCAACCGCTACACCGACCGCAGCACCATCCGCAAGCAGGCCACCGTGTTCAACGCCGCCGCCCGCATCTACGCGCCGCGCTACCGGCAGGCCACCCTTTATTCCTTCTTCGATTCTACCGCCGAAGGCAGTAGCCGCAAAGCCCTGGCCCTGGCCTACGCCGATGTGCGTACTGCCTTCCAATACTACCTCACCCATTACAACCAGGGCCGCCCCATCATCATCGCCGGCCACAGCCAGGGCACCGACCACGCCACCCGCCTCCTCCACGAGTTCTTCGATAACGACCCCAAGCTGCGCCGTCAGCTCGTAGCCGCCTACCTCATTGGCTTCAGGGTGCAGCCCCACGAGTACCAGACCATTCTGCCCTGCGCCGATTCGCTGGCCACCGGCTGCTTCGTGGCCTACAATTCCGTGGCCACCGGCAACGAATTCCCGCCCTTCAGCCACGTTGCCGTCACCAACCCCCTCACCTGGACCACCGATACCGCGCGGGCCCCTGCCAGCCTCAACCGGGGGGGCGTCAGCCAGCGCTTCAAGCGCATCGACCCGCACGTAACCGATGCCAAAATCCACGACGGCCTGCTCTGGGTCACGCCGCCCAAGCCCGGCGGCTACCCGCGCTTCCTGCTCCCCGGCGAACTCATCCTCCGCCATTCCTTCCACATCGCCGACTACTCCCTCTTCTACATGAACCTGCGCGAGAACGCCCAGGCGCGGCTGCGGGTGTGGCAAAGTCGCCATCCATAATAGAATCAGGCTGATTTCAGAAGTTTTGCCACATCGTGAATTAGTGAAGGGTATTTTTCTGCTGCGAAAGCTTCACAGAAACCCTCGTAGCCAAGTGCAAAATATTCATCGTGCCAGTCATTCCAGCCTTCAAAGTTTTTGGCCGAGTGCATAGCCAAATCATGAAGTAAATCGGACAGCCCAGCGATATAGGCCATTATTTCATCCCGGTTCAACGGTGGAAGCCACGGGTTGGTGGGTTCTTGAGTAGCACGGTAGCTGAAGTTGCGAATGTCAACCAAGCCTATATATAGCAGCCTTCGATAAATAACTTCTTTTTCTCGGGTCATAGCCACAAAGAAAAGCCCCGCCGGCACAATGCCAGCGGGGCTTTCAATTTAGCAATGCGCCGCAATTAAGCGCCGATAGCCACACGCTTGAAGTCCGAAACCGTCATGCCTTTCGACTTGCTGTCGAGCAGCTGGGCGATGGTCATCGAGCTGTCTTTCACGAACTCCTGGTTCAGCAGGGTGTTGTCCTTGTAGAACTTGTTGAGCTTGCCCTGGGCAATTTTCTCCAGCATCGCCTCGGGCTTGCCTTCGGTGCGGGCCTGCTCTTTGCCCACTTCAATCTCACGCTCAGCAATGGAAGCATCCACACCGTCTTTGTCAACGGCGATGGGCTTCATGGCCACAATCTGCATGGCTACGTCGCGGCCCACGGCAGCAACATCAGCATCGCCCACGTTCTTCAGGCCCACGAGTACGGCCTTCTTGTTGTCGGAATGCACGTACGAAGCCACTTTCTCAGCGGTCAGCGTAGCGTAAGTCACTTCCAGCTTCTCACCGATTTTGCCCATCAGGTCGGTTACGTGCTCCTGAATGCTCAGGCCGTCCGCAGCTTTAGCGGCGAGGATGTCCTCTTTCGTGCCAGCATCGATGCGCACGGCCGTGTCCAGAATTTGCTGAGCCAGTTCGCGGAAGTTAGCCACTTTGGCTACCGACTCGGTTTCGCAAGCCAGTGCCACCAGTTTGCCCTGGGTGCCGTCTTCGCTCACGCTCACCAGCACGAGGCCTTCCGACGTCTCGTTCTCGGCGCGCTTGTCAGCGATTTTCTGGCCGTGCTTGCGCAGAATGTCGCGGGCGGCTTCGAAGTCGCCGTCGGCTTCCACCAGGGCTTTTTTGCAATCCATCATGCCGGCACCGGTCATGGTGCGGAGCTTATTTACGTCTGCGGCGGTAATAGCGGCCATTAGATGTTGTGTTTGGGAGGGTTGAGGAATGAACTTCAAACTCCCCTCCTTACCAAGGAGGGGACGCTGGCGCGAAGCGTCAGCTGGGGTGGTTGTGGGCGTGCGAATCGTTGGCGCGAAACCGTTCGCATATCGTTCAACGCCATAACCACCCCCGTCCGAACCTTCGGTTCGAACATCCCCTCCTTGGTAAGGAGGGGAGTAAATAAAAAAGGGAACCTTCGGAGCCTAGACTACGCGAAGGTTCCCTTTTTTCAAAGAGCTAAGAAGGAATTATTCTTCGTCAGCAGCCGTTTTTTCAGCAACAGCAGCCTCGTCGGCTTCCTTGCGGTCGGCATCCTCTTTGTCAACTTTGCGCTCCGACAGGCCGTCTTCGATGGCCTTGCCAATCACGCTCACGATGAGCTGAATCGACTTCGAGGCATCGTCGTTGGCAGGAATCGGGAACTGTACCAATTCGGGGTTCGAGTTTGTGTCGCAGATAGCGAAAACCGGGATGCCCAGCTTGTGCGCCTCTTTAACCGCGATGTGCTCACGCTTCACGTCCACGATGAACAGGGCAGCGGGCAGACGGCCGAGGTCGGCGATACCACCGAGTACACGGTCCAGCTTGGCGCGCTCACGCGACATCATCAGCTTCTCACGCTTGGCGAGAGCGGCGTAGGCCGTGTTCTCTTTCACCATCTTGTCGATGGTGGCCATCTTCTTCAGGCTCTTGCGAACCGTAGCGAAGTTGGTGAGCATGCCGCCCAACCACCGGTCGGTAACGAAAGGCATCTTCAAACGCTCGGCTTCGGTGGTTACGATTTCCTGCGCCTGCTTTTTCGTGGCTACGAACATGATTTTGCGGCCGCTTTTCGCGATGTTGCGAATAGCAGTGGCAGCGTAATCAAGCGAAACCAACGTTTTATTGAGGTCGATGATGTGGATGCCGTTCTTCTCCATGAAGATGTACGGCGCCATTTTGGGGTCCCACTTGCGGGTGAGGTGACCAAAGTGGGCACCTGCGTCGAGCAGGTCCTTATAAGTCGTCTGAGCCATGATAGTATCCTCCTGGTTTTAGCGTTTCGAGAACTGGAACGAGCGACGAGCTTTGCGCTTGCCGAATTTCTTGCGTTCCACCATGCGCGGGTCGCGGGTGAGGAAGCCTTCCTTCTTCAAAGCAGGACGGGTTTCTTCGTTGTCGCTCACGAGCGCCTTGGTGATTGCGAGACGGATAGCCTCGGCCTGAGCCGAAATGCCGCCGCCTTTCACGTTCACCTTGATGTCGTACTGGCCGACTTGCTCAAGAATTGCCAGGGGCTGGTTGACTACGTTTTCCAGCAACTCGTTGCTGAAATACGACTTCATGTCCCGGTCATTGATAGTGATATTCCCTTGCCCGGCCTGCATGTAAATGCGGGCCACCGAGGTTTTTCTTCTACCAGAGGTGTTGGTAATTGCCATTAGTGGAAAAATTGTGAGGTAAGCTTTAGCTTGCCGGATAGCAAGCTGGTTAAAAAAGCAGGTACCCGGCACGGCAAGCTAAAGCTTACCGCACTTGGACCTACAGGTTTTTCAGTTCGATAGCAACGGGCTGCTGTGCCTCGTGCGGATGCTGGTCGCCGGCGTACACGTACATGTTGCGGTACTGGGCCGAGCCGAGCTTGTTGCCCTGCAGCATGCCTTTCACGGCGTGCTCGATTACACGACGCGAATCGCGGTTCATCTGCTCGCGCACGGTGCGACGCTTCTGGCCGCCGGGGTAACCCGAGTGCGTGATGTAGACCTTCTCGGTCATTTTTTTGCCCGTTACGCGCAGGTTGTCGGCGTTGATAACGATGACATTGTCGCCGCAATCAGCGTTGGGCGTAAACGAAGGCTTGTGCTTGCCACGCAGAATGTTGGCAATCTGCGAGCAAACGCGGCCCAGAGGGGCGACGCTGGCGTCTACGATAACCCAGCTCTTCTGGGCGTTGGCCTTACTGACGTGGGTCGTCTTGAAGCTCAGGTGGTCCATGAGTCGAAAAAAAGGTATGCTAAACTATTGAATAAGAGTACGGAGCCGTTGAGGCTTCGGGAAAAACGGACACAAAGGTACTGATTTATCGGGAAATAGACAAATGCAGACAAGTAGTTTTTCTGTAAAACCTTAGGGGCGTACACCAAGCGGTAGCCCGTGTAGGCTATTGAGGGCTGCTGGCCCAGCCACCGGTCGGCGAGCGGGAATTGGGGATTAAGCAGGGGCCTGATGCGTCTGCGTGTACTTTTACGGTTTGCTACTGCCTATGCCTTACGCTACCGTTGTGCCGGTTTCGGCTGTTTCTGCCCGCCGCGCCCGGCTGCTGCTGGCCGGGCTATTCGCATTGTCGCTCACGGTGGCATTTTTCACCAAAGGCACTTATGATTCGGGCGACAGCATCAAACATTACCTCTTTGCCCGGTATGCGTTTGCCCACCCGCTAAATTTTCTGGATTCGTGGGCGAAACCCCTGCTCACGCTGCTGGCGGCCGGGCCGGCACAGGCCGGTTTTATGGGCATGAAGGCCTTTCAGTGCGTGGTGGTGGCCGCTTCGGCCTGGTGTGCTTTCCGGATTGCGCAGGCCTTGCGGCTGCCCGTGCCAGAACTGGCCATCCTGTTCGCCTACGCGGCTCCGGACTACTTTCTGATACAGTTTTCCGGCCTCACCGAGCCGCTATTTGGGCTGGTGCTGGTGGGGGCGGTGCGGCTGGCCGTGGCTGGCCGGTTGGGGTGGTCGGCGGTGGTGGTTTCCCTGCTGCCATTTGCCCGTTCCGAGGGCTTTATTCTGATTGGGATTTGGGTGGTGTACCTGATATGGCAGCGGCAGTGGCGCAGCTTGCCGCTGGTGTTGCTGGGCTACGTGGTGTACAGTGGGATAGGCGCGGTAGCATTTGGCGAGCTCGGCTGGGTGTTCGGGCACAATCCGTACGACACCATTTCGGCATACGGGCACGGCGATTGGAGCCACTTTCTGCTCAATATCCCCAACCTGCTGGGCTGGGTGCTCACCGGCCTTTTTGTGCTGGGGGGCGGGCGCATGGTGCGCGATTTGGGCCAGCCCACCCGGCGCCAGTCGCCGCTGTTTCCGGCCGAGCTACTGCTGGTATACGGCAGCATTACGGTGTTTGTGGCTGCTCATACCATCTTCTGGGCCAAAGGATTATTTAATTCGGCGGGGCTGGCGCGGGTGCTGGCCGGCATTGCGCCCCTGGCCGCCGTGGTGGCCCTCAATGGCCTGGCCCAGCTCACCGAATGGACCCGCACCGAAACGACCCGCCGCCGGGTGCGCCTGGTGGCAACCGTGGCGGTAGTGGGCTGGCTCTTTACCGGGGCCCGCAATGCCATTCGACCGGCGCGCGATTTCAGCCGCGCCCCCGACCAGGAGCTGGCCCAACGCGCCGCCGGCTGGCTGCAACAGGCGTACGCGGGGCAGCCGCTGCCGCCCATCGCATTCACGGCTCCCTACGTGGCCCCCGCGCTGGGCATTGACCCGTTTGATGCCGCCCACTGCCCGCCCTTAATCCAAGACGCCCAGCCCATTCTGGAAACGCTGCCAGTGAACTCCCTGGTTGTATGGGACGACGTGTATGCGCAGACCGAAGCCCACATTCCGCTGGAAATGCTGCAGCAAAATCCTGCCTTCCGCCTGCGCTGGCAAGATGCCCTTGTGCGGGATGCGACTCACCCCGACCGGGGAACCTGCCAGCTGGCGGTGTTCGAGCGCATTAAGTAAGTGCTGCAGGCTATTGAATTTCAGCCCTGTAGGGGCGGCGCGTTGGTAGAAGAACAGGGTAGGGTAGAACGCTAAAGCCCCATCGGGCCGACACTCGCTAAACGAGCGTCGGCCCGATGGGGCTCCGGTTTAATAGTTTTCTGGCCGGCTGTCGGGCTTATGCCAACTGCCGCAACGCTTCTACCAGTACCCGAAAATCTTTCGGGTACGGCGCTTCCACGCTGATTTCTTCGCCGTTGAGGCCGGTGAACTGGAGCTTGAGGGCGTGCAGGGCAAAGCGCTTGATGAATGGCTGCTCTTCTTCACCCTCCTTCATATTGAATTTTTTCTTCAGCGAAGACAGGAAAAAATCCTCTCCGCCGTAGTCTTTATCGCCGATAATGGGGGCCTGCAGGTACATCAAGTGCAGGCGAATCTGGTGCATGCGGCCGGTGACGGGCTCGCAAAGAATGAGCGAGTGGCGGGTGAAGTTTTCGAGGGTGGTGAAGTAGGTTTCGGCGGCTTTGCCTTTGTAGGCGAGGCGCGCTTTGCCGCGCGTGGTGGTTTCGATACTGCGCTCCACCAGCTGGTGGTCGAACTGCGGCGTGCCCCACACGGCGGCGTGGTACTGCTTTTTCACCTCGCGGTTTTCGAACTGCATGGCCAGGTGGCGGTAGGCGGCCGGGTTTTTGGCGAAGGCCAGCGCGCCGCTGGTTTCGCGGTCGAGGCGGTGGGCCGCCTGAATGTCGTCGTGGTGCTGGCGGGCCAGGCGCAGCATGTTGGGGGCACCGCCCACCCGCTCATCGAGCGTGGCCAGAAACGGCGGCTTGTTGACGACGAGGTAATCGTCGTTTTCGAAAATAACGAGGTCGGAGAAATTCGGGAGCTTCATAAGAGGCTGCAAAGGTAGCCGGTAGGGACTTGAGGTCTTGGGGACTTAGGGGCTTGGGGGCTTGGGGACTTGGGGACTTGGGTTTATTCAATGCCCGTTCCCAATCAAAAACCCAATAACCCAAGTCCCCAAGTCTCAAAGTACCCAAGCCCCCAAGTCCCTAAGCCCCCATTTTCGGCTTATTCAACTTGAATTCCAAGGTGGTGCCTTCGCCCACGGTACTTTTCACCTTGATGGCGGACTTGTGGGCCTCCACAATGTGCTTGCTGATGGCGAGGCCCAGGCCGGAGCCGCCCGACTCGCGGGAGCGGCTTTTATCGATGCGGTAGAACCGCTCGAAGATGCGGCCCTGGTGCTCGGGGGCGATGCCCGCGCCATCGTCGCGCACGGCAATGCGCACCGCGCGGCCGCTTTCGACCAGCGACACCACTACTCGGCCTTTATCGCGGCCGTACTTGATGGCGTTGTCAATCAGGTTGATAAGCACCTGGCGGATGCGGTTGCGGTCGGCAACTACCAGCAGGCCCTCCTCGGGCAGGCTGGGCGGGAACAGCTCCAGGTGGGTGCCGCGCCGGGCGGCCTGCTGCTCCAGCAGCTCAAATATCTCGCGCACCAGCACAATCAAATCGAAGCGCTGGCGGCGCATCCGCACCACGCCTTTTTCGAGCTGCGCGATGGTGACCAGGTCCTGCACCAAGGCGTCGAGCGTGTCGAGACTGGCGGCGGCTTTGCGCAGAAACTTGCGGCGGGTGGCCAGGTCGATGTCGTCGTCCTCGTCATCGAGAATGGTGTGCACGAAGCCCTGGGCGGCAAACAGCGGCGTTTTGAGCTCGTGCGATACATCGGCCAGAAACTCGCGGCGCAGGGCCTGCAGGCGCACCAGCTCGTCGAGCTCCTGCTGGCGGCGCTCGGCCATCTGCAGGATTTCGTCGCGCACGCGCTTCACTGGCTCGGGGCGGAACAGGAACTTGTTGCTCAGCCGCTTAAATTCCTTGCGCTTGATGTGCTCCAGACCCGCGTAAATGCCGTTTATCTCCTTGAAAATCAAGGCTTCAAACGACAGGTATATCAGCAGAAAGCAGGCCGCCACCGTGACGCCCGCCGCCAAAAAAGCCTCCCGAAACGGCAGTGTGGGGCCAATGCGGGCATAAGCAGTGAGCACGCCCGCCACCAGCAGCGCAATGAGGATGGCAATGGTGCGAGAGGAGAGGTTCATGGGGTAGTGAAATAATGGAAAAAGCACGTCATGCAGAGCGCAGCGAAGCATCTTTACCGCAATAGTAAATAATTACTGCCTGCGGGCAAGATGCTTCGCTGCGCTCTGCATGACGTGCTTTCGTAAGCACATCATACCAAACCTAATCGGCGTTGAACTTATAGCCCACGCCCTTGATGGTCTGAATGTGGTGGTCGCCCACCTTCTCGCGCACTTTGCGCACGTGCACGTCCACGGTGCGGGCCAGCACGAACACGTCGTTGCCCCAGATATTCTGGAGCAGCTCTTCGCGGTTGAACACCTTGTGGGGCGAGGCGGCCAGAAAGGCCAGCAGCTCAAACTCTTTCTTGGGGAGGGTTATTTTTTTGCCTTCCTGGTACACGGCAAAGGCGGTGCGGTCGATGCGCAGGCCGTTGATGTCGATGGCATCGACTGCTGCGTGGGGGTCCTGGTCGCGGCGCTTCACGGCGGCCAGGCGGCCTAGCAGGGCGCGCGGCTTGATGGGCTTGGCGATGAAATCGTCGGCCCCGGCCTCGAAGGCAGCCACTTCGGAAAACTCCTCGGCCCGGGCCGTGAGGAACAGGATGTAGGTATCCTTAAACTTGGGGTTTTCGCGCAGCAGGCGGCAGGTGGCAATGCCGTCGAGGTTGGGCATCATCACGTCGAGCAGGATGATGTCGGGGTGAAACTCGGCGGCCACTTCCAGGGCTTTGCGGCCGTCGGAAGCGGAAGCGGTTTGGTAGCCTTCCTTCTTCAGGTTGAACTCCAGCAGCTCGACAATATCCGGGTCGTCATCAACCACGAGAATCTTATACACGGGCGTTTTGGCAGCAGTCACGGCGTTTGGGGCTTAAGTGAAGCGAGGCAATGTTTCCGCAAAAGTACCGCTCCCGGCGGCCGTCATCATGTTACGATTGTGTGACCACAGATTAAGCGGGTTTCAACGAGTTGAACAGATTTTCTGTGGTTCCGCATTCGGGCTGGGCCAGAAGGAGTGGAACCACAGAAAATCTGTTCAATTCGTTGAAATCTAAGGAATCCGAGGTCTAGTTAGCCAGGTTTAGCTTCCACTTCAGGCCCTGGTAGCGCACCATGTCCACCTTCACGGTACCCACAAACATCTCGGCCTGAAACAGCACCGGAATCTTATTGCGGTCGTCGGAGAGGTAAACCGAAATGGCGTTTTCGCCCCGGAATAGCTTGTTGTTCGGCATTCTGGGCACCAGCTTAAAGGCGCGCACATCGCCGGCCTTGGTCTCTACCACTTCGCGGCCCTTGTACACCACGTCGAGAATAAAATTGTCGCCGTCGAAGTAGCCGGGCATCCGCACCACATCGCCCACTTTCATGCGGTCGAAGTTGATGGTGCGCAGGTAATAGAAGCCGCTCACCAGCTCCAGGGTGTTGTTGGCCACCTTCACGGTGGTGTGCTTGGGGTTTTCCTTGTCGTGGTCCTGCACTTCGGCAATGTCGTGCAGGTGGTCAAACTCCACGGTTTCCTTCTTGCGGTAGTTCTTCTCGGCAATGTCGCGCTGGGCGCGCAGGGGCAGAATGCTGGTGGTATCGATGTAGGCGCGCCACTGGTCGCGGATGCGCAGGAAAAAATCGAACGAGCCGGTGGTTTTGCCGCTCACGGTGGCCTTGTAGCAGGGCCGGTCGTTCACGCGCTCCAGGCTGCCGCCGGTTTCCACGGTGGCCTCGCCGCCGTTGATGAGGCCGTAGTGAACGGTGTATTTTATGGTTTCGCCCCGCCCGAAGCTGGACTGTGGAACGTTGCGCACGGCATCGCCAGGGCCTAAAGCCGGTTGCGCGGCCACCAGTAGCAGCAGGACAGCAGGAGCAAAGAGTAACCAGCGGCGCGTCATATCAATAATTATAATAAAAAGAAGGAGTAGCCGGAGCCTACACAAACCTGATGCCAGCCCGGGAGCTAAGGTAAAGGTACGAACGTAAAAAAAGCCCGCTGCGGTTGGCAGCGGGCTTTGGATTATTTACGGAAGGCGCAACTGTAGTTACAGCGTGTCTTCGCCGTCGTCCGCGATGCTCATGTCCACGGGGATGACGGCATCGTCGCCCTTGGCCATATCGCGGATTTTCTTCTCGATTTCGGCCGCCAGCTCGGGGTTATCGAGCAGCAGCGTTTTCACGGCCTCGCGGCCCTGGCCGATTTTGGTTTCGCCGTAGTTGAACCACGAACCCGACTTGCCGATGATGCCCATATCAACGCCCAAGTCAACAATCTCGCCGACTTTAGAAATGCCCTGGCCGTAGATGATGTCAAACTCGACCACCTTGAAGGGCGGCGCTACTTTGTTCTTCACCACCTTCACCTTGGTGCGGTTGCCGGTCACATTATCCTTGTCCTCCTTAATCTGGCCGATGCGGCGGATGTCGAGGCGCACCGAAGCGTAGAATTTCAGGGCGTTACCACCGGTCGTGGTTTCGGGGGTGCCGAACATCACGCCGATTTTTTCGCGGAGCTGGTTGATGAAAATACAGCAGCAACCGGTTTTGTTGATGGTGCCGGTGAGCTTGCGCAGGGCCTGGCTCATGAGGCGGGCGTGCAGGCCCACTTTCGAGTCGCCCATGTCGCCTTCCAACTCGGCTTTGGGCACAAGGGCAGCCACAGAGTCAATCACGATAATGTCAATGGCACCCGAGGAAATTAGCTGGTCGGCGATTTCGAGGGCTTGCTCGCCGTTATCGGGCTGGGCGATGAGCAGGTTGCTGGTGTCGATGCCCAGCTTCTCGGCGTAGGATTTGTCGAAGGCGTGCTCGGCGTCGATGAACGCGGCCATGCCGCCTTTCTTCTGCGCCTCGGCAATCATGTGCATCGTGAGCGTGGTCTTACCCGACGATTCCGGGCCGTAGATTTCAATGACCCGGCCCCGGGGCACGCCGCCAATGCCGAGGGCAATGTCGAGCGAAAGCGAGCCAGTGCTGATGCTCGGAATGTCGACCACTTTATTGTCGCTGAGCTTCATTACGGTGCCTTTACCGTAGGCCTTGTCGAGCTTGTCCAGGGTGAGCTGGAGGGCTTTCATTTTTCCGGCTGCGGTGTTGAGGTCGCCTGCCTCTGCTTTTTCAACTTTATCGGCCTTGGGAGCCGCTTTGGTAGCTAGTGCCATGTGGGGGTATTTGGGAAAAACGGGTTAGGTTTGGTAAAGTTACTGGTTTTGGCCGGGTCGCAATCGAATAAATCTATTCATAAGTAAAGGCCCCAAATGGGCCGTTTTGCGGCGGCTTTTTCTAACACAGCGAGTAGTAGTTTGGTGCCGTTGAGAGGCGAAATATATGAGGAATTATCTAAAAATATTAGTTGGCCTTGTGGCTGTGCTAATTAGAGTGGAAACGGCGCAGGCGCAATTGGATAATCGGGCGTTTACGTCACCCCGACCTGGCGAAGCAAAATACGTTTACATTGCTTACAGTCCGGATGGTGACAATAAAGTGCTAAATGATTCTTTGAAAAAAGAGCGCGCGCAACGGAGCCTCGAAGAAACGGTTGCTGCTGGGGACCTGCGCATTTCCCTCAACGCCTTCACCTTCTTCAAAGACAACGAGTACTTCAACAAGATTGTGGATGGCTATACGCTCTACGGCACGCAGCTGAATCCGCAGCTGGTGTATTATCCCACCAAAGACCTGCGGCTGGAAGGCGGCGTGTTTCTCTGGAAAGACTTTGGCAATCCGGTGCTGAAGGCAGTGCGGCCCACGTTCCGGGCCACCTGGACCACGGGCAAGCAGCAGATAATTCTGGGCAACATCCGGGCAAACCTGCACCACAACTACATCGAGCCAATGTTCAACTTCGAGCGGGTGATGCTGAACCCGCTGGAGGAGGGCATTCAGATGCGCTACACGGGCTCGCGGCTGTTTGTGGACCAGTGGGTGGACTGGCAGCGCCAGCAGTACCGCTACAGCAACTACCAGGAGGAAGTGGCGGGCGGCCTGACCAGCAGCTACCGCATCAGCCCCGACAACAGCCGCTGGACCGTAGCCATTCCGTTTCAGTTCACGGCCATCCACCACGGCGGGCAGATTGATACGCTGGATAAGCCCCTGCAAACGGTGTTCAACGAAGCCTTCGGTCTGGAGGCGCGCCGCACCCTGGACGGGCCGACGGTGCGGGCCGTGCGATTCAGTGGCTACGTGCTCGGCTATCAGGATTATTCCTTCACGAAGGGCCAGTTCCCGTTTCAGTACGGCCGGGCTTTGTACCTCAACGGCACCCTCGAAACCCGCTTTGCCGATGTGATGGTGAGCTATTGGCAGGGTTCGCGCTTCATGTCGCCGCTGGGGGGCGACTTGTACCAGAGCGCCTCGCGCACGGTATCGAACCCGGAGTTTCTGGACCGCAAGCGGAACATCGTATTCGTGCGGCTCATGCGCGACTTCCGCATTTCGGACGGGGCGGCGCTCACGGCACGCGTCGAGCCGGTGTTCGACATCAATGCCAAGCTGCTGGATTATTCTTTCGGGATGTACCTGAATTTCCGGCAGGACTGGCTGCTGGGCAACGTGGGCAAGCGCGTGCGAGTGGGGCAGTAAGGCGGTGGCATAAGCTTTAGCTTGTGCGTGTTAACGTTAGCACGCACAAGCTAAAGCTTATGCAACGTCCCGCGTCAGCCAGAAACGCTGAATCTGGTTCAGCGCATCGGAATTGCGGAACCAGAGCGGGCGCTTGGGCAGCGGCTCCAGCTGAAAACCAAGGGCGCGGGCTACGGCCTGTCCGCGCACGTTGTTGGCATAACAGCGCACCAGCAAGCGCTGGCTCTTCACCGCAGTAAATCCAAAGTCGATGATGGCCCCCAGCGCCTCGCGGGCATAGCCCTGGCCCTCGGCGGCAGCAGCCAGGTAGTAGCCGATTTCGGCCTGGCCCTTCTGCTGGGGCATGAGGCAGATGTCGCCCACATACGAAGCAGTGGCGCGGTGCCAGATGCCGAACACGTAGAAGCGGCCGGTGCGCCAGTCCTCGGCGAAGGTGCGCAGGGAGGCCACGGCGTCGGCGGGCACGCGCACGGCCTGAAGGCGGTCGGGGAAGGAGGGCAGGAAGCGGGCGCGGTCGGCGTGCAGCAGCGCGAAGAAAGCGTCGGCGTCAGCAGGCTCGTAGGGGCGCAGGCAGAGGCGTTCGGTGTAGAGCGGGGCGCGGGGCAGCATAGCAGCGTACTACGAAAAAAGGGCCGCCTCCGTGCTCAGAAGCGGCCCTTTCACAAGAAATAAACGGGCTATTTGTTCTCGCCCACGTACTGGCTGGGGCTGCCCAGCGACTGCTGGGTGCGCATCACGTTCACCTGCCGGGCGGCTTCGTTGAAGAATTCGAGGCGGCGAATGAGCATTTCCTTCGCCAGCACGCGGCCTTCGGGAGTGCGCATGGTGGCGCGCTTGTCGGTTAGTACGCGCTGCATGGCGGCCAGCGTCTGGCCCTCGTGCTTCATGAACTGCTGCTGGAACTCGGCCAGCCGGGCTACGCCGCTGGCGGTGAGAGTAAAGTCCTCGCCGGCACCCTGGTTCAGCACTTCGCACAGCACGTACACTTCAATGGGCAGGCTGGTTTCGAGGGCCGTGGTGCGCAGGTCGAGGCCGGCGGCCAGGGCGTCGAGGATGATGCGCACGTTGCGCTCAAATTGCTGATAGTAGGCTTGGGCTTCCATAGTAGGGACTTGGGGACTTAGGGTCTTGGGGACTTGGTTATTTCAGGGATTGGCCAAAAAACCAAGTCCCCAAGACCCTAAGTCCCCAGGTTCCTTATAACAACTCTTTGACAATCTGCTCCACGCCGATGCCTTCGGCTTCGGCTTTAAAGTTGCGCACGAGGCGATGGCGCAATATCGGCACGGCCACGGCGCGCACGTCCTCAATATCGGGCGAGTACTTGCCGTTGAGCAGGGCGTTGCACTTCGCGCCCACAATGAGGTGTTGCGAGGCCCGGGGGCCGGCGCCCCACTCCAGCAGTTGGTTGGTGCGGGGAGCGGCGCGCTCGGTGTTGGGGCGGGTTTTGTGCACGAGGCCCACGGCGTATTCTACCACGTTGTCGGCCACCGGCACGCGGCGCACCAACTCCTGGAACGCCTGAATGTCGGCGGCGTGGAGGACCTTATTTACCGTGTTTTTTATATTGGACGTGGTCTGCTTCACGATGTTCAACTCCTCGGCATAGGTCGGGTAGCCCAGCTCAATGTTGAACATGAAGCGGTCGAGCTGCGCCTCGGGCAGGGGGTAGGTGCCTTCCTGCTCGATGGGGTTCTGAGTAGCCAGCACGAAGAACGGGCGCTGCAAAGGGTAGCGCTGCCCGGCCACCGTCACGGCGTATTCCTGCATGCTTTCCAGCAACGCGGCCTGAGTCTTAGGCGGTGTCCGGTTGATTTCGTCGGCCAGAATGATGTTGGCGAAGATGGGGCCTTTCACGAAGTGAAAATCCCGCTGCTGGTTCATCGTTTCCGAGCCCACAATGTCGCTGGGCATCAAATCGGGCGTGAACTGGATGCGGTTGAACGATAAATCCAGTGAGTCGGCAATAGTCTGAATCAGCAGGGTTTTGGCCAGACCGGGCACGCCCACCAGCAGGCTGTGGCCCTGCGAAAAAACCGCCGTGAGCACCAGCCGCACCACCTCGTCCTGCCCCACGATGACCTTGCCGATTTCCTGGCGCAGCTTCTGGAAGGAGGCGGCCAGGGCATCGGCCGCTTCTTTATCGTTTTGGAATTGAGCCATTCGGAAGGTTGAGAGGGGAAAGCACGTCATGCCGAGCGCAGCCGAGGCATCTCGCGTGGGGTAGTAAATCAATCGTTGGCTATGCCGGCCTTCGGTTGAAAAAGGATTAGGGTTAGCACGCGAGATGCCTCGGCTGCGCTCGGCATGACGTGCTTTTTCAACACGAGCTTATTTCTCCGCCACGTCCAGCACCTTGCACTGGGCGTACTCCGGCTCCACTTCGAGGTACACCGTGCCGCGGTTCTTGGCAAACCACTCGTCCAGGGCCTTGGTCTTTTTCTCGTTGAGAGCGGCGGCGGCAATCTTCTGGTAGTCGTCCTGCAGGTTGGCTTGGTGGGGCGGGGTGTTCGATTTCAGCCACAGGATGCGCATGGCGTCCTTGCCGTCGTCGGTGCGGTAAGCCATGGGCGGGGTGATGTGGCCCACTTTCATCGTATCGATGGTGAAGAAGATGGCCGGGTCAAGCTTGTCGAGGGGCAGGCGCGAGCCGCCGTCGGCGCGGTTGGCCAGCAGGCCGCCGTTGGTGCTGCTGGGCTTGTCGGTCGAGTTATCCTTGGCCGCTTTGGCGAAGGTGGTGCTGTCGGACAAAATCTGGCGGCGCAGCTTGGTCAGCAGGCGGGCCGAGGCACTCACATCGGCCGAGCCCGTTTCGGGCTTCAGCAGGATGTGGCGCGTCGAATAGGTATTGCCCTTACGCTCGATGAACTGAATGAGGTGGAAGCCGAATTGCGACTGCACCACTGGCGACATCTGGCCCGGCTCCAGCTTCATCGACGCTGCTTCGTACTCCGGTACCAGCTCGCCG
The DNA here is from genome assembly GCF_012275535.1 of Hymenobacter artigasi. Lineage (GTDB taxonomy): Bacteria > Bacteroidota > Bacteroidia > Cytophagales > Hymenobacteraceae > Hymenobacter > Hymenobacter artigasi. Next base: position 201,349 of record NZ_JAAVTK010000003.1, on the reverse strand, counting down.
CGCTTGAAAAAGCCCAGGTAGCCGCCTTCTTTGGCCGAGCCGGGGTCTTCCGAATTGGCCTTGGCAAAAGTGGCAAAATCGCCGCCTGCCAACACCTGCGCCCGAATATCGTTGAGCTTGGCAATGGCGGCCTGCTTGGCCTTGTCGTTTACCTGCGCCGGAATCACAATCTGGCCCACTTCCACCTCGGTGCTGAAGTAGGGCAGGCTGTCTTTCGGAATGCGGGTGAAATACTGCGCCACTTCGCGCGGCGTCACCGCCACCTTACCGGTGATGGTTTCCTGCATTTTCTGCTGCGTAAGCTGGTCCTTAATCTGGGGCCGTAGGTCATCCTTCAGCGCTTTGATGGACTTGCCGTACTGCTCTTCGAGGCGTTTTTCGGAGCCAATCTGCTGCGCGAAATAGGCCATGCGGCGGTCTACTTCGCCGTTCACCTGCTTGTCTTCCACCGTCACGGAGTCGACGTCGGCGCGGGCCAGCATCAGCTTGTTGAGTACCAGGCTTTGCAGAATTTTGCATTTCAAATCGGGCGGCAGCGGCTTGCCATCGGCCCGGGCCACCTCCTGCGCATAGATGAGCTCCACTTCGGAGCGCAGCACAATCTGGTTGTCCACCTTCACAATGATGCCGTCGAGCAGCTGCTGGCCCTTGGGCCGGCTGATGCCCAACTGGGCCTGGGAAGCGGGCGCGAAGCCCAATAAGAGCAATAGCGTAAGCAGGGCCGACGCTACGGCGCGATTCACATTAACAAGCATAAAGTTGTATTGAAAAGCCAATGGACAGGTGCCACGGCTTGGTCCGTGCGGGGCTAACACCCAAACGGCCCCACAAATTTCACCATAAATCCGTTGGCAGACAAAAACAAGGAGCCGAACGGTCCCCGGAAGGTTGCAGTTGGGCTCTAAAGGCGAGTTGGTGAAATGGTGAGGTGGTGAGTTTGATGTTGTTGGTAGCGCATTTGGCGCAAACGGAACATCAAACCCACCACCTCACCATTTCACCAACTCACTATTTCGTGACCAGCTTGCTCACTTCGGCCTCGTTCACTTTCACGGGGCGGGCGGCGCGCATCTGGGTAATCCATTCTTTTTCCAAGTAGGTCTGGTAGTCCGATGTGGCCTGGCCGCGGGCGTCGGCCAGGGTTTTGGGGCCGGCGGGCAGGGTGCGGTCGATGGTGACGGCGTAGTAACGGCCGTCCTTCTGCACGTTGTAGGTACCGGGGCCTTTGGTCATCAGGTCGTCCATCACCTTGTTGTCACCTTTCTGAAATACCTTCTGGCTGATTTGCACCGACAGCGGGTTCTTTTCATTCAGCTCCGACTCGATGGCGGCGGGGCTGCCGCTGAACAGCGCTACCTGGGCCGAATTATCGGTGCCCGGCTTGGCCTGCACCATTTTGCGAATGCGGCTGGCGGCCACCCCGCGGCGGCGCAGCTGGCGCACAAGGGAATCGGCGCGGGCGGCGGCCAGGCTGGCCTTTTCGCCCTTCTTCACGCGGCCGGTGATGGTGACCAGCATGCTGGTGTCCTGGGCCATGCGCTTGCTAATCTCATCCAGCGCCATCGTGCCCGTTTTCGGTATTGAGGTGCCGTTGGTGAAGGCCACGCGCTGGGGTACGCTCCGGGTGAGCGGGAAGCGGCCTGCTTTCATGCCTTGCTGCACGCGGGCCAGCAGGGCGGGCGTGGCCGCGCTCACCACCGAGCCTTGCACGCGCTGGTCCCATTGGTACTTAGCCTGGTTGTCGGCGAAGTATTTTTTCAGGCCCACGGTGTCCTCAATGGCTTTGCTCCACACTTTCTCGTCCATCAACTGGAAGAGCAGGATGCCGTCGCGGTACTCCTTCACCAGCATGCGGTAGTCCTCATACTTGGTGTCGAGGCTGTTTTTCTCGAATTCGGTCAGGTTTTGCTCCACGTACTGGTCGTAGAGCTGCTGCATGGCAAAGGCCGGCTGCGCGCCGGTGCGGACCCGCTGGTTTTGCTGCGCGTAGGCCAGGAAGTCCTTCACCAGGTAGGGCTTGCCCTTGATGCTGAACAGCGTCGAATTGTCGTTGGCAGTGCCTTTGGGGGCCTTTGCTACCGCTTCCGGCGCGGTGTACTTGAACCGGCCGGCCACCAATGCCGTGTCAGCCTTGGCGAACACATACGCTTTGGCGGCGGCTACTTCCGCGAACTGGTCTTCCTGGCGCACGCGCTTCAGGAAGGCTGCTTTGTTGAGCTCCGAGCGCGAATCCTTGGCCACTTTGCTTTTGAGGCTGGGCTCCATGTCGGCGAACTTGGCCAGGGGCTGGCGCTCAATCAGCTTGATGATGTGCCAGCCGTAGGGCGTTTGCACGGGCGGGGCCAGGTCGCCGGACTTTTGCAGCTTGAACGCCGCATCCTCGAATGAGGGAATCATGCGGCCGGTGCCGAAGGGCGGCAGCTCGCCACCGTTGGCGGCCGAGCCGGCATCTTCCGAGAACTGGGCCACGAGCTTGTCCCAGTTTTCGCCCTTTTTCAGGCGGCTGTAGAGTTCGTCAATTTTCTTCTTGGCGGTAAGCGAGTCGGCCTTGGCGGCGTTGGCGTTCATGCGCACCATCAGGTGCGCTACCTTGATTTCGCCCTGCGCCGCACGCTTGTCATTTACCTTGATGATGTGGTAACCGAAGCGCGTGCGGATGGGCTGCGACACCTGCCCCACGGGCGTTTTGTAAGCCGCCGACTCAAACGGGTACACCATCTGCATGGCCGTGAAGTAGCCCAGCTTGCCGCTGTTTTCGCGGGCCGAAGGGTCTTCGCTGTTGGCGCGGGCCAGCTGGCCGAAATCGGCCCCGGCCAGGGCTTCCTGGCGCAGCTTCTCGACCTTCTGGTAGGCAATCAGGGTGTCCTGGGGCGTAGCATCGGGTGCTACACGGATGAGAATGTGCGAGGCGCTCACCTCCTGGCTCATGCGGTCGTAAGCCTCGCGCACCAGCTGGTCGGTCACGCTCTTTTCCGTGAGGTAAGGCTGGGCCAGCTGCTGGCGGTAGCCATCCAGCTCGCGCTTGAAAGCCTGCGTGGTGTCGAGTCCTTTCTGCTCCGCCTCCAGCACCTTCAGGCGGAAATTGGTATACAGGTCCAAATAGTCGTTCACGCTCTGGCGGGTGCCGTAGTCGGGGGCCGAGCTGTTGTTTTTCCGATAGACGTAGGCAAACTCGTTGGCCGGTACCGGGTACGTGCCCAGCGTTTCAACGGCCGGGCCGGTAGCGGTGGAGCCAGTGGTGGCCGAAGCGGCCGGTTTGGAGGTTTGGCAGCCAGCCAGCAGCGTAGCAACGGCCGCGCCGGCGTACAGAATGCGTTTATGCATAGGAAAAGTTAGAAGACAAAAGCGCTAAGCCAGTAGTAAGTAGCGGCGCGGGCATAAAATTACCGGTGCGAAATTAAGTAATTTCCGGGGGGAATGACGCAAGTTGCCGCCGGATGCGCCGGATAAAAAAAAGACCGTCGTGCGGGGCACAACGGTCTCAAAAATAAGGCCTGGGCGCGAAGCTCAGGCCAGGTGCTTGCTGAGGTGGCACACGGTATGGTTGCCGCGCGTGAAAAACTCGACCCGGTCCATCAGCCGGTTTACCAGGGCCATGCCCATGCCGCCCTTGCGGCCCTGCTGGATGTAGGCGTGGAAATCGGGGTTGGGCGTGGGGCCGGGCAGGAAAATGGTGTCGCCGTTGTCGGCAATCTCCACGTTCAGGTCGTGCTGGTCGAAGGCCAGGGTGAGGTCCAGAAACTGGGTTTCGTCCTCGCTATTGGCGTGAATGATGAAGTTGGCCACTACCTCATCCACGGCCAGCACCACCTGGTTTATCGCAACTTCGGAAAGCTGCCGGCTGGTGAGATAATTCCGCACAAAATCGCGCACCTGTTGCAGGTGAACACGCGAACAGGCAATGCGGAGGGCAGACTTCACTTAAGGGAATGTTGAATGTTGAGGGTTGAGTGTTGAGTTTAGAAATGTGTGGAAAGAAAACCGAAATCCTGGTCAACTCAACATTCAACCCTCAACATTCAAAACTTCAATTACGCTGCTTCGGCTTCGGTTACGCTGGGTACGATGGTCATGAGCGCATCGAGGCCCAGGATTTCGAACACGTTGAACACTTTTTCCTGCATGTTGAAGAAAATCAGCTTTACGTTGGCATCCTGAAAGCGCTGGAGGTGCGAAATGAAAACGCCCAAGCCAGCCGAGGAAATATAGCTGAGCTTGGCGCAGTCAATCAGGACTTTGCGGTAATTGAGAATATCGGGCTTAGCCAGCTCAGTGTCAAGCACAATGGCGGAGCTAGCGTCCAGCTCGCCATCGAGCAGGAGGGTAAGGGTATCGGCGGAGGGTTGAGCGGTAACTTTCATAATGAGGGCGATACGTTAGCCCAGTGGCAGGGGTTGGGCCGACTTGAATTTAATCACGAGCAGCGTCTGGTCGTCGTGGATGGGGTGGCCGTGGGTAAAGCCGTTGAGGTCGGCGAGGATGAAGTTTTTAATATCCTCAGCCTCTTGAAAATAACTTTCCTCCAGGCGCAGCTTGAGGCGGTCCTCGCCATACTCGTCGGTGCCGGAGCCGCCGCGCGCCTCCACAATGCCGTCGGTGTAAATCACCATCACATCGCCGGGGCTGTAGTCGTAAAACTGATTTTTGATGTGCTTCTCGTAGCTCTCGTTCCGAATAATGCCGAGGCCCAGGCCCGTGGAATCGAAGTAAAAAACCTCTTCGCGCAGGGCGTGGTAGTAGAGCGTATGGCAATGCCCGGCGCGGGCAAACACGAATCCACCCTGCTCATAGTCAATAATGTAGAGCGAAGACGTGATAAACGATGACTTCTCCAGGCAGTGCACGAGGGCCGCGTTGGCCTGAGCCATGAACTTGCTGGGCACCGGGAACTTGTCGCGCTCATTCTTGGCCAGGGGGTTTTCCTGCATCAGCGAGTGGAAAATTCCCTTCATCTGGGCCATGTGGAAGGCGGCGGTTACGCCCTTGCCGCTCACATCGCCGATGATAACGGCTAGCCGCCGGCCCGGCAGGTGCAGAAAGTCGTAGAAATCGCCGCCCACTTCCTTGGCCGCCAGCGAGTGCGAGCTGATTTCGAACCAGTTATCGGTAGGCAGGTTTTTTGGAATGAGGCTGTCCTGAACCTGGGAGGCAATTTTAAGCTCCTCCTGGGTGCGCTGGTTGGCCAGCGAGGTCTGCATCAACTCCAGGTTTTCGATGCTGAGTACGGCCTGGCCAGTGAAGGTCTGGAGAATGCTGAGGTCTTCGCGGTTGAAGGTGCCGGGCTCTGCTTTCAGCAGGTACAGGGTGCCGTAGCTGAAGTGCAAGCCCCGCAGCGGCAGTTGAATGACCGAACGAAATGCCTGCGAAGTGCCAACAAAGCTGGGGTGGCGGTTCAGGTCGTTGGTCACGTACTCGCCCTCTACGAGTGGATGCGCCCGCAGGCCCGCGCGCAGGGAATCGGCTTGCGCGGGTGTGATGTTGTAATACTGGGTGGCGTTGGTGTCGTCGGTGCCCGTATGGTTGGGGTCGAGGTCAATCCAGGCAGCATCGGCCCGCACGGTTGCCACGGCCGAATCAAGCAGCACATGGTACACCTCCGTGGAGGTCTGGCCCCGCTGCACAATCTGGGCCAGGCGCTGCAGGCTCAGCATTTCGCTCTCGCGAAGGGTGACTGGGGTGGCGCTGGCGGGTGCGGCCGATGGCCGGAAAAACAGCTTTACCAGCACCGCCAGGGTGCCGAGGTCGGCCAGCAGCAGTAGCCAGATGGCCCACGGCGTGGTTCCGCCGCTACCATCAGCCAATAAATTGCCGACGGCCAGCGCTCCGCTCAGCAGCGCCAATAGAAAACCAATGTACAGTAACGGATGACGCACAGACAGAAACTAGGAATAACACAAGCACACCAGCCCGCCGCGCCGTAGCGGGCGCTCAACCGGCGTGCAAGATACAATCGGCTACCCGAAACGGCTCTATCCGGGGCGGGGCACAAAAAAGGGGCAATGCCGGTCGTAACCAGCATTGCCCCTTGTATTTCAAAGCGCTATTCGGGCTTTGGCGATGTAGTGGCCCGACCTACCGGCTCGAATAATTCGGGGCTTCCTTGGTAATCTGCACGTCGTGGGGGTGGCTTTCGCGCAGGCCGGCCCCGGTGATGCGCACAAACTGCGCCGCCTGCAACGCCTCGATGTTGGCCGCGCCCACGTAGCCCATGCCGGCGCGCAGCCCGCCCGCCAGCTGGTAAATCACCTCCGAAACATTGCCCTTGAAGGGCACGCGGCCCACAATGCCCTCGGGCACCAGCTTCTTCACGTCGTCTTCGGCATCCTGGAAGTACCGGTCCTTGCTGCCTTCTTCCATGGCCTCTACCGAGCCCATGCCCCGGTAAGACTTGTACTTGCGGCCTTCGTACATGATGAGGTCGCCGGGGGCTTCCTCGGTGCCGGCCAGCAGCGAGCCCACCATCACGGCAGCCGCGCCGCCAGCGAGGGCTTTCACCACATCGCCCGAAAACTTGATGCCGCCATCGGCCACCAGCGAAACGCCGGTGCCTTCGAGGCCTTTGGCCGCTTCGAGCACGGCCGAAAGCTGCGGTACCCCAATGCCGGCGATGATGCGCGTGGTGCAGATGGAGCCGGGGCCCACGCCCACCTTCACGCAGTCGGCGCCGGCGTCGGCCAGGGCGCGGGCCCCGGCGGCCGTGGCCACGTTGCCAGCCATCACGTCTAGATTCGGGTGGGCCGCTTTGATGGCGCGGACGGCATCCATCACGCCCTTGGAATGGCCGTGGGCAGTGTCGAGGCTCACAATGTCCACGCCGGCTTCCACCAGGGCGGCTACGCGCTGGAGCAGGTCGGGCGTCACGCCCACGGCGGCTCCCACGCGCAGGCGACCGAGGCTGTCCTTGCTGGAGTTGGGGGCGCGGCGGCGCTTGCGGATATCCTTATAGGTCATGAGGCCGGCGAGGCGGCCGTCGGCGTCCACCAGCGGCAGCTTGTCCACTTTGCTGTCGGTGAGCAGCAGCTCGGCCGCGGCCTGGGTGATGCCGGCAGGGGCCGTCACGAGGCGGGCCAGGGGCACCATCACGGTGGTTACGGGCTGGCTCATGTCCTTCTCGAAGCGCAGGTCACGGCTGGTGAGGATGCCTTCGAGCACCTGGTTGCCGTTCACCACCGGAATACCGCCGATGTTGTGCTTGCGCATCAGCTGGCGGGCGTCGGCCAGGGTGGCGGTGGGGGGCAGGGTGAAGGGGTCCTGAATCAGGGCCGACTCGCTGCGCTTCACGCGGCGCACCTGGTCGGCCTGGGCCTTGATGGACATATTCTTATGAATGATGCCGAGGCCGCCTTCCTGCGCCAGGGCAATGGCCATATCGGCTTCGGTCACGGTGTCCATGGCCGCCGAAATGAGCGGGGTATGCAGCCGGATGTTGGGGGTGAGGCGGGTGCCGGTGTCGCAGTCGCGGGGCAAAACCTCGGAGTACGCTGGCAGCAGCAGTACGTCGTCGTAGGTGAGGGCCTCGAAGGCAATTTTTGGGGTTGCGGAATCCGCCATGGCAAAAGGGGTTGGGGGTTGGTGCCTTTTGCCAGTCAAAGGTACGGCGGGAAGTTGGGTTGGACGCCTAACTTCCCGCCGCCTTGTGATTATTCTTTGGTGAATTTGCTGGTGCCCACTGCGCTGCCGGCCGTGAGGCGCGAGAGGTACAGCCCCGCCGCCAGCCGGCTCACGTCCACGGCCTGGCCATTGCGCACGCGGGTGCGCAGCACGGCCCGGCCCCGCGCATCACTGATTTCGAGCAGGGCTTCGCCGGCCAAATTCGCGGGCAGCGATACGCGCAACTCCCGGGCCGCCGGGTTGGGGTAGAGGCTCACCGCCAGGGTTTGGGCTGGGTGGGTGGCCGTGGCTGTGGCAGCCGCGTACAGCCAGGAGTAGCCGGCCGGAAACTCACGCTTCCAGAACCATTCGGCGTGCTGGCCATCGGCGCGGGTGTTGAAGTTGAGGTTGGCGGCGGGCACGCCGCCGCGCTGCAGCGAGTCACGTATCGCCTGCATATTGGGGGCCATGGTGGCGCTTTCGTTGGTGCCGCTCACGAAGTAGAAGCGGGTGTTGGGGTTGGCCGGGTGCTGGTGGGCGTAGGCGGCCAGCTGCGGGTAGGCAAACCAGTAAGCGGGCGAAAACGAGGCCACTTTGCCAAACACCGTAGGCTCGCGCAGCGCGGCGTAGGTGGCAATGAGCGCGCCCATGCTGGAACCGCCGATGCCGGTGTTGGCGCGGTCGGGCAGGGTGCGGTAGTTGCTGTCGATGTAGGGCTTGAGGGTTTGCACCAGGAAATCAACGTATAAATCGCCCTGGCCGCCGCCGTAGGCCGGGTTGTTCCAGGGTGAGTATTCGTCGAGGCGGTTGGGGCCGTTGTCCACGGCCACCACGATGCAGCCGGTGGGGTCCTGGCCGCTGGTGGCCAGCAGGTTCAGGGCTTCGTCTACGCCCCATTCGCCGGCGAAGGAAGTGGCGGCGTCGAATACGTTCTGGCCATCCTGCAGATATAATACGGGGTAGCGGCGGCCGCTGGTGGCGTAGCCGGGCGGCAGGTAGAGCCACACGCGGCGGGTGCGGCCCAACTGCGGCATGGCGAAGGTGGTCGAAATCACGCTCACGTTGGCTGCCGCCGTGGAGGTGGAGCCGCCGCCGCCGCCAGCCAGGTCTTCCCAGTTGAGCACCTGGCACAGCACGGTGGCCGGCGCGCTGCCGAAGGTGTAGCTGCGGTTGGGTACCGAGCCGTTCGCGGCATTGGTTTCGACGGATGCCCAGGCACCGCGCGTAAACTTGTATTCCATGGTGCCAGTAGTGGCGGGCAGCGTGATTTGGTAGCTGCCGTCGGCGTTGTGGGTGAGAGCGTGGGTTGTGCTGCCGGGGTTCCAGCTATTGAAGGTGCCCGCGATGTAGAGGGTGGCATTGGCCGGCGTGTTGGCGGGCACCGCCGTGATTTTGAAGGTGACCTGGGCCTGGGCCGCGAAGCCGAGAAGCACCAGCAATAGGGAGAAAAGCTTTCTCATAGCAAGTGGGTGGGAATGGATGAGGCGATAGGAAAAAACAGGGCCGCGAAGGTACAGCCGGGGAGTCCCTTGCTGCTGCCGGCAAACAATTCGCCGCCTGATACCGTCTTAGCAGCTACCATTTCTAAAGAATGATTTATTATGTCTGATTCAACTGCCAAAACCTGGTTTATCACCGGGGCCTCGTCCGGCTTCGGCGAAGCCCTGGCCGACTACGTTCTCGAAAAAGGCGACCGCGTGGCCGCCTCCTTCCGCAAGCCCGAGCAAGCGGATGAATTTACCAAAAAAATCGACGGCCGCACCCTCGGCGTAGTGGCCGACGTGACCAACGAAGCCCAGGTGAAAACTGCCGTGGCCGACGCCATTGCCCATTTCGGCCAGCTCGACGTCATTGTCAACAACGCCGGCTATGGCTCCATGGGCAGCATTGAAGAGGTGCCGGCCGAAGAAGTGCAGCGCCAGTTCGACGTGAACGTGTTTGGCGCGCTGCACGTGCTGCGGGCCGTGCTGCCGCAGCTGCGCAAGCAGCGCTCGGGCCACGTGCTCAACATCACCAGCATCGGCGGCCTCAAAACCTTCCCCGGCGTAGGCATCTACAACGCCTCGAAGTTTGCCCTGGAGGCCATTGGCGAGAGCCTGAGCCAGCAGGTGGGCCCGCTCGGCATCAAAGTAACCAACATCGAGCCCAGCGGCTTCCGTACCAAGTGGGCGGGCGAGTCGGCGACTATTGCCACCACCGAAATTGAGGACTACCAGGCCACCGTGGGCGAAAACCTGCGCGGTATTCAGGGCTACAGCGGCCGCCAGCCCGGCGACCCCGTGCGTGCCGCCAAAGCCATGTATGAGGTAGTGCAGATGGAAAACCCGCCCCTGCACCTGCCCCTGGGCAAGGCCGCCGTGAAGGGGGCCCGCGAGAAATTCGCCACCATCGCCAAGGAAGTGGAGCAGTATGCCGACATGGGCGACGCCGCCGATTTCCCGGCCGGGGAGTAGGGCTGGTAGAAGGGAAACCCCCCTCCTCAGATGAGGAGGGGAGTTTTTGCGCAGCAAAAACGGGGGTGGTTGAACTCGTTGAACGATGCCGTGCGCTAGTCGTCTCAGCATCGTTCAACGCCCTGACCACCCCAATTTCAGCTTCGCTGAAATGTCCCCTCCTTGGTAAGGAGGGGATTTTTTCGTTCTAGGTCCGGCGTATCTTCGCCCCATGCCCTTATCCGCCAACGATTACGAAGCCACTTCCTGGGAAGACCTGCAACGGCTGCTGTTCCAAGACACCTGGGATGCGCGCATTGGGCGGTTCCGGTCGCCGTTTGTGTACCGGGGCGGCCGCTCGCGTCATTTTCAGCTCGAAACCAGCTTGCAGCGCCTTGGCGGCGAGTACCATAATCTGGAGCATCACCTGCTGCGTAATTTCCGCAAGTATGCCCGCGAAACCGACATGCCGGCTGCCAACACCAGCACCTGGGACTGGCTGGCGCTGGCCCAGCACCACGGCCTGCCCACCCGCCTGCTCGACTGGACGTATTCGCCCTACGTGGCCCTGCACTTCGCCACCGACGACCTCGACGCCTACCACGAAGACGGCATTATCTGGGCCCTGAACTACGTGAAGGCGGCCGAGCACCTGCCCCAGCGCCTGCGCCATGCCCTGCGCCAGGAAGGTTCCAACGTGTTTACCTCCGAGCTGCTGCTGCCCGTGAGCAGCAGCCTGCGCGAACTAGAAGAACTGCAGGCCGAGCCCTACGTGCTGTTTCTGGAGCCGCCCAGCCTCGATGCCCGCATCGTGCACCAATATGCGCTGTTTTCGCTGATGAGCACGGGCAAAAGCGTGCTGCACGACTGGCTGGCCGACCGGCCGGAGCTGTATTTCCGCATCATCATTCCGGCCCGCCTGAAGTGGGAAGTGCGCGATAAGCTCGACCAGGCCAATATCACCGAGCGGGTGCTGCTGCCGGGCCTTGGGGGGCTTAGCCGCTGGCTGCACCGGCACTACTCGCCCCGCACCGACGGCAAGAACTTCCTGGACGACAATGAGATGCGGTAGGATTTGGGGCTAGGTCTGCCACGGCCAGTGCCAGCGGTAGGCATGCTCTTTGGCCCGTGCCCTTTGGGTGGCGGTGTGGCCCACCACCTGCACGTCCCAGATGAGACCCGTGGCGCGCAGGCCGGCCACCAGGTACCAGCCCAGGTCCAACTCGTACCATTCGGCGCTCATTTTGGCCGAACTGGGGTGGGCGTGGTGGTTGTTGTGGAAGCCCTCGCCGAATGACAGCGCGCCCAGCACCCAGCTGTTGTAGCCGTGCTCGGTGGCATCGTCGATGGCGTAGCGGGCGTAACCGTATTTGTGCGTCATAAAGCCCACAAACCAGTGCCCCAGTATGCTCACGCTCACCCGTACCGGCACGCAGATTATCATGGCTTCGAACCCGAAAAAGGCCCAGATGAGGCCGGCTAGGCTGATAACGTGCAGGTGCCAGGTTTTTTCGAGGAAGACCAACCAGGGGTCGTGCAGGTCCTCGTCGGGAATCTGGTAACGGCTGATGTCGCCGGGCACCAGGTCGAAATGCAGGTTCCAGTAGTAGTCGCGGGCCAGGGAGTGGTCGTAGCGGAAGTAGGGCGGGCAGTCGAGCCGGTTCTGCCAGTAGTCGCGAAAATAATGCACCCGCAGCCACGAAATCGGCCCACCCAGTCCCGACAGCACCGCCAGGTAGGCCAGTACGCCCCGCGTGATGCGCCCGCACCGGTAGGCGTGGTGAATAATGCCCCGGTGCAGGCCAATGGAGTGCCCCAGCCCCACCGTGAGCACCACCAGCCCCGCCGAAGCCAGCCCCCGCGGCCCCGACCAGCTCGACCAGCCCCAGCCCAACGCGGCCGCCAGCATCAGGTACATCCAGCTGTTATGGAGCCAGCCCGGCCGAAGCTGGTCGCCGGCTAGCACGGGCGAATTGGGGGTGAAATCCGGCATCGGAGCAGGTGTTTTTTGTTGCTACTACGAATGTAGCGCCCGAAATTCCAACCTGCAACGGCTTGGTAAAGCAGGCGAAACCGGCATCTGAAAGCCCTAGCGGCGCACCAGCGAGAGGTGGCTGGGAGCGGCCACCGCCACGCTGAGCTGCACCGCGTTGCGAGCCAGGGCGAAGCCCAGGTTGCCCGCCGACTGAGTTTGGTGCAGGTAGGCCAGCTCTATGGTCGCCAGCGGGCTGAAGCGGTAGCCCAGGCCGGCGCTGGCGCGGTTTTCTTCCAGAAAGCTGCGGCCTGCCTGCTTGCCCAGGCTGGCAAAAAGCTCATCGGCTACTACCACGTAGGCGCTGCCCACGGGCAGCAGGCCACCCGAATGCAGCGGCACCACCAGCCGGAGCTGGTAGCGCAGGCGCGGCGCAAACCGAAAGGCGGCTTCCGGCAGCGGGCGCAGCCACCGCTCCTCGGCCCGCAGGCGGTGGCTGGCGCGCACCGGCCCTTTCACATCGGCGAGGATTACTTCCTGGTAAAAGCGGTGCTCGGGCACTCTGGGGCCATCGGCCGGGCCAAGTTCGTTGGCCGCCAGTACGTAGCCGGTGCTCAGGCTGAAACTGGGTGCTACGTGCAGGCGCAGCCCCAGCCGCCCCAGCTGCTGGGCACCCAGCTGGGCACTGCTTTGGCGGCTCTCTACTTCCGAATACAGGGTCCAGCGCCCTCGTAGCGGCAGGTCGGCGCTGAGCTTCAGCCAGCCTACGGGAGCCCCACCACCCTGCGCCAGCGCAGGGGTGCCAAAAAGTAAGGCTAGCGGCAAGAGGCGGAAGAGGTGTTTCACTCCCTCAAGTTACGTAATTGTTACGTCATATTGCCTCCTGCTGCATGCCATCCATAAATACTGGTTAGCGGGTGCCGCTGCTGGCTGGAATCAAGGTTTGAATTTTATTGTGTGGTTAGGCCGGGCGCGCTGGCTGCCAGTTGGAATAGTGTGCTATTTATCATAGCTTTAGGCATCTTACGGGCCGGCTCCAACTGGCTTTTACCAACCCAACCAATTCCCACCCATGACCCCAACGGAATACGATTACATTGTGATTGGCGCCGGCTCGGCCGGCTGCGCGGTAGCGGCCCGGCTCAGCGAGCGGCCCGAGCTGCAGGTGCTGGTGCTGGAAGCCGGCGGCCCCGATGCCCAACAGGAGATTCACGTGCCGGCCGCCTTCCCGCACCTCTTCAAAACGGCCCTCGACTGGGACTACATGACCGTGCCGCAGGCCGGCCTCAACGGGCGGCGCGAGTTCAACCCCCGGGGCAAGATGCTGGGCGGCTCCAGCTCGATGAACGCCATGATTTTCATGCGCGGCAACCCCAACGACTACAACCGCTGGGCCGAGATGGGCAACCGGGGCTGGGCCTACCAGGACCTGCTGCCCTACTTCCGCAAAACCCAGCACCAGGAGCGCGGCGAGTGCGCCCACCACGGCGTGAACGGCCCCATCAACATCGCCAACCTGCGCGACCCCAACCCCCTGAGCCTGGCCTTCGTGGAAGCCGCCACCCAGGCCGGCTACGCCCCCAACGACGACTTCAACGACGGCGAGCAAACCGGCTTCGGCCTCTACCAGGTGACGCAGAAAAACGGCCTGCGATGCAGCGCCGCCGGCGGCTACCTGCACCCCGCCCTGGCGCGCGAAAACCTCACCGCCATTACCCACGCCCACGTCACGGAGCTGCTGATTGAGGACGGCCGCTGCGTGGGCGTCGCTTACATGCACGACGGCCAGCCGCAGCAGGTGCGGGCCCGCCGCGAAGTCATCCTCAGCGGCGGCTCCATCAACTCGCCGCAGGTGCTGCTGCTCTCGGGCATCGGGCCGGCCGAGCACCTGCGCCAGCACGGCATTGAGGTGAAGCTCGACCTGCCCGGCGTGGGCCAGAACCTGCAGGACCATATGTTTGTGCCCGTGGCCTACCACTGCACGCAGCCGGTTTCGCTGGCCGATGCCACGTCGCCCGAGCAGGGAGCCCGCTTTCAGAACGAGCAGATGGGCATGCTCACTTCCAACATCGGCGAGGCCGGCGGCTTCATTGATTTGGGCATCGACGGCTCGCCCGAAATTCAGTTTCACTTCGGGCCCAGCTGGTTCATTCATCACGGCGCGGGCAACCCTGCCGGGCACGGCTACACGCTGCTGCCGGGCGTGGTGCGCCCCCACAGCACGGGCAGCGTCACGCTGAACTCGGCTGACCCGTTCGACAAAGCCCTGGTGGACCCCAACTACTACGGCGACCCGCACGACATGGAGCTGATGAAGCAGAGCGTGGCCGCCGCCTTCGCCATTGCCGAGCAGCCCGCCTTCGCCCCCTACCGCGGCGAGCGCCACTTGCCCGGCCCCGACGTGACCACGCCCGAAGCCCTCGAAAACTTCATCCGCGACTACACGATGACCATTTACCACCCCGTGGGCACTTGCAAAATGGGCCACGACGCGCTGTCCGTGGTCGATGACACCCTGAAGGTGCACGGCATCGCCGGGCTGCGCGTGGCCGATGCCTCTATCATGCCCATCATCATCAATGGCAACAGCAACATCCCCACCATGGTCATCGGCGAAAAGTGCGCCGATATGATACTGCAGGAGCTGGACGCCGCCGGCCAAGCTCGCGACATGGTCGCGGCCAGCGCCTCGGCTGCGGAATAGCGTAGCCCGGGCCGCGCGCGCAGAATCCGTAGTCCAAGTTGCGGAGTAGCTGGTTAAGTCCCAGCGGAGCGGCATATCGGTAGAAGAATCAGCGTAATGAGCCATAAAGCCCCAACGGGTCGACACTCGTCCAACGAATGTCGCCCCGTTGGGGCTTTGACCTTTTTTTACTGGCTTTACTACCGATATGTCGCCTGCTGGCAGGGCTTATGCACCAAATTGGTTGCCGGATTTTGCCCGGCGCTTTAGCGCCGGGATTCAAGGCCAACGTTGTTTCGGGGCTTTAGTCCAGGGTATTTTCAGGCTGCGCATGGGCTAAAGCTCCAAGCTCCAAAAGAAGGGACGAACCCAGCATCCCGGCCCTAAAGGGCCGGGCAAATCTAATGCGCCATGTTTGGTGCGGAAGCCCTATTATCCCAGCCGCCGCTTGGTAAGTTTGGTCGGAATGTGCTCCATCGGCTTGTCGGGCCAGGGGTGGCGCGGGTAGCGCCCCTTCAAATCCTTGCGCACTTCAAAGTAGCCCTTCTCCCAGAAGCTGCGCAAGTCGCGCGTTACCTGCGCCGGGCGGCCGCCGGGCGAGAGCAGATGCAGCAGCAGCGGCACGCGCCCGGCCATCACCGTTGGCGTTTCGGTGAGGCCGAATAACTCCTGGAGCTTCACGGCCAGCACCGGGGCGGCGGCGTCGCTGTAATCCAGGGTGATGTGCGAGCCGCTGGGCACTTCGAGCGCGGCCGGGGCGAGGCGGTCCAGCTCTTGGCGCTGGTTCCAGCCGCCGGGTAGGCGGGCTAACAGCGGCTCGTAGAGGTCGAGGCGCTGCACCTGGTCGAGGGTTTTGAGGCCGGCGAGGTGCGGGCCGAGCCAGTCGGCCAGCTCCAGTGCTAGTGTGGCATCATCAAATGCCGGCCACGCCTCCGCCCCTTCGGCAACGGGGAAGTGCTGCCCCAGAAACGCCAGCCGCTGCTGGAGCTGACGGGCAGCGGGCGTCCAGTTCAGCTTGCTCACGCCGGCTTCCTGCAAATAATCGAGCAAGGCCCGCGCCACCAGCACCGCATCGGGCTGGCCGATTACTTTTTCATCGAGCAGCAGCGCGCCCAGGCGGCGCACGCGGCGGCCGGTCACGCGCTGGGTGGTGGCGTCGTAGCGCACTTCGTCGGTGGTTGTAATCTGGTCGGCGAAGGCCAGCTCCAATTCATCCTGACCCAGCGGCGCGGCCAGCGTGGCCCGTGGCGCCGAGGCCGTGCCCGCCAGGTGCGCCACCGCGAAAAATGTGGCTTGCGGGTCTACGTCGGTGGTGTTCAGGCTCACGCGCTGGCCGGTTACCAGGCGCAGGCGGTCGTGGGTTTCGCGCTGGGCCAGCCGGTCGGGGTAGGCCAGCGCGGTGAGCAGCCCCACGGGTGGGTGGGTGGATTGGTGGGTTGGTGAGTTGGCCGGCTTGCCCAGGCGGCCGGTGAGGTTGCGGGCCACGTCGCGCACCCGTTGTAGCGTGGCGTGGTGCAGGGCCAGGCCGGGCAGGGGCGGGCGGCCACTTTGCAGCGCTTCGAGGCGCAGGCGCAGGTCGGGCGGAGCGGGGCGGGTGTCGGTAGGGGCGGCCCATCGCAGCAGGTCGCGCTCGGCCAGCAAAGCGGCCAGGGAGGCGGCGGCCGCGCCGTGGCCCAGCTCCTGGCCGCGCACCACGAGGTGGCCGAGGCGGGGCGGCAGGCCCAGGGTAGCTAATTGGCGGCCGTGGGGGGTCGGTTTTACAGGGGAATTAAAAATTAAAAATGAGGAATTAAAAATGGGTTGCTGAGCACCGGTTTCGCCCGCTTTATCGCCCTCATTTTTAATTTTTAATTCTTCATTTTTAATTAATTCCAAAGCTCCCAACCTGACCAACAATTCCTGCGCCTGCCCGAACGCGGCGGCCGGTGGCACATCCAGCCAGCGCAAACTCGTAGGCTCAGCCGCGCCCCAAAGGGCCAGCTCCAGGGCAAGGCTGCTGAGGTCGGCGGTGTGGATTTCGGGCGGGCGATGGGCGGGCAGGTTGTGGTGCTCGGCTTCGGTCCAGAGGCGGTAGCAGGTGCCGGGGCCGAGGCGGCCGGCGCGGCCCCGGCGCTGGTCGGCGGCGGCGCGGGCCACGGGCACGGTTTCGAGAGTGGTGAAGCCGGTGCGCGGCACGAAGCGTGGCACCCGCGCAAAGCCGCCGTCAATTACCACCCGCACGCCCTCGATGGTGAGGCTGGTTTCGGCAATGCTGGTGGCGAGGATGACCTTGCGCCGGCCGGCTTTGGCGGGGCGCAAGGCAGCGTCCTGGGTTTCGAGGGGCAATTCGCCGTGCAGCAGGTGCAGGTCGATGTTATCGGCCAATGATTCGAGCTTGCGGGCGCTGCGCTGCAAATCGCCCACGCCGGGCAGGAACACCAGAATATCACCTTCCGGATGTGTGGTCAGCGCCTCCCGCACCTGCTTGGGCACCAGCTCGGCCAGCCGCTCGTTGGGCTTGTTGGGCAGGGCCGAGGCACGGCGCGGGTCGAGGTAGTGCGTGTCAATCGGAAACAGAAAACCGGCCGACGACACCACCGGCGCGGGCAGCCACTGGCCCAGCCGCTGGGCTTCCAGCGTGGCGCTCATTATCAAAATGCGCAGCTCGGGCCGCAGCACGGCCTGCGCATCCAGCGCCAGCGCCAGGCCCAAATCAGCGTTCAGGCTCCGCTCGTGGAATTCATCGAACACCACGGCGGCCACGCCCTCCAGCGCCGGGTCATCCTGAATCATGCGCGTGAGAATGCCTTCGGTGATGACTTCCACGCGGGTGTCCTTGCTCACTTTGCTGTCGAGGCGCACGCGGTAGCCGATGGTGCGGCCCACGGGCTCGCCCAGCAGCTGGGCCAGGCGGGCGGCCGCGCCGCGCACGGCCAGCTGGCGCGGTTCCAGCACCAGAATTTTATCGTCGGGGTTGCGCCATTCGGCGGCCAGCAGCTCCAGCGGCACCACGGTGGTTTTGCCCGCGCCGGGCGGCGCTTCCAGCACCACGCGGCTGTTGGCCGCCAGGGCGGCCCGCAGCGCAGGCAGCGCCGCAAGGATGGGCAAATCGGGGAGGGGTGGCAGGACGAATGGCTTATTCACTGCCCAAAATTACACCCGCTGCATGGGCCACAGCTCCACCTGCACGGGGCCACCGGCGTGCACTACCGGCGGGCCGGCCGGCGTGGGCAGGCCGTGGCCCTCAATCAGGGTCGACTCCAGGTGCAGGACCTGGGCCGTGTGGAGCGGCCACTGCGTGTGCGCTATCCGGCCCCGGTAGAGCTTGGTTTGGGCCTTGTTGCTGGTGTAGAGCGCATACCGCTCGGTGAGGAAAAATGCCAGCGAGCCGGGCTCGGCGGGCGGCAGCGGGGCCCCTATTTTCCAGGTGGCGCGGAAGCTGGCGGGCGGGGCCCCGCCGTGAGTACGCAGGGCCGTGAACTGCCGCAAATCGGCGCTGGGGCTTTCCATGCGCATGGTGGCGCGCAGGTAGGGCAGGTTGAAAAACATGCGCGCCACCCACACAGCCAGCGCATTGGTGGCATCGAGCGAGAAAAACCACACGCCCGGCACCCCATCCAGATGCACGTAAGTCCGTACGTTCAGCTCCAGAAACTGGTGCGTGCCGGGCACCGGCGGGGTGAAGCGGGTGCGCACTTTGCTCATCTCAAACGGCACGATGGCCAGCCAGGCCATGCCGTCGTGGGTATCAATTTTGAGGCGAGGCGGCAGGTGCGGCTGCAGCAGCTCGGCCGGCACGGGCCAGTGCAGAAACAGAAGGTCGCTCCACTGCTGGCGCAGCAGGGGCTTGCCCATGGGCCGCTCGCGCAGGGCCAGGCGGTCCGAGAGGGTAGGGGCGTGGGGAGAAGGCGCGGGGCTGGTGGGCAGCGGAAAATCAGGCATGAGGGGCGGCGGCGGTTGGCAGTATAACAACAAACCCCGGCAAGTGGCGGCCGCGGCTCGGCCTAGTACGTGGGAAACGCCGGGTCGACTCGCAAGGCCCAGGCATCGACGCCGCCGCGCAGGTTGATGACGTTGGTGCGGCCCAGGCGCTGGCGCAGGTAGCCCAGGGCGTGGGCCGAGCGCACGCCCTGGTGGCAAATAACCACCACCGGCCCTTCGGTGCGGATTTCGGCGGCGCGGCGCGGCAGCTCGTCCAGGGGCAGCAGCAGGCTGCCGGGCAGGTGGCAGTACTCGAACTCCATTTCCTCGCGCACGTCGATGAGCTGAATGTCGTCGCCGGCCTGCAGGCGGCGGTGCAGGTCTTCGGGGCTGATTTCGAGGGGGCTGTTTTGCATAATGCGGGGAGTTGAACGACAAAAATAGGCCCGCCGCGCCCTACCTTGCAGCTTCCTATCAGGACCTGCCCGCGTGTTTGCTCTTTTGTTGCTCGATATTCCGACCTCTTTTGTGCAGTACTGGCACGCCACCACCCCGCTGGAGCTGGTGGCCGTGGTTACGGGGTTTGCCTGCGTGTGGCTGGCCGCGCGCGAGTCCATCTGGAACTTCCCGGTGGCCATTATCAGCTGCCTGCTCTACGTTTTTGTCTATTACCGGGCGCGGCTCTATTCCGACTGCTACCTCCAGGTCCTGTTCATCGTGCTGAGCCTCTACGGCTGGTACGAGTGGCTGTATGGCGGGCGCAATGCCACCGAGCTGGGCGTGACGCACGCCACCCGCCGCGAGTGGCTGCTGGGCGCGGTGTTCGTGGTGGCCTTCACGCTGGGCTTTGGCTACTACCTTCATTATAACACCGATGCCTCGCTGCCCCACCTCGACAGCTTCACCACTGCCGGCAGCATCGTGGCCCAGTACCTGCTCACTCGCAAGCGCCTCGAAAACTGGCTGATTTGGATACTGGTCGACCTGATTTACGTGCCCGTGCTCTGGTACAAAGACCTGTACCCCACCAGCATACTCTACGCCCTCTACCTGGGGCTGGCTGCCTACGGCTACTGGCAGTGGCGGCGCGAGCTGGCCCGGCCCGTAGCCGCATTGCCCGCACCCGTTGCCGGCTAAACAGCGGCAGACTATTGTTACGTTGATTTGTTATGCCGGGAGGCACCCCCATTATCCACCCAGATAATGGCTTCCGGCGTATGGTTGCCATTGCTTCCCTCTCTTTTTCCTGCATCCGTTTTCCACCCCCTGTAAGTTGCTGCGCGTTTCCCTCACCGGCCCGGAATCCACGGGCAAATCGACCTTAGCTGCCCAGTTGGCAGCGCACTACGGCACCTCTTTTGCCCCCGAGTTTGCCCGCGAATACCTGGCCCAGTCCGGCCCGCACTATACGCCCGAAGACCTGGAGGAAATAGCCCGCGGCCAGCTCGCGGCCGAAGCCGAAGCCGCCACCCGCGCCCACAACAACCTGGTGTTCTGCGATAGCGACCTG
This sequence comes from Hymenobacter artigasi, assembly GCF_012275535.1. GTDB lineage: Bacteria > Bacteroidota > Bacteroidia > Cytophagales > Hymenobacteraceae > Hymenobacter > Hymenobacter artigasi. The sequence continues at coordinate 181,262 of NZ_JAAVTK010000003.1, read as the reverse complement.
CTGGTGATAAAGATATGGGCCGAACATTCCTTCGGCTCCTGTCCCGAATGGATTCTGCGCACCATCGACGAGCAGCAGTACGACCTGGCCCTGCTCATGGGCGTAGACCTGCCCTGGGAGCCCGACCCCCTGCGCGAGCATCCGCACCTGCGCCAGCATTTCTACGACCTGTACCGGCGCGAGCTAAGCGAGCGCATGGCCAACTTTGCCGAAATTTCCGGTTCCGGCGAGCGCCGCTTCGCCCAGGCCCGCTTTCTGGTTGATGAGTTGCTGCGCACGGCCGCGCAGCCCTCGGCTCACGTTTTAGAAGAACCCCGCATGTCGTACCGCACCACCCACTACACCCTCAATACGCCCGCCTGCCAGGCCACGTTTGCCGCCCGTGGGGCCGAGCTCACCAGCCTGCGCACCACCGCCGACGACCTCGAATACATCTGGCCCGCCGACCCCGCCGTGTGGGCCCGGCATGCGCCCGTGCTATTCCCGCTGGTGGGCCGCCTGCCCAACGATGCCTACTCCTACGAGGGCCGCGACTACAAGCTGCCGCAGCACGGTTTCGCCCGCGACCAGGAGTTTGCCGTACTGCGCCACACGGCCACCGAGCTGGTGTTCCGCCTCCAGCACGACGAAACCACCCGCGCCATATTTCCCTTCGCCTTCGAGCTCACCATCACCTACACCCTGCGCGATGCCGAGCTCACCGTGCGCTGGGACGTGCGCAACCCCGCCACCGATGCGCCATTGCTTTTCAGCATCGGGGCGCACCCGGCCGTGCGCTGCCCCCTCAGCCCGGACGAAAAGTTCGAGGATTACTACTTCGAGTTCGACCATCCCGTGACCCTGGAGCGCCACCTGCTGGCCGGTGGCCTGCTCACAGGCCTAACGGCCCCCGTGCTCACCCAGGCGCGCCAGCTACCGCTCACCTACCGCCTGTTTGCCGACGATGCGCTGGTTTTCAAGCACTACGATTTCTCCGGTCTCACGCTGCGTTCGCGCAAGTCGGCCCATTTCGTACGCTTTCAGTTCGATGGCTTTCCCTACCTAGGCCTCTGGACCAAAGGCCCGGGGGCCAGTTTCGTGTGTGTCGAGCCCTGGCACGGCATCGCCAGCGCCGCCGGCAAGCCCGGCGAGCTCAGCGAGAAAGAAGGCATCCTGACCCTGGAGCCCGGGCAGGTTTTCACGGCCGCCTACACCATTGAGGTGGGCTAGGAGCAGTGGTGCACCCGTTTGACTGCTTAGCCCAGATTGCGGACTAGCCGCGTAGCCGGCGGTAGGTTTGTAGGCAAAAGTTGATTTGAGGAAGTAAAGCCGCGTAGCAGTGACAGAAATACTGGGAAATCTGTCATCGCTACGCGGCTTTGTTCTTTTATCCGGTATTGCTACAAACATGCCACCGCTACGCGGCTTTTCCTCACCGCGCAGCTGGCCGCCACTGCGGGGCATCCATCACCAGCGTCACGAGCAGGGCGTGGGGCAGCGTCACGATGGAGGCCACCACCAGGGCCAGACTGAACCAGGCGGTTTCGTCGGGCAGGTGGGCGGCCAGCAGGCGGCCCAGCACCAGCAGCGCCACGCAGCTAATGAGCAGCAGCGGAGCCGCCCGCCGCAGAAAAAATGCCAGCCGCGCCAGCAAATTGCCCCGGCTGGTTCCCAGCTGCTGGCCCGGCCCGGCATAGCCAAGCCAGCCCGTGAGGCGCAGCACGTGCTGCAGGCTGTGCCAGAACACGAAATATACGCCCACCGACAGCTTGGGCGGCAAGGCCACAAACAGCACCGCCAGGATAAGGACTTCGCCCAGCTCGGCCGCCAGCAGCGGCCACTGCTGCCGGGCGGCATACCGCGCCCACAGCACCACATGCCCCACCGCTACCACCACCGCCAGGCCGGCCGCCCCGGCCGTAAACGTGCCGGGTCCCATCGTGCCCGTGCCCACAAACCGGAGCAGCCCGTTCACGATGCCGGCCGTTTCGGTGGGCCACTGCCAGGCGGGCACGGCAAATAGCAGCAGGCCCCGCAGCAGGCTATGCGCCAGCCACCAGCCGGCCGGTACCAATGGCCCGGCCGGGGCATCGGCCGAGCCCCAGTGCCACACCGTGAGCAACAAGAAGCCAGCCACCGTGGCCGCCGGCCAGCGCCACCACAGCAGGCCCACCGCCGCCGCCAGGCCCAGGTAGCCGGCCAAAAACCGCAGCCAGTAGCGCCAGCCGTCGGCCGTGCTCCCCGGGTGGCTGGCCGGCACCACAAACTGGTCGCAGGCGCCGTGCGCCACGCCCAGCACTACCATGCCCACGGCCAGCGGCAGCCCCAGCAGCAGCCCGGCCCGGCCCGGAAAGGCCGCGCCCAGCCCCACCAGCACCAGCACGGCCGCGTAGGAATAGCGCCGCTGAGACCAGTCAGAAGCCAATGCGCCAAGCGAGTTAGTCATAAGTGAAAGAGGAAAAAAGCACTACAGGCTGAACTGCACGGCCGAGGCCGTGCAATTCAGCCTGTAGGCCGGGGGGTGAATGGCGGGCAATTCTGCTCGCCACCGAGCCGGAAAAGGGTGCCGCCACTGGGCTGCCCCCCTCAAAGCTAGACGACCGAAACCGCGTTAGCCGGAGCCACTTTCACGGCCGACTCGCTGCGGGCAATGCCGTACACAACCAAGCCAAAGCCGATTTTGTTGATGGCATCGGCAATGTTATACAGCAGGTCGAGGTCGTGGGGGCGGAGCAGGCCGGCCCCATCGGGCCCGAGCCAGCCGCCGGGCATAGCCATGTAGCCAATTGGGTAAATGGCCCAGCCTACGAGCACGAACCAGGCCAGGGCGCGCACGCCCTTCTGCACGGCTACCGAGTTGGAAGCTGCCGCCAGCTTCGCCACTTCGCCCATCCAGGCCGAGTACAGAATGTAGAGGTAGCCCAGTGTCGAGAGCGAGCCCCACAGCACCGAGTGCCCCATAGAGCCATCGGTGAAAGCTTCGCCGATGTAGCCGAACACGAGCATCACGACTGCCGCCACAATCAGCTTGTAGAGCAGCGACACCTTGGCCCCGGCGGCTCGCACCAGCAGGTAAAATTCAACCACCATCAGCGGCACGGTCAGCGTCCAGTCGATGTAGCGCAGGGCCACGGGCGTCTCGTGGGTACTCACGTAGTAATCGCGCATGTAGTAATAGTGCACCGCCGCGATGCCGGTAATCAGTCCCGAAATCAGCAAAGATGTTTTCCACTTATCGGCCACGGTACTGCGCTCAAATAGGAAAAACACGGCCGCCGCAGCCATTGCCATATATCCCGTAAAAAACGTGAATGCCACCGGGTCGTCCACGGGAATGCGCATGATATCCAGAAACAGGTTTTGCATGGGAAAAAGGGTAAGGGTGAGGATTGTGCGATATGCACGGTTCTAATGTAAGATATTTGCAATATAATTGTTTAATATGTTTGGGTATTTGATTAAACAAAATAATAAAATGCCCGAAAATAGCTCGCCTGGGCACTTTCTATATTTTCGAAATTATGGTTCGCAATTGCAGGTAAACCAGAAGCCGATACGCCGCGAGCCCCCGCCGGCCGCCGCACCCTAGTGGGGTGTCGGCGGCCGGCGGGGGCTCGCGGTGAATGATGGGGATGCGGGAGGGGGCGGCTTTCAGCGGCTACACTTCCACCCGGCGGCGGTTATAGTCCGGCTCCCAGTCGTTGATGGGGCGCGAAATGCCGGGCGGCAGGTCCAGGTCGGGCAGGCCGGGGTCGTGGGGTTCGCCGCCGTCGTCGTCGCCGTCGTGGGGCGGTGGAGGCGGCACTACGCGGCGGCGGCGCGGCAGCACCAGCACAAACAGGAAGAAGGCGCAAAAAGCAACGGCGTAGATTAAGCTGAACATAACGAAAGCGGCTAAAGCGGTGCGGAGCTTATAACGTAGGCCCTCGGCCCGACGTTCCGCCGGCCGACGTCCCTAAATTAACTGACAGTCAGCAAACCGCCACTCGCTTAACCAACGAATAATAAAAAAAGATATGGCCTGGCACGACGGGCCGTATCTTTGCGGCATGTTTAGGGGTGCTGATGTTGGGTACAACATCGGCTGAGATGATACCCATCGAACCTGAACCGGGTAATGCCGGCGAAGGGAATAAACTATCCACGGACGATTCTGCGGCCGCTCCGACCCCTGGGGCGACGGCACGTTCCACTTTTCATCCCATCTTTTTGAAAACTGTACTCCTTGCGGGGGCGGCACTGTGCGTGCTGGTCGCCGCGCCGGCGTGGGCACAAGGCCCCGTGTCCGGCACCGTTTTGGCCGATGTGCTCCACATCAGCGAAACTAATCCGGTTGCTAACGCGACCATTCTGCTGGATGGCAATGTCGTTGGCACCACGGGTGCCACCGGAGGGTTTGCAATCGCCGTAGTGCCTCCGGGCACTCACGAGCTGCGGGTGATACGGGACGATTTTGCGTCGAGCTCCGTGACTATAAAGGGCTCGGCTGAACCCCAGAAACTGGGCGATGTCGTTTTAGCTGCTTTTGCAGTGGTCACCCCCGAAGCCCTCGTGACGGCCAGCCGCGCCAACGACCGCACTGCCACCGCCTACACCAACCTCAGCAAGCAGGACCTCGCCAAACAGAATTTCGGCCAGGACCTGCCCTATCTGCTCAACCAGACGCCCTCCGTGGTGGTGAATTCCGATGCCGGAGCCGGTGTGGGCTACACCGATATCCGCATCCGGGGTACGAGCAATACGGGCATCAACACCACCATCAACGGGGTGCCGCTGAACGACCCGGAATCGCACGGCGCGTTCTTGATTAACCTGCCGGATTTGGCTTCGTCCATCAACTCGCTGCAAATTCAGCGCGGGGTGGGCACCAGTCAGAACGGCGGCGCGGCCTTTGGGGCCAGCATCAACGTGAGCACCCTCGACAACCGCCGCGAGGCCTACGCCGAAACCCAGAACACCTACGGCTCTTACCAGACCTGGAAAAACAACGTGTCGTTTGGCACAGGGCTCATTAACGGCCATTTCACCGTCGATGGGCGGCTGTCGCGCATTGCCTCCGATGGGTATATGAACCGGGCGGCTTCCGATTTGAAGTCTTACTACTTCGCCGCCGGCTATCAGGCCAAGAACACGCTGCTGAAATTCATCACCTTCTCAGGCCGCGAAAAAACCTACCAGGCCTGGAACGGCGTGCCCGAGCCGGCCCTCTCCGGCGACCGCGCCCGGCTCCAGACGTTCATCAACAACGGCGAGCTCACGGAGGCCGATGCCGCCCGCGTGCTCCAGGAAGGCCGCCGCTACAGCTCCTACACCTACGGCAACCAGACCGACAACTACCAGCAGAACCACTACCAGCTGCACCTTTCGCAGGGCCTGGGCCAGCGCTGGAACCTGGCGGGCGCGCTACACCTCACGCGCGGCTTTGGCTACTACGAAAGCTACCGGACCAACAAAAAGCTGGCTGATTACGGCCTGAACAACGTGGTGCTGGGCAGCACGACCATCAAGCGCACCGATTTGGTGGACCGCAAGTGGCTCGATAACAACTTCTACGGCGGCACGATGGCCCTGAACTACCAGCCCACCGACGGCAAGCTGCAAGCCACCCTCGGCGGGGCCTGGAATCGCTACGACGGCGACCACTACGGCGAAATCATCTGGGCGCAGTATGCCTCCAACGGCCAGCTCGGCCAGCGCTACTATTTCAACAACGCCGTGAAAACCGACTACAACGCCTACGCCCGCGCCACCTGGCAGGTGCTGCCCATCCTGGGCATTTACGGCGACGTGCAGGTGCGCCACATCGACTACCGCATCGACGGCCTGGAGCCTAAAAAGCAGGATGTGACCACCCGTGCTAAGTACACCTTTTTCAACCCCAAGGCCGGTGCTACCCTCAGCCTGGGCCAGGGGCAGCAGCTTTACGGCAGCTTCGCGGTGGGCCAGCGCGAGCCCGTGCGCTCCGACTTCACCGACCGGCCCGTGGGCGACCAGTCGGCCCAGGCCGAGCGCCTCGAAGATTTTGAAGGCGGCTACCGCCTCACCCGCACCGACCTGCCTTTTCTGGGCCCCAATGGGGCGCTACGCCTTGAAGCCAATGGCTTCTATATGAACTACCGCAACCAGCTGGTAGCCACCGGCCAGCTCAACGACGTGGGCACGGCCCTGCGCACCAACGTGGCCCGCAGCTACCGGCGCGGCGTGGAATTGTCGGCCTTCCTGTCGCTCAACGACAAAATCAGCCTCAGCAGTACCCTCACCCTGAGCCAGAACCGCATCCTGAACTACCGGGATGTTTCCTATAGCTACGACACGGTAACCTACGTCGTCACCACCAATGCCGCCGAAGCGCGTACGTCCACCATCTCGTATTCTCCGGGCGTCGTATCGGCCCACACGCTGGAAGGCCAGCCGCTGAAGGGCCTGCGCGTGGCCCTACTCCTCAAAACCGTGAGCCGCCAGTACCTCGACAACTCGCAGAACGACTACCGCAGCATCAACCCCTACCAGACGCTCGATTTCCGCCTGCGCTACGCCCTGCACCCCCGTTTCATGAAGGAAATTGAGCTGGGTCTGCTCGTGAATAACCTGCTCAACCGCGAGTACGTGGCCAACGGCTACACCTATACCTACCAAGGTGACGGTGCTCAGCAGAGAACCTTCAACTGGTTCTACCCGCAGGCTACGCGCAACTATCTGGCTTCGGTAGGGCTGAAATTCTGACCACTGATTTTTCGGATTTTAGCGGATTTCACGGATTTTGTAGTCGATTAAAAAAGGAAAAAGGCTTGCCAAATGGCAAGCCTTTTTTGATTCACGCCGACCGAACAAAATCGTCCACAAAATCCGTGAAATCCGCTAAAATCCGAAAAATCAGTGGTCAGATGATAAGGCGCACGCCGCCCAACTCCGAAATCTGGTAGGGGAATTTGTCGCCGGGCGAGCCGATGAACATGAAGTTTTTGGGGATGCTCCATTCCTGCGACAACTCGTCAATCAGCTCCGGGCCGAAGGTGCCGATGCGCGTCACAAACTCCATGTGAATGTTGGGGTAGGCGCGGTCCAGCACGTTCAGGTCGGTGAGCAGGCCCTCGGGCACGGCCTGGTCGTCCCTCAACAGCATCACAATTTTGAGGCGGTTGGTGAATTCATTTTCCTCCACGTAGGTCATCACCTTGTTGAGGTTGGCCACGTTGTCGCCCTTCGTGAAATACACAAACTCCTGCTTGTTAAGGTCATGCACCAGGCGTCGGATGGTGACCTGGCTGCTGATAGCCGCCCGTCGAAACCCTTCATAGAACGACGTGGCCCCGGCCAGCACCAGGTTGAGAATGGCGATGCGCTCCAGCATGGCATACACGATGAGGGCCGACGGGATGAAGTATTGCAGGAACACCACCAAATAGGCCGGATTCTTCGAGATATTGCCGTACAAGCCGGCCAGCACGCCCACCAGCGCCAGAAAAACACTGAATACGCCTGCGTACACCGGCCGCGGCAGCTTGCCGCGCTTCACCTTCAGTAGGAAATTGCCGATGGCGAAAAAGGCCATCACCGCCAGAAACGAGATGGTGTACACGCCCGCCAGCGTTTCGAGCTCGCCCTGCGTAATGGCCAGAATGGACACGCACAGCGCAAAAAAGATGGTCAGGATGATGTAGTTGGCCCCCCGGCTGTTTTCCTTGAGAAAAAACTGCGGCCAGATGCGGTCCAGCGCCATGCGCTTTATCAGGCCGCTCACGCCCACGAAGCTCGTGAGCACGGCTCCGGAAAGCACCGTCACGGCATCGATGGAAATAACCGTGGCCAGCCAGGGACCGCCGGTTTGCTCGCCCAGATAAGAAAGCAGCGTTTCCTGATGTTCGCCCACCGTGGCCAGCGGCACCACGGCCACCGCCAGCAGGGCAATCACGGGGTTGAAGAAGCTCACCACCAGCCACATATTGCGCAGCGTTTTGAGGAATACGCCGGGGGCCTGCTCCTCCACGAAGTTGGCCGAGCTTTCGAAGCCCGAGATGCCCAGCATGGCCGCGCTAAACCCCAGGAATAGCGCCACCAGTATACTGCCGCCTACCACCGGCTGCGCATAGTTGAGGTGCAGCGTGGTGAGGCCGTGCTGCCACACAAACCACCCGCCCGCCAGCACCAGCAGCGTGAGCGAGATGAGGTGGGCGATGAAAATAACCACCGCGACAATGGCTGATTCCGACATGCCCGCCGACGTGAGCAGCAGGAAAAACACCAGCAGCCCGGCCGTGGCCCACAGCACCGGCAGGTGCGGAATGGGCGCAATCAGGTACAGGTAGTTCATGCCCTCGCCCGCGCTCAGCACGGCCGTGGCCATGTACGACAGGATGGTGAGGCAGGCCGCAATGGCGGCGTTGCTCTTGCTGGTGGTGTTTAGCAGCACGTTGTAGGCGCCGCCGTTGAGGGGCAGCGCTCCTACTACCTCGCCGTAAATCTTGCGGAACAGGTACAGCAGCCCCGCCACAATGAGCAGGGCAATCCAGGCATACTGCCCGGCAAAACCGATGGAAAGTGCCGATACGTAGAGGCACGACGACGAAATATCGTTGCCGCAAATGGCCGTGGCTTCCAGCTGATTCAGCTTTTTATGATGAACGGCGGGTAGGGGAGTGGGCATAAGGAGCGGGTTGGAGGAACAAAGCGGGTGGCGTGAGCGGCGGCTCACCCGGGTGGGAGTGAGGTAAAGAAACGAGAAATTGCCGGCCGTGGCCGAACCGACGGCCGATTATTCGGCTTTAGTACTTACTCCCAGGCGCTACCGCCCAGCGGCCGGCCTGTTATCTTTGCTGAAATTCCCACCTCCAACTCCCAATCTCCGCCCATGTCCTCCGAAGCCGACGTTCTCTCCCCCGAAGCCAAAGCCCACACCGCCCAGAAAGGCAGCACCAACGCCAACGGCTTCACCGATTATTTCGACCTCGACGGCCTGCTGACCGAGGAGCACCTGCTCATCCGCCAGTCCATCCGCGATTTCGTCAAGAAGGAAATCAGCCCCAACATCGAGAAATGGGCGCAGGACGCACACTTCCCGAGCGAAATCGTGAAGAAGTTCGGCGACGTGGGCGCTTTCGGTCCCACCATCCCGCAGGAGTACGGCGGCGGCGGCCTTGACTACATTAGCTACGGCCTCATCATGCAGGAAATTGAGCGCGGCGACTCCGGCATGCGCTCCACCGCCTCGGTGCAGGGCTCGCTGGTGATGTTCCCCATCTATGCCTACGGCTCGGAGGAGCAGCGCAACAAGTACCTGCCCAAGCTCGCCAGCGGCGAGTGGCTGGGCTGCTTCGGCCTCACCGAGCCCGACCACGGCTCGAACCCCGGCGGCATGACCACCAACATCAAGGACATGGGCGACCATTACTTGCTGAACGGCGCCAAGCTCTGGATTTCGAACTCGCCCGAGTGCCAGGTGGCCGTGGTGTGGGCCAAAAACGAGCAGGGCCGCATCAAGGGCGTCATCGTGGAGCGCGGCATGGAAGGCTTCAGCACCCCCGAAATCCACAACAAGTGGAGCCTGCGCGCCAGCACCACCGGCGAACTGGTGTTTGAGGACGTGAAAATCCCCAAGGAGAACATTCTGCCCAACATCGACGGCCTCAAAGGCCCGCTGTCCTGCCTCGATTCGGCTCGCTTCGGCATTGCCTGGGGTGCCATCGGCGCGGCCATCGACTGCTACGAATCGGCCCTGAAGTATTCGCTGCAGCGCGAGCAGTTCGGCCAGCCCATCGGCGGCTTCCAGCTCCAGCAGAAGAAGCTGGCTGAGATGATTACCGAAATCACCAAGGCCCAACTCATGGCCTGGCGCCTGGGCGTGCTCAAAAACGAAGGCAAAGCCACCAGCGCCCAAATCTCGATGGCCAAGCGCAACTCGGTCGATATGGCCCTGCACGTCGCCCGCGAAGCCCGCCAGATTCACGGCGGCATGGGCATCACGGGCGAGTATCCCATCATGCGCCACATGATGAACCTGGAGTCAGTGATTACCTACGAGGGCACGCACGATATTCACCTGCTGATTACGGGTGCAGATATTACTGGAATTCAGGCGTTTAAGTAGGTTTTGGCCGAAGTTTGCTTAGATACTAGTCACATTGCCGGCCGCTTCATCTGAGGCGGCCGGCTTTTATTTACCTCAAACCAGCGGCACCTTCTACTTGGAATTAATTCTTATTCTTGTCTTAGCTGCTGTAGTGCTTGGAGCAATATGTTACCCGCTGGGCTGGCGTGGCACGTTGCTTTGGTTGCTTGCTTGTGGCATAGTAACGCTGTTCGTGAGGGGCATAAACTGGAGGGGTGACGGCGGCTGCGATGGAGGCCTGTGCATATTTGGTTACTTAGCCGGTGGTGTAGCTTGGTTAGCCGGCTGTGTAATCGCTTGGTTAATCTCTTTTAATGTGCTGTCGGCAGAATACCGCCATTGGTGGGACCGTAAAAACCCGCCGCCTATGCCGTAATTTGGCCCCATGATGAAAGTCGTCCCTGCTACCGAACCCCTCGTGCTGCTCGAATGCCTCGTGGCCGGCACCTCGCACCGCCCCAACTTGGAGAAGTACGAGCCCAAGCTCAAAGTGGGGCAGGCCCTGCAGCTCAGCCGCGAGCCCGACAACCACTACGACGACTGGGCTGTGCAGGTGCACACCGCCCCCGCCACCGACCCCGCCAACGTCTGGCTCGGCTACTTGCCCGAGGGCCGCAACGAAACCGTGGCCCGCCTGCTCGACGCCGGCAAGCACCTTACAGCGCGTCTCAATCACAAATCCTGGGAAACCGACTGGCTGCATCTGGACATTGAAGTGCTGCTGCACGAGTAGTAGCGGTTTTTGTTAAGAAGCACGTCATGCCGAGCGCAGCCGAGGCATCTCGCTCGCTTCATTGACCGATTGGGTCACTATTGCACGCGAGATGCCTCGGCTGCGCTCGGCATGACGTTATTTATTCTTTGCCAAAGGAGCTTTTTTACACTCAAATAAGTTACTCATTAACTTAGCAAAAAGCGACCAATCATTTTAGCAATATCATTATGCGCGAAGCCTATCTCACCGGCGACAACGAGCACTTCGATGCCACCGACAAGGACATCGATAAAGCCCTTCGTCCGCTCAGTTTCGATGATTTCACGGGCCAGGAGAAGATTCTGGAGAACCTGAAAGTCTTCGTGGCCGCCGCCAAAATGCGCGGCGATGCCCTCGACCACGTCCTGCTGCACGGCCCTCCCGGCCTGGGCAAAACCACCCTCTCGCACATCATCGCCAACGAACTGGGTTCGGGCATCAAGATGACCAGCGGCCCGGTGCTCGACAAGCCCAGCGACCTGGCCGGCCTGCTTACCAACCTGGAGCCGCACGACGTGCTGTTCATCGATGAAATCCACCGCCTCAACCCCGTGGTGGAGGAGTACCTGTACTCGGCGATGGAAGACTACCGCATCGACATCATGCTCGATTCGGGCCCGAATGCCCGCTCGGTGCAGATTTCGCTGTCGCCCTTCACCCTGGTGGGCGCTACCACGCGCTCGGGCATGCTCACGGCCCCGCTGCGGGCCCGCTTCGGCATCTCGGCCCGCCTCGAATACTACGACTCGAAGCTGCTGACTACCATTGTGCTGCGCTCTGCCGAAATTCTCGGTACGCCCATTCACGAGGATGCGGCCTTTGAAATTGCCCGCCGTTCGCGCGGTACCCCGCGCATTGCCAACAACCTGCTGCGCCGTACCCGCGACTTCGCCCAAATCAAGGGTGATGGCACCATCACGGTCGAAATCGCGCAGTTTGCCCTCAATGCCCTCGACGTGGATGCCCGTGGCCTTGACGACATGGACAAGCGCATTCTCACCACCATCATCGACAAGTTCAAGGGCGGTCCGGTGGGCATCAGCACCATTGCCACGGCTTGCGGCGAGGAAGGCGAAACCATCGAGGAAGTGTACGAGCCGTTCCTGATTCAGGAAGGATACATCAAGCGTACCAGTCGTGGCCGTGAGGCCACGGAGGCGGCGTACCAGCACTTGGGGCGGCTGTTGCCAAACCACCTGCGCGGCAACAACGGCACCAGCCTGTTCGACGAGATAACGTCGTAGTCTACCGTGGACTCTGCGAGTCCGCGAATGAACAATACTCGAACTACCCACGCGCGGACTCGCAGAGTCCACGGTACACTCAACGGAACGCGCCGCCCTCAGCGGCGCGTTTTCTGTTTCTTTGCAGCCCCTTTAGCCCCATTGCCCATGCTTCCCCAATCCCAATGGGCCCCGTTCATAAAGCGCCGCGCGGCGGAGCTCGGCTTTATGGCCTGCGGTATTTCAAAGGCCGAATTTCTGGAGGAAGAAGCCCCGCGCCTCGAAACCTGGCTCACGCGCCGCATGAATGGCAAGATGGGCTACATGGAGAACCACTTCGACAAGCGACTAGACCCGCGCCTACTGGTGGACGGGGCCAAATCGGTGATTTCGCTGCTGCTCAACTACTACCCCGCGCCCGAAACCCAGCAGCCTGATGACACCCTGAAAATCAGCAAGTACGCCTACGGCCGCGACTACCACTTCGTCATCAAAGACAAGCTGAAAACGCTGCTGGGCGACATGGAAGCCGAAATCGGGGCCATTGGCGGGCGCTGCTTCGTCGATTCTGCGCCGGTGCTGGACAAGGCCTGGGCCAAGAAATCGGGCCTCGGCTGGGTGGGTAAAAACGCGAACCTGATAACGCCCGGCCACGGCTCGTTCTACTTCATCGCCGAGCTGATTGTGGACGTAGAACTGCCCGCCGATGGCCCCATCCGGGACTACTGCGGCACCTGCACCAAGTGCGTGGACGCCTGCCCCACCCAGGCCATCACCGAGCCTTACGTGGTGGACGGCAGCAAGTGCATCAGCTACTTCACCATCGAGCTCAAAGACCAGATTCCGACCGAAGTGGCCGGGCAGTTTGGCAACTGGGTATTCGGCTGTGACATCTGCCAGGACGTGTGCCCGTGGAACCGCTTTTCGAAGCCGCACAACGAGCCCCAGTTCAACCCCGCGCCCGGTCTCAAAGACCTGACGCCCGGCGACTGGCGCGAAATCACCCACGAATTATTTACGGAGCTGTTCCGGCAGTCGGCCGTGAAGCGCACGGGCTACGAAGGCCTGAAACGGAACATCAAGTTTGTAACAGATGTGCGGTAAGCTTTAGCTTGCCGAATCAACGAAAAACTGACTAACAGCAAGCTAAAGCTTACCGCACAGGGCTACATGCCCAAGCTAAGCTCGCCAAATACCCGCTTCAGCACCCGCCGGTAGATGCGGGCAAACTGCCGGTAGCACCAGGTGCGGAAATCAGGCACCTCAATGGAGGGGATTACATTGAGCGCCTTGCGCAACTCTTTCTCAAATAGGGCCTTGTTGAAGCTGACTTTGGTCAGAATCATTTTCATGTAGTCTAGCATAGCGGAAGGAAAAAGGACGGTGAAATAACAGGTAAATAAGCAGCCGGTTTTATTGGTAAGCCAGACTGCGCGATATTAAAGTTACTATATATACTCGATATTTTCACAATCCCCGAGGCACCTGAAGCGGTACATCAGCTGCCCCGATACGCAAAAAGAGCAGCCAGGGCCACTCTTTTCGAATAAAAAGCCGAAATCTTACAACTACTGCTCAGACGAACAGGTTGAGGGCCGTCTGGGCTACTGCGCTGCTTACGGGCTCATCAAAAGCCTCAGCCAGCGCCGGGTCGTGAATAGCCGTGTTGGTGCTGATGAGCAGGAACGAAGCGAACGGCACCGGCACCCCCGGCGTCAGGTACTGAACGCCCGTTTCCTCGCCGCCGGTAGCGGCCGTGGTCAGGCCCTGCGCGGCGGTGGGCCGCACAATGGCGGCATCTTCCTCGCTGGGCCAGTGCTGCACTACTGCGCCCCGGCTCTTGCGCAGCCCCCGAATGTGGGCCGAATGCTCGGCCTCAACGGAGTGAATGCGCAGGAATGCTCGGAGAAGCTGCGGGTCGGTGATAATGAAGATGTAGTTCTTGTAAATGCGCACGCCCAGGTCTTCCAGCTGCTGGGCCAGGGCCAGAAAGGCATCGTAGCTGGTGAGCACGGCCGGGAACAGCTCCGGGTTGGTGGCTACGCTGTGCCGGCCGCTGAAATCGAACCGGGGCAGGACCGGCACCACCGCGCCGGCATCCTGCAGCGCTTTCAGCAGCAGGGCAGCATGCTGGGTTTGGTGGGCCAGCATGCGCTGGAAATCGGCGGTCTGGGCCGTAGGGATTAGGCCGGGGGCCGCCAGGCCCTGGGTGTAAAGCGCCACCTGAGTACGCTCCAGCAGGAGCAGCTGCGTTACGGCATCGTAGGACGTGTCGGTGGGCGCGGCGGCGACAGACAGTGCCGTGGCACCCAGCGGCAGTGCCGCCACGGCGGCGCGGCCCAGTTGGGCCAGCAGGGCGCGGCGGGGAGCCGGCGCGGCAGTGGCTGGGGTGGCGGCCAATTGGTCGAGAAGGGAAATCAGCTTCATACAGGAACAGCCAGGCCGGCCACGGAAATAACGTAAGGAGCGAAGTAGGGGGCCAGGGCCGCTATCACCTCGGTAGGGGTTTTGGTGAGCAGCTGGCCGGCACTGTCCACCACGTCGCTGTTGGCAAACGAGCCGGGCGTGAGCAGGTCGCGTACGGCCGCCGCGTGGCGGGCCTGTACCGATGACATCTTGAGAAGCAGGGTGCGCTGCGGAATGCTGCTGGTAGTGAACAACGTCAGCAGCACGGGGTAGGCCGCGGCGGCCAGGTCGGCCAGCTGTTGCGCGGCAGCCAGTACGCCGGCGCGGGTGGTCAGCGTGAACTTGCTGAGGCTGAACGCAAAATCGGTGGGCAGCAGCTGATTGATGCCCGTGGGGTCGATGAGGTAGCGGATGGTTTGCTGGTGCACTACTTTATGGTCGCGCAGGTCGACGAAAACGGCGCGTTCGGCGGCGGTCAGGTCGGTGGGTGGGGCATCCATCACCTTCTGGTAGAGGGTGGTCTGGGCCAGGGCCATCATGTAGGCGAAGTACAGCAGGCCCGGGTCGCCGGTTGGCAGCGCCAGCTGGTAGGGGTCGGCGGGGGTGGGAGTAACAGTGGTGGTGGAGCAACCCGCCGCAATCAGGGCCACTGAGGCAGCCGAAGCGGCCGAAACCCGTAGAAACACGCGTCGCCCCAGCGACTGCTCCCGCCAGGCGGGCAAAAAAGTGTGGTCAGACATTGGTAAAGTATTCAAGCCAGCCCGCTAACCCGAGAAGCCGGGTTCCAGCCATTACAAAGGTACTCGCTACCCATCTATTGGTTGCAAAGCCCTAAAAAACAAAGCCCGCCCTGCGGCGGGGCACAGCCGGCCGGCGGCCGAAAAAGTGCTGCTCAGACGTTGTTATTCCGATGCAGGAGGAATCTGGATAAAGCCAGCAAATGCCTGCCCCCGATTCCTCCTGCGTCGGATTGATAGCCGCATTTACGCCAGCAGGCCCCCAGCGCGGGAGCTGTCCAGCACCTCGGCGGCCTGCAGGGGCTCGTCGAAGGCGGCGGCGGCGTCATCGGCCAAGTAGGTGGTGCTGCCGATGCCCGTGGTGATGAGCACGGCGAGCTTGGTGCCGGCGGCTCCCTGCTGCTGGTTGCTCTCGGCCGGGCTGGGCTGGGCCGGGTTGTAGGCCGGAATGCCGTAGGTAGTGCCGCCCAGGGCGATGGCCGTCTTCGTGCTGCTGGCCACGCCGCTGGTGTAAGCAGCCTGGAACCGGGCATCGGTGGCGAGGTCGTCGCCGAGGCTCACCCAGGGCTGCTGGCCGCGCATGGTGCGGATGTGCGCCGCGTGCCGGGCTTCAATGGAGTGAATTTGCAGCACCGGCGTGAGCAAGTCGGTGCCAATCAGCTCGGCGGCGCGGCCTTTGTAGGCGCGCACGCCGGTGTCTTCCAGCACCTGGGCGTATTTCAGCTGGTCGGCGTAGGTGGCGGGCAGCAGGCTGGGGTTGAAGCGGATGCCCGTGGTGGCCGTGCCCGAAACCGGTGTGCCCCCGGCCGCGATGATGGCGGTGCGCAGGTAGGCAACGTGCACGTCTTCATGGTTTTTAATGACGGTGATGGCATTAAAGTCGGCACCGGCCGGAATCTGGCCGGCGGCGAGAAACTGGCGGTAGAAGTCGGCTTCGAGCAGCTCCAGCGTCAGGGCGTAGTTCAGAATGTCGGTGGGCAGGGAGGCCGTGCCGGCGTAGGCTTTCTGAAATAGCGCGCCCAGAAAAAGCGGCGACGTGGCCAGGGCCGTGCGCTGGGCCACTGTGCCCAGCGAGTTGAACACGGCGCGGCGCGAACTGAAACGGTCCAGTACGTCGGGGTCAGCTTCCGCCAGCAGGTCGATGATGTTGAAGAAATTCATGGCAAAGGAGAAGTCGGAAGAAGAAGATTACTGGCCGATGGTGCTGCCGTTGAGCGTCTGCTCCACGTAGTTCTGCGCGATGGTGAGCACGGCGGCGGGGGCCAGCTGCCGGTCGAAGCCGAGCACGTCGCCCGCTTCGTTGGTGGCGAAAGAGCCGGGCAGAATCAGGTCGCGCACGTAAGCCGCGTGCCGCGCCTCAACCGAGACAATCTGGCCCGCGATGCCCAGGTACACCGGGCTTTTGAGCAGCTTGGCCGCGCCGTTGTAAGCGGCCACGCCCAGGTCTTCGAAGGCCTTGGCGGCATCGAGAATGCCCAGCTTGGTGTCGGCGGGAGCCTTCACGCGCTTGGTGAAGTCGATGCTGTCGAATTTCGGGGTGAGGTCGGGGATGATGGTGCCGCCAAAGTCGCGGTTGATGGCCGTGCGCAGAAAGTCGCGGTGAATGGCCTCGTGGGTGGCCACTTTGGCAAAATACGGCACCTCGGCGGCCAGCAGGGGCGAAACTGTGAGGGCCGCTACCTTGGCGTAGAAGGCGGCTTCGAGCTGCTCCAGGGCGTAGGCATAGTTGAGCACACTGGCATCGCCGGTGCCGAAGCTCACGTTGCCCGTGGCGCTGCTGGGCGTAGAGGTATCCTTCGAGCAGCCGGCCAAAACCAGCGCCGTGGCCCCGGCCGTAGCGCCGGCATACATGAAGAAGGACCGGCGCTTGATGCGTGCCAGCAGGGGCTGCCCCGGCTGCGGGCTTTGGGAATCGGTGGGCCGAAGCGTATCGGACATAAAAAAATAGCGTTTGATGAACAAAAGGAGTGGCAAATGCGAGAGCCCACGGCCCGGCGCGAACCAGGGCGAAAGCCGCCACTCGCCCCCTGCGCCCGAATACCAAAAAGGATTCAGCAGGAAGATGCCGATACAAAGCTAACTCGTTGCAAACCCCGGAAACGAAACCCCGGCTCCGGCGGGCTGTATAAATCGCAAAGCCGGCCCCGCGTGAGCGGAGCCGGCTTTGTTGGAATTTGGTGCTTTAGAAAAGCAGCCTTCGTTGGTTAGGCACCAATCAGGCCACCAGCGCGCGAGTTATCGAGCACTTCGGCAACCTGCAGGTACTCGTCGAAAGCAGCTGCCGCATCGCTGGCAGTGTACGTAGCTCCCAGACCAGCTTTGATGTCCACGTTCGATTGGGTTGTGTTGTTCTCAACCGGGCTAGGCGCCGTGTACGGCGGTACCACGAGGCCAAAGGCCGCCGGGGTCGAGCCAGTCGTTACGCCGCTCGTGTACACGGGGTGAGCTGCCAAGTCATCAGCAGGGTTTACCCAGGCGCGCTGGCCGCGCATGTCGCGGATTTTAGCGGCGTGGCGGGCTTCCACCGAGTGGATTTGCAGCGCCACGGTGAGCAGGTCGGTACCGAGCAGTTCGCCGGCGCGGCCTTTGTAGGCGCGCACACCGGTGTCTTCCAGCAGCTGGGCAATGCCGAGCTGGCTGGTAGCAGCAGCACCGGTTTTGAAGGTCGTGAGACCCGCAAACACAGCCGCCTTAAACGTAACGCCGGTTACCGGAGTAGCGCCGAGGCCGCTGATAGCGCCGCGCAGCAAGGTAACGTGCGAGTCTTCGTGCTTTTTGATTTGGTCGATGGCCGCCTTATCGGCAGCCGAAGCGTTGGCGTAAGGCGACGAAGCCTTCACCTTGGCGTAGAAGTCCTGCTCGAACAATTCCAGGGCCAGGGCATATTGCAGCACCTCAACTCCGGTGGCAGCAGTGCCAGCGTAAGCCTTCTGGAACAAGGCACCCAGGAACAGCGGCGTAGCGGCCAGAGCCGAGCGCTTGGCAGCAGTGCCCAGCGAGCCAAACACCGCGCGGCGCGAGTTGAAGCGGCCCAGTACGTCAGCGTCCACTTCCGAAAGCTGGTCAATTATTTTGAAGAAATCCATAACAAAAATTGATTACAAGTGAAGGGAAGGGGGGTTATTTGCCAACCGTGCTAGCGTCCAGCTTCTCCGTGATGAAGTTCTGGGCGATGGCGATAACATCCGTGGGCGACTTCTGGTCGTCGAGGCCCGAAGTGGCGTTCACGATGTCGTCGGCGGCAAACGAGCCCGGCGTAACCAACTCGCGGATATAAGCCGCGTGGCGGGCTTCTACCGATACAATTTGCCCAGCAATAACCAGGTAAGCGGGGGTTTTGATGAGCTTGCCGGCGCCGTTATAAGCAGCTACGCCAAGGTCTTCGAATGCTTTGGCCGTGGCCAGAATGTTGGTGCGGTCTGTGAACGTAGCAGCCGGGTACTTGGGATTGAGGCCGCGCAGCACCTGGCCGCTGGCGTCACGCGTCAACGCCGCCTTAAAGAAGTCGCGGTGAATGGCTTCGTGCTTGGCTACCTCCTGGAAGTAGGTGTACTCGCTGCCGGTAAGAATGCCGGAAGGCAAAGCGGCCACTTTGCTGTAGAAGTCGGCTTCGAGCTGCTCCAGAGCATAGGCGAAGTTCAGCACGCCCACATCGCCCGAACCCAGGCTGATGGCACCGCTGGAAGTCACGCTATTGCCGGCGGGCAACGAAGGAGTTGCGTTGTTGCTGTCTTTCGAGCAGCCGGCCAGTACCAAGGCCGAAGCCCCGGCCGTAGCGCCGGCATACATGAAGAACGAGCGCCGCTTAATAGGAGTGTATAGCGGCTGAGCGAACGAGGTGTCGTCGGAGCCGCGGGGCTGGAGGTTGTCAGACATGAGCGTGGATTAATTAAGTGAAAATTGAAGCCAGCGGAGAAGGCAATACAATTCTGGACGGTGCCAAAAGCCCGTCTGTGAAATGAAAAACCGCAACCGTGAGGTGATTTGTGACCAGATACGGCAATTGCCGGGGCAAAGGATTGATTTGGCCCGCATTTTTTGCAGTGAGGCTGGGATTGGCCTGCGAATTCCGGAGTATGATTTTGGCTGGAATAGCTGAATTCAGCGCTTTCTGCTACTTTTAGGGGGTGATAATGCGCTAGTGACTATGGGAGGACTTTTTTGGGCGTTGGGACTGCTGCCGGGGCTGCTACTGGCCGGACCGGGCCAGGCCCCACCAGTGGCCCCACCCAAACCGAACCCGGCCGCGCCGGCTGCCCAGCCCCGGCCCCCGGCCACCCCGCCGGCCGATGTGGAGCTGCTGCCCGGGCCGGCCACGCTGCCCGTTACGGGGATATTCACGCTGGCCTTCCGGCTGCGCGGCGGCGCGCTCGACAAATACTCGGAGTTTCCGGAGCTGGAGGGCTTCAAGAAAAGCGGCAAAACCAGCACCACCACTACGCGCATCGTGCAGGGCCGGCGGTTTTCTGACCTCACCATCACCCAGCGCTACGTGCCCTACGGCGAGGGCGAAATCGTTATCAAGCCCTTCCAGCTCACGGTGAATGGCGTGGTGCTGCGTAGCAAAGCCGCCACCGTGCGCGTGGAGCCGGCCAGCCCGCCCAATCCGGGCGCTATCACCAAACCCGCCAACCCTACGGCCCCCCTGCAAGCCGTGGCCGACCTCGACAAAATGTTTGGCAAGCCCAAACCGGTGCTTTACGAAGAGCGGGCCGACCACGCCTTCCTGGCCGTGGTGGCCGACCGGCCGCGCGTGTTTGTGGGCGAGGGCGTGCGCGTGGGGCTGTATTTCTACCTCAAGCCCGAGGACCAGGCCCTGCTGGCCTTCCACGATTTTACCGACCAGCTGCCGCCCCTGCTGCACGAGCTGCACCAGTCCACCGCCTGGCAGGAGCCCGGCCCCGAACCCAGCGTGACGCCCGACACCGTGCGCCACCTGGGCCAGAAATACCTGCGCTTCCGGCTGGCCGAAAACCTTTATTATCCCCTCACGGCCCAGCCCCTGCGCTTCCCCGCCCTGGCCCTCACCATGGTGAAGTTCAAGCTCCTGAAAAAGCCCGAGCCCGGCCAGGAAAACCGTCTGGCGGGCTACAAAACCTATACCTCGCCCGGCGTGGAGGTGGCAGTGCAGCCGCTGCCCCCGGCCGCCCCTGGCAGTCCGGTGGCCGTGGGCCGCTTCACGCTGCAGGAGGCTGTGAGCCGGACGAAGTTCCGGGTGGGCGAGTCGTTTACTTACACCTTTGGCGTGGCCGGGTCGGGGAATTTATCGGCGGTGCTGGCCCCGGTGGTGGCCCCCTGGCCGGGCCTGGACGTGTACGGCCCCGACGTGCGCGAGGAGCCCGCGCCGGGCGGCGGCCGCAAGCTGTTTCGGTACCGGCTGGTGGTCCGGCGGCCCGGCGCGCTGCCCCTCGATAGCCTGTTGCAGCTGGTGGTGTTCAACCCCGCTACGGCCCGCTACGAGGTGCTGCGCCCCGGCCTGCGGCCGCTGGTGCAGGGCGTGGTAGCCGCCATCGAGCCCCTGGCCCGGCCCGAAGACGACCCGTTCTACGGCCCGGCGCTGGCCGGGGCCGATACCACCATGCAGTCGCTGGACGTGTACCGCGACGTGCGCCGCTACGCCGACTGGCTGCTCATCGGGCTGGCGGGCGTGGCTGCCTTCGGCTGGTGGCGGGCGGGGCGGCGGGCGTAGTTTTGCGGAGATTTGTGGCTGTCCCGCCTGTCATCCTGAGCTTGCGAAGGACTTTATCAAGCCAGAACAGGTTGCAATGATATCAATCAGCGCAAGCGTGAGAAGGTCCGCTGCGCTCAGGATGACAGGTCCCAGGCACCAAGCACCAACAACCAAGCACCCCAAAAAATGTCCAATACTTTCGGCTCCCTTTTTCGCATCACCACATTTGGCGAGTCGCACGGGGCGGGCATCGGCGTGATTATCGATGGCTGCCCAGCGGGCGTGGCCGTCGATGCCGCTCACATTCAGGCCGCCCTCGACCGGCGGCGGCCCGGCCAGAGTGACCTCACCACTCCGCGCAAGGAGGCTGATACCGTGCACATTCAGTCGGGCCTGTTCGAGGGCGTGACCACCGGCACGCCCATCAGCCTGTTCATCCCCAACGCCGACCAGCGCTCCGACGACTACTCGCACATTGCGAATGCCTACCGCGCCAGCCACGCCGACTACACCTACGACGCCAAGTACGGCCGCCGCGACTATCGCGGCGGGGGCCGCAGCTCGGCCCGCGAAACGGCCGCTCGCGTGGCCGCCGGCGCGGTAGCCATGCGCCTGCTGGCCCATTTCGGTATCGAAATCGCGGCCTATGTCTCGGCCGTGGGCGAGGTAGAAGTGCCCATGGGCTACGAGCTGCTCGATTTGAGCCTCATCGACAGCAACCTGGTGCGCTGCCCCCACCCCGAAACGGCCGTGCTTATGGAAGCCCGCATCCGGGCCGCGCAGGCCGCGCACGACACCGTGGGCGGCGTGATTACGGGCGTGGCGCGCCACGTACCCGCCGGCCTCGGCGAGCCGGTATTTGATAAGCTGCCCGCCCTGTTGGGCCAGGCCATGCTCAGCATCAATGCCGTGAAGGGTTTCGAGTTCGGCTCGGGTTTCGAGGGCACCAAGCTGCCGGGCTCCGAGCACAACGACGAGTTTTACACCGATGCCCTGGGGGCCGTGCGCACCCGCACCAACCACAGCGGCGGCAGCCAGGGCGGTATTTCGAATGGCCAGGATATTTATTTTCGGGTGGCGTTCAAGCCCGTGGCCACGCTGCTCCAGCCCCAGCAAACCATCAATGATAAGGGCGAGGCCGTGACGCTGGTGGGCCGTGGCCGCCACGACCCCTGCGTGCTGCCCCGCGCCGTGCCCATCGTGGAAGCCATGACCCAGCTGGTGCTGGCCGATTTGCTGCTTCGGGCGCGGGCCAACCGGCTGTAACGTGGCCGCTGCGAGTCCGCGAGTGGGCGATATTCAAACGTCATCTCTCATGCGCGGACTCGCAGGGGCCACGGTATCTGAAATTCATGTACGTACATTTGCAACCTCCACCGCCCCGTTGTGGTTGTACCTTTGCAGCTGCCGCCACGGCGGCGCTTCCCCCTGATTTTAAGCCCCGAAACCATGTCTGCTGTTTCCATTTATGCCGAAGCCTCTCCCAACCCGGAGAGCATGAAGTTCGTTCTTAACCAAAACCTGCTGGTGGATGGTGTGAGCGTGGATTACCCCAATCTCGAAGCCGCCGCTAACTCGCCGCTGGCGCAGGAGCTGTTCGGGTTCGACTACGTGGGCCGCGTGTTCATCGCCCAGAACTTCGTCACCGTCACCAAATCTCAGCCCGAGTTGGCCTGGACCCAGCTCATTCCTGAGCTGCGCCAGTTCCTGAAAAGCTACGTGGAGGCCGGCGGCCCCATTTTCCTCGTCGACCCCGCCGCCGAGCAGAAAGCAGCTCAGGCCGCCGTTGCTGGCGACCCCACCCAGCAGGACGGCCAGATTGCCCAGAAAGTCATCGACTTGCTCGATAACTACGTGCGCCCCGCCGTGGAGCAGGACGGTGGCAACATCACCTTCAAAAGCTACCACGAAGGCATCGTGACCGTGAATCTGCAAGGTTCGTGCTCCGGCTGCCCCTCGGCCACCGTCACCCTGAAATCCGGCATCGAGAATCTCCTCAAGCGCATGGTGCCCGAAGTGCAAAGCGTAGTAGCCGAAGGTATTACGGTTTAGCCAGCATTATCCCGGCTCGCGCCGGCCAGAAAAAGCCCCGACGTCCGCAAGGTCGCCGGGGCTTTTCGTTTGTGTCGACCGTAGCGGGCAAACACACGGCTGGCCCACCTCATCAGCCGCAAAGCGGCGACACGTTGGTAGTAGTAAGCTGAAAACAGCGCAGAGCCGCAAAGCGGCGGCACCCTCGCCCGCGCCAGTGGTGCCGCCGCTTTGCGGCTCAACATCCGCCAACAACAGACTACCAACGTGTCGCCGCTTTGCGGCTAATGAAACGGCGCAACCGCGTGTCCGGCAGGCACAAAAAAAGGCTGCCCGAAGGCAGCCTTTTTTCAATAAGGTCAATCGAAATAATCGGCCACGCAAGCCGAGAAATCCGTGGTTCAGACTAAACCGTGGTGGTGCTCAGCTTGGGGGCGTCGCCCGAGAGGTTGCTCACGTCCTCACCAGCGGCGAGGCGCTCACGCTCCTCTTTCTTGCCGTAGGTGTCGAGGATAATCGGGGTGGCGATGAACAGCGACGAGTAAGTGCCGAAAATCACACCGATAATCATGGCGAAGGAGAACGAGCGCAGCGTTTCGCCACCGAAGATGTACATCACGAGCACCACCAGGAATACCGTGGTGAACGTAATCATCGTCCGCGAGAAGGTCGAGTTCAGGGCCGGGTTCACCACTTGGGCAAACGTCAGCTTGGGGTTCTCGCGCAGGTACTCGCGGATACGGTCGTAGATAACCACCGTGTCGTTCATCGAGAAGCCGATAACCGTGAGCACGGCGGCCACGAAAATCTGGTCCATCTCGTAGTTCAGGCCGAAGAGGCGGGCAATCGGGTAGGCCGCGATTACCAGCAGCGCATCGTGGAACAGGGCCACTACGGCCGCCATCGAGTACTGCCACTTATCGAAGCGGAACAGCACGTACACGAAGATGCCCAGCAGCGTGAGACCCAGCGACAGCACCGAGGTGCGCTTGATGTCGTCGGCAATGGTAGCACCTACTTTCGAGGTCGACTTGATAGCCGGGGCATCGGCGCTGTACTGCTGCAGGCCCTGGTTGAGGGCGGCCACTACTTTGGCATCGGCGGCGGGGCTTTCGTCCTCAGCCAGGTAGCCGGTGGTAATGCGCAGGCGGTCGGGGGCGCCGTACTGCTTCACTTCGAGGCCGGCATCCTGGAACGCGGGACGGATTTTATCGGCCACGTCGGAAGCTACCATCGTCTTGTTGAAGTCGACCACGTAGGCGCGGCCACCTTTGAAGTCCACGCCCAGGTTCGGGCCGCCCTGCACGTACATCAGGCCGAAACCGATGAGGATGAAGATGGTCGAGAAGGTATAGGCAATTTTGCGCTTGCCCACGATGTCGAAGTTCAGGTTTTTAAACAGGTTGCGCGAAATCGAGGTGCTGAAGGTCATCGGGTGGTTCTCGTTGCCCTTCACCATCCACTCGATGATAAGGCGCGACACGAACACAGCCGACAGGAACGAGGTGAGCACACCAATACCGAGCGTAATAGCGAAGCTTTGCACCGGGCCCGTGCCGAAGAAACCGAGAATCACGGCAATCAGCATGGTCGTCACGTTCGAGTCAAAGATGGCCGAGAAAGCGCGCGAGTAGCCTTTGTTGATGGCATCCATTAGCCCCAGCCCGTGGTCCAGCTCTTCCCGAATCCGTTCGAAAATCAGTACGTTGGCATCTACCGAAGTACCCATCACCAGAATCAGACCGGCGATGCCGGGCAGCGTGAGGGCGGTGCCGAACTGCGCCAGCACCCCCAGAATCAGGAAGATGTTGAAGAGCAGCGCAACGTCGGCCACTACGCCGGCACGGCCGTAGTAGAAGGCCATAAACAACATGATAATCACCACACCGGCCAGCGACGAGTACAGGCCCTGGTTGATGGCCTCTTTGCCGAGCGAAGGACCAACTACGGCCTCTTCCACAATGCGCGTAGGAGCGGGCAGCTTACCAGCTTTCAGCTGGTTGGCAAGGTCCTGGGTATCTTCGATGGCGAAGCTGCCGGTGATGCTGGTGCCACCGCCCGAAATCTCGCTCTGCACCACGGGGGCCGAGCACACGTAGTCGTCGAGCACCATGGCCACCTGCTTGCCAATGTTGGCGGCGGTCATTTTCTGCCACTTGCGGGCGCCCGAGGGCGTCATGCTCATCAGTACTTCGGGCTGGCCGTTCTGGCCAATGTCGGAGCGGGCATCGCTCACTACTTCGCCGCCCAGGGGGGGCACGCCGTCGCGGGTTTTGCGCACCGGAATCAGCTCCAAGTACTCCTGCTTGTCAATGGTGGTCGGCTTCAGGCTCCAGAGCAGGGCCAAGGTGGGGGGCAGGGTCGCCTTGGCTTCGGGCGAACGCAGGATGGTGTTCATGGCCGACGTGTCGCGCAGGTTCACGCCCAGGCGGCCGGGCATGGTGAAGAGCTTGGCCAGCGCACCAACCTTGTTGGCAGCGGCCGACGAGTCGGCGGCACCGCCCGATTTCTTCGCCAGCTGCTTAGCCAGCGAGGTAGCCGAGTCGCCCGTAGCGGCGGTAGTAGTGTTGTCGGCCATGTTGATGGCGGCGGCGGGGCCGGCTTTGGCGGCGGCGTCCCGGGCCTGCAGCTGCTTGTCGAGGGCTACCAGGTAGGGGCCCACTTCGTTCTGGTTCCACACTTCCCAGAACTCCAGCTTGGCCTGGCCTTGCAGCAGTTTGCGCACACGGTCGGGGTTGTCTACGCCGGGCAACTCGATTTGCAGGCGGCCGGTGCCTTTCACCCGCTGAATGGTGGGCTGGTTCACGCCGAACTTATCGACGCGGGTACGCAGGATGTTGAAGGAACGGTCGATGGCTTCTTCTACTTCCTTATCAATCGCGCCAATCACCTTCTCGTTCGAGGAGTTGATGTCGATGTTGCGGCTCTTGTTGGTGGTGTTGGCAAAAATGCGGGCCAGCGGCTGGCCGGGCGCGTTCTGCTGGTAAGCCTGGGCAAACAGCGCCGTGAAGGGCGTGCCCGAGTTGGTTTTCTGGGCCTCCTGGGCCTGTTCCAACGCCTTGTTGAAGGCCGGGTCTTTGCTGTTGCCGCTCATGGCGCGCACGATTTCCACTGGCGAAACTTCCAGCGTCACGTGCATGCCGCCTTTCAGGTCGAGGCCGAGACCGAGCTCGCTCTGGCGCACCTCGCGGTAGGTGAAGGGGCCGAATACGGGTGCCCGCCACACCGAGTCGAGGTAATGCTGGCGCTGGCCTTCGTCGAGTTTGCCATCGTGGGTGGCATAGGCTACGGCCTTCTGCTGCACCCCACGCGAGATGTAGGTGAAGAACAGAAAGTACGCGCACAACGCCGTGACGACGAGGGTGAGCGCGATGATTAATCCTTTGTTACGCATTATTAGAAGTGTTGAGTGTTAAATGTTGAGGGTTGAATTCCCGAAGTTGAAAACGGAGAATAAGCGAAGCGGAAATGGAAAGGGTTGAATGCTGCGTGAGGCTTCCACCATTTGGCGAAACCTCATTCAACATTCAACCCTCAAAAATCAACACTTCATTAGGGTGCCTGCGGCGACAGAGCCACGGCCAGCAGCCGTGCCCGGAAAATCTCGCCGGCCCGCACGCCCGCCAACGGGCGTGGCACGGCCATAGCGCGGCGCAACGCCGGCAGCCAGGCGGTGCCCAGCGTGGGCAGGGGCAGCCAGGCATCGGCCGGCGGGGCCACGAAATGCTTGAGCGAAGCCGTGGCTTCAAACTGCACCTTCTGCTTCACTACCGTGGCCTTGGGCGGGGCGGCGAGGTGGCTTTGGTCCGTGCCCTGGGGCAGGCGCAGCACGCTCACGGCCCGCTGGTTCAGGCCCAGCACCAGCAGCACCGTGGCAGCAAGCCAGGCGAAGCGGAGCGAAAACCAAAAACGAGCAATCAGTTGGGACATGGCGGCAAACGGGGTCTGCAAAGATACCAATTTGAGGCGAATAGGCGCAAGCACTGTCGCCGCCCCTCAAACGCGCCTCCTCACCGCCCCCGAAACGAAGCCTGTAAAGCCGGGCAGCCATAGTACAGGCGGTATCTATTGGCCGGCGGCTGCCGGCGGGCACACCCACTGCGACAGGTGCTTACCTCGCCGCACGGTCAGCTCAACGGAGTGAGGGCGCTTGTTGATGGAATCGCCGGAGTGTAGGTATTGGTTCAGGCTGCCGCCGTCCGACCGGAGTTGCTCCTGGCCCTTTGCCAGCGTGAAGGCGTCGAAGTCGTACCGGGTAGTCGTCTCATCGTTTAGGAAAAAGGAATGAGAGTCCCGGACATGAACAACGCCGCTGACGCGGCCTTTCAGTGCCGTGTCCGTCACCACTTCTATGCGAGGAAAGCGGTGCCGGATGCCGTACGAAACCCCGAGATAAGCCAGTAGCGCCACCACACCCAGTACAAGAATAAGTTTAGTAGACATGGCAGCAATATAGCGCCCGCTACTTCAGCGCATCAAACGAATACTGCGCATCGGCCCAAAACGCATCAAGCGCAATGAGCCGGGGCTTGAAGAACGAAATCAGCGCCGGCCAATCTTCGCGGTTGAACAGGTTCACGCCCGGCAGGTCGTGGTAGATGCGGCTCAGCGGCTGGCCCTGCGCATCGGTGGTATCGGCCGACCAAGTCCAGGTTTCGCCCAGGGTTTCGTGCAATAGGGTCTTCAACTCCAGAAACTGCTCCCAGAACAGCTCGCGGATGCCCGCGTCGGGGTGCGTGAGCTCAATGGCGATGCTGGCCCGCGCCTTATCAGCCTGCATCCGGAAATACACGTTCTTAACGCCCGTCTTGTAGTTTATCCAGTTGGTCGTGTCGCCCTCGGCCGAAGGCACCGGGGCCATGTACTGCCCAAATGCCGTCCAGAAGGCCTGGCGTAGTCGGGTGATTTCTGCTTTGCTATACATTTAGAGGTAATTATGAATTAAAAATTATGAATTATAAATTCACAGAAAAGCCGTTTCCGCAAATTCATAATTCATAATTTTTAATTCATAATTTAAAGTGGTGTGGCCCACCAGCCGGCTTCGTTGTTTTGAATAGCCACGCCGCCCGCGTTCTGGTAATACTCCGACACGCACTCCCGGAAGCCGGGGTTATAGGTGCTGGCAAAGCACACGGCATGGTCGGCGGTGGGCAGCGGGCCGGTGTGCACGGCAAACATACTGCCGCGCTCGGCCTTGGTAATGATGAGGTAGGTGGTGTCGCTCAGCTTGCTGGTCGACGCGTCAAATGCCTGGTCGTATTCCTTGTCGGGCGTCACGGGCACGCGCAAAGCCTTGTTTCCTGCCGGGTGCTGCAGCACGCCGGTCTGGCCATTTTTGTCACAGCTGGTCAGCCCCACCAATCCCGCCACCGCCAGCACCACTAGTTGAAAAGAACCCTTCATCGTTGTAAGAATAGCGTGTAAAAGAGAATTATACGGAACATTCTACCCTTTGGCCAACCCCGACCGGTGCGCCTTCAGGAATGATTTTGTTTCGATTTTGGTCCAATATAATCTATTTTAACTGCTAATTATACGAAGGCTGCAAAAAGCGCTGGCCGGCTTAGCCCGCTGTTTTGCGTAATAATGGCCTTCTACGGCAGTCTTTCTGTTGCTAAAAGCCTTATTCTCCGGCGTTCACCTTGGTGCGCAGGAAGCCCACCAGTACCTCCAGGCCGCGCTCGAAGTGGCGGTTGTTGGGAATAACGATATCGGCGTAATGCTTGTAGGGCGCGATAAACTGTTCGTAGGTGGGCGCTACGTGGTGCGTGTAGCGGTAGAGCACGTCGGCCAGGTCGTAGCCTCGCTCGTCGCGGTCGCGAATGATGCGGCGGTGCAGCTTCACGTGCTCCTGGGCATCGATGTACACTTTCAGGTTGAGGAGCTTGGCAATTTCCTCGAAGTGAAACACAAAAATGCCCTCTACCACCACAATGGGGGCGGGCCGGAACACCAGCTCCTGCGGCGTCACGGCGGCATTATTGAAGGTGTATTCCTTGCGGCGCACCTCGCGGCCCTGGCTGATGCTGAGCACATCGGCCGCGTAAGCAGCGGCGTCGATGCTGGCCGGCAGGTCGAAATTTTCAACCCCCATGTCGTCGCGCAGCTGTTTTTCGCGCGGGTGATAATAGTTGTCCTGCGAGATGAGGCAAATCTGTTCCTCCGGGAATGCTTCCAGCAGCCGGCGCAGGAAGGTGGTTTTGCCAGAAGCGCTGCCGCCGGTAATGCCAATTAAGTAGGGGGTCTGCATAGCTGGCAAAGGTAGCAGTTGAGATGGAGAATATGGGGTAGGGGAGGCGGGATAAGCATGAACGTCATGCGGCGCGCAGCGCCGCATGACGTTCATGCTTTATTGTTCCTACGCTTCATTCAAAAACGCCACCAGCCCGGCCACAGCCCGCGCCCGGTGGCTGATGCGGTTCTTCTCAGTCCCGCTCATTTCGGCAAACGTGCGGCCGTCGCCCTCGGTGGGCGCAAACACGGGGTCGTAGCCGAAGCCGCCGGTGCCCCGCTGGTCTTCCGTAATACGACCGGCTACTTCGCCCGCAAACTCGTGCATCGTGCCATCGGCTCCGGCCAGCGCCACCACCGTGCGGAAGCGGGCCGAGCGGTCGGGCTGGCCGGCCAGCTCCTGCAGGAGCTTGGCCACGTTGTCTTCGGCCAGGCGCTGGGGGCCGGCGTAGCGGGCCGAGTACACGCCCGGCGCGCCGCCCAGGGCGGTTACTTCCAGGCCGGTATCGTCGGCGAAGCAGGCCATGCCGTAGTGCTGGCGCACGTATTCGGCCTTCTGGCGGGCGTTGCCTTCCAGGTTGTCCTGGGTTTCGGGCAGCTCTTCGTGGCAGCCGATGTCGGCCAGGCTCAGCAGTTCCAGGCTGGCCGGCAGCAGCGGGCGGATTTCATCGAGCTTGTGGGCATTGTTGGAAGCGAAGCAGAGGCGCATTTTGGCGGAATGGTGGGTTGGTGGAGTAATGGGTTGATGGGCTGGGTGCAAAATGACGTAAAAAAAGCCGCGTTTACTATAACGTGGCCTCAGCTTCAATAAAACCCCTCCCCTCCGTTATTCCACCAATCCACCATCTACCGGAACATCGACTTGATGGTGCCCCAGGAGCGCTGCACGGCGCTGGGCGTGCCGGCCAGCCCGGTGAGGTAGCTCTGGTCGGCCCCGGGGCCGCGCACCGTGAGGCGATAGGTATAGGGGCCGTTGCCGGCCGAAGGCGCGGGCGTGGTGCCGCCGGTGGTGCGGTATACGTTGGCATCGAGGTACTGGTAGTGGCGCATGCCGGTAACGGCGGTGGTATTCACCACGGTGTAGCTGGTTTCGGTGGCTCCCTTGCGGGCCAGCTCGAAACCGGTGACATCGGTTTCGGTGTTCACCTCCCAGTCGACCTGCACCATGGCGCCGGAGTAGGCCGCCGTGAACACCGTGAGCGTGGCCGCATACACCACCGCCACGCTCCACAGCACCAGTAGCAGGGCTACGGGGCCGGAACGGCGCAACAGATGGCGAACGAGTACAGATTTCAGCACACGCAACGGGCCGGCCCCGAGTGTAGGTCGAATTCAAATGTACAACCTTTTCAGAAAGCCAACAAGCTCAGCCGCACGGGGTGGCGAGGGCCGTTGCGGCGAAAATATTGGACCCAGAGTTGGGTATTTCCGAGCTAAGCCGTACTTTTGCAGTCCCTTCCGCAAAATCGGCCGGGTTCAACTGGTAAAATAGGCCCTCGATATGAAAAAAGACACGCACCCCGAGTATCAGGAAGTAGTATTTCAGGATTCTTCTTCCGATTTCAAGTTCATCACGCGCTCCACGATGAAGCCGACCGACACCATTGTAATGGAAGACGGCAAAACGTACCCGCTGGTGAAAATCGAAGTTAGCTCCGCTTCGCACCCCTTCTACACCGGCAAAAACATGTTCATTGACACGGCCGGACGCGTGGAGAAATTCCGCAGCCGCTACGCCAAGAAAGAGCAGGCCAGCGCCAACAAAGAATAGCTGCTTTTCAGCTTTTAGCCAATGGCTGATAGCTGTTAGCTTTTTAAAAACTCCTTTCGGGAATACCGGAAGGAGTTTTTTATTGGCCCTTTGCCAAGTCGTCTGCCGTAAATTTGGGCCTATTTCAAAAGAAGCTAACAGCTAGGGGCTATTAGCTAATAGCTTAAGAAAAATGCACGTTCTCCTCTTCGACGACCCGGCCATTCGGCCGCACCTGCTGCCCTTCACCTTCACGCGGCCCGTGGCGGCGCTGCGTTGCGGCATTCTCACGCTGGCCGAAAAGTGGCAGCACCGGCTGGGGGTTGATGCCGTGGGCTACCTCACGCAGCCTTACCTGCAGGCCAAGTACCCGGCCGGCGAGGTGAGTGGCCCGGCCCTCATCATCAACGGCGCGGTGTGCCCCGACGACCTGCTGACCCGGCAGGTGCAGGCCCTGCAGCCCGGCCAGGCCCTGTATTGCGACGAGCTGCTGGTGGCCGCGCACGTTGCCGATGCTTCGCTGGTGGCCGAACTCATTCAGGACGGCATTCCTGAAACCCGGCAGGTAGCCGAGCCCGTGACGGTGATTGACCGGCCATGGCAGCTGTTTCTGCGCAATGGCGTGGAAATCCGCCGCGACTTCGCGCTCCTCACCAAGGGCCGCACCTCGCAGCCGGTGGGCGACGCGCATACCATTGTGTATGGGGCCGAAAACATCTTCATCGAACAAGGCGTGAAAATCCGCGCGGCCATTCTCAATGCCGAGGATGGCCCGATTTACTTGGGTAAGAACTCGCAGGTGCACGAGGGGGCCATCATCAAAGGTCCGCTGGCGTTGTGCGAGGGCTCGCACATCAACGCCGGGGCCAAAATGCGCGGCGACAACACCGTGGGCCCGTTCTCGAAAGTGGGCGGCGAAGTGGGCAACAGTATCCTGCTGGGCTACTCCAACAAGGGCCACGACGGCTACCTCGGCAACTCCGTCATTGGCGAGTGGTGTAACCTTGGGGCCGACACCAATACCTCGAACCTCAAAAACAACTACGCGCCCGTCAAAATCTGGAGCCACGTTGAGAAGCGCTTCGTGGATACCGGCCAGACCTTCTGCGGCCTGATGATGGGTGACCACAGCAAGTGTGGTATCAACACCATGTTCAATACCGGCACGGTGGTGGGCGTGGGGGCCAATATTTTCGGGGCCGGCTTTCCGCGCACCTTCATCCCGAGCTTCAGCTGGGGCGGCGCGGCGGGCTTCGAAACCTTCAAGCTGCCCAAGGTGAACGAGGTGGCCGAGCGCGTGATGGCCCGGCGGAATTTACCGTATGATGCGGTGGAGCAGGGGATTATGAAGACGGTGTTTGAGGCTACGGAAGAGGACCGGGTTTGGGAGAAGGCAAAAGCATGACCTTCGCCGACATCCCCAACCAATCTGCCGTTAAGGCCCTGCTACGCCAATCCGTGGCGCGGCAGCACGTAGCGCATGCCCAGCTTTTCCGGGGGCAGGAGGGCGGCGCGGCGCTGGCCCTAGCCCTCGCCTACGCCCAGTTTCTGAACTGCGAAGCCCGCGCCGCCGATGCCCAAGACAGCTGCGGCCACTGCCCGGCCTGCACCAAAACGGTCAAGCTCGCCCACCCCGATTTGAACTTCATCGTGCCCGTGACCACCACCAAGTCGGTGGCCAAGGACGCGGTGAGCAGCAAGTTTATGGGCGAGTGGCGAGCATTCGTGCTCGACAACCCCTACCAGGGCCTCAACGACTGGATGCAGCACATCGGGGCCGAGAACAAGCAGGGCAACATCAGCAAGGACGAGGCCGTGCAGATTCTGAAGCTGGTGAGCCTGAAAGCGTTCGAGGCGCGCTTCAAAATCGTGATTCTCTGGCTGCCCGAGCTCATGCACCCCGCCGCCGCCAACGCCGTGCTGAAATTGCTGGAGGAGCCGCCGCCCGCTACCATTTTCCTGCTGGTGAGCCATGCGCCCGAGCAGCTCATGCCCACCATCATCAGCCGGGTGCAGCCGGTGGTGGTGCGCCCGTTTTCGGAGGATGACATCACCGATTTCCTGCACGAGCACTACCAGGTGCCCGAAGTGAAAGCCCGCCAGGTCGCCCAGCTGGCCGAAGGCAGCCTGGGCGCGGCCATTGCCAGCCGTGACGCCAACGCCGACCACGACTACTTCGAGTTCTTTAGCGGCTGGATGCGCCTGTGTTTCAGCTATGGCAGCAAGGCGGGCGACATTCTGAAGAAGAGCGAGGAATTTCAGAAGCTGGGCCGCGAAAACCAGAAGGAGCTGCTGAGCTACTCGCTGGGGCTGGTGCGCAAGGTGCTGCTGTTCGGCATCGACCCGAAATTTGTGCCCCACCTGGCCACCGGTGAGCAGCAATTTGTGACCGGCTTCGCCAAATTTGTGACGCCCCGCAACGCCGATTTACTAACCAAAGAGCTGACCGATGCCCACTACCACATCGAGCGCAACGCCAACGCCAAAATGGTGTTTGTGGATAGCTCGCTGCGGCTGGGCGGCTTTTTAAGAGTTTGAGTGTTGAATGTTGAGGGTTGAGTTGCTGCTACCGGCCGCGTAGCACTTCGCGAGTTCCCACTCAACATTTATCATTCAACCCTCAACCCTCAAAACTCAACCCTTAGAATGACCATTCGCCTCGCTACCCGCGCCAGCCGCCTCGCCCTCTGGCAGACCGAGCACGTTGCCCACCTGCTGCAAAAAGCCGGTTTCGAAACCGAAATTGTGCCTATGCAAACCACCGGCGACGCCGTGCAGGACCGTAGCCTGGCCAAAATAGGCTCCAAAGGCGTGTTCACCGAAGAGCTGGAAAACAGCTTGTTGCGTGGCGAAACCCATCTCGCCGTGCACTCGGCCAAGGACGTGCAAAGCAGCATCCCACGCGAGCTGGAGCTGCTGGCCTTCTTGGAACGCGAGCAGGTGAACGACGTGGTGCTCAGCTTCGACGAGAATTTTTCGCTTGACAAGCCGGGTATCGTGCTGGGCACCAGCAGCACCCGCCGCAAGGCCCAGCTGCGCCGCTTCTACCCCAATGCCACCACCGCCGAGGCCCGGGGCAACCTCCAAACCCGCCTGCGCAAGCTCGAAGAAGGCCAGTTTGATGCGCTGGTGCTGGCCTACGCCGGCGTGCACCGCATGGGCTACGAGCATCTGGTGCGCCACACGCTGCCCGCCCACCAATTTGTGCCCGCCACCGGCCAGGGCAGCATCGCCATCGAGTGCGCCGCCAACTTGGACGAAGCCCTGAAGGCACGCCTAAAAGCTGCCCTCGACCATGCCGCCACCCATACCTGCCTGCTGGCCGAGCGCGCCTTTCTGCACACCATGGAAGGCGGGTGCAGCATCCCATCGTTCGCCCTGGCCACGCTCGACGGCGACCGGCTGCGGCTGCACGGCGGCCTCATTAGCCTCAGCGGCGAGGAGTACGTGGAGGAAATCCAGACCGTCGAGACCACTGCTGAAGCCCTGGCGCTGGGCATCTCGGTGGCCGATGCCGTGCTGGGGCGCGGGGGGCGCGAAATTCTGGCCAGCATCCGCGAGCATCGCGGCTAGGGGCTATTGGTGCGGCCCGGGCGCTTGGTCGGGGCCTGCAAATCCACGTAGTTTTGGGGCTTTAACCCCTTATTTCTGCTTTTTATTTTATGAAATCCTTTCTGTTCTCCTGGGCTAGTACGCTGTTTCTGGCTCTGTTGTGGCTGACTTCACCCTCCTTTGCGGCTGATAAGCCGGCCAAGCCCGCCAGGCATAAAAACAAGGATGAAGTCGTAACCATCACCACGGCTCAGGGGACTATTCGCCTAGTTTTGTTCGATGACACGCCCCTGCACAAAGCCAATTTTCTGAAGAAAGCCAAGAGCGGATTCTACAACGGCACCAGCTTTCACCGCGTTATCGACGGCTTTATGATTCAGGGCGGCGATGCCAATTCCAAAGACGCCGACCCCAGCAACGACGGCCTGGGCCAGCCCAACGAAGGCACTGTTCCCGCCGAGCTCGCGCCCGGCCACCAGCACAACTACGGTTCCCTGGCCGCGGCCCGCATGGGTGGC
Source organism: Hymenobacter artigasi (assembly GCF_012275535.1). GTDB lineage: Bacteria > Bacteroidota > Bacteroidia > Cytophagales > Hymenobacteraceae > Hymenobacter > Hymenobacter artigasi. The sequence goes on along the minus strand of NZ_JAAVTK010000003.1, from coordinate 146,302 downwards.
CCGGCCGGTACGCCCAGCAGCATCACGCAATTTTACTTGGTTGAGAACCACGACGGTGTCCATTTTCTCGATGGCCAGTACACCGTTTTCGGCCAGGTAATTCAGGGCCTCAGCGTAATTGATAAAATTGCCAAGCTTCCCAAAGACGGCCGCGACCGTCCCCTGGCCGATGCTAAAATGACCATGAAAGTGGAGAAGATGCGGCGCAAGAAAATCACGAAAGAATACGGCTACACCTATCCGTAAAGCACTGAGGCATCGTGCTGATTATTAGTATAGGTGAGGGTATTAGGTAATAACCGATTGCAATGGCGTACCGCATGAAAATCCTGCTCACGGGTTCCAACGGCCTGCTCGGGCAGAAGCTCGTGGCCTTACTGCGGCAGCAGCCCGACGTAGCCCTCGTCGCCACATCGCGGGGCCCCAACAAGTTGGCCGGCTTATACCCGGGCGTTCGTTTCATAGAATTGGATGTGAGCGACGCCGCTCAGGTGCAGCAGGTGCTGGCCCGGGAGCAGCCCACCCACCTCATCCACACTGCCGCTATGACCAACGTGGACGAGTGCGAGCTTAACCGCGAAGCCTGCTGGCAGCACAACGTCACGGCCGTGGAGCACCTGGTGCAGGCCTGCGCCCGGCAGCAAATTCACCTCACGCACCTCAGCACCGATTTTATTTTCAGCGGCGAAGCCGGCCCCCTGGCCGAAGATGCCGTTCCGGAACCGGTCAATTTCTACGGCGAAAGCAAGCTGGCCGCCGAGCAGGCCGTGCAGGCCAGCCCGGGCCCCTGGGCCATTGCCCGCACCGTACTGGTGTATGGTGTGGCGCACGATTACGGCCGTACCAACCTGGTACTCTGGGTGCGCGACTCCCTACGCGCCGGCAAGCCCATCAAAGTAGTGGCCGACCAGTGGCGCACGCCCACCCTGGCCGAGGACCTGGCCCAGGGCTGCTGGTTGCTGGCCCGGCAGGCTGTCCAAGGCATCTACCACCTCAGCGGCGATGAAATGCTCACGCCCCACGCCATGGCCCTGCGCGTAGCCGCGCATTTTGGCCTCGATGCGAGCCTGATTGAACGAGTAGACGCCAGCACCTTCACGCAGCCCGCCCGGCGGCCGGCCCGTACCGGCTTCATCATCGCCAAAGCCCGGCACGACCTCGGCTACCGCCCCCACACCTTCGCCGAAGGCATTGCCCTGGTTAGCGCCCAAAACGAAACGGCCGCCAGCTAGCAGCACCTGGTATCGGGCGGGGCATTGGTTGCCGCGCACCGGACAAAAAAAACCCGCCGGGGTAGACGGCGGGTTGAAGCTCAACTGGGGTAGCCGGTGAGCGGTAGATACTGGATTATGGGTAGCATATTATACCAGATTCGGGAAGGGTAGTCGAGGGCTGGAAATCGAGAAACAGGAAAGGTGGAACAGCAGTGGAAGCACAGGCTACGCCTGTGGCCATACCCCAACAAGAAGCCCTCCTACCAAAACGGCCGTGTGGCCCAGCAACGCAGCTTCACCCAAGGCTCGGGGTACTACCATTCCGTCGGGAGTGACGAAATCGAGGCCCGTTGAGGTTGGGCGAGCGGTTTCATTCGGGGCTTTTGGCCGGCGAGGAGTGCTCAATGACGGGTATATGAGTAGGTACATAAGAATATAGATAAGACGTCGGTAGAAAAAGATGCGCTACCTGGGGGAAGTAGCGAGGGCTTGGGTTAAAATCAATACAATGTTACGGCGGCACTTATGCCCATAAAAGGACATTGTGCTACCAATTGTGACATTGAAAAAGTAGGCTAATGTGGTGTTTGCTGAAAATTTATAGTGAATAAAATCATATTCAACAAAATATATATAAAACGTGTTTTTGTCAAACAAATGATTTTCAGATGAATAGTTGTAATCGGCGCTCGATGTAAAAGGCCCTTAGCTCTCTGAAAAAAGAACCAATTGTGACATCGGATTAACATCCTCGTTCTGCTTAATTATTAAACGACCGCCCCTTTTTGTACGCCGGGAATTAAGCCCTTGATGTGGACATCCGGCTTAAGGTATTTAAGCTCAAGATGCTCAGGGTGAGTAATAAAGAGGGGAACAGCAGGGCCCACCAGGCACTGGGCTCATCGCGCACGGTGGCGAGCAGCCGGCCCCAGCTGGCTACCTCCGGGGGCAGGCCAATACCCAGAAATGACAGGGTGCTTTCCAGGCCCAGCAGCCCCGCAACGCTCAGCGGCAAGGCGGTGCGGAGCGGGTGCAGGGCGTGGGGCAGCGCGTGCCGGAACCATATCTGCCGTTCCGGGAGACCGGCCGCCCGCGCTGCTTCTATAAACGGCAGCTGGCGCACGCGCAGCATTTGGGCCCGCACCAAACGGGCCATTGGCGGCCACGCGGTCAGGACCATTACCGCCAGCAGGCCGGGGGCCGAAAGCCCGATACTCGCCACCACGGCCACCACCACAATCAGGCGCGGGATGGTGTCGAGGGCCGTGGCCGTGCCCACCACCAGGGCATCGACCGGGAGTGGCCAGGTGGGGAGCGGGCGGTTTTGCAGGCGCGCCAGCAACGCCAACAGTGCGCCGATAAGCATCAGCCCCAGTCCCAGCATGGGCAATGGTAGCTGCAAAACCCACCATGTGCCGCCCGTGCCCACCAGCCAGTAGGCCAGGGGCACCCGGGCAGAATTTTCCCAAAAGCCGGCGGCGGCCCCGGCCAGGCCCCCCACCAGTGCCGCCAGCAGGGCGGCCGGCAGCGTGAGCAGCACGGCCGTGCGGGCACCATATACCAGAATGCTCAGTACATCGCGCCCCTGAGGGTCGGTGCCCAGCCAGTGCCGGGCGGCGCTGAATGGTGGCACGGCCATGTTGGCCAAATCGGGCAGGCCCGGCGGGTAGGGCAGGGGCAGCAGGGGCGCTACTGCCGCCACCAGCACCAGCAAAACCAACCAGCCCAACGCCAGCCGCTGCCACCAGGTGAAGCGGAAGGCGGTCAGGACTGCCAACGGATGCGGGGGTCGGCCCATAAATAACACAAGTCGGCGAGGAGCAGGGCCAGCAGGCGAACCGCACCGGTGAGCAGCACGCCGCCAATCAGCACGGGATAGTCGCGGGCGGCGGAGGCCTCCGCCAGCAGGCGGCCCATGCCCGGCAGGGCAAACACGACCTCTACCACCACGGCCCCGGCCACGAGGGCGGGCAGGAACTCGGCGATTTGGGCCAGGGTGGGAAGCAAGGCATTGCGCAGGGCATGGTGCCGCACCACGGCCGCTGCCGACAGGCCTTTGGCGCGGGCCGTGGTGGCGTAGGCCGTGCCCAGCTCCTGCTGCAGGGCTGCGGTGAGCTGAAGCGTGAGCTCGGGCACGGCCGTAATAACCAGCGCTGATACGGGCAGAATTAAATGCAGGAAACCATCGGCCAGCTGCTGGCTGGTGCTCGGGTTCAGCTCATTGGGGCTGCCGAGGCCATACGTGGGCAGCCAGTCCAGCACATCGGGATTGGCAAATACCAGCAGTAGCACCAGGGCCACCACGAACAGCGGTAGCCCGTGCACGGCCACCAGCACCGCCCGCATAGGGCGCTGCCACCACGGGGCCGTGGCCAGGCGCTGCGCCAGAGCCAGCGCGCTCAGCACCGCGAGCACGGCCGCCGTGCCCGTGAGCGGCAGCGTGAAAGCCAGGGCGTGGCGCAGGCTGCCAGCCACGCCCTGGCCCGTCCGAAACGAGGTGCCCCAATCGCCGTGCGCCAGCCCCCGCAGCCACTGGTGGTACTGGTTGCGGCCGCCATGCCAATGCCAGGGCCGCACCCCGGCGGGCGAAGCCGGCCCGCGGCTCACATAAAAAACGGGTAAGTCGAGGCCAAAACGCCGGCGCAGGGCCTGCTGAGCAGCCTGCTGGTTCTCGGGTAGCAGGGCCGCGCCGGAGCCCGCTTGGCTGGCGGCATCGGGCAGCGACAAGCGCAGGGCCGTGTCGAGGTCGTGGCGGCTCAGCAGAAATACGCCCGATGCCAAGGCCCAGATTGCCAGGAAAGTGCGGGCCAATCGCCAGAAAATAAAGCCGGCCATGCGCTACGGAGCAGGAGTAGCCCGGGCCGCGCGCACGATGGTAGTGGCCAGGTAGCCCGGCTTGAGGCTGCCCACGTTCAGCCCGCTCAGGCGTTTATCGGCTACCGTGCGGCTCGGTAGGAAAAACAAGGGCACCATGGGCATCTCCTGTTGCATAAGGGCCTGGAACTGGCGCAGAAGCCGTTGCCGGGAGGCGTTGCTGCTGGCGGTGGCAATGGCTTCGATGAGGCGGTCGCTGGCCGGGGTGGTGAACCGCGTGAAATTGCCCACCCCAATGCCCTTCGAATGCAAAAAAGGTGTGAAGTTAAACATAAACGGATTGCCTTTCAGCACCTGGGCATACATGTCGAAATCGCCGACGCGCAGGACCTCCGAAAAAGACCCCGCTTCGGTGGGCAGCAGCGAAACCGGGATATCGAGCGGGGCCGTAGCTGCCTGAAACTGCAGCGCGATGGTGGTAAGCAAGGGGTCGCCGGCGCGGTAGCGCATGGTCAGGCGCAACTGCTGGCTCGTGCCAGCGGGGCCCGGCCGGAACCAGCCGGCCGTGGGCGCGGCCGCCCGCCGCCAGCCGCCCTGGCGCAATAAGGCCGCTGCCTGAATGGGGTCGAAGGGGATGAGGGCCAGCGCACGGTTGTAGTTCGCCGTGTCGGAGGGACTGATGAAGCCCACGGTGCGCTGGCCGGCCCCCAGCTGGGTGGCTTTCATCAGGCGGCCGGCATCAAAGCAGCGGCTCAGGGCCCGGCGGGTAGCGGCATCGGCCAGGACCGGGCGGCTGGTATTGAAGCCCGCCGTCACCACATTGTACGAGTCCGTGGTGTAAAACTGCAGGGCTGCCCGCGTGGCCGGGGCGGTGCGCAGGCGCTCAAATTCGCGGGCCGGCATTTGCGGAAATACATCCAGTTCGCCGCGTCGCAGGGCGAGAATTGCCGTGGCCACATCCGGAATAATGACGTATTCCAGCTGCTGTGGCTTGGCCCGGAGCATTAGGGGCGCGGGGTGCAACTGGTCGGCCCACCAGTGGGACTTGCGCCGCAAATGCAGGAAACGGTCTTTTTCCCAAGTCACCAGCTCGTATGGCCCGCAACCGGGCAGTTGCCCCGGCGGGTGGCCGGCATAGCCTTGCTGGTATTGGCGGGCCAGGGCTTGCAGGGCCGTATCGGCGGGGGCCGTTGGCGCGCGGTGTTGCAGCTCGGCCAGGGTGAAGCGGCTGAGGCGGCCGGCGGGGTCCAGCGTGGCGGCCGGCAGGATGCAAAAATCACCGGTGGCCTTTACGTATTCCGGCGCCTGCCCCCGGCACACAATGGTGAACCGGCGCGGGGTGGCCGGGTCCGTAATTACCGCTTTAATAAAGTGGTATTGGTTCCTGACTACTTCATTAGGCAGGCCCGGGCAAAACATGAGCTTGACGGTGAAAGCTACGTCGCTTCCCAGTATGGGGCGGCCGTCGTCCCATGCGGCCACCGGCCGCAGCTCATAGGTGATGTGCATCAGCGAGTCGCCAACCAGCCGCACTTCCGGCAATGCAGCGGCCAGGGCTGGCACGTACTGGTGGTTTGTTAGATTGGCCTGTATCAGGCTGAGATGAAGCAGGTTATTTACCTCAATGGCGGCCTGGTTAGTGAGGGCCATCGGGTTAATGGTTTCGGGGTCGTGGACCCATCTTATTCGGATGGCTTCATGCGAACTGCCTTTTGAGGAGCAGCTACAAGCCAGCAGCGAGCTGAAGATGAGCCAAAGCAGAACTCCTGAGGGATTTTTCTTTGGAACGAGCATCGAATATTACCATTTCACCAAGGTGAATAGGCAATATAAGGATGAAATTGTGCCGCCCGTTTAGGCGATGTCGCCGCCCCAGCCGCCCGTGCCGCCATCGAGGGCGATATCGCCGCCCCAGCCACCCGTGCCGCCGTCTTTAATCATGGCAATGTCTCCACCCCAACCGCCGGTGCCGCCGTCCTTGGTCATGGCAATATCGCCGCCCCAACCGCCGGTTCCGCCATCAAGGGTAATATCGCCGCCCCAACCGCCAGTTCCGCCGTCATTAGCCATGGCAATATCACCACCCCAGCCACCGGTACCACCATCAAAAGCAATATCACCACCCCAGCCGCCGGTTCCGCCATCAAGGGCAATATCACCGCCCCAGCCACCCGTGCCGCCGTCGAGGGCGATGTCGCCGCCCCAACCGCCGGTGCCGCCATCCTTGGTCATGGCAATATCGCCGCCCCAGCCGCCGGTGCCACCGTCGAGGGCGATGTCGCCACCCCAGCCACCGGTGCCACCGTCTTTAATCATGGCAATGTCGCCGCCCCAACCGCCGGTGCCGCCGTCTTTAATCATGGCGATGTCGCCGCCCCAGCCGCCCGTGCCGCCTGGCAGAATTGAGGTCACGATAGTCGGGGTTGCCAAAGCCTGTTTGGCAACGTTTGACTGTGCGCCAACAGAAGAAAAGCTGGCAACTTGAATGAGGGCGATGGCGAGGAGGTTCAGCACGATATGGAGGAGTTAGAAGATGTGTCAGGCGATTGATTGACACAAAGTTGCGGCCTCCATGGGGCTTAGAAAAGGACTATATTGAGCTAAAGTTGACTAGAATTATATTAATAAATTAAATAAACAAAAAAAGTTTTTTTTCTGAAAAGTCTATTGGGTAGAGACAGTCACACATTTTTTATTTGAACTTTTGGAAAAAACAAGCCAAATTGTGACATCATCGCTCAGAAATACCCTATTGCGTCACGATACAAAGGTGATTGTTGTGTTGAGATTAAAAAAGGAAAGTATACCGGTTTTTAAGACATCGGTTTTAAGAGGAAAAATTTTACAAAAAGCCTGATTTATGGCTTGTAAGGCACTTTTTCCATGAATGAAATTGCGAATTTGGCGCGAATTGTGACATCGCGTAGTCTGTCTTCTCTGCCAATCCTGGATTTGCGGAACAACCAGGCAAACAAAGAAAACCAGTTCGTGGAATCCCTGAATAAGTCGCCGGAAGCCACCCAATTACAGGTGGTGAAAGCCTTATATGGCAAGACCACGCAGGCCAATGTGCGGGCCCTGCACAAGCTGCAGTCGCGGGTGCGCAGCAAGCTGCTCAACCAGCTGTACTTCCTGGACCACTCCGACCCCCGGCTGCTGGTGTCGCGGCGCTACGAGCTGGAATGCCTGGACCTGCTGCACAAGGTGAGTATTCTGTATGCCGAACGCGAGTACAAGCTGTCGGAGCGGCTGCTGCAGCGCTGCCTGCGGCTGGCCGAAGCCGGCGAGTTTACGCAATACGTGGTGATGTGCGCCCGCATGCTGCGCAACCTGCACGCCGAGCGGCAGCAAACCACTCTATATAAGAAGGCAGCTAAGGTGTTTCAGCGTGCGCAGCAGGTATTGGCCTGGGAGGACGAGGCCGAGCAGCTGCACACCGAAACCCAGCTAGCCCTGAGCGGAACCGTAGCAACCCGCCGGGCCGTGCTGGCCGTGCTACCCGACCGCATTGCCCAACTCGACGCCCTGCACCGCCGGGCCCGCAGCTTCACCACCTATAACATTGTGTACCGGGCCCGGCTGGCTTACGAGGAACTGCAAGGCAACTACCAGGAGATGATTCGGGTGACGGCGCTGGCCTCGCGGCGGCTGCGGGCGGGCAAGCTGAATGACCGGCGCTTTGATATTCGCTTCAACCACTTTGTGAGCGTGTATGCCTACCTGCGCAGCCGGCAGCCGGTGCAGGGCCTGCGGCTGGCCGAGGAGTACAACCGGGATTTTCACCCATCGTCCCACAACTGGTTCTATTTTCAGGAGCACTACGTGCTGCTGGCCCTGCACGCCCAGCAGTACGAACGGGCGCAGCAGCTGATGAGCATTATTGCCAAGAACCCGGCCTATTCCATTCAGCGGGATACGGCCTTGCAGCGGTGGGACTTATATCGGTCGTACGTCGATTTTGTGATGCCGCCCGCCCGCAACACTACGGCCCGCCAGCGGCAGCTGGCCCAATGGGTGCTGATGCTGCCCGAATACAGCCGCGACAAGCGGGGCCACAACGTGGCCATTCTGGTGCTCCAGTTGCTACACTTCCTGCGCGAGCGCAACCTGGAAGCCGTGATGCAACGCCTGGAACGCCTGCGCAAGTACCAGCAGCGCCATCTGTACGAAGCCAATACGCTGCGGAGCCGCCTGTTTCTGCGTCTGCTGCCGATTATCGTGGAAAAGAATTTCGACGCCGACCGCATTGCCGAGCGCGGCAAAGCCCTGCTCCAGCAGCTGCGCGACACGCAGCCACCCGGCGAGGCCTTTGCCGAGGTCGAAATCATCCCGTACGAGCATTTGTGGGAGCTGGTGCTGGACTTGCTGCGCGAAGGCCCGCCGGTACCAAACGAAGCGCCGTAGCACGAGCGGCAGCATTGACTCAGAATACAGGAGTTTCTAAGCGCTTGTCATTCTGAGCGGAGCGAAGGACCTGCTCACGATTACACCGACTCGATTACTGCAAATCGTTGGGTCGTGGGAAAGTACTTCGCTCCGCTCAGGGTGACGTTCTTACCTAACACGGTATCAGCCCCGCCAGGGGGGTATATCTTCCCCTCAGCTTAGGGCTCGACTACGATTTCGCGCGAAACGCAGTGGCTGGCCACGCAGTCCTGCGAGCCGTAGCCGCGCATGCTGAAGCGCACCGAATACGTGCCAGGCCGGCGGAAGCTATGCTGGGCCGTGCGGCCCTGCGTAATGGTGCCATCGCGAAAATCCCAGACATACTGCACGTTGCGGCAGGTGATGAGCTGGGCCTCGGGCGAATCGAAGGACACGGGCTGGCCCACGCGCACGCGGGTGGTGGTGGTAGTGAAATCGACGATATCCTGCTGCACGAGGTTGACGGGAATGTACTTCTGGCCGCGCCGGATTTCGCCGGTTTTGTCCACGATGACGTCGAGCTCGACCACGTAGTTTTTACGCTCCTTGTAGCAGTAGCTCACCGTGGGGCCGGTGAGGGTGGTGCCGTCGCCCATATGCCACTGGTAGGTGAAGGGCCCGGCGGGCTCGTCGATGGACGGGCGGCCGTCGAGGTCTACGCACAGCATGCGGGGCAGCGGCGGGCCGCAACTTATGCTGGTGGTATCGCCGGCCTGCTGGGCCTGGGCGGCAAAGCCCACCAGCACGAGCAGGGCGGCCAGCAGCGAGGTTTTGGCGGAAATAACGGCTAATGAAAAGCGCATATCAGAGAAGTAGACAGGAGGAAAGCGCGGTGGCTAGAATTTGTTCAGGCGCTGCATGACCTCGCGCAGGTAGGTCTGGCCCACGGGAATGTGCTTGGCTTCCACAATAACCGAGTTGTCCTCAAGGGCCTGAATGCGGTTGAAATTGACAATGAATGAGCGGTGTACGCGCACGAAGCGGTTGCTGGGAAACTTCTCCTCCACGGCCTTCATGGTGCTGTACACGATGAGTTTGCTCTGGCCCGTGACGATGTGCACGTAGTCGCCGAGGGCTTCCACGTAGCGCACTTCGTCGAAGCCCACGCGCACGAGCTTGTTGTCGACTTTCACGAAGGTGAAATCGGCGTCGGCGTCGGGCACCTCGATGGCGTCGGGGGTGGTGGAGGCGCGGCGCTCGGCCATTTCCAGGGCTTTTTGGGAAGCCTGCAGGAAGCGGGCGTAGCTCACGGGCTTCACCAGGTAATCGACCACGGCATGCTCAAAAGCCTGCACCGCGTAGTCTTTGCTGCTGGTGATGAGCACGACCAGCGGCGGGTGCTGGAGCATGCCCAGTAGCTCGATGCCGGAAAGCAGCGGCATTTCCACGTCGAGAAACAACAGGTCGACGGGCGCGGTACGCAGGGCCTCAGCTGCTTCGATGGGGTTGGTAAAGCTGCCGGTGGCCGTCAGAAATGGCGTGTTGTTGATGCAATTGAGTACTACCTGAACCGAGAGCGGGTCGTCATCAACCACTAAGCAACGCAGATTAGAAACAGCCATATACAAGCAAAATTGAGAGGATTTTGGTAACGAATGTAGGGCGTACCGGTCAATTTTCAAGTTCCGGCCCGCTCCTCCAGTTGCGGGTACAGCTCGGCCAGCTGCTGGCGGATGGTGTGGAGCAACGGCTCGCAGTAGGGCAGGGCCGGGTGGCGGGCGGCACGCTCCAGCTCATCGAGCTGGGTGTGCAGCACCGGCACGCCAAAGTAGGCCACCTGGCCCTTGAGCTTGTGGGCGGTGCTTGCCAGGGCGGCGGGGTCGTGGGGGCAGGTGGCGGCCAGCAGGGCTTCCAGGGCCGGGGCTTCATTGAGGAAGGTGGTGATGATTTGGCGCAGGAAGCCTTCGTTGCCGCCGGCTAATTCTTCCAGGAGGTGCCAGTCGGGCTTGATTAGGCTTTTAAGGGTAGGAGGGTAGGAGGGTGGAAGGGTAGGAGTTTTGGGGCCTGCATCTTCAGAAGTCGCCGTGGAAGTCACTGCTTGCGCACTGAATTCGTTCCCGGTTTCCTCAATCTCATCGCCCTCCTGCCCTCCTGCCCTCCTACCCTCATACCCTAAAGTGAAGTGGGCAATGCGGGCGTAGAGCACGGCCGGCTCGAAGGGCTTGGCGAGGGTATCGTTCATGCCGGCGGCCAGGGCCAGGGCGCGGTCTTCGGGCAGCACGGAGGCCGTGAGGCCGATGATGGGCAACTGGCCGGCATCGGGGAAGTGCCGGCGGATTTCGCGGGTGGCCCCGTAGCCGTCGAGCTCGGGCATCTGCACGTCCATCAGAATGGCGTCGAAGGGCTGGGTGGCGCCGGTGATGGCCTCCACGGCCAGGCGGCCGTTTTCGGCGATGACGACCTGCACGTTCCAGGCTTCGAGGGTTTTGCGGGCCACCAGCTGGTTGAGGGCGTTGTCTTCGGCCACCAGGATGCGCAGGGCGGGCTCGAAGGGCGTGAGCAGGCCGGCGTGGGCGTCGGGGCGGGCGGCGCTGGCGTCGGCCGCTTCGTAGGGCAGCTCGAAGAAGAACTCGGAGCCGTGGCCTTCCTCGCTGGTCACGCCGAGCTGGCCGCCGTGCAGCTGCACCAGGTTGCGGGCAATGCTCAGGCCCAGGCCGGTGCCGCCAAACTCGCGGGTAGTGGAGGTGTTCGCCTGCGAAAAATCCTCGAAAATGGCTCCCAGCTTATCATTCGGGATGCCAATGCCGGTGTCGCGCACGGCGAAGCGGATGAGTGGGTTGGTGGATTGGTGGGTTTGCGAGTCCGGACCTGCTACCTCTTCCACTGTCACCGTGACGCCGCCGGTGCGCGTAAACTTGATAGCGTTGCCTACCAGATTTACCAGAATTTGGTTCAGGCGCACAGGGTCGCCGAGCACGGCGGCGGGCACGTTGTCGGCCACATTCACCGCGAAAAACAGGCCCTTGCTCTCGGTGGCAAACTTGAACATAGCCCCCAGGCGGCGCACGGCCTCGGGCAGGCGGAAGGGCACCTGCTCCAGGGTGAGCTTACCGGCCTCCATTTTGGAGCTGTCGAGGATGTCGTTGATAATCACCAGCAAATTCTGCGACGACGACTCGATGGCCGTGAGGTATTCGGCTTGCTCGGTGTTGGGTCGGGTGGCTTGCAGCAGGTTGGTAAGGCCGATAACGGCGTTCATCGGCGTGCGGATTTCGTGGCTCATGTTGGCCAGAAACTGTGCCTTGGCCCGGCGCGAAGCCTCGGCCGCGTCGCGGGCCACCACCAGGTCGGCATTCATGTCTTCGATGTGGGCTTTTTGCTGGCGCAGCTCAGTGGTGCGCTCGCGTACGGTGCGCTCCAGCACAAACTGCGTGCGGCGCAGCGTGCGCTCACGGAAGCGTATCAGCCCATAAGCCAGCCCCGCCAGCGCCAGCAGCGCCAGCGTGCGGAACCACCAGGTGCGCCAAACCGGCGTGGCCACGCCAAACGCGGCCGCTACCACCGGGCTCCACGGGCCGGCCGCACCGCGCCGCACCCGCGCCTCAAACACGTACTGGCCGGCATCGAGGCCCGGAAACTGGGCTTCGGCGGCGGGGCCGGGGTGGCTCCATTCTTCGGCGAGGCCGCGCAGGCGGTGCTGGTACATCAGCGCTTCGCCGGGGTTGAGGCTGATGCCTTGGAAGGTGAAATTCACGCGGTGGCGGGTGGCCGACAAGGTGCCCAGCGCATCGAGGGCGCGGGGCTCGCCGTCGATTTCGACTGCGGTAATAGCCAGGCCGGGCCGGCGGGCAGCCACGAGGTGGCGGGCAGCATTTACATCCACGCGCAGCAGGCCGGCGCGGGTGCTTAGCCACGCTACCGCATCGGCGCCGGGGCCGGCGGCCAGGGCAGCAGGGCCGAGGCAGTCGCGCACCAGCGGGTCGTCGGTGGCGGCGAGGGGGGTGAAGGCGTGGGTGCGGCAGTCGAGCAGCGTGAGGCCCTGGCGGTGCACCAGCAGCAGCTGCGGGCCGGCGTGGCCGGCCGTGGCGGGCAGCGGCAACAGGCCATACGCATAGTCGGAAGGCAGCTGGCTGGCGGCGGTGAGATGCTGCCACTGGCCGGAGCGCTGGCGGCAATAGATGCTCTGGCCCTCGGTGCCCACCCAGATGCGGCCGTCGGCATCCTCGGCCAGGCTGCTGGCGTCGAGGCCCACGGAGCCGAGGCGGTTGTGCATGAATTCGTCCAGCCCGGGGTCGTAGGCGGCGATGCCGGTGCCGTGCGTGGCCACCCACACGCGGCCGGTATGGTCGGCCAGCAGGGCGTAGGTGGTGTTGTGCAGCAGGCCGTTGGCGGTGGTGAAATGGCGGATGCGCAGCGAAGAGTCGGCGGGCAACAGGTAGATGCCGTCAGCGGCGGTGCCCACCCAGAGGCCGGAGCCGGGCGCGTAGGCCAGGGCCGTGACGTTGAAATCGGTGTTATTTGATAGGCCCGGGACCGCCTGCGCCGGTTGGCCGGGATTGGAAGTAGTGTAAAGCCCCGTCGAAGTGCCCACCCAGAACCCGCCGCCCAGCCGCGCCGGGCGCGGCAGCAGGGCTTTCACGGGCTCGCCGGGCAGGGGTGGAGCGAGGGCATTTCCTGCTACATAAGGAAGGGAATGATGGGGGCGCAGCTGAAAGAAACTGTTGCCACTGAAAGTGCCCCAGGCTTCTGCAATACCTTTTGCCGTCACCGTCGCCAGTGCTGGCCCCTGACCAGAGCGGACAGCCGGCTGAACTTCCATTCGCAAATGCCGGTCCGAATGCCGCAGCAGGCCCTGGCCGGCGGTGCCCAGCCAAGCATTGCCCTCGCGGTCTTCGAGCAGGCAGGTGATTTCGGTGCCGACTGGCAGGTGCAGGTGGTAGCGCCGCAGGTAGCGGCCAATGGCGGCGGTATCAACGGGCGGCGGGCCGTCGGCAGACAGGTGCAGGCCGGCGGGCACGGCACTGCGCTTGGCGGAGATGAAGGAGCCGGCGGCCGTTTTCTTCACCGAAATGCCGCCCTGGTAGTGGCCCACCCAGAGCCGGCCGGTGGCGGGCTCTTCGCGCAGCGACACCACAAAATCCTCGGCTAGTCCGTCTTTTTTGGTGAAAGTGATGAACTGCGTGCCGTCGTAGCGGATGAGGCCTTCGCCGGTGCCCAGCCAGAGGTAGCCCTGCCGGTCCTGCAGCAGTGCGTACACGAAGGCCGGGCGAAAGCCTTCGGTGGGGCCAAACTGGCGCAGATAGACCTGCTGCGCCCGGGCCGACCGCGCCCAAAACAGCAGCAACCCGAGCAGCGCCAGTAGCAGCAGCCCCAGCCGGCGCATATAGAAAAAGCGGAGAAGTAGTTTCAAGCGGAAAATGCCACCTGCCGGATTGGGCAGCGGTTTAGACGCTGCAAGGTAGACCGGGGCGTGTGGCGGCGGGCCGGGTTTACGATTATCAAAGTGCAGAACCCGACGAATACGGCGTTTTGCCCGATGTCAGCGCAAACTTTTAGCCCGCGTGTAGGTCCTTCAGGCGCGGACTAAAAGTCCCTCCGGGTACGACCGCGCCACAACTCACTTGGCGGTCACCTTGAACTCGGTGCGGCGGTTGAGCTGGCGGTTGCCTTTGCTGGTGTTGGGCACTTCGGGCTTGCTTTCGCCGTAGCCCATGGCCGTGAGGCGGGCGGCGGCGATGCCGTGCTGCGTGAGGTAACTCACCACGGCCTGGGCGCGGCGCTGGCTCAGGTCCTGGTTCATGGCGGCTTCGCCCACGTCGTCGGTGTGGCCGGCCATTTCCAGCTTCAGGGCGGGCGTTTCCGTCAGGAGCTTTTGCAGGCGCTCCAGCTCGGCGGTGCTTTCGGGACGTAGGGTGGCTTTGCCGGTATCGAAGAAAATGTTGCGCAGCACAATGGTGGTGCCGATTTCGAGCTTCTTGAGCGGAATGTCCTTCACCACTTCGGCGAAGGCCGCGCCGGCGGGCAGGTCGAAGTTTTCGGAGTGAAACAGGTAGCCGTCCTGCCGCACCACGATGCCGTAATTGGTGCCCGAGGGCAGGCTGACCAGGTAGCGGCCCGAGGTGGCGTTGCTGCGGAAGTTGGCAATGGTCTGGCCGCTGGTGTTGTCGATGAGGTCGATGGCGGCATCCACGGGCTGCTTGGTGGCGTCGTCGGTCACGGTGCCTTTCAGAATGGTGACCTGGGCCGTGGCCACTGCCACCGCCGGGGCCAGCACCGTTTGCTTGATGGGCGCGAGGCGCGAGGCCAGTAATTGGTCTTCTTCGCTCAATAAAGGCTGTTTTTCGGGCCCCAAGAAGGTGATGCGGTAGATGTCCTTTGCGCCGAGGCCGCCGGGCCGCTCGCTGCTGTAGTAGCCGTGCCGCCCCGAGGCCGAGGTTACGAAAAACACGTCGTCGTCCGGTGTATTAATTGGCCAGCCCAGGTTTTCGGGCGTGCTCCACTTGCCATTCTCCAGCACCGATTTGAAGATGTCGTAGCCACCCATCGAGTTGTGGCCTTCGGAGGAAAAATACAGCGTTTTGCCATCGGGCGCCATAAACGCGCCTTCTTCCCCATAGGCCGTATTAATGGCCGGGCCCAGGCTCACGGGCGTGTTTTTGCCGGCGAGGTCCACCTTATATATATCGGAGCCGCCCGCGCCGCCGGGCCGGTCGCTCACGAAATAGAGGTAGCGGCCATCGGGCGAGTAGCTGGCCGAGGTCTCGTGGGCGTTGGTGTTGATGCGGCTGTTGAGGCGGCGGGGCTTGTTCCAGGTGCTGCCGCTGAGGGTGGTTTCGAGCAAGTCGCCGCCGTTGGTGCCCACGTACACCAGCATGCGCTGGCCGTCGGGGGCCAGGCCCACGGTGGCGTTGTGGTCGTCGGTGTTCACGGGTGCGCCCAGGTTGGTGGCGCGGCTCCAGACCTTACCCTTCCAGGTCGATTGGTAGATGTCCTCAAAATAGCCGTCGCCCGCCGGGTCCTTCTTGCCGCCCGTCGAGCCCTCGCGGCGCGAGGTGATGAGGATGGTCGACTCATCGGCCGATACCACCGGGCCGTAGTCCGAGGCCGGCGAATTCAACTCCGGCCCGGCGTTGTCGATGAACACGCGGGTGGGGTGGGCCATCAATTGCTGGCCGTTGCGGCACTCCTGCATGCGGCGCTGCAAGTCGTTGGGCGTGATGGTGCCCGCGTCGCCGTTGCGGGTATTGCTGGCCACGGGCGGGGCCAGCTGGTATTCGGCCATGGCCTCGCGCCACTTCGCGCTCAGGTGTAGGGCGCGGGCCAGCAGGTAGTGCGTGCGTGCATCGGCGGTTGCATCCAGTTTGGCGGCCTTTTGCAGGTAGGGCAGGGCGGCGGTCTTGGTGGCCGAATTCAGGTAGCAGTCGCCGATTTTAACGTTCAGGGCCGCGTTGTTGGGGTTGAACAGCTGGGCCGCGAGGAAGTGCTGCAGGGCCTGGGCGTAGCGCGGCGGGTCGTCGCGGTAGTCGTCGTCGCCGGCTTTCAGCTCGCGGTTGGCTTCGCGCAGGCCGTCCTTGTCGTTGCTGAAATTGTCTTTGGTGAAGGCCACGCTTTGGGCCGCGGCGGGCAGAGTGGCGCTGGCGCAGAGCAGGAGGAGTAGCAGGCGATTGAGGAAAGGCATCGCAGTAATTTAGGGATAAGTGTGGCCGTCATGTCGAGCGCAGCCGAAACATCTCGCTCGAAGTCGTTGAATCGATTGGATTGCTATTGCACGCGAGATGTCTCGGCTGCGCTCGACATGACGTTCTGATTGTTGGCTCCTTGCTCGTTCTCCACTACTCCGCCGCCTCGCCCGCACAGCCGGCGGCGGCGGCGTAGCTATTGCCCACCGCAATGCCCAGCTCGGCGGCTTTGCGCCAGTCCTGGCAGGCCTCATCGGCCTGGCGGAGCATTTCGCGGGCGTGGCCCCGGTTGAGGTAGGCTTCGGCGTAGTCGGGTTTCAGCTTGAGGGCGGCGCTGGCATCGGCGGCGGCATCGGCGTATTTCTCCAGCTTGAGGTGGGCGGCGGCGCGGTTGTTCCAGGCGTAGGCGTACTTCGGGTCGAGCTGCAGGGCCTGGCTGAAATCGGCAATGGCGCCGGCGTAGTCCTTGTTTTCGAAACGGGCGCTGCCTCGGTTGTTGTAGGCCAGGGCATTGTCGGTTTTCTTCGCCAGGTAGGCGTCGTAGTCTTTCAGGGCCTGGGGCAGCTGGCCGGTGCGGCGCTCGGCGGTGGCGCGGTTCAGCAGGGCCGAGAGTAGCTCCGGCTGCAAGGCCAGGGCCTGGGTATAGTCCTGGGCGGCGGCGGCGTAGTTGCCAAGCTTCTGCTGGGCGCTGGCGCGGTCGTGGTAGGCGTAGGCCAGCTTGGGGTCGGCTTTGATGGCCCCGTCGAAATCGTCGCGGGCGGCCTGGTAGTCGCCTTTCTCGAAGCGCAGCACGGCGCGGTTGTACCAGGCCGGCGCGTAGTCAGCCCGGGCCTTCAGGGCTTCGGAATAGTCGGTTTCGGCTTCGCTGCGCTGGTTTTGGGCCTCGTGGGTTCGGCCCCGGCCGAAGTAGCCGGCGTAGTTGCCGGGCTCCAGCTTCAGGGCCTGGTCGTAGTCGGCCAGGGCGGCGGGGTACTCCTTCAGCTCGTAGCGGGTGGCGGCGCGGTTGGTGTAGGCAGCGGCGAAATCGGGCCTGGCCGCAATAGCCTGGTCGAAGCTGGCCAGCGCCGCCGGGTAGCGCTGCTCGCTGAAGCTGGTCAGGCCGCTGTTATAGGCTTTTTCGGCCAGCTGCGGGCCGGGCAGCGTGCTGGCCCGCACGGTATCGACCTGTGCCCGCCCAACCAGCGGCGCGCCCAGCAACACGAAGAAAAACAGACTCTTTTGTATCATAGCCAGATGCCAGAGCGAATGGGAAGCGTAGATGGCGAAGATATTGGATTTTTTGGTTTTGGGCTAATAAAAAAGACCGTCATGCCGAGCGCAGCCGAGGCATCTCGCGTGGGGTAGTAAATCTTAACGTCAGGATTACTACCCCACGCGAGATGCCTCGGCTGCGCTCGGCATGACGGCCAAATTCCGCTGACGTTCGCCAGAATGCCTAGTCCTACTTCGCCGCCTTCACCTTCCCAAAAATGCTCTTCGGCAAAATCATGTGGGCCCCGCGCGTGCCGTCCACTACCTGCGTCACGTCGAGGTCGCCGGCCACGCTGCAGAGCATGTAGGCATCGTCGCGGGTGAGGTGCTTTTCGGTGACTAGGAAGGCAATCATTTCGCGCACCGCGTCTTTGGCGGCGAGGGTTAAATCCTCGTTCAGGCCCATGCTGATGTAGGCGGTGGGCGTTTCGGCGCGGGGCAGGGTGAGGTGCATGTCCTTGCGCACAATGAACTGCAGCGTGCCGGTGAGGGAGGTTTCAAGCCCCGTGATATCGACTTCGCCGTTGCCCTGGCCGGCGTGGCCATCGCCCACAAAAAACAGCGCGCCCGCCGCGTGCACCGGCAGATACAGCGTGGTGCCGGCCACCAGCTCCTTGTTATCGAGGTTGCCGCCGTGGATGCCGGGCGGCGCACTGTTGATGCGGCCCGCCGCAGCCGGCGGGGCCACGCCCATGCTTCCAAAAAATGGCCGCAGCGGCACATCAATGCCCGGCAGGAAATGCGCCACCATCTGCTTCGCGTCGAGCGGAATGATGCGC
The DNA here is from genome assembly GCF_012275535.1 of Hymenobacter artigasi. Lineage (GTDB taxonomy): Bacteria > Bacteroidota > Bacteroidia > Cytophagales > Hymenobacteraceae > Hymenobacter > Hymenobacter artigasi. Next base: position 128,200 of record NZ_JAAVTK010000003.1, on the reverse strand, counting down.
ATTTTGGCGTAGCCGAAATCTTCCGGAATAAAGCCGTTTTTGGGCCCGAAAGCGTTGTAGGCGTAGGGAATGGCCAGGTCGACGCGCTGAATGCGAACTTCCAGCACGTCGCCCGGCTCGGCGCCTTCCACGAAGATGGGGCCGGTGAGGATGTGCCCGCCCGGCCCTTTGTTGGTTACGTGCTCGGTGATGTCGCGCAGGGTGGGCTCGACCTGCGCGGCGGGCAGGCCCGCGCCTTCCAGCCGCGATGGCGTGGAGGTGATGAGCGTGTGCACCCGCACCGTTTCGCCGGATTTGATGCGCAGCACCGGCGGCGCGGCGGCATCATAATAGCCCCAGGCGGCAGTGGCCGGCGTGATGGGCAACTCGTGCGAGGCGGCTTTCTGGGCCTGGGCGCGGGATGACAGGCCCAGCAGCGCGGCCAGGACGAAAAACGGGAGGTAAGCTTTCATGCCGGTAAGTTCGCTCCGGGGGCGCGGTTGTTCAACCGGAAGCCTGGGCGACAGGCCGGGCGGGTGGTGGGCACGGGTTAGCCGTTGGGTGAAGTCGTCCGTGTCCGCATCGCCAAAAAGTGGGGCTGTGAGCTTAAAATAAGGTTTGGTAGGCCATTTAATTATTATGTTAAATAAAAAGCACTCGTAAAAAAGTCCGTTTTGCCAACCCGTAGTTTTGAGTACTTCGGCAAATGTAGGGCAGAGGCCCGTCCGAATGCAATGCGCTACGGTAGCGCTTGCCCAGGTAACGTCAGGACCGCAACGGCTGCCGGTGCGCCGCTCCCACCCGAGATTTGCAGAAGTATTGCGCCAATTGCGTCAGCCAACTGTTTCAGCAGGCCGACGCAATGTGCTGAAGCACGTAATTTCCGCTACCACCATGACCCCAGCCACCGCCCCGCTTTCCGCCGCCGAAACCAACCGCTACAGCCGCCACTTGCTGCTGCCCGAAATAGGCCCGGCCGGCCAGCAGAAGCTCAAAGCCGCCCGCGTGCTGGTGGTGGGCTGCGGCGGCCTGGGCTGTCCCGTGCTCCAGTACCTGGCCGCCGCCGGCGTGGGCACGCTCGGCCTGCTCGATTTTGATACCGTAGACGACAGCAACCTGCAACGCCAGGTTCTCTACGCCACCGCCGACGTGGGCCGCCCCAAAGCCGTGGTGGCCGCCGAAAAGCTGCAGGCTCAGAATCCCTTCATTGCGCTGCAGCCGCACCAGGTGGTGCTTTCGGCGGCCAATGCGCTGGCGCTGTTTGCCGAATACGACTTGGTGGTAGACTGCTCCGATAATTTTGCCACCCGCTACCTCGTCAGCGATGCGTGCGTGGTGCTGGGCAAGCCGCTGGTGTTCGGGGCCATCTTCAAGTTTGAGGGGCAGGTTTCGGTGTTCAATTACCAGGACGGTCCCACCTACCGCTGCCTGCACCCGGTGCCGCCCGCCCCCGGCGACGCCCCCAACTGCGCCGAAATTGGGGTGCTGGGCGTGTTGCCCGGCCTCATTGGCACCATGCAGGCGAATGAGGCCCTGAAAATCATCCTCGAAATAGGGGAGGTGTTGAGCGGCCGCCTGCTGCTGGTGGATGCCCTGAGCATGCGCTTCCAGACCATCCGCTTCCAGCCCGTGGCGGCCAACCGGCAGCTCACCGCGCTGGCCCCGGATTACGCGGCTTTTTGTGGCGAAGCACCCCTCGAAGTCGCCCCGGCCCGCGCCCCCGAAATATCAGCCGATGAGCTGAAGGACTGGCAGGCCAGCGGCCGGCCGCTGCAGCTGCTGGACGTGCGCGAGCCGCACGAGCACGCCCGCCGCAGCATTGGCGGGCAGCTGGTGCCGCTGGGGCAATTGGCCGCGCAATTGGCTGGCTTTGAGTCCGACGTGCCCGTGGTGGTGCATTGCGCCAGCGGCGTGCGCAGCCAAAAAGCCGCGCAGCTGCTGCTGGCCAATGGCTTTGCCGAAGTGTACTCGCTGCGCAACGGCCTGGCCGACTATTAAGCGCCGGCTACTGGGCTGGGCCAGGCCGCCAGGCGCGCCCGGATGTGCGCCAGCCGGGCCTGCTTGGGCGTGCTGCGCCGGGCCAGGGCCGTGGCCGTCCAATACCGATGGCCCGTGAGGAAATGCTCCTGCAGCTGAAACCACGCGTACTCACTGGCAATGAGCTGACGGGCCGTCAGCTCGCGGAAAAGGCTGGTGGAGATGGGCACGAAATCGGGCCGGCCGAGGTAGTCTAGGTCGGCATCGCAGAGGATTTGGGCCAGGTGGCAGCGGGGGGCCTGCGGGTACTGGGTGGCAATAATCAGGGCACAAATCAGCTCAATCTGGCCCGGCGAGTAGCCGAAGTCCGGCAGCGTGGCACGGCCCATCTCGCAGCCCCGGGTTTCGTGGCCCGCGTAGGTGTGCAGGAAGCCCGCATCGTGGTACAGGGCCGCCGTGCGGAGCAGCGCCAGGGTTTCGGCATCGGTCACGCCTTCGGCGGCGGCCAGCGTCTGGGCCGCTTGCGCCACGTCGAGGGTATGGGCCAGGCTGTGGTAGTAGAGGGTGGGGGCCAGGCCCCGGCGCAGCTCGCGCACAATAAACGCTTCGGCAGATGAGGCTCGCATAGGGAAGGGGCGAATGCGGTGAGCGAATGAAACCCGTGGGACAAGCCGACAAAAAGCGCAGGCAAAAACCAAAACCTGGCCCAATGGCAGCTGCTAATGCACTACTGCTGAGAAATTAAGAAGCTGCAATAAATTTAGATATGATTTATTACAAGGCAAAATTATTCGCTACCTTGATTGGGCATCGATTTTGGCCAGCCAATTATGAAGCAGCAGGCTAATTTCAAAAAACAGGTTTTCAGGAAGTAATATATTGAAAATTAAGTCAATATGTTCGTTCGCTGATATCTGTTAAAAGAGTAGTGGCGTAATTAATTCATCTTTGCGCAGCCAAAGAGGGCCGGCACCTCTTCGGGGTCTGTCGATGCCGTTCGGCCCGGTGGTCTGGCCGTATTTTTCACTCAGTTCCCACTCGCTTCTGCCCGCGATAATGTCCTGCCAACCCTCCTGCTTTTCGTTCCGGCCGCCTTGGCTGCGCCCAGGAATGCGGTATGGGCAGGCCACGCGCTTTCTCATCGCCGCCAAGACCCCACCTTGCTTATGAGATGGATTCTTACGGTGTTGATTTTCTGGGTAATGTGTGGGCCGGCGGTTGCCAGGCAGCCCTATTGGGAGGCCGATTATGATTCGCTGACCCGTGCCCTGCCGCAGCAAACGTCTGACACGGCCCGCCTGCGGGTGGTGCAGCACCTGCTAGACCTGCACCCCACCAACGTGCAGGCCCTGCCGCTGCTCGACCAGCTGCTGCGGCTGAACCAGCAGCTACAGCTGGTGGAGGCGGCCCCTTACCGGCACCTGCGCAACGGCCTGGTGCTGTGGCAGCAAGGTGGCGCCGATGCGGCCGCCCTGGATACCATGAAGGTAGCCGTGACGGAATTTGACCGCCTGGGCCGGCCCATTCCGTGGCTGCTGATTGACCTGGTGACGCTCTACAACCGGCTGAACCGCATGGATGCCCGCAAGCGCTACTACGAGCAAAAGCTGGCCTACTACCGGGTGCACAACGCCACCGAGAACATCGCCGCCTGCTACGTGTCGCAGGGCGGCTACTACCGGCGCATGGGCGACTACAACCGGACCCTGAACAGCGTGCTGCGCGCCGCCGACCTGGTGCGCACCTACGACCGGCTACTCTACCTGCGTGAGCTGCTGGTGGCCGGGGCCGTGTACGCCGACTGGGGCAACCGCGCCAAGGCCGTGCAGTACCTGGGCCAGGCCCTGCGCCTGCCGGAGTTTCGGCGCATCCAAGGCATGGAGCGGGTATTTACTTTTCTGGCTTTGTCGCGCCTCTACGCCGAGGGCGACCACCCCGCCACCGCCCTGCGCATGGTGGATTCGGTACTGACCACCCACAGCGGCGATGCCAATGAGCGCAAGCTCAGCCAGGCCTACGCGCTGGTGCAAAAGGGCCAGGTGCTGCTGCAAATGCAGCGGGTAGCGCCGGCGGGCCAGCTCCTGAAGCAGGCGCAGCAGCTCGACGATTCGCTGCACATCCCCATGTCGGGCAAGCCGGGCGAGTTTGAGTTGGACGCCGCCTGGGCCCGGTACTACACAGCCCGGCACGACGATGCCCGCGCCGAAAAGCACTGGCTGCAGGCTTACCGCAAAGCCACGGCCGCCCGCGTTGAGCGCCTGCGGCCCGAATACCTGAAGCAGCTCATCGCCTTCTACGACGACCGCAACCGGCCGGCCGAGGCCCAGCGCTACTCCCGCGCCTACATTGCCCTCACCGATACACTCAATGCGGCCCAGAACACGTTTCATGTGGCGCAGTACGAAAGCGAGCGGCTGGAGCAAACCCAGAACGCCCGGATTACCAGCCTGCAACAGGACCAGGCGGTGCAGGCCGTGCGCCTGCGCCTGGGCCAGTGGCTGCTGCTGGGCGCCCTGCTCACGGTGCTGCTGGTGTCGGCCCTGGGCGTGTTTATCTACCGCCAGCTGCAGGTGAACCGGCGTACCCTGGACCAGCTGCGCCAAACGCAGAGCCAGCTGGTGCAGGCCGAGAAAATGGCTTTTCTGGGCGAGCTCACGGCCGGCATTGCCCACGAGCTGCAAAACCCGCTCAACTTCATGAAAAACTTCGCCGAAGTCAGCACCGACCTCGTCGATGGCATGAACCCGCAGCGCAACGGCCACGTGCCGGTGCTGGAAACCGAGATTCTGGCCGGCCTAAAGCAAAACCTCCAGCAAATCAGCCAGCACGGGCAGCGGGCGTCGTCCATCATCAAGGACATGCTGGAGCACTCGCGCTCCGGTACCGGCGAGTGCGTGCCCGGCGACCTGAACGCGCTTGCCGCCGACTCGCTGGCGCTGGCCTACCAGGGCCTGCGCACCACCGATAAAGATTTTTACGCCACCCTGAGCAAGGAGCTCGACCCCCGCCTGGAGCCGGTGGTGATGGTGACGCAGGACATGGGCCGCGTGCTGCTGAACCTGTGCACCAACGCCCTGCACGCCGTGCGCCAGCGCCAGCGCGACCTGGCGCAGCCGGGAGCCGGCGGGCCGGCCAACTACCAGCCCACCGTGACGGTGCGCACCCGCCGCTCTGCCGATAGCCCGGTGGTGGAAATTCTGATTGCTGACAATGGCACGGGCATGTCGCGCCAGGTACGGGAAAAAATCTTCCAGCCCTTCTTCACCACCAAGCCGCCCGGCGAAGGCACCGGCCTGGGCTTGTCGCTGAGCTATGACATCGTGACCAAGGGCCACGGCGGCACCCTCACCGTGGAAACCCGCGAGGGCGAAGGCACCGAATTCCTTATCACCCTGCCCGCCTAAGCCGTGGAGAAGCCAGCTAACCGGACGAGTGGCGGTGCCGCCACCTGCTGGGCCCCCGGCCTATGCCGCGCGGTGCGGCAGTGGAGCCTGCGCGGGGCCATAGCCGGCGGGCTGCTGCTGAGCGGCTACCTGCCCGTGCATGCCCAAGCCCACACCACCGACCGCCTGCGAGCCGAAGTACGCGCCCACCCCCAGCCCGATTCCGGGCGCGTCAATCGCCTCAACGCCCTGGCCCTGGAGCAGCGCAACAATGCCCCCGATGAGTCGGCCATCCTGTTTGAGGAATCGCGCCAGCTGGCGCAGCTGCTGGGCTACACCGCCGGCGCGGCCGAGGCCGAGCTGGGCCTGGGCTTCTACCACCGCCACCGCGGCGAGTACATCCTGGCCGAAAGCTTTTCGGAGCAGGCCCGGCACGACTTCGAGCTGGGCGGCGACCTGCTGGGGCAAACCCGTAGCCTCTACAACCAGTCGAGCGTGTACTCGGAGCAGGGCCTGTATGCCAGGTCGTTGCAGGTAAACCTGCGCGGCCTGGCCCTGGCCAAAGCGGCTCGTAGTGAGAAGTGGCTGGCCTTTCTCAATACCCAGCTGGGCATCACCAGCACCTACCTGCACGAGTATGGCAATGCCCTGCGCTACCTCACGCAGGGCCTGAGCTGGGCCAAGCGCTCGGGCGACCAGAACGGCATTGGCCACGCCTACACCGGGCTGGGCAACCTCTACCGTGCCCAGGGCCAATGGGCGGCGGCCCAGCGCAGCTACGAGCAGGATGCCAACGTATTGCGGCAGACCAGGGACGAAGCGGGGCTGGTTTTTGAGGAAATTAATATTGGCGATATGCAGGAGCGGCAGGGTCACTATGCCGACGCTTTGGCCAGTATTCGCCGGAGCCTGCGGCGCGCCCACCGCCTGCAGGCGCCGAGCGAAGTGCCCCGGGCCCAGCTGGTGCTGGCCCGCACGCTGCTGCACACCGGCCACCCCGATAGTGCCATGGTATATGCCCTGCGGAGCTTGCAGACCACGCGCCGCAGCGGGGACCGGAAATACAGCCGCGACGCCAGCCAGATACTGGCGCAGGCCTCGGCCCGGCTCGGCAATTTCGCGGCGGCTTACCGGTACGAGGAACTGTTTGGCGCTTACCGCGACAGCCTCAACAGCAGCGACCTGCAGCGGCAGGCCGCCGTGCTGGAGTACCGCGCCGAGCTGGCCAAGAAGCAGGCCCAGATTGGGCTGCTCACCAGCAACAGCCGGCTCATTCAATCCCAGAACCGCCAGCAGGGCTGGCTGCTGCTGGCCGCCCTGCTGGGCCTGGGGGCCGTGGGCACCCTCAGCGCCGTGCTCTGGCGCAACAACCGCGAAAAGCAGCGGGCCTACGCCCTGCTCAAGCACCAGCAGGACGAGCTGCACGCCGCCCAGAGCCAGCTGGTAGCGGCCGAGAAATGGGCTTTCGTGGGCGAGCTTTCGGCCGGCATTGCCCACGAGCTGCAGAATCCGCTGGCGTTCATGAAAAACTTTGCCGATGTGAGCGTGGGCCTGCTCGACCACGGCCCCGCCGCGCAGCCCGCCGGCCTGGAACAGGAAATTATGGCCGGCCTGAAGCAGAACCTGCTCAAAATCAGTCAGCAGGGCCAGCGGGCTTCCGCCATCATCACCGACATGCTGGCCCATGCCCGCACCGGCGCGGGGCCACGCGTGCCCACCGAGCTCAATGCCCTGGTGGCCGAGGCGCTGGCGCTGGCCTACCAGGGCCTGCGCGTGCAGGACGCCGCCTTCCACGCCACGCTGGTGCAGGACTTTGCCCCCAATCTGGGGCTGGTAGCCGTGGTGCCCTCCGACCTCACCCGCGTGCTGGTGAACCTGTGCACCAATGCCCTGCACGCCGTGCGCCAGCAGGCCGGGGCCGCCGAGGCGGCCTACCAGCCCACCGTAACGGTAGGGACGCGCCAGACCGCCGCTGGCACCGTCGAAATTACCGTGCACGACAACGGCACGGGAATGTCGGCGCAGGTGCGGGAAAAAATCTTTCAGCCCTTCTTCACCACCAAGCCGATGGGCGAGGGCACGGGCCTGGGCCTGTCGCTCAGCCACGAGATTGTGACCAAGGGCCACGGCGGCACCCTGGCCGTAGAAAGCGAGGAGGGCAAAGGCACCGAATTCATCATCAGTCTGCCAACTGGCGGCAAAGCCTAACGGCGGGGGTAGTACATTTCAGCCGTTTGGGCGGGGCCGAAAACGGGCCGGGGGAAAAATTCAGCCGCACTGCCCAACTTTGCGGTGGCCCGCGCGCCGTTTCTCTGCTCTACTTTCTTGCTTCTGCGCTTCTTCCCCTATGGCTCACTCGGCTGGTTACGGCGACCTTTTTTACCTGGCTCCGATGGCGTATGGCATCATGCGCGGCCTGAGCCGGTTTCTGGACCTGCCGCAGCGGCTGCCCCGCTGGCACCGGGCCCTAAACTATATCTGGGTGCCGGCGGCGGCGTTTCTGGTCATTTCGGTGGCGCTCAGGTTTAAGTCGCCGATGCTGGGCGATGTGTACTGGCTGCTGGTATTGTTTGCGCTGCTGGGGGTGCTGCTGGCCGTGCGGCACTACCGACCGGCGCGCACGCTGCTGTTTGCCACGGCCCCGTTTGTGGTCTACAAAGTGCTCGAAATCATCATTGAAGACTCCGATGGTAAGATTCCCAAGAGCTTCGACGCCTTCCTTGATACGACGCAGGGCTTTGTCATTATCTGGCTGATTACGTTTGTTTTCATTGCCCGCAGCCAGAAAAAGCAGCTCGAAAAAGAGCGGGTGCTGCGCGAAGAAGAAGAAAAAGCCAAGCGCCTCATCGAGGCGCAGAACGTGGAGCTGGAACGCCTGGTGGCCGAGCGCACCGCCGCCCTCACGCAGCAGGCCCAGGAACTGAGCGGGGCCCTGGTAGAGCTGCGCACCACCCAGGCCCAGCTGGTGCAGTCCGAAAAAATGGCCAGCCTGGGCGAGCTCACCGCCGGCATTGCCCACGAGATTCAGAACCCGCTCAACTTTGTGAACAACTTTGCCGACGTGAGCGCCGAGCTCATCACCGAGCTGGAGGAGGAGAAGCAAAAGCCCGACCGCGACCTGGACCTGGAAGCCGAGTTGCTGGCCGACCTCAAGCAGAACCTGCTCAAAATCAGCCAGCACGGCGGGCGGGCGGCCAGCATTGTGCGGGGCATGCTGGAGCACTCGCGCACCAGCTCCGGCGAGCGCACCCCCACCAACCTCAACCAACTGGCCGACGAGTACCTGCGCCTGGCCTACCACGGCCTGCGCGCCAAGGACAAAACCTTCAACGCCACGCTCAAGCCCGATTTCGACCCCGCCCTGCCGCCCGTCGAAGTCATTGCCCAGGACCTGGGCCGGGTGTTGCTCAACCTGCTCAGCAACGCGTTTTATGCCGTGCGCCAGCGCCAGCAGCGCGGCGAGGCCGGCTACGCGCCCACCGTGGGCATCAGCACCCGGCGGGTGGGTGAGAAAGTGGAAATCCGGGTGCGCGACAACGGCCAGGGCATTCCCGAAGCCGTGCGGGCCAAAATATTCCAGCCCTTTTTCACCACCAAGCCCACCGGCGAGGGCACCGGCCTGGGCCTGTCGCTGAGCTATGATATTGTGACGCAGGGCCACGGCGGCACGCTCTCCCTCACATCGCAGGAGGGCAGCTTTACCGAGTTTCTGATTAGCTTGCCTATTAATCAAGCTGGCTGATTACTGGCAATGCCCCGGCCCACCCTTGCCCGGCACGCCAACTGCTGCGCTCCGCTCTTTTCTGGTTCTACCATCTATTCTACTGTTAAGCCACTGAACCATTGGGTGTAGTTGGCAGTTATGGCGGAGCTTTGGCCGGCTGCCTGGCAAACAGGGACCGGCTTTATCATTCGCTTACTTCTTCCTTAGAACCAATTCGTTGATTTCTATTATTACCCGGATTTCAGCTTTCCGTAGGCTTGGCTGGCTGGGCATGTTGGTTGTGCTGCTGGCTGGCCCGAAGCCGGTGATGGCCGGAGTGCCGTCGCCGGGAGTGGCCGTGGACAGCCTGCGCCACCTGCTGGCGCTGCCCCAAACCGACTTCGACCGCGTGACGCTGCTTTGCCAAATCAGCGACCAGCTCTGGACCCAGCACACCGACTCGGCCGCCGTGTATGCCAACAAGGCGCTGGCCCTGGCCCGCCGCATCCGGTACCGGCAGGGCGAGGGCGCGGCCCTCAACCGCCTGGGGGCCGCCCTGCGCGAAAGCAATCTGGCGCGCTCGCTGGAGGTATTCCAGCAGTCGCTGCACATTGCCGAAACCACCCACGACCAAGGCCTGATAGCCCAGAACCTGCGCAGCATTGGCATCATCTACGTGTACCTGCGCGACAAGCGCCAGGGCCTGGCCTACTACTTCCGGGCCCTGAAAATAGGCGAGCAGCTGCACGACGAGCACCGGATAGTGATTGAGCTGAGCAACATCGGGCTGGCGTATGACTTGTTCGGCCAGCTCGATTCGGCCCGGATTTTTCAGGAGCGCGCCTATGCCCTGGCCCGCCGCCTGCACACGCCCACCAACTACATTCTGTACGGCCTGGGCAACGTGGCCCGCAAGAGCGGCCAGGTGGCGCAGGCGCGCACGTTCTACCACCAAAGCATTGCCGAATCGAAGAAGGTGCAGCACCTGCGCAGCCTCAACTTTGCCTACGTGGGCCTGGCCCAGCTCTACCAGCTAACCGGCCAGGCCGATTCCAGCATCTATTACGCCCGGCTGGGCTGCCAGGCGGCCCAGAACAATGGTTTTCTGCGCGGCGTGCTCAACGCCAGCACGCTGCTCACCCAGGATTTTAAGCGCCGTGGCCGCCCCGATAGCGCCCTCAAGTACCAGAGCCTCATGCTAGTGATGCAGGACACGCTGTTTGGCCAGGAGAAGGTGATGCGCCTGCAAAGCCTCAACTACCGCGAGCAGCAGCGCACGCAGGAAGTGGCCGCCAGCCAGGCCGCGCTCCGGGCCCGCTACCGCACCGCCGCGCTGGTGGCCGGGCTGGTGGGGCTGCTGGTGCTGGCCATTATTCTGGCCCGGCACGGCCGCCAGCAGCGGCGCGCCCGCATGGCGCTGGAGGAGTCGCTGGCCGAGCTCAAAACCGCCCAGGACCAGCTGGTGCAGCGCGAGAAAATGGCCTTCCTTGGCGAGCTCACGGCCGGCATTGCCCACGAGCTGCAAAACCCGCTCAACTTCGTGAAGAACTTCGCCGAAGTGAGCACTGAGTTGGTCGACGAAATCAACGGCGACCCCCACAACCCCGCCCGCGACACCACCCTGGAGCGCGAAATTCTGGATGGCCTGAAGCAGAACCTGCAGCAAATCAGCCAGCACGGGCAGCGGGCCACGTCCATCATCAAGGGCATGCTGGAGCACTCCCGCACCGGCAGCGGCCAGCGCGAGCCCACCAACCTCAACACCCTCATCGAGGAAAGCCTGCGCCTGGCCTACCAGGGCCTGCGCACAAAGGACAAAGATTTTAACGCCGAGCTTATCACCCAGCTCGACCCCGCCCTGCCGCCGATGTCGGTGGTGCCGCAAGACCTGAGCCGGGTCCTCATCAACCTGTTTACCAACGCCTTTCATGCCGCGCAGCAGCGCCAGCGCCGCCACGCCGGTCCCGGGTACCAGCCGGCCCTCACGGTGAGCAGCCGGGTGGTGGCGCAACAGGTCGAAATCAGCATTCGCGACAATGGCACGGGCATGTCTGACAAGGTGAAAGCCAAAATATTCCAGCCCTTCTTCACCACCAAGCCCGTGGGCGAGGGCACGGGCCTGGGCCTGTCCATGAGCCACGAAATAGTGACCAAGGGCCACGGCGGTACCCTCACCGTGGAAAGCCGCGAAGGCGAAGGCACCGAATTCGTGATTAGCTTGCCGGGGTGAATGCCAATTTTAACCGGGAATAATTCTGACTACCAGCAGTAGTTCGCTGCGTGGTGATTCGCTGTTGCCTAAGCGCTACATTCTGCTGCTCGCGGCCCTGGGGCTGCTTTTTGGGGTTGCCACGGCCGCGCCGCTGCCGGCCGATACTATCCGCATCGAACGCCTGCCCGAAAGCGGCCAGCTGATTCCGCTGTACGAGAACTGGACCATCCGGGCGGGGGGGCACTACCAGCTGGCCCCCGACTGGTAGGGCCTGCCGCGCTACATTTACCTGGCCGAGGCCCTGTTGCAACTCGCGCTGGGTGCCGCTGGCCATGCTGCTGGCCTACCTCATTGCCTTTCCCATTGCCGGGTAACCATGTTTGCCAACCTCACCGACTACTTCATTCCCGCCGACTTTGCCGGTAGTCCCGACCTACGGCGGCGGGTGCGTATCATTCTCAATACCGTGCTTCTGACGAGCCTGTTCTCGCTCAACTTCATGGGGCTGTGCTGGTGGGCCAGTCTGATGCCCGGTTTCTACGTGCTGCTGTTCGGGGCCGTCAGCTTTGTGCTGCTGCCGCTTGGCTACCGCGCCGGTTGGTATTCGCACGTCGTGCTGGGCTACTTGTTTCTCTTCATCGGCTACCTCACGGTGGTGGTGAACTCGGCGTATCAGGGCGGCTACTACGCGGCCACTACCTGGTGGCTGGGGCTGTGCAGCGTGATGGGCTTCTTTCTGCTGGGCCGCCGGGCCGGGCTGATTTCTTTTGGCGTGGCCCTGGCCACGGTACTGGTTTTTTGGGCGCTGGAGCAGCAGCACTATGTGTTTCCGAACCTGGTGCCCGCCGACAAGGCTCAGTTCTGGCACCTCGACATTCTGGCCGGGCTGATGCTGCTTTTGCTGGTGGTGGCGCTGGTATTTGATAACATCAACACCCACTCGCTGCGCACCGTAGAGGCCCAGAATACCCTGCTCTCGGAGCGCACCGCCCAGCTCGAACAGTCGCTGGCCGACCTGCAGGCCACCCAGGCCCAGTTGGTGCAGCGCGAAAAAATGGCGTTTCTGGGCGAGCTCACGGCCGGCATCGCCCACGAGCTGCAAAACCCGCTCAACTTCATGAAAAACTTCGCCGAGGTGAGCACCAACCTTGTCGACGATATCGGCGGCACCCACCCTGGCGGTACTCCCCGCGCCACCGGCTTGGAGGGCGAAATCCTGGCCGGGCTCAAGCAGAACCTGCGCGAAATCAGCCAGCACGGGCAGCGGGCCACGGCCATCATCAAGGGCATGCTGGAGCACTCGCGCACCGGCACCGGCCAGCGCGTGCCCACTCCGCTCAACCCCCTGGTCGAGGACAGCCTGCGCCTGGCCTACCAGGGCCTGCGGGCCAAAGACAGGGACTTCAGCGCCAAGCTCACCACCACGCTCGCGCCGGGCCTGCCCCTGGTAGTGGTGGTGCCGCAGGACCTGAGCCGCGTGCTTATCAACCTGCTCACCAACGCCTTCTACGCCGTGCAGCAGCGCCAGCGCCAGCTGCCCGCCCCGGCCGGCTACCGCCCCGAGGTAACGGTGCAGACCAGCGCCGGGCCAGGCGGCGTCGAAATCCGCATCTTCGACAACGGCACGGGCATGAGCCCGAAGGTGCAGGCCAAAATCTTCCAGCCCTTCTTCACTACCAAGCCCGTGGGCGAGGGCACGGGCCTGGGTTTGTCGCTTTCGCACGACATCATCACCACCGGCCACGGCGGCACGCTGGCCGTGGAAAGCCGCGAGGGCCAGGGCACGGAATTCGTGCTTAGATTGCCGGCCTAAAAGCCGATTTCTTCCCGGATTATTTCTACCCACGAGCTTATAGGCTGCGCGGGCCGCTTTGCCTATGCGCTACGTTCTACTGCCCGCGGCCCTGGGGCTGCTTTTCGGGGTTGCTACGGCCGCGCCGCTACCGGCCGATACGGCTGTACTCCGCATCGACCGTCTGCCCGCCGCCGGCCTGCTGCTGCAAAAGGGCTGGCGCTACCACGCCGGCGACGACCCCGCCTGGGCCCGGCCCGACTTCGACGATAGCGGCTGGAACACCGTTACTGTGAGCCGCGACGGACAGCCGCTGCCGGCCCGCGCTTTGGCTGGCAGCGGCTGGTTTCGGCTGCGCCTGCGGTTGGGCGACAGCTTGCGCCAGCAAGCCCTGGGGCTCCAAACGGAACCGGTATTGGCTGGCTTCGATGTATTCAGCAACGGCCGGCGCATCGGAAGCTACGGTACCTACAGCCCCGACCCGGCCCGGGTGCGGACCGGCAGCCCCTCCGCCCCGCCGCTGGACTTGCGCCCTTCGGCAGCCGGCGAACTGGTGCTGGCCGTGCGCTATGCTCCCCGGCAACCTACGCCTTGGCTGCGCGCCTACTTGGCCCAAAGCAAGCTGTGCGACCTGCGGCTGCGGCTGCGTGAACTGGCGCCGATTCGGCAGGAGTATACCGACAACAGCCGTGCCGCTGCTGTTTATGCCGGCATGGCCGGCATTTTTCTGCTGCTGGGCTTGCTACACCTGGTCTTTTACCGCTACAACCGCACGCAGCCCGCCAACCGCTACTTTGCCTATTACGCGCTGGGCACGGCCATTTCGGCCTTGCTCACCACTTACTGGTTTTCGGCCTCCGTAGAGGAAGATGCTGTTGCGTATGGCGTGGCCATGATTGGGCTGCTTCTGGGGGCCCTGTACTCGCTCCGGGCGCTATATGCCTTGTTCGAGGTGCGCCCCGGCTGGCTATACAAAATATTGGGTGCGAGCGCAATACCCGTGGTGCTGCTGATGACTGGCGAAAGAATGCGGAGTGAGCCAACCGGCCTCCTGTGCTACATCGGGTTTATGGTTGTGCTTACCCTCGACCAATTGTGGCTTATCGGGCGGGCCCTGCGGCAGCGGCGGCGCGGGGCCGGGCTGCTGGGGAGCGGTTTTGCGTCGGGAATAATATTGCTGGCCGCCATTTTTACGAATTTGTATTTGATACGCCAGATGCCAGCGCTGGTGGCTCTGCTGACCACGTTGGCTTTTGTATTGCCCGCGCTGGGCATCTCACTCTACCTGGCCCGCGAATTTGCCCTAGATGCGCAGTTGCTGCAAGTCAAGCTGGGCGAAGTCGAACATCTATCAGCCCAAACCCTGGCCCAGGAACAGGAGAAGCAAACGCTGCTTGCCGCCCAGAACGATACGCTGGAACACCAAGTAGCCGAGCGCACCGGCGAGCTGCAACGCTCCCTCACCGACCTGCGCGCCACGCAGGCTCAGCTGATTCAAAAGGAAAAGATGGCCAGCCTGGGCGAACTCACCGCCGGCATCGCCCACGAAATTCAGAACCCCTTGAACTTCGTCAACAACTTCTCAGAAGTAAGCACCGAACTCGTGGCCGAGTTGAAGGAAGCCCAGGCCGCCGGCGACGCAGAAGAAGTGACGGCGCTGGCCGACGACCTAGCGCAGAACCTGGGCAAAATCAGCCACCACGGGCGGCGGGCGGCGGCCATCGTGCGCGGCATGCTGGAGCACTCGCGCACCAGCACCGGCGAGCGGGCCCCTACGGACCTCAACCAACTCTGCGACGAGTACCTGCGCCTGGCCTACCAGGGCCTGCGGGCCAAAGACAAATCCTTCAACGCCACGCTGAAAACCGATTTTGCGTCGGGCCTGCCGTTGGTGGAGGCTGCCGGGGCGGATGTGGGCCGGGTGCTGCTCAACCTGTTCGGTAATGCCTTTTATGCGGTGCAAAAGCGCCAGCAGGTGGGCGAGGCCGGCTACCAGCCCACGGTTTCGGTGAGCACCAAGAGGGCGGGGGAGCAAGTGGAAATTCAGGTTTCCGACAACGGCACGGGAATTCCTGCCGATGTCCGGGCCAAAATCTTCCAGCCTTTTTTCACCACCAAGCCCACGGGCGAGGGTACGGGCCTGGGCCTGTCGCTGAGCTACGACATCATCACCAAAGCCCACGGCGGCACGCTGGCCGTGGCGAGCCAGCCCGGCCAGGGTACCGAATTTATTATCGGCCTGCCCGCCTAAGCCGGGCCGTAGCCTACCTTTGGCCCCGACTACTTTTCCAGCCTCCGCCCCATGCAAATTCTGGTTGTTGACGATGAAACCGATGTGCGCGACCTGTTTTTGCAGCGCTTCCGCCGCGAAATCCGCAACGGCGAGATGAGCTTCAGCTTCGCCTTTTCGGGCGAGGAAGCTCTGACGTATCTGCGCGCCCACCAATCCGAGGTGCTCATCATCCTCTCCGACATCAACATGCCCGGCATGAGCGGCCTCGACCTGCTCAGCCACGTCAAGGAGGAGTTTGAGATGCCGCCCACCACCATGATGATGATTACGGCCTACGGCGACAATGCCAGCTACCAGCAGGCCATGAGCCTGGGGGCCAATGATTTCCTGACCAAGCCCGTCGATTTTGCCGTGCTCAAGGAAAAGCTTCAGCACCTGCTACCCTAAGCCAACGTAGAAAGGGGAGCGGTAATCTGAGCGCCATCCTTTTCTGACGTATTTTCGTCCAACTATTCGGCCTTCTGCCAACCCCTATGAAAACCAAAATTCTGGTGGTCGATGACGAAGCCGACCTCGAACTGCTTATCAAGCAGAAGTTTCGGCGCAAAATCCGGGAGAGTACCTACGAGTTTGTCTTCGCCACCAACGGCCAGGAAGCCCTCGACCGCATCCTCGAAAACCCGGATACCGACGTCATTCTCTCTGACATCAACATGCCGGTGATGGATGGCCTCACCCTGCTCACGCGCACCCACACCGAACACCCGGCCATGAAAACGGTCATCGTATCGGCCTACGGCGACATGGGCAACCTGCGCATCGCCATGAACCGGGGCGCGTTCGATTTCGTAGTGAAGCCCGTCGATTTTGCCGACCTGGAGCTCACCATCGAAAAAACCGCCGAGCAGGTGCGCCAGCTGCGCGACACGCTCCGCGCCATCCAGGAAAACAACATCCTGAAGATGTACGTCGATGAAACCGTGCTCAATTTCATGACGCGGCCCGACTTCGAAAACCGCCTCCTGGCCTCCGAAACCGTGGAAGCCACGGTGATTTTCCTCGATATCTGCGGCTTCACCTCGCTGGCCGAAAAGCTGCCGCCCACCGACGTGGTCGGCCTGCTGAATACTTATTTCGACTTGGTGGTGAAGGAATTCATTGCTCAGGGCGGCCACGTCGATAAGTTTATGGGCGATGCCGTGATGGCCGTATTCCGGGGCGAGCACCACCTTGACCGCGCCATCGACGCGGCCCTTTCGGCCCGCACCGCGCTCCAGCAAAGCCAGGCCCCGCTGCCCCCGGGTTTCGACTATCGCCCCAAAGTGAGCATCGGCGTGAATACCGGCGAAGTCGTGTCCGGTAACATCGGCTCCGCCTCCCTCAAACGCCTGGATTATACTGTGATTGGCGATGTCGTGAATATGTCGCAGCGCCTGCAGTCGGCTGCTAAAGCCGGCCAGGTTATCATCAGCGAAGCCGTGTACTTTAAGGTGAAAGAGTCCTTTCACTGCCAGTATGTTGATGAGGTTGTGCTCAAGAACAAGGCCCTGCCCGTGAAGATTTACGAAGTGATGGAGTAGCCATGGGGGAGGCGTGAGGGGGAACGAACGTCATGCCGAGCGCAGCCGAGGTATCTCGCGTGCCACCACTAATCCTTTGTCAACGACTGAGTTACTGTTGCACGCGAGATGCCTCGGCTGCGCTCGGCATGACGTTCGTTCCCCTCACGCCTACCCCGCCAACTCGCGCATCTTCTCGTTCTGCGCCCTGATGCGCTGGCACAGCATGCGCAGGATATTGCGCAGCACCTCGCCGCGCTCCTCCATCAGGTCGTAGAAATCTTCCTGGTCGATGCGGAAGGCCAGCACCTCGCTCAGGGCCGCCGCCGTGGCCGAGCGCGGCTCGGCATCGAGCAGGGCTAGCTCGCCAAAAAAGTCGCCCGGCCCGAAGGTGGCCAGCTGCTGCGGGCCGTTGAAAACGCCCACCTGCCCATCGTGCACGATGAACAGCGAGGTGCCGATATCGCCTTTGGCAAAAATCTCCTCGCCTTCCCGAAACGTTACTTCCTTCATAATGGGCACGATGCTGCTGAGCACGTTTTCGGGCGTGGTGGCAAACAGGGCGGTGCTTTTCAGCACCACCACCCGCTCCAGGGCAGAAATGCGGGCGTCGGAAGTGGCGTGGGCGTGGCTCATTTCGAGGGGAAGATGAAGTTCGGAGAGGGGCACGCCACGGTGGGCGGCCAGCGCCCGGGCCGCTACTCCGGCGCTTTCGCGCAGTAGCAGGTAGGGCGAGGTGCAGTAGGGCCGCAGCAGGTCGGCCGCGTCGGTTTCGAGGGGTTGCCAGTGGCGCAGGGCCTGGCTTAGCGTCCAGGAGGTGAAGGCGGTGTGGCCGTGGCGCAGCAGCAGGGTGGGCAACGGCTCGGGAGTGGGCAGCGGCGCATAGTGCTGCACGTGTGGCGGTGGGGCAATGGCACTGCCGGCCGCCGCCGCTGCGCCCATTGGCACCAACGTATGATGAACGGCCGGTGCTGGCACTGCCGTGAGGCTGGCAAACAGCCGCGCCTTCTCGGCCACGGGCGAGTCATCGAGCAGGGCCTGCAAGCCTTGGTAAATGGGCCGGGGGATAAGGTTGTCGAGGATTTCGAGGGCGTTGGCCTGGCGTTCGCGGGCGGCGTGGGCTACGTTGCGCTGGGCCGTGGCCACCAGCTCGGCATCGTAGAGCTGGGCCAGCAGGCCGAACACACGCTGGTGCAACAGGGTCAACTCGTAGTCGACGGTGGCGGCCAGGGCCGGGCGGCCATCGGCCACCACGCCTTGCAGCAGCTGCGCGGCTAGGCTGAATTCCTCGCGCAACAGGTGCTCGAAGGTGGGCCGGTCGGCGGTGCGGGCCGGAAAGCGGCGCAGCGCCCGTAGCGCCACCCCGCGCGAAAACAGGTGCGGGTGCATGGCCAGCTCCAGCAGCACGGCGCGGCTGGCGGCGGTGTCGAGGCGTTCGAGCACAGTGGCCAGGCGCTGCGGGTGGGCGGGCTCGGCCTCCTGCAGCAAGGCCTGGCGCAGCAGCGGCACCACGGCCGGGCCCAGGGCCACAAGGCTGTCGGCGGCCACGGACCAGCGGTGCTTATCGTTGAGGGCGGCCAGCAGGTGGTGGGCCAGTTCGAGATGCCCCACGGTACCGATAGCGGCTAGGGCGGCGTGCGCTACCGCCGGTTCAAGGTTGGCTAGGTGGCGCTCAATCAGCTGATGCTGAATATCAAGTGGGAAGAGCGGAAGCAGGGCCAAGGCCGCCAGGTCGGCGGTGGGGCCGGGGCTACTTTCGGCATTCGGCAGCAGCAGATACAGGCTGTGTTGCGCGGCTTCGTGCCCGGGCGTGGCTTCGAGGCTACCCCGGATGGCTCCCTGGCGGGCGGCCAGGTCGGGGCCGGCGAGCAGGGCGGCCACGGCTGGCGCGTCGGGGATGGCGGCAGCCAGCTGGCGGGCGGCCGCTTCGCGCACGGCGGCGGCGGGGTCGCGCAGCGCCAGGGCCTGGAGGGCTTCGGCGGGCAGGGGGCGGGCTTCGGGCGTGGCCAGCAGGGCCAGGCGAATGCGCTCGTCGGGATGTTCGAGCAGGCGCGGGGCGTGGGCGGGCAGCGACTTCGGCTCGTGCTTGCGCAGCCAGGCCACGGCATTCAGCACCTCGGTGGGGTGGGGGCTGAGCAGGTGGGCCAGCACCACGTGGCGGGCGGCATCGGGCAGGGCCAGCTCGGCCGTTTCGGCGAAGCGACGGCCCAGGCCTTCCTTCAATTCGGCCAGATAATTCAGGTAGGTGCGACGCAAAAACAGCAGCGCCAGCCCCAATAGCGCGCCCATCCATACCAGGGGCAGGCCGCCATCGAGCAGGCCCGACGAGCGCAGGGCGAAGAACAGCCCACCCGTGAGGGCCATGCCCAGCGGCTCGTAAAAACCCTTGGCCAGTGTGTGCGCCGCCAGCCGTTGCGGCGGCGCCAGCGGCTGAAACAGCACCAGAAACACGGGGTCGAACACGGTGCGCCGCAGCACCTCCAGCAGCAGGTACAGCCCGCAATAGAAGGCCAGCTGCCCGGTGGCCGAGTAGCCGCTGGCCACCTTGTAGCCGCCAAATACTGCCAGCGCCACCAGCGCCACCACCGGCAGCAGCCGCAGGGACCATTGCACGCCGTAGCGCTCCAGCGCCTGCCGGCTCACCAGCAGCTTGAAGAACGTGGCGGCTAAGTACGTGGCCGCCAGCACCCAGCCCACCGACTGCATCACGTCCTCGGCCTCGTGAAACTTGTGCTTTACGTTCAGGAAAAACATGTACTCCACGCCCGTAATCACGGCCGCGATGGCCACCAGGCTCAGGCACATGGCCAGCACCAGCTGGCTGCCGCCGAAGAGCTGTTGCACCAGCTTCTTCGGCGGGTGCGCCACGGCCCGTACTGGCCGCGCCGTGGCCTCCACTACGTGCGACTTGAGGGTGGAGCGCAACGTGAACAAGGCTCCCAGGTAGGCCATAAACGCCACGCCCAGCAGCACGGGCAACTGCGCGTCGCCGTGGATGAGGGCGGCCAGCACCGCGCCCAGGGCCTTGGCCGGCATATCGCCCGAGCTGATGATGCTGAACAGGCGCTTGCTCTGCCGCACATCAAACACCACCGCCGAAATGCCCCAGAATTCGAGGTTAGTGAGCAGGTAGATGACCCGATAGCCAGCCATAATGGCCACGGCCGCCGCCACCGAATGGCCCACTACCACCAGCACGCCCAGCACGCCCGTGAGGGCTACCACGGCCAGCAGCACGCGCACAACCAGCTTTTTGAGCAGGTAATGGTGTTCGAAATGCGTGTAGACCTTGCTCACGGCCATCATGGCCAGCGCGCCCACGAGGTAGCCCAGCGGCAGGCTGTGCTCGGGGTGGTGCTCCAGCAGCAGCACGTTGGCTGCCACGTACACCAGCACCGAGCCGATGCCGAGCAGGAAATTGTGCAGCAAAAACAGCCCCACGGTGCGGGTTTCGCTGGCTTTGATGCCGAAGAGGCGTTGCAGAGAGGTAGCCGGAATCATGCAGAAAGGCGGCCGGCCCCACCGGGCACGGCTCCGGCCAAAGATAGGGCGAAGGCATGTAGCGCCGACTTTTCGTCCGCGCTACAGCATAATTCGCTCGGCTACCGGCTCGCGGGTGGCCGTATTCAGGCCTTTGAACTCGATGTACTTCACATTCGGCACCCAGAACGTGCCGCCCTCGATGCGCAGAAACACGCGCTCCAGCTGAATCTGCTTGCCGGCTACGGTGGTGTACACGTGGAGCGCCTTATCCGTCGGCGAGCGTAGCAGGTAGAACCGGACCTTGTTGTAGGCCGCGAATTTCAGCTCGTATTTATCGGCCGCCAGCTTTTCGGCCGTGAGGCCGTAGGCAAACTTGCGCTGGATGAAGTTCAAATCCTTGCGCTCGCCGTGCTCGTCGTAGCGCAGCCAGAACACGTTCACGGGCTCGTCCTCGATGAGGTGGCCGGCGCGGTCCACGTTCAGCTGGTAGATGACG
This sequence comes from Hymenobacter artigasi, assembly GCF_012275535.1. Taxonomy (GTDB): domain Bacteria; phylum Bacteroidota; class Bacteroidia; order Cytophagales; family Hymenobacteraceae; genus Hymenobacter; species Hymenobacter artigasi. The sequence goes on along the minus strand of NZ_JAAVTK010000003.1, from coordinate 107,383 downwards.
GTATTGGTATTGGGGTCGCGCTGGAGGTAGAAGAGCTGGTTGGGCACGCCGCTGGGTACCGGGAAGGTGACGGTGGGCTTCGGCGCGGGCGGCAGGGCGAAGAGCAGGTTGAAAAACAGCAGGAGGGTCGTTGCCGACATTTTTTGGGGGAGTGGTAATGAGGCGGCAAAGGTACGGCCGGGGCCCACCGACCGGCTCACCTCACCCCCCGGCCCCCTCTCCCGCGGAGAGGGGGAGCCAGACGATTCCGTTACGCTTGCCTCACCCCCGGCCCCTCTCCGCAGGAGAGGGGCCGGGGGTGAGGTTTCGCCTACTTCATCCGCCGAAATTTCCGGCGCATCACCTCCTGCACCGGCACGCCCTCAATCTTGCTGTCGAGCCACGACACGATGTCGAGGTACAGAAACGGCCGGCTCTCGTAGGGCGTGGCGGCGATGACGATGAGCTTATCGCGCAGCCGGATAAACGCCTCGCGCACCTGGTGCGGCGCAATGCTGCCCACGGTGCGCAAAAACCGGAAAATCTCGACCTGCATGGGCTGTTGGTCGTCCATCTTGCCCAGAAAGTGGTACACCGAGCGAATCTGGTAGTCCAGGCTGGCATCGTCGCCGGCCTCGTAGTGGGCAATCAGGTTCAGGATGCGGGCGAAGCATTGCAGGTCCTCGCGCAGGCTCAGCTCCTTGTGCTGAATAATCAGGTTGAGGTATTCGATGGCCTTCCCGAACTCGCCGCTGCCGAAATACAGGCTCGCGATTTTGTAGTACAGCACCAGCGTGCGGTGCAGGTCGAGCTGCGGCTTGTAGCGCTCCAGCTGCTCCAGCAAGTCGGGGATAATAGTCAGGCCCTCGGTGAAGCGGCCTTCGAGGAAGTAGGCGTTGATGCGGTTGGTGTAGAGGTACTGGAAGAGCAGGATTTCGGTGTTGGGGCTGCTACGGCGCGTCTGGTTGGCAGCAAACTCTTCGAGGGTATTCAATACCTGCTTGAATTTGCTGTAGTACAACATGTTATACAGTGAGGCCAGCAAATTGTGCAGGCCTTTGATGTAGAGCATGGTTTGCAGCTCCTTCATGTGCGGTGCGGACTCAAACAAATCGACCCACTTCTGGGCATAGCGGTAGCCGGCCCGGAAATCCTGGTCGAGCGTGTGGTACCACACGTGGGCCTGGTAGAAGTAAAGCTTCTCGAAAAAACCGCCCGCACTGTGCACCTGCGGCGGTAGGTTCTCCCGGAAAAATGCGGTGATGTGCTCGTGGTCGGCCCGGTTGCGGGCGTGCCCGGCCTTCAGGTACAGCCCGTACAGGCGCAGCGAGGCGTTGCTAAGCGCATGCTGGTTGGCCAGGTGGGCCACGGTGTCGGTGGCTTCGGCGGTGAGGGTATCGGCCCGGTCCTTCAGGCTGCGGGTAATGTACTGGCTTTCAATTAGCTTCTCAAAATCGAGGGCCAGCAGCACGATGTGCGGCATTTCGGCCTGGCGCGCGCCCTGTTTCACCTTTTCCAGCATGCGCAGCGCCTGCTGGTAGAAGCCCTTGTTGTAGAGCACGCGGGCGTAGTCGAGCTGCTCGTGCAGCTGAATATCGGGGTTCTGGCCGGCGTGATACACGCGCAGGCTGGCCAGCAGCTGCCGGTAGAGGTTGGCTTTGAGGTTGGCCAGCTGCACCCGCTTCAGGCTGGGCACCTGGGCGAGCACGGCGGCATCGTCGGCCGTATCCAGCGCGTCGAGGGCATCGAAAAGCAGCAGGAATTTGAGGTCCTCGCTCGCCCCCGCCCGATTGGTAAACAGTCGGAAATGGCGCTTTTCCGTCCGCGTCAGGGACTTAATTAACTGAAATACGGGCTCCTGGCTTTTGGTAGGCATTGTATGGAATTAGAAAGCAAGTAGCTGATAGATAAATGGTTGTTTGATGAAATTCGGCTTTTGGAAATAGTATAATTTCCGAAAACAGGATTTTGCAGCGCGAGCGTAGGGCGGTTCTTGCCGACCTATTCACCACTACCGCCTTTCGTTTCGGGCGATTATCGCATGCCAACCCAGCAAATCCAAATCTTCGATACCACGCTCCGCGACGGCGAACAGGTGCCGGGCTGCAAGCTAAACCGCGACGAGAAGCTTCTCATTGCCCGGCAGCTCGAACAGCTCGGCGTCGACGTCATCGAGGCCGGCTTCCCGGTTTCCAGCCCCGGCGATTTTGCCGCCGTGCAGGCCATTGCCGCCCAGACCCGCGAAGCCACCGTCTGCGGCCTGTCGCGGGCCGTCGAAAACGACATTCGCGTGGCCGCCGAGGCCCTGCGCCCGGCCCGCTACCCGCGCATCCACACCGGCATCGGCACTTCCGATGTCCACATTCAGCACAAGCTCTGCACCACGCGGGAGGACGTGCTGGCCCGCGCCATCGCCGCCGTGAAGCTCGCCAAGAGCTTCGTGGAAGACGTGGAATTCTACGCCGAAGATGCCGGCCGCACCGACAACGAGTTTCTGGCCCGCGTGTGCGAGGCCGCTATCCGGGCCGGGGCCACCGTCCTCAATATCCCCGACACCACCGGCTACTGCCTGCCCCAGGAATACGGCGCGAAAATCAAGTACCTGCACGAGAACGTGACGGGCATCCACAACGTGCGCCTCTCCACGCACTGCCACAACGACCTGGGCCTGGCCACCGCCAACTCCATTGCCGGCGTGATGAACGGCGCCCGCCAAATCGAGTGCACCATCAACGGCGTGGGCGAGCGCGCCGGCAACACGGCCCTTGAAGAAGTGGTGATGATTCTGCGCCAGCACCCCTACCTCAACCTGCACACCAACATCAACACCCGCCTGCTGGCCGAAACCTCGGCCATGGTGTCGCACCTCATGACCATGCCCGTGCAGCCCAACAAGGCCATTGTGGGGGCCAATGCCTTCTCGCACAGCAGCGGCATCCACCAGGACGGCATCATCAAGCACCGCGAAACCTACGAAATCATCGACCCCCGGGAAGTCGGCGTGGCCGATTCGTCCATCGTGCTCACGGCCCGCTCCGGCCGCGCCGCCCTGGCCTATCGCCTCCAGAAAATCGGCTACGATTTCGAAAAGCCCGAGCTGAATAAAGCCTACGCCCGCTTCATGGAGCTGGCCGACCGCCAGCGCGAGGTAGTGGACCAGGACTTGCACAAACTGGTTGAACAGGAAAAGCTCGTTACCGCTAATTGATTAATTATTAATATAATGAACACCCCCGAAACGCCTTATACCCGCCTCGTTACTTCCCCCGAAAACCACCAGCCCGACCAGTCGGCGTCGCTCCCCCAGCGCTGCGCCGACTGGATAAGCTACGCTGTAGCCATAACCCAGCAGGCAGCACCCACTGCCGGAGCCGATTTTTTATCCGATTCCGAAGGCTAAGCCCACGCACCAGGCACCAATAACCAAGCACCAAAAATGGCCAAGTCCTTATTCGATAAAATCTGGGATGCGCACGTAGTGAAAACTGCGCCGGGCGGCCTGGACATCGTATATATCGACCGGCACCTCATCCACGAGGTGACCAGCCCGCAGGCGTTCGACGAGCTCGAAGCCCGCGGGTTGCCGCTGTTCCGCCCCGCGCGCATCCTCGCCACGGCCGACCACAACGTGCCCACCCGCAACCAGCACCTGCCCATCGAGGAGCCGCTGAGCCGCTCGCAGGTAGACAAGCTGACTGCGAATTGCGCCAAGTACGGCGTGGAATTGTACGGCCTGGGCCACGCCCGCCAGGGCATCGTGCACGTCATCGGGCCGGAGCTGGGCCTCACGCTGCCCGGTACCACCATTGTGTGCGGCGACAGCCACACCTCTACCCACGGCGCGTTCGGGGCGGTGGCCTTCGGCATCGGCACCAGCCAAGTGGCCCAGGTGATGGCAACCCAGTGCCTGCTGCTCAGCCGCCCCAAGCGCATGCGCATATCGGTGGATGGCGAGCTGCGGCCCGGCGTGACCGCCAAAGATTTGATTCTCTATGTAATTGCGCAGCTCGGCACCGGTGGGGCCACCGGCTACTTTGTGGAATACGCCGGCAGCGCCGTGCGCGCCCTCAGCATGGAAGGCCGCATGACGGTCTGCAACATGAGCATTGAAATGGGCGCCCGTGGTGGCCTCATCGCGCCGGATGAAACGACTTTCGCTTACGTTAAAGGCCGCCCCTACGCTCCCAAGGAAGCCGCCTGGGAGCAGGCCGTAGCCTATTGGGAAACGCTGTATTCGGACAAAGACACGGTTTTCGAGGTTGAGCACCACTTCGATGCCGCCGCCATCCCACCGATGATAACCTACGGTACCAACCCCGGCATGGGCATCGCCCTGACCGGCCACATCCCCAGCGAAGTACCGGCCAGCGAAGCCGAGAGCTTCGATAAGTCGCTGCAATACATGGGCTTTCAGCGGGGCGAATCGCTGCTGGGTAAGGAAATCAACTACGTGTTCATCGGCAGCTGCACCAACTCGCGCATCGAGGATTTGCGGGCGGTGGCGGCCTACGTGCAGGGCAAGCAGAAGGCGGGCCACGTCGAGGCCATCATTGTGCCCGGCTCGAAGCAGGTGGAGCAGCAGGCCATCGCCGAGGGCCTCGACAAGATTCTGGCCGCCGCCGGCTTCGAGCTGCGCGAACCCGGCTGCAGCGCCTGCCTGGCCATGAATGAGGATAAAATCCCCGCTGGGGCCTACTGCGTGGCTACGTCGAACCGCAACTTCGAGGGGCGGCAGGGGCCGGGTTCGCGCACGCTGCTGGCGAGTCCGCTGGTAGCGGCCATTACGGCGGTGCAGGGCAGAATTGTGGATATCACGCAGTATTTGAACTAACGTACGCCTCACCCCCAGCCCCTCTCCGCTGGAGAGGGGTGCCAGTCGACTTCAATCGAAATAAATCTGCAAATGTCTTCCATCGTCTGAACTCTCTCCCTCTCCACCGGAGAGGGGGCCGGGGGGTGAGGCGACCCGCCAGAACGACCACATGGAAAAATTCCAGACCCTGCACTCGGCCGCCGTGCCGCTGCCGCTCGAAAACATCGATACGGACCAGATTATTCCGGCCCGTTTCCTGAAGGCGACGACGAGGGAGGGCTTCGGCGAAAACCTGTTCCGCGACTGGCGCTTCAACGCCGACGGAACGCCGAAGCCCGACTTTGTTCTCAACGATGCCTGCTACGCCGGCCAGATTCTGCTGGCGGGCAAGAATTTCGGCTGCGGTTCGAGCCGCGAGCATGCCGCCTGGGCGCTGTACGACGCCGGTTTTCGGGTGGTGATTTCGAGCTACTTCGCCGATATCTTCCGGGGCAACGCGCTGAACACCGGCTTGCTGCCCTTGCAACTAACCGATGCCGAGTTGGCCCGCATATTCACCCTTGCGGAAAAGGATGGCGATACCGAATTCGTGGTGAACCTGCCCGAGCAAACGCTGCACTTGCCCGCCACCGGCGAGAGCTTCCACTTCGATATCGACGCCTACAAAAAGGAATGCCTGATTAACGGCTACGACGACATCGATTACCTGCTGAGCCAGAAACCGGCCATCGAAGCCTACGAATCGGGTCGAGCCTGGACCTGGTGATAAGTGAGGTAAGCTTTAGCTTGCCGAAAAAAAATAGAGTTTATAAGGCTGATTGTAAGTATATAACGGCAAGCTAAAGCTTACCTCACAACCATGAAAACCATAAAAATAGCCGTGTTGCCCGGCGATGGCATCGGGCCCGAAGTGTGCCGGCAAGCCGTGAAGGTGCTCGAAGCCGTGGCCGAGCGGTTCGACCACCACTTCGACCTGCAGACCTACCTGATGGGAGCCTGCGCCATCGACGCCACCGGCAACCCGCTGCCCGACGAAACCCTCGACGCCTGTCGCGCCGCCGATGCCGTGCTCCTGGGTGCCATCGGTGACCCGAAATACGACAACGACCCCAGCGCCAAGGTGCGCCCCGAGCAGGGCCTGCTGCGCCTGCGCAAGGAGTTGGGCCTGTTTGCCAACATTCGCCCGGTCGCGGCCTACGACGTCCTGCTGCCCCATTCGCCCCTCAAAACCGAGCGCATCAAGGACACCGATATGGTCATTTTCCGGGAGCTGACCGGTGGCATCTACTTCGGCGAAAAGGGACGTACCGCCGACGGCGAAGGCGCTTACGACCACTGCACCTACAGCCGCCATGAAATCCGGCGCATTGCGCATCTGGCGTTTCAGGCTGCCGCGTGTCGCCGCCAGCACCTGACGTTGGTGGACAAGGCCAATGTGCTGGAAACCTCCCGTCTGTGGCGCGAGGAAGTGCGCGAAATGGCCCACCAGTACCCCGAAGTGACGGTAGACTACCTCTTTGTGGACAACGCCGCGATGCAGATGATTCTCAACCCGAAGCAGTTTGACGTGGTTCTGACCGAGAACATGTTCGGCGATATTATCTCGGACGAAGCCTCGGTTATTGCCGGCTCGATGGGGCTGCTGCCCTCCGCCTCGGTGGGCGAGGAGGTGGCGCTGTTCGAGCCCATCCACGGCTCCTACCCGCAGGCCAAGGGCAAGGGCATTGCCAACCCCATTGCCGCCATTCTCTCAGTGGCCATGCTGCTGGAGCACCTGGAGCTTTTTTCGGAAGCTGCGCTCGTACGCGAGGCCGTGGACGAGGCCCTGAACAACAGCGTGCTGACTCCCGAGCTGAACCCCACCGCGCCTTACACCACCGAGGAAGTGGGGAATTATATCGCCTTCTGGATTGCCGATTCCAACGAGAAGCAGTGGAATAGGAACAACGTGGAGATTGGGATTAGCACTATCATCTGAGAAAGGCATTAGTTCCCCAACAACACCTCACCCCCTGACCCCCTCTCCAAAAAAGAGGGGGCACCGGAAATGCTTTCGGTAGTGCTTGTAGAAAAATTGTTCTTCCGAACCGGTGCCCCCTCTTTTTTGGAGAGGGGGTCAGGGGGTGAGGTGTCGGCGAACGAGCCGCCGCACTCAGCATGACATTTCAAAACTCATGATAACCCACTTCCCCCAAGTCATCAAATTCGTCATTATTCCTGGCCCGGCGGGCGCATAGGAACAGCATTTTGCAGCCCAGCAAAAGCCTTTCTAAGCCCCGCGCTCAGGAAGGCTTTTTCATAATCTTCTCTCTCCAGTTTCAAACACGTATGTATTTCAACCCCGATACCCTCGCCTTTGTAGACGGCGAGTTTGTGAAAGCGGAGGCGGCCCAGGTAGGCGCTTACGCGCAGTCGCTGCACTATGGCTATGCCGTTTTTGAAGGCATTCGGGCCTACGCAACGTCGGCCGGAACCCGCATTTTTAAGGCCGAGGAGCACTACGAGCGGCTGCACTATTCCTGCCGCAGCATTGGCCTGCCGTTCAAGTATTCGGTTGAGGAGCTGACCGACATCACCTACCAGCTACTAGAAAAAAACAACCTCGCCGACGCCTACATCCGCCCCCTTGTGTATGCCGGCGAACCCAACATGACCCTGAAGCACGCCAGCAGCAGCAACCTGCTCATTGCCGTGTGGGACTGGGGCAAGTACCTCGGCGACCAGAGCCTGCGCCTGAGCATCTCGCCCTACCAGCGCCCCAACCCCAAGGCCGTACCCATCGAGGCCAAAGTATCGGGTCATTACGTCAACTCCATCATTGCCAGCTCCGAAGCCAAGGGCCGCGGCTTCGACGAAGCCCTGCTGCTGGATATGAACGGCTACGTGGCCGAAGGGCCCGGTGCCAATTTCTTCTTCGAGAAAAACGGCGAGCTGTTCACCGCGCCGCAGGGCAGCATCCTGCGCGGCATCACCCGCAACACGATTATCGACCTGGCCCGCGAAGCCGGCATTTCAGTCACCGAAAAGTTCTTCACCCCCGACGAGCTACAGGGCGCTATCGGCGCTTTCTACACCGGCACCGCCGCCGAGGTAGTGGGCATCGCGGCCATCGATGAGCTGGAATTCAGCGTGCCGTTTTCAGAGACGCTGGGCGCGCAACTGGCCGAGCGCTACCGGGCGCTGGTGACCGGCGCGCTGGTCGCGCAGACTGCCTGAACGGCGCGTGCGGGGCGCCTCACCCCCTGACCCCCTCTCCGAAAAGGAGAGGGGGCACCGGTTCCGCTCTTGCGTCTGGCTCCCCTCTCCTTTTCGGAGAGGGGCCGGGGGTGAGGCGCTCCGTCAGAACGTCAACGAAGCGCATAACATACGATTCCCAACCCTATCCATGATTCTCAACAAATACAGCCGCATCTACACCCAGGACGACAGCTTGCCGGCCTCGCAGGCCATGCTCATCGGCTCGGGCCTGTCGGATGCGGATTTGCGCAAGCCGTTCGTGGGCATCTGCTCCACGGGCTTCGAGGGCAACACCTGCAACATGCACCTCGATGCGTTGGCCGACGGCGTGAAAATCGGCGTGCAGGCGCAGGGCTTGGTGGGGCTGCGCTTCAACACCATTGGGGTGAGCGACGGCATCACGAACGGCACGCCGGGCATGCGGTTTTCGCTGGTGTCGCGCGAGATTATTGCCGACTCTATTGAAGCCATGGCGGGCGCGCATAACTACGATGCCATCGCCACGGTGGTAGGTTGCGATAAGAACATGCCCGGCGCTTTGATTGCGATGGCGCGGCTGAACCGGCCTAGCCTGATGGTGTATGGCGGCACCATCAAGGGCGGCACGTTTAAGGGGCAGCAGCTCAATATTGTATCGTGTTTTGAGGCCTACGGCAAGAAGTTGCAGGGCCAGATTTCGGACGAGGACTACAGCGGTATCATCCACAATGCCTGCCCCGGGCCGGGGGCCTGCGGCGGTATGTACACAGCCAACACCATGGCTGCCGCCATCGAGGCGCTGGGCATGAGCGTGCCGTTCTCGTCGTCGCTGCCCGCCGTGAGCGTAGAGAAAACCCAGGAGTGCCTCGACGCCGGGGCCTACCTGCGCCGGCTGCTGGAGCGCGATATCAAGCCCCGCGACATTCTGGTACGCGAGGCGTTCGAGAACGCGCTGGTGGTGGTCACGGTGCTGGGCGGCTCCACCAATGCCGTGCTGCACCTCATCGCCATTGCCCACGCCGCCGGCGTGCCGCTGAACATGGAGGATTTCCAGGCCGTGAGCAACCGCGTGCCGGTGCTGGCCGACCTCAAGCCCAGCGGCAAGTACCTCATGGAGGACCTCTCGGCCCTGGGCGGCGTGCCCGCCGTGATGCGCACCCTGCTCGACGCCGGCCTGCTCCACGGCCACCTGCTGACCGTGACCGGCCAAACCCTGGCTGAAAACCTCGCCGACGTGCAGCCCCTCGGCCCCGAGCAGGACCTGCTGCGCCCGTTCAACAACCCCATCAAAGCTGACGGCCACATTCAGATTCTCTACGGCAACCTCGCCCCCAAAGGCGCGGTGGCCAAAATCACGGGCAAAGAGGGCCTGCGCTTCGAAGGCCCGGCCAACGTATTCGACTCGGAAGAAGCGCTGAACGAAGGCATTACTGCCGGCAAAATTAAGGCCGGCGAGGTCGTCGTGATTCGCTACGTGGGCCCCAAGGGCGGGCCGGGAATGCCCGAAATGCTCAAGCCTACGTCGGCCATCATCGGGGCCGGGCTGGGCGATAAAGTGGCCCTGATTACCGACGGCCGGTTTTCGGGCGGCACCCACGGCTTCGTGGTGGGCCACGTCTGCCCCGAGGCGTACGATGGCGGCGGTATCGCGCTGGTCGAAAACGGCGACTGGATTATCCTGGATGCTGCCGCTAATACCATTGATATACAGATTGACTCCGCCCTACTGGAGCTGCGCCGAAGCCAGTGGCAGCGCCCCCGCCCCAATGCCACCCAGGGCGTGCTGCTGAAATATATCCGCACCGTGAGCGACGCCAGCCACGGGTGCATTACTGATTTGCTGGAGGAGGTCGCCCTCCCCGTTCACCTCACCCCCTGACCCCTGCCGGGCACGGCCCCTCTCCCGCGGAGAGGGAGCACCGGAAATGCCTCAAATGGTAATCGCCAGGCTCCCCCTCTCCGCGGGAGAGGGGGCCGGGGGGTGAGGTGACCCCGTCGTGCCGTTTTAAGCTCAACCACCATGTTAAACTACGAGCCCACCACTATCCTAGCCGAGCCGGAAACCACCTCCTCAGCAGCGCCAGAAACTGCCCCCACCCCCAACTCCACGGGCGCGGAGGCCGTGCTGAACATCCTGCTGGCCGAGGGCGTGGACACTATTTTCGGCTATCCCGGCGGGGCTATCATACCGATTTACGATGCGCTATACGACTTCAATGACCGGCTGAACCATGTGCTGGTGCGCCATGAGCAGGGCGGCATTCACGCGGCGCAGGGGTATGCGCGAGCGTCCGGGCGGGTGGGGGTGGTGTTTGCCACCAGCGGGCCGGGCGCGACCAATCTGGTGACGGGCCTGGCCGATGCGCAGATTGACAGCACGCCGCTGGTGTGCATTACGGGGCAGGTGTTTGCGCATTTGCTGGGTACCGATGCGTTTCAGGAAACCGACATCATCAACATCACCACGCCCGTCACGAAGTGGAACTACCAGGTAACCAAGGCCGAGGAAATTCCCGAGGCGCTGGCGAAGGCCTTCTACATTGCGCGCAGCGGCCGCCCCGGCCCGGTGCTGATTGACATTACCAAGAACGCGCAGCTGCAGGCCTTTCATTTCGCGCCGTATGCGCCGTGCGCGCACATTCGCAGCTACCGGCCGGTACCCATCGTGCGGCCCGAATATATCCGCGCGGCGGCGGCGCTTATCAACCAGGCCGAGCGGCCGTTCGTGCTCTGGGGCCAGGGCGTGATTCTGGGCAAGGCCGAGCAGGAGTTCAAGGCCTTCATCGAAAAAAGCGGAATCCCGGCCGCCTGGACCATTCTCGGCGCGGGTGCATTGCCCACCGACCACCCGCTAAACGTGGGCATGCTGGGCATGCACGGCAACTACGGCCCCAACGTGCTCACCAACGAGTGCGACGTCCTCATCGCCATCGGCATGCGCTTCGACGACCGGGTGACCGGCCGCCTTGACAAGTACGCCCGCCAGGCCCAGGTGATTCACCTCGACATCGACCCCACCGAAATCGACAAAAACGTGGCCGCCACCGTGCCCGTGTGGGGCGACTGCAAGGAAACCCTGCCGCTACTCACGGCGCTGGTCAATGCCAAAAGCCACCCCGAATGGCACCAGCGCTTCCAGAACTACATGGCCGAGGAGGTGGCCGCTGTGATAAACGACGAGCTATTCCCGACCGGCGAGGAGCTGACCATGGGCGAGGTCCTGCAGCAGCTAAACGAGCTGACCGAGGGCGAGGCCATCATCGTGACCGACGTGGGCCAGCACCAGATGGTGGCCTGCCGCTACGCCAAATTCAACCACACCCGCAGCAACATCACCAGCGGCGGGCTGGGCACGATGGGCTTCGCGCTGCCGGCCGCTATCGGGGCCAAGTTTGGCGCGCCCGAGCGGCCGGTGGTGGCCATCATCGGCGATGGCGGGGTGCAGATGACCATCCAGGAGCTGGGTACCATTATGCAAACCGGGGTCGATGTGAAAATCATCATTCTCAACAACCGCTTCCTGGGCATGGTGCGGCAGTGGCAGGAGCTGTTCAATGCCCGCCGCTACTCCTTCGTGGATATCCAAAGTCCCGACTACGTGGCCGTGGCCGCCGGCTACCGCATCGCCGGCCGGCGCGTGGAAACCCGCGACGAGCTGCAGCCCGCGCTGCGGCAGATGCTGGAGCAGCCCGGCTCTTTTTTGCTGGAAGTGATGGTGGCGAAGGAGAATAACATATTCCCGATGGTGCCGCAGGGGTGCAGCGTGGCGGAAATCCGGCTGTGCTGAATGCCCCGCTGGCCGTCGTTTAGCGCGCAGCGCGTAACGGCCGGCCAACCAGTGGGGCGAGTCTCCAGACTCGCGTTGGTTCGTCCGTCCCGGGAGTCTGGAGACTCCCGGCCACTTATCGGCCAGCCGTTACGCGCTCCGCGCTAAACGGCGGCCAGCAGCTTCCGCCGTTCGTTCTTGCCCTCGACGGCAAGCTAAAGCTTACCTCATTATGACTCGCCAGGAATACAACATCACGGCTTACACCGAAAACCAGGTGGGACTGCTCAACCGCATTGCCATCATTTTCTCGCGCCGCAAAATCAACATCGAGAGTTTGAACGTGTCGCCTTCGGAAATTGAAGGCATCCACCGCTTCAACATCGTCATCACCGAAACCGAGGACGTGGTGAGCAAGCTGGCCCGCCAGATTGAGAAGCAGGTGGAGGTGCTAAAAGTGTATTACAACACCAATGCCGACGTGATTTGGCAGGAAATGGCCCTCTACAAAGTGCCGACTGACGTCATCGCCGAAAAAGCCTCCGTGGAGCGCCTGCTGCGCGAAAACGGGGCCCGCGCCGTGGTCATTCGCAAGGACTACACGGTGTTTGAAACGACCGGCCACCGCGAGGAAACCGACAATCTGATTCGCGTTTTGCAGCCCTACGGCCTCATCGAGTTCGTGCGTAGCGCCCGCATCGCCATCATCAAGGCCAGCGACGGCTTCAACCACAAGCTGCGCGAGTTCGAGCGCCGCGAGCCCAGCGAGGACGTGTCGGAAAACGAGTTTCTGAACAGCCGCGACGCGGTGTTTACGATGTAATTCGGAAGGGTTGAGTGTTGAGGGGTGAATGCTGAGTTAAGCATTTACTCCTCGCTTCAGCCCTGATAAAACAAACTCAACATTCAACCCTCAACACTCAAAATTTCAACCCCTATGGCACAAATCAATTTCGGCGGCGTAGACGAAACCGTTATCACCCGCGACGAATTCCCGCTCGAAAAGGCGCTGGAATACCTCAAAGACGAAACTATCGCCGTAATCGGCTATGGCGTGCAGGGGCCGGGCCAGGCCCTGAACATGCGCGACAACGGCTTCAACGTGATTGTGGGCCAGCGCTCGGGCACGCCGTCGTGGGACCGCGCCATCCGGGATGGCTGGGTAGAGGGCGAAACCCTGTTTTCGCTGGAAGAAGCGGCCGAGCGCGGCACCATCATCTGCAACCTGCTGTCTGACGCCGGCCAGATTGCGCTGTGGCCCATGCTCAAGAGCAAGCTCACGCCGGGCAAAACCCTGTACTTCTCGCACGGCTTCGGCATCACGTTTAATGAGCAGACGGGCATCATCCCGCCCGCCGATGTGGACGTGATTCTGGTGGCGCCCAAGGGCAGCGGCACCAGCCTGCGCCGCCTATTTGTGGCTGGTGGGGGCTTGAATTCCTCGTTTGCCGTGTTCCAGGATGCCTCGGGCCAGGCCTGGGAGAAGGCCATTGCCATGGGCATCGGCGTGGGCTCAGGCTATCTGTTCGAAACCGATTTCAAGAAGGAAGTATACTCCGACCTCACCGGCGAGCGGGGCGTGCTGATGGGCGCCCTGGCCGGCATCATCGAGGCCCAGTACCAGGTACTGCGCCAGCGCGGCCACTCGCCCTCCGAGGCCTTCAACGAAACCGTGGAGGAGCTCACCCAGAGCCTCGTGCCGCTGGTGGGCGAAAACGGCATGGACTGGATGTTTGCCAACTGCTCCGTTACCGCCCAGCGCGGCGCCCTTGACTGGAAAGGCAAGTTCCGCGAAGCCACCCTGCCGGTCCTCAACGAGCTGTACGACAGCGTGGCCAGCGGCGAGGAAGCCCGCCGCACCATCGAGCGCGGCACTACGCCCAACTACCGCGCCGAGCTGGACGCGGAGCTGAAGGAAGTGCGCGAGTCGGAGCTGTGGGCTACTGGTGCCACGGTGCGCCAGCTGCGCTCGAAGGCAGCGGAAAAGGTGGAGGCGTAGTCGTTCGGGTGGGTCACCTCACCCCCTGACCCCCTCTCCTTAGGGAGAGGGGGCACCGGATATGCACCAGTCGAAAATCGTCAGGCTCCCCTCTCCCCAAGGAGAGGGGCCGGGGGTGAGGTGACCCACCCGAACGACTAATCTGAAACGTCATGCCTCGGCTGCGCTCGGCATGACGTTCTTTTTTGCTCAATCAAAACCAAGAAGCTATGCCCAACGCCACCACCGCCCCGCCCGCCGTGCTGCTCAAAAATGTGGAGCGGGCGGCGCGCAACCTCAAGCACGTCATCTACAAGACGCCGCTGCTGCAAAACCACGGCCTTTCGCGCCTGTATGATGCCACGGTGCTGCTGAAGCGGGAGGATTTGCAGGTGGTGCGCTCATACAAGATTCGCGGGGCTTACCACAAGATGAGCACGCTGCCGCCCATCGCGGGCGAGCGGGAAATAGTGTGCGCCAGTGCCGGTAACCACGCCCAGGGCGTGGCCTACGCCTGCAAGCTCTTGGGGCTGAGAGGCTACATTTTCATGCCCGCCCAAACGCCGGCCCAGAAGGTGGACAAGGTGCGCCTGTTCGGCAAGGAATACGTGGAGGTGGTCCTCACCGGGGCCAGCTTCGATGACTCGTTTCGGGCCGCCAAGGAGTTTAGCGACAAACGGGGCAGCACATTCATTCACCCGTTCGATGACCTGGCTATTGTGGAAGGGCAAGCCACCGTGGGGCTGGAGATTCTGAAAGCCACCACCGTGCCGATTGATTACTGCTTTCTGCCCATCGGCGGGGGCGGGCTGGCCTCGGGCGTGGGCAGCGTTTTCCGGCTGCTGAGCCCAGGTACCAAGCTGATTGGCGTGCAGCCCCTGGGCGCGCCTTCGATGCACGATGCCATCCAAAACAACCAGCACGCGGCGCTGGCCAGCATCGACAGCTTCGTGGACGGCGCGGCGGTGAAGTGCCCCGGCCAGCTCACGTTTGAGCTGTGCCGCGAGCTGCTCGACGAAGTGGTGCTGGTGCCGGAGGGCCAGGTCTGCCTCGATTTGCTGAAGATGTACAACGAGGAAGGCATTGTGCTGGAGCCGGCCGGCACGCTCACCATTTCGGCCCTGCACCAGTTTGCCGGCCGCATTGCGGGTAAAACCGTGGTGTGCGTGGTGAGCGGCTCCAACAACGACATCACCCGCATGGAGGACATCAAGGAGCGCGCCGCCAAGTATCAGGGCCTAAAGCACTACTTTATGGTGAATTTCAATCAGGCCCCCGGTGCCCTGCGCCGCTTCGTGAACCGCGTGCTGCACGAGGACGACGACATTATCCACTTCCAATACATCAAGAAAAACAACAAGGAAAAAGGGCCCGTTTTTGTCGGTATTGAAGTCAAGCAGCCGCACGACGTGGACGCCATTAAGGCCCGCATGGGGGAGGAGGGCTTCAGCTTCGAATATTTGAATGGGCAGCCCGATTTTCTGGCGCTGCTGGTGTAGCTATCGAAAGAAAACAGAACGGCCATGCCGAGCGCAGCGAAGCATCTTACCCGCCACCAGTAGTCCAAACATCAGGTTACTTACCGCGGTAAAAATGCTTCGCTGCGCTCGGCATGAACGTTCTGTTTTCCGTTATACCGTGTGCAGAATGACATACAGCGATGCGCTCGAAATCACCACCCACAGCAGCACGCCCAGCACGTACGGCCGGTCCCCCACCGCGCGCACCGTTTTGGCCGACAGCCCCGCCCCGATGAAAAACAGCGTGAGCGTGAGGCCGATTTTGGCCAGCGCCACCAGCACGGGGCCCAGCGGGTGTAGCGCGGGTACGTAGGTATTCAGCAGCATGGCGGCGATGAAGCCGAAGATGAAATAGGGAATCTTGATTTTGACGCCTTTCTGCTTGAAAATAAGTGCCGTGCCGATGCTGACCGGGATAATCCAGAGGGCGCGGGCGAGCTTCACGGTGGTGGCTACCTGCAGGGCCTGGTCGCCATAGACCTTGGCCGCGCCCACCACCGAGGACGTGTCGTGGATGGCAATGGCGCACCACAGGCCAAACTGCTGCTGCGTCATGGCCAGGGCGTGGCCGATGGGCGGGAAGGCAAACAGCGCAATGGCATTGAGCACGAACACCGTGCCCAGCGCCACCGACATCTCTTCATCCTTGGCCCGCAGCACCGGCCCCACGGCCGCAATGGCCGAGCCCCCGCAAATGGCAGTGCCGCACGAAATGAGGTGCGTGACGCGGCGGCCCAGTCCCAGCCACCGCCCCGCGAAATACCCCAGCGTGAGCGTGCCGAAAATGGACACCACCGTGAACAAAAGGCCCGCCCGCCCGGCCTGTACCGCCGCGTGGGCATTCATGCCGAAGCCCAGGCCCACCACTGAGTATTGCAGCAGCTTGGCCGTGGCCGCTTTGGTCTGACTAGCGAAGGGATTGCCCAGCGTCTGGGCCAGCGCCAGGCCCAGCGCCAGCGCTACCGGCGGCGACGCCCACGGCGTGAGGCAGAACACCAGCAGCAGCCCAAACACCACCTGCCGCCCCGTAACCGGGTAGCCAGCCACCAGATGCGGCGTGTGCAAGTGCCGGAAAAAGCCGGTGGCTACCGCCGAATTGGCCGTTGCTGGCGGGGCAGGCGGGGTAGATGGTGGCAGGGTGGGATGGGCCATGAAGCAGCAGGTTAGGTGCCTCAAATTTACGGCTTAGCCAGTCGTAAGGGTAATCGAAAAAGGTAATCTTAGATTACCAGTAGTTATGACAACTGCTTCAGCTGCTGCTGGGCGAAGCTGAGAAACCGCTGGGCGGCGCGTGGTAGCTGCTTGCCCTGCACCCACACGGCCTCAAACTGCCGGGGCAGGTGCAGGTCCTCAATAGGCACAATTTCGAGTAGCCCGGCGGCCAGCTCCCGGGCCAGCGCCCGGCGCGATACAAAGCCCAGCGCGTCGGGCGCGGCTTCGAGGTAGCCTTTTATGGCTTCGGTATTGTCAAAATAAAAGGCCACTTGCAGGGTGCTAAGCTTGGTTTTAAGCTCACGCAGGGCAAACTCCAGCACTTCCAGCGTGCCCGAGCCGCGCTCGCGCAGCACCAGCGGGTGGGCCAGCGCCTCGGCCAGGGGCAGGGGCGTGGTGGGTGGGCCGGCGGAAGTGGCACGGCGCACGGCCACCAGCTCATCGGGGAGCAGCAGCTCGTAGTGCAGGTCGCGGCTGCGGGAGCGGCCTTCCACAAAGCCCAGGTCCAGCTCGCCGCGCAGCAGGGCTTCGGCAATGTGCTCGGAATTGGCGTTGGCCAGGGTGAGCTGCACGTTGGGGTAGCGGGCCTGGAAGGCCGGCAGCACGCCCGGCAGCACGTACTGGCAAAGGGTGGTGCTGGCGCCCAGGCGCAGGCGGCCAGCGGCTTCGTCGGGGTCGCGCAGGGTCAGGAGTTGGTCGGCGAGTTGCTGGTCGGCGGTGGCCACGGCTTCGGCGTGGCTCTGGAGCAGGCGGCCGGCTTCGGTGAGGGCCACGCGGTTGCCGCGCCGCTCCAGCAAGCGCTGGCCGTAGTGCTTCTCCATCTCATGAATGTGCTTGGTGACGGCGGGCTGCGTCACAAACAGCTCCCGGGCCGCTTTGGTGAAGCTTAGGTGCCGGGCCACGGCCTCAAACACGCGCAATCGGAAATCAGACATGGCCCAAAGTACGCCAGGGTTGCGTTGGTTGTATGAACAACCTCAGAACGTCATGCCGAGCGTAGTCGAGGCATCTCGCGTGCAGCAGTAACCAAACAGTTGAGTTACTAACACCAGCGAGATGCCTCGGCTACGCTCGGCATGACGTTCTTGTCTTGTCGTTCTGCTACCTTCAAACGCACGAAAAAGCCCTCGCCGGAACCGGCGAGGGCTTTGTAGTTCGGGCAGTCAAGCGAACCTATTCCACGCTCAGCGGGCGCGTCAGGCTCACGCCGTCCACGGTGAGGCGGCAGGTGTAGAGGCCGGGGGCCAGCTTGGCGGCGTTCAGCTCAGCGGTGAACTGGCCGGCGGCGCGGGGCTCGCCGTTGATGAGCTGGGCCACGCGGCGGCCGAGGTTGTCAAATACGGCCAGGCTCACTACCGACTGCTTCTGCAGGCTGAAAGGAAGCTGCGTGAGGCCCGAGGTGGGGTTGGGGTAGGCCGGGGCAAAAGCGGCAAAATCGGTGCTGATGGTGCGGGTGGCGGTGGGCACGAAACCCACCAGGCTAGGGCCGTAAAAATCGTCGAGGTAAATCTTGCGGCGGGTGGTGGTGTTGGGCGCCACCAGCAGCACAATCTCGTTTACGCTGGTATTGGCCGTAGTGCTGGGCGCGCCCAGGAAGTTGAAGCTCAGGTTCTCCCAGCCGTTGGTAACGGTGGTAGTGGCGGTGTACTCCGAGTTGCGGCCGGCCGGATAGTTGCTGGCACCGGCCACCGTCGAGTCCTGTAGCGTAATCTGGTAGAGCACGCCCGGGGCCACACTAAACACCTTCAGGGTCATGTGCAGCGCGGTGGCGGCGGTGCTTTTAAAGTTGGTTACGTCGGCCAGGGCCGCGCCCCGGGGTTGCATCACCAGCACGTCGTATTGGTTGGTTGAGCGCGTGTAGCGGGCCACGCGGGCGCTGGTGTTGCCGGCGCTTACCGAGTTGTTCAGCGTATCCAGCTTCAGCCCACCCGAGCTTTTGGGGGCAATGTACTTGATGACGCGGGTGCCGTCGTAGTTGTCATAAAGCTGGCGCACGGCCAGATTGGTGGGCGGGGCCACGGCCAGCAGTTCCGGGCCCATGATGTCGTCGAGGTAATAAGTAGCCGAGTTGTTGGAGTTGGGGGCCACCTGAAACAGCATCTGGTCGATGTCGGTCACCGTCACGCTGGCGTCGAAGTTGCCTGCGCCGGCCGGGCTGGGGGTGAAGGTGAGCACCTCCCAGGCGTTGGCCACGGTGGTCACCGCCGTGTATTCGGTGCCAAACTTGCCGGTGGGGTAGTTGGCCGTGTTCAAGCGGCTGTTTTGCAGCACCACGCCCACCGTCACGCCCGCGGCGGGGCTGCGGAACTTCACGCTGATGCGCTTGGCGCCGCCGGTGGTGTAGGCGGTCACGTTGTCCATGCGGGCGTTGTTGGGCTTCACCACCAGCACAGCGTACTGGGCGGCGGCAGCCCGGGCGTAGCTGGCGCAGGTGGGGCTGGTGTTCACGGGGTTGCTGCCGGGGTTGGCCGCGTTCTGCACCAGCGTACCCTCTACGATGGGATAGCTCACCAGCCGGGTGTTTTCAAAGTTGTCGTACAGGGTCTGGGCTGAAGCCGCCGTGGCGCAGGTCAGCAGCGCGGCGGTACTCAGCAAACGAGTAAAGTTGTTCATGTGGGAGTTGGTGAGAATGTGAAAAAATGATTGGGAAACGAGAAGCCCGTTGCCGGGAAAGCGGTGGTAGAAAGGGTAGGAAGTGGTTTTTTACTTGATAATAGCCTGTTATGCTGAGCGCCAGCTGGCATTCAGCATGACAGCTGATGCTCAAGAAGCCTTTTTCATCTCATAGAACCGCACGTAATCCACCAGCATCTGCTGGGGGAAGGCGGCTTCGTCCACACCCTTCAGGCCGCCCCACTCGCCGCCCACTGCCACGTTGAGCAGCAGGTGAAAGGGCTGGTCCCAGGGCCAGGTTTCCCAGCCGGTGCCCTCGTTGCGGTGGGCAAAATAGATTTCGCCATCGATGTAGGCCGTGATGGCTTCCGGCGTCCATTCCATGGCGTACACGTGGTAGGCCGAGGTGGCATCGGGCAGCTTGGTGATGCCCGTTTTCTGAGTGTTGATGCGGAAGTAGTAGGCCTTGCAGTGGGTGGTGGCATGAATCACATTAGGGTCATAGCCCACGTGCTCCATGATATCGATTTCGCCGTTGTCGGGCCAGCCTTTGTTGCCGTAGGGGTTCTTGTCGGGCAGCATCCAGATGGCGGGCCAGGTGCCGCGCCCGCCGGGAATCTGGGCCCGAATCTCGAAGCGGCCGTAGAGCTGGCTGCCGCCCTTGCCCCGCGATACCAGGCGGGCCGAGGTGTAGTCGTTGCCGGGCATCAGGGCCTCCTTGCGGGCTTCCACCACGAGGTGGCCGTTTTCCACGCGGGCGTTTTCGCGGCGCTTTTTGGTGTAGTACTGCTGCTCCTTGTTGCCCCAGCCGGAGCCGCCCACGTCGTAGGTCCACTTCGTGGAATCGGGCAGGCCGCTGTAGTTGAACTCGTCGGCCCAGGCCAGCTTGCTGAAGGTGTAGCGGGGCGCAGCCGGGGGCTTGGGCGGGCCGGTTTCGGATGGGCTGCCCAACAGCAGCAGCAGGCCAGTAAGTAGCGTAGAAATCATGCTATTGAAAAGTTGCGGGGAGAAGTGCCCGGCCCAAAACGGGCGCAGGAAAAGAAAACCCAATTGGCCGCCAGCCCACTGGACCGGCGGCCAACGCCCAGTCCGGCGGAGAACTCACCAAAGCTCCGGCCGGAGTGACCGTAGTAAAGGGCAGGAACCATCGGCACAGGGCCGATGGCCGGGCAATTACTTGTATTGCAGGTACTTCACGTAATCCACCTGCATCTGCTGCGGGAAAGCAGTAGAGCCATCGGGGTTGCCATCGAAATCGCCGCCAATGGCTACGTTCAGCACCACGAAAAACGGATTGTTGAACGGGTAAGGGCTGGCGTCGGCCCCGGTGAAGGCGTAGTACTGCTGCCCGTCCACGAAGAAGCGCATCTGGTCCTTGCTGCGCACCATGGAGTAGATGTGAAAATCGGCCGACAGGTCCATGTTCATCACTTGGGTGGTGCCTTTGTAGCGGTGGTCGGGCACGCTGTTGCCAAAGTGCATGGTCGAGAGGAACTGCTGGGGCTGGCTGCCGCGCAGCTCCATGATGTCGATTTCGCCGCAGCGGGGCCAGTTATTCTGGTCGATGTCGGCTCCCAGCATCCAGATGGCGGGCCACACGCCCTTGCCCTTGGGCAGCTTGGCGCGCACATCGATGCGGCCAAACTGGAAGCTCTGCTTGCCCTTGGTCACGAGGCGGCCCGAGGTGTAGGACCCCGCTGCCCCCCGGGCCTGAATGACAAGGTTGCCGCCCGCCTGGTACACGTTGTCGGCCGAGTTGGTGTAGGTCTGCAGCTCGTTGTTGCCCCAGCCGCCGCCGCCCAGCTCATAGGCCCACTTGGTCTGGTCGAGGGCGCCGCCGGTAAACTCGTCGCTCCAAATGAGCTCCGTGTAGTCGGCGTAAGCGCGGGCGTCCTCGTTGGAGGCGGTGGTCGGGGTCGTCGGGGTGGTGGGAGCCGGCGTAAAGGTGCTGCCTTTTTCGGTGCAGGCGGCTAGGCTCAGCGCCAGCAGCAGGCTGGTGCTGAGGGACAAGCTGCGGCGGCCGGTTGGGGTTAGTCTAAACATAAGCAATAGGGTAGTTGAATGGTTTTATCTGAATAAAAGAGCCGATATTCAGCTATTTAGCAACCAGCTTAATGGTGAATACAGTTCCGCCGTTGAGGCCGCTGCCGGCGCGCAGCACCATGTGCTGGGCATCGATGGACAGGATGCGGTACACCCGCTCGGTGACGGAGGCATCGGTAGCGCCAATGAAGGCGCCCACCCGCGTGAGGGTGAACTGCGCCAGCCCGGTGCCAGCCGCCGGCCCAAACACGAAGGGCGAAGTGCCCGTCTGGGGAGCCTGGCAGGAGTAGCCATTGGCCGAGAAGGTTTCGGCCTTGGCATCGTAGGAGAAAATGTTGGCGTTCGAGAACGTGTACTCGTCATCGGACTGGCAGGCGGGCAGCTGCCCGGCCAGCACGCCGGCAAAGTAGGAGGTGGGCGCAGCTTCGGTACCTACCACAATGGGGGCGTCGGCGGCATTGTCCAGCAGCCACGTTTTGGAAGAGCCGCCGGTGAGCAGCAGCTTGTAGGGGGCCGTGGCGTCGTAGGGCGCGAAGGTGAGGGTGGTGCGGGTGCCGTCGGGGTTGGTGCCGCGCAGGCGCAGGCGGGTGTCGGTGGCTTCCAGCACGTCGTAAGTCTTGTTCACCACCGAGTCCGTGAGGCCCAGGAAGGTCTTTTTGCCTTTCAGCACAATTTGCGGGTTGCCGCTGGCATTGGGCCGGAACACGAAGTCGGTCGCGAAGTTCAGCGAAGCGCCGCAGGCTCCGTTCTGGAAGGTCTGGCCGGCGCTGTTGTAGTTGATGGTGAACGCGCTGCTAAACGAAAACTGGTCGTCGAGCTGGCAGGCGGGCAGCGTGGTGGAGGTCGAAATGGGCACGCCGCCGGCAGTTTCCCGCACAATGGCGCCGGGCTGGCTCGAAAACGCCCACACCCGAATGCCGCTGCCCGCGCAGTTCACCACCTTGCTGAAGGTGGCATTGGCGCAGGGGTCGGCAATGGTCACGGTCTGCTTGGCCGAGATGGCGGTGCCGCCGCGGCCGGCCGTGGTCAGCTCTACCTGGTAGGAGCCGCCGCGGGGGTAAGTGTGCATCACCGTGGGCCCCGAGGCGATGGAGTTATCGCCGAAGTTCCACTGGTAGAGAAAGCCAGCGGTGCTGGTGCTGGTGAAGGTCACCACGGTCGGAAACTCGGTGGTGTTGGCCTGGGAGGTAAAGGTGGAGGTGGGCACGGGGCCTTCGAGCTTGCTGTCGTCGCCTGCTTTCTTGCAGGAAGTCAGCAGCAGGGGCGTCAGCAGCACGCCCAGCACGGCGGTACGAAGTATATTTTTCATGGGAATTCAGCGGAGAGGGGGTGAGATGCCTGGGGCCGGCAGCGGGGAGGCCGCCGGCCCGGCGGTCAGTTAATAGCCAGTGTTTTGCGTGAGGGCGGGGTTCACGTCGCGCTCCGACTGCGGAATGGGCAGCACAATGTTGAAGGGCTTCACGCCCTTGGCCGTGTACTGCAACAGCTCGCCGGTGCGCTTCATATCGAACCACCGGTCGTTTTCGAACGCCAGCTCGTACTTGCGCTCACGCCACACGGCGGTTTTGAAGGCCGTGGCGCTCAGGCCGGCGGCCAAATCGTGCGTGCCAGCCGTGCCAACAGCCTCCCCAAACGAGCGGCGGCGCACCTTGTTGATGGCCTCCAGGCCCTCGGCCGTGGGGCCCACGCCTTCGGCCAGAATCAGGTACATCTCGGCCAGGCGCAGCACCGCAATGTTCAGCTCCGAATCCCAGACGTTGGTATTCACCTTGCCGATAAACCACTTTTTGCAGCCGTAGCCGTGGGGCGAGCCCGGCAGCGAAGCCGGCTGGGTGCGGCCGTCGGGGTAGGCATCGCCGGGCTTCCAGATGGTCACGTCGCGGCGCAGGTCGCCGGTTTCGTAGCCGGCCACAAAGGCGTCTTCGGGAATGTTGAAGCCGTAGCCGCCCTGGGGCACAATGCCCTGGCCACGGGGCCCGAAGAACTCGTTGCCCACAAAGCCCAGGCCATTGAACGTGTACTGGTTGCGGCCCGCCACGTACTGCACCTCAAAGAGCGACTCCTTGCCGTTCTCGTTGGCTACCTTGAAGTTGTCGCCGTAGTTGGCCCACAGGCTCTTGCCGCTGTTATTGATGACGGTGCGCGCCTGGGTGGCGGCCTCCGCCATTTTGCCCTCGGTGAGGTACACCTTGGCCAGCAGGCCGGCGGCTGCCCACTTGGTGGCGCGGCCCAGCTCATCGCCGCTATACGAGGCCGGTAGTTTGGTAATGGCGTCGAGCAGGTCTTTCTCAATTACGGGATAAATCTGGGCTACCGGTGTGCGGGGCACGTTCACTTCGGCCACCGTGGTGGGCGGCGTAGTGAGCAGGGGCACGTCGCCGAAAACCCGCACCAGGTCGAAGTAGTACTTGGCCCGCAGAAACTCGGCCTCGCCAATGGAGCGGGCCTGAATGGCCGGGTCAATCTGCATAGCCGGCACCTTTTGGAGCACAATGTTGGCCCGGCCGATGCCCACAAAGCAGCCACCCCACAAGTTGGACGTGAGCGGGTTGGTGGCCGGAATATTGTAGTTGTCGAGCTGCTGCTGCTCAATGCCGTCGCCGCCGCCCCCACCGCCGGTGTAGGAAATATCGGAGCCAATGTCGCCGATGCCCCACAGGGCGTAGTTGTACTGCCCTTGCTTGCCCAGCTCGCTGTAGATGGCGTTGGTGGCCTGAATGGCGTCGGTGGTGGTTTTGTAGAAGTTGGCGTCGGTCACCTGGTCGGTGGGCGACTCGTCCAGAAACTTCTTGCCGCAGCTTGCCGAGAGCAGGCCGAGGGTGAGCAGCAGCGCGCTGCTGGCGAATTTAGGAGAAATGGTGAGTTTCATCGTCGTAAGTCGTTAAGGATTAGAAGCCCAGGTTGAGGCCGGCCAGGAACACGCGCGGCTGTGGATACACGCCCAGGTCTACCCCGCGCGAGCCCACCTCGGGGTCGAAGCCGGTGTACTTGGTCAGGGTCACCAGGTTCTGGGCCGTCACGTACACGCGCAGCTGCTTGGCGGCAATGCGGCTGGACAGGGCCGTGGGCAGGCTGTAGCCCAGCGTCAGGGTTTTGATGCGCAGGTAGGAGCCGTCCTCGATGTAGTAGCTGCTCACGCGCAGGTTGTTGTTGGGGTCGCCGGCAATGGCGCGGGGCACGTCGGTGCTGGTGCCTTCGCCGGTCCAGCGGCCCAGCACGCGGGTGCTGCCGTTGCTGTTGCCATACAGGGCGCTTTCCAGAATGTAGCGGTTCTGGTTGTAAATCTGGTTGCCCTGCGAGCCCTGCACAAACACATTCAGGTCGATGCCCTTAAAGGTCAGGCTGTTGTTCACGCCGTAGGTGAACTTAGGGTTGGGGTTGCCGATGTACGTGCGGTCGGCCGCGTTAATCACGCCATCGCCGTTCAGGTCCTTGAAGCGGATGTCGCCGGGGGCGGTGCTGGTTTGCGAGTTGGTGCCGGCGGTCTGGGTGGCGTGGTTTTTCACGTCCTCCGGCGTCTGGAACAGGCCATCGGCCACGTAGCCGAAGAACGAGCCGAAGGGCTGGCCCTGGTCGTAGCGTACAATCACGCCGCTCAGGCTGCCCAGGCCATCATAAGGCTGGCCGGCTCCCAGCGACTCCAGCTTGGTTTTGTAGGCCGAGAAGTTCAGGTTGGTGGTCCAGGTCAGGCCCGAGGCGCCGCCCTGGATGTTGCGCGAGGTCAGCGATACGTCCACGCCGCGGTTGTAGGCCGAGGCCGCGTTGCGGTTCACACTCTCGTAGGTGCCCGACACCAGCGACACGGGTACCGGCGCAATCAGGTTGGGCGAGGTGCGGTCGTAGAGGTCGATGGTGGCCTCGAAGCGGTTGTCGAGGAAGCCGAAGTCGAAGCCCAGGTTGGTCTGGTTGTTGGTTTCCCAGCGCAGGTCGGGGTTGGCCAGGCGCGTAGGCGCGGCGCCCGTCTGAATGGTGCCGCTGGGCCCGAACGGATACGAAATGGCCGAGTTGATGGAATAGAGGTAGGCGAAGCGCCCGGCGTTGTTGGGGTTGCCCACCTTGCCGTAGCCCACGCGCACCTTCAGGTTGCTGATAACAGCGTTGCCCTTGAGGAAGGATTCCTCCGACACCCGCCAGCCGGCCGATACGCCGGGGAAGAAGCCGAACTGCTGGCCGGGCGGGAAGTTGCCCGAGCCATCGTAGCGGGCAATGGCCGAGAACAGGTACTTGCCGGCAAACTCGTAGTTGAGGCGGGTAAAGTAGCTGGCCAGGTGCGAGGTGGGGTTGATGATGCCCGCGTTGGCCAGCGACGTGTTCAGCGGGCCGGTGTTAATCACCTGCAGGTCGTTGCGCAGGTAGCCCGTGCGGTAAGCTTCCACGTTGCTGAAGTTGAACGCCTGCGCCGACTGGCCCAGCAGCAGCGTCACCTGGTGCTTGTCGGCAAAGAGGTGGTCGTAGGTGGCCGTGTTCTCAATCAGGTAGCTTGGCGTGTAGCCGGCCGTGGCCGTGGCCCCGGCCAGGTTGTAGCGGGTGCTGTACACGTCGGTGCCCACGCGCAGCTCGGGAATGGTGGGCCGGAAAGAGTTATAGTTGTCAAAAATCAGGTCGGCACCCACGTTGGTGCGGAAGCGCAGGCCCTTCAGCGGCTCCACTTCTACAAAGAAGGTGGTGAGGGCCCGGTTGCGGGTGAATTTCTGGTTGTTGAGGGTGGCCGCTACAATGGGGTTTTCCTCAATAAAGTTGTCCTGGGCACCGCGCGGCTCGTAGTAGTAGCCATCGGGCCGGAACAACGGGATAATGGCCGGAATGCGCAGCGCCTGCTGCACCGTGCCATACTCGCCGTTGTTGGTCGTAATCTGCCGGTCTTCCAGGTGGGTAATCGAGATGCTGTTGCCGATTTTCAGAATCTTGTTTATCTGCAGGTCACCATTGGCACGCAGCGTAAACCGCTCAAAATTAGAGCCCACAATGGTGCCGTCCTGCTTAAAGTAGCTGGCCGAAACCGCAAAGCGGGCCTTGTCGCCCCCGCCCGTGGCCGACAGCGAATAGTTCTGAATAGCGGCCCGGCGGAACACCTCGTCCTGCCAGTTGGTGCCCGTGCCCAGGGCCTGCGGATTGCGCAGGCGGTCTACCACAATGGGCTGGCCCGCCGCGAGGCGGTTTTCGTTGTTAATCACCGCGTATTGCTCGGCCGTGAGCAGGCTCAGCTTGCGCGATACATCCTGCACGCCCCGGTAGGCATCCACGTTGATGGTGGACTGCCCGGACTTGCCGCGCTTGGTGGTGATGATGACCACGCCGTTGGCGGCCCGCACGCCGTAAATGGCCGTGGCCGAGGCATCCTTCAGGATGTCAATGGTTTCGATGTCGTTGGGGCTGATGGCATTCAGCTGGTTCTCCTGAACATTCCCGTTGGCATCCTTCGAATCGGGTAGCGGAAAGCCATCCACCACGTACAACGGGCTGTTATTGCCGGCCGAGGTAATGCCCCGCACGCGCACCGAAGTGCCCGCCGCGCCGCCCGGCGCGCCACCGTTAGAAGTCACCGTGACGCCCGCCGCCCGGCCCTGCAAGGCCTGGGTCGCATCGGCCACCGGCTGGGAGGCAATCTCCTTCGCCGTTACCGACGATACGGCGCCCGTCACGCTGCCGCGCTGCTGGGTGCCGTAGCCCACTACCACTACTTCGTTCAGCTTCTGCTCGTCCACGGCCATCGACACGGATACTGTGCCATTGGCGCTCACGGCGGCTTCCTGCGTGCGGTAGCCAATGTAACTAAAAACCAGGGTGCTGCGCTCGGGCGCATTCAGCGAGAAGCTGCCGTCGGCATTGGTCGTGGTGCCAATCGTGGTACCCTTTACAAGCACCGTTACGCCGGGCAGGCCACTGCCGCTGCCGTCGGTCACGCGCCCGCTCACGGGTACATCGGCTACGGGCCGCATCACCGGGCGCGGAGCCGAAGCCGGAGCTCCGTGCGCCAGGATGGGCATCCCGCAAGCCAGCAGCACCGCAGAGCGGCGCAGCAGAGCAATCAGGTAATAATTTCGCTTCATGGTGAGAGTTGAAATGGTGTGGTGGGAATTAGAGGCAACTGGGTATTAAAAAAAACGGGGTTATCGGGCAGTGGCGGCCGTAGCCGGGCCGGCGGTGGGGCGCACCGCGCCGGTCGTGTTGTCGGGGGCCGGGGTGGCGCTGGCCACCGGGCCGCCCGCGTAGCGGAAGCGCATCAGCTGCGAGCCCACGCGCAGGGTGTACCAGCCGTTTTCCAGCTGGGGCCGGCCCTGGCCATCGGGGTAGCTCAGGTCGCGCAGCGGGTCAATCTCAAAAGTGAGCTCGCGGCTCTGGCCGGGGGCAAAGGGCTGCTTCTCGAAGTGCTTCAGCAGGCGTACCGGGCGGGCCACGCGGCCTACCTCATCGGTCAGGAACCAGAGCACGGCCTCCTGGCCGGCGCGGGCACCGGTGTTGGCCACGCGCACCGTGGCGCGCAGCTTGGCGGCCGGCCCGGTCAGCACCGAGTCGCTCAGCGCCAGCCCCGAGTAGGCGTAAGTGGTATAGCTCAGGCCCTCGCCAAACTCCGTGAGCATGCTGCTCTTGTACTTGGCCCCGCGCTGCTCAAAGCCGGCACCGAAGTCGCTCAAATCGAGGCTGTTCTCGTTGTTGTCGTGGTGGTAGTTGGTGATGTGGCCGGCAAACTGCGGGTAGGTAAACGGCAGCTTGCCGCTCGGATTGGTTTTCCCGCTGATGATTTCGGCCAGGGCCGTGCCGCCGCCGTAGCCCGGCAGCCCCGCCCAGATAATGGCCGGCGTGCCCTCAGCCACGCTCCGGATGATGCCCGGCCGCCCGCCAATCATCAGCAGAATGGTGGGCTTGCCGCTGGCCTGGGCCGTGCGCGCCAGCTGTTGCTGGTCGTCGGGCAGGGTCAGGTCGGAGGTGTTGCCCAGGCCTTCGGTGTAGGGGCGCTCGCCCAGGGCCAGCACCACGGCATCGGCCTGCCGGGCGGCGCGGGCAATGCTGGCCAGCAGCAGGTTGCCTTTGGCGTCGCGGTAGGGCAGCATCTCTACTTTGGCCTGCGGGTACTCGCGGCGCAGGGCTTCGAGCACGGTGGGCACATCCTTGGGGTAGGCATCTTCGGGGCGGCCCTGCCAGGCCAGGGTCCAGCCGCCGCACAGGTTGGCGCGCGAATCGGCCGAGGGGCCCACTACCAGCAGCCGCTTCACCCTGGCCGGGGCCAGGGGTAGCATATTCTTCTCATTCTTAAGCAGTACCACCGACTCGCGGGCGGCGGCCACGGCCTGGGCACGCAGGGCCGGGTCGCCCACGCGGCTCAGCCGGTCGGCGCGCGGCATGGCGTTTTCAAACAACCCGATTTCGTCCTTCATCTGCAGCACGCGGCCGGCCGAAAGGTCGATGCGGGCCTGCGTGAGGCGGCCTTCCTGCACCAGCTCCTTCACGTAGCGGCAGAAGGTAGTGGTGTAGGGCGTCATAGCCATGTCTACGCCCGCGTCAATGGCCATCCAGGTGGCTTCTTTCTCGTTGGCCGCCACTTTCTGAATGCGCACCAGCCGGATAATGTCTTCCCAGTCGGTCACGGCCACGCCTTTGAAGCCCATCTGGCGCCGCAGCAGGTCCGTGAGAATGGCCCTGGAGGCGTGCACCGGCTCGCCGTTGATTTCGCCGGAGTTAATCATGATTGACTTCAGGCCGGAATCGATTGCGGCCTGGAACGAAGGCCGGAAGAACTCCTGCAGCCGTTGGTCAGGGATGAGGGCATTGGTGCGGTCCCAGCCATTGCGCGGGTCGGAGTAGCCCAGGAAATGCTTGCCGCAGGCGGCCACTTTATAGGGGGCTATTTCTGTGTTGGTCTGCATCTCCCGCACGAAGGCGCTGCCCAGCGTGGCGGCCACCAGCGGGTCTTCGCCGTAGGTTTCGTAGAAGCGGGGCCAGTAGGTGTTCACGCCCAAATCCAGCACCGGCGCGAATACCCAGTGATGCCCCAAATCAGCCGATTCGAGTATCGTGGCGCGGGCCGTCTGGCGGGCCAGCTCCGGGTTGAAGCTGGCGCCGATGTTGATGTTGTGCGGGAAGATGGCGGTGCCGCTCACGTAGCTGGCCCCGTGCATATGGTCGATGCCATAAATCATTGGGATGTGCAGCCGCGACTCGCGCAGGGCGATGCGTTGCAGCGCAGCCGAGTAGCGCAGCCATTGCGTGGCCGGCACAGCCTCCCCGTTGATGAAGGACCCAATGTGAAAATCCCGAACCAGAGCAGTTGCTTTGGCCGAATCGAGGGTTACATCGCCACCGGCTCCAGTATGATTTATCGCCGAAATATTCAGCTGGGTCATCTGACCTATTTTCTCTTCCAGCGTCATCTGCGCCAGCAGCTGCTGCACGCGCGGGCTAAAGGTGGCGGCTGGTGTTTCAGCCGCGATGCTCACGGTAGGCGGAGCAACCGTGGCCATCGGCACGGCCCCGCGCTGGCAGGCGGCCAGGAGTGGTACTACCAGCAAGAGATTGCGCCATCCGAACAAGGAAGGCTGGGCTGCCGAAGACAAGCACGAACCGGCAAGTAGACGAAGGCGAATCAGGGAGGAGAATGAGGCCATCTGGAATATTCAGTTGACCAAATGTAGTTGAGCGTGTTGAGTAAATACGACTCAATAACTGCCCTGAATGGCTTGATTTGAAGCTTTTGCTATATTTTTAAAAATGGGTTATACGCTTGCCACACACGTTGTGATTGCTGATTACCGCTTGATTTGAGTAGTGGAAGCGTTTTGGTTTTCTGCCCTGCAGGCTAAAAAACAATGAAAAAAAACAGTTATTATCAAAAAAAAACGACGAATACTTTCCAAGCGGTAGATTATCAGGTTAAATGCCGCCTGGTATAGTTCTTAATACCTAAAAAGACATTTCGATTTATCACAAACGTTACCGGAGTATTTGTTGTGCTTAACTCCCGGTTTCACTGGGCTCGCTCTCCTCTATTTCTACTTCTGTAGAGGCATCCAACAGTACATGAGTCCAGGGTTCACCGTCCTCATAGTCGGCGGCCAGGTGGCGGCGCTGCAAAGCCAGCAGCACCTTCTGGGCAAAAGTCCAGCTGGTGGCCGGGCGCAGGTCCAGCACCCGGGCCAGCTCGGCGGGGGAGTAGTTCCCTTTGTGGGCGTGCAGCAGGAAGACAGCATACAGCGCCTTGACAATGGAGAATTTGCACTTTTGCAAGAGGGTGCCGGTCGTGGCCGACTCTACGTAGCGGCAGCGGGTGCAGCGCCGGGCGTAGGGCTCGCGGGCCTCGCAGCTCTTTTCGTGGCCACACTTGCGGCACTGGTAGCTGCCGTGGCCCCATTTCAAGTCGGCCAGGTAGCGCAGGCAGGCGTCCTTATCGGGGTATATCTGGCTGAATTCGCCAAAGTCTACTTCCTTCGACTCTATGCGCGCCGCCTTCTCGGCGTGCAGGTCGCGGCTGAGGTCGCCGTTGAGCTTCTCGATGGCGGCCGATTGCAGGGCCAGCAGGCCATTGGCTTGCAATAGCTCGCGGTTTTGGGCGGCCACGGTTTCGTTCTGCTGGCGCAGCTCGGTGGTGCGCAGGGCTACCAGGCCTTCCAGCTCGGTATTGAGCTGGTCTTTAAGGGTTTGGTTTTCGCGCATTTGCACTACCAGACGGTCCTGGGCCTGGTGCTTTTTGCGAAGCTGCTTCAGCAGGCGGTGCTGCGTGAGCAGCGCGACATCCATCAGGCCCTTCAGCTTTTCGCCCAGCGCGTAGCTCAAAATCACTACTTCTACCACGAAGGCGGCGTTCAGGCTGTACACCGTGTATACATTGCTGTAGAAATTGATGCCCAGCTTGCGCATGATGAGGAACGTGAGGCTGGTGGCCACCAGCGCCTGGGCCAGCAACAGGTAGCGGGCGGGCCGCAGGCCGCTGCGATAAGCTTGCAAACCAGCGTAATACAGCAAGCCATAAGGCAGCAGGTAAAGCCAGAAGCTGAAACCCGAGTGCACCACTGCCGCATCGAGCACCAGCAGGCCCGTGCTGATGCCCACCACCCACTGCCCCGCTCGGTGCAGCCCCGGCAGCCGGGAGGCCGTGTCGAGAAAGCCACCCGCGTAGGTCGCAAACGTGAGCAGCAGCAGCACCGGGGCCAGCGCCCCAATGAAGTGGTTCAGGCGCGGGAAATCGGACCATAAGTACTGGAAACCCAGGCCATCTTCGGTCAGAAACAGCAGCGCCCCGCTGAGCACATAGAGCACGTAGTAGAGATAGGTGCGCTCACTCAGGAAGAAGAACAGAATCAGATTGTAGAGCACCATGATGAACAGGATGCCGTAGAAAATGCCCAACAGCCAGTATTGCAGCGACAGCTCCGGGATGAGGCCGGCCCCGCTGTGCAGCATGGCCCGGAAGCTGGTGCGGGTGTCGGAGTGCAGGCGCAGGTAGTAGGTGGCGGTTTCGCCGGGCCGGGGCGGCAGGTCGAACAGGAAGTTTTTGTAGGGATGCGGGCGCGTGGCAAACGATTGGTTGGCTCCCGTAGCCACGCTGTCGTAGGTGGTGCTGGAGCCGCGCTGGGGGCTGAAAAACATCGCATTGCCAATGTGCGAGTCATACAGTTCCAGGTACCAGGCCGCATTGTCGGTAGGGCGCTGGCGCACCGTGATGCGCAGCCAGTAGGTGCTGCGCGGGTGCTCGATATTGGGCGGGTGCCCTGAGCCGCGCATGGCCACAAACCGACGGCTCCACGCCGGTAGCTGCACATCGGCAAGGTGTAGCCGGCCCGTAGGGTCTTCCAGCATGCTGTAGTAGTTCTCCTCCAGGTAGAGGGCCGGCTGGGCCGGGTTCACGGCCAGGGTGTCTTCGGGGGTAGCGTGGGCGCGGGCCGGCAGCAGCAGCCAGATGCATAGCAGAGCCAGGCGGTATAGTGGGTACTTACCACCCGTCGATTGCAAACGCGAAATCAGTGAGAGAATACGAGGCATAGCAGCAGCGAACTTACAAAAACGCAACCCGAAACCGGCTGAATGAAACCGCTTCGATAAGCAGGGGTTCACGCCCGAAGTGCCGCAGGGCGTAGGCGCAATAAAAAAAGCCCGGCCGTGTCGAGACACAGCCGGGCGCTGAAACCTGAGCAGGCTGCGCGGCTACAACCGGAACTGCGCCCCCACTTTGATGCCAAAGTTGCTGGTGCCCGGCGTGTCGCGGTAGGTGAGGCGGTGAATGAAATCGACCCGAATGAATTTGAAGATATTTTCTACCCCGTAGCCGACTTCTATGTAAGGGGTCGAAATGGCGCCGGGCAGGTCGGGTGTGTTGCCGTTGATGCGGCGGGCACGGTCCGAGAGCTTGCCGTAGAGCACATTGCCGGTACCCACCAGGCGCCAGTTGAGGGCGCGGATACCCGGAATGGAGTTCACGAGCAGGCCTTCGAAATGGTGGTCGAGGCGCAGCGTGACCGAACGGTCAGTGATGAACTCAAAGTAGTTCATCAGGTTGAAAGCGTTGGCGTTATAAAATGGCGTCTGGTTGCCCAGCGGAGTTTTGAGGATGAAGTAGGGCAGCGCCGTGGGAATGTAGTTGCCCTCGGCCCGGTAGGTGAGGCGGCCCAGCTGGCCCACCGAAACGCTGTGCGAAATGGCCAGGTTGAACTTGTGGTACATGAAGTCGCCCTGCGTCCAGTCGATGGCGCCCAGCGTGTAGCGGAAGGTGAACACCGGCAGGCGCTTCAAGCCCACGGCCCGGCGGCGGGTTTCGCTCTGCACCAGATTTTCGTCGGGAGCGTAGCGCGATTCGGATACTAACTCGCTCAGATGCAGTACATCTGAGGCGGGCATTTCTGTGGGTGGCTGGCCACCTGGGCTGGGAGAGTGGCGGCGGTATTCAAACAGCGGGTTGATGTTCTGGTAGCGAAGCGTGAGCGTTTGGGTGAAGCCGTGGAACAGGTCGCGCTGCACACTCAGGGAGGTGAGGTCGCGCAGCACGGGCTTGCCCTGCCGGAAACGGCCCCACCTCGAAGCCGCAGTAAACAGGTTGTTGTTGTCGAGAAAGTCGTTGTCCAGCAGCGCGGCCTGCTCCACGTCGTGCTTGAACTCGCCGGTGAATACCGTCCAGTGGCGGCGCTCGGCCACGTAGCTGACGCGGGCCCCGTACTTGAAGCGGCCATCTTTGGTGCCGTAGGCTACGTACGCCTGCGTGAGCCAGTTGCGGCTGATTTCGGGCGTGGTGCGAAAGCCAAAGCGGAAGCGGTTGCCTTCGAAGTCGTTGTTGGCGTAGAGCGTGGAGATGGGGCCGAAATCGAGCTTGCCCACACGCTTGTAGCCGTTCACGAGCAGCTCCACCCAGTCGAGCACGTTGCGCACCGAGGGCAGCTGCTTGGCCGAGTCGAGCACGGCAAACGTCTGGCGCTCGCTCAGGCTCAGGGTATCGGGCCGGTGCAGGTCGAAATAGCCGCCCCTGCCGCCCTGGGGCAGGCCGGTGAGCAGGCTGCCCACGCCGGGCTCCTCCTTGTCGGTGGGCTCCATGAGCGACGACACGATGGGCTGGTCGTAGAAGCCGGGCTCCTCATGCACCTGGTTGCGCACGAAGTTGCTGCTCACCGTGGTGAAGCGCACCAGCATGGCCGCCTGCTTTTCGTAGGGCCGCACGCTGAGCACCATTTTGGTGCGGGTGGGCAGGCCCGCGCCGTCGGCGGGCGAGGTCAGGTCCTGGTAAATGCGCAGGTCATTCACGAAGTTGATGTTGGCTTCGGGGCTGGCCACGAGGTCGGCCCGGCGCAGGGCGTAGCCTTCCTGCGTAATCCAGATAGTGCCTTTGAAGGCCAAATCGTGGCTGCGCTTGGGTGTGACGGCAATTTTATAGCACCAGTCCTTGCCCACAAACACGGAATCCTGCAGCTCGTAGTCGTAGGTAACGCGGCCGCCTTCGGCAATGGGCGAGATGAAGTCCTTGCCCAGCACGTTTTGCCAGTTGGGGTAGAAGTCGAAGTTCTGGAAGTTGGAGCCCAGCATTTGCGAGAGCACCGAGCCTTCGCGCGGGCCCACGCCGCGCATCTGCTTGTGCAGCAGGTCTTCGCGGCGGCGCAGAGGCGAGTTGCGCTGGTACACCCGCGAGCCCACTTCCGAGGCAAAAACCGGGAGCGGGGCATCCACATCGGCGGCGGCGGCGGCCCCCTGGCGCACGGCCAGCGCCCGAATATCCTTGATAACCTTGCGATTGGACAAGCTCTTGGGCAGGTCAATCAGGCTGGTTTCGATGCGGTTGTAGGAATCGTACTCGGCGGCCTGCAGGGCGGTGCGGGCATTCTCGGGCTTGTGCCGCTGCACTTCGCGCAGAATACGGAAAGCCGGATTTTCGGGCTGGCGCGACGACACGATTACCTCGCCCAGCGCCACGCCGCCGGTTTTCATCCGGAACAGCACCGTTTGCACGGCCGCGTTGCTGAGCCGGCGCCGCTGCGTGGCAAAGCCCAGCGCCGAGGCCGCGATGGAATCGGGCGAGCCCGTGGCGGTGAGCTTGAACTTGCCATCGGCATCGGCCGTGACGCCGGCGCTGCTCTTCGGAATAAAGATGGACGCGAACGGCACCGGCTCACCGTTCGTAGCTTCCACTACTTGGCCACTGATTACGATACGCTGGGCTGCGGCTGGCAGTGCCAGGAGGCACACCAGGAGCAGCGGAGCAAGAAATTTCATACGAAGTATAAAAGAGCCAAATGCCAAAACCATAAGTAGTCCCGCAATTTACGCAAAGCGCAAGCGGCTCCCAACTAGTTCCGTGCCGAAATCAGTAAAATTTCTGGTGAAAGATTAAACCTGCCGGGCGAATGATGGTCGGGGCCCGGCCAGCGGATTTAGCCACAGTGAGCATGCACTTACCCGGCATCGCGCAAAATGGCCGGGGCAGGTAATTGCCGGGGCATTGCCCTTACCCATCGAGGCCCGGCAGCGGTGGCAGCACCAGCCATATTTCGGTGCCAGCGGGCAAATCCACGGCCGCACCGAATTCAAGCAACAGGCCCCGCTCCGGTATCGCTCCCCGGGTTATTTCTTCAACGGTGGCCGTGGCGGCGTGGCGCGCACCATCAGGCAGCACGGCCTCGGCGGCTACTGCCGCGTGCAGCTCGTAGGCGGCCAGGTGCGGGGTGGGGCCGCTGGGCAGCGCCAGCAGGCCCAGGCCGGGAAGGGGCCAGGTAGCGGCTACGCGCAGCAGTAGGGTGGGGGCTGAAGTCGTCATCAGCTGGGCTTACGGCTCTGGGACCGTCGGAGTAAAATCACGGGCTTCGGGGGCCGGTAAATTCTCCTGCGTGGCCGGGGCTGTGAGTGGCGGCCCGGCCTTGGGCAGCGGCCCGAGGTAGTTGGCTGCATTTGAAATAACGAAAACCGTGGACACGAAACCGGCAATTTTTTCCAGCAGCAGCAGCACCTGTGTGGTGCCCGCCGCCGCCGTCACGCTGCCGCCCGCGTTGCTGATGAGCGTGCCTACGCTGTAGTAAAATAATTGCCCGAAGATTTCCAGCTCGGAGCCCGGCCTTAGCCCCGTGAAAGCATGCCTGTTTACGTGGTTGAGACAGTAGAAGTCGAGCGCGAATGACAGTGCAATCATGCCCAGGTTGAGCGACACGAGGAGCAGGAATTGCTGAAACGTTTCGCGCAGGGCCGCCAGCGCCCGGAAATTATGCAGCAGGAAGTAGCCCGTTTTGCCGGCCGCCGCCGCCAGGAGCAGGCCGGTAATCACATCAGCTGGCAGGCCCTCGTGCTTGTCGAGCAGGTACAGGGCCAGGCCCAGCAGCAGCAGCAGCCCATGCTGCCACAGCAAGCGGTGGAGTTGGTGATTGAGGGGTTGAGGTTTCATCGTAGTGCAAGCAATGCGCGGCGGGTGTGGAGTGAATGAAAAAGCACGGCAGGCTGAGCGTCGCTGCTCAGTCTGCCGTGCTTTTTCTGAATCCGTCAGGTCAATCTACACCTCCACTTTCAGCGTGGCGGGCGCGGAGGTTATCTCAAAGAGCTCGCCGTGAGGCACAATGGTAATCTGGCCGTATTCCTGGAGCAGCATTTTGTAGGCCTCGGCCACGGGGCGGGGCTTACGGTCAAGGTCGAAGAGGCCGCAGGGGTTCACGGTGCCTACTTTGCGCTCCAGGCCCTTGTCCCAGTCAATCTGGTCGATGAGAGAATACCAGGTGAAGCCGAGCACGGGCACGCCTTCTTTCCGCATTCTCAATATATTCACCCACTGCTTCCAGAGCCAGTTGGGGCCGTCTTTGGCATCGAGCACGTTGGTTTCGGTGTGCATCACCGGCTTCTTGTAGCGCTGGTAGTAGTCGTGGGTAATGTTGTACCAGCCCAGCACGTCCATACTGGTCTGGATGGAGCCATCGGGCAGCATAATCTTCTCGTTGCGGCCGTAGTAGTCGTTGCCCATTATCTGGTATCCGGGCGGCTCGCCGGCCATAAACCAGTCGTATTCGCGCCGGGTCATGCCGTTGTCGTAGAGGTAGTTGACCACCTCGCCCTCGGGGTGGTGGGCATAGAGCAAGTCGAGCGAGGCGAAGCGCAGCTTGTTCTGGAGCTGCACTTCGGGCGTGTGCTCGGCCCGCAGCTCGTGGGTAAACTCCGCCGACTCGCTCTGCACGATGATGCAGTCGGGCCGGTGCTTGGCAATTCGCTGCGTGCCCATGATGCTGGCGGCCACCAGGTGCTTCAGGGCCGTCACAAAAGCCTTGTCCGACTTCAACTGCTCGTTCCAGACGCCGTCCTTGGCGCTCATCTTGGCCGTCACGTAAATCTCATTCACCGGGGTGTAGTAGCGCACCCATGGGTAGCGTTTGGCCACTTCCTCGCAGTAGGCCGCGAAATGCACCGGCAGCTCGGGGTTCTGGAAATTGCCAATGAAATCGGGCACCCCGAAGTGCATCAAATCCAGAATGGGCGTGATTTCGAGGCGGCGGATTTCGGCCATCGCGGCATCGGCGAATTCCCAGTCGTACTTATCGGGGCTGAGCTGAATTTTGTAGTAGGGCAGGCCGTAGCGCAGCACCTTTAGCCCCATTTCCTTCACCAGCGCCAGGTCTTCCTTGTAGCGGTTGTAGTGGTCGCACTCGGCCAGCAGGTCGCGGCGGGTTTTGCCGTTGTCGATGGTCGGGTAGCTGCACTCAATGCCGGTGGCGAACATGAAATTATTGGGCAGGCCGGTGGGCAGGCCGTTGCCGTTGTGGCCGGCTGCGCCGCCGTACTGGTCGCCCTCGTAGTTGCCATCGCCGAAATGGTCGTGAATTTCTGTGAGAAAGGATTTCATAAATTGGTGCTTGGTTGTTGGTGCTTGGTTTTTGGATGAATATTCGCTGGCTAAATGGTGCCAAGCACCAAGCACCAACAACCAAGCACTATTTAAGGCTCTCGAGAAACTTGTCCGCCGTGCGCAGGCTCAGGGCCATGATGGTCAGGGCCGGGTTCACGCTCAGCGCACTCGGGAACGTTGAGTTATCGGAGATGTATAGGTTGGGCACGTCGAAAGCGCGGCCGTTGGCATCCACCACCGCATCGTCGCCACTCTTGCCCATGCGGGCCGTGCCGATGACGTGCGCATACCGCTGAAACGACCAGATATCAGTAGCCCCGGCGGCTTCCCAGATGCCCCGCATGATTTTTTCGGCGTGGGCATTCATGCGGTGCTCATTTTCCTGAGCGGTGAAGTGCAGGCGGGGCTTGGGCAGGCCGCGGGCGTCTTTTTCGTCGGCCAACTCCAGAAAGTTGTCGGCGTGGGGCAGGCAGTCGCCCAGAATATTGATGCCGGCAATGTGGTTGAAGTTGCGCATGTAGTCGCGCAGGGGCTGGCCCCACATTTTGCGGCCTCGCGCCACCTGCCCGGCAAACGTCACAGGCATCACGCCGATGCTTTGCAGCAGGTAGCCGCCGATGAAGTCGGCATCCTTCGGCCGGTGGGTGTCCTGCGAAATCAGGCCGCCAGGAATACCCTTGTTGGGCCGCACTTCATCGGCAAACGTGCCCCAGACCTGCAGGCCGGGGTGGGCCATCAGGTTGCGGCCCACCTGCCCGCTGGTCAGGGCCAGCTCATTGAGCAGCAGCAGGCGCGGGGTTTCCACCGAGCCGCCGCAGAGAAACAGGTGGCGGCAGCGCTGACGCTTTTGCTCACCATTCTGTGTATACACCACGCCCGTCACGTAGCCCCGGGCGTCGCGCTCAATCTCGGTCACGAAGCTATTGGGTCGGATATCCGCCCCGTGCTTCACGGCCAGCGGAATAAACGTTACGTCCATGCTCGACTTGGCCCCGTTGGAGCAGCCGGCCTGGCAGAAGCCCCGGTTGGTGCAGGCCTCGCGCCAGCCCACGCCCTCCTGGTAGTAGCGCGCCGAAAGGGCCGCATTGGCCGCTGGCGAGGTCTTGATGCCCATTTTCTCCGCGCCGCGTACCATCAGCTGGGCGGCGCTGTTCAGCGGCAGCGGAGCCAGCGGGTAGCCCTGGCTGCGGGCAGGCCCCCAGGGGTAGGGGGTAGGGCCTGATACCCCGATAAACCGCTCCACTTCATTGTAGTAGGGTTCCAGCTCCTCGTAGCTCACTGGCCAGTCCTCGCCCTGCCCGAAGTCGCGCCGAACGTGCAGGTCGTCGGGCAGCGGGCGGGGGGTGTAGGCGGTGTAGTGTAGGGTGGAGCCGCCTACGCCGGTGCCGGAGTTGTTCTTGCCCATGGCCAGTGGGTCGCCGCCGGCGGCCAGCCGCTCGTCGTTCCAGAACAGGAAATCCTGCGCTTTTTCGTCGGTGGCGAAGTCGGTTTCGGGGGTGTGCCAGGGGCCGGCTTCCAAAGCCACCACTTTCAGGCCGGCCTGGGCCAGCCGGGCCAGCAGGGGTGCGCCGCCCGCCCCCAGTCCAATCACCACGCAGTCGACCTCATCGGCTTCGGGCTCTACCGCTTGCGGCTGCTCTTTTGGCGTGTTGGTGGGTATGGGCTCTTCGGCCAGCAGCGAGCGCAGCAGCGGGTCCTGAACTTCGGGTTGAACAGGGTTAATGACGCCTTCTTCGATGATTTCTTCGTCGGGCATATATAGTGAGGTAAGCTTTAGCTTGCCGTTGAGTAGTAGATAAGTTTCCTTGCTGGAAATGAGGGTATTGTGATGTAGTAAAAATGCTTTTATTACATCACGGCAAGCTAAAGCTTACCGCACATCAATCTCCCGGTCGTCTTTCTCATTAAGGCCGATTTTCGACCACTTGGGCAGGTCAGCCATGCCTACGTAGCCGATTTCCTCCTGGGCCAGCGGGTGGGCGTAGTAGGTTTCGGTAAGCTCGGCCAGCATTTCTTCGAAGAAGCGGCTGGCGTCCAAGGTTTCCCAGGCGGCGCCGGGCGGGGTGCCTTCGGCCAGCGCCTGAATTACGGCATCCTGCTGCTCCGCATTCAACCCCATAAAATCGGCCTGAAATAGCTCCTGCGCAATTTCCTGAATACCGCCCAAGCCCAGGCGATAGGCCTCGCGGTCGGGCGGGAGAGCATCGTAGCGCCAACCGTCGGCGCGGCCTTCGGTGAGGCGCTGGTCTACGCTGGGGGCTAGCGGGATGGGATTGTCGGGCCGGTCGGGCTGGGGGAAGAGGCGAGCGGCCACGGCTTCGAGCAGGGCGAACGTTTCAGGGGCCAGAAACTGTGGCTCGTAGGCAACCGGGGCATCGAGGCGGGCCTGCAGGGCGGTACGGGTGGCATCGGAAACGTGCGGCGTAGCGAGCAGCGCGCGCACGGTGCCAGACGGATAAATGGGAGCGGACATAGGCGAACGTAAGTCAGAAACGAGGCCGGCACTGCCAGCCCCCTTGATAACTGCTTACGGACAAAATCTTCCCGGGGCTGATAGTCGAGGTCGGAATTTCCTGGCCGCCCCGCCCCCGTATTTGCGGTTGTTGCCGCGCGAGCTACTTCAGCTGCATAATCGCGGCCATGGTTTCAATGCCGCCCCAGAGGTTGCCGAGACGGATGTTCTCGTTTTCGGCGTGCTGGTTGTTGTCGTAGTTGGCCACCGGCACCGTGATGGTTTGGGCCTGCAGCTGCTGCTCGAACACGTAGAGCGGCAGGCTGCCGCCCATGGTGGGCAGCACCACCACGGGGTCGGTGGTGGTGGTTTGCACGGCCGCGATAATCTGGCGGGCAATGGGCAGGTCGAGGCGGGTGCGCTGGGCATTGTAGCCGGGTTCGGCCTGCACCTTCACCAGCAGCGGAAACTGGGCGCGCTCGGCGTCGGTGGGCTCGGCGCTGAGGACGTGGTAGCCCTGCGCTTCGATGTGGCGCACCACTTTCTGCACCTGGCGCTGGGCATCGTTGCCGGGCACCAGGCGCAGGTCGAGCACGGCGGCGGCGCTGGTCGGAATCACGTTGGCGGCGGCCGGGTACACGTTGGCGCTCTGCATGCCGTTGATGTTGAGCGAAGGCTGGTTGAGCAGCTCCACCAGCGACTGGCCGGGGCCGTAGGGCCGCGCGAAGCCCAGCTCCTGCCGAATAGTTTCGTCGAGGTTGGGCACCTGGGCCAGGGCGGCTTTCTCGGCCGTGCTCAGCGGCGTCACGTCGTCGTAGAAACCGGCCACGCGCACCCGGCCGGTGCTGTCCTCCATTGAGGCCAGCAGGCGGGCCAGGGCCAGGCCGGGGTTGGGGGCCCAGTTGCCGTAGTGGCCGCTGTGCAGCGGCCGGCGCGGGCCATACACCGTCAGGCGCATGTTCACGTCACCCCGCGCCCCAAACACCACCTGCTTGCGGCCCGACTGGTGCACCGGCCCGTCGCAAATCACCCACACATCAGAAGCCAGCCGGGCCTTGTGCTTGGCCAGAATCTCGGCCAGGTGCGGCGAGCCCCGTTCCTCTTCGCCTTCAAAGAAGAATTTGATGTTGACGTTGGGCTTGAGCTTGCTGGCTTTCAAGGCTTCGTAGCCAGTCAGAATGGCCATCACGCCAGCCTTGTCGTCGGAAGCGCTACGGGCGTAGAGGCGCCAGTCGGGACTGAGCGGCTGGCCGGCGGGCGGCAGCTCGGTTAGCTGTCCGCCCCGGTCGAGCGGGCCCGTGGCCAGCTGCGGCCGGAAGGGCTGCAGGCCGTAGCCCCACTGAGCGGGGTTCACGGGCTGGCCGTCGTAGTGGGCATAAAAAATGACGGTGCGGGTAGCACCCGGCACGCGCACCTCGCCAAACACCACCGGCGGCACGCCCGGTGTGGGCGCGGCCAGCAGCTCGGTGGCAATGCCGCGCCGCCGCATCATGCCCTGAATGAACTGCGCCGTGCGCCGCAGCCCGGCCGAGTCGGCCGCCACGTTGGAGATGGCCACCAATTGCCCGAACTCGGCCAGCAGTTCCCGCTCGTGCGCCTGCCGAAACTGGCGTACCCGTTGCGTGGGGGGCGCGGCTGGCGCGGCGGCGAGGAGCGTGAGCAGGGCGAGGGGCAGGAGGGCTTTCATGGCGGGAAGGTAAGGCGTGGGCAGTAGTCGCCCTCCGCGTGCGCCTCACCCCCTGACCCCCTCTCCGAAAAGGAGAGGGGACACCGGTTCTGCACCTGGTGGAAATCTTTAGGTCCCCCCTCTCCTTTTCGGAGAGGGGGTCAGGGGGTGAGGCGCCCGCGGAGGGCGACTAGTGTTGGCAATTTCGCATACAAAAAAGCAGCCGACCCACCGGGCCGGCTGCTTTCTCAATCTGCTATGACACCGCCGCTATTGAAATAGCGTCAGCGCCTTAATAAAGGTTTGCGACACGCCCCAGGCCAGGGGGATGCCCACAAAAAGCCAGGCGATAACCAGCGCGCCGGTCGAGCTGGATTCGGCTGCCGGGGTGCCGAAGTTGTTGGGTTGAGGATTCATATCAAAGTCGGATTTAGAAGGGGAGAATGGCTTAGTGTCCGCCGCCCTGGGGCGTAACGGGGCCTTTTTCGAAGTATTTCTCGTTCACGGCCGTCACGGCGAAGTTGGCCAGCAGGCCTACTACCAGCAAGCCTGCCATGGTGTAAAATACCGTCTGGTAAGCCGATGCGCCCGTGAAGCCCTGCGCCTTGCGGCCCTCGTGCAGGTAGTTGACGATAAGCGGGCCGACCACGCCGGCCGTGCTCCAGGCCGTGAGCAGCCGCCCGTGGATGGCTCCTACCTGGTACTTGCCAAACAAGTCGGACAAATACGCCGGAATGGTAGCGAAACCACCGCCGTACATGCTGATAATCACGCAGGCAACTACCACGTACAGCGTGAGCTGCAGGTTGTGGCCCAGCGTAGGAATGAGCAGGTACAGCGCAATGCCGAGCGCGAAGTAGATGGCATACGTCACCTTCCGGCCCAGCTTATCCGAAGCCGACGACCAGAAGAAGCGACCCAGCAGGTTGAACATGCTGAGCAGCCCCACGAAACCAGCCGCTGCGGCCGCCGTCACAAACTTGCCTCCGCCCATCGCCGCCTTCGAAAAGGTGTCCTGAATAAGCGGCGAAGCCGTTTCGAGCACGCCGATACCGGCCGTTACGTTGGTCATCAGCACCACCCACAGCAGCCAGAACTGCGGCGTCTTAATGGCGTTGTCGGCCGATACGTTGCCGCTGGTAATCAGGGCGCTGTGCTCGGCATTGGGCACATAGCCGGCCGGAGCCCAGTCATCGGCCGGTACTCGAATGGTCCAAACCCCAAACTGCATGAACAGGAAGTAGATGATGCCCAGCGTGATGAACGTAGCGGCTACGCCCAACGTGCCGGTGCTTTTGAAGTGCGCCATGAGGGCCACCGACAGCGGGGAGGCAATCATCGCGCCGCCGCCGAAGCCCATGATAGCCATGCCCGTAGCCACACCCTTGCGGTCCGGAAACCACTTAATAAGCGTGCTTACCGGCGAAATGTAGCCCAGGCCCAGCCCGATGCCGCCCAGCACGCCGTAGCCCAGATACAGCAGCACGAGGCTGTGCAGATGAATGCCCAGCGAGCCAATCAGGAAACCGCCGCCAAAGCAGAGCGCGGCCGCCATCATGGCCTTACGCGGGCCCACGCGCTCCAGCCACTTGCCAAAAATGGCCGCCGACAAACCCAGCAGCACAATGGCAATGGAGAAAATCCAGCCAATCTGGCCTGGCGACCAGTCGGTGGGAGCAGGCGCATCTACGTTGCCGCTGATGAGCGCCCCAAGGGGTTTTTTGAACACGCTGAAGGCATATACCTGCCCGATGGCGAGGTGAATGGCCAGCGCCGCCGGTGGCACCAGCCAGCGGTTGTAGCCCGGCCCCGCAATGGTGCGGCTGCGGTCGAGCAAAGAAGAGGAATTATCGGCCATGTAAAAGTGGGAATTGATGTGAAAGAAGAAAATAGAAAACACCGCTACCAAGGGGTCTAACACCCTGAAAACGCGTAGAAAGCAGCAAGGTAATCGGCTGCTTCGGTGGTTGACTAATCGCGGC
Source organism: Hymenobacter artigasi (assembly GCF_012275535.1). Classification (GTDB taxonomy): domain Bacteria; phylum Bacteroidota; class Bacteroidia; order Cytophagales; family Hymenobacteraceae; genus Hymenobacter; species Hymenobacter artigasi. Next base: position 63,858 of record NZ_JAAVTK010000003.1, on the reverse strand, counting down.
GTTAAAACTTTGCTAAATAGCTATAGCTATCGAAAAACGCCTGTCATCCTGAGCATTCCGCGCATTAAGCGGAGACGAAGGACCTTATCGCCGATGAACAGTTTGCAGTAACTCAACTAGTGCAGACGTGAGAAGGTCCTTCGTCTCCGCTTAATGCGCGGAATGCTCAGGATGACAGGCGGTTTGCCGCCGCAGCGCTACTCGTCGCTGCTGAGCTTGCCACCGGTGATGTGCACCAAGCTACCGGTCATGAAGGAGCCGTCCTGCGAGGCCAGCAGAACGTAGGCGGGCGCCAACTCCTCGGGCTGGCCGGGGCGCTTGAGGGCGACCTCGTGGCCGAATTTTTCGATTTCTTCGATGGGCATGGTGCCGGGGATGTTGGGCGTCCAGACCGGGCCGGGCACTACGCAGTTCACCCGAATACCTTTTTCGCCCAGGTACAGCGCCAGCGACTTGGTGAGGGCATGAATGCCGGCCTTCGAGCAGGCATAATCCACCAGAATCGGAATGCCTGTGATGCCCACAATGCTGCCCGTGTTGATAATGCAATCGTCCTTCTGGAGGTGCGGAATGGCGGCTTGCGCCATCCAGATGTAGCCCAGAATATTGGTGTCGAAGGTGCGGCGAATCTGCTCTTCCGGGATGTCCTCAAACTTGGCTTGGCTCATCTGGAAGGCGGCGTTATTCACCAGGATGTTCAGCCCGCCCAGTTCGGCCATGGTGCGGCGCACGGCCTGCTTGCACTGCTCGGGGTCGCGCACGTCCATCTGCAGCAGCAGGCACTTGCGCTTCTCTTTTTCCACCATCTGCTTGGTTTTCTCCGCGTCCTCCACGTTTTCGTTGAAAACGATGGCCACGTGCGCGCCTTCTTTGGCGAAGGCAATGGCCACGGCCCGCCCGATACCGGAATCGGCCCCGGTGATGATGGCAACCTTGTCTTTCAGCTTGCCCGCGGCTTTGTAGTTGGCCAGGTCTGAGTCAGGCTGCAGTTTCATGTCGGCCTGTTTGGCCGGGTAGGGCAGCTTTTGGGCGGCGGCCTTCATGTCTTTGGCTGTGGGGCGGCTTTCGGCTTTGGCGGGGGCGGCTTTTTTGGCCGGGGCTTTGGCGGAATCAGTCTTTTTGGTGGGCATAGCAGCGTAGAAGTAGTGTGCCTCTGCTTACGCGAAAAAAGGAAAAATGGCCGATGCCAAACCGCCAGCCAGTAGCCTGGGTGGCTGGTGCAGCACCCGTTGAGCAGCACTGGCCCACACGGCCCGACCGCTCTTTCCAACCCATTCTGCGCCCGTTGCTACTCGGCCGAATAATCCGGGTACACCGGCGGGCGCTCGGTAGGAGAGTGGCGGCGGCGCCAGCGGCCGTACACGATGGCCGTGACCCAGGTAGCAGCCAGCGGGCCCACAAAATAGAGCCACAATCCCGGGCTGCCCCCAGCGGCAACTGCGCTGCCCAGCGTACGGGCGGGGTTCAGGCTCATGCCCGAAAGCGGGGCCTCCACCACCACAAACAAGGCCAGCAGCAGGCCCACGAACGCGCCCGTACATTGCTTGAGGCGGGCCGAGTGCAGCGACCACAGCATCACCATCATCAATGCGCCGGAAATCAGGATTTCGGCCCCCAGCGCAATTACCCAGCCGTAGGCGCCCTCGGGTGGGCGGGTGGTGTTGTAGTGCACATCCGGGTGGCCGAACCACGGGGCCAGCAGCCAGAAGATGGCCACGCCGGCTACCAATGCCCCCGCAAACTGCGCCACCACGTACCAAATGGCATCGGCCGTCCTGATATGGCCCAGCTGCCAGAAGCCCAGCGTAACGGCCGGGTTGAAGTGCGCCCCCGAGCGCTTGCCCCAGGGCGAGTAGGCCATCGCCACAATCAGGCCGCCCACTATCAACCCCACCCCCATGCGCTGCACCCAGGCATGCGGTCCCAGCGCCCGCGCCACCGCCGAATTGGGGTGGTGGCACACCACGGCCGCTACGCTCGAAAAAACAAGAAAAGCCATGATTCCGGCCGCCTCTACCAGGTAGTGGGGCCAGTGGCGGCGAAGGGTGCGCAACAGGTGAGCGGCAAACAGCATAAACGACGGATAGAAGCTGTTGCAACACCAGCGTACCGGGGAAGTTGGCCGCCGCAACCCGAACGCATACGGGTTTTTGAGCACCATGGGGGAAGGCGCACCTACAGCCGGCGCAGCACCACGCGGCGGTTGCGGGGCCGCTGGGCGGGGTCGGCGTTGTCGGCCACGGGCTGGGTGCCGCCGTAGCCCACCGGTCGTAGCTGGGCCGTAGTCGCGCCGTGGGCCGTGAGGTAGAGGCACACGGCCTCGGCCCGCTGCTGCGAGAGCTGGCGGTTCAGCTCGGCATTGCCCACGTTGTCGGTGTGGCCCTGTACTTCGAGGCGCAGGCCGGCGCTTTTTTGCAGCATGGCGGCCAGTGTGTCGAGGGCGGCGCGGGCAGGCGGTAGCAGCCGGGCTGTGCCCTGCTCGAAATGCAGCTCGGGCAGCGTCACGGCTTCACCCACGGCCAGGCGCGCCAGTTGCGCGGTGCCGCCCGAGTCGGCCCGTAATACCGGGACTTCGGGCGCTGGCGGCACGGCCGCCTGGGGCGGTGCCAGCACTGGGCGGCGTGCCGGCCGCGCCGCCACCCGCGGCCGGGGAGACGGGGCGGCTGCGGGCACCGGGGTAGTGCGCGGCCGGGCGGCTACCGTGGGTCTGACGCCGGAAAGCGGTGGCAGCGGCTGTAACCTGGGCGGCGCTGGTGCGGCAGCCGGCCGGGGGTTATTGGCATACAGAAAGCTCGTCGGAATGGGCTCCGGCCTGGGCGTTTCTGCCGCGAGGCCCCACAGGTTGCGCCACGACGAGGGAGCCTGCGCCGCCCGGGGGGCGGGAGGCTCCCAGGTAACAAAAACCCGGGTATCCATGCTGTATTGGCAGTAGTCGACCCGCAGGCGGTAGGGCTCGCCGGCTCGCAGCTCCACGGCGGCGGTGTAGCTGCTCAGGGGCTGCCCGCGCCACTCGTTCATAATCAACTGGTCGTTCAGCCACAGCCGAATGCCGTCGTCCACGGTCACATGAAAAAGGTATTTGCCGGTGGTCGGGGGCACCAGCCAGCCCGTCCAGCGCACCGAAAACTGCTCGGCCCCGAGGCCCGGCGCGGGCGGCTGCTGGCCCCAGTTGAAGTTGATGGTGGCATCGCGGCGGGTCAAAACGAACTTTTCGAAATCCGTCCCTTCGTAGTAATCGCCTTTCAGGCCGCCGCCCGTTGGGAGAGGTGCCTGCGCCCACACGGGCGCACCCGGCAGCCACCACGCCAGCAGCAATACGTGAGCAAGCAATAGCGGCCGCCCAGGCCCCCGGTGGTGTACGCTATTCATGAGGCAACAACGGTGATTTCGACGCTTTAGTGTTGGCCCTCAGGGTTAATCAGGCGCTGCCGGGCCGGCTATTTAAACTCATTGCCGCAATGAAAGCAGTGAAACCGCTTGCCGCGCACCGGAAACCGCAGCAGCACCGATAGCAGCCCCGACCAGAACCCGTACGTATTGCGCGTAGCCGGGCCATACGCCACATCCGACGACCCGCAGCGCGGGCAGCGCGGTGTTACGGGGTCGGGCGCATCGGCGGCGAAGGAGGCAATGTCCGGGCCGGTGGCCCGTGGCACGGCCTCGTCGTGCAGAATTTCGAGCGCGGCCTCCGCGTCACTTTGCCGCACGTGCAGCCGCACGCCGCCCGTAATCGGGCTGTACAGCGGCATAATGGACACCAGATTCTCATTGCTAAGGAAGCACGGAATACCCGCCGCTTCCAGCCGGGTGCGGGCCAGGTTGGCCGCCATCGGCTCGTAGAAGGATTCGAGAAAAACGACAGAATCGGGGCTGGACACGGGAGGGGAGTTAAGAGTTGAAAGTTAGGAGTTAAGAGTTGATTAAGCGGCTTGTGATAAAAGCCAGTCAACTCTTAACTCCTAACTTTCAACTCTTAACTTATTTCTGCTGGCGGGTGGCGGCGTCGATGCCGTTCACGGCGTGGCCGGCCTGCAGGCTGACGAACTCGGCCTGCCGGGCGCGCACGCGCACTTCGTCGCGGGCGGGCATATCCAGGCGCACCTGCTTCAGCTGGTCATTCAGGCGTTGGTACACGGCGCGGGCGTAGTCCCAGTCGCGGTCGGTCCAGGTGGCGCGCTGGGTGCGGGTTTCGCGCACCAGCTGGCCGTAGGCCGCCGGTAGGTCCTGGGGCGTGAGGGAATTGATTTGGCCGTTGTAGGGGCCCAGTAGCTTGGCTTCCATGGCCAGCTGCTGGCGCGGGTCGAGGGGCCGGGCGCGGCGGGCGCGGTTGGTGGCATCGTAGGTGGCGGTGGCTTTGCCCACGCGGGCCAGCTTGTGGGCGGCTTTGCTGGCCACGTCGTCCAGCTCGCGGCCGGCGTTGCGGGCCACGGCGCGGCGCTCATTGGGCGTCGAGTCGCAGCCGGTCAGCAAAAGGGCCGCCAGCGCCGCCGCCGGGAAAAAGCGCAGACGGCGGGTTGCGTTAAAACCATCAAATAGTCGTTTCATGGGCATCTTTGGGGCTTGAAAAGGCCAACGTGGCCTCGCCTTCTACGGCTAAACGGGCAGAAGGTAGCGGCACCGGCGGCAGCCGGTCTAAAACAGCTCGGCCGCGATGCGCCGGATGCTCTCCGACTTGCCCATGGAGTAGTAGTGCAGGCAGGGCACGCCGTGGGCCATCAGCTCGCGGCTCTGGTTGAGGCACCACTCGATGCCGATGGCGCGGGCCGCCTCGTTGTCGCGGCACTGGCTGATGGCTTCCACCAGCGGCTCGGGCAGATTCAGGAAAAAGGTCCGGGGCAGCATAGTAAGTTGCCCTTTGGTGGTCAGCGGCTTCAGGCCGGGAATGATGGGCACGGTGATGCCGGCCTCGCGGCACTTCTTTTCAAACTTGAAAAACTCCTCGTTGTCGAAAAACATCTGGGTCACGATGTACTCAGCGCCCCGGTCCACTTTGTGCTTCAGGAAGCGGATGTCGGAGGCGTAGTTGGACGCCTCAAAATGCTTTTCGGGGTAGCCAGCCGTGCCGATGCAGAAATTGGTGGCCCAGGTATCGTCCTGTTCCTCATCCAGGTACTCGCCCTTGTTCAGGTTGGCCACCTGCCCAATGAGGTCGCAGGCGAAGGCATGGCCATCGGGCTCGGGCTTGAACACGCCCTCGCTCTTAATGGGGTCGCCGCGCAGGGCCAGCACCGAGTCAATGCCCAGGAAGTGCAGGTCAATCAGCGCGTTCTCGGTTTCTTCCTTCGTGAAGCCGCCGCAGATGAGGTGCGGCACGGTGTCCACGTCAAACCGGTTTTTGATGGCCGCGCAAATACCCACCGTGCCGGGGCGGCGGCGCACGGTTTTCTTCTCCAGCAGGCCGTTGGGATGGTGGCGGTACACGTATTCCTCGCGGTGGTACGTCACGTCGATAAACGGCGGCTTGAACTCCATCAGCGGCTCGATATTCGAAAACAGCGTGTGGATGTTTTCGCCCTTTTTGGGCGGCAGCACTTCAAAGGAAAAAAGGGTTTTGCCGTTGGCCTGGGCCAGGTGGTCGGTAACTTTCATGTGATAACCCCACCCCCCGGCCCCCTCCCCGGTGGGGAGGGGGTGCCAAGCGACATATTGGGGCTGTTTAAATAGTTGGAACGAAAGCCCCTCCCCATCGGGGAGGGGTTGGGGTGGGGTTACTTCGGTTCGTAGTTCAGATTCGGCATCAGCCAGCGCTCCAGCTCCGGCAGTTTCATGCCTTTGCGCTGCGCGATATCCGCCACCTGGTCCTTGCCAATGCGGCCGAGGCCGAAGTAGCGCGAATCGGGGTGGGCATAGTACATGCCGCTTACTGAGGAAGCCGGGTACATGGCCAGGTTCTCGGTGAGGGTGATGCCGGTTTTGGCACCCGCGTCGAGCAGCTGAAACAGGGTGATTTTCTCGGTGTGGTCGGGGCAGCCGGGGTAGCCGGGGGCGGGGCGCACGCCGCGGTATTTCTCCTGCACCAAGTCCTCGCTGCTCAGGTGCTCGTCGGGCGCGTAGCCCCAGAACTCGCGGCGCACCCGCTCGTGCAGGCGCTCGGCGAAGGCCTCGGCCAGGCGGTCGGCCAGGGCCTTCACCATGATGCTGGAGTAGTCGTCGTGGTCGGCATCGTACTGCTCAATCAGCTTCTCGATGCCGATACCGGCCGTCACGGCGAAACCGCCCATGTAGTCGGCGCGGCCCGATTCTTTCGGAGCCAGGAAATCGGAGAAGGCGATATTGGGAATTTTTGGCCCTTTCTCGCCCTGCTGGCGCAGGGTGAAAAACTCGGTGGCTACTGCCTCGCGCGAGTCGTCGGCGTAGATTTCGATGGTGTCGTAGTTCTTCGTGTTCGCCGGCCAGAAGCCCAGCACCGCGCGGGCTGTGAGCAGCTTGCCATCGATGATTTTGGTAAGCATGGCCTGCGCATCTTCGAACAGCTTGGTGGCTGCTTCGCCCAGGTTTTCATCGGTGAGGATGCGCGGGTAGCGCCCTTTCAGCTCCCAGGTGTGGAAAAAGGGCGTCCAGTCGATGTACTGGGCCAGCTCGGCGAGGTCGTAATCCTCGAGCACTTTGGTGCCGAGGAAGCTGGGCTTGGTGATGGGCACCGCGTTCCAGTCCGACTTCACGCCGTTGGCGCGGGCGGCTTCGATACTCAGGTAGCTTTTGTCGCGCTGGCGGCTGGCGTAGTCGGCGCGCAGGGTGGCATAGTCGTCGGCCACGGTCTGGGCGTAGGCGCGTTCGCCTGAGCCCAGCAGGCCGGCCGCCACGCCCACCGAGCGCGACGCGTCGTTCACATGCACCACCGGCCCGCTGTAGGCCGGCGCGATTTTCACGGCCGTGTGCAGGCGCGAAGTGGTGGCCCCGCCGATGAGCAGCGGGATTTTCAGGCCACGCTTTTCCATGGCCTGGGCCACGTACACCATCTCATCGAGGCTGGGGGTGATGAGGCCGGAGAGGCCAATTACGTCCACGTTTTGCTTTTGGGCTTCGTCGAGAATCTTCTCCAGCGGCACCATCACGCCGAGGTCGATGATGTCGAAGTTGTTGCAGGCCAGCACCACGCCCACGATGTTTTTGCCGATGTCGTGCACGTCGCCCTTCACGGTGGCCATCAGGATTTTGCCGGCCGTCTGGCGGTCGCCGCCCTGCTTGTCGGCCAGCAGGTAGGGCTCCAGATAGGCCACGGCCTTCTTCATCACGCGGGCCGACTTCACCACCTGCGGCAGGAACATTTTACCGGCCCCGAACAGGTCACCCACCACGTTCATGCCGGCCATCAGCGGGCCTTCAATCACGTTCAGGGGGCGGGCCAGCTCCAGGCGGGCGGCCTCGGTGTCCTCATCAATAAACTCGGTGATGCCCTTTACCAGCGCGTGCGCCAGGCGCTCCTGCACCGGCAGGCTGCGCCAGGCGTCGGCCACCACTTCCACCTTGCCCTTTTGCTTCACCGTATCGGCAAAATCGAGCAGGCGCTCGGTGGCGTCGGCACGGCGGTTCAGCAGCACGTCTTCGGCCAGCACCAGCAGGGTGGGCTCAATCTCGTCGTATACCCCGAGCTGGCCGGGGTTCACAATGCCCATGTCGAGCCCGGCTCGGATGGCGTGGTACAGGAAGGCCGTGTGCATGGCTTCGCGCACCACGTCGTTGCCGCGAAACGAGAACGAGATGTTGCTCACGCCGCCGCTGGTGAGGGCGCCGGGCAGCGTGGCCTTAATCCAGCGCACCGACTCGATGAAGTCGATGGCGTAGTTGCGGTGCTCCTCCATGCCGGTGCCGACAATGAGGATGTTGGGGTCGAAAATGATGTCGGTGGGCGGGAAATCGATGCCCATCAGCAGGTCGTAGCTGCGCTGGCAGATTTCCATGCGGCGCTCCAGCGAATCGGCCTGGCCGTCTTCGTCGAAGGCCATTACCACCATGGCGGCGCCGTACTGGCGCACGGTGCGGGCCCGCTGCAGGAACAATTCCTCGCCTTCTTTCAGCGAAATGGAGTTCACGATGCTCTTGCCCTGCACGCATTTCAGGCCGGCTTCGAGCACGCTCCACTTCGAGGAGTCAATCATGACGGGCACCCGCGCAATGTCGGGCTCGGAGGCGATGAGGTGCAGGAAGGTGGTCATGGCCTGCTCCGAATCGAGCATGCCTTCGTCCATGTTCACGTCGAGCACCTGGGCACCTTCCTCCACCTGCACGCGGGCCACGGCTAGCGCTTCTTCATACGCGCCGGTGCGGATTAGGCGGGCAAAGGCCCGTGAGCCGGTCACGTTGCAGCGCTCGCCCACGTTCACGAAAAGGCTGTCGGCGGTGATGTTGAAGGGTTCGAGGCCGGCGAGGCGGGTCACCTCACGAGACCCCTTTGGGGCCCGGCCCCCCTCTCCCGCGGAGAGGGGGGAGCCTGACGATTCTTTATCTGCATCGTCTGGCTCCCCTCTCCGCGGGAGAGGGGCTGGGGGTGAGGTGAGCCGTCTGGGCTGGTACCGCTCGGCCAGCCGGCTCAGCTCGGCAATGTGCTGGGGCGTGGTGCCGCAGCAGCCGCCCACCACCGTCACGATGCCTTCCTTCAGGTACTCCTCCACCAGCGCGGCAAATTCTTCCGCCGATTCGTCGTAGCCGCCAAATGCGTTGGGCAAACCGGCGTTCGGGTAAGCCGAGATGTGCACGTCGGAAATGCGGCTCAGCTCCTGCACGTACTGGCGGAGCTGGTCGGCGCCCAGGGCGCAGTTCAGGCCCACGCTCAGCAGCGGCAGGTGGCGGATGCTGTTCCAGAAGGCCTCCACCGTCTGCCCGCTCAGCGTGCGGCCCGAAGCGTCGGTGATGGTGCCCGAAATCATGATGGGCACCACGCGGCCGCCCTCGTCGAAGAACTTCTGCACGGCGTAGAGGGCCGCCTTGGCGTTTAGCGTATCGAAAATGGTTTCGATGAGCAGCGTATCCACGCCGCCGTCCACGAGGCCGCGCACCTGCTCTAGGTAAGCCGTGGCCAACTCATCGAAAGTCACGGCGCGGAAGCCGGGCCGGTTCACGTCGGGCGAGAGGGAGGCGGTACGGTTGGTGGGACCTACCGCGCCGGCCACAAAGCGCGGGCGCTCGGGGGTGCTGTACTCGTCGGCCGCCTCGCGGGCCAGGCGCGCCGACTCGTAGTTCAGTTCATACACCACATGCTCGAGGCCATAGTCGGCCTGCGCGATGGTAGTGCCAGAGAAGGTGTTGGTTTCCACCATATCGGCCCCGGCGGCAAAGTATTCGGCGTGAATGCCTTTGATGATGTCGGGCCGGGTCAGGCTCAGCAGGTCGTTGTTGCCACGCAGGGGCTTGGGGTGGTCGGCGAAGCGGGCACCCCGGAAATCCTCTTCCGTGAGGGGGTGGCGCTGAATCATGGTGCCCATGGCGCCGTCGAGAATCAGCAGGCGCTGGCGGAGCAATTCGGGAAGAGGGGAGGGGGCGGCGATGGTGGCAGTGGACATTTCTTTCGGGTCGATAGGGCTACATAAGCGCGTATCCAGAAAGAAACCCGTGCGCAGGCGCACGGTTCCGGCTGTCATCTTCTTTCACCAAAAAAAGCGGTGAAACGGGAGTTGGCACCTACTCGTGGTAGGTTGCCAAGACGTCATCGGGCCCGGTCCCTCGGTCTTTCTGGATAGCAGCGTAGTGCGAAGATACGAGTTGTGCGGTAAGCTTTAGCTTGCCGTAATTCGAATTGTCAGAACGATGGGTTAGAGCACGGCAAGCTAAAGCTTACCTCACAACTCCCACGCCGGCCACACGCTGCCGGCCGCAAACACGGCCGGCTCGGGCGGCAGCTCCAGGAACGCATCAGCGCCTACCAACCCCATCATATCGCCGGAACCGCCCACCCGCAACGGGGTGGCCAGTCGGCGGCCCTCCGCGTCCACGGTCAGGCGTACGGGCACAAAATGTGTCAGTGCGGGCTTGAAATTGATATCAACGGTGAGCATAGCCGGCTGCGGTGCTTCACCAGTTGCGTCCGCAGTTTCGGTTGGGCCTTGGGGCTGCTGCACGGCGCGCAGCCAGCGCCGCACGTAGCGGCAGGCGGTGAGGAACGTGGATACCGGGTTGCCCGGCAGCCCGAACACCACCGGCCCGCCATCCTTTGCTCCAAACCACATGGGCTTGCCGGGCCGCTGCTGCACTTCGTGGAATATTTCCTCGACGTGCAATTCGCGCAGCAGGCCGGGCAGGTGGTCGGCGCGGCCCTTGCTCACGGCCCCGCTCAGCACCACGGCATCGAAGCCGGCGGCCAGGATGTTGGTGAGGCCCACGCGCAGCTCCTCCACGTTATCGGAGAGGTGAAACAGGGAAACATCGGCCCCGGCCTGCGTGAATAAGGCTTGCAGGGCGTACACGTTGGAGCGTCGAATCTGGTGGGCCAGCGGCGTGGCGGATATGCCCACCAGCTCGTCGCCGGTGCTCACCACGGCCAGGCGCGGGGCACGAAGCACGGCTATTTCGGCCGCGCCCACGGTGGCGGCCACGGCCAGCTCGGCGGGGCCGAGGCGGGTGCCGGCCAGCAGCAGCGCGTCGCCGGCGCGGCGGTCGGCGGCCTGGCGGTGGATGTTGACGCCGGGCGCGGCGGGCGGCGCAATCTGGATGGTGGCGCGGTTGTCGTGGAGCAGAATATCCTCGTAGCGAATCACCGTATCGGCTCCCACTGGCAGCACCGAGCCGGTCATCACCTCCACGGCCTGCTGCGGGTTGGGCAGCGGGCGGGCGGGCTCGCCGGCGTACTGGGTGTGGGCGATTTCGAACGCTGTCTGGCCCCCGGCCCAGGCGGCGACGCTCACCGCGATGCCGTCCATCGCTACCCGGTTGAAAGGCGGAAAGTCGCGGTCGGCCGTTAGCGTTTCGGCCAGGATGCGGCCGGCGGCGTGGGGCAGGGCCACGGTTTCCGGGGGCAGGGGGCGGGCGGTGGCGAGGACGTGGGCGGTGGCTTCGGCGGGGGTGAGCATGGGGGGGGCAGTTAAAGTCGTTCTCACGAAACCTCACCCCCTGACCCCTACCGGGCACGGCCCCTCTCCAAAAGAGAGGGGGTGAGGTTACGAATCATCAGGCTCCCCTCTCTTTTGGAGAGGGGCGGGGGTGAGGTTTTGCGTCAGGTGGTCGAAAACTACGGAATCAGCCGGTCTTCGCGCAGCTTCGCAAATAAATCGAAGAACGAATCCTCCGTGCTTTGATACACGGTGAAGCCGCGCTTGCGGCTGTTCGCCATGTCCATCATCACTTCAATGGGCCGGCCCAGGTCCAAATCGGTGTGCCAGGGCGAAGCCAGGCGGCTCAAATCAGCTTCGGTAAGGCCATTTTTGGTGGCGATTTCGCGCCATAGCTCCGCATCGCCAGCCATCTCCTCTTCCAAAGGATGAATGGTACCGTCGAAGCCCACGGCCTCCACGCCGAACCACTCGGCCAGGCGGCCCCAGAGCTGGCTCCAGCGGAAAACGTCGCCGTTCACTACGTTGTAGGCCTCGTTGCGGGCGGCGTCGGTAGCGGCGGCCCACACCAGCTGCTTGGCGATAACGCGGGCATCGGTCACGTCCGAAAGGCCTTCCCACTGCGCCTGCGAGCCGGGCCAGCGAAACGGCCGCCCCGTGGCCTTGCAGATGCTGGCGTACACGGCCAGCGTGGTGCCCAGGTTCATGAGGTTGCCCACGGCCTTGCCGATGATGGTGTGCGGCCGGTGAATGCTCCAGGTGAAGCCGTCGCGCCTGGCGGCGGCGTATACCTCGTCTTCCTGGGCGTAGTAAAAATTGTCGAGCGCCAGCCGGGGCTGCGACTCGCGCAACGGCGTGGGCGGCGGTACGCCACCGCTCACATAGGCTTCAAATGGCCCCAGGTAATGCTTCAGGCCGGTTACCAGGGCTACGTGCTGCACCGAATGCTTCGGCCCGAGGACGGCCAGCAGGTTGCGCACCATGGCGCCGTTCACGCGGATGTTCTCGGCCTCGGTGTCGTTGCGCATCCAGCTGGTGATGAAGACGTGCGTGGGGGCGATATCGGCCAGCGCTTTTTCCAGGCTGGCGACGTCCATTAAATCGGCGGCCACGGGCTGCAGGCCGGCGATGGCGGTGTTGGGGCGGCGGGCCAGGCCGTACGTGGGCCAGTTGTTGGCGAGCAGCTCCTGGGCCAGGTTGCTGCCGATGATGCCGCTGGCACCAACTACTAATGCGGTATTGGTCATAATGAATAGGGGGGCAAAGCGCGCGGCCTGGATGGCGCGGCGCGGCGGTTGCCGAGACTTTTTTGGCTTGATGCTGGGTACAAAACGGCTCCCCGGCCCAATAGTTTGCGGCGAAACAATTCACCGCCGGGTTGGCGAATGAAGTTGCTGATAGTACGCAGCGCCCTCGGCGGCGGCTGGTTTCTCGTTGAATGCCTGTGCAGCGTTTTTGATGACGAGCAACCAGAAACCAATTAAAAATCCAGGCGCAGGAGTTGCCTGCGTAACAGTTGCTGCAGGAACGCCGGAGCGCCCTGCTCACCGGGCGTTCTTGTCGCTGTTTCCCATCTTTGCGGTCTATCCCGCGCTACCTATGAAACTCAAACGCCTCACCCGCAACCTCACGCTTTGGGTGCTGCTGGCCATTGTGGCCGGCGCGCTGCTGGGCCACTTCCGGCCCGCCACGGCCGTGCGGATGGAGCCACTGGGCAAGGGCTTCATCGACGTGGTGAAGGTGTTCATCAACCCAATCATCTTTCTCACCATCACGCTCGGCATCAGCACGATGGGCGACCTGAAAAAGGTGGGCCGCATTGGGGGTAAGGCCTTATTGTACTTCGAGATTGTGACCACGCTGGCCCTGCTCATTGGCGTGGGCGTGGCCGCGCTGGTGCGGCCGGGCGCGGGCGTGAGCACCGGCAAGCTCGATACCGGCGAGGTGGGCGAGTTCACCAAACGGGCTACGGATTTCTCCTGGGGCCACTTCCTGGCCGATAACCTGACGTTGCAGGTGCTCATCGTGGCCATTGTACTGGGCATCGTGCTCAGCAAATACGCCGGCCGCCGGCCCATCATCCACTTCCTGAAAGAAGCCTCGAAATATGTGTTTCGGGGCCTGCACCTGGTGATGCTGCTGGCGCCCATCGGGGCGTTTGGCGGCATGGCTTTCACCATTGGTAAATACGGCATCGCCACCCTGCTGCCGCTGGGCAAGCTGATGGTGACGGTGTACCTGACCATGGGCCTGTTTGTTTTTCTGGTGCTGGGGGCCATTCTGCGCTATTGCGGCATTGGGATGTGGTCGTTTCTGCGCTACATCAAGGCCGAACTGCTGATTGTGCTGGGCACTTCTTCGTCCGAGGCCGGCCTGCCGGGGCTCATGGAAAAGCTGGAGGGCATGGGCTGTGCGCAGCCGGTGGTGGGGCTGGTGGTGCCCACGGGCTACTCCTTCAACCTCGACGGCACCACCATTTACCTTTCGCTTTCGACCCTATTTCTGGCCCAGGTGTTCCACATCGACCTGTCCGGAGCCCAGATTCTGACCATGATGGGCATTCTGATGGTGACCAGCAAGGGGGCAGCCGGCGTGGCGGGCAGCGGCTTTGTGGTGCTGGCCAGTACGCTCACGGCCATGAAGGTGATTCCAGTAGAAGGCCTAGCCCTGCTGCTGGGCGTAGACCGGTTTATGTCGGAAGCCCGCAGCATCACCAACTTCATCGGCAACGGCGTGGCAACGGTTTTTCTGGCCCACACCGAAGGGGAGCTGGACCATGAAATGGCCGCCGAAGTGCTGGGCCAGCGGCTGCGGCCGCTACGCTTCCGCCGCCGCCGCAAGGGCCTGACCAGCGGCGAGTACCTGGGCGAGGTAGCCGAGGAAACCGCGCCGTAGCCCGAAGTAGCGCGAACTTTGTAGTTCGCGTTCCCGCGCCGGTGCAACAAATGCGAACGGTGCGGGGACGCGAACTACAAAGTTCGCGCTACTATGCAACCGCCCACCTTATCTGCCCCCACGCGCCCACCCATCCGCTTCGACCGCAACGAGGTAGCCGGCGCGTTTGGCGACCTCGGCACCGACCTGCCGCTGCTCATCGGCGTGATTGCCGCCTCGGGCATCGATAGCGCTTCGGTGCTGATACTCTTTGGCTTGATGCAGGTGTTCACCGGCTTGTGGTACCGCATGCCCATGCCCGTGCAGCCGCTCAAGGCCTTCGCGGCGCTGGTGATTGCCCAGAAGATTCCCGGCCGGGTCATTTTCGGCGGGGGCCTGGCCATTGGCATCAGCATGTTTTTCCTGTCGATAACCGGGCTGATTGACGTGCTGGCGCGGCTGGTGCCCAAGGCCGTGGTGCGCGGCATCCAGTTCGGGCTGGCCTTACAGCTGGCCACGCTGGCCCTCACCAAATATGTAGGCTCCGATGGCGCGGCGGGCTATGCGCTGGCGGCGGCGGCCTTTGCGGTCACGGTGGTGCTGTTTGGCAACCGGCGCTGGCCGGCGGCGCTTATTGTCATTGCGTTGGGGGTGGCGTATGCACTGGTGTTCAAGCTCGATTTTGCCACGGCGCAAAAGGCGGTGGGCCTGCACCTGCCCACCTGGCACCTGCCCCAGTCGGCCGATATCCTGACCGGCGCGCTGCTGCTCGCGCTGCCCCAGATTCCGCTGTCGCTCGGCAATTCCATTCTGGCCACCAAGCAGGTAGCGCAGGATTTATTCCCGGAGCGCCCGCCGCTCACCATCAAAAAAATCAGCTTCACTTATGCTTTGATGAACCTGGCGAACCCATTTTTCGGCGGCTTCCCGGTGTGCCACGGCTCGGGCGGCATGGTGGGGCACTATGCGTTTGGGGCGCGTACGGGCGGGTCGGTGGTCATCTACGGCAGCATTTTCCTGGTGATGGGCCTGTTTTTCAGCCAGGGCTTTGCCGATGTGGTGCAGATTTTCCCGTTGCCGGTGCTGGGCGTGCTGCTGCTGTTTGAGGCGCTGTCGCTGGCCACACTGCTGCGCGACATCAGCGCCAGCCGCGCCGATTTGCTGGTGGCGCTGCTGGTGGGGCTGCTCTGCGCCGGGCTGCCGTACGGCTACCTGGTGGGCCTGATTGTGGGCACGGCCATTTACTACGCCATGCAGCGCGGCTGGGTGGGCCTAGGGAAAGTGTAGTACACCCGTAGCACATGCTTCAGCTTGTGCCCATTGAACGATACCCGACGGACACAAGCTGAAGCATGTGCTACAAGGATGTTACACGCTCAGAATCGGTACGGGCTGCTTGTGTTCATCCACGGCCACGAAGGTGAACAGGCCCGTAACGGCCTTGTGGCGGTCTTCGGAATACATCTGCTCCACGAATAATTCGACGCGCACCTTGAGGCTGGTGCGGCCCACGTGCTCAATATTCGCTACCAATTCTACCAGCGAGCCGCCGGGAATGGGGTGCGTGAAATCGACCCGCTCGGACGAAACCGTCACCATTTTCAGGCGCGAAAAGCGGGTGGCGGCGATGAAGGCCACCTCGTCCATTAGCAGGAGTGTGGTGCCGCCGAACAGGGTGTCGTAATGGTTGGTGGTGTTGGGAAAAACGGCTTTGAAAATGCGCGTTTCGGCGCGGGCAATACGGTCGGCAAGAAGCATGCGGAGCAGGAAAAGAGGTGAGAAACGGCCTCCGTTTGCGTTCAAGCCCACTATGCCAAAGCCCGCCATCGGCCGCACGCCACCCCGGCCGCGCCCAGGGCGCGGCGGCACGGCACCGCCGATGCCAGCCCCAAAGCGCGAGGGCAGCATCACTCGGCGGCCGGCAGGTCTCCTGACTTATTTCGGGTGGGCCCCGCCCTTCTCAGCCCGCTTTCGGCGGGTCAATGGACTTGCAAATGGGGCTCACCGGCTCCGGCCCATCAGGGCCGGGAAACTCACAGTAGCGCGTCTGTTCGGGAGTTGCACCCGATTCCCTTTTAATCTTTACCCCGGCCAAAGCCCGGGTGAAAAACCGTCCGCTGATTGAAGGAAATCAAACCGAGAACCAACGGGGCAAAGGTATGTAAAAGGGTACTGAAACAAGTAGGGGCGGGGCCTGCCCCCGCCCATCGTTCGCACCGCAGGCCCGATTCCGTTCAACGGCGGGCGGGGGCAAGCCCCGCCCCTACGGCGCTGGCGGCCCTTCGTTGCTCTTGCGCAGCGGCAGCTCCGGCACAAACAGCGTGAGCACAAACCCGCCCACTACCAGAAAGATATTGAATACATAAACCCGCGAAATGGCTTTCGAAAATGCCGCCCGCACTGCCGGGCTGGCACTGGCCGTGGCAGCGGCCGAGGGTAGTGGGCCATCAGCCGCCGCCACGGGCGGGCGGGTGGCGGGGGCCTGCGCGGCAGCGGGCAGGCTATGCGTGAGGGTGAAGGTGAGCACCGCGCCCAGCGCCGAGGCGGCGATTGCCCCACCAATCTGCCGGAAAAACTGGCTGGCCGAGGTAGCCTGGCCCATCAGCTCGGGGGCGGTGGCGTTTTGCACGGCCAGGGTGTAGAGCGGCATGGTGGGCCCGAGACCCAGCCCGCAGATGGCCAGATACAGCAGCACCTGATGGTATTGCACGGTGGGCGGCATGGTGGCCAGCAGCGTGAGGCCCAGCAGCAGGACCGAAATGCCGCTCAGCATCCAGCGCTTGTAGTGGCCGAATCGCGATACCATCTGGCCGGCCAGCAGCGAGCCCGACACCACGCCCAGCGACAGCGGAATAAGGCTGGCCCCGGCCCGCGTGGCCGACTCGCCCAGCACGTTCACCATAAACAGCGGCTCGAAAATGATGATGCCCAGAAATGCCCCGCCCATGAGAAACAGCGCCGCATTGGCCGACCGGAACACCTTGTTTCTGAACAGGCCGAAGTTGAGAATCGGGTTTTCGTGCCGCAGGCTGCGCACCACAAACAGGCCCAGCGCCACCACCGCCCAGGCCAGCATGCCCAGCGTGAGCGGGGCCGTCCAGGGATAAACGGTGCGGTTGAGCTGCAGCGCGATGACCAGCGGCCCCAGCCCGGCCATCAGCAGCGCCGCCGAGAGGTAGTCGAACGGCTTGGGCGCGGTGCGGGGGCGCAGCGGCGGCATTTGCGTCATGATAAACCAGAGGGCTACCAGGCCCAGCGGCAGGTTCACGTAGAACACCAGCCGCCAGCCCGCCACCCCGGGAATCAGGCCGGTTCCCTTATCGGTGAGAAACCCGCCCAGCAGCGGCCCCAGCACCGACGACGTGCCGAACACCGCGCCCGTAAAACCCTGGTAGCGCCCCCGCTCGGCCGGCGCAAATAAGTCGGCAATAATGATGAAGGCCATGGCAAACAGCCCCGCCCCGCCAAACCCCTGAATGGCCCGGAACACCACCAGCTGCGTCATGCCATCGCCCAGCACCGGCAAGCTCCCAAACTCGCCCGCCAGCCCGCACAGCCCCGAGCCGACCAGGAAAATGCTCACTGCCACAATCTCAATCGTGCGCCGCGAGTACATATCGGCCAGCTTGCCATAAATGGGCACCAGCGCCGTGCTGGCCACCAGGTAGGCCGTGGCCACCCACGTAAAGCGGTCGAGTCCGTGCAAATCGGCCACGATGCGCGGTAGGGCGGTGCTCACAATGGTTTGGTCGAGCGCCCCCAAAAACATAGCCAGCAGAATGCCGGCCAAGGTGAGCATCTTCTGGCGGTGGGTGAGGTTTTCGGTCACGGGGAATGATGTTTAACGAAGCAGGCGGGGCACCTCACCCCCGACCCCTCTCCTTGGGGAGAGGGGGGCGACGGCGGCGTGACCGTCTATAACCGTCAGGCTCCCCTCTCCCCAAGGAGAGGGGCCGGGGGTGAGGTTTCGGCGTTGGGTTTACAGCAGCGAGCGAATCCACCCGCCATCCACCGGCACCGAAGTGCCGGTGATGTAGCTGGCCCGCTCCGAGCACAAAAACGCCGCCAACGCCGCAAACTCGCGGGGCTCGCCCAGCCGGCGCATGGGGATTTCGGCTTCCCAACGGGCCGTGGCCTCGGCAGCCGAAATACCCTCGCGGGTGGCTGTGGCCTCGGCCAGGCCCACCACGCGCTCGGTGCGGGTGTAGCCGGGCAGAATGTTGTTCACGGTGATGCCCTGGGCGGCTACTTCGGTGGCCAGTGTGCGAGCCATGCCCGTGACGGCCGCCCGCAAGCTGTTGGACAGCATAAGGTTGGCCACCGGCTGCTTCACCGAGATGGAGGTGATGTTGAGGATGCGGCCCCAGCCCCGCTCCCGCATGCCGGGCAGCACGGCGCGGGTCAGCTCCACCACGCTGGTGAGCAGCAGCTGCGTAGCGGCCTGCCACTGCTCGGCACTCAGCGTATCGAAGGTGCCGGCGGGCGGGCCGCCGGCGTTGGTCACCAGGATGTCGATGCGGCCGAAGCGGGCCTGGCCGGCGGCCACGAGGCGGGCCACGGCGGCGGGGTCGGCTACGTCGGTGGCCAGGCCCAGCACGGGCGTGCCGTGGGCGGCCGAGATGGCAGCGCAGGTTTCCTGCAGCGCCGCGTCGTGGCGGGCGCAGAGGATGAGTGACGCGCCTTCGGCGGCCAGCTCCTCGGCCACGGCGTGGCCCAGGCCCTGGCTGGCGGCGGCCACCAGGGCAACTTTTCCTTTCAGTCCGAGGTCCATAATCGGGCTATTTCAGGCGCAGGTAGTCGTCCGATTTGTCGAGCCAGTCCTGGCGGGGCGGACTGAAGATATCCACATCGAGCGTGTCTTCAATGGCTTCGGCCTTGTGCCATACGTTGGACGGAATGTGCAGTACCTCGCCCACACCCACCACAATGGGCTCGGCATCTTCGGAGCCAATCCAGAAGCGCAGCGCACCTTCCAGAATGTAGGTAATCTGCTCGTTGTGGTGCTGGTGCAGGGGCACGATGCAGCCTTTCTTGAGGTAAACGTGGGCCAGCATCATCTTATCGCCCGTGATGAGGCGGCGCGAAAGCTGGTCCGACAGCTGCTCTTTGGGCATGTCGTCCCAGGTGTATTTGGTGACGGATTGGGGGTTTTCCATTTGGTGGGTTTTGGAATGAGGTTTAGAATCCATTCAAAAGAACGTCATGCAGCGCGCAGCGAAGCATCTTTACCGTGTAACTAACTTAAATGTTAGAATTACTTGTGCGGGAAAGCTGCTTCGCTGCGCGCTGCATGACGGACACATCCCTTATCCCATTCCCCAAATCCTACACCCGCACCCGGCTCGCCACCGCCGACACGCACAGCCCCATCACCGCAATCAGGGCAAACGACACGCGCAGACTGGTAGCTCCGGCCACGAAGCCAATAACCGGCGGCCCCAATAAAAAACCGAAAAAGCCAATGGTGGACACCGCCGCCAGCGCCATGCCCGCCGACATATGCGTCGACTTCCCTGCCGCCGAGTACACCAGCGGCACCACCGCCGAGGTGCCAAAGCCCACCAGCAAAAAGCCCAGCAGCGCCGTGGGCAGCGTGGGCCAGGCCACGGCAATGCTCAAGCCGGTAGCAGTGAGCAGGCCGCTGAGCTGAATCACGCGCTTCGGCCCGAGGCGGTGGGCCAGCCAGTCGGCCCCGAAGCGGCCCAGCGCCATGGTGCTCATAAAGGCCGTGTAGCCCGCCCCCACCCAGGCCTTATCGGCGTGAATGACTTTCTTGAAATACACCCCGCTCCAGTCGAACATGGCCCCCTCGCAGATGAGCGCGCAGAAGGCAATGGCCCCCAGGCCCAGCAGTTCCCTGTCGGGCTTTACGAAGATGGGCTGGTCGGGGTCGACGCCCAAATCTTCGCGCACCGTGTAGCCAGCGCTCACCGCCAGCCCAGCCAGAATAAACAGGGCAATAAAAATGAAATGCACGCCCGGCGGCACCGCGTGCCCAATCATAAACGAGCCCACGGCCGCCGCCACAAACCCCGCCAGGCTCCACAACCCATGAAACGAGGCCATAATGGGCTTGTGCTTGTAAAGCCGCTCCACGCCCACGGCCTGGGTATTCACCGAAATATTGGTGAGGTTGCCGCCCACCCCAAACAGCACCAGGCACGGCAGCAGCTGCCACAGGCTGCCGGCCCAGCCCAGTCCCAGTAGCGCGGCAGCGTACAGCACCACGCCCCACAGCACCACCCGGCGGCTGCCCTGCCGGGCCACCAGCCAGCCCGCCAGCGGCAGCGACACCAGCTGCCCCAACGGAATGGCCAGCAGCACGCCGCCCAGCGCCGCCTCCGAAATGCCCATCGTTTGCTGCACGCTCGGAATGCGCGACGCCCAGCTGGCAAAGCACAGCCCCAACAGAAAAAATAGTGCCCCTACGGCCAGGCGGTGGGTTTTGCGGGAAATATAGCCGGTGGCCGGCGGCAGCGTAATCATACTCATAATCCAAAAGCGTAGCGGTAATCGGCCGGAACCGGGGCTCCGGTTCCGGCAAATTACAAGCTACGCCAACGCCGGCCAGCGCCGCGAAGTTGCTCGTTTTGCAAAAGCACAGCTTATGCGCCAGCAAACGTTCCCGTCGGCGATTTGCAGCAAAAATATTTGATAATCAGTTAATTATTGCTAATTTTTTGGCCTTGAAAACTACCTATGCTACTCCAAGAGCTGCGCCAGCTCCCGGCGGTACTGCGGGTTGTCGGTCATGCCGTTGTGGCGCGCGCCGGGCAGCACAATGAGCTTGTCGGTGGGCTTGAGCAGCGCTTTCAGCCGCAACGTCGAATTGTAATCAATCACCTCGTCGTGGTCGCCGTGAAACAGCACGATGGGCGCGCTCACCTGGCCAATTAATTCGTTGGTAGGCATAGGATACCGCAAAATGAGGCCCGGCACAAACGGATAAAGCCGCGCCGCCATGTCGCGCATGCTGTAGTACGGGGCCTGCAAAATCAGCAGCTTCGGGTGGTGACGGGCGGCCAGCCAGGTGGCCGGCCCGGTGCCAAGGGAGTAGCCCAGGATAACCGTGCGGTTTTCGGGATATTCGGGCCGCAGCTGCTGGTACACGGTATCCACATCGGCCAGCATCTGGGCCTGGTTTGTGATGGTGCCACCGCTTTTGCCATAGCCCCGGTAGTCGAGCAGGAATACATCATAGTGCAACGTAGTGTAGGTTGCCGCCGCGTTGCCCCAGCTGTCGAGCGCGCCGCCGTTGCCGTGCAGGTAGAATATCAGGCCTTTGGAATCGGGCGCTTTGAAAAGCAGGCCGTGCAGCCGGGTGCCGTCGGCGGCCGTGGTCCACCGCTCCTCAAACGGGCCGGGAAACCGAAACCGGTAGCTGGCCGGCAAGTGCGTGGGCGCAAACAGCAGCTTTTCCTGCTTGAAATACAGCACACCGCACAGGAGTAAGTACAGCGCCACCGCCACGCTCAGCACAACAAGCACAACTTTTATCATCAGCGGGCTGCTTTCTATGGAAGCACTTGCTTCCGGGGCCGCCAAGGTAAAACCCATTGGCCCAAAAGCCTTTTACCCCCCAATCGTAGCCATGCTCTCGAAGCTGAGCTGGTGCAGGGGCCGCTGGCTCTCGGCCTCGAAGCCATTGGCCGCCCGGTAGCGGAAGGCGTTGCTAAGGGCCGCCACAAGCTCGGCATCGGAAGCGCCGCCGCGCAGCAGGGCGCGGGTATCGAGCACGCCCTGGTCGTAGAGGCAGGTTTTGATGCCGCCTTCGGCTGTGAGGCGCAGGCGGTTGCAGGTGCCGCAGAAGGTGCGCGAGTAGGCCGCAATGATGCCCACCGTGCCCCGGTGCCCGGCAATGCGGTACTCCGAAGCCGTGGCCCCGGCCGGCATCGCCACGGGCGTCAGCTCCCCAAAATGGGCCTCCAGGTGCTGGCGAATGCGAATGTGGTTCCAGGGCAGCGAGGCGGGGCCGGCGGCGTGGCTGCCCCCGTTAAAGGGCATTTCCTCGATGAAGCGCACGTCCACGGGCAGGTCGCGGCTGAGGGCAGCCAGCGGAACAAGGTCGTCGATGTTCTGGCCGTCCATCACCACGGCGTTTATTTTCACCTGAATACCGGCCTCCAGCAGGGCGTGGAAGGTTTCCATCACCTTGGGCAGCTCGTCGCGCCGCGTTATTTGGAAGAATCGCTCGCGGTCCAGCGTATCGAGGCTGAGGTTCACGGCCTTCACGCCCAGGCGGGCCAGGGCGGGCACATGCGGCGCGGTGAGCACGCCATTGGTGGTCAGGCTGATGTCGTCGATGCCGGGCAGCTGGGCCAGCCGCTCCATGAATGGCACCAGGTCGCGCCGCACGAAGGGCTCGCCACCCGTGAGGCGCACTTTGCGCACGCCCAGGCCAGCCAGCAGGCCCGTGAGGCGCAACATTTCCTCGTAGCTCAGCAGCTCGTGCTTGGGCATGTACTTGATGCCTTCCTCGGGCATGCAGTAAAAGCAGCGCAGGTTGCAGCGGTCCGTCACGGCCAGGCGCAGGTATTCCAGCGGCCGGCCGTGCTGGTCGAAGAGGGGTGTGGGGGCCGGCGCGGCCGGCGAGAGCAGAGATGGAAGCACGTTTATCACCAATTTTGTCCGGCTGTACGTAAGACTGCCGGCTTGTGGTAAACCCCGGACGCAGGAAAGGTGTTCAGGCCACAGGCCGAATCACTGCCCACGGCCGGTTTTCACCCCAGAATTTACGTCGAAAGATATGTCATTAAAAGTCGCCCTCTTCGGCATTACCCGCGAGATTGTGGGTACGTCGGTAATCGAACTGCCCGCCCCCGCCCCCGCCACCGTGGGCGAGCTGCTGGCCGAAATGCGCCGCCAGTACCCCGCCCTGGGCGACCTGCGCAGCTGCGCCGTAGCCGTGAACAACGAGTATGCGCCCAACGACCAGGCCCTGCACACGGTGGACGAAATAGCCCTGATTCCGCCCGTAGCCGGCGGCTGATGCAGCGCGGCCTTTTAGCCAGCGTCCCGGAACAATAACTGAACGATTTTAATGGCGTGGGAACGCGAACTACAAAGTTCGCGCTACTGCCCGGCTGCTCACTCTCGCATGACCCCTCATCTCTCCATTACCGACCAGCCCATTGATATTGCCGCCGCCCTCGCGGCCGTGCAAACCGATGCCGCCGGCGCGGTCAATTCCTTTATCGGCACGGTGCGCAACCAGTCGGGCGGGCGGCCGGTGCGCCGGCTGCACTACGAGTCGTACGACAGTATGGCCCTCACGCAGCTGGGCCACGTAGTGGCGCAGGCCTACGAAAAGTGGCCCATGCTACAGGAAGTGGCCGTGGTGCATCGCAAAGGCACACTAGCACTGGGCGATGTGGCCGTGGTGGTAGCAGTGGCCACGCCGCACCGCGCCGAAAGCTTCGCCGCCTGCCAGTTCATCATCGACACGCTCAAGCAGGTGGTAACCATCTGGAAACGTGAGGAATATGAGGATGGTACCGAATGGGTGGCCGCGCATCCGTAGCCTGTTTTTAAGCATAAAAAAAAGCCCGGCTTCTTTCGCAGAAGCTGGGCTTTTTTTTTGTTGCGTTGTCCCGGTCTGACCGCCCTAGGCGGTCTGACCGGTTGTCGTGAGGACGAAATGGGGTGCTTCAACCGGTCAGACCGCCTAGGGCGGTCAGACCGGCGCACGCGGCTCTTACTTGCTCGGAATCAAGTAGCCCAGCGACAGCTGAAATGCCGAATGACGGGCGTTTTTCAGGTCGCCGTTGAAGTAGGTGTTGTTGTCGGATTTTACGAAGTCGCTGAAGGCGCCGGTGTAGCGCAGGCTTAGGCTCAGGCCGTTTTCGGCTTCGTAGCCCACACCGGCCAGGTAGCCCAGCTCGTTGCGGTTGAAGCCGCTGACGTCGGTTTTGTTCTGCGACTCGGCGGTGGTGGGCGTGCCGCCCAGCGCCGGCGTAGTCGTGGTTTTGGTCTGGTTGTTGGCGCTCAACAGGTAAGAATATTGCGGGCCAGCTTCGAAGATGAGGCCTGAGGCGCGCACTTTCAGCAGCACCGGCACGTCGAGGTAGTTGTAGTTCACCTGGCCTTCGCGCTTTTGCTTGGCCCCGAGCAGGCCGGTGTATTCGGTGGGCTTGTTTTCGAAGCCTTTCTGCGAGTACAGCACTTCGGGTTGCACCGAGAAAAACCCGTCGCTGGTGACGGGCACGTTGAGCATCACGCCACCCAGGAAGCCGATTTTGTTGTTGTAAGTATCCTGATTCTGAATATTGCCAGCCAGATTGGAGTAGTTGGCACCGGCACGCAGGCCGAGGCGCACGCTCTGGGCCTGAGCCGAAGAAACAGCGGCTGTGGCCAGAAGCGCAGCTCCTAGAATTGCAGTCTTTTTCATGATGCGATAAGGTTAATGGATAAGTTGGTTGACTGGCGCATCCATCAAAAACGTGCCAGTGTGCCCCCCAAACGTATCTGCAGGCCGAAAACGTCTGTGGCCAAGGCACAAAAAAACCGCCGGGACGCGGCGGCTTTTTAATTTCAGACTGGTTTTCGCCCTCGGCGGCAGCCCTAGCTCGTCAGTTCCTTTTGGGCGGCGGCGCGCTCTTCGGGCGTGTTCACGTTGCGCAGCTCCTCGGGCATGGGCGGGGTAAGTAGCTCGATGTCAGAATTGATGAGCGCCTTGCGGGGGCAGGCGTAGCCCAGGCTCAGAAACCGCAGCAGCTGCCCGTAGCTGCGCGGCTCCCAGATGCTCACCAGCGGCTCGGGAAATTCATCCCACGGGCTGCGGAAGGACGTGGCCATGCGGGCGGGCTGCCGGTTCGTAACCAAATGCTCCAGCGTTTCGCGGGTCAGAAAAGGCAGGTCGCAGGCCAGCACCAGCCATGCCGCGTTGGGGTCGGCCTGGAAGGCGGAGAGGATGCCGCCCAGTGGGCCGAGGTTCAGGAACGTATCGGGCAGGGCGGTGAGGCCGACGGGCAGTTCGGCGGCTTGGTCGGGGCGCACGGATACGCGCACGTCGGGGCAGAATTCGGCTAGCAGCGCGGCGGTGTGCTGGCGCTGGTCGAGGCCGTGGTAGTGCAGGGCGCCTTTGTCGGTTTGCATGCGCTCGCTGCGGCCGCCGGCCAGCACCAGGCCACGCAGCACCGGCATCGCCAGCAGGTACCATTGCCGGATGAAAGCCGCTATTTTGGCGGTATCGGCCAGTGGCAGCACGGGCGGCAGCGGCGCGGCGCTGAGGTGCGCCAGCAGCACGGCGGACAGCTCCGTCTGGCCTTCGGCCAGCAGAATCAGGCGCACGTCGGTGAGGCGGTCGAGCTTCTTGTCCAGCGGCTTGCGCGGGTCGACGATGACGACCTGCTGGCGGGCACGGAAGTGGTTGCCGTTCACCAGCACGATGCTTTCGTGGGCCAGCAGCTCGGGCTGCGAGAACTTGTCGAGCGCCCGCGTCAGGTTGAGCTGGCGATAGGTGATTTTATCGACCAGTTCGGCAGAGAGGGCATTGTCGGCTACGTGAGGAGCGCCTGACGGCAAGCTAACGCTTCCCGCGCTGTCGCCGGCGGCATGGTCGGCATCGACGTAGGCCACGCGCAGCTGCGGGGCCAGCAGCGGCAGGAGCCGGGCCACCAACGTTTGAATATCGCCGCAGGGCGCGCCCAGAATGGCCAACTCGTTCCTGCCAAATTCGCCCATGTCGGGCCGGGCGAGGGCGGTGTGCTTGCTGCGTTTTACGGTTGAGCTTGATAGACTGTCCATATCGAAATTTACGAATTTTCGGCGCGCTGAAAGTCTTTTTTGCCGCCGGTTTTCTCAATCAGCTGCACGCCTTCGATGCTGATATCGTGCGAAAAGGCCTTGCACATGTCGTAGATGGTGAGGGCGGCCACGGTGGCGCCAGTCAGGGCTTCCATCTCCACGCCGGTGCGGCCCGTGACCACGGCGGTGCACACCACGCGCAGGGCATCGGCCCCATCGGGCTCGATGGTGATGCTGCAATCATCCAGCCCCAGCGGGTGGCAGAGGGGGATGAGGTCGGCGGTTTTTTTGGCCCCCATGATGCCCGCTAGAATGGCCGTGTGAATGACCGGGCCTTTGTGCGAGGGCATTTCGCCGGCCTGCACGCGGCTCAGCAGCTCCTCGCCCAGCACCACCCGGCAGTGGGCGCGGGCCACGCGGCGGGTGGGCGTTTTCTGGCCCACATCAACCATCGTAGGCTGGTTGGCGGCATTGACGTGGGTGAAATTCTTGGTGAGCATAGGGCGTAGAGACGTAGTTTGGGGGCCGGCCGTTGGCGGGGCGCGTGCAAAATAACATCAGGGCATCTGCCCTCCGGCGTGCGAAACTGATAATGAAGCTGTTTTGGAAGTCAGGAAATTGAACCCTGCGTGCCCGGCTGAGTACTATGCCCGACCAGTGACGCCCTTCGGTGTGGCCTGATAAGGGCCACCACAAACCTATGAGGTGACGTTCAAAACCCGCGCCCTCCTTCAGTGCTTATACACGCTCCCCCCAAACCCGCTCCATGGACCCCGCCATCCTGCTCCCCGCCGCCAGCTACGAATTTGCCACCATCCAGAAAGTGAGTGGCAATGGCCCGCCCGTGCCTGCCTCCGACCAGCTCGCCGCCGAAGAACCCCTCGAAATCCGCGTGGGTTATGAAACCAATGGCCAGCGCGAGCACCGCACCTTGTCCGTAACCATGCGCACGCCCGGCCAGGATGAGGAGCTGGCCGCCGGTTTCCTGCTCACCGAAGGCATTATCCACGACAAAGCCGACCTACTGGGCATCATTCCCTGCCCCGATGTGAAGAAGGCCGAAGAGGCCGGCAACGTCGTGCGCGCCGAGTTGGCTGCCCACGTAAAGGTCGATTTTAAAGCCATGGAGCGGCATTTCTACACCAGCTCCAGCTGCGGGGTGTGCGGCAAAACCAGCATCGACGCCGTGCGCACCGCCTCCTGCCCCGTGCTGCCCACCGCCGGCCCGCACCTGCGCGCCGCCGTGGTGCACCAGCTGCCCGATAAGTTGCGGGCGGCCCAGGCCGGCTTCGAGCAAACCGGCGGCCAGCATGCCTCGGCCCTGTTTACGCCCGAGGGCGAATTGCTGCTGCTGCGCGAAGATGTGGGCCGCCACAACGCCCTCGACAAGGTGATTGGGGCGGCGCTGCTGGCCGGCTGGCTGCCGCTGCACCAGCACATTCTGCTGGTGAGCGGCCGCGTCAGCTTCGAGCTGGTGCAGAAGGCGGCGGCGGCCGGCATCGGGGTTTTGGCCGCCGTGGGCGCGCCGAGCAGCTTGGCCATTCAGGCCGCCGAAAGCTTTGGGATGACGGTGCTGGGCTTCGTGCGCAACGAGCGGTTCAACATCTACAGCCACGGCTGGCGGGTGGTGGGCTCCGAGGTATGATGCTGTACAAACTTGCTCAATAGCTATAGTTATGCAACGGGTTCGGCCACCAGCCGTTTAACTTTCTACCCGAAACGCTGCATTTTATGAAACTTCGCATCGAAGATGACACCCTGCGCCTGCGCCTCTCGGCCGCTGAACTCGAAGAATTTGCCCAAACCGGCCGGGTAGAGGGCGCGGTGCATTTCGGCCTAAGCCCCACCCAACGCCTCACTTACGCGCTGGAACGCGGCTCGGAGCTGCCCCAAACCCTGCCCGACGAAGAGCCGGTGCAGGTGCACTACGAGCCGGGGGCCCTTACCATCCTCGTTCCCTTTGCGCAGGCCAAAGCCTGGATTGAAACCGACCAGAACGGTTTTTCGCACAACCTGCCGCTGGCTGAAAACCAGCGCCTCCGCATTTTGGTTGAAAAAGACCTGGACTGCCGACATTAAAGAGGTTTTGAGTGTTGGATTTGCAGGGTTGAATGAGATTGGGGACTAATACCAACTTATTGCTGTTCGAAATCCAACGCTTCCTCTACTTACTATTAATACTCAAAAATTAAAATCCCACCATGGAAGACTCACCTAAAACCGACCCGAGCAAAGTAGGCGACCTCGGCGCGCAGCTTGCCAAAAACGCTCCTGAAAGCGGCCAGCGGGCCGGCCAGGGTGAGGCCCCCGCGCCCGACCATTATAAGAACAAGCCTGAGGACCGGCACATCAAGGAAGCCATTCCGGTGCCCGATGTGGCCGGGGCCAAGTACCACGAACCCATCCTGGCGCAGCCGCCCGAAGCCCTCACCGGCCTGCGGCTGGAAGGCCGGGAGAAAATTGCGGCCGGCGTCACGGCCGTGGTCAAGTCCATGCAGTTCAGCTGGAGCGAGGGGGGCATGGGGCGCGGCACCAAAGCCCTGCTGGGCCTAAACCAGAAGAACGGCTTCGACTGCTCGAGCTGTGCTTGGCCCGACCCCGATGAGCACCGCTCGGTGGCTGAGTTTTGCGAAAACGGCGCCAAAGCCACTGCTTCCGATGCCGACGACAAGGCCGCCGGCCCGGAGTTCTTCGCCAAGCACAGCCTGGCCGAGCTCTCGCGCATGACCGACCGCGACCAGAACAACGCCGGCCGCCTCACGCACCCCATGGTGAAATACCCCGGCGACAACCACTACAAGCCCATTGCCTGGCCCGATGTCTTCAATCTCATTGCCAAGGAGTTGAACGCGCTGGATTCGCCTGATGAGGCCGTGTTCTACACCTCGGGCAAGATTCCGAACGAGCCGGCCTTCCTGTTGCAGCTCTTCGCCCGGCAGTTTGGCACCAACAACCTGCCCGACTGCTCCAATATGTGCCACGAGAGCAGCGGCTCGGCCTTGAGTCCCACCTTGGGCCTGGGCAAAGGCTCCGTTACGCTCAACGACATTCACGATGCCGAGGTCATCCTCATCATTGGCCAGAACCCCGGCACCAACCACCCGCGCATGCTGTCGGCCCTGCAGGCGGCCAAACGCAATGGTGCTAAAATCATCAGCATCAACCCCCTGATTGAAGCCGGCCTAAACCACTTCAAGAACCCGCAGGACTTTATGAACCCGCTGCGGGCACTGGGCGCACTGCTGGGCGATGGCACCCAAATCACCGACCTGTACCTTCAGGTGCGCGTGGATGGCGACATGGCCTTGCTGCGCGGCATCATGAAGCACTTGTTTGAGGCGGAGGACCTGAACCCCGGCCTGGTGGTGGACCGGCCGTTCATTGCCGAATTCACGGAAGGTTTCGACTCGTTCGAGCAGAACATCCGCAACACGAGTTGGGAGGAGATTGAGGAAATCAGCGGCATCAGCCGCGCCCAGCTGCTGGAAGCAGCTAACATGCTGGCCCGCAAGCAAAAAATCATTACCTGCTGGGCCATGGGCGTCACGCAGCAGCGCCAGGGCGTGCAGACCATCCAGGAAATCGTTAACCTGCACCTGATGAAGGGCGCCATTGGCAAGCCTGGCGCGGGCACCTGCCCGGTGCGCGGCCACTCCAACGTGCAGGGCGACCGCACCATGGGCATCTGGGAGAAGATGCCCAAGGGCTTCCTGGAGTCGCTGGAAAAGGAATTTGGCTTCACGCCGCCAATTGAGCACGGCCTTGATGTGGTGGAAGCGCTGAAAGCCATGCGCCTGAAAAAGACCAAAGTGTACTTCAGCTTTGGCGGCAACCTGCTAGCCGCTGGCCCCGACACCGAGGTAATTGCCGAAGGCATGCGTAACCAGAACCTGACCGTGTTTGTGGCCACCAAGCTCAACCGGGGCCACCTCACCACCGGCAAAACCAGCCTGTTGCTGCCCACCTTCGCCCACGTCGACATCGACATGCAGAAGAGTGGCCACCAGATGACGAGCTGCGAAAACTCGATGGGCGTGGTGAGCCAGAATAAGGGCATTCTGGTGCCCCTGGCCGGCGACCAGCTCAGCGAAGTAGCCATTGTGTGCGGCATGGCCATTGCCACGCTGGGCGACAAAACCCGCATCGACTGGGTGGCCATGACCGAGAACTACGACGTGATTCGCGACCACATTGCCCGCGTCATCCCTGGCTTCGAAAACTTCAACGTGAAGCTGCGCTCGCCGGGCGGCTTCTACCTGCCCAACGGCCCGCGTGAGCGCAAGTTCACCACCGAGGACGGCAAAGCCCACTTCAGTACCACCACGCTGGAACGCTACGAAGTGGAGCCCGACCAGCTGATTATGATGACGGTGCGCTCGCACGACCAGTTCAACACCACCATATACGAATACAACGACCGGTACCGGGGCATCCACAACGAACGCCGCGTACTATTCATGAACCCGGCCGACATGGCCTCCCGTGGCATCAAGGCGAAGGACCTTATCGACATCACCAGCCACTTCAATGGCGAGGAGAGGCGTGTCGAGAAGTTCGTGGCCGTGCCCTACGACATCCCGAAAGGCAACGTGTCGGCCTACTTCCCCGAGGCCAACCCGCTGGTGCCCATCGGCAGTGTGGCCAAGGTGAGCAACACGCCTACCTCGAAGTACGTGGTGGTAACAGTGGTACCCACCGCCGTGAACAATGACGTGCGGATTAAGGAGCGCGAGAAGATGATGGCGTAGGCGGCACCTCACCCCCTGACCCCCTCTCCTCTGGGAGAGGGGGCACCGGTTCGGCGTGCATCTGTTCAGCGAAAACTATAAAGCCTCGGCACTGCTCAGTGCCGAGGCTTTATTTTCTAAAGAACTGGAAGATTACAGGGTTCAGTAAAACCAATCTGACAAAACAATTTGTTGATATGGAAGGTAACGAGCTGTTAAATAGCTTGATTTTGCGATTAAGAAGCAAAAGCTGTTGCACGAAACTCTTTAGATATCTAGAAACTTGCCGTAGATTTGCAGCGTAGAATACCTATAAACAAGGGGCTGAACCTCCCGGTCCAACCCCTTGCCGCCTCTTACAGGTAGTGGATGGCCGCCGATAGGGCGCCACCGCCTACTGCAAGTCCGATAAGCCACTTGACTAGCTCATCGGACAGCTGGAGGTCAAGTCGCAACTTGGCCCCCGGTTTTACACGCTTGTTTCTCATCTTCAGGGAGAATTAGGTGTCCAACCACCTTCTTCTTTTAAGCCCCGACCGTTCCACCGGCCGGGGCTTTGTCTTTTCTCAAAGACCGCCGAGGTGAGGTGGATTAACCGTGCTGTGTAAAGGTACCGAGAGCTGTTTGCATTTGGAAACCCGATACAGCAGTTGCTAAAATTATTGGAAATAGATTTTATAATAAAAGCCCCAAAACCTTGCGGTTGTGGGGCTTTTATTATAAAATTACTCTGGCTGATGAGAGCAACAGTTGTTCCGCTATGCTCA
The DNA here is from genome assembly GCF_012275535.1 of Hymenobacter artigasi. GTDB lineage: Bacteria > Bacteroidota > Bacteroidia > Cytophagales > Hymenobacteraceae > Hymenobacter > Hymenobacter artigasi. The sequence goes on along the minus strand of NZ_JAAVTK010000003.1, from coordinate 32,763 downwards.
TTGCAACAGAATTTTGGGACCCCTACGCGGCCGGCTCGCCCGCCTTCTCCAAATCGAACAACTCGCCCAGCAGCTCCACCAGTTGGCCGCCATCGTCGCGGCGGCAAGCCGATTTCAGTTGCAGCACGTGCTGCTTCAGAATCTTCTGCATCAGCGAGCGGGTGGCTTCGTCGAGGAGCTTGCTTTCGGCGGGGGTAGCGCGCTTCTGGTAGCGGTCCATCTCCTCCTGGCGCAGGGTTTCGAGGCTGGCCTTCATCTTTTGGATGAGGGGCGATACCATCATTTCCTTGGCCCAGTCGTTGAGGCTGGCAATGCTTTCGGCGATGATGGCGCGCACCTGCGGCACAGCGGCCAGGCGCGTTTGCAGAGCCGCTGAGGCCTTGCTCTGGATGGCGTCGATGTTGTAGACCAGCACGCCGGGCACCTGCTCCACATCGGCGGCAATGCTGCGGGGCACGCTCAGGTCGATAAGGAACTTAAAGCTGAGCACATCGAGATTTTCGGCCAGCTCGCGGGTGAAGAAGGGCTCGCTGCGGTTGATGGAGGAAATAACGACATCGGCATCTTTCAGCGCCGGCACGAGGTCTTCAAAATCAACGAGGCGCATGTTGCACTCGGCGGCCAGCTCTTCAGCCTTGGCACGGGTGCGATTGCAGATGGTGACTTCGCCGAAGGCCTTGCTGGCCGACAGGTGGCGGCACACATCGGCCCCGATTTCGCCCAGGCCCACCACCAATACTTTGGGGTTGGCCACATCGGCGGTCAGCTCTTCCACCAGCTCCAGCGCGGCGTAGCTTATCGAAGCGGCCCCGTCGCGGAAGCTGGTTTCGGTCTGCACGCGCTTGTTGGTGAAGAACACGGTATGCAGCAGGCGGTGCAGGAAGGGGCCGGCGGCATCGGCATCGGCGGCCCACTGGTAGGCCGTTTTCACCTGGTTGCTAATTTGCAGGTCGCCCACTACCTGGGCTTCGAGGCCCATGGCTACTTCGAAAAGGTGCCGCACGGCCGCGTCGGCGTCGGGCAGCAGGTCGAAGTAGGGCAGGAACTGGCCGATGTCGGCGCGGTCCTTCAGGTGGCCCAAGGCGAGGATAATCTCGCGGCTGCGGTCATCCTCGGCGGCGTAGTACACCTCGGTGCGGTTGCAGGTGCTTAGCACGAGCAGGTCATTAAGGCCCAGCTCATTGTGCAGCGTATTCAGGAAGCGGCGGCAGGCGGCCTCGTCCAAGGAAAGGAGCTCGCGAATGGCAAGCGGGGCTTTCTTGAAGGAGAGGCTAACAGCCTTGAACGGATGCGACATAGACGGAATCGACACGAAATCGGACTACAAAATTACGGCAGGATTTCGGTAGGATATAATAACAACCCAGGCATAAGTAGGGTTCGAAAGGAAAGTTGACGAATATCAGGCTCCTATGGGCCCTCAGCGGCAATCAGGCCACCGGAGCCCGGCCGGCATGACAAAAATCAGGTAGGCACTGGGTCACGGCGGCTGCAGGAGCAGCGCCGGCCGCCGTGCGGAGGGCCTTGTACCTTTGCGGGATGTTATCCAAACGCCCACCCGCTGCCCCTTCCTCACTCGTCCCGATGCCCGCTGGGGGGGCTTCACTGGCCGCGCCGGCCGCTGCCGAAACCACGCTGTCCGGGGCCGCCGACGAATCGGCTTCTCTCGAAGCCACCGAAGCACTGGCTGCGCCCGCTCCAGCCGTTACCTCACCCGTGGCGTGGATGCTGCTGATTATTCTGGCTTCCATCTGGGGCACGTCGTTTATTCTGATGAAGAAAGGGCTGGTCGTATTTTCGGCCACCGAGCTTGGGGCTACCCGCGTAAGCGTAGCGGCGCTGCTGCTGCTGCCGTTTGCCCTGCGTCATGTGGGTAAAGTCGAGCGCAGTCGGTTTAAGTGGTTGGCGCTGAGTGGGGTGGTGGGTACGCTGATTCCGGCTTTTCTGTTTGCCTATGCCGAAACCAAGCTGGCCTCGGGGCTGGCGGGCGTGCTCAATGCCCTCACGGTGGTATTCACGCTGCTGATGGGTGCCCTGCTGTTTGGGCAGCGCCTGACGGGCCTGCGGGTGCTGGGGATTTCGCTGGGCCTGGTGGGCACGGTGGTGATGCTGCTGCTCGGCGGCAGCGGCGGCACCGATACGCCCACGGGCGAAGGCAATGCCTGGTACGGCATATACATTCTAATTGCTACAGTCGGCTACGGCCTGAGCGTGAACGTGATTAAGCACAAGCTGGGCGGCCTGACGCCGGTGGCGGTAACGTCGGTATTGTTGCTGCTCATTGGCGGGCCGGCGCTGGCCTACCTGCTGCTGGGCACGGCTTTCCTGCACAAGCTGGCTACCGTGCCGGGGGCATGGGCAGCATTCGGCTACATCGCCCTGCTGGCCACCATGAGTACGGCCGTGGCTATGGTGCTGTTCAATAAGCTCATTCAGCAATCCACCGCGCTGTTTGCATCGTCCAGTACCTACCTCATTCCCATCGTGGCGCTGGCCTGGGGCGCGCTCGATGGCGAGGCGTTCAACCTCTGGCACTTCGCGGGCATGGTGGTTATTCTGGCCGGGGTGCTGATTATTCACCGGGCAAAGTAGGGATGCTTTGAGCCCTGACGTTCACCTCACCCCCTGACCCCCTCTCCAAAAAAGAGGGGGCACCGGAAATGCCGCAAGAACTGAAAGCCGTTACAATTGTCGCGGCTTTTTTTGGTGTAATCTATTTCGTTTTAACATCAGAGCATTTCCGGTGCCCCCTCTTTTTTGGAGAGGGGGTCAGGGGGTGAGGTTGACGTTCGCTCAGAACCCCACCGTCAGCCCCAACTGCCCCCAACGGTGCGAGCGGCCCCCAGCAAACTCCGGCGAAACCCAGGTGGCGGTGGCGGCGAAGCTCACGCCGCCGTGGGCCAGCACCACGCCGCCCGTGCTGCGCAGCACGGCCCGCCGCACGTCGCTGGCGGGCAGCGTGTACGGGTCGCGATTAGTAAAGGGGCTGCCCTGCAAAGTGGCATCGTAGCCGATGAGGCGGCCGGCCAGCGTGGCTTCGCCATAAAGCTGCCAGGGGCTTGATTCAGTGCGGTGGCCTGCCATTGCTGCGTCCGGATTAGCGAAAAAGGGCCTGAATTTTCCTGCTCGCAGCCGCAAACCTGTGCCGGCATACGTGTACAGTGTGCTCAGCGAAGCCTCCGCGTTGCCCAGCACTTCGGCGAAGCGGCCGGCAGCCATCAGCTGCTCAACTTCTACCCGGTAGCCGATAATGGGCGCATTGCGAATCTGATAGTCCCAGCCGCGCGGTTCGGCGTTGCCCGTGACGCGGTGAATGGCGGTTTGCAGCTCCTTGCCGCCCGCCGCCGGACCGATGAAGCCCAGCTCCAGCGCCGTAGTCAGGCGCTGGTGCCGCCTGGGCTGGTTGCTGATTCGGAAAAACGACCCGTATAAATACGCCGCGTAGGGCCGGTCGCCCACCCGAATAAAGGCATCCTGAATACGTAGGGGCGTAAAACCGTCGTAGCGCAGCGTGAGGCCGTATTGCTGCGTGCTGCCGCGCGGGCCGGCCGCCAGCAGGTGCCGCACCGGCAGCCGCGCCAGCGCCGGGTGCACCAGCGTGAGCGTCATGCCCTGCGTGAAGTAGTAGTCGGTGCGAAAGAACAGGTCGTTCGCGTAGGTGTAGGTAAGCAGCCGGTCGGGGCTGAGGGGCCGCAGGGTATCGACCGCGGCGGGCGCGGCGCGGCTTATGGAGCCGGATAAGCAGAGAATCAGCAGGAGCAACAGGCGCATAAGCAGCCGGAGTTACGGGCTAGCGCAGGGGTTGGGATTGGATAGGAAGTGGAAAAAGTATATGTCATCCTGAGCTTGCGAAGGACCTTATCACGCTCGCGCCGTTTGAATCACTAATACTGGTCAGACGTGATAAGGTCCTTCGCAGGCTCAGGATGACAGGCGTTTACTCACTCACATACGGCCACTCCTGAAACCGCGCGGGCAACCCGGCCTGCCGGGCGTTGCCGCGCACGTAGGCCAGCACCCGCGTCAACTCGGCTTCGTCCTGCACCTCGTAATTGAACCAGCCCACCTGCCAGAACTCGGCTTCGGGCGGGAGCTTGGGGCGCACCAGGCGGCGGCAGGCGGTGCCCGTGCGCAGGTGGAGCAAGTCAATTGCTTTGGCGAAGGACAGGTTGCTGCTGGCTGGCAAATGCAGTACGATGTGCGCGTGGTTGGGCAAAATGGCGAAGCCGTGGACGGTGAAGCCGGTTTCTTCCAGCATCATGATTTCGCCGGCCAGCACCTCGGCCATCTTCTCGTTTGCGAAATACCCCGCCCCGATGGGCGCCCGGTCCAGCACGGCATCAAATCGGGCAAAAAACTGCTTCTGGGCGCGCTGGTGGTCGGTGCCGGCTTCCCGGGCCTGGCGCAATTCGGCGGCCAGCTCGCGGCCGGTGGCGGCGGGAATGGTGCCGTGCAGGCGAAAAGTGAGGAAGGCGGCTGGAACCAAGAATTTGGCAGGAAAAACCCGGGATTAAAAAGTATTCCGGCAGTCGCTGCACATACGCGAAGAGGCTGATTTACCGGCCGGTGCGCTTACTACGCGGCGGTTGCTACGGCTACCTTTCCCAGCTTCGAATTCTTGTACCCGTAGCCGAAATACACGGCCAGCCCTATCAGCAGCCACACAAAAAACAGCGTCCAGTTGCTGATGCCCAGCTCGGTCATCAGGTACAGGTTGATGAGCAGGCCCAGCGTGGGCAGCAGCGAGAGCCGCTTGCGGAACGAGAGTACGCTCATGCCCACGCAAAAAAGCAGGAACACCAGCGCCGGAATCTGGTGGGCGAAGCCGCCCGTCACTTTGCCGCTGCTCGCATCGATTTGCAGCCAGCCGTGCTGCCCGGTGGCATCAAGCCAGAACTCGTGGTTGCCGGTGGCATTGAAGCGGAACACCAGGTAAGCGCCCAGCGCCAGAATGAGCGGCACCAGCCATTTCCCGTTGATGTAGGGCACCTTGAAACGGGCCTCAGACTTGCCATAGGGGTCGATGATGAGAATGCCGCCGCACACGAGCGCAAACGCGAACAGCGTGCCGATGCTGGTGAGGTCGACCACCAAATCCATGTTCAGAATAAGCGCCGGCACCGCCACGAAAAAGCCCGTGACGATGGTAGCGAACGACGGCGTGTGAAAGCGCGGGTGAATACGCGAAAATACCGATGGCAGCAAGCCGTCGCGGCTCATGGTGAGCCAGATACGCGGCTGGCCCAGCTGAAACACCAGCAGCACCGAGGCCATGGCAAACACTGCGCTCACCGCCACCAGCCCCGACAGACGCGGCAAGCCCACTTTGGCAAACACGAAGGAAAGCGGGTCGCCCACGCCCAGCTCTTTATACGACACCATGCCCGTAAGTACCATGGTGATAATGACATACAGCACCGTGCAGATGATGAGGGCATACATCATGGCCTTGGGCAGGTCACGCTGCGGGTTCTTGCACTCCTCGGCCGTAGTTGAGATGGCATCGAAGCCGATGTAGGCGAAGAATACCGCCGATACGCCCTTCAGCACGCCGCCCACGCCGTTGGGGGCGAAGGGGTGCCAGTTGGCCGGCTGCACGTAGAACGCGCCCACTGCAATCACGACAAAAACAATGATTAACTTCAATAGCACCAGCAGGTTGGAAACATTTTTGCTTTCCTTGATGCCGATGTATACCAGCGCCGTAATGGCCACGGTGATGGTGAAAGCGGGCAGGTCGATAACCAGATGCAGGCTGTCGGTGAGGGCCGGGGCCTGCATCCAGGCCTTGTAGCCGTCGAGCTGGGCCGGCGACACGGCCGCCGTGGCCTCGGCCAGCGACTTGCCGCTTTGCACCAGCATTTGCACGGCCTCGTAGCCCGCGTGGCCCGTCTGGGTGCCCATCGTGAGCCAGAGCGGGATGTGTAGCCCGATGCCGTCCATCAGGCCGGTGAAATAATCGGACCACGAAATAGCCACCACGATGTTACCTACCGCGTATTCCATTATCAGCGCCCAGCCAATAATCCAGGCCGCCAGCTCGCCAAACGAAGCGTAGGCATAGGTATAGGCCGAGCCGCTGACCGGAATAGTAGCCGCGAACTGCGCGTAGCACAGCGCCGAAAACGCGCAGGCAATGGCCGTGAACACGAACAGCAGCGACACCGCCGGGCCGCCATCGAGGCTGGCCTTGCCGATGGTGCTGAAGATGCCGGCCCCGATGATGGCCGCGATGCCCAGCGCCGTGAGGTCGCGCACGGTGAGGTGGCGCTCCAGGCCGCCGGGGCTGGCGTGGCCCTCGTGGTCGGCCGGGGGATTTTGTAGAATGGCCGCGATGGATTTGCGGCGAAACAATGATTTTTCAGAGCTCATGAACGAACGGGGGCGGGTTTGGGGGCGAAAAGATAATGCCCCGGCGCGGCTTGCGGCGCGGCCGGCCCCGTTCGTGGCCGCTAGCGCAGCAGCCCGCTCAGCAGGCTGCCGGCCACGTGTACCGTCATGGTGCCGCTGCCCACCCGCACCGGCATTCCCACCGACAAGCTGCCCAGGCCCCCGCCGTAGCCGTTGTAGATGAAGCTGTTGGGTACCGCTCCGCGCAGTGGCAGCGGCGCAAATGCCGGGTTGCCGCTGCGGCCATCGGCCCCGCCGAAGGGGGCGTAGCTGCCGTAGGGCTGCACCCAATAGGGCGAGAGGCTATATTGTACGAAGGGCCGCGCCCGCTCGCCCTTGCCCAGCACGTAGCGCAGGTAGGGCTGCACGCCGTAGCCGGCCAGGCCGGGTGCCAGCACCGGCGCGTAGCTGCCCGTGACGTACGCGCCGGCCAGCCAGTGCCCGGTGGCCGGCGCGGGCGAAGCCGGAATTTCGAGCCCCACCGTGCTGCCGTTGCGCTGCTGGGCGTGGCTGAACAAGGGAAGGGCAACCAGCGCCAGCGGCGCAAATCGGAGGAGCATTTTCATGTGGAAAGAGCTGTAGCGGCCGGATAGACACTCAAGATACGGGATTTTGCGAATTGGCCGTGTGCATTTGCGCGGCGGCTGGCATCGAAAGGCCAAAGCCGCTCACTGCCTGCCCATGCGCCCCACTACTGCCCTCCACGTTCCGCAGCCCTGCTCCGAAAGCTGGGCCGCCATGTTGCCCACCGCCACCGGCCGCCACTGCGCCGCCTGCGTCAAAACCGTGGTCGACTTCACCCTGAAAACCGATGCCGAAATCCTGGCCTACCTGGCCGGGGCTGCGAATGGCCGCACCTGCGGCCGTTTCGCGGCGGGGCAGCTGGAGCGGCCGTTGCAGCGCGCCGCCCCGGCTGCCCCAACGGCGCGGTGGCGGGCCTGGCTGGCGGCGGCTGTGGCGCTGTGGGCCGTGCGCGAAAGCAGCGGCCTTGTGGCCCACGCGCAAACTCCCGCCGAATGGCGCGCCCGCTACTGGGGTGGCCCGGTGCCATCCGCGCCGCTGGCCGAAACGCCGGAAGCTTCAGCTGCCGTAGCGCCCCTGGAAGTCCGGAAAACCATTGCCACCGCTGCCCCGCCGCCCATTGCGCAACATTTTGTGTTGGGCGGGGCGGTTGCTGCCATATCAACTGGGGCATGCCAAAGTGCGGCAGCGCTACCGCTTAAGCTGCGGGGCGTGGTGATAGATTCAATCTCGGGCGAGGGCCTCCCCGGCGTGACGGTGCTGCTGCCCGGCACGCAAATCGGAGTCAGCACTGGCCCGGCTGGCGAGTTTGCTTTGCTCGTGCCCACCGGGCAGGTGTTGCCGTTAGGGGTGTGGGTGCAGGTGTCGTCCATCGGCTACGTAACGCAGCGGCGGATGATAACGGCCGCTACGGCCGGTTCTCAAACCTTCCGCCTCCAGGGCGACGTGAAAGGCTTTATGGGCTTGGTGGTGATTCCTCCTCGCCGGCTGCCGCCCGCGCCCTGGCACCCGCGTCGCTTCTATTACTGGGGCAAGCACTGGCTCACCCGGCCCTTCCACCGCAGCTGACATTGGGAGCCAACTGCCCGTTGCTTTCTCCAAAACCGCTACTTTAGCCGCATGGACACTCTCCCCCGCATCTCCATTCCGCAGCCCTGCGCCCAGCCTTGGGCCGCCATGTCGCCCACAGCCGCCGGCCGCCACTGCGCCGCCTGCGCCACCGAAGTGGTGGATTTCACCCGCATGAGCGACGCCGAAATCCTGGCCTTCATGGCCCGGCAGGGCGGCCGGCCGGTGTGCGCCCTGGCCCATTCGGCGCAGCTGGCCCCGACGGCTCCGGCCACGCGCTGGCGGCGCTGGCTGCTGGCCGGCCTGGCGCTGCTGGGCTGGCAGTCGGCCACTTCGTGCGCCACCAAGCCGCCCCAGCAGCCGCCCGTGGCTACCGCCGCCCCGGCCACCGACCCGGCCATGGCCCCGGCGCGCCAGGTTATCATTCGCGGCCAGGTGCTGGACGGAGCCGGCGGCCCCGCCGTGCCCGGCGTGCGGGTGCTGATAAACGACACGCAGTACGGCACCACCACCGACGAGAAAGGCAACTTCGAGCTGATAATGGCCCGCGACTGGGCTCCCATTGCCGGGGGCAGCGTAAAGCTGCAGTTTCTGGGCAATCCGTTTGATTTTCAGCCAAAGGATGTGGCGCTCGACCTGAAGGCCACGCCCCAGCCCGCCGCGCTGGTTGTGCCCATGGAGTCGGTGCCGAACCGGGGCAAGGTGATGGGCAAGATTCGGATGCCCGAGCCGCCCGTAGCCCCGCCGAAGGGGTAAGGCGAAACAAAAAGGCGCAAAGCAATATCCGGCGTTACTTTCCTGTTTAGCTGAAACACAGTTTGCGGCTATGAAACCGACTTCGATTCTTATTCCCCAGCCATGCGCGGCAAGCTGGAGCGCAATGGTGCCGGACGGGGCGGGCCGGCATTGTGCCAGCTGCCAGAAGACAGTCGTGGACTTTAGCCAAAAAAGCACGGCGGAAGTGTTGGCTTATCTGGCGCAACCCGGCCGCGAGCATACCTGTGGCCGTTTCCGGGCCGGGCAGCTGCGCCCGCCTGGCCGCCTCCTTACCTGGCGGGCGGCACCAGGGCTGGCGCTGGCGGTAGTTGCCGTGCTAACCCTGACGCGCTGCTCGCCCAACCAGCCATCTGCCATTCCGCTCGAAAAGCCGGCTGTTGCTGTGCCGGATGGGCAGCTGGTGCGGGGCCGGGTGCTCGACCGGGAATCCCGCAAGCCTTTGGCAGGGGCAATCATTATTTGTGAAGCCGATACGCTGTGCCAGACCCGCACGGCGGCCGACGGTTCGTTTGCCTTTGTCGTTCCGCATCGTTTGGCCAGCAGTAAGTTGATTGCCGGCCTGGCCGAACCAACTGCTGCGCCGGGCCAGGACGAAGAATGGCAGATGCCTTACGTCCCGCATTTCTTCGCGGCCGGCCCCGATGTGACGGTGCTGCTCCGGCGACCTCCGATGATACTCGGGCAAACCCGCCTGGAACCCGACGAAACATTCAGCCCGGCAATCCGGCACTACCTGGGGCACGAAGGAGCTGCTCCGCCTCCGCCGAAAATCACGACCATAAAATTTACGCCACCAACTGGCAGCTCAAGGGGCTAAACCAAACCTTTCGTCCCTAAAATGCCTTTTAAGCGGGTATGAAAGTTTTGCGTTTTGCCCTTATCTGGCTGCTGGCTACTGCCTGCGCCGCGCCCCGCCCCACTACTCGCTTCAACCCCACTGCTACCCGTGCCGAACTGCCCCACGAGGAGGCCGTACACCCCAAAAACTCGCTGGAATGGTGGTACCTCACCGGCCACCTGCGCGACCAGGCCACCGGCGAGGACTTCGGTGTGGAGTACGTTTTCTTCCACTTCAACCTGAAAGACGGCCGCCAGGACTGGCAGATGGTGAACGTGGCCCTGACCGACCCGCAAGGTCAGAAATTCCACTTCGACTACAAGCTGGGCAAGCTGCCCGTGCTGCTCACCGACTCGCTGCCGCTGCGGCTGCGCGAGCACCAGCGCGGCGAAACCTGGAAATTTGACGGGCAGGAGGGGGCCTACCACCTGCAGGCCGCCCTCACCGGCAAGGCCAATGCCGGCTACGCCCTCGACCTCACCACCAAACCCACGCGCGATGTGGTGCTGCACAGCGGCACCGGCTACGAAAACTACGGTAACGGCATCATGGCCGGCTACTACTCCTTCCCGCGCCTGGCCACCACCGGCACGCTCACGGTGGCCGGTAAAACCCGCCAGGTAACCGGCGAGTTGTGGTACGACCGCCAGTGGAACTGCACCAGCATCGTGGACAAAAACGTGGGCTGGGACTGGCTTAGCATCCAGCTCGACCAGCCCCAGGAGGAGTTCATGCTGAACACCCTGCGCAACTCCGCCACCGGCAAAAACCTCAACAACGGCACCTTTAGCGCCGCCACTGGCCCCAGCGTACACCTCTCCGGCCCCGATTTCCAGCTCACGCCCCTCACGTACTGGACCAGCCCTACTTCCAAAAAGAAGTACCCCGCCACCTGGCGCGTGCAAGTGCCCGCCCAGGGCTACGACCTCACCGTAGAACCGCTGGTACCCCAGCAGGAGCTGGCGCTGCGGTTTTTCCACGCCTTCACCATGTATTACTGGGAAGGCATGTGCCGCGTGACGGGCACCCGCAACGGCCAGCCCGTAACAGGCAAGGCGTACGTGGAAATCACCAATCGGTGATTTCATTTAACATTTATCAATTAACATTTAACAGTCTTTCTGATGGCGCATGTTGCGCCGTTGGACGGACTGTTAAATGTTAATTGATAAATGTTAAATGAAAAATCACTGGTTCAGCACCACGCGGAAGGTGGTGCCGCGCCCCGGCTCGCTCCATTTCACAAAAAGCCGGCCTTCGTGGTAGTTTTCGATGATGCGCTTGGCCAGGGCCAGGCCTAGGCCCCAGCCGCGCTTTTTGGTGGTGAAGCCGGGCATAAATACGCTTTCGAGCTTATTTTTGGGGATGCCCTTGCCGGTGTCGGTGATGTCGATGGCCACCTGGCGGGGCGGGGTGCCGCGCCGGTACCAGGTGCGGCGGGTACGCACGCGCCGCAGGTGCAGCGTGATGGAGCCGCGCCCTTCCATGGCATCCACCGCGTTTTTGCAGATGTTTTCGATGACCCAGTCGAACAGCGGCACGTTGATGCGGGCGGGCGTATCCATCGGCAAGTCCGACTCAATCTTGAAGATGACCTTCTTCGATACCCGGCTTTGCAGGTATTCGATGGCGTTACGGGTGGTCTGGAACAGGTTTTCGTCCTTGAGCACCGGCACCGAGCCGATGTTGGAGAAGCGCTCCGTAATGATTTCGAGCCGCCGAATATCCTTGCCCAGCTCCTCCACAATGGGCTCGTCCTTGAAACGGTCGGAGTCGCGCAGGTAGTTCTGCCAGCCCACTAGGCTGCTGAGCGGCGTGCCCAGTTGGTGCGCCGTTTCCTTGGCCAGGCCCACCCACACGCGGTTTTGCTCGGCCCGGCGCGAGGAGCTGAACGCGAAATACGCGATGACGGCCAGGCAGCCAATCACCACCAGTTGCACCAGCGGGTAGGTACGCAGCTGCCGCAGCAGCTCCGAGTCGCGGTAAAAAATGTAGTTCACCTGCCCCGCCCCAAATTTCACGATGATGGGCGGGTGCTGCTGTTTCATCAGCAGCAGCTCGCTGCCGAGCAGCGTCACCGAATCGGCCGGGGAGAGGTGGGCCGGCATGGTGATGTTTTTGGCGTTGGTGATGTCCTTGCCGTCGCTGCTGAGAATGACCGGAATGGTCGTGTTGTTACTGATTATCTCGTTGAAAACGAACGTATTGGTTTCGGCTTCGGAATTGATAATGTATTGCAGCGCCTTGGCATACAGCTGAATCTGCTGCTGCTCCCGCTGCGACACGCGCTGCACCAGCCAATTGGTATAGATGACGGTGGCCGCCCCGATGAGCAGCGCCAGCACGGCCACCAGGATTTTGATGCGGGTTTTTTGGTCGTAAATCGGAAGCATGAACGGGAATACGGGGCGGGCAAAGGAACGGCAGTAAATCGACTGTCATCCTGAGCGCAGCGAAGGACCTTATCAGGTCAGAACGGTTTGCAGTAAAAATGATTACTGCGAACTTTTCTAACGTGATAAGGTCCTTCGCTGCGCTCAGGATGACAGTTGTCAAATTACCCCACCAGCACGGCGTCGCTGGCAGCAATTTCCTGCAAAATCTCCAGCACGTCGGCGGGGGTTTCGGCATTCACCAGGCTGGTGCGCCAGGCTTTGGCACCCTCCAGCCCCCGGAAGTAATGCGCGTAGTGGCGGCGCATCTCGAACACACCAACTTTGGGGCCCTTCCACTCCACGCTACGGTCGAAGTGCATCTGGCAGGCGGCTACGCGCTCTTCCAGCGTGGGCGGGGCCAGCAGCTGGCCGGTGGCCACGTAATGCTTCACCTCCCGGAAAATCCAGGGGTAGCCGATGCTGGCCCGGCCAATCATCACGCCATCCACGCCGTAACGGTTTTTATACTCCACGGCTTTTTCGGGCGAGGTAATGTCGCCGTTGCCGAAGATGGGGATTTTGATGCGCGGGTTGTTTTTGATGCTGGCGATGAGGCGCCAGTCGGCGTCGCCCTTGTAGAGCTGGGCGCGGGTGCGGCCGTGCACGGTGAGTGCGGCAATGCCGATGTCCTGAAGGCGCTCGGCCACTTCCTCCACGTTTTTGGTGCCTTCGTCCCAGCCCAGGCGGGTTTTCACGGTCACGGGCAGGTGGGTGTGGCGGATGACGGCGGCCGTCATGGCCACCATCTTAGGAATGTCCTGGAGCAGGGCCGCGCCCGCACCCCGGCAGGCCACCTGCTTCACCGGGCAGCCGTAGTTGATGTCAATCAAATCGGGCCCGGCCTCGGTGCTGATGGCCGCGCACTCGCCCATCGTCTCCACGTCGGAGCCGAAGAGCTGAATGCCGATGGGGCGCTCATAATCGAAGATGTCCAGCTTCTTGCGGCTCTTGGCCGCCGCCCGAATCAGGCCTTCCGAAGAGATAAATTCGGTGTACATGAGGTCGGCCCCGTTGGCCTTGCACACGGCGCGGAAGGGCGGGTCGCTCACGTCTTCCATGGGTGCGAGCAGGAGCGGGAAATCGGGAAGCTGGATGTTGCCTATGTTGACCACGGGAGATAGATTGATTTATTGGGGCGTTGTGCCTCGTTTGTCATCCTGAGCGGAGCGAAGGACCTTATCACGTTTACGCCGTTAGATTTACTGCGAACCGTTCGTGCGTGATAAGGTCCTTCGCTCCGCTCAGGATGACAAACGGGTCCTAAGTTAAAAACTGCGGTAAATTTACGCCCTTCCCAACTTGTACCCCGCTATGAAAGGTTTCCTGCCCCGCACGCTGCACCCTGGCCTACAGATACTGGTGCTACTGGCTATGCTGGTGGCGGGGGGCTGCGTGGGCTACGCCATCATCTTCGCCTGGGCGCAGTGGGGCTTCGGAATGTCGGTGCTCGAAATCCAGCAGGTGGCGCAGGCCCCGGCGGCCTCCCCGCAGGGCTGGAGCCTGCTGATGATGATGCAGGGCGTGCTGCTGTTTGTGGCCGGCACGGGCGGGGCGCTGGGGCTGGCCTCGGCGCTGGGCTACGGCTGGGCCGAGTATTTTAGTCCGCGCCGGCTGGGGGCGGCGGGGTGGCTGCTTGTGGTGGCAGTGCTCATCATCGTCACGTTGCCGTTTATGTCCACCATCATTGCCTGGAACGCGGGCGCGCATTTCCCGGCCGCCCTGAACGATTTTGAGGTGTGGGCGCGGACCAGTGAGGACAAAGCCGCCGTACTCACCAAGTTCCTGACGAATTTCAACTCGCCCGCGCGGTTCTGGGTGGGCGTGCTGGTGATTGGGCTGGTGCCGGCCGTGGCCGAGGAGCTGGTGTTTCGGGGCGTGATTCAGAAAAACCTGGTGCGCTGGTTTTCGCCGCACATCGGCGTGTGGCTGGGGGCGGCCATTTTTTCGGCCATTCACATGCAGTTTTTTGGGTTTGTGCCGCGCTTCGTACTGGGGCTGGTGCTGGGGTACCTGTACCTCTGGAGCGGCAATATTCTGGTGAGCATGGCCGCGCACTTCACCCAGAATGCCTTCCAGCTCGTCCTGCTTTACCTGGCCCAGCGCGGCCAGTTCGGCTGGGGCTTCGACCCCGATTCTTCCGATGCCCTGCCCTGGGCGCTGGCCATTCCGTCGGTGCTGCTCTCGGCCGGGCTGCTTTATGTCCTGCACCGGCACTTTACGGCCCCGGCTGCGCCCACTGCCATGCTCACCCTCAGCAGCGAGGGCGTGGCCGTGCGCGGTGGCGACGCGTGATTGCGTTTCGGCGTTAAACGGCTTGCGTTGAACGACCGGAACCGTGCTACCTCGCTCAAAATAAACAACATCAGCAACGACGAGACGCAAAGATGCGTCTCTACATCCTTCCCCATTTTGCCCGACTCTACGCCTCCTATTGTTTCTGTTTCTCCCGAAACTGTCGCCGCGCCCGCCGGCCCCAGCAACCTGCGCCTGCGCGTCATTTGGGGCGTCATCGGGGCCGTGCTGCTGCTGGGCAGCGTCTGGTTCAGCCCCTGGACGTTCGGGTTGTTTTTTGCCGCCGTGCAGGCCATCATGCTGTGGGAGTTTTACCGCATGATGCGGGCGGGCGGCTACGCACCGGCTACGTGGATTGGGGTGGGGGTGAGCCTTGCGCTATTTTGTGGTACATCGTGGGTGATTTTTCATGATATTGTTAGTGCTTCCAATGAACCCAACGGCTTTTCTGCCTTTTTTGGAGCAATTGGAGCAGTTGTTAATATCGAATTCCTGTGGCGTAGTATAGCCATCTTGCTACCCGTAATATTGTTAGTTCGTGAGATGGTTGTGTGGCCTCGTTATTCACAACCATTTGGTAATGCGGCTACAGCCGTTTTTGGCTTAATGTACATCAGCGTACCAATGACTCTTCTGAACGTCATTGCATACAGTGCTGGGCAGTACGATTACCGCCGCGTCTTCGCCCTGCTCTTCCTCATCTGGGCTTCCGATATCGGCGCATACGCCGTGGGCCGCGCTATCGGCAAGCACAAGCTGGCTCCCCAAATCTCGCCCGGCAAAACCTGGGAAGGCTGGGCCGGCGGCTTCGTGCTGACACTGGTAGTGGGCTGGGCCATCGGCTACATGCTACCCGATATGCCCCTCACGCACCGCCTCGTGGCGGCGGGCGTGGTAGCGGTGTTCGCGCCGCTGGGCGATTTGGCCGAGTCCATGCTCAAGCGCAGCGTGGGGGTGAAGGACTCGGGCAGCATCATGCCCGGCCACGGCGGGCTGCTCGATAGGTTTGATGCGTTTCTGCTGGTGCTGCCGGTGCTGGCGTTGCTGCAGCTGCTGGTAGGGTTGTAGTGCGAAGCGCCGCTTCGCATCTTCCCACCTTCCCCGTGCCGTTGGGCAAAATGCGCGGAGACGCGAAACATCACTTCGCGCTACTGACAAAAGCAATACCTTTGCGGCCCTAAACCGTACCTGTTATCCCACCCAACCCCATCCCTAAATCCCCTTCCCGAATGGCAGCCCACACTGTGTACAAGGAGCCGGCTCCGATAATGGACCGCGAAAATCCGCTCGAATCCATGATGTCGCGTTTCAACATCGCGGCCGAAATCCTCGGCCTCGACGACGAAACCTACAACGTTCTCAAAGCGCCCGATAAGCAGGTCATCGTGAACCTGCCCGTGACGATGGACAATGGTAAGCTGCGCGTGTTCGAAGGCTACCGCGTGATTCACAACACCATCCTCGGCCCCAGCAAGGGTGGCATTCGCTACGATAAGCACGTGCACCTCGACGAGGTGAAGGCCCTCGCAGCCTGGATGACCTGGAAGTGCGCCGTGGTTGATATTCCCTACGGCGGGGCCAAGGGCGGCATCATTTGTGACCCTACCACCATGAGCGCCGGCGAGCTGGAGCGCCTCACCCGCGCCTACACGCTGGCCCTGAAAGACGTGTTCGGCCCCGACCGCGACATTCCGGCCCCCGACATGGGCACCGGCCCGCGCGAAATGGCCTGGCTGATGGACGAATTCTCGAAAACGGTAGGTGCAACCTCGCCCGCCGTAGTAACCGGCAAGCCGCTGGTAATGGGCGGCTCGCTGGGCCGCACCGAGGCCACCGGCCGTGGCGTAATGGTATCCGCGCTGGCCGCCCTGGCCAAGCTGGGCCTGGAACCCACCGAAGTATCGGCCGCCGTGCAGGGCTTTGGCAACGTAGGCTCGTGGGCCGCCAAGCTGCTGAGCGAGAAAGGGGTAAAGATTAAGGCCGTGAGCGACGTATCGGGCGCTTACTGGAACGCCGATGGCATCAACATCGACGAAGCCATTGCCTACAAAAACGTGCACAACGGCCGCCTCGATGGCTACGCCGGTGCCACGCTGATGGAGAATGCCGACGACCTGCTGACCGCCGACGTAGACGTGCTGGTACCCGCCGCCGTGGAGGATGTCATCACCGAGCACAACGCCCGCGACATCAAGGCCAAGCTCATCGTGGAGGGTGCCAACGGCCCCACTTCGGCCTCGGCCGACTCGATTATCAACGAAAAGGGCATCCTCGTGGTGCCGGATATTCTGGCTAACTCGGGCGGCGTCACGGTGTCGTACTTCGAGTGGGTGCAGAACCGCCAGGGCTTTAAGTGGACCGAGGAAATGGTGACCGAGCGCGCCGACCGCATCATGTCCGACGCCTTCGAGAAGGTGTACCAGACCAGTGTGAAATATAAAATCCCGATGCGCATCGCGGCCTACGTCGTGAGCATCGACAAAGTGGCCCAGACCTACAAGTTCCGCGGCGGCTTCTAAAATAGAAAGGTAAATCCGGCAGTAAATTCGCCGGGCCGG
Organism: Hymenobacter artigasi; assembly: GCF_012275535.1. Taxonomy (GTDB): domain Bacteria; phylum Bacteroidota; class Bacteroidia; order Cytophagales; family Hymenobacteraceae; genus Hymenobacter; species Hymenobacter artigasi. Next base: position 15,883 of record NZ_JAAVTK010000003.1, on the reverse strand, counting down.
TTGTTATTTTGTTGTGTGTAAGAAAGGGCATGGGCCGCTTGGTCCGTGCCGTTTCTGTTTCTGGCCGTAATTTGCCCGGCCGGGCGGCTTGTTGCGCCGATTGACTATGCTGAAATCAGCGAAATCACGGTTAATCAGCGAAAATCAGTGATTATGAAGATTCATAAAGAAGGACGACGCATTCTGTTTGTTACGCTGCTGATTCTGCTGGCGCTCAATTTGCTCATGTTCCAGTTCAATCGGGGCCAGGATTTGGTGAACCGCCTCTTTGCCGGGGCCACGGTCATCATCTTTTTGCTGATTCTCCAGTTCTTCCGGAGTCCGTTCCGGCACCTGTTCACCCACGAAGACCTGCTGCTGGCTCCGGCCGATGGCAAGGTGGTGGTGATTGAGAACGTGTTTGAGCCCGAGTATTTTGAGGATGAGCGCAAGCAAATCAGCATCTTCATGTCGCCCATCAACGTGCACGTTACCCGCAACCCCATTTCGGGCCTGGTGAAGTACTTTAAGTACCATCCCGGCAACTACCTAGTGGCCTGGCATCCCAAAAGCAGCACCCAAAACGAGCGTACCACCGTGGTGGTAGAGTCCGATGCCGGCCCGCTCGTGCTCTTCCGGCAGATTGCCGGGGCAATGGCCCGCCGCATTGTGTGGTACGTGAACGAGGGCGACGAAGTGAGCCAGGGCGAAGAGTTCGGCTTCATCAAGTTCGGCTCACGCGTCGATGTGTTCGTGCCGCTGGATACCGAAGTGAAAGTGGAGCTGGGCCAGAAGGTGAAAGGCGGCGAAACCGTCATTTGCCAGCTGAAAGTCTGACCACTGATTAGCGCGGATTTTAGCGGATTTCACGGATTTTGTGGACGATTATTGCCAGTCATCCAGAGACTCATAAAGGTGTCAGGAGAACAAAAAAGGCTTGCCAATTGGCAAGCCTTTTTTGTTGATTTTAATCGTTCACAAAATCCGTGAAATCCGCTAAAATCCGCGCTAATCAGTGGTTAGAACCAGGTGGCGGCTAGCTGCATTAGCTGCTCCAGCGCGGTTTGGTCGTCCTGGTCGAAATCGTTGAGCTGGTCGCTGTCGACATCGAGCACGGCCACGACCAGGCCATTTTTGAGAATGGGCACCACGATTTCGGATTTCGAATCGGAGCTGCAGGCGATGTGGCCGGGGAAAGCCTCCACGTCGGGCACGAGGATGGTATGGGCGCGGGCCCAGCTGGCCCCGCACACCCCCTTGCCCTGGCGGATGCGCGTGCAGGCGATGGGACCCTGGAATGGGCCCAGCACCAGCTCTTCGCCCTTCACGAGGTAGAAGCCGACCCAGAAAAAGCCGAACGCCTGCCGCAGCGCGGCGGCCGTGTTGGCCAGGTTGGCAACGAGGTCGGGCTCGCCGGTAGTGAGGGCTTCGATTTGGGGCAGGAGCTGCCGGTACTGCTCGGCTTTGGTGAGCGTGGTGTCGAGGGCAAGGGTTTCGGCCATAATTGCTTGTAGTGCGGGCTTTTAGTCCGCGAATGAATTTTAGATAGACGTATTTTAAAGGTGCGTTCGCGGACTAGAAGCCCGCGTTACTTATCGTTCACGTACCAAAACAGCTCATCGGCCCCAACGTTTGTGCGCTCGCGCAGGCCGCCGTGGCCCAGGCACGGCGCGGCAATGCCCTGGCCCAGCTTCATGGGCGAGCGGAACACGCGGATTTCATCCCAAAGTCCGGCGTTCAGCAGCGCGTTGAGCACCGTGGGGCCGCCTTCGACCAGCACCGACTGCACCTGGCGCTGGTAGAGGTCGGCCAGCACCTGGGGCAGCAGGTCGTCGGCCTCGGAGAGCATGACGTGGTCGAGGTTGGTGGCGTGGCGCGGCTGGCGGTAGGTGTAGATGATGGTGGGCTGCGAGCCGTCGAGCAGGTTGTGGGTGGGCGGCAGGCTCAGGTTTTTGTCGATGACGAGGCGCGTAGGTTGGGCGCCGGGCCAGTCGCGGGCACTCAGGCGCGGGTTGTCGTGCAGGGCCGTGCGCGTGCCCACCAGAATGCCCTGCTCCTCGGTGCGCCACTTGTGCGTGAGCAGCCCCGCCTGCGGCCCGCTGATTTGCACTTGCTGGAAATAACGGCCGGCCAGGAAGCCGTCGGCTGTTTCGGCCCATTTCAGCACCAGATAAGGCCGTTTTTTCTCGTGGAAGGTGAAGAAGCGCCGGTTCAGCCAGCGGCCTTCTTCGGCCAGCAAGCCGGTTTCGACGTGCACGCCGGCGGCGCGCAGCTTCTCGATGCCGCGCCCGGCCACCAGCGGGAAGGGGTCCTCGTTGCAAATCACCACTTCGGGCACTCCCTTGGCAATGAGCAAATCGGCGCAGGGCGGCGTTTTGCCGTGGTGGGCACAGGGCTCCAGCGTCACGTACACGCGGCTTTTTTTCAGCAGCTCCTGGTTTTCTACCGCCGCCAGGGCGTTTACTTCGGCGTGGGGGCCGCCGTGCTTTTTGTGCCAGCCCTCGCCAATGATGCGGCCTTCGTGGGTTACTACGCAGCCTACCAGGGGGTTGGGCCGGGCGTAGCCAGTGCCAAGCAGTGCCAAATCGAGGGCGCGGCGCATGAACAGGGCATCATCGTTTTCCATGGGGGCGAAGGTAAGGGCCGGGCCGCCGCTGGGGCGCGGCGCTACCTTTGTCGTAATGAACGTTCGCCAATTCACCACCTCGGTTACTACTGCGCTACTCCCCATCTACCCCCAGCCCGAAGCGCAAGCCGTTGCCGCGCTCGTCGCCGAGCACCTGCTGCAACTCGATGCCCTGGAGCGCATGATGGAGGCCCAGCAGCCCATCGCCGACGGCGCGGAAGCCGCACTGCAGCCGCTACTGGCCCGCCTGCTGGCCCACGAGCCGGTGCAGTACGTGCTGGGCATCGCCTACTTTGCCGACATGGAGCTGGAGGTGACGCCCGCCACCCTCATCCCGCGCCCCGAAACCGAAGAGCTGGTGCACCTCATCCGGCAGGAGCAGGCGGGCCGGCCGGGCCTGCGCGTGCTCGACGTGGGCACGGGCTCGGGCTGCCTGGCGCTGGCACTGGCCCGCGCACTGCCCGCCGCCGAGGTGCTGGCCGTGGATATTTCGGCCGAAGCGCTGGCCGTGGCCCGGCGCAATGCCGCCCGTTTCGCGCCCGGGGTGGCGTTTGAGCAAGTTGATATTTTGAAGGGATTACCGGAGGAAATTGCCCCTGGCTCGCTGGATATTCTGGTGAGCAACCCGCCCTACGTGCGCGAAAGCGAGCGCCCCGCAATGCGCGACAACGTGCTGGCCTGGGAGCCCGCCACCGCGCTGTTTGTGCCCGATGCCGACCCGCTGCTTTTCTACCGCCGCCTAGCCGAGGTGGGCCGAGCGCTGCTGTGCACTGGCGGAAATATTTATCTGGAAATCAACGAAGCACTAGGCGCTGAAACAGCGGCCCTGCTCACGCCAGATGATTTTGAGGATGTACGCGTGCTGTCCGATATGTTCGGGAAGGCGCGCGTGGTGCGCGGCACCCGCCGGTAGCCGCATCCCAACGGGCGGGCTGCTGGGCGGGACAGCTTCTGGGCCGACGGGCGACGCTACTTTGGCAGCTGGCGCACGAAGGCGGCCAGCGCCCGGCTTACTTCCTGCGGGCTTTCGAGCAGGGCATTGTGCTTGCCCGGCATGGGCACCACGCGCTGATTGGGGAAGTGGAAGGACTGGTGCTGGGGACCGGTCACGGCATCGGCCTGGCCGGGCAGTACCAGCACGGGCATCCGCAGGGTGGGGGTGGCCGCCGTGAAATCCTCCAGGTAGCCGTCGATAACGCCGGGCTGGTAGAGGGAGGCCGCAAAGTCGTGGTTGGCCGGCTGGGCCGGCCTGATGCGGGCCACGCGGGCGGCCGTAGAGTCGGTGGCGTACATGAGCTGGTCCATGAGGTGCTGCTGGTTGAGCAGGCCCATCACCATGCCGAAGCGCTGGGGCAGCGGCGCGGTGGCATTGACGGCTGCGCGGGCGGCGGGCGGCAGCAGGGCGTAGCCGTTGGTGGCCAGGCTTTCCATAGAAGCCGGCAGGTTCAGAATGCTGTTGCTGAGCACTAGCCCCAGTATGTGCCCGGGGTATTGCCGGGCGTAGGCCGTGGCAATGAGGCCGCCGAAAGAGTGTGACAGCAACACCCATTTATCGAGGTGCAGCTGCTGGCGCAGCTCCTCCAAATCCTGCACCTGGCGGGCCAGGCCGTAGCTTTTGGTTGTTGAGCTGGCCGAGCGGCCGCTGCCGCGCTGGTCGAGGTAAATCATCTGAAACTGCTGCTCCAGCAGGGGGCCGGCCAGGGTTTCCTGCAATTCGGAGCCCGCGCCGGGGCCGCCGTGCACAAACACGCAGGGGCGGCCCTGGCCCGCCACCCGCACATACAGGCGCACCCCATCGGAGGTGGTGACGGTAGGCGTGCCGTTTGCTAAAGCCACGGGCGCAGCGTGGGCGCTGGTAGCCGCGAACAGCAGCAGGAAGATGAGGCGGAACAGGGCCGGGCAGGTAAGGGAGGGCGTTTTCATATTCCAAAGGTGGCAACGGACCCGCCGCTGGGCAAAGCCGCAGTTGCCGAACTATCGCCTGGGCCAGACGAACCGTCGTACCGGCGTGAAGAAGCTGCACCAGCGCGCTGAACGGTTGAAGCCTGGACAACCAGGTTGGCTTCAACTTGCGACAAGCCTCAACGGGGTAGCCGGCCCTCGCCGCCCATCCTATAAGCCGGTGCAGTCAGCAATTCGAAAAAAATGCGCGGTAGCCCAAAAAAGATGGGGAATTGTTGGTCGGCCAAAAACAGAGTTTCATTGGGTGATAGAAGGCGTTGGTCGTAGAGCGAAGCCATCTGTAATCAGTACGGGCCCCTTTGTTCGTGGGCTGGACTTAGCTAATATATTGGTGTACAGTACCTAAATTATATATTTGTGCTGCTTAAAATTTTATATATGATTTTTTTAAAAAATACTCCCTTTTTCTGCGTTTTGTCCGATACTGACCGTTGCTGCCGCATTCTCCTGTTGTTGTTGCTGATGGTGGTAGGGCCAGTTGCCTTCGCCCAGGTTTCCCTCACGGGTGGCAGTGTGGCATACACCACCAGCTTATCCGGGACTACCATCAACGTAAGTGGTGGCTATTCAGGCAGTATTACCGTGGCCAATAGCAACTGCACGGTCAATTTTAATAGCATCAGCTATGGCGGCGCATTGAGTGTGAACGCAACGGGCTGCACCGTCAACAATAATTCCGGCAGCACCATCAGTGGCAGCGGCAACAGTATTAGCGCCGCCACCACCATTAATAACAACGCCGGGGCCACCTGGACGGGCAATTTTTACAGTGGCATAGCTGTGGGCAGCACCGTGAATAACGCCGGGAGTTGGGGGCCAGGTGGGACGCAGTTTTCGCCGCTCAATGGCGTGACCATCAACAACACCGGCACCTGGAATGCCATCAGCTATGGGGTGCAAACCAACCCGGTGACCATCATCAACTCTGGTGCCTGGACGAATACGCTGGGGGGAATCAGTACCAACTTCACGCTCACCAACAATGCCGGGGCAACGTGGTCGCAGCCGGTGCAGAGCTTCGGGGCGGGAAATTTTGCCCTGACCAATGACGGTACCTGGACCGCAGCCATTACGTTTCCTTCGGGCACCAATACTTTCAGCAACCGCGCCGGGGCCACGGCCACGATTGGCTCGCTGGCTTTTGGCGGCACCACCACCATCAGCAACGCCAGCAACGGCGGCACGCCCACGCTCACCTTCAGCAGCAGCATTTCGCCCTCTGCCGGCACCTCCATTATCAATTACGCGGGCACGGTGAATACCAACGCGGGCATCAGCAGCGCGGGCAGCATTGATAACCGCGCTGCCTGGAATGCCAGCAGCTTTTCGACCAGTGGCACCCTTGCTAATACCGGTACCATTACCCCTACTGCCAGCTATACCACCAGCGGGACTACCACCAATAGCGGTATTATTAGCCTGACTGCCAGTGGGGCTACCTATACCAACAGCGGCACCACCACCAACAGCGGCGCAATAAACGTGGCGGCCGCGTACACCAATTCCGGCACCATTACCAACAGTGCGAGCGGAACCATCGCGGCGGCAACTTACACCCAGAGTGGCGGCACCACCACCAATGCCAACAGCATCACGGCCACGACTTCGGTGACGGTGACCGGCGGCACGCTTACCAACAATGCGGGGGCTACCATTGCCACGGCTGCTTATACCAACAACGGCGGCACCACCACCAACGACGGCACCCTGAACCCCACCGGCAATTTCACCACCGGCTCGAGCACCGGCACCGTGGTGGTGAACAGCGCCATCAACCCCGGCGGAAACTACGTGAACGGCGGCACCACTACCAACAACGGCCGCATTGCGCCCGGCGGCTACTACGACAACCAAAACTCCGGGGCTACCACCACCAACAACGGCACCATCAGCCCGGGCACTTACTACAGCAACAAGGCCACCACCGTCAACAACGGCACCATCACGCTGAGCGCCGCCGCCGGGTATTTTGAGAATGTGAGCAGCGGCGCCTTCACTAATGCCGGGCGTCTGAACGTCACCGGCAACTTTACCAACAGCGGCACCTTCAACGGCTCGCCGACGGCAACCAGCGGCAGCGTGCGCGTGGCGGGCGTGAGCACTAATTCCTTCTTCGGCTTTGGGGCCTCGGGCCTGCTGGATTTCTGCGATAGTACGCCGGGCACCGGACCCGTTACCAACAAAGGTTTCAATGTGCAAACGGGCTCGGTGGCGGCTACCGTGACGGCTTGCGTCATCGTACCGTTGCCCGTGGAGCTCACCCGCTTTGCTGCCACGCCTGCCAATGGCCGCGTGGTGCTAAGCTGGGCCACCGCTTCGGAGAAAAACAGCGCGTACTTCGCCATTGAGCGCAGCGCCGATGGCCAGGAATTTACCAAATTGCTGACCATCAAAGGTCAGGGCAATTCCACGGCCATTGCTGAATACCTGGCCACCGATACCCAGCCCCTGGCCGGCCTGAGCTACTACCGCCTGCGGCAGGTGGATGCCGATGGCACGGTCAGTTACTCGCCGGTTGCTTCCGTGAACCTCGAAGCCCGTTTTACCACGCTCACCCTCAGCCCAAACCCGATGGCCGATAAGGTGATGGTGGACCTTACGGCCTGGCCCGCGCAGCCTGGTACCGTGGAGGTGCTCAGCCTCAGCGGCCAGCTGCTGTTGACGCAACCCATAAATGGCGGCCAAGTCGTGGGGCTGGATGTGCGGGCCGTGCCGGCCGGTGTGTACCTGCTACGGGTGCGCAACCCCAGCCAGCAAGCTGCGCGCCGGCTGCTGAAGCTGTAGCCTGCAACCCATCGAAAAGTAGTGGCCCGGTGCCGCCCGCAACTCTGCGAGGCGGCACCGGGCCACTACTTTTCGGGATGGTTCGACTACAGATTCTGCAGCACGAAATTCGTCATCTGGCGGTAGAGGTGCAGACGCGTATTGCCACCCGAAATGCCGTGGTTACGGTTGGGGTAGTATAGCGTCTGGTAGTCCTTGTTGGCCTTGATGAGGGCATCGACGAAGGCGATGGAGTTCTGAAAATGCACGTTGTCGTCGCCGGTGCCGTGCACGAGCAGGAACTTGCCGCGCATGTTCTGGGCAAACTGCACGGGCGAGTTGTCGTCGTAGCCGCCGGGGTTTTCCTGGGGCGTTTTCAGGTAGCGCTCCGTGTACACGGTGTCGTAGTAGCGCCAGTTTGTGACCGGGGCCACGGCAATGCCCATCTTGAAGAGGTCGGCGTTTTTGGTCATGGCCAGCGAGGTCATGTAGCCGCCGTAGCTCCAGCCCCAGATGCCGATGCGGGATTTATCGACGTAGGGCAGCGTGGCCAGGTACTTGGCGCCTTCGCCCTGGTCGATGGTTTCGAGCTTGCCCAAATTGGCATACGTGGCCTTGCGGAAGGCCGAGCCCCGGCCCGAGGTGCCCCGGTTTTCCACCGAAACCACAATGTAGCCCTTCTCGGCCAGCATCTGGTGCCAGAGGTAGTTGGTGAGGGCCGTGCCGCCGCCGGTGTTATCCAGCACCGTTTGGGTGCTGCTGCTACCGAAGCTGGGGCCGCCGTACACGTGCATCAGCACGGGGTATTTTTTGGCGGGGTCGAAGTTGCTGGGCTTTATCATCCAGGCGTTCAGCTCCACGCCTTCGGTGGTTTTGAAGGTGATGAATTCGAGTTTGCCCAGGTCGTACTGCGTCAGGGTTTGCTTTAGCTTGGCGTTGTCCTCCAGGGTTTTCACCAGCTTGCCGGTGCCGCCTTCGCGCAGGCTGGTCACGGCCGGCACGCCCGCCGCCGAGTGCACGTTCAGGAAATACTTCGTGTCGGGGCTCATATTCACCACGTCGGTGCCCGGGCCGTTTTCGCTGATGCGCTCTTTGCCTTTGCCACTCAGGTTCACGCGATAGAGGTGGCGCTGCAGGGCCGAGCCTTCGGTGCTGGTGTAGTACACGAAGCCGGTTTTGGCATCGAAGCCGTTGATGGCCGAAATCTCCCAGTTGCCCTTCGTGAGCTGGCGCACGGGCTTGCCGTCCATGTCGTGCAGGTAGAGGTGCTGGTAACCGTCCTTTTCGCTGGTGAACAGGAACTGCTTGCCGCCTTCGAGGTAGTTCAAATCGTCGTTTATCTCGACGTAGGCGGGGTTGGTGTCCGTGAGCACCACCTTGGTCTTGCCGGTGGTGGCATCGCCGTGCAGAATTTCGAGCTTGTTCTGCAAGCGGTTGAGGCGCTGAATGCTGAGCGTGTTGGGCACCCGCGTCCACTGCACGCGCGGGATGTACTGGTCGGCCACGGGGCCCACGTCCATTTTGGTGGTGCGGGCGCTGGCCACGTCGTAGCTGCTCACCAGTACCACCGAGTTTTTCTCGCCGGCCTTGGGGTATTTGAAGCGGTATTCCTTGGGATAAAGCCCGCCCCATTCCTGCATGTCGTACTCGGGCACCTGGCTTTCGTCGAAGGTGTAAAAAGCAATTTGCTTGCTGTCCGGCGACCAGAAAAAGCCTTGCGCGAAGCCAAACTCCTCTTCGTACACCCAGTCGGCCGAGCCGTTGATGATGTTGTTTTTCAGGCCATTCGTGGTCACGGCGGTTTCCTGCATCGTGGCCAGGTCGGTCACGTACACGTTGTTGTCGCGGGTGAAGGCCACGCGCTGGCCGTCGGGCGAGAACGTGGCGTAGCCCTGCTTGCCGCCGGCGCTCAGCGGCGTCAGCTTCTTGGTGCCGCGGTCGAACACGTAGTAGCTGGCGCGGGCGCTGCGCCGGTAAATGGGCTCAGTGCCCGTGGTGAACAGGATTTTCTGCTCGTTGGCATTGAAGGAGTAGCCATCGACTTTGAGCGCCGCGCCGGCCAGCTCCAGCTCGGCGGCGGTTACTAGGGTTTGCACGGCTTTGCCGGTGGTCACTTCGTACTGCACCAGGCTGCCGTTGTCCAGCGCCGAGTAGTAGCGGCCGTCGTTCATCCAGTTGAAACCCGGCACCGAGGCCGAGCGAAACGTGGGCTTGGCCCAGATGTCTTCTAAGGTCAGGGGCAGCTTCTGCTGCGCGTGGGCGAGGGTAGGGGTGAGGCCGGGCACCAGGGCCGGGCCATTGGCGGCCAGCAGGGCCGCCAGGGCTAAAAAGCGTAAACGCATAGGAAATAAGGACAAAATCGAAATAAGGATGGGAACTGAGCGTTAAAGGTAACATTCGGCGGCAGCACTGTTGCAGGCCGTAGCCCCCGTTACCTTTGCATTATGCGTGTTCGCCTCCTGTTGCTTTGCCTGCCCGTGCTGCTGGCCTCCTGCTCCAAAACCGCTCGCCCGGTCCAGCTTGATTTTGTTGGTATTTCCACGCTGACTTCCAGCAACAAGACCGTGCAGCCGAACGATACGCTCACTACCCGGGCCTATGCCGTGGGCAACGACAATATGCTCAAGCGCCTGACCATCAAGGTGACGTATGACCCCGGCCTTCAGCCCATCACCTACCCGGTGCCCCTGTCGTCCTTCGAACCCAAAAACGCGCCTGCTAAGCAGGAAATCACCTACCTCGACTCGCTGATTGCGCCGCAGGTAGGCAATACCAACGGCCACTCCATCAGCGAAACGCTTTTCGTTAATCAGTTTTCGGCCCGCGCCACTTCCGGCACCGAGCTGTGGCAGTACACTGCTACCGATGTGGCCCAGGCCTCGGCCACCCGCGCCTACCGCCTCACGGTGCGCAAAGCCGATTCGGCGGCCCTGTTTCATAGCTACACCATGGTGCTGCGGCCGGTGCCGCGCCGGGCGGTGGTAGCCAAGGGCGTGCGCGACCGCAGCCGTGTATTCCTCAACCTGCAATACGGCCTGCAGCTGCCCAAGTACGCGGTGCTGAATCAGGAGCGCTCCGTGGCGGCCAACCAGAATCTGGTGGACCTGATTTGCGTGTCGGGCGGCACGGGTACCACGGTGGGCCTGGTAGCGCCCGCCAACACCGCCGATACCGTGTGCACGCTGCCCGCCGCCTGGGCCACCCGCCGCGCCACCGGCCTGCGCCTCACCACAATCAGCAGCGACCAGTTCAGCAAGACCGTCGCCACCGATTTCACCACCAGCTACACCACCAACAGCACTGCCTACTCGCCCAACTCCTTCTACACCGGTGCGCTGAGCAAAGGCCAGGTGCTGGCCTTCAAAATCACCGAGGGCACCACCGTGCGCTACGGCCTGCTGCTCATCTCCGACCTCGTGCCGGGTTCGGCCCCGGTGATGATTTGCTCCGTGCGGGTGCAGAAGTAGCGTAGCCGCAGGCCAATAAAAAGGGCTGCTCCGATATGGAGCAGCCCTTTTTTGGCGTGTTTGGCAGCTTGCTTAGAACGTGATGCCGGCCGTGACACTGGTGGTGAAGCGGGTGTTGTTCACTTTCACCAGCGGCTCGTAGCCGCCCAGGTCGTAGGGGGTGTGGTACTGGTTGAGCTGGGTGTAGACGCCGGCCAGGTCCAGGAAGAAATTGCCCTGCCGCAGCCCGGCCCCCAGGGTGTAGAAGTTCTGCGCCCGCTCGTTGTTGCTGTCAATTTTGTACGGGTCGCCGTAGCGGGCATAGCCGGCGCGCACCCGGAATACATCGAAGCGGCCCTCGGCCCCAACGCGGATATTGACCGTATTCTTGTAGCTGGCCTGAATGTCGCTGTTTTCGGCGGCGAAGGAATAGTTGTCGCCGTTGCCGTCCTGCGAGTCGTTGTGCAGCCGCGCCTGGCCGTAGCCCACGTACTCCACATCGCCCGAAATAAACCCGAGCTTGCCCAGGGTGTAGGCCACGCCGCCATTGGCCCGGAAAGGGGTGGTGATGGTGTAGGCATAGAGCGGAAACGCCTGGTCGAGCACTTTCACGCCCACCGGGCCCGTGGGGAGCGAAGTCGCCACCACATCGTTGCCCTGCGCCGTAAACGTCGTGGTAAAGGCCGCGCTGTAATTGTCGGTGAGGCGCATGAACGTGGGCGTTTGGATAGAAGCCCCGAAGCGCAGCGCGTCCGTAGCCCGGTAAATGGCCCCGATGCGGGCGTTGAGGCCGGTGCCGGTGGTTCTCAGCTCATCGTGCAGCGTGTAGTCGCTGAGGTGAGTGGTGGCATCGGTTTCGGTTTCGGTATAATTGCGGGTCTGGGTAAAGTTCGAGCTCACAATGCCCACGCCCAGGCCCAGGTAAAGCCGGTCGCGGTAGTTGGCACCGTAGCCCAGGTCGAACTGCGACACCGAGCCCCGCGAAATCACACTGCCCGCCTGCCCGATTGGCCCCTTGCGCGTAGTAGAGGCCACGCCGAGGTCGTTGCCGTTACGGTCTTTGGCAATGTCAGTAAGGTAGGCTCCATCTGCAAGACGATTGAGGGAGGAGTATTGGCCGGTCTTCCTGTCGGCCCGTATTTTGTCGATATCAGCCTGCGTGTAGCCATCGAAACCCACCGTGCGGCGCAGCGAAGCCAGGTACGACTGGTCGTCGCCGGTCAGGTTGTAGCCGTTCACCGTGCGGTTGCTGAGGGTATTGCCGTAGCGGAAGCCCGTGTTGAAGTCGGCCAGCCGAGTGAAGCCCAGGGCAAAAGCCCCGCCCCGCCAGTTGCTGGTCTGGTCATTATCGGGCCGGCGGGTGGCAAACACCGCGCCGGCGCTGCCAATGTGGAAGCTGTTCCTTGCTTCGTTCTGGGCTGCTCCCGTGCCGCCATCAACGCGGCTGTCGCTCTGCCCAATGCCAATGCCAGGCGTTAGGTGCACCTCCGATTTCTGAAACAGGCCCAGCCCGGCCGGGTTGCTGGTGAGGTTACCAAAGTCGGCTCCCAGGGCCACATTGGCCCCCCCAATGGCCTGCGTGCGGGCCGTGCCGCCAAACTGCAGGCGGGAATAGCGCAGGGCATCGCTGGCATCCTGGGCAAAGGCGTGGCCTGCCTGCCCTGCTACGAGGGCCAGGCTAAGCCAGATAATCCGTTTTTTCATAGTGTAGGAAGAAAAGGAGCCGGCCGTTCGGCCGGCTCACTGGAAATTCTTTATGCAGAAACCACAGGCGGAAAATTACTCGCCACGACCACGGCCGCCGCCACCACCTCCGCCACCACCGCCACCGCTCTGCGATGGGGATGAATAGGAAGGCTGGCTGTAAGAGCGCTGCTGAGGCTGCTCGTAGGAGCGTTGCTGGGGTTGTTCGTAGGAGCGTTGCTGAGGCTGTTCGTAGGTGCGCTGCTGAGGTTGCTCATACGCCCGCTGCTGCCGGGGCTGCTCATAGCGTTGGCGGGGCTGCTCGGCCGCCTGGCCGTTGCTGTTGTTATTGGTGGGCTCGCCAAATACGTTCTGGAAGAAGCCCCCGCGCCGGCGCTGGCCTTCCTGTGGCACTGCGGCGGGCTGCATCTGGCCGCTATTCTGCGGCTGGGCCTCCATGTTGCGCGCCCGGCCCCGGCCGTCGTCACGCATTATCCGGCCCTGCCCCGAAGCATCGCCAATTGCCGGCTGCATGTTCGTGGCCGGGTCCATGTTGCGGTAGCGCGGCTGGCCGTCCATGTTGCGGGGCTGGTTGTAGGAGTCGTTGGCCCGCATGGGTTGCGAAGCGGCTTCGCTCCGGGTGCGGCCCACAGCATCGGCCGTGCCCATGGGCATCGACTCGGGTGTGTTCGACGTAACCCGCTCACTGCGAACGCGGCCGCCGCCATTCGGCGCGCCGGGGTTGGGGTTGCCCGGCGTGCTGCCCACGATGCCCGACGAATGCCGGCCATCCGAAGCCCGGTCGGTGCGGTGGCTGCCGTAGTTGCGGGTGCCCCGGTCGCCGCCGTTGCTATAATAGCCGCTGTTGTAGTTGTTGCCGTAGTAGCCCCCGCCGCCATAATAGCCACCGCCGCCATAGTAGTTCCGGCCATAGTAGCCGCCATAAAGGGGGCTGCTGTAGTAGAAGGGGTCATAGCCGCCAAAGCCGCCGTAGCCGTAGCCAAATGGGCTATAGCCGCCATATCCACCGTAGCCAAACGGGCTGTAACCATAGCCGCCGTAGCCGCCATATCCAAACGAGCGGCCAAAGCCAAAGCTGATGCTCAGACCCGAGCCATAGCCGTAAGGACTGTAGCCAAATGGGCTGCCGAAGGAACTATAAAAAGGGTCGTAGCCGCCGTAGCCATAGGCCCCGCCGCCATAGCTCAGGCTGGTGTAGGGGCTATAGGGAGAATAGGAGTTCAGGCCCGGGCCATAGTAGCTCGTTGAGCCCCCGTAGCCGGGCGCGCCACGCATGTAGGTATAGGTGTTGTCGTAATACTGGTCGGAGCCGGAACCCTGCCGGGCCGACGGCGAATTGCTGGAGCCGCCGTTGTAGTCCGGGTTCGCCTCCTCACTGTTGGCGGCCTGGGCCGGAGCAGTGCTGACGACGGCCGTAGTACGGTCTTTCGACGAATAATAGACCCCGTCGTCTTCCGACGACGTGAGGGCCGAAGTACCCGCACAGCCGCCCAGCGCAAACAGGGCCAAAGCGGGCAAACAGGCGGTGAGCAGGTTTCTCATGATTGAAAAAAGATAAGGATGGGAAGGCTTTATGTAAAGTAACGACCTATACGATGGAAGCAGGATGAAGCGACTAGAAATCAGGACCCAGCCGGCTAAAATAAGGGAGATTTAAGCTGACTGCTGCCCCTGCCCGCGCAAAGAGCTTCCGCAAGGAGGTCCGCACTTTAATAACGTAATTTGACCCCGAAACGGTGCCCCAAGGTCAACTCAAATCCTGTACCAAAACCGGGAACTTTTTCAATTACCCCTAAGATGCCTCCCATGAGCAAAAAGTTGCCTACCCGCCAGGAAGATTATTCACTCTGGTACAACGAGTTAGTGAAGCGCGCCGGCCTGGCCGAAAACTCTGCCGTGCGCGGCTGCATGGTCATTAAACCCTACGGCTACGCCATCTGGGAAAAAATGCAGCGCCAATTGGACGATATGTTCAAGCGCACCGGCCACGAAAATGCTTACTTCCCGCTCTTCGTACCCAAAAGCCTTTTTGAGGCCGAAGAAAAAAACGCCGAAGGCTTCGCCAAAGAGTGCGCCGTGGTAACCCACTACCGCCTCCAGACCGACCCCGACCGCCCCGGCAAGCTGCGCGTCGACCCCAACGCCAAGCTCGAAGAAGAGTTGGTGGTGCGCCCCACTTCGGAGGCCATCATCTGGAGCACGTATAAGAACTGGGTGCAGAGCTACCGCGACCTGCCGCTGCTCATCAACCAGTGGGCCAACGTGGTGCGCTGGGAAATGCGCACCCGCCTGTTTCTGCGCACCGCCGAGTTCCTGTGGCAGGAGGGCCACACGGCCCACGCCACCGCCGAGGAAGCCGTGGCCGAGACCCGCCAGATGCTCGACGTGTACGCCGAGTTTGCCGAGGAACACATGGCCCTGCCCGTGGTGAAGGGCGTGAAAACTCCCAACGAGCGATTCGCCGGCGCCGAGGATACCTATTGTATTGAGGCGCTGATGCAGGACGGCAAAGCCCTGCAGGCCGGCACCAGCCACTTCCTGGGCCAGAATTTTGCCAAGGCGTTCGATGTGCAGTTTGCTAATAAGGAAGGCGTGCGCGAATACGTATGGGGCACCAGCTGGGGCGTGAGCACACGCCTGATGGGTGCCCTCGTGATGGCCCACTCCGACGACGAAGGCCTGGTGCTGCCACCCAAGCTGGCCCCCATCCAGGTGGTCATCATTCCCATCTACAAAACCGGTGAGCTCGATGCCCTGCTAGAGCGCATCAAACCCATCCAGATGGGCCTGATTGCCCGGGGCATTTCGGTGAAGCTGGACGCCCGCGACACCGAGCGCCCGGGCTTCAAGTTTGCCGAGTGGGAGCTGAAGGGCGTGCCCGTGCGCCTGGCCATCGGCGCACGCGACCTCGACGCCGGCATGGTGGAAGTGGTGCGCCGCGATACCAAAGAGAAAATGAGCCTGCCCCTGGCCGATATCGTGGCCAGCGTGGACCAGCTGCTCACCGACATCCAGACTAACATCTACGAGCGCGCCAAAAATTTCCGCGCCACCCACACCACCCGCGTGGATAGCTACGACGAGTTCAAGCGGATGCTGGACGAGGAGCCCGGCTTCCTGCTGGCCCACTACGACGGTACTTCCGAAACCGAAGAGCGCATTAAGGAGGAAACCAAAGCCACCGTGCGCTGCCTGCCCCTGAACGAGGCCGATGAAGAGGGCATATGCATGGTCACGGGCAAGCCTAGCCCGCGCCGCGCCTACTTCGCCCGCGCCTACTAGGTCACCCGCGCCAGCAAAAAGCCCGGCCGGGCGGGGGGGGGGGGGGGCCCCAACAAAAAGGGAATCACAAATAAAACCAAAAGCGACCGCGCCCGCCCCCGGCGGGTAAACCCCCGGGCCC
>NZ_JAAVTK010000002.1:436207-637015 GCF_012275535.1 Hymenobacter artigasi | reverse complement strand
GACAGTCAACCATAAGAGGAAGCGGAGCCTAGGAACTCCGCTCACTGCTTACTGGCTCGTTTTCTTTTGGGTTAGCCCAAATCCTAACACCCTCTTAGCATCACGTTCCGAGCTTGCGCTCTTCAGCATATTTCCCCTTCCATGAAACTACTACTCGTTGAGGATGAGCCTAAGCTCGCCACGTTCGTCAGCAAAGGCTTTCGGCATGAAGGCTACGAACTGGATGTGGCTTACGACGGCCAGATGGGGCTCTCCATGGTGCGGCAGCAGCCCTACGACCTGGTGATTCTGGACGTGAACCTGCCCCACATCAACGGTTTTGAGCTGTGCCGGCTCATCCGGGCCGACTACCCGCGCCTGCCGGTGCTGCTGCTCACGGCGCTGGATAGCCTCGATGATAAAGTAACTGGCTTTGAGGCCGGGGCCGATGATTACCTCGTCAAGCCATTCGAATTCAAGGAGTTGCTTCTGCGGGCGCGGGTGCTCACGCGGCGTGGTACCGAAGCCACCGCCGTGAAGCAGGTGCTGCGCCTGGCCGATTTGGAATTGAACCTCGACACCAAGGCCGTGACCCGCGCCGGCCAGCGCATCGAGCTCACCACCAAGGAATACGGCCTGCTCGAATACCTGCTCCTGAACCGCAACCGGGTAATTTCGCGGGTCGATATTGCCGAGAAAGTCTGGGACTTGAATTTCGACACCAATACGAATATCATCGACGTGTACGTGAGCCACCTGCGCAAGAAGATGGACAAGGGATTCGGTATGAAGCTGATTCATACCGTGGTGGGCATGGGCTACGTGGCCCGCGAGGGCGGGTGAGAGTAGTAGCGCGGACTTTTAGTCCGCGAGTTGAATAATAATGCTCGCGGATTAAAAGTCCGCGCTACAATTCATGCTGATTCGCAACAAGCTGATTCTGCGCTTTACGCTGCTCGTGCTGGCCATTCAGCTCGGGTTTTCGGCGTTTGTGTACTACTTCCACGCGGCGGCGCGGGAGCAGCGCTTCACGCGGCGGCTGGCGGGCAAGGCCATCATGACGGCCCGCCTGCACCTGCGCGCCGCACCCGCCGATTCGGCCGGGGCCGTGCGCCGCACCTTCAGCCGCAGCGACCTGCTGACCATCGAGCAGGAAGAAATCAGCATTTACGCGCCGGATAACCGGCTTATTTACGTGAGCGCTGACACCGTGCCGCAACAGACCAACCAGAGCCAGCTACTGCGGCTGGCGGCGGGCGCGCCACTGGTGCGCTTCCGCACCGGGCCGCTCGATGCGGTGGGCTTTACCTACGGGCCGGCGGGGCAGCCCTACCGGCTGTTTGCGGCCGGCTACGACGAGCTGGGCTGGGCCCAGCTGGCCAGTCTGCGGCTGATTTTGCTGGCCGGCAACGTGGGGGCGCTGGTACTCATCATTCTGGCCGGCTGGTACTTCGCCGACGAGTCGCTGAAACCCATTGCCCGGGTGGTGAAGCAGGTGAAGAAAATAACCGCCCGCGAGCTGAGCCGCCGCGTGGATGAAGGCAACGGCACTGACGAAATCGCGCAGCTGGCCATCACCTTCAACCAGATGCTGGGCGGACTGGAACAGGCTTTCGAGGCCCAGCGCAGCTTCGTGAGTCACGCCTCGCACGAGCTGCGCACGCCGCTCACCGTGGCCCTGGGCACCCTGCAAACCGCCCTGGCCTACGACCAGACCCTGCCCGATGCGCAGGAAAGCATGGCTTCGGCCGTGGAAGATTTGCGCCAGCTGGTGGGCATTACCAACGGCCTGCTGGCCCTGGCCCAGGCCGGCGAGATGGGCGGCCGCCGCGAACCCGTGCGCCTCGACGAGTGCCTGACCCAGGCCGTGGCCCAGTGCCAGGCCCGCCACCCCGGCCGGCTGGTGCAGGTGGCTTTCGGCGATATTCCCGACCAGCTGGATACGCCCTTTGCCGTGGCCGGCAATGCCCAGCTCCTCACCACGGCCCTTCTCAACCTGCTCGACAACGCCTGCAAATATTCGGCTGCCGAGGTGCGTGCCACCCTGGGCTACGCCAACCCCGATACGGTGCAGGTAGCTGTGACCGATGCCGGCATCGGCATTGCCCCCGACGATTTGTCGCGGGTATTTGAGCCGCTGTACCGGGCCGAAAACGGCCGCCAGCAGCCCGGCTACGGCATTGGCCTGGCCGTGACGCAGAAAATTGCGCAGCGGCATGGCGGCACGCTGGTGCTGGCCTCGGAGCCGGGGCAGGGTACCACGGCCACGCTGCGCCTGCCGGTGGTGGGGTAGGGGGCAACGGAAAACGACTGTCATGCAGAGCGTAGCGAAGCATCTCGCGTGTGGTAGTAATCAAAATAGTGAAGGCGTTATTGATTAGTGACGGCATGCAAGATGCTTCGCTACGCTCTGCATGACGGGCTTTTTCTTCCTGCTCTCCTCCGCACACGCTCTTGCCCTAGCCCTACCTCGCCCCGCTCACATTTTAATGTTTTTTAATCTCGTGTTCAGGCCAGGTTAATACCGGTTCGGGTCCTTTGTAGCCAACACTGCCACTGGCTTTGCTATGAAGAGAACCGCTCAAACCCGTCCGCGCATGCTGCTCTACCTGTTGGTGGGGGCCCTGGTGCTGTCGACGGCGTTCAACTTTTACTGTTTGCTGCGGCTCGAAACTCATGCCTTTGACCAAGAGCTGGAGGCCCAGCTGCGTGTGCCCACTGCCCTGCTGCTGCCGCCCGATTCGCTGCAGCAGCCCGCCGCCGCACCGGCCGATTCGCTGCTGGCCGCCCAACCCTGATACCTCACGCTATTCTTAACCCCGCCCAACACCATGTTCTCTCCTTCCTATTCGACTGCTCCGGTAAATTCCGAAATGCTGCCCCGCCAGCAGGTGCTGCTCGATGCTCTTTTTACCTGTGCCACGGCCTGCAACGAGTTCATTGCCTACAGCTGGAATGAGCCCGACCTCCCGAGCCGGGCGCGCAGCATGCGCCTGGGCCGCGACTGTGCTGACCTGTGCCAACTGGCCGGCGTGTTCGTGGCCCGTGGTTCCGAACACTTCCGCTACATCCTGCGCGAGTGCGCCGAGCTGTGCCGCGCCTGCGCCGACGAAACCACCCAGCACCCCGGCGACCTGAGCCGCCGCTGTACCGAGGCCTGCCGCATGGCCGAAGACGCCTGCCGCACCAGCTACTAGGGCTTCATTCCTGCTCCTTTCTCCCTTCTCATTCATCCTTTTTCCGCCTTAGCCATGACGACGACCAGCTTCTCCGCCCTTTCGCCCGCCGCCCAGTGGCAGGCCGTTATTCAGCTGCGCTGCGACATGGTGCGCCGGCTGGGCCGTTCGGCGGCTTCGCTCTCGTGGTGGCACCGCGCCATTCTGGCCGCCGACCCGGTGCTGGACTGGTCGGCCGACCAGCATACGGCCGTGGTGCGCCGGGGCCAGGTGCTGCTCGATTTCATGGCCCGCTGCTACCTGGTCACGCCCCGCGCCTCGGCCGTCCGGCCCGATGCCGTGGACGAGGAGCTGCTGGCCCTGCTGCCCTAAGCCGCCGGGCCGGCAGCCCTTTTCCTGTTGATTTTTCTCCTTTCGCGGACCCCACTATTTTTTTTATGCTGATTAACCCTTTTCGCCACCTGCGCCCCGTGCTGTTTCTGCTACTGCCCGTGCTGGGCGGGGCCGCTCTCACCGGCTGCGGCAATGGGGAAGCCAATACCCCCACCAAAGACGACCAGCCGCTGGAACTGCCCGTGGTGCGCCTCGTGGCCCACGATACCGTGCTCACCCGCGAATACGTGGCCGAGATTCAGGCCGAACGCAACGTGGAGCTACGGGCACGGGTGAAAGGCTACATCGAAAAAATATTCGTCGATGAAGGCCATGTGGTGAAGAAGGGCCAGCCCCTTTTCCAGATTTCGGCCGCCGAATACCGCACCAAGCTGGCCCGCCTGCACGCCGCCCTGAGCAACGCCGTTGCCCAGGCCCGCGTGGCCGCCCTGCAGTTGGACCGCGTGAAGATGCTCACCGCCAAAAACGTCATCACCGCCTCGGAGCTCGACGTAGCCCGCGCCCAGCTGAACGCCGCCGAAGCCAACGTGGCCCAGGCCCGCTCGGCCCAGAGCAACGCCGCCCTTATGCTGAGCTACACCCTGGTGCGCGCCCCTTTTGACGGGGTGGTAAACCGCGAGCTGCTGAAAGTGGGCAGCCTCGTGGACGATGGCACGCTGCTCACGACGGTATCGGACGCGAGCGAGGTATTCGCCTACTTCAATGTGTCGGAAGCGGATTACCTGGAATTCATCAAAACCCGCGCCCAGGACTCGGCCCGCAGCACCAATATGGTGCGGCTGGTGCTGGCTGATGGCTCGCTCTACTC
Source organism: Hymenobacter artigasi (assembly GCF_012275535.1). Lineage (GTDB taxonomy): Bacteria > Bacteroidota > Bacteroidia > Cytophagales > Hymenobacteraceae > Hymenobacter > Hymenobacter artigasi. The sequence continues at coordinate 632,659 of NZ_JAAVTK010000002.1, read as the reverse complement.
GCCCCCGGGTAAGATTGAAACCGTGGAAAGTGAATTCGAGTCCAACACCGGAGCCATTGCCTTCCGGGCCCGTTTCGGTAACCCGAAGCGCATTCTCAAGCACGGCGCCACCGGCAAGGTGCGCCTGGCCAACACGGTATCGGATGCCGTGCTGGTGCCGCAGAAAGCGGTGTTTGAGCAGCAGGACAAATACTACGTGTATGTGCTGAACAAGCAAGGCATTGTGCATCAGCAGAGCTTCCTGCCCAAAAGCCGCCTGGCGGCCTACTACGTGGTAAAATCGGGGCTGAAGCCGGGCGAGCAGGTGGTGTGCGAAGGCATTCAGGACCTGCGCGACGGCACCCATATTGCCGGGCGGGCAGTGACGCTGAAAAGCGTGGCGGCGAACGACTAGGCGGGGACGCCCTCCGCGGGTCACCTCACCCCCCGGCCCCCTCTCCCGTGGAGAGGGGGAGCCTGACGATTTCCGTCCCAAGCATAACCGGTGCCCCCTCTCCGCGGGAGAGGGGGTCAGGGGGTGAGGTGACCCGCCCGAACGACTAAAAACCCTTCTGATTCTATGTTCAATATCTTCATTCGGCGGCCCGTTCTGTCGCTCGTTATCTCCCTGTTCATCACCCTGCTGGGGCTCGGCGCGCTGTTTGTGCTGCCGGTTACGCAGTTTCCGGATATCGTGCCGCCGTCCGTGACGGTGCGGGCCAAGTACAACGGCGCCAATGCTGAAGTGTGCGCCAAGGCCGTGGCCACGCCGCTGGAGCGCGCCATCAACGGCGTGCCGGGCATGACGTACATGAACACGGTGACGACCAACAACGGCACCACGCTGGTGGAGGTGTTCTTCGAAGTGGGCACCGACCCGGACCTAGCCGCCGTGGCCGTGCAGAACCGCGTAACCACCATTATCGACGAGTTGCCGGAGGAAGTTATCAAGGCCGGCGTGACCACCGAGAAGGAGGTAAACTCTATGCTGCTCTACCTCAACGTGGTGAGCGACGACAAAAGCGTGGGGGAGAAGTTTATCTACAACTTCGCCGATATCAACGTGTTGCAGGAGCTCAAGCGCATCAAGGGCGTGGGCCTGGCCGAGATTATGGGCTCGCGGGAATACGCCATGCGCGTGTGGCTGAAGCCCGACCGCATGCTGGCCTACAAGCTGGGGGCTGATGAGATTGTCACCGCCATTCAAGCCCAGAATATTGAGGCGGCTCCCGGCCGCTCGGGCGAAAGCTCGGGCCAGAGCGCCCAGGCGCTGCAGTACGTGCTGCGCTACACGGGCAAGCTTTTCGAGCCGGAGCAGTACCGCCAGCTGGTGGTGCGGGCCAACCCCGATGGCTCGGTGCTGCGCCTGCAGGACGTGGCCGACGTGGAATTCGGCGCACAGACCTACCGCATGACTTCGAAATCGAACGGGCAGCCCTCTGCCGCCATCATGCTCAAGCAGCTTCCCGGCTCCAACGCCTCGGACGTGATTGACGCGGTGAAAACCCGCATGGCCGAGCTGCAAAAAACCAACTTCCCGCCCGGCATGCGCTACAGCATCAGCTACGACGTGTCGCGCTTCCTCGATGCCAGTATTCACGAAGTGCTGCGCACGCTGGCCGAGGCCTTTTTGCTGGTGTTCGTGATTGTGTTCCTGTTTTTGCAGGACTGGCGCTCGACGCTGATTCCGGCCCTGGCCGTGCCGGTGGCGCTGGTGGGCACGCTGTTTTTTATGAAAATCATGGGCTTCAGCATCAACCTGCTCACGCTATTTGCGCTGGTGCTGGCCATTGGTATTGTGGTCGATAACGCCATTGTGGTGGTGGAGGCCGTGCACGCCAAGATGCACGAGGAGCATTTGAGCGCCATGGATGCTACGCTGGCGGCCATGGGCGAGATTGGCGGGGCCATTATCGCCATCACGCTGGTGATGTCGGCGGTGTTTATTCCGGTGTCGTTTATGAGCGGGCCGGTGGGGGTATTCTACCGGCAGTTTTCGCTCACGCTGGCCATTGCCATTGTCATTTCGGGCGTTAATGCCCTGACGCTCACGCCGGCCCTTTGCGCGCTTTTGCTGAAAGAGCCGAAAGCTGATAGCGAGCGCACGGGCCTGATGGGCCGGTTCTTTGCCGGCTTTAACCGCCGCTACGAAGCCTTTGCCGACCGCTACCAGGTACTGGTGCGCACGGTGGCCTCGCGCCGAGTGATTACCGTGGCCATGCTGCTGTTTTTCTTCGGCGCAACCTGGGGCGTGAGCCGGATTCTGCCCACCGGCTTCATCCCGAGCGAGGACCAGGGCATGGTGTACATCAACGTGACCACGCCGCCCGGCGCCACCGTGGAACGCACCCAGCGCGTGCTGGATAAGGTGCAGCGCGTGGCCAGCAAGCTGGGCCCTGTAGAGTCGGTTTCGACCCTGGCCGGCTACAGCTTGCTCAACGACGTGTCGGGTGCCAGCTATGGCATGGGCATGATTAACCTCGCCGCCTGGGACAAGCGCGAGCAGTCGACCACCGACATCATCAACGAGCTGAAAGCCAAAACCCGCGGCATCACCGATGCCCAGATTCAGTTTTTCACGCCGCCCACGGTGCCGGGCTTCGGCAACGCCGGCGGCTTCGACTTCCGGGTGCTGGACCGCACCGGGCGCGGCGATTTGCAGCAGACCGCGAAAGTCACGCAGCGATTTATTAAGGCCCTGAACAAGACGCCGGCCATCGAGGGCACGTTCTCCGGCTTCGACCCCAACTTTCCGCAGTACCTCATCCACCTCGATACCGACCTGGCCGCCAAAAAAGGCGTGACCGTGGAGCGGGCCATGAGCACCCTGCAAACCCTGATGGGCGCGAACTACGCCTCCAACTTCATCCGCTTCGGCCAGATGTATAAGGTGATGGTGCAGGCCCTGCCCAACGCCCGCACCCAGCCCGAGGATGTGCTGAAGCTCTACGTGAAAAACGACCGGGGTGAGATGGTGCCCTTTGCCACGTTCCTGCGCCTGGAGCGCGTGTACGGCCCCGAGCAGCTCACCCGCTACAACATGTACACCTCAGCCCAGGTGAACGGCGACGCCGCGCCCGGCTACTCCTCCGGCGATGCCGTGAAAACCATTCAGGAGGTGGCGGCCAAGGAATTGCCGCGCGGCTACAGCTACGAATGGAGCGGCATGACCCGCGAGCAAATTATTTCGGGTAACCAGGCGCTGTACGTATTCGGCATCGTGCTCATCTTCGTGTACCTGCTGCTGGCGGCGCAGTACGAGAGCTTCCTGCTGCCCCTGCCGGTGCTGCTGAGTTTGCCCACCGGCATCTTCGGCGCCTTCCTGGCCCTCAAGCTGCTGGGCCTCGAAAACAACATCTACGCCCAGGTGGCCCTGGTAATGCTGGTGGGCCTGTTGGGCAAAAACGCCATTCTCATCATCGAATTCGCGGTGCTGCGCCGCAAGGAAGGCCTCTCGGCCCTCGACGCGGCCGTGGAGGGTGCCCGCTCCCGCCTGCGCCCGATTCTGATGACTTCGTTCGCCTTCGTAGCCGGCCTGATTCCGCTCTGCATCGCCGACGGCGCGGGCGCGATGGGCAACCGCTCCATTGGTACCGCCGCTGCCGGCGGCATGTTCATCGGCACCATCTTCGGGGTAATCCTGATTCCGGGGCTTTACGTGCTGTTTTCGCGGGGCAAGAAGGAGAAAGTGGAAGAACCGCTTTCGGAGGAGGAAGTACGCGAGGCAGCCCACGCGTAACCTCACCCCCCGGCCCCCTCTCCCGCGGAGAGGGGGAGCCAGACGACTTGTAGCACATGCTTCAGCTTGTGCCTAGAAAATTAAAACTGCTTTATGTCTTTCATTCCCTCATTCCTTTTTTCTGATAATAACTCAACAACGAGTCGTCAGGCTCCCCCTCTCCGCGGGAGAGGGGGCCGGGGGGTGAGGTTAACATTAGGCGGCATCCTGCTTTTCTTAACAAGCTGCACCGCTTCGCTCCCCCTCGTCACCCAGCCCCGCGCCACGGCCGTTCCCACCGGCTTCCAGACCGCCGCCGCCGACACCGCCACCATCGCCCGGCTCGACTGGCAGCGATTCTTCGCCGACTCCGCGCTGGTTTCGTTAATTGACACTGCCCTGCGCGCCAACCCCGACCTCGGCATTGCCCTGCAACGGGTGGAGCAGGCCCGCGCCGGGCTGCTGGCCGCCCGGGGTGCGCTGTATCCGCAGGTGAGCGCCGGGGGCGTGGGTAGCCTCGACAAGTTTGCCAACTTCAGCGGCGTGGGCAACACCCAAACCAACGACGGCCGCAACCTGCCCACGCTCGTGCCCGACCTGTTCGTGGGCTTCCGTAGCACCTGGGAAATCGACCTCTGGGGCAAGCTCCGCAGCCGCCGCAAGGCCGCCTACGCCCGCCTGCTGGCCACCGAGCAGGGCCGCCGTCTGGTGCAAACTTCGCTGGTAGCCCAGGTGGCCAGCGGCTACTACGAGCTGCTGACCTACGACAACCAGCTGGCCGTACTCGAAAAAAACCGCGCCTATCAGGAGCGCGCCCTCGAAGTGGTGAAAATTCAGAAGCTGGGCGGCCGCGCCACCGAGTTGGCCGTGCAGCAGTTTGCCGCCCAACTGCTGCGCACCCGCAGCCTGGCCGCCGAAGCCCGCCAGCGCATCGCCGCCGCCGAGAACACCCTCAACCGACTGTTGGGGCGCTACCCACAGCCCATCCGGCGGGGCCGGGCCCTCACGATGCAGGCGGTGCCCGCGGCCGTGTCGGCTGGCATGCCCGCCGCCATGCTGCTGCGCCGGCCCGATGTGCAGCAGGCCGAGCTCCAGCTCACCGCTGCCCGCGCCGACGTGGCCGCCGCCCGCGCCGCCTTCCTGCCCTCGCTCACGCTGGGGCCCTACCTCGGCGTGAATGCCTACACCCCGGCCCTGCTGCTGAGCGCGCCCGGCTCGCTGGCCTACGGCCTGCTGGCTGGCGTGGCCGCCCCGGTATTCAACCGCAGCGCCGTGCGGGCCAACTATGCCCGCAACGCTGCCGAGCAGCGCGCTGCCTACCTCAACTACCAAAAAACCATTCAGACCGGCTTTGAGGAGGTGACCACCAACCTGCGCGGCGTCGAAAACTACCGCGAAGTGGCCGACCTGCGCCAGCAGGAGGTCAACGCCCTCACCAATGCCGTGGCCACGGCCAACGACCTGTACCGCGCCAACTACGCCACCTATATCGAAGTCATCACCGCCCAGCGCAGTGTGCTCGATGCCGAGCTGAACCTGACGGCCGCCCGCCGCCAGCAGTTCCTGCTGCTGATTGACCTGTACCGCGCCCTCGGCGGCGGCTGGACAGCCGCGCAGTAACCGCCTGATTTGCTCACGCTTTTGCCTGCGTATGCGACCAGCACGCGCCGGCAAAAGCGTGGGCAATCCGTTTCTAACGGCCAATATTCCGTATACCCGTTTTCCTATGCCCACTTTGCCCCAACTGCCTGCGCCCCACCTCACGCTCCGCGACGAGCTGGCGTTGGAGCGCACCAACCTGGCCAACGAGCGTACCTGGCTGGCGTACCTGCGCACGGGCATGGCGCTGGTGATTGCGGGCCTGTCGCTGATTAATTTCTTTCGGGAGTATGTTTTTGTGTGGATTGGGGCCTTTTTCATCCCATTTGGGCTGGCTCTGGTGGCGCTGGGCTGGGTCCGGTTTCGAACCAAGTACCGGCGCATCAACGCCGCGTTGCGGGCTCGGCAGCAGCGCGAAGCCGCGTATGCTTCACCGGCTCCGGTCTGACCGCCCTAGGCGGTCTGACCGGTTGTTGTCAGGGCGAAATCGACCTCGCTTCAATCGACCTCACTTCAACCGGTCAGACCGGTGGTCAGTACATTAAAACGGGCCTCTGCCCGCTCCTTTTTTCTCTCACGCTCTGCCTTTGGCTGTTTCAGCCCTTCTGCTATGTCAAAAACAATTATTGTTTCTAACCGTCTTCCTACCAAAGTTCAGCGTACCGACGACGGCCTTACTTTCCACCCCAGCGAGGGGGGGCTGGCCACCGGCCTGGGCTCCATCTACCGCCAGGGCGACAACGTGTGGGTGGGCTGGCCCGGTCTGTTTGTGCACGACGAATCCGAGGAAAGCTTCATTACCCAGGAGCTGCACACCGACAACATGGCCCCGGTTTTCCTCACCGAAGACGAAATCCGGGACTACTACGAGGGTTTCAGCAACTCTACGCTCTGGCCCACTTTCCATTATTTCACCGAATTTTCTACTTACGTCGACGAGCACTGGGCCGCCTACGTGGCCGTGAATGAGAAATTTTGCAAAGCCGTGCTGGCCCAGTCCGGCCCCGACGATATTATCTGGGTGCACGACTACCAGCTGCTGCTGCTGCCCGAGCTGCTGCGCCGCGCCCGGCCCCGGGCCACCATCGGCTTCTTCCTGCACATCCCGTTTCCGAGCTATGAGCTGATTCGGGTGCTGCCCTGGCGCACGGAGCTGCTGCGCGGCATGCTGGGGGCCGATTTGATTGGCTTTCACACCTTTGGCTACATGCGGCACTTTCTTAGTGCCGTGTCGCAGCAGCTGGGCCTGCCCAACCAGAACGGCCAGATTGAAACGCCCAGCCACACCGTGCGCGTCGACGCCTTCCCGATGGGCATCGACTACGAGCGCTACGCCACGGCCGCCGCTTCGGAAGAAGCCCAGGCCCACACGGCCGAATACCGGCAGGCACTGGGCGACACGCGCATCATCCTCAGCATCGACCGGCTGGACTACACCAAGGGCATTCCGCAGCGCCTGCGGGCCTTTAATGAGCTGCTGGAGCGCTATCCCGAGTGGCGCGGGCAGGTGAGCCTGATTATGGTGGTAGTGCCCTCGCGCGACCAGGTAGCGCAATATGCGTCGCTAAAAGAGGAGGTCGATGAGCTGGTGGGCCGCATCAACGCGCAGTACCGCACCATCAGCTGGAGCCCGGTGCACTACTTCTACCGCTCGTTTCCGTTGCCCGAGCTGGCCGCGCTCTACGCCATGGCCGATGTGGGCCTGATAACGCCCCTGCGCGACGGCATGAACCTGGTAGCCAAGGAGTACGTGGCCAGCCGGCTCGACCACCGGGGTGTGCTCATCCTGAGCGAGCGCGCCGGTGCGGCCCGCGAGCTGTCCGATGCCCTCATCATCAACCCCACCGACACCCGCGCCCTGGCCGAATCCCTGCACGAGGCCCTGGTGATGCCCGACGACGAACAGGAGCGCCGCATGCGCAACATGCAGGCGCTGGTGCAGCGCTACAACGTGTTTGCCTGGACCAAACTTTTTATGAACCAGCTGGCCTATACCAAGATGAAACAAGAAACCCTGGCCACGGCCAACCTCGACGAAGCCGCCACCGCCACGCTGCTGGCCGATTACCACGCCGCCGAGCAGCGCCTGCTGCTGCTCGACTACGACGGCACGCTCGTGCCCTTCCACCCGGACCCCACCCGCGCCGCCCCCGACCAAGAGCTGCGCCTGCTGCTGCGCGCCCTCACCGACAACCCGCAGAACCGCGTGGTGGTGATTTCGGGCCGCGACCGCAACACCCTGCAAAAGTGGCTGGGCCACCTGCCGCTGCACTTCATTGCCGAGCACGGCGTGTGGCTGCGCGGGGCCGAGTCGACTGAATGGGAGTTGTTCCAACCCCTGCGCAACGACTGGAAGCGCGAACTGCGCCCGGTGCTGGAAGTGTACGTGGCCCGCACCGCCGGCTCCTTCATCGAGGAGAAGGACTACTCCCTAGTATGGCACTACCGCCGCGCCGATGCCGAGCTGGGCCCCGTGCGCGCCCGTGAGCTGCTCAGCCACCTCAGCTTCATCACCGCCAATACCGATTTGCAGGTGCTGGAAGGCAATAAAGTGCTCGAAATCAAGAATGCGGGCATCAACAAAGGCACGGCCGCCGTGCGCTGGCTCGGCCAGTACGAGCCCGGCTTCATGCTGGCCCTCGGCGACGACCGCACCGACGAGGATACCTTCCGGGCCCTGCCGCCCGAGGCCTACACCGTGCGCGTGGGCCAGGCCCAGCACTCGGCCGCCCGCTTCCACATCGCCTCGCCCACGGATGTGCGGAAGCTCCTGCGGCAATTGATTGTGTGAGCTGAACAGCTTCCTGAAAGCCCGTCAGGCAGAGCGTAAGCAACCGTATGCTCCGGTCTGACCGCCCTAGGCGGTCTGACCGGTTGTCGTAAGGACGAAATCGTTGGTGCTTCAACCGGTCAGACCGCCTAGGGCGGTCAGACCGGAGCATACGGTTACCTCTGTACAAGTACTCTTCCTCAAGCATGCTTGCCGGGCGTCCAGCCGTGGCCGGCCAGCTGCTGCTCGCCCAGGGCCACGGCGCCGGGCTCCAGGTGCGTGCCCATCGAATCGTTCCAGCGGTTGAGGTAGCCGAAGAGGCTGATAACGCCCAGCATCTCCACGATTTCGCCCTCGTTCCAGTGCTGGCGCAGGTTGCTGGCAATGGTGTCGTTCACGGCGTTGGGCACGGCCGAGGCGGCTACGGCAAAGTCCAGGGCCGCGCGCTCGGCCGGCGAGAAGGCGGCGTGCGTGGCGTACTCCCAGATGTGGTCCATCTGTTCCTGCTCGGCCCCGTAGCGGCCGGCGGCCAGCATGGTGTGGGCCTGGCAGTACTGGCAGCCCGCCGCCAGGCTGCTCACGTAGCCGATGAGGCGCTTGAGGGCGTTGCTCACGCGGCCGTGGTTGGCCATCACGGCCTTATTCAGCTCAATAAACGCCGTGGCAATGGCCGGCCGGTGCTGCATGGTGAGCACGCTGTTGGGGCAAAAGCCCAGCGTTTCATTGAAGAAGGTGGCCAGCTGCGCCACTTCGGCATTGGCATCGGGTGGGAGTGGTGCTACGAGGGGGAGGGACATGGGAGGAGAAATAAGGGCGACGAATGGCCGCGTAAAGCTGCACCAAAATAAGCGTCTCCGCTTTGGTTCGGCGCAGCGTCAGCCGAAAAAAGGACGTCCTGCTGAACCAGTTCAGCAGGACGTCCTTTTTTGTTGGACAACTCATTTGTTGGTCTACTTACCCTACAAAGCTCGGCTTATCAAGCCGCTGGGCGATGCGGTAAGCCGCATTCACCAGCCCCACATGGCTGTAAGCCTGCGGGAAATTGCCCCACTGCGAGCCGGTTTTGGCGTCCACGTCCTCGCTCAGCAGGCCGAGGTGGTTGGCGTAGGACGTGAGGTGCTCAAACTCGCGGATGGCCTCGTCGAGGCGGCCGACGCAGGCCAGGGCCTCCACGTACCAAAAGGAGCAGATGAGGAAGGTGGTTTCGGGCGTGCCGAAGTCGTCGGGGTGGCGGTAGCGGTAGAACAGGCCCTCGGGCGTCATCAGCTCCTTTTCCAACTCGGCGAGGTGGTGTTTGGCCTTTTCTGATGAAGGGTCGAGGTAGCCCATGGTGATGAGCTGAATGGTGCTGGCATCGAGGTGGGGCGAGCCGATGGCGTTGGTGTACACGCCGCGCTCGGCGTTGAAGCACTCTTCCAGGCGCGTTTGGGCCTTTTCCATCAGGCCGGTGGCGCGGATTTCCATTTCGGTATCGCCCAGGCTTTGGGCCACGCGGCGGGCGGCGTGGCTGCCGGCCCAATGGAAAAGGTAGGTGTAGCAGTGCTTCTGGGCAATGTGGCGGAACTCCCAGAGGCCGGCGTCGGGCTGGTCCATGGTGGTTTCGATGAGGCGCAGGCACTCCTCCACCAAGCCCAGCGGGGCCACGCGCTCGGGGTCGCGGAAGCGGCTGTCCACGTACAGCGGCAGCAGGGCCACCAGCACCTGCCCGTACACATCGTTCTGAATGTGCGTGTAGGCATCGTTGCCAATGCGCACCGGCTGGTTGCCCAGATAGCCGGCCAGCGGCAGCTCCGTTTCCGTCAGCTCCGAGGCTCCGCCAATGCCGTAGAGCGGCTGAAACTTGTCCTTGACCTTGGTGCTGATGTTGGCAATGAAGTGGAAATACCGCTCCAGCTCCTCAAAGTGGCCGATGTTGTTGAAGGCCGTGAGAATGTAGTACGTGTCGCGCATCCAGCAGAAGCGGTAGTCCCAGTTGCGGGTGCTGCCGGGGGCTTCGGGCAGGCTGGTGGTGCTGGCCGCAATCACGGCCCCGGTGTCTTCGTACTGGTGGATTTTCAGGGCCAGGGCCGAGCGAATCACCTGCTCCTGGTGGAAGCTGCCGATGCTGGTGCTCTTCACCCAGTTGCGCCAGTAGGCGGCAGTGGCCAGCAGAAACCGCTCGGCGGTGCTTTCCAGCGGGGCCTCCAGGGGCGCACCGTAGGTGAGCACGAGGTACTTGGTTTCGTTCAGCACGAAATCTTCCTCGTCGAAAATATAGGTGAGCGGGATGTTGGTGGTGAGGCGAATTTCCTCTTCCAGACCCAGAAAGGCAATGTGGTTGGAGCTGCGGCGGCGCGTGAGGGCGAGTTCGCCGTACTGGCCCACGGGCCGGCAGGCCACCCGAATGCGCGGCGCCCCGCTCAGCGGCTCCACCTTCCGGATAAACATCAGCGGCTTGTAGTAGCGCTCGTACTGCGGGAAGCGGGGCGCAAAATCGGTGACGCGGTAGCGGCCGTCCTCGGTTTCGATTTCCGTGCACAGCACGTTGGTGTTTTCCTGGTAATACTGCCGGCCCGGCCCGGTAATGCCGGCGGCGGGCCGGATGCTGTACTCGCCACCCTTGTCCTCATCGAGCAGGCTGCCAAACACAAAGCTGCTGTCGAAGCGCGGCCAGCAGAGCCAGCGCACGGCGGTATCGGTGCCAATGAGGCCCAGAAAGGCGCAATTGCCAATCAGGCCCATGTCATAGGTGTGTTTCGTCATCAGGTTGCGGAATTGGTATGCGTTGGCCCCGGGTGCGGGGCAGGTTCCTTATAGGGTACCCCGTTCGGGGGGCTGGGGTTGTCACTTGTAGCACATGCTTTAGCTTGTGCAGGGGCAGCGCGCCTCATCAAAAGACCCCGGACCTGCTGTTCAACGCCGCACAAGCGGAAGCATGTGCTACAAGCCGCCGCCCAGGCGGGCCAGCACTTCGGCCGGCAGCTCCAGGGTGCGCATGGGGAAGGGGATAACGATGCCGGCCGCATCGAAGGCCCGCTTGATGCGCATGATGGCCTCGCTTTTGGCCCCCACGTAGTCGGACTGCCGGCGGTACGGAATCCAGAAGCGCAGGCTGAAGGTGATGGAGCTGTCGGCAAAGCCGGTGAACATCACCTGCGGTGGTTGCTCGGTGAGCAGCTCGGGGAAATCCTCCATCGCGGCCAGCACCACGGCGCGCACCTGGTCCAGGTCGGAGCTGTAGGCCACGCCACACTCTAAATCTACGCGGCGGCGGGTGGTGACGGTGAAGTTGGTGACGGCACTCTCGAACACCTTGCGGTTGGGCACGCGCACCAGCTCGCCCGTTACCTGGCGCAGGTCGAGGGTGCGCAGGTTGATGCGCTCGATTGTGCCGAAAAAGGCATCGGTCTGAATCACGTCGCCCACCGTGAAAGGGCGCTGCACGGCGATGATAATACCGCTGATGAAGTTGGCCGCAATGTCCTGAAACGCAAAACCCAGCGCCAGGCCAATAATTCCCACGCCGGCCAGCAGCGAGGTCACCGTCTTATCCAACCCCAGCACTTCGAGCCCGAAAAAAATGCCCACCAGCAGCACCGCCACATACGCCAGCGTGCTGATGAGGCTGTGCAGCGTGACGGCCCCCGGCGACATGCGCGGCAGCACGCTGGCCAGCGCCCGCCGCGTGAGCCGGGCCGCAAATACCGTGGCCGTGAGGACCAGCAGGGTAATGAACAGGTTAGGCAGCAGCAGAATGAACTGCTCCACCCAGCTCATAACCTTGTTGGAAAGCAAATTAAAGGTGCGGTGAATTTCAATCATGCAGTAAAAATAGGATTGTAGGGTACCCGCTGATACGGGGCGGCATCAGGCCCTGGTTTGTTCGGGCCGCATCGGTGGACCGGCTGCGGGCTTCAGCCAGCAGCCTTTTCCGCTTGCTCCGGTGGCGCGGCGGCGTTGGTGGCCGCTTGCTGTTCCTGCTGCGCTTCGGCCCGCGACTGGGGCACGTCGCCTTTGCCGGCGGGCCAGCCTTCGCGCTGGCTTTTGCGGTCGCCGTCGGTGGCTTCGGTCTGGTCGTGCCACAGAATTTGCTGCGTGGGAAACGGCAGGTCGATGCCGTGGGCGGTGAGCGTATTTTTGATGGCCTCCAGCACCCGGTCCTGCGCGCCCATGATGTCGGCGCGGCGCGGCGGGTTTATCCACCAGCGGGCGCGGATGTTGACGCTGCTGCCGGCCAAATCCACCACCAGTGCCTCGGGGGCGGGGTCGGTCAGCACGCCCTCCACGCCCTTCATGGCCTCCATAATAAGCTGACGGGCCTTGTCGATATCGTCGCCGTAGCCAATGCCGATGTCGTATTGCAAGCGGCGCTTGTCGTAGGCCGTGTTCACCGTCACGGCGTTGATAAACAGCTCGGCGTTGGGGATAACCACCCGCCGGCCGTCGTAGGTCCGGATGGTCGTGGCCCGCGTCTGAATGGTTTCCACCGTGCCCTCAAAGTCCTTGTACTTAATCTGGTCATCGATTCGGAAGGGCTCGGTAACCAGTAGCAACACCCCGGCCAGGAAGTTCTGGAAAATGTCCTTGAAGGCAAAGCCGATGGCCACGCCCCCCACGCCCAGCGCGCTGATAAGGCTGGCCGGCGTGAAGCTGGGCACCATGATGGTGACCGTAACCAGAATGCCCAGCAGCAGCGCGGCCACGTAGGATAACCGGCTCAGCAGCAGCTTCAGGCTTTGGCTTTGGCCCCGGTTCTGCACCAGCCGCTCGACCAGTGCTTTCACCCCGCGGGCAATGAAAATAAACACTACGAATACCACCAGCCCAAAGAGCAGGTTGGGCAGCAGGGCCATGAAATCGCGGCCCATCTGGTTAATTTTCTGCCAGGCGATGGAAAAGTCCATGTAGCTAAATAAGGAGGTGCGGAAAAGGGAGGTAATGCGGGAATCATTCCCGCGTCAGCTGGCCGGGCCGGTGGAATTTAGGGCGTTGCCTGGACTTCTTTCTTGATGCCTTCCAGGTTCTGCTTCGACCCTTCCAGCTGCTGCTCCATGGCGGTAAGTTTGTTTTTCTCGGTTTCGATAACGGCCTTTTGCTGGGCAATCTGGGTGGTTAGCTCCTGCACTTTGCGGGCCTGCTCGGCCACGGCCGGGTTAGCCGAATTGAGGTCGGCCGCCACGGGTGCTTCGGTCCCCGATTGGCAGCCGGCCAAGGCCAGGGTGCCGACCAGAAGTAAGATGCTGGAAAAAGAAGAGGTGCTCATCGGTTTGGTGCGTTAGAAGGTTGAGTAACTGTAACGTGATGCTTGTCAGTGAAAAGACCTATTGGTCAGGCAGCGCCAGCTCGATGTACAAAGGGAAATGGTCGGAGCCCACATCGGGCAGGCGTTTCAGCGCTACTACCTGAAACGGCTCACTGACAAAAAAGTGGTCGAGCGGCCAGCGGGCCAGCGTCGAGCGGGCATCAAACGTGTTGTACAGGCCGCGTCCGAGGCTCACGTCGTGCAGCTCGCCCTCGCGGGTAAGCTGGTGAATGGTGCTCGACCAACTCACGTCGTTGAAGTCGCCAGCCACGATGGTGGGGCGCTCATTCTGCCGTACCGCATCGGTCACCTTTTGCAGCGCCTTGCCGCGCAGGCCCACGCCGTCGGGGTAGGTATCGGGGATGGGCGGCGTGGGATGAATGCCAAAAAACGTGACCTGGCGGCCATCGGGCAGCTGCAGCCGCGTGCGAATGGACGGCACGCCGTGCTGGAGCAGGTTTTGCACCTGCGTATGGGCCAGCGGCAGGCGCGAGTAAAGTATCATGCCGTAGGCGTCATCGCGGGGCAGCTCCACGCGGTAGGGGTAGGCGGGCTGCAGGGGGCGCAGGGCCCGCGCCCACCAGGCATCGGGCTCCAGGGCCAGCAGCACATCGGGCTGCACGGCCTTCACCAGCTGCCGCAGGCGCTCGTCCTGGCGGTTTTTCATCAATACGTTGATTACCAGAATGCGAAGCCGGGTGCTGGCCCCGGCCCGGGCAGTGGGCACGTCTTTGGGGGCAAAGGGCAGGTAGGGCCACAGAAAAAAGACCTGCACGCAAATGCTTGCTCCCAGGCCGATGAGCAGCCCCTGCCGCACCCGCCGGTGCGCCGGCCAGCGCAGCGCCAGCCACCCCAGCAGCAGCACCGCCAGCACCACCAGCGCCTGGAGCCGGGGGAAGCCCAGTACCTGCACCCACCATTTGCTCGACGGCACCACCGAAACCAGCGTCAGCAGCAGTGCCAACGCGCTCAGCGTTGCCAGCAGGTAGCGGAGTCCGGTCAGCAATTGCCTCATGGATAATGTTTTGGGTGTAATATATTGGGTGTCAGTTGCCAGGCGACATTTCTTGCCTGACAACCGGCCACCCTGCAACCGGCCATCGGTACCCGCCCGCTACTGGGTTTTGGCCTGCGTTTTCACGCCTTTCAGGTTCTGCTTGGCCCCGTCGAGCTGGCTTTTCAGGGCGTCGAGTCGCTTCTTCTCGACATCGGCTTCCTCTTTCTGTTTATCAACGGCTCGCTCCCGGTCTTTCACGGCGTCTTTCTGGTTGCTGTAGGCTTTCTCCTGCGCATCTACCTGCTGCTGGAGGTCGACCACCTTTTGGGCCTGTAGCACTACGGCGGGGTTCGTCGATTTGAGGTCGTCGCTGGCCGAATGGCCCAGCGAACAGCCGCTCCCGGCAAGGCAAATCAGGGCAAATAAGCAGCTAAGGCCTGTAGGAAAATACTTCATAATATGAGGGATTTATTTTTGAAAATGAGCGTGAAAGCCCATGGGGCTCTCTTGGTTTTACGGGGTTGGGGCCGGCAAGTTCATTTCGATAGCGGTAGGGGCGGGGCGCAACCCCGTCCACTTGTGCCGGTGCGCCTACTTGCGGCGCGACGGTTTCCGGCGGGTGGGGGCCGGCCGGGGGGCGGGGTCATTCTGCGGCTCAACGAGCAGGCGCACGCGCTGGCGGTTGCCGGCCCGCAGGCTCAGCCAGGCGGCCAGGCGACGCTCCTCGGCGGCGGGCAGCGGGCGGCGGGTGCGCACGGCCACCAGCACGGTGGTATCGGCCCGCAGCGAGTCGGCGGCGGGGCGCACCAGGCGGCTCAGGCCCAGCTGGCGCACGGTGGGGTGCTCTATCTGCACTTCGCGCAGCAGCGAAACCGCGCCGGGCAGGCCAACGGCAGCGCTATCGGGGTTGGACAGCAGCTTCTGAAGCTGGGCCAAACGGGTTTCGTAGCCCACCAGGCTTTGTTCCTGGCGGCTGCGCACGTCTTCGAGCACACTGCTGCGCAGGGCCTGCGTATCGGTGGAGTCGAGGCGGGCCAGGCCCTGGCGCACGGTGAGGCCGGCACCGGCCAGGCGGTAGCTATTGAGCTGCGTGCGGGCCTTTTGCAGCTGCGCCGCCGTGAGCCGCTGGCCAGCCAGCAGCACGTTGATGGTGTGGGCCCGGGGCTTGATGCGGCTGGTGACGACGTAGGTGCCCGGCAGGTTCAGCTGCTCGTCCACGAAGCGCTGGGCGTTGTGCGTAAAGGTGCCATCGCGCACGATGCCCACGGCCAGGTACACGCTGGGCGCGGCCGTGAGCAGCGCCACCGCCCAAATGCCCAGCTGCACCCGCCGCGCCCGCTTCACGCTCACGAAGGTGTGCCTGGGCAGTGGCAGCACCCGGCACACCAGAAAGGTAGCCAGGGCAATAAACACGCAGTTGATGGAGAACAAATACAGCGCCCCAAACAGAAACGACCAGTGCGCCGTGGCCAGCCCGTAGCCGGCCGTGCACAGCGGCGGCATCAGGGCCGTGGCAATGGCCACCCCGGGAATGGCATTGGTGTGGCCCTTGCGGGTGAGGGCCACGGCCCCGGCCGCCCCGCCAAACAGGGCAATGAGCACGTCCCAGGTGGTGGGCACGGTGCGCGACAGCAGCTCGGAGCCGGCATCGGTGAGGGGCGTGAGGCGGAAATACAGGGCCGAAACCAGCAGGCTGAACGTCGAGGCCGTGAACAGGCTCTTGAGCCCGCGCTGAATCAGGTTCAGTTCCAGCGTAGCCGCCCCGTAGCCGATGCCCACGATGGGGCCCATCAGGGGCGAAATCAGCATGGCTCCGATGATAACGGCCGTCGAATTCACATTCAGCCCCACCGATGCCACCAGAATGGCGAAAATCAGTACCCACAGATTAGTACCCCGAAACGCAATTCCCGCCTCTACGTCGGCCTGAATCTCGGCCGGCTCGGCCATGTCATCGGTGAGCAGAAAGCGGATGTGCAGAAAGCGGAGCAGGACGTCAAACATGCGGCAAGATAGGCGCGGGAGCCGCACCGGAGGCTAGGGGCATATTTAAGCGGCCGGCGTGCTGGCCGGGGCCTGGTCTATTACCCGTACGCGCAGCTCGGGCAGGTTTTTGGGGAATTGCATCTCCACAATGTCGGCGGGCAGCGACACATTGTCGGCGGCCATGAGCACGGTTTTCACGCGGTTCATCACGCGCGAGCGCAGCTCCAGCACGCCGCGTCGGTATTCTTCCGATTCCGTCCAGAAAAACACTTTCAGGTTTACGGTGCTGGTAGCCAGCTCGTGCACGATGATGAAGGGCTCGTGCGGAAGTGTCTGGAGCACTTCGGCCTCCTGCCGCAGCTGGCCGCTGATGGCTTCTATCACGGTGGGCACGTCGGCCTCGTAGTCGATACCAACCAGGAAGTCCTGCCGAATGAAACCGTCGCGGGTAAAGTTCGTGACCGACTCTTTCAGCAGCACCGAATTGGGCACGTAAATATCCTTGCCGTCGTAGGTTTTGATGCGCGTCGTGCGCAGGTTCAGCTCCATCACCCGGCCCATGTGGTCCTTCACCTGAATGCTGTCGTTGACGTTGAAGGGCCGGTTGAAGGCCAGAATGACGCCGGCCAGGAAGTTCTCCGCAATGTCCTTAAAAGCAAAGCCCACCAGGAATGCCGACAAGCCCAGCCCGCCCAGCAGCCCGCCCACCACGCCCGAAAACCCGATGATTTGCAGGGCCAGCAGCAACCCGCCCAGCACCAGCAGCCAGCGCCCCACCTGCGTGAGGAAATTGGTGAGCAGTGGGTCGGCCGAATGAGCTGCGAGCCTGGCCGTGAGGAAGCTGCGCAGCCGGCTCGAAGCCAGCCACACCACGGCCAGCAGCACCGCCGCCACCAGCAGGCGCGGCAGCACAAACAGAAACTGGGTCCAGTAAGTATGGAATACAGCGGAAAATTCCTCTAGCATAGACGCAGCTGGTTGAGGGAGTGGGGCTCGTTAAAATCCAGGAAAGTCAACGGGAACATCATGCTCATCGGGCGTCTACACGGCTTCATCCGCTCGCAACCATTCCGTGGCGGGTGGAATCTCCTCAAAAAAGGCCGTGGTGACTGACCGGCGCATTTGGGCGGCCACGGCGGGCGTGTGCAGGCGGGTGTCGGGCGTGAGGGTGGGCACTACGGCGTAGCGCTCAAAGGCAGTGTCTTCCAGCACGGCGGGCAGCCAGGTATTCAGCAGCCAGTCGCGGTCGGCGGGGTCGGGGGCGGCGGGCATGGCGCGGTGGTCGGCCAGCAGGCCGCGCAGCGGGTAGCGGCGCAGCAGGTTGTGGGCATGCGTGTAGAGGGCCCGAAACTCGGGGCTCGTCATGGACGTGCCCGACCAGTGCAGGTGCACGTAGCCGTCTTCGGGGGAAAAATCCACTGAGCCAACGGCGTTGGCAAAATAATTTTGGGTGGGGAGCATTATAAATGGTACAAAAACAAACGCGGGCCCGGTGGCCCGGTTAAGCTGGACGGCTGGTGAGCCAGCCCAGTAGCCTCTTTAACGTAAGCCCCTGCACAACGGCCGAAAACAGCACCACGGCAAACGTCATGGGCACAAATACTTCGGGGTGCAGGCCCGTGGGCAGGCCCAGGGCCAGGGCCAGCGAAATGCCCCCGCGCAGCCCGCCCCAGCTCAGAATGGCCAGCGTGCGCGGCGGCAGCTGCCGCGACAGGCCCAACAGCCCCGTCGTAAGCGTGAGCACCACGTAACGCACCAGCAAGGCCAGCACGGCCGCCGCCACGCCCAGCCCCAGGTAAAACGGGCTGACCCCAATCACGACCAGCTCCAGGCCCATAAGCACGAAGAGCACGGCGTTGAGCACCTCGTCGAGCGCCTCCCAGAACTTTTCCAGGTAGTCGCGCGTAGTGTCCGACACCGCCCCGCTGCGGCTTACGTTGCCAATGGCCAGGCCCGCCACCACCATGGCCAGCGGCCCCGACACGCCCAGCGCGTGGCACAGCGCGTAGCCGCCCATTACCAGGGCCAGGGTCAGCATGACTTCGGTCTGGAAGTGGTCCACGGTTTTGATGAGGCGGTAGCCCACGTAGGCCAGCACGCCGCCGGCCAGCAGGCCGCCGCCGGCCTCGCGCAGCAGCAGCAGGGCCGCCGAGCCGGCGCTGGGCGTTTCGCCAGGCGTGGCCACCTCCAGCAAGGTCACAAATACCACCACCCCAAAGCCGTCGTTGAAGAGCGACTCGCCAGCCAGGTTGGTTTCAATGTTCTTATCGAGGTCCGTAGTTTTCAGGATGCCCAGCACGGCAATGGGGTCGGTGGGGGCAATGAGCGCCCCAAACAGCAGGCAGGGCAGCAGCGGCAGCTCCACGCCAGCCAGGTGCAGCAGGACATAGGTGCCCAGGCCCACCAGCCCGGTAGCCAGCAGCACTCCCAGCGTGGAATAGGCCGCAATGCTGCGCCACACGGCTCTCAGGGCATCTACCCGCACGTGCAGCGAGCCGGCAAAGAGCAGAAAGCTCAGCACCGAGCCCATGAGAAACTCCGTGAAATCGAACCGGAGCAGCGCCCCGCGCACGGCAACGGTGAAGCTCGGCACAATGTGGCCCCAGGCCAGCACGCCCAGCGCCACGCCCACGCCCAGCAGCAAAAACATAATGCCCGCCGGTCGGCGCATAAACCGGGCGTTCAGATAGGAAAATAAAGCAGCCAGCGTTAGGAGCGAGGCGGAAAAAGTAAATAAGCTCATCAACTAAAAAAAAGTAAAGGGGTTTGCGGCCCGCAGGCCGCCTGCCCGTGCGCCGCCAGTGGCAGCATGCCCGGCTGGCAAGTTAACAGTCTGCCCGCCCGCCGGACGGTAAAGCGCCGAGCCGGAGCTAACCGGCTACTTAAGGCGCGGCCGTGGCCCGCAGCTTTGTGTCAGTCAGGGCCCGCAGAGCAGCCTGCCCGACCTCGGTGGTTGCTTGCAGCCGTTGCACCCTACGGGCCTGGGGCGTCAGGCTGAGGTTGTTCGGGTTAAGGTCGGCGGCCAGCGTTGCTGTGTCTTCGAAACGGAATTTCGGGTACTAAAGTTGTGTGCACCGCCGAAGCCGACAACGCTCCGTTTTTGCAACATTCCGATAATAGGCGATGGCCTGTTGGCGTGAATCCGGGCTGATTTGCGCCATTTATCGGCTTACTTATAAGTTGATTAGGGGGCGGCAACCGATTTCTGGTGTGAAGGGGAGTACCCGGTCATAAAAGCAGAACTCATCGGGAGGCCCATAGGGCAGGTGCCTCAACTGGTTCGGATGCGCCAGGGCTTCAATTGCCCCGCCATGCTGCCTTCGGGCTAGGCAAAAACCAGGGTTGCGCATTTGCACAAATACCCAAACACCAGCAGCAACGACGAGATGCAAAAGGTTACGTGTTTAGTATTATTTGATTTGTGTAATATTCTGGATAACAATAGTATGAGGCCTTTTTTCAACGGCATTAGATGTCATTTTTAGTGCATGCTAAATTAATTTTTAGACTAACCTAAAAAATGCACGTACTTTTGTTCGGCTTGTTATTAGGGCAGGGGCACTCCCTGGTTTTTTACGCCAAGCCATGCCTGCCATGTCTGTTAAGTGCTTGTACCTGTTTTTATTGGTGTTCAGCGGCCCGCTGGTCCTGCGGGCCCAAAGCCTGAGCGGACAGGTGCTGGACGCGGCCGGCTGGCCGCTGCCCTTCGCCAGCGTGGCAGTGCCGGTGCTGAGCCAGGGCGCGACGGCCGACGAAAACGGCCGCTTTGCCCTGCCCAACCTGCCCGCCGGCTCCCATCGGCTACAGGTGAGCGCCGTGGGCTATGCCACCGCCACGCCCTCGGCAACGGTGCCGGCCGATAAGCCCCTGACCATTCGCCTGACTGCCGAGGGCAAAACCCTGAGCGAAGTGGTGGTGACGGGCGTGAGCCGGGGTACCGAAATTCGCCGTTCGCCGGTGCCCATCGCGGCCCTGTCGGGCAAGGAAATTCGCCTCAATGCCAACGCCAATGCCATTGATGCGGCCGTGCGGGGCATTCCGGGCCTCAGCGCCGTCACCACCGGCCCCAACATCAGCAAGCCGTTTATCCGGGGGCTGGGCTATAATCGGGTGCTCACTATGTTCAACGGCCTGCGCCAGGAGGGGCAGCAGTGGGGCGATGAGCACGGCATTGAAGTGGATGGTTACGGCGTGGACCGTATTGAGGTGGTGAAGGGCCCCGCCAGCCTGCTCTATGGCTCCGATGCCGTGGCCGGGGTGGTGAACCTGCTGCCGGCCCTGCCCGGCGGCCCCGCCGGCCAGCTGCACGGCGAGGCGCTGACCGAATACCAGAGCGTGAACGGCCTGATTGGCAATTCGCTGGCCTTCAACTACCACAAAAACGGGTTTCAGACCAGCCTGCGCGGCAGCCACCGCCTGGCCCGCGACTACCAAAACCCCGTGGACGGCCGCGTGTACAACACCGGCTTTGCCGAAACCCAGCTCACCGGCATGGTGGGCCTGGCCAGGGCCTGGGGCGGCGTGCACCTGTGGCTGACCAGCTACGACGACCGCCAGGAAATTCCCGACGGCAGCCGCGACTCGCTCAGCCGCCGCTTTACGCGGCAGGTGTTCGAGGCCAATAAAGACGACATTGGGAACCGCCCGCTGGTGAGCGACGACGAGCTGAACAGCTACCGCATTGCCGACCTGCGCCAGCGCATCCGCCACTACCGGGCCTTTGCCACCAGCGAGGTGAAGCTGGGGACCGGCGAGCTGCGCCTGCTGCTGGGCGTGCAGCAAAACCACCGCCAGGAGTTCAACCACCCCACCGCCACTAGCCAGCCGGGCCTCGACCTGCAGCTCACCACCGTGAACTACCAGGCCAGCTACCTGCTGGCCGCCGTGCGCGGCTACGAGTTGACGGTGGGCGCCAACGGCATGAGCCAGGCCAACCAGCACCTGAACGCCACCGATTTTGCCATTCCGCCCTACCGGCTGTTTGACCTCGGCGGCTTCGGGGTGCTGAAAAAAACGTTTGGCGGTCTGGAGCTGACCGGCGGCCTGCGCTACGACATGCGCCAGGTGCGCTGGGACGATTTTTACGTGGCCCCCAACCCCGCCACGGGCTTCGATGCCGTGGCCGGGCCGACCACGGCCGGTGCCGACCTGCAGTACCCCGGCTTCCGCCGCACCTATACCGGGCTGTCGGCCAGCCTGGGCGGCTCCTATGCCGTGGGGCCGCGCCTGGTGCTGCGGGCCAACGTGGCGCGGGGCTACCGCGCCCCCAACGTGCCCGAAATCGGCTCCAATGGCCTCGACCCTGGCGCGCACATCGTGTACTTAGGCAACCGCGACTTCACCCCCGAATTTAACGTGCAGGAAGACCTAGGCATCCTCTACAAAACCCCCGGCTTTGAGGGGAGCGCGGAGGTTTTCTACAACCACGTCGATAACTTTATCTACCAGGCCCGGCAGTACGACGCGCAAGGCCAGCCCCTGCGCGATGCAGTGGGCAACTCCACCTACCAGTTTCAGCAGGCGGCGGCCAGCCTCTATGGCGGCGAAGTGGCGCTCAATTTCCACCCCTCGGCCCTGCCCTGGGCCAGCCTGCGCACCGGCGCGGCCCTGGTCATCGGCCTCAATGAAAATGCGGCCCTGCGCGAGCGGGTGGGCGACGCCGGCCGCTACCTGCCCCTGATTCCGGCCCCCACCTCGCGCTCTGAACTGCGCCTGATGGCGCCCGAACGCGCCGGCGGCCGCCTCACCAACAGCTACTTCCGCTTCACGGTAGATGCCACCGCCGCCCAAAACCGCTTCTACGCCGTGGACGGGGCCGAAACCCGCACCCCCGGCTACGTGCTGTGCGGCACCGGCGTGGGCACCACCTTCCGCACCAAAGCCGGCCGCGAAGCCGTGCAGCTGGTATTGCAGGCCGATAACCTGTTCGACGTGGCCTACCAAGCCCACCTCAACCGCCTGAAATACTTTGAGTACTACAGCGCTTCGCCCACCGGCCGGCTGGGGGTTTTCAGCCCCGGCCGCAGCCTGAGCGCCAAGGTAGTAGTGCCGTTTTAGCGTTGAAGCAATTTCTGATTTGGTGTACCGGACCGGACAATAGTGCGAACTCTGTAGTTCGCGTCCCCGCGCCAATTGGGCGTCATGCAGAGCGGAGCGAAGCATCTTTACCGCAATAGCGACTGATTACTATCGCGGTAAAGATGCTTCGCTCCGCTCTGCATGACGCGATTTTTAGCGCCTATGTTGGATAGTCTCTTAGCGCTTGGTGCGATTACCGGACTGGCTGCCAGCGGCTATTGCTGCTCCAGGCGCTTTATCATGGCCTGCATCTCGGTGATTTCCCGCTTTTGGGCGCTGATGATGTCATCGGCCAGCTTGCGTACTTCGGGGTCCTGAATGTTGGCCCGCTCGCTGGTGAGAATGGCAATGGAGTGGTGCGGAATCATGGCCTTCATCCAGCGCGTGTCGTTCACGAACGTCTGGCTGCGCACCATTATCAGGGCACCCACAAACAGCGTCAGGCTGGCCCCCATGATGATGCCGTTCGTGGTTTTGTTGGGGTACATCATGGGCATCATCAGCAGCATGACCACGGCCATTACCGTCACCATCAGTACCGTCATGTAGAAGCGGGTGAGGCTGAAGTAGACGTGGTCGAGCTCGTAGGTGTTGAGGTACATCACCACGTACATGACGACGAAGGAAATGGCCATCGTCAGCAAAAACTTGCGGTAGTGGCCCTGGGGCGCGGGGGTAGCAGGCGTAGTGGGGTTCATCATCGGGAAATAAGGATAACTGGCAGATGCACGCCGTTTCCAACCCTTGGAACGACGGCCTTTGGTAGGCAAACGCACGATAGATAACGTTGGTTGTGCCACTATCCGGCCGCCGAATCGGTTAGAAACAGGCGGTGGCCGGCGGCTCCCCGCTCAATTTACCCGCACCTTTGTATAGTATATGCCCGATTCTCCCTCCCGCTACGCCCGCGTCCTGGCCTGGTTCGACCACGTTTTCATCCAACCACTGTACACGGCGCGGGTGCGGCGTCTTATCCTGCAAAGCTTCCCTTTCTGGATTGCCTCGCTGCTGACCGGGCTCATGGCCGTGGGCTACGAAAAGGTGTTTGCCTGGGCCGAAGAAATCAGTTTTTCCTGGCTGCGCCGCGAGCCGCTGCTGGCCTTTGGGCTCACGCCGCTGGCCTTTCTGGCCTCGTGGGCGCTGGTGAAATGGCTGGCCCCGGCGGCACGGGGCAGCGGCATTCCGCAGGTAATGGCCGGCATTGAGCTCTCCACGCCCGTGCAGCACCGCCGCACGGCCTACCTGCTCAGCTTGCGGGTGGCCGGCGTGAAGGTGCTCAGCAGCGTAGTGCTGCTGCTGGGGGGCGGCGTTATTGGCCGCGAAGGGCCGACGATTCAGGTTTCGGCGGCTATTTTCCGGGCCATCAACCGCCTGCAGCCGGCGGGCTGGCCCCAGCTCTCGCGCCAGATTGCGCTGGTAACCGGCGGTGCGGCCGGCCTGGCGGCGGCCTTCAACACGCCCCTGGGCGGCATCGTGTTCGTGGTAGAGGAGCTGACCCAGATTCACCTCTCGCGCTTTCGCATGGCCGTGTTCAGCGCCGTGATTATCGCGGGCCTCACGGCCCAGCAGTTTCTGGGTTCCTACCTGTACCTGGGCTTCCCCAAAATTACCTCGCCGGCCGGCTGGTACCAGGCCCTGGTGATGGTGGCGGCCGTGGCCTGCGGGCTGGCGGGCGCGTATTTTGCTAAAACCCTGCTCTGGCTGAACAGCTACCGCAAGCGCTTTACTACGCCGCTCACGCAGGCGGGCTGGGTGGTGGGCTGCGGCCTGCTGCTGGCCACACTGGCCTACCTGGTGGGCCCCGATGGCGTGGGCACGGGCAAACCCATCATCAACCGGCTGCTGTTTCAGAACAGCGGCGTGATGCCCGGCTACCTGTTTCCGGTACGCTTCGTGGGCATGGCCCTGAGCTACAGCAGCGGCGGAGCGGGCGGCGTGTTTGCCACGTCGCTGAGCGCGGGCGCGCTGCTCGGCGATGGCATTGCGCAGCTGGCGCACGTAGCCGTGGCTGACCGCAACCTGCTAATATTGGTGAGCATGGTGGGCTTTCTGACGGGGGTGGTGCGCTCGCCGTTCACGGCCGCCATTCTGGTGCTGGAAATGACGGACCGGCACTCGGCCATCTTCCAGCTGCTGATTGGGGCTATGCTGGCCCAGGCCGTGGCCGCACTGGTCGACCCGCACTCGCTGTATGAGCACCTGCGCCAGGGTTTCATCCGCGAAACGCTGAGCCAGGAAGCCGCCACGCCGCTACCCGCGTCGGAGGCCATACGGCCTTCCTAAAACCGGGGCGCAAAGGGCCCGCCAATGCGTCAGGCAACAAGCTTGCTATCGCCCGGCAGGTTTTGTTGATTTAGCCCGGGAAGCTATTGGCCGCAATAGCGGTTATGTTTGCAGGCTTTCCATTCGTTCGTCGCCCATGTCCGCTACTCCTGCCCATTTGTTGCCCGCCAACGAAACCGAGCGGCTGCAAAGTCTTCATACCTACGATGTGCTGCCCACCCTCAGCGAGCCCTTGTTCGATGAGTTTGTGGCCCTCACGGCCCAGGTATTCAGCCTGCCCATCTCCCTTATTGCCGTGGTTGAGGAAGACGAGGTGCATTACCCCGCCAACCACGGCATGCCCGGCAACGCCCAGCAGCCCCGCGTCGAAGCCCTCTGCTCTACGGCCATTCAGCAGGCCCGCACTGTGGTTTACCACGACCTGCTCCTCGAAGACAGTGACCGGCTCACGCCCGAAGCCGTTCGCGCCGCTCAGGATAACAAGCTGCGCTTTTATGCCGGGGCCCCATTGCGCCTGCCCGACCAGCGCCTCCTCGGCACGCTTTGCATCATCGACCGCGAGCCTCGCACCTTCAGCGCCGATGAGCAGCAGGTGCTCGACCACCTGGCGGCCGTGGTTAGCCAGGCCATTGCCGTGCGGCACACTTGCCTGGCCCGGTCTGCGGCCGGCGCGGCGCAGTGGGAGCAGCTGTGCACCCAGCTTCAGGAAGAGTTGCGCGAGCTCACGGCGTTGGTGCGCTACCTTTTCACGCGCCACGGCGTTCAAATCCCCGTGCCCGCCGACCTGCTAGCCCAGGTAGAGCGCCGCCTGCTCGACCTGCAACGCCTGCTTTCCGAGCCGCAGCTCTAATAAAATTTGCTGATTTTCAGCCTTCCAACGCAACACGAGCGGGCCAAATGGCCCGCTCGTGTTGCGTTGGAAGAATGGAATAGGTGCACCCGCCTCAACTGGTGGGGCCGTTGTCGACGCGGGCTTCGATGACCTGCTGCACGGCGGTGGGCACGGCCGAAAGCAGGTCGAGGCCCGTGGCCGTTTCAATGGCATCGACGCTGGTACGGTATGTGTCCCAGGCGGTGCTGAGGGAGTTGTCGTTGGGCGTGTCGATGGCGATAACGCGGGTGCCGGTGCCCACGCGGGCGGCATCGTTGGTGCCGGTGGGCAGCACCACGATGACTTTCCAGCAGTGGGCCGGCACCGCGACGCGGCCCGCGTCGAGGGTGGTGGCGTAGCCGTTGCTGCCCGTGCCGCCGCGTCCGTAGCTCCCACAAATAAGGTACACCTCATTGCCGGTGTCGAGGAAGGTGCGGCAGTAGTTCTCCATGTTGGCCCACGTCTGCTGATTGTTGCGCGGGGCCTGGGGCATCATGTTGGTCATGAAAAACGTGGCCGAGTTGTCGGCCACGGTACTGGTGCGGTCGGCACTGGGGCAGTTGTGGCCACGGTCGAAGCCCGAGCCGGTGTAGCTTGTGGCCTGCACCTGGTACCAGTCGGCGGGCAGGGTGTTATCGGGCCGGAAGTCGTCCTGGCGGGCGGCGCTGCCGCGCCATTCGGGGCTCAGGTGCCAGCTCACCCAGTTGGGAATGCCCCGGTCGCGGTGGTAGCTGAGCGCATACTGGGGCTTTAGCAGCAGGTAGTTAGTGGGCTGCGCGATGTCGGCGGTGGCTCCGCTGGGGTTGCCCAGCGTGAGGTGTTCGGGCAGCGGCTGGGTGGTTGCGGTGGGGTTGCCGGGCGTGGGGGCCACGGTTTCCCGCTGGCAGGCAGCCAGCAGCAGGGCCAGCAGCAGGGCCAGCGCGAGGGCGGGCAGGCGGAAGTGCCGGATAAGGGTGTTTTGCATAGGTTGGCATGAAGACAATTGCCTTTACTACGCAGATGAGGCGTAAAAAAGTCCTCGCATTCGCTAAGCCAAGCTATTTCAGCGCTTCCCTTCTGGTTTTGAGGGAGCTTACCTTACTCAATAATGTTACGCAATTAGTTTATTCTGCCGTTCGCCTCACCCCCTAGCCCCCCTCTCCTTTTCGGAGAGAGGGCTAGGGAGTGAGGCGAACGCGGAGGGCGACAAGCGCTGCCTAATATCAGTTATGTATGAAGTTGCTGAAAAAGTGGCATTGCTCCGGTCCGACCGCCCTAGGCGGTCGGACCGGTTGTCGCGAGGAACGGCCCAATGGTTGTTGAACTGAAGCCAACGACAACCGGTCAGATCGGAGCAACGACCTTGGGCCGACCGCAATTCCCAGCGCTTAGTACGGAAACACCGATTCGTAATACTTAATCGTCTCGGCGATGCCATCCTGAAAGTCGGTGAAGCGGAACAGCGGGAATACCTGGCGGAATTTGGCGTTGTCCATCACCTTTTTTGGGGCCCCGTCGGGCTTGCTGGCATCCCAGCGAAGCTGGCCGTGGTAGCCGAATTTGGCCTGGATGATGTCCACCAGCTCGCGCACGCTCAGGCCGTCGTTCTGGGCCAGGTTGGTGGGCTGGTCGAGGCCGGTCCGGACGGGGTTTTGCAGCACTTCCCACACCAGGCGGGCAAAATCGGGCGCGTAAAGCCACTCGCGGATGGGCAGGCCCGTGCCCCAAATCGAGAGCTCGGGCTGGCCCAGCTTTTCGGCCTTCACAAATTTTGAAATCAACGCATTGAGCGCGTGGGCTTTGTTGGGGTCGGTCGAGTCGAAGGGCCCGTACATATTGGGCGTGAGCAGGTGAATGCTGCGCACGCCGTATTGCATCTCGAAGCACTCGGCGGTGGCCCATAGAAGGCGGCGGCTGGCCCCGTAGCTTAACACCGAGCGGTGCAGGTGGCCGTTCCACCAGCCGCTTTCCTCAAATACATCGGCCTCGGCCGGGTAAGCGCAGTTAGCGATGGGGTTCACCACCAAAGCGTCTGGGCATTCGCGGGCCACGGCCTCGTACATGCCCAAAATCATGCGCGAGTTATCAGCAATTACCGTGGCGGCCTTCTCTGTCACGTAGTTGAGGCTGCCCACGTGGGCCGCGCAATTCACGATGTGCGTGGGGCGCTGGGCGCGCAGAAACGCGGCCGTGGCCGCAGCATCGCGCAGGTCGAGGCCGGTGCTGAGCGACGCGCCCACGTAGGCCACGCCCTGCTGGCAGAGTTCCCGGGCCATGTTGCGGCCGGCAAAGCCGGTGTGGCCAAATAGTACGACTTTCATGGCCGGGCTCACCATCCTTGCTTGATTATGTCCACGATGTAAGCTGCCTGCTCGGCGGTCAGGGCATCGTGCAGGGGTATGTGAATCTGGGTTTCGTCGAAGTGGCGCTGCCGGGTCAGGTCGGGGCGCTTGCCCCCAAACAGCGCGTTGTGGTCGATGCCGTCGTGCACCACCGACGCCGCCACGCCCCTGGCCCGCAGCGCCCGGATGAAGCCCAGCCGGTTCTCGACGTGGAAGCCGAACAGCCAGTGGGCGCTTTCGCGGTCGGGCTGGTGCACGAAGTGCGTGAGGCCCGGCACCCGGCGCAAGCCGTCACGGTACTGCTGCACGCGGGCGCGGCGCGCCGTCATGCGCCCGGCAAAGCCGTCGAGGTTGGCCAGCCCGAGGGCGGCGGCGTAGTCCGATAAATGGTATTTGTAGCCCACGTCGGTGAGGTCGTATTCGCGCTCGCCCAGCTCATTCACCGGTGAGCTGGCCCGGTCGATGCCAAACCAGCGCCGCCGAAAAACCTCGCGTGCCAGCTCCGGCGAGCGGGCGCACAGCGCGCCCCCATCGCCGGTGGTAAGGTGCTTGATGGCTTGAAACGAGAAGCAGGTGAAATCCGAAATTGAGCCAATGGCCTGGCCTTGGTAGGTGGCCCCGGGGCTGTGGGCCGCGTCCTCAATCACCACCAGGCCGTGCCTGTCCGCAATGGCCTGAATTTCGGTCAGGTCGCAGGGGTAGCCACCCCAGTGCACCGCCATAATGGCCTTGGTGCGTGGCGTGATGCGGTGCTCGATGTCGGCCGGGTCGATGTTGCCCGTATCGTACTGAATATCGGCAAATACCGGCCGGGCCCCTACCTGCACCACCGTCAGGGCCGAGGCGATGAAGGTTTGCGGCGCCAGGATAACCTCGTCGCCCGCCCCGATGCCCGCTACCTCCAGGGCTAGGTGCAGCGCGCTGGTGCCCGAGTTCAGGGCCGCCGGGTGGCGCATGCCCAGCTCGGCGCTCAGCCGGGCCTCGAATTCCTGCACCAGCTTGCCTTCGCTCAAGTAAGTGCTGGCCAATACATTGCATACGCGCTGGGCCGCGCTGGGATGTACAAACGTGCTGAACATGGGCAGCAGCTGGCCCGCTGCCGGAGCCGGAGCCCCAACGGATGGGGCAGGGAGGTAAGGGTTAGCCATGTGGATGAAGTAGAAAGATGCGGCTTAAATATAATAATATCTTCGGATATTTATTTACTGTTCGCAGAAATTCGCTTTTTATCGTAAAACATAGTGGTCTGGTATGAGCGGGTGCCCGCTGGCGTAGCGCCGGGCGCTGCCACCAAACCGGACGGCAATTCGGCGGTAGCACTGCACCGTGGAGCCGGGCGCGGGCCAGCGCGGGCCGCCGGCCACCCACTTCCGTGGCCCTGCAATAATAAAAATAGATTTAAAACAAAACGAATATCGGCATAAGAGAAATAGAAGAAAAATTAGCGGATATTAATATTTTGTACTTGTAATATGCTGCAATAGAGCCTTTTTGTCTCATAATGTTCAATGTAACTTTCCAAATAGAAAATTCTAATAATAGGCTTTTTCCGCGAATGGCTGAACCAAAACAAAATGGGAAAAGTTAGGCTCCCGAGTGTCAGATATAGCCCTGGTGCTGGATTCGAATGCTTAGCCGTTAAATAACTAGATGTTTCACTATGTTCGTCCCCGCTGCGGGGCGGCGTAACCCCAAAAGTTGTTTGCATGAAAAAAATGCCCCTATTCTTGGGTGTGGCCCTCGCCGCGCTGACCTTAGCTTCCTGCGAAAAAGAGCTCGAGCAAGTAAATAGCTCTCCTCAATCGGCCACTGCGGCCTCCACGCTGGCCAAGCCGGACCTGCTCACCACCGGCAACTGGCGCCAGACCGGCCTCACCGTGAGCGCCCCCGCCGAAGGCACGGCCCCGGCCGCTACCTCCGACCTGTTTGCCCAGGCCCGGCCTTCTATGCTGGTGCAGAATGCCATGTATAAGTCGGATGGCACCTACACGCTGCTGCGCGGCCCGCGCCCCGGCAAGCAAACCGCCGAGCCTGTGAGCGGCACCTGGCGCCTGACGGCCTCGGCCGACTCGCTTATCCTCACGCAAGCCGACCGCACCCGCCGCTTCGCCGTGGCCGAGCTGACGGCTACCACGATGCGCCTCACCCATTCTGAAGGCGATGCCGGCAAAGGCTCGGTGTACACGTCGGTTTTTTCGCGCTAAGCCCGCCTTCATTTTCCTGGGTATGCTGCACCGCCCGGCCACTTTGGCCGGGCGGTGTTTTTTTGGTTTTTACTCGCAGTATCCACGGTATAGTCCATGGCCGGGCTTAGCGCCGGCTGCCAATCATGCTCTCGGCCATGGGGCTATCGTCGTAGCCCGCCGTGAAATCGAGTAGCAGGCGCTTGAGCTCGGGCAGGGCGTGGGGCAGGTTGCTCACCCGGAAGTAGGCCGCGCTGGGAGCCAGGTAGCCCGACAGCGTTACCGGCCCGGCACCGGAGCGAAAACTCATGCTCCAGTCCGGAAACACCTGCTTCATGTTGTGGCCCTCGCTTATTACGATGAGGTGCTCGTGGCGCGGGTCGGCGGCAATGCGGTGGTAGTACAAGTGCTGCACGGCCCCCTTTTCGCCTTCCAATAGCTGCAGAAACTGGCCGTTAGGGGCGTGCAGCAGAATGCCCGTGATGCCTCGGGCCACATTGTACGTGCGGGATTGTTGCAGCAGTTCCAGCAGCTCTGGCAGACTGAAGCTGGCCAGGGCCTGGCTTTGGTATAGAAGGTGATACAAGCCCATGGTAGGAAAGCTGCTGAGGCCGTGGTGACGGCGGTAACAAATACGAAAGGGAGGCTTACCTGGAAAGGGCTGGGTGGGGCTTCCGACGACGCTGGCATTGGCGCAAAATGCTATTGCCAGCCCATGCTGCACGCTTTAGACCAGACTGCTGCCTACTGTGAGTGTAATAGAAGCGTCACAGGAGCTTAAGACTGTAAGTTCCTCAAATGTACATATGATTTTACGTGTTACATATTGTATATTAAATTGATTCAAAAATCAGTATGTGCTATTGTGATGCCATGGGTAGGAATAAGCCTTGGATTGGCAATACCCCCTTGATATCCCGGCCGCGCCGCTGGGCAGTAAACCCCGGGCGGTGATAGCCACGTCACCAGGGAGTAAAGGCCTGAGGCTGGGGTTAGTACGGGATTAACAGGAAAAGTAAATATGTAAAATAATCAATATTAAAAATAGATAATGGGCTGTAATTCAATCACAAGAGTTGTAATTATTTCCACAAATAAAGTTATTTAACTAGTTTTTAATTATATTTAATATTGGTAATTAAATATTAAAGCCATATCTTACTTCCATATTCACCCCGGAGCAGCTGCTGGCCGGGAGCAGTGAGCAACTTGTTACTTCCTGAGCTATGGAACGATATGTACGGTACTCGGATACTTCCCGATTTATTCTGCTGGCTATGGATGGCGTCCTTATCTGGTTGGCCTTTCATGCGGCGCAGCTGGTTGTATGGCACTCGTGGGCGATGAGGGGCGATACGCCCTTTTTTATTGTCACGTTTGCGCTGCTGTGGTGGCTGCTCTCGCGGCAGTACGCCAATGTGTACCGCCTCGACCGCCGCATTTCCTACGGCGAGAAGCTGCGGCATCTGCTCAAGGCTTTTCTGCTGCACGGGGTGCTGGTGGTGGGCACGGTGGTGGCGCTGCGCATCGACTATCTATCGACCCGCTACCTGGCGGCCATTTATGGGTTTTCGGTGGTGGGCGTGGTGGTGGGCCGCTTCGGCATCACGTTTGGCTACCGCACCTGGCTGCGGTATTTCGCCCGGCTGCACAACCGCTTTGTGATAGTGGGGGCCAGCCAGAGCGGGCAGGAGCTGTACCACGCCCTCACGGCCGACGACTCGACCAGCTATCAGTTTAAGGGCTTTTTTACGGATGAGGCGCTGCCCACCAACCTGCGGGCCATGCGGCGCGGCGCGGTAACGGACCTGATGAGCTACTGCCTGAGCACGCCGGTAGACGAAATCTACTACGCCCTGCCGCTCGACCGGCACGATTTGATTGAGGAGCTGTCGCGCTTCGCGGAAGACCATTTCCTGGCCTTCCGCATCGTGCCCGACTACCAGGGCACGGTGGGCAAGGATGTAGGGGTGTATTTCCACGACCACCTGCCCATTCTCATGGTGCGGCAGGAGCCACTGGGTTTCCGCACCAATCAGGTGCTGAAGCGGGTGTTCGACCTGGCGTTTTCGCTACTCGTGATTCTGGGGCTTTTTCCTGTTATTCTGCCGGTGCTGGCGCTGCTCATCAAGCTCGATTCGCCGGGGCCGGTGTTTTTCAAGCAGATGCGGCCGGGCAAGCGCAACAAGCTGTTTCCGTGCTACAAGCTGCGCACCATGCGCGCCGACCACCGCCAGACCGAGCTGCAGGCCACCAAGGCCGACCCCCGGGTGACCCGCGTGGGCGCTTACCTGCGCAAGTATAATCTGGACGAGTTGCCGCAGTTCTTCAACGTGCTGCTGGGGCATATGTCGGTGGTGGGGCCGCGGCCCAACATGGTGTCGCAGCTGGAGGAATACTCCAAGCGCGGCCGCACCTACCAGCTGCGCCACGCCGTGACGCCCGGCATCACGGGCTATGCGCAGGTAAACGGCTTTCGGGGCGAAACCCGTGCCCCTAACGCCATGGAAAAGCGCGTGGAATACGACCTGAAATACGTGCAGAACTGGTCGTTCGTGCTGGATTTGCAGATTATCGGCAAGACCGTGCGCAACATGGTAAAAGGGGAGGAGAATGCCTATTGAGAAGCTGAAACGAAGCAATTAGAACAACCATGCGGATTAACTGAACGGTCATGCTGAGCGCAGCCGAAGCATCTCTACCTCATTAGTAATTCAATCGATTCGACGAAGCGGTAGAGATGCCTCGGCTACGCTCGGCATGACCGTTCCGAAATATTCAAAACATCACCCCAACCCCGCCATGCTGCCAAAACACGCCGTATTGCACGCCAACATCTCCACTGGGCGCACCGCCGATTTCGTCGATGCTATTCTGGAGCTGGGCGCGGCGCGGGCTTCGGCCTACGTGTGCTTTGCCAACGTGCACATGCTGGTAGAGGCCGAGCGCAACGCCGATTTCCGGCAGATTTTGAACAACGCAGCCGTGGCCGCGCCCGATGGCAGCCCGGTGGCCGCCGCCGTGCGCTGGTTTCGGGGGCCGGCGCAGGAGCGCATGGCGGGCATGGACCTGCTGCCCGCCCTGCTGCGCGCCGCCGCCGAGCGCGGGCAGTCGGTGTATTTCTACGGCACCACCGACGATGTGCTGGAAGCCATGGTGTGGCGCGCGCGCTGGGAGCTGCCCACGCTGCGAATCGTGGGGGCATATGCGCCGCCGTTTCGCCCGCTCACGGCGGAGGAAGATGCCGAAGAGGTAGCCGCCATCAACGCGGCCGACCCGGATTTGCTGTTTGTGGCGCTGGGCTGCCCGCGCCAGGAGCGCTGGATGGCGGCCCATCAGGGGCGCATTGGGGCGTGCATGCTGGGGGTAGGGCAGGCCTTCCGGGTATATGCCGGCCTGGAGCCGCGCCTGCCGGCGTGGGCCCGCAAGCTGTGGCTGGAATGGGCCTTCCGGCTGTGGCAGGAGCCGCGCCGCCTGGCCCGGCGCTACTTCGTGACAAACACCCGCTTTGTGTACCTGATGGCCCGCGCCACGCTCGAAAACCGGGTTGGCTGGCTACCCGTCGTGGCCTGAAACAGCCCAGGCCTCCATTCACCTACTTACTCATTTACTCACTTACTCATTTACCATGAAAGCAGTGATACTAGCGGGCGGCTACGGCACCCGAATCAGCGAGGAAAGCGGCGTGCGGCCCAAGCCCATGGTTGAAATTGGCGGCAAGCCCATTCTGTGGCACATCATGAAGATTTATGCCCACCACGGCATCACCGATTTTGTGATATGCTGCGGCTACAAGGGACACCTGATAAAGCAGTATTTCTCGGATTATTTCCTGCTGAACTCGGACGTGACCTTTCGCATGGACCGCAACGAGATGCAGATTCATCGCAACAACGCCGAGCCCTGGACCGTGACGCTGGTAGATACCGGCCTGGAAACCATGACCGGCGGCCGCCTGCGCCGCGTGCAGAAATACCTGGATGATGAAACGTTTTGCCTGACTTACGGCGACGGCGTGAGCAACGTCGACATCGCGGCCAGCATTGCCTACCACCGGGCGCAGGGTGTGCTGGCCACGCTCACGGCGGTGCGGCAGCCGGGCCGCTTCGGGGTGTTCAATCTGGGCGACGGCGACAGCCACGTCAGCAACTTTATGGAGAAGCCCGAGGGCGGCGAAACGCCCTGGATTAACGGCGGCTTTTTTGTGCTGGAGCCGGGCATCTTCGACTACCTCGACCACGACCAGACGGTGTGGGAAAAGGCCCCGCTGGAGCACCTCGCCGCCGCCGGGCAGCTGGCCGCCTACCGCCACGCCGGTTTCTGGCAGCCCATGGACACCCTGCGCGACCGCAACATGCTGGAGGAGCTGTGGCAGGCCGGCAAGGCCGAATGGAAGCTGTGGGACCAGGCCCCCGCCGCCCCCGCAACCGCGCCCGAGCTCAAAACCATTCTGGCCGCGCCGCTGGCCGCGCCGGCCGGCCGGGGCCGCGCTGCCGCTACCCGCCTCATGCCCAGCGACTGACGTTCCTAATCTGTCATCCTGAGCTTGCGAAGGACCTTATCACGCCCTCATCGCCTGGATTGCTGCAAACTGTTCGGCCGTGATAAGGCTCTTCGCTGCGCTCAGGATGACAAATGGTTGAAGAGTCAGCGCCCGGTACAACCCTCACTACTAATGGAATATCGTATGAAACCTGCCCGTATTCTCATCACCGGCAACATGGGCTATGTGGGGCCCGGCGTGGTGCGCCACCTCCGACAAACCTACCCCAACGCGGAGCTGATTGGCTACGACATGGGCTTTTTTGCCCACTGCCTCACCGGGGCCACCCGCCTGCCCGAGTCGCGGCTCGACCGCCAGGTTTTTGGCGATGTGCGGATGCTGCCCTCGGGCCTGCTGGCCGGCGTGGATGCCGTGGTGCACCTGGCCGCCATTTCCAACGACCCCATGGGCACGGCCTACGAGGACGTGACGATGGACGTGAACTACCGTGCCGGTATTGCGCTGGCCCAGCGCGCCAAAACCTACGGCGTGAAAAGCTTCGTGTTTGCCAGCTCGTGCAGCATGTACGGGCTGGGCGGCGAGGATGCTAAAACCGAAACGTCGGCCCTGAACCCGCTCACGGCCTACGCCCGCTCCAAAGTGGCCAGCGAGCGCGACCTGGCCCCGCTGGCCGATGCGAACTTCCGGGTGACCTGCCTGCGCTTTGCCACGGCCTGCGGCTGGAGCGACCGGCTGCGGCTCGACCTGGTGCTGAACGACTTTGTGGCCGGCGCGGTGGCCACCGGCGAAATCAGCATTCTGAGCGACGGCACGCCCTGGCGGCCCCTCATTCATGTGCTGGACATGGCCCGCGCCATTGGCTGGGCCGTGACGCGGGAAGCCTGCAACGGCGGGGCCTTCGTGGCCGTGAACGCCGGGGCCAACAGCTGGAACTACCGCGTGCGCGAGCTGGCCGAGGCCGTGGCCGAGGCAATTCCCGGCACCACGGTGCGCCTCAACCCCGACGCCGCCCCCGACCTGCGCTCGTACCGCGTCGATTTCAGCCTGTTCCGCCGCCTCGCGCCCGACCACCAGCCCATTCATACCCTGGCTGATACCATCAGTGAGCTGCAGCGCAAGCTGGTGGAAATGGGTTTCCGCGACCCCAATTTCCGGGCCTCCCGCCTGATGCGGCTGCGCGTGCTGGCCGCCCTGCGCGAGCAGGACGAGCTGACCGAGGACCTGACCTGGGCGCTGTGCCCCACCAAAGCCGCCGTGCCGCTCTACCGGGCCGAGCTGGTGGTGGTGTGAGTTTGAACAGTAAATCGTCTGTCATCCTGAGCTTGCGAAGGACCTTATCACCGAAGAACAGCTTGCAGTAATCCACACGATGCGAGCGTGATAGGGTCCTTCGCAAGCTCAGGATGACAGACGCGAAACCAATAGCCCAACCGACACTTCCAACCTTGCTTTTGATGCGATGAAATTTACCGAAACTAAACTCTCCGGGGCCTTCATTATCGACGTGAACCGGCTGAGTGATGAGCGCGGCTTTTTTGCCCGCTCCTGGTGCGAAGACGAGTTTGCTGCCCACGGCATTGCCATGCCGCCGCAGCAGGCCAACCTGTCGTTCAACCCGCGCCGGGGCACCTTGCGCGGCATGCACTACCAGCTGCCGCCCTACGAGGAAACCAAGCTGGTGCGCTGCACCCGGGGCGCGATTCTGGACGTGATAGTGGACCTGCGCGAGGAGTCGCCCACCTTCCGGCAGTGGATAGGGGTGGAGCTCACGGCCGACAGCTACCGCATGCTGTTTGTGCCCGGCCGCTTTGCCCACGGCTTCCTCACCCTGGAGGACAATACCGATGTGTGCTACCAGGTGTCGGCCAAATACACGCCTGGGGCCGAGCGCGGCCTGCGCTGGGACGACCCCGCCATTGGCATCCGCTGGCCCTTCGAGCCCGTGCTCATCTCCGAAAAAGACCGGGCGCATCCCGATTTCCAGGGGCTGGCCGTGCCGGGGAAAGAACTGGTGACTGCCTGAGCCGGCCGCACCGGTCTGACCGCCCTAGGCGGTCTGACCGGTTGTCGGCCAAACGAACCCCGAACCAACCCAGCGGCACTTGCAACAACCGGTCGGACCGCCTAGGGCGGTCGGACCGGTGCGCCCCCAAACTGCTTTTCTCACCTCTCTCTCTGCATTATGATACTTGTTGACAATGCCTTGAAGAAACGCCAGCAGGCCGGCCAGCCCATTCGGGTGGGCATGGTGGGCGCGGGCTTTATGGGCCGGGGCGTGGCCCTGCAAATTTGCCGCTACGTGCCCGGCATGGAGCTGGTGGCCATTGCGAACCGCACCATTGGGCAGGCCCGCCGGGCCTACCACGAGGCCGGCGAGCTGGGTACTGCCGAGGTGAGCTCGGTGCACGCGCTGGAGGCCTGCATTGCGCGGGGCGAGCGCGCCATCACCGACGATGCGCTGCTGCTGAGCCGTGCCGAGGGCATCGATGCCATCATCGAGGTGACCGGGGCGGTGGAGCACGGCGCGCAGGTCGTGATGGAGGCCATCCGGCACGGCAAGCACGTGGTGCTGCTGAATGCCGAGCTGGACGGCACGGCCGGGGCTATTCTGAAAGTGTACGCCGACCGCGCCGGCGTGGTGTACACCGTGAGCGACGGCGACCAGCCCGGCGTGACCCTCAACCTGGCCCGCTTCGTGCTGGGCCTGGGCGTGAAGCCGGTGCTGTGCGGCAACATCAAGGGCCTGCACGACCCCTACCGCAATCCCACCACGCAGGAGGGCTTTGCGAAGCAGTGGGGCCAGAACCCGAGCATGGTGACGAGCTTCGCCGACGGCAGTAAAATCAGCTTCGAGCAGGCCGTGATTGCCAACGCACTGGGCATGGAAGTGGCCCAACGCGGCATGTACGGCCCCACCGTGGCCCCGGGCACGCCCATCAGCAAAGCCGCCGAATGGTACCCCCAGGAGCGCCTGCTGGACGGCGGTCCCGGCATAGTGGACTACGTGGTGGGGGCCGAGCCCGGCCCCGGCGTGTTCATCCTGGGCACGCACGACGACCCCATTCAGCAGCACTACCTCAAGCTGTACAAGCTGGGGCCAGGGCCGCTCTACTGTTTCTACACGCCCTACCACCTGTGCCATTTCGAAACGCCGAACTCGGTGGCGCGGGCGGTGCTCTTTGGCGATGCCTGCCTGGCCCCCGCCGGCGCGCCCAAAGTAGAGGTGATAACGGCCGCCAAAATTGACCTGCGGGCCGGCGACACGCTCGACGGCATAGGCCACTACATGACCTACGGGCTGGCCGAAAATTATGCCGTGGCCCGCACCGAAAACCTGCTGCCCATTGGCGTGGCCGAGGGCTGCCGCCTGCTGCGCGATATTCCCAAAGACCAGGTGCTGACCTACGACGACGTGGCGCTGCCCCCCGGCCGCCTCATCGACCAGCTGCGCCACGAGCAGGAGCTCTATTTCAACCTGCCCGTGCCGGCCGCCTCCGCTGCGCCGCTCGTGCCCGCCGGCTTTGCCCTGGCCAACCTGTAGCCAGCAGCCAGCAGCCAGCGCCGCCTTTTTTCCTGCCTTTTTACCGAAGCCTCATTGCCATGAATCCCGCTCTGGTTGAGTTTTTGAAACACCCCGGCCAGCTGCCTGCGCGGCCGGATGCCGCCGCTGCCGCCCCGGCCGAAACTGCCGTTCCGCGCCCCGCTACGGCTCCGCTCACGGTGCTGGTGCTGGAGGGCGAGTACCGCCTCACCGGGGCCGTGCTGTTTTGTCTGAGCCGGCAGCCGGGCGTGCGGGCGCACCTGCTGTCGCGCGATGCGCGGAGCCCGTACCGGTTTTCGAGCTACGTGCGCTCGTTTCACCTGCTGGGGCCCGAGAGCCCGGCGGAGGTATTTGTAGCCTTCGTGCAGAATGCCGCCTGCGCCCTTGGGGCCGAAGTGCTGCTGCCGGTGGACGTGGCCGGCATGCGCTTCGTGATTGCGCACCGCGCGGCGCTGGCGGCCGCCGTGCCGCTGCTGCCGCTGCCGGCCGGGGCATACTACGAAATTGCCACCGACAAGGGCCTGCTGGGCGCATTCATGCAGGAACACGACATTCCCGCGCCCGATACCATCGTGGACATCCGGCATA
Organism: Hymenobacter artigasi; assembly: GCF_012275535.1. Classification (GTDB taxonomy): domain Bacteria; phylum Bacteroidota; class Bacteroidia; order Cytophagales; family Hymenobacteraceae; genus Hymenobacter; species Hymenobacter artigasi. The sequence continues at coordinate 593,960 of NZ_JAAVTK010000002.1, read as the reverse complement.
ACCTGGCGGCCAAGCTGGCGCAGTTCGAGTTTCCGGTGCTGCTGAAACCCATTGAGGGGGCCGGCGGCCGGGGCATTGTGCGCTACGCCACGCCCGAGGCGCTGCTGGCCGCCGTGGCCGCGCTGCCCGACAGCAGCCGCTACATCGTGCAGAACTGCATTGCCGGCTACGACATCGACTGCAACGTGCTGTACGACAACGGCCGGCTAATTGCCCATTCCATTCAGAAGGGCCTGGTGGCCACCGGCGACGAGTACGCCCCCACCGAGGCCATCGAATTTGTGCACCACGATGCCGTGCTGGCCGTGGTAGACCGCCTGATGAAGGCCCTGCGCTGGAACGGCGTGGCCCACCTCGACCTGCGCTACGATGCCCGCGCCCGCCAAATCAAGGTCATCGAAATCAACACCCGCTTCTGGCTCACGGTGGTGGGCTCGGCACTGGCGGCGGGCGTGAACTTCCCGCTGCTGGCCTGCCAGGTGGCGGCCGGCCGGGCGGTGGCCCCCGCGCCGTTTCGGGAGGGACGCTACATCCCGTTTGCCAATTACCTGAAGTACCGCTACGGCCGCCGCGTGCGCCGGGCCGATGACGTGCAGTTCTCGCTGCGCGATACCAGCGTGGGCGCTTTTTTGGGCGACCCGCTCACCAAGCTTTACCGCTTCCTCACCGACGAGGACTAGGCCTGCCGCGTGGCCCCGGCTACGGCCGGGCCACGCGGCAGCCGTCGATACCCATTCATTTTTTCACCCACCTCACGCTTACCTCCGATGCAATTGCACCCTTTCCGTCATGAAAAATATTTTTACCGCCATTCTCTGCGCATTGCTGCTGCTAGGCAACGCGCAGGTGCAGGCCCAGACGCCGCCCACAGGCTTCACGTCCACTGTCGTTTCCGCAGGCTGGAACGAAGCGGTAGGCTTTACCTTCAATAGCAGCGGGAATAAGATGTTTGTCTGGGAGCGGCCGGGCAAGGTTTGGGTGGTGGTGAACGGCCAGCGCCAGCAGCTGATTGATATTTCGCCCGAAGTGGGGGCCTGGGAGGACCAGGGCCTGCTGGGCTTTGCCCTCGACCCGAACTTTGATGCCAACGGCTACATGTACCTGCTGTACGTGGTAGACCGGCACTACCTGATAAACTTCGGCACGGCCAGCTACAGCGCCACGGCCAACGACTACTACAGCGCCACCATTGGCCGCATCACGCGCTATACGGCCACGCCCAGCGGCACGGGCTACACCGTGAACCCGGCCAGCCGCAAAATACTGCTCGGGGCCACCAAGTCCACGGGCATTCCCTCGACCCACGACGGCCACTGCACCGGCTCGCTGGTGTTTGGCACCGATGGCACGCTACTGGTCTCGACCGGTGACGGGGCCCACTGGGCGCCGGATTTAGGCAGCTACAACGAAACGTACTACGCGGAGGCGTTGGCCGATGGCATCATCTCCGCCAAGGAAAACGTGGGTGCCCTGCGCGCCCAGCTGGTAGACTGCCTAAGTGGTAAAATCCTGCGCCTGGACCCCGCCACCGGCAACGGCGTGGCCAGCAACCCCTTCTATGACGCTGCCAACCCCGGCGCGGCCCGCTCCAAAGTCTGGACCCTGGGCCTGCGCACGCCCTTCCGTATGAGCCTGCGGCCCGGCACCGGCAACCCCGACCCCGCCCAGGGCAACCCCGGCACGCTCTACGTGGGCATGGTGGGTGCCTCCACCTGGGAAGAAATAACGGTGGTGGACCGCGCCCGCGTGAACCTGGGCTGGCCACTGTTTGAGGGCCTGACGCCCTATCCGGCGTTCAGCAACTCGACCGTGTACAACCGCGACGCGCCCAACCCGCTTTACAACACGGGCGGCTGCACCAAGCAGTTTTTCTACTTCCAGGACCTGCTGAAGCCGGCCACGCCGAGCGGCACGGCCACGTTCAGCAACTCGTGCAATACGGCGCAATCCGTGCCGGCCAGCATTCCCACGTTTGTGCACACCCGGCCCCTCATCGACTGGGGCCACGGGCCGGGGCCGTCGCGCACGGGCACCTTCAGCGGCAGTACGCCCACCACGGCAAACATCGGGGCGGCGGGCTCGCCGGTGAGCGGGGCACAGTTTGGGGGCAATTCGGTGACGGGCGGGGTGTTTTATCCCTACAGCGACTTTCCGGCCCCGTACGCCAACTCCTACTTTTTTGGGGACTACGTGGGCGGCTGGATTAAGAGCATGACCGTGAACAGCAGCAACCAGCCCAGCGCGGTGCGCAGCTTCGTGGATACTGGGGCCGTACCGGTATTTTTTGGCACCAGCCCCGGCGAGACGGGTCTGTTCTATGTCAATTTCTACCCTTCGGAAATCCGCAAAATCAGCTACGTGACCACGGCCAGCCCGCCGGTGGCGGTGGCTACGTCCAGCAAAACCTACGGCCCCGGCCCGCTCACGGTGCAGTTCACCGGCAGCAATTCGACCGACCCCAACGGCAGCCCGCTGACCTACAGCTGGAACTTCGGCGATGGCACGGCCCCCAGCGCGGCGGCCAATCCCAGCCACACGTTCTCGCCGGCTACTGCGGCCGCCACCAACTATAGCGTCACGCTCACCGTGACCAATGCCCAGGGCCTGAGCAACCAGGCTTCGCTGTCGATTTCGGCCAATAATACCCCGCCGCAGGTCACCATTACCAGTCCGGCGGCCGGCACGGTGTACCCGCTCACGGGCAACACCACCTACCAGCTGCGCGCCACCGTGGTCGATGCCGAGCAGAGCGGCCACCTGCTATTCTATAAGTGGCAAACGGTGCTGCACCACCTCACGCACCTGCACCCCGACCCCGTGGACACCACCCGCCAGACCAGCACCATTGTGGGCCCCTACGGCTGCGGGGCCGAAACCTACTACTACACCGTTGCCCTGACCGTGACCGATGCCGGCGGGCTCTCGACCACCCAGCAGGTGCGCCTCGACCCCGACTGCACCACGCCCAGCTTCACGCTCGTTGATGCCGACGCCGCTTCCGACGCCGACATTCAGCCCCTGACCAACGGGGCTATTCTCAACCTGGCCACGCTGCCTACCCGCCACCTGAACATCCGGGCCAATGCCGACCCGGCCACTACCGGCAGCATGGTGTTTTCACTCACCGGCCCGCAAACCCAGGCCGTGACCGATAACGCGGCACCCTTCGCGCTGTTCCTGGACGTGAACGGCGATTACAACTCCTGGACGCCGCCGGTGGGCAACTACCAGCTCACGGCCACGGGCTACAGCGGGGCCAATGGCAGTGGCACCGCCCGCCCACCCCTCACCGTGAGCTTCACGGTGACGGATTCCAACGCCCCGGGGCCGTTTGCGCTCACTACGGCCACGGTGGGCACCGGCACGGTGACGAAAAACCCCAATGCCGCCACCTATGCCAGCGGCAGCACGGTGAGCCTGACGGCCACGCCGGGGGCGGGCTTCACCTTCGCGGGCTGGAGCGGCGATGCCAGCGGCAGCACCAACCCCCTGGCGGTGACGATGACGGCTGATAAATCCATCACGGCCACCTTCACGGCTATTTCGGGCGGGGGCGGCTATACCTTTTACCGGGCCATCAACCTGGGCGGGCCGGCCCTCACGCTGGACGGCAACGCCTGGGGCGGCTCCACGGCGGCCAACTATGCTACCAACGGCTCCGAGTTTGAGAACCAGGCCGTGGCACTGGTGCCCACCACCGATGCCGTACGCGCGGGTATGATTCGGCAGGCCGTTTTCGGTCCCGACCTGAGCGTCGGCATCTCGGCGGTGCCCGCCGGTACTTACCAAGCCTACCTGTATGTGTGGGAAGACAGTGGTCCCGAGGTAATCAACCTGTCGCTAAACGGGCAGGTGAAGCTGAGCAACTACAGCACCGGACCCGCCGGTACCTGGAACCGCCTGGGGCCCTACAATGTGACGCTGGCAGCCACGGGCACGGTGCAGTTTACCAGCACCGGCGGTTGGCCCAATTTTTCGGGCATGGAGCTCTGGCAGCAAACCGGCGGCACGCCCACCAGCTACACCCTGACTACCGGCACGGTAGGCAGCGGCACCGTGACGAAAAACCCGAACGCGGCCACCTACACCAGTGGCAGCACGGTGAGCCTGACGGCCACCCCAGCTGCCGGCTACCAGTTTAGCGGCTGGAGCGGTGATGCCTCGGGTACGGCCAATCCTTTGTCGGTGACAATAACGGCCAACAAGAATATCACCGCCACTTTCACGGTCGTAGCCTCGGCTACTTATACCCTCAACACCAATGTGGTGGGCGCGGGTACGGTGGCCAAGAATCCGGACCAGGCCAATTATACCAGCGGCAGCACGGTGAGCCTGACGGCTACGCCAGGGGCGGGCTACCAGTTCAGTGGCTGGAGCGGCGACGCCTCGGGCACTGCTAATCCCTTGTCGGTGACAATGAATGCCAACAAGAACATCACAGCCACTTTCACGGCCCTGCCGGCCGGGCAAAGCGTGACGAGCTACACGCTGATAAATGCCGATACGAATGGCGACATTCAGCCCCTGGCCGCCGGCACCACCCTGAACCTGGCCACGCTGCCCACGCGCAACCTCAACGTGCGGGCCAATACCAACCCGGGCACCGTGGGCAGCGTGGTATTCACCCTCAGCGGCGCAGACACGCAGAACCAGACTGAGTCGGTCGTGCCTTACGCGCTGTTTTCGGACAGTGGCGGGGCGTATAATTCCTGGACGCCGGCGGTGGGCAGCTACTCGCTCACGGCCACACCCTACACGGCCGCCAGCGGCGGGGGCACGGCCGGCACGCCACTCACCATCAGCTTCAGCGTGATTGACCAGGCGGGCACTGCCTACACGCTGACTACTGCCACCGTGGGTACGGGCACGGTGACGAAAAGCCCGAATGCGGCTTCCTACGCCAGCGGCTCCACAGTGAGCCTGACGGCCACGGCCGGGGCGGGTTATCAGTTCAGCGGCTGGAGCGGCGACGCCACGGGCAGCACCAATCCGCTGTCGGTGACGATGAACGGTAACAAGACCATCACGGCCACCTTCACGGCCACCCCGACCACGAGCTACACGCTAACCACTAGTACGGTGGGCACGGGCACGGTGACCAAAAACCCGAATGCCGCCTCCTACGCTAGCGGCAGCACGGTGAGCCTGACGGCCACGCCGGGGGCGGGCTTCGCCTTCACGGGCTGGAGCGGCGATGCCACCGGCACGGCCAACCCCTTGTCGGTAACGATGAGCGGGAACAAGAACATCACGGCCACGTTCACGGCCACCTCGGGCGGGGGCTACACTTTTTACCGGGCCATCAACCTGGGCGGACCAGCCCTCACGCTGGATGGCAACGCCTGGGGCGGGAGCACGGCGGCCAATTATTCCACCAACGGCTCGGCCTTTCAGAACCAAGCCTTGACGCTCATTCCAGCCACCGACGCCACGCGGGCGGGCATGATTCGGGCAGCAGTGTTTGGCCCGGGCCTGAGCGTGACGCTCTCGGCGGTGCCGGCCGCTACCTACCAGGCCTACCTATATGTGTGGGAAGACAACAGCCCTGAAGTCATTACGTTATCCCTGAACGGGCAGGTGAAGCTGAGCAACTACAGCACCGGCCCGGCCGGCACCTGGTCGCGGCTGGGGCCTTACACCGTGACGCTGGCAACCACGGGCTCAGTAGCCTTCACCAGCAGCGGCGGCTGGCCTAACTTCTCGGGCGTGGAGCTCTGGCAGCAAACCAGCGCCCCACCGGCTGCCAGGACCGCGAGCCAAACGCTGGCAGCGAATACCCCCGAGCCGACCCCGGCCCTGGCCGTGGCTTACCCCAACCCATCGCCCAACGGGCACTTCCGGCTGCTGCTGCCGGCCACGTTCAGCGGGGCGGTGCGCTACCGGCTGATTTCGGTGCTGGGGGCCACGCTGGCCAGCGGCACGCTGCCGGCGGGGGCGCAGGCGGCCGAGCTGGACTTTGCCCAGCCGCTCTCGGGCACCAGCCTGAGCTACCTGCTGCTCGACGACGGCAAGCACACCGCCCGGCTCAAGCTCGTGCGCCAGTAAGCGCACTGCCCTTCCATTCATCCGGTAAATCCCCAAGGCCATGAAAAGCATACTCTGCATTTTCCTGTTCGTTCTGTTGGCGTTTCCCAAGGTGGGGATTGGCCAGAGCGTGACTTTCTCCACCACCCGGGGCTTTTACGATACCCCCTTCCAGCTCACGCTGAGCACCAGCCTGGCGGGCGGCACCATCCGGTACACCACCGATGGCTCGGCCCCTACCGCGGTGGTGGGCACCGTGTATGCGGGGAGCATAGCGGTGGCCACGACCAGCGTGGTGCGCGCCCTGGCCTACAGTGGCGCGGCCACCACGCCGGTAGCCACGCACTCGTACTTTTTCCTGAATGATGTGATGCAGCAGCCCAAAAACATTGCGGGCTGGCCCAACAATACCTACCCCGTGGGCGCGGGCACGGCCACCGCCGTGCACGACTACGAAATGGACCCCAACGTGGTGAACGACCCGGCCTACAGCGGCCAGGTGCGTGCGGGGCTGCTGTCCATCCCCACCATGTCGCTGGTGCTGAGCAAGGCCGATTTCTGGGACCTGTACGATGGCGAAACCAAGCACCCCACCTCGGTGGAGATGCTGTACCCCGATGGTACCCGGGAGCAGTTCGACTGCAGCCTGGAGCCCCATAGCCACGACCGGCTAAAACGCTCGATGAGCCTGTCGTTTGCCACCACCGCTACTACCAACCTGTTTCGGAAAGCGCCCTTCAACACGGCTACCGTAGCCAATACGTTTAAAGACACCAAGATTGTGCTGCGGGCGGGCAACAACCGCTCCTGGGCCCGCAACTGGAACCCCGACCGAACCGCCTACACCCGCGACGAGTGGTACCGGCAAACCCAGCAGGCCATTTCGGGCGTGGGCGGCCGGGGTACGTTCGTGCATCTCTACGTAAACGGCTTGTATTGGGGGCTTTATAACCCTGCCGAGCGCACCGATGCCGGCATGCTGGCCAACTACTACGGCGGCAGCTACGCCGACTGGATGGCGCTGGACCCCGACGGCATCCGCAGCGGCGACGCCACCCGGTTCAACTACCTCACCACCACCCTCATCAACCAGGACCTGAGCGTGCCGGCCAACTACGCCCAGCTGAAGCAGTACCTGGACGTGAGCCGCTTCTGCGACTACCTGATAGTGACCTGGATAACCGGCATGACCGACTGGCCCGGCAACAACTTCCAGGGCGGCAACCGCAACGTACCCCCCAGCCCGTTCTGGTACAACACCTGGGACTGCGAATGGTCGTGGGACACCACCAACGGCTCGAACCTGGGCGCGTGGGTGCACCCCGAGTTCCTAAACAACACCACCGGAACGAGCACCCTGGCCAAAATATGGCACGCCGCCCGCCGCAACCCCGATTTCATGCAGCTCTTTGCCGACCGCGTGTACCGGAGCTGCTTCAATACCGGCGGCCTCACCGATGCGGCCTCCCGCGCCCGCTGGGCGGCGGTGAACAGCTACATCAGCACGGCCATCGTGGACGAGTCGGCGCGCTGGGGCGATGCGCTGGCCGACGGCACCACGCGCACCAAAAACGGCCACTGGACCCCCGAAGTAAACCGCGTGGACGGCCTGATGAACGGCAACGTGAGCCGCTTTATCGCGGCGCTAACGGCCCAGGGCTATTATCCTTCGCTGGCGCCGCCCACTTTTAGCCAGGAGGGCGGCGCGGTGGCCCCCGGCTTCCAGCTCACCATCGCCAACCCCAACGCCGGGGGCACCACCTACTACACCACCGATGGCACCGACCCCGAGGCCGCCGGCGGGGCCGTGGCCGCCGGCGCGGTGGCCTACACCGGCCCGGTGGCCATTTCGGGCAGCGTGAGCGTGAAGGCGCGCGTGCGCAGCGGCAGCGCCTGGAGCCCGCTGCACGAATCCCCGTTCACGATTTCGGGCCAGATTGCCGGCTTGTTTATCAATGAGTTTATGGCCAGCAACACCAAGCTGGCCGATGAGTTTGGCGAGTTTGATGACTGGATTGAGATTTACAATTCGGGCACCCAGCCCGTGAACATCGGCGGGCTCTACGTCACCGATTTGCTCACCAACCTCACCAAGTTTCAGATTCCGACCACTAACTCGGCCCTCACCACCATTCCGGCCAAAGGCTACCTGCTGCTGTGGGCCGACAGCCAGCCCGCGCAGGGCCCGCTGCACCTCAACCTGAGCCTGAGCAAGAGCGGCGAAGCCATTGGCCTTTCCCAGATGATAGGCACCACGCCCACCGCCCTGGATTCCTACACCTTTGGGGCGCAGGCCGATGATGTATCGACCGGCCGCTTCCCGGACGGCAGCCCCACATTCCGGACGTTTACCGCCGCCACGCCCGGCAGCGCCAACGTCATCAACTTCAAATCCGGCCTGTTCATCAACGAGTTGATGGCCGTGAACCAGACGTCCGTTACGGACCCGGCCGGCGAGCACGACCCCTGGATTGAGGTGTACAACAACAACCCCACGCCCGTCGATATCGGCGGCCTCTACCTCACCAACACCCTCGGCAACCCCGCCTTCTACCGAATTCCCACCACCAGCCCGGCCCTCACCACCATTCCGGCCAAGAGCCACCTGCTGCTGTGGGCCGATAACCAGCCCGCGCAGGGCGTGCTGCACGCGGGCTTCGCGCTGAACGCGGGCGGCGGCCAAATCGGCCTGGCCGACATCGTGGGGCCCGATGTTTCCATCATCGACTCCACGCGCTACGGTGCGCAGGTGGCCGACGTTTCGCGGGGCCGCTACCCCGATGCCAGTGCGCAGTTCAAGGCCTTTGCCAGTCCCACGCCGGGCGCTACCAACACAGTGCCGGCCATTACGGGCATTTTTATCAACGAATTTATGGCCAGCAACACCAAGCTGGCCGATGAGTTTGGCGAGTTTGATGACTGGATTGAGCTGTATAATGCCGGCAACCAGCCCGTTGATGTCGGCGGGCTCTACCTTACCGATGCCCTGACCAACCCCGGCAAATTCCAGATTCCGACCACCAACCCGGCCCTTACCACCATTCCGGCCAAGGGCTTCCTGCTGCTGTGGGCCGATGACCAGGCGGTGGCCCAGGGCGTGCTGCACGTCGGCTTCAAGCTGAGCGCCAGCGGCGAGCAGATAGGCTTGTACCAGCCCAACGGCACCACCGTAACCGCCCTGGATACCTACACCTTCGGCGCGCAGGCGGCCGACGTGTCGATGGGCCGGGTGCAGGACGGTGCGGCCACGTTCGTGAGCTTTGCCGTGCCCACCCCCAACGCCAGCAACAACGGCTCCAGCACCAATGCCCCGCCCGTGGCCAATGCCGGCCCGAACCAGACCATTACCTTGCCCACCAATAGCGTCGTGCTCAGTGGCTCGGGAACCGACGATGGCACCATCACTGCCTACGCCTGGACGCAGCTGAGCGGCCCCAATACGGCCACCCTGAGCGGGGCCGCCACGGCCACGCTCACGGCCAGCGGCCTGGCGGCCGGCAGCTACGTGTTCCGCCTCACCGTGACCGATAACGGCAACGCCACCGGTACCGCCCAGGCCACCATCACGGTGAATCCGGCCGTGTCCACCGGCCCGCAGGTCGTGAGCTTCACGCTGGTAAATGCCAGTACCGGGGCCGACATCCAACCCCTGACCGCCGGCGCGACCCTGAACTTGGCTACGCTGCCCAGCACCAGCCTCAACGTACGGGCCAACCCCGGCCCCGCCCCGGTGGGCAGCGTGGTACTGGCCCTGAGCGGTGCCCAAACCCAGAACCAGACCGAATCGGTGGCCCCGTATGCCCTGTTCGGCGATAACGGCGCGGGTACCTACAACCCCTGGACGCCGGCGGTGGGCAGCTACACGCTGCTGGCCACGCCCTACAGCGCCGCCAGCGGCGGGGGCACGGCCGGTACGCCGCTCAGCCTCTCGTTCAGTGTAGTCAACCAGACGGCTACCGGCCCATTCACGCTGGCCACCAGCACCGTGGGCACCGGCACGGTGACCAAAAGCCCGAACACCGCCACTTACGCGAGTGGCAGCACGGTGAGCCTGACGGCCACGGCCGGCGCGGGTTTCACCTTCACGGGCTGGAGCGGCGATGCCACCGGCACGGCCAATCCGCTTTCGGTGACGATGAACGCCAACAAGAACATCACGGCCACCTTCACGGCCATTACGCCCACCAGCTATACGCTGGCGGTAAGTTCCGTAGGCACGGGCACGGTGACCAAGAATCCGGACGCGGCCAGCTACGCCAGCGGCACGAGCGTGACGCTCACGGCTACAGCCGGGGCGGGCTATCAGTTCAGTGGCTGGAGCGGCGATGCCACGGGCTCCACCAACCCGCTATCAGTGACGATGAATGGAAATAAATCCATCACGGCCACTTTCACGGCCCTTCCGGCCGGGCAGAGCGTCATGAGCTACACGCTGATAAACGCCGACACGAACACCGACATTCAAACGCTGACCAGCGGCGCGACGCTCAATCTGTCCGCCTTGCCCACCTCCCGCCTGAACATCCGGGCCAATACCAATCCGGCTACCGTAGGCAGCGTGGTGTTAGCCCTCAGCGGCACTCAGACCCAGAATCAAACCGAATCGGGTGCCCCGTATGCGTTGTTTGGAGACAACGGCGCGGGCGTGTATAATTCCTGGACGCCCGCAGTTGGTAGCTATAATCTCACCGCCCGGCCCTACACGGCGGCCAGCGGCGGGGGCACAGCCGGCACGCCACTGGCAATAACCTTCACCGTAACCACTGGCAGCACGCCCACCACCTACACGCTGGCCACCAGCACCGTGGGTACGGGCACAGTGACCAAAAGCCCGAATGCGGCCACTTACGCCAGCGGCAGTACGGTGAGCCTGACGGCCACGGCCGGCGCGGGTTATCAGTTCAGCGGCTGGAGCGGCGATGCCACGGGCACGGCCAACCCCCTCGCCGTGACGATGAACGCCAACAAGAACATCACGGCCACCTTCACGGCCGTGGCTCCGGCCACTTACACGCTAACCACTAGTACGGTGGGCACGGGCACGGTGACCAAAAGCCCGAATGCCGCCACTTACGCCAGCGGTAGCACGGTGAGCCTGACGGCCACGGCCGGGGCGGGCTACACCTTCACGGGCTGGAGCGGCGATGCCACGGGCAGCGCCAACCCGCTGGCAGTGACGATGACGGCCAACAAGACCATCACGGCCACGTTCACGGCGAGTTCGGGCGGGCCGCAGCTCACGGGCTTCGTGCTGGTGAACGCGAGCACCGGCACCGACATCCAGGCCCTGACCACGGGGGCGGCGCTGAACCTGGCCACGCTGCCCTCGCGCAACCTCAACGTGCGGGCCACGACCAGCCCGGCCACGGTGGGCAGCGTGGTGCTCACGCTGAGCGGGGCGGCCACGCGCAGCCAGACCGAGTCGGTGGCGCCGTACGCGCTGTTCGGCGACAACGGGGCAGGTACCTACAACCCGTGGACGCCGGCGGTGGGCAGCTACACGCTCACGGCCCGGCCCTACACGGGCGGCGGGGGCGGGGGCACGGCGGGGGCGGCGCTCACCATCAGCTTCAGCGTGAGCGACCAGGCCGCGCGGGTAACGGCGGCCAGTGGCAGTGCGTCCGGGGTGGCCCTGGCGGTGGCGTACCCTAACCCGTCGCCCAACGGGCACTTCCGGCTGCTGCTGCCGGCCACCTTCGGGGGCCCGGTGCGCTACCGGCTGATTTCGGTGCTGGGGGCCACGCTGGCCAGCGGCACGCTGCCAGCGGGGGCGCAGGCGGCCGAGCTGGACTTTGCCCAGCCGCTCTCGGGCACCAGCCTGAGCTACCTGCTGCTCGACGACGGCAAGCACACCGCCCGGCTCAAGCTCGTGCGCCAGTAGCCCCGGCTTTTGCCAGTCGGGCCAGCCTTATTTACCTGCTTTTTTCTGCAAACTCATTTTTCTCATCGCCATGAAATCTTCCCTCACTGGTTTCCTGCTGGCTTTTTTGCTGGTTTGGTGTTGTGGCGGTGTGGAGGCCCAGACGCCGCCCACGGGCTTCACGTCCACCGTCGTGTCCTCGGGTTGGAACGAGGCAGTGGGGCTGACTTTCAATAGCAGCGGCAGCAAGATGTTTGTGTGGGAGCGGCCCGGCAAAGTTTGGGTGGTGGTGAACGGCCAGCGCCAGCAGCTGATTGATATTTCGCCCGAAGTGGGGGCCTGGGAGGACCAGGGCCTGCTGGGCTTTGCCCTCGACCCGAACTTTGATGCCAACGGCTACATGTACCTGCTGTACGTGGTAGACCGGCACTACCTGATAAACTTCGGCACGGCCAGCTACAGCGCCACGGCCAACGACTACTACAGCGCCACCATTGGCCGGCTCACCCGCTACACGGCTACGCCCAGCGGCACGGGCTACACCGTGAACCCAGCCAGCCGCAAAATCCTCATTGGGACTAGCAAAACCAACGGCATCCCCTCTACCTTCAACGGCCACGTCACGGCGGCCCTGCAGTTTGGCACCGATGGCACGTTACTGGTGGTGACGGGCGACGGCGCCCACCCGTACCCCGATTTCGGGGCCTGGACGGCCTCTTACGCCCCTCAGGCCCTGGCCGATGGCATCATCACGGCCAAGGAGGACGTGGGCTCGCTGCGCGCCCAGCTGGTGGACTGCTACAACGGCAAAATCCTGCGCATCGACCCCAGCAACGGCAATGGCGTGGCCAGCAACCCGTATTACGACGCCGCCAACCCCGGCGCGCCCCGCTCCAAAGTGTGGGCCCTGGGCCTGCGCAACCCGTTTCGGGTGAGCATCAAGCCCGGCACGGGCAGTACCGACCCCTCGGTGGGCAACCCCGGCACCATTTACCTGGGCGACGTGGGCGCGGCCAGCTGGGAAGAAGTAGATGTGGTGACCGGCCCACGCCAGAACTTCGGGTGGCCGCTGTTTGAGGGCCTGACGGCCTACGACGCCTTCACCACCTCGAACGTGTACAACCGCGACGCGCCCAACCCGCTCTACAACACGGGTGGCTGCACCAAGCAGTTTTTCTACTTCCAGGACCTCATCAAGCAGGCCACGCCCACGGGCACGGCCACCTTTCCCAATTCCTGCAACACGGGCCAGACCGTGCCGGGCAGCATTCCCACCTTCGTGCACGTCCGGCCGCTGGTCGATTGGGGGCACGGGGCGGGGCCGTCGCGCACGGGCACCTTTAGCGGCAGCACGGCCACTACCAGCAACCTGGGCGCGGCGGGCTCGCCGGTGGCGGGCTCGCAGTTTGGGGGCAGCGCGTCCACGGGCGGGGTGTTTTATCCGTATGCCGATTTCCCGGTGCAGTACCGGAATACCTACTTTTTCGGTGATTACGTGGGCGGCTGGATTCGCAACCTGACCGTGAACAGCAGCAACCAGCCCAGCGCGGTGGGTGATTTTGTGCCTGGCGGAGCGGTGCCCGTGGCCTTCGCCACCAGTCCCGGCGAAACGGGCCTGTTCTACGTCAACTTTTACCCTTCGGAAATCCGCAAAATCAGCTACGTGACCACGGCCAGCCCGCCGGTGGCGGTGGCTACGTCCAACAAAACCTACGGCCCCGGCCCGCTCACGGTGCAGCTCACCGGCAGCAATTCGACCGACCCCAACGGTAGCCCGCTCACCTACAGCTGGAATTTCGGCGATGGCACCGCCCCCAGCGCGGCGGCCAACCCCAGCCACACGTTCTCGCCGCCCACTGCGGCCCCTGCCAACTACACCGTCACGCTCACCGTGACCAACGCGCAAGGCCTGAGCAACCAAGCGTCGCTGACGATTTCGGCCAATAACACCCCGCCGCAGGTCACCATTACCAGTCCGGCGGCCGGCACGGTGTACCCGCTCACGGGCAACACCACCTACCAGCTGCGGGCCACTGTGGTCGACAATGAGCAGAGCGGCCACTTGCTCAGCTACCAGTGGCAGACCATTCTGCACCACGCCAGCCACGAGCACCCCGACCCCGTGGACACCACCCGCCAGACCAGCACCATCATTGTGCCCTACGGCTGCGGGGCCGAAACCTACTACTACCGCATCCTGCTCACCGTGACCGATGCCGGCGGCCTGGCCACGACCAAAGAAGTGCGCCTCGACCCCAACTGCAACGCCACCAGCTTCACCCTGGTGGATGCCGATGCCGACGTGGACATCCAGGCCCTCACCAACGGGGCCATCCTGAACCTGGCCACGCTGCCCACCCGCAACCTGAACATCCGGGCCAATGCCAACCCCGGCACCACCGGCAGCGTGGTGTTTGCCCTGAGCGGAGCCCAGACCCAGAACCAGACCGAATCGGTGGTGCCCTACGCGCTGTTCAGCGATGTAAATGGCGACTACAACCCCTGGACGCCGCCCGTGGGCAACTACACGCTGCTGGCCACGCCTTACTCGGGCAGCGGCGGCAGCGGCACGCCGGGCGCGGCCCTGTCCATCAGCTTTTCGGTCACGGACAGTGGCACGCCGGGGCCGTTCACGCTCACCACGGCCGTGTTTGGCAGCGGCACCATTACTAAAAGTCCAAACCAAGCTACCTACGCCAATGGCACGAGCGTGACGCTCACGGCCACGCCGGCGGCGGGGTTCGCCTTCACGGGCTGGAGCGGGGCGGCCACCGGCACGGCCAATCCCTTGTCGGTGACGATGAATGCCAACAAGAACATCACCGCCACCTTCACGGCCACCACGGCCGGACAAAGCGTGGCCAGCTACACGCTGATAAACGCCGATACAAACGCCGACATTCAGCTCCTGACCGCCGGCACAACGCTGAACCTTGCCACGCTGCCCACGCGCAACCTCAACGTGCGGGCCAATACCAACCCGGGCACCGTGGGCAGCGTGGTGTTTGCCCTCAGCGGGGCGCAGATTCAGAACCAAACCGAGACGGTGGTGCCCTACGCGCTGTTTTCGGACAATGGCGGGGTGTATAATGCCTGGACGCCGGCGGTGGGCAGCTACTCGCTCACGGCCACGCCCTACACAGCCGCTAGTGGCGGGGGCACGGCCGGTACGCCGCTCACCATCAGCTTCAGCGTAATTGACCAGGCGGGCACCACTTACACGCTAACCACCAGCACCGTGGGCACGGGCACGGTGACCAGAAACCCGAATGCGGCTAGTTACGCCAGTGGCAGCACGGTGAGCCTGACGGCTACGCCGGGGGCGGGCTTCACCTTCACGGGCTGGAGCGGCGACGCCACAGGCACGGCCAATCCGTTGTCGGTGACAATGACGGCCAACAAAAACATCACGGCCACCTTCACGGCGACTACGCCCACCAGCTACACGCTGGCGGTAAGTTCCGTGGGCACGGGTACAGTGGCCAAGAATCCGGATGCGGCCAGCTACGCCAGCGGCACGAGCGTGACACTCACGGCCACGGCTGGGGCAGGCTATCAGTTCAGTGGCTGGAGCGGCGACGCCACGGGCACCACCAACCCGCTGTCGGTAACGATGACGGCCAATAAGAACATCACGGCCACCTTCACGGCCGTGTCCCCGACTACCTACACGCTAACCACCAGCACCGTGGGTACGGGCACGGTGACGAAAAACCCGAACCAGGCCACTTACGCCAGCGGCAGCACGGTGAGCCTGACGGCCACGGCTGGGACGGGCTTCGCCTTCACGGGCTGGAGCGGCGATGCCACGGGCACCACCAATCCGCTGTCGGTGACGATGACGGCCAATAAAAACATCACGGCCACCTTCACGGCTACTGCCACCTACACGCTCACTGTTGCTGTCAGCGGCAGTGGCACCGTAACCAAAACCCCCAACCAGCCCAGCTACGCCAGCGGGTCTACGGTCAGCCTCCAGGCCACGCCGGCGGCGGGCTACAAGTTCAATGGCTGGAGCGGCGCGGCTACCAGCACTGCCAACCCGCTCTCGGTGACGATGACGGCCAACAAATCCATCACGGCCACTTTCGTGGCCACCACCACCAGCTACACGCTCACCACGGCCGTGTTTGGCAGCGGCACCATCACCAAAAGCCCCAACCAAAGCACCTACCTGAGCGGCAGCACGGTGACGCTTACGGCCACGCCGGCCGTCGGCTACGCCTTCACCGGCTGGAGCGGCGGAGCCACCGGCACCGTCAACCCGCTCTCGGTGACCATGACGGCCAATAAATCCATCAACGCCACCTTCACCGCCAATGCCCCGCAGGTAACGAGCCTCACCCTGATAAACGCCGATACCGACCTCGACCTGCAAGCCCTGACCACGGGCGCGGTGCTGAACCTGGCCACCCTGCCCACGCCCAACCTCACCATTCGGGCCAATACCAGCCCGGCCACGGTGGGCAGTGTGCTCTTCGTACTGGGCGGCACCCAAGCCGTGAGCCACAACGAAAACCTGCTCCCGTACGCGCTGTTTGGCGATTCCAACGGCGACTACAACCCTTGGACGCCGGCCATTGCCGTGGGCAGCTACACGCTCACCGTCACGCCCTACACGGCCGCCGACAATGGCGGCACGGCCGGCACACCGCTCAGCATCAGCTTCACGGTGACCAACCAGGCGGCCCGCGTCGCGGCAGCTACAGCTGCTACGCCCGCCCGGGCAGGCCTCGTTCAGACGGCCACCGCCTACCCCAACCCCTCGGCCGACGGCCGCTTCTTCCTGCGCCTGCCCGAGGCCTTGCAGGGCGCGGTGCACTACCGCCTGCTCACGGCCTTGGGGGCCACGCTGGCCACCGGTACCCTCGCGGCCGAGGCCCCGGTGCAGCGCCTCGATTTCACCCACGAAATCAATGCCGCCGGGCTCTACTACCTGCTCCTCGAAAATAACCACGCCGCCGCCCGGCTCAAGCTGCTGCGGCAGTGATGGCGGCTTGGTACCCCGCCGGCCAGGGGAGTGCCGGAATGATGATTTTCTTCTCGAATCGGATAGTCTTTTATCCTCTTTATCCTCTTTACCCTCGCGGTCCGGTCCGGGCTGCGGGGGATTTTTTCGCCCGTTTCAGCTTTCTTCTTCAGTCCCCCGATATGGTGCACCGCTTATACTCCTGCTGGCTGCTGAGCTGCTGCTGCTGGGCCGCACTGCTGGCTGGCCCGGCTACCGCCCAAACGCGCATTCTATTCGTCGGCAACAGCTTCACGCACGGCATGTACGAGCCGGTGCTGAACTACAACGCCGCTGCCATCACCGACGAAAACCACAACCAGCCGCCCGGCAGCCCGCGCTATCAGTTAGACCCCGCCACGCCCGGTCCCTGGGGCGGCGTGCCGGGTATATTCAAAAAAATGGCCGACCAGGCCGGCCGGCCTTATGATGTTCACATCGAACTGGTGAATGGTGCCTCGCTCGTGTACCACTACACCAACGCCATGGCCGTGGTGCAGGCGGGGCCGTGGGACCAGGTGGTGCTTCAGGAAAGCAGCACGCAGCCCCTGCCCGTGGCCCGCACCGGCCAGCCCGCCAGTTTTCTCACCTACGCCACCCGCCTTGAGCAGGCCGTGCACGCCGGCAGCCCTGCCGCCCGGGTCTACCTGTTCCAGACCTGGCCCCGGGCCGACATGACCTACCCGGCCGGCCAGCCCTACTCGGGCCTGCCCCTCGATACCATGATGCGCGACCTGCGCCGGGCCTATGCCTATCTGGCTGCCCAAAACCCGCGCTTCGCCACCGTGGCCCCCGTGGGCGATGCTTGGCTGCGGGCCATGCAGGCCGGCGTGGCCCAGCGCAATCCCTATACCCCCAGCCCCGGCCCCCTGAACCTGTGGGGCCCCGACCATTTTCACGCCAGCAAGTGGGGCTCCTATCTGGCCGCCTGTGTGCTATTTGCCCAGCTCACCGGCCTCGACCCGCGCCTGCTTGGCCCCACCGAGCAGGCTGCCGTGGCGCTCGGCATCACCGCCGCCGCCGCCGTGGCCTTGCAGCAAATTGCGTTTCAGCAGGTATTCGCGCCCGCCGGACCGTTGCCCGTGGTGCTCACCGCGTTTGCCGCCCAGCGTCAGGCCACCGGCGTGCACCTGCGCTGGGCCACCGCCAGCGAACAGCAAAATGCCCGTTTCGAGGTGCAGCGCAGCGCCGATGGCCGGGCCTTTGCCCCCATTGCCACCGTGCTGGGAAGCGGCACCACGTTTCAGCCCACCAGCTATACCCTACTCGATGCCGCCTCCCCGCTGGCTGCGCTCTACTACCGCCTGCGGCAGGTAGACGTGGGCGGCGCGGCCACGTTGTCGCCGGTGGTGGCGGTGGGGCCGGGGGCCGCAGCGCCGGTGCTGCTCTACCCCAACCCGGCCCGGGAGCGGCTCCTCATCACGGGGGTGGCCGCCACGGTCTACCGCGTGCGCAACCACCTCGGCCAGCTATTGCGCCAGGGCAATATGCCCGCCGGGCCGGCCACCGTAGAGCTGGGCGGCCTGCCCGGTGGCCTCTACCACCTGGAGCTGGAAACGGCCAGCGGCCCCGTACGGCGCATGTTTGTGCGCGAATAGGGGCGGAGTGAATCAGCAGGGGATGTTTGGTGTTATAGGCACTTGTTATCCTGAGCGTGCGAAGGACCTTATCGCGCCTGGAATCTCGTTGGAGGTCCACTGTTCGAGCGTGATAAGGTCCTTCGCAAGCTCAGGATGACCGGCTTTTTGAAATGCCGCAAACCAGCCGCTGCTACGGCAGCACGAAACGCCCCGCGTAGCTGCCGCCCGCGTTCACGAGGTGCAGCACATAGGTGCCGGCCGCCAGCCCGGCCACCGGCACGGTGCCGGTGCCCGAGGCCGCCAGCGGGTAGTGCCCCAGCCGCTGCCCCATAATGGAATACAGCACCAGCTCCTCGGTCCCGGTGGCCGGGCCGGCGAAGGTGTAGTGCAGCTGGCCATCGGCGGGGGTGGGCACAAAGGCCTGGAGCATGGCCGGGGCCGCGCCGGGCACCACGGCCACCACCCGCACCGGCGAGTAGGTGCGCGTGCCATCCACATCTACCTGCTGCAGGCGGTAGTATAGCTTAGTGAGGTTGGCGGGCAGCTGCTTGTCGTTGTATTGATAAGCCTGCGGCAGCGTGGTGTTGCCGTGCCCGGGCACGTGGGCCAGGGCGATGAAGTCCTGCCCATCGGCGCTGCGCTGCACCACAAATTCCTTGTTCTGCTCCTCGGTGGCCGTGTTCCAGCGCAGCTGCACCGCACCCGGCCCCAGCGGCTCGGCCAGAAACGCCGTGAGCCGCACCGGCAACGGCGGGGCCACAACCACAAAGCTGATGGTCAGCCCCGAACCCTGCGCCCCGCCGCCCTGCGGCGCGTCGAAAACCGTGGCCGTGAGCGTGTAGGTGCCCCCCACCGGGGTCCAGGCGTTGTAGTTGCCATTCAAATCGCTGTACAGCGCGTACGGGGCCACATTCTCGATGCTCGAGTAGGTTTGGGGGCCGGTGAGGTCGAAAACCACGCTGCCCACCGTAGCCGGCGTGGTATTGGCCCGCACGTTGAGGTTGCGGGTGAGCAGCGTGGCCAGCGTGAGAGTCATGCCGGACGTCAGGGGCTGGATGTCGCCATTCGTATCGGCATTTACCAGCGTGAAGCCCGTGATGCCGCCCACCGAATTCACCACCGTGAAGCTGAGCGTGAGGGGCGCGCCGCTGGCTCCGGCCCCGCCGGGGTCATCAAAAGGCGTGGCCAACAGCGAGTAGCTGCCCACCGGCGGCGACCACGGGAAATAGTTGCCCTGGAAGTCGCTGAACAGCGCGTAAGGCGCAAAGTCCTGAATTTCAATGCGCGACTGGGCACCGGTCAGCACCATTACCACGCTGCCCGGCAGGGGCAGGTCGGTATCGGCCCGGATGTTGACGTTGCGGGTGGGCAGCGTGGCCAGGTCTATCACCATGCCCGGCGTCAGGGCGAAAAGGTCCAGGTTGTTGTCGGCATTCACCAGCGTGAAGCCGGTAATGGAGGCCGCTGCCACCGTGGTGCCCGTACCCGCTACCCAAGCCGGCAGCAGTGGCGTTGCCCAGGCAAAAAAGCTGATTAACAATGATAGGTAGACCTTGATTTTCATAATGCGGAAAGCGTTAAAGTGAGTACTTCACCGGCCCGGCCGGGCACGGGTTTCCAGGGATATTGCCAATCGATGGGTCATAACAAATATAATATATATAATTAAATAATAAATATCAATTTTTCTGGTTTTTATTTTGGTTCGTGTGAATTTTTTTAGGCGACTGGTCCGGTAGTGGCAGGCAAGCTGCGTGCTGCTCCAACTACACCAGCACACACGGCTGCGGCCAACCACGCAGGAGTCTAAAATCGACCTGATAAACAGAGTTTTGCTCTAATAATGATGTGTTTACACCGCCGCTAAACGGCAGTGGCCGGCGCGTGCACCGGCCGCCAGGGAGCCACCGCCACCCGCGCCGCCGCCGGCCCCGGCTGTGCCGCCCGCGCCTGAATGAGCGCCCGCGTGGTCCAGATGCCACCCCGGTGCTGCCACACATACCGGTAGGCGCGCAGCGAGGGCCGCTCCAGCAGCAGGCAGTAGAGCAGGATGCCCAGCTGCCGGGGCAGTGCCCGCAGCCACAGGCCCGGCAGCTGCCGGGCCGGCGGGTTCTTGAGCAGCAGCAGCCACTGGTTTTTCACGGCATCGGCCTTAATGGTGCCATTCAGGCGCAGGCGGCGGCGCAGGTCGGCGGGCCGGAACTCGCGCGGGTGCAGGGCCCGGCAGGCGGGCTCAAACACGGTGGTCCAGCCGTAGAGGCGGCCCCGCCAGGCAATGTCCCAGTCCTCCTTGTGGGCAAAAAAACGCTCGTCGAAAAACTGGCCATCCACCCGCAAATCATCGATAAACGTGCGGCGGTAGAGCGGCAGCGCGCCATCGGCCCCGTCTACCGGGCCGGCCGTGAGGGCCATTTCGGCCAGCGGCTGGCCGTGGTGGCGCAGCCGGAAGCGGCCGTCGGGCAGGGCCTCCAGTCCGGTGCTGTCGATGCGCGGGGCGGCCCCGGGGTTTTGCAGCAGCAGGCCGCACACCGTGCCCGCGTCGGGGTGGGCGCGCAGCGTGGCCATGGCCCGGCCCAGGTAGTTCACGGCCATTTCAATGTCAGGGTTCACCAGTAGCACGGCCTCCGAGGTGGTGCGGTCGAGGGCGTAGTTGTGGCCGCCGCAGAAGCCGGTATTGTGCGGCAGCGGGTGCAGGCGCACGCGGGCATCGGTGGCGGCCAGGGCGGCCACGCGGGCGCAGGTATCATCAGCCGAGGCATTATCGACCACCCACACCTCAAAATCGGCATACGTTTGGGCCAGTATCGAGCGCAGGCAGGCTTCGATGACGTCGGCGCTGTTCCAGCTCACGACGGAAATCAGGACGGAGGGCATGGCGGTAGGGAAATGTTGTACTGTTATCCAGACCGTCATGCTGAGTGCAGCCGAAGCATCTCTACCGCATAAGTAATCAACGACGACTGCAACGAAGCGGTAGAGATGCTTCGGCTGCGCTCAGCATGACGACCTTCTTTAATATCCTTGATGGTCGCTTTATCACGCATTCACCGGCTGGCGCAGGGCCGCTTCCACGGTCTGGCGCAGGGCTTTCAGGTCCACGGTAAGGTCGTCCTGGCGGTCGGCGGTGGCGCGCTGGCCCGAGGCCGCGTCCGGCGCGCAGATGATGGGATAATGCGGCATGCCCAGGCGGGCCGTGAGGTCGAGGTAGTCGGGCACCACCAGGTTGCGGGGCAGCAGCTCGATGAGCGGCGTGCCCTCGGCACAAAACAGAATATTGGCCAGGCCCGCGCCCACCGGCCCCACCACCGCCCGCGCCCCGGAAAACAGAGCTGCCTTCTCGCGAAAGCTCAGCTCGGTGAGGGCGTAGCTCTCGAAGCCGTATTCGGCCAGCAGGTCCTCCACCTCGGCCTCGTTGCGCACCCGCCGAAAGGCGGCATCGCGCCGGCTCACGTACACCAGCGGGCTGAAGTGGGTAGCGCGCGCCGCCGTGGTGGCCAGGGGCCGGAAGGCATCCTTCATAAACTCGCCCACCCAGCGCGGGGCGTGGTGGCCGGTGCCGCGCACCGGCGAGGTGAGCAGCAGCCGTTGGGCCTGCAGGTGGGTAGTGGTTTGCAGGTCGATTATCTGCTCGTTGCGAATGCCCAGCGCCAGCAGGGTTTCCATCACGAAGTGCTGCTCGCGGTTGTAAATCAGGAAGTAGTCAATCTCGTCCCACAACCCGGCTTCTTCTACCAAATGCAGGCGGGGCAGCGAGTCGAGCAGCCAGTGGTAGTAGTTGCCCACGGCCGTGCCGCCGCCCGACAGCAGGCTGCACACCGTGCCCGAAACCTGGCCCGGCGGCCGGAAGTAGCGCTGCCGGAAAATGGGGTTTTCCGCCGGTGGGGCCACCGCGAAGCTGCCCGCCGAAAACTGCAGCGACACATCCCCCACCAGGTAATTATCGGCCGCTATCACGGCCAGGCTGCCAAAATGGTCGGCGTTGATGCGGGCATTGGGCAGCAGCAGCACGAAAGCGGCGGGCACTTCTTCCCGCTCGGCAATGCACTTGTAGTAGGGCGGGGCCAGGGCCACAAACGCATCGGGCACGGTGAGGTGCGAAGTGTAGCCGGGGTATACTTCCACGTAGTGCGCGCCGCTGCCGGGCTGGTCGGCCAGGGCTTTGGCGGTGGAGTGCACGCCGGTGGGGCGCAGGTGTTCGTTGTGCGGAACCAGGCCCCGCAGCAGGTGGCCGGTGTGCCGTTGGGCGCGGGTAAAAAGGTCTTGCATAATAAAATAGGTTAACTGGTGGGAAGCATACAGCCCGGCGGGGGCTGGCCCGGCATCACAGCACCTGGTGCAGGCAGCTGCTGAGGGCGTTGAGGTCCACGGTGAGGTTTTCGCGCCAGCCGGCGCGGCGCGAGGTGAGCGGGCCATTGGCGGCATCGGCCACCAGGTAGCGGTGGGGCAGGCCCAGGCGGTAGCACAGCTCGGGGTACTCCACCACCGTGAAGTGCTTGGGAAACAGCTCGACCACCGGTGTGCCGGCCGGGGCAAACACCAGGTTGGCCAGGCCCGCGCCGGTGGGGGCCACCACGGCCCGCGCCCCGGCAAACAGCGCCAGCTGCTGCCCAAAGCTGTAGTCGCCCAGCACGTGCGTCTCGAAGCCATAGGGGCGCAGCAGGGCTTCCACATCGGGCTCGTTGAGGACGTGGCGGGCGGGGGCGTCGCGCCGGCTCAGGTACACGTAGGGGCTGAAGGTTTGGGGCGCGGCGGCGGCGCGCAGCTCGTCGCGCAGGAAGGAGCAGGCCCATTGTGGCGTGTGGGTGCCCGCGCCGCGCACGGGCGAGGTCACCAGCAGGCGGTCGGCTACGAGGTGGCGGTGGGTGCGCAGGTCGAGCACCTGCTCGGGCCGGATGCCCAGGGCGCGCAACGAGTCGGCCACGAAGCGCCGCTGCCCATCGTACACCAAAAAATAGTCGATTTCGTCCCAGAAACCCGCTTTTTTGAGCAGGTGCAAGCGGGGCAGCGAGTCAATCAGCCAGTGGTAGTAGTTGCCCACCGCCGCCCCGCCGCCCGAGAGCAGGCTGGCCACCGTGCCGCGCACCCGGCGCGGCTCCGAAAACCAGCGCTGGGCAAACACGTTGTTTTCCTCGGGCCGGGCCAAGTCCGAGCGCCAGGGGTCGTACTGAAACGAGGCATCGCCCACCAGCCGGTTATCGGCACTGATGACGGCCACGCTCAGGGCGTTGTCGGCCAGCAGGCGGCCCTCGGCCAGGGCCAGCACGAAGGCCGCCGGGGTCTGCTCCAGGCGGTTGGGCTTGGCGTGCAGGCCGCCGTAGTCGGTGGTGTGGGCATACAGGTCGGGCGTCACGTTGAGGTGCGATATCTGCGCGGGGTACACCTCGGTGTAGCGCGCCCCGCTGTCGGGCCGGGTGGCTACGCCCCGGCTGCTGAAGTGCACACCCACGGGGCGGTAGTGCTGGCGGCGGGGCAGCAACTCGCGCAGCAGGCGGCCCGCCCGCTGCTGCCCACGGTTCAGGATATCAGTCATTTTCACAACAGAAAAAGGATGAAAGCGGATGGTGGTCAGGAGGTGTGTTGGTTTCGCCCGTCATGACGGGCTTTTATCGCCAGTCAACCCGTGCTACTGCACGGGCACGGCCTGGTTGGCCGCCTGCCATTCGGCCGAAGCCAGCACCTGGCGCAGGCCGGCGTGCAGCGAAATGCGGTGGCGCCAGCCCAGAGCCTCTATCCGGCTCACGTCGAGCACCTTGCGCATGGTGCCGTCGGGCCGCGAGAAGTCGAAGTAGATTTCGCCGGCAAAGCCCGTGAGGTCGGCAATGAGCTCGGCCAGCTCGCGGATGCTCAGGTCGTCGCCGGTGCCCACGTTCAGGGGGCTGGCTTCGTCGTAATGGTCCATCAGGAAGAGGCAGGCCTCGGCCAGGTCGTCTACGTGCAGGAACTCGCGGCGGGGGGTGCCGGTGCCCCACACGTCCACGCGGGGCCGGTGGTGCTGCACGGCTTCCTCAAACTTGCGGAGCAGGGCGGCCATTACGTGCGAGCTTTCCAGGTCGTAGTTGTCGTTGGGGCCGTAGAGGTTGGTGGGCATCACCGTGATAAAGTTGCAGCCGTACTGGTCGCGGTAGGCCTCACACATCTTCACGCCCGCGATTTTGGAAATAGCGTAGGGCTCGTTGGTGTGCTCCAGCGGGCCGGTGAGGATGTATTCTTCGCGGATGGGCTGCGGGGCCAGCTTGGGGTAGATGCACGACGAGCCCAGATACAGCAGCTTGCGCACGCCGCAGCGGTAGCTTTCGTGCAGCACGTTGGCCTCAATCATGATGTTTTCGTAGATGAAATCGGCCCGCAGGGTGTTGTTGGCGTGGATGCCGCCCACCTTGGCGGCGGCCAGCAGCACGTATTCGGGCCGGTTTTCGGCAAAAAAGCGGGCCACGGCGGCCTGGTTGGTCAGGTCGAGCTCGGCCGAGGTGCGGGTGATGAGGTTGGTGTAGCCCCGGCGCGTGAGCTCGCGCAGCAGCGCCGAGCCCACCATGCCCCGGTGGCCGGCGATGTAAATGCTGGAATTCTTTTCCATGAGTAAAAAAGCGAAGTCGGAACGGAAGAAGGGCGCGGCAGGCCGCGGCGGCTACTCGTCGTGGTAGCTGAGCACGGCATGGCCGGCCTGCAGCAGCACGGTATCGCGCCGGAAAAGCGTCAGGTCGCTCTGCACCATGTCGCTTACCAGGCCGGCCAGGTCATACTTCGGCACCCAGCCCAGTTCGGTGCGGGCCCGCGTAGGGTCGCCGATGAGCAGCTCTACCTCGGTGGGGCGGAAGTAGGCCGCGTCTACGGCCACCACTTCCTGGCCGGGGCGCAGCTGGAAATCGGGGTTGTGGCAGGCTACCACGTAGCCCACTTCGGCCACGCCCTCGCCCGCAAAGTCTACTTCTACGCCCAGCTCGGCGAAAGCCAGCCGCACAAACTCGCGCACCCGGGTGGTCACGCCGGTGGCAATCACATAGTCGCGGGGCTCGTCCTGCTGCAGCATGCGCCACATGGCCTCCACGTAGTCCTTGGCGTGGCCCCAGTCGCGCCGGGCATCCAGGTTGCCGAGGTAGAGGCGGTCCTGCAGGCCCAAGGCAATGCGCACCACGGCCCGCGTAATCTTGCGCGTAACAAAGGTTTCGCCCCGGCGCGGGCTTTCGTGGTTGAACAGGATGCCGTTGCAGGCATACAGGCCGTAGGCCTCGCGGTAGTTCACCGTAATCCAGTAGGCGTAGAGCTTGGCCACGGCGTAGGGCGAGCGCGGGTAGAAGGGCGTGCTCTCGCGCTGCGGCACCTCCTGCACCAGCCCATACAGCTCAGACGTGCTGGCCTGATAAAGCCGGGTTTTTTTGCCCAGGCCCAGAATGCGGATGGCCTCCAGCAGGCGCAGCGTGCCCAGCCCGTCTACGTCGGCTGCGTACTCGGGCGTGTCGAACGAAACCTTGACGTGCGACATGGCCCCGAGGTTGTAAATCTCGTCGGGCTGCACTTCCTGCACGATTCTAATCAGGTTCGTGGCATCGGACAGGTCGCCGTAGTGTAGCTTGAAGCGCACGTCCTTCTCGTGCAGGTCCTGGTACAAGTGGTCGATGCGGTCAGTATTGAACATCGACGAGCGGCGCTTGATGCCGTGCACTTCGTACCCTTTGGCCAGCAGCAGCTCGGCCAGATAGGCCCCGTCCTGGCCCGTAATTCCAGTAATTAATGCACATTTCATAAGCAGCGATGAAAATGAGGGGAGAAATGACCGTCAGGTACCTCGGATAGCCTAGGTGATAGCAAGATAGTAAATTATATCAAGATTCGTATATTAATAATGTTTTTAAATATGTTATCGACAAAAAAAACCTGTTATACTACCGGGCATACTTCCGGGTAAGGCGGGCGGGCGGCCCGAAACCAAAAAAGCCTGGCCGCAGGGGCCAGGCTTTTGAGCAGGTGCGCGTTGCGCAATAATCAGGCGTGCAGACTAGAGCGTGAGGACAATTACCTTCGGGCAAAACCAAGTTAGCTTATGCGTCGTCACGAAATAACGGACCGGCAGTGGACGGTGGTTGCACCCCTGCTTTCGGGGAAGGCGACCGACTGCGGGGTTACGGCCAAAGATAATCGGCTGTTTTTCAACGCCGTCGTGTGGCTGATGCGCACCGGGGTCCCGTGGGCCGACCTGCCCGAGCGCTTCGGCAAGCCGAATTCGGTCTGCCGTCGCTTCCGCCGATTGGCGCAAAAGGGCGTGTGGGAGGCCTTGTTTGAGGCCCTAAAAGCCCCGGAGTTGGAGTGGGTCATGCTCGATTCCACCATTTTACGGGCCCATCAGCACTCGGCGGGCCAAAAAAAAGCGCCCCCGCCGCTGAATGCCTGGGTCGTAGCCGGGGCGGAATGAGCACCAAAATCCACGCCTGCACCGACGCGCTGGGCAATGCCGTGCGCCTGCTGGCCACCGAAGGACAGGCGGGGGATTGCCCCCAGACCTTGCCCTTGCTCAACGGCTTGCGGCCGGGAAAAGTCTTGGCTGACACGGCCTATGACAGCGACGAAAACCGCGCTTATTGTGCGGAGCACGGCATCGAGGCCGTGATTCCCAGCCACCCCGGACGGGTGAAGCCGGCGGAAATGGACGAAGAAATCTACCGGGACCGCAACAAAATCGAACGCTTTTTTGGCCGTCTCAAACAGTATCGGCGCTTGGCCACCCGCTACGAAAAAACCGTCGTTTCTTTCTTGGCCTTCTGGCACGTGGCCGCCGCACTCGATTGGTTGCGCTGATTGTCCTCACACCCTAGGGCAGCGGGGTGGCTTGTTTCCAGAGCTCGATGCCCGAGATGTTGGCCATGCCGCCAGTGGTGCCGATGTTCACGGTGCCGTCGGTCACGTTGGCCGTGAAGGGGCCGAGGCGGTCCCAGTGGCCGGCCGAACCGGAGTTGTAGTTGCTCAGCACGGTCTTGCCTTCGAGGGAGATGCTGAAGTTTTCCGCGTTGTTGTCCTCCCACACATAGAGGAACACGCTGTAGGTGCCGCTCGATACGCCGCCCAGGGCCAGGCCCGTGTCGCTGCCGTACATCGAGGCGCGAATCATGCTGGCGCGGGTAGCGTCGGTGGAAGGCGTCAGGGTCACGTTCTGGTTGGCAAACGTGGTGAGGCCGGTGGCTTTGAAGTTAGAAGCGCTGGCGCTGGCGGCCCAGCTCTTGCCATCGAGGGTGATGGCCTTGCCCCCCAGGTTCACGGCACGCACAAAGGTGGGCGGCGTGGAGGTGGGCGGCGTGGTAGTAGGCGGCGTAGTCGTAGTAGCAGCCGTCACGGTTACCGACGAAACGGCCGTGGAGGTAGCGGCCCCGGCGTTGTTGGTGGCGCGGGCCGTGAGGCTGAGCGTGCCGGCTGCAGCGGGCGTGAAGCTAAAGGCGTAGGGCGCCGTCAGGCTTTCGCCGAGCTTGGTGGCGCCGCTGAAGAACTCCACTTTGGCGATGGTGCCGTTGGTGGCGGCGGCCGAGGCCGTCAGGTTCAGGGCCGTGCCCACGGTGCCGGTGCTCGGCGCGCTCAGGCTAACGGTGGGGGCGCTGGGCGCGGGGGGCGTAGTCGGCGTAGTGGGCGTGGTAGGTGCGGTAGTGCCCGCGTTCTGCTTCCAGATTTCGATGCCCGAGAGGTTGTTGTTGTTGCTGCTCACGGTGCCGATGTTGATGATACCGTCGGTGATGTTGGCCGTGAAGGGGCCGAGGCGGTCCCAGTGGCCGCCGTTGCCGCTGCTGTAGTTCGACTGCACGGTCTGGCCTTCTAGGGTAATGTTGAGGGTCACCGGGTTGTTATCCTCCCACATGTAGAGGTACACGCTGTAGGTACCGCTGGCCACGCCGCCCACAGCCGCGTTAATGTTGGGGTCGTACACCGAAGCGCGAATCATGGCCGCACGGGCGGCATCGGTGGCCGGGTTCAGGGCCACGCCCTGGTTGGCGAAGGGCGAGCCGTTGATTTGGAAGTTGCCGGCGCTGTTGCCGTCCTCAAAGCTCAGGCCGTCGACGGTGGTGGCCGTGCCGCCTACGTTAATGGCGCGTACGAAGGTGGCGTTGGTCGGCGTAGTGCCGGTAGGCGGCGTGGTAGTAGGCGGCGTAGTCGTAGTAGCGGCCGTCACGGTTACCGACGAAACGGCCGTGGAGGTAGCGGCTCCGGCGTTGTTGGTGGCGCGGGCCGTGAGGCTGAGCGTGCCGGCTGCAGCGGGCGTGAAGCCAAAGGTATAGGGAGCGGTCAGGTCTTCGCCGAGCTTGGTGGCCCCGCTGAAGAACTCGACTTTGGTGATGGTGCCGTTGGCGGCCGCGGCCGAGGCCGTCAGGTTCAGGGCCGTGCCCACGGTGCCGGTGCTCGGCGCGCTCAGGCTAACGGTGGGGGCGCTGGGCGCGGGGGGCGTGGTCGGCGTGGTGGGCGTAGTAGTGCCGCCACCGCTGGTGCCGCCAGCGCCCAGCGTGATGCCGTTCTGCTGCAGCTTTTGCTGCCACAGCGTCCATTCGGCCTGCTCATCGGCCAGCGTCAGCGGGCGGTCTGGGAAGTGCGTGGTGGGGGTGCAGGTGGGGCAGGCGCCGGGGCTGGTATCCTGGCGGTTGGTGTAGGGCGTGTTGCCGCCCTTGAAGTAGAAACCAATGGTGTTATTCAGCATGTCGTTGTTGTAGAACACCGAGCTAGGCTTGTTGTAGGCATTCCAGAGACCGGCGGCAGCGTAGTTGGCCTGTAGGCGCGTGCCGTCGGGCAGCAAGCCGCTGGTAACGATGCGATTCTCGTAGAAGTGGTTGT
The DNA here is from genome assembly GCF_012275535.1 of Hymenobacter artigasi. Classification (GTDB taxonomy): domain Bacteria; phylum Bacteroidota; class Bacteroidia; order Cytophagales; family Hymenobacteraceae; genus Hymenobacter; species Hymenobacter artigasi. The sequence goes on along the minus strand of NZ_JAAVTK010000002.1, from coordinate 564,688 downwards.
CGTGGCCAGCGGCGATGTTGATAGCGGCGCAGGTGCTCACAAACTGGTTGTGGTAAGCATCCACGAAAGCCGATACCGTAGAGGCCGTGTTGCCGGAAGGAACGTCGCCGTCCGTAATCAGACCCGAACCGAGGTAGTCGGGGCTGGTGGCCGGGTAAGGGTAAGCGCCCTGAACGTAGTTGTCGTGCACCAGCACGTGGCTGTTGGCGGTGCCACCCGAGTTAAAGAAGTTGATGTTGTCTTCCACCCACGACTCGTTGGGCTCGTTGATAACTTCGTTCCAAGCAATTTCAGCCCCTACCAGGCCGAGCACGCCGTTCATGCCGAGGTAATTCGACCAGTCTTCTTTGCCATTCAGCATGCGGCCATCAATGTCGAGGCACTTGTTGTAGCGCACCGTAAGGGTTTGCTGTGCAGTGCCGTTGCCACCCCATAAGTATACGTCGATGCCGGTGGTGTGCTCGAAGTAGTTATGCTCGATGGTGAGGGAACGGGCCGAAACTGCCTCCACAAAGCGCCCGTGGCGGACGTTGCTGGCCGTTTGGGGCAGGGCGTAAGCCCGGCAGTTGCGCACGGTGAGAGTGGCCCCGCCATTCGACGCATCAATAAGGTCGCCCACCCCGGCAATGATGCAGTTGTCCAGAACAACCGGTTGGGTCGTTTTAATCGAAACGGCTGGCGTCGCATCGTTGCTACGGTAGTTGCCGGTGTAGGTGCCGCCCGTCGTAATAACCAAGGGGCCGGAATACGTTACGTTAGGAGCTTGTGCCTGTACCGGGTGGAAGCTCGACGCCATTATTATAAAAAAGGAGAAGGCGAAAGAAAGGAATTTGGCTTGCTGATTGGGCGCAGCCAAAGTTGCAGAGGTGATACTTGGTCTTTTTTGCATTCTGAAAAACGTAAAACGAAAAAAATTGGACAGTAATGGCCCCTTCAACCAGTCCAAAAATCAATTTGTTCCAAGTGGTATAATCAGTTTCGTCATATCTGTTAAAATGCAATTATGAAATGCTGCATCTTAGCCATACCTCTTTTTAGTGTTTTCCCAACCTTGGAAACAATGCCCATTGCTGAGGGCTAAACACACCGAAATAAATACGAATGTGTCTGTAATGACTCCAAATTAAGATAATTAGGCCTGTTCTTGTTTTAGGTTTTCACTGTTGCCAGCACAGTTTGAAGGCCCGTTAATTGGACAAGTTTCTTTGGCTTCTGGACTAAAATAAACGATAATTGCTAAAGAATTATAACGCAATTTTTTTTATGACTAAGTAAAGTGCTAATTCAATAAATTTGCGTTAACGAAAATATATAATATTGACTTTTATTATAAAAAAAGTTTATTTTCGTATAAAAATTGTATTAAAATTATATTCAATAGTTGTATTTTGGATATTTGATTATCATAAATTTGCTCCTGCTACCCCCAAAGGCCTATTTTCCGCGATGTCCTGATGCCGGTTTAACCTGCCACTTGGTGTCCTGGACCTGTACTGATGTAACGCAGTTGTCGGTAGCGCGAACTTTGTGGTTAGGGCTACTGCCTTGCTTTGACGACCTACGAGCCAATGCCGTGCTCGGCGGCGGGTTGTGCCGGGCCCACTCGGGCATAGCCTTGGTCTGCGTAAGCCAGGGTGATACCGTTGGCTCGGTGGGCTGCAACGTGCGCGAGCCGAAGCCAACGGCACTAGGCTCGGCAGAAGCACAGGAAGAACGGCAGGGGCCCAAAGCAGAGTGGTGCGACGAATTGCCCACCGGGCTTCGTCGCACCACTAATTGGTATTGCACACGGCAGCGGCAAAGAGGCGTTTAGCGGTACGACGACTGAAAAGCCGTGGTACTACCCCTTTTTAGGCCAGCGGAAACAGCAGGCAGCTACCGACCAAAAACACCGTCGAATTGGAGCAACCGCCCGGTGTCGTGGTTACTGTGCCCGGGAATAAGCGTGAGCAGCGTGCCAAAGCCCAGTGAGCGCAAGTAGGCCATCATTTCCTGGTACAGCATTTCACCGTTGTAGAGCTCCACGAGCGACATTTCCAGTTCGATAAGGGAAACGTAGGGCAGAAAGGATGAGGCGCCCGCCAGCACGTACTTTTCAAAGCCTTGGACGTCGATTTTGAGCATAATGCGCCGGTCGCTGTACCGGTCACCGTGTTCCTGCCAGAAGTCGTTGAGGGTTCGCACCTCTATTTCCTCCTTCCCCACGTAAGCTGAATCGGGGGCAGAGGCCAGGTGAGCTTCGAGCATGGGCAGTAGCGAGCTGCTGTGCGAGTTTTGCGATAGGTTGATGGTTGTAGTGCCGGCCACTTCGCCAAACGCGTGGTGGTAGGTATGCCACAGGGGGTCGGTGGCGGCGGCGGCTTTTAGCTGTTGGTAGGCGGCGCGCTGCGGCTCAAACGACAAAATTTCGGCCTGATAGCCGTAGGTGCGCAGTTCGTGACCAAACTGACCCACGTTGGCCCCAATGTCGAACGCCAAGTTGATGCCGGATTGCCGGATTAGCTGCCCGCGCTGGCCCAAAAGCGTGTCTTCAAGGGGCTGGTAGCGCACAATGTCGACTCCGCATGAGCGGGTCATTGCCCGGGCGGTGCGGGCGAGGGTTTTCATAACGGGCTCCATAAGGCAGGGCAAAAAAGGTGAGTGGAGAGGATGCTAAAGATAGGGATTTAATTGGTGTAATACATATATTAAATATAATATTTAACAAATAATTTCAACCTTAATCTATTGGACTGCTACGCCCATGGCTCTGGCAGCAGCCCGGTCAGACGCGGTAGATGCCGGCCCCACCCGAATAGCGGCATGCCGCAGTTTTTGCTGCCACAGCCGCCATTCCAACTGCTCGGTGGCCAGCGAAACGGGGCTTGGAAGGTGGCGGGTGGCAGTGCAGGGCGTGCAGGCGTCGGGGCTGGTATCCTGCCGGTTGGCAGGGGACGAGTTGCTGTCCCAGTGTACAAAGCCAATGGTGTTGTCGCGAAAGCTATTGTTGAAAAATGCCGAAGTAGACTGATGGTAGGCATTCCAGAGGCCAATGCCGGCATAATTGGCTTGCAGGCGGTCACCATTGGGCAGCAGCCCGCTGGTGACAATGCGGTTATCGAAAAAAGTGTTGTCGTGGCCGGCGGCAATGTTGAGGGCCGCGCAGGTGCTCACCAGCTGGTTGCGGTAGCCATGCACAAACGCGGTGGTGGTGAGGGCACTGTGCAGTTTCTTGTCGCTATCGAGGGTGATGCCGGAGCCAGCATAGTCGCGGCTGGTGGCGGGGAAGGGATAGGCTCCCTGAATGTAATTGTCGTGTATGCGGAGAGGACTTCGGCGGGTGCCGCTCGAGTTGAAAATGTTGATGACGTCGGCCGCCAGCGACTTATCCGGCTCGTTAATAACCTCATTCCACGATATTTCTGCGTTGACGAGGCCAAATACCCCATTCAAGCCCAGGAAATTGGCGAACTCCTCGCCGCCGCCCCGCAGGCGGCCGTCGACGTTGCGGCACTGGTTGTAGCGCACCGTCAGGGTTTGGGCGGGTGAGCCGTCGCCGCCCCACTGATGCACGTTGATGCCGGTGGTTTGCTCGAAGTAGTTGTGCTCGATGGTGAGCGAACGGGCCGAGCTGGCCTCCAGAAAGCGCCCGCGCCGGGCCTGGTCGATGGTAGGCGGCAGGCCGTAGCCGCGGCAATCGCGCACCGTAAGCTGGGCTCCGCTGGCATTGGCCCGAATCAAATCGCCGGGTCCTATTAATATACAGCCGCGCAGGGTAACGGGCTGTTGCGTTTCGACGCTGATGCAGGGTACGTTCGAATCGGAGCTACGGTAAGTGCCCGTGTAGCTGCCGCCCCGCCGAATCACGAGCGGGGCCGTGGGGTTGGGGGCCGGGGCAAAGGTGTGTGCCACCCCCAGCCCCATCACGCTCAGGGCCGCCACGACGGCGAGCCCGCGCCATACGGCCGCCCGGTGGGACGGCCGAAGCTGCCGGCCAGAACTGGACCGGGGCGGGCGGGCACGATGGGAGCTGGACGCGGGCATGGCATGGGATGGCTTACTGGAGAAGCTGTTTAAAAGCAATGTTTGACCCTGAGGATGAGTGTGGCGCTCAGCAGGAAAGTCTGATTTCCTCGAATTGAGGGTAAGGGCTAAGCGAAAAGAAGACTGCGGCCGGCTAGGAAAAGCTTGGTTCCCAGCGCTTGATGTTGGCTTGGTCTTCAAACACCATAAAATCGTCGAGTGAGCTGATGGGCTGGTCGGGGCGGTGTAGATGGAAAAGTGGTACGCGCCCGTAGAAAGAGGCCCACATGGAGTAGGTGCTAATGGGCCCGATAATGTAGTCGCAGCCAGCCATGGCGTACAAGTCCTCGACCGGGTGGTCGGACGAGCGGCCGGTATCAAAATCGGCAAAGTCGGTATCGGCAATGGGCTCGTTGGAGAAGAGCAGGAACCGCACCCGCGTGCTGGCCGGAAACAAGGCTTGCATCTGGCGCATGGCGCGGGCATACGTCGGGTTTTCGTAGAGGAAGGCCCCGCCGTACCAGCCCGCGTAGTCGCCCCGCCGAATGTGGATGCCCACCAGCACATCGGTGCCGGCGCGGTTGGTGCGCAGTACCTGTTCCACGACTTGGCGATGCACGGCAATAGGCCGGAAAACCCGGCGCAGGAAGTCGCCGTGTTGAGCAAAATGGATTTTGTCGCGGTACTGCCAGGTGTGCATCAGCAGGTTTTCGGAGCGGGCGGCGTCCAGGTAGGCGGGGTCGTTGAGGTCAACTTCATCGGAGCCGTGGTCGAGGAGCAGGCGCACTCCCAGCAGGCGCTGCAGGCTGGGCAGGCGCCTGAGACACTTCCAGCCCCAGCCCCCGCGGATGCGTACCGTGCGGTAGAGGGCATCGAACACGGCTCCACCGGGCTGCAGGCGCACCGGCAGTCCTTCAAAATCCTGGTTGGCCGTGCCCTCAAAATACGGCACGTAGCGGCTGAACGAGGGAATGGCCAGTTCGTAATTGTGTTCAACTACGTTGGCCAGAAAGTGCGACGTGAGCAACAGGTGGTTTCCAAAGCCGTCGAAGTCTTGCGTGAGAATAACCATGGAAAAAAGGCGTTGACCCGGCGCTGGGCCGGAGTGCATAAGAAATGAAGCGGAATAGCAAAGGCAGGCCGCGCCAGTGCGCAGTCCTGGCTTAGTGTAAGAAATACCCCCCCAGCCGCCGCACGTAGCCGTTCAGCAGAAAATAGGGCAGGAAAGGCATGGGACAGTTTTTGAGCGAAAAATGCGTGAAGTTGCGCAGGTTGCCTCCGCCACGGATGCCAAAAAGGTGCTGCAGGTAGCCACGCAGGCTGCGTTTGTTCCGGGTCTGCGTTTGGCCGCTTTCATCGGGGTAGGTGCTTAGACGGGCGTCGTAGTTGCAGAACACCGGGAAGCCATGGCGACGGGCCACGCTGGTGTAATCAAAATCGGCCAGGTAGTGGGGCAGGCGCTTTTCGTCAAACAAGCCAATGGCTTCGATAACGGCCAGCGGAATGAGCAGGCCCCGGCCGGGTAGGTAGGTGACGGGGTGCAGCCCGTGGCGCTCGGTGGGGGGCAGCTCGGCCAGCAGGTCGTGGCGGGTGTTGGTGCTCCAGTCCAGCTGCTCGCCACCGTAAACGGGCTCACCCGTGGCCGCGTCAAGCTCCAGGGCGCCTAGTACGGCGGTGGGGTACTGGGCCGCGCAGGCCAGCATCTGCTCAATGAAATCGGGCAGGGCCAGCACGTCGTTGTTCATCGTCATCACGCTGGTGGCACCCAGGGCCAGGGCCCGCCGCATACCGGCGTTCACACCCGCCGTCCAGAACAGGCTGCCGTTGCCGGTCACCACCTCGACTTCTGGAAATTCGGTTGCCAGCGCCTGCGCGGTGCCGTCGGTTGAGCCATCGTCGACCACGATGATGCGGAAATCGCGGCAGGACTGCTGCCGCAACGAATTCAAACAACCCCGGGTGTAGGGCAGGCGATTGAAAACGGGGATTATGATGTAGAGCATAACAGAATGTGCAGAAAATGGAAGCCGGTACTAGTGCCGAAGCAGTTTGGCAGGGGGCAGGCCGGACGCGGGTGGGAAGCTCGGTCCCGGTCAGGCCTGGTGGGCGCGGGGCGGGCCCAGGCGCCGCCGGCCGGCCAAGTGGCGCAGGCGGGCCAGGGGCTGGGCGCGAGCCAGTCGCGGCGCAGGTGCGGCCAGCTCGTCGGCGGGTATGAGGCCTCGCTTGCGGAGCAAGTTCAGCAGACGGTCGAGGCGCTGGGGCCAGGTTTGGCACAGGGCAAACTCGTAGCCGGCCCGGCCCATAGCCAGTCGGGCGGCGGGGTAGTCGTACATATACTCCACGGCGCGGGCCATAGCGGCGATGGCCACGGCCGGCGACTCCAACGAAACCTTGATGGCTGCCGCCGCGGGCAGAAAAGTGCGGGCGCCCTGGTGGTTGAGTGTGACGATGGGCAGGCCCGTGGCCAGGGCCTCCATGAATTGCGAGGCGAAGGAATCGCGCAGCGAGCCGAACAGAAACACGTCGCTGCGCAGCATAGCGGCGTGCACTTCAGCCCACGGCACACTGCCGCGCCAGGTTACGCGGCCCTTCAGGCCGTACTGGTCAATCCAACCAGGCACGAGGTCACGCATCGGCCCGTCGCCGAGTACGGTGAGATGGAAAGGAACCCGCGTCGCCACCTGTGCCAGAGCATCGAATACCAGCGGCAGAGCCTTGTTGGGGTACAGCCGGCCCACCCACAGCAATTGCAGGACCGGTTGCGCCGGGCGCTCCGGAAACTCGGCTGCCCGAAAGCATTCGGACAAGCCGGTGTCGAGGAATAACTCAACATTGCGGGCCCCCAGCCGGCGGGCCAGGTCGGCCGACTCATCGTTCGACGCCAGCACCAGCACGGCGCGGCGCAGGTTTTGGTGCAGGTTGAAGTCGAGGGTGGTGAGCACCCACGAGAAGGCCGAGCGCAGGGTTTCGGTCTGGAACCAGTCGGGCAAGTACTGGCGGAAGGCAATGGGCGCTTTTTGAGCCCCGCCCACCGGGCCGTACACCAGCGGCTTGCCCAGCCGCCACAGCCAGGAACCCATTTTCAGACTACTATAAGTGGCGTGGTGCACCAGGTCGAAATCGACCGTCTGGTCGAGCTGTCGGGCCAGGCGCCAGGCCGTGTACTGCCACACGAAGTAGTGCAGGTACACGCCAAACTGCCAGCGGTACAAGAACTGCACCCAACCGGGCACGGTGGGATATAAGAACTGCAGGCGCTGTGCCGCGCCCTCGTGGGCATTTTGGGCCAAAAAGCCGGCAATGCCGGACTGGCCGTAGGGCGTGGTGAGGCACCAAACGCGGTGGCCGCGCTGCGCCATTTCCCAGGCCCAGTGGAAGCCGTTGCCGCACTCGCCGCCCTGGGCGGGGTTGCAGGCATATGCGGAGACGAGAACTTTCATGATACTAGTGCAGAAACAGGCTGAGGGTAAGAAGCCGGAATGGTGGGTGGGCCATCGGCCAGCCCGGTCGGGGCCGAACACAGGCGGGCCAGCAGGCGCCGAACTGCGGCCCCAGCCCGGCCAGCCAGGTGCTCGCGAAAGTGGCGGGCATCGCGGCGGGTGTCGCGCAGTACCACGGGCGGGTGGCGCAGTGGGAAGGCTAGCTCGTGCGCTTGCGGGTGGGCGTGCTGGTCGTGGGGGGCAAAGGTGTGGGTGGCATTGTCGCCGAATCCGATGTTGGTGACCAGGTTCACGGCCGGAACGATGGCGAGGCCGCCGTTGGCGGCCACCGCGAAGTGCCACTGGTAGTCCCAGATGTGGGGCGGCTGCGGCCCGGTGCGCACCGCGTCAAACTTGCGCAGCCAATACTGCCGCTCCAGCCAGTGCGGGTACACATCGGGCAGAGCGCCGCGCCGGCGCAGGGTGGGCAGCAGCGCCAGGTGAAAGTCGAAGTGCTGCCAGGCCCGCCGCCAGGTGGCCCAGCCCCAGCTGTGCACCCGCCCCGAGAAGTAATAAGAATCGGCTCCGGAGGCCACCGGCAGCCGGGCTTCGTGGGCAAGGTTGTTGCCGCTGAGGTGCATCACGCGGCTGTCGTGGCGGTAGCGTTGCAGCAGCTCGGCGCAAAACCGGAAAAAACTGGCCGTGGGCAGGCAGTCGTCTTCCAGAATAATGCCCTCGGACTCGGCGCGGAAAAACCAGCCGATGGCCGTGGCCGGCCCTTGCCCGCAGCCCAGGTTCTCGTCGCGAAACAGGGTGCGTACCTCGCAGGGCCAGTCCACGCCCGCCAGCACTAGCGCGCGGGTTTCGGCGCACAGTGCGGCATCGGTGGGGCGGGTGGGGCGGGGGCCATCGGCGGCCACGTAAAGGCGAGCGGGCTGTGCCTGCCGAATGGCTTCGAACACTTGGCGGGTAGCCTGCGGGCGGTTGAATAAGATGAGCAGGACCGGCGCAGAGGGCTCAGCGGGGAGTAGCGGTAGCGGTGTGAGCATAACGGTGGGCCAGATTAGGTACTACCAGGGACGCAACAGTGGGCAGGGGAGTGGGCGCAGCCAAGCGCCGTGGCTGCCAGACTGGAGCCGCTGCCGCCAGCGCCAATCCCCACAGCCCAAAAAAGTAAAAGGACCAGTCGTAGGAAAAACCGAACACCAGCAGGCTGAGCACAAACACCATAATGGCCGCCGTCGGGGGTGGCAGGGGCAGCGGCTGCCGCAGTCGCCGCACCAGCAGTCCTACCGGCACCACCACCGTAAAGAGCAGGCCCAGCACCCCAAAGTAGAAGATGCGGTCGACGTAGAAGCTGTGAAAGTGGTGGCCCGTGCGGTAAGACCACACTGGCTCGTCGCCGCCGCCGTTGGCTGCCTCGGTGAAGAACTGCACCGGCAGTTCGAACCCTTGCAGCCGCATGCCAGCCAGCGGGTATTCGAGCATGTAGGGCTCGTAGGCCTGAAACTGCCGCAAACGCCAGTTGCCGGTGCCCCGCTTGCTGGGGTGCATAATGTCCTGAATGCTGCTACTTAGCTTTTTGCTGATTTTGGGGTCGCTGATGACTACCAGGCCGCCCGAAATCAAAACAATGAGCGGAATGAATAGCATGGGCAGCAGCCGCTGGGTGCTGAACCGCGCCCTCGCCACCCGCCCGAAAGCCACCAGCCCCACGTTCAGCAGCAGCGCCACCGATGTTGAAACCCACACCGAGCGGTGCTGCAAGAAGACGATGAACAGCAGGCCGCCGAGAAACACCAGCAGGCGCAGTAACCCGCCGTGGGCCAGGTATTGGTTGAAGTAGTACAGCGTGGGCAGCAGCAGCAGAATGGCCGACTGGGCCACAAATCCCCGCTCATTTTCCAAAAATGCCGATATGCTCAGCGCCTCGGGGTGAAAGACAAGCAGGCTCACCGAAAGGCCGCCCATGAGCAGCCCCATGAGCAGGCCTACGGGTGGCAGGCCAAACCGGCGGTGAAATCCATATATCGCAAACAAGTACAAGAGGGCCAGAAACTTAGAAAATACGTGCGGATACACCATCCAGGAGTTCCAGCCGGCGTACGACTCCAGCGCCAGGCCCAGCAGCACGGCCACCAATCCCAGCAGCCACCGCTGCATTACCCGTTCCATGTAGCGGTAAAACAGCACGCTGGCTGCCAGCGATGCTCCGAGCAGTGTCAGCCCAAACATGGTAATCTTGGGTGAGTCCTGGCCCCGGAACAGGAAGTCCGATAACCCCTCGGCCGTCAGCAGGATGCACACCATTGGCAACAGATACAGAAAGCGCAGGCTGATTTTCATGACTTGCTGGCTAGGGATGGATACACAAGTGCAGGGTTGAGAGCAGGTAGCAGCGGGCTGAGCCAATGGGCCGTGCTGGCAGAGGAGGCTATACCAGTTCCGTTTCAGGGTCGGAATAAATGGCCTGGGTTGGTTCAGTTGATGGGATGGTGGGCGCATCATGGCCTTCCTGAGCACCGGAGTCCGCCTCATATTGCAAGGTGCTGACGTTGGGGACGATGGTGATTGGCGACTCGACTCCATCCAGCCGGGCCAGCCGGGCCGCCATTGCCCCTATCAGCCGGCTCAGCAGGTTGTCGGCCGCAGGATTTGCAATGCCCCCAGTGAAGCGGGCCAGCAGGCGGCGCAGTATGTCGCGCAGCTGGGCGGGTGGATATACCAGTACTAGGCCGCCCAGCACGCCTGCGCCCACGAGCATTTCCACGCCCAGCACCAGCAGCGCCGGACTACCCAATGGCAGCAGCAGGTAGCGCACCACCCAAATGCCGGCCGCCGACACGGTGCCGGCCAGCACGCCGGGGCCATAGGCCTGCAGCAGCGTGTAGTTGGGGGCCGCCAGCAGGCGCTTCATCAGCAGGGTGTAGAGCACGGTGCGCAGCACTTCGCCAAGAACCAGCGCCCAAGCCACGCCCAGCAGGCCGTAGGGGCTACAGAAGTACATCGTGCCGGCCAGCAGCACCACAAACAGCAGGTTCAGGTAGAGCTTGGCCGTGAGGGCGGCCGTGGCATCGCATACCACCGCCGAGAACATGGTGATGGCGCTCAGAATATACGTGAGGCAGATGACGCGTAGCACCGGAATGGCCTCCAGCCATTTTGGCCCGAGCATGACCAGTACAATTTCTGGGGCGGCCACCATCACGCCCATACAGATGGGCGTGATGAGGGTGGCTATCAGCGTAATGCTGCTTAGGTACACGTCGCGCAGCCGGGCCCGGTCGGCCTGCATCTGGCTGAAGGACGGAAACAGGACTTTGGCCACGTTGCTCGACAGCAGGTACACCGGCAGCGCAATCAGCATCGAGCCGCGCGTGTAAATACCCAGGGAAGCTGGCCCCAGTAGCCGCCCAATCAGCAGCGTATCAAGCGACATGCTCACGAACTCCACGAAGCTGATAACCGACATCCGGCTACCGTAGGCCAGCAGCGGCTTGTACGCCTCCCAGTCGAACAGCGGGAGCACCGAGTGGCGCACCGCGCCGTAAGCCAGCACGGTAACCAACAAGCCCTGCCCCAGTGAAGCCCCCACCAGTGCCCACACCCCAAAGCCCTGCCAGGCCAGGAACATGCCCAGCCCCAGGTAGCTCAGCAAAAATGACAGCATTTCCATAATTGCCAGCGCCCGGAAGCGCATGGCCCGGTGTAGCAGGCTCATGGCTGTGCCGTTCACACCGCTCAGGAAAATGCCCAGCGCCAGGGCCCGCACCACGGGCACTACCTCGGGCTGGTGCACAATACTAGCTGCCAGCGGTGCACTTGCCATCAGCAGGCCAGCAAACAGCGCGCCGAGCAATACCGAGGACGTGAACGCCACGCGCACGTCTTGCTCCGTCAGGTCAGGCTTCTGAATGATGGCCCGTTCCATGCCCATCTTGGCGAAGTACACCCCGAAGCGCAGAATCACGCCCGCCAGCGCCACCAGCCCGAAGGCGGCGGGGCTCAGCAGCCGGGCCATCACGGCGGTGTAGCCCACTTGCAGTACCGAGTTGACGATGGTGGCCGTCATCGTCCACTTCACACCATTGACGGTGGCCACGGTCAGGTTTTGAGGTTCGTCGGTGGAGGCCATTGGGGTGGTGGTTTTTGGGGTTTGCGCTGGGCGCTTGGTATCAGCAAACGGTCATGCTGAGCTTGTCGAAGCATCTCTACCGCTTCGTTGCAGTTGTTATTAATTACTAGCGCGGTAGAGATGCTTCGACAAGCTCAGCATAACGTTCGGCGGGCTGGTTTCATCGTTCACCGTCGCTCAATACCCGTATTGATAAGCCTTCTGCTTATACCGGTACTCGTAGTTGTTGTTGAAGTGCATGTCGTTGATAATCATGTACAACTGCTTGATGCGCTGCGACTGGTGTAGCTCGTTTATCTGGTGCACCAGGGTGCGCTCGGTGTAGTTGTGGCGCACCACATAGATGTTGGCATCGAGAAAGCGCACCAGTACGAAATATTCGGCTACGAAGCCCACGGGCGGCGTGTCGAGCACCACGTAGTCGTACTCGGCACGGAGCTGGGCAATGAGCTCGGCCATGCGCGGGCGCTCCAGCAGCTCGGTGGGGTTGGCGGGCAGCTGGCCGCAGGTTATCACGTCGAGGTGGGGCACGCCGCTGGGGCGGCAGGCCTGGTCCAGGGTGCTTTCCTCGCGCAGGTAGCTGGCCAGGCCGTGGGCGGGCAGGGGGTCGAGGTCGAAGTAGCCGGCCATGGTGGGGCGGCGCAGGTCGGTTTCCACCAGCATTACGCGGCGGCCGGCCATGGCCAGCTCGGTGGCAATATTCACGGCGCAGAAGCTTTTGCCCTCGCCCGGAATGGACGATGTCACGCCCAGCACCTTCTTATCCATCCCCGCCGACAGGTACTGCAAATTCACCCGAATGGAGCGAAACGACTCCGCAATCGGCCCTTTGGGGTCTTGCAGCATCGTCACCTTGTCGTGCTTCGAGCCGTGCGCCACCACGCCCAGCAGCGGAATGCTCGTTACTTCGGCCAGGTCCTCGCGGCCCTGAATGCGGCGGTTGGCTTTGTCCATCAGCAGCACCAGGCCGGTGGGCAGCAGCACGCCCGCCAGGGCGGCCATCAGCCAGGCCAGCATGGGTTTTGGCGACTCGGGGCCGGCGCTGGTTTGCTGCGCCGGGTCGATTACTTTCTTGTCGGTGGCGTTGGTGGCCAGCGCAATCGCGGCCTCATTTCGCTTGTCTACCAAAAAGTTGTAGTTCTTTTCGTTGAAGTCGCTGGTGCTTTTCAGCGAGGTCAGCTGGCGCTCGCTTTCGGGCATCCGGCTCATCTGGCCGCGCACCTGGCTTAGCTGGCTGTCCAGGTCGCGCAGGGAAATATCGTTGGCCTGGCTCATGTTGGCTAGCGTCTGAATCAGCGATTCCTTGGTGTTGCGGATGCGGCCGTCGAGCACTGTTAGCAGCGGGTTTTCGCCGCTGGCGGTGGCGCTCAGCTCGGCCCGCTTCTCGTTCAGGTTGGTTAGCTGCATAATCAGGCTGTTGAGCACGGGGTCCTCAATGCCCGCGCTGCTGGGCGAGGCCACCTGGCTGGCATTGCGGTTGGCGCGCAGGTAGCCCAGCATGTTCTGGTAGTACTTGCGGCGGGTGGCAATCTGGGCGCGGTCGGTTTCGAGGCCGCTCATGCGCTGGATGCCCGTGCTCGACTGGGCGGCCACGTCCAGCACCCCGCGCGTGGCCCGGAAGGTGGCCAGCGCCTCGGCCGACTGCCGCCGCTGGCCCGAGAGCTTATCAATCTCCTGGTTCAGGAACGTCAGCGTTTTGCGGCCGGTCTGGTCCTTCTCGCGCAGGTCTTCGGCAATGTACTGCGCCATTAGCGTGTCCAGAAACTGCGTGCCCTTGGCCGAAACCGTGTTTTTGGTGGTCAGCTCGATAATGCGCGACTCGTGGTCGATGGGCCGCACGGCCAGGCTGCCCTGGTACTGGCCGGCCGCGCCGTTCAGGTCGTTCAGCACGAAGTAGTAGGCCGCCGGCTCCTGCCCAAACGGCATGCCCGGCTCCTGCCGGATAACGGCCGTGAGCAGGCGCGAGCGCAGGGTATCGCCCCAGGTACCGGTCTGGTCCACGCTCACATCGGCGATGTCTGAAATCCGCTCGCTGGTGGGCAGGCTGAAAAGGCCCCCTTTCTTGGCCGTGGCGTGCAGCCGGAAGCGGCCCGGCCCGGCCGGCTCCACGTAAATGGGCACGCCGGCCAGCTGCGGCGCCTGCAAATCGACCCAGACCCGAAACGGCACCGCGCCCGCCGCCCGCTCGCGCACCTGCAACGGCCGCAGCGTGTTCAGCCAGGTGGCCGGCTGGGCGTAGTAGCTCACGGCGTAGGGCAGCCGGGCCACGGCCTGCCGCACAAACTCGGCCGATGTAAGCACGCCCAGCTCGTCCTCCATCTTGGGTCCTTTTTCGTGCACCTGCAGCATCTGGAGCAGCTCCTGGGCCTGTTTCGAGCCGGTGCCCTGGTCACCGAGCAGCATGGTAGACCGGAAAGCGTACACTGGGGCCTTCACCTTCAGGTACAGGTAGGCGCTGCCGCCCGCCAGCAGCAGGGCCAGCACAAACAGCGGCCAGCGGGTGCGCAGCTTAAAAAACAGCGCGTGCAAATCAATCTCGTCAGGAGCGGGCCGGGTTTCCATAGTCAGAAGCAGAGAAAAGTTGGGCTGATTGAGTTGAAATTTAGAAGTTGAGCGTTAGGAGTTGAGATGCGAACTCCATGATTTTTAACGCTTAACTTCTAATTCTTAACTCTTATCTCAATTAACCTTAATGAAGCTCAGGAGCAGAATAATGCTCGAAAGGCCACCGAATACCAACCCGAGGTTGTTGGCGTTGCCGCGGCTGGTGCGGGCCTTCAGCGGCTCCACGTACAGGGCGTCGTTGGGCAGCAGGTAGTAGTACTTGGACCGTAGCAGGTTGGGGTCGGTCAGGTCGAGGAGCACCACTTCCGAGCCCTTGGGCGTCTGCCGTATCAGCTTGATATTGGTGCGGTTGCCAAACTCGCCGATGTCGCCGGCTAGGCCCAGGGCCTCCAGCACGGTGGCCTGCGAGTTGTACACGAAGTAGCGCCCCGGTGCCCGTACCTCGCCCAGTATGGTGAGCTTGAAGCTGGTAAGCTTCACCAGGACGTTGGATTCGCGCATGAAGCGGGCTACTTCCTTCTGAATAAGCTGCTGGGTTTCTTCCACCGTGAGGCCAGCTACTTTCAGCCGTCCCGCCGTGGGCAGGTTGATGCTGCCGGTATCGTCCACAGAGTACCCGGAGGAGAAAATGTTGCCCGGGTCGCCGCTCTGAATGTTCTGCCCGCTGGTCACGCTGAACAAGTCGTTCAGGGCCGGCTGCACGCTCTGCACCCGGATGCTGAGCACGTCGCCGGGCTGCAGCCGGTACACCTGCCGCTCATTATCGACCTGCACCGCCGCCCGGGTCGAGTAGTCCTTGCCCTGCAGGTACGGCAGCTGCTGCTGCGATACGCACGAGCCCAGCCCTGCCAATACCAACCCCAGAACCCACACGCGGAAGTAAAACAATGAGTTCATAGACTGACCGTAACGAAGCAGGTTCCTGGCGCAAAATCAGCGTTTCGGGCGCTGGCTTCGAGTGTCGGTTCCTACCCCAGGTAGTGGAGAATAATAGCTAATTTAGTGATTTATTCCACATATATAGCACAAATGATTTATTTTTCTGTATTAATAAGTTCTTAATGTATTTTTAATCTTGCTATAAATCAATAACCTCAACCGGCTCGATTCGGCTCTTGTGCCCCTCATTCGCTCACCCGATGGCCAAAAAAAGAGTGGTGCCCCGACCCTGAAGCCGTGGCACCACTCTTTTTCATCAGGTATTCCGCACCTTATCCGTGCGATGCGCGAACCCGGCCTAAATCCAAAAACCGGCCCGCTCGAAGCTTCTTATTTCAGATTGGTGCTCCGGTTGTTGAAGCGTACGACCTGGCCGGCGCGCTTGCCGTTGCGCTTAATGCGGGCACCGTCGGCCTGCTCCAGCACCAGGCGCGGCAGCGTGCAGTCGGTGAGGGCAATTTCCTGGGGCGTGTAGCCGGCCGCGCCCACCACCAGCGTCTGGCCCTGGTACACGGGGTCGGTGAGGTGGAATTTGCCTTCCGCATCGGTTACATATACATCGTGGGTGCCTTTCACGAGCAGCGTGGCGCCCACCAGGGGCCGGCCGTTGGGCTCATAAATGGTGCCGGTGAGGGGCGCGCACGCCAGGCGCATGGGCCGGGCCGCGCTGCTGGCCGCCGGCCGCGACGACATGGCGATGCGGTCTTGGGCATTGCCGGCCGGTGCCAGCGTGCTGGCGCTTTGAGCGGCCACGGTCAGGCTGCTGCCCAGGGCAAAAAAAGTTACTGCGGCGGCGAGAAAAAATGGGCGCATAGGTAAGCGGATTAAAACGAGCGTGCAGGGATGAATGTGAAGATATTGATTAATAATTAACCTGTGTTAATAATAGGTATAATTTTTATCGAAATGATATAGTTGTGGTGCGACTTTTCGGGCGAGCCGAGGCCGGTCAAGTAGCTGTACTATTCAACTGGCCTGGTTTTTACTTAGTTTCAAAAAGGGGAGTTTCATGCCCTATTCACGCAGTCGGGAGCAAGTTGTTGCCTCAATTAACCAGTATGCCCAAATTTCCTAAACCTCTTTTTGCCTGCCTGCGTCCGGTACGCGGGCTTCACCTGTTGGGTCTGAGCTTGTTGCTGCTGCCGGCTACCAGCTGGGCGCAGGGCCTGGTGGCGTTTCCGGGGGCCGAGGGTGCGGGGCGCTTCACCACCGGCGGGCGGGGCACGGCGGCAATGCCCACCACGGTGCTCGAAGTCACCAACCTGCTCGATGACGGCCAGCCCGGCAGCCTGCGCTACGCCGTGCAGCTGAACGCGGCCAAAGCCCCGGCCCGCACCATCGTCTTTCGGGTGTCGGGCACCATTCACCTGTTATCGCCGCTCACCATCAGCAAGGGCAATACCACCATCGCGGGCCAGACGGCCCCCGGCGGCGGCATTTGCCTGGCCGACTATCCGGTATCGGTGAAGGCCAATAATGTGATTGTGCGCTTCATCCGCTTCCGGATGGGTGATAAGAACCAGAACCAGGGCTTTGTGGACGGCGCGGGCGGCGATGATGCCTTCGGCGGCACCCGCAACAACCACCTCATCGTGGACCATTGCTCGATGAGCTGGAGCACCGACGAGGCCATGTCGGTGTACGAGGGCGACAGCACCACCCTGCAATGGAACATTATGGCCGAGCCGCTGAACTACTCCTATCACTACGAAGCCGGCGATACCGACTTCGAGCGCCACGGCTTCGGCGGCATCTGGGGTGGGCAGCATTCCTCGTTTCACCACAACCTGTTTGCGCACTGCAAAAACCGCACACCGCGCTTCAACGGCAGCCGCTACACCCACGCGGCAGGGTTCGAGAACGTCGATTTCAGCAACAACGTGATTTACGACTGGGGCGAAAACAACGTGTACGCCGGCGAGGGCGGCAATTACAACGTGGTGAACAACTACTACAAGCCCGGCCCCGGCACCAACCCCAAAGTGCAGGCCCAGGTGCTGAACCCGTACAAACTAGACAAGGAAAAAGGCCGCCTGCCCTACGGCAAGTTTTACCTGACGGGCAACTACGTAGACGGCTCGCCCGCCGTGACGGCCCGCAACTGGCGCGGCGTGGTGATGAACGGCGGCACCCCCGCCGATACCGCGCAGTCGAAAGTAACCACGCCGTTCGACCTGGGCCCGCTGGCCCTGCAAACGGCCCCCGCTGCCTACGAGGCCGTGCTGAACGGCGCGGGGGCCATCTGCCCGCAACGCGATACGCTCGACCAGCGCATTGTGCGCGAGGTGCGCACCCGCACCGGCACCATCATCGACGTGCAGGGCCACTACCCGCACGGCACGCCCTACAGCATCTCGCAAAAAGCCTGGCCGGTGCTGAAATCGACCCCCGCGCCCCTCGATACCGACCACGACGGCATGCCCGACGCCTGGGAAAAAGCCCACCACCTGAACCCTAAAAATGCCGCCGACCGCGCCCTGCGCGCTACCGATGGCTACACCAACCTGGAAAGCTATTTGAATAGCCTGGTGGCGTTGGGAGGGAAGTAGGGGCACGGCCTGAATATATATTAACGGTCATGTCGAGCGCAGCCGAGACATCTCGCGTGCAGTAGTAATCCATTCGATTGAGTTACTTCCACACGCGAGATGTCTCGGCTGCGCTCGACATGACCGTTCGACCTTTAAGCTATTACAGCATTCGCCATTCAGCCGCCATTCCGCCCGTTCAGCCGGCTGGAATACCGTTCACTTAAATTCCGTTTCGGTCGCTGCGTCGGGCCGGTAAGTTTGGGTTATTCAATCACCAACAACCCCATACTTACCCGATGAAAACTGCTGCTTTCGCCTGCCGCCTGTCCTTGTCGCTGTTGCTGCTGAGCGCGGCCGGCGCTGCTTTCGCCACCAATCCGGCCGCCGCGCCCGCCGCAAAAGTCGTGGCCGATAATCCTGCCTTGCACCCCACCTTCACGGTGCGGGTGGTGGGCAAGGGCCAGCCCATGCTGCTCATTCCCGGCCTGAACTGCCCCGGCGCGGTGTGGGACGAAACCGTGGCCCACTACCAGCGCCAGTACCAGTGCCACATCATCTCGCTGGCCGGCTTTGGAGGCACCGCGCCGGTGGCGGTGACGGACCCGCTGCTGCCGGCCGTGCGCGACCAGCTGCTGGCCTACATCAAAACCCAGAAGCTGACCCGGCCCGTGGTGGTGGGCCACAGCCTGGGCGGCTTCCTGGCGCTGGCCCTGAGCGTAGCCCAGCCCGAGGCCATCGGCCCGCTCGTGATTGTGGACTCGCTGCCTTTTCTGGCGGCCGTGCAAAACCCCGCCGCTACCGTAGAAACGGTGAAACCCCAGGTCACCGCCCTGCGCACCGAGATGAGCCGAGGCCATTTGCCGCGGGCTGCCCAGCGCGAAATGGCGGCCGGCATGGTCACCGACACGGCCCGCATCACGCAGGTGGTCCGCTGGGGCGTGGCTTCGGACCCTGCCACCGCGGCCCAGGCCATGTACGACCTCTACACCACCGACCTGCGCCCCGACCTGGGCCGCATCCGGCAGCCGGTGCTGGTGCTGGGGGCCTGGGCGGCCTACGTGCCGTATGGGGCCACCAAGCAGAGCATCCGCGCCGTATTCGCGCAGCAGTACGCCAGGCTGCCGCAGGCGCGCATCGAAATGTCGGAAGCCGGCCGCCACTTCCTGATGTACGACGACCCCCAATGGCTTCTGGCGCAGGCAGATACTTTCCTAAAGCAGCCCGCGCTGAGCAAAAAATAAGCTGCTGCCGCCCGCGCCGGCTGGTTCAGGCGGCTCTTCGCGGCCCGACCGCGTAACTTGCCCGCTTCGCTATTGCCCGTTGCCATGCCGCCGCTCACTTCTCACACCCGCTTGTATTGGACGCTCCAAACCGTGGGGTGGGGCTTGTATGGGGCGCTGGGGGTGCTGCTGGCCGCTGTGTTTGGGAAGTTTTCGCCGCTGGTTATTCCCATCGAGGCAATTGTGGCAGGTACGCTGCTGGGGTGCAGCCACCTGCTGCGGCTGTGGATGCGGCGCCACGGCTGGACGCGGCTGCCGCTGCGGGCACTGCTGCCGCGGCTGCTACTGGCGAACCTGGGCCTTGCTGTGGCCAGCCAGGTGGTGGTGGGCGCGCTGGTGGTGGTGCTGCTCTGGCTCACGCACTCGCTTGGCACCGGCCAGGGCTTCCCGTGGATGCAGTACGTGGGCTACGCGGCCAACTCGTTTTTCGCGTTCTGGCTGTGGTCGGGGGCCTATTTCAGCTTGCACTACTTCGATAATCTCCAGCGGGCCGAGGTGGAAAAATGGAAGCTGACCGCCGCCGTGCGCGATGCCGAGATGCGCACCCTCAAGGCCCAGATTAACCCGCACTTTCTCTTCAACGGCCTCAACAACATCCGGGCGCTGGTGCTGGAAAACCCGCTGCGCGCCCGCGAGATGATGACGCACCTCTCCGACCTGCTGCGCTATTCCCTGCAGCTCAACACCCGCGAGCAGGTGCCGCTGGCCCGCGAGCTCGAAATCGTGGCCCATTACCTCACCCTCGAAACCCTGCAGCTCGAAGAGCGCCTGCGCTTCACCCTCGACGTGGCCCCTGCCACCCTGGAGGTGCTGCTGCCGCCCATGACGCTGCAATTGCTGGTCGAAAATGCCATAAAGCACGGCATTGCGCCCCGGCCGGGCGGGGGGGCTATCCACATTTCGGCCCAGTTGGAACAGCCCGGCCAGGTGCTCATCACCGTGCGCAACCCCGGCCACTACCAGCCCAATCCCGCCGCCCTCGACCACACCGGCATCGGCCTGCCCAACGCCCACGAGCGCCTGCAGCTGCTCTTTGGCCCCACGGCCAGCCTCGCCATCGGCAACGATGCCCGGCAGGCCGATACCGTAACGGCCGAGCTGCGCCTGCCGGTGGGGGCGGTAGGTGTTCAAAAAGGCCGTCATGCAGCGCACAGCGAAGCATGACCTGTTTTAAAATCCTTGATTATGGATGTTTTAATCGTCGATGACTCGCGCCTGGCGCGTACCGAGCTGCGCCACCTGCTCCAGGCTTTCCCTGATGTGGCGGTGGTGGGCGAGGCCCGCCACGCCGACGAGGCCCGCGCCCAGATTCAGGCCCTGCGGCCCGATTTACTGCTGCTCGATGTGCAGATGCCCGGCCAGACCGGCTTCGAGCTGTTGGCTTCGCTGGGGGCGGCCCCGCACGTCATCTTCACCACGGCCTACGACGAATACGCCCTGCAGGCCTTCGCCGTGAATGCCCTCGACTACCTCCTGAAACCCGTGCAGGAAGCCCGCCTGGCCGCCGCCCTGGCCAAGGCCCGCGCCCATTGCAGCGCCCCGGTGCCGGCCGTGATGGCCCCTGCCGGCCCGGCCGAGGAAGGCCCGCTGGCCCCGCTCACGGCCCAGGACCAGGTGTTTGTGAAGGACGGCGAGCGGTGCTGGTTTGTGAAGCTGGCCGACATCAAGCTCTTCGAAATCAACGGCAGCTACACCCGCATTCACTTCGAAAACCACCAGCCGCTCATTCCGCGCACCTTGCAGCAGCTGGAAGCGCGCCTCGACCCCAAAGTGTTTTTTCGCGTCAATCGCCAGCAGATTATCAACCTGAAATGGATTGCCGGCATCGAGCCCTGGTTCAGCAACACACTGAAGCTGACGTTGCGCGGCGGCCCCGAGGTGGAAGTATCGCGGCAGCAGTCGGTGCGGTTCCGGGAGCTGCTGAGCCTGTAGCGGCGGCAGCGGGTTACGCGCAGAGCTCCGCGAACACCAGGATATTGCCGAACGGGTCGGTCACTTCCACCTGCATCACTTTGTCGCTCCAGCAGGTTTTTTGCAGCACCGGGCTCGGATAGGCTGAGGCTTTTTGCGTGAGCATGTGGTGAAAGGCAATCAAGCCGTTGATTTCGGCCATGGCCTTGGCCCCGGCGCAGCTTTCCTCGGGGTGGCTGGAGAGGTGCAGCACGATGCCGCCGCGCGATACCTGCATATACAGCGGCCCGCGCACCGACTGGTCCTGCCAGTCAATTCGAAACCCCAGCCAGTCGATGTAGAAATCGAGGGCCTGCTGGTAATCTAAAATCTGAAAAATGGGCGTGACCATTGGGGCGATTGGCTAAATAGCAGCGGTTGGCTTTGTGCTGATATTCGTTGAAATATAGTCCGAAATCGGCGATATTTCTTGCTGTTGCCTCACCTACGCCGGCCGCACCCGTTTCAGATTGCCCGGCCCCGTTCGCCTACATTTAACTCATGATTTCACCTGCCGAATACGACCGCCTCGACGGCCTGGCCCAGGCCGCTCTCGTGCGCACCGGCCAGCTCACGCCCGCCGAGCTGTGCACCGCCGCCATTGCCCGGGCCGAGGCCGTAAACCCTCAAATTAACGCCGTGGTGCACCCGTTGTATGCGCCCGCCCAGGCGCGCGCCGCCGCTGGGCTGCCGGCCGGCCCGTTTGGCGGCGTGCCGTTTCTGCTCAAGGATTTTGGTGCGCAGTATGCCGGCGCGCCGCACACCTCGGGCAGCCGGGCGCTGCGCCATTTTGTGCCCCACGAAGATGCCGAGCTGGTGCGCCGCTGGCAGGCTGCCGGCCTCAACATCCTGGGCAAAACCAACACCCCCGAGTTTGCCCTGATGGGCGTGACCGAACCCCTGCTGCACGGCCCCGCCCGCAACCCCTGGCACCTGGGCCACACGCCCGGCGGCAGCAGCGGCGGGGCGGCGGCGGCCGTGGCGGCCGGCATTGTGCCGGTGGCCGGGGCGGGCGACGGCGGCGGCTCCATCCGGATTCCGGCAGCCTGCTGCGGGCTGTTTGGGCTGAAACCCAGCCGGGGCCGCGTGCCCACCGGCCCCGAGCAGGGCGAAAAGTGGCAGGGTGCCGCCGTGGAGCACGTGGTGTCGCGCTCGGTGCGCGACAGCGCGGCCCTGCTCGATGCCACCCTGGGCCCCGATGCGGGCGCGCCCTACTTCCTGCCCAACCCCGCCCGGCCTTATCTGGAAGAGGTGGGCCGGGAGCCCGGCCGCCTGCGCATCGCCTTCAGCCTGGGCCACCCGCTGGGCAGCGCCCTGCACCCGGAGTGCGCCACGGCCGTGACGGAGGCCGCCAAACTGCTCGAAAGCCTGGGCCACGAGGTAGAAGAAGTACCGCTGCCGTTTGATGGCCGGGCCGTGGCTTCGGCCTTCCTGATGCTGTATTTTGGCGAAACCGGGGCCAGCATCGCGGCCCTGGCCAAACACTTGGGCCGCCCCGCCCGGCCCCGCGACGTGGAGCCCACCACCTGGCTGCTGGGCCTGCTGGGCCGCACGTATTCCGCCGCCGATTTTGCCGCCGCCCGCCATACCTGGAACGACCACGCCCGCGCCTTCGGCCGCTTCCACCTCACCCACGACCTGCTGCTCACGCCCACGCTGGCCACGCCGCCCGTACGCATCGGCGAGCTGCAGCCCAGGCCGCTGGAGCAAAAACTGCTGACGCTGGTGAATACCTTCGGCCTGGGCGGCCTCATCCGCCGCTCGGGCATCGTGGAGAAGCTGGCCGAGCAGAGCCTCGAAAAAACGCCCTACACCCAGGTGGCCAACCTCACGGGCCAGCCCGCCATGTCGGTGCCCCTGCACTGGACCGCCGACGGCCTGCCCTGCGGCGTGCAGTTCATCGCAAAGCTGGGGGCTGAGGACGTGCTGTTCCGGCTGGCCGGGCAGCTGGAGCAGGCCCGGCCGTGGTTTGATAAGCGGCCGGTGCTGTAGGAGTGCGTTTTTTGCCTCACCACACGGGTTTAGCCGTTGTGCTTCCTCCCAGCGTAGGGGTAAGATGGGTACGAGTGGGAGGTTGATGTTTGACCATTGCATTAGCTATTATACTTGTTCTGAGATGTCAGCGCGTCATGCTCTGCATGCCGTTCAATATTATCTATCGTATTCAGGAACA
Organism: Hymenobacter artigasi; assembly: GCF_012275535.1. Lineage (GTDB taxonomy): Bacteria > Bacteroidota > Bacteroidia > Cytophagales > Hymenobacteraceae > Hymenobacter > Hymenobacter artigasi. The sequence goes on along the minus strand of NZ_JAAVTK010000002.1, from coordinate 541,694 downwards.
AGTCTATTATCTCATGCAGCTGCGCGCTATTGTCGATACGCCGGGAATATCTATCGACTACGATATTGAAAATCAGTGGCTTTATGTGGACTGGAAAGGCGTGCATGACCCAGACTCATCATGGGCTGCGTGCGGGCTGATGCTGACGAGCCTGCAGGAGTGTCCCTGTAGTAAGATTCTGAACGACAATTCCAATATCATCCACCCCACCATGCAGCTCTCGGCCAGGAGCCTGGAATGGCTCGCCCACATGCACGCCGCCGGGCTCCGCCACCTAGCCTGGGTGATGCCTCAAAAGCTTCACTCGCGGCGAACGACCGAAGGCGTGGTGTTGGAAATTGAGGCCCCCACCGTGTGCACCTTCGACGACGTGGCCACTGCCTATATGTGGCTGCAGCGGCAGTAGGAGCCCCGCTCCGGGGCATAACCCGCGTCAGCCAGGCGGGCACAGGACACAAAAAAAGCCCGGCCGAAGCCGGGCTTTTTTGCAAACGCAGGGACCGTGAAGCTTAGTGCTGCACGCTCACCTTGGTGCTGTACGTGCCACCGCTGGTCGTTACGCGCACAATGTAAATGCCCGATGCCAGGCGGCTGGTGTTCAGCTCCACGCCGCTCTGCTGCATCTGGCCGGCTGGTACCGGCACGGCGCGCAGCACGGTTTTGCCCAGCAGGTCGAGCATGTCTACCTGCATGGGGACGGTGCTGGTGAGCTGCGTGCGCACGGTGAGCACGTTCTGCGCCGGGTTGGGGTAGGCTTCCAGCGCATTGCCGGCGGTAGCGCCATTCTTGCTGGACAAGGCGATGGCCGGCGTGCCGGGGGGCAGGTCGAACGCCTGCACAATGCCCGTAACGAGTGGCGCACCGTTCACACGGTTGCCCTGCACGGCGCTGTAGCCCATGCCCCGACGGGCAAACACGTTCCAAATCAGGCCGGCGTTGGCGGCGCGGTTGGTGAGCGAGTCGGCCCGCAGCAGGCCATCGCGGCCGTCGAGGAAGCCGGGGTTGCACACCTGCAGCTTGCAGCCGTCGAGCACCAGCTTCAGGGCTTTGTTGTTGCCGCCGGTAGCGCTGAAGAAGTCGGCGTTGTAGCCGTAGCGGTAGATGAACTGCCAGTTCAGGTCCCACAGCACGGTAGCCCATACTTCGCCCACGTCGTGGGTTTCCTGGAAGCGGCCGGTAGCGGTGCCCAACTGGGCGTAGGTGTAGTTGTTCTGCGCGAAGTTGGTGGAGTACGGCTTGCGGCGGAAGCCTGGGCCCACAGCGTAGGGGTCGCCGTTGTCGTAGGTCGCCATGTAGCGGTTGGTGGCACCATCTTCGCCGGGGCGGGTGGTCATCCAGAGGGCAAAAAAGTCGCTCCAGCCTTCGCCCATGGTTTGGTTGCCAGTGGCCGAGTTGAGGCAGCTGGAGTTGGCCGGGCCGCCGGTGAGGCGGTTGCTGATGCCGTGGCCAAACTCGTGCGATACCACGCCGTTGTCAAACGAGCCGTCGAAGTCGGCACCCAGCGTGGCGGTCGCGTTCAGCGTAGCGCCGGCCAGAATGGCCGAACGCAGCCGGAAGCCATCGGCCCCGCTGATGAAAATGGCCGGAATGCGAATGCCCACGGTATCGGTACCGCCAAAATTCACCAGGTTGGTGGTGGTGCCCAGCGAGTCAAACACGATAACGGAAGTAGCACCGTTGTCCTGGGCACGCTTCACCTTGGTAGCAAAGGCGTTGGTAGCCCGGGGGTTGAGCGTGGTGAGCTGGGGGCAGCCGCCGCGCTGAATAAAGGCAATATTACCGGCCACCGCCGCCGCGTTCACGAAGGGCGAAGCACAGCCGTGGTCGCCGCCATCGGCCGATACGCCGTCGTTCACGAGCACCAGCCGGCCCGTCAGCGGCCGCTTGGTGAGGCGTGGGCCAAAGGAAACCGACGCAAAGCGGTAGCTGCCGGCCGCGCTGGCCGCGCCGGTCACGGTCAGGGCATTGGCCCCGGTGTTATCAAACAGGTACATCTGCATCCGGCCGTTGCTGCCGTCTACCGGGGTCGAGAAGTTGGCGTTGTTGCGGCCGCTGCCGTCCTGCGATTCGGCCCGCACAAAGTCGTTGCCCAAGCCCTGGGTACCAATGTTCTTGTACTGGAAGTTGCCCGATACCTCATCAAACCCCTTGCTCATCATCACATCGTGGAGCATGTTGTTCCAGTAGAACAGGTTGGTGATGCCGGCCGCGAGGTTGCCCGGGTCGCGGGGCCCCAGTGGCTGGTTGAAGGCAAAGTCGAAGTCGCGGTTGGCTCCGCCGTCGGGCGAGTTGGTGGTAGAAGCCACGTTGCCGTTGCCCGTCACCGTCGTCGCGTTGTCGTCGTAGGCCGCCACGTTGTTGCCTCGCGTGAGCTGCTTGCCACTCGAAAGCAGCGAGTAGGCATCGGCGTAGAACGCGCTGGGCGCGCGGGTGTCGCCCACCTGCCAGCCGTAGGGCGAGTACAGCGGGTTGGCCGAGCTGAAGGGCACCACCACGCGGGGCGAAAGGTCGGGGCTTTCGAACGGCACGGGGATAACCGTCATGCTGTTGGCTACGCCCGTGGTGCCTTTCGCGCCTTTGGCGTTCTTCAGCGCCTTGGCGGCTTTCGCGTCCAGGGCAATGGCAGCCGTAGTGGGCACCAGCTTGCGCCGGGCCTGCTCCTGCATCACGTGCTGGCGGAAGGTGGTCTGCTCGCTCACGGTGTAGTCGTTGCGGTCCAGCAGGCGGCCGGTTTGCGCATCCACGCGGGCGTTCCAGTAGTGCTGCTGGTCGAGTTGGGCAATGGTCACGTTCCACACCAGCACCAGCTTGTTATCAACGCGCAGGTACATCAGACGCACCGGAATGTTTTCTTCCGAAATACCGCCTTTGTTGAACACGATGCCGTCGGCCACGCGGCCTTCCGTCACGCGTTGCAGGGCTACGGGCATGGGCAGGCTCAGGCCCTTCGCAGCCGCTCCCACGGCTTGCTCCGGCGTGAGGCCCGGCGTGGCCGAAGGGGCTACTGCCGCCGCGCCCGCCAGAAAATCCTGGTTGAAATACACCACCTTGCCGCTGGCATCGGTGTGCACGGCTCCGTTGGCGTTAAACACCGTCAGGCCATTCACCCGCTGCTGCAGGTAGGTGTGCGTGAGGCCCGTGCTGGCATCCGTGTAGGAGCTGGTCACGGTCGGGTTGGCCACATCGGCCTCCGTCAGGTGGCCCTGGGCCCGCGCCTTCACGGCAAACGAGGCCAGCACCTGCGCGGCTGGGGCAACCTCCTGGGCCAGCACCAGCCCCGGCATCGCCAGCGCAATGGCCAGCGCCAGCTTGCGATAGCCTGAATAAGTAGGTAATACGTTCATATAGAGTGAAAAGTGGAAAAACAAAAACGCTTGGGCAACAGCTTTTAATTGCTGCGAATGAATGAGGGATTTCCCGAAAAACAGTTGCGTTGCCGGGGTTCGACTGGCTTGAGGGTTGAAGGTTGGCACCGAAGCGCAATTGCGAGGCAATCGCCTTCAGTGCCAACTTCTCAACGGACAGTCGATGAGGTGAAATAGTGCGGCTGCGCGTGTTATTTCACAATGCTTACCTGGCTGGTCAGGCGCTCGTCGCCGTTGCGCACCTGCAGGTAGTAAATGCCGGCCGCGAGGCTGCTCAGGTCGAGGCGGTTGGTGTAGTTGTCGCGGGCGGCGCCCGTGTACACGCGCTGGCCCAGGGTGTTGGTCACCTGCACATCAAGGCTGCCTTTGGCGTTAGCTCCGTGAATTTCGAGGTCAAACACGCCCGTGGTCGACGGGTTGGGGAACACGCTCACAGCGCGCAGCAGCGCCTCCGAAGTAGCCGTGATGGAAACGGCCGTCACCGCCACGTCGTCGATGTAGAGGTTGCCCTGGTTGGCCAGGCTCTTCACGTGGAAGCCCACGTACTGCGTGCTGGCACCGGCCGGCAACAAGGCCACCACGGGTACCGAAGTACCGTTGGCCAGGGCATAGTTGGTGTTGGTGATGGCCGTGTTGTTGTACAGCAGGTTGGTTTGGGCAGCTACCGTGGCGGCCGTGCCCGATTTCACTTCCAGGCTCTCCGTGTAGTTCGAGGGGCTGTTGGCAATGCCTTCGCCACGGTAGCGGAACGCCACCTGATAGCGCGAAGTAGCCAGCAGCGCCAGCGGCGGCGTGAAGAACCAGTCGTTGGCCACCACGTTGTTCAGCACCAGGCCCCGGTAGCGGATGCTGTTGGCGCCCGAGTTGGGGTTGGTGGCCGATACGGCCCAGGTAGCACCGTCGGCATTAGCATCCAGCACGCTGAAGCCGCAGGGCAGCGACTGGCCCGGAATCAGGGTGTCGAAGTCCTGGCTGTAGGGGAAGGCGGCTACCGTCTGGGTGGGGCTGCAGGGCGTGGTGAACGTGACGGGCGTAGCGTAGCTGCTGCTGCCGCCGGCGGTGCAGTTGCTCCGCACATATACCTGGTAGGTGGTGGCGGGCGTCAGGCCACTCAGCGGCACGGGGGCGGTGGTGCTCGTTACCAGCGTGCCGGTAGAGAGGGCGAAGCCGGCCGGGCCGTACAGCACTTCGTAGTTACTGGCCCCCGTAGCGGGCGCCGTAAAGAATACTGAAGCACCGGTGGCGGTGACGTTACCCACGGACAGGGTCGTAGGTGGTACACAGTTCGGGGTCACGGTCCCGAACTCAATCGCAAAGCGGAACGAGTTGTTGGGGGCAAAGTCGAGCCAGGTGGCCGTGCCGCCCGGCAGGTAGAAGAAGGTGCCGGGGCGAATGGGGGTCTCAAGCTGGTAAGAAAGCGACATGTTGGTGGCGCTGGTTTCTTTCACACCCACAAAAAAGCTGGTTGGTACAGCGATGTTGGGTACCGTTAGCGTAACGGTGCCGCCGGCGGTGGTGCGGTTCTGCGTAGGCGAGGTATAGAGCAGCGCGCCGGGCAGGCCCCCGGGGGCCGAAGCATCGTAGATAACCAGCTGGTACGGGGCCGTATTGGTCGTCGTGCCGGTGGCCGCAGCAAATGTTAGCACCACATCGCCAATGGTGGTAGCTGCCGGCAAGGTGTACTTCGAAGCCAGAATGGCGTTGCCGAGGCCAATGCCTCCCGTAGCCGCAGCCACCGGGTCGGTATACGACACGCGGTTGGCCGTTACCAGCTGGCCGTAGGTGGCGGTGTTGTTGTTGTTGTTGCCATCGGCCGGCACGGTTACGGTAACCGTGTTGGTGCCCGCCGCGAGCGTGGCCGGGTAGCTGGCAAACGTAACCGTAGTGGAAGCGCCCGCTGCCAGCGAGGCCACGCGCTTGGTATCGGTGAAGGTGTTGGCCCCGGTCACGTTCAGCGTCACGTCGAGGTTGGTCTGCGCCGAAACGCCGGCATTGGTCACCACGGCCCGCACGGCGTGCGGCAGGGCACCCGGGCTGGCTATTTTGCCCAGCGTATAAATAACCGATACCGCCGCGTCGCTGGTAGGAGTAGGCGCGAAGCGGTAGGTGCGGCCCGCATCCGGCAAAGCCGTTTGACGGACGTTGTGGGCGTTGCCCGCGCTCGATGCCAGGTAAGGGCCCACCATAAAGGTAGCCGCCGACCAGAGCCCCGTAGACGCCTTGGTGGCCAATACCGACGATGCCGGTACCGCGCCCTTAATGCCAACGGCTGCGTACTTGGCGTTCGATACGCCAGTGCTGGCCGTGGCAGTGCCGTACACAAACTCCACGTTATTAGTGGTTTCGTAGAGCTTTACCTGGAAGGAAAAGTTGTCGAACTGCGTGGCGATAACTGTTGCAATGGTCGACGAAGCAGCCTGGGGCTTGTCGGCCACGTTTTTCCACTGAATGGTACACACTCGGTTAGGAGCCGTGCCGGTGGTAACCACGCGGTACTCGGTGCCGCCGGCGGTGCCGGGGCCCAGGTCTAGGTTGAACGGCGCAATCAGGTTGACATCGGCCGCGTTGGTGCCGGAAATCGGGCCGGATTCCGGCGTTTGAGCAAACGGTGGAAAGGCTGCCACCGACGAAGGCGCCGCGCTGCCCAGCCGAATCAAGCCGTTCGTGTTCAGCACAAACTGCGTGAACGCGATGCCATTGAAGTTGAAGCTGAACCCAATGGCCTGTGCCGCCGAGTTGTCATCGTCCGTATTTGCCGTGGCAATGGCCGTGCCGGTCGTGCCCAGGTCGGTATAAGTGCCGGCCACGTTCACGGCCGTGCTGGGCGTATAGTTCAGCGTCTGCGCTTGTGCGGCCCCAGCGGCCCCACCCGCCACCAATACAGCCAAACCAGCCTTCTGCAAACGGCTCGCCCAGGTTTTTCGATTGTAAGATTCTATCATGAAAAAGGGTAACAGAGAAATATGATTATTGAGAGTGCTGCAATCCTCACTCTACTTGCATAGTGCAGGCAAACCGATTGCGCATGCAATATCCTGCATTTTTCATCAACTGTTTTAACAATTCGTTATCAAAAACATCATACTGTAGTAAATGCCCTGATACAGTGCTGGTAGGCCGCTGAAAAAAGGCTGGCAAGCTGCGAATAATTTCAGGAAAAGTAGGTGTTGAGCCTATTATTTTGATTATACACGGGTTTATATTGTCGATATATGAATAATGCAGTGTTTTGCCTGAAAATCCGACTGCTGCTGTCCCGCTGGCTGGGAAAATCTTATGAGGCAATACTTGCCGGAATAATTTGCTTCGCTAACCCCGGTTGCGGACTGCTAAACGGTAGCCTCCACCAGGTGGTGCCCGGCAGGGCGGCATACCGATAGCAAAGCCAGTAGCACAGAGGGTGGAGTCGCGTCGGGGCGCAAAAAATGCCCCATAAAAAGAGCCCCGGCGCTGGTGGGGCCGGGGCTTCAGAAACGAGCGTTGGAAGGTGCTGGCCTACTTGTCGAATACCTCGTTGAGCACACCGGCCAGGCGGATGCCGGCTTTCAGCACCTGCTGCTCCACAGTGGGGCCGAAGGTGGGGTAGAAGTGCCAGTCGAACTTGGTGGGCGAAACCGCCGCGCTGGCATAGATGGGCGTGCAGAGCTGGTACGACTCGAAAAGCCAGGTCGTCATATCATCCTTCTGCCACTGCTTGATTTGGGCGGGCGTGGCGTGGTCGTAGGCCGTGGCCATTTCGCTGTAGGTGAAGCCGGGGTATTCCACCAGGGCGGTATCCCACACGCTGTGCAGGTTGGTGTCGTCCTTGGCGCGCCAGTTCACCATGATGCTGTTGCCGCCTTTGTCCTCGGCGTGGCCTACGTGCAGGGGCTGGTGCACATCGCCCACCAGGTGAACTATAAACTTAAGGGCCACGAGCTTTTCCTCGGCGGTTTTCTTGGGGTCTTTCAGGTCGCGGCGGGCTTGCAGCAGAGCCGTGTAGGCGTTGGTGGGCGCGGCGGGGGCGGCCAGGGCGGGGTCGTTCAGCTGCTTCACGAATGCGGCAAAATCGAGGCCGGTGGCCACGTTGAGGTAGTGCCAGGGTGCCGTGTCGCGGAACAGCGGGTCCGAGCGCAGCTCATCGGCCCAGGTGCTTACCAGCGGCATGGTTTCGTGGCCCAGCATGCGGGCTACTTCGCGTTTGGCCGTAGAGGAAAGGTGGTTTTCGGCGATTTTGGCCACGGCCCGGTGGCCCATCACACCCCACGCCAGCAGGCTAAACGGCGCACACAACAAAGCCAGGAGGGCAACACTTTTTTTGAACATCAGCGAATAGGGTGGGAGTGAGGCGAGAGCAGGCGGTTTGCCGGGTTTCCGGGCACCTTCCGGCGCAAGCAGAACCACAAAGCTAGTGCCCGGCCGTAGCAGATGAATGCGCGGCCGGCAAAGTATTTATGCCCGGAGCTGAGCAGATGAAATCCCGGGCCGGGAAAGAATTGGTGCCGTTATTTGAGTGCGCAAAACGCCATTGCCTGCCTGCACCCCGCCAGCCCTTGCAACCCATTCTCGATTCTCCCGCCCTGTTCATCGGCCACGACGAGCCCAACCGCTGGCTCTACGTAGACCTGCGCGGCAACTATGATGGTCCCCTGGCCCAAGCCGCCTGCGAGCAAATGCTGGCTTCCCTGCGCCAGTGGCCCTGCCAGAAAATCCTGAGCGACAGCACCAACGTTCTCACCGTACACCTGCAGCACACCCAGTGGGGTACGCAGTGGCTGGAAGAGATGCAGACCGCCGGCCTGCGCTACTTCGCCTGGGTGCTGCCCCATAGCCTGCAGGCCCGCCACGCCACCGAAGAGCGGATGTGTCTTATTACCAAGCCGCTAGTGGGTACCTTCGATGACGTCGCCTCGGCCTGCCTGTGGCTGCAGCAGCAGCGGGAGCAATAGGGGAGTTAAGAGTTAAAAGTTGAGAGTCAAGAGGAACGTTATAATTTAAGCTCTTAACTCTCAACTTTTAACTACTAACTAAAACCGCCATGTTTACCAATCCCGTCCTCGACGACAACTTTCCGGACCCTACCATCATCCGCGCCGCCGATGGCTGGTACTACGCTTACGGGACCCAAACCAAGCGCGCCGGCCTCATTATCAACCTGCAAGTGGCCCGCTCCCGCGATTTGGTGGCTTGGGAATACCTCGGCGAAGGCCTGCCCGAAAAACCCGTCTGGGCCACCGAAAGCCAGAAAATATGGGCTCCGCACGTGAGCGAGCACGGCGGGCGCTACTATCTCTACTACTCGTCCAGGCACGATGGGGCCGACTATTTCAGCCTGGCCGTGGCCGTGGCCGATGCGCCCGCTGGCCCGTTCGTGGACTGCGGCCGGCCCATGCTGCCCGGTCCCGGCTTCACCTGCATCGACCCCATGGCTTTCGATGACCCCGCCACTGGCCGGCGGCTGCTGTACTGGGGCTCGGGGTTCGGCCCCATCTGGGTGCGCGAGCTGGCTACCGACCGCCTGCGCTTCGCGCCCGGCAGCGAGGCCGTGGCCGTGCTGCACCCCAGCGTTTCCGACGACCCCGCCGACTACCACCGCCTCATCGAAGGGGCCTGGGTGCACTACCGCGCCGGCTGGTACTACCTGTTTTTTTCGGGCGACAACTGCTGCGGCCCGCATGCCCACTACGCCGTGCTGGTGGCCCGCGCCCGCCAAGCCACCGGCCCCTTCGAAACCTACGCCGCCGCCACCGCCAACCCCCACGCCGCCCTGCTCACCGCCAATGCCCACTGGCACGCCCCCGGCCACAACTGCGTGGTGACCGATGCCGCCGGCCAGGACTGGCTGGCCTGCCACGCCATCGACCCCCGCCAGCCCACCTTCGACGCCATCGACGATTCGGAGGGCTACTCGCGCCGCGTGCTCATCCTGGCCCGGCTGGACTACACTGCCGACGGCTGGCCCGCCGTGGCCGGCGGCTCGCCCCAGTGGCTGCCCCAGCCCGCGCCAGCTGGCTAGGCCGGCTAGTTTAAACTACCAGCGCCGGCCTGTGTCTTTGGTGTCGGCTATCATGCGTAGCTCACGTTAATGGCTTAGCTTTAGCCCGATTGCGCCACTGCTACTGTTTTATTATGACTCGTTACATCGGGGCCAGCTTGCTGGTTGCCCTGCTGCTGAATGCCCTGGTGGGAGCCGCCCAGACCCGGCCCGCCGCCGATTCGGCCGGGGCCACGGAGGCGGGACCGCCTTGCCCGGCCCCCGTGGCCCCGCGCCGCCGGGTGGGCTTCGTCATTTCGCTCGACAACCGCGAGTCCTTCGTGCAGTCGTCGGCCGTGCACATCATTGGGGTCAATGCCGGGCTGCTGCTGCCCGGCCGGCGCTGGCGGCTGGGCCTGGGTGGCTACACCCTCAGCCGCGACTATGCCGCGCTCTACATCTACCAATACCGAAACGGCAAGCGCACCAAGAAAATCACCGATACCCTCACGCCTCAACTCGACCTCACGTACTTCACGCCCAACGTGAGCTATATTTTCTTTCAGCGGCCCTGGCTCGAAATCAGCCTGCCGCTGGAAGTGGGCCTGGGCCGCAGCCACTACACCGTTACCAACCAAAGCGGCTCCACCACTACCGACAACCGGGGCCTGTTTGTGCCCGTCGAGGCCGGGCTTTCCGTCCTGGTCAAGCCGTTTCGCTGGGTGGGGGTGAGCGGCAGCGTGGGCTACCGCAAGTCGGTGCTTGAAATTGATTATGAGGACGATTTCGACGGCATGTACTTCAGCTACCGCCTCAACGTATTTGTGGGCATAATCTGGCGCGATGTGCGCCAGTACCACCAGTCCCACCGGTTTGCCCGCGAGCTGGCCGAAGCCCGGCGCGGGTACTAAGCTGATATCCCAAAAGCCGACAGCCCGCTTGTTCGAACAGGCAATAAGTCCCTTCATCCCAGTTTGCCGTATCTTCGGCAGCCCTCGTTTTTTTCCTTGTTTATGCCTGCTGCATTACCATTTCTTCGTTTCGTGAGCCGCAAGTGGGCGAGTGCATTGGGGCTGCTGATAGCGGGCGCCGGCCCGGCGCTGGCCCAAGCCCCGGTGCCCGCCGAAACCCGCTGCCTGATGCTGCCCCTGGAGCCGGCCCGCCGCGCCCGGCAGTCGGCCCTGGTAGTTGAAGCGCAGGTGCTCGACGCCCGCAGCTTTTGGGATGCCGGCCACCGGCACCTCTTCACCCGGCACCGGCTGCGGGTCTTCTCGCTGCTGAAAGGCCCGGTAGCCGATACCACCGGCCTCACCGTCCTCACCGAAGGCGGCCGGCTGGGGCTCGACCAGCAAATCCTGACCAATACCCTGCAGCTCACGCCCGGCCAGCAGGGCATTTTCTTCCTGATGCCTGCGCCCTGGCCGGGCCTTCCCGTTGGCTCCGCCGCCTTCACCCCAGTGGGCAGCGAGCAGGGCTTCATCCAATTCAACCCCGCCGAGGGCACCGCCTCTGAGCCCTTCCGCATTTACAAGGCACTGGATGCGGGCTTTTATCAGGAAATAGCCCAGCTCACGGGGCAGGCGCGCCAGGTGTTGCAGGCCAACCCGGCGCTGGCCCAGGCGGCGGCGCCCGCGCAGCGGGGCACGACGGCCCCTACCATTGCGGGCTTTGCGCCCACCAGCCTCACGGCGGGTACCGGGGCGGTGCTCACCATCACCGGCGACGGCTTTGGCAGCACCCGGGGCAGTGGCTTTGTCGAATTCAGGAATGCCGACGATGGCGGCGCGACCCGCGTGAAAGCCCGCGACGACGACTACCTCAGCTGGACCAACAACCAGATTCAGGTGCGGGTGCCTTCGACGGCCAGCGGCGGTAGCCCGGTGAGCAGCGGCCACCCCGCCGGCTCCGGCCCCGTGCGCGTCACCACTTCCGACCAACTCAATGTCGAAAGCAGCAGTGTCCTGACCATTGTCTATGCCCTCACCAACGTGGAAAGCACCGATGGCAAGTTCCTACAGCGCCCCAACCACATTGCCCTCAATGCCACCGGGGGCATCACCTTCCGCTTCGGGCCCAACTTCACGGCCACGCCGGCGGCGGCCTGGCAGCGCGCCTTGGCCACCTGGCGCTGCCAGACGGGCATGAACTGGGAAGTGGGCCCCGCCAGCGCCACCAACACCATCGCCGACGACGGCCAGAACGTTGTGGCCTTCGACCAGGGGGCCGAGCTGCCCGCCCGCGTTCTGGGCCGCACCACCAGCTACTACAAAGGCTGCTACGCGCCAAATGGCGAAGTAATATTCTGGGTGAAGGAAATCGATATGCAGTTCGACGATGGCTCGCCCTTCCAGTTTGGTCCGTTGCCGGCCACCACCAGCCAGGTCGATTTTGAGTCGGTGGCCGTGCACGAGCTGGGCCACGCCCAGCAGCTCAACCACCTCAACCTGCCCCGTGCCATCATGCACTACGCCCTGGCGCTTGGCCAAACCACCCGTTCGCTGAACCCCCTCAGCGATGTGGCCGGTGGGCGGCAGGTGCTGCGGGTGCGCAGCTTTCGCAACTTGGGCTGCAGCGGCCCGGCCCTGCTGCCCTCTCCCCTCACCGGCCTCACCGGACAGTACACTGCCGGCACCGGCGCCACCCTCAACTGGACCACCCGCGACGAGTGCTTCCTGAGCCGCTTCGTGGTGGAGCGCAGCCTGAGCGGCGATACCACCGCCTGGACGCCGCTGGCCACCATCGCCCCGCGCCCCCCCGCCAGCCAGTACCAGTACGTAGATGCCCAGCCGCTCACCGGCCTGCACTACTACCGCCTCCGCCTGCAGCGCCCCGATGGCTCACTCGACAACGCCGCTCCCGTAGTCATAAGCTCGGAAAGCGCCAGCGTCAGCATCTTCCCCAACCCGGTGACGGACTCCCGGCTGCGCCTCCAATACCCCGCCTCCGCCGATGGCACGGTAATTTTCTGGGTGTATGACATGCTGGGCCGCCGCATCATGGCCACCGCCCTCAGCGTATCTGCCGGCCTGAACGTGCTCACGCTAAATCTGCCCGCTACGCAGTCCGGCCTGTACGTATTGCGCTGGCAGGATGCGCAAGGCCGCACGGGCAGCCAGAAGTTCACCCAGCTGTAGGTTGTTGATGATAATCGCCAGCCTTTGACGCTACCGCAGCTACAAGCTGCTCCCCGTAGCCGGCGCGGCCGCAGCCGTGGCCACCGGTGCCACCTCGTAGCGCCCAAGCTGGGCCTCGTCCAGGTTGCCGTTTAGCCACTCGTCTTCGATGGTCGCGCCCATCTTTTTGTAAAAGCCGATGGCGGGCTCATTCCAGTTCAGTACCTGCCATTTCATCCGCACGGCGCCGGTGGCGCGGGCTTCGGCCACCACGGCATCGAACAGCAGCCGGCCCAGGCCGCCGCGCCGGCCCGCCTCCGTCACCACTAGGTCTTCGAGGTACAGCATCCGGCCCTTCCAGGTAGAGTAGGCTGTGTAAAACAACGCCAGCCCGATGATTTCGGTCCCCTCATTTTCCAGCACGAAAAAGCCGAAGATGGGGGCCGGCCCAAACCCATCGCGCTGCATGGCCACCAGCGTGTTGGTCACGGCCTCCGGCGCTTTCTCGTATTCGGCCAGTTCCTGAATCAGGCCCAGCACCTGCGGCAAATCAGCTTCCACGCCCCGGCGCAGCACAATGTTGTTTTCCATGGTAATTAAATCAGAAGAAAAAGAAATTGGGCCGCCACCGCCTCAGCAGTAACGACCCAATCAATTAAAAGCAGAAAACCCAATGAATGGCCCGGGTCAGCGCTACCTCAACCAAAGGTCAGCGTCCACAAAATCCGTGAAATCCGCTAAAATCCGAGCCAATCAGTGATTACATCTGCGGCTGCATTTTCTTGATGTCTTCCGTGGCGTTCACCGAGTTCAACTCGCGCATCTGCTCGGGCTGCTTGGCACCCTGGGTGGTGTCGGGGGCGGCGGGCAGGGGAGGGAGAGCAGTGGTGGCGATATCATCATCACCCTCGGCGACAGACGGGCCGCACGAAGGCAGCGTGAGCGACAGCAGAGCAGCGGCCAACAGGCCGGGGAGGAGCGTTTTTTTCATGTGTGGCTAAACGAATTCGGGTGCAAGTTACGCACGTCCGGTGGGTTGCGATACGAAAATATTGCAAAAACGGTCCACGCTCCAGTCAACAAAAACGCCGGATATTTGCCCGCCCATGCCCATTCCTCTCTCCGTCGTCATTATCACCTTCAACGAAGCGGCCAATATTGCCCGCTGCCTCCAGGCCCTGGGCGACGTGGCCGACGACGTGCTCGTGGTCGATTCCTTCTCCACCGATGCCACCGTGGAAATCTGCCGCCAGCACGGAGTCCGCGTTATCCAGCACGCCTTCGCCGGCTACGTCGAGCAGAAAAACTATGCCACCAGCCAAGCGAAATTCGACCACATCCTCCAGCTCGATGCCGACGAAGTCCTCACCGACGAGCTGCGCCAATCTATCTGCGCTGCCAGGGCCGACTGGCAGCACGCCGCCTACTCGCTGGCCCGCCTCACCAACTACTGTGGCCACTGGGTGCGCCATGGCGGCTGGTATCCCGACCGTAAGCTGCGCCTCTACGACCGCCGCCTGGGCCGCTGGACCGGCCTGCTCCTGCACGAAAAATTCGAGGTAAACCCCGGCCAAACCACCGGGTTGCTCGTCGGCGATGCCCTGCACTACAGCTACCATAGCATTGCGCAGCACGTCAGCCAGCTTAATAAATTCACCAGCATCACGGCCCAGGAACTGGCCCTGCGCGGCCGTACCCACGTCAATCTGTTTCACCTGCTTCTCAAACCGCTCTGGAAATTCGTCCACGGCTACATCTTCCGGCTGGGCTTTCTCGATGGTTTCGCCGGCCTGTGCATCGCCGGCATTTCGGCCTGGGGCGTGTTCCTGAAATTCGCCAAGCTGAAAACCCGCACCGAACAAGCCGAAGCATGAGCCCGGAAAAAACCTTCACCTTCCTCGTCTCCCGCACCGACGCCATCGGCGACGTAGTGCTCACCCTGCCGGTGTGCGGGCGGCTCAAGCAGCTGTTTCCCGGCTGCCGGGTGGTGCTCATCGGCCGCACCTACACCGCGCCCGTGGCCGCCGCCTGCCCCTGGGTCGATGATTTCCTGAACCTGGACGAGCTGCTGAAGGAGCCCGCAACGGCTCAGCTCGAAACCCTGCGCGCCTATGAGGCCGCCGCCATCATCCACGTCTTCCCCAATAAAATTCTGGCTCGCCTTGCCCAGAAGGCCAAAATCCCGCTGCGCATCGGTACCCGCAACCGCTGGCAGCACTGGCTTACCTGCAACCAGCTCATCGCCCTCAGCCGCCGCCACTCGCCCCTGCACGAAGCCCAGCTAAATGTGAAGCTGCTGGCGCCCCTCGGCGATACTTCCACGCCCACCACAAAGGAAGTGGCCCAGCTGGTGCGCCTGCACGCCACCGAGCCGCTGGCCCCGCCGCTCCAGGAACTGCTCCAGCAGCGCCAGCCCAGCCAGCTCAACGTCATCCTGCACCCGCGCAGCCGGGGCAGCGCCCGCGAGTGGGGCCTCGACAACTTCGCCCAACTCGCCCGTCTGCTGCACCGCGCCGGCCACCGCGTCTTCATCACCGGCACGGGCGCGGAAGGGGAGGAGCTGGCCCCCTGGCTCCAGGAAAATGCCGCCTTCCTCACTGCCGACCTCACCGGCCAGCTCAACCTGCCGCAGTTCATCGCCTTCATCGCCGCCGCTGATGGCCTTGTGGCCGGCAGTACCGGCCCGTTGCATCTGGCTGCCGCGCTGGGCCGCCACGCGCTGGGCCTGTACCCGCCCATCCGGCCCATGCACCCCGGCCGCTGGGCCCCACTGGGCCCGCACGCCGAATTCATGGTTTTTGATAAGCCGAATTGCGACGACTGCCGCCAGCAGCCCGCCGCCTGCACCTGCATCCGGGCCATTGCGGCGGCGGCGGTGGCGGCGCGGGTGGCCGCGTGGGCGCCGCTGCCGGTCGAACAATAAATGCTATATGGCGACGAACAATGGCCGATTCGTCTAGTTAGTTTGCTGCTTATTTGCCGTATCGCAACCTAGCAGACGCTGCAATCCGTACATCGGGCAATGCGCCGCACGTTGCGTTGCGCTACTTTTGGCCTTTCCGGGCTGCGGGTAGCGTCGTGCAACGAGCGGTTATTGGCGTGAAGTAACCCGGTCAGCCCCCGCTGCCGAGTTGCTGCCTCACCTGCTTCTATTGTCATAATCCCCTATTCCTTCGTAGGTTTCGGCCTGCAATTTCCCCCGCCCACCTGTATGAGCGATTCCCCCGAACGGGTTAAACTGAGCAAAGAGGAAAAAGACCGGCGTTTTCAGGCCGAGCTCATGCCCGTGCTCGACCCGCTCTACAACTTTGCCTATCGCCTCACCCTCGACGAGGATGATGCCAACGACTTGGTGCAGGAAACCTACCTCAAGGCGTACCGTTTCTTCGAGTATTTCGAGCCCGGTACCAACGCCAAGGCCTGGCTATTCCGCATTCTTAAGAACTCGTTTATCAACGACTTCCGCAAGAAAAGCAAGCAGCCCGCCAAGGTCGATTACAGCGAGATTGAGGGCTATTACAACCCCGACGATGTAGAGGCCGAAGGCGAAATCGGCGCTTCCTCGTCCGATATGCGTCAGCAATCGACCCGCGACCTCATCGGCGACGAAGTTGCCAGCGCGCTAAATTCTTTGCCGGTTGATTTTCGCACCGTCATCATCCTCTGCGACCTCGAAGGGTTTACCTACGAGGAAATGGCCAAAGTGCTTGATATTCCGATAGGTACGGTGCGTTCACGGCTGCACCGCGCCCGTAATTTTCTCAAGGATAAGCTGGAGAAATACGCCCAGTCAATGGGATATGGCAATGATGCAATAGACGATGAAACGGAACTAACCGAGGCCGAGAATAATTAACGTCTTCAACAAGGGCGCATTATTCCCGGCCCTGTACTGCATTGCTCCTCACCCCTTTCCTGCATTTTCAATTATGAACCAATCCGCTACTAAAGAAACCAATACGTCGGCCCCCATTTTGGCTAATGGCCCCGACTGCGAACGAGTGAACACTGTACTAGAACAACTCATCGAAGGCCAGCCCCTGACCGCCGAGGACGAAGATTACCTCTTCGACAACGCCACGGACTGCTCGCCTTGCTTCGACGACATCGAGAAGCAGCGCGTATTTATCGGTTTTCTGAACCAGCGCGTAACCCGGCAGCCTATTCCGGCCACCTTGCACGATGCCATTTTGGCTCGCGTAGGTGCGCAAATGGCCTAATACCGGTAGCTTTGCGCGATGCAAGGCAAAATCATTGTGTTTTCGGCCCCCTCGGGCGCTGGCAAAACCACCATCGTGCACCGCCTCATGGACCGGTTGCCGGAACTTAGCTTTTCCATTTCTGCCTGCACCCGCGACCGTCGCGGCCGGGCCGAAGTGCAAGGCAAGGACTACCATTTTATCTCCGTTCAGGATTTTCAGGACAAAATCAGCAATGATGAGTTCGTGGAGTGGGAGGAAGTGTACGAGGGTGCTTTCTACGGCACCCTGAAGTCCGAAATCGAACGCATCTGGGAAAACGGCAAGCATGCCATTCTCGATGTCGATGTGAAGGGTGGCCTCAGCATCAAGGAGTTCTATAAGGACCGGGCGCTGGCTATTTTCGTTCGCCCGCCATCTATCGAAGTCTTGGAGCAACGCCTGCAGGCCCGCGCTACCGACTCGCAATCCAGCATTTCATCGCGGGTGTACAAGGCCAATTTCGAGCTTGGCTTCGAAAACCGGTTCGACGTGACTGTGGTCAACGACAACCTCGATGAAGCCTCCGACCACGCCGAAAAGCTGGTGCGCCAGTTCATCAGCGGCGAGCCCGCCATCGTCTAGACTGTCATCCTGAGCGGAGCGAAGGACCTTATCACGTTCGTCCGTTTGGTTGGCTATTCAACGGTGATAAGGTCCTCCGACCTTGCTTAATGCGCGACATGCTCAGCATGACCAATCGTATCGGCCTGCTATTTGGCTCGTTCAATCCCGTGCACACCGGCCACCTCATTTTGGCCGAGCATTTTGCCACGCGCACCGATTTGGCCGAAGTCTGGCTCGTCGTCACGCCCCACAACCCCTTCAAAGCCGCCGCCGACCTGCTGCCCGATACCCAGCGCCTAAGCCTCGTGCAGCGCGCCATCGCCGATAACCCCCGCCTGCGCGCCGAGGACATCGAATTCAGCCTGCCCCGCCCCAGCTACACCATCGCCACGCTCGACGCCCTGCGCCAGCGCCACCCCACGCACGATTTCGTGCTCCTCATGGGCAGCGACAATCTCCCCAGCCTGCCGCGCTGGCAAGAGGCGGCCCGCCTGTTGGCCGAGGTCGACATCTACGTGTATCCCCGTCCCGGCTCGCCCATTCCCGATTTAGCGCCCTTTCCCCGCGTGCAGGTCATGACCGCGCCGCTGCTCGACATCTCGGCCACCTACATCCGCGAAAGCCTGCGCCAGGGCCACAGCATCCGCTACCTGGTACCCGCCGCCGTCGAAGCAGCGCTGCAGCCTCCGCGCACCTCCGCGTAACCACTGCGCACCTCTGCGAGAATTACGGCCTACAAAAAAGCCTGACGATAATTCGCCAGGCTTCGTCGTTATTAAAAGGCCAAATCAGATGGTCATAATCTCGGATTCCTTCCTGCTGAGCGTCTTTTCAACCTCCGCAATGTAGTTGTCCGTCGTTTTCTGCACCTTCTCTTCGGCGCTCTTCACGGCATCTTCCGAAGCGCCTTCTTTTAGCAGCTTGCGCAGGCTCTCGTTCACATCCTTGCGGATGCCCCGCACCCGCACCTTGCCGGCTTCCGATTCGTTTTTGGCCTGCTTCACCAAATCGCGGCGGCGCTCCTCGGTCATGGCCGGAATGTTGAGGCGTACCCCATCTGCATCCGACACGGGGTTCAGGCCCAGGTCACTGTTTTTGATTGCTTTAGCCACCTCGCTCACCATGTTTTTCTCCCAGGGCTTGATGAGGAGCGAGCGCGCATCGGGTGCGGTGATGTTCGCAATCTGGCTCACGGGCGTGGGGGTGCCGTAGTAATCCACGCGCAGGCCATCGAGCATCGCCGGTGAGGCCCTGCCCGCCCGAATGCGGCTCATTTCAACGTTTACGTGTGCCAAAGCTTTGCTCATCGATTCGGCAAGCTCATCAAGGTAAAACTGAATTTCTTCGTCCATTTCGTTAGAAGGGTTGAATTTTGAGGGTTGAATGTTGAATGACGTTGAGTTGAGGCCGAAATAATCATTCAACCCTCAAAACTCAACATTCAAAATTTCTTATGCTTGCTCCGGCTGGTTGCCCACCAGCGGCTGCAACAGGCTTTGCGTGGGGTCGATGGGGGGCTTGCGGCCATCGCGGCCGGGGCCGGTACCGCCGGCGCTCACCAGCGTACCCATAGACTCGCCATTCAGCAAGCGCTCCAGGTTGCCCGGGGTGTTCATGTCGAACACGATGATGGGCAGGTTATTTTCCTTGCAAAGCGTGAAGGCCGTCATGTCCATCACGTTCAGATTCTTGCTCAGCACCTCGTCAAATGTGATTTCGGGGTAGCGCGTGGCCGTGGGGTCCTTTTCCGGGTCGGCCGTATAAATGCCGTCCACCCGTGTGCCTTTCAGTACCACGTCGGCCTCAATCTCAATGGCTCGCAGCGAAGCCGCCGAGTCCGTAGTGAAATAAGGCGAGCCGATACCAGCCCCGAAAATCACCACCCTGCCCTTTTCCAGGTGCCGTACGGCACGCCGCCGGATATACGGCTCACACACCCGCTGAATGGTGAGGCCGGAAAGTAGGCGCGTGCTCACTTCCAGCTTCTCCAGGGCGCTTTGCAGGGCCATCGAGTTGATGACCGTAGCCAGCATGCCCATGTAATCGCCCTGCACGCGGTCGAGGCCGAAGGCTTCGGCCTGCACGCCCCGGTAAATGTTGCCACCGCCAATCACGACGGCCACCTGCACGCCCGTCGCGGCCACGCTTTTAATTTCGGAGGCGTACTGCATCAGCCGTTCGGCGTCGATGCCGTACTGCTGCTGGCCCATCAGCGCTTCGCCGCTGAGCTTGAGGAGGATGCGATTGTATTTCAATTTCGTGGTTTTCAGGCAAGCCTTCTATTTAAGGCCGCGAATTAAATCGATAATTTGAGTCAAGCCAGCTGTTGTTTCCTGCTGAAATTTTTCCGTGTCCCGGCGTAGCTCCAACACGTTGCGACTTACGTCTTCCAACTTTCCTTCCACGCGTTCAATGCGGTTTTCTACGCGCACTATTTTAGTATTCAGCTCGCTCTGTCCTTCTCGCACACGAGCGAGTTCTTCAACCGTACGGTCTTGCTTGTGCAGCATTTCGACCATTACGTCTTCCAGCTGCTTGAATCTTTCGTCGATATTCATGAGGATGAAATAAAATGAAAGACTTAGAACTACGAAAACTGCACCAGCACCTGGCCTTTCTGCACGTTGTCGCGCAGGTTCACTTTCAGGGTGCTCACCGTGCCGTCGGCGGGCGCTTTCAGAATATTTTCCATTTTCATGGCCTCCAGTACCATCAGCGGGTCGCCTTTCTGCACGGTCTGGCCGGGCGTCACCCGAATGTCTACGATGAGGCCGGGCATGGGGGCTTTTAGTTCGTTTACTTTGGCTACGGCGGCATTGCTCATGCCTAGGCGCTCAAGCAGCAGGTCGAACCGGTCTTTGGCTTGCATCACCACGCGCTGGCCGTTCAGTTTCAGCACAATGTTTTTGGTGGCGTAGTCAATTTCGACAACTTCTGCATTGTAAGAGCGACCTTCGTAAAGCACATGAAATCGTCCTTCGCCCAAATCCGCTACATCCCAAGCCAACGGCTGGCCATTGAGCGTGATAGCGTCGGTGGCGCGATAGTCTACTTCCCAAACTTGGTCGGGGGCGGTGCTGATTTGGAACATCGAAAGCGGATGGGGTGGGGGGAAAGCGGTGTTAAAGGTAGCCCAAATCTCAAATTAATTCAGAAATTGAGGCGTTTTTCGCCTGTTGCTGTTGGCATGAAGTATCTGGTTCCGGGCCTTACCAGCCTGTTGTTGTTCGCACAATTTATGGCGGTTGCCCAAAGGGGTACGTCTGGCTCGGGCAAGTTGCCCATTAAAGCCCCCATTCACAAAAAAATCGTGCCCGAACCGCCGACCGCCTCCACATCGGCCGGCCTTGTAGTACCGTCCTGGCTGCCTTCGGAAGCACCCATCCAGCCCGCCGCCACCATCCTCACCGATGTCGTGGACACGAAGCTTGATGTTCGTTTCGATTACAAAAAGCAATACCTGCTGGGCACGGCCATTCTCACGTTGCGCTCGCATTTCTATCCGCAGGGAGAAGTGGTGCTCGATGCCAAGGGTTTCGATGTGCAGAAAGTAGAGCTGGTTGGCGAAAAGAAGAATAAAAGCCTCACCTATAACTACAACCGTCGCAAGCTCGTTATCGCGCTCGACCACCCGTACCCGCGCAACACGCCCTATCAGGTGCGCATCGTGTACGTAGCTAAGCCCAACGAGCTGCCGCAGGGCGGTTCCGCCGCCATTACCAACGACAAGGGCCTGTACTTCATCAACCCGCTGGGCCTGGAGAAGAATAAGCCCCGCCAAATCTGGACCCAGGGCGAAACGGAGTCCAGCTCCTGCTGGTTTCCCACCATCGATAAGCCCAACCAGCGGATGACCCAGGAAATCAGCATGACCGTGGAAAAGCAGTTCAAAACGCTTTCCAACGGCCTGCTCACGGCCTCCCACGCCAACCCCGACGGCACCCGCACCGATACCTGGAAGCTGAGCACGCCCCACGCGCCCTACCTCGCCACGATGGTGGTGGGCGACTTTGCCGTCGTAAGCGACTCCTGGCACGGCAAGCCTGTCGACTATTACGTGGAGCCCAAATATGCCGGCACCGCCCGCGCCGTCTTCGGCCACACGCCCGAGATGCTGGATTTCTTCTCCAAAAAGCTGGGTGTGGAGTACCCATGGGAAAAATACGCCCAGGTGGCCGTGCGCGACTACGTGAGCGGGGCTATGGAGAATACCACGGCTTCCACCTTCGGCAGCTTCGTGCAGGCCTCCCGCCGCGAATTGCTCGATGCCAATTTCCAGACCAGCGAGTTTGTGATAGCCCACGAGCTGTTCCACCAGTGGTTCGGCGATTATGTGACCTGCGAAAGCTGGGCCAACCTCCCCCTCAACGAGTCCTTCGCCGATTATTCCGAATACCTCTGGGCCGAGCATAAGTACGGGGCCGACGAAGCCGGCCTCGTGCAGGAAATCAAAATCAACAATTACCTCGAAGAAGCCCAGTCCAAGCGCGAGCCCCTCATCCGCTACCGCTACGCCAACCGCGAAGACATGCTCGACCGGCATTCCTACGACAAAGGCGGCCGCGTGCTCCACATGCTGCGCAAATATGTGGGCGACGAGGCATTCTTTGCTTCCCTCAACCGCTACCTGACCCAGAACAAGCTCTCAGCCGTCGAAATTTCCAAGCTGCGCACCGCTTTCGAAGAAACCACCGGCGAGGACCTGATGTGGTTTTTCAACCAGTGGTTCCTCAAGCGTGGCCACCCCGAGCTGCGCATCACCCACAGCTACGCCAACGGCCAGGTAGCCCTGCGCGTGCAGCAAACGCAGGATACCCTGTTTCAGCCCGTCTACCGCCTGCCCGTCACCGTTGCCGTCTGGACCGGCAGCAACCAGCCCACCGAGCACCACATCACCGTCACCAAAGCCGACCAGACCTTCCAGCTACCCGCCGGCCAGAAGCCGGTTTTCGTTAAGTTCGATAGCGAAAGCCAACTCCTGGCCCAGTTCGACGAAGAGCGCACCACCGATGAGCTGGTTTTTCAGTTCTACCACGCCCAGAGCTACCAGCAGAAGTCGGAGGTGTTAGAACTGCTCCAGAACAAAACCGACCAGATGGCCGTGAGTAGCCTGCTCCGCAACGCCCTCAACGATAAATTCTGGAACGTGCGCCGCCTCGCCCTCGACCACCTCCGTCGCTACCGCGGCCCCGAGCCCGCCGGGATGCGCAAAGACATCCAACGCCTCGCCGCCGACCCCGTTTCCCGCGTCCGGGCCCAGGCCATCACCACCCTGGCCACCTTCCCCGATGGCAATTATGGCGCTATCTATGAGAAAGCCGTCGGCGACAGCTCTGCCTTGGTAGCCGCCGCCGCGCTCGTGGTCCTCGCCAAAAGTCCCGAGCCTACCACGCAACAGCAGGTCGCCGCCATCGAAAATACCACGAGCAGCCCGCTCCTCGTCGCCATCGCCAGCTATTATGCCCTCAACGGCGGCCTCGACCAATACCCCTGGTTTCTGCGCCGCCTGCCCGATGTTGCCGAAGCCGACCTCTACGCCTACTTCCAGTCTTTCGGCACTTTCATGGCTCACATTCCGCCCGTGGAGCGCGACAAAGGCCTCAAAATCCTCGAAGACTATGCCCGGAATTCCCCGCGCTACGAAATCCGTTTAGGTGCCTACAAGAGCCTCGCGCTCCTGCTTCCATCCATGCCCAGCCTCAAAGCCACCCTCCAAAACATCCGCGAGAAGGAAACTGACGACCGACTGAAGGCATTTTATAACCTTATGTAGAAGCAACTTCCGTAAATAGCGTAAAAAAAGAACAACCTTTTTTTACGCTACCCCTTGCCTTGTGTCAAAAAACCTCTAATTTTGCGACTCCTTACGAAACACTACTACTACGGTAGCAGCGAAACGCAAGGGGTTACGCCACCCGGCAATCGGCCGGGCAGCACCAAAAATGGGGGTATCGCATAGTGGCAATTGCGGGTGACTGTAACTCACCTCCTTCGGGTTCATAGGTTCGAGTCCTGTTACCCCCACCATTTTTGAGTTAAAAGTTAGGAGTTAAAAGTTAAGAGATTTTAACTCCTAACTTTACACTTTTAATTCTTAACTCCCTTCTGCGGGAGTAGCTCAGCTGGTAGAGCGGCAGCCTTCCAAGCTGCAGGTCGCGGGTTCGAACCTCGTCTCCCGCTCATTTTTCAGAATAAGCCGTTTTAGCTCAGTGGTAGAGCACTTCCTTGGTAAGGAAGAGGTCATGGGTTCAAATCCCATAAATGGCTCAGATTATTACACAAGTCCAGCAATCGGAATTATTCCGGTTGCCGGCTCGGTTCTCTCAGGCAAGCGACGCACAGTTTTCTATTTCAGTAGGGGCTGAGTCTCGCTTTCTTCGTGTAGGTTCCGATTTTACCTTCAAATTCACTTCACCACCTCTTTTTTACTCTTTACAATGGCTAAAGAAAATTTCGACCGGTCCAAGCCGCACGTAAACATCGGTACCATCGGTCACGTCGACCACGGCAAGACCACCCTGACTGCTGCTATCACGCAGGTGCTGGCCGGCAAAGGCTTGGCCGAAAAGCGCGATTTCGGTTCGATTGACAACGCCCCCGAAGAGAAAGAGCGTGGTATCACCATCAACACTTCGCACGTAGAGTACTCGACGGTTAACCGTCACTATGCTCACGTTGACTGCCCCGGTCACGCCGACTATGTGAAGAACATGGTAACTGGTGCTGCCCAGATGGACGGTGCTATCCTCGTGGTAGCTGCTACCGATGGCCCGATGCCCCAGACCCGTGAGCACATCCTGCTCGCCCGTCAGGTAGGTGTTCCCCAGCTGGTGGTGTTCATGAACAAAGTAGACATGGTGGATGACCCCGAGCTCCTCGAGCTGGTGGAAATGGAAATCCGTGAACTGCTCTCGTTCTACGACTTCGACGGCGACAACATTCCGGTTATCCAGGGTTCGGCCCTCGGCGGCCTGAACGGCGATGCCAACTGGGTTCCCAAAATCGAAGAGTTGATGGACGCGGTTGACTCGTTCATTCCGATTCCTGCTCGTCTCACCGACCTGCCCTTCCTGATGCCTGTTGAGGACGTGTTCTCGATTACCGGCCGTGGCACTGTTGCTACCGGTCGTATCGAGCGCGGCATCATCAACTCGGGTGAGCAAGTTGACATCCTGGGTATGGGCGCTGCTGCCGGCCTGAAGTCGACGGTTACGGGTGTGGAAATGTTCCGCAAAATCCTTGACCGTGGCGAAGCTGGTGACAACGTAGGTCTGCTGCTCCGTGGTATTGAAAAAGAAGCCATCCGTCGCGGCATGGTTATCTGCAAGCCCGGCTCGGTAACTCCTCACCAGAAGTTCAAGGCTGAAGTCTACGTTCTCTCGAAAGAGGAAGGTGGCCGTCACACGCCGTTCTTCAACAACTACCGTCCGCAGTTCTACCTGCGTACCACCGACGTTACCGGCATCATCACCCTCCCCGAGGGCGTTGAAATGGTAATGCCTGGTGACAACATCACCATCACCGTTGAGCTCATCAACAAGGTGGCGATGGAGAAAGGCCTCCGTTTCGCTATCCGTGAGGGTGGCCGTACGGTAGGTGCCGGTCAGGTAACCGAAGTTCTCGACTAGTTTTAGCCTAACCGCTAAATGTGAAAACGCCCCCGAGCAATCGGGGGCGTTTTTGTATGTCTTTCTCTACCTTTAGTCATTCCTTCCAAAGTTCATTACCCAAGTTATGAAGTCAATAATCTACTCACTATTGATTGGAGCGCTCTTTATCACTTCCTGTAAAAAGGAGAAAATGGAGCCAACACGAGACGAAATGCTGAGTGGAGGTAGCTGGAAGATGGACTCAATGACCTCTCCATTACCGTCTGTTACTGGCTTTGATTTGCTATTGCTGAACCATAGCGACCTGCCTGCCTGCCGGTTAGATAATAATTACCAGTTTGAGCAGGGAGGGCGGTACATTTTTGATGATGGTTCTATCTCTTGCTCTTCAGCTTCTCAAACGGGTACAGGTACTTGGCAATGGGCTAATAATCAGTCTCAAATAGTCGTTGGCTTAGGAGGCGTCAGTATTGCATACGATGTGTCAGAATTGAGCAGTACACACGTTAAGCTGACGGAAGTGCAGCCTTACCTCAATACTTCGTCGCATCAATACCGCGTTTATACCCGGTAATAATAAACCTCAAATATCCGATGCTTCTTAGTGAAATTATTTGCTTTGTAGCGGGTTTTTAGTACCTTTGCACTCCCTTTAGCGAAATGCGCTTTATGGGAATGTCAATAAACGAGTGTGGTGCAGCGGTAGCATACGGGTCTCCAAAACCTTTGACGGGAGTTCGAATCTCTCCACTCGTGCAATCTGGGTCAGTTGGCCCGCTCCATGTCGTCATCAGCGGCAACGCTGTTATTTCCTCAACCAATGGACAAACTGAGCAATTATTTCCGCACCACCATCGAGGAGATGCGTTACAATGTAACGTGGCCCACGACGACGGAACTGCAGAAAAGCGCCGGCCTCGTGCTGATTGGTTCGCTGGTTTTTGCCATTGTGGTAGGCGTCATGGATATCAGCTTTGAGTCGGTACTTAAAGCGTTTTACAACTCGTTTCGCTAATCAGCAATCAAGATGGGCGAATTGAAATGGTACGTGGTCCGCTCCGTGAGCGGCCAGGAAAAGAAAGCCAAAAACTACCTCGAAACGGAGCTCGGCCGGCATAGCCTGACCGAGCTTGTGCCGCAGGTACTGATTCCGGTAGAGAAGGTGTTCGAGATGCGCAACGGTAAGAAGCGCGTCCGCGAGCGGAACCTCTACCCCGGCTACATCATCATCCACGCCGACCTCAGCCACGGCGAAGTTGACCACATCATCACCAGCACGCCTGGCGTGATTGGTTTCCTCGGCGACAAGGATAAAAAGGACGCTTCGAACAACAAGCCCGTTCCGCTCCACATCACCGAAGTAAACCGAATTCTCGGTATCGTGGATGAAGCCGAACAGCAGGTTGATGCCGCCCTCGACAAGCCTTACGTAGTGGGCGAACTCGTGAAAGTGGTAGATGGCCCCTTCAATGGTTTCTCCGGTAATGTGGATGAGGTATTTGAAGAGCGTAAGAAGCTGAACGTCGTTGTGAAAATCTTCGGCCGCTCGCAGCCGGTGGAACTCAGCTACACCCAAGTAGAAAAAGAAGTATAGTTAGTTGTCCGTTGCTAGTTGTCAGTTGTCAGAACGAATGCACTGAACACTAACAACTGACAATAATCAACTAACATCCAGATTATACCACGCCGGCTAATTGCTCCGGGTCGGCGGGGCTTCCAAAACAGGAGTTTACTAAACTGAGGCAAGCGCGAGTTACGACGCAGGAGCCACAGCCAACACAATCAAATGGCCAAAGAAATCAGAGGTTATCTGCGTCTGCAGATAAAGGGAGGCTCAGCGAACCCATCGCCGCCGGTAGGACCTGCACTTGGTAGCAAAGGCTTGAACATCATGGAGTTTTGCAAGCAGTTCAATGCTCGCACCCAGGATAAAGCCGGTCAAGTGTGTCCTGTACTTATTACCATGTACACCGATAAGTCATTCGACTTCGTGGTGAAGACGGCACCGGCTCCGGTGTTGCTCATGGAAGCAGCTAAGATTCAGAGCGGTTCGAAAGAGCCGAACCGGAACAAGGTTGGCTCCGTGACGTGGGACCAAGTACGTACCATTGCCGAAACGAAAATGGTTGACTTGAACGCCTTTAAGGTGGAGTCGGCTATGAAGTCGGTGGCTGGTACGGCCCGCAGCATGGGTATCACCATCAGTGGCACTTCTCCTTTTGCTGAATAATTAAACGGAGAAACTACACATGGCACAAGTAAGCAAAAAGCGCAAGGAAGCCCTTGCCAAACACGACCTGACGCAAATGCGCAGCCTCGTGGAAGCCGCAATCGTGGTGAAGGATATTACCTACACCAAGTTCGATGCTTCAGTAGATATTGACGTTCGCCTCGGCGTGGACCCTCGCAAAGCGGACCAGATGGTTCGTGGCGTGGCCACCCTGCCCCACGGCACCGGCAAAACCGTTCGCGTGTTGGCCTTGGTTACTCCCGATAAGGAGGCTGAAGCTCTGGCCGCCGGTGCCGACTTCGTGGGTCTGGACGACTATATCGCTAAAATCGAGAAAGGCTGGACCGACATCGACGTAATCATCACCATGCCCGCCGTAATGGCTAAGGTAGGTCGCCTGGGCCGTGTGCTCGGTCCCCGTGGTCTGATGCCGAACCCGAAGTCGGGCACCGTTACGACCGACGTCGCTAAGGCGGTGCAGGAAGTGAAGGCTGGTAAAATCGACTTCAAAGTTGACAAAACCGGTATCATTCACTGCTCCGTTGGTAAAGTATCGTTCGACCCGAGCATGCTGGCCGAAAACGCCCTGGAGGTAATCCAGACGTTGGGTCGCCTGAAGCCTTCGTCTTCGAAAGGTACCTACATCAAGAGCATCACGCTCTCGAGCACGATGTCGCCCGCCGTTCCGGTGGACAGCCAAGTAAACTCCGCTAGCTAATTAACCCAACCAAACATGACTCGGGAAGAAAAACAAACCCTCGTGGATGAGTTGAGCGGAAAAATGCAATCGCACAACTCGTTCTACATTGTCGATGCTTCGGTAATGTCGGTAGCGAAAATCAACGACTTCCGTCGTCTGGCGTTCAACCGCGGTCTGGAATACAAGGTGTACAAAAACACCTTCATCCGGAAAGCGCTTGATACCCTCGGCCATGATACGTCGGAGATGGATGCCGCGCTGAAAGGCCAGTCGGGCGTATTGTTCTCCACGGAGAGCGGTTCAGCTCCTGCTAAATTGCTGCGCGACTTCTATAAGGCTCAGGCTTACCCCCGTGGTACCACGCCCAAGCCCGTGCTGAAAGGCGCTTATGTAGATGCCAGCATCTACATCGGTTCCGACCAGCTCGAAGGTCTCACGACCCTCAAAGGCAAGCAGGAACTGCTCGGTGAACTCATCGGTCTGCTCCAGTCGCCCGCCAAAAATGTTATCTCGGCTCTTCAGAGCGGTGGCAACAAGCTGGTCGGCATCCTCAAAACCCTCAGCGAAAAAGAGGCCGCTTAGTCAGCTGCTTTTTCGCCCTCCAATCAAAATTTTCAACAACACATTTTTTTAACAATCTACAGAAATGGCAGATTTGAAAGCATTCGCTGAGCAGCTCGTAAACCTGACGGTGAAAGAAGTAAACGAATTGGCAACCATCCTGAAGGACGAGTACGGCATTGAGCCCGCTGCTGCTGCTCCTGTAATGATGGCTGGTGGCGGTGGCGCTGCTGCTGACGAGGCTCCCGAGGAGAAGACGTCGTTCGACGTTATCCTGAAGGCTGCCGGCGGCGCTAAGCTGGCCGTAGTTAAGCTGGTGAAGGACCTGACCGGCCTCGGCCTGAAGGAAGCCAAAGAGCTGGTTGACGGTGCTCCTAAGCCCGTGAAAGAAGGCGTAACCAAGGATGAGGCTGAGTCGCTGAAGAAGCAGCTCGAGGAAGCCGGTGCTGAAGTAGAGGTTAAGTAATTTCTGCTCCTGAAGCATCTCCGGACCCGCTTCGAATAAGGATAGACCTGGCAACTTAGCCAGGTCTTTTCCTGTTTGTAGCGTGTCAACCGCGCGAGCCAACCAGTTCGCGCTTTTGCTATGTCAGCTAACTATCTTGTTGCATAGGTAGTTAAGGAGTGCAACGCACTGCTGACGGGCCCCACCCTGGCCTTCCTTTTTTACGCTTCTGTGTCCATCTTATAATCCCCATCGCATTGGCTACACCGAAAGCAAAGACGGCCGCGCTCAAAAAGGCCGCCGACGCGCGAATCAATTTCGCCAAGATTAAGAAGGTTATCGAGTACCCGGACTTCCTGGACGTGCAGGTTCGCTCGTTCCAAGAATTCTTTCAGTTGGAAACCGCTGCTGAGCGTCGTTCTAACGAAGGATTGTTCAAAGTGTTCGCCGAGAACTTCCCAATTTCGGATTCGCGCGAAAACTTCGTACTGACCTTTATCGACTATCACGTTGACCCCCCGAAATATTCGGTCGACGAATGCATCGACCGTGGTTTGACTTATTCAGTTCCGCTGAAGGCCAAACTGCGCTTGGTGTGCAATGATAAGGACAACGAGGACTTCGAAACGATTGAGCAGGAGGTGTTCCTTGGGAACATTCCTTACATGACAGTGAAGGGCTCGTTCGTTATCAACGGTGCCGAGCGCGTTATCGTATCGCAGCTGCACCGCTCGCCGGGCGTATTCTTCGCCCAGAGCAAGCACACGAACGGCACCAAGCTGTATTCGGCCCGGATTATCCCGTTCAAAGGTTCGTGGATTGAATTCGCTACGGATGTGAACAACGTGATGTACGCGTACATCGACCGGAAGAAGAAATTCCCGGTTACGACGCTGCTGCGCGCCATCGGCTACGGCACTGACAAAGACATTCTCGACCTGTTCGGGCTGTCGGAGGAAGTGAAGTCCGACAAGAAAAACCTCAAGAAAGCCGTTGGTCGCAAGCTGGCTGCCCGGGTGCTCCGCACTTGGACGGAAGACTTCGTGGACGAGGACACCGGCGAAGTAGTATCGATTGACCGCAACGAGGTGTTGCTGGAGCGCGATGCGACCATTGAGGAAGCCGATATCGACGTGATTCTGGAGGCCGGCGCCAAGTCGGTGATTCTGCACCGCGAGAACGTGAACATTGCGGATTTCGCAATCATCTACAACACGCTGCAGAAGGATAACTCCAACTCGGAGAAGGAAGCTGTTGAGCAGATTTACCGCCAGCTCCGGAACACGGAGGCTCCGGACGAAGAAACTGCTCGTGACATCATCCAGAAGCTGTTTTTCTCGGACAAGCGCTACGACCTCGGCGAGGTGGGCCGCTACCGGATTAACAAGAAGCTTCAGATTGGCATGGACCAGGAGTCGCGCGTGCTGACGAATCAGGACATTGTGCTGATTGTGAAGTACTTGATTGGTTTGAGCAACTCGAAGGCCATTGTCGATGACATTGACCACTTGAGCAACCGTCGGGTGCGCACCGTGGGCGAGCAGCTCTACGCCCAGTTTGGCGTGGGCCTGGCCCGTATGGCGCGTACCATCAAGGAGCGCATGAACGTGCGTGACAACGAGGACTTCAAGCCGGTGGACCTGATTAACGCCCGGACGCTGTCCAGCGTTATCAACTCGTTCTTCGGTACGAACCAGCTGTCGCAGTTCATGGACCAAACCAACCCGCTGGCCGAGGTGACGCACAAGCGTCGCGTATCGGCGCTCGGGCCGGGAGGTCTGTCGCGGGAGCGCGCTGGTTTCGAAGTACGTGACGTGCACTACACCCACTATGGCCGTCTTTGCACCATCGAAACGCCGGAAGGACCTAACATTGGTCTGATTTCGTCGCTGTGCGTGCACGCTCGTGTGAATGCGATGGGCTTCATCGAAACCCCTTACCGCGACGTGAAAGGCGGCAAGGTGGACATGAGCCCCAACGTGAAATTCCTGACTGCTGAGGAAGAGGATACCCACCACATCGCGCAGGCCAATTCCCTGCTGGATGAGGGCGGCAACCTGACCCAGGAGTTGGTGAAAGGCCGTTTCGAGGGTGACTTCCCGGTGGTGAACCCATCGGAGTACTCCTACATGGACGTGGCCCCGAACCAGATTGTATCGGTAGCGGCGTCGCTGATTCCGTTCCTGGAGCACGACGACGCCAACCGGGCACTGATGGGCTCGAACATGCAGCGCCAGGCCGTGCCGTTGCTCCGCCCCGAAGCTCCGATTGTGGGCACGGGTCTGGAAGCACGTATCGCCAGCGACTCGCGTACGCTGATTATGTCAGAAGGCGAGGGCGTGATTGACTACGTTGATGCCAACAAAATCGTGGTGAAGTACGACCTCACGGACGACGACATCATGGTGAGCTTCGATGCTGAGCGCATTACCTACGACCTCATCAAGTTCCGTCGCACCAACCAGGATACCTGCCTCAACCTGACGCCGCTCGTGAAGCGCGGCGAGCGGGTGACCAAGGGCCAGGCGCTCTGCGAAGGCTACGGCACCAACCGGGGCGAGCTCGCTCTGGGCCGCAACATGCAGGTGGCGTTTATGCCGTGGCAGGGTTACAACTTCGAGGATGCCATTGTCATCTCGGAGCGCGTGGTTCGCGACGACATTTTTACCTCGATTCACATTGAGGAGTTTGAGCTGGAAGTGCGCGAGACCAAGCGCGGCGAAGAAGAGCTGACCTCGGAGATTCCGAACGTGAGCGAAGAAGCCGTGCGCAACCTCGACGATAACGGCATCATCCGCCTCGGTGCGGAGGTGAAGGAAGGCGACATTCTGATTGGTAAAATCACGCCAAAAGGCGAGACGGACCCCACCCCGGAAGAGAAGCTGCTCCGCGCCATCTTTGGCGACAAGGCCGGCGATGTGAAGGATGCTTCCCTCAAAGCGCCGCCCTCCCTGCAGGGTGTGGTGATTGGCACCAAGCTCTTCTCGCGTCCGAAGAAAGACAAAAACCTCCGGGCCAAGTCGAAAAAGGAAGTGGAAGACCTGAAGGGCACTTACGCGCAGGAGTTGCGTGGCGTGAAAGCCATCATGATTGACAAGCTGGTGCAATTACTGGAAGGCAAGACGAGCCAGGGCATCAAGCACCGCTTCGGCGAGGAGATGATTTCCAAGGGCGTAAAGTTCAACCGCAAGAACATCAACGAGGGGATGTTCCCCGAGAAGAACCCCTACAAGGACGAAAGCAACTACGCCGTTCCGGAAGAAGTGAACCTGTTTAAGGACCTGATTCTGGAAGGTTGGACGGCTGATGCCCGCGTGAATGGCTTGGTGCTGGAGTTGGTGCGTAACTACGCTAAGCGCCGCAACACCATCACTGCCCGCTTCAAGCGTCAGCGCTTCACCCTGGAAGTAGGGGATGAGCTGCCCGCCGGCATCGTGCAGCTGGCCAAAGTGTACATCGCCAAGAAGCGCAAGCTGAAGGTGGGTGACAAGATGGCTGGTCGCCACGGTAACAAAGGTGTAGTGGCCCGCATCGTGCGCGATGAGGACATGCCCTTTCTGCCCGACGGCACCCCGATGGACATCGTGCTTAACCCGCTGGGTGTACCAAGCCGCATGAACATCGGTCAGATTTACGAGACCGTACTAGGCTGGGCTGGTCTGAAAATGGGTCGCACTTATGCTACCCCCATTTTCGACGGCGCTACCGAGGACGAAGTAGCTCACGAGCTGACCGAAGCCGGCCTGCCGGATTGGGGTCGTGCTTACTTGTACGATGGCCTAAGCGGCGACCGTTTCGACCAGCCAGTAACCGTAGGCGTGATTTACATGCTCAAACTCGGTCACTTGGTTGACGACAAGATGCACGCTCGTTCCATCGGGCCGTACTCGCTCATCACGCAGCAGCCGCTGGGTGGTAAGGCGCAGTTCGGTGGCCAGCGCTTCGGCGAAATGGAAGTGTGGGCACTGGAGGCCTTCGGTGCTTCCAACGTGCTGCAGGAAATCCTGACCATTAAGTCGGACGACGTGGTGGGCCGTGCCAAGGCGTACGAAGCCATTGTAAAAGGTGACATTCTGCCCAAGCCGAACATCCCCGAGTCGTTCAACGTGCTGCTCCACGAATTGCGTGGTCTGGCACTGGAAATCACGATGGAATAGTGAATTGCTGCCAGTTGCGGCTGAGGCAAAAGCTTCGGCCGCAACTAGCGGTTTGTCTGCCCGGCAGGCAACAGGAGGCGCTGATTGAGCGACTCTGGTAACGAAAGATGAGAAAACGCTTCGGTGAAAGAGGAGCGGGGGCTGTTCCGAGATATGGTCAGTGCAGCATCAACCCCTAGTAAATCTTAATCGAAGGCCTTTTTATCATTCAGCCTGCCCGCAGTTTTAAATTTTAGACCTTTTTGAAGTGCTTTTGCCCGACATACCTATCTGTTACGCAAAGGCACTTTTTGAAGCGTCAACCTGTTCTGATTCTCTTGCGCCCT
The DNA here is from genome assembly GCF_012275535.1 of Hymenobacter artigasi. Lineage (GTDB taxonomy): Bacteria > Bacteroidota > Bacteroidia > Cytophagales > Hymenobacteraceae > Hymenobacter > Hymenobacter artigasi. Next base: position 508,429 of record NZ_JAAVTK010000002.1, on the reverse strand, counting down.
TCTGGCGAACGGCGAAGAATCAGGCAGCTCAAAGCCAACAGCTACTAGCTTAACCCCAATCAAATGGCTTTCGCAAAAAACAAGAAAGTAGTTCAGGACTTCTCCAAAGTCACGATTTCGCTGGCCTCGCCCGAAGCAATTCTGGAGCGCAGCACCGGCGAAGTGGTGAAGCCTGAAACCATCAACTACCGCACGTACAAGCCCGAAATGGGTGGTCTGTTCTGCGAGCGCATTTTCGGTCCTGTGAAGGACTGGGAGTGCCACTGCGGCAAGTACAAGCGGATTCGTTACAAGGGCATTATTTGCGACCGTTGCGGCGTGGAGGTGACCGAGAAGAAAGTGCGTCGTGAGCGCATGGGCCACATCGAATTGGTGGTTCCCGTTGCCCACATCTGGTACTTCAAGTCGCTGCCCAACAAAATTGGCTACCTGCTGGGCCTGCCCACCAAGAAGCTCGACCAGATTATCTATTACGAGCGTTACGTAGTTGTACAGCCCGGCTCGCTGGCGGAAGAAGGCGTACAGATTCTCGACTTCCTCACCGAAGATGAGTACCTGGATATCATCGACAAGCTCCCCCGCGAGAACCAGATGCTGCCCAACGAGGACCCCAACAAGTTCATCGCCCGCATGGGTGCCGATGCCCTGCACATGCTGCTGGAGCGCATCAACCTGGACGAGCTGAGCTACTCGCTGCGTGACTCCGCTGCCCACGAAACTTCGCAGCAGCGTAAGGCTGAAGCGTTGAAGCGTCTGCGTGTAGTAGAGGCGTTCCGTGATGCCGCAACCCGCGTGGAAAACCGCCCCGAGTGGATGGTCATCCGCATGGTGCCCGTTATTCCCCCGGAATTGCGTCCCCTCGTTCCGCTTGACGGTGGCCGTTTCGCCACTTCCGACCTGAACGACCTGTACCGTCGCGTTATCATCCGCAACAACCGCCTCAAGCGCCTGATTGAAATCAAGGCTCCTGAAGTGATTCTGCGGAACGAAAAGCGCATGCTGCAAGAGGCTGTTGACTCCCTTTTCGACAACTCGCGTAAGGTGAACGCCGTGCGCGCCGAAGGAAACCGCGCTCTGAAGTCGCTGTCCGATATGCTGAAAGGCAAGCAGGGCCGCTTCCGTCAGAACCTGCTCGGTAAGCGGGTGGACTACTCGGGTCGTTCGGTAATCGTCGTTGGTCCGGAGCTGAAGCTGCACGAGTGCGGCCTACCCAAGAACATGGCGGCCGAGTTGTTTAAGCCGTTCATCATCCGCAAGCTCATCGAGCGCGGCATTGTGAAGACGGTGAAATCGGCCAAGAAAATTGTGGACCGCAAGGACGCAGTCGTTTGGGACATCCTGGAAAACGTGCTGAAAGGCCACCCAGTGCTGCTCAACCGGGCTCCTACGCTTCACCGTCTGGGTATCCAGGCGTTCCAGCCGCGCCTCATCGAGGGCAAGGCTATCCAGCTGCACCCCCTCGTTTGTACGGCCTTCAACGCTGACTTTGACGGTGACCAGATGGCTGTGCACGTGCCCCTCGGCCCGGCCGCTATTCTGGAAGCCTCCATGCTCATGCTGGCCTCGCACAACATCCTGAACCCCGCCAACGGCGCGCCCATCGCGGTACCGTCGCAGGACATGGTTCTGGGTCTCTACTACGTGACCAAAGGCAAGCGCAGCACCGAAAACGAGAAGATTGTCGGTGAAGACCGGGTTTTCTACTCGGACGAAGAGGTTGTTATCGCCATCAACGAAGGGCAGCTTTCTAAGCACGCTTTCATCAAGGTGCGGACGCAGATTCGTGACGAAAACGACGACTTGGTAACCAAAATTGTGGATACCGTAGCCGGTCGCGTGCTGTTCAACCAGCTTGTGCCGGAAGAAGTAGGTTTCGTGGACGAGTTGCTGACCAAGAAGAAGCTCCAGCAAATCATATCGACGGTATTCAAGCGCACGGGCATGGCTCGTACCGCGCAGTTCCTAGACGAAATCAAAACGCTCGGCTTCCAGTCGGCCTACAAAGGCGGCTTGAGCATGGGCCTCGGCGATATCAAAATCCCGATGGAGAAGGACGTGCTGGTAAAGCAGGCGCAGAACGACGTGAAGGCCGTAACCCAGAACTACCAGATGGGTCTGATTACGGACAACGAGCGTTATAACCAGGTTATTGACATCTGGACGCGCATCAACAACCAAATTACGGAGACGTTGATGGGCCGCCTGGAAAAAGAGGACCAGGGCTTCAACTCCATCTACATGATGATGCACTCGGGAGCCCGTGGCTCGCGCGAGCAGATTCGTCAGCTGGGCGGGATGCGTGGCCTGATGGCCAAGCCCCAGAAGTCGCTGCAAGGCTCGATTGGCGAGATTATCGAAAACCCGATTCTGTCGAACTTCAAAGAAGGCCTCGACGTAATCGAGTACTTTATCTCGACGCACGGTGCCCGTAAAGGTCTGGCCGACACGGCTCTGAAGACGGCTGACGCCGGCTACCTGACCCGTCGTCTGGTGGACGTTTCGCAGGATGTTATCGTGAACGAGCCGGACTGCGGCACGCTGCGCGGTATCGAAACCTTCGCCTTGAAAGACAACGAGGACATCGTGGAGCCGCTGGCCGAGCGTATCCTGGGCCGCGTAACGGTTCACGATATCATCGACCCGCTGACCGGTGAAGTACTCCTGACTTCGGGTTCCGAAATCAAGGAAGACACGACCCGCCGCATCGATGCCACGAGCATTGAATCGGTGGAAATCCGCTCGGTACTGACCTGCGAAAGCAAGCGCGGCATCTGCGCCAAGTGCTACGGCCGTAACCTGGCTTCGGGCCGCATGGTACAGCGTGGCGAGGCAGTAGGTGTTATCGCTGCTCAGTCGATTGGTGAGCCCGGCACGCAGCTGACCCTGCGTACTTTCCACGTAGGTGGTACGGCTTCCAACATTGCCGTGGAGTCCAACATCAAAGCCAAATTCGCTGGTGTGGTGGAGTTCGAGGACGTTCGTACCGTGGCTACCGTGACGCCGGAAGGCGTGAAGGGTGCCGTGGTAATGGGCCGCTCGGGCGAAGTTCGCATCGTGGAGAAAGGCACCGGCCGCGTCTTCACTTCCAACCACGTTCCCTACGGCTCATTCATGCTCGTAACGGAAGGCCAGGAAGTAGAGAAAGGCACAGAGCTGAACAACTGGGACCCTTACAACGCCGTTATTCTGGCTGAGTTTGATGGTACCGTACAGTTCGACGCCATCACCGAGGGCATCACCTACCGTGAGGAATCGGACGAACAGACCGGTCACCGCGAGAAGGTCATCATCGAGTCGAAGGCCAAAGACCAGAACCCTTCTATCATCGTTCGCCCTGGCAAAAAGGGCGACGCCGAAGGTCAGAAGGGCTACAGCATCCCGGTGGGTTCGCACTTGAACGTTGAGAACAACGAGAAAATCACGGCTGGTCACATCCTCGCCAAGATTCCTCGCTCGGTGGGCAAGACCCGCGACATCACCGGTGGTCTGCCGCGTGTAACGGAGCTTTTCGAAGCCCGGAACCCGTCGAACCCCGCCGTGGTATCGGAAATCGACGGCGTAGTAACTTACGGCACCGTGAAACGCGGTAACCGTGAAATCTATGTCGAGTCGAAAGACGGTGTCAAGAAGAAGTACATGGTGCCGCTGTCGAAGCACATTCTGGTGCAGGACAACGACTTTATCCGCGCCGGCATGCCGCTGTCGGATGGTGCCATCACGCCTTCGGACATCCTGAGCATTCAGGGCCCCGGCGCCGTGCAGGAGTACCTCGTGAACGAGATTCAGGAGGTGTACCGCTTGCAGGGTGTGAAAATCAACGATAAGCACATCGAGGTGGTTGTTCGCCAGATGATGCAGAAAGTGGTGATTCTGGATGCCGGTGACACGTCGTTCCTCGAAAATCAGGTGATTGATAAAATCATCTTCATGGCCGAGAACGACATGATTATCGACATGAAAGTGGTGACCGAAGCCGGTGATTCAAGCAACATGAAGCCCGGTCAGATTGTGACGGCTCGTCGCCTCCGCGACGAGAACAGCAGCCTGAAACGCCGCGACCTTGCCCTTGTGCAAGTGCGCGACGCGCAGCCTTCGGTATCGCGTCCCACGCTGCAGGGCATCACGCAGGCCTCGCTGGGTACGGCCTCGTTCATCTCGGCCGCCTCCTTCCAGGAGACGACCAAAGTGTTGAGCGAAGCCGCCATCCGTGGCAAGGCCGACCAGCTGCTGGGCTTGAAGGAGAACGTAATCGTCGGTCACCTCATCCCGGCCGGTACCGGTTTGCGCGAGTACACGCGTCAGATTGTCGGCTCGAAAGAGGAGATGGAAGCTGCCCAAGCCGCCCAGGCGGCTGAAGCGGCCGTTCCCGCCAAGCGCCCCAGCCGTGCTGGCAAGCGCGAAGTGTCGGCTGAGTAAGCTGGCCCTTTAAAGCAAGAAGAAGCCGACCGGTGCAAACCGGTCGGCTTTTTTGTTTTCCTTTACGGCCATGAAGCGCGCCTTACAGTTATATAACCGTCTGCCGGAAATAGTCAGGTTCGTTCTGTATATGATACTCCTGCTGTTCAGTTGGGGATTATGCAGTAAGTATTTATCACCTGCCTTTGATGTATTAGCGACAAAAATATGGAAGTCAGGAGATGAGTTGCTTGTCAAACTCTTCCCAGCAATCGGTCATGACGCTAAAATTGTCGTAGCTGTTGCTACACTCTTTGTAATTCCTGTTCTGTTTGGCACATGGATAATAAGCCACAACAACAAGGTAAAAGCTCGAAAACAGAATCAGGAATCTTTATAATCACCTCATGCAACCCACCGACCAAAATCCGGACCCCAACGCCATCAACATCGAGCTTTCCGAAGCCATGGCCGAGGGCGAATACGCCAACCTCGCCATGATTGCGCACAGCAACAGCGAATTCGTGATTGACTTCATCCGCATGATGCCCGGCCTGCCAAAGGCCAAGGTGAAGGCGCGCATCGTCGTCACGCCCGAGCACGCCAAGCGCCTCCTGCAAGCCCTCACCGAGAACATTGAGCGGTTTGAAGCCGCCTTCGGCCCCATCAAGATGCAGAACGAAGCGCCGAGCTACCCGATGAACTTTGGTGGCGCGGTAGGGGAGGCGTAGGGCCAAGCTCTAGTTGCGTAAGCGTCTCCATGTTGCAATGGAGGCGCTTTTCTGTGTCGGCCTGATGGGTCACCTCACCCCCCGGCCCCCTCTCCCGCGGAGAGGGGACACCGGTAATGCGGCAAACGAAAATCGTCAGGCTCCCCCTCTCCGCGGGAGAGGGGGCCGGGGGGTGAGGTGACCCGTCAGGGCAATTCGCAGCTATCTGAAAATTAACATCCTCACGCTGTTTGCTATTGCGGCGAAATAATCTTACCTTTGCAAGCCAAATTTTAGGGGCAAACGGCTCCAAACAAACCATTCCTTAAATGCCAACCATCAATCAGTTAGTACGGAAAGGCCGTGAGGCTTTGACTACCAAGTCGAAGTCGCCCGCCCTTGATTCGTGCCCGCAGCGTCGGGGCGTATGCACTCGCGTGTATACCACCACGCCTAAGAAGCCGAACTCGGCTATGCGCAAAGTGGCCCGTGTGCGCCTTACCAACGGTAAGGAAGTAAACGCATACATCCCCGGTGAAGGCCACAACCTCCAGGAACACAGCATCGTGCTGATTCGTGGCGGCCGGGTTAAAGACTTGCCAGGTGTTCGCTACCACATTATCCGTGGCGCCCTGGACACCGCCGGTGTAAGCGGCCGGACCCAGCGTCGTTCGAAGTACGGTGCCAAGCGTCCGAAGCCCGGTCAGCCCGCCGCAGCAGCGAAGGGTGCACCCGCTAAGAAGAAGAAATAAATCATTAGGGTCTTGGGTGCTTAGGGACTTAGGGTTTTGGCTATCGTTTCGACGGCCAGGGCCCAATGCCAACCGCTCTAAGTCCCCGAGCCCCCAAGTCCCCAAGACCCTATACAATGAGAAAGTCAAAACCAAAAAAGCGCATCTTGCTGCCGGACCCTAAGTACAAGGAGACGCTGGTAACCCGCTTTGTGAACTACATGATGTACGACGGTAAGAAAAACCTGGCGTACACCATCTTCTATGACGCCTGCGACCTCGTGGAGCAGCGCACCAAGGAGAGCGGCCTCGAAATGTGGCGCAAAGCGTTGAACAACGTGATGCCCACCGTGGAAGTGAAAAGCCGCCGCGTAGGTGGTGCCACCTTCCAGGTTCCGATTGAAGTGCGTGCTGACCGCCGCATTTCGGTAGGTGCCAAGTGGATGATTCAGTACGCTCGTCGTCGTGGTGAGAAGACCATGAAGGACAAGCTGGCTGGCGAAATCATCGCTGCTGCCAAAGGCGAAGGCGCTGCCGTGAAGAAAAAAGACGACACGCATCGCATGGCTGAGGCCAACAAGGCCTTCTCGCACTTCCGTTTCTAAATAGCCATTAGGTACCTGGGGTCTTAGGGACTTGGATTTATTTGACGAGTATAACCGTTGAACAGCCCAAGACCCTAAGACCCCTAGTCCCTAAGACCCCAACCTAAATCATGGCCGTCAACAAAGAACTTCAATACCTCCGCAACATTGGGATTATGGCGCACATCGACGCCGGTAAGACCACGACGTCGGAGCGTATTCTGTATTACACGGGTAAAACCCACAAAATCGGGGAAGTGCACGATGGTGCCGCCACGATGGACTGGATGGAGCAGGAGCAGGAGCGCGGCATCACGATTACCTCGGCTGCCACCACTACCTTCTGGAACTACCCTACCGATGTGAAGGGTGACCCTACGCCGGATACCCACCAGTACAAAATCAACCTGATTGACACTCCCGGCCACGTTGACTTCACGGTAGAAGTAGAACGTTCGTTGCGTGTGCTTGACGGTGCCGTCGCACTGTTCTGCGCCGTTTCGGGCGTTGAGCCGCAGTCGGAAACCGTATGGCGTCAGGCTGACAAGTACAGCGTGCCCCGTATCTGCTTCGTGAACAAGATGGACCGTGCCGGTGCCGACTTCTTCAAGGCTGTAAACGAAATTAAGGAGAAACTGGGCGCTAACCCCATTCCCCTCCAGATTCCAATTGGCGCTGAAGATACCTTCAAAGGCGTAGTTGACCTGCTCACTGGCAAAGCCATTGTGTGGGACGACAAAACCGAAGGCAAGTCGTACGACGAAATCCCCGTTCCCGAGGACCTCGTTGAGACCGTAGCCGAGTGGCGTCAGAAGCTCGTTGAGAGCGTAGCTGAGTATGATGACGCTTTGCTGGAGAAATTCTTCGACAACCCCGATTCCATTACGAAAGAGGAGATGATGGTTGTTATCCGCCAGGCGGTTATCGACATGAAGTTCTCGCCCGTATTGTGCGGCTCAGCCTTCAAAAACAAGGGTGTGCAGACGATGCTGGATGCCGTTATGGCTTACCTGCCGTCGCCCCTCGACATGCCCGCCATCATCGGTACCGACCCCGACACCGGGGCCGAAATTGAGCGTCACCCCGACAACACGGAGCCGTTCACCGCGCTGGCCTTCAAAATTGCTACCGACCCGTTCGTAGGCCGTCTGTGCTTCTTCCGCTGCTACAGCGGCGTGCTGGACGCTGGCTCGTACGTGCTCAACAACCGCACCGGCAAGAAAGAGCGTATCTCGCGCCTCATGCAGATGCACTCCAACAAGCAGAACCCGATTGACAAAATCCAGGCGGGCGACATTGCTGCTGGTGTTGGCTTCAAAGACATCCGCACCGGCGACACACTGAGCGAAGAGAAGTACCCCATCGTCCTAGAGTCGATGAGCTTCCCCGAGCCGGTAATCGGCTACGCTATTGAGCCGAAGACGCAGGCCGACGTTGATAAAATGGGCATGGCTATCGCCAAGCTCATCGAGGAAGACCCCACGCTGAAAGTGAACACCGACCCCGAGACGGGCCAGACCGTTCTCCGTGGCATGGGTGAGTTGCACCTTGAAATCATCATCGACCGTATGCGTCGCGAATTCAAAGTGGAAATCAACCAGGGTGCCCCAATGGTAGCCTACAAGGAGATTCTCACCAAGAAAGTCGACCACCGCGAAACATACAAGAAGCAGACCGGTGGCCGCGGTAAATTCGGCGACATCGTGTTTGAACTCGGTCCGAAAGAGACCGACCCGGAAAAGCCCGGCTTCGAGTTCGACAACGCTATTGTGGGTGGTGTTATCCCCCGCGAATTCATTGCCCCCATCCAGAAGGGTTTTGAAGAAGCTATGAAGCAAGGTCCGTTGGCCGGCTTCCCGATTGAGGGCATGAAAGTGCGTCTCTACCACGGTTCCTTCCACGACGTTGACTCGGACGCCCTGTCGTTCGAACTCGCCGCCCGTGGTGGTTTCCGCGAAGCTGCCCGCCAGGCTGGCCCGAAATTGCTCGAGCCCATCATGAGCGTGGAAGTGGTGTGTCCCGACGAGTACACGGGTCCCGTAACCGGTGACTTGAACCGTCGTCGTGGTCTGATGAAAGGAATGGACACCAAAGGCGGTGCTCAGCTGATTAAGGCCGATGTTCCCCTGTCGGAACTGTTCGGCTACGTAACTGCACTCCGTACGATTTCGTCGGGTCGGGCTTCGGCTTCGCTCACGTTCTCGCACTACGAGCAGGTGCCGAGCAACATGGCTGAGGCCATCATTGCCAAAGTAAAAGGAAGTAAATAATACCGGTCACTAACTTGGTCAATCGGACCAAAACCCCCAATGAACCAGAAAATTCGCATTAAGCTGAAGTCCTACGACCACAACCTCGTAGACAAATCGGCCGAGAAAATCGTGAAAGCAGTGAAGGCCACCGGTGCCATCGTAAGCGGCCCGATTCCTTTGCCGACTCAAAAAGAGAAGTTCACCGTGTTGCGCTCGCCCCACGTGAACAAGAAGAGCCGGGAGCAGTTCCAGCTTTGCACCTACAAGCGCCTCGTGGACATCTTCTCGACTTCGTCGAAGACCGTAGATGCCCTCATGAAGCTGGAGTTGCCCAGCGGCGTTGACGTAGAAATCAAAGTCTGAGGATTCGATTTCAGTATTAATTGAGTTAAAGCCCCACCATGATTCGTCGTGGTGGGGCTTTTTCTTTCGAACTTGCGGTGCCACTATATACCATTCATGCTTTCTGTATTTTCCATTGCGCGCCTACATCGTTCAGCTTTCTTCTTCTGTGCCTGCATTATCATCAGTATTTTCCTGGTCAATTGGCTGAGGGTAGCATTGGGTATTGCCATGGGAGGGCTGGCGGTGACAAGTGTGGTTTTCGCCTTGGTGCATAAACGAATTGCCAATCGTTCGTTGTGGCCAGTATTCGGAAGCATTGCAATGGTATTCGTGCTTCATTTACTGGCTGGGATTCATACCCAGGCGGTAAACATGGATGAATATCGGTTTGACCTGGGCATGCAACTGCCTTTTCTGATGCTGCCGCTTTCCTTCTGGTTGTTGCCACCACTACCCAGCCGCTACCTACGCGGGCTGTGGTGGATATTTATAGCCATGACGGTGCTGGCAGCTTCGGGAGCTACAATCAACTACCTGCTGCATGCACAGCAAATCAACGAGTCATACATGCACTCCAAAGTGATGCCGACGGAGCCAGACCACATTCGGTTCAGCATCATGATTACCATGGCAATTGCCGCTGTCGTACTGCTGGTTGCTCATCATACGGTGGCCCCACGGTGGCGCACCTGGGCAAAGGCTTCCATCGTAGGAATGGTACTTTTCTTACACTTGCTGGCCGTGCGAAGCGGAGAAATGACCTTCTATGCTTTGGGTGGACTAGCAGTATTATGGTTGGCATTTGGTAAAAAGCAATGGCGAAAAGCTGCCGTGCTGGCCACTGTGCTGATAATGCTGCCAGTAGTAAGCTATTTTGCCTTTCCCACTTTCCGCAACCGGGTCTACAATACCCAGGAAGATGTGAGCAAAGTACAGGAGAGCTCCGAAGGCAAGAACTTCTCTATTTCGGCTCGGGTATATTCATACCAGGCGGCGCTTGCGGTGTGGCGTGATAACAAGCTGACCGGAGTAGGGAAACCAAATCTGGAAGGTGAGATGGCCAAGCGCTATGCAGCGTTGTACCCCCAGCTCACGTCGGATTTTTACATAATGCCCCACAACCAATACTTGTATAACCTTGCGGCCTATGGTAGTATTGGGCTACTGGTATTCTGCCTGAGTCTGTTCTACCCCGCTTGGTGGGCCCGAAAGAAACACGCTCCACTACTATTGGCGCAGTACGTTAGTATTGCCTTGTCCTTCTTGGTCGAATACACGCTGGAAACGCAGATTGGTCTTGCCTTCGCGGTATTCTTCTTACTCTTGGCTCTGCAGGGTTCGTTACCCCACGACGACCCGGACCCAACTTGGCGTCCCGCCTGATATTCCCAATTCCCTGCAAGGATAATAATGAGCAGGGGAGGGGCCCTCTAAAAGAGCTAACAGCCTCACTGCGAAAATATTTCTCTGCATCATTGGGATGCCCCAGTCTTTTTTCCTATCTTTGCACTCCCTTAGCGAAAACGGCACTCGGCCGTTTTCTTTTAGTGTTCATTAATAACCAAATAGAATGCCTGGCATCATCGGTAAAAAAATCGGTATGACAAGCCTCTTCACTCCGGATGGGAAAAACATTCCCTGCACGCTCATCGAAGCGGGTCCGTGCGTAGTGACGCAGGTTAAGACTATCGCGAATGACGGTTACACCGCCATTCAAATTGGGTACGGCGAGAAAAAAGAGAAGAACACCACCAAAGCATTGGCTGGTCACTTCGCTAAAGCCGGTACTACCCCCAAGAAAAAACTGGTTGAATTCCGCCTCGACGCCGAATCGACCTACGCCGCCGGCGCAACCATCGACGCTACCCTCTTCGAGGAAGGCGAGTTTGTTGACGTGGTTGGTACTTCCAAAGGCAAGGGTTTCCAGGGTGTTGTAAAGCGTTACAACTTCCAGGGTGTTGGTGGCCAGACCCACGGTCAGCACAACCGCCTGCGTCACCCTGGTTCTATCGGTGCCTGCTCCTGGCCTTCGCGCGTATTCAAAGGAATGCGCATGGGTGGCCGGATGGGCAACGACCGCGTGAAAGTGCAGAACCTGAAGGTGATGCGCGTAGTAGGCGACAAGAACCTGATTCTGGTGAGCGGCTCGATTCCCGGTGCTAAGAATTCTTACGTGGTAATCGAGAAATAGACGATACGATGGAACTCGCAGTATATAGCCTCAAAGGCGAAGACACCGGCCGCAAGGTGACCCTGTCTGACGCCATCTTCGGTCTCGAAGTAAACGAGCACGTGATGTACCTGGACGTGAAGCAGTACCTGGCCAACCAGCGCCAGGGCACGCACAAGTCCAAGCAGCGCAACGAGGTGCACGGCACCACGAAGAAGCTCAAGAAGCAAAAAGGTACGGGCGGCGCCCGAGCCGGCAGCATGAAGTCGGGTGTGTTCGTTGGTGGTGGCCGCATGTTCGGTCCCCAGCCCCGCGACTACGGCTTCAAGCTGAACAAGAAGACCAAGCGCGTAGCACGCCTCTCGGCTTTGTCGAGCCTGGCGAAGGATGGCAAAATCTCCATCGTGGAGAACATTGCCATGACTGCTCCCCGCACCAAGGACTTCGTTGCCATCATGGACGGCCTCAAGCTGAACACTGGCAAAAAGACCATGCTCGTGACCGGTGAGGTCAACAAAAACGTGCTCCTGAGCGCCCGCAACCTGCAGAAAGTGAAAGTGTCGACGCCCATCGGCCTCAACACCCACGACCTGCTGAACACGGACACGCTCCTGATTTCAGAAGACGGCATGGCTTCATTGGTTGAACTCTATAGCACCGCCGAATAATGAGCACGCTGAAACGCCCCATCATTACCGAAAAGGCCACCGGCCTCAACGAGAAAGGTCGCTACACCTTCGAAGTGGAGCGCACCGCCAACAAAGTGCAAATCAAGAAGGACATCGAAACGCTGTACGGCGTGACGGTAACCGACATCAACACGATGCGCACCATTGGCAAAATCAAATCGAAAGGTACCAAAGGCGGCCAGGTTTCCGGCCGTCGTTCCAATGGCAAAAAAGCCATTGTGACCGTGAAAGAAGGCGATGTAATCGACTTCTATAGCAACCTCTAGGCTTCGCCAACAAAAGATTCTCTCGCCGCAAAAGCACAACTAGCTAGTAATGGCACTTAAAAAACTCAGACCAACAACCCCAGGGCAACGCCACCGCGTTGCGCCGGTGTTCGACGAGATTACGACGTCGACCCCGGAGAAGTCGTTGATGACTTCCCTCCCCAAATCGGGTGGCCGGAACTCTTCCGGTAAAATGTCCAACCGCTACATCGGTGGTGGTCATAAAACCCAGTACCGTATTGTGGACTTCAAGCGTGACAAGGCCGGTGTGCCCGCCACGGTGAAGACCATCGAGTACGACCCCAACCGGACCGCCCGCATCGCCCTGCTCAGCTACGCTGACGGCGAGAAACGTTACATCATCGCTCCCGCCGGCATGCAGGTAGGTGCGAAGATTGTATCGGGCCCCGGTGTGGCTCCCGAAGTGGGCAATACCTTGCCGCTGCGCGAGATTCCCCTCGGTACCATCCTCCACAACATCGAATTGCAGCCCGGCCAGGGTGCGGCCATGGCCCGCTCGGCCGGCACCTACGCCCAAATCGTAGCCCGCGAAGAGAAGTACGCCACGCTCAAATTGCCTTCCGGCGAGATGCGCATGGTGCTCGTTACCTGCATGGCCACGGTCGGCACGGTATCGAACGGAGACCACATGAACACCGTGATGGGTAAGGCTGGCCGGAACCGGTGGGCTGGTCGTCGTCCCCGCGTTCGTGGCGTGGTTATGAACCCTGTCGACCACCCCATGGGTGGTGGCGAAGGCAAATCGTCGGGTGGTCACCCGCGTAGCCGTAACGGCATTTTGGCTAAGGGCCAGAAGACCCGTAACAAGAACAAGTATTCGGAGAACCTGATTGTGAGCCGCAAAGGCAAGAAGTAATATATGGCACGTTCACTCAAAAAAGGGCCGTACATTGACTTCCGGCTGGAAAAGAAAGTCACGGCACTCGAAACGGCCGGTAAAAAATCAGTGGTAAAGACTTGGTCGCGCCGCTCGATGATTTCCCCCGATTTCGTTGGCCACACATTCGCTGTTCACAACGGCAATAAGTTCATCCCGGTGTATGTGACCGAGAACATGGTAGGACACAAGTTGGGCGAATTTGCCCCGACGCGTAACTTCCGTGGTCACGTCGCCAAAAAAGATAAAGGCAAGCGCTAAGATGGAAGCAGTAGCAAAACTCCGCAATGTGCCGACCTCGCCTCGTAAGATGCGACTGGTGGCCGACCTCGTGCGCGGCAAGAAAGTGACCCAGGCCCTCGGCCTGTTGCGCTTCGAAGCCAACATCGGCGCCGAGAAGATTGAGAAACTGCTCCTTTCGGCCTTGGCCAACTGGCAGCAGCACAACGAAGAAGAGCGGATTGAGGACGCAAACCTCTACATCAGCGAAATCTTCGTGGACGAAGGACGCCAGCTGAAGCGCCTGCGCCCCGCCCCCCAGGGCCGTGGCCACCGCATCCGCAAGCGCAGCAACCACGTGACCCTGAAAATCGACACGAAAGTGGAGAAAGCCGGTTCGAAAGCTGCTCGTGCGCAAGCTGAAAACACCACCGAGCACGCTAAGCAAGTTGGTACTACCGATAACCCTAAGGCCGACGCCAAATCCTAATTTAATATGGGACAGAAAGTAAATCCGGTTGGCTTCCGCTTGGGAGTCATCAAAGGCTGGGACTCGAACTGGTACGGCGGCAAGGACTTCGCCGAGAAATTGGTGGAGGACGAGAAAATCCGCAAGTACATCAATGCACGCATTCAGAAAGGTGGCATCAGCCGCATTGTGATTGAGCGCACCCTGAAGCGCATCACCATCACCATCAACACGGCCCGTCCGGGTGTGGTGATTGGCAAAGGCGGCCAGGAGGTTGATAAGATTAAGGACGAGCTGAAGCAAATCACCAGCAAAGACGTTCAAATCAACATCTTCGAAATTAAGCGTCCGGAGTTGGATGCCAAACTGGTAGGCGAGAGCATCGCCCAGCAGCTGGCCGCTCGTATCTCCTTCCGTCGCGCCATGAAGATGTCGATTCAGGCTGCAATGCGTGTTGGTGCCGAAGGCATCAAGATTCAGTGCGGTGGCCGTCTTGGCGGTGCTGAAATTGCCCGTTCGGAGCAGTACAAAGAAGGTCGTACGCCGCTGCACACGCTGCGCGCTGATATCGACTACGCTTTGTCGGAAGCTCAGACCGTATATGGCAAAATCGGCATCAAGGTGTGGGTAATGCGTGGTGAGGTGTTCGGCAAGCCCGACCTCTCGCCCAACCAGCAGCTCACCAACCCCGGTGGCGATGCCGGTGGACGTCGTGACGACCGTGGCCCCCGTGGCGAGCGTCGTGAAGGCGACCGCGGCCCGCGTCGTGACGGTGGTGCTGGTGGCCGTGGTGGCAACGACCGTGGCAGCAACGCCGGCGGTGGTGCTCCTCGCGGCGACAACGCCGGTCCCCGCCGCAACGGCCCCGCCCAAGGTGGTGGTGCTGCCGGTGGTGCCGCTCGCGGCCCACGTCGCTAGAATAAGTCAAGCGCATTTCGCTTCGTTTGCCAACTTGGTGAACGAAGCGAAATGTTCGACTGTTCGCTCAATTCCTTTTAGAAAATCTCTTTTATTAAAATCAAATGTTACAACCGAAAAGGACCAAGTATCGCAAGATGCAAAAGGGTCGCGTGACTGGCCTGGCCTACCGCGGCAGCTCCATCGACTTCGGTTCGTTCGCTATCAAGTCGCTGGAAGTGTCTTGGATTACGGCTCGCCAAATTGAGGCTGCTCGTATCGCCATGACCCGCGCCATGAAACGCGAAGGGCAAGTATGGATTCGCATTTTCCCCGACAAACCTATTACCAAGAAGCCTGCTGAAGTGCGGATGGGTAAGGGCAAAGGCTCACCCGAGTACTGGGTAGCCTGCGTGAAGCCGGGTCAAATCATGTTCGAGTCGGACGGCGTATCGCTGGAAGTAGCCAAAGAGTCGCTCCGTCTGGCGGCTCAGAAGCTGCCGGTTCGTACTTCATTCGTGGTTCGCCGCGACTACACGGACGCCGCTTAAGTCATGAAGAACAAGACCGATAACAAAGGCCTTTCCGCCGACGCGCTGAAAGAGCAAATCAAAACCGAGCAGGCTACGGGCCAGCAGCTGCGTTTCGCTCATGCGATTTCGCCCCTGGAAAACCCGGCCCGCCTCAAGGCCAACCGTAAAAACGTCGCCCGCTTGCTCACCGAGCAGACTCGTCGGAACAACGAGCAGGCCTCTAACCCCGCTTAATTCCGATGGCAACCGACGTAACAACCCAAGACCAAACCGCTGCTGATGAAGCTTCGCGCAACATGCGCAAAGAAATCACCGGCAAGGTGACGAGCAGCAAGATGGATAAGTCCATCACCGTGGCTGTGGTGCAGAAACAGAAGCACCCTAAGTACGGCAAGTTCGTGACCAAAACCACGAAATTCCACGCCCACGACGAGAAAAACGAGTGCGGCGAAGGCGATACGGTTCTCATCATGAGCACCCGCCCGCTGAGCAAAACCAAGCGGTGGCGCCTGGTGGAAATTATTGAACGCGCTAAATAATCTAATTCGATGATACAGCAAGAATCCCGCCTGACGGTGGCCGACAATAGCGGCGCCAAGGAAGTCCTCTGCATCCGCGTTTTGGGTGGCACGGGCAAGAAATACGCCAGCGTTGGCGACAAGATTGTGGTAGCCATCAAGTCGGCTATCCCTTCGGGCAACGCTAAGAAAGGCACCGTGAGCAAGGCCGTAGTAGTGCGTGTGAAGAAGGAAGTGCGCCGTAAAGACGGTTCGTACATTCGCTTCGACGATAACGCTGCTGTGTTGCTCAACAACAACGACGAGCCCCGCGGCACGCGCATCTTCGGCCCAGTGGCCCGTGAGCTGCGTGAGCGTCAGTTCATGAAAATCGTATCCCTAGCACCCGAAGTACTCTAAATCATGGCTATCAGAAAAGCAGACCCCGTGCAGCTGCACGTAAAGTCGGGCGATACCGTGAAGGTGATTGCTGGCGACGAAAAGGGCAAAACCGGCAAAATCGTGTCGGTAAACCGGGTAACCCAGCGCGTAACCGTTGAGGGGTTGAACTTGGTGACGAAACACAACAAGCCGAGCGCCAAATCGCCCCAGGGCGGCATCACCAAGATGGAGGCGCCCATGCACGTGAGCAACGTGCAGGCTATTAACCCCACCACTGGTGAGCGGGTGCGTAAAGGCGCCGCAGCTGACGCAGCTCCGGCTGCTGCTCCTGCTAAAGCCAAGCGTGCCACTGCCAAAACGGCTTAAGCAGCCCCCCGCATCATGGCCCGTCTCAAAGACATTTATAAAAAAGACATCGTACCCGCGCTCCAGGAGAAATTCCAGTTTAAGAGCATCATGCAGGTACCCCGTGTCACCAAAATCTGCATCAATCGCGGCATTGGCGCGGCGGTAGCCGATAAGAAATTGGTCGACAACGGCGTGGAAGAGCTGACGGTTATCACCGGTCAGAAAGCCATTGCTACCATCGCTAAGAAATCGGTGTCGAACTTTAAGCTACGCGAAGGCATGCCTATCGGTGCTAAAGTGACACTGCGCGGCGAGAAAATGTACGAGTTCATGGACCGTCTCCTGACGGTAGCCCTGCCCCGCGTACGTGACTTCAAAGGCATCAACGACAAAGGTTTCGATGGTCGTGGCAACTACACGCTCGGCGTGAAGGAGCAAATCATCTTCCCCGAAATCTCGATTGACAAAATCAAAGGCATCTCGGGCATGGACATCACGTTCGTGACCAATGCTGAGAACGATGAGCAGAGCTACGAATTGCTGAAAGCTTTCGGTATGCCTTTCGCCAACGCTAAAAAAGACGCTTAATCCCTACCTCTTATGGCTAAAGAATCCATCAAAGCACGGGAGCGCAAGCGCATTGCCACCGTGGCCCGCTACGCTGAGAAGCGCAAGGCTCTGAAAGCTGCCGGCGACTACGAAGGTCTCGACAAGCTGCCCAAGAACGCTTCGCCCGTGCGCCTGCACAACCGCGACATGATTGACGGCCGCCCCCGCGGCTACATGCGCAAGTTTGGCATCAGCCGCGTGCGTTTCCGCGAAATGGCTCTCGCCGGTAAAATCCCCGGTGTGACCAAGTCGAGCTGGTAGTATCCGGTTTAGGCTTTTCGCTTAATAGTTTGATAGCCGTCTCAACTTTGGTTGGGGCGGCTATTTTTTTGACAGTGACCGTATTATTATGAATCAATATTGGTATAGTTTTATGGAGAGCCAAAAAACAATTCATTATGCGAGATGACGCAAACCTATTTCCTGGAGCTATTGTAAAAATTCCATCTCGAACATCTGGGGGTGATGATGCATCAACTACAATAGTTGTCAAAAGGGCATTAGCGAAAAATCAGAATTACTTATTTATAAACAGTTGGGAATACCTGCGCGGCTGGGGATGTACCAATAAGGATATCTTAGTTGCTTGTACTGATACCCTGGGAGCAGGGGCAGACTATTTCGTGTTAAGCGACTTAGAAATATGTGATGACTGGGATAGAGGAGATATCTGCAGGATATGTGGCGATGTGATTCTACCGTTACACAATTTTACGGAATGCGAGGATTGTTATAAGAGATTCTACAAAGAAGATTCAGATAATCAATCTATAGGTTTTAATACTGACCCGATTGGTGAGTGGCCTGTTAAGTAACTGATGGTGCATAGTAGTATAGCAAAAGATTATTCAGCCTAATCATCAGTTGAGCCTGCCGCCCCTACAAGTTTCTTCAGATGCGCGCCGGGCGGGTGGTGGAGGGGGCTAGCTAACTGGTGGCTACTTCGCGTTTGCGAAAAAGCTCAACCTGCAGTATCCAATCACGAGGTCGCTGGCAAGACGGAGAAGTGTGCTCAATACCGCGTATAAAGAGGATAATCTAAACTGGCGGTGTCGTGAAATTTGCAGGACAATAGCTTTCATTGTGTTATGTGGATGCACATGGGTAGTTATCGCTGGAAAACAATTTGTTAAACTCGTGCTTGATGTCAGTATTCATCACTCACCTAATCATTCGTTTGCAAATCAGTACATAGTCCATGCCTAAAATCATATCTCCCCAGGTAGAATACGCCACCCTGCTGGCTCAGGTAAAGCAGGTGACTCCGGAAATATTCACTGCCGAGGGTGGTTTCCTTAATATGATGGAAGGGCGTTGGCAGGAGCCCGGCCGGCCCCGCGAGTTTCGTTCGCCCATTGATGGGACTGTGCTGGGCAGCCTGCCCATGCTGAACCAGGAGGCGGCCGTTTGCGCCGTAGTGGCCGCCAAGAACGAAGCCTCCGCCTGGGCCGCTACCAACCACGATGAGCGCCGGACCAGGGTGCAGGCCGCACTCGACCTGTTGCGGCCGCAGGTAGAACTCATCGGCAAGCTGCTGATGTGGGAAATCGGGAAAACCTACAAGCTGGGCTTCACCGATATTGACCGGGCCGTAGAGGGGGCGCAATGGTACGTCGATAACATCGACTCGATGCTGGGCAGCCGCACCCCCTTGGGTTTGGTATCCAACATTGCCTCCTGGAACTATCCCATGTCGGTGCTGCTCCACGCCGTGCTGGTGCAAGCCCTGTGCGGCAATTCAGTTATCGCCAAAACGCCTACTGACGGTGGCTTCATTTCCCTGAGCCTGGCGTTTGCCCTGGTGCGCCGCGCCGGCCTGCCCGTGACGCTGGTGAGTGGTGCCGGCGGCGAGTTGAGCGACGCGTTGGTGAAGCACCCCGCCATCGATTGCCTCAGCTTTGTGGGTGGCCGCAAAAATGCCCGCAACATTGCCGATGCGCTTTCTACTACTGACAAGCGCTACATGCTCGAAATGGAAGGCGTCAATGCTTACGGCATCTGGGACTACAGTGACTGGAATGCCTTGGCCGACCAGCTCAAAAAGGGCTACGACTACGGCAAGCAGCGCTGCACCGCCTATGTGCGGTTCGTAGTGGAGCGCCGGCTATTTCCTCAGTTTCTGGAAACGTATACTGAGGCCGTACGCAACCTGAAGGTGGGCAACCCAACTTTGGTGGACAATGCGGGTGATAAGCTACCGGACCTCGCCTTTGGTCCGGTTATCAACGCGGCACAGGCTCAGGACCTCGACCGTCTCTATGCGGACGCCCTCAAAACGGGTGCTACGCCCATTTACGAGGGTAAATTCGACGACAGCCTCTTCCTACCCGGTCAGAACCGGTCGGCCTATGCCATGCCCCGCGCGCTGGTGAACCTGCCCCGGCAGAGCGAGCTGTACTTCAAGGAGCCTTTTGGTCCCATCGACAGCATCGTGCTGGTCGACCGGATGGAGGAGCTTGTAGGAGAAATGAACATCTCGAATGGTGCCTTGGTGGCTGCCATTGCCTCCGACAATGAAGAGCTGGCCCGCCGCACGGCCCGCGAAATACGCTCCTTCAAAGTGGGCGTAAACAAGCTGCGCTCGCGCGGTGACCGTGAGGAAGTCTTCGGTGGTTTGGGTGAATCCTGGAAAGGCGCATTTGTGGGAGGTAAGCTACTGGTGGAAGCCGTAACCAACGGTCCGGCCAGTCAGCCTGTGCTTGGAAATTACCCCGATGCCACTTATCTGCCCGAAAAAGCTTAGCGGCATATACTTCGCTTTTTAAGTGTAGGCAGACAAGATAAAAAAGCTGTGAAGAAGCCCGGTTGCTAACGCGACCGGGCTTCTTCATGTACCGGTTATGTCGAAGTCGGCCGTGCACTACCATCGCCCGCTCAAAGGAAACTTCGGGGCAAAGCTTGCAAAAGCCCTGTGAGCCTGCTACCTTTGCACTCCGAAAAAGTATCGAGGCTTGCCTCAAAACCATTTGGCAGGTTGCCAAAAGAAACCATTGGCCGTGCCGTCGCCGGACGTGCCAAGTAGTCTTAACCGAAATTTCGTTGGTCCCGTTGGGCACCCGGCGAAATTTTCTTATCTTTGCGCTCCGAAAAAAGCGGACGTATTTAATAAATAATGAACACTGACCCCATTGCCGACTACCTAACCCGGGTACGCAACGCCATCAAGGCGAACCACCGGGTGGTAGAAATCCCGGCCAGCAACATCAAAAAGGAAATCACGAAAGTGCTCTACCACAAGGGCTACATTCAGTCGTACCGTTTTGATGATTCGTCGGTTCAGGGCACTATCAAAATTGCTCTGAAGTACAACCCGACCACGAAGGCACCCGCCATCACCAAGCTGCAGCGCGTTTCGACGCCCGGCTTGCGTCAGTACGTGGCCTCCGATAACCTGCCCCGCGTCCTCAGTGGCCTGGGTGTAGCCATCATCTCCACCTCGAAGGGTGTGATGACGGAGAAAGAGTGCAAAACCGAGAACGTGGGCGGCGAGGTGCTGTGCTACGTGTACTAGTCCGGAACCGCTTTAGCAAATTCAATTATGTCACGTATTGGTAAACTGCCGATTTCCGTCCCCGCTGGGGTCGCTATTTCGGTCGACAACGACAACGCGGTGACGGTGAAAGGCCCAAAGGGCTCGCTCACTACGCAAGTAGACCGCGACATCACCGTAGCCATCGAAGACGGTGTTCTCACCGTAACCCGTCCAACCGAGCAGAAGCGCCACAAGGCCATGCACGGTCTGTACCGCTCGCTCATCAACAACATGGTAACCGGTGTTAGCGCTGGTTTCGAGAAGAAGCTTGAGCTGGTAGGTGTAGGTTACAAAGCCTCGCTCGTAGGCAGCACGCTGGAGCTGGCCCTGGGCTACTCGCACAACGTGTACATTGCCCTCCCCGGCGAAGTAACCGCCACTGCCGTTACCGACAAAGGCAAGAACCCGATTGTAACGCTCAAC
The DNA here is from genome assembly GCF_012275535.1 of Hymenobacter artigasi. Lineage (GTDB taxonomy): Bacteria > Bacteroidota > Bacteroidia > Cytophagales > Hymenobacteraceae > Hymenobacter > Hymenobacter artigasi. The sequence continues at coordinate 487,460 of NZ_JAAVTK010000002.1, read as the reverse complement.
AGCATCGACAATCAGTTGCTGGGCCAGGTAGCTGCCAAAATTCGTTCGCTGCGTAAAGTGGAGCCTTACAAAGGCAAAGGTGTGCGCTTCGTGGGTGAGATTATCCGTCGCAAAGCTGGTAAAACGGCCTCTAAATAAATTCGCATCATGGCATTTGATAAAGCAACTCGCCGCAAGCGGATTCAGCGCATCATCCGCACGAAAGTGTCCGGCACTACGGAGCGTCCGCGCCTGTCGGTGTTCCGCAGCAACACGGGCATTTATGCTCAGATTATCGACGACACGACCGGCCATACCCTGGCCTCCGCAACGTCGAAAAAAGTAACCGCCGAAGGTGGTAACGGTGTAGCACTGGCTGCTGCCGTAGGTCGGCAGCTTGCCGCCGTCGCCCAGGAGAAAGGCATCACGAAAGTGGTGTTCGACCGCTCGGGTTACCTCTACCACGGTCGCGTAAAATCATTGGCTGAAGGTGCTCGCGAAGGCGGCCTCAATTTCTAAACTATCATGGCGCAAGAACGCGACAACAATCGTCCTGGCGGAGACCGTCAGCGCAGCAACGACCGCGACCGGAACAAGGACAACTCCCGCATGGGTGCTGACTCCGACTTCAAAGAAAAAGTAGTAGCCATCAACCGCGTAGCGAAGGTGGTGAAAGGTGGTCGCCGCTTTAGCTTCTCTGCCATTGTGGTAGTAGGCGACGGCAACGGCAACGTAGGCTACGGCCTCGGCAAAGCCAACGAAGTAACCGACGCCATTGCCAAAGGCATTGACGACGCTAAGAAGAACGTAGTGAAAGTACCCATGTACAAGCACACCGTTCCTCACCTCATGGAAGGCCGCTACGGCGGTGGTTTCGTGCTCATCCAGCCCGCAGCGGCTGGTACGGGTGTAATCGCCGGCGGTGCAATGCGCGCCGTGTTCGAGAGCGCCGGTATCAAGGATGTGCTGGCGAAGTCGAAAGGCTCGTCGAACCCTCACAACGTGGTAAAAGCTACGTTTGCAGCCCTCGCTAAAATGCGTGACCCGTTGCAAATCGCTCAAGCCCGTGGTATTTCTTTGGCCCGCGTTTTTAACGGTTAATTGACATGGCACAAATTCAAGTAAAGCTCGTGCGCAGCGCCATTGACCGCCCCGAGCGTCAGAAGCGCACCGTTCAGTCCCTCGGCCTGAACAAACTCAACAGCACTGCTACCCACGAAGTAAACCCGTCCGTTATGGGCATGGTGAAGAGCGTGCAGCATTTGCTCCAAGTAACCGAACTGTAAGCTATTATCGTCATGCTTAATCTCAGCAATCTATCGCCCGCCTACGGCTCGACTAAAAACGAGAAGCGGATTGGCCGGGGCGAAGGCTCTACGCGTGGTGGTACGTCCACCCGTGGTCACAAAGGTGCCAAGTCGCGCTCGGGCTACAAGCGCAAGTCCGGTTTTGAAGGTGGCCAGATGCCCCTCCAGCGCCGTGTGCCTAAGTTCGGCTTCACGAATATCAACCGTGTAGAGTATAAAGCCATCAATCTTGATGCGCTGGCTACCCTCCTCGAAAAGAACAGCGCTACCACTATGGACGCTGCCTACTTCGTTGCCAACGGCTTGGTTTCCAAGAACGCCAAAATCAAAATCCTCGGTCGCGGCGAAATCGCCACGGCTGTAGAAATCCATGCTCACGCATTCTCGAAGTCGGCTGTTGAAGCCATCGAGAAGGCCGGCGGCAAAGCGGTTACGCTCTAAAAAGCTACCTTCGGCAATGAATAAGTTTATCGAGTCGATAAAAAATATCTTTGCGATTGAGGATTTGCGTACGCGAATCCTCAATACGCTATTTTTCATTGCCATCTATCGCCTCGGCGTGTACGTGGTGTTGCCGGGCGTGGACCCTACCCAACTCAAGACGGGTGCGGCTGGCCTGTTCGGTATTCTGGATACGCTGCTTGGCGGCGCATTCAGCCACGCGTCGATTTTCGCGTTGGGCATCATGCCGTACATCTCGGCGTCTATCGTATTGCAACTGCTCACGATTGCCGTGCCTTACTTCCAGAAACTCCAGAAGGAAGGCGAGTCGGGACGTAAAAAAATCAATCAGTACACCCGGGTTCTCACGATTCCGATTGTACTGGCTCAATCAGTTGGCTTCATCGCCACGATTAACGCTGAGGCCATCATCAACCCCGGCACATTTTTCACCGTTTCGACCATGATTATCATCACGGCCGGCACGTTGTTCTGCATGTGGCTGGGTGAAAAAATCACGGATAAAGGTATCGGCAACGGTATCTCGATGCTGATTATGATTGGTATCGTGTCGCGTCTGCCCGGTGCTATCATCGGTGAGGCTGCAGCCAAAGGCGTGAACAAGTCCCTGATTTTCCTGCTGGAAATGGTGGTTCTGTTCCTCGTTGTAATGGCCGTTATCGTGCTCACGCAGGCGGTTCGCCGCATCGCGGTGCAGTATGCTAAGCAGGTTGGTGGTACTACGCAGCTGGATGCACAACGTCAGTTCATTCCCCTCAAGGTGAATGCGGCCGGCGTAATGCCCATCATTTTCGCGCAGTCCTTGATGTTCGTTCCCGCCATCGTGGCATCGGTATGGCAGAACCAGAGCGATACCGCCAGCTACATCGGCGTGAAGTTCTCGGACTACACCTCGTGGCAGTACAACCTGACTTTCGCCCTGCTGATTATCATCTTCACCTACTTCTACACGGCCATCAGCGTCAATCCTAATCAGATTGCTGATGACCTGAAGCGGAGTGGAGGTTTCGTGCCCGGCGTGAAGCCAGGTCGCGATACTTCGGAGTTTATCGATGAAATCCTGACCCGTGTTACCCTGCCGGGTGCGGTTGCACTGGCTCTTATCGCCATCTTCCCTGCTATCGCGCTGCTGTTGGGCGTTACGCGTCCGTTCTCAGCTTTCTATGGCGGTACGTCGCTCATCATTATGGTGGGTGTAGTGCTCGACACAGTGAACCAGGTGCAGAGCTACTTGTTGATGCAGCACTACGATGGTATGATGAAATCGGGCAAGCTGCGCGGTCGCACGGCACAGCCCATTTCAGTCGCTTCGTAAATAGCAGCAATGGCAAGCGGTAGCATTCAATATAAAACTGAAGAAGAGATTGACCTCATCCGTGCCAGCGCGCTTGTGCTGGCCAAGGCTCACGGCGAAGTCGCGAGTATGGTGAAGGAAGGAGTGACGACGCGGCAGCTGGATAAGCGCGCAGAGGAATTCATCCGGGACCATGGTGGAGTGCCATCCTTCAAAGGATACAATAAGTTTCCCTACAGCCTGTGCCTCTCGCCGAATTCGGTGGTGGTGCACGGGTTCGCTACCGATGAGCCACTGAAGAGCGGCGACATTCTCTCGGTGGACTGCGGGGTTTATCTGAATGGTTTCCACTCAGATAGTGCTTATACCTACCCAATCGGGGAGGTAGCGCCGGAAATACTCACGTTGCTGCGGGAAACCAAAGCTTCGCTGTATAAAGGCATCGAACAAGCCGTGAGCGGCAATCGCGTGGGCGATATCAGCTACGCCATCCAGAACCATGTGGCCCCGATGGGCTACGGGGTGGTGCGCGAGTTGGTCGGCCACGGAGTTGGCGCGAAGCTGCACGAGAAACCTGAGGTGCCGAACTACGGCAAGCGGGGTTCCGGGCCGCTTTTGCAAACGGGCCTGGTCATCGCCATCGAACCGATGGTGAATCTGGGTAAAAAAGACGTGGTACAGGAGGCGGATGGCTGGACTATCCGTACCAAGGACCGCAAAGCATCGGCGCACTTTGAGCATACCGTTGTTGTTAGAAAAGAAAAGGCGGAGATTCTCACCTCCTTTGAGTACATCGAAAAAGCATTGCAGCAGTAGCCCTTATGGCAAAACAAGCCTCGATTGAGCAGGACGGAACCATCCTGGAAGCCCTCTCCAACGCCATGTTCCGCGTGGAGCTGGAGAATGGTCACCAGCTGATTGCCCACATTTCGGGTAAGATGCGGATGCACTACATCAAAATTCTGCCCGGCGACAAAGTGAAGCTGGAAATGTCTCCTTACGACTTGTCGAAGGGCCGCATTAAGTATCGCTACAAGTAATATCCTTGCTTCTAGACGAGTTCAATGATAACTGAGAGCCACTCCTTTGTGGTTTTAAAGCAGTTGTTACTTTTGTTCTTGCCTTGGTTGTTTTCGGTATTACAAAGCAGCCAACTTCTTCCACAGAAATTCTAGAAGCAAAACCGCAAGTAATAACAAGTAACTCTTTTCAGCAATGAAAGTCAAAACCTCCATCAAAAAGCGTAGCGTTGACTGCAAGATTGTGCGTCGCAACGGCAAGCTCTACGTTATCAACAAGAAAAACCCGCGCTTTAAGCAGCGTCAGGGTTAATTCAATTTTTAGAACCCCGGAACCTTGGGTACTGAGTCGTTGGTTAATATCCTCCGGCCCGCCTTCCAAGTAGTTGCCGGGTTTCTGTCCGCAAACACATAACCATCCAATATGGCTCGTATCGCAGGGGTTGATATCCCGGACAACAAGCGCGGCGAAATTTCGCTGACCTACATTTTCGGCATTGGCCGGAGCAACGCCAGCAAGATTCTGGTAAAAGCTGGCATCGATGTCAACAAGAAGGTGAAGGACTGGACCGACGAGGAGTCGGGTGCCGTCCGCGCCATCATTGCTGCCGAGCACAAGACCGAAGGCGTGCTGCGCTCGGAAGTAACGACGAACATCAAGCGTTTGATGGACATCGGCTGCTACCGTGGTCTGCGTCACCGCAAAGGTCTGCCAGTTCGTGGTCAGCGCACCAAGAACAACTCGCGTACCCGTAAGGGCAAGCGTAAGACCGTGGCCGGCAAGAAGAAGGCAACTAAATAATTTATAACCGGGAATCAGTTCCTGCGGAACAATTATGAATTATGAATTATGAATTATGAGTTGGCAGAACATCAACTCATAATTCATAATTCATAATTCATAATTGCCCGGAGGGCCTAACACCTCCCGCATTTTTTGCGATAACCAAATGGCACAAAAAAGAAAAGACAAAGCCAAGAAGCGCGTTGTCGTGGTGGAGCAGGTGGGCCAGGTACACATCCGTGCCTCGTTCAACAACATCATCATCTCGATTACGAACAATAACGGTCAAGTGATTTCGTGGGCTTCGGCCGGCAAAATGGGCTTCCGTGGTTCGAAGAAGAACACGCCCTACGCCGCCCAAATGGCGATGAGCGACTGCGGTAAAGTAGCCCACGACCTGGGTATGCGCAAAGCCGAAGTCTTCGTAAAAGGCCCGGGTTCGGGCCGTGAGTCGGCCATCCGCGCCCTCGGCAACGTGGGTATTGAGGTGACCACCATCCGCGACGTAACGCCGCTGCCCCACAACGGCTGCCGCCCTCCCAAGCGTCGTCGCGTTTAGTTTTTCACTTCAGAAATTAGATTACAATGGCACGTTATACTGGCCCAACCTCAAAAATTGCCCGTCGCTTCAACGAGGCGATTTTCGGCCCGAGCAAAGCGCTCAACAAAAAAGCCTATCCTCCGGGCCAGCACGGCCGCGGCCGTCGCAAGAAGCAGTCGGAGTACGCTGTCCAACTGATGGAGAAGCAGAAGGTGAAGTACATGTACGGCATGTTGGAGAAGCAATTCGAAAACCTGTTCCACAAAGCAGCAGCTCTTCCCGGCATCACCGGCGATAACCTGCTCGCCCTGCTGGAAGCCCGTCTGGACAATGCTGTGTACCGTTTGGGCATTGCCTCGACGCGTCGCGCTGCTCGCCAGCTCGTTGGTCATAAGCATATCACCGTAAACGGTGAAGTGGTTAACATCCCTTCGTACCACCTGCGTCCCGGCGACATTGTTGCCGTGCGTGAGAAGTCGAAGTCGCTGGAAGCCATCACCACGAGCCTGTCGGTTCGCAACTCGCGTCAGTTTTCCTGGCTGGAGTGGGACGGCAAGGAGTTGGCTGGCAAGTTCATCAACGCTCCCGCCCGTGAGCTGATTCCGGAGAAAATCACCGAGCAGCTCATCGTCGAACTGTATTCGAAGTAAATAGCGCTACTGGTAGCGGCCCGGCAATTTGTCGGGCCGCTCTTGTGCTTATACTTCACCCCATTTTTTTACATTTTTTACGCCCCACATATGTCAATCTTAGCTTTTCAGATGCCGGAGAAAGTGGTGATGGAGAAATCCGACGACTTCACCGGGACGTTTGAATTTAAGCCGCTCGAGAAGGGCTACGGCGTCACCATCGGCAATGCGTTGCGTCGCATTCTGTTGTCGTCGCTGGAGGGTTTCGCCATCACGTCGGTGCGCACGAACAGCGTGCTGCACGAGTTTTCGACCATCGAAGGGGTGATTGAGGACATGTCCGAAATCATTCTGAACCTGAAGATGGTCCGCTTCAAGAAAGTGAGCGATGCCATCTCGGATAAAATTACGGTGCGCGTGAAAGGCCAGGATTCCTTCTCGGGCGCTGATATTGCCAAGTTCGCCAGCGGCTTTGAAGTACTGAACCCTGACCATGTGATTGCTCACCTGGACCCCAGCACCGAGTTGGAGTTTGAGTTGACGATTGCCCGTGGCCGTGGCTATGTGCCTGCCGACGAGAACAAGCCAGCTGACCAGGTTTTCGGTCAGATTGCTATTGATGCTATCTACACGCCTATCAAGAACGTGAAGTATAGCATTGAGAACACCCGCGTAGAGCAGAAAACCGACTATGAGAAGCTCGTTATCGAGATTCAGACCGACGGTTCGATTCACCCGGAAGAGGCACTGAAAGGTGCGGCTAATATCCTCATTCAGCACTTCATGCTGTTCTCGGATAACACGATGACCCTCGAAGGTCCTCGCGTGACGGAGGACGAGCCGATTGATGAGGAAACCATGCAGATGCGCAAGATGCTCAAGACTCCTTTGGAGGACATGGAGCTCAGCGTACGCGCCAAGAACTGCCTCAAGGCCGCCGACATCAAGACGATGGGCGAATTGGTGCAGCTCGAAATCGCTGACATGATGAAGTTCCGCAACTTCGGCAAGAAGAGCCTGACTGAACTGGAGAACCTCGTTGAAGAGCGTGGTTTGGAGTTTGGGATGGACCTGGGCAAGTATCGCCTGGAGGAAGACTAGGTTTTATAATGTGGAGATGTGATAATGTGGAAATGTGAGCTTCGCGCTCAGCCCACAATTTTCACATCTCCACATTTTTTTATTTTCACATTTTATCCACAGTGTGCCCAAGGGGCAGCGGTTCTAATGAGGCCTTTTTGGTCCGCCGTGGTCGCCGCCCGCAAGCACACACTTTTTCAAACGTCCAATGCGACACGGAAGAAAGATTAACCATTTGGGCCGGACTACCGCCCACCGTCACGCCATGTTGTCGAACATGTCGTCTTCGCTCATCCTGTACAAGCGCGTTACCACGACGGTAGCCAAGGCTAAGGCCCTGCGTAAGTACATCGAGCCGCTGCTGACCAAGTCGAAAGACGATACGACGCACTCGCGCCGCATGGTGTTCGCTGCGTTGCAGGACAAGGAGTCGATTAAGGAGTTGTTTGGTAACATTTCGGGCAGAATTGCTAACCGTCCCGGTGGCTATACCCGCATTCTGAAGCTGAGCGATACCCGTCTGGGTGACAACGCCGAGATGTGCATCATCGAACTGGTGGACTTCAACGAAACGTTGATGGACGCTAAGACGGCTGCTGCTGAAAAGGCTACTGCTACGACCCGTCGTTCGCGCAGCCGTGGTGGTAAGAAAACTGCTGGCGACGACGCTACTTCGGCTACCGAAGTAACCGGCGAAGCGGTAGCTCCTGCCGCTGTAGTTGAGCAGTCGGCTCCGGCTGACACCGCTACTGAAACCGTTAAGGATGGCGAGAGCCGCGAAGAGGCGAAGGCTGACGAAGCTGGTGCTTAATTCGTAGCAATTGCTACAAAGTGAAAAGGGATGCTCCGTAGGGGCGTCCCTTTTTTTGTGCGAAATTTTGCCGTGGCCAGACTAAACCCTACGGCTTATCGGGGCTGATTCAATCGTTAGCACAGGCAAGGGATGACGCGTTTGCGGAGGCTCCGATATGCTCTTTTACCGGGTGAATTGTGCTTATGCCGGCTGATTCGCGTACGTTTGCAGCATATTTAACTGTTAATAAAACGACTTGCTATGAGCTTCATCTCGCAAATTCACGCTCGCCAGATTTTTGATTCCCGCGGTAATCCGACGGTAGAAGTTGACGTAACGCTCGACTCGGGCGTGGTAGGCCGTGCCGCCGTTCCTTCGGGTGCCAGCACCGGCAAACACGAGGCGGTGGAAATGCGCGACAACGATAAGTCGATGTACATGGGTAAAGGCGTGCTGAAAGCCGTGGAGAACGTGAATTCGCGTATTGCGGAGGAGCTGGTGGGCTTCTCGGTGTATGAGCAAGCCTTGCTCGATAAAATAATGATTGAGCTGGACGGCACGCCCAATAAAGCTAACCTGGGGGCTAATGCCATTCTGGGCGTGAGCCTGGCCGCTGCCCGTGCTGCGGCGCAGGACGCGGGCATGCCGCTGTACCGCTACATTGGTGGGGTAGGGGCTTCGACGCTGCCGGTGCCGATGATGAACATCCTGAACGGCGGCTCGCACGCCGACAACTCGATTGACTTCCAGGAATTCATGATTATGCCCACGGGCGCTTCGTCGTTCTCGGAAGCATTGCGCTGGGGTACGGAGATTTTCCACCACCTGAAAGACGTGCTGAAGAAGCAGGGCTTTAGCACCAACGTGGGTGACGAGGGCGGCTTTGCGCCCAACATCAAGTCGAACGAGGACGCTATTAAAATTGTGTTGCAGGCCATTGAAACGGCTGGCTACCGTCCCGGCGAGGACGTGTTCATTGCCATGGATGCAGCCGTGTCGGAATTCTACGAGGATGGTGTGTACCACTTCAAGAAGAGCACCGGCGACAAGCTGACTTCGAGCCAGATGGTGGACTACTGGGCTGACTGGGTGAAGAAATACCCCATCATCAGCCTGGAAGATGGCATGGACGAGGACGACTGGAGCGGCTGGAAGAGCCTGACGGAGCGCGTGGGCAAGCAGACCCAGCTGGTGGGCGACGACCTGTTCGTGACCAATGTGGACCGCCTGCAGCGCGGCATCGACGAGAATATTGCCAATGCCATTCTCATCAAGGTGAATCAGATTGGTACGCTGACGGAAACCATCGCCGCCGTGAACCTGGGCCGTCGCAATGGTTACAAGAGCATCATGAGCCACCGCTCGGGTGAGACGGAGGACAGCACAATCGCCGATTTGGCCGTGGCGTTGAATACCGGCCAGATTAAGACGGGCTCGGCTTCGCGCTCGGACCGGATGGCGAAGTACAACCAGCTGCTCCGCATTGAGGAGGAGCTGGGTGAGGTGGCGTACTTTCCCGGCAAGAAGATGTAAGAAATCACCTAGTTAGGATGCCAAACGGCCAATTTCGCATTAGCGGAATTGGCCGTTTGTATTACCTTTATAGCGATGAATCTACCTTCCTTCATTAGCCCGATACTTCGGGTAGTGCGCAGCTTCTATTTTCTGACCGGCGTGGGCTTTTTAGTCTGGATGCTGGTATTCGATGCCAACGACGTGGGCAAGCAGTTCGACATCTACCAGAAGTGGACGGAGCTGCGGAATGAGAAGCAATATTACCTCGACAACATTGAGGTGGTGAAAAAAGACCGGGCCGAACTGATGAGCTCGCCAGCCTTGCTGGAAAAATTTGCGCGGGAGAAATACCTGATGAAACGCCCCGGTGAGGACGTATTCGTGCTGGTGCCCCAAAGCGAGAATCAATAGCGGGAAACTGAGGCCGTGTAACGATATAGCAATATTGTTGCCTGAAATCTGTGTGCCTGTTCGTTGCTGGTGTTTCTACTAATTCCCTTTTTATTTTTAATCCTTTTCACATGAAGCAACCCTACAATGCGATTTTCCGGAAACCTGTGCGCTGGTGCGTATTGGTGGCCGTGCTGCTCTGGAGCCAGCTGGCAAATGCGCAGACCTACCTTTTGCCGGTTTCGGGCATTACCACTGTAACGACCTGCACGGGTACGCTCTACGACGATGGCGGGGCGTCGGGGCCTTATTCGGCCAATGCGCTGGGGGGCACTACGCTGGTGCCCGCCACGGCTGGCAATAAAATCCGGCTGCAATTCAGCCAGTTCAACATTGACCCTTACTACGATGTGGTGCGGATTTATGACGGCAGCTCGACGTCGGCCCCGCTCATTGGGGAGTATACCAACTACAACCTGCCCCCGGCTTCGGTGTATGCCACCAACGCCACGGGCAGCCTGACGGTAGTACTCCAGAGCGACTATTACTACAACCTGAGCGGCATTGAGGCGGCTATTTCGTGCGTGACGACGGTGCCGCTGGCCGATTTGGCCGTGCAGGGGGCCTCGGTTAGCCCGCTGAGCACCGTGGCCGGCAACACGGTGTCGCTGAGCTGCTCCATCTATAACATTGGAGCAGGCGTGGCTACCAGCAGCAACGTAGGGTATTATTTCTCGACGGATGCCACGCTGGATGCCAGCGACGTGCTACTGGGCAATTCGACGGGCTACGCGCTGAATCCGGGCTTGTCGAGCAGCCGCTATGCTTCGGTTACCATTCCGGCTACGACTGCCCCGGGCAGCTATTACATCCTGTTTGCCGGCGATTACCTGAACCAGGTGAGTGAGAGCAACGAAAATAATAACGTGGCTTCGGTGAACGTGACAGTGGTAGCGCCCAGCATTGACCTGACCATTCTGCAGCCTTCGGTGACGCCAACGACTACGGCCGTGGGCACGCCGATATCCATGAGCTGCTCCATTCTGAACACGGGCAATGCCGTTGCACCCAGCAGCAGCGTTGGTTTTTATATTTCGACGAACAATACGCTGGATGCCAATGATATTCTGCTGACTTCGCAGTACGGTGGGCCGCTCACGACGACGTATTCGTCGTCGCGCTACGGCACGGCGGCCATTCCGACGGGCCTGACGCCCGGGACGTACTACATTTTGTTTGTGGCGGATTATCAGGGCCAGGTAGCGGAGACGAATGAGAACAACAACGTTGCTTCCGTGGCCATTACGGTGGCCCCTCCCGGCGTGGATTTGATAGTGCAGCAGCCTTCGCTCTACTACAGCTCGACCGTGCCAGGTGGTACGGTGCAGGCCTCGGCATCGGTATTTAACCAAGGCAACGTGACGGCTACGAGCAGCACGCTGGGCTTTTACCTCTCGACCAATACCACGCTGGATGCCAGCGACGTGTTGCTGTCGACCGTGACGGGCGGCGCATTGGCCGCCAACTTGTCGTCGTACCGCTCGGCTAACCTGACGGTGCCGTTGGGTACGACGGCGGGCAGCTACTACGTGCTGTTTGTGGCCGACCCGGCCAACGCCGTGACGGAAACCAACGAGACCAACAACGTAAGCAGCCTTCCGCTGACGGTAATTGCGCCGACGGTGGACCTGTCGGTAACTTACCCTTATGTGTCGCCCATTACGGTGGCGGCAGGAGCCAGCGCCAATGCTTCGTGCTACCTCAACAACCTAGGCAATGCGGTAGCCAGCCCGGCTAACATTGGCTTTTATCTGTCGACGGACAACGTGTTCAGCGCGAATGATGTGCTGGTGGGCAGCCAGGCAAACACCACGCTGTACGGCGGTGGCTACCTGAGCATCTACTCGACCATTACGGTGCCGACCGGCACTGCTTCGGGGTCGTACTACCTGCTGTTTGTGGCCGACCCGGCCAACCTGGTGGCCGAAACCAACGAGAACAATAACGTGGCCAGCACCACTATTCAGGTAACGGCCCCAGGCATCGACCTGCAAATGAGCCAGGTGTATGCCTCGCCCTACACGGTGGGAGCCGGCGGCACGCTGACCCTGAGCTCGTACATCTACAACACGGGCACACTCGCAGCTCCGAGCAGCACCGTGGGTTACTACCTGTCGACGAACTCGACGCTGGATGCCAACGATGTATTGCTGAACACGGTGGCTGGTGGCCAGCTGGCGGCTGGTTCCAACTCTTACCGGACAGCTTCTGCTATCGTGCCAACGGGCACGGCGGCGGGCTACTACTACGTGCTGTTTGTGGCCGACCCGGCCAATGCCGTGACGGAAACCAATGAAACCAATAACGTAGCCAGTACCACTATTCAGGTGGTTACGCCGACGGTTGATTTGTCGGTAACCTATCCGTATGTGTCGCCGACGTCGGTGGCGGCGGGGGCCAGCGTTAATGCTTCGTGCTACCTCAATAATCTGGGCAATAGCGCCGCTACCCCGGCTAACATAAGCTTCTATTTGTCGACGGACAATGTGTTCAGCGCGAATGATGTACTGGTGGGCAGCCAGCCGAATACCACGCTGTACGGCGGCGGCTATTTGAGCATCTACTCGAATATTACGGTGCCGACCGGCACGGCTACGGGCACGTACTACGTGCTGTTTGTGGCCGACCCGGCCAACCTGGTGGCCGAAACCAATGAGAACAACAACGTGGCCAGCACCACCATTCAGGTAGTGGCCCCGGGCATCGACCTGCAGATTTCGCAGGTATTTATGAACCTCACGTCGGTGGCCCCCGGCACGTCGGTTGGGGTCACGTCCTACATTTTTAACTCGGGCAACACTACCTCGCCGAGCAGCAACGTGGGCTACTACCTGTCGAGCAACACCACTTTGGATGCCAACGACGTGCTGATGAGCACCACCACCGGCGGCCAGCTGGGGGCCAATCAGTCGTCGACCTCGTACAGCAGCGTAACCGTTCCCACGGGTACTGCCGCCGGCAACTACTACCTGCTGGCCGTAGCCGACCCCACGAACGTGGTGAGTGAAACCAACGAAAACAACAACGTGGGCTATTACCAGTTCACGGTGACGGGCCCCTTCACGGGCATTATCGTGCCTTACAGCGGCAGCAATACCGTGACCACCTGCAACACGACGGTGTATGACCACGGTGGATTTGGCAACTACTCGGACAATGCCAACGGCACGCTGACCATTAACCCCGGCACGGCCAACAGCCGCATCCAGCTTTCGTTCAACTCGTTTGTGGTGGAAGGCTGCTGCGACCGGTTGATGATTTACGATGGCCCGAATGCCCAGTCGCCGCTGCTGGCTACGCTCACGGCCATGCCGTCGCTGCCCATCATGGCTACCAACTCGACCGGTGCCCTGACGCTGGTGTTCACGAGCGATGGCAGCGTGACGTACGCGGGCTTTGATGCTGCCGTGACCTGCGTAGCTGCTCCCGTGGTGCTGCCCGACCTGCTGCTGACGCAGATTGGTGCTTCGCCTTCGTCGGTACCCGCCGGGGGCAACCTCTCGCTGAGTGCCACCGTGGCCAACCAGGGCGGCGGCTCGGCGGCCAGCTCGGCCGTGGGTTACTACCTCTCTACCAACCAGACGCTGGATGCCAGCGACATTCTGCTGGGCAGTAGCGCCGGCACTTCCCTGGCGGCCAGCGCGAGCGCCACCCGTCAGCTGGTGGCCGCAGTGCCAGCCAGCGTAACGCCGGGTGCTTACTACGTGCTGTTTATAGCCGACCCGCTGAACGTGGTGGCTGAATCGAACGAAACCAACAACCTGGCATCGCTGGCCGTGACGGTAACCACCGGCCTGGCTGCCCGTGAGCAAACGGCTGGCTACAGCGTGGCCGTGGCCCCCAACCCCGTGGCCAATGGCAATGCCCTGCGCGTGCAACTGACCGGGGTGGGCGCTACCTGCACGGCTTCGGTTGACCTGTTCAATGCCCTGGGGCAGCGGGTGAGCTCGCAGCAGCTGCAGCTGGGTACCGGCCGCGCCAATCAGGCTGAGATTCCGACGCGTGGCCTGGCCACCGGCGTGTATGTGCTGCACCTCACCGGCCCGAACCTGAACGTGACCCGGCGTGTGGTAATCGAATAACCTGCGCAAGCTAACCGGCCCTGCCAAGGGCCGGAGCGGGGGCGGCGGCTTGGACATTGGTCCGGGCCAGCCGCCCCCGCTTATTTTTGGCTATGCAAGCACCCCCAACCCGCAACCGAATGCAGTGGCTGTCCGCTGCCAGCGCAGGCTTGCTGCTGCTGAGTCTCACCGCAGTTGGGATGGGCAGTACTGGCTTGAAAGTCGCGCAGCACAGCGCACGGCGGCCCAGCCAGGGCCAGGCGGCGGGCCAGTTCCTGCGGGCGGTGCTACGCGCCAATTATTCAGGGGCTTATGGCCGGTTGGCACCGGAAGTGCGGCAGGGGATTAGCCTGCCGAGGTTTGTGGTAGCGGCCCGGCCGCTCTGGAAAAGCGGCCAGCGGCCCGGTCGCGGTACGGCTATTGAACTCTATAAACTGGGGATGCGGCTGGGCGATAAGGGCAGCTCGCGGCTGTTCTACAGCTTTTCCTTCGCGGCTGATTCGAGCCTGCGAATGCCCTCGGAGCTGCTGGAAGTTACGTTTCGGGACACGGCCTCGCGGGTGGTGCTGGGCTTTAGTCTGCGCCCCAACGGTGTAGCGGTGCCAAAGAAGCCAGCCGGTACAAAACCGCACGGCCGGTAGCAGCTGGTGCTTCAGGCACTGCGCGGGCGTTTGCTAATCTAAGCAGTTATGGCAGGCATATTTTGCCCAGGCTGATGTCGGGGTTGCCCGCAATGGTTTCGTTGGCCAGCACGGCGAATAGCACGGCTTCTTTGGCATCGGCGGGGATGCCCAGGGCGTCGATGGGTGCAAAGCGGGCGTCGGGCAGGTGCCGTTCCAGGGCCTGAAGCAGCGCGCCGTTGTGGCTGCCGCCGCCGCTTACGTAGCAGGTAGCGGCGGGCTGTTCGGTGGACGGGAAGCACTGCTGAACGGCGGTGGCTACGCCGGTAGCCGTTAGCTCGACCAGGGTAGCCAGCACATCGGCGGGTGGGAGAGTGGAAGTGCCGGTCACAAGCTGCGCCTCGTGCAGGTAGGCGGGGGCGAACAACTCGGGGCCGGTGGTTTTGGGCAGTGGCGCGGCGAAGAACGGATGGTTCAGCAGCTCCCGCAGCAGGGCCGGATGAACGGTGCCACTGGCCGCAATGGCACCGTTTTCGTCATATTCGCGGCCCGGGAAATGCTGCCGCGTCACGGCATCGAGCAGGGTATTGCCGGGGCCGGTATCGGTGGTGAGGGGCGGGCCGGCGGCGGGCTGGGCCGGCAGGTAGGTGAAGTTGGCAATGCCGCCCAGGTTGAGCAGCAAGCGGTTTTCGGTGGGCGAAGCAAACAGCAGCTGGTCGGCATAGCCGGCCAGTGGGGCCCCCTCCAAGCCGTGGGCGACGTGTTTCTGCCGGAAATCGGCCACGGTGATAATGCCGGTGAGCGCCGCCAGGTGGTCGCCATCGCCGATTTGCAGTGTGGCATGGTACGGGAAATCGGCCTGCTGATGCTGGTGGCGCGGCGCGTGCCAGATGGTTTGGCCGTGGCTGGCAATGAGGTCGACTTCGGCCGCCGCCACATGCCACGATTGCAGGCAGACCAGCACCATTTCCGCGTGCTGCCGGGCCACCTCAGCGTTCAGGATGGCCACGTCCTGCAACGCCACCGTGGGCTGCGAGATGGCCCGCAGCCGTTGCTGGAATTCCGCAGAATAGGGCAGGGTCGCAAAGTGCTCCAGCGTGGTCTGCAGGCCCGCACCGTGGCCTTCGCAATGGCACAGGGCTACGTCCAGCCCATCGAGCGAAGTGCCCGACATCAGGCCGATGATGCGGCGGCCGGGCTGCTGGGCTACGGCCACAAGGCGAGCGAGGTAGGGATTCACGGGTAGGCCTTTGAGAACTTTTGCGAGGGTATAAAAAGCGGTTTGTGCCCTGTTGTGCCGATTGGCCGGGAGCTAGCCGATTTTCTTGCCCGCCATGGCTTGCTGAATGGAAATGTTCATCACCCGCTCGGCATAAGGGCGGGTTAGTTCATCGAGCTCGTCCATGGCTTTTAGAATGGGGTCGCGCTCAGTGCCAGCCAGCGCCGCCTGCACGGTGGCCACCTGCGCTTCGGTGGCAGTCAGCTCGGTTTCGGTGAGGTGCTGGCGGTTTTTGCGGGTGAAGTTATTTACCTGGTACAACAGCTGCTCGGCGGCGGTGCGGGCCTCGATGAGCAGGCGCGCCGCTACGTCGTCTTTGGCGTTCACCAGCGAGTCCATCAGCATCTGCTCCACCTGCTCATCGGTGAGGCCGTACTGGGGCTTTATTTCCACCTGCTGGCGTGTGTTGGAACGTAGCTCGATGGCTTCCACTTGCAGAATGCCGTCGGCGTTCAGCAGGAAGTTCACATCGACCTTGGGCAGGCCGGCGGGCATGGCCGGGATGCCGGTCAGGGTGAATTCGCCCAGCTTGCGGTTCTGGCTCACGAGGTCGCGCTCGCCCTGGTACACGGCAATTTTCAGATTCACCTGCCCATCCACGCTGGTGGTGTACTGGCGGCCGGCCTTGGTCGGGATTTTCGAGTTGCGCGGGATAATCGGGTCCAGCAGGCCGCCCAGCGTTTCAATGCCCAGCGTGAGCGGCGTTACATCGAGCAGCAGCACGTCGCGCCGGTTGCCGGCCAAGATATCGGCCTGAATGGCCGCACCCAGCGCCACTACTTCATCCGGATTCAACGAGTTGTTGGCCGGCTGGCCGAAGAACTCCGAAACGGCGTCGTACACCAGCGGCACGCGGGTGGAGCCGCCCACCAGCAGGACGGCATCCAGCTTGGTTTCGAGCTTGGCATCGGCCAGGGCCTGGCGGCAGGCGGCAATGGTGCGGTCCACCAGCGGGCGAATCAGCGCATCGAATTGCGTGCGGGTGAGCGTGACGGGAATGTTCTGGCCGGCCTCATTGGTGAGGTGGGTCGTGAAATCGTCGTGCTGGCTGAGGTATTTCTTGGCTATCTCGGCGGCCAGGCGTAGCTGCTGCTGCAGGTGCGGGTTGGTGTGGAAGGCCTCCGAAAGGCCAAAGGTGGCCGTCCAATGGTCCACCACGGCGCGGTCCAGGTCGTCGCCCCCGAGGTAGGTGTCGCCGTTGGTGCTCAGTACCTCAAAAATGCCCTGCTGAATGCGCAGAATGCTGATGTCGAAGGTGCCGCCGCCGAGGTCGTACACGGCCACGGTTTTCTCCTCGTCGGGGTCGAGGCCGATGCCGTAGGCCAGGGCCGCCGCCGTGGGCTCGTTCACAATGCGCAGCACTTCGAGGCCAGCCAGGCGGCCCGCGTCGCGCGTGGCCTGGCGCTGCGAGTCGTTGAAATAAGCCGGCACGGTGATAACGGCGCGGTTTACCGGGGTTTTGAGGGCGTGCTCGGCGCGGGCCCGCAGCTCCCGCAGGATATCGGCCGACAGCTCGATGGGGGAGAAGAACCGGTCATCGACCCGGATTTTTACCAGGCCTTCGGAGTTGTCGTCGATGACCTTGTAGCCGAGCTGGCTGGCGTGCTGGCCCAGGTCGCGGTAGCTTTTGCCCAGCAGGCGCTTCACGGAGTAGATGGTGCGCTGCGGGTCGGTGAGGAGGTACTCACGCGCCGCAGCCCCGATGATGGGGTCGGCCCCATCGGCGGGGAAGTGTACCACCGATGGCACGATAGTGCCCCGGCCCAAATCGTTGATGGCAGCGGGCTGGCGGCTCTCGGGGTGCACGTAGGCCACAAGGCTATTGGTGGTGCCCAGGTCGATGCCGACAATGATTTCTTCCTGCTGAAAGCTGCCGGTGGCCAGATTGATTGATACTGTAGCCATATAAACGAGGGGCTACCACTACCGGCAACCCGAAAAATGAAAATAAAAGGCGCCGAAAAGCGCGTTGCAAAAGTACGGGGTAAAGCCCGCCTTCCTGTGGGATGATAAAGGGCCTGAAAGCAGATGAACGGGACTTGCCAAAATCTTATTGAACTATTATTAGAAAAATCAAAACCGAAGTTGCACATCCGAACGTAGAGAAAGTACAACTGTGCAGCCAAGCTCGAAAAGGCCACATGACATGAGGTTTTGATGGTTGTACAGTCCAGCTTACAATTCATTTCAGGTTTCCTTACACCTCACCCCAACCCATTTCCCAAAAGTTTTTTATGAAAAATTTACTTACTCGTCCTCTGTTCCAGGCTGCTCTGCTCGCAACCGCGGCAGGAGGTGTGGTGGCCCTAAGCAGCCAGCACAACACGCTGGAAGCCTCCAGCCACCGCGAAGCTCCCCTTATCGCCGACGACCCGTTGGCTGACAACACCGACCTATACGCTTTCCGTAGCCCCGATTCGCCTAACAACGACGGTGCCGCCAGCGTGACCATCATTGCCAACTACATTCCGTTGGAGCTGCCCCAGGGCGGACCTAACTACAACACGTTCGGCGAGAACATCCGTTACGAAATTCACGTGAAAAACAACTCGGCTACGGCTGGCGACGACATCACGTACCGTTTCACGTTCACCCGGGCCAACCAGGACCCCAGCACGTTCTTCAATATCCGTCTGGGTATGCAGAACCTGAAAACGACTTACATCGTCGAGAAGAGCGTAGGCGGTGGTGCTTTCACCAACGTAACCGTGGGTACGGGCATTGTACCTCCCCCCAACATCGGCCCGCGCTCCATCAATGGTGCCGCTGGCTTGAACCAGGCGGCCACGTATGCTACGTTGATGAACAACGCCATCATGACGCTGCCGGACGGTACCAAAATCTTCTGCGGCGCTACCGACGACCCGTTCTTTGCTGACTTGGGCGGCATCTTCGACTTGGGCGGTATTCGTGCCCCCGGCGCAGCCCGCGACGGCCTCGCTCGTAAGAACACCCACGCTATTGCACTGCAAATCCCGGTAACGGTACTGGCCAAAACGGGCACTGCTGCCTTGACCAGCGCAACCAATATTCTCGATTCCAACTACATCATCGGTGTGTGGGCTTCGGCCAGCCGTCCCGCTACCCGGGTGCTTTCGGCCACAGGTGCTGCATCTACAGTATCGGGCAACTATGTGCAGGTATCGCGCATTGGTATGCCTTTGCTGAACGAAGTTATCAACCCCATCGGAGCTAAGGATGCCTGGAACGCCGGCACGCCTTACGCTGAGGTTGCCGCTACGGACGACTACCTGTCGAACCCGGAACTGGGCCTTTACATGGCCGATAACAACCCTTCGGCTACTACTGCTCCTAAGCCTGCCGGCCAGACTTACTACGGTGAGGCTGTACCGGGCTTGGGCCCGCTGCGCATCCAGAGCAAGTCGCTGGCCGGCACCGCTGGTTTGCCCGCTGCTGGCTTCGACTTCCGTAATGGAGCCGCTGGTCTGAGTGGCCTGGCTGGCAATGCTGCCCTGAACGGCACGGCGCTGGCCACTACTGGTCCTGCTCCTTATGGTGCGTACTTGCTGCGTGCTGGCAAGCCGCGCTCAGTCGATATCCTGCCGATTTTCCATACTGGTGTACCCAATTACCCTCCTTACCAGTTGGCAACCGGCAAAAACGGCAACCCGCTGGCCGCTGGCAAGCCTTTCATCAACAACTTCCTGTTGGTGGGTGGTTCGGCAAGCAACCCCGGTGGCGACATGCTGCGCCTGAACATGGCCGTACCGCCTACGGCTCGTAACTCGGCTAACTTTAGCTCGGAAGGCCTGCTGGCCGCTGCTGTACTGGGCCTGACGAACACGACCTACAACGGCAGCACGGCTGTGCAGAACATCCCCAACATGGATGGCTTCCCCAACGGTCGTCGCCTCGAGGATGACGTGACCCGCATCGAACTGCAAGCCGTGGGTGGTGTGGTACTGGCCGCCATCGGCCTGTGGTACGACGACTACGCTGCTGGCGCTGCCAACCCCGTTACCCCACAGTTGGGCAACGTGCTGAACTTCAACGCTGGCGTAACTGCCAACGATACGACGTTCAAAGCTGCGTTCCCGTACTCGCAGACGCCCTGGAGCGGTACCAATGCTCAGCGCATAGCTCTGGCTCAGCGTGCTTCGGGCCTTGGCCTGTCGCCTAACCTGACCGTGGCTCAGGCTTATCCCAATCCTTTCGCCGACCGCACCACGCTGCGCTTTGAACTGCCTACCAAAGGCACGATGAGCGTTGTTATCAGCGACGTGACCGGCCGCAAGGTGGCTACCATTGCCAAGGACAAGTCCTTCGGTGCTGGTGCCAATGAGCTGAACTGGACGCCCGGCCGCGATGTGGCCCCCGGCCAGTACATCGCCACGCTGTACAACGGCAGCACCGTGGTACAATCGGTACGCATCGAGCGCCAGTAATCGGCACTAGAAGCTAATTGAAAAGAGCCGTCGTTTGGTCCTGGTCTGGACTGGCGGCGGCTCTTTTTTAGGCGTTATTTTTACTGCTACTCCTCCACTCTGTCATCTTTCTCTGTCTTGAAAAAGTACTTATACCCCAGTCTATTAGTTGTTTTTGGCGTAATGGCGGCCGCCATTTTCTTCTTTAAAAAGCCGGAGGTTCGCACGCCGGAGTTGAAAGACCGGCGCGGGAGCTTGTCGGTCGGCAACGAATGGCTGAACACTAAGGCGGCCATTGAGGGCCTGCTGGCCAAGCTGCGCACCAACCCCAAGGACCAGAAAAGCCGCCTGCTGCTGGCCCAGGCCTACATGCAGGAGGGCCGCGTGACCGGCGACCACCCATATTACGACGGAGCCGCCATGAACTTGCTGGAGCAGGTGCTGGCCGCCGAGCCCGAAAACTTTGAGGCCCTGTGCTGCAAAGCCTCGCTCTGCCTCACGCAGCACCACTTCGCCCAGGGCCTCGGCATTGCCGAGCAGGCCCAGAAGCTCAACCCCAACAGCGGCTTCGTGTATGGCCTGCTGACCGACGCCAACGTGGAAATGGGCCACTATGAGGAAGCCATTAAAATGGCCGACAAGATGAACCAGGTGCGCCCCGACCTACCGGCCTACGCTCGGGTAAGCTACCTGCGCGAGATTTACGGCGACGTGCCCGGGGCCATTCAGGCCATGGACATGGCCGCCAAAGCTGGCTATATTGGCCTGGAGCAAACCGAGTGGACCCGCGTGGCCCTCGGCCACCTCCACGAAGTGAGCGGCGACACGGCCCGTGCCCGGGGCTACTACCTCATGGCCCTGGCGGCCCGCCCCGGCTACGCGTATGCGCTGGCTGGCCTGGGCCGTATGGCGGCGGCGCGCAAGGATTACCCGCGCGCCATCAAGCTTTATCAGGAGGCCCGTATCACGGTGAAGGACTATGCTTTTGCCGATGAGCTGACCGACCTGTACCGCCAGAACGGCCAGCCAGATGAGGCTGATAAAATGGCGAAGGAGTCCATCGATATGCTGGCCAATGCCGCCAAGGAGGCCGACAGCAATGAGGAGATGGGCCACTACGCCGACCGCGAGCTGGCTTACGCCTACCTCAAAACCAATGAGCTGGACAAGGCACTGGAGCACGCCAAAATAGAGTACGCCCGCCGCCCCGACAACATCGACGTGAACGAAACCATGGCTTGGGTGCTCTACAAGCGCGGGCAATACGCCGAAGCCCAAAAGTACATGCAGGTAGCCCGCCGCACGGGCTCGAAAAACCCGGTGCTGCTGGGCCGTGCCGGACTCATTCTGAGTAAGATGGGTAAGACGGCAGAGGGCCAGGCGTTGATTGAGAACTCGCTGAAAACTGCGCCTTACCTCAATCCTGAAGTAGAAGCGGAAGGCAAGAAAATGTTGGCGCTGGCTGCGCGGTAGTGAACCGTCATGCAGAGCGTAGCGAAGCATCTTTACTGCGCGACGCAATTCAGTAACTGCTGCGGTAAAGATGCTTCGCTGCGCTCGGCATGACGTTCTTATGTTTTCCTATTACCTATGAGTCTCTTCCGTCCGTTGCGAAGCCTGCGGTTTTTGCCGCTGCTGGTGCTGCTGGCAGTGCCGGCCGCCGCGCACGTCCTCAACACGGACCTGAGCAAGCTCTCGCGCACCGAGATTTTCTGGACTTACCTGCAGCTGGGCTTCACGCACATCATTCCGCTGGGGTTCGACCACATTCTGTTCATCATCAGCCTCTACATTCTGGAGCCGCGCCTGAAGCCGGTGCTCATGCAGGCCACGGCGTTTACGGTGGCGCATTCCATCACGCTGGGGCTGGCCATGTATGGGTTTATTCAGCCACCGTCGTCGGTTATTGAACCGATTATCGCGCTGTCCATCCTGTTTGTGGCCATCGAGAACATCATTACCGATAAGCTTAACCCGTGGCGGCTGGTGATTGTGTTCGGCTTTGGGCTGGTGCACGGCATGGGCTTCGCCAGCGCCCTCACGGGGCTGGGGCTGCCGCAGAAAGACTATTTCGGCTCGCTCATTTCCTTCAACGTGGGGGTTGAGCTGGGCCAGGTATCGGTGATATTGCTGTGCTGGGCGCTGGTGGGGCGCTGGGCGGCCGATAAGAGCTGGTACAAGCAGCGGGTTGTGATTCCGGTGTCGGTGGTTATCGGCCTGATAGCGGCTTACTGGACCGTAGAACGGGTGTTTTTTGCCTGAATAATAAATCGAAATTCGTACACCCTTGCCGGGCCTTTTCGCCGTAGATAGCGCAAGCCCACCCCGCACTCATGGCCCTTCGCCCGTACCTCACGCTGCTGCTGCTGCTCAACTACCTGCTGGTAGTGGGAGCGGGCCTCGTGGAGCGCCCGGCGCGGGTGATTGACCGGCCCTTTGCCTACGTGCACAGCCACGACTGCCAACTGCGCCACACCCTGCGTCTGGGCTGTTTCGATGATTGCAACGGCGTGCAGTACACGGTGCAGAAAAACGGCGAGCGTCTGCCTTTGCAGCAGCTGCTCAGCTCCTTCAAAGGCTTGGATACGCATTGCCTGGCGGAAACGCGGGTGGTGTTTGCCCGGCCGGTTTTTAGTGCTGCCGTGGTCCGGCAGATGGCTCGCGAGTCGGTCGTGCCGGTGGGCTATCGGGGCCGGATTGAGTTGCCGCCCCGGCGGGGATAAGTTGAGTTGTGGCTGCGGTTGGGTTCGATTCCAGCTGTTGCCACTGGGCACGGCTGCCATTAGCTGGTCGTGCCGCTTCTTCTTATCCAATAATCCGACGCTGCCTGCTGGGCTACTGTGCCCGGGCGCGTTCAACTCCTCATCCCATGATTTTCCGGGCCAATTCTTTCCAACCCGTAGCGGGCGCTACGGGTGTTATCTCCCGCGTGCAGCTGCCCTCGGCGGGTCGCATTGCCAGCTCGTTGTTCGATGCGGGCAACAGCCGGACACTGCCAGCCATCAGTGAGACGGCCCTACGCGACCAGCAGCGCGGCCACCTGGCGCGGCAGCAGGCCCAGCACCGGGCGCAGTGCCGCGCCAACTGCATGAGCAAGGCCAATTTCTAGTCGGCCTATTCTTCCCTTTTATTCAAACGAGCTGCTGGTGGGCGGTGCTTCGGTGCCGCCTGCCCGCCGCCTTGATTTCCGACTAGATGAAACAATTTCTTACTGCTTTATCGGCCTGGGGGCTTGTTCTCGGGCTGTTTTTATTGACCTGTTCGGCGCAGGCGCAGGGCACCGCCACGCTGCGCGGCACCGTGGCCGACTCACTCTCGGGCCAGCCGCTGGCGGGCGTGAGCGTGGGCCTGCAAGGCCAGCCCGGCAGCACGGCCACCGATGCGCTGGGCAACTTCCGGCTGAGCGACCTCAAGCCCGCCACCTACACGTTGCGGGTGGGGGCCCTCGGCTACCGCTCCCAGGCCGTGCCCGTGCTGCTGAAAGCCGGCGAAACCCAGCGCCTCAACGTGCGCGTGGCCACCACCACGCTTAGCCTGGCCGAGGTGACCGTGAGCCAACCCCGCGACCCCAACCAGAGCCTGGCCGCCATCTCGCATATCGACCAGCTGCTGCGGCCCGTGAACTCGGCGCAGGACTTGTTGCGCCTCGTGCCGGGCCTGTTTATTGCGCAGCACGCGGGCGGGGGCAAGGCCGAGCAGATTTTCCTGCGCGGCTTCGATTGCGACCACGGCACCGATTTCGCGGTGAGCGTGGACGGGCTGCCGGTGAACATGGTGAGCCACGCCCACGGCCAGGGCTACGCCGATTTCCACTTCGTAATTCCCGAAACGGTAGAGCAATTGAAGGTGTACAAGGGGCCGTATACGGCCCGATTCGGCGATTTTGCCACGGCCGGCGCGGGCGAGTTCAGCACCAAAACCCGGCTGGAGCATAGCCAGGTGAAGCTCGAAGTGGGCCAGTTTGCCACCCGCCGGGCGCTGGTGATGCTGGACCTGCTGGGGCCGGACCACCACCTGCTCAGCAAGCGCCCCGAAAGCGCCTACGTGGCGGCCGAGTACAACTTCACCAACTCGTATTTCGACCAGCCGCAGCACTTCAAGCGCTTCAATGGCATGGCCAAATACACCGGCCAGCTCTCCGACAAAACGGCGCTTACGGTGCTGGGCTCGCACTTTGCTTCGAACTGGGACGCCAGCGGGCAGATTCCGGAGCGCGGCATCGAGCAGGGCATTATCTCGCGCTACGGCAGCATCGACCCCACCGAGGGCGGCCGCACCAGCCGCACCAACGCCAGCGTGGTGCTCACCACCGCACTGCCGCACGATGCGGTGCTGCGCCAGCAGGCCTACTATTCGAAGTACGATTTCAGCCTGTTTTCCAACTTCACTTTCTTCCTGCACGACTCGATAAACGGCGACGAAATTAACCAGACCGACAACCGGAACCTGTTCGGCTACACGGCCACGTATGAGCGCGACGACCAACTCGGAGCCCGCTCGCTGCACAGCACGCTGGGCGTGGGCACCCGCAACGACTTCTCGACCCTGGGCCTGCGCCATACCGTGCGGCGCGAAACGCTCGATACCATCAGCACGGGCCGGCTGTTTGAGCAGAACATCAACGTGTACCTCGATGAAACCCTGACCCTGACCGACCGCCTCACGGTGAACGCGGCGGTGCGGGCCGACTTTTTTGCCTTCGATTTCCGGGGCCGGCGGACTGATGAGGGCACCGGCCTACCCGCGCCGCTGGCGGGCCGCGTGGCCCGGGCCCGCGTGTCGCCCAAGCTCAACCTCTACTACCAGCTGTCGCCGGCCGTGCAGCTGTTTGCCCGCTCAGGCTTCGGCTTCCACTCCAATGATGCGCGGGGCGTGATTCAGGGCGTGAATGCCAATGTGCTGCCCCGCGCCATCGGTTCCGAAATCGGCAGCACGTTTAAGCCGCTGCCCAGTCTGGTGGTGAATGCCGCCCTCTGGAGCCTGCATTTGCAGGATGAGCTGGTGTACGTGGGCGATGACGCCGTGGTGGAAAGCACCGGCCCCACCCAGCGCTACGGCCTCGATTTGTCGGTGCGCTACCAGCTGGGCAGCCGGTTGTTCCTCGATGGCGACTTCAACTACAACCACGGCCGCCAGCTCGACGCGCCCGAAAAGGCCAACTATATTCCGCTTGCGCCCACCTTCACCAGCACCGGCGGCCTCACCTACAAAGCCCCGAAAGGCCTGAGCGGCAGCCTGCGCTATCGCCACATCGACTCGCGCCCGGCTAATGACGACGGCAGCATCCGCGCCAAAGGCTACTTCCTGCTCGATGCTGTGCTGGCTTACACCACGCCCCGCTTCCAGATCGGGGCTTCGGCCGAAAACCTGCTGAACGTGGAATGGAACCAAGCCCAGTTCGCCACCCAAACCCGCCTGATTAACACGCCCAAAAGGGAACCCCTCGAAGGCGTCGATGAGTTGCACTTCACGCCCGGCACGCCATTTTATGCGAAGCTGAACGTGAGCGTGTTTTTCTAGCCCCAGGCGGGTCACCTCACCCCCTGACCCCCTCTCCCGCGGAGAGGGGACACCGGTAATGCTCCGGGCGAATTGTTCTACACGAAAAAGGGAACCTGCATAGCGCAGGCTCCCTTTTTCGTTTGAAAATTGTCAGGCTCCCCCTCTCCGCGGGAGAGGGGCCGTGCCCGGCAGGGGCCGGGGGGTGAGGTGACGCCAGGCCTTACTGCACCGCCACCTTCTGGCTCACATGAAACTCGGGCACGCTCAGCTGGTAAATGCCGGCCGGCAGCGTCTTTTTCACGCCGAGGCGCAGCTCGTTTGTGCCGTTGTAGAGGCGCACGGTTTCCTGGTGCACCAGGCGGCCCGTGAGGTCGTGCAGCTGCACGGTGGCGGCCTGCTCGCGGTTGGCGGTAATCACCACGTCGATGCGGTCGGCGGCGGTGGGGTTGGGGTACACCAGTACCTCGGCGGCGGGTGCTTCCTTAGTGTTGGCCAGCACGGCGGCATCGCGGCGGCCGGTCATGGCGCCGGTTACCACGGTGGGGGCGGTGTAGGTGGCCTTCACGAAGGCACCCTGGCTGGGGTTGGCGGTGCTGGCGTTTTTGGCTTTCAGCGTGTACCAGCCCTCGGTGGTAGGCGTGTAGGTGCCCGTGAGGGTGCCGGTGCCGGTCTGGCTGCTCACCACGGTGCCGGCGCTGTTCAGCACGGCCACCGTGAGGCTGCGCGTGGCATCGACGGGGAAAAGGGTGTAGGTAACGCCTTTGTTGGCGGCCACATAAATGCGGCCGGCCGTGCGGTAGGCCGTGGAGGCGGCTGGCAGCGCGCCGCCCTGCATCAGGCTGCGGCTGTCGGAGTCGCCGAGGTCGTTGGCCAGCTCCCACTCCTGGGTGGTGGTCAGGGCCGGGCGGGTGTAGCCGGTCACGGCATTGGTGGGGGCCCACACCGAGTAGCCCCGGCGGCCGCTGGCGGCCGTGCCGTTGCACGGCGGGGTGTTGATGGCCACGGTCTGCGAGCCGCTCACCGTGACGGTAGCAGTGCCGTTGGCCCCGGAATAGTCTTTCAGCACGGTACCGGGCGCGAAATCGCAACTCACCGTGTTGTTCTGCCAGGTGGTGAAGTTGTCGTTGATGCCGATGATGGCCTTCGTGCTGCGCTCAATCACGAGGTGGTCGGCGGCCTGGTAGCGCACTTTATACGCGCCGTCCTTGAAGTGCAGGTTCTGGTGGCACCACACCAGGTTCACGAGGTCGTCGCGGGTGGGCAGGTCCACGGTGCTTTTGGGGCTGTGCACGTAGCGCTTGCTGGTGTTGCCCACGTTGAAGACGTCCTCAAAAAAGAGCATCGGCGAGCCATCCATGGCCAGCGCGGCAGCATACACGGCCGAGAGGCGCGGGTCAAACGGGTCGATGTGCGGGGCCAGCTCCGAGCCGGTATTCCAGCCGGTGTAGTTGCCGTTGGCGTCTACCTGGGGCCGCATCGTGTCGTGATTGTTCACGAAGGGCACCGTGCGGTGCACAAACGTCCCGTTGATGTTCACCACCCGCGTGCCCTGCTGGTAGCTGGGCAGCGTACCGATGTCGAAGCTGCCGCCCTGGCTCACAACGTTGTACAGGCCGTTGCGCAACGAGAAATCGAAGGTGCCCGAGCGGTTGTTCACGTTGGCCACCCAGCCGTCCATCTGGCTCGACGAGCCTACCCATTCGCCCACGGCGTACATGGTGGCCCCGCCGCTGGCCCAGCCGGCGTTGCTCTGCATATTATACAGGAAGTCTTCCGAAGCGAAGTCGGGGAAATGCTTCACCGCGTCCATTCGTACGCCATCGAAGCCCACTTGCTTCTTGTACCAAATCAGCCAGTTGCGGTTGCCGGTGCGCATGTAGTCGCTGGCCTGCACGGGGTTGTAGGTGGTGGCGTTGGAGCTTTGGCCGTTCGAGCCGGGGTAGTAGCTGATGTCCGGCCCGAAGTAGGTAGCGTTCCAGTCGCCCGAGGTCGAGTTGTTGCCCGGGTTGGG
Organism: Hymenobacter artigasi; assembly: GCF_012275535.1. Taxonomy (GTDB): domain Bacteria; phylum Bacteroidota; class Bacteroidia; order Cytophagales; family Hymenobacteraceae; genus Hymenobacter; species Hymenobacter artigasi. Next base: position 459,749 of record NZ_JAAVTK010000002.1, on the reverse strand, counting down.
GTTGAAGTTCTGCCAGTTTTTGGCGAAGCGGCCCGAGCGGCTATAGTAGTCAGCGGCGCTCTCGTCGGTCACGGGCTTGGCGTAGCTCACGTAGCGGAAGTTCTTGTACTTGCTGGTGCTGCCGTCTTCCCAGGCGGCGGGGTCCTGCCCGCCCGCACCGGTCGAGGAACCTGCCCCGTCGTTGTGGTTCAGCACCAGGTCCTGAATTACTTCTACGCCATTGGCGTGCAGCACGGCTACGGCGCGCAGCAGCTCGTCCTTGGTGCCCATGCGGGTGGCCAGGAAGCCTTTTTGCCACTTATCGCCCAGGTCGTAGTTGTCGAAGGGGGAGTAGCCGTTGCCCTGGTTGGCGTTTTTGATGGTTGGCGGAATCCAGATAGCATCCACGCCCATGGTTTTGAGGCGCGGGGCCAGGTCGGCGAGGTAGTTGGCCCAGCCGTTGGGGTAGTTCGAATTCCAGAAATCCCACCAGAAGCCCTGCATGACTACTTTTTGGGCGTGGGCCGACTGGTTGCCGGCCCCCAGCAAGGCCAAAGCCAGGGCCAGCGTAAACCGGAATCGTTTGCGGAACGAAAAATGAGGGGAAAAGTGCAGCATGTGTGGGAATTGGGTTTTGTAAAGAAAAAAAGAAGCGTGGCTTAGCAGTCAGCCGCAAAGCAAAAGGGGATATTTTGTTGCTGATTGGGGTATCAAGGTAGAAGAAATGGTTCGGATGGCCTTGCAATGACAAAATATTATTTGTGCATTCGATTGCATTTTTTAAATAATTGTGCTAAAACAACATTTATTGTTCATCAGGCTTCGGGCTAAGCGCTGGCATGGTGCTTTGGGCAATGGTTTCGCACCGGCTCCAGCTTGGTTCGTTTTAGTAAAAGTGTCGGTTGGCGAGTGGTTGCTGCAGCCGCGTGCCGTAGTTTTGGCCCATGGTTAGGTTGAGAGGAGTATGGGAATTTGTCACAGCGTCCGCCGGTAAGGCGCACATCACTGGTTGCCTGGCAGTCACGCTGCTCACCGCCGGTTGCCAGCTGCGCGCCGAGGAGGCGCAAACGCCCGCCAAAAAGCTCGTTTCTACTGCCGCTGCCCTCACATCGGCCGCTTTGCCAGCGGGGGCCGCCCCGGTCCCCGATTCGCTGCGCCTGACCCCGGTGCCCGCGCTGGCCGCCGTGCCCGATACCCTGCGCCAGGCAATCGAGCAGCTGCATGCCGCCCTTGGCCCCGCCGCCGCCACGCTGCGCCCCGAAGTGCTGGAGCAGGCCTGCGTGGGCTACCTCACGCTGCACCCTACCGGCCGAATCGAGCGCGCCGGCCTGCTGGCCGTGGCCGATATGGACCTGCCCAACACCGCCGAACGCCTCTGGGTCATCGACCTGCAGGAAGCGAAAGTGCTGCACCGCAGCCTGGTGGCGCACGGCGAAGGCTCGGGCCACCTGCGCGCCCGCCGCTTCTCCAACCAGGAGTCGTCGGCCTGCACTTCGCTGGGCTTCTACCGCACGGCCGGTACCTACGACGGCATTCACGGCTACTCGCGCCGCATTGAAGGATTGGATAAAAACCAAAACGCCAATGCCTTTGACCGGTATGTGGTGCTGCACGCCGCCGATTACGTCAGCCCGCAATACGTGCGCCAATATGGCCACCTGGGCTATAGCCGGGGCTGCCCTGCCCTGCCACCCGAGCAGTTCAAAGCCATTATTGCCACGCTGCGGGTGGGCAGTATGCTGCTGGTGAGCGGCCCCGGTCTGGCCTCGCGCTGGCTGGATGGGCCGGCCGCCGGCCGCCGGTTTTTGCAGCGCGGCTGGCGCTAGCCGGGCCGCACCTGGAGAAGCAACGGAATCATTTAGCCCGGCAAATCGTTTTTAAAGTAGCCGCCGGAATTTCCACTCCGTATAAAGCATCCGAAACAGCTGTCGCCCGTGCGCCGGCTGCTTTTGTTTCTCCAACCAGCCACTTCGATTATGCATTCGCATCAGCCCAGCATTGTTCAGCGCAAACGCCAAAGCCTGCGTCGTCAGCGCATGGCGCGCCGCGTTCTGCCGTTTTTGGCCTCGTTGTTTTTGGCTACGCCCATGGCCGGCCCTGTCACCAAATCGATGGCTGTCGGCTCGCGCAACGAGTTGCGGATGCCCAAAATAGAATTTTCGCCTAAAGCCCAGTTCGACCAGGAGCTGCGTACCACCTACAAAGCCCTCGGGGCCGAGCAGGAAGGGCTGCGTTTCGAAACCTTTGCCAAGGCCATGACCGGTTACCTCAACCTGCGCCAGGCCGGCAAGCTGGCCGAGGACAAGCAGGTGCTGACGGTTATTGACTTCGACCTGCCCAGCACCGAAAAACGCCTCTGGGTGCTCGATTTGGGCAAGAAGGAAGTTCTCTTCCATACCCTCGTGGCCCACGGCCACAACTCGGGCGAGAACGAAGCCAGCAGCTTTTCCAACACCGACCAAAGCAATATGAGCAGCCTGGGCTTTTATGCCACCGGCAGCGAATATGAGGGCAAGCACGGCCATTCGCTGCGCCTCGAAGGCATGGACGAAGGCGTGAACAGCAACGCCGCGGCCCGTTCCATCGTGATGCACGGCGCTGATTATGTGAGCGAAGACTTTATCAAGCAGAACGGCCGCTTGGGCCGCAGCCTCGGCTGCCCTGCCCTGCCCATGGACCAGTATTCGCAGATTATCGACGTGGTGAACGGTGGCACTTGCCTGTTTCTGAACAAGTCGGACGCAGGCTACTCGTCGCAGTTTTTGAACCAGCAAGTGGCTATGGCTGCTATGGTGCCCCACGCCACGGCCCACGGCATCTCGTAGGTTTCAGCACCGCTGATATTATTGAGAAAGGCTCCCCGCGCAAGCAGGGAGCCTTTTTGTTTTTGGCTGGCTGTCGGAATAAAGGCGAAATGCTACAGCTTCACGCCAAACTTCGCGCCCACTCCTTCCAAATCCTTCACCACGGCATCAAGCAGCGGAATACCGTCCAGCAGGCGATGGGCGGCCATTTCGCGCTCCGGGTCGCCGGGGATGAGGACTTTTTTGCCTTCCACGGCCTGGGCGTTGCGGAAGGTGGTAATCCAGTTATCCATATGCGTTTTAAACTCGTCGGCGGGCCGGAAGGCATCGACGCGCATTGCGCCAAAGAAATGGCCCAGGCCCTGCCCCACGGGGTTGGCCGAGGGCTGGAGGAAGGCCACGAAGGGCGGCACCCACGGCCCGTAGTTCGCCCCGGAGAGCACGGCCGAGAAAATATCGACCACCGCGCCCAGACCGTAGCCCTTGTGCGAGCCGGTAGCCCCGCCCAGAGGAAGCAGCGCGCCGCCGTTTTTCACGGCATTGGCATCGGTGCTGGGCTGGCCGTCGGCAGTTTGGGCCCAGCCTTCGGGCAGGGGTAAGCCCTTGCGCTGGGCAATTTCGAGCTTGCCGTTGGCGGCGGTAGTGGTGGCCATGTCGAGCACGAAATCGGACTGCTCGCCGGCGGGCACGGCCACGGCAATGGGGTTGGTGCCAAGCAGGCGGTCGAGCGAGAAGGTGGGCGCGACGAGCGGCGAGGCATTGGTCATGGCGATGCCAATCATGTCGTGTGCCAGCGGCAACATGGCGTGGTAGCCGGCAATGCCGAAGTGGTTGGAGTTCTTCACCGAAACCCAGCCGGTGCCTACCTGCCGGGCTTTCTCAATGGCCACGTGCATGGCCCGGGGGCCTACTACCAGGCCCAGACCGCCATCGCCGTCCACCACGGCGGTGCTGGGCGTTTCGTAGGTCACGCCCACGCGGGGCGTGGCGTTGATGCGGCCGGCTTCCCACAGGCGCACGTAGCCCACCAGGCGGGCCACACCGTGAGAATCCACGCCGCGCAAGTCGGCCGAAAGCAGGGTTTCGGTGGCGAGGGTGGAATCCTCGGCCGGGCAGCCCATGGCGAGAAAAACGTTTTCGGTGAAGGTGAAAAGCTGGCTGTAGGAGAAGGTCATGTCTTGAGGAATCGGGAAAATGGGGACGTCATGCAGCGCGCAGCGGAGCATCTTTACCGCACTACTAATCCATTCGATTGGTTTAGTGACTGCTGGCAAGATGCTTCGTGGCGCGCTGCATGACGCTCAAAGTAAATTAGACGGCCAGCATCTCCGCCAAAAGCCCTTCCTTGAGCGCATAAGCCGACGTACGAATCCGCGTAATTTCCGTGATGCCCAGCACGAAATCAATCAGCACGGTGGCTACAACCAGCATATCGGCCCGCATGGGCAGGATGCCGGGCAGGGCCTTGCGTTGCTCGTGGTTGCCGCCGAGCAGGTGGCGGTAGCTGCTTTGGAATGATTCGAGGGCCAGCTCGGTGCAGGGCGGCAGCTCGGCCTCGGTGCGCAGCTGGCCGAGCTGCATGTCGGCCAGGCTGTCGAAGCTGCCGGATGCGCCCACAATGCCCACGGGCCGGTACTGCCGCACGGCTTCGATGAGCGGCGTGAGCATTGTGCCGAGGTACTGCTGCTCGGCCTCGACGGCGGCGGCGGGGAATACGCCGCTGGGGTCGGGGAAGAACATATCCAACAGGCGCTGGGCTCCGATTTCGAAGCTCTGCTTCCAGAAAATGGTGGCCTGATTGGCAATGATGAACTCCACCGAGCCGCCGCCGATGTCCATTATCAACTGCGATTCCTCCCCCAAATCCACGGCCTGGCGCACCCCCTGGCAGATTAGTTCGGCCTCGCGCTCGCCAGGAATCACGTTAACCTGAATGCCGGTTTGCTCGAAAATTTCGCGCACCAAATCGGGACCATTTTTCGTGACGCGCATGGCGCTGGTGGCGGTGGCACGCACCTCCGTCACGGCGTGCAGCTCCATTTCCTCCTTGAAGCCAGCCAGCGTGTGCAGGGCGCGGTCGTAGGCCGCCGGGGCGATGATGCCCTGGCTGATGCCGCCTTCGCCCAGGCGCACGCCGGCTTTGGTGCGCAGCACGACCACCGGTGGCTGGCCGGGCGTGGTGGGCATTTCCACAATAAGCAGGTGGAACGTGTTGGTGCCCATATCAATCAGGGCAAGGCGGCGGGGGTGAGAATGGGCGTGATGCATTGAGAAGAAAATATGGCAATGGCAACGAAGGGTGCGATGGGGCTTAGCCGAAGCGCCCGAACATGCGCTTGCTTCCTACGTAAAGAAAGAGCGATGGCTGATAAAAATTTTATTTCAACGAAGAAGTGTCCGGCCTGTCAGCAGTGGTCGCACTGGCAGCAGCAAGCCACCGACCGTTGCGAACACTGCGGCGCGCTGCTGGACCCGCGCACACACGAGGAAACCCGGCAGCGCGCAGCCACGGAGCACCTGCGCGGGGGCATTCAGCTCGTGGAAATATACCCCGAAGATGGCGGCATGGTGCGGTTTTTCAAGACCATCGTGCGGGGCGGGCAGCTGCTATTCGTGGCCATTCTGGGCTTCATTGTGTGGCTGGTAACCGCGCTGGCGGCTTGATATGCGGGTGCTGGCCGGGCTTCGCCACCCCATGTTTTTAGGTAGTGCGCTGCTGTATGGCAGCTACCAGCTGAACAGGCACTGGCTGCAAATACCCCTGCCAGCCGGCCTTGGCTCGTATCTGGGCGATGTGCTGTTTCTGCCCCTGGCGCTCAGCCTGGCCCTGGCTGCGCACCAAATGGTGTACGGCCGCCATGCCACGCTGCCCGGTACCTGGGTGCTCGCCGCCTGGGCCGGCGTAGCGCTGTGGTTCGAAGGCCTACTGCCGCTTTGGTCGGCCCAAGCCGTGGCCGACCCGTGGGACGTGCTGGCTTACGCGGCCGGGGCGCTCATTTTCCAGCTGTGGATGAATAAGCGCGTGCGGTAAGCTTTAGCTTGCCGGGTTTTGAGGCCTTGGGTTTCCCAAAACGGCAAGCTAAAGCTTACCTCACTCACACCGCGAACCGGCAGAACGTGCCCAGCGGCAGCTTGCGCTGGCCGGCATCGTGCAGGTAAATCTCGCCCAGCTCGCGCACGGTCTTCTCACCGGGAAAAATGGCGGTGGTCAGGTTGTCCAGAATCAGGGCTGAGAAGCCCAGCGAATAGAGGTTCACCACGAAAAAATGGTCTTCCGGGTCGAGGAGCTGCTGGCTGAGCTTGAGCATTTCGTTGAGCTCGTCCTCGAGCTGCCATTTCTCGCCGTTGGGGCCGCGGCCGTAGGCGGGCGGGTCGAGAATGAGGCCCTGGTACTTGCTGCCGCGCTTCACTTCGCGGCGCACGTACTTCATGGCGTCTTCCACCAGCCAGCGCACGCCGTCGAGCTGGCTGGCCTCCATGTTGTCGCGGGCCCAGAAGTTGACCTGTTTCACCGAATCGAGGTGCGTAACATCGGCCCCGGCGGCGCGGGCGGCCAGCGTGGCGGCCCCCGTGTAGGCAAACAGGTTGAGCACGCGGGGCAGCTTGGCGCGGCGCAGCCGGGTCTGGTTGTAGATGAACTGCCAGTTGGGGTCCTGCTCGGGAAACAGGCCCACGTGCTTAAACGACGACAGGCCGAGGCGGAATTTCAGCTTCAGGCCATCGGGCCGCTCGTAGGCAATCACCCACTGCTCGGGCATGCTGGGCTTGAGGCGCCACTGGCCTTTTTCGGTGGAGCCGGGAGCGCGGGCGAAAGCAGCATCGGCTTTTTCCCATTCCTTGATAGGCAGGTGCGGGTCCCAGATGGCTTGCGGCTCGGGCCGGGCCAGCACGTAGGGGCCGAAGCGCTCGAGCTTTTGAAAGTTGCCGGAATCAATCAGCTCGTAATCGGGCCAGGGGGAGGTGGTGAGGAAGTCGTACATAAGCAGGCCGCAAAGGTAGGGCCGGGCCGTTTGAGCAAAGCGCCCGGCGCGTAGGTTCCCGGTTTCGTACTGCCTCCGTACGTATCCATCGAAGAAGCGCCCTGCCGCGCTTCACAAACTATTAGCTTTACCGAATGCTTAAATCCGCTAATAACTGGAAAATGAGCTTCATCGCAACACTATTGTTACTGGTCACGGCCTGCTCATCGCCCAACCCGCAGCAAGGAGAAGCATCCGCGCCAGCCCCGGATACCAGCACCGCCTACACCCGCTGCCGCGTGGTGGTACCCAATACTTCCGCCCGCGGCCGGGTGCTCGACCGCAACGACTCGGTGCTGGTGGCCACCCGCGCGCAGTACCTGCTCAGTCTGCCCCGCCGCCCGCCGCTCGATACCCTGGCGCTGGGCAAGCTCCTGGGCTGGGGCCCCGTGGCCACCAAACAGCGCATCGCCGATGCCCTGCCTTACGAGGAAGCCCCCGCCGGCTACCCCGTGCAACTCAGCCTGAGCAAAGCCGAGGCCGAGCGCGTGAAAGCGCACCAAAAAGAATGGCCCGACCTCAAGCTCACCGAGCGCATGCGGCGCGTGTACACGACCCAGGCCGGCGCTCCTGCCCTAGGTTACATGACTGCCGAAGCGCAGTCGTTCCTAAACCAAGCCAGCCGCTACCGGCGGGGACGGTTTTTCCGGCTGCGCAACGGGGGCGTGGAGGCGTACTATAATGGCCTGCTCACGGGCCACGGCGGCATATTGCATCCGCTGCTCGATTCCGCCAACCAAGAGCACGGCACCTGGGCCCCCGATACCATCCAGCAGGTCGGTCAGGACCTGCACCTCAGCCTCGACGCCCGGCTGCAGGCCTACGCCGAGAGCCTGATTGGGGGCCGCAAGGGCTACCTGGTGGCTCTCGACCCGCGCACCGGCGAAATTCTCTGTTTCGTATCGGGGCCCACGTTTTCGGCCCGCACCCTCACCGCGCCCGACCAGGCCGGCGTGCGCGCCAAGCTGCTGCAAAGCGAAGACATGCCCTTGGTGAACCGGCCCGCCATGCTGGCCAACCCGCCGGGCTCGGTGTTCAAGCTCGTGAATGCCGCCGTGGCCCTGCAGCTGGGAGCCATCACGCCCCAAACCGGCTTTCACTGCGACCAGTCACTCATCAGCTGCGTGCACCACCACCCGCCCGGTAAAAACCTGACCATCGGCCTGCAGTACAGCTGCAATCCCTACTTCTACCAGGTGATGCGCAACATCATCAGCCGTATGCCCGACAGCCTCGCCACCGATACCGTGGCCGCCCGCCACGCCAACCTGGCCCAGTGGCGCCGCTACGTGCGGTCCTTCGGCCTCGACTCGGTGCTGGGCGTGGATGTGCCGCGCGAGGCCCCCGGCTTCCTGCCCACGCCCGCTTACTACGACAAAGCCCGCCGCACCACGCACTGGACCTACCGGTCCATCTACTCACTCAGCATCGGGCAGGGCGAAATCAACCTCACCGGCCTGCAAATGGCCAATATGGCCGCCATCATTGCCAACCGGGGCTGGTACATCCGGCCGCACCTGGTGCGCAGCGTGGGCGACGGCGGCCCGCTGCCCCGCTTCACCGAAAAGCACTATACCTTGGTCGACAGCGCCAACCTGGCCGCCCTCGTCCCCGGCATGATTGCCGTGATGCAGCGCGGCGGCACCGCCGAAACCTCCAGCCTAGCCGATGTGGGCATCACCGTGGCCGGCAAAACCGGTACCGTGCAAAACGACGAAGGCGACGACCACGCAACCTTTGTCGGCTTCGCCCCCGCCAACAACCCGCGCATTGCCGTGGCCGTGTACCTCGAAAATGCCGGTTTCGGGGCCACCGCCGCCGCGCCCTGCGCCGTGATGGTGATGGAGAAATACCTGAAGGGCAGCATTGCGCCCAAGCGCAAGCACTGGGAGTCGCGCATCAAGCGCCGGGCGAAGATTGAGGATTAGGGTGGCGCGGGCCGCCCACGAGCACCTCTCCGTTTACCCATTACGTTCCGGCGTCGTCGTCCTTCGCGTGCGCCTCATCCCCCGGCCCCTTCTCCGAAAAGGAGAAGGGGAGCCACGGAGTCTCGTTGAGGAAGTAGTTCTGGAACTCGTTGAACGCACCCCTTCTCCTTTTTCGGAGAAGGGGCCGGGGGATGAGGCGTACGCGAAGGACGACGCCGCCAGGGCCCGACCCACCACCCATTACTTTTGCACCATGCAATTCCATAAATATCAGGGCACCGGCAACGACTTCGTCATGATAGACGACCGTACTCACGCTTTCGACGAAACCGACCAGCCGCTGATTGCCCGGCTCTGCGACCGCCGCTTCGGCATTGGGGCCGACGGCCTGATTCTGCTGCGCAACAAGCCCGATTTCGACTTTGAAATGGTGTATTTCAACGCCGACGGCCGCCCCAGCTCCATGTGCGGCAACGGCGGCCGCTGCACTGTGGCCTTTGCCAAATACCTCGGCCTCATCGGCGACGAAACCCATTTCCTGGCCGTGGACGGCCCCCACGAAGCCCGCGTGGAGCCCGACGGCACCGTGCGCCTGCGCATGATAGACGTGGCCGCCGCTCAAAAAGCCGGGGTAGGGGAGGCCGACGTTTTCCTGCACACCGGCTCGCCCCACCACATTCATTTCCTCGACCCTGAAGAAGGACAGAAGCTGGCCGAGTTCAACGTGTACGGCACCGGACACGAAATCCGGCATAACCCGGCTTACAGCCCGGCCGGTACCAATGTCAACTTCGTAGAAATACCCGCCGACCCCACCCAGCCCTGGCCCGTGCGCACCTACGAGCGCGGCGTAGAAGACGAAACCCTGAGCTGCGGCACCGGCGTAACGGCCGTGGCCCTGGCGGCCTCGCAGCGCGGCGCTACCTCGCCCGTGCGCCTGCAAACCATGGGCGGCGAGCTGGAAGTAAGCTTCGAGCAGCGCCCCGATGGCGGCTTTGAGAATGTGTGGCTGAGCGGGCCGGCTACGCGGGTTTTCGGTGGGGAGATTTAGCCTAACGTCAACCTCACCCCCTGACCCCTGCCGGGCACGGCCCCTCTCCCGCGGAGAGGGAGCACCGGATATGCTGTAATGACAAAAAAATAGCCCGCTTAATGGCGGGCTATTTTCATACGAAGCGAGTTCGTCCGCTCAAAACCGGTGCCCCCTCTCCGCGGGAGAGGGGCCGTGCCCGGCAGGGGGCAGGGGGTGAGGTGACCCGTGAGGCTACTTCTTCAGCATCGCCAGCAGCTCTTCAGCGGCTTTCTCCGACGAGGCGGGGTTCTGGCCCGTAATCAGGTTGCCGGCCGATACCACGTAGGGTGCCCAGTCGGCACCTTTCGAGTACTCGCCACCATTTTCTTTCAGCATGTCTTCCACCAGGAAAGGCACTACGTTGGTCAGCTGCACGGCTTCTTCTTCGGTGTTGGTGAAGCCGGCTACCGACTTGCCTTTCACCAGGGGCTCGCCGTTGGCGGCTTTCACGTGGCGCAGCACGCCGGGGGCGTGGCACACGGCGGCTACCGGCTTGCCGGCGTTGTACATGGCTTCGATGAAGGCGATGGACTTCTTGTCTTCGGCCAAATCCCACAGGGGGCCGTGGCCGCCGGGGTAGAACACGGCATCAAAATCGTCGGCCTTGATGGTGTCGAGCGTCACCGTGCTGGCCAGGGCTTGCTGGGCGGCGGTGTCGGCCTTGAAGCGCTTGGTAGCATCGGTCTGGGCGCTGGGGTCGTCGCTTTTGGGGTCGAGGGGCGGCTGGCCGCCTTTGGGCGAAGCGAGCGTAACATCAGCGCCGGCATCGATGAAGGTGTAGTAAGGCGCGGCGAATTCTTCGAGCCAGAAACCGGTTTTGTGGCCGGTGTTGCCGAGTTCGTCGTGCGAGGTCAAAATCATTGCAATTTTCATGGTGTCTGGGTTTTAGTGGTAATGGAAAAAAAGAGCGGCCGGCGTTAGTCCAGCAGCTGGTAAAAAGTCACGGCACGCTCAGCCAGCAGCGGCCCTATTTGCTTCACCACCAACTCCTGGTAGTGAGCCGAGTCGCGGTGGGCTTCGAGGGCCGTCTGGTCGGCGTACTGCTCGTAAATGAAGAACTTAGTGGGCTCTTTCGGGTCCTGGTGCGCGGTGTATATCAGGTTGCCGGGCTCATCGGCCCGCACGGCAGCGGCGGCTTGCAACAGCAGCTGGCGCACGGTTTCTTCCTGGCCGGTCTGGGCCTGGAAGTGGGCAGCTACGCAGATAATGGATTTGTTGGAGGACATGGCGTAATGTAGGGGCAGGGCCTGCCCCCGCCCGTCGTTGAACGGAATTGTTGCACAGGTTTCTCAGCGGCGCGAACGGCGGGCGGGGGCAGGCCCCGCCCCTACATTACGCCACTTTCACCACGGCTTTGCCGGTATTCTCACCCTTGAACAAGCCCAGGAAAGCCGCCGGAATCTGGTCGAAGCCTTCCGTAACGGTTTCCTCGCCTTTCAGCTGGCCGGCGGCGTACCACTCCGTGAGCTTGGCCACGCCCTCGGGCCAGCGGCTGTAGTAGTCGCTCACGATGAATCCCTGCAGCTTGGTGCTCGTTTTCAGGAGCTTGCCTTCGGGGCGAGGGCCGGTGGGCGTTTCGGTGGCGTTATAGGTTGAAATCTGGCCGCAGAGGGCAATGCGGGCGTGCTTGTTCAGCAGGTCGTACACGGCATCGGTGATGGCCCCGCCCACGTTGTCGAAGTAGCAGTCCACGCCGTTGGGGGCGGCGGCGGCTAGTGCCTTGGCAATGTCGGGCGTGGTTTTGTAGTTGATGGCTTCGTCAAAGCCCAGGGCTTTGAGGTGGGCCACTTTCTCGTCGGAGCCCGCCGTGCCAACCACCCGGCAGCCCTGAATCTTGGCCAGCTGGCCCACAATCAGGCCCACGGCCCCGGCCGCGCCAGATACCACCACCGTTTGGCCGACCTTGGGCTGGCAGATGTCGAGCAGGCCAAAATAGGCCGTGAGGCCGGGCATGCCCAGCAGGCCCAGGAAGTAGCTGGCGGGCGCTTTGTCCACGGGCACGGGGTTCAGGGTTTTGGCATCGGCCACGCTGAACTCCTGCCAGGGCAGGTTGCCCACTACGGTGGTACCTACAGCCAAGTCATCGCTCTGGCTTTCAACAACCTCAGCTACTACGCCACCCGCAATGGGCTGGCCCACTTCAAACGGGGCCACGTACGATTTGGCCGCGCTCATCCGGCCCCGCATGTAGGGGTCGACGGACACGTACCGCGTTTTTAGCAGTACCTGGCCGGCGGCAAGGGCGGGCGTTTCGCGGGTTTCGAACTGGAATTGCTCGGCCGTGGGCTCGCCCTGGGGACGGCTGGCGAGCAGAATAGCTTGCGTTTTCATAGGTATGAGGTATTGAGTTCAGTGAATAAAAAATAGCCGTGCCAGCGTGGTGGCGGCACGGCTATTTCAACTTGGCCGGCCCGAAAGCCAGCGCGCTTAGGCGTTGGTCGTGGTGGTAAGGCTCACCTCGATATTGCCCTTGGTAGCGCGCGAGTAGGGGCAGATGCCGTGAGCGGCTTCCACCAGCTCCTCGGCCTGCTTCTGTTCGAAGCCGGGCAGGTTTACGTGCAAATCGGCCGAGATACCGTAGCCACCGTCCGTGGCCTGACCGAAGCCGATGAGGGCCTCCACGGTCACGTTGTTGAGGCGCACGTTGGCTTGGCGAGCAGCCACGCCCAGCGCGCCTTCGAAGCAGGCGGCGTAGCCGGCGGCAAACAGCTGCTCGGGGTTGGTGGCGCCGGCTTTGCCGGGGCCGCCCATCTCTTTGGGCGTGCTCAGGGTCAGGTTAAGAACGTTGTTGTTGGAGCTAACGTGGCCGTCGCGGCCGCCTTTGGCCAAAGCCTGGGCAGTGAAGATTTTTTCGATTTTCATCGGATTGGGTAAGAAAAAAGTTGAGCGCTGGCCGCTAAGCCAACTGGGTAAGTAAGTGGGTAAGGTGGGTGCGCAGGGCCGTTATCTCGCCTTCCGACATCTGCATCTTGTCGAGCATGAGCAGCGGAATCTGGTCGGCCCGGGCTTCGAGAGCTCGGCCCGCCGGCAGTAGCGCGATGATAACCGACCGCTCGTCGCGCGGGTCGCGGCGGCGGCTGAGCCACTGCTTCTGCTCCATGCGCTTGAGCAGCGGCGTGAGCGTGCCCGAGTCGAGCAGCAGCTTTTCGCCCAGCTCCTTCACCGTGAGCTGCTCGTGCTCCCACAGCAGCAGAAACACGAGGTACTGCGGGTAGGTAAGGTCGAGGGCCTGCAACAGCGGCTGGTAGGCCTTGGTGAGCAGCCGCGACACGGCATAGAACGGGAAGCACAGCTGGTTTTCCAGCTTCAGCAGCGAGTTCTTAGCGGATGGGGTAGGAGGAGTTGCCATGTGGTTTCAAATGGATAAACGGATAACGGTTGTGTAATGTTTGATTGTGCACAATTTATTTTTCTATTACCTGGAAGTAGCCCTGCTTGTAGCACATACTTTAGCTTGGGCGGCGTTGAGCGGACGTTGCCCCACGGGCACAAGCTAAAGCATGTGCTACAAGCTCCGCAATACCTTTACCTCACCATGCACCTGCGCGCCCTCGAACCCGACGACCTCGAATTCCTCTACGCCCTCGAAAACGACCCCGACATCTGGGGCGTGTCGGATACGCTGGCCCCGGTGTCGCGCCACGCCCTGCGCGAATACCTGGCGCACGCCGGCGCGGATTTCTACGTAGTGCGCCAGCTGCGGCTGGTGATTACTACTGAGATTGGCAGCCCGGCCGTGGGTGTCGTCGACCTGTTCGACTTCGACCCGCTGCACCTGCGGGCGGGTGTGGGCATCACCATTCTGGTCAGCGAGCGCCGCCACGGCTATGCCCGCCAGGCCCTGGAGCTACTAAAAAACCACGCTCGCCAGCTGCTGCGCCTGCACCAGATTTACGCGACCGTAGGTGCTGATAATGCCGCGAGTCTGAAGCTGTTTCGCGCCGCTGGGTTCCGGCGCGTGGGCATTCGGCACAGCTGGTTGCGCACCGCTACTGGCTGGCAGGATGCCGTGGAATGGCAGTGCCTGCTCCAGCCTTCGGCCGGGATATAAAAAATCTGATAGCTTTATATTGTCCTGATAGCGTGTAGCGTTGGCATGTGCTTAGCAAAGTAAGCTGGGCTATATCCTTTGGCCGAAGGGCTGCGTATACCCTTGCAAGCGTCCCGGCTGCGTAGGTAGAGAGTCCCTCCGGCGCGGCGCGAAACCCCTTTTCCTGCCAAGTTTCATGCCCCCTTCTTCGACGGTGGAAGTGCCTTTACGCGCCTCTGCCACCGCTGCCCGGCCCAGCGAATCAGCTGCCGAAAATAACGCTCCTTATACGTTGCCCGACCTGGTGTGCTTCGCGCATTTGCATTGGGATTTTGTGTGGCAGCGCCCCCAGCACCTGCTGTCGCGCTTTGCCCAGTACGGCCGGGTGTTTTATGTCGAAGACGCTTTCTACCACCACGATAACCTGGTTGAGCCGCACGTCGAAATCAAGCTCCGCGACAACGGCGTGAAAGTAGTGGTGGTGCACCTGCCCGCGCGCCTGCGCGAGGACGAAGCCGCCGCCGACCAGGCCCAGTTCGAAGTACTGAGCCATTATTTTGCCGAGCAGAGCGTCACGAACTACGTGTTCTGGTACTACACGCCCATGGCCCTGGGCAAGTCGCGCCAGTTCACGCCCAAGCTCACCGTGTACGATTGCATGGACGAGCTGGCGGCCTTCAAGTTTGCCCCGCCCGAGCTCAAAAAGCGCGAGCAGGAGCTCTTCGCCAAAGCCGACCTCGTGTTCACCGGCGGCCACACGCTCTACGAATCCAAGCGCGAGCAGCACCCTGACGCGCACCCCTTCCCGAGCAGCATCGACAAAGCCCACTTTGGCCAGGCGCGGGGCCCCATGGCCGAGCCCGCCGACCAGGCCGGCATTGCGCACCCCCGCATCGGCTTCTTCGGCGTGGTGGACGAGCGGCTGGATATTGAGCTGCTGCGCGAGCTGGCGGAGAACCACGCCGAGTGGCAGTTTGTCATCATTGGCCCGGTGGTGAAGATTGACCCGGCTACCCTGCCGCGCACCCCCAACGTGCATTACCTCGGCGGCAAGGATTATAAGGAACTGCCCGCCTATTTAAAGGGTTGGGATGTAGCCACGCTGCTGTTTGCTGATAACGAAAGCACCAAGTTTATTTCGCCTACTAAAACGCCTGAATATCTCGCCGCTGGCAACCCCGTGGTGAGCACGCCCATCCGCGACGTGGTGCGGCCCTACGGCGACCTCAAGCTGGTGCACATCGCCGATAACGCCGCCGATTTCGGTGCCGCCATTGCCAAAGCCCTCACCCAGCGCACAGACGCCGACTGGCGCCAGCGCACCGACGATTACCTGGCCACCATTTCCTGGGACCAGACCTGGCAGCAAATGGTGAGCCTGATGCAGGCCCGCCTGGGTGCCAAAAAGCCCGACGCTTCCACCACCATGACCGGTGTGCCGCTCATGCCCACCAAAGTATCGGAAGTAACGCTGCCGCCCATCGCCTAGCCTCTTGGCCGTCGGGAAGGGCCGGCCCAAGCCGCGCCTGGCCGACGAATTGCGCCTTGGTTTTATGGCATATATGCTGATTATCAGCTGATTAAAAAAAATAAAACGTCCCTTTCTTACCACTTTCCATACACAGCACTATGTTTGATTACCTCATCGTTGGGGCCGGTTTTGCCGGCAGCGTGCTGGCCGAGCGGCTGGCCACCCGCAGCAACAAAAAAGTCCTCGTAATTGACAAGCGCAGCCACATTGCCGGCAACGCCTACGACCATTACAACGAGGACGGCATTCTGGTGCACAAGTATGGCCCGCACATCTTTCACACCAATTCGAAAGACGTGTTCGAGTACCTCGGCAACTTCACCGACTGGCGCCCCTACGAGCACCGCGTGCTCGCGTCTGTGGATGGCCAGCACGTGCCGATGCCCATCAACCTGGACACTATCAACAAGCTCTACGGTCTGAACCTGACCAGCTTCGAGGTGGAAGAATTCTTCGCCTCCGTGGCCGAGCAGGTCGATGTCATCAAGACGTCGGAAGACGTGGTGGTGAGCAAAGTAGGCCGCGAGCTGTACAACAAATTCTTTAAGAACTACACCAACAAGCAGTGGGGCCTCGACCCTTCGCAGCTCGATAAGTCGGTGACCAGCCGCGTGCCCACCCGCACCAACCGCGACGACCGGTACTTTACCGACACCTACCAGGCCATGCCCCTGCACGGCTACACCCGGATGTTTGAGAACATGCTCAACCACCCGAATATCAAGGTGATGCTGAATACGGACTACCACGAAATCATGGACTTCATTCCCTTCAAGGAAATGATTTTCACCGGCCCGGTAGATGAGTATTTCGACTTCAAGTTCGGCAAGCTGCCCTATCGCTCGCTCGAATTCCGGCACGAAACCCTGAACAAGGAGAAGCACCTCGCCGCCCCCGTGGTGAACTACCCCAACGATAACCTCTACACGCGCATCACTGAGTTCAAGGCCCTCACCGGTCAGGAACACCCCAAAACGGCCATTGTGTACGAATACCCGCAGGCTGAGGGCGACCCGTACTACCCCATCCCGATGCCCGAAAACGCCGAGCTGTACAACAAGTACAAGAAGCTGGCCGACGAAACGTCGGGCGTGCATTTTGTAGGCCGCCTCGCCACCTACAAGTACTACAACATGGACCAGGTAGTGGCTCAGGCCCTAACGCTCTACAAGAAGCTGACCGAGAAGGAAAATGCCAGCAAGCCCGCGTTGCCCGCTATCTCCGGCAGCACCGCGCTGGTCGAGAAGCTGATAAGCCGCTCGCCAAAACAGGAGTAACGTACCGTAAGCTTCAGCTTGCGACGAGCAAAGCGAGTATAATTGCTACACGGAGCGGGACCGATACTCGCTCTGCTCGTCGCAAGCTGAAGCTTACGGTACAGTAGTCAGGCCCCGCCAATTTGGCGGGGCTTTTCGTTTTGGGACGGTTTTAGCAGAACGCTCCGTAAATTTGAGGTGCGCGCAAACGCATTTCGCTATAAAAACTACCTGATGTTTGACTTCCTAGGCAAGACCGTCGCCAAAATATTCGGCTCCAAGTCGGAGCGTGATTTAAAGGAAATCGTGCCCTACGTGGCGCTGATTAATGCCGAATATGCCAAACTGGCCGGTTTGACCGATGACCAGCTGCGCGACCAGACCGACGCCGTGCGCGCCCGCATTGCCGAGCGCCTCGCTGGCCTCGACGGCCAGATTGCCGGTTTGCACCAGCAAATCGACACGCAGCTGCAGCTGGATGTGGCGCAGAAAGAAGTGCTGTTCGAGCAGATTGACGCGCTGGAAAAGCAGCGCAACAAGGACCTCGAAGCCGTGCTGCTGGAGGTGCTGCCCGTGGCTTTCGCCATTGTGAAGGACACTGCCCGCCGCTACAAGGACAACGGCCAGCTGGTAGTAACCGCCAATGCCCGCGACCGCGAATACGCCGCTACCCACGGCAACGTGACCTTCGAGGGCGATAAAGCCATCTGGAGCAACAAGTGGCTGGCTGCCGGTGCCGAAATCGTCTGGGACATGGTGCACTACGACGTGCAGCTGATTGGCGGCGTGGTGCTGCACCAGGGCAAAATATCGGAAATGGCCACGGGCGAAGGCAAAACGCTGGTTTCTACTTTGCCCTCGTTCCTGAATGCGCTCTCGAAGCGCGGCGTGCACTTGGTGACGGTGAACGACTACCTGGCCAAGCGTGACTCCGAATGGAACGCGCCGCTGTTCGAGTTCCACGGCATCACCGTGGACTGCATCGACAAGCACCAGCCCAACACGCCCGAGCGCCGCGCCGCCTACCAGGCCGATATTACCTACGGCACCAACAACGAATTCGGCTTCGACTACCTGCGCGACAACATGGCCCGCGACCCCGAGGAGTTGGTGCAGCGCAAGCACCACTTTGCCATGGTCGACGAAGTAGACTCCGTGCTGATTGACGATGCGCGGACGCCGCTCATTATCTCCGGCCCGGTGCCGCGCGGTGATGTGCACGAGTTCTACCAGCTTAAGCCGCGCATTCAGCGCATCGTGGACGAACAGAAAAAAGTGGTGCAGGCCTACCTCGTGGAAGCCCGCAAGCAGATTGCCGCCGGCAAAACCGGGGTGGAGCCCGGCGACAAAAACGGCGAGGGCGGCCTGATGCTGTTCCGCGCCCACCGCGGCCTGCCCAAGAGCAAGCCCCTCATCAAGTACCTCTCGGAGCCCGGCATCCGCGCCATATTGCTGGCTACCGAGAACCACTACCTGGCCGACAACTCGCGCCAGATGCCCAAGGCTGATGAAACGCTGTTCTTCACCATTGACGAGAAGAACAACCAGATTGAGCTGACCGAAAAAGGCCTGGATTTGATTACGGCGCAGGGCGAAGACCCGCAGTTGTTCATCATGCCCGATATCGGAATGGCCATTGCCGACATCGAGAAAAATACCGGCCTCACCGCCGAAGAGAAGCTGCATCAGAAGGAAAAACTGATGAGCGACTACAACGAGAAAAGCGAGCGGGTGCACACCGTGAACCAGCTGCTGAAGGCCTACACGCTGTTTGAGAAGGATGACCAGTACATCCTGACCGACGACGGCAAGGTGAAAATCGTGGACGAGCAGACTGGCCGCGTAATGGAAGGCCGCCGCTACTCCGATGGCCTGCACCAAGCCATTGAGGCCAAGGAAAATGTGCGCGTGGAAGACGCGACGCAGACCTACGCCACCGTAACGCTGCAGAACTACTTCCGCATGTACCACAAGCTGTGCGGCATGACCGGTACGGCCGAAACCGAAGCCGGCGAGTTCTGGGAAATCTACAAGCTCGACGTGGTGGTGATTCCCACCAACCGGGTGATTTCGCGCCAGGATTCCGATGACCAGGTGTACAAAACGGTGCGTGAGAAATACAACGCCGTAGCCCTCGAAATCCAGAAGCTGGTGGAAGCCGGCCGGCCGGTGCTGGTGGGTACCACATCGGTAGAAATTTCGGAGCTGATGTCACGCATGCTCAAGCTGCGCGGCATTCAGCACCAAGTACTGAACGCCAAGCAGAATCAGCGCGAGGCCGAGATTGTGGCCGCCGCCGGCTACCCCGGCACTGTGACCATCGCTACCAACATGGCCGGCCGGGGTACCGACATCAAGCTGCGTGAAACCTCCAAGGCGTCGGGTGGCCTGGCCATCATTGGCACCGAGCGCCACGAAAGCCGCCGCGTAGACCGCCAGCTGCGGGGCCGCGCCGGCCGTCAGGGCGACCCCGGCACCTCGCAGTTCTTCGTGTCGCTTGAAGACAACTTGATGCGCCTGTTCGGCTCCGACCGGATTGCGAAGCTGATGGACCGCATGGGCATGGAAGAGGGCGAAGTGATTCAGCACTCGATGATTACCAACTCCATCGAGCGTGCTCAGAAGAAAGTGGAGGAGAACAACTTCGGCACCCGCAAGCGCCTGCTGGAGTACGACGACGTGATGAATGCCCAGCGCGAAGTGGTGTACAAGCGCCGCCGCAACGCCCTGCACGGCGACCGCATGGAAGTCGACATTCTCAACATGATTTACGACGTGAGCGAGGACATCGCCGCCGGCCACAAAATCACGGGCGATTTCGAGGATTTCAAGCTGAACGTCATCAAGGTATTAGGCTACGATACTTACCTCTCAGCGCAGGATTTGACTAGCCTGCAGGTTCCTGCTCTTACGCAGAAGCTGTACGATGAGGCCCTGGGCTACTTCCAGAGCAAGAACGAGCACATCGCCAGCAACTCGCTGCCACTGGTGAACGACCTGCTGAGCAACGGCGCACCCTATGAGAACATCGCCGTGCCCTTCACCGATGGCAAGAAGCAGGTGCAGGCCATTGCCAACCTGCGCCGCGCCCAGGCCACCGGTGGCCACGACATCCTCCGCCAGATGGAGAAAGTGGTGGTGCTGTCGGTCATCGACACGGCTTGGACCCAGCACCTGCGCCAGATGGACGACCTGAAACAGGTTGTGCAAAACGCCGTGTACGAGCAGAAAGACCCGCTGCTGGTGTACAAATTCGAGAGCTTCGAGCTATTCAAGCGCATGATTGGCAAGGTGAACGAGGAAACCACCGCCTTCCTCTTCCACGCCGATGTGCCGGTGAACACCAGCATGGTGGGCACCAATGAAGAGCAGGACTACTACCTCGAAGACGAGGAGCCCCAGCCCCAGCTCACCGTAGAGCACGAGAGTAACCTCGACTCGCTCGGCGCTGGCCCCGAGGACATGGGCCCCGACTACCAGTCGCCCCAGGCTGCTGAGAAACAGGTGCCCGTGCGCAGCCAAAAAGTGGCCAACCGCAACGACAAAGTGAACGTGCAGTACATGGACGGCACCGTGAAGCGCGACGTGAAGTACAAGTCCGTGGAGCAGGACGTGGAAACCGGCCGCGCCGTGCTGGTGGATTAAGGGAGTTAAAAGTTGATAGTTAAAAGTTAAAAAGGCGGCCATCCCATTTGGGAGGCCGCCTTTTTTGTGTGGTTGGTGCTACTGCCAGAGCCTGCTGTTCTGGTCCATGACATCGGCCACGAATTCAGCCAGCTCGCGGTAGGCGGGGGGCTGGGCCTGCTGGATGGCGCGGAGCAGACGAATTAATTGCGGTTTGTCTTCGGTGTCCTCGTCTTTCATTACTTCGATGAAAGCCGGCAGGGTGGGAGGCAGGCCGAAGTCAGCCAGGGCCAAGCCGGAGGCGTGGGCGGCCTCGAAAATCCAGGTATCGCAGGCGGGCTCCATCACGATGAGGTAGTGGCTAGCATGCGCCGGGTGCTGGTAGATGCAATAGCGGCAGTCGGGGCCGAGGCGGGCGGCCACGGGCCGGGAATTGGCAAACGGGCGCAGGTAATGCACATCGGCGAACTTCTTGTCCTTATCCACCATGCCTACCACAAAGCGCGCTTTGCCCGATTTGGCTTGGTCGCGCAGTACGTTGGCTACTTTGGATATGCCGTGCTGGTGGTTGATGAAGGTGAGCCGGTCGGCGAGGAGGGTGCGGGTGAGGGCGGTATCGACGTGGCACTCGGGTACGAACAGGACGTTTTCAGGCATTGGAGGCCGCGCCGGTCGTGAACCGCTTCATGTTGTAGAACACATCAATACCATCGTTGCGAATGCTGCGAATTTCCTCGTCGCTGAGCTGGTGCACCTTGGTTTGGTGGTCCTCATAATAGGCTGCGAACATGGCCAACTCACCAGCCTGCGCGTCGTCGGTGAGCATGGTTTCCAGTATCTCGGTGATGAGGTAGGGGCTGTGTGTGTCGATGAAGAACTGATTACTGGTGCTCTCCACAATACGCCGGCCCAGCTTAGACACATATACCGGAAACGAGTGCGCCTCGGGCTCTTCAAATAGCAGCACCGCATCGTCGTTGCTCTCGATGGCGGCTAGGTAGAAGATGATGCGTTGGAGGGTGTCGGCGACGCTGGAGTAGGGGTAGGAATAGATGATGCCGTCTTGGTCCTTGATGATTTCGAGCCGCCGCTCGTCCATTCTTAATTGTAATTTCTGATTGTAATGCTCAAACATGCGTCCCACTTCTTGCCGTAGCTGGGGGTATCCTTGAATGATTTCAATTAGGTTATCACCATAAGGAGGATTTAAGTATGCATTTCCAGAATCCTGATTAACTAAGGTGCCTTTGCGAAAAGTGTATGGTTTTGGTGTAAAATAAAACGGGGATAATAGCCAATTCTCTCGGAATCCAACTTTGCCATCAACGGTAAATGTTGCTTGTGCATCAAGCTCTGTGTATACAAATTCACAAAGGCTAGATTCGGCTGTAGCTTCTAAATCCAATCTTGGCAGACCATGCATTACAACCTGTTCCATTTCTCCAACAACTTGATTGGACACAATAGAATCATTAGCTCCTGCTAACTCCTGATAAAAGTCTAAATCGCAAAACAAGAATTTAAAGCGACTAGCCCTCTTATCAAAGAACAGCACCGCCACATCCTTATCTGTCTCCACCTTAATCGTATTCCCCACCAGATTATCATAAAACAGCTGGCGCGGCTCTTCGTACCGGATGAAGCTGCCCATGAATTTCTCGGTCTGCTCGTAGGTGATGCCGCCCAGCAGCGTCATAGCTTCCAGCAGGTTTGATTTGCCCACGTTGGGCTCGCCGATAATCAGGTTCACCCGGCGCGGGTGCAGCGTGATGTCCTTGATTGACTTGAAATTCTGGATGCGCAGGAACTTGATGTCGTTTTCCATGGGGAGCGGGGCTTTGGCCAAAAGTACGGGCAAAGCGTAAGGTGTAGGCCAACGCCAGCACTACTGCCCGCCGTACCTTTGCCCCATGACCCTCGCCGCCCGAATCGACCACACCCTGCTGCGCCCCGACTGCACGGAAGCGCAAATCATTCAGCTTTGCGAAGAGGCCGCCGCCCACGGCTTCGCCACGGTGTGCGTGCCGCCGTGCTACGTGGCCCTGGCTACGGCTAAGCTGGAAGGCACGGCGGTGGGCATTTGCACCGTGGTGGGGTTTCCACTGGGCTACGCCACCTCGGCCGCCAAGTTCAAGGAAGCCGAAGTGGCGCTGTATGACGGCGCGACGGAACTGGACATGGTCATCAACATCTCGGCCCTGAAATCGGGCAAAGCCGATGCCATTCAGGCCGAAATCCTGGATTTGGCCGATTTGTGCCACGTCCACCAGGCCCTGCTCAAGGTCATAATTGAAACGGCCTTGCTCACGGAGGAGGAGATTGTGCTGGCCTGCCGCCTGTGCGTGGAAGGCGAGGCCGATTTCGTGAAAACCTCCACTGGCTTTGCCAGCCGGGGCGCTTCGGTGGCCGATATTGCGCTCATGCGCCGTTCCCTGCCCGATTCCGTACGCATCAAGGCCGCCGGGGGCATCCGCACCCGCGAAGCCGCGCTGGCCCTGGTGGCCGCCGGCGCCGACCGCATCGGCGCATCCAATAGCTTGGCCATGATTGCTGAAACCGATGAACCGAATGCTGCCTAAGATGCTCGTTGCCTCCCTGCTTTTCGGTCTCACGGCCTGCGCCGGCACCACCCCTCAGGCCCCCCGCGCCAGCGCGCCCGTTGATACCACGCTCAAAAAAGCCGCTGCAGCGCCTGCCCTACCCGCCGAGGACGTGACGAAGTATCGCCCCGCCTTTGCCGCGCCCAAAGCCACGCCCATCGCGGCCACCGCGCCCGCCAAAACGAACGTGCTGCCTACCAACCACGTCAACGCCCCGGTAGAGCAGCGCCTGCGCGACCAGGCCTTCACCAACCAAAACGTGAAGTATGCCCAAGGCTACCGCCTGCTGGTGTACCTCGGCATCGAGCGCGACCAGGTGATGGCCATCCGCCGCACCGTAATCGGCCGCTACCCCGATGAGACGGACTATATTACCTTCAAATCGCCGGTTTACCGGCTGTATATCGGCGACTACCTCACCAAGCTGGAGGCGGCCCGCGCCATTGCCCGCCTGCGTGGTCTCACGCCCAAGCTGGAGCTCGAACCCACGCAAGTGCTGCTGAACAAGACCCCGTAGAAGCTGATGGAACAGCAAACTCCCCTCCTTTTTTAAGGAGGGGATGTTCGAGCCGAAGGTTCGGACGGGGGCGGTGAAGTCGGTGTTAGAATGGCGCACCGCGTGTTGAATGGTGGGGTGGGGCCCACGTGAAACAAGTAAACCCCCCCAAATTTGTGTTTGGGAAAAAAACCCCACCTATA
>NZ_JAAVTK010000002.1:209754-436197 GCF_012275535.1 Hymenobacter artigasi | reverse complement strand
CTTGGGGGGGTTTTTCCGCGCCTTGGGTTGGGGGGGGGGGGGTTATGTCGTCCCACTCGGCCCCACCGACTTTCCCAAGGCTGCGTTCGGCCATCGTTCAACGACTTCACCACCCCAATTTTGCTTTTAGCAAAATATCCCCTCCTTAAAAAAGGAGGGGAGTTATCGTTCTCGCAAACCATGTCCGACGTCCTCATCCCCCGCATCCAGCAGCTCGCCGCTGCCCACGCCGCCGATACCGTAGCCCTGCGCCAGCACCTGCACGCGCACCCCGAGCTTTCCTTCGAGGAAGTGAACACCGCCGCCTTCGTTACGCGGGAGCTGACGAAGCTGGGCCTCACGCCGCAGCCCATTGCCAATACCGGCGTGCTGGCCCTCATCGAAGGCCTGCCCGGCGGCCCTACCATTGCCCTGCGGGCCGATATGGACGCGCTGCCCATCACGGAAGCCAATGACGTGCCCTACAAATCGACCAACCCCGGCGTGATGCACGCCTGCGGGCACGACGTGCACACGGCCTCGCTGCTGGGCGCGGCCCGCATCCTCAATGAGTTGAAAGGCGAGTTTAAAGGCACCATCAAGCTCATGTTTCAGCCCGGAGAGGAGCGCCTGCCCGGCGGCGCTTCGCTGATGATAAAGGAGGGGGTATTGGAGAACCCGGCCGTGGGCCACGTTCTCGGGCAGCACGTTTTTCCGCACCTGCCGGCCGGCAAAATTGGGGTGCGGCCCGGTCGCTACATGGCCAGCACCGACGAGCTCTACCTCACCATCAAGGGCAAGGGTGGCCACGGTGCCATGCCCGAAATGAACCTCGACCCCGTGCTGGTGGCCGCCCATATCATCGTGGCCGCCCAGCAGATTGTCAGTCGCCGCGCCAACCCCAAAATCCCCTCCGTGCTGAGCTTCGGCAAAGTCATCGCCAACGGCGCCACCAACGTTATTCCTAACGAAGTCTACATCGAAGGCACCTTCCGCACTCTGAATGAAGAGTGGCGCGCCGAGGCCCACCAGCACCTGCGCAAGCTCTGCGAAGGCCTGGCCGACAGCATGGGCGCGGTGTGCGAGCTTGAAATCCGCGTGGGCTACCCCTACTTGGAAAACGAGCCCGCCCTCACCGCCCGCGTGCGCGCCGCCGCCGAAGCGTACCTCGGCCCCGAAAACGTGGTGGAGCTCGACCAGTGGATGGCCGCCGAGGATTTCGCCTACTTCTCCCAAGCCGCGCCCGCCTGTTTCTACCGCCTCGGCACGCGCCACGCCGATGGCCGCTTCGCTGCCTCCGTGCACACGCCCACCTTCGACATCGACGAGCAGGCGCTCACAACCGGTCCCGGCCTCATGGCTTGGCTGGCGATAAAGGAGCTGGGGCAGTAAAGCCACGTAGCGCGGACTTTTAGTCCGCGAATGAACCACCCTCGCCATTCCATTCGCGGACTAAAAGTCCGCGCTACTTCCCCTCATGAACCGTTTTCTCTCCTGCGCCCTGCTGCTGGCCGCTTTGCTGGCCCGGCCCGCCGCTGCCCAAACACGCCGCTCCACCTCCGGCCTGCAGCTGTGGCCAGAAGTGCAGGCCGAGCTGGCCCTGCCCGGCAACGACTACCTGCTCCTGACCGCGCGCGGCCAACAGAACACCGACAACAACCACCTCCTTGGGCCCGAACCCAAGCGCGTGCTGGGGTTCGATGAGCAGCGCCTGAACCTGGCCTACGAGCATTTCCTGAGCGAGCACTGGAGCCTGGGCGGCACCCTCGGCTACTTCACCGCCAGCAGCAAAGACTACCTGCTGATACCCGAAGTATTGCTGCGCCACCGCAGTCCCCTCGGCCCGCTCACCTTTGGTCAGCGCCTGAGCCTGGAGCGCGTTTTTCCCAGCGCCACCGGGGCCAAAAGCCAAACCAACGCCCGCCTGCGTGTCGACCTCGAAAAGCTCCTGCCCATCGGCACCGGCGGTTTTGCCCTGCGTCCCCGCCTGAGCTACGAGGCCGCCACCCACATTCGCCTCCTCAAAGCCGACACCGACCCCGACGAGCGGTTTATCCAGTTCACCAGCCTGCGCGGCGAAGTGGGCTTCCGCGTGGCGGGCCTGTTCGATTTCACGCCCTGGTTTGCCTACCAGACCAATTATTTGGTCACCTTGCCTCAGTACAACTCGATGGGCGTCCAGACCTCCGGTGGCAAGCTCAATGCCGTAACCCCAGTGCTGGGCCTCGATTTACGCTTCACCATCATCCAGGGCCAAAGCGCCGAAACCCGCCAGCAGCTACCCACGCAGCACTAAGTACCTATCCAAACAGGCGTCATGCAGAGCGGAGCGGAGCAGAGCATCTTTACCGTAACCGTAATCAGTGATAATGACAAAAATTCAGGATTTAACTCCAGCTAAATAGTGCGCTGAATAGCTTGATTGAATGATTTTGTCATTTAAACAGTTATTTGATGATTACACAATATCTTATAATAAGACAAATTGTCGTAAAAATTGCGCATAAACTAATTGGTATAGAATTTAAGGGAAGCAGGGTATGCCGCCTGGCGGCTGTGATTTTATCACTTCCCTCTAACATTCTATATATCAATGGTAACGCTGCTTTATAACAACCGCCCTTCTCTCCGTCCCAGCCGCGCTTTGAGCGCTATGCTGGCCGACATGCTCCGCGAGCCGCAAACGGCCGCCGCGCCGGCAACCCTCGCCTTCGTGCCCGCCGCCGACATCCTCGAAACCGCTACCGGCTTTGAATTGCACCTGGCCCTGCCCGGCGTGAAAAAAGAAGCCGTCACCCTCGATTTCCTCGACGGCCAGCTCGTCGTATCTGGCTCCCGGCTCAGCCCGGCCGCCGCTGCTAAAGCAGCCGCTGCTCCCGCTACGGAAGCTACGGCCAACGGCAACGAAGCTGCCTCGGCCGAAGTAACTCCCGAGGCTCCGGCCACGCCTAAATTCCGCCGCACCGAAACCAGCTACGGCCAATTCTCGCGCACCTTCCGCCTGCCCGAAACGGTGAACGTGAAGGCCATTGCCGCCGAGCTGACCGACGGTATTCTACGCATCAAGCTGCCTTTCGACACGGAAAAAGTGACCACCCAGCACATCGCAATTCGCTAAGCGCGGGATGGGATATGAAAAAAAGGCACCTCTCGGGGTGCCTTTTTTGCCGCCGCTAGTGTTGGGCTACTGATAAGCTTGGTTTGGCCTGTTTTCTGCTAAAAGCAACCTTATCATGCGAAAGCGAATCTTTTCCGCGTTAAGCCGCAAATAACCTTGCCGGACTCATTCGGTTTTCATTCGGCTGATGTTAAATTAGTTCTCCAGTTCACCCATTCAACCTTTTTTCAAATTTTTCCCTTACCCATGCAAGCAAAACAAATGATGCTCGGCCTGCTCGGTTCCGCCATTCTTGGCGGGGGCGTGGCCGTGGGGGGATACAAGCTGCTCGAGCCCGCCCCCGTGGCACCTCAGGCCGTAGCCGCCGACCCCCAGGTGCGTTACACTTCCGAGATGAAGAGCACGCCCTATGCCGTGCCCGAGGGCCTGAACTTTGTGGCCGCCGCCGCCGCCGTAACCCCGGCCGTGGTGCACGTAATGACTGAATATGCCGCACCGGCAGTCGACCGGCGCCAGCAGCAGCAGATGGACCCTTTTCTGCGCCAGTTCTTTGGCGACCAGCTGGAGCAGTTTCATGGTCAGCAGCCGCAGGGCGGGGGCCAAGGCTCAGGCTCGGGCGTAATCATCGCCGCCAACGGCTACATCGTAACCAACAACCACGTCATCGACAAAGCCTCCAAGATTGAGGTAGTGCTGGACGACAAGCGCAAGTTCGAAGCTGAGCTGGTGGGGGCCGACCCCAACACCGACCTGGCCGTGCTGAAAGTGAAGGCCGACAACCTGCCCTTCATCAAGTATGGCAATTCTGACGACGTGAAAGTGGGCCAGTGGGTGCTGGCCGTGGGCAACCCCTTCAACCTGAACTCGACCGTAACGGCCGGCATCATTTCGGCCAAGGGCCGGAACATTGACATTCTGCGCCGCAAGGACAACATGGGCATCGAGTCGTTCATTCAGACCGATGCCGTGGTGAACCCCGGCAACTCGGGCGGGGCCCTGGTGAACCTCAACGGTGACCTGATTGGCATCAACTCGGCCATTGCCTCGCACACGGGCAGTTATGAGGGCTACTCCTTTGCCATTCCTAGCTCGCTGGCCAGCAAAGTGGTGGACGACCTGCTGAAATACAAAGTGGTGCAGCGCGCCCTGCTCGGCGTGCAAATCCAGGAAGTGGATGCCAAGCTGGCTTCCGAGAAGAAGCTGAACACCCTGAACGGTGTGTACGTGCAGGGCCTGACGGCCGGCAGCGCCGCCGCCCAGGCTGGCCTGAAAAAGGACGACATCATTACCCAAATCAACGGCGTAGCCGTGAATACCTCGTCGCAGCTGCAGGAGCAGGTGGCCCGTTTCCGGCCTGGCGACAAGATTAAGGTGAGCTACCTGCGCGGTGGCACCGCCGGCCTGGCCGAGGCCGTGCTGCGCAACGCCACGGGCACCACCGGCATTGTGCGCGAAGACGCCATGGCGGCCGCTATCAAGTACGAGGGTGCTACCATTGCGGCCGTGGAGCCCCGCGACCTGGCCAAGCTGGGCCTGGAGGGCGGAGCCAAAATCAGCGGCATCAAGGGCAGCAACTTCCGCGAAACGGGCATGGCCGATGGCTTCATCATCACCCGCATCGATAAAAACCAGGTGACCAAACCTGCCGACGTGAAAAACTTCCTCGACCAGGCCCGCGAAAGCTCGGGTGCGCTGGTAGAGGGCGTGTACCCCGACGGCCGCAAGGCCTACTACCCCATCGGGCAGGAATAGCCCGGCGTAGTTATCAGTCAACCCCTGAAAAAGCCCTTACCGCCTCGGTAGGGGCTTTTTTTGTGGGTGTTGGGCGGATGTTAGTGCTGTCCCATTATGGGACTTATTTAGGCCTGCTGGAATGGGAAGTCATATGGGGGTGATTTGCTGCGTGCGCAGGAGGTTAGGGGGCTGATGGTCAGGGAAAATAATGAGCTCAAATGAATTGTTTTAGCAGCCTTGGCTAATCCGAATCGGGTCATTTTAACGTATGTATTATCCCAAGTCGGGAGCCGGATAACTGAGAATTCAGGACTCCTTCTGTGGCGTGCCCAGCTTTCCCCTGTTAATGGAAAACGTAATCAACACCCTTTATATTCAGAATTTCAAGTCGATTCGGAATGCCGTGCTGCACCCGCGGCGGGTCAACCTTATCATTGGACAGCCCAACGTGGGCAAGTCGACGGTACTGGAGGCCATGAGCCTGCTGGGGAGTTTTCCGCTTGAGCAGAAGAAGCGGTTCATGCGCAGCTTTATTCGGTATGAAAAGCCCGCGCAGCTGTTTCACGACAGCCTGATGACGGCTCCCATCCGCGTCGAAACCGACCGTGATGTGTGCCTGCTGGGCCGCGTGGGCCAGGGCGAGAGCAAGCGCTTTCAGTACGGAGTATTCAGCCAGACGGCCTACTTGCTGCTGCGCGCCCAGCTGGGCCTGCCCCTGCTGGAAGGCCGGGGCCGCACCCGCACCAGCGACGACGCCCAGCTACTGGCCCGCCTGCACGGCCACCTGGCCAGCGCTGCCGTGCTGCCCGAGCCCGGCTTTATCTACACCGAGTTCGACCGCGATGGCCGGACCGACCGGCCGGGTACTGGCGGGCGCTACTTGGCGTCGCGGCCGGCCTGGCAGCCCCGGGCCGTAAAATCCTACCGCTTCAAGCGCAACGCCCACCTCGACCGGCGCTACGCCGATGCTACCCTGCACCCGCCGCACGGCAACAACCTGGTGCAGGTGCTGGAGGCCAATGCCGACCTGCGCCACGAATTTGCCGCCCTCTTCGCCGACCACAACCTGCGCCTGCGCGTGCGCCCCGATGCTAACCGCTTTGAGGTGATGAAGGAGTTGGACGGCCTGAGCTTTGCTTACCCGTATTCGAGCAGCGGCGACACGTTGCAGCGCTACGGCTTCCATTTGGCGGCCATGGAGTCGAACCGCAACACCGTGATTTTGCTGGAAGAGCCCGAGGCGCATTCCTATCCGCTTTACGTTTCGCAGCTGGCCGAGCGCATTGCCACGCAGCAAAACAACCAGTATTTCGTGACCACGCACAGCCCCACCTTTTTCGATTCGGTGCTTGAAAACATGGTGCCCTATGAGAACCGGGTGACGGAGCTGGCTGTGTTTGTGGTGTATTACAAGGACTTCCATACCAAAATCCGGCAGCTGTCGGACGAGGAGGTGCGGGGTATGCGCCGCAATAGCATCGACGTGTTCAACAACCTGCACCTGCTGGCCCAAGAGCCGCGCAAGGTGTAGAAGGGCTTCGTTTCTGCTTTAATCACAGAATGCTCAAGATGACAGGCGTTGGCAGAGGATGACCGAGAATGGGGCCCGGCTACCAGCCAACTCCCCGGCAAACCGTAGCTTTGCCGGAGCAACATCCCACCCCCAACCGCCCCATGAAACAGGCCCTCGAAGAAGCTACCGCCGCCGACGTAACCGTTCCGCATCCTCACCACGACCCCCACGGCATTCAGGACGTGCTGCGCCAGTTGGGCGTGCAGGCCGACAACGCCGCCTACAGCACCGGCCGCACCTGGGGCGGCGCCCAGAACGCCGACCGCCGCGTCATCAACGCCCCCGCCGATGGCCGCCGCATTGCCAGCGTAGCCTTTGCTACCACCGGTGATTACGAAGCCGTCGTGCAGGCCGCGCAGGAAGCCTACAAAACCTGGCGCCTGGTGCCGGCCCCGAAGCGCGGCGAAATTGTGCGTCAGATTGGCAACAAGCTGCGCGAGTTCAAGGAGCCGCTGGGCAAGCTGGTGAGCGCCGAGATGGGCAAAATCCTCCAGGAAGGCCTGGGCGAAGTGCAGGAGATGATTGACATCTGCGACTTTGCCGTGGGGTTGAGCCGGCAGCTGCACGGCTTCACCATGCACTCGGAGCGCCCCGCGCACCGGATGTACGACCAGTACCAGCCGCTCGGCATCGTGGGCATCATCTCAGCCTTCAACTTCCCGGTGGCCGTTTGGAGCTGGAACGCCATGCTGGCCGCCGTGTGCGGCGACGTGAGCATCTGGAAGCCCTCCGAGAAAACGCCCCTCACGGCCGTGGCCGTGCAGCACATCATCAAGGACGTGCTGGCTGAGAATGACATTGCCGAAGGCGTGTTCAGCGTGATTATCGGCGATGCGAAAATCGGGGCCGCGATGGCGGCTGATAAGCGCCTGCCGCTTATTTCGGCCACCGGCAGCACCCGCATGGGCCGCAAGGTGGGCGAGGTAGTGGGCGCACGCCTGGGCCGCGCCCTGCTGGAGTTGGGTGGCAACAACGCCATCATCGTGACCAAAAACGCCGACCTCAAAATCGCCATTCCGGCCATTGTGTTTGGGGCGGTGGGCACGGCCGGGCAGCGCTGCACCAGCACCCGCCGCGTGATTATCGAGGAAAGCATGTTTGAGGACGTGAAAAACCGTCTATTGGCTATTTATCCCAAGCTGCCCATCGGCCACCCGCTGCAAACCGGTACGCTGGTAGGCCCGCTGATTGATGCCGACGCGGTGAAGATGTTCTCGGACGCGTTGACGAAAGTGCAGGCTGAAGGCGGCAAGCTGCTGAGCGGCGGCGAGGTGCTGGCCCGCCCCGAGCTGGACGGCGGCCACTACGTGACCCCGGCCCTGGTGGAAGTGGAAAACCACTACCACACGGTGCAGGAGGAAACCTTCGCGCCCATTCTCTACCTCATCAAATACAGCGGCGACGTGGAAAACGCCATTGAGCTGCAAAACGACGTGCGCCAGGGCCTGAGCAGCAGCATCTTCACCCTGAACATGCGCGAGGCCGAAGCCTTCCTGGCCGCCAGCGGCTCGGACTGCGGTATTGCCAACGTGAATATCGGCACGAGCGGGGCCGAAATCGGCGGCGCGTTCGGCGGCGAGAAGGAAACCGGCGGCGGCCGCGAGTCGGGCTCCGACGCCTGGAAAGTGTACATGCGGCGCCAGACCAATACGATTAACTACTCTACTGAATTGCCGCTGGCGCAGGGGATTAAGTTTGACGTGTAGCAACTTGTAGCGCATGCTTCAGCTTGCGCCGGAAATGCAAAAAGAGGCCCCGCCGATGGATTCGGCGGGGCCTCTTTTACTACAATGGTTGCAAGGGGTAATGGCTCGATTGCACGGAGGTGATGCTCACTTGCTCTCCGTTTTCAGATACGAAATAAAAGATGCGATAATGCCGATGGAAAAGCTCCCGAATAGCGGAATTAGCGTATTCAGGTACCATTCGGCCCAGTTCAGGAAATTGCCGTAATAAGTCGGCCTTGGCAAATATGCTGTCGATGAATGCCCGGGCGTAGGCGGGAGAAAAGGCTCCCAAACGTTCCGCTTCTTCGTAAATTTCATCGGAAGCCCGGCGGGAAAGTCTTAATTCAGCCATTTGGCGAGGCGCGCTTTGGCTTCTTCGACTGTTACGGTTTCGCCGCGCTTCACTTGATTTAGGCCTTCTTCCATTTTTTGCAGCGCAATGATGCGTTCGATAAGTTGCTCAGGCTCGAACGAGTTGGGCAAGTCCTGCAGGGAGGTAATGACTTGTTCTTTGGTCATGGGAAGGGAACTGTGATTCAATAGCAATTTACGCAAAAGCCGACGGAAAAGCCCCTACAGCAATTTGCGCAGTGCCCACAGGCTCCAGACGATGACCATCAGGCCTACGCCCACGAACATCCAGCGGGTGGGCAGGCGGCCGGCCAGCTTGGCGGCGATGGGCGCGGCGGCCACCCCGCCCACGATGAGGCCGGCCACAATCTGCCAGTGCGAGAGCCCGCGCATGGTGAAAAACGTGAAGGCGCTGGCAAACGTGACGAAAAACTCGACCAGGCTCACGGTGCCGATAACGAACTGCGGCGTGCGGCCATTGGCAATGAGCGTGCTGGTGACCAGCGGCCCCCAGCCGCCCCCGCCGAAAGAATCGAGGAAGCCGCCGGCCCCGGCCAGCCAGCCGGCATTCTTCACCTTTTTGCGCTGCTGCGAAGCTTTGCGGAACGCCTTGGCGATGATGCGCAGGCCCAGCAGGAGCAGATAAACAGCCAACACCGGCTTGATGTAGCCGGCGTAGGTTTCGCCGAAATGCACCAACAAAAACGCCCCGCTTACCGAGCCCGCAATGCCCGGCAGCAGCAGCACCCGGAACAGGCGCTTGTTCACGTTGCCAAACCGGTAGTGGTGGTAGCCCGATGCGCCGCTGGCAAATACCTCAGCCGTATGGATGCTGGCGCTCACCGATACCGGGCTCAGCCCCAGCGACATGAGGCTAATGGCCGACACCACGCCGTAGCCCATGCCCAGCACGCCGTCCACCATCTGAGCCACGAAACCCACGGCCACAAACGTGTAGAACATGCCCGACGAGCGAGCCAGCTGCCAGACCTGCGCCGGGGTAAAGTAGTAGGAGAGGATGTTGAGGAGGATGAAAACCGCGAAGGTGAACAGCGCGGCTGTGGCCACGCGCCGCCAGTAGGCGGTGGCGGGTGTTTCGTAGGCGGGGCCGTTGGCCAGCTCGGCGGTCACGGCGTTCAGCGACTTTACTTTCTCAGCAAAATCCCCCTGCAGGCGGCTGCGGATGACGGTCATCTGGCCCAGCACGGTGGCCAGCTCGGCGGGCAGCACTTCGGCCAGCACCTCGCGCAGGCGCTTGCCAATGGTGGGCGACTTGCCGTTGGTGGAAATGGCAATTTTCAAGTCGCCCTTTTGCAGCACCGACGAGAGGTAGAAATCGCACAGGGCGGGCGTATCGGCCACGTTGGTGAGCAAGTGGCGGGCGGCGGCGGCGCTGCCGATGTAGCGGTGCAGCGCCACGTCATCGGTAGCCAGGAACAGGATGTCGGCACTGTCGAGGTCGGAGTCCTGGTAGGGGCGCTCGTGCAGCTGAACCTTGGGGTGGCGGGCGGCCAGCTCGCGCAGTTCGGGCCGGATGTGCGGCGCTACGACCGTCACAGCGGTTTCGGGGCTGTTGCGCAGAATGGCCCCCAGCTTTTCCAGGCCCACGTTGCCACCGCCCACCAGCAGCACACGCATGGTGTCCAGCTTCAGGAAGATGGGAAACAAGTGGTTGGCCGCCGGGGGGGGAGGCTCCGGCGGCAGCGTAGCTACTGCCGGAGTCGCCGGGGTTGGGTTGTTTGTTGGCATAGCTCAGAACGTAGCAGTAATATACGAAATCAGGCGTGAAAATCCAGCCCAAACAGCGTGGCTTTCACTACGCCGGTACGCACCACGAAATCGCCGAAGCCCTCGCCGGGGTGGCGGTTGGCGGCGTAGGCGGCCAACAGGGGTGAGAGCTCGCGCAGAATGCCGTCCTCGTCCAGCATTTCGCGGTAGAGCTTGTTGAG
The DNA here is from genome assembly GCF_012275535.1 of Hymenobacter artigasi. Taxonomy (GTDB): domain Bacteria; phylum Bacteroidota; class Bacteroidia; order Cytophagales; family Hymenobacteraceae; genus Hymenobacter; species Hymenobacter artigasi. Next base: position 425,766 of record NZ_JAAVTK010000002.1, on the reverse strand, counting down.
GCGCTCGCCGGCGTGGTTGGCCCCAAGGTAGAGGTTGTAGCGGCCGGGGGCTTTGCCTACCAGGGCAATTTCGCCCAGATAGGGCCGGGCGCAGCCGTTGGGGCAGCCCGTCATCCGGATGAGAATGCCGGCCTCGGCCAGCCCGTGGGCCCTAATCACGGCATCAAGCTTGTCGAGCAATTGGGGCAGGTACCGCTCGGCCTCGGCGAAGGCTTGCGAGCAGGTAGGCAGCGCCACGCAGGCCAGCGCATTGCGGCGCAGGCCGGTGAGCTGCTCCGCTTTGGGGCCCGCGCCGTGGGCTTCCAGAATGGCCTGCACGCGGGTGCGGTGGGCGGGCTCGATGTTGGCAATAATCAGGTTCTGGTTGCCGGTGAGGCGGAATTCGCCGGTGTGGAAGGCGCTGATTTCGCGCAGCGCGGCCTTGAGGTGGTAGCCGGGCCGGTCGAGCACCCGGCCGCCTTCCACAAACAAAACCAGGTGCGAAGGGCCGTCGGCATTGCCCGTCCAGCCGAAGGCGTCGCTGGAGCTATGGAACTGGTAGGGGCGGGTTTCGGCCAGCGCATAGCCCAGGCGCTGGTGCAGCTCGGCCACGAAAGCGGGCAGGCCGGCGCGGTCGACGGTGTATTTGAGGCGCGAGAGCTTGCGGTTGGCACGGTTGCCCCAGTCGCGCTGGATGGTGACAATCTTCTCGCACACGTCCACCACGTTCTCCGTAGGTACGAAGCCGATGAGGTCGGCCAGGCGGGGGTAGGTTTCGGGCTGGCCAAAGGTCATGCCCAGCCCGCCGCCCACGGCCACGTTGAAGCCCAGCAGCCGGCCATTTTCCTCGATGGCGATGAGACCGATGTCGTTCGAGAAAATGTCGGAATCGTTGTAGGGCGGCAGGGCCAGGGCAATTTTGAACTTGCGCGGCAGGTAGGTGGTGCCGTAGATGGGCTCCGCATCGTCGGCGGCTTCGGTGGTGTTTTGCAGCTCGCCGTCGAGCCAGATTTCGTGGTAGGCCGTGGTGCGCGGCGTGAGGTGGGCGCTGATTTCGGTGGCCAGGGCCTGCACCTCGCCGTGCACCCGGGACTCGTGCGGGTTCACGTTGCACATCACGTTGCGGTTCACGTCGCCGCAGCCGGCAATGCTGTCGAGCAGGGCATCGTTGAAGCCTTGGATGGTGGGTCGTAGCTCGCGCTTCAGCACGCCGTGCAGCTGGAAGGTCTGGCGGGTGGTGAGCTTAAGGGTGCCGTTGCCGTAGGCGTCGGCCAGGGCATCCATACGCTGCCACTGGGGCGCGGTGGCCACGCCGCCCGGCACCCGTACCCGAATCATGAAGGAAAACAGCGGCTCCAGCTTCTGGCGCTTGCGCTCGGAATCGAGGTCGCGGTCGGTTTGCTGGTAGGAGCCGTGAAACTTGATGAGGTGGGTGTCGTCGTGGTTCAGCGCGCCGGTGAGGCGGTTGCGAAGGCTTTCGACGATGGTGCCGCGCAGGTAGCGACTGGCAGTTTTGACGTGTTCGACTTCGGAGAGATTGGGGGTTGTGGACATGATGTTGTGGCGTTCGCCTCACCCCCGGCCCCTCTCCGAAAAGGAGAGGGGAGCCACGGCGGCGCGGACATGTAGCACATGCTTTAGCTTGTGCGGCGTTGGAGGAAGTTGGATTGGCGGCGTTAGTTGGCGCGGGCGGTGGGCAGGATTAAATCCTTGAAAAGGGTGAGCCGGAGCACATCGCGGGCGTAGTAGCCGGCGTTGGCGGGGCGCTGCTGCCAGATGAAGAGGTAGCCCAGCTCGGCGGCAAAACCGGCCCCCAGCTGGCGCTCGGCCCCGGCGTAGAGGCGGTTCTGGTCGAAGCTGTCGGGGTTGAGCAGCAATTCATCGGAGGCGCGGAATTTCCAGGTTGTATTTATTTGATAGTCAAGTTGCAGGCGGCCCCGGTAGCGGAGGCGGTACTGCCAGGTATCGGCTGTTTCAGGGCCGGCCAGGTGGCCCAGCCAGCGCTGCTCTACCCGCAGGCGCGGCATGAGGCGCAGGCGGCCGGGCAGGGGCAGGGTAGCGGTTACTTCCTCAAAAACCCGCCGCTCGGGTACGCTGATGCCCTTTTGTGGCTGCCACGAGCCGGTGCCGCCCAGCGCGGCATCCCAGGTGGGCGAGAGGCGGTAGTGCAGGTGCTGGTGGGTGATGAACTGCCACTGCCCGTCGGGCCAGGCAAAGCGGCGCTCATCGGCCTCGCTGTGCAGGGTGAGGCGCGGGCCGAAGTGCGTGCGCAGGTACAGTCGCCCCCAATAGCCCGCCTGCCGCACCGTTTGGGCCGGGGCGAGGCAGGGGAACAGCAGCAGCGGAAGCAGCAGGCGTTTCATCAGCTTTTGTTAGGAAGGGTCGGGGCGAATGGCAAATGGCTAATACACGTCCTCCAGGTAGCGGCGCTGCTTGCGCAGGTCCTTCACGTAGGCCGCCGCGTCCTCGGCCGAGAGGCCGGCTTCTAGCTGCACCACTTGCGTGAGGGCTGCCAGCACGGCCCCGCCGAGGCGGTTTTTATCGCCGCACACATAGAATTGCGCGCCGTTTTCGAGCCAGCCGAATACGTCGCGGCTGTTTTCGAGCAGGCGGTCCTGCACGTAGATTTTCTCGGCCTGGTCGCGCGAAAAGGCCACGTCGAGCCGGGCCAGGCCGCCGCGCTTGAGCTGCTGCTGCCACTCGGCCTGGTACAGGAAATCGGTGGTGAAGTGCGGGTTGCCGAACAGCAGCCAGTTGCGGCCGGTGGCCCCCAGCTCCACCCGTTCTTCCACAAAGGCGCGGAACGGCGCGATGCCCGTGCCCGCCCCCACCATAATGATGTCAGTGGCCGGATTGGTCGGGAGCTTGAAATATTCGTTGTGCTCCACAAATACCCGCACCTCATCGCCCACCGCCACGCGGTCGGCCAGGAAGGACGAGCACACGCCCTGCTTGCGGCGGCCGTGGGCCTCGTAGCGCACGGCCCCCACGGTGAGGTGCACCTCGTCGGGGTGGGCCAGCAGGCTGCTGGCGATGGAGTAGGCGCGGCTGGGCAGCGGGCGCAGGGTGTCGGCCAAGGCCTGGGCCGTGAGCTGGTCGGTGGGGAAATCGGTGAGCAAATCGGCCACGTCGCGGCCGTAGAGGTAGGGCTGCAGGCGGGTGGTGTCGGCCAGCAAACCGTGCAATTCGGCGTGCGGGGCCAGGGCGGCGTAGCGCTCCAGCACGTCGCGGGTGAGCACCGTGAGCTCGCGGCGGCTGGCCAGGGCGGCGGCCAGCGGCAGGCTCTCGGCCCCCAGCTGCACCGGGGCCGAGTCAGAAAGCCGGGCGGCGCGCAGCACTTCCTCCACCAGCGGGTCGTGGTTGATGGCACGCACCGCCAGCGCATCGCCCGGCGCGTAGCGCAGCCCCGCGCCGGCCAAATCCAGTTCCAGGTGGTACGTCTCCTTATCCGAGCCGCGCCCGTTCAATTGGATGCTTTCCAGTACCCGCGCCGGCCAGGGGTTCTCATGAGTGAACTCGGCAATAGCCGAATGGGTGGATGGCTGAATGGCTGAATGGCCAGCTGAAACAACCGAGGCCCCGGCAGTAACCAACGCTTCGGCGGTGCCAGCAGCTACACCGGCTATTTCTGCCAAAGCCGCTTCAATCCACTGGCTGGCGGCCGCCTGATACTCCACGTCAGTGTCCACGCGAGCCAGCAGGCGGGTGGCGCCCAGGTCGACCAGGCCCTGGTCGAACTCCTTGCCCGTCTGGCAGAAGTGCAGGTAGCTGCTATCACCCAGGGCCAGCACGGCGAAGCGCAGGTTCGGCAGCTTCGGCGCACGCGGGCCCAGCAGAAACTGGTGCAGGTCCTCGGCCGCGATGGGCGGTTCGCCCTCGCCGTGCGTGCTCACGATGACGAGCAAACTTTGCTCCTGCGCCAGCTGCCGGGTGGGGTAGTCATTCATGTCGCGCACGTCGGCCGCGAGTCCCCGGCTTTTGGCTGCCTCAGCGGCCTGCTGGGCTATTTTCTTGCCGTTGCCGGTATGTGAGCCGTAGAGAATGGTCAGTTTCTGAGTGGCCGCACTGGTGGCTGCAACCAAGGCCGTCGATGCAGCGGCAACTTGGGTTCCGCCGGTGGCCTGACCGTAGAAATAGCCGCTCAGCCACAGCAGCTGGTTGGCCGACAGGTTGGCCGTGAGCTGCTGGAGCTGCGCTTCGTCGAGTGCGGGCGGGAGGATGGGGAGTGGGGGCATGGTTGTTCTTGCGTTGCGGCCTCACCCCCGGCCCCTCTCCGAAAAGGAGAGGGGAGCCACGGCGGCGCGGACTGTAGCACATGCTTTAGCTTGTGCGGCGTTGGGTGAAATCAGGATTGCAAAGGCACAAGCTGAAGCATGTGCTACAAGTCGTCAGGCTCCCCTCTCCTGCAGAGAGGGGCCGGGGGCGAGGCAACCGTCAGGCTACTTTCGCGTAGCGCAGCAGCTCCGGTAGCAGTTCAGTGACGGTTTCGGAGACTACAGCAGCTGGCTGCTTCATCAGCCGCACCACTTCGCCCAGCACAATCACGGCTGGCGCGCCCAGGCCGGCGCTGGCGGCCCGCCCGGCAATGTCGGCTACGGTGCCGGCCACCACGCGGGCGTTGGGCAGCGTGCCGTGCTGGATGATGGCGGCCGGCACCGAGGCCCCGCCGTAGCGGGCAAAAAGCGCCGCTATTTCCGCCAGCCGGCTCATACCCATCAGAATCATGGTGGTGACGGTGGGCGTCTGCGCCGCTTCGAGCAGCGCGGCCGATAGCTGCTCATCGGCCGTGGTGGCCGTTAGCACCCGGAAGCCTTCGCTCAGCCCCCGGTGCGTGGCCGGAATGCCCACGCTGCCCGCCGCCGCCACCGCGCTGCTGATGCCCGGCACGTAGTCCGTGGCCAGTCCGTGGGCCTCGGCATACAGCATTTCCTCGCGCCCCCGGCCGAACACGAACGGGTCGCCGCCCTTCAGCCGCACCACATGGCCGTGCCGGTAGGCCTGCTGCACAATCAGGTCGTTGATGCCGTCCTGGGTATAGGCTTTGAAGCCGCTGCGCTTGCCCACAAAAATGAGCGGCACACCGGGCCGGACGTGCGCCAGCAGGGCATCATTCGCCAGTGCATCGTAGAGCACTACATCGGCCGCTGCAAGGACTTTGGCACCTTTCAGCGTCAGCAGCTCCGGGTCGCCGGGGCCCGCGCCTACTACGGTCAGGCGGGGGAGGAAAAGGGGGAAATCAGCCATAATAGTCGGAATCTGATTAGAAGAGATAAAAGAGAAGGGGACGGAGCGGCTGCTCCGGTCTGACCGCCCTAGGCGGTCTGACCGGTTGTCGGGGAGGGCGTCGCGTCAGGGTGGCGCAAGGGCAGTCGGTGGTGCTTCAACCGGTCTGACCGCCTAGGGTGGTCAGACCGGCAGCCGGCATCAGATGGAAAAGGCCGCTTCCGCTGGCACTTCTTCGGTGAAATATGCCGGGTCGGTGGCAGCCACGAGGCCGGCGGCCAGGGTGGCCCCGGTCTGCTCATCCACCAGGATAAAAGCGCCCGTCGTGCGATTCTGGCGGTATTCGTCCACCACCAGGGGCAGGGCGGTTTTCAGGCGCACCCGCACGATGTCGTTCAGCCGGGCCTCGTCGGTGCCCTGGCTTTCGAAAGTTTCGATGTTGGTCTTTTGGAGAATGGTGGTCACGGCCGCTTTCACCGTAGCGGCGTGGTGCTGCACCAGCAGCTTGCGGCCGGCGCGCAGGGGCCGCTCATCCATCCAGCATAGGGTCGCTTCCAACTCGCGCACCACTGCCGGGTGGGCCGTGAGGGGCACAATGGTATCGCCCCGGCTCACGTCCACATCGTCGCGAAGCCGCAGAATGACGCCCTGTGGGGCCGTGGCCGTGGCCACTTCGCGCTGGTTTACTTCGATAGCCTCAAGCACCGTTTCCAGCCCCGAGGGCCAGATGCGGACCCGGTCGCCCTGGCGGTAGGTTCCGCTCTGGATGCGGCCGGCGTAGCCCCGGTAGTCGGGCAGTTCCTCGGTCTGCGGCCGAACCACATACTGCACCTGGAAGCGCGGCTCGTTCGGGTTGGCATCGGCCGGCACGGGTACGCTTTCGAGGTGTTCCAGTAGGCTCGGGCCGTGGTACCAAGGCAGGAAATGGGAGCGGCGCACCACGTTGTCGCCGTTCAGCGCGCTCAGCGGAATGGCTACCACGTTCGGCAGTTTGAGCTGTGCGGCAATGGTCTGGTAATCGGTCACGATGTTGCGGAAAACCACTTCCTCGTGGCCCACCAAATCCATCTTGTTCACGGCTAGCACGAAGTGCTGAATGCCCAGCAGCGAAGCTAGCAGCGTGTGCCGCCGGGTCTGCTCAATTACGCCCTGGCGGGCATCTACCAGCACAATGGCGAGGTCGGCGTTGCTGGCACCGGTTACCATGTTCCGAGTGTATTGCACGTGGCCCGGCGCATCAGTGATAATGAATTTGCGGCGCGGCGTGGTGAAGTATTTGTGCGCCACATCAATGGTGATGCCTTGCTCGCGCTCGGCTTTCAGGCCATCGGTAAGCAGGGCCAAATCCACGTCGCCGCCGGTGCTGGCGCGGCGCTTTTCCAGCGTGGCCAGCACGTCGAGCGATACGGAGTCGCTGTCGTACAGCAGCCGGCCGATGAGCGTGCTCTTGCCGTCGTCGACGCTGCCGCAGGTGATAAATCGGAGAAGGTCCATGTGGTTTTAGGGTCTTGGGGACTTGGGGTCTTAGGGACTTGGTTTTTTGTTCTTGCGGACTTGGATAAGCTTCGGCTCTCGGTTGTAATGAGGACTTAGTGGCTGGATTTGCGGCTTTTAAAACCAAGACCCCAAGACCCTAAGTCCCCAAGACCCCAATCAGAAATAGCCGTTTCGCTTCCGGTCTTCCATCCCCGTTTCCGAGAGGTTGTCGTCGAGGCGCGTGGCGCCGCGCTCGCTTACTTTAGCCAGCAGCAGGTCCTGAATAATGTCGTCTACCGAAGCCGCGTCGCTTTCCACGGCGGCCGTGCAAGTCGAGTCGCCCACAGTGCGGAAGCGCACACGACGGTTCACGATTTCGTCGGTTTCGTCCAGGTTCAGGTGTTCACTGAAGCCCAGCAGCTGGCCGCTGGGTAGCACTACGCACTGCCGCTCGTGAGCGAAGTAGATTTCGGGCAGCCTGATGTTTTCGCGCTGAATGTAGTTCCACACGTCCAGTTCGGTCCAGTTGGAGATGGGAAATACGCGCACGTTTTCGCCCTTCTGAATGCGGCCGTTGTAGATGTTCCACAGCTCCGGGCGCTGGCGCTTGGGGTCCCACTGGCCGAAGTCGTCGCGCACCGAGAAGATGCGTTCCTTGGCCCGGGCCTTCTCCTCGTCGCGCCGTGCCCCACCGATGCAGGCGTCGAACTCAAACTCCTCAATCACATCGAGCAAGGTATAGGTCTGCAGCGGGTTGCGACTGGGATATTTGCCGCCAGGCTCGTGCAGGCCGCGCTCCCGGATAGTATCCTCCACCCGGCGCACAATCAGCTTCTCGCCCAACTGCGCGGCCAGCTCGTCGCGGTAGTTGATGATTTCCTCGAAGTTGTGGCCGGTATCGATATGCACCAGTGGGAACGGGAACCGGCCCGGCCGAAAGGCCTTTTCGGCCAGCCGCGTGAGGGCAATTGAGTCTTTGCCGCCGGAGAACAACAGCGCAGGCCGCTCGAACTGCCCGGCTACTTCCCGCAGAATATGAATGGCTTCAGCCTCCAAACGGTCGAGGTAATCGAGATAAATAGGGTTTGATAATGACATAGCAGGTCTGGGCCCGAAAAAATCGGGCGAATTTGAAAAACCGGAAGGGGAGGGTGGGATAAGGCCCGCGAGGGGGGTGCCTTTGGGGAAGGATGTAGCGCCGACGGCCAGGCCACCGGCGCGGAAAGGAGGACGGCCTAGCCCGGCATTCGCTCCACCACCGGGTCGAGGCCCTGGTGGGCGGCGGTGGCGTGCAGGCCGCACTCCTTGGCCGCCGCGTCTTCCCACCACCAGCGCCCGGCGCGGAAGTCCTCACCCGGCGCAATGGCCCGGGTGCAGGGCGCACAGCCGATGCTCACGAAGCCCTGCCGGTGCAGCGGGTTCACCGGAATGCCGTTGGCCTGCGCGAAGGCTTCGCACTCGGCCCAGGTCCAGTCGAAGAGTGGGTGAACTTTAATGAGCTCATGGCCGCCGTCCCACTCGGCCGGGTGCATGGTCTGGCGGTTCTGCGACTGCTCGGCGCGGATGCCCGTTACCCACACCTGCTGGCCGGCCAGGGCGCGACTTAGCGGCTCCACTTTGCGGATATTGCAGCACTCCTTGCGGTTAGCTATGCTCTCGTAGAAGCTGTTGGGGCCTTTCCGGGCAACTAATTTTTCGAGCGTGGCAGTTTGAGGGGCGAATACCTCAATGGATTTCCCGTAGCGCAGCAGGGTTTTGTTCCAGGTCGAGTAGGTTTCCTGAAAATTGCGGCCCGTGTCGAGGGTGAACACCCGGATGGGGAGGTCGTTTTCGAAGATGAAGTGCGTGATAATCTGGTCCTCCAGCCCGAAGGACGTGGAAAACGAGACGCGGCCGGGGAAGTGGTCGGCCAGCAGGGCCAGGGTTTCCGGTACTGAGCACTCGGGCAGGTAGCGACGCAGGTCTATGACCTGGCTTTCAAGGGGTAATGCCATGATGGAAGGGGGAGTTTTTCTCCGCAGAAAAAACCGAAATGGGCCGCGAAGGCCGCAAAAACCCGCTACGCGTCGCGCAATGAATCAATCACCACAAAAGGGTAGTAGCGGGGTGGCTGCCGCAGCAGCCGCCGGAAGAGTGGCCCTAGCTCAACAACCAGCAATCTTCCCCGGCATAGCGGCCAGGGAACAGCCCATGCAACAACACATTCGGCGCGGCGCGGCGAGGGTGGTGGGTTGCAGGCGGGGATTGAGGGATGTGCTCACGGCGTTTTTTATATGTCAGGACTTGGCACCGTTCCAACTAGTGGGGGTTGCCGGCGTTTCGTCGAGCCTGTCTCTCCGCGCCTCTGTATAAAAATAGGTAGCGTCCCAAACGAGGGTTGCTGGGGCAAATGTAAAGGATGAAATTAAGAAATGCCAAAAATTTATTTTGCGGTGGTGCAGCTGGTCACCTGCTCCAACGGGTTGGCGGTGCCCGGAAACTGCGTAATTTGGCGATGCAACCCCTGAACCCGCCGCGTGGTCTATGGGTTGCTTAAGCACCTTTAAGACCTCGTTTTCTGCATGGAAGCCCTGTCCCTTTCCGCCTACGTCGACATCAACGCCCCGCTGGTGGAGCGCTGCCGCCTCAACGACCGCCAGGCCCAGGCCGAGATTTACCGGCGCTACTCCAAGGCCATGTTCAACGCCGCCCTGCGCATCACCGGCGACTATGCCGAGGCCGAGGACGTACTCCAGGAGTCGTTTCTGAGCGCCTTTCGGGAGTTGAGCGGCTACAAGGGCGATTCGTCTTTTGGGGCTTGGCTGAAGCGGATTGTGGTGAACAAAAGCATCAATTGCCTGCGGCAGCGGCGGCTGGCGCTGGTGCCCCTGGGCGAGCAGCACCACGACGAGCCCGCCGAAGCCACCGCCCATTCGCCCGAAGACGAAGCCGACATGCACTACCGCGCCGATGTGCTGCGCCGCTGCATTCAGGAGCTGCCCGACGGCTACCGCGTCGTGCTAAGCCTCTACCTGCTCGAAGGCTACGACCATCTCGAAATCGCGGGCATTCTGGGTATTTCCGAATCGACTTCCAAATCCCAATACAGCCGGGCGCGGGTCCGGCTGCGTGAGTTGGCCGCCCAGCGTGGCCTGAGTTAAAATTTATCCCTTATCAATCATTACGTAATCGTTTCACTACCCTTCATCCGTTTTCGCCCAGCCGTGGTTTTCGTATAACCCCGCGGCCCGCCCTGAACCTGGACGAATCGTGCGTCTGCTACTCATTCATGGATACCAAGAAAAATAATTCTCTCGAAACCTTCGTCGAGCGGCACCGTGCCGATTTCGACACCCACGAGCCGCGCCCCGACCTCTGGGCCGCGCTGGAGGAGCAGCTTAATGCTACCACCACAGCGCCCCAAACGCCGGTTATGCGCTTGGCCGATGCGCCGGAGGGCCCATTTATTGCGCCAGTTGCAACAGTAGCCCAATCGAAGGCCCGCGCCGGCTGGTTTCAGCGCTACGGGGTGGCGGCGGCGCTGGCTCTGCTCGTATTTGCCGCCGGGGCCAGCGAGGCTTGGAAAGCCAACCGGGCCGCGCCCGAAACGGCCGTGGTGGCCGCGCCGGCCGCTGCTACTCCTGGCACCGTTGCTACCGAACCCGATGCGGCCCTGTACCAGGGCGGCAACCCGCTCTCCCTCACCGCCGCCGAGCACACCACCGGGGCCGACAGCCAGCTGGTGCGCGCCGTGCGCGGCATGGAAACCTACTACACCAACCAGTTGGCCCGCCGCCAAACCGAGCTGAGCCAGCTCAGCGGCCCCGGCATGGCGGCCATGAACGCCGACTGGCAGCACGAGCTAGTGTCGCTCGATTCCAGCTACCGCGAGTTGAAGCAGCAGTTGCTGCACCATCCGCAGCCCGACGCCGTGCTCACGGCCATGAACCGCAACCTGCAAATCCGCCTTGACATTCTCGACCGGCAGCTGAACCTGGGCAATACGGCCCAAGCAGCTCCCAACAATAATTCTTACGTGCTGGCCGATAGCCGGCGCCAGGCCGAATGAACCCGCCCCTGGCTTTGCGGGTAAGCCGATGGGTGGCGCTGTGCGGCGGGCTGCTGAGCCTGCTGGCCCCGCAGCGCTCCCAAGCGCAGGATGGCCAAACCCGCTGGGTGGCCGTGGGCCACGGCGTGGCCATTCACATCTTGACACCCGATGCACGCCGCGCCGAGGCCGCGCTTTTTGGCCAGGAGCAGGAGCCCCGCCAGCAAAACCCACTCGTAGACCAGGCCGACGGCCAGGGCAGCGCCAGCCTGCAGGCCGAGCAGCGCCGGCACATTGTGCGCAGCTACGCGGTGCCGAATACCGGCCGGCCGTTTTCGCTCGATACGCGCTACGGCCGGGTGCAAATCAACCCCTGGAATAAGAAGGAAATAAAGGTGGATGCTGAACTGGTGGCGCGCTCGGAAAGCGACGCCGGAGCCCGCCAGATTCTTGATGCGCTGGGCGTACAGTGGCTCGATTACGACGCCAAAACCGGCGGCGTGGCCGTGAGCACGCAGTTTGGCCCCGCATTGCGCGGCCGGGCCGGGGGCTGCCGCTACGAAGTGAACTACACCGTGTGGCTGCCCCGCACCACGGCCCTGAAAATCTACAACAGCTTTGGCGAAGTGACCGTGGCTGGCGACCTGAGCGGCCCCACCGAACTGGCTGTAGAGTACGGCACCCTGCGCACCGCTCGCCTCGAAGGCCCGCGCAACCTCATCCGCATTGGCAATGGCGACTGCCGTATTGCCTTCGCCGGCCGCGCCAGCATTGATGCCAGCTATGCCCAGCTGCGCCTCGATACGGGCACGACGGTGGACCTGCGCAACAACTATTCCGACGTAGACATTGGCACGGTGCAGGACCTGACCGTGCACAGCAAGTACGGCGACGTGGCCCTGGGCACCGTGCGCAACCTGCGCGGCTCGTCGGGCTACTCGCGCTTCACCATCGAAAAGCTGGACGAAGCCCTTGACATGGCCCTGCGCTACTGCCCCGAATTCGTGGTGCGCGACATGGGCGCCAATTTCCGCCAAGTGAACCTCGACGGCGGTTTCAGCACCATCCGCCTGGGCTTTGCCGAAGCTCCTGCCTTCCGCTTCGATGTGAGCACCGAGCAAGGCCAGCTGCTGGTGGATAAAAACCTGGTGCGCGTGCTTTCGCAGGAAAACGGCCCGCAAACCAGCGACGTGTTGGGCACCTTCGGAGCCGTGGCCCCGACGCGGCGGGCGGGCAATGTGAACATCAAAGTGCGGTACGGCACGGTGCGGTTCAGCAAGTAGGGAGCAGAAAGTAGTAACAGAACGTCATGCTGCGCAAAGCCGAAGCATCTCTACCGCAGTAGTAACTCGTTTACTATGGCCCTCGAGATGCTTCGGCTTTGCGCAGCATGACGTTCTTTGGGGCAATGTCAATACGTCTTGTCTTCGTTTTATCGCTGCTGGCTACCTCCGCGCTGGCCCAAACCCCAGCCCCCGTGCCCGTTGCCCAATCCTCTGCTCTCAAAACCTATGCCTTGCGCCTGCGCCCCGGCGATGATTTGCGCCAGCAGCTCACGGCCTTCGCGCAGCAAAACCACATCCTGGCCGGCACCATGATTACCTGCGTGGGCAGCCTCACGGTGGCCACGTTGCGCCTGGCCAACCAGGAAGGCCCCACGGTGTATAAAGGCCATTTTGAGATTGTGTCGCTGGTCGGCACGCTGTCGACGAATGGTTCGCACATACATCTGGCGGTTTCCGACAGCACGGGCCGCACCATCGGCGGGCATTTGCTGGATGGCTGCCGGGTGTACACCACGGCCGAAATCGTGCTGGGCGAGCTGCCGCAGCTGGAGTTTCGGCGCGAGAAGGACGACACGTTTGGCTATCAGGAGCTGGTGGTGCGGCCTGCCTCGGCACCCGTTGCCAGCCCGGCCGATGAGAAAAGCAAACCCCGCAAGCCATAGGCGATATTTCGGCCCACTGGCCGGGGCAGCAGCAACGGCCCTGAAACGTACCTTCGCCGCATGACTACTGCCACCGACACTCCGCAAGCCGCCGCCTTCCGCCGCCAGGTTCTGAATCCGCTGAAGCTGCGGCTGTTCATGATGCGCAAGCTGCCCATGGCCTGGCTGGCGGGCCTGCGCCTCACGCAGCTCACGCCGGAGACGGCCACGGTCACCATCCGCTACAAATTCCTCACCCAGAACCCATTCCGAAGTCTCTATTTCGCCTGCCTGGCCATGGCGGCAGAGTTTGCCAGCGGCATCCAGGGCATGATGCAGGTGCAGGCCGGCGGGCCGGTTTCGATGCTGGTGACGGCCATTCAGGGCGATTTTACGAAGAAAGCAGTAGGCCTAATCGCCTTCACCTGCCCCGATGGCCCGCTCATTGCTCTGGCCGTGGCCGAGAGCCGTGCTACCGGCGAGGGCCGCACCGTAGTCTGCACCAGCACTGGCGTGGATGAGGCCGGCGACGTGGTGGCAGTGTTCAAGCTCACCTGGTCATTCCGGGCAAAGCGGTAGGCGGGTTATTGGCCCGGCTTCTGCAGCAATTGCAGGATATGGTCGAGCTTACCAGTTACACCATCCAGCTTGGTTTCTACCCCATCTAGTTGGGTTTTCATCACATCCTGCTGGGTTTTCATCACATCCTGCTGGGTTTTCAGGTCATTCTGCTGGGTTTTCATCGTCAGTTGCTCACGCAATAAGAAACTGATGTTTTCGCCTTGCTGAACGACTGCCGTGCTTACCTGGCTGATGGCAAAGCTCAGCTGCTTGAGCTGAGCAGTGTGCCTGTCCAGGATGCTCATCGTTTCGGAAAGCAGCGGTTCGAGTTGATTGAGGCGGTCGTCGGCAGTCATCGGATATGAAAGGATAGGGAAAGTGCCTGGTGAATTTGGGGGCAGGAAGCAATAAAGTTACGTAAGTTGCCGTAAGAATATCGCCCGACGGGTGTTGCTTTCTTACTCTTTCACCGAAGTAATAACGTCCACCATCCCGTCCTCGCTCACCACGATGGCGATGCAGGGATAGTCGGAGCTTTCCACGTAGCGCAGGGCCGAGTTGTAGCGCGCGCCCCGGGTACCGTCGCCCCGGCCCGAGGCGCGGCCGTCGAGAATTACCCCAATAGAGTAACAGTAGCCCTCGGGGTCGAGAAGCACTGCGCCGTCGATGCTGGTGACGAGGCGGGTGATGAGCGGCGTGAGCGGCACGGGCTCGATGAGCGTGCACTGCAGCTTGAGGCGGTCGGCTTCGGCCAAGGCCTCGGTGGTGATGACCAGGAGCGTGCCGTGCTTCTGGCGGCTGGCTTCGAGCACCACGTCCCAGAGGCGCTCTACTTTGGGCGCGTCGGTGAGGGCGAAGGTGCGCTTGAGGGCCTTTCGGAAGGCCGGCCGGCTGAGGCGCGGGCGCGGTAGGCCGGGCAGGCCGTAGTGCGAGCGCATGAGGATGTGCCCGGCATGCTGAAGCTCCCAGGCGTAGTGCGTCACGAAGCTGATAACGAACAAATCCTCGCGCACGGCATCGTAGTGGCCAATTTGGCGGCCCAATGCGTACACGTTTTCGCCGTCGGCGAGCAGGTGCACGTCGGGCGTGGCCATTTCCAGCAGCTTGCGCACGGCGCGGTAGTCGGTGAGCTCGGTGGGGCAGGTGAGGGCAAATACTTCCTCGATGTTGGGGTGGCCGCGCCGGGCCAGCAGCAGGTTGCCCACGCCCTCGGCGCCCTCGTAACGCAGGCTGCTGATGGTGTTGCAGGTGGCAAACAGCTTGATAGTAGCCGGGTCGAGGCCCAGGGCCTGGGCGGGCGTGTCAAGGAAGGTTTTGCCGGCGGCGCGTAGCAGCTCCTCGCTTTCGCGGGGCCGCATGAAGATGCTGGCCCCTGGTTCGGGCTCGCTAAGGGCCTTCACGCCTTCCTCGTTGAAGCGGTACATGGCGGCCAATAGTAGCGACGGAGCCAGCGGCTTGCCATCGGTGTAGTAGCGGGCGGGCTGCAACGAAGGGTAGGCCCGCAGCGGTTTGCGCAGCAAGCGCAGCACCGTGGTCACAAAGTAGCCGTTTATCTCTACCGGCCAGCCGGCAAAATGTTGGTACTGGCCCTGCCCATCAAGGGCATTGAGGGTTTCCTGCACGGCATCGCGGATGCCGATGCCCTGGTGCTTGCGCCGGATGGCGGCGGCCGTCACGTCGGCGCGGTCGGGGAAGGGCCAGGGGGTGGTGAGCTGGCGCACGCGGCCCCGGGCCACCACGTCGGAAAACGCGGTGGCGGGCAGGTCGCTGTCGACGGGCTCCAGGCAGCGGGCGGGCAGGGTGTCGTCGGCGGGCAGGGCGAGCAGCAGCACAAACGGCTTCAGGTCATCATCCAGCGCATCGAATAAGTCCTGGGCCAGCGCCTGGGCTCCCTCGCGGTAGCGCACCTGGTAGGGCCAGATTTGGGCCGGCGGCACGATGATGGCAGGCGACTTTGAGGCAGCTAAGGAGCAGGAAGAGAGCATGGGCGGGCGGGGCAGCAGAGACTAAAAAAACGCCCCTCCTGTCTTGAGGAGGGGGCGTTTGGCGTTTGGTTGAACTTACAGCTGGAATAGAACCGGCAACACCATCTTTTGCTTCATCGGCTTGCCCTGAAACATGGCCGGCTCCCATTTCGGAGCGGCCTTTATCAGCCGCAAAGCCTCTTCGTCAAGCCCGGAGCCCATCTTCTTGATAACGCGGGCATCGGTCAGACTACCATCGCGTTGCACCATAAATTCGACCATCACCTTGCCCTGAATGTTGCGTTTGCGGGCCAGGCCGGGGTACTGCTGGTTTTTTTCAATCCAATCGAAAAAAGCCTGGTTGCCGCCCACGGGCTGGGTGGGGCGGTCGGGGGCCACCACGGCGGGGCGGTCGGGGTTGGCCGAGGCGGCAATGTCGGCGGCAGAGGTGGTGATGGGCCGCTCCTTGGCCGGCCCGCCGATGGTGACGGTGCTGCCCGGCGACATCACGAACGATACCGGCACCACCACGCGCTGGCGCACCACGGCGTTGCGGTGCTTGGCGGGCGTCCACTTCGGGCCGCTTTTGATGAGGCGGATGGCTTCGGCATCGAGCTCGGGCGCCACTGGCGTTTCGACCTTCACCTCGTTCACGGTACCGGTTTTTTCCACCACGAAGCTCACCTTCACAGTGCCCTGAATGCCTTTTTGCATGGCTGTGGCGGGGTATTTCTGGTGCGCGGCCAGAAACTGGGCGTAGCGCTCGGTGCCACCCAGGGGCACGGCGGGCTGCTGCACCGAGTCGTACACGGTATTGGCCGTGGGCTTGGGCGGCATTTTGCGCTTCTGGGCGTGGGCTGCAAGACTGGAAAAACTAAGGCCGCCAAGCAGCAGGAGCATCGAGGTTTTCATGCGTAGAAAAGGGAGAAGAGGAGGAGTAATGAGAAAAGACGGTTGAACCGCAAAGGCTGTACCTGCCAAAATAGTGCCGGCTGGCCTTGCAAAGAACGGCAGCCCGCGCCCCGCGTGGTTTCGCCTTCCCTCCTATATGACGTACTTTGAAGCGAATTACTGTACCCCTTAACGTTGCCATTGCCATGACCACCGAAAGCCGCGCCCCCGAGCCCGTGGGTGCCTACCCCTACACCCGCCGCGTAGGCAACCTGTTGTTTCTGTCCGGCGTGGGCCCGCGCCAGCGCGGCCAGAAAGCCATTCCCGGCGTGGAAGTGGATGAGGACGGCAATGTTCTGCACTATGACTTTGAGAGCCAGTGCCACGCCGTGTTTCAGAACGTGCGCTACATTCTGGAAGAAGCCGGGGCCGAGTGGGACGATTTGGTGGACGTGACCGTGTTCCTGACCAACATGAAAGACGACTTTCCGACCTACAACCGCCTCTACGCCGAGTACTTCGCCACGGCCCAGCCCTGCCGCACCACCCTCGAAATAAACTGCCTGCCCACGCCCATCGCCATCGAGCTGAAGTGCATGGCCGCGCTGCGGAATTAATCGGGAATTTGCTGCGCCGCCAGAGCGTGGAGCTGCGCGAGCTCTACAAGCGCGGCCTGCTCACCGAGTTTCGCCAGGTGGCCATGATGCAGACCATTCAGGACCTGCTAAACGCGCAGGGAGGCTGCGAGCGCATCAAGAATACGCCGTTTTCGCGCCAGTTTGCCTAATTCAGCTTTGTGTTTGTGTGGGTGTTCGCGGCCATTCTGCCGCTGGGTTTGGTGGAGGAGTTCGATAGCCGCCAAGCCCTGGGCCAATACCACATCTGGCTGATGGTGCCGTTTTCGGTGCTCGTATCGTGGGTATTTAACGTGATTGAAGTGGTGGGCCACATCAGCGAGAACCCCTTCGAAAACGACATCTACGACGTGCCGATGACGGCCATTTGCCGCAGCATCGAAATCGACCTGCGCGAGCTGCTCGAAGAAACCGAACTGCCGCCCAAAGTTGAGGCGGTGAATGATGTGATGTATTAGCGCGGGGTCGGCCGTGGGCCAAAGCCAATGGGCTACACCCGGCGGGGCGTAATTTTGGAGCAATGAAATTTCCATTGACTTTGGCGCACGGCCGCCGCGCCGCGCTGCTGGCCGCGCTGGCCCTCGCGCTGCCCGCCTGCCAGGCCGACCAGCAGCGCCTGGCCCGCCTCGAAGCCGTGCAGCAGCAGCAAACCCGCGAGCTGGCCCGCCTGCGCCAGCAGCTGGCCGAGAAGGAAGATGAAGTAGCCGAGCTCGAAACCTGCGTCGACGACTTGGAAAACGCGGTGTATGAAGACGGCGACTCGACGGCCTACGACGAGCCCGAACGCCCGTCGCTGCAGCAGTTGTAGCGCGAAATGCCGCGTGCACGCGCCGGCCTGCTAACCCATTTGGTCGTTCTTCGCGTTACTTGCGGCATTACCCGCTCCCGCCGCATGAACCACCAGACGCGCCGCCTCCGCTACTTCTTTTCCGGCCAGAATTTTTCCGATGGAGTGCGCGTCACGGTGTCCATTCTGCTGCCGGCGGTGCTGCTGGGGCAGTGGGGGTATTTCGAGGCGGGCCTGAGCATTGCGACCGGGGCCGTGTGCGTGAGCGTGACCGACACGCCCGGCCCGGCCGCGCACCGCCGCAACGGCATGCTGGCCGCCCTGGTGCTGGTGGGCCTCACGGCCCTGCTCACGGGCGCGGCCGCCCTTAACGTCTGGACGCTGGCCCTCGAAATCGGGGCGCTGAGTTTCGGGCTGACCATGCTGCTTGTCTGGGGAGCGCGGGCTGGGGCCGTGGGCACCGCCACCTTGCTGAGCGTGGTGCTGCTGCTGGCCCACCCGCCCGCCCTGGCCGACGCGCCGGCCCACGCGGGCCTGCTGCTGCTGGGCGGCATCTGGTACGCGGGGCTGGCCCTGGTGGCCTACCAGGTGCGGCCCTACCGCCCGGCCCAGCAGGCGCTG
Source organism: Hymenobacter artigasi (assembly GCF_012275535.1). Taxonomy (GTDB): domain Bacteria; phylum Bacteroidota; class Bacteroidia; order Cytophagales; family Hymenobacteraceae; genus Hymenobacter; species Hymenobacter artigasi. The sequence goes on along the minus strand of NZ_JAAVTK010000002.1, from coordinate 407,675 downwards.
GGCGAGTGCATTCACGCCCTGGCGCGGTTTCTGGACCTCAAAGCCAAGTTCTACAACCCCGCCACCGCGCTGGAGGAGGACTACCGCCAGCTGGTGGCCCAGCAAGTGGTGGTGAACGAAAAGCAGGAAGCTGTGCGCGACCTCATTTTCCGCACCCGCCAGATTGTGAACGAAACCACCAGCACCGGCCGCCGCCTGGTGCTCACCTTCGTGGAAACGGTGGACCTGTACGAGCGCATCACGGTGGGGTATTACGACTACTCGGCCGTGCGCGAATCCTTCGGCCACACCGGTATTCTGGACGATGTGGCCCGGCTCATCCGGCACGTCGCCACCGAATTGGACCACCTCGGCGTGGCCATTCAGACCAACCACGCGCACCCCGGCACCGGCCCCGTGCTCACAGCCGAGTGGGACCGCCTGCAGGCCCGCATCAGTGCCCTCGACACCGATGCGGAGACTGGCAGTAATACGTTGGTATTGAAGAAAATACTGGTGAACCTGCGCGACATCATCCGGCGGGTGGGCAACATCCGGCGCTACTTCGACGAGGCCCTCTCGGCCGCCGCGCCCGCCGCCAGCCGTGCCGCCGACCACACCCAGTTTGTGGCCCGCCAGGAAATCGAGCTGCGCGCCCTGAGCCAGAACTTCACCATGAAATCGGCGGTGTTCCGCCACGCCGTGCGCATGACCGTGGCCTGCCTGGTGGCCTACGCCGTGGCCGAAACCCTCTGGCACGGCCAGCACAACTACTGGATTCTGATGACGGTGACCATCATGCTCAAGCCTGGGTTCAGCCTCACGCGGCAGCGCAACACCGAGCGCATCATCGGCACGCTGGCGGGCGGGGCGCTGGGCGGCCTCGTGCTGTGGGCGGTGCCGTGGCCCGAGGCCCGGTTTGCCGTGCTGGTGGTGTTTATGGTGGTGGCTTACAGCTTCCAGCGCACCGTGTACCTGGTCACGGTGGTGTTTCTGACGGCCTATCTGCTCATCATGTTCCGGTTTCTGGGGCTGAGTTACCTGGGCGTGGCGCAGGAGCGCATCACCGATACCCTTATGGGCTGCGCCATTGCGTTTTCGGCGGGTTACCTGCTGTTTCCAAGCTGGGAATCGGAGCAATTGACCGACTATATGGCCGCCGCCCTGCGCGCCAACCTGGCCTACCTGCGCCAGCTGGCCGACCGCCTCGCCGGCCGCCCCCTCACGTCCAACGACTACCGCCTGCTGCGCAAAAACGTGTACGTGAGCGGGGCCAACCTCGCGGCGGCGTTCCAGCGCATGCTCACCGAGCCCAAAAGCAAGCAGCACCGCCCCACCGAAAGCCACGAATTTGTGGTGCTGAACCACATTCTCTCCTCCAACATCGCGGCCCTCACCGGCACCCTGCGCGAGGCCGCGCCCGCCGTGCCGCCCTTCCCACCCGACAGCCGCCGCGCCCTCACCAGCGCCGTGGCGGCCCTCAGCAAAAGCCTGGCCCGCATTGCGCCCGCCGCCGCCGCGCCCATTGAGGAGCTGGCCGCCCCCGAGCCCAACATCTCCGTCGAAGCCGCCGACGACAAGCTGCTGCTGGAGCAGCTCACGTTTCTGCAGAAGGTGAGCGGGGATATCGGGAAAGTGACCGAGGTGCTGGCCGGGTAGGGGCGAAGCGGTGCTTCGCCCCTGTGTGCACGGAATCGTTGTTTTGGCGGCGGGGTAGGGGCGAAGCGGTGCTTCGCCCCTGGGTGCACGGAATCGTTGGCTTGGCGTGAACGACGGGCGAAGCGCCGCTTCGCCCCTACATCCACTCAGCAGGGCAGGCGCACTACTACCCGCGTGCCCACTTTTGGCACCTCAATGCTCACGCTGCCGCCCAGGTAGGCCGCCCGGGTGCGCACCCCGCGCAGGCCGATGCCCGTCAGCGGCGTGTCTTCGCCCCGGCCGAAGCCTCGGCCGTCGTCGGCCACGCACAGCTCCAGGGCGGTGGGGAGGCGGCGCAGGTGCACGTGCACCTGCTGGGCCTGGGCGTGGCGCACGGCGTTGTTCACCAGCTCGGCCACGATGCGGAAGGCGGCCGACTGCACGGCCGGCGGCAGCTCATCGAGCCCGGGGCCGAAATCGGTGTGTACCTGCGGGCTGCCGTGCAGGTTGAGCATGTCGCGCAGCGTGGTGATGGAGGTGGTGAGGCGGTTGGTGACCGACTCGGCCGGCAGCAGGACGTGGCTGATTTGCCGCACCTGGTTGTAGAGCTCGCGCAGAATATCTTCGGTGAGCTGGCCCACGGCGGCGGCGGCGGGGGCCGAAGCCAGGGCGGCGCGCATGGCCTCGCTTTGCCAGGCCATGTGCAGGGCGGCAATGTTGGGCCCCAGGGCGTCGTGCAGCTCGCGGGCCAGCTGCTCGCGCTCATCGTCCTGCGCCGCGATGAGGCGGGCACTGTGCACGTCGCGCTGGCGCAGGTGCTGCACGCGCAGCCGGGCATTGTGGCGCAGCGTGTGCCGGAAGCGGCCGGTGAGCAGGGCGCTCAGTATCAGGAGCTCCAGCATGAGGCCCCAGGCCAGGGCATTGGGGTAGATGGGGTTGAAGCTGGTCAGGCCCAGATGATTGAGCCAGAAAATGCCGTAGCCCACAAAAAAGAAGAAATAGGTGAGGGCGTAGTACGCCGCCAGCCGCCGCCAGCGCCGGTGTAGCAGCAGGGCCAGCAGCACGGTCCAGCCGTAGCCGAACACCAGCACCATGAACACCTCGCGCACCCCGTTCAATGCTTCCACGGTGGGCAGGCTGTGACGCATGGCCCAGGGCAACAGCCCCGCGTAGCCCGCCACAAACGCCACGGCCCCGCCCGCCAGCCAGTTGCCGGCCCGGTGCAGGCGCGGCCAGCCGGCCCGCAGCCGCAAAAACAGCTGCATGATGCGAATGCCTGCCGCCGCCGCCAGCAGCATAAAATTGTACTGCCCCACCGACCACAGCAGCCAGTACGGCCTGGCCGGCAGCAGCATGGCGTCCAGCCCGTCTTCCATCATCAAAAAGAGCGTCACGCCCAGCACGTAGGCCACGTACCAGAGGTGAATGCGGTCGCGCAGAAACGCATACAGCACCAGGTTGAACAAGGCGCTGCTCAGGTAAAAGCCCAGCAGCCACACCCAGTGCCGTTCAAAGGGAAAGCCCATTTCCCAGGCCAGGAAATGCTCGGTGGTTTCGATGTAGGTGGGCAGGTAGATGCCGCCCGTGTGGACATCCACGCGCAGGTAGAGCACGGCCGCCTCGCCGGGGTCCAGCGCAAATGGGAAGCTGATGGACCGCGCCGGAAAGGCCCGCCCAGCGGCCGGCACCCAGGAACTGGCCGCGCCCATGCGGGTAAACTTCGCCTCGCCCGCCCGCCGGCAGTATAGCGCCGCACTGTCGGTGAAGTTGAAAATGCTCCACAGGAAGCGCAGGCGCAGGGGCTCGGTGTTGCGCACGGGCAAGCGTATCCACACGCGGCGGTGCATCAGGCCCAGGTTGAGGGGCTGGTGCCAGGGGCCGGGCCGGAACCGGCCGGCGCGCCACGCGGCCTCGGCCCGCTCGGGGTCGGGCGCGGGCCCGAAGGGCTCGGTGTAGTAGCGGTACGCTTCCGAGATGTCCGCGCCTTCGGGGTCTTTCAGCAGCAGGGTGTCGCGCAGGGCCTGGGGCGGCGCATTCTGGGCCGCCCCAGGCTGCCACCAGCCCAGCATCAGTACCAAGAATAGACAAAACCGCATAGGCCGATACTAACAGGCTGCTGAATCGGCAAATAACAATTAATTCATTTGATATTCATTTATTTCGAAATAGAAAATCTGGCTGATTTGCTTGGTTCAGCTTAGCTTTTTGCCCGCGCCGGGTGCAGCGTTTGCGAAAGCCGCTGCAGCTTTTCCTCCAGCTCCTGAGCGGCCAGCGTGCACACGGCTTCAATTTTGGAGAACAGGGCGTGCACCTGGGCCATGGTTTCGGGGCTGCCGGCCGCGGCTTCGTGGGCAATCAGCCTGGCGGCCAGGGCTTGCAGGTCTTTGGCGTGGTCCTCAAATTCCTGGTTGATGCCGATGGTGGCGAAGGTGGGAATGATGGAATGCGTGGCCGATTTCAGGGCTGGCCACTGCTGCTGCTCAATGGCGTTCTTCATGGTTTGCACCAGCTGCGGAATCTCCTGCAGGTACAGGTAAATCATCTCGGCCATGCGCGCGTCGCTCTTGGTGATGCGGCGCAGGTAGTCGAAGTTGACGCAGGTGAGCGGGGGCTGCGGCGCGGCCTCGGGCAGGTGGCCCGGCGCGGCGGTGGACTTGCGGTAGCCGGAGCTTTTCAGGTACTTGATGATTTTGCTGTAGAGCAGCTTGTCGTCGATGGGTTTCGAGATGTAGTCGTTCATGCCCACAGCCTTGCATTTTTCCACATCCACAGTGGTCACGTCGGCGGTAAGGGCGATGATGGGCACTGTCAACTTCAGCTCCTTACGGATGTATTCGGTGGCATCGAAGCCATTCATGACGGGCATCTGCAGGTCCATCAGCACGATATCGAAGGGCGTGGTTCTCAGCTTTTCGATGGCAATCTGCCCGTTGCCGGCCACTTCCATCTCAAAGCCGAAATCCTCCAGCAAGGTCTTCATCAGCAGCTGGTTGAGGGCAATGTCTTCCACCACCAGGATTTTGACGTCCTTGAAGCCGGCTTCCAGCTCGATGTTCAGGCCGGTTTCGATGTCGGCCTTCTCCAGCGTTTTATTGAAGCTCAGAATGAAGCTGAATGTGGAGCCCTTGCCCACCTTGCTCCGCACGCTGATGGTGCCGCCCTGCGGCTCCACCAGGTTTTTTACAATGGCCAGGCCCAGGCCCGTGCCGCCGTACAGGCGGCTGGTGCCGCTGGTGGCCTGCTGAAAATTGTCGAACACCGTGCCCAGCTTGGCCTGCTCAATGCCGATGCCGGTATCGGTGACGGCAAACTCCAGGATAACCTTTTCCGCGTCCTGCACCAGCATCCGCACACCCACCGTGATGCTGCCTTCGCTGGTGAATTTCACGGCATTGCTCACCAGGTTCAGAATAATCTGGTGCAGGCGAACGGGGTCGCCCACCACCACTTCCGGGATTTTCTCGTCGTATTCCATCACCAGCTCCAGGTTTTTCTCCTGAATCTTGGTTTCGAACAAGTGCACCATGGCCGCCACCGAAGCCGAAAGCTTGAACGGAATCTGCTCAAAGGTCATGCGGCCGGCATCCACCTTGGCCAGGTCCAGAATGTCGTTGATGAGCACAATCAGCGTGTCGCCGCTTATCTTGATGGCCGTCAGGTATTCGCGCTGCTTATCGGTGAGCTCCGTTTTTAGCACCACCTTCGTGAAGCCGATGATGGCATTCATGGGCGTGCGAATTTCGTGGCTCATGTTGCTGAGGAACTGCTGCTTGGCTTTCACAGCATCCTCGGCCGTCTGGGTAGCGCTTTCGGCTTTGGCCTGGGCTTCCTCAGCCAGCACGGTGGCGCGCTCGGCCGCGATTTTGGCCTCCGTCAGCTCGGTGGCAATGCGCTTCTGGTCGGTCACGTCGCGGGCCACAATCACCACGCCCAGCACCAGTCCTTCGTCGTTCTTATACACCGAGCCGTTGAACAGCACATCGGTCAGCTTGCCGTCTTTGTGCCGCAGCGTGAGCGGCGAATCGGCCACGGTGCCCTCGGCAAACACCTTCTGGTACACCTCGCGGGCCATCTGCGGCTCCGTGAAATAGGTGAAGAAATCAGACCCCAGCAGCTGTTCGCGCTCAATGCCCGTGATGTACACCGTGGCCCGGTTCATGTCCGTAATTTTGCCCTCCGGGCTGATGGTCACCAGCGGGTCGCGGCTGGCCTCAATCAGGCTGCGGGCGTAGTTGGCAATGCGCAACTCGGCCGCCCGCTTCACCTTCTCATCGTTCTGGAAGGCCAGCTCCTTGTTGGCAATCACCAGCTCCTGGGCGCGCTTTTCCTTCTCGTCGTTCTGGAACGCCAGCTCGATGTTGGCAATGCCCAGCTCGGCGGCGCGCTTTTCCTTCTCGTCGTTCTGAAACGCCAGCTCGGTGTTGGCAATGATGAGTTCCTGCGCCCGCTTCTCCTTCTCGTCGTTCTGAAAAGCCAACTCGGTATTGGCCACGCTCAATTCCTGCGCCCGCTTTTCCTTTTCATCATTCTGGAAAGCCAGCTCGGTATTGGCCACGCTCAGCTCCTGGGCGCGCTTTTCCTTTTCGTCGTTCTGAAACGCCAGTTCGGTATTGGCCACGCTCAACTCCTGGGCGCGCTTTTCCTTTTCATCGTTCTGAAAGGCTAGTTCCTCGTTGGCAATGCTCAGTTCCTGGGCCCGTTTTTCTTTTTCATGGTTCTGGAAGGCCAGCTCTTCGTTGGCAATGCTCAGCTCCTGGGCGCGCTTTTCTTTTTCGTCGTTCTGAAACGCCAGCTCCGTGTTGGCCACGCCGAGTTCCTGGGCGCGCTTCTCCTTCTCGTCGTTCTGGAACGCCAGCTCTTTGTTGGCAATCACCAGCTCAGCGGCGCGTTTCCCCTTCTCATCGTTCTGGAAAGCCAATTCCTCGTTGGCAATGCTCAGCTCATCGGCCCAGTTTTTTCCGGCCACTTCGCGGGCCACCAGCACGCCGCCCAGCACCAGGCCGTGGTCGTCCTTGTTCACCGTCCCGTCGAACAGCACCGGCGTGGGCGTGCCATTGGCGTGGCGCAGGGTGCCGGCCACGTTGGTGACGGCCCCGGTGGCCAGCACCTGTTGGTACACCTGCTCCAGCGCGGCCGGCTCCGTGAAATAGGCGAAGAAATTGGAGCCCATCAGCGTGTCGCGGCTCATGCCCGTCATCTTAACTGCCGCCTCGTTGGTGTCGGTAATATTGCCCTTCAGGTCGATAGTGACCAACAAATCCTGGCTGGCTTCCATAAGCCGGCGGTAACGCTTTTCGCTTTCCTTCATGAGGTGGTTGAACTGGCCCGGCAGGCAAGTTTTCGCTTTTTTTATAATAATGCGGGCGGGCCTGAAAACCGCAGCAAACCGCTGCCGCCCCCTAAAAACCAGCATAGTGCCGGTGTATACGGGGCGGGGTGTAAATAATTGTTTTTCAGAAAAATAACTTGCTTGTAAGGTACTGCTTTTTCATCTGGCAACGGCTGAATATTCCTCCATTTGCCGTCCCGCCCCGGCCATCGCCTTGATGGCTATCTGGTTTGGGCCAACAGATAATATGCGTGCTAGCAGCGAAGTCAGGTCGCTCCCCAAGCCCCAACGCGAGAAAGCCCACCCGGGCTACCGGATGGGCTTTTTAAAAAAGGATTGAGTCGGATTTTATTGGCTGATGCGCAGCCGGTCGTTTTGGAAGACCGCAAAGCGACCAGGCAATTCGGCCGCGTGCTGCTCCAGAATGAGCTGAACTACAGCCGCCCGTTCGGGGCCAGTGGCTTCTTCCAGGCGCAACAGCAAAATGCCGTGGTGGGGCTGGTGCTCCTTAAAAATCAGGTCGCCGAAATCCTTGTCCATCGTGATGACAATAGCCGTGTGCTGGCGGGCCAAAGCCAGCACTTCCACATCGGGCAGGTGCGGGTCTACGTCCCGCACGGCTACTGTGGCATACCCCATTTCCCGCAACAAGCGCTCCACGCTGGTCCCCACGCCGGCATCGACTACAAACCGCATCAGCCTACGCGCTGAGCCGATACACTCGCTGCTCGCCTACCACATCGGCGGCGTAAAGCAGTACGCCTTGGAAATCCTCCGGTTCCAGTTCGGGGTATTCCTGTATCAGGTCATTTTGTGTCTGGCCAGCGGCAAGGGCCTTCAAAATCTGCTGCACCGAAATCCGAAGACCCCGGATAGTTGGTTTGCCAGCCAGAATACGGGCATCAATGGTAATGCGGGCGAGGAGTGCATCGGTGGTTTGCATAGTGGAAAGATACGCAAAATGACCATTTTGCGAACAAAATGGTCATTTCGGTTACCGGCAAAGTGGTCCGATTACTTGCCCGCCTGCCCGCCGGGCTTCAGCGTGCGGCCCAGCCACTCAAAAAACACGCGCTGCCAGAGCACCGAGTTTTGCGGCTTCGTCACCCAGTGACCCTCGTTGGGCAGGTACAGAAACCGGCTCGGAATGCCGCGCAGCTGCGCCGTGCCAAAAGCCTCCATCGCCTGCCCCTCGGGCACCCGGAAATCCTTGCCGCCTTGGATGACCAGAATGGGCGTGTCCCAGTTTTTGGCGAACAGCTGGGGGTTGAATTCCTGGTAGGATTTGCTGGGTGTGGCATCCCAGGGCGCACCGCCCATGTCGTGCTTGGCGAAGAACATTTCCTCGGTGCTGGGGTACCAGCTGGTGAGGTTGTAGAGGCCGTCGTGCGAAATAAAGGTCTTGAAGCGGCCCTCGTGGTGGCCGGCCAGGTAGTACACCGAATAGCCGCCGTAGCTGGCGCCCACGCAGCCGCGCCGGTCCTTGTCCACAAACGGCTCCTCGCTGATTTTATCAATCGCCGAGAGGTAATCCTTAATCGGCTGGCCGCCCCAGTCGCCCGAAATGGCATCGTTCCACTCCCGGCCAAAGCCGGGTAGGCCGCGCCGGTTAGGCGCCACGATAATGTAGCCATTGGCCGCCATCAGCTGGAAATTCCAGCGGTAGCTCTGGCTCTGGGTGATGGGGGCCTGCGGTCCGCCCTGGCAGTAGAGCAGCGTGGGGTACTTTTTGGCCGGGTCGAAATCGGGCGGGTAAATCACGTATACCTGCATCTGCTTGCCGTCGGTGGTGGTCACGCGGCGGTCCTCCACCTTGCCGAATTTGATGCCGGCTAGCTCCTGCTGGTTGATGGTGGTAAGGGGTGTTTCCCGGCCAGATTTTAAGTTCTTACCGGTTTTTAAATCCAACCGCACAATGTCGGCGAAGGCAGATAGCGTGGTGCGGTTGGCAACAGCTTGGTCCTTGCCCACCAGTTCAAACGCATTGTAATTCTGCGCCCCAGTGGTAAGCTGGCGGATGACGCCTCCGTTGCTTGAAACGACAAATAATTGCTCGGTACCTTCTATCACGGCCAGGAAGTAGAGGGTTTTGCCGTCGGCGCTCCAGCGCACGTTGCCCGCGCTCAGCTCCGAGCCTTTGGTGATGTCAACGTGCTTTTTGCTGGCGAAATCATACACCATAATGCCGTTGCGGTCGCTCTCGAAGCCGGGCGTGGCCATGCTCAGCCAGGCCACCTGCTTGCCATCGGGCGAGAAGCTGGGCTCGGTGTCGTAGCCACCCAGGCCCTCGCTTAGGTTCACGGTTTGCTGGTTGTGAATATCGTAGAGGTAAATGTCGGCGTTGGTGCTCTCGGCCTCGGCCTTGCCAGTCAGCTTGCGGCTGGTGTAGGCAATGCGGTAGCCGTCAGGCGAAAAGGCCAGCTGCTCCGCGCCGCCGTCGGGCATTAGCGGCGAGTCGAATTTCTCGCCGGGCATCAGGTCCTTGCCGTAGCCTTCGGGCTTGCCGTCGGCGTTAAGGGGCTGGAAGAAGACGTGGCTGGCGAGGTGGTCGTCCCACACGTTCCAGTGGCGGTAGTTCAGGTCGTCGATGATTTTGGCATCGGCCTTGGGCAGGTCCGGGAACATATCCAGCGTGGTCGGGCTCGATTTCACGTCTTGCGTGTAGAGGATGAAATTGGCCTTCGGCGCATATTTCAGGTTGCTCAGGCCCTGGTCGGGGAAGTCGCTGAGCTTCTGTTTGCCGCTGCCATCGGCACTCATCACGTAGAGCTGGTCGGTGCCGCCTTCGCCCGAAATGAATGTCAGCTTGCCATCGGGCCGCCAGTTCAGGGTGTTTTCCGAGCCGGGCGTGTCGGTGAGTTTCTTCGGCGTGCCACCAGCCACGGGCACGGTCCAGATGTCGGCGTTGCCCTTGTTCTCGGCCAGGTTGTATTTGGTGACGGTGTAAGCCACCGTTTTGCCATCGGGCGACACCTGCATTTCGCCCAGCCGGCCCAGCTGCCAGAGCTTTTCGGGCGTGAGCACGGCAGATGGGGGAGGGGTTTGGGCGGCCGCCGCGAGTGGGAGCAAGGCCAGCGCGCCAAGAAAGAGCTTGTTCATGCCCGAAAATTACAGCCTTCGGCTGCATGGCGCGTGAAAGCGCTGAACGAGACAATATATATATTATTCGCTATTTAATGAATAATTTTAGGCTAATCCACTTAATTCGAACGCACTATGAAATCATCTTCCTTGCTGCGGCTTCTGCCGGCCAGCCTGTTGCTGAGCATGGCCCTGTTCCTGATAATGAGTTCGGCCCGGGCGCAGCAGCCCGCCCCCGCCGCGCCCGCCAAGCGCAGCCTGCCGCCCATCCCCGGGCTGGGCCCCGACCCCGTGCTGCCCGCCAGCCCCACTGCCGCCCAGCAAGCCGCCTACAACCGTGAGATGGCCGAACGCACCCGCCAGCGCTGGAACTACCTGCTCACCGATTCGCTGATGCGGGCCCGCGTGCTCAACGAGCAGCCCAATGCCCTGCTGGTCGAAACCGTGAGAAACCTCCGGCCCGGCACTGCCCTCGACGCCGACATGGGCGAGGGCCGCAACGCCATTTACCTGGCCCAGCAGGGCTGGCAGGTAACCGGGGCCGACGTGGCCGAAAAAGCCCTTGATTATGCCCGGAAAAGAGCGGCCGGGCTCGGCGTCAAAATCACCACCGAAGTAGCCGACATGGCCACCTACGACTGGGGCACCAACAAATGGGACCTCATCGTGCTGAGCTACGCCGGCGGCCGCGACTACGCTGCCCGCGTGATGCGGGCCCTGAAACCCGGCGGCCTGGTCGTGCTCGAAGCCTTCCACATGGATGCCACCGAGAAGCTGCAGGTGGTAGGCGGCGACTATCGTGTGTTTTTCAAAACCAACGAGTTGCCCACCTTATACAAAGCCGCCGGCCTGAAAATCGTGCGCTACGAAGAGCCCATCGGCACTGCCGACTTCACCAAGCAGCAGCTGCGGCTGGTGAAAATGGTGGCCCAAAAACCGTAGCGGTCGAAGGTGAATTCAAAGCAAAGCCTCCCGCAATCGTTTGCAGGAGGCTTTGCTTTTGTGGGGTGACAGCCACTTGGGGCGTTTGGAACGTACCAAGAAATCATTTATACAGCACTTTAACGCACCATGCCGCCGCGATGTTTGCCGCTGACGACATTTTATTTGTTGCAGCCCCGCCGCCAGCGAAAACCGGTTATGCCGACGATGGTGGAACCGCAGAGCTTTCCTTCATCTACACTATTCAGATTCCTCCTTCGGAAGCACAGTGCCCTATTCGGGTAGCCACTTACTACCTTCGTGCCCGGCTCCGGCCATTTCCCTTTTTATATGCGTCACGTTGCCGATATCCCCCATCCCGCCGTCAAAATCACGCTCCTGGCCTGGAACGGCAAGTTCCTGCTGAAACTGGAGCAGGGCAACCTGGAGCAGACCTATAAAGTAGCCGAGCTCGACCTGCTCACCGGCACCGATGCCGAGGCCCGCGAGCTGCTCGACGACGAATTCCTGGCTGCCGCCATTGCCCGTTTCCAGGCCATGCGCGCCGATTTGCAGGCCGCCTTCGACCGCCACGAGCTGCGCTAACCGCCGTTTTTTACCCCCTGCGTTATGTCTAAAATTTGCTTTCTGCTGCTGATGCTGGCCAGCCTGCTGGCGGCCGCCCCGGCTTCGGCCCAGCTCTACGACGTGCGCCCCGGCGACGTGAACTACAATAAGAAGCCCCGTGCCGCGCTCAAAGTGCAGGTTGATGGCAAGGCCACCGACGTGCGCGAGTTTTTCCAGGATTGGATGAAGAGCAGCTACAACGTGAAGTTCAAGAGCGGCGGCGTGCTGGGGTTCAATAAAAGCGACGTGCTGGTGGCCCGCCAAACCCCCGCCAGCACCATTTCGGGCAAGCTGGTGGACCTTTACGCTACCGTCATCGCCCCGTCGGATTCGGTGGCGGAGGTGGCCATTTTCGGTGGGTTCGATGATAATACCTTCTTTGACCCCAGCAGCACCAAAACCGAGTACGACGCCCTGCGCGCCATTGCCCAGAACTTTGCCGGAGCCGCCCGCCTCAAGGCCTACCGCGACATGATTGCCGAAGCCGAGAAGAAGCTCAAAGCCACGGAGAAGGAAAAAGAGCGCCTCGAAAAGGAGCAGGCCGCGCTGAGAAGTAACACCGAAGCCAACCTGGCCCGCATCGAGGAGCTGAAGAAAAAGAACGCCGAAAACCTGCTGCAATCGCGCACCGATTCGGCTTCGCAAACCAAAAACAACCTGCTGCTCGACGAAAGCCGCCTGCGCCTGCAACGCCGCCGCGACCGCCTTTCGGCCCTCGACCGCAAAAACTAGGCCCCCCGCCAGCCGTATTCTGGTCATGGACAACCCCAATTCGCCCCTCGACACCCTCCGCCAACTCAAGGAAATGCTGGATTCCGGGGCCATTACGCCCGCTGAGTTCGAAGCTTTGAAGCAGCGGCTCGTGTTTGCCACGCCCGCTACCCCGGCCCCCCTGGCCGCTCCCGAATTTATCGCTCCCGAGCCGGTGGTGCCGCCCCCGCCGCCCGTGTTCGAGCCCTCGCCCGTAGCGGTTGCGCCCAACGCGCCGCTGGCCGAGGAGCTGCCCGCACCCGCGCACTTCACCGCCGGTCCCGAGCCCCTGCCCGAGCCCGAGCCCCTGCCCGAGCCCGAGCCCGCCTGGCGAACCCGCGACGAGTTTCCGCCCATGCCCGAAGAGCCGGCTCGCAACCCACTGGCCCTGATTTTCTCCATTGGCGGCGTGCTGGCATTTCTGGCGGTGGTGCTGTACCTGAACATGAACCGGCCGCCGTCGGAGCACATTTCCAGCACCAGCCAAACCGCTGCCGACTCGCTGGCCCGGGCCGCGCCCATCGAAACCGGCCCGCAGGCCGAGCCGCTGCCTGCCACCGTGGCCGTTCCTGAAACCGTGCGCGTGGCACCCGCCCATCCCGCGCCGGTTATCCTGCCCCGCCCCACGCGCCTGCGTTCCGATTCTGGAGCTGTTGCCCCGCGAACTACCGCCCCGGATTCGGCTGCGCGCCAATAAGCCAGCGCCTGTCACGGGCGAGCTTACCCTTGTCTGCTCCAACGTGCGCGCCGGCCGGCCGTATGAGAAACCCCCGCCCACTCCGGCTGGGGTTTCTTTTTGTGCGTTTCCTACCCTCCCAAACACCGCGAAACATGTCTTTTTCCAAGCTTCTCTTGCTAAACGCGGCCGCCGGCCTGCTGCTGGCCGGCTGCTCAGCACCATCCGGCAAGGCCGACACGGCCGCTACCGGCTCAGTCCCTGATGCCACCAGCACCAGTGCCGATACGGCCGCCACCAACTCGCCCCTGCAAGTGGTGGCCGAGTTCACCGACCCGCAGATGGTGGGCGTGGCCGTGGCCCCCGGCGGCGAAATATTCGCCTGCTTTCCGCGCTGGGACTACAACCCCGTGTACCCCATTGCCAAAGTGGGCCCCAACAACACCCTCACGCCGTATCCCAATGCCAGCTGGTGCATGTGGAACGACTCCGTGAAATCGGAACCTCTCAAGCACTGGATTTGCCCCCAAACCGTGTTTGCTGATAAATCGGGCATGGTCTGGATTCTCGACCCCGCCGCGCCCGGCCTGAAGTTTACCGTGCCCGGTGGCCCGAAACTGGTGAAAACTGACCCCAAAACCGGCCAGGTGCTGCTCACCATTCCTTTCCCGGCCGATGTGGCCCCGCGCAAGTCCTACCTCAACGACGTGCGCATCGACCTTCAGAATAACTACGCCTACCTCACCGAATCAGGCACCGGCGCACTGGTCGTTACCGATTTGAAAACCCTGAAATCGCGCCGTCTGCTGGCCAGTCATCCTTCCACCAAAGCCGTGAAAGGCCTGGTCATCAAAGCCGAAGGCCACCCGATGCTCGACCCGCAGGGCAAGCCCGCCCAGTTCAATGTCGACGGCATTGCCCTGAGCACCGACAATACCTACCTCTACTACTGCCCGCTCACCGGCCACACCCTCTACCGCATCAAAACCGCCGCCCTGCGCGATGCCGCCCTGAGCGAAGCCCAAGTGGCCCAGGCAGTTGAAACCGTGGGCGAAATCCCCGCCTCCGACGGCCTCGAAATCGATGCCGCCAACAACGTCTATATTACTTCCTTCGAGCAAAGTGCGCTATTGCGCCGCACGCCCGCCGGCAAAATCGAAACCGTAGCCAAAGATTCGCGCCTGCAATGGCCCGATACCTACAGCTTCGCCGCCGACGGCAACCTGTACGTGGCCAACTCCGCCATCCATAAAACGGCCACCTGGAACAAGGGCGTGGGCCAGCCCCGCCAGCCCTTCCGCATCTTCAAAATGGCAATGCCGAAATAGGGCAGTCGGCGAATTGTTCAAAACGTAAAAAAGCCGCACCTGACAAGGGTGCGGCTTTTTTTATGCCTTTATAGAATAGCAATAGTTGTTTTTACATCATTGCAAGCGGCTGAATCTTCACGCCCTTCTGAAAAATATCGTATTTTTCACTGGGGTGGGTCAGCACATCCATGCAATGGTGATGGCGGCGGTTCATGGTATCATGAATGGTGTACACGCCGTCGAGTTTGGGCGAGATGCCGCGTACGCGCACCTTATCGCCAAATTTGAAAGGGCCGCCCCATGGTTTTAGCAAGTCGCGCGACAGGGCCATCCAGCGCTTTTTGCTCCCATAGTGTGGTTTGATGCGGGAATTGTCGGCCGTGATAAACGGCTCGCTATCCGTTTGGCCGGGCACGGCCTGGTAGGCGGTAGCCGTTACTGTATAAGTAAGAGCGTGGGTGACCAGCTTTTTCGCCTTAACGGCGTGTTTAAGCATGGTGCGGTGCGGTATCAGAAACTCCTCAAGCCCTTTGGCTTCGGCAGTGGGTGTGCTATGGAAAAGCGGCGTAGTCAGGGCCGCAGCAGCAATAAGTAGGTCGGCTAATAGCTTAACATTATTCATTAAAATGGTATTCGTACGCCCGCCAAAACGCCCGGCGGTATAGGCCCTGCCCGGGCTATAAAAATGGGCAGGAGATTATTAACGGTTTGATTAGTAGATAAGTTCTTGTAAATCTGAATGTGCAATTCGATAATAGCCTGACGGTACGTGAGGGTATTATATAGAAAAAAGTTAATATAAATCAGGGCTCCTTTTATCACCCGTTGGACCCTGGTTTTTGGGCTGAGCACACCTGCACCAGAAGGGCCCACGTAGAAATTAAAACCCGTCATCCTGGCATTTTTCGATAAATTGACAAGCCAAGTCACCGTGCAGGCTAATGAGGGTGAGTGTATGTTGTTGACTATTACGGAAATTTGTATAGCCGCATACAGGTTTTTACCTGTGTCATAAGCATCTTACTTTTACAGGGCCTTACCTAAGCTGAATTCCCAATGGACTCTTATTCCTATCTCGCCAACGCCGACGCGGTGGCCATCGAAACCCTGTATCAGGCGTACCAGCAGAACCCGGAGTCGGTGGATTTCGGCTGGCGCAAGTTTTTTGAAGGGTTTGACTTCTCGCAGCAGTTTCCCGAAGGTGCCCCCTTGGTGCCCGGCGCGGCCGTCAACGGCAGCGCGCTGACCACTACGGCTTCGCCTGCCCCCGGCCCGCGCCCGCAGCCCGACGACTACGGGGTGCTCAACACGTTGGCCTCGACCAATAACGCGCCCGGTCTGGCCAGCGGCGCACCCGCCTCCGATAAGGAAACGGCTGTGCGCAACCTCATCCATGCTTTCCGCAGCCGGGGCCACCTGCGCGCCAAGACCAACCCGGTGCGCGAGCGTAAGGACCGCAAGCCCCGCCTCGACCTCGCCGATTTCGGCTTGAGCGAGGCTGACCTCGACACGGCCTTTCGCAACGGCGAAGTGCTGGGCCTGGGCGGGCAAGCCAAGCTGCGCGACATCGTGGCCGCGCTGGAGAAGATTTATACCGGCCCCATCGGCTTCGAGTACATGTCCATCCGCGACCCGCAGGTGCTGGACTGGTTCCGCGAGAAAGTGGAGCGCGACTCGCTGGCCTTTAACCCCGGCGCGGAATACAAAAAGCGCATTCTGAAGAAGCTCAACGAGGCCGTGGTGTTCGAAAACTTCCTGCATACCAAGTTTTTGGGGCAGAAGCGGTTTTCGCTCGAAGGCGGCGAAACCACCATTCCCGCGCTGGATGCCATCATCGGCAAGGGCGCGGAGCTGGGCGTGAAGGAAGTGATGATTGGCATGGCCCACCGCGGCCGCTTGAACGTGCTGGCCAACATCATGGGCAAGACGTACGAGCAGATTTTCTCGGAGTTTGAAGGCACCGCCGTGCCCGACCTGACCATGGGCGACGGCGACGTGAAGTACCACATGGGCTACTCGTCGGAAGTGGAAACCAGTACCGGCCTGAAAGTCAACCTGAAGCTGGCCCCCAACCCCTCGCACCTGGAGGCAGTAAACCCGGTGGTGGAAGGCTTCGTGCGCGCCAAAATTGAGCACCAGTACGGCGGCGACTACCACCAGATTCTGCCCATCCTCATCCACGGCGACGCGGCGCTGGCCGGCCAAGGCATCGGCTACGAGCTGACGCAGATGTCGCAGCTGGAAGGCTATAAAACGGGCGGCACCATCCATTTCGTGATTAACAACCAGGTTGGTTTTACGACCGATTTTGAGGATGCCCGTTCGTCGATTTACTCCACGGATTTGGCTAAAATTATTGATGCGCCCGTGCTGCACGTGAACGGCGACGACCCGGAAGCCGTGGTATTTGCCGTGCAGCTGGCCACCGAGTACCGCCAGCAGTTCCACGCCGACATCTTTATCGACATGGTGTGCTACCGCCGCCACGGCCACAACGAATCCGACGAGCCCAAATTCACGCAGCCCACGCTCTACAACCTTATCTCGAAGCACCAGAACCCGCGCGAGGTGTACAACACCATGCTCGTAACCCGCGGCGACGTGGATGCCGAGCTGGCCGCCCAGATGGACAAGGAGTTCCGCGACACCCTGCAGGCCCGCCTCGATTTGGTGAAGCAGGCCCCCCTGCCTTATAAGTATCAGGCCCTGGAAAACGAGTGGCGCAGCCTGCGCCGCAGCACGCCCGAGGACTTTGAGCAGTCGCCCGAAACCGGCATTTCGGCCGAAATTGTGGAGAAAGTGGCCAAAGCCCTGACCACGATTCCCGACGGCTTCAAGCCCATCAAGCAGATTGATAACCTGCTGAAGGAGCGCCGCAAGATGTTCTTCGAAACCCGCACCCTGAACTGGGCCGCCGGCGAATTGCTGGCTTACGGCTCGCTGCTGACGGAAAACCACATTGTGCGCGTGAGCGGCCAGGACGTGCAGCGCGGCACGTTCTCACACCGCCACGCGGTGCTGCACGATGCCGAAACCTCGGCCCCGTACAACTCGCTGAACAACATTGAAGGCGAAAACCAGAAGCTGAGCATCTACAACTCGCTGCTGAGCGAGTACGCGGTGCTGGGCTTCGAGTTTGGCTACGGCATGGCCAACCCCACGGCCCTGGTGGTGTGGGAGGCGCAGTTCGGCGACTTCGCCAACGGTGCTCAAACCATGATTGACCAGTTTGTGGTGAGCTCCGAGAGCAAGTGGCAGCGCATGAACGGCCTGGTGATGCTGCTGCCCCACGGCTACGAAGGCCAGGGCCCGGAGCACTCCAACGCCCGCCCCGAGCGCTTCCTGCAGCTCGCAGCCGAGAACAACATCGTGGTGGCCAATATCACCACGCCGGCCAACTTTTTCCACGCCCTGCGCCGCCAGCTCACGTGGAGCTTCCGCAAGCCGCTGGTGGTAATGTCGCCCAAGTCGATGCTGCGCCACCCGCTGTGCGTGTCGCCGCTGGAGGACTTCACCGGCGGCCGTTTCCGCGAGGTGCTGGGCGATGACTTTGCCGAAGCCAAAAAGGTGAAGCGCGTGCTGCTGTGCTCGGGCAAGGTGTACTACGACCTGCTGGAAGAGCAGCGCGCTTCCGACCGCAAGGACGTGGCCATCGTGCGACTCGAGCAGCTGCACCCCTTCCCCAAAAAGCAGCTGGATGCCGAGCTGGCCAAGTACGGCAAAGCCAAAATCTACTGGGTGCAGGAAGAGCCCGAAAACATGGGCTACTGGAACTTCATGCTCCGCTACATGCGCCGCGAGCTGGAAGACGTGATTTCGCGCAAGCCCTCGGCCTCGCCGGCCACCGGCTACAACAAAATCCACGTAAAGGAGCAAAAGGACCTCGTGGCCCGCGCCTTCGACAAGCCCAAAGAAGCAGTGGCCGATGGCAACATCAAAGCCACCGCC
This sequence comes from Hymenobacter artigasi, assembly GCF_012275535.1. Taxonomy (GTDB): domain Bacteria; phylum Bacteroidota; class Bacteroidia; order Cytophagales; family Hymenobacteraceae; genus Hymenobacter; species Hymenobacter artigasi. Next base: position 389,416 of record NZ_JAAVTK010000002.1, on the reverse strand, counting down.
GAAGCCGCCAAAAAGCTGGACTAGGCTGGTGCGGTAAGCTTTAGCTTGCCGTTTCAGGGTAATACGTGATACGTTTCACGGCAAGCTAAAGCTTACCGCACTATGATAACCGAAGCCCAAATCCAAGCTGTGGTGCAGCGCATTGTCGAAGGCTACGCGCCGGACAGGATAATCCTGTTCGGCTCGTATGCCTACGGCACGCCCACGGAAAATTCGGATTTGGACTTGCTGATTATCAAGCGCGATGCGGAAGTAAGGCGGTCGGAGCGGGCTGTTGCCATCTGGTCGCTGCTGTGGGGCGCGCAGTTGCCGGCCATGGACATTCTTATCCGTACACCGGCCGAGATGGAGCGGGCCGCCGGCGTTTTTCAGTCGGTAGAAACCATTGCCGAGCAGCAGGGACGACTATTATATGCAGCCTAGCACTCCCCAACAAAAACGAGTAGCCATGTCGCTGCTAACTGCTGACCGCGACATGGAGGCGGCTGGTGTGCTGGTGCTGGGTAGCCCGCATCTGTATGAAACCATAGGCTTTCACTGCCAGCAAGCCGTCGAAAAGTACTTGAAAGCAGTGCTGGTTGCCTCGGTGCTTCCTGCTCCATTTATTCACAGCCTGGTCGTGTTGATGGGGCCGCTACAGCAGGCTGGTGTTGTGCAGTTTAATAGTCAGGACTTGGCCAATGCTGCTACGCTTAATGAGTTTGCCGTTGAATTGCGCTACGAAACCGATGATGCGCCCGACTACACCTCCGCCGATTTGCTGGCAATGGCCCACGGTTTCCGTCATAAGCTAAGGCCCATTGCCCAGGCTTTTTTAATCTGATTCACTCGATAAGACGAATTCTTTCCCTAATTCTCATGCCTCTCGAAATCAAAATTCCCGCCGTTGGCGAATCCATCACCGAAGTCACCATTGCCAAGTGGCTCAAGAAAGACGGCGAGGCCGTGAAGCGCGACGAGGTTATTGCCGAGCTAGAATCGGACAAGGCCACGTTTGAGCTGCCTGCCGAGGCGGATGGCATCCTGAAAATCCGCGTGGCCGAAGGTGAAACCATCGGTATCGGTACCGTGATTGCTGAATTGGATGGTGCCGCCGCTGGTGCCGCGCCAGTCCCGGCCGCTACTGCGCCCGCCCCGGCCGCTGCCAGCGCTCCGGCGGCCGACCCCATCAACAAAGGCGAAGAAAATCCGGCCGCCAGCGACCAGGCCGGCTACGGCGGCACGCCCGCTGGTGGCGCGGCCGCTGCGGCTCCGATGGCTCCCGCCGCTGGCGCTGGCTCGGTAGAGATGAAAATCCCTAACGTGGGCGAATCCATTGCGGAGGTAACGGTGGCCAAATGGCTGAAAGAGGACGGGGCCCAGGTGAGCCGCGATGAAGTTATTGCCGAGCTCGAATCGGACAAGGCCACGTTTGAGCTGCCCGCCGAGGCGGCCGGTATCCTGCGCCACGCCGTTAAGGAAGGCGAAACCATTAGCATCGGTGCCGTGATTGCGCGCATTGAGGGCGGTGGGGGACAAGTGCCTCACGGCGCCGCTCCAGCTACCGCTGCTGCGGCGGCTCCCGTGGCGGCGCTGGCCTCGGCCCCGGCCGCTGGGGGCGCGGCTACTTATGCTACCGGCGTGCCCTCGCCGGCCGCTGGCAAGATTCTCGGGGAGAAAGGCATTGCCGCTGCCGATGTAGCCGGGACCGGCCGCGATGGCCGCATTACGAAGGAAGACGCGCAGAATGCCCAGGCCAAGCCTGCTGCTGCGCCCGCTCCCCAAGTCGCTCCGGCAGTAGCCCAGGCACCAGGCACCAGCAGCCCAGCACCAGCCGGCGGCAGCCGCGAAGTGCGCCGCGAGCGCATGAGCAACCTGCGCAAAACAGTGGCCCGCCGCCTGGTAACGGTGAAAAACGAAACGGCCATGCTCACCACCTTCAACGAGGTGAACATGCAGCCCATCATGGACCTGCGCAACAAGTTCAAAGACCAGTTCAAGGCCAAGAACGGCGTAGGCCTTGGCTTCATGTCCTTCTTCACGAAGGCCGTGTGCGTGGCCCTGCAGGAGTGGCCTTCGGTGAATGCCCAGATTGACGGCACCGACATCGTGTTCAACGACTTCTGCGACATCAGCATTGCCGTATCGGCCCCGAAAGGCCTGGTGGTGCCCGTGATTCGCAACGCTGAGCAGCTGAGCTTCGAGGGCATTGAGAAGGAAGTGGTGCGCCTGGCCGGCCTGGCCCGCGACAACAAGCTCACCATCGAGCAGATGACCGGCGGCACGTTCACGCTCACCAACGGCGGCGTTTTCGGCTCCATGCTCAGCACGCCCATCATCAATGCGCCGCAATCGGCCATTCTGGGCATGCACAACATCATTCAGCGCCCCATCGCCGAAAACGGCCAGGTAGTGATTCGCCCTATGATGTACCTGGCCCTGAGCTACGACCACCGCATAATCGACGGCCGCGAGTCGGTATCGTTCCTGGTGCGCGTGAAGGAGCTGCTCGAAGACCCCACCCGCATGATGTTCGGCGTGTAGGCGAAAACGAAGTATCAGGCACAAAAAAAGCGGCCGGCAATTATTGCCGGCCGCTTTTTTTGTGCCTGAGCCAGCCCAATGCTGCTGATTTTCGTTATAAGAACCGCTACTTTCCTGCACCATGAAAAAATCGACCAGCCCCCAACGCTCCGCTAAATTCTGGCCCGTGATGGGCTTTGCCACCCTCGCCGGCATGCGCAGCATGAGCGCGCCGGCTTTCCTGAGCCACTACCTCTCGCGGCAGCCGCATAGCGGCCTGGCAAAGTCGCCACTGCGGTTTCTGCAAAAGCCCGGTACCGCAAAGCTGCTGAAGGTGATGGCCGCCGGCGAGCTAGTGATGGACAAGCTGCCCAGTACCCCCGACCGCACGGCTCCGCCAGTGCTGCTGGGCCGGCTGCTCTCGGGGGCGCTGGTGGGAGCGGCATGGTACAAATCGCGCCACGGCAGCGCCCTGAGCGGCGGCATGCTGGGTGGGCTGGCGGCCGTGGCGGCCACGTTTGTGAGCTACGCGCTGCGCACAGGCATCAGCAAGCAGACGGATACGCCCGTTGCGCTGGTGGGCGTGGGCGAGGATGCGCTGGTGCTGGCCGGTGGCACGGCCCTATTGCGCGGGGTGCGGCCGGCGCACGGCGAATGGCAGCCTCTGTAAAGCACTAGCCGCCAAGCAGCGACAACGGGTTGGGCGCCATGCGGTGCTCGAACATGGCTCCGATGTTGCGGGCTTTGGTTTTGGCTTCGTCGGCTTTGGGGCCAATGAAGAGGGCATCGACGGTGGCGCTGAACAGCGCCAGCCACCGCTGGAAGTGCGCCGCCTGAATGGGCAGCGGAAAGTGCCGGGCCATGGGCCGCCCCTTGTAGCGGCTCGTGCCCAGCAGCACGCTGCTCCAGAAATCGTACATCTTGGGCAGGTGGGCCTGCCAGTCTACCCGCGCCACGTCGTGGAAAATGGGGCGCAGCAGGTCGTCAGCATCCACGCGGGCGTAAAAGGCATCAACCAGCTGGATGATGTCGGCTTCGGTGTGCAGGTCGGGGAGGGCAGGGATGAGCATGGGCGAGAATAGCGAGGGTTCAGCTGCTAATTAGTCAGGCATCGGTAGTCAGGCAGAAATCAACAGGCTGATTATTAAGTAGACGAAATTTGATTGCTGACTACTTAACAACAACGCTAGGCTTTTCGTCGCCCGCCCAGCAGAACCAGCGCCACGGCCACCACAATAAGAGCCGCGCCGCCCAGCATTCCGACGCTAAGACTTTCGCCGGCGAAGGCCCAGCCCAGCAGCACGGCCACCACGGGGTTCACAAAAGCGTAGGTGCCTGCCAGCGCCGGCTCCACGGCCCGCAGCAGCCAGATGTAGGCCGTGAACGCGACAATAGAGCCCACCGTGACCAGGTAGGCATACGCCACCCACGACTTGGTGGTGACCTGCGCCAGCGTGAAGCCATCGGCTTCGCCCCGCGCCAGCCCCACGATGAGCATGACTACGCCGCCGCACAGCATTTGCATGCCGCCCGAGGCGAAGGGCGACGGCGCGGGCTGGTGGTTTTTGGCATAGAGCGACCCGATGGACCACACCAGAGAAGCCACCAGCACGATGACCATGCCCAGGCCCTGGTGGCCCGGCACCTTCACGGCCGTGGCCGTGGGGTGCGCCGCCAGCAGGTACATGCCCGCCATGCCCGCGCCCAGCCCCAGCGCTACCCACTTGGTGGGCCGGGGCGAAACGCCGCTCAGCCACCCCAGCACCGCCAGAAACATAGGCACCGTGGCCACCAGCAGCGCCGTGATGCCGCTGGGCAGATACATCACGCCCAGCGTGGTGCCGCCATTGCCAAACCCCAGCAAGCACACGCCAATAATAGCCGCATAGCCCCAGCCGCGCAGCGTAGGGGCGGGCTCGCCGCGCCAGCGCATGAAGCCGTAGAGCAGCCCACCCGCCAGCCCGTAGCGCGTGCCGGCCATGAGCAACGGCGGCATGCTGGCCACGGCAAACTTCATCACCAGATAAGTAGAGCCCCAGATGAGGTAGACGAGCGCAAAAGCGGTGAACAGCGCGGCCCGCGAAGGCGCGGCCGGACGAATATCGGACATGAGATAAAAAGTGCAGTCGAAAAAAAGCCTGGGCCTGTGGACGTGCCGCCCACTCGCGCCGCCAATGGCACCTACCCGTGGCGCAGCCTACGGCCAACCGACTACAAAGATGCCGCTGCCTGCGCCAGACCGCCCAAACTGGCCCTGTCCGGGAGCTGTATCGCTCCCCAGGCGGGATTCTGACTAGTGAGCATCAATCGGAGTGAAGACCACGGGTGCGAGAGTAGATAGCCATCGTTTGCGCACTGCATGTCAGGCTGATAGCAAGGCTAGGTAACATAATGGTAACATACGAAAATTAGTATGTAGGGTAAGTGTGAGCTAGATTTGAAAAAATGAAATAATTATCAAATGGCCTTATTATGGATGGCATATTTGAATTAGATATGATTAATAAATAAAAATGACTTGATAAAAGAGGGTATTAATGGAAATTAATAAGTAAAAAACAATAAATATACCTTCAAAATATAGGGTATGCTTTTGACGCTGAAAAAACTTGTGATTTTGTGGTTTAACTGTCCTCTTCATGCGCTGCGTCTATGAAAAAACCATTACTCTCGCTCACGCTGGCCGCGACCAGTCTGCTGGCCCACGCCCAGGCAACTGATACCACCGATACCGGCAAGCTGACCATATCGGGCTACATCGACTCGTATTGTCTCACGGCCTTCAACCGGCCCAAGTCGGGCAACCTGCTGGGCGTCGACCAACTGGCTGGCCGGGCCTTCGACCGCCTCACCGACCAGTTTGCCCTGGGCCTAGTGCAGGCCAAGCTGGGCTATTCGAGCCGCAAGACCGATATGCTGGTCGACCTCACCTTCGGGCCGAACGCCGAGCTGGGCAACTTCGGCAATACCGCCGGGGCTTTCAACTCCTACCGGCCGCAGTCGCCCTACGGCGCGGCGCTGTATGGCACGTCGGCGGCCATTAAGCAGGCGTATTTCACCTACCGGGCCACGTCCAGGCTCAGCTTCACGGTGGGGCAGTTTGGCACCCACATTGGATACGAGGTGATTGACGCGCCGCTGAACTACAATTACTCGCTCTCGAACCTGTTCAACAACGGCCCTTTTTACCACATCGGCCTCAAAACGGCCTATGCCTTCAACAGCCACACGTCGCTGATGCTGGGCGTGGTGAACAACTGGGACAACCTCACCGACGATAACAAGCAGAAGTCGGTCATCGGGCAGTTCTCCTTCAAGCCCCTGAGCACCTGGACGGTGTACTTCAACTACATCGGCGGCTACGGCGACGATACCTACCTCAACTCGCTGGTGAGCAGCGGGGCGCTGCCCAGCGGCTGCGGCAACTACACCCGCCAGCTGTTCGACCTCACCACCAGCTACCAGGTCACGCCCACGTTCTACCTCGGCCTGAACGCGGCCTATGGCCGCTACCACTTCGCGGGGGAGTCGGCGGCGGAAACCTCGGCCTGCGAGGAGCACTACGGCAGCACCACCCCCGACTGGGGCGGCGTGGCCCTCTACTCCAACTACGCGTTCAGCGACGTGCTGGGCCTGGGCGTGCGCTACGAATACTTCGAGGACCAGCACGCGATACGCTACCTGCAAACCCGCAACCACTCCCTGACCATAACGGCCCCGATTGCGCTGGCCGCCAGCAAGATAATTGTGAAGCCGGAGTTTCGCTTCGATTCCGCGCCCGGCAAATACTACGAAAACCGCCTGGGCCAGGGCACCGCCACGCAAACCACGCTGGGCGTGGCCTTCATCTACAAGTACTGACGCGCCGGCTGGTCCGCGCTGTTTGTCTGGTTGTTCTGCCGCTATTCCTTCGCCCTGCTATGCGCCTGCTGCTCTGCCTGTTTACGGCGCTTCTGCTCATCGTTTCGGTGGCCGAGGCGCAGGTGCTGCCGCTCGATGAGGCGGGGCGGGCGGGCTTTGGTGCCGTGGTGCCCGCCGATTCGCTGGCGGCCGGCGTGCTCTACGCTCACGCCAAGGCCTGGCTGAGCCGCCGGGGCTACGCGCTGGCCGTGGCCGACTCGGCGGCCGGCCGCCTGGAGGCCGCCCACGCTTTTGGGGTGTACGACCACGGCTACATCACCAAAAAGCTGCACGGCAAGGTGCAGTACCGCCTCACGGTGGAGGTGAAAAAGGGCCGCTACCGCGCGCAGTTCACCGATTTCACCTTTGCCTACTACCGCGACGACCGCAATGCCCACCCCGAGCCCACCGGCCAGACCAAGCCCCTGGAAGACGCCACCGCCCCCGGCTGGCAGAAGCTCTGGGAAGCCCACCGCCACGACACGCTCCTGGCCGTGACCAGCCTGGCCGACCAACTGAAAGCCGCCATGCTTGCCGTGCCCAAACCGCCAGCCCCCACCGTTTCGCGCGCGGCCGACTGGTAGCGCCGCTCCTGCAATCAATTCTCAATCAGTTCCTAACCCCCAAAGCCCCAATGCAAAAGCCCAATTACATTCCCCTGCTGCTATTGCTGGCGCTGGGCCTGCTGGCCACCTTTATGCCGGCGCTGCCCACCACCATCGTCACCGAAGGCATTGATACCGGCGACACCGCTTGGATGCTGTGCGCCACCGCCCTGGTGCTGCTCATGACGCCCGGCCTGGCCTTCTTCTACGGCGGCATGGTGAACTCCAAAAATGTGATTTCCACCATGTTGCAGAGCTTCGTGGCCATGGGTATCATCAGCCTGCTGTGGGTGGTGGTGGGCTTTAGTATGGCGTTTGGCGACTCGCTGGGCGGTTTCGTGGGCGACCCGCGCACGTTCTTCCTCTTCAGGGGCGTGCTCGACGGCAAGCCGTGGTCGCTGGCGCCCACCATTCCGCTGATGCTGTTCGCATTTTTCCAGATGAAATTTGCCATCATCACCCCGGCGCTCATCACCGGCTCCATTGCCGAGCGCATCAATTTCAAGTCCTATATCCTTTTCATTGTGCTGTTTAGCGTGGTGGTGTATGCGCCGCTGGCGCACTGGGTGTGGCACCCCGATGGCTTCCTGTTTAAGCTGGGCGTGCTCGATTTTGCGGGTGGCACCGTGGTGCACATGTCGGCGGGCTGGGCCGCGCTGGCCTCGGCCATGTACCTGAAGCCCCGCAAGTCGCACGGCGCGGCCGAGGTGTTGCCGCCGGCTAATATTCCGTTTGTACTGCTTGGCACGGGCCTGCTGTGGTTCGGCTGGTTTGGGTTTAATGCCGGCTCGGCCGTGGGGGCCAATTCGTTGGCCGTAAGTGCCTTTGCCACGACCAACGTGGCCGCTTCGGCCGCCGGCCTGGCCTGGATTCTGTTTGATGTGGCCCGGGGCAAGAAGTTGTCTGCGGTGGGCTTCTGCATTGGGGCCGTGGTGGGCCTGGTGGCCATCACGCCTGCTTCGGGCTTCGTGACGGTGCCGGTGAGCATCTTCATCGGCGTCATTGCCGGGGTTACCAGCAACTTCTTCGCCCACCTGCGCTCCAAATCGCGCCTCGATGATACCCTCGACGTGTTTCCCTGCCACGGCATCGGCGGCATGGTGGGCCTGATTATGACGGGCATCTTCGCCAGCAAAGCCGTGAATGCCGCTGCCGTGGATGGCCTCGCCTACGGGGGCACGGAGCTGTTTCTCAAGCACCTGCTGTCGCTGGTGCTGGTATCGGCCTTCACTTTCGCCGCCTCGTTTGTGTTGCTCAAAATCACCGACCTCATCACGCCGTTGCGCGTGTCGGAAGAGGAAGAATTGCAGGGGTTGGATTTGAGCCAGCACGAGGAAAAGCTGCTGGTGGGGGCGTAGGTGCGCTTGCGCCTGTAGCCCAAGCTTCAGTTGGTGCCGGTGCTGAACCCCGGTTCCGGCATAAGCTAAAGCATGGGCTACAGGCAAGTATGACAAAAAATCGAAGGCCGGGGCATTTGCTCCGGCCTTTCGGCGTTCAATAGCACGCCACCCGCCCATCTTTGCCTTCGTGAAATTCCTGAACCTCGCCCTGCTACTCGGGCTGCTGGCCGCTGCCAGTCCCGCCGCCGCCCAACTGCTCCAACCCAAGTCCGAAGCCTTCACCCGCGCCGATTCCCTGCGCGGCGGCAACGGCCCGCTCCGCACCTGCTACGACATCAACTACTACCACCTCGACGTGAAGCTGGACCCGGCCCGGCGGTTCATCAACGGCTCCAACCTCTTCCGCTTCACGGCCACGCAGGATTTCGACCGGCTGCAGTTCGACCTGTTCGATAACCTGCAAGTGGATAAGGTGCAGTACCAGGGCCGCGACGTGCCCTTCGTCCGCGAGGCCAATGCGGTGTTCATCACCTTCCCCAAAACCATTGCCAAAGGCCGCCGCGATGAGTTCACGGTGTATTACTCCGGCAACCCCACCGTAGCCAAAAAAGCGCCCTGGGATGGCGGCATGGTCTTTACCACCGATGCGGCGGGCAAGCCCTGGGTGGCTACCGCCTGCCAGGGCACGGGCGCCAGCATCTGGTGGCCCACCAAGGACCAGCAGGCCGATGAGGTGGACAGCATGCTCATCAGCATCAGCGTGCCGCAGGGTCTGAAGGATGTTTCGAACGGCCGCCTGCGCAAAGCGACCAAGCTCAAAGACGGCTACACCCGCTTCGACTGGGCCGTAACCAACCCCATCAATAACTACGACGTGGCCCTGAACGTGGGCGACTACCAGCACTTCTCCGACCAGTACCAGGGCGAAAAAGGGCCTTTAACCCTTGACTATTGGGTGCTGCCCGAAAACCTTGTCAAGGCCAGAACCCAGTTTGCCGCCAACGTGAAGCCGATGCTGAAATCGATGGAACACTGGTTCGGCCCGTACCCGTGGTACCGCGACGGCTACAAGCTGGTGGACGCCCCGCACCTCGGCATGGAGCACCAGAGCGCCGTGGCCTACGGCAACAAATACCAGAACGGCTACCTCGGCAAAGACCGCAGCAACACCGGCTGGGGCCTGAAGTGGGACTTCATCATCATCCACGAAAGCGGCCACGAGTGGTTCGGCAACAACATTACGAGTAAGGATATCGCCGATATGTGGGTGCACGAAAGCTTCACCACCTACTCCGAAGCCCTGTTCGTGGAAAGCCAGTTTGGCAAGCAGGCCGGCCAGGAATACATCCACGGCCAGCGCCGCAACATCTCGAACGACGGCCCCATCATCGGCCCCTACGGCGTGAACAAGGAGGGCTCCGCCGATATGTACGACAAGGGCAGCGCGATGCTGAACATGCTGCGCACCGTGGTGAACAACGACGAAAAGTGGCGGCAAATCCTGCGCGGCCTCTCCAGCACCTTCTACCACCAAACCGTGACGGGCCAGCAAATCATCGACTACCTCAACCGCGAAAGCGGCCGTGACTTCACCCGCGTATTCGACCAGTACCTGCGCCACCGCAATATTCCTACCCTCGAAATCCGCTTCGAAGACGGCAAAACCCTGGCCCGCTGGATTGCCGACGTCGATAAGTTCGACCTGCCCGTGCGGGTGCGGCTCAAGGGCGGCGACTACCGGTTCGTTCAGCCCACCACCAAGTTTGCGGAGGTGAAGGAGCTGGCCGGCGCCACCCGGGAAAACCTGGAAATTGACACGTTGAACTATTACATCGGCGTGCTGGTGGAGTAGGCACTGTCATGCTGACGAAGGAAGCATCCTCTCGCCGCTGAACGAATCGTGGCGGCGTGTGATAACAACCCTTTTCCCCGGCAGTTGATGTTGTTGGTACTACGGTACATCCGTTTGGTTTGTGCCCTACCTTTGTTTCGATAAGCATAACCGCCAAATCCACCTGCGCTATGGAAACCCATGCCCCCGTCGACTACCGCGAAATCATCACCATTGAGCCCGGTAAGCGCAGCGGCAAGCCCTGCATTCGCGGCCTGCGCATCACGGTGTATGATGTGCTGGGCTGGCTGGCCGCCGGCATGAGCGAAGCCGAAATTCTGGATGATTTCCCTGACCTGACTACGCGCGATATCCGGGCCGTGCTGGCCTTTGCGGCCGACCGTGACAGCTACATTAAAGTAGTGCAGCTGGCCGCGTGAAGCTTTTGTTAGACGAAAATTTATCGCCCAAGCTGGTGCGGTACCTGGCGCCGGCATTTCCAGACTCCCTGCATGTGCGCGACGTGCAATTAGATGCGCGCCAGGATAGCACCATCTGGCAGTGGGCACGCGCCAACGACTTCACGATTCTAACCCAGGACGACGATTCCTTTCTTCTGGCCCAGCTGCGGGGCCAGCCGCTAAAGATTGTTTACCTGCGTTTCGGCAATCGGGGCGTGCGCGTTATGGCCGAGCAGTTGCAGCGACAGCACCGGCTAATCGCTGAATTTATTTCCGAAAGCGAGGCTCCCTGCCTGGAATTGTATTGGGGGCCATTCATAAGTTAAAAACCACTTTCTCTCCCTCATGAATCAATACGACGTCACCGTCATCGGCTCCGGGCCGGGCGGCTATGTAGCGGCCATCCGCTGCGCCCAGCTGGGCCTCAAAACGGCCCTTATCGAGAAATACCCCACCCTGGGTGGCACCTGCCTCAACGTGGGCTGCATCCCCAGCAAGGCCCTGCTCGATTCCTCCGAGCACTACCACAATGCCCATTCGGTGTTTGCCGAGCACGGCATCGGCCTCGACAACCTGACGGTGGACATGAACCGCATGATTGACCGCAAGGCCGGCGTGGTGAAGGCCAACGTGGATGGTATCGCCTACCTGATGAAGAAGAACAAAATCGACGTCCTCACCGGCGTAGGCTCTTTTGTTGACAAGACCCACATCAGCATCGCGCCTACCGAGGGCGGCGAGGCGCAGACGATTGAAACCAAAAACGTCATCATCGCCACCGGCTCCAAGCCCACGGTGCTGCCGTTTATCGCCCAGGACAAGGAGCGCATCATCACCAGCACCGAGGCCCTGAACATTCGGGAAGTGCCCCGGCACATGATTGTGATTGGCGGCGGCGTGATTGGCCTCGAAATGGCCTCCGTGTACGCCCGCCTGGGCGCTAAAGTATCGGTGGTGGAATTCCTCGATTCGCTCATCCCGACCATGGACCGCGGCCTGGGCAAGGAGTTGAAGCGCGTGCTGGGCAAAATCGGCATCGAGTTTTTCCTGAGCCATAAAGTGACCGGCGCCACCCGCGAGGGCGACTCCGTGACCGTGACTGCCACCAACCCGAAAGGGGAGGAGGTGACTTTTGAAGGCGACTACTGCCTCGTGGCCGTGGGCCGCGCGCCCTATACCGCCGGCCTCAACCTCGAAGCCGCCGGCATTGAAATGGAAGAGCGCGGCCGCATCAAGGTCGATGCCCACCTGCAAACCAACGTGCCCGGCATCTACGCCATCGGCGACGTGGTGCGCGGCGCCATGCTGGCCCACAAGGCCGAGGAAGAAGGCGTGTTCGTGGCCGAAACCATCGTGGGCCAGAAGCCGCACATTAACTACCTGCTCATCCCCGGCGTGGTGTACACCTGGCCCGAAGTGGCCGGCGTGGGCTACACCGAGGAGCAGCTGAAGGAGCAGGGCAAGGCCTACAAAGTGGGCTCGTTCCCCTTCAAAGCCAGCGGCCGCGCCCGCGCCAGCGGCGACACTGACGGCTTCGTAAAAGTGCTGGCCGACAAAACCACCGACGAAATCCTGGGCGTGCACATGATTGGGCCACGCATCGCCGACCTCATCGCCGAAGCCGTAACCGCCATGGAGTTCCGCGCCTCCGCCGAGGACGTGGCCCGCATGAGCCACTCGCACCCCACCTACGCCGAGGCCATGAAAGAAGCCTGTCTGGCGGCTACGGAGAACCGGGCCATTCACATGTAATTGCGCGCCCTGCGGCAGAAACTGAAAGAGGCTGAAGCTTTGGGAGCTTCAGCCTCTTTTTTTGTGCTACTTGCACCAATTTCCACTAAGCTACTTTTCGATGCGTCTATTTCCCCGCGTTGGCTATCTGCTGGTTCTGGGGCTGCTGTTGCGGCCGGGGGCATTGCGGGCACAGCTCACGCCCGCGCAGTACCAGCAAGATTTCGATTACTTCTGGAATACCGTCAACGATAACTACGCCTACTTCGACAAGAAGCAGACCGATTGGGCGCTAGTGCGGCAGGTGTACGGGGCGCAACTGCCCGGCATCGGTAGCCGGGCGCAGTTTGTGCGGCTGCTGGAAAACGCCCTCAATGAACTGTACGACAACCACGCCGGCCTCTCGACCAACCTGCCCGATTCGCGCCGCCTAGTGCCCACCGGTACCGATGTCTGGGCGCGGTTCGAACAGGGCAAGCCGTTGGTGGTGGCCGTGCGGGCGGGCTTCGGGGCCGAGCGGGTGGGCCTGCGCCCCGGCATGGAGGTGCTGGCCATCAACGATGTGCCCGTGGCGCAGGCGTTACTGCCCCTGCTGGGCCGCTGCCTGAAAACCATCGACCCTGCCGCCCGCGACCTGGCCCTGAACCTGGCACTAGCCGGCGACCACCGCACGCCGCGCAAGCTCACGGTGCGCGCCCAGAGCCGACGCCAGGAGCTATTTCCCGACCAGCCCACCGCCCAACTGGAGCACATCCAGTACGCCCGCCCGCTGGAAAGCCGCCAGCTCGGCACCATCGGCTACATCAAAATCAACAACAGCCTTGGCGATAACCGCCTGATGGCCGCCTTCGATAGCACCCTGGAGGCGCTGGCCGGCACCACCGGCCTCATCCTCGACCTACGTGAAACGCCCAGCGGCGGCAACACCACCGTGGCCCGCGCCATCATGGGCCGCTTCATTACGGCCGAGCAGCCCTACCAACGCCACGAGTTTCCGGCCGAAGAACGGGCCTTTGGCATCCGGCGCAGCACCTTGGAGCTTGTTTCGCCCCGGCCCCGGCCCTACACCCGGCCGCTGGTGGTGCTGGTGGGCCGCTGGACGAGCAGCATGGGCGAGGGCATCACCATCGCTTTCGACGCCATGCAGCGGGCCACCATCGTGGGCACCGAGATGGCCCGCCTCAATGGGGCGGTCAGCTCGTTCCGACTGCCCAATTCTACTTTCGGCTTCAACATTCCCACCGAGCGCCTCTACCGTATTGATGGCCTGCCCCGTGAAAACTTCGTGCCCGCCGAACACATCATGTCCGATGTTAAGGGCACCACTGATACCGCGCTGGAAAAAGCCCTGCACCATTTGCAAAGTACTGGTAAGCCCTAATTGCGACTCAGAGAACCGGGCCATTCACATGTAATTGCGCGCCCTGCGGTAGAAACGAAAAGAGGCTGAAGCTATGGGAGCTTCAGCCTTTTTTTATTTATTACCCTTGCGGGGCACAGCATGGGCATCCTCGCTGGCTAGTGGTCGTAGCTCACGACGCGGGTGATTTTCCAACTGCCTGCCTGCTGCTGCCAGACCATCACAAACTTGGAATTACCGCAGTCGTTGCGGCCGTTTTCGACGTGGCAGAAGCGTTGGGTGGCGATGTGCATGGCCCCGTAGTCTTTCACGGGGTACACTTCCAGGGTGCCCGGTACCAGCGTGCGGGTGATGTCGGGGCTTTGGGCGAACAGGCGGGCGAAGCCTTCCTGGGTTTGGGCGAAGTTGCTCAGGCCGCCTTTGTCGTGGTAAAACTCCACGTTATCGGCGAAGTAGGCCATGAGCTTGCTCACGTCGTGGGCATTGAAGGCGGCGAACATTTCCGTGTCCAGCCGGGCCACCGTTTGGTATAGCTCGTCCCGGGTCGCGGGCTTGGGGGCCGGGGCGGCAGTGGGCGGTGGGGGACTGCCTGGTCCGGCCTTGGGTGGCGGGGTTTGGCCATAGGCACCGATGCCGGAAAGGGCACAAAGTAACGTGAGGCCTACGAGTATTTTACGCATAATAAGACAGCTGATTGCCGCGCTAAATATAGACGGTAATGCGTATGGTAAGGCCGCCAGCATGCGATGCCCTCTTTGAAGGGAGCGGTGGTCTAAAGCGGGGTGGTGCGACGATTTTGGGGGCGTCGTACCACTAACTCCCGGGTTACCACCGCCGCCATGAGCAGCTGGTAGTGGTGGTACGACGAAGCCCGTTGGACAATTCGTCGCAACACCCGGCTTTGGGCCACTGCCTTGCAGAGTAGCTTCCGCTCAAATAATATTCCCAGTGCCTCGCTCCGAAACCGAAGCCGTGGCAGAAACCCGCTGCTTCGGGTGGATTGACTTGCACCCGCAGCAAGCTTGCCGCTTGCCAGATGCAGCTGCGCATCATGCCCTTACAAACGCAGAAGCGTCTGAAGCTGCCGGAGCTTCAGACGCTTTTGCGTTGCCTGACTACTGCTTAGTAGGCAAGTTCTGCTTTGGGGTTTGGGCCATATTCATTGCTGCCGTCGGTGCCTTCGGTGCAGTAGAGCACCAGCAGCCAGATAGCCCCTACTAATGGCACAAAGAGGATAAGCGTGAACCAGCCGCTTTTTCCCACGTCGTGAAGTCTTCTAACGCCTACTGCCAAGCTGGGAATGAGCACCGCGAGCGAGTATAAGCCAGAAATTGCGCCAGAGCCGGAGCCAAACAACGAGTAGTCGGCTATTCCTGCGGCCATGGAAAACAGGATGTTAAACAACACAAACATCCAGTACTCTTTTCGGCGGGCACGGCCATTGAATACAGCGTAGTTTCTTAAAACATGTAAAAAGTATTCCATTGGGTAAAATGGGGTAGAATTTCCTAATCATAAGGCTTTTCGGTGACGCCCCGTTTTTTAGAGTGGGTTCTGGGCTCCACTTTAGGCAGCAAGGTATGGATACAAGTTGAATGCTTGGAGAAAGCGCTAACAGTAGTAATCGGCACGAATCGCGAAAACGCGGCAGGGTGCTGGGGCGAGTCCTCCGGGTATGCCCCCGCACCCCTCTACCGAAGCCCTGGCCGCTGCTTGAGCGGCTGATGATGCGCTGGTTGCCTGGCTGGCTCGCCGCGCGTCCCCATCTTTGCCCCATGCTTTCGGAACCCACCTACCTCACGGCGCGCATGGCGGCCCCCATGGTTGAAGCCCACTTTGCGCGGCACCGGGCGGCCAGCACCGAAAATGCCGCCCGGCTGGCCGCCCCGCCCGAAACGCAGTGGATAGAGGCCGTGATTGACGTGGCCTTTTGGGCCAGCCTGGGCCGGGAGGAGGGCTACTCGCCGCGCATCTCGTTGGCGCTGCTGCCGCAGGAGCAGGCCCGGCAGCCGCTGGTGTTTGGCCAGCGCCGCCGCCTCACGCCCGCCAACCTGCTCAAGCTGGCGCCCGCCGTGGAGCAGCCCGGCCTGCACCTGGGTGTGTGGCACGATGCCGACGGCCTCTACGTGTGGGGCACGGCCACGCGGGTGCCGCCGCTGTGCTTCGTGCTCGAAGTAGTAGAGCCCGGCCTGCTGGTGGTGAAGCACCGCCGCGCCGGCGGTTTCGGCAAGTTCGTGAACGTGGCCGTGCTGCGCGGCGACCACCTCCAGCTCGTCGACGAAGGGCATGGCTTCCTCGACGACTGCCCGGCCCTGCGCGCCTTCCTGCCCGGCCGCAGCCTGCCCGCGCCCGATACCGGCGAAGCCGACAATGTGCTGCTGGAACTGGCCGCCGCCATGCGGGCCCACGGCCGGGGCGGCCTGGTGCTGGTGGTGCCGCCCGGCTCCGGCCAGTGGCAAGCCTCCATCGTGCAGCCCCTGAGCTACTCCGTGGCCCCGGCCTACACCGGCATCCGGGCGGTGCAGCGGCCGGGGCAGTCGAAACGCAAGTGGCAGGCCGCCTTGCGGCGCAACATCGGCATCGTGGGCGGCTTCACGGCCGTGGATGGAGCCACCGTCATCACCCGCGAGTACACGCTGCTGGCCTTCGGGGCGAAGGTGGCGCGGGCCCATGCCAGCACCCCCGTCGAGGCCATGGTGCTCACCGAGCCGGTGGTGGGCAGCGAGCCCCGCCACCTGCACCCGGCCCAGAACGGCGGCACCCGCCACCTGGCCGCCGCCCAGTTCGTGCACGACCAGCACAACGCTATTGCCCTGGTGGCCTCGGTCGATGGATTTTTCACGGTTTTCGCGTGGTCGGCATCATTGCAGCAAGTGCACGCGCACAAGATTGACGTGCTGCTGCTGTAACGACGCGGGCCATTGCTGCAACAAAAAGGCAACCTTCCGGCGGCCGCTTGCGAATACCCTAAGGCTGTTGCGCCGCCGACTTCTCTGGCGCTGCGTATGCTGTTCATCATTATGGCTTTCCCTTTTCAATTCCTGCTGGAAACCGTTTTACCACAACTTCTCATGGGCAAAGACAAAAAGAAGCACTCGAAAAAGGATAAGGCCTCGGATGATATGCTGGAGGTCGCGGCCCAGTCGCTCAAGAAGTTCCGTAAGGTGACCCGCCAAATTTCCAAGCTCAGCACCGGCCAGAAGCTGGTAGGCGGTCTGGCCCTGGCTGCCGCCGGCCTGGCCTACCTGGCTGCCCGCGAAACCGACGATGCCGCTGCCGGCCCCGAGGCCCAGCCAGAAGCCGACGAAGCTGCCGCACCGGCCGCTCCCAAACGCCACCGCAAAGCGCCCAAGCATTTTTCCGAAGAATAGCCGGCGGCAAGTGCCCGCCCGGTATCACGTCACCTTCAATCAATCCGCACCATGAAAAAGACCAAAGACAAAGCCGCAAAGAATAAATCAGCCAAGAAGCAAAGCCTGCTCGGCGGGGCGGCCAAATCCCTCAAGAAGCTGCGCAAGAGCAAGCTCACCACCACCCAGAAGGTACTGGCCGGCGCTGCCCTCGCCGCCGTGGGCCTGAGCATGCTGGCGAAGCGCAACGGTAAAAATGGCGCTGAGGTAAGCTCCGATACCGCCGCCGCCGAGGACAATCTGGCCGCGATGGACGCCAACGCTTAAGCCGGGCTAGTCCCACGTGAAAGCCCCGCTTCCGAAGCTGCAATAGCTTCGGAAGCGGGGCTTTCACGTAACGTCAGTCGGTGGGCTGCTACTCGGCGGGAGCGGGGGCAGCAGCGGCCGGGGGCGGCGTGGCGCTGGCCTTCTTCACGCGCACGGCGTTGGGGCCTTTGGCACCCATTTCCACTTCAAAATTTACTTTGTCGCCTTCCGAGATGGGGCCGCCGGCTAGGCCGTTGGCGTGCACGAAAATGCTTTCCTGGGTCACCGAATCCTTGATGAAGCCGTAGCCCTTCGAGTCGTTGAAGAACGTAACCGAACCGGTGCGGATGGTGTCCTCCGGCTCGCGGTCTTCCTGCTTGGCAATGCTGATGCGGATGTCCTCGTCCTTGATGACACGCTTCTTGGTGGGGTCGGGCGGGGTGGCGGTAATGTTGCCGTTTTCGTCCACGTAGGCAAACATCTCCTCTAGCGGCGCACCGCTTTTGGCGTTGGCCTGACGTTCCGCTTTGCGCTCTTCCTTCTCAGTTTTCTTCTTCGCGCGCTTCTTCTCGTTGTCTTTCTTACCAAATGTCTCTTGAGACCTACCCATAGTTTTTTGCTGCTAAATCTGTTGTGTCCGGCCCTTCTAGTTGGAGTAGTAGAAGTGCGCAGACGGGTGTATTGTTACGAAGATACGCAATATACAAAGGCCGCAGTGAGATAGCACTATTGCGCCGCCGCCCACCGGGTTTTTCGCCAGGCTTCCTGCTGCGCGGGCGAGAGAAATGTCCAGGCTACGAGGCGGCTTTTTTTCTGGCCCTGGGCCATTTCGATGGTCCGGACGGTGGTAGCACCAGCCGTTTGCAGGGCACGGTACAGGCCGGGCAGGGTTTCTTTTTTAGAAACGAGCGACGTGAACCAATAGCTGGCGCGAGGCCGCCGGCCGCTTTCCTGCACCATGCGCCGGATGAAGCCGGCCTCGCCGCCCTCGCACCACAGTTCGTTGTTCTGACCGCCGAAGTTCAGGACCGGCCGGGGGCCGCGCCCGGTGCCCAGGCCAGCCGTTTTGCGCTGCGAGCCTGCCGCCGCCGCTGCCGCCGAAGCGTGAAACGGCGGGTTGCACATCGTGAGGTCGAATACTTCGCCGGCCTGGATGAGGCCGTCGAAAATGCGGGTGCGGGCCGGTTGCAGGCGGGCTTCGATGGACCCGGCCAGGCTGGGGTTGGCGGCCTCAATCTGCTGGGCGGCGCGCACGGCCACGCCGTCGATGTCGGAACCCACGAAGTGCCAGCCATATTCGCGGCGGCCGATGATGGGGTAAATGCAGTTGGCGCCCACGCCTACGTCCAGTACCGTTATTTCTTCGCCGGGCGGGAGCACGCCGCCGTTGCTTTCGGCCAGCAAGTCGGCCAGGTAGTGCACATAGTCGGCGCGGCCGGGAATGGGCGGGCACAGGTAGCCTTTGGGGATATCCCAGTGCTCGATGCCGTAGAAATGCTTCAGCAGGGCTCGGTTCAGGGCTTTTACGGCGGTGGGGTTGGCGAAATCAATCGACAGGCTGCCGTGGGGGTTAGGGCGCACGAAAGCCGCCAGCTCCGGGCTGACTTTGCTCAGCAGCGGGAAATCGTAGGGGGCGCGGTGCGGGTTGCGCGGGTGCAGCTGGTCTTTTTCGGCCAGGGGAGGGGTAGCGTCGGGTTTCATCATGGGTAATTAAGTCGTTTTGTAGAGGTACCAGCCGTCGCCCAGCGGCCGGAGCACGATGAGGCCATCGGGCTGCATGGCGGGCAGCAGGGCCGGCTCGGGCTGGTAGAGCAGGCCCACTGTGCTGTCGATTTTGCCGCCGATGACAAACGCCAGGCAGCTGCCGCAGCTGGTGGCGCGCCGCGTGACGTGGCCCAGGTATAGCTGCCGCAGCAGGGCGTGCACGGCGGGATCGGCGTTGGCGGCCTGCTCGTCGGTGGCTTCGTCGGCCGCAATGCCGGGGTGGAAAAACCGGCCCTTCTGCACCCGGCTCAGCATTTCCTGAAAAGCCGCCCGGTGCTGGTAGAAATGGGCGGCGATGTCGGCGTCGGCGCTGGTCCAGAGGCGCAGGTTGCCGATGGTGAAGGCGTGGCTGGCGTCGGGGTGCTTGCGGTTGTAGTCGGCCACTTCGGCCGGGGGCATGGCGGCCAGCAGCGCCACCATGGGCGGCCCCAGGTGCGTCATGGCCAGGTTGCGGATGGCGCTCAGCTTCCAGCCGTCGGCTTCGCGGTGGAAGTGCAGGTAGAAGTCGCGGCGGCTCAGCGAGTCGCGCAGCTCCACGGCCACTACGGCGGTGGCCGAGTCCTGGCGCACCAGCTGGCAGGCACGCTGCACGCGGGGCGGAATCTGCTGGCCCAGGGTCTGGCGTTTGGCCTGGCTGGCCACTTCACAGCAGAGGTAGCTTTTCATGGTGGCCCACCCGGCGGGCGCCACAAACTGCTCGGCGATGACGAGTGGCGGGAGCAGGGGCGCGGGCGCGGCCCACACGGCCACGCCGGGCAGCCAAAGGCAAAGCAGCAGGCAAAAGGGCTTCATGCGAAGGCTAACGGCAAACCGGATAGTGATAATTCCGCCGGCCTAGCGGGGGCGGGGCGGGCCTTTGCGGCCGGCCCCGGATTTGCCCTTGCCGCTGGCGGCCGGGCGGGTGCCCAGGGTGCCGGTTTTGGGCCGGGCGGGGCCGCCTGCGCCACCACTTTTGGGGCGCGAACCGCCGCCGCCGCCGGGGCCGGCTTTGGGTGGGCGCTTGGTGCCACCCAGGCCGGGCTTGGTGCCGGATGCGCCGGGCTTTTCGGGGCGCGGGCCCCACCAGCCGGTGCCCGAGGGGTTGTACATGGTGGGCGGGCCGGGCTTGCGGGGGCGCGGGGTGGGCCGGCCGTCACTCGTGAGCGTGTCCTGCGGCGCCGACGCGGCTTTGGCCTTCTTGGGGCTGCGGCCACCGGAGGCTTCCTCGGTACCGCTTGACTTGGACACCATTTTCATGATGCCGGCCACTTCTTCAGGGGTCAGCTCGCGCCAGTCGCCCACGGGCAGGCCTTTGAGGCTGATGTTCATGATACGGACGCGCTCCAGCTTCATCACCTCGTAGCCGAAATGCTCCACCATGCGCCGAATCTGACGGTTGAGCCCCTGCATCAGCGTGATGCGGAAGATGTAGGGCGTTTCCTTCACGATGACGCAACGCTTGGTGACCACGCCCAGCATGGGGATGCCGTGGGCCATCTCGTCGAGCATCCGGTCGGTGAGAATGCGGTCGACGGTCACCACGTATTCCTTTTCGTGCTGGTTGCCGGCGCGCAGAATCTTGTTCACGATGTCGCCGTCGCTGGTCAGGAAAATCAGGCCCGACGAATCTTTGTCGAGCCGGCCGATAGGGAACACGCGGGCGGCGTGGTTCACGTAGTCCACGATGTTGCCGCGCACCCCCGGCTCCGAGGTGCTCGTCACGCCCACCGGCTTGTTGAAGGCCAGGTACACGGCGTCTTCGGCCTGCTTGGGCTCCAGCTTGTGGCCGTTCACGCTTACCCGGTCGCGCGGGCCTACCTGGTCGCCAATCTGGGCGGGCTTGCCGTTGAGCAGTACCGCGCCTTGCGCGATGTAGCGGTCGGCCTCGCGGCGCGAGCACATTCCGCTTTCGCTGATGAATTTATTGAGGCGGGTGAGCGAGGCAGGAGGCATGGGCAAAAAATCAAAAAGAATAAACGCGGCGCACGAGCGCCCCGACAAAGGTACGCCGTGCAGAAACGGGCCGCGCCGTAACCCCGGCCAGGGCCGGCCGTTAACGAAACCATCCATTTCCTTTCAATATCCTATACATGTCTGACAAGCCCACTATTTTCCCGCCCCAAAGCCAGGACGCGGGGGCCGGCAAACCCGGCCTCGAATACAAGATGACCCCCGAGCCCGAATACATTCGCGAAGGCTACAAGGGGAGCGAAAAGCTGAAGGGCAAGGTGGCCCTCATCACGGGCGGCGACTCGGGCATTGGCCGGGCCGTGGCCGTACATTTCGCGGTAGAAGGGGCCGATGTGGCCATTTGCTACTTCCCCACCGAGCAGCAGGACGCCGAAAAGGTGCGGGATATCGTGCAGGCCCACGGCCGCCGCTGCCTGCTGCTGCCCGGCGACCTGAAGCACCCCGCCTTCTGTCAGGAAATCGTGGACCGCACCGTGGCCGAGCTCGGCGGGCTCAATATTCTGGTGAACAACGCAGCCGAGCAGAATTGGCACGACTCGCTCGAAGAAATCAAGGATGAGGAGTTGGACAGCATCTTCAACCTGAACATTATTGCCATGTTCCGCATCTCGCGGGCCGCGGTGAAGCACCTTAAGGAGGGCGATACCATCATCAATACCGCCTCGGTGAACGGCTTCAAGGGCAACGAGATGCTTCTGGACTACACCTCCACCAAGGGGGCCATCACGGCTTTCACGCGGGCGCTGTCGCTGCAGCTCATCAAGAAGGGTATTCGGGTGAACTCGGTAGCGCCGGGCCCTATCTGGACGCCGTTTATTACGGGCATTGGCCTGCTGAAGCTGCCGCTGTTCGGGCACGACGTGCCCATGGGCCGCGCCGGCCAGCCTTCGGAAGTGGCTCCGTCCTACGTATTCCTGGCTTCGGAAGACGCTTCGTACTTCTCGGGCCAGACGCTGCACCCCAACGGCGGCTCGGTGGTGAACGCCTAGCTGGTTGAAAGCTAAAAGTTGAGCGTTAAAAGTTAAAAAAAATCGATTTTAGGGGTTTCAACTTTTAACGCTCAACTTTTAACTCTTGCGGAACGGCCGCACAACCCGTGGGCAAGCGGCACCGTATCAGCCCCTAAAAATGGTTCTATGGCCGTTTTTAATTCTTTAATCTTTGCATTCCATGAACTTCAAATTGCTCGGCCTGATGGCCGCCGCCGCGCTGGCTACCGCTTCCTGCACGCAGGACAAGACCGTTGAAACCACGACCACGCCGGATGCTACGGTAACGACCACGACTACCGTCGACACGATGGCCGCCTACGACGACGCCCGCCGCATGGCCGCCCGCGTGGCCGAAGACCTCAAGCTGACCGACACTGTGGTGGTCACGCGCATCGAGAAAACCTACTACACCCGGGGCCGCAAGCTGAACGCCCTGCAAACCCAGTACGCGACGGATACCACCGGCCGCTACGCCGCCATCCGTCAGGTGAACGACGAGGCGGATAACACCATTCGCACCGACCTGAACAGCCCGGACTACTACAACACCTACTCCTCGAACCGCGCCAACTATGGCGATGGCCCCTACTCGCTGACTCCCGGCACGGTAACCACCACCACCACGACTGCCCGCCGCACCGGCAGCAGCGTGGGCCAGGGCTCGGGCGTGAAGAAGCTGGAAAACCAGAACGACGGCGACCACAAAGTGAAGTACGAAAACGGCGCTAAAATCAAGCGCAGTGACGACGGCTCGGTGAAAATCAAGCGCGCCGACGGCACGAAGATTAAAATCGACGAAAACGGCAACCGCACCGTGAAAAAAGGCTTGTTCAAGTAAGCCCCGGTTGTCATTCCGACGCAGGAGGAATCTGGTAAATCCGTCTAACTGTGTTAATCAGATTCCTCCTGCGTCGGAATGACAGCCCCACAAAAAAATCCCGCTCCAAATCAGGAGCGGGATTTTTTTGTGGGCTATTCAATGATTGATAATCTGCCGGACGTGGTGCTCCAGGTGCAGCACATAGTCGGCGATGAGCCAGTGCAGGGTGACGGGGTTGGCGTTGAGCGAGAGGCACTCGTGGTCGAGCTGGGCCTCGGGCAGGCGGGCCAGCAGGTGCAGAATCTGGTGGTTGAGGCTGGTCCAGAGCGCGAGCAGCTCGGTGGCCGGGCGGTGCTGGTAGGCCCCGAGGCGCACCCAGGCTTCCTGGTCGTAGGGTTCGAGGCGGAGCGGGGGTGGGGCGAGCTGCGCCGTTACAAAGCGCTGGTAGTTATGCGTGGCCGAGTCGATGAGGTGGCCCAGGATTTCTTTGCGGCTCCAGCGGCCGGGGCCGGGCAGCTCCACCAGCTCAGCCTCGGCAAAGGTGAGCCAGTGGCGGCCCAGCAGGGCTAGCTGCCGGGTAAGCTCGGCCTGGCAGCTGGCCAGGTCCGGGTTGGGGAAATCGAAGAGAAAATCAGGCATAGTATAGCATATTGAGATATCGCAAGCCAGCGCCGGCTCAATAATCAACGATAAAAGCCGTCGGTTGGGATTTCGTGGCTTACAGGCGCAGCGACCAGCTGGCCCCCGTGAACGGCCCGTAGGCGTAGGGCGAAAACAGGCCCCGGCGATACCACGGCTTGGGGTGTGGCAGCATGCGGAAGCCCGTGCCGTGCACAGTTGGGTCGATGGCCTCGGGCTGCTCGACGCGGGTGCGGCCGTTGCGCACCGCAATCTTGGCGAAAGCGTAGCCCAGCGCGATGCCCACCGGATAGTCGGAGGCCCAGTGCACGCCGTTGTTGAGCATGGAGTAGCCCAGCAGGCCCATCAGGCCGTAGCCCACGGGCCGGATGAAGTGGTATTCGGGGTAGTTTTCGGCGATGACCGTGACCGTGGCCATGGCCGTGGCCAAGTGGCCGGTGGGGAAGGCGTCGTAGTTCGGGACGAAGTTCTGGTAGGTGTTGTAAGACGGGAACAGGTGCCACTCGCCCCGGTCCTTGGTGGCCACATAGGGGCTTTGGCGGCCGGTGAGGCGCTTCATGGCCTGCACCACCAGGCCGGTGCTGAAAATGGCCTCGCCCAGCTGGCTGGAGGTGCGCAGGGCCCGGTTGTCCTTCTTAATGCCGCCGTAAATCCAGAAGCTGCTGGCCACGGTGAGGTGCGTCCAGCCATCGCCGAGGAAGTAGAACGTGCTGTTGAGGTTATCGGGCACGTTGAACTCGAAGGGCAGGTTGGCCGAGCCGATGCGGAACGGGATGTAAATCAGGGTTTTTTGGGTGCTGGCGGCTTTCAGGCCAATGCTTTTGCCCACATCCTGGCTCCAGTCGACGAGGTACTGGTCGGCCACCCACAGCGCCACCGAGCCGGCCGCCAGCTCAATCAGCGTTTCCTTGTTTTCCTTGCGGAACGCGAAGCCGGGAAACTGCCCCAAATCGCGCGGAATGTGGTAGGCCCACTCGAAGGGTTTGGGCTTGTCGTAGTGCCAGGTCACGCCCGGGGCCACGGTGTAGTCGGTGATGCGGCCCTTGGCGTCGCGCGGGTGGATGTGCGGCAGCGAGTCCATCGGCAGGGGCGTCAGGCGGGTCGGCTTCGGCTTCTGAGCTTCGGCGGCCAGCGTATCGGCGGACAGGGCAGTGGCAATGGCCGAATCCGCAGCCGGGGCCGGCAGCTCCCGGGCCTGCGCAGGGCCGGCCGAATGGGCCAGCAGGGGAACGAGCAGCGCAAAAAACAGCCGCGAAGTGCGGCGGGGATAAAGAGAAATCACGAAAAAAGGTACCAGTAATATCAGCGGGCCGGGCCGGTTCTAGCGCCGGCGAGGCGGGTGGTATAGAATGAAAAAACGCGGACCGGAGCCCAAATAGCAAGCTGCAAAGGTAACACCTACTTAACGTTGGATGTGCCGGCAGACCAAAACCGACTGCACAGACGCATGGCTACCCAAAATGTTGTGCAAGCCGCGTATCTTTCTGCGGGACTGGCCGCGGAGGCTGGCGCAATTAATGGCGATTATCATGCAACCTGCTGTTTTAGTGAATGATGCTGCCGCAGTGCGCGGCGCTGCCGCAAAGCCGGCCAACGAGTTTCAGGCGCAGTTTGATGCCCTGCGCCTGCGCACGCCCGCCCTGCGCGCCGAGGACGTGGCGGCCCGCCGCGCCCGTCTGCAAAAGCTCAGTAGCTGGCTGCACGCGCACCGCACCGACATTCAGCAGGCGCTTCTTACCGATTTTCGCAAGCCCACGGCCGAAACCGACTTAACGGAAATCTGGACCTCGCTGGTCGAGCTCAAGCACACCAGCAGCCACCTCAAAAAGTGGATGGCCCGGCGCAAAGTAGGCGTGAGCATGGCCCTGCTGGGCACCCGCTCCTGGGTGCAGGTGGAGCCCAAGGGCGTGGTGCTGATTATCGCACCCTGGAACTACCCGTTTTACCTGGCCGTGGGGCCGCTGATATCGGCCATCGCGGCCGGCAACGCCGTGGTCATCAAGCCCGCCGAGCAAACGCCCGCCACTTCCGCGCTGCTGCGCCAGCTGTGTGAAGACCTGTTCCGGCCCGACGAAGTGCTGCTGCTGGAAGGCGGCAAGGAAACCGCCACCGAACTGCTAAAGCTGCCCTGGGACCATATTTTCTTCACCGGCAGCCCGGCGGTGGGCAAGATTGTGATGCGCGCCGCCGCCGAGCACCTTTCGGGCCTCACGCTGGAGCTGGGCGGCAAAAACCCCGCCGTGGTGGACGAAACGGCCGACCTACGCGACGCGGCCGAGAAAATCGTGTGGGGCAAGTTCCTCAACAACGGCCAGACCTGCGTGGCTCCCGACTACCTGCTGGTGCAGGAAAGCGTGCAGCCCGCACTGCTGACCGAACTCACGGCTGCCATTCAACGGGCCTACAACCCGGCCGGGGCCGGCATCGAGCAGTCCGATTCGCTGGCCCGCATCGTGAACGCGCAGCATTTCGCCCGCCTCGCCGGCCTGCTCGAAGATGCCCAGACCAAGGGTGCTACCGTGGCCGCCGGCGGCACCCTGAACCAGGACCAGAACTACATCGAACCCACTATTCTGACCAACGTGCCGGCCACGGCCCACGTGCTGGAAGAAGAGATTTTCGGCCCGCTGCTGCCCGTGCTTACCTTCAAAACCCTGAGCGAAACCACAGAGTACATCAATGCCCGCCTAAAGCCGCTGGCGCAGTACGTGTTTACTACCAGCGCCGAAAACCGCCGCTACCTGCTCGACAACGTCTCGGCCGGCGGCGCGGGCGTGAACGAGACGGTGCTGCATTTCGCCCACCCCGAGCTGCCCACCGGCGGCGTGGGCAACTCCGGCCTCGGCAAGGCGCACGGCCACGCCGGCTTCCTGGCCTTTAGCAATGAGAAGGGGGTGATGCGGCAGCGCGTGGGCTTCACCGGCATTAAGGCCATGTACCCGCCTTATACGGGCCGCGTGAAGAAGCTGGTGGCGCTGCTGGTGAAATACTTGTAGAAGTATTTGCTCTTTCGGAGTTGCACTCCGAAAGCCTGCTCTGCCGGGGGCTTGTAGCCCCCAACGTTGGGTAACTGCTGCCGTGCGGGGGCGGAGTGCAACTCCGCGGCCGGGGGCTTTCGGAGTACAACTCCACAAGAACTGGGGGCAACCGTGCCGGAACGCAAGAGTTGCTTTCTACTTCTGGCGCTGCTGCATTTCGGCGGCCATTTTGCGCTGGTTGGCAATGAACTGCTTGAACTTGGCGGGGCCCAGGGTCTGCTGCAGCTCGCGCTGGGAAGTGGCATTGATTCGCTTCTGCTCGGCTAGCAATTGCGGGGATTTGGGTGGGAATTTTTCCTTGGCGGCGTTGGCCTGCGTCACCGTGTTGCTGAGGATGCTGCGGACCCGGCCGGTTTGCTCGGGGGTGAGCTGGAGGTCGGTGGCCATCACGTCGGCGAGGTCGCGGGCGGCGGTGGGGGGCGTGGGCGATTCGGCGGTCCGCACGGTTTCAACCACGGGGGCGGGCTTTTCGCGGCGATGGAAGATGGAGCAGCTGGCGGCGGTCAAACTCAACGACAGCACCACGGCAAAACGAACTGGACGCATAAGAAGCGGGAATAGCAATATTCCAACCAGTACGGAAGAAAGGGCCGTAAGGTCCATTCAGCCGCAAAAAACTCAGCGCTGGAACACCGTCAGAATCGTCATGCCATTAACCTTGATGTCGTGCACGGGCGTGCCAAACTGCGGCTCATACGGCCAGGGGTGCCACCGGTAGATGCCCAGAAAGTACCGGGCCTGCGCGTGGGGCACGAAGCGCAACCGGGCGCGCTGGGCAGCCGGAAGGAGCAGCAAATTGTTATACATCGTGATTTTCTGGGGCAGTGTGTCGCTGACGGCTACGGTAGCACCTGGGTCGTGGGCCAGCACCCAAGCCAGCCCGTCGCGGCCCGATACGCCCCAGTAGTCGCGCTCGAACAGGCTGCCGGCCACCGGCCCGGGCGGAAAGCTGAAGTAGCCGTACTGGTACGGATGGTCGTGCACCTGCCGGAAAACCGTGTGCATGACTCCCACCGCCAACAGCCCGCCCGCTACCCAGCCCACGCGCCGACCCGCCGAGGCCGCCGGAGCTTCCTGCCAGGCGCGTACCCCTGCCCGCAGCCCGCGCACGGCCAGCAGTACAAAGGCCGGGTAGATGAAATAAACGTGCCGCCAGCCATCATATACCACTGATTGAATGACGACTATCACTACCAGCGGGCCCAGTAGCCAGGCCCCAAACAGCAGGTCCTGGCGGTTGGTGGTGTGCCGCAGCCATGCTGTAGGCCGGGCCAGCAGCCCGCGCAGCACCGCCCAGGCCCCGCCCACAGCCAGTGCCGTGTAGGCCACCGGCGTAGTCACCAGCAGCCACACCGACAAATAGTGCCACGGCAGCCGCTGGCAGGATATCAGCTCGCCCAGGTAAAACACCTTCATCGTCTGCCGGTAGCGCCTGAAGCTGCCGAAACACTCCCAGAACCGCGTCACCGGCGCTTCCCACAAAAACGGCCAGAACAGCACCACCAGCGGGGCCAGTGCCCCCAGGTACCAACCCAGGGCCCGCACAATTGCGGCCCGCCGCGCCGGCCGGGCCCACATTTCCAGCGCCCCGAAGGCTACGGTGAGGCCCGGCAGCAGGATGCCCATGGTGCGGACATCGGTGGCCAGGGCACAGACCAGCGCGTGCAACAGCGCGCCGCGCACCGTGGGCCGGTGCAGCAGTCGCGTGAGCGTGAGCACGGCCAGCGCAAACAAGCTCAGGAACACGATGTCCTTATAATTGATAAATGCCTCGGCGAAGATGCGCGGCGAGAGCACCAGCAGCCCCGCGCCCACCAGCCCCCAGCGCCAGCTGGCAAACCGCGCCCGCCCC
Organism: Hymenobacter artigasi; assembly: GCF_012275535.1. GTDB lineage: Bacteria > Bacteroidota > Bacteroidia > Cytophagales > Hymenobacteraceae > Hymenobacter > Hymenobacter artigasi. The sequence goes on along the minus strand of NZ_JAAVTK010000002.1, from coordinate 360,975 downwards.
AGTCGGTACACGGCCCACACCCCGGCCACGAATACGCCGAAGGTGAGCAGGTGCCGCATCCAGCCGGCCCCGCGCGGGTTGTGGCGGAAAAAGGCGATTTCGAGCCCCGCCAGCAGTATCTGGAACACCGGGCCGTGGTCGGCATCGCCGTGGGTGGCCAGCTCGTGTATGCCCGTGAAGTGGCCGGCGGCCAGCACCTGCGGGGCCACCAGCTGGGCCACGTAGCGTAGGCTCATGTAGCCCACCATGCGGTCGGCGCGCTCGTCCCAGCCCATGCCGTAGTCGCGGACCAACAGCGGCCCCAGCAACAGCAGAATCCCGAAAAACAGGCCGGTTGCAATCCGCCGGTTGGTATCGTCAAGCTTACCCATGAAGTGCCTAAAATCGGGCCCAAAGGTAAAGCCTGGCGGGGTGCATCAGGGCATGGCCGCCGCCTGCGCTGCCACCGGCCGGCCGGCCTTCAGGCCCTGGGCCGTGAAGTGGGCCAGCGCCATGATGGTGAGCATGGGGTTTACGCCGCTGCACGCCGGGAAGGCCGAGCCGTCGGCCACGAAGAGGTTTTGCACCTCCACGGTTTCGCCGTTGAGCTTGAGAGGGTGGGTGGCGGCGTCGCCGCCCATGCGGCAGGTGCTCATCTGGTGGGCGCTGTAGAGGCCGAACTGATTGGATTTCCAGCTCAGGTGCGGGAGCCCGTCGAGCACGTCGGGGTTTTGGAGCACGCCGTCTTTGGTGAGCAGCGTGGGCAGGGTGCCGTGGGGCAGGTACACTTTTTCGGCCCCGGCCGCCACGTGGATTTGCGCGGCGGCGCGCACGCCTTCCAGCATATTGGCGCGGTCGAACTCCGACAGCGTGTAGTCAATCAGCGGCGCGCCATTTTTGTCGATGCTCACCCGGCCCCCGTCGCGGTCGCGGGTGAGCACGATGAACGAGCCGAGGTGGCTGGCGTCGCGCAGCAGCTCGTGGTGCTGCCGGCCCGATAGCCAGGGCAGCACCATGCTCAGCAGGCCGGGGTGGGTGGGGGGCGTTTCGAGCTTGGCCCCGAAGTTGGTGCCGTGCAGCATGGTGTAGGTATCGTTCACCACGCTCATGCTGGGGCCGTGCCAGGAGTTCATGGCGTGGGGGTAGCGGGCCCCTACCACCACGGTGGGGTGCAGGTGCAGGTGGCGGCCTAGGTGCGGGTGCTTCAGGCCGGAGCGCAGTAGCAGTGCGGGCGTCTGGATGGCTCCGCCGGCCACTACCACGCGCCTGGCTTTCACGTTGATGGGTATTTGGCGGCCGTCGGCGGTGGTGTGCACGGCTACCGCGCCGGTAGCGCGGCCCTGGCTGATGGTCACGCGGTCCACTTTGGTGTCGGCCAGAATACGGGCGCCGTGCTCAAAAGCCGTGAGCAGGTAGGTGTTCAGCGTGCCCTGTTTGATGCCGTGGGCGTCGCCCAGCGAGGTGTAGCCCAGGCTGCGGAAGTGCGCGTCGGAATCGGTCAGGCCCTTTTCGTTGCGCGGAATCAGCTTCACTTCCTGGCCCAGTTTCGTGGAGCCGTCCCACAGGGCCTGGTTCTGGCCGTTGTGGCGGGCATAGTTGGTGTTCACGCCAATGGTGCGGGCCACGGCGTTGATGCTTTCCTTGAATTCGAGGGTGGTGAAATGGGGCGCGGCGTGCTCGCGGGCCCATTCCTGCAGCACGTAGTCGGGGGTGCGGAAGGCCCCGGCCCAGTTTACGGTGGTGCCACCGCCCAGGCAGGAGCCGGCCAGGATGCCAATGCTGCCGTCCTGGGTGCTAAGGGTGCCCTTGGCGTCGTAGAGCGTGCCCAGCATGTCTACTTCGCGCTGGGTAAAGTCGCAGCCGTGGCAATAAGGGCCTTTTTCGATAACCAGCACATCGAACCCGGCTTCGGCCAGCTCGCCGGCCACCACGCCGCCGCCCGCGCCGCTGCCGATTATCAGTACATCACACTCGTAAACAGTGTCTTCTGTGGGGTGCAGGGTATGAATGGGCTTGGGCGAATCCACGGGCTTTTCATCGGGGCCGGGGTAGCCAACGAAGCCCCAGGCTGCCGGCATCTCGGCCATGCTGCCGCCGTAGTACAGCAGCACGCACAGCTTGCGCAAGGCGTTGAAGCCCTTGCGCAGCTGCGGCAGCTTGCTGGTGGCCCAGCTTTGCAACAGGTGCTCGCGCTGCTCCGCATCGAGCTTGCGAAACGGTTTCAGCGGCCCGAACCAGGTGAGGCCGAGCACCGGCTTTTCCAGCAAATCGAGCAACTGGCCAAACTCCGCCTGCGCCCCTTCCGGCTGCTCCCGTATGGCGGCCTCCAGCTTCTCCAGGCTCACGCCGGCCGAGCCGGGGGGACTGCCATCGGGCAGCGGCGGAATAAAGGTGTCGGCCAAGGCCAAAAGGACGGCGGAGCGAGCGGGAGTAAGCGAGAACATGCGGTGGGAATTTGAGGTGGTAAAAGGTAAGGGTTTTTCCGCAATATGTTAGGCGTGCCGAGTAATTTTTGGGGTCGGAGGGTCGGAGGGTCGGACGTCATGCCGAGCGCAGCCGAGGCATCTCGCGTGCTGCAGTAATTCAATCGTGAAAACGGCATTGATTAGTGGAAGCACGCGAGATGCCTCGGCTCTGCTCGGCATGACGTTCTGAATACCGACCTTTGCCGGCCTAAATACCCCGCTGCTCATGTCCCGCCTCATCCAAACGCCCGAAACCACGCACCGCATCTATTTCCAGGATTGCGACATGCTGGGCCACCTCAACAACTCCCGCTACTTCGATTACTTCCTCAACGCCCGCGAAGACCACACCACCGCGCACTACTCCCTGAACATGGGCGAGCTGGCCCGCGAGCAAAAGGCCGCCTGGGTCATCACCAAGCACCACATCAGCTACCTCAAGCCGGCCAACCAAGGCACCACGGTACGCATTCTGAGCCAGCTCATCCATTTCGACAACTCCAACCTGGTGCTCGAAATGCAGATGCGCAACGAGGACGGCACCCGCCTGCTGGCCCTGTTGTGGTCGGAAATGACCTTCGTAACCATGCCCGCCGGCACCCGCACCGACCACGCCAACGACCTGATGGACCTGCTCGAACAACTCGACGTGGACGGCGTGAGCTACGACCCCGACGGCTTCGACGAACGCGTGAAGGAGGTGCGCCAGGAGCTGAAGAAACAGCGGCGTAGCGCGGGAGGGGTAGAGTAGCCCTCCACGTTCACCTCACCCCCTGACCCCCTCTCCCGCGGAGAGGGGGAACCGGTCTTGCCGCAACGAATTTTTTGGAAAAGCACAAAGCCCGCTGTCAGCGGGCTTTGTGCTTTTCGGGTAAATGAAATGTCAGGAGCCGAACCGGTTCCCCCTCTCCACGGGAGAGGGGGTCAGGGGGTGAGGTGACCCGCGTGCAGATTAGTTAAACACATACCGAACGCCCACCTGTCCCTGCCAGCGCGAGTTGATGGGGTCCGTCTGCCAGGGCGTGCTGGTGGGGTTGCGGAACTGGAACACCGGCTGGTTTTTCACCGCGTCGATTTTCACGAAATCCATCAGGGCGTAGCCCGAGTTGTTGAGGTTGGGCACGAAGTATTGCAGGCCCCATTCGCGGTTGAGGAGGTTGCCGAGGTTGATGAAATCGAATGACACTTCGAGGCGCTGCGAGCCGGTTTTGGTGAGGGGCACTTTGGCGATGAGGCGCAGGTCGAGCTGCTGGGTCCAGGGGGTGCGGGCGGCGTTGCGCTCGGCGTAGGTGCCGCGGCGCGTTGAGAGGTAGGCGTCGTTGGCGATGTACTGGTCGAGCTGCGCGTACTGCTGCTGGGCCGATACCAGCACCGTGCCCTGAGCGTTGGTGATGTCGGCCAGCTGGATTTGCGAGGCATCGGCGGGTACGAACACGAGGTCGTTTTTGGCCGAGCCGTCGCGGTTCACGTCGCCCTCGTACACGAAGGAGAAGGGGCTGCCCGAGCGGGCAATGTAAATCAGGTTGGCGCTCAGGCTGAACTTGTCCTTCACCGGCACGGTGTAGGCCAGGTTGCCGATGAATTTGTGGCGCAAGTCGAAGTTGGAGTAGGCCAGGGCGGGGTCGTTGGCCACCAGCGACTGGTTCCACTCATAGTTGGCGGCCGGCGACACGCGCACGCCGTTCACCACGTCGCGGCTCACGCCGTAGCTGTAGCCCAGTGAGGCGTCGAGGCGGTTGGGGATGCGCTTGGCCAGCGTGAACGTGGCGTTGTAGTTGTAGCCCTTGCTCGTGTTCGTCATCACGAATACGTTGGTGAAATTCGGGTCAATCTTGGCCGCGTTGCCCGTGGTGGTGTAGTACGGCCGGTTATCAGCCCCCGCGAAAGTGGCCTTGTTATCCTTGAAATTCAGGGACTGAAACAATACCCCCGACACCACTTTCGACACCAGCCCTTCGGCCGTGAAGCTCATCTCCCAGGGCAATTTCACGTCCACGGCCAGCGACGACTTCCAGTCGCGGGGCAGCTTGAAGTCGTTGTCAATCAGGTTGATTTCGGCCAGGCCGGGCTGCAGGCTCTGCAGGTTAGCCAGGTTCTCAGCAATGGGCAGCACCGCGCCGCTGGCCGGCTTGTAGTCAATGTTGTGGTAAGGGTCGCCCGACACGTAGTGCGCGTAGGCGTACCACACAAACGGGATGCGGCCCGTGAACAGGCCCGTGCCGCCGCGCAGCTGCACGGTGTTGGCCTCGTTGAGGGTGAGGTTGAACGCGGCGCGGGGGTTGAACTGCGGCACGCCGCCAAACTTGTTCTGGTACTGATTGAAAGCCGCGTCACGGGCCACTTCGGGGTTAGTGGGCACCTTGTCGGGGTGCAGCTGCATGTCCACGCGCAGGCCCACCTGCACACTCAGGCGGTTGCTTACCTGGTAGTCGTCTTGGGCGTAGGCGCTCAGCAGGAAGGCCCGGAAATCGGCCGAGGGGATACTGCGGTTGTAGTCGGGGTCGTTGTTCTGGATGTTGTACACGCCGCGCACCCGGTTGGGCTTGTCCTGCAAAAAGGCATCGACCGACGAGTACTGCCAGCGGCCGTTAAAAGCCGTCAGGAAGCGGTACTTGATGCTGTTCAACTCGTTGCTGGTGCCCAGCGTGATGGTGTGGCGGTTCCGGAAAATCGTCAGGTTATCGGTGATTTGCGTGGTGCTCAGGCCCGAGCCGTACACGGCGGCCTCGCGGTAGGTACCGGCAAAAATCGAGGTCGACGTGTTGTAGTTGATTTCGAGGTGCGGGAAGATGCGGCCGTCGTAGGTGCGGCTCTCGGTCACGGTGTTCAGGCCCGCAATCAGCTGGTTCGAAACGTGGTTGTTGAAGGTGCTTTTCAGCTCGGCCACCAGGCTGTTGGTGCGGCTGTTGTGCCGGAAACCCTGGTTGCCGAAGTTGAGGATGTTGGCCGAGCGTTCGAGGTTGTCGGCGTGGCCCACCACGAAGTTGTCGCGCAGGCTCAGGCGGTGCTTGTCCGAGATGTTGTAGTCGAGGCGCAGCAGAAACTTGTCGCTGTTGCGCTGCACGTTGGCCGCGCCGTAAGTGCCGGGGTCGTAGCCGTACTGGTTTTTCAGCTTGTCGCTGATTTGCTTCGCTACCTCGATGGGCACGATGGCGCCGGGCTCGCCGGGGGCAAAGAGCACGGGCTCTTCGCGGCGTTGGTTTTCGTAGTTGGCGAAGTAAAACAGGCGGTTTTTGATGATGGCTCCGCCCAGGCTCGCGCCCGACTGAATGTCATAGTAATTCTCAATCGGCTTGTGCTCGGCATCCACGCTGCGGCCGGTAATGAGCTGGTTGCGGGCGAAGCTGTACACGGTACCGGCTAGGCGGTTGGTGCCGCTCTTGGTCACGGCGTTGATGTTGGCGCCCGTGAAGTTGCCCAGCGTCACGTTGAAGGGCGAAATCACCACCTGCATCTCATCAATGGCATCGATGGAAATGGGCTGGGTGCCCGCCAGCGCCCCCGGCGTGCCCGAGGCCACCGTGCCGCCCGCCCCGCTCGCCGGCTCCTGGAAGCCCAGCACGTCGTTGGTCGCCATGCCGTCAATGCTCAGGTTATTGAAGCGGTAGTTGGTGCCGCCAAACGAGTTCTTGTTGCCTTGCGGCATCAGCTTCGTGAGGTCGCTCAGGCTGCGGTTCACCGTGGGCACGCCCTGGATGGCCTCGCGGCTGAGGTGGTAGCTCTGCCCGTTTTTGTCGGCGGCGAAGGGGTCGCCCTTGCGGCCGGTCACGGCTACTTCGCCCAGCTCCGTAGCCGCTTCCACCAGTGCAAACGTCTGGCGCGTCACCTTGCCCAGGCTCAGGGTCAGGCCCTCGCGACTTTGACCGGTGTACCCCACGTAGGTTACCTGCACGGTGTAGGGCCCGCCGGGCTTCAGGTTGTTCAGCAAAAACTTACCGTCGGGTTCCGACTGCGTGCCGCTGCGGGTGCCCGTGGGCTCGTGCGTAAGCACCACCGTGGCCCCGGGAATGCCCTCGCCTTTAGCGGTGGTAACAGTGCCCTCAAATACGCTGGTCGTGACCTGAGCGCGGGTGAGGAGCGGGAGGACAAGGAGGAGGAAAAGGAAGAGGTGTTTCACGATTGAGAAGTAATGGCTGGCGCGCGTCTGCGACGCGTGCCGACTGGGTTCAAGCCTGTGGCTCGGGACTGGAGTAATTGGGATAATTGTTGTTCAACTATTGTTCAGTGCCCGAGCCACAGGCTCGAACCCAGCCGGCACGCGTCGCAGACGCGCGCCAGCCAGCCCGACGTTCATTATCAGCCAAAAGCCCTAATCACCGCATAAACCCCCGCGCTCAGCAGCGCCGCCACCGGCAGCGTGAGCAGCCACGACAGGCCGATTTTGGCGATTTCCTTCGAGTTAGCCGTGCCGTTCACCAGCCCGATGCCGTAGATGCTGCCCACCGACACATGGGTGGTAGATACCGGCAGGCCCAGCTTACTGGCGAAAATCACCAGCGCGCTGGTCACCAGGTTGGCGGTGAAACCCTGGCCGTGGTTGAGTTTGGAAATCTTCTTGCTCATGGTGTCGGCCACCTTGCGGGCGTTCAGCCAGCCGCCGATGGCCATGGCCACGGCCAGGATGAGCACGTTCACGGGCATCTGGAAAAACTTGCACACCAGCAGCAGGCCCAGCAGCTTGGGCGTGTCGTTGAGGCCGCGGGCGAAGCTCATGGCCGCCGCGCTGGCGTAGTGCAGGCCGTTGATTAGGGGTTGGAAATCGAGGCCCAGAAACCGGCCCTGGTAGAGGTTCTGGCACTCGGCGGGAGTGGCTACGTGGCCTTGCAGCGTGGGCAGCGCCGTGAAGGCGGCCGTGGGCGCGCTGGCTACCGGCACCCAGGTTTCGCCCACGCACACGCAGCTTTCTTCGGTGATGCCCGCCGCCCGCCGGCCCTGCCGGAACAGCACGTACACCAGGCTGCCCAGGCCCACGGCCAGCACCGGCCCGGCCACCAGCGGCAGGAAAAACGTGCTGCCCAGCTTGGCGAAATTCACCGCTGGGCCTACTGCCACCAGCCCCGCGCCCACCAGCGCGCCCACCAGCCCGTGGGTGGTCGAAACCGGGAAGCCGTAGCGTGTGGCCAGCAGCACGGTGAGGGCCGCGCCCAGCGCCACCGCCAGCACAAACGCCACCGACCCGATGATTTCATCGGGCACCAACCCCTTGCCCGAAAAGTTCTTAATCAGCTCCTCAGCAAAGAAATACGAGCACACCGAGCCGGCAAACGTGGCCACCGTGGCCAGCACCAGCGCCGGGCGGTAGGCCAGCGTACCGCTGCCCCAGAGCGTGGCCACGCCCTTGAAGTTATCGTTGGCGCCGTTGGAATACGTCAGCAGCAGTACCGCCAGGAATAGGAGAATTAGCAGCATAGAAGCAGAAAAGGATAGATGCAAAAATTCCCGCTCGCGCCACGCGCGAACGGGAATTGCAAGGCAAACTACGGCGTTTGCGGGGCCGTTGGTTTGGAAGTGTTACCGAAATGTTATCTACTTCCTGAGCCCTTATGCCCCAAACGAGTTGTCCTTCTCGTTGGCATCCATGAAAATCCCACCGTCGAGCTTCACCGATTTCACTGGCTTTTTCACCGTGATGGTGGCTTGCTTCTGGTTGGCCTGCCACACGGCGGGCGACTGGTGCAGGGTTTCTTTGGTGCCATCAGTGTACTCCACGTTCACATCGAAAGGCACCGCGAAGCCGCCGATATTCTGGACGGTGACGGTGCTGCCGCTGGCCGTCACGGCCAGGTCGATGTAATTATTAGTGAAAAACCAGTTGTTGAAAAACCAGCTCAAATCCTGGCCGCTGGCGCTGCTCATCGAGTTGAAGTAGTCCCACGGAATGGGGTGCTTGCCGTGCCAGCGGTCCATGTATTCGTGCAGGGCTTTTTTGAAGAGCGCATCGCCGAGCATGTCCTTCAATGCCAAATAGCTGAGGGAAGGCTTGCCGTAGGCGTTGTTGCCGTAGCCGGCCTTTAGCTCGCTGCTGGGTGTGATGATGGGCAGGTCCTGGGCCGTGGCGGCATCGTGAATCCAGCGGTTCACACGAAACTGCTTGTAGAGCTTGTCGGCGGCTTCCACCCCGTTTTCGGTGCGGCCGATGAGCAGTTCGAACGTGGTGGCCCAGCCCTCGTCCATGTAGGCGTAGCGGCTTTCGTTGATGCCCATGTAGAAGGGGAAGTAGGTGTGCGCGATTTCGTGGTCCTGCACGAACTGCGCGAACTTGGGGTCCTTCTGCGGGCTGTCGTTCACCATCATCGGGTATTCCATGTCGGCGAAGCCCTGGAAAGCCGTCATTTTGGGGAAGGGGTAGGCCACGCCGGGCCAGTTGGCGGGGTTCGAGAACCAGCCCAGCGCGTACTGCGCATTCTTCACCGACTGCCGGAAATCGACCGTCGAATCGGCATAGGCGGCCTGCACGCTGGCGCGGCGCTTGGCCTTGGCATCGACGATGACGCTGGCGGCGTCCCACACGTAATGGTCGCTCAAGCCGAAGGTCACGTCCGAGATGTCCTTCGCAGTCCAGACCCAGGTGTTAATCGGCTGCTGGGCGGTGATGTTTTTCTTGGCCAAATCGGCGGCGGTGGCAATGTGCAGCACGGCGTCGCTGGTCATCGACTTCGCCAGGAGCTTGGCGGCCGCTGGCTGCAGCACCTGTTTGGGGTTTTGCAGGGTGCCGGTGGCCCACACCAGGTAGTTGTCCGGTACCTGCACGCGCAGGGTATAGTCGTTGAAATCGTTGTAGAACTCCTTGCTGTCGACGAAGGGCAGGCGGTCCCAGCCGGCGTAGTCGTCGTACACCGCCACGCGGGGGTAGAAGTAGGCCAGGAAGAAGGTGGTGGGGTCAATCATGCCCTCGCGGCCGCTTTCCACCGAAACGGGAAAGTGCCAGGCCACGGCGAACTTCACCGAGTCGTGCGGGGCCAGGGCTTTGGGCAGGCGCACGCCCGCAATGGTGCCGGTAGCCGGCAGGGGCCGGGTCTGGCCCGCTACTCGGAAGGTATCAATCACCAGCCCGGTGGTGAGGTAGTCGGGCGAGGCGTCGCCGTCGCGCGACACGCCGGGCCGGTGAATGTTCATGATGAGGCGCAGCACCACTTGCTTCAGCGTGTCGGGGCTGTTGTTGAAGTAGGTGATGGTTTCGCGGCCGCGAATGTCGCGGGCGGGCGGCGCGGCCTGCACCGTGATATCGTAGCGGGCGCGGTTCTGCCAGTAGTTGGGGCCGGGGCGGCCGTCGGGGCTGCGGGTGCCTTTGGCGAAGGCGGCTTTGATGTCGCGGGGTTGGTACAGCGGCGTCGTTTGCGCGGTGGCGGGCCGGGCGAGGCCGGCGAGCAGCAGCAGGGGCAGTAGTCGGGCTAATTTCATTGTGGAGACAGACGGGGTGAGCAGAGGCGCGTTGCAAAGATGTAGCGTGAACGCTGCCGGGACGACATGCAACGCAAGGCGGCTGCCGGGTTTGCGCGTACTTTTCCGGACTAAAGTTTCCTCATGCCAATTCAGAATTACCCATCAGCTAGCTGTTCTGGCCTGGCCGGCTTGCTCCGCCGGCTGGCCCTGCTGCTGCTGGCCAGTCTGGTGGCCGCCAGCGCATCGGCCCAGCCCGTGCCCGGTCGCGCCCGCCCCGCCGCGCCCGATACCGTGACCCACGACGACGCCCACCGCCTCGAAGTGGCCTATACCACGCTGAGCAGCATTTCGGGCCAGGTGCGCAACGTGTTCGACTCGCGCGAGGTGGCCGAGGAGCTGCCCGATATCGACGAAAACCTGCACGCTATCCGGCACAGCGTGGAAGTAACCGGGCAGGTCGTCGACATCAAGCAGCTGCAGATGTGCCAGCTCATGCTCGTTAATATTCAGGAGCAGCTGGCGGAGTGGCGCACGGCCCTGGGCGGGGCCCACGAGGCCCTCGAAGGCATGCAGGGGCGGCTGGCCGGGCTGGCGCCTCCGCCTATCCGGGAAGCGGCGACCGATGCCGCCGCCCGGGCGCTGGCCCACGCCGACTCGGCTCTGCAAACGCGGCAGCAGCGCATTGGCGGGCTGCTGGCCAAGCGGTTCGCCCGCACCCGGCAGCTGCAGACGCAGGTGGCCGCCAGCTACATTCAGACCCTGGAGCTGCAGGACGAGGTGGGCGACCAGATGCGCCGCTTCGGCCGCACCACCATGCGGGCGGCCTACCCGCCGCTGTGGGCCGCGCGGGCCGTGCCGGTGGCCGCCGATGCCGATGCCGACCACGCCGCCGCCGACCGGCGTGAAATCATCAACTTCTACTTCGCCAACAACTGGGATAACTGGGCGTTCATGCTGCTCATCGGGCTGGTGTTCTACGGCTGGGTGGGCTACAACTACCGGCGCGTGAAAGCCCGCACGCTGGACCTGGAAGAGGATTTTCGCTACCTGCGGCCGGGGCCGCTGGCGGCCACCGGGGTGGTGGTGTTCAGCCTGGCTCCGGCCCTGGAGCTGCACCCGCCGCCCGTATACCTGGCGCTGCTGCAGGCACTGCTGCTGGTGGCCCTCACGGCGGTATTTGCCCGCAGCTGGGCGCGGCCCCTGTTTCGGTACTGGCTGGTGCTGGTGGCGTTTGTGGTGGTGCTCACCATTACGAATGCCAACGCGGCTACCGGGCTGGGCGCGCGCTGGGGACTGCTGGTGCTGAACGTGCTGGCCGCCGGGCTGGGCGTGCTGCTGCTGTGGCGGCTGCGCGAAACCATGGCCCTGCTGCGCTTCCTGATTCCGGTGACGTGGCTGTTTATTGGGTTGAACCTGCTGGCGGTGGTGGGCAACGTGTTTGGGCGGCTGAGCCTGGCCAAGCTGTTCAGCACGGCGGCCATTTTCGGGCTCACGCAGGGCATCGGGCTGGCGGTGTTCGTCGAGCTGTTCACCGAGGCCTTTCACCTGCAGATTCTGGGCAGCCGCTCGGGCGAGGGGCGCGCCGCCAGCTTCGATTTCGCCCAGATTGAGAAGCACCTGCTGCGCCTGCTAACGGGCGTGGCGGCGGCCCTGTGGATACTGGTATTCACCTCCAATCTCAACGCGTATTCCACGCTCTACGCGGGGCTGGAGCAGGTCCTCACGGCTCCGCACACGCTGGGCAGCACGGTGTTCACGCTGGGCAATATTCTGTTGTTTTTCTTCATTCTGTTCGTTTCGGCGCAATTGCAGCAGTACATCGGCTACTTTTTTGGCGATGTGGGCGAGGACGACAGCGCCGAGGCCCGGCACCGGGGCTCGTGGCTGGTGGCGCTGCGGCTGCTGCTGCTGGTGGTGGGCTTCGCGCTGGCCACGGCCGCCACGGGCCTGCCGCTCAGCAAAATCGCCATCGTGTTTGGGGCGCTCAGCGTGGGCATCGGGCTGGGCCTGCAAAGCATTGTGAACAACCTGGTGTCGGGCATTATCCTGATTTTTGAGCGGCCTTTTCACGTCGGCGACTTCATTGAGGTGGCCGGTAAATCGGGCCGGGTGCAGGACATCGGCATCCGCTCCAGCAAGCTGCTGTCGGTGACGGGCTCCGAAATCATCGTGCCCAACGGCGATTTGCTCTCCAACCATGTCATTAACTGGACGCGCACCAACGACCACGTTCGGGTGGATTTGGTGCTGCGCCTGGCCCCCGGCATCGACCTGCAAACCGACCTGCAAACCGCCCGCGAGCTCATTCAGGAGGAAATCAAAACCAGTCCCTACACCATGCACAGCCTGCCGCCCGAAATCCTGCTCAGCAGCATCAACGGGCAGGTCTACGAGTTGAAAGTCCTGTTCTGGGTCACCAATATCCGGCAGGAGCAGCTCACGAAAAGCGAGATTCTGGCGGGGATTTACCGGCGGTTTACCGCGCAGGGTTTGCTGCTAAGCTAGTGGTTGGGGAAACGTGCTGTTGTGGTTGCTCAGGGCAAAGAGGTTGAGGGGCTAGGCCGCCGCCACTGCAGTCTGCGCGGGAAGCCGGGCCGGCAGGAGCAAAAGAGACAGGAGAAGCTTTTTCATGGCAATGGATAAATTTCGACAAGTAGTTGATTGCATTTGGGGCTGGTTAGATACTTTCTATCTAGCTTGTGTCATTCTTAATATCCAATCCGATAATGTCTTTCTCTAACAAAACGCTCAATGTAATGCTACTGGCTGGTGTAGTGGTTGTGGTGGGAGGGTTTCTAGGGTTGCGTAGCATGAGTGACACAACACGAGCACAGGATGCGGCTCAATTGACTGCCAAACTCCGACCTTCAGCAGTCAAAAGCATCTGCCTTGCCACACCAGAAATGACTTCGGACGAGCTAGTGGCAGCACGATTCATTCAAACGCGGATAGTCACCGATTCAGGGGAAGTTCGGTCGGTAATCAGTACGCTACAGCAGTCGGTGCAATACTATCCCTTCCAAGGAAAGCCATCCGGGCCGTGGCGTGTAAGGCTGACTATTGACATGAAAGATGGAACAGTGCTTTATGCAAACGTTTACAACAACCCCATAACCAATTTGGTATTCGTCACTAGTTCAGCCGGAGCGGGCCCAGCAGGATTGAATGACTACTTAGTTAATCGCCCAATTAGCTCATTGCTAGAAAGAATGATGCAGACGGAATCGGTTTCGCGGTAAACTTTCCTTTTTGATACCCCGCCCAGTCTACTTCACAATCTGTACGGAGGTGTCGTTGATGCCATACGGGTGTTGCTTGAGCAGCTGGGTGATTTCGGCGCCGGCCAGCAGCATGGGGCCGTAGCCGTGGGCGGCGTACACGTTTAAGGGGCGGTAGCTGTCGGGGCAGTCGAGGAACTGGGGCCAGAAGCCGAAGCCGCTTCGCCGGGCGGCCGGGCGTCAGATTTCTCACGGGCTCCGGCCCACATTCCCGCCTCAACTCCCGTATAGCGGCCTACCATCTATCCTTATTCTAATGAAAACCCCTAATAATAAAACCACCAAGCCGCGCGTGCTCGTCACCGGTGGCACCGGCAAGCTGGGCAAAGTCTGCGTAGCCGATTTGCAGGCCCATGGCTACGACGTGTTCGTGGTCGATACCGTGCCGGCCGGCGAAAACGTGCCCCACATGGTGGCCGACCTCGCCGATTTCGGCCAGACGCTGGATGCCCTCTCATCGGTAGGCCACCACATTTATGCGGGTGTGGCTCCGCAGGCGTTCGATGCCGTGGTGCACCTGGCGGCCATCCCCACGCCGCGCATCGCCCCCGATGCCCACATCTTCCAGAACAACATCATGAGCACCTACAACGTGTTCGAGGCGGCACGGCGGCTGGGCATCCGCAACGTTATCTGGGCCAGCAGCGAAACTACGCTGGGCGAGCCCTTCGACGAAAAGGCCCCCTACGCGCCCGTTGATGAGGATTACCCGCTGCGCGCCAAAAGCGCCTACGCCTTGGCCAAGGTGCTGATGGAGGACATGGCCCGCCTGTTCTGCTACCAAACGCCCGATATGAAGCTTGTGGGCCTGCGCTTCAGCAACGTGATGGAGCCCGCCGACTACGCCAAATTCCCCGGCTACAACGATGACCCCCAGGAGCGCAAATGGAACATGTGGGCCTATATCGACGCTCGCGACGGTGCCCAGGCCATCCGCAAAGCCGTGGAGTGGCAGGCCACCGGCATGCACGCCTTCATCATTGCCAACGCCGATACCGTGATGTCGAAATCCTCGACCGACCTCATGGCCGAGGTGTTTCCCGGCGTGGAAGTGCGCAAAAAGCTGGGCCAGCACGAAACGCTGCTCTCCATCGAAAAAGCCCGCCGCGAACTGGGCTACGAGCCCGAATACAGCTGGCGCGAGGCGAAAGCCAAGGCCCCGGCGAAGAAAAAGCAGGTTTAGGGGGAACGGGCTAATACTGCCGCTTGAAAGTATTAATGCCCGAATTTTATCCAACCTGCGGCTTTTTTGGGCGTAAACCCAGATAGCCGGGCATTCTTCCGGCCACACACTTCCAGCTTCCCAAAATACTATGAGCATCTTCAGCAGCGACAAACTCAAGGGCAAGAAAATTGCCATCATTGCCACCGACGGCTTCGAGCAGGCCGAGCTCGACGACCCCAAGAAATACCTCGAAGGCGAGGGCGCCGAAACCCACGTCATTTCCCTCAAAAGCGGCTCCATCAAGGGCTGGGACGGCCCCAAAAAGGACTGGGGCAGCAAGGTCGATGTCGATAAAGTAATCACCGATGCCAAGCCGGCCGACTACGACGCCCTGGTGCTGCCGGGCGGCCAAATGAACCCCGACATTCTGCGTACCAATAAAGACGTGGTGGCTTTCGTGAAGGAATTTGCCGGCTCCGGCAAGGTAGTAGCCGCCATTTGCCACGGCCCCTGGACGCTGATTGAGGCCGATGTAGTGCGCGGCAAGCGCATGACCAGCTGGCCCAGCCTGCAAACCGACCTGCGCAATGCCGGCGCGCATTGGGAAGACTCGGAAGTGGTGACCGACCACGGCCTCATCACCAGCCGCAAGCCGGAGGACATTCCGGCCTTCAACAAGAAGATTGTGGAAGAAATGCTGGAGCCCCAGCACGGCGGGCATAACTAGCACCCGCCTGACTGCCAATAAGTAGCTGCCTAGTGCTAAGCCACCTGCATCTTATTTATTCGCTTCATCTTCCGGCTCTACGTCCGCGTAGGATAGGGGTGACGTCAAGCAAAGAGGCCCGGCAACTTAGGTTGCCGGGCCTCTTTGCTTGTTACGGACGCGCAAGGTGCAGAAGGTCAGGGCTATTTCTGGCTCATAATCCAGGTGTAGATACTGGCCTGGGCATCGGGCGAGATGGGCGCGGGCGACATCCCATCGGCTTCCACTTTGCTCAGCTGCAAGGCGTGGTTGAGGCCGGGTACGTGCAGCTCGGTTACGCGGGCATTGCTGCGGAGGCCTTTTTTGAGGAGGGCCAGATTAACTGTGGCATTCACCTCGGCATCGTCTTCGCCCTGCAGCAGCAGCACGGGGCACTGCACCTTGGGCAGCGTGGGCAGGGGGTCGAAGGCCAGATAGTTGCGGTAGGCGGGCGTGGTCAGGGTTTGCACGCTGGTCTGCACATCCTCCGGCGCAATGTTGGGGTAGCGCTGGCGCAGCATGTTGCTGAGAATGGCCTGGGCCTGCGCGTTGTCGGGCGTTTGGCGCACTATTTCCAGCATGGCGCGCTGGTGCTTCACCAGGGTTTCCTCGTCGCGGCGCATGGCCATTTTCTGGCGCAGGCGCTGCTGGTCGAGGTAGGTTTGCACCTGGGCGCTGTTAGAGCCGTGGGCGCGCATTTTGGCGGCTTCCTGCTCGGCAGCCACCTGGTCGAGGCGGTACTTGTGCTGGCGTTGCGCATCGGTCGAATCGTTGCCGAGCACCTTGCCGTACATGGTGGGCTGGGTGGCCAGCAGCTCGCGGCCGGGCAAGCCCGCCGCTGCCAGCGTTACCACAAACGTGGGCGCCAGCAGCTGCGCGCTGGCCAGCAGGGCCACGTTGCCACCCTCGCCGTGGCCGATAAGGCCGAGCCGCGTTACATCGACCTGGGGCCGGGTGCGCAGGTAGTTCAGGGCCGCCAGGGCATCGGCCGAGCGTTCGGCCAGCGTGCCGGGCGTAGCGGGGCCGTTGTCGGGGCCGCGCTCTTCCAGGCGCAGCACCACCATGCCCTTGCTCACGAGGTAGTCGGCCAGGTTGGTCAGCAGCTGCTTGTCGGCCGGGGTGGGGGCCAGGGTACCGGCCTTGTGCTCGGCCAGCAGCACCGCCGCCGGAAAAGGCCCGGGGCCGGTGGGCAGCCGTAGCACCCCGTTGAGGCGCATGCCCCCGGCCGGCGACGAGAGCACCACCGCCTCTACCCGGTCGAGGGTGTTGGCCGGCGCATCAAACGTCAGCAGCAGGCAAAAAGCGGCGAGAACAGGGCGGAAAGAGCGCATAAGAGGGAGGCTGAAAACCAGCCTTCCCCGGAATACTCGGGGCGTGGGCGGTGGTGACAGAGCTACGCAAAGCTCTACCACCCGTATTCTCAACGGATTGGTTTCCCGTTGAACCGGTCTGTTTCGTCGCCTTATGGTGCCATTTGCTGCGCGAACGGAAACCGGCTATTCTCATAATGGGCCGATAATCCCAATCTGGGATAAAATACCTGTCATCCCAGCAGCCGAAACCAGTCGCGCCCCAGCCAGTGCAGCAGGCTCCACATGGTAGCATCAAACACCAGCAGAAATCCACCCTGCACCCACAGCGAGCGGCCAAAGCCCAGCAGCCGCACGGGAAGCGCCTGCCCCGGCACCAGGGCCCGCGCCCGCAGGTAGTAGCCGGTCATGATATAGGCCACGTCGAGCCCGGCATTTAGCAAAAACAAGTTCTCGTTGAACAGCTGCGATTGCAGCAGCTCGGCGGGCACCAGCCCGGCCGGTGCCACAAAGTGCAGCTGCAGAATGCCCCACGCGGCCAGCCCGGCATTCACCAGGCCCCAGCCCACGTTCATGCCGTGGAAGTAGAACGATTCGTGCCGCCGGTCGCTGTGGGCCAGGTAGTAGCCGCTGCCCACCAGGTTGAGCAGTACCCACGCCGCCAGCACGGCCAGGCCCCGGCCCAGCAGCAGCTCGCGCGTCATAAACAGGCTGGCAATATCGACGGCAGCGGGGGAGGCGGGCATGGTAACGGAATGGGCGGTAAGGGGAAAGAAAAAAGGAAGCCCTGGTGGGGCTTCCTTTCTTAACAAAAATGCTAAGCGGTGCGCTTATTGACGCAGGCCAATGGCTACATATAGCTGCACAACCTGGTTGTGCACCGAGGGCAGGGTAACCGTGGAAGTACCACCATTGGCGCTGGGGTACTGCTTGCTGGTATCGAATATTTTGCCAAAAGACAGGTCGTAGCGAGCGCCAAGGCGTGCGGGGCCTACGCGGTACTCCAATCCGCCGATGCCGCCGAAATCCACCGTGTTGAAGCCTCTGGCCGCCAGGCCCAAGTCCTCATCGCCCTGCTTGGCCTTGGTGAGCAGCGAAATCTGCGGACCAATATGAAAGCTGAAATTATCGGTAACATTGCCCACGTAGAGGATGGGCAGTTCAAGGTAATCGAGGCGAGTGGTTTTGTTAACGAGGCTCACATTGCTGCCATTCACCACGTTGATGTCGGAGTTGTAGCCCTTGCGATTGTAGAGCAATTCCACCTGAATCGACGAAAAGTTATTGAGCCCGAACTGACCATAAACGCCCGCATGGAAGGCATTGTAAGCCGATACGTTGGTGATGCCATCGCCGTAGGGGCGGGAGAAGTTGTAGCCGCCTTTCACACCAAAACCGGTATTGCCCGATTCGGTCGATTTGCCGCCCGTGTAGTCTTTGGAAGACGTAGCGCCGCCGGGAGCCGCCTGGGCAAACGCAGAAGAAGCCGAAGTAACAGCCAGCAGCAATAGTAGGAGAGTCTTTTTCATGGGTGAAATGAAGTGAGGGTAATGGGCCAGCGGCCGGGGAAGATTACTATTCCCGTTTGCCACTATACTTTGCCGGGACCATAAGGTTGCCTGTAGGCCTCGTTCGGGAGAAAAAAGTGGGCCCGGTTAGTCTCATCCGCAACGCGGAACTACCTTTGAGGCGGCGGCCTGCGGGCATGGCCAATTCCGGGGTGTTAGCTCAGTTGGTTCAGAGCGCCACCCTGACACGGTGGAGGTCGTTGGTTCGAGCCCAATACGCCTCACGAAAACCCTCATTGCACCGCGCAATGAGGGTTTTTTTATGGATTAACCCCCGGTTTACTCACTGCGGTTTCCAGAGCCATGTACAGGATGTAGCGCCGCGACACTTCGCGTCTCCCCGTTGAACGACGCTCACGCGAGGAGACGCGACGTATTCTGCCTGAAATACGCTACAGCATTATCATTTAGGTGAATAAGTATTATTCTGGCCCCAGCGGGTATGGGCCCTGCGGGGCTTGGCGAACGGCGGCCTGACTTCCTGCCTGCCGCTGCCATTGGCTTGGAGTGGGCTGCAGCGCGGTCCTGCAGGGCGGAGCCCGGCGGGCGGCCGCTACCTGACGCATGTCATGCGATGCGACAATTCTGGTCATGGGAAAGGAGGGGAGGCGAAGGGACCTTTGAGGAAGGCTGATTTTTTGGCCGGCCCGCACTTTTCTCATTCCAATTCCCGCCCGCCCATGCAACCCACTCAATTGCTTACGCCGCCCGCCGCTACTGAGCGCGTGACTGATGCTGCCATTGTGGCTGCCGTGCGCGCCATGCTCCATTTCAACCCGCGCGTGCGCTCGGCCGAAACGCTGGTGCAGGTGCTCGATGGGGTGGTGACGCTGGCCGGCACCGTGCGCAACCTGTGCATCCGGCAGGGGGCCGAGCAGGACGCCCGCCACGTGATGGGCGTGGCCAACGTGCACAACCTGCTCAAGGTGCGGCCCGCCCAGCTGGTGCCCGACGAAGAAATTCGCCAGACCGTTGTTGCCGCCCTGGGCCGCGACCCTTACGTGGGCCACCTGCCATTTGGCGTGCAGGTGCACGGCGGGCAGGCCCTGCTCACGGGCCGGGTCGACACGCATTTTGAGCTGGAGCGGGCCGGCGATGTGGCAGCCGGCGCGAATGGCGTGGTGGGGGTGCACAACCAGCTGGCCGTGGCGGGCGCGGCGGCCGGGCTGGCATCGGCCTCGGCTCCGCGCAACCCTGACCGCAACCTGGTGGCCCAGGAGGCCCACGAAGCCGGTGCCCACGAGGTGAACAACCACCTGCTCGTGCTGAATACCGACCCACGCATCAACCACCAAACCCCCGTCGAACATGGAATCGAAGCCTAGCCCCGCCCGTCACTACGCCGAAGATTCGGTGTGGTCCATCAGCGCCGGCACCCGGCAGGGCGCGCAGGAAGCCGATGCCTGCATGGCCGCCGACGACTGGCTGTATGCCGCCCCCGGCCCGCTGGTGCCGGCTGCGGCCCGGCCCAAGGGTGCCCCCAGCCCGCCCCCAATGCCTTCGCACTGATTTCTGAACCTCTTTTTCTTCATTGCCATGACGCCTTCCATCATTATTCTGACCGATTTTTTCGCTGTTTCCAACCGGGCGTTGTCCTATGCCGCCGGGCTGGCCGTGCCACTGAAGGCCAGCCTGCTGCTGCTGCACGCCCGCCACGACGAGCTGCTGGCCCCGGCAGCGTTTGCCAGCCGGCACACGACCGACGGCGAGCTGAAAACCGCTTACGCCCTGGAAAAGCTGGCGGCCGCGCAGCCCGTGGATACGGACGTCGACATTTCGAGCTTCTCGCTGGCCGAAGCCCTGCAGGAAGTAGTGGGGCAGCGCCCGCCCCTGCTGGTGGTGCTGGGCCGGGCCGGAGCCGAGCCCACCCCCGAAGACCTGGTAACGGCCACGGCTATGGACCTGCTGCGCCACACGCCCTACCCGCTGCTGGTGATACCGCCGGCCGGCTGGGATGCCTTCCCGCCCCGCCGCCTGCTGCTGGCCGTGGATGGCGAACCCTTCAGCCTGGTCGAATACCGCGACGTGCTCAACCAGCTGCTGCACGCCACCCACGGTACCCTCAGCCTGGTGCAGGTGACGGACAACGGCGCAACGCCCCCGAGCGCGGCCGCCGTGCTCGACACGGTGCGTACCAACGACCTGGTGAGCGAGCTGGCCGAAAACAGCCTGCGCCAGGTGTACCAGAACACCATTGTGGGCGGTATTCTGCAGGAGGCAGCCGGGCAGCAGGCCGATATGCTGGTGGTTATCGCCCGTCGGCATAGCCTGCTGGGTGGCCTGTTCCACCGCAGCGTGACGGCGCAGCTGCTGCGCGAAAGCGCCATTCCGGTGCTGGTGCTGCCGGCGGCGGACTAGGCTTTTAGCTGAAACCGGACGTCAGGCTGAGCATGACCGTTGCTCCTGCCCCTCTTTCGCTCACCTTCCCATTCTCCCGTCATGGCCCTCACGCTCGTTGTTTTTGCCGGTTTTTATGCCACTCCCCGCCACACGGTGCACTACGCCAATACCCTGGCGCAGGCCCTGTACGGCCCGCTGGTGCTGCTGCACGTCAACCGGGCGTCGATGTTCGACCCCTACGCGCTGATGGCCGAAAGCTACCACCAGGACGAGCTGAACCGCCAGACGGATACCGCCGCCGCCCTTTACCGGCTGGCCGAGGAGCTACACACCCAGCCCACCGTGGAGGTGGCCACCGACCTGCTGCCCGAAGTAGCCCACGACCTGGCCACCCGGCACCACCCGGCCCTGTTCGTGCTCAGCCAGCCCGCCGCGCACCCGGCCGATAGCAGCGTGGCCCAGGGCTGCGCCGAGTTGTTGCGGGCCGGCCACTTCCCGCTGCTGCTGGTGCCGCCCACCGCCCCGGCCGACCAGCCCCCGCGCCGCATCCTCATCGCCGCCGACCGGGAGCCCTTCAACCTGGCAACCAATGCCCAGCCCCTGCGCCAGCTGCTGGCGCTGCCCGGTGCGGTACTCACCGTGGCCCACGTATCGAGCGGGGTAGAAGACGACGCCGGGTGCAGTGCCGCCCTGCGCGCCGTGCAGCTCAGCGGCCTGACAACCGGCCTGCCCACGCCCGGGCTGCGCGGCTACACGCACGAGAGCTACGCCGAGGGCCTGCTGGCCGCCGTGCAGGACACTCAGGCCGATTTGGTCGTCGTGCTGGCCCGCGAGCGCAGCTACCTCGGCGAGCTTTTTCATGAAAGCGTGACGGCTCGCCTGCTGGCCCATTGCCCCGTGCCGGTGCTGGTGCTGCCGGTGGTTGCGCCCACGCCCGCCCCTGTTTCCGCGTCCGCGTCCGAGTCGGACCACTTCGCGATTGCCGCCCAGCTTACCAATTCGGTGCTTGCCGGCCTGGCTCCCGCCAACTGACCGTTGGCGGGCCTCACTGGGAGCCCCTTGCTTATTCCGCTCACTAAAAAGCCCTAAAGTCATGAAAAAGAAGCCCCTGCTGCCGCCCACCACTACGCCGGTTGTGCCGGACCTGGCCGCCGAAGCCCACGAAGGCACGCCGGAATACGGCGAATTCGGAGAACCGTCTACCGAGCCGGCCCCGGAGCCCGCCCCCGACCACCGGGCCGAGGGCGGCAACGTGTTCGACCTGCGCGATGAGCAAACCACTCTCTAACAAAAATCAGCTAATCAGGCAATTATTGTCATGGCCCGGCTAAGCCCGGCCCCGGACCTTTATGCCCGGCGCAACCCCCGGCCCCGACCGGTTCGGGAGCTGCGCCAACAGCTTAAAACACCTACTTCATGGATAAGGATTTGCAAGGAAAAACGGCCCTGGTTACCGGGGCGGCGTCGGGTATTGGCCGGGCGGTGGCGCTGCTCTACGGGCAGCACGGGGCCAACGTCATGGTGTCGGATATCGACGAGGAGCAGGGCCGGCAGGTGGTGGCCGAGCTAACCGCCGCCGGGGCCAACGCCCGCTTCTACAAGGCCGATGTGGGCGACCCCGCCCAGTGCCACCAGCTGGTGCAGGAAACGGTGGCCGCCTTCGGCACGCTCGATGTGGCCTGCAACAACGCCGGCATCACCGGCGAGCTGAGCCTGACCGCCGACTACTCGCTCGAAGGCTGGCAGAAGATTATTAATGTGAACCTGAACAGCGTGTTCTTCTGCCTTAAATACGAGCTGGAAGTGATGCTGAAGCAGGGCCACGGCGCCATTATCAACATGGCCTCCATTCTGGGGCAGGTGGGCACGCCCACGCTGGCCGGCTACGTGGCGGCCAAGCACGCCGTGGTGGGCCTCACCCAAACGGCCGCCCAGGAATACGCCGCGCAGGGCGTTCGCATCAACGCGGTGGGTCCGGGCTACATCGATACGCCGCTACTCAAGGACTTCTCGGCCAAAACCAAGCAGGCGCTCGTGGCGCTGCATCCCATCGGCCGGCTGGGCCGTTCCGAGGAAGTGGCCGAGCTGGTCATCTGGCTCAGCTCCGACAAGGCCTCGTTCGTCACCGGTGCCTACTACCCCGTCGATGGCGGCTATCTGGCTAAGTAACGGATGGCTGGCACGCTAGTCACTCCCGTGCCAGGAATGCACCACGTTGCCGATTGGTTCTTGTCCCGCAAAACGGCTCATAAGCGTTTAATGGGCAACCAGCAACACCAGCCGCGGCAAGCCCTGCCCAACCGCAGCCCGCAATGCGCCATTTCCACCGATGGGCGGGCATGATTGCGCCGCTCGTCCGCCAGCTTTTGCTGGCTGGCGAAGAAAAAACGCCTAACCCTAACTACTATGGAAACCAGCACCCTCGCCCCGCCCGCCGTGCGCCCGGCCCCAGTGCCGCTCACGGCGGAAGAAGTCACGCTCATCGATGCCTACTGGCGGGCGGCCAACTACCTGTCGGTGGGTCAGATATACCTGTGCGACAACCCCTTGCTGCGCGAGCCGCTCGCGCTGGCGCACGTCAAGAAGATGCTGCTGGGGCACTGGGGTACCACGCCGGGCCAGAACTTCATTTATACCCACCTCAACCGGGCCATTAAAGCGCACGACCTGAACATGATTTACCTATCCGGACCCGGCCACGGCGGGCCGGCGGTGGTGGCGGGTACTTACCTGGAAGGCACTTACAGCGAGGTGTACCCCAACATCAGCCAGGATGAAATCGGGCTGAAACGGCTGTTTACGCAGTTTTCCTACCCCGGCGGCATTTCCAGCCATGCCTCGCCCCAAACGCCGGGCTCCATTCACGAAGGCGGCGAGCTGGGCTACTCGCTCAGCCACGCCTTCGGGGCGGTGTTTGATAACCCCGAGCTGGTGGTGGCCTGCGTGATTGGCGACGGCGAGGCCGAAACCGGCCCGCTGGCCACGGCCTGGCACTCCAACAAGTTCCTCAACCCAGCCCGCGACGGCGCGGTGCTACCCATTCTGCACCTCAACGGCTACAAGATTTCCAACCCCACGGTGCTGGCCCGCATCACGCCCGATGAGCTGGACCAGCTGCTGCGCGGCTACGGCTGGACGCCCTACTACGTGGAAGGCCACGAGCCCGAGCTGATGCACCAGGCCATGGCGGCGGTCTTGGAAGAAGTCGTTGCCAATATCCAACAGATTCAGTATGAGGCCCGTGAAAACGGCGACCTCACCCGGCCGCGCTGGCCGATGATTGTGCTGAAATCGCCCAAGGGCTGGACCGGCCCCAAGGAAGTGGACGGCGTGCCCAACGAGGGCACCTTCCGGTCGCACCAGGTGCCGCTGGCCGTGTCGGCCAGCGCGCCGCCCGCGCACCTGGCCCAGCTCGAAGGCTGGCTGAAAAGCTACCGGCCCGAAGAGCTGTTCGATGATGAAGGCAAGCTGCGGCCCGAAATAGCCGCGCTGGCCCCGCAAGGTACCCACCGCATGGGCGCCAACCCCAACGCCAACGGCGGCCTGCTGCTGCACGATTTGCACCTGCCCAACTACGCCGACTACGCCGTAGCCGTGCCCGCGCCGGGTGCCGTGGAGGCCAGCGATACCGGCACGGTAGGCAAGTTTCTGCGCGACGTGCTGCGGCTGAACGCCGCCCCGCGCAACTTCCGCGTCTTCGGGCCCGATGAAACGATGTCGAACAAGCTCGAAGCCGTGTTCGAAGCCACCAACCGCCAGTGGGATGCCGCCGTGGAGGTCAACGACGAATTCCTGGCCCCGGAGGGCGGCGTGCTCGAAATGCTGAGCGAGCACCAGTGCGAGGGCTGGCTGGAAGGCTACCTGCTCACCGGCCGCCACGGGCTGTTCAACTGCTACGAGGCATTTGTGCACATCGTGGACTCGATGTTTAACCAGCACGCCAAGTGGCTGAAGCTGACGCTTGAAATTCCGTGGCGCCGCAAAATTGCCTCGCTCAACTACCTGCTCACGTCCACCGTGTGGCGGCAGGACCACAACGGCTTCACGCACCAGGACCCCGGCTTTATTGACCACGTTATCAACAAGAAAGCCAGCATTGTGCGCGTGTACCTGCCGCCCGATGCCA
Source organism: Hymenobacter artigasi (assembly GCF_012275535.1). Classification (GTDB taxonomy): domain Bacteria; phylum Bacteroidota; class Bacteroidia; order Cytophagales; family Hymenobacteraceae; genus Hymenobacter; species Hymenobacter artigasi. Next base: position 336,616 of record NZ_JAAVTK010000002.1, on the reverse strand, counting down.
ACTGCTTGCTCTCGGTGATGGACCACTGCCTGCGCAGCCGCCACTACGTGAACGTGATTGTGGCCGGCAAGCACCCCGCCCCGCAGTGGCTGCCCATGGACGCCGCCCGCACCCACTGCGCCGAGGGCATCGGCCTCTGGCCCTGGGCCAGCACCGACGCCGGCCAGGAGCCTGATGCCGTGCTGGCCTGCTGTGGCGACGTGCCCACCCTGGAAATCCTGGCCGCCGCCAGCATCCTGCGGGAGCACCTGCCGGAGCTGAAAATCCGGGTCGTGAACGTGGTCGATTTGCTGAAGCTGGAGCGCAGCACCGAGCACCCCCACGGCTTGAGCGAGGCCGACTATGACGCGCTGTTTACCCGCGACAAGCCCGTTATTTTCGCCTTTCACGGCTATCCGTGGCTGGTGCATCGCCTCACCTACAGCCGCGCCAACAACCAGCTGCTGCACGTGCGCGGCTACAAGGAGGAAGGCACCATCACCACGGCCTTCGACATGACGGTGCTCAACGACATGGACCGCTTCCACCTGGCCATGGACGTGCTCGACCGCGTGCCCCAGCTCGGCAACAAGGGCGCTTATCTCAAACAGCACCTCAAGAATAAGCTGGTGGAGCACAAGCGCTACATCGAGCACCACGGCGAAGACATGCCCGAAATCCGCAACTGGCAGTGGAAAGCCTAGCGCCCGTCCTGTCATCCTGAGCGCAGCCTGTCATCCTGAGCTTGCGAAGGACCTTATCACCGAAAAACAGTTTGCGGTAATCCAACTGATGTGAGCATGATAAGGTCCTTCGCTGCGCTCAGGATGACAGTCGTTTTAATAGCAAAGCCATGAACCTAAATACCCTAACTACCACCGCCCAGGCGCTGATGGCCCCCGGTAAGGGCCTGCTGGCCATGGACGAAAGCACCGGCACCTGCAACGCCCGCTTCGCCGCGCTGGGCATCCCCGAAACCGTGGAGGCCCGCCGTGCCTACCGCGAGCTGCTGGTGACCACGCCGGGCCTGGGCGCGGGCATCAGTGGGGCCATTCTGTTCGATGAAACCATCCGGCAGCGCACAGCGGCGGGCGTTTTGTTCATGGAAATCCTGCAGCAGGCGGGCATTATCCCCGGTATCAAAGTGGACCTGGGCGCGCACGAGCTGGCCGGCTTTCCCGGCGAGCAGGTGACCGAAGGGCTCGACGGCCTGCGCCCGCGCTTGGCCGAATACGCGGCGCTGGGAGCCCGCTTCGCCAAGTGGCGGGCGGTGCTCACCATCGGCCACGACCGGCCCAGCCGGGCCGGTATTGCGGCCAATGCCCACGCCCTGGCCCGCTACGCCGCCCTGTGCCAGGCGGCCGGTCTGGTTCCCATAGTGGAGCCCGAAGTGCTGCTGACTGGCCCCCACGCCCTGGCCCGCTGCGCCGCCGTGACGGAAGACGTGCTGCACGAGGTATTTGCCCAGCTGCGCACCCAGGGCGTGGCCCTGGAAGGGATATTGCTGAAGCCCAGTATGGTACTGGCCGGGGCCGACTGCCCCAAACAGCCCACCACCGCGCAGGTGGCCGATGCTACCGTGGCCTGCCTGTTGCGCACGGTGCCAGCGGCCGTTCCCGGCGTGGCGTTTTTGTCGGGTGGGCAGTCGCCCGAGCAGGCCACGCGCCACCTGGCGGCCATGCACAGGCGGTTTGCCGGCCGGTTGCCGTGGTCGCTCACGTTCTCGTTTGGCCGGGCGCTGCAACAGCCAGCCCTGGAAATATGGGGCGGAGCGGCGGCCAACGTGCCCGCCGCCCAGCAGGCCCTGCTGGAGCGGGTGCGCAGCAACGCGGCGGCGGTGATTGAGGCACGCGTTAGCCTGAGCTGCTAATGCGAATAAGCAGAATATCATTTAATTAGCCTATGCCCCGCCTCGCGTTCGCTCCCGGCCTTACCAGCAAAGCCGTGCTGGCCGCCCGCCTGACCCACGGCCCCAACGTACTGCCCGCAGCCAAGGGCTCGGGGCTACTGGCCACCCTGCGGGAAGTAGTGCTGGAGCCCATGTTTCTGCTGCTGCTGGTGGCTTGTGCGGTGTATGTCGGGCTGGGCGAAGTGGCCGAGGCCATCACGCTGGGCGTGGCGCTGCTGGTAGTGGCGGGCATCTCGGTGTACCAGGAAATCCGCAGTGATAAGGCGCTGGGGGCCCTGCGCCAGCTCACGCAGCCCCGGGCCCAGGTGCGCCGCAATGGCGTGGTAGCCACTGTGCCGGTCGAAGACCTGGTGGTGGGCGACGCGGTGCTGGTGGCCGAAGGCGCCCGCCTGCCCGCCGACGGCACCGTGACCGAGCTGAACGACTTCTCCGTGGATGAGGCCATTCTGACCGGCGAGGCCGTGGCGGTAGCTAAGGCCGTGGGCGACCCGGCCTTTGCGGGCACCAGCACCGTGGCGGGCAGCGCCTGGCTCACGGTTACGGCCGTGGGCACGGGCACCCGGCTCGGCCGCATCGGGCAAAGTCTGGAAGCTATTGATACCGAAAAAACGCCCTTGCAGCTGCAGGTGCGGCAGTTTGTGCTGCGCATGGCCTGGGTGGGGGCGGGGGCGTTTGTGCTGGTGTGGGGAGTGAACTTTGCCCATTCCGGCAACTGGGTCACGGCCCTGCTCTTCGGCCTCACGCTGGCCATGTCCATTCTGCCCGAGGAAATTCCGGTGGCTTTCAGCAGCTTTATGGCGCTGGGCGCGGCGCGGCTGAGCCGGCTGGGCGTGCTCACCAAGCAGCCCCAAACCGTGGAAAGCCTGGGCTCGGCCACCGTCATCTGCGCCGATAAAACCGGCACCCTCACCCAGGAGGGCATGCGCGTGGCGCAGCTTTATGATGGGGCCACGGCCAGCATTGTGTCGCTGCCCGGTGCGCTCCCACCCACGGCTGCCCAGGTGCTGGCCTGCGCCCGCTACGCCAGCGAAACCGAACCCTTCGACGCCATGGAAAAGGCCATTGTGGCCGCCTTCGCTACCGCCGCCCCGGCCGCCGCTGCCGCTCCTAGCCCCATGCTACACGAGTATCCGCTGGGCGGCACTCCACCCATGATGACCCATGTGCGCCAGGTAAGCGGCCAGCCCCTGGTGGCCGGCAAAGGGGCCGTAGAGCATATTCTGGCCGTGTGCCGCCCGGCCCCGGCCGTAGCCGAGGAAATTCGGCGGGTCACCAGGGAGCTGTCGGGCCGGGGCTACCGGGTGCTGGGCGTGGCGCAGGCGGCGCAGGCCGGCCCCGACTTCCCGGCCGCACAGGACGATTATGCCTGGGAGTTTCTGGGGCTGATTGCCCTCGAAAACCCGCCCAAAGCCAATGCGGCGGCCGTTATCCAGGAGTTTCTGGCAGCCGGTATTCAGGTGAAGATGATAACCGGCGACTTCCCCGAAACCGCCCAGGCCATTGCCCGCCAGGTGGGCCTGCCGGGGGCCGAAACCCTGCTCACCGGCCAGCAGGTGATGGACTTATCCAACGCCGAGCTTCAGCAGCAGGCCACTGCCACGGCGGTATTTGCCCGCATGTTTCCGGAGGCCAAGCTGAAGGTGGTGGAAGCCCTGAAAGCCAACGGCGAAGTAGTAGCCATGACCGGCGACGGCGTGAATGACGGCCCCGCCCTGAAAGCCGCCCACATCGGCGTGGCCATGGGCCGGCGCGGCACCGAAGTGGCCCGGCAGGCGGCCTCGCTGGTGCTCGTCGACGATGACCTTGCGGGCATGGTGACGGCCATTGCCCAGGGCCGGCGCATCTACCAGAACTTCAAAAAGGCGGTTTTCTACGTCGTTTCCATTCACATCCCCATTGTGCTCACGGTGGCTGTGCCGCTGCTGGCGGGGTGGGAGTGGGCCAACCTGTTCACGCCCGTGCACATCATATTCCTGGAGCTGGTGATGGGTCCGACCTGCTCTATCGCCTTCGAAAACGAGCCCGCCGAGGCCGGCCAGATGCAGCAGCCGCCGCGCCCGCTCAGCAGCACCTTCCTGGCCGGGGCCGAGCTCGGCCGCAGCCTGCTGCAGGGCCTTGGCATTGCGGCGGCGGTACTGGGCGTGTACTACGCGGCCATGCGCCTGGGCCTGCCGCTGCCGGTGGGCCGCACGCTGGTGTTTGCCACGCTGGTGCTCAGCAATGTGGGCCTCACGCTGGTCAACCGCTCGTTCACGCAATCGGTGTGGCGCACCCTGCGCGTGCCCAACCGCATCCTCTGGCTGATGCTGGCCCTCACGCTGGCCCTGCTGCTGATTACGCTGCTGGTGCCGGCGGCGCAGCGGTTGTTCGGCTTTGCGCCCGTGCCGCTGGCCTGGCTGGGCGGGTGCGCGCTGGCCGCGCTGGTGGGAGTGGGCTGGGTGGAAGGCTACAAGGCCCTGCGGCACCAATGATACCGGCGGCGGCCTGGGCAGCGAAGCGGAGCCGAAGCCGTCGCTCGCAAATAACCTGAATAATAAATACGTATAGCCCGATGATTATCAGCTAAAAACCGGATTTATATCATGGGTTGCGCCAGCCGCCGGCCGGAACCTTGCGGAGCCTTGTTTCGGGCCGATTACCATTTCTCTTTCCGCTTCATTCTATGAAAGTTACCGTCTTCGGTACCCTGGCCTTCGCTCGCCGGGCTCTGAAACAAACCACGGACGGCCGCCACCCGCTGCGACCCCGCGGAGCCCTTTCCACTACTGTCGCTGCCGTTATGGCCCGTCCCGATTCCCGGGCTGCGCCCCGGCTGTAACCCCCTCGCCCGCCTTTCTGCTTATCTGTTATGCAACCGTATCACCTTATCTATCAAAGCCAGTGGATGGAGCCGATGGGGGCCACCGCCCTCCACGAGCTGCTGCTGCAGTCCCGCGCCTACAACCGGCAGCACGGCATCACCGGCGTGCTGCTGCACACGCCCGAGGGCCGCTTTCTGCAAGTGCTGGAAGGCCCCCGGGCCGCCGTCCGGCACCTCTATTACCACGCCATCCTGTCGGACCCGCGCCACCACCACTGCCAGGTGCTGGGCGAAGGGTCGTGGCCAACGCGCAGCTTCGCCACTTGGACGATGGGCCTCCGCTACGCCCAGCCCAGCGACCTGCGTACCCTACTGGGCGAGGCCACCAACAACTCCCTCGGCCTGACGCCCCGCCCTTACCCCCGGCCCCAGCTGCTGGGCCTGGTGCTCGATTTTGTGGCCCTGGACCACGTTCCGGCCTGGCAGGAGCAGCCCTGAAAGCGGCCCGTCTGCCCCCGGCTTGATGAACATCATCAATTGGCCTGCTGAAAGTCAGGGCGGCGTGGCGGGCCCGGGCGCAACCTTTGCCAAAACCCCAAATGCCCAGCGCCGAAGTTGGCCTGTGGCCTGAGTACCCATTTTTTAATCCGCTTATTATGACGTGCGAAACCCCCAAAAACACTACCGGTAAAGTATTGCTCACCGCCCTGGCCGGCGCGGGCGTGGGTGCGCTCACCGGCATCCTGCTGTACTCCAAAAAAGGCATGGCGCGCCGCCAGCACTTCCGCGACTTCCGCACCGACCAACGGCTGCGCCTGCGCGGCGACTGGGACCAGCTAAAAGACAAGCTGCAGCAAACCTACACCCACCTTACCGACGAGGACCTGACCTACGTGGAAGGCAAGGGCCACGAGCTGGTAAGCCGCCTGAAAGCCAAGCTGGGCAAGCGCAAGCGTCAGGTTATCAAAATGCTGAACGCCCTGTAGGTCTTCAATAGCTTTACTGCCAGGGCATGCCGGCCATTGGCCGCAAGCCCCGAACAGAACGTCATGCTGCGCTGGCCGAGGCATTTCTACCGCACAAGTAAATAATTACTGATGCGGTAGAGATTCCTCGGCCAGCGCAGCATGACGTTTTTATTTAAACGCTCTCGTTTTAGCAACGGCTGTTACGCAGGGGCTACGGCGGCTGTTTGATTGGTTTTCATAATAAAAAACACAATCAAGCATCTAAAAATCAAGGGAATAGCAGATTGGGGCGTGCGCCGGTGGCTGGCGCGGTTTCAACTGCTGAAAACGCGGGCCGGCCTGGCCAGCTCCGGCCACAGCTGGCTAGGCCGCCGGCCCGCGCAGGTGGTGCCCACGGATGGCAAATAAGCAACAGTGTACCCGCAAAATCCCTGCTGAAAATCAGCCCAATGCTTGATGCTCGTCATGCGGCTGGCGGCTGGCTCCGCGTAATCTTGCCTCTCCAATTCGCCGCTATCGCTGCCGCCGGGCAGTAGGTAGGCGGCAGCAATGGTCCGTTGCCAGTTTTCTCCTCATTCAACCCCCCTCTTATATGAACCACGCCCCCGTAATGACCGCGCTCTACGACACCCACGAGCAAGCCGAGCAGGCCGTTAAAAAGCTCCAGCATCACGGTTTCAACATGCAGCAGCTCTCCATTGTGGGCCGCGACTACCACGCCGAGGAAAACGTGGTGGGCTACTACAACATGGGCGACCGTATAATGAAATGGGGCGGCAACGGGGCCTTCTGGGGCAGCATGTGGGGCATGCTGATGGGCTCCGCCTTCATTCTTATTCCGGGCGTGGGTCCGCTTGTGCTGGCCGGGCCGCTGGTGGGTATGCTGGTGGGCGCGCTGGAAGGTGCCGTGGTGGTAGGCGGCGTGAGTGCCCTGGGCGCGGCGCTGGTGAGCCTGGGCGTGCCCGACAACAGCGTGCTGGAATACGAAACCGAAATTAAGGTGGGGAAATACATGCTCCTGGCTCACGGCACGGCCGCCGAGGTGGCGCAGGCCCGCGAGATTCTGGGAGCCAATACGGCTGTGTTAGCTTAATTATTGATGTTACGCCGGTAGCACTTGAGTCAGAAGCTGCGCTTGGCCACTGGTTTCGCGTCCTGAAAAACGGCTCAACCGCGTTCTGCCAGCAGCCAGCAGCTAAACCTGCAGCCGCCACTGCTTAACATCAGCTACTAAATCAGCCGCTTATGCAGCATCACCTGCTCCGTCAACCGGCCCGCCGGTGCAGCCTGCCGGAGCGAGTAATTATCCCATTTCCCTTTCGAAAACGGGGCCCCCGATTGCCGCGTGTCAGCCCATGAACCTCAACCGACACCGAACACCTTGCCCGTCTGCCGTGCCACCCGGGCGCTGGCTGCTGCTGCTGCTCGTGGCTTTGGCCGGCTGCCGGGATAAGGCCGAGCGGGTGAAACCGGTGTGGTCGGCTATTTCGGAGTCGGTGTACGCGGCTGGAACTGTGAAGAGCGGGCAGCAGTACCAGGCGTTTGCCACCGCTGGGGGCATTATTCAAATGGTGTTGGTGCGCGAGGGCGACTCGGTGCGGGTGGGCACGCCGCTGCTCTCCATTGCCAGCGACGTGCAGCAGCTCAACCAGGAAAACGCCGCCCTGGCCGCCCGCTACGCCGCCGTGGCCGCCAACCAAAGCCAGCTCGAAGAGGCCCGCCAGCGCATTGCCCTGCAACGCCGCACCATGCAGAACGACCAGCTGCAGCTCACGCGCCAGCGCCAGCTCTGGCAACAAACCATCGGCACGAAGCTGGCGCTGGAGCAGCGCGAGCTGGCCTACGCCGGCTCCCGAGCCGCTTACGAGTCGGCCGTGCTCAACTACCAGACGCTCAAAAAGCAGCTCGATTTCGGGGCCGCGCAGTCGCGCAAAAACCTGCAGATTGCCCAGCGGCAGGCCAGCGACTTCGTGCTGCGCAGCAAAGTAAACGGCATCGTGTACCAGCTCTACCGCGAAAAAGGCGAGGCCGTGACGCCCCAAACGCCGCTGGCCCTGCTGGGCGACGCCCGCCACTTCGTGCTCGAAATGCAGGTAGACGAGTCCGACATCGTGAAAATCCGCCCCGGTCAGCTGGTGCTGGTCACGCTGGACAGTTACAAGGGGCAGGTGTTCACGGCCCGCGTCAGCGCCATTTCGCCGATGATGAACACCGGCAGCCGCACGTTTCAGGTAGATGCGGCCTTCGTGCGCCAGCCGCCGGTGCTCTACCCGTTCGTGAGCTTCGAGGCCAACATCGTGCTGCAAACCAAAGCCAAAGCGCTGCTGATTCCGCGCCGCCTGCTGGTCGACGACTCCACGGTGCGGAAGGCCGACGGCCAGCTGGCGCGGGTGAAAATCGGCCTGCGCGACTACCAGATGGTGGAAATCCTGGCCGGCCTCACGCCCGCCGACGAACTCACGGCCCCCGCGAAATGAAGCTGCCCCTGCTCTACGACGTGGCCCTGTCGCTGCTGCTGGCCCGGGGGCGGCAGTCGCTGGTGGCGGCCGTGGGCGTCACGTTCAGCATCACCATGTTCATTGCGCTGCTCAGCTTCATGGCGGGCCTCAACCAGCTGCTCGACGGGCTGGTGGTGAACCGCACGCCCCACATTCGCCTTTATAACGAGGTGCAGCCAGCCCCGCGGCAGCCCATCGACCGCTATACCAGTGCCGGCGCGGGGCGGCAGCACCATTTCATCCGCTCCATCAGGCCCAGCGACGAGCTGCCGCGCATTCGCAACGTCGGGGCTATCATCGCGGCCCTGCGCCGCGACCCGCGCGTGCGCGGAGTGGCTCCCAAAACCCAGGCCCAGGTGTTCTACAACGTGGGCACCATCAACCTCACCGGCACCATCAGCGGCATCGAGGTGGAGCAGGAAGACCGGCTGTTTGCCTTCGGCGACTACGTGACGACGGGCAATCCGCTCAGCCTCAAAACCGTGGCCAATAGCATTATCCTCGGCAAAGCCGCCGCCGACATTATGCTGGTGGGCGTGGGCGACGTGGTGCAAATCACCACCGTGAAGGGCAACCACGTCCAGCTCAAAGTGGTCGGTTTGTTCGAGTCGGGCCTGCTCGATGTGGATAAAGTGCAGAGCTACACCTCCCTGTTCACGGCCCAAAAGCTGCTCGGCGAAGCCAACAACTACGTCACCGACGTGCAGGTGAAGCTCTACGATTTCAGCCTGGCACCGCCGCTGGCCCGGGAATACGCGCAGCGCTACGACGTGCAGGCCCTGGACATCCAAACCGCCAATTCGCAGTTTGAAACCGGCACCTTCATCCGCACGCTCATTTCGTATACCGTGGGCATCACGCTGCTGATTGTGGCGGGCTTCGGGATTTATAACATCCTGAATATGATGATTTACGAGAAGATGGACACTATTGCCATCCTCAAGGCCATCGGGTTTTCGGGGGGCGATGTGCGGCGGCTGTTTGTGGCGGTGGCGCTGGCCATTGGGCTGTCGGGCGGCGCGGCGGGGCTGCTGTTCGGCTTCGGGCTCTCGGTCCTGATTTCCTACGTGCCGTTTCACCCGGCCTCGCTGCCCACGGTGCACTTCTACCCGGTCAGTTTCAACCCGGTTTTCTACGGCATCGGGGCGGTGTTCTCGCTCATTACCACTTATCTGGCGGGATATTTTCCGGCCCGCAAGGCCAGCCGGGTCGACCCGGTCGACATCATCCGAGGCAAGTAACATGGACACGCCAGCAATCGAAGCCCGCCAGCTCATCAAGTATTTCGACGACCCCGTGCGGGTGCAGGTGCTGCACGACGTGTCGTTTGCCCTGAACCGGGGCGAGTTTGCGGCCGTGGTGGGCAAGTCGGGCTGCGGCAAGTCCACGCTGCTCTACATTCTCTCCACCATGGACACGGCCTACGAGGGCGAGCTGCTGATTGACGGCGTGCCCATGCGGGGCAAAAAAGAAGCCGCGCTGGCCCGCGTGCGCAACGAGCAAATCGGCTTCGTATTCCAGTTTCACTACCTGCTGAACGAGTTTTCGGTGCTGCGCAACGTGATGCTGCCCGCCGAAAAGCTGGGCAAACTATCGCGCCCGGAAATCGAGCACCGGGCCTACGAGAAGCTAAAGATTCTGGGCATCGAAAGCGAGGCGCTCAAGAAGCCCAACCAGCTCTCGGGCGGCCAGAAGCAGCGCGTCGCCATTGCCCGCGCCCTGATAAACGACCCGCTCATCATCCTCGGCGACGAGCCCACCGGCAACCTCGACCAGAAAAACGGTGAAATCGTGTTCGACATTTTCAAGGAGCTGGCCGAAACCTACCACCAGGCCCTGCTCATCGTAACGCACGACAACGACTTCGCCGCCAAAACCCACCGCATCATCGAGATGGAGGACGGCCGCATTATTAGCTGATGCTTGTGTGTAGCAGCTGTCATCCACTGGCCCGCAGCCAGCGCCGTAGGCTGCAGTTGATAAAAATCATCCCCCAATGCTGCATTTTTGCATGCTCGGGCAGTGGGGGAGTGGGTACTTTTGGCCCAGGCCGTACGCCTGCACCGGCGTTTCCCGCGCCTATACCGTTATGAAAACCACCTTATTGCTTTTGGCGGCCCTTTTGTGGGGGCAGGTTGCGCCGGCGCAGGGCATCCCCGATGCCCAGGTGCCCCCGCTGGCCTTTGTGGCCCTGCAAAAGCTGTATCCGGAGGCCCGCCACGTAAAATGGAAACGCGCCCAGGGCTGGTATCAGGCCAGCTACACACAAAGCCAAGCCTTTCGGCTGGTCAGGTTCAGCACCAACGGCGATGTCGAAGCCACCGGCACCATTGTGGAGCCCAGCACCCTCCCGCCGCCGGTGCGCCGCACCCTCACCAACTACTACCCAAGCCGCATCATCTGCCAGGCCGCCGAAATCACCAATGCCCGCACCGGGGGCATCACCTACGAGCTGGCCACCTGCGAAAGCTTCATCAGCAGTACCATCGTGTTGACGGCTAACGGAGTGAAAGTTCCGCGCCCCCACCAGCAATAGCCCCCGCGCCCGCAGGGAATGAGCACCCGTCATGGCTCACTTGGCCGGTTGAAAGAAAATAAAAACGCCCCGACTGCAGTAGTCGGGGCGTTTTTTTGATGTCTCTGGGGTTTCCTCAGCTTTGCCAGTAGCTGGTGGCCGTATTCGCACCGGCAAGAAGCACACCGGCGCGCACAAAGACAAGCATTTAGGGTAAGTTTTGTGTTACAAAATTGGGGGATTGAGTTCCCCGCTTATACTACCGACTTTTGCCCCGATGCTGCCCATTGCTTTTGCCCCCTGCTACGCCCACCCATTGCCCGCCGGCCACCGCTTTCCCATGCTCAAATACGAGCTGCTGCCCGGGCAGCTCCTGCACGAAGGCACCGCCACCGCCGCCGATTTTTTCGTGGCCCAGCCCCCGCCCGACGAGGACATCCTGCGGGTGCACGATGCCGACTACTACCACCGCCTGCGCACCGGACAGCTCACCCGGCAGGAGGAGCGGGCCACCGGTTTCCCGTGGTCACGCGAGCTGTTCGAGCGCGAAATCACCATCCTGGGCGGCACCATCGAGGCGGCCCGGCAGGCGCTGGTGCACGGCGTGGCCTTCAACATTGCGGGCGGCACGCACCACGCGTTTCGGGCGCGGGGCGAGGGCTTTTGTTTGCTGAACGACCAAGCCGCCGCCGCCGCCTGGCTGCTGGCCCACGGCCACGCACAGAAAGTCCTCATCGTGGACCTCGACGTGCACCAGGGCAACGGCACGGCCGCCATTTTCCAGCACGAGCCCCGGGTGTTCACCTTCTCCATGCACGGCGGCCGCAACTACCCCGCCCGCAAAGAAACCTCCGACCTCGACCTCCCCCTGCCCGACGGCACCGACGATGCCCACTACCTCAAGCTGCTGGCCGAAACCCTGCCCCGCCTGCTCGACGAAGTGCAGCCCGATTTCGTGTTCTACCTGGCCGGTGTCGATGTGCTGGCCACCGACAAGCTCGGCCACCTGGCCCTCACCCGCGAAGGCTGCCGCCGGCGTGACGAGCTGGTGCTCAGCCTTTGCCACCGCCACCGCCTGCCCGTGGTGGTGTGCATGGGCGGCGGCTATTCCGAACGCATCATCGACATCGTAGAAGCCCACGCCAACACCTACCGGGTAGCGGCGGGGCTTTTTTAGTGGTTAGTGGTGGCCTGTCATCCTTAGCGTAGCTGCTCTTCCGGAGTTATACTCCGGAAGTGAACCTGCCGGGGGCTTGTAGCCCCCGAATTGGAGAGATGACATGCCATGCGCGGGGACTGCAAGTCCCCGTCAGGTCTATTTTCGGAGTTCAACTCCGAAAGAGCAGCGGCCAATCGAACGGCTGTTAAATGTTAATTGCTAATTGTTAAATGATAGTAAGCTGCCAGCGGAAAGCCCAGCGCCAGCGCAGCTTGTAGCGCGTGATGCCGGCCCGCGCCAGCAGCCCCACCCAGTCCGGCCGGCGGAAGGCCCGGGCCACTGATAGCGGCGCATCGTGCCGCACGAGGTAGGAGCCGCCCAGCAGCCGCGTCAGCCACTTGATGCTGTGGTAGGCCAGCCAGTGCCGGTGCAGGTCGTTGATGACCACGGCTACGCCGGCTTGCTGGTGCCACTGCCGCAGCAGCGGCACCAGCTCATCATCGGTGAAATGGTGGCAGAACAGGCTGCACGTCAGCACATCGTAGGGCTGGGTCTGAAACTCCGGGGAGAAAATGTCGAACTGCCGGTAGCTGATTTCGGGATACTCCCGGCTTTTGGCCGTGGCGTATTCCAGCATGAAGGCATTGGCATCGATGCCGGTCAGTTCTACGGTCACACCGTTTTTGCGGGCCCAGCGGGCTATGTGGCGTAGGGTATCGCCGCCGCCGCTGCCCAGGTCGGCCAGGCGAAGGGGGCGGCCAGTTGGGAAGCGGCTTTTGAGGCGTTGCAGCGCGTTCAGCACTGGCGCATAGCCGCCCAGCCAGGTGTTGATGGTTTCCAGCTCGTCGAGGTTCTGGCGCAGGGCGTCATTGGCCAGCGTCAGGTCGTCCATCAGCTCCGGGCCGGAGGCTCTTTCACTTAACATTTATCAATTAACATTTAACAGTTCGGGCAAGGGCTTTGTAGCAGTCAATGCGCCTTGTTGCGTTTCTTCTTGCGCCTGCTCGTTAAATGTTAAATGTTCATTGGTGAATGAAATCTCCAGCAGCATGGCCTCCATGGTCAGGCCCGGGCCGAAGGCGAAGCTGAGCACGGGCGCGCCGGCATCGGCCGGGGTGGCGTGGGCCAGCACATCGCGCAGCACATACAGCACCGTGGCCGACGACATATTGCCGTAGTCGCGCAGCACGCGGTAGGCGTGGCGGTTGTCGTCGTGGGTCAGGCCCAGCTCGGTCTCAATGGTTTCCAGAATCTTGCGTCCGCCGGGATGAATGGCGAAGTGCCGGATGTCGCCCAGCTCCACGGGCAGGCTGGCCAGCAGCCCATCCGTCAGGTTGCGGATGCCGCGCTGAATCAGCTTCGGCACGTAGCTGCTCAGCGTCATCTCAAACCCGAAGTCATTGATATGCCACGCCATGTCGTCGTGGCCATCGGGCTCCAGCCCGCAATGGAAGGCCTGCAGTGCCAGGCTGGGCACGCCGTTGGGCAGCGGGCTAGCCTGCACCAGGCAGGCCGCCGCGCCATCGCCAAACAGCGCGTTGCTGATGAGGTGGTCTTCCTCGGGGCTTTTTTGAAAGTGCAGCGTGCACAGCTCCACGCTCACAATCAGCACACGGGCCTGGGCATCGGCGCGGCAGAAGGCATCAGCCAGCTTCACGGCGTTCACGGCGGCGTAGCAGCCCATGAAGTTCACGCAGGTGCGGCGCACGTCGCGGCGCAGGCCCAGGGCCTGCACCAGCTCAATGTCCAGCCCCGGCGCGTACATGCCCGTGCAGCTCACCGTCACCAGATGCGTGATGGTGTCCACCGCCACGTCGGGCACCTGGCGCAGGCACTCGCGCACAGCCTCGGTGGCCAGCGGCAACGCTTCCCGCCGATAAACGGCCATGCGCTGGCCCACGCTCGGAAACGGCTCCAGGGTGGGGGTATTGGGAAAAAACGTGTAGTCGCCATTGGCCCGGCCATAGTCGGGCAGCACCGAATACCGGTGCGCAATGCCCGAAACCCGGTACAACGCCCGTAGCTTGCGCGTGTCGTTTTCGCCAAATTCCAGGGCCTGGGCCATGAAATCGGCAATTTGCGGCTGCGCAATGCGGTGGACGGGGTTGGCTGTGCCAATGGCACCTAAGTAACTCGGCATTCCGGGAAGGATTTTCGGATTGGGATAATTAAAAGAAGCTCAATGCGCCTGACGGCTGAAATTACGGGCAGTCCCGCACATTGCTCCACTACTTACGGAATAAGGCAGGATTTTACACATTTGGGTCCAAAAAAACACCAATAACATTCCGGCCTTGGTACCCGGACTACCGCGCTGCCGCCGGTCTTTAGAAGGGCTGGCCGTGGGTGCGGCGCATCAGCGCCCGCACCGCCCCCGGCCAGTGGCGCAGGCCGCCCACCACCGCCTCGCTCAGCAGCGGTCCGCCAAAGAGCTGCTGCACCGCCCGGCCCACCCGCAGGCGCGCCCCAAACTGGGCCTGCCAGGCCCGGGCGTAGTCATGTTCCAGCTGCGGGCGGCTGGTGCGGCCCGCCAGAAAACCGTCGGCCGCCGCCGCCGCCAGCGCTGCGCCGTGCAGCGCCATGGCCATGCCATTGCCACACAGCGGCGTGATGAGGCCCGCCGCGTCGCCCACCATCAGGATGTGCTGCTCCACGGGCTGCTTGGGGGCGAAGGATATCTCATTGATGACCTCGGGCTGCGGATACAGCACGTCGGCCGCGTCCAGGATTTCGCGCAGGCGCGGGTTGCGGGCCAGCACCTCCCGCTCCAGCGCCGGAATGCTGCCGTGGTCCTTTAGGTTTTGGCGCGAGCTGAGGTAGCAAAAGCACAGCTTATCCTCTTCAATGGCCGAAATCCCGGCGTAGCCATCGGCAAAGTTGTGCAGCGCAATCACATCGCGCGGAAAGCCCGGCAGGCGCAGGTGGTATTTCACGCCCAGGTAGGGCGAGCGTTGCGCGAAAAACGGCCGTTGCAGCTGCCGGTCAAGGTTGGCGCGCTTGCCGTAGGTGCCCAGCACCACGCGGGCCGTGAGGGTGCGGCCGTCGGCCAGGGTCACGGTGTGCCGGTCGGCGGCGGGGTCAAAGGTCACGTCCGTTACCGTGTTTTTGAGGTGAAACACCACGCCCGCCGCCAAGCCCTGCTGGTACAGAAAGTCATCGAGCAGATAGCGGCTCACGCCAAAGCCGCCCAGGTCGAGCGGGCTGCTAAGCGTGCGGCCGCCCGGCGACGACAGCAGGAACCGCGAAATGGCCGCCGGCCCCAACTCGGCCGGGTCGGCCCCGAGGCGGCGCAGGTAGGGCAGCACCTCATTGCTCACGTATTCGCCGCACACTTTATGAAACGGATACTGCTTGCGCTCCACTACTGTTACCTGGTGGCCGCGCCGGGCCAGGTCCAGGGCGGCCGCCAGCCCGGCCAGGCCACCGCCAATCAATAAAATATCCATTTAACTGGTCGGGGAAATAAGAACGGTGGAAGTGAAAGTAGCGGAGTTTATCGAGGTTTTTGGATATTCTGGTGTAGCTTACTGCACAAGGGCTGTATCTTTGTCAACCAAAAGCAAATTTTACCGTTACTTCAACAACTTACTGCCCTTTCTACCGCCTCCTAATTTACACTATGATGAAACGCCTACTTTTACCTCTGCTATTATTTGTCTGTCTTAGCCTCGGCGTAGGGCCGTTGCTGCATACGGTGCCCACCGTGTCGGCCGCTGCCATGCACCGCCCCGGCCAGCAAACCCGCCCCAGCGACGACAAAAACCTGCTGGTTTATCCCAACCCCAGCACCGGCATCGTGCACCTCACCATCAATAACTTGCAGGGTAAGAAAGTGGAGCTGAGCGTGCTGAACGTTATCGGCTCGGTGCTCTACCACGAAACCGTCACGGAATTCAACGACAAATATTCCCGTACGCTTGATTTAAGCAAATTCGCCAACGGCCTGTATTACGTGCGGCTGGAGTCAGATAACACCAGCCAGATGTGCAAGCTGGTTATTCGCTAAGCGAAAATTCAGGGCATTATCGGTCAATAAAAAAAGCAGCTTTCGGGCTGCTTTTTTTATTGACAAAAATTGAAGAATTATTGGGCACGTACCGGAATGGGCGTGAGCATTTCTTCGACGTTGGATACCGTTTTGAGCGCCAGAATGGCGGTGACCAGCAAGAGGCCAAGCATGAAAATAAACATAATGCTACAGAAAAATCTAGTGGACAAAAAGCAGCCCGATTCAGCAAGCTGCATCTGATGTATTCAACCCCGAAAACCCCGGGCAGGTTTCAATAAGATTAGGGCATTTGCAGCAGGGCCTGCACTACGCGTCGGGCATCGGCCCCAATACCGTTGAGCAGGGCCGAGTTACGGCTGTCGAGCCAGTCGAGCCCCAGAAACGCTACGCCCGGCGCGGCCGTGAGGCCGCGCTGGTGGCGGGGCTGGCCATTGGCCTCAAAAACGGGCAGCTCCAGCCAGTCGTAAGCTGGGCAGTAGCCGGTGGCCCACACCACGGCATCGAGGGGCGGAGAGGTTGCCCGCTGGCCCGCAATGGCCCCGGTGGGCAGCACCGCCGTGGCCCGGCCAATGAAAGTGGCCGCCGGCAGCCGGCGCAGGCGGGCCAGGTCGCTGCTCACCACGGGCTCGGGCTGGCTCGCCATCCAGCGGCCGAGGGCCGTGTGGCGCGGAATGCGCAGCAGGCCCAGCACGGTCAGGCCGGCCCACATCAGCTGGTTGTTGGGCATGGCCGGAGTCTTCTCATCGAAAGCCACAAAAACAGCCCGGCCGGTGGCCGCAATGTCGGCCGCAATTTGCAGGGCCGAGTTGCCGCTGCCCACTACGGCTACCGGGCCGGTGCCGGGCAGCTGGGCTGGCCGGCGGTAGTCGCGGCTGGGTAATTGGGCCACGGCGGTGGGCAATTCGGTGGCCCACGCCGGTATTTTGGGAGTGGTGTAGGGGCCGGTGGCTACTATCACGCGGCGGGCGGCGTAGGTGCGGCCGGCGGCGGTGTGCGCGTGGTAGCCGGGCTGGCCGGGGGCGGCCGTGAGGCGGGTCACGGCCAGCCCGGCATCGAGCGGAAATGCGAAATGCGCGGCGTAATCGCGCAGGTAGGCGCTGGTTTCGGCCCGGGTGGGGTAGCGGAGGCGGTTGCCGGGCCAGGGGCGGCCGGGCAGGCCGCTGGCCCAGGCCGGCGAAAACAGGCGGAGCGAATCGTAGCGGGTGTCCCAGGCATGGCCGGCTGTGGGGGCGGCATCCAGCAGCCGGAAATCGACGCCGTGCCGCTGCAGGTAGTAGGCAGCAGCCAGCCCGGCCTGCCCCGCCCCAATCACCAGCGTATCGGTGTGTATGAGCGGGGGCGCCGGGGCCAGGGGAATGGGAGGTGGCATGCGCGCTAGGATTGCAGCTCGGGAAACTCCGTGCGCAGGCCGGCCATCACCTGCTCGGTAACGGTGCGGATGAGGGTGACCTGCTGGGCGGCGTGGGCCGGGGCGGGCGGCGTTTCGGCGTAGGCCTCCGCCTCCCGAATGACGTGGCGCAGGCTTTCCACGCCCAGGCCGTCGAGGGAGCTTTTGAGGTGATGGGCGGCATCGCCCAGGGCTTCCCAGTCGCCTTTGGTCAGGGCCTCGTCGAGGGCGGTGAGGATGGCGGGCGTGGTTTCGATGAAGGCCCAGGCCAGGCGGCGCACGATGGTTTCGTCGTTGCGCACCAGCTGGCGCACATTGCTTAGGTTATAGAGGGAAGGCGCGGAAGGCATAGTGGGAGTAGTGAAGGAAGGAGACGTTGATTTGCTGGCCTGGCTGTGGTGTGCCAGCACGGCCTGCATGGTTTCGAGGAGCTGCTCTTCGCGGTAGGGCTTGGCAAGGTAGCCGGCAAAGCCGGATGCCTGCAGGCGCTCGGCTTCGCCGGCCTGGGCGCGGGCCGTGAGGGCAATGACCGGAGTAGCGGCCCGGCTGGGGTCGGGGTGTTGGCGCAGGGCGCGGGCGGCAGTTTCGCCATCCATGCCCGGCATCTGAATATCCATCAATACGAGGTCGAAGGTCCGGTGTTCAAAAAGGTTGATGGCGGCCGGGCCACTGGCGGCGGTGGTTACCTGCCAGCCCCAGTTGCGCAGCACGGTTTCGGCCAGCAGGCTGTTTACCAGGTTGTCTTCGACCAGCAAAATGCGGCCGGCATCGGCCAGGACAGGGGCTTCGGCCGGCGTTTCCGATTCTATCGGGCGGGCGGCGGCCACCGGCTGGAAGGCCAGCGTGAAGGCAAACGTACTGCCCTGGTTCACCTCGCTGCACACCTGCAGCACGCCGCCCATGAGTTTCACCAGGCCTTCCGAAATGCTCAGGCCCAGGCCCGTGCCGCCGTACTCGCGGTCGGTGCTGGCGGTGGCCTGGGTGAAGGGCTCGAAGATTTTATCCAGTGTTTCGGGCGCAATGCCCAGGCCGGTGTCGCTCACCATGAATTGCAGCCACACCGTGCCTGCGGGCTCGGCGTGCTGGCGGGGGCCGGGCACCACCCGGCAGCGCAGGTTGATGGTGCCGGTTTCGGTGAACTTGATGGCGTTGCTGACCAGGTTGAGCAGCACCTGGCGCAGGCGGTGCGCGTCGCCCAGCACCGGGCCGGCGAGGGTGGGCTTTTCGATGCGCAGGCGCAGGCCTTTTTCCCGGGCGCGGGGCCGCAGCAGGGCCGCGCAGCCGCGCAGCAGCTCCACCGGGGCAAAAGATATGGCCTCGGGCTGGAGCTTGCCCGCGCCGAGGCGGGCGGTGGTGAGCACGTCGTTCAGCACATTGAGCAGGTGCTCGGCCGACTCGCCCAGCAGCCGCAGGTAGTCGTGCTGGCTGCGGCTGAGGGTGGTTTTCACCAGCACCCCCGTCAGGCCCAGAATGCCGTGCAGCGGTGTTCGGATTTCGTGGCTCATGTTGGCCAGGAAATCCTCCTTGGCCTGGGCATCAACCTGGGCCGTCGCAATGGCACCTTCCAGAGCCTGCTGGGTGCTTTTGAGCTCGGTAATGTTGCTGTCCACGCCCAGCACCTGGGCCGTGCCGTCGTCCTGCACAAACAGGCGCTTCACGCTGCTAAACCAGTTGACCCGGCCATCGGGGTTCGTGAAGCATTCCTCCTGCGTCAGGTCCTGGCCGGTGGTGAGCACCTGCAGGTCCTGCTGCCGGTAGCGGGCGGTATCAGCCGTGGTGGGAATATCCGGCTTGCCGGCGCACACCAGCTCATCGGGCGTCATATTATACAAAGCGGCCAGCGACTTGTTGGCCAGCAGGTAGTTGCCGTGCTCATCCTTTAGGTAGATGGGGTGGGGCAGGGCATCAATCACCTGCCGGAACAGGCGGTGCTGCTCAGTGAGCCGGGCGGTGGCAAGGCGGTGCTGCTCGTCGGCGGCCCGCTGCTCACTGATGTCCTCGGTCACGCTGATAACGCTGGTGGTTCGGCCCTGGGCATCGCGGCCAAAAGGCGCGTGGGCGCTGTGCAGCCAGCGGGTGGTGCCGTCGCGGTGGCGGGCCGTAAACTCAATGGTTCGCACCTCGCCATCGGGCATCTGAGCCACTTCCTTCATGGTGGCCTGGTAGCGCACCAGCGACTCGGGCGGCAGCAGGTGCGGGAGCAGGTGGCCGGGTGGGAAGGCCAGAATCTCTTCGCTGGTATAACCCAGCAGGGTTTCGATGCGGCGGTTGGTGTAAGTGGTGCGCTGCTGCTGCAGGTCGAACACCGCCACCAGGTTGGGCACCACGTCCAGCACCTGCCGCAGCTGGTGGCGGCTCTGGCGCAGCTCGTCGATGGCGGCGCGGTGGCGGGTCACGTCCTCGGCACTGCCCATAATCTCCCACACCTGGCCTTCGGGGCCCAGCACGCTGGCCCGCACCCGCAGGCGCAGCAAGCGCCAGCTGCCGTCGTGGTGGCGCACGCGGCAGTCCCAGCTGGCGGTTTGGTTGCGCGCCAGTAGCAGCTTCATATCCGATTGCATGAGCTGCGCCCGGGAGTCCGGGTGTATTACCTCCTGGCCCAGCCCCTCGCCCAGCGCCAGCAACGCCTGGGCCGTGTAGCCCAGCACGGTGTGGCAATGCCGGTTGCAGTGCACCAGCTGGCGGTGCCGCATGTCGTAGCTGAACAGGATGAGGGGCACGCGGTCGGCCAGCACCTGCCCTGGCACCACCGCCGGCAGGGAAGCGGCATTGCCGGCAGGTGCGAGGGGAGGGGGCTGCATCCTGCGTTCGGCCACCCGCCGGGCTGCTGTTGCAGCGGCCCGGCGAGCCAGACGAGGAGAACGGGAGCGACGCATCAAATGAGAGCTAAGCGTAAAACAATGTCGCAGGCAAAGGCAATGCGCACCAACGAACTCGGCAGCCCGCTCGCCGGTATTTACCCGATGTGCAGCTCGCGTTGCTGTAACATACGGTAAATAGTGGATTTCCCGATGTTGAGGCGGGCCGCCACGGCCAGTACGTCGCCGTCCAGCTCATCGAGGCAGCTCTGCACGATGGCCGTGGTCTGCTCGCGCAGCGAAAGCTGGCTGCCGGGGCCAAAGGTGGCTTTGCCGGGGCGCAGAGGTAGGTCTTCGCCATGAATGAACTCGCCGTCGGCCAGCACGGTAGCCAGCTCCACCACGGCCTTCAGCTCGCGCACGTTACCCGGAAACGGATGCGCCTTCAGCTGCTCGCGGGCCGAGTCGGTGAGCTGGCGTGGCGGCAGGTTGTTGAGCTGGCAGAAATCGTGCACGAATACGCCGGCCAGCAGCAGCACGTCGGTCCCGCGCTGGCGCAGGGGGGGCAGCACAATGGGCAGGCCCAGCAGGCGGTAGTACAGGTCTTCGCGGAAGCGGCCCGCCTGCACCTCCGTCAGCAGGTCGCGGTGCGTGGCCACAATCAGGCGCACATCGAACGGGATGGCCTGGTTGCCGCCCACGCGGGTCACTTCGCGCTCCTGCAGCACGCGCAGCAGCTTGGCTTGCAGGCTCAGGTCGAGGTCGGCTATCTCGTCCAAAAACAGGGTGCCGCCGGTGGCTTCTTCCAGCCGGCCCACGCGGCGGGCCACCGCTCCGGTAAAGGACCCTTTCTCGTGCCCAAACAGCTCGCTCTCCACCAGCTCGTGCGGAATGGCCGCCATGTTCACGGCCACAAAAGGCAGGCAGGCCCGGCTCGATTGAAAGTGAATGGCCTTGGCCACCAGTTCTTTGCCCGTGCCGGTTTCGCCGCTCACGCTCACCGTGATGGTGGTGCGGGCCGCCTTGGTGATGAGGGTTTGCACGGCCTGCATCGACGCGTGCTCGCCCAGAATGGCCTGGCCGGCCCCGTGGCGCACCCCAATCTGCTGGCGCAGCTGGGTGTTCTCGCGGCGCAGGCTCACCTGCTGCGCTATTTTGCCCACCAGGTTCCAAAGGCGGTCCAGGGTATTCTCATCCTTCACCAGGTAGTCGTAGGCGCCCTGCTGCAGCATGCTCACCGCAGTACTCACATCCTCCTGGCCCGATATCACCACTACCTCGGTGCCCTGCAGCCGCTCCCGAATCTGGCGCAGCACCTGCTCGCCCTTGGCATCGGGCAGCGAATAGTCGAGCGTGATAAAATCCGGCTTTTCGCCCAGCTGCTCCAGGCACGCCTGGGCCGTGGTGAAGCGCGAAACGCTGTGGTTCGGGTTCTGGCTGAGGCGGTGCAGGAGCAGCTCGCCATACCATTCATTGTCCTCGACTATAAAAATCTTAAAGGGTAGAGTAGGGCTCATGCAGCAGGTGGAAATAGGAACCTAAAATAACGTTGCATCAATCGAAAACGAACGGCTTATGAGCCTATTTACGATAGTTGAATAAAGAGTAGCATTAAAAAAATTATATTACAAAAATACGCAATAAAAAGCGGAGTAGTGGAATAAGTGGTTCAACAAGGCACATACGAACTTGGGATGTAATCGGATTTTAGGGGGATTATTGATAAATTCCCATTTGAGGACGCTGTTCCAATAATGGGAAATAAAATTAATATCGTAAAAATTATATCTAATTGACTGATAGGGCAAAAAAACGCCTGTGCCGACATGGACACGGAATTGCACGGATGGAGCAGGCACAGGGCCAAAGAGTTAAATATTTTTTGCGAATAGTTATGGAATCCTTTACCCCAACTTCCGTTTTAACAGCCCATGCCCGGGCGTGGAAATCGCTGCTGACCTTGCTGCTGCTCTGGCTGATTGGGGCGGGTGGTGCCCACGCACAATCGGCTCCGAAGCGCGCCTACTACTCCACCGGGAGCAATGTGGCAGTGGTGAAGCAGCCCTCGCCCCAGGTGGCGGGCAGCGGCAACGTCACGGCGGGAATCAACGCCGCTGATGGCGACGTCAACACGTTTGCCATACTCAAGACCGATGCCAATGTCAGTGTGGGAAATCCTGTGGCGTTGCGCCTGGGCCTGACGCAAGCAGCACCGGCCGGCTACCGGGCGGGCGTGGTGTTGGCCAACGCGGCCACTTTACTGAGCCTGAATGCCCTGGGCACCGTCACGCTGCGCACCTACCTCACCGGTGCCTCGCCGGAGCTGCGCGAAGAGAAAGTGGTGCGGCTCGATATTGTGCGGGCAGCTCTGGGGGCAGGGTCACTGCCCACGCAGCTGGAGTTTGTGTCGTCCAAATCGTTCGATGCAGTAGAAATTGAAATTGGCGGCGCATTGGGCATCAACTACATCACCAATATCTACTATGCTTATGGTGTACGGCCGGGCCTCCAGACCCGGGCCACGGGGTATCTGTCGCGCTTCACCGTTCCTACCAGCGCCGAGTACAGCACGGCTAGCTCGACCGGGGGCGTGTGCGTGAATACCGATGTTGACGACGCGGCCAATGTGGCCGACATCAGCCTGACCAACTTTGCCACCATGCGCAGCACGCTCACGGTGGCCTGCAACCCCTCGTTGAGGACCAAGCTGGCCGGCGTGCCCACGGGCGGCGTACCTGCGGGCTACTACGCGGGCTTTGTGATTGGGCAAAATAGCCTGCTGGATGTGAGTGTGCTGAGTGGCCTGCGGCTGACTACCTACAAAGCCGGCGTTAAAGCGGAGGCCAGCATCGGGGCCAATCTACTTCAGCTTACGCTGCTGCCCGATAATAAGGCCCAGGTATCGTTTGTTGCCACCAAGGTTTTTGATGAAGTGCAAATCGAACGCATTGGGGTACTCACGGCCCTCGACGACCTGCAGGTATTTTATGGTTTTGGCCTGGCTCCTTCGGCTTTTCAGGGAATTAATCCGGTGCTCTCAAATTTTGCTGACCCTGCTAATAACGTAGACTATTTTGCCAGCGCCGCGCAAGTAATACAAGTATTTGGGTTGGGGTTGGTGACGCTTTCCAGCGTGAGCAACCCAAGCTTTGCCGCAGATGTCGACAATACCAATTTTGCGCAACTGAACACTACCGGGCTTGGCGTGCTGCTTAACACGGCCACGGCCAGCCTGAAGCTGAAGCTGAACGGCTCGGGCCGGGCCGGCAACCGCGTGGGCATGGTGATAAGCAGCGGAGCCGGCTTGCTCGACCTGAACCTGCTGCCCAACCTCACTTTGTCGACTTACGACTCGACCAATACCCTGATTGAAGCCAAAACCGGCGCGGCTCTGCTCAGCACCACGCTGCTGGGTAGCACCAGCCAAAGCCGGATATCGTTTCAGGCCTCGCGCGATTTCCAGTTCGTTAAGCTGGAAGTGAACGCCGTGGCTTCGCTGTTTACCAACACCCGCATCTATTATGCCTTTGCCGAGGATATTCCGTTGCTGTCGCTGGCGGCCCCGCTGCCCGTCGAGCTCACGGCCTTCACTGGCCGCTGGAACAACGGCGCGGCCGACCTGGCCTGGAGCACTGCCCTGGAAAAAAACAGCAGCCATTTCTTAGTAGAGCGTTCCATTGGCGGCGATGTTGCCTTCCAGGCTATTGGGAAGGTGCTGGGTGCTGGCAGCAGCAATACCCCCAAAGACTACAAGCTCCGCGATGCCGAAGCCGGCAACCTGGGCGTTACCACCCTCTACTATCGCCTGCGGCAGGTCGATAACGATGGCACCGAGACGTTTTCGCCCGTAGTGGTGGTGGCGGTAGCCAAAGCAGTGGCCGTGCCGCAGCTCGAAACCTACCCCAACCCCGCCCCCGATGCCCAGGCCGTGAAGGTTCGTTTTGTGAATATGCCGGCCGGGGGCGGCCTGGTGCAGACGTATTCGGAAATGGGCCAGCTGGTGAGCCAGCAGCCCGTGGGCCCGGCCACTACTGGTCTGGTATTGCCCAGGTTGGCTCCCGGCCTCTACCATGTAGTGCTGCGCGATGCCGCCGGACAGCGGCTGGCTACGCAACGCCTGATAATTAGCGGCCAATAGCACACTGCAGGCCCTTCGCAGAAAGTCCCGTTGGCGCATTGCCAGCGGGACTTTCCGTTTCCCGTGAGGCTTATTGGCAGTCGGTTAGGCAAGCCCTGGCCCGCCGCATTGCCCACCAGTTAATACCGAAGTGACAAGGCAGCGCGCATATTCCTGAATAATAAACAGGTAAACTATGATTTTTAAATGCTGAGGAGCGAATGCCAAAATGTTGATGCTCTAATATTTAGGCGATTGATAATGTAGCGGTAACATTACGGTGGTGGTGAGGCAATCCCAAAGAGGGAATTTTGCGGTCATCATTCGAAATCCCCATTGCCTGCCTGTTTTTATGAAGCAAACGATTATTCGCATTAGCAGTGCCGCGCTGCTCCTGACCCTGGCCGCGTCGTGCTCGCGCACCGAGCAAGTAGCTCCCAGCCAGCAGCCCATTGCCGCCACCGTAAACCAGGACGCTACCCGCGACAGCAACCTGGCCATGGGCAACCCCAGCGGCGCCGTGACCGACGCCACCAACTCGCCTAACAACTACCTGATGACCAAAACCCAGTATACCCTTTCGTATAGCCGCGACAAGGGCAAGCCGAACTGGGTGAGCTGGCACCTGAGCAGCGCCTGGCTGGGCAGCACCCCCCGCCAGGACAACTTTTCGTCGGATGCCACGCTGCCCAGCGGCTGGTTCCGGGCCACCAGCACCAGCTACACCGGCTCGGGCTTCGACCGGGGTCACAACTGCCCCAGCGCCGACCGCACCGGCTCGGTAGCCGACAACTCGGCCACGTTTCTGATGACGAACATGATGCCCCAGGCCGCTAACAACAATCAGCAAACCTGGGCCAACCTCGAAAACTACGAGCGCACCCTCGTGGCCCAGGGCTACGAGCTGTACGTTATCTGCGGCAGCTATGGTACTGGCGGCACTGGCGTAAACGGTTATGCCACTACCATTGCCAGCGGCAATATCACGGTGCCCGCCCGTTGCTGGAAGGTGGTGGTGGTGCTGCCCGAGGGCAGCTCCGACGCCAGCCGTGTGACCACCAGCACGCGCATCATTGCCATCGACACGCCCAATACCACGGCCATCAGCTCGGCCTGGGGCGGCTACCGCACCACCGTGGATGCTATTGAGGCCGCTACGGGCTACAATATTCTCTCGGCCGTGAGCAGCACCGTGCAGGCCACCATTGAGTCGAAAGTAGACACCGGCCCCACCAGCTGAGTTGTGGCCATAATTACAATTTTCGCCCGGTTTCTGGCCGATTAATTACAGTTATAGCAAGCAAGCCGGCCGGAAAGTAAAAAGCCCCTGAAATACCGTGTATTTCAGGGGCTTTTTACTTTCCGCTGAATGCAGATGAAGGCTACATATCCTGAATAAACAGCCAAAGTTACGGCACGTTGTCCTTGCAAAGCAATTAGTTACGAAGGCCCGAATTTTTTCCGAAGCAAAAAAGCTGGGTGAAAAGCGCGTCGATTAGCCAGTTAGGGCGAAAACGAAAGTTGAAAAATGAGTGCCCAACAAAAAGGTAACATTACCAATGTTTGCCCGGCGTAAACATTCCGTAATTTTGCACCGTGCTTCAACCCAAACACCAGTTGATAGAGCGCGGGACCCTGCTCAGCAGCGACCCGCGAGAGGACCGAAAGGTCTTCGCCGCCGTCGGTTTTTCCGATTTTGCCGCCGGTATTTCTGCTGTTTCTTCTTGTTGCTGCCCCGCCGCCGTTTCGGATTCCGAAACGGTTTTTTTATGCGCGGTTAGCTCGGTTTTCTCCCCAGCTGTTCAGTCTAAACGCTCTTTTGACTAATATTCATGGATGTCAACACCCTCGCCCTCAAGGTAGTCGCAGCCACTCTCGCCTCGGCCCACACCGGCAACAGCGACCTTAGGCACCGGCCCCAAGCGCATGGCGGTAGGCCAGACGGATATTCGAGAGTGTGTGCCCTTCCTGATTAACCGCGACAATGTCATCTAGTCTCGTTCTGATGTGATGCCTCATCCCTGCCGGGCACGGCCCCTAGCCCCCTTCTCTGTTGGAGATGGGGAACTGGTTTTTAACGCTAGTCTGGTTTTGGGTGGGGATATTAAAAGTGAAGTTGGCCTGATGGGCAGTAAATTTAAATAAGTCGTCTGGTTTCCCCCCCCCCTATCCATCGGGGAGAGGACCAAGTGGCGAGGCGAACATTATAACAATACAGCTTATGAAACTCGGAGCCATAACGTTACAGAATGCGGTGTGCCTGGCGGCGGCCCCGTGGGAGCTCGACGGCCTGGGGTACGAGCAGTTGGGCGCGATTTTCACTAAAACCGTAACTATGGAGCCCCGCGCCGGCCTGCCCGGCGACGAAGGCATCCTGCAGGTAGCCGACCAAACCCTGCTCAACCGCACCGACCTGCGCACCGAAGGGGCTGAAGGACTGGTGCAGGAGCACCTGCCGCGCCTGCGCCGCTTCGGCGTGCCGGTATTTGTGAGTATTACGGCGCCGGGCGTGCCGGGCTTCCGTAAAATTGCCCGCTACCTGCAACGGGAAGTGGGCGAGCAGCTGGCCGGGGTAGAGGTATACATTACCGTACCAGCCGGTGGCTCGGGGGGCGATATAACGGCCCGGTTCGTGCGCGAGGCCACCGAGGCCGTGCGCAACGAGCTGCGCGACAATGCGGCCGTGATTGTGAAGCTGCCGCCGTGGCCCGACCACATCCGGGGCTTGGCCCTGGCGGCGCAGGAGGGCGGTGCGACCGCCCTGGCTGCTACCAACACCCTGAAGGTATTGCACCTGCCCACCGACCGCGCCGCCGCGCCGCTGGTGGGCGGCCTCTCGGGCGAGGCGCTGCGGCCGCTGGCCCAGCGCTGCGTGTGGGAGCTGGCCAATGACGAGAAACTGACGCTGCCCATCTTCGGTACGGGCGGCATTTTTACGCTGCGCGACGTGCAGGACTACCTGCGCGTAGGAGCGCAGGCCGTGCAGGTGGCCAGCGGCGAATGGCTGTCGCCGGGCCTCTCGGCGCGGCTGGCGGCCGAGGTGGCGCACGCGGCGCTGCCCACGAATTAGGCGGCCGGGCAGTAGTGCCGGTTTGGCCGGCGGCTGTTACCTTGTTTGCTTCATTCTTCGCCATTCACTCCACTATTCCCACCCACCTGGTCTCATGCAAAAGCTCATATCCCGCGTTCAAGCCGCTAATTCCCTGCTCTGTGTCGGCCTCGACCCCACCGGCGACGATGCCACCGTGGCCCGCCGCCTGCGCGAAGTCATTGCCCAGGCCGCGCCCTACGCGGCGGCTTTCAAACCCAATCTGGCCTTCTTTCTGAGCCGTGAAAACGGCGTGGCTCTGCTTCAGCAGACCGTGCGTGATATCCCGAAGGACATTCCGGTGATTCTGGACGGCAAATTCGGCGACATCGCCAACACGGCCGAGCAGTATGCCCGCTTCTCCTATGACATTGTGGGGGCCGACGGCGTAACCGTGAACCCCTACATGGGCGACGACACCATCCGGCCCTTCGCCCGGCCCGGCAAAATCGTTTTCTCCCTCGCGAAAACTTCCAACAAGCCTCAGCACGGCCTGCAGGATGCCGCCATGACGCGCGGCGGCTCCATCAGCGACTGGGCCGCCCGCCTGGCCAAGCTGATGGATGAGGAAATACCCGACTCAACGGTGGGCCTGGTAGTGGGCGCGACCGAGCCGGCCACCGTGGCCAAGCTCCGCGCCGCCTGCCCCGAGCAATGGTTCCTGGTACCAGGAATTGGCGTGCAGGGCGGCGACCTCTCCGCTACGCTGCGGGCCGGCCTGCGCCAGGATGGCAGCGGCCTGCTCATTAACTCCTCGCGGGGAATCTGGCAGGCTCCCGATGCCGGAGCCGCTGCCCGGGAGCTGCAGGAACAAATCAACGAATTCCGGGCCGTGACGAGCCCCGCTCACGCCTGAACCAAAAAGCCGCTTCACCGCGGCTTTTTGCATGTTAGTCTTTTCAAATCAAATGACTGAAAATACCCAAGCTCATTCGCCCATTGCCCTCGATGCCGAGCTGCTGACCGAGCAGTTGCACCAGGAAGATGCCCTGTTGCGCGGGCACTTCCGGCTGTCGTCGGGCCTGCACTCCGATACCTACGTGCAGTGCGCCCGCTTCCTGCGCCGCCCGGAACTGGCCGCGCCCGCCGCCGCTGCGCTGGCCGGCCAGATTCAGGCCGCTGGCCTGCAGCCCGACGTGGTGGTAGGCCCCGCCATGGGCGGCGTGGTGATTGGCTACGAGCTGGCCCGGCAGCTGGGCGTGCCCGGCATTTTTACGGAGCGCGACGCGGATGGGCAAATGACGCTGCGGCGCGGCTTCACCATCGAACCGGGCGAAAGAGTGGTTATTGCCGAAGATGTGGTGACGACTGGCAAAAGCACCCTGGAAGTAGCTAAGGTGCTGCGAGAAATGGGTGCAGAAGTGCTGGCCGTGGCTTCGCTGATTGACCGCACGGGCGGAAATGGTGGGCTGGATTTCCCGCATTTCGCGCTTTTAAAAGTGCAGGCAGCGACCTTTGCCCCCGAGAGCTGCCCTTTGTGCACCGCCGGCGTGCCGGTAGTGAAGCCCGGCAGTCGGCCGGAGAAAGCGTTTTAGTAGGAGAGTGAAGACCCGAAAGCCCAGCTTGAACGTCATGCTGAGCATTCTGCGCATCAAGCAGAGACCGAAGCATCTCTACCGCTTCGTTGTGATAGTAAATAATTAGTTGTGCGTTAGAGATGCTTCGGCTTCGCTCAGCATGACCTTCTGATATTATTGATGTCTGACAACACCACCCACACCATCCAGCTCACGCTGAAACCCGGCCAGCACGACGGCGACGGCCAGCGCGTGGCCGAAGCCGCCGCCCGCCACCTCGGCCTGGCCACCGGCCGCGTGCGCAGCGCCGCCCTCTACACGGTGCGCTACCCGCTCAGCGAAACCCAGCTGCATGATTTCGCCACCCGCTGCCTCGCCGACCCGGTGCTGCACGACGTGCGCCTGAACGAGTTGACCGGTGCTGAAGGGTTCGCCACTTATATTCTGGTAGCCCGCCGTCCCGGCGTGACCGACGACGAAGGCACCTCCGCCCAAAACGCCCTCGCCGACATCCTGAATGAGCCGCTGGACGTGCACACCCAGCACATTTTTAGTAAGAAGCTCTACCTGCTCGAAAACGACCTGCCCGAATCTGACCTGCGCCGCATCGCAGAAGAACTGCTCGGCAACAAGCTCATCAACTGGCTGGAAGTGGGCCGTGTGGCCGACGGCATCCGCGACTACACGCCCCGCCCCGGCGGCGGGGCCGAAGCTATTACCGAAGTTATTTCCCTCACCGGCCGCAGCGATGCGGAGTTGGTGCAGCTCTCGAAGGAGAACATCTACGCCCTGAATCTGGAGGAAATGCAGGCCGTGCGCGACCACTTCGCCGCTGCTGAAACGCAGGCCGAGCGGCAGGCCGCCGGTCTGCCCGCCGACCCCACAGATTGTGAGCTGGAAATCATCGCCCAGACGTGGTCGGAGCACTGCAAGCATAAGGAGTTTTCGGCCCTCATCAACTACAAAGACCTGGCAACGGGCGAGGAGAAGCAGGTCGATTCGCTCTTCAAAACCTACATCAAAGACGCCACTGCGGAGGTTGACCGTCAGCTGCGCGCCAACGGCAACGACTGGCTGGTGAAGGTATTCTCGGACAACGCCGGCGCGGTACGCATCAACCCCGACTCGCTGTTTGTGTGGAAGGTGGAAACGCACAACTCGCCCTCGGCCATCGACCCCTACGGCGGGGCTATCACGGGCATTCTGGGCAACAACCGCGACCCGCTGGCCACCGGCATCGGGGGCGCGCGGCTGCTGTTCAATACCAACGTGCTGTGCTTCGGCAACCCCGAATATGACGGGCCGCTGCTGACCGGGCAGCTGCACCCGCGCCGCATTCTGGAAGGCGTGCGCAAGGGCATTGAGGACGGCGGCAATAAATCGGGCGTGCCCACAGTGAACGGCGCGATTGTATTCGACGACCGGTACGCCGGCAAGCCGCTGGTGTACTGCGGTACTGGCGCCGTGATGCCGATGCAGTTTGCGGGCAAGGATTCGTGGGAAAAGAACATAGATGCCGGCGACCGCATCATCATGGCCGGCGGCCGGGTAGGCAAGGACGGCATTCACGGCGCGACGTTTTCGAGCATCGAGCTGGACGAAACCGCGCCCGCCACGGCCGTGCAAATCGGCTCGCCCATCACCCAAAAGCTGGCGATGGATTTCCTGCTGCTGGCGGCCCGCCGCGGCCTGCTGAAATGCAGCACCGACAACGGCGCGGGCGGCCTTTCGTCCTCCGTGGGCGAGCTGGCCGGCATTAGCGGCGGCGCGGTGGTAGAGTTGGAAAAAGTACCGCTGAAGTACCCCGGCCTGCGGCCCTGGGAGATTTTCGTGAGCGAGTCGCAGGAGCGGTTTACGCTGGTGGTGGAGCCCGGCAAAATGGCCGAAATCACGGCGCTGGGCCAGGAAATGGAAGTGGAGTTGACCGATATCGGCCACTTCACCGCCGACGGTTTCCTGGACGTGCGATTTGATGGCGCGCCGGTAGCCCGCCTCAACATGCACTTCCTGCACGAGGGCGTACCGCGCAAAATCCTGGAAGCGGAGTGGACGCGGCCGGCGCTGACGGAGCCAACGTTCACCTCACCCCCTGACCCCCTCTCCCGTGGAGAGGGGGCACCGGATATGCACTCAATAGAACCATCAGGCTCCCCTCTCCGCGGGAGAGGGGCTGGGGGTGAGGTGAGCCAGCCGCGCATTGCGCTGCCGGCTGACTACACCGAGACGCTGACGCAGCTGCTAGGCTCGCTCAATATCTGCTCGCGCGAGTCGGTGATTCGCCAGTACGACCACGAGGTGAAGGGCCGCACCATTGTGAAGCCTCTGATGGGCGCGACCGGCCAGGCTCCGCAGGACGCGGCCGTGGTACGCTTTAATTTCGAGAGCTGGGAAGGCGTGGCCGTGAGCAACGGCATCATCCCGCGCTACGGCGATTTGGACGCGTATGATATGTCGGCCGGCTCGTTTGACGAGGCCGTGCGCCAGATTATCGCGGTGGGAGGGAAGCTCCCGAACCTGACGCCCGGCGACGGGATTTTCTGGTCGGTGAACGACAACTTCTGCGTGCCCGATTCGGTGTACGACGCCACCAGCAACCCCGATGGCAAGCAGAAGCTGGCCAAGCTGGTGCGCATGTGCGAAGCCCTGCGCGACGCCACCGCCGCCTACTGCATCCCGCTCACTAGCGGCAAGGACTCGATGAAAAACGACTTCAAGGCCGACGGCGTGAAGATTTCGGTGCCCCCCACCGTGCTCTACTCGATGACGGCCAAGATGGAAGACGTGCGCCGCGCCGTGACCTCCGATTTCAAGCAGGCCGACGACGTGGTATACCTGCTCGGCGAAACCCACGACGAGCTGGGCGGCTCCGATTTCTACGCTCTGCACGGCCAGCTGGGAGCCAATGTGCCCAAGGTGGACTTCGCCAAAGCCAAGGCCTTGTACACGCTGGTGGGCCAAGCCAACGACCAGCGCCTCATCCAATCCTGTCACGACCTGAGCGACGGCGGTCTCGCCGTGGCGCTGGCCGAAACCACCTTCGGCTACGGCTACGGGGCAGAAATCGACCTGCCCGCCGCTGGCCTGCCGCTGGCGACGCAACTGTTTTCGGAGTCGCATTCCCGCTTCCTGGCCACGGTGGCCCCGGAAGACGTGGTGGCCTTCGAGCAGCTGCTCGGTAGCCGCGCTACCCGCCTCGGCCGCGTGACGCTGGATGGCCAGCTGACCGTGCGCCACGCCGGCCAGCCGGTTATTTCGGCCAATACCGCCACCCTCCGCGCCGCCTGGACCAATGGCCCAGTCAACAAATTACTTGGGGTTGTTTCAAAAGACAACCTCAGTCACTCCAATTCGCTCTAAAAGCACAAGACCCTTTTCCATTGGCCCAAAAGACTTTTGAAATGGTACAAGACGGCGCTCACAGAGCACATAAAGTTCAATCGGAGGCACAAGCTGGCGCGACTGCTTCGGCTGGTGCCGTGCAGGCCCTCATTCTGACCGGTTTCGGCATCAACTGCGAAGAAGAATTCGCAGCGGCTTACCGCCTGGCCGGTGCGGAAGCTACCATCGTGCACCTCAACCAAGTGCTGCACGGGCAGGTGAGCATCCACGATTTCGACATCCTCAACTTCCCCGGCGGCTTCTCCTTTGGTGATGACCTGGGCTCGGGCGTGGTGCTGGCCAACAAGCTGCGCTACCGCCAGAATGGCCCCCACGGCCGCACCCTGCTCGATGACATTAAGCAGTTCATTGCCAATGGCAAGTTCGTATTCGGTATCTGCAACGGCTTCCAGGTGCTGGTGAAGCTGGGCCTGCTGCCCAACCTGGGGGGCAATGTGGTGCCCGAAGTGACGCTGACCCACAACGCAAGCGGCCGCTACGAGGACCGGTGGGTGACGCTCCGCGTAAACCCCGCGTCGAACACGCCCTTCCTCAACGGAATGGACAGGCTGGAGGTGCCCGTGCGTCACGGCGAAGGCCGGCTGGTGATTCCGGACGCTGCCACGCAGGCCGCCATCGAAACCGCTGGCCTGAACTGCCTGACCTACGCCGATTTCGACGGCAGTGCCACCGATGTGTACCCCTTCAACCCCAACGGCGCGGCCCTGAACTGCGCCGGCCTCACGGACCCCACGGGCCAGGTGTTTGGTCTGATGCCGCACCCAGAGGCGTTTTTGTCGGCCTATAACCACCCCGACTGGGCCCGCCGTCGCCGCCAGAGCCCGGAAGCTTCTGAGGAAGGGGAGGGGCTGCAGATTTTTAAGAATATCGTGGCGCACATCGCCCAAAAAAATACTTCGACGGCCCCGGCCGCGCAACTCGCTAACCAACACTAGCCTCTTTCAGAAACGTAGCTAATGAACACGCTCACCCACTTCGCTTCGCCCCAACTCCCCCTGCTCCACCGTGGTAAAGTCCGCGACAGCCTGCGTGCGCCCTCCGGCGACCGCCTTATCATCGTAACCGACCGCCTCTCCGCGTTCGACAGCGTGCTGGAAACGGCCATCCCGCACAAAGGCGCGGTGCTGAACGGCCTGGCCAACTTCTGGTTTGCCAAAACCGCGCACATCATCCCCAATCACGTCCTGAAGCTCGTCGATGCCAATGCCATGCTGGTGAAGGAAGCTGAGCCCATCAAGGTGGAAATGATTGTGCGGAACTACATCACCGGTTCGATGCTGCGGGGCTACCAGAAGGGCCAGCGCACCTTCTCGGGCGTGACCGTGACTGACGGCCTGACCAAGCACCAGCAGTTCCAGGAGCCGATTGTGACGCCAACTACCAAAGAGGAGTCGGACCGCGAAATCACCCCCGAAAACCTCGTGAGCGAGGGCTGGGTGAGCAAGGAGCTGTACGACCAGATGAAGGAAAAATCCTTGGCGCTGTTCAAGGTTGGTTCCGAGCTGCTGAAGGAGAAAGGCATTATTCTGGTTGATACCAAGTATGAGTTTGGCCTGCTGAACGGCGAGCTGATTCTCATTGATGAGATGCACACGCCCGATTCTTCGCGCTTCTGGAGCGCCGAGGACTACGCCCGCAACCCCGAAACGGCCGAGCAGATGGACAAGGAGTACGTCCGCCAGTGGCTCATCGCCAACAAGCAGGACGGCCAGTACCCCCGCGCCCTCACGCCGGAAGTTGCCAAGGAAGCCAGCCGCCGCTACCTCGATATCTACGAGCGCATCGTGGGCGAGCCGCTGCCCACCGCCGAAACCGCCGCCGAAGATGCCCCCGGCTCGGGCCGCCACGACGCCCGCGCCCGCCTGCTGGCCAACCTCGTGGCTGCCGGCCTCCTCAAGGATGCCTGGGTGAACATCGTGATGGGTTCGCCCGCCGATAAGGAGCACTGCGAGAAAATCCGCCAGCAGTTCGAGGGCTACGACGTGTTTACCCAGCTGCGCGTGACCTCGGCCCACAAAAACGGCGAAGCCATCGCCGGCATGGCCGACATCTGGAACAACAGCATCGAGCCCGGCGTCATCATCGCCGTAGCTGGCCTGAGCAACGGCCTCGGCGGCGCCCTGGCCGCTAACGTAAACGTGCCCGTGATTTCGTGCCCGCCCTATAAGGACTACGCCGAGTTGGCCATGAACCTGAACTCGTCGGTCATCATGCCCTCGGGCACGCCCAACCTCACCGTCGTGCGCCCCGACAACGCCGCCCAGGGCGCCCTGCGCGCCCTCAACCTGCCCCGCCTGCGCGAGCGGCTGAACAAGGACATCCTCGCTACCAAAGCCAAGCTGAGAGCGGCCGACGAGGAATTTAAACAACTCTAAACCCGCGCCGCCTCGGCTCCCCCTCTCCCCAAGGAGAGGGGGCCGGGGGGTGAGGTTATGCAATAACGATGTCAAACACCAAAACCCTTCTCCTCCTCGGCTCCGGCGCGCGCGAGCACGCCCTGGCCGAAAAGCTGACCCGCGACGGGGCCACGGTGCACGTGCTGCCCGGCAACGCCGGCATCCCCAACAGCCACCCCGAAATCGACCCGCTCGATTTCGAGGCTGTGAAAGCCTTCGCCCAGGCCCATGATTCCCGGCTGATTGTGGTGGGGCCCGAAGCTCCGCTGGCGGCTGGCATCACCGACTTTTTTGCCGGTTCCGACATCCAGGTTTTCGGCCCCACCCGCTCGGCGGCGCGGCTGGAAAGCTCGAAGGTGTGGAGCAAGGAATTCATGCGCCGCCACGGCGTGGCCACGGCGCAGGCCTGGGCCTTCCGGAGCGACAACATTGCTGAAGCCCGCACAAAAGCGGCTGAGCTGGGCGGGCATGTGGTGGTGAAATATGACGGCCTGGCCGCCGGCAAGGGCGTGTACGTGTGCTCGTCGCCGGAAGAAGCTGAAGCGGCGTTTGATGATTTGCAAACGAGTTATTCCGGCTGGTTTTCTTTCCTGCTGGAGGAAAAATTGACCGGCCCCGAAATCAGCATCATCGGTCTCACCGATGGCCGCGTTATTCGCCTGCTGGCCACTTCACAGGACCACAAGCAGCTGCTGGCCGGCGACCTCGGCCCCAACACCGGCGGCATGGGCGCCTACTGCCCCGTGCCCTTCGCCGACGACAACGTGCTCGCCGCCATCCGGCGTGACATCGTGGACCCCACCCTCGGCGGCATTCAGCACGAGCAGTTCGACTTCCGGGGCTTCCTCTATTTTGGCATCATGCTCACGCCCACCGGCCCCAAGCTGCTCGAATATAACGTGCGCCTCGGCGACCCCGAAGCCGAAGTCCTGCTGCCAGCTCTCGACAGCAGCCTGCTGGCCCTCATCGAAGGCACCCTCAACGGCACGCTTTCCAAGCAGGGCGTGGTGCAGCGGCCTGGCGCTTTTGTGGGCGTGGTGCTGGCCTCGGGCGGCTACCCGGCCCCGAAATTTGCCACCGGCTTCCCCATCACCGGCCTCGATAAGTTGCCCATTGGCGTGCGGGCCTACCACGGCTCTACCCGGCGGAACGAAGCCGGCGAGCTGGTGACCAACGGCGGCCGCGTGCTCGTCCTCACTGCCCACGGTGTCGATTTGGCCGACGCTACCGCCCGCGTCTACGAGGCGTGCAGCCTCGTCAGTTTCCAGGATATGTACGTGCGGCCCGACATTGCCCAACGTCCCGAGCCCGTGCTCACTACCGCTGTTGTAAATTAGACCAAATGATACCAGAAGCGCACCTTAAAGTGACGCAGCTCCTCACCGCCTTCAAGCAGAGTGGGCTGGCTGCCCTCTCCGCCG
The DNA here is from genome assembly GCF_012275535.1 of Hymenobacter artigasi. GTDB lineage: Bacteria > Bacteroidota > Bacteroidia > Cytophagales > Hymenobacteraceae > Hymenobacter > Hymenobacter artigasi. The sequence continues at coordinate 300,656 of NZ_JAAVTK010000002.1, read as the reverse complement.
AAGTGGGGGAGGGCGTGGGCGCGACGGGCCGCAAAGCCCGCTTAGCCATCCTGCTTTCCGGCCGCGGCTCCAACATGCTGGCGCTGCTGGAAGCCACCAAGACCGGTGTGTTGCAAGGGCTGGCCGAAGTGGTTGTGGTGTTCAGCAACAAACCCGATGCGCCCGGCCTGACCTTTGCCGCCGAGCAGGGCTGCCCGGTAGCCTCGCTGCCCAGCCAGGGCCGCAAGCGCGAAATATTCGATGCCGAAGCGGCCGCGCTGCTCCAGCAGTATCAGCCCGATTTGGTGGTGCTGGCGGGCTACATGCGGATTCTCTCCCCGGCCTTCATTCAGCCGTTTGCGGGCCGCATCATCAATATTCACCCCGCCGACACCCACCAGCACCAGGGCCTGCACGCCTACGAGTGGGCGTTCGATAACCAGCTGCTCGAAACCAAAATCACCGTGCATCTGGTTGATGAGGGCCTTGATACCGGCCCCATTCTCGCCCAGCAAACGGTGGATTTGCGCGGGGCCGATACCTTGGCTGAAGTCGAGCGGCGCGGCCTGGCCGTGGAGCACGAGCTATACGCTGAGGCCCTTAGGGGCCTAATTATGAATTATAAATTATGAATTATAAATGGCAGCTGTGCCGGGTGCCAGCTACCATTTGTAAGCCATGACCATTAATTCATAATTTATAATTCATAATTTATAATTCAAAAAGCCATGTGCGGAATAGTAGGTTTTCACGGTCCCGATAACGTCGTGGCTGATATGATTGTCGGCCTCACCGCCCTCCAGCACCGGGGGCAGGATGCGGCCGGCATCGCCACGTTCGACGACTCGTTCCACCTGCACAAGGGGCAGGGGCTCGTCAACGACGTGTTCAAGCCCAAGCATGTGAAGAAGCTGAAAGGCAATATCGGCATCGGGCACGTGCGCTACACCACCCAGGGCGCCAACGATTCGGACCTGGCGCAGCCTTTCACCACCAGCTACCCCTTCGGGCTGGCCATGGTGCACAACGGCAACGTCATCAACTTCCGCGACGTGGCCAAGCGCCTGCACGAAAAGTACCACGTGCTGCCCAAAACCACCAACGACCTGGAGCTCATTATGTACACCTTCGCTTCGGAGCTGCGCGTGAAAGACCTCGACCACCTGTCAGTGGTAGATATTTTCGACGCCGTGGAAACCACCCAGGAGCTGGTGAAGGGTGCCTACGCCACCATCACAATGATTGCCGGGCACGGCCTGCTGGCCTTCACGGACCCGTTGGGCATCCGGCCGCTGGTGTTGGGGCGGCGCGACACGCCTGCCGGCCCGGTGTACGCTTTCGCTTCCGAAAGCACCTGCTTCGACTACCTCGATTTTGAGTTTGTGAAGAACGTGGGGCCGGGTCAGGCCATCTTCATCGACAACAATTTTCAGGTTCACTACAAAAATCCTTACGCCTCGCCCAAAGCGTTTTGCGCGTTCGAGCACATTTACTTTGCCCGCGAAGACTCCGTGATTCATGGCCACTTGGTGGCCCGCGAGCGGGTGCGCCTCGGTAAGCGCCTGGCCCGCAAGGTGGTCGATGCCGGCCTGAAACCCGACATGGTCATCGACGTGCCCAGCTCGGGCTACTTCGCAGCCTCCGGACTGGCTGAAGCCATTGGCGTGCCCTACCGCCGGGCGCTGGTGAAAAATAACCACATGGGCCGCTCCTTCATCGTGCCCACCCAGGCTGGCCGTGAGGACGTGGTGAAGAAAAAGCTGAACCCCATCCGCGAGTTTGTGGCCGGCAAAAAGGTGGCTGTGGTGGACGACAGCATTGTGCGCGGCACAACTTCGCGCCGTATCGTGCGGCTGCTGCGCGAAGCCGGCGCGGCCGAGGTGTACTTTATTTCCAGCGCCCCGCCCATCGTGTCGCCCTGCATCTACGGCATCGACATGGCCATGAGCACCGAGCTGATTGCGGCCAATTATTCGACGGAAGAAATCTGCCGCTACATCGAAGCCGATAAGGTGATTTACCAGGATTTGTCGGATTTGGAGGAGCTTTTTGCCGAGGAAAAAGGCCACGGTGGCAGCTGCTTCGCCTGTTTCTCGGGCAAGTACCCGACCGGCGACGTGACGCACTACCTCCGCCACATTCAGGAGGAGCGCGCCAGCCACCGCGGCGATAAGAAAAAGGAAAAAACGTCGGTAAGCGCCAAAGCCCCCGAGCCGACGGAGCACTAGTCTCACCTCACGAGACCCCTTTGGGGCCGGCCCCCTCTCCTCAGGGAGAGGGGGAGCCTAACGACTTCTATCCTGAAATTCAACTTCCAACTTCAATTCGCGCCGCCTCGGCTCCCCCTCTCCCCAAGGAGAGGGGGCCGGGGGGGTGAGGTGAACCGCATGAACGACACGAAAAATAACCCCGCCGGCTACTCCATCGAAGAAGGCAACGCCGCCTCGCGCAACGCCTACAACTGGTCGAAAAAAACCTTCGTCAACCGCAAAGGCAAGCCCGGCGAGCCCGCCCAGGACCTCGACGGCGGCTTCTCCAACGAAATCCGCTTCGGAGCCGAGCGCCTCGGCATCAGCTCCGACGGTATCGGGACCAAGATTGAAGTGGCCGAGCGCCTGAATAAGTACGATACCCTCGGCTACGACCTCATCGCGATGACGGCCGACGACCTCATCGCCGCCGGCTTCGTGCCCACCAACCTCTCCAACATCATCGACGTGAACCACCTCGACTACGACGTGGTGGACCAGATGATGCGCGGCCTGCACGACGCCGCCAACTTCGCCCAGGTGGCCATCACCGGCGGCGAAATCGCGGAGCTCGGTAACCGCATCGGCGGCTGGCCCGGCGCGAAAATGAACTTCAACTGGTGCTCCACGGCCATCGGTGTGCTGCACCCCAGCCTGTCCCAGCCCCTGAGCGGCAAAACCGCCCAGGCCGGCCACGTGGTGGTGGCCCTGCGCTCGCCCTCGTTCCGCTCCAACGGCTACTCGCTGGCCCGCAAGACGCTGCAAAAAGTGTTTGGTGACAACTGGCACGATGCGCCCTACGACGGCACCGACGACGGCCTATATCCCACCTGGGGCGACGCCATGCTCGCGCCTTCGCTCATCTATTCGCCCGGCGTAGCGGCGCTGCTCGATACCGGCCTGCCGCTACACGGCGTGGCCCACATCACGGGCGGCGGCGTGGCCGATAACTTCCAGCGGGTGCTCAAAAACGGCCTCGGCGCGGTGCTGGATAATCTTTTCGGGCCTCTGCCCGCCATGCAGCGCCTCTGCGAAATCGGCGACATCAGCGCCGAAACGGCCTACCTCTACTGGAATATGGGCACCGGCATGCTCGTCGTAACCGAAGAAGCTTCTGCTGCTGCCGTAGTGGCTTTACTGCAGGCTAGCGGCTATGACGCGCAATTGGCTGGCCACCTCACCGCCGAGAGCGGCGTAACGCTACGTGTGGGTGCGGGCGAGTTGCGGTACGCGTAAGACTTAATGACTCAATAGAAATCCCTGCTGTCTTGATTGACGGCAGGGATTTTTTGTGATAACGCCTAAGCTAGTTTTACTGCTATGTCGCATGAAGAACACAATACCCAAGCCGAAATCAACATCAAAAACGATATTGAAAAACATGGCTGGACGGTCTGCTTATTTGAAGCAGATACCGCCACGCCCGCATTTGCTTACACAATTGGTCTGTGGAAGAATTTTAATTATCCTGAAATAATTGCTTTCGGTCTTCCGCTCGATACGATGCATGCCATCTTGAACGATGCCGGAGACATAATCAAGGCTGGAAATCCATTGGAAGTTGCTGTTGATAACTTCGAGATTCTAGAGCTTCACCCGGTTCAGTTTCGCCAGGTTAATACGGATAATATCGTTGATTATTTTGGCTATGCTCAGTGGTTTTACGAATATGAAGCCTTCCCAGCGCTGCAATTATTCTGGACGGATAAAGCCGGTAAATTTCCCTGGGATTCGGAATTTGATAAGAGGTACGAATTCGACCAGCCTTTGCTCTACAGCAAGCTTGACTTCAAATTCTTTGAGCATCGAAATGTTGCTGCTTTTGTAACAAGACAAATCTTCAAAGAAGGTCAACCCATACTGCGCGTGGTACACGACATCGACGACGGTGCATGGCATTTCTTATCCGAAGACGCTGTGACAGATGAGGACATGATGGTTGTTTGTCTGGAGGAAGTAGTAAAACACGACCAATCGATAAACAAGCTATTCAACTTGCCAACGGGACAGATTGCAATCCGCGAATTTGTCGGCGCAAAATGGGTAAGGGAGGAAGTTGTATCAGATGAGCTGTAAGGTGGTTCAGCTGCTACCCCTACGCCGAGCGCATCGGCCGCTTCTCCAGAATCAGGCGGGTGCGGTACTCGTAGAGGCCCATTTCGAGGCCTACGGGGAATACGTGGGGATTGAGGAAGCGGCGCACCCCGGGGTCGAGGCTTTGCACTTCGCGCTGGGCGTGAGCGCGGCTCTCGGCTAGGGTGGGCAGGTCGAGCACGCGGCGGCCGCGCCGGAACACCGGCTCCAGCAGCTCGCGAAACTGCGTGTCGGGCCGGATGGGCAGGCGGCGGGTGCTGTCGGCCGGGTCCACGAGCATGAGGTGGCTGGGCAGGTTCTCGGCCGTGTTGTACAGCATATCGGCGCGGGGTTTGCCGTACTCGTTCAGGTAACGGCGAATTTGCAGGATGCCCGGGATGCTGGTTTTGGCCACCTGTTCGGAGAGCTTAATGGTGAAGTCCCAGCCCGAGTTATCAGCTTTGCGCAGGGCGGCCAGCTTGTACACGCCGCCTAGCGCCGCTTGGTTGTAGGCCGTCACGAGCTGGGTGCCCACGCCCCAGGTATCGATGCGCGCGCCCTGCTGCTTGAGGCTGGTGATGAGGTTTTCCTCCAAATCGTTGCTGGCCACGATGCGCGTTTCGGTAAAGCCGGCCTCGTCAAGCACCGCCCGCGCCTCGCGGCTGAGGTAGGCGAGGTCACCCGAATCGAGCCGGATGCCGGCCAGCTCGTGGCCGTTGGCGCGCATCTGGCGGGCCACTTTTATGGCTTGGCGCACGCCCTCTATGGTGTCGTAGGTATCCACCAGAAATACCGAGTCGTCGGGAAACGCTTGGGCATAGGCCGAAAACGCATCTACTTCATTAGCAAACGACATGACCCAGCTGTGCGCGTGCGTGCCGCGCACCGGAATGCCGTAGCGCTGCCCGGCCAGCACGTTGCTGGTCGCATCGGCTCCGCCGAGGTAGGCTGCCCGGCTGGCTCCCAAGCCCCCATCGAAGCCCTGGGCGCGGCGCAGGCCGAACTCCAGAATCTGGTCGGTTGGCCCGGTGGCCTCCCGGATGCGGGCGGCTTTGGTAGCAATCAGGGTCTGGAAATTGATGAGCGTGAGCAGGGCCGTTTCCAGCAATTGAGCTTGCAGCAGCGGCCCGCGTACTCGCATAATGGGCTCATTGCCAAATATAACGGTGCCCTCGGGCACGGCGTCGATGTCGCAGGTAAATTTCAACTCGCGGAGGTAGCGCAGGAAATCGGGCGGAAACATCACCCCGCCTTTGCTGCCGCGCAGGCTGCCGAGGTATTCCAGGTCATCTTCCGAAAATTTCAGGTTCTCCACCCAATCAACGGCCAGGGCCAGTCCGGCGGCTACCGCGTAGCCGCCCTGAAACGGAGCCTTGCGGAAGTAGAGGTGAAACACCGCCTCGCGGTCCTGCAAGCCCTGCTGCCAGTAGCCGTAGGCCATCGTAAGCTGGTATAAATCGGTGACGAGGGCCAGCGAGGGGGCGTAGAGGCCGGAGAGGGGAGCAGCATTCATAGGGCGAAATAACAGCGGAAAGATGCATTTGCTTACGGCGTGGCAACTATTCCGGCCACCAAGGGCTGCGGCGTGGGCATTGGCCAAGCCGCGCTACCTTGGCAGCCAAATGAATAAAACCAAGGCAACAGGCACCCGGCCAATGAGCTGGGCGCGAACAATGGATGTGCGCTGGCGGCTGGCCCTGGCCGTAATAGTTGGCATTGCGGGGGCGCTGGCGGCCCCGCACCTGCTGGGCACCCTGGCCCGCGTGGTGGTGGGCTGGGTGGGCTTTGCGGCCACCGACTTGGCGCTGATAATGCTGGGCATGTGGCAGGCCGACACCGACGACATGCGCCGCGTAGCCGCTTCCGAAGACCTGCCCCGCACCCAGGCCTTCGTGCTGGTGGTGGGCGCGGCCATGGCCAGCCTGGGGGCCGTAGTGGGCCTGATGGGCTCACTCAAAGGTATTTCGAAAGACCTGCGCGTGCTGCACGTAGTGCTGAGCGTAGCCGCCGTGGTGCTGGCCTGGACGCTGGTGCACCTCGTGTTCACGCTGCGCTATGCCCACACCTATTACGACGCCGATGAGGACACCGGCCAGGACACCGGCGGCCTGATATTCCCCGACGACCAGGGCCAGGACCAGGGCTCCAAACTCACGCCCAACTACGTGGACTTCGCCTACTTTTCCTTCATCATCGGCATGACGGCCCAAACCGCCGACATTGGCATCGGCAACCGCGAGCTGCGCCGCGCCGCCCTGCTCCACGGCCTCATCGCCTTCATCTTCAACACGGTTATCGTCGCCCTCACCATCGGCACCATCGGCGGAATGCTTAATTGAGTTAAGAGTTAAGAGTTAAAAGTTATGAGTTAGGAATTAAAAGTTAAATATCAAGCTGTAATGGTTGTTGTCAGTCGTTCTGCGACGAACTTAACTCTTAACTCTTAACTCAAGAAATCAGCCCCCGGCTTACGGCCAGCTTGATGAGGGCGGCGGTGTTTTTAGCCTGGGTTTTGGCGATGATGTTCTGGCGGTGGGTTTCGATGGTGCGCTTGCTGGTGAAGAGCTTATCGGCGATTTCGCCGTTGGTCAGGCCCTCGGCAATGAGCTTGAGCACTTCCAACTCGCGGGCCGTGAGGTCGGCCCCGGAGTGGCCTTCGGCGGTCGAGTCTTCGGTGCCCGGGCGTTGGGCCACGGCCTTATAAAGCATGTTCAGGCCAATTTCGGTGCACAAAAATGGGTTGCCCGCCGCCACAGTGCGAATAGCGTGGGTGATTTCGCTGATGGCCGCATTCTTGAGCACATAGCCCAGCGCGCCGGCTTCCAGCATGCGGGCCACGTAGTTTTCGTGGTCGAGCATGGTGAGCACCAGAACGCGCACCTCGGGGAAGCGCAGGCGCAACTCCGGCATGGTGGCAAAGCCGTCGAGCACGGGCATCTGCACGTCCATCAGCACCACGTCTACGGGCGTGGTTTCGAGCAGGGCCAGCACTTCGGCCCCGTTGCTGGCTTCGCCCACCACATCGAGGTCCGGTTCGGCAGAGAGCAGGGCCCGTATGCCATCACGCAGGATGGTGTGGTCATCGGCAAGAAGTAGTCGTGTCATAGCTGGAAGATAGTTTGAACTAGGCAAAACGGCCGGCGCGCAACAAAGTTGGGAACTTGGAATGTACGAGACCCGGGACTACGTATTAGTACTAAATCGCCCGGATTAATCCGGCATTTTGAAGGGATTTATACTGCTTTTGTTGCAATGGCTATAGTTGAGCTTAGCAAAAAGGGTAATTTCGGGTTGTTTATTCTCATTTTACTAATTTGTAGGCTGAGAATTTGATATCTTTCAGCTGCCCGCTCTACCTTTTTCCCCGTTCATGATTCGTTTGCTACTTACCGATGGCGATACGCTCACCCGCGAGGAGCTGCGCATTGGGTTGGGAGCTGCCATAGGCCTCGAAATAGTGGGCGAAGCCACGACGGGCGAGGAGCTGCTGGCCCAACTACCCATCCTGAGCCCCACGGTTGTGCTGCTCGACCTGAGCCTGCCCGGTCCCGATGCCTTCGCGGTGCTAGCGGCCCTGCGCGAGCAGTACCCCCAGCTGCGCGTGCTCGCCCGGGGCGAGCTCACCAACGAGCGCTACGTGGTCCGCGCCTTCGATTTGGGGGCCAATGGCTACATCCTGAAATCGGCGCTGCTGCCGGAGCTTTTGCACAGCCTGGGCACGGTGGCGGCCGGCCGCCCGTTTTTATGTTCGGGCCTCGGCCTGGCGTTGCTGAACCGGCTGCGCCTGGCCCAGCCCATTGACGGCACTGTTGCCCGCCTAAGCCTGGGCCTCAGCAAGCGCGAAATGGAGGTGCTGAGCCTGGTGGGCGAAGGCCTCACCAACGCCGAAATCGCCCTGCGCCTGTTCACCAGCAAGCGCACCGTGGAAACCCACCGCCAGAACATCATGGAAAAAACCCAGACCCGCAACACGGCCGCCCTCATCAAGCTGGCCGCCCGCCAGGGCCTGCTGCCGGAATAGGTGGTAAATGAGTAAATGAGTAAATGAGTAAATGAGTAAAGTGAAAATTTTATGTGTTGGCGCCACATTACTCATTTACCCATTTACTCATTTACCCATTTACTCATTTACCGCTTGCGCTGCGATGATGAATTCGGCCAGCTCGCGGAAGCAGCCGTGGCCGCCGGCCGTCTGGCAGTGAAAGTCGGCCACGGCGCGGGCAAAGGACGTGGCATCGCCGGGACAGGCCGACAGGCCGACCAGACCCAGAATCTCCACATCGTTGGTATCGTCACCGATGAAGGCCACTTCCTCGGCCGTCAGGCCGGTGCGGGCCAGGATTTCGTGCAGGCAGGTGGGCTTGTCCTTGATGCCCAGGTGCAACTCCTCGATGCGCAGCTTGGCGGCGCGGGTACGTACCGACGGCGACATTTCGCCCGTCATAATGCCCGTCAGGATGCCGTGGTTGCGCAGGCGTTCCACACCCATGCCGTCGCGGATATTGAACCGCTTCATTTCCTCGCCCCGCTCGGAATAGTACACCCCGCCATCGGTCAGCACGCCGTCGCAATCGGTGAGCACCAGGCGAATGCGGCGCGCTCGGGCAGTGAGGTCTGATAATTTCATAAAAACAAGGAAAAAAACGAATAAAGCAAGAGCGTCAAAAAGCCAAAACCGGCCCAGCTAGGCCAATAGGGCCGCAAGTTCGGTATAGAAAGGGGAAGTGAAAATTGTACCAAAAGTATAATTATACCGGACCGCGTACCTTAGTAGCTGGAATTAACTTTACTTGTGACCTTATGAAGAATAAGTTGACTATAGCCGCTACGGTTGCCCTTCTGCTGCCAATGGCTGCCTTTGCCCAGCTGCCCCACGAGGCAGTAGTGGCGGCCGAAATAGCATTTGCAGCTCAAGCTACGCAAACAAGTACGGAAGCGGCGTTTCTGGCCAACAGCTCCCCCACCTCCCTGGTCACCGAAAACGGCAAGCTGGCCAACGCCCAGGAGGTGTGGCGTACGCGGCCCTCGCGCCCCGGCAGCAAGCTTACCTGGTACCCGGTGCTGGCCGATGCCGCGCAGTCGGGCGACTTGGGCTACACCACCGGCCCCTGGACCATGCTGCAAAACAACCGCCCGGTTTCGACCGGCGAGTACGTGACTGTATGGCGCAAGCAGCTCGATGGGCGGTGGAAATTCGCGGTTGATATGAGCATTGAGCGCATTGGGGCCGTGCCTTCGCAGGTGGCCACCGTGGCCCGGCCCCGCCTGATGGCCGCCGCCGCCACGCCCAGCACCGCGCCGTCCAACATTGTGCTCGAAGTGGATAGCAAATTTGCCACCGCCGAGCTCATGAAGCCCGGTGCCACCTACCAGCAATACCTGAGCGCCGAAGCCCGCCTCTACCGCTCGGGCCTGTCGATGATGCAGGGCGCGGCGGCCTCAGCCAACATGAAGTCCATCGACGGGGGCTACCTGTTCATTGCCAATACCGGCTACCTGGCCGCCGCCGGCGATTTGGGCTATGTGGTGGGCTCGCTGCACCGCCCGGCCAGCACCAACCACCCCGAGGAAAACGGCACTTTCCTGCGCATCTGGCGCCGTGAGGCCGATGCCAGCTGGCGTATTGCCTTGGAGATGTTCGACTTAGTGCCCATTGCCGGCGCGGCCGCAACTGCTGCCCCGGCGGCCCCCTCGCCGGCCGTGCCGGCGGCGGGCACCACCGGCCAGGTTCCCCCCAAGCGCGCCCAATAGTGCTGGCCGCCTGCGGCTTCCAAAGCGCAGCCTGAGCAGGTCGTCAGTCATCAGATTTCAGCTATCTAAAAATCATTTTATTGATTCCTGTCTGACTACTGATTACTGACTACTTAGAGCGGTTTTTCAGGTTCGTATACACGTAGCGCGAACTTTGTAGTTCGCGTCCCCGCGCCATTAGAACGGCTCTGATGGCGCGGGGACGCGAACTACAAAGTTCGCGCTACTGCCTGCTGGCCTCATGAACTGTACCCAAATCCGATTACTGAATCCCTGATAAGCCCCCAGCGCGCCCCGGCGAGCCGGGGGCTTTTTTTGCATGGCGTGTAAGGTCGGTGCCCGCGCGGCGTCTGGCCGGGCAGGGGAGGTGGTGGCCGCGTCTGCGGCTGGCAGCCTTTGCGTTAGCTATTTTTGGTTGTTATGAAAGCATTAAACTGGTTGTTGGCCGTTCCGATGCTGGGCAGTTGGGCGGCACCGGTGCCGGTGCGGCCCGTGGGCCCCTTCGCGGGGGCCGGCCGGGTGCCCGTGGTGGTCGAGCTGTTCACGTCCGAAGGCTGCTCCAGCTGCCCGGCCGCCGATGCGGCCCTGCGCGAGCTGGCCCGGACCCAGGCGGTACCCGGCGTCGAAGTCATTGCCTTGGGCGAGCACGTCGACTACTGGAACCGGCTGGGGTGGAAGGATGGCTTTTCGGCCCCGGCCTACACCGCGCGGCAGCGGCAGTACGCCACCGGTTTCGGAACAGGTTCCTACACGCCCCAGGCCGTGGTAAATGGTCGCTACGAGTTGGTGGGCAGTCGCGCTGCCGATTTGGTGGCTGCCGTATCCAAGGCTGCCAAAATGCCGCAGGCGGCGGTGTCGGTGGCAGTTTTAAGTAGTAGCGCACAGGTGCGGGTAAGCAGCCTGCCGGCCGGCACCGCTGCTACCGAGGTGCTGCTGGCCATCACCGAAAGCGGGCTGGCTTCGCAGATTGGCCGTGGCGAAAATGCGGGCCTGCTGCTGCACCACGCCGCCGTGGTGCGGCAGCTGCTGCCGCTGGGCAGGGTAGGGGCCGACGGCTCCTTCACTGCCTCGCCGGCCTTCACCCTGGCCGCTGGCTGGAAGCGCCCCAATCTGCGGGTAGTAGCGCTGGTGCAGGAAATTGCTTCGCGCCGCATTGTGGGCGTGGCCACTGCGTCGGTAGTGAGTGAATAGTACGCGGACGGCAAAGTCCGCGCTACTGCTCACTAAGCGAAGCGTAATATTGTGGTGCGACTCAACCCGTTCAGCCGTCGCTCCGCATGACTCCAGCCACCCCCGTACCGGCCGAATGGCCCGCCCGCTTCGGCGATGAGCTTTACCGCTTTGCCCTGAGCCGCGTTTCCGATTCGGAGGTCGCCGAAGAGCTGGTGCAGGAAACCTTTCTCAGCGCTCTGGCCAGCCTGGCCACTTTCCGCGCCGACGCTTCGGAACGGACCTGGCTGTTTGTGATTCTGCGCCGCAAAATCATCGACCACTACCGCCGCCAGGCTCGCGCCCCCCACATTGGCCTCGATGCCCTCCACGACGGTGGGGCAACGGAAGCTGATTATTTCAACCCCGCCAACGGCCACTGGAACGGCCCGCAGGCCCCCGCCAGCTGGCTCCGGGCCGATGCCGCCCTGGAGCAGCAGGAGCTGCACGAAATCCTGCGCCTGTGCCAGGAGCGGCTCTCGCCGCAGCAAGGTGCCGTATTTGCCATGCGCTTCGTAGAGGAATTATCGGCCGAAGAAATTTGTCAGGAACTGGGCCTCACGTCGTCTAACTACTGGGTTATTGTGCATCGGGCCAAGCTGCAGCTGCGGCGCTGCCTCGAAAAACACGGCATGGGCAAAAACTAACTATTCGCTATGTTACGACTTATCAACTGCCAGCATGCCACCCTGCTCATCGAGCAGCGCCAGGACCCGGCCATGCCGCAGCGCGAACGTGCCAGCCTGTGGCTGCACCTGCACCTGTGCCCCTATTGCAAGCGCTACTCCCGGCAATCCATCCTGATTGCCGAATGGGCCCGGGCCTCGGCTGCCGGCCGCGCGCAGGCCGGCCCGGGGTTGTCGGCTGCCGCCAAGGAGCGCATGCGCGAGCAGTTGGTGGCGGCCGGGTAAGGTGTCATCTGAATCATAAAAAAGACCGTCATGCTGAGCTGACGGTCTTTTTTGTTGGCGATTAACGGCTTTGCTAAGCGCCCGTGGGGGCCAGGCGCACCACAAGCCCGTCGACGCGGGGCGTGAGGCGAATCTGGCAGCTCAGGCGCGAGCCTTCGTGCACCACGGGCAGGGTTTCGAGCATGTCGAGCTCGGCATCTTCGGGCTCGGGTAGGGCGGGGCCGGCCAGTACTTCCACGTGGCAGGTGGCGCACAGGGCCATGCCGCCACAGGTGGCCTGAATGTCATAGCCACTGGCTTTCAGCAGCTCCATCAGGCTGAGGCCCATGTCGGTAGGGCCCACTAGTTCGGTGCGTTGGCCAGGAGCTTCTTCGACGTAGACGCGGATGTCTTCTTCCATATAGTAAATGAGTAAATGAGTAGGTGCGTAAATGAGGAAGGGGCTGGGCCTGCTTACTCATTTACACACTTACTCATTTACATAGAGGGTGCCCCGTTCACGGTCGTGTACTTGAGGGTGTACTTCTTGTCGGGGTAAATGTACTTGAACGCCCCCTGGCACATCAGCGCGGCTTCGTGGAAGCCGCAGAGGATGAGCTTGAGCTTGCCGGGGTAGGTGTTGATATCGCCAATGGCGAACACGCCGGGCAACGAGGTGCTGTAGTCGAGCGTGTTGACTTTCACCGCATCGTTCTCAATTTCCAAGCCCCACTCGCCGATGGGGCCGAGCTTGGGCGTGAGGCCGAAGAGGGGAATGAAGCAGTCGAGCGGCACGGTTTCGGCCTTGCCATCGTTGCCGGTGATGGTCACTTCCTTCAGCGTGCCGTTGCCGTGCAGGTGCGTCACGTTGGAGCTGAGCACGAGCTTGATTTTGCCGGATTCGTGCAGCTTCTGCACTTTTTCGGCCGAGTCGGCTGCGCCACGAAAGGTGGTGCCCCGGTGCACGAGCGTGACATCGGAAGCCACGTTGGCCAGGAAGTTGGTCCAGTCGAGGGCCGAGTCGCCGCCGCCGGCAATCACGATTTTCTTGTCGCGGAAGCTCTCGGGGTCGCGCACCATGTAGTGCACGCCTTTGCCACCCTCAAAGTTTTCCAGGTTCTCCACGGCTGGCTTGCGGGGCTCGAACGAGCCCAGGCCGCCGGCAATGGCCACGGCCTTGCAGTGAATTTCGGTGCCATCGGTGGTGAACAGCTGGAACGAGCCATCGTCGAGCTTGGCAAACCGCTCCACCCGCTCGCCCAGCGTGAAGGTGGGGTGGAAGGGCTCAATCTGCTTCATCAGATTATCGACGAGGTCGCCGGCCAGAATCTCGGGAAAACCTGGGATGTCGTAAATCGGCTTCTTGGGGTAAATTTCGGAGAGCTGGCCCCCGGGCTGGGGCAGCGCATCAACCACATGGCAGCGAAGCTTGAGCAAACCGGCTTCGAAAACGGCGAACAGGCCGACCGGGCCGGCCCCGATGATGCAGATATCGGTTGAAATCGTGTTGGGCATAAGAGCAATAAGTGCCTGAAGAAAAGCGGCCGCAAAGGTACGCCTCGGGGCCGGGGCCGCCAACGGTGACCGGGTTTATAACAGCAAGCTGGCGGAAAACGTTGGCCGGAATACGCTGAAAACTAGAGGTAATCTAAGAAATGCGCGGCCTCCCAGATGCTCAGAAACTGGCGCACGGCCATGGCGCGGCTGGTGGTCACTGCATCGCAGTGGCGGCGGGTGGGCAGGCCGGGCAAGTGCACTTCGGCCACCATGCGCACCCGATGGCCCACAATAAGCTGCTCAACGGCCTGAAAATCGGTCAGTAGGTTGGTATTCAGCTGGTTCACAACCTGCATGTCGCTGAGAATGTCGAAGCCCGGCTCAACCTCGGCCAATGCCGCAGTCCAATCCGCTACGTAATGGGGCAGGGCGGTGGCCGTTCGCATCGACCCAAAATTTTGATAGAAAATGCGGTTGCGGGCTGGTTCCGCCATAAGTTGATATTCGGAACGGAGAGCGATAAGGTGCATGGAAAGGCAGGGCTACGAAATTACCTGCGGCTCCGGCAACAGCTATTTGACAGGCTGTTGCCCGCAGGCAAGGTGTTGCTAGGAAAGGGCGGGTGCAAAGGTAATTGTACCAAAAGTGGTATCCCGACGTTTAGCCAATGGTTTTCGGCCGTTGGCAAGTTCGCTGCGTAATGCCTATACTTCGCCCCAAAACCTAGCCTAGCGTTTCATCTATGCCGATTTCCGTTTCCGTGGGCCTGCCCGCGCCGCGTTTGTTTCGTTGTTTCCGGCTCGCCGGCCTGTTTTTAGGGACGCTTTCGCTGCTAACCGCCTGCGGCACCGAGCCGGCCGAAACTACCGCCGGCAAACCCGCCAAAGGAACCAAAGCCCCTGCCGCCGCCCCCGCTGCCACCGAAGCCGCGCCGTTGCACGTCAGCATCTTTCTGGAATATTCGGGCGGCATGAAGGGCTTCGTGCCGCGTGGTGGGGCTGATAAGCCGGCCACTGAATTTCAAAAACGCATCGGTGCGCTCATCACCGAAACGCAGGTGAGCGGGGCCGTGGCTGAGCGCAAATACTACCTCTGCGAAAACACCGCGCCGCGACCCGTGAAGTTTCAGGAAATGCGCGACGTGGTGCAGGGCGAAGTGAGCCAGGCCGCCCTCGGCACCGAGCTGCCCCAGATGCTGGAAGGCATTCTGGCCCTGCCGCAGGCCACCGAGCAGGTGAGCGTGGTGATTTCGGACTTTATTTATGGCCCGGCCCGCAAGTCGGATTTCTCGCAGCTGCCCAACCTTATTCGCACTTCTATAGCGCCCGTGAGCCGGCAGCAGCTGGCCGTGGCGGTGTTCGGCGAAACCTCCCATTTCTACGGCAGCTATTTCCCGGCCGTGAAAACGCCCGTGCAGAAGCGCACGCTCAACGGCGAGAAGGTGCCCTATTATGTGTGGGTGATTGGACCGCCCGCGCAGGTGGCCCGCTTTGCAGCCGAGGTATTTAAGAACGCGCCGGCCCAGCAGGCATTTTTCGGCCTAAAGACTAAAACGCCCGCTTTCGCCCCACTGCTGGTGAAACTAACCGACCCAAAACTGAAACCCAGCGGCAGCGTGTACGGCGAGGATAATGGCCTGACCATGAAAGTGTCGGACGACCCGGCAGAGTTTACCGTGGGCCTGAATCTGAAAGAATTGCCCGCCGCGTGGCAGCAGCCAGCATTTTTGGCCCAACATCTGCAGGTGCGCCTCCCAAATGGGCAGGCCAGCCTGCTGCCCAACTCAGTGCGCCCCCTCACCGATACCGAGCAGAGCGGCCAGCCCGTGCTGGCTCCTTACACCCACGTGATGCGCCTGCGGGTGAGCAAGCTGTTGGCCCCCACGGCCACGCTCACCGTTTCACTGCCCGCTCCGGAAACGCCGGACTGGGTTTCGGCCTGGAGCACTACGAATGACAATACGCCCGCCCCGCGCACGTTTGGCCTCGACCAAATTCTGGCCGGCGTCCGGCAATCGTATCCAACCACGCTGCCGTCCGTATTTACGGTTCAGCTTCCAATTAAAAACGACAAATAATTGATTGGTGCTTGGTTTTTGGTGCTAGGTGCCTGGGAAAAATGAGTTGGTACCATCCCAGACACTAAGCGCAAAAAAAACAGGCACTAAGCACCAAAAACCAAGCACCAAACTAAATGCAAACCTTCTTCACCAGCCTGTACTCGGCGCTGATTTCTATCTTCCAAAGCCAGCGCCCCGCCGATTATGGCTTGTACAAAACGGATTTGTTTTCCCTCGTTGGCTGGAGTACGCTGGGCGTGAGCCTGCTGCTGGTGCTGGCGTTTTATTACGTGTTCAATTCGGCCATGCGCACCGGTATGTTCCGCAGTACGCACTGGGCTTTGACGTTGGCACTGGCGGCTGGTCTGGGGACTTTCCTGGCCAATAGCCTCAGCAAAAGCCACGGCGCAGAGGTGAGCAGCTACTTGGGGTATTTCATGGTCGTGAATATGATTGTGGCGGCCCTGTGGTTCCTGCTTTTCTCGGTGCTGCTGAAGCGGTGGAGCACGTATGCGCGCACCACGCCGTTTGTGGGGCCGTTTTAGCAGCTCCCCTCACCCCGGCCCCTCTCCCGCGGAGAGGGGAGCCTGATGATTTCAGGCTCGGGATTTTGAAATTGTCTCTAGAAATACTTGCGCCGCCGTGGCTCCCCTCTCCGCGGGAGAGGGGCCGGGGGTGAGGTTTTCACGTCAGAACAAGCTATGTCCAAACTATTCATCTTCGCCGTGGGCGGCACCGGGGCCCGCGTGCTGCGCTCCCTCACCATGCTGCTGGCGGCCGGCGTGCGCATCCCAAACTGCGACCAGCTGGTGCCCGTCCTCATCGACCCCGACACCCAGAACGGCGACGTGACCCGCACCGTGGCCCTGCTTAAGCGCTACGCCCGCATTCACGAAGCCCTGTACGGCGACGGGCAAAAGGAAAAAACCGGCTTCTTCAGCCAGCCCATGAACACGCTGGCCCACCTCAACACCAGCGGCGGCGGCGAGGAGCTGCGCGACTCGTTTGTGTACGACTTCGGCGGCATCAGCCAGCCCTTCCGCGATTACCTCAAATACAACGACCTCTCGGTGGAAACCCAGGGGCTGGTCGATTTGCTGTTCACGCAGGACAGCCTCGCGGCCAACCTCGACGTGGGCTTCCGGGGCTCGCCCAACGTGGGCTCGGTGGTGCTGAACGCCGTGGTGCAATCCAAGGAGATGCGCTACCTCGCCCAGAGCCTGCAGGATGGCGACCGGGCCTTTTTCATCAGCTCGATTTTTGGCGGCACGGGCGCGGCCGGCTTCCCGCTGCTGGTGAAAAACCTGCGCGACGCTAACTCCCCGCTGGCCCACCCGGAAGTGCGCCGCCGCCTGAAGGCCGGCGCGCTGGTCATGCTGCCCTACTTCAAGCTGCAGGAGCCTTCGGCCGATGAAAAGGCCGCCGGGCAGGATTTTATCGACTCCAATACCTTCATCACGAAGACAAAAACGGCGCTTTCGTACTACGCCGACAACCTGAAAGGGCTGGAAGCCATGTACTACCTCGGCGACCAGCCCGGCCAGCCGCTGGCCAACCACCCCGGCCGCGCCGAGCAGCGCAACCAGGCCCACCTGCTGGAAATGCTCGGGGCCCTCTCGGTGCAGCATTTCATGGAAGTGCCCGACAACCAGCTCGATAGCAACCAGCCGATTCACCACGAATACGGCCTGAAATCGGACGCTACCGACATCGACTTCGGCCAGCTGCCGGCCGATATGCGCCAGGAAGTGGCCCGCCCACTCATCCAGCTGCACTACTTCGCCCGCTACTTCCTCAAGCACACCCCCGACGACGCCAAAGCCCCTTACTACGAGGCGGGCGACCTCGCTGCCCAACTGCGCAACAACCGCGCTTTGCGTGAGCTGTACGACTTTTTCGGCGAGTACAATGAGTGGATTCGGGAGTTGGGCGTGAACCAGCGCCGCTACACCGCCATCCGCGCCGATGAGGTGGATTTCAACAAAATGGTGGCTGATAAAACGGTGGAAACCGGCATTTTCAGTAAAGGCATTACGCCGGGCTATTTCCGCGATGAGTTGACCAAGGCGGTGGGCAAAGCCACGCTTTCTAATCCGACGGAGAACGAGGCGCTGCGCTGGGTAGTGAAGGCGTTTGAGGACGCTACGGGCGAGATTCTGGATAAGAAGCTGCAGTATTCCTAACGGCTCACCTCACCCCCGGCCCCTCTCCCGCGGAGAGGGGAGCCAGACGATTTTTCTGCTGACAACAAACTTGAATTTATAAACAGAGGCCCTCCTCACCCAACATTACCACGCCGCCGTGGCTCCCCTCTCCACGGGAGAGGGGCCGGGGGTGAGGTGAACGGGGCCGCGCCTCTCTCAAACATACACATGGCTAAAATCCTCCGACTACACGACACCGGCTCCAGCACCCACGAGGGCTGGGGGCCGACGGGCAAAATCGGCCCCCACGAAGTGGAGCGCCTGCTCGACCCGCAGGGCGGCCGCGCCGCCAAGGTGGCCGTGTCCATCCCTTCGCCCTTTGCCCGCATGCACTTGGTCGAAACCGCGCTACGCTTCGTAACGCAGGGCGGCACCAGCCAGGATTCGGTGTACCACCAGCTGGTGAGCCACTTCTGGGACGTGTGGGAGATGGTGTTCAACTTCCACCAGCGCAAGCTGGCCAGCCAGCGCCTGCAAATCCGGGCCTGGCGCAAGGACGAGGAGTTGGCCAAGCTGCGCGCTAATCCCGCCACCCGCCCGCTGGCCGATGTGCTGGCCCTGTACCTCGACGGCCGCTTTGCCAAGCTGACCGAGATGCACCTCATCTACTTCCCCGGCGCCAATGGCGTGCCGCAGCTCATCGGCGGTACCTCGCCGCTCACGCTGTTTTTCCCGGCCCCGAATGTGAAGCCGCTGCCGGTGCAGCGCCCGCAGGGAGGGGGGTATTATTTTGATAACCAGTATGTGCCGCTGGCCAGCCGCGAAGCCGCCTTCCGCGACTACGTGTACCAGGAGTTCGTGGGCGACCCGGCCTTGACGGCCCTCGCGCCGCTGGTGCGTGACACCCTCGACCGGGGCCTACTGCAGAAGTGGGCCATGGACGGCACCGCCAGCCTGAGCAACTTCCCCATCCTCACTGACGCTTCCAACAACCAGATTGACGTGGCCGGCGTGCTGCTGCGCGTGCGCCCCGACGAGGGCACCGTGCGCGGTTCGGACCTGTTCATCCGGCCCACGCGGGCGGGAGTAAACGGCCCGCTGCCCATCGTGCTGCGCCCGGGTTTGAAAGCCGTGGGTAAGAAGTATTACAACGAAACCCTGTTTGCCGATAGCGGGGCCACCGTGCCCGCCGCCGACGCGCGGCCCCTGAAGGAGCGCACCCTGCCCGGTCCGGAGCTGCCGTACCCGTACCTCACGGTGAACGACCTGCTGGAAGAAACCCTGCTGGCCGTGCCTTATGAGGTCGATGCCGAGCGGTTTTTCTGCGGCAACCTGAAAATTGCGCCCGGCTTCCGGCCCAGCAGCTGGCCGCTGCTGCCCATCAAGCCGCTGTATTTCGACTACTTCACGCAGGCGGATTTGGCCGAGCACCTCACGCTGGAGCTGGAATCGGCCTGCATCCGGGTGAAGCTGCGCGTGCCGGTGAGCGGTGGCGACTACGTGGACTACGAGCGCGCCTACTACGATAACCCGCAAGGGGAGGGCATGGGCCGTTTGCGCGTGACCAACGTAGCGCTGTCGGTGTTTCCGTTCGTGAAAGTGGCCGATGCGCCGCAGTATAACGATTTTTACAAAGTCATGCTGGTCGATGCCAACAACATCGACCCCAGCATGGTGACCAAGAAAGTCGACCTGAAATTCTGGGCCAACGGTCACCAGCTCAGCGAAACCGGCACCGACCAGAGCGCCACCCGCTACGACCGTACCCCCAAAACCAGCCAGGACGAGGGCAGCACCTATTTTGAAATTCGCGGCACGCATTTCGACTACCTCGAAGTACTGAATCCGGCTCCGGCCGAGGGCCGTGCGCTCATCATTCCGCGCTGGCCTGAACAGCGCCAGGGCACCAAGGAGTACCGCTTCGCCATCGACTTCGGCACCACCAACACCCACGTGGCCATGCAGGACAGCCCCGGCCAGGAGCCCAAGCCGTTCAGCTTCGGCCTGAGTGATACGCCGGTGGCGCTGCTGAAAAAGAGCACTGCCGAGCCCGACCGTAGCGCCTACGAGCGCCTGTATCGGGGCATCGACGACGACCCGGCCAATTTTGTGCAAATCAAGCGCTGGCAGCAGTACCAGGAGCGCGAGTTTGTGCCGCCCATCATCGGTCAGGACGGTTCGCCATACGCCTTCCCGGCCCGCACCGCCACCTACGAAGCGGCCAACTACGCCACCCAGGAGCTGAGCGTGCTCGGCAACATCAACGTGGCCTTCGGCATCATCACCGAGGAGCAGCGCCGGCCTAATTACCACACCAATCTGAAGTGGGATAACTCGCTGAACATCGCCAACACCAACCGCGTGCGGGCGTTTTTTGCAGAGATATTACTGCTGTGCCGGTCCAAAGTAGCCCTGAATGGCGGTAACCTGGCGGCCACGCAAATCACCTGGTTTGCTCCGCTGAGCTTCTCGACTTACCAGCGCAACCTCTACCAGCGCGAGTGGGATACGCTGTTTCACCGCATCTTCCACACCACCAACTCCATGCCCTGCATGGTGGAGAGCACCGCGCCATACTACTACCTCACGCGCCGCAACATTGTGACGCTGGGGCCGGGCGAAAACGCGGCCTTCATCGACATCGGCGGCGGCACCACCGACGTGCTGCTCTACGCCGACCGCAAGCCGGTGCTGAGCACCTCGTTCCGCTTCGCCGGCAATGACCTCTGGGGCGATGGTGGGGCCGAAGTGCGCGGCTCGAAGGACAACGGCCTCGTGCGCTTCGGTGTGGCCGGGGTGCAAAGCGCAGTGCTGAGCCCCGCTGCCCGCCGGGCCCGCGAATACGTGCTGGTGGCCGAAGGAACCGATAATTTTGGCTCCGAGGACGTGGCCAGCTTCCTCTTTAGCTACGACCAGCTGCTGGGCTTCAGTGAGCGGTTGTTGCGGGCCGAGCACCTGCGGGTGCTGTTCTACCTGCACTTCGGGGCGCTGATTTACCACGTGGCGCAAGTGACGGTGGCCAACGGCCAGCAGCTGCCGCGCTACCTGTGCTTCACGGGGCGCGGCAGCCTCTACGTGCGCCTGCTGGCGGCCGGCTCCAACCTGCAGCCGGTGGAAAAGCTGGCCCGTCTCATTATGGAAAAAGCCACCGGCCAGGCCGTGCCGGCCGATTTCCGCATCAAGTTGGCCGACGACCCCAAGCAAACTACCGCCAACGGCGGCGTGCTTGCCACCGGTCAGATTCCGCAGGACCCGCCCTTGGTGCGCCCCGTGGGTGGCCTGCCCGATGCCGAGAACCCGCTGGCCGACCAGGGCGAGCATCACCTCGAAGCCTCCGCCGTGACTGACGAAATCAAGCAAGCCGTGCTGAACAACGCCCGCGCCTGTCTGAAACTGCTGCTCGAAGACCCCGAGCTGAAGCGCGTGCAGGCCGACTTGGGCGTGAAAAACGACCAGGGCTTGGTGATGAATACGCTGGAGCGCAGCCTCGGCGATTCCTTCAACCTCTACCGCCAGCAGTATGCCGACGTGCTGCGCGACGGCGATACCATCCCGGAAACGCTGTTCTTCCTGCCGTTCAAAAACGCCCTGTATGAGCTATCCAAGGTGCTTCATGACGCGCAGCCGCTCAACTAGCCCGGCGCTTTGGCCGCGCCAGCTGCAGCCGGCCGGCGGCCTGAACAAGGGTCGCCGGCCATTGCTGTGGCTGCTTGCGTTGCTGGTGGTGCTGGGTAGCGCCCCAACGGCGTGGGCGCAGCCAGCGGCCGGCCCGTCGGTTCCCGGCGCAACTTCCGGTACGGCAGCTCCCGCTGTTGTTGCTGATTCGATACCGCCCGCCACGGCCGTTGCCCCTGCTCCGGCTGCCCCGCCCACTTCCAGCTGGACCACGGTATGGGCTGTGTTGGGTGGGGTAGCCATTGGCGTGCTGGGCGCCTGGTTGTGGACCCGGCGGTCATCGGGACCCCGGGAAGTGGCGACGGATGTGTTGCCGTCCACCCCGGCAAACGCGCCGGAGCCCGTTCGGAAAAAGCCGGCGGAAAACGTTCGCAAAGCGCCTCCCTCTGAGCCTGCGACTGCCGCTTCGTCCGCGCCGGCTGAAAGTCCGGGCAAGAACGTGTCGTTTAAATCGCTGCGCGAGGTGCAGGGTACTACCCCGAAGCCCGGCAGTAAATCGTCGGGCACGGGCAAAAAGAATAAGCCAAATTTCAACTCCCGCAGCCCCGCCGACTCGCCCGTTGCGTGGCCGGCAGTGCCCCACCGTCCTTCCGCTATGAACCCGACCACGCCCCCCATACCGCCTTCCGGCGACGACCAGCCCCTGGAAACCGGCCAGACCATTGAGTGGGCCGCGCCTACGTCCACGCCGCCCGCCATTCAGGAATTGATTGACTCAACGGCTGCTGACAAGGAAGTTTCGATTGACCCGGATGCCCGTGCCGAATCGTTGGAGGCGCTGGAAACGGCCGCTGTCGCTGCGGCTCCGGTAGTTTCTGCCGGCCCGGTGCATTATTACGCCCCGGCCCCCGACGTGCCCAGCATCGAGCACCGCAAGCTCAGCTCCAACCCGCTGCCGCAGATGCCGCTGCTCATCACGCTGCCCCACGCGGCCGCCGAAACGGCGCAATTCTCGTTCAGCCCCCAAGCCGACCAGTCGCGCATTATCGGTAACGGCGTGCGCGAGTTGAAGGAATTCTTCCAGTTTGAACTGCCGCCTACGGAGCAGTTCACCACCATCAAAAACCTGACGCCCGGCCGGCTGGAAAAGCGCGACGATGCTTGGCACGTAGTGCAAAAGGCTGAAATCGCGCTGAGCTAACCCCACCCCCGGCCCCTCCCCGGTGGGGGAGGGGTGCCAATCGAAAATTTTATTAGAACACTCCCCTCCCCATTGGGGAGGGGCCGGGGGTGGGGTCGGCCGTAACTTCGGCCATTATCTGAGAAAGCGTTTATGCTCTTAATCGAAATCCTCCTCATCCTGGCGCTGGTGGCCTGGCAGGCGCTGGTGTTCCTGCGCAACCGCCAGCTTACGGCGCGGGTGCAGGCCATGTACCCAGCGGCCGGCGCGGTGGCCGTGCAGCCCATCGCCTACACCGCCGCCGAGCCGGACAAGAACTTCGCCATTCAGTATGATGCGCTCATTACCCGGGATGCCTCGCCGGAATTCGGCCAGATTATTACCGATACCAACGAGTACCTGCTGAATAACCGGGGCGCGGCGGCCGATTTCGGCATTCTGAAAGACATTTCCGAGCGCCACGCTGAGGCGCTGGACGAGGAAATTCAGGCCCAGATTGCTACGCCGCTGTACTTGGGTTTGCTGGGCACGTTCACGGGGGCTATTCTGGGCTTGCTGGCCTTGGTGGGCAACCCGTTTGCGGAGGTGGTGGCTGACCCGGCTAAGGATACCTCCTTCAGTAACACCGATGTGCAGCATTTCCTTGGCGGCGTGCTCATTGCCATGATTGGCAGCCTGTTCGGGCTGGCCTTCACCCTCGCCGGCAACCAGTTGCTAAAACAGGCCCGCGCCGCCCGCGACCGCAACAAAAATGCCTACTACACCTTCCTGCAAAAGGCCCTGCTGCCCAAGCTGAACTCCGACATGCAGGCCGGCATGAGCAAACTGAAATCGGTACTGGATACCTTCAACGCCGAGTTTTTCAGCCAGATTCAGAACGACTTTTTCAGTAAGATTCACGAGTTTACGCCGCTCATTGCCAGCATCACCGAGAACGTGAGCGTGCAGAAGCGCTTCCTGGAGCAGCTGGAGAAAATTGGCTACTCGGAGTTGGCCAACGCTACCATCAAGGTGTTCGATAGGGTGGACGAAAGCGCCCAGACCTTCGAGAAATTCCTCGGCTACCAGCAGGCCCTGAACACCACCGTGACGCACAGCAACGAGGCCGCCCAGACCATCGGCGCGCTCCTCAACCGCCTCACGGCGCTAGAGCAGGGCCTGGCCAGCGTGCCGCAGTACCTGCAACAGCACGACGATGCGCTGCGCCAGCAGGTAGCATTCTTCAGCCAGCACGGCAAGCTGCTGGCCGACCTCGGTGCGCAAATCCGCCAGGGGGTGAGCGAGGGCGTGCACCGCATGGACGCCGAGCTGGATGGCCGCCTGCAGGAGTTGCAAAAGGAAGCCAGCGCCGCGCATGAGCAATGGCAGCAGCATTTCCGCCGCCTCAACGAGAACAACGTCTACCAGAAAATCACGGAGTACCTCAACCCCTTCACCCAGCTCCCGGCCCAGCAAAAGGACCTCAACGTGCTGCAGGAGCGCCAGGCAGCCCTATCCGCGCAGGCCATGCAGCGCATGGAAGCCCGCCTGCTGGCCGATGCGCAGCTGCAGCAGCAGCTCTTGCAGCAGGTGGACCGCACGAACAAGGTGCTGGAGGAAATCACCCGGCCCAACTGGTTTCAGCGCACGGTGCTGGGCAAGAAGTAAACGCTCACCTCATCCCCGGCCCCGGTTCGCTTGATGCGCGAAGCCCGCGGAGAGGGGAGCCTGACAACCAATAACCGGGGGTTGAGAATCGACTACAAAATCCGTGAAATCCGTTCAAATCCGAAAAATCAGTGGTCTATGAAAGAGAGCAGAGACTTCTTCTGGCCCAGCTACGTGGACCTCATGACGGCCCTGTTCCTCATCATGCTCGTGCTGTTCGTGCTGGGCTTCAAGCGCTCCAACGACAAGCAGCGCGTAAATGAGCGGCTGATTTCGGAGTTGAAAGTGCAGGTTCAGGAAAAGCGCAAACTCGACGAAATCAAGGCCGCCCTGGCCCGCCTCGAAAGCAGCTACTTCGAATACAATGCCCGCTATAAGCGCTACGAGCTGAAATTCCCGGTCACCTTCGCCTCGCAAAGCGCCGTGCTGCCCGCCGATGCCCAGACGCCGCTGGTAAAGGCCGGCCGTTTCCTGCTCAGCCAGATGCAGTCGATAAAGACCGACGACAAAGTGCAGTACCTCATCGTGGTAGAGGGCCGCGCCGCCAAAGACCTGCGCTACCCCGCCAACGACCCGCATAACCTCGACGGCCCCGCCGTGCGCCAGCTCAGCTACAACCGCGCCATGGCCGTTATCCGGCTCTGGGAGCAGGCTGGTCTGCGCTTCCCCAGCAACCTGGAGGTGATTGCGGCCGGCAGCGGCTTCCGTGGGGCCGGCCGCTACACCGGCAGCGAGGAGGCGCTGAACAAGCGCTTTATTATTCAGATTCAGCCCAAGATTGGCTCGATTGGGAAGTAGGGGCGGGGCTTGCCCCCGCCCGTCGTTGAGCGGTTAGTTCTGGAATCGTCCAATCGACGGGCGGGGGCAAGCCCCGCACCCTACTTCAAGATTTCCTCAATTGCCGTCAGCTCTTCTGCGCTGAAAGCCAGATTCTCCAGGCACTTCAACGAGTCGTCCAACTGCTCGGGCTTGCTGGCGCCGATGAGCACGGAGGTTACCCGTTCATCCTTCAGCAGCCAGGAGAGGGCCATTTGGGCGAGGCTTTGGTTGCGGGTTTTCGCCAGCTCATTGAGGCGGCGCACTTGCTCGAGGCGCTCGGGCGTGAGGTTGTTTTCGGTGAGGAAGCCTACGCCTTTGGCCACGCGCGAATCGTCGGGGATGCCGTGCAGGTACTTATCCGTAAGCAGGCCCTGGGCCAGGGGCGAGAAGGGGATGCAGCCCACGCCCTCGTCGGCCAGCAGGTCGAGCAGGCCGTCTTCCACCCAGCGCTCAAACATCGAATACTTGGGCTGGTGGATGAGGCAGGGCGTGCCCATATCGCGCAGCAGCGCGAAGGCCTCGGCGGCTTCGGCGGGCTGGTAGTTGCTTAGGCCCACGTAGAGGGCCTTGCCCTGGCGCACGATGAGGTCGAGGGCGGCCATGGTTTCGGCCAGGGGCGTGTCGGGGTCGGGGCGGTGGTGGTAGAAGATGTCGACGTACGCCAGGCCCATGCGCTTGAGGCTCTGGTCGAGGCTGGAAACGAGGTATTTCTTGGAGCCCCACTCGCCGTAGGGGCCGTCCCACATGTGGTAGCCGGCTTTGGTCGAGATGATTAATTCGTCGCGGTAGCCGGCGAAATCTTCGCGCAGGATGCGGCCAAAATTCTCCTCGGCCGAGCCGGGCGGTGGTCCGTAGTTGTTGGCCAGGTCGAAGTGCGTGATGCCCCGGTCGAAGGCGCGGCGCAGGATGGCGCGGCCGTTCTCGAAGGTGTCGACCCCGCCGAAATTATGCCACAGGCCGAGGGAGAGGGCCGGTAGTTTCAGGCCGCTGCGGCCGCAACGGCGGTAAGTCATTTCCTGGTAGCGGGCGGGGTTGGCTTGGTAGGGCATGGATGGGGAGATGAAGAACAACAAACTCCCCTCCTTTTTTAAGGAGGGGACGTGGCCGCGCAGCGGACACTGGGGTGGTGAGTTCGTTGAACGACTTGCGGCGGGTCCAGAAACGCAAACGACACCCGAACATAGCACAAATGCCTCGTTCGGGTGTCGTTCAACGAATGCAACCACCCCAATTTTCGCAGCGCGAAAATGTCCCCTCCTTAAAAAAGGAGGGGAGTGGGACGTTCAACCGGCTAGTAGCGGCGGTTGATGCAGTTCAGGTCCTCAAACGCCGTTTTCAAACGGGCCGAGAACGTCTCTTCGCCTTTGCGCAGCCACACGCGCGGGTCGTAGTATTTCTTGTTGGGCGAATCGGCCCCGCCGGGGTTGCCAATCTGGCCCTGCAGGAAGCCTTCGTTCTTCACGTAGTAGTCCTTGATGCCTTCCCACAGCGCCCATTGCAGGTCGGTGTCGATGTTCATCTTGATGGCGCCGTAGCTGATGGCCTCGCGGATTTCCTCCTGGCTGGAGCCCGAGCCGCCGTGGAATACGAAGTCGATGGGCAGGGTTTCGGCGATGTTGTGCTTCTGGCGCAGGAACTCCTGCGAGTTGTGCAGAATCTTGGGCTCCAGCTTCACGTTGCCGGGCTTGTACACGCCGTGCACGTTGCCGAAAGCGGCCGCAATGGTGAAGCGTGGGCTGATGGCGCTCAGCTGCTCGTAGGCGTAGGCCACTTCTTCGGGCTGGGTGTAGAGCTTGGAGCTGTCCACGTCGGAGTTGTCCACGCCGTCTTCCTCGCCGCCGGTCACGCCCAGCTCAATCTCCAGCGTCATGCCGATTTTGGCCATGCGCTCCAGGTAGCGCTTGCAGATTTCAATGTTCTCCTCAATCGGCTCTTCCGACAAGTCCAGCATGTGCGAGCTGTAGAGGGGCTGGCCATGCGTCTGGTAGTATTTCTCGCCGGCATCGAGTAGGCCGTCAATCCAGGGGAGGAGCTTTTTGGCGGCGTGGTCGGTGTGCAGTACCACGGGCACGTCGTAGAGCGCGGCCATGAGGTGAACGTGGTGAGCGCCCGAAACACCACCCGCGATGCTGGCCCGCTGGCCGTCGTTGCTCACCGATTTGCCGGCGAAGAACTGCGCGCCGCCGTTCGAGAACTGCACCATCACGGGCGAGTTCACTGCCTTGGCGGTTTCGAGCACGGCATTCACGGTGTTGGTGCCGGTCACGTTCACGGCGGGCAGCGCGTAGCCGTGGGCCTTGGCATTCTGGAAGAGGGCCTGCACTTCGTCGCCGTGCAGCACACCGGCGCGCAGGCCGGAAAGAGTTTGGTCAGCCATAAGAAAAAGTTGTGCGGCAGGGCCGCGGTGGGAGTTGGAAGCGAATAGAAAAGGATGCCGCCGCCCGCGGTGGCCCAACGGCAAAGTACGGGCGGCGCTGCCTAACCTGAAAGGTTTCGGCCAAACGAATACGGCCTTGCGCCCCAGGACCCAAAAAAAGAGGCCGACCGTTGCAGCGGTCGGCCTCGGGGCTTCACTTCTAAGCCCACTCACTTCCAGTTGTTTTTATTCGATGGTCATCTGCTTTGCCTGCTGGTAGGTGCCGAACCGGCTGCTGACCTGTAGCTGGTAAATATAGTTGCCAGCCGGCAATCCCAGGCCTGCCAGGTTCAACTTTATATTCTGGACGCCAGCGCTACGGCCCTTGCGCACCACGCTGGCCATTTTACGGCCCAGGTGGTCGAGTAAATCGAGGCGGACATCGGCATTTGTCGGCAGCGTGAACGGGACGGTGGTTTCGCCCTTGTGCGGGTTGGGGTAGTTCTGCCCCAGCACAAAAATACTGTCGGCTAAGCATGTCTTCCCGGGGGCATCATCGGGCTGGTGGCGTCCCGGGGAAAATACATCAGGCGAAACGGCGCAGCCGCTGGTCGGTATCGTCGCGGTGGCGTAGTCGGGGGCATCGGTCATGGGGTGGCAAATAATGCGTGAGGAACAGACCGTGACCGGGGCCGGAAGGGAATGCAAGTAAACAATAAATCAAATATGCGAGCCTAAGCGCAGAGCTACGACCGGGAATCGATGGCTTAGTTTAAAAAGTCGATGAACGTCAGCTCTGTTACCTCCAATGGTTCTGCTTTAAACCCAGGTGCTCCCCGCAGTGGCATAGGCCCGGCCCGGCGGGGCAGTGGTCGGCGTGGGGCCCCGGTTGGGCGATTGGGTTTGATGCCCCGGCCCTGGCCCGGCACCTTTGACGCAGCCAACCGGCCCCGCTGCTGGCCGCTTTTGCTGCCGGGTTAGCCCGGCCTCTGGCCTGCGCCGCACGGCAGGCCGGCACCGTCACTCATCCCATCCATCTCTGTTCCTTTTTGCCATGCAACGCTTCGAAGACGAGTTTGAAACCCAGCTCCGGTCGGTATTGAAAGCCGATGAATACGCCCGGCTACAGGCCCAGCGGGCGGCCCAGCGCCGGGCACGCCGCCCCGGCCGCCGGCCAGCCAACTAAGCAGCCGGCAGCCCGCGCCAGCCATGCCGCTGTTATCGCCTTATCCCTTACGAGTATGAAAAAGCAGGTCTATCGTGTTTTGCGCCGCATTTTCCGGCGGCACCTCATTGCGCCGTCCCGCCTCATACCGCGCCGCCGGCTGAGTGCCGTGTTTGCCAGCGAGGTGGAGCGCAACGAGCTGTACTGCGAGGTAGAGCAGGCGTGCTACGTGCAGCTCGACGATGCCGAGCTGCGGCGGGCCGAAACGTTTCAGGCGCTGGTGGCCTACGTGGTGCGCTGCCTGGCGGCGTAGGGGCCGCGCTAGAGGCGGCGCAGGCCGGCGGTGGCGGCGGCATCGCCGGGCCGGATGAGCAGGGCCTTGGTGTAGAGGGCGCGGGCTTCGGCTTTCTTGCCGAGGTTGAGGTAGGCCCAGGCCAGGGAGATGTTGGAATCGTAGTCGAACGGGTAAAGATTGACGACGTGCTCGAAGTAGCGGGCGGCCTGGCCGTAGGCCTTGCGGTTGAGGTAGATAACGCCGGTCCAGTAGTTGGCCTGGGTATTTTGGGGGTCTACTTTGAGGATGGTTTCGTAGGTGCTCAGCATCTTTTCAATCTGGCCCAGCGCGTTCAGGGGCTTGATGAGGCCGAACTTGGGCTCGATGGCGTAGGGGCGCTGCTCCACGGCCTTCTGGTAGTGCGCGGCGGCGGCGGGGTAGTTTTTGGCCAGGAAATAGAGCCAGCCCAGGCGCAGGTTCTGCTCGTAGGTGCCGGTGTAGATGCTTTTGATGGGCGCAATGGCGTCGGCGTAGTCGGCCTTGGCCTCGGCGGCGTAGCTGGTGGCAAAGGCGGCAGTCTGGTCCGGAGCCTGGGCGGCGGCCGGCACAGCATACACGAGGGCAGCGGTGGCGAAAGTCAGCTTTACCAGGTCCATGCGAGGGCGGTACTAAGAGATTGCAAGTTATACAGTGAGCCGTTGATGGCATCGCGGCGGCACTCCAGGCCGTAGCTCAGGCGCAGCGAGAGCCGCTCGGGCAGCAAAATAAGCAGGCCGGCCCCGGCGCGGGCCTGCAAGGGGTCGAGCAGATTGTACACGTATAGTCCATCGAGCTCGGCCAGCACCGGCACCTGGCCCAGGCCGCCGTACACATCGAGCCAGGCGCGGCGGTGCAGCCGCCCGCCCGCCCCCAGCAGCGCATGCAGGTGGCTGCGGCCGTTGGAGCGCACCACGCTGGCCTGCCCGAAGCCATACAGGCGCAGGTTGCCGAGCGGGTACACGGTCAGGCGCAGGTCGGTTTGGGTGCGGGCAGTATCGGTGAGGGTGCCCACGTACTGGCCCACCTGCGCCGTCCAGTGGGGGCGGGCGTAGGCCAGGGCGGCATAGCCAAGGTGGCTGCTGCTGGTTTCGAGACGGCCAAAATCGCTGTCGAGGAAATGGTAGCCGAGCAGGACCCGCCAGCGCGGCGCCAGCTGCCCGGCCAGCAGGGCGTAGTACCCGTTCTGGCGCACGGGGTAGGAGTTGCCGCGGCCGCGCTGCTGGCGGTCGGGCAGCTCAATGTTCTGGCCGAAGTAGCTAATGCTCTGGCTCAGGTTGAGGCGGGGGCTGAGGCGGGTGCCCACGCCCAGGCGCAGGAAGCCGGCCGGCCCCCGATGCTCCTGGCGGGTGGTCTGGCCGCTGGCCTCCACCTCCACCCGGCTCAGCAGCTGGAAGCCATTGAGGTGCAGTGGGCGGCGCAGCGAGTCGGGCAGGTCGCGCGCCACCAGTGCGGCGGGGCCGGGCTGGTTCAGGCTGAGGTAGGCCAGGGCCAGGCCGTAGCGGGCGGTGATATCAACCGGGTTTTCGCGCAGGGCACGGCCGTAGTGCCAGATGGCCTGGGCCGGGCGGTCGCGGGCCAGGGCCGCCTGGCCCAGCCGGCAGCGCAGGGCCGGGTAGTCGAGCCCGAGGCGCAGGGCGGCGCTTCCCACCGAGTCGAGCGCGGCCCAGCGGTACTGCCCGGCCAGGGCCTGGGTCAGGCTGTCGGTGGTTTGATAATCGGGCATCGGGGCCTGGGCGCGGGCGGTGGTGGCTCCAGCCAGCAGTAGGAGCAGCAGCAGGGCTAATTTCCTCATGCGCCGGCTACTGAGCAAGTGAGGGTGAAGCTGCCGGTGGCACGGCGCACGCGCAGCTCGGCGAGCCGGCCTTCGGTAAAAAGCAGCTCGGCGGCCTGCACCTCGCGGGCGCGGCCAAAACCTGCCACCACCACGCGGCTGCGCAGCCGCACCGGACCGCCGGGCCAGTGGCCGGCCATGGAGGGCACTTCCTCAGCCCAAAAAGCAGGCCGCAGGAAACGGTAGAACGGGGCCAGCACGTCCTGCGCCCAGGTAAGCGCCGGGTTGCGCACCACGGTCAGCGGAAACTCGTCGTGCACGACCTGGCCCGGCAGGCTGGCCAGCGGTACCCGGTAGGCGGCCTGATAGAGCAGAAAGAGCCACGAGCTTTCATCGCCATAAAAAGCCGTGCAGTAGAACACCGACTCATCGCCGCCGAAGTAGAGCACCGCTCCCGTGCGCTGGCAGCGCAGGTAGGCCAGGTTGTAGGCATCGGTGAATACTTCCCAGCGCTGGGCCGGGGCGGCGGGCGCGGCGGCATCGCGCACGTCCAGGGCGTAGCCGGGGGGCAGGCGCAGGGCCTGGCTCAGGGTGCGGTTGAAGGTGGGCGGGCGCACGGTTTCGCCCGCCACGGGCACAGCAAAGTGCCGGAGCTGCGGCATTTGGGGCGCAGCAGAAGCCAGCATTTCGGAAGAGTCCGGTGTCCTATTGGATTCGAGGGTTAAACCAGCCGGTGAGTCTGCTGCGCCATCCGGTACATCGGCAAGGCTCCCGGTGGAGGCTAATACTTGAGACAGCTGCTGCTTCAGCTTCTTTAGCGGCTGGGTTGGCAGGGCAGCCATGCCGGCCGCTCCCGCCTCCGCCACAAAATACGCCAATGGGTACGCCAGCGTGCGCGAGCCCACGTAGGGGGTGGCCTGCACCTGGAAGTGCAGGTGCGGCTCAGGCGAGCGCCCCGAGCTGCCGCAGGTGCCGATGATGTCGCCGCGCCGCACGTAGTCGCCCACCTTCACCGGCACCGAGTGGGCGCGCAGGTGCGAAAGCTGGGTGAACAGCCCGGCCGCATGGCGGATAACGACGGTATTGCCCCAGTTCTCGCGGGTGTTCACCTCGCCGATGGCGTTGTCTTCGATGTGCTGAATGACTTCCTGCACCACGCCGTCGGCGGGGGCCAGCACGGGCTTGTTGTAGGCGTAGTAGTCGCTCAGGGCGCGGCCGGTGCCGTGGTAGGTGCGGCCGTCGGCGTCGGTGATGGCGAAGTCCAGGGCCTGGCCCCAGTCGCCGAGGTGGGTGGGGCCGCCGTCGGTGTAGCCTTGGGTGCAGGTCCACGCGCCCAGGAAGGGCAGGGTGAGGGGCACCGCGCCCTGGTGGGCCAGCCGCACGCGGGCCGTGGCGTAGGCGTAAAGGTTGCGCTCGGGCGAGTAGCGCTGGATGGGCGTGAGCACGAGGCTCGCGCCCGGCCGCTCGCGCAGCAGTAGCACGTACAAAAACAACAAAGCCGTGGCGCAGTAGGGCAGCGACAGCGCCGGCAGCCCCAGCCGGTCCAGCACCGTAGTGCAGCCAGCCAGCAGTACCACCGTCACGGGCACGCTCAGCAGGGCCCACCCGTAGCTGGCCGCCGAGGGGATGACGAACACGCCGCCCACCGCCACGGCCGCCACCACGTAGTTGGCCCCCAGGTTGTAGTCGGGCGGCCCGCTGCCGGCCGGCCCGGTGAGCAGCAGCAAGCCATATGCTCCCAAAAAGCCCAGCACCGATAGCGAAAACGCAATGCGCGAGTGCCACAGCAGCCCCGCCGCCACCAGCAGCCCGCCCAGCGCACTGTCCTGAAACAGCACCGCGCTCAGCGCCCGCAGGTACGTAGCCAGCAGCGGTGGCCAGGGCCAGTCGCCCACCCACTGCGCGGCCGAGGCCAGCCGGGGGCCGCCCAGGGCGTAGGCCTCGTTCAGCCAGTAGATGCCGCTTTCGGCCGCCGGCAGGTTCAGCAGCGGCCCGGCCCCCAGCAGCAGCACCCACACCGTGCCCACAAACGGCACCGACAAAAACGGCAGTCCCCGCCCGCCCAGCCAGCCGCCCAAAGCCACGCTCAGCAGCAGGGCCAGGCCCGCGCCCACCACCACCAGCCCCGCCAGCCCCCAACCCGGCGCGAAAAACGAGGCCAGCCCCAGCCCGGTAAGCAGGGCGTTGAAACTGTAGGCTCCGTTGTCCGTCCACTCTTTATTGAAGCCGCCCAGCCGCGCCCCGGCCACCGCCAGGCAGGTGCTGGCCAGCCCCGCCGCCCCCACCACCGGGTGCCCAAACGACACCAGCAGCAGCACGGCCGCAAAGCCCCGATGCTGCGAAAAAAACAGCATGGCGTAGCTGTGCAGCACGGCGCGAAGGAAGGATTGAAGGGTAGGAGTCATAACGGCGCAGCTGGCGTAACCTCACCCCCTGACCCCTGCCGGGCACGGCCCCTCTCCTTGGGGAGAGGGAGCACCGGAAATGCTTTTGGGTAAATCGTCAGGCTCCCCTCTCCTGAGGAGAGGGGCCGGGGGTGAGGTGTTTCGGGGAGGGCGGTGAAAGTTAAGGAAGCAGGTGCGCCGGCACCCGCTCCAGTTGTTGCAGATAATCCAGCGTTTCGGCGGCTCTTATTATATGCACCGCGCCGGCCTCGTCAATCATCACTACGTTGGGCCGCAGGTTGATGAACTGCTGCCACTGGCTCATATTGTACGCGCCCACTTTGTGCACTACCACGGTATCGCCGGGGGCGAGCAGGGGCAGGGCGATGCTGTTGCGGAGCTGGTCGATGTTCATGCAGAGGGGGCCGTAGAGCACGGTGGGCTCGGTTTGGTCCGAGAATTCGCGGGTGGGGCTGATGTGGTGGTCGTACCAGAAGGAAGTGAACAGCAGGTTCACCCCGAAGTCGAGGATGGTGGCGCGGCGGCCGTCGGCCAGGCGCTTGTTGGCCAGTACCGAGCCGATGAGCGAGCCCGCGTCGTCCACCAGCGCCCGGCCGGCTTCCAGCACCAGCAGCGGCAGCTCATCGGCCGGGAAGCCTGCGCCGAGCAGGGCCCCGGTAATGGCTTCAGCGTACTCATCGAGCGGTGGCACCGTGTCGGCGGCGGGCAGGTAAGCGCCTTTCAGGGTGTTGGTGGAAGGGAAGCCGCCGCCCAGGTCGAGGTACTGAATGGCCGTGTGCAGCTCGCGCCCGCAGCGCCGGGCCAGCGCCGCCAGCTTGGTGGCCGCCACG
This sequence comes from Hymenobacter artigasi, assembly GCF_012275535.1. Lineage (GTDB taxonomy): Bacteria > Bacteroidota > Bacteroidia > Cytophagales > Hymenobacteraceae > Hymenobacter > Hymenobacter artigasi. The sequence goes on along the minus strand of NZ_JAAVTK010000002.1, from coordinate 266,704 downwards.
CCATACGCCTTGGGCTGAAGCACGTAAGTCCCAATGTGGCAGTGCAGCCCCACCAGCGCCAGCCGCCCCGAGGCCACCACGCGGCCCAGCGCCTGCCAGGCCTCGCCGTTCTCCAGGTTGAAGCCGAACCGGTCCCACTGCGGGTAGATGCCCGCGTCGAGGTTCACGCGCAGGGCCACGCGCGGCCGGGTGGCGCGGCCGGCCGCCACGTCCAGCAGCAGGTGCAGCTCATCGGCATTGTCGAGGTGAATGACGGCATCGACCGCGCAGGCCTGCTCCAAATCGGTGCGCCGCTTGCCGGGGCCGTTAAATAGGATGTGCGGGCCGGGCACGCCGTTCAGCAAGGCCTTCTCCAGCTCCATGCCGCTCACCACCTCCGCCCACGCGCCCTCCTGGTGGAAGGTGCGGCACACGGCATTCAAATAGTTCGTCTTGTACGACCACGCCAACTGCACCGCCGGGTAGCGCGTGCCGAAGGCCCGCACCGCCGCCTGGTAGCTGCGCCGCAGCTGCCGCTCGCTCAGCACAAAGAGCGGCGAGCCGAACCGGGCCACCAGCTCCGCCACGGCTACGCCATCGAGGGCGGCCGTGGGCGCGGCCCCGGCGCGCGGCCCAAACTTGTGCAGCGCGCCGGCCGTGAGCTTGCGGAGGGTAGGACGTTCGTAGGGTTGTTTCATGGATGGATACTAATGAGCCAGCGGACAATTCCCCTCCTCAGCTGAGGAGGGGATGCTGGCGCGAAGCGGCAGCTGGGGTGGTTGAATCGTTGAACGACTCGCGCCCGCACCAGCCGGGCATCGTTTGGGCGTGATTCGGCCGCATCAGTCGGGTATCGTTCGGGTGTCGTTCAACGAGGTCAACCACCCCCGTTGCCGCGTCGCGGCAACATCCCCTCCTCGTCTGAGGAGGGGAGCTCAAAGTTCGCCCAGCGCGGCCACTTGCTGGAACTCGGTATGGTCGGTAATCAAGTCCCAGGCGTAGCGCACGAACATCTTACCCACGGCATAGCCTTCCATCATGGTCACGGGCAGGCCTAGGGCCAGGCGGAGCAGGGCGGCGGGCTGGTTCTGGCCGGCGGCGGCCGTGAGGTATATCCAGGCCGGGAAGCGGGGGTTGATTTCGAGAATAACCAGCTCATCGGCCGCCGTGCGAATCAGCTCCAGCTCGAAGCCGCCGCGCCAGCGCGTGGCCTCGGCAAAGCGGCGGGCCAGGGCCAGCAGGGCCTCATCCTCCAGGGTGATGCCCGCCCAGGCCTTGCCCCGGTCCGTGATGGTGAGCTTGCGCATGGGCACCGCGCTCAGGGCGCGGCCGTGCCCGTCGCCCAGCCCGGCAATGTTGATTTCCTGCCCCGCCACAAACTGTTGCGCGATGAGCGGCACGCCCCACAGCCCGCTCAGCCGCGCAAACGCCTGCTCGGCCTGCGCCAGCGAATGCACCACGGCGGCATCGTAATAGCGGCCCTTCAGTACCAGCGGCCAGCCCAGTGTTTCAGCGGCAGTCGTTATTTCAAAAGCGCTGTGCAGCGGCCGGCTGGCGGGCGTGCTGAAACCATACGCGGCCCCGAAAGCGGCCAGGTTCAGCTTGTCGCGCGCATCGAGCTGGGCCAGCGTGGGCAGAAACGTATGGATGCCCAGCGCCCGCAACTCGGGCTCCAGCTTGATGAAGTTGAACAGCTCCGCATCGAAGTTGGGGATGAGCACGGCTACGTCCTCCCGCTCACGGATGTGGGCCAGCCGCGCCAGCAGCGCCGCCGTGCCCGCCGCAGGGTAGGGCAGCTGGTACGTCTTATCCACCAGCTCACGCAGGTAAATACCGGGCTCCAGCGCCTCGTAGCTCAACCCGATGATGCGCAGGTCGAAGTCCGTGGTTTCGCGCAGGGCGCGGATGACGGCCACGCCGGGGCCGGGACTGTCGGTGGCATTGAGGCCGGTCACGGCCACGGTGAGGCGCGGCCGGGTGTTGGAAGCAGGGAGTGGGGAGGGGGAAGTGGGCATTGGCTCAGGTTACTTTTTGGTGCTCACTTTCCGCTTCCCCCAGCAGGTTGAAGTCGCGCAGCTGGGCCAGCAGGTCGTCCCAGTCCTTTTCGAGCTGGCCGGGGGCCACATCGTAGCGCTCCAGAATGTCGGCCTTAATGGCCGCCGCGTCCAGCCCGGCCTTGGCGCGGGCCAGGATGTCGGCCGCCAGCGGGTTGGCCGCGAAGGAGTCGCCGGTGGCGGGATTGAAGATGAATCCGGCCTCGCTGGTGGCAATGTTGGGCTTGAGCTTCATGGGAGGGGAAAGGTAGGGGAGGAAGGTGTAAGGCGGGGGACTTTCCTGTCATCCTGAGCATTCTGCGATTGAAGCAGAGACGAAGGACCTTATCACGGCTGCGCCAATTGCATTGCTGACTGAATTACTGCAAACCGTTCTTCGGTGGTAAGGTCCTTCGTCTCTGCTTCAATCGCAGAATGCTCAGGATGACAGGCGGACGCAACGCCGGGTCAGCACAAGCCCCCCTACGGAATCACCTCCACCCAGCCCTTAAACTTGCGGCCGTCGGTGTAAGTAGCCAGGTAATAATACAGCCCGCCTACGCCCTGGCCGCCCCACTGAAACCCGCGCTCCGAGGAGGCGAATACCTGCTGTCCCCAGCGCGAGAAGATTTTGATGCCCGCAAATTTATTATCGCAGAAGTCCACCGGCAGGTCGGGCATCCGCAGGAAGTCGTTTTGCCCGTCGCCATTTGGCGTGATGACATTAGGCGGGCGGAAGGCGGTCAGCTCCGCCACCGGCACCACCTCGAAGCGGATGGCGCGCTCCTGCGGCAGCGGCACACAGGGGCCGGTTTCGGTCAGCTTGAAGTGCACCACCAGGCCATTGCTGGTGCCGATGGCCGCCACGGCCGCGCAGGTCGGCTCCCAGGCGAAGGTGCCGTTGGCCAGCCCCGCGCCGTTTTGGGCGGTAAACTGCATGCCCATGCTGGCCAGGTCGAAGCCCTCGCCCACGGCCGCGAGGGCCAGGGCGTTGCGGTCGGCATCGGTGCCGGTGAGGGTGGCGGTGTAGCGCTGGCCCAGCGTCACGCGCACCACCGTGGGCGCGGCATCTACGGTGGGAGCCGGGGCGGGCGGGAAGCTGCTGCTGAGCACCGGGGCCGCGTTGGTGCCCTGCGTGGCGGTGAAGGCCACGCGCACGGTGTCGTGCTTGGGCAGGCTGCACCCGTTATCGGCCACAATGAGGTCGAGCAGGTACACCTTGCCCTTGGTGTCGGAGCAATCGGGGAAGCAGAGGGTGGCGGTGAGGGTGTCGGGGGCACCGGCGGCCCGCACCGTGCCGCTGATGCTGGTGGTGAAGGTGGGCGCGGGCACCGTGAAATTGACCGGCCGGGTGCTCATGGTAAGCACCGAGTTGGGGTCGGAGTCGGTGTAGCGAATGGTGAGGCAGCGGTTGCCGCCGGGCAGCAGGCGCAACGTGTCGCGGCCGGGGCGGTACAGGGCGGCGCTGTTGGCCGCGCGCACCTGGAGCCGGGGCGCCACGTTGGTGGGGCAGTTCAGCACGTAGAGCTGGAAGTCGCGCCGCGTCTCGCCAATCTTCACGCCCTTGCGGTATTCCGCGCAGCGCACCCCGAATACGAACAGGCCCAGGCTGCTGGCCCGCACCGTGAGGCGGCCGGTGCGCGCGTCAATGCCCAGGGCCGGCGTGCCCGGAATCTGGTTGGCGGCGCTCAGGCCCTGGCTCCAGGTGATGGGGGCGTAGGGGGCCGCGCTGGGCAGCGGCGCGTTGTTGCCGACGGCCGCCGTGGCGTGGCCGTTGAGCGGCGTCACCATGTCGTAGGCGAGCGAGTCGCCATCCACGTCCTGCCCGCCGAAGTCGTAATAAAACAGCTCGCCCCGGCACGCATAGTCGCCCAGGGGCGGGAAAATGCGCGGCGTGGAATCAATAAAAGCCGCGCCATTGCGGACGACAGCCGGAAATTCGAGGTAAAACGTCTGGGCCGCGCCGCCGGGATTGATAATGTTGCTGATGGTGATGTTGCGGCAGCAGCGCTCCACGGCCACGTAGTAGCCGCCGGCGTTGGCGTAGGTGGCGGCATCCAGCGTTATTTCTTTGGTGTACACCAGCTTGCGGGTGCTCAGCGAGCCCACGGCGCAGGCGGGATTGGTGTACTGCACGAAGGTGTTGCTGGTGAGCGGCAGCGTCACGTTCACTACACGCTGGTTGGTGGCTTTCACAAAAATGCTGGCTACCAGGCTTTGGTCCAGGGCCAGCGGGTCGCCGTTGATGGCATCAAAATACAGGTTGAGGCTGAGCGTGTAGGTGCTGCCGGACTTGTACTGCAAATCCAGCTCGCCGCCCACAATGTGCGTGGCCGAAGCCACCAGCGGCAGCAGCAACAGGAGCAGAAGTCCAAGCGAGCGGAGGGGTTTCATGTGGGTAGTGAAGATAAGAAATCGGCAGCCGGGAAACCTCACCCCCAGCCCCGGTTCGCTTAATGCGCGAAGCCCGCGGAGAGGGGAGCCAAGGTAATCGTTAGGCTCCCCTCTCCGCGGGAGAGGGGCTGGGGGTGAGGTGACGGCGTCGGATTAGTTAGCGCCCGTGCCGGTGCCCGTACCCGTCGTGGTCGTGGTAGTCGGGGTGGTGGCCGTGGTGGTTTTCTTGGTGCAGCCGCCGTTGGGGCGCACGTTGTCTTTCTCGCAGCCCGAGAAGCTGCTCATGGAGCACAGCAGCGCGGCGGCGCTGGCAAAGCGTAGGAGGTTAGTGAAGCGCATAAAAGTTGGTTGGGGAAAAGGGTTGAAAAATGAAAAAATGATGAGAGGAAGGCTAGTGAATGTTGCCGCCCACGGCCAGGCCGCTGGGCACGGCGGCGGGCACGGTGCGGTCGTAGCTGGCGGCGGTGAGGGATTGCAGAAAGGCAATGATGTTCTGCGGATTGGTCACGCGGCCGGGAAACAGCGGGTCGCGCTGGCTTAGGCTCACGTGCGGGTTGGCCGTGGCCGGTGCCCCGGGCGGTGGCGCGTAGAAAGCCAGCACCGCCTGCAGGTTGGGCAGCGTGCCGCTGTGCATGTAGGGCGCGGTGAGGGCCACGTTGCGCAGGCTGGGCGTGCGGAAGGCGTAGCTGCCATTGGCCCCTGCATCGGAAGTCGGATTTTTGCCGTTATCGGCCACGCCGAGGATGTGCAGCTGGTAGTCGCTGAGCATCGGGCCGCTGTGGCACTTGGCGCAGCCGCTGGTCACGAAATCGTTCAGGCCCTGCACCTGCTGGGCCGTGAGGGCGCTTTTGTCGCCGCGCATGTACTGGTCGAAAGGTGCATCGGTGGCCAGCAGCGTGCGCTCGAAACAGGCAATGGCCTTGCCGATATTGGCCGGCGAAATGGGCGTGGCCTCCGCGAACGCCGCCCCGAACAGCGGCCCATACGCCGCGATGCCGCGCAGCCGCGCCACCACCGAATCGAGGGCCACGCCCTCGGCGTACTGGTGGCCGCGCATCTCATCCAGCGCGGCCACCGGCATCACCGACTGCGTTTCGAGCGACTGCGCCCGCAAGTCCCAGAACATGGCGGCGGTGGCAGGCTGGCAGCTGCCATCGGCCGCCATGCCGTTGAAGGCGGCGTTGAGCACCGTGGGCGAGTTGCGCTGGTTGAAGGCAATGTCGTTGGGGGCGCGGAAGTGGCGGGCGGTGCCCAGGCCCTGCCCGTTGCTGCCAATGCTGAGGTCGAGGGCGTCGGCGTAGCCGCTGGCGGGGTGGTGGCAGCTGGCGCAGCTCACGTCCTTGCCGCCCGACAGCACGGGGTCCCAAAACAGGGCGCGGCCCAGCGCGATTTTGGCCGCGCTGCTCGGGTTGCTGGCCGGAGCGGTGGCCACCTGCGGCAGCGCCGTGATGGTGGCGAGGTCGGCGGTAGTGGGCGTGCTGAGTTCGCGGTCTTTCTGGCAGGCCACTACCAGCAGCAGCGCGGCTGCAGCCATCATCGAAGCAAGTCGGGGAAGCAGGGGCGAGGCCATGAATAAAGCAGGGGGGAGGAGCGGAGGTGTAAGCGGCAATCTGCCAGCCAACAGGCAGCGGGTTTGGCTCAAATTTGCGGCTCCTTAATAACTGGGGCCAACTGCAATCGCCGAGCTACTGTCCCGCGTCGCCCATTCGCCTTTTTAGCCCCCCCAAACGGCGCGGCCAATTGGGGCCACGCCGCGCCAGCGGCCCAAAGTGCCGACTCGGCGATACCCACCCCCCGCTGGCCGATACAAGGCCCGGGCACCCAAGGGCGGGTTGTAGCTTTGGAGGGAGTTAAAAGTTGGGAGTATAAGAGCTGAAAATGGGAGTTGAGGACTGGCCGCCGTTCGTTCTCGCTACGCAACGCTTCACTTTTAACTCCTAACTCTTAACTCCCAACTATGCCCCTTCCGCTACTCCGTTCGGCTTCCACGCTGCTGCTGCACGCCCTGGTCTGGGGGCTGGTGGCGGTGTTGCTGGTGGCCCAGCAGCCCGACTACCCCGGCCCCAAGCCCACCGAGTTCTGGCTGACGCAGGCCGTGGTATTTGGCTTGCTGGTGGGTGTGTTTTACCTGAACGTGGCCTGGGCCGCGCCGCGCCTGCTGTATGGCGGCAAAGGCTGGGCCTACGTGGTGCTGAATGCCGCGCTGGTGCTGGCGGTGCTGGCCATTCATCAGCAGGCAGAGCAGCGCCTGGGCGTGCCCGAGCTGATTTCGGCTGCCCGCGAGGCCGTCCTCAACCCGCCCAATCCGTGGTCGGCGCCGCGCCCGCACCCGCTGCCGGGCCTGGAGGAAGGCAGCCCGTTCGTCAATTCCGGGGTGCTGCTGCTGGCGCTGCTCGTGCTGGGCATTGCCACCAGCCTCGCGGCCATGCAAAAGGGCCAGCGCGACGCCGAAAGCCGCCTGGAGCTGGAGCGCCGCCAGGTAGCCACCGAGCTCAGCCTGCTGAAAGCCCAAATCAACCCGCACTTCTTTTTCAATACCCTCAACAACATCTACGCCCTCACGCTGCTCGACGCCGACCAGGCCCGGGCCGCCCTGCACCGCCTCTCGCGCATGATGCGCTACGTGCTGTATGAGTCGCCGGCCGGCCACACCCGCCTGAGCCAGGAAATCAGCTTCCTGCGCGATTATGTTGAGCTGATGCACCTGCGCCTGACCAATAAGGTGCAGGTCAGCTTCGAGATGCCCGACCCTGCCGGGCCCGGCCCGCTCAGCCCCGACCCGTTCATCGCGCCCATGCTGTTTCAGCCGTTTGTTGAGAATGCGTTTAAGCATGGCGTGAGCGCCACCGCGCCCAGCCGCATCAGCATCGAGCTGCGCCAGCCCACGGCCCATACCGTGGAGCTGTGCGTGCGCAACACCGTGTTCCCCGACCGGCCCGCCGCCGATGACGACGAGCCCGGCGGCATTGGCCTGGCCAACACCCAGCGCCGCCTCGATTTGCTCTATCCCCACGCCCACACCGTGCGCGTAAACCCCCGCAACGCCGCCAACGAATACGAAGTATGCCTGCACCTGAATCTGTAACCCCCGCCCCGGCCGCCGCCCCGTTCGTCATCAACTGCGTAGCCGTCGATGACGAGCCCCTGGCCCTGGGCCTGGTGTGCTCCTTCATCGAGCAAACGCCGTTTCTGCGCCTTGTGGGCCGGCACGAAAGCGCCGTGGCCGCTCTGCGCTCGCTGCACGAGCGGCCCGATGCCCAGCTGCTGTTTCTCGATATCAAGATGCCCGACCTCAGTGGGCTGGAGCTGGCCAAGGTGCTGCAGCACGGCCCGCGCATCATCTTCACCACCGCCTTCAACCAGTATGCCCTGGAGGGCTTCCGCGTCGATGCGCTCGATTACCTGCTCAAGCCCTTCGATTACCAGGAGTTTCTGCGCGCTGCCCTCAAGGCCAGAACCTACTTCGAAATGAAGCAGGCCAGCGAAATCCCCGCGTCCGCCACCACCCCACCAATCCCCCAACCCGCCAATCTACCAGAGGACGACCACATCTACCTCAAAGTGGAGTACCAACTGGTGCGCGTGCCCCTGGCCGACATCGTGTACGTGGAGGGCCTGAAGGACTACGTGAAGGTGCACCTGGCCAGCCAGACGCGGCCGCTGCTCTCGCTCACCAGCCTGCGCGGCATGGAGGAAAAGCTGCCCGCCGGCAAGTTTCTGCGCATCCACCGCAGCTACATCGTGGGGCTGGGCCACATTCAGTCGGTGGGCCGCGGCACGGTGCAGATTGCCGGCGAAACCCTGCCCGTGAGCGACGGCTACCGCGAGGGCTTCGACCAGTTTTTTAGTCGCTGGAAATAAACTTCCGGGCCCGGGCGCCAATCCAACCAATGTTCACGCTGCGTTAATAGTAGCGTCACTACCTTGCCTGCGTTATGAGTGAGAATCAGCCCGATTACTTCGATACCGACGGCCGCCCCCAACCCGCTGACTACGCGAGTGCTGCCGCCGAGCGCAAGCTCAAAGTCTGGGCCGTGCTCAACGCCGTGCAGCAAGGCCTGATGGATGCCGTGGAGGCCTGCGCCGCCTACGGCATCAGCCCCGCCGAGCTGGAAGAACAGCGCGCCGACTGGCTCGATTTCGAGTCGGGCCGCCGCTGATTGCCGGCCGGGCTGGAATTAACTTTTAAGTCTCTTTGTATAAATGCCCGGCCGCGATTTTTCGCGCAGCCGGGCATTTCTTTTGATAACCCCCTTTACTACTCTATCGTACCACTGCTTCATGCAAGAAAATCATCCTGCCGCTGCCCACGCCCTGCCCCAGCTGCCCAAAGCCCCCACGGGCATCGACGGACTCGACGAAATTACCGAAGGCGGCCTGCCGCTGGGCCGGCCCACGCTGATTTGCGGCAGCGCCGGCTGCGGCAAAACCCTGATGGGCATTGAGTTCCTGGTGCGCGGCATTCTGGATTTCAACGAGCCGGGCGTGCTTATGGCCTTCGAGGAAACCGCCCAGGAGCTAGCCGCCAACGTGGCCTCGCTGGGCTTTGACCTAAAGGATTTGCAGGAACGCAAAATGCTGCGCCTCGACCATGTGCACGTGGACCGCTCCGAGATTGAGGAAACCGGCGAGTACGACCTCGAAGGCCTGTTCATTCGGCTGGGCCACGCCATCGACAGCATCGGGGCCAAGCGGGTGGTGCTTGATACCATTGAGGCGCTGTTTTCGGGCTTTCCGAACCAGGGCGTGCTGCGCTCGGAAATCCGCCGGCTGTTTCACTGGCTGAAGGACAAGGGCGTGACCACCATCATCACCGCCGAGCGTGGCGACGGCACCCTCACGCGCCAGGGCCTGGAAGAGTACGTGTCAGACTGCGTAATTCTGCTCGACAACCGCGTGATTGACCAGATTACCACCCGCCGGCTGCGCGTGGTGAAGTACCGGGGCAGCACCCACGGCACCAACGAATACCCCTACCTCATCACCGAAAACGGCATTTCGGTGCTGCCCGTGACCTCGCTGCGGCTCGACCACGCGGTGTCGAGCCATATTGTCTCGACCGGCATTCCGGCCCTCGACGAAATGTTTGGCCTGCGCGGCTACTACGAGGGCAGCAGCGTGCTCATCACCGGCACGGCCGGCACCGCCAAAACAACCCTGGCCGCCGGTTTCGCCGAAAAAATCTGCCAGGACGGCGGGCGCTGCATCCTGTTTGCCTTCGAAGAATCGCCGGCGCAGCTGCTGCGCAACATGGCCTCGATAAAAATCAACCTGCAGGAGCATGTGACGTCCGGCCAGCTGCTCATCGAAGCCAGCCGCCCCACCCTCAACGGCCTGGAGCAGCACCTCGTCACGCTGCACCGCCTGGTGCGGGAGTTCAAGCCCACCGCCGTGGTCATCGACCCCATCACCAACCTCATTTCCGTAGGCAACAAGAATGAGGTGCGCAGCATGCTCACCCGCCTCATCGACTTTCTGAAAGTCAACGGCATCACGGCCCTGTTTACGGCCCTGGTAAATGGGCACGGCTTCCAGCAGGAAATGACCGACGAGGGCGTGTCGTCGCTGGTCGATACCTGGATTTCGGTGCGCGACCTCGAGGGCGTGGGCGAGCGCAACCGCGGCCTGAGCATCCTCAAGTCGCGGGGCATGGCTCATTCCAACCAGGTGCGCGAGTTTGTGGTGACCCCGCACGGCATCGAGCTGCTCGACGTGGTGCTCGGGCCCTCCGGCATCGTCACCGGGGCCAGCCGCCTCACCCAGCAAATGCAGGAGCACGCCGAGATGCTGGCCGCCCAGCAGGAGGCCGACCGCCGCGACCGCGAAGTGGAGCGCCGCCGCCGCATGTTGGAAGCCAACATCGCCAACCTGCGTACCGAGTTTGAGTCGGCGGAGGAGGAGCTGCGCCAAATCAGCTCCAACGAGCAAAGCCGCCAGCAAACCCTGCTCAGCGGCCACCAGCGCATCGCGGCCGCCAATCCGCCGGCCCCCAGCGCGCCCAGCGCCCCCACCGCCGAAAGCGGCCAGTAACCCCAACACCCGGAATGCCGTAGCATCCCATTCCATTGTCCGTTTTATGGCAGAAGTAGCCGCAGTTGAATTAGCAGAAGAAGGCCTCCAGGAAACGTGGGAACTGCGCTTGTACGTGGCCGGCCAAACGCCCAAGTCGGTAACGGCTCTGGCCAACCTTCGGAAGTATTGCGAGCAGCACCTCAAAGGCCGCTACAAGCTGGAAGTGGTGGACCTGCTGGTGAATCCCCAGCTGGCCGAAGGCGACCAGATTCTGGCCATTCCTACGCTGGTGCGCAAAGTGCCCGAGCCCATCCGCAAAATCATCGGCGACCTCTCCAACGAAGAGCGGGTGCTGGTCGGGCTCGACGTGCGCCCGGCCCTGAGCAAATAACTGCGCGCCCATGGACCCTTTCACGGACCCCCTGGCCCCGCCGGAGCCCGCCGGCCCCGAGTACGTGCTGCACCTGTACATCACGGGGGCCACGCCCAACTCGACGCGCGCCGTGCGCAACATCAAAGACATTTGCGAGCAGTACCTGAAGGGGCGCTATGAGCTGCTGATTATGGATGTTTTCCAGCAGCCCGCCCTGGCCCAGCGCGAAGACCTCATTGGCGTGCCCACGCTCATCAAGCGCAGCCCCGGCCTGGTGCGCCGCCTGGTGGGCGACCTCTCGGACCGCGAGCGGGTGCTAAAAGCCCTGGGCATCAACCCGTCAGCTGGCGAAGGCGTGCGCTATGAGTGAGCCGTTGCCCATCGCCGCCGAGCTGGCCCGGGCCAACGAAGAGCTGCGCGAGCAGCTGGAGGAAGCCCAGGACCTGATTCACGCCATCCGCACCGGGGCCGTGGATGCGCTGGCCGTGCAAGGGGCCGAGGGGCCGCGCATCTTCACCCTGCAGGGGGCCGACCAGAGCTACCGCACCCTCATCGAGCAGATGAGCGAAGGTGCCCTGCTGCTGGCCGAAGATGCCACCGTGCTCTACTGCAACGCCAGCCTGGCCGAGCTGCTGCACTGCCCGCTGGCCGAGGTGATGGGCCGCAATTTCGATGAGTTTGTGCCTCCGGGCTTTGGCAAAACCTGGGCCGCGCTGATGGACCGGGGCTGGGCCGGCAAAAGCCGGGGCGAGCTGCCGCTGCAAACCCAGACCGGGGCGCTACTGCCCTTCTCGGTGTCGATGAACGTGCTGGAATTCAACGAGACGCCGGCGCTGGCCGTCATCGTCACCGACCTGTCGGCGCAGCGCGAAATTACGGCCATTCGGGCGCAGGTAGCCGAGCAGAATGCCCTGCTCGACCGCAAAAATGAAGAATTGAAGCGCGAGGAGGCGGCCCGCCAGGCCGGCGAGCGCGCCGCCGCCGAAGCCAGCCGCGTGCTGGAAGGTATTCCGCAGATTGCCTGGACGGCCACGCCGCAGGGCATCAATTCCTACCTCAACCGCCGCTGGTTCGATTACATTGGCCGGGAAAACGCCGTGGGTTCTGACCAGGGCTGGACGGCGCACCTGCACCCCGACGACCGGCCCGCCGCCCGGCAGCAGTGGGTAGAATGCCTGGCCTCGGGCGAGCCCTATGAGGTGGAGTACCGCTTCCGCAACCGCGCCGGCGACTACCGCTGGATGCTGGGCCGCGCCCAGCCCTCGCGCAATGCGCAGGGCGCGATTATGCAGTGGATTGGCACCTGCACCGACATTCACGAGCAGAAGCTGGCCCTCCAGCGCATCGACCAGGCCCAGCACCAGCTGCGCGACAACAACGCGCAGCTCACCCGCGCCAACGTCGACCTCGACAACTTCATCTACACCGCCTCGCACGACCTCAAAGCGCCCATCAGCAACATTGAGGGCCTGCTCGATGCCCTGCTGCTGGAGCTGCCCGCCGCCACGGCGCAGAGCGCAGAGATAAGCCCCCTGCTCGACCTGATGCAGGACTCGGTGAACCGCTTTAAGCGCACCATTGAGCACCTCACGGAAGTGTCGCGGCTGCAAAAGGAACACGGCAGCTACGTGGCGCCGGTAGACCTGGCGGCCGTCATCCACGACGTGCGCCTCGACCTGGAACCGGTTATCCAAGGCACGGGTGCCCGGTTGGAAGTGGACGTGCAGGCCACCCCCGTGGTGCTGTTTTCGGAGAAAAACCTGCGCTCAGTGGTGTTCAACCTGCTCAGCAATGCCCTGAAGTACCGCGCCCCCACGCGGCCGCCGCACGTGCGCCTGCGCACCTGGGCCGAAGCGGGCCACACGGTGCTGGAAGTGCGCGACAACGGCCTGGGCCTCGAGGCGGCCTATCTTGACCGGCTATTTGGCATGTTCCAGCGTTTCCACGACCATGTGGAGGGCTCCGGCATCGGGCTGTACATGGTGAAAAAAATGGTGGAAAATGCCGGGGGGCGCATCACCGTGACGTCGGAGCTGGGCACGGGCAGCGTATTCTTCGTGTATTTCGTTCATCAATAACCCGCGGTGCGCCAAAGCCCGGCTTTGCGGGCAAAACCGCGGATTGAATGCCCATGCAAAAACTTGCCTGCGTCCTGCTCGTCGATGACGACGCCACTGCCAACTACCTCAACCAGCTGCTGCTAAAACGGCTGGGCGTGGCCGAGCAGGTGCTGGTAGCGCTCAACGGCCAGGAGGCGCTGGACCTGCTGCACGTTCATTGCCAGACGCCCTTCGCCACCTGCCCGGCCTTGGTTCTGCTGGATGTGAAAATGCCCGTGATGGACGGCTTCGCCTTCCTCGAAGCCTACGAGGAATTGCCCGCCGCCCAGCGCCAGGCCATCACCGTGGTGATGCTGACCACCTCCCTGCACCCCCGCGATGTGGAGCGGGTGCAGCAGCTCAAAATCGGCGGCTTTTTCAACAAGCCCCTGAACCGGGAAAAGGTCGACGAAATTCTGAAAACCCACTTCGGCCGCCAGCTGCCGGAAGCGTAAGCGGCGGCCTGCGGCTAGTGCCGCTCCAGGGCGGCGCGGTCCCAGCCCGACAGGTTGGCGGCGGCGGCGTAGGTGCTTTGCAGGAAGTCGTGCACGGCTTGGCGCGGGTCGGGGGCGGTGCGGGCGGCTTCGTAGGGCAGGAAGTATTCGCCCATTTCGGGATTGAAAAAGGCTTCGGCGGGCTGAATAGGGGCCTCGGCCAGGCCCGGCACGCCGGGGTACACGTAGCTGTAGAAGGCGGCTTCCTGGCCGTTGCCGCCGGGCCACCAGCCGGCCGCGCACTGTTCGGCCGAGTACGATTCGCGCGTCACCCAGTCAGCCAGGTGCGGGATGCCGCCGGGGTGCGGCGGCGCAGCCCGCCCCGAAAAGCGCGTGACTGCTGAATCGAAGCTGCCCCAGAAAAAATGCACCGGGCTGCACTGAGGTGTGACACTTTTGCAGATACCGGTAGGTAGATGAAAGGGGGAGTTGACGGCATTACCATTGGTGTATTAATGGGCTGTTAATCAATTATTTTGAGATTAATAGATTCTGCAGCTCCTTTTGGGAAGTAGCCAATTCGCGTTTGCAGTCGTCGAGGGTGATGTTCCCAATGGCCGTGCCGATGATGTTGCCTTTGATGGTGGAAATATTTTGTGTGAGTTCGGCACCAGGTAGGAATGGCTCACCGGTACCAGTAATAAGCCAGCTTGAATTGACGTGGCTAAAATGGCTCGATATGCTCTCCAGATAGTCCGAGTTTAACTTGGTACCCATGCTGAGGTAGTTCCTAGTGTTTGAATCTAGTACACCAAGCACAGCGCTAAATGCCTTGGCACTAAGGTTTAAGGATTTTATCAAAAAAATTAAGCCGCCCATTGATGGGGTTTTGGGCCGGTTTTGAGGAATTGTCTGGCATTTTGAGCCTAAAATGGTGAGCTAGTTATGGCTCACTGCCGTGTGTTTGTTGCACGTCACGACAGCGCTCATGCAATAAAGCAAGGGCGCGGCGAATCTTGTCAAACACGCTATGCACGCTCCCCTCAGCACGGACCGGCAGAAGTACTTCCAACTCATGGCGCTGGTGTGCGAAGACCTGCCCACCACAGCCATCGATACGCTGGCGTGCAGCGGCTACGAAGCCACTTCGGCGCAGCTCACGGCCATACGCCAGTACCGCAAAATCCACTTGCCTTGGCTCATCGACCTAGTGCGGGCCGGCCTGCCCGGCTACGTGATTCCCCTTGATGTGCTGCCCGCGCAGGTGCTGCCCCCCCCTCTTTTCCTACCAGTTCACCATTACCCCACATCTCATGCACCTCAACACCGACCCCGTTGTGCCGGCGGCCTCCGCCAAAAAGCCGTACTGGCGCGACCTGCACGAACTCACAACCATACATCTCAACCCAGCCCTTGTGACACTGGTGACGCTCCCGGAACTGGAGCGCCGCCTGAGCAAAATCGAAGCCGAGTACCCGCATCTGGTGGAGGAAACGCCCATTGTGTGGCAGCATGAAACCCACCGCCGCGCCCAGTTCCAGGGCTTGCAGGTGAGCGGCAGCCGCACGCCGGCCCATCCTAACACCATTCAAGCCTACTCCAATGCCCTACAAAATCGGAACCAGCGGAAACCCCACCGGCCGCCCACTAGGCAGCGCCAACAAAGCCACGGCCGCCGCCCGCGTAGCTATTGCCGCCGTCCTGGCTGGGGCCAACGCCGAAAAGCTGGCCGCCCACTTCGATAGCCTGACCGGAAAAGACTTCATCGATGCTTACGTGAAGCTGGCTGAGTTCATTATTCCAAAGCTGCAGTGCACGTCTCTAACGGCTGAACAGGAACGCGGGCCAGTAAAGCATATTGACGGCACCCGTGAGCAACGGGCAGCCAACACCCGCAACGCTGCCAAGATGCTGAATTAACTTAAAGCTGCCAGCACGAAAAATCCCCGCGCCCTCGAATGAGGAACGCGAGGATTTTTGTTATCGGTAAGAGACTACGTTAATGCCGAAAAAAGATTAGCGTTTGCCTTTGGTGCTGCCCTTGCCGTTCTGCTTGTCAGTCAGGGTGAGCTTAATCGAGCCATCGGGCATGGTAACCGCCTCCGTATTATAGGTGCGGGTAACCCCATCGTTGTTGCTTTCCGTCCATGTCGCATTCTTGACCAAGCGTTGGGCGGGGCGGGATTCTACGGGCACGGTGCCCTGCCACACGGACATGGCGTTGCCTGAGGGCGTGACCATGAATTTTTCCTGCGTCATCGTCAGGCAATTGAGGCCGTTAAGGCCCAGCAAAGAATTCGTGATGCATTCCGTACGGGTGCTTTTTTGCACGTACGCGCCCTGGCCCTGCTGCACGGCACCTTCAATGCGGTTCTGTGCGCGTGCGGTTGTGGCGCCTGCGGTCAAGGCAAGAAACAAGAGGGAAACGGCGGTATTTTTCAGGAAGTTTTGCATGATTATCTAGGAAAAGAATAAGGAATGAATTGCGCTTTCAAATAGCGTACCACAACCATACGGCCTCGTCCACTGACGCGTTCTACCACTTCCCCTGAAACGCCTGCTGCATCTTGTTCTCTTATTAAACGTCCGAGTGCGGCCCAGCCTTGTACAATCAGCATGAAAAGCCCCACACCCTCGATTAAGGAACGCGGGGCTTTTGCCGTTTGGTAGAGCTGGCAACTACAACCTTTCGGGCTGAAACAAAGATAAACAGACCGCTGGGGAACCTCGGCCGCGCTGGCCGATACCGGCCGAAAAAGTGCAGCCGTGTACCCCTACGTGTACCCTTGGAAAACAAAAAGGCCCTTTACGATAGCGTAAAGGGCCTCTTTCGTGGTCGTGTAAGGAGAGGCGGATGTTCTGCTAAAAGAGGCTGGAGTATGCTAGTGCCGACTTTTTCGCTTGTTTACTGGTGATGCAACGAGGCGAAGGCGTTGGAGTCGGCTGCCGTTTGCTGGGGTTGCATACTACCTGCATACTGCGCCAACGCCTGTTTCAACTCTTCACTGATGGGTAGACCCATCTTGCCGCTGAGTAAGCCCTCAACGGTTAGGGGCTCTGGTGTCGCCGCTGGCGTGCTCGTACTCGTCCGGTCTGCCTCCCAACGCTGGTCAAACTCGGCGATGCTGCCCGGGCGCTGGGCAGTGGCGCCGACGTAGCGCTGAAATGCCGCCAAGGAACTGTGACCGCTCCAGCTCATGACCTCCTTCACTGCGAATTTTTTGTCCAGGCACAGCGAAACGAATGAGCGTCGCAGGGTGTGGGACGTCACAAACTTCCATTTGGGTTTGGTGCGCTCCATTGCCTTGCCGTGAAGGCGGTAGTCCTGGGTGTAGTCTTCGTGAAGTAACTCGACGAGCTGGCAGACGTCCTTGATGCCCCGGTTGAACTCCTGCTCGGAGAAGAAGGGTAAGTCCAGCTTGCCGTCGCTGGTGTATTTAGCCAGCACCTGCCGCGCTTGGCGAAACAAGGGGACGTGAACCTTCACGGCTTTCGCCGCGCTCTTCCGCATTGGCAAACTGATGAAGTCACCCGAAACAAATCGGCTTTCCAGACGGCTCATGTCGCTCCAACGAAGTCCGCAAAAAGCTTGTAGGACGAGGACGTCCCTGATTTTATCCAGGCGTGATAGGGGTGGCAAGGGCAGCGCCTCGATGGCGTCCAGCATCTCCTGGCTCAGCACGAACGGGGTGGTCTGCATTACGGCATGCAGCGCCTTTGTGCCATCGTCGGCAAGGTTCACGCCCGGTGCCGGGCGTTGGCGTAAAAACTGACGGAGCAGCCGCACCCGCTTGTGCAGGGTCGCGTCGTTGTACCCTTGTTGTTCCTTTCCCTGCTTGGCTTTTTTCAGCCATTGTTGCCAAATACGTACATCCGCAGTCTGCAACGACGACAGGTACCATGTCGACTTATGGGCGCGCTCGAAGTCCTTGATATTGTAGAGCAGCGTGTTGAAGTTACGACGGGTGCTCAGTGCCCAATCTTCCTTCGTTGCCATCCACGCCGTGAGCACCTTTGTCAACGGTAACTCCTTTGCTACTACCTGTGCTACCTCTGCCCCTTTGAGCTGATGCCGCGTGAGCTGCTCAACGCTCGGGTAGACGTTGCCGTTGGCGAGATATAGCTCCCGGACTTGCTGTTTGAGCAGTTCCAGCACCTCTTGGGCTTTCCTGTTGGCGGCGGTTGCGCCCGTCCCCACCACGCTCCGGGTCGTGTTGTCCCAGCGGGCTTGCGCTACACGTACCCCCGTAGGGACCCTCTTTATCTTTCGGTTGTGGGAATATTCCGCGTAAATGGTGACGCTCCCACGGCTAGGGTTGCGGGCGGCTAAATACGTTTTGGTGTCCATGCTGGGGTGCTAAAAGTGGTTAGGAGGACGTGACCACGCGCCTAATGGAGGCGTCATTTCACGATTTCGCCGCTTATAGGATTCCCAAATCGGAAAGTTTGAAATCTCGCCGACTTTTCAGGAAATAATTTTCCATCGGGTGCCGAACGCCCCTGTTGCCTCCGCCTATATGCACCGCATGCTAGCTCAAGTAGCGCCTACTCACAAAGATACAAATTTGCTTGGAGATAGCCTAGCTCCAAGCAAATAAACCTTATTTTTCCTCGTGGACGTGCGAGACGTAACCAAAGGGGGGACGTGTAAACACGTCCAGGAGAGCTTCGAGCCGTTGAGAGGTGCGAGGAATGCGCGTCTTGTCCCGGTCACGTAGCAGAAGCGCCTGCGCCATTTCGACGCTCATGCCCGCCATGAGCGCCACCTGGCTGATGCGGATGAACTTCGCGTGCTGCTGCACCCAGGCGCACAAATCCTCCCATGCCTTTTGTTCGGCATCGGCGTCTTCGAGGCGCATGGTGTCCAACTCGGGGCGGCTCATGGGGCAGCTACGGGCGTGGCGACAACCTTTGCCTTGCCGATGCCGACCATATCCTTTTCCTCCGGAGTCATCTTGTAAAGGTCGGCGACGAGGGCATCGATTTCGGCTTCGAGCACACTGATGTCCGCAGTCGAGGCGCCGGCGCGAGCGGTGACTATCTCACGGACACGCTCAACGATGGGCTCCCGGTCGGCAGCTAGGGAAAATGGCAGGGGAAACGGGCTCAGGTCCTGCGCGAAGAAGCGTAGGTAGCCACCCCGAACATTTGCGAGGGTGTGGTCGAAGTAGAAGCCGGCAACGCGGGAGTTCAAGATGCCCACCAAGAATAGGCTGTCGGATGCAATAAAGTAGGCGCTGTTGGTGAGGTAGGTAGCTTGGTTGTCCGGGAGGAAGGTCGGCACCGGCGTGATGTCGGGCAAGAGGATTTTGGGCTTCTCGAACTCGGGGTAGTAGTCACACGCCCGTAGCTCCCACCAATAGTCGCCTTTATCTCCACGCTTCATTGCCGGCTTCTCGAAAGGGAGGAGGTGAGCGGCGATTGCGGGGTAGGTGGTTTCCAGCGCTGCCCACGGGGACGGGAAGTTCTCCTTGGCGGGCTTTTTCCACTTGCCCTTGTGGTCTAGGGTCCAGCCCAGCTTGAGTTTCGTCCACCCCTTGCCGAGGACTATGAGGAATTGCTCCTGGGGTACGGGCTGGTAATGCTTCAAGTCCTTCCCCTCGGCGAAAATGCGGATGACTTCGCCGGAGCAAGGGTCAGCATCTAGTAGCCGGGCACGGGTCTCGGCGTCGATGACGAAGGCATCATTCAAACCGGTTACAATCCCACGAAAAATTTTATCGCCGATAGCGTCGCCCAGCGTGCCTCCAGCCGAATCAAGTCGGTCCAGCAGGTCCTGCTCCTTGGGTAAAGCAAGGAGCCAGCGGCTGCGGTCGGCGCTGAGGTAACGGGAGGGCAATGGGCGTGTTGCGGCGCGCAGCTCCGCGCCGAAATCCTCGGGGGCGGGCAGGCGCTCCATCTCTGCAACCCAGACAGTATGCTCATCTTCCATCGGCGTGTTTTGCGCTACTAGGATGAGCGGGTATGCGATGGCATCTGGGAAAACGGGTAGGTCGCCAAAGTCCACCAACCGGAGAATGTTGCGCTTGCTGAGGAATTGGCGCAGGGGCTTGCCATAACTGGCTCGCAGCCATTTGTTCTTGACGATGAGCGTGAGTAACCCGTTGGGGCGTAGCAACCGCATGCCTTGCTCGATGAAGTACACGTACAGGTCGGCTTTGCCCTCGGTGACTTGGTACGATTTCGCGAGGTGCTGTTTGAATTTTGCCTCCAATTCCCCTTGGCGGATGTACGGCGGGTTGCCGAGCACGACGTCAAAGCCACGAAAGTCGCCGTTGTCGTCCAACACCTCGGGGAACTCGAAGCGCCATTCGAAGGCTGCCCGGTACAGCAGCCCTTGTTCCCGCTCGGTCAGGTCTTTTCTCAGCCGCTCGAGATATATTTCCAGGCGGCGCATCTCAACGAGGCGGGCGTCTTTTTGCTTGGGGGTCTCGGGGATGATAAAGTGCTGGTGCTCCAGCGCGATGCGTTCGTTTTGGTGCTTATTGATTTGCTTCCGCAAAGGGTCGCGCTTGTGTATCGCCGTGGTGAACTTTTGCCGAAGCTGCCCCAGTACTTCCTGAAGGTCTTGCTTCGCTTTCCTACCCTGGGCGCTGAAGTACGCTGTGACTGTGTCCCTATACGCCTGCATGGAGAAGTCCTTGAACACTTCGGACAGGTCTTCCTGGAGAGGAAAACGCGCTAGCAGGGAGTTGCCCACCCGCACGTTCAAGTCGAGATTTGGCAGGGTCTCCAGCTCTTGAAAATCGGTATCGGGGCGGTAGTACGCGTGCTTCAGCAGCTCAATCCATAAGCGTAGCCGGCAGATGCGCACCGAGTTGGGGTTGATGTCCACGCCGAACAAGCAGTGCTCCATCAGGGCACGCTTCTCGCGGAACAGGGCGCGTTGCAGGCGGTCGTGCTCGACGGGCACCGTGCGCTTGCCACCCGCCCCGAGCTTGGCGGTGTATTGAACCAAATCGTCGGTGTCTTCGTGCTGCACCACCAACTCATCCCGCGCCACCGTGAGCCGGTAGCGTAGGCGCCTGTGGTCGTCGGAGTCATCAAGTAGCAGCCGGAGCTCGGCTTTGATAGCCAGCAACTCGTTGAGAGCGGACACCAAGAAGTGTCCCGAACCAACTGCCGGGTCGCATATTCGAAGCTGGTTGAACAGCGTGCTATCGTGAAGGCGATTCTTTGGGTCGAGGCGGTCGGCTAGTTCGGCAATATTTCTAGCCCCGTACTCGTAGTGGTTATTAAAGTGAGCTACCACGGCTTTCCGTAACGTCTGCCGGCACATGTGCATGGTCACGAAGCCCGGGGTATACACCGAGCCTTCCTTGTAGCCATTGATTTTTTCAAAAATCAAACCCAGGACGGCTGCGGATATTAGCTGACGGTTGTCGTTGCCCATACCTCCTTCCTCGGTGTTGCCATCGGAGGCGAAGTCGTAGGCGTCGAAGAAATCAAGTAGGTACCGCAGCGCATCGGGGGCACCTTCGCCACGCGTGCCATAGGTTTCGCGCAGTACCGAGCGCGGGTGCAAGGGCAGGGCAATGTGGTCGTCGAGGTTGCTGATGCGCAGCAGGCGGCGCTCCAGAAAACTGTTCTCAAACAACGAGCTGTTCAAGTATGGCACCCGGTCATACTGCGCCCGGACAGAGTCGTGCCGTCCGACTACGGGGCGGTTCAGGACCCGGAAAAACAGCTTGTTGACGTGGTCGTACTCGGGCAGTTGTTTGGAGCTCATGAACCGAAAAACCTCTTGGCTTTCGGGGTGGTACCGACGAAGCTGTCCTTCGAGCAGTTTAAGGAAAAGGAAGCGGTTAATCCAAGTCAAGCATAGCTCCAGGGCAGTAGCTTCGAGCTGTTCGGCTTCCGTCTCGCCGTACGCCTCGCGCTCGTCCGTGGTGAGGTTGGTCAACCCATCTTCGGCTTCGAGCTGCATGATGGTGTTTTCCATCAAAGAGCCCAGCTGCCGGTTTTTGGACGCGCACCGGGATATGAACCGACCCTTGGTCGTCTTGACCTCCTCCAGCCCGAGCAGGTACAGGAGTTCGACGTAGAAGCTCTGGTTGAGGGTATTCGCGTCAGCGGCAAATGCCTCCTTTAGTAGGTGGGGAGGAGAAAACAGCTTTGTCAGCCACCCCAATGCTCGTGCCTCGCCGACCTCGTGTTCGAGGTCCACGTAGGTAAAGGGTATCTCTTCGCTAAGAGTCGGAAGCAGGTCCTTGAGCTTTTTGTAGAAGTAGTCGTTGGTGCGCGATGCCTTCTTCTTGTCCTTGAAATCCCGGAATAATTTCTTGACCTGCGTGTTGCGGGCGAACACACGGTCGAACACAAGCGCGTCGAAGATG
Source organism: Hymenobacter artigasi (assembly GCF_012275535.1). Lineage (GTDB taxonomy): Bacteria > Bacteroidota > Bacteroidia > Cytophagales > Hymenobacteraceae > Hymenobacter > Hymenobacter artigasi. The sequence goes on along the minus strand of NZ_JAAVTK010000002.1, from coordinate 245,044 downwards.
AACCATTTGTATCCGGTGGTGATGACGAGGCGGCGCAGGTCATCACCCTTGCCCGACTCCCTGTCCTCCAAGTAGTACAGGATGAGTTCGTGCAGGGCTTTGCGGTTCAGGTCCTCCACCAGGACCATCTCGCCGGGGTTCTTTTTGTGCTTCAGTTCGAGCAACACGCCCACCGAGTCCGAGGGCTTGGGACCGTTGCGCATGACCAAATCCCGTGGCTGCTCGGAGTGGATGTAGTGCTTGCCCTCGTCGAAGCCGACCTTGCAAAGGAACCTCCTGATGCTCTCGGGCAGCCCATCCTCCCCCTTCAAATTGGGGAGCTCATCAAGTAGTTCCAGCCTTGCTGCGCGGAAGGCATCACGTTGCGCCGTGGTAAGGTTATGGCGGCGGTAGGCTAAGTCCAATGCCTGCGAGGGCAGCTGCTCTTTCAACTTCATATCAGTGCAATTTACGCCCATCGCGTTTCCTCCTGCAAGTGGACCGGTTGTAGGTATGGGCAAAGCCCACACCATTAGGATGCTTACTTTTTAGATGCGCCCCGAGCTGGTCTTGCTCCTGTGGACGCGTGCGCTGGTGCGCAGGTCTAGGATTCAAGGGCTGACCACGCCCCGTTGCTGGGCGTTGATGCTGAGCCTCCGAGAGCGAGAAGTTTTCGCAGGCGAGCGGCGGCGAATTCTCGCCGTTCGAGTTCATCGACCACGCGCTGCGACAGCCCATGATAATACCCGGATTCTCCGTTAAAGACCGGCTCAGCATAGTCGAAGGCATCTTTGTGTTGCTCAAACAGGGCTTTATCAAGGAGTCCGGAAAATTCGTCATACCCGTAGCCCACGTCTATGGATAGCTGCACGACGTCCGGGCTCGACTTGGTGTGGGGCGGGTGGACATGGATGGCTCCGTCGATGGTCTTGTCCACGTATTCGGATAAAACCGTGATTAAGTCGGATAGGGCGTCAATTTTTTGCATAGGGTGGCGATGATTTTTGCAGCGCAGGGCGCATTTAATTTAGTTGAGGGAAGAGGTTTAGTTTTCCCAGCTCATGTAGGAATATTTTGCGCACTTCTTCTTCTTGGGGTTTCTTGACGAGCACGGCATCGTGGATGGTCACCAAATCGGTAATGCCCGCCTCTACTAGCCCTTTTACCACGCAGCAGTACATGATAGAACTCTCCAGCCTTTGCGCTAGCAGAGCATTGTTTGCGTGGCGTTTGCCCGGGTTGAAGTCCCAGGATAAGCTTTTAATCTTTCGGAACAGGGTGTGCAAATCGGCAAACTCGCTCTTGACCAAGTCGTAGGCTTGCTTTTTGAATATGGTCTCGCGCAGTTTTGCCGGTCGGTGGAGGGCTTTGCGGTGCCGGTCCTGGGCATGGTCATACCGCCCCCACGCAACCGGGCACGCACCACCGTTGAACGTCCTGCTCCGCAGCTCAAATTGCTTGGTAGCAGAGGCAGCCCGGAGTTCTTCCGAGAGGATGCGAGCCTCCGCCGCTTCCAGGCTGTCCAGCGTGGTGCTAATCGGGGCGGCGGCGTCCCGGAACTTGTAGTTGCTGAAAAATGCGATGTAGCATATCAGTTTGGCATCGTCGCGGGTGACTGGTACGAAGCCGCGCTCGCCCCTGTACTTTTCGTTGTACCTGTCACGCAGCAGCTCGTACACCTGCCCCTGTTGGGCTTTCTGCTTGAATAAAAGGTAGTTCTCCGCCGCCCCCATGTCTTCAAAAAATGGAATCGCTGTACCGCACTCTGGGGTGAACTCGCGGATGAGCGCTGGGGTAGCGGCGCTGAGAAAAAACGGCTGTGAATTGGTCATATCCACCACGACCACTTCGGTGTCGAGGTCGTTTTTGAAGCGCAGGAAGGGGCGCAACGATTTAGGAAGGTTGACTACCTGGTCGTGCAGCCGGTGCCCAAAATCACACACTAAAGTGGCGCGGAATGGGTTCTCGTTGAACAGCGTGATGAAGGTGCTCGGCGGGTACTTTATGCTCTGGCGGTCGTAGAGCGCTTGGACGGCGACGCGACACGCGGGCGTGTCCAGGAGCACGACTTCTTCCATCTTTCCCTTCACGTACTCCCTGTATTTTTCACGGTAGGCGTAGCTCGGGCGTGCGGCAGCTATTTTGTTATCGAGTAGAACAGAGTCCTTGGCTTTGTACTGCTTATAAAGCCTGTTTTCCTCCAGTAGGTGAGCTGGGATGCGGTACTGCTTGCACTCGCCACCGCCTTTATCGCCGGCAGAGGACTGCCAGTGACAATAAGCTCCACCATACATTATCTTGCCCGTGCCCGTCTCCAACTTGACCTCCAAGTAGCCGTGTTCAAGTAGTTTTCCTACGACCTTCGAGTAGTTGACCCCAAGCCACGAGCGCATGCGCTCGCGCCGGACCTGCATATAGTTGGTGAGCGGTCGGTGCAAAAATTTCTCGTCGTCTACGTCCTCGGCTCTCACGTTCCGGTGAGTTATCAGGTAGGAGTAGAGTAGTAACACGCCCTGGATGGATTTCTCGCACTCGCCTTGCCCGGTCAAAATAAGATTGAGAGCAGGGACGTCGAGTAGGGGCGGAAGAAAAAAAGTTCTGCCGAGCACGTGCTTGCGGTGCTTGAAAGCAAACCTGGGGGAGGGGGTCGAAGTAGTCCGCATCATGCTCACTTTACTTCTGAGCCCGGTGATGACGGACATGCGCTGCGAGTGCGCGCTCGACGTCGTGAAGGCGGAAGAAGAACTTGTTGCCGTCCACCACTTTCTTGATGAGCGCATGTGCAAGTAACCGTTGCAGGCACGTCGCTGGGATGGCGAATCCCCGGATGATTTGCGCTCTGGAAACGTACTCCTCGTTATCGTGGAAAAATTGGATGGGTGAAAAAACCTGGGGCATGGCTGGATATAATGTTTCTATTATATATGCGGAAGGGAGCGTTCCCTTCCTTGCATTTGCCCCTTTTAGCCAAAAAATACAAAAGGTTTATAATTTTTTTCCTCAGAAGGATGTGGGAATAAAATGATGATGTGGGAATAAAATGGGGACTTATGAAGAAATATATTTCGACAATTGGGTCAGCACCCCGAGTCGAAATAGGGGCAAGGAGGGGAAAGGGAGGAAAGAGGAAACAGTATACCCGTGCACTTTTTGCTGGTGGGCGTAGGTCCTTATTTCAGCTCCTCGCGTTGATATTGTAGTAGAGGTGAATCGAAAGGCGTTGCCTGGGGCAGGTTCGAGAGGATGCTGCGTATCATGCTCGACTTACCATTTGGTGCGATTGTCCACAGGGCTGTCGCCGATTTCAAGAAGGGCGCTACATTCTTCTAAATACTGCGCAGTGCGCTGAACGGCAGACAATGAAGTTCCCCCCAAGAGCATGGTCGGGCTCGTAGCGTGCGTCTCGGGGAATTCTTTTAGGTAGACCGGGTAGAGCATTGTCCCGCTGGGGAGCTGGGCTCTCTCCACGTCGGTGTTCTGTAATTGGATAAAGCCGCAGGCGGTACATCGTAGGTCCCCCCTCGCGCCTTGCCCAGGCTCCCACCAAATGATGCCGAGTATAGCGTTTTGAAAATCAAAGCACTCGGTGCACCAATTTTGGGTGCATACCTGCCCGGTGCTTAATTCCTCCCACAGGCGTACTGGCGTTGACATGTTGGTAATGGTTCGGGTGGGTGAAGCTCAATGCCCATACGCGGAGTGGACGTCTCCACAGCAGCAAGAAACAACCGGAACAACACTAGTTGAAGCCGAGCTACAGCGTCCCAAGAGCTAGAAAGTCAAGGGGGAAGGTTAGATACCAAGAATCAATAGTGGTGCTTTGAACGAAGCCTTTCCCCAAAGATTATAAAGTCAATGCCCACGAAGCTGGGAAGGCGCTGGTTGAAGCCAAGGTGAGCGCCCCACCGGCTCATGTACTTAATATTGGGTAAATACGATATAAGGCGATTGCGCACCCGGGTTCGCGCACGCGACCACCTTCATGTTGGAGCTCTGGTGCAGCCATCGCGGCTAAGATTACGGGGCATGAGAACGACGAGGTCATGAATCCAAGAAATTTTGAATTGCGAGCTGGCTGATACGCCAGGTCGGTCTCTCACAGGTCCCCAGGTTGCTACCCCGCAGCTTACCTTCGTTCAGGTACTTGTGGATGGTTTTCTCCGAAACTTGAAGTTGGTCCGCTACCTCTTTCACGGTGAGCTGCCCTAGCGCGGGCGAGGTTTTCGCAGCTTGTTGCATGGCAGCGGTTACCCGTGCAAGGACGGAGGCGCTGATTTGGTCGGCGATGGCGTTCACCTCGGCGGGCGACAGGTTGATGTTCATATGCGTCGAATGGTTTTGACGCTTATAGCACCTCATTTTCGGAAAGTTTGAAGTTGCCGCTGCTTTCTCCAAAAATATTTTGCAAGAGGGAGCATCGTTGGGAAATAGCGGAGTTTAGCGCCCTACAAGTCCCACTTAGCAGCCCTGCATACTCATTGCATACTAGAGCAATAAAAAACCCCCTCAGCAAGAAGCTGAGGGGGTTTTTCGTGGTCGTGTAAGGAGTCGAACCTTAAACCTTCTGATTCGTAGTCAGATGCTCTATCCAATTGAGCTACACAACCCTTTTCCCGTGTTGGGAGCACAAAGGTAAGAGGATAAAAAGCGCCTGTGCAAACCACGCGTCCATTTTTCCTCAATAAAAATGCGCCGATGGCAGCAAGTGGCTAATAATCAGCCGGAGATTTTTATTGATTTCCGGTGCCGCCCTGGCGTAATACCCGATTCAAAGCCTGGTTGAAGACAAAATAGAGGCCGAATAGCGAGGCCGCCACCAGCCCCACCAGCACCAGCTTGCTGAGAGTGCCTTCGTCGGGGTCCTTCAACAGGGCCAGCACGTCGGAGGCTTTCGTGCCCAGCCAGTAGAAAAACAGGCTGCGCGGCAGCATGCCCAGCACCGACGCGGCCAGGAAGCGCTTGCGCGGCACGCCCACAATGGCCAGGATAAACGTCATGAGGGCAAACGGCAGCACGGGCGAGAGGCGCGTGAGCAGGATAAGCTGCCAGCTTTGGTTTTGCAGTTCGCCCAGCACGGCTTCGGCCTTGGGAAACAGGTGCAGGAAGTGGCGCAGCTTGCCGTGGTCGAGCCGCTTGGCTAGCTCGTAGCCGATGGCGGCCGCCAGCGCGTAGGCCAGCACCATGCCCGGCAGCCCCGCCCACCCAAAATAGTAGCCCGTGATAATGGCCACGAACGTGGTAGGCGTGAGGGCAAAGGCCATGGTGAAGGCAATAACCACGAAATACAGCAGCGCCTGCCCCGCGCTGAGGTGCTCCAGCAAATCCTGCTTTTCGTAAAGCAGCGTGAGCAGCGAAGCCGAACCCAGCAGGGGCACGGCCACCAGCAGGAACATTGTGAAGAGCGTGGAGAAGTTTTTCTGGAAAAGCTCGCGCAGCAGTCGGAACATAAGGAAGGCCGAAACCCCGCCAGTTGGCAACGGGGCTTCGGCCTGCAAGTACGGTGGAAAGCCCGGGAGCGCCGAAAAATTTACGCCTCGGGGGTTTCTTCAGTGGGCTCGTCGTCGGGGGCGGGGCCGCCGGCGGGGGCCAGCTTTTTGCCGGTGAAGAAGCGTTTGATGCCCGCCCAGGCCCCGCTGAGCGCCAACAGGCCCAGCTTCCAGAACTTCAATATGACGGCAAACAGGCCCACTTTGGCCAGTACTTTGCCCGCAATGAGCCCGCCGATACCGTAGGCGGCCACCTCGTCGAGGCCGGAGTTGAAGTCGGTGTACTGCTGGCCCTTGGCGAAGCTCACGGCGCTGAGTAGCCCCGGAATGCTGGCCTTGATGTCGCCCAGCTGCTGCTCGGAACCCACGGCGTTCAGAATGAGCACGCCCTTGCGGCCTAGCACGCGCACGTTGTAGTTCAGCGTGTTATCGGGGCTGTTGCCGAAGTTCAGGGTTTTGGCCCAGTGCAGGGTGTGCGTGGTTTTGTCGTAGTAGGGCGAAGAGGCCCAGCCCACCAGCGCCACGGGCTCGTAGCCGGCGGCGGTGCGCTCCTTGTTGGCGTCCACCATGTCCTCGCGCATTTCCTTCAGCAGGTCGTCGTAGTTGATGTCGTCGGCATCGTCGTCCTTCACATGGCCCGAAGGGTCGTATTCGATGACGTAGGCCCAGCTATTCTCATCCAGCGGATTCATCTTGCTGGGAAACAGCATGCCCAGCGAGGTGCCGTCGGGGTTGTGCCAGTAGCGGGTGAGCACCGTGCGGCTTTGGGCCGAGTCGAGGTAGCGGAAACCGCTGGGCACCTCCAGCTCGCTGATGCCGCCGGGCAGCGTGACGTGGCCCTGCTGGTAGTGCAGGGCGTGGTGCAGCGAGTCGATGATAAAGGTGCGGTGGGCAGCCGAGTCGGCAGCCGTGAGCAGGGGTTTGGGCGTGGCCTGGGCCGCCAGGGGGAGCGCCAGGGTAGCCAGCGCGAGTAGAAAATGCTTCATGCAGGAGCAGGGGAAAGGGGTGAAAATGAAAGGAATTGAAAAAATCAGCAGGCAAGATAGGCACGGCCGGCGAACCAGCAACCGGGGCCGTTTCCGATTAATCGCCGACCTTTGCCGCCGGCCCATCCGGCCGCTCAACTTCTACAGCCCACCCATGAAATTCGCCACCAAAGCCATTCACGCCGGCGTGCACCCGGACCCCGCCACCGGGGCCATCATGACGCCCATCTACCAGACTTCGACCTACGTGCAAACGTCGCCCGGCAAGAACATGGGCTTCGAGTACTCGCGCACGCACAACCCCACCCGCTCGCAGCTGCAGGCTGCTGTAGCGGCGCTCGACAATGGCAAGCACGGCATCGCCTTCGCTTCCGGCATGGCTGCCATCGACTGCGTGATGAAGCTGCTCAAACCCGGCGATGAGGTGATTTCGACCAATGACCTGTACGGCGGCAGCTACCGCCTCTTCACCAAAGTGTACGAGCCCTACGGCATCAAATTCCACTTCGTGCCCATGCACGACATGGAGGCCGTACGCGCCGTGGTGAGTGAGAAAACCAAGCTGATTTGGGTGGAAACCCCCACCAACCCGCTGCTCAACATCATCGACATTGCCGCTGCCTCGGCTGTGGCCAAGGAGTGCGGCGCCCTGCTGGCCGTGGATAACACCTTCAGCACGCCCTACCTGCAAACGCCAATGGATTTGGGCGCGGATATCGTGATGTACTCGCTGACCAAGTACATGGCTGGCCACTCCGACACCGTGATGGGTGCCCTGGTGGTGAACGACGATGAGCTGCACGAGCGCCTGAGCTTCTACCAGAATGCCTGTGGCGGCACGCCCGGCCCCCAGGACTGCTTCCTGGTGCTGCGCGGCCTCAAAACCCTGCACATCCGCATGCAGCGGCACTGCGAAAACGGCCGCGCCGTGGCCGAGTACCTGCGCCAGCATCCCAAAGTGGAGAAGGTATACTGGCCCGGCTTCGAAAACCACCCCAACCACGCCATCGCTGCCAAGCAGATGCGCGATTTTGGCGGCATGCTTTCCTTCATCCTGAAGGGTGATAAGCAGGAGGATGCCATCGCCGTGCTGGAGAAATTCCAGTACTTCACCCTGGCCGAAAGCCTGGGCGGCGTGGAAAGCCTTTCGGGCCACCCCGCTACCATGACGCACGCCAGCATTCCGGCTGAGCAGCGCCGCAAGTCGGGCCTCTCGGACTCGCTCATCCGCCTGAGCGTGGGCATCGAGGATGCCGAGGATTTGATTGCCGATTTGGCCCAGGCCATCGGGTAATGCAGAATTGTTCAATTGCGGCCGCCCTGGGTGGGCTGCTGGGGCTGGCGCTTCTGGCGGCGGCCCAGCAGCCCGCCCCAGCCCCCGCCGGGCCCACCAGCCGGGCCAACCTGATATTGGTGCAAACTGCCGCCCGGCCCGATTCGGTACTGGCCGGCTTGCGCACGTATCTGGTAAACAACGGCTTCGTGCCGGACACGCTGGACCCGGTGCGCGGCCTGCTCACAACTCGGGTGCTGGCGGAGGGCGAGCTGCTGGCCGAACAGATGAAAATCCGGGCCGTGCGCACGGGCGCCGGGTGGAGACTCACGGGCGTTTACCTCATGGGTGGGCCGGGCGGCAAGAATTTTACCGCGTTTCCAGCCCTGAATTTTGGCCTGAGCGATGCCCCGGCGAAAACGGCTTTCCGAGAGCTGGATGGTGCTGCCCATGCCATTCCCGGCGGTACCCTGAGCTACGGCCGGGCCAAAGTGCCGTTCGGGGCGTTTACCAAATGGCAGGACGCGCTGAAAATGCCTTGGTGACCAACTGCTATAGGACTTACGCACTTTCAGCCCCAGCGGGGCGACATGTCGGTAGTAACTAGCTGACGTTGAAAAAGAAGCTCCGTAGGGGCGACACTCGTTGAATCACTTGGCGAGTGTCGCCCCTACGGGGCTTTAACGTTACACTATCCAATGCATACTACCGATATATCGCCCCGCTGGGGCTGGAAGTGCGTAAGTTCTATGCTAGTAGCGCTTGTGTTGTGTGCCCGCTCATCCGCTTGGGCACAGGCATCGCGGATGCCGAGGACTTGATGGCCGATTTGGCCCGGGCTATTGGGTAATTTGAGTAAAAAAAGTACGTCTTACCTCGGCTACGCCCGGCATGACGTACTTTTTTACCGTTTAAGGTTATCGTCCAGGAAAAAATGCTGCCCAACCAACCCATCCCCATCATCACCCTGCCGCTCTTCCCGGAGCTGGACCGCCTGCTGCTGGAGCTGCTGCAGAGCCTGACGCCCGCCGACTGGCAGCGCCCCACCCTGGCCCGCGAGTGGACGGTGCAGGACGTGGCCGCGCACCTGCTCGATGGCAATCTGCGCACGCTCTCCATGCTGCGCGATAGTCATTTTGGCGAAGCCCCGGCCGATGCCAGCTACGCCGGCATCGTGGCCTACCTCAACCGGCTGAATGCCGACTGGGTGCGAGCCGCCCGCCGCCTCAGTCCGGCGGTGCTGATTGAGCTGCTGGCGCAGTCGGGCCGCGAATACACAGCCTATCTGAACACGCTTGACCCGTGGGCCCCGGCCGCTTTTGCAGTGGCCTGGGCCGGCGAAAGCACGTCGCTGAACTGGTTCCACCTGGCCCGCGAATACACCGAGAAATGGCACCACCAGCAGCAAATCCGCGCCGCCGTGGGCCAGACCGCCCCGCTGATGCAGCCCGCGCTTTTCCAGCCCTTTATCGAAACAATGATGCGGGGCCTGCCGCACGCGTACCGGGCAGTAGCGGCGCCGGTGGGCAGGCTGGTCCAGGTGGCCGTCACAGGCAATGCGGGCGGGCTCTGGGAGCTGGCCCGCACGGCTGAAGGCTGGCAGCTGCAGCCGCCCGGGGCCGCCACCCCGGCCACCACCGTCGCGCTGGCCCCGGCCGATGCCTGGCAGCTGTTCACCAAAGGCCTGAGCGCACTGGATGCCCGGGAACGGGCCCAGGTAGCCGGTGATGAGGGCCTGGCCCTGGCCGCCCTGCGCATGGTGGCCGTGATGGGGTAGGGGAAAGCAGTCCGGTGAGTTGTTTCTGGCGTTGAGCGCCTCTTCCACCATCGGTGAGGGCGTGGAGGATGCGGCCTGCTCGCCCGCGCTGCTGCTACAGCGCAGGAACCCGGTAGGGCATATTAAAAGCGCATTAATGCCCAACCCTAGCCCGGAAGAATCGGTTTAAAGATGATTCTGTGTTAATTCTGTTTTTATTGGCCGGCCCTGAGCCGGTTTTATCGTTATGCTTCCCCTTACTAATCTGCGCCGCTGGAGGCGCGTGCTGCCCGGCATTGCACTGCTGGGATTAGCCGGTTGTAACCTGATTGAGTTCAGCCCCAACGACCACCGCGTCCCCGAAGAATTCACCAACCTCACCGAAAAGAATCTGGCCAAGCTGCAAGCCCGGCCCCTCGCGGCTGGTGATTCGCTGCGCTTCATCTTCACCGGCGACTCGCAGCAGTTCTACGACGAGGCTGAGGCCCTGGTGGCCAGCGTGAACCAGCAGCCCGGCATCTCTTTCCTGGTGGTGGCCGGCGACATTTCCGATTTCGGCCTGGCCCGCGAAATGCAGTGGGTGGATGAGAAGCTGCGCCGCCTCACGGTGCCCTACGTCACGGTTATCGGCAACCACGATTTGGTGGGCAATGGCCGGCCCACCTACCAGCACATTTTCGGGGCTTTCAACTATTCGTTTGTGTACGGCAACACCAAGTTCATCATGGTGGACACCAACGGCCGCGAGTACAACTTCGACGGCACCGCCCCCGACATGGCCTGGCTGAAACCCCAGCTGGCCAACTTCGATGGGGCCCGCCGCCAGGTGGTGATTTCGCACGTACCGCCCACCAACGATGACTTCGACCCCGCCCTGCGTGCGCCCTACGTGCAGGCCCTGCACGAAGCCCCGAACCTGGTGTTCGAGATGAACGGCCACAACCATTCCTACAGCATCACGCAGCCCTATAATGACGGCGTGACTTACGTTAATTCTGACGCTTTTTCGGAGCGGCACTACCTGGTAGTCACCGTGTGGGGCGACAAGCAGTTTCGCATCAAACGCGTCAAGTTCTAATGAAAAAGCTCCTGCTCTCCGCCCTGTTGCTGGTTGCTGGTGTTCCGGCCTTCGCTACCCCGCCCGATACCGCCGCCGTCCGTATTCCCCCCGCCGCCCGTCGCGTAGAGCGGCCCTGGTACCGCCCCGCCCACCTGGCCCTGCAAACCGGTGGCGGCCTGGGCATGGTAGCCGCCGGGGCCGGCTACGAATTCTCGAAAACCCACCTCGAAACCGATATTCTTATCGGCTACGTGCCGAAGTATTACGCCGGCTCCACGCTGAGCCTGGCTTCGTTGAAGTTTATGTATTCGCCCTTCCACCTGCCGGTGGGCGATAAATTCCAGGTGGTGCCGCTCACTGTGGGCGCCTATTTTAGCTACACCCACGGCACCATCAACGACGAGCTGAAGGGCCAGTACGCCAGCGACTACTACTGGTTTTCGACCGATACCCGTTACGGGCCGCTGCTGGGCAGCCGCGTCACGTTTCTGGCCCCGCCCGTGGCGGCCACCGGCCAGCCGCGCAAAATCTCGTTGTACTATGAGCTGGGCAGCAACGACTTGTATCTGGCCAGCTACCTAAACAACCGCAACGGCGGCCTGGGCTTCGGCCAGCTGCTGACGCTGGCACTGGGCATAAAAGCCGATTTTTAGCCGCGCCCGTAAAGGCAGAATCTTCAGGCCATGCTTTCCCAGCGTCGTTGCACCGGTCTGACCGCCCTAGGCGGTCTGACCGGTTGTCGTAGGGGTGAAATCGTGCTCATGTCAACAGGTCCGACCGGTTGGTGTGCGGCTGAAGTCGTACCCACTTCAACCGGTCAGACCGGTTGTTTTGCGGCTGAAATCGTGCTCACGTCAACCGGTCAGACCGCCTAGGGCGGTCAGACCGGCGCAACGACTCGGCGAAAGCACGCTCGGGGCTCTTACCTCTAGCGCAGCTTTCCAATGCTTCATCAAACATTGCGGCCGCTGCTGCGTCTGCGCTCCCGATGAAACCAGTAGCCTCCGCCCGCCTGCAAGCCGTTCGCATCGGCAAAATTTACCAGAACGCCGTGCCCACGCGTGTTGGTCCGCCCTCCGGCTACGGCGCGCTTCTGAAGCGCTGGTTGTTTGAAAAGGCCGAGCGGGAGCCCCAAAAGCCCCTTGGTCCTTTCCGGGCCGATGTTGCTGCCCTGGCGGCCCCCGTGCCGGCCACGGCCCTGCGCGCCACCTGGCTGGGCCACAGCAGCATGCTGCTCGAAATCGATGGCCGCCGCATCCTCACCGACCCCGTGTGGAGTGAGCGGGTGTCTCCCTCGCAGCTGGTGGGGCCGAAGCGGTTTTTCGCCCCGCCGCTGGCTTTGGATAAGCTGCCGAAGCTGGATGCCGTCGTCCTCTCGCACGACCATTACGACCACCTCGACCCCGCCGCCATTCGGGTGCTGGGGCGCACGGGCGTGCCTTTTTTCTGCCCGCTGGGCGTGGGCGCGCACCTGCGCCGCTGGGGCATGCCCGCCGCCAGCATCACCGAGCTGAGCTGGTGGGAATCGGCCCGGCTGGGCGATGATTTCGCGCTGGTGGCCACGCCGGCCCGCCATTTCTCGGGTCGGGGCCTCACCAGCAACAATACGCTCTGGGCCTCGTGGTGCCTGCTTGGGCCCACGCACAAAGTGTTTTTTGGCGGTGATTCCGGCCCCTTCGAAGAAGGCTTCCGGCAGATAGGGGAGGCCTACGGACCGTTCGATTTGACGATGCTGGAAATCGGCGCTGCCGACCCTGAGTGGGCCGATATTCATATGGGCCCCGACCATGCCCTGACGGCCCACCGGCTGCTGGGCGGCGGCCCGCTGCTGCCACTGCACTGGGGCACGTTCAACCTGGCCTTTCATGCCTGGCGGCAGCCCGTGCAACGCCTGCTCGAAGCCGCCGGACCCGAAGTGCCGCTGCTGCTGCCCGCCCCCGGCCAGCGCGTAGATGTGGCCGCCGGCCCGCTCAACTCGCAGTGGTGGGAGCGATAGTGCAGCCCCAGCAGCTGGTGATGTTGGTCTTTTTAGCGTTTGTCATCCTGAGCTTGCGAAGGACCTTATCACGGCTGGAACGTATTTGAACGTGGCTATTCAACCGTGACAAAGCACTTTGCAAGCTCTGCATGACATGATTTTCGGATTATCGGACGCATGCGAAAAACAATTGACGCGCCTGCCGCTTATACCCACTCGATTCCGGCCGCAGCCGTGGCCCGGTCGTCCTGATTTTATTTTTGCCCCGTGATACAATTCCTCGCCGCCGCCTCCTTTATGGGAAATCGGCTGGCTCCCACCAGCTTTCCCTCCAACTTTGCCAGCGTGTCGATGCCCTTGGGCGCGGCCGTGGTAGGGTGCTGTTGCTGTTGTTGTTAGGATAGGGCATTAGCCGGCAGGCATAGGCTGATAGCCTTGCCCGGCTGAATGCCAGACCAAAAAAGTGCGGAACCCTGCCTAGGCGTGCCACTGGCCGCGCCGCCAGCGGGGCATGCAGTAGCCCTTGGGGTGTTTCTGGGACATAATTATTTAGTGGTGTTAACAAGCGCGTTCTGACGTTGGGGCTGCCGTGTGGGCAGTTCCGGCCGTTAGCCGCCGTGGCTTTTCTTTTTCCTGGGTTTGTCTGGCTCCCAAAACCGCTGCGGCGGCCGCCGGAAACCCGTTTTATTTCCCTCTCTTTTTTTACTGATGATACACTCCACAACTACCCGCATCGGGCTGGTGGCGCTGCTTTTGTGGCTGACCACCGCCGCCACCTGGGCTCAGAACCTCACCGTAACCGGCCGCGTGCTCGACGCCACCGGCCAGACCCAGCCCGGCGTGACCGTGCTCCAGCAAGGCACCACCAATGGCACCAGCACCGACGGCGACGGCCGTTTCTCACTCAACAACGTGCCCGGCACGGCCACGCTCGTGTTTTCTGCCGTGGGCTCGCTCACCCAAACCGTGCCGCTGAACGGCCGCGTAACCCTCGAAATTCGTCTCGCCGCCAACCAGACCGAGCTGAACGAAGTGGTAGTCACCGGCTCGCGGGCCACCGAAGGCCGCTCCAACATCCTCACCACCTCGCCGGTGGACGTGATTTCGGCCCGCGAAATCAAGGCGTACGCCCAGACCGACATCACCCAGATTCTGACCTACATCGCGCCCTCGTTCCAGAGCACGCGCCAGACCGTGACCGACGGCACCGATTTCGTGGACCCCGCCACCCTGCGCGGCCTGGGGCCCGACCAGGTGCTGGTGCTCGTGAACGGCAAGCGCCGCCACACCTCGGCCCTCGTCAATATCAACGGCACGCCCGGGCGCGGCTCGGTGGGCACCGACATGAACGTGATTCCGCCGGCCGCCATCAAGCGGATTGAGGTGCTGCGCGACGGTGCGGCGGCTCAGTACGGCTCCGATGCCATTGCCGGCGTCATCAACATTCAGCTGAAGGACGACACCACCGGCATCAGCGTGAGCAGCACCGCCGGCCAGACTACCAAGAGCGACGGCCAGCTGTTTCAGGCCGATGCCAACCTGGGCTTCGGCCTCGGCCACCGGGGCTTCGTGGACGTGAGCGGCCAGTTCTCGAACCGCAGCTACGTGGACCGCAGCGGGCTCGATACGGCCCCGCTCATCTACCTGGGCACCAGCGGCGGCAACTACCCCGCCGGCCTCACCGACCAGCAGAAGCTCGACCTGAAAACCCGCGATAATGCCTTGGTGGCCCAGAATGGCTTCAACCGCCGCGACATCCGGGTGGGCGGCGCCGATACCCGCACCTACGGCAGCTTCGTGAACGCGGCCTACACGCTGGCCCCCAGCATCGGCCTCGAAGCGTATTTCTCGGGCGGCCTCACGCGCCGCACGGGCTCGTCAGGCGCGCTCTACCGCCTGCCCACGGCTGTCACGCAGACCGATGCCAGCATTTACCCCAACGGCTTCCTGCCCTTCATCAACAGCACCGTGAACGACGGCTCCGCCATTGTGGGCCTGCGCGGCAAGGTATTCGGCTTCGCGGCCGATTTAAGCAATACCTACGGCCGCAACGCGCTGAAATACAACATCAGCAACACCCTCAACGCCTCGCTGCCGGTGGGCACCAGCCCCACCAGCTTCTACGCTGGCGAGCTGGCTTTCCAGCAGAACACCACCAACCTGGGCTTCACCCGCAAGTTCAGTGAAGTGGGCCCGCTGGCCACATTGAACGTGGCGTTTGGCGGCGAGTTTCGGGTTGATAATTTCCAGATTAATGCCGGTGATGTAGGCTCATACATTCTCGGCGACCGCAAGGTGAACGGCAGCCCCGCCGCCGCTGGCTCGCAGGGTTTTGCGGGCTACCGCCCTTCCGATGCCCTGAACCAGAGCCGCAACAACGTGTCGGGCTATATCGACCTGGAAAGTGACCTCACCGATAAGCTGCTGGTGGACGTGGCCGGCCGCGCCGAGCGCTACTCCGATTTTGGCTCCAATGTGAGCGGCAAAGTGGCTGCCCGCTACAGCATTCTCGATGGCCTGGCGCTGCGCGGGGCGCTCAGCAACGGCTTCCGGGCCCCCTCGCTCCAGCAGCGCTACTTCACCAACTCCAGCACGCAGTTTACCAGTGGCGAGCTGCGCGAAGTGCTGACTACCAACAACGACGACGCCATCACCAAAGCCTTCGGCATTGGCTCGCTGAAGCAGGAAAAGTCGACTAACTACAGCCTGGGCCTCACGGCGCGCCTCTTTAAAACCATCACCCTGACGGTGGACGCCTACCAGATTGACATCCGCGACCGCATCGTGCTCAGCTCGCAGTTCAGCCGCGGCAACCCGGCGGTGGCGGCCATTCTCACGGCCAACCCGCGCCCCGGCCAGAACCCGGTGCAGGGCGTGCAGTTCTTCGCCAACGCCGTGAACACCCGCACGCAGGGCATCGACATTGTGGCCAACGAGCGCCTGACCTTAGGCCCCGACAGCCGCCTGACCCTGACTGCTGCCGCCAACTTCAACGAAACCACGGTGCGCAGCTTCAACAGCTCCGCCACCATCGACAACAACCCCAGCCTGCAGAACACGCTGTTTGACCGCGCCCAGCGTGCCCGCCTCGAAAACGGCCAGCCCCGCAGCAAAATCAACCTGAGCGCCGACTATGGTTACAAAATCTTCGGCCTGAACCTGCGCACCGTGCGCTTCGGCGAGGTGCAGACCAAGGACGCCGACCCTACCCGCTCCTACATCGACCAGACTTTCTCGGCCAAGTGGGTGACCGACCTCACCATCAGCGCCCAGGTTATCAAGAACATCGGCCTGAGCGTAGGCGTGAACAACCTGTTCAACGTGTACCCCGACCGCCTCTACCAGGACCCCAACAATAACGAGCAGAGCCTGACCTACACCACGCTGGACGGCACCAACCGGGGCCGTTTCCCCTACGGCTCCAACCAGTTTGGCTTCAGCGGCGCGTACTACTTTGGCCGCGTGAATTTCACGCTGTAATCCCGCCTGATTCCTTGCCGAAAAGCCAGCTCCGCATCCGGGGCTGGCTTTTTTGTTGCCGATGGGCCTGAGAATATTCAGGCGCTGAGATGAGCAGTAAGCTGAACAATCAACAAATCAATATTTGCAGTTAAAATATATATTATGTAACATTTTTGTTGTATGTTTCAGCATATTACTGCATGTATGCTTTTTATACTCCAAGCCTAGCCAATGGGCTGCTGAAGCGAATGAGCAGTAATGACTGCCCCGATTCTCTCCTGTTTTTCACCAAAAAACGTTGTTGTATGAAAAATCTTCTACTTCTGATTTTGCTGATACTGCTTACCGGGGCTGCGGCCCAGGCGCAGAAAGTGACGGTGACGGGCCGGGTGGTGGGAGCGTCTGGTGAGGGCCTGCCCGGCTCTACGGTGCTGGAGCGCGGCACCAGCAACGGCACCAGCACGGGGGCCAACGGCGAGTTTTCGCTCTCGGTAAACCCGGGGGCTACCATCACGGTGCAGGCCATTGGCTTCGCCACCCAGCAGATTCCCCTCAACGGCCGCAGCCGCCTCGACGTGCGGCTGGCCGCCACCGCCCAGGACCTGAACGAGGTGGTAGTAACGGGCTCGCGCGCCACCGAAGGCCGCTCCAACATCCTCACCACGGCCCCAGTAGACGTGATTTCGGCCCGCGAAATCAAGGCCTTCGCCCAAACCGACGTGGCCCAGGTGCTGGCCTACGCCGCGCCCTCGTTCCAGAGCACGCGCCAGACCATTTCCGACGGCACCGACCACATTGACCCGGCCAGCCTGCGCGGCCTTGGCCCCGACCAGGTGCTGGTGCTCGTGAACGGCAAGCGCTTCCACAACTCGGCCCTCGTGAACATCAACGGCACGGTGGGCCGGGGCGCGGTGGGCACCGACTTGAACGTGATTCCGACCGCCAGCCTCAAGCGTATTGAGGTGTTGCGCGACGGCGCGGCCGCCCTCTACGGCTCCGACGCCATTGCCGGCGTGATTAACCTGCAGCTGAAGGACGACACCACCGGCGTAACGGCCAGCAGCACCGTGGGCCATACCACCAAGAGCGATGGCGGCGTGTTTCAGGTCGATACCAACATCGGCATCGGGCTGGGCGGGCGCGGCTACCTCGACCTCAGCGGCCAGTACCAGAACCACAGCTACTTCAACCGCGGCCTGCCCGATACGGCGCCGCTTATCTACCTGGGGGCCAACTCGGGCCAGTACCCCAGCAGCGCCACCACCGAGCAGGCCCGCCGCGACCTGAAAGCGCAGGACGATGCCCTGGTGGCCAAGAATGGCTACGACCGCAACAACCTGCGCATTGGCAGCGCCGACACCCGCAATGTGGGAGGCTTCCTGAACGCCGGCTACCGCCTTGGGGGCGGCATCGAGGCCTACGCCATGGCTGGCTACACGCACCGCACGGGGAAGTCGGCCGGCTTTGCCCGCCTGCCCAACCAGCCCACCCAGAGCGACCTCACCATCTTTCCGAACGGCTTTCTTCCCTTCATCAATACGAAAATCAACGATGTGTCGACCATAGTAGGCCTGCGCAAAACCATCGGCGGCTTCGGCTTCGACCTAAGCAATACCTACGGCAGCAACGAGGTGCGCTACGATATCAGCAACTCGGTGAACGCCTCGCTGCCGCAGGGCGCGGGCATTCGCAACCAGACTGAATTCTACGCCGGTACGCTCAAATTCACCCAGAATACGTCGAACCTGACCCTGACCCGCAAGTTTGCCGACCTGGGCCCGCTGGCTACCCTGAACGTGGCCGTGGGCGGCGAGTTTCGGGTCGATAATTTCAAGATTTCGGCCGGTGAGCCCAACTCCTATATCAACGGCGGCCGCCTGATTGGCACTGCACCCACGGCCTCGGGCTCGCAGGTATTTCCGGGCTACCAGCCGACGGATGAGGTGAATAAGTCGCGCAATAACCTGGCCGGCTTTCTCGATTTGGAAAGCGACCTCACCGAGAAGCTGCTGGTGCACGCCGCCGGCCGCGTGGAGCGCTACTCCGATTTCGGCAGCAGCGCCAGCGGTCAGCTGGCCGCCCGCTTCAGCATCATCGACGGCTTGGCCCTGCGCGGCTCACTGGGCAACGGCTTCCGGGCGCCTTCGCTGCAGCAGCGCTACTTCACCAACGTGAGCACGCAGTTTATCAGCGGCGTGCCCAACCAGATTCTGACCGTGAACAACGAAAATCCCATTGTGCGCAACAGCTATACGGTGGGCGGCACCGGCCAGCAAGGTTTTGGCGTGGCTCCGCTAAAGCAGGAAAACTCGCGCAACTACAGCTTGGGCCTGACCGGCCGCGTGGCCCAGGTAGTGACCCTGACCGTGGACGCCTACCAGATTGACATCGACGACCGCATTGTGCTCTCGTCGGCCTTCACCCGCACCAATACCATCGTGAACACCATTCTGGGCACGCAGCCGGTGAGCCGGGTGCAGTTTTTTGCCAATGCCGTGAACACCCGCACACAGGGTATCGACATTGTGGCCAACAGCCGCCTCCCGCTGGGCGATAAAAGCCGCCTGGGCCTCACGGCTGCCGCCAACTTCAACGAAACCACCGTGCGCAGCTTCAACAGCACGTCTACGACCATCAACAACGATGCGACCGTGGGCACCAGCAACCTCCAGAACACGCTGTTTGACCGCCAGCAGCGTGCCCGCCTCGAAAACGGCAACCCGCGCAGCAAAATCCTGCTCTCGGCCAACTACACCTACGGCATCTTCGGCCTTGAAGCCCGCAGCGTGCGCTTCGGCGAGGTGCAGACCAAGGACGCCGACCCGGCCCGCTCGTTTCTCGACCAGACATACGCGGCCAAGTGGATTACCGACCTCACACTCAACGTGCAGGTCATCAAGCAGGTGGGCGTAGCCGTGGGCATCAATAACCTGTTCGACGTGTACCCCGACCGCATCATCCAGAACCCCCGCAACGACCCCAACAACTTCTCCGTCGACCCGGCCCAGAGCTACAATTCTTCGCTCGATAACACCAACCGGGGCCGCTTCGTGTACAACGCCAGCCAGTTCGGCTTCCAGGGCGCGTTCTACTTCGGCCGCGTCAACGTGGCTTTCTAGCTGGGGAGCTCAGCGGAATTTATAATCAAAAAAAGGCCCGCTCCGCTTCAGCGCAGTCGTTGCTCCGGTCTGACCGCCCTAGGCGGTCTGACCGGTTGAAGTGAGCACGATTCCGCCCTGACGATAACCGGTCAGACCGCCTAGGGCGGTCAGACCGGAGCAACGACCAAAAAGGCCGAGCGGGCCTTTTTGGTCGTTATGTTTGCGCGGCGTGGGCTACTTGCCCGTGGCCGGCGTAGCCGAGTTGCTGTCCAGAATCTTAAACAGTTCGCTGAGCTTGGGCGTGAGGATAATCTCAGTGCGGCGGTTCATGGCCTTGTTTTGGGGCGAGTCGTTGGGTGCCACGGGCACGTACTGGCCTCGGCCCGAGGCCGTGACGCGCTCCGGGGCCACGCCGGCCGTGGTAAGCAGGCGCGCGATTTCGGTGGCGCGCAGGGCGCTCAGGTCCCAGTTGTCGGTCATGCCGGCTGTGCCCGACCGGATGGGCACGTTATCGGTGTGGCCTTCCACCACCACGTTCACGTCTTTCTGCTCCTGGAGCACGGTGGCCAGGTTTTTCAGCGCCTCCTGGCCTTTGGGGTCTACTTTGGTTGAGCCCGATTTGAACAGCAGCTGCTCCGACAGTGACACGTACACCTTGCCGTCCTTCAGCTTCACCTGCAGGTCGCTGCTATTGAAGCTGAGCAGGGCCTTGCTCACGCGGGCCTTCAGGTCGTCCACGGCTTTGTCCTTCTCGGCCAGGGCTTTGGTGAGCTCGGTGAGGCGGGCCTCGCGGGTTTTGAGGTCGACGGCGAGGCGGTCGTTATCGGCTTTGCTTTTCTGCAGCGTGGTTTCCAGGGAGCCTAGCTCGGCTTCGCGGCGGGCCAGGTCCTGAGCTACCTTGTTGTAGTCCGATGATTTGTTAGCCAGCTCGCGGTTGCTGTTTTTGAGCAACTTTTCATAGCTGCCGTTCAGCTCATTGTAGAGGCTGCGGGTTTTGCGATAAGCATTGCCGGTTTCGGCCGAGTCCGTTACGAGGCGCTTTTGGGTGAGGCGCAGCTGGGCCAGCTCGTCGCTTGCCTTTTGCAGCTCGGCGGTAGCGCCGCGGTACTGCCGCTCAGCGGCCGCTTTGCCATCGGCATCGGCCCGCTGGCGGGCACTGAGGTCGTCGTATTTCTTGGCCGTCACGCAGCTGTTCAGCACCGGGGCGGCCAGCAGGCAAAGACCCAGCAGGGCAGGGGAGAAGGTTTTCACGGGAATAAAAAGGCGCAGCGCCGGGCCATCGGCGGCCGGACTGCCCGGCCGCGTTGGCCCGGCAAGGTAGCGCTTAACCCGCGCCCGGCCTAGTAAAATGCCCTTCCGAACAGGTTTTGGAATCGATGCCGGAAACACCGCGAACGAAGCCCATTCCCGCCCCGTTTGGGGCTTGGTGCCGCTCCAAAGCAGCGGCCGTGCCCGCGCCAAACCACGCCAGCCCGCTGCCACCAAGGATTTTGCGAAAGATGGCAATAGTTATGGCTTATCTTTGGCGCCCTGTAATTTGCCGCTGCACGCCCGAAGCTGGCGGCTTTTCCATCTAAAAATTCAAGCTGACAGCCCCGTGCTGGCAGCTGCTAGTTAAACGAAATATGGCCTGGTTCAAGCGCGTAGAAAAGGGCATTGTGACCCCCACCGACCAGAAAAAAGAGACTCCCGACGGCCTCTGGTACAAGTGCCCCGAGTGCAAAACCGTGGCCACCATGGCCGAGCACAAGCGCCTGCTGCATGTGTGCGGCAATTGCAGCCACCACGGCCGCATCGATGCCATCGACTACTTCGAATTCCTCTTCGACCAGGGCGAATTCACGGAGCTCGATGCCAACCTCACCTCCGGCGACCCGCTGCACTTCGTGGATACCAAAGCCTACCCGCAGCGCGTGGAGGCCACCGAGCGCAACACCGGCCTGAAAGATGCCGTGCGCACCGCCCACGGCCTGAGCGCCGGCCAGCCGCTGGTGGTGGCGGCCATGGATTTCAAGTTCATCGGCGGCTCGATGGGCTCGGTGGTAGGCGAGAAAATTGCCCGCGCCATTGACTATGCCCGCCAAAGCCGCACGCCGTTCCTGATGATTTCGCGCTCCGGCGGGGCCCGCATGATGGAGGCCGGCTACTCGCTCATGCAAATGGCCAAAACGTCGGCTAAGCTGGCGCTGCTCTCCGAAGCCGGCGTGCCCTACGTGAGCTTGCTCACCGACCCCACCACGGGCGGCGTCACGGCCTCGTTTGCCATGCTGGGCGATTTTAACATTGCCGAGCCCGGCGCGCTCATCGGCTTTGCCGGCCCGCGCGTCATCAAGGAAACCATCGGCAAGGACCTGCCCAAGGGCTTCCAGAGCGCCGAGTTCGTGCTGGAGCACGGCTTCCTCGACTTCATCGTGGACCGCCGCGAGCTGAAGCAGCGCCTGGCCGACCTGCTGGGCATGCTGCAGCCCGCGCCGGCCGCCGCCGCTAGCACCCCCGCGCCGCGCCGCGCCGCCACCAAAGCCCATCAGCAATAAAAAAAACGCCTTTTTCGTTTTCGGCACACTTCTTGAAAAATCCGTTTCCGGCCCCGGGACGGGTTTTTCCGTATAAGGGCCGAATACAACTTCACCAACCCCTCATTTTCACATGAACACCTCCAAATCCCTTCTTTCTGTTCTGATGGCTTTCGTGCTGCTGTTTAGCTCCTGCGCCACTTCGCAGCAAGCCAGCTCCACGCAGCCCGACCTTTCGACTAACAACGGTACCGGTGCCCGCAAAACCGGCATGAGCAAAACCGCTAAGGGTGGCCTGTTGGGCGCTGGTGGTGGTGCTATTCTTGGTGGCGTAGTTGGTGGCTTGCTGGGCGGTGGCAAGGGCACGGCTATCGGGGCCATTGTAGGTGCTGCTGCGGGTGGTACCACGGGTGCCATCATTGGTCGCAAAATGGATAAGCAGGCCGAAGACCTGCAAAAAGACATGCAGAACGCCAAGGTTGAGCGCGTAGGCGAAGGCATCAAAATCACCTTCGACTCGGGCATCCTCTTCGATACCAACTCGGCTACGTTGCGTTCGGCTTCGGAATCGGACATCACCAAGATGGCTGCCATTCTCCAGAAATACCCCGACACCAACGTGCTGGTGGAAGGCCACACCGATAACTCGGGTTCGGATGCTATCAACCAGCCCCTGTCGGAGCGCCGGGCCCAAGCCGTGGCCAACTCCACCATCGCCAAAGGCGTTTCGTCGAGCCGCATCACCACCCAGGGCTACGGCTCGACTCAGCCCGTGGGCGACAACACCACGGCCGAGGGCAAGCAGGCCAACCGTCGCGTAGAAATCGCCATCTACGCCAACGAAAAGATGAAGAAAGCGGCCGAGCAAGGTCGTTTGTAAGCAGCATTCGTCGGGCCACTGCTGCCCGGTATGCAAAAAAAGGTCGCTCCCCCGGGGCGGCCTTTTTTTGTGAATGCAGTAGTCCTGGTCACCCAAATAGACGCATTTTCTTCAGCAACCCTGCCCGCCTGGTATGCGTTGAAATCCCGTAAAACCTCCCATCAACTTAAACCTCCTGAATTATGAAATCCCTGCGTGTAATATTCGCTTTGTTTTTGATGCTTTTCGTGCTGGCCGGCACTAGTGTGCAGGCTCAGACGCCCAAAAAAGGCTGGAGTAATAAGGCCAAAGGCGCGGCCATTGGCGGCGGTGCGGGTGCCGTGACGGGTGCCGTGATTGGCGGCGGCAAAGGGGCCCTGATTGGCGGGGCAGCCGGCGTGATTGGCGGCGGCCTGATTGGCCGCAACAAAGACAAGAAAAAAGACCCGGCCCGCTACAACGCTTACCATAAAAAGAAGTAATTCAGCCGCTATACGCCGATAGGCTATCGCGCTGATAATAGGCCCTGCCACCCGGCAGGGCCTTTTTTGTGGTTGAACGAGCCGGCTAATGTGTTGGGCAGGCCAAAAGGCGCGCTGGCCCCGAGGAGTTTGGCAAGGTGGTTGCAAATGGCGTACTTGCCGGCCTATTCGCACACCGCGATTTTTTGCTGGTATTTTTTATCCAAACCCTTTTTTTAACATGAAATTTCTTCGTTCATCCATTGCGTTTCTGTTCGCCCTGCTGCTGCTGGTAAACAATTTTGCGCAAGCCCAGACCTCTACCGTTTCGACTGCCAAGCCGAAGGGCATGAGCAAAACCCTCAAAGGCGGCCTCATTGGCGGCCTGGGTGGTGCCGTAGCTGGTGGCGTGGCAGGCCGCCTGATTGGCGGTAAGTCGGGCACGGCCAAAGGGGCCATCATCGGGGCTGTAGTAGGTGGTACGGCGGGCGCCCTCATCGGCCGCAAGATGGATAAGGCTGCCGCCGAGCTGCGCCGCGACCTCGAAGGCGCAACCGTAGAGCGCGTGGGCGAAGGCATCAAAATCACCTTTGCTTCGGGCATCCTGTTCGGTACCAACTCGTCGAACCTGACTCCGGAAGCTGCCGGCAACATTGACCAACTGGCCGCCACCCTCAAGAAGTATGCTGATACCAGCGTGGTAGTGGAAGGCCACACCGATAGCTCGGGTTCGGATGCCATCAACCAGCCCCTCTCGGAGCGTCGGGCCCAGGCCGTGTCGAACGAGATTCAGGGCCAGGGCGTAGACTCGGGCCGTATCACGGCCACCGGCTACGGCTCGACCCAGCCCGTGGGCGACAATGCTACCGCCGCCGGCAAATCGGCCAACCGTCGCGTAGAAGTAGCCATCTTCGCCAACGACAAGATGCAGAAGGCCGCCAAAAAAGGCCAATTGTAATTGTCAGAACCGCAGATTTATCGGAAGGCACGGATTGGTCGGATTTTGTAGCCGACTGAAAGTGTAAGCCGAACCGTAGTGAGATTGAAAAAAAAGCCGCCTACCCGGGCGGCTTTTTTGCGTTTGATGGAAATCGTCCACGAAATCCGACCAATCCGTGCCATCCGATAAATCCGCGGTTCTGACTTCTTCGCCGGCCGAGAAAGCCCTGGCTGACCACCAGATTCTCGACCATGTCTACGGCCACCTGCCGCCCGAGCCGCGCCGCACGCCCATGCGCGAGCTCATCTCCACCGTACTCTCGCACCGCACCACTCACGCCGATGAAGAGTTGGCCTACGACCGCATGCTGGAAGCTTTCGGCGACTGGGCCGGGGTGGAGGCCGCCCCCACGGCCGACCTGGCCCACGCCATTCGAACCACGCGCTGGCCCGATACGCAGGCCCCGCGCATTCAGGAAATCCTGCGCCGCATTCGGGCCGAAACGGGCGGGCCGTTCGACCTGGACTTTCTGGCCGACTGGCCCACGGAACGCGGCATGGCCTGGCTCACGGACATGCCCGGTATCGGCCTGAAAACGGCTTCGCTGCTGCTGCTGTTCAATTATCATAAGCCGGTGCTGCCCGTCGATACGCACGTGCACCGGGTAGCGCAGCGGGTGGGGTTTTTGGGCGCCAAGGTGTCGGTAGAAAAGGCGCACAGCGTGCTGCTGGCCCTGCTCCCGGCCGATGCCGAAACGTTGTTCAACTTCCACAAGCACAACTACTGGCACGGGCAGCAGATTTGCTTTTTCCTGAAGCCGAATTGTGCCCGCTGCCCACTAAAAGGGTTCTGTACCTACTACCAGGAGCATTTCGGTCCGGCTACGGCCGAGGCGCTGGCGGCCACGCCCGATAAGTGGGACCCCGCCGCCTGGGGCAAGCTGCCGCATTAGTAGCGCGAACTTTGTAGTTCGCGTCCCCGCGCCGTAAGGATGATTCCGATAATGCGCGGGGACGCGAACTACAAAGTTCGCGCTACTGCGCAAGCGTACCTTTACACCATGCGTCTCGTCAAGCACCCCGTCCTTTGCAACTACTACGTCACTTACCGCTGCAATGCGAAGTGCGCGTTTTGCGATATCTGGGAGAAGCCCTCGCCCTACATCACCCTGGAGGACGTGGACCGCAACCTGCGCGACCTCAAGCGGCTGGGCGTTTCGGTGATTGACTTCACGGGCGGCGAGCCGCTGCTGCACCGCCAGCTGCCCGAGTTTCTGGGGCTGGCGCGGGAGCTGGGCTTCATCACCACTGTGACTACCAACGGCCTGCTTTACCCCAAAAACGCCGAAAAGCTGCGCGGTAAGGTCGATATGCTGCATTTCTCGCTCGACTCGGCCGACCGTGATACCCACGACCTGGGCCGGGGCGTGGCTTGCTACGATTTCGTGCTCGAAAGCATTCGCGTAGCCAAGGAGCTGGGCGAGCGGCCGGATATTCTCTTCACCGTATTCCGCAAAAACCTGGCGGATTTGGAGGCCGTGTACCGCGACATTACCCAGCCCAATGGCCTCGTGCTCATCCTCAATCCCGCCTTCGAATACGGCGATGTGGAAACCGGCGAGCAGCTTACGCCCGAGGAGCTGGACTACCTCTCCGCTTTCGGCAAGCGCAAGGGCGTGTACCTGAACGAAGCGTTTATCGAGCTGCGGCGCGATGGCGGCAATCACATTGCCGCGCCCGTGTGCCGGGCCGCCAGCACCACGCTGGTCATTTCGCCCAGCAACGAGCTGGTGCTGCCCTGCTACCACCTCGGCGAGCAGAAATTCCCCATCGACGGCAAGCTGTTCGACCTCTACAACGCCCCCGAAACTCAACGCTTGGCCGCCCTGGAAGGCCGCCTGCCCGCCTGTGAGGGCTGTACCATCAACTGCTACATGCAGCCCAGCTTCGCGGTCGAAACCAGTAAGTATTTCTGGCAGGCGCTGCCGAGTACGCTGAAGTATAATTGGGAGAAAGGCACCTGGAAGCGGCTACTTGTGAGGTAAGCTTTAGCTTGCCGTCTCATTGCCGATACGGCAAGCTAAAGCTTACCTCACAACTCATGCCCGCTCTAATTCTCCCCGTTCACGGCATCTCGCCCACCATTCCCGCCGACTGCTTCGTTGCCGATAACGCCACCATCATCGGCGATGTCGTCCTTGGCTCAAAATGTACCGTCTGGTTCACGGCCGTTATTCGCGGCGACGTGCACAGCATCCGCATCGGCGACGAAACCAATATCCAGGATGGGGCGGTGCTGCACTGCACCTACCAGCAAGCTCCGCTCAGCATCGGCAGCCGCGTCAGTATCGGGCATCGGGCGATGGTGCACGGCTGCACCGTGGAGGACGACGTGCTCATCGGCATGGGAGCCATCGTGATGGACCATGCCGTGGTGGGCACCGGCTGCATCGTCGCGGCCGGGGCCGTGGTGCTCGAAAATTTCGTATGCGAGCCGGGCTTTCTATACGCGGGAGTGCCCGCCAAAAAGATTAAGCCCGTGACGGAGAAGCAGCGCGAGGGGCTGAAGCGCACGGCTGCTAATTACCAGACCTATGCCAGCTGGTTGGACAATTAAAAATGAAGAATTAAGAATGGCCCTCCTGCATCGTCAGGAGGGCCATTCTTAATTCTTCATTCCCTTTACACCTCGTCGCTTAACTCGCCGCGCGGGGCCTCGCGCTCGGCGTGGGTGGTCACGCGGAGTTGCACCAGCTCCACGGCGCGGCGCGAGCGTTGCAGCACGCGGAACTCGTAGGGGTCGAGCACGGCCACGTCGCCCACTTCCGGGATGCTGCCGTAGATGACGTTGAGCAGGCCGCCCACGGTTTCGTAGTCTTCGCCCTCGGGCAGGGGGAAGGGGAGGTACTCGTTGGCGTCGGAGATGGGGGTGGCGGGGTTCACGCGGTATTCGTCTTCGGCCACTTTCTCCACTACGGGCACTTCGTTGTCGTACTCGTCCTGGATTTCGCCCACCAGCTCTTCCATAATGTCCTCGATGGTGACAATGCCCGACACGCCGCCGAACTCGTCGCTCACCACGGCCATCACAATGTGCTTGCGCTGAAACTGGCGCAGCAGGCGGTTGATTTTCTTGGTTTCGGGCACGAAGTAGGGTGGGCGCATGATGCGGGCCAAATCCACGGCCTCGCCGCGCCGGATGATGGGCAGCAAGTCCTTCACGTTGAGCACGCCCACTATGTTGTCAATATTGCCCTCGAACACCGGCATGCGCGAAAAGCCTTCGGCAAAGATGAGGTCCAGAATCTGGTCGACGGGCGCGTTCACATCCAGCGCCGAGAGCTTGGTGCGGGGCACCATAATCTGCTTCACCATGCGGTCGTTGAACTGGAACACGTTTTCCAGCAGCTCGTGCTCGGAATCCTGAATTTCGCCGGTTTCCTTGCTCTGGTCGATGAGCAGGCGGAGCTCGTCGGACGTGTGCGCCTCCGTGCCGTGCACGTTCTGAATGCCCACCGCGCCCAGCAGCAGGTTGCTGGCCTTGGAGAGGAACCAAGTGAGGGGCCGCGTGATGTAGTAGAAGCCGCGCAGCGGCAGCACCAGGGCCAGGCTCACCGCCTCGGGCCGCTGAATGGCCAGCGCCTTCGGAAACAGCTCGCCAAAGAGCACGTGCATGAACGTGAGGACAATCAGCCCCATGCCCACGGCCAGGCTGTGCGCCGTGATGGGCGAAATAGGCAGGCCCAGCCGCGGCAGGAAGCCCAGAAAAATTTCCGTGAACAGCTCTTCGCCCACCGCACCCAGTAGCAGCGAGGCAATGGTGACGCCCAATTGCGTGGCCGACAGGTAGTCGTAGAGCTTGTGCAGCACGCCCAGCGCCAGGCCGGCCAACCGGCTGCCCTCCTTGGTTTTAATTTCCAGCTGCGAGAGGCGCACGCGAATCAGCGAGAATTCGGCGGCCACGAAAAATCCGTTCACCAAAACGAGGAAAACGGTCAAAAGTATTTGTAAACCCATGTCTGCGGCCCCCGCGACGCGGTCGGTCTGGAAGCCTTTGTAGGCCAAAAGTACGCAGTTTGGCGCAGGTGGTTGGCTTGCTGAACTTTTAACTCATCGGTTTGTCATTCAACGAGGCTTAATTTTGTGCTCTGAAGTAGGTGTAAGCTATAGCCGGGTGAAGCGACTACCCATGGCCTCCAACCGGGGTAATTGCAACGAGAGCGGCCCTTTGCCGGTTAGGAAGAAGCCAGGCGTGGCCAATCACAACGCGTCATTCAAATACAATGAAGAATTTTCGGATATTAACTGCAGCGCTGTTTTGGCTGGCCCTGATGGGCCCCGCCGCCGCTCAGATTCTCACGCCTACCCACCTGAGTACCGCCCTGAGCAAGCCCACCGCCAAAGTGGGCGAGGAGGTCGAATTAATTATCAACGCCCGCATCGACGACAAGTGGCACCTCTATGCCTCCGACTTCAGCGATGAGGTAGGTCCCGTGGTATTCACGCTCAAGTTCAAGCCCAGCCCGGCCTATGCGCTGGTGGGCAAGCTCCAGGCCATCAAGTCGCACCACGAGCAGGACGAGATTTTCAAGGGCGAAGTCGCCTTCTGGGAAAAAACCGGCCAGATGCGCCAGCGCATCAAAATCCTGCAGCCCGGCGCGCTCACCATCGCGGCCGATGCCGACTACCAAAGCTGCACTACCGTGGACGGCAAATGCGTGCCCGGCAGCGAAACCCTGAAATTCGGCCCGCTGACGGCCACCGGCGCGGCCGCTCCGGTCAAAGCCACCGGGGCCGTGCCGCCCGCCGCCACGCCTACCACAGCGGCGGTAGCGGCTGCCCCAACTGCCGCCGCCCCCGCCGCTGTGCAGGCGACCGCCCCGGCCGGTGATACGGCTGCCCAGGCAGCCACTGCAGCAGTTGTGCCCGCCCCAGCCACCAGCGCCACCCCCGAAGCCACGGCCGTCGCGCCCGCGCCCGCCGTGGCCAGCGTAGCCCTCGCCGCCGACCCCGTGAACAAAGCCGGCGGCCTGTGGGCCTTCGCGCTGCTGGCCTTCACCTTTGGCCTGGCCGCGCTGGTCACGCCCTGCGTGTTCCCGATGGTGCCAATGACAGTTTCACTTTTCACCAGCGGCAACGACAGCCGCCAGCGCGGCATTTTCAAGGCGCTGGTGTACGGGGCCAGCATCATCGGCATTTATGTGCTGATGGGCGTGCTGGTGTCGGTGCTGCTGGGCGAAGACGGCCCCAACCTCATTGCCACGCACTGGATTCCGAACCTGATATTTTTCGTCGTCTTCGTCGTGTTCGGCCTGTCGTTTCTGGGCTTGTTTGAAATTACGCTACCCCACCAGATTGTGAATTCGGTGGACGCGCAGGCCGATAAAGGCGGCTGGGCCGGCATCTTCTTCATGGCCCTTACGCTGGTGGTGGTGTCGTTTTCGTGCACCGCGCCCATTGTGGGCAGCATTCTGAGCATGGCCGCGCGCGGCGAGCGCATCACGCCCATTGTGGGCATGCTGGGCTTTTCGCTGGCGTTTGCGCTACCGTTCACGCTGTTTGCCATTTTCCCTTCGTGGCTGAAAAGCCTGCCCCGTTCCGGCGGCTGGCTGAACACGGTGAAGGTGGTGCTGGGCTTCATTGAGCTGATGCTGGCCCTCAAATTTCTGAGCACCGCCGACCTGGCCTACCACTGGCACCTGCTCAACCGCGACGTGTACATCGTGCTCTGGATTGTGCTTTCGGCGCTGCTGGGCTTTTACCTGCTGGGCAAGTTCCGCCTCTCGCACGACTCGCCCCTCGACCACCTCAGCGTGGGCCGCCTGCTGATGGCCGTGCTGGCCTTCGCCTTCACCGTGTACCTGGTGCCGGGCCTGTTTGGCGCGCCGCTGCCGCTGCTGGCCGGCTACCTGCCGCCCCAGAGCAAGCACGACTTCTCGCTGGCCACGGCCGAGGGTGGGGCCGCGCCCGCCGTGGCAACCAGCACCACCGGGGCCGCCGCCCGCGAGACGCCCCGCTTCGGCGAATTCCTGGAGCTGCCCCATAACCTCGACGGCTACTTCGACCTAGAGCAGGCCAAGCGCGTGGCCCGGTTGCAGCACAAGCCCATTTTTATCGATTTCACCGGCCATGCCTGCGTGAACTGCCGCAAGATGGAAGCTACGGTGTGGAGCGACCCGCAGGTGCTCACCCAGCTCCGCAACGATTACGTGGTAGTGGCGCTGTACGTGGACGATAAAACCGAGCTGCCCCAGAAGGAGTGGTACACCTCCACCCACGATAACCAAATCAAAACCACGCTCGGCAAGCAAAACGCCGACCTCCAGATAACGCGCTACGGCATCAATGCCCAGCCGTACTATGTGATTCTGGATGCCGACGATGCAACCAGCCAGCCCCTGGTAACGCCTATTGCCTATGAGCCCGACGTGGCGCAATTCAGCGCCTTCCTGCAAGCCGGCTCGAAGCAGTACCGCACGCAGCGGGCCCCGGTAGCGGCCCGCTAAAAAATCAGTTGAGCAATTCCGTGGCGGTAGCACACAAAATCCCCAAACGAGTTAAAGCACGAAGAGGCGGCCCCCACCCAGAGGCCGCCTCTTACAAGTGTGAGGTGCGCACCCACCCAGATGCGCAGCCCCGTTTTCCCCTCTTCTCCTCCGTATCCAACCACGGCCATAACAAAAGGAAGTTTCCTTTTATGAAGAACTTAGCGAATCGCACGGCCGAGGTATCAGCCTTGTTTCAAGCACTAGTAGGTTCTTATTTAGCACCGTGGCCTTCTGCCTAGGATTATGACAAATGTAAGATGTATGGTTAGATGATGCAAATAATTCTTTCATCTAACCCGAGCTTTGCAATAAATTTAATTTTAAGCGTTTAATTCAACACTCTCTCCAACTCCTTTCCGCAAAAAATGGCCAGAAATTACGAACTTGATGATACCGACCGCAACATCCTGAACTTATTGATTCAGGATGCCAAAATGCCGTACACCGAAATTGCCCGCAAAGTCAATGTTTCGGGCGGCACGGTCCACGTGCGAATGGCCCGGCTGGAAGAGCTCGGCATCGTGCAGGGCGCGACCCTGCGCATTGATTACCAAAAGCTTGGCTATGGCGTGAGCGCCTTTCTGGGTATTTATCTGCTCAAAAGCTCGGTGTATACCAGCGTGGTGCAGCAGCTCCGTGAAATACCGGAGGTTGTGAGCATTCACTTCACCACTGGCGCATATGGGGTATTCGCCCGTTTGGTATGCCGCGATACCCAGCATCTGCGCGATGTTCTCCACGACCGCATTCAGCCGATTGACGGCATTGAGCGCACCGAAACCCTTATTTCGCTGGAAGAAGTAGTGAATCGGCCCACGCAGCTGACATAGCTGCACCGGCTGAGATTGAGCAGCAGCAGCTGCCAGGATATGCGGCATTGGCCAAGCTTGAATAGCCTTGGTCAGTGCCGCATATCTGCTTTTTAATACCTGCCTGCGTGCAGCTTGCCGCCACAAGCGCGCGACGTGCCCACGCCGCTGTAATTTTGTGCCGTGCCCACGACTCCTGCCCCGCCCGCCACGCTACTCATTCAAACCGCCTTCATCGGCGACGTTATTTTGATGACGGCGCTGCTGGAATACCTGCACCAGTCCGAGCCCGCCACGCCCGTCGATGTGCTGGTGCGCCGCGGCAACGAAGGCCTGCTGGCCGGCCACCCGCACGTTCGCAACGTACTGATTTGGGATAAGAAACACCGCAAATACGCCGCGCTGTGGGACTTGCTGGGCCAGATTAGGGCGGCGCGGTATGGCCGCGTCGTGACCCTGCAGCGCTTTGCCAGCACGGGCTTCCTCACGGCGTTTTCGAAGGCGAGGGAGCGCATCGGTTTCGCCAAAAACCCATTGAGCCGGTTTTTCACGCGCCGCGTGCCCCACCAGATTGGCGACGGTACGCATGAGGTGACGCGCAACCTGCGGTTAGTTATAGTTAAAAGTGAAGAGTTAAAAATTAAAAGCGAAAAAGTAGCCGGTAAATCCGCAGAGGTTTTAACTTCTAACTCTTCACTTTTAACTCTCTACCCGCCCCGGCTCTATCCCTCAGCCGCTGATGAAGCGGCGGTAGCGCCCTATGCAACGGCCGGCCCCTATATCTGCCTGGCCCCGACGTCGGTGTGGTTCACCAAGCAATACCCCGAGGAGAAGTGGCTGGAGCTGCTGGCCGCCCTGCCCCAAAACGTGCGGGTGTACCTGCTGGGCGGCCCGCCCGACGTGGCCGCCTGCGAGCGCCTGGCCGCCGCCAGTGGCCGCGCCAACGTGACCAGCATTGCCGGCAAAATCGGCCTGCTCGCCTCGGCCGCCCTCATGCGCGGGGCGGTGATGAACTACGTGAACGACTCGGCCCCAATGCACCTGTGCTCGGCCGTGGGGGCACCCGTGACAGCCGTTTTTTGCAGCACCGTGCCCGCCTTCGGGTTCGGGCCGCTGAGTCCGGTTTCGTTCGTGGTGGAAACCAAAGAGGCGCTGGCCTGCCGGCCGTGCGGGCTGCACGGGCATGCGGCCTGTCCGCTGGGGCACTTTCGCTGCGCCTACGGCATTGAGGTGGGGCAACTACTGGCTACGTTGCCGGTTATATCATCCGAAAGTCGGCTGTCATCCTGAGCTTGCGAGACTGCCCAGCCGTACCTTTGCTTTACTTATGCTCGATTATCACATTCACGAATATCCTAACGGTATCCGCCTCTTACACAAGCAGGTACTGCACACTAAAATAGCGCATTGCGGGTTTTTGCTCGATATCGGCTCGCGCGATGAGGCCCCGCACCAGCAGGGCCTGGCCCACTTTTGGGAGCACATGGCCTTTAAGGGCACCGAAAAGCGCAAGTCGTTCCACATCCTTAACCGCCTCGAAACCGTGGGCGGCGAGCTGAACGCCTACACCACCAAAGAGAAAATCTGCTTCTACGCCGCGCTGCTCAGCACGCACTTCGAGCGGGCGTTTGAGCTGCTGACCGACCTCACGTTCAATTCCATCTTTCCGGGCCGCGAGGTGGAGAAGGAGCGGGGCGTGATTCTGGAGGAAATGAGCATGTACCAGGATGCCCCGGAAGATGCCATCATCGATGATTTTGATACCGTCGTGTTCGGTGACCACCCGCTGGGCGTGAACATTCTGGGCACCCGCGAGAGCGTGAGCCGCTTCCAGACGGCCGATTTCTACGCCTTTTTGCAGGAGCAGCTGCGCACCGACCGGCTGGTATTCAGCTCGGTGAGCAACCTGCCGTTTGAGGCGGTGAAAAAGCTGGCCGATAAATTTCTGGCCCCGCTGCCAGCCCGGCTGGGCCCGCGCACCCGCCGCCCCGTGGGCAGCTACGAACGCAAGACGCAGACCGAGACCCGGCCCATCTCGCAGGCGCACTGCCTGCTGGGCGGCCCGGCTTACTCGCTGAACGACGCCCGCCGCATCCCGTTTTTCATGCTGAACAACATCCTCGGCGGACCGGGCATGAACTCGCGCCTCAACCTGGCCGTGCGCGAGAAATACGGCCTCGTGTACACCATCGACAGCACGTATTCGCCCTACACCGATACCGGCCTGTTTGGTATCTACTTCGGCACCGAGGGCAAGCAGGTGAAGCGCACCCTAGGTCTGGTGCAGAAGGAGCTGAAGCTATTGCGCGAAAAAGCGCTGACCACCAACCAGCTGCACATCGCCAAGCACCAGCTGATGGGCCAGCTCGCCATGAGCGAGGAAAGCAACGGCGGCCTGATGCAGCTCCTCGGCAAAAGCACGCTGGACCTGGGCCGCGTAGAGCCACTGAGCGAGATTTTCGGTAAAATCGAGCAGATTTCAGCCGCTGAACTGCAGGAAATGGCCAATGAAGTGCTGACGGAGGAGCACCTGAGCGTGCTGCAATACGTGCCGGAAGGGAAATAGCCGCGCTTTGCCAAAGTCGTCGCCTCCTGTTTTTGGCCCAATTGCGGGCATCGCACCCGGCCACGAGTTCGCCAATCGGTTGGAACTGTGGGGGGCGGGTGTGCATCGCCAAACGCAGGCGGGCATCAGTGCCCGGCAGGGTGGGGCTGCGGAGTCCATCGTGCTATCTGGTGGCTACGAGGACGACGAGGATTTTGGCAGCATCATCATCTATACCGGCCGGGGCGGGCGGAGCGCCGAAACCAACCAGCAGGTAGCCGACCAGACCCTGACCGGCGCAAACCTGGAACTGGTGCGCAACGAGCAACTGGGCCTGCCCTTACGTGTGACGCGTAAAGTGACGACTGGCAGCACCAGCTTCTACCGCTATGGCGGCCTGTACCGGGTAGTGCGCCATTGGGCTGCGCCGGGCCGGGCCGGATTCCGGGTTTGGCGTTTCCGATTAGAGCTGCTGACTGAAAACGAGGCCGCTATCGAAGCGGAAGCAGCGCCTGCTTCAGTGGCAGTCGGTGGGCAGGCTGAGTTGTTTGAGTACGCCAACTCCGGTCATTTATCTGCCGCTGAGCCAGCGGCTGGCTATCACCCGGCACCGCGCCGCGAGGCTACCACCCTGCGCATTGTGCGCGACACCGCCGTGACGCGCCAGGTAAAGCTGCTGCACGACTATTGCTGCCAGGTGTGCAGTACACGGTTGGAAGGGGCCGCCGGCCCATATGCGGAGGCAGCCCACATTCAACCATTGGGCGCTCCACACCACGGCCCCGATATTCTGGAAAACGTGCTTTGCCTGTGTCCTAACCATCATGTATTATTTGACTTAGGTAGTTTTGGAGTGGCTGATGATGGGCAACTGCTCGGATTGCCGGGGGCGTTGCAGCTGCATAAAAAGCATCTCTTGAACCCGGTGTTTCTGGCCTATCAACGGGCTCATTTCTATCAACCTAATTCCGAAGCGCGTGGTAAGTAATAGCCGCCGCTGGGGGATGCTGTTCCGATTTGGCCATGTAGGCACCTACCGGCCGGGCGACACCTATTGCAACCGCATCGAGCTGGCTTTTAGTGGCGTGCACCGGCCGCGCCGGGCGGGCGTGTGCGGCACCCAGGCGCTGGGGGCCGAAAGCATTGTGCTGGCCGGCCAGTACGAGGACGACGAATTTGGCGAGCCCGAAATCCGCTACTCCGGCAACGGCGGGCGCGACCCCAAAACCGGCCGGCAGACGACGGACCAGGTGGCTACAGGCACCAATCTGGCCCTGCTGAAAAGCGTGGAAACCGGCCGGCCCGTGCGCGTGCTCCGCAAGGTGCCGGGCGAGTACGGGTTGGATGTTTATCGGTACGAAGGGTTGTATCGGGTCATTGGGTCCAGCTTTGGGCCGGGGAAATCGGGTTTTCAGATTTTCGTGTTCCGGCTGCGGAATTTTGCTTGATTTTTAGCCCGCAGAGGGCGCGGAAGGTTTGGGCGCAATGGGCCGAACATGGTTGGCCAAATGGGCCACAAACCACCCCCCCCCGGG
>NZ_JAAVTK010000002.1:0-209744 GCF_012275535.1 Hymenobacter artigasi | reverse complement strand
TTTTTTTTTTGTTTTTGCGCCCGCTGGGGGGGGGTAGGGTTGCCCGTAAGTCGCAGAACGTTCTGCGACTTCTGCGCAACCTTCCGCGCCCTCTGCGGGAAATAGTATCCACCAATATGACGGACCCCACTGACCGCTACGCCGAACTCCACACCGCGCCCGAGCCGCCGCTGCTCGCCCAGCTCACCCGCGAAACGCACCTGCAGCTCCTGATGCCGCGTATGAGCAGCGGGCACGTGCAGGGCCGTATGCTCAGCCTGCTCAGCCACCTGGTGCGCCCGCGCCGCATCCTCGAAATCGGCACGTTTTGCGGGTATGCCACGCTGTGTTTAGGTGAGGGGCTGGCGGCTAACGGCCTGCTGCACACCATTGAAATTGACCCGGAAAAGGAGGCCCGCATCCGGCGCTACGTGGCAGCGGCCGGCCTCACGGAGCAGGTGCGGCTGCACATTGGCGCAGCGCTCGACGTTTTGCCGGGCCTGGTCGATGAAGTATGGGATTTGGTCTTTATTGATGCCGACAAGCGGAATAATGACGCTTATTTTGAAGCAGTGATTGACCAGGTGCGGCCCGGCGGGCTGCTCATCGTTGATAATGTGCTGTGGGGCGGCAAGGTGCTGCCCACGCACGCGTTGAAAGCCGGCGACAAGGACACGCCCCTGGTGCGGGCTTTCAACGATAAGATGGCCCGGGACCCACGGGTGGAGCCGGTATTTCTGCCCCTGCGCGACGGCCTGCTGCTGCTGCGCAGGAAGTAGCCGCCGCCCGCGTTGGCCCACCAGGCCAACTTTCAGCCGCAGAATACCGTCAGACACTTCTACCTCGTTTTAACCAAGTATATGCGGCATTTTGCGGTCTTGTTTTTCCTGCTGATTGGCTTACAGGCGGCCCGGGCCCAGGCCCCCACCACGGTGAGCGGCCGCGTGACGGACGGCAAGGACCAGTCGGCCCTCATCGGGGCCAACGTGCTGCTGATTCACTTGCCCGACTCGGCCAAAAGCGGCGCGGCGGCCGATGCCGAGGGCCGGTTTCAGTTTGATAACGTGGCCGCCGGGCGCTACGTGGTCGATGCTTCTTTCGTGGGCTACCAGAAAATCCGGCAGGCCGTGACCGTGGCCGGCGCGCCCGTGCAGCTGGGCACGCTGGCCCTGCAAGCCGGTGGCGTGCAGCTGAAGGGTGTAGTGGTGACGGGCGCCGCCGCCCAATCGGTGCAGAAGGGCGACACCACCCAGTTCAACGCCCGCGCCTTTAAAACCAACCCCGATGCCACCACCGGCGACCTCATCGACAAGCTGCCTGGCGTGAGCCGCGGCACCGACGGCAAGGTGCAGGCCCAGGGCGAAAACGTGCAGCAGGTGCTGGTTGATGGCAAGCCGTTTTTCGGCAACGACCCCGACGCAGTGCTCAAAAACCTGCCCGCCGAAATGGTGGACAAGGTGGAAGTATTCGACCAGCGCAGCGAGCAGAGCCGGTTTTCGGGCTTCGACGACGGCAATACGACCAAGACCATCAACATCGTGACCAAGGTGGAATTTCGCAACGGCACCTTTGGGCGGGTGGTGGCCGGCGCGGGCCCGGACCGCTATAAGGCCAGCGGCAACGTGAACAAGTTCAAGGGCAGCGAGCGGATGTCGGTGCTGGCGCAGAGCAACAACGTGAACGAGCAGAACTTCGGCACCGAAGACCTGCTGGGCGTGGTGGGCAACTCCAACCAGGGCGGCGGCGGGCGCGGCGGCCGGGGCGGTGGGGGAGGCGGTGGTAATGGCGGCAACGGCGGCAACGCTGGCGACTTCCTAGTGAACCAGAGCGGCGGCATCACCAAAACCAACGCCGTGGGCCTGAACTATTCGAATTCGTGGAACAAGAAAACCGACCTTGCGGCCAGCTATTTCTTTAACCGGGCTGATAATACGCTGAACAGCAACACTAACCGGCAATACGTGCTGCCGGCCGGCACCACCTATACCCAGAATGCCACCACCAGCAGCCTCAACACCAACCAGCGCTTCAACCTGCGGCTGGAGCACAAAATTGACTCGGCCAACTCCATCCTGTTTCGCCCGCGTTTCAGCTACCAGCTGAACGATGCCAACAGCACCGTGGACGGCCTCACGCGCCGCGCCGATACCACGCAAAGCAAAATCAACAGCCTCCACGGCTCCAACAACAAGGGCCTGAACACCGGCGGCGACCTGCTGCTGCGCCACCGCTTTGCCAAAGCCGGGCGCACGGCCAGCCTCAGCATCGGCGGCACCTATACGCAGCGCAACAGCAACACCACCCTGCAAACCACCGACACCGGCTCGCGCCTCAACAACCTCAACCAGGCCAGCGACCTCACCCAGCACGGCGGCAGCATCAACGCCAACCTCGCGCTCACCGAGGCGCTGACTAAGCAGGACGTGTTGCAGGGCAACTACGCCATCAACTACGCGCCTAACAGCTCCAGCAAATACACCTATGATGTACTCACTGGCGACACCCGCCAGCAGAACGACGGCCTAAGCAACGTGTTTCAGAACTATTATCTGACGCAGTCGGGCGGGCTCACCTACCGGCATATCACGCCCAAGTACCAGGCCAGTGTGGGGCTGGCCGGGCAGTATTCCGAGCTGTACAGCGATGCGCAGTTTCCGCGTCCCAGCATCGGGCGCTACTACTTCGTGAATGTGCTGCCGACGGCCAACTTCAACTACAAATTCACGCGGCAGAAAAATCTGCGCCTGTTTTACCGCACCAATACCAACGCGCCCAGCGTGAGCCAGCTGCAGGCCGTGGTGAACAACTCCAATCCCTTGCAGCTCACCATCGGCAACCCCACGCTGCGCCAGGAATTCCAGCACTCGCTCAATATCCGCTACTCGGCCTCCAACCCCGAAGTGTCGAGCAATTTCTTCGCGCTGCTGTCGGGCGCCTACACCCAGAACCCGATTTCGAACCGCACCATTGTGGCCGCCCGCGACACTATTGTGACGCCCGAAGGCTCGCCCGCCGTGCGCCTGCCCGCCGGGGGCCAGCTCATTCAGCCCACCAACCTCAGCCAGCAGTACACGGTCCGCTCGCTGGTGAGCTACGGCCGGCCCATCAAGGCCATTAAAACCAACGTGAACCTGAGCGCCAACGCCGGCTTCACCCAAACCCCCGGTCTGGTAAACGGCGGCCTGAACTACGCCCGCGTGCCCACCTTTGGGGCCGGCCTCACGCTGAGCTCCAACATCAGCGCCAACCTCGATTTCACGGCCTCCACCACGTCAAACCAGAATTACGTCATCAACACGCTGCAAACGCGGCTCAATACCAACTACTTCTCGCAGGTGACGCGCTTCCGGCTGAACTGGATTGTGGGCCCCGGCATCAACATTGCCACCGATGTGCTGCACCAGGCTTACTCGGGCCTCTCGGCGGGCTACAACCAGCAGTACATCCTCTGGAATGCCAGCCTGGGCAAGAAGGTATTCCCCGGTCAGCGCGGCGAAATCCGGCTGTACGCTTTCGACCTGTTGGGCCAGAACCGCTCCATCCAGCGCAACGTGACCGATGCCTATTACGAGGACGTGCAAACCACCATTCTCCAGCGCTATTTCATGCTGATGTTTACCTACAACATCCGCAGCGGCAACGTGATAGCCCCCACGCCGAGCGAAGGCGGCGGGCGCGGCGAAGGACGTGGGTTTGGCCGTCCGGACGGTGGCGGCGACCGGCCCGGTGGGGGCGGGGGCCCACCGCCCGGCGGTGGCGGCGGCCCGCAGTAAGGGCCGGATTTTCCGGAGCGAAAGCAATAAAATGCGCTCAGCATGACGTTTCTCTGCCCCATGACCGGCCCGCTGTTTGCGCAAAAATCAGGTTCTTTGTAGCTTCCGGGTCGAACGCTGCTGCGGTAGCTGCTGCCGGCCCGGGGTTGTTTATGCGAAATTCGATTCTGCTGCTGGGGATTTTACTGACGTTGACGGGCTCGCTGGCCGCTCAGCCGCTGGCCCCCCGCCCGCACCCCGACGTGCCCGCCGCCATGGACGTGGCCGGCATTCACCTCGTTCTCAGCGAAGAAGCCCAGCGCCTGGTTCAGCAAAAAGCCGACGGCCTGTGCCGCCACCAGCCCTCCTTCCAGGCGCGGGTTGATTTGGCCGATGCCTCGTTTCCCATCATCGACCGGGTGCTGAAGGAGGAAGGCGTGCCGCTTGATTTCCGCTACCTGGCCCTCCAGGAAAGCGCCCTGCTGGGCAATGCGCGCAGCAACCACGAGGCCGTGGGCTACTGGCAGCTGAAGCAGGAAACGGCCACTGGCTT
The DNA here is from genome assembly GCF_012275535.1 of Hymenobacter artigasi. Lineage (GTDB taxonomy): Bacteria > Bacteroidota > Bacteroidia > Cytophagales > Hymenobacteraceae > Hymenobacter > Hymenobacter artigasi. The sequence continues at coordinate 205,460 of NZ_JAAVTK010000002.1, read as the reverse complement.
GGGCCTGAGCGTGAACGATGCCGTAGATGAGCGCCAGCACCTCACCACCAGCACCCGCGCCGCCGCCCGCTACCTCACCCGCAGCAACGCCAGCCTGCACAACTGGATGAACGCCCTGTTGAGCTACTACACCGGCCTGGGCGGCGTGAAACCCTACACCCTACCTACCGATGCGGACGCCACCGAAATGGCCATCACCGAGGCCACGTCGCCCTACGTGCTGATGTTTCTGGCCCAAAAAATCGCCTTTGAGCCATCCTGCGGACTCAACCCCCGGCCAAAGCTGCTGCTCCAGGAGTTTCCCGCCGTGGCCGGCCAAACGCTTTATGCCCAGGCCCTCACGCTGCACGTCGACTCGGGCGCGCTGGTCACCCACAACCATTGGCTGCTGGCCGCCACCGTGCCCGCCGATAAACCCTACACGCTCATCGTGCCGGTGGGCGATGTGACCCAGGCCGCCGGCATTGTGGCCAACCAGCGCCTGCAAAGCCGGGGCCAGCTTCTAAATGCCCCCACCGTGGCCGCCAATACCGCCGAGGTGCGCCTCAACAAGCTGCGCGCCCTCATCGCCCTGCCCGGCGAAACCATGGCCGACCTGGCCCGCCGGGGCCACCAGCGCCTGGGCGAGTTTTTGAAGCACAACGAGCTATCGGCCTTCGACCAGGTGGTAACCGGCCGGCCGTATTTCCTGGAAAAAAAGCGCGACGTGGCCGCCGTGCCATACCACGTCCTCTCGCCCGGCGAGCGGATTTTTGATGTGGCCCAGAAATACGGCATCCGCCAAAAGGCTATTTACAGCAAAAACCGCATGGCCCGTGTCGAGGAGCTGCGGCCCGGCCGCGTGCTGTGGCTCCAGCACACCCGCCCCCGCGAAACCGCCATCGAATACCGCACCCAGCCCGAAGGCGTGGCCCTGGAGCGGCCCAGCGCAGCCACCACGGCCGCCGAAACGGAGACGGATATATTGGTCGACCAGGCCAACGAAGCCCTGGCCGCCCGCCGCACGGAGTCTCCTGGCGATGGCAAAGTGAAGGTCAAAATCAAAGTGAAAAATGAGTCCGGCAAAACCAAGCGCGTCACCACCGAAAGCACCGACGGCTGGGGCGAGGCGCTGGAAACGGCTACCACCGCTGCGGCGACGCCGCCAGCGGTAGCGCCTGCTCCCGCGCCGGTAGTAGCTGCGCCGGTCCCGGCGCGCCCGGCTCCGGCAGCGATTCCCGCGCAGCCGTCGTTTGCTAAGAGAACCTATCTGCCGCCGCCCGCTGCCGCCCCGGCCCCCGCACCCCTGGCCGACGAGCCGCGCCAGCCCGACTCAACCGTAGCAGCCCCCGTGGCCAGCCGCCCGGCGGCGGTCCGGCCTGCGCCTGTAGCTGCACCGGCCGCGCCCGTTTATTCACCAAAGCCAGCTCCGGCTGTAGTTGCCGCGCCAGTTGCCGTTGCGCCCCGGCCCGAAGCTGCCTCGTTGCCCGCCGCTGTCGCGCCCGCGCCAAAGCCCGCCGCTGTTGTATCCGTGCGTGCCATTCCCAGCGACGCAACGCACCGCGTGGAAGCCCGCGAAACGGTGTATTCCGTGGGCCGCCTGTATAATATTGCTCCCGCTACCTTGATTGCCATCAATCAGCTGGCTCCACCTTATGGCCTGGTTACGGGCCAAGTGCTGACGCTGAAAAATGCTGAGCCGCAGCCAGCGCCGGTGGCTAAAGCGGCACCTGTAAAAGCGCCTGCGCCGATGCCGGCCACGCACGCGGCCGGGCAAATAAACCCGGCGCTGCTGTACGTGCCGAAAAAAGCGGCTCCAGCGGCGGCGTCCCCCGCCGCGCCATCCGCGCTGGCTGCCGAAGCGGCTGTGCAGCACACCGTTGTGAAAGGCGAGACGCTGTATAGCATCGCCCGGCGCTACCAGGTAACCATTGCCGACCTGCAGGCCTGGAACAACAAGCCCGATGCCTCCGTGAAGCTGGGCGAAGTGCTGCGCGTGCAGGCTGCGACGAAATAAAAGAGCGCGAAAAGGGGAGGTGGCTTTCGGCCCGCAAGCCGAAATAAATGCAGCTATCAGGGAATCAGGCAGCAGGCTTTGGGGGTTTGGCAATGCCCGCCGGCCGGGGGTATCTTTACCAGAAGGGTTGAGTTTTGAGGGTTGAATGCTGAGTTGAAATCAGCTGAAAACTCAAAACTCAGCCCTCAACATTCAACCCTCCCCCGATGCCCGTTTTCTCGCACCTCCACAGCCACACGCAATACTCGCTGCTCGACGGCCAGGCCAGCATCAGCAAGCTGATGAAGAAGGCGCAGGCCGATGGCATGCCCGCCGTGGCCCTCACCGACCACGGCAACATGTTCGGCGCGTTCAACTTCGTGGCCGAGGCCAATAAGTACAACGTGAAGCCCATTGTGGGCTGCGAGTTTTATTTGGTGGAGGACCGCCACAAAAAGTCGTTCAGCAAAGAGAAAGGGGAGAAGGATAAGCGCCACCACCAGCTGCTGCTGGCCAAGGACCAGGCCGGCTACCACAACCTGAGCAAGCTGTGCTCGCTGAGCTTCATTGAGGGCGTGTACTCCAAGTTTCCGCGCATCGATAAGGAGCTGCTGGAACAATACCACGAGGGCCTGATTGCCACCAGCTGCTGCATCGGCGCCGAGATTCCGCAAACCATTCTTTTTAAAACCGAAGCCGAGGCTGAGGAAAAGCTGAAGTGGTGGCTCGATATGTTCGGCGAGGACTACTACATCGAAATCCAGCGCCACGGCCTGATGAATTTCGACAACACCGGCAAAAGCCAGGAAGACGTGAACCAGGTGCTGCTGCGCCTGGCCCGGAAGTACAACGTCAAGGTCATCTGTACCAACGACTCGCACTACGTGGACCAGACCGACTACGCGGCCCACGACCTGCTGCTGTGCGTGAACACCGGCGAGGAGCAGAGCAACCCGATTGGCGATATTCACACCAACTACTACACCCTGATGACCGGCCAGGGCGAAGTGAAATACGACCTGCTCGAGAACCTGCGCTGCGACAACTCCCGCGACGAGCGCGCCCAGCGCCAGCTGCGCCGCATCGACGAGGAGCTGCAGAAACCCAAGCCGCACACCCGCTTCGGCTTTGCCAACGACCAGTTCTTCTTCAAGAACCAGGCGCAGATGAACGAGCTGTTCATTGACGTGCCCGAGAGCGTGGACAATACCAATGAGATTGTCGACAAAATCACGCCCCCGAAGCTGGCCCGCGACATTCTGCTGCCCAACTTCCCCATTCCCGCGCCCTTTGCCAACGCCGACGAATTCCTGCGTGAGCTGACCTACGTGGGTGCCTTCGGCCCCAGCGCCGGCAACGGCACCGTGACGATGACCAAGCCGCCGCGCTATTCCGACCGCACCCCCGAAGTGGAGGAACGGCTTGACTATGAGCTGCGCATCATCCAGACGATGGGCTTCGCGGGCTACTTCCTCATCACCCAGGACTTCATCAACCACGGCCGCAACATTGGCGTGGCCGTGGGGCCGGGCCGGGGCTCGGCGGCCGGCTCGGCGGTGGCCTACTGCGTGGGCATCACCAACATCGACCCCATCAAGTATTCGCTGCTGTTCGAGCGTTTCCTGAACCCCGAGCGCGTGTCGATGCCCGATATCGACATCGACTTTGACGACGTGAACCGCCAGAAAGTCATCGACTACGTGGTGGAAAAATACGGTAAGACGCAGGTGGCCCAGATTATCACCTTCGGCACCATGGCCGCCAAGTCGGCCATCAAGGACGTGGCGCGGGCCATGGAGCTGCCCCTGCCCCAGACCAACGACCTCACCAAAATGGTGCCCGACAAGCCCGGTACCACCCTGGCCGGCGCGTTCGCTGAAAACCTGGAGCTGGACATGATTCGGCGCGACGAGTCGCCCGACAACCTCAAGGGCCAGATTCTGCGCCTGGCCACGCAGCTGGAAGGCTCGGTGCGCAACACCGGCATTCACGCCGCCGGCGTGATTATCGCGCCCGACGACATCACGAAGTACATTCCCGTTTCGACCTCCAAGGACTCTGACCTGCTCATCACGCAGTTCGACGGCAAGGTGATTGAGAGCGCCGGGATGCTGAAAATGGACTTTCTGGGCCTCAAAACCCTGACGGTGATTGTGGATGCCATGCGCCTGATTGAGCGCAACCACGGCGTGAAAATCGACATCGACGAAATTCCGCTCGATGATGAGAAGACCTACGCCCTGTACCAGCGCGGCGATACCATTGGCACGTTCCAGTTCGAGAGTGAGGGCATGCGCCAGTACCTCAAGGACTTGAAGCCGACCAATATCGAGGATTTGATTGCCATGAACGCCTTGTACCGGCCCGGCCCGATGCAGTTCATCCCGAACTTCATCAACCGCAAGCACGGCCGCGAGGAAGTGGTGTACCCGCACGAGCTGCTGAAACCCATCCTGGAATACAGCCAGGGCATCATGGTGTATCAGGAACAGATTATGCAGACGGCCCAGATTCTGGCCGGCTACTCCCTCGGCGGGGCCGACTTGCTGCGCCGCGCCATGGGCAAAAAGGACATGAAAAAGATGGCCCTGGAGCGCGAGAAATTCATCGAAGGCTCCAAAAACTTGCACGGCATCCTGGCCAAAAAAGCCAACGAAGTGTTCGACGTAATGGAGAAATTCGCGGAGTACGGCTTCAACCGCTCGCACTCGGCGGCTTACTCGGTGGTAGCGTACCAGACGGGTTATCTGAAGGCCAACTACCCGGCCGAGTACATGGCTGCCGTGCTCACCAACAACATGGGCGACATCAAGAAGGTGACCTTTTTTATTGAGGAAGCCCGCAAGCAGGGCGTGCCCGTGCTGGGCCCCGATGTGAACGAAAGCCTGCTGAAATTCAACGTAAACCAGGAAGGCGCCATTCGCTTCGGCATGGGCGCGGTGAAGGGCGCGGGCGAACTCGCGGTGGAAAGCATGGTGCAGGAGCGCGAAAGCAGCGGCAGCTACTCCGATGTGTTCGACTTTGCCAAGCGCGTGAACCTGCGCACCGTGAACAAGAAAACCTTCGAAAGCCTGGCCCAGGCCGGCGCGTTCGACGGCTTCGACAAGCACCGCCGCCTCTACCTGGATGCCCCGGCCGGCGACCAGAACCTCATCGAAAAGGCCATGAAAGTGGGCCAGCAGCACGCTGCGGCCAAGGAATCGGCGCAGCACAGCCTGTTTGGCGCGGGCGCTTTTGGAGCCGTGGCCGCGCCCATGCCCAAAATCCATGAGATGGAGCCCTGGAGCAAAACCGAGCAGCTGCGCCGCGAAAAGGAAGTGGTGGGCTTCTACCTGAGCGGCCATCCGCTCGATGCCTTCAAGCTGGAGCTGGATGCCTATTGCACCTGCGGGTTGGAAAAGGTCGATGAAATCAAGAACAAGGAAATTGCCGTGGCAGGTCTGATTAACAACGTGTTATTCAAGACCACGAAAACCGGTCAGCCCTTCTGCACCTTCACCCTGGAGGACTACGAAACGAGCATCAACCCTGCCCTGTTTCGCGACGACTACACCAAGTTTGCCCCGCTCATCAACCCGCGCAACTACCCCAACGAGCAGGTGCCACCCATGTACGTCAAGCTCAAGCAGGAGCTGCGCCGCCACACCCAGGACCAGTGGGACCTGCGCATCCTGACCATGGAACCCCTCGCCGACGTGGCCGAAAAGCGCAGTAAAGGCGTGCGCGTGCGCCTCGACCTGCGCACCGTGACCGCCCCCATGCTCGACCGCCTGGAAGAAGCCATCGAGCACGCGCCCGGCTCCAAGCGGCTGGAAATTCAGTTTGTGGAGCCGCATGAGCACCTGGCGGTGGATATGTTCTCGCGCAGATTTCAGATTGAGCCCAAAACCTTCATCGAAAAAATGAGAGAGCTGGATATGGAGGTCTGCACGCTGATTTGAGCAGTTGCATGATTGCGAAATAGTAACTTGCCGCCTGATTTTTACCCAATCAGCTAAGATGCGACACCACTTACTGAAACAGTTGAGCCTGCTGGCACTGCTGTTGCTGGGAGGCCCACTGGCGGCCCGGGCCCAGGCTACCGGTCCGTGCCCGGCCACTGGCATCAGCACCGACCCCAGCCAGCCCACCAACCCGCTCCGGCCCGACCGCCGCAACACGTTCTTCAACTGGTTTGCGCCGGGCGGCACCGGGCCCTATGCCAACCGCTACTACCAAGCCTATAGCCTCGACCCCCGTACCGGTCAGGGCGTGGCCTACGACCAGTTTAGTCCCTACCAGCAGTCGGACAACGCCATGATAACGGCCCTGCTGGGGGCCGGCGACCTACCCGCCAATGGCTGGGAGCTGCTGGCCTACGACCTGGGCTATACCGAGCGGGGGCAACCCCGGCTCGGCGGCGCAGGCCTCCTCTACTTGGTGCTTTACCATCGGTTTACAGGGATTATGCGGGTTTTTGCTGCCGAGGCTAACCCGGTGCGGGACTTTTCCTACCATTCTATTAGCCTGCGCTTTGCCAGCGGCCAGGGGTTGGCCATGAAATCGGGTTTGCTAAACCGGGTGGCGGCTCCGGCTACCGACTTGCTCGATGCTCCGGCTGGCGTGGCGGCCGTGCTCACGGGCGTTGGGCAGCATTTGAACCAATCAGGCAAGTGGGTTTTTGCTGATTTCCCGCTCGACTATGACCCGTGCACCTGTTTATTTCGGTCGGAGCTGGAGGTGGAAGTAGTCGGCATCGACCCCCGGGTGCCCGGTAATCCCACGGCCGTGTACAACCTGCCCAGCGTGAACGTTGCGGGGCCTATAAGCGGCCTGGTATTGTCGCCTTACGGGGCTGGTAACGTGCAGAGCTCTACGCTGCGCGGCCTGCCCATGCTCGGCTACGTGGGCCAGGTACCGGGCGCATTTCTGACAACGGGCTATACCAGCAGCGCGGTGGCCAGCCAGCAGCGCAACGTGCGCGACTGGCTGCAGGCCCGCACCCACGACGAGGCCCTGGCTGTGACCCTCGACTCGGCCGCCCGATACTGGTTTAACGCTCGCGATGCCGATGCCAGCACCGGCAGCCGCCGCTTTCTGAGTGCGGGCTTCCTGCAAAACAGCCGCACCGAGCGCCTCACCAACGGGCTCGATTTTCTGACCTTGGGTGGGCTGAGTGCCAACCTGCCAGCACCGGGGGCGGTATCGGTCCAGCAGCCCAGCGCCTTTGCCCAAACGGGAAGCCGCCTGCGCGGGTATTCCACGCCCAACGTATCGTTGGGCACCATTCGCCTGGCTACCCCGGGGGCTGCGGCGGGGGCCGATTCGAGCCGCTACCCCTACTACAACGAAGCGCTGGGCGTGCTGAGCCTGTTGCGTCGCCCCGTGGTGGAACGTAGCATCGAGCCCGTTCGCGACGCGGCCGGGCAGCCGCGCCTGCGCTACCGCTTCCGCCTGCCCGCCGACCTGGAATACGCGCTGAATCCGGCCGCCGGCCTGGAAGTGACTGATTTCCGGGCGGCCCTGGTGGTGGGGGGCAATACGTATCCCGGCACGCCCGCGCCCGGCAACTTTGGCACCTACGAAGCCCCAGTGCCCCTCACCGATGACCCGGCCGGTCCCGTGCAGCATTTGGTGCGCACCGACTATGTGAGCGCCACCTGCCTGACCGGCCGCGTGTTTACCCTTGATGGGCCCGCGAACTGCGCGGCCGGTTTCCTCCCCGACAGCGCCGTGAGCGTGAAAATATGGGTGCAGCTGCGCCGGCCCGGTGTGCCGGCCGCTCAGCCGGTGCTGCTGGTGGCCCGCTATCCAGCCACCCTGGTTGAGGTGCCGGACCTGGGGCCGGGGCCGGTGGCGGCACCTTGCACGGGGCTGCTCGCGCCTAAGCCCAACCATGCTGTGGCAAGCCTGTGCCTCAGCCCAGCCTATGCCGAGGCCATGCGCCTGAGCCGGTCGTCGGCCGCACCGGTGGCTTCGGCTCCCGCTGCTGTTGCATTGGCAATGAGCGTGTTTCCCAATCCGGCTGCCGGGCCGGTATCGGTACGGCTTGCGCTGCCCGAAGCCCGGTGCATCCGCCTGCGCCTCTACGATGGCCTGGGCCGGCTGGTGGCCGTGCCGCTGGCTCCCACACCGTATCCGTCCGGTTCCACTACTTTTGTGCTGAGCAGCCTGCCGCGCCTCGCGGCAGGGATTTATTTCCTGGTGCTGGACGCCGATAACCAACGGTTGGCAACTACGCAGCTGGTGATGGTAACAGAATAAACCAGGCTTGGCCCAACCTACTGAACTTTCCCCCGGCCCCGCTGTTTTACCATCCAATCTGCTACCTTGCGACCCCGTTGGCCGTATACGCCAGACTATTCTAATTAACCTCAACCCAAATTGAAATGGGACACAAAGCAATTGAGATAACCGACGCCAACTTTGACGAAATCATCAGCGGCGATAAGCCCGTACTGGTCGATTTCTGGGCCGAGTGGTGTGGCCCCTGCCGCATGGTAGGCCCCGTAGTGGAAGAGCTGGCCGGCGAATACGAAGGCAAAGTCATTGTCGGCAAAGTTGACGTTGATGCCAATCCCCAGACTTCCATGAAGTTCGGTATCCGTAGCATCCCGACGCTGCTGGTATTTAAAAACGGTCAAATCGTTGATAAGCAAGTAGGCGCCGTGCCCAAGCACGTACTCGCCCAAAAACTGGAAGCCCAGGTAACGGCTTAATCGCCGCCGCTTGACGCTGAAGAAGCCCTTTGCCGCACTGGCAAAGGGCTTTTTTGTGGCCGGCTGTTACAGCCGGACCTAACTAGCTGCTGGCACGCCGGTAACTCTTGAGCCAGAAGTTTCAATAAGTTTCTGGTTGCTCGTTTCTGGTCCTAAAATGCAGCTTACAAGCGTTCAACGAGCAACCAAGCTAGTTAACCCAAGTTGCGAAGTATCTCAACAGCTGCGTAGCGGCGACAGGTTTGTAGCAGGACGGTGGACAAAAGAGGGAAAGCCGCGTAGCGGCGACAGAAAAACGGGGCGATTCTGTCACCGCTACGCGGCTTTTTCCGGTTTATCCCTCTTGTTCTACAAACCTGTCGCCGCGCTGCGGCTATTCCGCAACCAAGCTAGTTAAGCGCGCGGGTGCAGCGCCGTTTGCGGGCCTGCGAGGCGTGCAGGGCCTGTCGCTTCAGCTGCTGCTGATGCTGGTGCAGCTGCCAGTCCAGCTTGCCCGGGGAGGTAACTTTTCGAGTGGCTTCCAGGCCCAGCAGTACCAGTACGGCGCGGTTGAGCTTGGTAGCCGTTTTGCGGGTGGTGCGGGCATTATTACGGGTAACGAGGGCAGCTTTTTTGGCGGCTATGGCGCGTTCCCGCGCGGTCTTGCGCTGGATTTCGGTGGGGCTGTCGGCAGGCGACGAAGCCGGGCGAGCTACCGCAGGAGCATTCCCCGACAGCAACAACAGCCCACCGGCTGCCAATAGCGAGTAGCAATACGTTTTCATGGGATATAGCAAAGGGTGACACAAACAGTGGGGCAGTATTGCCAACACGCCGCCCGGGCCCCCAGAGTAGCCCGGCACAACTGGCTCATTTAATTATATACCAAAATATATATTATTAAATAAAATAGCAAATTATTTATAGCAAACCTGTGAGGCATGGCTGGAGCCTCGCAAGACAACCACCGAAAACCAGTAGACAGAAAAATGCCCTTTGCCATGGCGGCAAAGGGCATTTTGAGCAACCCAGGTGAGTACGAATACTACTCGTGGGCGCGGTGGCGATGGGCGCGGGCGGCCATGCGGGCCCGGGCCTTCAGCTGTTTCTGGTGGGTGTGGAGCTGGCGGCGCAGGCGGGCCGGCGAGGTTACGGCCTTGCTCTCTTCCAGGCCCAGAAGGACGAGCATGGCCCGTTGCAGCTTACTCGTGGCCTTGCGGGATTTGATGGCCAGGCGCTGCATTTTGGAAGCTTGCTTAGCCGCTTTAGCGGCAACAACTTTTTCACGGGCGGCAGTCTGTTTCTCGCGGGCGGCGGCTTTGCGCTGCACATCGGCGGGCGTATCGCTCAGGCTGTGGCGGGTAGGGGCCGCGGTGGCAGAAGCCGGCCCGAGTAGAAACAAAGCGCTGATGGTTAGGACAGAGTAAAGAATGTGCTTCATATATAAGGCGGCAGGAAGTGGGAGTGTACACCGGCATATGCTAGCCGGCAGTGTAATTGATTGCACTAAAGTAGTATTAGATTTAAAATATCAATCATAATTAATAAAAAATCCCTGCATCTGACAAAAGATGCAGGGATTTTCGCGATGAAAAAGGAGGTCGTATTACCGACGCGCTTAGCGCTTGGCGCGGGGCCGCTCCTGGCCGTCGTGCTTCTGGCGGTAGATGGCGCGGCTGGCCTTGGCTTCATCCTTGCGGATGTCCTGGCGCTCGTCGCGGGTTACCACGCCGTCGGCGCGGGCGGCGCGCTTGTCCTGCCGGATATCAGCTTCGCGGCTTTTGAGGCGGGCCGCTTCGGTGCGGGTCAGTTCGCCGGTGGCCACGCCCTGGCGGATTCGGGCGCTTTCGTTGCGCTGGCGGGCATTGATGCCGGGCGTAACGACCTGCGCTGCGGAAGTGTAGGAAACGGCCAGAAAACCAACGGCGGCGAGGAGCGAAAACAAGGAATTTTTCATGGGAATAAGTAACAGTGATAGGAGAAAAGATGCGGGTTGGAGGCCCGGCGGCCGGGAAGGTTTAACGCGTGCCACAAGCGAGAAAACGAGGTTGGCAGGAGGCGTAAAAAAATAGCTACATTGCTATCCAACCACGCGGCCCGAAACCGCGTAGGAGGCGCATTCCCACATTATTCAGCTTACTCTCACGCCCAATATCATGAAACGCATTCTCGGATTCCTCGTTTCTCTCAGCTTGCTTGGTGGTTCGGTGGCCCAGGCCCAAACTGCCACGCCGGCCGGCACCCAGATGAGCACCAGCTCGTCGAAAATGACGACGACCAAAACCATGCAGGCCCCCGCCACCAGGACCACGGTAAAATCATCGACGATGAGCAACCCGGCGGGCATGACCAAGTCGAGCACCACGACCAGGGGCGCGACTGCAACCAGCAAATCGAGCACGATGACCACGCCCTCGGGCATGACCAAGTCGTCGACTTCGACCAGCAGCACCAAAATGAAGGCCGATGGCACGCCCGATATGCGCTACTCGGAGAACAAATCGACCAAAACCACCAAGATGCACACCGGCCCGATGAAGGCCGACGGTACGCCCGATATGCGCTACCAAGCCAACAAAACGACGGTGAAAAAGACCTCAACCAAAATGTAAGGTCCAGCAGTTTGCTGCTCAAAAAGCCCTTGCTTCCCGTAAGCAAGGGCTTTTTTGGTTTCTTGCTCCAGCTAAAGCCCGCTTGTGGCTGCCGCCCATGCCGGCTGCCGGCTACCTAACTTGCGGCCCCATTCCAACTCAACTCCCGCCCATGCGCTACGCTCCCCTTGCCCCCGAGCTTTTTATTGAAAACCGCCGCCGCTTCCGCGAGCTGCTGCCGCCGGCCTCGCTGGCTATTTTCCAGAGCAACGACGTGATGCCGACCAACGCCGACGGCACCATGGCATTTCGCCAGAGCAACGACCTGTTCTACCTCTCCGGCGTAGACCAGGAGGAAAGCATCCTCGTTATTTTTCCCGATGCGCGGCTGCCCCAGCACCGTGAAATCCTCTTTTTGAAGGAAACCTCCGAGCACATTCTCATCTGGGAAGGCTACAAGCTGACCAAGGACGAGGCCCGTCAGAACTCCGGCATCCCCACCATTATGTGGCTGGAGAGCTTCAAATCGGTGCTGCCCGCGATTATGAACGAGGCCGAAAACGTGTACCTGGCCTCCAACGAGCACATTCGGGCCGTGGTGGAGGTGGAAACGCGCGATGCCCGCTTTATCAAAATGCTGCAAAGCCAGTACCCGCTGCACACCTACCGCCGGGCGGCGCGCCTGCTGCACCAGCTGCGCGCCATCAAGAGCGCCGAGGAAATCCGGGTGATGCGCCAGGCTTGCGACATCACGGGTAAGGCATTCCGGCGCTTGCTGGGCTTTGTGAAGCCGGGCGTGTGGGAGTTTGAGATTGAGGCCGAAATCGTGCACGAGTTCATGCGCAACCGCAGCCGGGGGCCGGCCTACGGCAGCATTGTGGCCAGCGGCAAAAATGCCACCGTGCTGCACTACACCACCAACGACAACCAGTGCCAGGACGGCGAGGTGATTCTGCTCGATTTCGGGGCTGAATACGCTAACTACGCCGCCGACCTTTCGCGCTCAATCCCAGTCAACGGCAAGTTCAGCCCGCGCCAGCGCCAGGTGTACGATGCCGTACTGGCCGTGATGGATTTCGCCAAGACGCGCCTCGTGCCCGGCACCGAAATCGAAGAATACCACCGCCAGGTGGGCGAAGCCATGGAGCAGCAGCTCATCAAGCTCGACTTGCTGAACGCCGCCGATGTGAAGAACCAGGACCCCGCCGCGCCGCTCTACAAGAAGTACTTCATGCACGGCACCAGCCACTACCTCGGTCTCGACGTGCACGACGTGGGCTACAAGTACCGCACCTTCGAGGCGGGCATGGTGTATACCTGCGAGCCCGGCATCTACATTCCCGAGGAAGGCCTGGGTATCCGCCTGGAAAATGATATCCTGCTCACGGCCAATGGCAATGAAGATTTGATGGCCAATATTCCAATTCAGGCCGATGAGATTGAGGCCTTGATGGCGCAGGGCCGATAGGTCTTAGGCGCATAACAGGCATAGAAAAGAACGTCATGCCGAGCGCAGCCGAGGCATCTCGCGTGGGGTAGTAACTCAATCGATTGGTTTACTACTGCACGCGAGATGCCTCGGCTGCGCTCGGCATGACGTTCTTGGATTAAAACTCAGCCCAACTTACTTACTGGTCGCCTGCACAATCTGCGGCAGGTACTTGCTCAGGGCTGCTACCTGGGCGCTGGTGAAATTGCCCTGCACCGAAACCAGCACGAACGAATCGGCCACGTCGGGCAGGGTGCCGAGGGCGGCAAACTCCGAAATGCTATTGCCCGAGCCGCGCGTAGACACGGCATAGTTGCTGCCGCCGAAGCCGGCGGTCGTAAGTGCGTCGTACTTATTGTTTTGTAAAATGCCAGCTGCTTCGCTGCGCAGGCCCTGGCTGGCCAGCTCTTTGGCCGACGTAGTGGTGGGCGCAAAGCTGATAACCTTGGCCGAGCGAATGCCGGTGATGGCGTTGGTGAGGTCGGAGCCGCCGAGGAGCTTGGCGGCTTTCACCAGGGCCAGGCGCTGGAGCAGGTCGGCCGACCACTCGGTGGTTTTGAAGCCTTCGCGGCCATCGTATTTCGAGAAAAACGAAGAAACGGTGCGCGAAGGACTGCCGGGGCCACCGGCGCGGCAGCCCGCCAGCAGCAAAAACAGAATAAGAACGGGGAAGCGGAGTTTGGTAATCATGCGGCAAAGGTAGGGGAGGTAGTTTGGGCTACAAGTGCAGGCGCTTGTCATTCTGAGCGGAGCGAAGGACCTTATCACGTTGGCAGCAGTTTGAAATCACTGCAAACTGTTCTTATGTGATAAGGTCCTTCGCTCCGCTCAGGATGACAAGCGCTACGCTCAGGATGACAGACGATTTTTCTTAAAACACCACCGAATTCAGGAAGAAAACGTCCCGGTCTTTGCCACGCTCCACGCGCACATGCTGGTAGCCCGTAGCCACGAAGCGGCTGCCGAACCAGGGCAGTAGGTCGGCTTGGTAGGTGTCGGTGGCGTGTTCGATGCCGTTATCGTTGGGGCCAGCCCCGATTTGGATGGGCACCTGCTGGTCGTTGGGCGACGACTCGGCCCCCTTCACCAGCTTGTAGCGCAGCTTTTCCTCGTCGAGGTAGGCCAGCACCAGGCGGCCATCGGGCAGGGTTTGCAGGCGCACAGCTTCTTCGCGCTCGGAGCGCCGCAGGTTTTCTACCACAAAAGTATTGTCCCAGATAAGGTTGCCGGCGCGGTCGAAGCCGCATACCAGGGCGTGCGTGGTTTCGTAGCCATCAAAAATCCGGGAGCTGCCGTAGGGCGAGCCGTACTGGTTGCCAATGCCGCTGTTGAGCGGGCCGGTGTAGCTGCCGTAGCTGTTGTAGCGGTAGTGCGGGTAGTACACTTCGGCCACCAGCACGTAGCCGCCGTCGGGCTGGGGCCGCAGCTCGTGCAGCAGCAGCCGGTAGTGCCAGCGCAGGGGCGGCACCGCGCGGGCAATGCGCCGCTCGGTGCGCAGCCGCAGCCGGGCCTGGCGGCTGGGCTTGAGGTAGTCGAAGAAATGCTTGAGGTGCAGGAAGTCGTAGAACCGCAGCGGGGGCTTGATGCCGGTGCTGGCCCCCAGGCGCAGGTCGGTGGCAAACAGGCCCTGCGCGTAGGTGGGGTCGCGGAGCGAGTAGGTGCCCATGAGCAGGCGGGCCGTGGTGTCCTGCGGCGGTGTGAGCTGGGCCGTGATAAGGCTGCGCTCGCTCTCGGCCTGCACAAATTCGGAGCTCACGAGCTGGCCCTTGTCGGTGAGCTGCTTGAGGAGCAGGCGGCTTTTGCGGCCGTTGGTCTGGCTCAGCACGTACTCGGCGCGGCGGGTGGCAGCATCGGCCACGAAGGTGAGCTGGGTGGGCAGCGGCTCGTACACCGAGGGCAGGTACTGCATCTGGCCGGTGGCCACATCCAGCAGCAGGGCCGTAACGTGCAGCTGGTCGTTTAGCAGCACGGTGGCAAACAGGCGGCCATCGAGGGCCTTCAGCTCCACCACTTCGCGGCTGAGCTTGGTATCGAAGGTTTGGGTACGGGTCTGGCTCACCGGGCCATTGAAGGCGGCCACCAGCAGCCGGCCGGCGGTGCTGTGCGACGTGAACAACGCGTACACCGTGGTGCCCTCGGCGCACATACGAACAAAATCAAACTCCTCGTCCACTTCCAGCGGCAGCTCCTGCCGCAGGTGCAGGTCGCGGTCGTACTGCTGAAACGAGAACTTGGTTTTGTTCGACAGCGGCCGGTCGCGGCCCACCAGCACCACCACGGTGCTGTCGGTGGCCAGGGGCTGCACGTGCACCTCGCTTTCGTGGCGCTCCAGCAGGAGCTCGGTGCGGGCCGGCTGGTGGGGCGCGTCGGCGGGGGGCGGTAGCGGGGGCTTGTGCTGGGCGCGCACCGGTGCCAGGTCGGCCAGCGTGGCCAACGAAATCAACAGCAAAAGGTAGCGAAGTTTCATGCCCGTACGCCGTAAAAAGCAACCGTGAATACTTGTTTCTAACGCACAGCTACTGCTTTAAAGTTACAACCGAATTCTGCGTTTTATCTGGCCGCTCAACCGGCTATTCGGCCCCCAGCTCCAGGATGGCATCAAACTCCTCGGGCCGCACCGGTAGCACCGACAGCCGCGACTGCCGGATGAGGGCCAGCTCGCCCAGCCGCGCATCGGCCTTGAGCTGGGCCAGGCCCACGGGGCGCGAAATGGGCTGAACCGGTCGCAGCGGCACGGCCACCCAGGGCGAGCCGGCCTCGGCGGTAGCATCGGGGTGGGCCAGGGCGGCTACTTCGGCCAGGCCGACAATGGCCTTTTCGCTCACGCTGTGGTAGAAGAGGACGAGGTCGCCGGGCTGCATCAGGTTCAGGTTGTTGCGGGCCTGGTAGTTGCGCACGCCGGTCCAGGCAGTGCCGTCTTCCTGCACGAAGGTGGCCCAGGAGTAAGCTTCGGGTTCTGATTTAACGAGCCAGTGTTTCAAAGTAGTGGATTGGAGGGGTGGTGGATTGGCGGATGGAGCAAACGTAGCAACGGCCAGCACAGGCATGATGCCGGCCAGCCGTTGTTTTGCACACGCAAAGTAAAGAAAGCCGGGTTTTACAAAGCTACTTGTGGGTCTTTCGGGCTCACTAGGAAACGATGTCGAAATCCGCCAATCCACCAATCTCACCAATCCACCACCTCAGAGGGCGAAGCCCAAATCGAAGCTGATAATATTGGCTTTCAGGTCGGCGCGGTCGGCGGCGTTGTAAATGGACGACCCGGTTTGCTGGTAGTTGGCGTAGCGCACATCCAGCGACTTGAAGCGCATCACGCGGGGCAGGCCCTGTGCGTTTTTGCCCGGTACGTGGAAGCGCCCGATGCCGTACACCGGCGAGTAGCGCAGGCCCAGGCCCACTTTGTTGGCTGAGAGGGCCGCCAGGTCGTAGTCGGAAGTATAATACGTGTCGTTGATGGAATGCTGAGCAAACGGCGCGAAATACTTGGCCGCCGTCTGGGTATGGTAGCGGTAGAAGGGGTAGGCCACGAAAAACGGCGTGATTTTCACGGGCAGCTCCAGCTCGAAGGTGTGGGCCACAACGCCAAAGTTGTCGTTGTAAAAGCGGTAGAAGCCGCGAATCTGCACCAGGTCAGTGGCGTAGTAGTTCAGCCGCAGGCTCACCGGGTACTTAAAGCGGGCGCGGGGCAGGTTTTCGATGCGGGCCGCCGTGGGGAAACGCGGAATGAAGTTGTCGCTCAGGGTCGGAACGGTATTCTGCGCGGGGTTGTCGCGGAAATACACCCGGTGGAACGGCGTGCTCAGCAGCCCATTCTGCGACACCAGCTCGGTGCTGATGGCTGCCTGCAAGCGCTTGGTGAGCACCTGCGAGTAGGTGGCCGTGAGGTTGTAGGTCTGGCGGGTATCGGTGCCATACTGGCTTTTGCCGCGCCCATTGCCCGGCTCACGTAGCTCAATGGGCGTAATCAGCGTCACCTGGTCGAAGAATACCTGCCCGGCCAGGCTCAACTGGCGGTTACCATCCTGCGAGGTTTTGGCAAACGAGCCGGCCACGTTGAACGAGAGGTAGTCATATTCTTTCGATACGCCCGTGCCCACGCCCCAGATGGTGCCCTTGGCTTTCTGCTCGCGGCTGTAGCCGAAATCGCCGTGGATGCGCACGTCGTGCGCCGAGGGTGTGCTCAGCGCAAAGTCAATCCGGTCAGTCGAGGCCGAGGCGTAGAAATCGGCTCCCACATTCACGCTCAGGCGGCTCACGGTATCCAGTGGCACATTGATAATGATGGCCGGGGGCACATCGGTGAGCTGCTGGGTACCCCGGCCGCCCTCTACCGCGCCGTGGCTGCCGGTTTGCTGGTAGTAGCCGCCGATGATGTCGATGGTCGTTTCGTCGGCCGCGCGGCTCACCGGCACCGAGGGGCTCACGGGCGCACCGTAGCCGTCAATGCGGTTCGGGTTTTGCGTGGTACCGGTCTGGGCCAGGGCCGGGGTGGCCAGGGCACTCAGGGCCAGCAGGGGAAGTAGGAGCTTTTTCAAAGGGGCAATCGAAAGAGTAAGAACGTCATGCAGAGCGCAGCGAAGCATGACGTTCTTTCATCGGATAAACAATTAATTGCAGCCGCAGCCGCCGCCTACTTTGCCGCCATTGGCCCCGCCCGCGCCCTCGCGGTAGCTTTCGAAGTTGGTTTCGGGCGTTTCCACGGTTTTGCTGGCCAGCTTCATGTCCTCGTCGTTGAGGTACACTTTCTGGTAGGCTTTCACCGACACGCAGCTCGGCAGCGCCGCCCCGAAAGGCAACAGCAGCAGCCCCAGCGCCAGGCGGGGATGCGCAGATAAGGAGATGGTTTTCATAGTCATTGGGATACAGAAAATCAGGGGCGGGCGGCCGGAGTCGCGCCGTGGTAGTAGTTCAGCGTCATGCCCCGCGAGGCCAGCGTGCGGTTGTCGTCGGTTATCAGCGTGCAATCAATGCCTTTCAGGCTGTTGATGAAAGCCAAACCGGCGGTTGGGCCTTTCACGAAGACGACTTCGTCCAATCCATCGGCGAGCTCCACATCGGAGCACAGGATGGTGACCGAGCGCAGCCCGATGGACGGGTAGCCGGTGTGCGGGTTGATGATGTGGCCATACACCTGATTGCCCACCGTGAAATACTGCTCGTAATTGCCGGCCGTCACCACGGCCATGTCCGTCACGTCCACCCAGGCGGCCACGCTGTTGGGATGGTCGGGGTCGCCGATGGCTACACGCCAGAGCGAGCCGTCGGCCTGCCGCCCCCAGCAGTAAATGTCGCCCGAGCCATTCATCAGCCCGCCTTTGATGTCCATTTTGTCGAGCACCTGCTTGGCCCGGCGCAGGCCGTAGCCCTGCAGAATGCCCGCCAGATTGATTCGCATGCCTTTTTCGGGCAGGAAAACCGTGTGCTTCGCGGCATCCATCTGAATTTTCTGCCAGCCAATTCGCCGCACCGAAGCCCGGACGGCCGCCGAATCGGGTAGCGCCGCATGGGCCTGTCGGTCGAACTTATAGAGCTTGTCGGCGCTGGCGAAGGTGATGTCGAACGCGCCGCCGCTGAGCCGCGACAGGTTCAGGGTGCGGGTAATCAAATCAAACGTTTCGGGCGACACGGCTACCGGCCGCACGCCCGCCGCCCGGTTGATACGTACCACTTCGGAGGTGGAATCCCAGAACGACATCAGCCGGTCGATGCGCTTCACCTCGCCCAGGCCGGCGCGCAAGGCCCGCTGCCCCGCCGAATCATTCTCGGCCACCACCGTAAACGTGAAGTGTGAGCCCATCAGGTGGGCACTGCGCGTGAAGGTGTGGCGCGGGGCCGAAACGGATTGGGCGCTGCCCGGCTCTGCTGAGAACAGCAATGCCAGCAGCGCCCAAATGGCTATTCCAGGTGTTGGTTTCATGTGCATGCTATTCGCAAAACCCAAAGGACCGGCATTGGTTCGTGCCCGGCCGGCCCATCAACCTTAAGATTTCCTAAAGCGTGGGCACCACCTTTTTCAGGTAGGCCTCGAAGGCAACGGGGCCGCCGGCAATGTAGCCGGTTTTGGCCAGCACCTTGCCATCGGGCGCGATGACGACGGCCAGCGGGAAATCACCTTCCTTGTTGAGTTGGGCAGCGGCGGCCTCGTTCAGCTTGAGCTGCGCGGCGGTGGGCTGGTTCTTTTTCATGCGTGGAAAATCGAAGTGCGCCAGCACCAGCTTATCCTTGGCATAAGCCGTGAACTCGGGCTTGGCAAAAACTTCCTGCTCATACATAATGCAGGGCTTGCACCAGTCGGAACCCGAAAAAACGGCCAGAATGGGCCTGTTAGTCGCCTTGGCCTGGGCCTGCGCCGCGCCGAGGTCGGAAATCCATTCGGCGGGCAGCCCGGCCGGGGCCGCCGTTACTACCTGGGGTGCCGAGGCCACGGGCGAAACCGGCGCCGGTGCTGGCTGCGGCTCCATTGCAACGAGCGGGGCCGAAGAGGCTACCGCAGTGGTTTTGCTGACGGTAGTGCCAGCAGCGCCCGTAGTCTTGGTTTTAACCTTGCTGTTCTTGGTCTTAACAGTGGTTTTCTGGGCCTGGGCCGGGGCCAGGCTAATGAGGGCCAGCCCGAGGGCAAATGCCCGCGCGGGACCAAAAGAATTGATGAGTGACATGAGGATATACACGTAAAAAGTGAGAGACTGCAAACAATGCCGTCCATGCTCCATCAGGTTTTACGACGGGCGGGGCCGGAAGTTGAAGCGCGGAGCCGAGGCGGGTTTGCGGGCTGGGGTATGCCAAATCTCCTGCCAGAAAATGAGTATGACATGAAACGTCAGCCGCCGCCGCCGTTGGTGCCGTAAAACCCAGGTTGGGAGTAGCCGCATAGCGGCGGTAGGTTTGTAGCAGACCGGATAATAAGCGGGCGAAAGCCGCGTAGCGGTGACAGCTTACCAGCGGCAATACCACCGCTACGCGGCTATTTCCGACCTTGGCGCATAAAAGCCCTTTGTGAAGGAAGCACCTTATTTCACCCGCCGCAGTTCCAGTACCTTTTTGTCAAGCGACAGAATTTCAAAAGTATAGTCCGGCTGCTGGCCCTCGAGGAGGTGAATGCGCAGGCGGGTGTCGCCGTCGGCGGTCCAGGTGCCGGGGCGGCCGATAAGGCCGTCGGTGGGCGCGATATCGAACTGCTCAAACCGGCCAAAAGGCCTGATAGCGAAGCCCGTGCGGCCCCGCGTGGGCGGAAACTTGTGGGTGTTGGGGCGGTACACCAGCGTGTCGCCGTGGTTCTCTTCGTGCGCGGCCAGCCAGGTGCCTTCCAGCTGCTCCAAAGAAGCAGGGGAGGAGGTGACAACGGCGGTTTTGGGGTGCTCGCAGGCGGCAGCCAGCAGGAGCGGGGCCAGCAGCAGCCGGGGCGAAAAAGGCAGTTTGGACATGGCAATGGGGCGGGCTAAGCAGGCTGTTTCGTTCTCCCGCCCCGGCGGCCAAGGTACTGCCTGCGGGCCGGGTACTGCCGAGCTGAGCGGGTTGGCCGCTTGCTGCCGCGCCACGTAAGCCCCGGGATAAACTACCTTCGTGCCCCCCAAAGCCCCTTCCCCGTGGATAACCGCGCCCTCACCCGTGCCTTCAAGCTGGCCGCCCAGCTCATGGAGCTGCACGACGAAAATCCGTTCAAAATCCGCGCCATCGAAGGCACGGCCAGCGCCCTCGATGCCCTGAGCTTTCCGGTTGCGGAAGTGGAGCGCTCCGGCCTGCCCGACCGCACGGGCCTGAGCAAAACCGCCGCCGCCAAAGTGGCCGAGCTGCTCGACACCGGCACATTCTCCGACCTGCAGCGCCTGCTGGACGTGACGCCGCCCGGCGTGGTCGAAATGCTGGCCATCAAAGGCATTGGCCCGAAGAAAATCCGCAGCCTGTGGCGCGAGCTGGGCCTCGAAACCATCGAGCAGCTGCGCGAAGCCGCCGAAACCGACCAAGTGAGCAAGCTCAAGGGCTTCGGCAAAAAGACCCAGGACAGCATTCTGGAGGCACTGGAGTTTGCGGGCCAGAGCAAGGGCAAGCTCCTCTACCCGCAGGCCGAAAAACTGGGCAACGAGCTGGCCCAGCTGCTGCGCGATGGCCTGAAAACCGAGCAGGTGGCCGTGGCCGGCGAAATCCGTCGTCGCCTCGAAATCGTGGAAACCGTGCGCCTGGTGGCTGCTACCGAAAAGCCAGCCGCCGCCCACGAGCTGCTGAACACCACGGCCGGCCTCACGCCCGACCCGCGCCGCTCGGGGCCGTTTGCCTGGCGCGGCACGGCCACCGAGTCGGGCACGCCGGTAGAAGTGCTGCTGGTAGCGCCCGAGGACTTTACCACCGAGGTTTTCCTGAACTCGGCCGCCGAGGCGCATTTGAGCGAGCCCATCCCGCAACCCACCAACCCGCAAATCCACAATTCCACCCTGCGCCAGTGGGCGCGGCGCGAGAAGTTCCAGCAGGAAGAAGCCCTCTACGAGCGCGCCGGCCTGCAATTCATCGTGCCCGAGCTGCGCGAAGGCCTGGGCGAAATAGCTCTGGCCGCCGAAAAGAAGCTGCCCCACCTACTCGAAGATGGTGACCTGCGCGGCTCCCTGCACAACCACAGCACGTACTCCGACGGCAACCACAGCATCCGCGAGATGGCCACCTGGCTGCGCGACCACAAGTACGAGTACCTCGGCCTGTGCGACCACAGCCAGGCCGCCCACTACGCCAACGGCCTGAGCGTGGAGCGCGTGCGCCAGCAGCACCAGGAAATAGACCAGCTGAACGCCGAGCTGGCCCCGTTCCGCATCTTCAAAGGCATCGAAAGCGACATCCTCAGCGACGGCTCCCTCGACTACCCGAATGATGTGCTGGCCAGCTTCGATTTCATCGTGGCCAGCATCCATTCCAACCTGAAGATGGACGAGGCCAAGGCCACCAACCGCCTGCTGCGCGCCATCGAAAATCCCTATTGCACCATGCTGGGCCACCCCACCGGCCGGCTGCTGCTGCGCCGCCAAGGCTACCCCATCAACTACAAAGCCGTCATCGACGCCTGCGCCCAGCACAACGTCATCATCGAAATCAACGCCAACCCCTGGCGGCTCGACCTCGACTGGCGCTGGGTGCGCTACGCCCTCGACCAGGGCGTGCAGCTCAGCATCAACCCCGACGCCCACCACACCAACGGCTACGAGGACATGCGCTACGGCGTGCTGATGGGCCGCAAAGGCCATTTGACCAAGGAGATGACGTTCAACGCCAAGTCGGTAGAGGAAGTGGCGGCCTATTTCGAAGCCCGTAAAGCCAATATCACACCGCCGCTGGAATACAAAAAGTCGTTGTTTGAGTAGAACGAAACTCTCCTCACCAAGGAGGGGATATTTTCACGCAGTGAAAATTGGGGTGGTTGGGTCGTTGCACGATACCCGAACGATACCCGCCCAACTTGTTTCAGCGCATTGTTCAACGACTCACCACCCCCGTTCGCGCCTCTTCGGCGCTCACTTCCCCTCCTTAAAAAAGGAGGGGAGTTGACCGCTCTGCCTTGCCTCAATGAAAATCCTCGTTCTCCGCTTTTCTTCCATCGGCGACATCGTGCTCACCACGCCGGTGGTGCGGGCGCTGGCGCAGCAGGTGCCGGGCGCGGAGGTGCACTTTGCCACCAAGCCCGGCTACCGCAGCCTGCTGGAGCCCAACTCGCATATCACCAAAGTGCACTGCCTCACCGGCAGCCTGGGCGAGCTGGTGGAAGCCCTGAAAACCGAGCAGTTCGACTACATTATCGACCTGCACAATAACTTGCGCACCCGCCTCATCAAACTGCGGCTGGGCGTAAAATCCAGCAGTTTCGACAAGCTAAACTGGCAGAAGTGGCTGCTGGTCAACTTCAAGATTGATAAGCTGCCGCGCGTGCACATCGTGCAGCGCTACCTGGCCGCCGCCGCCTCGCTGGGCGTGAAGGACGACGGCCAGGGCCTCGACTACTTCATCCCCGCCGGCCAGGAAGTGGCCCTGGCTACGCTGCCCGCCGCCTTCGCCAGCGGCTACGTGGCCGTGGCCATCGGTGCGCAGCACGCCACCAAGCGCTTGCCGCTGGAGAAGCTGGTGGAGCTGTGCCACAAGCTGGCCCCGCGCCCCATCATCCTGCTCGGCGGCCCCGAAGATGCCACCGTGGCGGAAGCACTAATAGCAGCCGTAAGCCAGGAAAATCCACCCACCCACTCATCCACCAATCCACCAATCCACCAGGGATGCGGGCGCTACTCGCTGCACCAGTCGGCCTCGCTGCTGCGGCAGGCCGATTTTGTGGTGAGCCACGACACCGGCCTGATGCACATTGCCGCCGCTTTCGGTAAGGAGATTTTCAGTGTGTGGGGCAACACCGTGCCAGCCTTCGGCATGTACCCGTACCGCACCGAATTCAAGGTGCTGGAAGTAGAGGGCCTGAGCTGCCGGCCCTGCTCCAAAATCGGCTTTGCCAAGTGCCCGCAGGGCCATTTCAAGTGCATGCGCGAGCAAACGCTGAACCTGGAATTGCCGCCATTGCGCGATGGGCGCTAACTTGGCGCACCAATGCCAGCCCCCGCCGCCATGTCCGAAACCGAACCCTGCCAGCACCTTACGGCCCTCACCAAGCTCAAAACTGCTCCCGAGTACGCCTGCCCCGAGTGCGTAGCCCTCGGCGATACGTGGGTGCACCTGCGCGTCTGCCAGCAGTGCGGCCACGTCGGTTGCTGCGACTCTTCCAGGAATAAGCACGCCACCCGGCACTTTCACGCCACTCAACACCCGGTGGTATCATCGGCCGAGCCGGGCGAGCAGTGGCTGTGGTGCTATGTAGATGAGGAAATGGCGGAGTATTAGTGTTGAAAAGGGACAGGCCCACTATAATCTTAGCTGGGCCTGTCCCTTTTACATGCTTACACTGATGCTACAGAGTTTCCACAGTAGAGTCAGGGTTTATATCAAAGCCTACTTTGGTAGCTGCCTCGATGAAAGCAGAAATATTTTCTGTATTCCACTGGTCCGAAGTAGCTATTTCAATTTGTCCAACCTTAATGATGTTGTTGGGCTTGGTCTTATATCTAGGTTTAGCTGGTGTGCCTTTTTTGGTGATGCCATTATTAATACTTTCAGCTTGTTCTTTTATAGTGAAAACCCCCCAAGAACCTTGAATAGAAGCCGGAAAAATTTCAAATAGCTTTCCGATGCTTACTAATGGATTCTTGTAGACATACTTGGCAACAACAGCGTTAACTAATTGTCCCTTATTGTGAAGTGCTCCATCAAATAAGTATTTGGTGTAATCTTTTTTATTTTTCGACTTCATTATGTCAAGGACGTCATTAACGGGTTTTTCAATAATCATCCCAAACCCGCAGTAGCTGTGCAGCACTGCCGGCAGCTTGATGCCCTCACTGGTCTGGTTGTTCTCCAGCAGCGCGGCTACGATGCGGGGCAGCGCCAGCGCCGAGCCGTTCAGGGTGTGTAACAGTTGGGTTTTGCCGTCCACCTTATAGCGGCACTTGAGGCGGTTGGCCTGGTAGGTTTCGAAATTCGAAGCCGAGCTAACCTCCAGCCAGCGCCCCTGGGCGGCGCTCCACACCTCCAGGTCAAACGTCAGGGCGCTGGTGAAGCCCATGTCGCCGCCGCAGAGGCGCAGCACGCGGTAGGGCAGCTCCAGCTTCTGCAACAGGCCTTCGATGTGGGCCACCATGGTATCGAGGGCGGCGTAGCTGTGCTCCGGCTCCGTGATTTGCACGATTTCCACCTTATCGAACTGGTGCAGGCGGTTGAGGCCGCGCACATCGGCACCCCACGAGCCGGCCTCGCGGCGGAAGCAGGGCGTGTGGCCGGTGATGCGAACGGGCAGCTTCTCGACCGGAATAATCTCGTCGCGATAAATATTCGTCAGCGGCACCTCGGCCGTGGGAATGAGGTAGAGGTCGTCTTTGGCGTCGTGGTACATCTGGCCCTCCTTATCCGGGAGCTGGCCGGTGCCGTAGCCGCTGGCCTCGTTCACCAGAATGGGCGGCTGCATCTCGGTGTAACCGGCGGCCCGGGCCTCATCGAGGAAAAAGTTGATGAGCGCGCGCTGCAGTCGGGCCCCCTGGCCCTTATACACCGGGAAGCCCGCGCCGGTGATTTTCACGCCCAGCTCGAAGTCGATGATGTCGTACTTCTTAATCAAATCCCAGTGCGGCACGGCGTCGGAGCCGAGCTCAGGCTTGGTGCCGTGCTCGCGCACGATTTCGTTGTCGGCGGCGGCGCGGCCTTCGGGCACGCTGGTATGGGGCAGGTTGGGCAGCTTATATAGAAGCTGCTGCTGCTCTTTCTCTACCTGGGCCAACTCGGCGGCGGCGCTCTGGGTGTGCTGTTTCAGCTCGGCGGTGCGGGCCTTGAGGGTTTCGGCCCCGGCTTTGTCACCGGACTTCATGAGGCCGCCAATCTGGCGGGCCAGCTCGTTGGCCTCGGCCTGGGCCGAGTCGTGGCTGGTCTGGAGCTGGCGGCGGCGCTGGTTGAGGTCGAGAATGGCAGCCACGTCGGCGGGGCCGGTGGCGTAGCGTTTTTTGGCGAGGCCGGCCAGCACATGGTCGGTCTGGTCGCGGAGAACGGAAAGTTGCAGCATGGGGCAGGTTGGGGTAAGCCGGGCAAAGGTCGTAAGTAAAAACCGACCTCACCACCGCCTTGGCTGCGAAAGCTTTGGCACGCCGCGCAACTTATTTTGCCCCGTGCCGCGTTCAAACGCTATTCGGAAGGCATCCGATTTGGCAGTTTGTCCGTAATGCGCTAACATTGCGGGAGCAACCGGCCGCCCTGGTCGGGCCCGCGGGCCACAGTGCCCGTCGTTGGTCCGCCTGTTTGCTGAATTTCCAGCGGCCCATTCTGCACCTCATTTTCTTGCGTATTCATCTCGCGCCGTGCGTTGCTCATTAGTAGCTCGTTCGGACCCCGCGAATTAATATATTTCCAGCGGCCCCGCCGCCGTGCCGTAGCTGGCTTTTTGCGCCCCCAGTGGGCCATAGCGGGCAGCCAGCCCCCCGCGCTTTACAGCCAGATGTCCCCCCCTTATTCCCATTATGCATACCATTAACGAGTTGAAGGACCGGCTGTTGTCCGACCTCAAGGAAATTGCCGAAAACTTAAACGTTGGCAACTTTAAACGGCTCAGTAAGCAGGATTTGATTTATAAAATCCTCGACCATCAGGCCCTCACCCCCGGCGCAACTCCGGCTGCTCCCGCTCCAGCTATTGCTGCCCCGGCTGCCGCTGCTCCGGCGGCGGCCAGCCCGGCCGCTGTGGTGCCCGCCGCCAGTGCCGCCCGGCCCGCCCGCACGGCTACTCGCCGCGCCGCCCCCAGCACGGCCGAACAGCCTTTTTCCGATGTAGCGCCGCCTGCGGTTAAGGCCCCAAATGCCCGGCCGGCCCGCGAGCCGCGCCGCGAAGCCGCCGTTGCCGCCGTTGCCGTAGCTGAGGAGCCCGCCCCGGCAGTGGCCGTCGCGCCGGCCCCCACGGTTGAGATATTGGATTCTATCGAGGGTCTGGCCCTGGTTGCTCCTTCCGAAGCCATTGGTGCTACCCTCGCACAGGCGCCGGCCGCCGCCACCGAAGAAATGGCCGCCCCCGTCGCCAGCACCGACGACCAGAATGCCGCCGCCCCGCGCCTCGACCGCCCCCGCCGGGAGCGCGTAGACCGTGCCGGCCGGCCCATCACCGAGCAGCGCGCCGCCGAAATGGCCGCCGAAAAAGCCGCTAATGAAGCTGCCGCTGCTGCCGCGCCCGCTCCCGAGCCCAATGCCGACAACCGCGAAGGCAATCTCAACAACGGCCGCCGCGAATTTGGTGGCAATGGCTTTGCCGACCGCCGCGAAAACCGCGCCGACCGTTTCGAACGCGACAACCGCGAAGCGCGTGAGCCCCGCCAAGACCAGCCCCGCGGCCCCCGCCAGGACCAGCAGCCCCGCGAAAACCGCGATAATCAGCAGCCCCGCAACGACCAGCCCCGCCAGGAGCGTGAGCCCCGCCAGGACCAGCCGCGCAACGACCAGCCCCGTGGCGAAGGCAACAACCGCAACCAAACCCGTGAGGAGCGCTACGCCCAGCGCGACCTGCAACGCCAGCAGCGCCAGCAAAACCCCGACGGCTCACCTCGCACCGACCAGCCCCAGGGCCAGAATCAAGGTCAGAATCAAAACCAGAACCAGCAGCAGAACCAGCGCCCCCAGCGCCAGGAGCTGGATTTGGTGGTGCCCGGCGGCGGCACGTTTGAGCTGATGCCCGACGGCGGCTATGGCTTCTTGCGCTCGCCGTACTACAACTACCTCAGCTCGCCCGACGATGTGTATGTGTCGCCGCAACAGGTGAAGCAGTTCGCCATGAAGCCCGGCGATACGGTGGTGGCCACCATCCGGCCGCCGCGCGAGGGCGAGAAATACTTTGCCCTGGTAGGCGTGGAAAGCATGAACGGCCGCACCGTGGAGGAAGTCCGCGACCGGGTGCCGTTCAGCCACCTTACCCCGCTTTTTGCCGACCACCGCATGAAGCTCACCACCAAGCCCAGCCAAATCAGCACCCGCGTGCTCGATTTGTTTGCGCCCATCGGCAAGGGCCAGCGCGGCCTCATCGTGGCCCAGCCCAAGACCGGTAAAACGGTGCTGCTCCAGGAAATAGCCAACGCCATTGCCGAGAATCACCCCGAAGTCTACCTCATGGTGCTGCTCATCGACGAGCGCCCCGAGGAAGTGACCGACATGGCCCGCACCGTGAAGGCCGAAGTGCTCAGTTCGACTTTCGACGAAACGGCCGACCGCCACGTAAAAATCGCTGAAATGGCGTTGGATAAAGCGCGTCGGTTGGTTGAGTGTGGCCACGACGTGGTGATTCTGCTCGACTCCATCACCCGCCTGGCGCGGGCCTACAACACGGTGCAGCCCAGCTCGTCGCGCATCCTTTCGGGTGGTATCGACGCTGGGGCGCTGCAAAAGCCCAAGCGTTTCTTCGGCGCGGCCCGCAACGTGGAAGGCGGCGGCTCGCTCACCATCATCGCCACGGCCCTCATCGAAACCGGCTCCAAAATGGACGAGGTTATCTTCGAAGAATTCAAGGGCACCGGCAACATGGAACTGCAGCTGGACCGCAAGCTGGCCAACAAGCGCGTGTTCCCGGCCATCGACATTCCGGCTTCCGGCACCCGCCGCGAAGACCTGCTGATGAGCAAGGACGAGCTGAACCGCGTGTGGGTACTCCGCAAGTTCATGTCGGACATGACGGCCACCGAGGCCATGGAATTCCTCAAGGACCGCATCAAAGGCACCAAGGACAACGAAGAATTCCTGCTGGCGATGAACGGCTAATCCGTCCGGTTATCAAAAGTGAAAAGGCCCGTTGCAGCAATGCAGCGGGCCTTTTTTTTGATGAGTCAATACAGCTCAATTGTTTGAATTATTCATCTTATTAAAATAATTCAATCGACTCAAATGGTCCCGAAAAAGCCCGCCACATTGCTGAGGCGGGCTATCAGTAGAATAACAATCGTCGATAATGATAAATGGACGTATAAAAATTGTCCACTTGAATAAGGTTAGATATCACGGAGCAAACTGTGGGCTGGAAGAATAAATTCACCACCGTTGAAAATAAATTTTACCTGTCCCGCATAAGCCGCTGGGCGAGCGATAGGGCACTATTTTTGGCAAAAAAAACTGCGTATGAATCCCGAACCCATCGTCCAGCTGCCCGAGTTGCTCTACGTTCACGACCCGCTGTGTGGCTGGTGCTACGGCATGAGCCCGGTTATCAATCAGGTGCAGCGGGCGTTTGCGGGGCGTGTCGACGTGTCGGTGCTGTGTGGCGGCATGGTGCGCGACGATGATGCCGGCCCGATTGGCGAGAGCTGGGACTACATTCGCCAGTCCCTGGTGCAGGTGGAAGACGTGACCGGCGTGGCGTTTGGCGAACCATTTAAAGCGCTGGGCGAGGCCGGGACTTACCACTACGACTCCGAGCCGCCGAGCCGGGCCATCGTGGCCTTCCGCCACCTTACGCAGGACCCGGCCCGCGCCGTGGCCTTCGCCCACGCCGTGCAAACGGCCTTTTTTCGCGACGGCCAGGATTTAAACGCCGCCGCTACTTATGCGCCGCTGCTGGCCCCGTTTGAAGTGGATGAGGCCGAATTCCTGCGCCGCTGGGCGGCACCCGAAACGGCTACGGCCACCCAACAGGAGTTTGCGGCCGTGGCCCGCATTGGCGTGCAGGGCTTCCCCACGGCCGTTGTGCGGATTGGGGAGCAGGGCTACGTGCTGGCCCGGGGCTACCAGCCGTTTGAGCAACTGCGGGCGGGGCTGGAGCAGCTCTTGCGCGAGGAAGCAAAACAGTGAAAATCGGCTTTAGTAGCGCGTCACGCTTACGGTCTGCTTTTTCAGTGGCGACCATGTAACACGCTGTCGGTCTTCTTTGCCTTTCAGGTACTCAAAAGAAATGGCATCTGGCCGCTTGCGCAGGTCATCCCAAGTAGCAGCATCGAGTTTCTCACCAAAGCTGTCGATAGGAGCATTGCGTTCCACGGCTGGCGTGTGAAACTGAGCCGGCAGGAAAAACCGGTCGATGCGCCGGAGCACGTAGGTTTCGCGCTCGGCGCGGGTGGCGGTGGGTCCTTTCATCTCATACACCAGGGCGGCTTCGAGGTCGGGCTCGGTCAGCATTTCGCGGAAAATAACTTGGCCGTCGGGGTCGGTGATGGTGAATTCGGCGGTTCCTTCGAGGATGGACGGGCCGCGAAATACGAGCTGGAATTTATCGGCCGGGCCTTTGTGGCGGCTGAAATTGTGCGCCAGCCGCGCCACGCGCAGGGTATCGCTCAGGGCCGAAACGGCTTTGGTGTGGGTAGTATCGGGGACGGGCAAAGTGGCGGTAGCGTCAGAGGCCTGACGGTCGGCCATCTTCGAAAACGAACCATCGTTTACAGCCGAGGGAGTGGAATTACAGGCCGCCAATAGCGGCAGTAGCAGGAAGAGGCGGGTGATGTGCATGACAGTGGCAGGTGAAGTGAAATACCCTATTAATACGCGCCGGAGGGCCAGGTGAGTTACCGTCAGTCATACTTCCGGCGCTCAACGCCAGAGCAGCATGGCAATAAAGGCCGCGCTTAAGCACAGCGACGACACCTGGTTCATCCGCATGGTGTGCTCAAAATCGGCGGCGCTTTCGTCGTGCCACACGGCCCAGGCCCAGCGGCTGAACAGCGCCACCACCGGCCCGGTAGCCACCAAAAAAATCAGCAGCGGGCGGATTTCCTGGCGCAGCCAGTAGGCCAGGCCCAGCGCCGCCGCGCCCGCCAGCAGCCCCACCGCCGCAAATATGAACGTGCCCCGAATGCCCAGTCGCAGGCTCAGGGTGCGGTCGCCGCGCCGGGCATCTTCCTCGTGCTGGTACACCTGCGTGAGCGGGTAGGAGCCGCACAAAAATAGCGTGCTCACCAACGCCAGCAGCAAGTTCGTTTTCTCGAAAAGCTGCGCCGGTGTTGCTCCCACGCCCACCTGCGTCATCAGCAGCGTGAAAGCACCCTGGAAAATAACGACTACCAGCGTGCTCAGCAGCGGGTATTTTTTCAGCCGAATGCCCTCATAGCTGTAGGCTTTCGACACCAGTAAATACACCACCACCAGCGCCGCGAACGGCAGCGAGAGCAGGGCCGCGCCCGCCACGGCCAGCGCATCGAACAGCCAGACCAGATGCAGCAGCTCGGGCGTGACTTTGGGCGGCGCTTTGAGGCCGCCGATGCTGCCTTCGTCCTTGTCGTAATAGGAGTTGTAGCCGTTGGAGGCGGGGTAGGCCAGCAGGTGCAGCACTATGAACACGCCCACGGCCCGCCCACCGCTCCACGGCCCGCGCAGGGCGCTCAGCCCAAACCAGAACACGGGCATGAGGTAAACGGAAAATGGGATGCGCAGCAGCGGCAGCGCTTTTTTGTAGGCAGTGAGCATGTAGCGCGAGCTTGGTAGTTCGAATCCCCGCGCATTTTGCAGTCGTGCAAACGGCGCGGGGCCGCGAACTACAAAGTTCGCGCTACTTCGGGCTATTTCGGCCAGCCGATGAGGTAGGTGACCTGCGGCCCCCACCAGTGGCGCTTTTTGCCGGCCTGCCAGGCGAAAGTGCCGGCCGGGTCGGCGGCGTGGGCCAGGGCCAGCAGCTCAGCCGTGGAGTACATGCGCAGCAGCGAAACCGACCCATCCCAGATGGTGCAGAGCGGAATGAGCGGAATGAGGTAAGTAAACACCAGCCGGCTGAGCCGAAAAGGCCGGAAAAACGGCGTGAGCAGCAACTGTGCCACGGGCAGCACCGTCACGGCTAGCAGCAGCTCGGCCCAGTGCTTGCCCGCCCCCTCAAACACCCCGATGCCGGTGCCGGCCCGCACGGCATCGCGCAGCATGGCTGTGGCCGCCTCGGGCGGGAAATGGTGAAAAGCCGAAAAAATGGTGCGGAAGCCCGCCAGCTGCGCGGGCACGGCCAGGGCATTCACCGCCGCCGGCTCGTAGCCGATGGCGCCGTGGGTGCGCCGGGCAATATCGGCCCAGGCAGCGGGCTGGGGGTAGAGGTCGGTAAGGGTGATTGTGGCCGTGGGCTGGCCGTGGGTGCGCAGGGCGGCCAGCACGGTTTCGGTGCCGCCGCCGGCCCCGGCGCCCAGCTCCAGCACGCGGGTTTGGGCGGTGCGGGCGAGGCCTTCGGCCAGCAGCGGGGCAATAGGCCGATAGGTGCCCAGCAGCGAAATCATAAACCGCAGGTAGTCCATCATCCCGGCCCGAATGGTGGCCGGAAACCACGGCAAATCCTCAAACTCAAACAACCGAAGGCGAAGGCGCATAAACCGAACTTACGCAAAAACCACCCGGCCCGCCGACGTTGCCGCCGACCAACCGGGTGGTTTTGGAACTGTTGTTTGCACGACCAGCCGCAATTATTGCATCATCACCCGGAACTGCCATACCTGCTTGTCGAGGGCGTAGCTGAGCTCCTGAAGGAGGTTAGAGGTGGTTTCGTCCACTTTGCTCATGCTTTCGATGCGCTGGCGCACGCGCTTGGCGGTCGTGTTGATGCGCTCGGTCATCAGAATGAGCACCTGCTTATCGGAGAGGTAGCCCCCGGGAAACTCGCCCAGGTTGGCCGTGGCGGCCACCACGGGCACGCGGCCGTCGATGGGGTTGCCCACTTGCAGCACCCGCTCGGCCAGAATGTCGGCGTACTTGCGGTACTCGTCGGCATTGGCTTGCAGCTTTTCGTGCAGCGAGAGGTAGATGGGGCCGCGCAGGTTCCAGTGGCTCTGCTTCGAGTCGTGGTAGAGCTCCAGCAGCTCCACCACGGAGGCCTGTAGCTCCTGGGTGATGGGGCCGCGCTTTTCGGCTTCAACCGGAATGAGCTGGTCGGCCGAAGGGTTGCGGTAGTCGAGCTTGCCGGTGTCGTTGCCCGGGGCATTGGGCGTGTTGTTGGGTGTCGCGCTGCTCGACGATGCCGGCGTGGTGGTCTGGTTGTTGCGGCGTTGAGCGTGGGCCTGGGGCGCAATGGCGGTAAGGAGCGCTACCGAAGCAGCGAGCAAATAAAGCTTCATAAAAAAAGAAAAAGAGTAGAGCCAGGGCGCAGCAGATAAGCAGTGCCCTGCACTGAGTGGAGGTAAACGGACCATCTTTACGGCTCGGCATCTTCGCTTTTTCTTAGGAAAATATTAAGATTCCCTTAAAGTATTCGCTCCTCCTCATTCGAGCGTACCCGCTGAAGGGATGATGCCGTTAAGCTGAACTTTGAACCCTCGCTCCCGGCGGCTGCGGCCGGCGGCTTCCCGCTTATGAACATTCTACTCATCGAAGACGAACCCGGTATTGCCCGCTTTTTGAAGCAGGGTCTTGAGGAAGAAGGATTTGTGGTGGATGTGGCCGATACCGGCCCCGCCGGCCTTGCCCAGGCCCAGGCCCAGCCCTACGACCTGCTGCTCGTGGACTGGATGCTACCCGGCCTCACGGGCTTGGAAGTGTGCCAGCAGCTGCGCGCCCGGCAGCTCACCACGCCCCTGATTTTTCTCACTGCCAAAGACACCGTAGCCGATACCGTGGCCGGCCTGCAGGCCGGTGCCAACGACTACATCAAAAAACCGTTTCATTTTGAGGAGCTGCTGGAGCGCATCAAAGTGCAGCTGCGGCCCGCGCCCGCGTCGGCCGAGCGGTTCGTGCTCGGTCCCATCACGCTGGATGTGGACACGCACCAGGTGCATAAAAACGACGCAGAAATTGCCCTCACACAAAAGGAATTTGCCCTACTCGAATACCTGCTGCGCAACAAGGGCAAGGTGTGCCGCCGCCAGAGCATTATCGAAAACGTGTGGGATATTCACTTCGAATACAATACCGGTGTGCTCGATGTGTACATGAACGCGCTACGTAAGAAGCTGGGAATGAGCAAGGATGATGAGTATTTGCAGACTGTGCGCGGCATTGGATATGTGGCACGGGACTAGCTGGGGTAGGAGGGCGAAATGCCAGAACGTAGCAACTTTACCACCCATGGCCTAAAATCCTAATGTCGCTCACTTTCAAAAACCGCATCGCCCTGTACTACATGCTGGCCACCGCCGCGCTGGTGGCGGCCGTGTACCTGGTGGTTTTTGGCGTGGTGCAGCACCGTGTCTACCTCGATTTGGACAACAGTCTGCGGTTTGAAGTAGGCAAGCACATGGGCGAATTGCGGCTGGATGGTCCGCAGGCGGCCTTTATGCACCGGCGGGAGTGGCAGGAGCGGGAGCACCGCGAGGTGCAGGTGGCCCCGGTGTTCATTCAACTGGCCGATGCGCGCGGCCGGGTGCTCGACCGCTCGCCCAACCTGAAAAACGACCTGCTGCCCTTCGACGCCACCCAGCCGCTGGTGCCGCTGAACTCCATGCTGCGCGGGCAGGCCCTGCGGCAGCTGGCCGAGCCTATTCGGCCGGCCGGCACCACGGTGGGCTACCTGGTGGCCGCCATTTCCTCGGAGGCTGCCCGGCATGTGCTCGATAGCCTCGAAACCGTGCTGCTGCTTTCGTTTCCGGTGGTGTTGCTGCTGGTGTTTGGGCTGGCGCGGGGGCTGGCGGGGCGCAGCATCGCGCCCATTGCCCAAATCACGGCCACCACCAACCGCATCACCCGCAACAACTTAGCTGAGCGCATTGCCCTGCCGCCGCGCCCCGACGAGCTCCACACCCTGGCCAGCGCCATCAACAGCCTCCTCCAGCGCATCGAGCAGGCGGTGGAGCGCGAAAAGCAATTCACCGCCGATGCCTCGCACGAGCTGCGCACGCCGCTGGCCGTGCTGCGCGGCACCCTCGAAGTGCTGGTGCGCAAGCCCCGCACGCCCGCCGAATACGTGGAAAGCATCGGCTTCGGCATCGGCGAAATCGACCGCCTCAGCCTCCTCGTCGACCAGCTGCTGCTGCTGGCCCGCTTCGGAACCCAAGCCAAGGACCTGAAGCGGCAGGAGCTGTCGGTGCTCAGCTGCGTGCACGATGTGCTGCACCGCCACCGTGCTAACCTCAGCGCCAAGCATATCCGCGTAAATGTGGAAGACGGCGACCTGCCGCCCATCGTGTCAGACCCGTTTCTGGTCGATTTGATTCTGGACAACCTCTTGGCCAATGCTATTAAGTATTCGCCCGCCGGCTCTGCCATCACCGTGGGTTTCTCGCGGCCCGCGGCGCACCTGCGCTGCACCATCAGCGACGAGGGCATCGGCATTCGGCCGGAGGATTTGGAGCGGATTTTCGACCCGCTTTTCCGGTCCGATGCGCTGGCACACAAGCAAATCGGCGGTACCGGGCTGGGCTTGTCCATTGTGGCCAAGGCCTGCGCCCTGCTGCACATTGAGGTGAGCGTGGCCAGCGAGCTGGGCCGGGGCACCACGTTCACGCTGCTGTTTCCGGCCCAACCGGCGTAGGCTGGCAGTGAAGGGCTTGGCCAGCGCCGCTATTTGGCCAGCAAGGGGCGACGGCGCGGCGTGCGAATGCACCACGAATTCAGCAGCGGGGCCGGGCGGGATAGTTTAGCGGTGGCCGGCTGCCCGGCGCTTTGTGGCCGGTAGAGCCACGCCACCGCCAGTAGCGCCGCGCCCAGGTACGGCCGGGAAAAGGTGAGCAGGGTGCCGAAGGAGCCAATGGGCAACCATTGGAGCAACAGGTAGTTGGCCACTCCGAAAACGGTCACGACGCCCGCCACGGCCAGCAGCTGGCACCGCCAGCCAGTACAGATGCGTTGGGCCAGGGCGAAAAACGGCCAGGCCAGCGGGACATAGGCCAGCGAAATAAGCGCCGCCATGAAGCCCACCAGCAAAGGAATAGTGAGGTCGGCCGGGCTTTCGATGCTGAAATCGAGGGCCAAGACACTGGTGCCGCCCAAATTACTCAGCAGCCACACCATCAAGGTGCGTACCAGAGCCGAGGAGGAAGAAGACGAGGTAGGAGAGGGGAAGAAAGTTGTCATAGTACAGAAAAAAGCAGCAATAAGTAAATAAGGGCAATTCTGATGATTAACCTCGATAAACAGATGTTACAGCATGCTGAATGTCCGTTTTCGCAGGATGAACGAATTACGATTCATTGCGAACAAACGGTTTTCAGCTACGATAAATTATATTTTCGGGAATTATTTTTCCCGAATTTGTAAAATATGTAGCATCTATGCAAAGCGGAATCGGTGTGTTGTGAATCAACAGATTACCTAAATCATCTGCAATCTGCTGTTTGCACTTCTGCCGGCCGATTCTCATTATGAGACGGAACTTTTTTTGCGCCTCGCAGAAAAACCTGGCGTTGGCTCGCCGCCAGGCATGATGCTGCCACCGCTGCCACTCCCTACGGCCACGCGCCGCCCGGTCCTGGCCACGTCCGGAGCGGCCACACCAGCAGGTTGGCCAGCCCGAAAAGCGCCAGCGTGCCGCCCACCAGCCACGCCCAGCGCCCCAGCGCCGGCCAGTGCTGCCCGTGCCGCATGAGGTGGCCCAGCAGCCACCCATACAGCGGCAGTACCGCCGCCGAAGCCACTGCCGCTACTGCCATAGAAGCTGCCAGGTAGCACCAGTCGCTGAAGTGCACGAGGCCATTGAACCCGGCATAGATGGCACTGCCGAGCAGGAGGGACAGCAGCCAGTACCTGACAGGGCGGGAAGACGCGTTAGGTATTTGCCGCATTGCTGACAAGCGAATCTGGCCGGAACAACAGCGTGCGGCAGGTATGGCCTGCTGCAATTAATGTCCCTGCCAAACAAGGTGAAGTAAAGGCCAGCACGAAAGCCGTGGCAGACCACGTGAGCTGAACTGGATTTGCATCATCAGACCCAACCGATAGTGCCATGCTAACGGGGATGGCCAGTACTAGATAGAGAAGCGTTACAAAGCCCAAAACACCGGTAATGCGCCATTGCCGTGATTTTATGGCCAATACGATTGGCAGCAGCCAGCGCAACACAACGATGGCAGGCAGCGAGATTATTGCGCTTATCAGGCCGGTAAGAAGGGCGAGTCCAACTCCGCCCCCGCCTCCAGCGAAGACGCATACTGCCCCGTAGATGCCGGTATTGAGCAAAGCGCTACGGCCCCATATGGTATAGGTAATGTCCCAGGGCGGGGCAATAGCTGCGGGGGCGGTGGGCATTGAGCAATAAAATTTGGTGGAAGTATGGCAAATGTATCAATTCTTTTCATCAACTTTGCATCACAAAGCACTTCGAAAATTATGAAGCCCGCCGCCGCTCCCGACCCCCTTGCCCAACTCACCGAAATCCGCGCCATCATGGAGCGCAGCTCGCGCTTTTTGTCGCTCTCGGGCCTGAGTGGGGTAGGGGCGGGCGTGGTGGCGCTGCTGGGGTCGGCGGTGAGCCACTTCTACCTGCAAAGCGAATTTCCCGACGGCTACCTGCGCCTGATGCAGGCCTCGGAGCCGGAGCGGCGGGCGGCCCTGCCGTTTCTGCTGCTGCTGGCGGGCGGCATGATTGCGGCGGCGCTGCTGGTGGCCGTGTTCTTCACCCGTCGCCGTACCCACAGCAGCGGGCAAACCCTGTGGAGCAGCCCGGCCCGCCGGCTGGCCGTGGCCCTGGCCGTGCCGCTGGTGGCGGGCGGGCTCTTTTGCCTGCGCCTGTATCTGGGCGGCGATGCGGGCATGGTAGTGCCAGGGCTGCTGCTGTTCTACGGCCTCGCGCTGCTCAACGCCAGCAAGTACACCCTCGACGAAATTCGGTTGCTGGGCCTCACCCAAATCGGACTGGGGCTGCTGGCCATGCTGCAACCCGGCTGGGGCTTGGCTTACTTTGCACTCGGCTTTGGCCTGGGCCACATCGGCTACGGCCTGTTGATGTATAACCGCTATGAGCGGCCGGGCGCGGCCGGCACCTCGGCCCAATAACCCCACAGCAACCCGGTGAAGCACCTCATCCACACCCTCAACAAGGCCTTTGACCACCGCGTGCGGCTGGGCGTAATGGCCGTGCTGCTGGCCAACGACTCGGTAAGCTTTAACGACTTAAAAGAAGTGCTCGACCTAACCGATGGCAACCTCGCCAGCCACGTAGCTGCCCTCGAAAAGGCCGAATACGTGCTCGTCAGCAAGCAGTTTGTCGGCAAGAAGCCCAACACGACTTACACCGCCACCGCCGCCGGCAAGGCCGCGTTTCAGCAGCACCTAGCTACACTGGAGAAGCTGTTGCGGCCCTGATTTTTTGAGCAAGAAGCAAGTCGGACTCTTTTTTTTGCTCATTCACTTTGAATATCAAAGTTCTTTAAGATTAATTCTAGCCGCTGGCCCGGCTCATTAGCGGCCTCAAATCTGTCTTTCATCTAACTCATTGTCCATGAACCCGGTCATCCCTGTTTCCGCCCATTCGGATGCGGCCCCGCTGCAAACCACGGCTGCAGCGTCACTTTCTACCATCCACAAGGCATTGCTGCCACTGGGCGTGGTGCTATTCGACTGGCTTTTCTGGCGTGAAGGCGGCGGGGTAAATATGTTGGTATTCACGCTGTTTGTACTGGTGGTGCAGTTTGTGCTGCTGCCGCGCCACGCGGCGGTGCGCCGCGCCGGCTCCTTCTGGCTGATGGTGGGCGGTAGCCTGTTTGGAGCCGCCATGATGGCGGTATATGGTTCGGCGGTGGCGGCGCTGGCCTGCATGGCCTCGTTGCTGATGCTGCTGGGCTACGTGAACCAGCCGCACCTGAAACTGGTGCTCTACGCCCTGCTCACGGCGGCTTATAGCGTGGCACAGGCCTGGTTACGCGCATTGGCGGGGGTGCGGGCGCCGCGCAATACCGGGGCAGGCATGCGTCGCAGCTGGTTCTATGGCCGTCTGTTTCTGGTGCCGCTAGGCATTTTAGGGGCTTTCCACCTGCTCTTCGCGGTGGCCAACCCGCGCTACGAGGCCCTGAGCAGCCAGGCGCTGGCGCGGCTGGGCGAGTGGCTGGCGCGCCTGCTGCCCGATATTTCCTTTGGCCACCTGCTGTTTATCGCGCTGGGCTTTCTGGTCACGGCCGGGGTAGTGGTGGTGGTGCCGGTGTACTACTTCGCCGACCACGAGTCACGCTTCGGAGAGTTTGTGCGGCGGCAGCGCGACCGGGTGGCCTCCTTCGGCGTGCGCCGGCCCGATTTCGGCTTCCGCACCACCCGGATGCTCGATTTGCGCAAAGAGTTTCTGGCCGCCGCCGCCGTCTTCGGGCTGGTGAATGTGCTGCTGCTGGCGGTGAATGCCATCGACATCAACTGGCTGTGGTTTGGGTTTGAGCCCGCGCCGGGGTTCGACCTGGCCCAGTTCGTGCACGAAGGCACGTATGTGCTCATCTTCAGCATTCTGCTGGCCATGGGCATTGTGTTGTGGTTCTTCCGCCGCAACCTGAATTTCTATGCGCCCGGCCTGCCGTGGCTGCGCTGGGGCGCCACGGTTTGGGTGGTGCAAAATGCCGTGCTGGCCGCCTCGGTGGGCCTGCGCAACTACTACTACATTCTGAACAGCGGCATTGCCTACAAGCGCATCGGGGTGTGTTTCTTCCTGCTGCTGGTGTTTTTTGGGCTGGCCACGGTACTCCTTAAAATCTGGCAGCGCCGCTCGGCCTACAGCCTCGTACGCCTCAATTCGCTGGCCGCTTATGCAGTGCTGCTGCTGCTGGCCGCCGGCAACTGGGAGGTCTGGATTGCGGAATACAACCTCCAGGCCCGTTTCCGCAGCGTCGATATCGGCTTTCTGCTGGCCATGCCCGGCCGCACGCTGCCCACGCTGGTGGCCCACCGCAGCGCGCTCGATGCCGCCGCCCACCTCACTACCGCCGATGAATACGGCAACGCCACCACCATCACGGCGGCCGTCGCGCAGCAGCAGCTCAATAAGGTCGTGGTTGAATGGCAGGCGCATCACCGGGCCCAAACCGGCTGGCAGGGCTTCACCTACGCCGACTGGCAGGCTTATGAGCAATTGAAAAATCAGCAATAGTCCCTTATTAAACAAAGACTCCGGATGACCTCCATTTCCCAATTCGCCCTCACGTTTTTCGGCGTCCTGTTCTGCATCGGCGATGTGGCCGCGTTGGGCCTGCTGCTGGCCTGGCAGGAACGCGCCGCCTCGCCCGATGCCCGCTGGCGCCGGCTGATACGCGGCGTGCTGCCGGCTACCATTGTATTGCTGAGTCTGCTGCTCCTGGCCTTCACCCAACTCATGCTGCTATGGTCGCGGCAGTAGGGGCGGCCATTTCGCGCACAGCCATGGTGGCTAACAAACGCAACTGGCTGCCGCCGTGGCCCGTGGTGCCGCCCCGCCTGTGGCTCACGGCGGCCGCTACCATGGTAGTGGGCCTGAGCATCATTTTTGAGAATGAGATAATGCCAAATCACCCCAAAGCTCAGCTCTGGAGCTGGGTTGTGCTGGGAGTATTGGTGCAGGTTGGGGGTGTGCAGGTACTGAGCATGTTGCGCGCCTGGCTGCGCGCCTACCATGGCCCGGGCGTGGTGCGCCTGCTGATGTGGGGCATCGTGTTGCCGGCTTACGTGGTTTTGTCACCGCTACTGCTTTTTACCTGCGTATTCACCTGTTATGGCCTTGTAAGTGCCCTGGCCGGGTAGCCAGAACAAAGAGTGAAAAACAGCCTTTGGGAACGACCCGGGAGCGGTATTCAATCAGGGGATTATGTAAACCGGCATCAGCCTCACTCTCGTGGGTTAGTGACAAAAAATGCCTATCCCTGAATCAATTCAGGCTTTATGCTAGCCGTGATATTCAGTTGCAAGGTTCCGTGAAACTTGAAATAATGATTTATTAAAGATTATTGTTTAGCTTGGCGGCCCGTTAGGCTTTTCATACTGAGAACAGCCCACTACGGTATCACCATCGCCTACCCTACATGGCGCGTAAGCTGCTTCTGACTGTGCTCATCATCGCCCTGCTCATTGAGCTGGCGCTGACCGGAGGCGCGTTTTTCGCCCCGGTGTTCACCCTCACGCAATTTGGGGTGAAGTACGGTCCCGAAACCAAGTTTCTGGCCTACATCGTGGCGTGGCTGCTGCTGTTTGTGTCGTTGGTGGCGGCGGTGGCCGTGGTGCAGGTGGCGCGGCGGCGGCCCGGGTTTGCTACCTGGTGCTACCTGCTGGGCGTGTGGTGGATAGGCATTGGCGCGGGCATTTTCTTCGCCTTCGGCAAGCCCGACAACCTCCTGCTCGATTCCGTAAAAGGCCTGCTGATTGTGGTGCTGACGTGGCGCTGCCAGGCTTCGCGCACCATGGCGCGGCGTTACTAGCCGAAGCTCAGTATCTTGGGGGCCACTTAGCTGCTTCGCATTGTCCCGCCCTATGCCTACTTCTCACTTGCACCCGTCGGCCGTCGTTCCCAAAATCTCGCGCTTGGGCCGGACCTTGGCCGGCGCGCAGGTACTAAAGGAAACGCTGAGCATCATCTTCCTGGGCCTGCCGCTGGTGAAGGCCGCGCCGCTGGTGCTGCTGTCGGCGCTGCCGGGCGTGGTGCTGTACCTGCTGCACTGGCATCTGGCGCTGGGCAGGGCCGGGCGGGTGCTGGCGGCCGCCGTGTGGGCTTTCACGCTGCTCGATGAGCTTTGGGGCCTGCTGCTGTTTCAGGAGCTGGACTCGCCCACGCGGGGGCAAATCCGCCTGCTGCACTGGAGCTATTTCCTGGGCCTGGGCATTATCCTGCTGGCCCTGGGCGAGTTGGGCTGGCGCTGGCAGCGCCGCCGCGCCAAGGCCCTGCGCAACGTGCACCACAAAGCCGTGCTGGCGGCCCGGCAGCGCGACTAGCCTACTGGCCGGGGTACGCCTCCCGATTTGCCCACCGGGCGTTTATTCCTGACTATTGGGGCGGGGGTCTGGTATATTTGCCGTTCTTCGTGGCGGAGCCAAGGCTCCGTTTTTCTACTTGCCGCCTCTTATGGCCGACCTAAAAACGTCTCCTTCCGCTTCTTCTTCCGGTGCTAAGCCCAAGCCGCCGCGCCGCCGCTGGCCGCTGCGGGTAGCCAGCTGGGCCTGGGTAGTGTTCGGCTTAGTTATTATCCTGTTTTTGGTGTACCCGTTTCTGGTAAGCACCAATTTCATGTTCCTGTTTGGTAAGTCGCCCAGCCTGGCCGATTTGGAGAATCCCAAAGTGGAGCGGGCGTCGGAAATCTATACGTCGGATGGAGTGCTGATTGGTAAGTACTTCCGCGAAAACCGTTCGCCGGTGCGCCTCAGTCAGATGTCGCCCCTACTCATCAAAGCCTTGGTCGCTACCGAGGACGTGCGCTACTACGAGCACTCGGGCATCGACCTCACGGCGGTGCTCGGGGGCTTCTGGGCCTCGTTGCACGGCGAGAAGCGCGGGGGGTCCACCATCACCCAGCAGCTGGCCAAAAACCTCTACAAAATCCGCCGCCAGCAGAGCCGGGGCGCTTTGGGCTACATTCCGGTGGTGAGCACCATTGTGGCCAAAACCAAGGAATGGCTTACCGCCGTCGAGCTGGAGCGGCACTACACCAAGCGCGAAATCCTGCGCATGTACCTCAACACGGTGGAGTACGGCTCCAGTGCTTTCGGCATTAAAGTAGCGGCCAAAACCTTCTTCAACACCTCGCCCGACAGCCTGAAGCCCGAGCAGGCCGCCATGCTGGTGGGCGTGCTCAACAACCCCACGGCCTACAATCCCAAGTTCCACCCGGCCGCCGCCCTGCGCCGCCGTAATGTGGTGCTCGACCGCATGGCCCAGGCCGGGGTGCTGCCCAAAGCCGAAATCGCGGCCCTCAAAGCCACGCCCATCGTGCTCGATTACCACGTTGAAAAGCACATCGACGGGCCCGATACC
This sequence comes from Hymenobacter artigasi, assembly GCF_012275535.1. Lineage (GTDB taxonomy): Bacteria > Bacteroidota > Bacteroidia > Cytophagales > Hymenobacteraceae > Hymenobacter > Hymenobacter artigasi. The sequence continues at coordinate 163,415 of NZ_JAAVTK010000002.1, read as the reverse complement.
TACTTCCGCAGCGCCATCAGCCAGTTTGTGGATGCGTGGTGCGACAGCACGGGCCACGACATGTACCGCGACGGCCTCAAAATCTACCTGTCCATTGATTCGCGCATACAGGCCCACGCCGAAGAGGCCCTGCACGAGCGTATGAAAGCCCTGCAGAACCAGTTTGACAATTTCTGGAGAAATAAGGGCAAGGACCCGTGGGTAGACGACGAAGGCAACGTAATTCCCGACTTCATTGCAACTCAAATGAAGCGCACCGAGAGCTACAAAACCCTCGCCAACCACTACCGCAACCAGCCCCAGCGCCTCGATTCGGCCCTGAATGCCAAGCGGCCGATGAAGGTATTCACCTGGAAGCACGACGACAACGACACCACACTGGTCATGTCGCCGCTCGATTCGCTGGCCTACTACAAGCATTTCCTGCAATCGGGCATGATGTGCATGGACCCTTTCACCGGCCACATCAAGGCCTGGGTGGGCGGGCTCGACTACCGTTTTTTCAAGTACGACCATGTGAAGCAGGGCAAGCGCCAGGCCGGCTCCACGTTCAAGCCCTTCGTGTACCTCACGGCCCTCGACAACGGCTACACGCCCTGCGACCGCATCCGCGACCAGCGCGTGACCATCAACTACGTCGAAAACGGCAAGCCCATGGAGTGGAAACCCGACAACGTGACCCGCGAATACACCGGCATCAACATGACCCTGCGCCACGCCATGGCCCGCTCCGTGAACTCCGTGACGGCCCAATTGACTGAGAAAGTGGGCTGGGACAACGTGGCCAAATACGCCCACAAAGTCGGCATCACCTCACCCCTGTTATCAGTGCCCAGCATCGGCCTCGGCTCGGCCGGCGACGTGAGCGTGTACGAAATGGTGGACGCCTACAGCACGTTCATGAACTCCGGCTTCCGCTCCGACCCGCGCCTCGTGACGCGCATCGAAGACCGCAACGGCAACGTCATCAAGCAGTTTGACCCCGTGCAGCACCGCGCTATCCCGGCCGAAACCGCCTGGCTGATGACCTACATGCTGCGCGGCGGCATGGAAGAGCCCGGCGGCACCTCGCAGGCTCTGTGGGACTACGACCTCTGGCACAACGACAACCAGATTGGCGGCAAAACCGGCACCACCTCCAATTACTCCGACGGCTGGTACATGGGAATGACCAAGGACCTGATGACCGGCGTGTGGGTGGGCGGCGAAGACCGCAGCATCCACTTCACCGGCTCGCAGCAGGGCGAAGGCGGCCGCACGGCCCTACCCATCTTCGGCAAGTTCATGGAGAAAGTGTACAAAGACAAGGAGTTGGACTATACCCCTGGCCACTTCCCGGCTGCTTCGGTCAAAATCGTGAAGAAGTATAACTGCGTGTCGGAGTCGGAACCTATCCGCCGCCGCGCCGAGGCCGTGGACACCATCGCTGCTGATAACCTGCTGGAGCAGATGAACAGCGGGAGCGGAATACCAGATAGTGTAAAGGGCCGGCGCTAGTTAGCGCTATTTTAGAAAACGGAAGCCGAAGCCGTTGTTAACACTAAGTGCTGATTTCCCAGCCCCAAAGCTTTTTTGAACCGGTCAATTAGCGTTGTCGGAACCTGGCTGATTGCGTCCCACATTTCTTGCCCTGCCACCTGTTGGGGCCAGATGATGTTGGTTTTCCAGCTAGTCGAATAGGCCAGCCACCCTATTATCTCAGCTTCCAGATGAGCGCCTAATTCCTGTAGCATCTCCAACATTCCGGGAGTGTATTGAGAAATCTGCGTCCAGTCCTTCTCCGAAGTCATGAAGACGATAAACCAATCGTCAACCACTTGGCCGTTTGCCGTTGTGTATTCGCCAATCAGCTTTATATTATCAATAGGAATTCGGACTACTTCCTTGCTTCCTTGGGTTAAAACAACGCACTTGTCTGCTAGAAAAACTTTCGTTGCTGCCTGTTCCTGTAGTGTAGCCATTAGTGAGAGGGTATGTGCAGGCACAACAATTTCCTTTCCGGTATCATCGGACGCATTACTGGAGCCCTCAGCTGGCTTGCGGGGTCATTAAAGAACTTTTCGGAGCCATCAGAACGGTTTTCGGAAACGTTGGATACATCACCGGCAACATACTATTCCAGCAGTGAGCCCGCTGTCAACGGCCGTAACGAAGGGTGCAGCGTGAGCATCAAAATATCAGTCTGGCTCACGACCCGGTAAATCAAGCGGTATTTCTGATAGAATAGCTCACGCACTCCGGTCGTTCGGCTTCTGGCACCACGCGGCCCAGCAAGGGCTGGCTTTCCAGTAAGGCCGCTTTGCTAAAAACGGCATCCGTCAGCCGCTCTGCCGAGCGGGGCGAAAAGGCGTGCAGGTACTCGCGGGCTTCGTGAATCTCCGCAATAATGCGCCGCGACCATCTTATTTGGACCATTGGCGCAACAGCTCGCGCGCTTCCTGGGTCGAGTATGTTTCGCCTCGTTCACCTTGCTTGATTGCCTCCTCGATTTTCTCTACCAGAATAAGCTTATCAACCAGCTCATCGATGGAAAACTCTCGCGGCAAGTCCTTGAGGATAACAGAAATCTGTTCTTGGCTAATCATGACAAAAGAAGTAATGGCAGTAGCCTAAGATACAGAAAAAACGCTGGCGGCGGTTCAATCCCAAGCTCGCCAGTGTGTTACTCCGCCCCGTACAATGCCCCCAGTGCCCCGCGCAGCTCCGGATACTCAAACGTGAAGCCCTGCGCCAGTACCTTTTTGGCGCTCACGTTCTGCGAGGCCAGCACGATTTCGCTCATCTCGCCCATGGCCAGCTTCAGCCCGAAGGCCGGCACCTTAGGCAATATCAGCGGGCGGTGCAACACCTCGGCCAGCACTTCGGTGAAGGCCTGGTTGGTGGCGGGGTAAGGGGCCACCGCGTTGTAGGTGCCGTGCCAGGCCGGGTCTTCCAACATGGCAATGAACAGGCGGCACAGGTCATCGAGGTGAATCCAGGACATGTACTGCCGGCCGCTGCCCAGCGCCGCGCCCGCGCCCAGCTTCACGGGCCGGGCAATTTGGGGCAACGCGCCGCCGTCCGTGCTCAGCACCACGCCAATGCGCGGAATCACCGTGCGGATGCCCAGCGCCGCGATGGGCGCGGCCGCCAGCTCCCATTGGTGCGATACATCGGCCAGAAAGTCTTGGGTGGGCAGGGCCGGGGGCGTTTCCTCGGTCACGAGCTTATCGCCGGCATCGCCATAAATCCCCACCGCCGACGCTGAAATAACGGCCTGTACGTGGTGGCCGGGCTTGGCCAGCTCGCGGGCCAGCAGGGCCAGGCCGCCCAGCCGGCTGGTCATAATCTCGCGCTTGCGCTCATCAGTCCACTTGCCGTCGGCCACGCTGGCTCCGGCCAGGCTCACGATGTAGTCGGCATACGGGATGGCCGCCTCGTCAATCGTGCCAGCATCCACGTCCCACCGGAAACTATGGTAGTGGTTGCTTCTGGCAGGCTCGCGGCTCAGTAGGGCCACCTCAAAGCCGCTGTCAATCAGCATTTCGGCCAGGCGGGTACCAATCATGCCGGTGCCGCCGGTAATGAGAACTTTACGAGGAGAAGTATCGGTCATGGTGGCGTTATCGGTTATGGAATATCAATTGCCCGCTTACTGGAGTGCCCTTGCCGGCCGACAACAGACACCGAATTAACTGCTAATTCCGGTACTATTTCCCAATCTGCCGCAGAAACTCCCGCCGCAGCGCCTCATCCTCCGCAAAACGGCCGCCGTACTCGCTGGTCAGCGTCGAGCTGCTGGTGTCGTTCACGCCCCGGCTCATCACGCAGAGGTGGTCGGCTTCGATGAGCACGGCCACATCGTCGGTGCCCAGGCTCTGCTTCAGCTCCTCAGCAATCTGGCGCGTCAGGCGCTCCTGCACCTGCGGGCGGCGGGCATAGTACTGCACCACCCGGTTCAGCTTGCTCAGGCCCACCACGTTGGCCCCCGGCAGATACGCCACGTGCGCCTTGCCAATAATGGGCACAAAATGGTGTTCACAGCACGAAAACAGCGTGATGTCGCGCTCCACCAGCAGCTGGTGGTACTCGTAGCGGTTGTCGAACATGCGCACATCGGGCCGGTTCTTGGGGTCGAGGCCCTTGAACCATTCCTGCACGTACATCTTCGCCACGCGGCGCGGCGTGCCGGCCAGGCTGTCGTCGGTCAGGTCGAGGCCCAGCTCGCGCATGATGGCCTCAAAATGGCCGCTGATGGCCGTAATCTTGTCCTCGTCAGAGCGCACGAAGGCATCATCGCGCAGCGGCGTACGCAAGCCTATGGGCAAGTGCGCGTCGGAGGCCGGAAGTGGGCCGGAAGGGTTATCCATGATATTCTACAAAGTTACGGTCTGTCTCGTAGAGCGTGACCGAAAGGGCCAGCGCCGCGTCCAGATGCGGGCGCAGACGCTGCCAAATAACCACGACAATGTTCTCGGCCGTGGGGTTTAGATGCCGGAACTCTTCCGTATCCAGGTTGAGGTTGCGGTGGTCGTAGCGGTCGAGGACTTCGTGCTTGATAAGGTCGCTCAGCCGTTTCAGGTCGTAAACGTAACCGGTTTCCGGGTCTATTTCGCCGGTCAGGCGCACGGTCAGGTTGTAATTGTGGCCATGAAAATTCGGGTTATTGCACTTGCCAAATACCCGCTGGTTGCGGGCGTCGTCCCAGGCAGGATTGTGCAGGCGGTGGGCAGCATTGAAATGCTCGGTGCGGCAAACAGTTATTAGCATAGGCGGCTACAACCTCCGATTCCTATACTTTGTTGCGTCAGGCTGCCCCTTACTAGTAGTATTCTGAGGTCGTGGGGAAGCAATAATAAACTTTTGTAGAATTTAATATGGCCCTGATATGAATAAATCAACAAAAACGGCATAATTCTGAAAAAAGTAAGGTCTATCAGAAGTTGCATAGAATAAAGGTCCTAAATTTGAAAAGCCGGACAACGGTACCGCTAGCAACGGCTTTCTGACCGACCATCTTTAATGCTTTCATAAGTTTTTATTCCCATGAAACGAAGCGTACTCATTCTAATCCTTATATGCCTGGCTACACTGGGCAGCTATGCCCAGAAATCCCCTGTGGATGAAGCAGATAAATCGATTAACAGCATTCCGCGCAAAGGTCAGCAGGTGAGCATGCAGCTCGATAACCGCCGCGTTGAAACCGCCTGGCTCAAGCAGTTAGGTGATAAATTCGGTAGCAAGCTGAAGAATAACAAAGGCGTGCTCACGATGGACGGCGTAGTTATCGAAGAAATTGCACCCAACCCGATTCGCGTTATCAGCAAGGTCGACGCTACCCCCACCGGTACCACTGTATGGTGGAGCATCGACCTGGGCAATGCTTACCTCGGCAAGGAGTCGACGCCCGTGCAGTGGAAGTCGGCCGAGAAATACCTGAAAGATTTCGCCCGCATGATGTACCGCGAAGACCTGGTTTCGCAGATTTCGGAAGCTGAGCGTGCACTCGTGGCCTCGCAGAACAACCACATGGCTGTCATCGAGAAGGCGAACACCATCAAGAAGGACATCGAGAAGAACAAGGTGCGCAAAGTTGAAATCCAGCAGATGCTGGCTTCTAACGCCGCTGAGCTCCAGCAGTTCAATAACCTTATCGACACCAACCTGAAAGAGCAGGAAGCTGCCCGGGGCGACATTGTGAACATGCGTGTGGCTCTGGAAGCCGTGAAAGACCGCCTGAACAAAATCGAGTAGTGCCTGCCGGCTCCGGCCGACAAATACCTGCCAGAACAAAAAGCTCCACCCGCACCGGTGGAGCTTTTTGTTTGCCCATTGGCCAACCCTGCCGGCTCAACTACGTTGGCAATAAAGGCAGTATTTACTGCCTTATTAATCCAACCCAAGACACCCCACCCATGGAAAAGACCGAAGTTCAACACCAGGTTCATCTCGATAGCACCACCGAACTGCTCGGCGGCAGCCTTACCGAAGCACTGGCCCGCGCCGGCCTCGACAATACCCTGCAGCAATGGATTGCCGACGTGAAGGCCCTCGACAACCCCGAGCTACACCAGGTAGTGGTTGATTTGCAGGACCTGAAAGCCCATTTTGGCGGCACCAGCAACCCCGACATGCAGCTCGTGCGTAAGCTCCTGCATCGGATGGGTACCAACACCGACCGCGCTGCCGTTTTTGCCGATGGCAACACGCAGCCCCGCGTAAAAGCGCTGAGCGAGGCCTTGCTGGCCGCCGCCAAGCAGCTGGGTCACGATGAGGAGAATACGCCTGCTGAGGATTTGAAGGCCGACTCGGCATCGAATAGCTAGGGCTGCAATACTACCGGTGACATAGCCGGCCTTATTACACGCAAAAAAACCGACTCTCTTTTGGGGAGTCGGTTTTTTTGTGGAACAGCCTTGCGGCTGCGGCAATACTTAAGCTACGGCTGCCTTGGCTACCGGGTTCAAGCGACGCTCTTTGATACGAGCCTGCTTGCCCGAGAGGCCACGCAGGTAGAACAGACGGGCGCGACGTACTTTACCGCGACGGATAACCTCGATTTTCTCGATGTTAGGCGACAGCAGGGGGAAGATACGCTCGGTACCGATTTGGTTCGAAATCTTACGAACGGTGAAGGTTTCACCGTTGGAGCTGGGGTTACGACGCTGAAGAACAACGCCCTGGAACTGCTGAATGCGTTCCTTAGCACCTTCGCGGATTTTTACGTGCACGTTCACGGTGTCGCCGGCGGCGAACAGAGGGAAGCTGGCGCGGCGCTCCTGCGATTCGGCCTGGATAAAGTCAAGTAGTACGCTCATGGCTGAGAAAATTGCGAAAGACGGCGCCGCCGTCGGGAATTAGTATTTTATCGAAACGGAGCGCAAAGATAGCGCTTTCCCGTGGGTTTAGCAAGTGATTTGTCGAACATGCGTTAGCTTGTTCCCTGATTTGCTGTCAATTCAACGACTGCGCAGGCTAAAGCATGCGCTACGAGAGCAAATCGGGGCGGCGGGCCTGCGTGCGGGCCAGGGCCTGGTCGTGCCGCCACTCTTCAATTTTGGGGGTGTTGCCCGAAAGCAGGATTTCCGGCACGGCCTGCCCGCGCCACTCGGCGGGCCGGGTGTAGATGGGCGGAGCCAGCAAATCGTCCTGAAAAGAATCAGACAAAGCCGATTCTTCGTTGCCCAGCACGCCCGGCAGCAGCCGCACCACGGCATCGACCAGAATGGCCGCGCCGAGCTCACCGCCGCTCAGCACGTAGTCGCCCACGCTGATTTCGTGGGTGATGTAGGTTTGGCGGATGCGCTCATCAATGCCCTTGTAGTGGCCGCAGAGCATGATGATGTTCTGCATCAGCGAGAGGCGGTTGGCCAGCGGCTGGCGCAGGGTTTCGCCATCGGGCGTGAGGTAGATGATGGCGTCGTAGGTACGCTCGGCCATCAGCTCGTCCATCCACGCCGCAATGGGCTCCACGCGCAGCACCATACCCGCGCCGCCCCCAAACACGAAGTCATCAATCTGACCGTGCTTGTTGATGGCTTTTTCGCGCAGCTGGTGCACATTGATTTCGGCCAGGCCCTTGTCCTGCGCCCGCTTCACGATGGAATGGGCGAAGGGGCTGACCAGCAGCTCCGGCAGACAGGTGAGGATGTCGATTCTCATTCTTTTAGCGGTTAGCCAATAGCTTTTAGCTGTTAGCTTATCTCCTGTTTTCAAAGAACGGAAGCTAAAAGCTAGTAGCTGACGGCTAAAAGCTATTTTACTCGGCTTCGTCCTGCTGGCGGGTGCTGGGCTTGAGGTACACGTCGAGCAGGCCATCGGGCAGGTTCACGTAAATCTCTTTTTTGGCGTGGTCGGCGTGGCTGATTAGCTCATCCACTACCGGAATCAGCACTTCCTGGCCCTGGTAGCTCATGGCCAGCATGTCCTGCTGGGGCAGCTCGTAGAAGTTCTCCACGGTGCCGAGCGGGCCCATAGTTGAATCCACCACGGTGAAGCCGATGACGTCGTGGAAGTAGAACTGGTCTTCTTCGAGCTCCGGCAGGGCGGCTAGGGGCAGGTGGAGCTGCGAGCCGCGCAGGGGCTCGGCCTCCTCAATGCGGTCGATGCCGCGCAGCTTCAGCAGCACTTTATTGCCGGACTGGGGCTGCACTTTTTCGATGTGGTGCTCCACCAGCTTGGTGGGAGCACCGGCCAGGGTGAGGTACACCGTTTTGAGCTTGGTGTAGGCCGCTACATCATCCACGTCGAAGTGGGCCACTATCTGGCCGCGCAGGCCGTGGGTTTTGATGAGGTAGCCGAGCTGATAGGTTTCGTCGAGCGTCATAATAGGGGAGGGGATAACGAAAAAGCGTTTGGGGGTTGCCAGCCGGTCCGGCTCACAACTCCCAAACGCTTTCGGTTTTCAGAAACCTTACAACCTACTCGGCAGCAGCTTCGGTAGCCTCTTCGGCCGGAGCCTCGGTAGCTTCTTCGGCAGCAGGAGCGGGTGCGTTGGCGGCCAGCAGGGCAGCAGCCTTCTGGCGCTGCGCCTCGGCGCGGTTGTCCTTCACCTTGGTTTCGGCGTCGAAAGCAGCTTTCTTGGCGGTTGCCTTGGCATCATCGAGGCCAGTGCGCTTGCCTTCGATTTTAGCATCCTTCTCGTCTTTCCAGGCGCTGAAGCGCTGGTCAGCAACTTCCTGGGTGATGGCACCCTTGTCGACACCCAGTTGCAGGTGACGACGGTAGAGCACGCCGCGGTAGCTGAGCATGGCCCGAACGGTGTCGGTCGGCTGAGCACCGGTCATCATCCAGTAGAACGCACGGTCGGCGTCGTAGTTGATGGTGGCGGGGTTAGTTTGGGGGTTGTAGGTACCGATTTTCTCGATGAAACGGCCATCGCGGGGAGCGCGGGCGTCAGCTACTACGATGTCGTAAGTCGCGGCCTTTTTGCGGCCACGGCGGGCGAGGCGGATTTTAACTGCCATAAACCGGTGGGGTTGTGTGACGGAACTCGTCCGTCGGGTTAGGGTTTCCCGAAATTGGGAGTGCAAAGGTAGCGTTTGTTCAGGGTATTAGCTACGATTGGGCATAAAAAAAGCCCTGGCGCGGGGCCAGGGCTTTATAACGTCATTCCGAGCGCAGCCGAGGAATCTTGCGTGTGGCAGTAATCCTTTTTTGTGATTGAATCAATTGCACGCGAGATTCCTCGGCTACGCTCGGAATGACGTTATAGCTACGCCGCCATGGCTTCGCGCTTGGGCTTGGCCAGTTTCGACATCGTGTTCAGGTTCATGTTTTTGCGCTTAATCTTAATCACGCCAACCTTATCCAAGCCCCAGATAGCCACATAAGTAGGGTCGAATTCCCACCACTTCACGCCGAAGTTAACGCGCATGGGCAACTTGTGGTGGTTGTTCTGGAAGAGCTCGCCGAAGGCCAGGAAATCCAGGGCCAGGGTGTTGCGCGATTTGTCGCGGTTGTCGAAGTTCTGGTAGCCGTATTTGTGGCCGCCCCAGTTCACGATAGCCCCGTGGATAGGACCCATCAGGAAGTGGATGGGGAGCAGCAGATACTGCCACCAGGCCGTGGCGAAGTTGATGTAGAACAGCACGTAGGCCGTGCCCCAGCCGAGGCGCGAGTACACGGTGCCGCCGAACTTGTCGAGCCACTTCCACTCCGGAATGTCGCCTTCGAAGCGCTTGGCACCTTCGTGCTCGTTGTTCACCACATCGTTGTAAATCACCTTGGTCTTCCACATCATATCGAACGCGTTATTCGAGAAGTGGGGCGAGTGCGGGTCCAGGGCGGTGTCGGAGTAGGCGTGGTGCATGCGGTGCAGCAGCGCGTAGGCCCGGGGCGAGAGGAAGCTGCTGCCCTGGCACATGTAGGTGAACAGGAAGAAGAACTTCTCCCAGAACTTGTTCATCGTGAACATTTTATGCGCCGCGTAGCGGTGCAGGTAAAACGTCTGCGTGAACAGGGATAAGTAATAGTGGGCAACGAAGAAAATGAGGATAGCCATACAAGCTGGAATAGAGAAGCTGACTGCACAAGTAAAAGGCCTGGGCTTAGGTTCAGCAGCGACGATACAAAATTACGGCCGGGGTTAGGGCAGCGGGAGATTTGAGCCGGGAAGGCCAAAATCTTGCACGTTTGGCAGGTGCTTACTTGTAGTACTCGCGGGCCGCGTCCCAGTGCGGGGCATCGGGCAGGGGGGCCACAAAGGTCATCAGCTCCTTCGTGACGGGGTGCTGCAGTTGCAGCCGGCGGGCGTGCAGGGCAATGCTCACATCGGGCAGCGGGGCGATGAAGCCGTATTTCACGTCGCCGATGATGGGAGTGCCGAGGCCGGTGGCCAGCTGAGTCCGAATCTGGTGGGGGCGGCCGGTTACGGGGTTCACCTGGAGCAGGTAGCGGTTGCCGGCCATGCCCAGCAGCTCGTAGCTTAGCTCGGAGCGCAGGCCCTGGCTGTGCTTCTCGGAGTAGGCTTTGGTGACGTTGCGCACGGTGTCCTTCACCAGCCAGTGGATGAGGGTGCCGCTTTCGGGCACGGGCGGGCGGCCGGTGAGGGCCCAATAGGTTTTGTGGATTTTATCGTCCCGGAACATCTCGTTCAGGCGGCTCAGGGCCTTGCTGGTTTTGGCCAGAATGACGATGCCCGATACCGGCCGGTCGATGCGGTGGCACACGCCCACGAAGGCTTCGCCGGGCTTCTTGTACTTGAAGCGCAGGTACTCGGCGGCCTTTTTGGAGAGGGGCTCGTCGCCGGTGGCGTCGCCCTGCACGAGCAGGCCGGCGGGCTTGTTGATGACGAGAAGATGGTTGTCTTCGAACAGAATTTCTCTGCCTTCGGACCAGATGTTGGGACGATTCACGCGATGGGAACGGGCGGGATATGAGTATTCGCAGGAGCGGGCCGGGGCCCCTCGGGGGCCATCGCACGTCGTCAGACCACACTCACCGGGCGCTCCGCTCTTGCTGTTAGCGCAGCGAAGATACGAAGCTGAGCGGGAGTGAACTGATGGCTGTCATCCAGGCTGGGCCTGTCATTCTGAGCGGAGCGAAGGACCTTATTTACGTCAGAATAAATTATTCGAGCGTGATAAGGTCCTTCGCTCCGCTCAGGATGACAGGCGAAACCGTTCTAGTAGCCTTCCTCTTTGCTCGGAAACTCGCGGCTTTTCACGTCGGCCACGTAGTGTTCCACGGCTTCGGTCATGATGTCGTGCAGCTCGGCGTAGCGGCGCAGGAAGCGGGGCTTGAATTCCTTGGTGATGCCGAGCAGGTCGTGTACGACCAGCACCTGGCCGTCTACGTCGGGGCCGGCGCCGATGCCGATGACGGGAATGGTGAGCTCCTCGGCGACCTGCTTGGCCAGGGAAGCGGGAATTTTCTCCAGCACCAGGCCGAAGCAGCCGATTTCCTGGAGCAGGCGGGCATCTTCGAGCAGCTTTTGGGCCTCGGCTTCTTCCTTGGCGCGCACGCTGTAGGTGCCGAATTTGTAGATGGACTGCGGCGTGAGACCGAGGTGGCCCATCACCGGAATGCCGGCCGTGAGAATGCGAATAATACTGTCCTTCACTTCGGCACCGCCTTCAAGCTTCACGCCGTGGCCGCCCGATTCTTTCATGATGCGGATGGCCGAGCGCAACGCCTCCGACGAGTTGCCCTGATAGGAGCCGAAGGGCATATCGACCACCACGAAGGCGCGTTTCACGGCGCGCACCACGCTTTGGGCGTGGTATATCATCTGGTCGAGGGTGATGGGGAGGGTGGTTTCGTGGCCGGCCATGACGTTGGAGGCCGAGTCGCCGACGAGCAGCACGTCGATGCCCGCGCCGTCGAGAATCTGGGCCATCGAGTAGTCGTAGGCCGTGAGCATGGAGATTTTTTCCCCCCGCTCCTTCATAGCGAGCATCTGGTGGGTGGTAACGAGTTTGACTTCCTTGTGCTGAGACATGGCGGGCAGGTTTGCGAATAAGAGGCCGTTTGGCGGGGCAAAGCTGGCAACAATTTCGTTAGCCCGCGCCGGGCGGGCAGCAAAAAGCCCCTGGCCGGAGCGCAAGGGCTGAAAACGAAGCGTATTGGCTGGGTCGAGGGCTACTGGTACTGCGCGTAGCGGTTGCGGTTCAGCTTGAGGTCCTGCAGCAGGCTGCTCTTGGCCGCGATGGTGAAGTTGTAGCCCTTGAGCTGGCCGAAGGGAATCCAGGTGCCGTTAATCTGCCAGCAGTGCAGGTCGCGGAAGAAGGATACAGTGGGGAACGTGACGGCCTGACTGGTGAAATCGTAGCCAAAGCCGGTGGTGAAGCGCAGGTTTTCGGTGAGCTTGATGGAGCCGTCGGCGCGAATGTTGTTGAGGGCCAGGATGGGCGGGCGCTGGTTGTTCTTGAGATACTCCGAGGTGAGGGGCACGGCATTGGTCGTGTAGCCGGCCGAATACGACAGGTTGAGCTCCCACGGAATGTCGAAATCGACGTAGTCGGCGTAGTAGTTGGGGCCCACCGCGCCCAGGCTGGGGTTGTTGGCCGGGGCCACGGCGCGGGGCACGGCGGTTTTTTTCTTGCCGCTGGCCGGGTTGAAGGAGTAATTGGTTTGGAAAGTGGCCGAGGCCAGGCGCAGCAGCTTGCGCGGGTCGGCCTCAAACAGAAATTTATTGATGGGCAGGCCCTTGCTGTCGCGCTGGTATGCCTCGAAGCTGGCGCCGCTGTTGAGGCTAAGCTTTTTGGCGATTTGGGTCCGGAAAATCACGTTCAGCGGCGTGAGGGCCTGGACATCTTTAGGGGCGGCGAGATTGTAGCCGATGTTGAAGTCAAGCCCGTCAATCAGGCTCACTTTTTTGAAAGGGCTGAGGCCGGTGGTGTCTTTGGAGTCGCGCACCTTCATCTCCACCGAGTTTTGCAGGCTGAAAGAAACCTGGCTCTGCCGCGAGCCGCCGGGCACGGCGTACAGGAAGTTGTTGTAGTTATTGAAGGCGTAGCCATTGAGAATCGCAGCGTCGGCGAGGTTGTTGGCGAATAAGGTCTGGCCAAACTGGTTCTTGTAGCCGTTCAGCACAGTTGCGCCCTTCGGAAACACATCCCGGTTTTCGTTCAGAGGCGGGGCATAGGAGTAGTTCATGCTGGGCGTGGCCTTGTGGCGGATGGCCTGGATTTTATGCGTGCCCTTGCGCACAAAGGTGCCGTAGAACGTGGTGTTCAGGCTCACGGACCCCGAGTAGCTGTTCACGCGGTTGAAGCCGTAGGTGGTATCGATACGCACCGCATTAGCTCCGGGAACGTAGCTGTAGTTGAGCTTCTGGGCAAACCACACCTCGCTGTACGACACCGACGGGCTCAGCTTGAGGTGCGGCCCGATGGAGTACGAACCCAGCCCGATGCCAAACTGATGCTGCATGCCGTTGCGGGAGTTGGCCAGCAGCCGGCCAATATTGGCAAAGCTCACCGGAATATTGGTCGATGCGCTGGTGCCGCCCAGTAGCGGCAGGCCGTTGCTCAGGCTGCGGGCCGCCAGCACGTTGGTCAGCTCGTTGCGGGCCGTGAGGTTGTAGCTGAACGTGAACTGCTCGTATGATTTGGAGCCAAACTTGCCGCCCGCGCCCGGCTGGATGCCGAACCACTGGTAGGGGTACTGGCGGGCCAGGCCCACGCTGATGTCGGGCAGCACGAAGGTCATGGTGCCGTCGGTGCCCTGGCTTTGGCTGGCTTTGATGTCGTAGTTCCAGGGCGAGTTCCGAATCTGCTTCGCGTAGCCAATGCTGGAGCTGAACTGCGTGGATAGGTAGCGGCGGGCATCGAAGCTGTTTACCTTGTTGAAGCTGCTGGTGCCGGCATTCACGCTGGCCGTGAAGCGGCCCCCGCCCGGCTTGGGCACCGGCGTGTGGTTCCAGGTTACCCAGAATGAGTTGGCCGACGGCGGCTTGATGTAAACCGGCGTGGTCGTGAGCGCGTCGGTAGTCAGAATGGGGTTGAGCGGCCGGTTCGAGAAGCGGAAGTTGAAATTGCCCTGGTAGGTGTAGCGCTTCAGGTACGAAAAATCGGCGGTGGCCCCGAAGCCGCCCCAGCTCTGGGCGTTGCCGGCGTAGATGTCGCCGGTGAGGCGCACGCCGATGTAGTCGTTCGGGGCGAAGTAGTAGCCGCCGTTGGTGAGGTAGTAGCCCCGGTCGGCGGCCTGCCCGAAGGTGGGAATGAGCACGCCCGAGCCCCGGCTTTTATTGGGCGTGGGGAAAAAGCCGAACAGGAAACCCAGCGGCGTGGGAATGTCGCCAATCACGAGGTTGAACGGCCCGGTCACCACTTCCTTGCCCGGAATCACCTTCATCTTTCTAGCCTGAATGTAGAAGTGCGGGTGCTCCAGGTTGCAGGTGGTGTAGCGCCCGTTCAGGCCGTTGATGTCGCCGTTGGGCATCCGCTTGATGGTGGCGGCGCTCACGTAGCCTTCGCCCTGGGTAGTCACGGCCTCGGTCACCTTGGCCTTTTTACTCTTGAAATTGTAGGCAATGCTGCCGGCCGTGTACAGGCCGCCCTTGTCTTTGAGCACGGGCCGGCCTTCCACTTTGTTCTTCAGCGTGTCGAGCCGGCCATCGGCCTGCATGGTGTTGGTGCCGTAGTTGATGGTGATGAGGTAGGCCTTGAGGTCGGTGTCGCCATAGGTCACGCTGGACTTATTGTAGAGCCGCGCCACCTTCTGGGTCACATCGAACTGAATGGAGTCCTGGGCTTGGTACTTTATCGTGCTCTCGATTTGGCCTTTGGGCCGTGCCGCCACTTGCAGCGAGTCGTTGGCGCGGCGCACGCCGTTCACCAGCCTGCTGGTATCGGTGGGCGAATTGAGGCCGCTGGGGCGAGCCAGGGTATCGGGCACGGCCTTGTGCGAAGCGCCGGGCACCCGCGACTGACCCGTGTTGCGCACGCCGGGCGGGGGCGGCCCCACGGGGTCGCGCGGGTCGACGGAAATATTGCGTACCGGTGGGGTGGGGGCAGAGCCAGCACGCTGGCCGGGCCGGGCGGCCGGAATGGCCTTGGGGCGGGCCCTGGTGGTGTCGCCCTGGCTGGTGGGGGCGGCCAGAATGGCTTTCACCCGCGCCTTGCGGGCCTGGATTTTGGCCTTGCGGGCCGTTTTGGGCTTGGGCTGGGTGGACGTGCCGGTCTGGGCCCGGGCGGTGCCCGGAGTGCCGGTCAGCAATAAAAAAAAGAGGCCGGACAGGGCCAGGCCGGCCCATGAAAAGCCGGTGCGGCGGCGCGGCGCGGGCCGGAAATCAGCTTCGGAACGAAGGCCAAACCAAACAGGCAAAGTATAGTAGCAGTTAAATCGGTTACTTTTGGGGCTTCTACAAAGGTAGCAGGTCGCTACCGCCCCTTCAACGAACAACGTGCGGATTATTGTCATCCTGGCCAGTGCCGCTTTGCTATTACTGGGCGCCGGCAGCGGCGAGTGGAACGCGGAGGCCCAAACCCCGGCCGACTCCGCCCGCATCGCCCCTGATTCGGCCCTCCCGGCTACGGCTCTTAACGAGCCCTACCGCTACCGCCTGCGCACGGTGGTGCTCGATGCCGGCCACGGCGGCAAAGACCGGGGCTGCGCCGGGGCCAGCGCCCGCGAGGCCGACGTGGCCCTGAGCCTCATCCTGGCCCTGGGCAAGCAGATTCAGGAAAACATGCCCGAGGTGAAGGTGATTTACACGCGCAAAACCAACGTGTTTATTGAGCTCGACGAGCGCGCCGCCATCGCCAACCGCAACCACGCCGACCTCTTTATTTCCATTCATTGCAACGCCGGTCCCAGCCAGAGCCACGGCACTGAGGTGTGGACCATGGGCCTGCATAAAAGCACTGCCAATCTGGGCGTGGCCCAGCGCGAAAACTCGGTAATCCTGCAGGAAAAGGACTACAAAACCCGCTACGACGGCTTCGACCCCAGCTCGCCCCAAAGCCACATTCTGTTCTCGCTGTTTCAGTCGGCCTACATCACCAACAGCCTGCGCTTTGCCCAGCGCGTGGATAGGCAGCTGCGCACCAGCGTGAGCCGCCCCAGCCGCGGCGTGAAGCAGGCCGGCTTTCTGGTGCTCTGGAAATCGACCATGCCCTCGGTGCTCATCGAGTCGGGCTTTCTAACTAATCCGGCCGAAGAGCGTTACCTCAACGATAAAGCCAATCAATCGTATATGGCCGCAGGCATCTATCGCGCCTTCCGCGAGTACAAGCGCGAGCTGGAAGGCGGTTAGGTAAGCGGTACGGCAAGGAGTTGCACTGCCCGGCGACCGGCCTTCGCACTTCCGTCGTAGATACCCGCAGTTCGCTTTCGCCTCCCTTCCGTTTTCATCCAATTATTACCCTCGTGTCTAAAGAAATAAAAGTGGCGCTCCTCGCCATCGTCGCCATTGCCGCCCTCATCATCGGCTTCAATTTCCTGCGGGGCAGCAACGTGCTTTCCTCCGACCAGACCTACTATGCCACCTACCCGCGGGTCGATGGCCTGAACGTGGGGGCCCTAGTGGCGCTCAACGGCATTAAAGTAGGCCAGGTGAAGAGCATGGTGCTCCAGCCCGAGAAGGGCAACTCCGTGCGCGTGGCGCTGGAGCTGGAGAAAGGCATTGTGGTGGGCGACTCCACCACCGCCAGCCTGGGCGGCTCGCTGCTGGGCTCAAAGGCCATTACCCTCACCTTGGGTAAGAACTCGAAAACGTATACCGGCGGCGAAGAAATCCGCACCGTGACGCCTTCCAGCATTGCCGATGCCTTCCAGGCCAAGGCCCTGCCCGTGCTCGATACCGTGGGGGCCACACTGGCCAACATCAACGGCTTCCTGAACAAGGACGCCCAGACCAACATTCAGGGCACGCTGGTGGGCGCCCGGGCCAGCACTGAGGCGCTGCTCAGGCTCATTGCTTCCAACCAGGCCAACATCAACCAGATTACCCGCAACTTCGCCCAGATGAGCGTGGCGCTGAACAAAACGACCGGTAAGCTCGATAAAATAGCCACCAACTTCGGCCAGCTTTCCGACTCGCTGAAAACCGCCCCCGTGGGCCCGGCCCTGCGCCGCCTCAACGCCACCCTGGCCGATGCCCAAGCCACCGTGCAAACCCTCAACACGGCCCTCAATGACCAGTCGGGCTCGATGGGCAAGCTCCTGCACGATTCCACGCTCTACAACAACCTCGCCGCCACCTCGGCCAGCTCCAACGACCTGCTGCTGGACCTGAAAGCCAACCCCAAGCGCTACGTACACTTCTCGGTATTTGGCGGCGGCAAGGATAAGACGAAAGTAGAAACCACCAAAAAGCCCGACGGCACCACCACCACCGAAGTGAAAAAGGTGGAAACCACGTCGGTAGTTAAGTAGCCGTTTGTCAGCCCGGGCATTCGTCGCTGCTTGCATCGCAGAATGCCCGGGCTGACCGACGAGCATAAGCCCGCTAAGCCCGTACCTTTGAAATCCGCTTTCGGGCGGATTTTTTTGTGCTAAACCCCACCAAATCCCACCCGCTTTCCTTATGAACGTCGAGTTCAACCGCAACGAAGACCAACTCAAGCAACTTAGCTTCAATCTCAGTCAGAAGTTTCAGAAAGTAGCCCTCGGCGGGGGCGAGAAGCGCATTGCCGCCCACAAAGCCAAGGGCAAGCTCACCGCCCGCGAGCGCATTGAATACCTGCTGGATGAGGGCGCGGCGCAGGTCGAAATCGGCGCGTTTGCCGGCGACGGCATGTACAAGGAAGAAGGCGGCTGCCCCGGCGGTGGCGTGGTTGTGATAATCGGCTACGTGGCCGGGCGGCAGTGCGTGGTGGTGGCCAACGACGCCACCGTGAAGGCCGGCGCGTGGTTCCCCATCACGGCCAAAAAGAACCTGCGGGCCCAGGAAATCAGCATCGAAAACAAGCTGCCGATTATCTACCTCGTGGACTCGGCCGGCGTGTACCTGCCCATGCAGGACGAGATTTTCCCGGATAAAGAGCATTTCGGCCGCATTTTCCGCAACAACGCGGTGATGAGCAGCATGGGCATCGTGCAGATTTCGGCCATTATGGGGCCCTGCGTGGCTGGTGGCGCGTACCTGCCCATCATGAGCGACGAGGCCATGATTGTGAACGGCACGGGCTCGGTGTTCCTGGCGGGCTCCTACCTGGTGAAGTCGGCTATTGGCGAAAGCATCGACAACGAGGCGCTGGGCGGCGCGAGCATGCACTGCGAAATCTCGGGCGTGACGGACAACAAGTTCGATTCCGACGCGGAATGCCTCGACCACATCCGCGCTATCTTCGACAAGCTGGGCGCGCATCCCACGGCCGGTTTCAGCCGCACCGAGCCGGCCAAGCCCGCGCAGGATGAGCAGGAAATCTACGGCCTGCTGCCCGCCGACCGGGTGAAGCCTTACGACATGATGGACATCATCAACCGCCTGGTTGATAACTCCGAATTTGAGGCCTACAAGCCCGATTATGGCCAGACGCTATTGTGCGGGCTGGCGCGCATCGATGGCTGGGCCGTGGGCATCGTAGCCAACCAGCGCAAGATTGTGAAGAGCAAGAAAACCGGCATGCAGATGGGTGGCGTCATCTACTCTGACTCGGCCGACAAGGCGGCGCGCTTCATCATGAACTGCAACCAGAAGCGCATTCCGCTGGTATTTCTGCACGACGTGTCGGGCTTTATGGTGGGCAGCCAGAGCGAGCAGGGCGGCATCATTAAGGACGGGGCGAAGATGGTGAATGCCATGGCCAACTCGGTGGTGCCCAAGTTCACGGTTATCGTGGGCAACAGCTACGGTGCCGGCAACTACGCCATGTGCGGCAAGGCTTACGACCCGCGCCTCATAGTGGCCTGGCCCACGGCACAGCTGGCCGTAATGAGCGGCGCGGCGGCGGCCAACACCCTCCTGCAAATCCAGGTGGCCTCCCTCAAAGCCAAGGGTGAAGTCATTACCCCCGAAGCCGAAAAGGAGCTACTCGACCGCATCAAGGCCCGCTACGAGGAGCAACTCTCGCCCTACTACGCTGCAGCCCGTCTCTGGGTCGATGCCGTAATTGACCCGCTGGAAACCCGTAAGGTCATTTCGGAAGGGATTGCGGCGGCTAACCATGCGCCGATTGAGAAGGCATATAATGTGGGCGTTATTCAGGTGTGAGGCAGTCGAACTGCATGCTGGCCGCCGTTTAGCGCGTAGCGCGTAACGGCTGGCCGGCCAGTGGGGCGAGTCTCCAGACTCGCGTATGAGGAGAGGGCAGCCGCTGGATTGCCGTTGCGCGGCAGCGAGTTTGGAAACTCGCCCCACTAGCCGGCCGGCCGTTACGCGCTGCGCGCTAAACGGCGGCCAGCATGCGGCGGATTGCGTTTTGTCAGCCGGTTTGTGTAAACTTGAAGGCGCAAACCCGCACCCACCTAATGGCCTACCCCATTCGTGACCAGCAAGGGCTTTACTTTCTCACCTTCACCGTGGTGGAATGGCTCGATGTGTTTACCCGCCCGCTCTACAAGGATATTGTGATGGACAGCTTGCGCTACTGCCAGCAGCACAAGGGGCTGGAGTTATTCGCGTATTGCCTCATGACCAACCACCTGCACCTGATAGCCCGCGCCGCCGAGGGCCAGGAACTGTCGGCCATCGTGCGGGATTTCAAGAAATTCACCGCGCGCCGGGTGTTCGAAGCCATTCTCATTAATCCGCAGGAAAGCCGGCGGCAGTGGCTGGAGTGGACGCTGCGAAAGCAGGGCGAGTTCAACCCGAAAAACACCTTCATTCAACTCTGGCAAAACCACAGCCACGGCATCGAGCTCAAAACCGAAGCCGTGACGCAGCAGAAACTCGAGTACGTTCATCAGAACCCGGTGCGGGCGGGGATATGCTACTGGGGCGAAGATTACGTGTACTCCTCGGCGGCGTGGTACGCGGGAATGGGGGAGGGGCTGGCCGTGAGCTTGTTATTCTAACGTACGCGAGTCTGGAGACTCGCCCCACTCGTCGGCCGGCCGTTACGCGCTGCGCGCTAAACGACGGCCAGCGGCAGCTATTTAGTTTTGAGCAATATAAAAAAATCGTCTCTATGGTAAATCAAAGCCGCTATTTGCTGACGTTGATGTTCGCACTGTTTTCTGTTGTGGCATTTGGTCAAAACTTCAAGCCAGATGATGAAAGAATCAATAAGTCAGGCGTTGGGAAACTGATTTTTGTGACGCCGGGAAATGCCGGGTGCGAAGCTGGGGAAGCCTTAGCTAAAAAAGATATTGCCGACGATATTCCGTTCTTATGTCTGGCTGGTGGAATCGCGCCGATGGCTTTTATGCCAACGGATTCCCTTTTTGAACAGAAATATAACGTTCATTACTATGAGTTTGGCTGTTCACCGGCCGACAACACCTGCATGATGTCGTACAATGCCAAGGTTTTTGCACATTTGCAAAAACTCCATGGAATATATTGGTGGAAAACCGTAAGAAAGGACGTGATAGGATTTAAGGAGTGGAAAAAGTCGGCGAAATTATAAGCTGGTTCACCCAGACCATCCGCTTATGAAGGCCTACTGTTTTTTTTGCCGGCTGCAATGGCGGAGGCAAAACCACCGCCGCCTTCACCCTTTCCCATTTTCGCAACGGCCAGCTACCAGCGGCACCGCCCGGCCATAATTCGTAGCCCGGTTGGTTGGCCATGGCCCCAATAGCTACTTTTGCCGTCGACTCGTTTTGTAATCCCAATGGCCAAGAAAATCCCTGCGCCCAAGCCGCAGCTCGTACATATTAAGTCGCCCGGCGCGGGCACCGATTCGCTTTCCAAGGCCCAGAAAGAGTTCAACCGCCTCACCAAGCGCATTGCCCGGCTGGAAAAAGAGGTGGTTGACTTCCGCGAAGCGGCCACCAAGATGCGCCAGCGCGTGCAAAACGAGTACCGCCCGCTGCAAGCCCGCCACAACGATGCCCGCGCCGCCCTGGTGCGCCAGCTCGATGAGGCGTTTGAAACCTACAAGCTCACCAAAGGCGAAAAGAATAAGATTACCGACCTCATCGGGCAGTGTGCCGACCTACTCGAGCGCGGCCACGCCGACCTCACGCCCATCATCGACAAGCACGCGCCGCCGCTCACGGCCGAAGAGGAAGCCGCCGCCGACCAGCACACGGCGGAAATGATGAAGCAGCTGGTCAGCCTGCAGTACGGCATCGAGTTCGACCCCGACGTGGACGTGAGCACGCAGGAAAAATTCATGGCCTACGTGGATGAGAAAATGGCCGAGCGGCAAGCCAAGTACGAACAGCAGGAGGCCCAGGCCGCCGAGCGCCGCACCCAGCGCAAAAAGAGCCCGAAGCAGCAGGCCGCTGAGGAGCAGAAGCAGGCCGAGGAGAAGAACATCACTAAAGCCGTGCGTACGCTCTACATGGATTTGGTGAAGCACCTGCACCCTGACCTGGAGCCCGACGAAGCCGAAAAGCTGCGCAAAACCGAGCTGCTCAAGCAAGTCACCACCGCCTATCAGGCCAACGAGCTGCTCACCCTGCTGCGCCTGCAGCTGGAGCTACAGCGCATCGACCAAAGCCACCTCGAAAACCTGGCCGAAAGCCAGCTCAAATACTACAACAAGCTGCTGAAGGAGCAAACCCGTGAGCTGGACGAGGCCCTGCTGGCCGAGCAGCAGGACTGGTCGGCCTTCACCGGCAAGCCCTACTACTACACCCCCACGCCCGTGGCGATGGAGCTGGACTACCAGCACCAGAAGTCCGACCTGGACTACAAAATCAAGCAGCTGGAAGCAGAAGTGCTGGCCTTCAGCCACGACCCGGCGGCGCTGAAAGCTTTTCTGAAAACGCACAGGATTCCGAAGACAACCGGCGGGCCACTGATTTTTGGGCTGTAAATAGCGTTCCAGGCGAGCGCTGCCTCCGGTGTGCTAAGCCCCCACCATATTAAACTGACGCAACTATTCGCCGGGCTACTTCTTCGAAAAACGGCATGCCGTGTAGCGCGGCAAAATCCTTGATGTGGCTGCGTAGCCGAGTTGCTTCGGCGGAATCGGTGCCGGCGGCGAAGTGCAGCTCGACCAGCCAGATGTGCACCTGGAAATAGTCGAGCAGCCAGCTGTTGGTTTCCAGGTTGAAAAGCGAATGCAGGTGCGGGGCGCGGGCACTGATGAGGCCGGTGCGCAGTTCGGCCACGGCCCAGAATGC
Organism: Hymenobacter artigasi; assembly: GCF_012275535.1. GTDB lineage: Bacteria > Bacteroidota > Bacteroidia > Cytophagales > Hymenobacteraceae > Hymenobacter > Hymenobacter artigasi. The sequence goes on along the minus strand of NZ_JAAVTK010000002.1, from coordinate 141,308 downwards.
CCGCAGCAGCTGGTCGAATACGTTGGTTTCGAGCCAGGGCAGCTCGGGAAACTCGCGGTTGGTGAGGGTTAGCCAATCGAGCAGCGCCGGAAACTGACCGGTGAGGAACAGCCCTTCGGCCACCAGAAAATGGTAGCCGGCCGGAAACAGGTTGTAGAACGCCGGTAACGGCGCCGGAGGTACTGGCGTGCGCGGCACCGTGAGGGCTTCCTGGTGCAGGCGGGCCAGTAGGGCAGCTGGTACCACACGGTCGGGCGCATCGTGCCAGGCGGCCACTATCTCGGCAAATGCCCGCCGGCCCCTCGGGAAGGCGTGCACATCGGGCGGCACGGGCAGGGCCAGCAGCAGGGCCAGGCGCTGACGCCAGGCGGGTTCGACTTCGGCCAGAAATTCGGCCAGGAACAGGGCTGAATGCCCAAAAAGCTGGGCTTCGGGCGTGTGCTTGTGCTGCAGGTAGGTGGCCAGCACCTCGCCAAACGCGCTGGTGAGGTGCGCCAGGTCTACGAAGGATTCGACGAAGAACTCCTGGCCCGCCGGGTGAGTGGCCAGCTGCAGGGCCAGCGGCGAGGCAGCCCCGCCAGGCTGGGCCGGCCGCGTAACGCGCCCCAGGAAATAGCCCAGCAACAGGCGCTCGGGATAGGCCAGCTGCTCCATGGCCAGCAGTTCCGGAATGTCGGTGGCTGCGCCCGGGGCGGCCGGGTGCTGCATGGCTCGCCCCGCAACCGACTGGCCGAAGGCCGCAAAGTCGGCGTGGCCCGCGTAGCGGGCCAGGGTGTCGAGGGTGTGCAGGTGATAGCCCCCTTCTTTGTCTACCAGGCCGAAAAACCGCCGTAGCGTGCTGGGGCTTAAGCGTCGGCCGCCCGCTGCGGCGTTCTGCTGCAACTCAAGCTCAAGGGCATCGCAATGGCTTGGGTAGCGCAGCGGCTGGCCAAAGCGGGCGGCAACGGCCTCACGCAAAGCAAACTGGATGTGTAGGGGAAGGCGTGGCACGGTAGGGGAGGTAGAATCAATAGTCAAAGAAAAAGAAATTTTTGGCCTTTGCGTCGTTTGGGGGTGCTGCCGGATATTTGAAGTCCGTCTTAAATGGCGATAAATTATGAAAAAGAAGTATTGCGAACGCGGCCATATCGTCCTTGGCGATACCTGTAGCCAGTGCGCCTGGCGTACCGATACGGCCGCCGGGGAGGCCATAAAACCTGCTACGGTCCCTGCGCTCAATGGCACGCTGGTTGAGCTGCGGAATCTGAAAAGCATGCTGCAGAAAAGGCTCATTACCGAAGCGGAGTATGACGAGCGGCGCAATTATATCCTGGCCAATTTCTAGCAGCGCGTGTGCCGAAGTAGTTTGCAAAAAGTAGATTGGAGTAGCGCCGCAAAATGCGATACGACGAAAATAAGCAGCTTTATCTCAAGCAAAAAGCCCATTTCTGCCCAGGAATGGGCTTTTTGCTTGATGGCCAGAATAAAACTGGGAGGATTGAAAGATTGTGTTTTATGTTTGTAGTGTACTAGAACAATAATACACTAGACAGGTACGAACATGGTCCGCATCCGCAACCTTCACTTCGGGTATTCCCGCAAGCGTCCACTTTTTCAAAACCTGAGCCTGACGCTGGAGCGCGGGCATATTTACGGCCTGCTGGGCAAGAACGGGGCGGGCAAATCCACGCTGCTCAAGAATATTGTGGGGCTGGCTTTTCCCGATGGGGGTACCTGCGAGGTGCTGGGCCAGCCGGCGGCGCGGCGGCTGCCAGCCGTGCTGGCCGACCTGTTCTTCCTGCCCGAAGAAATATACGTGCCAGCCGTGACGGCCGCGAAATTCGCGGAACAGACGGCGGGCTTCTACCCAAAATTCGACCACGAGGCGCTGGCGCACTACCTCGGCGAGTTTGAGGTGCCGGCCCAGGCACTGCTCACGGCCCTGAGCTTCGGGCAACAGAAAAAGTTCATGATTGCCTTCGCGCTGGCCGCCAACACCAGCTTGCTGGTAATGGACGAGCCCACCAACGGCCTCGACATTCCGAGCAAGGCGCAGTTCCGTAAAATTGTGGCCACGGCCCTGACGGAGGAGCGCTGCCTCATTATTTCAACCCATCAGGTGCGCGATTTGGAAAGCCTGATTGATACCGTGGTGGTGTTGCACGGCCAGCGCATCGTGCTCAATGCCGACTTGGGCGAGCTGGCCGAGCGGCTGGCTTTTGCCACCGTGCCGGAGGCCAGCGGCACCGACCTCTACGCCGAAGAATCGGTGCGCGGTGCGCAGGTGATTCGGGCTAACCATGGCGACGGGGCGGGCCGTGTCGATTTGGAGCTGCTGTTTAATGCGCTGGTGGGCGAAGCGCCCGCGCTGGTTTCTTACTTATCTCAAAAACAACCTGTTCATGAGCCAGCTCTTTAGTTTTTCGCGTTTTTGGCGCTTGTTCAGCAAGCACACTACCGAGCATGTGGGCGGCTATTTGCTGGCCACTGGGGTGCTGCTGGGTGGCATTGGGGTAGTGCTGGGCTTGCTGGCCTACATGTCGTCGGGGCCGTTGCCAGTGGGGGTGCAGGGGTCGCTTTTCGCGCTGGGGCTGCTGGGAGCCGGAGGCTTCTTTACCAGCTCGGTGCTGGGGCTGTTCGGCGATAAGAAGCAGGCCACGGCCGCGCTGCTGCTGCCAGCTTCGCACTGGGAGAAATACCTGGTGGCCTGGTTGTATTCGCTACCCATTTTTCTGGCCGTGTATGTGGGTTGCTTTTATCTGATTGACAGCCTGGTGGTCCAGCTGCATAGCACGCCGGCCCAGCCGGCTGAGCTGGTGGCGCTGTTTTCGGGCCAGGTCCGGCTCTACTATGCGCTGGTGGCCTACGCGGTAGTGCACGCGATATTTTTGTGGGGCAGCATCTTCTTTCAAAAGCAGCAATTTGTGCGCACGGCTTTTGGCGTGCTGCTGGGGCTGGCGTTGCTGACGGCCTTCAACTACCAGGCCATGCAGGCGCTGATTGGGCCGACGCTGAACTCGGCAGTGCCGTTTTCGGCTACGTCGCTGCGCGAGGGCGGGGAGTGGTACAACCTGGAGCTGCCAGCAGCACAGCTGGGCTGGTTTGGGCTGGTGCCGCTGGGCCTTATGCTGCTGGCCTGGGTGGCGGCCTACATGCGGGTTACGGAGAAGCAGATTTAAGGGGAGGAAATCATGGAATTCAAAGACAACGAGGCCATATACCTGCAAATAGCCGGGTACGTGAGCGAGCTGATACTGCGCGGCAAGTGGCCGCCGGACAGCAAGATTCCGTCGGTGCGCGAGCTGGCCGGCGACCTGCAGGTGAACCCCAACACGGTGATGCGCACCTACGAGCTGCTGCAAAGCCAGGAAGTGGTGTACAACAAGCGCGGCATCGGCTTTTTTGTGGCCCCGGCGGCCGTGGCGCAGGTGCAGGCCGCCCGCCGCGAGCGGTTTCTGAATCAGGAATTGCCCGAAGTTTTTGGAACGATGCTGCTGCTTGGCATCGAACTGCCTGAGGTGCAGCGCCGCTACGAGGAATTCAAAACGACCCAACCCCAACCCCTTTCCAGCCCCGTTTCCCGATGAAAACCAGTAACAAGCTTTTCGTGGCCGCCGTGGCGCTGGTGCTCGGCTCGCTGGCCAGCTACGATGCCGCCTTGCGTGCCGAATACCGCACCGGCCACTACAAAGACCCGTTGCGCAGCTACCAGGCCCTGGGTCTGCGCAGCTTCGATGCCGTGAGCGTACCATCAGCCAGTGGGCTGCGGGTGAAAATAGTGGCCGGGCCGTTTGCCGTGCACGTCAACAAGGAGGCCGCCGACTTTGTGCGCGTCACGCAGCGTGGCCGGCAGCTGCTCGTGACGCTGGCCTACCCCGAAAAGCCGGAGGGCCTGGGCCACGGGGAGGCCATCATCATTGCTTGCCCACGCTTGGCGGTCCTGACTACGGAGGGCACTTATACCGTGGCTGGCCAGCCCCAGCTCGCCCGCCGGGAGGCTGGCGGCCAAGTCGAGGTGCAGGGCTTCCGGCAGGATAGCCTGACGCTGCGGCAGGACCAGAGCACGCAAATCCGGCTGGTGGGTAACACGCTGGGCTGGCTGCGGGCCTCGGCTGGTGCGCGCTCCGGCAGCGAGCCGAGCCTGACGATTGGGGCGGACAACCGCATCGGGGCGGCCGATTTGACCATTGACCACCGGGGACATCTCGACCTGGCTGCTGCCATTCCGCGCCTGCGCTACCAGTTTTCGGACAGTGCGACCATTGCCCTGAGCGGAGCCGCCGTCCGGAGTCTGGGCACCGCCAAATAGTGCCGCTGCCATGACCCGCCAAGCTTTGAAACACGCGCTGTCCCTGCAGCTGGCCATCATCTACACCCGGTATCTGGTGGGCGGCGCGTTTGTGTTTGCCAGTCTGATTAAAATCAAGGGGCACCGTTTCACGCAGATGGATGGCACGGTGGCCGGCCACAACCCGGGGTATTTCTTCGAGATGATGTACCAGTCGGGGCTGTATTGGCAGTTTCTGGGCTGGGCGCAGCTAACGGCGGGGCTGCTGCTGCTCACGCAGCGCTACGCCCTGCTGGGGGCGCTGGTCTACGTGCCCATCATCGCCAACATCTTCGTCATTACCATTTCCTACGACTTCGCGGGCACGCCCGTCATCACCGGGCTGATGCTGCTGGCGGGCCTGCTGTTGCTGGCCTGGGACTGGAATCGCCTGCGCGTGGTGCTGAACCAGCCGGCCGTGCCCGAAACCACGTCGCCGCTGTTCGAGCGCCGGCTGTGGGAGGTGGTGGGGGCGGCGTTGTTTGTGTTCACCGCCGGCTATCGTACCCTCACAGATGCCTACAATATGCTGCTGTGGTTTGCGGTGTGCGTGCTGATTGGGGCAGCCGGACTGCTGCTGGCGTGGCGGCAACACCGCGCCGGGGCGCAGTAAGGGCGGGGCGGCCGTCGGGGTATTAAGGGAATGTTATGTACTGGCCCGGGCCGGTACCTTTGCGGTCTGACCGGCGCGTTGCCGGCCCGAGTGCTCCCTGCTGATGAAATACTCCGTTCTGGCCGGCGCGCTACTGGCTGCTTTGGTGGGGGCAGCCCCGGCGGCCCGCGCCCAAACTTCCCCCAACCCCGTGCAGCCCTGGGGTAGCTGGGTGGTAGCCACGGCCCAGCTGCCGGGCAGCAAAGAGCACCCGTGGGGTGGCTACGCCGAAATCCAGGGCCGCTCCAATGCCCTGGCCCGGCAGTTTTTCTACTACGAGCTGAAGGCCGGCGTGAGCTACGACATCGACCCCAACTTCACGGTGCTGGTGGGTGGCGGCCGCTACTCCACCTCCGACTACCGCGACCTCCCTGCCGGCCCGCTGAACGTGGAAAAGCGCCTCTGGGAGCAACTGGTGCTCACGCAGTACTCGCACCGCCTCAAAATCGAGCACCGCTACCGCTATGAGCAGCGCTGGTTCCGTTTCCGCGACGACAGCAGCAGCTTCCGCCAGCGCATCCGCTACCGGCTGAATGGGTTTTTTCCGTTGAACAAGAAGGTTTTTACTGCCGGCACCCTTTTCCTTTCGGCTTACGATGAGCTTTTCCTCAACCCTCGCGGCCCCGTGTTCGAGCGCAACCGGCTGTACGGCGGCATCGGTTATCAGGTGAATAACCATTTGATTGTGCAGCTCGGCTACGTCAATCAGGCCAACTACAACTACACGAACGCGCAGGGCAATTTCGTGCTGCAAAACACGGCCGCTAAAAACAACATCGTGCTGGGCGTGACCTACAAGCTGGCTCACCGCGCCCAGCCGCCCGGCATGGAAACGCTGCCCTCGCAGCAGGACTGATGCTGCGCCGCGCTCAGTATGACATTCTTTTTAGCCCCGCTTATCTTACTCAACGAAACCCAAAAGGCGCTGTTACGTGTTAAATTCGGCCCCCCAACCCTAGCGGTGGCCGTTTCGCATCCATGACCAACAAAGAAATCAAAGCCCTTATCTCGCTGCTCGACGACCCGGAAATCGCGCCGCAAATCCAGGACAAAATTCAGAACCTGGGCGAGAGCATTATTCCCTTTCTGGAGGAGTCGTGGGAAGAAACCCTGGACAGCCAGCAGCAGCAGCGGCTGGAGGATTTGATTCACCACCTGCAGTTTGAGGGCCTGCAGCAGCGCCTCAAAGTGTGGCGCGAAGCCGGCGCCACCGACCTGCTCGAAGGCATGTGGCTGCTGAACACCTATCAATACCCCGATGCCGACTACCAGGCCCTGAACCGCGCCATCGAGCAGCTCCGCTTCGAAACCTGGACGGCCCTGCGCCCCGAAATGCACCCCGCCGACCAGGTGCAAACCCTGAATTTTGTGATGTTCCGGCAGCACAAGTTCGCGGCCAACACCCAGCATTTCCACTCGCCGGCCAACTCCATGCTCCAGCGTGTGATTGAAACCAAGCGTGGCAACCCGCTCACGCTCTGCGTAATTTACCTGCTGGTGGCCCAGCGGCTGGATTTGCCGGTTTTTGGGGTGAACCTGCCCAACCTGTTCGTGCTCACCTTTCGGCCCGAGCTGCCGGGGGCCGAGCCGTTCTACATCAACTGCTACAACCGGGGCCTGGTGCTTTCGCGCACCGATATTGAGCACTACGTGGCCCAACTCAATATCACGCCCAACCCCATTTTTTTCGAGCCCTGCTCGCACCTCGACATCGTGCGCCGCGCCATGCGCAACCTGCAAATGAGCTTCGAGCGCTTGCAGGAGCCGGTGAAAGCAGCTGAGGTGGCGTTGCTGCTAAGCATTCTGGAATAGCAGGAGATTTTCGTAGGGTGCGGGGCTTGCCCCCGCCCATCGTTGAACGGTTCATGTGGAGGCCGTTCAACGACGGGCGGGGGCAAGCCCCGCACCTACTTCGTTTTGTGTTGTAGAAACGCCGGTTTGTGTAGCCCAGACCGCTCGGGCCAAGGTGACCTTTGCGGGACGCTGGCCGTTCCAGTAGCTGAAGCAGCTCCGCTTCGGCAGTAGGTCTATTCCTGATGAAAATCACCGATTTCCGCACTCTGGGCCGCTCCGGCCTGGTGGTAAGCCCGCTGGCACTGGGCACCATGACGTTTGGCACCCCGCGCTGGGGCTCGGGCGACGACGTATCCGAAGCCGTTTTCAATGATTACGTGGATGCCGGCGGCAACTTCGTGGACACGGCCGACGTGTATTCGGGCGGGCAGAGCGAGGAAATGCTGGGCCGCTACATTGCCGGCCGCCACCTGCGCGACCAGGTGGTGCTGGCCACCAAGTTCAGCTTCGGCGGGCAGGCCGGCAACCCCAACGTGGGCGGCAACGGCCGCAAAAACATTCACCGCGCCCTGGAAGGCTCGCTGCGCCGCCTCAAAACCGACTACGCCGACCTGTACTGGCTGCACGCCTACGATGGCGTGACGCCCGTGGAGGAAGTGCTGCAAACCCTCGGCGACCTGGTGCGGGCCGGCCGCATCCGCTATTTCGGCTTCAGCAACGTGCCGGCCTGGTATGCCACCAAAGCCGCTACGCTGGCCGCCGTGCACGGCGTGCCGGGCCCCATTGCCCTGCAAATGGAGTACTCGCTGGTGGCGCGCTCCATCGAGCGTGAGCACGTGCCCGCCGCCTTGAATTTGGGGCTGGGCATAACGCCGTGGAGCCCGCTGGCGGCCGGTTTTCTGGCTGGGAAGTACGAGCGGGAAGGTGCCGGGGCCAGCGGCGAAGGCCGCCTCACCGGCCCCAACCCCTTCGGCAACATGAAATTCACCGACCACAACTGGCAGGTGCTGGAAGCCCTGCGGCCGGTGGCGGCCGACCTGGGCCGGCCGCTGGCGCAGGTGGCGCTGGCGTGGGCGGCGGCCCAGCCAGGTATTACCTCGCTCATTGTGGGGGCCAGCAAGGTGGCGCAACTGCACGACAGCCTGGCGGCGCTCGATATTCAACTGACTCCGCAGCACCTGCAAACCCTGGACGATGCCAGCATTATCGACCCGTTTCAGGACCGGATTTGGCCCATGCTGAAGCGCGCCGTGTTTGGCGGCGGCAGTGTGCAGGGCTGGCAATAGCCGCGTTTTGTGTTGCAGAAGCGGGGTTTTGTATAGGTCCGTCGGCGTGGGCGGGCCGGACCTTTGAGGCATCAAAACCTCATCAAAATCAACCCTCTAATGACAACTGAAATCAAACGCGTAGCCCTTGGCAGCCAGGGCCTGCAAGTGCCCGTGGAAGGCCTGGGCTGCATGGGCATGACGGCCGGCATCGACGGCATGAGCGTGTATGGCGAGGCCGACGAAGCCGAAAGCCTGGCCACCCTGCACCGCGCCCTGGAGCTGGGCATCAACCTGCTCGATACCGCCGACCTCTACGGCCCCATGCTGAACGAACGGCTGGTGGCCAAAGTGCTGCCCGGCCGCCGGGCCGATATTATTCTGGCCACCAAATTCGGCTTCGAGGTGAGCGACGATGAGCAATTCACCGGCAAGCTCAACGGCCGACCCGACTACGCCCGCAAGTCCATCGAACGCTCGCTGCGCAACCTGGGCACCGACTACATCGACCTCTACTACCTGCACCGCCTCGACCCCAATACGTCCATCGAGGACAGCGTGGGCATGATGAGCCGCTTCGTGGAAGAAGGCAAAGTGCGCTTCCTGGGCCTGAGCGAAGTAGCGCCCAACATCCTGCGCCGTGCCCACGCCGTGCACCCCATCACAGCCCTGCAAACCGAGTATTCGCTCTTCGATAGGGGCGTGGAGGAAACCGGCAGTCTGCAGGCCGCCCGCGAGTTGGGCATCGGTTTCGTGGGCTATTCGCCGCTGGGCCGGGGCTTTTTGTCGGGCGACATTAAAACCCCCGACGACTTCGAGCCCAACGACTCGCGACGCTGGTTCCCGCGCTACCAGGGCGAAAACTTCTACAAAAACCTGGCCCTGGTGGAAAAGCTGGAAGCCCTGGCCCAAGCCAAAGGCGTAACCACCGCGCAGCTGGCCCTGGCCTGGGTGCTGGCGCAGGGTGTGGTGGCCATTCCCGGCACTAAGCGCCGCAAGTACCTGGAGTTGAACGTGGCCGCCGCCGGCATAGCGCTGAGTTCGACGGAATTGGCCGAGCTGGAGGCTATTATGCCGGTGGGTAGTTCGGTGGGCGCGGCGTACCCGGAGGGGTTTTAGGGCGTTGGTGAGGTTTCCGGAGGGCGTCCCGCCAGAACGACGGCCGCAATACCCGCTAAGTTTGCCCTTTCGCCAACCCCTTCAACCATGCCCAATTTTGTAGGCTGCCGTACCCTGGAAATCGCGGATGAGGCCTTGGGCCTCACCTTTCCGCTGCTGGTGCTGTACCCCAGCAGCACCCCCGGCCGGCCCGAAGCCATTGGGCCCTACACCCTCGATGTGGCCCTGGATGCGCCCATCAACCCCGGCCCGTTCCCGATGGTGCTGATTTCGCACGGTACCGGCGGCTCGCCGCTCACGCACCGCTTGCTGGCGCACTACCTGGCCCGCCACGGCTTTGTGGTGGGCCTGCCGCGCCACCACGCCAACCATCGCGACGACAACTCCTGGCACAATACGCCCAACAACCTCGTGGCCCGCCCGCGCCACCTCAGCTTGGCCATTGATGGGCTGCTGGCGGCATTCGGGGCGGTGCTGCGGCCCGATTGGGTGGCCCTGGTGGGGCACTCGCTGGGCGGCTACACGGCGCTGGCGCTGGCCGGCGGCCTGCCGGGCTCGCTCCCCCACGAACACGCCGACGGCACGCCGCAGCCCATTCCCGTGGTGCCCGATGCGCGGGTGCGGGCGCTGGTATTGCTGGCCCCGGCCACCGTGTGGTACCGGGCGGCGGCGGCCCTGCGCAACGTACACGCGCCCATCCTGCTGCTGACGGGCGAAAAAGACGAGTGGACTCCCGACTTCCACGCCCAAATCGTGCTCAATGGTGTGGCCGACCGCCAGCGGGTGCAGCACCGCATCGTTGAAAACGCGGGCCATTATTCCTTTCTCAGCCCATTTCCGGCGGCCCGAACGGGCCCGGCGTTTCCGCCCTCGCAGGACCCGCCGGGGTTCGACCGGGCGCAGTTTCAAGGGGAACTGCAGGCGGAGATTCTGAAATTTCTTGCGCAGCACCTGGAGCGGGCTGCTGCGGAGTAACGGAGGCATAAAGTCTCCTGTCATCCTGAGCCTGCGAAGGACCTTGTCACCCTTGAACGATTAGCAGTAATTCTAGAGCGGTTTTCAGGTTCGTTTACACGTAGCGCGAACTTTGTAGTTCGCGTCCCCGCGCCATTAGAACGGCTCTGATGGCGCGGGGACGCGAACTACAAAGTTCGCGCTACTGCCTGTTAGCCTAATAAGCTGTACACAAATCCGAAAACCGCTCTAATGGCTCCTGCGTGATAAGGTCCTTCGCAGGCTCAGGATGACAGGTGTTAAAACGAATTATTCCCATGAAACCGCCGCCTCCTGAAATCCGCGTGCTGCATACCGTGACGGACTACGCCCGCTTCTGCGGGCTGCCCGCGCCGGCCCATCCGCTGCTTACCGTCATCGACCTGGAGCAAACCCGTGGCAATGTGCTGCCCGACAAGCTAACGCCCGTGGTGCAGCACTTCTACAGCGTGTGGGTGAAGAAGAACCTCCGGGGCAAGGTGCACTACGGCCACCAGTCCTACGATTTCGGCGAGGGCGTGATGGGTTTCCAGGCCCCCGGGCAGGTATTTGCCATTGATGCCACGCTGGATATCTCTCAAATCAGCGGTTGGATGGTCTTGTTTCACCCCGACCTGCTGCACAAGTACCCACTGGGCCAGAAAATCACGGAGTACGGCTTTTTCTCCTACGCCGTGCACGAGGCCCTGCACCTCGCGCCCCAGGAAGAAACGGCCCTCGACGCGCTGTTGGCCAACATTCGTGCCGAGTACGAGCGGCCCATCGACGCCTTCAGCCAGGATGTGCTGGTGTCGCAGCTCGACGTGCTGCTCAACTACGCCAACCGCTTCTACCACCGGCAGTTCCTCATGCGGCGCACCGCCGGGCACGACTTGCTCAGCCGCTTCGAAACCCTGCTCACCGCCTATTTTGCCGCCGAGCAGGAACAGCCGCTGCCCACCGTGCAGCACTTCGCCGCCGCGCTCAATGTCTCGCCCGCCTACCTCAGCGACTTGCTGCGCACCCTCACCGGCCAAACCACCCAGCAGCACCTCCACCAGGCCCTCATCGAAAAAGCCAAGCGCCTGCTGCTCACCACCTCCCTCACCATCAACGAAACCGCGTTTCGGCTGGGCTTCGAGTATCCGCAGTATTTCACCCGGCTTTTCAAAAGTAAAACCGGGCTGACCCCGGCCGCCTTCCGGTTTTCGGCGCAGTAGGGGCGGGGCCTGCCCCCGCCCAGACGTTGAACGATGTGATGTACAACTGAATCTTTTAACGACGGGCGGGGCGATTACCGCTTAATCAGGCACCCAGCGGCGCGCTTATCGGCTACGCCGCTGGGGCGGCCGGCCAACACGTTGTCGAGCACCTGCTTCAGGTAGGCTTGCTGCACGCTGCCGGCCACCTGGGGGTTGTCGTCGATGGCACCGCGGTAGCGGATGGCGAAGCCGTTGCCGGCGGGCTCCAGCACCACGGCCTCGGCGGTTTTGGTTACGCCCAGCAGGCCGGCCACCTGCTGGCTGGCATCGGTGAGGGTGGGCAGCTCGACCTCGCCGGGGGCGGCGGTGCCGGGCGCATCGAGGTTGATGGGCACGTTGATGAACAGGAACTGCACGCCCCGGCCCCGGTAGGCACTGCTGAGCGAGGCCAGCCGCTCCTGGTAGAGGCGCGAAAAGGCGCAGGCCGGGTTCAAAAATACCACCACCACAGCCTTGTCCTTGGCGTAGCTTTTCAGGGCGACGTCGGCGTTGGCGGCGGTTTTCAGGGTGAAATCAGAAACGGTGCCGCCGGCCTGGGCGCGGGCCACGCCCACGGCGAGCGAAACGGCCAGCAGGGTTACGGCGGTGAGAATAGAGATTCGGCGAAAAGACATGGCGGTAAGGTAAGGCAAAACGGCGCGGGCTACTGCCTCGCGGCTACCCGGCCGGTTCGTGGCAGTACGTGAGCACGTAGCCGGGTGCGGGTTGGGTATAGCAAATGCGGTGCCGGGTCTGGGCCCCGTCCAGCACTAACGTAGCGGGGATTTCGCCGGATTCCGCCGCGCTAAATTCGTGAAGCAGCAGCTGTTGGCGGAAAATGATGCCGCGCCGGGCCGCCAGCTTATACAGGGCTTCTTTGGCGCTCCAGAGCAGGGTGTAATGGGCATCCGCTTCGGCCACCGGGGTGGCGGCGCGGGCGTGGGCCCACTCGTTTTCGGCCAGAAATTTTCCGGCCAAGCGCTGGGCTTTGTCGCGAATGAACTCAATATCGACCCCGGCCCGGCCATCCTGGGCCAGCAGGGCCGCCGCCCACTCGCCGGAGTGCGACAGCGAAACCACCGTATTGGCGGGCGCGCCGGCCAGCCAGGGGCGGCCGGTGGCATCGTTGCGCACCACGGTTTCGGGCGCTAGGGGCGTGGGCAATTCGCCGAACAGCGCGTGGGCCAGCCGGCGGCCGGCCAGCCACTGCGCCTGGCGTTTGGGGTCGGCGGTGGCGGGCAGCAGCAGCTGGTAGGTGGCGGCGTTGGGCAACCCGGCCCAGAGCTCGGCGGGCGTTTCGGTGAGGTGCCAGAGGCCCAGCACGGCGGTAGGGGAGAGGCGCTGGAGGGAGTGCAGGGGCATTATTGGGAGCGGGAAGCGGGGATTGGGAAGCGGGAGCACCTGTCATCCTGAGCGCAACGAAGGACCTTGTTACGTCAGAACGTTTCGCAGTAAATCAATCGGTGCAAAGGTGATAAGGTCCTTCGCTGCGCTCAGGATGACAGTTGGGATGACAAAGTGGCCCTACTTCCAAACAAAGCTACCTTTGCGCCACCCGTTATGCCCGAAATCTTCCGCCCGCCCGTTACCCGAATAGCCACCCTTGCCGGCCACCGCGATGCCGTGTACGCCCTCACGGGTGGCTCCGGCAGCCACGTTTACTCCGGCAGCGCCGATGGCATGGTGGTGGGCTGGGATGCCGCCGAGCCCGCCCGCGACGGCGAGCTGCTGGCCCGCGTGCAGAACTCGGTGTACGCCCTGCGCCACCTGCCAACGCTGGGCTTGCTGGTGCTGGGACACAACTTCCAGGGCATTCAGGCCATCGATTTAGCGAAGAAAGAGCTGGTTCACGCCACGGCCCTGCCGCCGGTGGCCATCTTCGAAATCGTGTTTTCCGAGAGCCGGCAGCGCCTGTACGCGGGGCTGGGCGACGGCACGCTGGCCGTGCTGCGCCTGCCCGATTTCCGCCTCGAAAAACTGCTGCGCCTCGCCGATAAAAGCCTGCGCACGCTGGTGCTGCACGAGTGCCGGGGCGAGCTGGTTGTGGGCAGTTCCGACCACCTCATCCGCGTGCTCGACCTCGACTCGCTCGAAACCAAGTACACCCTCGGCGAAAGCACCAACTCGGTGTTTTCAGTGGCCTTTTCGCCCGATGGCGCGTACCTGCTCACGGCCGGCCGCGATGCCCAGATTCGGCGCTGGGACGTGGCCGCCGGCTACGCCCTGCTCGACACCGTGCCGGCCCACATGTACACCATCAACCACCTGGCTTTTAGCCCCGATGGCCGCTACTTAGCCTCGTGCAGCCTCGATAAGAGCATCAAGCTCTGGGACGCGGCCACGCTCACGCTGCTGCGCGTGCTCGACCGCGCCCGCGCCGCCGGGCACGGCACCTCGGTGAACCGCCTGGTTTGGCCGGGCACCGAAAACCGGCTAGTTTCGTGTAGCGACGACCGCAGCCTGGCCGTTTGGCAATTGGAAGCTGTTAGCCAATAGCTATTAGCTGTCAGCTTCCTCGAAATAATAGGCTCATTCTACGATTGCCGCGCACCTACCACCACAGCTAATAGCTAGCAGCTAAAAGCTAACAGCTAAAAAAATGAAACTCACCGCCCTCGATATCCGTCAGAAAACGTTTGAAAAATCCTTCCGGGGGATTGACCGCGACGAGGTGCAGGCTTTCCTCACCACCGTGTCGCAGCAATGGGAGCGCATGGGCGACGAAAACCGCGAGCTACGCCTCAAGCTGGAGCACGCCCAGCACGACGTGCAGAAGATGCGCGAAGTGGAAAGCAGCCTCTACCGCACCCTCAAAACGGCCGAGGACACCGGCAACAATATCACCGAGCAGGCCCAGCGCGATGCCGACCTGCGCATCCGCGAAGCCCAGTTTCAGGCCGAAGGCATCCTCAGCGAAGCCCGCCAGCGCGCCCGCGAAGTGGTGGACGGCGCTTACCAGCAGGCCGAAAAAACGGTGTCTGACATGCAGCGCGAAGTAGGCGGCCTGGGCCAGGAGTGCCAGCGCCTGGAGCAGCAGCTCGATGGCCTCGTGCGCGACCTCCACCACCTCGCCTCCGATGCGCTCGACAAGGTGGAGAAAGCCCGCAACCGGCCCAAGGGCGGCGCGGCGGCCATCCTTTCGCGCGCGGCTCGCGTACAGGTAGAGCGGCCCAAGGAAGCCGCCGCCGAACCCACGCCCGAACCCCCTGCCGCCATGCAAGTCACTTCTTCATCCGCCGTTTCGTCTGCTGCCGCTGTCGCGGCGGCCACGCCCGCATCGTTTGCCCCCGGCAATTTTGGCCGCGCCGAGCAAACCCTGGAGCGCGCCGCCCAAACCACCGGCTACAACCCCAAGCCCGGCCAGCAGCCCGACCCCGGCGCGCCCGCCCAAGCCCCGCGACCCGACATCGAGCGCCCCAGCGCGCCCGCCGAAAACCCCGGCATCGCGCCCGCCCCGCACATCGACCCGCCCGCGCCCTCGCAGGTGCCCGAGCCCAACCCGCCCTACGTGCAGCCCACCGCGCCCGACATTCAGCCCACCACGCCCAACTACCCCGAAATCAACCAGCCTTCGCCCGTAACGCACCCCGGCCAGCCCGGCATGGTGGCCGCTGGCGCCCCGGCCCAGGCCGCTGCGCCAGTGGAAGCAGCCGTGGCGGAGAGGTCGTTCTTCGATGAAATCTAGACCGCAGATTTAACGGATTTGACGGATTATCAGGATTCAGCTGCCTCATAAAACCTCATAAAAGAAGAAAGCCTGCCTTCGTGGTGGGCTTTCTTCTTTTATGAGGTTTTATGAGGCAACCTTTGTGGCGTCGCTTTCGCAGCGTAGCCGGGGCTGCGGTCGCTTGCCGCTGCGCGTATTGTGCTCACCATTTCCCCACCTCACCATTTCACCTCATGGGCCAGATTGCACTCGAAGGCATGGAGTTTTTTGCTTTCCACGGCTACTATGATGAAGAGCAGAAAATCGGCAATAAGTACGGCGTCGACCTCTACATCAAAACCGATTTGCTGGCCGCCGGCGAGTCTGATAAGCTGCAGCAGACGGTGAACTACGAAATTCTCTACCGCCTCGTGGCCGAGGAAATGCGCGCTCCTGCCCGCCTGCTGGAGCACGTAGCCCACCGCGTGCTCGACCGCATTACGGCCGAGCTGCCGCACGTGCGCAAGGTGAAAGTCAGCGTGAGCAAGTTCAATCCGCCGCTGGGCGGCATCTGCCACCGCGCCCGCGTCACGCTCACGAAGCGCCGGGACAAGCAGTAATAGCCATTTAAGCGTGGGTAGGGGCGAAGGCAGCCCTTTGCTTCGCCCGCTGAGCTGCCGTAAAAGCAGAAATATTCGCCTTCTTGAATAAAATTTATCGCCCTTAAAATCAAGGGCTTGCACCTGTGTTTGGATTTAGTACGAATTATTTCGTAGATAAATCTTGCAACTACGAATGTATTCGTATAATCTTTGTGTCATACTACGAAATAATTCGTAGTAACCTCGTATCTTTCGACATGAGCAAGGCACCGCCCCCCAAACCTACGGATTCCGAGCTGGAAATCCTGCACGTGCTCTGGCAGCACGGGCCCGCCACGGTGCGGGCCATCAACGACCACCTGAGCCTGCGCCGCCAGGTGGAGGTGGGCTACACCACCACGCTTAAGATTTTGCAGCTGATGCTGGAGAAGGCGCTGGTGCGGCGCGACGATGCCGACCGCAGCCACGTGTACCGGGCCGCCGTGCGCGAGCAGGAAACCCAGGGGCTGCTGCTCGATAAGTTCGTGGACGCCACCTTCGGCGGCTCGGCCCTGAAGCTGGTGATGCAGGCCCTGGGCAGCCGCCAGACCTCGGCCGACGAGCTGGCCCAGATTCGCCGCCTGCTGAATGACATTGAAATCCAGAATTCCACTCCTAATTCCGACGACGATGACCACGCTTGAGCAATTCGTTTCGCCCGCGCTGACGCGGGCTTTGGGCTGGACCTTGCTGCACTCGCTGTGGCAGGGTGCCCTGGTGGCGGCCGTGCTGGCCGGGGCGCTGCTGCTGCTGCGCCGGCAGCGGGCCGAGGTGCGCTACGCGGCTTCGGCCGGGGCGCTGGGGGTGGTGGTGGCGCTGGCCGGCATCACGTTCGGGCTGTATATGAATTCGAGCCCTGACAAAAGCCCATTGCTGGGTTGGGAGGCAACCCCAAGCCAAACGGTGGGCAATTTGAAGCCGGCCGGGATGCCCGCAGCGGGTGCAGTGTCTGACGCTAAAGCGGGGGGAATGACTGCTGCTGGGATTAGTGCCGCGCCCCGCCCGGCACCGGCCGCAGCTGCGGCTCCGGATTCGGCTGCGCTGGCCCTGCCTTCCGCGATTCAGGCCATCACGCAGTCCCTCAGCCATGCGTTGAACAACCAGTTACCGCTGCTGGTGCTGGCCTGGCTGCTGGGCCTGCTGGCCATGAGCCTGCGCATGCTGGGCGGCCTGCTGTATGTGCAGCGGCTGCGGCGCTACCGGGTGCGCCCGCTATCGGCGGCGTGGCAGGAGCGGCTGGCCGCGCTGGCCGCCCGCAGCGGCGTGAAGCGGCCGGTGGCGCTGCTGGAGTCGGCGCTGGTGCGGGTGCCGCTGGTGGTGGGCCACCTGCGGCCCGTGATTCTGCTGCCGCTGGGCACGGTGGCGGGCTTATCGCCGGCTTGTCTGGAGGCTATTCTGGCCCACGAACTGGCCCATGTGCTGCGCCGCGACTACCTTGTGAACCTGCTGCAAACCGTGGCCGAGGTGCTGTTTTTCTACCATCCGGCGGTGTGGTTTGTGGCCAATTGCGTGCGTACCGAGCGCGAAAACTGCTGCGACGATGCCGCCACGGCCCTCGTGGGCGGCGACCCGCTCCGGCTGGCCCGCGCCCTCACCGCCCTGGCCGAGTGGACGCAGAGTGCCGCCGTGGCCCCCACGCCGCGTCTGGCCCTGGCTGCCTTCAACCAGCCCGGGGCCCTGCTGCTGCGGGTGCGCCGCCTGGTGCAGCGCCGCCCCGCCGCCCCCACACTGGGCGAAGGCATAATGGCCGGCGCGCTGCTGCTGGGTGGGCTGGGCCTGCTGGGCGGCAGCGTGGCCCTGGCCGGCCCACTGGCCAAAGCCACGCTGCCCACGGTGCGCCGCCTGGTGCGCCCGGCGCTGGCCACTGGCCTGGCTCCGCATAGCCAACCGCCCCAATCATCAACCGCCGCCCCGATGGCCGCCGATACCGCCCGTGGCACCCGCCCCGCCGACCCCGGCACCGTGGTGATTACCCGCGACAAAAAAGGCCGGCTGACCAGCCTGGTAGTGAACGGCCAGCCCGTGGCCGTGCCCACCGATAAGCCCTCGAAAGCCGAGCGCCGCGCCGGCCAGCAGGTAACGGTAGTGCCCGTGCCCGAGGCTGGCCCGGGCCGCCGCTTCGAATACAGCACCCGCGTGCTGGACCAGGCCGGCCGCGAGGCTGACCGGGAAGGCCGCCGACTGGACGACCACGCCCGTGAGATGGACCGCGCCGGGCGCGAGCTCGACAAAGCCGGCCGCAAGCTGGATAAAATGGGCCGCGAAATGGATAAAGCAGCCCAGAAGATGGACCGTAAAAGCGGCACGTACACCTACGACAGCAAACGCCGTGCGAGCGACAGCAATAGCAATGTGCACATCGACATCGATGATAAAGCCCTGAGCCAGCTCGTAACCAACGCCCTGAAGCTGGGCAACGTGGGCCTCAATATTGGCCTGCAGGCCGCCAGCCAGGGCATCGACGAAGCCCGCCGTGCCCTCGAAACCACGCTGCGCGACCCCGGCCTCAGCGATGAGGCCCGCCGCGCCACCCGCGACGCCCTCACGGAGCTGCGCCAGGAGGAGCGTAATTCCCAGCGCCAAAGCCCCGACCGTGCCCAGGAAGCCCGCGACCGCCGCCAGGAGCTCCAGGACCGCATCCGTGAGTCGCAGCAGGAGCTGCGCGACCTGGAGCAGGACCGCGCCGACCGTGGCCAGGACCAGGCCGACCGCAACCGCGACCGCGCCGACCGTGACCGCGACCGCAATGAGGCCCTGCTGGACCAGATGCAGAAGGACGGCCTGCTGAAAGACCCCAACCACTACCAAATCAAGCTCACGGCCCGCAGCCTGGTGATTGATGGCAAGGAGCAGCCGTCGAAGGTGTTTCAGAAATACCTGAAGCTACACGAAAGCAATACCGGCCGCCCGCTGACCGGCAATAATGCGATGGTGATAACCCGCAGCAGCGACAGCAGCACCATCATAAACGGCACTGGCCCCACGCCGCCCCGGCCGCCCCGCGCCCCGCGCATGGCCCCCATGCCGCCGATGGCGCCCCTGCCCGCGCCGCCGGCCCCGCCCCGCCTCGACACGGATGAGCTGCGGAGCGAGCTGCGCAAGGACGGCATTATCGGGGCCGATGAGAAAAACCTGCAGTTCCAGCTCAACAGCTCCGGCCTGACGGTGAACGGCAAAAAGCAGCCCGACGCGCTGGCGGCTAAGTACCGCAAGCTCACCGGCCACACCGATGGTAAGAACTTTAACATGATGATTTCGACTCAGGAATAGGGGCGACAGGAAAGCGAAAAAGCCGGTTTTTCTCGTGGGAAACCGGCTTTTTTATGCCCGCTTATGCTGGCGTGAGCTGGGAAATCGGCCGCCCGCAAGCAACTATCCTGCTTAGTTTTGCATCTCTTGGCCCCTCCGAAGGTTATTCTGTTTCGGACAATTACTATGCGTTGTTATCTACTGCTTTGTTGGTTTAGCTTATTTATTGGCGTGGCCCAGGCCCAGAAGGGGCCAGCCGCCACGCCGGCTACCGATGCCGCCCGGCCGGCCCCCAAGCGCCAGCTTCAGGCCACGCGCATCAGCACCCCGCCCAAGCTCGACGGCCTGCTCGACGAGGCCGTGTGGCAGTCGGCCCCCATCGCCACCAAATTTTATGAGTTGGAGCCCACGCCCGGCCCCATCGAAAAACACCCCACCGAAGTGCGCGTGCTCTACGACGATGCCGCGATTTACGTGGGGGCCATTATGCACGACGTGTCGCAGGATTCCATTCTGCGGGAGCTGAGCAACCGGGATAATATTGGCAATTCGGATTGGTTCGGGGTGCTGCTCGATACCTATGACGACCACCTCAACGGCTATCAATTTATCGTTACTTCGGGTGGCGTGCAGGCCGATGCCCGCCTCTCGCCCACCAACGGCGAGGACGGTAACTGGAACGCCGTGTGGGACTCGCGCACCGCCCTGCACGGCACCGATTGGGTAGCCGAAATCCGGATTCCCTATTCGGCCATTCGCTTCAGCAAGGCCCTTGAGCAGGTGTGGGGGCTGAACTTTGTCCGGCAGCGGCGCAGCTCGCGGCAGAAATTTTTCTGGAACGAAGTTAAGCCGCAGGTGGACGGCTTTGTGAACCAGTGGGGCGAGCTCACCGGCCTGCGCGACCTCAAGCCGCCGTTGCGCCTCTCGCTCACGCCCTACGTGAGCACCTACCTGAACCACTACCCCTACAACGAGCAGGGCAAAAAGAACGCCACCACCACCTTCAACGGCGGGGCCGACGTGAAGTGGGGCATCAACGAAAGCTTCACCCTGGATGCCACCCTGGTGCCTGATTTCGGGCAGGTGCAGAGCGATAACCAGGTGCTCAACCTTTCGCCCTTCGAGGTGCAGTACAACGAAAACCGGGGCTTTTTCACGGAAGGCACCGAGCTGTTCAACAAGGGCGGGCTGTTTTATTCGCGGCGGGTGGGGGCACAGCCGCTGGGCTTTGGCACCGTGGATGGCCAGCTGCACGCCGGCACCCGGATGGCCGACGGCAAGCGCCAAGGCGGTGAGTTCATTGTGCAGAACCCCGGCATCACGCGCCTGCTGAATGCCACCAAAGTATCGGGCCGTACCAGCAAGGGGCTGGGCGTGGGCATTTTCAATGCCGTGAGCAACGACGTATATGCCACCGTGCAGGACAGCACCACCGGCGAGCGGCGCGACGTGCTCACCCAGCCGCTGAGCAACTACAACATCGTGGTGCTCGACCAGAGCCTCAAAAACAACTCCTACGTGAGCCTAGTGAACACCAACGTGACCCGCGCCGGCAGCACCTACGACGCCAACGTGACCGGCGGCCTCTTCAAATTCGCCAACAAGGCCAACTCCTACGCCATCAACGGCCGCGTGATATACTCCAACCGCCGGGGCAAAGCCTTTGGCTCCCAGGATGAAGTCGCGGACCAGGACGGCTACAAGTACTACCTGAACTACGGCAAAGTCTCGGGCAAATTCACCTGGAGCGTCGACCACGGCATCGAGTCGCACTCCTACAACCCCAACGACCTGGGCCTGCTTTTCGCCAACAACAACATCTCGCAATCGGCCAGCGCCAGCTACAACATCTACACGCCGTTCTGGAAAGTGAACAAGCTGAGCACCTACGCCGCCGTGGGCTACTCGCTGCTGGAGCGCCCCATGCTTTACCAGGACATGGGCGTGTACCTGGGCGGCAACACCACCTTCACCAAAAACTTCCTCACCACCGGCCTCGACATCGACGCCGCGCCCCTCACCCGCGACTACTTCGACCCGCGCCGCGCGCCGCTGGGCAAATACTACGTGCGCAAGCCTGCCAACGTGGGCTTCAACGGCTTTTTTTCTTCTGACTATCGCAAGAAATTTGCCTGGGACGTCAAATACGGGGCCCGCGTATTTACTGCCGACGGCGACCGCACCGGCCGCTACACCTACGCCCTCACGCTGGGGCCGCGCTACCGGGCCAGCAACCAGCTCAGCTTCGTGTATGCCATCAGCTACGAGCGGCGGCTGAACCAGATTGGCTACGCCGGCGGCCTCAACGCTTCCGACTCGACCGATGCGCCCGTGTTCCGCCGTTTCGGCGGCAAGGAGGGCGACGTGCTCCTCGGCCGTCGCAACGTTACCACCTTCACCAACACCGCCACGGCCACCTACACGTTTACCAACCGCATGTCGTTCAACATCCGGCTGCGGCACTACGTGAGCAACGTGCACTACCGCGACTTCTCGCGCCTGCACCCCGACGGCCTCGAAACCCCCGAACCCGCCTACAACCGCAACCGCGACAACACCTTCAATGCCTTCAACATCGACGCCGTGTATTCCTGGTGGTTCGCGCCCGGCTCCCAGGTCAGCATCGTCTGGAAAAATGCCGGCGCGTCCTTCTTCGAAGCCAACGCCGCCACCCCGCTCTACTTCGACAACCTGAGTAACACCATCAACACCCCGCACAATAACTCGGTGTCGGTGAAGGTGCTGTATTATTTGGATTATCTGGCCCTGCGCCCCCGCCGGGGGTAGGGACGAGCTGGAGGAACGAGCTGGTGCGCGTCTGCGACGCGCTGCCGACTGGGTTCGAGCCTCTGGCTCGGGCATTGCCCAACGCCACCAGACGCCAGCACGCCCCGAGCCACAGGCTCGAACCCAGTCGGCAGCGCGTCGCAGACGCGCGCCAGCATGGGCGTTTACGAAACTCATCTCTTTCGTACATTTCGTAAACGTTGATTCGTAGACGGGTTTCTTAAACTCACCCCGCGCTGTAAGGGCCAGCTGACCAGCAGGTGTCGGGCTAGTTCCTACCGTTCATTGAAAGGAGGGTTAATTTGCTTCTGGCTGAATCGTATGAAAATCATTCTCTTTTTGGCGTTATGGTGCCTAACGACGGTCGACGTGGCAGGCCAAGTCATCCAAGTGGAGTCCGTCATCACGCGCACGGTCCCCGCCACTAAGCAAACGCGCCTCGACCGCGAAATGCTGCGGTTTCTGTTGTTCACCCACGAAGCGGATAAGGCAACCGATGGGCAAGCCCTTTTCCAAGTGCCCTTGTTGGGGAGTGCCAAATCGCCCGGAATTGGCATCTATAAGTTTGGCTTGAACTCCGCTCATGCCGGGTACAATGTCGTGTTTCGCTATCGCTACCAGCTGGTGTTTTCCAGTGCCCGCTCGGTATCCCCACTCTTAGCTCAGCTGCGGCACTTCCTAGGCCAATACCCCGCCGCGTTTACTCCACAGGCGCAACGCTCTGCCGAGGGCCAACTTCGGGACATGGTGCAGCACAACCAAACCACTGGCGAGTCGGACTTACCAGCCCGAAAAGGCTAGACCTTTCGTTCAATGAAACGGTCGATTGGGTGGCCGCATCGCCTACCACCACGAATCCCCCCAAGCAAAAAGACGGCAGACAAAGGGTGCATCTTTCTCATCAGTAGTTAAAAAAGGTGTTCGAGAATTGTGGGAAAGCCCCACTGGCGAGCATTGCAGACGCGCCCCAGTTGATAAAGCCATTGGGTATTAGTGGAAAAGCGAATGTAGGTGGCCGCGCCAACAATTCCGTCCGTCAGCCCGCGCTGCGCTGCATTCCACGTCAGCCCAAACCTTGCCCCGCCGCAATTCCTGCCGCACCCCCACGCGCCCGCCCCGCCCTACAGCCCCAGCAATTCCTCGGCCGCCGCAAACGGCGTGAGTTGCCCGGCCGCCACTGCCGACTGCACCGCGGGCAGCCGCTCGCGCACCGCCGCATCGGCATAAAACCGGCTTTTCAGCGCCTGGGCAATGCTTTGGTGCAGCCATTGCAGCTGTTGCTGCTGGCGGCGGCGCTCGAAATATCCGCTGGTGCGGGTGGCGGCGGCATAGGTTTCGATGACCTCCCACACGGCCCCGATGCCCGTACCGTCTACTGCCGAGGTGAGCAGTACCGGCACCACCTGGCCCGAGGGCGCGGCCGGAAACAGGTGCAGCGCGCTTTGGTAGTCGAGGCGGGCGCGGCGGGCGGCTTGCTCGTTGCCGTGGTCGGCTTTGGTGATGCACAGGGCATCGGCCATTTCCATGATGCCGCGTTTCACGCCCTGAAGCTCGTCGCCGGCCCCGGCCAGCATCAGGAGCAGGAAAAAATCGACCATGCCGTGCACCGTGGTTTCGGACTGGCCCACGCCCACGGTTTCCACGATAATGACGTCGTGACCCGCTGCTTCGCATAATAATAAGGCCTCGCGCGTGGCCCGCGCCACCCCGCCCAAGCTGCTGCCAGCCGGCGAGGGCCGGATAAACGCTGCCGGCTGGGCCGAGAGCCAGGGCATCCGCGTCTTGTCGCCCAGAATGCTGCCACCGCCGCGCTGGCTGCTGGGGTCCACGGCCAGCACGGCCAGCTTCAGGCCCTTGGTTTCGACCAAATACCGGCCCAGTGCCTCAATAAATGTGCTTTTGCCCACGCCCGGCACGCCCGTGATGCCCACCCGCAGGCTGCGCCCGGTGTGCGGCAATACTGCCTGCAACACCTCCTGCGCCAGGGCGTGGTCGCTGGGTAGGGTGCTTTCGACGAGGGTGATGGCGCGGCCCAGCACCGTGCGGGAGCCGGCCCGGATGCCGGTGGCATACTCAGCGGCGGAGAGGCGTTTGGGAGGCATTTTGTGCGGTAAGCTTCCGCTTGCCGATTAACTTTGGGGCCGGCGTTGGCCCGTTTTCCAACAATTAACCGGCAAGCTAAAGCTTACCGCACATTCTCGCCCTATGAAACCATCTCTCCGCTTCTTATCGCTGGCCGCTGGGCTGGCCCTGCCCGCCACGGCTTTCGCCCAAAACGAGCTGAGCAACTTCTCGGCCACGGGCCGGGGCGGCGTCATCAACACCTTCGCCAGCGACTACCAGGCCATCGGCATCAACCCCGCCAACCTGGGCCGCAGCACCAATTTCCGGGTGGCCTTCACCATCGGCGAAGTAGGGGCGGGCATCGGCTCGCAGTCGCTGAGCAAAACCACCTTCAAGCACATCATCTACGACGGCAGCCAGAGCATCGGGGCCGCCGAAAAAGCCACGCTGGTTAATCAGCTCTCCGGCGACAACGTGCTGAACTTCAATGTCGATACCAACCTCTTCGGCCTGGCCGTAACGCTGCCCAACGGCCTGGGTGGCCTGGCGTTCAGCAGCCGGCAGCGCGTTGGCGGCCACCTGGCCCTCAACCGCAACGCCGCCGACATCATCATCAACGGCCAGAATGCCGCCGTGGTGAAGCAGTATTACCCCACGCCCAACACCAGCGGCGCGCCCACGCCCACCAACCCCAACGCGCCGCTTATTTCCACGGTGCTCGACGGAACCAGCATTCAGATGGCCGTGACCAACGAGTTCAACGTGGCCTACGGCATTCAGGTGTACCACAACAACGGCCTGAAGCTGGCGCTGGGGGCGGGCTACCGCTACATCCAGGGCATCGGCATTGCCGATATCCGGGTGAACGGCGGCGACCTGACGGCCTACACGGCGTTCTCGCCGGTGTTCAGCATCAACTACGGCGCGCTGGCCAGCAATCCCAACTTCAACTACGAGTCGGGTTCGGGACTGAAGCCGGTGGGCCACGGCAACGGCTTCGACGCCGGCTTGTCGGCCGAAATCGGCAAAATATTCCGCTTCGGCGCTTCCGTAACGGACATGGGCTCGATGACCTGGACCGCCAACGTGCTCGAAGCTTCCGACCAGAAGCTCCAGCAAACGGCCTCTACCGGCGTCGAAACCTACAACGTGTTCAAGGAAATCAGCAATCAGTTCGATACCGATAAGCAAAACCTCTTCACTTACACCACCGCCAAGGAGCGCACCGCCGCCCTGCCCGCCAAGCTGCGTCTGGGCGGCGGCGTGCGCCTCAACAAGTTCTTCGAAGCCGGCCTCGACGTAACCGCGCCCCTCAACAAGGTGGCCGGCAACCTCACCACCACCTTCGTAGGCCTCGGCCTCGACTACAAACCCCTGAGCTGGCTGAAGCTGAGCAGCGGCGTCACGAGCGGCGCGGGCTACGGCAAGAGCCTGCCGCTGGGCCTCACGCTGGTTTCGCCGGTATGGGAAGCCGGCATCAGCACCCGCGACGTGTTGGGCCTGCTCAGCGAAGACTCGCCTTATAGCTCGGTAGCGTTTGGCGTGTTGCGCTTCAAAATTGGCAGCTCGAATTAAGGGGGTAGAGGAGAAAAAGAGAACGTCATGCCGAGCGCAGCTCGGCATGACGTTCTCTTTTTCTCCGTTGTTCTACGGCACTACCACAAACGCGGGCAGGCCTAGCTTGCTGCGCCGGCCGCCCAGCTTCAACCCCTCGTCCACGTACTTGCAGTCCTTGCCGGCCACGTTGGGCTGCTCGATAACGCCGAGGTTGGGGTTGTCCTCGCGGGCCACGTAGATGCGGCCATCCGGCCCGAGCTGGAGCGCCCCGATTTTGCGATTGGCCGACTTGCCCACCAGCACCGGTGGAGCAGGCTTCTTGGCTAAATCGAACTGCCAAATCTGGGTTTCGCCGCCGCCCACGCCGTTGCAGGTGCCGTACACAAACTTGCCATCGGGCGAAAATTCGACGCCGTAGGCCTCGGCGTAAGGCCCGAAGCCGCGCGGGTTGCTCACCTTGCCGGTGCTGCGGTCGAAATCATACACCTCGAACTTGTTGGTTTCTTTCCATAGCGCGGCGGCCAGGTGCTTGCCATCGGGCGAAAACTTGAGCGCGCCGATGGCATTGCGGCCGGGGCCGGCGTTCATGCTGCCCACGTTGCTCATCAGCGGCTTGGCCGATACACCGTCGGCCGTGACGAGGTAGCTCACGAAGGCGTTGGAGTTCCAGCGGTGGGCCACTATCCAGGTATCGCGGCCGTTGGCGTGGCGCACGGCGGCCAGCTTTTCGGCCACCGGCTGAATGAGCAGCAGGTTCACGCGGGGCAGGTCGCCGAAACCATCGGCGCGGGTCATGTCCACTATCGAATAGCGCAGGCCGTTGGGCGTGCCCTGCGGGGCTACCGTGAAGATATAGAAGATGTTGCCCGAACCCGGGTCGGGCACGATGAGGGCCGATTGGGTGCTGCTGCCGCTGCCCATCAGCTGGCGGCCGTTGGGCATGGGCTGGTGCTTGCGGTTCCACACGGTTTCGCCGTTGGTGTAAAAGAGCAGCTCGCCCTTGGCCGTAGTGGCTACGGCGCAGCCCTCGTAGGTGCTCATCTTGCCGTCGTTCAGGGGCTTGGGCGTGTTGCCATCGGCAAAGGTGAGGCCGGCCTGCTGGCCGAAATACCAGATGTCGGTAGGGCGCTGGGCGCGGGCCGCCATGGTGAGCAGCAGTGGGAGCAGGGCAAGAAAAAAGCGTTTCATGGGCAATAGAAGCGTATGGTAATGCGGCGTAAACGAAAAAACCGTGCCGGATGGTGTAACCTCACCCCCGGCCCCTCTCCCGCGGAGAGGGGAGCCACGGCGGTACAGCCGGTTGCAATCGTCAGGCTCCCCTCTCCGCGGGAGAGGGGCCGGGGGTGAGGTGAAGGGGCCGCGCCAGCAACAGCCCCAGCACCCCCAGCAGCCCCAGGGGCGGCAGGAAATACAGAACGTGCAGCCCCACCGGGTTGCCCAGCGCCAGCGCAATGCCATTGAGCGGCAGCAGCAGCGGCAGCATGAATACCAGCAGCCACCACTGCAACCGGCGCGGCAGGTACCGGCTGAACAGCAGCAGCGGCAGCAGTAGAATGGCATCGTAGTACAGGTGGTAGGTGGTGAGCAGCGTGAGCGTGCTCAGGACCAGAAACAGGTGCCAATCGGCCAGCCGCCGCTGCCGCCGCTGCCGCCGGAGCCATAGCAGCCGCAGGCCGGCCGCCAGCCACAGCGCGCCGTGCAGCAGCAGGTGCCAGGGGCTACTGCCGGGGCGCAGCCATTCCAGCACGTTGGCCAGTTCCAGGCGCAGCGTCAGGCCCTGGGTGAGGGGGTAATCGGGGTCGGCGGGGTCGAAGGACTGGGCGCGCACCTGCGCCACCAGGTGCTGGTAGGTGGGCAATAACCCCGCTGGAAAAGCGGCCCAGTAGAACGCCACCGCACTCAGCAGCGCCACTACGGCAGCGGCCACGGCCAGCGTCAGCCACTGCTTTTTCCAGAGAAACCACGCGGCAAAGGGCAGGAGCAGGGTGACTTTGAACGCGGCCAGGCCTAGCAATACGCCCGCTATTATCGGCGTCCAGAGCGGATTTTTTTGGGCGGCTGGGGTAGCTGTTGCTTCTTTCGGAGCGGTTGCCGCCGTTGGTTTGCCGGTGGTGTCGGTGCCATCAAAAGACCGTTTCACCCCGCCGCCCACCGCCAGCGCGCCCACGCCCAGCGCCAGCGCCGCAAACGTGGGCTGGCCGGTGAGCAGGGCCGGTACGGTGCCTTTCAGCGCCACGGCGGCCAGCAGAAAATGCCACCACGGCACCGTATCCGCATTTTCAATGTGCAGCGCTTTGGGCCACAGCCTGGCCAGCAGCACCAGACTCAGCAGGGCCAGCCCGTACCACAGCGGCCACGCCAGCGCATAAGGCAGCTGGCCAATGGTGCCGCCGAACAGCCCCGCCGCCCACGGTGGGTACAGAAACGGCAGGTTGGGCAGCCCCGGCTGGGTGCGGCTAACTATATTCTCTTGCTGAACGATGCGCTGCCAGCCGGCTTTCAGCACTGCGTTATCGTAGGGGTTTTCGCCCTGGCGCAGCACCTGCTGGCCCACGTAGCAGGTGCGGAAATCCATGGGCCGGTCCGCATCGGGGCGGGGTTCGCGCAGCACGCGGCTAACGTTGAACAGGGCAATAAGGGCCAGGAAAAGCAGGAGGAAACGCGGCACGGCAGCAAGGTAGCAGCTAAAGTTCGCGCTACTTCACGGCCAGCTCCATCAGTTCCGCCGGCTCATGCTGCTTTTCAAAATGAGCATAGCCCGGCATCAGACCCCGCCAGAAGATGAGGTGCGGGCTGGTGGCGTGCCTAGCCAGCTCTACTTCGGTGATTGGAAACGGGAAAATGTGCACCGGAATCACCGCCTGCCCCGCCGCCCGGGCCGTGATGGCCAGCAGGTACACTTCCTCGATGCCGGCATCGGTGATGGGCAGGCAGCCAACGCTGGCCGCGCCGCCGTGGATGAAAATGTCGCCGCCGGGATTGGGCTCGCCCAGCGCCAAATCGGCGGCATTGGGGTAGTTGAGGCCCAGCGAGAGGAGGAAATTGCTGTTGGGGTTGAAGCGGTCGATTTCATAAAAGCCCTCCGGCACCTGGTAGTCGCCGGCGCGGCGCTTGGGGCCGAGCGTGCCCGAGGTGGCCGCCAACGGGTAGGCGTGCAGCAGTTCAAATGGCCCGCCGCCCCGGTTGCGCGCCCACACTTCCAGCTCCACGCGGGTTTTCACGAGGCGGAACATAATTTCCAGTCGGCGCGGGTCGAGGTAGTGGGTGCGCAACCGGCTGGCCACGGCCGGGCCAGCCGTAGCTTCGGCTGCCCGCACCCGGGGAAACAGCCGCTGCTGCCGCCAGAAATCGGCCGGGTTCGGGCCGGACTGTCCCTCGGCGGGTGGGGTGCAGGACTGGGCCAGCAGCTGAAAAACGGGCAATAGCAGAAGCACGCAACACGAGAGTCGACGCAGCATAGAAACAAACCGGAATGAATAGGAATGCGGCTACAACGGCATTCAGGAGTTTCTATTTTATGCGCTTGATAAAAGTTCAGGCACCGCATCCGTAACGCCCGCGTAATGGGCGCGGCGCGGCCCGTCCGCTACCTTCGCGGCGGCTGGCGTGGTTGTTCCTGCGTCCGGCCGCTTGCTTATGCTGATTCCCTTTACATCCCGCCGCCTCGCCCTCTTCTTGCCGTTGCTGGCGCTGCTTGGCTGCTCTGGCCACCCCAGCACCCAGGCCGCGCCCGAAGCGCCCGGTGTGCTGCCCGGCCCCATTGCCGGCACCATCCAGACGCTGCTTTCCAACGGCTGGAAACTCAGCCCCGCCGGCACCACCACGCCCCTCGGCGACCTCCCCCTGAGCCTCGAAACCAGCCCCGACGGCCGCCTGGCCGCCGTGACCAATGCCGGCTGGGGCGAAAACTCGGTGCAGCTCCTCGATGCCGCCACCGGCCAGGTGCTCGATACCCGCGTGGTGCCGGCCGCCTGGGCCGGCCTGTCTTTCGCGCCCGATGGCCGCACGCTTTACGCCTCCGGCGGGCAGCACAATCGTATTCACTGCTTCCGGATTGAAGGCCGGAAGCTGCTGCCTGACAGTGCTTTGGTGCTGGGCGCAAAATGGCCCAAGCAGAAAATCGGCGTGGCCGGCCTCGCCGTCGATGGCCGCCGCAACGTGCTCTACGCCGTGACGCGGGAGGATAATTCGCTCTACACCTTCGACCTGAAAACGCGCCGCATCCTGCGCACCCTCCGGCTGCCGGCCGAAGCCTACGGCACCCGGCTTAGCCCCGACGGCGCCCGGCTTTACATCACGCTCTGGGGCGGCCACGCGGTGGCGGTTTACGATGTGGAAAAACAGCAGATGCTGGCTTCAATTCCCGTCGAAAGCCACCCCAACGACCTGGTGCTGACCCGCGACGGCCGCCGCCTGTTCGTGGCCAATGCCAACAGCAACTCGGTTTCGGTGATTGATACCCGCCTTGGCCGCGTGACCGAAACGCTCAACACGGCCCTGTTTCCCGCCTCGCCCGCCGGCAGCACCCCCGATGGCTTGGCCCTGAACGCCGATGACAGCCAGCTGTTTATCGCCAACGCCGACAACAACTGCCTGGCCGTGTTCGACGTGCGCGATGCCGCCGCCAGCCGGCCGTTGGGCTTTATCCCCACCGGATGGTACCCTACGGCGGTGGCCGTGGCCGGCAACCAGCTGCTGATTGCCAACGGCAAAGGCAGCACTTCCCGGCCTAACCCCAACGGCCCCAACCCGGTGCGCGACGACGGCGAAAAAGGCAAAGGCTACATCGGCGGGCTGCTGCTGGGTTCGCTCTCGCGCCTGCCCGTGCCCGACGAAAAAGCCATGGCCGCGTTCTCGGCCCAGGTGTATGCCAACACGCCCTTCACCAAAGCCCGCGAGGCTGCGCCCGAAGTGCCCGCCGGCAGCCCCATACCCCGCCGCGTGGGCGAGGCCTCGCCTATCAAACACGTCTTCTACATCATCAAGGAAAACCGCACCTACGACCAGGTTTTGGGCGATTTGCCCGCCGGCAACGGCGATGCCAGCCTCTGCCTCTTCCCCGACAAGGTGACGCCCAACCACCACGCCCTCACCCGGGAGTTTGTGCTGCTCGATAATTTCTACGTCGATGCCGAAGTGAGCGCCGACGGCCACAACTGGAGCACCGCCGCCTACGCCACCGATTTCGTGGAGAAAAGCTGGCCCGGCAACTACAGCGGCCGGGGCGGCGAGTACGATTTTGAGGGCAAGCGCGGCGAAGTTGCCGAGCCCAAAGACGGCTTCCTGTGGGATTACTGCCGCCGCGCCGGCCGCAGCTACCGCAGCTACGGCGAGTTTGTGTACCAAGGCAAAGCCAGCCTGCCGGCCATCGAAGGCCACTTTTGCGAACCCTACGCTGGCTTCGATCTGCACGTGCGGGACGTTGACCGCGAAAAAATATGGGAGCAGGATTTCGACCGTCTCGTGGCCGCCAACCAACTGCCCGACCTCAGCATCATCCGCCTGCCCAACGACCATACCTACGGTGCCCGCAAAGGCGAGCTCAGCCCGCTGAGCTACGCCGCCGACAACGACCTGGCCCTGGGCCGCCTCATCGAGCACCTCTCCAAAAGTGCCGTCTGGAAAGAATCGGTGGTGATGGTGGTGGAGGACGACGCCCAAAACGGCCCCGACCACATCGACGCCCACCGCTCCACCGCCTACCTCGCGGGGCCCTACATCCGCCGCCACGCCGTGGTGCACACCGCCTACACCACCTCCGGCATGCTGCGCACGCTGGAGCTCATCCTCGGCCTGCCGCCCATGAGCCAGTACGATGCCGCCGCCCTGCCGCTCTGGGCCTGCTTCACCGCGAAGCCCGATTTCAAACCCTACACCTCACGCCCCGCCACCACCCCGCAGGACGTGCGCAACACCGCCTTCAACGCCCCCGCCCGCCGCTCCCTCAAGTTCGACCTGAGCCGCGAAGACGCCGCCCCCGACCTGGCTTTCAACGAGAATATCTGGCAGGCCATTCGGGGCGAGCACAGCCGTATGCCTGCCCCGCGCCGCAGCGCCGCCGTGCGCGAAGCCAAAACGAAACACGAGGCGGAAGAGGAAGATGACGACGATGTGCGGTAAGCTTTAGCTTGCCGTAAGTAGTTGTGGTTATCAACATCAACCGCTAACCAAGGCATTTTTCACCTTACCTGATACGGCAAGCTAAAGCTTACCGCACAACTCCATGCAGCTCAAACCCCTCTTCACCTTCCTAACTGCCCTCACCAAACACAACGACCGGCCCTGGTTCCAGGAGCGCAAGCCCACCTACGACCAGCTTCGCAAGCAATTTGAGGAAGATGCCGAATTCTGGTTTCAGGAACTACAGAAACTCGACCCGGGCGTAGCCGGCTCCGACGGCCGCAAAAGCATCTTCCGCATCTACCGCGATGTCCGGTTCAGCAACAACAAGGACCCGTACAAAACGCACTTTTCGGCCTACTTCACCGCCAGCGGCAAGGACATTGAAACGCCCGGCTACTACGTGCAGATTGGCCCCAATGGCAACACGCTCATCGGCGGCGGATTCTACCAGCCCGATAAAACCCAGCTGGCCGCCATCCGACAGGAAATCGACTACAGCGCCGAGGAGCTAAAAGCCATTCTGAACGCGCCCGATTTCCGGCGCTACTTCGATACCATGAGCGGCGACAAGTTGAAAAAATCCCCCGCTGCCTACTCCGTCGACCATCCCGAAATCGAGTTGCTCAAGCACAAAAGCTTCACCGCCACGCATCAGATGGCCGATGAGGCCGTGCTGAGCCACGCCGATTTCCGCGCCCACGTAGCGGAGGTTTTTGCGGCGATGGTACCGTTCTGCCAGTTCCTGCGCGGGGCGATAGCGAAGTAACATGAGCTTGTAGGCGTTCCCTCAGAAAGTGTAAATACAGCACGTTAAGACACGGAGAACGGCTGCTGAGACAGTGATTTTACGTGCTGGGCACAACCGTTTGTAACATGTGAAAGGGCCTTCTCGGCTCATTTAAATCACCGTTCTCGTAAACTCGAGTGGCTGTTGCAGAACTCCGAACTAATCATCGAGCATCGGTTGATTAAGCTCGAATCAGCTTCAAAAGAACCCTTTCTGGACCTTTTCCTCCGCTTGACGTTTACTTCGGCCGCTTTTCAGGTCGTTGAGCAACATTCTGCACCAGCCACGAGCGTTATGGCTTGCGATTGCGCATGGGGTTTTAAGAACTGCCCATGCGGGTTGAAAATCAAGTATGCCGCCGTTAGATTTAGCCGCCCTCATCGAATTCCTCATTGGAGCGCCCCCCCCTTAAGCTGCGACAATAGGTTCACTGTTCGCCGATGGATGCTCGACAGTCTCATTCTTATTGAGCCGAAGACGCGTTGCCCATTGCTTTCGCGTCGCTGACGCGCGACTCAACGACTTGATTGGTGGTTATTCGGACGGCGAGCCGCAGGCTCGAAGCCAGCAGGCAGCGTGTCGGAGACGCGCGCCAGCGGGCGGGTTGAGGCTGCGTCGGTTGCCTGCCGGGAGAACTTTTATTTTCCAGGCAGGCAACCTGCGCCGGTTCGCCGGCATCTGCCCGTCAGGGCCGCTTGCCAGGACCTCATGCTGGTTTGCTGCCCCCCTGTGGCCTTCGCCACCGGGTCCTTTCCACCCACTGCTTGCCCCCCTAGGAGCCTCACTGCTTATGCGTTCGGTTAATGCCTCGCCTCAAGGATACGCCCGCCTCGGCGGGGCGCTGTATTTGGCCATCATCCTATTTGGGGCTTTTTCGGAGGGATTCGTCACGAACAAGCTGCTGGTCGCGGGCGACGCGGCTGCTTCGGCGCGCAACATTCTGGCCGCGCCCGGGCTCTGGCAGGGGGGCGTGGCGGCCAATGTGCTCGTCGTGTTGTTGGCCGTCCCCCTGTTGTGGATTGAATACTTGTTGCTGCGGCCGGTGAGCCGGTCCCTGGCGCTGCTCTCGTTGCTGTTCAACGCCGTTTCGCTCGCAGTAGAGGCCGTCAGCAAAGTGTTTCTGCTGCTGGTGATGCCCACGTTGGCTAATGCCGGGTACCGCCACGCGTTTGGGGGCGCGCAGGTTTCGGCGCTGGCCAACATGGCCTTGAAGTCGCACGAACTGGCTTTCAACCTGGCGCTGCTCTTTTTTGGCGTCACGTGCCTGCTCAACGGGTACTTGATTGTCCAGTCGGGCTACTTGCCCAAGGCGGTGGGCCGGCTGCTGCAAGTGGCGGGGGCCAGCTACCTGCTGGCCTGCTGGGCGGCGCTTTTTGCCCCCGCCCTGGCCGATGTCCTGCTGCCCGGTATCCTACTGCTGCCCCTGCTGGGCGAGTCGTCGTTTTGCCTGTGGCTGCTGATTAAAGGCGTCGACGTGGCCAAATGGCCAGTCCCCGTAACGCCATACCGGACCGCCAGCGCCCCGGTTACCGCCTAACTTCAACCAAGCCAATGCCCTTTCACCCCCGTGCCCTCTTCCATCGCTCCGAACGCCACGAAGGCGTCCGCCGCATTCATCTCTACGCCTTGCGCCTGGTGTACGGGATGGCCAGGGGGGCGGTTCGGCGGTGACGAAACACCTCCCGTCGGGGTCCTTCGGCAACGGTGCACCCGGCGCTCACCCTCCGCTGGGCTATCTGGGCCGGCGCCTTTGGTGATGCGGGGCACGGGCAGGTGGGTGGAGCGCCGGTTCCAAAAGCCTTAAACCTCCGTCAGTTTCGGGAATACAAATGCAGTAGCCAATGCTTCGCCAAGCTCATTCTGCTTACTTAAACCAGCACGTCGGAAGGCGTACTAACATGAAATCAACAATGGATAACAGAGAAAGCCAGGGAAAAACGCACATGATTATTGGCGTGTTGATGGCTGTTAGCTTTCCATTCATTGTATTGCTGAGTGGCCCGCAATTTCCGAGTTTTTTGAGCTATGGTTACGCAAAAAAACTCATTGTTTGGATTTGGCTCCTGTTAATCTATCTATATGCCGTCAAAATAGAAAAGCAACGTCTTCTTTTGTGGGCAGACGAAAAACAGCCGGTCCTCTTCTATTTTATCTCTATTATCTCAGTTCTAGGATTATCCTTTCTTGCCGGGGCATTACAACCGCTTCTCTCTAAATTCGGGGTGAAAGCACAAACCAGTCAAGTAGTACATGAGATGTTAGCCTACATGCACGCGCATCCAGTATTGCTTGTACTTACTTGTGTTACGGCCGGTGTGGTAGAAGAATTAATTTTTCGTGGTTACTTAATCCCAAGACTCAACATTTTATTCAAAAACAGCTATTTGCCTGTTATATTCTCCGCCTTACTATTTGGAGCAGCTCATATCGGATATGGCACATTAATAAATATGTTTGTGCCCTTTCTGCTTGGATTAATTTTTGGTGCCTATTACCAAAAATACCGAAATATAAAAGTGCTTATCTTTTGTCATTTCTTTATAGATTTCTTATCGTTAAGTCTTGGAAAATGACTTTGTAAACAATTGATTTAAACGCCGGCCATCATTACTTTTTGAACTTAGCAGCACCGCCTATAACATTCGGTTCGTTGCGATGCTGGCGAACGGAGTAACAACCGGCTTTTGCGATGCCATCCGCTACTATCGGTCAGGCGTAATTCTCTCCGCTTCAGCAAGTGTTTGGGAATGAGGGGCTCCGGGCGCTTACTTCTCGCGCAGACTATCAAGCGAATCCGCTGCTTTGACAGGGGCCGAATCCACGACCTGCGTATCGCCCGCTAATAGCCCCGCGTACACGTACTGGGCAAACACCTAGTCAAAGAGGTGCTCGAACACGGCGGTGGGGTACCGCTGACGGGTGCGGCTACTCGTCGAGTGCCAGGGTAAGTCTTCGGCTACTTCATCGCCCGGGAAGTAGCGAATAGCTAGGCGCCGGGCGCACTGCTCGAGCAAGCGCCGGTCGCTGACAATATTTTCCAAGCGCCCCACGAGCACCAACTTGAAGACGACGACCGGGTCGAGCGAGGGCTGTCCAGTGTGGCTGTAGTCGGGGCGGGTCTGTTGACGCAAAAACGCCCAAGCTAACACATCGCGCAAGCGGCGATGGAAATTATGCTTTGGCACTCGCTCCGAGAGGCGAAAGTGCACGCTGACTTTATCGTGACAGTCTTTCCGGCCTTGCCTGCGCTTTATACGACTAGTCTACCTGTCAGGCACTTCTGCTCGTTGGTAGCACGTAAAACACTGCGCCCATGAGTCGGCGGTTTTGCCCTATTTGTTTGCCAATACCCAAAGAGATTCGCCCGACGACCCAGTAGCTTTTTTCGCCCGACATGCCAGCAGCCCCAGCCGAAACGAAACAGCCAGGCACTAACGCGTTATCAGGAGCACGGAGCAGCGCGGTAACGGTAACTATTCTTTAATCCTTCACGGTGGCATAGAGGGCCACGACCGGCCGCATTCCCAGCGCGGGCATATTGCTCGTAAAGCGGGGTTTGGTCCAGGGGGCTTGGCTGGTGCGCCGGAAGTAGAGCTGGGCCCCATACTTCATGGCCCCCCCGAAGCTGATGCGCTGCGTGAGGTCGGGACCCGCCGGCAGCGGGTTTTTCACCCACTCCAGCGCCAGCAAAAAGTCTTCGGTGAGCACCAAGTGGTCGGCCGTGATGTCGGCACTTAGCACGCCGGCCTCGGGCGTAGCGGTTATCAGCACGTCGCGCGCCAGGAGCTTTTCGGTCGTGGGCAGGCCCTGGGCATCCAGGCGATAGATGTTCAGCCGAAAGGTGAGGGGGCCCGCCTCGTTTTTGAGCACCACTACGTGCAGGCTTTGCACCAGGGCGGGTCGGTGTTGCAGGTGCACGAGGCAGCCCAGCTCCGTGCCCAGCTCGTTGGCACTCAGGTGAAGGCTCATGCGCGGCGCAGCTTTGGCCAGTCCCGCGGTATTGGGATGCTGGTAAGCCCCGGCTGCCGTCACGCTCACCTCGTTGAGCGCCACCGGTTCGGGCACCAAACCAATGGCCGGCGCGGCCAGCAGGGCTGCGAAGGGAAGCAGCAGCGGCTTAAAGCCCACGCTGGAAATGCGCACCGTGTCGGCTGCGTAGGCCGCATTATAGGGCAAATGGTAGCGGCCCTGCTCGTCGCTCACCGTGCCCAGGCCGCGCTGAGGAAGGCCTATATTAACGAATGGAATGCCCTGTCCCGTGGAGCGGCTGCTGACGGTACCCACCACCGGGGCCGTAGATTGAGCGTGCGCCGGGGCCAGTATTGCCAGCAAACAAAACAGCAGCGGAGATTGGCGGAGCATATGACAGATTGAGCGTTGAAAAATCCGATGCGAACCGCTTCCCCGATTGCTAAGAATGGGGCCCGCGCCAGGCACGTAAGCTACCGCAACTGAAATCAAGATGCTCGTACGCCAGAATGGTTGCCCAGAACCCCGCAGCGCGCGAGGCCCGCAGTTGGTTGGCATGTCAGAAACGGGATGGAACATAAGGCTCGAAACCGGAAAAACGCCACGTCGGCCGTGCCCCGGCCGGGGGCCCGAAACCACCACGATTCCGAGAGAGCCCTTGTAACACCATTTGGCTGAATGGATGCCACGAGTAGAAGCAAATGGTAACTAACTTGCCCTGCATGACCCACCTGCTCCGGTTGTCTGCGCTGCATGCCTTGACGGGCTGGCTACTGCTCGGGCCCACCGGGGGGGGCTCCCCGGCGCCGGCGCCGCCGGAGGTCAGCCGCTGGGTCGTGTTTCGCAACATGGACGACGGGGCCCGGGGCGAGGCCCGGTTTGTGACCGTGGTGGTCTCGTACCCGCGAGTGCCCAGCGTGGGCGTGGCTGGCGCGTACGTGCGGCTGCAAGTCGTGCTCGGCCGGCTCCCCGGCCCGGCGTTGCCGGCCCACGTGGCGAACCGCGTCGTGCTCGACCTGCTGGTGCGCCGGGCCGGCCGACAGTTGCGGTACTGGCCCGAATTGGTTTCCACCGCGTTGGACGGGCGCATGCCCTGCCAAGCGGCCGAAACCCCCTTGCTGGACTTGGGCGACACGCTCCACACCGCCCGAACGGGACGCTACCAAACCTGCTACACCCAGTTGGAAACGAACCTGTTCGCCGTCACCCCCCCTGCCCGGCACGGCGGACACGCTCTACCACTACCAGGTGGCGACCGTGGCCTCGTCGACCAACGGGCCCCAGGTGGGCGGCCTCGAGGTGGACCAGCAGCTGCGCTTGCGCGGCGTCTGGTACCGGCTGACGCGGGGCAGCCGGCGGCGCGGGTTTCGGGACGAGTGGTTTTTCTTCCACGGCCGGGCACTCCTGGCGCCCGCACTCCCGTAACCGGACCCCGGGGGCTGCCTAAAAATCCCTCCTTTCAATGAATGGTAGGAACTAGCGCGGCACCTACTGGTCAGATGGCCCTTATAGCGCGGGGTGAGTTTAAGAAATCCATCTACGAATCAACGTTTACGAAATGCACGAAAGGGATGAGTTTCGTAAACGCCCAAAGGTGCGGGGACGCGGACTAAAAGGCCACGCTATGCTACCACGCCAGGGTTTCCTCCTCGTGGCCGGCGCGGAACAGCGCACTTTGGTTCTTGCCGTTGGCCTCAATGTTCACGATGTTCATCTGGTCGGCAAAGGTGTCGAGGAGCACGGCCTGGCGCAGCTTCACGGCCGTGACCGGGCCGGGCAGCGGCACTTTGCAATAGAACCAGCAGCCGTCGTTTTCGGCCTGCATGCCCAGCACTTGCAGCAGCAGCGGCTTGCCCGTCACCACGCTCACCTGCAGGGTGCGCTGGAAGTAGGCCGTGGCCAGCACCAGCGGGCGCGGCCCGGCATCGGTGAGGTTCACGCGTGTGGGCTGGCCATGCGAAAGCGCCTTTTCGAAGTCATCGACGAAGACTTTAACCGAAATTTCCAGCTGCTTTTTGGCCGCGTTGTAGCGCAGCTCCGTGATGGTGGAGTGGTAGGCGTGGAACGCCGGCGCGGCCCCGGCCAGCGGAAACAGCAGCAGCGCAGCCGCTAGGATGGTGAGGAGGCGCATGGGCGGGGGAAGGAGGGGAAATAGGACGAATGCAAACAAAAAAAAGAACGTCATGCCGAGCGGAGCCGAAGCATCTTGCGTGCCATAGTAACTCAATCGTTGGACGAGGGGATTACTACCACACGCGAGATGCTTCGGCTCCGCTCAGCATGACGTTCTTCTGTGGTGGTTCGGTTCCGCTTAGTGGAACAGCTTCATCACCTGCTTAAACACAATCACATACGCCATCAGGGCCAGAATCATCACCGTGCCCACGCGCTGGGCACCTTCCAGAAACTTGTCCGACGGCTTGCGGCGCAGAATCATCTCGTAGAGCAGGAACACGACGTGGCCGCCATCGAGGGCCGGAATGGGCAGCAGGTTCATGAATGCCAGCACCATGCTCAAACCGCCGGCCAGGCCCCAGAAGTGCTGCCAGTCCCAGATTCCGCCGAACTGCTGCGCAATCTCCACCGGTCCGCCCAGGCTTTCCGAGGCCGAAGCCTCGCCCTTGAAAATCTTGCCGAAGGCCCGCGCCTGCAAGCCAATCACCCCAAAAGCCTTGCTCACGCCCTGCGGAATGGACTCGGCCAGCGTGTACTGGCGGGTGCCGAGCTGCAGGGTCGACTTGCGCTCGAAACCGATGCGGCCCGAGCTGGTGACCGGAATGTTGAGCGTGAGGGGCTGGCCGCCGCGCTGCACCAGCACGGGCACGGTTTTGTCCTTGTTGGCCAGCAGGGTGGCTTGCAGCTCGTCGAAAAACTGCACCGGCTGCCCGGCCACATTCGTAATCACGTCGCCCACCTGCAGGCCGGCTTTGGCGGCGTTGCCGCCGGGCGTCACGCGGTCCACGGCGAAGGTTTCGCGGGGGCGCACCAGCAGGCTGTCGGCGCTTTGCTTGCCGAATTTATCGAGGAAGTTTTTGGGGATTTTGATGTCGGCCAGCTGGCCGTTGCGCTCCACGGTGTAGTAGGAGTTGTCGCCCATAATCACCTCCGGCTTATACACATCATCGAACTCGTCAAACGGCCGGCCGTTGATTTTTACAATCTTGTCGCCGGTGCGGAAGCCGATTTCGCGGCCCAGGCCGTTGGGCAGAATGCCGTAGCGGGCCTCCGAAGCCGGCAGGAACGTGTCGCCGTAGTGCGCCGTCATCGCCGTGAAGATGATGATGCCCAGAATCACGTTCATGATGATGCCGCCGAGCATTACCAGCAGGCGCTGCCAGGCGGGCTTGCCCCGGAACTCGTCGGGCTGCGGCGGGCCGGCCAGGGCCGAGGCGTCCTGCGTCTCGTCAATCATGCCGTGAATCTGCACGTAGCCGCCCAGCGGGAACCAGCCAATGCCGTACTCCGTCTCGCCAATCTTCTTTTTGACCAGCGCGAAGTTGGCCACGTTGGGCATTGGAAACAGGAAGTCGAAGAAGATGTAGAACTTATCGACCCGGATTTTAAAGAGCTTGGCGAAGGCGAAATGGCCGAATTCGTGCAAGCCAACGAGGATAGAAAGGGCCAGCACAAGCTGGCCAATCATGGTGAGGATAGCCAAGGAAGAATTGAATTAAGAATTAAGAATTAGGAATTAAAAATTAGCAAGTATGAACAGTAACAAAGAATCAAAGCAGCATTGTGGCTCCGGTCTCAATTGTTAATTCATCATTATTAACTCTTAATTAGTCGCGCAGCAACCCGCCGCGTTTCCGCGTCGGTAGCCACCAGGTCGGCCAATAACGGCTCTGCAAGGTACGATACCCGCGCCAGGCACTCAGCTACGAGGTCCGACATTTGGCGGAAGCCCACTTGCTCCCGCAAAAATGCAGCCACGGCCACTTCATTGGCCGCGTTGAGGATGCAGGGCGCGTTGCCGCCCCGCCGCATGGCCCCGAAAGCCAGCTCCAGGTTGGGGAATGCGGCCCGGTCAGGCGCTTCGAAGGTGAGCGTGGGGTAGTCGAGGAAGGAGAAGCGCGGGAAGGTATTGGCCAGCCGCTGCGGGTAGCCCAGGGCATACTGAATGGGCAGCTTCATGTCGGGCAGGCCGAGCTGGGCTTTCAGCGAGCCGTCCTCGAACTGCACCAGTGAGTGCACAATGCTTTGCGGGTGCACCACCACGTCAATCTGCTCATTGGTAAGCCCGAAAAGCCATTTGGCTTCAATCACTTCGAGGCCTTTGTTCATGAGGGAGGCCGAGTCGATGGTGATTTTCGCGCCCATGTCCCAGTTGGGGTGTTTCAGGGCCTGGGCCTTGGTCACAGACTCCATCTGCTGGGCGGTGCGGCCCCGGAACGGCCCTCCCGAGGCCGTGAGGATGATTTTCTCGATGGGGTTGGCTTCCTCGCCCACCAAGCACTGGAAAATGGCCGAATGCTCCGAATCGACGGGCAGTAGGCGCACGTTGTGCTGCCGGATGAGGCTGGTAATCAGCTCGCCGGCTACTACCAGCGTTTCCTTGTTGGCGAGGGCAATGTCCTTGCCCGCCCGGATGGCGGCCACCGTGGGCAATAGCCCGGCGTAGCCCATGAGGGCGGTAAGCACGATGTCGATTTCGGGGCGCGTGACTACTTCGGCCAGGGCGGCGGTGCCGGCCAGGACTTCGGTTTCGGGCTGGTCGGCCAGGGCCTCTTTCAGGGGCTGATAAAAGCTTTCATCGCCAATAACAACGGCGGCGGGCCGAAACTCGCGGGCCTGCCGGGCCAGCAGCTCCCACTGTCGCTGCGCGCTCAGCACCGCCACCCGGAACCGGCCCGGCTGCTGCCGCACCACTTCCAGCGCCTGCGTGCCAATGGAACCCGTAGCGCCGAGCAGGGCCAGCGTTTTTACCTTTATTTCTTCAACCATAATGATGCAAACACGGAAACGGGGCAAAAGTACACCGTCCCCGCGCTCAAGGGCTACACCCGCTTCAGCGTGGCGGCCACAAACTGGTCAACCACATCGGCGATGCCCTGCACTTCGGCCACCACGGACTCGGTGAGCTGGGCGGGGCCGCCGGGGGGCGTGGTGCGCTCGGCCAGGGCGCTAAGGCGCGCCAGCTGCCCGCCAATGGCGCGGTACACGGGGTCCCAGAGCACGGCGGTGCTATCGGCGTGCGCGCCCAGGGTGCGGCGCAGCTCCAGCAGGCGCATCACCAGGCCGGCCAGGGTGGCCAGCAGGGCGCGCTCGACGGGCGCAAACTGCCGGGGCGGGCCGTCGTACACGCACAGCGAGCCAAGGTTGTAGCCCTCGGGCGTGCGCAGGTTGTGGCCGGCATAAAAGCTCAGGCCCAGCTGCTGCAGCAGGGAAATATCGACGCCGGGGGCGCTGGTCTGGTTGAGGTCTTCGAACACGGCCGTGTCGTGTTGCAGAATGGTGGCCGAGCACAGGCTTTGCTCGCGGGGGATGCGCTCAATGGCCACGGGCAGGTTGTAGGGCGCTTTCACCAGCACCTGGTCTTTCTCCACGATGGAGAGCATGGCATTGGACACGCCGAAGAGCCGGGCCGTGGCGGCCACCACGTCATCGAGCACTTTTTCGCTGCGCGCATCCAGCAGGTGGTAGCCTTCGAGGGCGTGCAGGCGGGCCTCGTCGTTGGCCGGTATCAGGGAAATAGAATTATCAACCAAAATAAAAGAGGGTAAGAGGGAGCGGCCAGCAAGAAACGAATGGCGCCGGCTGGCCGGGAGGCGGATGCTGCTACCGCCGTACCGCCGAGCCAGTGGTATTGGCTTGTACCCCGGGCAGGGGTTCAGGGTTGCGCGGCAGCGCCGGGCGGGTTACGGCTTCTTCTACGTGAACCCCAACCGGGCCGGGATAATTCTCCGGCTGCCCAACAGCGCGGCTACCGGCGTCGCATAGTGGCCGTT
This sequence comes from Hymenobacter artigasi, assembly GCF_012275535.1. Lineage (GTDB taxonomy): Bacteria > Bacteroidota > Bacteroidia > Cytophagales > Hymenobacteraceae > Hymenobacter > Hymenobacter artigasi. The sequence continues at coordinate 99,188 of NZ_JAAVTK010000002.1, read as the reverse complement.
ACCAGCTGGTCGAGGTTGGCCACGATGCTGCCCGCTTCCCGGGCCACGGCCGGGGCAAGGGGGCTGGCCGCCGAAGCGGAGTCCCGGGTCAGGTTGCTGAGCGCCGCCAGCTGCTCGCTCATGCTGCGGTAGATGGTGCCCCAGAGCAGGGCCGTGAGACCGGAATGGGGCCCCATAATGCGGCGCAGCTCCAGCAGGTGCATCACCAGGCCGGCCAGCTGGGCCAGCAAATGACGCTCGGCGGGGGGGAAGTGCCGGGGCGGGCCATCGAAGAGGCAGAGCGTACCAATGTTGTAGCCCTCGGGCGTGCGCAGGTTGTGGCCGGCGTAAAAATGCAGGCCCAGCTGCAGGATAAGGGAAATATCGACGCCAGGCGCGCTCTTCTGGTCGAGGTCTTCGAACACGGCCGTGTCGTGTTGCAGAATGGTGGCTGAGCACAGGCTTTGCTCGCGGGGGATGCGCTCGATGGGCACGGGCAGGTTGTAGGGCGCTTTCACCAGCACCTGGTCTTTCTCCACGATGGAGAGCATAGCGGTGGAAACGTCGAAGAGCCGGGCCGTGGCGGCCACCACATCGTCGAGAATTTGTTCGCGGTGCGCGTCCAGCAGCTGGTAGCGGCTGAGGGCCTGGAGGCGGGCCGCGTCATCGGCCGGGAGCAGGATGTTCGGTAGAGCAGTCAAGGCCAGGAAATGAAGTGCAGATGAATATACGCAAAGCCGCCGAAAATGTGGCCGGGCCACCCACGTGGCGGCCCACTGCCCGGGCGCGGCTGCTACCTTTGGGCTCGTGCCTGTTTCTTCCCCCTTTGATTACGACGTGGCCATCGTTGGTGCCGGGCCGGCCGGCGCGGCCTGCGCGCTGGCTTTGCGCCACAGTGGCCTGCGCGTGGCCCTGTTGGATAAAGCCCGGTTCCCGCGCGATAAAGTGTGCGGCGATGCCATTCCCGGCCAGGCCTTCAAAGCCCTGCGCCAGCTCGACCCGGCGTTTGTGGAGGCGCTTTGGCAGCTGCAGCCGCGCGATGATGTGCGCGACTCCCGCCTGGTGGCTCCCAGCGGCACCAGCCTCACGCTGCAATGGACGCTGCCCAGCTTCAACAGCCCCCGCGAAACGTTCGACGCGGCCCTGCTGGCGCTGGTGCGCCAGCATTCAGCCACCGAAATTCTCGAAAACACCGGCCTCAAAACCCTGCAAATCGAGCCCGACCACGCCCGCCTGACAACCACCGAGGGCCGCGAAATCACCGCACAGCTAGTCATCGGCTGCGATGGGGCCAACTCGGCCGTGGGCCGCAAGCTGCTGCCCGCGCCGCTCGACCGCGCCCACCACTGCGCCGGCGTGCGGGCCTACTACGAAAACGTGGGCGGGGCCAGCAGCGGCACCACCGAGTTTTTTCTCAGCAGCGACTACCTGGCCGGCTACGTGTGGCTGTTTCCGGTGGGCGGGGGGCGCTACAACGTGGGCCTGGGCATGCTGGCCGAAATCGTGTCGCAGCACAAAGTAGACCTGAAGGAAACGCTGACGCGGGTGCTGGCCACGCACCCCGAGCTGGCCGGCCGCTTCGCCCAGGCGCGGGCGCTGGGGCCGATTGTGGGCTTTGGCCTGCCGCTGGGGGGCGGGCGGGTGCGCAGCATCAGCGGCCGCCGGTTTATGCTTTGCGGCGATGCGGCCTCGCTCATCGACCCCTTGCAGGGCCACGGCATCGACACAGCCATTCAGAGCGGAATATTGGCCGGGACGCAGGCAGCGGCCTGCTTTGCGAAGCAGGATTTCAGCGCCGAACTCATGCGGGAATATGATGCGCGGGTGGCCGACAAAATTGGCCGGAAGCTGGCCCAGAGCTACCGCCTCATGCGCTTCCTCAGCAACAAAGCGTGGCTGGTGAACGCGGCCGTGCGTCTGGCGCGGGTGCCGGGCCTCAAGCCCTGGGTGCAGCGGGCGATAGGGTAGGGGGCCGAAGCGAGCCGCCGCTGGCCGGGCGTAGTAGAATGCCGGGTTTTAATGCGCTTTTAATGCCGTTTAGACTGAATTAGCTCCTTTTTGGGCAGCCGCGCCCTGTTGGGCTTCGTACAAGCAAACTGCTCATTCATTGACCATTATTCCTGCTTGTTATGACTACCCAATCATTTGCGGCCCCGACCGGGCTGGCTACTTTGCCGCGCGTTGTGCGCCTCACGGCCCTGGCGGCGGGCCTGCTGGGGCTGCTGCCCGGCTGCTCCAAAGACTCTGAGCTGGTGGCGGCCGAGCCCGCCGCGCCTGCTCGCATCTCGGTGCCGCAGCCGGCGCTCTCGCCCGAAGGCATTCAGTACGACGAGGCGAATAAGCGCTTTTACGTGAGCTCCCGCACCAAGGGCACCATTGGTACCGTGCGCGACGACAGCACCTACACGGAGTTCGGCAAGGATTCCCGCCTGATTTCTACCATCGGCCTCAACCTCGACGCCGGCCGCCAGCGCCTGCTGGCCGCCGTGTCCGACAACGGCTTCAATCCCAGCGTGGTGAATGCGCCCACTAAAGGCAAGCTGGCCGCTCTGGCCATCTTCAATACCGGCACCGGCGCGCTCACCAGCTACGTCGATTTGGGCGGCCTGCGGCCCACGGGCGCGCACTTTGCCAACGACATTGCCGTGGACAAAGACGGCAACGCCTACATCACCGACAGCATGTCGCCCATCATCTACAAAGTCGATTTGCAGGGTAATGCAACCGTATTTCTGGAGAATGCGCAGTTGAGCGGCGGTACTGGCTTCGGCCTGAATGGCATCGTGTACCATCCCGATGGCTACCTGCTCACAGCCAAAACCAGCGATGGCACCCTGTTTAAAGTGCCCATCAGCAACCCCGCCGGCTTCACCACGGTGAGCAAAGCACAAAGCCTTGTGGGGGCCGATGGGCTGCTGCTAACCGACCCCACCACGCTGCTCGTAGTGGCCGGCAACCAGCGCACGGTGTACCGCATGACCAGCGCCGATGCCTGGGCCACGACCACCGCCACGGGCAGCTTCGCCACGGGCGCCGTCAGCCCCACCACAATCACCAAGCGCGGCTCCGATGCCTACGTGCTGTACCCGTACACGGCTACCGCGCCGCGCTTCGCCATTGTGAAAGCGGTGTTTTAGGTGAACGTTCGGCCTATACAGAACGTCATGCCGAGCGAAGTCGAGGCATGACGTTCTGTTTTATGCCCTAAACTTGGCGGCCTTACCTTTGCAGGCAGATATGCCCTCCTTTATCCCCGCTATTTTCAAGCTCACCCCACCCTGAGGACTGGCCCGAAACCCTGGTGCCGCCGCTTCCCGCCGGAAGCGTGCGGCTTTTCTTTTGCCTTTTCCCTGGTTGTTTATGACTTCTGTTTCTTCCTATTTATCACAGTACCGACGCAACGCTAAAAACGAAATCCTGGCCGGCCTCACCACCGCGCTGGCGCTGGTGCCCGAGGTGGTGGCGTTTGCGCTGCTGGCCCACATCAGCCCGTTGGTGGGCATTGGCTCAGCGTTTATTATTTGCCTGATTACGAGTGTTTTCGGTGGCCGTCCGGGCATGATTTCCGGCGCGGCCGGCTCGGTGGCCGTCGTTATTGTGAGTCTGGTGGCGCAGCACGGCGTCGAATACCTGTTTGTGGCCGTGGCGCTGATGGGCCTGATTCAGATTGCCATCGGGCTGCTGCGGCTGGGCAAGTTTATCCGACTGGTGCCGCAGCCGGTGGTATATGGCTTCGTTAATGGATTGGCCGTTATCATCTTTATGGCGCAGTTGGAGCAGTTTAAGGTGCGCGACGCGGCCGGGGCCGAGCATTGGCTCATGGGTACGCCCCTGCTGCTGATGGCCGGGCTGGTGGCCCTCACCATGGCCATCGTGTATTTCCTGCCCCGCCTCACCAAGGCGGTGCCGGCCTCGCTGGTGGCCATTGTGACGGTGTCGGCGCTGGTCATTTTTGGCGGACTGCAAACCAAGGCCGTAGGCGACATTGCCTCCATCGCGGGCGGGCTGCCCACGCTGCACCTGCCGCAGGTGCCGCTGAGCTGGGCCACGCTGGCCCTTGTGCTGCCTTATTCCATCATCATGGCGCTGGTGGGCCTCACCGAAAGCCTGCTCACCCTCACCGTGGTGGATGAGATGACCGACTCGCGCGGCCGGGGCAACCAGGACTGCGTGGCCCAGGGCCTGGCCAACGTGGCCTCGGGCCTGACGGGCGGCATGGGCGGCTGCGCCATGATTGGGCAGACGATGGTGAACCTGGAGTCCGGCGGGCGCGGGCGGCTTTCGGGCGTGGTGTCGGCCGTGGCGCTGGCGTTGTTCGTGGTGGTGGGCGCGCCCGTAATTGAGCGGCTCCCGCTGGCCGCGCTGGTGGGCGTGATGTTTATGGTGGTCATCGGCACGTTTGAGTGGGCCAGCCTGCGCATCCTGCGCCGTATGCCGCTCACCGACGTGTTGGTAATGCTGCTCGTGACGGCCGTAACCGCCATTTCGCAGAACCTGGCGCTGGCCGTGCTGCTGGGCGTGGTGGTGTCGGCGCTGGCCTTTGCCTGGGAGAATGCCAAGCGCATCCGGGCCCGCCACCACATAGACGCGGCCGGCGTGAAGCACTACGAAATCTACGGGCCGCTCTTCTTCGGCTCGGTGCAGGCCTTCGGCGAGAAGTTCGACGTGGCCACCGACCCGGCCGAAGTCATCGTGGATTTCCGCGAAAGCCGGGTGGCCGATATGTCGGCCCTCGACGCCCTTCACAAGCTCACCGAGCGCTACCACCGCGCCGGCAAAACCCTGCATCTACGCCACCTCAGCCCCGACTGCCGCCAGCTACTGGGCAACGCGGGGGCGCTTGTTGATGTGAATATTGAGGATGACCCGCTGTATTTGGTGGCGGGCGCGAACCGGGCATATTGAGGCTGGGCGCAAAAAAGAAATTGTACGGCTCGCCTTCATAACTAATTGTTGGCCGGCCGTGTATATTTACATCAAGGTTGTAAAAAATAAGGCAGCCAGGCGCACGACCCGACTGCCTTACCAACTACCGAAGCAGCTGCGTGAGCAAGAAAAGGCCAATTGCCTTACCTACTCCGCTGGCCACTCCAATCAAAACAGCTTTGCAGACCGTTTGAAGTAGTTTTTTCGCGCTGTCCTTTTTCATCTTTGCCAAGAAGTAAAGGGTTGCTTCATAACCCCCACACTTCTCGAAGCCCGACTGTTCCTAGGCAGCCGGGCTTCTCTTTTTACAAAGAGTGCCGTTGGGCTAGGGGACATACCAAACGCGAGTATTTCAAAGATAGGGGCTAAATACTGTGACTAATGCGACTGAAATACCTTTCGATTTGCCTGTTGCTTTGTATTTCTCCAGCCTGCGTTAAACAAGAGGAAGAATGGACAAATGCACCAGCTTTTGCTAATAAATTCCAAACGGTAGTTCAAGCTGTAGGCCGTAATCTTGGAGATTACAAAGTCATTGACGTAGCTAGAATGACTGGTTTTGCTTGGGACAGTCTCTATTATTTCTATGATGATTCAGACAACAATACCCGAGATGTCATTTTGTACGTCACTGGATGTTCTTGGAATGGGCCGGATTTTCGGGACGATTGTGTGCGATTGGTATTTACCCATAAAGGCCAAGTAAGCGCTTTCGTTGATTATATCGACAGGGATAAAGGCCGTGAAGGACATTCCCCGCTGCCATTGCGCATATTCTTTGATAGGCGGTCTGGCTTAGTTTGCTCTTTCGATAGTTCTAAGCTGGCCATTGTTCGTAATTGTGACGAGTATGGCGTAGCGCGCACATTCGCCCTAATGCGAGAAAAAAATGCGGAGCGCAACCGGCAACTTATCATTGAAAATTGCCAACAGCAAGCTATTAGCGCTAATTAATAGATATGGGTTTTAATCCCATTCAGTGATAAGCTCTCACGCAAACATCCCCACCGCATTCTTGCTCGGCAGGGCCGTCTTACCCGTCAGGAACACGTCGACTTCCCGCGCCGCCTCGCGGCCTTCCGAGATGGCCCAGACGACCAGCGACTGGCCGCGGCGCATGTCGCCAGCCACGAACACGTTGGGGCGGGAGGTGCGGTAGGCTTGTTCGTCGGCGCGCACGTTGCCGCGCTCGTCGAGGGCCACGCCTAGTTCGGTGAGCAGGCCGGTTATGCGGGGGCCGGTGAAGCCCAGGGCCAGCAGCACGCGCTGGCAGGGGATTTCGCGGTCGGAGTCGGGCACTTCCTCGAAGCGGATGCGGCGGCCCATGACGTCTGTTTCCCAGGTCACGTCGCTCACGAGCAGGGCGCGGAGGTTGCCGGCCTCATCAGCTAAAAACGCTTTGGTGTTGATGCCCCAGTAGCGCTGGCAGCCTTCCTCGTGCGAGGTGCTGCTGCGGAAAATGTGGGGCTCCTGCGGCCAGGGCGTGTGGGCGGGGCGCTCAGTGCCGGGCTGGTGCATGAGAGCAAACTGCGTGACCGAGCGGGCCCGCTGGCGGTTGGCCGTGCCCACGCAGTCGGAGCCGGTGTCGCCGCTGCCAATCACCACCACATCCTGGCCTTCCACCCAGATTTCATCGTCCTCGATGCCTAATTCGCTCACCCGGCGGTTGTGCTGGGTGAGGTAGTCCATGGCGAAGTAGATGCCGGGCAGCTCGCGGCCGGGAATGTTCAGGTCGCGCGGCACGCTGGCGCCGCCGGCCAGCACCACGGCATCGAAGGTGGCGGTGAGCTCGGCCCCCGAGATGTCGCGGCCGATTTCGACGCCGCAGCGGAAGACGATGCCGTCGTCTTCGAGCAACTGAATGCGCCGGTCAATGACCCACTTATCGAGCTTGAAATCGGGGATGCCGTAGCGGAGCAGGCCGCCGGGCCGGTCGTCGCGCTCGAATACCGTGACGGTGTGGCCGGCCCGCGCCAGCTGCGCGGCCGCCGCCAGCCCCGCCGGGCCGGAACCCACCACGGCCACCGTCTTGCCCGATTTCAGCAGCGGAGCCGTGGGCTGCACGTAGCCCTTGGCGAAGGCGATTTCGATGATGTGCTTCTCGATTTCCTCGATGGCCACCGGGCTGCTGTGGATGCTGAGCACGCAGGCCGCCTCGCACGGCGCGGGGCAAATGCGGCCGGTGAACTCCGGGAAATTATTAGTGGCGCTGAGAATCTGGTAGGCGTCTTCCCACTTTTCTTCCCGCACGGCGTCGTTGAATTCGGGAATGATGTTGCCCAGCGGGCAGCCCGAGTGGCAGAACGGAATGCCGCAATCCATGCAGCGGGCGGCCTGCCGGGTGAGCTGGTCTTCGGCGTAGGTGCCCACAAACTCGCGGTTGTGGGAGATGCGCTCCTGCGGGGTGGCTTTGGAAGGGAGCTCGCGGGAGAATTCTTTGAAACCGGTGGGGTTGGGCATGGTTGGTAGTGGTTTTATTCATAAAGCTGGCGCGCGTCTATGACGCGTGCCGATTGGGTTCGAGCCTGTGGCTCGGGTATTGAATGGCGCGGGCGCGGGGCGTTGTAACGGTTGTTCTGGAGCGAGCCACAGGCTCGAATCCAGTCGGCACGCGTCATAGACGCGCGCCAGCGGTGCGCCCGCCATTCGGGCCGTTACCCCACCGTCGCGTACCGTGCCTTCGCCAGCACCTTCTTGTACTCGCTCGGAAACACCTTCACGAACTTCCCGGCTTCCTCCGCCCAGTTGCCCAGCAGGAAGGCCGCCACTTGGCTGCCGGTCAGCTCCATATGCTGCCGCAGCAGCTCCTGAATCTGGTCCTCGTCCTCCGCGTCGAGCGGGTCGAGCTCAACCATTTCGGGGTTGCAGTTTTCGGGGAAGGTGCCGTTGGGGTCGTAAATCCAGGCGATGCCGCCGCTCATGCCGGCGGCGAAGTTGCGGCCCGTCTGGCCCAGGATGAGGGCGCGGCCGCCCGTCATGTACTCGCAGCCGTGGTCGCCCACGCCTTCGACTACGGCCGTAGCGCCGGAGTTGCGCACCGCGAACCGCTCGCCGGCCTGCCCGCGCACAAACAGCGCGCCCGAGGTGGCTCCGTACAGCGCCACGTTGCCGATGAGGATGTTGTTTTCGGGCACGAAGGTGGCCGTGGCATCGGGGAAAATAGCCAGCTGCGCCCCGCTCAGGCCCTTGCCCACATAGTCGTTGGCCTCGCCTTCGAGCGCGAATGACAGGCCCGCTACGCTGAACGCGCCGAAACTCTGCCCCGCCGAACCGCGGAAGCGGTAGTTAATCGTGTTGTCGGGCAGGCCGGCGGCGTGGTAGCGCTTGGCAATCTCATTGGAAAGCAGCGTGCCGATGGTGCGGTCGGTGTTATGCACCTCAAACTCGCCGAATACCTGAGTCTGCTCATTCAGGGCCGGCTGGGCGTGTTCCAGCAGCCGCCAGTCGAGAATATTATCGAGGCCGTGGTCCTGCGCTTCGCTCTGATACAAGGTGCCGCCGGAGATGTTGGCGGCGGGGTGCAGCATGCCGCTTAGGTCCAAATGGCGGGCTTTCCAGTGGGTGATGCCTTCGCGCACTTTCAGAAACTCGGGGCGGCCCACCATTTCGTTGATGGTACGGAAACCCAGCTCAGCCATGATTTCGCGCAACTCCTCGGCCAGGAAGCGGAACAGGTTCACGATGTGCTCGGGCTGGCCGGTGAATAGCTTGCGCAACTCCGGGTCCTGGGTGGCCACGCCCACGGGGCAGGTGTTGAGGTGGCATTTGCGCATCATCACGCAGCCGCCGGCCACCAGCGCGGCCGTGGCCACGCCCCATTCTTCGGCCCCGAGCAGGGCGGCTACGGCCAGGTCGCGGCCGGTTTTCAGCTGGCCGTCGGCTTGCAGCACCACACGGCTGCGGAGCTGGTTCTGCACCAGGGTCTGGTGGGCTTCGGCCAGGCCCAGCTCCCAGGGCAGGCCGGCGTGCTTGATGGAGCTGATGGGCGAGGCCCCCGTGCCGCCGTCGTAGCCGGCAATGAGAATCACGTCGGCGTGCGCCTTGGCCACGCCCGCCGCGATGGTGCCCACGCCCGCCTTGCTCACCAGCTTCACGTTGATGCGGGCGGCGCGGTTGGCGTTTTTCAGGTCGAAGATGAGCTGGGCCAGGTCTTCGATGGAATAGATGTCGTGGTGGGGCGGGGGCGAAATCAGGCCCACGCCGGGCGTGGCGTGGCGCACCTTGGCAATCCACTCGTCCACCTTGTGGCCGGGGAGCTGGCCGCCCTCGCCGGGCTTGGCACCCTGGGCCATCTTGATTTGCAGCTCGTCGGCGTTAGTCAGGTAGTGGGCCGTGACACCGAAGCGGGCCGACGCCACCTGCTTGATGGCCGAGCGCATGGAGTCGCCGTTCGCCATCTTTTCGTAACGCATAGGGTCCTCGCCACCCTCGCCGGTGTTGCTTTTGCCGCCGATGCGGTTCATGGCAATGGCCAGCGTGCTGTGCGCTTCGTGCGAAATCGAGCCAAACGACATGGCCCCGGTCGCAAAGCGCTTCAGGATATTTTCGGCCGGCTCTACTTCGTCAAGGGCAATGGCCTCGCGATGATGCGCAAAATCCAGCAGCCCGCGCAGGGTGAACATCTGCCGGGTCTGCTCATTAATCAGCCGGGCGTAGCGCTGATATGTCGCGTAGTTGTTGGTGCGCGTGGCAAGCTGGAGCAGGTGCACCGTTTCGGGGTTGAACATGTGGGCCTCACCGCGCCGCCGCCAGTGGTAGAGGCCACCGTCGGGCAGCAGCGTCTGCTCCTCCGGCGTCGTGGTTTTGAAGCCTTGAAAGTGCTTGTACAGCGTTTCGCGGGCAATTTCATCCAGCCCCAGCCCGCCAATTCGCGTGACCGCGCCGCAGAAATACGCATCCACCACGGCCTGGTTGATGCCCAGAATCTCGAACACCTGCGCGCCGTGGTAGCTCTGCAAAGTCGAAATTCCCATCTTCGAGAAAATCTTCAGCAGCCCGTCGCACACCGCTTTGATGTAGTTGTAGGTGAGCTGCGACTGGTCGAGGGAGGTGTTCAGGTGGCCCGCTTCGCGCATGGTCCGCACCGTGGAAAGGGCCAGGTAGGGGTTGATGGCCGTGGCCCCGAAGGAGAGCAGGCAGGCGAAATGGTGCACTTCCCACACGTCGCCGGCCTCCACCACCAGCCCTACCGAGCCCCGGAAACCGAGCTTAATCAAGTGGTGATGCACCGCCGAAACGGCCAGCAGCGATGGAATGGGCGCGTGCTCGGAGTCCACGGCGCGGTCCGATAGAATCAGTACCTCGAAGCCGTCGTTCACTGCGTCCTCGGCGTAGCGGCAGAGGCGGGCGAGGCCGCGCTCCAGGGAGCCGGGCAGGCCGTCGGCCTTGAAATAGGTTTGCAGCGTCTTGGCATTGAACATGCCGGTGTCGATGCTGCGCAGCTTTTCCAACTCGTGGTTACTCAGGATGGGCTGGCGCAGGGCCACGCAGTGGCAGTGGTGCTTGTCTTCGTCCAGAATGTTGCCGTTGTTGCCCAGGAAGGTGGCCAGGCTCATCACCAGCCGCTCCCGAATGGGGTCGATGGGCGGGTTGGTGACCTGCGCGAAAAACTGCTTGAAGTAGCTGCTCAGGTGTTGCGGCTGGTCGGAGAGCACCGCCAGGGGCACGTCCACGCCCATCGAGCCGATGGGTTCCTTGGCGTCCAAGGCCATCGGCGTAATCAGCGCATCAATATCCTCGCGGGTGTAGCCGAACACCTGGTGGTACTTGAAAACCGCGTCGGCGGCCAGGTCCGTGAACATCTGGCGGGGCTCGGGCAGCTCTTCCAGGCGAATCTGGTACTCGTTCAGCCACGCGCCGTAGGGCTGGCGGCCGGCGGCCTGGGCCTTCAGCTCCTCGTCGGTAATGATGCGGCCGGCCACGGTATCCACGAGCAGCATCTTGCCGGGCTGCAGGCGGCCTTTCTGCACCACGGTGGCGGGGTCGATATGGAGTACGCCGGCCTCGGAGGCCACCAGCACGCGGCCGTCGGTGGTTTCGAGGTAGCGCAGGGGGCGCAGGCCGTTACGGTCGAGCATGGCCCCAATCTGCTGGCCGTCGGTGAAAATGAGGGCGGCCGGGCCGTCCCAGGGCTCCATAAAGGTGGCGTGGAACTCGTAGAAGGCTTTTTTGAACGGGTCCATCTGGGTGTTGCCGTCCCAGGCCTCGGGCACCAGCATCATCATCACGTGCGGCAGCGGGCGGCCCGAGTGCAGCAGGATTTCCACTACGTTATCGAGGCAGGCTGAATCCGACTGCCCGGCATCGACCACCGGCAGTAGCATGTCCATCTCCTCGGCCGAGAAGTAGGGCGACACGTAGTTGCGCAGGCCGGCGTAAAACCAGTTCAGATTCCCGCGTAGGGTGTTAATTTCGCCATTATGCGCCAGGAAGCGGAAGGGTTGGGCCAGCTTCCAACTCGGGAAGGTGTTGGTGGAAAACCGCGAGTGCACCAACCCGAAGGCCGACACCACCCGCTCGTCGCTGAGGTCGGGGAAGTATCCGCGCACCTGGTAAGTAGTGAGCTGGCCTTTATAAACAATGGTTTTGCAGGAGAGCGAGGCGAAGTAGAACACGTCCATCGCGGCCGGCACCGTCTCGCGCACCGTCTTGAAAATCAGGCGGCGCAGTACGTAGAGCTTGCGCTCGAAGTCTTCAGCGGTGACGATGCCGGCCGGGCGGCCGAAAAATACCTGCTCCATCACCGGCTCGGCGGCCAGCGCCGTGGGGCCGATGCCGGCCGGGTTCACCGGCAGGGGCCGGTAGCCCAGCAGCGGGAAGCCCAGCCGCGCCGCTGCGCCATTTATCACGTCGTGGCAGGCGGCGCGCAGAGCTTCGTCTTTCGGCAAAAAGGCGGTGCCCACGCCGTAACTGCCCGGCTCAGGCAGGCGGATGCTCAGGGCGGTGCACTCTTCGAGCAGAAACCAGTGCGGAATCTGGATGAGCAGGCCGGCCCCGTCGCCGGAGTCGGTATCGCAGCCGCAGGCCCCGCGGTGCTCCATGTTTTCGAGCATGGTCAGCGCATCGACGACGGTCTGGTGCGTCTTGCGGCCGTTGAGGTGGGTGATGAAACCGGTCCCGCAGGCATCGTGCTCAAATTCGGGGCGGTAGAGGCCTTGGGCGGTGTCGGTGGGTTGCATCGCAATTCTAATAATTCATGAAAAAGGGTGCCGCTGCTCAGCGGGGACATTCGCACGGGCAAACGTAAAATCAGCCACTCGCACACAGTCGTTTACAAGTAACGGCCCACCGCCGGGAGTTAAAATGGCGTTATCCGCCGCTTTACTATTTCCAGTTCGTAGTATTAGCTAATAAATAACTGGTGGGTAATGGGTTGTGTGCTGCGATTGTACAAAGTCAAAACCAGTCGTTAGCGTACCCTGCGGCTACTGAACGAACGTTTCCCTGCCGTCTGCCAGGCGGCACGGAATGGTAAGTTACGGGAGCTTTTTCCAGATTCAGCAGTTATTCCGGAAAGTTTGGATTACTTTTTCAAAAAAATCCAGTTGACATAAAATTTGCGGGCCCCAAACGTTTCCAGTTACTGATTCTACTTTATTACCCCTCAAATGCAAGGCCTGTTGCCCATTTTATTCGCTTCAGTGGCCGGAATGGGGCACGCATTTGAACCCGACCACCTGCTGGCGGTGGCGAATCTGATTTCGCGCCGCAACACCCTCGCTGAGGCCCTTCGCGATGGCATCTACTGGGGCCTGGGCCACACCACCACGCTGGTACTGGTGGGGGCCGTTATCCTGCTGGGCCGCGTAACGTTCCTTACTTCGCCGTGGTTTGAAGTCGCGGTCGGGGTGCTGCTCGTGGGCATGGGCGTTAGCCGCCTGCTGGAACAGCGCCGGCCGCCTGCCAAAGTGCGGCCGGGCGCTGCGCCGTCGCGGGCGGCCTTTGCCGTGGGCCTGCTGCACGGCCTGGCCGGCAGCGGCGCGCTGGTGCTGCTGGTGATGAGCGAAATCCGCAGCGTGTGGGTGAGCGTGCTGTATTTCGCGGTATTCGGCGTAGGCTCTGTTCTGGGGATGTTCATCGTGGCCGGGCTGTGCAGCGTGCCGTTCACGCAGCGTATGCGGATTAGCCGGGTGGTGAAGCTTAGCGCCGTTACCTTGTCGTCGCTGCTGTGCATCGGGTACGGCGGGTGGATGATTTGGGAGAATGTGCGGTGGTGAGCCAGATGTCGTGCGCCCGTCAACCTCACCCCCTGACCCCTGCCGGGCACGGCCCCTCTCCCGTGTAGAGGGGGCACCGGTTCTGCGCAGTTACAAAATCGTCAGGCTCCCCTCTCCGCGGGAGAGGTGCCGGGGGTGAGGTGACGGCGTCAGGCGGCGCGAGCGAGATGCCTCGGCTACGCTCGGCATGACGTTCTTGTAACCCCTCCTGCCCCACACCCGCCTACCCTCAACCTAACGCAAATGCACCTCTCCCCCAAAGACCTCGACAAGCTCATCCTCCACCAAGCCGGCGTCGTGGCCCAAAAACGCTACGCCCGCGGCCTGCTCCTGAACTACCCCGAAGCTCTGGCCCTCATCGCCACGCAGCTGCTCGAGTTCATCCGCGACGGCGAGCGGGTGGCCGTGCTCATGGACAAGGGCAAGCAGCTGCTGGGCCTGGCCGACGTGCTGCCCGGCGTGGCCGACATGATTCACGAAGTCCAAATCGAAGGCACCTTCCCCGACGGCACCAAGCTCGTGACCGTGCACCACCCCATCTGCCGCGAAACCGGCGATGCCGCCCTGGCCCTCTACGGCTCCGGCCTCAGCCGCGCCCTGGCCCCCGGCGCCGCGCCCGTCAACGCCAGCCACCCCCAGCCCGGCGAATACCTGCTGCACCCGACCGAAATCATCCTCAACGAAAGCCGCGCCACGGTGGACGTGGACGTCGTGAACATGGGCGACCGGCCCGTGCAGGTCGGCTCGCACTATCCCTTCTTCGAAACCAACGCGACACTGCACTTCGACCGCGCCGCCGCCTACGGTTTCCGCCTCAACATCCCGGCCGGCACGGCGGTGCGCTTCGAGCCCGGCGAGCGCAAGCGCGTGCGCCTGGTAGCCCTGGCCGGCGAGCGCATCGTGTACGGCGGCAATGGGCTGATTGATGGCAAGCTGGATGATGCTGGCAAGAAGCAGCAGGCGCTGGAGAAACTTGAGAAATAATGATATTGCTTGAACACTAATTCTACTAAAAATGAAATGCTGTTTGCTTGCCGCTGTCTCAGTGTTTTTTATAAATACACCACACAAGGACTGTGTGTTAATTACCGCTCAACAGCAGTTAAAAAACAAATACAGCATTCAAATTAAGAATACTTGTAGCGACTCTGTATTCTATCAAGTTGGGCTTTATGGTTCTGATAAATTGAATGGAACAAGCTGGACGTGTATTTACAAAGATGTAAAAAGTAAGAAGCCTTGTGATATGAGTATTTCAACAATGACTCTTCTCGAGAATACTGAAACAGCAGATTTTACGTGTGAAGTGCCTTCATTAAAACATAGTAAATACTTCAAGTTTGAAGTCTATTATTCCGTTTACAAAAAAGGCATAAAGGGCACTGCTGATGGTCGTGTCTTTTCCAAGCCTTTCAAAAACGAATAGTGGGGTCGCCAATCCAACAAAATTAAAACATGTCCCTCCCCATCTCCCGTCGCGCGTATGCCGACATGTACGGCCCCACCACCGGCGACCGGGTGCGCCTCGGCGATACCGGCCTGCTGATTGAAGTTGAACGCGACTACTGCGTGTACGGCGAGGAATGCAAGTTCGGCGGCGGCAAAGTGCTGCGCGACGGCATGGGCCAGGCGGCAGGAATCGGGCCGGCCGATGCGCTGGACTTGGTCATCACCAACGCGCTGGTGGTCGATTACACCGGCATTTTCAAGGCCGACATCGGCATCAAGGGCGGCCGCATCGTGGGCATCGGCAAGGCCGGCAACCCGCACATCATGCCCGGCGTCACGCCCGGCATGGTGGTGGGCGTCACCACCGAAGTCATTGCCGGCGAAGGCCAGCTGCTCACCGCCGGCGGCATCGACTGCCACATCCATTTCATCAGCCCCCAGCAGATTCCCGAGGCGCTGGCCTCCGGCGTGACGACCATGATTGGGGGCGGCACCGGGCCGGCGGCGGGCACCAACGCCACCACCTGCACGCCCGGCGCGTTCTACCTCGAAACCATGCTGAAGGCCACCGAGGCCTACCCGCTCAACTTCGGGTTTCTGGCCAAGGGCAACTCCTCCCGGCCCGAGGGGCTGCGCGAGCAGGCCGAGGCCGGGGCGCTGGGCTTCAAGCTGCACGAGGACTGGGGCACCACCCCGGCGGCCATCGACATGTGCCTCAGCATTGCCGAGGAATACGACGTGCAGGTCTGCATCCACACCGATACGCTGAACGAGAGCGGCTTCGTGGAAACCAGCACGGCGGCGTTTAAGGGCCGCACCATCCACTCCTACCACACCGAAGGGGCGGGGGGCGGCCACGCGCCCGACATCATCAAAATCTGCGGCGAGCCGAACGTCATTCCGTCGAGCACCAACCCCACGCGGCCCTTCACGGTGAACACCATCGACGAGCACCTCGACATGCTCATGGTCTGCCACCACCTCGACCGCAACATTCCCGAAGACGTGGCCTTCGCCGAAAGCCGCATCCGGGGCGAAACCATCGCCGCCGAAGACATCCTGCACGACCTGGGCGCGCTCAGCATCATCAGCTCCGATTCGCAGGCCATGGGCCGGGTGGGCGAGGTCATCACCCGCACCTGGCAAACGGCCCACAAAATGAAGCAGCAGCGCGGCCCCCTGCCCGAAGACGCCGCTTCCACCGGCCAGGCCGATAACTTCCGCGTGCGCCGCTACGTGGCCAAGTACACCATCAACCCGGCCCGCGCCCACGGCATCTCGCACGAAGTCGGCTCGGTCGAAATCGGCAAGCTGGCCGATTTGGTGCTCTGGAAACCCGCCTTTTTCGGCGCCCGCCCGGAGATGATTCTCAAAGGCGGCATCATCGCCCAATCCCAGATGGGCGACGCCAATGCCTCCATTCCCACGCCGCAGCCCTCGTTCTCGCGCCCCATGTTCGGCGCGCTGGGCGGGGCCATCGGGAAGAGTTCTATGGTGTTCGTGTCGGGCGCTTCAGTTGAAAGAGTGCGGGCTGATTACGGCCTGACCAAGCAGGTAGTAGCCGTGAAGAACTGCCGGAATATCGGCAAGAAGGACATGGCGTTGAATGACTATTTGCCCAATATTTCCGTCGACCCCGAAACTTATAGGGTGATGGTGGATGGGGTGCATTTGACGTGCGAGCCGGCGGAGGTGCTGCCGCTGGCGCAGCTGTATAACTTGTTCTAGCGGCTCACCTCACCCCCTGACCCCCTCTCCCGCGGAGAGGGGGCACCGGTCATGCTCCTGACGGAAATCGTCAGGCTCCCCCTCTCCGCGGGAGAGGGGGTCAGGGGGTGAGGTGAACCGTTCGCGCTGACCCCAACCATCCTCATGCACTTCGCCCGCCTCCTGCACCTCGTCGATTCCGCCCTGCCCACCGGTTCGTTCGCCTATTCCTACGGCCTGGAAAGCAGCCACACCTTCGGCCTGCTTGCCTCGCCGGCTGCCCTGCGCAATTACTTGTATTCCTACCTCCAGCAAGCCGGCAGCGCGGAGTTGCCCTTCATCAACTCCGCCTTCCAACTCACCGAGCAAAGCCCCGAATTCCAAACCCTGGCCGAAGAATACGATGCCCAGCTGCTGGTTCCCGGCCTTTACAAAGCCAGCGCCGTGCAGGGCCGCAGCTGGCTGAAGCTGCTGGCCACCTTCTACCCCGAAGCCGCACTGGAAACCATTACCCAGTGGTTCAGACGCCAGCACATCCCGCCGCATTTCACGCTGGTGTTCACGCTGGCCTTGCGGCGGGTGGGTTTTACTTTGGAAGAATTGCAGGCCATGTACCTGCACATGGTGCTGCGCGACCAGCTCAGCGCCGCCATTCGCCTGGGGTTGCTGGGGCCGCTGGAGGGCCACCAGCTGCAGCACGACTTTTATGCGGTGTTCGAGCACATTCTGGCGGCGCAGGCGGGTAAGGGGTATGGCGAGGCCAGCCGCTCGGCTTTTCTGCTGGAGATGGCGCAGGTGCTGCACGAGGATATTTACTCCAAATTATTTCAGAACTAGTAGGGGCGGGGCTTGCCCCCGCCCGTCGTTGAACGGAATCGTTGATTTGACGCGAACGACCGGGCGGGGGCAAGCCCCGCCCCTACATCATATTTAACCTATGGCTTTTGTCGAAAAACTTGCCCTGCTTCTCCACGGCCACCAGCACGAAGCCTACGAGTCGCCCGGCGACTTCAACGAGCGCGAAACCCGGCGCTTGCCCAGCTACCGCAACTTCCGCAAGCGCGCCTTCACCGTGGGCATCGGCGGGCCGGTGGGCACGGGCAAAACGGCCCTGCTAAAAGCGCTATGCGAGCGCCTGCGGCACGAGTTCGAACTGGGCGTGGTCACCAACGACATCTTCACCCGAGAAGACGCCGAATTCCTCATCCGCCACAGCGCCTTGAGCGAAGACCGGATTGTGGGCGTCGAAACCGGCGGCTGCCCGCACGCCGCCATCCGCGAGGATATTTCGCTGAACATGGACGCGCTCGAAGGGCTTATGCAGCGCTTCGAGTACAAGCTGGATTTCCTGTTCGTGGAGAGCGGCGGCGACAACCTGGCCGCCCACTTCAGCCGCGAGCTGGTCGACTACTCCATCTACGTCATCGACGTGTCGGGCGGGGACAAAATCCCGCGCAAGGGCGGCCCCGGCATCACGCAGTCGGACTTGCTCATCATCAACAAAATCGACCTGAAGGATTTGATTAAAGCCGATTTGGGGGTGATGGAGCGCGACTCGAAGAAGATGCGCGGCGATGGTCCCTTCCTGTTTGCGCGGGCCGTGGATGGGTTTGGACTGGAGGAGATTATCGGCCACATCAAAGCCGCCAAGGCGCGGGGGCTGGCCGCCGTGCGCGAGGACCGGCGGTAGTAGCGCGGACTCTGTAGTCCGCGTCCCCGAGCCGTTAAAACTCGTCTGATGGCGCGGGGACGCGGACTACAGAGTCCGCGCTACAGCGCGCTACTGCTCCCGAATCTGCCGGTACAGCTGCTCGCGGTAGGTTTCGCCCACCGGAATCTCCTTGTCCTGAATATAAATCGTGTTGCCATCGACCATGCGAATCTTATCCAGCGACACGATAAATGACTTATGCACCCGCAGAAACGGCGGCTGCGGTAGCGTCTCGGCCAGCTCCCTGAGCGTTTGGTACGTCACCACGCGCTGCGTGGGCAGGTGGATGGATACGTAGTTGCTCAGCCCCTCGATGTAGAGAATATCGGCGTAGTTGACGCGCAGAAACTTGTTCTTGCTCTCGCCTTTCACAAACATATGGCCGGCGGGCGGCGGGGCCAGCACGGCCGAAACCGGCGCTGCCAGCGGGGCGGGCGCGGCGGGCTCCGGCGCGGGGCCGGGCAGCAGCGCCAGGGCCTTTTGCGCCGCTTTAAAGAACCGCTCGAAGGAAATGGGCTTGAGCAGGTAGTCTACCACGTCGTTTTCGTAGCCTTCGAGGGCGTATTCGGGGTAGGCGGTGGTGAGAATGACTTTGCAGCGATTGCCGGCCAGCTTGAGGAATTGCAGGCCGGTGAGCTTGGGCATCTGGATATCGAGAAACACCAAATCGACCAGGCCCTGCTGCACCATGGTGAGGGCTTCAATGGGGTTGGTGGTGGTGCCCACCAGCGTGAGGAAAGGCAACTGGCCAATGTAATCGGCCAGGATGAGCAGGGCAGGGGCTTCGTCATCGACGGCGAGGCAGCGAATCATGGGCAGGGAAGGGTTTAGGGGGCAAAGTACGGCAGGCGGGTCACCTCACCCCCTGACCCCCTCTCCTTGGGGAGAGGGGGAACCGGAAATGCGCCCGACGAAAACTGTTTTGAAAGCGCCAGGCTCCCCCCTCCCCAAGGAGAGGGGCCGGGGGTGAGGTGAACGCGGAGGGCTACCCGCTACCCCACCAGCCGCAACGACGTTGTGAACTGCTCCCCGCGCTCCTCCACCTGCAGCGCGTGGCGCTGCGGGTACAGCAGCGCCAGCCGCCGGCGCAGGTTGGGCAGGCCAATGCCGGTGGTGGTGTCCTTGTTGGCATCGCTGCGGTGGTTCTGAACTTCAAACTGCAGCTCCTCGCCTTTAATAGTCAGGCGAATGTGCACCGGGTTTTCGGGGTCGTCGAGCACGCCGTGCTTGATGGCATTTTCCACGAAGGGGATGAGCACGAGCGGGGCCACGCGGCGGCCGGCTGGGTCGCCGGTCACCTGGAAATCGACATGGAAGCTGTCGGGGAAGCGCAGGCGATAGAGGTCCAGGTAGTTGTGCAGGTACTCGATTTCTTTTTCGAGGTCTACCTGGCCGTCGGGGGTGTCGAGCAGCATGTAGCGCATCAGCTCCGATAGTTTCAGGATGGCATTGGCCACGGGTTTGGCCACGGGGTAGGCCATGCTGAAGAGCATGTTGAGGGTGTTGTAGAGGAAGTGCGGGTTGATTTGAGTTTTGAGGAAGGCCACTTCGGCTACGCGCTTTTCTTCACGCAGCTGGCGGTTTTCGCGCTCGCGGTGCACGGCCGCACTGCCAGCCCATAAAGCGGCGCTCACGACAATCATGGGGCTGCCAAAAAACATATTATCGAAGATGTAGTACCACACCTTCGTGTCGGGCGAGTAATTGTGGAAGCCCAGTACGGCGGGATAAATCACCTCCTCAATGAGCGCCCGCGCCCCGATGTAGAGCGCCAGCACACCCAGCAGCGTAGCCACTAGCTGCGGGGCGCGGCCCGAGCGCAGCAACCGTGGATACACCACCAGGTAGCATAGGTAGAACTCCGCGAAGCGAATAAACAGGACCGAGGCCGTGAGCCAAAGCCCGATGCGCAGTCCCGCCTGATGATGCATAAATACGCCCAGGAATTCGTAGCCGCCATACAGCAGCCAGCCCAGAACGTGCCAGCGAAGAGCGGATTTGGTCAGGAGGGAAGCCATAGGAAGGGGAGAATAATTGAGTGGCCAAAACTACCGCTCCCGGCCGGGCCCCGCACCTTTTTTATGCCAACCCCCGGTTTTGGGATGCCAACCGGGGAACGGCCCGAAAAGGGCGCTGGCACCGGGTTTTGGCGGGTTGGCATACTATTTTTTGACCTGAAAATGGGGGCGCTAACCTTTGATTCGTCATTCAGCCAACCCCTTTTTCGTGATGAAAACGCTACTCCGCCTCCGCCTTTTTCTACTGCTGCTCGTGCTGCCGGGGCTTGCCCAGCGCGCCGCTGCTCAGTCGGCCACCGCCACCGGCTCCATTCTCGATGCCGCCGGCCAGCCGCTGGCTTTCGCCACTGCCGTGCTCGTGCAGCTGCCTGATTCCGCCATTGCCAACTCCCAGACGACTACCGAGCAGGGCGGCTACGCTTTCAATAGCATCAAGCCCGGCCGCTACTGCGTGAAGGCGCTGCTGATGAGCTACCGCAGCGCCCGGAGCGCCGCTTTCGTGGTGGGCACGGCGCCCGTGGCGGTGCCGGCGCTGCGGCTGGCCCCCGCCGCCACGGCGCTAAAGGAAGTAACCGTGACCGGCACCACGCCCATGCTGGAGCTGCACGCCGACCGTACCGTGCTGAACGTGGAGCGCCTGAACACGGCCGGCGAAACGGCCCTCGAAATCCTGAAAAAAGCCCCCGGCGTGACGCTGGACAAGGACGACAACATTGTGTACCGGGGCAGCACCGGGGTAAACGTGCTCATCGACGGCAAGCTGACCTACATGAGCGGCGCGGCCCTGAGCAACTACTTGAAATCGCTGCCCGCCTCGGCCATCAGCCAGATTGAGATGATGCCCAACCCGCCCGCTTCCATGGATGCCGCCGGCACGGCCGGCGTGCTCAACATCAAGCTGTGCCGCAACCAGCGGCCCGGCCTGAGCGGCACCTACAACCTGAACCTGGGCCAGGGCCGCTACGAGAAAAGCTGGGCCGGTGCCAACCTGGCCTACAACGTGGGCAAAGTGCGCCTCTTCGCCCGCCTCAACGGTGGCCGCTACAACTCCTTCAACCGCATGACCATGGTTCGCACCATCCGCGACAGCCTTTTCAACCAGGAAAACGTGTGGCGGCCGCTTATGTACGATGGCACCTACGCCACCGGCGCCGACGTGGCCCTGACCACCCGCCAGAACATCGGCCTGCAGCTGCGCGGTGGCCTCAATACCACCGACGCCGTGCGCACCAGCAACTCCGTGACCACCGACGCGGCCGGCAACCCCGGCGGCCGCCGCCAGATGACCAACCCCGAAACCAGCAACAACAACAACCTGGCCCTGAACGGCTACTACCGCTTCGCCCTCGACAGCACCGGCCGCGAGCTGAGCGCCGACCTCGACTACGTGCACTACGCCAGCGCCAGCAACCAAAGCTTCCGCAACCTGGTGTTTGCGGCCGGCAGCGACGAGGGCCGCCCGGCCGAGCAGCTGCGCAGCGCGGCCTCGTCCGAAACCACCATCCGGGCCGCCAAAATCGACTATGTGCACCCCTTCGCCGGCACCAAGTGGCGCGCCGAAACCGGCCTGAAAACCAGCTGGGTGACGTCGCGCAGCGCCATTCAGTTCGATAAGCTGGCCGGCAGCGAATGGCTGCTTGATGCACTGCGCACCAACCAGTTCCAGTACGACGAGCACATTTCGGCCGGCTACCTGAGCCTGAACACTAGCTACGGCAAGCTGGAGCTGAAAGCCGGCCTGCGCGGCGAGCTGACCCAGACCAGCGGCCACTCGGCCACCACCGGCGACCAGGTTGACCGCCAATACTTCCAGCTGTTTCCCAGCGCCTTCGCCAGCTACAAAATCACCGAGGCCGACCAGGTAAGCGCCTCCGTCAGCCGCCGCATCACCCGCCCCAACTACCAAAGCCTGAACCCCTTCCTCAACTACTCCGACTTCTACACCGCCCAGCAGGGCAACCCTTTCCTGGCCCCCTCGCTCTCGCAGTCGTTCGTGTTCAACTACCTGCACAAAGACTTCCAAATCCTGAGCCTGAGCTACCTGCGCGAAACCAATTCGGTGAACGAAGTGGTGACTCAGAACGACGTGACCAAGATATCGACCGGCACTCCGCAGAACCTGGCCCAGACCAGCACCCTCACCCTGAGCTCGGGCGGCCACACCGATATCACGAAGTGGTGGGGCGTGGATAACCAGCTGAGCGGCAGCTACACGCAGGTAGCCACGCAGGTCGAAGCCCAGCCTGTGCGCCTCTCCAGTTACAGCTGGGAAGCCAGCTCCAGCCACACCTTCGTGCTGCCCCGCAGCTACAAGCTCACGGTGAGCGGCGAGTACAGCTCGCCCGCCGTGCAGGGCCTCTACCAGGCCAAAGCCAGCGGCTCGGTAAACCTGGGCCTGAAAAAGCAAATCTGGGCCGAAAAAGCCAGCTTCAGCCTGCGCGTCAGCGACGTGTTCAACACCAGCCGCTTCCGCAGCACCCTCCAATACAACAACGTGAACCAGACCTGGAACAACCAGTGGGAAAGCCGCCGCGTGACGCTGACCTTCAGCTGCAAAATCGGCAGCGGCAAAACCCAGGCCCGCCACGCCGCCAGCAGCACCGAAGAAGAAGGCCGCGTAGGGAATTAGGGCGCAGCCCAGACGCACAGCGTCCTCGCTACATTTTCCGTCCCAACGGGTTGTATCCCAGCAAATCCTCGCTGGCCAGGGCCGCCAGCAGGGCCTCACACAGCGGCTGCAAGGCCATGCGGCTGTGCGCGGCGGCCCGCAGCACCCACACATTCTCCCGCGCCCGCGCCACCGACACCACCACTTCCTGGCTGCTGAGCCGAAAGTGCGGCCCCGTGCCGCCCGGCATCTTCTGCCGCGCCAGTACCTCGGCCAAAACCTGAAAGCGCGCATCCACCGGGTTGCCCACTAGGTACACCGAAAAGAAGCTCTGATACCCGGCGAAGTTGGCCGGCGAGGCGGCTATGTTTTCCTCGGGCTGAAAGCCGAATATGTCCAGTAGCACCAGCCGGCCGCCCACCCGCACCCGCAGCTCCGAGTGCAGCGAGGTGTAGGCAAACCGCTCACCCTGGTCCATGCGGCCGGAGTGGAACCAGTCGACCAGCAGCAGCAGGGCCGTGGGCTGCAGCTGCCACGCCTGCGTCTGGCGGTAGCGGCTGCCGGCCTGCGGCACCACCGGGTCGGGGAATACCACGGCCAGGGCGTCGTTGCCCACTTCGCCCACCGTGTGCTGCTCGGCCACGGCCCCATCAATGGAGCGGAAAACCCGGGTGCTGGCCTGGGTGCTCAGCACCAGCTGCGCCCCGGCCTGCACCGCCACCCGCAGCCGGATAACGTCGCCCGCCACCAGGCCGCCGCCGTAGCTGCTCAGCACCACATGACAAAAGCTGCCGGGCGCTGCGGGCTGCAGCAGCTTCAGCGGCTGGATATTTTTGCAGGCAATGAGCCGCGTTTTGCCGCGCACCACGGCCGCCTCCAGCATGCTCCAGGGCGGGGTGGTGGGGGTGGGGGGCAGCGGCAGCAGCACAGGGGATACTTCGGGCACAGGCATCATGGGCCGCTAATTACGGGCCTGGCGCCGGTAAGCGGCCGGCGCCCGGGCCCTGTGCAATAGCCTTGGCCCCCGCCGCGTTTGAAAATAGCTGCGCGTCTGTATTTTCGGGCATTGCCGCGCTTCGTCTATGCAGAATTATTACCACGTTTTGGGGGTCGGGGCCTCGGCCACGGCCCGGGAAATTGAGCAGGGCTACCTGCGCCAGCGCACCCGGCTCCGGCAGCTGGCCGCCGACCCCGCCATGCGCGCCCGCCTCACCGAGGTAGAGGCCGGCTACGGCATTCTGGGCCACCCGCGCCGCCGCGTGGCCTACGATGTGCTGCTGGCCCAGGAGCCCGATATGCCCGTGCTGCCGCCCCACTACGCGGCCGCCGAGGCGCGCTGGTACCACCACGCCCGCCTAGCCCGCAGCCTGAATGTGGCGCTGCTGGCCTGCTGCCTGCTGCTGGGCTTCGACTGGGCGCTGCCGCTGCGCCAATACCCCCTCGAAACCGTGCAGAGCCGCTTCCCGGTATCGGTGCCGGCCGCGCTTTCCGCCCCCGAGATGGCCTACCGCGTGCACACGGCGCACACCAGCTTCCGGCTGCCCAGCGCCATTGGCCACCGGGTGCGCATGGGCCAGGCCATCGTGGTATGGCAAACGCCCCTATTAGGCATCGTGCAGCGCATCAGCGTACCCGAGTCGCCCGATGGCCCGGCTCCCTTCCGGCCCTACGGCGGCACCATCTACGGGACCTTTTTCCTGCTGCCGCTGCTGCTGGCCGCCGTGGCCGCCGTGGGCACCTGGCCCGGCCACTCGCCCGAAACCTACGTGAATACCGCCGCCGTCGGGGCCCTGCTCACCATCCTGACGCTCGTTATGCTGCTTTGTTTCTGAGGCCGAAAGCCAGTCGCCAAACCTGCCCAGCATATCAAATACCGAAGTAATCCGTAAGCACGAGCCAGGGGCTGCCTAACACTACGCCCCGTTCTGTGTTCCATTCCTTATTGATTCCCTCTGTTCATGGATATTACCACTGCCAGTTCCCAGGAACTCCTGTTTGATGCCGCCCGCCGCGGCGACGTACCCGCCCTGCGCGACCTTCTGGCCACCGGCCTCGCCATCGACTCGGCCAACCCCAAGGGCTTCACCCCCCTCATTCTGGCGGCCTACGACAACCATCCCGACGCTACCACTTTTCTCCTCGATGCCGGGGCCAATCCCAACGCTCAGGACGCCAGCGGCAACACCGCACTGATGGGCGTCAGCTTCAAGGGATACCCCGGCATTGCCCAGCGGCTCATTGCCGCCGGGGCCGACCTCAACCTCCAGAACGGCAACGGCGGCACGGCCCTCATGTTCGCCACCATGTTTGGCCGCAACGAGCTGGTGCAGTTGCTCCTCGATGCCGGTGCCAGCCGGACCATTGCCGATGCGCGCGGCCTCACCGCGCTGCACTTAGCCGGCCAGCAGGGCAACGAGCAAGCCTGGGCGCTGCTGGGCGGCGAAGAGCAGGCGGCGGAATAGCCTCCTGCCGAGTTTCTGGTAGTTAGTGCGCTTCTAGCCACATACAAAGGCCCCGCCAACACGCTCACCAGCGTGTTGGCGGGGCCTTTGTATGCGCAACACCCTGCGCAATTTATCAATCCAGAGTACCTTTTAAGATAATACTTGGAATAATGTAATTTTGATTATGGCTTGATTGCCGTGGATATTATAAATATTTATTGAAAGGCAATAGTGTGCCGGCAAAGCTATTGGTTTGATTTGCGCATCATTTATGTTTAATTTGCATAAATATAAACGCTGCTAACAAACGGCTGACCATTACCAGGGTATTCTCATAGTATGAAATAAGGAAGACGAGCAAACGTTTGCTTTCTGTGAATTATTGAATATATACCCGGAAAAAATCAATTAATGTAGCCAGACTTATTTTTGTTCCGCCTGCGTATTGGTTTTCCCTGCTGAAAACGATTGTGGCTTATCAAAACACTGGATTTCCACACGTACCTGCTTCGTAACTAATTAATTCATTTCACCAAAATCCCGCCCATATGCTGCTCTCTATACTATTTGTTGCTGCGCAATTGCTGGTTGCTGGCCCATCGTCTGCGTCGAAAACCACCCCAGGCTTGCCTGCTGTTCTGGCGGCTCCCGCCGTGGCGGGCCGCGTTACCAACGAGGTCGGAATGCCGCTGCCGGGCGTGTTTGTGGCGGTGCAGGGCACTCCCCAGGCCACGAGTACCAATTCCGCCGGCGATTTTCTGCTCACGCTCACCAGCGCAAAATCCGTCCTGCTGTTCAAATGCCAGGGCTACCGCGACCAGACCATGGCCGTAGCCGCCGGCAACTCGCTGACCGTCAAAATGCAGTCGCTCACCAAAGCCGTGGCCCCGCCCGCCGGCCCGGTGCCCGTAGCCGCCGAAGCAGAAGCCGAGGCTGCCAGCCCGGCCACGGTGCTTAAGTTCTCGGAAGTGCTGCCGGCCTATCCGGGCGGCGAGTCGGCCTACTATGCGTTTGTGCGCCAAACGGCCCATTTCCCCGAAGAAGCCCTCAAGCAAGGCCTGTCGGGCACGGTGTACGTGAGCTTTGTGGTGGACCAGCAGGGCCGCATCGTCGATGCGGAAGTGGCCAAGGGCTGCGGCCACGGCTTCGATGAAGAAGCCCTGCGCATAATCCGCCTCATGCCGTGGTGGACGCCCGGCCTGGTGGGCGGCAAGCCCGTGCGCGTGGCCCGCACCATGTCGGTGCCATTTGCCTTCCGCTCGCGCGACTAGCCAACTACCAAGCGGCGCACCAAGGCCGGCAGGGCTACCCGCCCAACGAGAAGCTGGCTGAGCTGTTGCATGGCCACGCAGGAAAAAGAGGACGCCCCGGCCTGCTACTGTAGCGGGCCGGGGCGTGCCGGTTTGGGCCCCGCGCTAGTGCTGCACCGTCACCATCTGGGTGGTGGTTTTGCCCTGCGCGGCCACCCGCAGCACGTACAGGCCATCGGGTAGGGCGGAGGTGTCGAAACTAATATCAGCCGCAGTGGGCTGAATGGCGTGGGAGGCCACGGGCCGGCCCAGGTGGTTGTAGAGCGTGGCTTGCCCGGCCCCGGCCGGGTCCGTGAGCCGCAGCGTGAGCTGGTTTTGGGCGGGATTGGGAAACAGGTTGAGGGCCGGCGTATGGAAATCGTCGTTGTCGTCATTGCCTGCGTTGCGGCCGTGCTGGCGGCTGCCGTAGCGCGCCAGATAGGCCTGGGTAGCCGTGCTGTTGCGCTCCAGGGCTCCAAAATGGCAGCTGCCCGTGAATATACCCGTCGAATACACGTTGTTATCATCATCCAGGGCCAGCGAGCCACTGGAGCTGGTGCCCGGACCACCCACCCGTTCGGTGTGCTTCACCCGGCCGTTGGCATTGAGGGTGGCCAGAAAAGCCTGATTAGTGCCCGCCGAAGTGTAATTCATCATGCCCGAAGCAAAGACTTTGCGCGTTTTCTGGTCCACGGCGATATCGCCTACCACGTCGTAGTTGGGGCCGCCCAGGGCCGTTACCCAGTCCAGGTCGCCGGTGGGGTCGTAGCGGGCCACGTACCCATCGGCGTCACCGTCGCTGGTCAAGGTGATGCCGTCGAAGGCCACCGTGCCCGAGAAGCCGCCCCCGATGCACACGTCGCCCAGCTTATCGAGGGCCAGCGCCTGCCTGGCGCCGTTGCCGGGAATGGCTTTGGCCCAGCGCGGCCGGCCGGAGCCGGCATCGAACCGCGCCAGGTAATCGGCTTCGCCCGCGATAACCAGCGCGGTGCTGCCCAGCGTCCAGCCCCCGGCGCTGTGGCCCAGCAGGTAGCAGCTGCCCGCCCCGTCGGCCCCCACGTCGCCCGGCTGGTAGTAGTCGGTAGTCGCGCTGCGATGCGTGAGCACCTGTGCCCAGCGCATCTGTCCCTGGGAGGTGTAGCTTGCCACGAAGCCATCGCGCCGGTGCGCCCCAAAGGTTCGCGCCCCAAACCGGACCAGGCTGCCGTTTACCAGGCCGCAGATGTAGCTGTTGCCGGCAGGGTCCACGGCCACGCCCGTACCGTAGCTGCCGCCATACTGGTCGCTCTGCTGCCCATCGGCCTGCTGCACCCAGCGTACCTGGCCATTGGCCCCGCACTTGAGCAGGAAAACGGCACTACCCGATGCGCTCTGCAGCTGCGACGACGTGCTGCCGCCCGCGTAGCTCAGCGTGCCCAGAAAGCTGCCCGTCACGTAGCTGTTGCCGTTTTTGTCCACCGCAATAGCGCGGGGCAGCACATCGGTGGCCCCTTCCAGCTTGGTTGCGCGCAGTACCTGCCCGGCGGGGCTCACCTTGGCAATAAACAGGCAGGGTCCCGGCTGGGAACTGCTGAGCACCGTCCCGCCCAAATCCAGCGAGCCCGTGAAGCGCCCGGTGAGGTAAACGTTGCCATCGGGACCGGTGGCCACGGCCATGGCCCCGTTCAGGTCTGCCACGGGCAGGGCGAAGGTCCAGGCGGAGGATTGGGCGCGCGCGCCGAAACTGGCGCATATAAGTAGTAGTAGAATAAGCAGTTGTTTCATGGTGTTTGGGGTGAGATGTGGAACAGTAGGGGCCAGCGTCCGGGGCACCTCCCCCGGGGCATCAGGGGTAATTGGCTTTGCCAACGGGTGCGGGCTGCAGACCGGGGTTAAAGAATAAATATATGAATTAATGCATTATAAAGATGCTAAAAACGTGTTAATTTTTATCGCCTCAACCGTTCGTGGCTATCCACTGCCGTTGGCGGGCTGTGGCCTGCCAAGGCCCCGCTGCTGCTGCACCCGGCTTGGCCACGGCCCAACAAAAAAGGCGCGGATGCTACATCCGAACCTTTTACTTAGGGGAATCGGGCAGCCAATTTCAGCAGCGCCATTTCGATGTGCAGGGTATCGTCGCTGCCGTTCTGGAGGCGAGGGCATCGGGCAATAAGAAGGCCCGCCGGGTGGGGCGGGCCTGGGATTAGCTAGCGAGTAAGGCGATTTCTAAAGAAACTTTTGCAGCACCCGCTGCTCCTGTTCCGGGGCCAGGGGCCGGAGGGCGTCAAGGTCGGCTTTGAGGCGGTCTAGGGCGGCGAAGAGGGGCATAGGGGAGGGGAACTATGCTACTGCTGAAGTATCCAACTTGACCAAATCCGCCACTGAAAAAGGGAGCTGCGTTTGGGTAATGATGGCTGCTATATCGGGGGGCAAATCGGCCACTAGCAGCGCCCGAGGCGGCCGTGCTACTAACTGGTAGACGCAGGAGTCATGATTATTATAATCCATCCGGTCAAAGGAAAAGAATCCGCGCCTGATGTATTCCAGATAGGTTCCTAAATCGCCATCGGGGGTAGCATCCGTAAACGTTGCTTCAATTTCTTCATCGGTCGACAGTTCTGGTAGCTTGCTGAAGTAGTCTTCGAGCGTTTTCAGGTTTTCTCCGGATGCTGCCACTGAGGCGGGCAGTATACCGCCCCATGAAGTGAGATGCACGAGATAACCGTCTGCATCCACCGCGAACCAGTCAAAGTCATAGCCCCACTGCTCGCCTTCAGGAATGGTCATATCGGTTCTAGAAATTACTCCCCCAGCTTCCCCAGAATCTCCAGCGCCGCCGTGGCAATGACCGTACCCGGCCCGTACACGCCCGCCACGCCGGCATCGAAGAGAAACTGGTAGTCCTGGGCGGGAATTACGCCGCCGGCAATCACCAGAATGTCTTCGCGGCCGAGCTGCCGCAGCTCCGCGAGTAGTTGGGGGAGCAGGGTTTTGTGCCCGGCGGCGAGGCTGCTCACGCCCACCACGTGCACATCGTTGTCGGCGGCCTGGCGGGCTACTTCGGCGGGGGTTTGGAAGAGGGGGGCAATGTCGACGTCGAAGCCCACATCGGCGAAGCTGGTGGCGATGATTTTGGCACCCCGGTCGTGGCCGTCCTGGCCCATTTTGGCTACCAGCATGCGGGGGCGGCGGCCTTCGTGGGTGGCAAATGCTTCAGCGGCGGCGCGGGCCTGCTCGAAGGCCACGTTGTGGCTCATTTCCTGCGAATACACGCCGGCCACGGTGCGCGTAGTGGCCTGGTGGCGGCCAAACTGCGCTTCGAGGGCATCGGAGATTTCACCGAGGGTGGCGCGGGCGCGAGCGGCGATGATGGCCAAAGCCAACAAGTTATTTGAGTTAAGAGTTAAGAGTGAAGAGTGAAGAGTTGATTCGGCAGAGGCTCCCGCTTCAACTCTTAACTCTTCACTCTTAACTCCTAACTCATCAAGGCGTACTCCGGCCGCCTCAGTGATGGCAGCCAAGGCAACTTTCACGGCGATGGGGTCGCGGTCGGCACGCACTTGTTTCAGGCGGGCAATCTGGCTTTCGCGCACTGCATCGTTGTCGATGTCAAGTACTTCGACCTCGGTTTTCTCGGTGGTCTGGTACTTGTTCACGCCCACAATGATTTCCTTGCCCGAGTCGATGCGGGCCTGCTTGCGGGCGGCGGCTTCCTCGATGCGGAGCTTGGGCAGGCCGGTTTCAATGGCTTTGGCCATGCCGCCGAGTTCTTCTACCTCCTGAATGAGGGCCCAGGCCTTGTCGGCCAGCTCGTGGGTGAGGGTTTCGACGTAATAGCTGCCGCCCCAGGGGTCTACCACCTTGGTTACGTCGGTTTCGAGCTGGAGGTAGAGCTGCGTGTTGCGGGCAATGCGGGCCGAGAAATCGGTGGGTAGGGCAATGGCCTCGTCGAGGGCGTTGGTGTGCAGGCTCTGGGTGCCGCCGAGCACGGCCGCGAGGGCCTCAATGGCGGTGCGGGCCACGTTATTATATGGGTCCTGCTCGGTGAGGGAGTAGCCCGACGTCTGGCAGTGCGTGCGCAGGGCCAGGCTTTTGGGGTTGGTGGGGTTGAAGGGCTTGATGAGCTTAGCCCACAGCATGCGGCCGGCGCGCAGCTTGGCAATCTCCATGAAGTGGTTCATCCCGATGGCCCAGAAGAAGCTCAGGCGCGGAGCAAACTCGTCAATCTTCATGCCCGCCGCGAGGCCGGCGCGCACATATTCCAGGCCGTCGGCCAGGGTGTAGGCCAGCTCCAAATCGGCGGTGGCCCCGGCCTCCTGCATGTGGTAGCCCGAGATGGAAATGCTGTTGAACTTGGGCATCCGGGCCGCCGTGTAGCTGAAGATATCGGCGATGATGCGCATGCTCGGCGCGGGCGGGTAGATGTAGGTGTTGCGCACCATAAACTCTTTCAGAATGTCGTTCTGAATGGTGCCGGCCAGCTTTTCGGGGCTCACGCCCTGCTCCTCGGCCGCCACGATGTAGAAGGCCAGGATGGGCAACACGGCCCCGTTCATGGTCATGCTCACCGACATCTGGTCGAGCGGAATCTGGTCGAAGAGAATTTTCATGTCCTCCACCGAATCGATGGCCACCCCGGCCTTGCCCACGTCGCCCTGCACGCGGGGGTGGTCCGAGTCATAGCCGCGGTGGGTGGCCAGGTCGAAGGCCACGCTCAGCCCTTTTTGCCCACCAGCCAGGTTGCGGCGGTAAAAGGCGTTCGATTCCTCGGCCGTGGAGAAGCCCGCGTACTGCCGGATGGTCCACGGGTTCTGGGTGTACATGCTGGCGTAGGGGCCGCGCAGGAAAGGGGCCTCTCCCGCCCCGAAGCCCAAGTGGTCGAGGTGGGCCACATCCTCCGGGCCATACACCGGCTTAATGGCAATGCCTTCGGGCGTGAGCGTGGCGGCCGTATCGGGCGCAGCAGCGGCGGCGGGGGCCGGGGCGGCGTTGTAGGGAATCGAAGAGAAGTCGGGCTTCATTATGGGGAATTCTGAATTATAAATTATAAATTATAAATGAGTAAAGCCACTACGAATCAGTACGATTAACCGCCCGTCAAGCCACTCATTTATAATTTATAATTCAAAATTTATAATTAATAAACTACCGTCCTTGCAATCGGGCCAGTACTTCCTCGGTCGTGTAGCCCTGCACTTTCATTTCCTGGAAGCCGAATACCCGCACCGCGTCGTGCATGGTGGCCAGGTCGGAGCTGAGCAGGGCCGGTGGAATGAACTGCTGCTTCTCAGTCGGAATCTGATAGATGAAGCGGGCAAACTTCTGGAACTGCTCGGGCGTGGCGTACATCAGCGTGGCTTCCTCGGCCGAGGAGTAGAGCAGCGACAGCGTGCCGGCCGGGTGGCTGGCGGCCAGCTCGGGCCGCTCGTGCTCCTGCAATAGCTGAATAAAGTTGTCCAGAATAACCTGGTTGGTGTTGGAGCCCAGCAGCACCACGGCGGCGCGCTTGCTCTTGCGGTCGCGGCGCTCGAAGTGCAGGGCCGTGGCCAGGCGCAGCACCTCGGTGGGGTAGGCGGCCCGCGTCACATCAAAATCAGCGGAGCGCAGCAGCTTTTTGGGGTGGAAGGAGAACTGCTCACCCTTGTTCTGGAAGCGGTTGGTGCCCACAATCACCTGCTGGCCGCTGGCAATGCGGCGGAAGGTTTCGGTAGCCACGGCTTTGATTTCTTCCAGCACCTGGGCCCGCACCGTCGGCAGCCCGCCCGCCGCCTCTATGCGCTGAAACAGCGCCCAGGCCTCCTGGGCCAGCTGGTCGGTGAGGGTTTCGAGGTAGTAGGAGCCGGCGGCGGGGTCCTGCACCCGGCCCAGGCCGGCTTCCTCGCGCAGCAGCACCGAGAGGTTGCGCGCCAGCCGGCCCGAAAACTCGTTGGCGTCGGCAAACAGGCAGTCGAACGGAGCCACGCTCAGCGAATCGGCCCCGCCCAGTACGGCGCTCATGGCCTCCGTGGTGTGGCGCAGCAGGTTGGTGTGGGCATCCAGGGTCGTCTGCGTCCAGGTGGCCGTGGTGGCGTGAATGCGCAGGTGGGCGTTCAGCCCGGTGGGCAGGCCGAAGCCGTGCAGCAGCGTGGCCCACAGCCGGCGCAGGGCGCGCAGCTTGGCAATTTCGAGGAAGTAGCCGGGCATCACGGCGATGTGTAGGTGCAGGGCGGCGGCTACTTCGGCGGCCGTGGTTTCGGCATCGGGCAGCTCGGCCAGCAGGGCGGCGGCGGTGTTCAGGCTGAAGGCAATCTGCTGGGTAGCAGTAGCGCCCCGGTTACCGAAAAAAGCCCCGTTTACGGCCAGCGCCCGGAAATCGGGCATGCCCGAGGTCAGGCGCACGCAGCGGCGCAGGGCGGCGCGGTAGTCGGCCAGCTCGGCCCCCTCGGGCACGGGGCCGGGGGCAAAGCGCATGAAGCCGCGCAGGGCGGTGCCGGGCGCGGCTTCCACCAGCTGGCTCAGGAGCTCGTCGGGGGCGGCCACCACGGTGTAGCCCACGAAGGTGCGGGCTAGGGGCAGCTGCTCGGCTAGGTAGTGCACGGCCAGCGCCGGAATGTCGTGGATAATGAAATGGATGCCGTCGGCCCCGTTGGCCAGGGCGGCGGCGGCCTGGTCAATCTGGGCACGTCCGTCGGTGCCGACGGGCACGGTCAGGGCGGGCACATTTAACCAGGGCTGCAAGGGGCGGGGCAGGGGCGCGGGCGGGCCACCCAGCGCCGCGAGGGCTTCGCGGTGGTAGAAGGGTTCCAGGGCAAAGCCGTCGGGCAGGGGCCAGCGCAGCGTGGCCGGGTCCCGGCCTTTAAGCTCACGGACCAGGCGGGCCTGCCACTCGGCAGTGGTCACGGCTGGGAATTCGGCAAAGGAAACGGGCGCGGCCGTGAGGGTGTCGGACATAAGTGGTAGTTATTTCAAAGGATGTAGTGCGGCGGCTCCCGCAACTACGACCCCCAGCTAAAACAGGCCGAAAGATACCGCGCCGGGCCCGAAGCCGCCATGTCGGGGCAACCGGTGGGCGGCGGACGGGTTCACATCGTAGCTTTGCGTTAACCTAGCCCGGGGTCTACCGGGCACCGTCTGCTTCCGCTCGCATTTCATGTTTAATTACTCATTCCGGGCTGCCTTTGCCCCGCTGTTGCTGGCTTTGGCCCTGGCCCCCGCCTGCCAGCGCGCCGCCTACGCTCCCACAGCCCATTTCGTGCCCGCCACGAGCCAGGTGGTGGGCAAAACCCAGGCCGAGGACCCCGCCATTGCGGCCCTCATCGCGCCCTACCACGACAAGGTGACCGCCCAGATGGCCGAGGTGCTCGGTACCGCCCCCGTCGCGCTCACCAAAGCCGCCGGCGAAAACCCCTTGTCCAACTTCGTGGCCGACCTGCAGCGCGAGCGCGCCAGCGCCGAGCTCAAGCAGCCCATCGCGCTGGGCGTAATGACCAACGGCGGCCTGCGCGCCGGCTTCGCGGCCGGCCCCGTCACGCTTGGTTCGGTGTTCGAGCTGATGCCGTTTGAGAATGAGCTGGTAGTCCTCGACGCCCCCGGCCCCGTGGTGCAGCAGCTGTTTGACTACGCCGCGCACATCAAAATGGCCATATCCGGCGCTACCTACTCGGTCACCTTCGATGGTATGCCCAAGGATATCCGCATCGGCGACCAACCTTTCGATGTGAACGATTCGCGCACCTATCCCATTGCCATCTCCGACTACCTGGCTACGGGCGGCGATAACCTCTCGTTCTTTAAAATTCTCACGCCGCGCCACACCAACGTGCTGCTCCGCACCGCCATCGCCGACCATGTCCGTGCCCTCACCAAAGCCGGCAAGCCGGTCACGGCCCGGGTCGAAGGCCGCGTGAAGGCTAATTAGGGTTGAATGTTAAGTGTTGAGGGTTGAATGCGCTGGCACTAAAATGCTCCGTAACCAGACTCACTCCACCTTAATCATTCAACCCTCAACATTCAAAACTCAACACTGAATATGCAGCGTCGCGAATTTCTCCGCAATTCCTTCCTCGGTACCGCCGGCCTCACCGTGCTGGGCGGTCTGGCCAACTCGGCTGCCGCAGCCACCACTGCCAAGGCTCCGCTCAAGCTCACCATTCTGCATACCAACGACATGCACTCGCGCATTGAGCCTTTTCCCGACAATGGCGGGCAGTGGGCCGGGCTGGGCGGCATGGCCCGGCGCGCGGCACTTATCAAGGAAGTTCGGGCCCAAGAGCCCAACGTGCTGCTGCTCGACTCGGGCGACATCTTCCAGGGCACGCCGTACTTCAACTTCTTCGGCGGCGAGTTGGAGTATAAGCTGATGAGCCAGATGGGCTACGACGCCAGCACCCTCGGCAACCACGACTTCGACAACGGCCTAGACGGCCTGCAGCGCCAGCTGCCCAACGCCACCTTCCCCTTCCTCATCGCTAACTACGACTTCTCGAAAACTCCGCTGGCCGGCCGCTTCGCTCCTTATAAGGTATTTGAGAAACAGGGCATTCGCATCGGCGTATTTGGCATCGGCATCGAGCTGAGCGGACTGGTGGCCGATAAAAACTTTGGCCAGACCATCTACCTCGACCCCGTGGCCAAAGCCAAAGAAATGGCCGCCCAGCTGCGCGGCCCCGAGCGCTGCGACCTCGTTATCTGCCTTTCGCACCTGGGCTACAAGTACGAAAACGATAAGCTCGACGACCGCAAGCTGGCTGCCCAGGTTTCCGGCATCGACCTCATACTGGGCGGGCACACCCACACGTTTATGGCCGCGCCCGAGCCCATCGCCAGTCCCGACGGCCACGCCACCCTCATCAACCAGGTGGGTTGGTCGGGCATCAACCTGGGCCGACTGGATTACGAATTCTCAATAAAAAATAAGCGCGCCGGGCTGGCAAGTGCCGCCGTAGTGCCGGTTCGGGCCGCCTGCTAAAAGCACGACATACACAAGGCTATTTCGGCTTTTTTAAGTGCGAAGTTTTCCACAATTTTGTCCCCCTCTAAAAAATAACGCCCGGCTCGGGTGGCTGATTTCGGCTCTCTTTTTGCTCCCGGTTTTTCGCCGGTTTCCTTTCAATCGTTCAAATGCTCAAGGATTTTCGCACGGTTTGGGCTGGCTGCTTGCGCAGCATCTCGGCGGAAATCGGGGAGCAGAGCTTTAGGACCTGGTTCCAGCCCATTGTGCCGGTCGAGCTGAAAGGCAATGTGCTCACCATTCAGGTGCCGAGCGCCTATTTCTACGACTGGCTGGAAGAGCATTACGTGGACGAGCTGCGCCGCGCCCTCTACCAGCAGCTGGGCTCCGAAGGCCGCCTCGAATACAGCGTGGTGGTAGACCAGGGCAACGACCAGACGCCGCCCCGCGCCCTGCACCTGCCGCCCACCCGCAAGCAGGCCGCCCCCGACCCGCGCGACGCGCCCCAGCCCATGCCAGGCACGCCCGCCATGGGCAACCCACTGGCCGGCAGCGCCCGCGCCGCCTCGGCCCGCTACGTGAACTCGGGCGCGGTGCGCACCACGCCGCGCGGCAATAACTTCGCCAACGGCGGCGGGGCCGACACCATGTCCCCGCCCCGCAACCCCTTCGACCAGGCCAAGCCCGTGGATGGCAACCTAGTACCGTCGCAGCTCAACGGCTCCTATACCTTCGACAATTACATTGAGGGCGACTGCAACCGCCTGGCTCGCTCGGCCGGCCTCGCCGTGGCCAACAAGCCCGGCACCACCAGCTTCAACCCGCTGATGGTGTACGGCGGCGTGGGCTTGGGCAAAACCCACCTCGTGCAGGCCATCGGCAACCACATTAAGGCCACCGCGCCCGAGCGGTTCGTGCTCTACGTATCAGCCGAGAAGTTCACAAATCAGTTCATCGACAGCGTGCAGCGCGCGCAGGTGCAGGACTTCGCGAACTTCTATCTGCAGGTCGATGCCCTGATTCTGGACGATGTGCAGTTTCTGGCTAACAAGGGCAAGACCCAGGAGATGTTCTTCCACATCTTCAACCACTTGCACCAGTCAGGCAAGCAGATTGTGATGACCTCCGACCGGCCCCCCAAGGACCTGCTGGGCCTGGAAGACCGCCTGCTGAACCGTTTCAAGTGGGGCCTGACGGCCGATGTGCAAAGCCCGGACTTTGAGACGCGGGTAGCCATTATCCGCAACAAAATGGAGCAGGACGGAATTGATATTCCGCCGGACCATGTGGTTGATTACCTGGCCAATTCGGTGCACACCAACGTGCGCGAGCTGGAAGGCGTCATCGCCTCGCTGGTAGCCCAAAGCAGCCTGAGCCGCCGCGACATCGACCTGGAAATGGTGAAGCAGGCCCTGCGCCACATCATTGAGGAAGTGGAGGCCGAGGTCAACCTCGACTTCATTCAGAAAACCGTGGCCGCATATTTCGGCATCTCGGTGGACTTGCTGAAGGACAAAACCCGCAAAAAGGAAGTGGTGACGGCCCGGCAGGTGGCCATGTATTTTGCCAAGCACCATACCGCCCATACGCTGAAAACCATCGGTTTCCACTTCGGCGGGCGCGACCACACCACCGTGATGCACTCGGTGCAAACCGTGTCGGATTTGGTCGATTCAGACAAAAAATTCCGCGACCAGGTGGATGAGCTGCGCAAAAAATTCGCCAAGAAGTAGGGGCACCGTTTCCGGCAAGGGCACGTTATATTTGGGAAAACCTTCGCCCTATGGAAACCCTTGCCCCGGAAATTTCCGACTACGAGCTCGAACGCGGAAAACCCATGCCCAGCCTGAACCATAGCATTGTCCAAGCCAATTCGATATTTGAGTTGAAATCCCGCTACCGGAAGCAGTTTCGCTTTATGTCGGAAATCAACATAGAAGTGGCAGGCCGAATAATGGTGCCGGACATCGGTATTTTCCCTGCAATGGCTGCCGATATGGCCAATGATAGTATCGTAGCGCAACAATTGCCGCTCACAACTATTGAGATTCTATCACCTTCGCAGGCGCTCAGTGAACTGATTGGTAAGGCCAACGCCTATTTTCAGGCTGGGGTAAAGTCCTGCTGGATTGTGCTGCCGGAAGTGAGCGGTATTTTCGTGTACAATGCTCCTGGCAAGTACACGTTTTTCCACGACGGCGAAACGCTCATTGACCCGGCTATTGGCGTTGAGCTGCCGCTTGCTCCACTTTTCGAATAGCTTTACGCCGCCGCCGTCGGGCTCACTTCCTGCAAGGGCAGGTTATACTTGGCGGCAAATGCTCGCACTTGCTCGCGGAAGCTCATCTTACGCATTTTGCCTTTCACTTCGCGCAGGTTGAGGGCGTATATTTCGCCGTCTTTCTGGCGCACGCGCAATACCATGGGCTTCAGCTCCAGGGCGGCAATGTTTTCGGCGGCGAAAACCTGCTTGGGGCGGAACAGGCCGTTTTTGTGCACAATGTAGCCGGGCGTGAACTCGAGGTAGCTCTGGGTGCCGAAGATGGGGGCGTTGTTCACCAGTACGTAGCCGAGGTACACGAACGTGAAAACCAGGAACACCCAGTGCAGAAAGTGGTAATCCTGCGCGCCGGTGTCGCTCAATATGCCAAACAGTACGTAGGCCAGCCAGAACAGGCCAATGGCGAGCTGGCCCCAGAACGGAACGCGGGAAGTGTTGGCGGGGCGAAGGCGGATGCGGGTGGTACCAGTGGGCATAAGGGCAAATTTAAGGGGCAGGAGCGGGTTGTTGTTTATCAGGGCTGAAAAGAACGTGCAACCTGCAAAAATAAGAACGTCATGCTGAGCGGAGCCGAAGCATCTCGCGTGGGGTGGTAAATCTTTTCTTGCGATTGGATTACTGCCCCGAGCGAGATGCTTCGGCTGTGCTCAGCATGACGTTCTTACGTCTTAGGTTCAGCTACGGGTCTAGCCCGCGAATTTCGCTTCCAGCGTCATTTTGGGCACGGCGCTCAGTACTTTCGATACCGGGCAGTTTTCCTTGGCGTCTTCGGCGTGCTTTTGGAAGTCGTCGGCCGTGATGTTGCCGCCCGTGACGTGGCCTTCGGTGCTCACGTGGATGTGCTCGATGACGGGATGGCCGTTGTTGGGGTTCATCGTCACGGTGCTGGTGGTGGTGATGTTTTGCACCGTGTGGCCGTGCTTGGTGAGCACGCTGGTGAGGTACATGGTGTAGCAGCCGGCGTGGGCCGCGCCGATGAGTTCTTCGGGGTTGGTGCCCTGCTTGCCTTCGAAGCGGCTACCCACGGAGTAGGGTGCATTCAGCGCGCCGCTGTCGGTGGTGAGGGTACCGCTGCCTTTGATGTCGCCGTTCCAGACGGCTTTGCCTGCATGGTCTGCCATGATGTGGTAAATGAGTAAGTGAGTAAATGAGTGAGGTAAGCTTTAGCTTGCCGTCCGAAAAAACAGCGCGGCCGTCAATTGCTAACGGCCGCAAGGTAGCGAGGTTGTCTTCCGGAAAACCGCGCATCCGGCCCAACGTACCTTCGCAGCCCTTCCAACGGCCTTTTACATCGCATCCATGGGACTAAAAGCCACGCTGAGCCAGCCCCTGGCCCGCTACATTGCCCGGCGCTACCAACGCTGGCAGCACCGCCCCGAAACCACCCAGCGCGAGCTGCTGGCGAAGCTGACGGCCACGGCGGCCGGCACCGCCTTCGGCCGCGCCCACGACCTGGGCGGCATCCGCACGCCCGCCGACCTGGCCCGCCAGGTGCCCGTGCGCGACTACGAGGCCCTAAAACCCTGGTTTGACCGCACCCAGGCCGGCGAGGCCGATGTGCTCTGGCCCGGCCGGCCGCTGTACCTGGCCAAAACCAGCGGCACCACCAGCGGCACCAAATACATTCCGATTACGAAGGACAGCATTCCGAACCACATTGAAGGGGCCAGGGATGCCCTGCTTTACTACATCTACCGCACCGGTCGCAGCCGGTTTCTCGACGGTAAGCTGATATTCCTCTCCGGCTCGCCGGCGCTGGAAATGCACCACGGCATCCGCACGGGCCGGCTCTCGGGCATTGCCAACCACCACGTGCCCGCCTACCTGCGCCGCAATCAACTGCCCAGCTACGAAACCAACATCATCGAAGACTGGGAAACCAAGCTGGAGCGCATCGTGGACGAAACGCTGGGCGAGAAAATGACGCTGATATCCGGCATTCCGCCCTGGGTGCAGATGTATTTCGACCGCCTCACGGCCCGCACCGGCCGGCCCGTAAAGGACCTGTTTCCCGATTTCAACCTGTTCGTCTATGGTGGCGTCAACTTCGAGCCCTACCGCGCCAAGCTCTTCGAAAGCATCGGCCGGCCGGTGGACAGTATCGAGCTATTCCCAGCCTCCGAGGGCTTCCTGGCCTTCCAAGACGAGCCCGGCAACCCGGGCCTGCTACTGCTGCTGAACAGCGGCATCTTCTACGAATTCGTGCCCACCGAGCGATTTTTCGAGCCCGACGCGCCCCGCCTCACCATCGCCGACGTGGAGGTGGACCGAAACTACGCCGTGGTGCTCACCTCCAATGCCGGCCTGTGGGGCTACAGCATCGGCGACACGGTGCGCTTCGTGAGCCTCGCGCCGCACCGCGTGGTAGTCACGGGCCGCATCAAGCACTTCCTCTCGGCCTTCGGCGAGCATGTGATAGGGGAGGAGGTGGAGCAGGCCCTGCGCGAAGTCATGGCCCAAACCCCCGAGGTCGAAGTCACCGAATTCACCGTGGCCCCGCTCGTGAGCGACGACCCCGCCACGCCCTCGCGCCACGAGTGGCTGGTGGAGTTCGCCCGCCCCCCGCACGACCCCGCCGCCTTCGCCGCCGCCTTGGATACCGCACTACGCCGCCGCAACACGTATTATGATGACTTGCGAAAGGGTAATATCCTGGTGTCGCTGCAACTCACGGCGCTGCCCGCCGGGGCCTTCCATCGCTACATGAAAAGCTTGGGAAGGCTGGGGGGGCAGAACAAGGTGCCGAGGTTGGGGAACGATAGGAAGGTGGCGGAGGGGCTCATCGCGGCGGGGTAGAAATCCGTAACTTTAGCCATGCTCCGCCTCGATAAAACCGCTTTTCGGGTTGTGCCGCTCCACTACGATGAGGACGCAGAAAACCGCGTCCGCTGGCAGGCAATGGCTTTCGCTGAAAAGCGGGAAATCGTCTGGCATTTGCAGCAACGCAAGCGTGAGCTGCATGCGCTCTGTGAGGTGGGGCGTGAGCAAGCCCGTGGCAATAATGCCGGGCGCTCCGCAAATAGCGAACGAGCTGACTAAATGCGCCTCGCCTTCGACCTCGACAATACCCTCATCCGCTGCGGCCACGACTTCCCTCTCGAAACGCCCAAACGGCGCTTCTTAGCTCGTATATTGAGCAATGAACAGCTACGCCACGGAATCAAAGAGTTGACCGATTCCTGCCGCCAGCGCGGCTGGGAAGTGTGGGTGTACACCACTTCCTACCGCAGCGCCTGGCGCATCCGGCGGCTCTTTTGGCTCCACGGCATCCGGCTGGATGGGGTGGTGAACCAGCAGCGGCACGACCGTGAAGTACAGGCCCGTTGCACAAAGCACCCACCCAGCTTCGGCATCGACTTGCTGATTGACGACTCGGAAGGCGTGCGGATAGAAGGGGAGCGGCACGGCTTTCGGGTGTTAGTAGTAGCGCCGGATGATAGACAGTGGACCGAGAAAGTGCAAGCCGCGCTGAATTCATTTTAACTTAGTCCCATGCTCAAGTTTCTCAGCCTCTTCAGTTGCTGGCTCATTGCCTCGGGTAGCATCTGCCAAAGCCCACCGGCTGACTTTCCCGATACGCCTACAATTACCGGGGAATCCGTGGGCAAGGCGCGGATTGGAATGCCTGTGGCCAAGCTGAAAGAGCTTTACAGAGGCTGTACGTTTACGCCTGTACACTTGCTGGCATATGGCTTCGATGATACCAATGCTAAACCCGGTGGCATGGTGGTAAAATCGGGTAACCAGCAGCTTTTTCTATACTTTGTCGATTGGCAAACCAAGAAAAAAGTGGCCTGCTTGCTGGCGTTTCATCCGGCCTATAAAACGGCCAACGGCATCCATGCTGGTTCGACCTCCGGCCAATTGAAAACGGCCTTACCCACCGTGCAGGTGGTTCCCAATATGATGCTTCCAAAATTCCAGACGGCCTTTTCGGGCGACCTGGAAAAACCTGGTTTAGCGTACATCTTCTTCAAACAGCCTGAACTTGGAAAATATACAGTGGCCGACGAGCCAACGAAAATAACCGCGTCCAACGGCCGGATATCCTGGATTCAGATTCGCTCTAATTAATGACCAAACCCGCCCTCCACGCCGCCTGCCACGCCTTCATCGAGCAGCGCATCATCGCCGCCCGCACCGCCATGCAGGCGGCCCAGGAATCCTCCTCCTCCGAAACCAAGAGCAGCGCCGGCGACAAGTATGAAACCGGCCGCGAAATGGCCAACGCCGAGCGCGACCGCAACGCCGCCCACATGCAGCAGGCCCAGCAGCTGCAGGCCGAGCTAGCCCGCATCAGCCCCGAAATGCCCTGTGACACCGTGCGGCCCGGCGCACTTGTGCACACGAGCATGGGCCGCTTCTACATCAGCATCAGCGCCGGCCAGCTGCCCGGTACCGACGTGTTTGCCGTGTCGCCCGCAGCCCCGGTGGCCGTGGCGCTGAAGGGCCTACGGGTGGGGGAAGCGGCCGTTTTTAATGGCAAAACCGTGCGGGTGGAAGCGGTGGAGTAGGCGAGCCGTCCCCCGCGTCAACGCTACCTACTTCCAGTCCCCGCCGCCGTCGGCGGGCTTGTCGTTGGCTTCGGGTCTCACCAGCTTAAACTCGACGCGGCGATTCACCTTGGCATCGTCCTCGGTCACCTCGTCTTTGAGCGGGTGGCTGGAGCCGTAGCCGAAACTCTCGATGCGGTTGGGGGCAATCTTGCCCTTGCGCTCGATGTAGCGGCGGATTGCCTCGGCGCGGTCCTGCGAGAGCTTCTCGTTCACGTCGGGGTCGCCGCTGGTGTCGGTGTGGCCCGTGATGCTGAGCCGGAACGTGGGATGGTCGACCAGAAACAGCGCGATGCGGTCCAGCGTGCTGTGCATGCTGGGCAGCACCGCCGCCTTGCCCTGCTCAAACTCCAGGTTCTTGAAAATGAGCGGCAGCTTGTAGTCGATGCTGTTCGTGAGCAGCGTCATCACTGTGTCGCCCTTCAGGGCAAACTGCTTTTCGACCGAGAAAAAGTCGTTGCTCTGAATCAGCATGGCGTAGTGCGAGCCTTCAATCAGCTCAAAGTCAAACGTGCCATCGGGCCGGATAAACTTGCTGGCCACCTCAATGCCGTTGTCGGTGTCGATGATGCTCACGATGCCCTTCAGCGGCTTGCTGCTCACCGAGTCCATCAGCGTGCCCTCTACCTTGGTGGTGGCCAGCGGCTGCGCCTCCATCGGCAGCGGGAAGGAGTAGAGGTCGAGGTTGTTGATTTCCTGCGCCTCCGAGCGGGCGTAGTACAGGTTTTTACTTTCC
The DNA here is from genome assembly GCF_012275535.1 of Hymenobacter artigasi. Lineage (GTDB taxonomy): Bacteria > Bacteroidota > Bacteroidia > Cytophagales > Hymenobacteraceae > Hymenobacter > Hymenobacter artigasi. The sequence continues at coordinate 56,363 of NZ_JAAVTK010000002.1, read as the reverse complement.
CGGTCGATGGTGAAATAATACTCCGAGCCCTTGCCGTTCACCAGCGGGCCAATGTTCCTGGGTTCCTGCCAGCGCCCGCCCACGCGGTAGGTTTTGTAAATGTCGAAGTCGCCAAAATTCAGCAGCTGCCCCCGCGAGCTGAAGTACAGCACGTGGTAGAGCGGGTGGTAAAACGGGCTCACCTCGCTCTCGCGTGTGTTCACCACCGGCCCCGCGTTCTCGGCCGGGCTCCAGCGTCCGTCGCGCAGCTTGTGGGTGTAGTAAATGTCCGACAGCCCAAAGCCGCCCAGCCGGTCCGAGGCGAAATACAGCGTATCCTCGCCCTGCGAGAGGGTGGGTTGCGAGTCCCAACCCAGCGAGTTCACCATGGGGCCCAGGCTTTTGGGGGCGCTCCACTTGCCGTCTTTGCCGCGCGTGGCGGTGTACAGGTCGCAGTTGCCGTGGCAGGTGGCGCACTCGCAGCGGGCAAAGTAAATGGTTTTCCCGTCCTTGCTCAGGCAGGCCGAGCCCTCGTTGTTGGGCGAGTTGATGGGCTTGGGCAGCGGCTCGGCATCGCTCCAGCTCACGCCCTCGCGGTGCGAGGTGTACAGGTCCTCGTCTACCACGCCGGTCAGGCCACGCCGCTTGCGCTTGCTGCTGAAGATTATCAGCGAGTCGTTGCCGGCCAGCGCCGGCCCGTAGTCGGCCGCCTTGCTGTTGATGGCGTCGCCCATGCTCGTGTACACGCCCTTGGGCGGGTGGAAGGTGTTGAGGTTCTTGCGGTACTCCACCAGGTCGTAGTACGTTTTCAGGGGCACGTACAGGGCAGTGTTTTTCTGCTCCAGCGAGTCGTAGTAGAGCTGTACGCGCTTGGTATCGGCGCGGCTGTGCTTCAGGGCCAGGCGGTAGTAGGCCTTGGCTTTCACCGACTGGCTGTCGCGCTCCAGCAGCTGGCCCAGCCGCCAGAGCATGTTGGTATTCTTCTCGAAGTTGACCGGCCCGAACCGGGCCACGTAGTCTTCGAGCAGCAGCCGGGTCTGGTGGTACTGGCGGCGCTTTTCCGCTTTGGCAATGGCTTTCAGCGCCTTCTTATCCTCAAAAAACGAGTATTTGTTGATGTTGATGAAGTCGGGAGTGCCATCGGGCCGCAGGTGTAGCTTGCGGCTCACGCGGCTGTTGAGGCCGCGCACGCGGTAGGCGCCGGGCATTATGGCTGGCTTGGGAGCTGCGGCGGCCGGGTGGCTGGTGGCGGCCTTTTTGGGCGCGGCCGAAGCCCCGCCGCTGGTAGTGTCGGCAGAAGGGGAGGCGGCGGCGGGAATCCGTTGGGTAGGCCGGCGCTGGGCCTGGGCCGTGGGCGAAGTCAGCAGCCACGCGGCCGCGCTCAGCAGCAACCAGCTTCGACGCAATAAAGCCGACATGGGTAGAGTTTTAAACATAGAATATTGCGCAAGTTGCCGACAATTTAACGAATTAGCCATATTCGGCATCCGCCCCGGGGGCTGGTGCGCCGCTTTGGCGGTTTTAGCCCGCTGGCACGGCCCTTGAAGCCCAAACGCGCCGGGAAAGCGTACCTTGTATCTTCCCAATCGAAAGGCCGCAAACTGCCAATCTGGCACCTGCGGCCGCTGCTTCTGCTTTATCTCCGTTCATGCATCTGGCTTCCCTTTATTCTTCCGCTGCGGCCCCGATTCGCACATTTAGCGACGCTAACTCTCAACCCGAAGCCATCGCCATTATGGCCGCCGACCCCGACCACCTCCTGCGCGGCGACGATGCCCCGCCCACGCTGCCTCTGCTGGCAGTGCGCAACACCGTCCTCTTCCCGGGCGTAGTGTTGCCCGTAACGGTATCCCGCAAAAAAAGCGTGAAGCTGGTGCGCAAAGCCTACGCCGCCGACAAGCTCCTCGGCGTAGTAGCCCAGCTCAACCCCGACGCCGACGAGCCCACCACCGACGAGCTGCAATCCGTGGGCACGCTGGCCCGTATTCTCAAGCTGCTGGAGCAGCCCGATGGCCACATTACCATCATCCTGCAGGGTCAGGTGCGCTTCACGGTTGAGGAACAGCTGAGCTTTACGCCGCTGGTGGCCCGCGTCAGCTATTTCCCCGAAGTATCGCTAAACCCCGAAATTCCCGGCGAGTTTGGCCTGTTGCAGGCCCTGCGCGAGGCCGCGACCAAGGTGCTGGAACTCACGCCCGAGATTCCGATGGAAGCCCGGGCCATGCTCGACGGCATTCAGTCGCCGGCTTTTCTCACGCACTTCCTGTCCAGCAACGTGCAGCTCGACCTGCCCGCCAAGCAGCGCCTCCTGGAGCTGGCCGACCCCGAAGCACAGGCCCGTCTGCTCCTCGAAGCTCTCCTCAGCCAGGCTGAATTACTCGAAATCAAGCAGGATATTCGCTCCAAAACCCACACCGGGATTGATGCCCAGCAGCGCGAGTATTTCCTGCGCCAGCAGCTCAAAACCTTGCAGGATGAGCTGGGCCAGGACGGCACCGAGGAAGACGTGCACCGCCTCAAGGCCCGCGCCGAAACCAAGAAATGGCCCGAGGCCGTGGCGCTCCACTTCAAGAAGGAGATGGAGAAGCTGGCCCGCACCAACCCCATGGCCCCCGATTATTCGGTGAACATGAACTACGTCGAGTTCCTGCTCGACCTGCCTTGGGGCGAGTATACCAAGGACAAATTCAACCTCAAGCAAACCAAGAAAATCCTCGATGCCGACCACTTCGGTCTCGAAAAGGTGAAGGAGCGCATTTTGGAGTACATCGCCGTGCTCAAGCTGAAGCAGGATTTGAAAGCGCCGATTCTGTGCCTCTACGGCCCGCCCGGCGTGGGCAAAACCAGCCTGGGCCGCAGCATTGCCGCTGCCATGGGCCGCAAGTACATCCGCATGAGCCTGGGTGGCGTGCGCGACGAAGCCGAAATTCGAGGCCACCGCAAAACCTACGTGGGGGCCATGCCCGGCCGTATTATCGCCCAGATTAAGAAGGCGGGTACCTCCAATCCGGTCATTATTCTCGATGAGATTGACAAGGTGAGCAGCGACTTTCGCGGCGACCCCAGCTCGGCCCTGCTCGAAGTGCTCGACCCGGAGCAGAACGCCACCTTCACCGATAACTACCTGGAAGTGGAGTATGACCTGAGCAAGGTCCTGTTCATTGCCACGGCCAACTCGCTCGATACCATTCAGCCCGCCCTGCGCGACCGTATGGAAATCATCGACCTCACCGGCTACACCCAGGAGGAAAAAGTGCAGATTGCCCGCAAGCACTTATGGCCTAAGCAATTGAAAGACCATGGCCTGGGCGAAACTGAAGTGAAAATAACCGATGCCGCCCTGCATCGCGTGGCTGACGACTACACCCGGGAATCGGGCGTGCGCGGCCTGGAGCGCAAGCTGGCCGCCGTGACCCGCAACCTAGCCCGCCGTAAGGCCGGCAAGGAACTGCTGCCGGCGGTGATAGAACCGGCCGACGTGCGCAAAATCCTCGGCTCGGCCATTTTCGACCGCGACCAGTACCAAGACAACGACACGGCCGGCGTGGTAACGGGCCTGGCCTGGACCTCAGTGGGCGGCGACATCCTGTTTGTGGAAAGCCTGCTGAGCCGGGGCCGGGGCAAGCTCACGCTCAGCGGCCAGCTCGGTGATGTGATGAAGGAATCGGCTATTACGGCACTTTCCTACCTGCGCTCGCGGGCCGATGAAATCGGTATCGACTACCGCCTGTTTGAGCAGTACGACCTGCACATTCACTTCCCCGAAGGCGCGGTGCCCAAGGATGGACCCAGCGCGGGCATTGCTATTTTCACCAGCATGGCCTCGGCCTTCACCCAGCGCCGGGTGCGCCCGCGCTTGGCCATGACCGGCGAAATCACCCTGCGCGGCAAGGTGCTGCCCGTGGGCGGCATCAAGGAGAAGCTGCTGGCCGCCCGCCGGGCCGGTATGAAGGACATCATCCTCTGCCCCAAAAACCGTAAGGACATCGAGGAAATCCAGGAAGACTACCTCAAAGGCCTCACCATTCACTACGCCGACCGGGTGGACGACGTGCTGCGCGTAGCCCTGCTCGATGAGCTGGTGCCGCACCCGCAAAAGCTGCCCGTGCGCGACGAGCCCGTGCCTGTGGTCGGCCCCAGCGTGGAGGTGCAGTAGGGGGTAGAACATGCTTTAGCTTGTTCCCATCAGCTGACAGCTGACTACGCTTGGAGCGGTGAATACTTTCGCGCTTAAATCGGCGTTGAGATGGCCGTTCTAGCCGGAACAAGCTAAAGCATGTTCTACAATTACACCTGTTATCTTCGAAGAATGAAGCACCTCTCCGCCCGCCGGATTATTGGTTTTTGTGTTGTTGGGGCTAGTCTGGCCGTGCGTCCGGTGGCCGCGCAGCAGCTGGGCGGCCGCACCGTGTTTCCGTTTCTGGACCTGCCGCCGAGTGCGCACCTGGCGGCCCTGGGCGGCATGAGCGTCTCGGACCGCAACGACGACCCCACCATGCTCTACGGCAACCCGGCCCTGCTCAACGCCGACATGGACGGCCGCCTGGCCCTGAGCTACGTGGCCTACCTGGCCGATATCAAGCAGAGCACCGCCGCCTACGTGTTCAATACCGAGAAGGCCGGCCGCTTCGGCGTGGGCATCACCTACCTCAACTACGGCAGCTTCGAGAGCTACGACCCGGCCGGCAACAGCCTCGGCACGTTCGGCGTGAACGAGTACACCGTGGGCGTGAGTGATTCCTACACCATGGGCAAATTCACGTTTGGGGCTACTACCAAGCTGGCCGTATCCAGCATTGCGGGCAGCCGCTCGCTGGCCGGCGTGGCCGATGCCGGCGTGGTGTACAAGCACCCCACGGCCGATTTCACGGCGGGCCTGGCCGTGAAAAATGCCGGCTATCAGTTCTCGCCCTACCCTGGCACCGAGCGCGGCCGGCTGCCGCTCGACTTGCAGATTGGGGCCACCGTGAAGCCCGAGCACATGCCGCTGCGCTTCTCGCTCACGGCCCACCACCTGCAGCAGTGGGACATTCAGTACCTCGACCCCAATGCCCGCGGCCCCCTCGATGCCAGCGGCAACGAGAAAAAAGCCACCAAAAGCTTCGGCGACAACCTGGCCCGGCACCTCACCGTCAGCGCCGCCCTCATCCTCGGCAAGGGCTTTCAGCTCCGGGCCGGCTACAACCACTTGCAGCGCCGCGAGCTACGCCTCGACAACACCAGCGGCAGCGCCGGCCTGGCCTTTGGCGTGATGCTGAAGATTAGCACGTTTCAGATTGATTATACCCACGCCACCCTGCAGGCGGCCGGTTCCAGCGAATATTTCACCATCTCGCGCAACTTTAATTCGCTGTTTAAGAAGAAGGAATAAAGTCCCGTTTGTTTAGAACGTCATGCAGTGCGCAGCAAAGCAGCTTGCCCGCCGTAAGTAAACCCATCGATTGGATTACTTATTGCGGGCAAGCTGCTTCGCTGCGCGCTGCATGACGTTCTTTCATTACCTCGTTCCCGTACACCTCCCATGCTCAACCAAGATTTTCTCACCCCGGCCCAAATCGTGGCCGAGCTCGATAAATACATCATCGGCCAGCACGAGGCCAAGCGCCACGTGGCCATTGCCCTGCGCAACCGCTGGCGCCGTCTGCACGCTCCGCTGGATATGCAGGCCGAAATCGTCCCGAACAACATCCTCATGATTGGGGCCACCGGCGTGGGCAAAACCGAAATTGCCCGCCGCCTGGCCAACCTCGCCGATGCGCCTTTTGTGAAAGTGGAAGCCAGCAAGTTCACCGAAGTGGGCTACGTGGGCCGCGACGTGGAGAGCATGGTGCGCGACCTGGCCGAACAGTCCTTCAACCGCGTGAAAGCCCGCCGCCAGGAAGCCGTGAAAGCCCAGGCCGCCGACGCCGTGGAGGAACTCATCCTCGATGCCCTGATTCCGGCCATCCAGCAGCCCGCCGGGGCCAAAACCGGCCTCGGCTTTGGCGGTGGGGGAGGCGATGACGTGCCCCATTCCGATGCCGAGCTAAACGAGCGTACCCGCGAGCGGTTTCGCCAGAAAATTAAGAACGGCGAGCTCGAAGACCGCAAAATCGAAATTCAGGTGGCGCAGGCCGGTCCCAGCATTGGCGTGATGGGCGCACCTCCCGGCATGGACGAGGGCACCCTCTCGGGCCTGCAGGACATGCTGGGCAACATGATGCCCAAAAAGACCCGCAAGCGCAAAGTGACCGTGGCCGAAGCCCGCAAGCTCCTCCTCGACGAAGAAGCCGCCAAGCTCATCGACATGGACGACGTGAAGGACGAAGCCGTTCGCCAGTGCGAAAACGCGGGCATCATCTTCATCGACGAAATTGATAAAGTAGCCAGCAGCGGCGGTAAAAACGGCGGCGGCGGCCCCGACGTGAGCCGCCAGGGCGTGCAGCGCGACCTGCTGCCCATTGTGGAAGGCTCGGCCGTGAATACCAAGTACGGCATCGTCAACACCGACCATATCCTGTTCATCGCCGCCGGGGCTTTCCACGTCTCCAAGCCCAGCGACCTCATTCCCGAGCTGCAGGGCCGCTTCCCCATCCGCGTCGAGCTGCAAAGCCTGACCAAGGACGACTTCTTCCGCATCCTCAAAGACCCCAAAAATGCCCTCACCAAGCAATATGAGGCCCTGCTCAAAGCCGAAGAGGTTGAGCTAACCTTTGATGATGCCGCCCTGGAGCGCATTGCCGAAATCGCCTTCGAGGTCAATGCCGAGGTCGAGAACATTGGCGCTCGCCGCCTGCACACCGTTATGAGCCGCCTGCTCAACGACATCCTCTACGACGTGCCGGACAAGATTGGGGCCAATGCCCGCATCCTCATCACCGCCGCCCTCGTGAACGAGCGGCTGAATGACATGGTGAAAAACCGGGATTTGAGCCAGTATATTTTGTAATTGCCAATAGGTCTTAAAACAAAGAACCCCGCCCAAATTGGGCGGGGTTCTTTGTTTTAAGACCTGTCAGTAATTAAATCGCACGTACTCTCACCAGCGGCGGAATGATGGTGGTGCCATCTTCCAGCGTGATTAAGAAGTAAAAGTTGATTTGATTAGGTGCCTGTGGGTTGGTAGATGCAGTGGCTGCAATTGGAGCCAGTGTCGTGCCAACCCGAGTCCGGTAAGCAGTGTACTTAGCAAGGTCTGATGTGAAGGTGATGGTGTTGCTCCCGTTGCCAGGGGTAACTACTGAGCCAGAAGCGGCACCAGTCAACCCATTCCAGCTATACAGCAGGCTAGCCTTGGCGGCTGAGCCATCCTGCACCTGGGCCAATCCACTGGTCCCCGTCGAAACACGGGTGATTTCCTTGATTTTGCCTTTGTCGGCAGGAATCGAGAACGTGATGGAGAAAGCACCGGAAGGTGCCGTAGCCGTCACGACGTAGAAACGCTCAAAGAAGTTGGCATTGGTTACCGTAACCGGAATCGCCGCGTAGGCTTGGTCCAATGGGGCCAGGCTATTGTCATCGTATACCTTCTTGCAGGAGAACGAGCCCAAAGCCAGCACCGCAAGTACGCATACATTTAAAAGTTGCTTTTTCATGAGAAAAGTAATTTTTGCTGTGAGAAATGGGCGGCCTACTTGCCCCACCATACTTTTACGCTGGTGCGAATGCTGGCATCCTGGTTCTCCGCGCCTGCGTTAGCCGTGAGCTCGGAGAGAGGGTAGGGGAACCGTTTGGGCAAAGTAGCGTCATCTCCCGATGCGTTCAATGCCGGAGCCAGCGTGGGATAACTGGTGCGACGGTAATCGTTGTAAGCCTCGATACCGTTGCCAACCCATGAAATCCACTTTTGGGTGATAATCTGCTCCTTGGCAGTTTCCGTGGTCGCGCTAAGAATAGCTACACTTGGGTTAGCCAAAAGGTAAGCGTCGACGGCTGCGGAAGTGATACCGGCCTTGGTCATCGAAGCCTTAATGCCCGCCTGGTAGAGCGACTGAGCATTGCTGCCATTGGGCAGGGTAACACCGGGCAGGGTCAGAGCCGATTCGGCTAGAATGAACAAACGCTGTGCATTAGTCAGCAGACGAGCCGGAGCTTCGCCGGATACGCCGGTGATGTACGTGTTGTAGCGCGACCGGTAGCCTAGTGGACGCGAAGGCACGGGAACGTTGTTGCCGTTGATGTAGCCCGTAAAAGTCAGCGTTGTGGGAGTGGGTACTCCGCCAACCAGTGGGCCCGGAATTCTCGTTGGGGTGCCGGTAGCGTTAACCGCTGTGGGCGTAGTGGCAGGCGTAGGCGTAGGCGTGTAGTAAATCGGCAGGCGCGGGTCATTGTTGGCATTCATCTTATCGAGAATGGTCTGACTCAGCATTTGGTCGTCCTGACGGGTAACGAAGTTGTACAGGTACAACGGATTCTGGTTGCCAACAGAAGAGCCAAAAGGCACCTCGAAGTCATCAGTGTTAGCCGCGAAAGCTTTAGCGGAAGCCGCGTTGATGAGGGTCGTAGCTAAAGCAGGCTCTCTGTTGCTGATGGTATTGGCGAACTTGAGCAGCAGCATGTTGCCCATTTTCTTCCACTGCGCAATGTTGTCAGCTGATTTGCCATAGGCCGGGTCATCCGAAACGCCAGGTTTGGCGGAGCTGGTTTTTTCCAGGTCAGCCAGACCATCCTTCACCAGGTCAATCAGACCGGTGATGCCCAGTGCGCTGTTGCCTTTGTAGATATCCTCCTGCTTGTCGTAGCGCGGGTGCAGGTTAGCATTGCCCTGCAGGGCCTGCGAGTACGGAACATCGCCGTAGAGGTCAGTAGCAACCGAAAAGTTGTAGGCCTTCAGCAGTTTCGCAATGCCACTGTAAGCAGGACTGTTTTTGGTAGCTGCCAAATCAATCAGCGTCTGCGAATTGATGAGGGTGCCGCCGTAAAGCTCCGTGTTCCACTGGTTGTCGAACGAGCCGCGCAGAATGTACACGTCGTAAGCAGCCGGCTGGTTGGCAATGCCCGCATACTGCTGGGTTAGAAGGGCAGTAGCCCGGCCATAGTCATTGGTGGCCAAAAAGCCCGTGTTGATGACCGTGCTGGTGAGCAGTACCGGCATCGATACTGCCGTGGGGCTGTTGGGCGTAGTGTTAATATCCAGGAACTTGTCCCGATTGCAGCTCATCGTGGAAAAAGCCACGGTAGCTGCCAGCGTAATGCCGATTAGTTTCTTGTTATTCATGAGAAAGACAATCGCTAGATTATAGGGTAAAACGGAGGTTAACACCGTAGTTGCGCGTATTCGGTGCGCCTTGCACTTCCAGGCCCCGGATGTTGCCTGCGCCCTGGGTGTTCACGTCTGGGTCGAAGTTGGCATTGGGTGCGTAGAAATACAGATTGCGGCCCGAAACCGACAGCCGAATCTGGCCAAAGGGCGTGCGCGACAGCAGGCCCGTGGGTACGGAGTAGCCCAGGGAAACTTCGCGCAGGCGGTATACCGTGGCGTCGTACACGTTGAGCTGGCTTTGCAGGCCGCCCGAAGCACCCCAGAAGGTCTGGGCATCAATCTGAATGTTGTTGGGGCGGTAGGTGCCGTCACCGTTGGCAATTACGCCGGGAATGATGCGCGGAGCATCGCGGTTGATGCCGGTTTCGTAGAGGTTGCCCGAACCTTTCAGCGATGCGTTGGTGAACGAGAGGAGCTCTCCACCATATTTAGCGTCAACCAGGAACGAGAGCTCAACGCCACGGTAGTTGAACGTGTTGGTCAGGCCACCCTGCCACAGCGGGTTAGGGTTGGCAATTACCGAGTTAGGAATACCCGTGTCAAACGAGCCACTGGTGGGGTTGATGATGTACTTGCCTACGTACTGTGGGTCGTTGGGCTGGCCGGCAGCATTGAGGGGCTGCACACGCGGCAGCGCGTTGCCGATGATTACACCATAAGGCTGGCCTACTTTGAACGAAGGCACCGAGCCAATGAAAGCAGAACCGTTTACGGAAGAGCTGGTTACGCCTTCCGTGATGGAGATAACCTCGTTCTTGATACGGGTAAAGTTGGCCGTAATGTCCCAACGGAAGTTCGACGTCCGAATTGGGTTCAGGTTCATCAGACCTTCGAAGCCCTTGTTGTCAAGGCGGCCTACATTGGCATAGCGGGCGTTAAAGCCGCTCGATGCTGCCACGGTTACGGGCAGAATCTGGTTTTCGCTGCGCGTGTAGAAGTACGTCAGTTCGAAGTTCAGGTGGTTCTTGAAGAAGCCCAGATTGGTACCAACTTCGTACGACTTCGTGAACTCCGGCGTGAGCGTGTTGCTGCCAATCGTGTTGCTGATGGCGAAACCAGGATAGTTAGTGCCGTTAGCAGTGAAAGGGAATTGAATGCTCGAAACGTTGTTGCCCTGGCTGGCGCTGCTATACGTGGTAGCGAGTACGAACGGGTCCGCATCGCGGCCTACTTTCGAAACGTTGGCACGAATCTTACCATAGGAGAAGATGTCCGACGAAATCTTGAGCGCGTCCGTGAACACGAAGCTGGCCGTAGCCGAAGGGTAGAAGAAGGTGTTGTTGGCAACCGGCAACGTCGACGATTGGTCAGCGCGGCCCGTCAATTCCAGAAAAAGGTAGTTGTTATAGGCCAGCGACAGCTGGCTATACACGCCCAGAATCCGGCGCAGCGACGTGCTTTCGCCCGTGCCATTCGAGAATACGCTGCCGTTTTGAGCATTGTAGAAGCCCGGCAGGGTGAGGTTGTCCGCCTGCGAAGCAATGTTCTGGAAGCGGCGCTGGTTCACGTTCTGGCCCACCAGCAACGAAGCGTTGAAGCCTTCAAAGAACAGGTTGTCTTTGTGAGCCGTCACGATAAGGTCGCTGTTGAATTCGCTGCGGTAGAACACCTGGTCCTGTACCTGGCCCGTAGGCTGGCGCACCGAGCCGATGGCGAATACCTGCTTGCGGCGGTCAGTGTAAGTGTCCAGGCCGGCGCGGTAGTCAATTTTCAGCCAGGGAGTAGCCTCGTAGCCCAGGTTGGCCACGTTGATAAAGCGCGTCAGCGAGGAGGTAGTAGGGTTCTGGGTAAGGCTGTAGTAAGGGTTCTCGACACCAGAGAAATACTGGTTGGCACCCGTCACTGGGTCGATGTAGGGATTGCCCTGCAGGTTGAGGCTGCGGGGAACCCGGTTGGAAAGCGTAGCGAAGGCCGAGCCGTTGTTGCCCTGCAATACACCCGTTTGGTCGGTCTGAACGAAGTTGATAGAACCACCAGCTCTTAACTTGTTCAACAGCTTGGTGTTGCCACCCAGCGTTACGTTGGTACGAGTCAGTTCCGAGTTCTGAGTGATGCCTTTCTGGTTGGTGTTGTTTACGCTGAGCGTAACGTTCTGCTCGGCGGTGCCACCGGCAATGTTCACGCCATTGGTCCAGATGGTGCCCTGACGGTAGAACTCCTTGATGTTGTTTGGGTAGTTCTGGTAGGGGAGCTGGTTGCCATTGGTCAGCAACAAGCCGTTGGCCAGCGTAGGAGTCGTACCAAAGCGGGGGCCGAATGACAGGCCGCTGGCGGTATAGATGTCTCCCAGGCCGCCAGTCGTCGTTACCACACCGTTGGTGCCTTGGCCGTAGTCGGTCTGCAAACGGGCCAAGCCGTACACATTCTGGATGTTGAAGCTCGACGTACCCGTCACTTCCAGCTTTTTGTTGGCACTGCCACCGCTCTTGGTGGTAATGATGATGGCACCAGCTGCTGCCCGCGAGCCGTAAAGCGCTGCAGCTGCAGGGCCTTTCAGGATGTTGATGCTGGCGATGATTTCCGGGTCGATGTCCAAAGCCCGGTTCGACGTCTGAGCTGCACCCAGCGAGCCCAGGCCTGCGCCTCCCAAGCTGCGGTCCAGGTCGTTGCTAATCGGAATACCATCAACTACGAACAGGGGCTGGTTGCTGCCCTGCAGCGATGTAATGCCGCGGATGTTGATGTTGGTAGAAGAACCCGGCAGGCCGCTGGAGTTCGTGATGTTTACCCCCGATACTTTGCCCTGCAAGGAGCTAAGCACGTTGGGCTCAGATTTCTGCGAAATCTGGTCAGCTTTGATTTGCTGCGTAGAGTAGCCCAGCGAGCGAGTGTCTTTCTCGATGCCGAGCGCCGTTACCACCACTTCGCTCAGCTCACGGGTGTCCTGTGCCAGTGCAATGTTGATTTGGGATTCGGTACCAATAGCCCGCTCTTGCGTAGCCATTCCAACGGATGAGAATACGAGTGTGCCACCCGTTTCGGGTACCACTAAGCTATAAGCACCGCTGGCATTGGTCGATACTCCGGTCGTGGTTCCTTTCAGAAGCACAGTCACTCCGGGCAAGCCTTCGGAGGACTTCTGGTCTGTTACCTTTCCTGAAACGGTACGCGTTTGCGCCATCGCTCCGTGAAGAAGTGTAAACATGAGCATGACACTCATGAGTAAGATTTTTTTCATGGACTAAGTGTTAAGATTGAAAAAAAGTAAAAAAATGGGGGAATGCTTAAGATTATCAAAAATAAGCCTTTGTTCTCATACAGTTACCATAAAGTCAACATTAGGACATAAAATTTTATGTCCGGCTTGCAAGCCTAAAGTGTAATGAGACTTCATTTGTGGCGATTGTTCGGAATTAAATAATGTAATTGCAGCTGTATGAAAGTAGCTAATTATATTGATATTAGCTAAACTGTACTTCGGCAATAGTCAGGGATTTACACAGCATTGTTACCCAAAAAAGCACCCCTGGAATTTGTTAATTCCAGGGGTGCTTTTTACTGTTCAGCAAGTCGCGGGTAGCGTTGAAGGACGCTTTTTTCAGTTGACCAAGGGTTGGCAGATTTTCGCCGGGTTATAGGCAAACCATTGCGCAACCCCGTTAATGAGCTGCTCAGCAGGTTCTACCTGAACACGGCGATTGCCGCCAAAGGCGCGTTAATCAGCGAGCTGGCCAATAGCGTATTGTCAGTCGAAACCGGCGTGAGGACGATGCGCCGACCGTCTTTCAGCACGTACTCGAAGGTGAATACAATGGCGTCGTTTCGCACAATGCGGTTATTCAGCGTGAGAACAGCCGGATTGGCCAGAACGGCGAGGGTGCCCGGTATGCTGTTGGGGTACAAGTCCTTAAGCGCCTGCTGGCTGGTGAGGCTGATGGTGGCCGGGAAGCTGGTGAGGTCCGCGATTTTCACCCGGGGGCCATACGTAGTACCCCGCCGGAAGCTCTTGTACACTTCAACGGTCTGCAGCTCGGCGTAGCCCTGCGACGGGTTCACGACAAACTCAAACACGGGCCGGGTATAGTAGTCGGGCCGGGAAGCGAGGCTGTCAATCCGGATTTGCTCGGACAGTTGGCTCCTCCTGAAAGGAAAAAAGGACTTGGTGGCGTTCACTTCCGGGATAATCAGCGGAACGCTTTCGTTTTTGGGCTCGGGAAGCTTGCTGCTCTCGCGGCAAGACGACAGCCCCGCAACCGCCGAGAGCAGCAGCAGGAAACTGGCAAAGTAGTTTTTCATGAATCAATAAAGATGAAGTCAGGGATTAAAGAGAAGGGAACCGCTTCCTACTTGTCCCAGAAAATGGGCGCGGTCACGTCGCGCTGGGAGCGGGGAGAGTTCGGGTTCAACGTCAGGTCGTTGGTGGGGTAGTACAGGCGCAGGGGAAACGGCCCGTTGGCCCGGGTAGCACCGTCGTCTACCAGCAGGCCGCTGTTGGGCGCGCTCAGCGATACGGCCTCGCGCGATACCCGAATGGTGGGATGGCCCGTGCGGCGGAAGTCGGTGTACACGTCTACGCCGTAGCCGAAGCTCGCCACGTACTTCTCGTACATGATTACCTCCAGCTTGTCCTCGGCCGAGGGCGCGTTATCGAACCGGGCCAGGGCGCTGGTTTTGTAGGTCGTGATGCTGGCGGCCGGAATAACGGGGCTGCCATCAGCCGTAGCAATGGCATTCACTTTGTTAAAGGAAGCTTGCACGGCGGCGTCGAAGGCAGTGCGGGCGGCTACTACGTCGTTGTATACCGTCAGGCGCAGCTCGGCTTCGGTGTATTTGCGGCTGTAGTACGTGAGCAGGCGCTGGGGGGCTTCTGCCTTGCCCGAGGTGGTGCCGGTTTTGCCACCCTTGCCGTCGTCGTAGCGGCCGCCTACGGGGTACAGGCCTTGCACGGTCTGAACACTGGCCGTAGTAGCCACGCTGGCGTACTGGCTCGACGTGCCCGGGCGCACCGTCACGAAGCTGGGGTCCAGGGCGCTGATGTAGTCCTGATTAGTCGTTGTGGTGCCGGCGGCCAGCTGGTTGAAGAAATAATAAGGCTTGCGCGGGTCGTTCAGCGTCAGCATGCCTTCGTAGAAATACCGGCCAATGCGGTTTTCCGGGTTGGCGTTGTAGTCGGTCACGTAGCCGGGGTTGCGGTTGTCGGGGTTGGCGGTGTTGAGGTAGCCAAGCTGAAAGTCACCAGTCTCCTCCATGAGCGCGCCACTCAGCAAAGGACCAACCTGGCTCTGAACCGTGGCCGCCGCCGTGGTTTTGCGCAGCTGGTTGTAGAGCTTCAGCTTGAGGGTGCGGCCAAAGCGGGCCCACTTGTCCAGGTCGCCTTTGTATATCAGGTCAACGGCACTCAACGTGGGTTTGGTGGGCACGGAGCCGGGCTTGGCCAGGTTGGCCAGTCCCTCATCGATGAGTGAGAACAGGCCCTGAATATTGGTCGTGCCGTTGTAGATATCCTCGTCCTTGTCGAAGCGGGGGGCCGGGTTTACTTCGCCCTTCAGGGCTTCCGAATAAGGAATGTCGCCCCATACGTCTACCATCTGGCTGAACACGTAGGCTTTCTGGAGCTGGGCAATGCCCACGTAGTTCCAGCGCTGCTCGGTGGTGCCCTGCGTGATGATGCGCTCGTTGTTGATGAGCACGCCGCGGTAGAGGCCCGCCCACTCGCCGCTGAACGCGTCGCCGGTCTGCTGGAAGTTGCCGATGTTGCGGGTGTTGTACAGCTGCTGCATCAGGGCCATGGTGTACTGGCTCAGGCCGCCGATGTTGTCGCCCAGGTACTCAGCCATGTTCACCTGCGCCACGGGCAGCAGGGAATTCAAATCCACTGCCGTCGGGGTCAGGGGGTTTACGTTGACGTTATAGAAATCTTTGCAGCCCGGGGCCACGGCCAACGTACCAGCCGAAGCGAGTATCAGGCAAAATTTAAAAAGTTTCATAGGACAAAAAGCCGAAATCAAATAATTAGAAGTTCACCCGCACGTTCACGCCGAAGCGCTTGGTGGTCGGTGCGTTGGTGAACTCGTAGCCCTGCTGGTTGCTGGCACCGTAAGTGCTGGTCTCGGGGTCGAAATTGCTGTTCTTGGGCAAGTTGGGCGAGTACCACCAGATGTTGCGGGCCGAAACGGATATGTTGATGAGGCTGAACGGCGTTTTGCCGAGGAAGCCTTTGGGCAGGTCGTAGCCCATCGAAACCTCCCGCAGGCGCACCGTGGTGGCATCGTAAATGGACTGCTCGTTGTAGCCGTTAGAAGCCGCGCCGCCGCCCACGCCGCCGCTGGAGAAATACAGGTCGTTGACCGTGATGGCCGTCGTGTTGCGGATAACCGTACCGCTGGCGTCCACGGCGGCCTTCTTGGTCACCGGGTCCCACCGAACGCCGTTGAGCACAACCAAGCGGTTGCGGTCTTCGGTGTCCTTCGTCACCCCGCGGCCCAGCTCTTCCTGCAACGTGGTTGCGTACAGCGAGCCGCCCTTGCGGTAGTCTACCAGCACATTCAGCGTAATTCCTTTGTAGGTGAACTGGTTGATGAAGCCCATCAGGAAATCGGGGTTGGGGTTGCCGATAACCTTGAGCTTCGGCGACAGAATCAGGCGGCCATCCAGCGGGTTGATGTACAGCTCGCCGTTGGCATCGCGCACGGGTGCCGTGCCCAGCAGTACACCGTAGGGCTGGCCGGGAATGTGCACCGACCGGACACTGCCGGCAAACGTGTTGCCCAGAATGAGCGTGTCGCCATTGTCCGTCGTTTTAGCAATAATGTTGCGGTTGCGGCTGAAGTTGAACGTACTGCTCCAGCGGAAGCCGGCCACATCCACCGGCACGGCCGTGAAGGCCACTTCGAAACCCTTGTTGGTGATTTCGCCAAAGTTGGTCTGGGCGGCACCATAGCCAGTGGCCGACGGGTAGGTTATCACGCCAATCAGGTTCGTGGTGCGCTTGTCATAGTACGTGCCGTTGAACGAGATGCGGTTGCGGAACAAGGCCAGCTCGGTGCCTACTTCCAGCTCAGACGTAAATTCCGGGGTCAGCCGGGCGTTATTCACTGTACCGCTAATGCCGATGCCCGGCACTCCCTTGAAGGGCAACGAAGCGCTGGGGTTGGTGACATAGCCCGTGGGGCCGGATGCGTAGGCCGGTGCATCGCGGCCTACGCGGCCGTAAGCGGCACGCAGCTTAAGCAGGTCGAGCCAGCGGTAATCCAGCTTCAGGGCTTCGTTCAGTACCAGCGAGCCAGCGGCACTCGAATAGAAGAACGAGCGGCCCGTATTGCCAATAACCCCGTTCTTATTAAGGGTCGATGAGAAGTCGTTGCGGCCCGTCACGGTCACAAAGGCGAAGTTCTTGTAGCCAACGGTGGCGTTGCCCAGCAGGCCCATCAGGCGGCGCTCGGCGTAGGCATACCCGTAGGTGCTTTTCTCCGTGGTATTCTCAATGTTGTCGATGCCAAACGTGATGATGCCCGTGCCAAGGTAAGACTTGCCTTCGTACTTGCGGGCGTTGATATTCTGGCCCACGCTGGCGGTCAGGCTGATGTCTTCGGTCAGGTTCTTGTTGAAGTTCAGCAGGGCAGTCTGCTCAAACTCGGTGTTCTGGATGTTATCCTCAATTATCTGGCTCACGCCCCGGTTGGCAAGCGAGCCGGGCCGGATGGTGCTCGACCGGATATCGGTGTAGGAGTTGATGCCGCCGGTATACGTCAGCGACAGCCAGTCTTTGAAGGCATATGACAGGCCCACGCTGCCCACCACGCGGTCTACGCGCGATTTGTAGATGGCATTTTCCACCGACCACAGGGGGTTGTCGGCTTGGGTGGTCAGCCAGGCAAACACGGGGCCTTTCGTCACCGGGTCCTGGTAGGGGAGGCCCTGCAGGTCGAGGCTACGGGTCAGAAACAAGGTGCGGGCAAATGCCGAGGCACTGCCGGAAGCCGAGTTGTTGGCGCCCACAATGGGGCCCTGCTGGTTAGTGTTGGTATAAGCAACGTTGCCGTTCACGGTCAGTTTATTGAACCGGCCCGAGCCGCCCGCGCTGATGTTGTTGCGCACAAACGACGAGTTGGGGATGGTGCCCTGCTGGTCGGCCCGCGAGATAATGGTCGAGAAGGTCGAGTTGTCCGAAGTGGAGCTCAGCGAAACCGAGTTCTCGTACAAGTTACCCGTCTTGAAAAAGTCTTTGACGTTGTTGGGGTAGGCCTGGTACGGGATGCGCGTGCCCGCCGGAATGTTCGGAAAGTCCACGTTCCCAGCCTGGGGGTGTTCGATGGTCGCCGGTGCGCCCTGCGCCGTATTGCCAAACTCGGGGCCCCACGAGCCGTTGGCCGCAGAGTTTACGAAGTTGGCACCCGCGCCATACTTATTCTGGTAGTTGGGCAGCGCCGCTACTTTTTCAATGGCGTAGCCGGTGGTATAGCCTATCTGAATGCCTTTGGCACCACGGCCGCCGCCGCCGGTTTTGGTCGTAATCACGATAACGCCGCCAGCGGCCCGCGAGCCGTACAGTGCCGCCGCCGCCGCGCCCTTCAGCACGTTGATGGACGCCACGTTGTTCGGGTCCACGTCCGATGTGCGGCTGGAGTAGGAAGCGCCGTTCACCAGTGGGCTGTCCGATTCCGTCTGGGTGTTGTCGTAAGGCACCCCATCCACAACAAACAGGGGCTGGTTATCGCCAAAAAACGAGGTGTTGCCCCGGATGGTGATGCGCGAAGACGCACCGGGTACTCCGCTCGAGCTCAGGATGTTCACGCCGGGCACCTTGCCGGTGAGGGTGCGCAGCAGGTCGGGCTCCGATTTTTGCACAATCTGCTCGGCCTTTACCTCCGAAACGGCAAAGCCCAGGGCGCGCTTCTCGCGCGAGATGCCCAGGGCCGTTACCATTACTTCGTCCAGCTGCTTGTTGTCAAGCGCCAACGCAACATTTACCGGCCCACTGGCCCCAATGGCCTGGTCGGTGGTAATGTAGCCCAGGTACTTAAATTGCAGCGTAGTGGCCGCAACAGGCACATTCAACTCAAATTTGCCATCGGCATCGGTCGCAGTACCCGTGGTGGTGCCTTTCACAATAACGCTCACCCCGGGCAGGCCTTCGTTGTTGGTCTTGTCGAGCACGCGGCCCGACACCTGTCGCGTTTGCGCCCAGCTCCGCCCGGCCAGGGTCAGCAGCAAGAGCAGGCTTAATAGTAAGGTTCTCTTCATCGAGTTGTAATAGTGGGTGTGTGAAAAAAAGAGGGAAAAAATATGGGGGTGGCAGTTTAAAAAGATGAAAGTACGGCATTTGCCGAAAACGTCCCAACAGTAGCGCTGTGATATTTCGCTTTAGCAATCCTTTAGCTGCTGAGGGCTCACTTCCGCAGCAGTTCGATAAGTGGCGGCTGCTTCATTGCGCTAACTATAAAGGAGTAATGAAAAGCATTGCCTTTAAATTGTATTTTTTATATATTCAGTAGTTGTCCTGGGGGGCGTAGGATGATTACCGCTGCATCACGGCAACTGGCCCGTCTGACCCATTGCATCCTCAAAACCTGACTACCGGCCACATCTATCCCGACCATGATGGATTCATGAATTATCGAGGTGTCTAGCCAGAATTACGTGCTTTATGCCCCGATTTACTCACGGAGCTCCGATGAAATTAATCTTCATCCCAGCCCGCTCTTACTAAGGGCCTGTGTCATACTGCCCAGAACAGTGTGAATAGTTAACCAATAGATTATAAAATACTTGCAGCAGAAATGCGGCGTCTGGCGAGCGTGTGCTGGCGTGGTAATGTTGGTTTAGGTATCTAATAAGTTTAATATTGTTATTGACTCCTGACTACCCCGAAATACTGGCGTAACAAAAAACTTGTAATACCTTGCCGCTAGATTAGTCACGTTAAGTTCCTTATTTTCCCATTCTTCCCACTTTTTTTTCCAACTCACTCACCATTTTCACTACTACATGAAACACTTCTTTTTCATGGTCGTCTTATTGATGACCTGCCTGTTGCAGCAGGTAAATGCACAAGACCGAACCGTCTCGGGTCGTGTGACGGACCGGGCTACCGGCCAGGGCCTACCAGGTGTTACGGTATTGGCCAAAGGCACTACGGCCGGCGCTTCTACCAATGCCGATGGCGCTTTTAGCTTGTCGGTGCCCTCAGCGGCAACCCGCCTTACTTTCAGCTACGTGGGCTATGTGGCCCAGGAACTGGCATTGGGTGATGCTTCCACCATCAATGTAACCTTGGCTACTGATACCAAGCAATTGGACGAAGTAGTTGTGACGGGTCTGGGCACGAGCATTGCCCGCTCTAACGCTGCCAACAACGTGGCCAGCATCTCTGCCAGCGAGCTGGTGGGGCGCACGCGTCCTTCTACTGTAGACGCTGCTATGTATGCCAAGCTTTCGGGTGCGGTTATCACGCAGAACAGCGGTGCTCCCGGCGGAGGTATCTCCGTGCAATTGCGTGGCCCCTCGTCGATTACGGGTTCTTCGGAGCCGCTTTACATCATCGACGGTGTGTACGCCAACAACAACTCGTACGATTCGGGCCGCGCGGCCGGTGCTTTCAGCAACGCCGGCGGTAGCCGTCAGGACGGTGCAACCAACCGCCTGGCTGACATCAACCCCGATGATATCGAAAACATCGAAGTGCTGAAAGGCTCGTCGGCTGCTGCCATCTATGGCCAGCGTGCCAACGCCGGTGTTATCATCATCACCACGAAAAAAGGTAAAGCCGGCCAGACCCGCATCAGCGTGCGTCAGGACCTTGGCGTAACCAGCATTCTGCGTAAGTACGGCAAGTCCGACTTCACCAACGAGAAAATTGACTACGTATTCGGTGGCGACGCTGGCGAGAAAGCGGCTTTGGCTGCTGCCAATGCTTCGGGCAAAATCTTCGACTACGAGCAGGAGATTTTCGGCAACAAAGGCTTCCTGTCGAACACCAACGTGAACGTTTCCGGTGGTGGTGAGCGGGTTAAGTTCTACATTTCTGGTTCGCGCACCGACGAAGGTGCCATTCAGAAAAACCTGGGCTTCCAGCGCAACACCTTGCGGGCCAACGTATCGACGGATATCACCAAGAACTGGGATATCGCGCTGAATTCGAGCTACGTGAATTCGAGCAACCAGCGTGGTTTCTCGAACAACGCCAACACCGATGCGACCATTCCTTACCTGATTGCCGTAACGCCGAGCTACGCCGACCTGCACCCCGTAAACGGCATCTACCCCCGCAACCCGTATGCTGGTGAGAACCCCCTGGCCTTGCGCGACCGTGGCATCAACAACGAAACCACGAACCGTCTGCTCGAGTCGTTCACTTCCAACCTGTACTTCATCCGCAACGAGAAGTCGTCGTTGCGCCTGGCTGCTTCGGCCGGCGTAGACTTCGCCCTGACCGATGCCGAGCTGTACCTGCCGGAGGATATGCAGTCGCAGTCTGGCCTGGCTAACCCCGGTGCTTCGCGCTACAGCAAAAACAAGCAGTTGAACACCAACCTGCAGGGCTTGCTGATTCACACCGTGCAGCTGGGCACCGTTGGCCTGACGACTTCGGCCGGTACCTCGCGTTTCACGCAGGACATCAACTCCGACTTCGTACAGGGTGAAGGCTTGCAGCCCAAGCTGCGCAACCCTGCCCGGGCTAACCGCCAGACCCTGAGCCAGTCGTTCCAGTCGAGCGTCGACTTGGGCTACTCGGCCCAGGAAGAAGTTAACTTCGCTGACCGCGTAATCGGTACCGTAGGCATTCGTGCCGACCAAAGCAACCTGAACGCTGACCCCAAGAAGCTGTACTTCTTCCCCCACGCTTCGTTGGCTTTGAACGTTGCCAACTTCGACTTCTGGACCTTTAAAGAGGTAGTTAACCAAGTGAAGCTGCGCGCCGCTTACGGTGAAACAGGTGGTGTTCCCGGCTTCGGCTCGTACTTCACGCAGCTGAACTCGGTTGTGGTTGACACCCGTCTGGGCCTGCGCAACTCGACCGTGCTGGGCTACGACCGCGTAGCTCCCGAGCGGGCTGCTGAACTGGAATTGGGTGCTGACCTGGGTTTCCTGAACAACAAGATTACCCTGTCGGGCACGGTGTACCGCAAGCAAGTAACCAACCTGCTGTTTGCTTACGCGCTGGCTCCTTCTACGGGTGTTACTTCGATTGCTGCTTTCCCAGTAGGTGACCTCGTAAACCGCGGTCTGGAAATCGGCCTTGGCGTACAAGCCATCGACCGTCCTAACTTCCGTTACCACTCGCAGACCCAATTCTGGCTGAACCGCTCGGAGGTGACCCGTCTGGTGGTACCCAGAACGACGGCCGGCCCCGGCTTCGCTTCGCTCTACGGTCAGAACTTCCTCGCCCTGGGCGAGTCGCCTACCCGGTGGTTTGGTAACCCTGTTGTAGGTGGTGTTCCAACTCCTTTCCAGGAGTCGCAGCCTACTTACCAGGTTACGTTTGCCAACGATTTCACGTTCTTCAAGCACATCGACTTCTCGTTCCTGATTCATGTGAAGCAGGGCGGCTACAACAGCACCCTGACGCAGAACGCCTACGACCAGGGCGGTACTTCGCCCGACTACATGAACCCCGTTACCCTGGGCGACGGCACTACGTCGGTTATCGGCTACGAGCGTTTCAACGGCGAGCTTTCGGGCCAGACCAAGAACTACGTGCAGGATGCCAGCTACATGAAGGTGCGCGAGGTTTCGCTGTACTACTCTTTCGACAAAGAGCAGCTGGGAGCTACCATGGGCCGCTTTGTGCAGCGCATTAAAGTAGGTGTATCGGGCAACAACCTGTTCCTGGTGACGCCTTACAAAGGTGGCTACGACCCCGAGGTATCCAACTTTGGCAGCCGTCCGGTTGGTGGCAACCAGGACCTGTACGCTTTCCCAAGCGCACGTCGGATGTTCCTGCATTTGAACTTTGACTTTTAAGCCTGAGTTCAGCTACAAATTTTCTTACTTATGCTCCTCCACAACATGAATAAAACTTTTATCCGGGCACTACTGCTTGGTAGTGTCGTAGCCTCCCTCTCCGGGTGCAGCTACGTTGAAATCAACAAGTTGGATGACCCCAACTTTCCCACGCTTGCCTCGGTACTGACCAATGCCACCAAGCAGCAGCTTGACTACCTGGCTACGGGAACTTTCTCGGACATGCGTACCAACGTCGACGGGATTGTGTGGTACCACCAGCTTACCGGCGCTATCGGCCGTGAGGTGTACGTACTAGCCGGCTCGGACTCGCGCTACGCCACCAACCTGCTGGGCATCGGCACGGCTGGCTTCGATAACAACAACTTCCTGAGCGGCCGTTACTACACCACGTACTCGTCTTCGCGTCGCACGGCACGTATTCTGGCCCAGTCAACGGCTAACACTTCGTTGGTAACTGACGAGCAGAAGCGGGGCTACTTGGCCCTGGCAAAAACAGCCGAAGCTTATGACATGATGGTCCTGTCGGACCTGCAGTACGAGAACGGCTTACGCATCGATGTTACGGACCCGCTGAAGCCAGGCAAGATTCGTGCTTACGACGATGTGCTCGCCGCTATCAAAGCGTTGCTCGATGATGGTGCTAAAGATTTGGCGGCTGCCGGTACGGCGCTGCCTTTTCCCCTCCCTTCCGGCTACGCTGCCGGCACTGCTGGCGTTAGCTTCCTCACCCCGGCAGGCTTCCTGAAGGTCAACCGTGCCCTGGCGGCTCGGCTGGCCGTTCGTCGTGCTTCACGCCCCAATGGTAGTTACCAGGAAGTGCTGGATGCATTGTCCGGTAGCTTTATCAACGACGCTGGTGCCCTGACTATCGGGCCTCGCTTCACCTATGGTGGTACCTCGCCCGACGTTGTTAACCCACTATTCCAAGCCCGGAACTTCACGGGCTCGGTGGTAACGGTGGCGCACCCCTCGTTCCGTCGCGACATCCGCGCTACCGATACGCGCATCAGCAAAATCGCGGCCCGCACCGCCGCACTGCCTCCCCGTCAGGGCTTCTCCAGCGCCGACGATGTAGTGCTGTACGCCACCAACACATCGCCAATTCCGATTATCAAAAAGGAAGAGCTGGTGTTGTTGTCGGCCGAGGCGCACGCCATGCCCGGTCCGCAGCAGAACCTGGCCCTGGCCGTGACCGAAGTAAACTCGGTAGCTACCGCCTACGATGCTCTGCGTCCTACGCCCCTGACGGCTACTTCGCCGTCGGCTGACATTCTCGACGAAATCCTGTACCAGCGTCGTTACTCGCTGTTCTTCGAAGGCCAGCGTTGGGTTGATTTGCGTCGCCTGAACCAGCTGAACCGCCTGAACGTACCCGGCACCAGCCTGCCCGAGGTTTCGTCCACGAACTTGCAAACGACTATCGTTCGCCAGCTTCCGATTCCTTTTGCCGAAGTGGCATGGGACGTTGCCAATCCGTAAGGGTCTGGCAATTGCACGACACAAAAAAAGGGCTGCCCAACTGGGCAGCCCTTTTTTTGTGTCGCGAAGTGGCACCGTTCCTTCACGGTCCGGTCCCGGTAGTTCTAGCTCTGCATCAGAAAGCCTTTGATGTACTCATCCAAATCCCCATCCAGCACGTTCTGCACATCGGTGCGCTCGATGCCGGTGCGCAGGTCTTTGATGAGCTTGTAGGGGTGAAGCACGTAGTTGCGAATCTGGGAGCCGAAGTCGATGCGCTTCTTGGTGGCTTCCACCTTGTCGCGCTCGGCGTGGCGCTTGTCCATCTCAATCTGGTAGAGACGCGATTTGAGCATGCGCAGGGCATGCTCTTTGTTCATGAGCTGCGAGCGCTCAATCTGCACGGCGATGATGATGCCGGACGGCGCGTGCGTGAGGCGCACGGCCGTTTCCACCTTGTTCACGTTCTGGCCCCCCGCGCCGCCGGCCCGGAAGGTGTCCCAGGAGATGTCGGCGGGGTTGATTTCGATGTTGATGGTGTCATCAATCACCGGGTAGGCAAACACGGAGGCAAACGACGTGTGCCGCCGGCCGCTGCTGTCGAACGGCGACATGCGCACCAGGCGGTGCACCCCGATTTCGCTCTTCAGGTAGCCGTAGGCGAAGTCCCCGTCGATTTCGAGCGAGGCGGACTTGATGCCCGCGCCCTCGCCGGGCTGGTAGCTGATTTGCTTCACGCCAAAGCCGTGGCTTTCGGCCCACATGATGTACATGCGCATGAGCATTTCGGCCCAGTCCTGGCTCTCGGTGCCCCCGGCCCCGGGGTTGATGTCGATGATGGCCGAAAGCTGGTCTTCCTCGTCTGAAAGCATGCGTTTGAACTCCAGCTGCTCTAGTTTCTTGAGCGTGGCGTTGTAGTCGGCCTGCATTTCGGCTTCGGGTACATCCCCCTCCCGGTGAAAATCGAACAGCACTTCGGTGTCGGCCAGGGCCTGCTGCACACCCTCAAAATCATCGGTCCAGGTTTTGATGGCCTTGATTTCGCGCAGGGTGATTTCAGCGGCTTTGGAGTCGTCCCAGAAGCCGGGGGCCGTGGTTTGGGCCTCGGCGGCGGCTATTTGTTGTTTGCGGGCATCGTAGTCAAAGATACCTCCTCAGGGCCTCGGCGCGGCCCTTCAAGTCCTTAATCTGGTCTTGGGTCATGGTGGGGGAAATGGTGAAAGGTGGCCGGTGGCAATGCCGCCGGCTCACCCGAAATAATAAGTGAATCGCGAAAGTACCGAATTTCAAAGCGGTAACCGGCCTTGGCCTTGTGGCGTACCTTTGGGGCCAGCGGCGTTTCGCAGCCATTTTTTCTTCCCCTCAACGGGGCAGCTCCCGGTTTCGCAACGGGTGGCTTGCACCATATTACTTGCTTAAGGGTATAGCTTTGCTCATGACAACGGACGACCTGAAGCAGGATTTTGATTCCGCTCGCATCAAACATGTGCATTTTAAGAGCAAGCTGCGCTCTTTTCTTTTTGGCAATGGCGGGGACGAAGGTCCGTTGCGCGACCCCGAACAATGCAGTATGGGGCTGTGGATAGCCTCCCGTATGCGCGGGACGGGGGTGTATGCACACCTGCCCGAAGCCCGACGTTTTGACCAGCAACACGTGCTGATTCACAAGGAAGCTGCCCGCCTGATGGACCTCTACCTGGCCGGCCGCGTGGAAGAAGCCAGCGCAGGCTACGCGCCCCTGCAGGTCATTGCCGATGAAATGACGAGCCTGCTCCAAACCATGGAGACCAAGCTTCGTACCAAGGCCTGACCCGAAGCGTTGCGCCCGCGCACCAGTGCATGAAAATCACCCTCACTACGAAGTTGTTTGCCGGATTTGTGCTGTTGCTGGCGCTGTTTGCGGTAATTGTGCTGTTCTCTTACAAGCTGGCGGGCCAGGTGCTGCGCAACTCCCGGCAGGTAGAAGCATCTCAGCACGTTTCGAACGAATCACTGAGCATGCTGCGCAGCATTGTCGATATGGAAACCGGGTTTCGGGGCTACATGCTCATTGGCAATGAGATGACGCTGGATATCTACTACACCGGCGAGCGCGACTTGATTGGCCGGTTTTCCCAGTTGCGCACGCTGGTAGATGAAACTCCCGAGCAGGTTGAATTGACTGACCAGACTCAGCGACTTTTTCAGCAATGGATGGGCTACAGTCATTTGCTGATTGCTGAAAAAAGAGAAGCCCGCCGCCGCAACCCCCTGCAACGTGGCCTCGACGACCTGCCGCACCGCCGCCTGGCCGAAGCCCTCACCGGCAAGCAGCTGATGGATAATATCCGATTCCGGCTGAATAAATTTGAGCTGACGGAAGCTGCTTCCCGCAAAACCATGCGGCAGCGCTTGAACGACAGCATTGTGCGAGCCGAATGGCTATCGGTGGGGCTGGCCGTTATGGCGCTGGTGCTCGGGCTGTTGTGGGCGCTGTACATCGTGCGCACATTTGCCCGGCGGCTGCGCGGCATGCTGAACCTGGCCCGGCGTATGGCCGGTGGCGACTACGACACCCAGATTGTGGACAATGAGCAGGACGAGGTGAGTGAGCTCACGGCGGCCCTGAACGTGATGGCCCGCACCGTGGGGGCCAACATCAACCAACTCGAGAGCCGCAACCAGGAGCTTGACCAGTTTGCCTACGTGGTGTCGCACGATTTGAAGGCGCCGCTGCGCGGCATCGAAAGTGCTTCCCGCTGGATTGAGGAGGACATGGGCAAAGACGCGCTGCCTCCTCACATTCGCGAGTTTCTGGGCATGATGCGTCAGCGGGTGCACCGCATGGAAAAGCTCATCACCGGCATCCTGGATTTGGCGCGGGTGGGCCGGGTCACACAGGCC
Source organism: Hymenobacter artigasi (assembly GCF_012275535.1). Lineage (GTDB taxonomy): Bacteria > Bacteroidota > Bacteroidia > Cytophagales > Hymenobacteraceae > Hymenobacter > Hymenobacter artigasi. The sequence continues at coordinate 29,896 of NZ_JAAVTK010000002.1, read as the reverse complement.
AACGAAACGGTGTTCGTGCGCACCCTGCTGCGCGAGATAATCGACAGCCTGCACCTGCCTACCGGCTTCAAGGTTGAGCTGCCCTTCTTTCTGCCCACGCTCACCACCAATGCCGTGCAGCTCCAGCAGGTTTTCACCAACCTCATCAGCAACTCCGTGAAATACCACGACCACCCCGAAAAGGGCACCGTGCACATTGGCTGCGATGATGCCGGCGAGTTCTACTCGTTTTCGGTGGCCGACGATGGCCCCGGCATTGACCCCGAATACCACGACCGTATTTTTGTTATCTTTCAGACCCTGACGGAGCGCGATACTTTTGAGAGTACCGGGGTGGGGCTGGCCATTGTGAAAAAAATTGTGGAGCGCCAAGGGGGCCGTATCAGCATCAAATCGGCGGAAGGTCAGGGCGCTAAGTTCATTTTTACCTGGCCCAAGTACCCGGCCAAAACCAAAAATGTTGCCGCTACGGTGGCCACACCGGTTAATTCTACCGTATCAACCTCTAGTTTATAGCAGTTCTGCACTGCCGTTTGCGGGTATTTTCCCGCTGTTGCCAATTGCCTAGCCTATGTCCGCCGACTATCCCACGCCCAGCATCCTGCTTGTGGAAGACGACCAGATGGACGTGATGAACGTGCAGCGCGAGCTGCGCCGCCAAAACATCAACGTGCCCCTAATCCACGCCCGCAATGGCCGTGATGCCCTCCGCATGCTGCGCGGCGAGGGCGATGAGCCCCAGATAGCCAAACCCAGCCTGGTGATGCTCGACATCAACATGCCGCGCATGAATGGCCTGGAATTGCTGGAAGTGCTGCGCGCCGACCCGGAATTCATGGATTTGAACGTCTTCATCATGACGACTTCCGACCTTGAGTCGGACCGCCTGAAAGCGCAGCAGCTGGCCGTGAGCGGCTACATCATCAAGCCCCTCAGCTTCGACACCTTTGGCGAGGGCGGTACCAGCGTGGACGGATTCAGCTTGTTTCTCGACCTGCTGAAGCTCAAGAGCTAGAGCAGTTTTAATGTTCTTGTACACGTAGCGCGAACTACAAAGTTCGCGCTACTGCCTGCTGGCCTCCTAAGCTGTACATAAACCCGAAAACTGCTCTAGATTTGACTTTAGCGCCGGGCTACTGGCGACTACAGCAGCCGGAATCCCATGCGGTGATGCGGGCTGGGCCCGTGCGCGCGGATAGCCGCGCGGTGGCTGGCCGTAGGGTAGGCCGCATTCTGCTGCCAGCCGTACTCCGGGAATTCTTCGGCCAGGGCCGCCATGTGCTCATCCCGAAAAGTTTTGGCCAGGATGGAGGCGGCAGCGATGCTGCGGTACAACCCATCGCCGCCAATAATGCAGGTGTGCGGGAAGCCGGCCATTGGCTTAAATCGGTTGCCATCAACCAGCAGGTGACCCGGCGTGACGGCCAGTGCCGCCACGGCCCGGTGCATGGCCAGATAGCTGGCTTGGGCAATGTTGATGCTGGTAATTTCTTCTACCGATGCCTGACCCACTGCCCAGGCAATGGCCTCGGCACAGATGATGGGTCGCAGGGCATCGCGCCGTTTTGCACTGAGCTGCTTGGAATCGTTGAGAAAGCGCGGGTCAAAATCGGGCGGCAGGATAACGGCCGCCGCGAACACCGGGCCCGCCAGGCAGCCCCGGCCGGCTTCGTCGAGGCCCGCTTCGAGGGCATGGCCAGTGTGGGAGGCAAGGAGCATAGAATAACAAAAGAGCTAGCAAAAATACGCGTAAGCTGTCCGGTTGCGGTGCAGCAAAAAGCCCTTCCGGCAGCTAATCTGGCTGCCGGAAGGGCTTTTCTGTACTATATGAATGGACTGCCCGTGGGGGCAGAAGTAAGCTTATTAGTGGTCGCCGGCGTTGCTGCCGATAACGCCGGGCTCCTCTTCGCCACGAGTAAAGCCCTGGCTATCAATAGGGGCAATGGCTTCGTCGATATTCTCCTCTTCGTCGTTGGTGACGTAGACGTTAGTAGTGGGACCGAGGCCGCCGTTATGCTTGGCCAGCTCGGCTTCGGCTTGGGCGTGGTGCAGGTTAAAAAGTGGGTCGCCAGCCTGAAGCTCGGGTTTGGCGGTATCAGCTTTCTTGTTTTTTGAGGAATCGGCCATAAGTAGTGCGGGAGCGCGCCGGAATGTGAACGGTGGGTTCCTGTTAACTTATACGAAACACGGCCGCCGTGGGTTAAGTGTTGGGCTGGTAAGCATTTGCCCACCGGCAGGCACAAAAAAAGGCCGCCACCCGAGGGTGACGGCCTTAAAGTGGCGGGTCCGGCTTAGAGGTGTCTACCCCACCTGTTCAGCCAGAGCGCCGCCGCACGAGAGGTCCTTCCTTTCCACATTTCCAGCCCGTGCGGGGGTACTTATAGGTCAAAGCTACGAAGCCCGGAGGGGGGGATGCAAGTCGTATTGGATTAATCAGGACATATAAGCTGCCAACGGTCCATTTTACACGGCGGATGGCAGATAGGCATCTGCGAACGGCGACTCGTGAAGGCCTTGGTGGGCGTAGTTTTGCATTCTCTACTCCATAACCATCCTGCCAATAGCCATGCAATTCGTAGCCCGCCCCGATGTGGACGAAACCCATAACCCCTGGCACACGCTCAGCAGCGAAATCAAGTACCATAATCCGTGGATTTCGGTGCGCGAAGACCAGGTGCAGAATCCCGGCGGTGGCCAGGGCATCTATGGCGTGGTGACAATGAAGAATAAGGCACTGGGCATTGTGCCCGTCGATGCGGAGGGCAATACCTGGCTGGTGGGCCAGTACCGCTACCCGCTGAACGAGTACAGCTGGGAAATTCCCATGGGCGGCGGCCTGGTTGAGCTGGATGTTCTGGAATCGGCCCAGCGCGAGCTAAAGGAAGAAACCGGCCTCACGGCGGCGCGCTGGACGCGCATCGCCCGCCTGCATACCTCCAACTCGGTGACGGATGAAGAAGGCTTCGTGTATCTGGCCGAAGAACTCACGCAGGGCGAGCTGGAGCCCGAAGAAACCGAAGACCTGCGCCTGTGGAAGCTGCCGCTGGCCGAAGCCATTCGCATGGTGATGGATGACCGGATTACGGACGGCATCAGCGTAGCCGGCCTGCTGAAGGCCGAAAAGGTGCTGGCCGGCCGCGCCTAGCAGCGTTTTGGGAGCCGGATTCTGCCGCCGGGTGGGGGCTGCCGCTGCCGACGCGCAATGCACAACGGCCAACTAGCCTAACTTTGCCATTATGCGCCATATGCTTCGTTACCTCGGCCAGCGCCTTTACACTACGTGGGCGGTGGTGTGGTTTATCATTCCCTTCGTGCTGATTTACCCTTTCCAGTGGTATTTCAGTCGGCGGCCCACCGGGGGTGGGGTGGTGCACGCGCTGAACCGCTTCTGGTCGTGGCTATCCATTACGATGTGGGGCATGCCGGTGGAAGTGGTGCGCGAAAGCAAAGGCCCCAACCCGCGGCCCTGCGTGTACGTGGCCAATCATGGCTCGTACATCGACATCATGATGCTGTTTAAGTACATTCCGGGCTTTTTGAATATGATGGGCAAGGCCTCGCTGGCACGGGTGCCGGTGTGGGGGCCGCTTTTTGGCAACGTGTATATTACCGTGGACCGGGCCAGCGCCGTGAGCCGGGGCCGGGCCATGGTAGCGGCCCGCCGCACGCTGGCTGAGGGCAAGAGCATTGCCATTTTTGCCGAAGGCCGGATTTCGCCCATGCCCGGCAAGGAGCTGCTGCCGTTTCTGGACGGCGCGTTTCAGATGGCTATTGAAGCCGGGGTGCCCATCGTGCCGGTGGGCATGCCGCTCAACCACATGTTTATGCCCGATGTGGAAAAAGACCTGCGCGTGCGCTATCACCGGCTCAAAATCGTTTTTCACCAGCCCATTTCCACCGTCGGCCTCACCCTGACCGACATACCCGAGCTGAAGGCACGGGTGTACGCCCAGCTGGCCGCCGATTTCCTGCCCGAAGGGGCCGTGAAGCCCGGCCCCAGCACCTGGCGTGCCCCGGCGGCCGCTGCCGCGCAGGACCAGCCGCAGCCCACCAACTCTTAACTCCTAACTTTTAACTCATAACTCTAATGAGCACCGACCTTGGCACCCTGCGCGGCCTGGCCCATCTGGCCCGCCTCGAATTTGACGAAACCCGCGAACAGCAAATGCTCGGCGACCTGAACAATATCCTCGATTTTGTGGCCCAGCTCGAAGGCTTGGACACGACGGGCGTGGAGCCGCTGGTGCACCTCTCGCAGGAAATCAACGTGCTGCGCGATGACGAAGCCCGCAACACTGTGAGCCACCAGGACGGCCTGCGCAATGCACCCCGCAAGGACTCGGACTACTTCCGGGTGCCTAAAGTGCTGGAATAGTTGGTGACGCCGCAATCCGTAAGCACTCGCGCCACCACGCGGCCCGGCTGGCTGGTGTGGCTGGCCGCGCTGGCCGTGGGCCTGACCATCTTCTATTATTTCACTGGGGAAAACAGCACCCTGCCCGTGCGGGAGGTGGCGCACCTGCAAGCCCTGCCGCTGACGCTGGACAGCGTGGCCGCCGGGCCGGTGCACCTGCCGGTACAGGCCAGCAGCTTCGTTGTGACCCTGACGCATGACGTGGCGGGGCCCTTCACTCAGCCCGTGGCGGCGGGCGTGTACCTGGTGCTGCTGGCGGTGCTACTGGCTGGCTGGGTGGCGGTGGTGAGCACGCTGGCCCGCACGGCGTTTGTGGCGGGCATGGTGCCGGTTATTTTCCTGCTGCTGTCGCTCAATACCGAGTCGCTGGGTGTTTTCAATACCAGCGAGCGGTATTTTCTGTACCTGATGCTGGGGCTGGTGGGCGGCGTTGGCTTTGTGCTGCACGCTTTTGCCGAGGGCTGGCCGCTGTGGCGGCGGGCGGTGGCCATGGGCACCGTGGTGGCGGGGCTAAGCGTGGTGCTGCTCACTCAAAGTCAGCTGCCCCTCACCGATACCGTGTTGCAACTGGCGGCGTATGCCACGCCGGGCGGCGCGGTGCTGGTGGCGCTGCTGGTACTGTGGGTAGGCGTTGAGAATATCCGGGCCCTGCTGTGGTTCAATACCCAGGCGGAGCAGCCGGGGGGGCGGTTCGGCTTGCTGCCGTTTGTGGCGGCCAGCCTGCTGTACCTGGGTGCGCTGCTGCTGTATGAATGGAACGACGGTGTGCTGCAGCTGCTGCCGGGCCTGGGCCTCGACCCGCTGGTGCTGCTGCTGCCGGCTGTGGTGGCCGGCTGGCTGGGCCTGCGCCTGCGGGCCCCCAGCTACGCGGCTTGGGTGCCGTATGCCCGGGGCGCGGCGCAGCTGTACCCGTTGGTGGTGCTGGGGGCGGCCGGGGCGCTGGGCTATGCGTTTGCCACGGCCAATACGCCCCTGCTGGTGGCGGCCCGTCGCTTCACGGGGCTGGCGCTGCTGCTGCTGGGCGCGCCATTTCTGCTGTATGTGCTCATGAATTTTGCGCCGCTCATCCGGCAGCGGTTGCGGGTGTACCGGGTGGTGTTTGAGCCGCGCCGCCTGCCGTTCTACTCGGTGTATATTCTGGCGATTGGCGGCCTTATTGCGGTGCAGTCGCGCCAGAACTTCCCGCTGCCCGACCAGGTGATGGCCGGCCAGTACAACCACCTCGGCGACCTTACGCGCCAGCAAAGCGAAGCCGCGCCCGATGACCTCAGCCTCGCCGGTCTGGCCGAGCGCTACTACGCTGAAAGCGGCGACGTGCTGTACCGCGCCAACCGGCATGCCGAGTTTGGCCGGGCGGCGATTTTCCGTTTCCGGCAGCAGCGCCAGAATGAGAGAAATTCCCTGCGCCGCGCCCTGCTGCGCGGGCCCGATGAGAAGGTGTCGCTGCGCCTGGCCACGCTTTATAACGACCCGGATGACTTGTTTGAGGGGCTTGATATTCTGCGCGGCGGCCTCAGGGCCTACCCGCGCAGCGCAGCCCTGGCCGGCGATTTGGCCCAACTCTTCACCCGCACTACGATAACCGATTCTGTTGCCTTCTACCTCGACAAAGCCGAGCAGCTGGCCCCCGGTAGCTACGCCAGCAGCACCAACCAACTGGCCTTTCTGCTCAGCCAGAACCTGCTGCCCGATGCCCGCCAGCGCGCCGCTAAGCTGACGTTGAAAACCACCGAGCCGGCCCTGCTGAGCAACTACACGCTGCTCCAGCTGCGAACCACCACGCCGCTCCAACCCGCGCCCACCGCCCCGCCCGCCGATTTGCAGGTGCTGGACGAAGCCACTTTTGCCCAGCTCTACCACGTAGTACTGTGGGATGTGGCCCGGCACAAAGACCAGCTCACACCCGCCCTGCTGGCCCAGCTGAACCGCCTGGCCACGCAGCCCGCCAATGCCAGCTACTACGAGCAGCTCCTGTTTCTGCAGGCGCTGGCGCGGCACGCGCTGGGGCAGGAGCAGGTGGCGCGGCAGCTGCTGTTACCGCTGGCGGCGGGCACCGGGGCTACCTCGGCCTATTTCCAGCAGCTGCTGGCGCTGTGGCAGCTGCAGCAGGGCCAGTACGCCACTGCGGCCGACCAGCTGGCCTTTGCCGCCTCGCACGGTGCCCCGCAGGCGGCGGAGATGCGCGTGTATGCCCTGGCCCTGAGCGGCAATGCCGACTCGGTGCAAGCGGCTACGGCGCGGCTGCTAGCATCGCCCGATACGGCGCAGCGGCGGCAGGGGAGGCAGGCGCAGCAGTTGCTGGCCGCTGGCCTTCCAAATCCGGCAGCCGATACGGCTGGCCGGGCGGGCATGGCGTGGCTGGCCGAAGCCCGGCGCGCCGAGCAGCAGGGCAATGCCACGGCGGCCGCCAAAAGCTACCAGCGCATCGTACGCGAAGCCCCGTTCAATGCGCCGGCGGTGCTTGCGGCGGCGGGCTTTTACACGCGCCGCCACGATTATACGGCGGCCTATTCGGCCCTGCGCACCGGGCTCGATGAAAACCCGCAGTCGCTGCCGCTGTTGAAGGCCTACGTGCTGGCCGCCGCCGATGCCGGCCTGACCGAGTACGCCGCCGATGCCCTGGCCCAGCTGCGCCAGCTGCTGCCGCCCGCTGCGTATGCTACTTTAGCAACGGAGTATGCCGCCCGTGAGGCAGCCCGCGCGGCTGTCGGTGCGTCCTTCTCCCAAGCGCCTGCTCCCTCACCTCTGCAATAAGCCCCTCGCCCCATGAATCCGAACGTTATTGAAACCACTGACATCGCCAAATCCTATGTGATGGGCGCGGAGGTAATCAACGCGCTGCGTTCGGTTACCATCAAAATTCCGCGTGGCGAGTACGTGGCGTTTATGGGGCCGTCGGGCTCGGGCAAGTCAACGCTGATGAACATCATTGGCTGCCTCGATACGCCCACCAAAGGCCAGTACATCCTCAATGGGCAGGACGTGAGCCGGATGAGTGACAACCAGCTGGCCGAAGTGCGTAACAAGGAAATCGGCTTCGTTTTCCAGAGCTTCAACCTGCTGCCCCGCGCCAGCGCCCTCGACAACGTGGCCCTGCCGCTCATCTATGCCGGCCTGAGCAAGCGCGAGCGCACCGAGCGCGCCCTCGAAAGCCTGCGCGCCGTGGGCCTGGCCGACCGGGCCTCGCACCGCCCCAACGAGCTGAGCGGTGGCCAGCGCCAGCGCGTGGCCATTGCCCGCGCCTTGGTCAACAACCCCAGCGTGCTGCTGGCCGACGAACCTACCGGTGCCCTCGACTCAAAAACCAGCCACGAAATCATGGACTTGTTTGAGGCGCTGTATGATAAAGGCAATACCATTATCATGGTGACGCACGAAGAGGATATCGCCCGCTACGCTCACCGCATTGTGCGCCTGCGCGATGGGTTGGTGGAAACGGATGAAATCAACCACGATATTATGAAGCATGCCGTGGTTGGCCACTAAAAAGAACGTCATGCAGAGCGCAGCGAAGCATGACGTTTTAACAGACTAATCAAGCCAAATGAAAATATACACTAAAACCGGCGATAAAGGCCTTACCTCGCTCATTGGCGGCACCCGCGTACCCAAGAGCAGCCTGCGCATTGAGTGCTACGGCACGGTAGATGAGCTGAACTCCCACATCGGGCTGGTGCGCGACCAGGAGGTGAATGCCGGCCGCCGGCCGCTGCTGAAGGAAATTCAGGACCGCCTGTTCACCATCGGCTCGGCCCTGGCCGCCGACCCGGAAAAGTCGAAGATGAAGCTGCCCGACCTGCACGCCGCCGATGTGACGCTGCTGGAAGACGAAATGGACCGCCTGAACCTCGATTTGCCCGAGCTGCGCGCCTTTATTCTGCCCGGCGGGCACCCGGCCGTGAGCCATGCGCACGTAGCCCGTTGCGTGTGCCGCCGCGCCGAACGCCTCGTTATTCACCTGGCCGAGGATGCTTTTGTGGCCGAATTGGTGGTGGTGTACCTGAACCGCCTGTCCGATTTCCTGTTTGTGCTGAGCCGGGCCATGGCCCACGAGCTGGGCGTGGAAGAAGTGACCTGGCAGGCCCGGATGTGAACCCATTCAGGCTCAATACCATTACAGCAAAGTAGTCGTCATGCTTCCGCCACGTACAGCATAACGACCTTTGCCAGCCGTATAATACCCGTTTAAATTACCCACACGCTCTCCAATTCCGTACTCGGAAAATCCCACCCACGCGTACCCGTAACCGCTTTCTTATGATAGACACTCTTTCGATTCACACGCAGGTAACCACCGCCCCGCGGCTGGCCTCGCAGGACTTTGGGAACCTCGAATTCGGCAAAGCTTTCGCCGACCACATGTTCGTGGTGGACTACCGTGACGGCGAGTGGCAAGACGCTCAGATTCTGCCCTACGGCGATATCTCGGTGAGCCCCGCCAACTCGGCGCTGCACTACGGCCAGGCCATTTTTGAAGGCATGAAGGCCTATCACCAAGCTGATGGCGGCGTGGCCTTGTTCCGCCCCCTCGACAACTGGGCCCGGTTCAATGCCTCGGCCGAGCGCATGTGCATGCCCACCATCCCGGAGGAGCTGTTTATGCAGGGCCTGCGTGAGCTTATCAAGCTTGATGCCGGCTGGGTGCCCACGTTTGCGGGCAGCTCGCTCTACATCCGGCCCTTCATGTTTGCCACCGATGGCTTCATCGGCGTGCGGCCGTCGGAGGCATACCGCTTCGTGATTTTCACCTGCCCCGTGGGCCTGTACTACAGCAAGCCGCTGCGCGTACGCTTCGAGCAGAAATACGTGCGCTCGGCCGAAGGTGGCGCGGGCTACGCCAAAAACGCTGGCAACTACGGCGCGGCCATGTACCCCACCAAGCTGGCCCAGCAGGAAGGCTACAACCAGCTCATCTGGACCGATGCTTCGGAGCACCGCTACGTGGAGGAGTCCGGCACGATGAACGCCATTTTCGTGATTGATGGTCGCGTGATTACGCCCGCCCTCAGCACCAGCATTCTCGACGGCATCACCCGCCGCAGCGTCCTGCAACTGGCCCGCGACTTCGGCCTGACGGTGGAGGAGCGGAAGGTGAGCAGCCGCGAAATTATTGAGGCCCTGGAGGCCGGTACGCTGGAGGAAGCCTTCGGCGTGGGCACGGCTGCTACTATTGCGCCCATTGCCGTTATCGGCTACGAGGGCCACGACTACGAGCTTCCCGCCGTGCGCCCCGATGCGTTCTCGAAGCGAGTGGGGGCTGCCCTGGATGCCATCCGTACCGGCGAAGGTGCCGACGTGCACAACTGGGTTGTGACGATATAATGTAGCAGTAGCGCGAACTTTGTAGTTCGCGTCCCCACGCCATTAAAACCGTTCAGGGACGCGAACTACAAAGTTCGCGCTACTAAAAAAGCCGCTTCCTACCGAAGCGGCTTTTCTTTTTTGCCCCACCTTTGCAGCGCAATTCACCTACCCACCCATCCGCTAACCCGTCCAATACATGACCGTTTCCCTGAAAACCGTTACCCTCGATAGTAAGCACCGCGAGCTGGGTGCCAAAATGGTGCCCTTTGCCGGCTACGACATGCCGGTGCGCTACTCTTCCGACCTCGACGAGCACCACACCGTGCGCCGCGCCGTGGGCATGTTCGACGTGTCGCACATGGGCGAGTTTCGCCTGCGCGGTCCCCAGGCCCTCGACCTCATTCAGCGCGTGACCAGCAACGACGCCAGCAAGCTCGCCGACGGCAAAGCCCAGTATTCCTGCCTGCCCAATAACGACGGTGGCATTGTGGACGACTTGCTGGTGTACAAGCTGGCCGATGAAGATTACCTGCTGGTAGTCAATGCGTCCAACATCGAGAAAGACTGGAACTGGATTAAGCAGCACAACACGCAGGGCGTGGAGATGGAAGACATCTCGGACCGCACCAGCCTGTTGGCCGTGCAGGGCCCGAAGGCGCAGGCCGCCCTGCAGGCGCTCACCGACGTGGATTTGAGCACCATTCCGTACTACTCTTTCGTGCAGGGCGCCTTCGCCGGTGCGCCCGATGTCATTATCTCGGCTACTGGTTACACCGGCGCGGGTGGCTTCGAGCTGTACATTCCCAACGAAAGCGCCGCGATGGTCTGGGATAAAATCATGCTTGCCGGCCAGCCCTACGGCATCAAGCCCATCGGCCTGGGTGCCCGCGACACGCTGCGCCTCGAAATGGGCTACTGCCTCTATGGCAATGATATCGACGATACGACCTCGCCCCTGGAAGCTGGCCTGGGCTGGATTACCAAGTTTGCCAAGGAGTTCACCAACTCGGACAGCCTGAAAAAGCAGAAAGAAGCCGGGGTGAGTAAAAAGCTGGTGGGCTTCGTGATGGACGGCACCGGCATCCCGCGCGGCCACTACGAGCTGGTGGATGCCGACGGCCAGAAAATTGGCGACGTCACCAGCGGCACGCAGTCGCCCTCGCTCAGCAAAGGCATTGGCATGGGCTACGTGAAAACCGAGCTGGCAGCGCCCGGCACCCAAATCTTCGTCCAGATTCGCGGCAAAAATCTGCCCGCCACCATCAGCAAGCTGCCCCTCACCAAAGGCACGGAGGAGTAGCATTAAAAGTTAAAAGTTGAGAGTTAAAAAGACTGACGGCTCAACTTTTGGCCGCTGCTTTTTAACTCTCAACTTTTAACTTTTAACTGAAAAGGTGCCCAAACTAGATATTTGCTTCTCGCCCGAGCTGCTGCCCTTGTATGACTTACGCGGCAAAGTGGCCGTTATCGTGGATATTCTGCGGGCTTCCAGCACCATTGTTACGGCGCTGGGCGAAGGGGTTACGCATGTTTTTCCGGTGGCTTCGCTGGAAGAATGCGCTGCCTACGGCCAGCAGCACGGCAGCCTGACCGCCGCCGAGCGCGACGGCCTGGCTGCTCCCGGCTTCGACCTGGGCAACTCGCCCTTCGGCTTTCTGGACGCCGCCCGGCCGGTGCGCGGCCGCTCCCTCACCATCAGCACCACCAACGGCACGGCGGCCCTGCGCCGCTCGCTGGCCGCTGAGGCCGTGGTAGTGGGCAGCTTCCTGAATATGGCCGCCGTGGCCGGGTTTGCCCGGCGCCAGCAGCGCGATGTGCTGGTGGTGTGCGCCGGCTGGAAAGGCCAGTTTTGCCTCGAAGACACCGTGTATGGCGGTGCGCTGGCCGAACGGCTGGCCCCGGATTTTGACGTGCATGGCTCCGATGCCACGCTGGCCGCGCTGCACCTGTGGGAGCAGGGCAAGGCTGATTTATCGGCGTATCTGTTGCAGTCGGCCCACGTCCGGCGGCTCAACTCACTGGAAGCCAGCAAGGACTTTGAATTCTGCCTGCAGATTGATTCCTACGCCGACGTACTGCCCCTGTGGCAGGAGGACCGGTTGGTATTGGAGTAAGGTATCTGTCATCCTGAGCGCAGCGAAGGACCTTATTGTGTTGGAACGGTTTGCCATAGGGCAATCGATGCAAGCACGATAAGGTCCTTCGCTGCGCTCATGAGGACAATGCAAGCAGCTACTTCAGCTTCTCATTATTCTGGTGGCGCTGGCTGTCGCGCTGGGTTTTCTTGGCCAGGTTGCGGGTCATGGCCTCGGTGAGGTCGACGCCGGTTTGGTTGGCCAGGCAGATGACGACGAACAGCACGTCGGCCAGCTCGTCGCCCAGCTCGCGGCCTTTATCCGATTCCTTGAACGACTGCTCGCCATACTGGCGGGAGATGAGGCGGGCTACTTCGCCCACTTCTTCCGTGAGGATGGCCATGTTGGTCAACTCGTTGAAATAGCGCACGCCGGTGGTGGTAATCCAGGTATCAACGGTTTTCTGGGCTTCTGCAATAGTCATGGGTGCGGGTTAGGGGAAAGAGGTTAAGCCGGAGAATCGAGCACGATGGTTACCGGGCCGTCGTTGAGCAGGCGGACTTTCATATCGGCCCCGAAGATGCCGGTGGGCACGGGCTGGCCCAGCTCGGCGGCCACCATCGCCACAAACTGCTCGTACAGCGGCTCGGCCACGGCGGGCGGGGCCGCCCCGATGTAGCTGGGGCGGTTGCCCTTGCGGGCATCGGCCAGGAGCGTAAACTGGCTCACCACCAGCACTTGCCCGCTGATGTCCTGCACGCTGCGGTTCATCTGGCCATTGTCGTCACCGAAAATGCGGAGCTGCACCAGCTTGCGGCACATCCAGGTGAGCGAGGCCGTGTTATCGGTAGGGGCGAAGCCGGCCAGCACCAGCAGGCCGGGGCCAATCTGGCCCGTAATCTGGCCCTCAACGGTGACCGAGGCTTCGCTGACGCGCTGAATAACGAGACGCATATTTTCTAAAGTGAAACGGGTAAAGTGGGAAATGAAGCCGAATGTTGCGCCGGGCGTACCGACCTTCGCACCAATCTGCCCATGACTACCTCTGCTTCCGCAAATAACGCCCCCATATCTGCCAGCCGCCGCTGGTGGCTGCTGGGGGCGTTGCTGCTGGTGGCCATCAGCCGGCTTTGGCGGCTACCCGAAACCGGGGGGCTCGACTTTGATTCGGTACACAACTGGCAGATAATTCAGCGGTTGGCGCACGGCGACTTTTCCGAGTTCTTTCATCACGGCAGCCCGGCATTTTCCCTGGTTTATCTGCCGGTAGTGGGGTTCACGCACCGGTTTTTGGCGTTTCAAACCATCAATGCGCTGCTGGGGATAACGGGGTTGGGCTTCTTTGTGGCCTGGGTAAGCCGGCAGGCCAACCTCTCCGGCCCCGAAACGGCGGGCCTGACGCTGCTGGGCGGCACCTCCCTGCTGCTCACGTTCTCGGGGCGCGACTTCACCATGAGCTCCCTCAACCTGATTCTATTCACGGGCCTGCTGCGGAGCCACTTGGCGCGTTTGCAGCGGCCACAAGCTGCCTCGCTGCCGCACGTAGCCGCCTGGCTGGCCCTGGGCCTGAGCGTGGACCACAAATTTTTGCTCACCATTCCCATTCTGGCGGTGCTGGAAGTGTGGCAGCGCGATGGCCTGTGGCGGCGGCCCGGCGTGTGGTGGCGGGTGCTGGGCATTCTGGCGCTGCCTTACGTGCTGCTGTGCCCGTTGGGGTGGCTGAATGGCCTGCCCTGGTACCGCTGGCCAGCTTTCTACGTGCTTATTGCCTTCCCCAACACCCCCAACCTGGCGGGCCGGCAAGCCGCCCTGCACCCCGATTTTACCTATTATCTGCGCTACCTGCTCAGCTTCGAGTCGCCGCTCCTGCTGCTGGGGCTAGGGCTGGCGGGCGGGCTGGTGCTGCGGCAATGGACCGGCCGGTTGCAGCGCCAGGCGCGCGCCTGGAAAGTGCTGCCCTACCTGCTGGTGTGGGCTGCCTTGCTGCTGGCCGGCATGTCGCTGCTGGTGAAAGCGCCCCGGGGGCTGTTTTTTGCCTACCTGCCGCTGGCCGCGCTGGCCGTGCTGAGCGGCCGGCGCATGCTGCCCGGCTGGGCGCTGGCCGGGGTGCTGCTGGCCGCAGTGGGCCAGAATATTTTCCGTATTCAGCGCGAGCTGTATGCGCCGCTGCCCACGCACTACCCGCAGGTGGCGGCGTGGCTGCGGCAGCACGGGGCCACTCGCGTAGCCAGCACCGTGAGCCTGGGCCTGGCGCCCTATCTCGATAAGCAGCAAACCCTGACCGTTATCACCGACGAGCGCGAGCTGCCGGCCCTGCGACGCCAGGGCGTGCAGTACGTGCTGCTCGATGGCTACCGGCATGTAACGGGGGTGGCCCGGTTCGATTCGCTCCAGGCCCAGCGCCCGGTGGCGGGCTGGCCTGAGCCGGCGCTTCAGCAGCCGCTGCTGTTTCTGGAGCATTCCGAATACACGGGGCTGGGCTACGCCGAAACCCTAGCCGCCTGGCAGGCCGCCCGGGCCGACTCGCTGCCCCTGCGGCTGTACCGTCTGAAATAGAGTGCTTTCCAAGCTAGTGCAGTACCTTATTCAATCGGCCATACATCAGGCTGAAAGCCGCTTAAGAATGAGCTGGATGTTGTACCAACGAAAAATCTCCGTGGTCCGCTCCTCAAAGGAGGGCTTAACCACGGAGATTTTTTCGGCTGAATAAATGGGCTCAACCCGTCGTGCCAACGCTATTGCGCCGTTGCCGGCAGCTTGTTCACGTCGATAGCCGGGATTTTGGTGCGGTAGGCGCGGTTGAGGGCGGCGATGATGGTATTGGCCAGCAGCCCATTGCCGCGCGGCGTGAGGGTATAGTAATCCAGCGAAAAGAAATTGCCCCGCACCACCTCCGATGAGTATTGCACGCCGGCCACCGAAATAGTACCGGCTACCTGATTAAAAAGCAGTACTTCCGAATCCAGCGTGCTGGTGCTGGCCGAAGGGGTGAGGATGGGCAATTTGTAGATGGTACTGGCCAGGCGGTCAAGCTCATTGTTGTAGCTACTCATCACTCCCGCAATCCGGCTCAGCTCTTCGGAGTTATCGAGTACGTCGGCGTCGCGCACCGGATTGCGGCTGTCGCGGCCGTAGGGCAGCATCAGCGTCGCGCCGTTCACTACCACGGGCGTAGGGCGGCCAATGCGGGCAATGGCCGTGGCCAGTACATAGTCGCCGTTGGTAATGGGCTGGGCCCCACGCAGGCCAATCGGGTCTTCGATATAAATGCGGGCGGTATCGCCAAAGCTGGCTTGCAGGCGGGCCTGCAGGCTAAGGCCCTGGCCGGCCCGCAAAAACGGCAGGCTCGTGAGTGCCGGCAGCCGGATGATGACACCCGGCTGGCCTTTGGCCGTGAGGCGGTCGAGCACTTTGCGGGCATTGTTGCGCATAACGGTGATGCTGGGCAGCGCGGCCGGATTGGCTCCGCACTGGCCGCCGCTGCGCACGTAGGGCATCAGGTCGTCGAGGCCCTGGAAATAGGTGAAGAAGGTGGCGGTAGCGGCCGCGTCGGTCACGGCTTGCAGGTAGGTACGGCTGTCGGCGGCCGGCAGCAGGCGCTCAAAATAGGGGTTGAAAGGCGTGCCAGGCTTGGCGTTGACCTCGTTGCCCAGGCCCACCGTTTCCAGCTGCGCCAGGGTGATGCCGGGAATGCCCAGGTTCTGGGGCAGGGCACTGGCCGTGGCAGCGCGCGTCAGCAGGCGCGTCGTGTCGGGAGTACCGCAGGTGCCGGGAGTGATGATGAGGTTGCCCCGGAAGGCCTGCCCGGCCACGCGGGTGGTGCGCGCCAACCCTGAGGCGGTAAAATCGACAAAGTTGAGGTAGCCGGTGCCCGAGCCCGCTTCCAGCAGCGGCTGGGTGAAGGCCGCCCCGGCCGAGATGCCCTGAAACTGCTGTGCCAGCAGGTTCGGGAAAGAATACTGCTGGCTGGCGCGGGTGAGGCCGCCCGCGCTCACGCCAGCCGTGTAGGTGTCGCCCACGGCCAGGTAGCGGCTCAGGTTAAGGGCAGCGGTGGGAGTAGGGGTATCCTGGGCCGGAGCGCAGGCATTCAGCAGCAGCGCGGTGGCGGCTACATAAGCAGCGCGGCCCGGGAGCGTAAAAGAAAAATGCTTCATCGCGGAAATCGAAATCGAAAATGCAGAATGAGGGGGTGCGGAGCCGATGGCAGGCTTAGAAGGCCACCGCAATGCCTACCGAGGCCGTATTGACGGCCATGCGGTAGGTACCGGCTACGTTGGACACCTTCGCGTTGGTGGGGGCCACGCGGGCGGTGCGCAGCTGGCTGTAGTCGAAGGCATAGGCCGCCTCCAGCGCCAGGCGGGAGCTGAGCTGGTAGCTCAGGCCGGCCGATACGCCCAGGCGGTTGGCATCGAGAAACTCGGGGTTGATGTACTCGTCGCGCACGGGCGTCTCGTCGTAGTGAAAGCCGCCGAGCACAGTCAGCTTGGGGTTCACCTGGTACTCGGTGCCTACCCGAAAGCTCAGGGCGTCTTCGTAGCGGCGCACGCTGCTTTGGGTGCGGGCGGGGGTGTTGCCCGTGGCGGCCACGTTCAGCTTCAGCGAATCGACCGAGCTCCAGCCGCTCAGCGAGAAATCGAAGGTGAGCAGCAATTTCTTGGTGATGCGGTCGGCGATGCCCACGGAAAGCGTGCTGGGCATGGTGATGCGCGTGGTGAAGGCCGACGCGGCCGGCGCCAGGCCGGCATCGCGGGCGGGCACGCCGGTGGTGGTGAGGGTGCCGTTGTTCATTTTCAGCTGCACGCTGCTGCGGTAGCTGATGCCGAAGGACAGGTTGTCGCCGCTGCGGCCGTACAGGCCCGCATTCACCCCAAACCCCGAGCCGCTGGCGCTAAGCTGGGTCTGGGCCGCTTGGTCGTCGTACTGGCCCAGGGCGCTGCGCTGGCTGTACTTGCCAAACGCGTACACAAAGCCCACGCCGGCGCTAAAGTTGTCGTTGAGCCGGATGCCCACCGTGGGCTGCACAAAGTAGGTATTGAGCTGGCTTTCCTGAATTACGGAGCGGCCTTCCCAGGTGCTGGGCCACTTGGTGTGGTAGCCGTAGGGCGTGGTGATGGCCAGGCCCAGGGCCACGCGCTTGTTCAGGGCGTGGGTGGCGTAGAGGTAGCCGCCGGGCTGCACCACCAGGTCCTGGTCGGTGCGCTGGTAGGTGTCCTGCCCCACAAAGGAGGCGCGCCGTATCTGGCCCATGCCCCCAATGCTGATGCGGGTGAGGGAGTCGGCCCACTGGCCCAGCAGGCCGGGATTGGTGCTCAGGCTGGCAATGCTGTTGATGTAGGCCGTGCTGGCCCCGCCCAGGCCCAGTACCCGGGCACCCTGCGGGCCGCTGTCATATCCGCTGGCCGAAGCCGTTAATCCACAGAAGACAGGAATCAGAAAAAGAAGAGGTTGGCGCATACGGGCGGTTTTGCGGAAAATTGGGAAACAAATGTACACAGCCAGCCGGTAGCAGCCCAGCCCCCGGCCCGTGGCCCACATTAAGAAATGAAATGCGACCACCACTGCCACAGTCGCGCCGGGCTGCCCTGCGCAGGTGCTGTGAAGTGCTCAAGCCCAGCGCGGAGTGTTTGGAGGAGCGGGTTTTAGTTCAGCAAAAAGCTGGTTGGCGGCGCAGGGATTTTTTCAGCGCTTCACCCCCAGGCTGTCGAGCCGGTGCTGGTAGCGCCGCGCATTGAGCTTGTGCTGGGCGTAGGTTTCGGCAAAGTCGGAGAAGCCGCTGCCGTCGGGCCGGGCGCAGAAGAACAGGTTCTGGTTGTGCGCCGGCTTGAGCACGGCCAGCAGCGAGCCCGGCAGCGGCGTGGTGATGGGGCCGGGCGGCAGGCCCTTGTGGCGGTAGGTGTTGTAGGGCGAATCCACTTTCTTGTCCACGTTCAGTACGCGCTTGCGGGTGCCCAAGCCGTGCAGGGGCCAGAGCAGAGTGGGGTCGGCCTGCAGGGGCTGGCCGTTGCGCAGGCGGTTGAGGTACACGGCGGCAATGAGGGGCTTGTCGGTGGGTTGGGCCGTTTCGCGCTGCACGATGCTGGCCAGCACGCTTACCTGCACACGGGTCATCTTCAGCGAATCGGCCCGGGCCTGGCGTTGCGGCGTCCAGAAGCGCCGGTAGCGGGCGGCCACCGAATCGAGAAAAACCGGGGCGCTGGTGTTCCACAGCAGCCGGTATTGCCCCGGGATAAACATGGTGCGAATAGTACAGGTATCGAGGTGGTAGCGTCGTTGCAGGCCCTCGTTGTCGCCCAGCAGCAGCTCCAGCTTAAAGGAGTCGGTTTCGAGCCGGCCGCATACTTTGCGCGGCAGCTGGTCGAGGTAATGAAAGGGCTTTAGCTCGAACTTCACCGTATCCTGCCGGCCAAACAGCAGCATCTTTACCAGGTCGATATTGCCCATACCGGGGTCCAGCCGGTAGCGGCCGGGCAGTACGTGGGTGGGGTAGTCGTGGTGCTCGGCCACCCAGCGGAAAGTGGTCGGTTCCAGTAGCAGCTCATGCTTTTGCAAAGAGTCAAGCACCGCCGCGTAGCCCGTGCCGGTGCGGATGTAGAGGTAGGCCGGGCCTTCGGCGAAGGCCGTGACGTTGGGGCGGTAGGCCACACGCCACACGGCGTAGCCGGCGGCGGCTAGGAGCAGCAGCAATGCTATTAAATAGGGGAGAAGGCGGCGGGCGGGCTTGGGCAAAAGGATGTTGGCGGTTGGATGGGTAAAGTTAGGGCGGCGCGGCCGGGTCACCTCACCCCCGGCCCCTCTCCTTGGGGAGAGGGGAGCCAGTCGTTAACAAACGAAACAAAGTCATCAGGCTCCCCTCTCCGCGGGAGAGGGGCCGGGGGTGAGGTGCCGCTACCCCGCCACCAGCTCCGCCACGGCGGCCTCAAACGCTGCCCGCTCGGCCAGCCGTACGATTTCCGTGGGGGCCGCCGCCCGCGACTCGCAATCCTCGATAGGGCAGCGCTCGCAGGTTTCATTCACGATGCGGAAGGGCAGGGCCGGGTCGGCCAGGAAGCGGATGTGCGACTTCAGGTTGTCGTCGCAGCGCAGGCCCACGGTCACGCTTAGGGCCATCTGGGTAGGGGTGCCGGCGCGGGCCAGTGTGAAGCAGAGGTACTCGTCGTCGGTGCCGAAATAGCGGGACTTTTGCGCGCCGGCCACTGTCACGGGGGCGGCAGCGGTGTCGGGCAGGGGCAGGGCGCGGGCCTCATCGAGGAGGCGCAGGCTCACCCAGCGGCGGCAGTAGTGCTCATTCAGCTCGTTGCCGTGGGGGTTGTGCAGGCGGGCCAGGTGCAGCTCCTTGGTCAGCTCGTAGGGCGCGTTGGCGTCGGTCTGGTCGAAGCGCAGGAAGAACAGGCTTTGCAGCCCAAAATGGCGTGGCAGTAGCGTGGTGAGGCGCTGCATAAACATCTCGGGGCTCACGTCGTACTGCGTCATCAGGTTCAGCAGCAGCTCGGGTTGCCACTTTTTGGCCCCGAAAAACTTCTTCACGTCGCGCAGCAGGCTTTCCTCCTCCATCAGCAGCGCCCCGGCAAAATAGGAGGCCTTGAAGTTGTTCAGGACCTCATCGAAGGAGCTCACCTGCAGGCTGCTGCTCACGTAAGGCCGCTCCGTCAGCTTCAGGTAGTTAAACGCCACCTCGCGGCCCAGCACGAACGCCTGCTGGCCCCGGCTCAGGCCCGGCCGCAGCAGCAGGCGCCGGGTTTTGGGCTGAAATACGCTCCGCAGTCGGGCCTGGGTGGCCACGGCGTGCCGGCCCAGCGTTTCGCGGTCCAGGGTGTAGCCGTATTCTTGGGTCAGCACGCGCTCCAGCTGGCTAAGGTCGAACGGCGCGGCGGTGCTCAGCTGGTGGCTGCCCACGAAGGCGCGCACGTCCTGCTCCAGGTCCTCGAAGTAATTGTCGTGCATCTCCTGAAACGAGCGTAGCGCGGCCAGAAACAGGTGTTCCTGGCGCATCTCGTAGTTGCGCGCAATCTCGAAGATGGTGCTGATGAAGGCATTCATCCGGGCCGGGGCGTTGGCAATCAGCTCGATGATGCGGGCCGGCTCCAGGCCGTACATCTCCAGCGGAAACTCCTTCAGCATCTTGGAGTTCAGCAGCTCGCCGATGGGCTCCAGCCTGCGCGGCAGCTCCAGCGAGGTGAGCTGGTCGTAGCGCACGTCCAGGGCCTTGCTCAGGCTCAGAATCTTGTCGGCTTTGGGGTACTTCTTGCCCTTCTCAATCTCGTTGAGGTAGCTCACCGACACGTCGCAGACCCGCGCCAGCTCGGCCGGGCTCAGGCTGCGCTCCTGCCGCAACTCGCGCAGCTTCAGACCAAAAATGAGGCGGACGACCTGGCCGTGATTGAGCATTTTTTGATTTGAAAATGTGGGGGATGCGGAAATATGAGAAATTCCTTTTGGTTAGATTAGCAAATGCCTGCCGCCGTAAAAAGCCGTTTTAAGCCGAAAGGAAAGCGTTTCGCAACGAAG
The DNA here is from genome assembly GCF_012275535.1 of Hymenobacter artigasi. GTDB lineage: Bacteria > Bacteroidota > Bacteroidia > Cytophagales > Hymenobacteraceae > Hymenobacter > Hymenobacter artigasi. The sequence continues at coordinate 9,598 of NZ_JAAVTK010000002.1, read as the reverse complement.
CCAGCTTTTTAACAAAGGTAAGCGAGGAAGCAAATTCTGTAACTTTAGCGAATATTCGCTAGATATTTAAATTCGCTTCGTTATGTTTGTATCGGTTGTCATGCACGAGCCGCGAGAGGAAGACTGAACGAAGTCGTTTTCTCATTTCCACATTCTCACCTTCTCACATTAAAACAATGACCTTCACCGACGTTGCCCCCACCCCAGCGCCCACCTACCTCACTCCCGAGCGGGTGAAAGTCATCGGCGCATACTCCCCGGCGTTTGCCGAAATCCTCACGCCCTCGGCCCTGGCCTTCGTGGCCGAGCTGCACCGCCGCTTCGACCACACGCGGCAGGCCCTGCTGGCCCGCCGCACCGAGCGGCAGGCCGATTTTGAGGCCGGCATCCTCCCAGACTTTCTGCCCGAAACCCAGCGCATCCGCGAGCAGGAATGGACCGTAGCCCCGCTGCCCGCTGACCTGCTCGACCGCCGCGTGGAAATCACCGGCCCCGTGGAGCGGAAGATGATTATCAATGCGTTGAACTCCGGGGCCAGCGTGTTCATGGCCGATTTGGAGGACTCCAACGCGCCCACTTGGGACAACGTCATCGAGGGCCAGATTAATCTGCGCGATGCCGTGCGCCGTACCATCTCCCTCAGCACGCCCACCAAAGAGTACAAGCTGAACGAGAAAACCGCCGTGCTCATGGTGCGCCCACGCGGCTGGCATCTGGTCGAGAAACACATTCTGGTCGATGGCGAGCCCATCAGCGCCTCGCTGCTCGATTTCGGCCTCTACTATTTCCACAACGCCCACGAGCTGTGCGCCCGGGGCACGGCGCCGTACTTCTACCTGCCCAAGCTCGAAAGCCACCTCGAAGCCCGCCTGTGGAACGACGTGTTCGGCTTCGCTCAGTGGTCAATGAAACAGCCGAAATGCGTCATCAAAGCCACAGTTTTGATTGAAACGCTACCGGCCGCCTTCGAGCTGAATGAAATCCTATATGAGCTGCGCGAGCACAGCGCGGGCCTCAATTGCGGGCGCTGGGACTACATATTCAGCTATATCAAACGGCTGGGCCTGAACCCCGATTTCCGTCTGCCCAACCGCGCCGAGGTAACCATGACCGTGCCTTTCATGGCCGCTTATTCGGCGCTGGTGGTGCAAACCTGCCACCGCCGGGGCGTGCACGCTATCGGCGGCATGGCCGCCCAGATTCCCATCAAAAACGACCCTGCCGCCAACGACGCAGCCCTGGAAAAGGTGCGGCAGGATAAAATCCGCGAAGCCACCAACGGCCACGACGGCACCTGGGTGGCCCATCCCGGCCTGGTGCCGGTGGCGTTGGAAGTCTTCAACCGCCTGATGCCCGGTCCCAACCAAATCGAGAACAAGCGCCTGGATGTGCACGTAACGGCCGCCGATTTGGTGCAAGCCCCCACCGGCAGCATCACCGAGGATGGTTTGAAGCTGAACATCGACGTAGCCATTCAATACCTTGCCTCCTGGCTGGGGGGCAACGGCTGCGTGCCGATTTACAACCTGATGGAGGACGCTGCCACGGCCGAAATTAGCCGGGCGCAGGTGTGGCAGTGGCTGCACACGCCGGGTACCGTGCTGACCGATGGCCGCCCCGTCACCACGGAGCTGTACCGGGGCCTGGTGCCCGGCCAGCTGGAGAAAATCAAGGCGCAGGTAGGAGAGGAGGCCTACTCAACAGGCCATTTCGTGAATGCTGCCCGGCTTTTTGATAAGCTGGTGATGAGCGAGCAGTTCATCGAATTCCTGACCGTGCCGGCCTACGAGCAGCTGGCGTAGCCTCGCCAGACGACTTCACCTCACCCCCTGACCCCCTCTCCCGTGGAGAGGGGGCACCGGAAATGCTCTGGGTGATAATCGTCAGGCTCCCCCTCTCCGCGGGAGAGGGGGCCGGGGGGTGAGGTGACCCGCCCGCGCCACAATCCCATCAAATTCATAAAAAAGCCGCCCCATGGGCAGCCCGGTATCCCTTTGCCCAAACCTAACCCACCACCAACCTAATCTCAGGCCCCATGAAAACCCAACCCCAACGCGCCGCCGAAATCGCCCTCGACTGGGCCCACAACCCCCGCTGGATTGGCATCCAGCGCCCTTATTCGCCCGAGGATGTGGTGAAACTGCAGGGCTCCGTGCACATCGAGTACTCGCTGGCCCGCCAGGGTGCCGAGCGGCTTTGGGACCTGCTGCACACCCGCGAGTACGTGGCCGGGCTGGGCGCGCTCACCGGCAACCAGGCCGTGCAGGAAGTGCAGGCGGGCTTGCTGGCCATTTACCTCAGCGGCTGGCAGGTGGCGGCCGATGCCAACGGCGCCGGCCACATGTACCCCGACCAAAGCCTATACCCCGTGGACAGCGTGCCGGCCGTGGTGCGCCGCATCAACAACGCTCTGCTGCGCGCTGACCAGATTCAGCACCTCGACGGCCGGAGCGACATTCACTACCTCGCGCCCATCGTGGCCGATGCCGAGGCCGGTTTCGGTGGCAATCTGAATGCCTTTGAGCTGATGAAGATGATGATTGAGGCCGGGGCGGCCGGCGTGCATTTCGAAGACCAGCTCTCATCGGCCAAGAAGTGCGGGCATTTGGGCGGCAAAGTGCTGGTGCCCACCCAGGAAGCTATCAACAAGCTGGTGGCCGCCCGCCTGGCCGCCGACGTGCTGGGCGTGCCCACGCTCATCGTAGCCCGCACCGATGCCGATGCCGCCGACCTGCTCACCGCCGATGTAGACCCCCGCGACCAGCCCTTCATCCTGCAGGAGGCCGAACGGACCAACGAAGGCTTCTATCGCATCCGCTGCGGTATTGAGGCCGGTATTGCCCGTGGCCTGGCCTATGCACCCTACGCCGACCTCATCTGGATGGAAACCTCGCACCCCGACCTGGACGATGCGCGCAAGTTTGCCGAAGCCATTCATGCCCAATTCCCCGGCAAGCTGCTGGCGTACAACTGCTCGCCGTCGTTCAACTGGGCCTCCAAGCTGAGCGTGGAGCAGATGGAAACCTTCCGCGAGGAGCTGGCCGCCATGGGTTACAAGTTCCAGTTTATCACGTTGGCCGGTTTCCACGCCCTCAATACCAGCATGTTTGAGCTGGCCCAGGCCTACCGCCAGCGCGGCATGGCCGGCTACTCGGAGCTGCAGGAGCGCGAATTTGCGCTGGCCAAAGACGGCTACCAGGCCGTGAAGCACCAGTCATTCGTAGGCACCGGCTACTTCGACGCCGTGCAAAACGTGGTGACCAGCAACCAGACCAGCACCGCCGCCTTGGTGGGCAGCACAGAGGAAGCACAATTCTAAATCACTGATTACGCAGATTTAAGCGGATTTCACGGATTTTGTAGTCGATTAAAATCAACAAAAAAGGCTTGCCAATTGGCAAGCCTTTTTTGTTCTCCTGACACCTTTATGAATCTCCGGATGACTGGCAATAATCGTCTACAAAATCCGTGGAATCCGCTTAAATCTGCGTAATAAGTGATTTAGAAGGGCTGCTCAATTGACGCGTAATCCTCGCCGTGCTTCTCGGCCGAACCCTTTAGCAGCTGCTGCTGCCAGGGGCGCAGGGCGGCTTCGGTGCCCAGCTCGATGATGTCGGCGATGAGGCGGTTGCTGAGGACCATGTTGGCCATGGTGCTGCCGTGGTCGGTGGTGAGGTGGCTTTTCAGGGCCATAAGCAGGGCTTCGCGGGCATCGGCGCGGGCGGCAGCGGGGCCGTTGAGGCGGCGGCGGAACGGAAACTTACGCTGCTCGGGCGGCAGCGGCGCATCGGGCTCCAAGTCGGTGGTGCCGATGGCGAGGAGCTGCTCGGCGTAGGGCGAGCGTTTCAGCTCGGGGTGCAGGCCGTTGGCGGTGCGCAGCTGGAGCGCGGTTTCGAGCGGATTGCGGGCCAGCTCGGCCAGCCGGTCGTTGCTGAGAACGTGGTAAGGCGGGCGGTCGAGCTGCCGGGCCACGGTATCGCGCAGCATAAACAGCTCCCGGAACATGGGCATTTCCTGGGCCGAAATCTTGTACTTAGCGGCGTTGCGCGACCACGGGCGCGGGTCGTCGCGGCCGTAGCGCACGGCTTCGAGGGCCAGGTTTTCCTGGGCGGCCCAGTCGGCCCGGTCCAACTCGGTGAGGCGGGCACTGAGGCGGTCGGTAAGCTCGAAGAGATAGAGCACGTCGTTGGCGGCATATTCCTTCTGGGCTTCGGTGAGCGGACGCTTCAGCCAGTTCGATTTCTGTTCGCCCTTATCTACTTCGAAGCCCAGTTCGGCCTGAATAAGGCGGCCCAGCGAAATGTTATTATCCTCGGCGGCCAACAAAGTAAACTGCACGCTGGTGTCCACAATGGTGCGGCAATTCACGCTGAACACCTCGTCGAGCAGCAGGATATCCGACTTGCAGGAGTGGAATACCTTGGCCACGGCCGGGTCGCGGAGCACCGCAAACAGCGGCTCCAGGTCGGCGGCCATGTCGGGCAGAGGCAAGGGGTCAATCAGGTACACCTCCGTGCCGTCAAATACCTGAATAAGTGCCAAGTGGCGGCCGTAACGGTGGCGCATATCGTCAAATTCCAGGTCGATGCCGATGCGCGGCAGGGTGGCGAAATGCGCGGCGGCGGTAGCAATAGCGTCGGCCGTGGTGAGGTAATGAATGGTTGGCATTGAGGCAATAAGGGAATCAGCGAGGCTGGCACCGAGGACAGCACAAGGTTGAGACGGTAAAGGTAGCAGGTATGGCAGTGCCCAACAGAGTGGGGACGGTCCCAATAAAAAACTATTGGAGGAGAAAGGTGTGTAATTATATTTGTTTCAACATCGTGTAGTTGGAGTTAAACTCAATTCATCACTCCGGGTCAAACGTTGCGTTTTTCTTAACAAAACGGTTGGAGCACGGTTTTGCCATTTTTTTCGAGTTCATTAATCACCATTTTTCACGGACATGAAACAAACTTTATTCGTCCCCATAAGACCAGCCATGATAGCGGCGGCGGTTCTGTTCTCGGCTCCGGCCTGGGCGCAGTCGGTGGCCATTAGTGGCCACGTTACCGGCTCCGATGGTGGTGACCTGCCTGGAGCTACCGTTCTGGAGCGCGGTACTACCAACGGCGTGAGCACCGGGGCCAACGGTTCGTTCAGCCTGAGCGTGAAGCCCGGGGCTACGCTGGTTATCAGCTCGGTGGGCTACACGGCGCAGACCATTGCGGTGGGCAGCCAAACGGCCATCAACGTGACGCTGGCCGTGGCGGCTACGCAGCTGAGCGAAGCGGTAGTAGTAGGCTACGGCACCCAGTCCAAAACCGACCTCACCGGTTCCGTGGCCACGGTTTCGTCCAAGGAAATTGCCAACACGCCGGTTACGTCGTTCGAGCAGGCCATTCAGGGCAAGGCGGCCGGCGTATTTATTGAGAACGGCAGCGGCAAGCTGGGCCAGGCCGTGAAGGTGCGCGTGCGCGGCACTACGTCGGTGAGCGGCGATACGCAGCCGCTGTACGTAATCGACGGCATTCCCATTACTTCGGAAGACCAGTCGGGCACCACGGCGCCCACCAACCCGATTGCCGACCTCAACCCCAACGACATCGAGTCCATCAGCATTCTGAAGGATGCTTCGTCGTCGGCTATCTACGGCTCGCGCGGGTCCAACGGCGTTATCCTCATTACCACCAAGCACGGTAAGAGCGGTGCCACCAAGTTCAACCTGGGCTACCAGACCGGCCTGAGTGAGCCCACCCACAAAAAGTCGTACCTGAATTCGGCCGACTATGTGATGCTGGAGCGTGAGGCCGCTGCCAATGAGAACGTGCGCGACCCTTCGTTCGACTATGTGGCTTACACCGAGTCCCGTCTGCGCCGCTTTTCGGCGGGCAACGACGACTACAAGACGGCGGCCGTGAACACCAACTGGCAGGACCAGGCCTTCCAGCGTGCCCCCTTCAGCCAGTATGACCTGGGGGCCAACGGCGGCGACGAGAAAACCCGCTTTTACATCGCCGGCAACTACACCAACCAGAAGGGCATCCTCATCAACAACAAGTTTGAGAAGATGAGCGCCCGCATCAACGTGGACCACAACGCCAGCAAGCGCCTGACCCTAGGCGTGAACATTAACCTGGCCCGTACCAAAAACAACCGCCTCGACAACGACAACTCCTTCGGCACGCCGCTTCAGCTGGTGGCCTTGTCGCCCATCACGCCCCTTATCGACCCCCGCACGGGGCTGTTGAGCGGCGCGCTGGACCCGGCTACTGGCCAGCCCAACACCAACTTCCCGGTGTACTACAACCCGCTGCTGAGCGTGGAAAACGCCTCGTTTGTGACCACGGTGTACCGCACGGTGGGTAACGTGTACGGGCAGTTTAAAATCGTAGATGGCCTCTCATTCCGCAGCGAGCTGGGCATGGACCTGCTCAACCAGAACGAGACTTCCTACCAGGGCCGCCTCACGGCCCGCAACACGGACTTCACCAGCAACGGCAACGGCTACAATGCCTATGTGCAGAACAACCGCTTCACGACCAACAACTTCCTGACCTACCAGAAGCGCTTTGCTGAGCTACACTCGGTGGAGGCCGTGGTGGGTACTTCTTACGAGGAGCGGCGCATCAACAGCAACAGTGTGTCGGGCCAGCAGTTTCCGAGCGATGCCTTCAAGTACATTACCAGCGCGGGTTTGATTAACGCCGGTTCGTCGCGCAGCACGGGCAGCACGCTGCTCTCGTACTTCGCCCGCGTCAACTACGCCTTTGCCAGCAAGTACCTGCTCACCCTGAGCGGCCGCGTTGACGGTTCGTCGCGCTTCGGCAAAAACAACCCCTACGGCTTCTTCCCGGCTGCTTCGCTGGGCTGGGTAGTGACCGATGAAGCCTTCCTGCACGACCAGAAAGTGCTGAGCCTGCTTAAGCCGCGCGTCAGCTTCGGCAGAACGGGCAACCAGGGCTTTGGCGACTTCATTTCGCGCTCCCTGTACTCGGGCGGCTCCTACGCGGGCGGCCCCACTATCCGGCCGGAGATATTATCGGGCAATACAACGCTGGGCAACCCCGACCTGAAGTGGGAATCGACCACGCAGGCCGACGCCGGCCTCGAATTCGGCTTCCTCGATAACCGCATCACCGGTGAGGTGGATGCCTATCTGAAAAAGACCACCGGCCTGGTGCTGTCGGTGCTCACGCCTAGCGTGACGGGCTACTCGAACCAGTACCGCAACGTGGGCAGCCTCGAAAACAAGGGCCTGGAATTCTCGCTGACCACCCGCAACGCGGTGGGTGCCTTCGCCTGGACCACCACCTTCAACGCGGCCACCAACCAGAATAAAGTAACGAACCTCGACAAGCAAATCCTGAACGGCGGCTACGTGAACCGCGCCGTGGAAGGCCAGCCCATCGGCGTGTTCTACACCGTGGAATATGCTGGGGTGGACCGCGACAACGGCGATGCCCTGTACTGGAAAAACAAGGTGAACGACGACGGCAGCACGACCATTGACCACAGCGCCGGCACGACCAGCAACTACAACGATGCCAACCGCGTGGTAGTGGGCAACCCCAACCCGCGTTGGGTGGGTGGTGTAACCAACACCCTGAGCTACAAAGGAGTGGAGCTGAATTTCACGTTCCAGGGCGTGTTCGGCAACAAGGTTTTTGACGGTGGCGGGCAGTACCAGGCCGCCAACGCCAGCAACGGCTTCGACAACCAGACCTCCGACCAGCTGAACCGCTGGCAGAAGCCCGGCGACATCACCAACGTGCCCCAGGCCCGCCTGTTTGAGGGCAATGGCACCGCCAACTCGACCCGCTACCTCTCCAACGGCGACTACGTGCGCCTGAAGACGACTACCCTGAGCTACACCCTGCCCGCTGCCGTGGTGGGTAAGGCTATGCTTGAGCGCGTGCGCATCTACCTCTCGGGCGTCAACCTGCTCACCTTCACGCCCTACAAGGGCTGGGACCCGGAAGTGAACGCCGACTACCAAGCTAGTAACATTGGCCAGGGCAACGACTTCTACTCGGCCCCGCAAGCCCGCACCTACACCGTGGGCATCAATGTGGGCTTCTAAGCCCGGGCTCTTTTCCTCACTTCCGACAGTTCGAACTATATGAAAAAGGTATTTTATCCCCTGGCCCTGGCTGCCGGCCTCAGCGCGGCATTGCTGAGCGGCTGCGGCAAGCGCCTCGACGTGGCCCCCGTGAACTCGGTGCCCGCCGAAACGGCCCTCAACAACTCCAACGACGTGGAAACGCTGCTGAAAGGCGGCTACGAGCTGGCCGGCGACCAGTACCTCTACGGCGGTGGCTTCCAGTACTACTCCGATTTCCTGGGCGACAACGGTGAAATCCAGTTTGGCGGCACCTACAGCCAGCCAAAGGAGATTTTCAACAAGCGCATTCTGGTGAATAACTCCTTCGTGTCCTTCACCTGGACCAATGCGTACCGTACCATCAACGTGGCCAATACGGTGTTGGACAACCTTGGCAAAGTAACCGCCTCCAAAGCCGATGCCGTGGCCGGCGGGGCCAAGTTCCTGCGCGGCTCGCTGTATTTCGACCTTGTGCGTCTCTACGCCAAGGCTTGGAACGACGGCACGCCCGCCAGCAACCCCGGCGTAGTGCTGGTGCTCACGCCTACCAATACCACCGACCCCTCCAACGCCCTCACCGTAACGGGCCAGGCCCGGCGCAACTCGGTGGCTGAAGTCTACACCCAGGTCATCAAGGACCTGCTGGATGCCGAGCGCCTGCTGCCCGCCTCCAACGGCGTATTTGCTAGTAGCGCGGCCGCTTCGGCCATGCTCTCGCGGGTGTACCTGCAACAGGGCCGCTACGCCGATGCCGCCGCCGAGGCCAACAAGGTGATTCAGACCGGCAACTACTCGCTGGTACCTAGCTACGCCGATGAGTTTGCCAACAAGGCCAACACCAGCGAAAGCGTATTCGACGTTCAGCTCACCACCCAAAGCGGCACCAACGACCTGAACACGTTCTACTCCAGCAACGGCCGGGGCGATGTGGCGGTGCTCGATTTGCACCTGGGCCTGTACAATGCGGCCGATGACCGCCTGAACCTGTTCGACACCAGCAATGGCCCCGACGCGGCCCTTACCCTGAAGTTCGACAACATTCATGGCAACATTCACCTCATCCGTCTGGCCGAAATGTACCTCACCCGCGCCGAGGGTAACTTCCGGGCTGGTACCACACTGGGTGCCACGCCGCTGGCCGATGTGAACCGCGTACGGGCCCGTGCAAAACTGCCGGCCCTCACCACGCTCACCCTGCCCGTTATCCTGCGCGAGCGGCACCTGGAGCTGGCTTTCGAAGGCTTCCTGTTGCACGACCTCAAGCGCAACGCCGCGTCGGTAGGCACCCTGCCCTACAGCTCGCCCAAGCTGATTTTCCCCATTCCCCAGCGCGAGCGCGACCTGAACGCCAACCTGCAGCAGAACGAAGGCTACTAAACTGCCCACGTTTTCAGCTACAAAAAAAGCCCTGGCACACTGCCTTGTCCTTACCCAAAACTCTGAAAAGCGCCGGCCGGTAGGCCGGCGCTTTTTTTTGGCATTACTCCTGCAACAGTTGGGCGGCCATCTGCACGC
>NZ_JAAVTK010000001.1 GCF_012275535.1 Hymenobacter artigasi | reverse complement strand
TTCATGTATTCGTGTTACGCTTGTAATTGCTGCATCCGGTATTGCTACCCGATGCCCTTACTATTTGTCTTTTCCAAACATTCAAAGAACGTGTATCAGGCCCAGTTGGCGTGATGGTGTGGCGGCCGAAGCAACCTGTTTTTTCTTCTTTTCAATTCCCCTTTCTTGCGATTGGGAGTGCAAAGGTAAGAAGAAGTTTTGAATTGACAAGCAAAAGAGGAAGATTTTTATTTTCGTTTTTTGCTTGCTTTGCGGCGAGTGGCACTCGGTTAGTGCGATTCGGGGTGCAAAGGTAAGAAACTTTTTTGATTTTCAACTTTCTTTTTCAACTTTCGTTGCAATAAAAAAACTGGCTTCAAAGCCGTGAATCCGTTCGATTCGTGGCGGGGTGCAAAGATAAGGGGCTTTTTTCAAGAACCAAGACCGGCGACAAATTTCTTTTTCGCTTGCTTTTCTGCCCGCCTCCGTTCGATTTGGGAGTGCAAAAGTACGCGAAATTCCTGAACAAGCAAGGAGAGGCGTCGAAATAGTTGAGAATGTAGCAGCTTTTTGTGGGTTATAAATGGATGGCAACAGCTAGTGACTCGTGCAAAAGCGCCTTATATGTATGCTGACGGTGTATTTAGGGGTAAAATGGATTGCCAGCAGGTGGGCAGATGGGGTTCGGTAGTGTCGCTTTTTGTGCGAATCTGGCCGGGGTAAATGCTGGCATGACGGCTGTGGTGTTGACCTGAATACGAGCAGCGCCGGCTGAGATGCTCGTATTTAGATTGAGAAAGCCCCAGCGGAAGGTCGAGCAAGGGCTTTTCTCTGCCTTTCTTAACTTACTCCTTGCTACCGCACTACTTTAACCCAGCCGCGGAGCAACTGTTGAATGTAGGCTTGGCGCATTAGGGGGAGTAAGTACCTAGCAGTGACATCGCCTTATACACGGCGGTATTGCCTAGCAGTGTAAAAGTGATGTCTTCACGGTTGTAGTCATTATAGGAATTGGTTTCCTGCCAAGCTGGCCGGCGCTAGCTGCTTGATGATATATGCCGACTGGCCGACCGTATACCGCCGGCCAAGCTACGCGCCAGCCCATACAGGCCCTTGGCCTGCACCAATAGCGTGGAAGCGTTTGCCCCGTTTGACCAGCGGTAGGTGGTTCCGGGAGCGGCTGGGGCAGAGGTACGGAGCAATAAAGGGCTACATCGCAAATCGTAGTACCGGCCCCTAGAGAGAAGGGGTATTGGTTGCTTGCGCATGCCCGGTTCGATGAGATTGACTAGTATAGTTGCCTGGAGCAGGGACCGGCACGCAATAGTTACCCGGCTGAGCAATGGTGACAGCATGGGAAGTGGCAGCAGTGCTCCATATAGTGAGAGGTAACAAAGGCATTGCCGACGGCAGGATATGAGATGCTATCGGGGCACGGTAACCAATCATTGATACTAACTGCTGTTGGAGGCTACCGTGGGGGGCTCCCGCGTAGAGCCACTGGAGAAGGGGGCAGCGACAGAATAGTGCCGGGTTGCGTAACCGAAAGTGTGGCGGTAGTGGGCTGCGTATTCTAATGGAAGGCGGGGGCACTGGCCGCAGCGGCCCGAAGTGGGGCTGGGTTGCTTCCCACCGGGCATACCTGTGCGGGCCGGGTAATCTGCAGTGAAGGGGAGATTTCGGTGACCTGAGCGGAGGCCAGGCATCCTATACTATAATGAGCCGATAGCCACGAACCCACTTTGCTTGGGAACGCGGCTTTAGTGACACTACTCTATAGTAGTAGCGATGGGAGCAATAACTGTGAACTGCACAGAGGACCCGTCACATCCTATTAGTGTATTCCTGAATGCGCGGGACCGGCTGGAGAGCGGTAAACGATAGGGGTGGCTGAAGCACTTCTTTCACCGATGAAGGTGGCCGGGGTGCTACCAAAGATGCGGGCTATGTAAACATTGCTGCTTTTCATGGCCATTGCACCACCATCAAATCCAAACCTGCCATCCCGCTTACTAATAACAAGGATGCAGTAGTACCTGGGCCCGTAGGCTACCGGCACTGGACAGAACCGGCGGATTGACAGGCGTGGGGTGATGAAGGTTGGGGTTTCCGACTTTCAAAGCGGGAATTATAATTTCCGCTCTTCACTTCGTGATAAGCATCGTTTCTGTTGCGGGAGCACCGGCGTTTTCAATCATTGCTGAGCAGGCCCAAGGACCGGTCAGCATGTGCTGTCCTAGGTTCCTTTCAAGACATAAACAAAAAACCCCTTCACAAGCTGTGAAGGGGTTTTTCTGTGGCAACAGTTGGAATCGAACCAACGACACCAGCATTTTCAGTGCTGTGCTCTACCAACTGAGCTATGTTGCCGTCTCCCCGGCAGCGTCTTTAGGTTGCTTAGGGGACCGCAAAGGTACGAAAGCAATGCAATGACGCAAGAACCTGAGCAAAAAAAGTGTGAATAAGTGTACAGTTTTTGAAAAGTAGTAGGCATGCCGAGTATATTGCGTCCCCAAACGTTTCCACTTGCTTACCTTTACTGCATGTTGCAATCTATCCTCTTTCTACTGCTCCTGGTAGCGGCTTTTGGCTTTTTCGCGTGGCAGGTCCGGAAAATACGGGCCAACATTCTGGTTGGGCGCGAGCGCGACGTGAGTGGCAACGCGGCTGAGCGGTTTCAGAAAACCTTACTGGTGGCCTTTGGTCAGCAGAAAATGTTTAAGCGCATGACGCCGGCCCTGCTGCACCTGGTGGTGTACGTGGGCTTTCTGGTCATCAACATCGAGGTGATTGAGATTGTCATTGATGGCCTGTTTGGCAACATCTTCGGCTTTCATCGGGCGCTGAAATTCCTCGGACCGGTGTACGACTTGCTGATGGCGACCAACGAAATTCTGGCCGCCCTGGTGATTGTGGCCGTGGCCGCCTTCTGGTGGCGCCGCAACAGCAACCCGCCCCTCAAGCGCTTCACGGGGCCGGAGCTGCGGCTGTGGCCTAAGATGGACGCCAATATCATCCTGTATATTGAGGTGGCACTGATGCTGGCCCTGTTCTTCATGAACACCGCCGACCTGAAGCTGCACGCCATGCGCGGCGAAGACCTGCCCGGCACCTTCCCCGTGAGCAACCTGCTGGTGGGCCTGCTGCCAAGTAATGAAGGCACGCTGCACGTGCTGGAGCGCCTGGGCTGGTGGATTCACATCACCGGCATCCTGCTGTTCCTTAATTACCTGCCCAGCTCCAAGCACTTCCACATCATCCTGGCGTTTCCGAACGTGTGGTATTCGCGGCTGGTGCCGCAGGGGCAGTTTTCGAACGTGGAGAGCATCACCAATGAGGTGAAGGCCATGATGGACCCCAGCTTTGTGGTGCCCCCCGCGCCTACCGCGCCCGATGGCTCGCCGCTGCCGCCCGCACCCTTCGGGGCCAAGGACGTGGAAGACCTGCCCTGGACGAACCTGCTGAACGCCTACTCCTGCACCGAGTGCGGCCGCTGCACCTCGGTGTGCCCGGCCAACCTGACGGGGAAGCTGCTCTCGCCGCGCAAAATTATCATGGACACGCGCGACCGGATGGAGGAAAAGTATAACTCGCCGCTCATCTTCCGCCCCAATGTGTACGGGGCCGAAGCCAAGCACGAGCCCGTGACCGACCTGATGGAAGCCACCCTGTTGCGCGGCAAGGTGACACCGGAGGAGCTCTGGGCTTGCACCACCTGCAACGCCTGCGTGGAAAGCTGCCCCGTGAACATCAACCCGCTCGACAGCATTATTGAGATGCGCCGCTTCCTGGTGCTGGAGGAGTCGGCTGCGCCGAACTCGCTGAACGTGATGTTCTCTAATATTGAGAACAACGGTGCGCCGTGGGCCTTTTCCCCGTCGGACCGGTTTAACTGGGCCGATGATTTGTTTGCGGCGGAGAAGGCGGCTGCGACTGTCGCATAAGCCGTCTGTCATGCCATCTGGCGTCCCGAAGGAAGCATCTTATCGCCGCTGCTTTCGTCGGATTTACTAACTCACTGCAGCCCGGACGTGATAAGGTCCTTCGCTGCGCCCAGGATGACAATCGTGTTGTCCCACACCTCTTATGACTCCTGAAGCTCCCTCCAAAAAGCAAATTACTGTTCCCGTTATGGCCGATTTGGCGGCCCGCAATGAGTCGCCCGAAATCCTGTTCTGGGTGGGCTGCGCTGGCGCGTTTGATGACCGGTACAAGCGTGTGACCCGCGCCTTCGTGCGTATTTTGGAGCATGTGGGCACCAAGTATGCCGTGCTGGGCCTGGAAGAAAGCTGCACCGGCGACCCCGCCAAGCGGGCCGGCAATGAGTTCCTGTTTCAGATGCAGGCCATGCAGAACATCACGACGCTGAACGGCTACGGCATTAAGAAAATCGTGACGGCCTGCCCGCATTGCTTCAACACCATTAAGAACGAGTACCCGGCGCTGGGCGGCGACTACGAAGTCATTCACCACAGCACCTATCTGCAGCAGCTTATTAACGAAGGCAAGGTGGGCGTGACCGGGGGTGAAAGCTTCAAGGGCCGCCGCATTACTTTCCACGACAGCTGCTACCTGGGCCGGGCCAACAACATTTACGAAGCCCCGCGCGACGTGCTGGCCGCCCTCGACGCCGACCTGGTGGAAATGAAGCGCAGCCGCGCCAACGGCCTGTGCTGCGGTGCGGGCGGTGCCCAGATGTGGAAGGAAGCCGAGCCGGGCAAGAAGGAAATTAACATCGAGCGCACTGAAGAGGCGCTGGCTACGCTGGCCGGCAAGGCCGAAGCACTGGCCAACCTGGGCGGCGTAGAAACCGAAACCAGCGCCCCCGGTGCCCACGACCTGCAGGGCAGCATCATTGCCGTATCGTGCCCGTTCTGTATGACCATGATGAGCGACGGCGTGAAGAACAAGGAGCAGGAAAGCAAGGTGCAGGTGTTTGACCTGGCCGAGCTGGTGGCTTCGGCCGAAGGCATCAATGCCTAATAATCACGGATTGCGCGGATTTTAGTGGATTTAGCTTCGCTGTCCTCCGGTTCACGGATTTTGTAGACGACTTTTGTGTTCCCCACCGTGTTCGCGATGGGGAACATTTTTTTTGTTAGTAGCACGTTATGTTGTGGCTGAAACGGTAGCCGTTGGATGGGTAGCAACCGTCTACAAAATCCGTGAAATTCGTTTGAATCCGCTAAATCCGCGATTTATGTACGTTGCGTTCGACCAGCTCCCGCCCGAAGCCCGGGTATGGATTTACCAGGCCAGCCGCCCGCTCAGCGGGACAGAGATTGTGGGCATGATGCCTGGCCTGGCCCGTTTTGCCGAAGAATGGACCAGCCACGGCCGCACCCTGCTGGCCTCGGGCGAATTCCTGCACCAGCAGTTTCTGGTGATTGGGCTGGATGAAGGTGTGGCCGGCGCCAGCGGCTGTTCCATCGACGCTTCGGTGCGCTTTGTGGCCCAGCTGGAGCAGCACCTGGGCGTGGAGCTGCTGGAAAAATCCCGGATGGCTTTTTTGCAGGCTGGCACGGTGCAGCTGCTGAAGCGTGGGGAATTGAAGGAGGCCGTAGCGGCTGGGACAGTAGGGCCGGACACGTTTTATTTTGATAATACGCTAGGGACTAAGGGTGAATTGGATACCCACTGGCCCCGTCCAGCCAGCGAAACCTGGCTGGCCCGCTACTTTGGGCAGGAAGAAAAAAACGGACTGCTTACGTGAATCCTTTTCAAACGTAGTATTATTGCTAACCCAAAAATACCTAATCGGGAATATTCCTGATTCCTCCCTCCCCTCACCCTCCCCACACCACCACCCCACTTCACCTATGAGGAAACTATTATTCGTCTGCACCGCGGCTGGCTCCGTCGCGCTTTTGAGCGGCTGTGCCACTACCGGTGGTATGAGCAAGGGTGACAAGCAGTTCGCCCGCGGCCAGTATGAGCTGGCTATTCCCTTGTATAAGGCCGATGTGGCCAAAGGCAAGGGTGCCGCTATTTCCAACTTCCGCATCGGTGAGGCCTACCGGCTCTCGAACCGGGTTGAGGAAAGCGAGCCTTTCTACAAAGCTGCTATCGATGGTGGAGTAAAAAACGCCGACGCTGGCTTCCGCTACGCTGAAGCGCTGAAAGCTAACGGCAAATACGACGAGGCCGCGGCGCAGTTTGCGAGCTACGCCAGCAACGGCGGTAACCGCACCCTGGCTGCCCGCGCCGAAACCGAAAGCAAGAACGCCGCCGCCAGCAAGGCCGTGGCCGCTATTAAAAACAAGTATGAGGTGATGCCCGTGGACGCGCTGAACTCGGCCGGCTCCGACTTTGGCGGCACGATGATGGCCAGTACCGGCGACTTCGTGTTTGCTTCCGGCCGCGATGGCAAGAAGTACCTCGGCAATGGTGAGAACTTTAACGACCTCTACGCCATTAAGTTTGACAACGCGGCGGCCATGACTGGCGGCACAGTGCGCAAGCTCGAAGGCCCCTTCAATACCGAAACCAAGCACGAAGCCAGCGCCACCTACACCCCGGATGGCAAGACGATGGTGTTTGCCCGCTCGAACGACGGCAGCAAGAAAGGCTACCTGAGCGTTGACCTCTGGATTTCCTACCTCAAGGCCGGAACCTGGAGCGAGCCTGTGCTGGCCAACATCAACGACCGGACGGCCGATGACTTTGCCCCGGCTTTCGGGCCGGACGGTACTACGCTGTACTTCGCCTCGGGCCGCAAGGGCGGACAGGGCGGCAACGACCTCTACAAAGCCACCCTGGGCCCGAACGGCCGCTTCTCGCCGGCGGAGAACCTTGGCGAAACCATCAACACGGCTGGCAACGACAACTTCCCCGGTGTGGCCCCGGATGGCACGCTGTACTTCGCTTCGGACGGACGCCCCGGCCTGGGCAAGCTCGACCTCTTTATGGTGAAAAACGGCCAGCCCGTGAATCTGGGGGCCGATGTGAACAGCACCGCCGATGACTTCGCCCCGGTGCCAATGGCCGGCGACATGGGCCTGTTCAGCTCGAACCGCGCCGGTGGCAAGGGTTCGGATGATGAGTACATGTTCAAGAAGAAGGCCCTCAAGCTGGTGACCTTCTACGCCGACGGTACCGTGCTGGAGCGCGACGACAAAGCCAAAACCACGCTGCCCCTGGCCGGTGCTACCGTGACGGTGACCAGCTCCAACGGCCAGCGCCTGAGCGCCGTGAGCGGCCCGGATGGCAAATTCAACCTGAAGCTGGACTCCGTGACCAGCTACAACATGCTGGCCGAGCGCGCCGGCGACTTCTCGGCCCGCACGGCCCTGAGTACCGTGGGCCGCAAGCCCAGCCAGGATGCCCTGCCCAACCTGACCAACGATATTCAGCTGCCTGTGACCCTGACGCTGAACAAAATCATTCTGGCCAAGGCTATTGAAGTCAAAGACATTCTCTACGACTACAACAAGTACGACATCCGGCCGGATGCTGCCATCCGCCTCGATACGCTGGTGCAGACCTTGATGGATAACCCCAAAATTTCCATCGAGCTGAGTTCGCACACCGACCAGCGCGGCAAGGACGCTTATAACATGAAGCTTTCGCAGCAGCGCGCCCAGGCCGCCGTTGACTACATTGTGAGCAAGGGCATCGATAAGGCCCGCATCACGGCCAAGGGCTACGGTGAAACCCGCCCCCTCGTGCTGAAGCCGACGACGGAAGAAGAGTACCAGCGCAACCGCCGCACCGAGTTCAAAGTGACCCGGATAGCAAAGTAATAGTCTCGCTTTGTTTGCCCGAAACGCCCCCGCAGCTTCCGCCGCGGGGGCGTTTTGCTTGTGCTCAAACTGCTGCCTGAACCGGGACTGCGGCTGGAAGAAAGGATAAGAGTACGGAAGTTGTCGCACCTGGTCGAAGAAGCTACCCAGAGCCACGCACTGAGGAAAAAGCGCGACTAGTTCCAAGCTATGTGCCGGTGGCTTAGCTACTATGCGCGCTATGAAAAAAAATTTAGCTAATCCAGAATAAACCCGGCTTCATAGCGAAGGTCTGAAATCGTCAAAATGGGGGTCTATTGAACCTCATTGCACTTTCTCTCTCCCTTTTTCGCTATGTTCAAACAACTAATTTACCTCACGCTGGGCGTCCTTATCGCCGGCTTAAGCAGCTGTCAGAAGGACGATATTGTTGCTCCGTTGCCCAAGGTGCTGCCCTCGCCGATACCGAACAGCACCCTGTTGCTGAATCCGTCGGGTTATGCTCCACTTTCAGCCCAGCTCACCTTCAGCACGGGCGGGCCGGGTACTACCACGGTAACCGTGCACGGTAAACACGGCCCGGACTCTGACGTGGAGCAACATATCCACGATACCGATACGACGCACGTGGTAGCGATACTGGGCTTGTATGCCAACTGGGCTAATTCGGTGGAGATTACGTTTACGTCTGATAACGGCCAGGTTGTGCTGGCCGACACGCTGACGGTGCAAACCGGGTTTCTGCCCGCTAAGCTGCCCACGGCCATCACCGTGACCACGCCGCCGACCGCCGCGCTGGGCGGGGCCCTGAGCCTGGTGAGCAATTTCAGCAGCACCGACCCATACATTCCGCTGGTGGTGGACAACTACGGCGATATCCGCTGGCTGCTGGATTTTTCGACCCACCCCACGCTCAATCACCTGTTCTACGACTGCGGCATCAGCCACCTGCGTAACGGCAACTACCTGTTCGGGGATAGAACCACTAGCTATCTATACGAAGTGGATGCACTGGGCCAGCTGCTGAATACCTGGAAAATGCCCGGCTACACCTTCCACCACGAGGTAGTGGAAAAGCCCGACGGCAATTTCCTGGTGACGGTGAACAAAGCCGGCAGCACCCACCCCGATGGCTCGCCCACGGAGGAGGATGTAGTGATTGAGGTGTCCCGCACCTCGGGGAACGTGACGCACGAGTGGGACCTGAAGCAGCTGCTCGACGAAAACCGCCACGCCCTGGAAACCGACCCGGTAGACTGGGCCCACACAAATGCCGTGGTCTACGACCCGGCCGACAACACGATAGTGGTTTCGACCCGCGTGCAGGGCGTGGTGAAGCTGGGCTATGACGACCGCATTGTGTGGATTCTGGCCCCGCACAAGGGCTGGGGCAGCAACCGCCGGGGCGAAGACCTGAACAATTTTTTGCTTACGCCGCTCGATGCGAACGGCCAGCCCATCGCCGATGCCGACGTGGCCCTGGGCACCACCAACCACCCCAGCTTCGAGTGGAACTGGTACCAGCACTCGCCGTCGCGCATGCCCAACGGCGACTGGCTGCTGTTTGACAACGGCTCGCACCGCAATTTTAACCCCGCGCCCGGCACTTACAGCCGCGCGGTAGCCTTCCGCATCGACCCGGTGCGGCGCACTGTGCAGCAGGTGTGGGAGTACGGCAAAGAGCGGGGCACCGAAACGTATTCGGTCATCGTATCACGCGTCGAATACCTGCCGGGCGTCAACCACGTGCGGTTTTGCCCCGGCGACCAAGTGCCCACAGCCACCGGCGCGGGCGGCAAAATCATCGAAGTTGACTACGCCACGCGGCAGCCGGTTTTCGAAATGAGCCTGACCACGAACAGCGGCTTTGGCTTTCACCGGGCCGATATGACGCACTTCGGCGAGTAGCCCCCGCGAACGTGGCACACGTTTTGGAATAAGGGTTTCCGGCCGGAGTTTCCGGCCGAAACCTTCTCCTTTACTGCAATGAAAAAGGCTCTACTTCTGGCATTGGCAGGCTTGTTGGCCGCCGTATCTCCTGCGTTGGCTTACCCACCGGTGCCGGCTAATGTCAACTTTTCGTCGGAGCGTGGGGTGCCGTTTGGACTGGTGCTTGATGGGCGGCCACTCACGCGAGGCCTGGCCCGGCAGGTGCACGTCGACCAGTTGATGCCCGGCCAGCACTGGGCCGATTTCAGCGTGCCCACGGCGTATGGCGGGGCTGTGCGCTTCCGCAGCCGCGTATGGCTGGAGCCCGGTCTCGAAACCACGTTTGTGCTGGTGACGCGGCCCGGCCGGCCGCTGTATTTGCAGCAGGTGAATGCCGTAGCGCTATACGCGCCCGGCTATGGCGGCAACGGCTATTACAACGGCGGTGGTGGACACTACAACAGCCCCGCGCCCTACGGCCAGGGCAGCAACCAAGGCTACGGCAGCAACGACCCCTACGACGACTACGACAATGGCGGCAGCTACAACAACGCGCCGGCCCCCAACGGCGGCTACGGCAATAATCCCAACGCGCCCAGCAACGGCGGCTACAACAACAACCCCAACGGCGGCGGCTACAACAACGGCCCCACGCCCGGCAACTACCCCGGCACAGCCACGAGCAGCTACCGCAGCCTGGCCCCGCAGGACGTAGATGCCTTGGTGAAAAACGTGCAGGGCCGCATTGCCGAAGCCAGCAAGCTGAGCGCGGCCAAAGAAGGCCTGGCCCAGCGCAGCTTGCGGAGCGATGACCTGAGCCGCCTGCTGCGCAGCATCAACTCCGAGGCCTGCCGCATCGATTTGGCCACGTTTGCCTACACGCACATCAGCGACCCTCAGAATTTCAACCGCGTATATGATGCTTTTGAAACGGAAAGCGGTGCCAAGGCGGTAGAGCAGGCCGTGAACAATACTTCGCAACGCTGAGTTGGTCGGAAGCAATGAAACATACAAAAGGGCCGCTGTCGTGATGACAGCGGCCCTTTTGTATGTTTCGAATTCGGAGGAAGCTGAAGACTTATTTACGCAGATTCCTCCTGCGTCGGAATGACAGTTTTTTTAGCGCAGGCGGTCGGCGCTGCGCACCAGCTGCTCGTCGCGGCGGATGAAACGGTTGGCCAGCAGGTTGAGCAGCAGGGCCAGCGTGGGCAGGTAGAAGGCGAGCAGCACCTGGCCTTCGAGCTTGATGTTGAGCAGCTGCTCGCCCTTGGTCTGGAAGTAGAACTCGGCGCCGAGGGTGGCGGTGATGAGTAGCAGGTTGATGGAGCCCAGCATGAGCTGGCGCATGCGGGTGCGGAACTGGAAAATCTCATAGAAAGCCAGCGCGGCCGAGGCGGCGGCCAGGGCGCCAATCAGCCAGACCGGGCCGATGCCGGCCGGTACGGTAAGGCCCTGAGCATCGAACCCAAAGGCCGTGAGGGTTAATTCCTGATGGGTGAGGCCGTCGACTTTGTGCCACAGGGGCAGCGCCAGCAGGCTGAGCATGGCCAGGGCCAGCAAGAGCAAAAACACGCTTTGGATTCTTTGTATCATCTTTGTTGTAGTGTTGAACAGGTCCGGGCCAGTGCCCGGGCCGCAAATTTAATTCCATTCGGCGCTTGCGCCGCCATTATTACCTTACGAATGCCAACTGCTTATATCGTGGACGCGGTGCGTACCCCGATTGGAAAATTTGGGGGTGCGCTCAGCAGCGTTCGCCCCGACGACCTGGCCGCCCATGTGCTCCGCGAGCTCATGCGCCGCAACCCAACCGTTGACAAGGCCGCCATTGAGGACGTCATCATCGGTGCCGCCAACCAAGCCGGAGAGGACAACCGCAACGTGGCCCGCATGGCCGCGCTGCTGGCCGGCCTGCCCGTTACGGTGCCCGGCAATACCGTGAACCGCCTGTGCGCCTCGGGCCTGCAGAGCATTATGGACGCGGCCCGCGCCATTAAGTGCGGCGAGGGCGACGTATACCTGGCCGGCGGGGCCGAGAGCATGACCCGCGCCCCGTTTGTGATGGCCAAGTCGGAATCGGCATTCGGGCGCGAGCTCACGGCCCACGACACCACGCTGGGCTGGCGCTTCATCAACCCCCGCCTCACGCAGCTGCACTACCCCTTTGCCATGGGCCAGACGGCCGAGAACGTGGCCAAGCAGTACAACGTGACCCGCGAAGAGCAGGATTTTTTCGCCTTCGAGAGCCAGCGCAAGTATGCCCGCGCGTTGGAGAAAGGCCGGTTCCGCAAGGAGATTGTGCCGGTGTTTATTCCGCGTCCGAAGGGCGATACGGCCCTGTTTGATGCCGATGAGCAGCCCCGCTTCTCGCCCCTCGAAAAGCTGGCCACCCTTAAGCCTGCCTTCCAGCCCGAGGGCGGCACCGTGACGGCCGGCAACTCGGCGGGCATCAACGACGGCGCGGCGGCCGTGCTCATGGTGAGCGAGGACGCGCTGAAAAGATACAACCTGAAACCCCTGGCGCGGGTAGTAGCCTCGGCCGTGGCCGGCGTCGACCCCTCGGTAATGGGCCTGGGGCCGATTCCCGCGACCCAGAAGGTGTTGCAGCGCGCCGGTCTCACGCTGGCCGACATCGACCTGATTGAGCTCAACGAAGCCTTTGCCGCTCAAAGCATTGCCTGCGTGCGCGAATTGGGCCTCGACATGGCCAAAGTGAACGTGAACGGCGGCAGCATTGCCATGGGCCACCCGCTGGGCAGCTCGGGCGCACGCATTACGGCCACGCTGCTGCACGAGATGCACCGCCGCGGCGAAGGCATGCGCTACGGCCTGGCCGTGATGTGCGTGGGCGTAGGCCAGGGCGCGGCCGTGATTTACGAGAAGCTGTAGAGCGGTAGACACCCTTGTAGGGGTGGGGCTGGTCCCCGCCCGTTGTGGCACGACCGTTTTTAGAACGGCGTACACGGCGGGCGGGGACCAGCCCCACCCCTACTCTTTTGCGCAGCCGTACTTTTGCGCTTCATGCGCTACTTTTTGCACCTTGCCTACGACGGCACTTCTTACTGCGGCTGGCAGATTCAGCCCGGCATGCCCACCGTGCAGGCCGAAATTGACCGCTGCCTGACCCAGATACTGCGCCGGCCCACTTACTGCCTGGGCAGCGGCCGCACCGATTCGGGCGTACACGCCAGCCACCAGGTCGCGCATTTCGATGCCGACCTACCCGAAACCCTGCCGCTCGATGTGCTGCTCTATCGCCTGCGCCGGGCCCTGCCGCCCGACATCGGCGCGCTACGCCTACACCCCGTACCGGCCAATGCGCACGCCCGCTTCTCGGCGGAGGAGCGCAACTACGAGTACTTCGTGGTAACCCAACCCAACCCCTTCCGGCGCGACCAGGCCTTGTACGTAGACCGCCCGCTAGACATTGCCGCCATGAATGAGGCCGCCGGCTATATGGTGGGGCAGTTCGATTTCACGTCCTTCTCGAAAGTAAAGGGCGGCGAAAACCACTACGTGTGCTACTGCACGGCCGCCGGCTGGCACCTAGCACCCGGCGGCTGGGTGTTCCGCATTCGGGCCAACCGCTTTGTGCGGGGCATGGTGCGGCTGGTGGTGGGCACCCTGCTCGACGTGGGCCGGGGCAAGCTCACGCCGCGCCAGTTTCAGGAGCTGCTGTGGGCGCAGAAGCGGGTAGATGCCGGCAGCGCCGCCCCGGCCAAAGGACTTTTCCTGAGCCGGGTGGAATACGAGGACGGGGTGGTGCCGGTGGAGTAGCGGCCCGGCCCCAGCCCGGTCAGGACGAGGCCGGCCGGGACTTGGTGTATTTCTGCTCCAGCACCTTCAGGTAGCGCATGGAAGCGTCGGAGAAGCGCGGAGGATGGGTTTTGTCTTTGCGGACGGCTTTCTGGTACAGGTAGAAGAAGGCGAACGGGTCGTCGGCCTTGTCAATCAGCTGCTTGGTATAACCGTTTTTTTTGATGGCACTGGACATAAAGAAGCCTGGCAAATGGCCGTTTGAGCCATTAGAGAGCCGCCGGTACCACCGGTCCGTGGCCGGGGCCCCGCCCAAAGCCCGCGCCTGAATCGCAGAGTCCATCTGGTGGATGAAGGACGGCGCGGGGTCCAGGACCCACTCGCGGATACCGCGCGGGTCGCCAGGCATATTAATCGTAACCGATTTGTCAATCAGGTCGGCCAGGCCTTCGTTCTGGATGCTGAACATAATTTGCATCAGGCCCTCATCGTCGGGCGCGATATTCCCGAAGTCTTTGCCCGTGCGCAGCCGGTGGTGCATCTCATGCCCTTGCAGGATGCCAGCCCCCGCCTCGTTGGCATCGCGCACCGCCCGCAGGCTGTAGAACAGGCCCTCGGCCTGCGAGGTGGCATCGTTGCCCAGGGCCTCGTAGTAAATGTTCAAATCGGCCACCTTGGTGTGGTTCCGGGCCGGCAGGTACTCGTAAGCCTTCTGGTACATGAGGTCGAGCGAAACCGCGTTGTTCTTCGCGGAGGCCACGAGCTTTCGGTAGTCGGGCTCGTGCTCTTTGTAGTCGTTCACCATCAGGTAGTACCACACCTTGGCATCGAGATTGGCCTGGCGCAGCGAATCGTAGCGCGGCATGTACACCACTTCGATAGCCCGGCGGTAGCGCACCAAATCGGCGGCGGAGTAGATGCCGCGCACGTAAATCTTATTGCCCGGAATCTCCAGGAATTCCTGCCACGCCTGGTCGGTAAGGGGGCGATTTTGCCGCAGACCATCGGTTATTTCCCAGTACCGGGTCACGGCGTCGGTGTTGATGGTTTGGGCGCGGACGGCGCAGGCAGTCAGCAGCAAGCCCAAACAAAAGCCTACGCGGCGTAGCAACAGCAGCATAAAAAGGATGGGAAGAAAGTGGAATAGACCCTAAAGATGAGGCTTCCACTCGGAAAAGCAAACCGCCACTTACCAACCCGCCGCGAACTCCGCTCGCCACTGCTTGTTCTTACCGACCTTTGCCCCCACTTATGGACCCCACCACTTCCGCCCCCAAAACCGGCCAAGTCTTCGACTGGGCCGTGCTGCGCCGACTGCTAGGCTACGTGCGCCCCTACCGGCGCGTCTTCATCGGCCTCATTGTGCTCACCGTGGCCACGGCCGTGCTGGGCACGCTGCGGCCCTTCCTCATTCAGCGCATGGTCGATGTCAGCATTGAGCAAGGCGATATGAAGAGCCTGAACTTCATGTTTATGCTGCTGCTGGTGCTGCTGGTGGCCCACGCCGGCGTGAGCTACCTGCAGACGTACTACGGCGGCTGGCTGGGCCAGTACATCGTGCGCGATATCCGCACCGACCTCTATCAGCACCTGCTCAGCCTCAAGCTCAAGTTCTTCGACCAGACGCCTATTGGCGTGCTCGTGACCCGCAATATTTCCGACGTGGAAACCCTGTCCGATGTATTCAGCGAGGGCCTGGCGGCCATGGTGGGCGACATTCTGCAGCTGCTCTTCATCATGGCCTTCATGTTTTACATCGACTGGCGGCTCACGCTCATCAGCCTGTCGGTGATTCCGCCGCTGCTGTTCAGCACCTACGTGTTCAAGGAAAAAATCAAGGGCTCTTTTCAGGATGTGCGCACGGCCGTGGCCAAGCTCAACTCCTTCGTGCAGGAGCACCTCACGGGCATGAACGTGGTTCAGATTTTCAACAACGAGGAGCGCGAATTTCGCAAGTTCGAAGCTATAAACAAGGAGCACACCGATGCCAACATTCGCTCGGTGCTCTACTACAGCATCTACTTCCCGGTGGCCGAGGTGCTGGGTGCTATCGGCGTGGGCCTGCTGGTGTGGTACGCCGCGCAGGGCCAGATTGAGGGCTCGATTTCAAAGGGCGCCCTCATCGCCTTCATTATGTACAACGCGCTGTTTTTTCGCCCCATCCGCCAGATTGCCGACCGGTTCAACACCCTGCAGCTGGGCCTGGTGAGCACCGAGCGCCTGCTCAAGCTGCTCGACAACCAGGACATCATCGCCACCACCGGCACCTACGCCCCCGCCGAGCTGCAGGGCGACGTAGAGTTCAAGCACGTCAAATTCGCTTACAACGAGCCCGACTGGGTGCTCAAGGACATTAGCTTCCACGTCAATCCGGGCCAGACCATTGCCTTCGTGGGGGCCACCGGCGCGGGCAAAACCAGCATTATCAACCTGCTCAGCCGTTTCTACGATATTCAGGAAGGCAGCATCTGCATTGATGGCCGCGACCTGCGCGACTACGACCTCAGCCTGCTGCGCCGCCAGATTGGCGTGGTATTGCAGGACGTCTTCCTCTTCGCCGGCAGCATCCGCGACAACATCACCCTCGGCAACCAAACCATCACCGACGCGCAAATCTGGGAAGCCGCCGACCTCGTGGGGGCCCGCCGTTTCATCGAGCGCCTGCCCGACGGCCTCGGCTATCCCGTGATGGAGCGCGGCGCCACGCTCTCCGTGGGGCAGCGCCAGCTCATCAGCTTCGTGCGGGCCATGGTGTACCAGCCCCACATCATCGTGCTCGACGAAGCCACGTCCTCCGTCGATTCGGAAACCGAGGAGTTGATTCAGGAAGCCATCGAAAAGCTGATGCAGGGCCGCACCTCGCTCGTCATCGCCCACCGCCTGAGCACGATTCAGAAAGCAGATAAAATCATCGTCCTCGACAAGGGCGAAATCAAGGAAACCGGCACCCACGAAGAGCTTCTGCGCATTGAGGGCGGCTACTACGCCCAGCTCTACCGCATGCAGTACGTTGTTGTTAATGAAGAATTAGGAATTAAGAATGAAGAATTGCCTTCCAGCTAAGTCGCGATTTCCAATTATTCATTCATCATTCTTAATTCCTCATTAAGCGAAGCGTCATGCGTTACCTCTTCCTCGCCATCATCCTGCTCACGCTCATCGCGGCCAGCACCTACGCCTACCTCGGCGGCACCCGCGAGCCCGAAATCACCCTCGAAACCACCGCTGCGCCGCTGTATCTGGCTGGTCAGCCCTTCCACGGCAAGGTGACCGGCGATGCCTTCGGCAACCTGTTTCGCCAGGCCAAGGACGCCCAGGCCCGCCTGCACGGCGACCTCGCCAACCTTTACCTCAACGACCCCGAAACGGCCCACGACACCATCCAAGCCTTCATCGGCCTAGCCCTGCCCGATACCACCCAGGCGCTGCCCGCCGGCTTCCGCTACCGCGTGGTGCCGGCCGGGCAGCGCATCCTGGCCGCCCGCCTCACGGGGGTAAGCTACCTGCTGGCTCCCAACAAGCTGTACCCAGCCGCCCTCGAAGCCGTGAAAAAGCAGAAGCTCACCCAGCGCGGCGACTTCTACCTGGAGCGCTTCGGGGCCAATGAGGAATCAGAAGTGTGGGTGGGCGTGAAGTAGCAGCGAGCGGGCATAGCTGCCGACAATCAAGCAGTGGATAAGCATACGCTCCGCAACCCGCAACCCTCACCCAACGGTTAGTTGAATGCAAAAAGCCCTGATATCAGATGATATCAGGGCTTTTTGCGCGAAAGCAGCGAATGGAGCCGCGTACTTATTTGCGGCCGAAATAGTAGCCAGCCCCGAATTGCAGCTTGTTCAGGCCAAAGCCCGCATCGAACGCACCAAGTGTCTGGTCGGCGCTGGTGTTGTCGTTGTTCACCTTTAGGTGGTTGTAGCCCAGGCTGCCGATAGTTGCCGTCAGGCCGAACTTTGGCACCGGGAAAAAGATAATGCCCGGCGTGATAGCCGCGTAATACCCTGTCATTTTGCGGGTTGAGTAATAAGTAACTGGGTAGCCGTAGGTGCTGTAATACAGGCTTCGGCTCACGTCGTTGTCCGACTCATACCCCGCGCCAAGCATCGTAGTCAGACCAAATTGCTCGCTCAGCATTTTGTAGTACTGCACCATGGGGCCCACCCGCAAAGTAGAAGCCGTCGGAATGGATGGCGAAACGCCATTGCTCGACGAAGTGTAGGAGCCTCCCGTCACCGTGTGGCTAAGCTGCAAGCCCAAGGCCAGATTATCAGCCACAAACCCGCCAACTGTCAAATCCAGCGTGAACGTCCCGAGCCGGGAAGTGCTGTTGAATGTGCCCCCGTTGCCGGAGCTGCTCAGGTCTTCAGTTTGGGTGTGGTAGCCCACGCTGCCCGTGAGCAGCCCGGTGCCTTTGCCGATGGTAGACTGGGCCTGCGCGGCCGAAAAAGCACTGCCCAGGGCAGCCAGTAGAAGTACTGTATTTCTCATGTGGAGGGAAATAATGAATGAAAAAAGGACCGCAAAGTTCTTTCCAGTTCTGCCGAATTCAATGCTTTTCACCCATTAATTTCTATGGCCGCACAATCCGGCCCGGCCCGATGCACTCTCACCTTGAACCTAGCTAATGGGCTGAAAAGCACAATGCCCCCGCCGGAAGGGCGGAGGCATTGAAGCTTGCGGGAAAGTCGGGGTGGCAGGATTCGAACCTACGGCCTCGTCGTCCCGAACGACGCGCGCTACCGGGCTGCGCTACACCCCGAAAGCAGGCCGATGGGGCGGCCTGTTTCTATTTCCAATATTAAGCGGCCGAAAAAAGCCTCCGAACCCGAGAGTTCGAAGGCTTTATGAGAGCGGCTGCTCTTCCGTCGGAGTGGCAGGATTCGAACCTACGACCTCCAGCACCCCATGCTGGCGCGATACCAGGCTACGCTACACCCCGTTTGGTATTGGAGCGACAAAGGTAAGATTATTTTTGATTCATGTGCAAGCTCTGCGAAAATAAAGTTTTGCCCGCAGTGGCCTGTGGCCGGTTTTTGGACCGGTTTTGGCCCAAGCAGATTCATAATTGCTTAGCTTTACGCAAGCCAATTTACCCCATCTTGTTCTTATCCTACTTATGAAAAAGTTATTACTACTTGTGTTGGCCAGCACGTTGGCTTCGGCGGCGGCGCAAGCCCAGGCCCCGGCTCCCGCCAGCCCGGCTACGGCTGTTGTTGCCCCCGCCAAAGAAGAAGCAATTTTGCCCAACGGCGTAATCGCAGCCCCTGCGGCAGCTCCCGTTGCCGCAGCGCCGGCAGCCGAGGGCGCGGGCCGCATCGCGCTGGCCCCCGAAACCCCGGCCGCTAACCCTAATGCCATCAAGGTAAAAGCCGATGCCGTAGCCGGCCGTCTCACCGTGAAAACCGACAATCCCGGCCCCACCCGCGTGGAAGTGACCGATACGGGCGGCCGCCCCGTCATCACCCACACCATGATGAACGGCCAGACCCCGGCCGTGCTCAACGTGAGCCAGCTGCCGGCGGGTGCCTACATCGTGCGCTGCACGGCGTATGAAAAAACCGGCATGCGCCGCGTCATGATTGGGCAATAGCCCAGACCCACACCCTCGCCAGCCACTAAACAAAACGGCCGCCTTGCTGAGCAGGGCGGCCGTTTGGCGTTTTCAACAGGCATTTCGTTTAGCCCAACGGCTCCAGCAAGTCCCACTTGTTGCCGTACAGGTCTTCGAATACGGCTACATGCCCATAGACCTCGCTGCGCGGGGTTTCGAGGAAGTGCAGGCCGCGGGCTTGCAGCACGGGGTGGTCGCGCCAGAAGTCGTCGGTGTGCAGAAACAGCCAGACGCGGCCGGCCCCCTGCCGGCCCACGGCTTGTTTTTCTTCGTCGGTTTTGGCCTCGGCCAGTAGCAGGCTGCAGCCGGCGGGGCCGGGCGGCGCTACCACTACCCAGCGCTTGCCGTCGCCCATGTCGAGGTCGGAGGCAAGCGTGAAGCCCAGCACGGTAGTGTAGAAGGCAATGGCTTCGTCGTATTCACGAACGAGCAGGGTGACGTGGGCAAGGCGTTGGTTCATCTGGTGAGGGGTGAAATGGCGAGCTTGATGTTCAATGGATGTGTTGGTCCGTGAAATCACTATTTCACTATTTCACCCCCTCACCGCTGCTACGCTTCTTCGGTTTGGAGTTGCCGGTCGTAGAGGGCGCGGTAGAGGCCGCTGGTGTCGGCCATCAGGGCGTCGTGGGTGCCGTGCTGCACGATGATGCCATCGTCGAGCACCAGGATTTCATCGGCCAGCTTCACCGACGAAACGCGGTGCGAGATGATGAGGCTGGTGCGCGCCGCCATAATGCGCTGGAGGCTGCCGAGGATGGCATTTTCCGTCTTGGTGTCGACGGCGGAAAGGGAGTCGTCCAGAATCAGAATTTTGGGCTCCTTCACCAGGGCGCGGGCCATGCTCACGCGCTGCTTCTGGCCGCCCGAGAGGGTGATGCCGCGCTCGCCCACTTTGGTATCGAAGCCCTCGGGGAAAGCGCGAATATTCTCGTACACGTCGGCATCGCGGGCGGCTTGCAGCATGCGGGCCTCGTCGGGCTCATCGAGGCCGAAGTTGATGTTGTTGCGGATGCTGTCGGAAAACAGGAATACGTCCTGCGGCACGTAGCCAATCTGGCCGCGCAGGGCGCGCAGCGAGTAGTCGCGCACATCGGTACCATCAATGTTGATACTGCCAGCCGATACGTCGTACAGGCGGCAGAGCAGCGCGGCCACGGTGGTTTTGCCCGAGCCGGTGTTGCCGATAACGGCCAGCGTCTGGCCCGGCTTCACGCGGAAGCTCACGTTTTTCAGGGCCTGAATGCCGGTGTCGGGGTAGGTGAAGGACACGTTTTCGAACACGATATCGCCTTCCAGTTCGCGCTGCACGTTCTGCCGCGAGATGATGTCGGTTTTCTGGTCCAGAAACTCGTTGATGCGAGCCTGGGAGGCCTCGGCCCGCTGCACCAGCGAGGAAGTCCAGCCCAGGGCCGTGACCGGCCAGGTGAGCAGGTTCACGTAAATCAGGAACTCGGCAATGGTGCCCGTGGTGATGGTGCCGCGAATGACTTCCTGCCCCCCTACCCACACCGTGATGAGCGTGCTCAGGCCAATGAGGAACAGAATAAGCGGGAAAAACAGCGAATTTACAAAGTTCAGGCTCAGCGACTTTTCTTTATACTCGTTGCTGGCGGCCGAAAATTGCGCGTGCGAATCCTGCTCGCGCACGAACGATTTCAGCACCCGAATCCCGGAAAAAGCCTCCTGCACAAAGGTGGTCATGCCCGACAGCGCCCGCTGTATTTCGTCGGACTTCCGCTCAATCAGGTTATTGACGTAGAAGATGCTGACCGACAGCACCGGCAGCGGTAGCAGCGTGTACAGCGTCAGCTTCACGTTCACCATGAGCATGAGCGGCACGATGAGCAGGAACAGTAGCACCAGCTGCAGGAAATACATAATGGCCGGCCCGAGGTACATCCGCACCCGACTCACGTCTTCGCTGATGCGCGACATCAAATCGCCGGTGCTGTGGCGGCGGTAGAAGCTGAGCGGTAGTGACTGGTAATGCTGGTAAATCTGGTTCTTCTGGTCGTTCTCAATGTGGCGCGACATCACGATGAGCGTCTGGCGCATGAAGAACAGGAAGATGCCCCGCAGCAGGGCCAGCACAATAATGAGCACTCCGTAGAACAACACGTTGCGCCCAAAAAGCTGGTACACGCTGCTCTGCGCTTCGGTGCCGGCGTAGAGGTGGTATAGGTCGATGCCTTCGTTCACCAAATCGAAGGCATAGCGCACCAGTTGAGCCGGAAAAATGGCCAGCAAGGTGCTCAGCGCCACAAACAGCAACCCGGCGAGGAAATGCCACTTGTAGCGGAAAATGAACGGGTTAACGGCGTTGAGAGCGCGCACAGGCAAGGTGGGAAAGGGGCCGGTTCGGGAAAATAGCGGTACTTTTGCGGCTTGAAAGAGAATCTAGAACGTCATGCAGAGCGCAGCGAAGCATCTTTACCGCTCAACGCAATCAAAAGATTAGTAGCGAGGTAAAGATGCTTCGCTGCGCTCTGCATGACCGCCCGGTTTCTCCGTATAAGACCCAACAAAGTTACGCCGTACTATTCTCACCCATCCATCCCACAATTCCCACCAACCTTCAATTCATTTCCCATGATTGAAACCCAGATTGTCGCCCCCGAGTCGATTTTCGGCCAGATTGCCGAGCACCAGCACGAGCAGGTCGTGTATTGCCACGACCACGAGACTGGCCTCAAGGCCATCATCGGCATTCACAACACGGTGCTCGGGCCCGCCCTCGGCGGCACGCGCATGTGGCACTATGCCTCCGATGCCGAAGCCCTGAACGATGTGCTGCGCCTCTCGCGCGGCATGACCTACAAGGCCGCCATCTCGGGCCTGAACCTGGGCGGTGGCAAGGCCGTCATCATCGGCGACGCCGCAACGCTAAAGACAGAGGCCCTGCTGCGCAAGTTTGGCCGCTTCGTGAAGAACCTGAACGGCAAGTACATCACGGCCGAGGATGTGAACATGACCACCAAGGACATGGAGTACATTCGCATGGAAACCAAGCACGTAGCCGGCCTGCCCGAGAGCATGGGCGGCAGCGGCGACCCCTCACCGGTGACGGCCTATGGCGTGTACATGGGCATGAAAGCCGCCGCTAAAAAAGCATTTGGCTCCGAGAGCCTGGCTGGCAAGCGCATTGGTGTGCAGGGTACGGGCCACGTGGGCACCTACCTGCTGGAGCACCTGCAGAAAGAGGGCGCCAAGCTCATTGTGACCGACTACTACGAAGACCGCGCTCTGGACGCAGCCAACCGCTTCGGCGCCACCGCCGTGGGCCTCGACGAGATTTACGACCAGGAAATGGACATTTACTCGCCCTGCGCGCTGGGTGCCACGCTCAACGACGACACCATTCCGCGCCTGAAGGCCCGCGTGGTGGCTGGCTGCGCCAACAACCAGCTCAAAAACGAGAACCAGCACGGCCCCGAGCTGGTGCGCCGCGGCATCGTGTACGCCCCCGACTTCCTCATCAACGCCGGCGGCCTCATCAACGTGTACTCGGAAGTAACGGGCGGCAGCCGCCAGGGTGCCCTCACCCAAACCGAAAAAATCTACGATTTCACCCTCCAGGTTTTGGCTAAGGCCGAAGAAGAAGGCACGCACCCGCAGGCCGCCGCCATCAAGCAGGCCAAGGAGCGCATCGCCAGCGTGGGCCGGGTGAAGTCGACCTATTAGGAGGGTTGAGTTTTGAATGTTGAGGGTTGAGTTGGCAGGTTTTCAACACACTGTCGGCCTGCCAGCCTAACCTTCAGCTTTCAACTCAACCCTCAACATTCAAAACTCAACCCTTTTATGTTAAATCGCCGCCTCCTCCGTATCAAAGTCATGCAGTCGCTCTACTCCTACCACCAGGCGGTGGGAGCTGATTTGATGCTGGCACAGGACCGCATCGCGGCTGCTTTCGAGCCCGACCTGACGGCCAAAGAGGCCCCCGACCGCCGCCAGCTGGAAGGCCAGCGCAAGATGGGCGAAGCCCAGCTGCGCGACTGGTACCGCACCGGCACGATGCCCGAGAAAACGGACGACAAAGCCGTGGACAAGGCCGTGACCGATGCCATCAACTCCTTCCAGAACCAGGTGAAGAAGGACGGCGAGTTCTACGGCGGGCAACTGCTGGTGGGGGCCGAAAGCATCCACGACCAGTACCTGCACCTGCTGAACCTGCCCGCCGCCCTGCTCGGCGTGATTGAGGAGGAGCAAAGCCGCGAGGAGCGCCGCCGCCTCGGCCCCCGCGAGGATGCCCAGGATGCTACCCGCCTGCACCGCAACACTGCTATTGTCAAGCTGATGGCCAACGAGCAGCTCCAGACCCAAACCATCCGGCGTAAGCTGGCCTGGGAGGGTAATGAGGAGCTCGAAGCCCTGCGCGCCGCCTGGGAAGAGATGAAGGCCGACGAAACCGTGCGGGCCTACCTCAACGGCAAGGACATCGACCAGCCCGAAATGGACTACGACACGGACCTTGAAATCCTGCGTCATATCTATAAGGACTTCGTGTTCAAGGGCGAGGCC
The DNA here is from genome assembly GCF_012275535.1 of Hymenobacter artigasi. Taxonomy (GTDB): domain Bacteria; phylum Bacteroidota; class Bacteroidia; order Cytophagales; family Hymenobacteraceae; genus Hymenobacter; species Hymenobacter artigasi. Next base: position 843,939 of record NZ_JAAVTK010000001.1, on the reverse strand, counting down.
CTGCCGCGCCAGCTGGAGTCTGATGATTTGAACTGGGAAGAGAACCGGCCCATCGTGCGCAACCTGGTGCTGAAGACGCTGAAAATGCTGCCCTTCGCCGCCGAGCCCACGCAGGAGCTCATGAACCTCTCGGCCAACTGGGCCGACGACCGCGAGTTTGCCGAAACCCTCTACAAGCAGACGCTCATCGAGGACGACAAGATGGAAAAGCTTATCGCCGGCTCGGTGCAGAACTGGGACGTAGAGCGCGTGGCCCTGCTGGATAAAATCATCCTGAAGATGGCGCTTACCGAGATGCAGCTATTCCGCGGCATTCCGGTGAAAGTTACTATCAACGAGTACATTGAAATCAGCAAGCTCTACAGCACGCCCAAGAGCAAGCAATTTGTGAACGGTATTCTCGACAAGCTGGCGACGGATTTGGCCGCCAGCGGCGACATTCGCAAATCGGGCCGCGGCCTGCTGGATAACCAATAGCACAGCAATGCGGGCTTCGGCCGGTAGTGTCAACCCACAGGCCTGACCTGAACGGCGTGCTGAAGCCCGCACTACGCTACTTTTGCATCTACGGCCGCGTTTCTGCGTAGGCAATAATGAAAACACTCTCACCCCCTCTTCCCTAACCCAACGACCATGGCCAGCAAAACCACCACCGGCATCCTGTGCTTCGCGGGCGGCGCCCTCACCGGCGCGGCCCTTGGCTTGCTCTATGCCCCCGAACCCGGCACCGAAACCCGCTCCTGGCTCAGCTACCAGCTCGAAAAGTACCGCTCGGTACTCGCCGACCTCACCGAAAGCCTCGTAACCAGCCGCGAAGGCATTGGCCAGTCTACCGCCAAAAGCGAAGGCCAGCGCGTGATTTCCGACGCCAAATCGAAAGCCGAACAGCTGCTTGGCGATGTTGACCAGCTCATCAACCAGATTAACTCCCGCAAAGGCGCTTAATTTTTTTACGGGTACCTAAGTAATTGACGGAATGGGAGAATGAGTGACCGGCCGATGAAAATTCAGTCTTCACTCATTCACTCATTCCGTTCTTTGCTTTCTCATTCAGTCATTTATTACCAATTACGATGCACCTAGTAACCCTTATTCCCGGCGACGGCATAGGCCCCGAAATCACAAAAGCAGTAACCGATATTTTTGCTGCCGCCCAGGTGCCCATCGAGTGGGAGGAGCAGAACGCCGGCCAGACCACGTTCGACCAGTCGGGCGAGCTGATTCCGAATTCTTTGCTCAAGTCACTGGAAAAGAATAAGGTGGCCCTCAAAGGCCCGATTACTACGCCCGTGGGCAAGGGCTTCCGCAGCATCAACGTGACGCTGCGCCAGAAGTACGACCTCTACCAGAACGTGCGGCCCAGCAAAACCACTGCCGGCATCCACACCCGCTACGAGGGCATCGACCTAGTGCTGTTCCGCGAAAACACCGAAGGCCTGTACTCGGGCCTGGAAGTGTGGGATGAACGCCTCGGCATTGCCGATGCTATTGCCCGCGTCACGGTGGAAGGTTCGCGCAAAATTTGCCGCGCCGCTTTTGCCTACGCCGCCAAGCACGGCCGCAAAAAGGTGACGCTGGCCCACAAGGCCAATATCATCAAAATGGCCGGCACGCTGATGCTCAACGCCTGCAAAGAGGCCAGCAACGAGTTTCCGCAAATTGTGTTCGAGGATAAAATCATCGACAACATGTGCATGCAGCTTGTGAACAAGCCCGAGCAATTCGACGTGATTGTGACCACCAACCTGTTCGGCGACCTGCTGTCGGACCTCTGCGCCGGCCTGGTGGGCGGCCTGGGCGTAGTGGCCGGGGCCAACATCGGCGACAACATGGCCATCTTCGAGGCCGTGCACGGCTCGGCCCCCGACATTGCCGGCCAGGGCAAAGCCAACCCCACGGCCCTGCTCCGCTCGGCCATTATGATGTTGCACCACCTCGGCGAGCACGCCAAAGCCGACCAAATCGACAAAGCCCTCGAAGCTACCCTCATGAACCAGGAAGAGTGCACCGGCGACCTCGGCGGCAAAGCCAGCACCAGCCAGTTCGCCCAAAGCATTATCGACAAGCTTTAATTTTATACGGTTGTGTCCCGTCTGTCATCCTGAGCTTGCGAAGGACCTTACCGCGTTGGAACGAATTGTTCGGCCGTGATGAGGTTATTCGCAAGCTCAGGATGACAGAACCAAGCAACTTTTCAATTCAATGAAACACCAAATTTTCCTTGCCGCAGCGCTGTTACTCGGAGCCTGCAACCGCGACAAAGCCCCCGAAGCGGGCACCGCCGGCATCAACGCCGCCGCAACCGTGGAAACCGACGCCGCTAACCCCACCGTGGACAACCCCAACGTGGTGAGCGACAACGAAACGCCCAACCCCAACGCCCCGGTGATGAAATTCGCCGAAGCCGAGTTTGACTTCGGCGACATTCAGCCCGATTCCAAAGTTCACCACACGTTTACCTTTACCAATACCGGCAAGTCGCCGCTGCTGATTGAAGACGCTACCGCTTCCTGCGGCTGCACCACGCCCAGCTGGACCAAGGAGCCCGTGGCTCCCGGGGCCGAAGGCAAAATGGAAGTGCAGTTTGATAGCCGCGGCAAGCAGGGCATCATCAGCAAGCAGGTAGCGATACGGGCCAACACCCAGCCCAGCATCACCACCCTGCTCATCAAAGGCAATGTACTCACTCCCAAGGCTAATTAGCCAACCAAGCTTTTCACTCAAACGCCATGTTTCTGACTTTTTTACTGAAAGCGGCCGGTGGGGCCGACTACGCCCAGCCACTGTTCCTGCTGATTGCCGCTGGCGTCTTCTATTTCTTTATGATTCGGCCGCAGCAAAAGCGGGCCACCGATGCCAAAACCTTCCGCCAGTCGCTGGCTAAAGGTTCGCGCATTGTCACCATCGGCGGCCTGCACGGGCTGGTGGTGGAGCTCACCGACGACACCGTGGTGGTGGAAGTGGACCGGGGCACCAAGCTGCGCTTCGACCGCTCGGCCATTGCCCGCGAAGTAGGCAACAAAGCCAACACCGGTACCGGAGCCGACACCATCGGGGCCGCTTAACCCATGGACGGGCCGCTGAATCGGGCAGGCTGGCTGCTGCGCTGGTTCGTGCGGCCCTTCGCGGGCCAGGAGCCCAGCTTTTACCGGGCCATCACGGCCTGCCTGCTCGCGGCGGGCCTGTTCTGGCAGATGAATGCCCTGAACAAAACCTACACCACCCGCCTGAATTACCCGCTGGCCTGGCACTACGACTCGGTGCATTACGTGCCCATGCGGCCTTTGCCGGCGGCACTGCCCGTCACGGTTACGGGCCAGGGCTGGCGGCTGCTGCGAGCCAACCTGGGCTGGGGCACCCACCCCGCCGACCTGCGCCCCGTGCCCCTGCCCGGCACCCGCTACCTGCCCGCCACCGCCTGGCGCCGGGGCCTGCAAAACGCGCTGGAAGGCGTGCAGGTAACCGAGTGGGCCGGCGATACCCTGCGCCTCACCTTCGACCGCTACGCCAGCCGCCGGCTGCCGCTGGCCCTGCCCCCCGACTCGGCCCGGCGCTACCGGGCCAGCTTCACGCCCGCCATGGTTACTTTTCGGGGGCCGGCCAGCCTGGTGCAGGCGCTGCCCAACCCCTACCCTATTGCACCGCCCCAGGCTTCGGCCCCAGGCAAGGCAGAGGAAGTAGAAGTTGAGGCCACGGTGGTTACGCCGGCCCGCATCCGGGCGTCCGTGCCCACGGTGCAGCTCCGCCAGACGCGGCGATAGTTTCAGTCGCTCCTTTATTCAATTCTCTATTTTTCTCATGCTACGCATTGGCATCACCGGCGGAATCGGCTCGGGCAAAAGCATTGTCAGCCGCTTGTTTCATGCGCTGGGCGTGCCCATCTACGATGCCGATACGCGGGCTCGCTGGGTGATGGAAAACGATGCGGAACTACGCCAGCAGCTCATCGCCGCCTTCGGCCCTGCTACGTATGATGCCGCCGGCCGCCTCAACCGGCCCGTGCTGGCCGGCACCGTGTTCAACAACCCGGCGCTGCTCGCCCAGCTCAATGGCTTGGTGCATCCGCACGTAGGCACCGATTTTGAGCATTGGGCCGTGGCGCAGGCACGGGCTGGCCACGCCTACGTGCTAAAAGAAGCCGCACTGCTGTTTGAAGCCGGCTCCTACAAGCAGCTCGACCGCGTCATCACCGTGTTTGCGCCGCTGGCGGTGCGGGCGGCCCGCGTGCTCCGCCGCGACCCGCACCGCTCGGCCGCCGATGTGCAGGCCATCATGGCCAAGCAGCTTAGTGAGGAAGAAAAAATGGCCCGGGCCGACTACGTGCTCACCAACGACGATGTGCTGCCGCTGCTGCCACAGGTGCTGGCCCTGCACGCGGCCTTCGGGGCCGGGCCGGCTACCCTATAAATAAAGAAAGGCTGCCTCTTGCGAGGCAGCCTTGTCCTTCGGACGCTGGTAGCTTAGATGCGGCCGGAGTAATCCTCCAGGGTATCAATCACTTTCAGGAGCTGGGGCACCGCCAGCGAATAATAAATCTTCGTGCCGATTTTGCTGGACTTCAACACGCCCCGGTCTTTGAGGGTGATGAGGTGTTGCGAGGCAATAGCTTGGGGCAAGTCGAGGGCCTGGTAAATGTCGGTCACCGACATTTGGCTGTCTTTGCCTTTCGTTTTCCCTAGCAGGTCCACAATGGCAAGTCGCTTAGGATGAGATAGAACCTTGAGCATAGCCGCGGCGCGGTCCAACTGTTGCGCTTCTACACGCGAATGCAATGGTTTCATGAAATCGATAAAAAGTGAAGGGAGAAGTGGAAGAGTAGAATAAGTGCAATACAGTAGTACTACATATGTAGTTCCGAATCATTACGCAAAATAGGGGTAAAGGGGTTTGTTATTCCTAGAATACTATAATATTTATTCATTTTCATTTCTTACTGGAATGCTATTTCCGACGTCCACCCACTTCGGGGGCGGGCGCTACCTTTGCGGCTCTGCTCATTGGCAGATTCTTTTACTATTCCCACCCTATGCTCGACCTCCTCACCAAGTTTGAAAACAAGCGCCCCGAAATCGTCTTCGAATGGAAAGACGCCGAAACCGAAGCCGAAGGCTGGGTCGTTATCAACTCCTTACGGGGCGGAGCCGCCGGCGGCGGCACCCGCATGCGCAAGGGGCTGGACAAGCGCGAAGTAGAAAGCCTGGCCAAAACAATGGAGGTAAAGTTCACGGTTTCCGGGCCGGCCATTGGCGGGGCCAAGTCGGGCATCAACTTCGACCCGCAGGACCCCCGCAAGCGCGGCGTGCTGGAGCGCTGGTACCGCGCCGTGTTCCCGCTGCTGAAAAATTATTACGGCACTGGCGGCGACCTCAACGTGGACGAGATTCACGAAGTCATCGCCATCACCGAGGAATACGGCCTCTGGCACCCGCAGGAAGGCGTGGTGAACGGCCACTACCACGCCACCGAACCCCAGAAAATTCAGAAACTCGGCCAACTCCGACAGGGCGTAATCAAAGTGGTGGAAGACGCCACCTTCTCGCCCAATCTGGCCCGCAAGTACACCGTGGCCGACCTCATCACCGGCTACGGCGTGGCCGAGGCCGTGCGCCACTACTACCGCCTCTGGCCCGGCACCGAGCTGCGCGGGCAGCGGGCCATCATTCAGGGCTGGGGCAATGTGGGCGCGGCGGCGGCCTATTACCTGGCCGGCCAGGGCGTGCGCATCGTGGGCATTATCGACCGGGCCGGCGGGCTGCTGAACGCCGAGGGCTTCGGGCTGGAAGAAATCCGGGCGCTGCTGCTGGCCCGCCAGGGCAATGCGCTCACCGCCGACAACCTGCTCTCCTTCGAGGAAGTGAATGAGAAAGTGTGGGCCATGGGGGCCGATATTTTTATTCCGGCGGCTTCGTCGCGCCTCGTGACGCAGGCGCAGGTGGAGCAATTGGTGGCCGGTGGCCTCAAGGTTATCAGCTGTGGGGCCAACGTGCCGTTTGCCGACCCCGAGATTTTCTTCGGCCCCACCGGCGTCTTTGCCGACGAGCGCACGGCCGTTATCCCCGATTTTATTGCCAACTGCGGCATGGCCCGCGTGTTTGCCTACCTCATGGAAACCGGCGCCGAAATCACCGACCAGGCCATTTTTGCCGATACGTCGCGCATCATCGGCGCGGCCCTGGGGCGCACCCACGCCGAGAACGCACAGCCCACCGGCATTGCGCAGCGCTCGTTCGAAATGGCACTGCGCCAGCTGGTGTAATTTTTTTAAATGTGAAAGATGTGAGAATGTAGAAATGTGGGAAGTAAGCGCTTTGATAAACTAACGGCATTACTCATTTCCCACATTCTGCACATTTACTCATCTTTCACATTTTTAAAAGGCATTTTTATTTGATAACAATTCGATAACTTTGACGCCCTACTTTTGGTCGCCCCGCATCCGGGGCGATTTTGCTTTTGAAGGAATTCCCAATTGAATAATATGTCTACAATCAAAAAAGCTAAGACCAGCAAGACCAAACTCTCCGACGACATGCTGAATGCCGGCAGCGGCAAGACCATCACGCAACCCAACGTCAACGACGATAAGCTTACCTCCATCACGGAGATGCGCCAGACCACCAATGGCCAGACCGCCATGGCCATCGATGACGAGCAGCGCCTGCGCAAAGCCTTCGTGGACAAGGACTGGAACGAGATTAAAATCGCCGACTCCTGGCAGATTTTCAAGGTGATGGCCGAGTTTGTGGAGGGCTTCGAGAAGATGTCCAAAATTGGTCCTTGCGTGAGCATCTTCGGCTCGGCCCGCACCAAGCCCGACAACCCCTACTACCAGCTGGCCGAGGAAATTGCCTCGAAGCTGGTGCGTCACGGCTACGGCGTTATCACGGGCGGCGGCCCCGGCATCATGGAAGCCGGCAACAAGGGTGCCCGCGCCGAGGGCGGCAAGTCGGTGGGCCTCAACATTGAGCTGCCTTTCGAGCAAACCCACAACATATACATCGACCAGGACAAGTGCATCAACTTTGACTACTTCTTTGTGCGGAAGGTGATGTTTGTGAAGTACGCACAGGCCTTCGTGGGCATGCCCGGCGGCTTCGGTACCCTCGACGAGCTGTTTGAGGCCATGACCCTGATTCAGACCAAGAAAATCAGCCGCTTCCCCATCGTACTGGTGGGCTCGGCCTACTGGAACGGCCTGTTTAAGTGGATTGAGGACGTGATGCTGCACGAGGAGCACAACATCTCGGCCGAGGACATGCAGTTGGTGCAGATTGTGGACGATGCGAGCGAAGCCGTGAAAATCATCGACGACTTCTACCACAAGTACCTGCTGTCGCCGAACTTCTAGGACCACGGATTTAGCGGATTTCACGGATTTTGTAGTCGGTGCTATTCGGTTTCGAAACCATTGGATTGGAAAGCCGCTTCTTCGGGAGCGGCTTTTTTTGTAGTTAGCTTCGTTCGTTTGCCGCCGGTTTGGCGGGTTTTCTCTTATGTCATCAACTGCTGCCGCCGCTATTCCGGAATTTGATTACCTCATTGTGGGCGGCGGCGCGGCGGGGCTCAGCCTGGCGTACCACATTGCGCAGGAACCCCGGCTTGCCGGCAAGAAAGTGCTGATTATTGAGCCCGATGCCAAGACGCAGAACGACCGCACCTGGTCGTTCTGGGCCGATGAGCCGGGAATGTTCGACGATATTGTAGCGCACGAGTGGCGCAAAATTGCCTTCCGCAGCCCCGGCTTCGAGCGTGTAATTGACCTGGGCCGCTACCGCTACAAAACCATCAACGGGCTGGATTACTACCGATTCGTGCAGCATGCGCTGGCCCATAATCCGCAATTCACACGGGTGCACGGCAATGTCGAGCAGTTGGAAAACACCCCGGCTGGCACACGCGTCACCACGGCAAATGGCGATACCTATACCGCCCGCTACGCCTTCGACAGCCGCCCGCCCAACCTGGTGCAGCTGCGGCAGCCCGAGAAGCACCGCTACCTGCTACAGCACTTCGTGGGCTGGGAAATCGAAACCGAATCCGACGTTTTCGACCCCGCCACGGTGGAATTCATGGATTTTCGCGGCGCCCAGCAGCACGAGGCGCGGTTTATCTACGTGCTGCCTTTTTCGGCACGCAAAGCCTTGGTCGAGTACACGTTGTTTTCGGAAACCGTATTACCCAAAGCGGAGTATGAAGCGGCAATTCGCGCGTATTTAAGCGACGTGCTCGGGCTGAAAACGTACCGTATTATAGCCGAGGAAGTGGGGGCAATTCCGATGACAGACCACCCGCTGCCGGCCCGCAACGGCGCGCACATCATCAACCTGGGCACGCGGGGCGGGCGGGCCAAGCCCAGCACCGGCTACGCTTTCAAGCGCATTCAGCAGCACTCGGCGCGGCTGGTAGCGGCGCTGGCCACCACCGGCCACCCACCCACCAACGCCACCGGCGACAAATGGCAGTTCCAACTGTTCGACACGCTGTTGCTCGACATCATGCAGCGGCGGGGCGAAACAACGAGGGACATCTTCCGGCAGCTCTTCGAGCGCAACCCGGTGGAGCGCATCTTCCGCTTTCTGGATGAGCAAACTTCCTGGACCGATAACCTGCGGGTGATGAATTCGGTATCGGCGGGGCCGTTTATGCGGTCCATCGGGCAGGTCCTGCGCGGCCGACCGGGGAAAAGGAGTTAGGAGTTAAGAGTGCAGAGTTAAGAGTTAATGGGTACTACAAACTCTTAACTCTGCACTCCTAACTCTTAACTCATACCTCCCAAAGGCGCCTGTTCCAGCCATGTCCGGGCCTCGCGCACCGTAGCTTCGGACAGGGGGCGTAGCTGCGGCTGCGGCTCCGAAAGATTCAGTAAATAGCCGGTGAGGGCGGGCAGGTTGTCGAGGTCGTGGGTGCTGCACAGCACGGTTTTGCCCTGCTGGGTGGCCCAGTCGTGCACCAGGCTGAACACCTGGCGGCGGTAGTACACATCGAGCTGCTGGGTGGGCTCATCGAGCAAATACACTTGCGCATCCTGCAGGCTGAGCTGGGCCAGCCACACCAGCTGCTGCTCGCCACCGGAGAGCTGGGTGAAATCGCGGGCGGCCAGGTGGGCCATGCCCACACGGGCCAGGGCGGCATCGGCCAAGATATAATCGGCCGGGGCATAGGAGCTTAGCAAGCCGTGGTGGCGGTAGCGGCCCATTACCACCAGCTCGCGCACGGCAATGGCAAAGTCGAGGCTGCCGCGCTGCGGCAGGTAACCCAGCAGGCCAGCTGTAGCGGCGCGGCGCAGGTCGCGCACTTCGTGGCCGTGCAGTTGGGCACTGCCTTCGTAAGGCAGCTGGCCCGTGAGCACCCGAAAAAGCGTGGTTTTGCCGCTGCCGTTGTGCCCCACCACGGCCACGAAAGCCGGCGCGGGCAGGCACAAAAAAAGGTTGCGGACCAACACCCTACCGGGGTAGCCCGCAACCAAATCTTCGATTTTTAGTGCCTGGTGGCTAGTGCCTGGTGCTTGGTCCATTGTTAGCAAAAAAGCCAAGCACCAAGCACCATTAATACTCGTCCTCGTTGAACATGAAGTCCTCCTTGGTCGGGTAGTCGGGCCATACTTCCTCGATGTTTTCGTAGGGCTGGCCGTCGTCTTCCAGGGCTTGCAGGTTCTCAACTACCTCCATGGGCGCACCCGAGCGGATAGAAAAGTCAATCAGTTCGTCTTTGGTGGCGGGCCAGGGAGCATCTTCCAGGTAGGAAGCAAGTTCGAGTGTCCAATACATAATGAAGCGGATAAAAAAGGGTGGGCGAAGGTAACAGTTTCCCGTCAAGATACAAACGGTAGGGCCGGTGAAACCGACAACGCAAAATATCGGCCAAGGTTAGCCTGCCGTCTGCGCCTGCTGGCTGAATAATTCAATCAGGTCGTTTTTCGTGCGAATTTTGCGTTCAAACGACCGAATTTTGGTTTGCAGCATCTGCCGGAAAGCGTCGTTGGCGGCGCTGGGGCTGAGGTTGTCGAGGTTGGCACGCAGCGTGTTAAGCTCCTCGTGGTCGTCCTTGAGCAGCTCGCGTAGGGTGCTGGCCCGGAAGCGGGCGCGCTCGGCCGGGGCGGTAGGCATAGGGGCCCCATCGGCGCGCTTGCGCAGGTGATATTCGAGGGCGCTGAGCTCAAAAATCTTATCGCAGGCCACCATAAAACGCTGCCAGATGCGGTCCGACTCCTCGCCGCGCACGGTGCCCACCTGCTTCCACTCGGCTTGCAGGGACTTGGCCTGATGAATGGCTTCCTGCGGCGGGATGGCCATCAGGGCTTCGGCGCGCTCGGCCAGGGAGCGTTTGCGGGCCAGCAGCACTTCGGGCGTGGCGGGGGCACCGGGGGCACCGGCCGACTGCTGCGCGGCAATGTGCACCTTGAGGCGCTCAAAAAAGTGGTTGTTGGCGGCCCGAAAGCGCGTCCAGAGTTCGGAAGCCTGTTTTTTGGGCAGGTTGCCGTTGACGTCGCGCCAGGCCTGCTGCAGCACTTTGAGCTGGCGCGAGGTGGTTTCGAACTGGTCGGAATTTTTGAGGGCTTCGGCCTGCTGAATAAGGTCGCGGTAACGGGTTTGCACCCGGTTGGCCATGGCCTTCTTATCGGACTGAAAGGACTTGCGGCGGTCGAAAAATACTTGAATGGCCGTCTGGAAGCGGTGTTCCAGCTCGTCGGTCATGGCTTTGTCGATGGGGCCGGTTTTGAGCCAGCCCTGGCGCAGGTCCTTCACCTTCTCGCTGGCCGATATCCACTCCACGCTTTCGCTGAGGGCTTCGGCTTCGTGGATGAAGCTGATTTTGGTGGCCAGATTTTTTTCGCGGTTGCGAACCACGGTCACGGCAATGGCATCCTCGGCCTCGGTGAGGCGGCGGTGCAGGCTGGCAAAATCGCCGAGGCCGTCGTGGGTCAGGAGCTGCTCTTTGAGGTGCAGGGCCTTCATCAGGAAGGAGCCTTTGTTGTCGCTGGCCTGCATTTTTTCCAGCAGCGAATCGACTTTGGCGCGCAGGGTTTCAAAACGTTGGCTGAAGTACCGCAGGGCGGCATCGTCCGAATCTTTGACTAAGCCAATCTGGCGGGCGGGCTGGCCCAGCACGGGGTGTAGCCATACGCCGTCGGCTTCCACATAGCCGTAGCGCTTGGCTTCGGCCAGTAGGTGGTCGGTTGGTTCCATAACAGATAGTAAGCTCGTAGGTAGGAGGGTGGGGTACTTGGGTAGGAGGGGCAAAAAAGAAGGTAGGGGCTGCCGCTGAAACGCAGACCGGGAAGGGACTACAAGTTTACGGTAAAAACGTGATGAAAAGATGTACCATTCGTTAAACCCAGGCGAAACCGGCGCATTCGGCGGTATCGGCCAGACCAACTCGTTTTTAGAACCTGGGGCCGGGGTGTGGGTTGCAAGCGGCGGCTGTCGTTCTTTGCAGCTGCATTTCTTTCATTAGCCCCACCCCCACCCCATGAGCGACCAGACCATTATTTTCAGCATGGCCGGCGTGAGTAAGATTTACCCGCCGCAGAAGCAAGTTCTCAAAAACATCTACCTCTCGTTTTTTTACGGGGCCAAAATCGGCGTGCTGGGCCTCAACGGCTCGGGCAAGTCGAGTTTGCTGAAAATTATTGCCGGCGTTGATAAGCAGTTTCAGGGCGAAGTGGTGTTCTCGCCGGGCTACTCGGTGGGCTACCTGGAGCAAGAGCCCCAGCTCGACCCCACCAAAACCGTGCGCGAGGTGGTGGAAGAAGGCGCCGCCGAAACCGTGGCCCTGCTGAAGGAATACGACGAAATCAACGAGGCCTTCGGAGCCGAAGACGCCGACTTCGACAAGCTGCTCGACCGCCAGGGCAAGGTGCAGGAGCGCCTCGACCAGCTCGACGCATGGAACCTCGACACCAAGCTGGAGCGCGCCATGGACGCCCTGCGCACCCCACCCGAAGACGCCATCATCGGCAACCTAAGCGGCGGTGAGAAGCGCCGCGTGGCCCTGTGCCGCCTGCTGCTACAGGAACCAGATGTATTGCTGCTGGACGAGCCTACCAACCACCTCGACGCCGAAAGCGTGTACTGGCTGGAGCAGCACCTGCAGCAGTACAAAGGCACCGTGATTGCCGTGACCCACGACCGGTACTTCCTCGACAACGTAGCCGGCTGGATTCTGGAACTGGACCGCGGCTCAGGCATTCCGTGGAAGGGCAACTACAGCAGCTGGCTGGAGCAGAAAACCGACCGCATGGCCAAGGAGGAAAACTCCGAGAGCAAGCGCGCCAAAACCCTGCAGCGCGAACTGGAATGGGTGCGGATGTCGCCCAAAGCCCGCCAGAGCAAGGGCAAAGCCCGCCTGGCCAACTACGACAAGCTGGCCAGCGAAGAAGCCAAGGATAAGGAACAGAAGCTGGAGCTGTTCATTCCGGACGGCCCGCGTCTGGGAGCGCAGGTGATTGAGGCGGAGGGCATTACCAAGGCTTTTGGCGACAAGCTATTGTTCCAGAACCTGAGCTTTGCGCTGCCGCAGGGTGGTATCGTGGGCATCATCGGGCCGAACGGTGCGGGCAAAACTACCCTGTTCCGCATGATAACCGACCAGCTGCAGCCCGACGCGGGCACGTTCGAAGTCGGCCCCACGGTACAGACGGCCTACATCGACCAGCAGCACGACACTTTAGACGGCAGCAAGTCGGTGTTCGACACAATCACGGGCGGCACCGAAACCATGCTCATGGCTGGCCGGCCCGTGAACTCCCGCGCCTACGTGAGCAAGTTCAACTTTGGCGGCGGCGACCAGGAGAAGAAAGTGGGCACGCTCTCGGGCGGCGAGAAAAACCGCGTGCACCTGGCCATGACTCTTAAGCAGGGAGCAAACTTATTGCTGCTCGATGAGCCTACCAACGACCTGGACGTAAACGCCATCCGGGCGCTGGAGGATGCGCTGGAAAACTTTGCCGGCTGTGCCGTCATCATCAGCCACGACCGGTGGTTCCTAGACCGACTGGCCACGCACATCCTAGCCTTCGAGGGCGACTCGGAAGTGGTGTGGTTTGAGGGCAACTTCTCCGACTACGAAGAAGCCAAGCGCAAGCGCCTGGGCGATGTAGAGCCGAAGCGCGTGCGATACAAGAAGCTGGGGTAGTAACCTGTGCACAAATAAAAAGCCCGGGCCGCTGGAAAATTCCAGCAGCCCGGGCTTTTTATTTGTCAGGCAGCGTAGCGCGAATGGGTTGGCGCCACTCGCTACTCACGCCACCCAGCCCTCGCGCACGGCGCGGGCGGCCAGGCCGACCAGCGTGCGGGTGCCGGCTTTTTGAAGCAGCATGCGGCGGTGGCTTTCCACGGTGCGTACGCTCAGGCAGAGGCAATTGGCAATTTCCTCGTTGCAATGGTCGGCCACCACCAGGCGCAATACTTCCAGCTCGCGCCGGCTGAAGGGGTCGGGCACGGCGCAGGCCCGTGGGGAACGGCTGGTGCCAGCAGGGCTGGTTGGCGCATCCAGCCACTGCGCCAGCGCCCCAACCAAGGCGTGGGGCAGCACCTGGCGAGACAGTTGCAGGGGCTGGCCGGGGCCGGCCGGTGGCAAAGCGGGCAGCTGGTGGTCCGTCAGCACTACTGAGCGCAGGCCGGGCCGGGCCCGTTGCAGCCGGCTGAGCAGCTCGGGCAGGTTCCGGCCGGGCAGCTGCTCATCCAGCACCAGCAGGCTGAAGGCATAATGACCGACCAGTTCCACCAGCTGCGTGGCATCGGCGGTGAGGGTGAGCTGGAGCTGGGGCCATTGCTCCCGTAGGGTTGCTACCAGGCCTTGCCGGAGTAGTGTGGGCGCGGCCGCCACCAGGGCCGTGGGGGTAGAAAGAATCATCGCATTGGCAGATTCAATACAGTGAACCTGCTGACCAATAAGCTGTCGGAGGCTAAGCCATGGTGCAGGCAACAGGAGGAAAGGGCTGACAAATTAGTAGTTTTGATTTCGAAAAGCAATACTATTTAATATTTAGATAGTTTATTTTAAAATAAACCCATTAGCTTGTCCTATCCACCATTTCCTACCCAGGGGCCGGCCATAAAAAGAGCCGCCACGCTGCAAGCAGAATGGCGGCTCTTTTAGCAAAAATGCAACAGTACCTTACCGGCGGCGCATGAAAATACTCACGTAATAAAGCAACGTGGCCAGCGAGGCCAGGGCGGCTACCACGTAGGTCATGGCAGCCCACCAGAGCGCGTCTTTGGCCATGGCGTGCTCCTGCACGGTTACCACACCGCGCTTGTCCATCCAGGCCAGGGCCCGGCGAGAGGCATCGAACTCGACCGGCAGCGTGATGAACGAGAACAGCGTGGTGAGGGCAAACAAGCCAATGCCCACGCCCAGCGGAATCACACTCCGGTTAATCATAAAGATGCCGGCAATCAGAATGAAGGGCATCCATTTCGATACCGCCGTGAGGGCCGGCACCATAGCCGACCGGAATTGCAGCATGGAATACGCCGTGGCGTGCTGCACGGCGTGGCCGCACTCATGGGCCGCAATAGCAGCCGCGGCCGCACTGCGCTCGGCGTACACGCCTTCGCTCAGGTTCACGGTTTTATCGGTGGGATTGTAGTGGTCGGTGAGCTGGCCGGTGGTGCTGATGATGCGGACATCGTAGATGCCGTGGTCGGCCAGCATGCGGGTCGCGATTTCGGCCCCGCTCAGGCCCGAGCTCAACCCAATCTGGGCATACTGTTTAAACTTGCTGCGCAGCCGCCATTGAACGGCCCAACTGGCAGCCATCAGCACAATGATGAGCAAATAGGAAGAAGACATGGGGAGAGAGTGAAATGAAGAAGCACGCGCGGCAAAATGCCGAGTGTTGCTATCAAAACACCTTCTCTGCAAAAAAGATGCAGTATTTACGGTTCTGCCAAAGTGGCTACTGCGTGGCGATGATGTGCGCCACGATGCGCGAGGTGCTGTAGCCCGCCACCAGCGGCACCGTGAGCACCTGCCCGCCTCGGGCCAGCACCATCTCGTGGCCCACTATGCGCTCCACGGCGTAGTCGTCACCCTTCACCAGGATATCGGGCTGCACCAGCTCGATGAGCGCCAGGGGCGTGGGCTCGCCAAAGAGCACCACGGCATCTACAAAGGCCAGCGCGGCCAGAATGCGGGCCCGGGCCTCTTCGTCCTGAATGGGCCGGCCGGGCTTGAGGCAGCGCACCGAGGCATCGGTATTCAGGCCCACCACCAGGGCATCGCCCAGATGCCGGGCCTGCTCCAGGTAGTCGACGTGGCCGAGATGCAGCAAATCGAAGCAGCCGTTGGTGAACACCACTTTGCGGCCTTGCGCGCGCCAGTGGGCCAGCGTGGCCGGCAGCTGCTCGCGGGTCAGGATTTTATCTTTCGTCCACATGGGAAGGGAGTTAGGAGTTATGAGTTAAAGGTTAGGAGTTAAGAGTTTCCTGATTGAACAAAGCGTTGGCTGTTTGCTCGTTTGCAACTCTTAACTCCTAACTTTTAACTCATAACTCAGATGTCAGCGGTTCGTCGGCCAGGGCTTCGGCTTCGGTGAGCAGGCTGCGCTTGTCGGCGGCGGCCACGGCCACGAAGCTGATGCCACCCATGAGCACCACCAGCAGCGTTTGGGCCCCGTGCACCACCAGGGCGTAGGCAATACCGGCCTCTTTGCTCACGCCGTACACCAGCAGAATGCCCTGCACCATGACGTGGAACGGCCCGATGCCGCCCGCCACCGGCGCGGCCATGCCAAAGGCCCCGAAGGTGAGCACGGCCAAACCGGCCTTCATGTCAAGATTATAGGTTTCGGGAAAGCAGAAAAAGGCCAGGTAGTCCATAAGGTAATATACGCCCCAGGTAAACAGCGTGTGGAGCAAAAACACGCCCTTATTCTCCATCTTCAAAATGCTGAATACCCCTGCCAGCAGGCCTTTCACAAACAGCACACCTTTGTTGAAGAAAGCATTTTGCCGCAGGCGCTCCAGGTTGCGGAACAGTGCGTAGCCCGTGGCCAACAGCAGCACCCCGCCAATAATGGCCGCGATGAGCAGCGGCGTCCGGTTGCGGGCCAGCGTCTCGTAGCGCCCGCCCAGCACCTGCACCGTCACAAAATTCCAGAAGGTATTGAAATCCAGCAGCAGCAGGCTGGTAATCAGACCCAATAGCACCAGTACGTCAATCACGCGCTCCGTCACCACCGTGCCCAGCGCCACCTGCACGGGCACGCCGCTCGTGCGCCGCAGCACCGAACAGCGGATGACCTCGCCCATGCGCGGCAGCACCAGATTGGCCAGGTAGCCTACCATCATGGCGTGGTACACAGCCCAGTACGGGGCTGGCGTTTGGGAAGCGTTGAGTTGCATCTGCCAACGATAGGCCCGGCTGAAATAGCCCAGCGCCGACAGCGTAAGCGTGAGCGTGAGCCAGAAATAATTGGCCGTGGCAATGTAGTGCCCGATGCGCGACAGGTCCTGCCCCCGCACCGCGTACCACATCAGCGCCCCCGAAATACTCAGCAGCAGCAGGTACTTAACAATCGTCAGCAGGTGTTTCATCAATTACAATGGGTGAATGGGTAAATGAGTGAATGGGTGAATGAGTGCGAGACTTGTTCACCCATTCACTCATTTACCTATTGGTTTAGAGACGGTTGTGCTCGTTGGGGAAAATAACCGTTGGCTTGTGCTGCCGGGCTTCGGCAAAATCGACCAGTGCGTAGGAGAATATGATGACGACATCGCCCACCGCCACTTTGCGCGCCGCCGGGCCGTTCAGGCAAATGGTGCCCGAGCCCCGCTCCCCGCGAATGGTATAGGTTTCGAAACGCTCGCCGTTGTTCACGTTCACCACGGTCACCTTTTCGTTCTCCACAAAATTGGCGGCATCCAGGAGGTCTTCGTCAATTGTCACGCTGCCCACGTAGTGCAATTCGGCCTGCGTGACCGTTGCATGGTGGATTTTGGACTTCATTACTTCAATGTGCATAGCTTGGCCCATTAGGTTTTGGTTGGGGGCACAAAGATAAACCCCGCCTCCGCCCCACATTAGTTGGGCCTACCCGCCCACTACCACGTTGTCAATCAGCCGCACGCCGCCCAGGTGAGCGGCCAGGCACAGCACCACGGCCCGGCCGGGCGCATACTCGGCCAGCGGCTGTAGGGTCTGGGCATCGGCGATTTCCACGTATTCGGGGGTAATGCTAGGCTCCTCGGCCAGCGCGGCCAACGCATCGGCCTGCACCTGGGTCGGGGCTACGCCCTGCTGCACCTGAGCAGCGGCGGCGCTCAACACCTGGTAGAGCAGCGGGGCCACGGCGCGGGCGGGCGCATCGAGCCGGCGGTTGCGCGAGGACATGGCCAGCCCATCGGCTTCGCGGATTGTCGGGCAAGCCACAATTTCCAGGTCGAACGAGAGGTCGGCCACCAGCTGTTTCACCACGGCCACCTGCTGCCAGTCCTTTTGGCCAAAATATGCCCGGTGTGGGCGGGCCAAGTGGAACAATTTGCTCACCACCGTGGCCACCCCGTTGAAATGACCGGGCCGGTGCGCCCCTTCCATCACTTGTTCCAAAGCGCCGAAATCGAACCGCAGCACCGTGGGCCGGGGGTACATTTCCTCCACCGAAGGCACGAATAAGGCCGTGCAGCCGGCTGGGGCCAGCAGGGCCGCATCGGCCTCCGGCACCCTCGGGTAGAGCCGAAAATCATCGGCATTGTTGAACTGCGTGGGATTAACGAAGATGGTGGCTATTACCTCATTACATTCGGCCCGGGCAACCTGCACCAGCTGGATGTGGCCGGCGTGCAAAGCGCCCATGGTGGGCACCAGTCCTACCCGTTGGCCAGCTTGGCGCGCCTGTTCGGTATAGGCCTGCAACCCGGCGGCGGTAGTTAGTATCTGCATAGAAGAGGAAGGCAATTGGAACGGCCACCAAAGTAGCTTTTGTTGAATTTCCGCTCAAAATTGTTTAATTTTGTGCACCCTTAGCATGGCCTTGTTCCATTCTCTTCAATAATTCCTTTATGTCGAAGCTACGAATCCTTTACGCGGCCACCGAAATTGACCCGTTTCTCCAGACCACCAAGGTGGCTGAAATGCTGCGGCGCCTGCCCGCCAGCATGCAGGAGATGGGCTGCGAAATCCGGATTTTCGTGCCACGTTTTGGCATTATCAACGAGCGCAAGAACCGGTTGCACGAAGTAGTGCGTCTGTCGGGCATCAACATTGCTGTTGGCGACGACGAAAAACCTCTGGTCATCAAAGTTGCCTCGATTCCGACGGCAAAGTTGCAGGTTTATTTTATCGATAACGAAGATTATTTCCATCGCAAGTCGGCTTTGGTCGACAAAAACGATAAATTCTACGCCGACAACGACGAGCGCGCCATCTTTTTCTGCAAAGGCGTACTCGAAACCGTGAAGAAGCTGGGCTGGTCACCCAACATCGTACACTGCTCCGACTGGATGACCGGTCTGATTCCGTTGTACCTGAAAACCACCTACAAAAAAGACCCGGTGTTCAAGGATGCCAAGTCGGTATTCTCGATTTACAGCAACGAGTTTATGGACAAATTTGAAGGTAACATCCTCGAAAAAGCCAAGATGCTCGACATCGACGACTCCATGATGGCTTCGTTGAAAACGGCTGATTTTAGCGGATTTATTAAAATGGGCATGGAGTATGCTGATACCGTGGTGCGGTCCGACGAAGATTTTTCGGACAACATGAACGGCATGTTTCACGAATACGCCCTGCACAACAAGCTCAGCCAGGTGGCTACCGACGAAAACCTGCACTCTTCTTACCTAGCGCTCTACAATGAATTGGCTAACTAGCCGCTGTGCCCCTCTGGTGGCGTTTGCCGCACTGGCCCTAACGGGCTGCGACACGGGCACCGCCCTCAACGTGGACCTGCCTGATACCACGGGCATCAGCACTCAATACTTGGACCTGCCCGTGACGAGCGGTACCGTGCGCCTTGCGCCGGTGCAAAGCCTGAAAACGGACCGTTTCCTCATCGGTCGTCTCAACGACAACGTGGCTGGCGTGACCGAAGCCCGGGCATATTTCAACGTGCTCAACGGTGCGGTGGCCGATTCGCTGCCTTCTAAATTCACCGCGCCGGTCTTGGATTCGGTGGTGGTGGTGCTGGGCTTCGACAAGGTGAATGGCAGCACTACCCCGGTGCAGTACGATGTTTATCAGCTTGCTAACCCGCTCGACGACCGGCAGGTGTACGACGCGGGTACCAGCACTCCGCTGGGAGCGCTGCTGGGCCAGAACCTGACCAGCCGCCTCGACCGCACCCAGGTGCAAACCGTTACGGCAGCTATAGCGGCCACCGCCGCCAACCCCGCCGTTCCGGCAGTGACGACCATTGCGCCCGACCCCACCGTGCGCCTGATACTACAGCGCACTACGGCTGCTGCTGGTCAGCCCGCGGTGTCGTCAGCATTTTTCACTAATTTTTTCCAGCAGCTTCAGCAGGCCAATTTCACGCAGGCCAAGTTTACTTCGTTGCTGAAAGGCCTGGCCATTACCCCCAGCGCCAGCCACAACACCAATATCCTGAGCTTTGGCCAAAACGGCGTACCGCGCCTCGTTGTGTACTTCCACTCAACGGGCACTACCAGCAATGTGCTGAAGCACTTTTACCCGATTTATTTCGGGCCGGTATCTGCCTACCTGTCCAGCGGAACGTCCAGCGCCCGCGACCCCCGCTACTACACTCAGATTATTAACACGTTGCCCCCTGCACTCCAGGCGCTGGCTACTCGCCCTGGCTTCGTGGCCTCGGGCGACCTCAACAACACCAGCTACGCCCAGGAAGGCACGGGCCTAGGCACGCGTATTGCCTTCACCGGCCTGGCTGCTCTAGCCGCTAAGCCCGGACTGACCATAAACCGCGCTGAGCTGCGCGTACCGGTAAAGCCTTTTTCCAACGCGCTGTTTACCAACCCTACCCGGCTGTATGCCCTGGAAGTGAACACCGCGAATGAGGTACTGCAACGCATCGTGAACTATACGGCCGTTGACCGGGTAGTGCAGGCCGATGGAACGCCCCAGGTAGGTGCCGGCTTCCCGGCCTACAGCCTGCTGGTCGACGGCACGTCGAGCCAACCGTACTACAGCATTCCCGTTACTAGCTACTTACAAGCTTACCTGACTAATAAACTTGACACCACTCCCGATGCCCTGGTGCTGGTACCCAGCCTCCGCTCCTACGGTAACCTAACCTCGAATACCCTAACCCTTGACCGGGCTGCCATTGATGCCGCAAAAATAACATTGCGCGTATACTACTCCCAGCGTTAGCGCCAGGTGGGTGGCCTGTAGCCGGCCATCCTGCTTGATATCTAATTTTCATTAATTTAATCCTGTTTGCCATGTGCGGCATTGTTGCTTATTTGGGCCATCGTGAGGCCTGCCCCATCATCCTCAAAGGCCTGCATCGGCTCGAATACCGCGGGTACGACTCGGCGGGCGTAGCGCTGCTCAACGGCGACTTGAGTGTTTATAAGAAAAAGGGCAAAGTCGCGGAACTAGAAAATTTCCTGAGCGACAAAAACACCCACGCCAATGTGGGTATGGGACACACCCGTTGGGCTACCCACGGCGAACCCAACGATGTAAACGCTCATCCGCACTTCTCTACGTCAGAGCGCATTGCCATCATCCACAATGGCATCATCGAAAACTACGCGGCGCTGAAAACGCATTTGCAGTCGCAGGGCCATGTTTTCCATTCCGATACAGACACGGAAGTTTTCGTGAACCTGATTGAGGAAATTCAGAAGCAGAACCATTGCTCGCTGGAGGAGGCCGTGCGCCTGGCCCTGCATGAAGTGGTGGGCGCTTACGCCATCGTGGTGCTGAGCAAGGACGCGCCTAACCAGCTCATCGCTGCCCGCAAAGGTTCGCCGATGGTGATTGGCATTGGTGAAGGCGAGTTTTTCATTGCCTCCGATGCCACGCCCATTATCGAGTACACCAACGAAGTGGTGTATGTGAATGACTACGAAATAGTGGTTATCCGCGATGGCCAGCTGGAGATTCGCAGCAAGGAAGATGTGAGCCAGACGCCCTATATCCAGAAGCTGGAGATGGAGCTTGATTCCATTGAGAAGGGCGGCTACCCGCACTTCATGCTGAAAGAGATTTTTGAGCAGCCCCGCTCCATCCTCGACTCCATGCGCGGCCGCCTGGAGCTGGAAGCCGGCCACCTGAACATGGGCGGCATCCGGGCCTACGAGCAGAAGTTTATCAATGCCCAGCGCATCATCATCGTGGCCTGCGGTACTTCGTGGCACGCCGGCCTGGTGGCCGAATACCTGATTGAGGACCTAGCCCGTATTCCGGTAGAAGTGGAGTACGCGTCGGAGTTCCGCTACCGCAACCCGATTATCACGGAGCGCGACATCGTGATTGCCATTTCGCAAAGCGGTGAAACGGCCGATACGCTGGCTGCCATCGAACTGGCCAAGAGCAAGGGCGCGACCATTTTCGGTATTTGCAACGTGGTGGGCAGCAGCATTGCCCGCGCTACGGACGCGGGTGCCTACACCCACGCCGGCCCCGAAATCGGAGTGGCTTCGACCAAAGCCTTCACGGCCCAGGTTACCGTGCTCACGCTGCTGGCCATGATTATGGGTCAGAAGCGCGGCACCATCACCGACACCAAGCTGCGCGAGCTGATGGTGGAACTGGAGACGATTCCGTCGAAAGTAGAGAAGGCCCTGCTGCTGGATGCCCAGATTCAGGAGATTGCCGAGGAGTTCAAGGATGCCACAAACTTCCTGTACCTGGGCCGCGGCTATAACTTCCCGGTAGCGCTGGAAGGCGCACTTAAGCTCAAGGAAATCAGCTATATCCACGCCGAGGGTTACCCGGCTGCCGAGATGAAGCACGGTCCTATCGCCCTGATTGACGAGAACATGCCGATGGTGGTGATTGCCACCCGCGACGGTTCTTACGAGAAGGTGGTAAGCAACATTCAGGAGGTGAAAGCTCGCAAGGGCCGTATCATCGCCATCGTGAGCGAAGGCGACACGGTGATTCCAGCCATGGCCGAGTACGTGATTGAAGTGCCTCATACTTCGGAAGTGCTGATGCCGCTGGTGTCGGTAGTGCCGTTGCAGCTCCTCTCGTACCACATTGCCGTACTACGCGGCTGCAACGTCGACCAGCCCCGTAACCTGGCGAAGTCGGTAACGGTGGAGTAACGATAAAATAGTAAATACGTGAGCAAGTAAATTATTGCTCATTCAAGTAGTAGCCGCTGCCGGAAACGGAAGCGGCTACTGCCGTTATTTGCGGTTCAAACCTGCTCATATACCCACTTACCATTTTACCTTATGGCCCACCAGATTATCCTCACCGACCAGGCTCCGGCCCCTATTGGCCCCTACTCGCAAGCCGTGAAGGCCGGCAATACCGTCTACGTCTCGGGTCAAATTCCGCTTGACGCCGCCGGACAGCTGGTGGAGGGCGACGTGGCCGCCCAGACGCACCAAGTGCTGAAGAACATGACCGCCGTGCTGGCCGCCGCCGGCCTCACCCTGACCGATGTAGTGAAGTGCAGCATCTTCGTGAAAGACCTCAGCAACTTCGCCACCATCAACCAAGTATATGGCTCTTACTTCGATGAAGCCACCGCACCGGCCCGCGAAACCGTGGAAGTAGCCCGGCTCCCGCGCGATGTGCAAGTAGAAATTTCCTGCATCGCGGTAGGAACGTAGCACAAGCGCTAGCTTGCTCATACTACCGAACTGGCTTCATCGTTAGCCGCCAGAACAAGCTAATGCGCGTTCTACTGCTTATGAAAGAACTTGGACTCGGCCTGCTCATTATTGGGCTTATTTCGTTGGTGCTGCCGCTCATCAACCCCAATATTCACTACGTCTTTCTGACGTGGATTGACCAGTGGGGTACCGCAGTGGCCTGGGGCATCAGGGGCGGCATTACGCTGCTCGGACTGGTGCTCTGGCTGGGTTTTAAAAACCGGGACTGATTTTCATTTAACAATTATCATTTACCATTTGACAGTCGTTCTCATTGTGGCAGCTGGTCAGCCAGGACGGCTGTTAAATGATAATTGTTAAATGATAAATGACCCCGACCTTTGTGGCGCGTTCCGAACTCCGGGGCGCGCTTTTTTTCTGTTATGACCGAGAGAGAAGTTCGGGTGCGTTTCGCACCTTCGCCCACCGGGCCGCTGCACATTGGCGGCGTACGCACCGCCCTATACAACTACCTGCTGGCCCGCAAGCTGGGCGGCAAGATGCTGCTGCGCATCGAGGATACCGACCAGAACCGCTTCGTGCCCGGGGCCGAAGCCTACATTCTGGAGGCGCTGGCCTGGGTCGGCATCGTGATTGATGAAGGCCAGGGTGTGGGCGGCCCCCACGGCCCCTACAAGCAGAGCGAGCGCAAACCCATGTACAAGCAGTACGCCGACCAGCTCATCGCGGCCGGTCATGCCTACTACGCCTTTGATACCCCTGAGGAGCTGGACGCCATGCGCGCCCGCCTGCAGGCCGCCAAAGTGCCCAATCCGCAGTACAACTCCATTACCCGCGCCCAGATGCGCAACTCCCTCACCCTGCCCGAAGATGAGGTGAAGGCCCTGCTGGACGGCGGCGCGCAATACGTAATCCGGCTGAAAGTGCCCCGCAAAGAGGAAATCCGCTTTCAGGATTTGATTCGCGGCTGGGTGGTGGTGCATTCGAGCGCCGTGGACGACAAGGTGCTAATGAAGTCGGACGGCATGCCGACCTACCACCTGGCCAACATCGTGGACGACCACCTGATGGAGATTTCGCACGTTATCCGGGGCGAGGAGTGGCTGCCATCCGCGCCGCTGCACGTGCTGCTGTACCGCTACCTGGGCTGGGAAAACACCATGCCGCAGTTTG
The DNA here is from genome assembly GCF_012275535.1 of Hymenobacter artigasi. Classification (GTDB taxonomy): domain Bacteria; phylum Bacteroidota; class Bacteroidia; order Cytophagales; family Hymenobacteraceae; genus Hymenobacter; species Hymenobacter artigasi. The sequence goes on along the minus strand of NZ_JAAVTK010000001.1, from coordinate 820,039 downwards.
CCCACTTGCCGCTCCTGCTGAAGCCCGATGGCACCGGCAAGCTCAGCAAGCGCGACGGCGACCGCCTGGGCTTCCCGGTATTCCCCTTGGAGTGGCACGGCACCGACAGCGAAACCGGCGAAGCCACCGTCAGCAAAGGCTATCGCGAAGAGGGCTACCTGCCCGAGGCAATGGTGAATTTCCTGGCTTTTCTGGGCTGGAACCCTGGCACCCAGCAGGAGATTTTCTCAATGGATGAGCTGATTCAGGCCTTCTCAATTGAGCGGGTGAGCAAGTCGCCGGCCAAGTTCGACCAGAACAAGGTGAAGTGGTTCAACGAGCATTACCTGCGCGCCAAATCCAACGCCGAGCTAGCACCCTACCTGCTCACGGCCCTGCACGAGCACGCCATTGTGTGCAGTCAGGAGAAAGCCGAGCAGATTGTGGGGGTAATGAAGGAGCGAGTGAGCTTCCCGAAGGACTTCTGGCAGGAAGCCAAATATTTCTTCCAGGCCCCGACCGAGTACGACGAAACCGTGGTGAGCAAGAAGTGGAACGCTCCCGTGGCCGCCGCCCTCACAGCCTACGCCGAGGCGCTGCCCACCGCCCCTGAAGTTTCGGCCGAAGGCCTGAAAACCCTGTTCAACGATACGATGGCGGCCCAGGGCCTCAAGCCCGGCCAGGTGCTGCAAGCCCTGCGCGTGGCCGTGACCGGTGCCGCCGCCGGCCCCGACCTGTTCGAAACGCTGGTGATTTTGGGCGTGCCCGAGGTGGCCCAGCGCCTGCGAGCGGCTGTAGCCAGCATTCCGGTAGCGGCGTAATTGCCCCGGGCTTCGCGCCCACTAAACCCAGGCCTCCGGTCTGCACTTGTTCAGCACACGGCTCAGGCTGATGGTTGGGCGGGGGCAGGCCGGAGGTCTGTTTGTATCTGGTTTGTAGCCTGGTGTATTGCCCCCCCTTCAAAGGCACTCCCGCCACCGGGGCGCTTTACTGCCGTGGTGCCCGGGAGTTCTATTTGAATTATCGGACCGCATTTCTTGATTTATCGCTCATACCCGCGTGGGTTGACCCGAATATTTTTCGTTTGCTATGGCTCTCTTACCGTTGCCCCTACCCCAGGCCGAGCTGTTGTTCGACCCTGCTTTTTTACCGGCTACGGAGGCGGATGCACTGCTCGCGCAGCTTACCACCGCCGTGGCCTGGGAGCAGCGGTCCATCCGCATTTTTGGGCAGGAAATCCCGCAGCCGCGCCTCACTGCCTGGTATGGCGATGCGGAGGCCCGTTACACCTACTCGGGCCTGGCCTGGGAGCCGCGCCCCTGGCTGCCCGCCCTGCAGGCGCTGCGCCAGCGCCTTGAGGCCACCACCGGGGCCCGCTTCAACAGCGTGCTGCTGAACCTGTACCGCGACGGCCGCGACAGCATGGGCTGGCACGCCGACGATGAGCCCGAGTTAGGCCCCGCGCCGGCCATCGCCTCGCTTAGCCTGGGGGCTACCCGGCGCTTCCGCCTGCGGCCTCGGGCCGAGCTGGCCCACGCGCCCTTCGGCCTCGACCTGCCCAGCGGCAGCCTGCTGCTGATGCGTGGCCCCACCCAGCAGCACTGGCAGCACGCGCTGCCCAAAACCGCCCGGCCCATCGGCCCACGGCTCAACCTCACTTTTCGGTGGGTGGCGGGGGCAGCCGGCTAGTAGCGGATGCCCGGGTGGCCATGCAGGCGGGGGCAGTAGCCGTCGCCCACTTCGTACTCGCCCACTCGCAAAACCGGGGTTGAAAGGAGCTGTACTTCTTTTGCCTCGCCGGGTCGGGCGGCAGCTGGGGGCTCATCTGCGGGGAGGGATGACTCGGGCAAGGCGGCAGGTGCATGGGCCGGGCGGCTGGCAGCGGTAGAACGGGGCATAAATGGGGCGAATAATAGCGGTGAGAAGCGCTGGTTACCTCAACCGTGTTCCAGCTTGCTTACAGCTGCGGCACCCAGGCTTTTACAAGGAGTGTACCAGCCTGGCTAACAAGCGCCACAGTAGCAAAACCCCCTCATTCGGCAGCCATAAAAAAAGCCCCAACCAGAAACTGGTTGGGGCTTTCTGCCGGCAATTTTTTTTCTACTTGATATCGAACAGCAGCCCGAAATAGCCGATGCGGCCATAGCTGGGCGCGCCGTATACCTGCAGGTTGGCGGTATCGAAGAGGTTGGTGACGCCGGCCTGTAGCGTGGTGTGCAGGGCCTTGAGGGTGTAGCCCAGCTGGGCATCCACGGTCTGGGCCGTGGACACGGTGCCGGTGGCGAAGGTGGACTCGTAAACGAAGCTGTCGACCCAGCGGTAGTTCACGTTGTAGCTCAGGGCGCGGTTCAGCAACTGGCCATCGATGCCGAAGTTAAACTTATGCTTTGGCGTGTTGAAGAACGACTGCGTACCGGCCTTGAAATCTTTTGTGATGAGGTCGTTGTAGCTATAGTTGCCATTGAGGGTGAGGCCCGGAGCGAAGGCATAGCTCAGGGTGACGCCTGCGCCCTGGCTTTGCACGCGCTGGTCCACGTTGGCCGCAATCTGAATTACGCGCACGTTGCTGCCGGAAGCATTGGTGGTGGCCAGCTCGGCCGGCGCGGGGCGCGTGCCATCCAAGCGGCCCACAAAGTTCTGGGTGGCAATGAAGTTGTTATACGTGCTGTAGAAGTAGTCCACGTCGATGTACAGCTTCTTGAACAGCTCGGCGCGGTAGCCCACTTCGTAGCTGTTCACTTCTTCGAGGCGCAGCTTGTCGGCGTGGTAGAGGTTGGCGGCATCGGCCGGCGACGCGCCCTTGAGCACGTCCAGCGTGTAGCCGTCGAAGCCGCCGCGCACGTTGCCCAGCAGGAAGGCCCGGCCCACGTCGAGCTTGATGTACTGGTCGTTCTGCGTAGGTGCCCGGAAGGCGCGGCTAAAGCTGGCGCGGAAGTTCTGGAGCTTATCGGCCCCCGGCGAGAAAACAACCGAAGCCCGGGGCGAAAACGCGGTGCCGAAGTTCTGAAACTGGTCGACGCGGCCGGCGGCGGCCAGCTTCAGGTGGTTGTCGAACAAGGCTTTGGTGGCCTGGGCGTAGGCTCCGTACTCATAGTTTTTGATGCGTTCGCCACCCTTGGTATCCTCAAACAGGCTGCCATCGGAGCCCAGCAGGTACTGGCGGTAGGCCGCGCCCACGGTCAGGTCGGCAATGTTGTTGTTGAAAGTGTACTGGCCGCTGCCTTCGTTGAGAATGGAGCGAATAACCAGCAACGCGCCCTGCCCGGGCGTCGGGTCATGGATAATCTTATTGCGGGCATCGTTAAAGTCCTTGGTGCCGGGCTGCAGCAAGGTAGCCGCCGCCCCGGAAGCAGCGTTCGCAACGGGCAAGCCGGCGGCCAGGCCGCCCAGGTAGGTGGCCACGTAGCGCTGGCCGTAAGTGGTGGTGGTAGCGCCGGGCACTACCTGGTTTTGCAGGAAGCCTCCCAGGAAGCCGAGGTTGTACGAACCATCGGCCTGCGCCCCGGTGCCGCCCGAGAAATCGTGCGTTGTGAAGGCCCGCACAAACCAGTTGCGGCCTTCCAACTGCACCCGGCCCTGGTGCGCGCCCCCGTTCACGAAACGGTAGCGGCTGGCACTCTGGTACGTGGTGGTGGCGTTGGTGTACTTATAATCGGCCGTGGCCTTGATGCTGTTGGTGAGGAGCACCGACAAGCTGGGCGCGACTTTGTAGGAATGCGTTTTGTTGTCGCCGGCCACCAGCTCGCTTTCGGAGAAGCCGGGCAGAAACAAGGTTTTGCCGCGCAGCTCGGCCGGCGTCGGGATGGGCTGGCCCTGGGCATTGGTGTAGGGCTGGCGCGTGGCCGGGTTCACCAGCACATTGGCAAAAACATAGCCCGTGTTCACATCGCCGTAACGGCTCACCGCGTCGTAGCCCGCTGCCGAACCCTGCGGGTTGTTGGCCGGCTCAATCAGGGACGAAGTCGCGTCTTTATTGTCGGCGATAAAATCGTTGGCCACCGTGGCACCGCCCGATATTTTGAACGCCACCCGCTCGCCGATTTTGGTGGCGTAGCGCAGCTGGCCGTCCAGCAGGTCGCGGTTGCCGCCGCGCAGGCGCACCGTCAGGCCGGGGTCTTTGAAAGGGTCTTTCGAGTTGGTGAGCAGCACGCCGTTGAAGGCGTTGGCACCGTAGAGGGCCGAGGCCGGGCCGTGCACAATCTCCACGCTGGCCACGTCGAGCACCGGCGCACCCAGCAGGTTGCCGAAGTAGCTGCTCAGGCTGGGCACCTGCGTGTCCATGTAGTCGGAGAGCTGAATGACGCGCTCCGAGCGCGACGAGTTGAAGCCCCGCGTGCTGAAGCTAGTGGTGAGCAAGCTGGAGCTGCTCACATCAATGCCCTTGAAGCGGCCGAGGCCAGCCACCAAATCGGGGGTCGTGATTTGCTCCACCTGGCGCTGGTTGAGCTTTTCCACCGTTACCGGCACCTGGCCGATGCTTTCCTCTACGCGGGAAGCGGCCACCACTACCTGGTCGAGCACGGCGCTGGGGCGCAGTGTTACCACCAGCGCATTGTCGGGCTGGGCCAGGGTGAGCGTCTGGGTTTCGTAGCCCACAAAAGAGATGGACAGCACCTGCGGTCCCTTGGAAAAATCCGCTTTTATCTGAAACTGGCCTTCCTCGTTGGTGCTACCGCCGTTGTAGGTGCTTTTGAAGAAAATAGTAGCCCCTGGCAGGGGCATTCCGGCCTCCGTCTGCACGGTGCCGCTAATGGTTTGTGGTACCTGCGCCCAGCCAGTAAACGCCAGCATCAGGCATAGGATTAGAAAGAAGTAACGTTGTTGCATTATTCGGGAATTTTTAAAAATAGTATGCAAACCTACTACTTTTTCCCGATATCAAGCGCAGCATGCGCTTATTTCATTGTTCCGATAGTCGAGTTATCTATTCTGAATAATAATTAGTTAGTATCTGATATCGGGATGCCCGGTTAATTGCGGGTCGCCATCTTCCCCCACCAGGTAGTTTCCAATCTGCAGCATGGAGCGGACGGGAGCCGGTGGTAGCACGATGGGTTGCGTCCGTCGCCACGCCGCCGTGCTGGGCGCATATTGCCGGGCAGCTACCAAGGGCAACACCAGCACTGCCGTCCGAATCCGGGTCGCCCGGCACCGCCACCGCATATAGCCTACCCGCTTGTATCGGAATCGAAAATGTGTCATAGCAAAAATTGTTTTAGTTCTAATTCGTCAAAGGTCTGGCAAACGTTGTCTGACCAGCTGATTTTACGACCAATTATAAACTTTAAGCGATGAATGCAATTGATACCTCGTCGGGATTTTTGAGCCCGCCCCGCTAACCGCACGGGCCGTAGTAGCTTCGTCGCGGCTTCTGCCCCACCCCTACATCAAGCACCGCTCCCTATGGCCACCCCCGCCCCCGCCCACCCCACCACCGAACGCCTCACCGTAATGGGTGCCGGGCTGGTGGGTTCTTTGCTGTCGTTGTACCTGGCCCGCCGCGGGCACGCCGTGGAGGTGTTTGAGCGCCGGGGCGACCCGCGCCGCGCTGGCTTCCAGGAGGGCCGCTCCATCAACCTGGCCCTGTCGGACCGGGGCTGGAAGGCGCTGGGCGGCGTGGGCGTGGCCAACGACATCCGCCAGGTGGGCATTCCCATGAGTGGCCGCGTGATGCACGACGTGCAGGGCAACCTCACCCGCCAGCCGTATGGGCACGACGGACAGGCCATTTACTCCGTGAACCGGGGCCACCTCAACCGCCGCCTGCTCGACCTGGCCGAGGGCCAGACCGGTGTGACATTTAACTTCGGCCAGCAGTGCCTCGGCATCGACCTCAAAACCAAGGAGCTGCGCCTGCGCGACACCGAAACCCAGGAGGAGCGCACCGCGCCCTATACCCGCCTGTTTGGCACCGATGGGGCCTTCTCGGCGGTGCGCAGCGCCCTGCAGCGCACCGACCGCTTCGACTACTCGCAGGACTTTCTCGACTACGGCTATAAGGAGCTCACCATTGCCGCCGGCCCGGGCGGCGCGTGGCAGATTGAGAAAAACGCCCTGCACATCTGGCCGCGCGGGCAGTACCTCATGATTGCGCTGCCCAACCTCGACGGTTCTTTCAACGCCACGCTGTTTTTTCCCTACGAAGGGGCCGAGAGCTTCGCCGCCCTGCAAACGCCGGCCGAGGTCGCGGCCTTTTTCGACCGCGTGTTTCCCGATGCCGTGCCCCTGATGCCGGCCCTGACGGAGGAGTTTTTTGCGCACCCCACGGGCTCGCTGCTCACCATCAAGTGCTTTCCCTGGAAGTACAACGACGACGTGCTGCTGCTCGGCGATGCGGCGCATGCCATTGTGCCCTTCTACGGCCAGGGCATGAATGCCGGCTTCGAGGACTGCACGGTGCTCAACGCGCTGTTTGACGAGTATGGCGACTCGGCCTGGGACACCATTTTTGCCGAATTCCAGGCCGAGCGCAAGCCCAACAATGACGCCATGGCCGACCTGGCCCTCTACAACTTCGTGGAGATGCGTGACCGCGTGGCCGACCCCGTTTTCCTGCTTCAGAAGAAGATTGAGGCAAAAATCTCGGGCCAGTTTCCCGGCCAGTGGGCTCCGCTGTATTCGCAGGTCACCTTTTCCGACACGCCCTACGCCGAGGCCCTGGCCGCCGGCCAGCGCCAGGATGCCATCATGGCCCGCCTCATGCCCCACATTCAGGCCGAGGCCGACTACGACCAGCCGACGGTGCAGGCCCTGGTGCAGCAGGAAATGGCCGCCCGCCACTAACCTAGCTATTTTATTGCCAACTACTTAGCGCAGCGCCAGCGCGTAGCCGTCGAGGGGCAGCAGGGTGTCGGTCAGGTGATGGCACAGGGCGGCGTACGCATCGCGCTGGCTGGGGGCCAGGGTACGTCGCACGGCTTGCTGGTATTGCTGCCGGGCGGCGGCCGTGTCGGCAGCCGTTGCAGCCAGGGACAGGGCCTGGAACTTGGCGGCGGTGCAGGCCTGCACAGCATGTTGCTGAACATTATTGAGCATCAAGGCATCGGCAAGAAAACTGCTCACACGGCGAGCCTCGTACAACTGTCCGGAGAAGCCCGGAGTGAGGGTCTCATTGCGCGCTTCGGTTTGCGCTATCGTGAGCGGCTTGGGGTGGCCGGCAGCCCGGGCACCCGAAACGCTCATCCATCCCATCAAAATTAGTCCCAGGGTGCGTGTCCACATCATCATTCGAAAAGCTGAAGCACTTACTTCGGTAGCGACTTTATATATTGCGTATTATCCTTTTCAAAACTAAACCGTACCTCTTCCGGTACTTTCATACCTCCGGGTGTTTGCCGCGTTTTGCCCCCTGAGTGGTTACTTTATATCGGCGAAGAATCAAACGTTCCATCTCCAACTGCCCGGTTTGCGCCCTTTTCGCTTCCCTTCCTCTCCTATGATGACCTGCGCTATTATCGACGACGACGAAATCAACCGGCTCACGCTGGAGCACTACGTCGAACTCACGCCCAACCTGAAGCTGGTGGCTTCGCTAAACGACGGCATTGCCGGGCTCACCTTTTTCCGCGAAGGCAATAAAGTCGATGTGCTTTTTCTTGACATTGAGATGCCGCACCTCAGCGGCCTGGAGCTGCTGCGCGTGCTCACTGACCCACCCGAAGTCATCATCACCACTGCCCGGCAGGATTTCGCCGTCGATGCCTTCGAGCTGCGCGTGACTGATTACCTGGTGAAGCCGTTCGACTTTGCCCGTTTCACGCAGGCCGTGCAGCGGGTGGCCTCGCGCCGGACACCCGCCGCCACACCCGTAGCCGACACCCCCACCAGCGCCGACCTTTTTGTGAAGGTGAATAGCCGTATGGTCCGCATCAATTTCGATGAAGTGCTGTATGTGGAAGCTCTGTCTGACTACGTCAACATCGTGACGCCCAAGCATAAATACATTGTGTACACCACGCTCAAGGCGCTGGAAACCCGGCTGGGGTCGTTCCCGAACTTCATACGGGTGCATCGCAGCTATCTGCTCAATACCCAACACATCGAATCCATTGAGGACAACACGGCCAACCTGAGTGGGGGTCACTTTGTGCCCATCGGTAAGTCGTACCAGGAGAACTTCTTCAAGGGTTTGCAGCGCATTTAGTCTTCCCGGGGTGCTTCGGGCACCTCGGCTTCTTCGGCGGGCTGCACCTGTTTGTACACCGGTAGCTCGTAGAAGGGCCGGAGCAGGCGCACTACATCCAGGGCATCGGCGAGGGCTTCGTGGGCCACTTCGCGCTCCAGGCCGGCGCGGGCCTTACAGATGCTCATGCTGGGCAGGCGCGAGTCTTTGCGCCAGTTGAGGTAGAAGGCGGCCGGGTCGAGCATGGCGGGCTCGGCGCGCACGAGAGTGCCCCAGCCGGGCAGCTCTTTGAGGAAACCCAGGTCGAACACGCCGATATTTTTGCCGGCCATGGTTACCGAAACACAGTCGTGCTTATCGGGCCGGAAGTGATGGAGCAGCAGGAAATCGCGCAGCTGGGGCAGCAGCTCGGCGGGCGTGCACAGCTCGGGATTGGGCTCTTTGCGGGCCAGCTCTTCAAACAGGCGGGCGTTGAGGGCAATGGCACCGGCCGTGCCCGCGTACTCGGGGTGGCGCACCACCCGGCGGAAGGCGGGCAGCTCATGCAGAGGCAGCGGGTGACGGGAATCTTCCACCACGGCGGCCAGTTCCAGAATCTGGTGGCGGGCGGGGTTCGAGCCGGAAGTTTCGAGGTCGAGGGAAACGTAGCGCATGGGGAGAGTGTACGGAAATGGGGAGCTGGCGGGCGGCAATTGCGGCTGGGGCATTCCACGCCCGTCGGCAAGCTAAGGAGTTGGCAGCTCCTCTTCTGATGCTTTGCAGAACGAGACTAAAACAAGATTAAAAATTCTGATGCTCATTTTGCCGTTGCTGGTACCAAGCCGGGTCGCCGGCAATTCTGCTGTTTCTAATTCGTTCTGATTCAAGCAAAACGCTATCGAATAAACCGGGCATCTAACAGTTAAAGTGCTGCCAGTCAAAAAACAATGACTCAACGCATGCGCATTCGGGGACTTTTCCATGCTCCCTCACCGGCCGTTCATTATCTTCGGTGCTTAGGTTGATGCCGTAGTCGCTACCCCGACGAGCATTTCAGCCGGTTGCCTTCCCTCCACTGCTTCTTTTGCGCCGTTGCGCACCCGCCTCACTCCTCCCGCCGCCACCGCGAGCGGAGCCGGGGCATGCTATGCCTTTCCGCCGCCTTGCCTTCGTGCCCCGGGTGCCTGTATGACGGCGCGGGCCGGAGCATCATCCTTTCTGAGACCATGAGAACACGCTACATGTCACTACTGGGCCTTCTGGGCCTGTTGGGGCGTGGTGCTCCGGCCCTCGGCCAGCAGCGCCCGGCCCCCGAACCGCTGGCAGCGGCCGTGGAGGCTGCCAAGGCCCGGTATAACAGGTCCTTCGTGGGCTCGCCCCAGCTCTACAACGGGCCGGAATACGTGGACTATTCCCTGCGCTACCACGCGCGCACCGGCCACCAGTTTTTTGCCACGCCGGAGAAGATGCCCGGGAGCGTGTACTACAACGACCATTTTTTCCCCGACCTGCGGCTGGCTTACGACGTGGTGCTTGACCAGGTGATAATACAACAGCCAACCAGCCCGCTGAACCTACGGTTTCTCAACGAGCAGGTGCGCTATTTCACCCTTGACAATCATCGGTTTATCCGACTGGAGGCAGATAGCAGCAAGGGCCGGGTGATTAGCCCAGGCTACTACGAAATGCTGGTGGACGACAGCCACTTGCAGCTGCTGGCCAAACGCGCGAAGAAGCTGCAGGAAGTACCTGCGCAGGGCTTCCTCAACGTGGAATTTACCGCAGTCGATAAATTTTACCTGAAAAAGGAGGGCGTTTACTCCCCTATCAATGGTAAAGGTGCTATTCTGCGCTCGTTTGCCGACCACAGGAAGGAGGTGCAGCAATACATTAAAACAAAAAACCTGCGCTTCGGCAAAAGTGATTACGACGCTTCCGTGGGGGAGCTGGCGCGCTACTACGTGAGCCTGCTGCCGCCGCAGTAGCGCGCTGGCCAAGGCGCAGCCTTTACCCGATAGTATTCTCTGGTTCTTTATTCCTTTTCGATGAAGCAAGCTTGTACTGTACTGCTGCTGGTGTTTTTCGGCCTGCTGGCGCTGCCCGGCTACGGGCAGCAGCAACCGCCCAAACTGGTGAGCGGCACGTTCAGCCACGCGCCGTTCGGGCAGTTTGTGGACCAGATGGAGGTTCAGACGGGCCTGCGGTTCTACTTCGACCCGGCGGCCGTCGACAGCCTTTTTGTGACGGTGCAGGCCCAAAACCAGCCCGTGGCCACGGTGCTGGAGCAGGCGCTGCAAAACACGACTTTTCGCTTTACCACCGACGATGAAGGCCGGGTATTTGTGTACCAGGGCCGGGCCATTGAGCCGCTGATGACGGCCGACTTTTTCAGCCCGCAGCCGGTGGAAGCGGAGGACGCGGCCCCGGCCCGGGCCGACAATAACGACCTGCCAGCCACGCCCACCGGCCGCTCGCGCTACGTGAGCGCCGCCGAGTACAAGGTGTATGAGATTGGCAGCGGCGGCGCGGGGCGGGCCACGCTGGCCGGCCACATCCGCGACCTGAAATCGGGCGAGCCGGTGATTGGGGCGTCCATCTACTCCGAAGTGCCCAACATCGGGGCCAGCACCGACCAGTTTGGCTATTACTCCCTCACGCTGCCCCTGGGCCGCTACGACCTGAAAGTACGGGGCGTGGGCATCAAGAACACCCTGCGCAAGGTGGTGCTGCGCGGCAACGGCAAGCTGGAGATTGAGGTGGAGGAAGACATTGTGACCCTGAAGGAAGTGGTGATTGAGGCCGAAAAGGACAAGAACGTTTCGGGCATGCAGATGGGCCTGGAGAAGATTGACATCAAGACCATGAAGCAGGTGCCCACGGCCTTCGGCGAAACCGATTTGCTGCGGGTAGTGCTCACGCTGCCGGGCGTGAAATCGGTGGGCGAGGGCAGCACGGGCCTCAACGTGCGCGGCGGGGCTACCGACCAAAACCTGATTCTGTTCAACGATGCGACGCTGTATAACCCGTCGCACCTGTTCGGCTTCTTCTCGGCTTTCAACCCCGACATTCTGCAATCGGTGGAGTTGTACAAGAGTGCCATTCCGGCCAAGTATGGCGGGCGGCTGTCGTCGGTGCTGGACATTACTACCCGCGAGGGCAATAAGAAGAAGTTTGCCGGCTCGGGCGGCATCGGGCCGCTCACCAGTCGCCTCACGCTGGAAGGGCCGCTGGTGAAGGACAAAAGCGCCTTCATCGTGAGCGGCCGCGCCAGCTACTCCGACTGGATTTTGAAACAGCTGAACGACAAGAACTTCGCAAATAGCTCGGCCGCGTTCTACGACCTCACGGCCTACGTCAGCCACGAGTTCAACGACAAGAATTCGCTGTATGCCACGGCCTACATGAGCTCCGACCGGTTCCGGCTGGCCAGCGACACCACCTACCGCTACCTCAACCAGACGGCCAGTCTGAAGTGGCGGCACACCTTCACCAACAAGTTTTACGGGGTGCTCACCGGCGCGTACAGCCACTACGACTACAACATCAGCAGCACCGGCAACAAGGTGAATGCCTACGAGCTGAAGTACAGCATTGACCAGCCGGCACTGCGGGCCGATTTCAGCTTCTTTCCCAACTCCCGCCATACGGTGGACTTTGGGGTGAGCTCGCAGCTTTACCGCATTGCGCCGGGCAGCTTCACACCGGTGGGCGACAAGTCGCTGGTCAAGCCCAACGTGCTGCCCCGCGAGCAGGGCCTGGAAAGCGCCCTCTACGCTTCTGACCGGTTCGATATTACCACGCGGTTTTCGCTGAGCGTGGGGCTGCGCTATTCGCTGTACCAGGCCCTGGGGCCGCGCGATGTGTACCAATATGCCCCCGGCGAGACGCGCACCGAAAGCACCCTGATTGATACCCTACACTATGCCTCGGGCAAAATCGTGGCCACGTACCACGGGCCGGAATACCGCCTCTCGGCGCGGTACACGCTCAACGACCGGTCGTCGGTGAAGGCGAGCTACACCCGTACCCGCCAGTACATCCATCAGCTCACGAACACGGCCTCCGTGTCGCCCACCGACATCTGGAAGCTGAGCGACGGCAACGTGCGCCCCCAGATTGGCGACCAGGTTTCGGTGGGGTACTACCGCAATTTTAAGTCGAATACCATTGAGGCGTCGGTTGAGACGTACTACAAGTCGCTGCGCGATTTTGTGGACTACAAGAGCGGGGCCACGCTGGTGCTCAACCCGCACATCGAGACGGACATCATCAATGCGCAGGGCAAAGCCTATGGCGTGGAAGTGTTTGTGAAGAAGCTGACCGGCAAGGTTAATGGCTGGGTGAGCTACACGTACTCCCGCTCGCTGGTGCGGGCCAACGCGGGCACGCCAGCCGACATCATCAATGGCGGCGCGTACTACCCCAGTAACTTCGACAAGCCCCACGACTTTACGATGGTGGGCAACTACCGCTTCAGCCGGCGCATCAGCACTTCGCTCAACTTCACCTACAGCACGGGCCGGCCCATCACGCTGCCCCTGGCCGAGTACTACGCGGGCAATTCGCTGCGCGTGTACTACTCGGACCGCAACGCCTACCGCGTGCCCGACTACTACCGCGTGGACCTGGCCCTCAACATTGAGGGCAGCCACAAGGTGAAAAAGCTGGCCCACAGCTCCTGGACGGTGGGCGTGTACAACCTCACCGGCCGGCGCAACCCGTACTCCATCTACTTCAAGGCAGTGAACGGGCAGATTAAGGGGTATCAGCTGTCCATCTTCGGCCAGCCTATTCCGACAGTTACCTACAACTTCAAATTCTAGCCCGCCATGCGTTCTGACTTTCCATTGGTTCGCCGATTGCTGCTTTGGCTGTTGGCCCTGCTACTACCCGCCTGCGTCGACCCGTATTCGCCTGATATACCGGCGGCCAAGCGGAGCTTTTTGGTGGTGGACGGCTTTTTGAATGCCCAGGGGGTGACGACCATTCGCCTCTCGCGCACCTTCGCCGTGGCTACGCAGCTCAAGGTGCCCACCGAAACCCGCGCCAAGGTTTACATGGAGGACGCCAGCGGGACCCGCTTTCCCCTCACCGAAAGCCCGACCGGGACGTACACCTCGGCCTATCTCACCCTCAACCCGGCCCGCACCTACCGCCTGCATATTGCCACCGACAACGGCCTGCTTTATGCGTCTGATTTTGTGCCCGTTAAAACCACTCAGCCCCTCGATGCCCTGGACTGGCGGCCCGAAAACAACGGCCTGGCCATTTACCTCAGCACGCACGACGACACCAAGGCCACCCAATACTACCGCTGGGAATACGAGGAAACCTGGGAAATCACGCCGCCTTTTAACCCGTCGGTTGAGTACTTTAACAACGCCATCCGCCCCATCCGGGTGCCCTACCCCACCCGGTGCTGGGGCAATGAGCGGGCCCCGGCCATCCAACTGGCTAAGACGACCATGCTCAGCCAGGACGTGGTGACCGACTTCCCCTTGCGCCGCCTCGACCGGACTTCCGACCGGCTCTTTACCCGCTATAGCATTCTGGTGCAGCAGCACGCCCTCACCAAGGACGAGTACAGCTATTGGGAGCAGCTGCGCAAGAACACCGAGAGCCTGGGCACCCTCTTCGACCCGCAGCCCAGCCAGCTCACCGGCAACGTGCATTGCCTGAGCAATGAGGCCGAGCTCGCCTTCGGCTTTGTGGGGGCCCATTCGCTCGCGGAGCGCCGCATTTTCATCACGCACTCCCAGCTGCCCGCCGGCTGGCCTTACGTTGACGGCTACAAGAGCTGTGTGCCGCCCGATACTGCCAAGGATGGCATAAGTCCACTGATTAGGCAGGGTTTTCTGCTGCCCATAAACATAGTGCTGGCTGGCATTACCGTCGCAACCCCGGACTGCGTCGACTGCCGGCGGCGGGGCTCGGCTACCCGCCCGGCGTTCTGGTAAGGCTTTGGTTTATGAAACTCCTGTTTACAAAGGCAATGAACCATCCATTGAAATTATCCCGCCCTGGGGCCCGGCATGGGGCGTTGCTGCTGCTGCTCTGGCTGGTTGCCTTTGGCCCGGCCCGGGGCCAGGCCGATACGCTGGCTAGCCTACCGCGCCAGCTGGCGCGCTACGAGAAAGCCCGGGTGCAGGAAAAGCTGTACTTGCACCTAGACCGGCCCGTGTACCTCAGCGGCGAAACCATGTGGTTTAAGGTGTATGCCATTGACGGCACCTATGCCCGCCCGCTCACGCTGAGCAGCGTGGCCTACGTGGAAGTACTCGATGCGAAGAATCACCCCGTGCTGCAGGGGAAAATCGCGCTGAAAAACGCGGTTGGGCAGGGCTCGTTCGTGGTGCCGGCCTCGGTGGCCTCGGGCAGCTACACGGTGCGGGCCTATACGCGCTGGATGAAAAACTTTCCTCCTGAGACCTATTTCCACAGCTCGGTAACGGTGCTCAACACCTTTGTGGCGTCGGGGGCGGCCCGCCCGGCCAAAGACTCGGTGGCCTACGAGGCGCAGTTTTTTCCGGAAGGCGGCAACCTCGTGCAGGGCCTGCGCAGCAAAGTGGCCGTGAAAGTAACCGACCAGCACGGGCACGGCGTGGCCGCTACCGGCAAAGTGCTGAACCCGCAAGGGGCCGTGGTAGCCACCTTCAGCACCTCGCGGCTGGGCATGGGCAGCTTCCTGTTCACCCCGGCCTCGGCCCAGGAAACCTACACGGCGCAGCTCACGCTGGGGCCGGGCCATACCATCAGCCGGCCCCTGCCCCGTGCCTATGCCGAAGGCTACGTAATGCACCTGGAGCGGGGCGAGCAGAACCTGCTCACCCTGACTGTTGACGCTACGCAGCGGCCGCCGGAAAACCTGTTTCTGCTGGCCCACTCCCGGCAGCACACCGCCCTGGCCACCCGCTTGCAGCTGGTGAACGGCCACGCCGTCTTCGTCTTCCGCCCCGACCAGCTGCTCGGGGGCGTGTCGCACCTCACCGTGTTCAACGAAGCGCAGCAGCCCGTGGCCGAACGGCTGTATTTCCAGCGCCCCGCGCAAGGACTGGCCCTCACGGCCCAGGCCGACAAACCCCGGTACGGCCCGCGCGAAAAAGTGCAGCTGCAACTCGCAGTGACCGCCGCGCCCACGGCCAGCGCCAGCCTCTCCATGGCCGTGTACCGGCTCGACTCGCTCGCGGCCACGCCCTCCCACACCATTGACCAGTACCTGGGCCTGACCTCCGAGTTGAAGGGCAACGTGGAAAACCCCGACTATTATTTCACGACCAACGACCCCGAAGCCACGGATAACCTGCTGCTGACCCAGGGCTGGAGCCGGTTTCGGTGGGAAGATGTGCTGGCCCCGTCGCTGCCCGCCCCCAGGTTCCTGCCCGAGCCCAATGGCCCCGTGGTGCAGGCCCGGCTTACGCGGGCGGGCACTGCCACGCCGCGCCCGGGCGTGATGACCTACCTCTCGTCGCCGAGCCGCATCATTCGCCTGACCAATGCCGTGAGCGACGAGGACGGCCTGGTGCAGTTCGAGATGCACCACTTCGACGGGCCGCAGGACCTGATGGTGCAAACCGACCCGCAGCAGGACAGCACCTGCCAGATTCAGGTGCTGGAGCCTTTTTCGACGCGCTACCGCAGCGGGCCGGGCCGGGCGTACGGTCTCACGCCCCGCTTTCAGAGCGACTATGAGAAGCGGCACCTGCAAGCGCAGGTGCAAAACCTTTACTTCGGCAAGTACCGTAATCTGTACGCCCGCGAACGCACTGATAGCCTGGCATTTTATGGCAAGCCCGACGAAACCTACCTGCTGGATAAGTACACCCGCTTCAAAGTGCTGGAAGAAGTGCTGCGCGAGTACGTGCCCGGCGTAGTGGTCCGGATTCGGAAGGACGGCTTCCACTTTCTGGTGGTGGATAAGGTGAACCAAACCCTACTCGCCGAGAATCCCATGGTGCTGCTCGATGGGGTGCCGGTGTTCAACATCAACAAGATAATGGCCATGCCAGCCATTAAGATTCGAAAGTTGGAAGTGATTGACAGCCGGTACTTTCAGGGCCTGGCCGTGTACAACGGCATAGTGAGCTTCAGCACGTACAAGGGCGACCTGGAAGGCTTTCAGCTCGACCCGCGGGTGCTGGTGGAGCGCTACGAAGGCGTGCAGCGCCAGCGCGAGTTCTACGCCCCGCGCTACGACACGCCCGCCGCCGCCCAAAGCCGCCTGCCCGACCTGCGCAACCTGCTCTACTGGAACCCGAACATCACCACGACCGGCACCCAGGCCCAAACGCTAAACTTCTTCACCGGCGACCAGGCCGGCCGCTACCTGGTGGTGGTGCAGGGCCTGGCGGCCGATGGGCAGGCGGGCAGCCAGCGCCTGGTGCTGGAAGTGAAGCCGGCGCTGTAGCTTTTCAGAACCGGCTGCTCAACGGTTCTGGCGGTGCTTTTTGCAATCGTCAGGACCGTTTTGTTTGGGCTATTGAGGCCGGATTTAGCCGTCGGTTTCGTTCCGCCCGTACCTTCGTACCATGACCGACACCACCGCCGCTCCCGCCAAAAAGCTCTTCCTGCTCGACGCCTTTGCCCTTATCTACCGCTCGCACTTCGCGTTCAGCAAAAACCCGCGCATCAACTCCAAGGGCATGAACACGGGGGCCGTGCTGGGCTTCACCAACACGCTGGTGGAAGTGCTGCAAAAGGAGAAGCCCACCCACATCGGCGTGTGCTTCGACGGGCCCAAAAAGACCTTCCGGCATGAGCAGTATGCCGAGTACAAGGCCCAGCGCCAGGCCATGCCCGAGGACATCGGCATTGCCCTGCCCTACATCAAGAAGATTATCCAAGGCTTCCACATTCCCATTCTGATGCTCGACGGCTTTGAGGCCGACGATGTGATTGGGACGCTGGCCCAGAAGGCTGAGAAGGAAGGCTTCGAGGTGTTTATGATGACGCCCGACAAGGACTACTGCCAGCTGGTGACGGAGAACATCAAAATTTACCGGCCCGCCTTCATGGGCAACGCGGCCGAAATCCTGGACGTGGCCCACGTGCTGGCCCGCTTCGAGATTGAGCGCGTGGAGCAGGTGATTGATATTCTGGGCCTCCAAGGCGACGCCTCCGACAACATTCCCGGCATTCCCGGCATCGGCGAGAAGACTGCCAAAACGCTCATTCAGAAGTACGGCTCGGTGGAAAACCTGCTGGCCAATACCGACCAGCTGAAGGGCAAGCAGCAGGAAAACGTGCGCAACTTCGCCGAGCAGGGCCTGATGAGCAAGGAGCTGGCCACCATCCACGTGAACGTGCCGCTGGAGTTCGAGGCCGATAAGCTGGTACTGGATGCGCCCGACGAAGCCACCCTGCGCGAGCTGTTCGACGAGTTGGAATTCCGGCAGCTGGCGGCCCGCATTCTGGGCGGCGGTGGCCCCGTGCGCACGCCGGCCGGCGTGGCCGCGCCCGGCAGCAAGCCCGTGCGCCGGCCCAAGCTGGTACCCGGCGGGCAGTCATCGCTGTTCGGCAATAGCGAGGACGCGGCCGTGGCCATCGGCGCGGAGGAAGGCGAAACCGGTGGTTTCGGCGCACCCGGCGGCCCGCGCAAACGCCTTGAAGACGTGCCCTACCAGTACCACCTGATGGACACGCCCGAGCTGCGCCAGTCGCTGCTCAGCTTCCTGCTGCAGCAGGCCGAAGTGAGCTTCGACACCGAAACCACCGGGCTCGATACCATGACGGCGCGGCTGGTGGGCCTGAGCTTCGCCTGGCTGCCGGGCGAGGCCTACTATGTGCCCGTGCCAGCCGACGACCAGGAAGCTACCCAGGCCATCGTGGACGAGTTCTGCCCGTTTTTCGAGTCGGAAACGATTCTGAAAATCGGCCAGAACATCAAGTACGACCTCACCATTCTCAAGCACTACAACGTCAATATTTCGGGGCCGCTGTTCGATACCATGCTGGCTCACTACCTCATCGAGCCCGACATGCGCCACAACATGGACGTGTTGGCTGAGACGTACCTGCACTACTCGCCGGTGCCCATTACGGACCTCATCGGCCCCAAGGGCAAAAAGCAAATCACGATGGCCGACCTAAGTCCAGCCGCCGTGAAAGACTACGCCTGCGAAGACGCCGACGTAACGCTCCAGCTCAAGCACGTCTTCGAGCCGATGCTGAAGGAGCTGGGCCTACTGGGCCTGCTCAACGACGTGGAAAACCCGCTGGTGCCCGTGCTGGCCGACATCGAATACGAGGGCATTCGGATTGATTCCGGGGCTATGAACGAGTATTCGGCCGAGCTGCAGGGCTACATCACGGAACTGGAAACCCAGATTTTCCGGGAGGCCGGGCAGGAGTTCAACATCGGCTCGCCGAAGCAGTTGGGCGAGGTGCTGTTCGATAAAATGGACATCGGCAAGGGCAAAGTCAAGAAGACTAAAACCGGCCAGTACGCCACCGGCGAGGAAATCCTGAGCCAACTGGCCACCGAAAACCCCATCGCCGCCCTCATCCTCGAATACCGCCAGCTCACCAAGCTGCGCAGCACCTACGTGGAGGCCCTGCCTCAGCTGGTGAGCGTGGTGGACGGCCGGGTACACACCAGCTTCAACCAGGCCGTGGCCGCCACCGGCCGCCTCAGCAGCACCAACCCCAACCTGCAAAACATCCCCATCCGCACGGAGCGGGGCCGCGAAATCCGCAAAGCCTTCGTGCCGCGCGACGACCAGCACGTGCTGCTCGCGGCCGACTACTCGCAGGTGGAGCTGCGCATCATGGCCGACTTCTCGGGCGATGCGACCATGATTGAGGCCTTCCGCCTGGGCATCGACGTGCATGCCAGCACCGCCAGCAAGGTCTTCCACGTGCCCATCGAAGCCGTGGACTCGGAGATGCGCCGCAAGGCCAAAACCGTCAATTTCGGCATTATCTACGGCATTTCGGCGTTCGGCCTGGCCCAGCGTATCGGTATCAGCCGCAAGGAAGCCACCGAAATTATCGAGACCTACTTCCAGGAATTCCCGAGCGTGAAGGCGTTTATGGACGACAGCATCAACCGCGCCCGCGAGCTGGAATACGCTGAAACCCTGCTCAAGCGCCGCCGCTACCTACGCGACATCAACTCGCGCAACGCCACGCTGCGCGGCTACACCGAGCGCAACGCCATCAACGCCCCCATCCAGGGCACGGCCGCCGACATCATCAAAATGGCCATGATTAACATCCACCACTGGCTGCGCGAGGAGAAGCTGGGCACCAAAATGATACTCCAGGTGCACGACGAACTCGTGTTCGACGCCGTGGCCGAGGAAGTGGCCTACATCACGCCCAAAATCAAGGAGTTGATGACCACGGCGCTACTGCTGCCGCGCGGCGTGCCGCTGGAAGTGGAAGTGGGCAGTGGGCGCAACTGGCTGCAGGCGCACTAGGCGGCAAGCAGCTTTCAGAAAAAGGCCTTGCACGATGCGCATAAGCACCATGCAAGGCCTTTTTATTACTTAGCAAAGTGCACTATTGCCGGGTGAAAACGGCCCTATCTACGCGAAGGGAATCCTGCTTTTGCCCATAAATATACCTAGCGCTAAGAGTGAGGGTGGTGTTGCTGAGCGTGTACTCATATGCTCCCGGCACGGCTTCCATCACGGGTATAACGCTTCTGCCGACTCCTCCCCAAGGGCTGTTGACGGTGAGTTCGGTTTGCGCGTTATTCGCACTCCACGTTCCCCAATCGGAACTCACAAAGTAGCTTCTCACCGAACAGCCGCGGGCTTCCTGCTTCCAAATGACTTTACCCGCCGAGGTGAAGGTGAAGGTGTTCAGCCCCAGGCAGGGCGTGGTAGGGTCGTTAGAAAACGACAGAAAAAAATTGTTTGTGCCGGTGAGAGGCCCGTTTAAGGGCCCAAAATCGATGGTATAGCCCGTCATGCGCCAAGTGGTGTCGCTGAGCGAATCGGTTTTCAACGTAGGCGCCGGCTGGTCTTTTGAACAGGCAAAAAGCATAACCCCCAGGAGAGCTACACCAATAAATGGGGCTTGTTTCATACAGTATTATGGGAATAATGGTGAATACAGCCATGACCGGACGACTAACGATAAGGTTGCTCTACGACTTCGTTGTGTGAACCCATTACCCTTTTGGAACTGTACTCCGAAAACTCGCCTGCCGCAGAGTTGCCCTCTGCCCGCAGAACGGCTCCATGCAGCAAGTTAGATTGAATGACTGGGGCTGGCAGCCTCTACCGATTATACAGCACATCAAACCGCCCGCTGCTAACCTGCACCGCGCCCGAGCCGCCCAGGCGGCTCAACTGTCCCTCAAAGGTGCCCGAAACGATGTTTTGCACGGTATCGAGTTTGGTGATGGTGATAGTGGCGGTGCCGGGCTGGCTCTGGTACTCCAGACTCTGGCGGCTGTTGGCGAAGTAAATTTTGGTGCCGGCCTCGCCGCCGGTGGCACCGGGGCCGACGGCCGTGGCGCGGTACACGCCGGGGCCGGTCAGCGCCTCCAGCTGCAGGATAAACGACTCGTTGCGGCTGCCATCGGTGCGGGCGGCGGTGAGCAGCAGCTCGCGGCGGCCGTTGGTCACGAAGGAGCTGGCTTCCACCTTATTATCGGAGCAACCGTAGATGCCGCAGCGCCGCCCGGCGGGCACCCAGGCGCTACCTTCGAGGCTGAAGCCCAGGGTTTCGGCCCCGGTGCTGGTGGCTGGCGGCAAGGCTGTTTGCGGGTCAGCATCGGTCTTCTGGCAGCTAGTTAAGACCACCAGGGCCAGTACGGTGGCATGAGCAAAAATCGAACGTTTCATAGCAGCAGGGTTGGGTGGGAATTACTGGTAGCACGGTTGCCGCGCTGCCAACGCCGTGCCAGCTCCCAAGCTCGGGCCCGGCAGCCTGATGCACCCGAACCGGCGGCTGGCCGTATAGCCTCCACTCCTCACCAACAGGCCAGCCATGCGACAGAACACTCACACCACCACTCTCCAAAACGTAGCCCGCGGGCTGATGGGCACCTTTATGGTGGTGGCCGGCACCGGCCACCTCACCTTCGTGCGGCAGGATTTCCAGGCCCAGGTGCCCGATTTTGTGCCGCTGGACAAGGACACGACCGTGCTGGCATCGGGCGTGGTGGAAATTGCGCTCGGCCTGGCCCTGTTGCTGCTAAAGGGCAAAAACCGGGTGCGAATGGGCATCGGGCTGGCCGCGTTTTATGCGGCGGTTTTCCCCGGCAACATTCACCAGTATACCCACCACCTTTCCGCCTTCGGCCTCGATACCGATGCCAAGCGGCTGGGGCGGCTGTTTTTCCAACCCGTGCTGATTGGCACGGCCTTGTGGAGCACCGGTGCCTTGCATGCCCTGAAGAAGCGGAAATAACGCCTAACATTACAATGGACAGACCCAACCAGAAAGCCCTGCTGGCGGAATTAACCAGCCTGCTCACCAAAGGCAACGCCCACGTCACCTTCGAAGAAGCAACCGCCGACCTCACGCCTAAAACCTGGAACCAACGCGTGCCGAACGCGCCCTACACCATCTGGCAGCTGGTCGAGCACATCCGCATTGCGCAGTGGGATATTGTGGAGTTCTGCGTCGAACCCGAACACCAATCGCCCAAGTGGCCGGAGGGCTACTGGCCGGCCCCCGACGCTACCGCCGATGAAGAGCAGTGGCAGGAAGCCCTGAACCACATCCGGCAGACCCGCCAGCAGTTTCTTCACCTGCTGCACGCGCCGGGCACCGACCTGCTGGCCCCCATTCCGCACGGCACCGGCCAGACTATTTTGCGCGAGGCCATGCTCATTGCCGACCATGCCGCCTACCACGTCGGCGAAATCATCCTGCTACGCCGCCTGCTGAAGGACTGGGAATAACGGCCGCTTTCAACCACAAAAAAGCCCGGCACGTCCAACGCGCCGGGCTCTTTTGTGGTTGAAAAAACCTACTTCTTCTGGGTTTTCACGGCTTTGCCCGAGGGCTTGTCCTTGATAACCTCTTCGTTCTGCTTCTCCTTGCTTTTGGTGGCAGGGTCGGTGTGCTTGGGGGTGCTGGTGGTATTGGCCATGATGGGGAAGGGTTAGGTGAATGCTGGTTTATACGGGCTGGCAGCGCCGGAGGCTAAGCAGGCGGCCACTTTTCCCGGTGCCCTACCCTTCTACGCCCACCGTGCGCCGGATGCCCAGCTTTTTCATGCGGGCCTCCAGGGTTTTGGGGTTGATATCCAGGAGCAGCGCGGCGCCCTGCGCGCCGCTCACGCGCCCGCCGGTGTGCTGCAAGGCCACCAGAATATGGTCGCGCTCCTGCTCCCTGAGGGTTTTGATGGGCGCAGCGGCCAGCCGTGCCGACGGCGCGGCGGTAGCCGCCAGCATCAGCGGGGAGCCGGCAAAGCCCGCAAATTCCAGGAACGTCCCCTGGCTCACGATGATGGCCTGCTCCAGCACGTGCTCCAGCTCGCGGATATTGCCGGGCCAGCCGTAGGCCTGCAAGGCGGCCAAATCGGTGGGCCGCACCTGGCGGATGGGCTTGCCCAGGCGCTTGCTCAGCCGCTGAATAAAGTGGCGCAGCAGCGGCTCCACGTCTTCGCGCCGCTCGCGCAGGGGAGCCAGCTCGATGGGAAACACGTTGAGACGGTAGTATAAATCGGCGCGGAAGCGGCCGGCGGCCACTTCATCGGCCAGCACGCGGTTGGTGGCAGCAATCACGCGGGCGTCGGAGTGCAGCACCTTGGTGCCGCCCAGGCGCTCGAACTCGCGCTCCTGCAGCACGCGCAGCAGCTTGGCCTGCAGGTCGAGGGGCAGCTCGCCGATTTCATCGAGGAAAATGGAGCCGCCGTTGGCCAGCTCAAACTTGCCGATGCGGCGCTCTACGGCGCCGGTAAAGGCGCCTTTTTCGTGGCCGAACAGCTCGCTTTCGATGAGCTGGGCGGGCAGGGCGGCGCAGTTGAGCTTGATGAGGGCGCGGGCGTGGCGGGGCGAGGCGTTGTGCAGCTCACGCGCCACCAGCTCCTTGCCGGTGCCGGTTTCGCCCGATATCAGCACCGTGGTATCCGTGGGGGCCACCAGGCCAATGCGGCGCTCGACCAGCTGCAGGGCCGGGCTGTTGCCGATGAAGGTACCCGAATTGTCCCCGAAGCGGGCCGAGGTGTTGATTTCATCAACCAGATAGGTGCGCTCCTGCTCTACCTGGGCCTTCAATTCCTCAATCTGCTCGAAGGCGAAGAGGTTTTCCAGCGCCAGGGCAATCTGCGGGGCGAGGGCGACCACCGTGGCCAGGTCCTCCCGGCGGAAGGCGGTGGGGTTGGGCGAGGCCAGCATGAGCACGGCCGCGCCATCGGCCCGCTGCCAGATGGGCACGATGAGCATGGCCCGCGTGCCGTACTCCTCATACACGTGCCGCAGCAGTGGGTAGCGCTGGGCCTGGGCCCGGAAATCATCGGCGGCGTAGAGGCCCGGCACCTTCAGCAAATCGTTCAGCTGCTGGTACATGGCGGAGGTATCGAGCTGGTTCAGGCCGTTTTGGCGGTTGGGGTCGAGGGCCAGCAGCGGGGCATCCGGGCCGTCGCCGGAGCGCGAAAACTCGGCGAAGCCCTCGAACGGCTCCTGCCGCCCGGCCCGCTGCACCCGCAGGCCAAAATAATCGAACCGCACCACCTGGCTCAGGGCCCCGGCCACGGCCCGGAACAGCGGCTCGCGCTGCTTGATGCTGAGCAGGGCGTTGGTGATGTTGAGCTGCAGGCTCCGCTCCTGCTCGCGGCGGGCCACTTCCTCGAAGGCTAGGGTATTGGTAACGGCCACGGCGATGAGGGAGCCGATTTTTTCCAGCAGCTTTTCGTCGGCGGGCGTGAGGTTCGGATTGCGCCGCGAGGCCAGCGTGAGGAAGCCCGCGAGGCGGCCGCCGAGGTGCAGCGGCACGGCCGTGAGGTGCGTCACGCCCAGCTTTTCAAACTTGTTGTAGGGCGCGTAATTCGGGTAGTTTGCCATGTACTCCCTCGGCGTGAACTGCCGTACGCGGGGGTCGGCCACGAGTACTTCGAGGGGCGTGCCGGCAACGGGCGAGAACTGCTCCAGGCCATCGGGCAGGGCGGGGGCTTCATCGGCGCCGTAGTAGTCGCGCAGGAATAAGCGCTTGTACTGCAGGGTTTCATCGAAGACGTTGATGCCGATAAGGTCGAAGGGGAAGATGAGCCGCAGCTTGGTCGTGACCACCTTGAACAGCTGGTCTTTGTCGCGGATGGTGGCGATGGCCTCGTTGAGGTGGAGCAGCAGGGTTTCGTCGGTGGTGGGCATGGGATGCAGCGCATGCTTCAGCTTGCGCATGGTTAGGCTATAAAAACTGGCACAAACGAAAGCATGCGCCACAAATTTCCTCAAATATCAGGAGTAAAAACAGGTAAATTCCTGCCATTTGAGGAATAAAAGCAAAACATACCAAAGATGTAATACTCTAAAATTTGCCGAAACTTAATTTTAAATACTTAGTATTCAATGGATAAATATGATGTAAATCTCTCCCATTGGTGCTGGCACGTCTTTCGGTAAGGGCAGTGCACACCCTAAGCCACTTGGCCTTATGTTTTCTTCTCAATCTTTAAGAGGTTTTGCCGGTTTGTCGCTGCTTAGCGGCTTGGCGCTGGCTCAGCCGGCGCTGGCCCAGAACCAGCCCAGCGTGCCGGCCGCCGCCCAAGCCATTGGCCTGGCCAGCGACTCCCTGACCCTCGGCGCGACGCTGCAAGCCGTGCTCGACGCCAACCCCAGCATCACCAACCTCACCGAGCTGTCGGCAGCCTCGACCAGCCGCCTGAGCCAGACGCGGGCCGGCTTCCTGCCCCAGGTGACGGGCACGGCCACTTACACCCGCATCGACCCCGTGGTGAAGCTGCCTTTTAACGGCGAAACCCTGCAGTTTGCGCCCAACAACAACTACGACTTTCACCTCACGGCGCAGTACCTGCTGTTTGATTTCGGCAAGAACGACGCGACCGTGAAGGTGGCCGAATCGCAGGTGCAGACGGCGCAGGATAACATTACGGTGGCCCGCCGCGACTTGGCGTTCAACGCCGCGCAGGTGTACTACAACATCCTGTTCATGCGCGAGAGCATCAAGGTGCAGGACCAGCAGATTGCCTCGCTACAGGCCCACCGCAACGAAATGAACAAGCGCGTGGAGGCCGGCGTGAGCACAAAATTCGACGTGACCACCACCGATGTTCGCATCACGCAGGCCCAAAGCACCAAGCTCGACCTGCAAAACCAGCTGCGCAACCAGCAGGTGCAGCTGGCCCGCCTGCTGCACAAGCCCGCCCAGGCCGACGTTCCGGTGAAAGGCCGCCTCACCTACGAGCCGCAGCCCGTGAACGTGGAGGCTGAGGTGACCAAAGCCAGCAACAACCGCCCCGAGGTGAAGCTGGCCCGCGACGCCGAAAACACCGCCACCCTGCAGGCCCGCCTCATCGAAAAAGGCAACATGCCAAGCCTCGGCGCGGGCGTGCAGGCCGGTGCCAAAAACGGCTACATCCTGCCCGACATCAACCGCATCCGCTTCAACACGGTGGGCGTGCTACAGCTCTCCGTACCGATTTACGACGGCAACAAGAACAAGAAGCAGCGCGTGGAAGCCGCCGCCATCTCCCGCGCCGCCATGGCCCGCACCGCCGACACGCAGGAGCAAATCCGCGCCGACGTGCGCCAGGCCGTCAACAACATGGATTTCAGCCAGGCCCGCCACGAAAATGCCCAGCAGCAGGTAGCCCAGGCCACCCTGGCCCTAAGCAAAGCCCGTGACCGGTACCGCTACGGCGTGGGCCAGAACCTCGACGTGCTGGACGCCGAAACCCAGCTCGCCCAGGCCCGCCTGGCCCTGGTGCAGGCTGAGTACACCTACACGCTGGGCCAGTACCAGCTGCGCCGCGCCACGGGCGAGCAAATATGGTAAATGAGTAAGTGAGTAAATGAGTAAAGTGCCCTGTTAAAGCTGGCCGTAATGCGAGTTTGCAACTCGCTGCTGCGCAGCAGCACGTTAAGTCCGCTTTACTCATTTACCCATCTGCCAATCAAAAATTTACTCAATTACTCATTTACCATTTTACCCTCATGACCATCCTTTGCCCGCTCGATTTCTCGGCCGCTTCAGCTGGTTTAGTAGCCTACGCGGCGGCCCTGGCCGTGGCGATGGGCGCTGAGCTGCGGCTGCTGCACGTGTGCGAGCCGCAGGAGGACCCCACCGGTCAGCGGCCCGATGCTACGGTGTTTGCGCCCTGCAACGGCCGGATGCAGGCCTTGCAGGCTGCCGCCCAGGAAGCCGGCGTGGCCAACGTGCACACCGGCATGGTGCGCGGCGAGGCCGCCCCCGAAATTGTGGCCGAAGCTACCCGCCAACAGGCTGATTTGATTGTTATTGGCGCGCACGGCCAAACAGGCCTCACCCGCTTCTTAATGGGTACTACCGCCGAAATCGTGCTCCGCACCGCCCGGTGCGCCACCATGCTGGTGCGCGCGCCGCTGCTTAATGAGGAATGAAGAACGAGGACTGAAGCATTGTCTTTACCGACGCTTCAATCCCACCTTCTGCTTACTCACCACCTCTTTCTAATTCTTCATTCTTAATCCTTCATTCTTAATTCTATTAAGATGGCCCAGACCGAAACTTCCGTTCAAAACGCTCCTGCTCCCTACCCCAATGCTACCAGCGAAAGCGAGCACGTAGAAGAGCCGAAAAAGCGCAATCCGCTTGTGCTCATCATTATGGCCCTGGTGCTGCTGGCGGGTGGCTACTATGGCTTCACGCGCTACCAGTTTGCCAAAGCCCACGAAAGCACCGACGACGCCCAGGTAGAGGGCGACGTGTACCCGGTGCTGCCCCGCGTGGGCGGCCCGGTGCTTGAGGTGAAAGTGGACGAGAACATCCGCGTGAAAAAGGGCGATGTGCTCGTGACTATCGACCCCGCTGATTACCAGCAGCGCGTGAACGCTGCGGAGGCCGCCCTCTTCGCCGCCCAGGCCCAGGTAACGGCCGCCCGCGCCGGTGTAGGCACCGCCAACGCCAACGTGCGCACCGCCCAAACCGGCATCGGCGTGAGCCAGGCCAACCAGGAGCGCCTCCAGAAAGACCTCAAGCGCAGCGACTTGCTTCGCAAGCAGGACATCATTCCGCAGAGTGAGTACGATGCCGTGCAGGCCAACCTGAAAGCCACCGCCGCCCAGCGGGCCACCGCCACCGACCAGGTAGCCGTGGCCCGCCAGCAGGTGGCCGTGGCCTCGCAGCAGATTGCCGTGGCCCAAGCCGTGGTGAAGCAGCGCCAGGCCGACCTCGATAACGCCAAATTGCAGTTGAGCTACACCACCATCGTGGCCCCGCAGGATGGCATCATCAGCAAGAAGAACGTGCAGCCCGGCCAGGTAGTAGGGCCCGGCCAGCAGCTGTTCGGCATCGTGAGCAGCGCCCGCACCTGGGTGGTGGCCAACTTCAAGGAGACCCAACTGGAAGACATGAAAGTGGGCCAGCCCGTGAAACTGGAGATTGATGCCTACCCGCATGAGGAATTCAACGGCCACATCGAGTCGCTCTCGGCCGCTACCGGCGCCCGCTTCGCCCTGCTGCCCCCCGACAATGCCAGCGGCAACTTCGTGAAAGTAACCCAGCGCATCCCCGTCCGCATCGCCCTGGACAAAGTGGACCCCGAGCACCCGCTCCGCGCCGGCATGAGCGTAAATGCGGTGGTTGCTGTAAAATAGTAAATGAGTAATTGAGTAAAGTGGGTGTTCAGAAGGCGCAGGCTACAATTACCCACTTTACTCAATTACTCATTTACTATTTTACCATCTTGTCTTTATAGGATTTGCGGGCGGTGGTGAGGATGGCTACTATTTCGGTGTACTCCTGCTGCAGGCTTTCCAGACGGGACTTGGGCAGGATTTCGGCATCGCTCAGCAGTTCAAGCCAAAATTGGGTTTCATCGGCTTCCTCTAGGCAAACGCACATTTTGGCAAACCACTCGGCCCCCGAACGGCCCCGGCACGCCGCCCGATAATTAGCGGCGACAGAAGTGGCTGACCGCAACAGCTGCTTCCCCAGTACCTGCGCTTCTCCCGTGCGGGGCAACTGCTGAAACAGGCGAATCACGCGCACAGCCGCCGCCTTGGTGCGCTCCCGAAACGCTTGATTAAAGGAAGCCTTACTATCCATTACGTCCATTATTAAAAGTATGAGAAAGCTGACGCGAAGCTACTTTACTCATTTACTCATTTACCAACTTACCAATGGAGACCGGTTTTAGAAAATGGATTATCGTGGTTACGGTGGTGCTTTGCGTACTGCTGGAGCTCATCGATACCAGCATCGTGAACGTGGCCCTGACCCAGATGATGGGCAACCTCTCGGCCACCCAACAGGAGGTGAGCTGGGTGGTGGCCTCCTACGGCATCGCCAACGTGATTGTGATTCCGATGACCGGCTTCCTGGCCGAGCAGTTTGGGCGCAAAAACTACTTTTTCTTCTCAGTGATTCTCTTTACGCTGGCCTCCATGGCCTGCGGGCAGAGCACCAACCTGTGGGAGCTGGTGGCCTTCCGCTTCATTCAGGGCGTGGGCGGCGGTGCCCTCATGGCCACATCACAGGCCATTCTGATTGATACTTTCCCGCCCAAGCAGCTGCCCTTGGGGCAGGCCTTGTTTGGCATGGGTGTGATTATCGGGCCCACCATTGGGCCCACGCTGGGCGGCTACATCGTGGATAACTACGACTGGCCCTGGATTTTCTACGTGAACGTACCCGTGGGCATCATGGCCGCCATCTTCACCTGGCTGTTCATTCGCGACCCGGAGCGCATCAAAAACGCCATTCCCCGGCCGCTGCGCGAGATTGACTGGTCCGGTATTGGCCTGCTGATTCTGGGCGTGGGCTCGCTACAGTTTGTGCTCGAGCAGGGCGAAACCAACGACTGGTTCGACGACTCCACCATCGTGCTGTTTACCGTGCTGTCGGTTATCGGCATCGTGGGCTTCATCTGGCGCGAGCTCACGGCTAAGGCTCCCATCGTGGACCTGCGCGTCCTCACCAAGAGCCGCAACCTGGCGGTGGGTGCTTTTCTGTCGTTCGTATTGGGCTTTGGCCTGTTTGCCTCGGTGTTCGTGTTCCCCATCTTCACGCAGCGCATTCTCGGCTTCACGGCGGCCCAAACGGGCTACCTGCTGCTGCCGGGCGCCTTGGCCTCGGGCTTCATGATGCCCATTATCGGAAGGATGCTGGTGAAGGGCGTGCCCCAGAAACTGATGATTCCGGTGGGCTTCACCATTTTCTTCGCCTTCACGTTCTGGATTGCCGCGCGCCTCACGCCCACGGCCGGCGAAAGCGACTTCTTCTGGCCCCTTATTGTGCGCGGCGTGGGCCTGGGCCTGATTTTCCTGCCCATCACCACCATGAGCCTGGCCGGCCTGGCGGGTAAAGACGCAGGCCAGGCGGCCGGCCTCACCGGCATGATTCGCCAGCTTGGCGGCTCGTTCGGCGTGGCCATCGTGGGCACCTACCTGGAGCGCAGCATTGCCCAGAACCGGGTGGCGCTGCTGCCCAACATCTCGCTCTACAACGAGGCCACGACCCAGCGCATCCAGGCGTTCACCCAGAATTTCATGGCGCACGGCTTCCCGCTGGAGCAGGCCCGGCAACAAGCCTACGCCGCCCTCGAAGGCATTCTGATGAAGCAGGTTGCCATTATTACTTACGGCCAGGTATTCACGGGCCTGGGGCTGTTCTTCATCGCCTGCGTGCCGCTGGTGCTGCTCATCAAGCGCAACAAGCCCGGGGCCGCCATCGACCTCAACGCCGCGCACTAATGCGCGGCCGGCGCGGGCGGCACCTCACCCCCTGACCCCCTCTCCAAAAAAGAGGGGGCACCGGAAATGCTTCTGACAGTTTCGACTATGAATGAAAAGAGCCCAGCGTGATGCGCTGGGCTCTTTCTATTTTACTCCTGCTCCGAACCGGTGCCCCCTCTTTTTTGGAGAGGGGGTCAGGGGGTGAGGTGCCGCCTGGCCCGGCAACCGCCACCTTACTCACTTACTCATTTACCACCTTACTGATACTGAATGTACAGCGGCGAAGGCGTGAGGGCAATGACCTCGCTGGGCGTCATGATGTGGTGGGGCTTGGGGCGGGCGTCGTACTCGTAGAACAGCTTGAAGCCGGTGTACTGCACGGGCTCGGCCTTGATGTAGGCATCGTAGGAGTCCTTTTTCAGGGTGGGGTCGCCGTGGCCGTCCATGTGCATCACCACCTGCACGCGGGGGTCGAGCTTGATGTTTTTGTAGTTGCTCAGCATCTTCCGGGTGAAGCGGTGCACTGTGAGCACCTTGGGCGGCAGGTGGTTTTCGCTCACGATGCGGGCCAGGAAGTTGATGGTGAAGTTCACGTCCTTGGCGTCGAGGGTGCCGATGCGCTGGTTGGGGCGCACGCCGGGCATGGTGGCCAGCGAAAACTCGGGGTCGATGCCCAGGTGCACGATGGGGTCTTTGAGGTACTGCTCCAGCTTGGGCAGCTCGGCCTGCAGGGTGCTGTGGCCGGGCTGCACGTCCAGAAACAGAATGCAGTTGTGCTCCTTGGCCCAACTGATTACCTCCTCAATCGTGGATTTGGAGTTCATCAGGCGCCATTTGCCGTCTTTGCCGGCGGTGCCCTGAGCTGTGATGGTTACGTTGTGCAAAGCCGGCTGCACCGGGATGCTGGGGTCGGCGGCCTGCCACTCCTTTATCACGCCGGCAAACTTGCGGAACATCTGCTCCTTGGGCTCGCGGCCCAGAATGCCCATGCCCTTCGAGCGGATATTGCCATAGAACGCCACAATGCGGTGGCCCGGCAGGATGGCGCCCGGCAGCTGCCCGTTTTTCTTGGCAATGCTGTCGGCCTTCAGCGAATCGCGGCGCATGGCCATCGCCTGAATCTTGATGGTATCGATGGGCGCTGGCTGGGCGGCCGTGTCGCCATCGGCGGCAGCGGTGCCGGCCGTGCTTTTTTCACCCTCGGCGGGGCGGGTGGAACAAGCGGGCAGGGCGAGGGCCGCAAACAGGCCCAGCGAAGCGACAAACGCGCTAGGGGTGGCTTTTAGAAACACTGACAATGGAGGACAATACGAACAATAGATAGCTCAAAGGTAAGGGTTTCCGTGTCGCTTGGCCCGCCGATGCCTTGAGATTCACCAAAACTACACCTTACCGGGCAGGCTGGCGCGTAACCGGCTGGATGGTTACCTCAAACCACGCCGTGGGGTCGGCGAGCGGGTCGGGCACCTGTGCGGGCAGCGGCGTGGGCGAGTACAGAGCGCACAGCGAGTTCTCTACCTGCACCAGCTGGCCGGTGGCAGCCGCGGGCAGCCCGTCGAGCAGGCCGGCCAGCACTTCCCAGCGCGGCTCGCCCGGCTGGCGGCTGGCATCGTGCCATACAACTACAGTATTCGGGCCCACCAGGTGCTCAAACACGCGCCGGGTATCGGTCCGCACGGCGTCATAGCGGTGGTCGCCGTCGATGAAAATCACATCAAACGGCCCGCCCAGCGCGGCAAAATCATACGTGGCCGAGTTGCCGTGCAGGTGGCGCACGTTGGGCAGCGGCTTCGAGAAGAAGCCGTGTAGCTCGATGTAGCGCTCGGGCAGGCCTAGGGCGCGAATTTCTTCATCCGACAGGTTCAGGGTGAAAACTTCGGCAGCTACTTCGGCCACGTTGGCGGCGCTCTCGCCGCGCCAGGTGCCAATTTCGAGGTAGCGGCAGCCCGGCACCCGGCGGGCCAGGGCGCGCAGCAGGAGCAAATCGGTGGGCAATGAGCCGCCCTCGCGGAAGGCAAACGGGCGCACCGTGGTATCGGCCGGACTCAGAAAATGGGCCAGCGATACCATCGGCAGGCCTTTGGCGGTGAGCTGGCGGCCGGCGTGGGCCAGCGCCCGGCGCTGCCATTCGGCCACATCGCCGGCAATGACGTGGTTGAGCAGCGAAGGAGTACGGGCCAGGCTGCGCAGGGCCTGGAGGGCAATGGATAGGCGGGACATAAATTAGCTTATCAGGCTGAAGCACCGTAGCGCGAACTGTGTAGTTCGCGTCCCCGCGCCATTAAAATCGTTCGGGAACGCGAACTACACAGTTCGCGCTACGGCATTATGCCCCCTACCGGAACGCCGAAAAGCAGCGTTAGCCACTACTTCCGGCCCTAAAGTTACTTGAAGGGCTGCGGCCGGCCTTCTGCGGAGCCATCAACGCAGAAAGGCCCCGGCGCGGGCCGGAGCTTTTCGAGCGGTTTCTCTCGGTTTTGCCAGGTTTAGTGGCTGATAATTTTGCCCTGTTCGCCGCTGGGAGCAGGGGCGACGTCTATGGTCCCGACAAATAGCAAGGGCACAGTAAACGAGACGTTTACCGCTTTGCCATCTTTCATCCCGGGCACAAAATTCGGCAACTGCCGAATGGCGGCTATCACGGCTTCATCGTAGGCGGGACTGAGTCCTTTTATGACTTTAGCCGCTTGTACCTCGCCCTTATCTGTCACGACGAAGGAAGCAAACACGCGGCCCGTGTGCCGTTCGGCCGTAGGCACTTTGGGATAAACCAGGTGCTGCTGGATATTGGTCACAATAGCCGCCGGCCCACCTCCACCCGGCAGCTCCGGCATCTGGTCAACCATATCATAGACAACCGGAGGGGCTGGCGGGGGCGGTAGTATTGTTGTTTCGGAGCCTTTGTGAAGAACAAGCCGGTTCTGGCCGTCAATTTTTACTAATTCAATTTTTTCTCTTGGCGCAGCTGGCGGCGCGGCTTTTTCGCAGGCAACGGCAACGACTAACACGCCCGCCAGCGGCAGGGCAAGCCACTGTTTCCAGCGGCGGATGGGATTGGTTTTCTGAATCATGGCAATGCGACTGAGGGTTTGGGAATGGGAGAAGGAGTGCGCAAGCGGAACCGAGAAACCGAGGCGGCTGGCCACTTGCCGGGCCAGCAGTTGGGAGTAGGAAGTGGAACGGGAAGGAGCAGGCGAGGCATCATCATGCAGGGCCGCTTCATCGGCCAGATACTCGTGGGTGAGAACCAGCGCCCGCCCGCAGAAGTGCACGAAGGGATTGAACCACAGCGCGGCGCGCAGCAACTCCAGCAGCAGCCGGTCGTAGGTGTGGCCTTGCTGGACGTGGGCCAGCTCGTGGCGCAGCAGCTGCCGGGCTTCGGCCGGGCTCAGGGCCAGCGTTTCATCCCAGAACACAACCCGGCCGAAGGAGCTGGTGGGCAGCCGGCCGTGGGTTTTAGCCAGCGCATAGCCGGCGTGAGCGGTGCGGGGCAGGCGGCGGGCCGTGTGCCACAAGTGGCCCAGCCCGTAGGCCAGGCGGGCCAGCATCAGGGCCGCGCCAGCCAGGTAAGCCACTAGTAGCCAGAAGGCCCAATCGGGCCCGGCCGCCGCGATGGTCGCGCCGGCAGGGCCAACCTGCACGGCCGGCAGCAGCACGGCCGCCACGCCGGCCAGGCCTGCCGGACCGGTGCCCCACCAGCCGGCCGGCCAGGCCAGCGGCAGCAACGGCAGGCCGGCGGCCAGCAGCGGCCCCAGAGCCAAGTAGGCCCGGTTGTAGGCAAAGCTGCGTTCCGAACGCAGGGCCAGGCGGTAGCAAGCCCACCACGCGCCGAGCAGCGCGGTGCTGAGCAGCATCCAGTTAAGCAGGCTGAGTTGGCTCATGGTCTTCGGGGGTTTGGGGGTGGGCGGCGTGGCGCAGGAGCTCATCGAGCTGGGCGGCGTCGAGGTTTTCTTCCTTGGCGAAAAACGAAACGAGGCGGCTGAACGAGTTGCCGAAGTGCCCGCCCAGCAGCTTGCGCAGCGAGAAGCGGCGGTAGTCGTCTTGGGCCACCAGCACGAAGTAGCGGTGCGTGCGGCCGAAGGCTTCGTGGTCCACAAAGCCCTTGGTTTCGAGGATGCGGATGATGGTCGAAACCGTGTTGTAGGCGGGCTGGGGCGCGGGCAGCTCGGCCAGCACGTCCTTCACAAAGGAGGGGCCGAGGCGCCAGAGCACCTGCATTACTTGTTCTTCGGCGCGGGTGAGTTCGGGGAAAGCAGCGGGGTCCATATTGCGGGGTTGAGTCAGGGTAACGCAAACGTATAACTAATATTTTAGTTTACAAACTATTTCTTTAGTTTATTATGCAATCAGGTGGTTATCCGATGTAAATGAATGATTTCAGGTAGCTTACAGTAGCTGGTTTGCTCTGGTAGCCAGCCGCTCCGGAAAGTGGCAGCCGCCGCTACGAAGCCAAAAGCTACCACCAGCCGTAAGCCACTAGGAAGCACCTGCTGGCGCACTGCCGGGCAGCCTCGCATTCTTCAATTCCTACCCATGCTGAAACCTGTATTCTGCTCGCTGCTCGGGCTCCTGGCTACCCAGCCGGCCTGGTCCCAGACCGAAACCGCCGCGCCGATGGCTACCAAAGCGGTAGCTGCCCCGCCGGCAATCGCCCTGAAGCCGGCAGCAGTGCCGCTTTCGCCCCGGCAGCTGTTTCCCGGGCTGTTTGAGGCGGTACAGCTGGGCCGCATCTTCCCCGACAACAAGACCTTTGTGGATGCCGCGCCGAAGCAGCGGCCGGCCACCATTCTGGCCGCCTGGCGGCGTGAGAAAACTCAGCCGGGCTTCCAGCTGAAAGCATTTGTAGAGGCCCATTTCACGATGCCAGCTGACGGCTCCGTCCCCTTCCAGAGCGACTTAAAAGCCGGCCTGCGCCACCACCTCGACACGCTGTGGACGGTGCTGGCCCGCCCCGCCGCCCCGGCCGCCGATGCGACTGATTCGCTGGCCGAGTTCCGCTCGCTGGTGCCACTGCCCAAGCCCTACCTGGTGCCGGGCGGGCGCTTCCGGGAGGTGTATTACTGGGACTCCTACTTCACGATGCTGGGGCTGGCCGAGGCCGGCAAAACCCAGCTAATGAAGGACATCACCGATAATTTCGCCTATCTCATCGGCCGGTTCGGCTTCATTCCCAACGGCAACCGCACGTACTACCTCACCCGCTCGCAGCCGCCCTTCTTCGCAAACATCGTGCAGCTGCTGGCTAAGGACCTGGGCAACGCCGAGCTGCTGCGCTATCGTCCCGCCCTCGAAGCCGAATACCGCTACTGGATGCGCGGGGCCGAAACCCTGAAGCCCGGCACCGCCGCCCACCGCGTGGTGCGCCTGCCCACCGGCGCCCTGCTGAACCGCTACTGGGACGAGAGCGACCAGCCCCGCGAAGAATCGTACGCCGAGGACGTGGCCGCCGCCAAAAAGAGCAAGCAGCCGGCCGCGCAGTTCTACCACCATATGCGGGCGGGCGCGGCCTCGGGCTGGGATTTCAGCAGCCGCTGGTTCAAGCCCGGCGGCGGGCTGGAGAGCATTCAGACCACCGATTTGGTGCCCGTCGACTTGAACTGCCTGCTCTATAATCTCGAAACGGTGCTGGCCGAGGCGGCCCGCGTGGCGGGCCAGCCCGCCCAGGCCCGCCTGTACGATACCAAGGCCGCCCAGCGCAAAATGGCCCTGCTGGCCTTGAGCTGGGACCCCAAAGCCGGCTGGTTTCAGGACTACAACTGGCGGCTGAAGCAGCGCTCGCAGGTGCGCAGCCTGGCGGGCACGTACCCATTGGCGTACGGGCTGGCCACGCCGGAGCAAGCCCGGCGGGTAGCGGCCGGCCTGCAAACCAACTTCCTCAAACCCGGCGGCCTCGTGACCACGCTATCGGCCACCAGGCAGCAGTGGGACGCCCCCAATGCCTGGGCTCCGCTGCAATACCTGGCCATCGAAGGCCTGACGCATTACAAGCAGCAGGCGCTGGCCGACACCGTGGCCCACCGCTGGGTGCGCCTCAACAGCCGCGTGTATAACCAAACCGGCAAGCTGCTGGAGAAATACGACGTGCAGAACGTGAACCGCCCCGCCGGCGGCGGCGAATACCCGCTCCAAGACGGTTTCGGGTGGACTAATGGCGTGCTGCTGCGCCTACTAAACCGCGAGCAGCCCCAATAAGCTGAACGATGTAGAGGCGGGGCGGTGCCCCGCCTCCCGTTGAACGGAATCGTTGTTTTTGAGCGAACGACAGGCGAAGCACCGCTTCGCCGCTACAGCTACCAGCTACCGAAAAATACTTCGCCCCCGCAGCAGCCTTTTTGGGCGGTAACTTGTCTGCCGGGCAGCACCCGTCCGGGCTGCGCTGCTTTCCCGATGTAATGCCCCTTTCTACCGAACTGGACGCACTTCTTGCTGCCTGCCGCCGCCGCGAACCAGCGGCGCAGCGGGCGCTCTACGTCCGCTACGCCGGCCGGATGCTGGGCGTGGCGCGCCGCTACGTGCGCTCGGTGGCCGAGGCCGAGGACGTGTTGCAGGATGCCTTCGTGAAGATATTTACCCATCTGGGCGAGTTCCGGGCCGAGGGCTCGCTGGAGGGCTGGGTGCGGCGCATTGTGGTGACTACGGCCCTCAACCACTGGCAGAGCGGGCAGCACCGCCGCCAGCAGTTGCTGCTGGATGACGTGCCCGAACCCTTCGCGCCCGATGCCGACGCCTTCGACCGCCTGGGCGTGGCCGAAGTGCTGGCCCTGATGGAACAGCTACCCGACGGCTGCCGCATGGTCCTCAACCTCTACGCCGTGGACGGCTACACGCACGGCGAAATCGCGGAGCTGCTGGGCATTCAGGAGAGCACCTCCAAAGCCCAGCTCAGCAAGGCCCGCAAACAACTCACGCTGCTGCACCAGCGGCAAGCCAACTACTTACGACTATGATACCCGAATCGGAAGAAAACCGCCTCGATGAGTCTTTGCGCAGCAAATTCGATGATTTCGAGCTCCCGCCGGGCGCACCGGTGTGGGCCGGCATCGAGCAGCGACTGCCCCCGCCGCCCCGGCTGCGCTCGCGCCGCCGGCCGGTGCTGGTGCCGCTGCTATTCGTTCTAACCGCCTTCCTAGCTGGGCTGGGCGGCTGGCTGCTGCCGCATGGGCCGGCCGCTTCGGTAGCGACGAATCAAACGCGCAATATTGCCACAAATACCCAGCAGCCGGAACGCCGGAGCGCGGAAGCGGCAGCTTCTGAGCGGCAAAGCCCGCGCCAGGCCACCGGAAGGGTCGATTCCGGGCAGCAAAACATTGTTCGGAGCGCCGAAATAGCTAAATCAGACCAGCAAAGCTTGCTCCAGAACCTAGGACTAGCTGTTTCGGCTCGGAAAAGCGCTTTCCGCAATGCCGAAATTGCTGAATCGACCCAAGCTAATCTGGCCATAAAGCCACCTGTAGATAGCAGTGCTACTGTTGCCTCAACAGAAACAGCAGCGGCTCAGGTGCTGGCCGGCGCTTCACAGAGCACTGCCACAGCTTCTTCCGCCGCCGAAACCTTCCCCCCCACCCTGCGCCCCCTCGCAGCCCTGGAACGCCAGACGCTGGAGCAGCTGCCAAGCCTCAGCACCCTCGCGCCCGGCGCGCTGCCGGCCGACAGCCGCGCCGCGCTGCTGAACAACCTGCGCCATGAGCGGGCCGAGCTCTTCCGCCTCCAGCGCCGCACCGACAGCCTGCTGCTGGCCCTCGGCGACCTGCCCGGCGCGGCACCGGCCGCCCCCGCCGTGGCCGCCGCCGCGCCCGATACGGCCCGCCCGCGCCCGCTGGCCCACCGCTGGAGCGTCATGCTCGCGGCCGCGCCCGAGCAGAATACCCTCACCCTGCAAGGCCCCGAAAACGACTCGCTCACGGCCCTGCGCCGCAACCACGAAACCGGCCGTGCCGGCCTCAGCGCCGCCCTCACGGCCGAGTACCGGCTCACGCCCCGCCTGAGCGTGGGCGGTGGCGTGGGCTACACCGCCTTCGGGGCCGACCTGCGCATCACCAACAAAACCACCGACGTGCGGGTGGCCTACAACACCACGACCACCACCAGCACCAACGTTTTCACGTCGAGCTACCAGACGCATTCCATCCGCATTATCCAGGTGCCGCAGCTCTCGCCCATCTTCAACGGCAGCGGCCAGGTTATTCGCTACGATACGGTGTATGTGCCGCGCCAGGACACGGTGTTCACCACCACCGTGCAGCACGATACCATCCGCAGCACCAACCACGTCACCACGCCCACCATCATCAAAAAAGAAACCCTCACCACTAAGCTGCTGCAGCCCAACTACCGCTTCTTCACGGTGCCGGTGCTGCTGCGCTACCGCCTGGCCACGCCCGGCACTAGCCGCCTCTGGACCGATGTGGCCGTGGGCGCGCAGCTCCAGTTTTTCCTGGGCGGCACGCAGGTGGTGACGAATGATGGCGAGAACTTCCGCACCGAGAAGATAACCGCCGGCACTGGCCCCTTCCGCGCCCTCAACGTGGCCC
The DNA here is from genome assembly GCF_012275535.1 of Hymenobacter artigasi. Lineage (GTDB taxonomy): Bacteria > Bacteroidota > Bacteroidia > Cytophagales > Hymenobacteraceae > Hymenobacter > Hymenobacter artigasi. Next base: position 781,634 of record NZ_JAAVTK010000001.1, on the reverse strand, counting down.
TGGCCGGCTCGCTGGCCCTGAACTACGCCCTCACGCCCCGCCTGAGCGTGAGCGTAGCCCCAAGTATGCGCTGGCAGGCTCTCTCGCTGTACAAGCCCGAAACGGGGTTGCGCCAGCAGGCTACTTCCACGGGGGTCATGTTCGGAGTGCGGTTCGGGCTGTAAGTTCTTCTGATGGGGCCGGCAGCCTTCTCGGGGCGGCGCTGGTCTGGGCTTTTGAAACCGAAATAGCCTGCGGCCCGGCCGGCGCGGGAAATGGTTTTCTGCTGCGCGGCTACGCTTCTGGCTTTTCCTTCTTTTCTCTCTTATGCCAATGAAAATGCTACGCCATTGCTACCTGTTGGTGCTTTTTCTGTTCGTGGCCGGCCTGGGGTCGGCGCGGGCGCAGTCGTTTGCTTGGGCAAAGGTGGCCCGCGTCGCAAGTGATACGTCGAGTACTTCCGGTGCGGTTAAAAGCGCCACCGACTTGAACGGCAATACCTACGTCTATGGAATGTACCAGGACAGCGTGACAGTAGGCAGCACCACCTTCAAATCTTCTGGGACGATGTCAGCGATTATCATCAAATATGACTCGACTGGCACCGTACTCTGGGCAAAAAATCTGAACGGAATCTTTGTTACTTCGATTGCAGCCGATAATGGCGCAGGTGGTGTCTTCACAACGGGAGAACAGTTTCCATCGACTGGCGCGGTTACCTGGGATGGTGCACCTTTCCCGTCGAGCACCTCTTCGTCGTTCTACGCCAAATGCTCGGCCTCCGGGGCGTTGCAATGGGCCCAACCATTACCAATTAATACCGGCGGCAGCGTGGTAGCCGCCGACGCGGGCAATGCCTACCTGCAGAGCTTTACATACACAAACGTAACAGTAGGCGGGGTGTCGGTAAACGCCAATTCGCATTACATTCTCAAAATCAACAGTGGAGGCACCACACAATGGGTGCAAACATTACATTTAGGCGCGGGCAATGGTTTCTATTTCGGCGGCATCAGGTTGGGCGCGAAGCCGGGGGGGGGCTTTTTGCTAAGCATCTCTATTTCGGCGGGTGCCACCCTGTTACTAGGGCCCGGCACAGGCACGCCCTTGCTCACATCTGCGGCAACGAATGATGAGCTGCTCATCAATTTTGACGCTTCCGGCACGCCGCTGTGGACCATTGTGATGGGTGCCTGGAGTCGAAGCGCCACTACGGGAGCAATCGTCGCCGATGCCATGGGCAACTGCTACGTTACTGGGTATGCCCCCAACGGGATTCAAGTGGGTAGCGTCGCGTTGGGACCCAGCTATTTCCTGGCCAAATTCAATGCCTCTGGAACCATGCTGTGGGCCCGTGGGGAACAACAGGGCACAACTGGCCTCTACAACGGGAGCTTCATCTTGGTGGCAAATAGCCAGGGAGTGACCGCCTTGGTAGTGGTTCAAAATCCGATTAATAACCCGGTCACACTGGGTCCTCTGACCCTGCGTTCGTACTCCAACATCGTGCATTACTCGCCCCAGGGAGATGAGCAATGGGCGGTGTCCGATTCGCGGACTGACTACGGTACGTCGGCTCCAATTTCTGGCTTTTACACGATTCGCGGCCTAGGAATCGATTCGCGGGGTAACCTATATACAGCAGGTGCCCCTGGAACGCGACTATACCGCGCCGGCACAGTAGGCAATCCGCCGGTTCTGCAGTTGGGAACGCAGACGACGGTGGGGCGAGGCATCGTGGTTTGCCGCATCAATGCATCCGCTAATACCTTACGTGGGCAGGTCTACCTGGACCAGAACGGCAACGGCCAGCAAGATGCCTCGGAGCAAATGTTTCCGCGGCCCCTCACCGGCATCCTGACCCAAGGCGGCGCAACCAGCTATTCTGCCGTGGGTGCCGATGGCGTGCTACAGGCTTATGCCGTTGCGGGCGCTTACACCTTGAGCCTGGGCTCTTTGCTGCACTACACGGTGACGCAGCCCAGCAATGGAAGTTATGCAGGCGCTTTCAGCGGCAACAACCAACTGATAGCCAGCCAAAATTTTGGACTGGCTCCCATTGCCAACCAAGCCGATATCCGCGCCACCCTCACGCCCTACGGCGCGGCGCGGCCGGGCTTCACCACCCGCTACCGCCTCACGGTAGAGAATGTGGGCACCACCACCGTGGCCAGCGGCACGGCCACGATGACGCTTGATAGCCGCATGGCCTACATCAGCAGCACGCCCAACGGCAGCCGTGCGGGCCAGACCGTGACGTGGACCTACGCCAACCTGGCCCCGCTTGCCCGCCGCGAGTTCGACGTACTGTTCAGCCTGCCCACCAACACGCCACTGGGCACGCAGCTTAGCAGCACGGCCAGCGCGCCGCTGGCGGCCGACCTCGTGCCCGACGACAATACCGCCGCCGCCACCCAGGCCGTGACCAGCTCCTTCGACCCCAACGACATCACCGTGAACTACCAGCGCCTCACCCCGGCCCAGGTGGCGGCTCAGCTGCCGCTCGACTACACCATCCGCTTCCAGAATATGGGCACCGACACGGCCTTCACCGTGGTTATTACCGACACGCTGGACTTTCGCAAGCTGAACGTGGCCAGCCTGATGCTGGTGGCCCAGTCGCACAACTGCATCTGGAGCCTGAGCGGCACCGGCCGGCTTACGGTACGCTTCCTCAACATCAACCTGCCCTACCGCAACCAGGACATCATTCGCTCGCAGGGCTTCGTGCGCTTCCGGGTGCAGCCGCGCACCACGCTGACCGTGGGCGAAATCATCCCCAACCACGCCAGCATCGTGTTCGACTACAACGAGCCCGTCATCACCAATACGGCCACTACCACGGTAGCCCAGCCCACCGCCGCCCTGGCCCGCCACGACGCCCCCGCCTGGACCGCCTACCCAAATCCCGCCACCGACGCCATCAGCCTGGATGCCGACCTGGCTACCGCCGGCAAAGTCGCCATCGAGCTGCTCGACGTGCTGGGCCGGCCCCTGCGCCGGCAGCTGCTCACGGCGCCCGCCGGCCCACTCCGCCAGCTGGTCGACCTGCACGGCTTGGCCGCCGGGGTGTACCTGCTGCGCCTCACGCCGCCCAACGGCCCGGCCACCAGCCGCCGCGTGGTGATTCACTAGCTTTCCCTTCTTTTTCCACTTTTCAGCTCCCAGGCCGGGCCGCTCACTTGAGTGGTCCGGCTTTTTGCTTTTTTAGAATGTCCGTTTTGGTCGATTTCGTGCGGCCGTTAATCCGGGATTTGGCGGCTTTGGTCTGCTGCGCCGAAAACCGGGACGCGAACGGGGAGCTTCTGCGAATCGATTTGGCACGGTTTTGCAATGTATCCCTGCATCGGCCCAGTAGCCGGGCCGGTAGTCCGGCCCCGAGCGGTCGGTTTCTTTCACTCGTTTCAACCAATGCTGGTTATGAAAATTTCACGCCTCTCAGGCGGCCTGGCCGCGGCTTGCCTATTGATTTCGGCCACCTGTTCTACCGCTTCGGCCCAGGGGGCCCGCGATGCCTACGGCAACCCCAAGGCGGCGCCCTCGCCCCGCCCCATGGGCTCGCCCACCACGCGCCGCGCTCCCAGCTACGCCAAGCAGCCCACGTATTCTGCTCCCAGCGCCACCACTTCCGGCGTGCGCTTCGGCTTCCGGGCCGGCCTGAACGTGGCTGATTTGCAGGGCGATGCCGTGCAGAGCTTCACCACCCTGGCCGGCTACGCCCCCGACGGGTCCATCAGCAAGCAGCTGCGCCCCGGCTTCTACGCCGGCCTGTACGCCACGCTGCCCATCGGCCCCGGCTTCGCCATTGAGCCCGGCATTACCTACGCCGAAAAAGGCGTGGTGCTCCGGGGCACGCTGCCCTTCCCGGCCCTCGATTTCCTGAACGCCAATGTGACCGGCACGGCCCGCCTCGCCTACATCGATGTGCCGGTGCTGGCCAAGGTATTCATCACGCCGGGCTTCTACCTCTACGCCGGCCCGCAGGCCTCGTTCCTGGTCAGCGGCAAGGCCCGGGTAGATGCCAGCGTGCTGGGCTTCTCGGCCTACAAGCAGGATTTCGACGTGTCGGACCAGTTGCGCAAGGTTGATTTCGCCGCCGTGGCCGGCCTGGGCTACCAGTTCGATAACGGCTTCGGCCTGAGCGCCGGCTACGATTACGGCCTCACCTCGCTCGACGCCAACAACCGCTTCCAGGCCTACAACCGCGTGGCCAAAGTCGGCCTCAACTACTCCTTCTAAAGCGGATTATCCGCCATTATATCCCTCGATTCTTCGTTGCCGATTTAGTCGTCATTATCCGAGATATGTTATTGAAAAGGCCCCTTCGTTGCAACGGAGGGGCCTTTCTGATTTGTAAAATACCGTCTGTCATCCTGAGCGCAGCGAAGGACCTTATCACGTTGTGAACAAACTCTCCTAACCTGATAAGGTCCTTCGCTGCGCTCAGGATGACAGACGGTGTTCTGCTACCGCACGCCTACGCTGCCGCTGCCGCTCAGGCCCTGGGCCAGGCGCACGAAGCGCACGAACTCGGCGCGGTAGCCGTCGGTGTCCTGGCCCCGGGCGCCGTCGGCCAGCTGCTCGGTAGCGGCCCAGGTGGCGGTGCCGCGCTGCTCGCTCTGGCGCAGCAGCATGCCGAACTGCGCCACGGCGGCGGCAAAGCGGAAGTCGGGCGAGGCTTTTTCGATGGCCAGCGCGGTGCCGGCCAGCGGCTGGGCCAGGAGCTTGCTGGTATTGCCCTGCGGCTCTTTGTAGCGCAGCTTCACGGTCAGCACATCGTTGGTGAGGAACTGCTGCATGGTGGCGGTGGTGGGCTGGTATTTGAGGTCGTCAATCAGCGGTTGCGAAGCGCCCACGGGCACTATTTCGTAGAGAGCCGTGACGGTGTGGCCCGCGCCCAGCTCGCCGGCATCCTTGCGGTCGTTGTTGAAATCCTCGGCGGCCAGCAGGCGGTTTTCGTAGCCCACGAGGCGGTAGCTGGCCACGCGGGCGGGGTTGAATTCGATTTGCAGCTTCACGTCCTTGGCCACGGTGAAGAGCGTGCCGCCAAACTGCGCCACCAGCACCCGGCCGGCCTCGTCGAGGTTGTCGAGGTAGGCGTAGTTGCCATTTCCCTTATCGGCCAGGGTTTCCATGCGGCTGTCGCGCAGGTTGCCGCGCCCACAGCCCAGCACCGTGAGGAATACGCTGCTTTCGCGCTGGTCCACAATCAATTGCTCCATGGCAGCGTCCGAGCTTTCGCCCACGTTGAAGTCGCCATCAGTAGCCAGAATCACGCGGTTGTTGCCTTCTTTCTGAAAGTTTTGCCGGGCCGTGGAGTAGGCCAGCCGCAGGCCCGCGCCGCCAGCCGTGGAACCGCCCGACTGCAGCCGGTCCAGCGCATCGAGAATAAGCTGGGGCTGGTTGCCGGGCGTGGGGGGCAGCACCAGGCCGGCCGCGCCGGCGTAGGCCACCAGCGCCACATGGTCCTGGGGCCGCAACTGCTTTACCAGCAGCTTCAGGCCGGCTTTCACCAGCGGCAGCTTATCCTCCGAAAACATCGAGCCCGAGACATCGACGAGGAAAACCAGGTTGGCGGGCGGCAGCTTGGCGGTTTCAATTTTGCGGGCCTGAATACCGATGCGGGCCAGCTGGTGGCCGGCGTTCCAGGGGCAGGCAGCCAGTTCGGTGCTGATGCGCACGGGGTCGGGCGAAGTGGCGGCCGGCGCGGCGTAATCGTAGCGGAAGTAGTTCAGCATTTCCTCCACCCGCACGGCATCGCGCGGGGGCAGCTGGCCTTCGTTCAGGAAGCGGCGCACGTTGCTGTACGAAGCATTGTCCACGTCGAGCGCGAAGGTGCTAAACGGGTCTTTTTTGGCGCTGAAAAACGCGTTTTCCGTGATGTGGGCGTAGGTATCGCCGGCACCGGCTTCGTCCTGGGCGGGCAGGGTGGGCAGGGGCGGGGCGTAGTTGCTGTCGGCCAGCGTTTCGTATTCGGCCATTGCAGGAGCCCCCAGCCTATCAGCACGCTTGGCTTTGTGCGGGCTGGCTGCTCCCCGAATCATCACACCCGACGCTTTGCCCGCCAGTCCGTTCACGGTGGCCGGCGCCACGGTTGCAACGGAGTAACTCACGTTCTGGCGCTTCTGCTCAATGCCCTGGGCCGTTACCACCACTTCGCTCAGCTGCTTGTTGTCGGCCCGCAGGCGCAGGTTGAGGGTATGCAGCTTGCCTACGGGCCGCTCCACGGGCAGGTAGCCGATGGAGTTGAACAGCAGCACGGCCCGCGCCGCGCCCGGCACCAGCAGGGAGTAGCGGCCCTGCGCGTCGGTGCTGGTGCCCAGGCTGGTGCCTTTGATGAGTACCGTGACGCCAGGCAGCGGGCCGTGGCTGGCCTGGTCGGTCACCACACCGGACACGACCCAGTTTCTGGTCGTGTTTTCCGGGGCCGGGTGGGTGGCTTTGAGCGGGGTTGTCGATTGGGCGGTGGCGGGCGGGGCCAGCAGCCCGGCGAGGAGCGGCAGCAGCAACAGGTTTCTCATGGCATCGGCGTTAGGAGTGAAGTATGCTCAGTCGATGCCTGGGTTTGGGAAATTGCACAACGTGGCTGAAAAATTAATTTCTGGTTTTCAGAACGTCATGCCGAGCGCAGCCGAGGCATCTCGCGTGTAGTAGTAATCCAATCGTTGTAGGGTGACTGATTAGTGGTGACCCGCGAGATGCCTCGGCTGCGCTCGGCATGACGTTCTGAAAACCAGAAACCAGTAACTTCCCGGCCCGATGTTCTTCCGCCGCTCCTTGCCACCCGCCGCCGCCGCGCCACTCTCCGACCAGGAGCTGCTGGCCCGCTACCGCGCGCACGGCGACGTGGCCGACCTCGGCCAGCTCTACGACCGGTACCTGCCCGAGGCCTTTGCCGTGTGCCGCCGCTACCTCGCCCCGCCCGACGAAGATGCCCAGGACGCCGCCATGCAGCTTTTCGAGCATCTGGTGAAGGTTCTGCGCACCCATGCGCCCGAGAACTTCCCGGCCTGGCTGCACACCACGGCCCGCAACCACTGCCTTATGCAGCTGCGCGCCCGCAAGCGCGCCGGCCCCAGCGCCGGGCCGCTCGTGCTCAGCTTCCCCGATGCGGCCGATGTGGAATTGGCCGCCGCCCGGCATCTGCCCGATGAGCAGGTGGCCGCCGAAGACGCCGAAACCGCCGAGCTGCGCCTGCAAAGCATTGAGGCGGCCCTGGCCGAGCTGCCCCCGGCCCAGCGCCGCTGCCTCGAATTATTTTACCTCGAAAAGAAAAGCTACCGCGAAATCGCCACTGAAACCGGCCTCGAACTAAACCTGGTGCGCAGCCATTTGCAAAACGGCAAGCGCATGCTGCGCCGCCAGCTGGAACCGCCGCCCACGCCCGCCAAAACGGCCATTTCCCGCTCCCCGTATCCCGCTCCCGACGCCAACAACCCGCTCCATGCCACCCGCTGATTCGCCCTTTGCCCGCCTGCCCGCCCCCGGCCCCCACCCGGCCCCGGCGGAGCTGCGCGCCTACGCGGCCGGCACCCTACCCCCCGCCGAGGAGCACCGCCTGGAGGCCCACACGCTGGACTGCGAGCGCTGCGCCGACCTGCTGACGGGCTTTTCGATGAGCGACCCGGCCACCACCGACCAGGCCGTGGCCGAGCTGCGCACCCGCCTGCAAGCCCGCATCGGAACCGGGGAGCCGGTACCCGTGGCCGGCGGCTGGGCGTGGCCCCGCATTGCGGCAACCGCAGCCGTACTGGGCATAGTAGCCGGCGGCATCTGGACCTGGGAGCAGCACGAAACCATTCCGCCCGCAGCCACGGCCCGCCTCGAAACGGCAGCCACTGCGCCCCCGGCCGCCCCGGCTGCCCGCCCGAATCCCACGCCGGAGCCGATGGCACCGGCCCCGACTACTGCGCCCGCAACGGAAGTAGCGGCAGCCTCCATACCGCCACCGCCAACCAGTAAAACCACTGACTACGCGGCCGTTAGGCCATCCCGCTCGCAGCGGCGGGCACTGCTGGGCCAGCCAGCCAGCCGGGCGATGAACGCAGCCGGTACCGACGCCATGATGATGGCCGACGAAGCTTCGGCCCCGGAAGCAGAAGCCAAAGCCGCCGCATCCGTAGCCGCCGCCCCAGTCGGTTACACGGCCGAAACCGCTTCTACGCTGGCTGAAACGACCTCGGCCGACACGCTGGCCAATGCCAAAGCAGCCCGAACCAGCCGGACACTCGCTGCCAAAGCCAAAACCATGGCCGCCAATCAATTGACGGGCAATACCGCCGGTGCAAGCGTGATTAACACGCCCATGCCGGCTACTCCAACCTTCCAGCCCGCGCCGGTGGGCGGCACGCCGGCCCTGCGCAGCTACCTGCACCGCGAGGCCGCCGCGTTCGAGCCCGAGGAGGGCGAGCGACCACTCAATGGCACGGTGCGCCTCCGGTTTATGGTAGGGGCCGATGGTAAAATCAGCAACTTGAAAGTGGTCGGCAGCCTGCGGGCAGACTATGACAATGAGGCCTTGCGCATGGTATGCGAGGGCCCAACCTGGCAGCCGGGCATTGCCGGCGGCCGCCGCGCCGACCTACCTATGGAGCTGGCAATCACGTTTTAGAGCGGTTTCCGGGTTTATGTACAGCTTATGAGGCCAGCAAGCAGTAGCGCGAACTTTGTAGTTCGCGTCCCCGCGCCGTTAGAACTACGCTGACGGCGCGGGGACGCGAACTGCAAAGTTCGCGCTACGTGTACACGAATCTGAAAACCGCTCTAATTATCTGTGCAGCAGTTGCCCCGGTCCGACTGCCTGGGGCCGTCGGACCGGGGCAACTGGCTACAGGGCCGCGCCGGGCTGCACGGTGCCGGCATCCGCCGCTTTCAGGAACTTGACGAGGCCGGTGAAATAAGTTTGCTGGTCGTCGTACATGCTCATATGGCTGCCTTGGGGGCAGATGAGGGAGTTGCCCTTTTGCACCTTGGTGGCAATCATGCGCATATGCTCGGGGTCCATGGTGTCGTACTTGCCGCCGATGCTGAGCACGGGTACGGTGAGCTTGGGCAGGTCGGGAACGCGGTTCCAGTTCAGGAGCTTGCCGGACACCCCGAATTCGCTGGGCCCCTGCATGGTAACGTAGAGCGACCGGTTCATTTTGCTGAACGAGCGGTTCACCGGCTCGGGCCATTGGTCGAGCGGAATGCGGCAAATGTGCTCAACGTAGAAGTTGGGCAGCAGCAGCTCCATGTAGCGCGGGTTTTCGAAGTCCTTTTTGGCTTCAAGCTTGCGAATTTCGGCCAGCACTTCCGGCTTCATCTGCTTGGCCAGCACGTTGTCGGCATATTTGCCGTAGTCCGGGATACTCATCATCATATTCGAGATGATGAGGCCTTTCATGTTTTGCTGGTATTTGAAGGCGTATTCGGCGGCCAGAATGCCGCCCCAGGAGTGGCCCAACAGGTAGAAATTGGTCTTGTCAAGCTTCAGGGCCTGGCGCACCTGCTCTACTTCCTCCACGTAGCGCGGCAGGCTCCACATGGACGTATCCTTGGGATTGTCGGAATTGCCGCAGCCCAGCTGGTCGTAATAAATGAATTCGATGCCTTCCTTCGGCAGGAAGTTTTCGAAGCACTCGAAATACTCGTGCGTAGCCCCCGGCCCGCCGTTCAACAGCAGGACCTTGATTTTGGGATTGTTGCCAAACTGCTTGGTCCAGACCTTGAACGTGCCCTTGGGCGTCGTTATCGGAATCATCCGCACGTTGCCGTCCTGCACGCCGGTTTCGGGGTTTTGGAAGTAGCCGGTCAGCGTGGGGCCCGTGGCCGGGTCGATGGGCGAATCGGTGGTGGGGGCCGACTGGCAGGCGGCCAGCAGCGTGGCGGCAGCCAGCGCCAGCAGGGCGGGGCGGAGGGCGAACGGCAGCTTCATTTTCAGCAAAAACTGGGGATGAGTGAATGAGCCAACAAGCTACCACTCGTTTAGCCAAGTCGCCGGCTACCCGTTGCCAATAGCCCCTGCGCATCACCTGCCGTTCCCGGCTGCCGCCACGCTGCTGGCCGCCAGCAGCAGCAGGACAAGGTGGCCAACTACCCGGCTGCTGCCCCGGAGTGGCATTTGAACCGGCATCCGGAACGCCGTGCAGCAGCGCTGCTGCACGGCGTTCCGGATGCCAGCCAATAGCCCGGCTAGCCGCTGTAGCCGCCGCCGCTGGCGGGCTCGGTGGCGCTGCCGTTTTCGGGCTCGGTGGGGGTGGGCAGGTCGGGCTCGGTTTGCAGGTCGAGGTGGCTGTAGTCGGGCGCGCCGTTGCCGGCGGGCTGGGGCATTTCGTCGAAGGTGCGCTCAATGTCCGTCATGTCGAACTCTTCCACGGGCGTGCCGAAGCTCACTTTGGCCGTGATGCGGTATTCCACAATGCGGTTGTCGCGCACCTTGCAGCTCTGGTCCTTCACGTAGATGGAGGTGATGTTGGGCACCGAGCTGCTCAGGGTTTGTACGGCGCGCTGGAGGGCATCTTCGAAGCTCTTCTCGGACGAGGCCAGGATTTCAATAACTTGTTTGATGGAGGACATTCTTTCTTAATATGAAAATGAGAAGATGTGAAAAGGGGAGAATACTCTGCCGTTTTCCCGGTGGGTGTACGCTGGCAACAGCTTTTCAGCCATTCGGGGCGCAGTAAGCGGTGGGTTTCCAGTGTGGTGTACTTTTGCAAACTGTTGACACCGAATTCTGCACTTCTTCACATTCCCCCATTTTCACATTAAGAAAAAATGGCTTTCCGCACCGAAAAGGATACCATGGGCACCGTTCAGGTGCCTGCTACCGCCTACTGGGGCGCCCAAACCCAGCGCAGCATCGAGAATTTTCCCATCGCTCAGGACATCAACCGGATGCCCAAGGAAATTATCGCCGCCTTCGCCTACCTCAAGAAAGCGGCCGCCCTCACTAACCGCGACGCCGGCATCCTCTCGGCCGAGAAAGCTGAGCTGATTGGCAAAGTGGCCGACGAAATCCTGGCCGGCAAGCTCGCCGATTCGTTTCCGCTGGTGGTGTGGCAAACCGGCTCGGGCACGCAGTCCAACATGAACGTGAACGAGGTGATTGCCTACCGTGGCCACGTGCTGAACGGCGGCCAGCTCACCGACGAAAAAAAGGCCCTGGCCCCCAACGACGACGTGAACAAGAGCCAGAGCTCGAACGACACGTTCCCGACGGCCATGCACATCGCGGCCTACAAAATCCTGACTGAGCTGACTATTCCAGGCATCGAGAAGCTGCGCGACGCGCTAAAAGCCAAGTCGAAGGAGTTCATGCACATCGTCAAAATCGGCCGCACCCACTTCATGGATGCCACGCCGCTCACGCTGGGCCAGGAGTTTTCGGGCTACGTGTCGCAACTCGACCACGGCCTGCGCGCCATCAAGAACACGCTGGCGCATTTGAGCGAGCTGGCCTTGGGCGGCACCGCCGTGGGCACGGGCATCAACACGCCCAAGGGCTACTCCGAGAACGTGGCCAAGCACATTGCCGACCTCACCGGCCTGCCCTTCGTCACGGCCGAAAACAAGTTTGAGGCCCTGGCCGCCCACGATGCCATCGTGGAAGCCCACGGTGCCCTCAAAACCCTGGCCGTGAGCCTGATGAAAATCGCCAACGACATTCGCATGCTCAGCTCCGGCCCCCGCGCCGGCATCGGCGAAATCGACATCCCGGATAACGAGCCCGGCTCCAGCATCATGCCTGGCAAGGTGAACCCCACCCAGTGCGAGGCCATGACGATGGTGGCGGCCCAGGTAATGGGCAACGACGTGGCCATCACCGTAGGCGGCTCGATGGGCCATTTTGAGCTCAACGTGTTCAAGCCGGTGATGATTTACAACTTCCTGCATTCGGCCCGCCTCATCGGCGACGTGTGCGTGAGCTTCACCGATAAGTGCGCCGTGGGCATCACCGCCATCCTGCCCAATATCAAGAAGCACGTCGATTCGTCGCTGATGCTCGTGACGGCCCTCAACCCGCACATCGGCTACTACAAAGCCGCCGAAATTGCCCAGACGGCCCACAAAAACGGCTCGACGCTGAAGGAAACCGCCATCAAGCTCGGCTATGTGACCGCCGCCGAGTTCGACGAGTGGATGAAGCCCGAGGAAATGGTGGGCGAAATCAAGTAGCCGAAAACCGTTTGTCATCTTGAGCCTGCGAAGAACCTTATCACGGTAGCACGAAGCGCAGCAATCAATTTATTCACTGCTAATTGTTTGGCCGTGATAAGGTCCTTCGCAGGCTCAGGATGACAAACGGTTTTCGGCCACCAATCAACAACTCGATTCCCATGGATTTCTCTGCTCAAGTAGTTCTCGAAAACAACCGCGTTCGGCTGCGCCCGCTTGAGCTCACCGATTTCGAAGCCCTCAAAGCCGTCGCTTTTGATGCCGACATCTGGAAGTACACCCTCACGCGGGGCGACGATGCCGTGAGCCTGGCCGCTTACCTGCGCCAGGCCGTGGAAGCCCGCGAGCAGGGCCTGCGCTACCCCTTCGCCATCATCGACCGCGAAACCGGCGAGCTGGCCGGCAGCACCAGCTACTACAGCGTAGTGGAGGGCGACCAGCGCCTGAGCATCGGCTACACCTGGGTGGGCACCAAGTTCCAGCGCTCGGGCCTGAACCGGGCCTGCAAGCACCTGCTGCTCAGCTACGCGTTCGACACGCTGGGCTGCGAGCGGGTGGAGCTGGAAACGGACTCGCGCAACGATAAATCGCGCACAGCCATGGCCCGCATGGGCGCTACCGAGGAGGGCACCTTGCGCAGCCACCGCCTCACGCAGGGCGGCGTGCGGCGCGATACGGTCATTTTCAGCATTATCCGGCCTGAGTGGTCGGGCCTGCGCACGACTGTTTTCAACGATTTCGACATCCGTGGCTGAGCTTAACGCACCGGCTTCGAACCAGCTGCGCCCCCCCGAAGGGCTGTGGCGGCGGCGCGTGGCCAGCTTCGGCCACGCCGGGCGCGGCGTGTGGAGCGCGCTGCGCTCCGAAGTGCATCTGCGGTTTCACGCGCTGGCTACCGTGGTGGCTATCGGGCTGGGGTTTTACTGCGGCATCACGCGCCTGGAATGGGCGCTGGTGGCCATTTCGGTGGCCAGCGTGTGGGCCGCCGAGCTGGTGAATACCGCCATCGAAGCCCTCACCGATTTAGTTTCGCCTGCCTACCATCCGCTGGCTGGCAAGGCCAAGGACGTGGCCGCCGGCGCGGTGCTGCTGGCCGCGCTGGGGGCGCTGGTGGTGGGGGCGCTGGTGTTCGGGCCTCACTTTTTTAATGCCTGATTACGGGCCGCAGCTCAACTATTGGCCGCGCCGGGCGTACCCATAGCAGCCCCCGCCTGGGGGCCTGCCCCGCTTCTTTTTTAAATCCTATGCGCTTGCTCTCTTTTGCTGCCGCTTTGCTTCTCACGTCAGCCTGCGCCCACCAGCAGGTGAGCGTGACCACGCCCACCACGCCGCCGGCCAGCGGCAGCGTATCGGGCACCGACACGCCCGCCCCCACCAGTGCCAACACAGTGGACCCCGTGAGCCGCTACGTGCCCGAATCGGACACCACTGCCCGCCCGCAGTGGCTGAAGGCGCGCATTGCCGCCGTGCTGGCTGAGCGCAAGCGCAACCCCATCACCCGCATTCTGCGCTACCAGTACGAGGGCAAAACCGTGTACTACCAGTCGGCCCCGTGCTGCGACCAGTACTCGCAGGTCTTCGATACGAAAGGCAAGCTCATCTGCCAGCCCGATGGCGGCATCACCGGCAAGGGCGACGGCAAATGCCCCGATTTCGAAAAAAACAAATCCAACGAAAAAGTGGTCTGGCAAGACCCACGGTAGAGTTAGGAGTTAAGAGTTGAGAGTTAAGAGTTAGGAGTTGTCGGTTGGACAAGTCGTGACTTCAACTCACAACTCTTAACTCCTAACTTTTAACTCTTAACTCATTATGATTAACACGATTGCCAAGCTCGGCGCTTTCAACGTCTGGGCCAATGAAACCCTGCTGCGCCGCCTCGATTCATCCGTAGCCGCCGGCCAGGAGGCTCCCCAGCCGGCCCTGCGCATCTTCAGCCACCTTATCAATGCCCAGGCCATCTGGATTGCCCGCCTCTCCGGCACCCCAAGCCCGCTGAAAGTGTGGCAGGAGCACGACCTGGCCGGCCTGCACCACTGGCACGAGCAAACGTCGGCCCGCTTCGCGCAGCTGTGCGAGACCACTGACGAGGCCGAGCTGACCCGCCACATTCAGTACACCAACTCGCAGGGCGACGCCTTCGACTCGCAGGTGAGCGACATCCTGACCCACGCCGTGATGCACGCCACCTACCACCGCGGCCAGGTGGCCACCAAAATGCGCGAAGGCGGCCTGGAGCCCGTCAATTCCGACTTTATCACCTACTGCCGCGAAATGAGCGGGCAGGTGCAGCCGCAGCTGTAAGCTTTCCTCTTTTCACCTTAATCTTTGGGTATGGTCTGCATCATCATGGGCGTTTCGGGCTGCGGCAAAACCACGGTGGGCCAGGAGCTGGCACCGCCGTTCGGGCTACCGTTCTACGATGCCGACGACTTCCACCCGGCCGCCAACATCGATAAGATGAGCCACAATATCCCGCTCACCGACGACGACCGGCGCGGCTGGCTGGCTACCCTGGCCACCAACCTGGGCCAGTGGGAAGCCACCGGCGGGGCCATCCTGGCCTGCTCGGCCCTGAAGGAAAGCTACCGCACCACCCTGCAAAGCGGCGTGAGTAGCCCCATCCACTGGGTGTTTCTGGACGGCCCCCGCGAGCTGCTGCTCGAACGCATGGGCGGCCGCAAAGGCCACTACATGCACCCCGAAATGCTCGACTCGCAACTGGCCACGCTGGAGCGCCCGGCCTATGCCCTAAAACTGTCCATCACAGCCACGCCGGAGCAGCTGGTGCAGCAGATTGTGGCCGCGAAACAGCAGGATGCCGCTTTCGGCACCAAGCCGGCAGTTCAGCCGGCATAGCCACAATACCTTTAGGACTTACGCACGCTCAGCCCCGCAGGGGCAGCATATCGGTAGTAACTAGCTGATGTTGAACAAGAAGCCCCGTAGGGGCGACACTCGGCGAATCGCCTGGCGAGTGTCGCCCCTACGGGGCTTTAGAGTCGCATTATCCCTCGGTTACTATCGATATGTCGCCCCTACGGGGCTGGGAGTGCGTAAGTCCTAACCTTCATTATAACGAATAAAAGAGGCGGCCCCATGGGGCCGCCTCTTTTGGTTTAGCCGACTACAAAATCCGTGAACCGAAGGTCGGCGTAGCCAAATCCGCTAAAATCAGTGGTCTAGTTGAGGCTGGTCGTACCCAGCGTCGTTACCTGGTCGTTCACCACCGTTACGCCGGTACGCACCACGTTGCGGTAGGCTGCCTGGCCCGTGGGAGCCGTGGTGCTGGGGAAATATTCGACGCGGTAGGTACCCGATGGCAAGCCGCCAATCTGGTAGGCACCCGAGACATCGGCCGAAGTGCTTACCGTATCGGGGCCAAGGATGGTGCTGCGGATGGCCAGAATCTGGGGGCGGGCCGCCGCCGGGCTCACCGTGCCACTGATGCCGCCGCGCAGGTCCTGCGCAACTACCCGAATAACGGGCTTGAGTAGGTAACGCTCTTTTTTGTCGTTGCCGGGCTTCCAGCCACCGCGCTCCACTACGGATTTGGCCACGTCGAAATCGAGCAGCAGCTGAAAGGTTTCGCGGGTTTTCAGGGTGGCTTTGTCTAGTTTCAGCTTCACGCCCGAGGTCTGGCCGCTGGGCGTTTTCAGGTCGTACTGCTGGCCGTCGCGGCCTATCACGTAGCTATTGGGCCCCAGAATGAGTCGGATTTCCTTAAGGTCGCCGGGGGCGAAATCGTCGCTCACCAGCAGGGCCGAGCGGCCGTTCACGTAGTCGAGCACGTTAATAACCTGCGGGCTGAAGCCGAGGGTTTTCCAGCCGTCCGGGTTGCCCTCATCCTTGAGGTGCACTTCCACCTGACGCACGTCGAGCACCACGCTCTGAAAGTCGCCCGGGGCATCCGTCAGCCGCACTTCCAGCTTGGCGGTATCAGCGTTTTCGGAAGTTTTTGAGCAACCGGCTAGGCCCAGCAGGGCGGCGCAGGCAAACGGCAGGAGACCGGAGTATTTCATACGTCTATCGGTTGGTTTATTATTGGATTAATTCAATTAACTGACTAACACCGAGGTTAGCGCAGCGCATACTTCAATAATACGACCAAAGTTTCGTCGTCCTGCTTATCAGGCTCACTCACTACTCTTTACCACCTGATGCCCGATACCTGAAAAGCCTGTCAGCACCCTACGGGCAGCCGGACAGGCTAATTGCCCAGTCCCAACAAAAACCGTAAAACCAATAATTCGGCCCTGGATGGCGTGCGTGCCCACCGCCGACCTACCGGGCCGCCGCCAGCGACTGCATGCCGGCGTAGTAGTACAGCTCGGCCCGCGACTTCTCGTAGCTGGCCCGTAGGCTTTCCTGCTTAATGCGCAGGTCGATAAGCTTGGTTTCGCGGGCGTTGATGAGGAAGATGGTACTTTCGCCCAACTCAAACTTTTGCAGCTCTGCTTGCAATAAAAGGCGCTGGTTGGCAATGGTTTGGGCCTGCAGGGCCAGCTGGCGCTCGTAGGCCCGCAGGGTATTGAACACGGTGTTGACCTGCGTGACGATGGTGCGCTGGCTCTGCTGACGCTCCAGGGCCACTTCCTTCACCTGAATGCGGGTGTATTGCAGCTTGCCACGCTCGGCCCGCAGAAACAGCGGGAAGGCAAAATCGACGCCCACCTTGTAGTTGTCGCGGCCGAAATTGTAGGCGGCGGGCACTTCCGACTGGTAAAAATTGCCCTGGCTCAGCAGCACGCCGCTCACGTTGAGCTTGGGCTTCAGCATTTCGCGCCGGTATCGCTCCTCAATGCCCAGCTGGCTGATTTTGGCTTCGAGCTTGCGCAGCGTGGGGTGCTGGGCGGCGGCAAAATCGGCGAGGCGGGCCAGCTCGGCGCGGCTCACACTGTCGAGCGATGGTACCTGGGGAATGGCGTAAGCGGGCAGCTCGGCGGGCTGGCCGGCGGGCGTCCAGAGGTGGTTGGAGAGGATGAGGCGGGCGTTTTGCAGGTCTACGCGCAGCTGCTCGGCCTGCACCTGGCGGTCCTGCACGGTAATCTGGGCCTCTACCGAATCGATGGGGGCCTGGTCGCCAATCTGGGCGCGGCGGGCGGTGCCCCGGAAGCGCCGGTCGGCCAGCGCCACGCCTTCCTCAATAAGGGCGGCCTGCCGGAAGGTGTAGTACCAGTTCCAGTAGTCTTTGGCGGCCTGCAGCCACACTTCGTTTATCTGCTTCACGCGCTCGGCTTCGGCAGCGCCTTGCAGCACACGAGCTTGGCGCAGGGTGCTGCGGCGGGCGTCAATCAGCAGCCCCGCCCCGATAGGCACCGATAGGCCGATACCAGCTAAGCCTTGGCCGGAAGTGCGGCTTTCGGGGTTTACGTAGGTGCCCACGTAACGGTCGTAACTGGCTTTCAGGTCGATGCCGCCGGGCCAGAGCGGGATTTTCAACTCATTGCCCCAGTTGTTGTAGTAGTCGGTGCCACCAAACTGCTTGCGGTGGAAATCGGCCCCCAGCTTGGGGTCGAAGCCGCCCCGGGCCTGCAATACCTGGCTGCGGGCCTCATCGCTGAGCAGGGCTGCCTGCTTCACGATGGGGTGGTTGGCAAATACCAAATCGGCCAGGTTTTGGAGCGAGAATACCCGCGCCGTGTCGCCGGGCGCAGCGATGCTCAGCTGCGTAGTTTGCAGGGGCGCTTTTTCCAGCCCCGCACGGCGTTCGGGCAGGGTAGGGGTTTGGGCGAAGGCCGGGGTGGTGCAGGCGGCCAGTAGCAGCCAAAGCAGCCAGTGGCGGCAGCGTTGGGGGTGGAGAAGCTTATTGGATATGATGGATAACATCTTGATTTATAGAAATTCTTATTGCGCGACCGGTTCACCTCACCCCCTAGCCCCCTCTCCCGTGGAGAGGGGGAACTAGTATTAGTTTCTAAACTATTAGCGTTCAAAACAACTAGGCTAATGCTAGAAACTAGTCCCCCCTCTCCGCGGGAGAGGGGGCTAGGGGCCGTGCCCGGTAGGGGTGAGGTGAACGCCAAGCCGGCTTTGCCAGTCGAACACCCCTACTTCGCTTTCACCGGCGTCACGTCGGGCTCGGTGTCCAGCGTAGGGGGGAAGCCGTTGAGCTGCCGCCAGACTTCGTACCATACGGGCACCGAATCGAGAATGACCCAGCCCTGCACGCCCGAACCCAGGCGCAGCTGGCGCGGCCAGCGCTTGTCGCCGGCCTGGGGCTGGGCGGGGCGCACCAGCAGGCGGTACTTGCCGCCGCCGCTGCTCACCACGTCAATCACCGACACGAAGCCGCCGAACGTGCCCACCGCTGCCGAGGGCCAGCCCGAAAACTGAATGGCCGGCCAGCCATCGAACTGCAGCCGCACCTGCCGCCCGCGCTGAATGAGCGGCACATCCATGGCCCGCACGTACATCTCGGCCGCCAGCAGCGGCGCTTCGGGCTGCAGCGTGGCAATAGATTCGCCCTCCTTAATGGTTTCGCCGATGCCGGCCTTGAGGGCCCGCACGATGTAGCCCGTTTGGGGGGCGCGCACCACGTAGAGGCCGCGCCGGACCATTACGTTGCCGATTTTGTTGCGTAGCGCGGCTACTTCGCCCTCCGAGCTGGCCTGGCTCGATACGGCCGAGCTGCGGTCCGACATGGTTTTGGCCAGGTCCTGGCCGTACTTGGCGCGCAGGTTCGACAGCTCGATGCGGGCGTTGGCCAGACTCTGCTGGCTGCTGGCCAGCTTGTTGCGCTGGGCCGTCACCTTGGCCAGGTCTTCCTGAAGCTTCAGGCGGCGGGTTTCGATATCGGTGAGCGAGAACAGGCCGTTTTTGTAGCCGTCCTCATAGCGAACCAGGCGGGCCTGGCTGGTCTGGTAAAAGTTCTGCACGGCCACGAGGTCGGCGCGGTCGCTGGCCAAGGTGTTTTCGGCCTGCTCCACGCGGTTGCGGGCCGATGAGAGCTGCACCTCCAGGGTGGTGCGCAGGGCGGCCAGCTGCTGGTTGGTGGCATCAATTTTGGCGGCGTTGGCGGCCACGTTGCCGCGCTTGGCGGCCAGCTGCTCGCTCAGACGCTCGGGCAGGTTGGGGTCGAAATATTCGTCCTTGATTTCGGAGATGGTGAGCAGCGTGTCGCCCTTGCGCACCAGCTGGCCCTCGCGCACGTTCCAGTGCTCGATGCGGCCGGCAATCTGGTTCTGCACATTCTGGGGGCGGTCCTGCGGGGTGAGGGCCGTGAGCGAGCCCGCGCCGTAAATCGTCTGCCGCCAGGGTAGAAACAGCGCAATCAGAAACAGGATGCCCACCACCAGCAGAATGCGGCTCAGCCGGCGGCTGCCATTGGTACGCAGCAGCTCGGGGCGCGACTGCCGGGGCACCTTTTCCCACACTTCTTCGGGTACGTGCTGGTTTGAAAGATTAAGCATGACCGATAGGAGCGTGTTTAAGGTCGAGGGGCAGGTCGGTGACGGCCGCCATTTTTTCCACCCCCGTCAGAATATCGAAAATGGTGCCCACGCCCGTCATCAGCTTCTCAATCGAGCCGCTGATTTGGACGATGAGGACCTCGGCGGCCACAAACTGGCCCAGCGTCATCTGGCGCGACACCACAAACAGCGTGCCCGCCACCAGCAGCCCCGCCGTGAGCACCGTGCGCAGGGCCGTAGCGTAGCCGTAGTACGTTTTCAGTACCTGGAAGTGGGCATTACGAGCGTGCAGGTAGCTGGCGGTCAGCTCGTCGGCCCGGGTCAGGGCCTCGTCTTGCTGGGCGTGGCTGGCGCGCACCTCGGGCAGGCGGCCGGCCACTTGCTCCAGCCAGTCCACCAGCTCGTATTTGTAGGCCGATTCGGCAATGCTGGTGCGCAGCGCGCCCCGGTAGTTCAGGGCATAAATAAGGATGAGGGCGATGATGGTGAACAGGCCCAGGGCAATGAAAATGGGATGATAGAACGCCAGCACCAGCGCCCCAAACAGGATTTGCATGCCCGCAAACATCAGGTCAATCAGCAGCTTGGTGAGGCCCTTCTGCACCGTGAGCACGTCGAAAAAACGGTTCACCAGCTCCTGCGGGTTCTGGCCTTCCAGGGCTTCAGGCTTGATGCGCGGCAGGCGGTAGGCAAACTCAATGGCCGCCTTGGCAAACAGGCGCTGCTCAATGGCTTCCACCATCGTGAGCTGCCCGATAAGCAGCACGCTGGCCAGCAGCACCCCGCCCACCACCACGGCAATAAGCAGGTAAGTCGAGCCGAACACGGCCCCCGTCGAAACTAGGTTGAAAACGGCCTGCGTGCCCAGCGGCAGCGACAGGCTGACGATGCCCGCCACCACGGCGTACCAAATGATGTGGCGAATCGTATTGCGCTCGGTGTCGAGCATCCGCATCAGCCGTTGCCACGGCGTGGGCGGCGGAAAAGCACCAGCATGTGAAGCCATTAAAAGGGGTGAAAAAGTGAAAGTACGTGCGCGCAGCCCGGAGACTGGGCCTGCAAAATTCACCCCTTAAATGAGCGTTTCAATATCTTTGTTATGGATTTTCGCTGAATTAACGCCCTTTTAACCAGTCATTAATGCCGCTTTAATTTCGCCTCCCGCCCTTCACCGCGCACAAAAAAGCCGCCTCACAATCACTGCGAGGCGGCTTTTTTGTGTGTATTCCAACCACCTTATTTCTTGGTGGTATCGGCGGGCTCCACCGGCTTGGGCTTGGGCTTCGGCTTGTTGAACAGGCTGTTGAAGCCCTTCGACAATTGCTCCTTGGCTTTGTTGGCCGCGTCGATGCGCTGCTGCTGCTTGTCCTTGGCGGCCTGGGCGGCGGCCTCCTCAGGCGTCTGGCCGGCGCGGCGCACGCTGTCTTCCTTGCTCACGACGCGGGGCTTGTTGAGGCCCAGTAGGTCGAGGGCTTTTTGCTTGGCCACGTTCTGCACCAGCGCTTTGCCCTGGTCCTTCATGCTGCCGCTGGTCAGCTTCACCACCGGGCTGCTCACGGTGCCGCCAATGTTGAGGCCCAGCGTCACGCGGTCGGTGCCCTGAATGTTGCTCACGCCCGTGAGCTTGGTGAGCTGGCTGTTCATGGCCGAGCCCAGCTTGCCGGTGGGCACGTTCAGGGCCGTGACGTAGGAAAGCACACCCGCCAGGCTGTTCGAGCCGCCGATGTTCATCTTCACGTCGCCGATGGTCAGGTCGAAGGGTTGCACCACCAGGTTGCCATCCACGATGTTGGCCTGGATTTTCTTGTCCACCACCAGCAGGGTTTTCAGCTCGGGCAGGGTGGTCAGACTGGCAATTTTGGTCATCACCTCCGATTGGTTGATGGCGGCCCGCACCACGTCGAAAACGCCCTTGCCCGTGAGCGTGGCCAGGTTCGGGAACATATCCGGCCCCATCTCGCCGCTCACGTTGAACGTGGTGCCGAAGATGCCCTCCACCTGGCTGGCCAGCGGCACCAGCGTCTTGATGGTGTTGAAGGCCGAAAACGCTTTCTGAAAGCTCAGGTTATTGATTTTCAGGCCGAAGTCGAATTTCGGGTGTGCCAAATCCTTGCTGCTATAGCTACCCGTAGTACCAAAGCTGCCCCCCAACGTATTAAACGTGAGGTTTTTGAGCGTTGCCGTCTGGTCTTTCACCGTCACAATGCCTTTGGCGTCGGTCAGCTTCAGGTTGTCGTAGGTCACGTTATCGACGTGGCTGTTCAGCACCAAATCGAAGAATTTCGGAATCTGCAGCACGCCGTTGGCCTTGGCCGGGGCCGCGCCGCCGGTGGCCGTGGGCTTGGCCGATACCTCGTCCACCATCCACTCGTTCACGTTAAAATTGCGCGAGTTCACCGTCAGGTTGCCCTTCAGCGACTGCCCCGGCGTGAACAAGTAGCCCAGGTAGTTGCTGATGGTACCCGACGCCGCGAAATCGGAGCTGCCGGCCACGCCGTTCACGCCTTGCAGGGCAATCTGGTTGTTGTTGAAGGTAGCCGTGCCGCTGCTGATTTTCACGCCCTGCGGCAGGTCCTTGCTCTTGTAGGTCACGTTGCTGGCCCGCACCGTGCCGCTGGCCACCACGTTCTGATAGCGGCCGGCGTCCACATCGGCCATGTTGCCCTTGGCGGCAATGTCGCCGGCCACGCGGCCCGTCACGGTCATGCCCTTCAATGGGAAAATCTTCGTGATTTTGGTCAAATCCACCGTGCCGCGCACGTTGGCGTCAAACACCGGCTTGTCGATGTTGTGCGCGCTCAGGCGGCCTTCCAGCGGCTCGCCCTCCAGCACCATCTTAAACTGCGGCAGGTTTATCTGGGTATCGTTCACCTGGCCCGTGGTGTTCACCACCGTACCGCTCAGGTTAATGTTCTCAATCGGGGCCGGAAACTGGGCCGATTTCACGTAGCCATTGGCCAGCCGAATGGCTGCGTTCACCACCGGCATCTGCGTTTTCGAGTAGATGCCCTTGGCCGTGCCGTCCACGAAAAACTGCCCGCGCATGGCCAAATCCTTCACCGGATACACTTTTAGGGCCTCCTGCAGGTTCACGTTGGCCTTCACGCGGCCGTCCACCTTCATTGGGTTCAGGCCATCAATGGCCATGTTGCCATCAATCGGGTCGGGGCCGAGGTCGAGGTGAAACTTCGGGATGTTGACTTTCACATCGTTGGTCACGCCCGTGGGGTTGTCCACCTTCATGGTCAGGTTGATGTTTTTGGCCGCCTGGGGCAGTTCCGGGTACTTGAACTGGCCATTGGTCACGGTTAGGTTCACGCCGTAGCCCGGTAGGTGGTCGGCATTCTGCACGCCCTTGGCAAAGCCGTCAAACGCCACTTTGCCGCTGGTTTCAATGTTCTTAAACTTGTCGGTATAAGCGCCCGGCACCAGGCTGAGCAGGGTTTTGAAATCCGTTTCCAGCGCTTTGAAGGTGATGTCGTAGGTAATGTCCGTGGCATTGGGCAGGCCAATAGCCCCCGCGAAGCTGAACGGGAAGTCGTTGAGCTTAAATTTATTATCCTTGAACGTGTACAGGCTCTTGTTCAGGTCCATGTTCAGGGTCACGTCGGCGTCCAGCTTCTTATCCGTCACGTACGCCACGTTGTTGTAGCTCATGTCGAGGTCGGTGGCGGTGGTCTGCGAAGTCATGTCGAACACGTTGCTGGCGAAGTCGCCGCTGCCGGTGTGGTTCACGCCCCGGGCCTCCATGCGGAAAGGCAGGGTCAGGTCCTCGTAGCGCAGGTGGCCATCGGTCAGCTTCCACTTCTTAATGGCCAGGCTCACCTGGCTGGTATCCTGGCCTTTGGCGGCGGCAGCCGAATCCGAAATCATGATATCCCAGTTGGCCAGGCCGCTTTTCAGGCGGCGCAGGCTCAGGTCGGGCTGCTCCAGCTCCACGTTGTTAATCTTGATTTCCTGGCCCTTGATAACGGTCATAATGTCGAGGCCCACGCGCAGGCTGGGCAGGTAGGCCAGCGTATCGCGGCTGAACGAGTCGAGCCCAATGATGCGCAGGTTCTTGATATCCAGCGTCAAATCCGGAAAGGAGTGGAGCACGCTCACGTCAATATCGGCCGGGTTGTAGAGCACCTTGGCCCGCACGCGCTGCGCAATCTGCTTATCGGCCACGGCCCGCAGCTTGTCTTTAAACAGAAACGGAGCGGCAATGGCCGCCACCACCAGCACGACAACCAAGGCCAGCAACCCCAACAAAATCTTTCGCATAGCAAGTCCTTTTAGATGAATGAATCCCAACAAAGGTAAAACGCTGGCTGTGCCACAATTTGAGGCAAAATCGACGAGCGGCCCGTTTTAACCGAGCAGTAATAACGGCGATAGGCTCAACAGTTGGCGGCGATGCCCCTCAATTCGCCCTTCACCAGGGCCAGCTATTGACACTTTATTATCAAAAAAGTGAAATTATTGAATTAGATTATTCATAAATAATTATCTAATTATTCTATCGTAATTTCTGCACTATCTTTGGCCTGGGGTGGACAATTTGGGTATCTATTTGGTATCAGGTACCTATGCAAGCTGCTCGAATAAAGCCAGCAGCCGGCCATTGCCCAGCTATCTGCTTACATACCAAAAGCTTGCTTTTTCTGACCAGGGCTTTACGCCCCTATTTCTGCATTCATATGAAGCGTTATTTACCAGCTATTCCTTTGGTCGTGCTGGGGTGGCTACTGGGAGCGGCCCAGCCCGTCCAAGCCCAAAACCCGGCCATGAGCCTGATGGGCAGCGTGCAATCCGATTCGCAGGCCCCCCTGCCGGGCGCGGCCATCACCGTTATCCACCTGCCGTCCGGCGTGCGTCACGCTGCCGCTACCGATGCGGCCGGCCGCTTCATGGTCGCCAATCTCATGGTGGGCGGCCCGTACCTGATACGGGTGGGCGAGGGCGGCTACCGCCCGCAGACGGTGGAGAATATTTTCCTCGAAACCGGCAAAACCACCAACTTCACCGTCACGCTGAACAAGCTCAGCGATGCACCCGGCAAAGCCAGCAGCCGCAACAACGCCCCCAGCACGCCCACGCTGGCCCTAGCCGATGAAGCCGCAATAGGCGGCCCCGTGCTGGTAACTACCCTCAGCGGTGCCCCGCGCCCTGCACCCGCTGCGGCCAGCACCAGGCCCACCGCCAGCCACGCCACGAGCAAGGCCGCCCCAGTGCCCGCGCCAGCTGCATCCCCGCCCATGCCGGCCGCTTCGGCGCCTGCTCCCGCACCCGCACCCGCTCCCACTACCCCGGCAGCAGCCGCAGCCCCCGCCACGGAACGGTACCCGCGCTACAGCCGCTACCCCGCCCGCCGCCCGACCGACCGCGTGGCTGACCCCATCGTGCCGGGCCATTTTGATGCCAAAACCGGCAACTACCTATACGATACCGGCCAGCCCACCACGCTCAAGCTGCCCGGGGGCGGCACCGTCCCGAACGTGGGAGCCAACTCGACGGAGAGCAACCTCTTCCGCTTCCTGAGCGACCCGCAAATGCAGGTCGACTCCGTGGACCTGACCCGGGGCTGGTACAATTTCGACCGGGTGTATTTTGAAGCTGGCAAGGCCACGCTCACGCCCGAGTCCGTCAGCCAGCTGCGCAACATTGCCACGCTGCTGCGCGCCTACCCCAAAACCCGCCTCAAGCTCGGCGGCTACACCGACGATACCGGTACCTACAAGGTAAACAAAGAGTTGAGCGAAGCCCGCGCCCGCACGGCCTGGGCCAGCCTGGTCGAAATGGGCATCAGTCCCAGCCGCCTCGACGCCCGCGGCTACGGCCCCAATTACTCCATCTCCTCCAACGCTACCGAAGAAGGCCGCGCCCAGAACCGCCGCCTGAGCGTGAAAGTGCTGCAGAAATGAGCCCCGGCCATTCCGGGCCTGGCCGGGCCGGGACGTATCTTCGCCAGGCCGGTGCACTAATTCGCGCCGGCCTGGCGTTATGCCGTTTCGTATGCCAGAGCCTCCTTCCCCGTTGTTTAGCAAGCTGATACGCCCCACGTTGCTGGCCGGGCTGCTGGCGGCGGGTGCCACCGGCAGTGCCCACGCGCAGGATGTCT
The DNA here is from genome assembly GCF_012275535.1 of Hymenobacter artigasi. Taxonomy (GTDB): domain Bacteria; phylum Bacteroidota; class Bacteroidia; order Cytophagales; family Hymenobacteraceae; genus Hymenobacter; species Hymenobacter artigasi. The sequence continues at coordinate 755,987 of NZ_JAAVTK010000001.1, read as the reverse complement.
TTTTTTCCCAGCCCTTTGCCACCCGGCTGCACACCAATCCGGCTTTCACGGGCCTGGTCGATGATTACAGCGTCACGCTGAGCTACCGCAACCAGTTTCCCAGCCTGGCGGGCTCCTTCGTGAGCACCCAGCTCGCGGCCGACCTGCGCACCAACTCGCCCGGCCAGCACCACGCCCTCGGCCTGCTCCTCAACCAGGACCGCACCGGCGCGGTGGGCTACACCCGCCTCGAAATCGGCGGCCTCTATGCCTACCACACCCGCCTCACCAACACCATTGCCCTGAGCGGCGGCCTGCGCACCAGCTACGGCCGGCAGCGCGTGGGATATGACAATTTCGTGTTCGGCGACCAGATTCGGGAAGATGGCAGCGTGGGCGGCCCCTCGGCCGAAGCGCTGGACTTTGCGCCCGTCAACTATTTCAGCGTGGGTACCGGCGTGGTGGTGTATTCCGAGCAGGGCTGGCTCAGCCTGGCCGGGCAGCACCTCAACCAGCCCAGCCTGGGCTTTCGCAAGCAAAGCCAGCTCCCACTTTCGCTGGGCATTTCCGGCGGCTATAAACTCTTCGTTATCAAGCCCGGGCAGGGGGTAGCTACCCGCGAGGTTAGCTACACGCCCGTAGCGGCCTATACGCGCCAGGGGGGCTCGCAACGCATCGAAACCGGCGTGTACCTCACGGCCTCACCCGTAACGCTCGGAGCGGTGTACCGCAATATTTCGCTACCCAATAGCGTTAGCCCCCAACACGTACTCGCCGTGGTAGCGGGCATTCAGGCCGGGGGCCTGCGCCTTGGCTACAGCTACGACGTGGGCCTGAGCCGCCTAAGTGCCGATTTGGGCGGTGCCCACGAAGTCACGCTGGCACTGCGGGCGTTTGACCGATTGGAAAATGCCCATCGTCGCCTAAAAAGGCGTGTTTACCCGGTAGCCCCTTGCCCGGTATTTTAATATTTTGTATTATTGCGTCCTAATTGCGCTTGCTAACCCCTCCTCACCCATACGGATTTTAACTTTGTTATGAAATTAAATAATTATCTACGCTTAGCTTTGGTGGGCGCGATAGCCCTCGCCGGCTGTAGCAAGAAGGGTCCGGCCTCGGCCACGAACCCCGGTAAATATTCCTCTACGACGGGTATCGAATACAATACGGAGAAGGGCATGGCAGTTGCCAACTTCAAGAAAATTCCCGAAGGCCCCGGCCTCGTGTTTATTGAAGGTGGCCGCACGGTGCTGGGCTCGCAGGAGGAAGACGTGACCATGACGCACGACAACATCGAGCGCACGGTCACCATCGCCTCGTTCTACATGGACGAAGCCGAAGTAGCCAACATTCACTGGCTCGAATACCTGCACTTCATCCGCACCGACTCCGCGGAAGAGTTCTATAAGTCGGCCCTGCCCGACACTACCGTTTGGGCACGCGACTTGTCGTTCAATGACCCCTACGTGACTTACTACCTGCGTTACCCCGGCTTCCGCTTCTTCCCCGTGGTGGGCGTGAGCTGGCTGCAGGCCGATGACTACTGCACCTGGCGTACCGCCAAGGTAAACGAGCGCCTCGCCTCCGGTGGCGACAGCAAGGGTGGCAAAGGCGGCCTGTTTGGCAAGAAAAAAGACAAAGGCGCTGCTGCCGGTGCCGAAGGCACTGCCGGTGCCGCTGGTGCCCTGGGCAACGGTAAAAGCACGACTTCCATCGAAAACGGCAACACGCTGCCCAACTATCGTCTCCCCACCGAGGCGGAGTGGGAGTACGCCGCTCAGGCCCTCGTAGGCACGCAGGAAGTGGGCAACGAAAACCAGGAGGAGAAGCGCATTTATCCCTGGGATGGCAAATCGACCCGCAACGCCTACGGCCGCAAGCAGGGCCAGTTCCTGGCTAACTTCAAGCGGGGCCGGGGTGACTACGCCGGCATCGCCGGTAGCCTGAACGACGGCGCCATGATTACCGAGCAGGTGTACGCCTACCCGCCCAACGACTACGGCCTCTACAACATGGCTGGCAACGTGAACGAGTGGGTGCAGGACGTGTACCGCCCCCTCTCGTTCCAGGACGTGGAAGACCTGAACCCCTTCCGCCGCAACGGCGTGGGTGACCCGGCCGACAAATACGACAAGAAAGGCTACCAGTCGCTGATTGACGACCATGTGCGCGTGTACAAAGGCGGCTCGTGGCGCGATGTGGCCTACTGGCTCTCGCCCGGTACGCGCCGCTTTATGGCCGAAGATTCGGCCACGGCTACCATCGGTTTCCGTTGCGCGATGATTAACGCCGGCAGCAACAAGTAAGACCACTGATTAGCACGGATTTCACGGATTTTGTGGACGCTGCCCGACCAAAAAAGGCTTGCCATCTGGCAAGCCTTTTTTGTTGCCTAAATAGCAGTAAAACAGCTCACTCATGCCGTCCACAAAATCTGCGGAATCCGCTAAAATCCGTGCTAATCCGTGGTTTTAGCGGTCTGCGCAGGCAATGGCGGCAATGCTAACCTCGGCCGCGCCGGCAGCCAGCAGCACCGCGCCGCAGGCTTCGAGGGTAGCGCCCGTGGTAAGCACGTCGTCAACGATGAGGATGCGACGGCCAATGATAAGTGCCGGGTCTTCGATTTCGAACACCGTGGCCACGTTTGCCCAGCGTTGGGCGCGGTTCTTTTTGGTTTGCGTTTTGGTGTTGGTATTGCGGCGCAGGGCGGTGTTGGCAGCCGGCACTTTCAGGCCTTCGGCCAAGCCGGTGGCGAAGGCGGCAGCCTGATTGTAGCCGCGCTTGGCCAGCTTGCGCGGGTGCAGCGGCACGGGGATGATGAGGTCGAAATCAGTGGCCAAGCCTGCCGCGAGCAGCTCGGCCCCGTAGAGTTGGCCCAGGGCCGTGCCCACGTCGCGCTGGCCCTGATACTTAAGCTCGTGCAGCAGGTGCTGCACCCGGCCGTGGCGCACGAAGCGCAGGTAGCTCAGGGCGTGGCGGATGGGCAGCTTGCCCCAGAAGCGGCGGCCCAGCGGGTTTTGGTCGGGCGGCAGCAGGTGGTAGTCGGTATAGGGCAGCTCGGCCCGGCAGCCAGTGCAGAGGTGGTTTTCGCCGGTCACGAGGGGCTCGCGGCAGGCCAGACATAGACGCGGGTAGATGAGGCCGACGAAGTCCTGCCACAGGGTGCGGAGCATGGCGGTAGAGTGGGGGAAGGGTTTGGGAGTAATTTTGAGGGAGCAATGTAGCCGATAGTGCGACGTCATTCACTATAAGCCCGTCATGCAGAGCGTAGCGAAGCATCTTGCCCGCTACCAGTAATCCAATCGACAGGAGTTAGTGATGGCGGGCAAGATGCTTCGCTACGTTCTGCATGACCGTTCTTTTTTCTCAGAATATCCAACTAAAATGTCCCAAGTAACCGAATTCAACGAGTACCGCCAGCGGATGAACGCCACCATCCTGGCGGCTGATAACAAAGTCATCAAGCGGTTTTTTAACCTCGACACCAACACCTACGCGGCCGGCGCGCTCGACGTGAAAACCAAGGAAATGCTGGGCCTGGCCTGCTCCATGGTGCTGCGCTGCGATGATTGCATCAAGTACCACGTGGGCAAATGCTTTGAAGAAAAGCTGACCGACGAGGAGATTTATGAGATATTCGCCATTGCCAACATCATCGGCGGCAGCATTGTGATTCCGCACTTCCGCCGCGCGGTGGAGTACTGGGAAATCCTGAAATCGGAAGCGGGTGCCACGGCCCACGATGGCGCAGCCCTGGCCGCCCACAAAGCCGAACACGACGGCCAGCCCACCGCATGAGCGACGACCTGAACCACGCCGCCCCCGCCGCACACCACGAGGATGAAGCCGACTTCGACGCCCGCTGGGAAACCCTGATGGTGGAGATGGAAGCCCGCTTCGACAAGCGCCCCGATTTGAACGCCCTGCTGCTGCTCATCGGCATTCAGGAGCTGAATCAGGGCCTCACCACCTTCACCAAGGAGGAAAAGCAGGACCTGATGCACATCGCCACCTGCCGCCTCTTTAGCCTCAGCGGCCACTACGAAAAGACGCACGTGGACGCCGATGGCTGGCCGCACTACAAGCTGCTGCGCCCCGTGCCCTTCGCCAACCTGAAGGAGCAGGAGCGCATGCTGAAGTGGCACGTACTGGAATATTTTGCGCTGGACCCGGGCGACGATTTATAAGTTGATAGCCCGTCAGGCAGAGCTGCGCTCTGCCTGACGGGCTATTTTTTTCAAGTCAACACGCAATGAAAATCGTTTCTTACAACGTCAACGGCCTGCGCTCGGCCCTGAGCAAGGGCCTGCTGACTTGGGTGGCCGAAGCCTCGCCCGACGTGCTGTGCCTGCAGGAAATAAAAGCCAGCCGCGAGCCGATGGACATTTCCGGCTTTGAGAAGCTGGGCTACCACGCCTACCTGCACCCGGCCCAAAAGCCGGGCTACAGCGGTGTGGCTACCTTCTCGAAAACGGAGCCTAAAGCCGTCATTCATGGCTGCGGGCAGAGCTGCTACGATGACGAGGGCCGCGTGCTGCGGCTCGATTTTGAGGACGTATCGGTGCTGAACACCTACATGCCTTCGGGCACGAGCGGCCCGGAGCGGCAGGCCTTCAAGGTTGAATGGCTGCACTTTTTTCGCGACTACGTGGCAAAGCTGCGGGCTGATGGCAAGACCCCGCCGCTGCTCATCGGCGGCGATTTCAACTGCTGCCAGACAGCTATCGACCTGCACAATCCCAAGGCCAACCAGAACAGCCCCGGCTACACGCCCGAGGAGCGGCAATGGTTTAAAGATTTCCTGAATGATGGGCTGGTCGATACCTTCCGGCACCACCACGGCGAGGCCGTGGGGCACTATTCGTGGTGGAGCTACCGGGCCGGCTCGCGCGGCCGCAACGTGGGCTGGCGCCTCGACCACTGGCTGGCCGATACGGCCCTGCAACCCCGCCTGACCGGCGCGGGTCTGTTGCCCGACGTGGTGCATTCGGACCACTGCCCGGTGTGGGTAGAAGTCATGTAGCACATGCTTTAGCTTGTGCCCGTCAGGAAACTACTAACCCCGTTTCGCCGGTTATGCCCGCAGATGCGGCGTTGCGCTCGTGCAGCAATCGTTCGAAAGGACGGCCAATGCACAAGCTAAAGCATGTGCTACGTTGTATCTTTCCCGACTAAGACCTGATTTATGGCGATGTTGATGGAGCGCGGCGCTGCGGCAGGCCAATACCCCGCCCTGGCGCGGGTAAGGACGGAGCTGGAGGCCTTCAAGCGCAAGTTTTACCTGAACCTGCTGGTGCGTGGATTGCTGGTAGCCGGCGGGCTGCTGCTCACGTTTTTCGTGGCCTTCAACGGGCTTGAATACTTCCTGTACCTGCCCACGGTGGTGCGGGCCGGGCTGCTGTTCGGCTTCATCGGCCTCACGGTCTACAGCTTTGCTCACTGGATTTGGACGCCGGTGGCGGCCCTCACCAACCTGCGCCGGCTGCTGAGCGATGAGCAGGCCGCCCGCCGGGTTGGCGAGATTTTTCCGGAAGTGCAGGACCGGTTGGTGAATGCGCTGCAGCTGCAGGGCCAGGCCCGCGACAATGCCCTGATTGCCGCCAGCCTGGAGCAGCGCGCCGCCCAATTCGGTCAGTATTCATTTGCCGAGGGCATCAACATTCAGCAGCAGAGCAAGCCGCTGTGGAAGTACGCAGCCATTCCGGCCGCCGTGCTGCTGGCGCTGCTGGCCTTTTATCCCAGCTTCCTAGTGCAGGGTACCGAGCGCATCTGGCATTACAAACGCGCGTATTCACCGCCCGCGCCTTTTCAGTTTTTGATTAAAAACCCGAAGCTGACCGCATTTCGGGGCGAGGATTTTACGTTGGACGTGGGCGTGGCTGGGGCAGCGTTGCCGGCCGATGTGAGTATTGCTTTTAATGAGGGGGAGCGGCGGCTGAGCAAGGTGGCCGGGCGCGGCGATGCCTTCCGCTACACGTTTGAGCAGCCGCAGGGTGACGTGACGTTTCAGCTGAAAGGGGCGGGGTTTGCTTCGCCCGAGTATAAGCTCACGGTACTGGAGCGGCCCAATCTGCGCGACTTCAAGGTCAATATCACCTACCCGCCCTACACCGGTAAGGCGGCTGAAACCATCGAAAACGGCGGCAACCTGACGGTACCGGAGGGCAGCACGGTGCGCTGGGAGTTTGCCACGGCCGCCACCGATGAACTGGCCCTGGTTTTCCAGAACCCGGACGAAACACTGGCCGCTACCGGCGACGATGGCACGTTCACGGCTACGCGGCGCATCCTGCGCTCGCAGCCCTATTTGCTGCGCCTGAAAAACCCGGCCAGCCTCAACCGCGACCCGATTTCCTACCAGCTCACGGCCGTGCCCGATTTGCCGCCCGCGCTCACGCTGGAAGCTTTTTCGGATACCGTGACGCGGCGCTTTCTGGCGCTGGGCGGCACCGTGCGCGATGACTACGGCCTCACCCGCCTGGAGCTGCACTACGCCCTGCGCCGCGCCGGACAGGGTCCGAATTCGGCCCCCAGCCGCCAAGGCGCTACGCCGCTGGGCCTGCCCCGCGAGAGCGCCGGCACCTACGCCTACACCTGGAACCTGAACGCACTGAACCTGCAGCCCGGCGACCGCCTCGAATACTATGTGGAGGCCTGGGACAACGACGGCGTGCACGGCCCCAAAGCCACCCGCACCCGCCCGGCCGAGTTCCGCCTGCCCAGCCGCCGTGAATTGCGCCAGGAAATGAAAGCGCAGGCCGAATCTGTGGCCAGCCAGATGAGCCAGGCCGCCAAGCAGAGCGAGAAGCTGGAGCGCGAGCTTGCCAAAACTCAGGACAAGCTGAAAACCAAGCGTGACCTGAGCTTTCAGGACCGCAAGCAGCTGGAAAACATGCTGGACCAGAAAAACCAGCTGAACCAGCAGATGGAACAGATGCAGAAGATGTTTGAGCAGCTGCAGCAGAAGCAGGACCAGGCCAGCCCCAAAAGCGAGGAGCTGGCCAAGAAAGCCGAGGAGCTGAAAAAGCTGATGAATGACCTGCTCGACCCCGAAACCAAGAAGCTCTACGAAAAGCTGCGCAAGCTGCTGGAAGAGCAGAAGCAGCCCGATGCGGAGATGCAAAAATTGCTGCAGCAGCTCGAAAACAAGGAAGACACCCTACAAAAGGAGCTCGACCGCGCCCTCGAAATGTTCAAGCAATTGCAGCTGGAGCAAAAGGCTGAAGAAACCGCCAACAAGCTCGACGAATTGGCCAAGCAGGAGGAAAAGCTGGCCGAAAAGACCGAGCAGAACGACAAGGAAAACCCTGATAATAAGGCATCGAACCAAGAACAAAAAGCTAAGCAGGAACAGCTGAAGCAGGAGCAGGCCGAGAACCAAAAGGAGTTTGAAGACCTGAAAAAAGAGCTGCAGGACCTCAAGCAGATGGACAAGGAGCTCGACAACCAGAACGGCATGGACGAGCAGAAGCCCGACCAGGAGCAGACCGACCAGGACATGCAGGAAAGCCAGCAGAGCCTGAGCAAAAACCAAAACAAAAAGGCCGCCGGCCAGCAGAAAAGCGCTGCCTCGCGCATGAAAAAAATGGCGCAGAAAATGCGCGACCAAATGAGCGAGGAGGAGAGCGACCAGGCCCAGCAGAACATCGATGACCTGCGCGACATCCTCGACAACCTGCTCACCCTCAGCTTCGACCAGGAAAGTCTGATGAAGGACTTCCGCAAGGTGGACCAGAGCGACCCGCGCTTCGTGCAGCTGGGCCAGACCCAGCGCAAGCTGCGCGACGATGCCAAGATTATTCAGGACTCGTTGTATGCGCTGGCCAAGAAGGAGCCCAAGATTCAGAGCTTCGTAACGCGGGAGGTGGGCGAGATGAACGGCCGCATGGACGAGTCGCTCACCCACATCCAGCAGCGCGATTTGGGCCGCGCCACCGCCACCGAGCAGCAGGCCATGACCAGCATGAACAACCTGGCCCTGATGCTGCAAAGCTCCCTGCAACAGATGCAGCAGGAAGCCCAGGCCGGCAAAGGCCAGCCCAAAGACGGCCAGGGCAAGCCCGGCAAGAAAAAGGGCAAGGGCAAAGGGCAGGGCCAGGGCAGCAAGCCCGGCCCCGGAAACATGGGCAAGATGCAGCAGCAGCTCAACGAGCAGATTCAGCAGCTGTCGAAATCGGGCAAGTCGGGCCGCGAAATGTCGCAGGAGCTGGCCAAGCTGGCCGGCCAGCAGCAGATGCTGCGCCAGGCCATGCAGCAGCTCGATAAATTGCAGCAGGGCGGCAAGCCCGGCGGCTCGCAGGGCCAGGGCAAAGACGGCAAGGATGGCAAAGAAGGCGGCCAGAACAACCCGAACGGCAAGGACGGCAAAGGCGACCAGGGCGCGGGCGGCACCGGCGACATCAAAAAAATGATGGAGCAAACCGAAACCGACCTCGTGAACAAGCGCCTCACTGAGGAAACCATGATGCGCCAGCAGCAAATTCTTACCCGCTTGCTGGAAGTGGAAAAATCGGCCCGCGAGCGCGACCAGGACACCAAGCGGGAGGCGCAGGCGGCTCAGTATAAACCCCCGGTTTTCCCGCCGGCGTTCGATAAATACCGAGTTAGTAAGGAACGCCAGACCGAACTACTACGTAGTACACCCCCGAACCTCACTCCGTATTATCAGCGCGAAGTGGGCGAATATTTCCAGAAAATCAAATAATCCGGGCAGCTTCCCATCCAAGCGGGCGGCGGTTTCGTTAACCAATTAGTGTACTGTTAGAACCACGCCCGATGGGGTCGCAGAAATAGTTGCGGTGCTTTGCCTTTAAAAGACTATTTTTGCCGCCCCAAAGAGCTCCCGCTCTTTCCATCAAACCACCCTATGAAGCAGGTAAAAATTCAGATTCCGTCGCTTGTTGAGAATATCCGCGTCGTTGAAAGCTTCATCGACAATTCCAAGGATACCTTTCAGATTGAGGACGATATCTACGGCAACATCATGGTGGCCGTGACCGAAGCAGTGAACAATGCTATTCGCCACGGCAATAAGTTCGACAAGGACAAAAACGTCTACCTATCGCTCTACGTGGAGCCGCAGCAGCTTAAGTTCGAGATTGAGGACGAAGGCACGGGCTTCAACTACGATAACCTCGACGACCCCACGGCCCCCGAAAACCTGGAGAACCCGGGTGGTCGCGGCATTTTTCTCATTCGTCACCTCGCCGATGAGGTGGAGTTCAGCAAGGAGGGCCGCTGCCTGCTGCTCACGTTCCAGCTGGCCCCCGCGCCCGCCGACGAAACCGCCGCCGCCGACCACCTCGCCGCCTAAAGCCGCCTGATTCCGCATGAACAGCACCCCGCCGCTGGGCCCGCCCCACAACGAAAATTTCCCGCCCGGCGAGCTGCACCACGAGGCCCCGGGCGTCGAGTTCATGGTGGAAGATGCCCCCGATTTTGAGCTCTCCGACGCCGAAAGCCTGCTGGAGTGGATTGAGCGCGTAGCCAAGGTACACGAGCACCGCATTGTGCAGCTCACCTACATCTTCTGCTCCGACGACTACCTGCACCGTCTCAACGTGGAGTACCTGGCCCACGATACGCTCACGGACGTCATCACTTTCGATAACTCCGATGACGCCGACATCCTCGAAGGCGACATCTTCATCAGCATAGAGCGCGTGCGCGACAATGCCCAGGACCTCGGCATCCCGTTCCGCGACGAGCTGCACCGCGTCATGATTCACGGCGTACTACACCTGCTCGGCTACCACGACAAAGACCTGCTGAGCCAGACGGCCATGCGCGCCAAGGAAGACTACTGCCTGGCAATGCGGGCATTCTAGTTGGTTTACTGAAAAATAATCAGCACGTCATGCTGAGCTTGCCGAAGCATCTCTACCGCGCCAGTAACTAGATACTGCTGCGGTAGAGATGCTTCGGCAAGCTCAGCATGACGTTCTTTTATCCGTTGCCCCGCCCCGCGATATGGCTGCTTCATCTTCTGCTGAATTCCCCGTTATCCGAGGCGAAGCGCTGGATTTTTACCTGGCGCAGGGCTACTACCGCATGCAGCAGGACCTGTTCACCTGCCAGTTTGTACCCTTCGATGGCCGCCTCTACACCGCCCACTGGCTGCGCCTCGACCTGGCCCGCGTGGCGTGGGGCCCCGAGCAGCGCCGGCTGCTGCGCCGCAATGCCCGCTTTGCCGCCACCATCCGCCCGTTCCGCCTCACCGACGAATACGAGGAGTTGTACGCCCGTTACCGCGCCGCCATTACTTTCGATGCCGCGCCCACCATTGAGGCCGTGCTGCTGGGCGGGGCCGCCCACAACGTCTTCAACACCCAGATTATGGAGCTGCGCGATGAGGGCAAGCTTATTGCCGCCGGCGTACTCGACTACGGCGAGCGCACCCTCGCCGGCATCCTCAATTTCTACGACCCCGCCTATCACAAGCACAGCCTCGGCAAGTACCTGCTGCTGCTCAAAACCGACTACGGCCGCCGGCTCCATTTCGACTACTACTACCCCGGCTACCTGGTGCACGACTACCCCAAGTTCGACTACAAGCTCTTCGCCTGCGCGGCGGCCACGGAGGTGTTCGACAGCATCGGCGGCCAGTGGCTACCTTATTCCCGGGAAGCAGTGCAAGCCAATTCGGCCGAGCTTTTTGCCGAGTGGCTGCCCGAGGATTTGCAGGGAATGACGACCAACGAGTAATCCAGAACGGTGTAGAGACGCATCTTTGCGTCTCATCGTTGAACGGTTACGTGAGGACGGTGCGGTTTCGGCCGTTCAACGACAAGACGCAAAGATGCGTCTCTACACCTACGCCACAACCCGTTTTGCCCGAAACTGGCGACCGGGACCAAATTGCGTAATTTTGTAGCTATCAACGCCGCGCGACATTTTTTCGCGCCAGGTTTCGCCAAGTTGAAATCAAGTTTCGCAAAGCTTGGTTCTAGCTTTTATCGCCTTGGCGAGACTTAAATTTTAAACTTCGCGAGAATTCGCGCTCCTATGTTTCAGCAAGAAGAATACGACGTCATTGTAGTGGGCGCGGGCCACGCCGGCTGCGAAGCCGCTGCCGCCGCCGCCAACCTCGGTTCGAAAGTGCTGCTGGTGACGATGAACATGAACACCATCGCCCAGATGTCGTGCAACCCGGCCATGGGCGGCGTGGCCAAGGGCCAGATTGTGCGCGAAATCGACGCGCTGGGTGGCCAGTCGGGCATCATCACCGACCAGACCATGATTCAGTTCCGGATGCTGAACCGCTCCAAAGGCCCCGCCATGTGGAGCCCGCGCGCGCAAAGCGACCGCATGCGCTTCGCCGAAGCCTGGCGCCTGACCCTGGAAGGCATCGCTAACGTGGACTTCTGGCAGGAAGCCGTGACCGGCATCGTGGTGGAAAACGACACGGCGGTGGGCGTGAAAACAGCCCTCGGCATCGAGTTTCGCGGCAAGTCGGTGGTGCTCACCAACGGCACCTTCCTGAATGGCCTTATCCACATCGGCGAGAAGAATTTTGGCGGTGGCCGGGCGGCCGAGAAAGGCAGCCGGGGCATTACGGAGCAGCTGCTGGAGCTGGGCTTTGAGGCCGGGCGGATGAAAACCGGCACCCCGCCCCGCGTAGACGGCCGCAGCCTCGACTACTCGAAAATGGAAGCCCAGGGCGGCGACGAGGTGCCGAGCAAATTCTCCTACCTCGACACGCCGCGCCTCACGCAGCAGCGCCCCTGCTACATCACCTACACCAACGAGCGGGTGCACGACATCCTGCGCGAGGGGTTCGAAAAGTCGCCCATGTTCCAGGGCCGCATCAAGGGCCTGGGGCCGCGCTACTGCCCCAGCGTGGAGGACAAAATCAACCGCTTCGCCGACAAGGACCGCCACCAGATTTTCGTGGAGCCCGAAGGCTGGAGCACGGTGGAATGCTACGTGAACGGCTTTTCGAGCAGCCTGCCCGAGGACGTGCAGTACCGCGCCCTGCGCGAAATCGCGGGCTTCGAGAACGCCAAGATGTTCCGCCCCGGTTACGCCATCGAGTACGACTTTTTCCCGCCCACGCAGCTGGCGCTCACCCTCGAAACCAAGCTGATTGCGGGGCTGTATTTCGCGGGCCAGATTAACGGCACTACGGGCTACGAAGAAGCCGCCTGCCAGGGCCTGATGGCCGGCATCAACGCCCACAACAAGGTCCACGGGCTCGCGCCGTTCGTGCTCAAGAGGAGCGAGGCTTACATCGGCGTGCTCATCGACGACCTCGTGAACAAGGGCACCGACGAGCCCTACCGCATGTTCACGAGCCGCGCCGAGCACCGCATTCTGCTGCGCCAGGACAATGCCGACCTGCGCCTCACGCCCCTGGGCCACGAGCTGGGCCTGGCCTCGGACGAGCGCCTGGCCCGTGTGCGGATGAAGGAGGCCCAGACCGCCGAAATCGGCCTACTGTTCCAGAAATTCGCCATCGAGCCGGCCGAAATCAACCCGATGCTCACGGAGCTGGGCTCAGCCGAAATCCACGAAAAAACCCGCGCCGTGAACCTGCTGCGCCGCCCCAACGTGGAGCTGGCCGACCTGCGCCGCGCCCTGCCCGCCCTGGAAGATGCCCTGGCTGCCTACGATGCCGAGGCGCTGGAGCAGGCCATCATCAACATCAAGTACGAGACGTATTTGCTGAAGGAACAGCAGCAGGCCGAGCGCATGCAGGAGCTGGAAAACTTCGTGATTCAGGGCCGGCTCGACTACCGCGCCATGCCCGCCCTTAGCCACGAGGCCCGCGAAAAGCTCCTCAAGATTCAGCCCGAAACCATTGGGCAGGCCTCGCGCATCAGCGGCATCTCGCCGGCCGACGTGTCGGTGCTGATGGTGTACCTAAATCGCTGATTTTCGCTGATTAACCGTGATTTCGCTGATTGTAGCTCGGCTCCTCACGGAGAGACAGAAGGCCACTCCTGGTAGTTTCAGATGCGAATTCGCCAACTTTGCCCGATAGTTTACTTGATAAGACAACGGATTTTGCGCCGATGACATCAGCGAAATCACGGTTAATCAGCGAAAATCAGTGATTTACGAACGAATTGATAATTGCCCGGTTTGCGGCAAAACCGATTTCAAGAACAAGCTGGTGGTGGAAGACCGCACGGTGAGCCACGAAAGCTTCGCCATTGTGCAGTGCGCGGCGTGCAGCTTCCAATTCACCAACCCCCGGCCACAGGAGGCTGAAATCGGCAAGTATTACGAGTCCGACGCCTACGTGTCGCACAACAGCGCGGCCCAGGGCTTCGTGAACCAGGCCTACAAAGTGGCCCGGTTTTTCACGATGCGCCGCAAGGTGGGGCTGCTGAACAAGCTGGCGCCGCGCCGGGGCAAGCTATTGGATTACGGCTGCGGCACGGGGCATTTTCTGAAAGCCGCGAAGTCGGCCGGCTGGCAGGTGGCGGGGCTGGAGCCCAACGCCCGCGCCCGTGAGGAGGCCAGCCAGCGCCTCGGCCAGCCGATAGGGCAGGAGAGCCTGGCCTCGTTTCCGCCCGGCACTTTTGATGCCATTACGCTCTGGCATGTGCTGGAGCACGTACACACCCTCAACGAAACGCTGGCCCAGCTGGTGGCCCTGCTGAAGCCCGATGGGGTCATCCTCATCGCCGTGCCCAACGTGGAAAGCCTCGATGCCCAGCACTACCGCGAGCTGTGGGCATCCTACGACGTGCCGCGCCACCTCTACCATTTCGCGCCCAAAACCATGGCGCAGCTGCTCAAAAAGCATAAGCTGACCATTGCCCAGACGCTGCCCATGCCCCTCGATGCCTACTACATCAGCATGCTCAGCGAGAAGCACAAGGCCGAGCGGGCGGGCGGCCTGCTCACCGTGCTCAAGGCCGGCTACAAGTCCAATGCGTACGCGGAAGAGCACGAGGGCCAGTATTCGAGCCTGCTGTACGTGGCCAAGCGCCGCACCCCGGCGGCCTGATGCGGCCGGCGGCACGGTGGCGGCTGGTAGTGGCGGCGGGCCTGCTGGCCACCGCCGCCCGGGCCCAAACCGTGCCCGTGCCGCTGCCCGATTCCGTCAAAAAACCACCGCCCACCTTTGTGGCCGATACCGCCCGGCACGTTGTGGTCGTTAATACCACCGAGCCGACCAATGAAGTGACGCGCCGCACGGGGCTGCGCATCGGGGCGGCCATTGTTGTTCTTACGCTCACCACGCTGCTGTTGTATAATGTCCGTTCGCGCTGAATTGCTGGCTTTGCTGGCGCTGGTTGCCCTGCTTGAAAGCTGCGCCGCCGTGGCCCCGCCCCTGGGCGGCCCGCGCGACCGCACCCCTCCGCGCCGCATCAGCAGCTCGCCCGATAGCGCGGCCCGCAACGTGAAGCAGCAATTTGTGCGGCTCAACTTCTCGGAGCCCGTCATCACCAAAGAGCTGAGCAAAAACCTGCTCATCACGCCCCAGCTGCCCGAAGACAATCCCTACAAGCTGCGCGAAGACCGCAATTCCATCACGCTGCTTTTCGACAAGCCGCTCGATGCCAACACCACCTACAGCTTCAATTTCCGGGAATCCGTGGTGGATATCACCGAGGCGCTGCCGGCCAAAAACGCCTACCTCACCTTCAGCACCGGGGCGGCGCTCGACTCGGGCAAGGTGCGTGGCACGCTCACCGATGTGCTCACGGCCCGGCCCGTGGAGGGCTCCAGCATTGGCCTGTACCGCGAAGGCGACACGCTGGGCGTGCGCAAAGGCCGCCCGTACTACACCGTGCTCACCGACAAAGCCGGCAAATTCAGCCTGAATTTTCTGAAAGCCGGCAACTACAAAATCTACGCCGTGGCCGACAAGAACAACAACGGCCGCTACGACGAAGGCGAGAAGATTGCCTACCTGCCCGCGCCCATCACCATTGCGGGCAGCACCGGCCAGGAGGTTCCGCTCGTGCTCACACAGCCCGATAAGCGCCCCCCGCTGGTCAGTTCGCGCACGCCCAGCCCCACCCAGATTCGCCTCAGCATGAGCGAAGGCCTGCGCACGGCCACGCTGGCCCCCCTGGATGGCCAGGCCCCGCCCGCCGCCGTAACCGAAGCCATTCAGCTGGCTGACCGGGGCCGTTCGGTGGTGCTTTTCAAAACCCCCGAGGTGGGCGATGGCCGCTACGTGCTCACCGCCACCGACAGCACCGGCAACGTGGGCCACGACACGCTGCAAATCAAGTTTCCGGTGCCGGCCGCGGCCAAAAAAGCGCCCGCCCCGTCGCTCTACACCGTGGAAGGCGGCGCCCGCGCCGTATACCCCCAGGGCCAGGTAAAATTCCAGTTCTCCGTGCCCGTTCGCATGGCCAAAGACCGTCCCTTCGGCACCCTGGTAGAGGACTCGGTGAAGCGTTGCCCCCTGCGCCTGCCCGCCGACGGCGTGCTCAGCGCCGACCGCACCGAGCTGGTGGTGCGCTTCAACTCCAAGGCCAAAAAGCGCCTCGAAATCCTGCTCGACAGCACGGCCATCACCGCCATCACCGCCCAAAGCCTGCGCCTGAAACCCCTACGTCTCGGCATCAGCGAGCAGGATGTATCGACCAGCCTTTCGGGCACCATCACGACCAGCGAAAAGAGCTTCGAGCTGCAGCTGCTCGATGAGAAGTTTCAGGTGGTGGCCAGCCTGCTTTCACCCAAGGGCACTTACCTGTTCTCGGATATAGCCCCCGGCACCTACCGCCTGCGCGTACTCATCGACACCAACGGCGACGGCCGCTGGCGAGGCGGCGACCCCAACCTGCTGCTGGTGCCCGAGCCGGTGTACCTCGACCCCAAGCCCCAGCAGGTGCGGGCCGGCTTCGACATCGTGGAGCCGTTGAAATTTTAGCCTTTCCGTTTCCTTTTTACTCTTTGTGGCGGAGCTGCCGGCCGGGCAGCTCCGCGTTTTTTCGTTCGCTGGTGCACCTCCGCCGACCGCTAATGCGGGGCTTTTACAGCCTTTCGATGCGGGCTATCGGGCTACTAAGCCATTTTAGGTCGGTGCAGAACTCCACCGGCCCTTCTATTTCTGACCGTTCAAAAACACGCCAAACACCCTTGCTTTTCCACATTAGTGGATAACTAAACGCTTTTTCCAGTTACTGAGCGCGCTTTTCAGTCGTAATCCCCCGGTTTTCCACGGGCTTTTCCACATTGCTTTTGCCGTGGGGATGATTTCGGGGATAACCTGGGGGAAACAGCCCGGCAGCGCGGGGATAAGTGGGGTAGAAGTTTTTTTGGCTGGCAGGCTGCCCGCACAGGGCAAACCGGGTGGGGATAACCGTGGATAACTTCCCCCGGAGAAAACGCCTTCCCACACCGTGCTTTTTCAGGGGATAACAAAAATGTGGAAACGTGGTGGACATGTTGAAAATCCACCCAACGTATTATAAAACAGCGTCTTGTTTTCCACAATGCCGGTGTATAGCCCGTGGATAAAACCGGTATTACCCCCACGTTATCCCCAGCGTGGATAACCTCGCCTACTTTTCCACTTATCAACCGACCTAATGAGTGGAAATAAAAAGAGTCTTTTAGAAAAAAATTTAATCAAAAAATAAAAGTGGGGAAAACTCGAAAAGGATTTTGTCCTTGCTCAAGGGTTGGAGTGCGCTTTGAAAATTTGAGTGCCGAGGGGAAAAAGGAAATCAGGCCCACCGCTAAAAAGCCAGCCGACGAAAAAAATCAAGCGCCGGGTTTCGTGATTTCTTGAAAGCGGGCGTTTCGGTTTTTGCGCGAATCCGTATGGGTTATGCACAAAGCCCCAGGTCTTATCCCCATGCCGTTCGATTACACCCTCGATTTCCACTCCGTTGATTTCCGCCAGCACCCCGAGCTTTACCGCGTAGGCCGGGGCGAGCAGGGCGTGCTGCTGGTGCAGCCCTACAAGGCCGAAATCCTGCCCCACTGGCGCTTCAAAGACGCGGCGGCGGCCCATGAGTCGTCCGAAACGATTTACGGCCTGTTTGAGGCTTATTTGAAGGCCCACGACTTTGTGGGAGCCGACATGGCCCGCAAATTCATCCAGATGGGCTTCACCCGGGCCCGGCGCTACGCCAACCACGCCGGCGGCAAGAAGTACGCCGGCCCCGTACCAGCCGACAAAAAAGGCCAGAGCGGTGCCCACGGCCGGGCCGAATTGCCCCGTAATCCCCACCCCGATGTGGATAAAGTAGAAGCCGCCGCCATTTTCAAGCGCAAGTGGGACGAGGCCAAGGCCCACCCGGAATACATTAGGCAGAAGGAGGCGTTTGTGGAAAAGTACGGGAAGTAATCCCTGTCATCCTGAGCGCAGCGAAGGACCTTATCACGGCTGCTTCGTTTGGGTTTACCGCAAATCGTTTCGACCCGATAAGGTCCTTCGCTGCGCTCAGGATGACAGGCAACAACCAAGCACTAGGCACCAACAACCAGGCACCAACAACTACCTTTGCTTACTACCCTTCACCCCAACCCGCATGAGCACTCCCCAACCCTCCAGTATCGAGGAAAACGAAATTATTCTGGGCACCGGCATGGGCCCGTTGCGCTTCGGCGCTACCATGGACGAAGTGCGCACCCTCGTGGGCGAGCCCGAGGAAATTGAAGAGTCCGACGACGACGACGACTTTGAGCACCAGGCCTGGAACTACCACGAAGAAGACTACCTGCTCTCGCTGTACTTCGACCGCGAAGACGACTTCCGCCTGAGCTGCATCGAAACTGACAACCCCAGCATGCGCCTCTACGGCGAGGCCATCTACGGCCAGAGTGTGGACCAGGTGAAGGCCCTCATGGAGCGCCACGGCCAGGCCACGCCCGAGCTGGAAACCATGGAGGAAGGCGCCATCCGCCTGTCCTACGAGAAGTCGATGATTGACTTATACTTCGAAGAAGGCGAGCTGCAGTTCGTCAACTTCGGCGTGTTTATCAACGACGACATGGAAGTGCAGTGGCCTAAGTAAGGCCGGCTTATCCACATTCCGACTGTTTTCAGCTGTGGATAAGTGGATAAGTGAATGAAAGCGGGGCGTTTATCCCCGTTTCTGGACGGCTGGCCCAAAATGGGTCATTACTATTCCTGCTTGCCAATAAAAAAGGCTGTCTCATTATGAGACAGCCTTTTTTGTGTTTTGGCTGGTTAGGCTTGCTAGCCCAGCACTGCGCGGAATAGCAGAAAGAGCAGGCCCGAGAGTACCATGGTAACCGGCAGGGTGAGCACCCAGGCCAGGGCAATGTTGCGCACCATGCCGGGGTTGATGTTCTTCACGCCACGGCTGGCCACCATGCTGCCCGCGATGCTCGAAGTGAGCACGTGCGTGGTAGACGAGGGCAGGTTGAGCCAGGTAGAGGAGCCAATCATCAGGGCAGCTACCAGCTCCGAAGAGGCACCCTGGGCGTAGCTCAGGTGCTCCTTGCCGATGCGCTCACCGATGGTTTTTACGATGCGCTGCCAGCCAATCATGGTGCCGCAGGCCAGTGAGAGGCTCACCATCAGCAGCACCCACCAGGGGGCATAGTCAGTGAAGGTTTTCATCTCCTTGGAGGCATCGTCGTAGCTTTTGCGGTCGGCCGTGCTCAGGCTTACTTTTTCGGAGCCGAGGAGCTTCTTGGCGCGGTTGGTGAGCAGCAGCACGTCGCGACGGATTTCAAAGCGGGTTTGCTGGGGCAACTGCTTGATGTCGGTTTTGCCGGCAAAAATGCGGTCGAGGTCGGCCGTTTTCTCCTGAATTTCGGCCAGGCTTTTCTGGTCGGCAGGGCTAAGCTCGGCGCGGTTTACGCGGCTGATAACGTACTCCACCTTGCCCAGCGAATCGCGCAGGTCGAGCGGGTTTTTGCTTTCGTCGAGGGCAAAGCGGAAGGGCACGATGCCAATCAGAATGAGCATGACCAGGCCCACGCCCTTCTGCCCGTCGTTGGAGCCGTGGAAGAAGCTTACCAGCGTGCAGGTGGTGATGAGCAGCAGGCGAATCCAGATGGGCGGGGGCTTGCGCTTGTGCGGCTCCTTGAAGATGGCCTTGCTGGGCGCAAAGCGCTTGAACAGGAACATCATGCCGATGGTGAGCGCAAAGCCCAGCAGCGGGCCCACCAGCAGGGCAATGCCCGTTTCGCCGGCTTTGGACCAGTTTACGGCCGTGCCGCGCGACTCGGGCAGCAGCGAATACGCAATGCCCACGCCCAGAATGGAGCCGATAAGCGCGTGCGAGCTGGAAGCCGGAATGCCGTAGTACCAGGTACCTACGTTCCAGATAATGGCGGCCAGGATGAGCGCGCCCACCATGGCAATGCCGTGGTACACGTTGGCATCGACCAGGCTCTCGACGGGCAGCAAATACACAATGCCCATGGCCACGCCAATGCCGCCGGCAAACACGCCGATGAAGTTCCAGAAAGCCGACCAGACCACGGCGACCCAGGGCCGCAACGCGTTGGTATAGATAACGGTAGCCACGGCGTTGGCCGTGTCGTGGAAGCCATTCACGAACTCGAACGCGCAGGCGGCCAGCAGGCACACGCCGAGAAGCAGCAGCACGTGGGGTTCTAAACCAAACATAAAGAGGGGGTTGGTGGGTAATTAGGTTGAATCATGGGTCAAAGGTAGGGAGATGGCCCGGGGCGGCTATGTTACCGAATTGTGATGGCGTCTGTCATCCTGAGCGCCGCGAAGGACTTTATCACGCCTGCGCCGCTTGTAATCTGCAAATAGTTCTTTGGGTATAAGGTCCTTCGCGGCGCTCAGGATGACAGTCGGACGCGCCTTCTACGCACAAGTTTCAGCTTCCGCCGCATCGGCCTACTTTTGTGGGTATGAACCCAGCAATCGAAACCACCCAGCTTAAGGATATTGTGGCCCACGCCAAGGAATACGGCTTCGTATTCCAGTCATCGGAAATATATGATGGCCTAGCCGCCGTGTACGACTACGGTCCCAACGGCGTGGAGCTGAAAAATAACCTCAAGCGCCTGTGGTGGGAAGCCATGACCCAGCTCAACGGCAACGTGGTGGGCATCGACGCGGCCATTTTTATGGACCCGCGCACCTGGGAGGCCAGCGGCCACATCGCTGGCTTCAACGACCCGCTGATTGATAACCTCGACAGCAAAAAGCGCTACCGCGCCGACGTGCTGCTCGAAGAGAAAGCCGCCGAGTACGAAAACGCCGGCGACCCCGCCCGCGGTGCGGCCCTGACGGCCGAGATGGGCCGCCTGCTCACGGCCAACGACCTGGCCGGCGTGCGCGAACTCATCATCAATGAGAAAATTCTCTGCCCCGTTTCCAAAACCGGCAACTGGACCGAAGTGCGCCAGTTCAACCTGATGTTTTCCACCCAGGGCTCGGCCGTGGACTCGGACGCGCCGCCCGTGTACCTGCGCCCCGAAACCGCCCAGGGCATTTTCGTGAACTTCCTGAACGTGCAGAAATCGGCCCGCATGAAGGTTCCGTTTGGCATCGCCCAGATTGGCAAAGCCTTCCGGAACGAGATTGTGGCCCGCCAGTTCATCTTCCGAATGCGGGAGTTTGAGCAGATGGAGATGCAATTCTTCGTGCGCCCCGGCACCGAAGGCGAGTGGTACGACACCTGGAAAGCCTCGCGCCGCAAATTTCACGAGGCGCTGGGCCTGCCCGCCGCCAAGCTGCGCTTCCACGACCACGACAAGCTGGCCCACTACGCCAAGGCCGCCGTCGATATCGAGTATGAATTCCCTTTCGGCTTCAAGGAAATGGAAGGCATTCACTCGCGCGGCGACTTCGACCTGACCCAGCACCAGAACCTGAGCCGCAAAAAGCAGCAGTACTTCGACGCCGACATTGACCCGGCCACCGGCAAAGCCTACGGCAACTACGTGCCCTTCGTGGTGGAAACTTCGGTGGGCGCCGACCGCCTGTTCCTGGCCACGCTCTGCAACGCCTATCAGGAGGAAACCATCACGGAAGGGGAGGGCGACGCCCAGACCACTAAAACCCGCACCGTGCTGAAGCTACACCCCGCCGTAGCTCCGGTGAAAGCCGCTATTTTCCCGCTCGTCCGCAAAGACGGCATGCCCGAGAAGGCCCAGGAAATCTTCGACGCCCTGAAGTTCGATTTCCGCCTCGTGCTGGAGGAGCGCGACGCCATCGGCAAGCGCTACACCCGCCAGGACCTCATCGGCACACCCTTCTGCATCGTGGTCGACGGCCAGACGCTAGAGGACGAAACCGTGACCGTGCGCCACCGCGACTCCCGCGAGCAAACCCGCATGCCGATTTCGGAGCTGCGCGCCTACATCGGCGAGGCCGTAAGCTTCCGCCGCATCTTCGAGCAGCTGTAAGAGCCGCTTTTTTTAACGTAGAAAGCCTCGGTTCCGGCAAGGAACCGGGGCTTTTTGCATGTAGGGGCGGGGCTTGTCCCCGCCCGTCGTAGAACGAAATCAGGGAAAACGGCGCGCCCGGTGGGCGGGGACAAGCCCCGCCCCTACGTCCGTTA
This sequence comes from Hymenobacter artigasi, assembly GCF_012275535.1. Classification (GTDB taxonomy): domain Bacteria; phylum Bacteroidota; class Bacteroidia; order Cytophagales; family Hymenobacteraceae; genus Hymenobacter; species Hymenobacter artigasi. The sequence continues at coordinate 734,574 of NZ_JAAVTK010000001.1, read as the reverse complement.
CGTAACTTTGCCTCTTTACAAGGAATTTATGTGGCAACATCTCGCCTTATTCATCATCCGGTTTCGTCTTTCGCTGATTGCGGTACTGGCCGTCATCACCGTTTTCATGGCTTACAAGGCCAAAGACGTGGAAATGACCTACGACTTTGCCCAGGTGGTGAGCGAGAAGGACCCGGACATGCTCTATTTCCGGCAGTTCAAGCGCACGTTTGGGGAGGATGGCAACGTGCTGGTTATCGGCCTGCAGGACAGCTCGGTATACAAGCTGGGTAACTTCAATGAGTTCCGCCTGCTCACCGATACCCTCGCCAAAATAGAAGGCGTGAACGGCGTGCTCAGTGTGAGCAAGCTCCTGAATATTACCAAAGACACGGCAAATAACAGCTTCAAGGCCGCGCCCATCTTCAAAAACCCGCCCCGCAGCCAGAAGGAGCTCGACAGCCTGATGCGGGTAGTGAACAGCGTGGAGTTCTACAAAGGCCAACTCATCAGCCCCAATACCGGGGCCACACTGCTGGCTCTCACGATGGACCCGAAGTACCTGAACTCGTCGAAGCGGCAGGCGGTGATGAACCAGATTCTGGGCTTTTCCGGGCAGTTTGAGAAGAAAACGGGCATCAAGCTGCACTACGCCGGCCTGCCCTACGTGCGCTCCACCATGACCAGTAAGGTGGCTGGGGAGATGAAATTCTTCACCATTCTGGCCATGATTGTGACCGGCATCACGCTGCTGGCCTTCTTCCGGACGTGGTCGGCGGTGCTGTTTCCGCTCATTGTGGTGGGCATCACCGTGGTGTGGTGCATTGGCTCAATTGTGCTGCTGGGCTTCAAAATCAACCTGCTCACCGGCCTGATTCCCAGTATTATCATCGTTATCGGCATCCCGAACTGCACCTACCTGCTAAGCCGCTACCACTACGACTACCGAAAATCGGGCAATCAGATGCTGGCCATGACGCGGGTAATCCGCAAAATCGGACTTGTCACGCTCATGAACAACACGACCACGGCCATCGGCTTCATCGTGTTTGCCTTCACTGATATCGCCATTCTCTACCAGTTCGGGCTGGTGGCCACCATCAATATTTTCGCGGCCTTCATCATCAGCTTCATCCTGATTCCGGCCGCTTTCACCTTCCTGCCGCCGCCCACGCCCAAGCAACTGGAGCACCTCGACGCCGCGCCCCTTACCAAGCTGCTGGAGTTTTTCGACCACCTCGTGCTCGACCGGCGCGGCACGGTTTACCTCGCGGCGCTGGTGCTGGTAGCCGGGGCGGCCATCGGCATTTCGCGCATTGAGTCGGTGTCGTATATGGTGGACGACCTGCCCAAGAAAAGCTCCGTAAACTCCGATTTGGCCTTTTTCGAAAGCCATTTCAATGGCGTGATGCCGCTGGAATTCGAAGTCGATACCCACAAGAAAAAAGGCCTGTTCAAGCTGAGAAACCTGGAGAAAATCGACCAGTTCGAGAAGTACCTGCGAACGCAGCCGGAGTTGTCGCCGCCCGTTAGCCTGGTTACTTTCCTCAAGGCCAGCACCCAGGCCTTTTACAACGGCGACCCCCGCTTCTTCCGCCTGCCCGATAATTCGGAGAAAAACTTCATTCTCAGTGCCCTGGCCAACTCCAAGAGTGCCGCCACGGGCGCGGGCATGAACAGCAAGCTCCTGCGCTCCTTCGCCGACAGCACCGGCCAGAAGGCCCGCATCAGCCTGAAAATCGCCGACATCGGCTCCCAGAACCTGGACACGCTGATGAACACGAAAATCATCCCGGAGATGAATCGCATCTTCAAGGGCACGGGCATGGATATCCGCCCCACGGGCACCACCATCATCTTCACCAAGGGCAACGAGTACGTCATTCACACCCTGCGCGATAGCCTGTTTATGGCCTTCGGGCTGGTGGGCCTGGTGGTGCTGCTACTGTTCCGCTCCGTAAAAACCGTCTTTTTCGCGTTGATACCGAATGCCGTCACGCTGATTCTCACGGCCGGCATCATGGGCTATTTCAACATCGCGCTAAAGCCCAGCACGGCTCTGATTTTCGTGATTGCGCTGGGGATTGATGGGGATAACTCCATCCATTTGCTGGCCAAATTCCGCCAGGAAATGGCCCTGAACGGTGGTCGGGTGCGCGAAGCCATATCCGTGACGCTGAGCGAAGCGGGCACCAGCATGATATACACCAGCATCGTACTGTTCGTGGGTTTCAGCATCTTCGCATTCAGCGAGTTCGGTGGCACTAAGGCGTTAGGAATGCTAATGTCGGCTTCGCTGTTAATAACCAACTTCTCGAACCTGATTCTGCTGCCCGCGCTGCTCGTAACATTTGAGCACGGCAAGGATGACGTGAGCACCAACGCCCTCATCCGGCACTACGACGAGAGCTACCACGAGGAGGACGACGACGCCGATTTGAACCTGAACCAAATGCACAAAGCCGCCGACTACGAAGGCGACTACACGATTTAATAGAACGATGTAGAGACGCATCCTTGCGTCTCGTCGTCCGCGCCATGCGGACCTTGTTCGTCCTGATATTCCATCGATTACCGTTCAACGACGAGACGCAAGGATGCGTCTCTACATCGTGCTAAAACAGAACATGAAATACCCCGAATACAAGCAGCCGCTCAACTACGGCCAGCTCGGCGAGGACATCCTCGCCTGGTGGAAGGAGCACGGCATCTTTGAAAAGAGCGTGAGCAGCCGCGAAGGCCAGCCCACGTTCGTGTTTTACGAAGGCCCGCCTTCCGCCAACGGCGCGCCCGGCATCCACCACGTGATGGCGCGCACGGTGAAGGACATCTTCTGCCGCTACCAGACGCTGCTGGGCAAGCAGGTGCCCCGCAAGGGCGGCTGGGACACTCACGGCCTGCCCATCGAGCTACAGGTGGAGAAGGAGCTGGGCATCACGAAGGAGGACATCGGCCACAAAATCAGCATCGCCGACTACAATCAGCGCTGCAAGGAAACCGTCATGCGCTTCAAGGCGCAGTGGGACGACCTGACCGAGAAAATGGGCTACTGGGTCGACCTCGACGACCCCTACGTGACCTTCGAGCCGGAATACATCGAAAGCTGCTGGGCGCTGCTCAAGAAGCTCTACGACAAAGGCTTGCTTTACAAGGGCTACACCATCCAGCCGTATTCGCCGGCCGCCGGTACCGGCCTGTCGTCGCACGAGCTGAACCAGCCTGGCACCTACAAGGACGTGAAGGACACGACCGTGGTGGCGCAGTTTAAGGTTTCGAAGGGTATTGATTCTCTTTTCTCTGGAGAACAAGCAGTTGTTGCTTCTGCAGAGCCAGAAAAGACATCCATTTTGGCTTGGACGACTACTCCTTGGACCCTTCCAGCTAATACGGGTTTGGCAGTGGGTAAGAATATCAAATACCTTCTGGTTCAGACTTACAACCAGTACACTTTTGAGCGTGAAAACGTAGTTCTTGCTACTCAAAGAGTCCCCTCATACTTCGATACTGAGCATGAGTATGGTTGGTCGGCAAATCAAGACATGAATATGTCTAAGTGGCCTTATGCTAGCGAGAGGGTATTATTGAATGGCACAGACAGACTTATTCTGCCGAAGCAACTCACCGATGACCAGAAGAAAAAACTAGTTTCCAAAGGTAAAATTACCTTTTGGAGCACTTTGGGCGAATTCACCGGTGCCGACCTTATCGACATCAAGTACGAGCGCCTGTTCGATTTCACGCCGTTTGAAGGCGAGGAGCGGGCTTTCCGCGTCATCAACGGCGACTTCGTGACCACGGAGGATGGCACGGGCATCGTGCACATCTCGCCCACGTTTGGTGCCGATGACTTCCGCGCCGCGCAGCTAGCCGACATCCCGGCGCTGATGGTGCCGGATGCCGAAGGCACGCTCGGCCCCATTGTGGACAGGACGGGCCGCTACGTGCCCCAAATGGGCGAGTTTGCGGGCCGCTGGGTGAAAAACTACGACGGCCACGACGAAACTGGTGCTGACTATAAAACGCTGGATGAGAGCATCGTCATCAAGATGAAGGGCGACGGCACGGCCTTCAAAGTGGAGAAGTACGAGCACACCTACCCGCACTGCTGGCGCACCGATAAGCCCGTACTCTACTACCCGCTCGATTCCTGGTTCATCAAGACCACGGCGGTGAAAGACCGGCTCATCGAGCTCAACAAAACCATCAACTGGAAGCCCGAAAGCACCGGCACCGGCCGCTTCGGCAACTGGCTGGAAAACCTGGTAGACTGGAACTTAAGCCGCTCGCGCTACTGGGGCACGCCGCTGCCCATCTGGCGCACCCAGGACCGGACGGAGGAAATCTGCATCGGCAGCATCGCCGAGCTGAAGGTGGAGATTGACAAGGCCGTGACGGCCGAAATCATGACCCACAACCCCTATGCCAACGGCGAGAAAGTGGACCTGCACCGGCCTTACGTGGATGATATTTTCCTCGTCAGCCCCACCGGCCAGCCCATGTACCGCGAGGCCGACCTCATCGACGTATGGTTTGATTCCGGCGCCGTGCCCTACGCGCAGTGGCATTATCCGATTGAAAACGCCGACGTTTTTGCGAAGAACTTCCCCGCCGACTTCATCGCCGAAGGCGTGGACCAGACGCGCGGCTGGTTCTTCACGCTGCACGCCCTGGCCGTGATGCTGGAAGACTCCGTGGCCTTCAAAAACGTCATCGCCAACGGCCTGGTGCTGGCCAAGGACGGCCAGAAGATGAGCAAGCGCCTCGGCAACGCCGTCGACCCGTTTGCCACCATCAAGCAGTTCGGCCCCGATGCCACCCGCTGGTACCTCATCGCCAACGCGCCACCGTGGGACAACCTCAAGTTTGACCCGGCCGGCGTGACCGAAGTGCAGCGCCGTTTCTTCGGCACGCTCTTCAATACGTACTCATTCTATGCGCTTTACGCGAATTTGGATGCGTTCGAAATGGACGAAAAATCACGTGTGCCGCACGCCGACCTGAGCGAGCTGGACCGCTGGATTCTGAGCAAGCTGCAGTCGCTGATTGCCGAAGTGCGCGGCCACCTCGACAGCTACGACCCCACGAAGGCCGCCCGCGCCATCCAGGATTTCGTGACCGACCAGCTCTCGAACTGGTACGTGCGCCTCTCGCGCCGCCGTTTCTGGAAGGGCGAGCTGACAACTGACAAACGCGCCGCGTTCGAGACCCTGAACGAGTGCCTGCAGACCGTGGCGCAGCTCATGTCGCCCATCGCCCCCTTCTTCGCCGAGTGGCTGTACCGCAACCTGACCTTCGGTGAGTTAAGAGTTAAGAGTGAGGAGTTAGGAGTTGAAAATTCCCAAACTCTTAACTCTCCTGAATCCGTGCACCTTACGCTGCTGGTGGAAGCCGATGCCGCCCGCATCGACCCGAAGCTGGAGGAGCGCATGGAGCTGGCCCAGCGCATCAGCTCGCTGGCCCACTCGCTGCGCAAAAAGTCGGTGCTAAAGGTGCGCCAGCCCCTGCAGCGCATCCTGGTGCCGGTGCTGAACGACACGACCAAGGAGCAAGTCGGCCTCGTGGAGGACCTGATTTGCGCCGAAATCAACGTGAAGCACATCGAATTCCTCGATGATGAGAGCGAAAGCGGCGTGCTGGTGAAGTCGGTGAAGCCCAATTTCAAGCGCCTCGGCCAGCAGTATGGCCCGCGCCTGAAGGCCGTGGGTGCCCGCATTCAGCAGATGACGGCGGCCGAAATCTCGAAGCTGGAGAAGGAGGGAAGCCTCGCCGTGGAGGTCGATGGCCAGCCCATCACCCTGGCTCCCGACGATGTGGAAATCCGCACCGACGACCTGCCCGGCTGGCTCGTGGCCACCGACGGCCCCCTCACCGTGGCCCTCGACGTGACCCTGACCGACGAGCTGCGCCAGGAAGGCCTCGCCCGCGAGCTGGTGAACCGCCTCCAGAACCTGCGCAAAGACTCGGGCCTGGAAGTGCAGGACAAAATCCGCGTCACCCTGGCCGACCAGCAGCCCGAGCTCATGGCCGCCGTGGCCGCCTTCGGCGACTACATCCGCACCGAAACCCAAGCCCTCACCCTCGACTTCGCGGCCGACGTGAACGGCGGCTCCGTGCTCGAATTTGATGACTACTCCGTAGCGGTGCTTCTGGAGGTAGCAACTGCCTGATAATGAATGACTCGCCGGGAGGTGAAATCCCCGGCGAGTCTTCGGCCGCACAAACGTTCGATAAGCTCGTCTTTACGGGTTCAAAACATCAGACAGTCAGTCATAAAAGGTACAAAACGTGTTATTAGGAATGCTTTTTTATTGCACGGTCATGCTGACCTTGTCGAAGCATCTTTTTCCACGCCTCCTGTCATGCTGACGAAGGAAGCATCCTATCACCGGAGAACGAATCGTTCGCTCTTGATAAGGTCCTTCGCAAGCTCAGGATGACAGACAAAGCGGTAGAGATGCTTCGGCAAGCGGACGCCAGATGAAGCATGACCGTTCTGAATGACCCTGATTGTACCTGCTTTCTGACCTCAATTTCTTCGATTTTCGGTTCTGCCTTAATGCACCCAACCCTCACCAATCGCCAGCAGTCTGCGGCTAAATTCTTCCTGCTGGCGCTGCTCGTCATCGCCCTCGACCAGCTCTCGAAGTGGGCCGTGCACACCTACATGCAGCCCGGCATGGCGGGCGAAATCCCCCTTATCGGCCATTGGGCCAAGCTGCACTACACGCTGAACCCCGGCATGGCCTTCGGCGCCGAGCTGCCCTCTCCTTATGGCAAGCTGGTACTCAGTGGGTTCCGCCTGCTGGCTGTGTTCGGCCTGAGCTACTACATTATTCGCCTCTGCCGGCAGCGCGCCGCCGCCGGCTACATCGCCTGCATGGCCCTCATCCTCGGCGGGGCCGTGGGCAACCTCATTGACTCCATTTTCTACGGCGTTATCTACGACAATGCCCCGTTTGGCTCGCCTTCGCGCTGGTTCTACGGGCAGGTTATTGATATGCTGTACGTGGACATCTACGAAGGCTTCCTGCCCCAAAGCTGGCCGCTGCTGGGAGGGAAGTACGTTTCGCTCTGGCCCATCTTCAATATCGCCGATTCGGCCATTTTCATCGGTGTGGCCATTATTCTGCTCAATCAGAGCCGTTTTTTCAAGCAGGAGGAGCCGGTGGCCACCGAGCCGCTGGTAGCTCCGGATTCGGAGAATCTGGCGTAGCGGCGCGGGCGGGGCACCTCACCCCCTGACCCCCTCTCCCGCGGAGAGGGGGCACCGGTTCGGAGCAGATAAGAAGGAGCCCAACGCAATGCGTTGGGCTCTTTTCGTTTGCGAGTCGTTGCAGCATGGCCGGTGCCCCCTCTCCGCGGGAGAGGGGGTCAGGGGGTGAGGTGAACGCGAAGGGCGACACTTCCTGCCGTTCTTTGCACCTCCAATCCCCACCGAAATGCTCCCAACGCTCACCACCCGCCAGCATTCTGCGGCTAAATTCTTCCTGCTGGCCCTGCTCATCATCGTGCTCGACCAAGCCTCGAAGTGGGCCGTGCACACCTACATGCAACTCGGTTCGGCCGGCGAAATCCCGATTTTTGGTCAGTGGGCTAAGCTCACTTACACGCTGAACCCCGGCATGGCCTTCGGGGCCGAGCTGCCCGCGCCCTACGGCAAGCTGGTGCTCACCGGCTTCCGCATGCTGGCCGTGGGCGGGCTGCTTTACTACATTATCCGCCTCAGCCGCCAGCGCGTGGCCGCCGGTTACATCGCCTGCATGGCCCTGATTCTGGGCGGCGCGGTCGGCAACCTGATTGACTCAATTTTCTACGGCGTTATCTACAATAACGCCCCGCTGGGCTCGCCCACGCGCTGGTTCTACGGCCAGGTCATCGACATGATTTTCGTGCCGCTGTACGTGGGTTATTTCCCCAAATCCTGGCCCCTCATCGGCGGTACGTACAGCGGCGGTTTCCCCATCTTCAACATCGCCGACTCGTCCATCTTCATCGGCGTCGCCTTTATTCTGCTCAATCAGAGCCGCTTTTTCAACGAATCGCAGCCCGCCGCCGCTCCCAACGAGCCCCAGCCCCTAGTCGCTGCCGATGCTGAGAAGCTGGCGTAGCAGGGGAGATGCTCGGCTGTTGAACGGTAATCGTAGAATGTCACACTCTAGAACGGTCATGCTGAGCGCAGTCGAAGCATCTCTACCGCTTCGTTGAAAGTTTATTCCTCCTTTCATCACTGAACTTATCGCTCTGCTCTTTAAGCCATGAAAGCAAACCGTTTCGGTAATTATCCCTGCCCTTGTTGCGGTTTCTATACATTGGCTGTACCACCCGATGGCAGTTTCGACATCTGCCCAGTTTGCTTTTGGGAGGATGACTACGTGCAACTGAACGACCCAACATATACTGGTGGAGCGAATAAGCTCAGTTTAGAACATTCTCGAATTCAATTTGCTCAGTATGGTGCCTGCGAACATCGCTTCAAGCAGTTAGTTCGGCCTCCTTTGCCAGATGAATTACCAGACTGATGCCAGAGACAAACATTGCATTATACAGAAGCATTAACTGATGCGCCACGAAGATTTGCCCGAACGTTGGAAGAAGGTTTGGGATTACTTAATTGCCAAGGGCGAAAGCAAGTATGAGAAGCTAGGCGCGTCTGATTTCTCCGCAAACACTACTGTCCACATCAAGTTTGAAGACGATTCAAAAGTTGAATTCAAATATGCTTTCGTCATTGAAGCGCCCGAATTCAACGAGACAGCAGTATTCACGGAGCATTGCGGCTATCATATTTTCTACTCATGGAGTAGATTAGATTGGGAGGTTCGAGAAGAAGAGTAGAGATGCTTCGACTGCGCGGACGCCAGATGAGCATGACGTTCCTGCGTACTTGACGTTCTTGCGTACCGAAACCACCCCAAACTGCCACCCACAATTCCCTCCGTGCCCAACCCGCTACTCACCGTTTCCAACCTCACCATTGACTTCTCCAGCCACCGCGGCGACGTGCGGGCCGTGGACAACGTGTCGTTTGAGCTGCACCGGGGCGAAACGCTGGCCATTGTGGGCGAATCCGGCTCGGGCAAATCCGTGACGTCGCTGGCGCTGCTGGGGCTGATTCCGATGCCGCCCGGCCGCATTGCCAGCGGCCAGGCCCTCTTCCAATCCGAAAAGCTGGGCCAGACCGACCTGCTGAAACTCTCCGAAACCGACCTGCGCCAGGTGCGCGGCAACGACATCGGCATGATTTTCCAGGAGCCGATGACCTCGCTGAACCCCGTGTACACCTGCGGCAGCCAGGTGGTAGAAACCCTGCGCCTCCACACCGACCTCAGCGGGCAAGCCGCCAAGGCCCGCACCATCGAGCTATTCACCGAGGCGCAGCTGCCGCGCCCGGAAGCCATTTTCGGCAGCTACCCGCACGAAATCTCGGGCGGCCAGAAACAGCGCGTCATGATTGCCATGGCCATGGCCTGCCGCCCGGCCCTGCTCATCGCCGACGAGCCCACCACCGCCCTCGACGTGACCGTGCAGGCCCAGATGCTGCGCCTCATCGACGACCTGCGCCGCCAGCGCAACACGGCGGTCCTCTTCATCACCCACGACCTCGGCGTGGTGGCCGAAATCGCCGACCGCATTCTGGTAATGTACCGGGGCAAGGTCGTGGAACAGGGGAGGGTGCTGGATATTTTTTCAAATCCGCAACATCCGTACACAAAAGGCCTTTTAGCGTGCCGTCCGCGCCTCTCAGTGGGCAAAAAACGCCTCCCCGTGGTGGCCGATTTCATGGGTGAGGACGCCAGCGGGCAGCTTTTTGCCCAGCCCGCGCCAGTGGTTAAGCTGGAGAATGAGGCGCTTACGGAATCGTCGCCCGAAATCGAAGCCCAGCAGTTACGGGATAAAACTGATACCGCCAAAACGTTCCCCGTGGAACATGGTGTTTTGGGGGATGTTCCACGGGTCGAGCCCGGTGCTGCGCAGGCGTTCACCTCACCCCCTGACCCCCTCTCCCGCGGAGAGGGGGCACCGGTTCTGCGCGGCGATACAGCCTCCGTTTCTGAAGAAGCTTCGACCGCTGCTGATTCTTCAGCTTCATCCCTGGCTTCTTCTCAAACCTTAACCCAATCGTCAGGCTCCCCCTCTCCACGGGACTCTGCGCATAAAGCAGATGCGGGGCCGGGGGGTGAGGTGAACGGCACCGCGCCATTGCTCGAAGTAAAAAACCTCCAAGTCTACTTCCCCCTCCGCAAAGGCTTCTTCCGCCGCGCCACTGATTACGTCCGCGCCGTCGATGACGTCAGCTTCACGCTCTACCCCGGCGAAACCATCGGCCTCGTGGGCGAGTCGGGCTGCGGCAAAACCACCCTCGGCCGGGCGCTGCTTCGTCTCACGGAACCAACGGCGGGCAGCATCCTGTTTGAAGGGACCGATTTGGCGAAGCTGTCGAGCGGCGACCTGCGCCGCCGTCGGCGCGATTTGCAGCTGGTGTTTCAGGACCCCTACGCCGCGCTGAATCCGATGCTGACCGTGGGCGAGGCCATTTGGGAGCCCATGCGGGTGCACAACGTGGGCGGCACCCGCCAGCAGCAAAAGGCCAAAGTGCTGGAACTACTGCGCACCGTGGGGCTGCGCGACGAGCATTTCCAGCGTTACCCGCACGAGTTCAGCGGCGGGCAGCGGCAGCGCATCTGCATTGCCCGGGCACTGGCCCTGCAGCCCAAACTGATTGTCTGCGACGAGTCGGTTTCGGCCCTCGACGTCTCAGTGCAGGCGCAGGTTCTGAACCTGCTCAACGACCTCAAACGCGAGTTCGGCATCACCTATCTGTTCATCACGCACGACCTGTCCGTGGCCCGGTTTATGAGCGACCGGCTGCTGGTCATGCACCAGGGCCGCATCGTGGAGAGCGGCCCGGCGGCGGCTATTTATGCCAACCCGCAGCACGAATACACACAAGGGCTGCTGGCTGCTATTCCCAAGGATAGCCTGGCCGATATCGAAGCCGCCGTGGCTTCAAGATTGTAGCGCACGCTTTAGCTTGCGCTACGAAACCACCGGTCACCCCCGACGCGCCTGCTTCAACCAGCGCCCGGCCCCGGCCCCATATGTTACCCTTTGCGCAAGCTGAAGCCTGCGCTACAACCTACCGGCCCGGCTCGCGTTTCACTAAGCGGAGCGGCCCTGCCGCCAACCTTATTTTCCGCTCTCGCCGCCTGCGACCAATCAACTTTTCGGCGGCTACTTTTTTACATGAATACCCCCGAAGAAAACCCCAAGGCTCCCCGCGCCAAGCGCGAAAAGCCCGAACCCACGGCCATCACCCAGGACCAGGTCCTGCACGTCTTCGCCGACAACCCCACCAAAGTATTGGCCTATCGCCAGCTCTCGCGCCGCCTCGGCGTCACCACCAAGGGCCAGCGCGAGGAGATTTTTGCCCACCTCAAAGTGCTGCGCAAAAACGGCCTCATTACGCTGCTTCAGAACGACGAATACCGGCTGGCCGATGCCGACGCCGTAGCGGCCGCCCTGATGCCGTCCAGCGCTAAAAAAACAGCCAAAAAGGGCGACTCGCCCGTAGCCCCGCCCCGCAACCGCTCGGTGCAGGCCCAGTTCGGCCAGGACCCCATTATCCACCGCCGCCGCGCGGCCGGCTTCGACTACGTGGACGGCGACGACCGCCCCGAGCGTGCCCCCGCCAATACCATCATCGGCACTGTCGATTTGGCTACGCCCAACTTCGCTTTCGTAGTGCCCGAGGGTGTTGATGGCGGCGACGACATCCGCGTGTTCACCGACCAGCTCAAGTTTGCCCTGCAGGGCGATGTGGTGCGGGTGAAGGTGCGCAGCGGCTCGCGCGACGGCCGGCCCATGGGCGATGTGGTGGAAGTGCTCAAGCGCGTGCGCCCCGAAGTGGTGGGCCGCATCCAGATTCAGGGCACGCTCGGCTTCGTGAAGGCCGACAACCGCAAGGTGTATTTCGACGTGTTCGTGCCGCCGCATTTGCTGCACGAGTCGCGCAACGGCGACAAGGTGCTGGTCCGCATCACTGAGTTTCCGACCGACCCGAACCGGCAGCCCACCGGCGAGGTCATCCGCAACTTCGGCGCGGCCGGCGGCAACGAGGCCGAGATAAACGCCATCATGGCCGAGTTCGGCCTGCCCTTCGAATTCCCCGACGAAGTGCAGACCGAATCAGAAGGCATCAGCGAGATTATCCCGCCCGATGAAATTGCCCGCCGCCGCGACTTCCGCAACATCACCACCTTCACCATTGACCCCGCCGACGCCAAGGATTTCGACGATGCCTTGAGCATTCAAAAGTTGGAAAACGGCCATTGGGAAATCGGCGTGCACATCGCCGACGTCACCCATTACGTACGCCCCGGCACTGAGCTGGAGCGCGAGGGCAAGCACCGCGCCACCTCGGTTTACCTCGTCGACCGCGTGATTCCAATGCTGCCCGAGCGCCTGAGCAACGGCCTCTGCTCGCTGCGGCCCAACGAGGACAAGCTGACCTTTTCGGCCGTGTTCGAGCTCGATGAAGCGGGCAAGCTCTACGAGTCGTGGTTCGGCAAAACCATCATTCACTCCGACCGCCGCTTCAGCTACGAGGACGCCCAGGAGCGCATCGAAAGCAAGGAGGGCGAGTTTGCTGAGGAGGTGAATATCATGAACGACATGGCGCATAAGCTCTGCGCCCAGCGCTTCAAGCAGGGCGCCATCACCTTCGAAACCCAAGAGGTGAAGTTCCGGCTGGACGAGAACGGCAAGCCGCTCGGCGTGTATGTGAAGGAGCGCAAGGACGCCCACAAGATGATTGAGGAGTTCATGCTGCTGGCCAACCGCAAGGTGGCCGAGTTCGTGTTCAACCTCAAAAAGACCAAGCCGCGCTTCACCATGGTATACCGCACCCACGACGCGCCCGAGCCTGAACGCCTCCAGACTTTCGCCCTCTTCGCCCAGAAATTCGGCTACAAGCTCAAGCTCGAAAACCCGAAGAAAATCAGCACCGAGCTCAACAACCTGAGCACCGAGGTAATGGGCAAGCCCGAGCAGAACGTGCTGCAGGGCCTGGCCATTCGGACCATGAGCAAGGCCATCTACACCACCGAGCCGCTCGGCCACTTCGGCCTGGCCTTCGACCACTACTCGCACTTCACCTCGCCCATCCGCCGCTACCCCGACATGATGGCCCACCGCCTGCTCGAGCATTACCTGCTCGGCGGCAAGAACGTGCCCGTCGACCCCGTGGAGGAAGAGTGCAAGCACTCCTCGGCCCGCGAGAAACTAGCGGCTAACGCCGAGCGCGCCAGCATCAAATTCAAGCAGGTCGAGTTCATGGCCGATGAAATCGGCAACGTGTTCAAGGGCGTGGTCTCGGGCCTCACCGAGCGCGGCATGTACATCGAAATCGAGGAGAACAAGTGCGAGGGCATGGTTCGCATCAGCGACATTCCTGGCGATGAATACGAGCTCGACAAGGACAACTACCGCATTGTGGGCCGCCGCAACAAGCGCATCATCCAGTTCGGCGACGAGATGATGGTGGTCGTAAAATCCGCCAACCTGCTCGACCGCACCATCGACTTCGAGCTGGTCGACGACCGTCCCGACGCCGAGAAGCGCCGCGAAGCCGACGAACGCAAGCAGCGCGGCAACGAGCCCCGTGGCTACCGCGACCATAGCGGCGGCGGCGGCAAGGGGGGAAGTAAGGGCGGCTTTAAGGGGAAGCGCCGGTAGGCCCGGCCGCCGTAACCTCACCCCCGGCCCCTCTCCTTGGGGAGAGGGGAGCCTGACGGTTTTTAAAGTCCCGACTCAACCCAGAGTCGGGACTTTTTTGTTGATGCGAATAATACCGGGACCTAACCTGCAGGCGCCTCTCGGCTACCCTCTCCCCAAGGAGAGGGGCCGGGGGTGAGGTGAGCGCCGCGTACCGTTCTTTGCACCACCTATGACCCCAGCCGACTTCCCCGCCAACATCACCGCCGCCCTCGCCCAGCTCGACTACGGCCAGGCCCCGGAAACCCTCTACGCCCCCATCCGCTACATCATGGGGTTGGGCGGCAAGCGCATTCGCCCGCTGCTCACGCTGCTCGGCGCCCACCTCTTCACCGACGACTTCAACGGCATCCTCAAGCCCGCCCTGGCCACCGAAGTCTTCCACAACTTCACCCTGCTCCACGACGACCTGATGGACCAGGCCCCCCTGCGTCGCGGCCAGGCCACCGTGCACGAAAAATGGAACCCCAACGTCGCCATCCTCTCCGGCGACGTGATGCTGGTGCGGGCCTACGAGTTGTTCCTGGATGTGCCGCCCGCGCTGCTCCCGCGCATCCTTGCCCGCTTCAGCCAGACGGCCGCCGAGGTCTGCGAAGGCCAGCAGTGGGATATGAATTTCGAAACCGAAGCCCAGGTCAGCATTGCCCAATACCTGGATATGATTCGCCTGAAAACGGCCGTGCTCCTAGGGTTCTGCCTGGAGCTGGGCGCCCGCCTCGCCGGCGCTTCGGAAGAAGATGCCGAGCACCTCCGCCAGTTCGGCACCGACATCGGCCTGGCCTTCCAGCTGCGCGACGACCTGCTCGACGTGTACGGCGACGCCGCCACCTTCGGCAAGCGCGTGGGCGGCGACATCATCTCCGATAAGAAAACCTTCCTGCTGCTCTCCGCCCAGGCCCAGGCCAGCCCCGCCCAGCAGGCCATCCTGGCCCAACACATTGGTCAGCCCGTGGCCGATGCCGAGGCCAAAGTGCAGGCCGTCCGCGCCATCTACGATGAGCTCGAAATTCGCCCTCAGACGGAGGCCCTCATCAACGACTACTTCCAGGATGCCTTGCAGCATCTGGAGCGCGTAGCGGCCTCTAACGAGCGCAAGCATCCCCTGCATCAGCTGGCGCTCCAGCTGATGGACCGCGAGAGCTAGGCGCTTCGTTTGCCTCGTAGCACATGCTTTAGCTTGTGCCCCTCCTCACGATGCACAAGCTAAAGCATGTGCTATATCCCCCCTCTTATTCGTGTTCAACCCCATCCTCATTCTCGTCGGCCTCACGGTCCTCGTTTCCGCTTACGCCTGGTCCAACCACGACCTCATGGAATCGTGGATACTGCGGCCCTACCGCATGGCCCGCGACAATAGCCAGTGGTACCGCTTCCTCACCTCCGGCTTTCTGCACGCCGACTGGGGCCACCTGCTCTTCAACATGATTGCCTTCTACTCCTTCGGCGGGCTCGTGCTGAGTGTGCTGGCCAACGGCACCGGCGCACCCGGCCTCGATGGCTTCGGGGCCGTGGGCGGCATCTGGCGCTTTCTGCTGCTCTACCTGGGCGGCATCGTGGTGTCCGATATCCCCACCTACTTCCGCCACCGCGACGACCGCGACTACGGCAGCCTCGGGGCCTCGGGCGGCGTGGCCTCCGTGCTCTTCGCCGGCGTCATCTACTCGCCCCTGAATAAAATCTACATGATGTTTATCCCGGTGGGCATTCCCGGCTTCATCTTCGGCTTCCTCTACCTGGCCTATTCCTACTACCAGGGTCGCCGCCGGGGCGACAACATCAACCACGATGCCCACTTCTACGGGGCCATCTACGGCGTGGTCCTCACGCTACTCTTCATGCCGGCCGCCGGAATGGAGTTTGTGCGCCAAATAGGCGGTTTTATTGGGTTAAACAACTGATTTATAATTAGTTAATATCAAAGAAGTCGTATTTGTATATCTTATTCTGAAATCCTTGCGTAATGGGGGCAATACACTCTTTCACCTTGCTTCCCTGTCTCATGCAAACCCTTCGTCACTACGCCTCCCGCTTGCCACTCGTCGCGCTCATGCTGCCACTGATGCTGGTAGCCACTTCCTGCAGCCGCTACAACGACAATGGCAGCCTTTCCATTGCTGGAGTCATCTACCTCATCCTGGCCATTGCCGCTATCATCAGCCTGCTCAAGCAGGACTGGAGCGTTACCAAAAAAATAATCTGGGGCGTAGTCATCTGGTTCTTCCCCATTGGCGGTTCCATCATCTACTTCCTGTTCTCAGGCCGGAAATAACCTGTCTCAGACCAAAACGCAAAGAGCCCCGGCCAATGACTGGCCGGGGCTCTTTGCGTTTCACTGCTATGAGGTAGCTGGGCTAGTTCAGCAGCCGCTTCTTCTCCAGCCGTGCCACGCCACGCAGCAGCTCGGCGCTATTCGTTATCTGCGTTATCTGCCAATGGTCGCCCAGGCGGCGCATCTTCACTTCCACCACCATCGTGGTATCGTATTTGGGCTGCGTCACCTCCAGGCCCACGAAAGCATTGTCGCCCTCCTCCCGGGTGTATTTGATGCCCTTGAACTCGCTGTCCGGGCTCACAATTTTGCTGGCCAGGCCCGTGAGCGATACGCTGACCGTGCGCTTCGGCGCGGCGGCTGCGGCCGCCTCCAGCGAGCCCGTTTCTACGTAGCGCTGCACTTCCTGGTGGGCGGCTTTGGCCAGGGCGGGCTTTAGCAGGCGCATGGCTCCGCCCATCATCAGGCTGCCGCCAGGCATCAGCGAAGTCAGGGCCGAGCTCTGTTGGGCCACGTCATCCACAAGGTGGCTGGTCACGCTGCTTACATCAACGTACTTCTCAAACATCGCCATGTCGTGTGTCTGCACTGCGGCAGCGGCCGAAACCAATGCCCCACTCGGCCCTTGCTTCAGGTTTCGGTAGTAATAATACCCGCCGGCTGCCAGAGCCAGTAACACAACAAGTAGCAGTAGTTTTTTCATGGATTCGTAAGCGGTTAAGTTGAGCTGCAAAATTACCCCAAACCACGTAGCCAACACCGCCCGCCGTGCGCGGCCCGCGCAGGCAGCGCCCAACGCGGCACTCTTCAGTTTCACATCACCCCTCCACACTATGCCTGCCCTCTCTCATTCCCGCATTCCGGAGCTTCATGGCCATCGCGGCTGCCGCGGCCTGCGCCCCGAGAACACCTTGCCTTCCTTCCTGCACGCCCTCGCGCTGGGCGTCGATGTGCTGGAAATGGATGTCGTCATCTCGGCCGACCACCAGGTTGTCATTTCCCATGAGCCCTGGCTCAATCCTGCCATTTGCCTCGACCCGGAGGGCCAGACCATCGAAAGCAGCCCCACCCCGCGCTTCAACCTCTACCAGATGCCCTATGCCACCATTCGCCAATGCGACTGCGGCCTGCGGCGTCATCCGGCCTTCCCCGAGCAGGTTTCGGAGCCAGCCCACAAGCCCTTGCTCCGCGAAGTACTGGCGGCTGCCAAGGCCGTAGCACGACCCGCCGGCCGCCCACTAATCCGCTACGCCATTGAAATAAAAAGCGCCCCAGACGGGGATAATGTCTTCCACCCAGCCCCCGACTACTTCCTGTCCCTGGTCCTGGCCGAAATCAACAGAGCCCGGGTTTCAGCCCGTGCCACTGTGCTCTGCTTTGACCCGCGCATTCTCCGGCTTGCGCATCAGCACCAGCCGGACCTGGCCACCTGCCTCCTCCTCGAAGCCGACCAGCCCTGGCTTGCCAGCATTCAGGCGCTAGGCTTTGTGCCCACCACATTGGGTCCCGATTTCGCTACTGTTACAGCCGCATCCGTGCAACAGTTGCGGAGCCTGTACCCAAGCCTGCGGCTTGTCCCCTGGACCGTAAACCAGCCGGCCGATATGATGCAGTTAATCGCCCTCGGCGTGGACGGTATCACTACCGACTACCCCGACCGGTTTCTGGCCCTAACAATCGGGTAGCGCTATGCCGGCAGGCCGCATTTTGTACCGGGCTTGTGCTGTATCGTTCGGATTGGATATCTGCCTGTTGTATCAAGCATGATTTGTGCCCATGTTACAGTTGTAAATTGTAACGTGTAACAATCACCAACTGTATCAATTTTTTGTAACGATGTAACACTGTTCTATGAACAAAATAAGATTGTTACAAGTGTAATTTTTGTTTCACTGTATTTGTTTAATCGGCTTTTATTTAACATATTTACATAAGCGTTACGTAACACCTTTTCTATGCCACATCAGGGCGAAATCCTTCAGGATGCCATCAAAAACAGCGGTATTTCAATCACTCGTATCGTAGAAGAGTTGGGTATTACACGCCCGACTATCTACCGTAAATTCAAGGATGAAACGGTTGATTACAGCTTTGTAAAGAAAGTTGGTGATATAATCAATTGCGATTTTTCAGCTGAATTTACTGCGTTACAACAGGCTGATTCATTAATTGTAACGCCAGTTGTTAAGACAGCTGTTGCAAATACTGTTACACCTCGTGTGATACAGACGCTTAATACCGACCCTGACCACTCTAAACAGCTATTAGCGCTTCAGATTAAGTACATAGCCCTCCTTGAAGCTTATAATGAGCTCTTGCTAAAAGTGTATGGCCCGAAGTAACAAAAACGTTCCACGTGAAACATTTTTGTTTTAACAACTTCTTTTGTAGTTCGATACAGGGGCACTGTCGGAACAGAAGGGTAGGGGTAGCCCTGGGAGAAAATAGCCGTCTGCTGAACCTGAATTGCTGTATTTAACTGATTCACGATAGGCCAGCACCTGTATTTCTGTGGGGGTATAGAGGTGTGATGCTTCGCTTCCCCCTGCGTCGGAGTCGTCAAACGAAGAGCCGCGAAGTATGGTGCCTCTACATGCCGTGTAGCTTTGGATAGCGCGCTAAACGCTGCTCCCATTGTGAGTGTTCTCCATGGCCCCGACTGGCCGAGCCCATTAAACAAATTGCCAGCAGGGTAGGGGGGCAAGTCAGTCAGCATCTTGCCGGCAGACAACCGCTCGCTCGGCCAGGCTGAATCGCTAAACTGCTACGGTTTCTTAAAGTATATGGCGAGTGCAGAACTACCCCTTCACTATCTGCCAAGGGGCGGACAGTTTTCGGAATTACAGCTTGCTCGTCGCGCAATGGATTACGAACATCTGGTGGGATATGTGAGGTGCACATTGTGGCACCTCTATCGCAATCCAGAAACCCGCAATAAATGATAGGGTGGGTGGAGGGCTAAAGGAAGATGACTTCCGTTACGACTTTCTCCCCGACCTCCGCATTAATGAGTTCGGCCACGCGGGTCTTGGCCATGAGCAGCTCATGCTTGAGCGGTGCGGAACTGAGGCGCACAAACAGCCGGCCTTTATTAACGTACACCTCCTGGGTCTTCAACGCCACTGCCTTTCCCATTACCCGCTCCCAGCTCGATACCACCGTTACCTCGTTGAGCTTGCCCTGAAGCCGGTATGCCCGAACCAATGCTTCGAGGCCTTCCTTGAGCGGAATGATATCGCCGGAGCGGGAGAAAGCGGAAGGTTTTTTCACGAGGGTTTAGAGCAAAGTCAGCCAGCGGAAAGATGCCGGTTGAGCAGCCACAAAGGTACTGCCACCCGCTGCCTAAACGGGTGCCACGGTACCATTCTGCACCCGAAACCTAAGGATGGGGACAGTTACCCGCGCCAGGGCCTGGTCGGTGCGTTCCAGGTTGGTATCGGTCAGAAAAACCTGGCCGAAGGTTTCGTCGGCCACCAGCTCCAGCAGGCGGGCAATGCGCTTGTCATCGAGGCGGTCGAATATATCATCGAGCAGGAGCAGGGGCTTGTTGTGCTGCTTGGCCGCCAGCAGCTCAAACTGGGCCAGCTTAAGGGCAATGGCAAACGACTTCTGCTGGCCCTGGGAGGCGTAGCTTTTCACAGGCAGCTCATTCATCAGAAACACAAAGTCGTCGCGGTGCGCGCCCACGGTGCTGCGTTGCAGTACGAAGTCCTTGCGCTCATTCAGGCGCAGCAGCTGAGCAAAGTCGGCCCCCACCAGCTGGCTCTTATAAGTAAGCATCACCTGCTCACGGCCGTCGGCCAGTTGCTCGTAGTGCCGCTGAAAGATGGGGAGATAGTCAATAAGAAAAGCCTCGCGCAGCGCCGTGAGCTGTTGGCCCAACGGGGCCAGCTGCTCATCGAGCGCCAGCAGGTAGTCGCGGTCGAAGCCGTGGGCGTTGCTGTACCCGCCTTGCTTGAGCACGACATTGCGCTGGCGCAGCAAGGAGTTGTAGGAGATGAGCTGCTCCAGAAACGCGTGGTCGAGCTGCGCCATGAGGCTGTCGAAATACTTGCGGCGCTCTTCGCTGCCCTGGCGAATAAGGTCGGTATCATAGGGCGAGATAAGCACGGCAGGGTAGCGGCCAATGTGGTCGGCCATGCGCTCATAGGGCTGCTTATCGTGGGTAACAGTCTTTTTTTGCCCCTGGCGCAGGCTCACCTGGATGGTTTCTTTGTCAGGCGTCGTATTTGAAGAAAAAATACCCTTAACTACAAAGAAATCAGCATCTTGCTTAATGCAAAGGGCGTCGGAAGCCGTGATGGCGCTTTTGGTCAGCGACAGGTAATGAATGGCATCTAATAAGTTGGTTTTGCCGCTCCCATTATCACCGATGAAGCAATTGAGGCCGGGCGATAAACGAAGCGCGGCGTCGTCGTAATTTTTAAAAAAAAGAAGCTGGAGGGAGTCAAGAGTCATAAGGTGCGGATTTGCCAGCAGTTTTACGTAATTTCGCCCTCCCAACGCGAATTAATTCTTTCCTTAACTGTGCTATGGCGGATACGAAAGTAAAAGCTGCTTCTAAAAAACCGACGGCCCCGAAGGCTACCAATGGTTCAGCCGCCAAAGCTGCCAAAGGAAAGAGCAACGGTGTAATCACCGCGCCCCAGCCCGAAGCCCTCCTGCCCGGAACCGATAAGCCCACTGCGGCTGCTTCGGGTTCTGCTACGACTGTGCCCGCCTCCACGGCTACGTTTCCGAAGGAAACATACATGCAGTGGTACGAGCAAATGCAGCTCATGCGCAAGTTTGAGGACAAGGCCGGACAGCTCTATGGTCAGCAAAAAATCAAAGGCTTCTGCCACCTCTACATCGGCCAAGAGGCTTGCGTAGCGGGTGCCGTGTCGGCTTTGGAAAAAGGCGACAAGTACATCACCGCCTACCGCGACCACGCCCATCCGCTGGCGCTGGGCACCTCGCCCAATGCCGTGATGGCCGAGCTGTTTGCCAAAGCCACCGGCTGCTCGAAAGGCAAGGGCGGCTCGATGCACATGTTCGATAAGGAAGTTGGTTTCATGGGTGGCCACGGCATCGTGGGTGCCCAGGTGCCAATGGGCGCGGGCATTGCCTTCGCCGAAAAATATAACAAGACGGGCAAGCTCTGCATCTGCTCGATGGGCGATGGCGCGGTGCGCCAGGGTGCCCTGCACGAGGCCTTCAACATGGCCATGCTGTGGAAGCTGCCGGTCATCTTCGTGATTGAGAACAACGGCTACGCCATGGGCACGTCGGTGGCCCGCACCTCAAACGTGACGGACCTCTACAAGATTGGCCTGAGCTACGACATGCCTTCCGAGCCCGTGAACGGCATGCGCGTAGAAGATGTGCACGAGGCCGTGGCCCGCGCCGCTGAGCGCGCCCGCGCCGGCGAAGGCCCCACGCTGCTCGAGTTCAAGACCTACCGCTACAAGGGCCACTCAATGAGCGACCCCGCCAAGTACCGCACCAAAGAGGAGCTGGAGGACTACCGCCACCGCGATGCTATCGAAGGCGTGCGCCACACCATCCTCACGAACAACATGGCAACGGAGGCCGACCTCGAAGCCATTGATGAGCGCATCAAAGCCGAAGTACAGGCTTCGGTGGAGTTCGCCGAAAATTCGCCCTACCCCACGCCCGACGAATTGTACAAGGACGTGTACGTGCAGGCCGACTATCCCTACATCCACGACTAAACCGAAATAGCTGTCAGCTTATAGCTGTTAGCCATTAGCTTTCACAGCCGCCGACAATCCTGTTTTTTTAAATAAAAAGCTAGCAGCTGACAGCTAATAGCTAGCAGCTTCTTTTATATGTCGAAGATTCCCTACACTGGCAAGAGCCAGCAGGCCCGCCAGGGGCAAGCAAACCAGCCGACCAACGTGCCCGCCGACCCGCTGGCCCCGGCTGAAGAATTTGTTCCGTCCGAAAACCCGCTGCTGGAAGACCCGGACGCCCTGGCTGCCCGCCTGGCCGAGTCCGAGGATTTTGTGCGCAACAACCGCAGCCTGCTGCTGGGCATTCTGGCCGTGGTGGTGTTGGCCGTGGTGGGAGGCTTTGGCTACTACACTTGGCGCAACCAGCAGGACTCGAAGGCCCAGGCCAGCATGTTCCGCGCTGTGAACAACTGGGAGGCCGACTCGCTCAGCAAAGCTATCAAAGGCGACGGCAAGGCTCCCGGCCTGACCACCGTGGCCAACGAGTACGGCAGCACGAAGGCCGGCAACCTCGCCAACTTCTACGCCGGCGTGGCTTCCCTGAAGCAGGGCAAGTTTAAGGAAGCCCTCGACTTTCTCGAAGACTTCAGCTCTGATGACTACCTGGTGCAAAGCCGCGCCTACTCGCTGATGGGCGATGCGCAGTTGGAGCTGAACAAGCCCAAGGAAGCCGCTGACCTCTACGCCAAAGCCGCCGACCACAACGCCAATGAGTTTTTCTCGCCCGGCTATTTGTTGAAAGAAGGCACGGCCCGCGAGCTGGCCAAAGACGACGAAGGTGCGGTGAAAGCCTACGACCGCATCATCACCGATTACCCCACGGCCCAGGAAGTGGCGGAAGCCCGCCAGTACAAGGCCAAGCTGGAAAAATAAATCACTGATTTTTGCGGATTAGCCGTGATTTCGCTGATTATTATTGCGCTTCCCCAAACTTTGGGGAAGCGCAATTTTTTTAAGTAGCATTGAAAAGTAAAGGAAAGGCCCTTTCACAAGGCACAGACGGTCGACGCGGGCAGTGGCCATATAAATCTGTGTAATCACGGTTAATTAGCGAGAATCAGCGATTTATGGCGACTTCCCTTCAACACCTGAGCGAATACGACGCTTCTGCATTCATCGACATCAGCAACAAGCGGTTTGGGCTGGTAGTGTCCGACTGGAACCGCGAGATAACCGACGTGCTCAGCACCGGGGCCTACGACACGCTGCTAAAGCACGGGGCCTTGGCCGATAATATTTACCGCAACAGCGTGCCCGGTAGCTTTGAGCTGACCCTGGGCGCGCAGTTTCTGGCTCAGCATGAGGAGATTGATGCGGTTATTTGCCTGGGCGTGGTCATTCAGGGCGAAACCAAGCACGACGACTACATTTGCCATGCGGTGGCGCAAGGCATCACCCAGGTAGGCCTGAAGTTCAACAAGCCCGTGATTTTTGGGTTGGTGACCACCAATACCTTGGAGCAGGCCCTAGACCGGGCCGGCGGAAAGCACGGCAATAAGGGCGTAGAAGCCGCAGTGGCTGCTATCCAAATGCTAAGCTTTTAATATTGGGCGGAAAAGCGCGCCGAACCGCCTAACTTTGCACCCGCAAAAACAAGCATGCAAAGGGCTTGGAGAAGTGTTAATAACCGCTTTTCTAACGTGCCAAACCATTTAGCAGTCCCGGGCGTTGCGTGGTGACTGCTCCCGATAACTACCTAACATTCCTCAGCAGTCCTTTTTTCTCAATTCAATGAACGACGACAACATTCGCTATTCGCGGGAGGACTTGAATGAGTTCGACCAGATTATCCAGGAAAAACTGACAGCGGCCCGCAAGGAACTGTCTTTCATCAAAGAAACCCTGAACCGCAGCAACGAATCGGGTACCGACACTACGGCCTCATCGGCCAAAGTATTGGAAGATGGTGCCGAAACCGCTGAGAAGGAAAGCATGAACCAGCTGGCCTCGCGCCAGATGAAATTCATTCAGCAGCTCGAAAACGCGCAGATTCGCATCAAAAACGGCACTTACGGTGTGTGCATCGGCACCGGCAAGCTTATCCCCAAGGACCGCCTGCGGGCCGTGCCCCACACCCAGCATTCTATTGAAGCCAAAATGGCCCGGCGCGACTAAGCCGCCGCTTTTTTGGTAGTCGGTATTGAGTAGCCGGTAGTCAGAATTTTATTCGGGTTGATTTTGTTGACCCCTTTCTGACTACCGGCTTCTCAATACCGACTTCTTTTTTTAACCTGTACCGTAGCGATACGGCACGCAACTTTTCTCCCCATGGGCAAGAAACATTTTTCAGAAGATAAAGCGGACCGTCGCGGCGGCCGCAGTGCCGGCGGTCCCGGCGGCTTTGGTGGCGGTGCTGCCGGCCGGAGCGAGCGGCCCGGCGCAAGCCGGGGTGGCGAGCGCGGCAACGACCGTGGCAATTCCGGCGGCAACGGCCGTCCGGCTTCAAACGGTGCATTTGGCCGTCCCGCGACCAATGGCGCCTTCGGCCGCCCATCGGGCGGAGCCTTTGGCGGCGGCAGGAAATTTGACGGCGGTGGCGAGAAGCGCCCCTATGGCAGCAGCTACGGCGGCGGCGGTGGCGAGCGTCGCGAAGGCGGCAGCAGCTTCGGCGGCGGCAGCAAGAGCTTCGGCGGCGGCAAAAGCTTCGGCAACGACCGGCCTTTCGAGCGCCGCGACGAGCGGCCCCGATTGGGCAAAGAGCAGCGCACCGGCACCAGCTACGGCCGCAGCGCCGAGCCCCGCCCTGAGCGCGGCAGCTTCGGCGGCGACCGCGACCGTGGCGAGCAGCGTGGCCCCGCCACCGATGCCCGGCCCGTGCGCCCGTATCAGCCCAAAGAAAACTGGAATGGCCAGCCCTACCGCCGCGATGGCGAAAAGGCCGTGCCCCGGGGCGAGCCCGGCGAGCGTAACCGCAAATTCCAGAAGAGCAACCCTTACGAGCCGGCCGCCGACAGCACCCCGCGCGGCGGTGGCAGCTTCGGCCGCAGCACGCCCCGCGAAACGGAAAGCTTCGACCGCAGCGAAAGCCGCAGCGACGAGCGTGGCCCGAACCGGCCCATCCGCTCGGCCCGTCCGTTTGAGGCCAACCCGCCGCAGCCCCGCGAGGAGCGTGGCGAGCGCAATGAGCGCCGCGATGCCAACATTGAGCGCGCCGACGCCGGCAATGCCGACTACCGCGCCGACCAGGCTGCGTTTGGCCGCAAGTTTACGCCCGGCGCCTTTGGCCGCCGCGATGGTGCGCCGGCCGCTGGCCGCAGCACCGGCGAGCGCCCCGGTACCTACGAAAAGCGCAGCACCGAGCGCTGGACGCCCGCGCCCGGCAGCTTTGCCGAGCGCCGTGAGGCTTTGAAAGCGCAGGAACGTAGCGTGCGCCGTTCGGGCACGGGCTACGGGGCCAGCGTGGACAAGCCCCGCCCGGCCCGCCCCACCGTGCAGGAAAACCGCGCCGACAAGCCCCGCTTCGGCGAGCGCCCCGGCGAGGCGCCCGACTACAAAAACCTGAAGCACTACGAGCAGGACAAAACCCGTGGTAACAAGCGCCGCCGTGAAGAGGAAGATGATTCCAACACCGACGAGCTGCGCCTGAACCGCTACATCGCCAACGCGGGCATTTGCTCGCGCCGCGAGGCCGATGCCCTGATTGCCGCTGGCGAAATTAAAGTCAACGGCGAAGTGGTGACCGAGATGGGCTACAAAGTGCTGCCCGAGGACACCGTGCAGTACGGCAAGACCAACCTCAACCGTGAGAAGTCGGTGTACGTGCTGCTGAACAAGCCAAAGGACTTCATCACGACCACGGAAGACCCGGAGGGCCGCCGCACGGTGATGGACCTGGTGGCCAGCGCCTCGAAGGAGCGCATCTTCCCGGTGGGCCGGCTTGACCGTAATACCACCGGCCTGCTGCTCTTCACCAACGATGGCGAAGTAGCCCAGAAGCTTTCGCACCCCTCGCACAAGAACAAAAAAATCTACCAGGTAGAGCTGAGCCAGCCGCTGGCTGAGGAAGACCTGCGCAAGATTGCGGAAGGCCTGGAGCTGGAAGATGGCAAAGCCGAGGTAGACGATGTGGCCGTAGTGGCCGGCAACGCGCACTTCGTGGGCATAGAAATCCATATTGGCCGCAACCGCATCGTGCGCCGCATTTTTGAGCACCTCGGCTACGAAGTGGTGGCCCTGGACCGTGTGCAGTACGCCGGCCTCACCAAGAAGGACCTGCCGCGTGGCAAATGGCGCTTCCTGAGTGAGCAGGAGGTAATTCGCATGAAATACTTCCTGTAGGAATTTATCGGACAACCGGATATAGAACGTCATGCTGAGTACAGCATGACGTTCTTTTATTCAACCCCAACCTAATGCGGACATTGGTTCTGGACATTGGCAATACGGCCGTGAAGGCGGGCAGCTTCGATGGCCCGCTGCTGCGTGAAATGGTGGCCGGCCTCACGCCGGCATCGGTGCGGGAACTGGTGCTGCGCTGGCAGCCATTACACGTCATCGTGGCCTCGGTGGCAGAGGCGGCGGTGCTGGCCGTGGAGGAATTGCAGGATTTGGTGCCGGGCCAGGTGCTGGGCTTTAGCCCGGGCACTACGCCCGTGCCGCTGCGCAATGCCTACGCCACGCCCCACACGCTGGGGGCCGACCGGCTGGCGGCCGCCGTGGGTGCCGCCGGACTGCGGCCCGGCCAGCACACCCTCATCATCGACGCGGGCACCGCCCTGAAATTCGACCTCGTGACGGCCGACGGCACCTACCACGGCGGCAGCATTGCGCCGGGGCTGGCCATGCGGCTGCGGGCGCTGCACGCCTTCACGGGGCGGCTGCCGCTGCTGGAATTACCCACTCCCGATGCAACGATTCCGCTGGTGGGCGACTCCACTACCGGGAGCCTGCTGAGCGGCGTAGTGAATGGCACGGTGGCCGAAATAACGGGCTTAATGGCTCGTTATCAGCAGCAATACCCCGGTATTGGGGTGTTGCTGACCGGGGGCGACGCGGCGTTTCTGGCAGCGCGGCTCCCGGCTCGTATCTTTGTAGTGCCCGAGCTGGTGCTGCTTGGTCTTAATCGGATTCTAGTTTATCATGTTGACAAATAAAGAGATGAAGCGTTTGGTGCTGGCAAGCCTGGCGGTAGTAGTAGCGGGTGGCGCGCAGGCGCAGGGCCTCGGCAACTCGCCGTACTCGCGCATCGGGCTGGGCGAATACAACGCCAACACCGGCGGCGTGCGCCAGATGGGCATGGGCGGCGTTGGTCTGGCGGCCCCCAATTCCGTCAATGTGAATGAGTTGAACCCGGCCTTGCTGTACTACACGGGCCGCACTACGTTTGAGGCGGGCTACAACGGCCAGTATAAAACCGTGAAAAACGCCAGTGCCTCCAGCCGTAGCGGCAACGGCACGCTGGGCTATTTCGCGCTGTCGGTGCCGCTGAGCACGAAATGGGGCGCGGCTGTGGGCCTGAAACCCCTGAGCGCGGTCGATTACGAGTCGAACATCGTGAAGGACGTAGCCAACACGCCTACCGGGCAGCCGGCGCAGTCGCTTACGCAGCTGAAAGGCACGGGCGGGGTTTCGGAAGCCTATCTGGCCCAGGGGGTTCGCATCACCAAGGCCTTCACGCTGGGCTTCACCGCTTCGTACGTATTTGGCGTAGTGGATGAGACGGCCGGCACTACGGTGGTGGTTGCCAATAGCACCAATTCGCTGCAAAAAGCCGTGGACCGCACCCACACCCGCTACTCGGATTTTGCCTTCCGGGCTGGCGGGCACTACCGCCAGAAGTTGGGTAAGTCGCTGAACATGAACCTGGGCGGCGTGTACAGTTTCGCGCACAACCTGAACGGACAGCAAACCATTACCAAGGAAACCGAGGATACCAACGGTACCCTCATCAGCACGGCCACTACGGTGAGCGACGGCCGCGGCCGCACTTTCGTGCCCGCCCTGTCGCAGCTGGGCGTCAGCTTCGACAACGATAAGAACTGGAGCCTGAACCTGGATGTGGCGCAGCAGCAGTGGTCGAAATACCGCAGCTTCGACGGCACGGGGCCGGGCCTGAGCAATACCCTGCGCTTCGGGCTGGGTGGGGAAATTACGCCGGACCCGGGTTCGGTGGAGCACTACTTCCAGCGGGTGGCCTACCGGGCCGGTATTTCGCTGGCGCAGCTGCCGTACCAGCCGGGCGGCAAAATGCTCTACGACCGGTCGGTGAGCTGGGGCTTTGGTTTTCCGCTGCCCACGGCTACGCCGCTTGAGGCCACCACCATCAGCCTGGCCTTTACCTACGGCGTGCGCGGCAATACAGAGTTGCTGGGTGGCACCACGGGCAGCAGCAACGTGCAGGAAAACTACATCCGGGGCCAGCTGGGCGTCACGCTCAACAACCGCTGGTTCATCAAGCGCCGCCTGCAATAAGGCGGGCGTAACTAACCGATATTCAAGTGAAAGCATCGTGGCGTGTGGCAGGAGTGGGGGCGGTGCTGGCGCTGGCTGGCTGCGACAAAAAAGCCGCCACCGGCCCCATGCAGGTCTACACCGGCCCGCTGATGGAAACTACCAACGTGCTGACGCTGATAAGCGACTCGGCCAAGCTGAAGTTTCAGTTGACGGCCCCGGTGGAGCAGCAGTTCGAGAATGGCGACATTATCTGGCCCAAGGGAATGTTGCTCACGTTCTACTCGGCCGATGGCAGGAAGACCGTCATCAACACGCTGAAGGCGGATTACGGCAAGTCGGATAAGGGCAAAAATCTCTACACCATGCGCGGCAAGGTACACGTCATGAACGTGCCCGAGCAGCAGAATCTGGACACCGAAGAGCTGTTTTACGACAAGACCAAGCAGCTGATTTACACCGATTCGGCCATGTTCGTGAAAGTCACCACGCCCACCGAATACCTGACGGGCTACGGCCTGAAGGCCAACCAGAATTTCTCGCGCTACAAGATTACCCGGCCCACCGGCGTGTTTGCCGCGCCGCAGGCCGTGGCCGCGCCGCAGCCGGCGCGCTAACGGCTACTTAAACAGCAATCCCATGAAATTCGACAAAGACCTGTTGCGCACCGTGCTCTTCGCCGTGGGCGTGGTGGCCATGGTAATTGGCATTTACCAGACGCTGCTGTTCAACGACCTGATGCGCAACTACTGGATTTTTATGGTGGCCATGGCCTGCTGGATGCCATTGCTCTACTGGCGGCAGCAGGAGCGGCTGGAAGCAAAAATTGCCGAGCAAAAAGAGAAGCTGGCCCAGCAGGCCCGCGCCAAAACCCCGGCCAAATCGACCAAAAAACGCCGTTAGACCAGCTTTGGGCCCAAATGTGGCCTTGGCCGGCGGGGCACCGCAATCGGTTGGGAAGGTTTGAGCGAAGACTTTAAAAACCGTAAAACTTTGATTGCCGGCCAAATTCTGGTTATTTTGCGCCTCTTTTGACCAACTACAATAGTTGTCGGTTACTCGTGGTTTGTTGTCAGTTAGTGCTGAATGACTGCTTCGAGACTGACAACGGACAACTAAATAACGGACAACTACTACCTAAATGGCTTTAATTAACACGATTCGGGAAAAATCTGGCTGGGCGGTAGGCACCGTGGCCGTCGGGATGCTGCTCTTCATTGTGGGTGGCGACCTGGTGGGCGGCAAAAACAAGCTCTTCGGCGGCAACGACCAGACCGTGGGTGAGGTAGCCGGCAAGAAAGTAGAGCTGGCTGACTACAACAACGCCCTGGAGCAGGCCAAGCAGGCGTTCATCGCCCAGCAGCAGCGCCAGCCGGATGACCAGGCCATGGGCTACCTGCGCGACCAAGCCTGGAACCAGACCATTTACCGCATGGCTTTCCGGCCGGAGTGGGACAAACTGGGCCTGACCGTGAGCGACGACGAATTGGTGGACATGGTGCAGGGCGACAACATCAGCCCCGGCATCAAGCAAGCCTTTACCGACCAGAAAACGGGTCAGTTCGACAAAGCCCGCTTGGTGGAGTACCTGAAAAACCTCGACAAGCTGCCCCCCGAAAACCAGGCCGCCTGGCATAATTTCGAAGACAACCTGCCCGCCGAGCGCCTCGCCAACAAGTACAACGCCCTGCTGAAAAACTCGGTGTACGTGACTACGGCCGAAGCCAAACGTTTCGACGCCAGCCAGAACACCAAGGAAACGGTGAAGTACCTGTTCGTGCCCTACGGCAGCATCTCCGACTCGGCCGTGAAAGTGACCGATGCGCAGCTGCAGGCCTACCTCGACAAGAACAAGGGTAAGTATAAAGTAGAAGACGGCCGCTCGGTGGAGTACATCACCGTGCCGGTGGTGGCCTCGAAGGAGGACAGCGCCGCCGTGAAAACCTCGATGGGCGAATTCGCCACGCAGTTTGCGGCGGCCCCGGTCGACTCGCTGTTTGTGATGCAGAACTCGGAGCAGCCCTACAACAAGGCGTTCCGCAGCCCCGCCGACCTGCCCGAGGAGCTCCGCAAGCAGCTGCCCCTGGCCGCTGGCAAAATCTACGGCCCGTATGCCGAAAACGGCACTTACTCGTTGTATAAGGTAACCGGCACCAGCACCGGCAAAGAGCCCGCTGCCCGCGCCAGCCACATCCTCATCAAGGCCGATGGCACCACGCCCGAAGCCAAAGCCGCCGCGAAAGCCAAGGCTCAGGACCTGCTGAACAAAATCAAGGGCGGGGCCGACTTCGCAGCCATGGCCCGCCAGTTTGGCACCGACGGCACCAAGGAGCAGGGCGGCGACCTCGGCTGGTTTGGCAAAGGCCGGATGGTACCGGAGTTTGAGAAGGCCATTTTTGGCGCTACGGGCACTGGCCTGCTGCCCAACGTGGTAGAAACTTCGTTCGGCTACCACATCATTAAAGTAACCGCCGCGCCTACCAATCAGACCTACCAGGTAGCCGAGGTGAAGAAGACCATTGCCCCGAGCGACGCCACCCGCGAAGCCGCTTACGCCAAGGCGCAGGAGCTGAAAGGCGAGGCTACCGACCTGGCTAGCTTCCGCGCCCTGACCACCAAAGACAAGACCCTGCAAAAGCAGGAAGCCAAAAACCTGGACCGTGGCGCCCGCAGCGTAAACAACCTGCAAAACGCCCGCGAGCTGGTGCGCTGGGCCTTCGGCTTCAGCCCGAACGGCTCCGAAACCAAGGTGGGCGACATCTCGGAGGTGTACGAAATGGGTGACCAGTACGTCATTGCCGCCCTCACCGACGAGCGCGCCAAGGGCACGGCTACCATTGCCAACCTGAAGCCCGAGCTGTCGGCCATGGTGCGCAACGAGGAGAAAGCCCAGCAAATCATCGCCAAGCTGCCCAAGACCGGCAGTCTGGAGGAAATGGCCACCAAATACGGCCCCACCGCCCAGGTAGGCACCGCCGAGAACGTGATTCTCGGTCAGGGCAGCATTGCCAACATCGGCTTCGAGCCGCTGGCCGTGGGCAAAGCCTACGCGCTGAAGCCCGGCCAGAAGTCGGCCCCAATTCAGGGCGAGCAGGGCGTGCTCGTGGTTGAGCCCGTGAGCGTATCCGAGCCGCAGGTGGCCAACACCAACCTGAAGGCCGTGCAGCAGCAGCTGGCGCAACAGCGCGCCCAGCAGCAGGACGGCAAGATTTACGAGGCCGTGAAGGCCCACGCCAACGTGAAAGACAACCGCACGAAGTTTTTCTAGGTCGTCAATCCGCGCGTTTGAAAAGGGCCGTACCTTCGAGGGCGGCCCTTTTTCGTTTTTCGGGTAAGCGTTTTTTGGGGCCGGGCCGGTGCTTCGACTTTGAACGAAGCAGCCGTGGTCCGGCGTTTTGGAGCTGGCCGCTGGCGGTGCTTTGCCGGCCCGCTATTGCTTCGTGAATCGACTTTTGAATCTATGCGTTCGTCTTCCTTCCTCGTTGCTGCGGCACTTCTGCTGACTTTGCCCGCGCACGCGCAGCCCTCCAAAGGCTGGGCCCCCGTGAGCAACACCGCCCTGGCCCAGGACTATGCCCGCCGGGGCGAGCATGAGAAAGTGGTTTTTCTGTTTGAAAAGCTGCCGCTGGAAGAACAGACCAGTCTGGCCACCTTCCCGGTCTACATCGCGTCGCTGCAGGCTTTGAAGCGCTACAAGGATGCCGAAAAACTGGCCAAAAAAGCCATAAAGCTGCGCCCGGACGATGCCACGCTCGGCGTAGCGCTGGGCGGCGCCTATCAGGCGGCCGGGGATAAGTCAGCAGCCGAAAAGCAGTGGCAGAAAGTGCTGGCCCAGCTCGCGCCCACGCAGGTGCAGCCGGTGGCGGCCGAATTCAGCCGCCGCGAGCTGTCCGAATGGACCGAGCGCACCTACCTGCGCGGCCGTGCCCTGGCCAAAAACGACACCGAGTACGCCCCGCAGCTCATCCAGCTCTACACCCAGGCCGGCGACCAGCCCAAAGTGCTGGCCGAAACCCTGCGCCTGATAGCCCAGGACGACCGGCAGCTGCCCTACGTGCGCAACATGCTGCAAAACGCCCTGCACGAGGAAAAAGACTTCGACGCGCTGGAAAAACAGCTGATTACCGCCATCCAAGAGCACCCCGAACAGTCGGCTTACAGCGAGCTGCTGCTGTGGCTGCAGATGCAGCGCCGTGACTTTGGTGGGGCGCTGGTGCAGGCCCGCGCCCTGGACCGCCGTAGCCGTAGCGAGGGCGTGCGGGTACTGGAGCTGGCCGCCATCGCGCAGCAGAACAAGGACTACGAAACGGCCATCGAAGGCTTTGCATATGTGGTGAAAGAGTACCGCAACGGTCCGTACTACAACGGGGCCCGGCAGCGCCTACTGCAAGCCCGCGAAGCCCAGGTGCGCGAAACCTACCCCGTAGACCAGACCAAAGTACGCGCCCTGGTAACCGAATACGAGCAGCTGCTCACCGAGCTGGGCCGCACGCCCGATACCGCCCCCGTGCTCCGCAACCTGGCCAACCTCTACGCCTTCCAACTGAATGACCGCGCCAAGGCCATGACGCTGCTCCAGCAGGTAATCGACATGCCCCGCGCCAGCGACGAGGTAGTGGACGAAGCCAAAATCACGCTGGGCGACCTCTACATTTTGAAAGGCGAGCCCTGGGAG
This sequence comes from Hymenobacter artigasi, assembly GCF_012275535.1. Classification (GTDB taxonomy): domain Bacteria; phylum Bacteroidota; class Bacteroidia; order Cytophagales; family Hymenobacteraceae; genus Hymenobacter; species Hymenobacter artigasi. Next base: position 701,753 of record NZ_JAAVTK010000001.1, on the reverse strand, counting down.
GCCACGCTGCTTTACTCGCAGGTCGAAAAGTCGCATAAAGACTCGCCGCTGGGCTACGAAGCTAAGCTGCGCAACGCCCGTCTGAGCTACTATGCAGGTGATTTTAAGCTGGCCCAAAGCCACCTCGACATCCTGAAAGAAGCCACCACCCGCGAAATTGCCAACGACGCCATGCAGCTCTCGCTGCTGATTCAGGACAACACCGTGGAGGATACGCTGGGCCTGGGGCTAAAAGCCTACGCCGCCGTAGAGCAGCTGGTGTTCCAAAACAAGATTCCGGAGGCCATCAAAGGCCTGGATGCACTGCTGGAGCGCTTCCCCGGCCATTCGCTGGCCGATGACACGTACTACCTGAAAGCGCAGCTCCAGCGCCGCACCGGCGACTTCCCCGGCGCCATTGCCACGCTGGAGCGCATCACCGCCAACCCCAAAACCGACGTGTTGAGCGACGACGCACTATACTTGCTGGCCCGCATTCAGGAAGAAGACGTGAAGGACAAGGGTAAGGCCCAGGAGCTTTACAACCAGGTGATTACCAAGTTTCCCGGCAGCATTTACGTGGCCGAGGCCCGCAAGCGCTTCCGCAAGCTGCGCGGCGATGGGGTGCAGTAGTATTTAGGGCAGGAGGGTGTGGGGGTAGGAGGGTAGGAGGTGTAAAAAGGAGGGGAAAGGGTTGCAAAGCAAACTCATACCCCCACACCCTCCTACCTCCATACCCTAAAAAAACCTATCCTAAAAACACGAACATCAGCGCCAGGGCCAGGATAAACACCCCGTACATCAGTACATCGGTTCCGATGTACTGGCGGTATTGGCGGTAGAAATCTCGGAGCTTTTTCATGGTGCGCGGGGATGGCAAAACGAAGGGCGAAGGTACGGCCGCCGGCGTGGGGGAGGGGTTTGGTCGTACTTTTGGACCCATTTTGACGAAGTATCCGATGCCCGTATCTGCTAGTAAACGCTGGAATTACATCCCCGACCCCGACCCTGCCCAGGTCCATAGCCTCACCCAGGCCCTCTTCATTGCCCCCGAGATAGCCGCCCTGCTGGTGCAGCGCGGCATTGCCACGCCCGAAGCCGCCGCCGCCTTCTTCCACCCCGACCTGCGCCAACTGCCCAACCCGCTGCTGATGCGCGACATGGACCGCGCCGTGGCCCGGCTGGCCCACGCCCTGCAAGCCGGCGAGAAAGTGCTGGTGCTGGGCGACTACGACGTGGACGGCATCACGTCGGTGGCCACGGTGATGAGCTACCTCACGCCGCTATTCGGCGTGGAGCGGCTGCGCGACTACATCCCCGACCGCTACACCGAGGGCTACGGCATCTCGCACAAGGCCATTGATACGGCCGCCGATAACGGTTTTGCCCTCATCATCGCGCTCGATTGCGGCATCAAAGCCGTAGAGCAGGTGGCTTACGCCAGCAGCCGGGGCGTCGATTTCATCATCTGCGACCACCACCTGCCCGGCGACGAGCTGCCGGTCGCCGTGGCCGTGCTCGACCCTAAGCGAGCCGACTGCGAGTACCCGTACAAAGAGCTTTCGGGCTGCGGCGTGGGCTTCAAGCTGATGCAGGCGCTGGGCGAGCATTTGGGCTTGCCCCAGGCCCCCCTGCATGATTTGCTGGATTTGGTGACGGTCAGCATTGCCGCCGACATCGTGCCCATCACCGGCGAAAACCGCATTCTGGCCTCCTACGGCCTGCGGCGCTTCAACGAAGATGCCCACTTGCTGCGTCCCGGCCTGGCTGCCCTACGCGAGCTGGCCACCCTGCGCGAAGGCCCGTTGGGCATCAGCAGCCTGATATTCGGCTTTGCACCGCGCATCAATGCCGCCGGGCGCATGGGCGATGCCCGCCGCGCCGTAGCCATGCTGCTGGCCCCCGACCAGCAGGAAGCCCGCTACACCGCCGAAGTGGTGGACCAGATGAACCAGCAGCGGCGCGGCTCCGACCAGCACACCACCCAGGAAGCACTGGATATGATTGCCGGCGACCCCACGCTGCAAAATGCCCGCGCCACCGTGCTCTACAAGGCCGACTGGCACCAGGGCGTGCTCGGCATCGTGGCCTCGCGCTGCCTCGACCAATACTACCGCCCCACCGTCATTCTCACGCAGCGCGACGGCAAGGCCACCGGCTCGGCCCGCTCCGTGGCGGGGTTCGACGTGCACGAAGCCCTGGAATCCTGCTCGGCCCTGCTCGACCAGTTTGGCGGGCACCGCGCCGCCGCCGGCCTCACCCTGAAGGTGGAGAATGTGCCCGCCTTCCAGCGCCAGTTCGAGCAGGTGGTGGCCGATACGCTGACCACCGAGCACCTGGTACGGCCCGTGGAGATAGCCGCCGTGCTGCCCCTGAGCCGCATCACCGAGGAATTCTTCGGGGAGCTGCGCCGCATGGAGCCTTTCGGACCCGGCAACCCCAACCCCGTGTTTGCCTCGCAGCGGCTGGTGGCCGTGCCGCACAGCGCCCGCGTGGTGGGGCAGGGCCACCTCAAGCTGCGCCTGGCCCTGGCCGACGTGCAGGGCCCGGCCGTGGATGCCATCGGCTTTGGCCTGGCCGACTACCTGCCCGAGATTGAGCAGGGCCGGCCCTTCAGCGCCTGCTACACCGTGGAGCTGAACGAGTACCGGGGCCAGCGTAGCGTGCAGCTACGCCTGCTGGACGTGCGCTGGGAGTAAGTTTGATGCACGAGTGAATACCCGGCTTCGTCTCACGGGTACAGGTCGCCGGTAATGCGCCACAATCAGCTGGCTCCCCCTCTCCTGTGGAGAGGGGCTGGGGGTGAGGTGCCGGCCGGGTCGTTTCAAACACAAAAAAAGCTGCCTTGCGAACAAGGCAGCTGGCAGCTTTTTGCAAACGGAAAGGGTTAGCGGTAAGCTACTTCCGGCTCCATGGTTTTGGCGTGGTTCACCATGTCGACCACCTTCATCATGTCGGGCACCATGTTCACGAAGTGATGCTCGTGGTTGGTGGACACCAGCTTGCTGTGCAGACTAAAAGGCGAACGGCCGCGCAGGTCCAGCAGGGTGGTAATGCCGACTTCTTCGAGCAAGCCGGTCAGCTCGGGGTCCAGGCCGTCGACGCGGGAAAGGTCGGCGTAGTTGACCCACTTAAATAGATTGATTTCCTGGATGCCGGTGGCCTTGGCCAGGGCACGGCGAGCGGCGGGCGTGCGGCCTGCGCTTAGCAGCGCATCGGCGGTGGTAATGCCCTGCTCTTTCAGCTTTTTTACTTGGGCGTTGGGGATACTCGTAATCTCATTGATTTGATATTGCATTATGATTGATTAGGTGAAAAATTGTTTATATCTGATACAAAGGTACGAAAAATATATCAAAAATGCAAATTTAATGCTAAATTGGCAAGGTATAGTGCCATTCCAATGCTTGCAAACGGCCCAATAAGCCCCTAGCTCCCAGGGGCTTAGGGCAAGGTGTTTTCGAAGGGAAAAAAGCCGTCGAAAAATGAGCTAATGCGTTGTTTTTCATCGAAAAACCAACGAGCATGGCCGAGCAGCCCGGCCTGTCGGGCGGGTGCGGAGGACCATCCGGATGATGAGCTGCTGCTACTGGCCGGCCGGGCGGGGGCGGAAGAAGTAGCTCCTCTGCTGCCCCCCTTTATAGACCAGCGAAACCGGCGAGAAAATGTAGCGCAGATAATCGCCGCGCACGAACAGCCAGCAACAGAACCATGAGGCCTGGAAGGAAATTATTTGCGTTTGTCAACATACAGCAAATGGTAGAAAATGCGCCCGCAATATAGGCTGGCACTACTTCTGGTGCATTACCCGCCACACCCACCACAGTAGCGGCAGCTGCAAGGGCAGGCGGCCCCAGGCTAGCCAGCCAGGAATGTGCAGCTGCTCATGAATCAGGGCCATGTGCACATTGGCCGGAAACACGGCCACCAGCAGCGCCAGCAGGCCCCCGCCGGCCAGCCGCCGGGTCCGGGCCGGCAGCAGCCCCAGGCCGCCCAGCATTTCAAAAATGCCGCTCAGGTACACCAGGGCCAGTGGGGCTGGCAGCGCGGGCGGCATAATGGTCAGGTAAGTAGCCGGGTGCACAAAATGCCAGATGCCGGCCAGCGTGAATAATAGAGCCAGCGCGTAGCGGCTGAGGAGGCGAATGGTCATATCCGGGTAAAAGTCGTGCAAAAACTCCGGGCCGCTCCCGGAGGTTGTTTAGGCAGAAAGGCCAGAATCTTTTGTCGGCTAACAGCTGTTAGGGGGGCTGAGTGTAACCGTTCACCTTGTCCGTCGTGCCCCAGGGCCGTACTTTTGCGCCGTTAAATCAATTATTCCCACCCCGCCCATGCAAACCGCCACATCCTCCAATATTTACCAACTCAATGAAGAGCAGCTGGCCGTGCGCGACGCTGCCCGCGACTTTGCCCAGAGCGAGCTGTGGGCCGGCGTAATCGAGCGCGACGAGCACCAGAAATTCCCCACCGCGCAAATCAAAAAGATGGGCGAGCTGGGTTTCATGGGCATGATGGTGAGCCCCGAGTACGGCGGCTCCGGCCTCGACACCGTGAGCTACGTGCTGGCGATGGAGGAAATCAGCAAGGTTGATGCTTCGTGTTCGGTTATCATGAGCGTGAACAACTCGCTGGTGTGCTGGGGCCTGGAGCAGTACGGCACCGAAGAGCAGAAGCAGAAATACCTGCCCCGCCTGTGCTCGGGCGAAATTATTGGCGCCTTTGCCCTGAGCGAGCCCGAAGCCGGCTCCGACGCCACCAGCCAGCGCACCACCGCCGAGGACATGGGCGACCATTACCTCCTCAACGGTACCAAAAACTGGATTACCAACGGCACCACCGCCTCGGTTTACCTCGTTATTGCCCAAACCAACCCCGAGCTGAAGTCGCGTGGCATCAACGTCCTCATCGTGGACAAGGACATGCCCGGCTTCATCCAGGGCCCTAAGGAGAACAAGCTCGGCATTCGCGGCTCCGACACCTGCTCGCTCATGTTTACCGATGTGAAGGTGCCCAAGGAAAACCGTATCGGGGCCGACGGCTTCGGCTTCAAGTTTGCCATGCAGGTGCTGGCCGGCGGCCGCATCGGCATTGCGGCGCAGGCGCTGGGCATTGCCTCCGGCTCGCTGGAGCTCAGCCTGAAATACGCCAAGGAGCGCAAGGCCTTTGGCGTGCCGATTTCGCAGCATCAGGCCATTCAGTTTAAGCTGGCCGACATGGCGACCAACGTAGATGCGGCCCGCCTGCTCTGCCTGCAAGCCGCCGCCGACAAGGACAACCACGCCGATTATGGCAAGTCGGGGGCCATGGCCAAGCTCTTCGCCTCCAAGGTTGCCATGGACTCGGCCGTAGAGGCCGTCCAGATTCATGGTGGCTACGGCTTTGTGAAGGAATACCACGTCGAGCGCTTCATGCGCGACGCCAAGATTACCCAGATTTACGAGGGTACTTCGGAAATTCAAAAAATTGTGATTTCGCGGGATATCCTCAAGTAAGGGGGGAATTGCCTAAAATTCAGATTCATTGCACAAAACCCAGCCACTATTTGGCTGGGTTTTTAGTTTTTGTGAATTTCAAGCTGTTATATTGCATTGCGGTAGCCACCCAGTTACCCCACCCGCATCCCTCAAGGCCCTCTCGGGCCACCTGAATTATGGAAGATTACAATAAAGTCATCGAGTCGTTGGGCGTTCGCTACATCAAGGCCAAAAACCTGGTGCTGCACCAGCCCTTCACCGTGCGCAATTCCTACGACGTCGGCAACAACCTGATTCTGCTCCACAAAGGCCACCTCACGTTTGGCGAAGAAACGATGGTGGTGGAGGAAGGCGAGATGCTGTTCATTCCCGGCGGCCGGCCCACCCGCGTGAGCTACGGCGAGGACACCAAAAACCGCGTCATCACCAACGATGACCTGATTTCGAACAAGGACAAGTTCTTCCATTCCAACGACAGCCTCGACCTCATCGGCGACGCCGAAGAAAGCCACAGCTTTGTGAGCTTCGAAGCCAAGGTGTTCGACTCGGTGAACTTCTTCGCCTCGCTCGACGTACCGGCTTTCCTCATCTCGGGCCAGGCCAAGCTGGCCAACTTGGTGATTAAGGTGGTGGAAGAGAGCATGCAGGACCTGCCCGGCCGCGAGCGCCTCATCAACATTTACACCGAGAACATTGTGGTGGAAGTGGTGCGCTACGTGCTGCGCAACAACATGTTTGTGGAGCAGCTGGCCACCAACAGCACCTACTTCAAAGACCCGCGCCTGATTGACCTGTTCAACTACATCAAGGAGAACTTGGGCGGCGACCTCTCCAACAAAGTGCTGAGCGGCGTAGCCAACGTGAGCGAGGACTACGTGGGCCAGTATTTCAAGATGCTGACCAATATCAACCCGCAGGACTACATCGAATACCAGCGCATGGAGCGCGCCGTATTCCTGCTGCGTACGACAAAGAAAAGCATCCGCGACATCGGCAAGGAAGTGGGCTATAAGGACACCGCCTATTTCTGCCGCCGCTTCAAGATGATGTTCGGCATTCCGGCCGGCAAGATGCGCCGCCGCGAGTCGGCCATGAATATCTAAGCCGCCTTTCTGCCGTTGAGGCAATGGCAAAAAAAATCCCCGCTTCGATGAGAAGCGGGGATTTTTTTATTTAGTGGCCAGCGAGCCTATTCGATGCTGCGGAAGCCGTCTTCCTTCGAGTGGGAGCTGCGGTCGGAAGCCTGCGCGCCGTGGTCGGTGTGGGCCGAGGCGCTGGGGCTGCTCTCATTGCGGCCGCTGCCCGAGTGGATGCCGGTGTTGCCGGACGACTTGGAGTCGCTGGCATCGCTGCTAGGACTGCCGAAGCGCTTGCCGCTGGCGTATGGCGAGCCGCTGTCGGAGCGGCCGGTGGTGCCGGCGGCCGGGCGGCGGCTGGTGGATGCGTCGGGAGCCTGGTAGCCATATTTGCTGCGGCCATAGCCGGCATCGCGCTGGCGGCCGTAGTTATAGGAGCTGCTTTCGCTGCTGCCGGACTTGCCCTTGCGGGTAGCCAGCCAGGCAACGCCACCGGCCAGAATAGCGCCGCCCACTACTTTCTGGGTCGTGCTGAGGCCGTTGACTTTATCGAGGGCACGGGTGCCGAGGTCTTTGAGCGACTGCGGCAGCTGGTTCACGCTGTCGAGCACGCCGGAGTCCTCAATCCACTTCTTGCCGCTGTTCAGGGCCGTATCAACCAGGGAGCCGGTCTGGTCGTTGGTTTGCTGGCCTTCGCCCTGGCGGTTGTCGCCGGCGTTGGCCGTAGTTTGGTTCTGCGCGTCGGGAGTAGGGGAGGAGCTTTGGGCGCTGGGCGTGGGGGCCGATTTGCGCGAAGCGGCCGAAGCGCCGCTGGCAGTATCCGGCGTGGTGGCCGAAGATTGGGCGTTGCGTTCGGTGTTGGTCGGGTTCGAAGTTCCGAGCTGGTCTTTCTGGTTATCCATGATACTGAGACGGAAAGGGGAGTGGAGAGAAAAAAGCAAAGCCGGACACCGCAGTGCCCCAGGCGTTAGGTTTATTCGTAATCAGCTCCCGGTTAGTTGCAATTCGCCGGTTTTATTTTGGCTTTCGCGGTTCTTAACCCCCTCAAATCAGGGCTGCGCGTGGCGTGGCAGGGGGCGTAGTACGTGGGCGGGGTTGGCCAGCACCACGCGGCGGGCTTCCTCGCGGGCTTCCACTTCAAACTTGTTGTGGTAGTAGCCCACGCGGGCCGACTCGATGAGGTATTTCCAGAGGAAGGGAAGCAGGCCGTGCTCCTGGTACTGGCGCAGGTGCACGGCCTCGTGGGCCACCCATTCGGCATCGGCTAAGAAGTCCTCGCGGGAGGCTCCGCTCAGGTGCACGGTTTGGCCCACTACCATGGCCACGCGCCGGGCTTTTAGCACGCGGCGGGCAATGAAAGCGAGGGGAGAATTGGTCCAGGTCCGGAGTTTTTGCATGAAGTAGGATATATGAATATTCTGACCGCGCAGATACGAAGTAAAGAGGAGCTTGGTTGCAAGCTGTAAGGTTAATATTTGTTGATAAAATTATCTTTTGTAAAGTATTTTTGCCCTTTTTAAAGAAAAAGTGCCGGACTTACGAAAAGTTTAACCTAGCTTTACCCTGTGACCTGTTCTACGAACAATAGAAATTATCGGGTACAACTGCTTTTCATCACCTCTTCACTCGGCTGCAGTCAGCCTTGCCTATCGCCTAAGAAAGCTACTACTCCGGCTCTTCCGCCCTCACCTTGGAATCCGGTTTTTTGCCCCCAACCCTAACGACGGACAATGAAACACAGCCTCCTGTATTGCCTCGCCGCTACCTCGCTGGCCCTCTCCTTCTTCTTTGAACGCGCCCCCGAAGCTTCGGTTATGGCCCGTGCCGCTTCGGCACCGGTCGTAGCCGAAGCTTCGCTGCTTCCGGCCCTGACGATAGGAAAGCCCGCCACCGAGCCTCGCGACTTTGGCAACCCACCGGCCACCAAGCCCACTGCCGCCGAGCTGGCCGCCTCCCGCGACTCGCTCACCTACCACTACTACGCCCAAACCCTGGGACTGCACCTGGCCTTCGACGAAAACAAGGACCTGCTGCGCACGGTAACCGACTGGATTGGGACGCCTTACAGCTACGGCAGCAATTCGCGCAAGGGCACCGACTGCTCGGGTTTCGTGACCCGCGTATTCCACGAAGTATACGGCATCAACCTCATTCACTCGTCGCGCGCTATGTTTAGCAACACCAAGCGCGTGGCCAAAAGCGAGATGGAAACCGGCGACCTGGTGTTTTTCCGTCGGGGCCACGGCCCGATTTACCACGTTGGTATTTACCTGAAAGACGGCAAGTTTGCCCATTCAGCAACCAACGGGGGGGTCATGGTGAGCTCGCTGAACCAGCCCTACTACCACCGCAATTTCTACGCGGCCGGCCGCGTGCCCGCCGCCGTGGCTGCCGATGCTGCCGCGCTGGAAGAAGCCGCCACGGCCCTGGCTTCCGCTGAGTAGTAAGCCTGCGCCTACCAAAGCGCAAGACGGAGCGCCCGACCCTTGTGGTCGGGCGCTTTTTTTGTGGCCGCCCGGAGCCAGTAACCTGGGCCGGGAGGCGGCTGAAACGGTCACCACTTCATGCGATGCCCATTAAAAGAAACCGATACTTGCATTAAACCCGAGGCGAAGACTGTAGTCTTTGCTAAACAGCCGGTTAATGCCGTTGTATTCGGCGGCTGAACGGTACCTTGTAGCAACGTTTCTGGCCTCATTTTTTGCGCTTATTTATGAACCGTCGACATTTCCTCCAACGAAACGCGGCCGTAATTAATACCCCGGTGGCGGCTGTGGCCGGGCGGCCCGGGCCGCTGGCCGGCCCTGCGGCCGCCCTGGCCCAGCAGGACCCGCCCGAAACCGTGAGCCGCTACGCTAATAAGGAGTTGCCCACCGGCCTGGCCCGCACTACCAGCACCCTCACGCCCTACGCTGGCACCTGGGGCTACGAGCAGGCCGCGCACCTGCTGCGCCGCTGCCTGTTTGGCCCCACCCGGCCGGAGATTCTGGCGGCGGCCGGCTCCAGCCTCACGGCGGTGCTCAATGGCCTGCTCACGGCCCCCGCCACTGCCCCCGACCCGCCCGTGAACGTGTCGGCCACCGATACCAGCGTGCCCATTGGCCAGACCTGGACGGCGCAGGTATTCGACCAGAACTTTGAGGGTGTGCGCCGCACTTCGCTGCGCGACTGGTGGCTGGGGCAGGTGCTGGGCCAGGGCACCACGCTGGTGGAGAAGATGACGCTGTTCTGGCACAACCACTTTGTAGTGGAAATCAGCAACATCAACGATGCGCGCATGGGCTACGAATACTGCCGCCTGCTGCGCCAGCACGCGTTGGGCAACGTGAAGCAGCTGGCCAAGGACGTGACCGTGACGCCCGCCATGCTGCGCTACCTCAACGGCAACCAGAGCGTGGTGGGTGCCCCCAACGAGAACTACGGCCGCGAGCTACTGGAGCTGTTCACGGTGGGCAAGGGGCCCCTGATTGGCACCGGCAACTACACCAACTACACCGAGGCCGACGTGCAGGCCGCCGCCAAAGTACTCACCGGCTGGCGCGACCTGGCTACCGTGCCCGTGGGCAGCTACTACACCGCCAGCCGCCACGATACCACGACCAAGGTGTTTTCTTCGGCCTTTGGCAATGCCAGCATCGTGGCCAGCGGCAACACGGAGTATCAGGCGCTTATCAACCTGATTTTCCAGCAAGTGGAGACGGCGCGGTTTATCGTGCGCAAGCTCTACCGTTGGTTTGTGTATTATTTGATTGATACGCAGGTCGAAACGGATATTATCCGGCCGCTGGCTACCATCCTCATCAACAAAAGCTTCGATGTTGTGCCGGTGCTGCGGGCGTTGTTCAGCTCCGAGCATTTCTTCGATGCCCTGAATGTGGGCTGCCTCATCAAAAGCCCGCTCGATTTCACGGTGGGGCTGTGCCGGCAGATGCAGGTAGCGTTTCCGCCCGCCACCAACGTGGCTGTGCAGTACGGCATGTGGAACTACCTCAACGGCCTGACCTTTGTGCAGCAGCAAACGCTGGGCGACCCGCCCAACGTGGCCGGCTGGGCCGCCTACTACCAGACGCCGCAGTACCACGAGCTCTGGATAAACGCCGTGACGCTGCCGCGCCGCAACCAGGTTACGGACCTGTTCATTGGCACGGGCTACACGCGCAGCGGGGTCAATATCAAGATTGACGTACTGGCGCTCACGCAGTTGTTCCCGGCCGCCACGGCCTCAGACTGCAACCTGCTGATTGACGAGTATGTGAAGCTGATGCTGCCCATCGCGCTCACTGCCAACCAGATTGCCTTCCTGAAAACCGCCCTGCTGCCTGGCCTGCCCGATTTTGAGTGGACCGTGGAGTGGCAGCAGTACCTGGCCGCGCCCACCAACACGGCCAAGAAGGCGGCCGTGACTACCAAGCTGCAAGCCATGCTGCGCGCCCTGATGGGCCTGGCCGAATACCATCTTTCTTAAGCTGTTGGCTGGCAGCTATCAGCTGTTAGCTCTCGCAAACAACCATTTGTCAACTGAAGCTGCTGGCTAATAGCTGACAGCTCATAGCTAACGGCTTACCCATGAAACGTCGCGAATTTCTACAGACTACGGCTGCGGCCTCGGTTGGTACTGCTTTTTTGAGCGGGCTGCCCATTGGGGCCTACGGGCACTCGGCCCAGCTGGCGGCCCTCACCAATGCCACCACGGTTTCGGATAAGGTGCTGGTCATCATTCAGCTGCAAGGCGGCAATGATGGGCTGAACATGATTATCCCGCTGGACCAGTACCCGGCCCTGCTGGCGGCGCGCAGCAACATTGCCCTGCCCCAAGCGCAGGTGCTGCCGCTCACCACGGCCACCGGCATTCATCCGGCCATGGCCTCGCTCCAGAACCTGTACCAGAACGGCAAGCTGGGCGTGGTGCAGAGCGTGGGTTACCCCAACCCCAACTTCTCGCACTTCCGGGCCACCGATATCTGGACCTCCGGCTCCGAGTCGAACGTGACCTGGACCACCGGCTGGGCCGGCCGCTACCTCGACGGCGAGTTTGCGGGCTTCCCCACCGGCTACCCCAGTACCCAGAACCCTGACCCGCTGGCCATCAGTATTGGCTCGGTGGTGAGCAACTGCGTGCAGGGACCGACGGTGAACATGGGCATGGCCATCGCCAGCACGTCGTCTTTCTATCAGCTGCTTAGCGGGGGCGTCGATGCCGCGCCGAACACGCCGGCCGGGCACGAGCTCACCTTTATCCGGCAGGTGGTGAGCCAGACGCAGGTGTACACCACGGCCATTCAGGCGGCGGCCGGGCGCGCCCAGAACCTCTCGCCGCTGTACCCCACGGCGGGCCAGAACTCGCTGGCCGACCAGCTCAAAATAGTGGCCCAGCTGGTGGCCGGCGGCCTGAGCACCCGCATCTACGTGTGCCAGCTCGGCGGCTTCGACACGCACACGCTGCAGGTGCCCAGCACGGGCAGCACCACCGTGGGCACCCACGCCACGCTGCTGGGCAAGATTGCGGAGGCCGTGAACGCCTTCCAGGACGACCTGCGGCGGCTGGCCATTCAGGACCGGGTGGTGGGCATGACGTTCTCGGAATTCGGGCGGCGCATTCGCTCCAACTCGGGCTTTGGTACCGACCACGGCGCGGCGGCGCCGCTGCTGCTTTTTGGCACCAAAGTGAACCCCATCGTGCACGGGGCCAACCCCACGCTGCCCACCAGTGCCGGCGTGAACGACAACATTCCCATGCAGTTCGACTTCCGCAGCATCTACACCAGCATTCTGAAAGACTGGTTCCAGGTGACGCCGGCCACACTCACGCAACTCTTCGGGCAGCCCTTCGCCTACGTGCCGGTACTGCGGCCCGGGGCCGTCACGGCCACGAATTCGGCGGCCGAGGTTGCCGATTTCACGGTGTACCCCAACCCGGTGGCGCGCGACGGCCGCACTACCGTCGCCTACGAAAGCGCCGGTGGCCACGTCCAAGTCGTGATGCTTGATTCCCTGGGCCGCGAAGTGCGCCGCACCGTGGACCAGATGCTGCCCCGCGGCCCCCAGCTGCTGCCCGTGGACCTGAGCGGGCTGGCGCCGGGCGCTTACTACTGCCAGGTGCGGGAGGACCGCCGCACCGGCTCGCGGATTGTTGTGATAGAGTAAAGCGAGGAATTATCAGGTAATGTGTTTTGGCAAATACTGCTGATAATGAATAATTTGCTTTTTGATATTGTGGGGTATTTTGGTTCTCGACCAGAAAAAAGGCAGCCCGGCCCGGCTCTTTTCCGTACAGCGAGTCAGGGGCGGCAACGGCCCTGTTTCACCTCTCCCTATTCAATACCAGCTTTATGGAAGCGCAAATCGAAAAACAACTCGAAGACATCCTGCCCGAAGACCTTGCCCGCACGTTCGAGAGCGCCTACCACGTATTTCAAGGCAAAACCGAACACGTAGACGACCTGCTGAAAAACGGCGGCGTGCTGCTGCGCAAAGCCGCGCAGCGCTTCACTCCCACGCAAATGGTACTCGGCATCGCGGCCATTGCGGCCGTAACGGTGGTGCTCATCAACCGCGCCAACGACTAGCGGGTGCCTGGTATTCTGTTGTAGAACAGCAGATTGCCAATGCTACACAAAAAAGGCGACCTTCTGCGGAAGGCCGCCTTTTTTGTGTCTTGCCGAAGTTGATTCGAAAGGAACTGCCCAGTAGGCAGCTATACTCGCCACGAAGTAGGGTGCGGGGCTTGTCCCCGCCCGGCGTTGTCACTGTTTCAACGATACCGTTCAACGCCGGTCGGGGACAAGCCCCGCACCCTACTTCGTGGCGAGTATCAGAAGCGTACTGCCTCAACGAATGTCAATCAGGACCGGCACGGCGAGGCGCACGGCTACGGGCTGGCCGTTGTGGCGGCCGGGCTCGAAGCGGGGCAGGCGCAGGGCCGCCGCCAGCACGGCCTCGTCCAGGGCGCTGTTGATGGGCTTGAGCATGACCGGGCGCGTGACGCGGCCATCGGGCTCCACCACGAAGCTCATCTGGCCCTCGCCGCTGCTGGCGCGCTCAGGGTACTCTATAAGTTCCTGTAGGGCGGCTTGTAGGCCATCGGGGCCGCTGCGGCCGGATAGCACGGGCATCTGCTCGACCTGGTTGTACACCTGGTTTTCGGGTACCGGTGCGGCCTGGCCGGTGGGTGGCGCGGGCGGGCTGAACGAGATGTTGACCACCTGGTACACGGCCACGGGCTGGTCGTCGTAGCCCAAGGCGGGCTGCCAGCGCGGGAAGCCACGTACGAGGCGCAGGGCTTCGTCGTCGCAGCTGGGGCAGAGGGGGTTGATGACTTCGCTGGCCCCGATGCGGCCATCGGCCTTCAGCACGAAGCGTACCGCGACGCGGCCCTGGAGGTCGCGCTGCTTTACTTCGGCAGGGGTGGATTTGTTCTTTTGCAGGTACTGCTCCAGGGCCGCGTCGCCGCCGGGGAACCGGGCCGGCCGGGTGACTTCCGTGCTGGCAAATACGTGGCGCGGCGACAGGAACATAACCGGCACCGTGAGCAGCACCGCCACCGGCTGGCCCTGGTAGCGGCCCGGCAGCAGGCGCGGCATGCGCTTCACGGCGGCCAGCGCGGCGGCATCGCAGGCGGGGCTGAGCGACTGCACCACGGCTGCCTTTCGCCCCACGCCACTCACCCCCACCACCACGCGCACGAATACCCGGCCTTCGGTGCGGCCCTCGCGCACTTCCAGCGGCAGCTGAAGCTGCTTCTGCACGGCTTTCACCAAGGCCAGGTTGCCGCCGCCGTCGGGCAGGGTGGGCATCTGGTCCACGTAGTTGAATATCTGCGTGGTATCGGTGGCGTACTGGCCATAGGACTGGGCAGCGGCGGGGCGGGGCGGCAGCGAGAGGAGCAGGAAGAATAATCTGCCCAACAACCACGGGCGGCGAAGTCGCTTTAGTTGGTCGGTATTCATGTGGCAAATTTATAGCTGGCCGTAATCTACGGCCAGCTATTTAGGGGGCCATTCAGGGTTTTTGCGGGAGCTGGCCAAACTGCACGGGCACGGTCATGCTCACGGAGGCGGGCAGCCCGTTTAGCTTGCCCCCCACGAAGCGTGGCAGTTGCCGCACGGCGGCCAGCGCGGCGGCATTGCAGTTGGCACTCAGCCCCCGGACTATTTTAACGTCGCGAATCACCCCGCTGGGGCCGACGATAAAGCCCACGAATACCTTGCGGACGAGGGTGTCATTTGCCACTTCGGCCGGCATCACCAAAGCCCGCTGAATGGCTTGGGTGATAGCGACGCCGCTAGTGCTGCCCGGTAAGTGAGGCATTTGGTTTACTAACGGATACACACGGTTCAGCGTGTCGAGCAGGTCGGTTTTCGAGTCCTGCATCCGAAACGAAATAGGGAAGGTAAACCCAACGTCGATGGGCTGGCCTTGCCGGGTGCCCGGAATGAGACGAGGAAGGTCGCGCACCGCGAGTAAAACGGCCTCATCGCAGCCGCCGCCAATGCTTCGCACAATTTTTTCGTCACGGATTTCCCCGGTTTTTGTCACCACAAAATACACCATTACAACGCCTTCTATACCCAGCTGCTCCGCTCGGGTAGGATAATGCAGCCTACTGTGAATGGCCTTGCTGATGGCCCGGTTGCCGCCCCCGCCAGGTAACTGAGGCATCTGCTCTAATAAGGTATATTGCTTGCCTTCAGGTTTTTTTGGTTCCTGGTTGGACGGCTCGGTAGTAGATGTTTGAGCGGCAGCAGATTGGGGAATTGAAAGCCATAGTAGCAAGGCAAGGCTCGAAAATAAACGGGGTTTGGTAGAACGGAGGGGCGATTTCACAAGCGGAGCTATAAATAAGGCTGGGAGATGGAAGGTCTCGGAAAGTCTCGGGAATTTACTTTCCCTGCAGCGTCCACGCCGTAGCTACCCGCGCGTTCGGCTCCTCCGCGCTGCGCAGAAAGACCAGCTCGTCGAGCTGGCCTACGCGCCAGGTTTCCAGTAGGTTGGAATAGAAGGGCGAGCCGGGGTTGCCGCTCTGGCCGCCGGGGTACACGCCGTAGGCGCGCACCTGGGGGCCCAGCGCTACCACCATGCGCCAGCTGGGGCCCTGGCGCTCGGTGGTGGCGTTCACGATGCCGGAGCCGCCGCCGCAGTCCACGTCCATCTGCCCGAAGCCGGGGAGACTGAGCAGGTGTAGGATGTCGGTGCTTTTCTGGCTGGCCCAGCGCCATTTGGGGCCTTGCGCGCCGTATTTGCGGGTGAGGCTGTCCACGGCCCAGTGCAGGCTTTGGCGGGCCAGCAGGGGCAGGGTTTCGCGGGTGGGGGTGCGACGGTCGTCAATCCAGCGGCTGCTGTCTTCGGTCAGAATCAGGTTGTTGGTGCGGTCGCGGGCGGGGCGGCGGTAGGCCGGGCCTTTGGGGTCGAGGGGGAAATCATCGTCCCAGAGGCGCTTCACTAGGTTTTCGTACCACAGCTCAAACAGGCTGGGGCCCACGGCATCGGCCGTGTACTGGTAGTCCCAGTGGCGCAGGGCGGCCAGGGCCTGGCCCTCGGGCGAGGCGGCGGCTTGTGCGCCGACCAGTGCCAGCATGCGCGGCAGCATCAGTTGGGCATTCAGGCCGAGCACGTCGTTCTGGAGCAGGCGCAGGCTGTCGGCCGTGACTATGGGCATCTGGCCGAGGCGCTGGTTGATGCGCCGGCCGCGCTCCGACGAGCCGTAATCCCAATTCATATAATAAGGATAGTCCTGCGGCCGCACCGACGACTGGTTGGCCGACGATACGAAGCCCCGGGCCGGGTTCTTGGCGTGCGGGTTCTGGGCGGCCGGAATCCAGCCCTGCCAGTCCTGGGCCGGGTCGCGGCCGTCGAGCAGGTACTTGCCCTGCTCGCGCCATTTCAGCGGCAGGTGGCCGTTGGGCCAGATGGCAATGTCCTGGCCGGCATCGGCAAAGACGAAGTTCTGGGCCGGCGCGCCGTAGCTGGCCAGCGCGGCCGTGTAGTCGGCGTAGGTGTGGGCGCGGTTGAGCTGATAGAACGTTTTGAACTCGTTGGCCGCGTCGTGGGCCGTCCAGCGGGCCGCGTAGCCGATGGGCACGTAGGATAGGAAGGGCTTCTGGGGGCGGTCGTACACCACCGGGCCGTGGTGGGTATATAATACGGTATCGAGGCGGTCGGGCTGGCCGCGCACTTTGATGTGCTCCACCACGCGGCGCACGGGCTTCCAGCGGCCGCCGTGGAAATATTCCAGCTTGCGGGCATCCCGAAACTGCACCTGGTACCAGTCCAGCACGTCGGCGTAGGTGTTGGTCACGCCCCAGGCCGCCTGCTCATTAAAGCCAATGATGGCCAGCGGCGCGCCCGGAATCGACACGCCGTACACGTTCACGCCCGGCGCGGTCAACTGCACCTGGTACCAGATGCTGGGCAGGTTGAGCTGCAAATGCGGGTCGTTGGCCAGCATCGGGAAGCCGGTGGCCGAGCGTGCCCCGCTCACCGCGAAGTTGTTGGAGCCCAGGTCGCGCGAAGGCTCCTGGTCGGGTGCATACGGCGCTTCGGCCGCCACGAAAGCGGGCGGCACGGGCGGCGTGGCCAGGGGCTGGAAATCGAGTGGCGTACCCGCCGGAATCACCGGCGACTCGCGGGTGGGGTAGTCGGGAAACAGGTCGCGCATCACCGCCGGGCCGTACTTGCGCAGGGCATTGCTCATGCGCAGGTCGTCGGAGCGGCCGGTGAGGTCGAAGGCCATGTATTTGAGGATGAGGGCGCTTTTTAGCGGCTCCCAGGGCTCGGGCGCGTAGTCGAGCAGCTTGTACTCAAACGGGTAAGTGGCGGGCGTGAGGGTGTTGATGTAGGCGTTGATGCCGTCGGAATAGGCCCGCGCCACTACGCTGGTCACGGGGTCGGCCAGCACGGCAGTCACCGATTTCTGCGCCCCGAAGCCCAGGCCCATGCGCCGGAAAAACCGGTCCGTTTCCAGCCGCTCCGGCCCCAGGATTTCGGCCAGCCGCCCGGCTGCGACGTGCGCCACAAAGTCCATTTGCCAGAGGCGGTCGCGGGCCGTGAGGTAGCCCTGGGCCAGGTACAGGTCGTGGTCGTTTTGGGCGAAGATGTGGGGCACGCGGCGGTCGTCGTAGCGCACCGTCACGGGCTGCTGCAGGCCCGCGATGGCCAGTTGCTGCCGGGCCGGGAAGTCTTCGGGCCGCTCGCCGTTCTGCCAGAAGCCCCGGTACGGGCTCAGCAGCTTGCCGAAGGGCGGCAGGTTGCCCTGTTTGGTATTCAGCACCCAGATAAGGGTGAGGCACGCGGCCAGAGTCAGAAGCGCTTTTATCATGGCAGATAGTGAGTTGGGTTTCCGGGCGCAAGCTACTGCCCGAAGCCGCAGCGCGGCGGCATGTTGGTAGGAAGCAGAAAAGTCAAAATAGCAAAAGCCCCAGCGGGGCGACACTCGTTGATTCAAGTGTCGCCCCGCCGGGGCTTTAAAATGATTGGGAGCGGTGCTGCTACCGATATGTCGCCGCTCTGCGGCTAGTATTGGCGTATCAGAGCAATGCTATTTTCACCGCAGCGCGACTTCGCGCACCAGCCCACCAATGCCCCAGACCAGCAATTGCTGGCGAATGGCTTCGGCCTCGGGGCGCTCACCAAACTGGCCCACGAGCACGCGGCTGCGCTGGCGGCCATCGAGCAAATCCTGGGAAATGCTCACGGTGAGCTCGGGCAGCAGCGCCTTGATGCGGGCCTGCACCGTTTGGGCATTGGCGGCATCAATAAAAGAGCCGGCCTGAATGAGGAAGCCCGCCGGGCAGTTCACCGATTCGGTGGCCGTGATGACCTCGGCCTTGCTGGTGGTGGCAGCCGCGATGAGCTTTGCCGTGGCGCCAACCCGGGCCACTGAGTCGGCGGGGCTGATGGGGGCTTCCGGGGTTACGGAGTAGGTGGTGAAGGCGGCGTCGGGGTTGGGGTCGGCGGCGAAGAGGGCGGCCAGGTTTTCGGGGGTGGAAGCGGGGCCAAGGGGCGTTTCGGGGGCTACTACTTCGGCTACCACGGTGGCGGCACCGCACTCAACCACGCCCAGGGGCTTGGCGGCGGCTTCCGACAAATCAATGATGCGCTGGTGACGGAACGGGCCCCGGTCGGAAACCCGCACCACGACCGACTTGCCGTTCTTCACGTTCGTAACCCGCAGGCGGGTGCCGAAGGGCAGCGTCTTGTGGGCGCAGGTGTATTGAAAGCGGTTGTAGCGCTCGCCGCTGGTGGTGCGCCGGCCTTGGAAGTAACTGCCATACCAGGAGGCCCGGCCCCGCAACACCGTGGTAGCGTGGCGAGAGGCGGAAGCTGCTTTGGTGGTACCGGGGGCGGTGCGCGCTGAGGCGCTCAACAAAGTCAGCAGAAAAAAGAAGCAACTGGAAAGGACGAGTACTTGTAGGCGGCGAAATAAAATCATGCGATTCGCAGATGGTGAGCAGGACAAACATAGACCCATCCATTTGAGCAATGCTAAAAATCCACTGACCTCTACTAACCGAATTAGGTTAAAAATTGTCCTTTATCCAGAAATTTTGCATTTAATTAATCTTCATGTTGGGGTTAAAAGTAGCCGTGAGGTTGCCTCAAAGTATATTTTGCCGAATGAGGCCTTTGGCATTGCGTAGGTGCGAAAATTAGATTATGCGACGGGTGTAAAATTTGGGCATCGGCCCTACGACTACCTTCGGAACCGGGTTGCGCAAGTCCGGTTTTTTTCGTAAGAGTAGTAGCCCGCCGCCGGGCCCTAACCCTACCTTTGCCCCATGGATTTTGGCCGCTTGCCCGACCTTCGCTACGTTGATTTCAGCCTGCCGCCCGACCACCCCGAGACGGCCCGCGTGCTGGCCCGCGCCCGGCCCACGCAGCCCACGCCGGCCCGCATTTACGTGGGCTGCCCCATCTGGACGAACAAGGAGTGGCTCGGCACGTACTTCCCCGCCGGCATCAGGGAGCCCGATTACCTGCGCTACTACGCGCAGCAGTTCAATAGCATCGAGCTGAATACCACGCACTACCGCATCCCGGATGCCACCACCGTGCGGCGCTGGCGCGAGGCCGTGGGGCCGAATTCCGGCTTTAAGTTCTGCCCCAAGCTGCCGCGCAGCATCAGCCACGAGCGGGAGCTATTCCAGGCCGACGACTTGGTGGTGACCACGGCGCGGGCCTTCGAAGGGCTGGGCGAGAACCTAGGCTGGGCCTTTTTGCAGCTGCCGCCGCACTTCGGCCCCGAGCACCTGCCGCGCCTGGAACGCTTCCTCGTCGACTTCCCCACTACCGTGCCGCTGGCCGTGGAGCTGCGCCACCCGCGCTGGTTTGCCGACCCGGTTTTGACCGATGCCGTATTCGCCACCCTCGAAGCTCTGGGCAAAACGCTGGTGATAACCGACGTGGCCGGCCGGCGCGACGTGCTGCCCCTGCGCCTCACCACGCCCACAGCCTTCATCCGCTTCAACGGCCACGGCCTGCACAGCACCGACTATCAGCGCGCCGATGCCTGGGCCGAACGCATTGCCGCCTGGGTGGCCCAGGGCGTGCACGAAGTCTACTTCTTCATTCACCAGAAGGACGTGCGCCACGCGCCGGTTTTCGCCCAGTACTTACTGGAGAAAATCCGGGGGCTGACGGGGATTGTGGTGCCGCCGCCGCACATTATTCCGCAGCCGGTGCAGGGGAATTTGTTTGGGTTTTAGGGCCGGCTAATCGAACCGTCATGCCGAGCGCAGCCGAGGCATCTCGCGTGCTGCAGTGACTCAATCGAATGAATTACTAACACACGCGAGATGCCTCGGCTGCGCTCGGCATGACGGTTCGATAATCACTATACTACTGAGCAACTGGCTGTTGCAACAGCGGCCCCAGCACCTGCCACACGTTTTCGGCCAGAATTTTCTGGCCCGCCGCGTTGGGGTGAACGCCGTCGGCCAGGTTCAGCGCACGGTTTCCCAGCACGCCTTGTAGTAGGAAGGGCACGAAGGGCAGGGCGTTTTTATCGGCCAGGGTGCGGAAGAGGGCTTTGAACTCGGTGGCGTAGTGGGCCAGGCGGTGGCCACCGAGCGGGCCAAGGTCGAAGGGAAACTCCAGGCCGGCCAGCACCAGCTGGGCCTCCGGGTACTGCCGCCGCACGGCATCGATGATGAACTGCAGGTTTTGGGTGGTTTCGCGGACCGGGATGCCCCGGATGCCGTCGTTGGCCCCCAGGGCCAGCACAAATAAGTCAATCGGGTGGCGGGCCAGCACGGCGGACAGACGCTGGCGGCCGCCGGCGCTGGTTTCGCCACTCGCGCCGTAGTTGTAGGCTTTATAAGGAAGCGACTGGTTATCGAGCCGCTGCTGTAAGATGCTGGGGAAGCTGTTGGCGGCCGGCAGGCCGTGGCCGGCGGTAAGGCTGTCGCCGAAGAAGATGATGTTTTTCATGGATTGCTGATTTAACAGCACGGGAGGCGTTTTCGTGCCCAACTGGTACACTGGGGATTATAAGTAGTAGGGCAAAAAAAGAACGTCATGCAGAGCGCAGCGAAGCATCTTGCCCGCCATCAGTAATCCTTTTAATTGGATTGCGTTGTGCGGTAAAGATGCTTCGCTGCGCTCTGCATGACGTTCTTTTCAGCAGGACCTGTGTAAACAGATTTATTCCACCACTTCCAGCACGGTGCGGAACGAGACGTACTTGCCGGCGAAGTGCTTTTCCATGTCGGCGCGCAGGGCCGGGGCGCAGATGGCCTGGTATTCTTCCAACTGCTCCAGGCTGAGGCAGTAGTATTGGGCGGCGTAGGTGATGCCGCCCTCTTCCTCATCGAGCAGGCGCAGAAGCTGGCTCTTGATGAAAAACCCGGTTTCCATTACTTCAGGAATGTGGGTGGTGCGCATGTAGTCGAGCCATTCGTCGGCGGCGGTGGGCTCGAGGCTGCTGGTGACGTTGTAGAGAATCATAATTCGGGGTAGTGGATTGGTGGGCTGGTGAATTGGTGACTTTTCTGGAACAATGGGACCAATCAGGTAAAAATCCACCATTCCACTAACTCACCAATCCATCAAATCAAACGCGCATGGCGTCGAACTGAAAGTCGGTGATACGGGCCTGAATGTCTTTGGGTGTGAGGTTGGACGTGGCGGCGGCCTGGGCCAGGGCGGGCAGCTCGGCGTCGCCGGCCAGGCGCAGGCTCAGGATTTGGCCAATGCTGAGCTGCTTTTCGAGCGGGGCGAAGCGCTGGCCGCTCACCTCAAAATAGCGCTGGCGCACTTCGAGCCGGCAGATGCGGTCCTGCAATTGCAGGGCGTAGTGCTGGCGCAGCATCACGAGCACCCCGAAGCCGATGACGGCCAGCGCCGCCACGCTGAACCAGAGCCGGGCCGTCTGGTCGTCGTCGCCGGCCACTTTGGTATAGCGCAGTATGGTGTAGCCGGCCATGAGCAGGGCCAGCGGCAGCAGCACAAAATGGTGCCACGGATAATACATGGCGGTGTTTTTGGTGGGCGTGGCCATACGGGTAAGAGGGGTTGAGGTGGGCGAAAGTAGGGGGGCGGACTGATAAGCGGGCAATAAAAAACTCCGGCCGAAGCCGGAGTCTTTCTGAATACGACGGAATGGCCGCTTCGTTATTTCATTTCCTTGGCGCGTTTCTTTTCGGCCCTGGCCATGTCGCGGGCGGCGCGCTCCTGCTTCTTGGCTTCTTTAGCGGCGGTGCGCTGCTCTTTGAGCTGGGATTTCTGGGCCTTTTCCTGCTTGCGCTGCTCGCGGAGCTGCTTTTTCAAGTCCGATTGCTGGTTGGCGGTTTCTTTCAGCTGGTTGCGGCTGTCACGCACGGCCTGGTCGCTGTTGTTGGTCTGCTGCTTCTGGGCGTCGTAGGTTGCTTTGGCATCGGTGGCGCGCTGCTGCTGCATCTCCGGCGTGAGAGCCGGCTCAGCAGTGGCGGGCATGGGAGCTGGGGTAGTCTGGGCGTGGGCCGAAAAGGCCGAAGCTGCGATAATGGCCAGGAGGCCGAGTATTTTTTTCATGGGGAATGGGGGTAAAACCCGTTAGATTCGGCCTGTGTACGCCGGGCCCAAAACAAGGTTCTCAGAATTGTAGCTTCGGCTAAAGTGCAGCCGAAGCCGCCGGCTATTCTTCCACGTAGTCCAGGTCTTTGCCATAGCTCTCGGGCAGGGTGCTCACGGCCCAGAAGGCTACCAGCAGCGAAATGCCGCCCAGCACCGCCGCGCCCGGCACAAAGCCTAACTGCCCGCTCAGGTACTTGAAGGCCGGCACCAGGCCCACCACCGCGCCCCG
Organism: Hymenobacter artigasi; assembly: GCF_012275535.1. GTDB lineage: Bacteria > Bacteroidota > Bacteroidia > Cytophagales > Hymenobacteraceae > Hymenobacter > Hymenobacter artigasi. The sequence continues at coordinate 678,948 of NZ_JAAVTK010000001.1, read as the reverse complement.
TGCAAAGTTGGGCGCGGTGGTGGCCACCGTGGCCCGCAGGTTGGTGCCAAACTGCTCGGCCGCCACCGTCACAAACAAGGCCCAGAAGCCCACCGAAATACCCATCACAAAGCACACGGCATAAAAGGTAGTGGGCGAAGCGCCCTCAATTCCGAACAGGTACACGCCCACCAGCACGGCGCAAAACACCAGAAACACCTGCAGCGCCTTGTTGCGCGAGTGCCACAGCTGGCTGAGCGCCCCGCTGATAAAATCGCCAAACACCAGCCCGAAGTAGCACCAGAACACCGCCAGTCCGGCCGTGACCTCGCCCGTGAGCCCCAGCTCCCGCCCAAACTCGGGCGCCAGCGTCACCAGAATGCCCACCACGAACCACAGCGGTACCCCAATCAGCAAAATGCGCAGGTACTTGCCCAGCCGCGCCGGGTTGGTAAACAGGCTCAGGAAATCGCCCCGCGATACCGCCGCCTGGGCCTGCAGCTGCCGGAACATGCCCGACTCGAATACGCTCACGCGCAACAGCAGCAGCGCCAGGCCCAGCCCGCCGCCCACGAAATAGGCATTGCGCCAGCCCAGTTTCTCGCCCACCCAGTAGCCCAGCATGGCCCCGCTCACGCCCACGGTAGCCACTATCATGGTGCCGTAGCCGCGCTTTTCCTTGGGCAGGCTTTCGCTCACCAGGGTGATGCCCGCGCCCAACTCGCCGGCCAGCCCCACGCCCGCAATGAGCCGCAGCCAGGCATACTGGTCGATGGTTTGGACGAAGCCGTTGGCAATATTGGCCAGCGAATAGAGCAGGATGGAGCCGAATAGCACCGAGAGCCGGCCCTTTTTATCGCCCAATATTCCCCACAGGATGCCGCCGACCAGCATGCCGCCCATCTGCATGTTTATCAGGAATAAGCCCCGGTCCGTGACGGCGGCTTTGTCGATAATGCCCAGGTCATTCAGGCTTTTAACCCGCACGATGCTGAACAGAATCAGGTCGTAGATATCAACGAAATAGCCCAGCGCCGCCACGACGACGGCAGCGGTGAGCACAGTGGTTTTAGTAGGGTGGGAGGCTTGCATGGCCGAAATGTAGCAAGCAGTAGCGCGAACTCTGTAGTTCGCGTCCTCGCGCATCCCACAATCGTGCTAACGGCTCGGGGACGCGAACTACAAAGTTCGCGCTACTTCAGCCGTCATTTCGCAATGGCTGTGGCAGCCGCCGGGCAAGGGGCCATCCTCCACCTGCACGGTGCTGTGGCGGATGTTGAATTCGGTTTCCAAACCCTTCGTGAGGGCACCGAGCCACGCCGCATCGGCCCCGCCGGGACGCACGAGGTGGGCCATGAGGGCGGCATCGTGGCCGGCGCTGCTCAGGCTCCAGATGTGGAGGTCGTGCACGGATTCTACTTCGGGCTGCTGTAGCAGGTAGTCGCGCACGGCTTCGGGGTCGATGCCGTCGGGCACGGCCTGCAGGCCCAGGCGCAGGCTGTCGCGCAGCAGCCCCCACGAGCTGAAGGCAATGATGCCCAGAATGATGAAGCTGATGGCCGGGTCGAGCCAGGTCCAGCCGGTAAGCAGCACGAGGCCGCCGCCGGCCACCACGCCCACGCTCACCAGCGCATCCACCATCATGTGCAGGTAGGCCCCGCGCACGTTCACGTCGGCCTTCTGCCCACTGCGAAACAGCAGGGCCGTCACGCCGTTCACCAAAATGCCTACGCCGGCCAGCAGCATCACCCAGCGGCCGTTCACCGGCTCGGGGTGGCGCAGGTGGTCGATGGTTTCCCAGAGGATAAAGCCTACTGCAGCATAGAGCAGCGCCGTGTTCAGCAGCGCGGCCTGAATGGTCGCGCCCCGGTAGCCAAACGTGTAGCGCCGCGTAGCCGGCCGGCCCGCCAGCCAGGCCGCGCCCCAGGCCAGGGCCAGGCTCAGCACGTCGCTCAGGTTGTGGCCGGCATCGGAGAGCAGGGCGGCCGAGTGAGCCCACAGCCCGCCGGCCGTTTCGGCAATCACGAAGATTATATTGAGGGCAATGCCGATGGCAAAAGCGGCGTTGAAGGCCCCGCCGGGCGGCGGCGCGGCGTGCTGGTGGCCGGGGGCGGAATGGTCGTGGTCGTGGGGCATGAGGCGAAGCGTTGGCGCTACGCGGAGAACGTAAACGGTTGGGCTTTGGGTGCGGGTAGTAGCGCGAACTTTGTAGTTCGCGTCCCGGCGCATTTCGAAATCGTGTCAGCAGCGCGGTGACGCGAACTACAAAGTTCGCGCTACTGGGCGCGTCAGCACTTCGTCAATCAGGCCGTATTCCTTGGCCTCATCGGCCCGCAGCCAGTAGTCGCGGTCCGAGTCAGTGTGGATTTGCTGGTAGGTTTTGCCAGTGCGCTCGGCGTAGATGCCGTAGAGCTCTTCGCGGATTTTGATGACCTCGCGGGCCGTGATTTCGATGTCGGCCGACGGCCCCTGCACGCCGCCCGAGGGTTGGTGAATCATGATGCGGGCGTGGGGCAGGGCCGAGCGTTTACCAATGGCCCCGCCGCACAGCAGAAACGCGCCCATGCTGGCCGCCAGCCCGGTGCAGATGGTGGCCACGTCGGGCGTCACGTACTGCATGGTGTCATACATCCCGAAGCCGGCGTACACCGAGCCGCCCGGCGAGTTGATGTAGAGCAGAATGTCCTTGCGGGCATCGGCCGATTCGAGAAACAGCAGCTGGGCGTTGATGATGTTGGCAATGTTGTCGTCCACGGCCTGGCCCAGGAAGATGATGCGGTCCATAATCAGGCGGGAGAAAACGTCGATTTCGCGGAAGTTCTGCGGCCGTTCTTCGATGACTGAGCGAGTCATGTTGGTGATGTAGGGCCGGGCCAGGGCTTCGGTGCGGGTCAGGTATTGGTCCACGGTGAGGCCGTTGAGGCCCCGGCCGTGCACGGCAAATTTTCGGAATTCGGTTTGATTGAGCATGAGGAAAGAGTTGTGAGATTGGGTGGAAAAGGCATAGTGGTGCCACTCTTGCTGAAAAGCAGGAAGGAGCTGGCCCGTAATGAATGGAAGTGTTGTTATCCCGGCCAGAGGCGGCGGAGCCAGGCAAACCGGCCCGCGTGCAGCCGCTCATGAATCAGTCGCAGCTCCTGCCGTAGCTGCCGGCGGCCGGCCACGCGCAGTCCGTGGTAGAGCTGCTGCTGCGCTTGCGCATCAGCGGCCAGCTCGCCATCAATCAGCAGGCGCACGTTCCAGTCCTGGGCCGGGAGGGCGGCCGGGTTGTTGAGCAGTTGCTGTTCAATCAGCTGCAGACGTTCGAGTTCAGGGCGCATACCTTAATACTCGATGGTTTCAGCCGTGAAAGCCCGGCGCACCGAGTTGCGCAGCCGCTCCAGGCACTTGAATTTCTGCACCGTGGCCGAGCGCACCGAGCGGTAGCCGTTGGCTGCGGCAATCTGCGTGAGGGGCTGCTGGAAGTAGTAGAAGGCCAGCAGCACGTTCCGGCATTTTTCGCCCAGGCGCTCCACGTAGTCCAGCACGGCGAAAGCGGGCTCGGCCGTATCTGCCGACTCTTCGGCGGCCTGGAGTTCCAGTTCAGCCGGCAGGGCCTCGTGCGGCAGACGGTCGCGGCGGCGCAATTCGTGGTGCCACAGGTTGCGGGCAATGCCCACCAGGTAGGTGCTGGCCGAGGCCGTGAGCACGAGCGTGCCGCCCACGGCCTGCTCGTAAAGCACCACCAGCGCATCGTGAAATACATCCTGCGCGTCCTGGGCCGTACCGCCGTGGCCGCACACGTAGCGCCGCACCAGCGGGAAAGCCCGGCGGTAGAGCCGCGTCAGGGCCCGCTCGCGGTCGGTGAGCAGGGCGTCGCGCAGGGCGGTGGCAGCCGGCGCGGAAAGGAGGGAAGTAGTCATCGGAGCAGGCATGTACTAATTAATCCATTTCCGGCTTAACTATCACCCGGCGAGGCCAAAAAAAGCCGTTTGCTTCCCCGACGGGAGGCAAACGGCTTAAAATGAAAGCTTATTGCAGATTGCAGCAAGAAGCTTACTTGAACGCCAGCGGTACCACCAGCCGCACGCTCACGTTCCGGCCTTGGTTGAACACACCGTAGCGCCCGTTTGAGGCGTTGAAATCGGCATATTTCAGGCGGCTCAGGTGGCTCTGGTAGCCCACGTCGAACAGGTTGTTGGCCGTGATGAACAGCGAGAATAGCGTACGACCCTGCGCATCGGCCAAATCGGTGCCGATGCCGGCGTTGATGAGCGTGTAGCCCGGCGTGGCCGTTTCGGTGTCGAAGGCCGAGAAGTAGCGGTTCTGGGCGAAGGTGTGCTCCAGCTGCACGCGGGCGTAGGGATTGGTGATGCGCTGGCCCTGGCGGCGGAAATTGGCCCGCAGCTCCGATTGCAGCCGGTCGCCGGGGATGAACGGCAGGTATTTCTCGGCGGCGGCCACGTTCAGCTGCTCGGCGCGCACCATCGAGAACGAGTTCTCGAAGTGCAGCCAATCCAGCGGGTGGGGGTGGAAATCGAGGCTGACTTCGCCGCCCACCAGGCGGGCCTGGCCCTGGTCATATTGGTAGGCCCGGGTGTCGTTGCGCAGGGAGTCGCCCCCGCTGGCCGTGAGCAGCCGCCGCGTGAAAATGTAGTTGCTGATGCTGTTCTCAAACGCATCGACACTGAACCGGACGTGGTCCGTGACGTAGCTCACGCCGGCATCCACCTGCAGGCTGGTTTCGGGGCGGAGGTTGTCGTTGCCGATTTCGTAGCGAATGGTACCCTCGTGCTTGCCGTTCGAGCCCAGCTCCGCGATGTTGGGAGCCCGGAAGCCGCGTGAGAGGTTGGCCTTCACCGTGAGCTTCTCATTCAAATTGTAGGCTGCCCCCAGGCTGCCGCTGTAGTTGCGAAAGGTGCTCAGGAAGCCCGGAAACTTGGTTTCGGCATCGGGGTTGGTGCCGGTGGTGGGCCGCTCATTGCCGTCGAGCAGCAGCTTGTCGGCCGCAATCTGGCGCACATCGTACCGCAGTCCACCGCTGATATCCAGCGCCCCAATGGTTTTCTTGGCCACGCCAAACACGCCGCCCTCGCTCACGCGGTAGGCCGGAATCAGGAATTCCTGGCCCAGGTTCTGGTTTTGCTGGTGCAGGCCGCTGGTGCCCACGGTCAGGTTCCAGCCGTTGCGTTCGGGCAGGAAATAGCGCAGCGAGTAGTCCACGGTGCGCAGCTGGAAGTAAAGCGAGGTTTCGGTGGGGTCGAGCACGTTGCCGTACTCGCGGCGCAGGTTCTGCTGGTAGCTCACCTGCAGCCCGATGCGGCCGCCATTCGAGCCTAGGATAAAGCTGTTGTCGGTGCCGATGCGCAGGTGGTTAATCTGCTGCTGAGGCACGGCCAGGCCATAGCCGCGCAGGTCGCCGTCGGTCACGGGCACGCTTTGGGTCGAGTCGCCGCTGGGCACGTCTTTCAGGAAGCGGCCGGTTTGCGGGTCGCGCGCGCCCTCCGTCAGCCCCAGCCGCTGGTTGAACGTGCTGAACGTGAGGTGCGAATAGCCCCAGCTTTTGTTCACGCCCACGTAGCCATTGGCGTCCCACTCGTTAAAGCCCGAGTTGTACACCCGGCCGTCGTAGCGGTTCTGGTAGTCGCCGGCCACCTTGCGGGTGCCCCGCGCCAGCCAGTTGAAGCCGTTGATATTGCCCGCGTTCTGGAAAGAGTAGGCCTGCAGGTGGTTATTAGTCTGGTAGTTGGCCGTGGCCGTGCCTGTGATGTGGCCTTCGGCAATGGGGTCGGGGGCCACGAAGTTGATAACGCCGGCCATGGCATCGGAGCCGTACAGCAGCGAGCCCGGACCTTTGATAATCTCGGCCCGGTCCACGCTAAACTCGTCAATCTCAATGCCGTGCTCGTCGCCCCACTGCTGGCCTTCCTGCTTGGCCCCGTTGTTCAGGGTGATGACGCGGTTGTAGCCCAGCCCGCGCACCACGGGCTTGCTGATGGCCGCGCCGGTGGTAATCTGGCTCACGCCGGGCGTATGCGCAATGGCATCCACCAGGTTCGAGCCGGCCGTCTGGTTCAGCCGCGTGTGGTCCACTACCGAGGTGGGGATGGGCGAGCGCCGCAGCTGGGTGGCCTGCGACACGCCCGTCACCACCACCTGCCCAATCTCAGTGGCGGCCACCGTCAGCTTGAAATCGAGCGGCTGGCCGCTGCCCGTGTCCACGGTCTGCGTCACGGTGTTGTAGCCCAGCGAGCGCACCTGCACCGTGAAGCGCCCCCGGGGCAGGCTGCTGAAGCGGAACGAGCCATCCGGACCGGCAGCGGTGCCCTGCTTCAGGTCGTCGAAAATAATGTTGGCCCCGGGCAGGCCCTCGCCAGTGGCCGCATCGGTAACGCGGCCGGTGAGGGGCAGGGCGGCCGGGCGCACCCGCGCCGCCACGGGTGGGGCTGTTTGGGCAATAAGCGCCGTGGGCACCGCCGTCAGGCACACCAATAAAGAAAAACGGGAAAGATTGAATGACATAAAAAAAGCCAAAGCAGCCTAGCCCGCCAGCCGCTGCAAAAGCGTGGCTGCGGGCAAAGCAGGGTATTATCAGGAAGAAAAAAGAATGCGCCGGAGGTTAGGCGCGGCTGGGCGGGCCGCGCAACGACCGCGCAAAAAGCACCTCGCCGGCCGCCGGCCGCACGGGCGGCAGGGCAGGCATAGCGGCGTAGCGCATGGCCACCCGGGGCTGAGGCACCGCCACCGGTACGGCCCCCTGAAACGCCACATCGTAGAACTGCTCTACGTCGCAGTGCTGGTGCCGGGCGCTGACGAGGGCCTTGCCCTTGTGGCGAAAGGCCGGAGCCTGGGCCGGCTCCTCCGTGGTGTGGGCGTGGGGATGCAGGGCCAGAATCCACGCCTCGGGCAGCAGCGTCCGCACGAGGCAGAGCAACAGGAGGAGGGCTAAATGGGAACGCAGGGCTTGCACAATACAAAGATGGAGGTAAACGCCGAAAGTTGCTCCGTAAATAAATGTTACACGTTGCAACTGTTCACAAATCCTGGGCGGCGCATTTCCCGTATCGGTGCACTACCTTGCTGCCCGAGCGGCCTTTTAGCGCCTTTTTTTGTGATAATTAGCAATATTCCTGACTTTTCTTTGCAATACGACGAACAGCTGAGTCTGTTACGCATTGAATGGGCCTCCGGGGCCGACACCCGTACATTGCGCCAAAGCGCTGAGCAGCTCCTGGCTCTGGACCGGGAGTTGGGCGTCCGCAATTTGTTGCTCAACATGAATACCTTTCCCGACATCTCGGTCTACGACCAGGTGTGGCTTGGCGTAAGCTGGATGCCGGGCATCATGAAGCTGCCCCTGGAGCGGCTGGTACTCGTGAACCACCGCCACCGCGTGCACAACCAGCTGGCCATCGACTCGCTGCTGGCCATGTTCCGCAGCATCATAAAGTTTGATATTCAGTATTTCCCCCAGCCCGAGCCCGGCCTGCAGTGGCTGACCGACTACTCGGCCCGCCTGCCTGCGCTGCAAGCCGAGTGGGATGCCGTGTTCGGTCCCGGCCCAGCCCCGGCCAGCCCGCTCGAAGCCCCGTACCGGCACCAGTCCGAGCGGTAGTAGCCTGGTCAACAGCTTGTCATTCCGACGCAGGAGAAATCTGGATAAACCCGGTCGCGGATGACATTCAGATTCCTCCTGCGTCGGAATGACAAGCGACTCCGATTCGAAGTGCCTCTTCGCTCGTCGCTGTCAATCTGACAGCCAAGTACCCCTTGGAACGTCCTTTGAAAGCTACGGAAACCGTGGCTGGTGCCCGTGCGCCCGGCCATTCCGTCTGTATTCAACCGTTTCCCCTTTATATCATGCAAGAAACCGGCTCCATCTCCATCCACACCGAGAACATCTTCCCGATTATTAAGAAGTTCTTGTATTCCGACCACGAGATTTTCCTGCGGGAACTGGTCAGCAATGCCGTTGATGCCACCCAAAAGCTGAAAAGCCTGGCCCAGCTGGGCGAGTACAAAGGCGAGCTCGGCGAGCTGAAAGTGCGCGTGACCGTGGACAAGGAAGCCCGCAAAATCACAATTTCTGACCACGGCCTGGGCATGACCGGCGAGGAAATCAAGAAGTACATCAACCAGATTGCCTTCAGCGGCGCCACTGAGTTTGTGGAGCAGTACAAGGACAAGGATGCCACCACTAAGGACCAGATTATCGGGCAGTTCGGCCTGGGTTTCTACTCCGCGTTCATGGTGGCCAAGGAGGTTGAAATATTCTCGCAGAGCTACAAGGAAGGCACCGAAGCCGCCCACTGGACCTGCGACGGTAGTACGTCGTTCACCCTGGAAAGTACCGACAAGGCCGAGCGCGGCACCGACGTGGTGCTCAACGTGGCCGAAGATTCGGACGAGTTTCTGGAGGAGGCCCGCCTGCGCACCATCCTTACCAAGTACTGCAAGTTCCTGCCTATCCCGATTGAGTTCGAGGGCGAGCTCATCAACGACACAAACCCCATCTGGACCAAGCAGCCCTCGGAGCTGACCGATGAGGACTACAAGAAATTCTACCAGGAACTCTACCCCATGAGCATGGACGAGCCCCTGTTCTGGATTCACCTGAACGTAGATTATCCGTTCAATCTCACTGGTATTCTGTACTTCCCGAAGGTGAAGGACGAGCTGCAGTTCTCGCGCAACAAGATTCAGCTCTACTCGCGCCAGGTCTTCATCACCGACGAGGTGAAGGACGTGGTGCCCGAGTTCCTGATGCTGCTGCACGGCGTGATTGACTCGCCCGACATCCCGCTGAACGTGAGCCGCAGCTTCCTGCAGGCCGACGCGGCAGTGCGCAAAATCAATACCTACATCACCAAAAAGGTGGCCGATAAGCTGAGTAGCCTGTTCAAGCAGGACCGGCCCGGCTACGAGGAGAAGTGGTCCGACATTGGCATGTTCGTGAAGTACGGCATGCTGAGCGATGAGAAGTTCTACGATAAGGGCAAGGACTTCGTGCTGCTCAAGAATGTGGACGGCAAGCTATTCACCATCAGCGAGTACACCGAGCATATTCAGGCCAACCAGCAGGACAAGGACGGCAACACCGTGGTGCTTTATACCAACGATGCCGAGCAGCAGCACGGCTACGTGGCCGCCGCCAAAGAGCGCGGCTACGACGTGCTGAACTTCGACCACATCCTCGACCCGCACTTCATCGGCCAGCTAGAGCAGAAGCTGGAAAAAACCAGCTTCAAGCGCGTAGATGCCGACACGGTGAGCAAGCTCATCGAGAAGGAAGGCACCACCGAAAGCGTGCTGACCGAGGACGACACCAAGAAGCTGGAGGAAACCTTTAGCACGGCCATTGCCAACCCGGCCATGCACGTGAAAGTGGCCGCCCTCAGCCCGCAGGACGCCCCGGTTACCATCACCCAGAACGAATTCATGCGCCGCATGAAGGACATGCAGCGCACCGGCGGCGGCGGCGGCATGCAGATGTTCGGGGCCTTCCCCGAGTCGTACGACGTGACCGTGAACGCCAATCACCCGCTGGTAGCCAAAGTGCTGGCCGACGGCGGCGAGAAGCTCGCCAAGCAAGCGTTTGATTTGGCGCTACTGGCCCAGGGGATGCTGAAAGGCGAAGCCCTGACGGCGTTTGTGAAGCGTAGCACGGAGCTGCTGTAAACACCTGTATAGCGAAATTTTATTTCGCCCCGCGTCTGCGCCGATAGTAGTGCGCCAATAAATGCAAAATGCCCAGCGTCAGTGCAACGCTGGGCATTTTCTGTTGTAGCCTATCTGGAAGGAAAGGCGCGGGCGCGAGGTGAAATTTCGCGGTGCATATTCTAGCGTTGCGCGGTGGTATTGCTGGCGGCATTTTGCTCCCGCGCAAACTGCCTAAACTCCTTAGCTGTGAGCACCACCAAGCCCTCCGGTCCCGCCAGCCACAGCCGTTGCTGCTTGTCCATGGCCAGCAGAGTAGGGTTGCCCACGCCCGGCAACGCGGGCAGCGGCTGTAACAGGCGCTGCGGCTCGATTTTATCGGTAGCGGCGACGAAGCCGGGGAGGGGCGTGGCGGGCGCATCGGGTAGCAGCAGCAGGCCCTGGGCGGTGGCAAACAGGCGGCCCGCGCCGGGCACGTGGGCCACGCCGAACACCTCGTTGCCGGGCCGGCCGATGAACTTCACGGTGGGCAGCTCGGCTTCGGCCGCGCCGCGCTGGCCGCCCTTTTCGAACACGCAAATGGCGTCTGACATCACCACCCAGAGGTTGCCGTCGTTGTCGGGCAGCAGCTTTTCCACGATGTTGTCGGGGATTTCGTGGTTGGCCACGCCTTCCTCGTTGTAGCGCGTCCACTCGGGGCCCTGCTTGCGGCTGAGGCCGATGCTGGTGGCAATCCAGACAGCGCTGTCGGCCGTGGCCACGCCGCCGTTGATGGCGGGCGTGTGCAGCTCCTGCTCGAAGGCCTGGCCGGCCCGGCGGAATACGCCCGCGCCGTTGGCGCCCACCCAGAGCTGGCCCCGGGCATCGCCAAACAGCGCCGTTACGTTGGGCGCGGCCACGCCGGGCAGAGCCAGCTGCTGCGGGCGGAAGGTGCGCGTGCTCAGCCGCAGCAGGCCCTGGCGCGTGCCCAGCCACAGGGCCGTATCGTGGGTCGTGGCGCACTGAATGGTGGCTTCGCTCCGGAAGTGACTCACGAGCCGCCGGCCTTCGAGCCGCAGCACGCTGTGCTGGGTGACCAGGTAGGTAGCCTTGCCGGCGTGCAGCAGGGCGACGGGCTGCTCGTGGCCGGGCACCGCGTAGGGCGGGCGGGGGCGGGCCTGCACCGCCGGGCTGACGCTGAGCAGTAACAGCCCCGGCAGCCACTGGCGAAAACACGGAAATTTCAGGAAAAAAAGCATGGTGCCAGGACAGTTTGATGATTCGTGCAAAGGTAGAATTGCCTGCGCAACCAGCTGATTACTTAATGATTAATTAAGTGTTTGGCTGGTGCGACTTTCATAATGCAGGCTTGATGAAGGAGTAACCATGGCCTCACGGCACTCGCCCAATTTTGCGGCCGGTTATTATTCCATTCATCAACCTCAACCGGCTTTTATGAAAGCGAAAATTTTACTCAGTGGCCTGGTGCTGGCGGCGCTGGCAGGGCGGGAGGCCCGGGCCCAGGCCTCGGCCACCAACAACAACGTTATCATCTACATCGGCGATGGCTTTGGGCTGGCCCCCAAAACGGCGGCGCGCATGGCCATGGGCCAGGGCACCACGGGCAAGCGCTTCACGTCCGATGCTGGGTTCCAAGTGCTGGCGCTCGATAAGCTCAAGTACAACGCTACCGTCACCACCCACTCGCTCAACTCCTGGATTACCGACTCGGCCCCCGGCGCGGCGGTGTACGCCTGCGGCAAGCCCGGCAAGCAGGACAATGAGGTGATTTCGCTGAACCCCGGTTCGGGCGCGGCCATTGAAACCATTCTCGAAGCCGCCAAGAAGCAGGGCTACGCCGTGGGCCTCGTGAGTACGGCCCGCATCACGCACGCCACGCCGGCTGCCTTTGCCAGCCACATCTGGTACCGCGACCTGGAGGACTACATCTCGGCCCAGTACATTGCCTCGACGCAGACGCAGTACGAAGCCATTTTCAACAGCAGCCCCACCACATCGTACCGCTACACGGCGGCCCGCGACTGGGTGCTGCCCACGCCCAAAGTAGGGGTGGAGCTGGACGTAATTCTCGGCGGCGGGGCTCGCCATTTCATGCCCCGCACCCGCACGGCCGCCAGCTCCTACGAAACCATCGTGGACCGCAACGGCGCGGCCATCATTGACCCCGCCACCGGCGTGGCCGCCACCCTGAAAGGCAACCGCGCCGATGACGTGGACCTCGTGGGCTACGCCGTAAACCAGCGCAACTACGGCTATGTGAACAGCCGCGACGCCCTCAACAACATCAACCTCAGCCAGTACGGCCCCGGCGGCAAGAAGCTGCTGGGCTTGTTCAACTCCTCGCACGTCAACTACGAGCAGGACCGCCAGACCAGCGCCGCCTGGGAGCCCTCGCTGGCCGAGATGACCCACATGGCCATCGAAGTCCTCAAGGCCAAGAGCAACGGCAAAGGCTTTTTCCTGATGGTGGAGGCCGGCCGCATCGACCACCTGGAGCACGCCAACACCGGCGGCATCACGGTGGTGGCCAACCCCGCCGGCGGCAACCAGTACACCGTCGATTCGGACAAGCCGGCCTACCTGACGGGCGGCGGCGAGGCCAACTACATCGCCACGCCCGCCACGCCCCGCACCACCAGCGTGTACGCTTCCGATTACATGATTAAGGAGGTAATGGCCTTCGACTACGCCGTGGCCGAGGGACGGGCCCTGCTCGCCACGCCCACTACTACCGGCAAAACGCTGGTCTTTAGCACGTCCGACCACGAGTGCGGCGGCTTCACCGTCACGGGCCTGCACGACGAGGCCGATGCCCAGCAGAACGGTACCAAAATCCGCACTTACTCGGGCCAGATTACCAAGTCGGTAGCGGCCGAAGCCGGCTACGCCACCCCCACCAACCTGGTGCGCGGCGACGGCGGCGCGGGCGGCTGGTTTCCTGATTACGTGATGAATACCTTCCAGGGCAAGGACTACCCGCAGCCGGCTTCGGCTACCGGCCGTCGCATCGTGGTGGCCTACGGCTCCAACCCCCTCACCAACGGCAACGGCACCCGCGCCAGCACCGGCGTGGGCAGCAACCAGGGCGCCACGCCCGGCAACCACACCCCGCAGGACATTTGGGTGGGAGCCGAAGACAACACCAACACCCACGCCCAGCAGATTACCGGCCGCGGCCTGCTCGACAATACCGCCATCACGCCCATCATGGCCGACTTTCTGAACCTCAGCGCCTTCGGTACTGCGCTCGGCCTGCGCACCAGCAGCGCCGACCCCAAAGCCCAGCTCCAGCTCAGCCCGGTACCGTTCGTAAACCAGTTCGAAGTCGGCTTCACGCTGCCGACGGCCGGGGCCGTTACGGTTGAGCTGTTCGATGAAATGGGCCGCCGCGTGCAAACCGTACTCACTAACAAAGCCTTCGGGGCCGGCAGCCAATCGGTAACGGTAGATGGCAGCAGCCTGCGCGCCGGGCTTTACATCGCCGCCGTCACGGTGAATGGGCAGGTGGTGAGCAAGCGCACGATAAAGCTGTAACCTCACCCCCGGCCCCTCTCCTGCAGAGAGGGGAGCCTAACGACTTCAACGAAAAAGTCCCGGCTCATTTTTGAGCCGGGACTTTTTTTTACGCTCTGTTCCGCTTTTATATGCTGTTTCGCCGTGGCTCCCCTCTCCGCAGGAGAGGGGCCGGGGGTGAGGTGACGCCGCTACTTCACGTTCCGCGCCACCACAAACATCCGGTCGCCAAACCTTCCCGTCAGCTTGTTGAGATAGTATGTCGGGTACTGCCCGGCCAGCTTGCTCACCTTCTCCACCACGCTGCCGCCGAGGCGAATGTTCTTCGGCGGCTTCACCGGGTTCAGCAGCTCCACCACTTCAAATCCCTGCTTCTTCAGCATTTTGGTGATGGTGGCCGGCGTGAATTCGAACAGGTGATAGGGCGGAATATCCATCTTACGCTCCTTGCCCAGCGCGCCGTAGGCCGCGAAACCCAGGCGCACGGTGGGCAGATTGAGCGTGGCGGGCAGGGCCAGCACCAGCAGCCCGCCCGGCTCCAGAATGCGGTGGAACTTGGCCAGCGTGGCGCTGGGCGAGAGTAGATGCTCCAGCACGTCGCCCATGTAGGCGAGGTCGAACTGGTTTTCGTGGAAGTCCTCGGTGGTTTCGATGTTGCCCGTTACCACGGGCAGGTGTAGCTCACGACGGGCGAAGTCGGCCGCGTGCTCGGATATTTCGAGGCCGTGCGCTTCCCAGCCCAGGGCCTCCAGGCTTTTGAGGGTGTAGCCCGGGCCGCAGCCCACGTCGAGGTAGCGGAACTTGCGACCGGGGTACTTGGCTAGAATGTAATTGGTGAACTTGTCGGGCCGAACCTGGTTTAAAGCAGCCTGCTTCTGGCCTTCCTCGATGAAAACGACCTCCTGCTGCGTGCGGTCGTAGTTGGGGCGCTCGGTGAAATAGTCTTTGCCGTAGAGCCGCTCCAGCTGCGCCGGCGTGGGCTGCGGGTCGAGGAACATCAGGTTGCAGCTGCGGCATTGGGTGCCTTGCAGCTTTTGGCCTTCAAATTCGTAGTAAAAGGGCAGCTTCTTAAAATCGGTGCTGCCGCACAGGTCGCAGGTACGCATGGAAGTAGCGCGAACTTTGTAGTTCGCGTTGCCGCACGGTCAAATTCGTAACAACAACGCGGGGACGCGAGCTGCAAAGTTCGCGCTACTTCGCCCAAGATTCTTATGCTCGACGTTCTCATCATCGGAGCCGGCCCCGTGGGCCTGGCCTGCGCCCTCGAAACCCAGCGCAAAGGGCTTAAAGTGGCCATTATCGAAAAGGGAGCGCTGGTCAATTCCCTGGTCGGCTACCCCACCAACATGGAGTTTTTCTCCACGCCCGAGCTGCTCGAAATTGGCGGCTACCCCTTTCCCACGGCGCACTACAAGCCCCTGCGTGAAGATGCCCTCGACTACTACCAGCGCGTGGCCCGCGACGAAAAAATCGACATCCGCCTGCACCAAAAAGTGCTGAGCCTAAGTGGCGAGCAGGATAACTTCATCATTACCACCGATAAAGGCGAAATCCCGACCCGCAACGTGGTGGTAGCCACCGGCTTCTACGACCTGCCCAACCCGCTGGGCGTGCCCGGCGAGGACCTGCCCCACGTCAGCCACTACTACAAGGAGCCTTACCAGCACGTGCTACAGCACGTCGTGGTTATCGGGGCCAAAAACTCCTCGGCCAAAGCCGCGCTGCAAATGACCCGCGCCGGGGCCAAGGTCACGCTTATCGTGCGCGGCTCCGAAATCAGCGATTCCGTGAAGTACTGGATTCGCCCCGACCTCGTCAACCGCATTGCCGAGGGCCGCATCACGGCGCACTTCAATACTACCGTGGCCACCATCACGCCCGAGGCCATCGAAGTACTCACGCCCGACGGCCCGCGCACCATCCCCACCGATTTCGTGTACGCCCTCACCGGCTACCACCCCGACGAGGCCCTGCTCGGCCGCCTCGGCATCGAGCCCGACCCCGCCGACGAAGCCCGCGCCCCCCTCTTCGACCCCGCCACCCACCAGACCACCCGCCCCGGGGTGTTCGTGGCCGGCACCGTGTGCGGCGGCCGCGCCACCAGCCGCTGGTTTATCGAGAACGGCCGGCACCACGCCCAACTCATTGCCGCGCATCTGGCCACGCAGGCTACTGTGGCGGCCTGATTTTCGGCGAATTTCATCATAAAAAAAGCGCCTTCCCCAGCCGGGAAAGGCGCTTTTTGCTGGTGGTTGCCCACCCGTAGGTTACTGCGGGAAAACGACGCCGCGGTAATTGTTGGCGTTCACGCCCGAGAAGGAACTGCCGTACTTGACATTAATCACTCTCAGCATCTCGTTGGCAATCACGGCGTAGCCACGGGGCGTGGGGTGCACGCCGTCGAGGCTGAACAGGTTGCCCGACAGGTAGCCGGCCGTGTTGTTGGCGGCGTTGGTGGCATAGCCGCTGATGGCCACCGATTTGAAGAATACGTTGGCATCGAACACGGCCAGACCGCGGGTGCTCGCTTCTGTGGTGAGGGTAGTGTTGAAAGCGTTGGTGGCGTCGACCGTTGCCTTTTGCTCCGCTACGTCCAATACCAGGGTGCTGGGGAAGGGATTGGCGGCACTCTGCCCAAAGGCCTGCGTGGTGTCAGTGACTCCAATACCGAGCAGGAAGCCGCTAAAAACCGGACCGGTGGGCGCTGCGCCCGTGGCCTGCCGGTAAAAGTCGCGCCAGTATTTCCCGCCGGGGCGGCCGTAGAGGCTCACGTAGGGCGAAGACGTCAGGGTCAGCAGCAGGGCGCCAGTGCCGCTGGCGTCGCGGATGTCCGACAGCTTGCCAACTACCCGGGCGTTGGCGCCAGGCGTAGCACTGGGGGCCAGCGTACCGGTGGTGTAAATAAACGGCGCGGCACTTGGCACGTTACTCAGCGCCAGCGTGGCCCGGAACGACGGGCCAACCGTGGTGAAGAACGGGATGCCCGTCACGTCCGGAATGGTGGCTACCACCCCTTTGGCACCGCCAGCAATCAGGGCATCGAGTACCAGCTTGGTATTGGCCGTGAAGGTTGTAGCCGGGGTGATGGAACTGGCGGCCCCGCCGGCCGTAGCGTAGCCCAGCACGTCGTTGTTGCCCAGCCACTCCGTGAAGAAGGTTGGCTTCAGCGAAGCTACGGTAGCCTGCACGCGTTGCAGGTAGGTTTGCCCTGCCGAAGCAGCAGGCGTGATGCGCTCGAAATACGGGTTGCCCTGCGTGCTGCCGTAGCCGGCGGTATTGATGTCCGACATGCGAATGCCGGGCACGCCCAGATTATTCACCGGGTCGAGGAACTGAGTGTAGAGCGGGGCGGCTGCCGTGCCGCCGCGCACGGCCAGGCTGGTTGTCACGGGGGCCGTAATGGGCGAGCCCGCGGCCGTGAAGCCGGTGAGGCGCAGGTAGCCCGAGCCGTTGCTCTGGGCCTCGGTGAAGAGAGGCTGCACGAAGCTGCCGCCCCCAACCTGGGCAAACTGGCTGGCCAGGATGCTGGGGTAGGAGCTCAGCTGCCCTTCGCGGTAGAGGCCGCCATCGGAGTAGCCAGCCGTGAGCGAGTTGCCCACAGCGATATAGCTGGAAAAGTTAGCCGAGCCAGCCGAGGCCGCCGGCGCTTCAATATCGGGCTGGCAGCCCGCCAATCCCAAGCCCAATAAGCCAAGTACGGGCGCCGAACGTTTGATAAACAATTTCATAAGAGCAAAGACTATGGTTCGGGTGGGAAATTAGAACTTGTAGTGCAGGCCGATGCCGGGCACGTAAGCATTGGTGCGGTAGGTGCCGGCCACGCGGTCGGTAGTGCCCACGTTCAGCAGGTCCTGCTGGGTTTGGGTGCGCTTCAGCAGCGCCTCAAACAGGAAGGAGCCATCTACTCCCAAGTGGTCCGTAATCTGGTAAGAAAGACCGGTCGACAGGCCCAGGCGGTTGGCGTCGGGCGTTTCGGGGGTGATGTAGCCATCGCGCACAGCCGTGAGGTCATAGGCCGCACCGGCACGTACCGTGAGCTTGTCGCTCACTTTGTACTGGCCACCGAGGCGGAAAGCCACGGCGTCCTGGTAGTAGCGCTTCGAAGTGCTGAAGTTGCTGGTTGCCGAGGTGCCGCCCACGCGGCCATCGGTGTTTTCGCCGGGCAGGGCTGTCGCGGTGGCATTGCCGTTGTTGCCGCTGAAATTAAAGTCCAGGGTGCGGTACTGGCTCCAGAACGTGAGCGACGCATCCAGGCCGATAGTCAGCTTATCCGTAGGCATGATGCCCACGCCAATGCTGGCCACGGCCGGCAGCGGCAGGGTGGCCGCAAAATTCGTTGCCGTGAAGCTGCGGTTAATGATGTTGGCACTGGCGCCGGTGGGCAAGCCAGTATAGGTTATTTTGCCGCTTTCCACTTTAGCATCAATCTGTGAGCGGTAGCTTATACCTACGCTCATCTTCTCCGAAGGCTTGAAGAAAACGCCTGCGTTGAAGCCAAACTGCGTTTTGGTCTTGCCATCAAGCTCAATGTGGCCGGGGCCGGTGGGCAGGGGCAGGTCCTTTTGCAGGTTTACCGAGCCGTAAGCCAGAATCGTCAGGCCCGCACCCACACTCAGCTGCGGGGTGATGGCGTAGGAAAACGTAGGCTGCACATAAACCGACTCCAGGTTGATTTCGGTGAGCGCATAGCGGCCTTCCCAGCCGTCGGCGTACTTCACTTTGTTGCCGTAGGGGGTGTACACGGCCACGCCGAATTTGTACTTGGCGTCTTTAGGCCCAAAGCCGGCATAAAAGTTAAAGGGCGTTACAATCCCATTCTGCAGGGAGCGCTGGGGGTCGCCGTTGTCGCCGCGGAAGCTGATGCGGGCCAAGGCAGCGTTCACGCCGAACTGCACACCGTTTTCGCGCACCATGGCCAGGGCACCGGGGTTGTAGAACATCGCGGCCTGGTCGAGCGACAAGCCCACTCCGACACCGCCCATGCCGATGTTTTTCTGCCCGCCCAGGTTCACCTGGAAGCCACTGGCAGACGCGGCCGACGCGCTGACCAGCAGCGTGCCCCCCGCAAGGAGTAGTGTTTTTACCGTCATAAAAAAAAGAAATTTAGGTGGGGTTGATTCGTGGGCTTAAAAGTAGGGGAAAATTTCACGCCATTTGTTAGGCAAGCCGAATATTTCACCCCTTTCAATCGTTTGTTGCGGCATTCGCCCGCCTTCGGCCCAGCCCGTACCTTTGCTCCCATGATTCTTCGCGCCGACCACCTCGTTAAAAAATACAAAGCCCGCACCGTCGTCAACGACATGTCGGTGACCGTGGAGCAGGGCGAAATCGTGGGCCTGCTCGGGCCCAACGGGGCCGGCAAAACCACCTGCTTCTATATGATGGTGGGCATGGTGAAGCCCAATTCTGGCCGTATATTCTTGGATGCCACCGAGATAACGACGATGCCCATCTACCAGCGGGCCCGCCTCGGGGTGGGGTATCTGGCCCAAGAGGCCAGCGTGTTCCGCGACCTGAGCGTGGAGGAAAACATCATGGCCGTGCTCGAAATGACGAGCATGAAAAAACAGGCCCGGCAGGATAAGGTGGAGGAAATGCTCGAAGAGTTCAGCCTGACCCATGTGCGCAAAAATCTGGGCAAAGTATTGAGCGGGGGCGAGCGCCGCCGCACCGAAATAGCCCGCGCCCTGGCCGTAGACCCCAAATTCGTGCTCCTCGACGAGCCCTTTGCCGGCGTCGACCCCATTGCCACCGAGGAAATCCAGGGCATCGTGTCCAAGCTCAAGCACCGTAATATCGGCGTGCTCATCACCGACCACGACGTGAACTCCACCCTCAGCATCGTGGACCGCGCCTACCTGCTCTTCGAGGGCAAGCTCCTTAAAGCCGGCACCGCCGAGGAACTGGCCGGCGACGAAACCGTGCGCCGCGTGTACCTGGGCAAGAATTTCGAGCTGAAGCGAAATGTGTGAAGGGTAATTAAAAATTAAGAATTAAAAATTAAAAATGGGTAGAGGAGCTGAATGCCAGCCTTCTGTTAAAATCCAGTTTTTTCGGAGCAGACCGGTTTCTCTCGTCATTTTTAATTCTTCATTTTTAATTTTTAATTCAAAAAAATGCTCGACCAGTTCGTCGCCCACGCCGTTCAACTCAGCAGCCTGCCGCGGCTGGCCCGCATCCGGCAGCAGCCGCATGAGGTGCAGGCGCGGCTGCTGCGGGGACTGTTGGGCCGGGCGAAGGGCACGGAATGGGGCCGGCGCTACGGCTTTGGCGAGAAAATGACGCCTGCCGAGTTTGCCCGGCGCGTGCCCGCCAACACCTACGAGCAGCTATACCCCGAGCTGGAAAAGGTGCTGCGGGGGCAGCCCGATGTGCTGTGGCCCGGCCGCCCGCAGTGGTTTGCCAAGAGCAGCGGCACCACCAATGCCCGCAGCAAGTTTATCCCCGTCACGGCCGAAGCCCTGCACCACTGCCACTACCGCGCCGGGCGCGACATGCTAGCCCTGAGCACGCACCTCTACCCCCGCGAGCGGGTGCTGGCTGGCAAAACCTTGTCGTTGGGCGGGGCGCATGCGCCCAACCCGTTCCGGCCCCACGAGCCGGCCTCGCGGGTGGGCGACGTGTCGGCCGTCATCATGGCGCAGCTGCCGGGCTGGGCCGAGCGGCTGCGCACGCCGCCGCTCAAACTGGCGCTATTAGAAGAGTGGGAAGAGAAGATTGAGCGCATTGCCCGGCACGCCCTGCGGCAGGATGTGCGGGTGCTGGCCGGGGTGCCCACCTGGATGGTGGTGCTGCTGCGCCGCGTGGTGGCCCTGGCCGGGGCCGACAACATTACCCAGGTGTGGCCGCAGCTGCGGCTGTTTTTGCACGGCGCGGTGGCGTTTGGGCCGTACCGGGAGCTGTTTCGGCAGCTCATTCCGGATGCGCGCATGCGCTACCTCGAAATCTACAACGCTTCAGAAGGCTACTTCGCTCTGCAGGACGAGCCCGAGGGCGAAGACCTGCTGCTGCTGCTCGACCACGGCATCTACTACGAATTCCTGCCCGCCGACCAGTGGGCCGCCCCCGACCCGCGCCCCGTGCCCCTGGCCGAAGTGGAACTGCATCGGCCCTATGCCTTGGTTATCAGCACCAACGCCGGCCTGTGGCGCTACATGGTGGGCGACACTGTGCGATTCACTTCGCTGGCCCCGTACCGGGTGCGCATTACCGGCCGTACCAAGCACTTTCTCAATGCCTTTGGCGAAGAGGTGGTAATTGAAACGGCCGAGGCCGCCGTAGCCGCCGCCAGCCACGCCACCGGCCTGCTGGTACGCGATTTCACGGCGGCCCCGGTCTGGTTCACGGCCGACAGCGCCACTTCGCGGGGCGGGCACGAGTGGGTGATTGAATTTGCCGACGCGCCCGTTGCGCCCGACCTGGCCCGGTTCGGGGCCGTGCTCGATGCCACCCTCTGTGCGCTCAACTCCGACTATGCGGCCAAGCGCCACCGCAGCCTGGCCCTGGCCCCGCCCAAGGTGCGGGCCGTGCCCGGCGGCACCTTCGAAGCGTGGCTGGCCCACCAGGGCAAGCTGGGCGGCCAGCACAAAGTGCCGCGCCTGCTCAACTCGCGCGAGGTGCTGGAGGCCGTGCTGCGGGCTGCCGGCTTAGCCGCACGACAGGCGTAGTAATCAATTTGATAACCAGCTAATCATCATTTGCGGAGCCAAATAGGCGTTTGGTAAAGATTATTTGGACTTTAGTCGAATCATAGTGGTATATATCGGATTCAAAGTGGTAATATTACCGTTACATTCCCGCCCAATGTCTTATACCACCGAATTACCAACTGTCCAGAAGTCAGCTTATAAGCGCCCTTATAAGTCCCGTCAGCAGCGTCGCGAAACCGACCGCCGCAAGCATGACGAATCCAGCGATGTTAAGTTTTTGGTGCGCGTAGGCGTGGGTGTGGCCCTCGTGCTGGCCCTGGCCCTGGCATTTATGCTCAAGGGGGCCATGAGCCCCGCCGAGCCCGTGGCTACCGAAGCGCAGCAATAGCAGCCCCGGAGGCGCTGCTATTCGTCCATCATCCCATTAAACAGGCCGCCCAATACGCCGCCGCTTTCTTTCTGGGAATTGCCGCCGCCCGGGGCCAGCGCCCGGATGAGCTTTTTGACGGGCATGGATTGCAGCCACACGCGGCCACTGCCGCGCAGCGTGGCCAGCAGTAGCCCTTCGCCACCAAATATCATGGACTTGAGGCCGCCCGCCCGGGCCACGCTGAAATCAATGCCCGGCTCGAAGGCCACCACGCAGCCGGTATCCACGCGCAGCAACTCGTTGTTGAGGCGCTTTTCGATGATGGTGCCGCCCGCGTGCACGAAGGCCTTGCCGTCGCCAGTCAGCTTTTGAAGGATGAAGCCCTCGCCGCCAAACAGGCCGGCGCCCAGTTTCTGGTTGAAGTGCAGGCTGATTTTGGTGCCCCGCGCGGCGGCCAGGAACCCGTCTTTCTGCACGATGAGGCCGGCGGGCATTTCGCGCAAATCGACCGCGATGATGGTGCCGGGGTAGGGGGCCGAAAAGGCCACTTTGCTCTTGCCAAAGCTGCCCCGGTGCGTGAAGTGCGTGAGAAACAGCGACTCGCCGGTGATGAGGCGCGTGCCGGCCGAGAATAGCTTGCCCATCAGGCCCTGGTCGGGCTCGGAGCCGTCGCCCATCTTGGTTTCAAAGGCAATGGCTTCTTCCATGTACACCATGGCCCCGGCCTCGGCAATGACGGTTTCGTTGGGGTCGAGCTCAATTTCGAGCACCTGAATATCGGAGCCGAGGATGCGGTAGTCAACGTCGTGGGAAGTCATGGCAGCGGGAATGGTTGGGGTGGCCAAAGATATAGGTGAAGGGCTATTTGCAATGGGATGAATGGCGACGGGCGCAATATTTTTTTGCAAATGCGTTGAACAGGCTTCTGTTAACTAGCTTTATAGTTAGCACCTTTTTCTTCCGCCGATGATGTCCTTCCGACTCCCGTTACTGCTTGTGTTCAGTGCCTTTGAGCGGCTGCGCCGGCTCGCGCTTCGCGCTCGCGCCGCCCGCGTGGGCCTTCTGGCTGCCCAACCGCTTCGACCGGCACGGCCTCGAAACCGGCCGCTGGCGCACCTACTACGACGATGGCCGCCACCGGCCCTACACCGCCGGCCGCTACCGCCACGGCCAACCGGTACAAACCTTTCGGTACTACGACCCCACGGGCCAGCTCGACCGCACCGAAACCTACCGCAAGGAGGGCTACTGCGAGGTGAGCTACTGGCACCCGGGCGGGCAGCTGGCCCGGCGCGGCCCCGCCCAGTGGGTGACCGGCAAGAGCCAGGCCCCGCGCTTCTACTGGTACGGCACCTGGACGAGCTACGAGCCCGATGGGCAGATTTCGGCCGTGCAAACCTATACCGATGGCAACATCACCCGCGCCGAAACTTACGAGAACGGCCAGCTCACGCAGATTGAAACCTTCGACCGGAACAAGCGCACCCGCCTCGAAACCTATGCCGACGGCCAGCTCATCAAAGTAGAGTCCTTTGAAAAAGGCCTGCGCACCGGCACCACCAATACGCTATAGCTACCGGCCCAGGCCTATTCCTCCGAAGGCAGCTCGCCGCGGGTGTCGGCGGCTTCCTTTTCGGGGTCGCCGACGGCTTTTTTGCGTTTGGCCTCGCGGCTGGTGCGCTTGATGAAGTCCTCGTCCGACTCTTCGGGCTCGGCCTGGCCGTCTTCGATGGGGAAGTTTTCATCTTCGGGGTCATCATCGCCGGCCTTTTCGCCGAACTGGCCGGCGCGGTCCACCAGCTTTTTGTCGCGCACGTGGCGGCCCAGAAACTGGTTTATCTGCTCGATGGAGTAGTTGGAAGTGATTTCGCCCAGGGGGTTCACCCCAATCTCGAAGCCTTCGAGCTCTTTGTGCACGCGGGCTTTTTTGGCGGGGTCGGTAGCAGCTTTTTTGGGTTTGACGGGTTTCTTGGCCATGATGGGAGGGAGCAGAAGCAGGGAGTACTCTGGGACTGTACGCGAAACTGCCCCGGTAGGTGGCAGCCCCGGCCGATAACAGGCCGGCCCGCCAGGTAAAATTGCTGCCCGAGTGGGAAGGCTAGGCCCCGGCGAAAGTACTTTTGAGAAGTTTTTTGGCCGGTACTACCTAAAACCGCCTTTCCTACTGGTCAGCCCTTATGCTTCCTATCCCCCTGCGTACTTTTTTTGCCGCTCGGCAGCGCTCCTTCTACGTACGGCTTTATTTTGGGCTGCTGCTGTTGGTGGGCCTGTTCTGCTACAAAGACTACGGGGTATCATGGGACGAGCCGGTGGACCGTACCAACGGCATGGTGAGTGCCAAGTACGTGGGCGGGCTTGTGGCCCCGGAATGGACCAGCAACCAGGCGGCGTTTACCGACACGCCCGACATCCACGGCTACCGGGAGAACGACCACGGCGTGCTCTTTGAAATGCCGCTGGCCTTTGTCGACCAGCTCATTGATATCCGCGACTCGCGCACCTACTACCTGCTCCGGCACTTTGCCGTATTTCTCGTATTTGTGGTGGGTGTCTGGGCCTTGTACAATATTGGGCGCGTGCGCTTCAACAGCTGGCGGCTGGGCCTGCTGCTGAGCACGCTGCTGGTACTATCGCCCCGCTTTTTTGCCGAAGCCTTCTACAACGGCAAGGACATTGTGTTTCTGGCGTTTTTTACGATGGGGGTCTACACGCTGGTGCGCCTGCTGCAACGGCCGTCGCTGGCCCGTGCGGCGGTGCACGGCGTGGCCACGGCGGCGGCCATCGACGTGCGTATTCTGGGCGTTCTGCTCATTGCGCTCACCGTGGGTATGGTGGGCCTGGAGGTGCTGTTCGGGGCCGATGCCAGGGCCCGGCGCTGGCAGTTTGCCCGGGCGCTGCCGGTTTTTGGCGTGGTGGTGGTGGTGGCCGTTATCATCGGCTGGCCCTACCTATGGGAGGCCCCGATTGACAATTTCCTGACCTCGCTCGAAAACATGAAGCGTTTCCGCTGGAATGGGGAGGTAATCTACCTGGGCGAGCGGGTTTCGACGCTGGCCCTGCCGTGGCATTACGCACCGGTCTGGATTGCCGTTACCACGCCCGTGGCCTACATCGGGGCCTTCCTGCTGGGCTCGTTGGCCACCGCCTTTGCAGTGCTGCGGCATCCCATTGCCGCACTACGCACTTTCGAGGGGCGGCTGAACGTGTTGTTCATCGGCTGGTTTGCGCTTCCCATTGTGATGGTAATTGCGCTGCACTCGGTCATTTACGACGGCTGGCGGCACCTGTATTTTGTGTACCCGGCGCTGCTGCTGGTGGCCTTGCGCGGAGCCTGGGCGCTGTGGCAGCAGGGGCAGCGGCTGCGCTGGATGCGGCCGGTGGCGGTAGGGGCCGCCGGGCTGGCCGGGCTCGAAATGGTGTACACCGTTGGGCGCATGGTGCAGGCCCACCCCCAGGAGCAGGTGTACTTCTCCTTCCTGCCGGGCGAGGAAGCTGACCGGTTGTTTGAGCGCGATTATTGGGGCCTCTCGTACCGGCAGGGACTGGAGTGGGTGGCGCAGCACGACCCCGCGCCTCAGCTCAACGTGATGGGCCAGAACGGGGGCCTTATCGAGAACAACCTCGCCATTATGAAGCCCGAGGTGCGGGCGCGTTTCCGGGTGTGGCAGCCGGGCCAGGAGCAGGAGGCAGGCAAGCAGCTCTACTTTCTGGGAGCTTACCGCACCCATCCCGAGGCGTATCCGCCGAGCTTGGGGGGCGAGATATACACCCTGAAGCCCTACGGGGTCACGGCGCTGTCGGTGCTGCACGCGTGGTAAGTGGTGCAAAAGTAGCCGTAGTAAAAACGGTCGTCATGCAGAGCGGAGCATCTTTACCTCAATACTAATCCTGACAATTGGATTGCATTGAGCAGTAAAGATGCTTCGCTCCGCCCTGCATGACGTGTTTTTCAGCGCCTGTATTGGATAGGCTCTAAGCCGACGGCTTTACTCCTTCGGCATCATGCGCTCAAATTCCTGCTGCATTTCCTTCGGCTGCTGCTTCAGCATATAGGATTGGAAGCGCTGGGCCCCGTAGGCCAGGGCAAAGCAGACCAGCAGCGGCGGCAGCCAGCTGCGGCTGCGGTATACGGGCTGCCCCACGTAGCGCGGCCAGAACCACAGCACATAAGCCAGAATAGCGGGCAGGTTAAACAGCGGCCCGTACCACGGGCTCAGGCCGTAGCGGGGCAGGGCCCAGCTCAGGGCCAGCACCCCGGCCAGCAGATAGGCCACAATGAAAGCCACCAGCCCCAGTAAGGCCCGCTTGCGGCCCAGCCGCCACAGGTTGAGGCCCAGCAGCACGCCGCCTGCGATAAAGGTGAACGGAACGGAAAACAGCACGATGGTCACCGGCGAATACAGCGCGGGCGCAGTTTCGTCGGGTTCAACAGCGTCGGGGGTTTCGGCCGGCCGGGTGCGCTCCTGCGCGGCTTCGGCGGCGGCTTCATCGAGGGGGCGCTGTGCGGCGGCCCCCGCCTCGAGGCTGGGACGCAGGGCGGCTTCCTCGGGGGCGGGCTGGCCCCGGCGGCGCAGCTCATCGAGCGCGGCGAGCACGGCGGCCTCGCGGTACTGGACATGGCCGGTCACGTATTCGCGCAGGGCCGCGTCGGTCTTGAGCAGCATCTTAGCGGCGTAATCTTCCATTATCAATGGGTGAATGGGTGAATGAGTGAATGGGTGAATGAGTTTGTGGGATGTACGAGAAAAATAGTCGCTCATTCACCCATTCGCTCATTCACCCATTGGGTAAGCGCCGCGCCCACCCGTTCCACGTCCTCAAACGAATTATAGAGCGGCACGGGTGCCAGGCGGATGACATTGGGCTCGCGCCAGTCGGCGATGATGCCCTGGGCGGCCAGGAAATCGAACAGCTCGCGCCCGCGCTCGTGCACCAGCACCGAGAGCTGGCAGCCGCGCTGGGTGGGGTCGGCGGGCGTGATAATTTCGAGCTTATCGGCCGGCAGGCCCAGGCCGTGGATGAGGCTTTCGAGGCGGGCGGTGAGCTGCTCGCTTTTGCGGCGCAGCGCGGCCATGCCCCCGGCCCGGTCCACGATTTCGAGGCTGGCGCGGTGAATGGCCATTGGGAAAATCTGGGCGTTGGAGAGCTGCCAGCCGGCCGCGCCGGCCATGGGCCGGAAGCCTTTTTTCATCTGGAAGCGTACGGACGCATCGTGCCCCCACCAGCCGGCCAGCCGCACAAGGTCGGGCCGGTTGGCAAACCGCTCGTGCACAAACACGCCCGAGGTGCCGCCGGGGCCGGAGTTGAGGTACTTATAGGTGCACCAGCAGGCAAAATCCACGTCCCAGTCGTGCAGGTGCAGCTCCAGATTGCCGGCGGCATGGGCCAGGTCGAAGCCCACGTAGGCCCCCACGGCGTGGCCCGCCCGGGCAATGGCGGCCATGTCGAAGGCCTGCCCGGTGTAGTAGTTCACCCCGCCGATGAGGACGGTGGCCAGTGAGTCGCCCAGCTCCGCGATTTTGGCTTCAATGTCCTCGGTGCGCAGGGTGTGCTCGCCGGGGCGCGGCACCAGCTCCACAATGGCCTCGGCGGGGTCGAGGCCGTGCAGGCGGGCCTGGCTCTCGATGGCGTACTGGTCGGACGGGAACGCGCCGCCTTCCATCAGAATCTTGTAGCGCGAGCCCGTGGGGCGGTAAAACGACACCAGCAGCAGGTGCAGGTTCACGGTCAGGTTGTTCATCACCACCACCTCCAGGGGCAGAGCGCCCACCAGCCGGGCCGTGGCCTCGGTGAGGGTGTCGTGAAAGTGCATCCAGAACGAGGGGGCCTGGAAATGGCCTTCCACGCCCAGCCGCTCCCAGCTTTCAAACTCCTGCTCCACGGCGGCGCGGGCAGCTTTCGGCATCAGGCCCAAGGAGTTGCCGCAGAAGTAGGCGCAGGGCTGCCCATCGGGGCCGGGCGGCAGGTGAAATTCCTGGCGGAAAGCGGCCAGCGGGTCGGCAGCGTCGGGGTGGGTGGTGGTGGGAACTAGAGAATTCATGGCGAAGTAGTAACAAGCCGCCGAAACGGGAGGCGGGCAAAAAATAGCGTTGTTTGGCAGGGGGTTACCACGTCACGACTTTTGGCGGCCCAACTTCCGGCCGCTGCCATTTGAAAACGTAGCGCGGAGCTTTGTCCAGGCTGAGCTGCATGTTGGTCGATACGATGAAGCAGCTCACTACCACGGTGGCATACAGGGCCACGCCGGCCAGGCGCTGACGCAGGTCGCTACGCCGCCAGAAGGCCAGCGGCTGCGCTCCAAACGCAAAGCCCGCGTAAAGAAGGAGGTGTATCGGCAATAGAAAGCGGCATTCCATGGCCACCGGCAGCGTAGCCAGGCACGGGCCGAGCAAGGCGGCCAACACCAGCGCAATGGGCACATAGCTGCGCCAGGGCCGACGGCGCACCCGACTGGCGAGCACACAGAAGCCCCCAAATAAAACCGTGTAATTCAACCAGGCCAGGCCCCAAGTAGAAGCATAAACCCGCTGAACGTACGGGGTGGTATACTGTAAATCCAGGCCATTGAACAAGTGGACCAACCATATGGAAGCCACCGTGAACGGGGCCGATTGGGCAATTTGCCCGTACTGCGCATAGGTGGTTAGTCTTTTCAGGCCACTATCTGTCCACAGCTGATACCCTTCTCTACTCCCAAAAACCATGGGCGGAATCGGGTAGTCGGCGGCTATGCTGGTTTCGTATTTCTGGTAGCGCAGCCCCCATTCCAGCTGGTTAAGATATAAGCTGGGCTTCCCGGGCCGGTCGGTGAGCACAAATGGGCTGCGAACGCCAAAATGCTCTTGGTTGACGGCTGCCTGGGGAGCCATTACCAGGGCCATGCCCGCTACCACGGCCAGCCCACGGAGCCAGGCCAGCCATTGGGGCCGGGCGGCCCCGGGCTGGGGCCACAGGCTGAGCAGAAGCACTAGCGGCAGAGTGGCCGCATATACCGGCCGGAAATTAGCCGCCGCCGCCACGCACAGACCTACCAGCAGCCCGCTCCCCACCGACCGGCTCCGCACGGCCATCCACAGGCCGCCGGCCAGTGCCAGCAGGGCCGGAAAATCGCTGAGCGGAAAATTGAAATAACCGCGCCAGAACACAAAGCCCAGGGCGCCAAGCAGCAGGCGCCGGCCCAGGGGCACTGGTGGGCTGCCCATCGGCTGGAGCGCCCGCCACAGGCCGGGCATCACCACGCCAAAGAGCAGGCCCGCCGTAACCGCCCCCATGGCCCTGGTCAAATCGAGCGGGGTCAGGGCGACGTGCTGAAGCAGCCAAACCAACCCCGAGAGCAGCAACGGGAACAGGTACCCCCGCAACACGCTGTCGAAAGCCAGAAAGCGGAAATCTCCGCCGGCCCGGTATTTCTCGGCTAGCTGCCAGTACTCTTTCGCATCGTAGATAATAGGTAGCGGCTCACTGCTAAGTAAATAAATGGAAAACAGGAGGGTCAGGACCAGCCAGGCCAGCCCGCCCGGATGGCGGCCGACCCAGGCAGTGACACGGGAAGGGGAAGTGGTTGCAGCGGAATTGGGTAGCATTCTAAAAGGCGTTATTCACATTAAGTCAAGCGTACTGGTCCGATGGGAGCGTGCCGCCTTCCATCAAAATATTGTAGGGCACTGGTGGGGCAGTAAAACAATATTAGCAGCAGGTGCGGATTCACAGTCAGGGTGTTCATCACCACTACTCCAGGGGTGTAAAGGTCGGGGTAAAGGCCGGGCTGATGCTAACAAAATATGGCCTACCACGACCCCGGCACGGGCTCCTGCCACTTGAAAAGCAGGCGGGGCTTGGCTTCCAGCTGGCGCTGGGTGCTGGCCGAAACCGCAAAACTACCCACCACCAACAGCCCGTAGAGAGTAAAGCCTGCCGCCCGGCGGCCCAGCGAAGCCGCCCGCCATTGCCGCAGCGGATGGGCCCCAAAGGCCACCATGGCGCACAGCAGCAGGTGCAGCGGCATCAGAAACCGGCATTCCATCACCACCGGCAAGGTAGCGGCGCACGGCCCCAGCAAAATGAGCAACACGATAATGGCCGGGACGCGGGACCATGCCAGCCGCCGCCAGCCCAGCCGAACCAGCACCAATAGCCCGGTAATGAGCACCAGGTAGTTGGTGAGGGCCAGGGCAAAGGTGTTGACAAATATGGCCTGCGGGTAGGGGGTGGGGTATTGCAGGTCGAGCCCGTTGAAAAGGTGCCGGAGCCAGAGCGCCAGCAGCGGCCCCGGGTAGTGGCCGGCCATGGCCAGGTAGTCCGCAAACGACATGTCGGGCGGCAGTTGGGCCTCGGTGGCCAGGGCATCGCCGGTGGCATCCCGAAACACCACGCTGGGAGTGGGATAGTCTACCCCCACCGTGGTTTCGTATTTCTGGATGAACAGCCCCCCGTGCACCTGCGAGAGGTACAGGTTGGGGCTGTCGGGCGGGGCCGTGAGCACCAGCGGGCTATTACTATTGAAATGCGCCTGATTGATGAGCAGCTGGGGAGCCAGCACCAGGCCGACGCCGAACAGAAAAGTGGCTCCCCGCACCCAATGCAGCGCCCCGAGCCACCCGCCACCCGTAACGGGCCGCTCGCGGGGCCACACGCATAATATCAGCACCAATGGCAGGGTGGCCGCATACACGGGCCGAAAATTGAGGGCCGCCGCCACCGCGATACCGGCTAATAAGCCGCCCCAAACTAACCGCCGGTGCCGCAATAATGCCCAGATGCCCGCCAGCAGGGCCAGTAACGCCGGAAAATCGGTGAGGGCAAAGTTGAAATAGTCGCGCCACATCAAAAAGCCCAGCAGGCCAAATACCATCCGGCGGCCCAGCGGCACGGCCGGGGCCAATGGCCCGCGCAGCGCGCGCCACAAGCCGGGCCCCACCACGCCAAACAGCAGCACCGCCGTGACGAGCCCAAAGCCCCGGGTGATGTTAATCGGCTCCCAGCCATAGTAGGCCGTGAGCAGGGTGAAAGGCGAAATTATCAGGGGAAATAAATAGCCCCGCAGGATATTATCGAAGGACAGCAACTCGAAGCCGCCGGTGCTCCAGTATTTATTGGCCAATTCCCAGTAGCCCTGGGCATCGTACCGGTTTTCGTGGTACCGGTTGGTATACAGGTGAATACCGAAGAGAATGCCGAGCAATACAACCGCCCCCCAGGAAGGGTGCTGAGCAAACCAGGCGGCAGCGCGCTTCCGCGCCGATTGGGGCGCGACGGGGGCAGGAGGGAGGACTTGTGACAAGTGGTTGGAAGGATAGAAGGCTTGCGCCTGGCAGCAGGAAAGGGGAATCCGTAACAAAATAACGTGCCACCACGCAGAGATGAGCCCGGCGTTAGTATTCCCGCTCAACAACGCCCTTTGTGGCGGGGGCAGCCGTTTACCGCGCGGCAGACAACGGATGAGAGGGGTGCCCAAACTGCCCGGCCGTCAGCCCCAGCCAGTCCAGCGCGTTCTGGCCCAGCATCCGGGCTTTAATGTCGGCCGAAAAAGGCATGGACTTGATGAGCTGGCCCGGCTCCAGCTCGCCCAGCGGAAACGGGTAGTCGGTGCCGAGCGTGATTTTATCGGCTCCCAGGGTTTTCACCAGGTAGTCCAGCATGAGCGGGTCGTGCACCAGCGAATCGACCCAGAACTTGCCGAGGTACCGGCGCGGGTTGTGCGGATTGTCGATGGCGCACAGGTCGGGCCGGACCTGCCAGCCGTGCTCGATGCGCCCGATGGTGCTGGCGAAGGAACCCCCGCCGTGGGCCACGGCCACGCGCAGGTTGGGCAGGCGCTCCAGCACCCCGCCAAAGATGAGGGAGCAGAGCGCCAGCGTACTTTCGGCGGGCATGCCCACCAGCCAGGGCAGCCAGTATTTGGGCATTTTCTGCTGGGCCATCATGTCCCAGGGGTGTACAAATACGCAGGCCCCCAGCTCCTCGGCGGCGGCGAAGATTTCGAATAATTCCGGCGCGTCGAGGTTCCAGTCGTTCACGTGCGAGCCAATCTGCACGCCGGCCAGCCCGATTTTCATGCAGCGCTCCAGCTCCCGGATGGCCAGGTCGGGGGCCTGCATCGGGATGGTGCCCAGGCCCACGAAGCGGGTGGGGTAGCGGGCCACTACCCCGGCAATATGGTCGTTCAGCAGCTGGCTGAGGTCGAGGCAGTCCAGCGGCTTGGCCCAGTAGCTGAACATCACGGGCACCGTGCTCAGCACCTGCACCTGCACGCCAAACTGGTCGTACTCGCGCATCCGCACCTGCGGGTCCCAGCAGTTGTCCTGCACTTCGCGGAAGAACTTGTCGTCCTGCATCATGCGGGCACAGCAGGGCTTGTGGTGGTCGAGCCGGATGAAGCCGCCGTAGCCATACCGCTCGTGCAGGTCGGGCCAGCGCTCGGGCAGAATGTGGGTATGGATGTCGATGCTGAGAGGGTGGGGCAACACGGCGGGGCGGGCGAGGGGGGTGGGGAAAAAGACCGTCATGCTGAGCGCAGCCGAAGCATCTCTACCGCATCAGTAAATAATTAATTACTAACACAGTAGAGCTGCTTCGACTGCGCTCAGCATGACGGTCGGCAATTATTCGGCGGCGGGCACTACCGGCGCGGGCGCCTCCATGTAAGTGCCGCACACCTTGCAGGTGCGCAGGTCCTCATTCGCCCAAAAGGCATTCATGATGGGCGGCAGCTGGGTCACGATGTCGGTGATTTCGGCAAATTCCTCATATAGCTTGTTGCCGCAGTTTTCGCAGTACCACTGGAAGCCGTCGAGCTCGCCGGCGGTGCGGTAGCGCTCCAGCACCAGGCCCACGGTGCCGGCCGGGCGGCGCGGCGAGTGGGGCACGTTGGGCGGCAGCAGAAACATCTCGCCGGGGCCAATGGTGATATCGACCGGCTTTCCGTCCTCAATTATTTTGACGGTCATCGTGCCTTCCATTTGCCAGAACAGCTCCTCGCCGGCGTCTACGTGGTAGTCTTTGCGGGCGTTGGGACCACCCACCACCATCACGATGAAATCCTGGTTGTCTTTGAAAACCTGTTGGTTGCCCACCGGGGGCTTCAGCAAATGGCGGTGTTCATCAATCCACTGCTGGATGTTGAAGGGGCGGGCGACGGGCATGGGGGCGGCTAAAAAGTGAGGGAGAGGAGCAACGCACGGGCAGGTGGGGCTACGCCACCCATTCGTGACGTAAGAAACGAAATAATAAAACCAACAGCAGCGCCGCGCCGCCCGCTACGGTGGGCAGCAGCGCATAGCGCCGCACGCGCGGGTGGCAGTGGGCATTGGCCAGCCACAGCAGCACGCCGCCACTCACCAGCGTGAAGCCCAGCAAGGTCCGGATGTGGCCATAGGCCGCAAACAGGCCCAGCCAGGTCAGCTCCATCAGGCCAAATAGCGCCAGCAGCTGCCGGGTAGACAGGCGCGGCCGGCCGGTGAAATCAGCCAGCAGCAGCAGGAAATAAGGCGTTGCGTACACGTAGCGGCTCAGGCTCACCAGCTCGCCGCCCTTGGTAGCCAGGGTGATGAGCGTGATGCCCGCCACGTAGGCCAGCGAAAACACGGCGGGTCGGTCGGCCGCCGGCAGGGGCCGCCGCCAGTGCCGGTACATCAGCCCCACCAGGCCAGCCGCACAGGCCAGCCCAATGAGCAGGGCCGGCGCCTCGTAGCGCGTAGGAAACGACCCGCCCCAGTTGGATAAGGGCAGCGACGGCCAACGCAACTGGTTGTTCCACAGGCGCTGCGCCGCGAAAAATACAAACCAGCGCCCGGTGTACCAATAGTGCACCCCCACGCTGATGCCCAGCCCCAGCAGCGTAGCCGCCGCTGCGGCCATCGTGCGGCCCGGGCCCCGGTCGCGGCTTTCGGGGGCCAGCCACTCGGTGGCCAGCACGGCGGGCAGCAGCACAAATGCCGCCGAGCGGCTCACGCAGCTCAGCAGCAGCCCCAGGAAATACAGGCCCAACATGTTGCGCCGCAGCCCCACCAATACCAGCGCCCCGCTAAGAAAAAAAACGGCCTCGCTATACGGCAGAGCCATAAAAACGAGCGACGGCACTGCCAGCAACAAGGCCTGCTGCCGCCCCGACCATGCCAGCTGCCACGCCAGCCAGGCAAAGCTGAGGGCAAAAATGCCCAGGTTAATCAGGCCCATGGCAATGGGCGGCACCGCCAGCCACCGCCACAAAAAGGGAAACAGCGGGAAGAAAGCCGTCCGCTGCACATCATAGCCGTAGTCCCGGATGTAGCGGTAATGCTCGACGTCCCACCGGCTGAACGTGGCCTGGGTGAGCGCGCCCGCCGCCGGCCAAACCCGGCCCACCACCACGGCGGCCACGCTCAGCAGGGCACACCAGGCCAGAGTTCGGGCCAGGCATTGGCCAAAAGAAAGCCCGACGGGGCCATTCTCAACGGGCACCTCGGGCGTTAATACAGATAGGGAAGCAAACATGAAGCAGCGGCGGGCTGCCCGGCAGGCACCGGCAATGCCGCGCCGGCGTATCGGCGGGGTCCTTGCATTGCCTTCGGGCAGGAATTAAGGGGCAATTTCGCACTTTTACAGCCAAGTTCGTCCCCGGCCCGGCCCGGTCCCAACGGGCTGCTCCCCAATCCTGTCAACTTCTGTTTTTGCGCGTATGAATTTTCCGCTCTCTTCCCGCCGTGCCCTGGTGGGCGGCTCTACCCAAGGCATTGGCCGGGCCATTGCCGAAACCCTGGCCAGCCAGGGAGCCACCGTCACGCTGCTGGCCCGCGACGCGGCCCGCCTGCGCGAAGTGGCTGCCGCCCTGCCCACGCCGGCCGGGCAGGCACATAACTTCCTGGTGGCCGATTTTACCAATCCCGAGGCCCTGGCTGCCACGGTGCACGCGTACCTGAAAGAAGCCGGAGCCGGCTTCGACATTCTGGTGAACAACACCGGCGGCCCAGCCGGTGGCCCGCTCATCGATGCCCCGGTAGAGGCGTTGCAGGCGGCCTTCAGCCAACATATTGTGTGCAACCATCTATTGGCGCAGGCCGTGGTGCCGGGGATGCGGGCGGCAGGTTTCGGGCGCATTATCAACATTATCAGCACTTCGGTGAAAATTCCGCTGCCGGGCCTGGGCGTGAGCAACACCATTCGCGGGGCAGTGGCCAGCTGGGCCAAAACGCTGGCCAACGAGCTGGGGCCGGCCGGCATTACCGTCAACAACGTGCTGCCCGGGGCCACGCTCACCCAGCGCCACACCTCCCTCATCGAGAAGAAGGTGGCCCAAACCGGCCAGTCGGCCGAAGCCATCGAAGCCGACATGCTGAAGACCATTCCGGCCCGTCGCTTCGGTCTGGCCGAGGAAGTGGCCGCCGCCGTGGCGTTCCTGGCCTCGCCCGCCGCCGGCTACATCAACGGTACCAGCGTGCCCGTGGATGGCGGCCGCACGGGCGCGCTGTAGCCCCTGCGGCATAACTGTAAGACGGAGGGGCTGCGGTTTCCGGAGCCCTTTTCCAGGTCTTCCTTCCCCGGCCTTCATTCCTCATTAAGCGAAGCGTTTACCTTTGCTGCTTTCCGGCTGCGTCCAACCCCTTTCCTGTGGTAAAATTCGACACTCTATCCATCGTCATTCCAGTATACAACGAGGCCCGTACTATCCATCAGATTCTGGATTTGCTGCGCGAGCTGAAGCTGGTGAATAACATTGGGAAGGAAATTATCCTCGTCAACGACTGCTCGACCGACGGGTCGGCCGATACCATCCGGGCCTACGCGGCGCGCTACCCCGAAATGGGCCTGCGCCTGCTGGAGCATCCCGTGAACAAGGGCAAAGGCGCGGCCCTGCACACGGGCATCCGCGAGGCCACCGGCGACTACGTCATTATTCAGGATGCCGACCTGGAGTACGACCCCGAAGAGTATAACCTATTGATAAGGCCGGTACTGAAGGGCTTTGCCGATGTGGTGTTCGGCTCCCGGTTTATGGGCGGCAACCCGCACCGCATCCTGTTCTTCTGGCACAGCATCGGCAACAAGATGCTCACCTTCATGTCGAACATGATGACCGACCTGAACCTGACCGACATGGAAACCTGCTACAAGATGTTTCGGCGCGACATCATTCAGGGCCTGGTCCTGGTCGAAAATCGGTTCGGCTTCGAGCCCGAGGTAACCGCTAAAGTGGCCCGCGTGAAGGATGCCCGCATTTACGAAGTCGGCATCAGCTACTACGGTCGCACCTACGCCGAGGGCAAAAAAATTGGCTGGCGCGACGGGTTTCGGGCCATCTACTGCATCCTTAAATACGGCCTGCTGGGTCAGTAGGCTGCCGGGCTTACCCCGCCCTAGCGCGGGGCGCAATAAAAGGGCAGAAGTGAGCGTATGCCCCGGTCCGACCGCCCTAGGCGGTCTGACCGGTTGTTGTTGAAGCGAAATCGGGGGTGCTTCAACCGGTCAGACCGCCTAGGGCGGTCAGACCGGCGGGCCCGGCCCGGCGGCGCTACGCTGCGGTGGCCGGCACCAGCGGCGGCAGGACCGCCGGGGCGCGCTTATCGGCCCGGGGCGTGGTGGTGGCCAGCCCGGCCCCGGTCATCATCACCACAAATACGGAGATGAACAGGCCCAGCGACTCCAGGTAGGCGTAGGGCGTCTGGATAAAAGCGTAGAACGTGGCCAGGTAAAACTTTAGCGCGATGAGGGCGAAAATGCGGTAGTCGAAGCGGTGGCGGAAGTAGTAGTACACCCCGGCTGCCAGCAGTACTGCTCCTATTGAAAGCAGGGCATCGGCTGCCTGAATAAGACTGATGCGGGCATTCAAATCCTCGGGGCCGTAGGTGAAGAACCACGCGGCCAGGCCCACGCCGCCGAACAGCTGCGGCGGCAGGCCCCCGGCCCCGTCGGTGCGGCCCCACTCGCCGAGGGTCGAGATGCGGTATTCGCTCAGCGCGTGGGTGAAAATCGTCCAGTCTTTGCTCAGGAAGGGCACCACGTAGATGCCCACAATGCCGGCCAGCACCAGCCCGGCCACCAGCAGGGCGTGGCGGCGGCCCTCTTCACGCCACAGCACCCACAGGTAAAACGGCACCCAGAACACCACCGAGTAGCGCGACAACAGGCACAGCACCAGGGCCGCCCCCTGCAACAGCGCCGACCGGCTCAGCACACTGGCCGCCAGAATGCAGTAGTAGGCAATGATGGTGGGCTCGACGGGGTGCGCGTACAGCTGTCCGTCGCGGGAAATGAGGCGGTAGAGCACGTAGGCCGGCAGGGCCACCTTCAGCAGGAAATTGACCAGGCTGAGGGGCTGCCGCGCCAGCGTGGCCTGGTAAGCGCCAAAACCCACCAACAGCAAAATGCCCAGCGCCCACCAGCGGTAGTCGATGCCCAGCTGGTCGGCGGGCACGTAGGGCAGCCACTGGAGCGGCAAGTGGTTCGGAAACAGCGGGTACGGCAGGGTAGTGATGTAGCGGTACACCACCTCGCCCGCGCGAAACCGGCTCACGTCGGCCTGGAGAATGGGGATGATGTCGGACGAGCGCACGTCGATGGCCTGCGTCGCGATAATCGGGGCCTGCACGTATAGCACCTGCACGGCACCGAGCAGCAGCCCAAT
This sequence comes from Hymenobacter artigasi, assembly GCF_012275535.1. GTDB lineage: Bacteria > Bacteroidota > Bacteroidia > Cytophagales > Hymenobacteraceae > Hymenobacter > Hymenobacter artigasi. Next base: position 642,203 of record NZ_JAAVTK010000001.1, on the reverse strand, counting down.
CCAGGCCAGCGGAAAGCGGCGGCTGGTGCGCTCCGCGTCGGCGGGAGCCACAGGGCGGTCGAGCCAGTAGAGGCCCGCGAATACGCACATGAGCACCGAGGACAGGTAGAACAGCACCGGGTTCAGAAACGGGCCATAGTTCAGGCGCAGGTCCGTGAACAGGCGCAGCTCGGCCCAGAAGCTGAGGTAGAGTCCCGCCTGCCACAGCCAGGCGCGCCGGAATGGGCCCACGGCCCCCAAAGTCGGAAGAAAACGCATCAGCAGAAAGGATGTGGCCCGCGCAACGCGCCGGCCCGGCAGCAATTACTCCAGGGCCTTCACCCGCAAGTCGTCAAGGTAAGCCGTTGCCTGGGTAGCATTGCGCCACAGGAAAATGCGCAGGTGCGCATCGCCGGGCAGACCCGCCGGAAAGGCAAATTCCTGCCGCACGCGGGTCCACTTCGCGGTTTCCTTTACCTGGTCGGCCAGCTTGATGCTGCCCGCAAAGCCCATGCGGCTGTCGGGGCCAGCCAGGGGTACCTGCACTTCGAGCGAAGCGGCAGACTCCGGCGTGGGCAGATAAACCCAGGCCTCCACGGCCACGCCCTTCAGCGTGTGCACGCTGGCATCGCGCAGGGGCAGGTCGAAGGTCAGGCCGTATTCGCGCTCGGGGCCCACGTAGGTGGCAAACTGCCCGGAGTGCGCGTGGTCGCGGGTGAGGCTGGAGGCATCGGGCAGCCAGCCGCGCATGGCCTCAAAGTCGTTGTCCGTCACGTAGTCGCCCACCCAATGGCCGGCGTCAGACCCGGAGCAGGCCGCAACGAAGCTCAGGAGCCCCGCTGCGGCCAGCCGGCCGATTATTTGGGGAAGTTTATTCGCCAACGCTCAGGGTCATATCATCAACGTAGACCGCTTCGCTGTTGCCGGCCCGCCACAGGTAGCATTTCAGGTGGTTGGTCGACTGCACCGAATCGGGCAGGGTAAAGGTCTTCGATACGTGCTGCCAAGTCTTGTACTTGGTCACTTCCTTGCTCAGGTCAATGCCACCGTAGAACACCGCAGTATTTACCGTGGTAGAGTGGTTGATGGAAACCACCAGGGTGCTGGACGCTTGTGCATTAGGCGACCATACCCAAGCCGAGAGGGTCAGCTCCTTTATTTTCGTCGGGCTCATCTGGCCCAGGGTCTGCGAGTAGGTATAGGCATACTCGTTTTGGGGCCCAACTTTTATCGAATATTTGCCCGAATGCGCCTTTTCGGTATTTACGCTGACGTCGGCCGTGCCGCCCCAGCCCAGTACCGCTTCAAAATCGTTGTGGGTTACCAGGGTGCCCTTCACCTTGTCTTCGTCTTTGGAGCAGGAAACCAACAGCAGACTGGTACCGGCCAGTACGACCAGCGAATTGAGAATATTTTTTCTCATTGTATTGAAGTGGATGGAGAATAATGGGGCAAAACTACGGCATTCAACCCACTCTCCTTGTTCTTATGCGAACGAGAATTAGCAGCCCGCCCAAATAAATACGAGGGAATAAGGAATTGTGAATTTGGCAACTACCACCAGCTGCCGGGTTGCGGACCGTCGAAAAAAGGGTGCAGCCGACCCGCGCCCCCGGCACTGGCGGGGCTGCTCATTCGGCGTCCAGTGGGACTATGGCCGGCTTCTGCCACACACTATCGGGTGCCGAATGGACGGCCCGGCCGATGATGTTGAGGGGCTGCACGGTAACTGCCGCGCCCTGGCGCAGGTGCAGGGCGTAGGCCCCGGGCGGGAGCGCCGCCAGGCTGGGCCGCCACGTGCCGCCGCCCGGGCTGGTGCCACTGCCAACAAATTGCCCAAAGGCATCACGCACCGTCCAATGCAGCGAGTCGGACGCGGGAATACGCACGCGCAGCTCGGGGGTGCCATAGGTTTGCGTCCAGGTGGGGGCCCAGCGGCCGGCCACGGGCAGCGACATGTGCAAATCGCAGGTTGGATTGTAGTTGTCCGTGAGCTGCAGCGTGAGCTGCTGCGGGGCGCGGCGGGCCGGGGCCAGGAGCCAGTCCTGGCGGGTGGCCTGGTCGGCCCGACCGGGCTGCGTTTCGGCCGGCATCCAGTCCTGTTCGTTGTGCGGGTACTCGGCCCCCGGGCGCTGCACCACGGGCACGGGCGGCAGCCGGCGGGGCCGGTAAATGCGGATGTAGTCCACGGCCATGGTATCGGTGGCATGCCGGGCCCAGTCCACCACGCCCAGATTCAGGATAACGGCCATGCCGCAACCGGTTGGAATGTACCGGGTTTCGTGGCGAATGGGGATGCCGTCGTAATAGAAAATAACCCCGTCGGGCATCCAGCTCATGCCGTAGGTATGAAACTGGTCGTGCAGGTTGCCGGAGGGGTCCACGTTGTAGTATTCGCACTGGCAGTCCATCGATGTTCGCCTTGTCGGCCGCCAGTACTCGTTCGCCGCCAGATGAAAATTGTTGCTGAAGTTGTCGGCGGCGGCTTCGAAGATATCAATCTCATCGGGCACCCCCCCAAAGAGCCAGAACGCGGGAAATGACTCCCGGTGCAGTGGCTGTCGCAGCCGCACCTCAAACAGACCGTAGCTGAAGCCCTCGCCGGCGTGGCAGTTGTAGGGCAGGAGCGAATCGGCGGGGTGCCGGCTCATGAGCATGGGGGTATCGTAGCGCATGTTTTTGCCCCGGTAAGGCCGCGGCTCGGCCAGCTCGCGCATGGTCATGTTGAGCAGGCCATCGCCGGTATGCAGGCCCTCGCCGGTGTAGTAGCCCGCCTCAAACGATGGGTTGATGACGTGGCCCCAAGGGTAGTAGAAGCGCCACCGCTCGGCCAGCTTGGCGGTGTCGATGGGGGTATTGAATTCCTCGGCCCACTCTAGGCGCCAGTCGGCGTAGCGCACCGGGCCCTGGGCACGGCCGGGGGCCAGGGTGCCGGCTCCCAGCAGGGCGATGAGGATAATAGCTCGGGTTACAGAATTCAGCGCCATGGCAAATGCAGGGGAGGGGCAGGAGGCGATGCAGAGCTGGTAGTTGGAGGATGCGCCCGAAGTCATTGCTCGCGCTGCCCGCCGCTGGGCAAAAGTAGAAGCGCAACCCGCATGAATAATGCGCGCTCGGGGATTGGGCTGTAGTTTTGAAGCGTGTAAATACCGAGTGTTCAAGCCGCATTTGAAAGCGGGCTGAAAAGTGCCAGGTATTCTTTGCTGTTTCCAGACGGTCTACCGGCCACGTATTCCTTTCCGTATGAGTCCAACTTTCCGCAACGCGCACCGGCTGGGTATGGCCGGGGTGGCCCTGGTGGCTGCCCTGCTAACGGCCGTGCTGTTCTGGCCGATACTGGTCAACCCGAACGACTACTTTTTCAAAGATGGCGGCGATGCGCTGCAAAGCTATTTCGCCACGGCTTTCTACACCATGCACGATGTGGGCAACCGCTTCACGGGCATGAACTATCCCTACGGCGAGCATTTCAACTACCCCAACCTCCAGCCCCTGCTGGCGGCCATTATGGCGTTTTTGCAGCGGCACGGGGTGCCCACGGGCCGCTACACGGTGGCCATAACCAACCTGCTGCCCCTGGTTTCGGTCGCCTTCACGCCGGTGGTGATGTACGCCATTCTGCGCCGCACGCGGCTGCCGGTGCTCTACGCGGCGGTGATGGCCCTGCTAATCGGCTTCATGTCGCCGCAGATTCTGCGGCTCGACGGCCACATTTCGCTCAGCTACGCCTGCTTCGTGCCCCTGCTCTGGTACTGCATCATCCGCATGCAGGAGGCCCCGCGGCAGTGGCGCTGGTACGTGCTGTTTGGGGTGGGTACCCTGCTGATGGGCGGCATGATGCTGTACTTTCTGGCCTGCGGCTGCTTTTTTCTGATGGGCCACATTGCGGTGCTGGCCTGGCAGCAGCCCCGTATGCGGCCCTGGCTGGGGCGCATGGTGCTGGCGGCACTGCTGCCGCTGCTGCTGTTCCGGGGCTACATCTGGGCCACCGACCACGTCGCCGACCGCCCCCCCAATCCCTACGGGCTAACGGTGTACATCTCGAACACCCAATCGGTATTTACGCCCGTGCTGGGGCCGCTGCACGACTGGTGGCAGGCGCACTGGCCGAGCGACGAGTACAACGATGAAGGGTTTGCCTATGTCGGGCTGGTGAGTACGCTCACTCTGGCGGTGTCGGTGGTGCTGGGCCTGGTGGCCGTGGTGCGCCGCCGCCAGTGGCAGCGGCTGTGGCGGCCGGCCCTGCCGCTGCACCTGCGGACGGGGCTGTGGGCGGCCAGCCTGCTACTGCTGCTGGCCTTCGGCATGCCGTTTAAGTGGGAGTGGTTCGCGTGGGTGACGGACCATGCGGGACCCGTGAAGCAGTTCCGCTCGCTGGGCCGCTTTGCTTGGCCTTTTTACTACGTAGCCACTACCTACACGGCCTACTGCCTGTACCGCATGTGGCGCTACCTGCGCCGCCAGCGCGTACCCGCCCTGGCGTGGGTGGGACTGCCGCTGCTGCTGTTCTGGGCCACCGAGGCCTGGCTGCAGGTATCCACCAAGGCCGAGCAGGTGACGGTGGGCACCGGGGCCAGCACCTTTCTGGACCCCTCCACTGGCGTGGTCTCCCGGCTGTCGTGGGTGGGGCGTCAGCTTTCCGATTTTCAGGCCATTCTGCCGGTGCCGTACTACAACATGGGCACCGACAAGTTTGACCTGAGCGGTAGCAGCAACTCTATTTACCAGGGCGATAAGGCGGCGGCCATCACCGGCCTGCCCCTGCTAGCCACATACGTGTCGCGGGCTTCGGTGGGCCAGGCCATGCAGCATATTCAGCTGTTCAGCAGCGACATGGTTCCTAAAGAGCTACTGGCCCATTTTCCCAACGATAAGCCCATTCTGCTGCTCGTCACCCCCGACTATTATACCGAAGCCGAGCAGCGCCTCATCAAGCTGGGCCATCTGCTGGTGGAAACGCCCGAGGCTTCGCTCTACGAGCTGCCGATTGCGGCCCTGGCGGCCACGGCCCTGCCCCGCGCGCGCATCCTCGCCGATTCGCTGCTGCCCACGCTGCCGGTGCGCGCCGGGGGGCTGCGAGCTACTACCCCGGCCGGAGTGCTGGTGCAGTCGTTCGACCAGGCGCCCGACCGGCGGGGGCGGCTCGGGGCGGGAGCTTATTATCAGGCCGCCGACGGCTTCTCGACGCTGTATGATGGCCCCGTGCCGGCCCCCGCCGATACCGGCCGCTACGAAGCCTCGGTGTGGATGAACGGGAAGTCGGACTATGGCTACGGCAACATGCAGGTGAAGGCCTACAACGCCAAAGGCGAAGCCACCACAACCGTGGTCGACGGGCGCAAAGCCACCGAGGTGCTGGGCAACTGGGTGCGGATAATCGTGCCGTTCCGGGTAACGCCGGAGGTCGTACGCATCGAAGTCATCTACCAAAACCGGGACCTGCTGGCCGATGACCTGCTTATTCGGCCGCTCAATACCGATGTCTATTACTACGTTGGCACCGGTAGCCATCGTCGCCTAATCAAAAACACCTACCCGCTCACGCCCTGAGGGCGCGAGTGGGCTTTTCGGGGCGAAACCATACTTTTGCGCATCAGCGGCCCCGCCCGGCAGCTATGATGCGGCGGAAAGCGCCGGATAGGTATCGGCTGCGCTTTGGAACCATTGCTATTCAATAACTTGCCCGCATGGACTTATCCGTCATTATTCCCATTTACAACGAAGAGTCCAACATAGCCGAGCTGTACCGCCGCCTGCAAGGCGTGCTCGACGGCATGAGCCTGCCCGGCGGCTACGAGTTGATTTTTGTCAACGATGGCTCGCACGACCAGTCGCTCACCATGCTGAAAGCCTTGGCCGAGCAGGACGAGCGGGTGCGCTACTTCGATTTCAGCCGCAATTTCGGCCACCAGATTGCCGTTTCGGCCGGGCTCGACCACGCGCGGGGCGAAGCCATTTCCATCATCGACGCCGACCTGCAGGACCCGCCCGAGCTCATCGTGGACCTGTACGCCAAGCTGCAGCAGGGCTACGACGTAGTGTATGCCAAGCGCCGCTCGCGCCAGGGCGAGAGCTACGCCAAGAAGCTGACCGCGAAGCTCTTTTATCGAATTTTGGCGCGAATCACGCGGGTTTCCATTCCCGTCGATACCGGCGACTTTCGCATCATTTCGCGCCGCATTGTGCTCACCCTGCGCCAGATGCCCGAGCAGCACAAGTTCCTGCGGGGGCAGATTGCCTGGGTAGGCTTCCGCCAAACCTTCGTGGAATACGACCGGGCCGAGCGTGCCGGGGGCGAAACGGGCTACACCTACCGCAAGATGCTCAGCTTTGCCCTCGACGGCATCACCAGCTTCTCCGACGCGCCGCTGAAGGCGGCCACGGTAATGGGCTTCACGGTATCGGGCGTGGCGTTTTTGCTCATGCTTTACACCCTGTATGCCCGCCTGGTGCGGCACGACTACGAGCCCGGCTGGGCTTCGCTCATGATGAGCATCCTGTTTCTGGGCGGGGTGCAGCTCATTGCCGTGGGGGTCATCGGCGAGTACATGGCTCGCCTCAGTGCCAACGTGCGCCAGCGCCCGCTCTACATCATTGCCGAATCGAACCAAACGCCCGCCGCCCTCGAAAGCACGCCGGCCCAACCGTTACTCACTCGCTAACCGCAGTATTTTAATGCCCGGCTTGTTCGGGCACCTGTTTTTCTGACACCAATGGGTACTCTTTCATTTCGTCGGCAGGCGGCCTATACTATTCTGCTTTTCTCGCTGCTGCTGCTGCTGGTGCCCCGCGCGGGCCACGACAGCGACATGAGCTTTTGGGTGGCCTGGGGCAAAGATATTTTTTACCAGGGGCTGGGCAATGTGTATAAAACGCCCAGTAACTCCTATAATCCCTTGTACCACTACATTTTATGGTTTTTTGGGTGGGCGTTGGGCGATGTCGATAAGTTCATCTACTACCGGCACTGGCTCAAGGCGTTTACTCTGGTGTTCGACTTTGCGGGGGCCTTCTGGGCGGCTTCGCTGGTGCGCGAGCGCGACCGGCGCTTTGGCTTGGTACTGTTGCTGTTGCTCAACATCGGCTACCTCTACGACACGCTGGTGTGGATTCAGGTAGATGCCGTCTACACGTTTTTTGCTTTTGGGGCCGTTGTGCTGGCCGTGCGGCAGCGAGCCGTGGCCAGCATGCTGCTTTTCGTGCTTTCGCTGGCCGCCAAGCCCCAGGCCATGATTTTCCTGCCACCGCTGCTGCTGCTGTGGGCCCCGCTGTGGTGGCACCGGCCGCGGCAGCTGGCAGTGGCCCTTGTGGCCGGGGCGGCACTGATGACCTTAATTCTGGCTCCCTTCATTTGGGGTGGCGAAGAGAACTACCTGCCGCGCATTATGGAAATTAACTTGGGCGCGGCGAATTTCTTTCCGTACCTATCCATGAATGCCTTCAACATCTGGCACATTCTGGCTCCGACCCCCGACCCGCTGACGGCTCTTGATTCTCAGCTGTTTGCCGGAATCACGTACCGGGCCTGGGGGCTTTTGATGTTCTTTGTGGCGTCGGCGCTGGCATTGCTGCCGCTGTTGCTGCTCACGGTGCGTAACCTGCGCCAGCAGCGCACAGCGCCGGCCATGGCCGCTGTCTACTCTCAGGACGACTTCGCGCAGGTCCTGCTCAGCATCGGGCTGATTCCGCTTCTGTTCGCGTTCTTTAATACCCAGATGCACGAGCGCTACTGGCACGCGGCCGTGCTCTTTTTAGCGGCCTACGGTTTCCTGCGGAGCGATTACATTCTTTATATTATCGTTTCGGTGGCTTATTTCCTGAACCTCGAATCGGTGTTGCGATACCTGGAGTTGAGAAAATATTCCGTCCTGGTGTTTGAACCGCGTTTCGTGGCCAGCTTGTTTGCACTGGCCATTGTGGTTGGCCTGGTAAAGCTGTACCGCCTCACGGCCTGGCGTAAGGAGTGGCACCTTATCAGTCGGCCAGCGCCTCCGAAAATCGTTCCTGACTTATCCCTCGGCTACCAGCCAGGGTAGCAAATCACGCTGCTTTGTTAGCTCCGTTGAAATCTCAACGCGAGCTTGCGTTTACGGCCGAATCATTATGCTCCGCATCCAGAATTACCTCAACGGCCAGCTCGTGCCGCCGCAGGCCGGCCGCTACCTCGATAACGTAGACCCCGCCACCGGCCAGGTCTACGGCCAGATTCCCGACTCCGGCCCGGAGGACGTGGCTGCCGCCGTAGCCGCCGCCGAAGCCGCTTTGCCCGCTTGGCGCGCGCTGCCCGCCGAAGACCGGGGCCGCCTGCTGGTAAAAATCGCCGACCTCATCGATGCCAGCCTCGACCACCTGGCCCGCGCCGAAAGCCAGGACAACGGCAAGCCCCTTAGCCTGGCCCGCGTGATGGACATCCCCCGCGCCGCCTCCAATTTCCATTTTTTCGGCACCGCCGCCGGCCACTTCGCCACCGAGGCCCACGTGCAGGAAGGCGTGGCCGTGAACTACACCGTGCGCCACCCCGTGGGCGTGGTGGGCTGCATCTCGCCCTGGAACCTGCCGCTCTACCTCTTCACCTGGAAGATTGCGCCGGCCCTGGCCGTGGGCTGCTGCGTGGTGGCCAAGCCCTCGGAAATTACCCCGGCCACGGCTTTTTTATTGAGTGAACTGTGCATTGAAGCCGGCCTGCCGGCGGGCGTGCTCAACATCATCCACGGCAACGGCCCCAACTGCGGGCAGGCCATTGTGGAGCATCCGAGCATCAAGGCCATCAGCTTCACGGGCGGCACGGCCACCGGGCGGCACCTGGCCCGCACGGCCGCGCCCATGTTCAAAAAGCTCAGCCTGGAGTTGGGCGGCAAAAATCCGAACATCATCTTCGCCGATTGCGACCTGGCCGCAGCCGTGGCCACCAGCATCCGCAGCAGCTTCGCCAACCAGGGCCAGATTTGCCTGTGTGGCTCCCGCATCTTCATCGAGCGCCCCATTTACGAGGCCTTCAAAACCGAGTTTCTCAAGCAGCTGCAGGACCAGAAAATAGGTGACCCGCTTGAAGCCGATACCAAACAAGGGGCGCTGGTGAGCGAAGCCCACCTGCACAAAGTGCTGGCCTACATCAAGCTGGCCCACGAAGAAGGCGGCACGCTCCTCGCCGGCGGCCACCGCGTCACCGTGCCCGGCCGCTGCGAGGGCGGCTACTTTCTGGAGCCCACTGTGTTCGAAAACCTGCCCTTCGACTGCCGCACCAACCAGGAGGAAATATTCGGCCCCGTGGTCACCCTCACGCCCTTCGATACCGATGAGGAAGCCCTGCTAATGGCCAACAGCACCGACTACGGCCTCTCGGCTACCATCTGGACCCGTGATTTGCAGCGCGCCCACCGCGTGGCCCACCAGCTACACAGCGGCATCGTCTGGATAAACACCTGGCTGCACCGCGACCTGCGCACGCCCTTCGGCGGCATGAAAAACTCCGGCGTCGGCCGCGAGGGCGGCTTGGAGGCCCTGCGGTTTTTCACCGAGGCGCAGAACGTGTGCGTGAAGCTTTAAAAAGGCACCCCCGCATATACCTCGGCCAGCGGCACCTGGCAGCTGATGCTGCTCAAATCCAGTACGGCGCTCAGGTCGCGGGTTTCGGTGAGGACCCAGCGGCCCAAGTCGTCCAGCGTATGTAGCTCGGCGTGGATGGCCTGGGCATCCAGCGTGATGTATTGGCGCAGGCTGGGCACCTGGCGGTAGAGCATGAACTTCTCGCTGCGGTCGTACTGGCTGGTGGTGGGCGAAAGCACTTCGACCAGCAGCGTGGGGTTCAGCAGGGTGTCGGGCTTTTTTTCTTCGTTGAATTCCGGCTTGCCGCACACCACCGTCAGGTCGGGGTACACGAAGGCGCTGCCGCTCATGATTTGCAGGCGCTGGTCGCTGCCCACCACCGAGCAGCCTTTGCCGCGTAGCTGGCTGCGTATTTCGCCGCCAAGATTCATGCAAATCAAATTGTGCATGTAACCCGCTCCGGCCATAGCGCGGATTTCACCCTGAAAATATTCGTGTTTAAATTCCGCCTCGCGCTCCAGGCGCAGGTATTCTTCGGGCGAAACGTAGCTGGTGGGTTCGGTTTGGAAGGCGGGCTGAGCCATAATACAAGGACAATAAGGGAATTACCCAAAAGTACGAAGCTAACCCCGCCCTTCTCCTTACCTTTGCGGGCTGAACCGCCCGACCGCCCCGAATGCCCCATACTACCCCCGATTATTACGCCCATCCCACGGCCATCCTCGACGAGGGGTGCCAGATAGGCCGGGGTAGCCGCATCTGGCACTTTAGCCACGTTTGCGCCGGGGCCGATATCGGCGAAGATTGCAACCTGGGTCAGAACGTGTTTGTGGCCGATGGCGTGACCCTGGGCCGCAACGTGAAGGTGCAGAACAACGTGAGCCTCTACGGTGGCGTAGTTTGCGAGGACGACGTATTCCTGGGCCCCTCCGTGGTATTCACCAACGTGAAAAACCCGCGCAGCGCCGTGCCCCGCAAAGGCCCCGGCCAGTACCAGACCACTTACCTGGAGCAGGGCGTCACGATTGGGGCCAACGCCACCATCGTGTGTGGCACGCGGCTGGGCCGCTACGCCTTCGTGGGCGCAGGCAGCGTAGTCACGCACGACGTTCCGGCGTATGCCCTCGTATACGGCACGCCCGCCCGCCCACAAGGCTGGATGAGTGCCTACGGCCACCGCCTCAACTTCGACCAGCAAGGGCACGCCACCTGCCCCGAAAGTGCCGAAAAATATGAGCTGAGCACCGACGAGCAATCGGTGCGGCCCGTGGTAACAACCACCGCCAAACGGCCCAGGGGGAATTCATAATTCATAATTCATAACTCATAATTTTAGCAGTGTACGACCAACTATTGCGCAAAGAGGCCACGCTGGCCGTTATCGGCCTCGGTTACGTAGGCCTTCCTATTGCCCTCGAATTTGCCAAGCAACTCAAGGTGATTGGCTTCGACATCAACGCCGGCCGCGTGGCCCAGATGAAAGAAGGCATTGACCCGAGCGGTGAGCTGGAAAAGAAGGATTTCGAAGGCTGCGACATCACCTTCACCGATTCGCTGGAGGTGCTGCGCCAGGCGCAATTCTACATCGTGGCCGTGCCCACGCCCATTGATGAGCACGCGCAGCCCGACCTCAAGCCCCTGCTGGGGGCCTCGGGCTCGGTGGGTAAAGTGCTGAAAAAGGGCGACTACGTGGTGTTTGAGAGCACTGTATACCCCGGCTGCACCGAGGAGGACTGCATTCCGGTAATGGAGCGCCTCTCGGGCCTGAAATTCCCGACTGATTTTAAAGTGGGCTACTCGCCCGAGCGCATCAACCCCGGCGATAAGGAGCACACGTTGCGCCGCATCGTGAAAGTGGTGTCCGGCAACGACGAGGAAGCCCTCGATACCGTGGCCAAAGTGTACGAGCTGGTGGTCGATGCCGGCGTGCACCGCGCCAGCAGCATCCGCGTGGCCGAGGCCGCCAAAATCATCGAAAACACCCAGCGCGACGTCAACATCGCGCTGATGAACGAGCTGTCGATGATTTTCGACCGCATGAACATCAACACCTACGAGGTGCTGGAAGCCGCGGGCACCAAGTGGAATTTCCTGAAATTCTCGCCCGGCCTGGTGGGCGGCCACTGCATTGGCGTGGACCCGTACTACCTGACGTACAAGGCGAAGGAGCTGGGCTACGACGCCAAAGTTATTCTGTCGGGCCGCACCACCAACGACAATATGGGAGCCTACATCGCCCGCAAAACGGTGCAGATGATGATTAAGAAAGGCAAGGACGTAGCCAAAAGCCGCGTGCTGGTGATGGGTGCCACCTTCAAGGAGAACGTGGAAGATATCCGCAATTCGAAAGTAGCCGACGTAATCCAGGAGCTGAAAAACTTCTCGGTCAACGTCGACATCGTGGACCCGCACGCCGACTCCGACGAGCTGCACCACGAGTACGGCTTCCGCCTGACCCACAACGACGACGTGCGCACCGACTACGATGCCGTGATTGTGGCCGTGAGCCACGCGCCCTACGCCGCCAAAGACGAGGCCTACTTCCAGTCCATCACCTCCGACAACGCCGTGCTGGTCGACATCAAAGGCCTGTTCCGGGGTAAAATGAAGGACCTGCAATACTGGAGCCTGTAAACTAGTGCGTGGTTGTTGGTGCTTGGTGCTTGGCTGTTCACGGCTTGGCGGCTTTTGCAAGCACTGATTAAAAACCAAGCACCAAGCACCAACAACTAAGCACCAACCATGAAAAAGATTCTTGTTACCGGCGGAGCCGGCTATATTGGCTCCCATACGGTGGTGGCGCTCCAGCAGGCTGGCTACCAACCGGTTATTGTGGATAATTTCAGCAACTCGGAAGAGTCAGCTTTGGCCGGTATCGAGTCAATTCTGGGCGTTAAGGTGCCGACTTACCGCATCGACTGCGGCAATGAAGCTGCGCTACGCGGCGTGTTTGAGGCCGAGAAGGATATCAAAGGCGTGATTCATTTCGCGGCTTACAAAGCCGTAGGCGAGTCGGTGGCTAAGCCGTTGGCTTACTTCCAGAATAACGTGGGGTCGTTGCTTACCCTGCTGGCAGTAATGCCCGATTTTGGCGTCGAAAACCTGGTGTTCTCGTCGTCGTGCACCGTGTATGGCATTCCCGATGCGCTGCCTGTGACCGAGGCTACGCCCACCAAGCCGGCCTCGTCGCCCTACGGCCGCACCAAGCAGATGTGTGAGGAAATCGTGCACGATGTTTCGGCGGCCCCGACCAACAAGCTGCGCACCATTTTGCTGCGCTACTTCAACCCCATCGGGGCGCACGAATCGGCTAAAATCGGCGAATTGCCCTTGGGCGTACCGAACAACCTGGTACCATACATCACCCAAACGGCGGCCGGCATCCGCGAGAAGCTGACCATCAATGGCAGCGACTACGAAACGCCCGATGGCACCAACGTACGCGACTACATCCACGTGGTGGATTTAGCCAAAGCGCACATCGTGGCCGTGCAGCGCCTGCTGGACCGCAAAGCCAGCGAGTCTGTCGAAACATTCAACGTGGGTACCGGGCACGGCAATTCGGTACTCGAAGTGGTGCAGGCCTTCGAAAAGGCCAGCGGCCAGAAGCTCAACTACAGCATCGGCCCGCGTCGCCCCGGCGATGTGCCCGCCATCTACGCCGATGCCACCAAGGCCGCGCAGGTGCTGGGCTTTAAAACCGAAACTTCCCTGGTTGATTCGCTAGCCAGCTCCTGGAAGTGGCAGCAAACCCTGAAATAAATATGGGAAATGGGAAAATGTGGAAATGTGCTGAATAAATAGCCAGCGCCATCATTTTCATATTCTCACATCAACTACATTTTCACATCTGAAAACATGAAAATCCTCATCACTGGCGGCGCCGGCTTCATTGGCTCTCACGTAGTTCGGCTCTTCGTTACGAAATATCCCGAGCACCAGATTATCAACCTCGACGCGCTGACCTACGCCGGCAACCTGGAAAACCTGCGCGATATTGAGAAGGCTGGAAACTACCGCTTCATTAAGGGCGATATTTCTGACCAGTCGTTTATCGACCAGCTGTTTGCCAACGAGGAGCCCGATTCTGTGATTCACCTCGCGGCCGAATCGCACGTCGACCGCAGCATTACGGACCCGATGGCTTTCGTGAAAACCAACGTCATCGGCACGGTGAATCTGCTGAACGCGGCCCGCAACCTGTGGCAGCCCGGCGGCTACGACGGACACGTATTCTACCACGTGAGCACCGACGAAGTGTACGGCTCGCTGGATTTCGGCCCCGAGATGTTCACGGAGGAAACTTCTTACGACCCCCGCTCGCCCTACTCGGCTTCGAAAGCCAGCTCCGACCACTTTGTGCGCGCCTGGCACCACACCTACGGCCTGCCCATCAAGCTGAGCAACTGCTCGAACAACTACGGCCCCAACCACTTCCCCGAGAAGCTGATTCCGCTGGCTATCCACCGCCTGCGCACCGGCCAGCCGGTGCCCGTGTACGGCAAAGGCGAAAACGTGCGCGACTGGCTTTTCGTGAAAGACCACGCCACGGCCATCGACGCGGTGTTCCACAACGGCAAAAACGGCGAAACCTACAACATCGGTGGCGTGAACGAGTGGCAGAACCTCAAGCTCATCGAGCTGCTCTGCGACGTGGTAGACGAGAAAACCGGCCAGGAGGTGGGCACCTCGCGCAAGCTTATCAAGTTTGTGACCGACCGCGCCGGCCACGACATGCGCTATGCCATCGACAGCAGCAAAATCATGAACGAGCTGGGCTGGAAGCCCTCCGTGACCTTCGAACAGGGCCTGGCCCAGACCGTGGACTGGTACCTCGCCAACGAAGAGTGGCTGAACAGCGTAACGAGCGGCGCGTACCAAGACTACAACCAGAAGCAGTACGCGGGCCGCTAGCGCTACGCGCTAATTATAAATTGTGAATTATAAATTATAAATGTGGTTCGAGTAATCTTGAACGCATTTATAATGAGCAATTTATAATTTATAATTCACAATTTATAATTCAAAAAAAGTGTACGAAAACCCCTTCCACGAGCAGCCGCTCGATAATCTGACCTTTCTCATTACCGGCGGCGCGGGCTTCATCGGCTCCAACATCGTGGAGTACCTGCTGAAGTACGGCGTGAAAAAAGTGCGGACGCTGGACAACTATTCCAACGGCTTTCACAAGAACCTGGCGCTATTTTCGGATGATAACCGGCTGGAAATAATCGAGGGCGACATCCGCGATGCGGCCACCTGCGCCGCTGCCTGCGCAGGCGTAGACGTGGTGCTGCACGAAGCCGCCCTCGGCTCGGTGCCGCGCTCCATTAAGGACCCGGTGCTGACGAATGACGTGAACGTGGGTGGCTTCGTACAGATGCTGACCGCTGCCAAAGACGCGGGCGTGAAGCGCTTCGTGTACGCGGCTTCCAGCTCGACCTACGGCGACCACCCCGGCCTGCCCAAGGTGGAGGACCGCATCGGCAAGCCGCTTTCGCCCTATGCGGTTACGAAGTATGCCAACGAGCTGTATGCCGACGTATTTGCGAAAACCTACGGCATGGAAATCGTTGGCCTGCGCTACTTTAATATCTTCGGCCCGCGCCAGGACCCCGGCGGAGCTTACGCGGCGGTCATTCCGCTGTTCATCGACGCTATTCTGCAAAACACGCCGCCCACGCTGAACGGCGACGGCGGCCAGACCCGCGATTTTACCTTCGTGGAAAACTGCGTGGAAGCCAACATCCGTGCCGCCCTGGTCACCAACCCCGAGGCGCTGGGCCAGGTCTACAACATTGCGGTAGGCGACCGCACCTCCTTGGTGCAGATGTACGACATTCTGCGCGAGGAGGCCGGCTCGGATTTGGAGCCCAGGTTTGGGCCTGACCGCGCGGGGGATATCCGTGACTCGTTGGCTGACATTTCGAAGGCCAACCGCCTGCTGGGCTACCAGCCGCAGGTGCGCATCCGCGAAGGTTTGCGGCAGACGCTGGCATGGTTCAAAGCCAATCAGGCGTTTATTCAGGAACGTAATTAAATCGTTGTCATGCTGACGAACCGAAGGTCGGCGTCAGTCAAGGAAGCATCTTATCATGGCTGCTTTCGTCAGAATCAGTAAATAATTGTAGCGCAGACGTGATAAGGTCCTTCGCTACGCTCAGGATGACAGAAGTATTATGAAAGGAATTATCCTCGCCGGCGGCTCCGGCACCCGCCTGCACCCGCTCACGCTGGCCGTTTCGAAGCAGCTGATGCCCGTGTACGACAAGCCGATGATTTATTATCCGCTCTCGATTCTGCTGTCGGCGGGTATTCGGGAAGTGCTGATTATTACCACTCCCCACGACCAGGAGCAGTTCAAAAAGCTGTTGGGCGACGGCAAAAACCTGGGCTGTGATTTCCAGTACGTGGTGCAGGACGTGCCCAATGGCTTGGCCCAGGCCTTCGTGCTCGGTGCCGATTTCATTGGTAAAGACAAGGTAGCGTTGGTGCTCGGCGACAATATTTTCTACGGCGCAGGCTTGGAAGAATTGCTGAAATCGAACAACGACCCCCAGGGCGGCGTGGTGTTCGCCTACCACGTTCACGACCCCGAGCGCTACGGCGTGGTGGAATTCGACGATAACAAAACGGCCCTCAGCATCGAGGAGAAGCCAGAAAAGCCTAAGAGCAACTACGCCGTTCCCGGCCTGTATTTTTACGACAACGACGTGGTAGAAATCGCCAAAAATCTCGAAATGAGCCCTCGCGGCGAGTACGAAATCACGGATGTGAACCGCGAGTATCTCAAGCGTGGCACGCTTAAAGTGGGCATCCTGGGTCGGGGCACGGCCTGGCTCGATACGGGCACGTTCGAAAGCCTGATGCAAGCCGGCGAATTCGTGAAGGTGATTGAGCAGCGTCAGGGCCTAAAAGTAGGTTCCATTGAGGAAGCCGCTTACCGCCAGGGATTTATCGATGCCGACCAGCTCCGCGCCATTGCCGCCCCGCTGCGCAAAAGCGGTTACGGCGACTACCTGATGAACCTACCCGACCAGTTGATGCTACAATAGTAAAATGGCAAATGAGTAAATGAATAAAGTTGACGTTCAACTGCCTGAAAATGTGCAAACAGAACGTCAACTTTACTCATTTACTCATTTGCCATTTTACCTACTCGTCCAAATACTGGTGCACGAACTTGATGGCCATGCTGCCTTCGCCAACGGCGGAGGCTACGCGGGCCATGGCCCCGGCGCGGCTGTCGCCGGCGGCGAAAATGCCGGGTACGCAGGTTTCAAGTAAGTAAGGCTCCCGGTCTTTTTTCCAGACTTCGGTGTAGCGCGGGTCGGTCACAATATCGCGGCCGGTGAGGAGGAAGCCTTTGCCGTCGCACAGCACCTGGTCGCAAATCCACTCGGTGCTGGGTTTGGCCCCGATGAACACGAACAGGGCCCGGGCGGGGCGTTTCTCGACGGTGCCGTTCACGTCCACCATCACGGCTTCGAGGTGGTCCTGGCCACACACTTCCTTGATTTGGGAGTGCGGCAGCAGCTCGATGTTGGGCGTAGTGCGAATCTGCTCAATGAGATAGGCCGACATGCTGGCCGCGAGGTTGGCCCCGCGAATGACGATGAACACCCGGCGGGCATAGGTGGCCAGGTACATGGCCGCCTGCCCGGCCGAGTTGCCGCCGCCCACAATGTACACATCCTGTTCATCGCAGCTGCGGGCTTCGGTGCGGGCCGCGCCGTAGTACACGCCCGCGCCGCTCAGGCGCTCCATGCCCGGCACGTCGAGGGTGCGGTAGCTCACGCCGGTAGTGAGGACCACGGCTTTGGTGCTGATTTCGCGGCCATCGCTCAGGGTCAGGACTTTGTAGCCGTCCTGAATGCATAGGCTGGCCACTTCCTGCGGGGCCAGAAACTCGGCCCCGAGGCGTACGGCCTGCGTCCAGGCGCGGAAGGCTAGGTCGGCTCCGCTAAGGCCGGTGGGGAAACCCAGGTAGTTTTCGATGCGGGAGCTGGTGCCCGCCTGCCCGCCCGGCGTCTGGCGCTCGATGATAAGGGTTTTGAGGCCTTCGCTGGCTCCGTACACGGCGGCGGCCAGCCCCGACGGCCCGGCCCCCACTACTACCACGTCGTACAGGTCCTGCAAGGGCTGGTTGGCAATGTTCAAATGCTCAGCCAAGGCGGCTTTGGTGGGGTTGGCCACAGCATGGCCATCGGCGCAGATAATCAGCGGTAAGTCGCTGGACGTGAAGCCCCGTGCTTTCACCAAATCTTTGGCTTCGGGGCTGGTTTCGTAGTCGAGCCACTGGTAGCCTACCATGTAGCCGCTCAGGAAATCCTTGAGCTCGTGTGAGAGCGGCGACCATTGAAAACCAATGAGCCGGATGCCGCCAAATGCAGGCCTGTAGGTGGCCTGCCAGGCCGTAAGTAAATCGTGCAGAATCGGATAAAGCAGGTTTTCGGGCGGGTCCCAGGGCTTCATCAAATAATGGTCGAGCCGGGCCGAGTTGATGGCGCGCACGGCGGCTTCAGTATCGGCGTAGGCCGTGAGCAGCACGCGCTTGGCATCCGGAAAAAAATCGCGTGAGGCCGTGAGCAGCTCCACGCCTTCCAGCTCGGGCATGCGCTGGTCGGCCACGATGAGGGCCAGCGGTTCCTCCTTCTCATACAGCTCCTTGATGGTAGCCAGCGCCTCGGGGCCGGAACCCACGCGCAGAATACGGTACTCGGCGCTGAATTCCTGGCGCAGGTCGCGGGCAATGGCGGCCAGCACCTGCGGGTCGTCATCGACGGCGAGGATGATGGGTTTTTTGTCGGACATGAGTTGTTTTCTTGAGTAAGCGCAGAAGTGGGGCACCGCCTTGTAGCATAAGCTTTAGCTTGTGCCCGTCAGGAGTTTTGTTCAACGATGCACAAGCTAAAGCTTATGCTACAAGCTCACCTGTTACGGGCAGCCAGGCGCAGAATTCGGTGTGGCCAGGTACCGACTGAACCTCCAGCCGCCCATCGTGCTGCCGGATAATTTGCTGCGCAATATCGAGGCCGAGCCCCGAGCCGTCGCCAGCCTGCTTAGTGGTGAAAAAAGGCTCGAAGATGTGCGGCAGCACATCGGCCGGAATGCCGGTGCCGTTGTCAATCAAAAATACGCGCACAAAGCTGCCTTCCAACTCGGTGCGCAGCGTGATTTCGCCGCCCTGCGCGGGCAGTGCATCAATGGCATTATCAAGCAGGTTGGTCCACACCTGGTTGAGGCTGCTCACCTGCCCGCGAATAGCAGGAAGGCCGGCCGCATAATCGCGGACAACCCGCACGTTCTTTTGCCGCAGCTGGAAGCCGAGCATATTGAGGGTGCTTTCCAAGCCAATCGTTACGTCAATGGGTTCGAAGATGCCGGCGCGGTCCATGTGCGAGTACGTTTTCACATCGGCCACCAGCTTGCTGATGCGGCCGCCGGCCTCCTGCACGTCGCGCACCAGCTGCATAGTGGTGAGTTGGCCTTCGAGCCAGGCAAAAGCCGCCGGGCGGGCGGCGGGCGGCAGCAGCCCGGCCACGGTGGCCAGAGCGGCGGGCAGTAGGCCGGCTTCGAGCAGGGCCGGGGCGAGGTGGTAGCCGTTGGGCACGCTGTGGGTGGCGAGCCAGTCGGCCAGCTCGTCTTCGCGGTCGGCACGGGCCAGGGCGCTTTGTGGGGGCTGGGCTTCGCTGCTGGGTACGGCTAAGGCGGTGAGGGCCAGCATGGCGGCGGGCGAGGGGCAGTGGCTCACCAGCTCTACAAACAGGGCGGGCTTGGCCCCCACGCGGTTGGCCAGGGCCTGGGCGGCGCGGGCAATGGCAGCGGCGGGGTTGTTCAGCTCGTGGGCCAGGCCGGCCGAGAGCTTGCCCAGGGCGCGCAGCTTGTCGTCGCGCTCCTGGCCGCGCACCTGGTCGCGGCTGCGGTCGTTCATAATGCCCACGAGGCGCTGCACCAGCTCGGGGCTGACTTGCTCCAGGGCCGGAAAATGGTCGCGATGTAATAGGTAGAGCACGGTTTCGCCGGTGGCGGTGCCCTGGTTTTTTACTTCGCGCAGCCGGGAATAAGGCAGCACGCCCGATACCTGGCCGGCGCCGACGCGGAACACTGGCGTGGCCGGCCCGCCCTGCCCGGCGTAGAACTGGATGCCGCCGCGCACCACGGCCATCATAAAGTCGGCAGCCGCGCCTGCTTCGATAATGACTTCATTGGGTGCGTAGCGGTTGGCCTCGCCGTGGGCCAGCAGCCACGTCAGCGTGTCGGGCGCCAGGCCGGCGAAGGCGATGATGGGGGCGAAGTCGGCGGCGGTGAGGACGAGCGGTTCAGGCATGGCAAAGCAACCCCGCGAAGGGAAGAAGGTTGAGTGGACGTAGGCCGGGGCTGGCCGTACCTTGCACGGGCAATTGTAGACGGATAGCCGCCTGTAATGCTTCGTTAGCAGGCAACTTTTTTGCTGCCGTCGGCCTTATAAATAGTCACTCAATTTAGCAAAAAACACCCTTTCATGGCCAAAGCCAGAACCGTCTATTTCTGCCAATCCTGCGGCGCGCAGTCATCGAAATGGATAGGCCGCTGCCCCGTGTGTGGCGAGTGGAATACTTACGTTGAAGAAGTTATCCAGAAGGAAACCGTGGCCACCACCACCGGTCAGTGGAAGCCCGCCAGCACCGTGCCCGGCGGCAACACCAAGAAAGCTGCCAAGTCCGTCCCCCTCAACAGCATTCTGGCCGAAGACGAGCCCCGCATCATCACGCCCGACGGCGAGCTGAACCGTGTGCTCGGCGGTGGCATCGTGCCGGGCTCCATTATCCTCATCGGCGGCGAGCCGGGCATTGGCAAGAGTACACTCATGCTGCAAATTGCCCTCAGCCTGCGCCAGATGAAGGTGCTGTATGTGAGCGGTGAAGAAAGCGAAGCCCAGATAAAAATGCGCGCCGAGCGCATGGCCGACGGCCAGCACCCCGGCTGCTACATCCTGACGGAGACAAACACCCAGAACATCTTCCGGCAGATTGACCAGGTGCAGCCCAACATCCTCGTCATCGACTCCATCCAGACCATGCACTCCACGCTGGTGGAGAGTGGCGCGGGCAGCGTGAGCCAGGTGCGCGAGTGCACTGCCGAATTCCTGAAATTTGCCAAGGAAACCAGCACGCCGGTCATGCTCATCGGCCACATTACGAAGGATGGCAGCATTGCCGGCCCCAAAATTCTGGAGCATATGGTAGACACCGTGCTGCAGTTTGAGGGCGACCGGCACATGAGCTACCGCATCCTGCGCACCACCAAAAACCGCTTCGGCAGCACCTCGGAACTTGGTATTTACGAGATGCAGGGCGACGGCCTGCGCCAGGTGAGCAACCCCAGCGAAATCTTGCTCTCGCAGCGCGGCGAAAGCCTGAGCGGCATGGCCATCGGGGCTACGCTGGAAGGCAACCGCCCGCTGCTGGTGGAGGTGCAGGCCCTGGTGTCGCCCACGTCCTACGGCACCCCGCAGCGCAGCAGCACCGGCTTCGACGCCAAGCGCCTGCAAATGCTGCTGGCCGTGCTCGAAAAGCGCGCCGGCCTGCGCCTGGGCCAGCACGACGTATTCCTTAACATCGCCGGTGGCCTCCGCCTCGACGACCCCGCCCTGGACATGGCCGTGTGCGCCGCCGTGGTTTCCTCGCTCAACGATGTGCCCATTCCCGGCCACGTGTGCCTGGCCGCCGAAGTGGGCCTGAGCGGCGAAATCCGGGCCGTGTCGCGCCTCGACCAGCGCCTGGCCGAAGCCGAAAAACTGGGTTTTCAGGAAATGTATGTCTCCCGATTTAATGGCAAGGGATTGGACTTAGCCAGGTTTGGCTTGAAAGTGCACGCGGTGAGCCGGCTCGACGAAGTGCTGGACGGATTATTCGGTTAAGGAAAACCTGCTTGATTATCAGGCATCAGCCGCAAGGGTTTGCGGCTGGTGGAAGCCGAAGTGCTGGGCAAGCCGTGAAAAGCCGGAATTTTGATTTGGATTTTATAAACCAAAAAGCCTTATCTTCGGAGTACTGATAGGCTTTTACCGCGAATGGCCTGGTAAACTCCGTTGGTTCTATCCATTGTCTAGGTAGCTGCTGAGGTTGTTAATAACTGCTCGGGGCTGGTTTTTATTGTCATGATATCATCTTTCGTCACTTGTACGCGCCGGCTGGTCGGAGCAGTTCTGGTTCTGGTCCCGTTGCTGGGCCACACCCAGGGCCGGACCACCACGGTAGTGGGTGCTGCCGCCAAAGCGGTTCCGGCTGCGGCTGCTGCCTCGGCGGGCATGGCCACCCTCACCGGGCGGGTGAGTGGTCCTACCACTGACTCTGTTGCGATTTCGCTGCGCGAAAACCCGCTTGACCCCAAGGAAAAGCTGTTTCGGGTGCCGCTCAGCGACAAGGGCGATTTTAAGTTGGTGGTGCCCGTGAGCGGTGCCACCAAGGCCGACCTGGTGTATGGCGACGACGTGGCCCCGCTCTTTCTGGACCCCGGCACCGACATGGACGTGCGCTTTAAGGGCAGCGACATGTCGGGCACGCTGAAATTTAAGCCCAATGACGTGCCCTCTGGCTTCGCCACCAAGCTTCGCAACCGCGCCAACCTGACCGACGAGCAGCGCCATCGCCAACAAGCCGCCAACGCCAACAACTACCTGGTGGAAGCCGATGCCCAGTTTGTGGAAAATGATGGTTTTCAGGTGCTGCCTGATAATATTCAGCTCTACGAAGCGCCGTTTCTGTCCTTCCTGGAGTACCGCCGCAAGCACGAATACGAGTTTCTGGAAGACCACGCGGCCAAGCAGTCATTCACGCAGGAGTTTTATAACTATGCCCATGCCGAAGTGGTGTATGCCTACGCCAATGATAAGCTGACCTTTCAGGACCTGCGCGAGCAGGTGGTGAACACCGAGGGCCGCCTGAAAATGGCTCCCGACTACTACAACTTTCTGCGTGAGCCCGGCCTGCTCAACGAGCCCAACGCCGTGCAGAGCGAGCTGTACCACGAGTTCCTGCTCAACTACGTGCACTTCACCGTGAGCCAGGACCACCACCAGCGCTCCGACCCCGACTTTTACCCGGCTTGCTACGCGCTGGCCAGCAAGAAGCTCACCGGTCCGTCGCGGGCGGTTATACTGGGCCGCGTGCTGCAGGAGTCGTTCCGTTTTGGGCACGTGAAGCAGTCGGCGGCCATGCTGGCCGATTTCCGCAACTACGACCCCAAAAATCAGTTCTATCCCACGCTGCAGGCCGATTTTAATCAGCACAAGGACTTCGCCATCGGCGCCCCGGCCCCCGATTTCAAGCTGCCCACCGCCAACGGCGACACCGTGCACCTGCACGACTTCGCCGGCAAGCTGGTGTACCTCAACTTCTGGAAAAGCACCAACGGCCTGTGTCTGCGTGACCTGGCCTACGCCCAGGAGCTGATGCGCAAGTTTGAAGGCAAGAACATCACCTTCATCAACATTGCCTTGGACGAGAACGAGCAGGCCTGGCGCTCGCTCGTGACCGTGAAAAAGCTGCCCGGCGTGCAGGTACGCATTCCTGGCGGCGGGCTGCGCTCGGCCGTGGCCCGGGAGTATGCCTTGCAGGAAGTGCCTACCTACATGCTGGTAGGCGAGGATGGTACCTTCCTCAATACCAAGCCCAAGCGCCTGAGCAGCCGCGCCGCCGTGGACGAAATCAACCAGTCGTTTGGCAAGGCCAGCACCTACACCAGCGCTATCGATTTTCCGGCCACCAAGAAATAAGCGTTCGACTGAATGCAACCGAAGTAGCGCGAACTTTGTAGTTCGCGTCCCCGCGCCACTGAAACCCCTTATGGCGCGGGGACGCGAACTACAAAGTTCGCGCTACTGCTTTTAGCCCCTTTCTATGTCCGTGCTCACCGATAGCCTCAATGTATTGTCCAAAGCCACCCCGTTGCGGGTCTGGAACGCGACGCAGATTGTGGGCTCCTACATCCTGAGCAAGATTACCGGCAAGGCCCGCCTGCGCGGCCTGCCCATGGCGCTCAGCTTCGAGCCCACTACCAGTTGCAACCTGCGCTGCCCGGAATGTCCCAGCGGTCTGCGCTCGTTCACGCGGCCCACGGGGATGCTGCCGGCCGATTTGTTCAAGCGCACGATTGATGAAGTGGCCAGCCGGCTGTGGTACCTGATTTTCTACTTTCAGGGCGAGCCCTACCTGCACCCGCAGTTCCTGGAGCTGGTGAAGTACGCGGCGGATAAGGGCATTTACACCGCCACCAGCACCAACGCCCACTACCTGAACGACCAGAACGCCCGCAAAACGGTGGAAAGCGGCCTCGACCGTCTCATCATCTCCCTCGATGGCACCACGCAGGAAGTGTACCAGCAATACCGCGTAGGCGGCAAGCTGGAAAAGGTATTGGAGGGCACCCGCAATATCGTGAAGTGGCGTAAGGAGCTGAAATCGAGCACTCCCCGTATCATTTTTCAGTTCCTGGTAGTGCGGCCCAACGAGCACCAGATTGACGATGCCCGGCAACTGGCCGACGCGATGGGCGTAGACGACGTGTGGTTCAAAACCGCCCAGATTTACGACCACGCGCAGGGCTCGCCGCTCATCCCCACCATCGACTACTACTCGCGCTACCAGAACAACGGCAACGGCAACTGGAGCCTGAAAAACAAGCTGGTAGACCACTGCTGGAAAATGTGGCATTCCTGCGTCATCACTTGGGATGGCCTGGTCGTGCCCTGCTGCTTCGACAAAGACGCCGAATACCGCCAAGGCGACCTCAAAACCGAAACCTTCCGCCAGCTCTGGCGCGGCCCCAAGTACCAGCAGTTTCGCGGCAGCCTCCTCAAAGGCCGCGACCAGATTGAGATGTGCCGCAACTGCTCGGAAGGCACCAAGGTGTGGGGGTAAGGTTGAGGCTAATTATAAATTTTGAATTATAAATTATAAATTCACCGAATGGTTATTTATAATTTATAATTCAAAATTTATAATTAGCCCCCTATTTGTCCTTCTTCGTCAGGTCTTTGCCGAGGTCTTCGACCTGCTTGAGGAAGTCGTCGGTGTCGGAGTCGGCGTAGGTGCCGTAGGCGTTTGAGATGGTGCCCTTTGTGCCGTCGTGGGCCTCAATGGCGTAGAGGACGGACATGTCGTCGGGGTTGCTTTCGCCCTCGAAGCGGTAGAAATCCACGATGGTTACTTCATCAGCAGCGTAGCTCTTTTTTGAGTCGCTGCCAATGGTATGCAGGCGGCCATCCATGACGTTGAAATCCTGGGTGAAACCGTCCTTGTTCAGTTTGTTCTCAACGTTGACAAGCGACCGTTCTTCTTCTTTGTCCTGCATGGCGATGGGGTGTTTGGGTAAGGATGATGCGGTGCGGGGGGGGGCGCGCAAAAGCCGTTCCCGCCCCGGCTATACGCAGCCGGGGCGGGAACGGGTTATCCCAAAGCCATAGAAAAATGCAGAAGTGCTATGTATCAGCGCCTCGCGCTATTTGGCTGCCGCGCGCGCCTCAATGGTGCGCTGCAGGCTATCGATATCCAATTGCCCGCAGGCCCCGCCGCAACCCTTGGCGCAGCCGGCCGCCGTTTTGCTGAAAAACGCCCGGTAGAAAATGCGCCCGACGTAAAACGCCGCCGCGATGAACAGCACGCCAATCAGCAGGTACTGAATTTCGACGGAGGTGATGGCAAGCAGGAGCATATTGGGTAAACTGCTGAGGAAAAGGAATAGTTTACATTCAGTTCGTCATGTCGAGCGCAGCCGAGACATCTCGCGTGCAATAGTAAATCAGTCGATGAAACGAAGTGAGCGAGATGTCTCGGCTGCGCTCGACATGACGGGTAGGCCGGCTTTTTACTGCCAGAACTCACCGATGGCGGCCTGCATCTCGGCGTGAATGAGCCCATTGCTGGCCACCAGCTCACGGCCGAACAGCGGGTCGCCATCGGTCAGAAACTGGGTGACGTGGCCGCCCGCCTCGCGCACCAGCAGAATGCCGGCTGCCACATCATAGGAGTTCAGGTTGAACTCGAAGAAGCCTTCGCAGCGGCCGGCGGCCACGTAGGCCAGGTCGGCAGCGGCCGAGCCTAGGCGGCGCACGCCGTGGCTGCGGGTGAAAAACGAGCCGAGGATTTTCAGGAAATCATCCATCTTGCCGAAATCCTTGTAGGGAAAGCCGGTGGCGATAAGAGAGTTGTTTAATTCGGCTACGTCGGTGACGTGGATGGGCTGGTCGTTGCAGAATGCGCCGCCGCCACGCACCGCCCGGAAGCTCTCGTCGCGGCCCACCTCGTGCACCACGCCCACCACCAGCTCCCGGTGCTGCACCAGCGCCACGCTGATGCAGTACACCGGCAGGCCGTGCACGAAATTGGTGGTGCCGTCGAGCGGGTCAATTATCCAGATAAATTCCTCGGTGTGGGCGTCGGGGCCGGTGGTGCCTTCTTCGGTGATGAAGCCGGCTTCGGGCAGCAGCTGGCGCAGGCCGGCCACAAGGCGCCGCTCGGTTTCCTGGTCCACGTAGCTCACGAGGTCGTGCACGCCTTTGTGCTCAATCTTGGCGCGGTTAAACGTAGTGGCTTCCTCGCGGATGAACTCGGCCGTGGTGCGGCACAGGGCGGCGAGGTCGTGGGAGAGTTGGGTAAAATCGAGGGACATTGAAAGCGTCGTAGAAGGAAAAACTCCCCTCCTTTTTTAAGGAGGGGATGTGAGCGCCGAAGAGGCGCGAACGGGGGTGGTGAAGGCGTTGGACGAAGTGAGAACGAACGGCTGGCTGGCTAGGACTTTAATCGATTTTTAGCAAATGCAACTAAGTGTTAATCAGTTGCCGCTCAACGCCGCAACCACCCCCATTCGCGCCTCTTCGGCGCTCACATCCCCTCCTTGAAAAGGAGGGAAGCTTTTTTCTTTCTCGTCCAGCCTACCACAATGGCAAATACCAGCAGCAGCACCGCCAGCCCCTGCGCGCCCCGCCCAATCAGCTCCCCAAAGCGCACATAAAACGTCACTTCATCATTGAGGTGCACGGTGGCGCGGCTGGCGGTGGCAATCCAGGCCGGCTCGCGCTGGGTGATTTCGCCCCGCTGGTTGATGAAGCCCGTGAAGCCGGTGTTGGCCGCCCGGGCCAGGTCGCGGCGCGTTTCGATGCAGCGCAGCTGGCCGTAGCTCAGTAGCTGGCGGTAGCCGGGCGAGTCGTGCCACCAGGCATCGTTGGTGACGAGGCCCAGCAGGGTGGCCCCGTTGGCCATGTACTCGCCGATAAAGTCGCCGTAGATGGATTCGTAGCAGATGACCGGGGCCACGCGCAGGGCCGGCGCATTGGTCGGGGCCGGATACACGGTGCGCTCGGACTGGCTGCCCACGCTGCCCACGGTGCCGCCCAGGTCGATGTGCGCGATGAGCGAGGCCAGCACGGGCGGAATCTTCTCCACGCCGGGCACGAGGCGCGACTTGTGGTAGAAGACCACCGGCGCGGTGGCACTGGCGAAGTACGCGCCGGTGTTGAAAAAGTCGTAGTAGCCGAGGTCGTCGCGGTAGCGGGCGGTTTCGCTGGCTGCCTCCTTGCTTGGGTAGGAGCTGAGCGTGGTGATGCCCGTGAGCAGGGCCACGCCGGGGTGCCGCCCCAGCCACTCGCGCACGCGGCGGATTTTGGGGTTGCTTTCGATGGCGTTTTCCCAGTAAGGCTCCTCCAGTGCCGTTTCGGGCCAGAGCACGAGGCGCGTGGCGGGCGTGAGGTGCTGCTCGGAAAGAGCCAGCAGGCGCGTGAGCTGCTCATCGTAGGGAATAAACTTGGGGCCGCCCTCGAACTTTTCCACATAGGGGTCGAAGTTGGGCTGCACCACTACGACTTCGGCCGTGGGGCCTTTTTCCTGGTACTTGCTGCTCATCAGGTAAGACAGCGCGAGGGGTAGCAGGATGAAAAAGAGGGGCGTATTGAACGATGGCTGCCACTCAAAAGCTGACTTTCGCCCGGTTTCGATGCTGGTTGCTTCAGCCGCCCCGGTAGCTACGGGCTGGAATGCCAGCCCCGGCAAGTGCTTAAGCAGAGCCTGGAAAAACAGCAGATTCACCACCCACACCCACACCGAGCCGCCCAGGAAACCGGTGTACTCGTACCACTGCACCCACTGCGGCGCGGCCGCGAAGCCATTGCCCAGCGTGAGCCAGGGCCAGGTGATGTCCCAATGCAAATGCAGCTGCTCGAACGCAATCCAGTAGATGGGCAGCGACAGGTAGCCCCAGCGGTTGCCCAGCCGCTTCTTGGTCTGACGGAAGGCCATGAGCGGCAGGCACATGAGCAGCGCATTGAGCACTACGGCGGCAATGCCGGCGGGCAGGTCGGCGTAGCTCACCCACCAGGTAGTGAGGGCGTTCCAGCTCACCAGTAGGAGGTAGGTGCTGGCAAACACGCGGCCCTTGCGGGCCCCGGTGAGGGTGAGCTGCCGCTCCATCAACAAATACGGCACCCAGCCGATGAACAGCAGCGGCACCAGCCAGGCCGTGGGCCACGGGGCCCAGCCACCGCTTAGCAGCAAAGCGCCCAGCACGGCCAGCAACAGCGGCTGTTGCAGCAGGGGGCTAGTCTTCGTAGGCGGTGTCATCGTCGTCGTCGTCGGCAGCGCGGCGGTATCGGTCTTCGCGGCCGGGGCGGGGCTCGCGGGGGGGCGGGATGAGGTTTCCTTCGACGACAACGACAATTTCTCCTTTAATGGCGGGCCGGGCCGCGAAGTCAGCCTCCAGGCTGGCCAGCGTGCCGGTCACGGTTTCTTCAAATAATTTAGTCAATTCGCGGCTGACGGAGGCCGGCCGCGTCGGGCCCAGTACCTCGGCCAACTGGCCCAGGGTTTTCACAATGCGGTGCGGCGACTCATAAAAAATCATGGTCCGGGTTTCTGAGGCCAGCTGTTGCAGGCGCGTCTGCCGGCCCTTTTTTACCGGCAAAAACCCTTCGAACGTAAACCGCTCGGCCCCAAAGCCCGACTTGAGCAGCGCCGGCACAAAAGCCGTGGCGCCCGGCAGGCACTCCACGCCCAGGCCCCGCGCCAGGCACTCGCGCACCAACAGAAACCCGGGGTCGGAGATTCCCGGCGTGCCGGCATCGGAAATCAGGGCCATTATTTCGCCCTTCTCCAGGCGCTCCAGCAGGCGTGGCACCTGCTGGTGCTCGTTGTGCAGGTGGTAGGAGAGGAGGGGCTTTTTGATGCCCAGGTGCTGCATGAGGCGGCCGCTGGTGCGGGTGTCCTCGCAGAGCACGGTGCCCACTTCCCCCAGAATGCGGATGGCCCGCAGGGTAATATCTTCCAGATTGCCAATAGGCGTGGGCACGAGGTACAGAACCGTGTTGGGCATAGCGACAAAGGTAGAGTAGGTTGAACATCAAACTCCCCTCCTTACCAAGGAGGGGATGCCAGCGCGTAGCGCTGGCTGGGGTGGTTGTGGCGTTGCGCAATATGTGTCCGATTCGTTCTGCTTTCGTCCAACGCCACCTTTTCATTGGCGCGAAAACATCCCCTCCTTGGTAAGGAGGGGAGTCGGTTGCTTATTGCACCTCATACCGCGCCGCCACCGCATCAATCGCCGCCGCCAGCCGGTGGTCGCGGGCCGTCACGGCATTGCCCGCGTCGTGGGTGCGGAGGCGGAATTCAACCACGTTGTACTCGTTGCTGAACCACGGGTGGTGGTCGAGGCGCTCGGCCTCGGCGGCTACTTCGGTGAGGAAGGCGAAGGCCGTTTTAAAGTCACTGAACCGGAAGCTGCGGCGGAGGCTATTGTCGACGTTATTCCACATGATTTATGCTATATTTAAGAAATGAGTAAGGAGGTATGAGCAGGGCGGTAGACAACCCAAATGCTTAAACCAAAGTACACCTTTCCTATACGCACTATCACGCAATCACTTTCAATTCTCATGGCCATCGACCCCAATAACCGCCCCATTCGCGTCATCAACGACGATACGACCAACGAAGAAATGGAGGCCGGCCATCACATTCCCAACGCCGACCCGCCCAAGAACGAGGCGGCCCGCGGTGGTTTCGGCAACCGCGACGGTAAGGAAGGCTTCGGTTCTGATACCTCTGGCGGCTCGACGGCCGTGGGCGTGAACGAAAATGCCGACGACATGGCCCCGCCCCGCGACAACATGCGCTCGGAGGACGAAGGCCGCCCCGACCGCCCCAACCAGGACATGCCCGCCCTCGACGACTACACCGATACCATTGTGCCCAGCGGCCGCCCCATCGATGAGCTCGATGCGCACGACCACCGCCCCGGCGTTGATGAAATGCTGAACCCCAACTCCCGCGTGGGCATGGGCCAGATGGAGCCAAAGCCCATCAAGCCCATCACCGGCACCGATACCAACGCCGAGCTCAACGACCCTAATGCCGCCGATACTGCTATCAGTCAATAGGTTGAGGTAGGAGTGTCCGGCTATCTTTTCACTATTTTTTCCCTCCAATCATGTCCAATACGAAATCCAACCAGCAATCCAGCGAAAACAAGGGTGCCCCCACCCAGTCCGAGCAGCCCAAGGGTGTCGGCGGCCTGCCCGTATCGGACATGGATGAGGAAACCCGCAAGCGCCTGGAACAGGAAGCCCTCGATGCTGGCATCCAGGACCCTAACCGTAACCTCGACAAACCCGAGCTGGACAAGCCGGCCTACGGCGGCGGCCACTAAATGCCGCTAAAGCCGGGCCATTGGTCCGGTCATAGAGAACGTGTCGAATTAAAAAGCACGTCATGCGGTGCATGGCGTGCTTTTCTTGTTGTAATTGCCTGCCATGAGCCGCTACGCTACTACCGACCTGCACGGCTGCCTGCATACCTTCCGCCACTTGGTTGAAGTAGAGCTCAAGCTCAACCGGAAAGACGAGCTTTACCTGCTGGGCGACTACGTGAACAAAGGCCCCGACAGCCGCGGCGTGCTCGACTACCTGATGTATCTGCAAGCGGCTGGCTACCAGGTGCACTGCCTGCGCGGCAACCACGACCAGGCCCTGCTCGACGCCGCCCGCCACCGCTGGCGCTGGGACTGGCTGGGGCCGCGCGGCCGCCTGCCCACGCTGCGCAGCTTCGGCGTGTCGCGCCTCTCCGACATTCCCGCGCCCTACCTCGACTGGCTGGCCAGCTTGCCTTATGAGATTGAGCTCCCCGATTTCATGCTCGTGCACGCCGGCTACAATTTCGCCCTGCCCCCCGCCGAAATGCGCCAGGACTACCCGACCATGATGAACACCAAGAGCTACGTGTACGACCCCGGGCGGCTGGGCGGCCGCCGCCTGCTGCACGGCCACGTGCCCACGCCCACCGCCCAGGTGCGCGCCAAAGCCGCCACCCACCCCGGCGCGCTGGGCCTCGACACCGGCTGCGTGTACCGCCACAACCCCGAGTTGGCCCACCTCGCCGCCCTCAACCTCGATACCTGGAAGCTGACCCTGGTGCCCAACTGCGAGCCCGCCTACACCATCGGCAAGCGGTAGCGGCACAGCATCTTCATCATTCCGGGCAGGAGTTAAACTACGCTATTGCCCGTCGAGCACGCCGGCCGATACTACCCGCCGGGCCGAGGCGCGGTAGGGGCTGAGCGAGTCGGCGGCCACGGCACGGAGGGTGAGCAGGGCAGGGGCCAGCTCCTGGGCCTGCCAGTAGGCCATGCCGAGGTGGTAGCGGGCGCGGCGGGCCAGGGCACTGGTCGCGTTGTCGTCGCTCACGCGGCGCAGGTAGAGCTGGGCGGCGTTGCCCTGGCCCTGGCGCAGCAGCATCAGGCCGCGCAGGTAGAGCAGGGTATCGGCGCCCACGTTGGTGGCGCTCACACGGCCCAGCGAGTGCAGGGCAGCCGGGTAGTGGCCCGACTGGTACTGGTCGAGAGCTTCGGCCAGCAGGGGGCGGGTGTGCAGCAGGCCGGTGGTTACGGCGGGGCCGGGGTCGGGCTGGTAGTAAGCTTCCCAGTTGCGGGTGGGTCGGGCCTGGGTGGGGCGAGCCAGGTACCAGGCCGCTACGCCGGCGGCCAGCAGCAGCACCGCGCCCAGGGTTCCCCACACGGCCCCACGGCGCTGACGGCGCTTGGTGAGGTGCTGGGCGCGGGCCAGGGCGGTGCCGCGCTCGTTCATGCGGTCGTCGAGGGCTTGCAGGCGCAGGCGCAGGGTGTCGTGCCCGGCCGCCCAGCGCAGGTCGGCGGTCAGCTGCTCGTAGGCGGCGTGGGCATCGGCCAGGGCCTCGTCCTGCTCCAGCCGCAGCTCGAAGGCATCCTGCTCGGCCGGGCTCATCTGGCCATCGGCGAAGCGTTCGAGCTCATCGAAGTAAGGGCGGAGGTCCATGGGCACAGGGCGAAGGGTAGTTTGATAAAGAGCCGTCATGCAGCGCGCAGCGAAGCATCTTTACCGCAATAGTAATTCAATCAAAAGGATTAGTTGCGCGGTAAAGATGCTTCGCTGCGCGCTGCATGACCGTTCTTTTTATTAACGTAGCGTTCCACCCTTCACACCACCTCGCCCGTTATCGGCTCATAGCCGCCGCGCACCAGGTCGTAGAGCTTGCGCAGGCAGGTGCTTTTTTGGCGGCGGGCCACGGTGGCGTTGGGGAAGCCCATTTTGCCGCCCATCTTCTCGAAGTGGTAGCCCCGAAAATAAAAGTAGGTGAGCACCTGCTGGCAGTCGGTGCTGAGCTGGCTGAACTGGGCCAGCAGGCGCTGGCGGCGGCTGGCCTCGGCGGCGGGCAGGGGCTGGTGGGCGGGCACCTGGGCCGCGATGCGCTCCTGGGCCATGCCGTAGAGGTAGGCGCGCAGGTCCTCGGGCATGCGGGTGATGCGGCCGTCGGCTACGTGGTCGTAGAAATCGAGCAAGGTGTCCTGCAGCAGGCCGTGGGCCTTGTCGGCGGGCAGCTGGTGCTTGCGCTGCGCCCAGCGGGCAAACAGGTGCCGGCTGCGCTGGTAAAAGTCAACCAGCGATTTTTGATTGCCAACGCGCAGCTGGGTAAGGGTTTCGGCAAGGGGCGTGGACATAGCAGAAAGTAAAGGCCGTAGCAAGTAACGACGGAAATAGGGAATGGGGGCGGGGTTGGAGGGAGAGCCAGGAAAATCGTCTGTCATCCTGAGCGGAGCGAAGGACCTTATCACTGCCGAACGGTTTGCCGTAATCCAATCTGCTGCGAACGTGATAGGGTCCTTCGCTCCGCTCAGGATGACAGACAGACGGACGGACCTTATTCCTATCCCCTATTACCTTTACGCCCATGCAAACAGCCGCCCCCGCCCGCCTCCTCGATACCGCCGTTTTCGACCTCATCGCGCAGGAGAAAACCCGCCAGACCCACGGCCTAGAACTCATCGCCTCCGAAAACTATGTTTCGGAACAAGTGATGGCCGCCCAGGGCTCCGTGCTCACCAACAAGTACGCCGAGGGCCTGCCCGGCAAGCGCTACTACGGCGGCTGCGAAATCGTGGACCAGGTAGAGCAATTGGCCATCGACCGCGTGAAAGAACTCTTCGGCGTGCAGTGGGCCAACGTGCAGCCCCACTCCGGGGCCCAGGCCAACGCGGCCGTGATGCTGGCCTGCCTGAACCCCGGCGATAAAATCCTGGGCTTCGACCTGAGCCACGGCGGCCACCTCACCCACGGCTCGGCCGTGAACTTCTCGGGCAAGCTCTACCAGCCCAGCTTTTATGGCGTGGAGCGCGAAACCGGCCTCATCGACTGGAGCAAAATCAAGGACATTGCCCGCCGTGAGCGCCCCAAGATGATTATCTGCGGGGCCTCGGCCTACTCCCGCGACTGGAACTACGCCGCCTTGCGCGAAGCCGCCGACGAAGTGGGTGCCTTGCTGCTGGCCGACATTTCTCACCCTTCGGCCCTCATCGCCACGGGTTTGCTGAACTCGCCCTTCGAGCACTGCCACATCGTGACCACCACCACGCACAAAACCCTGCGCGGCCCGCGTGGCGGCCTCATCATGCTGGGCAAGGATTTCGATAACCCCTTCGGCCTGAAAACCCCGAAGGGCGAAATTCGCCAGATGTCGGCTCTGCTCGACTCGGGCGTATTTCCCGGCACCCAGGGCGGGCCGCTGGAGCATGTCATCGCCGCCAAGGCCGTGGCCTTTGGTGAGGCGCTGACGGATGATTTTAAAACCTACACCCAGCAGGTGGCGCGCAACGCGCAGGCGCTGGCCAAGGGCTTCGTGGGCCTGGGCTACGATATTATCTCGGGTGGCACCGACAACCACCTCATGCTGATTGACCTGCGCTCGAAGGGCATCAGCGGTAAGCTGGCTGAGAATACCCTGGTGCGGGCCGACATCACCATCAACAAAAACATGGTGCCCTTCGACGATAAGTCGCCGTTTGTGACCAGCGGCATCCGCATTGGCTCGGCGGCCGTAACTACCCGGGGCCTGGGCGAAACCGATATGCACCGCATCGTGGAGCTGATTGACGAAACCCTGATGAACCACGACAATGATACCCGCATCGGGCAGGTGCGCCAGCAGGTGAATGCCTGGTTGCAGGACTACCCGCTGTTTGCGTAAGTTTTTACGTATGTAGAGCTGAATAGTCAGGACGTCATGTCGAGCGCAGCCGAGACATCTCGCGTGTAGCAGTAATCCAAAGCTGTTGCAACGAAGCGAGCGAGATGTCTCGGCTGCGCTCGACATGACGTTCTGGTTTCCTCTCTCCAAAATTTAATCCCCTATTACCCTCCGTGCAACCTCAACCGCAACAACCAAAACCGCTGGGCGAACAGCACGAAATGTCCTTCATCGACCACCTGGAGGCGTTGCGCTGGCACATCATCCGGGCAGCTATTTCGGTGGTAGTGTTCGCGACCGGCGCGTTTTTCGCCAAAGACTTCCTGTTTCACGACCTGATTCTGGGCCCCTCGCGGCCCGATTTCTGGACCTACCGAATGTTCTGCAAGTTCGGCGAGTGGGTGCACGCGCCGGATTTGTGCATCGATAAAATCGGCTTCGTGATTCAGAACCGCGAGATGAGCGGGCAGCTCACCATGCACATCAGCACGTCGTTTATCGTGGGTATTCTGCTAGCGTTTCCGTATTTATTCTGGGAAATCTGGCGCTTCGTGAAGCCCGGCCTCTACCCGCACGAGCGGCAGAACTCGCAGGGAGCCGTGTTTTTCGTGTCCATCCTGTTCATTATGGGCCTGATGTTCGGCTACTACATTGCCGCGCCGCTCAGCATCAACTTCCTGGCCGGCTACGTGGTCGATGCCAGCATTGAGAACCAGATTGACATGCAAAGCTACCTGAGCACGCTTACCACCATGAGCGTGTCGTGCGCTTTCGTGTTTGAGCTGCCCATGATTGTGTTCTTCCTGGCCAAGGCCGGCATCGTTTCGCCCGAAATCATGCAGACGTACCGCAAGCACGCCATTGTGGTCATCCTCATCATCGCGGCCATCATCACGCCGCCCGATATTTCGGCCCAGATTATCGTCACCATCCCCATCATGCTGCTCTACGAGCTCAGCATTCACATTGCCCGCGTGGTGCGACGCGGCGACGCCGCCCGCCTCAATGCCAAGTTGGCCCGGCAGGCCGAACGCGACGCCGCCCAGCAATAAAAGGCGGCTGAACCGGCCTGGTGGGCCGGTTCGGCCGGTTTGGTTCGGTGTGGGAGGGCGTATATGAGAATTGTATCATCATGCCCTGAATCTGGTTTTGGTGATGGCCGGCACTTGCCTTAATCGGGTAAAATCAGGATTTATTCTGCATTTATACTATTTTTTGACGGGTTTTAGTTTCAGAATGGGAATTTGCGACGTTTTAAAAATAGCATTAAAGCGTGAAGGTTAACCGGGCTTTGCTTATCTTTGGCTAGCACTATGCAGCCATCTATGATGCGGCCCGGTTTTTTGCTGAAATGGCTGATAGCCCTGGGGCTGCTGGTGCCGTTGGTGCCCGCCGGGGCATCCGTGCCGGTCAATCCCGAGGTGCTACGCCAGCGGCTGGCCACCCGCCTGCCCGATACCACCCGGCTGCGCCTGCTCACGGCCCTGTGCTACCGGCTGCACGACGAGCAGCCCGCCCGCGCCCTGCCCTACGGCGAAGCGGCCGTGGCCCTGGCCCGCACCCTGCCCGCCGATGAGCAAGCCCCCGGCCTGCTACATAGCCTGTTGAGCCTGGCCAGCTGCTACGCCAACCTCTCCAACGGCCCGGAAACCCTGAACCTGCTGAGCGAAGCGCAGGAGCTGGCCCGCACCCAACGCGACACCGATGCACTGGTGCGTACCTATACCGCGCAGGGCAGCATCTACCACGAGCGCGGCGACTCTACCACGGCCTGGCGGCAGTACCAGCGGGCCCTGCAGATGTATAAGCGGCCGGGCGTCACGGCGCATACCCGCATGAAGCTGCTGGGTAACGTGGGCAGCCTGTTCTTCTACCGGCAGCGGGTGTCGCAGGCGCTGCATTACGATTCGCTGGCCCTGGCCCTGGCGCGCCGCCAAAGCGACTCCACCGCCGAGTCGACCTACCTCTCCAGCCTGGCTACCTACCAGATGCGGCTGGGCCGCCTGCCCCGGGTGAAACGGTTGCTCACGCAGGCGCTGGCCATCAGCCGCCGCCAGCACGCGGTGCGCAACCAGGCCGAGCAGCTGATTTTGTTCGCGATGTACTACATCCAGACCGACCAGCCTGACCGCGCCGATGCCGCCGTGCGCGAAGCCCTGAGCATCGCGCGCCAAAGCGGCTACCTGGAGCGGGTGCTCGATGCCTACAGCATTCTGGCCGCCGAAGCGGCGGAGTACGACCGTTACCGCGAAGCCTACGAGTGGAATAAGCGCTACGTGGACCTGAACGATACCCTGAACAACCGCCAGACCATGCAAACCCTGGCGGCCGCCCAGGTTAGCTACGAAACCCAGGAGCGGGCCCGTCGGCTGCGCCAGCTCACGGCCCAGCAGGCCGAGCAGGGCTGGCACAATCGCCTGCTGGGCGCGGCCGTGGCTGTTCTGGCTTTGGGCTTGCTGGTGGCCGTGTACCTGCACCGCAACCTGCGCCGCAGCCGCGCCGCCCTGGCCGCCAACAACCGCGCCCTGGAAAAAGCCTCGAAGGAACTGCGTGCCGTTGCCGTGTTCAAAGACAAGCTCTACGCCATTGTGGCCCACGACCTGCGCGGCCCGGTCACGGCCTTTGCCGGCGTCACCAGCCTCATTGATTCCTACATTGCCCAGAATGACCAGGCTGGCCTGGCCCGCCTGCCCGCCCTGGTGCGCCAGGCCTCCGACAGCCTCAACCACCTGCTCGACAACGTATTGAACTGGGCCGTGAGCCAGACCGGCGAGCTGGAGTGCCGCCCCACGCCCCTGCTGATAACCGACCTGTTTGCCGAGTGCCAGGCCCTGTACCAGACCACGGCGGCCGCCAGCTGGCAGCACATCACCATGGCTGCCCCGCCCAACCTGCGCCTGCTGGCCGACCGCAACATGACCCGCACCATTCTGCGCAACCTGGTGGGCAATGCGCTGAAATTCATGCCCGCCGGCGGCCACGTCCACCTCGAAGCCGCCGCCGACCCCGACGACCCCCGCATGGTCCTGCTCAGCTGCACCGATACCGGGCCGGGCATGAGCGCCGCCACTGTTTCATCGCTCATGAGCGGCCCGGCGCTGCCCGAGCCGTCGCCCATGCCCCAATCTACCGGCCTGGGTTTGGGCCTGGCCCTGTGCCGCGCCTTCGTGCACCGGCACGGCGGCACGCTGGTGATTCAGAGCCGCCCCGGCGCGGGCACCAACGTGACGGTGAGCCTGCCGGTGGCGCGGTAGTGGATTGGTGGAGTAATGGATTGGTGGGTTAGTGGATTTGCGCGGCTCAGTTCAAAATGACAATCCACCAACCCACTATTCCACCAATCCACTACTCCACCACTTACCAAATCATCACGCGCGTCGAATCGGGCCGGTAGAGTTTCTGGCCGGGCTTGATGCCGAAGGCTTCGTAGAAGGCCGGCACATCGGCCATGGGGCCGTTCACGCGGTATTGGGCGGGCGAGTGCACGTCGGTGAGCAGCTGCGAGGCCAGGCTTTCGTCGCGCACATGCATCTGCCAGCCCAGGGCGTAGCCCAGGAAGTAGCGCTGCGTAGGCGTGAGGCCGTTGATTTTCTTGCCCTCCTTGTACTGTTTCGTTTTCTTGAACGCATCGAGGCCGATGACGATGCCACCGAGGTCGGCAATGTTTTCGCCGGCCGTGGCCTTGCCATTGATGTGCAGCGAATCGAGCAGCGTATAGCCATTGAACTGTTTCACGATACCATTCACACGCTCGTTGAAGCGCTTGCGGTCATCCTTGCTCCACCACTCGTGCAGGTTGCCATGGGCGTCGTACTGGCTGCCCTCGTCGTCGAAGCCGTGGGTAAGCTCGTGGCCGATGGTGCTGGCCCCGGCATAGCCGTACACCAGTGCGTCGTCGGCGTCGGCGTCGAGCAGGCCGGGGATGGCGAAGGCGGCCGCCGGCAGCACAATCTCGTTGTTTGAGCCGTTGTAGTAAGCGTTGTAGGTCTGGGGCGTCATGCCCCACTCGGTGCGGTCCACGGGCTTGCCCAGCTTGTTCAACTCGTAGTTGTACTGCCACTGGTTGGCGTGCATTACGTTGGCGGCCAGTGAGCTGCGGTCAATGGTCAGGGCCGAGTAATCTTTCCACTTATCGGGGTAGCCCACTTTGGGGGTGATTTTGTGGAGCTTATCCAAGGCCACTACTTTGGTGGGCGCGCTCATCCAGTCTACTTTCTGAATGTGGTCGGCAAAGGCGGATACCACGTTTTTCACCAAGGTGTCGTAGCGGGCTTTGGCTTCGGGCTTGAAGTATTCTTTCACGAAAAGCTGCCCCAGCGCATCGCCCAGCGCATTCTCCTGCATGTCCAGCACGCGCTTCCAGCGCGGACGGATGGCCGTGGCCCCGCGCAGCACCGTGCCGTAGAAATGGAAGTTCTCATCCACAAACGGGCCGCTGAGCGTGGGCGCATACTCGTGGGCCACGTG
This sequence comes from Hymenobacter artigasi, assembly GCF_012275535.1. GTDB lineage: Bacteria > Bacteroidota > Bacteroidia > Cytophagales > Hymenobacteraceae > Hymenobacter > Hymenobacter artigasi. The sequence continues at coordinate 603,690 of NZ_JAAVTK010000001.1, read as the reverse complement.
CCAGGCGAGGTAAGCTTTCCAGTCGTCGAGCGGCTTGGTTTTCAGCAACTGCCCTACCGTTTGGTAAAACTCGGGCTGGCCCACGATGACGGTGTCCACGCTGGTGCCGCCCATCTGGCCGAGCCAGGTTTTCCAGTCGATGCCGGGCGTGAGCTTATCGAGCTGCGCAATGCTCATTTTGTGGTAGTTGGCATACGGGTCGCGCAGGGCTTCGAGCTTGCGCGAGGACTTGGCCAGCGTGGTTTCCAGGGCCATTACCTTGGCGGCATTGGCCTGGGCGGTAGTAGCATCCTGGCCCAGCAGCTTGAAGGTATTGGCAACGTGCTTCACGTACTCGGCGCGGATGTTTTTGGTGCGCGAGTCGGTGTTGAAGTAGTAGTCGCGGTTGGGCAGGCCCAGGCCTGCCTGACGCAGGTAGAGGGCCATTTTGTCGCTGTTCTTGTCGTCCTGGCCCACGCGCGGACCGATGAGCGCATTCACGCCCAGCGGTATTTCATGGCCGATAACGCCAGGTACTTCGGCTACCGTTTTCATGGCCGCGATGCGGTCCAGCTCCGGCTTGAGAGGCGTAGCGCCAAGCCGGTCGGCCTTCACCGAATCCATGCCCACGGCCCAGAAATCACCGATTTTCTGCGGATTGCTGCCGGGCGTGGCATTCTGGGCCCCGGCCGCTTCAATGCTGGTCTGGCGCAGGCGGGCGTACACCTCGTCCTGCACCTTTTTGCCGATGCCCATATTGCTCTCCGACGCCGGGATGGGGTTGTTCTTAATCCAGGTGCCGTTGGCGTAGGAGAAGAAATCGTCGCCGGGAGCCACGGTCGTGTCCAGAGCGGCGTGCAGGATGTCGGGTTTATCGGCAGTGGTGGCCGTTTTCAGGGAGTTGGAGGGGCAGCCCGTGACGGCCGCAGCCAGCAGGGGCAGGAGAAGCAGAGATTTTTTCATGCAGGGAACGGCAGGGCTTGATGATAAGACGAATAGTAGAATTTGGCAAAGATGCAGGCAACGACAATTGTCAATCTATAAAGGATGCTTGCGCGGGTAGATTCAGCAGGGTAATAATTTCAATTATTTTTTGATTTAAAACAATTCTAATATTGAATATTGATAAAATAATTTGCATATTTGATTTATGAAATATTACGCCCTCTTCGCCTGTCTGCTGTTCGCGCTGAGTGCGCCTAGTTGCCAAACGTCCAGCTTTGTAGTGAGAAGGGTCGCATCCACGGAGTATAGGTTTGCCAATGACGGTATCACTAAGGATAGTGCCCAGAAATATGCGGATGACCATGCTGTAAAACTGCCCCCACAGGTGTCTCCAACGGTGACTTTTCCAAACGCCCCGCTGATTTATTCTTTTTCAGAAGGCACGGGTACCGCTAAAAAGGAGGTGCGGTACAAAACAGATTCATCAGAGCCCCATAAACTTGTTTACTATGAAATCATAAATCCGGTAGCGGGGACGGACGATGCAAACCGGCAGTTATTGAATGGGGTTTATGAAAAATTGGCTAATTCAAACCTCGGCGTTATTATCGGTATTCAAGGCCCAATGCCGGATATCTATACCAATCAGCCCGATAAGACACACCCATTTCGAGCTATTGTAGACGCCAAAGTGCCTTTCCCCATTAGCATCGAAGGCCTTAAAAACCTCAATAACAAAGCAGCAGGCAGTAAAACCAAAAAAATCATTGAAAATGTAAACGGTGATTTTGGCCTGATTATTAACCCTCCTTATCCTCCATAAGGTAGGCTGAGCGGGACGGGGCTCCGGTTGCTGGCAGAACATTAGGCAAGTTTGGTCATGGTGTACTGAGCGGCTTTGGCAGTTTTAGGGCCGGTATTCCCGTGCCGCATACCGCAGCCTATCCTCAGGCGCTGATGCGTCACATCTCGCGCTTTCGTTTATGAAATGCTGGCTTTTCCTGCTTTTTGGACTTGGCTTACTGCCCTCCTCATCAAGGGCCCAACTGCGAACAACTGATAGCCTGCGAGCCATTCTGCAAACAAACCCCCGCCCCGACACCACCCGCGTGCGCCGGCTGCAAGCCCTCAGCCAAGCCTTATTCATGGACGACGCCGCCCAGTCCACTATCGTACTGGAGCAGGCCCTGGCCCTGAGCGGCCAGCTTCACGATTCGGTGGGCCTGGGCCAGGAGCTGCTGGGGCTGGGCACCCGCTACCGCCGCCGGGCCGACTACGGCCGCGCCCGGCAATACACGCAGGAGGCTCAGGCCCTGTTTGCCCGGCGGCGCGATATGGTGGGGCTGGCCAATACGTTTTTACAGTGGAGCCTGATTGAGAACGAGCAGGCTAACCCGGCGGCGGCGCTCCGGGCGGCGCTGCGGGGATTGACTTATGCTGAAAAGTCACACAATCTGAAGATAATCAACCGAACACGCGTAGCCATTGGCGGCGTGTATCTGCAGCTTGATAATTACCAGGATGCGCTATCGGTGCTGTTGCCCGTGTTCCGCAATGCTGCCGCGATGCGCGATGAGCATATGATAGCCTCGGCGCTGAATCTGGTGGGCAACTGCTACCGGAAGCTCAATAACCAGCCGCAGGCCCTGCGCTACCTGCGCCGCTCCGTGAAACTGAACCGCAAAACGGGCGATGTGTTAAATGCACTCAGCGACGAAATCAACCTGTCGGAGCTATACGCCGGGCAGGGCAAGCTGCAGCAGGCCCTGTACTATGCCAACTTAGCGCGGGCCGAGGCCAAAGCCACCAAAGACGTATACAACCTGCCACCCGCCGAGCTGGCTGTGGCCCGGGTGTACCTGTTGCAAGGTCGCACCGATAGCGCCGTGGCCCTGGCCAGGCATGCCTTCGCGCTAAGCCAGCAGTCGCGCAGCAACGAAAGCCTGCGCAACGGCAGCGACATTTTGGCCCAGGCCTACGCCCGGCAGGGCAACTTTGCTCAGGCCTACCAATATCAGCGGTTGTGGGTGGCGTACAAGGATTCGGTGGCGGGAGAAGAAACCCAGCGCAAAACCAGCGCCCTGCGCTACGGCTACGAGCTCGACCGCAAGCAGGACCAGATTACCCTGCTCACGCAAAGTCGCGAGCTACAGGCTCAGAAAGCCTTCCGGCAGCGCCAGGAGATGCACGCGCTGCTGGCCGGCCTGGCGGGCCTGCTGCTGCTGGCCGGCTTGCTGGCCCGCAATATTTTCCTAAAGCAGCGGGCCAACCGGGTGCTGAAGGAGAAAAACGAGCAGATTGCTCACCAGCGCGACCGCCTCGACCAGGCCCTCACCAAGCTGAAAGTAGCCCAGAGCCAGCTGGTGCAGAGCGAAAAAATGGTGGCCCTGGCTGCCCTCACGGCCGGCGTGGCCCACGAAATTCAGAACCCGCTCAACTTCGTCAACAACTTCTCGGAGGTGAGCCTGGAAATGCTCGCGGAGCTGCAGGAAGAGCGGCTGGAACCCATCCGCGACCCCGCGCTGGAAGCCTCGCTGCTGGATGATTTGAAACAGAATCTGCTCAAAATCAATCAGCACGGCGGCCGGGCCGCGGGCATTGTGCGCGGCATGCTGGAGCACGCCCACGCCGACCCCGGCCAGCGCCAGGCCGTGAACCTGAACGACCTGGCCCAGGACTACCTGCGCCTGGCCTACCACAGCCTGCAAAGCACGCATCGCGACTTTTCCGTGGCCAGTACCCTCGACCTGGACCCCGCCCTGGGCTCGCTGCACGTAGTGCCGCAGGAGCTGGGCCGGGTGCTCCTCAACCTGTTTACCAACGCCTTCTACGCCGTGCACCAGAAGGCCACGGTGCTGGGGCCGGCCTACACGCCCTCGGTGCGGGTGCGCACCCAGCGCGTGAGTGGCGGCGTAGAGCTGCACGTGCGCGACAACGGCACCGGCATCGCCCCGGTAGTGCTGGATAAGATTTTCGACCCTTTCTTCACCACCAAGCCACCCGGCGAAGGTACCGGCCTGGGCCTGTGGCTGAGCTACGACATCATCACCAATGGCTACAACGGCACACTCACGGCCCGTTCCGAGGAAGGCGCATTCACCGAATTTGTGTTGACCCTGCCGCAGGACCAGACCGTACCAACGGCGGCAACAGCGCTGGCCACGTCGGAAGGGGATTGAGGCCGCGCTGAAACGAAAAATGCCCTGCTGAATGCCGCCAAAGCAGCACTCAGCAGGGCGTTTTAATGAGCAGCTTTTGCAGAATAAAGCGCGTGCTCAAAAAGCTGCTTTCCTGGCCACCCACAATCTCATTGAGCAGGTGCTTAGGAGAAAGGGTCGGGGCCGCGTGGTACTGGGCGTTGAGGTTGACGCGGCTGACCTGGTTCACGAGTTGGTCGATGAGGTCGGCCACTTCCTGCGATTCGGAGCCGAAGATGCCCACCTGCTCTGCTGGCCGTGGTCGGAATTGATGAGGTACTGAATAGCCTCCTCCGTGTGGGCGCAGCGGGCCACCGGCACCACCGGGCCGAACGGCTCCTCACGCCACACTTTCATGCCGGCCTGCACCGGGTAGAGCAGGGCCGGAAATACCAGCGGACCATGGGGCACGAAAACCACGCACCGTTCGCGGTGTTTACCGCGTTATTTACGGGAGCTTCTGCGTAGCACGTAAGCCCTCGAAAACTGCCACATCCCGGCCAAAAACAAATTTTAATTTATGACGCTTCACCTGCTGCTGTTGCTCAATTTTGCCGTCGCGGCCTACCTCACCGGGCTTATCTGGACGGTGCAGGTGGTGCACTACCCCAGCTTCGGGCTGGTGCCAAAAGCGGCGTGGCCGGCCTTCCACGCGGCCCACACCCGCCGCATGAGCTACGTGGTGCTGGCCCCGATGGTGCTAGAATTGGGGCTGGCCATCTGGCTGGCCTGGGCCGGCCGCACCGCCCTGCCCGGCGGGGCCGGCTGGTGGAGTCTGGGGCTGGTGGGGCTGATTTGGGCCGCCACGTTCTTCATCTCAGTGCCCTTCCACAACCGCCTCGAACAGGGCTACGACTACGTGGCCATCGACGGCCTCACCCGCACCAACTGGCTGCGCACGCTGGCCTGGACGGTGCGTCTGGGGCTGCTGGGTTGGCTGCTGGCGTAATAAACGCATTAAACAAAAGCCCCGGCGGGGCGACACTTGGCTGACTAGTGTCGCCCCGCCGGGGCTAAGGAAGGTGCAGGAAGTGCCCTATTTTCCCGGCCCGCTCTTCTCCCGCGTGGCCTTGAACTCCGAGCCGTCCTTCCATTTCGGGAAGGTGGTTTCGCCGGCCAGTTTCTGGCCCACGCGGAACATCAGGCGGGCATCCTCGGCCGCGCCGCGCAGGTCCCAGGCAGGGTCGTACTGGTCGGCGGGCTGGTGGTAGGCTTTTTCTTCGAAGTCCTTGCGCTGCTTTTCGGCGAAGGCTTTGCCGTGCAGGCGGCTCTCAAACTGGCCGCTGGCGTAGAGGGCCGGAATGCCCACCTTGGCAAAGCTGAAGTGGTCGGAGCGGTAGAAGCTACCGGTTTCGGGGTGCTGAAAGGGGATGACGTAGCGGTTCTGCTCCTTGGCGGCGGCGCGGGCGTAGTCGTCCAGCTCCGACTGCCCGTAGCCTACCACGGTCACATCGCGCATCGGCCCAAAGGCCAGCAGCTCGTCCATATTAATGTCGGCCACCGTGTTTTTCACTGGGAACAGCGGGTGTTGGGCGTAGTAGTCGGAACCCAGCAGGCCCTGCTCCTCGCCGGTCACGGCCAGGAATATGATGCTGCGCTGCGGCTTTTCCTGCGCCTGCTTGAAGGCTGTGGCAATGGCCAGCAGGCCGGCGCAGCCACTGGCGTTGTCGAGCGCGCCGTTGTAAATCGAGTCGCCGGCAATGGCTTTGCCCACGCCCAGGTGGTCCCAGTGCGCCGAGTAGATGATGTATTCCTGCGGGCGGGTGGTGCCGGGTAGCACCGCTACTACGTTTTTCGAAGTTTTGCGGGTGACTTTGTTGCGAATGGTCGTGCTGAGGCTCAGGCCCAGCGCCTTGCCTTTAAAGCCACGCTTATTGGCGGCCGTGTACGCTTCGTTGTAGCTCTGGCCGGCGGCCGTGAAGAGGCGCTTGGCCGCGTCGAGGGTCATCCAGCCTTCCAGGGCCACTTTGCTGGCACCGTGGTCGGGCGTCTGGGGGTGCAGCTTGGCGCCGCCGTTGCTGCTTTGCACCACCGTCCAGGGGTAGGAGGCGGGCTTGGTGTCGTGAATGATGAGCAGGCCGGTAGCGCCGTGGCGGGCGGCCTCCTCGTACTTGTAGCCCCAGCGGCCGTAGTACGTCATGGCCTTGCCCTTGAACATCGTGGAGTCGTCGCCCGCATTGCCGGGGTCGTTGATGAGCACCACCACGGTCTTGCCCTTCACGTCGAGGCCGGCGTAGTCGTCCCACTGGTATTCGGGGGCCGTCACGCCGTAGCCGGCAAACACCAGCGGCGAATCCTTAATGGTGACCACCGGCTTTTCCTGCTCGGTGAGGAACATAAAGTCGTCGCGGTACTTCAGCTGCAGCGTTTTACCGTTGCCCGTCACCGTCGCAATCGAGTCGGGCTTGCCCGCGATTTCCACCAGCGGCACGGCCTGGAAATACGAGCCATTGGCCCCCGGCTGCAAGCCCAGCTTCTTGAATTCCGAAGCCAGATAAGCCGTGGCCTTGTCCTCGCCTGCCGTGAACGGTCGCCGGCCCTGGTATTCATCCGAAGCCAGCACCTTGATGTGCTGCGCGATGAGCGCTGGCGTGATGCCGTCGTTGGGGGCCGCCACGCTGGCCGTGTCGGTGGGGGCGGCTTCGGTTCCGGCCATGGTGGTGGCCGTTTCCGAAGTTGAGGTTTTGCCCTGGCAGCCCGCCAGCAGCAGGCCCGCAGCGGCCGGCACCAGCCAGCCGCTTAGTAGTGATAAACGCATCGGTACAGAGAGTTAACCCCGGCCGCGACGCCAGGGCTGCCTACAGTCGGGCAAAATGCTCGGCCGCAATCCGCGCGCCTTCATCGGTGCAGATACCCCGAATGTAATACAGGAAGATGCTGCGAAAAACCTCGCGCATGTTGTAGCGGTCGGGCGGGAATACCTGGGGGTTGAGCATCACGTTGAGCTGCTCAATTAATATCTTGGTAACCAGTTGAATATTGATGTCGGAACGAAACAGGCGGCTACGAATTCCGTCGTTGAGCAGCTGCTGGAGCTGGGGGGCCGAGTAAGAGTTCAGGTGCTCCATCACGGCATCCCAGGTGAGGGGGAAGTCGGTTTGCAGGTCGCCGTAGTACTGGCCCGGCACGGCTGCCAGGTCGCGCAGCCCCAGCTGCAACAAACCATAAAGGCGCTCCACGGCCGACGAATACTGAGCATAGAGGGCGACGTGCTCGCGCTTCTGGCGCTCCATATCGGCCAGCACGGCGTGGTGCACCAGCAGCTCGCGGCTGGGGAACTGGGCCGCCAGGTCGGGCTCGGTGGTGTTCAGGGCCTTGGCCAGGGCCGCGTCAGACGCATCGCGCAGGCCGTAGCGGTAAAAGACCGAGATGGCGGCTTCCAGAGAAGAGGTGGACAGCGTAGAATCAGGCATCTGCGAAAAGCGATAAGTCTGTTTTTAGAAAGAAGAGTGCGGCATTGCCTGGTCCCGCGCCGGGCATTGCCGCACCGGCTAAAGGGCTCCGAGCAGGAAGAAAAACAGCAGCTGCGTAATGTACACCAGCGGCACCAGCGGGTTGCGTTTGGGGAATGTGGTGCGGTTAAACAGCATCTGCAAGATACAGGCAAAGATGAACCAGTCGCGGAAATTCTGAAACGGAATCACGTTGGCCGACCAATGCCAAAAATCGAAATGCCCGGCCACCGGCTCCATACAGGCATCGAAGCCCACCATGAGGGCCGCCGCCAGCAGAATGCGCGGCAGCTCGCCCAGCGGCAGGTATCGCACCAGCATGCCGCACAAGTACGTGGTTACCACCCAGTTGAGGGCAATCATCGGCGGCACGCCTTTAAAGGGCTGTGAATCAAAGAGCTTGAAGCCCAGGGTGTCGCCATACGTGTAGTGCCCAAAAAACCGGCCCGTGTTCACGCCCACAAACTCGGCCCCAAAGCCCAGCAGCGCCACCGTGAGGCAAAAGCCCCAGAAGCTGGCGTTGCGCCCCGGCTGAAACCAGAGCAGCAGCAGCGCCGTGAGCCCGAGCGTGAGCGGCGTAAAGCGCAGGTAGAAATCGGGGTTGTTGGAAAAAGCCAGCCCCACGAAACCAGTGAAATGAAACAGCAACACCAGGCCCTGGGCCACACGCAGCCGGCGGTTAGTCGCGGCCGGGAGCGGCTCGGTGTAATCAACCATGGAAGAAAAACGGAATAGGGAACAGGGGATAGGTCGGCAATGGAAAGCAGGACGGTGGGCAGCGGCGATAGCATGCGGCCGCCGTTCCTTGTCCCTTATTCCCTATCCCTTATCCCTCATTAATTAACGACGAAACGATTTTGGCCGACAGCAGGCACAGCGGAATGCCGCCGCCCGGATGCACCGACCCACCACAAAAGTACAGCCCGTCGAGCCGCCCCGAAAAATTCGGGTGCCGCAAAAACGCCGCCAGCGGATTATTGCTGGAGCTGCCGTAGAGCGCGCCGCCAAACGACGAGGTATCGGCCGCGATGCCGGGCGGCGTCCAGGTTTTTTCGGCGGCAATCAGTGGCTCGATATCCGTGCCCAGAGCCTGGCGCAGCTTGCGGAGCACGGTGGCGCGGGTTTTTTGGGTGAGAGCGTCCCAGTCCTGGCCCTGGTCGTGGGGCACGTTCACCATAACAAACCAGTTTTCGTGGCCGGGCGGGGCATCAGCGGGCGTTTTTTTGGAGGTGATGTTGACGTACACCGTCACGTCGTCGGCCACGGTTTTCTCTTCGAAAATGGCCTTGAATTCGGCCTGGTAATCGGCCGAGAAGAAGATGTTGTGCACATCCAGCTCCGGAAACGCGCGGGCAATGCCCCAGTAAAAAATCAGGGCCGAGGAGGAGCGGGGCTGCGCCAGCGTGCGCTCCGGCGCGGGCTGGTGGGGCAGCAGGCGGCGGTAGGTGGGCACCACGTCCATGTTGCTCACCACCCGGCCGAAGTCGTACACGTCCAGCGCCGTGCGCAGGCCCGTCACCTGCTTGTCGGCGGTGATGATTTCCTCCACGGCCTCGTTGTAGCGGAATTTCACGCCGAACTCGGTGGCCAGCTTCACCAGGCTTTCGGCAATGGCGTAGATGCCGCCCTCGGGATAAAAAGCGCCGATGCCGTGCTCCAGGTGCGGAATCATGCTCAGCGTGGCGGGTGCCTGGTAGGGGTCGGAGCCGTTGTAGGTGGCGTAGCGGTCGAAAAGCTGCACCAGCCGCGCATCCTGGCCAAACGCCGTTTCGTGGCGCTGGTGCATGGTGCCCAGTAGGCCGAGCTGCGGCAGGGCAGCCACGGCTTTCAGGGTTTCGGGGCTGAAATAGGTGCCCGCTTTGTGCAGCGACTTGTGCAGGAAGGTGCCCGCCGTGGCGTCATACGCCTTCCCGGCGCGGCTCAGAAACCGCGTGACTTCGGCTGCCGGCGTGCCGAGCTTGGCCTCCACTTCGGTCGCAAATTTCCCGGCATCGGCCCAGGCGGTGAGGCGGGCGCCATCGGCAAAAAAGTAGTGGGTAATGGGGTCGAGGCGCTCGTAGCGGAAATAGTCTTCGGGCCGGCGGCCGGCCAGCCGGAAAATGTCATCCACTAGCTGCGGCAAGGTGAAGAGCGACGGCCCAGCATCGAACCGGTACCCGCCGGGCAGCGCAAACTGCTGCATCTTACCCCCGAACGTGGGCCCGGCCTCAAATACCGTGACCGGGTAGCCAGCCACCGCCAGCCGCGCCGCCGTGGCAATGCCGGCAATGCCCGCGCCGATGACGGCCACGGGCTGTTGCGAAGGCGTTATTTTGGTTGTCTTTTTAAACACTGAACTGCTAACCGCCGCAATGGGGGGAGAAGTTTTGCCGAAGCGGCCAAAAATAAAGCGGCGCGTCGGCCCGGACGTATTCTGTCCGCGCCAGCGCGCCACTTTATTTTTTAGACAGGCTATTCTACCGCCAGCACCAATCCCTTCAAATAAGCCCCCTCGGGGTGAAACAAGCTCACCGGATGGTCGGCCGGCTGGGTGAGGCGGTGCAGAATGCGCGCCGGCCGCCCGGCCTCAATGGCCGCCGCCAGCACCGCGCCCTCAAACAGTTCGGGGCTAACGACTTGTGAGCAAGAAAACGTGAACAGCAGCCCGCCCGGCGCGAGGTGCGCAATGCCCGCCGCGTTCAAACGCTTGTAGCCCATAAGGGCGGCGTGGCGCGCGCCCATGTGCTTGGCGTAGGCGGGTGGGTCGAGCACCAGCAGGTCGTACTCGGCCGAGTGGTTTTTGAGGAAGCCCAGCACGTCATCGGCATATGCGGCGTGGCGGTCGGCGTGGTTCGAAAGCTCCGCGTTGCGCTCGGTGAGGGCAATGGCTTTTTTGCTCGAATCGACGGAATGCACCAGCTCGGCCCCGGCTTCCAGGGCGTATACCGAGAAGCCGCCGGTGTAGCAGAACGTGTTGAGCACCTTGCGGCCGGGCGAGTAGCGGGCCAGTAGGACGCGGTTATCACGCTGGTCGATGAAGAAGCCGGTTTTCTGGCCCGTTTCCCAATCCACGGCAAACTGGTGGCCGTTTTCCATCACCAAATGCTCGGTGCCGGTGCTCTCACCAAAGAGGTAGCCGTTTTTTGCATCGGGCACGGCGTTGCCGGGCACGGTTTCGGCGCTCTTGTCGTAAATGGCGCGCAGCTTGTGGCCGAATACCACTTGCAGGGCCGCCGCAATTTCGGGGCGGGCACGGTACATGCCCACGCTGTGGGCCTGCACCACGGCCACGTCGCCATACACATCAATGATGAGGCCCGGCAGGCCGTCGCCCTCGGCGTGGATGAGGCGAAACACGTTGGTATCGGCCGTGCCCGTCAGGGCCAGGCGCTGGCGCAGGGCGTAGGCATTGCCTAGCTTGGCCTCCCAGAATGCGGGCGTAGGCAACTGGGCATCCTGGCCAAAGTCCAGCATGCGCACGGCAATGGAGCCGCCGCCCGAAAAATGGCCCACCCCCAGCAGCTCGCCATCAATGGCTTCCACGCGCACGGGGTCGCCCTCCAGGGTTTCGCCCTGCACGCGGGCAATGGCCCCCGAGAACACCCAGGGGTGGCGGCGGCGCAGGCTGTGGTCTTTTCCGTTTTTGAGGACGATGGTGGCGGGATTTAGCATAGGTCCGCAAAGGTACGGCTCCGCGCCGGGCCACCCCGCCTACCGGAACCAGCGCCGGTAAATAGGCCGCCGCCAGGCAAACTGCGCCCACATGGCCGGGTATATCAGCGCATCGAGCAGGCGCGAGGCCGTGCGGTACTCCAGCGCATCCACAATCACACTGCCGCCCCTGGGGCCGGGCTGAATAAGGTGACGATGCCGCCAGAACCGTAGTGGCGGCGGCAAAACCTGGCCCTCATCTACAAAAAAATGGGTGCCGTCGGGCTGCACACCATCGTCCACAATCAGCGAGGTCCAGGACAGGCGCTTCACCAGCGTATCAAGCTCAATTTCAACCCGGTCGCCGGTGTGGCAGCCATCGAAGCGGAGCAGCCGCAGCCGGGGAAACGGCGGCGCCAGGGCCACAAACAATTCGCGGGTGAAGCCGGCCATCACCACGGCCGGAGGCTGCGAAACGGAGGTGCGGAGCGTAACGTGCATAATTTGCTAACTCCGGCCGGCAATAATTGTTGGCCCGGCGCTATTTGTAATCGGGCAAAAAGGCGTTGGTGAACAGACGGGTGCGGTTCCTGCCGTCGAGGTCAGCTGTCCATACTTCGGGCGGTGCAACTTCGTCGGTAGTCCGATTCACGAAAATCAAATGAAATCCATCGGGAGCGAAGTGCGGGGTCAGGTCATTGGTGCCCAAGGTTTTGCCGCTGTTATTGGTGCCCGATGATAGGTCCACAGGCGTTCCGGTTCCATCGGTGCGGCGGCTGAAAATGCGCGCGTCCTGCTGCCGGCCAGCGGCAGAGTTGAAGCCTGTTACGTCCCGCGTGTACACAACCGTCAGTCCGTCGATGCTGAAGCTGGGCGAATCGACCCGGCCTGGCAGGTTGCTCACCAGCAGCCGGGGGTTGGTGCCATCGGTATTGTAGATGTAGAGCTCGGAGTCGAAGATATCCGCGCCCACGGTTTGCACCACCAAATGGCCGCCGTCCTCGGCAGTCCAGTCGCACTCACGGAAGTTGCGGCCGGCGGGCGCGGTGGCCAGCTCCATCCGCCCGGTACCGTCGCGGTTGATGCGGTAGAGCTTGTCGTTGTGCGCGTAGATGAAGTATGCCCCGTCCGGCGACCAGCGGTAGCCCACCCCCCGGTTGTTATATCCGTCCACATCCAGCGTAGTAATCTGGCGTGGGTTCGAGCCGTCATGATTCATCGTGTACAGCTGGTATAGGCCCGTAGCATTGGACGTGTACGCAATCAGGTCCCGGGTAGGGCTGAGCTGCGGGGCCGTTTCCACGGTGCTCCCAAAGGTGAGCTGCACCGGCGTAGCCGTGCCATCGGCCGAATAAATATCGGTATTGCCCACTACGGTGCGGGCAAACAGGTAGCGGTTGGTAGGGAAGGCAACCGTCTGAAAGCTCCATATGGGTCCTCGCGCCGTAACGCCTGCCGTGTTGCGCACCGTTACCTGCCAATAGTAGGTGGTGCTGTAGCGCAGGCTGGTCGCCGTCACGGCTGTGTCTTTTGAGTTGGTGAGCAGCATCCGCTGGTTGAGGTTGTTGCTTTCGAAAAGGGCCACATCGTAGCGTAGCGAGTCGCTGGCCGTGGCCCCCACCGGCCGCCACGACAGCAGAACCGTAGTGGGCTGGGCCGTGGCCTGGTTGGCGGGCGTGGGGCGGTTGGGGGCCGTGGGAGCAGCGGTACTTGATTTTGTCAGCACAATGGACACATCCGCTGTCTGCCCGTCATTCACCGTCACGTTGGTTACCACCTGCTGGTAGTCCACCTTACTTACCGTGACGGCAAAGCGCCCGGCGGGTGCGTTCTCAATCCGAAATTTGCCTGCCGCATCCGTTAGATAAGAGCTGGTAGCCGGGTTTGTCGTTACTGAAGTATTCGCTAAGGGCAGATTAGTGCGTCCGTCCCGTACGGTCCCTGTAACAGTACCATAATAAGCAGGCTCAACCAAGTTTTCTTGACAGGATATGAGCCCGCCTAGTCCGCATATCATAATAACAATGCTGGCGAACCGAAACCACTTAATCAGTAGTGAAAAAGGCATAAATAAGGAAGGAGGAAACCTACGCGTTAGTGGGTGGGAGTTTGGACGACGGAATCTTGTGCTAATGTATGGCCTTCCGCATCAAACACGCTCAGGTAAATGCGGTAAGTATCTTGAGGTCCCGCGTTTACCCGAGTTTGTGAGAGAGAGACCTCCTGTTGAGGAGCTAGACTGACTTCACCCCGCTGGGTATTGCGCGAGTGGCCACCGGCACTTTCGCGCTGCAATGCCATCTCATAGCGGTAGTGCGCGGCAGTGGGCTGAAGGTTGCGGCAGTGGCCCGTGATGGTGAGCATACCGTCTTGCTGCTGAAGTTCGAGGCGGGCCTGGCAGGGGGCAGGGGCCGCTGGGGTTTGCCAAGTGGCAAGCAAAAGAAACAAGAATAGCATAGCGAAGGGCTGAAATATAAAACTGACGGAAGAAAACAGATTGATAGCCAGACCTAACCAGCCAACAGCCTAGCGTAAAAAAGGCCGGAATGCGGAAGCACTACCGGCCTTCATGACTTTCTGCGCGGGCCAGGTAGCTAACGGCCTACCCGGCCTTGTTCGATGGTAATATTAATGCCCGCTCCCCGCATCTCTACGCTGTAGCCTTGCGGCGACTGTGTAGTAGTTTCCTTCTGCGTGAGCGTGTTGCCATAGCCAATCTGACTGATGTTGTAGGTGCGGTCATTTTGCCTGATTTCGCTTTGAACTTGGTTATTAGCTCCATTTTGCTGGATGTTCAGTTCGTTGTCATTGCCGCTCACCAAGCCCTGCAGCCGGTTGTTGCTGCCCCGCTGCGTCAGGTTAGATGAGTTGCCCTGGCCGTTCTGTGTGAAATCGGCCCGGTTGCCATTTCCTTGCTGCGACATATAGGCCCGGTTGTCGCCCCCACTCTGGATAATGCCCAGAACGTTGGCCGCACCAGCCTGCACGATATAGGCTTGGTTACTCAGGTTCGAAAGGCTACGCTGGTCGATGCTGGCATTGTTGCCGGCACCAGTCTGGAACAGCGTTGAGGTGTTCCGCACATCACCTGCTGCCGACGGCGTGAGCGCCGCGGGCAGCGCCCCAATATCTTCAACCAGCCGCTGCTCGGCTGTAGCGGCCTCGCTGGGATTACGCTGCTGGGCTTGGGCCGAGCGGCCGGCCAATGCCAACGCCCCGGCGAGCAAAATATAGTGAAGCGGTTTCATAGGCAAGTAAGATATATTCAAGACAGAAAAGGTTAGGAGCTAAATGGGCCAAGCCCTGGATTTCTTCGAAAAGAAACCCAGAACTTGGCGCATTCAGTGAGCTTGGAAAGATGCCAAGCCTCCAAGCTGATTAGTGCTGGTGCACAACAGCCGTGTTCAGGTTGCCGCTCTGCGTGGTGTAGGCAGCCGACGACACACGCTCCTGCAGGATGTCGGAGTTGTTGTTCTGGTAGAACGAGCCGGGGCCTGACTGCACTTGCTCGGCGTAGTTGCCCGAGCTCTTCTGCTCGATGTCAGCCTGGTCGCCGTAGCCGGACTGCGTCTGCTTGGCGTAGTTGTCGTTTGCAGCACCCATGGCCGTCCCTACCGACTGACGAATGCGGGCGTTGTTCAGCTGGCCGGTCTGCACTTGCAAAGCCGTGTTGCGCATCCCGTCCGAGCCTTGGCCGATGTAGGCATCGTTGTAGTAGCCGCTCTGCGTCTGGGCAGCGTGGCTATCGCGGCCTTGCTGGTCAATCTGAGCAGCGTGCAGATTGCCCGACTGCGTCTGAGTAGCACGGTTGCCAGTGCTGCCGGTGGGGTAGCCCGTGAAACGAGTTTGGTTGATGCGCGCACCGTTATCGAAGCCCGACTGCGTTTGGGTCGCGGCGTTGTTAGCCGAGCCCACGCCTTGGTCAACAACGGCAGCATTCCGGTAGCCGTTAGTTTGGGTTTGGGTCGAGGTGCTGAGCGTACCAGCCTGGGTCGAACCCATGAAGCTACGGCCGCCAGCCACGTTGCTAGTACCATTTAGCGTCTGAACCTGGTATGCATTGTTGCGGTCGCCCGACTGGGTGAGGGCAGCTGTGCTACCGCTACCGGCAGCAAGCGTACCGGTGCGATTGTCCGTCTGGTCTACATTGCTGTAGTTATTCGAACCCGTCTGCTGGATGTATGAATCTTGGCTGTAAGCACCGTAGGCAGTATTGAACCCACCGGCGGCGGCACCAGCACCCAAGGAATTGGGGCCATTAGGCGTGAGGGGAGATACTACCGTACGAGGAGTGCGGGTGAAGGTGTTAGTTGGGGCTTGAGCGTTAGCTGCAACGGCAACGACCATTGCAGCAGCGAAAATGGAAAGAGTCTTCATACGATTGTGGGTTTTTTGAAAAAAAGTGAATAATGATTGATTTGTTTGTGTTCCTGATAGAACATGACAAATATATAATCTCAAAATACACTATTCCAAATCGAAGAATAATAAATAATATTAAAAATATTACAAAAATGAATTTTATTTATAATTATATAACTTTACTAATTAATAATTGCACTGTGCGTTTAAATGAATGCTTGATAATCAAGTATTTAAATTTTTATAAAAAATTAACAAAAATTTATATCTATTGACCAATTTTGTTTCTGCCGATGTAGAAAACAAGTCCAGCCCGCCCACCCCAGAAGTAGTCATTGTATCTGCCTTGGCTTACTCGGTCGATGCGGTCGCTGAAAAACAGATGGTTGTCAATGCCTAGCGTTACCCCCAATTTGGGAGTAACTAAATATTCCCCGCCCAATCCAACTAGCAAGTGAGGTAGCAGGGTATGGCGACCCAGTGCATCGGCCGTATTAGCCCGCGTAATACCGCTGCCCGCCAGTAAATAGGGCGTAAACCGGTCGTAAGGAAATAAATTGACGAGCAGTCCAGCCTCAGCATAGCTAAACTTCTCATCAAAATACCGTCCGTTTGGCCCAGCGGCCAAGCCACCCTGACCTACATTTACAAGACCCATTAGGTAGCCATCCCCAAAACGGTAGCGAAGATTAAGCTCGCCCACCGGGCGGTATTGTGGCAGGTTAAAGTCTCCTTGATAAAGCTGTACGCCTCCCGAAGCCCCCAAACCCAATGGCCGACGCTGGTAGCCGGTTTTGCGGCCCAATACATCGATGGCCAAATTGTCCTGCTTCTCGCGTAAGTAGGCCTGTATGCTCAGACCATGCTGAGCTGCTGTATCAGCCGGTGCCCAAATGCGCTGTAGAATGCCTTCATAAATAAGGGACTGCACCGATTTCTCGATGGCTTCCTTTACCGCCATTTCGCTGGGTTCATTGTACGTAAAGCCTGTTTCGGTTTCCAGCAGGCGCTTGAAGGACACAAACTGAAACAGACTCGCATCAACCTGCTGCGAGAGAATGGTTTTGGATGTGTAAACCGTTTTGAGAATCTTGCCAGTGCTGGTGCTGATGGCGCGTAGGTACACCGTCACGCGGTCTTGGCGGTACTGCCCCGAGGCCCCAGCACCAAAATAGCGCAGGCCCGCGCCCCCCGTCAAGATGTTGGAGTCATAGGAGATAATACCGCCTTCTAACATAATACCGGCGAAGAGCAGTGGCGGTAGTGGCGGCTGGCCCTGGCCGGTCTGCTCCGAGTATTCGGCCCGGGTAGAGCGAATTATCTTGCGCTCGTTCAGTAGGTTGCCCAGATTTTCGCGCTCAATGGGGTCAAACCATTTCGACTCCTCTAGGGCACGGAGCAACACACTGGTTGCGCCCTGCGTGACAGCTGTAGAAAAGCTGGCACCATTAGCCTGAGGCTTATATTGGCCGGTTTGGTCCCGAAATTTATAGACGGCTACTACCACCCGTTGCCGTACCGGCGGCAGGGTTCGCCACACATCGCTGCCGCCTACTTCCGCCCCGAGACGGGCGGGTTCAGTGTTCATGAACGATTGATGGAGGTAAGGGGCGCAGCCACTGAGCCCTGCCGCTAGCAAGAGCACCACGGCAGTCAAAGTGCGACGCAGAAACATGTGGTTGAAGATAAAAAGCTAAAAGACCAAAAAAGTGCTGGCAACCATCTAAGGTGGTTATGCAATCAGGGGGTATTGGGAATGGTAATCGTCGTTTGATTGCCCGTCGAACTATCCGTTACCTGCACTGAAATGCCATTGGCACCAGGAGTAACCTGAATTTGGTAGTTGCCCACGGTATAGCTGCCTGGCCGAATGGCTCCCGAACCGAACTGAGAGGCAATGAGTCGGTTACTAAGCTGGGATAGCACCTGCTGGTTGAGGTTGTTGGCAAAGTTGGCCAAGGGGTCGGTGGGGGTGCCCGCGCTGGTGCTGGCCGGGTCGGGAATGGAGTTTTGGGCCTGTGCCGAGCTCAGGAGCCAAGTGTAGTTGAATGTGTTGCCTCCACCAAAAGAGGGATTTTTAGGCTCATAGACAAAGTCCTGAGCCTTTGATGCGCGCCCTGTTAAAAACAACGCGAGAAATAAGCTAAGCGTAAAGAAAGTTTTCATTGAAGGCGCTGGAGTGAAGGAGATGAGTAAATGTATGCTTAATAGGTCTCGAGCGGCTGCTTATTGCCCTTCTCCAGCTGCCGGCTAAGATTCTGCGCTTGTAGTAGAAAGGCAGTAGCCATTTCAATTGCTTGCTGAGCAGCTTCTTCAATGAGGTCGTATTTAGCTTGGAGCGGAAATTCCAACAACTCGTCATCATTCACTGATATAGCTACAATAGCGTTGTTGCCACGAGCCGGCCGTTCGTTGATGGTGATGGTAAAGTCATCATTGCCCGGCGGAGGCTCCCAACGATTAAAAAACTGGTCGTAGAAATCATGGCCGATTTTAGTGATGGTCTGGTCTACAATCAGGCCGCTCGACTCTGGCCCTAGCTTGGCCCGCTGCTGCTGCGACTGTATCGAGTCAGCCTTCAGCAGCATGCGCAAGGCTTCTTCCATCTTTTGAGGTGCGAGTGGAGCGGCTGGGGTCGGCAGTGGGGCTGTCGATTTTTCCCGTAGTGGCCGGCCCACTGTTTGGGCATACACAGTGGTCGTACTTAAACTACCCAATACGCCGGCCAGTATCCAGGGCCGCAAAGTTGGTAGCCATAAACGCACGTAACGCTGACGAAGCATAGTGAAACGTATGAAAAAGCTGCCGTTGCGGCTAAAATCAGCTTATAGCAAGAAAAATGTGAACAAACGTAAGGAGAATTAGCGCAAAAGGCAAGGCAGCCTCCATATTAAGCGACTAAGTACAGTGAAAATGCAATAGCCGTATAAGCTGACTTGCGCTGGGAGTATGGTTTACTCATCTGTTGAATACATAACAAGTGCACGACAACGCCGCTCACTCTATGTAGAGAGTAAAATATCGTGAAGGCAGTGCTGGCCCGGCAGGCTGAAATTGCTCGTCACCTAATTCTTGCACCTACCCCAGCAGCTCCTCAATATCCTCGCGGGTGAGGTGCTTAATCACGGTTTCGTCGGTAGCGATAAGCTCGCTTACCAGCGCTAGTTTGCGGCGCTGTAGGGCCAGTATCTTTTCCTCCACCGTGCCCTGCGTAATGAACTTGTAGGTGAACACCGGGCGCTGCTGGCCGATGCGGTGGGCCCGGTCCACGGCCTGGGCCTCCACCGCGGGGTTCCACCACGGGTCGAGGATGAAGACGTAGTCGGCGGCAGTGAGGTTGAGGCCCACGCCACCGGCTTTGAGGCTGATGAGAAAGATTTTCAGGTCCTCGGTTTCCTGAAAGCGCGC
This sequence comes from Hymenobacter artigasi, assembly GCF_012275535.1. Taxonomy (GTDB): domain Bacteria; phylum Bacteroidota; class Bacteroidia; order Cytophagales; family Hymenobacteraceae; genus Hymenobacter; species Hymenobacter artigasi. Next base: position 584,717 of record NZ_JAAVTK010000001.1, on the reverse strand, counting down.
TACTTCGGCGGGCCGGTCGCGGGTTGCACCGTCGAGGTAGGCGTAGGGCATCTGCCGCTCATCCAAGGCAGCGCGCACCAGGGACAGGTGCTGCACAAATTGACTAAATACCAATACTTTGTGTCCCTCGGCTACTACATTGCGCAGCATGCGCAGCACTTCGCGCAGCTTGCCCGACTCATGGACGTAGTTTTCGTCGGCCAGGCGCGGGTGGTTGGCAATCTGGCGGAGGCGCGTGAGGCCCTGCAGCAGCAGAAACTGGGTGCTGGCCGGGCCGTGCTCGTCGAGGTTGCGCAGGATTTTGTTACGGTAGAAACTCTTGGTTTCCTCGTAGGCGTGGGCCTGCTCTTCCGTCATCTGGCAGTAGCTGAGCTGCTCCGTTTTCGCGGGTAGTTCTTTGGCAACCTGGGCTTTGTGGCGGCGAAGGATGAAGGGCTTGATGAGCGCATGAAGGCGGCGCGTGCGGCCTTCGTCCTGGTCTTTCTCGATGGGCTTGAGGAATTCCTTGCGGAAAAATGCCTGCGTGCCCAGCAAGCCGGGGTTGATGAAGGACATCTGCGACCACAAATCCATCGTGCTGTTCTCCACGGGCGTGCCCGTGAGAATGAGCCGGTGCTTGGAGTGCAGCTGCCGCACGGCCTGCGAGGTGGTGCTCGACGGGTTTTTGATGGCCTGCGACTCGTCCAGAATCACGTAGTCGAACTTGTAGCCGGCCAGCAGTTCCGTATCGAGCCGCACGATGCCGTAACTGGTCAGCACCACGTCGTAGTCGGCGAAACGGTCGGGGTTTTTGTCGCGGTAGGTGCCGGTGTAGGCCAGTACGCGCAGCTCGGGGGTGAACTTCTGGGCTTCGTTCAGCCAGTTGAAAACCAAGGAGGTGGGCAGTACCAAGAGTGACGCAGCTCCTTGAGCCTCACCACTTTCGCGGCGGTGCTGAAGCATGGCCAGCGTCTGGATGGTGTTGTGCGTCAGAATAAAATTATCCGTCACGTACAGCCGGTCCGGTGCATCCACCGAGATGCATTGCGCAGGCATCACGCCCACCAGTTCTACCGATTTGATACCCCGGTAGGGCTGATACTTTGTTTTGGGACGGTACAACACCGCTTTGCGTGCCAATCGGAAAGGCGTAATGTGGGGCGGTAGACTCAGCGTTAAGGTGTACGCCAGCTGCCCGGTCCGGCTTTCTGCCTTATGTGTATAGCCTGGGGTTTTGCTCGATTGTTTCACGGTACCACCCAGCGACTGTACCAAAAAGGTGACGCCCTCAATCAACGCAACGGAGACCGAGGTGAACTGGCACACGTCGCCCTGTGCCGACATGTAGCCGTCGGAATCCATCAGCCCTTGAAGTAAAGCCAGACGGGTAGGAGTATCGTTGAACAGGTAGTTGTCGGGAATAAACTTGTCTTTCGACAGTTTGCCCTTTAGTCCTAGTCCTTTGATATGTTGCATCAGCTCGTTGGTCCAGCCGGCAGCATTTTTTACAAAAATATAGTCGCAGGTTTCGCCCTTGCGGCGCATTGCCAGGGAGGGCGGCAACTCCTGTGTCACGTAATTCACAATCTCGGTATCGCCGGTAGAAAGGCCGATGCTGTGCTGCCGGAAGCAACCATCGCCTAGCAGCAAACCCAGGAAATAGGGGTCTACTGGCACAGGTTGCGCGGCCAGGGCCACAGGCTTCACCATCGGCACAAACCACTTCGTATTGCCGTGCTTGTCGTGCAGGTCGTTGCGAAACTCGTGCAAGGCCTTCACCCGATAAGCCTGATTCCGGTACTTCTGCACCGGGCTTTGCACGGCCCACAAGTGTTCGGCGCAACACTCAGCAGTAGCCCCATCGGTGAACGTAACCCGGAATATTTCTTTCTCACCCTGCGGGAATACGCCTGTAATGCGGGAAGTGCTCCCCTGCGAATTAATAACCGGGTCGCCCGGGCGCAGCTCACCCATTCTGCGCCAACCGCTGGGAGTCATCACCTTCGCGTGCAGCGGTTGGGCTTTGCCCAAACCCATATCGTCGGCCAGGCAGCCGCCGAAATGGTAGTCCTGCACGAAGCGCAGCCAGTTGTAGCCGGCTTTCTGGTAGGGGCGTAGCTCGCCCAGAAAGCCCACGGGCAGCGGGTGGTCCTCCACTTCGGCAAAGTCGCGGAGCTTTTCCAACTTGCGGCCCATGCGCACGGTGGCCAGCTCGTTGCTTTGCAGGTCGGCCACCAGGGCCAAGTGGTGGCGGCGCAGGTTAAGGCCGTCCTCAGTTTCTTCACCGAAGGCAAACAACTCCAGGTAATCCGTAAACCACTCGTCGGGGATGATGGCAATCTGGCCGTTGGGCAGCTTGAACTCGCGCCGGCGCTGCAAAATGTGGCCCCGGAGCCGGATAAACGGCACTTCGATGTCGCCAAAGCGCACCGTGCCGCGCACGTCAAACCAGTCGCCGGCTTCCTGAATGCCCACCTGCACGCTGGTGGGGCCGATGAAGTAGTTCTTGGTGGCCGTAGCGGCGGCTTCCACCGTGTAGCCCAGCTCGGTGAGGGCCGGGGAGTTGTCGTGCAGCCATTTAAAGGCCTCGGCCTTGGGCAGCGAGCCGTGACCATTAGCCACGGTGAGTCGGCGGGCCTGAAGCTCCTCCACGGTGGCCTGCTCCTGCTCGGGGCTGCGCAGCAGGCGGTGGAACACGTAGCTGTCGGCCGTCTTTTCGAGGTGCACGCTCACGGGCTTGCTGGTGCCCAGTGGCATGAGGTGCGGGCCGTAGCGGAAGCTCAGCTCGAAATGAATCTGTTCGGTTTCGGCTCCGGTGAGAAGGGGCGCAATGGGCTTGGGCAGCGGAATGCGCCCCCGGCGCGGTGGGCCGGGTGGGCGCACGGGGGCTTCGGGCGCGGGCAGGGCGGGCAGGGCGTCGCTGAATGTGAGCCGGGGCCGCGCTACGTAGCGCTCCGACCGAATGTCGAAACCCCGGGCATGCACCTCAAACGACTCCATGAGCGGAGCCACGAATTTCTGGAAATAGCTTTCCTCCACCTGCCGGGGCACCACGATAAATTTTTTCTTCAAAAACGGCAGCAGCTTGCGGCCGTCCACGTCGGTGCGGAAGGAGTAGAGCAGGTCGTTGAGCAGCAGCCAGGCCGGCTGCAGGCAGACCAGTACCGCGTCTTTGTATTGAAAATCAAGCTTCTGGCCCTGGTACTGGATGGTGGGGAAGTAGTGGGTGCCTTCCTCGTTGCGGCGAAAGTGAAACAGGATGGATGCCTTGGCCGGGGCCAAGCCGATTTCCTTCCACGTTGGCTCGCCATCGCGGCCCATAATAAAGACCTGCTTGCCCGCCAGGCGCGCCAGAATACCGGCCATGCGCGTTTGCACGTGCTTGGAAATGAGTTCCTGGAGTGGTTTGTCGCCCTTTTCGGAATTGTAGGTTTTGAGGAAAAACTCGGCCGTGGCAATTTTGCGAGGCCAGAATTCTTTCACCACGGCTTCCTGCTGAATATGGTCGCAGAGCTCTACCAGCTCAAAGTCGGTGGCATCGAGGCCGGCGGCGAACTCGTGGGCGTTTTTCCCCGAAACGGTCTGGTGCTGAAGTGTTAGCTGGCCGCGAGGGCCCAGCTGCACCACATAGGCCGCGAACAGGTGGCCCAGGAACTCGTGTTCGAAGAGCGAGTAGACGATTTGAAACGGTTCTGCGGTAGATACTTTCATAGCCGGGCACGCGGAAGGCGCAAGGTAGGGCAGAAAGCGTCAAATTGGTATAGTAGCGCTTTGCTGCCAGGAGCGAATGCCACGTCCTTACGCCAGAAAATCACCGGAGATGACCAAAAGTCAATAAACGCTATAAATTCTCGCGCAAGTCCAACTTGCTCGCGTTCAGGGCCGGGCGAATGCTTACGGCCAGCGTAATGACGATAATGGACACGCAGGTAAAAATCAGGTCTGAAGCCTGCATTTTTACCGGGTAGGCATCCACCACGCTCGTGGCCATGCCCATGCTCACGAAGCCAAACCGCTGCTGCAGCCAGCACAGTGTGACGCCGAGAATGAGCCCGGTGGCCGCGCCCACCAGCGCCACAATGGCCCCCACGTACAGGAAGGTGCGCCGCACCGTTTTCTGGCTCGCGCCCATCGCCAGCAGCACCGAGATGTCCTTTTTCTTATCAATGACCAGCATCGAGAGCGAAAAAAAGATGTTGAGCGAGGCGATGAGCAGGATGAGCGTGAAGGTGATGAACACAAACAGCTTCTCCACTTTAATGGCCTTGAACAGGCTGACGTGCTGCTCGTCGGAATCCTGCACTTTGAAATCGGGCCCCAGCAGCTTGCGCACCTGCTCTTTCACCTTTTCAATTTCGAAGCTCTGGCCCACCTTCACGTAGAGGGCCGTGCGGCGGGTGCCGTAGCCCAGCAGGCGCTGGGCAAAGGTGAGGGGCACGAAAATGTAGCTGTCGTCGATGTGCTGCTCGATGAGGAAAACGCCACCGGCCGTCAGGTTCTGTTCGTTGAAGGCGTTCTCGGGGTTGAAATCGAGGGTTTTTTTGCCGGGCGTGTTGCGTGGGTACAGCAGGCGCATGGGGGCCAAGCGGTTGTTGAGCGTGATGCTGAGCTCGTGCTGCACGCCGGCGCCCACCAGGGCCAACTCCAGGCTATCGCGGCGCAGGCGGTGGTCGCCCTCGCGAATGTTGGCGTCAATCTGGCTCTGGCCGAAGTAGTTATCGCTCAGGCCGCGCATCTTCACCACCATCTGGCGGTCGTGGTATTGCAGCAGGGCATTATCCTCAATTACTTCCGTGAGCAGGGCCACGCCGGGCGTGTTTTCCAGCTTCATCAGGAAGGTGCGGTCTACGTCGAAGGCCTTGCCTTTGGCTGCGGAGATGACGAGGTTGGGGTCGGACTTGCCGTAGAGCGTGCGCACCAAATCCTCCAGCCCGTTGAACACCGACAGCACAATAATCAGCGCCATGGTGCCCACCGCCACCCCAATCATCGAAATGTTGGAGATGATGGTGATGATGTTGCGCTTATTCTTGGACCGGAAGTAGCGCCGGGCAATGAGGATGGGGACGTTCATAAATCACGGACTCGTCGGGTAGGTCACGGATTATCCGGATGGGGCAGACGGCTCCTGCGTGGGTTTTATCGGGGCGCTTTACGGGGTTAGCGTTCGGAAAGCTAAGGCAAAATGCGGGTTAAACGGTAACGGGCACAGATTCAGGTGGTTTGCCCGCTTGTGTTACGCCTTACTTCCAGGCTTTCACGATGAGGCCGGTACCGGAGTCGTGCACCGTGCGGGCATCGAGCCAGTTCAGCAGCAGGCAGAACGGGAACGTGATGAGGTAATAGAACGGCAGCACGATGAAAAATAGGCGCGACTTACCCAGCATCAGAATGGGGTATTTCATGCTGAGGCGCCACGAAATCTGACCCGGCTCGCCGTAGGAATAGCGGGCCTCGATGCGCTCGAAACCGGCGGTGCGCAGCTTCTGCTGAATCTCGCGGATGTTGTAGCCGTCGCGCACGTGCTCCTCGATGAAGCTGGTTTCACCATCGTCGTGCACGTCGGAACCGCCCTGGTCGCTGGGAGTCGAAATCAGCAGCATGCCGCCGTCCTTCAGCGAAGCGTGAATGTTGCGAAATACCTCCACATCTTCCAGAATATGCTCCATTACATCAACCGACAGAGCCAGGTCGAAGGAGTTCGGCTCCTGATAGAGCACCAAATCCTGCACGGCAAACTGCACGTTCTTGCGGCCAATCTGCTGGAAAAACCGGTTGGAATCGGCTACCTGGTCGTCCTTCACGTCCACGGCCAGGATGTTCCACTTCGCGCTCAGGCTGCTCAGCCAGTATGTATACTGCCCGTAGCCGGAGCCGGCGTCGAGGATGTTCAGCGGCTCCTGGGTGCGGCCCTTGGCCCAGCGGCGCAGCTCGCGGTGCACGTGCCAGGTGCGCAGCAGCAGCAAATCGAGCAGGTGGTAGAACAGCCGGCGCAGCCACGGCGTGCGGTTAAATACCTGGCCGAGCGTCTTCTTAATCGGGTCGTAGTACAAGTCGGTAAATGGGTAAGTGAGTAAGTGAGTAAATGAGCAAGAAGGCACAGCTTCATGAGTTGTCTGCGCCCTTACTCATTTACTCATTTACCCATTTGCTAATTGAATAAACGCGGGCGGGCGGGTTTGTCGTCATTCTCGGGCGCGTCCTCCTGGGGCGGAGCCGGAATGTCGAGCGTGCCAAGCACCTGGTCCATGTGGGCGGCGTAGGCGGCGCTGTCGTCGTGGAAAAATACGAGCTCGGGCACCACGCGGGCCGTTTTGCGGATGCGCTTGGCCAGGGCATGGCGGATTTCCCTGGCGTTGTCGCGCACTATTTCGATGCGCTCGTTGGCATCGTTGCCCAGCAGCAGGCTCAGGTACACGCGGGCCTGGCCCAGGTCGGGCGTCACCTTCACCATGCTGATGCTGGGGGCCATCCCGCCCCCGAAAAGGTGCGGCAGGTCGCGCTGCAATACAGCCGCCAGCTCCTGCTGGAGTAGGCTGGCCATTTTTTGTTGTCGTTTGCTATCCATAATGACTGGCAAAGGTACGAGGTGTTTTTAGGGTATGAGGGTGTGGGGGTAGGAGGGTAGGGGGGATGGGGCGGAAGGCATAAAAAGAATAGCTGTCAGCGTTGGGGTCGCACAATACCTTTGCGCTACCCCCACAGCCTTATACCCTCCTACCCCCACACCCTCTTACCCTCATACCCTAACGAGTGCTTCGCTTTTTCAAAAGCTCGTTGCCTACGCAGCTGCTGGCCCTGGTGCTGCTGGTGCTGGCCCTGCGCCTGCCGCTGCTCTGGGCCGGCCTGCCCCTGACGGCGGCCGAGCTCCGGGCCCTGCTGGTGGGCGAGCGGCTGCACGGCGGCGCCATGCCCTACCGCGACCTCTACGACGGCACCGCGCCGCTGGCCGCCGCCACATTTGCCGCCCTCGATGCAGTGCTGGCGCGGCCCGTGTGGCTCTACCGCATGATGGCCCTGGGGCTGCTGTTCATCCAGGGCCTGCGCCTGAACCTGGTTTTCAATCGCTACGATGTGCACCCCGAGCGCGGCTACGTGGCCGCCCTCACCTACCTGCTGGTGGGCAGCGTGAGCACCGATTTGGATGCCCTCTCGCCACTGTTGCTGGGCAATACCTTCATCGTATTTGCGCTGAGCGCGCTGCTGCCCACCTCCCGCGAGGGCTACGACAACCGCCGCCTCTTCCGGGCCGGCTTCCTGATTGGGCTGGGGGCGCTGTGCTACCTGCCGCTGAGCCTATTTGTGATAGTGGGACTATTCGCGGTAGTGATTTTCGCCGCCAATTCCTTTCGGAGCTCCCTGCTGCTGCTGTGCGGGTTTTTCTTTCCGTATGCGCTGGTAGCCACGTTTTTCTTCTATACCGGCGCACTGCCGGGGTTCACGCAGTTTCATCTCCAGCCGGGACTCACCGACCTCATTGCCAGTGGCTTGCCTGCCGGCCTGCAATTGCGTCTGCTCATTGTGCCCATGCTGGTGCTGGGACTGGCGCTGCTGCGGTCGCTGGGCACGTCGCTGGGGCTGGTATTCCAGATAAAATTCCGCCAGATGATGCTGGTCTGGCTGGTGGTGGCCGGCGTGGCTGCCGCCGTAGAGCGCGGCGCGGCCCCCGGTGCGCTGGTGCTGCTGCTGCCGCCGCTGGCCTATTTCAGCCTGTTTCTGTGGCAGCGCTACCGCCAAAGCTGGCTGCTGGAGTTGCTGCTGCTGCTGCTCATCAACTCCGTGTTGGTGCTGCGCTACCGCGCCCAGGTACCGCGCCTCGAAAGCCTGCTGCACATGCCTGCCGAAAGCCGCTTCGGCCTCGAGCCCGACCCGCGCTATGCCGCCCTGCGCGGTCAAACCCTGCTCATTCTCGGCCCCGACGACCGCGCATATTTCAACAATCACCCCGCCACGCCCTACCTCGACTGGGCACTGTCGCAGGTCGATTTTGGCCACCTCAATGAGTATGCCGCCGTGGTGCGCGTGGCTCAGAAAATGGCCCCCAACCCGCCCACCTATCTGCTCGACCAGAGCCGCATAGTACCCCGCCTAAAACAGCTGCTCCCCGGCATCTTCAGCGCCTACGAGCCCACGGAAACGCCCGGCCTGTATAAGCGGAAGTAAGCGGGGTTAGTGGGTTGGTGGGGTGGTGGATTAGCGGGACAACCCTGTCATCCAGCGCTTGCGAACAGAAAGTCGGCGTAGCCAAGGACCTTACCACGTTTGCACTGTCTTGACCACTGCTAACCGCTCTTCGTTGAAGAGGGCCGTCATCTCTTCTCAGAAATGCGCAGAATGACAGTTGCCCCCACCAATCCACCAATCCACCAACCCGCCTCACACCCAGCACCAGGTGCTGATGCGCCGGTCCGTGGGCAGGCTGCGCAGAAAAACCGCCAGCGGCTCCAGCTCCGTGAGCAGCGAAGTGAGGGTAATGCTGCGGCCATCGTGCAGGTGCAGCGTCAGGTAGTCATACTTTGCCCAGAAGGTGCGGCGGGCTCTGCACGTCACGCGCTCCACGCGGGCAAGGTCGCGCCGCTCGAAGGGCAGCCGCTGGCCCGCCGCATACACTTCAAACCGATTATTAACGGGCTGAAAAACCAGCACCGTGTCGTGGTTCAGCACCCAGTAGCGCAGGTGCAGCAGCAGCGCCGGCCCACTCAGCACCAGCGTGAAGGCCATAAAGCCCAGCGTCAGGGCCCACTCGAACCCGCTCACCGGCGTGCTGCCCATGGCCACGGCCGGCAGCACGCTCAAGCCCGCGCCCAACGCCAGCAGCGGCCAGAACAGCAGCCGCATCTGCCGCGCCGCCGTGGTCTGGTACACCTGGGTGTGCTTCGCGAACAGGCCCGTCACCCAGCGCGCCGCCCCCAGCACCACAAACAGCACGATGGCCGCTTCGAGCAGCGGGCGGAAGAAAGTCGATTTCATGCCGAAAAAAACTGCCCGGCGCTACGCCTGCACCTGCACCCAGGCCTCGCCGTCGGTGTGCGTGCGCAGGTGGCCGAAGCTTTCCAGCGCCAGCCCAAACCGGGCAAATACTTCTTCCACGGCCGCCCGCCCGGCTGGGTCCACGCACACCAGCAGCCCACCCGATGTCTGCGGGTCGCACAGCCACGCCCGCTGCTCATCCGTCACCGGCCCTATCTTGTGGCCGTAGCTGGCCCAGTTGCGGCCCGTGCCGCCGGGTACGCTGCCCTGCTTCAGGTAGTCTTCGGCTGCCGCGATGCGCGGTACTTTATTAAAGTTGATTTCTGCCGTCAGGTGGCTGCCTTCGCACACTTCGGCCAGGTGGCCTAACAGGCCAAAGCCCGTCACATCCGTTAGGGCCGTCACGGCGGACAGCTTGCTCAGGTCCGCGCCAATCTTGTTCAGCTGCATCATCTGAGCCGGCGCAATATCGGCGTCCTCATCCCGCAAAATACCTTTTTTCTGAGCCGTCGTCATGATGCCCACGCCCAACGGCTTGGTCAGAAATAATTCCGAGCCAGCCGTAGCCGTATCATTCTGCTTCAGGTCTTTAATATCGACCATGCCCGTCACAGCCAGCCCGAAAATGGGCTCCGGCGAGTCGATGCTGTGCCCACCCGCCAGCGGAATGCCCGCCTCGGCACAGATGCTACGCGCCCCTTCCAGCACGCGGCGCGCTACCTCGGGCGGCAGCTTATCCACGGGCCAGCCCAGCACGGCAATGGCCAGCAGCGGCCGGCCACCCATGGCGTACACGTCCGAAATAGCGTTGGCCGACGCAATGCGCCCGAAATCATAGGCATCATCCACGATGGGCATAAAGAAATCGGTAGTCGAAATCACCGCCTGGCCGCCGCCAATGTCGTACACGGCCGCGTCGTCGCGGCTGGCGTTGCCCACCAGCAGGTTGGGGTGCTGGGGCTGGGCAATGCTGGTGTGCAGCATCTGGTCGAGCACGGCCGGCGCGATTTTGCAGCCGCAGCCCGCGCCGTGGCTGTATTGAGTGAGCTTGTATTCCATGGGTTGCTAAAGTCGAGCGAAAGCACAAAAGTAAGCGGGCAGCCCACCGTGGGCCGCCCGCTTACTTTCCATTCAGCTAATAGCGGCTATTTGATGGCCACGGGCAATTCTACGTTCTCCCAGCGCAGCACCAGGGCCTTGGGCGTCACCTCATAGGCCAGCCGCTCGGTGAGGGCCGTTTTGCGGGGCGTCACCATCACGCGTAGCGCATCCTGCTTCTCATCGTACTTATATGCACCCCACTGATTGGGTGTTTTATTGAAAATTACCGTCCAACTCTTTTCTGTCGGAATCACGAAGAAGCCATACTTGCCGGCGGGCAGCGCTTTGCCTTCCACCGTCACGGCTTTGCTGAATTCCACCGTAGTCGCCTCGTTGGCCCCGGCGCGCCATACTTTGCCAAACGGCTCAAGCCCGCCAAAAATCTTGCGGCCTTTCACGCCCGGGCTGCTGTAGTTTACCGTCACATCGGCCGCGCCAATTTTGCCGGTTGCGGTGGCGGCCGGGCTGGGCTTTGTCGCGTCCTTAGCGGGAGCCGGCATGGTGGCGGGCATCGTTTGGGCGTGGGCGGCGGCACCGGCCAGCACCAGCGTCAGGCCGAAAGCAGCGGTGCGAAGAATCGGGAAAGCTTTCATGAAAAAAAGAGTTGAAAATGAGGGTGAACGAGGCCATGAAGGTTGGCCACCGACTCGCAAACTCCGTATCAGCCGCCGAGGTTTACCAGCGCCACCGATTGCCGGTCTGGCGTTGCCGCAATCATTTCCTTGCGCCCGGCACTTTGGCTGTTTGCCCCGCGGGAGCAGGGGAGGGGCCGCCGCACGGCTCCATCTTGCTTTCGGTAGCCAATTGTCGTACCTTTGCCCCGAAGTTGGTATTCAATCTGATAAAGAGGGGACGCGCAGTCCCCTCTTTTTTTGCCCGCTTGTTTCAAAAAATTATGCACTTCGACCGCAACCTGCTGCTGGAAATGCTCCACGACGCCATCGGCGAAGAGGAGTTGTTCATCGTGAGCCTCACCTTGTCCGATTCGGTGCTGCCCAAGGTCACCGTCACCCTCGACGGCCCCAACGGCCTCGCCATTCAGGCCTGCGCTACCATTAGCCGCCGTCTGGCCCGTCGCATCGACGAGCACTACGGCGAAGAATCTGCCTATTCCCTGGAAGTCACCAGCCCCGGTGCCGACCAGCCCCTCACCGACCCGCGCCAGTACCCGCGCCACATCGGCCGCTCGCTGGCCCTCAAGCTGGCCGACGGTACCGAGAAAACAGGCACCCTCACCGCCGCCACCGCCGAGGGTGTGGAAATCGAAGAAGTCATCAAACAGAAAACCAAGAAAACAACCTTGCCCGCCGCCTTTTTTCCTTTCGGGGACATTCAGGAGGCCAAGGTTGTCATTTCCTTCAAGTAATAATCACTGATTTTTCGGATTTTAGCGAATTTCACGGATTTTGTAGACACCGCCCCCAGCGCGCTATACATGTCCTAAAGCAGAGCTCCTCTGCAACGAAATCGACTACAAAATCCGTGAAATCCGTGAAAAATCCGTGAAATCAGTGATTTATGAACAGCCACGAACTCATTGAATCCTTCGGCGAATTTGCCCGGAGCAAGAACATTGACCGGCCCACGATGATGAGCATCCTGGACGACGTGTTTCGCACCATGATTCGGAAGAAATACGACCAGGACGAAAACTTCGACGTTATCATCAACCCCGACAACGGTGACCTCGAAATCTGGCGCAACCGCGAAATTGTGGACGATAACTCGGAGGATATCTGGGACCACGATAAAATTCCGCTGGCCGAGGCGCAGAAAATCGAGCCCGACTTCGAAGTAGGCGAGTCCGTGGCCGAAGGCGTGAAGCTGGAGGATTTCGGCCGCCGCGCCGTGCTCATGGCCCGCCAAACGCTGATTCAGCGCGTGAAAGACCTCGAGCGCGACAACCTGTACCAGAAGTACAAGGACCAGGTAGGCGAAATCGTGACCGGCGAAGTGTACCAGGTGTGGAGCCGCGAGGCCCTCATCATGGACAAGGACGATAACGAGCTGGTGATGCCGAAAGGCGAGCAAATCCCCAAGGACCGTTTCCGCAAAGGCGACACCGTGCGGGCCGTAGTGCACCGCGTGGAAGTGATTAACGGCACGCCGAAAATCATCCTTTCCCGCGCTGCCCCCGCTTTCCTTGAGCGCTTGTTCGAGTTGGAAGTGCCCGAGATTTACGATGGCCTCATCGTTATTAAGAACGTGGTGCGCGAGCCCGGCGAGCGCGCCAAAGTGGCCGTAGAAAGCTACGACGAGCGCATCGACCCCGTGGGTGCCTGCGTGGGCATGAAGGGCAGCCGCATCCACCCGGTGGTGCGCGAGCTGGAGAATGAGAACATCGATATTATCAATTATACTGATAACTTAGAACTTTATATTGCGCGGGCACTATCGCCGGCCAAAGTAGGTTCTATGAAGATAAACCAGGAGAACGGCCGGGTTTCCGTATTCATGAAGCCCGACCAGGTGAGCCTGGCCATTGGCCGTGGCGGTGCCAACATTAAGTTGGCCAGCCGGTTGGTGGGCATGGAAATCGACGTGTTCCGCGAAGCCATCGACTACGAGGAAGACATTTCGCTGGACGAGTTCCAGGACGAAATCGAGCCTTGGGTACTGGCCGAGCTGAAAAAAATTGGTTTGGATACCGGCCGTGCCGTACTGGCGGTGAAGAAAGACGACATCGTGCGCCGCACGGAGTTGGAGGAAGAAATGGTGGACGATGTGTACCGCATTATCCGTCAGGAGTTTGCCGACGACGAAGACCTCGACGAGAACTCGCTGGAATCGGCCAAAAACCGCGTTGCCACCGGCAAAACGGCTGAAGTGGCTGAGGAAGAAGCTGCGGTCACGCACGCTTCGGAAACCGACACAACCCCCGAGCATACCCCTCTGGAGACTGAAATGACCAACGAAAACCAACCAACGACTGAGGAAGCGGGCGCGAGCTCTCCCGCCGAGCCAGCCCAATGACGGCCGCGCGGCCGGTACGGCAAGGGTAACAAATCGAGCCAGTAGGCACGGTTTGCACCCTGCTGGCAAGATTTAATGTAATACCTTTGCACCTAGAAGCGTATCGTTACGCGAGAAAAGATAAATGGCGGAAGCAACCCCGAAACGGCTACAACAGGCAGCCAAAGACCTGAATATTGGAATGGACAGGGTGGTAGAAGCCCTGGCCAAGAAAGGTATACAAGTAGAGAACAAGCCGACTACGAAACTCACCGGTGAGCAAGTGGCCTCGCTGGAGAAGGAATTCGCGGCCTCTGCCCACGACCGTCAAGAAGCCCAGAAAGTCATTCAGGCTAAGCGCCAGAGCGACCTCGACGCCGCGCCTAAGCCCGCCGCGCCGGCCCCCCGGCCTGCGCCCGTGGCTGTGCACGCCCCGGCTCCTAAGCCCGCCGCGCCCGTGGCAGCTCCGGTAGCTGCCGCTCCGGCGGTGGCTCCGGTTGCCCCCGCGCCAGCACCGGCTCCGGCCGCGCCTGCTGCTCCGGTAGTGGCCGCGCCAGCCCCTGCTCCCAGCATACCCGGCCTTAAAGTGCTGGGTAAAATTGAGCTGGACAGCAAAGGCCGTGTGGTTCCGCCCCGGGCCGCTGCCCCGGCTCCCGTGGCTGCCGCCCCGGCTGCTGCGGCACCCGCACCCGCTCCCGTAGCTCCGAAAGTGGAGGCTCCGGCTGCTCCCGCACCGAAAGCAGAAGCTCCGGCTGCCCCGGCACCAGTTGCCACTCCGGCACCCGTGGCCCAGCCCGTAGCCAAAGCTGAGCCGGTGGCTCCGGCCCCGGTTGCCGCTGCGCCGGCCGCGCCCGTTGCGCCGGCAGTTGCCGCTACTCCGGTTGCTGCTCCGGCCGCTGCTGCGCCAGCCGCTCCGGCCGCCGTAGCACCCGCTGCTGTAGCTCCGGCTGCACCAGCCGAGCCCGCTGCTGCGCCCGAAGACACCAGCACCATCGTAGCGAAGTCGGACACGCTGAAAGGCCTGACCGTTCTCGGTAAAATCGACCTGTCGTCTATCAACAATGACCGGCGTGGTCCGGGTGGCCGTGGTCCCCGTCCCATTGCTTCGTCGGATGTGAGCAAGCGCGGCCTGCCCGCTGGCCCCGGCCAGAAGAAGCGTACCCGCCTGCCCGGCCCTCCCGGCAGCACCACCAGCCCGCCCAGCCCCGGCTATCAGGGCAACCGCCCTGCAGGTGGTGGCACGGGTGGTGGCTATCAGGGCAACCGGCCCAACAATGGCCCCGGCGGCCAGCGTCCCGGTGGTCCCCAGCGTCCCGGCCAGAACACGGCTCCCAAGCCGAATGCCCCCGCACTTACCCCTGAGCAGGCTGAAAAGCAGATTCAGGAGCAGATTAAAGCCACGCTGGCTAAGCTCGGTGGCAACAAGGGCGGCAACAATCAGAACCGCGCCAAGTACCGCCGCGACAAGCGCAGCATGCTGGCGGAGGACCGCGAGGCCCTGCGCGCACAGAACGAGCTCGACGCCAAAACCCTCAAGCTCACCGAATTCATCTCGGCCAACGACCTGGCCTCGCTGATGGACGTGAACGTGAACGAGGTAATCAAGGTGTGTCTGGGCATGGGCATGTTCGTGTCCATCAACCAGCGCCTCGATGCCGAAGCCATTACCGTGATTGCCGATGAATTTGGCTTTGACGTGGAGTTCCTGTCGGCTGAGGAAGAGGAAATTGACGTGGACGCCGGCGATGCCGAAGAAGACCTCAAGCCCCGCGCCCCCATCGTGACCATCATGGGCCACGTCGACCACGGCAAAACGTCGCTGCTTGACTACATCCGCGATGCGAGTGTGGCCAAAGGCGAAGCTGGTGGTATTACGCAGCACATTGGTGCCTACGAAGTGCGCACCAAAACGGGCCAAGCCATTACTTTCCTTGACACGCCTGGTCACGAAGCCTTTACGGCCATGCGTGCCCGTGGTGCCAAGGTGACGGATATTGCCATCATCGTGGTAGCCGCCGACGACTCGGTGATGCCGCAGACGAAGGAAGCCATCAACCACGCGCAGGCTGCCGGGGTGCCGATTATCATCGCCCTCAACAAGATTGACAAGCAGTCGGCCAACCCCGAGAAAATCCGTGAGGAGCTTTCCCAGATTAACATTCTGGTGGAAGAGTGGGGTGGCAAATACCAGAGCCAGGAGGTTTCGGCCAAATCGGGCATTGGTATTGAGGAACTTCTGGAGAAGGTGCTGCTGGAGGCCGAATTGCTCGACCTGAAAGCAAATCCTGACCGTGGTGCCATTGGTACCGTGATTGAAGCCTCGCTGGACAAAGGCCGTGGCTACGTAACCACCGTACTGGTGCAAACCGGTACGCTGAACGTGGGCGACATCATTCTTGCCGGTCCGCACTTTGGCCGCGTGAAGGCCATGACCGACCATCGTGGCAAGAAAATGAAGACCGCGCCGCCCGCTACGCCGGTGCAGGTGCTCGGTCTGACCGGGGCCCCGCAGGCCGGCGACCGTATCCAGGTAATGGAAACGGAGCGCGAAGCCCGCGAAATGGCTACTCAGCGCCTCCAGTTGGCCCGCGAGCAAACCATCCGGACCAAGAAGCACATCACGCTGGACGAAATTGGTCGCCGTTTGGCTATCGGTTCGTTCAAGGAACTCAACATCCTGGTGAAGGGCGACGTGGACGGCTCGGTGGAAGCCCTTTCCGACTCGCTGCTGAAACTGAGCACGCCGGAAGTGAAGGTGAACATCCTCTCGAAAGGGGTGGGCGCCATCTCGGAAAGCGACGTGCTGCTGGCTTCGGCTTCCGATGCTATCATTATCGGCTTCCAGGTGCGGCCCTCGCAAAGTGCCCGCAAGCTGGCTGAGAACGAGCAGATTGACATCCGCCTGTACTCCATCATTTACAACGCCATCAATGAGGTGAAGGATGCCATGGAAGGCATGCTGGCCCCAACGGTGCAGGAAGTGGTGACGGCTAACGCCGAAGTACGTATGGTGTTCAACATCACCAAAGTAGGCACCATTGCCGGCTGTATGATGACGGAAGGCACCCTGACCCGCAAAACCAAGGTGCGCGTGGTTCGCAACGGCATCGTGATGTACACCGGCGATATCCAGGACCTCAAGCGTTTCAAAGACGATGTGAGCGAGGTACGCCAAGGCTACGAATGTGGTATCTCCATCAAAGGCTTCAACGAGCTTATTGAAGGTGACAACATCGAAGGCTTCGAAGAAAAGGAAATCAAGCGCACACTCTAGACCACGGATTAGCGCGGATTTTAACGGATTTGGCTACGCCGACCTTCGGTTCACGGATTTTGTGGACGACGTAGAAAAGCAAAAAGGCTTGCCATACGGCAAGCCTTTTTGCTTTTCTACATTCAATAAGTCCTCGCTTAAAACCAAAAAAGGCTGCCCTATAGGGCAGCCTTTTTGATGTTTACAATCGTCCACAAAATCCGTGAACCGAAGGTCGGCGTAGCCAAATCCGTTAAAATCCGCGCTAATCCGTGGTCTAGAAGAATAGGAACTTGTGCTTACGGGTGTGCTTGTGTACCAATGGCTTGCCAGCCGGATTGGAACTGCCGGCGGTGTGGCCCATGCCGCGCTTGCTGACGTAGCCGGGCTTGCCGGGCTGGGTCTTGAACTTGCGAACCATGAAGCCGTTGCCGCTGCGGTTGGAGTCGAACTGGCGCTCGGGGCCGCGGGCACCGAAACTGGTGTTGCCGGTGCGGGCTTCGAGGAGCTCGAGCTGCTGGTCGCGCTTCACTTCGTCGGGCGACATAGCGGCGCGGCGCTGGTTGCGGGCCAGCTCCTGGGCATTGTTGGCCGTAGTGACGCGGGCACCCTCTTCGCTGGATGCTTTGCCGGGCATGGGGAAAGCGGGGCCGGTCTGGGCGTGAGCTACCGAGGAAGCTCCAAAACTCAGGCCGCCGAGAAGTGCGGCAACAAACAATACTTTCATGGGGCGCGATGGGGGTGAGGGGAGCAGGATAGCGGCCTAACGATTGAGAGAATGGGGTGGTTCAATACGGCTACCTAAAAGGACGGGCCGGGGCGTTAGGTAGCCCCTAAGTTCGCAACTTATTTTGAATCGACCAATTAACTGCCTTGAATAAAACGAATGGTTGAAGCAAAAAATCGAAAACCGTGGCCTGCCACTCGGCAAACCACGGTTTTTTCTGGTTGAACGGAATGGGCAACTTAGGCGCGGCCAGCGCGCAGCGAGTCGCGGATTTCCATGAGCAGCTGCTGGTCGGTGGTGGGCGGCGGTGGGGACGCGGGCGCGGCTACTACCTCAAGCGGCTTCTTCTTGATGCTGTTGGCACCCTTCACAATGAAGAAGATGATAACTGCCAGGATGAGGAAGCCCACAACCGCATTGAGGAACAAGCCAATTTTGACGGGGCCGAGATGAATCGCCGAAAAATCGGGCTGGCCACCAATCAAGCCCACAATCGGCATGATGACATCGTCGGTGAGCGAGGACACGATTTTGCCAAACGCGCCGCCGATGATAACACCGACCGCCAGGTCGAGCACATTGCCTTTGGAGATAAATTCTTTGAATTCGGAAACAAAGCCCATAGTAGTTAAGGGGTTAGAGGTGAAAAAGGGAGAGGTTTAGCGCTAAACTAGGTATTTAAATTCAAATACTTACTTCTGGTTACTGTTGCAAAGGTGAGCTATTCGGGAAAGGGTTGGGGCTGGTTTTGGTTGAAATGGATGCGTCAGGCGTTGAGCCGGGTAATTATCCCGACCGGCATGGGGCGGTGCGTGTCCTATCTTTGGCGCTGCCAACCGCATTTCGGGGCCTATTCATTTCGTTGCTATGTCTGCTTCTTTCGAAAACCTGCTCTACGACCTGGATGCTGCCAGCGGCATCCTCACTATCACCATCAACCGGCCCACCAAGCTCAACGCGCTGAACGCGGCCACCATCGCCGATATCGATGCGGCCGTGCAGCAGGCGCTGGCTGAGCCACAGGTGCGCGGCATTATCCTGACGGGCAGCGGCGAGAAGGCGTTTGTGGCCGGGGCTGATATTGCGGAGCTGGCGGCCCTCACGCCCGACCGGGCCGGCCGGGCTTCATTGGCGGGGCAGGAGGCGTTTGCCCGCATCGAAGCCAGCCCGAAGCCCGTGGTGGCGGCCGTGAACGGCTTTGCACTGGGCGGCGGCTGCGAGCTGGCCATGGCCTGCCACATGCGCGTGGCGTCGGAAAATGCCCGGTTTGGGCAGCCTGAAGTGAACCTGGGCTTACCTCCCGGCTATGGCGGCACCCAGCGCCTGCCCCAGCTCATCGGCAAAGGCAAGGCCATTGAGCTGCTGCTGACGGCCGACATGGTGAAGGCCGACGAGGCCCTGCGCCTGGGCCTGGTAAACCACGTAGTGCCCCAGGCCGAGCTGCTGCCCTTCTGCACGCAGCTGCTGACCAAAATTCTGGGCAAGGCCCCGCTGGCCGTGGGCCTGGTGCTGGACTGCGTGAACGCGCACTACGCCAAAGGTGCCGATGGCTACGAAACCGAAGCCCAGGCGTTTGAGCGGGCTTTTGAGAGCGAGGATTTTAAGGAAGGCACCACGGCCTTTGTGGAGAAGCGCCCGGCGGTGTTCACCGGTAAATAATGTTGAGGGTTGAGTTTTGAATGTTGAGTGAACGAAAAGCAGGGTTGGTACGACCTGTACTGTTGTTTATCGTTTCCGCTTTTCAATTCAACCCTCAACACTCAAAACTCAACATTTCTTAAATGAGTGTAGCCAAAAAATTAGCCTCCCAGACGGCCGTGTATGGTGTGAGCAGTATTGTGGGCCGGGTGCTCACATATTTGCTGGTGCCGATATACACGGGGGCGTTTGCGGCGGCCGAGTACGGAGTGGTGACGGGGCTGTATGCCTACGTGTCGTTTTTGAACGTGGTGTTTACCTACGGCATGGAAACCACGTTCTTCCGGTTCGCAAACCGGGCGGGGGCTGACCGGAAGGAGCTGTACGACCGGGTGCTGAGCCTGCTGTTTGTGAGCACGGCCGGCCTCACGGTGCTGCTGATGCTGCTGGCGCGCCCGCTGCTGAGCCTGCTCGAAATACCGCCCGGCCACGAGCAATACGCGGTGTGGGTGGCCTTGATTCTGGGGCTGGATGCGCTCACGGCCATCCCGTTTGCCCGGCTGCGGCTAGAGAACAAGGCGCGCAAGTTTGCTGGTATCAAGCTGGCGGGCATCATCGCCAACGTGGCGCTGAACCTGTTTTTTATCGTGCTGTGCCCGGCCGTGATGAGCGGCAAATGGCTGCCGGCCCTGCAGCCACTGGTGGCGCGGGTGTATGACCCGTCGGTGGGTGTGGGCTACGTGTTTCTGAGTAACCTGTTTGCCAGCGGCCTCACGCTACTGCTGCTGGGGCGCGAGCTGCTTGATTTCCGTTTCCGGCTGAATCTGTCGTTTCTGCAGCCGTTGCTGGGCTATGCTTTTCCGCTGATGCTGATGGGACTGGCCGGCATGGTAAACGAAACGCTCGACCGCATTCTGCTGCCCAAGTGGCTGCCGGTCAATTTTTATCCTGGCCAGAGCAGCCTCACAGCGGTGGGCATTTACGGGGCGTGCTACAAGCTGAGCATCTTCATGTCGCTGGTTATTCAAGCGTTCCGCTACGCGGCCGAGCCGTTCTTCTTTGCCCAGAGTACGGAGAAGAACTCGCCGGCTATGTTTGCCATGATACTGAAGTGGTTTACGCTGTGCTGCGCGGTGATTTTTGTGGGTATCAGCCTGAACGTGGAAGACTTCGGGCAGCTGTTTCTGCGGCGGCCGGAGTATTTGCAGGGTCTGGTGGTGGTGCCCATTCTACTGCTGGCCAACTTGTTTCTGGGCGTTTATTACAACCTGTCGGTGTGGTTTAAGCTCACCGATAAGACATATTACGGCACCTACATCGGGGCTGGTGGAGCCGTGCTCACCATTGCCCTCAACTTCCTGCTGATTCCGGTGCTGGGCTATCTGGGCTCGGCCATTGCCACGCTGGCCTGCTATTTTATGATGGCGATACTATGCTGGCGGCTGGGCGAGCGGCACTTTCCGGTGCCGTACCCGGCGCTGCGGCTGGGGCTGTGGCTGCTATTTGCCTCGGGGCTGGTAGCACTGGGCTGGTGGGTGCAGCCAGCGGGCTGGTGGCTGCGCCACGCCTGGCACGCGGGCCTGACGGTGGCCTTCCTGCTGGCGCTGTACGGGGTGGAGCGGCCCCGGCCGGCAATGCGTGTTGCCGAGGCACAGGGAGGTTAGGATAGTATAGGCCTGGGACTATCTTTGCCCGTTCCCTTAGCACTGCTCATGTACATTCCCGTTATCAATAACTCGGGCCACCCGCTGCCCGAATACCAAACGCCCCACGCTGCCGGCCTCGACCTGCGCGCTCATCTCACAGATGGCCCCGTCACGCTCGGGCCGCTGGAGCGCCAGCTTATTCCTACCGGCCTGAGCCTGGAGATTCCGGTGGGCTACGAAGCCCAGGTGCGCCCCCGTAGCGGACTGGCCGTGAAGCACGGCATCGGCATTGTAAACAGTCCGGGAACGATTGATGCCGACTACCGGGGCGAAATCCGAGTGCTGCTCGTGAATTTATCCAATGAGCCTTTCGTGGTGAATGACGGCGAACGCATTGCCCAGCTGATAGTTGCCAAACACGAAACCGTTGCCTGGCAGCCGGTTGAGGAACTGAGCGTAACCCAACGCGGCGCGGGCGGGTATGGAAGTACGGGCGTGTAGTGCGAAGTTGTGCTTCGCGGCTTCTTGCTTTTAAATTCGTCAGAACTGTTTGGACTTGCGCGTCAATGCGAAGCACCGCTTCGCACTACACTCGCTTTGCACCCATAACTATTAATCAACTCTCTTTAAAATCAATATGAAAATCATCGTCCCGATGGCCGGCATGGGCAAGCGCATGCGCCCCCACACCCTCACTGTTCCCAAGCCGCTCATTCCCATTGCGGGCAAGCCCATTGTGCAGCGCCTCGTGGAGGACATTGCCAAGGTGTGCGGCGAGCCGGTGGATGAGGTGGCGTTCATTATTGGCCGCTTTGGGGCTGAGGTGGAGAAAAGCCTGGTGAAAATTGCTGAGTCGGTGGGAGCCAAGGGGACCATTGTGTACCAGGATGAGCCGCTGGGCACGGCCCACGCCATTCTGTGCGCCAAAGACTCGCTGACCGGCCCGCTGGTGGTGGCTTTTGCCGATACGCTGTTTAAGGCCGATTTTACGCTGGATTCCAGTGTACCCGGTACCATCTGGGTGCAGCAGGTAGCCGACCCCAAGCCTTTTGGCGTGGTGAAACTGGATGCCCAGGGCCGCATCACCGATTTCGTGGAGAAGCCCCAGACGTTTGTGTCGGACCTAGCCATCATCGGCATCTACTACTTCCAGGACGGCGAGTACCTGCGTACCGAGCTGCAATACCTGCTCGACAACGACATCAAGGACAAGGGCGAGTACCAGCTCACCAATGCCCTGGAGAACATGAAGAACAAAGGCACCGTCTTCGTACCCGGCCGCGTGACCGAGTGGCTCGATTGCGGCAACAAGGACGCCACCGTATTCACCAACCAGCGCTATTTGGAGTATTTGAAGGAGCGAGGCGAGTCGCTGGTCCACGAGTCGGCCAAAATCACCAATTCGGTGCTGCTGGAGCCGGTGTACATCGGCGAGGGCGCCATCATTACCGATTCGGTGGTGGGGCCGCACGTTTCGCTGGGCGCGCACTCCAACGTGCGCGACTCGCGCCTGTCGAACTCCATCGTGCAGCAGTCGGCCTCTGTGCTGAACGCGGTTATCAGCAATTCGATGATTGGCAACTTTGCCACCGTGACCGGCACGCCCGACGACCTGAGCCTTGGCGATTATAACCAGCTGCGGGTGTGATAGCCAGCGGCGGGAAGTGAGAAGCGGGAAGTGGGGTGAAATTAATTGGCAGCTTATCCCGTTATCGGCGAAAGCGGCAATTACTACGCCTCGCTTCCTGCTTCCCGCTGCCATTACTATTCCCCGTAATTTCGTGGGCCGGACCTCAGGTCCGGCTTTCTTGTATATGCGTCAAGTTGTTCTGAGTCTGCTGTTTTGGGTAGGGCTGACGGCCCCGGGGTACGCGCAGGCCCCGTCGGGGACCCTTGAGCCGCCCGCCAAGCTGAGCCGCAAGGAGCAGCGGGTGCTGGAAAAAGAGCAGCGCGAGCTGGAAAAGAAAGTAGCCGAGCTACGGGCGAAGCGCGCCAACGCGCCCGCCCTGTCGGAGCGGGAAAAGGAGCAGAGCGAGGCGTTGTTTGTGGAGGGCGTGAAATACGTGCTGCTGGAAGACTACCCCAAAGGCCTCGAAAACCTGCTGAAAGCCCATGCGCTCAGTCCCGACAACGCGGCTGTTAATTACAAGATTGCCGAAGCCAGCCTGCTAAGCGGCAACCTGCGCGACGCCACCAACTACGCCGAAGCAGCCACCCGCCTCGACCCGAAAAACGCTTATTACTACTTGCTGCTGGCCCAGGCGCAGGCCAGCCAGAAGCAGTACGAGGCGGCCACCAAAACCTACGCCTCGCTCATCCGGCAGGTGCCTAACTCGGGCAGCTACCTGTTCAATCTGGCTGACCTGTACTTGGCCCAGAACCGCCTGCCCGAAGCCCTCACCACCCTGGACCAGGCCGAAAAGGAATTTGGCCAGGTTGATGAGATTTCCTTTAAGAAGCAGCAGATTTACCTCAAGCAAAACAAGCTGGACCTGGCCCTGGGCGAGGGTGAAAAGCTCATCAAGGCCAACCCCACCGAGCCCCGCTACGTGCTGGCCCAGGCCGAGATGTACGCCAGCAACAACCGCCTGCCCGATGCCGTGCGCGTGGCCCAGCAGGCCCTGCGCCTCGACCCCGACAACCCCCAGGCCCACCTGATACTGTCGGAAGTATACCGCCAGCAGAAGCAGGACGCTGAGGCCGACCAGCAGCTGCGCCAGGCCTTCGCCAGCCCCGCGCTGGATATTGATGCCCGGGTGCGGATTCTGGTGGGCTACATCAAGCAGCTGCCGAGCCCCAAGGAGCCGCTGAACCAGTTGGTGCGCGACCTGGCCGCGGCCACCGTCAAAGTTTATCCGAAGGATGCGAAATCCTACGCCGTAGCCGGCGATGTGCAGACCCTGACCGACCATAAGAAAGAAGCCCGCGATACCTACCTGCAAGCCCTACGCTACGACAACTCCAAGTTTCAGGTGTGGCAGCAGGTGGTGCTTATCGATGCCGAGCTGACCCAGACCGATTCGCTGCTCGCGCATTCGGGCCGGGCGCTGGAGCTGTTTCCCAACCAGGCGTCGCTGTGGTTCTACAACGGCGTGGCCCACCTGCTGAAAAAGCAGCCCCAGAAAGGCGTGAAAGCCCTGGAGCACGGCCGCCGGCTGGTGGTGAACAACGCGCCGCTGCTGGGCCAGTTCGATGCCCAGCTCGGCGATGCCTACCACGAACTGCACGAATACGAAAAATCGGATGCGGCTTATGAATCGGCATTGGTGAGCGACCCCGACAATGTGCAGGTACTGAACAATTACAGCTACTTTCTGTCGTTACGGGGCGAAAAGCTGGACAAAGCCAAGCAGATGTCGGGCAAAGTCGTGAAGCAATTCCCGGACAACGACACGTATCTGGACACGTACGCCTGGGTGCTCTACAAGCAAAAGGATTATAGCGGGGCGAAAAATGCCCTGGAAAAGGCGCTGCAAACCACCAAGGACGGCTCCATTATCGAGCACTACGGCGACGTGTTATTCCAGCTCGGTGACAAGGATAAAGCTGTGGTTGAATGGCAGCGGGCTCACAAAATCGGAGGAACTTCCGACCTGCTGGAGCGAAAATTGAAAGACCATAAATTGTATGAATAAAGTCACGCTACTGCTGGCCCTGGGGCTGCTGGGCAGCTGCGCCCGCAAGGCCGTGCCCACCACTGCCTCGGCGGCCGGGCCGGGCACCTCCACCCCCATAATGGAGCCCACCCTGCCTTCGGTACAGGCCATCAATACCACCTTCATCTTCCTCAATGCCAAGGGAAAGGCCCAGATTAACATGAAGGGCAATAAGCAGGGGGCTAACCTGGCGCTGCGCATGCGCCGCGACAGCATCATCTGGGTGTCGGCGGGCCTGGCGGGTATTGAGGGCGTGCGCGCCGTGCTCACCCACGACTCGGTGCGGGTGATGAACCGGCTGGACAAAACCTACTTCTCGGGCGGCTACGACTACCTGAGCAAGCTGCTGAACGTGCCCGTGAGCTTTGCCCAGATGCAGGCCCTGCTACTCGGCGACTACCTGCCCGCCCCCACCGGCACCAAGCCCACCGTGGCCACCGAAGAGGCTGGTCGCCAGCGTGTGAGCTACCCCTTGGCCGATGTGCTGGTGGAGCGTCTGCTGCAAACTGCCACCGGCCGCGTGCAGCAGTTGAAGATGAGCGACGAAGCCACTAAGCGCAACCTCACCGTCGATTATGCCGATTTCCAGCCGCTGGATGAGCCGCTGGGCCTGCCGTTCGCATACTCCACTGTTATTCAGGCACAGCAACCGTCGGCGGGCGTGGTCACGGCCGCCATCAACTACAACAAAGTGAATACCGGCCGGGAGCGGCTGAGCTTCCCTTTTGCCGTGCCCAAGAGTTTCCGGCGCATCAGGTAGCCGGTCTGGAAGTGGGGGTGAGTGGTTGTTGGTTGTGATTAACAATCAACAACCACTCACCCGATTACCTTTGCCCTGCCATATAAGTGGTGGGTTTTGAATGGCACACGTTGAATAAGCAGGTAGTACAGGCTGAGAAGGCACTTATTTCAGAGGTGAAAGCTGGCGCGATGGCTATTCGCGGCCGGTGGTGGCTATTCGCCCTACTGGGGCTGCTGCTGACCGGGCCCGTAGGCGCGCAGCAACGCAAGCCCAGGCAAGCTGCAAAGCCGACGCGGCAGCCCGCCAAGGCCACCCGTAGTACCAAGCAGCCCGCCCGCACAAAGGCCACTGCCCGCCCCCGGCCGGCCCGTGCCAAAAGCAAAGAGCAGCTGGAGCGCGAGCGCCAGACCAACCTCCGCCAGATTCAGAAGACCAGCCAGGCCCTGAACCAGACCCAGGAAAAGAAAAAGGTGAGCCTGGGCCAGCTCCACGTCATCACCGAGAAGCTGACGGTGAAAAAGCAGGTTATTCAGGGGATTTCGACGCAGCTACAAGGCATCGAAACCAACGTGCACCAGACGGCTAAGCAGGTTATTCAAACCCAGCAAACGCTGGCCCAGCTCAAGGCCGAATATTCACGGCTGCTTTACACGGCTTCAAAAACGGCTAATGGCTTCAATCGGCTCATGTTTTTGTTTGCTTCGGAGTCGTTCAACCAGTTTGCGCTGCGGCTGCGCTACATCCGGCAGTACACCGAGGAGCGGCAGCGGCAGGCGGCCCGCATCATGGGCACGCAGTACCGGCTGCACCAGGAGCTTTCGGGCCTGACGAAGCAGCAGCAGCGTAAAAGCAGCTTGCTGAACAGCCAGCTGAGCGAGAATAAGAACCTGCTCAGCCTCAAGTCGAAAGAAGATGATATGGTCCAGCAGCTCAGCCAGCAGGAGCAGGGCCTGCGCCAGGAGCTGGAAGAGCGCCGCCAGTCCGTGAACCGCCTCGATAACCTGATTGCCGAGCGGGTGCGCGAAGAAATAGCCCGCGCCGCCCGGGCCGCTCGCCTGGCGGCCCGCCGCGAAGCCGCCCTGGCCGCCGCCCGCGATGCCCGCCGCGCTGCCGCCGCCCGCAATAGCGCCGGCGTCGCCCGCACCCGCCGCGACCCGGAAACCGCCAGCAACTCCGACGCCGATAATGCCACGGCCGCTCCCGAAAGCGACGCGCCCGAAACGGCCGCCGAAGCCGCGGCCGACCGCCGTGCCGTCCGCATTGCCCTCACGCCCGAAGCGGCCGGGCTGTCGTCGTCCTTCGCCGGCAACCGGGGGCGGCTGCCCTGGCCCGTGAGCCGGGGCTTTATCAGCCAGCGCTTTGGCCGGCACCCGCACCCGGTGCTGAAAAATGTGACCGTGGAAAACCGGGGCGTCGATATTCAGACCGGGGCCGACGAGGCCGTGCGGTCGTGCTTCGATGGCAAGGTGCTCACCATTGCCAACATCGCGGGCATGAACACCATTGTCATGATTCAGCACGGCGACTTCTTCACGGTGTATGCCAAGCTGCGCTCCGTGAGCGTGCACGAGGGCCAGCGCGTGAGTGCCAAGGAAGTCATCGGTACCGTGGCCACCGATGCCGAGGGCACGTCGGAAGTGCAGTTTCAGGTGTGGCACAACTCGTCCAACCTGAACCCCGAAACCTGGCTGGGCCACCGGTAACCGGGGCACCTGAGTAGTCCTAAGCAATAGCGGCTTTCGCAACCAAATCGGCTGGAAATAAAAAAACCCGCTCCAAAGGTGCGGGTCTTTCTGAGCTATGAAAACAAACTTAGCTGTCAGCCGCAGGGGCTACTAGCCTGCTGCAACCGATAACCATATCAAAGATGGTGGGCTGAGCGGCCTGTTGCCCGGGCAACTCGGTGAAGGGACCCATTGACGCGGCGAACGTCGGCTTTGTCGGGTCTGGAGCAATTGCAGCTGCTGGCCGGGCCTAAACCAGCGTGAGCCGATTGAGCAGTCCGGCTTTGTAGGAACTGCCAATGGGTACGCGCATGGGCGTGCGGATGGAGCCGTTGGCCGAGCTGTCGTCGAGTAGCGCCGCATCGGCCTCGATGGCTACAATGCGGTCGAGCCGCACAATGTATTTGCGGTGAATGCGGGCGAAATCGCGGCCGGGCAGCTTGGCTTCGAAATCCTTCATGGTGCCGTACACCGTGAGCCGCTCGCGGGTGGTGTGCAGGTTTACGTAGTCGCCGAGGGCCTCCACGTACTGCAGCTCGGCGGTGGTCACGCGCACCAGGCGCTGGTCCTGCTTTACAAAGATTTCGGCGCGGCCGCTGCTAAACAGCGAATCGCCGGTGCTGTTGGCCATGCGCAGCACGCCGTCCAGCTTCTGGCGCTCATCGTCGAGCTGGGCGCGCACGCGGCGCAGCTCCAGGTGGGCCATTACCTGGCGGGCCAGCACGCGCAGGGCCTCGCGCTGGTCGGAGGTGAGCTGCCGGGGGACGGTATCGAGGGCGCATAGCGTGCCCAGGGGCTGGCCATCGGGCGAGAGCAGGGGCGCACCGGCGTAGAAGCGGATGTTGGGATTGCCGGTCACCAGCGGGTTTTCGGCAAACCGGGGGTCGAGGGCCGCATCGGCTACTTCGTACACATCGGGGGCCCGCATGGCGTACTGGCAAAAGGCATGCTCGCGGGGCGTCTGCTGCATGTCGAGACCCACACGGGCTTTAAACCATTGCCGCTCGGTATCAATCAAAGAAACCAGCGACATGGGCGTGCCGCAGATAAATGCCGATAGCTGCGCCAAATCATTAAAAACCTGCTCCGGGTCAGTATCGAGAATGTTATAGCTATGCAGCGTTTCCAGACGCTCGGGCTCGTTGACCTGCCGCAACGGAACAGCAGCAAAATTCGTGGTCTTGGATGATTTCACAACGGTTTGGGTTAAGAGAGCACAACCTAACTCATTCGGAATGAGAAAGACTGGTTTATGGAATAACAAAGCTAGTTGGTGATAACAAGTTAGGTGCTGTGATGTCGGTCAACCGTAATTACAGCCCGTTCAACCCCGGCAAATCCTCCGCCGAAGGTGTCCTTCATCATCTAAACAGCTCTATTGGGTATCTTTGATACTCCAAAAGGCGTTCGGCTGCGTATATCTTCTTTTCTCACCCTTTACTGGGCCCAAGTGCCCCCCTTTTCTATGCTTCATTCCTTGTTTTTGATTGGTAGCTTCGGGACCACCGAAATGCTCCTTATTCTATTCGTTGTTATCCTGTTATTTGGTGCTAAACGTATTCCGGAGCTGTTCAAAGGCATGGGCCAGGGCGTGCGCGAGTTCAAGGACGCCAGCACCAAGCCCGAAGACCAGCAGCCGCAGTACCGCGACCAGCCGGCCCCTCCCTACCAGCAGCAGTACCCCCAACAGGGCCCTCCCGCTCAGGGTTATCCGCAGCAGGGCTATCCGCAGCAGGGTTATCCCCAGCAGGCCCCTCCCGCTCAGGGCTATCCTCAGCAAGGCTACCCCCAGCAGCCGCAGCACAACACGTATGCGCAGCCGGGCCAGCCGGGCTACCAGCAGCCCGCCCCGCCGGCCTACAACCCCAACGACCCCAACCAGCAGCTCGGCTAAGCCACTGCTCGTTTCGATATTTATTCAGTTTAACACGTAGTTAAAAATCATGCAAACCCCCCTCATTCTATTTCTGGGCGATATCGGCGGCTCGGAGCTGATGCTGATAATGGTTGTTATCCTCATTTTCTTTGGGGCCAATAAGATTCCGGAGCTGGCTCGGGGCCTGGGCAAAGGCATCCGCGAATTCAAGGACGCCAGCACGGAAATCCGCCGCGAGTTTGAGCAGGCCGGCCAGCCCGGGCAGCCCAACTACAACCAGCAGCCCAACCCTAACTATCCCCCCCAGCAGCAGTATCCCACGCCGCTGCCCCAGGCTCCGGCCCCAGTGGCGGAAGCCGGCTCCGGTTTCGACCCCTGGGCTACGCCTGCTGTGGCAGCCGTTACCACCGCTCACCCCGAGCCCACCAGCTACCCCACGGCCGATGCGCCCTACGTAGCCCCCGCGCTGCCGCCCAACATGGCCCCCGAAGGCACCCAGCCCCGGCAGCCCTACATCCCCGCCAACCCCGACGCTTAATTCCTGAATCGGTCACCCAAAATCTGCAAATAGTTTGAAGCGTTTTCAGTCTTTATCCGAAGTTCGTAGCGAGCTGACGGCGGGCACCATGTCCTGCCGCCAGCTCGTTGAGTATTACCTGGGCAACATCGAGCGCCAGAACCCCACCCTCAACGCCTTCCTGGAAGTGTGGCCCGACGAGGCCCGCGCCCAGGCCGACGCCGTGGATGCCAAGCTAGCTGCTGGCACGGCCGGCCCGCTGGCTGGTATGGTTCTCGGCATCAAGGATGTGCTGGCCTACGCCGGGCACTCGCTGCAAAGCAGCAGCCTGATGCTGGACGGCTTCAAGTCGCTCTTTACCGGCACGGCCGTGCAGCGCTTGCTCGATGCCGATGCCATCATCATCGGCCGCCAGAACTGCGACGAGTTTGCCATGGGCGGCTCGAACGAAACCTCCTATTTCGGCCCGGCCCGCAATGCCGTGGACCCCAGCCGGGTACCGGGTGGCTCGTCGGGCGGCTCGGCCGTGGCGGTGCAGGCCGATATGTGCCTGGCCTCGATTGGCTCCGATACGGGCGGCTCGGTGCGCCAGCCGGCCGCGTTCTGCGGTGTGGTGGGTTTTAAGCCCACTTATTCGCGCATTTCGCGCTACGGATTGGTGGCCTTTGCGTCGTCGTTCGACCAGATTGGGCCCATCACCCGCTCCGTGGCCGATGCCGCGCTCCTGACCGAAGTAATGGCCGGAGCCGATGGTATGGATAGCACCGCCAGCCAGCGCGAGGTGCCCGCCTACAGCCAGCAGCTCACGCCCGCCGCGCACTACCGCATTGGCTACATTGCCGATGCCGTGAACAGCCCGGGCCTGAACCCCGAAATAAAGGCAGCGATGGAAGCCCAGCTCGACTTGCTGCGCGGCCAGGGCCACGTGGTAGAGGCGGTGGATTTTCCCTACCTCGATTTCATGATTCCGACCTATTACATCCTCACCACCGCCGAAGCCAGCTCCAACCTGGGCCGCTTCGATGGCGTGAAGTACGGCTACCGCGCCCCGGATGCCACGGACCTGGAATCGCTCTACAAAAAGAGCCGCGCCCAGGGCTTTGGGGCCGAAGTGCAGCGCCGCATCCTGCTCGGCACCTTCGTGCTCAGCGCTAACTACTACGACGCTTATTACACAAAGGCCCAGCGTGTTCGCCGTCTAATTAAGGACAAAACCGACGAGCTGCTGCGCCAGTACGATTTCCTGGTGCTGCCCACCACGCCCACCACGGCCTTCAAAATAGGGGAGAAGCTGGACCCGGTTTCGATGTATCTGGCCGACATTTTCACGGTGCAGGCTTCGTTGGCCGGCGTGCCCGCCATTTCGGTGCCGGTAGGGGAGGACGCCGCCGGCCTGCCCATTGGCCTGCAGGTAATGGCCGGCTCTTTCCGCGAGGCCGAATTGCTGGCTTTTGCTGGTGCCCTCACCGAGGAAGTAGTGGCTTAACGCTTGCTATTCAGCAGTCAGTCGGCGTATTGCCCGCTGACCCCCACGAATGCCCCGGCCATCTGGCCGGGGCATTTTTGTTGAAAGGTCATCCTGGAAGGGCCTGGCTACGTATCAGAATTTTTTTGTTGGTATCTCTACAAGTTCTTTACCTATGGCCTATCTTAGTGCTATGAAGCAAGGGATTAAGCACGTAAAAACCTCCCGTTCCCGCCCCCTTTGGCTCGGACTGGCGCTGCCTTTTCTGTTGTTGCAGGGTACGGTTGCCAAAGCCCAACGGGGGACGCAGCGCGACTCGACGGGCCGGGTAATTTCCACAATGCCAGCCCTGTTGGGCGATACCGTGCGGGTGCGGCTGGAGCTACAGCCCGACTCGTTGGTGGCCGTGCCGGTACCGCCCGTCGACTCGGCCCGGCTGGAGTGGCTGCGCACCCCACCCACCATGCGCGACCTGGTGGGCGACCGCGTGGGCTGCATCGAAACCGATGCGCCGCACCAGTTCAACAACGCGGTGATGGCCTATGTCACCCTCTTCACATCTCGCAACCGCAGCTACATGCAGCGCGTGCTGGAACGCGAGAACCTCTACTTCCCACTTTTCGAGAAATACCTGGCGCAGTATAACCTGCCCCTCGACCTGAAATACCTGGCCGTGGTGGAATCAGCCTTGATTCCTACGGCCAAATCGCCAGTGGGCGCTACCGGCCTGTGGCAGTTTATGGGCCCCACGGCCGGCGACCTGCGCCTGAAGCGCGACGAATGGATTGACGAGCGCATGGCCCCCGAAAAGGCTACCGAAGCTGCCTGCAAGCACCTGCGCTACCTGTACGGCGTGTTTCACGACTGGGAGCTGGTGCTGGCAGCCTACAACTGGGGCGCGGGCAGTGTGCAGCGCGTGATGCGCCGCACCGGCAAAAAAACCTTCTGGGAGCTATACCCGAACATGCCGGCCGAAACGCGCAACTACGTGCCCACCTTCACGGCTATCATGTACAGCATGAAGTACGCCGAGGCCCACGGCCTGCACGCGCCCACGCTGCGCTACCAGTACGCCGAGCCGATGGACACGCTGAGCCTGCGCGGCCGCGCCTTCGACCTGCGCCGCCTGAGCCAGGCTTGCGGCTACGATGACTCGCTGTACCTCACGCGCTTCAACCCGGAGCTGCGGCGGGCGGCGCTGCCGGCCGGCTACCGGTCCTACGTGGTGCGGTTTCCGGCGGCGGCGGCCGTGCATTTTGGCGAAGCCGACCGCAATACGCTGCTCGACTACTGCCAGCCGGCCACCGAACTGCCCCGGCCGCTGGCTTTCCTGCCGCCCCGCCTCGAAGGCGTGGAGCCGTGGGGGAATCGCTCGCTGCTGGCTGCTACCACCGGCCCCCGGGCCGAAGACGTGGAAGCCGCACCCCGCTTCCGGCGGGTGCCGCACAAAGTACGGCGCGGCGAAACCCTGGCCAGCCTGGCCGAGCGGTTTGACGTGAGCCAGAGCCAGCTGCGCCGCTGGAACGAGCTGCCCAAAGGCCGGCCGCTGAAACCGGGCCGCGAACTAGTGGTATTCGTGCCGATTCCCGTTGCGGCCCCTGGCAAGCCTGCGGAAGCCATTGCGGCGGTGCCGGTGGCCACACCGGTTCCGGCTCTGCGCGTGCACCCAGCGGTATCGGACGAAGAAGTGACCGCCCGCCGTGAGCAAGCCGAGGGCAATGCCCGCGAAGTAGCGCGGCTGCAGGAGGTAATCCGGCAGGAAAAAATGCAGGAAGTACACCTAGCCGCCATCAGGCAGCGGCAGGCCGTGCAGCAGGCGGCTGCCGAGGCGCAGGCCCGGATTGCGACCCGCCGGCAGGCGCAGGCCGCCGGCCTGGCTGCCAGTGCCAAACGTGCCGAAGCCAAACCTGTGGTTCCC
Source organism: Hymenobacter artigasi (assembly GCF_012275535.1). Classification (GTDB taxonomy): domain Bacteria; phylum Bacteroidota; class Bacteroidia; order Cytophagales; family Hymenobacteraceae; genus Hymenobacter; species Hymenobacter artigasi. The sequence goes on along the minus strand of NZ_JAAVTK010000001.1, from coordinate 552,553 downwards.
GTGGCCGAAACGGATACGGAAGCTCCGGTGCAGACTGCTTCGGCTGCTGCGCCCAAAGAAATCCGGGAAAACGCGGGTTCTTACACGGTGCGCAAGGGCGACAACCTCACCAAGCTGGCCCGCGAGCATAACCTGACCCTAGCGCAGCTAATGGCGTGGAATGAGTTGGAGAGCGAAACCGTAACACTTGGCCAGCGGCTGGTATTTCAGGCTCCGGCCGAGGATGCACCCACGCCGCGTAAGGCCGTAAAGAATGCCCCGGCCCCCGCGAAGAGTGCCGTAGCGGCCGCGCCGCGCCCAGCCGTTGAGAAGCGGCTGACGGCCTCCCAGGTGCATCTGGTGCAGCCGGGCGATACGCTGTTCAACATCTCGCGCCGCTTTGGGGTGAGCGTGCAGGTGTTGCGCGAGCTCAACCACCTGGCTTCCGATGAGGTGAAGCTGGGCCAGAAGCTGCTCGTGCCGCAGAGCTAAAGGGGCTGTGTAACAGTTGTTAAGAAAGTAAACCCGGCCTTGCCGCGCTTTTCGCGCTAATTTCGCCTTAGACGGCTGCGCTGCCCGCGTGGCCGTTTTCATGTTTGAAGAATTCCCGATGCTGAAAATAAACAAGCAAGACGCCCTCAATTACCACTCGCAGGAGCCCGCCGGCAAGCTCGAAGTGGTGCCCACCAAACCCATGAGCACCCAGCTCGACCTCGCCCTGGCCTACTCGCCGGGTGTGGCCGAGCCCTGCAAGGCCATTGCCGAAAACCCCGACGACGTGTACAAATACACCGCCAAGGGCAACCTGGTGGCCGTGATTTCGAACGGCACGGCGGTACTGGGCCTGGGCAACATTGGCCCGGCGGCCAGCAAGCCGGTGATGGAAGGCAAGGGCGTGCTGTTCAAGAAGTTTGCGGGCATCGACTGCTTTGATATTGAGATTGATGCCACCGACCCCGACGAGTTTATTCGCATCGTAAAGTCGCTGGAACCCACATTTGGCGGCATCAACCTGGAGGACATTAAGGCGCCGGAATGCTTCCGCATCGAAACCGAGCTGCGCGAGAAGATGAACATCCCGCTGATGCACGACGACCAGCACGGCACGGCCATCATCACCTCGGCCGCGCTGCTGAACGCGCTCGAAATAGTGGGCAAGAAAATTGACGAAGTGAAGCTCGTGGTGAGTGGGGCAGGAGCGGCGGCCGTGTCGTGCCTGCGCCTGTACCTGGCGCTGGGCCTGAACAAGGACAACGTGGTGGTGTTCGACAAGGACGGCATCATCAACGCCCAGCGCACCAATCTGGACCCCATTCAGATGCAGTTTGCCACCAGCCGCGCTGTAACCACGCTGGAGGAAGCCATGACCGGGGCCGACGTATTCCTCGGCCTTTCGGCGGCCAACGTGCTACCGGCCGGCCTGCTGCTGCTCATGGCCAATGACCCCATCGTGTTTGCCTTGGCCAACCCCGACCCCGAGGTGAGCTACCAGCTGGCCATGGCTACCCGCGACGACCTCGTGATGGCCACCGGCCGCTCCGACCACCCCAACCAGGTGAACAACGTGCTGGGCTTCCCCTACATTTTCCGGGGCGCGCTCGATGTGCGCGCCACCGAGATAAACGAGGCCATGAAGCTGGCCGCCGTGCGTGCCCTGGCCGAGCTGAGCAAGGAGCCCGTGCCCGAAATCGTGAACAAAGCCTACGGCGACAATACGCTGGCCTTTGGCCGCAATTACCTTATTCCCAAGCCACTAGACCCGCGACTGATTACCAGCATCAGCCCGGCTGTGGCCAAAGCCGCCATGGAAAGCGGTGTAGCGCGCCTGCCCATCGAGAACTGGCTGGCGTATGAGGACCAACTCCGCGCCCGCCTCGGCGTGAACCAGAAGCTGATGAACCGCATCACCTCGGCAGCGCGGGCCAACCCCAAGCGTGTGGTATTTGCCGAGGCCGACAACTACAAAATCCTGAAAGCTGCGCAGATTCTGCTCGATGAGGGCATTTGCAAACCCATTCTGCTGGGGCCGCAGGAAAAAATCGAAGCCATTGCCCGCGAAAGCAGCCTCGACCTCGAAGGTTGCGAAATCATCAACATTCTGAAGCAGGACACCAAGCGCGACGAGTATGCCAACCTGCTGTACCAGAAGCGCCAACGCCGGGGCATGACCCTCTACGAAGGCCGCCGCCTGATGCGCGAGCGCAACTACTACGCCGCCATGATGGTGGAAACCGGCGAGGCCGACGCCTGCATCACCGGCCTGACCAAGGACTACGGCAAGAGCATTATCCCTTCGCTGCAGGTCATTGGCACCGAGGAAGGGGTGAAGCGCGTGTCGTCGATGTACATCATTCAGCACAAGAAAGGCCCGTATTTCTTTGCTGATACCACGGTGAACATCAACCCCACGGCCGAGGAAATGGTCGAGATTATCGGCCTCACGGCCCGCGCCGTGCGCTTCTTCGACGCGGTGCCGCGCGTGGCGGTTATCAGCTACTCCAACTTCGGCTCGAACGCCGGGCCGCTGCCCGAAAAGACCCGTCGCGCCACCGAGCTGGCCAAGCAGCGCTTCCCCGACCTGCTCATTGACGGCGAGATGCAGGCCAACGTGGCCCTGAGCCCCGCCCTGCTACAGGAGCATTACGGCTTCTCGCCACTGGCCGAAAAAGGCGCCAACACCCTGATTTTCCCCAACGTAGAGTCGGGCAACATTGCCTACAAGGTGCTCCAGGAAATCAGCGGCACCGAGGTAATCGGGCCGGTGCTGATGGGCATGCGCAAGCCGGTGCACATTATGCAGCTCGGGGCCAGCGTGCGCGACATCGTGAACATGGCCGCCATTGCGGTAGTGGATGCCCAAACGGGTAGCAAAGCGCTGTAAAAGCCGCAGCCAAATCCAGCTCGAACGTCATGCCGAGCGGAGCCGAGGCATCTCGCGTGTGGTAGTAACTCAATCGTTGGATTTGGTACTGCACGCGAGATGCCTCGGCTCCGCTCGGCATGACCGTTTTATGGGCTCTCGATTTGAATGCTCACATCTTCTTCATTTGACCCAATATTTTTGGCCGAAAAGCCAGTAAATTTGGGAGATAAAAACCGGAAACTGGTGTTGCCAGAACAGCACTTGTGTCTCTCTCTTCTCTTCCTTTCGCCGGCCTATGATTGCCTACCTCGACGGTAAACTCGCTTACAAAGACGCCACCCTCGCCATTGTCGACATTCTCGGCGTGGGCTATGAAGTCCGCATCTCGCTGGCCACCTACTCGAAGCTACCGGCCGAGGGCGCGGCCACTAAAATCTACACCTACCAGCACATCAAGGAAGACGGGCACACGCTCTATGGCTTCCTCGACCCCAGCGAGAAGGCGCTGTTCATGCTCCTGATTTCGGTGTCGGGCATCGGGCCGGGCACGGGCATCGTGATGGTGAGCAGCATGAGCGTGGGCGAAATCCGTGAAGCCATTGTGAGCGAAAATGTACGGGCCATCCAGAGCATCAAGGGCGTGGGGCCGAAAACGGCCCAGCGCGTGATTCTGGAGCTAAAGGACAAGCTGCGCAAGGACGAGCTGCTGGCCAAAGCCGGTGTGGACACCGTGCCGCTGGCTCGCCAACACAATACGCGCCGTGCCGAAGCGTTGCAGGCCCTGGTAACCCTGGGCTTTGCGCGGGCCGCTGCCGAGAAACAGCTGGACCAGATTCAGCACAAACACGGCGGGGAGCTAAGCGTGGAGGAATTGATTAAATTTGCTTTGAAGTCGCACTGAGTCAGGACGGTTTTTAGCTGTTAGCGCATAGCTTTTAGCTGCTAGCTCTTGCCTCGCTATGGGGGCGACCATGGGCTGACTCAATTTCGATTCGTTTCCGAAGGACTACCGACTACCGCCGATTCCAACCGACTAATAGCTAACCGCTAGGGGCTAACAGCTCCAATAGCTACATCCACCTATCCTGCTTGAAATCCGGACAGAAATTACTCCCCGCGTCGGTTGTTATGGTTGCGTCGTTGCTGGCGTGGTGGGCTCAGGCCGCGCCCATTGCCGGCCCGCGCGCGACCAGCCTGTGGCTACGCGCCAACCGGGTCCTGGCCGCCGATACCCCCCGGCCCGCCGGGGCGGTGGTGGACACCACGGGGCCTTACAAGCCGAGCCGGCGGCCCCGGGTGCGGGCGCACGACCGCCCGGGCAGCCCCTTCGGGCCGCACCGCCGCGAGTCGCCGCTGATTCTGCCCCTGCCCAAAACCGTGAAGCTCAACGTGGCCGTCGACGACAGCCTGACGCAGTTTGAGGTGCAGGAAAAAGTGGGCAAGGAGGTGGACTACCGCGACCCCAGCGTGCTGAGCTACAAGCAGTACGCGGAATTTCAGCGGCGGCAGGCTGTGAGCGACTACTACCGGCAGAAGGCCAAGGGCGGCATTACGGGGCCGGCCGCCGCCGCTGGTTCGGCCCAGGCCCAGCGCCTGATTCCGAAGATTTACCTCGGGCCGATTGCCAACCGCATTTTTGGGGGGAATTACGTTGATATCCGGCCGGCGGGCTCAGTTACACTCAAGTTTGGGGCGCGCTTCAACCGCAACGAAAATCCGGCCCTGACCCTGCGCCAGCAGAGCGTGGGCGATTTTTTGTTTGAGCAAAACATCAACGTCAACCTCTCGGGGGCCATTGGCACCAAGCTCAAGCTGGTGTTCAACTACGACACCAAGGCCGCGTTCGACTTCGACAACCAGATGAAGTTTGACTACGCGGGTGAGGAAACGGACATCATCCGCAAGGTGGATTTGGGCAACGTAAGCCTGCCGCTCACCAACTCGCTGGTGCAGGGCGGGCAAAACCTATTCGGCATCAAAACCCAGCTGCAGTTTGGCAAGCTGGGCGTGACGGCCGTGGCCGCCACCGTGCGCGGCACCGCCGACGAGGTGCGTATTCAGAACGGCGCGCAGAGCCGGCAGTACGAAATCAAGGCCAGCCAGTACGAGAAGGACCGGCACTTTTTCCTGGCCCAGTTCTTCCGCGACCGCTACGATGTGGCCCTGCGCAGCCTGCCCACCATCCAGAGCCAGTTTACCATAAACCGGCTGGAGGTGTACGTGACCAACGACAACCGCACCACCGAAAACCTGCGCAACGTGGTGACGCTGATGGACCTGGGCGAGCCGTTCCGGCTGTACCAGTACGACAAGTACCACATCGGTAACCCCAGTATCCTGACTCCGGGCACCAATGATGCCAACAGCGAGTACGGCACGCTGACCGGGCCGGGCGCTACCCGTGATAACATTCAGGTCGACAATTTCCTGCAGGTAAACCAGGGCCTGACCAAGAACGTGGACTTTGAGCGCGTGCGGGCCCGCAAGCTCGATGCCCGCGAGTACACCTTCAACGCCCAGCTGGGCTACCTGAGCCTGAACACCGCCCTGCTGCCCGACCAGGTGCTGGGCGTGAGCTTTGAGTACATCTACAACGGCAAAACTTACAAGGTGGGCGAGCTGTCGGGCGATTACAACAACGTGACGCCCGACCAGGTCATCTTCCTCAAGATGCTGAAGGCCAGTAATCCCGGCGTGGGCATTGCCGACCCCACCAAGAATCCGAACAACCCCAACCTGCTCACGCTGAACACGCCGACCTGGGATTTGATGATGAAAAACATCTATCCCCTGAACGCCTCGCAGCTGCAGCGCGACAACTTCCAGCTGCAAATCATCTACAAGGACGACGCGACGGGCGTGGACCTGATTTCGCTGAAGGAGGGAGCCCAGGTAGCCAACCGGCCACTGATAGAGGTGCTTAACCTGGACCACGTTAACTCCAACAACGACAAGATTCCGGACGGCAACTTTGACTACTTCCCGGGCATCACGATTGACCCCGAGCTGGGCAAGATTATCTTCCCGAACGTGCAGCCGTTCGGCTCCTTCCTGCAAAGCCGGTTTACGGGCGAGCCGGCGCTGATTGACAAATACGTTTATAACGAGCTGTACAACCAGACCCAGAGCGACGCCCAGCAGCGGCAGGAAAAGGACAAGTTTTTCCTGCGCGGGCGCTTCCAGGGCGGGGCGGCTTCGGACGAGATTAACCTGCCCGGCATTGGCATTGCGCAGGGCTCGGTGCGGGTGCGCTCGGGCTCGACGCTGCTCACGGAGGGCACCGACTACCAGGTGTTCTACGACCAGGCCAAGGTGAAAATCCTGAACCCGGCCTACCTGAACTCGGCCAACGAGCTGCGGGTGGAGTTCGAGAAAAATGCCCTGGTGCAGGTGCAGCCGCGCAAGCTGCTGGGCGTGCGCCTCGACTACCGCCTGAACAAGGACGTGACCATCGGCGGCACGGCCCTGCACTTGCTGGAAAACCAGGCCCCCGGCATCAACCGTGTGAACATCGGCGACGAGCCGGGCAACAACACCATCATCGGCCTGGATGGCAGCATCCGGAAAGACAGCCGGGTGCTGACCAAGTACCTCGACATGCTGCCCTTCGTGTCGACGAAGGAGATTTCGACCATTGCCTTCAGCGGCGAGTTTGCCAAGCTGCTGCCGGGCCGCTCGCAGCTGGGCAACGGCGAAAACGGCGTGTCGTACATCGACGACTTTGAGAATGCCCGTACGCCTTACACGCTGGGCGGGCTGGCCTCTATTCCGGCTTGGCGGCTAGCCTCCACGCCGCTGCCCATTAAGAACAGCTTGGTGGGCGGGCTGGCCTACAACTACCAGCGCGCCAAGCTGGCCTGGTACACCGTGGACCAGAGCTACTACACCGGTGGCAGCATTGTGCCGGGCAACATCGGGGCCGGTGACCTGCTGAACCATTACACCCGCGGCATCAAACGCGACGAGGTGTTTCCGAACAAGGACCTGGGCTCGACCGGCAACGGCTTCGAGTATAGCTTCGACCTGGCCTACTTCCCCAGCGAGCGCGGGCCCTACAACTACAACCCGAACGTGGGCACCGACGGCAAGGCGTTCAACAACGGCGAGCGGCCCGAAGACAAGTTTGCCGGCATCAGCCGGGCCATCACCTTCGATACCGATTTTGACAACGCCAACATCGAGTACCTGGAGTTCTGGATGATGGACCCCTTCCTGAAAAGCACCAATCCCAACGCCCCGGCCAGCCGCGTGAACATCACCGACCAGGACGGCAACGACAAGGCCAACGTGACCGGTGGCGAATTCGTCATCAACCTGGGCAACGTGAGCGAGGACGTGTTGAAGGACGGCAACCAGCACGAGTTCGAGAACGGCCTGCCCGTGACCAACGACCCGCAGGCCGTGCAGGACAATACCAACCCCACCGTGTGGGGCCGCGTCACGCGCCAGCAGTTTCTGACCGATGCCTTCAACGCCGCGCCCGGCGCGCGCACGGCCCAGGATGTGGGCCTCGACGGCCTGAGCGACGACAACGAGCGGAATTACTTCAGCAACTACCCGCCGGCGCTGGGCACCGTGGCCCCGGTGTACGGCACCCTGCCCGACCCCTCGGGCGATGACTTCCGCCACCACCTCGACCCGAGCTACGACCAGAACAATACCAAAATCCTGGGCCGCTACAAGAACTACGACGGCTACGACGGCAACTCGCCCGAAAACAGCCAGCTCAGCTCCACGGCCTTCCCCGACAAGGAGGACCTGAACCGCGACAACGTGGTGCAGGACGTGGAGCGCTACTACGAATACAAGATGTCGCTGCGGCCCGGCAGCCTGAACGTGGGCTCGAACTTCATCATCGATAACGTGAAGAACAACGTGAATGGTGAGGACGTGAACTGGTACCTGTTCCGGATTCCGATTCGGGAGGGCTATAAGGTGCAGGGCAATGGCGGCAAGGACTTCGGCTTCAAGTCCATCCGGTTCCTGCGCATGTACATGACCAACTGGCAGGACCCCGTGGTGCTACGCTTGGTGCAGCCGCAGTTTGTGGCCAACCAGTGGCGCCGCTTCCTGTACCCCATCGTGGATGCGCGCCAGGGCGGCATTTCTCCGGGCGGCAGCCTCACCGATGCCGACGCTTTCAATATCTCCACGGTAAGCATTGAGGAAAACGGCATTGCCGTGGCCAAGGGCAATAAAATTCCCTACGTGTCGCCGCCCGGCATTCTGCGCGATAAGGAGTACGGCAGCAGCAGCACCTCGCGCCTGCAAAACGAGCAGAGCCTGCGCCTGGCCGTGGTGAACCTGCGCGACGGATTCGCCAAGGCAGCTTACAAGAACATCACCATCAACATGCTGCGCTACAAGCGCCTGCGCATGTTCCTACACGGCGATTCGGACGACCCCACCACCCTCAGCGGCGACGTGCAGGCCTTCCTGCGCATCGGCACCGACTACAGCCAGAACTACTACCAGTACTCGCTGCCGCTGAAGCTGACCGCCGTGGGCGACCAGAGCCCCGACGGCGTGTGGCCCGTGGAAAACCGCATTGATGTGTCGTTTCAGGATTTCATTGATGCCAAGGCCAAGCGCAACCAGCAGGTTAATCCTAACCTCCAGATTCCCTTCACGGTAACCCTGGCCAACGGCGCAACCATCACCGTGCTGGGCAACCCCGACTTCTCGGCGGTGCAGGGCGTGATGCTGGGCATTCTGAACCCCACCGACCCCAGCGTGGCGGAGAAAACCGTGAACCTGTGGGCCGATGAGTTCCGGGTGTTTGACTTCGAGCAGCAGGCCGGCTATGCCGCCACCGCCCGCCTCAACGTGAAGCTGGCCGACGTGGCCAACGTGACGGCCACGGGCAGCTTCACCAGCGTGGGCTTCGGCGGCTTGCAGGACAAAGTGCAGCAGCGCTCCGTGGACGATGTGTTCCGGGGCGACCTGAACACGACCGTGGCGGTGGAGAAATTCCTGCCCCCGCAGCTGAACCTGCGCCTGCCGGTGCTGCTCCAGATTGGCCGTGAAAGCCGCTCGCCCCTCTACGACCCCCTCGACCCCGACACCAAGCTGGAGCAAAGCCTGCAGAAATTCAAGAACACCGACGGCAGCATCAATACGTCGGCCCAGGCCGAGTACCGCAACAAAGTAATTGACCAGACCACCAGCCGCAGCATCTCGGTGCTGAATGTGCGCAAGGAGCGCGCCCTGCCCAAGCCCGGCGCCCTGCCCGCCAAGCCCAAGCCCTGGGACATCGAAAACGTGGCCCTGAGCTACTCGATTACCGACCGCCTGCACTCCGACATTCGCACCGACCGCGACTACACCAAGGCTTACACCGCCGCCGTGGCCTATGTGTACCAGACCACGCCCAAGAATTACACGCCGCTGGCCAATTTCAAGGCGCTGGACAATCCGTACCTGAAGATTTTCCAGCAAATAAACTTCACCCCGCTGCCCTCGCGCTTCTCCTTCCGCACCGACCTCGACCGGCGCTACAACGAGCGGTTCCTGCAGCGCGTGCTAAACCCCGGCGAAGTACCCACTACGGCCGGTATTGCGCCCGTTATTCAAAAATCCTTCTTCATCAGCCGCATCTACGACCTGAAGTGGGACCTCACCAAAAGCCTGATATTCGACTACACCGCCACCAACCGGGGCGTGGTTGACGAAGGGGCCGGCCGCACCATCGGGGTGAGCGACGAGGCCATTCGCAACCGCAGCCAGTTGCAGCAAAACCTGCTGCGCGGCGGCCGCACCGTCAATTTCAACCAGTTGGCCGCGCTCACCTACCGGCTGCCGCTCGATAAATTCCCGCTTACCGACTGGCTGAGCGCCGATACCCGCTACGCCGCCACCTACAGCTGGCAGGCCGCCGTGCAGGGCCAGCGCGCCCTCAACAATCCCACCAGCGCCACCGATACGTCGACCTACCGAATCAACGTCGGCAACACGATTCAGAACAACGCCGAAATCAGCGCCAACGGCAAAATCGACCTGGTGAAGCTTTACAACAAGGTCAAATTCCTGAACATCATCAACAACGCGCCGCCGCCCCAGGACCGACGCGCCGCCCAGCGGCCCGCCTTCGGCGATGCCAACGCGGGCACCCGGGCCGCGCCGGCCGCCGATACCACCCGCGAAAAGCTGCGCTTCGTGAAAGCCGTGCTACGCTCGCTGATGACGGCCCGCTCCATCAACTTCACCTTCAGCCGTTCCAATGGCACACTGCTGCCCGGCTACCTGCCCAAAACCAAGGCCTTTGGCCTCGATGAAACCTTCACTGCGCCCGGTGTGCCGTTCATATTAGGGCAGCAGCCCGGCCTGCAAACCCTCTATGACCGGGCCAGCACCAACGGCTGGTACACCGACCGGAGCGAGTTTCTGAACACGCCTCTAAGCTCGCTGCTCACGCAGTCGTTCACGCTGCGCACCGCGCTGGAGCCGTTCCGCGACTTCAATATTCAGGTGGATGCGCGCCAGCAGAAGGTGAAGAACCTTGATGCTTACTACCGGCACACCATCAACGAGCAGACCCTGCTGCCGCTGAAGGACCAGTTCGATAACTACCTGCCCATCGTGCCCCAGACCCTGGGCTCGGGCTCGTTCCAGACCTCGACCATTACCATTAATACCCTGTTTGGCGACCTCGGGGCCAATGGCGAAACGTCGAAGGCCTTCCAGCGTTTTGTGGATAACCGCCTCATCGTGCGCAACAAGCTGGCCTTGGCCAACCAAAGCCCCAACGGCACCTACGGCTACAACTCGCAGGACGTGCTGGTGCAAAGCTTTACCGATGCCTACCACGGCCGCTCGTCAGACGGCTACAAGGCCAAGGAGTTCAGCCCCTTCGCCGTGATACCGCTGCCCAACTGGCGCGTCGACTACAACGGCTTCGCCCAGCTGCCGCTTATCAAGCAGTATTTCAGTTCATTCACCCTGAATCACGCGTACTCGTCCATCTACAGCATCGGCAGCTACACCACCACCAACACCTACTCGGCCGAGCCCAGTTTCGGCTCGCCGGGCAGTGCGCCGATTAACCCCTTCCAGGTGAACGCCAGCAACCAGTACCTGCCCTACTACGTGGTGGGCCAGGTGAGTATCGTGGAAACGCTGGCCCCGCTCATCGGGGTCAACTTCCAGACGGTGAGCAAAGTAACCGGCCGTATCGAGTATCGCACCAACCGCACCGTGGCCCTGAACATCACCAACGCTCAGGTCACCGAGCTGTCGACCAAGGAATTCGTGATTGGCTTTGGCTACGCTACCAACAGCCTCAAGCTGCCCTTCAAAGTGGGCGGCGAGCAGCGCGTGCTAAAAAACAACCTCACGGCCCGCCTCGACCTGAGCATCCGCGACAACATCACCATCCAGCGCAGCATCATCGATTCGGCCGACCCTAACCCTACCAGCCCCACCTTGCCCGATGGATTTGTAGGCCGCGCCCAGGGCCAGATTACGAACGGCTCGAAAACCTTCCAGCTGCGCCCCACCGTCGACTACCTGCTCAACTCCCGCCTTAACCTGCAGTTCTACTACAGCCAGACCATCACCACGCCGCGCATCAGCAACGCCTTCCGCAACTCGAACTCCGAAGGCGGTGTTCAGCTGCGCTACAGCCTGACGCAGTAATAGTTAAGGGTTAAGAGTTGAGCGTTAAGAGTTGGGTTTTGGTAAATTATGAAAGGCAAAGAGCCTCGGCTACGGTTGCCGGTTCTACTTTTGAGGAATCGCCGCCGTTGGCTGCTCACCCCAGCCAACTCCTAACTCCTAACTCATCACTCTTAACTCCTTAAAAATGAACCTGCCCGCCACCCTGCACTACACCAAGGACCACGAATGGATTCGCGTTGAAGGCGACGTTGCCTACGTTGGCATCACCGACCACGCGCAGAAAGAGTTGGGCGACATCGTTTATGTCGACATCGACACCCTCGACAAGGACGTGGCCCAGCACGAAGTATTCGGCACCGTAGAAGCTGTGAAAACGGTTTCCGACCTGTTCAGCCCCATCACCGGCACCGTGCTGGAAGTAAACGATAAGCTGGGCGATGCCCCCGAAACCGTGAACTCCGACCCTTACGGCGACGGCTGGATGGTGAAAATCTCCATCGCCAAGCCCGAAGAGCTGGCCGAGCTGCTCAGCGCCGAAACCTACGGCGAGCTGGTGGGAGCCTAAAAAGTAGCACGGCTTTGGCTTGTGCGTTGTGATGTCTGATTTTGTCCAACCCAAGCTAACCTCCCTGCTACCCCTTTCCCGCCGCTCCTACGCTGCCCTGCCGCTGGCGTGGACGGCTGTGGTACTGGTGCTTACGCTTACCCCTTCTGATGAAATGCCGCGCACGCCCGTGTGGGAGCTGCTGTCGTTCGACACAGCCGCCCACGCGGGCGTGTTCGCCGTTTTGGCAGGTCTGAGCTGGTTTTCGCTGCACCGGCAGCGCCGCTGGCCCCGGCTGGCCCGCCACGCCGGCGGGGTGGTGCTGGCCGGCAGCATCCTGTTCGGAGCCCTCATCGAAGTGCTGCAAATGACCATGCGCCTGGGCCGCCACGGCGAATGGTCCGATTTGTTGAGCGACGGTATTGGCGCGGCGCTGGCCGTGGGCGTGGCCGCCGTCTGGTCGGCCCGGCAGGCTGGCGGCCGCGCCCGGCCGCTGGCCAGCGGGCCGTGGCTGGTGCTGGCCGCCGCCGCCACGCTCAGCGCCGCCCCGTTGCCGGTGCGGGCCCAAACCGCCCTGATGATACGCGCCCGGGCCCGCCGCACCATCAAGGCCCTGGCTGCGCCTGGCCTCTACGGCCGGGGCTACGTGAAGCAGGGCGAACACCTGGCCGCTGCCTACCTGCGCGGGCAGCTCACAACTCTGGAACTAGCGCCGCTGGCTCCCAACTACACGCAGCCCTTTAACCTGGACGTAAACACGTTTCCCGGCGTAGTCAGCGCTTCCATCAAAGCCGATGGTCCCGCCGGAAAAATGACGAGCTGGCAAGCCGGTACGGCCTGCATTGCTGCCCCCAATTCGGGCACCGGCACCGCCAAAGGCCGCCTGCTGCTACTCGATACCCTCGTGTTCACCAGGCCCACGGTGCAGGCCCGCTACCTGCGCACGGAGTGGAGCAGCCGCATCCTACTCATGCGCGCCGCCGATGCCAGCCGGCTGGCCACGCTGCCCGCCGCGCTGCGCCAGCGCCTGAATACCGCCGCCGCCTGGATTACGGTGGTGCCCAAGCTCACCGCCTCGCTGGCCGCCGAGCAAGCCGCCCAGCCGCGCGTGGAAGTGCTGGCCGAAAAGATGCCGATGTGGCTCGATAAAGCCATTTTTGGCGATACTGCCACCGGCGCGCCCCAGGGCCGTACAGTCTGGAGTACCGTGCGCGTTGATGCTCAGCTCCAGCGCAACTACCAGACCCAGAACCTGGCGGCCGTGGTGCGCGGCTCCATCCGGCCCGATTCGTTCCTTGTCGTTTCGGCCCACTACGACCACCTGGGCATGATGGGCAAGGACGTGTACTTCCCCGGAGCCAACGACAACGCCAGCGGCGTGGCCCTGCTTTTGGAACTGGCCGCCCACTACGCCCGCCCCGAAAACCGCCCGGCTTATTCCGTCGTGTTCCTGCTGTTTGGGGGCGAGGAAGCGGGGCTGGTAGGTTCCAGCTACTTTGTGGTGCACCCGCTGGTGCCGCTCAAAAGCATCAAGTTTCTGTTCAACCTCGACCTGCTGGGCACCGGTGAGCAGGGCGCTACCGTCGTGAATGGGAAACTGTTTGAGGCCCCTTACCACCGCCTCCTTGCCCTTAATAACGCCCATCACTACCTGCCCGCCCTGGGGGCCCGCGGCCGCGCCGCCAACTCCGACCATTTCCCGTTTTCCGAAGCCGGCGTGCCGGCCTTTTTCATGTACACGCGCGGCGGCAGCGCGGCCTACCACGACGTGAATGACCGGCCCGACGCCCTGTCGCTGGCCGGATTTGCCGGGGCCTTCGGGCTGGTGCGCGATTTCCTGAACGAGGAAGGGGCAGCCCCGGCGGCAAAAAAATAGTGGGTGGCCGAACTTGCGTTCAACCACCCACTACGGTACTGATTTGCAGGGATATTAACCTTTGGCTTTCAGCGAGAGCATGATTTGCTTGGCGATAGGCTCCCACTCGGGCTTCTGACGGTCGGCACAGTTGAAGGTGCAAATCATCAGCTTGCCTTCCACATCGGTGAAGAACACCAGCGTGTACACTTCGTGGCCCATCTCAGGCTTCATGAACTCGAGGTAGCCCACTTTGCGGTTGTTGATGTTTTTTACACCATCGCCAAACCAGGTGGCATCCTTGTATTGCTTGTGGTAAGTCTTGCCGAACGAAGCGGAGTAGATGTCCACCATGTCCTGGTCGGCGTCGTTGTCGCTGTAGTTGAAGGCGAGGCTGATGAGGTTGTTGTTGGTGAAGATAACGCTCGGGCGGCTCTGGGCTTTGGCGTAGGCGAAATCCATCTGCTGCTCGGTCATCACCTCGAAGCCCTTGGGAATGAGGATTTCAACCCGCTCGCTGAGCACCCGCTTCTTAACGAGTTCAATCTCGGATGCGGGGCGCGCAGCCGTTAAGAAAAGCCCCAGAATAAAGAGTAAAAGCGTAGATTTCATACTAATGGGGGATAAGGGGTTGGTAACTAACGGCCTATTTGTAAACCCAAGTTAGATACAATAATCAGATATCCAACTTTGAAGTCACAAATATTGCGATTTTTTTTGAAATAAGGGCGGGGCCGGTTTCAAAATTAACAATAAATGCCTATTAATCGCACCGTTGAAGGCATGATGGCTCAGATGTAGAGACTACGCAATTTCCCGGCCATATCATAAAACGGCCACTGTCAGATTTTATAATTAATTAAAAAAGTCCAATTTTGTTTATGCATTTTCGCCCAACTGAGCCTTTTACCGGGTGAACGGTAAGGCTGTTGAAGCCAATATGGCTAGTAAAAAAAGAGCCGCTGGCTAGAGAATATTATTCAGCTGCTCTTTTATTTTTTCCAACTCTTCCTTCATGCCCACCACCAGATGCTGCACGGTGGCATCGTTGGCCTTGGAGCCGATGGTGTTGATTTCGCGGCCGATTTCCTGGGCCAGGAAACCGAGCTTTTTGCCCACGGCCTCGTCGGGCTGCAGCACGGCCTGCTCGAAGTAGGCTAGGTGGGCGGCGAGGCGCACTTTCTCTTCGGCAATGTCCAGCTTCTCAATGTAGTACAGTACCTCCTGCTCGAAGCGGGTGGCGTTGAACTGCTCGTGGCTGGTGAGCTCGGCGAGGTGGCCGGCCAGGCGCTGGCGCACGTGCTCGATGCGGGCGGGGTCGTGCTGCTCCACGGCCGCCAGCTGCTGCCGGATGGTGGCGATGTAGCCCATAATTTCGGTGGTGAGGGTGTGGCCCTCGTCCTGCCGGAACTGCTGCATGGCGGCCAGCGCCTGCATGAGCAGCGGCTGCAGCTCGACCCAGGTCACGTCTTCGGCGGCGGGCTCGGCGTCGCGGGCCTCGCTGGCGGTGGGGATAACGCCCGGCAGGCGTAGGGCGGCCAGCAGGGTGGCTTCGCCGGTGGGCAGGCCCAGGGTGTCGGCCACGGCCTGCAGCTCGTGGTAAGCGGCCACCAGGGCTTCGCGGCTGAGGGTGGCGGCGGCGCGGGTGGCGGCGGGCCGCACAAAATCGAGGGTGAGGTTGACTTTGCCACGTAGCACGGCCTTGGCCACGGTGTTGCGGATTTCGAGCTCGTGCGGGAGCAGGAAGCGGGGCAGGCGCAGAGTCAGGTCGAGGGTTTTGGAGTTGAGCGACTTGACTTCGAGGGTGGCGGTGTAGGCGTCGGTTTCGCGGTGGGCCTGGCCGTAGCCGGTCATGGAGAGGAGCATCCGAAGGAGAATAGCGGTGAGCGGGAAGCAGGACCACCAGCCGGGGCCGGTGGTTGCGACTGCAAAGGAACGGCATTCGCGGCGGGCGGCTGGCCGCGCGCCCCGGCGGGCTGCCAAAAGGCGAAAAAGGCCGCAAAAGTAGTAGCCCCCGGCGGCCCGTGCAGCCCTGAAATCGGAGCATAACAATAGGACAATGTGCGGGCTATGATGCCGTAACAGCACCCCGGTAATTTTGCCTCATCAAATCAACATGAAGTGTATGCGGTATTATCTACTTGGGTTCTTATGGTTGTTTGTGAGTGGCTTAGCTTATGGCCAGCAGGGTACGCTGGCGGGCAAAGTGACCGATAAGAAGACCAGCGAGGGTGTAATTGGGGCTACGGTGCTGGTGACGGGCACCACCCTGGCCGCCCCCGTGAACGTGGACGGTATCTACACGCTGCCCCTCGACGCGGGCACCTATAATATTACGATGACCTACGTGGGCTACAAGCCGCTCACCTTCCCGGCCATCATCATCAAAAGCGGCGAAATCACTACCCTGAACGGCACGATGGAGGAAAGCTCTACGAGCCTGACCGAGGTGACCGTGACCGGCGTGAAGCAGACCGGCACCGAAGTAGCCCTCATTCAGGACCTCAAGAAAAGCGAGGTGGTGGTGAGCGGCATGAGCAACGACCAGATTGTGAAGACCCTGGACCGCGACGCGGCCGAAGTAGTGAAGCGCATTCCAGGTGTGACGATTCAGAACAACAACTTTATCGTGATTCGCGGGCTGGCCGAACGGTACAACACGGTGTTGCTGAACGATGCCCTAACGCCGAGTGCGGAGGTGGACACCCGCTCGTTCTCGTTTGATATTCTGCCAAGCTCGGTGATTGACCGGATTCTGATTTTCAAGTCGGGCGCGCCGGAGCTGCCGGGCGAGTTTGGCGGCGGCGTAGTGAAGGTGTACACCAAGAACTCGGTGCTGGAGAACACGACCAATTTCAGCATTTCGGGCTGGGGGCGCTCGGGCACTACTTTCGGCAGCGGCTATCAGCAAAGCTCGCGCAGCAGCACCGACTGGCTGGGCTTCGACAACGGCCTGCGCAAGGTGCCGGCAGCCATTGGCGACCAGCCCTACGACAGCAAGGCCGAGCTGAGCCGCGACCAGCTGCAGCAGGCCATTGGCGACCTGCGCAACGAGTGGAAGCCCACACTGAGCACGGCCTTGCCCGACTTGCGCGCCTCGCTGGGCCTCACGCGCAAGTTTGAAATAGGGAAGGTGTACCTGAGCAACGTGACTTCGGCCTCGTACTCCAACACGCATGAGCAGTACGACGTGCTGCGCCAGCGCCTGGAAACCGGCAGCGGTTCCTACACCTACAATTACAACGACTTACGCTCGCTCACAGCCAGCCGCCTGGGCGTGATTCACAACTGGCAGGCCCGCCTGAACGACCATAACCGCATCGACTTCCGCAACTTCCTGAACCAGTACGGCACCGACGAAGTAGTGCACCGCACGGGCCTCGACTACGTGCAGAGCGGCAACGGCCGCGAGCGCGACAACTATGCCCTACACTACCAGAGCCGCACCATTTACTCGGGGCAGCTGGGCGGCACCCACGATGTGGGTGCCGCCAAAAACTCGACTGTAACCTGGGCCACGGGCTACAACTACGTGTTTCGTGATGAGCCCGATTACCGCCGCTTCCGCACCGGCCGCGATGTGCCGAATCCCGGCGAGCCTCAGAAGCCGTTTCGGGTGGAAATCAGCCAGGTGGGCTCGCAGCAGGACAACTCCACGTACTTTTCCAAGCTGAAGGAGAACACCTACATGGCCAGCGGCCAGTGGGAGCAGCGCCTCGCGGGCCGCGACTCGACCCGCGCCAACCAGTACAAGCTGCGGGCCGGCTTCTACACCGAATATAAGGAGCGCAACTACGCCAGCCGCTTCTTCTCCTACGTGCCCGGCAACGAGGAATTCCACAACTACGACCTGGATACGCTGTCCATCGACAAGATTTTCGCGCCCCAGAACCTCGACCCCAAAACCGGCTTCGTGCTGAAGGAAGGTACCACCAACTTCGACAGCTACCGCGCCGATAACACGCTGGTGGCCGGCTACCTGAGCGCCGTGGCTCCGATTTCGGACCGGTTCAGCATTTCGGGCGGCGTGCGGCTGGAGTACAACCGTAAGTTTCTGCGCACGGGTGATTCCGCCACGCCGGCTTACGAAGAGAAGCGCTATTTCTTCCTGCCTTCGCTGAATGCCACCTACAACTTCAACGACCGCAGCCTGCTGCGCCTGGCCGCTAGCCAGACGGTAAACCGCCCGGAGTTTCGCGAAATTGCCAACTACTCGTACTACGATTTCACCAACAATGCCAACATCAAGGGTAACAACAAGCTGCGCACGGCCAAAATCTACAACGCCGACCTGCGCTACGAGTTTTACCCATCGAAGTCGGAGCTGCTGTCGGTGGGTGTGTTCTACAAGCATTTCACCGATGCCATCGAGCAGGTAACCAACAGCACCAACGGCTCGACCCTGGACCTGGGCTTCCTTAATGCCGCCAGCGCCTACGATGTGGGCGTGGAAGTGGAGGCCCGCAAAGGCCTGGTTGAGCTGACCGACAACCCCTTTCTACAGCACATTTCCTTCGTGCTGAACGCCTCCGTCATCAAGAGCCGCGTGTCGCTGGCCAGCGGCGACGATACCTCCGTGGACAACAACCGCCCGCTACAGGGCCAGTCGCCCTACGTGGTGAACACCGGTATTTTCTACCAGGACGATGACCGGCGCTGGCAGGTGTCGGCGCAGTACAACGTGATTGGGCCGCGCATCCTGTTTGCCAGCAGCAACAAGCAGAACTTTTCGGTTTTCGAGCTGCCGCGCCACGTCATCGACCTGGCCGTGACCAAGGGCTTCGGCCCCCACCTCGACGTGCGCGTGGGCATCCAGGATTTGCTCAACCAGTACACTCGCCAGTACTACGACTCGGACCGCAGCGGCGACATCAGCAGCGCCGACCGGGGCGCGTTCGGCCGCTTCCGTCGGGGACAATATTCCACGGCCGGCCTCACCTATAAGTTTTAAGCCACCCCACCTTTTTTCTGCTGCGAAAGCCCGCCGTGCGTCCTGTGCGGCGGGCTTTTTTGATGGATTCCCGGCTGGTCGCGACACGATAAGATAACCTGCCTCTAACCCAATGATAACCCCAGTCGCGTCGGCTGCCTGCCTGCCTGCCAGACCTTTGCACCGGTAATCAACATTCCTTCATCCATCGCCAATTCACCCTGTTTTCTATGAAAAAGCTCGTACTCTCTGTCCTCGTAGCCCTAGCTGCGATAGCCGCCGCCGCCCCGCAGGCCCAGGCCCAAACCACGTGCCCCGTTGCTCCCACGCCCATCGTGGTATCGGGCAGCATCACGGCTAACACCACCTGGACCAACAACAACATTTACCTGCTGCAAGGCTTCGTGTTTGTGGAAAGCGGCGCTACGCTCACCATTCAGCCGGGCACCATTATTAAGGGCGACCAAGCTTCGAAGGGCACACTCACCATCAAGCAGGGCGCACGCATTGATGCCCGGGGCACGGCCGCACAGCCCATTGTGTTCACCTCGAACCAGCCGGCCGGCTCGCGGGCCCGGGGCGACTGGGGCGGACTGATTTTGCTGGGCCGCGCCACCCAGAACATTCCCGGTACGGCCACCCAGCCGCTGCCCAAAATTGAGGGCGGCCTCACGCCCGATACCTTCTTCGGGGGCACCGACGACAATGACAACTCCGGCACGCTGCAGTACGTCCGCATCGAATTTCCCGGTGTGGCCTTCACCACCGATAACGAAATCAACGGCCTGACCCTGGGTGGGGTAGGGGCTGGCACCACCATCGACCACATCCAGGTTTCGTACTCCGGCGACGACTCTTTTGAGTGGTTTGGCGGCTCGGTGAATGCCAAATACCTCATCGCCTTCCGGGGCATTGATGATGAATGGGATACCGACAACGGCTTCCATGGCAAGGTGCAGTTTGGCGTGGCCCTGCGCGACCCCAACGTGGCCGACGCCTCCGGCTCGAACGGCTTCGAGAGCGACAACGATGCCCAGGGCTCGAACAACCTGCCCCAGACCTCGGCCATCTTCTCCAACATGAGCAACTTTATTGCGCCCACCAGCGGCACGCTCAATACCAACTACAAGCGCGGCATGCACCTGCGCCGCAACTCGGCCCTGAGCGTGTTCAACTCGGTGGTGGCCGGCTACCCCGTGGGCCTGCTGCTGGACGAGGGCACCGCGCCGTTCTCGGCCACCAACTCGGCGGTGAACGCCACCAACGGCACGCTGGTGCTGAAAAACAACGTGTTTGCCGGCTTTGCCCGGGGCTCGGTGGCCACCCGCGTAAACGGCAGTACCTACAACGTGAAGCAGTTTTTGGGCGCCACCAACGACACGACCTCTACGGTGGCTTCGCTGAACCTGAATGCCAGCAACTTCAGCCTCACGGCTCCCGGCTTCGTGCCCCTGGCTACTACGCCCCTGGCCACCGGCGCTTCCTTCACCGATGCCAAGCTGGCCGGTACCTTCTTCACGCCCGTAACCTATCGCGGGGCCTTCGCCCCAGCCGGCACCCCCAACGCCGACTGGACCGCCGGCTGGACCAACTTCAATCCCCAGATTACCTGCTACAACCTGGCCGGCCAGACCCTGGCCGCCAAAGCCGCCGCCGATAAGTCGCTGGAGCTGGGCGTGTACCCCAACCCCGTGGCCGGTGCCGCCAAGCTCTCCTTCACGGTAGCCACGGCCACCACCGCCACGGTGCGCGTGCTGGATGCCACCGGCCGCCTCGTGGCCACGGTAGCCACGGGCCGGAAGCTGGCCGCCGGCCCGCAAATCATCGCCCTGCCCGCCGGCCTGAAGCCCGGCCTGTACATGGCCACGGTAGCCACCGCCGAAACTACGCAGTCGGTACGCTTCGTGGTAGCACAGTAACTAAATGATATAAAGCGCATTGGTTGATTAAAGGTGATGTATTTTAGTCCGAGTTAGGAGCCTGCCCCGGTTTGGGGCAGGCTTTTTTATGGTTGGCTGTTTGGTGCCGATGCAAAACTGGTTGTTGCCTTATTGTTACCAACCAGTCTGAGGCATAACAATTTCATGAATCAATCTTCATGTTACCCCCTTGGATATCGCCGGAACTTTGTGGCTCAAACATTCCCCCTTCATCATGAAGTAT
This sequence comes from Hymenobacter artigasi, assembly GCF_012275535.1. Classification (GTDB taxonomy): domain Bacteria; phylum Bacteroidota; class Bacteroidia; order Cytophagales; family Hymenobacteraceae; genus Hymenobacter; species Hymenobacter artigasi. Next base: position 531,603 of record NZ_JAAVTK010000001.1, on the reverse strand, counting down.
GTCAATGGACTGCGAGCTTCTCTTTTCAGCTTGCTTTTTCTGGTCATTCAACACCTAGCTTCGGCGCAGGTAACGACGTCCGCCCTGAGCGGAAAAGTGACTTCCGACAAAGGCGAAGACCTTATTGGGGTGACCGTGGTGGCCACCAACCTGCCCACCGGCACCAAGCGCGGCACCGGCACCGAGCCCGATGGCCGCTTCACGATTCCGAACCTGGCTCCCGGCGGCCCCTACTCGGTTACGGTGACCTACGTGGGCTACAAGGAGCAGACCGTGACCGACGTATTCCTGACCCTGGGTAATACCACCCGCCTCAACTTTGTGCTGGCCACCGAGAGCCAGGCCCTGAACGAAGTAGTGGTGGTGGGCAACACCCAGGCCACCAAAACCGGGGCCGGCACCACCGTGGGCCGCGAAGCACTCCAGCAGTTGCCCACCATCTCGCGCAGCCTGTCAGACTTCACGCGCCTCGACCCGCGCAACGCCAACGGCTCGTTTGCGGGCAGTTCGTTCCGCTACAACAACGTGACCCTGGACGGGGCCGTGAACAACGACGCCATCGGCTTTTCGCCCTCGCTGGGTGGGCAGAGCGGCACCAGCGGCCTGCCCGGCGGCTCGGCCCGCGCCAACCCCATTTCCCTCGATGCCATTCAGGAAATTCAGGCTTCGGTGGCCCCGTATGATGTGAAGCTGGGCAACTTCACGGGCGGCTCGGTGAATGCCGTGACGCGCTCCGGCACCAATGAGGTGACGGGCTCGGTGTATGGCTACGGCCGCAACCAGAACGTGACCGGCCGCAGCATCGACAGCGAAAAGGCGCGCATCGGCTCGGATTACCACGACTATCAGACGGGTTTCCGCATCGGCGGCCCCATTATCAAGAACAAGCTGTTCTTCTTCACCAACGCCGAAATTGCCCGCCGCCAGGAGCCGCAGTTCTACGCCGCCGGCACGCCCGGCTCGCCCGTGACCACGGACTTGGCTCAGGCCATTACCAATAAGCTGAGCAACTACACGGTGAAGAATGCCGATGGCTCGCTGGGTACGGCCAGCTACAACGTGGGCGAGTACGGGGCCTACAACATCCACGCGAACAGCAACAAGATTTTCGGGCGCCTCGACTTCAACCTCGATGATAAGACCAGCATTGCGCTGCGCCACAACTTCATCACCTCGGAAGCCACCAATCTGGAGCGCTCGGGCAGTCTGTTCAAGTTTGGCTCGCAGGACTACACCCAGCACAATGTGCAAAACTCGACGGTGCTGGAAGTGAAAAGCAACTTCAGCAGCAAGTTTGCCAACAACCTGATTCTGGGCTACACCAACATCCACGACTACCGCGACCTGCTGGGCGGCCAGGCCAACCTGTTTCCGGCCGTGCAGATTAACAACGTGGGCACCACGCCGGGCACGCTCGGTACTTCAAGCTACTACTCGGGCTCGAACCAGATTCTGCTCGGCTCGGACCGCGAGGCCAGCATCTTCAACACCCGCCAGAAGACGTTTGAGCTCACCGACAACTTCACGTACTACGTGGGGGCGCACGCCCTCACGCTGGGCACGCACAACGAGTTCTACAACATCGACTACGGCTTCATCAACTCCTGGAACGGCCGCATCGAGTACAACAACGTGAACGACTTCCTGGCCGACAAGCCCAGTCGCATCCGCGGTACCTACAACAACGGCACGGTGGGCGACAACTCCTACCAGTACAACTACAACAACCCGTCGGCCGCGTTCAACATCAACTTCTACAGCGCCTACCTGCAGGACGAGTGGAACGTGACCGATAAGCTGAAAATCACGCCCGGCATTCGTTTCGATATCGCCTCGCTGCCCACCAAGCCGGCCCTGAACACGGCCCTGGTGAACAACCCGCAGAACGACGTGAACACGCTGAACCAGACCTACTCGCACACGCCCTGGACGCAGCTGAACAACAACTACCTGGGCCAGGTGCAGTTCTCGCCCCGCCTGGGCTTCAACTACGACGCGAAGGGCGACGGTTCGTTCGTGATTCGCGGCGGCTCGGGCATCTTCACCGGCCGCGTGCCGTTTGCCTGGTTCGGCTACGCTTATTACAACAACGGCGTGAATTTCAACTCGGTAGACTACAACAATATTCAGTCGGCCAGCAATACGGGTCCCAAAACCGTTTACCTGAACCAGAACCCGAACAACATTTACAGCCAGCTGCCCACGGCCAACTACAACCCCAACAACCTGAAGAGCAGCCCCACCGAGGCCAACCTGGTGGACAATAACTTCAAGATGCCGCAGGTGTGGCGCTCGTCGCTGGCCTTCGATGTCAAGCTGAAAACCGGCACCCGCTTCTCGGTGGAAGGCCTCTATACCAAAACCTTGCAGGACGTGCAGTTTGAGAACATCAACCTGAACGACAAGGTGACCTACCTGGCCAACGGCCCCACCGAGAGTCCCGTGTACGCCAGCGGCAAGGTGAATTCGGGCTTCTCGAACGCCTTTTTCCTGACTAATACTCAGAAGGGCTACCGCTACCAGCTCACCGGCTCGGTGGGCCAAACCATTAACAACCTGGTGGATGCCTCGGTGGCCTACACCTACGGCCAGAGCAAGGACATCAGCAACGGCATCCGCAACTCGCCCCAGAGCAACTGGGAGCTGAACCCGGCCCTGAACGTGAACAACCCCGCCCTGGCCTACTCCAACTTCGACTTGCGCCACCGCGTGGTGGCTTCCATCAACCTGCACAAGACCTTCGCCCAGCGCTTCACCGGCTACTTCACCTCGGTGCTGACCTACGCCAGCGGCTCGCCCTACACCTGGGTCTACAACAACAACTTCTTCGGCAACGGCCAGCAGAACGTGCAGTTGGCTTACATCCCGACTTCGGCTTCCGACATCGTGTTTGTGAGCAAAGGGGCCGGCCCCGTAGTGCCTACCACCAACCCCAACGGCTACGGTGTGGATGCCTCCGGTGCCCAAAGCGCCGCCTTCAACAGCTTCGTGGACAACGACAGCTACCTGAAAACCCGCCGGGGCCAGTACACCGAGCGCAATGCCGGCCGCACCCCCTGGAACAACCAGGCCGACATTCGCCTGATGATGGACGTGAAACTTGGCAACCTGGAAGCCAACGCCGCTGGCATCACGCCCAAGGCTCACACCATCCAGGTTTCGCTGGACATCATCAACTTCGGCAACTTCCTGAATAGCAATTGGGGCCGCCAGTACTTCGTGCCCAATACTTTCAACTCGACGCTGGGCACCGGCCTCACCCAAGTGGGCTACGCCGATGGTGCCGGCACCATCTCGACCAGCTACAACGCCAACTCGTTCAACCGCCCGGCCTTCACCTACGGCACGCCGGCCACCTACTCCATCGACCAACTGGCCTCGCGCTGGCAGGGGCAGCTGGGCCTGCGCTACTCGTTCTAGTTCGCAAGCCTGCTACTCTTCAAGCCGCCGCTTCCCTTGGGAGCGGCGGCTTTTTTATGCGTCGGCCCTTTGCCCAGGCCGTAACTTGCCGGCCCATAGGCCCATTCATTCTCCGCATTTCTCCCTTGAAATCGCCCCGTGTTTTGCACCTGCCCAAGTGGTACCCCAACCGCTACGACGACCAGGACGGCGACTTTGTGGCGCGGCACGTAGCAGCCATCGCGGCGCACGGCGGTGTGGAGGTGGCGGTGCTGTTCGCAGCCGTGGCGCGCGGGCCGCTGCCGGGCTTGATTGCGGCAGATGAGGATTTCAGCGGCGCGTGGCCCACGCTGCGCTATTACTACCGCGCCGTGCCCACCGGCCTGGGCCTGGTTGATAAGCCGCTGAAGCTGCTGCTGTATTTCTGGTGCCTGCTGCGCGGCTACCGGCGGCTGCGGCAGCACTGGGGCGGCCAGCGGCCCGATTTAGTGCATGTACATGTACTGCTGCGCACGGGCCTGTTTGCGTGGGCGTTGCGGGCGGTGCGCGGCATCCCATTCATTGTCACCGAGCACTGGACGCTGTATTTGCCCGCGCGGGCCGGCGGTATTTCCGGGCTGCGGCGGGTGCTCACGCGGGCGGTGGTGCGCCAGGCGGCGGCCCTGCACACCGTGTCGGATGGGTTGCGGCGGGCCATGGCCGCGCTGGGCTTTGTGAACCCGCGCTCCGTGGTCATCGCCAACGTGGTAGATACCGGGCTTTTTCACCCCAACCCACCAACCCACCAATCCACCAACCCGCCAATCTACCAAGCCACGCTGCTGCACGTTTCCGCCTTTCATGACCAGGTGAAGAACATCTCCGGCGTGCTGCGAGTGGTGGCGCGGCTGCGTACTGCTTCGCCCGGCCTGCAGCTGCGCATTGCCGGCTACGGTCCCGACGAGCAGGCGCTACACGCCTACGCCACCGAGCTGGACCTGCTGGCCGATGGCACCGTAACCTTCCTCGGCAAGCTACCGCATGAGGCCGTGGCCGCCGAAATGGCCCGTGCTACCGCGCTGGTATCTTTCAGCCGCGCCGAAACCTTCGGCTGCGTGCTGCTGGAGGCGCGGGCCAGTGGCTGCCCGGTAGTGGCCACCCGCACCGGCGGCGTGCCGGAGCTTTTTCAACCCGAAAATGCCTTTGGCCTGCTGGTGAATCCTGACGACGAAGCAGCGTTAGAAAATGCTATCAAACAGGTGATTGACAACGGTATTTGCTTCGACCCAATGCAGCTGCGGGCTGATGCTACGGCACGGTGTGCACCGGCAGCGGTAGGGCGGGCCTTTGGAGAATTGTATCAAAAAGTATTAAACGAGTAATAAAAGTACAGAACCGGTACAAAAGCCGGCGTTTTGGCTTCAGCAGGTGTCTGCCAGCTGGAAGCCGACGAATACCTGCCTTCCTCTATGATTAAGCGCATTCTCCAGCATTTTGCGGCGCGGGTACTCACGGCGGGGCTGAGCTTCGCGGTGGTGTGGCTCACGGCGCGGTGCCTGGGCGCGGCGGGGCGCGGGCAGGTCAGCCTGTTTGTGACCGATGTATCGGGGCTGGCGTTGCTGGCCGGGCTGGTGGGCGGCTCGTCCTTGATATATCTGGTGCCGCGCCGCAATGTGTGGCTGCTGCTGCTGCCGGCCTACGGCTGGGGCGCGCTCGTGAGCCTGGGCGGGGCGGCCTTGGTGGGCCTGCTGCGGCCGGTGAGCGCTGCCTATGTGCTGCACCTCGGGGCAGTGGCGCTGGTGCAGGTGCTGTTGTCCATCAACGTATTTCTGCTGCTGGGCCGGCAGCGGGAACGGACCTACAACGTGCTCACTACCACGCAGGCCGGGTTGCTGGCCGTGGCGCTGGCGGTGGCGTTCGGGCCGTTGCGCTGGCTTTCCATCGATGCTTATTACTATGCCAACTACCTGGCCTACGGCCTGCCGTGGCTCATCAGCACGGCGCTGCTGCTGCGCCTGCCCGATGCCTGGGGCAGCCGGCGCATCCGTCGCCGGGCGGCGGCCCGCGAGCTGGCCCGCCACAGCCGGGGCGCGCACCTGAGCAATTTATTGGCCTTCGCCAACTACCGCTTCAGCTACTACGCCGTGGTGTACCTAGCCGATACCCGGGCGCTGGGTATCCTCTCGGTAGGGGTGGCGCTGGCCGAGGCCATCTGGCTGATTCCGCGCAGCACGGCGCTCATTCAATACGTGGCCCTGGTGAACGCGCCCGACAAGCGCGAGCAAACCCACGCTGCCCTGCGCGGCAGTCGGCTCACGCTGCTGGCCACGGCCGGGGCGGTGCTGGTGCTGGCCGCCGTGCCGGCCGGGTGGCTGGCCGCCATTTTTGGGCCCGAGTTCGGGGCGGCGCACGGCGTAATTATGGCGCTGGCTCCCGGCATCCTTATCAACGGGGCCGGCATGCAGGCCAGCACCTACTTCGCCGGCACGGGCCAGTACGGCATCAACAACCGCGCTACGCTGCTGGGCCTGGCCGTGACGGTGCCCGCCTGCCTGCTGCTGGTGCCGCCGCTGGGCATCGTGGGGGCGGCGCTGAGCATGTCGGCCTCCTACGCGGCAGGGGTGCTGTACCTGGTGGGGCGCTACCGCCGGGCCATCGAGGCGACGTGGGTGGATATCGTGCCCGGCTGGGCCGATGTGCGCTGGCTGTGGCAGCGCGTGGTTTTCCGGGCGTAATGAGGCTTGTGAGTACGTCATGCAGCGCGCAGCGAAACATCTCTACCGCGATAGTAAATAATTGCTGCCGGCGGGCAAGATGCTTCGCTGCGCGCTGCATGACCCGCCAGGCTACTCCCTCTCTTTGGTCCTGCTATCGCCGCACCTCCACCCAGCCTTTCAGCTGCTGCCCATCCGGATAAGTGGCCAGGTAGTAGTACACGCCGTTGGGCTGGCCGTCGGCATTCCATTCGTCGTGGTAGGCGGCCGCTTCAAATATCTTCTGGCCCCAGCGCGAAAACACCTGCAAGCGGGGCGCGCAGCCGGTACCGAGCTGGAACGTCTGGTTCTGGCCGTCGCCGTTGGGCGTGATGATGTTGGGCACGGGTTTGCGCTCTTTCACCTCAACCGGCGGTGCGGTTGCCGTGGTTTCGCAAGGGTTCTGGTTGTAGCGCAGCCGCACCAGGGGCTGGTAGTTGCCGGGCGTGGTATAGGTATGAACGGGGCTTAACTCGGTTGATTGCGTGCCATCGCCAAAATCCCAGACCGCCGTGGGGGTCGAAGAATTAGCGGAGCTAACCAGCAGAAAGCGCAGCGTGAGCGGAACCTGGCGGTTTTCGGGGCAGGCTACGGGCTGCCAGCTGGCTTGTACCGCCGATATTGGAACTACCGATACGCGCCGGGTAGCCGTGCTGGCCCCCGAGCAGGTGGCATTGGCAACGGTATAAGTCAGCGTAGCGGTGCCCGTGAACCCGGCCGGCAGCGTGAAGACGAAGCCCGTGGCCACGCTGCCCGTCACCCCCGGCCCCGTAAACGTGCCGCCCCCTGGCGTGCCGCTCAGCCGCACGGCCAGCGTGCTGCCGGCGCACAGCACCGTATCGGCCCCGGCCGTGAGCGGGGCCAGCACCGTGATGCGGCGCGTGTCGGTGGTGGTGCACAGGCCGGTGCTGAGCACCGTGTAGGTAACGGTATTCACCCCCACCAGCGCGAGCGTGGGCGTGAAGACGAAGCCTGTGGCCACGCTGCCCGTCACGCCCGGCCCGGTCCAGGTGCCGCCGCCGGGCGTACCCACCAGCGGCACCGGGCTGCCCGTGACGCACAGGGCTTGCGCCGGGCCGGCATTGGCAATGTTAGGCTGAAAGTTGAACACAAACGCCGCGTTGTTGCAGCCGGCTGGCCCGCCCAGCGTCCCGCTGTTATTGGTGGTCGAATACGTATTTGCGCCCGGCGGAATGGGAAATCCCGTGTAGGCAAAGCACGAGCAAACCGCCTGATACACCACTCCGCGCGGGTCGAAGCGCGAGGTGCCGCCATCCACGTGCTCGCCTTCGCCGTTGGGGTCCACGTTGCCATAGTACGTGCCGTAGGTGAGGGCCGTGAGGCCGGCCGAAAACTGCGCCAGGTAGAAGTCGTTGCCATCGGTACTGGATTGCAGCGCGTCGGCCGTGAGGGGCAGGCGGGTGGTGCTGCCGTTGCCCTCCTGGTAGGGGTTGGCGGCCGGGAAATCGGGCAGGTAGCGGCCGTTCACCATGCCGCCCCAGCCGCACACGTACACCCGGTCGCAGCGGTCGACGAGAAAGGCCGTGGGGTCGAGGCTCACCCGGCCCGCGTTGTCGGGGTCGAGGCTGCCGAAGGAGGTAGTGAGCAGGCTTTGGTTTAAGTTGGCATCGAGCTTCTGAATAAACTGCGTGCCGTTGGCCGTGCGGAACAGGCCGGGCGTGGTGGGGAACTGGCCCAGCGTCTGGCCCAGCAGGTACACGCCGCCATCGGTGCCGGTTTGCAGGAAATACGCCTGGTCGTAGCCGGCCGTGCCCACGTACGTAGCGCGCAATACGCTGGTGCCGGCCGCCGCAATGCGTACTGCAAAGCCGTCCACGTCGCCAAGCGCGGTGGTGCGGTAGGCCCCGGCCGTGGCCGGGAAGTTGGCGCTGGTGGTGCCACCAGCCACGTACACATCGCCGCTGCCGGGCTCCAGCTGAATGGAATAAGCGGCATCGGCCCCCGCGCCGCCCAGGTAGCTGGCCCAGGTGATGGCCGTGAGGGTGGGGGTGAGCTTGCACACCACGCCATCGGAAGTGCCGCCCCGATAGTTGTTCCCGAAGCCCCGCGCCACCGGGAAATCAGTCGAAGCCGTGTGCGAGGCGATGTACACATTATCGGCCGCATCCACCAGAATATCGCCCCGGAAAGGGTCGCCGTAATTGTGCACCAGCTGTTTTTGGGTGGCGAAGGGCGAGAGGTTGCGGTCCAGCGGCAGCACGCCGTCGTTGCCGCTGCCGCCCAGGTAGGTCGAGCCCACCAGGGCCGTGGCGTTGGCGTTCAGGCGGGTCACAATGAGGTCCGAGCCGGTGGGCAGGTCATACGGCGGCCCAAAGTTGCCAAAAGGCTCCGCCGCCGTACCGCCGCCAAAAGTGCGCTGAATAGCCCCGGCCGTAGTGGGGTAGTTGCCGGAGCCCGTCGAGCCCAGCACCAGCAGCTCGCCCTGGTTATTCACCACCAGGCTGTGCGGAAAATCCGGCCCGTTGCCGCCAATGTAGGTGGCCCAGACCCGCGCCGCCGGCCCGTTCACCCGGGGGTTATACTTAATGATGGCAATGTCGATAAGGCCCGCAAACGTGGTCCGGAACGCGCCCGGGCTGGCCGGGTAGCCGGCACTGAAGGCAATGCCGCCCGAGTACAGGTTGCCCTGCGCATCATACGTCGCCGTGAAGCCCCAGTTATCGGCCGTCGAGCCGGTGTAGGTGGCAAATATCACCACCGGGTCGATGGTGAGCGGGCGGGAGGTATCGTAGCTGCCCAGGGCAAAATGTACGGTGCGCCCCGCCAGCACGTAGCGGCAGGGCACGGCCCGGCGCTGGCCGGCGGCGTTGGTCTGCCAGGCCTGCGGGGCGCGCTCGGTGAGGTTGCCCACGCTGGTTTTCACCACCAGGTTGCCCTCGCCATCCAGAGTTAGGGCATCGGCCCCGTCGTGCCGCAGGCCAATGGCCGCCGGATTGGCATGCGGGGCCAGCGTGAAATCATACTCCAGGCGCTGGTCGGCGCTTTCGTACACCCGTGCCCCAATGCCTGGCCACAGCCCGGCGTAGCGCAGCTGGCGGTAGCTGCGCACATCGCCGGCCCAGTGCGTGGGGTCGGCTCCAAGGAAATAGCTGCGGTGCTCGGGGGTGGGCGTTTCGGCCGTGAGCAGGGCCGGGCCGGCGTTTTCGAAGTGCAGGGTGAGAGCGTGGCCCCGCACGGCCTGGTTGGTCGGGGGGGCGTCGTGGGCCGTGTGCCGCCCGTGGTGGGCCCGGCCGTCATCGGCCAGCAGCGCGAAGGTCAGGCCATCGGTTTCGGCAAAGAGGCGGCCGCCGGGCAGGGCCGCCGCGTAGCGGGCGTGGCCATCCCATTGCCCTTTGTTCTCAATAAATTCGAGCGTTGAGGTAGTTGTTTCCTGCGCGCTGGCATCAGCAAGCCTGCTAAGCAGTAGCACAGCCGTAAAAAGTAGCGTTGGCTTCATGGAGAAAGGCGGCAGGGAATAGGAGTCGCTAAAGATAAAGTATCCGCCCTGATAGACCGGCCTTACGTACGGGCTCCGGCACTGCCAGCCGTCGTGCCGGCTTGGCCGGTACGCGTTTTTCTGTTTCGAGCCCCCGGTTGCCGGGCACCAAACCCGCCTACCTTTGCGTTGATGCCGCGAAAATACCCCGTGCAATTCATGCGTATTATTAGTCTGTGGCTCCGGCCGCTACGCTTTCTGGCCATGGCCCTGGTGCTGCTCACGCTGCTGCCCTGGGCCTGCACCCGCAAAGCCGTTTCCTTCAACAGCAACCCCGAGCAGCCCATCGGGGCCGCCCTCGGCACTGACACGCTCACGCGCTCCGGCGACTCGCTCAACGGCAAGCCCTCGCTCAGCACGGCCCGCAAGGTGGTGCTCACCAAAGCGCAGGAGAAGGCAGCCAAGGATGCCGAAAAGGACACCCAGCGCAAGTCGAAAAAGAAGAAGAAAAACGTCTTCCTGGGCGAGAAAATGAAGCGGGCTTTCACCAAGACCGGCCCCAAGGGACGCAACCAGATTATTGAGATTTTCTACTTCCTGAAGTATCCGAAAACCCTCAATGCCTATGCGCCCGCCCACTATTACTACGACACCAAGAAGCACCGAATCCTGAAGCTGGCCGCCGTGGAAGAAGATGCGGTCAACCTGAAAATTTTGCACGGCCCCTACAAGAAAATGCAGAACAACAAGGTGCTCGAAACCGGCTACTACGCCCTCGGCACCCGCCACCTGCGCTGGGAGCGGTTCGATAAAAACGGTGTGCTCCTCACCAAAACTCACTACGAAATGGGCTTTCCGCGCGATGCTAACGTAAGCTACTACGGCGAAGACCGCAGCCTCATCAACGAAGTGGTGCCCTACGTAAACGGCAAGCTGGAAGGTGATTACGCCAAATTCCTCATCAATGGCCAGCCCGACTGGCGCGGTCAATTCGAAAACGGCAAGCGCGTGGGCGTTTGGACCAAGTACTGGGGCTTTCTTGGACGCCGTCGCTACGAGTATCAGTACGGCGAGACGGGGTATGACCCCGAAATAACCGAGCCCGAATTGATTCGTGAATATGCTCGCGGTGCCAAGCTCATTTTCGACAAGGAAAAGAACATCGATAAGCGCGGCCAGCCCGACGTGGAGGACCGCCCCGGCCAGCGGCGCACCGTAGCCCCGCGCATCGTGCCCCGCGCCCCGGCCAAAGTGCTGCCCAAGCGCCGGTGATTTTTTGATGTGGGAGATGTGGGGAATATGGGGAATGTGCTGATGTGGGAGATTATGATGGAATGACCAAATCTCCCACATCAGCACATTCCCCATATTTCCCACATTAATAAAAAGCGTCTTCGAAGTGCTCGATGCGGAAGCCCCGGCTGAGCAAGGTCAGGGCCACGATGTCGAAGCGGATATCGCCGCGCCAGTCCAGTTCCTCCTGCAAGTGCGAGGCCGCGAGGCGGAATAATTCCTTTTTGCGGGCCGATACAAACGTTTCGGGCGAGCCAAACTGGCCCGAGGAGCGGGTCTTTACCTCCGCGAATACCAGCAGTTCGGTGCCGCGCCGCAGCACCAGGTCTACCTCGGCCCGGCCGTGGCGGTAGCCCCGGGCCAGCACCTCGTAGCCCAGGGCCAGGAAATGGTCGGCCGCCGCCGTTTCGCCGGCCTGGCCTAGTTCGTGATGGGCGTGAGCCATGGGCAGGTAGCGGGTAAAGACCGGGGTGATAGCAAGGGCAGGGGAGGGGCCAGGCGCGGCGCAAGCTAACAGTTTGGGCGGCGTGCGCCAACAACTAGGCAATGGGTCAGGCTAAAGCCTACCGCGCTTAGTACCTTTGCGTCCTGTTTCATCAACTCCCACTCATGGCCTCCTTCGTAGAACAGTTCCCCCCGCAACTGCTCGACGCCGCCGCTCCCGACGACGCCCGCCCTGCTCCCAACCGGCTCCTGCACGTGCAGCGCCTGGGCCTGGTCGACTACGTGCCCACCTGGCAGCTCCAGGAGCAGCTCATGGATGCTACCCTGGCCATTAAGGTCCAGAACCGCCAAGCCGAAACCACCGGCGAAGCCCCGCAGCCTACCCCCAACCACCTGTTGCTCTGCGAGCACCCGCATACATATACGTTAGGCAAGAGCGGCAAGCCCGAGCATTTGCTCCTTGATGAAGCCGCCCTCACGGCCCACGAAGCCAGCTTCCACCGCATCAATCGCGGCGGCGACATCACCTATCACGGCCCCGGCCAGCTGGTGGGCTACCCCATCCTCGACCTCGACAACTTCCGGCCCGATATCCACTGGTACCTGCGCGTGCTGGAGGAAGCAGTCATCCGCACCCTGGCCGAGTATGGCCTGAATGCCGGCCGCATTGCCGGCCTCACCGGCGTGTGGCTCGATTGGGAAGAAGGCGCGCCCAACCCGCGCAAAATCTGCGCCCTCGGCGTGAAGTGCAGCCGCTGGGTCACCCTCCACGGCTTTGCCCTCAACGTTAATCCCGACCTCTCGTACTTCGGCCACATCGTGCCCTGCGGCATCACCGACAAAGCCGTGACTTCCTTGGCACGGGAGTTGGGAAGCGCCCGGTCCGTATCCGTCGCCGAAGTGCAGGAGCGCCTGCTGCCCCACCTGCTGGCGCTGCTGGAGGCCACCAGCAGCGAGGAGCCGGCAACCACCTGAAATCCGTTGCAATCCGTTAAAATCCGTTAAATCTGAGGTCCGTGAAGCAAGACATTTCCTTTGACCCCGTAGAAGGCGTTTCCGTAGCCGTAGTACCCGCCGAGGACCATGCCGTCACGCCCGACGGTCAGCCCATCTGGCAGGTGTACCTGCTCAATCACAACGGGTTTCCGCTGGAAAACGTCATCATCAACGCCAACGGCTACAGCCAGCCCGAAGACGGCGAGAAAGTCCGGACCTCCACCCTGCGCTACCTCTTCGAGGAAGTGCCGCCCCACTCCGCCGTGCCCATCGAGCCCCTCGACTCGGCCCTGCTGCACCTCAACAATCAGTACTGGGTGAGCTACTACCACGGTCCCCAGATTTTCGACAAGAAATTCATCTTCGTGCCCGATTCCATCGTGCCCGACAATTTTACCCACATTGCCCTGCTCAACCGGGTGGGCGTGCTGCACAGCTAAATACGTCGCGCCGGCAACCGGCCAGTGCTTCACTCTACCCTACTTACTGTATTGTCTATGACTCATTTTGATATTCCACTAGGCCTGTCCTGGATGTGGGCGCTGCTGGTGTCCCTGTTCGCCGTGCCGTCCATCATCTACATTGCCCACCTCAAAAACATGCTCGATACGCCCAACGGGCGCACCGTGCACCAGTCGCTCACGCCGCGCCTGGGCGGCGTGGCCGTTTTTGCCGGCTTCATGTCGGCCCTCACCATCTTCGCGCCCCTCGAAAACGGCGTGAAAGAGCTGCTGGCCGGCTGCATCATCCTGTTTTTCGTGGGCCTGAAGGATGACCTTGTGGGAATGTCAGTCTCCAAAAAATTCGTGGGCCAGCTCCTGGCCACCGGCATCGTGATGATAATGGCCGACGTGCGCCTCACCAGTTTCCAGGGCATTCTTGGCATTGGCACCCTGCCAGTAGGCATCAGCTACGCCTTCACCTTCTTCGTGATTGTGGGCATCACCAACGCCATCAACCTCATCGACGGCCTCGATGGCCTGGCCGGCACCATTGTGCTAATTATCTGTAGCACATTTGGTTATTATTTCTACCAGTACGGCGGTGCCAGCTATGGCAATTACGCCTACGTAGCCGTGTGCCTCATTGGCGGCTTGCTGGGCTTCCTGCGCTACAACTTCCACCGCGCCCCCATTTTCATGGGCGACACGGGCTCGCTCGTCTGCGGCTTCATCGTGTCGGTACTGGCCATCCAATTTATTGAGATGGGCCTGCGGGTGGGGCAGCCCTTTGGCTCCTCGGCCCCGTCGGTAGCAGTGGGCATCCTGTTTGTGCCGCTGTTCGATACCATGCGCGTATTCTCGCTGCGTATGGCCGCCGGCAAGTCGCCCTTCTCGCCCGATAAAAACCACATTCACCACCGCATCCTGGCCATGGGCTTCCAGCAAATCAGCACTGTGCTGCTGCTGGGCCTGCTCAACATCCTGGTCACGCTGTCCGTCATCCAGTTCGCCTACCTCGGCAATACCGTGCTCATCATTGCCCTGGCCATCTTCTCGGCGCTTTTGAGCATCTTTTTCGGCGTGTACCAGAGCCGTATCTCCCGCCGCCTGCTGGCCACCGAGAACAGCAATTAGCCCCCACCCCCAGCACCCATGCAAACCCCGGGCTTGTGGCGTATGCGGCGGCTGCTCGCCATCGGTCTGTGGCTGGCGCTCGCGGCCCGGCCCGGCCCGGCGCGTGCCAGCGAATACCACCAGCTGCCCCCGGCCTCCCCAACGTCCCTCTCCGCCGACTGGCTCCTCCACGATGCCGGCCGCAACCGGCTGATTTTCTACCTGCCCGGCTACCACCAGCCCGCCCATGCCTACTATCAGTGGGTGCGCGTCAGCCATACGCAGCCTTTTCCGCTGTCCTTCGCAGCCCTGCGCGGCCTCAGCCTGTTTGTCGATAATCAGCTGTTATTCACGGCCCGCACAGCTGGCAACTATTCGTTGGACCTGGCCCGGCTGTTGCCGGCCACGCTCCCTTCCGGCAAGCACCTGCTCGCCGTATGGCAGCCCGATGGCTACCCGGCTCTGGCCTCGTTTTCAGGGGTGAGCAGCGCCCATGCCGATGCCAGCCCGCTGGCCAAAGCCCGTATTGGCCAGGCCCAGCCTCGCCTGCGCGGCCCCCAGGGGCAAAACGTTTACCTGGGCTTTCTCCTGGTGCTGGGCCTGTCTTACGGGGCCGTTCGCACCACCTACCAACCCGGCATGGCGCGCATTTTTCAGCTCGATGAGCTATTCAACGGCAACAGCGACCAGCAGACCTTTCTGGCCAAGCCGGCCTTTTCGCTGCTCAACTTATTATTGGTGCTGCTTTTTTCGCTGTCGTTTGCGCTGCTGCTCACCGCCATCCACACCGACCTGCAAAACCTCCCCCTACTCCGCCGCTTCTTCGACGTGCCCGAAACGGCCATCGTGGCCCGGGTGCTGCTCTACACGGCTGTTATCACCACCTTTGTTTTCGGCAAGTACCTGTATGTCAAAATAATGGGCTATATTTTTGGCCTGGAGCCGTTGGCCGATATCCAGTACCGCGAGTTTCTGCGCACTACCCTGTTAGCCGGTTTGTTTCTGCCGCTGGTGCTGCTGCTCTACCTCAGCCTCAATGGCAACTGGCCCAATGCCGTAGCCTGGACGGCCAGCGCGGCCATTGGCATTTTGCTGGTCGGCACGGTGCTGCGGGTAGCCCGCACGCTGCACCATCACGCCTCCCTTCTGAATCTACATTTGTTTGCCTATCTTTGTGCTACTGAAGTATTGCCTTTGTTGGTTTTACTTAAACTTATTGTTTTTACGTATTGATTGTCCTTGAACAGGCAGTTTCGTTCAGCTCTTTCGTCTCTCTTATTGTCCTAAGCATTACCCTTTCCTACCTGTATGGCCGATAGTGCAGATAAGCCGGGTACAGGCCGGCATGCCAAGCGCATAAGCAGCATTCTGGTTACCCAGCCCAAGCCCACCAACGACGTTTCCCCCTACTTTGCCATTGCCGAGAAATACGGCATTCAAGTGGATTTTCGGGAGTTTATTGATGTGCAACCCGTATCCTATAAGGATTTTCGTCGGGATAAAGTCAATATTCTGGAGTACACGGCCGTGATTTTCACGAGCCGCAACGCCGTCGACCACTTCTTCCGGATTTGTCAGGAAGCCAAGCTCGAAATGCCCGCAGAAATGAAATATTTCTGTATTTCCGAGCAGACTGCTAACTACCTCCAGAAGTACATCGTCCTCCGCAAGCGCAAGCTGTTTGTGGGCGAGCGCACGGCGGCCGACCTTTTCGACGTCATCAAGAAGCACAAGGGCGAGAAGTTCCTGTATCCCTGCTCCGACATCCGCAAGGATGACCTGCCGGTGTTCATGCGGGCCAACAATCTCAAGTTTTCGGAAGCCGTCATCTACCGCACCGTCGCCAGCGACCTGTCCGACCTGTCCGACGTGAAATACGACTGCATTGCGTTCTTCAGCCCCTCCGGCATCAGCTCGCTCTTCATCAACTTTCCCGATTTCGTTCAGGATGGTACCCGCATTGCCGCCTTCGGTCCCACCACGGCCAAAGCCGTGGTTGATGCCGGCCTTATTCTCGACATTGAGGCACCCCATCCCAACGCTCCTTCCATGACCGGCGCCATCGAAGCCTACATCCGATTGCATGCCCAAACCGATGTCGGAAAAGCCAACGCTAAAAACCCCTAACCCAACGGATAGTTTCCGTAAGCAACTGAGAACCGGCGCAACCCACCCTTGCGCCGGTTTTTTTTGCCCGAATTTTTTAGCGCCGGTTTTTCCCTTACATTTGGAAGCTGTACTTCTATATTGTGCCCACCCAGCACCTTTTTGCACACCCACCTCCCTCTTCTTTCACCATCACCACCCCGCCTTATGAAAGGAACGTTACTCGTTACTCTGCTGCTCACGGCTGCGGCTGGCTCGGCGCTTGCCCAACAGCAGCCCCAGTTCACGCATTACGGCTTGAATGGCATGTATTTAAATCCGGCCTACGCCGGTATTAAAGGCCAGGGGGAGGTCAACCTCATCGGCCGTTACCAGTACTACAACTACAACGGTACTTTCGACGGCAACAACGGCTCGCCGCGCACGGGCATGATTACGGTTTCGCTGCCCGTTCTGGCCCTCAACGGTGGGGTAGGCCTGGCCGTTTACTACGACCAGGTAGGCCAGTCTAAAATGACCAATACGGCCCTTTCCTACTCGCAGCACGTCAAGCTGGGTTCGGGTAAGCTGGGCTTCGGCATTCAGGGTATTTACACGTACCTAAGCAAAGGCACTTATATAGCCATCGACCAAAACGACGTGAACGTGCCCAGCGGTGCTTCCGACAGCAAGTTCGATGCCGGTGCGGGCATCTGGTACGAAGCGCCAAAGTTCTACGCTGGCATCAGTGTCAATAACTTACTGCGTTCGGAGTACTCCTTCAAAAGCGCAGGTACTGCCGGTACGCCCAGCAAGTACATTGCGGAGAATCACGCTTATTTCACGGCCGGCTACAATATTGAGGCCTCCTCTTCCGTTGTCGTAACGCCGATGATTCTCGCGAAAGCGGTATTGCCGGGCGATTTCTCCAGCTCCAGTAAATTTAACAACGCTAAGAACTACTCTTTCGAAGGTGGCGTTCGGGCCACAATTGATGATAAGTATTGGATTGGTGCCAACTATCGCACCGAAGAATCCGTTTCGGGACTTCTTGGCTTAAGCTTTGCAAAGGATAATGCTGTGCGTCTGGGCTATGCGTTCGACTTCATTGCCTTCAACCAGGATGCCCGGGCGTTCAGCTCGCACGAAATTATGCTCTCCTACCGCTTGCCCAAAGCGACGATTAATACCCGGCCAGCCATTCGCACGCCTCGTTATAGCTTCTAATTCTCCTATTTTCTTATCTTGTACTCAGGATGAGCATTATCCTATTCAGTTAGGATAAAATTTAGTCGGCCTCGCAAACAATAAAACGGATTAACCGAGTTATTTACGCTATTCAGCGTGTTTACCCTCAATTTGGTCGCCTTTTACGAAAGGCAGGTATTGCACCGCGACCTAAAAAAGTGTAGATTTGCCTGCCCATCCAAATGTACTTTAGCGGTATCGGCAATTAAACAGAATTTCTAATCTCATGAACAAGCTTCTAGCAATATCCCTTTTCGCTATTTCCGGGGCATTATTAGGCGGGTGTGGATTTGGCAAAGGCCCTACGGGTGACCTGGTTGGCTCCGAGGACCGTCCGTTCTTTAATCCTCAGGAAGTGCCATTTGGAATGGTACCCTGCCCAGGAGGTACGTTCCACATGGGCCAGACCGACCAGGATATTTCCGCTTCGATGGTCAACATGAACAAGCAGGTGACCATCGCCGGCTTCTACATGGACGAAACAGAGATTACCAACAACGAGTACCGCCAGTTCGTCGATGCCATCAAACAGGACTCTTTGGATGTGCTGGGCGAAGAGTACGTGATGACCGAGCTCTACCCCGATACCACGGTGTGGGTGCGCGACTTCACCTACCACATGGGCGACCCCCTGCTGGAGTACTACTACACCCACCCGGCGTTTGACGACTATCCGGTGGTTGGTGTCGATTGGTTTGCCGCTAAGTATTTCTGCAACTGGCGCACCAAGTTCCGCAATGCCGCCCGCGAAGAAACCGGCTCGGCCAACGACCCGAACTTCCGTCTGCCCTCCGAGGCTGAGTGGGAGTACGCCGCTCGTGGCGGTCGCGACCTGGCTACCTACCCCTGGGGTGGTCCTTACCTGCGCAACAGCAAAGGCTGCATGCTGGCCAACTTCAAGCCCGGCCGTGGCGACTACGCTTCCGACGGCTTCGCCTATACTGCGGAGGTTGGCTCGTTCTTTCCCAACGATTTTGGCCTGTACGACATGGCCGGCAACGTCTCGGAGTGGTGCGATGACGCCTACATGGAGGCTTCGGTGCCGGTGGTTTGGGACTTGAACCCCACCAACCCGGACGACAATGAGCCCCGCAAAGTGGTTCGTGGCGGTTCGTGGAAAGACATTGCGTACTTCCTCGAAACCGGTACCCGCAATTTCGAATACCAGGATTCGGCTCGCTCCTACATCGGTTTCCGGTGCTCGATGATTCAAATCGGGATGGGTACGAACAGCTCCCTCAACTAAAATTTCAAACGGCTGACGCCAACTATCAACCACCCTCCCCCTTCCAACACCTCTTCAACCTCTTTCAATCGTTTATCCTCATGGCAGCTAAAAGTTTTCTCTATGATACGCTGATGCCCAAAATCTACGGCCTCGGTGCAGCAGTTGTAATCGTCGGTGCATTGTTTAAAATTGAGCACTGGGCTGGTGCTGACCAAATGCTGATTGTTGGTCTTGGAACCGAGGCAGTAATCTTTGCCCTTAGCGCATTCCAGCCCACCGCTCACGAGCCGGATTGGGCACTGGTTTACCCGGAGCTGAACGACGGTTATGACCCTTCGACCAGCAGCCGCCAGGTAGGTGGTGCCAGCGATGCCAAAGGCTTGACGATGAAGCTGGACGATATGCTGAAAAACGCTAACGTAACGCCGGAAGCCCTCACCAGCCTGGGCCAGGGCCTGAACCGCCTCAGCACCACCACTTCGCAGATGTCGCAACTGGGCGAAGCTGCTAACGTGACCGACGAATACACCAAGAAAGTGCGCTCGGCTGCCGATTCGCTCGACAAAATCAACGTGGCTTACGGCAACACGGTAGAAGCTATTTCGGCCATGTCGAATGCTACTTCGGACGCCAAAGAGTACCACATGCAGGTACAGAACGTGACCAAGAACCTGGGCGCGCTGAATGCCGTGTACGAAATGGAACTGCAGGATGCCAACACGCACCTTAAGTCCATGAACCAGTTCTACGGTACGCTGAGCCACGCCATGGAGAACATGACGCAGGCCGGCAAAGACACCGAGCAGTTCCAGAAGCAAGTAGCCGACCTGACGGGCAACCTGACGTCGCTGAACCGGGTGTACGGCAACATGCTGAACGCCATGCGTGCCCCGGCCCAGGCCTAAGCACCGACCAGCGCATCAGATAGTTCTCATCCAATTTTAGCGGAAACAGATAATGGCAGGCGGAAAAGAAACCCCGCGGCAGAAGATGATTGGCATGATGTACCTCGTGCTGACCGCTCTTCTGGCGCTCCAAGTGAACTCAGCGATTCTGCTGAAGTTCAAGTTCATCGACGACAGCTTGATTGACGTCAATGGCAAAACCAACATGGCGGCCGATAATACCGTGAAAGGTATTCAGGCTGCTGTAGACAAGAACCACAACCTCGCTAGCGATGTGACGGTGCTGAAGCAAAGCGAGGAAATCCGGACCAAGACGAAGGCAATGATTGCCTATCTGCAGGACGTTCGCGACAAACTCATTGCTGGCACGGGCAACGTTAAAGGCGCTCCCGACTTTAAAGACCCGGACGCCAACAACAAAGTGATGCCAATCATGCTGGGCGGCAAAAAGAATGGCCTGGCATACCCGCTGAAAGCGGAGTTGAACAGCTACTCGACCTTCATCAAAACCTACGTGCCGGATGCAACTCCGCTGGCACTGGACGGCAAAGAGGATTCGCGTATCATCAACTCCAAGGAGCATACGACCATGGAGCAGCGCAACAAGGACTTTGCTGAGCTGAACTTTGAGAATACGCCGCTGGTAGCTGCCCTGGCAGTACTGTCGCAAAAGGAAACCGCTGTGCTGAAGCTGGAAGCTGATGCCCTGTCGGAGCAGGCTAAGAAAGTAGGTGCTACCATCATCTCGTTCGACAAAATCGGTGCTTTTGCCAGCGCAGAGTCGAACACGGTGGCTGCCGGCACCAAGTACAAAGCCGAGCTGTTCCTGACTGCTTCGGCCACCGGCCTTCAGCAGAAGATGACGCTGAACGGCAGCCCACTCGCAGTGGGTGCCGATGGCCACGGCAAAGTAGAGTTCACGGCCCGTCCGGGTGGCTTCGATGCTTCCGGTAATGCCAAGGCTTCATGGGAAGGTCGGATTAAATTCAACCAGAATGGCCGCGATACTACTTTCGTAGTGAAAGTGCCTTACACCATCACCAAGCCGGTGATGCAGATTCAGTCGGCTTCGGTGCAGGCACTGTACTTCAAGTGCGGCAACAAGCTGAACGTTTCGGTGCCCGCTTTGGGTGCTCAGTACAAGCCTAGCTTCTCGGCTTCGGGTGCTTCGGCTATCCAGGGTGCCAAGACTGGTGACGTAACGCTGGTTCCTAGCGCAAGAGAAGTAACCCTGAATGTTAGCAGCGGTGGCAATGCCATTGGCTCGCAGACTTTCCAGGTGCGTCCTATTCCTAAGCCCACCATTGAGTGCTGGGTGGGCGGCCGTCAGGCCAACGAGAAGCAGGGTACCCCCGGTACGGCTGTGCGCTCGCTGAACCTGCGCGCCATCCCGGATGCTGGTTTTGCTACTTTCCTGCCCGATGACGCGAAGTTCCGCGTGTCGCGCTACGAAGTGACGCTGGTACGTGGCCGTCGTCCGGCTTTGCCGACGAAGACCGTGAGCGGCCCGCAGGCTGACCTGAGCGATGTGGTGAATGCCTATCGTGACGGCGACCGTCTGTATATCGAAGTGAAAGAAGTGCAGCGCCAGACCTTCCAGGGCAGCGTTGAGCCGGTAAGCGTTTCGAAACAGTTCAATATCCCGCTGCTATAATATCTACACCGTAGTTACGTTAGCGAACTATCTTACAATCAATTTGCTTTTGCCCGTTATGAAATCCATTCACACCTTGGCCGCTATCGCGGCGGGCCTGTCGCTTTCGCTGTCGGTTTCGGCGCAAGAGCAAGCCACTACGGCGAGCAGCACCGGCTCGCACCGGCCGATTCCGCCGTCGGACCAAATGTTTCGCAAGAGCATCTGGCGGCAGGTAGACCTGCGTGAGAAGCAGAACAAGCCGATGTTTTCCGAAGGCAAAGAAATCAGCCGGGTGATTCTGGAGGCCGTGAAGCGGGGCGAATTGCAGGCATACAAGAATGATTCGCTGACGTCTACGCTCAACCCGCAGGAAATCTCGTCCAACATGTCATATGCCGATGAGGCAGTGAAATTGAGCGATGAGGAAAAAGCAGCTGGCTTTAGCCAGTCTGACCTGGGCGGTGGCGGGGATGATTGGGGCGCTCCCAAACCGGCTGCTCGTAACGCTGCCAGAACCGTGCGCAAGCCGAAGATTGGTGCCAATGGCAAGCCGATGAAGGATAAGAAGGGTAAGACCATCTACGAAACCGTAGCGGTTGCCCCGGTGGCCAAACCGGTTCCTCCGGCCAACGAATACCGGTACAAGGACCTGTATGAGATGGAGTTAAAGGAAGATATGATTTTCGACAAGAAACGGTCGCGGATGTATCACGACATTAAGTCCATTGGTCTTTTTGTTCCTTCGACGCTGCCCGCCAACACGTCGGGCATTGAAAAGCCCATTGGCTACTTCAAGTACAGCGACTTGGTGAAGGTGTTTCGTAATAATCCGCAGAATGCCATCTGGTTCAACGCCGAGAATGATGCGCAGCACAAGAACCTCGCTGATGCGTTTGAGCTGTGGTTGTTCAACTCGTACATCACCAAGGTGTCGAACGCTGGCGACAGCCGTTTGGATGACATCTACGGTGGCGCTCAGCAAGGCATCCTGGCTGCTCAGCAGACGGCGGCTGACCTGGTAGAGTACGAGTATAATCTGTGGTCTTTCTAGACCACGGATTAGCTCGGATTTGAGCGGATTACACAGATTTTGTAGTCGATTCGGTTAAAACAAAAAAGCCCTTGCAGCGATGCGAGGGCTTTTTTATTTGGTTGATTAGGCTGGTTTGGGAAGCTGGCGGGGAGGCATGGGGTGGGCGGGGGCCTCGTTTTCGGCGAGGTAGGTTTGGAGGATTTTGGCTTTGGACTTGCCTACTTCGGCAATTAGCTCGGCCTCCGTGAGCTCGCGGATTTTCTTGACGGACTTGAACTTGTTGAGGAGTTTTTCGGCGGTGACGGGGCCGAGGCCTTTGACGTCGGTCAGTTCGGTTTTGAGGGTGCCGGCGTCGCGAAGGGAGCGGTGGAAGGTGATGCCGAAGCGGTGCACTTCGTCGCGCATGCGCTGGAAGAGGCGGAGGGACTCGCTCCTTTTGTCGATGTAGATGGGCAACGGGTCGTTGGGGACGTAGATTTCTTCGAGGCGCTTGGCGATACCGATGATGGCAATCTGGCCCCAGAGGTTGAGGTCTTTAAGGGCCTTGACGGCCATGCTCAACTGGCCCTTGCCGCCATCGACGATGACTAATTGGGGGAGGCTTGCTCCTTCGTCCACCAGGCGACGGTAGCGGCGGGAAACGACTTCGTACATGGAGTCGAAGTCGTTGGGGCCGATGACGGTTTTGATGTGGTAGTGGCGGTAATCGCGCTTGCTGGGCTTGGAATTGCGGAAGCAGACCATGGCGGCCACCGGGTTATCGCCCTGGAAGTTGGAGTTGTCGAAGCACTCGATGTGCTTGGGAAGCTCGGTAAGGCGCAGGTCCTTTTTGATGGTTTCCATGATGCGCACCTCGTTGCTGTCCTTGCTCTTCTCATTCATGCTTTCCTTCTCCTTGCGGGCGTAAAGCACATTTTTGATGGCCAGCTCGAGGAGCTTGCGCTTGTCGCCGATTTGGGGAACGGCGAGGTTCACACCGGGGAGCGGGAGTTCGACAGCCACGTTGGTAAGGATTTCACGCGACTCGCTTTCAAACTCCTGGCGCAGCTGCATGATGAGCGGGGCGAGGATTTCGGCATCTTCCTCATCCAGCTTTTTAGTGACTTCGAGGGATTGGGTGAGGATGATGCTGCCGTTCATCACTTTCAAATACGTGATGAAGCCCGATTTCTCGTTGCTGGCGATGGCAAACACGTCGATATTGGTTAGCGTGTCGCTTACGATGGTAGACTTCGCCTGGAAGGCTTCCAGCTTATCGAGTTTGACCTTGAACTGGTGGGCCAGCTCGTACTGCATATCCTGGGCGGCGGCGCTCATGCGCTCGCGGAAATACTGCTTGGGGATGCGTAGGTCGCCGTTGAGGATGTTGCGGATTTGCTGGATGTAGGCGTTGTAGGTGGCCTCGTCTTCGCGGGCGACGCAGGGCGCGTTGCAGTTGCCGATTTGCAGTTCCAGGCAGGGCTTGAACTTGCCGGCTTCGACGTTGGCGGCGCTCAGGTTGTAGTTGCAGGTGCGGAGCGGGTAGAGGGCGCGGATGAGTTCCAGCAGCACGTTGAGGGCGGTGCCGTTGGCGTAGGGGCCGTAGTAGCGTGAGCCGTCGTTAATCTTGTTGCGGGTGGGGATGAGGCGGGGGAACCGCTCGTTGGTGAGGCACAGGAAGGGGTAGGTTTTGCCGTCCTTCAGCAGGATGTTGTACTTGGGTTGGTGCTGCTTGATGAGGTTGTTTTCGAGCAGGAAGGCATCGGATTCGCTGTCGACGATGGTAAACTCCAGGCGCTTGATGTTGCGGACCAGCTGCTGGGTTTTCTTGTTGTGGTCCTGCTTGGTGAAGTAGCTGCTCACGCGCTTGCGCAGGTCGATGGCTTTGCCCACGTAGATGATGCCCTCATCATCGAAATACTTGTACACGCCGGGCTTGTGGGGCAGGGCGGAAATTTGGGCTTGCAGTTCGGGGTTGGCTGCCATAAATCGCAGATTGTCGCTGATTAACCGTGGTTACGCTGATTCAGCCGGCGTGTTGGGAAGGAGGGAGGTGGGGCGCTAAAAAGGGAGTCCCCTTGGAGGGCAAAGAGGTGTCATCAATAACAAAAAATGACCGGCAAAAGTCGCCGGCCATTCCTTATAAAACCGCCGCTTGCGTGATTAAGCTAAATGAATCAGCGGCAATCTGTGATTTAGATGTCCTTGTCGTCCAGGTCGCCGGCGTCGGGCACCTGCATTTTCTGGTCGGCGGGAATGGTGTCGCGCTGGCCGCCGTAGTATTTTGAGCAGTCGATTTCGATGCTGAGCGGGGTGGCGGGCTTGGGAAAAGGGCCGGTGTTAATGCCGATGCGCTTGTCTTTGTACACCTTCTGCATGAAGAGGCCGTAGAGCGGCAGGGCCTCGCGCGCGCCCTGGCCGTAGGTGCCGGTGCGGAAGTGGATGCTGCGGTCTTCGCCGCCCACCCACATGCCGCACACCAGGTCGGGGGTAATGCCCATGAACCAGGCATCGGAGTAGTTGCTGGTGGTGCCGGTTTTGGCCCCGATTTCATACGGAAACTTGAAGCCGGTGTGCAGGATGGTGCTGGTGCCGCCGGGCTCGGTGGTGCTGGCCTGCAGCATGTTGGTCATGATGTAGGCGGTTTCTTCGCTGAGGACTTCGCGGGTGCGGGCCACGAACTCGCGCAGCACGTTGCCGTTCTTGTCCTCGATGCGGGTAACCATAATGGGAGTGGTATGCACGCCCTTGTTTACAAAGGTGGAATAGACCCCGCACAGCTCGAAAATGCTGCAATCGGAGGTGCCGAAGCCCATGGAAGGCACCGCATCGACGGGCGAGGTAACGCCGAGGCGCTTGGCGTAGGCGGCGATGGTTTCGGGGGTGAGCTTCATCACCAGCCAAGCCGTGATGGAGTTCATGGAGCGGGCCAAGGCCTGCCTCAGGGTAAAGGTGCGGCCCGAAAAACTGCCCTCGAAGTTGTGGGGCGTGTAGGGCGCACGGCCTGCCACAGCCGGGAAAGTAGTTGCCACGTCGGGACGCGGGTAGCAGGGCGAGTAGCCCTGGTCGATGGCCGCCACGTACACGATGGGCTTGAAGGTGGAGCCCGGCTGGCGCTTGCCCTGCCGGACGTGGTCGAACTTGAAGAACTTGTAGTTGGGGCCGCCTACCCAAGCTTTAATCTGGCCGTTGAGCGGATTCATGGCCATGAAGCCGGCCTGCAGGTAGCGCTTGTAGTATTCGAGCGAGTCGTATGGCGACATCAGCATCTCCTTTTCGCCCTGCCAGGAGAATACCTGCATCTTGTACTTCTTGTGCAGGTAGTAGTTCACCGAGTCGCGGTTGCCGTCGTACTGGGCCATCAGCGACTTGTAGCGCTGGGTGCGGCGCATGGAGTTCACCAGGAAGTTGGGGATAATCTTGCCGTTCTCGTCGCGCCAGGGCAATTGGCCCTTCCAGTGGGCCGAAAACCACTTTTGCTGGAGCGTCATGTGCTCGGCCAGCGACTGCTCGGCGTGCTGCTGCATGCGCGAGTCGATGGTGGTGTAGATTTTCAGGCCGTCGGCATACAGGTCGTGGTCGGTTTCCTTGGCCCAGCTTAGCAGCGACTTCACCACCTCGGCCCGGAAGTAGGGGGCCAGGCCCTTGCTGGGGTTCTCCACGGAGTAGTGTAGCACAATGGCCTTGGCGGTATCCTGGGCCAGCTCGGTGGTGGTGATGTAATTCGATTTGGCCATCTGGCGCAGCACCCAGTTGCGGCGCTTGCGCGAGCGGTCGGGGTGCACCACGGGGCTAAAGCGGCCCGGCGCGTTCACGATGCCCACCAGGGTGGCGGCCTCGGGGGTGCTCAGGTTTTTGGGCGATTTGTTGAAGAACGTTTTGGCTGCCGTGTTGATACCGAAGGCGTTGGAGCCGTATTCCACGGTGTTGAAGTACATCCGGATGATTTCGCGCTTCGTGTAGTTGCGCTCCAGCCGAATGGCCAGAATCCATTCCTTCGTCTTGGTGATGAGCAGGCCGAGCTTGCCGGTGCCGTTCAGGGTGCCGTCGTTGAGGTCGCCCCGGGTGCGGAACAGCACCTTGGCCACCTGCTGCGTGAGCGTGGAGCCACCGCCGTTGTGCGAGAAGGTGAGCACGCCGGTCACGGCCCGCAGCACGCTCTTGGCATCAATGCCCGAGTGTTGCTCGAAGCGCACATCCTCGGTGGCGATGAGGGCGTCAATCAGGTTCTGGGGCAGTTCCTTGAAATCAACGGGCGTGCGGTTCTCGCGGAAGTATTTGCCCAGCAGCACGCCATCGGCCGAATAAATTTCGGAGGCCAGCTCCGAGCGCGGGTTTTCGAGGCTTTTCAGGTTGGGCATGCGCCCGAACAGGTCCAAGAAGTTGCCGCTCACGGCCAGCACAAACAGCGCCAGCCCCACTACGCTCATGCCAAACAACAGCCACATGGTGCGCACAAACGCCGTGAAGCGCCCCGAACGAACCGGTTTCAAAGGTTGGGGCTTGGGACGACGGGCAGGAGGGGTATTGGGCATTGAGGGAGTTAAGAGTTAGGGGTTAAAAGTTAAGAGTTAAAACTTAGGCCGGCCTAACCACGGTGTAAAGGTCCGAATGCCAACTCATAACTCATAATTCCTGCCTTTTAACTCATTTATACACGCGCTGGTAGAAGGTCAAATACCCCGCCAAATCACCGCTGCTCTGAAGCAAAGCCAGATTTTCGGGACTAATGACCAAGGTCTGATAGCCTGCGCCGTGCAACTTGCCCAGTGGCGACTGCGGCCCGCGCAGCTTGGTGGCGTAGCTCTGGGCTATTTTGGCCCACGGCAGCGTTTTCACCACCACCAACTCCTGGTCGGCTCCCAGTGGCGCCGATTCAACCGTGAGGTTATTTGCCTTGAAAAAACGACTGTTGTAAGTAGCCAGCTGAGCCGCCAGTCCCGTGGTAGCGGGCGAGTCTTTCGGAAACACCAGCACCACCGTGTGCGGACTGTTTAGCTGGGTGGTGTAGGCCACGGCCGGGGCCGATGAAGCCGTACTGGTCCCGGCTACGGGCGTGGGCGTAGCCGGCGTTGCGGGAGCTGGGGTGCCTGCCGCAGGAGCCGTAGTGCCGGGGGTGACACCCGTTGTCGCCGCCGTTTTGGCAGCGGCCGCTTTCGCGGCAGCCTCGTCGGCCAGCTGCTTGCGGGTGGGCCGGCCCTTGCGGACTGGGGCCGCCGTTGCGGGGGGGGCGGCAGGCATACCGTTGGTATCGGCAGCGGGAAGCGGTGCGGCCGTTGGCGCGGTAGGAGTGGGGCTACCACCCGTAGCAGCCGGCAAAGTGCCCGCCACCGAAGCTGCTGCTGTTGCGGCTGCTTTTTTCGCCGCTGCTTCATCGGCCAGCTGCTTGCGCGTGGGGCGGCCTTTTCGGACCGGAGCTGCCGCAACTGGTGCCGCGCCTGGCGTGAGGACCGCGTTGGTGGCCGGAGCAGCACCCAGGGCCGCCGTTGCGGGAGTTATGGACGAGCCTGTGGCTTCGGCTGCGCTTTTTGCTTCCAGCTTGGCATCAGCCGCCGAGCGCCGGGGCATGGCCCGCATCGCATCCGGTGCGGGTGCGGTAGCAGCCGGCGTTGCCGGTGCCGTAACTGGCCCCAGGGCTTTGGCCGGGCTATCCCCTTCGCGGTACACAATGCGCATTCGGTTATCGATTTCGCCGGGGCGGAAGATGGATACCACGGGCTTTTCGGTAGAAGCCAGGGCACCGGCAATCTGGCCATCATCCTTCTTCTGATAGGTGGCGGCCAGGGCCTGGGCCTGCGGCACCAGCGGGCTTTCCGGGAAATCCTTATAGAATTTCTCCACCGAGGAGCGGGCCGTGAGCGGCGGCTGCGTCCGAATCACCAGCAGCGTTTTCAGGTAGGCCACCCGGTCGCTGAGGTCACTCTTGGGGTATTGCTGCTCGGTGCGCGCCAGCACGGCCGTGGCTTTGCGGAACTCCTGGTTTTTGTAATACGTGAAGGCCGAATCGACGCGACTGGCTACGGCGTTGTGCAGGGCCAGCTCGTGCTCGCGGTACAGCGGGTCAGCAATCAGCTTGGCGTAGAGCGACTGCGGGAACTCGCGTTGCAGTGCCGCCGCGTATTGCGCGGTTTTGGCCGCATCGGGCTTGTCTTTGTAGTAGAGATAGAGTAGGTAATAGGCATCGGGGGCATGTTCGCCACGTACGTAGCGGTTCACTTGCTTCTCGTAGGTTTCGAAGCCCTTTTCACGCTCTTTCAGCTGCTCCTTGTAGATGCCGCCCAACTCGTACAGCGCGCCTTCTACCTGCGTGTCGGAAGCCGCCAGTTGGGCAGGCGTAGTGGGAATATCCTTGCGGTACTGCGCTACCAGGGCATCCTTGGCCGCGTTGGGGTTGGCGGCGGCGGCGGCCACGGCCGCCGAGTCGGGCCGGCCGCCATTCACCAGCGTGCTGCCGTTGCCGGTGATGGAGATGGGCGCACCCCCGTTGGCGATGTTGTTGGTCGAGCTGCTGCCCGTGCGGCTGGTGCGCCAGTTGTCCTGCAGCGGCCGGTTCTGCCACTTGCGCAGGAAGTCGGCGCGGGCCGTGCCCAGCGTGGCCGGGTTGTCGAAGTACCACTGCGCACCCGAAGCCACGGCCGTTGGGTCGAACGACAGCGGGTCGGCACTGGGTGTGCCGCCGGGCAGGTTACTGCCCAGGCCACTGCTGCTGGAGGAAGTGCGGCCGGCAAACTCGGCGGCGGCAGCCTGTTTCTTTTGCTGAGCCGCCAGGCGGTCGGCGGCCACTTTCTGGGCTGCCAGCTCCGCCTCGGCGTAAGCAACGAGTTGCTGGTTTAGCGCGTCGGGCGCCAGGCGGGCCAGCGCCTGCAGGCTGTCCTGCGTTTCGATGATGGTGTACTGCTTGGCAAAATCCTTCAGGATGCCGCTGCGCTCCTTGATGGCGGCGTAGGTTTTGGCTTCCTTGTTCAGGTTCTGCACCGTGCTGTCGTAGTAGGCCGCCGCGAGGCGGTACTTCTGCAGGTTTTCATAGTAGATGCGCCCAGCCAGCAGGTAGGTATAGCTTTTCTGGAGGCGGTTGGAGGTGGTGGCTTTAATGGACTGTTGCAGCAGCTTCAGCGCCTCGGGGTAGTTCTTTTCGCGGTAGTTGAGCCGCGCCATCTCGTAGTATATCTTGTCGCGGTAGTCCTTGTTCTTCGTGTCTTTCAGAAGGTTGGCAAAGTTCTTATCCAGCTTCACGCGGTCGGTCGTACTCAGGTCTGATACCTGCGGTAACATCAGCTTGGCCTGAAAATCCAACTCGTACGGCGGGTTGCGAGCGATAATTTGTTCGAGCTGCTCGTAGGCCTTTTTGTTCTCACCGGCATCCTGGTACAACTGCGCCAGAATATAGCGCGTACGCGACCGCTCGTTCTTAAACTCAATCAGCGGAATGGCCTTTTCCAGCTCTGGGATGGCCTTGGCCGGTTCCTCCGTGCGGATGTAGTAGTCGGCCCGCGTCAGAAACAGCTGGCGCGCATCCTGCGGCAGCCCCTCTTCCTTGTCCAGCAGGTCCGATACCGCTTTGGCGCTTTCCAGTTCGCCCTGCGCCACAAAAGTCCGCATCAGCCCAATCAACGCTTCGTGCTTGGCATTGGCGTCCTTGCTGGTCGAGTTCACGTACTTAAATGTCTGGCCAGCATCATCAAACTGCATCAGGTAGAAGCGCGCCCAGCCCACCAAGATGTAGGCATCATCGGTCCAGTCCGAGCCCGGCCGGTTCTGAATCGGCATCGACGCCTTCTTGATAATGTCGTTCAAATCGGCCCGGTTGGCCTTCACGCTGGCACTGTCCAGCGTCGGGAACAGCGGCAGCGTCTGGTTGTAGTCGTTCACGCGGGCCGCGTACATCTTGTCCTCGGCCGCCTGCAGCTTCACGCGGGCCAGGAAGTAGGCGTTGTCGCGGGCGGCCACGTTGTTGAAGGCGTGGGCCACCAGATTTTTGTCCGATGCGCAGCCCGCCGCTCCCACGCCCAGCAGGAAGGTGAGCAGCGCGGCCCAGCGATATGTCAGCGAATAATTTGTCAAAATCAAAGCAAAGGAAAGGACGGCCCGGAGCAGCCGGAACGCCTAAAGCAGCCGGAAATGTTCGACGGCTCTGCCAGATAACGAAGCCGCCCGGGTAAAATTACGTTTTTCCCCGGGCAAACGTAGCCCCGCCCGCGCCGTAACTTTGCCAGCCGTCTCTCCCTTACCGCCCATGCCCACCCCTCCCGACCCGCAGCCCGCCGGCTCCAACCGCCTGCAGGCGGTGATGAAATACTCCGGCCTGGCCTTCCAGATGCTGGCCATCATCGGGGGCAGTGCCTGGCTGGGCACGTGGCTCGACGGCCGTTTGCACACCCAGCCCTGGCTCACCATCGGGCTGCTGCTGCTGGGCGTATTCCTGGCCGTGTTCCAGGTCATCCGCAGCCTCACCAAAGAATCCCTGTAAATACGAAACCACCGTCATACCGAGCATTCTGCGAATCAAGCAGAGACCGAGGCATCTCGCGTGCAATAGTAAACCAATCGTTGAAAGATTATTGGGGGCACGCGAGCTGCCTCGGTCTCTGCTTGATTCGCAGAATGCTCGGCATGACGGTGTATCAGCCCCAATCTATGTCTATGCCCAAGTTCCTGCGTCAGTTTCTGCTCTTCACCGCCGCGCTGGGGCTGCCCATCTACGTCCTGCACCGCCTCTACGGCACGGCCGTGGTGCATCCGCGCACCGGGCTCATTTTTGCCGTCATGGCGGCGCTCACCTACTTCGCCTACAGCCTCACGGCGCGCCTCGTGGCCCGCGACCCCAACAGCTTAGCTGCCGGCTACCTCATCGGCATGACGGTCCGGCTATTGGTGTCGCTGGGCCTCGTTACGTGGCTGTTGGCCGGCGGCATTGCCCGCGAGCCGAGGGGCATCTGGACCTTCCTCGGCGCCTTCTTCATCCTGTACTTTTCGTGGGCCGGGTTTGAAATCTGGGCTACTTTGAGTAACTTGCGGCCGATTTCAGGAAAGCAAGTAACGCAATGATAGTGCGTTAGCCCGGAATTAGTCATTAATTAACTTTGAATGAAGCGTTTACTCTCGATTCTCCTCTGCTTCGTCTCCCTGTCCGTTTTTGCTAACGAACCCGCTGCCGAGGGCGAAAAGGCCGAAGGCTTCAATCCCGGTGAAATGATTTTGCACCACATCGGCGATTCGCACGAGTGGCATTGGCTGGCCACCGATACCGGCAATTTCACCACCTACCTGCCCATTATCGCCTACCGCCCCGGCAAAGGGGTTTCGGTATTCTCCTCCGAGAGAATCTCGAACGGCGAAGGCGAAGCCAGCGGCAAGGAATATGACGGCCTGAAGCTCGACCACGAAAAGCTCGTGAGCACCGATGGCAGCAAGCTCTACGACTTCTCCATCACCAAAAACGTTGCCGGCCTCATTGGCAGCGCAATTTTGATGCTCGTGGTGTTTATTTCCGTAGCAAGCGGCTACCGCAAAAACCACGGCCGCGCCCCTAAGGGCATCCAGTCGTTCTTCGAGCCCATCATCGTCTTCATCCGCGACGAAGTAGCCAAGAAAAACATCGGCCCGAAGTATGAGCGCTACATGCCGTACCTGCTCACGGTGTTCTTCTTCATCTGGTTCAATAACCTGCTCGGCCTCACGCCCGGCGCGGCCAACCTGAGCGGCAACATCGCCGTGACCATGGTGCTGGCCCTGATGACGCTGGTTATCACCCTGGCATCGAGCAACAAGTACTACTGGGCCCACATTTTCGCCACGCCCGGCGTGCCCAAGCCGCTGCTGCCCATCATGATTATCGTGGAAGTAATTGGTATTTTCACCAAGCCCTTCTCGCTCATGATTCGTCT
This sequence comes from Hymenobacter artigasi, assembly GCF_012275535.1. Taxonomy (GTDB): domain Bacteria; phylum Bacteroidota; class Bacteroidia; order Cytophagales; family Hymenobacteraceae; genus Hymenobacter; species Hymenobacter artigasi. The sequence continues at coordinate 499,749 of NZ_JAAVTK010000001.1, read as the reverse complement.
GTTCGCCAACATCACGGCGGGCCACATCGTGGTCTTGAGCTTTATCAGCCTGGTATTCATCTTCAAATCGTGGGCCGTCGCTCCGGTGACGCTGGCTTTCGGCCTGTTCATCAACGTGCTCGAATTGCTGGTGGCCCTGCTGCAGGCATTCATCTTCACCCTGCTCACCTCGATGTACATCGGCGGCGCAGTAGAGGAGCACCATGATGCCGACATGCAAATAGGCTACAGCGACGACTCGGAAGCTGCCCACGCTGCCCACTAATCTGACTTAAACGGCCGGGTGCCCGCCACCCGCCAACTGGCTGTTTCGGCCAGCCCGTGGCAATCCCCCCCTCCCCGCTACGGGACTGACGAACTTTTTCTTTTTCCCCTTTTTCTTTTTTTATTATGCTTCTTTCTTTGTTTTTGCAAGCAGTTGCTATGGCAGCTAACTACGGTCCCGGTCTGGCTGTAATGGGTGCCGGTATCGGTGCAGGTCTGGTGGCTTTGGGCGTTGGCCTGGGCATCGGTCGCATCGGCGGCAGCGCCATGGATGCTATCGGCCGTCAGCCGGAAGCTTCGGGCAAAATCCAGACGGCTATGATTATCGCCGCCGCTCTGATTGAAGGTCTGGGCCTGTTCGCAGTCGTAGTCTGCGTGCTTATCTGGACCAAACTCGTTTAGTAACGGGCCGGGCTTTGGGCCCGGAAGTAGTTGGAAGCCCGCCGCCCGCTGCTGCAATACGCAGTTGGCGCGGCGGGCTTACCTGCTCCTAATCTGTATACCTGATTAGTTGACATTTTTTAAAAATACCCTATCAATGCTGCCAGCTTTTTTATCCCCTGAACTCGGCCTGATTTTCTGGCAACTGGTTATCTTCCTGCTGGTACTGTTCCTGCTGGCCAAGTTTGCCTGGAAGCCGATTCTGCTCGCCCTCAAAGAGCGCGAGGACAGCATCGAAGGTGCCCTGCGCATGGCCGACCAGGCCAAAATTGAGATGCAGCAGCTGAAAGCCGGCAACGAGAAGTTGCTGACCGATGCCCGCCTCGAGCGTGACCGCATGATGCAGGAGGCCACCCAAATGGCTAACCAGCACCGCGAGACCGAAAAGGCCCGCGCCACCGCCGAAGCCAACACCATCATCCAGCAAGCTCGCGAAGCCATCCAGCAGGAGAAAAACGCAGCCCTGGCCGAAGTAAAAAATACCGCCGCCAAGCTTTCGCTCGACATTGCCGAGCGCATCCTGCGCCGCGAGCTGACCGACCCCGCCGCCCAAACGCAGCTGGTCGATTCTTACCTGAAAGACGTTAAATTGAACTAGGGTCTCGGGGACTTGGGGTCTTGGGAACTTGGTAATGTGTTCAACGAACCATTGCCAGGAAAACCAAGACCCCAAGTCCCAAAGTCCCCAAGACCCTACTAATAATATGGCTGACCAACGAGTAGCGGCCCGCTACGCCAAGTCGCTCCTCGACTTGGGCAAGGAGATGGGCACCCTGAGCGCAGTGAAAGCGGACATGGACCTGCTGAGCAAGACCATGGCCGAAAGCCGCGACCTGCGCCTGCTGCTACGCAATCCGATTGTGAAGCACGATAAGAAGCTGGCCATCCTAAACGCCATTTTCGGCGGCAAGGTATCGGACATGACCCTGCGCTTCTTCACCATCCTGACCAGCAAAAACCGCGAGTCGGCGATTGAAGGAATCGGGCCGGAGTTTCTGGCGCAGTACAACAGCATGCAGGGCATTCAGTCGGCGGAAGTAACGTCGGCAACGGCCCTCACGCCGGCTGCCCGCGCCGAAATGCAGGCATTGGTGACCAAGCAGACCGGCCTCACCGAGGTGCAACTCACCGAGAAAGTTGACCCCGAGCTCATCGGTGGCTTCGTGCTGCGGGTGGGCGACAACCAGATTGACGATTCCGTGCGCACCAGCCTGCGCAAGCTGCGCACGTCGCTGCAAGAAAATTCTTACCAACAAAAACTGTAGGGTATAGGGAAGTTGGGATAGGGGACACGCTCCCGCTGTCCCCACCCCATATCCCGAATTCCCTATACCTTATTCCCCCCAAAAATGGCAGAAGTACGTCCGGACGAAGTCTCCGCAATCCTGCGGCAGCAATTGTCCAATTTCAAGTCGGAAGCCGAGCTGGAAGAAGTCGGCACCGTATTGCAGGTCGGCGACGGCGTGGCCCGTATCTACGGACTGAGCAAAGCCCAGGCCGGCGAGCTGATTGAGTTCGAAAACGGCCTGCAAGGGCTGGTGCTGAACCTGGAAGAAGACAACGTGGGTGCCGTGATGCTGGGCGACTACTCGGAAATCCGGGAAGGCGCCACGGTGAAGCGCACCAAGAAAATTGCCTCCATCAAAGTTGGTGAGGGCATTGTGGGCCGCGTGGTAAACACGCTGGGCCAGCCCATCGACGGCCGTGGCCCCATCCAGGGCGAGCTGTATGAGATGCCCCTGGAGCGCAAGGCTCCCGGCGTAATCTTCCGCCAGCCCGTAACCGAGCCGATGCAAACCGGCATCAAGTCGATTGACGCGATGATTCCGATTGGCCGTGGCCAGCGCGAGCTGATTATCGGTGACCGCCAGACGGGTAAGTCGGCCGTGGCCATCGATACCATCATCAACCAGCGCGAGTTCTTCGAGGCCGGCCAGCCGGTGTATTGCATCTACGTGGCCATCGGCCAGAAGGCTTCTACGGTAGCCCAGGTAGTGCAGGCCCTCACCAAGGGCGGTGCCATGGACTACACCGTGGTGGTAGCCGCTTCGGCTTCCGACCCGGCTCCGCTGCAGTTCTACGCGCCCTTCACGGGTGCTGCTATTGGTGAATTCTTCCGCGATACGGGTCGTCCGGCCTTGGTGGTTTACGATGACTTGTCGAAGCAGGCCGTAGCTTACCGCGAGGTGTCGCTGCTGCTCCGTCGTCCTCCGGGCCGCGAGGCATACCCTGGCGACGTGTTCTACCTGCACAGCCGTTTGCTGGAGCGGGCCGCTAAAATCAACTCTTCGGACGAGATTGCGAAGAACATGAACGACCTGCCCGAGAGCATCAAGCACCTCGTGAAAGGTGGTGGTTCGCTGACGGCTTTGCCCCTGATTGAGACGCAGGCCGGTGACGTATCGGCCTACATCCCGACCAACGTGATTTCGATTACGGACGGCCAGATTTTCCTCGAGACCAACCTGTTCAACTCGGGCGTGCGCCCGGCCATCAACGTGGGTATCTCGGTATCGCGCGTGGGTGGTAATGCTCAGATTAAGTCGATGAAGAAAGTGGCCGGTACGCTGAAGCTTGACCAGGCCCAGTTCCGCGAGCTGGAAGCCTTCGCCAAGTTCGGCTCCGACCTCGATGCCTCGACCAAGCTCACCATCGAGCGCGGCCGTCGCAACCTCGAAATTCTGAAGCAGCCCCAGTACTCGCCCGTGAAGGTGGAGGACCAGGTGGCCATCATCTACGCCGCCACCAACGGCCTCCTCGACAACGTGCCCGTGAACCGTGTGCGTGAGTTTGAGAAGGAGTTTGGCCAGGTGATGAACTCCCGCTACCCCGACGTGCTGAAGGCCCTGAAAGCCGGCAAGCTCGACGACACTGCCACCAAGGCGATGCGCGAAGTAGCGAAGGACGTGTCGGCGAACTACGCAGCCAAGTAATCAATTAAGAATTAAGAATTAAAAATTAAGAATTGCTAACCCAGCCGGGTACCGCGAGGCTTAATTCTTAATTCTTAATTCTTAATTTTTAATTCAAAATAATGGCCAGTTTAAAAGAAGTCCGTAGCCGCATTCAGTCGGTGAGCAGCACGCAGCAGATTACCAAAGCCATGAAAATGGTGGCGGCAGCCAAGCTGCGCCGTGCCCAGGACAACATTATCCGGATGCGGCCTTATGCCCAGCGGCTGAACGCCATCCTGACCAACCTGACGCGCAATGCCGACGACGACATTGTGAGCGAATACGGCGTGGCCCGGGAGGTGCGCAAGGTGCTGGTGATTGCCATTACCTCGGACCGGGGCCTGGCGGGCGCGTTCAACTCGAACGTGTTCAAAGGCGTGAACGCAGCCATTGCTTCGCGCTACGGTAACCTGTCGGCGGCCAGCATCTCGGTGATGGCCATTGGCAAGAAGGCGCACGACTACTACGGCCGTCGCGGCCAGACGGTGGGCGACTACACTCATGTCTTCGCCAAGCTGTCGTTCGAGACGGTGCGGGCGGCGGCAGAAGTGGCCATGGAAGGTTTCCGCAACGGCACTTATGACGAGGTGGTGATGGTGTACAACGAGTTCCGTAACGTGGCGACGCAGATTATCCGCACCCAGCAGCTGTTGCCGCTGGTGCAGGAGGCAGCGCCAGCCACGGCTATGCCGGAGTCGAACGTGGACTACCTGTTCGAGCCTTCGAAAGAGGACATCGTGCAGACGCTGATTCCGCAGTCCATCAAGATTCAGCTTTACAAGGCGGTGCTGGAAAGCAACGCTTCGGAGCACGGCGCCCGCATGACGGCCATGGACAAAGCCACCGACAACGCCGGTGAGCTGCTCAAGGCCCTCAAGCTGACCTACAACCGGACGCGTCAGGCGGCCATCACGACCGAGATTCTCGAAATCGTGGGTGGTGCCGAGGCACTGGCGGCGGGTTAATTTCTGGCCTCCCGCACAATTTTAAAGGTCCCCTTCCGTTGGAAGGGGACCTTTTTTTATGGAGAATCGGTAAACGCGGACTTCAGCTTTCGAGTATGCGGAAAGGAGGACTGACGATGACGGAGGAGCAGGCAGGGCCGGTGCATGGACGAGTAATGACTATAGAGCGGAGCGCCTGATGCCGGGATAAGGGGGCGCTTGTTGCCGGTGGCCCCGGCGTTATTTTATCTAACTTATCCACGCTATGAGAAGCATTGTGTTATCGCCCCGTTTGGGCATGCTGGCAGTTCCGGCCCTGCTGGAGCTGTGGGCGCCGACCGCCCACGCGCAGGACCTGGCCCCGCTGGCCGACGTGAGCGTGTACCCAAACCCGGCCCATATTCGGGCCACGGTGCAAGTGCCGGCGGTGCCGGGAGCCAATACCGCCACCGTGACGCTCACCGATGCGCTCGGGGCCACCGTGTTTGAGCAGCCTGTGAGCCTGACCGGTGCCGGGGGCACCGCCGAAGTGCCGCTGCTGGGCCGAGTGCCTGGTATGTACCGAGTACAGGTGCGGGCCGGCGAGCAGCGCGTGGCCCGTACGCTGAAGGTGGAGTAGGGGGGAGGCCGCTGACTACGTGACCGCTGGTACAGTGCCGGTTGCGCCTGGCCATTGTGCTGGTTGCGCTGCGTCCGGCCGGGTTTGAATTGTCCTATTTGGGTAGGTGCTGAGGAGGTGTGGCCAACGCTTCCGGGCTGCGTGTGCCTGGCCGGGACTACACCAGTGCTGTTGCCAAACAACAGCAGCAGAAGGAGAATTCATGCTAAATCCCTTCGCATTTGGTAATCGTTACATAAGGAAAAATAATTATTACTTTTCTATGTAGTCATATATTTTATTAAGCTAGCTTTGTATCCGTTTAATTTTTTTATTACACTTTCTTTTTCAGGCTGTTGTGTTGAATAAAGCTGTGCTTTTACGCAATTGTCTATTCCCAATCTTTTTATGCAAAAAACCAATACCCATTCATGGCAGCTGGCTCGTCCAACTCGCTCCAACCCTCCGTTGCTGGCCTTGGTGGCGCGGCTGTTGCTAACGCTACTACTAGGCATCGGGCTGGTCCCGGCGGCCATGGCCCAGGCCATGACATTTACTGCCAATGGCGATGCCAGCGTTCAGGGGGGCAACTGCTATACCATAACGCCGAATGCCGGGGGGGCCACGGGCTCCATGTTCAGCAATTCCACCATTAGCCTGGCCTACAACTTCGACCTGAACTTTACCACCACCCTGGGCGGGGCCGATGGTATTGCGTTTGTGCTCCAGAACGGCGCGGCTACGGTCAATCCGGGCCAGAGTGGGTCCAACCTGAACTACTACGGCGGGGGGGGGATAGTCCCGTCGGTAGCCGTGGAGCTGGATACCTACAACAGTGGCACGGGCGGTACTTACAACGACAACGACAATTCGCACCTGGCGCTGGTGAAGAACAGTAGTTCTACACCGCTGCGGTACGCGGCCATTTCGCCCAACCTGAATTTTAACGGCGTCCGCACGTTTCGCGTGACCTGGAACGTGGCCACCACGACGCTCACCGTGTTTCTGGATGGGATACAGCAGTTCAGCTACGTCGACAATTTGGCTAGCACCACTTTCGGCGGCAGCCCGAATGTGCGCTTCGGCTTCACGGGCGCTTGCGGCGGCGCCGCCGGGCAGCAAACCGTGTGCGTGGGCACCCTGACCTACGTGTTGTCTCCCCTGAAGATAACAAGCCTGAGCCCGGCGCGCAACGCCAAAAATGTGGTGCGCACCAGCCCGGTGGGCATCACCTTCGACCAGGCCGTGAACGCGGCCACGGCCGGTAATGCGCGTGTGTTCAGCAGCCAGCGCGGTGGCCAGCTCGCGCGCGGCGGCAATGCCACGGCCAGCGGCAGCACCCTGACCGTGACCCCGGCCCAGGCCCTGCGCCCCGGCGAAACGGCCTTCGTGACCGTGCCGGCTTCGGTGCAGAGCAGCAGTGGCGGCGCGGCGCTGCCGCACGTGTACCAGTTCACGGCCGCCGCGGCCGTGGCTCCTGCAGCCTTCCCCGCCAGTGCCAGCGTTACTGTGGCGGCGGGCACGAACCCCCGCAGCGCGTTTGCGGCCGATGTGAACGGTGACGGCCACCTGGACTTGCTCGTGGCCAACCAGGTCAGCAATACGGTGAGCGTGCGCTTCAACAACGGCAGCGGCTTTTTCAGCGGCGGCAGCAATGTAGCGGTGGGGCCCACGCCCTTCTGCGTGACCGCCGCTGACGTAGACGGTGACGGCGACCTGGATATCCTTACGGCGAATCTTAACGCCAGTGGTACGGTGAGCGTGCGCTTCAACGACGGCAGCGGCGTCTTCAGCGGCACTACCGAAGTGCCGGTGGGCAGCCAACCCCAATTTGTGACGGCCGCTGACGTAGACGGTGACGGCGACGTGGATATCCTCACTGCCAATTATAACAGCCAAAATGTGAGCATCCGGCTCAACGACGGTAGCGGCAGCTTCGGCGGTGGCTCCGATGTGGCCACGGCCGCAGGCGGCTATCCCGTGTGTGTGACGGCGGCCGACGTGGACGGCGACGGCGACCTGGATTTTCTGGTGGCAAACTCTGGCGGCACCTTCGGCGTAAGCGTCCGGCTCAACAACGGTAGCGGCAGCTTCAGCGGCACCACCAACGTAGCGGCAGGCGCTGGGACCTCTGGGGTTGTGGCCGCCGATGTGGACGGCGATGGCGACCTGGACATCCTTGCGGCTAATTCCAGTGCTGGCACGGTGAGCGTGCGCCTCAACAACGGCAGCGGCGTTTTCAGCGGCGGCAGCGATGTAACGGTGGGGGCCAATGCCCAGAGTGTCGCGGCGGCCGATGTGGACGGCGACGGCGACCTCGATATCCTCACGTCCAATGCCGGTAGTAATTCCGCAAGTGTGCGGCTCAACGATGGCGTGGGCAACTACAGCGGCAGCACCAACTTAGCCGTGGGCACCCAGCCCCAGAACATCATTGCCGCCGACCTAGACAGCGACGGCGACCTGGATATCCTGGTGTCTAATTTTAGCACCAACAATGCGAGCGTGTTGCTTAACCAGGCAGCAGCCCCTGTCATCACGAGCTTCTCGCCCACCCCGGCCGGTACGGGCATCCCCGTTACCCTTACCGGCACGAGCCTGAGCGGCACCACCAGCCTGAGCATCAACGGTGCGGCAGCTACTATCCTGACCAACACGGCCACGGCCATCACCTTCCGGGTGCCAGCCGGGGCCACGGCCACCGGCACCAGCAGCGTGACTACGCCCGGCGGCACGGCCACCAGCACGGCTTTCACGGCCCTGCTGCCCCCCGGCAACGCCCTGGCCTTCGACGGCACCGACGACTACGTGAGCATCCCCAATACGGCGGCTCTGAGCCTGACCACCAACTTCACGATTGAAACATGGATTAAGCCCACGGGCACGGGCAACAACACGCAGAACGTCGTGTGTAAGTCGTCGACAACCGCTGGCACTGGCTACATCTTCCCGCGTACCGATGATACCTGGCAGAACCTGCGCATCTGGTTGAACAAGGGCGGCAGCTGGAGCCACTACACGGTACCCTACGGCGCGGCATATTTCAACCAGTGGCACCACGTGGCGGCCAGCTATGACGGCAGTACCGTACGCATATACATCGACGGGGTGGCCGTGACGCCTACCCTCACGGGTGGCAGTGCCATTACCGGCCCGATTAGCACCAACACCAATCCGCTCACGCTGGGCGCACAGCCGGGCCTTTCCACTGAGTTCTACAGCGGCGGCCTCGACGAGGTGCGCCTATATAACACCGTGCTCACTGCGGCGCAGGTGCAGAGCGACATGCTGAGCACCGCGCCCGCCGTACTGGCCAGCCTGGTGGCTTACTACAACTTTGATGAGGGTACACCCGCAGGTACAAACACGGGCCTTACGACCCTTTATGATGTAGCCTCCACTAACCACGGCACCCTCACTAATTTCGCCCTGACCGGCACGACCAGCAACTGGGTGGAGAGCTACGCCCTGGTGGTGCCCACCGCTACGGCCGCCACCAGCATAACAACCAGTGGCTTCACGGCCAACTGGACGGCCCCGGCCCTCGGCACCGTGGACAACGGCTACCGCGTGGATGTTTCGACGGGGAGCACCTTTGCCTCGGTCATCAGCGGCTCGCCCTTCACGGCCAGCAGCGGCACCAGCCTGGCCATTGCTGGCCTGGCGCCCGGCACCACCTACTACTACCGCGTGCGGGCCAATAAAACCTCGGTGACCGGCCAGGGCGACAACTCCAGCGTCATCACGGCCGCTACCTGCGCCCTGCCCGTGGCCATTGCCCAGAACGCGACGGTGACCCTGAGCGCCGGCGGCAACGCCACCCTGGCGGCTACCGCCGTGAACAACGGCAGCACCGCCAACTGCGGCGCGGCTGCCGCCGGTAGCCTCAGCGTGTCGCCCAGCACCTTCACCTGCGCCAGCGCAGTGCCGGCCACCGTGGCCCAGGCGCTGAGCTTCAATGGCAGCACCCAGTACGTGGAAGGCACCAACGCCAGCCTGCCCCTGGGCAACGCCGCCCGCACCATCGAAGCCTGGGTGTACCCCACGGCCGCGAATTCCAGCGGAGCCATCTTCAACTACGGTACGCCGACGGACAACCAGCGTGCGGGCCTGCTGCTGATTAGCGGGAAGCTCTACTACGTGGGCGAGAACCACGACCTGTCCGGTGCCACCACGCTCAGCCTCAATACCTGGCACCACGTGGCCGCCACCTACGACGGCACCACCCTCCGGCTGTACGTAGACGGCGTGGCCGACGGCTCCACCGTGCCGGGGGCCTTTGTTACTACGGGCACCGTCTGGCGCATTGCCCAGCGCTCGTACCCGCAGGCCGGTGAGTTCCTGACTGGTGCCGTCGATGAAGTTCGCGTGTGGAACGTGGCCCGCACGGCCGCCCAAATCAGCTCCAACAAGAGCATCGGCCTGCCCGGTGCCACCGCCGGCCTGGTGGCCTACTACCGCCTCAACGAAGGCAGCGGCACCACCGTGGCCGATGCCACGGCCTCCGCCAGCACGGGCACGCTCTACAACACCCCCACCTGGACCACCGCCGCCGCCCCCGTGGTGAACGGTACCCCCGTGACCCTGACCGTGACCGATGCCAGCGGCAACACCAGTACCGCCCCGGCCCTGGTGACGGTGACCGATAACATCGCCCCCACCGCCGTAGCTCAGAACGTGACCGTGGCCTTGAGCGCCAGCGGCACGGCCCCCGTAACCGCCGCCGCCGTGAACAACGGCAGCACCGATAACTGCGCCGTGCAAACGCTGGAGCTATTTGGGGTGGAGAAAGTGGTGAATGGCACCTTCGACACCAACGCCACCGGCTGGACGGCCGCGAACGTTGATGGCAACGGTGGCTACCGCAGCACCGGCGGCAACCCGGGCGGCATGTATATCCTCAACGACAACGGGAACTCGACCACCGACCCCACCCTGAGCCAGACCGTGACCGGCCTGACGGTGGGCGCAACCTACCTGCTGCGCGGCAGCTACGAGAACTTCTACAACTCCGGCGCGGTAGGAACGCCGGCCTTCGCCGTCGACCTCAACGGGACGCAGCTCAGCACCTTCCCCAACCCCGGGGTGGTGTGGACGCCCTTCTCGCTGCGCTTTACGGCCACGGCTACCAGCCACACGCTGGCTTTCCGGGGCGAGATTGGCACGACGGATATCGACATTGCCATCGACAACATCAGCCTGCTGCAGCTCACGCCCACCTTCACTTGTGCCAACCTGGGCGCCAATACTGTGGTGCTGGTGGCAACGGATGCCAGCGGCAACCAGAGCTCGGCTACCGCCATCGTGACGGTGACCGATAACATTGCCCCCGTATTCGCGGCCTGCGGCGCGGGCACCCCGGCCAGCCCCTTCACCAACCTGAGCTGCGCCAAGGGCGTGGCCACGGGCACCTACACGTTCAGCATTGGCGGCAACACCTTTCTGGGCTACGTAGACGGCACCACCGACGGCGGCGGCTGGGTTGAAATCCTGAACTACGTGCACCAGGGCGGCACCAACCCCGTCCTGAACGCGCGCACTACCAGCCTGCCGGTGCAAACCAGCGCCGCGCTGGGCACCGACGAGAGCGCCACTGCCGCCTGGGGCCACGCTGCCCCGGCCCTGGTAGCCGCCATGAACCCATTGGAAGTGCGCTTCTACGGCCAGACCTCGGCCCACGCCCGCATCATCCACTTCAAAACCTCGCTGGCCGGCGTACTCAGCTACCTCAAAACCGGCACCGGCTCCATGACGGGCATCGGCAGCAGCTTCACGGCGCTGCCCGGCCACACGGCCAACCTGCCGGCGGCAACAGTTGAATATTTCACCAACCAGGGTACTAGTGCCGCTACGGAATTTCCGTTCTGGAAATCCGGGACTTACCATTGGGGCATTAAGGGCTTGAGCAACCGCTGGGAAGTAGACGACTACCCGAACGGCCCTGGTGCCAGCACCGTCCACCGCATGTTTGTGCGGGGCAGCGCCACGGCCGTGGCCGGTGCCTCGGTAGCGGCCAACGCAGCCGCTGGTCAGTGCGGTGCCACCGTGACGCTGGCCGGCACCCAGGCCGTGAGCGACAACTGCACCGCCACCGTGACGTACAGCCCGGCTTCGGGCTCGTTCTTCGCCGTGGGCACCACCACCGTCACGGCTACCGCCACCGATGCCAGCGGCAACACCAGCAGCAGCAGCTTCCCGGTAACGGTGACCGATAACCTGGCGCCGGCTGCTGCGGGTAGCGGCCCCCTGCCGGCCGCGCCCGTGCTGGCTACCAGCAATGTGCCCGAGGCCGGTGGCTACGGGGTGCTCTATCAGCTCGACGTGCCCAATGTCGCGAACTTCAACGCGCTGGCCGCCGTGCCTTACACGGTGAACAACGCCGGCGCGGCTATTGCCAACCCGGCGCGCGTGGCCTACTTCATGGAGCTGAACGACGGCACCAGCACCAAGTGGGTGTGGGCCTCAATGGACAATTTTGCCGCCAACCTGACCCAGCTGGGCATCCCCAATCCCACGGCCAACAATAAGGTCTGGAGCCAGAGCGTGGCCAACCTGAACGTGTTTGCCAGCAGCAATGCCGGCGTGACCACCGGTACCAGCCTGGGCACCGGCCGCATCGAGATGTGGCGCTGGAACTATGGCACTGGTAACAGCGACAACGTGCCCGGTGCCAGCGGCAGCACCTATGACTTTGGCGACCAGGTTAGCAATAATGGCGACTACGGCTCTTTTCAGGTGCACAACGTGACGGCGGGCCAGACCCTGCTGGCCTATAACAACTGGGGCGGCACCGGCAGTGGCGGCGGTATCGGCAACATTGGAATTGGCAGTCAGGCGGTCGGCATCGGCCACCCCGACTGGACGTTCCAGTACAATGCCAGCAGCTACACCGTGAAGCGCATTTACATTCTGGTGCCCAACAACAGCGCCTTCACCCAGCCGGCTACGGTGGCGCTGAACGCGGCCGGTTCGGCTACGGTTACCAACAGCCAGGTATACACCGGCGCTACCGACAACTGCGGGGTGAGCTCGGTGGTGGTAACGCCCAACACGTTCAGCTGCGCCCAGGTGGGTACCGTGCAGACCGTGGCCGTGGCCGTGAGCGACGCCAGCGGCAACACCACCACGCAGTCGGCTTTCGTGACCGTGACCTCGCCCGCGCCCACCGTGGCTACCTGGCTGGGCACCAGCAGCAGCAGCTGGACCGACTGCAGCAACTGGCAGTACGGCACCGTGCCCTCGGCCACGACCGATGTGGTGATTCCCGTGGTGAGCCCCGCCACCTACCCGCTGCTGGCCACCGGCACCGGGGCTGCCAAAAGCCTGACCCTGGCCAGCGGCGCCAGCCTGACCGTGGCCAGCGGCGCCACCCTGCAGGTGAACGGCGACTGGACCAACAACGGCGGCACCGCTACCCTCACGGGCACCGTGGCCTTTGTGGGCACCGGGGCCACCCAGGCGCTGGGCGGCACGGCCTCCACGGCCTTCAGCACCGTGGTAGTGAACAAAGCCAGCGGCACCGTGCAGCTGGGCCAGACCCTGACCATCAACGCGGGCCTGACGCTGACCAGCGGCACGCTCACCACCACTGCCAGCTACCAGGTGAACATGGGCAGCTCGGCCGCCATCAGCGAGAGCGAAACCAGCTACGTGAATGGCAAAGTGGTGATGAACCGGGTACTGACTGCCGGCGCGGCGCAGGCCTTCAGTGGCCTGGGACTCACGCTGACGCCCGCCGCCGGCTCCACTGCCCCCGGCAGCACGCTGCTTACCCGCGTCACCGGCACGGCCCTGACCGGGGCCGGCACCAGCCAGAGCGTGCAGCGCTACTTCGACATTCAACCCGCCGTGAACACCGGCCTGAACGTGACGCTGGCCTTCGCCTACTTCACCCACGAGCTCAACGGCATCGCGGTGGCCAACCTGGCGATGTACAAGTCTACCACGGCCCTCACCGGCCCCTGGCAGCAGCAGCGCTCCACCACGGCCGGCCCCAATGTAGTGACCAAAACCGGCATCAGCGACTTCTCCATCTGGACGCTGGGCAACACGGCCAACCCGCTGCCCGTGGAGCTGAGCGACTTTACGGCCACGCTGGCCGGCAAGACGGCCGTGCAGCTCAAGTGGGCCACGGCCTCGGAGAAGAACAGCGCGTTCTTCGACGTGGAGCGCAGCCTCGACGGCCGCGCGTTTGAGCGGCTGGGCACGGTGGCGGCGGCCGGCAGTAGCACTGCCCCGAAAGCCTACGCCCTGCTCGATGGCAAACTGCCCGCCGGCCAGCCGGCCCTCTACTACCGCCTGCGGCAGGTAGACCTGGATGGCACTGCTACCTACTCGGTGGTGCGTAGCGTGGCGCTGAGCGGCGAGACGACGCTGGCCCTGTACCCCAACCCGGCCCACGCGGCTGCCACCCTCACGGGGGCGCAGCCCGGCACCCTGGTGACGGTGTTCGACGCGCTGGGCCGCCAGGTGACGGCCGCCACGGCCGATGCCACCGGTACCGCCGCCCTGGCGCTGCCTACCGGCCTGGCTTCGGGCGTGTACGTGGTGCGCAGCGGCCCCCACTCCCTGCGCCTGGTGGTGGAATAGTAGCCTTCGCTACTGCCTGAAGGAGGCCCCGATGCTGTGCATCGGGGCCTTTTTTTGTGGGGGTGGGGGCGGGGTGGGCACCTTCTCCCCGGCCCCCGGCCGGACGCGCCGCCTATAGCTCGGCCAGGCGGCTAGCGAAGGTGCCCCGCCGCCCGCTGGCGCAGGGCCGTGAGGTCGTCCGGGGCTAGCGCATGCGCCGCGAGGCCGGCGGGGGCGGGCGGCCCCAGGCCGGGCCTCCGGGGCCGGGGCCGAAGGCGGGGGCCGGCGGCGCGGTAGGTGCGGGGCGTAGAAAGGTTTCCAGACTTGTTTCTGATTAGGTAGTCGTGCATAAGTAATCTGATATTCGACGTATGCTCCGGTCCGACCGCTTTTCGCGGACGGTACCGGTCTAAAAACCACCGGTTCCGTCCGCACGACAACCGGTCCGACCGCCTAGGGCGGTCGGACCGGAGCCACGGCGCTTTCTAAACAGCTTCTACGCAGGTATAGCTGCTACCTTTACAGTTGTATCTATATATCTCGAATTAATTGCGGCAGGCTTTCCTGGTCAGGAGGCGAACCCGAAGGATGTATCCGACTGGTTCTTGGTCCTGCTTATGAAAAACTGCTGCACTGCCACCGGGCAACCGGCGCACCTGGGCCCGCCCGCGTCCGCAACCGTCGTTACCCGGCTGCTGCTGGCCCTGCTGCTGGCCCTGCCGGGGCTGGCCCGGGCCCAGACCACCTCCTTCGCCTGCACCGGCGGCACCCAGAGCTACGTAGTGCCGGCGGGCATTACCCAGCTGGCCGTAGTGGCCACGGGGGCCTACCACGGGGCCGTGGTGCAGGCCACCGTGGCGGTCACGCCCGGCGAAAGCCTGCGCGTGGAAGTGGGCGGCACGGGCAGCCCAAGCGGCCCTGGCGGCGGCGGCAACTCCATTCCGTACGGCTACAACGGCGGGGGCGGCAGTGGCAGCAGCGGCCGGGGCGGCGGCGCCACCGACCTGCGGCGCACGGGCACCAGCACCGGCGACTACCTCACCAGCCGCAACGCGCTGCTGGTGGCCGGCGGCGGCGGGGCCGAGGGCTATTCTGTTGCGCTCGATGCCTATTATGCCGGCGGCAGCGGGGGCACCCCCACCGGGGCCAACGGCTATGCAGCCGGGGCGGCGTATGCGGGGGGCGGCGCTACAAGCACCGCCGCCGGGGCGGGGGCAACGGGTGCTTCGGCCGGGGCGGCCAGCGTGGGCGGTACCAATACCGGGGTCGGGGGCAGCGGGGGCGGCGGCTACTATGGCGGCGGCGGCGGCGGCCAGGGGGGCAGCGGCGGCAGTGCCTCCGGCGGCGGCGGTGGCGGCGGCTCGTCGTGGGTAATGGCGGGCAGCACCACCATCAGCTACAGCACCAGTGCAGTGCCCGCCAACGGGGCCATGACCATCACGGCCATTGCTCCCACCGCCACGGCCACTCCCGCCGTGAGCGCGCCCGCCAACAGCGGCACGGTAACTACCGCCACGCCCACCTACAGCGGCACGGCCCCGGCCGGCAGCACGGTGCGCCTGTACGTAGATGGCAGCCTGCTGGGCACCACCACCACGGCCACGGCGGGCGGCACCTTCTCGCTGGGACAGCCCACGGCCCTGGCGCAGGGCAGCCACTCGGTAGCCGCCACGGCCCAGGCCAGCGGCCAGCTCGTGAGCGCCAGCTCGGCCACCAGCACGTTCACGGTCGTGGTGGTGCCGGTCATCAGCAGCTTTGCGCCCACCAGTGGGCCGGTGGGCACCAGCGTCACCATCACGGGCACGGGCTTCAACACCGTGGCGGGGCAGAACGTGGTGCTCTTCGGAGCCACGCGGGCGGCCGTGACGGCAGCCAGCGCCACCAGCCTGAGCGTGACCGTGCCGCCGGGCACCACCTACCAGTACCCCACCGTAACCAACCTAGCCAACGCCTTGACGGCCTACGCCCGCCAGCCCTTCGTGGTGACGCTGAGCGGGGCCGTGGCCTTCGCCGCCAAAGCGAGTATTGCCACTGGCTCCAGTCCCGTTGCGGTGAGCATCGGCGACGTGGACGGCGACGGCCGGCCCGACCTGGTTTCGGCCAACTACAGCGACAATACGGTGTCGGTGCTGCGCAACACCAGCACGGTGGGCACGGTCAGCTTCGCGGCGAAAGTCGATTTCGCCACCGGCTCCAGTCCCATTGCGGTGAGCGTGGGCGACGTGGACGGCGACGGCCGGCCCGACCTGGCCGTGGTCAACTACAGCAGCAGCACGGTGTCGGTGCTGCGCAACACCAGCACGGCGGGCACCGTCAGCTTCGCCGCCAGAGTCGATTTCGCCGTTGGCTCGTTTCCCCGCTCGGTCAGCATCGGGGATGTGGACGGGGATGGCCAGCCCGACCTGGTGGTGGCCAACAGTGGCAGCGCCACCGTGTCGGTGCTGCGCAACACGGGCACGACGGGCACGGTCAGCTTCGCCACCAAAGCCGACTTTGCCACCGGCACGAGTCCCCGCTCGGTGAGCATGGGCGACGTGGACGGCGACGGCCGGCCCGACCTGGCCGTGGGCAACTACAGCAGCGCCACGGTGTCGGTGCTGCGCAACACGGGCGCGGCGGGCGCGGTCAGCTTCGCCCCCAAAGCCGATTTCGCCACCGGCACGAGACCACTTGCGGTGAGCATGGGCGACGTGGACGGCGACGGCCAACCCGACCTGGTTTCGGCCAACTACAGCGACAATACGGTGTCGGTGCTGCGCAATACCAGCACGGCGGGCACGGTCGGCTTCGCCCCCAAAACCGACTTCGCCACCGGCACGACTCCCATTGCGGTGAGCATGGGCGACGTGGACGGCGACGGCCGGCCCGACCTGGCCGTGACCAACAATGGCCTGGTATCGGTGCTGCGCAACACGGGCGCGGCGGGCACGGTCAGCTTCGCGGCCAGAGTCGATTTCGTCACCGACAATAGTCCCTATTGGGTAAGCATCGGCGACCTGGATGGGGATGGTCGGCCCGACCTGGCGGTGGCTACCATCGGCACCAACCTGGTGTCGGTGCTGCGCCAAGTGGTGCCGCTGGTCATCAGCAGCTTCGCGCCCACCAGCGGGCCGGTGGGCACCAGCGTCACCATCACGGGCACGGGCTTCAACACCGTGGCGGGGCAGAACGTGGTGTTCTTCGGAGCCACGCGGGCGGCCGTGACGGCGGCCGGCGCCACCAGCCTGAGCGTGACCGTGCCGCCGGGCACCACCTACGAGTACCCCACCGTAACTAACCTGGCCACCGCCCTGACGGCCTACGCCCGCCAGCCCTTTGTGGTGACGCTGAGCGGGGCCGTGGCCTTCGCCGCCAAAGTGGACGCTGCCACCGGCAGCGTGCCCTACTCGGTCAGCATCGGGGACGTGGACGGCGACGGCCTGCCCGACCTGGTGGTGGCCAACAGTAGCAGCACCACCGTGTCGGTGCTGCGCAACACCAGCGCGGCCGGCACGGTCAGCTTCGCGGCGAAAGTCGATTTTGCCACCGGCACGACTCCCATTGCGGTGAGCATCGGCGACGTGGACGGCGACGGCCGGCCCGACCTGGCGGTGGCCAACTACGGCAGCAGCACGGTGTCGGTGCTGCGTAACACGGGCACGGCGGGCACCGTCAGCTTCGCCGCCAAAGTCGATTTCGCCGTTGGCTTGTATCCCTACTCGGTGAGCACGGGCGACCTGGACGCCGACGGCCGGCCCGACCTGGCCGTGGCCAACAGTGGCAGCGCTACGGTATCGGTACTGCGCAATACCAGCGCGGCGGGCACGGTCAGCTTCGCCACCAAAGCCGATTTCGCCACCGGCACGAATCCGCTTTCGGTGAGCATGGGCGACGTGGACGGCGACGGCCGGCCCGACCTGGCGGTGGCCAACTATGGCAGCAATACGGTGTCGGTGCTGCGCAACACCAGCGCGGGGAGCACCATTGATTTCGCCGCGAAAGTGGACTTTGCCACCGGCAGCGTGCCCTACTCGGTGAGCATCGGCGACGTGGACGGCGACGGCCGGCCCGACCTGGCCGTGGCCAACAGTGGCAGCAGCACCGTGTCGGTGCTGCGCAATACCAGCACGGCGGGCACGGTCAGCTTCGCCACCAAAGCCGACTTTGCCACCGGCACGAGTCCCCGCTCGGTGAGCATGGGCGACTTGGACGGCGACGGCCGGCCCGACCTGGCCGTGGGCAACTACAGCAGCGCCACGGTATCGGTGCTGCGCAACACGGGCGCGGCGGGCACGGTCGGCTTTGCCGCCAAAGCCGATTTCGCCACCGGCACGAATCCGCTTTCGGTGAGCATGGGCGACCTGGACGGCGACGGCCGCCCCGACCTGTTGGCAGCCAGCAATGGCAGCAACACGGTGTCGGTGCTGCGCCAGGTGGTGCCGGTGCCCACCATCAGCAGCCTCGCGCCCACCAGCGGCGTGGCCGGCACGGTTGTCACCCTCACCGGCACCTACCTCACCGGGGCCACCGTGGTGGCGGTGAACGGCGTGGCCGTGTCGCCCACCGCCGTCACGGCCACCACCTGCACCTTCGTGGTGCCGGCCGGGGCCAGCCCCACCCAAAGCATCAGCGTGACCACGCCCGGCGGCCCCAGCGTGGCCAGCACCGCCTTCACGGTGCGACTGGCCGTGGCCGGCACCAGCCCGGCCGCCAATGCCCGCACCGCCCCCCCGTCGGGCTCGGCCGTGGCCATCACCTTCACGGAGCCGGTCACGGCGGCCTCGGCTGGCACCATGCGGGTGTTTTCGGCCCAGCTTGGGGGCCGCAAGGCCGGCGCGGTGGCGGTGGCCGGCAGCACGGCCAGCTTCGCGGCCACGGCCGGCACGCCGCGCACCAGCTTCGCCCCCGGCGAAGTGGTGAGCGTGACCCTGCCGGCCGGCGTGCTGGGGGCGGGCGGGCTGGCCGCCGGCAAGCGCGTGTACCAGTTCACGACGGCAGTGAGCGGCCCGGGCCGGGGCGACTTCCAGCCCGGCTCGGCCCCGGCCGTGGGCCTCAATCCGCAGTGCCTAGCCACCGGCGACGTGAACGGTGACGGCTACCCGGACGTGGTGACGGCGAACTACGGCGCGGGCACCGTGAGCGTGCGCCTGGGTACCGGCACCGGCACCTTCGTGCCGGCGCCGGAGGTGAGCGTCGGCGCCCAGCCGGTGTGCCTGGCCCTGGCCGACGTGGACGGCGACGGCGACCTCGACCTGCTGGTGGGCGTGGGCAGCACGGCTACCCTCAACGTGCGCCTCAACGACGGCAGCGGCGGCTTCAGCGGCAGCCAGAACGTGCCGGTTGGCAGCCTGCCCACCATTGTGGCCCCGGGCGACGTGGACGGCGACGGCGACCTCGACTTTGTGGTATCCAATGGCTCGGCCAACACGGTGAGCGTGCGCCTCAACAACGGCAGCGGCGTCTTCAGCGCCCCGGCCACGGGGGCCGAAGTAGCAGTGGGCAATGGCCCGTATAGCGTGGCCCTGGGCGACCTCGACGGCGACGGCGACCTGGACTTCGCCACGGGCAATATCAGCGCCAATACGGTGAGCGTGCGCCTCAACGATGGGACGGGGGGCTTTAGCGCGCCGGCTGCCAATGCGGAAGTGGCCGTGGCCGCCGGGCCCAACGGCCTGGTGCTGGGCGACCTCGACGGCGACGGCGACCTGGACCTGGCCGTGGCCGGCTCGGGCACCAACGTGGCCACGGTGCTGCGCAACGACGGCACGGGCAGCCTGGGCACCCGCACCGATGTGCCCACCGGCACCAACCCCAACTTTGCCGCGCTGGGCGACGTGGACGGCGACGGCGACCTCGACCTGCTCACGGCCAACAATTCCGGCAGCCTGAGCGTGCGCCTCAACAACGGCAGCGGCACCTTCGCGGCCCCCTTCACCAACCCCAACCCGGCCGTGACCGGAATGCTCGCGATGGTGGTGCTGGGCGACGTAGACAACGACGGCGACTTGGATGCCCTGGCCATTTCCAGCAGCAACGCGCTCATCGTGCGCCTGAACCAGGGCCCCGCGCCCCTGCCCGTCGAGCTGGCGGCCTTCACCGCCACGGCCGCCGGCCCGGCCGCCGTGCGCCTGGCCTGGGCCACGGCCAGCGAGAAGAACAGCCTGGTCTTTGAGGTGGAGCGCAGCCTCGATGGCCGCACGTTCGGGCGCGTGGGCACGGTGGCGGCGGCGGGCAGCAGCAGCAGCCCCCGCACCTACGGCCTCCTGGATAACCAGGTCCCCAAGCCCCTAAGTCCCCAAGCCCCTATTTACTACCGCCTGCGGCAGGTCGATGCGGATGGCACGTTCAGCTACTCGCCCGTGCGTACGGTGGGGCTATCGGGCGCGGCCGCCGGGCTGGCGCTGTACCCCAACCCGGCCCACGCCGGCACGGCCACGCTCACGGGGGCGCTGCCCGGCACGCTGGTTACGGTGTATGACGCCCTGGGCCGCCAGGTGACTTCAGCTCCGGCCGACGCCACGGGCACGGCCGCGCTGGCGCTGCCGGTAGGGCTGCCGGCGGGCGTGTACGTGGTGCGCGCCGGCACTAAAGCGGTGCGCCTGACGGTGGAGTAAGCTCCTACGCCGCCACTATCGCATCAGCAGGCCCCGGCGTTCAACGTCGGGGCCTGCTTTGTTTCGGGCATTGCAGTATCAGCCGCGCCGCTTTTGTGGCTGGGGCACGTCGGGCTGCTGCGCCAGCATCTCTAGGAGCTGGGCGGGCGTGAGGGTGGTGAAGTCGTTGATGGTAGTGAGTGGGGCCTGAAAATCCTTTGCTTTCAGGGAAGTCGTCACGGCCACGCAGCGCATGCCGGCGCGGTAGGCGGCCTGCTCGCCCAGCACGGCATCTTCGAACACGATGCAGTTTTCGGGCGCTACGCCCAGCTTGGCGGCGGTGCGGGAATAGGTGTCGGGGTGGGGCTTGCCCCTGGGCACGTCGTCTTTGCCGACTACCACGTCGAAGTAGCGGCGCAGGTCGAGGTGGTCGAGGATGTAGCTGAGCGTGGGGCCGCCCGAGCCGGTGCCGAGGCCGATTTTGTGACCCTCAGCGCGGGCAGCTTTCAGGAAATCAACGAGGCCGGGCAGGGCGCGGCGCTTGTCCCAGTACAGGGTGCGGTAGAGGAACTCGCGCTGCTCGGCGTAGCTGTCGAGCTGCTTTTTGGGGATGGGATGGCGGAAGACGTGCTGAATAATCTCGCCGGCGGGCATGCCGTTGAGGCGCTTGAGCAGGGGCAGGGCTTTGGTCGTGAGGCCGAGGTCGCGGAAGAGGAGCTGGAAGGCGCGGGCCTGCACGGGCGTATTGTCGACGAGCACGCCGTCCATGTCGAAGATGAGGGCGGGTGGAAGGGTTGAGTTCTGAGGGTTGAGGGTTGAGTTGCTCATGAGTCGGGTAAGGGGCCAATTCGGGAACGGGTGCGGACAGGCAAGGAGCGGGTATCTTTGTCCCTGGGTCTTATTCTACCCGAAACCACATGAAAAAGATGTTACGGTTCCGCCTGGCCTTGCTGCTGGCGCTGCCTTTCGGGGGCTGGGCTGCTCCGCAACCCGCAGAAAACGCAACCCTCAACCCTCAACCCTCAACCCTTCAACGCCCCAAGCTGGTGGTGGGCATTGTGGTCGACCAGATGCGTTACGACTACATCTACCGCTTCTGGAGCAAGTACCCGGCCGGCGGCTTCCGGCGCCTGCTGGGCGAGGGCTTCAGCTACGAAAGCTGCCACTACAACTACGTGCCTACCTACACCGGTCCCGGGCACGCCAGCGTGTACACCGGCACCACGCCGGCCGTGCACGGCATCATCGGCAACAACTGGTGGGTGCGCGAGGAAGGCCGCGAAACCTACGTGACCGAGGACAAGACCGTGCAGGCCGTGGGCGGCACGGCGGCGGCCGGCCAGATGTCGCCGCGCTATATGCTCAGCACCACCATCACCGACGAACTGCGCCTGGCCACGAATTTCCAGGCCAAAACCATTGGCGTGAGCATGAAGGACCGGGGCAGCATCCTGCCGGCCGGCCATTCGGCCACCGCCGCCTACTGGTACGACGGCACCAACGGGGCCTTCATCAGCAGTACCTTCTACCAGAAGACCCTGCCCGATTGGGTGACGAAGTTCAACGCCGCCGGCCACGCCGCCGAGTACCTCGCCAAGCCCTGGAACACGCTGCTGCCCATTGCCGGCTACACCGAAAGCTCGGCCGATGACGTGCCGTGGGAAGCCGCCTTCAAGGGCGAAAGCAAGCCCGTGTTTCCGCACGATTTGCCCGTGCTCTCGGCCGGTGCGCCCGCCTCGGTGACGCCCGTGCTGAAAAACTCGGGCGATGGCAAGAACCCCCAGCCGCCCACCCAGAATCTCGACCTTATCCGCAGCACCCCCTTCGGCAATTCGCTCACCACCGACTTCGCCCTCGAAATCCTGCGCCAGGAGCAGATGGGCCAGCGCGGCATCACCGATTTCCTGGCCCTGAGCTACAGCAGTACCGACTACGTAGGCCACCAGTTCGGCCCCAACTCCATCGAAGCCGAGGATACCTACCTGCGCCTCGACCGCGAGCTGGCCCGCCTGTTTGAGGCCCTCGACAAGCAGGTGGGCCGGGGCCAGACCCTCGTTTTCCTCACCGCTGACCACGCGGCGGCCCATGCCGTGGGCTTCTCGCAGGCCCACCGCCTGCCCGGCGGCGGCGTGGGGCCGTCCGTTATCCGCGACTCGGTGCAGCGCGCCCTCACCCGCCAGTACGGTGCCGGCCAGTGGGTGCTCAGCTACGAAAACCAGCAGGTGTACCTCAACCGCTCGCTGCTCAAAAGGAAGAACATCGACCTCGGCAAAGCCCAGCAGGACGTGGCCGCCGCCCTGCTCACGCTGCCCGGCGTCACGCAGGCCCTCACCGCCCTCGACCTGCAGCGCGCCCACTGGAGCGAGGGCCTGGGCATGTACCAGGAAAACGGTTTCTACGCCCCGCGCTCCGGCGATGTGCTCACCGTGCTGGCCCCCGGCTGGCTCGAAGCCTACGCCTACCCCGTGGTGAAGGGCACCACCCACGGCTCGGCCGGCGCGTATGATACGCACGTGCCGCTGCTGTTCTGGGGCTGGGGCGTGAAGCACGGGGAGTCGTCGGCTGCCGTGCACACCATTGATATCGCGCCTACCATCGCGCAGTTTCTGCACATTCAGGAGCCCAGCGGCTGCTCGGGGGTGCCGCTGCGCGAAGTGCTGGGCCGGTAGTGCTGGGGCCGCTGCGAGGCCGCACGGGAGCGCCGCGAGCAGCAGGTGTCGCAACATTCGGTTGATGCCGGCTGTTCGCGGCGCTCCCGCGTGGACCCACAGTGGCCTCGGCACGTTTTATTAACAAACTCCCTCATCTACTCGTAATTTTGACATCCCCAGCCGCCAGGTAGGCGTCTGTTCATCCCTCTTATGACTCATTTCAACCCCTGGCACGACGTGTCGCGCGGCGACGAAACTCCTACCGTCGTCCAGTCCATCATCGAAATTCCCAAAGGCAGCAAGGCGAAATACGAGCTCGATAAGGAAAGCGGCCTGCTGAAACTCGACCGTGTGCTGTTCTCGGCCGTGCATTACCCCGCCGCTTACGGCTTCATTCCGCAAACCTACTGCGACGATAAAGACCCGTTGGATATCCTGGTGCTTTCGTCGGTCGACATCGTTCCCATGTGCCTCGTGGAAGCCAAAGTCATCGGCGTGATGCAGATGGTGGACCAGGACGAGGAAGATGATAAAATCATCGCCGTGGCCGCCAACGATATTTCGGTGAACCACTACAACGACATCTCCGACCTGCCGCCCCACACGCTGCTCGAAATGCGCCGCTTCTTCGAGGACTACAAGGCCCTGGAGCACAACAAGCACGTTACCGTGGAGCGCTTCATGGGCAAGGAAGATGCCTACCGCATCATCAACGACAGCATCAAGCTCTACGAAGAGACGTTCGGCGACCGCAAGGCGTAGAAGCTGTTTGAGTTAATTCTTCTGATTTTAAACGGTGTAGCGACGCATCCTGGCGTCTGGTCGTTGGGCGATTTCCTTCAACGACCAGACGCCAGGATGCGTCGCTACACCGTTCCAGCGGTATTATTCGCTAACTTAAACAGCCTCTTATTCTTAGCTGAGGCGCACCTCCTGCGGAAAGGCGAAGCATAACCTCAAACCGAGGCAGCTTCGCCTTTTTCGCGTACCATGCCCGGAGCCGGCGGCCGGCCCGTTTTACCTTCGCTCCGTGGATTCTTCAGCTTCTTCAGCCGCCTCGGTTGCCGCCCGCAGTTTTCTGCGGCGGGTGCTCGATGCCGTGCTGTTTAGCAGCGTGTGGCTAGCCGGCGCGGCAGCGGCCCAAACGGCGGCCTCGTTCCGGCGCTGGCCAGCCGCCGATGGCGGCGTGAACGGCCGGGTGGTGGCCCTGGTGTTTGCCGCCACCCTCCTGGTGTATAACCTCGATGCCGTGCTGCCCTTCAAGCACCGGCAGCCGGCCGCCGGCTCGGGGCGCAAGGCCTGGCAGCAGCGGCACCGCCAGCTGCTGGCGGGGCTGGCCGGCGCGGCAGCCCTGGCGGCCGGCTACCTTTTCCTGGCCGATGGCTGGTGGCGCTACCTGCCGGCGCTGCTGCCCCTCACGCTGCTGGCGCTGGTGTATTCGTGGCCGCTGGTGCGCTGGCAGGGGCAGCGCCGGGCCCTGCGCGAAGTACCGCTGCTAAAGGGCTTTCTGATTGCGGGCGTGTGGTCGGCCATCACGGTGGGGCTGCCCGCGCTGGCCCAGCACCGCCCGCTGGCCGAGGTGCTGGGGCTGCTGGCGCAACGCTTCTGCCTGGTGCTGGCCCTCACCATTGTGTTCGACATCCGCGACCTGAGCCGCGACCGGGCGGCCGGCACCCAAACTTTTCCGGTGGTGCTGGGCGTGGCCGGCGCGCGGGCCGTGGCGCTGGCCTTCCTGGCCGGGGCCATGCTGCTGGGCTTCGAGCGCGGCGTGCCGCCGCTGGGGCTGGGGCTCACGGGCCTGGCAGCAGCGGCCGTAATTTTGCTGGCCGAGGAGCGGCGCTCTGACTATTTCTATGCCCTGCTGGCCGACGGCGTGCTGCTGGTGCCTGCCGTGCTGTACCTGGTAGGGAAGTAGCACAAGCTGAAGCAGGTGCTACACCTCGGCCAGCGCCGGACCAATGTGGCGCACGATATCGCCGGCCACTAGCCCGGCCTGGCCGGTTTGCGCGGCGGCCAAATCGCCGGCCCGGCCGTGGGCGTACACGCCCAACCGCACCGCCTCGAAGGCCGGCAATTGCGCGTGGGAGCGTAGGGCCAGCAGCACGCCCGTGAGCACATCGCCGCTGCCGCCGGTGGCCATGCCGGCGTTGCCGGTGCTGTTGAAGTGCAGCTCGCCGCTGGGCGTGGCCAGGCAGGTGTAGGCCCCTTTCAGCACCACCAGGCAGCGGTATCTAGTGGCGAAATCGCGCAGCAGCTCCAGCCGGTGGTAGTCGTCGCGGGCGGGCTCGGTAAGGCGCTCAAACTCCTTGGGGTGAGGGGTGAGGACAGTGTTTTCGGGTAGCAGCTTCAGCAGCTCGCGGTGGCGGCCGAGCAGGTTCAACGCGTCGGCGTCGATGACGAGGGGCAGGGACTGGCCGGTTTTTTCGAGGGGTTTGGCGGCCGCTTCCAGCAGCTGGCGCAGCACGGCGAGGCTGGCTGCATCCTGCCCCAGGCCCGGGCCGATGCCCACGGCCTGGTAGGGGGATAAATCCGGTAGTTCGCTGATGAAATCGGCCTGTGCATCGGTCAGGCACATGGCCTCGGGCTGGCTGATTTGAAAGATGTCGTAGCCGCAGCCGGGAATGTGGGCCGTGAGCAGGCCCACGCCGCTGCGCAGGCATGCCCCCGCTGCCAGCACGGCCGCGCCCATCTTGCCTCGGCTGCCGGCCAGCAGCAGCGCGTGCCCAAAGGTGCCCTTGTGGCTGAATTTGGGGCGCGGTGGCAGCTGGCCGGCCACGGCGGCGGCATTGGTATAGTGCCAGGGCGTGGCGGTATCGGCGATAAACTGCGGGCTCAGGTCGATGTCCTCCACCTCCCATTCGCCCACAAATTCGGCATTCTGTGGCAGCAGGAAAGCCAGCTTGGGCAGGCCGGAGCTCACGGTGTGCCGCGCCCGCACCACGGTGCTGGCGGCTGGCTGGGGCGCATCGGCGAAAAGGCCGCTGGGAATGTCCACGGCTACCACGCGGGCCCGGGCCGCATTGAGATGGGCCACCACGGCGGCGGCCAGTCCCGCCAGCGGCCGGCTGAGGCCGGTGCCAAATAGGGCATCTACCACCACGGTATCGGCCGAAATGGCGGGCAGGGCTTCGGCGCCGATTTCGGCTGCCGGCACGGCGGCGGGCAGGCGCTGGCGGTTGTGCCACCAGTCGGCCGAGTAGCTGTCGGCGGGCAGCAGGGCCACGCGCACGGCGTAGTTGGCCCCGTGTAGCAGGCGGGCCAGGGCCAGACCGTCGCCCCCGTTGTTGCCGGGGCCGCAGAGCAGCAGCGTATCGGCGGGCACCCGGCCGTGGCCATAGTGGCCGTAAAACCAAAACAGCAACTCCTGGGCGGCGCGCTCCATCAGCTGTGCCGAGGTGATGCTCTGCCCGGCAATGGTGGCCTGGTCGAGTGCACGGGTTTGGGCGGCGGAAAGAATTTTCATGGGGAAGAAGGAATCAGGAAGCTACTTTTGGTCATGCAAGAAACCACTCGCGTCTTCATCGTACCCGGCCTCGGCAGCTCGGGCCCCGACCATTGGCAAACGTATTTCGAACGTACGCAGCCGGATTTTACCCGAATCGAGCAGCGCGAATGGGACGTGCCCGACCGCGCCGAATGGGTCGCCCGCCTCGAAGATGCCCTTGACGGCGAAGACCTGAGCCAGGTGGTGCTGGTGGCCCACAGCCTGGGCTGCGCCACCATCGCGCACTGGGCCGGCCAGTACGGTCACCGCATCAAAGGTGCGCTGCTGGTGGCCCCCAGCGACGTGGAAACCGCCCGTTACGCCGCTTTCCCCACCACCGGCTTCGCCCCGATGCCGCTGGCCCGGCTGCCTTTTCCCAGCAAAGTGGTGTTCAGCCAGAATGATGATTGGGCCACGCCCGCCCGCGCCCGGCATTTTGCCGAGGCCTGGGGCAGTGAGTTGGTCGATATCGGCGAGGCCGGCCACATCAACACCGCCAGCGGCTATGGCGACTGGCCGGCCGGGCTGGCGCTGCTGGAGTCGTTGCTGTAAGGAACGGGGTGAAATAGCGTCTGACCAGGGCCGCTGAAAACCTCCCGGGCCCGGCCGCGTTTTATCAACTCCCTTGTTGCCGAACTCATCCGGCAAGCTAAAGCTTACCTCACAATTCCGATATGCAAACCTGGAACGACGTTATCCGCCTCGCCAACCATCCTACTCCTTCGCCGCGCCGCGTGGAGAAAACGCCCGCCGAGTGGCGCGCCCTGCTCACGGCCGAGCAGTTCCACGTCACGCGTGAGCACGGCACCGAGCGCGCCTTCACCGGCGAGTACTGCGAGGCCCACGAAGCCGGCCTCTACGCCTGCGTGTGCTGCGGCACGCCGCTCTACGACTCCCGCACGAAGTTCGAATCCGGCACCGGCTGGCCTTCGTTCACGCAGCCCGTGGAGGAAAGCGCCATCCGCTACAAGAAAGACACCAGCTACGGCATGACGCGCATCGAAGTGCTTTGTAATGTGTGCGATGCCCACCAAGGCCACGCCTTCCCCGACGGCCCCGCGCCCAGCGGCCTGCGCCTGTGCATCAACTCGGCCAGCGTGAAACTGGTGCAGCAGGAGCAGCCGGCGAGCTAGTGATGGACATTAGATAGTAAATATACTATTTAATATATTTAGTAACTTTGTGCCTGGTCGGTCAGCCTTTGCTGACTGGCCAGGCATTTTTTATCCCCAAACCCCATGTGCCATGTTAAAACGTACTTTTTCCATCGCCGCAGGTTTGCTTTTGGCCGGGGCAGTAGCTTCGGCCCAAGCCGTTAATTGCCTACCCACTGCCCTGGTTGGGCCACTGGGTAGCCGGGCCATCGGAGTGGTGCCGGCCACGCTTTTGCGGCAAATTACTGCCGCACAGTTGCAGGAAGCCATCTTTCAGAACTACACCAGTGGGAACTGGGTCGATTTTGCGCGCTCCCGGTACTCGCGCTATCGTACCCCGCTACTGCCCGGGCTGATTGAGACAGACCTAAAAATCGGGACAGCCTGGGTCCTCACGTCGGCCAGCCGGCTGCGCTACAACACTGCCGGGCTGGTGCTTACCGACACGCTTGACCAGTTCCGGCAGGCTCCGTTCGGGCCATTTGCTGCGCAGGTCAATACCTATACTACTCCCACTCAGGTGCGCTGGGAGTGG
The DNA here is from genome assembly GCF_012275535.1 of Hymenobacter artigasi. Taxonomy (GTDB): domain Bacteria; phylum Bacteroidota; class Bacteroidia; order Cytophagales; family Hymenobacteraceae; genus Hymenobacter; species Hymenobacter artigasi. The sequence goes on along the minus strand of NZ_JAAVTK010000001.1, from coordinate 471,584 downwards.
CAGCTGAGCCGGCAGCCCGGCAGCGCCGCCAGCGCGCCCTTCGATTCGACGACCCGCGGCACGCACACGTACAATGCGGCCGGGCAGCGGACCCAGGTACTCCATGAGTTCTACGTGGCCCGCATGTACCTGGCCACTTCGCGCGACCTATACACCTACAACGCCCAGAACCTGGTGACGGTGGCGGAAACCCAGAACACCAGCACCAACGGCGCTGCCTGGGTGCCTGCGAGCCGCACCACCTCTACCTACACCGCCGCCAGCAAGGTGCAGCAGGTGGTAACCGAAACGGCTCCGCCCACCACCGGCGTGTACGCCAATTCTACCCGCGATACCTACCAATACGACGCGCAGGGCCGGCCCTCGGTCTCTACCACCGACAACTGGAGTGCCAACGCATGGGTGCTTGATTCCCAGACCCTGTACGCCTACAATGCCGCCGGCGACCTAGCCTCGCTGACGAACCAGGACTGGACCGGCAGCGCCTTTGTGAATGCGTCGCGGGTGCTGCTCAACTACCAGCAGGTGACGAGTAGCCGCGGGCTGGCGGACCTGCGGCCCCTGGCCGTAGTGCCGAACCCCAGCGTAGCGGGTGTGGCAGCCCAAATACTGCTGGAAACCGGCATGGCCGCCCCCAGTGGGGCCGTGTTCGACCAGTTGGGCCGCCAGGTGGCCGTGTTATCGGCCACGCCCGGCCAGGCCGCGACCGGCAGCCTGACGCTGCCCGCCAACCTGCCAGCCGGGCTGTACCTGGTGCACCTGCGCGCCGGCAACCGGCAGTGGCAGGCCCGCTGGCAGCAGCTCTAATTGGGAGCCCTGCGCAGGAGCGGCCAGCCGCCCTGTTCCAATCCCGTAGCTTTGCGCCCCGGTCGAATACACCTTCGGCCGGGGCTTTGCGTTTAAAGCTCACTTCCCTGCCTCAATCCCACCCGCCATGTCTTTGCTATTTAATGATTTTGCCTCTTGGGGCGCGCACTGCGCCGAAACCGGCGAACCGCTCTACCAATCCGTGCTCGCCTACGAAATCGAGCAGAAGGGCCGCACCGAAGAAGAAATCTGGACTGGCCTGCAACGCGCCTACGACGTGATGCGCGACGCCGTGAAAGAAGGCCTGACCGGCGACATGACCTCCCGCTCGGGCATGATAAACAACGGGGCCAAGAAGATTGCCGCCTCGCCCGTCACCGTGCTCTCGCCCGAGTTCAAAAGTCTTGTCATCAGTGCTTTGGGAGCCAAGGAAGTAAACTCCTGCATGGGCCGTGTGGTAGCCGCGCCCACCGCCGGGGCCTCGGGCATTCTGCCCGGCGTGCTCGTTACTATCCAGGGCATTCATAAGCTAACCGACCGCCAGATTCTGGAGGGCCTGCTCGTGGCGGCCGGCATTGCCCTCATCATCGAGCAGAATGCCTCGCTGGCCGGGGCCGTGGGCGGCTGCCAGGCCGAAACCGGCTCGGCCGCCGCCATGGGCAGCGGGGCCATTGTGTACTGCCTGGGCGGGCCGGTCGAGCAGGTCTTTGCCGCCGTGGCCGTCACCATCCAGTGCATGCTCGGGCTGGTGTGCGACCCCGTGGCCGGCCTCGTGGAAGTACCCTGCGTGGTGCGCAATGCCTCGGCGGCGGCCATTGCCTTCAGCTCGGCCCAGATTGCCATTGCCGGCATCGACCCCGTTATTCCCGTCGACCAGTGCGTTGCGGCCCTCGGCGAAGTAGGCCAGGCCATGGAAACCCGCTACAAGGAAACCGCCCTCGGCGGCCTGGCCGCCACCAAGCGCGGCAAGGAAATCGAGAAGATGGTACTGGTGCAGGACGTGAATATCCTGCCCGACGAAGCCGGCGAATAAGCCCGCCCAAGAACGCACAAAAAAAGACCCGCTGGCATTGCCAGCGGGTCTTTTCAATGGGTGGTCTACCCGCGATTACTCGCGTACCAGGCGACGGGTTTCCACGCCGTCGGTGTTGCGCAGGCGCAGCAGGTACACGCCCGTGGCCACCCCCGTCAGGTCGAGGGTGCGGGTGGCGGTACCGGCATTGGCCGGCAGCAGCTCGCTGAGGATAACCCGGCCCAGCGCATCAAGCACCGTGAGCTGGGTAGCGAGGCGGTAGCCGGTCAGCTCCAGGGTTACCTGGCCCGTGGGCGTGGGGTTGGGATACACCAGCAGGCTGGTCCCGGCAATGCCGTTGCGGGCCGCCGTGATAACCCGTGGGGTCGAGGGCAGCGAAACGCAGCCGTTGGCATTGGTGGTGGTCACGGTGTAGGAGCCGTACTGAGCGGGCAGGCCGTTCACCACGTAGGTCTGGCCCGTCGCGCCGGCAATGGCCACGCCGTTGAGGAAGAACTGGTTGCCAGTCGTGGCGCTGGAGGTCAGCGTCGTCGTGGTGCCGTTGTACACCACGCTGAGGGTGGGCGTGGCCGGGCGCGGGTTCACCGTGAAGGTGGCCGTGGCCGTAGCAGCGGTGCAACCGCCGGCGGCGGCCACCGTGTTGGTCACGGTGTAGGTGCCGGCCGTGGAGGTAGCCAAGGTGATAGCGCCGGTGGTGGCGTTAATCACCAGGCCGTTGGTCGAGGAGTAAGTGCCGGCCGAAGCGCCGGTGCCCAGCGTGGGCGTTACCGCCGTGGTCGAACCCGCGCAGCCCGTGGTGGTGGCGTAGCTGAACGTAGCCGTCGGAGCAGCCGTGATGGTCACCGTGGTGGTGGCCGTGGCGGCGGCGCAGCCACCGGCGGCGGCCACCGTGTTGGTCACGGTGTAGGTGCCGGGCGTCGACGAGGCCAGCGTGATAGCGCCGGTGGTGGCGCTCAGGCTCAGGCCCGTGGTGGACGTGAACGTACCGGCCGAAGCTCCCGTGCCCAGTACCACGGCCGGGGCAGTGGTGCCGCTCACGCAGTAGGTCGATGCCGTGCCGTAGCTGAACGTAGCAACCTGGCCGGCGGTGATGGTCACCGAAGCCGTGGCCGAGCTACCGCAGGCACCGGCAACCGTGTAAGTCACGGTGTAGGTGCCCAGGGTCGAGGCGCTCAGGTTGATGGCGCCCGTGGTGGCGTTCAGGCTCAGGCCCGCAGTGGAGCTGAACGTGCCGCCGGCCGTGCCCGTCACCGTAGCGGTGGGGTTGGTGCCGGTGGCGCAGAACGTAGCGCCCGAGTAGGCGAACGTGGCCGTGGTGGCCGGCGTGATGGTCACCGAAGTGGTGGCCGTAGCCGCTGCGCACGAGCCCGAAGCCGTAATCGAGTTGGTCACCGTGTAGGTGCCGGCCGTGGAAGTGCTGAGCGTGATAACGCCGGTAGTGGCGTTAATGCTCAGGCCCGTGGTCGAAGTGAACGTGCCCGCCGAAGCGCCGGTGCCCAGCGTGGGCGAAACCGTGCTGGTGCTGCCCGCGCAATACGTGGTAGCGGCCGGGTAGGAGAACGTAGCAACCGGAGCCGCCGTGATGGTCACCGAAGCCGTGGCCGAGGTGCCGCAGGCGCCGGCCACCGTGTAGGTCACGGTGTAGGTGCCCAGGGTCGAGGCGCTCAGGTTGATGGCGCCCGTGGTGCCGTTGATGCTCAGGCCCGTGGTGGAGCTGAACGTGCCGCCGCTGGTACCAGTCACGGTAGGCGTGGGGTTGGTGCCGCTGGCGCAGAACGTGCCCGTGGCGTAAGCAAACGCCGCCGAAGCAGCCGGCGCAATGGTTACCGAAGTCGTAGCCGAAACGGCGGCACAGGTCCCGCTGGCGGCCACCGTATTGGTTACGGTGTAGGTGCCGGCCGTGGAAGTGCTGAGCGTGATAATGCCGGTGGTGGCGTTGATGCTCAGGCCCGTGGTGGAGGAGAATGTACCGGCCGTGGCCCCCGTGCCCAGCGTGGGCGAAACGGTGCTGGTGCTGCCAGCGCAATACGTGGTAGCAGCCGGGTAGCTGAAGCTGGCTACCGGAGCCGGGCTGATGCTCAGCGTGAAGGTGGCCGTAGCGGCCGGGCAGGGCGTCGAGCCCGCCGAGGTCAGCGTGATGGTTACCGTGCCGGCCGCCACATCCGCCGCCGAGGGCGTGTAGCTGGCGGTCAGCGTAGTAGCATTGGGCGAGAAGGTGCCCGTGCCGCTGGTGGTGTAGGTGCCACCCGTGGCCGAGCCGCCCACCGAGCCCGCCAGCGCGACGGCCGAAGTGCCGCAGCTGCTGCCCGTAGCAGCCGTGAAGCTGGCCGTAGCCGGCTGCGTCACGTTCACCTGAATGGCGGTGCGGGTAGCTCCGCCCACGCACTCATTATTAAAGGCCAGGTTGAAGAAGCTGTTGTAGGTCGTGTTCGAGTAAGAAGTCGAGGTGAAGAAGGTGTACGACCCTTTCACCGAAACCACGCCATCGGCCGAAGTCAGGGGATAAGTGCCCGAGTACGTGCTGAAGCGGCCCAGGCCACCCAGCAGGTTCGAGAGCTTGTAGTCGCCCGGCGTCAGGGCATAGTTCAGGGGTACCGTTACTTTGGTGCCCACCTGCGCGGCCGTTACCGTGATGGTCACATCGGTGCCGGCCACTGCCGTAGTCGCGCCGGCCGGCTGGGTGCCATTCACACTGTACAGGCGAATGGTGAGGGTGCCCACGGCCGTCGGGTACACATCAACCGAAGTCAGGGTGCCCGCCTGCGTTACCGCAAAGCCCAGCGGATAGTCCGTCGAGGTCGATTGGGTGAACGTGCCATTGCCCGCGCCGCTGTCGGCCAGGCCCGTCACGCTGCTGCCGCCCGAAAAGGCTTCGGCATAGTAAGTAGCCGAAGCCGTGAGGGCCGGCGTAGTGTAGCTGCCGGCCGTAGCCAGGGCCGTGCCGCCCGTGGCCACATCGAAGAAGCGCACCGAAGCGCCCGTCGAAGCCGTGGCCGTGAGCGTAGCCGTGCTGCCCGAGCAGATGCTGACCGGCGTGGTGGCAGAAGCCACCAGCGGGTTGTTCACCGTGATGGTGCTCACGTTGGACGTAGCCGTGCCGGTGTTGCAGCGCACCTGGGCGCGGAAGTAGGTAGTGGCCGTGAGCACGGGCGTGGTGTACGTCGCGCTGGTCGCGCCGGCAATGTCCGTAAACGTCACGTTATCGGGGCTGCTCTGGTACTGGATGCTGCCGTTGGCCGCGCCCGTGAGGGTGAGGGCCGCCGTGCCGCTCACACAGATGGTGAAGCTGGCCGGAGCCAGCGTACCCGCCACCGGGGCCACCACCGTGCGGGTGGGGGCAGGGGTCAGCGCGTCGTTGCTGGTGTTCTGGTCGCCGGTAACCGTGGCCGTGATGGCAAACGAGTAGGTGCCCACCGTGCTCATGTTCAGCGTAGTGGACAGTACCACGGTCTGGGTGGCGCCCGAGGCCAGCGAGCCGGTGCTCACCGTGCCGGTCAGGCTGGTGGTACCGCCGCCGGGCAGCGTCACCACTACCGTGATGGTGGCCGGGGTGGTGGCGAAGTTCAGGGTAGCCGCGCCGGCGTTGCGGATGCTCACGCTCACGGGCTCGGCCGTGCCGTAGCAGGTGCTGGTGGTGGCCGGGGCAACCAGTGCCGCCGCTGCCAGGTCAACCGTTACCGGCGTAAACTCAACCGCGCCGATGTCGGGCGTCGTGCCGCGGGTAGCGCCGGTGTAGTCCGTCGTGATGCCGCTGATGGGCGTGGCCACGTTGTTCAGGGCTACGTTGGCGGGGGCCAGGTTGTAGGGGGCCGTCGCGACCTGCGTAAACTGCGGGTCGGCGCTCACCGAGTTGGCTTCCTGGCTGGTAGCGGTTTGCCAGGCGGCCAGCGTGGCGTAGTCGCCAGTGGTGGAGCTGGTGCCCAGGTGGCCAATAACGGCCAGGCCGGTAGCGCCCGCCGTCACATACAGGTCGTTGTAGTTCAGGGTGCTGCCCGTGTAGTTCGCGCCGTAGGTGTAGCTGGCATACAGTGGGGTAGTGGTGGTGCCGGCCGTGCCGCCGATGATGCTGAAGATGTTGTTGCGCACATCGAGGCTGGTGGCCACGCTGGTCACGCTGGGGTTGCCGTTGGCAAAGGCGGCCGAGCCGGCCGTGCCGCTGGCCGCGCTCAGCTGGCCGCTCAGGTACACCGTGTTGTACACAATCTGGTCGCCGTAGCCGCCGCCCAGGTTCAGGCCCACCGTGTTCCAGGTGGCGCTGGTAGCCGTCGAGTTGATGCCGTACACCAGGTTGTTATCGAAGCGGTTGGCGCTGGCATTGGCCGCCGTAATAAAGGCGCTGATGCTCGTATTAATGCCCCACACCTTCGTGATGCTGGTGCCCGTGTAGCTGATGCCGTGCACCGCGTTGCGGCTGATAACGCTGCCCTTGCTGTCGGCCAGGAAAAAGCCGTACAGGTTGGAAGTAGTCGTGCCGCTGGTGATGTTCTGAATGTCGTTGCCCGTCACGCTCAGGCCCTGCTGGTACACCACCCGCAGGCCTTCCTGGCCGAAGCCGGTGCCGCTGGCTGCCTGCCCAATCTGGTTGCCCGTGAAGGCGTTGCCCTGGTCGAGCACGGTGGCCGATACCCCAAACACAAACACCCCGTAGTAGCCCTTGGTAATGATGTTGTTGGCGAAGGTATTGTTGGAGTTTGCCGCCGGGGTGCTGGTGGTGGGCGCGGTCACGCTCACGCCGCCGCCGCCCACGAACACCGTGAACTGCGGGAAGCTGCCGCCGAGGCTGCCCGTGATGTTGGTGTTCTTCACCACGTTGTTGGTTGCGCCGTCGGTGGCCGAGGCGGCCGCCAGCCACAGCACCGCGTTGCCGCTGCCGGTAGCGCTGGTGTTGGTGATGGTCAGGTTCTGGCTGGTGGTGCCGGCGTTCGAGCCGTCAATCGTCACGTAGTCCGCGCCGTTGATTTTCAGCACCGCGCCCGTAACCACGCTGCCCGAGATAGTCGGGCTCACGCCCGTGCCGGGCTTGATGGTGAGCGTATTGGTTGCGCTGGCCGATGGGTTGGCATTGAGCACCAGCGGGAACGTCTCGCCCGTGCTGTAGGCAGCATCGCGCAGCACGAAGCTCACCGGCCCGGTCATGGCCCGGCTGCCGTAGGCCGCGAAGGCCGCCGTGAGGCTGGCAAATTCCTTGAGTGGGTCGGGCGACGAGCCCACCGTACCCGTGATGTAGTACGTCCCGTTGAGCGGCCCGATGATGAGGCGCGAGCCGGCGGCCCCGCTCAGGGTGGGCGTGTAGGCGGTGCCGCCCACGTTCACGGCCGTGGCCGTCGAGGCCACGGTGGCCCCCGAAGTAGCCGTGGCCGGAATGTCGTACGTCAGGAAGAAGTAGTTGCTGCCCGTGGCCAGCGCCGGCGGCGTGGTCAGGGTGAGCGTGAAGGTGGGCGACGCCACGCTGCCCGTGGTGGGCAGCAGCGTGGCCGAGGCCAGCGAGAACGTGCTGCTGCCCGAGCTGTAGAGCTTGGCGTTGCTGATGTTGGTCAGGCTGGTGCTGCCGATGTTGAACGAAATGCTGTTCAGCACGGGCGGGTTCAGCTGGCCGCTGGTGGTTATCACCACGCCCGTCACCTGCTGGTCGGTCTGGCTCACGCTGGTGGGCGTGTTGTTCTGGGTGTAGGCGGTGCTCGTTACGGTGATGGCCACGGCCGGCGAGAAGCTGCCCTCATCGGCCCCAATGTCGGGGGTGGTGGCATTGCGTGTGTCGCCGTCGTAGTCGGTTGTGATGCCCGTGACCGGAATGCCGCCGCTCTCGGCCTGGGTGCTGGCCCCGGCCGCGAAGTGCAGGAAGGTTGCGTCGGTGCCCGTGGTGCTGGCAAAGGTGGGCAGTTCCGTCACCGCGGCCTGGTCGCGGGTGGCCATGGCCGTCTTGTAAGCGGCCAGCGTGGCGTAGGTGTTGGTGCCATCGGTGAAGATGGCCTGGCTGGTGCCCGGCGTGCCGCCGTAAAACATGTTGTTGTTCGACGCGGCCGCGTAGGTCGTGAGCGTGGTGCTGCTGCGGCGATAAGCCGCTACCACGCCCGCGCCGGTGGCCACCGAGGCGTTGGCCACAATGTTGTTGGTGAGCGTGAGGGTGGGCGTGGTGCTGGCATAAATGCCCGCCGAGCCAAAGCCGCTGGCGCTGCTGGTGCCGGCCAGGTAAATGGTGTTGAAGCTGGCCGCGACCGTAGTGCCCGTCGAAATGTACAGGCCCGCCGTAGCCGGGTTGCTCGATGATGCCGGGGCCGTGATGCCGCCAATCAGGTTGTTGTAGATGTTGTAGGTGCCGGTGTTCGACAGGTACAGCCCGTAGGCCGTGCCCGTGACGCCGCTGCTGGCCACGCCATACACTTTGTTGGTGTAGAGGTTGACGGTGGTGCCCGCCGTGTTGGCCCCAATCGAAAGGCCATACGCTGTGCTGCTGGCCCCCGACGACGACACGTTGCCCACGGTGTTGCCGTTGATGTTGCCGCCGTAAAAGGAAGCTCCCGTGTAGATGCCGTAAACCGGGCCCGTGCCGCTAATGCCGGTCACGGTATTGCCCGAAATAACCGAGCCGCTCGCTCCATAGGAGATGTACAGCGGCCCCGTGGCGCCCGAGCCCCCCACGATGTTCGTCATGGTGTTGCCCGTGATGGTTTGCAGCTGCGTAATCGAGGTCAGTACGTAGAAGCCGTAGACGGCGCTCGTGCCCGCCACGGTGATGTTCGAGAAGTTGTTGCCGGTGAACGTGTGCGTGCCGGTCGGCGACGACCCGTTGAAATAGCCATATACCGAGCCGCTGGCGCCGGTGCGGTTCAGCGTCCACTGGTTGTTTTGCAGGTTAATCGGCCCCGTGCTGCTGTTGGTGTTGTACACCAGCGCCATAGTGCCCGTGCTGGTCACGGTGTTGGCCGCGTTCAAAAACTGGTTGTTGTTGAAGTTCGACGTGCCCGCGATGGTGCCGCTGTTGTAAAATGCGTAGAACGAGTTGGTGGCGGCCCCCGTCGCCGTGTGGCTGATGGTGTTGTTGCTAAACGAAAGCACCGTGCTGCCTGCGGTCGAGAACGCGCCGCTGTTGTAGCAGTTGTAGAAGGTGCCCGTGCTGGCCGTCGAGGTCAGGTTGAAGGTGTTGAAGTCGATGGTCAGCGCCCCCGTGCCCGAGGTGGCGTTGTAAATACCGCCCACCTGGCTGCTGTTAGTCGCCTGCACCAGCGTAATGGTGTTGCGCGTCATGGTGCTGGTGGTGTTGATGCCGCTTTGCACGTAGATGCCGTAGAGGGTGTTGGCCCCGGCCACGCCGCCGCTGGCAGCGTTGGCCACCGTATTGTAACTGGCCACCAAGTTGTTCTGGTACTGCAGCCGCACGCCGTAGGCCTGCGTAGCCGCCCCGCCGTAGTTCTGCACGGTGTTACCGGCTGCTGCCGTGGTGCCGCCCACCGTGTTGCCTTGGTCGTAGTTGGTGTAAGGAGTCGCATCAGCCAAACCTTGCAGATAAATGCCGCCGTTCACGTTCTGAATGGTGTTGCCCGCAAAGGTGTTGCCCGAGCTTTGGCCCGCCGCCGTGGCGCTGGTGGCGCTCAGGGCCGTGAAGGGCACCGCTACTGTTCCGGCCGTGGCAAAAATGCCGTAGGGCGTGTTGTTGGTGGTGCTGGTGTAGGCCCGCTGCAGCGTAATGGTGCTGTTGCGCACGGTATTGTTGTTGGTGCCATCCAGCGTGGCCCCGGCGCCGTTGCGCCCCAGCAGGAAGCCAAACTCCATGGCCGTGGTGGCCGTGGCATTGCTGGTGGGGTCGGTCAGGTCGATGCCGTTAAAGGTCACGTAGTCGGAACCCGCCAGCGATATAATCGCGTCGGCCGTGGTGCTGGTGCCCACCCCGGCCGTAATGACTGGGTTGGCGCCGGTGCCCGATTTCTGGAATACAATGGGATTGGCGCTGGTGCCGCTGGCCGTAATGGCCCCGGCCGTGGGCGCGGCAAAGGTTTCGGTGTAGCCGGCCGGCACGTTGAACGTGACGCCGCCCGCCCCCACGCCCTGAGCATTGAGGGCCGTGATGGCTGCGGCCACGGTGGCATAGTCTGCGGGGATGGCCTTGGTGCCCGTGAGCTGGGCGCGTGCCGTCGTGGCGCTCATCAGCGCCAGCAGCGTTACCGCCAGCCACCGGCCCAGCCGATTGCTTAGAAAAGGTGTGTGCATAGATGTTTGGAAATAGGGTTGGGGGAAGAGGGTGAGGGAAAATGAAAAACAGAATGCAATAAGCCCGGTAAATCAGGGGTGTAAATTAAACAATATTCCAGCGCCTGACTATTATCATTGTTCAGGGCGTAGTCCTCCTTCTTGCAGAAATTATGCAAAAGCCCTTCTACGGCTGCTTCAGGCGGGTTTATCTGCGCAAAATATATTCAAACCAAGCCGTTAGGAGGCATATGGTTGTCCTTGGCGCCCTGGCTGAGCGGGCACCGGGTTGCGACCCGAAATTGCCCTCCGGCGGGCGTCAGGTGCCGCTTCTGGCTCCCGGTGCCATGGTGAGCTTGGCCAGGAAACGAAGGGCCGTGGTATAGCGGCTGCGCAGCTCGCAGTAGCGCCGCCAGGCATCCGCCCGGTCTTCACAGATTTTCAGTCCGTGCCCGGTCAGCTCCGCGCAGGTCAGGTCGAAGTCGGCCCGGTTCGGCGCGTCTTCTTCGGCGGATAGGAGGCTGCTGGGCTCAGCCCCGGCCTTGTTGTCGAAAAAGCGGTACACCCGGTTTAGGGCCAGGCAGCCGGCCTTGAAGGTAATCTGGGCCTGCCGGGGCTGGGGGCCGTCCACGGCGGCAAAGAGCAGGGCGGCCGTGTCCAGAATCAGCCCGCCGGCCGTGACCCAGGAGCGGCCCGGCTGCGGCGAGCGGAAGAACGAGAGAACGGGCAGCGAGGTGTGGCTTTCCTCAATCTCCACAAACCAGCGCTCCCATTCGGCCCACTGCTGGTCGTCGTTCTGCACCGAGCCGTCGTGGTTGAGCCAGGTGAGCAGGCAGGCGGCCGTGGGTGGCGTACCGGCCCGCAACTCCAGCAGCGCCACCGTGGCCTCGCGCCGCGAAAACGCCTGGTAGATGGTGGGCAGGTAGGAGATGAGCAGCGTGAGCAGCAGCAGGCCCAGCGTAGCCTCGGAATAGCTGAGGGCCGAAATGAGCAGGTGGTGGCTATCGGTGGTGCCCAGCGTGAGCAGCGAGCTGCTGCTCAGCTCGTAGCACTGCTTCCAGGTGCCCTCGCCCAGCGCCCAGTACAGGCTGGTGTAGCCCAGGCTCACAAGGCCTTCCCAGAATACGGGCAGCGCCACCAGCGCCACCGGGGCGTAGTGAGCCATAATTTTGTCGCGCCGCTCGTACGAATTGGCCAGCCGGGCCGCCGCGTCAAAAATGGTGCGGATGCCCATGAAGGCCCACACGTTCATCCGCACCACTTCGTTGCGGGGCAGAATGAACGAGCGAATGGCCGCCGACAGCGTGGTAATGACCAATACCACGCCACCCATTCCGGTAATAATGCGCAGCGTGAGCAGGAGGTAATAGTGCATGATGCCCCTAAACGCATATTCGGGCAAAACGACTACGCCGCCCCGGCCAGCGAGTAGCGCAGGCGCTGCCGACGGCTGGCCAGGGCATCGGCGTAGCGGGCGCGCAGCTCTGGCGGGAGGAATGATTTTCCCAGCAGGGCCTGCGTGGCTGCTTCATGCCCTACGATGTCGGCCAGCAGGCGGCGCACCCGGCTGGGCGGCAGCCCAATGCGAATGCCGAGCTCCAGAAAATCATCGAACGCCAGAAAGCCGTTGGCCGCGAAGCTGGGCGTTTCGTCGTCGTTGGCCAGCAAGCCCAGAGCCAGGCCGTTGCCGTCCTGCACGTGCAGGCTGGTGTTCAGCAGGTCGTAAGCGGGCGTGAGGCGGTACTCCCCGGTTTCGGAGCGGCGATATAGTGAAAAGTTTTTGAGGTGTGCGTCGCCGTTTGAAACAAGGTAGTTGAAGAGGATGAGGCGGAAGAAAAGCGTTGCCTCGGGCAGGTAATGGGTAGGCAGGTATTTCTTCAGAAGCCGGCCAATTTCTTCGTAGCTGAAATCGTACTTGTAGTTGTGGCCGTGTTCCTGCTCGGTCCGCTGGCTTAGCTGGGCGAAGTCTTCCTGGGCCAGTCGCAATCCATCGGGCCGCACGTCGAACCGGCGGGTGAGGTAGGCAGGGCTGCCGTCGGCCATTTGCAGCAGGGCACACGCCGCCGTGGGCAGCTTAAATACCTGCCGCGCCAGCTGCATGGTAAAATGCTCGTTGGCAGGCACGCTTTGGACAGCCCCAAAATTGGCCGGTGGCACGGGTTTCAGTAGGTAGGTGCCACCGCGTACTACCAGTTCGAGGCGGCCGGGCTCGTCGGCGCTGAGGGCCAGCGAGAATTTTTCCTGCACGCCCGAAATGGAGATTTGCCGGGTGAGCCGTTGGAAGTTTTCAATTTCTGCCGCCGTTGCCTGGGCTGGCGAGGCAAAAGCCAGGCGGCTGCTCACGGGCGCACCGTCGAATAGCTCCGTCCGGCAAGGGAGACAAAAGTCCCCGTCAGACTTTCGCAGCCTGCGCAGGCAGCTGGCACAGTAGCTCATATCAGGTCTTCGGGAATGGCGCGCACCGTAACCGCGCCGATTGTTTCGGAATGGGCCGTCAGCAGAAGTCGGGTGAAATAGTCTTTTTCGTCCAGATGCAGGGTGCGGCATTGTAGGTCCTTGGCCGTGCCTTCGGCCAGCAAACCAGCAAAAAAAGCAAACAGCACCGGCGCTACGAAAGCCGCCGGTTGCTTCGGCAGCGTGAGGCTGATGGGCGGATGCGCCGACAGCAAGTAATCTGAATGGTAGCGAAAAACAAAGCCAGCACCGGTTTGACGCAGGTTTCCGGCCACAACACCGTTGTATAAGACTTCCCCAACGGTCCTTTTCATACGGTGGGCTTTATTTCGATTGTGAGGCCTAAAACCTGCGTCAGCTGGCTCAACGGCCGAATACCAATGTTGCCCCGGCCACTTTCCAGGTCGCGGATAGTCCGGACCGAAACCTGTCCTAATTCAGCCAACTCTTCCTGGGTAAGGCCCGCCCTTTCGCGACTGACACGAATTGTACTGCCGATTATTTGCACTGTTTTCAGGGAATTGATACGGCAATATATTGCCTGTATTAGACAAAAACAAGTCAAAACGTATAGCTTTTCAACCAAACCGGCAATATATTGCCGCTGATATTCTTTAAAGGCTATTGCCGTGCCCGCCACAGCGCCCGGAACGAGGGCCCGGCAATGTGCAGGCTTTCGCGGCGCTTGCTCCAGCCCACTTGGCCCAGCAGGCGGCCCAGGCTCCAGTCCTTCAGCTTCACGGGCAGCAGGTCGAGGGCCCAGCGGTGCTGCATGCTCCACTTCCACAGCCCGATGGCGAGCTTCTCCTCGGTGGGCGCGTAGCCTTCCGCCACGCTTTGCTGGCGGTTGAGCAATAGCAGACTGTGCAGCGGAATGCGAACCGGGCACACCGTGGTGCAGGCCCCGCACAGGCTGCTGGCGTAGCTCAGGTGCTTGTGCTCGGGCAGGCCGCTCAGGTGCGGGCTGATAACCGAGCCGATGGGGCCGGAGTACGTGGTTTCGTAGGTGTGGCCGCCGATGTTCTTGTACACCGGGCACACGTTCAGGCAGGCCCCGCAGCGAATGCAGCGCAGGGCGGCGCGCTTGTCTGGCTGGGCCAGCAGGTTGGTGCGGCCGTTGTCGAGCAGAATCACCACCATTTCCTCCGGGCCATCCACTTCGCCGGGCTGGCGCGGGCCGAAGTACACCGTGTTGTATACCGTGACCTGCTGGCCCGTGCCGCTAGTGCTCAGCAGCGGCCAGAACAGGTCCAAATCCGTGAGCTGCGGAATAATTTTCTCAATGCCCACCACCGCGATGTGCAGCTTGGGGAAGGTGGCCGAGAGGCGGGCGTTGCCCTCGTTCTCGGTCACGGCCACGGCGCCTTCTTTGGCAATGAGAAAGTTGCCACCGGTCACACCCACCTCGGCGCTGGTGTACTTGCCGCGCAGCAGGTGGCGGGCCGTGAGCACGAGCTCCTGGGCATCGTCGGTCGATTTCGTGCCCAGGTGCTTCACGAAAATGTCGTTGATGTCGGCCTTGCTCAGGTGCATGGCGGGCGTCACAATGTGGTAGGGGCGCTCGCCGTTTAGCTGCACGATGTACTCGCCCAGGTCCGTCTCCACCGACTCAATGCCCTGGGTGCCGAGGTAGTGGTTGAGGTGGATTTCCTCGGTGGTCATGCTCTTGGCCTTCACCACCGTTTTGGTGTTGCGGGCCTTGGTGAGCTTGCCGATTTTAGCCAGCGCCTCGGCCGCGTCGCGGGCCCAAATCACGCGGCCGCCACGCGCCGTGAAAGCGGCTTCGAACTGCAGCAGGTACTCGTCGAGCTTCTCCAGCACGGTGGCTTTGAGGTAGGCGCCGCGGTCGCGGGCCAGCTCGTGCTGGTCGTAGAGCTTGAGGCCGGTGCTCACGGCCGCATCGTACTTGCCGATGTTAAAGCGGATTTTGCGGCGATGCTCGCGGTCGAAGGCTTTGCGCTCGGCGTCGATTTGAAACTGTTCGGCTTTCATTTTCGCACAGAGTTAAAGGGAGGTAAAAGGAGTTTCACCGAGTCAGTTGGAGAGCCGAATGAGTTGGTCTTTGAGGGAGATGGTGTTGAAGTTAATCAGTAGGCCGGTTTTTAAGCCAGAAAGCCTCAGATAGTTTAACAGCTGCTTGGAATGAACAGGGGCCAGATATTCAACCGATTTCAACTCCAGAATAACCTTGCTCTCCACAATCATATCCGCCCGAAATGCCAGGTCCAGTCGAATACCATCGTACACTACTGGCATTTCAACCTGGGTAGCCACCAACAGGCCCGCTTTCCGCAACTCGTGGGCCAACGCAACCTCATACACGGATTCCAGCAGCCCCGGACCCAATACAGTGTGCACGCGGAAAGCAATGCCCAAAATTCGCCCTGTCAGTTCATCTCTCTCCATAACAAACCTCTGTGAAACTCCTTTTACCTCCCTTTAACTCTGTGCGAAAACTACATCAGGGCTTATTAGAATCCACCACAATCCGCCCCTCCCGGTTGGCCAGCTCCCAGGCCGTGTAGAAAACCAGCTGGGCCCGTTCCGCTAATTTATCGAATTCTATCTTCTCCACATCATCCGTGGCCCGATGATAGTTGGCGTGCTCGCCGGTCGTATAGAAGATGACCGGGATTTTGCGCCGCGCAAAGTTGTAGTGGTCTGAGCGGTAGTAGATGTGCTCCGGCTCGTCGGGCACGTTGAAATGGTAGTCCAGCTCCAGGTGCGTGTAGTCGCGGTTGGCCGCTTCGTTGATGGCGTGCAGCTCCGACGAGAGCTTATCCGAACCCACGATGCACACAAAATGCCGCTTCGCGCTGTGCTTGCGGTCGGTGCGGCCCACCATGTCAATGTTCAGGTCGGCGATGGTGCTGGCCAGCGGCAGCACCGGGTGCGCCGTGTAGTATTCCGAGCCAAACAGGCCCTCTTCCTCCGCCGTCATCAGCACAAACAGGATGCTGCGGCGCGGGCCGTACCCATCCTTTTTGGCCTGGGCAAACGCCTTGGCCAGCGCCAGCACCGCCACCGTGCCCGAGCCGTCATCGTCGGCCCCGTTATAAATCGTGTCGTGCTTCACGCCCAAATGGTCGTAGTGGGCCGAAACCACCAGCACCTCGTCTTTCTTATCCGAGCCTTCCAGAAAGCCCAGTACGTTCTCCGTGGTGAGCGGCAGCTGCGTCTGGGGTAGATATATTGCCGCCGCCGGAGCCTGAAAGCCCGCCGGTACCGGCCGGCCGGCCCGGCCCAGCGCCCGCACGTAGCTGAGCAGCCCGTTCAGGGTAGTGCCGGCCATGGCCAGTCCCAAATCCTGCGAGGTGAAGTACACGCCGATGCCCGGCGGGATGTTCTCGGCCACCGTGTCGATGATTTCCGGGCCGGGGTCGGGCAGCGAAAACGCGGGCTCGCGCAACGACTCGCCCAGCTCGGTTGTCTGCTTCCGGAAATCGGCCGTCGGGGCAAACGTCATCAGGAAAATGCTGCGGGCGCCGTGGGCCTTGGCCAGCGCCGCCTTGCGCAGGCCCGACTCCCAGTAGTCGGCCTTGCGGCCTATGGGTTTCAGTAGCTTGCGGCCGCGCTCGTCCTGCGGCTCGCCCATCATAACGACTACATCGCGGTCCTTCACATCCAGCCCCGCATAGTCCGAATACGCGCCCTGCTCCACCCCAAAGCCCGCAAATACCGGCTGCGAAGCTGTTTCGGTGAGGAAGGGCGACGGCATGGGCCCGTAGCTGAACCAGTCCTTCAGGTAGTCGTAGCGCTGCGCCCCGATTTTTATATACCCGCCCGGCGCATAGGTGCTGTGCGTGAGTTGGAAGTGCTGCAAATACGGGTTGTCGCTGTCCGAAACCGGCCCTTGCAGGCCAATTTCGGCCAACTGCTTCACCAGGTATTCTGCTGCCAGCTTCTGGCCCGGTTGGCCCGCCTCGCGCCCCTGAAACGCATCCGAAGCCACCACCGTGAGGTGCGCGCGCAGGTCGGCGGGCTGAATGAGGGCGGCGTAGGTCTGCGAAAGGGTGGGCGCGGCGGGGGTAGGGGCCGGGCCTTTGGTCTTCAGCTTGATTTTGGTGGGGGCAGGCTGGGCGGCGGCGGGTAGAGCGCCGGCCAGTAGGAGGGCTGCCAGCGCATAAGTTTTCAGCATGGAGGATAGCGAGAAAAGGAGAATAAAAAGAACGTCATGCCGAGCGTAGCCGAGGCATCTCGCTCGTGGTAGTAACTCAATTGAATGAATTACTGCGGCACGCGAGATGCCTCGGCTGCGCTCGGCATGACGTTCTACGACATGCGCAAAATCCTGGCGCTACGGCTTGTTCGAATCAACGACAATGCGGCCGTCGCGGTTGGCCAGCTCCCAGGCCGTGTGGAACACCAGGCGCGCGCGCTTCTCCATCTTCGCAAACTCGATTTTCTCGATTTCGTCGCTCTGCTGGTGGTAGTCGGCGTGCACGCCGTTGAAGAAAAACGCCACCGGTACCTTGTTCACCGCGAAGTTGTAGTGGTCGGAGCGGTAGTAAAAGCGGTTCGGGTCGTTGGGGTCGTCGAAGCGGTAGTCCAGGTCGATGGGGCCGTACTGCTTGTTCTGCGCCTCCAGAATCACCTTCAGTTCCGAGGCCAGCTTGTCGGAGCCGATGACGTACACGTAGTCGGGCTTGCCCTCGTGCTCCACGTCGGTGCGCCCAATCATGTCCACGTTCAGGTCGAGCTCGGTGCTGGCCAGCGGGAAAATGGGGTGCTTCGAGTAGTATTCCGAGCCAAAAAGACCCTTTTCCTCGCCCGTCACGCTCAGAAACAGCAGGCTGCGGCGGGGCCCATGGCCTTCCTGCTTGGCCTTGGCAAACGCCTCGGCCATCGTAATAATGGCCGTGGTGCCCGAGCCGTCATCATCGGCCCCGTTAAACACCTGCCCGTCGTGCTTGCCGAGGTGGTCGTGGTGGGCCGAAATCACGATGATGTCTTCCTTCTTATCCGTGCCCTCGATGAAGCCCAGCACGTTCTGCGTGTCCAGCTTTTCGCGCTTGCGCTCGGCTTTAATCTGCATCGGCACCACCTTAAACGTAGCGGCCACCGGCTGCTTGGTCGCGTTGATTTTGCCCAGGTAGGTCTGCATCGCCGCATCGGTCGTGCCCAGCACGGCCAGCCCCACGGCCGGCGAGATGAAGAACGAAGGCGTGCGGCTCGGCTTGTCATTGCCCACCATCACCATCGACGGCCGCGAAATGTACGGGGCCATGCGCGCCGTTAGCTTGGCGAAGTTGCTGGTGGGGTTGAAGCTCACGAAGAACACCGTGCGGGCCCCCTTCTGGGCGGCCAGCTGGGCCTTTCCCCGGTAGTCGGTGCCCCATTTCGTAGGCGAGCCGTCGGCGCTGAGCAGGGCTTTGCCACCGTCGCCGGTAGGCTCGCCCATCAGCACCAGAATGTCCTTGCCTTTCACGTCCACGTTGGCATAGTCGGAATAGCCGGCCTGCTCGATGCCGTAGCCCACAAAAACCGGCTTCACGCTGGTTTCCTGGCCGAAGGGCGAGTCGCCGAGGCCGTAGAAGTCCGTCAGCCAGGCGTAGCTGGTCTTGCCCACTTTCAGGGTCGCGCCGTCGGCCCAGGTCACCTGCTCCACATCGAAATGCTGCTGGTAGGGGTCGGTGCCGGTGGTCACGGGGCCGGTCAGGCCGGCGGCTTTAAACTGCGTGGCTACGTAGTCGGCGGCCATGTGCTGGCCCTTCTGGCCGGTTTCGCGGCCTTCGTACTCATCCGAGGCCAGCACGGCCAGGTGCGTGCGCAGGCGCTCGGCGGTTACCTGGTCGGCATACTGCACGCTCCAGTCTTTCTCGGCGGGTGCGCTGGTGGTCTTTATTTTCGTAGCGGGCGCATTGGTCGCCGGCTTAATCTTTACTTTAACCTTGCCCTGGGCGTGGGCCGGGGCGGCACTGGCCAGCGCGAGAAAGGCCAGCAGGAGAGGGGTTTGCTTCATTGATGTTGAGTAATGGGAATCAGGTTTTTATATGGTTCGTCATGCCGAGCGCAGCCGAGGCATCTCGCGTGCTGCAGTAATCAATACCATAGCAACGGAGCGAGCGAGATGCCTCGGCTGCGCTCGGCATGACGGGTAATCAAGCTTTCACAATCAGCACGCTGGCGTAGGCGGCCACGCCCTCGCCGGTGCCCACAAAACCCAGTTTTTCGGTGGTGGTTGCTTTGATGGAAATATCCTCTTCGGCAATGCCCATCACGGCGGCCAGCACGCGCTGCATTTCCGGAATGTGCGGGTTCACCTTGGGCTGCTCCAGGCAAATGGTCGAGTCGATGTTGCCCACCTCGTAGCCGCGTTCGCGCAGCAGGCGCATCACGCCGGAGAGCAGCTTTTTCGAGTCGATGCCCTTGTACTGCGGGTCGGTGTCGGGGAAGTGGAAGCCGATGTCGCGCAGGTTGGCCGCACCCAGCAGCGCATCGCAGATAACGTGGATGAGCACGTCGGCATCGGAGTGGCCCAGCGCGCCGTGGGTGTGCGGCACCTCAATGCCGCCGAGCCAGAAGGGCAGGCCTTCTTTCAATTGGTGAACGTCGTAGCCGAAGCCGGTCCGGATTTTCATAGGGTCAAAATAAGGGCTGGCCGATGCGGCCGCCGCAAAAGTACCCGGCAGCGAGTTCTTCAGCTGTGCCAGCTACCCAGAACTGTTTACAAATTAATAATATGATTATTGAATACAATACAACTAATTTTATTAGCTTTGTAATACTACTTAAATTAGTTAGCCGTGTGGCGGGCGACTTGCTGTTTTTCGGGCACTTGTAAAGTATTTCCGGCCGGTGTGCGTCAGGCAGGGACGAAAAGTGCCCGGAGTAGCGGGGAATGCCAAAAAAGAAAGTGGAAACTTTGAGCACGATAAAAGTTTCCATTGTATCTTTGCGGCGTTAGCTATGGAAATCAAAGACCGAATCCTGAACCACGCCCAGCAGCTTTTCATGCGTAATGGCATCAAAAGCGTGAGCATGGACGATATCGCCGCCGACCTGGCCATGTCGAAAAAGACCCTTTACAAATGGTTCGAAAACAAGGACCAGATTGTGGAAGCCTCCATGACCCGCCACCTCGCCGGCACCCAAAACGAGTGCACGGTGATGATAAACGCCGCCTCCTCGGCCATCGACGAGCTATTTCAGATGCTGGCCTGGATTAAGCAGGAGTTTGGCAACGTGCACCCCAGCATTTTCTACGACCTGCGCAAGTTTCACCCCGCCACCTGGCAGCTCTGGCAGGCCCACAAAAACGAGTTTATCCTCTCCCAAATCAAGGAAAACCTGCGCCGGGGCATTGCGGAAGGCTTGTTCCAGGCCGACCTCGACATGGAAGTGCTGTCGCGCCTGCGCCTGGCGCAGATTGAGCTGCAGTTCGACCCGGAACTCTACCCGACCCGCGATTTTGCCAAGGAGCGCGTGTCGGTTGCGCTGCTCGAGCACTTCATGCTGGGCGTGGCCACCATCAAGGGCCACAAGCTCATCAACCAGTACCGCAACGTCACCGACGAAGAATAACCCGCTTATCCCCGCTTACCCGTTTCTTTTTTGCTGTTTTATGAACACGCTGTTTCGAACCAGATTCCTGCTGCTAGCCGCCCTGAGCGCGGCCGCGCCGCAGGCGCTGCTTGCCCAAAGCCAGCCGGCCGCCCTGCCGCAGGCCCCGCCCACCACGGGCACCATGCCGCTGAGCCTGCAACAGGCCGTGAGCTACGCCGTGCAGAACAAGTCGAGCCTGCTGGCCACCCGCCTCGGCGAGGCCACGGCGGCCGCCAAAGTGGGCGAAATCAAGAGCCAGGGCCTGCCGCAGGTGAACGTGGCCAGCACCCTCTCCGACAACTTTAAGCTGCAAAAGAGCCTGGTGAGCTTCCCGCTCTCGCAAACCGTGCTCACGCAAAGCGACCTGGCCGCCGCCCAGGGCGGGCAGCAGCAGGTGCTGGGTACCCAGCAGCTGGCCCTGCCGCCGCAGCCGTTCGCGTTCGGCCTGCAATACGCCGGCAACGCCAGCGCCTCGGTGTCGCAGCTGCTGTTCGATGGCTCGTATCTCATTGGTCTGAAGGCGGCGAAGGTGTACACCGAGTTGGCCAAAAAGCAAACCCAGCAGGCCGAAATCGACGTGGTGGAGCAGGTGAGTAAGGCCTATTACAGCACGCTGGTGGCCCGCTCGCGCCTCAGCCTGCTGGCCCGCAACGTGCAGCGCCTCGATACGGTGCTCTACCAGACCCAGAAGATTTTCAAGGCTGGCTTCGCCGAAAAACTCGACGTGGACCGCCTGCGCGTGCAGCGCAACAATCTGGTAGTAGAGCAGCAGAAAGCCCAGCGCCTCACCGAGTTGAGCGTGGGCCTGCTCAAGTTTCAGATGGGCCTGCCCCAGTCGCAGAACGTGCAGCTCACCGACTCGCTCAGCGCGGCCGTGGTCGATGCCGGGGCCCTGCGCCAGCGCCTCGGCGTGGCCAGCATGGCCAACGGCGGCGGCGTCGATGGCTTGGGCGGCGTGCCCACCGCCCCCGTCACGCCCGGCGGCGACAACACCGCCGCCCAAAACCGCCTCGACCAGCAGAACGCGCTGTCGGGTGGTCAGTCCATGGCGGCCCGGGGCGCGCTCAACTACAACAACCGCATCGAATTCTCGACCCTGGAAACGCAGCAGGCCCTGGCCGGCCTCGACCTGCGCAACCGCCAGGCCGGCGCGTATCCGCGCCTCGTGCTCACGGGCGCTTACGGCTTCACGGGCTCGGCCAAAACGGCCGGCGAGCTGTTTGCCTTTCGCGGGCCGACTTCGACCAACTCGGCCGGCTTTGCCAACCAGAACTGGTTCGGCTTCGGCAACGTGGGCCTGAGCCTGCAGGTGCCGGTGTTCGATGGCTTCCGCCGCAAGTTCCTGGTGCAGCAAAGCCGCCTGCAGCAGCAGACCATTGAGAAAGGTTTCGAAACATTGAAGCAAAGCATTGACTTACAGGATGCCCAAAGCCGTACCACGCTCGTCAACGCCCTCGATGTGCTCGACAACCAGCAGGCCAACCTGACCCTGGCCACTGATGTGGCCCGCGTCACGCGCATCAAGTTCAACGCTGGCGTGGGCTCCAACCTGGAGGTCATTACGGCTGAGACGGACCTGCGCTCGGCCCAGACCAACTACTACGGCGCGATTTACGACGTGCTGGTAGCCAAGGTCGACCGCGACAAAGCCACTGGCGAGCTGTTCAATCAGGTTAAAAAATAACGAGTAGG
The DNA here is from genome assembly GCF_012275535.1 of Hymenobacter artigasi. Taxonomy (GTDB): domain Bacteria; phylum Bacteroidota; class Bacteroidia; order Cytophagales; family Hymenobacteraceae; genus Hymenobacter; species Hymenobacter artigasi. The sequence continues at coordinate 449,869 of NZ_JAAVTK010000001.1, read as the reverse complement.
GGCGGGGCTTGCCCCCGCCCGGCGTGCGCGCCGCCTCTAACGATTTCGTTCAACGCCGGGCGGGGGCAAGCCCCGCCCCTACGCTCAAAATATCCCCGCTTACCCATGCGTTTCAACTCAACTCAATCCGCCGCCGTTTTCCTGGCCGGCACCCTGCTGCTTGCCTCCTGCGGTGGCGAAAGCAAAGACCCCAAAGCCCAGCTCGAAAAGCTGAAGAGCGAGCAGGCCGCCACCCAGGCCAAAATCTCCGCCCTTGAAGCCAAAACCGGCGGCCCGGCCGAAGTGGCTGCCACGCCGGTTTCGGTGATGAACGCCAAGCCCGAGAGCTTCAAAAGCTACCTCGAAGTGCAGGGCCGCGTCGATTTCGACCAGAACGCCACCGTGGGTAGCCGCGCCGCCGGCTCGCTCACCAGCATCCGCGTGCAGCGCGGCGACCGCGTGCGCAAGGGCCAGGTGCTAGCCACCGTGGATGCCAGCATCCTCGATGCCAACGCTGCCGAGCTGCGCACCCGCATGGACTTGGCCCGCATCGTGTACGAGAAGCAGAAGGGCCTTTGGGACCAGCAGATTGGCACCGAAATCCAGTACCTGCAAGCCAAAAACAACTACCAGGCCCTGCAGCGTAACCTTGCCACGCTCAACCAGCAGCGCGCCCTCTACAACGTGGTGGCCCCGTTCGCGGGCAGCGTGGACGAAGTGCTGCCCAAGCTGGGCGAAATCACCGCGCCCGGTGCGCCGGTGGTGCGCCTGACCAGCGGCACAGGCGGCAAAATCCTGGCCGATGTGTCGGAAGCCTACGGTAATAGCATCAAGGCCGGCGACAACGCCGTGGTGACCATTCCAGACCTGGGCGGCGAGGAAATTCCCGCCACGGTGCGTGTGGTAAGCCGCAGCATCAACGCCACCAGCCGCACTTTCACGGTGGAGTTGCGCCTGAAGGAGCACACCACCGACCTGCGCCCCAACATGGTGGCCACGGTCCGCATCCAGAACTACGCCGCCGCCGCCGCCACCGTTATTCCGGTCGACATCGTGCAGCATGACGAGCAGAACAGCTACGTGTACGTGGTGGCTCAGGAGGCCGGCAAAGCCGTGGCCAAGAAGCGCATCATCAAAACCGGCAACACCTACAACGGCAAAGTAGAAGTAACCAGCGGCCTCACCGGCGAGGACAAAATCATCTCAGGCGGCTACCAAAACCTGAATGAAGGCCAGAAAGTAGCCGTGCAAGGGGCGTAGAGACGCAACATTTTGCGTCTTGTCGTTGAACAATGTCATTGAACGACAGCCCCAGCGGGGCGACATATCGGTAGTAATACCACCAAGCGAGAAAGAGAAAGCCCCAGCGGGGCGACACTCGCCGGACGAATGCCGCCCCGCTGGGGCTCAAACAACTAAAAGTAACTGCCACTACTACCGATATGTCGCCCCGCTGGGGCTTCGCAATCACCGGCAAATAAGTATCCCTCGGTATTTTTTCAAATAGCCATGCAGGACATCGAAAAAGAATTTGGCCCAACCAGTTGGTCCATCAACAACAAGACCAGCATTTACATCATCACGGTGCTGCTGTGCGTGGCGGGCATTTTTGCCTACATCAAGCTCGGCAAGGAGAAATTCCCCGACATCGTGATTCCGCGCATCATCGTGGCCACGGTGTACCCCGGCACCTCGCCCACGGACATCGAAAACCTGGTGACGCGCCAGCTCGAAAAGGAGATAAAATCCGTGAACGGGGTGAAGCACATCAACTCCACCTCCAACCAGGATTACTGCATCGTGGACGTGGAATTCACCTCCGGCGTAGACGTGCAGGCCGCCAAGCAGCTCATTAAGGATGCCGTGGACAAGGCCAGCACGGAGCTGCCCAACGACCTGCCGAGCGCTCCGCTGGTGAAGGAAATCAACATTTCCGAGCAGCCCATCATGTTCGTGAACCTGAGCGGCAACCTGCCCGCCGCCCAGCTCAAAAAGTACGCCGACGACTTCCAGGACAAGATTGAGGCGCTGTCCGAAATCACCCGCGTCGACATTGTGGGCGCCCTCGACCAGCAGGTGAACGTGGACGTGGACCTGAACAAGCTGCGCGCCTCGCGCCTGAGCTTTTCGGACATTTCCCGGGCCATTGGGGCCGAAAACGTGACCGTTTCGGGCGGCAGCATCGACGTGGGCGGCCAGAAGCGCGCCGTGCGCGTGGCCGGCCAGTACGTGCGGGCCGAAAACATTGCCGACATCCAGGTGAAGAACCTGAACGGCTCGCCCGTGCGCCTCGGCGACATTGCCACCGTGACGGACGGCTTTAAGGACCGCGAAAGCTACGCCCGCCTCGACGGCAAGCCCTCCATTGCCCTGAACGTGGTGAAGCGCCAGGGCGAAAACCTGATTGACGCTTCGGATAAAATCAAGGCCATCATCGCCGACTCGAAAGCCAGCCTGCCCAAGGAGCTCACCATCACCGTAACCGGTGATACCTCGAACGACACCCGCGTCACACTGCACGACCTCATCAACACCATCATCATCGGCTTCCTGCTGGTGACGCTGATTCTGATGTTCTTCATGGGCACCACCAACGCCCTCTTTGTGGGCCTGTCGGTGCCGATTTCGATGTTCCTGGCCTTCCTGGTTATCCCAGTGTTCGGCTTCACGCTGAACATGATTGTGCTCTTCGCCTTCCTGCTGGCGCTGGGCATTGTGGTCGACGACGCCATTGTGGTTATCGAAAACACCCATCGCTTGCTGCACGAGCACCCCAACCTGACCACGCCTAAGGCCGCCAAGTTTGCCGCCGGCGAGGTGTTCGTGCCGGTGCTGGCCGGCACGCTGACGACGGTCGCGCCGTTTGTGCCGCTGCTGTTCTGGCCCGGCATCGTGGGCTCGTTCATGTACTACCTGCCCGTCACGCTAATTATCACGCTTATGGCGTCGCTCATCGTGGCGTTTATCATGAACCCGGTATTTGCCGTGAGCTTCATGGAGCGCGAGGAGCATTTCGAAGAAGACCTGCACAGCAAGCCCAAACTCACGCGCAATTTTGTGATTGCCATGGGCGTGATGCTGCTCATTGCCATCATCGGCTACGTGGCGCGCTCGCCCTTCGTGGGCAACCTGTTCATCACGGTTATCCTGCTTTGCTTCCTCGATAAATTCGTGTTTGTGAAGATGATTGCCTGGTTCCAGACGCGCGCGCTGCCGCGCTTCCAGAACGGCTATGCCAACCTGGTGCGCTGGGCCCTGAGCCACCCGGCCCTGGTAATGGTGGGCGTTGTTATCCTGTTCGTCGGCTCGTTTGTGGCCGTGGGCATCCGCAAGCCGCACGTCGACTTCTTCCCCAAAGGCGACCCCAAGTTTATCTATACCTACCTGAACATGCCGGTGGGCACCCGCGTGGCCGTCACGGATTCGATTACCCACGTCCTCGAAAACCGCATCTATGGCGTTATCGGCAAGAACAACCCCGATGTGGAATCGGTGATTACCAACGTGGCCATCGGGGCCGGCGACCCTTCCGAAGCCACGGCTTCGGGCGTGTCGCAGTCGCACATGGGCAAGGTGGCCGTGGCCTTCAAGGAGCTCAGCGAGCGCAAGGGCCCGAAAACAAGCACCTACATGGATAAAATCCGCGAAGTGGTAAAGGGCATTCCCGGTGCTGAAATCTCGGTTGACCAGGAAGCCAGCGGCCCGCCGCAGCCCAAGCCCATTGCCATCGAAGTAGCCGGCGACGACTACAAAGTGCTGGCCGCGCTGAGCAAGAAAGTAACCCGCTACGTCGATTCGCTGCACATTGGCGGCGTGGAGGCCCTGCGCTCCAACCTCCAGGACCGTAACCCCGAAATCGCCGTCAATATCAACCGCACCCGCGCCAACCGCGAAGGCATCAGCACCGGCCAGATTGGCCTGGAAGTGCGCACGGCCATCTACGGCACCGAGGCCAGCAAATTCAAGACGGCCGACGATGAATACCCCATCCAGGTGCGCTACGCCGAGCCCTACCGCTCCGACGTGGACGCCGTGATTAACGCCCCGCTCACCTTCCGCGACGCCACCGGCGCCGTGCGCCAGGTACCCATCTCGTCGGTGGCCGATGTCACCTACGGCAGCACTTACGGCGGCATCAAGCGCAAAGACACCAAGCGCGTTATCACCATCTCGTCCAACGTGCTCAACGGCTACTCCGGCCCCGACGTGGCCAACGCCGTGCAAACCGCCCTCAAGTCGTTCCGCACGCCGCCTGGCTACACCATCGACATGGGCGGGGCTCAGGAAAGCCAGAAGGAAACCACCGACTTCCTGCCCATGGCCGGTATCGGCGCGCTGGGCCTCATCTTCCTGATTCTTGTCACGCAGTTCAACTCGTTCAGCAAGCCGGTCATCATCCTCTCCGAGGTGCTGTTTTCGATTGCGGGCGTGTTCTGGGGCCTGGCCATCACGGGCCAGAACGTCAGCATCGTGATGACGGGCGTGGGCATCATCGCCCTGGCCGGTATTGTAGTGAAAAACGGCATTCTGCTGGTCGAATTCATGGACATGCTGCGCTCGCAGGGCATGCCGCTGCGCGAAGCCATTGTGCTGGCTGGCCGTACCCGACTCAACCCGGTAATTCTCACGGCCACGGCCGCCACGCTGGGCCTCATCCCCTTGGCCATCGGCCTGAACATCGACTTCTATGAGTTGTTTAACTCTGGCAACGCCCACTTCTTCATCGGTGGCGAGTCGGTCACCTTCTGGGGCCCGCTGGCCTGGACCATCATCTTCGGTCTGGTGTTCGCCACGGGCATCACGCTGCTGGTAGTGCCGGTGATGTATTTGCTGAGCGAATCATTAAAAGGAAAAATAACCGGAAAAAATCCGGATGACATTGCAACCATTCAGCAGGAGGTGGACTCTGAGGAAATACAGGCGGCTACGCCGCCTGTACTAGCCTAACGTTTCAGGCGTTGAGTGCCCGCTGGCCGGTCGTTGTTGCAGCAGCGGCCGCCGGTGGGTGCTCTCCCCGCCCCGGCGGAACGCCACTGAAACGGCCGGTAAATACCTGCCTCGCTTACCATCTTTTTCCGCAACTTTATTATGTACGTATCCACCATTAGCTCCACCCACCACACGCCCACTATCGAGCAGCAGGTATTCCGCATTATCAGCAAGCGCAAGGCCATCCGGGCCAGCCGCGTGCGCAAAACCGCCAGCCTCGCCCGCGACCTGCGCTTCGAAACCCTCGACGTCGTTGATATTATTCTGGAACTGGAGCGCAACTTCAGCATCACCATTCCCGACGAAGTACCGCTCTACACCGTAGGCGATTTCGTGCGCTTCGTGCGCGACCACGCCGCCGCCGCGTAGCATTATTTACCCCACAAAAAAGCCCTCCGCAACCTGAGTTGCGGAGGGCTTTTTTCATTCCGGGCTTTTGCACCAGACTCAGGTATTCCAACCCCAACCCCAACACCTATTCAAAACTGTTTGACGGCTCCCAAATGGCGAGCCGCCGCTCCGGTCTGACCGCCCTAGGCGGTCTGACCGGTTGTCGTCAGGGCGGAATCGTGCTCACTTCAACCGGTCAGACCGCCTAGGGCGGTCAGACCGGAGCAACGATGCCATAGCTGAATACGGCCGCCGTGCCTTATATCTAAAGTTGTTGTGGCGCTTAGCGCACGTTCCCGCCGGTATTGGTGGCAGTCGTGCTGGGCTCGCGGCTGCTGTCGGTAGTATTGGCCGCAATGCTGTCGGTACCGGCGTGCTTAGCCGATTCTTCGGCAATCTGCGCGGTGGGCGCGGCGGGGTCGTTAGAGTGCGAGGGCTGCGCGGCGGGGGCCATGGCAGCTTGCTCATCGAGGGCATCGGCCGCGTGCTTGGCCTGGTTGCTGGCCGAAGCCGTAGCCGTAGCAGCGGCGCTGGCGGCCGAGGCAGGAGTTTCTTTGTCGGAAGCAGCATAAGCCCCAGCCGTGGCAACTTCGGTCGGGCGGGTCAGCTCCCACTCGTGGAACTTGTCCATCTCACCTTTCAGGGTGGTCGAGAACCAGGCTACCAGTGCCACGTCATCAAGCAAACCCAGCACCGGAATAAAGTCCGGAATCAGGTCAATCGGGCTGATGAAGTAGATGAGTACGGCCACGGCAGCCGCTACCGTGGTGCCGGGCACCCCCGTGTACTCGCCCGACATCGACGCCTTAATGAGCCGGAACATGGTCTGGAGGGTTTCCCAGGCCTCGTGGGCAAGCGTGCCCACGTCGTTTTTGTCGCTGGCCTTTTTGTAAGCATCGGTCAGCAGCGATTTCAGGCGCGTGGGCTGCTTGATGTAGCCCTCGGCGGTGCTGAGGAACTTCTTGAAGATGGCCGAGCCGGCAACGTCGTTACCGGAAGGCGGGGTTTGTTGATTTTTAGCCACGGAGTGCGGAGTTTAGGGAAGACAAGGGAATTGAGAGACAAGCACTGCTTGTCTAAGCCTGAATACTAGATTACGGGGCCTAAGGTTATGAAAAAGGCCCGCATCAGCTCCGCCAAACAGCGGAATAATCAGCGTATTCTGACGGACTGCGGATAATAATCGGCGCGCCCGAAAAGTCGTTACAACGCAACGGCCTGTTTCGGTAAAGAAACAGGCCGTTGTGCTACTTGCGCTTGAAAAGGGCGTTCCGGCCTATTCAAAAACCTTTACTACGAATACATAGTCCTGCAGCTTCTTGAGCTGCTGGGGCCGCCCGGTGCCGGCCAGCTGGCCAAACCGGGGCAAACGGTAGGGGTTAGCAGGCTTGGCCGCTTCCAGCGAATCAACCAGACGCACGAGGTACGACGACTTGGTGGCGAAGGCAGCGCTCTGCGCGTCGTTCTGCCGGCCGCTCACTACGCCAATCAGGTTGCCACGCTCGTCCATTAGCGGGCCGCCCGAGTTGCCGGGGTTCACCGGAATGCTCACCTGGTAGAAGGCCGTGTCGCCTTCGAAGCCCGAACGGGCGCTCAGCGAGCCTTCGCCGTACACCACGTCCTCACGCGGGTAGCCCAGCGTGAACACCCGCTCGCCCAAATCGGCCTGGCCCGATTTCACCGCGTAAGGCAGCCGGCCGAAACCGGTGAACTTCTTGTCGGTAATGCGCAGAATGGCCAGGTCGTGCTTGATGTCAGAATACACCGGCTCGGCGTGGTAGCGCTGGTGGTTGCGGCCTTCAATCAGCAGCGAATCTCCACCCTGGATAACGTGGTAGCTGGTCACGATATAGCCTTCCGAAGTCAGCGCAAAGCCTGTCCCGCTGAACTTTCTCACCGGCGCTAAGGGCGTAACACTCCCATCAATCCGCTGGATAGTGTTGTTCAGCACCTTCTGATTCTTTTTCAGACTGTTTATATCGCGGCGTAATGCCTGGTAGCTGGCCGGCACCGGCAAGTGCGAAGTCTTCCACAAATCCAGCCCCAGCAGCGTAGCAAACACGGCCATTATGGCCACCGAGGCGGCAACGCCCACGGTGGCGCGGTGCCCGTTCCAGAACTCGCGCAGTCGGCGCTCAGTGCGCGAAATGCGCAGCATGGGGTGCACCGTGTGGGTGAGGCCGGTGGCGGGCAGCGTAATTTCCTCGGGGGCATCGGCGGCCAGCATGGCGGCGTGGATGCCGCGCAGCTGCTGCCGGGCCTGCTGGCGCTGGCCGTAGCCGCGCAGCGTATCGGTCATCTCGCTGAAGTCGGCGTAGCGCAGGGCCAGGGCCGGGTCGGCCGCCAGGCGCGCTTCGAGGTTGGCGCGGGCGGGCCCGGCCAGCTCGCCGTGCGAGTAGGCTTCAAATAAGGCGTAATAGTCTGCTTCAGTCATCATGGGTAAATGCTGCCGGCCTGGGCCGGTGGCGGTAAGCGGATGGGAGTTCCACCGGCTACAACCGGCGGCTAACGATATTAGATAGGCTCTTCTTTATAATGGGCGAAGAATAATTTTTTCAGGCGCACGAGGCACTTGTATTTCTGGTTTTTGGCGTTGTCGGCGTTGGTATAGCCAAACTCTGCCGTGAGGTCCTGCATCGACTTATCGAGCAGGTAAAAGCCTTCCAAAAGTGAGCGGCACGGTTCGCCGAGGTGGTCCAGGGCCTCGCTCATGGTGGCGAAACGGCGGTCCTGCTCCTCAGCGGCCAGCACATCTTCCTCGGCTCCCGTGTTCAGGTACGGGCCGTGCTCCTCGTCATCCAGCAAGCGCACGCCGAAGCGGCTTTTGCTGGTCAGGCGCTTGAGCCACAGGCGGCGGCACACGGCGTAGAGGTAGGTTTTAATCTGGCAGCTGAGCTCGAGGGAGCCGTCGCGTACTTTTTCATAAAACACCATCACGCCTTCCTGGTACACGTCCTGGGCGTCGTCCTCGGTGCCGCTGTTTTGCAGCACGAAGTGCGACACCATGGGCCAGTGCAGCCGGTAGAGGTGGGCCAGGGCCCGCTCATCGCCGCCGCGAATGGCGGCAATCAGCGCGTCGTCGGTAGGAGTCAAAGAAGAGGAAGTTGGATTGCCCCTGCTCATTCACTTTGGGGGTTAATACAGGCAAAGGCTACAAGTAACCCGCCGAAATAATTTTTTTCCGGGCCGGGTTACCTTTCCAGAGACTGAGTATAAAGGGCGTTTTAAAGTTAACCCGTTTTCAAAATTACCTCCAAAGATGAAAAATCTGTTTAAAGCTGCTGCCCTGGGCTTCGCCCTCACCGCTGGTCTGACTTCGTGCGGCGAAAAGAAGACCGAGGAAACCACTACCGTTGAGACCCCTGCTACCGGCATGGAGACCACCACTACCACCACCGACAGCACCGCAATGGCTGCTCCCGCTGCTGATAGCACCGCTATGGCTCCTGCTGCTACCACTACCACGACTGTAACCGAAGAGAAGAAGTAATTTGCTGCCGGCCCCCGGGCCAGCGCAAATCTTCGTCATTCGACACTGGCAGCCCGGATTTTCCCAAGCGGAAAGTCCGGGCTGTTTTTTTATGCCCTGGGGTCATTATTCCACCAGCCGCAGCAAATAGGCGGCAATACCGGGCCAGGGCTGGTGCAGGTTGAGCGTGACGACGCGCACCGGGTGCCCGCCCAGGGTGTAGCGCACATCCACGTCCTGCGTGGCCGCCGGATACAGCAATATGCCTTCCAGGGCCTGGCCGGGGGCGGGGCGCTGGTTCTGGAGGTAGGCGTAGAGCTGGTAGAGGTGCGGGGCAATGAGGCGCTGCCGGTCGTAGCGCGGGCGCAGGGCGGCGGCGTAGTATTTGGTGTCGAGAATTATTTTGCGGTCGGGCGCCTCCAGCGTGGTATCGGTGAGCATGGTAGGCAGCAGGGCGAGGTCGGCGGGCAGCGGGGCTTCGGCCTGCCAGGCAATGGTTTCGGCAAAGACGCGGTAACGGCGCTGCTCGCGGCGAAAAAAATTGCGCGTGAACTGCTCAAAAATGCGCGCCATCAGCATTTCGTCGCGCCGGAAATCGGTGAAGCGCTTGCGGCCGGTGGCGGTAGGCTCGGGCAGGGCCGTGAGCCACACCAGCTCGCAAACGTGCACTAGAAACGCGGCCTGGCTATCCGGCCGCTGCCGCCGCAGTTCCCGAAACGTGGCGGCCGTGGGGGGAGGCAGCGTAGCATCGGGCAGCCCCGCCGGAAACCGCTGGCCGATTTGGTGCAGCTCGCGGCGCAACGCTGGGGGCAGGGCCGCCGCCCGCCCCAGCGCGCCCAGGGTTTGGGCAAGGAGGCGGTGCAGGGGGGAGGCCGTGCTCAACTCATCGAAGGTGCAGATGGCGCGGCCCTGCTCCAGCAGGCCCCGGCCCAGCGTGGGCGCCAGCTCCACGCGGCCCCGCAGGCTAGTGAGCTCGGCTTGCTGGGTTTCGAATGTGCGCGGCAGGCCATTTCGCAGCAGGCGGCGCGTGGCGTGTAGCAGCACCTGCGCCAGCAGTCCCAGCGGCCGCTCAAAGGGCATGGCCTCGCTGGCTTGGAGCACGGCGGGCTCGGGCAGCCGGTTCCAGGCGTAGCAGAGGAAGTAGTAGAGGGTGGGAAGGGGTATCACAAGTTAGAAAGTAAGAGCTAATGCGGGCACACGAAGCAACGGGCTCGCAGCGGTATCAGGCCTAGACGGTGCCCGGACTATCTGTTGCAGAAACCTGATGGTCGTAAAGCACCTGCGCGTCTTCCATATACAGACTCAGGAAAGTGGCCAGCGATGAGGTAATCACCTTAAAGGTTTTGATATCGCCAATAATACCAATCAGATAGCCGGCGCCGGTTGGGTTAGGAATAAACCCATACTCCCAGCTACAATGCATGTAGTCAACAAAAACCGTTACACTGGTTGAGCGTTTTTCTATCCCGCGCATCGAGTCGACAATCAAATCACGCGTTTCAGTGCGTAGTTCTTCGGCGGATAAAAAATAGAAATAATCCTTATCAAAATCTTGGTAGAGCTCAGCATTAAGTCTCATGCCGTTTGAGCAATTGTATAGGTGTACAAAGTCATCCGGAAGCGTTACCCCGTTTGCTCGCGCAACAGCTTGCAGATTCCACGATTTATCAGCAACGGCAATAATTCCTTGGTCGCGCCAATAATCCGCCAGCACTTCGAGCGTGGCGGAAAGAATTTTGATGGAATGCGGCATGGCTTAAATAAAAGGCTGGAGTGCTACATCAGCAGCTTCCGCAACTGCGTAGCAGCCGTAGCCGGCTGCTCACGCCAGTAATCAGTCAGCAGCGGCCCAATTTCCTGCTCAAAAATCAGGCGTAGCCACGCCGCCGCCTGCTCCGGCCGGGCCGGGGGCTGGCAGAAGTAGCTGTGGCCGATGGCAAAATCCGGTCCCAGCTCGGGGTCGTCGGCGATGGTTTGGTTGAGGGTAGCCATGCGGGTGCAGAGCTGCTCGATGAGGTCGGCGGGCACCTGGCGGGCTGCCAGCTGCTGCCGGAGCGGTGGGCCAAACTGCGGCCCCAGCGCCACAAAGGCGAAGCGGCGGCGCAGGGCATAGTCCAGCGGGCTGAGGGAACGGTCGGCCAGGTTGAGCGTGCCGATGACGTAGAGGTTATCGGGTACGAAGAATTTGGGCGCGTCGGGCGGGGCGTAGGGCAGGCGCAGGGCGTGGGCGGGGCCGCGCTTGTCGGCTTCGAGGAGCAGTAGCAGCTCCCCGAAAATGCGCGGCACGTTGCCCCGGTTCACCTCGTCAATCAGCAGGAAATACGGCCGGCCGGGGTCGGCGGCGGCGCGCTGGCACAGCAGCGGCAGCACGCCGGGCACCAGGTGGAACCGGCCCTTGGCATCGGGCCGGAAGCCCAGCATGAAATCCTCGTAGCCGTAGCTGGGATGAAACTGCACCAGCTCAATGCGGCTTTCGTCCTGCGCGCCCAGTAGGAGCCAGGCCAGGCGGCGCGCCAGAAAGGTTTTGCCGGTGCCGGGCGGGCCTTGCAGCAGCAGGTTGCGGCGGCGCGCCAGGCCGGCCAGGGCGGCATCCAGTTCGGTTTCCGTGATGAACAGCTCGGCCAGCGCCTCTGCGCGGGGGTAGGAGGGGGCGGCGTAGGGGCTGCCCGGCTCGGCGGCGTGGGCGGGCAGGGCATCGGTATTTTTGGCCAAGCCGGTGTACAAGTCCTCGGCTTGCTGGTGGGCCACTTCCTCGCCGTCGGGGCCGGAGCCGGAGGTGAGCACCGGCCGCTTGGTGCTGATGGTAAAATCCAGGCCTTCGAGCAGCGCGTTGGTGGGCGCGCCGGCCGGCCGGGGCCAGTGGGCGGCCGGGTTGGCGGTGGCCAAGCGGTAGGCCAGTTCGGCCACGGCGCGGGGCGGGTAGCGGCGGCCCCGGTACACCAGCTCATACACGGTGCTGGGCGGCAGCGGGCGGCCTTCGCGGGCTATCTGGCGCAGGGCGCGCAGCACCTGCTCGCGGGTGAGCAACGGGGCAGAATCGGAAGCAGCAACGGACATAGCGGGCAAGGTAGAACCGGAACAACAAACGGCTCAAACCCAAAAAAGTCCCCCGGCCGGGCCGGGAGACTTTTTGCGTTGAAATCGTAACGAAGAAATAATGCCTCAGCTACTACGGGGCCACTGTAAACGTGCGGGTTACCGAGTTGTACGGGCCGGCAATCATGTTGCCGCTGCCGTCTACCAGCTCCAGCTTCACGGTGTTTTCACCAGCGGGCAGGCCTTCCATCATGTAGGGCATCCAGCGGTCGAGCATGAACTCGGTGCCGTTGATGGTGGCACGCACGCGGTTTCCGCCGGGCTCCAGGGTGGTATTCACCAGGTAAAAGTCCAGCATGATGCGCTTGGCATCGGCCCCCGAATATGTGTCTTTCGGACGGCTGTAGAACATGTTGGGCGCCTTCACATCGATGATGGGCGTGGCCGGAGCCGGGGTGTTGCCCACGTTAATCACCGTCAGGTCGTAGGCACCACGGTGCTTCAGGCTCTCGTGGTAGGAGCGCGACAGGAACGACAGCACGACGTGCTGGCCATCGGGAATGGCCTTGGTGAATTTGGTGTCGTAGTGGGCCGTATAAGGCTCGTTATCTACAATGTTGTGGATGTGCTGGCCCTTCATCGAGTTGGCCATTTCGGCCATGTGAGGGCCGCCGCTCATTTTGGTGAGCTGGAAATTGGTGGTTTGGTAGTCAAAGGCCACCTCACCGCTGGGCAGCGTAGCGCCGGCAATGGGGGAGCGCATCTGCATCTGGGCTTCGGGGAACTTGGGCGAATCGCTGAAGGGCGTCAGGCGGATACCGTTCGATTCCATGCTCTCGCCGCTGGCGGCAGTGCTGGTGGCACCGGGGGTATTGCTGCCGGCAGTGGCGCTAACATCGGTAGCGGGCTTGCTCGTTTCGCAGCTAGCCAAAAGTGCCAGCGTAACGGTGGTGCTGCACAGCAGCCAAAGAGGACGTTTCATAGACTCAAACCTTGAAAAAAAAGTGGTAGTGATTTATTTAATAGTATCGATGAGCGAGGTCGCTTACGGTGAAGCACCGGTGCCGGGTTTTGCTTAACTTGCGCCGTTGCCCACCAAGAGGCTTACGCAGCCTCAAAGTAAACTCAATTTTATTATGCAAGACCAACTTCTTGACCATATTCCCTCGCTCGACCTCGCCGATTTCCGTTCCGGCGACTCCGAGCGGAAGGCTCGTTTCGTGCAGCAGCTCGGCGAAGCCTACCAGAACATCGGCTTTGTAGCCCTGAAAAACCACGGCCTCAACGACGAGCAAACCCGGCAGTTGTACGCCGATGTGCAGGCGTTTTTCCAGCTGCCCGACGAAGCCAAGCAGCGCTACGAAAATCCCGAGCTGGCCGGCCAGCGCGGCTACATCAGCAAAGGGAAGGAGCACGCCAAGGGCCGCAACACCGGCGACCTGAAGGAGTTCTACCACGTAGGCCAGGAGGTGGAGGAAGAGGACCCCATCAAAAACGAATACCCCGATAACATCTGGCCCCAGGAAATCCCGGGCTTCCAGAAGAGCACCTTCACGGCTTACCGCACGCTGGAAAGCGCCGGCCAGGACGTGCTGCGCGCCATTGCGCTGTACCTGCACCTGCCCGAAAACTACTTCGACGACAAGGTGAAGCACGGCAACAGCATTCTGCGCCCCATTCACTACTTCCCCATCGAAGACCCGGATGCGGTGCCCGCCGACGCCGTGCGCGCCGCCGAGCATGGCGACATCAACCTGATTACCCTGCTCATGGGCGCCAGCGCCGACGGCCTGCAGGTGAAGCGCCGCGACGGCAAATGGATTCCCATCACGGCCCTGCCCGACCAGATTGTGGTGAACGTGGGCGACATGCTCCAGCGCCTCACCAACGGCGTGCTGAAATCCACCATTCACCGCGTGGTGAACCCGGCCCGCGAAAAAATGAACACCTCGCGCTTCAGCATCCCGTTCTTCATGCACCCGCGCTCCGAAATGAGCCTGGCCGCCCTGGAGCACTGCGTCACGCCCGACAACCCCAAGAAAGAGGCCGACATCACGGCCGGCGAGTTTCTGAACGAGCGCCTGATTGAGCTGGGCCTGAAGAAGAAGTAAGCCTTTGGCAGTATTGTCATGCAGAGCGCAGCGAAGCATCTTTACCGCACAATGCAATCCAATCAATTGGTTTACTAATGAGGTAAAGATGCTTCGCTGCGCTCTGCATGACACCATTGCCCCCAACCAATAGCCCTGCCCCGCACCCCGCCGCTGCTGTTTCCCTCACGCCGCCCCCGCGGCGCTCGGGCAAGCGCACGCGGCGGGTGCGGGGCATTATTTTTCTGAAGGATGTGGCCGTGCTGGCCCTCACGGCCTTTGGCGGACCACAGGCGCATCTGGCCATGTTTTTCCGGCTGCTGGTGGATAAGCGGCGCTACATCAGCACGCCTGAGCTGCTGGAATTGCAGGCGTTGTGCGCGCTGCTGCCGGGGCCCACGTCCACCCAAACTATTACCGTTATCGGTTTTCGGCTGGGCGGGCCCAACCTGGCCTACCTCACGCTGCTGGTCTGGATGGCCCCGTCCGTGACGCTGATGACGCTGGCCGCCCTCGCCCTGAGCCACCTCGACCCGGCCCGGGTGGCGGCACTAGTGCAGTTTGTGCAGCCGGTGGCGGTGGGCTTTGTGGCGTTCTCGGCGTACAAGATTGCGGAGAAGGTCATTCATACCAAAACGGCCGTGGGGCTGATGGTGGCTGCCGCCATGATGGCCTACTTTTTCCAGCTGCCTTGGATGCTGCCGCTGCTGCTGCTGGCCGGCGGGGCCGTAACCACGGTGCGCTACCGCAAGCATGCCATCATTCAGGAGAAAAAGCCGCTGCGCGTGGAATGGGCCAATTTTGTGCTGTGGTTTGGCATTCTGGTGGGGGCAGCCGTGCTGGGGCACTACACGCAGCTGCTGCCGGTGCGGCTGTTCGAGAATTTCTACCGCAACGGCTCGCTGGTGTTCGGGGGCGGGCAGGTGCTGGCCCCGTTGCTGTATGCCGAGTTCGTGGAGTTCAAGCATTACCTCACGAGCACGGAGTTTTTGTCGGGCCTGGGGCTGGTGCAGGCCATGCCGGGGCCTAATTTTTCTATCGCGGCCTATATCGGGGCGCTGGCCATGCGGCCGGTGGGCGGCCCTGGCATGCAGGTGCTGGGGGCGCTGGTGGGCGCGGCGGGTATCTTCCTGCCGGGCACGTTTCTCATCTTCTTCGTGATTCGCTTCTGGGACCGGCTGCGGCAGTACCGGGTGGTGCAGGCGTCGCTGGAGGGCATCAACGCCGTGAGCGCGGGGCTGGTGTGCGCGGCCACCTTCCTGCTCTACCACCCGCTGCCCGACCGCCTGCTGGAGCTGCCGTTTCACCTCGGCCCCATCGATTCGCTGCCCCTGAACCCGCTGCTGGTGGGGGCCACGTTCCTGCTGCTGCTTTGGGAAAAGGTGCCCAGCGTGGTCATCATTGCCGTGGCGCTGCTGGCCGGCGCGCTGCTGCCGGCCTGATTCAGGCCTCCGCCCGGGCGGTTAGATACGCCATCCGGGCATCTTCCAGCTCGGTTAGTAATGCGGCGCGTTGCTGTAATAGCGCTGCGCCCACGGCTGGCGTACGCCGGAAAAAGCGGGCCGCCCGCAGCCGCCGCAGGCGGGCTTCCAGCGTATTCCAGTAGCTCAGGGCATAAAAACCGGTGAGGGGCAGGCTGAGAACATACAGCGCCGTCAGCCGCCAGTCATGGGTGAGGTAGTGCTGCACGGCCGCTGCCTGCAGCACGTAGGCCAGCGGGAAAGTCAGCATGCCCATCACCAGCATGATGGGGGCCACAAACTCCACGTCCTTGGTAGCCCGTTTAGCTACGGCCGAGGGCAGGATATAGGGCAAGTAGTTGTTAATCATGCCATACAGCCACACCGGCGCACCCAGCACCAGGTTGAGCAGGCTCACCACGGAGCCGCGCCGCTGGCTTTCCAGAGCGGCATCGCTGAGGTTGTGGCGGCGCAGGTCGGCCAGATAGGCGGCAAACTGCGCGCGGGCGGCGGTGAGGCGCTCGGGGAAGTGCTGCTCGGCCCAGGGCAGGGCTTGCAGCAGGGTGCGGCTCAGTAGGAAATTGTCGTAGAGGGTGTCGGGGTCGTCATCAGGGTTGAGGTGGTCGCCGAAGGTGCGCTCAATCTGTTGCACGAAGGTGTCCTCGGCCGCGTCGCGGGTGATGACTAGGCGGCGTTCCAGCGCCACCCGAATGGCCTCGGTGAGCTGGTCGGCGGCCACGTCGGGGTCGCGGGCGTAGGCAGCGGCATAGTCGGCTACGATGATGGGCGGGGCCACGTTCAGCAGCACGTCCGAGCGAAACTTGCTGGGGTCGAAGTAATTAGTGGCTACCGGCACCACTTTCAGGCCCAGCTTGAACCCGTGCCGGGCCTCGGCTCCCAGCGCAATGCGGGCCGCGCCGGTTTTGAGGGGCCGCAGGCGGCGCTCGCTCACGCTGGTGCCTTCGGGAAAAATCATGATGGTGCCGCCCTGGCCCAGATAGTCGTAGCAGCGGCCGAAGGTGGCCTCGTTCTGGGCCGCCCGCTGCTCGGGCGTGACGGGGCCGCCGGTGCCCGCGTCCTGCGCCCGGTAGATGGGAATGGAGTTGCCCGATTGCATGATGGCCCGCGCGATGGGATTGCTGAAAAACGTGCTTTTGGCCAGAAAGGCGATGGGCTGGCGGCGGTTCACGGCCGCCAGCAGCGGGTCCATGAGGGTGTTGGGGTGGTTGCCGGCCAGCAGCAGCGGGCCCGGCAGGTGCAGGCGTTCGGGGTGCCGCACCTCAATGCGGCGGAAAAAGACCCGCAGCGCAACCTGCACCAGCGGTTTCATCACAGTATAAAAGAGCATGGGCGGCAATACGGCATGTGGCCCCGAAAGATAGGTGGCCGGCGCTCCGAACCTTTCCAACAACGCAAAAGCGCCGCTTCCCATTCGAGGGCAGCGGCGCTTTGGCGTTGGGCAGCGCGGGGGCTACTTTTTCTTCTTCTTTTCGGCTTTGGCCTTGGCCTTGGCTTTTTCTTCTTCGCGCTTGGCTTTGTCTTTGGCTTTGCGCTCGGCTTCGGCCTCCATTTTCTTGCGCTTGCCGGGGTATTTGGCATCGAAGACCATGACTTTGGCAATGCTGTCGGCGTCGGCAATGGCCCGCCGGCTCGTTACCCGGCCGGTGAGCGAAACGTAGTCGCCCTCCGTAATTTGAGTGGTGGTGCCGTCGGGCGTCGTTACAATGCCGGCCGGGGTGATGATGGTGCCGTTAACCAGCTTTTTATCAGCCGTAAGCGGGTTGCTAATGCCGAGCTCGGTGAGCACGGTGCGGCCCTTTTGCATCGAAATGCCATCCTTGATTCCCTCGATGGCCGATGCGGCTACGCGCGGCTTGGGCTGCACACGGCCCGGGCGGGCCGTTTGAGCCTGCGCTGCGGCAATATTTAGAAAAGCCAACGCAAAAACACCGAAGGATAGATTCTTGATTTTCATGGAAAGGTTAAAAATAGAATAAGGAAAAGCGCAACGATAAATGCATTCAATATACAAATATAAGGCTTTTTCGGAAAATGCCAATTGTATTATGTTCCCGGGGAGTGCAAAATTGGCTCTGGGATGGAGGGGTTGGAAAGTCAACATTCTGTTGGCGCTTTCGTTCAGCTAGCATACCCAATTTTGATGCCGAAAACCAAGCGTCCCCGTTTCTTCGCTGCCCCACCTCACCATACGAGAGCCGATGGGCGGTAACGTAATGCGCCGCGTAAAATTGTCAGCGGCGGAAATTGGCTGGTAAATGATGAATTTGCAGTGCGGGCCGCCGCCGGCCGCTTTCGCAGCTGCCAATGAACGACGAATAATTCCATCGCATTTCCCCCTCTTCAAGTGGATTACAAAGACTATTACAAGGCGCTGGGAGTAGATAAAACCGCCACGCCCGAACAAATCAAGAAGGCGTACCGCAAGCTCGCCCGCCAGCACCACCCCGATGTGAACCCCAACGACCAGGGCGCGGAGCAGAAGTTCAAGGAAATCAACGAAGCCAACGAAGTCCTCAGCGACCCCGAGAAGCGGAAGAAATACGACCAGTTTGGGGCCGACTGGCAGCGCTACCAGCAGCAGCCCGGCGGCGGCGCGGGCCGCGGCGGCCAGCCCGGCGGTGGCTTCGACTGGAGCCAGTACACCCAGGGCCAGGGCGGCCAGGGTGGGGGCGGCAATCCGTTTGGCGAAGGCGAGGATTTCTCGGATTTCTTCGGTTCGCTCTTCGGCAACATGGGGGGCGGCGGCGGCCGGCGCGCCGGTGGCACCCGCCCCGGCGCGGGAGGCGACTACCAGGCCGAGCTGGAAATGAGCCTGGAGGAAGCCTACCACGGCGGCCCGCGCACCATCACGGTGAATGGCAAAAACCTGCGCCTGACCATTGCGCCCGGCGTGGCCGACGGCCAGACCATCCGCCTGCGCGACCAGGGCGGCCCCGGCCGCAACGGCGGCCCCAACGGCGCGCTGCTCATCACCTTCCGCATTCGGCCCGATGCCCGTTACGCCCGCACCGGCGACGACCTCACCCAGGACGTGCCCGTGAGCATGTACAAGGCCCTGCTGGGCGGCGAGCAAACGGTGGAAACCCTCAGCGGCTCCGTCAAAATCAAGCTCAAACCCGAAACGGCCAACGGCACCCGCCTGCGCCTGCGTGGCAAGGGCTTTCCGGTGTATAAAAAGGACGGCCAGTTCGGCGACCTCTACCTGCGCCTCACCATAGCCTTGCCCCAGAACCTCACCGAACCAGAAAAAGAGCTGATTCAACAGTTGGCCGACTTGCGCGCTGCCGAGTAGGAACCTGAAGCCCAACCCATCGTCTTATTCATCATGGAAGCAACCTTCATCACGCTCACTTTCCAGGAATGCTCGGTGCGCTACGGCCTGGCCCCGGCCGACTTGCGCGACTTCCTGCAAGCCGGTCTGCTCCGCGCCGCGCCCGCGCCCGAAACCGTCATCGTCGACGAGCCCGACGACCTGCCGCGCCTCGCCCGCCTGCACCACGAGCTGGGCCTGGCCCCCGAGGCGCTCGACATCATTCTGGCCATGCGCCAGCGGCTGGTGCACCTGCAAGCCAGCCTGGCCCGCGAAACTGCCCGGGCGCGGCAGCTAGAGGATTTCCTGCTGGGCGGTGGGGAGGTTTTGACTATTGAGGGCTAAAAGAAGCCTGCGTCAGTAAGAAAATGCAAAGGGCAAGGATGGCGCACTTGCTACTGATAGACAGCTTGACATAACATCTCTTACCGGACAAGTCTCGGGAAAGAGGTAGCTTTTTGCTGCCCTCCGGGGCGCGGCCGGCGCGGTACTTTTTCGTAACTTGGGCCGTCGCCGGCGCTTTTTCCTGCCAAAACTTGCCCAAAAGCCTCACTCCACTTTTTTCCTGCCGTCCCATGACTGGTTTTCCTTCCCTCCGCCGCGCACTGAGCTTGGTTGGCTGCGCGTTGTTACTGACCATTCGCGCGGTTAACTGGTGCTTTGTCAGTATTTTACCAGGCAATCACTTTTAATTGCCGGCGCCGTCACGCTGCGGGCCGATTTGCACCATGTGCTGGACACGTCCTTGCACGGGTAGAATAAGAAAAATCAAAGGCCATAAAGTAGTGCCGACAGGTTGAAAAAGAAGTCTACCGTTCTGTTCAGCAAAACAGTGCTTTAAATAAGGCAACCCTTTTACGTTCTGCAAACCACCATTCACAGCATGTAAAAGCGAAATGGCAATTGCATTTCGAATACGCCCTTACGCACCTTTAGCCTACAGCGTCGCTCATGCCACGGCCAGCGCCAGCAGCAGCCCCGCCAGCGTAGCGGCCAGCTTGGGCCAGTTGAGGCGATGCTCGGGGCTGGTTTCAAACAGGATGGTGGTCGAAACGTGCAGAAAATTGCCCGCCACCAGGCCCAGCAGCGCCGCGTACCAGCCACTGCTCAGCAGCTGCGCAAGCACCACGTAGTTGCTGAAAATGATGCCGATTGGCGAGGCCAGCGCGAAAATCAGCAGGCCCGGCCACACCCGCCGGAAGCTGCCCAGCCGCAGCCGCAGCAGGGTGGCCAGCGCAAAGGCCGCCGGCATGTGGTGTAGCGCCACGCCCACCACAATGGCGTAGAAATTCCGGCTGATATCGCCCACTTCCGGCGTGTGCACCAGAATGCTGCCTTCCAGAAACGAGTGCACCACCAGAGCCGCCAGCAGTAGAAAAGGCACCCGGCCCACGGCGTCGTGCCCGTGGCCGGTTTCGGCGTGCACGTGTCCGTGCTCCACGCCCTGCGAGAGCACCTCCAGTAGCAGCTGCCCAAAAAAGCCCGCCAATACCCAGTAGCCCACCCGTGTAGGGTGCTCGGGTAGCAGCTGCAGCGCCTCGGGCAGAATGTGCGTGACCGTGAGCGTGAACAGATACGCCCCGCTGAAGGCCAGCAGCGGCTTCAGCCACTGCCCGCCCCGCGCCACCGGCACCCAGGCGGCCGCCGCGCCCGCGCCCAACACCGTGAGCAACAGCAGAAAAATTGCAAACCCCATACAGAAAGAATGAGGAATGAAGAATGAGGAATGAAGAATGAGGAATTGTCAGCATGTGCGTCAATTCCTCATTCTTCATTCCTCATTCTTCATTCTGAAAAGACGCAAAGCGGCAGCCCTGCTACCGCCAGCCGGCGGGCAGAGCTGCCACCCAAACGATAATAATCTAATGAGCCGTGCGCCTTAGCGCTGGATTTGGTGGCCGTTTTCGGCCGTGTCGGCCTGGCCCGATTTGCCGGCGTCGTTCATTTTGCCGCGCTTGCGCATGCCTTCCTCAGCGTTGGCCGACATGGCCGCCTCGGCTGCCGGATGTGCTTCGGCATTCTCTGCGGTTTCGCCTTTAGCGGCCTTGATGAGCGGCGAGTCGGCGTTTTCGATGGAGGCATTCGGCACCGATTTGTCAAAGTTTTCGGTATCGCGGGTGCCGGGGGCTACCATGTCGACCGATACTTTTTCGTCGGGGCGCCAGTCGGAGGGCTCGCTGCTGCAGGAAGTAAGGGCCAAAGTAGCGGCGGAAACAGCCAGCAACAGGGTGGAGGTCAATTTCATCGAAGTAAAATTAGCAGGGGTTGAAATTTATACGGTAGCTGCGCCGGCCTCGGCTGGCAACAGGTTTTTGCGGCGCAGCATCGATTCAAACAATCGACGGTCGTTATCGGCGTTGAAAATTTTGAAAGGCAAATGTAAAAACACCGGCACATCGAACGTGCGCGCCAGCCACAGGCGCCAGGCAGCCATGCCCTCCGGCGGCGTGCCGGGCTTGAGGTACAGTACGTAGGCATCGACGTCGCGGCGAACGCGGCCAATCATGTCCCAGGTCAGCTGCATGGCTTTGCCCTCTTTTTCGGGGCCCACGCGCAGCAACAGCTGCTTGTTGTCCATCTCAAACGCCATGCGCTCAAACAGGGGCTTGCTCTGCTCCATCTGGGTCACGCCCGTTACCTGCGCCGAGCGGAACAGCACAAACAGGATGGTGAGCACCACGGCCAGCACAATCCACCACCAGGAGTGCACAAAAATGGCCGGCAGCAGCCCCAGCGCAAACGGAATGAGGGCGTACACCCAATCTTTCTTCCACACTTCGCCCATCACCATCTTGGTGTAGGTATCGGTGGTGAGCTGGGTTTTCTTGGTGCGAATGGCCAGCGACGGAGCCTGCTGGGACTGGCGGAAGCCGCCACCGCCGCCGCGTTGATTTGGTTGGTTCATGGGGTTGTTGGTGCTTTGTTGTTGGTGCTTGGTGCTTGGTTGTCGGAACTGGCCAGAAGGGGTAAAAAGCGTTGTTTTCTCTGGCCAAGCACTAGGCACCACTAACCAAGCACCGAATTAATATGCTTTCAGGCTCAAGTCCAGGCTTTTGACGGAGTGCGTGAGGGCACCCACCGAAATGTAGTCGACCCCGGTGCGGGCTACTTCGGCAATGGTTTTTTCGGTGATGCCGCCGCTGGCTTCCGTGGGAAAGCGGCCGGCGATGAGCTCCACGGCTTCGCGCAGCTGCTCGGGGGCCATGTTGTCGAGCATAATGCGGTCGATGCCGCCCGCGTCCAGTGCCTGCTGCACTTCATCGAGTGAGCGGGTTTCGATTTCGATGGGCAGTTGCCGGCCGGTCTGCGTGAGGTAGGCGTGCGTAGCCGCAATGGCCTGCGCAATGCCGCCCGCGTAATCGACGTGGTTATCCTTGAGAATAATCATGTCGAACAGGCCGTAGCGGTGGTTCACGCCGCCGCCAATCAGCACGGCCCACTTTTCGCAGAGGCGGAAATTGGGCGTGGTCTTGCGCGTGTCGAGCAGCCGGGCATGGGTGCCGGCCAGCAGCGTATTGAGGTGCGCCGTGTAGGTGGCAATGCCGCTCATGCGCTGCATGCAGTTGAGCACCAGGCGCTCGGCGGTGAGGATGCTGCGGGCCGGGCCTTCCACGGTGAAGGCGATGTCGCCGTGCTTCACCAGGTCGCCGTCGGCGAGCAGGGGCGTCATCGTCAGCGAGGTATCTACTTCCGCAAAAATGAGCGGGGCCAGGGCCATGCCGGCCAGCATGCCTTCGCCCTTCACCAGCAGGTGGGCGCGGTTGCGCGCGGCGGCCGGAATGGAAGCCAGGGCCGAATGGTCGCCGTCGCCCACATCCTCGGCCAAAGCCGTGCGGATGAAGGTGGTCAGCGCCTCGGGCGTGAGATAGGAATAGGGAGCAGAGATAGTTTGCACGGCGCAAAGGTACGGCCCTTGCGGCGGTGGCGAAAGCCCACAAAAAAGCCCCAACCTGTGGGGTTGGGGCTTAGCTTATTCTTTCGTGAAATCCAGCGTGTCAATCACCGGCGCGCCGCGCGAGGGCTTGAGCTTCACAAAGACGCGGTAGGTGCCATTGCGGCCCGCATAGCGGCCAATGGCGTACTGAATGTGCTCCTGGCTTTCGCCCTGATGAATAAACTCAAAGCTGCTGGGAGCATTTTTACCGAAAAAATCTTTGATGACGATTTCGGCCTGCGTAGCGTTATATCCCTGCTTATCGCCATCGAAACCAATCTCAACGGTAGCGGCAAAATATTGCGACAGCTCGCGGGAGGAGCCATTACGCAACGCCGACCGAACGGCCCCGAGGTTATCGGCCTGCGCGTGAGCCGCCACAGAGCCGAGCAGGAACAGCCATCCGATGAATAGAGTCCTAATTAAATAGCGTTTCATTATAAGGGTAATAAGTGCGTCATACGCGAAGAGAGTAAAGCGAAAATGGTGCCAGTAAGTGCTAAAAGGGGTGGAGCAGGCCGGCAAACGGCTGAAAAGAACCCGGATTTAAAGCGGGCACGAAGGTAGAAAATTTCAACCAGAGGCGCGGGTCCGCCGTATCTTTGCGGCATGAGTAAGCAGGTATTATTGGTAATTCTGGATGGATGGGGCATTGCCCCGAATACGGCAGTTTCGGCAGTAGATGCGGCTAGTACGCCGTTCTTTCACGAGCTGTTGCAGCGGTTTCCGCACAGCACGCTGCAAGCCTCGGGCGAGGCCGTGGGCCTGCCCGAGGGCCAGATGGGTAACTCCGAAGTGGGCCACATGAACATCGGGGCCGGCCGCGTGGTGAACCAGGAGCTGGTGCGCATCGGCAAGTCCATCCGGGAGCGCAAGCTGGGCCAGATGCCCGCGCTGGTGAAAGCCTTTGAGTATGCCATTGCCAATGATAAGCCCCTGCACCTTATTGGTTTGCTTTCCGATGGCGGCGTGCACTCGCACATCGACCATGTGAAGGCGCTCTGCACCGTTGCCCACGAGGCGGGCGTGCGGCGCGTGTTCGTGCACGCCTTCACCGATGGCCGCGACACCGACCCCAAGAGCGGCGTGCGCTTCGTGAACGAGCTGGAAGAGTCGATAGTGCGCAGCGGGGCCAAAATCGCCTCGGTGGTGGGCCGCTACTACGCCATGGACCGCGACCGCCGCTGGGAGCGCGTGAAGGTGGCCTACGACCTGCTGGTGAACGGTATCGGCACGCCCTCGCAAAACCTGATTCAAACCATTCAGGAGCAGTACAAGGACGGCGTGACGGATGAGTTCCTGAAGCCCATCGTGAAGACCGGGGCCGACGGCCAGCCGCTGGCCACTATTGAGGACGGCGACGTGGTGCTGTGCTTCAACTTCCGCACCGACCGGGGCCGCGAAATTACGGAAGTGCTAACGCAGGAGGACATGCACGCCTTCCAGATGCAGCGCCTCAACCTGCATTACCTCACCCTGACAAACTACGACGACACCTTCGTGGGCGTGACGCCCATTTTTGAGAAGGACAACCTGAATAACACCCTCGGCGAAGTGCTGGCGGCCCACGGCAAAACCCAGATTCGCATTGCCGAAACGGAGAAGTACCCGCACGTCACGTTCTTCTTCTCGGGCGGCCGGGAAACGGAGTTTGCCGGTGAAACGCGCATCCTGCGGGCCTCGCCCAAAGTAGCGACCTACGACCTGCAACCGGAAATGAGTGCCGCCGAGCTGCGCGATGCCCTGATACCGGAGCTGCAGGCCAAATCGGCTGATTTTATAGTGCTTAACTTCGCCAACCCTGATATGGTGGGCCACACCGGCGTGTTCGAGGCCGTGGTGAAAGCCGTGGAAACGACTGATGCCTGCGCCCGTGCCGTGGTAGAAGCCGCGTTGGCGGCTGGCTACGCCAGCATTATCATTGCCGACCACGGCAATGCCGAGTTCATGCGCAACGAGGATGGCTCGCCGAATACCGCGCACACCACCAACCTGGTGCCCTGCATTCTGGCCGACAACGACTACCCTGGCACCCTGGCCGATGGCAAGCTCGGCGACCTAGCCCCCACCATTCTGGAGCTGATGGGCGTGCCCAAGCCGGCCGAGATGACGGGCCTGAGCATGCTTCGGCCCAACACTCCTGCGAATGCGTAAGCGCGGCCTGGCAATAGGCGGGTGGGCTGTGGGCGTAGTGCTGCTGGCCGGCTGCGGCGATGCCGGTCCGGCCGCGCCCGCTGCCCGCCAGCCGCTGTATTTCGATGTGAAAGGCCTGCTCACGCAGCAGGTAGCGCAGCTGGAGCAGCGCCACGCGGCCGTGACCAAGCACGTCAGCCTGCGCGGCAACGCGCCCGAAACCGTGCGCGTGCCCGCCGTGAAATGGAACGATGAGCTCCAGATTTTCTTCCAGGCCGACATCAACAAAGCCGCCCTACGCGGGGCCTACGCCGTGGATTCGGTGGCGCTGCCCGATGGCCGCCTGCGCCGAACCTACACGCGCCGGCCGGGCCAGCCCAATGCGCCCGTGGCCAGCCTGACGGTGGTGCAGCAGGGCGCGGTACCGCAGGAAATCGCGGCTACTATTATCCAGAACAACCCGCTGTTTTCGGCGCAAAAGCAGCTGCGCGTGGAGCTGGAAAATGGCCAGCTGCGTACCTACAAAGTGGTGGGCACCCAGAAGCTGGTGCTGTTCGACACGCTGCACTATTCGGCGGCCGGGCGGGTGGAGTAGCTGTTTGAACGGTGTAGAAACGCTGCTCTGCGTTTCATCGGTGAATAAACCCCCGCCCGTATCGTTCAACGATAAGACGCAAAAATGCGTCCATACATCGTTAATTGTCAAGATATTAATTATTTGGGCAGAAGGAGGCGTATGCTCCGGTCTGACCGCCCTAGGCGGTCAGACCGGTTGAAGCACCAGCGATTTCGGTTTAACGACAACCGGTCAGACCGCCTAGAGCGGTCAGACCGGAGCGTACGCTTCCTTCTGCACCAGTACTTAACAATCTACTTGTGCTCGTAGGCCCCCAGGCTGGGGAATGTCAGGTTGCGCGGCAGGTTGATAAGGTCGCGGGGGGGCGTGGTAGAGCCAGTGGCTTTGGCGCGGCGCGGCGCGGTAGCCGGCGAGGTGGCTTGCAGGGTGTAGTCGGGCCGGCTGCTGCTGAGCGACGTGCGGACAAACAGCGGGTCGACGTTGACAATATTGAAGCGGGTGGGAAAGGCCAGGCCGGGGGTGCCGGTAGCGTCCGAAGCAGCGCCGTACTCCTTGGTGCGCAGCAGTGAATTCAGGATGCTGAACGTGAACGTGGGGTCGCCATTGTTCTGCAAATAAAGTTCGTCCTCGAAAGAGCCCCACACAATGGAATTGCGAATGGTGACGCTGGTGGGCAGTCTTGGCGGGGATTTCAGGGCGTCGTCTACGTTGGTGAACGTGAGGGAGGACGTTTCGCGCCGAAAGGCCGGCGTGTAGTTGGCAATGGTGCAGAAGTTCAAATCGTAGGTGCCGCCGATGCCCACCATCGCATATTCGCCGCAGTTGGTGAAAAGGCAGTTGGTGGCTACCACATCGCCGGAATAGCTGATGACGCCGCCGCCGGTGCCGGGGTTGGCATTGGCGAAGGAAACGTTGGAGCCCGAGATGTTGCGAAAAACGGTGTTATTCAGCGCCAGGGTAGGGCGGGGCATCAGGCCGTCGCGGTTGTAAAGCAGCGCGCCGAACGTGGCGTTCTTGATTTCGGTGTAGCGGATGCTGTTGTTGCGGCTGGTGCTGCTGAAAATGATGCCGCCCCACTGGCTGGGAATGTCGGCGTAAAACGGCTCCAGCCGGTCGCCCTGGAAGCGCACGATGTTGGCGTTGGTGGCCTTTACCGTATCGGTCGCGCCGGAATTCGGTGCGAAATCATCGTTCACCCGCAGCGTGCCATTCACCTGCAGGTAGGAGCCGGCGTGGGCGTAAATGCGGGCACCTTTGGAAATAGTCAGCGTGATTCCCTGGCCCACCAGCACCCCGAATGAAACGGGAGCTTGGCCTGCCGTCAGCACCCGGTTGGCATTGATGATGACGTGGGGCTTATCCGTGCGCCAAATAGTGCTGGCCGTGATGTAGTCGCCCCGGTGGAAATAAGCGTTTTGGCCGAAGGCTATCACCTTCACGTTCTGCTCGTTGCCGTTGGTGCGGAAATTCACCTGGTCTTCCAGCAGGAAAGGCTTGTCTTTGCCGTTATCGCCGAGCACGGCGCGCACCAGTACCAGCAGGCTGTCGTTGCCCCGGATGGTGATGCCGCTGATGGTAGCGCCGGCATCGCCATTGATAATCAGCGAGTACGTGGAACCCAGCTTGCCGGCCAGGCTCACGTCGGTTTTCACCGCGCCGCTGTTGCGGTTGTACACCCACAGCCGTTTCGTCACCGTCTGGATGGTGGTAAACACCGTGTCAAACTTCACCGTGTCGGTGGCAAATGCCAGGCTGCCGGAGGTTTGCACCAAATCTTCCTTCGGCTCGCAGCCGGGCAGGAGGGTGAGCAGGCAACTCAGGACCAGAAACAGCGGGAAGAAGTGGCGCATAGAGGGCGTTGGGCGGTCAACTCCCCTCCTTACCAAGGAGGGGACGCGGCCGCGAAGCGGGCGCTGGGGTGGTTGTGGGCGTTGAACGCTGGGCGTTGGGAAATGAGTATGTTTAGGGAAGTGCGGGTGTGAAGGGCGGTATTGTTCAACATCAGTCGTTCAACGCCCACAACCACCCCCGTTTTTGCTTCGCAAAAACTCCCCTCCTTGGTAAGGAGGGGAGTGTCCGCTCTTCGCATCTTACTTCTAATTACTTCGTCACGCCTTCCTGCAGGCGCTCGGCGCTTTCGGCGATGCGGAGCTGCTCCACGAAATCGTCGACGTTGCCTTCCATCACGCTGGCCAGGTTATACACCGTGTAGCCGATGCGGTGGTCGGTTACGCGGCCCTGGGGGTAGTTATAGGTGCGGATTTTATCGGAACGGTCACCGCCACCAATCATGCTTTTGCGCACGATGCCGTCGGCTTCGTTCTTCTTGGCCAGCTCCATATCGTACACGCGGGAGCGGAGCACGGCCAGGGCTTTGTCGAAGTTTTTGAGCTGCGATTTCTGGTCCTGGCACTGGGCCACGAGGCCGGAGGGCAAGTGGGTGAGGCGCACGGCCGAGTACGTCGTATTCACCGACTGGCCGCCGGGGCCGCTGGAGCAGAAATAGTCCTTGCGGATATCGCCCATGTTAAGCTCCACGTCGAATTCCTCTACTTCAGGAATCACCACGATGGAGGCCACGCTGGTGTGGATGCGGCCCTGGGTTTCGGTGGCCGGTACGCGCTGCACGCGGTGCACGCCACTTTCAAACTTCAGCTTGCCGTACACATCCTCGCCGCGCACGGCCACGATGATTTCCTTGTAGCCGCCGGCAGTGCCTTCCATGGCGTCAATGAGCTCCATTTTCCAGCCTTGCTTTTCAGCGAAGCGCATGTACATACGCTGCAGGTCGCCGGCAAAAATGGCGGCTTCGTCGCCGCCCGCGCCGGCCCGGATTTCCATAATAACGTCCTTGGAGTCGTTGGGGTCCTTGGGCAGCAGCAGGTCTTTGATGAGCACTTCGAGGCGCTCCTGCTCGGGCATCAGCTCATCGAGCTCAGCCTTGGCCATTTCGCGGAAGTCCTGGTCTTTTTCGGTGGCCACCACTTCGCGGGCATTTTCGATGTTGCTGAGCACCTGCTGGTAGTTGCGATACTGCACCACAATCTTGCCCAGGTCCTTGTATTCCTTGTTCAGGGATTTGTAGCGCTTCAGGTCCGACATCACGTCGGGCTGCATCAGCTCTTCGTTGACGTTTTCGTAGCGCTGGTTGATGGCTTCTAGTTTATCGAGCATCGGGTGTTCGGGAAATAATCAGATAGTGGGCAAAGATACGGATTCTAAACACCGCTATTCAGCACGTTGGTTCGCGGGATTTGACAGGCGAAGGCCATCGGCGGGCCGGCACCCCGAATAAACCGCTGAATGGATGCGGGAAATGGCCGCGCCGCGCCCTACATTGCGCCCGTCTGTTTGGGCGTGGCCGGGACCGGGCAATGGAGTAGCAAGGCTATTCCGGCGCGGTGCTCACCCTGCCAAACAGCGTTTTTGGCGCCTCCGGGCGTTCCCGTTCAGGCTTTCAAACTATTCTGGTTTCGCACCTCCCACCCAAGCGGTACCTCCTTACCAACCAGAAACTGCGATGCAAGTGTTGAAATTTGGAGGCACGTCGGTGGCCTCCGCCGAGAATATCCGCAAGTCGTTGGCCATTGTGGCCACGGCTGCTGAGCGCGGGCCAGTTGTAATGGTCGTGTCGGCGCTGGGTGGGACCACCGATGCGCTGATTGGCGCGGGCCGCGCCGCTGCCGCCGGCGACGCGGGCTACCGCGACACCCTGCTGCAGCTAGCCGCCCGCCACCGCACGGCCGTGCAGGAGCTGCTGCCCGCCACGCATAGCGGGCCGGAAGGCCAGCTGGTAAGCCAGTTTGGGGAGATAACCAGCCTGTGCAACGGCATTTTTGCCTTGGGCGAACTGTCAACCCGCACCCTGGATAAGCTCATGAGCTACGGCGAGCTGCTCTCGTCGCACCTCATTGCGGCCGTGGCTAAAGTGCAGGGCCAGGCCACCGTGTGGGCCGATGCCCGGCAGCTCATTCGCACCAATTCCCGCTTCGGCATGGCCGAAGTGGATATGGCAACGACTCAAAAACAAGTAGCTGACTTCAAGACCCAAAACCCTGCTAAAATTTGGGTTGTGCCCGGCTTCATTGCCGCCGATGCTCATGGCACCACCACCACGCTGGGCCGGGGCGGCTCCGACTACACGGCGGCGATTCTGGCCGCCGCGCTGGATGCGGAGAAGCTCGAAATCTGGACCGATGTGAGCGGCATGATGACCGCCGACCCGCGCCTCGTGCGCAGCGCCCGGCCCATTGCGCATATCTCGTATCAGGAGGCCATGGAGCTGTCGCACTTCGGGGCCAAGGTGCTCTATCCGCCTACGATTCAGCCCGTCATGCAGCGCGGGATTCCGCTCTGGATTAAAAATACCTTCGCCCCCGACGAATACGGCACGCTGGTGGAAGTGGAGCCGCCGCGCACGCCGGCCGTGGTGCAGGGCATCTCCAGTATCGGCAACCTCACGCTGCTGAATCTGGAAGGCAGCGGCATGGTGGGCATCCCCGGCTTCTCGAAGCGGCTGTTTGAGGCCCTGGCCCGCGAGCGCATCAACGTGATTCTCATTACCCAAAGCTCTTCCGAGCATTCCATTTGCGTGGGCGTAAATACGCCGGATGCCGCGCCCGCCCAAGTGGCCGTGGATGAGGAGTTTGCCACGGAAATCGCGGCCGGCCGCATCGAGCCGTTGCGGCCCGAAAAAGACCTCGCCATCGTGGCGCTGGTGGGCGAAAACATGAAGAACCACCCCGGCATCAGCGGCAAGCTATTTGGGGCGCTGGGGCAGAATGGGGTGAACATCCGGGCCATCGCGCAGGGCGCTTCGGAGAAGAACATTTCGACCGTGATTCGGGCAGCCGATGTGCGCAAGGCCATCAACGTGCTGCACGAGGCGTTTTTTGAAGCCACCAAGAAGCAGGTGAACCTGTTTATTCTCGGGCCCGGCAACGTGGGCAGCAAGCTGCTGGAACAGCTGGCGCGGCAGCAGGCCCACCTGCTCGAAAAGCTGGGCTTGCAGGTGCGCGTGGTGGCCATTGCCAACAGCCGCCACTGCCTGGTGGATGAAAACGGCCTCGACCTCACTGCCTGGCCCGAAGAGCTGGCGCAAGCCCCAGCCCAGACGCTGGAGGAGTTCACCCAACTCATCATTGCCCGCAACCTGCGTAATTCCATCTTCGTGGACGTGACGGCCAACCCGGCCGCCGCCGGCATCTACGCCAATTTGCTGGCGAAAAGCGTGGCCATCGTGGCCTGTAATAAGGTGGCCGCGTCGTCGGAATACGCGCACTACGCCCGCCTCAAAAGCCTGTCGAAGGAGTTCAACGCCAGCTACTTGTTTGAAACAAACGTGGGCGCGGCTCTCCCCATCATCGGTACGCTGAACGACCTCACGCGCAGCGGCGACGTGGTGCAGCGCATGGAAGCGGTGCTCTCGGGCACGCTCAATTTCGTGTTTAACAACTACGACGGCACCCGGCCCTATGCCGAGGTGGTGCGCCAGGCCCAGGCCGAAGGCTACACCGAGCCCGACCCGCGCCTCGACCTGAGCGGCTCCGACGTGGCCCGCAAAATCCTGATTCTGGCCCGGGAGGCCGGCCAGGTGATGGAAATGGCAGATATTGAAATTGAAACCTTCCTGCCGCCTGCCTGTCTCGAAGGCGATGTGGAAGCCTTTTACACCCAGATGGCCGCCCATGAAAGCCACTTTAAAGCGTTATACGATGCCGCCACAGCGGCCGGCAAGCGCCTGAAATTCGTGGCCCGCTACGCCGACGGCCACGCCGCCGTGGGCCTGCAAACCGTAGCGCCCGGCCACGACTTGTACGACCTGCGCGGCAAGGACAACGTGGTGCTGTTCTACACTGACCGCTACGCCGACCAGCCGCTGGTGGTGAAAGGCGCGGGAGCCGGCGCGGAGGTCACGGCCTCGGGGGTATTCGCAGATATTATCCGCGCCGCAAGGCTTTGATTTAATTAACAATTAACAATTGAGAATTAAGAATTGGGTGATGAAGGGTGCCGGGCATTCCTGATTCTTAATTGTTAATTCTTAATTCAACATAATGCCTGATTCCGTTCTCGTTCATTCCCCCGCCACGCTCTCCAACCTAGGCTGCGGCTTCGATGTATTTGGCCTGGCCCTGGCCGCGCCCTACGATACCATTCGCCTCACGCGCAGCGCCACGCCGGGCGTCCGCATCCAGCACCTCGACCCCTATAACCTGCCCACCGACCCTGCCCGCAACGTGGCCGGCGTGGCCCTGCTGGCGCTGCTGAAGCAGGTGCCGGAGGAAATGGGCTTCGAGCTGGAAATCACCAAAGGCATCAAGCCGGGCAGCGGCGTGGGCAGCAGCGCGGCCAGCGCGGCCGGCGCGGTGGTAGCAGCTAATGCCCTGCTGGGCAACTGCTTCAGCAAAATGCAGCTCGTGGATTTTGCAATGGAAGGGGAGGCCGTGGCCTCCGGCGCGCGCCACGCCGATAACATCGCGCCGGCCATTTTCGGCGGTTTCACGGTGGTGCGGGCGTTGGAGCCGGCCATTGATATCATTGCCCTGCCCGCGCCGCCGCTATGGGTGGCCGTGGTGCATCCGCAGATTGAGCTGAAAACCAGCGACTCGCGCAAGGTGCTGCCGGCCACGGTGCCGCTGGGCTTGGCCGTGCGCCAGTGGGCCAACGTGGCCGGGCTGGTAGCCGGGTTTATGATGGCCGATTACGACCTCATCGGCCGCTCGCTCGACGACTACATTGTGGAGCCGGCGCGGCTGCCGCTCATCCCCGGTCTGGCCGAGGCGCGGACGCGGGCGCTGGCGGCCGGTGCCATTGGCGGGGGTATCTCGGGCTCGGGACCGTCGATTTTTATGCTGAACCGGACGGAGGCCACGGCGCAGGCCGTGGGCGCGGCAATGGGTGGGGTATTTGCGGAGTTGGGCATTGCGTGCAACGTATACGTGGGGCCGGTGGGGACCACGGGGGCGCGGGTGGTTGAGGAGGACTAGGTTTTAGATAACAAAAAGGACGTCATGCCGAGCGTAGCCGAGGCATCTCGCGTGCCGCAGTAATCTAATCGCCGCAACGATGCGAGCGAGATGCCTCGGCTGCGCTCGGCATGACGTTCTTGCTTTCGCCATTGGACAATCAACAATATGAAATACTACAGCCTCCGCCACCAGTCGCCGCTGGTTGATTTCCGCACGGCCACCATCACCGGGCAGGCTCCGGATGGCGGCCTTTATTTCCCCGAAAGCATCCCGAAATTCTCTGCGGATTTCCGGCGCGAATTGCGTAGCCTGAGCAAGGCCACCGTGGCATTCAATGTGATGCGGCCTTACGTGGGCAGCACCATTGCCGAGGCCGACTTGCAGCGCATCTGCGCCGAGGCGGTGGACTTTGAGTTTCCGCTGGTGCCGGTGGTGGCGGGCGTGTCGGCGCTGGAGCTGTTTCATGGGCCTACTTTAGCGTTTAAGGACGTGGGGGCGCGGTTTATGAGCCGCTGCCTGGGCTACTTCGCCCAGCACGGCGACACGCCGCCCGTGACCGTACTGGTGGCCACCTCCGGCGATACCGGCGGGGCCGTGGCCAGCGGCTTTCTGGGCGTGCCGGGCGTGGAAGTGGTGATACTCTACCCCAAAGGCAAGGTGAGCCCCGTGCAGGAGCAGCAGCTCACCACCCTGGGCCAGAACATTACGGCGCTGGAAGTGAGCGGCACTTTCGACGACTGCCAGGCACTGGTGAAACAAGCTTTTCTGGACCCCGAACTGGCCCAGCGGCGCTTCCTCACGTCGGCTAACTCCATCAACGTGGCGCGGTGGCTGCCGCAGCAGCTGTACTACTGCTTTGCCATGCAGCAGTGGCCGGCGGGGGCACCCGCGCCGGTGGTGGCGGTGCCGAGCGGCAACTTCGGCAACCTGTGCGCGGGGCTGCTGGCCCAGGCCTCGGGGCTGGGATTGGGGCATTTCATCGCGGCCTGCAACGCCAACGAGCCGGTGCCCGCCTACCTGCGCACGGGTACCTACGAGCCCCGGCCGGCCGTGCCCACCTTCTCCAACGCCATGGACGTGGGCAACCCCAGCAACTTTGTGCGCATTCTGGAGCTATTTGATAATGACCTGAATAAGCTGCGCGCCGCCCTCGGTGCCGATACCGTGAGCGACGCCGATACGGTGGCCGCCATCCGGCAGGTGTGGGAGCACGACGATTATCTGCTCGACCCGCACGGGGCCGTGGCCTACACGGCACTGCGCCGCTATCAGGCCCAACACGCGGGCACAGCGGGCCTGATTCTGGCCACGGCGCACCCCGTGAAGTTCCCCGACGTGGTGGAGCCCATCCTGGGCCGGGCCATTGAGCTGCCGGCCGTGGTGCAGGCCTTGCAGGGGCGGGCTAAACGAAGTGTGCCGCTGGCGGTTAACTACGAAGAGTTGAAAGCCTACCTGATGTAAGGGTTTCAATGAAGACCGTCATGCCGAGCGCAGCCGAGGCATCTCGCGTGCCATAGTATCTTAATCGTGATAACAGCATTGATTAGTAGTGGCACGCGAGATGCCCCGGCTGCGCTCGGCATGACGGTATTTTGCGGTGCTTTTGCAGCGTTGTGTTCAAGAAATCTTTTACCCGTGAAAAATCTGCTGTATAAAATTGCACTGCCAGCGCTGGCCCTGGCTTTCACCGCCTGCCGCCCCGACCAGGTGGAGCACCTCAAAGACAGCAAGCGCATCGGTATTGAGGCCGAAAACTGGGAGGTGAAGCGCATTATGCCCAACGACCTGCTGCACGCCACCCGCTGGGCCGGCGATTCCCTCACGGCCACCGCCGACTCGCTGCTGCGCCGCACCCTGGCCCGCGAGCTGGCCGCCGGGGGCGTGGCCCGCGCCATAGCTTTTTGCCGGCCCGAAACCTACCGCTCCGTCGATTCCCTGGCCGGCGTGCTCAAGGCCACGGCCCACCGCGTGAGCGAGCGGCCCCGCAATCCCGCCAGCCAGGCCCCGCTGCTGGCCGAGGAAATGCGGCCCGATACGGTGCGCACCATCAAGCGGCTGTCGCAGGAAGTATTCTTTTACCAGCGGCCCATTGTGCTGAATAACCAGCTGTGCCTGCGCTGCCACGGCGAAGTGGGGAAGGATATTGCGGCGGCTGATTACGCCCTTATCAAGCAGAAATTCCCGCAGGACCAGGCCACCGGGTATAAGCTGGGCCAGCCCATGGCGGCCTGGCAGCTCAGCCTGCAACGCAACGGCGTGGCCGAGTTCTGGACGATGAAGACCCGCAAGAAATGGAAGGAGCACAAGATGCCCAAGCTGTTTTAAAAGCAGCTTTAGGGTCATTTGTGTTGGTTGTGAATTACTATCATCCTGAGCGCCGCGAAGGGCCTTATCACATTCACATCGTTGGAGATTACTGCGTACCGTTCAGGCGTGATAAGGTCCTTCGCAAGCGCTGGATGACAGACGCTTGAAAAACGTCACTCCGTTATAACCTCAATTAGCCCAACCTTTCGCGCCACGCGCCGTGAAATGCGGAGCAAGCTGCGCGAAATTCTGTTTGCTACTCAATTATGACTTCCTCTGATTCTAACCCCGTTATCATCATCGGGGCGGGCATGGCCGGGCTGGCCTGCGCCACCTGGCTACACCGCGCCGGCCACGCCGTGCTCGTGCTCGAAGCGGCCGATGCCGTGGGCGGCCGCGTGCGGACCGATATCACGCCCGAAGGCTTCCGGCTCGACCGGGGCTTTCAGGTGATGCTCACCAACTACCCCGAGGCCCGGCGCATTTTCGATTATAGCGCGCTCAACTTGAAAAGCTTCCGCTCCGGGGCCGTAATCCGGCTGGCCGATGGGCGTGAAACTACCTTGCAAAACCCCTTGCAAGCCCCGCTGGCGGCATTTTCGGCGCTTATTTCGCCAATTGGGACGCTGCCCGATAAGCTGCGCATCCTCAGTCTGGTGAGGCACTTGCTGAAATACACGCCCGAGGAATTGCTGGCCCGCCCGGCCACCGATACCCTCACCTTCCTGCAACGCTACGGCTGGAGCGAGCAGATGATAAACGCGTTTTTCAAACCGTTTTTCGGCGGCGTTTTCCTGGACAGGGAACTGACTACGGCCAGCAATTTCTTCGAGTTCGTATTCCAGCAGTTTGTGACCGGCGAGGCGGCCGTGCCCGCCCTGGGCATGCAGCAGCTGCCCGAGCAGCTGGTGGCCCGCCTGCCCGCCGGCACGGTGCGCCTTAACTCGCCGGTGGCGGGCGTGGTCGATGGCACGCAGGTGCGCCTCACCACGGGCCAGGTATTACATGGCTCGGCCGTGGTGCTGGCCACCGATGGCCTGAGCACCCTGCGCCTGCTGGCCGGCCGCAGCGGTAACCCCGACGACAGCCTCACGGCCCAGAACGCCACCTTTCCCACAGCGGCCCGCCTCACCACCTGCACCTACTTTGCCACGCCCGGCGGCCATTCGCCGGGCCGCAACGATAAGCTGCTGCGCCTGAACGCCGGCCCCAGTGCCCTGGCTCACAACGTGGCCTTCCCCGCCGATGTGAGCGGCGCGTACGCCCCCGCCGGCCGCTCGCTGATATCGGTGAGCACCCACGGCGAGCGCAGCCTCAGCGAAGAAGAGCTTACTGCCCGCCTGCGCGAGGAGCTGGCCGCCTGGTTTGGGCCAGCCGCCCGCCAGTGGGAGCACCTGCGCAGCTACCGCATCCCCACGGCGCTGCCGGTGTACCTGCCCGGCCAGCCCGTAGAACAGCCCCTGAAACTGGCCGAAACCCTCTACCGCTGCGGCGACTGGACATCCTATCCCTCACTGAACGCGGCCCTGGCCACCGGCCGTGAAGTGGCCGAGATGATTATCAAAAGCTGATTTGTCAGGTTTATAATCCAACGAAAAAGGCCCGTTTCTGCTGAAGAAACGGGCCTTTTGGCGTTCAGGAATAAAAGCTACACCTGCGGGTTGGCGGGAGCCAGGGCATCGTAGCTCAGGGTTTCGGCCGACTCGGCTTCGGCGGGCAGGCGGATGTCGTCGGCGTCGTGCACGCGCAGGGTCAGCAGGCCCGCCATTATCATGGAAATGCCGCCGAGCACCAGCGTGAAGATGGGCTGGTCGTGGAAAACATGCTTCGTCAGCGGCCCCAGAATCAGGCCGGCCACGCCCTGCGGAATCACGATGAAGAAGTTGAACACGCCCATGTAGTAGCCCATTTTGTTGGACGGCAGCGCGCCGGCCAGCATGGCGTAGGGCACGCTCAGGATGCTGGCCCAGGCAATGCCCACGCCCACCATCGAAATCAGAATGTAGTGGTAATCCTGAATGAAGTAAATCGAAATCAGTCCCACGCCGCCCATCACCAGGGCCAGCATGTGGGTGAAGCGCCGGCTGGTGGCGCGGGCCACCACGGGCAGCAGCAGCGCCACCACCGCCGACAAGCCGTTGTACACCGAGAAGCACACGCCCACCCAGTCGCCGCCCTTGTTGTAGAGGGCCGAAGCGGTATCGGTGGTGTGGAAAATATGGCTGGTAACGGCCTGCGTGGTGTAAATCCACATCGAGAACAGCGCGAACCACGAGAAGAACTGCACCACGGCCAGCTGGCGCATGGTTTTGGGCATGTGGAAAATGCCGTCGAACGATTCTTTCAGGCCGTTGGCGAAGCCGGCGGTGCGGGCCTTTTCGGCCTCGAACTCGGCCAGGTTTTCGGGCGGGTATTCCTTGGTGCGGATGATGGTCCAGAGCACGGCCAGGAAGAACACCAGGCCGCCCACGTAGAAGGCATATTTCAGTGAAAGCGAGATGTGGCCGGGCTCGGGCGTGTTGGAAACGCCGAACCAGTTGGCAAACATCCAGGGCAGCGACGAGCCCACGATGGCCCCTACACCGATGAAAAACGTTTGGGCCCCGAAGCCGGTGGTGCGCTGCTGCGAGGGCAGCAAATCGCCGACCAGCGCCCGGAAGGGCTCCATGGAAATATTGATGCTCGAATCGAGAATCCAGAGCATGCCGGCGGCCATCCACAGGGCCGTCACGTTGGGCATCACGATGAGCGCCAGCGAGGCCAGCAGGGCTCCCACGAAGAAGTACGGCCGGCGGCGGCCCCAGCGCGGGCTCCAGGTGCGGTCCGAGAGGTAGCCGATGACGGGCTGCACCAGCAGGCCCGTGATGGGCGCGGCCAGCCAGAGGAAGGCAATTTCGTCGGTCTTGGCCCCCATGGTTTCAAAAATCCGGCTCATGTTGCTGTTTTGCAGCGCAAAGCCGAACTGAATGCCGAGGAAGCCGAAGCTCATGTTCCAGATTTGCCAGAAGCTAAGCCGGGGTTTTTCGCGGGTACTGGAAGTGGCGACGGCGGTGGGAGCAGCCATGTGGAGTAGGAAGAGAGGTGTGGGATATGTGCCCTGGAAATGAGCGCAGTATGGACGTTAAATTTAATGATTTACCCGAATAAACGGGCGTTGTTACCGGGACTTTAGCTCAAAAATATGCGCCGATAGCGGGGCCAGCGTCACATTGAGGGCGTTGCGGGGCTCACCCTCACCGAGCAGGTCGGTGTAAGTATAGAATTTCTTGGTGCTCAAGCCCATGGCCGTCATGGCATCGGCCGGGATGGTGAGGACGGGCTTGTAGGTTTTATCGGCGCTGAAATTGACCACGATGAGCAGCCGCTGCTTGTCGGTGTAGCGCAGGTAGGTGTAGAGATGGCGCTGGTTGTACTCCTTGCCCAGGTTGTTGGCATCCTGCAGCTCGTAGAAGCGGCCTTTGCGGATGGCCTCGCTGGTGCTGGTGAGGGTGAGGAGGCGGCGGTAGTAGTCGCGCAGGCTTTTCTGCTCGGGGCTGAGCTTGCCGCCGTCGAACTTGCCCTGGTTCAGCCACTTCTGATGCTCGGGCACGCCCCAGTAGTCGAAGATGCTGGTGCGGCCGTCTTCGCTGCTGAAGCCTTCGACGCCGTTGGCGGGCTCGCCCACTTCCTGCCCGAAGTAGAGCATGACCGGGCCGCTGGCCAGCGTAGCCGTCACGGCCATGGCCGGAATGGCGCGGCGCGGGTCAGTGGCAAAATCCTTGCTGGCGATGCGCTGCTCGTCGTGGTTTTCCAGGAAGCGCAGCATGTGCGAGGAGAAGCCGTTGCTTTCCTCCTTCCATACTTTGGTAATGTCCTCGGTGGTGCCTTCCTGGCGCATCAGCTTGCGCAGGTCGTCGTACAGGCCCACTTTGTCATACAGAAAGTCGAAATGGCCCTTCTCCAGGTAGGTGCGGTATTCCCTGGGGTTGTAGGCTTCGCCGATGAACACGAGGTCGGGCTTCACCTTTTTCAGCTCCGGAATTACCCAGGCCCAGAACTCGACGGGCACCATCTCCACCATGTCGCAGCGGAAACCATCCACGTTCTTACCGGCCCAGAACACGAGGATGTCGCGCATCTTCGTCCAGGTATCGGGCACGGCCTCGAAGTGCGTTTGGCGGCCGTTCACATAGTCCACGCCGTAGTTCAGCTTCACGGTTTCGAACCAGTCGTTCACGCTCGGCGCATCCGTGAATACGTCGTTGCCGGTGGCCTTGGCGGGCATTTCGAAATACTTGCCGTCTTCGCGGGGGCCTTTCAGCGGGCCGAGCGGGTTGTAGTTGGCAGGCACCACGAAGGCCTTGCCGGGCAGGTAGTAGAAGTTGTTGTTGGGCACGAAGGCCTTGGTTTTGTCATCGGTCGCGCCCAGGTCAATCACCCCCAACGGCTTGGCATCCGACTTATAGGAACGCGCCACGTGGTTGGGGATGAAGTCCATCAGCACCTTCAGGCCGTGGTCGTGGGTGCGCTTGATGAGGGCTTCGTACTCCGACATGCGGTTTTTCACCGTCACGGCCAGGTCGGGGGCCACGTCGTAGTAGTCCTTGATGGCGTAGGGCGAGCCGGCGCGGCCCTTCACCACGTCGGCATCGTCGGCCGGGATGCCGGCGCTGGTGTAGTCCGTCATGGTGGCGTGCTCAATTACGCCGGTGTACCACACATGGCTCACCCCCAAGGCTTTAATTTCGTCGAGGGCCTTGTCGGTGATGTCGTTGAACTTGCCGCAGCCGTTCTCGCTGATGGTGCCGTAGGGCTTGTTCAGGGCCACCTTGTTGCCAAACAGGCGCGTCATCAATTGGTAGATGACGAGCTTATTATCCTTCGGGACTTCGGCGGTGGTGTTGGGGTCGGTGGCCTGGGGATGTTTCTTATTCACGGGCGGGTGAGGCAACGAGAAAGCAGCTAAAGAGAGGAGGCCGCCGGCCAGCAACAGTTTTTTCATGATGCGGCAAGATAAGGGAGTTTTGAATGTTGAGGGTTGAATGTTGAGTGGATGGTATGGTGTGAAACAATTGCTAACTCAACATTCAACCCTTAACACTCAACCCTTAAATCGGCTACCATTCCTGCGTGAGGGGGTGTAGCATGAGCTCATCTACCACTACATGGGCGGGGGCTTCGAGCACGTAGCACACGGCCTGAGCTACGTCGGCGGGGCGGAGGTGGGTTTGCACGGCCTCGGCACTGCCGGGCGTGGTGTCGTTGAAGAAGGTATCGACCAGCCCGGGGTAAATGGTGCTCACCTTGATGCCGTGCGGGCGCACTTCCTTGCGCAGGCTGGCCAGCACGGCATCCTGGGCAAATTTGCTGGCTCCGTAGGCCGTGCCGTGGGCGAAGGTGCGCTTGGCCACGTCGGAGGTGATGCCCACGATATGGCCTTTCTTCCGGGCTTTGAAGTGGGGCACGGCGGCCTTGCACAGCAGGAAGGTGCCCTTCACGTTGGTATCGAAAATCCGGTCCCACTCGGCGGCGCTGAAGTTTTCCAGCTCGGCAAACGAGCCCACGCCGGCATTGCAGATGAGGACGTCGAGCCGGCCGTAGTGGCGCAGGGTTTCCTCGATGATGCGCTGGGCGTCGGCTTCGTTCGAAACATCGGCGACGATGCCTAGGCCCTGGGTTTGCTGGGTGATTTCGCTCAGTTCCTGCTCGCTGCGGGCTACGGCTACTACGGTGGCTCCCTGCTGGGCGAGAAGTAGCGCGATGGCCTGGCCGATGCCGCGGCTTGCGCCGGTGACGATGGCAACTTGGTTGGTGAGGTTGGTCATTGTTCTTACTGTTTTTAGCCCGCAGAAGGCGCAGAGGTTAGCGCAGATGACGCAGATTGTTCTTCTAAGCCGTTCACTTTGCGGAAAATGCCGCTTTTAATGAGAGGCACGTTGAAATTGATGAGTAAGCCAAGCTTATGACCCGAGAGTTTCAGATAAGTAAGCAGTTGTATGTGATGCACCTCAAGCAGTGTTTCGACGGATTTCAGTTCAACTACTACTTTGTTTTCGACCAGCAGGTCGATGCGAAATCCATTTTCCAGTTTCAGCCCATCGTACACAACCGGTAATGCTACCTGAGTCTGAACTTCCAATCCAAATTTTCGCAATTCGTGCGCCAATAACATTTCGTATACCGATTCCAATAGCCCTGGCCCCAGCGCTTGGTGAATATTGAAAGCGCCCTTCCTAATCAAGAAGGAAATATCATTCTCGTGCTTCTGCGTCATCTGCGTAAACTTCAGCGCCCTCTGCGGGCTAAGAGTTAAAGAACGAATTACTTCCGTAATTCCACCACCCAGGCCGTGTGGGCCGGCACCCGCAAAGTATTCAAATCCGAAATCACCGCCCCGCTCACTACCTCCACGCCCGACGAAAACCCGGCAAACCGCTCCGCAAACCGCGTTCCGTCCACTTTCTTCTCGTCCTTGGTGTTGTTGGCAATAATCATGACGCATGCGCCATCGTCGTACCGGAAGTATGTGTACACCCCATCCTGCGGGATAAACTGCATCAGCTTGCCGGAGCTCAACACGGGGTGCGCCTTGCGATACAAAGCCAGCTTGCTCACGTAATCGAACGCCTCACCGGCCTGGCCCGGCCGTGCCGAAAAATAGTCGGTTTTATCCCCCGCAAACCCGCCGGGGAAGTCCTCGCGCACCTTGCCGTCGGGGTTCGAGAAGTTCTTCATCAGCACCTCGGTGCCGTAGTAGAGCTGGGGCGTGCCGCGCAGGGTGAGCAGCCAGGCAATACCGGTTTTGAACTTGCCAAAGTCCTCCCCAATCACCGAGTAGAAGCGGCTCATGTCGTGGTTGTCGAGGAAGGGCACGTTGCGGGTGGCATCCACGTACAGCCAGTCGCCCTGTAGGGCGTGGTAGAGCTTGCTCAGGTCGCCGTTTTCGGTTTTGAGCGCGTCCGAAATCGCGAAGCTGATTTGAAAATCCAACACGCCAGGCAGGTTCGATTTAAAGCCATTCACCGGCGGCAGAATGTTCTGGGCGAAGAAGGCCTGCTCGGCCTCGGTGCCCTCCCAGGCTTCGCCGAACTGCGCCAGCTTGGGGTATTCGTCGGCAATGGCCTTGCCCCAGGCCATCAGGAAATTTGGCTCGGAATAGGGGTAGGTGTCAATGCGATACCCATCGATACCCGTCGATTCCACCCACCACAGAAAGTTCTGGATGATGTAAGTGGCCACTAGTGGGTTGCCCTGGTTCACATCGGGCATGGTGGTATCAAACCAGCCATCATTAAACAAGGTGTAGTCGCGCTTCGAGCCGTAGGGGTCGTTCAGGGCGAAGGCGTTGTAGTTGCTGCGCGTGAAGGTGGGGAAGGCGTGGAACCAGTCGGCCGCCGGCTTATCCAGGAATAGGTGGTGGTAGCTGCCCCAGTGGTTGAGCACGATGTCCTGCACCACTTTCAGGCCGTCGGCGTGGGCCGCTTTCACAAATTGCTGGTACTCGGCGTTGGTGCCGTAGCGCGGGTCAATTTTGTAGCAGTCCGTCACCGCGTAGCCGTGGTAGCTGGCCTTGGGCATGTCGTTTTCGATGACCGGCGTGGGCCAGATGGCCGTGGCCCCCAGCTTCTTAAAGTAGTCAAAGTGGTTCTGAATGCCGCGCAGGTCGCCGCCGTGGCGGGCGTACATCGAGTCGCGGGCGATGTGGTTCACGCGGGTGCCCTTCACCACGTCGTTCTTCGGGTCGCCGTTCGAGAACCGGTCCGGCATCAGCATGTAGATAAAGTCGGCCTGCGTGAGGCCCTGCGTGCGCTGCGGGTCGGTGTTGCGGGCGCGCAGCTCGTAGGTGTAGGGGCGGTAGGTGTTGCCGCTTTTCAGCCCCAGCTTCAGCAGGCCGGGCTTGGTAGCGGGGGCAATAATCAGATTAATGATGAGGTAATTGGCACTCTCCAGCTTTTGCTGGCTCTCAATGGTCACGCCCGGATAGGCAGCCAGAATAGCCATTGTGTTCCCAATGCCGGGCGCGTTCACCAGCAGCTGCAGCTTTGGGTTCTTCATGCCCACCCACCAGTAAGTGGGGTCGATGCGGACGGCCGGGGCGGCTTTGGCAGTAGCGTTGGGCCCTGCTGCCGGGCTGGCCGGGCCAGTCGTGGCGGATGATGAAAAGGGCAGCAGCAGCACCGCCGCAGCCAGCAAAAAGGGTGGGAATTTCATAGTAAAAAGAGCGCAAAAACAACCGTAGGACCAAAAGTACGGCATTCCCGGAAGGGCGCTGATGCGCAACCGTTTCCACTTTTGGAATATATTTTTTGCCCATAGCAAGCCCACGAAAAAGCCCGCCCCCAAATCCGGGAGCGGGCTTTCACCATTCAAATGCAGCGATAAAGCTTACTACTGCTGGGCGAGCCAGAGCGAGGCGTTGAGGTGCAGCTTGGCGTGGCTGGCGATTTCAGTCCAGCCGGGGTACACGGTGTTGCCGGGGCTGCCGGTGCCATCGTCGGCCGGCGACGAGTCGGTGATGCACACCACGCGGCCCGTGCCGTAGGTGCTGCTCATCAGCATGATGTTGGTGTTGCCCTGGCTGGCGGTAGTCTGCCAAACCAGCGGCGTGGCCTGCGAGCCCGTGGTTTTGGTCATCGTGGCGCCGTTCGAGAACTTGAGTTGCGTCACGGCACCCTGCGAACCGTTCAGGATGGGGTTGGTGCTGCTGGCCAGCACATTGCTGGTGGTTTCCGAAATGTTGGTGAGGGCGATGCTGTAGCCGAAGGGGTTGGCCTGCACCGTGTTGTTGGTCATCAAATCGTTCCAGATGGCGGGCGAATCGTAGCCGTCGTTGTTGCGGTCCGAGATGGTGTGGTCGGAAATCATGAACAGGCCACCGCCGTTTTTCACGAAGTTGATGATGGCCGTTTTCTCAGTAGCCGTGAACAGCGTGTTGGGCTCATCTACCACAAATACGTTGTAGTTGGCCAAATCCTGGGGGTTCGAGGCATTGCCGTAGGTGATGGCCGTGCCCGTAGGCAGGTTCTCCACCGAGTTGCCCAGCTTCACCAGGGCCACGCCCCACGAGGAGAGGGCGGCCGTCCAGTAAGTTTCCGGCGTGCTGGCCGTGATGCCCGACGCGGCTGGCGTGGGGTAGCGCGGCACCACGCCGGCATCTACATCCAGCACCCAGTCGGCGTTGCCGGCCGTTTCGGCATGGCTGGCATCGAACAGGAATTTCTTGCTGCCGGTAGGAGGAGGTGTGCCGCCGCCGCCGCTGTAGCTTTCCACGGTAATGTTATCAAAGTTCAGTCGGTTGGTGCTGCCGTCGGTTTTGCGCACCTGCAGGCGCACGGTGCCGGCCAGGTTTACCGTGAAGGAAGCCGTGCTGAGCGCGGTGCTGCTGGTGGTGATGGTGCTGCCCACTTTGGCGTAGCTGCTGCCGCTGTTGCCGCTGGCCCACAGCTCCCAGGTGCCGCTGGCATCGGTGCCATAGAGGGCGTGGCCCACCGTGACCACGCCCGCGCCGCCGGTCAGGTCGAAGTTCATGCTCAGCATGCCGCTATTGCGCACGCGGGCCGACCAGGTGCCGGTGTGGGCATCGGATGTCGTATTGCCGATGAGGGCATCGTTCAGCGTCCACGAGCCCGAGCCCAGGGTGACGCTGCCCGCGGTGTAAGCCGTTTTGGTGCCCGTTTCAAATCCTTCGGGGAAGCCCGGTGCCGACACGTTTTGCAACGCGGTGGCCGCCGCCGGGGCCTCCGGGGTAAGCTCCGATTTTGAACAG
This sequence comes from Hymenobacter artigasi, assembly GCF_012275535.1. Classification (GTDB taxonomy): domain Bacteria; phylum Bacteroidota; class Bacteroidia; order Cytophagales; family Hymenobacteraceae; genus Hymenobacter; species Hymenobacter artigasi. The sequence continues at coordinate 405,458 of NZ_JAAVTK010000001.1, read as the reverse complement.
CCGGCAAACAGGATAGCGCCCAGCAAGGGGGCCACCATGTAGCGAACAGAAAGTGTCAGACGCATGGGATGCAATGGGTTAAATGTTGGTAACAAAGCCCCAAAGCTAGAGTAGTCAGCAGGGGCAATTGCAATAATGTGTGTTAAAAGATTGTGGCATTTTTTGAAGTATCATCAATTAAACACCTTTTCCTGCGGTCGATTTTATTAATATCAGAAAAAATATTGTTATAATTTAAAAATTCATTATTTATTCATCTTTGAGTTTGGGTATGTGAATGGGCTGAGCTGTTGGCAAGACGAAAGCAGGGCTACGGAACTGAGAAACTGGCTCTTTGTGCCGGCCGCGAAGAAAATTTGGTAGTAAAGCGCTGGCTGATATTGCCTTGACAGTGTAGGCGTTGGGCCAAATGCTAACGTTTGCGTAAGTCGTGCCTCAATATCAGGGGGTTGCGATTTTTCCGGAATGCTTCGGACCTTGCGCTTTCAATGGAAGTGGCCTTTGGGGCTGCGCTCCTTTTTCTCAACCCGAAATTTCCATTTTGGCGTGGGCCCCGGCCCACGCCTTACCCTTCAATAAATGGCTTTCACTTTTAAACCCTACACGCCCGCCGCCAAGTACAAGACGGCTGCCGCGTATTTCTCGATGGAGTTCGCCGTCGACCAGGCCCTGAAAACCTACTCCGGCGGCCTGGGCTTCCTGGCTGGCTCGCACATGCGCTCGGGCTTCGAGCTGAAGCAGAACCTGGTGGGCATCAGCATCCTGTGGACGTTCGGTTACTACGACCAGGACCGCGACGCCGAGCAGAGCATGCGCGCCGAGTTCCGCCACAAGCACTACTCCTTTCTGGAGGACACGGGCATCATCTTCCCCATCACCATCCACGGGGCCGATGTGCAGGTGAAGGCGCTATACCTGGCCCCGGAGGTGTTCGGCACGGTGCCGATGTTCTTCCTGACCACCGATATTCCCGAAAACGACTACCTCTCGCGCACCATCTCGCACCACCTCTACGACCCGGACTCGGCGGCCCGCGTGGCCCAGAGCATCCTGCTGGGCGTGGGCGGTGGCAAGCTGCTCGATGAGCTCGGGCGCAAAACCGACGTGTACCACCTTAACGAGGGCCACGGCCTGCCGCTGGCGTTCTACCTCTACGAAAAGCACGGCCGCGACCTGGCCGAGGTGCAGAAGCGCCTCGTGTTCACGACGCACACCCCCGAGCTGGCCGGCAACGAGGAGCGCCCCATGAAGCTGCTCACCGACATGACCTTTTTCGGCAGCGTGCCCGAAGAGGAAGTGCGCCGCGTGGCCCGCATCGGCCACGGCGATACGCTCAACTACACCCTCACCGCGCTGCGCTTCGCCCGTAAGGCCAACGCCGTGAGCAAGGTGCACGGCACCGTTGCCAACGAAATGTGGGGCCACTACGAGGGCATCTGCCCCATCATCCCCATCACCAACAGCCAGAACGGCAGCTACTGGCGCGACCCGCAGCTGGCCGCCGCCCTCAAGGCCAAGGACGACGCCGCCCTGCTGGCCCGCAAGCAGGAGCTGAAAAAGGACCTGTTCAAGATTGTGGCCGACCAGACCGGCAACGTGTTCGACCCCAATGTTATCACCATTGTGTGGGCCCGCCGCTTTGCTGCCTACAAGCGCGCCGACCTCATTCTGCGCCACTTCGAGCGCTTCGTGGAGCTGGCCAGCAGCGCCAAGCACCCGATTCAGATGATTTGGGCCGGCAAGCCCTACCCGAAGGACTTCGGCGCGGTGGCGTTGTTTAATGAAATCATCAAGCGCACGGCTGGTCTGAAGAACTGCGCCGTACTGACGGGCTACGAGCTGGGCCTGTCGGCTGCTCTCAAAAAGGGTTCCGACATCTGGCTGAACACGCCCCGCTTCCCGCGCGAAGCCAGCGGCACCAGCGGCATGACCGCCGCCATGAACGCCAGCGTGAACCTGAGCATCGCCGACGGCTGGATTCCCGAATTCTGCCGCGACGGCGAAAACGGCTTCCTCATTCCGATTGTGGACGTGACCCTGCCTGACAACGTGAAGGACGATTCCGAAGCCACCGCCCTGCTCGACGTGCTCGAAAACAGCGTATTGCCGCTCTACTACGACCAGCCCAAAAACTTCCTGAAAGTGGTGAAAACCGCCATGAAGGACGTGGAGCCCGAGTTTGAGTCCGGCCGTATGGCCCGCGAGTACTACGAGCTGCTGTACAAGGCATAAGGACGGGGGATAGGGGCGGAAATTTTTTGGCTGTCATCCTGAACGCAGTGAAGGACCTTATCACGCTTGAACGATTGTCGTATAAACGACTCGTCCGAGCGTGATAAGGTCCTTCACTGCGTTCAGGATGACAGCCGGTTTTCATCAACCCATCAACCCACTACCCCGCCATGTGTGGTCGCTATACCTTCATCGCCCCCGCGCCCGCTGCTGAAAAGCGCTTCGACGCCAAGTTCACCGAGCCCGCGCCTACTACCTACAATGCCGCGCCCTCGCAGCGGCTGCCCATCATCACCAATGCCGCCCCCGGCCAGATTCAGCTGCTGAGCTGGGGCTTGGTGCCCAGTTGGAGCAAAGACCCAGGCGCCGGCCCCAAGCCCATCAATGCCCGGGCCGAAACGCTGGCCGAAAAGCCCAGTTTCCGGCAACTGCTGGGGCGGCGGCGCTGCCTGGTGCTGGCCGACAGCTTTTTTGAATGGCAGGCCACGCCCGCCGGCAAGGTGCCGCACCGCATTCTACTGCGCGACGAGCAGCCCTTCGCCTTCGCCGGCCTCTGGGACGAGTGGCTGGACCGCGCCACCGGCGAGCTGCACCCCACCTTTACCATCATCACCACCGAGCCCAACGCGCTGATGGCCAATATCCACAACCGCATGCCCGTCATCCTGCCCACCCGCGCCGCCGAGCACGCCTGGCTCGATGATGGTCTGGGGCTGGCAGCTCACCAGCAGCTCCTGCTGCCCTACGACGCGGCCGTCATGCGGGAATACGTCATCAGCAAACGGGTAAACTCGCCGGCGAATAATGACCCGGAGGTGTTGGCAGCAGCTTGAGCGAGCAGCTTGAGGCATAAGAGGACGTCATGCCGAGCGCAGCCGAGGCATCTTGCGGGTGGTAGTAATCCAACCGATTGAGTTACTGCCACACGCGAGATGCCTCAGCTGCGCTCGGCATGACGGTCCTTTTATAGATGTTCTTTTATTGCCGCCACTGCGTTACTTTGCCTATATGAACTGGCGCAACCCCTGGCTTTTACCGATTCTCATTCTCGTGCTGGCCTCGGCCGTGCAGCTGGACCTGCCGTGGTGGAGCCTGGCCGTGGTGGCGTTTGTGGTAGGGCTGGCCATTGCGCCCACGGGCCGGGTGGCCTTTTGGGCGGGCTTTAGCGGGGGCGGCCTGAGCTGGGTGTTGCCGGCCGCTTGGCTGGCCTACCAGAACGACGGCTTGCTGGCGCACCGCGTGGCGCAGCTGCTGCCGCTGGGTGGCTCCCCGGTGGTGCTGGTGCTGGTGGCGGGTATCGTAGCGGGGCTGGTAGGTGGGCTGGCGGCTTTGGCCGGATGCTGGCTGCGCGAGGCTATGCGCGCATTCCCAACGGCTCAGCAATAGCAGATGGTGCCGGTTATTTCACCTGCTGCATCACCCACTCGCCCACGGTTTCGAGCGCGTCGGTAGCGGCCGTGGGGCGCACGGTGGTGCCGGCTGCCAATGCCTGCTCGCTGAGGGGAGCCTGAAACTCGTGGTTCAGGCCGTCCAGCTTCTGCACATTCACGCGCTTATTGGTTTTGAGCCCTTTTTCCAGGGCCGGCAGGTTAGCGGCCAGGGGCACCTGCGTGTCGGCGGTGCCGTGCAGGAGCAGGGTGGGGCAGGCCACCTTGGCCAGCTCCGCCTGCGGGTTGAACGTGAGGAAGGTACGGTACCACGGGCTGGTGAGCTGGCCGGCGCGGGCCTGCGCCGCCGCCGGGCTCAGCGCCGGATAAATCTGTTTCAGCATGTTGGCCACGATGGCCTGCGCCTGGGCATTGTCGGCCGTCTGACGGATGATTTCGAGCAGCGCGTACTGGCGCTTATACAGCGCGTCGTTGCGCTTGCGGGCTTCGGTGGTGAGGCGCAACTGCTCCTGGGCAATTCGGAGCTGAGTTTGGGCGGGGTTGGCCCCGGTGGCCAGCAGCTTTTTGGCTTCGTGCCGGGCCGCGTTCATTGCCCGCGCTACTTGGGCAGCCCAGGCAATTTGGGCCGTATCGGGCTCGCCGGGCTGGTTCACCAGTGAGGTTTGCCGGGCCAGCAGCTCCTGCCCATTCACACCGGCTGCCCCTAATGCTACCAGGAAAGCTGGCGCGGCGGCTTGTGCCCCGGCCAGCAAAGCCACGTTGGCCCCTTCGCCGTGGCCCAGCAGGCCCACGCGCAACGGGTCGATGCCCGGCCGGGCCCGCAGGTAGGCCATGGCCGATTGGGCATCGGCCACCAATTGGGTGCCCGAGGTAGCGGCGGCCACTCCCACTGAGTGGCCGGTGCCCCGGTCATCGAGGCGCAACACGGCCACGCCCTGCCGGGTAAGGTAGTCGGCCAGGGCATTCAGCAGGCTATAGTCATCCGCAGCCGGGGCGGGAGAATGCACATCGGGGAGCAGCACAATGGCCGGAAAAGGACCCGCGCCCCAGGGAGTGCGAAGAGTGCCGCCCAGGCCTATTTCGGGCGCGGGACTGCTGGGGCTGCTCACATGTATCTGCTCGGTTTTGTAGGCGGGTGCCTCGCGGGTTTCAACCGGAGCTGCCTGAACCGGGGCTGGATTCAGCAGGCATACCATTAACAGGACAATGAACGACGGCAGTAAGTGCTTGTTGGTCATTGTATTGATTGAATATGTTTTGCAGAATCAGGCAGCGTAACAGCACTTTTATGAATGCTTACAAGTCAAAAATACAATTAAATATTATTTAATAAACTATTTAAAAATTGATTTATAAATAAAAAATAGTTGCAAAGTTTTATTGGCAGGTATCGCCTATCTCCGGGTATTACCCTGCTTTGCACCAATGGACGTAAAAAAGCCGCCCTCCAGGCTTGCTTCAATAGCAAGTGGAAGGCGGTGTAGTGTCCTGATAAATAGCCGGATTGATTGCCGCTACACGATTTTGCTGTACCAAGCCAGGATTTCGAGGCCGGCGGCATCGGTTTCGGCTTCCACTACTTCGGTGATGACGTACTGGATTTCATCATCGGACCAGTCTTCGTCTTCGGCGGCGGGCACCCATAGGTCGAGGGCGGCGTAGCGGTTGGTGGCGGGCGGGAGCGTCCAGGTTACTTTTTTGCGGATGTTCATGGCAGGGAGGCCGGTGGGGTGGGGTGAACGATTGAGAAGTGAAAAAGGGCCAGCGGCCTAATGATTGTCGGCGGCTTCGCGGATGACAGTGACCTGCACCGGCACTACCCCGGCCTGGATGATATCGAGCTGCACGGCGGCGCGGCGCGACACATCCACGATGTAGCCTTTGGTGTGCGGGCCGCGGTCGGTCACGGTCACGTCGACGGAGCGGCCGTTGCGGGTATTGGTGACGCGGATGAGCGTGCCGAAGGGCAACGTGTTGTGGGCGGCGGTCATCTGGCCGGGGCGGTAGGTGCTGCCGCTGGCGGTGGGCCGGCCGTTGAACTTGTCGGCGTAGTAAGAGCCCAGGCCCGACTGGGTAGTGCCCCGTGCGCCCTTTGTGCCCTTGCTCACGCTGTGGCTGCTGCCGCAGGAAGCCAGCACCAGGACCAGCAGAAACAAAAGGGGTAACACCCCGAGGTGCAGAATTTTGGCTTGTCTATTCAACTTCATCCAACCTTTATTTTCGGTGATAACCTTTCGGCCGTAATTCTCTCATAACCAATTTTTTCAAACAAACCCATGAACAAGTCCCTCAAAATCGTAGCCGCCCTCGCTTTTGCTACCTGCTGCTTCAATGCCAGTGCTCAAGGTACTAAGCCGATGGCCAAGGATGGCAAAATGGAATCCAAATCGGAAGAGAAAATGGAGACCAAGAAGATGGAGATGAAAGAGAACAAGATGGAAGCCAAAGGTGGCAAAATGCACAGCGGCAAAATGAACAGCGGCAAGATGACCAAGGGCAAAATGTAGTTTTTGCAACTTGCGGGCCAGCCGCCCGGTCCACCTTCCTTGCGGAGTGATGGGCCGGGCGGCTTTTTTATTTGGCCTTGCCAGCGCGGGCCGGCTGCGACGGCCCGGTGGCCGGAATGCGCAAAGCCTGCAAAGACTCAAAATTGCCCTTGAAAACGTTGAAATCGACCACGCCGCGAATGCCAGGCACGTAGGCCTCGTCGGAGTGCTGCCAGATTATCCACTTGCTGGGGGGCAGGGTGGGGCGCTCCACTTCGTAGTGGGCCAGCCAAAGCGGGTAGTCGTCGAAGTGCCCGGCGAGGTGGCGCTTGTAGAAGCTGTGGTTGGAATAGAGGATGGGTCGCACGCCGTAGTGCGCCTCGATGAGGCGCAGCCAGCGGGCCACCTCGCGCCGCAACACAGCCACGTCGTGGAAATTGGCGGCTTCCACGTCGAGCACGGGCGGCAGGTCGCCGGGGGCGAGGGGGACTATTTTAGCAAATAAATCGGCCTGCAGCTTGCCGTCGCGGCTGGGTAGGAAGTAGTGGTAGGCCCCACAGAGCACCCCAGCTTTGCGGGCCTCGCGCCAATTGCGGGCAAAGCGCGGGTCGCGCAGCGTAGCGCCCTCGCTGGCTTTGATGAAGGCAAACCGTACCCGGTTGCGGGCCACCTCGGGCCAGTCGATACGGCCCTGGTACGACGAAACGTCGATGCCGTGCACGGAGTAGCCGGCCAGCAACGGGGTTTTCTCGCGGCCGGTGAGGCCATTCTTAGTAAATGTGGCCCAGGCCCGGCGGGCGTAGCGATTCAGCTGCACCTGGTGGCGCAGGTAGTAGGTGCCGCCCAGCAGCAGGGCCAGCAAAACGGCAGCCAGCAGGCCGCGCCGCCACGGCCGCCGTCGGGCGGCGGGTGGGGCAACAGAAGCGGTGCTGGACAGTGGCGGCATAGGCAATGGCTCCAAAAATAACGCCGCGCCGGGCGCCATCGTGCGCCGGGCCCCGGCTTTTCGCGAACTTTGTGCTTTCAGCCCCCCAAATTCGCCTATGTCTTTCCTCCGCGCCGCCGATGCCCGCGACGAAACCGGCCACCTCATCAGCGAACTGCACGGCGTGAAGCTGGCGCAGATTCTGGAGTACCTCGTGGCCGCCTACGGGTGGCCCGAGCTCGATGAGCGCCTGCGCATGAACTGCTTCGCCGACAACCCCAGCATCAAGTCCAGCCTCACGTTTTTGCGCCGCACGCCCTGGGCCCGTACAAAGGTCGAGGAGCTGTACATCAAGGCCCGCAGCGCGGAAGTGCAGGGCCGCCCCCGCCCGTAAGCATCATGGCCGACGTCTCCGAAAAATCGTCCGGGCCGGCGCTGCTGGCGGGCCTGGGGCTCTTCATTGCCTTCGAAACCGTGGCCTTCTACGGCCTGCAGTTCCTCACCTCGGGCCTGGGCGAAGCCAACCAGAACCAACCCGAAAACACCATTGTGAGCAATTGGGTGAAGACGATGGTGTTTTTTGTGGCGCACCTCACCCTGGTCATCGCGGCCATGCTGGTGCTCAGCAACCGCCTGCCGCGCCGCTACCGCAGCCAGATGATGGGCTGGTTTTACCTGGCCGTGCTGATGAGCTTCGTGCTGATTATCCCTTTATTCGAGACCACTGATTAGCACGGATTTTAGCTGATTTCACGGATTTTGTAGTCGGCCATCAATCCATTAAATACGAAAAAGGCTCGCCATTTGGCGAGCCTTTTTGATTGGTCCCTGGGACTGCAATCGACTACAAAATCCGTGAAATCCGCTAAAATCCGTGCTAATCAGTGGTCCAGAGAAAAACCACCGCTGTGGGCGGTGGCTCAAGAGTTAAAACCCGGAAATTTGGTTGTTTTCGGCCGGTCGGTCCCGGCAATATCAGTGGACTGCGGTGCCGGTCGGTCCCGGCGTTATAAAAAGCGGTGGTGAGGAGCAGCCACGGAGGCGGCGGCCGATGATTGGCCGCCGGCTCTCGTGACGGTTGGCTCTACTCGTTGCGCTTGATGTCGATTTCACGCTGCCGGCCATCTGGGTTCAGGAACGGAATGCGGACCCGCAGCTCCTGGCCTTCGTGAATGGCATCGATGCGGCCCACGTCGAGGTTGGCGGGCAGGTCCAGGGTCTGCACGAACAGCGGGGCGGCCAACTCGTCGTCGGGCTCGTGGCGGTACTCACCGAAGACGGTGAGCTTCTGCTGGTTGAGCACTACGCGAAAGCTGTCGGCGGTTACAGTGGGCATGGCCACGCGTACAATCACGCCTTTTGGGTGCTGGTCTACGCGGAGCTGCGGCTGGGCCACCCCACCACCAATGGTGTTGAGTAGGTCGAGCTGAGGGGCAATGCTATGGATGAATTTCGAGCTGATAAGTTTCATGGCAAGGGGCCGGCTTTAGAGCGGCTTCGGACTTGCTATTACAAATGATGTACCAATCTGAATCGGGGCTTATCTGCGCTGAATGTCAGTCACATTGGCGGTGTTTTTGGGGAACTTTTTTAATTCCCGCCAAGCTGGCCGGGAGTGGGGATTTCGCCTGAATTTCCAGACGGAATGGCGCAATTATGCGACCTGCCCGATAGTTGTTGGCTTAAAACCGGCTGGTCAGACCAAAGTGAATTTTGGAGGATTTTAGCTCAAATACCTGATTATTAGCCCGGCCTACCGAGTACACGAACTGAAACAACCCCGCCGCCGTGCGGAAGCTCAGGCCTGCGCCCACGCCGGTGGGCTGGTCATTGAACCGGTCATTGTCGATATCGTGGCGCAGGTAGGCCTGGTCGGCAAACAGAAACGCGTAGGAATCGGGCCCGATGAACTGCCGGAACTCGGCCGTAGCCACGGCGTAGGAACTGGTATAGAACTGGTTTTCATTGAAGCCGCGCAACGAATTGAGGCCGCCCAGCCGGAACAGGTCGTTGACAAAAAGGCGCGAATTGAGCAGGCCCTCGCCCCGCAGGCGCAGCAGCAGCACGCCCGCCCGCTTCACCGGGAAGTAGCGCTCGGCGCGCAGCCCGAACGAGTACTGCGTGGAGCTGAGCGGGATGCCCGCGTACAGCTCGGGCCGCAGCTGGGCATTTTTGGTGATGGTTTTGGTGCCCAGCGCCGACTGCACATTCAGCAGGCTGCCCCGGTGCGGAAAAAACAGGTCATCCAGGTTGGCCCAGGCGTAGGACAAGCCGTAGGAATTGTACTGCGAATCGAGGTTGGCGGGCAGTACTGTGGTGTCTTTCAGCGCATCAACAAACGAGGCCCGCTGCTCGGCAAAGAAGCTGATGCGGCCCGCCCGCGCCGTGGGGTAGGTAACCTGCAAGCGGGGCCGGGTGGTGGTGAACGCCTCGTTTTGCTTGTAGAGGTTGAACGTGGCCGACACTTCCAGCGGCGTGCCGAAGAAATTGGGGTGCACGTACTGCGCATCGAGCAGCTGCGAGATGGCGTCGGTTTTGCGCCATTGCAGGCCCAGCTGCTTGCCGCCGCCCTTGATGTTGCGCAGGTTGATGGTGACGTCGCCGGTGAACTGCACACCGGTCTGGCTGGCGTTGGCGTTCGGCAGGATGCCCACAATGGCGTCGAACTGGTTGCTCGGCCGGTCGTCGAGCAGCAGGTACACCCGCGCCCGGCCCAGGGCGAAGCGCACTTCGGGCTCGGCGCGCAGCTTCAGGTAGGGCAGCTGGCGCAGCAGCTGGGCGGCGGCGGCCACGCGCTGCTGGCTGAAGGGCTGGCCGGGAAAAATCTGGAGGTATTTGGTCAGGAAACGCTTCTTGGTCTTGCTGTTGCCCAAAATCTGGAGCGAGTCGAACACCACCACGCGGCCACGCTTTAGCACCACGCGGCCCGAAATGTCGTGTCCGTTCAGGTGAATGGAATCGAGGCCGACCGTGGCAAAGGGGAAGCCCTGGTTTTCGGCTTCGGTCAGGATGCGCTCCTGCAGCTTCACCCAGTCTTCGGGCACAAAAGGCGTGCCCCGGAAGAACTTTTCGCGGTAGCCGGCGCGGGTCAGCAGGCCATCGCCGAGGTTGCCGTTGTGCAGGTAGGCCCAGCGGAACTGCTCGCCCACGTACAGGCGCACCCGCACGGTATCGCGGCTCCAGTGCAGCTCATCGGCCGAGGCCGTGAGGTAGGCATCGCCTTGCAGGCCCAGCACCAGCTCCCGCACCGCGCGCAGCGCACTGAGGGAGTCGGGCACGCTGGCCCGCACCTTGTAGCGGCGCAGCACCGGCCGGTCGGCGGCTTCGGTTTCCAGCACTAGCAGGCGCGGGTGGGCCTGCACCCGGCGCGTGGCGGCAGCCGAGGCCGGCGTGGCGCGGGGCGGCAGGGTAGGGGTGGCCAGGCCGGGCTGGTTGGGCACGTTGGGGTCGAGGCTGGGCGTTTGGGCGTGGGCGGCCGGGCTGCTCAGGCCAGCCAGCAGCAGCGTCAGTACCCAAAAGCGCAGTAGAAACCTCATCATTCGGAAGCACAACGCGAAAGCCAGCGTTTAATTTCCCGAAGGTAGCCCCCCGGATAAAGTTGCGCCCTGTCGTGTAGTCAGGCGGTATCTTTGTGGTCTGAGCGGGCACCTCTGTATACAAATCGGGTTCACTGTTATACTCGTCACGAAGTAGCTTGCGAAAAGCGAAGTAGGGTGCGGGGCCTGCCCCCGCCCGTCGTTCGCACTGTTTTAACGATACCGTTCAACGACGGGCGGGGGCAGGCCCCGCACCCTACTTCGAGACGAGTATAACTGCTCATTGTTAACTGAAAACATGGCCGGTCTTTATCTCCACATCCCTTTCTGCAAGCAGGCCTGCCACTACTGCGATTTCCACTTCAGCACTTCGCTTGGGTTGAAAAGCCGCCTGGTCGAGGCCATCTTCCGGGAAATTGAGCTGCGGCGCGATTACCTCGGCGCGGGCGTGGCGCTGGAAACCATCTACTTCGGCGGCGGCACGCCTTCCCTGCTCACGGCCGATGAGCTGGCGCAGATTTTTGCGGCCATTCACCACCACTTCGCGGTTTCGCCGCAGGCCGAAATCACCCTCGAAGCCAACCCCGACGACCTTAGCGCCGCCAAGCTGCGCGAGCTGGCCGGGGCCGGTATCAACCGCCTCAGCATCGGCCTGCAAAGCTTCTACGAGCCGCACCTGCGGATGATGAACCGCGCCCATACCGCTGAAGAATCGACAACCGCCGTGCGCCGGGCGCAGGATGCGGGCTTCGAGAACATTTCCATCGACCTGATATACGGGGTGCCCGCGCCCGGCCACCACATCTGGGAGGCCGACCTAGCCAATGCCTTTGCGCTGGGGGTGCCGCACGTTTCGGCCTATGCGCTCACCATTGAGCCGGGCACGGCCTTCGGGCACCGGTTACAGAAGGGCACCTTCAAGCCCGCGCCCGATGAGTTTGTGGCCACGCAGTTTGAAATGCTGCTGGCGGCCATGCGCGTCCACGGCTACACGCAATACGAAATCAGCAATTTCTGCCAGCCCGGCCGCGAGAGCCGCCACAATGCCAACTACTGGCGTGGGGTGCCCTACCTCGGCCTCGGGCCCAGCGCCCACAGCTACGACGGCCAGAACCGCCAGTTCACCCTCGCCAACAACCCGCAGTACGTGGCCGCCGTGCTCGAGCGCGGCGAAGTGCCCGTGACCCTCGACCAGCTCAGCGCCACCGACCGCGCCAACGAGTACCTGCTCACCACCCTGCGCACCGCCCGGGGCTGCGACCTGGCCCACCTGCGCACCCACCACGGCCTCGACCTGCCCGCCACCCGCGCCGCCTACCTCGCCGAGCTGCAAGCCAGCGGCTGGGCCACTATCCAAAACGAAGTGCTTACCTTGACCGACGCGGGCAAGCTCCTGGCCGACCACATCACGCTGGAGCTGTTCCAGACCACGGATTTGAATACGGATTAAGCTGGTTTCAACGGATGAAACGGCTTTTTGTGGTTTCAACTGACCGGACTTAATGCCTTCGCTTTACATTTGTGCCGAACCACAAAAAATCCGTTTCATCCGTTGAAATCCGTTAAATCTGTGGTCTAATCTGTGGTCAAACTACTGAGCGACAGCATTGCCGACGACGCCGACTTCTTCGTGGAGCAGATTCATGTCGTGGCTATCGTCTTCGATAATACCGACGACGTGACCGTGTGGGCCACCACGTTTTTCGACAACGATACCCATTTCTTCCACCTCGCGCTGCCCTTCAAGGCCCTCGATACCCTCCTCAACCTCGCGCACACCCGTGCCGAAGCCCTCCAAGAAGAAGTAGCCGACGCCCTGGCCGCCGCCAACTGGCCCGCACTGCTCGAATTCAATTCCGACGACCAGCCGCCCGTGCCCCTGCCCAGCGTGGCCCTGAAACTGTCCGTGACCTATCCCGCCACCGAGGACGGCGAGCTGGACGACGACGACCCCGACGACCCGCAGCCGCACAACATCTTCTACCTCGAAGGCGTGTTCGTGCGCCTCGATACCTAGCCCCCGCCGTGGCCGCGCCCGTCTTCTACCTCATTCCCGGTCTGGGGGCCGATGAGCGGGTGTTTCAGTTTTTGCGTTTGCAAGGCGAAGTACACGTCTTGCGCTGGCTGCCGCCGCAAGGCCCGGCCGAATTGCTCCCGGCCTACGCGGCCCGCCTGGCGGCTGCGGTACCCGAGGGGCAGGCCTGCTGGCTGGTCGGCGTTTCCTTCGGCGGCGTGCTGGCCCTGGAAGTAGCGCAGCTACGGCCGTTGGCGCGGGTTGTATTGGTTTCCAGCTTCACGGGGCCCGCAGAGCTGCCCTGGCTGGGGTGGCTGGCCCGCGCCACTGGCCTGTACCATCTGGTGCCGCCACAACTCCTGCCCCGGCTGCCTCGCGTGGCCCAATGGTTTTTTGGGGTGAAAAATGGCCGCGACTACGAGTTGCTGCGCCAGATTCTGCGCGATACCGACCTTCCTTTCACGCGGTGGGCCATTGCGCGGCTGTTGCAATGGCCGGGGCGGGCCACCCCGCCCGCCATCCGCATCCACGGCACCACCGACCGGCTACTGCCCAACGGAGCCACGCACAGCCAGTACCCGCTGCCGGGCGGCCACCTCATCATCATCAGCCGCGCTGCCGAAATCAGCCAGATTCTGAATAAGCTGGCCGCTGCTACCGAAGCATCATGCTGAGCAAACATAATCCTGTACAACAATTGATTACAAAGTGCCTGAACTGACTTTTGATTAAAATTCAGGCAGTTAGCGCTCTGCGTACCTCCGCGTTTTCCTCTGCGTACCTCTGCGAGAATTTCCCGCGCAATCCATCCTGCCTCATGCAACCCACCTTCCCCTTTGCCGGCCGCCAGTACTCCTACGACCCCGCCGCGCCCATCGACATTTCGCTACCCTTAAAACCCGGCGACGACCAGGTAAACTGCTTCTGGGCCGAGCCCGTGCAGTTCGATACCATTCGGGTGGGCAGCTTTGTGGGGAGCGTGGCGCTGGGCGGCAGCACCAACTACCAGCGCATCCACGTCACGCCGCACGGCAACGGCACGCACACCGAGTGCTACGGCCACATCTCGCCCGACCCGGCCATTACGCTCAACCAGTGCCTGCGCCGCTTCCTGTTCGTGGCCCGGCTGGTGAGCGTAGCCCCGGCACCCCAGCCCAACGGCGACCTCGTGGTAATGCTCGCCGACGTGCAGGCCGCCCTCATGGCCCAGCCCGACCGCGCCATTGCCGAGGCCCTCGTCCTCCGCACCCTGCCCAACGACGCGGCCAAGCGCCAGCGCCACTACTCCGGCACCAACCCCACCTACACCGAGCCCGCCCTGGCCGAGTGGCTGGCCGAAAACAACGTCCAACACTTCCTGCTCGACCTCCCCAGCGTAGACCGCGAAGAAGACGCCGGCCAGCTCCTGGCCCACCACGCCTTCTGGCAGTATCCCGCCCAGCCCCGCCGCGAAGCCACCATCACCGAGCTCATCTTCGTGCCCGATGAAGTCGAAGACGGCCTCTACCTGCTCAACATCCAAATCACCAGCCTGGAGCTGGATGCCAGCCCCAGCAAGCCGGTGCTCTACCCGCTGGTGCCGGTGCAGTAAGCTGCCACAGCGGCACCCGTAGCTGCCGGCCCACTTTCAGATGGAATTTATGCGCTTCGGCCTGCCGATTCGCGCTGCTCAGCCAGCGGTAGTTGGACAATCACCGATTAAGCCCGATATTGCTTAACCGCTGAAAATTAAGGTTAAAGCCATTGCGGTTAAACTGCTTTCTGCGCCTTTCAGGTAAATTCTCCGCATATCCATGTTGGCAGCCCGTATTTTAAGGACGTTGGTATTGAGCGCCAGCCTGCCCGCCGGTTTCACCGGCGTGGCCCATGCCCAAACGGCCCTCGCTCAGTCGGTGCCGGCACTGCCGGCCGCGCCTACGCAGCCCAAGCTGACCCTCAAAGCCGGAATGCGGCTCACGCATCTATTTTGCCTGCCCGGTACCAGCGGCACCTGGCAGGTGGTGCTGCCCTCATCCTTTGGCATCGAATACCGGTTGAAGCCCCATTTCAGCCTCTACGCGCTGGCCGAAGCCGACATATCGGCCGGCCGCGCCCCATGGGGCCGCCGTGGGGCTGCCGCCCTGCCCACGCCTACCACCGATGTGAGCGTGGGTACCCGCTACTACTTCAACGAAGCCAGCAGCGCCCACCCCTGGGGCAATTACCTGGCTCTGGAAGGCACCGCCGAACTCTCCCAGCTGGCCGTGCGCGGGCGCGGCCGCAAAGCCCGGCCCTCGGCCCGCTTCACGCCCGGCGTGTTTGTGCTCTGCGGTACGCAACACCGGGGGCCGGGCCGCCGCCTGCTCTACGATTTGAACGCCGGCCTGGGCATTCAGGCTCCGCCGGCTTACACCACCGATGCCGCCGTGCGCCCGCCGTGGGACGTGGCCGCCCAACTCAACCTGCGCGTGTACCTCGTGAACCAGCCGCATAGCTCCCGCCAAAGCCGGCGCTAAGAACCATTCAAAGAGCACGTCATGCAGAGCGGGGCGAAGCATCTTTACCGCGCAAGTAATCAGATTTACCGTTGCAGTAAAGATGCTTCGCTCCGCTCTGCATGACGTGCTCTTTAGCGCCTATTGGGATAGGCTATAAGTATAGCCGCTCCCACTCCTGCGACTACCCCAACGCAGAAAAGGCTGCCTCTTTCGGGGCAGCCTTTTCTAGTATGAAGGGACAGGCAATTAAGCCGGAACCGATACTACTTCGCGGGGAATAACTGTTACGAACGAACGGTCTTTGCGGCCCTTGCGGAACTGCACTTCGCCGTCAACGAGCGCGAACAGCGTGTGGTCCTTGCCCATGCCAACGTTGGCACCGGGGTGGTGGGCCGTGCCGCGCTGACGCACGATGATGTTGCCAGCTACGAGAGCCTGACCACCGAAAATTTTCACGCCGAGACGTTTGGAATGCGATTCGCGGCCGTTGTTGGACGAGCCGACACCTTTCTTGTGAGCCATGTTTTTGGGGAATTATAAATTATAAATTATAAATTTTGAATTAATTCATCAACTGAAATTATCAGTTAATTTATAATTTATAACTCAAAATTTATAATTCAACTTCGGCCTTAGCCGATGCTGTTAATCATTACTTTCGTGAACGACTGGCGGTGGCCGTTCATCTTCTGGTAGCCTTTACGGCGCTTCTTTTTGAATACCAGGACTTTGTCGCCTTTTACATGGGCGAGGATAGTGCCGGTTACGGCTACGCTCAGCTCGGGAGCACCAACGGTAATGGTGCCGTTGTCATCGGTCAGCAGGGCGTTGCCCAGCGTTACGACGTCGCCAACGTTGCCGGCCAGTTTGTGAGCGTAAACGAATTTGTTGGCCTCAACCTTGGTCTGCTGGCCAGCTATGTTAACAATTGCGTACATCAGCTTTCGCGGGTTTTTCTGAAATGGGAAGGCAAAAGTACGACTTTGATTCGGGAAATGCAAACCCTAAGTTCTTAATCATCATTGGCTGGCTGGGGTCAGCCGTCCCAAAAGGGCCTCCGCGTGAACGGAGCGCAGATTAAGCTAAGATTAAAAAATGGGGTAAATCGACCCGTAAATTGGCCGGTTTGGGGACAAGTAGGTTTATCCACAGTGATAATGTGGATAAGTGGCAGTGAAATGACTGATTTTGAAGAAGATTTCTCCTTTCAGTTCAGCTAATAAATAAGGCAAAAGTTGCTGCAAAGGACCTGAAAAAAATGTGGGCTTAGCTAAAAAAGAGTGAATAAAAAAGCTAATCGGGTGGGCAATTGGCCTGGCTTGCGGGCTTATATTTGGTGTCGGAAGGCTGGCTGCATTTCTGGCGTTTGAGCCAAACATCTGCCCGAACATGCGGGTTAGCCTGCCGTCTTCCACGCTGAAAACCGCCAACAATACCCCGAAATATTATGGAGCCGCTCCTCGCCGAAAACCCCAACCGCTTCGTGCTTTTCCCCATCCAGAACGATGAGGTGTGGCAGTATTATAAGAAGTCGCAGGCTTCTTTCTGGACGGCCGAAGAAATCGACCTGAGCCAGGACCAGAAAGACTGGAACAACCTGAACGACAACGAGCGCCACTTCATCAAGCACGTGCTGGCCTTCTTCGCGGCCTCCGATGGCATTGTGAATGAGAACTTGGCCGTGAACTTCATGCAGGAGGTGCAGATGCCCGAGGCGCGCTGCTTCTACGGCTTCCAGATTATGATGGAAAATATTCACAGCGAGACCTATTCGCTGCTGATTGACACCTACATCAAAGACCCCAAGGAGAAAGACTACCTCTTCAACGCCCTCGAAACCGTGCCTGCCGTGCAGAAAAAAGGCGAGTGGGCGCTAAAGTGGATTAATTCCGAAAACTTTGCCGAGCGCCTTATCGCCTTTGCGGCTGTGGAGGGCATCTTCTTCTCGGGCTCGTTCTGCTCCATTTTCTGGCTGAAGAAGCGCGGCCTGATGCCCGGCCTCACGTTCTCGAACGAGCTGATTTCGCGCGATGAGGGGCTGCACTGCGATTTCGCCTGCCTGCTCTACAGCTACCTGCAAAACAAGCTGCCCGAGGCGCGGGTGCAAAGCATCATCGCCGACGCCGTGCGCATCGAGCAGGAGTTCGTGACCGACGCGCTGCCCGTAAGCCTGATTGGCATGAACGCCAAGACGATGGCCCAGTACATCGAGTTTGTGGCCGACCGCCTGCTGGTGTCCCTCGGCTGCGCCAAGATTTACAACGCTACGAATCCCTTCGACTTCATGGAAATGATTTCGGTGCAGGGCAAAACCAACTTCTTCGAGAAGCGCGTAGCCGAGTACCAGAAGGCTGGCGTGATGAGCGAGCGCAACGACAACGTGTTTTCGCTCGACGAAGACTTCTAGGGAATACCATTCAGCGTTTGTCTAACGTCTGTCATGCTGAGCCTGCGAAGCATCCTCTCACCGCCGCACGACCAATTCCTGTCATGCTGAGCCTGCGAAGCATCCTCTCACCGCCGCACGATTCGTTGGGGCGTGAGAGGATGCTTCGCAAGCTCAGCATGACAGGTGAGAATGTTCACCGGTGAGAGGATGCTTCCTTCGTCAGCATGACAGGGGGCGGGGATAGGATGTTTCGCTGCGCTCAACATGACAGACAGGTATGGCTTACTTCGTTTGCATCACGACCAATCCGGCTAAAACTGTGCTGTACATCGGGGTGACGGGTAGCCTAAACTGCCGGCTGGCGCAGCACTACGACAACCGGGGAGATGCTAAGACCTTTGCCGGCCGCTACTTCTGCTACCACTTGCTGTATGCTGACCAGTTTGGGGATATTGCTTACGCCATTGCGCGGGAGAAAGAACTGAAGGGCTGGACGAGGGCGAAGAAAGATGCGCTGATTGAATCAGTTAACCCAGAACGGGAGATTCTGACGTCCTATTGATGGCGTGCCTCCCTGTCATGCTGACGAAGGAAGCATCCTCTCCCCGCTGAACGACCGGTTCCTGTCATGCTGAGCCTGCGAAGCATCCTATCACGCCCCAACGAACCGTTCGTCGGGGAGAGGATGCTTCCTTCGTCAGCATGACAGGGAGGCATTGGTTCAGCGGAGAGGATGCTTCCTTCGTCAGCATGACAGACGTGGGTACGAAGCTGGTGTTTTGTGAAAAGCGGCCGGGCGGGCCCGTTTGGCGGTATGTGGAAAACTTCCCCATTTTTTCCTTGCCCTTCGAAAACCCAGGCGGTAATTTCCGGGATTGAATACTCCCGGGCCGCCACAGCCCGCTGCCCTCCGCTCTACCCTTTCACTACTGAATGAACGACTTGCCGCCGGCCCCGTGCCGCGCCGGCTACTTTCTATAAGCAAAAACCCACACCAAAACACTACTGGTATGCTAGTAATTAAACGCGACGGCCGCCGCGAATCCGTCAAGTTCGACAAGGTAACCGCCCGCATTGAGAAGCTCTGCTACGGGCTGAACATGGATTTCGTGTCGCCTATTGCGGTGGCCATGAAGGTGATTGACGGCATCTACGACGGCGTGACCACCGTGGAGCTCGACAACCTGGCCGCCGAAACGGCCGCCTCGCTCACCACCAAGCACCCGGACTACGCCATTCTGGCGGCCCGCATTGCGGTGAGCAACCTGCACAAGGTGACGTCGAAGTCCTTCTCTTCAACCATGAAGCGGCTGTACACCTACGAAGACCCCAAGAACGGCGACAACGCTTCGCTGCTCGCCACCGATGTGTGGGAGGTGATTCATAAGAATGCCCACACCCTGGACTCGGCTATTATTTATGACCGGGACTACAACTACGACTTCTTCGGCTTCAAGACGCTGGAGCGCTCGTACCTGCTGCGCCTGGAGGGCAAGGTGGTGGAGCGGCCCCAGCACATGCTGATGCGCGTGTCGGTGGGCATCCACAAGGATGATATCGACTCGGTTATCAAAACCTACAACCTGCTGAGCGAGCGGTGGTTTACCCACGCTACGCCCACGCTGTTCAACGCGGGCACGCCGAAGCCGCAGATGTCGAGCTGCTTCCTGCTGACGATGAAGGACGACTCCATCGATGGCATTTATGACACGCTGAAGAACTGCGCGCTGATTTCGCAGTCGGCCGGCGGCATCGGGCTGTCGGTGAGCAATGTGCGGGCCACGGGCTCCTACATCAAAGGCACGAACGGCAACTCGAACGGGCTGGTGCCCATGCTGAAGGTGTTCAACGACACGGCCCGCTACGTGGACCAGGGCGGCGGGAAGCGCAAGGGTGCGTTCGCCATCTACCTGGAGCCCTGGCACGCCGATATTTTCGAATTCCTGGACCTGAAAAAGAACCACGGCAAGGAGGAAATGCGCGCCCGCGACTTGTTTTACGCCCTCTGGACGCCCGACTTGTTCATGAAGCGCGTGGAGGAAAACGGCGACTGGACGCTGATGTGCCCCCACGAGTGCCCGGGCATGGACACGGCCTGGGGCCCGGAGTTCGAGAAGCTGTACCTGAAGTACGAGCGCGAAGGCCGGGGCCGCAAGACCATCAAGGCGCAGGAATTGTGGTTTGCCATTCTGGAAAGCCAGACGGAGACGGGTACGCCCTACATGCTGTTTAAGGACGCGGCCAACGGCAAATCGAACCAGCAAAACCTGGGCACGATTAAGAGCTCGAACCTGTGCACCGAGATTATTGAGTACACCGACAAGGACGAAATCGCGGTGTGCAACCTGGCCTCGCTGGCACTGCCCCGCTACCTCGTGACGGACGCCAAGGGCAACACCACCTTCGACCACGACAAGCTGTACGAGGTGACCTACCAGGCCACGCTGAACCTGAACAAGGTGATTGACGTGAACTACTACCCGGTGCCCGAAACGCAGAAGTCGAACTTCCGCCACCGGCCCATCGGGCTGGGCGTGCAGGGCCTGGCCGACACGTTTATTGCCCTGCGCATGCCCTTCGAGAGCGACGAGGCCTGCGGCCTGAACAAGGACATTTTCGAAACCATCTACTTCGCGGCCATGACGGCCTCGAAGGACCTCGCCATCAAAGACGGGCACTACGAAACCTTCCCCGGCTCGCCCCTGAGCCAGGGCAAGTTCCAGTTCGACCTCTGGAACGTGACGCCCGACTCGGGCCGCTGGGACTGGGAAAGCCTGCGCGCCGAGGTGGTGAAGCACGGGGCCCGCAACTCGCTGCTGGTGGCGCCCATGCCCACGGCCAGCACCGCCCAGATTCTGGGCAACAACGAGTCGTTTGAGCCCTACACGAGCAACATTTACGTGCGCCGCGTGCTCAGCGGCGAGTTTATGGTGGTGAACAAGCACCTGCTGAAGGACCTGGTGGCCCTGGGCCTGTGGAACGACGCGATGAAGCAGGAAATCATCGCGGCCAACGGCTCGGTGCAGGGCATTGCCCGCATTCCGCAGCACATCAAGGACCTGTACAAGACGGTGTGGGAGATTTCGCAGCGCCGCATCATCGACCAGGCCGCCGACCGCGGGGCCTACATCTGCCAGAGCCAGAGCCTGAACCTGCACGTGCAAAACGTGAACTTCGGCAAGCTCACCAGCATGCACTTCCACAGCTGGAAGCGCGGCCTGAAAACCGGCATGTACTACCTGCGCACCAAAGCCGCCGCCGACGCCATCAAGTTCACGGTGGAAAAGCAAGCCGCCGAAACCCTGGAGCCCATGGCCCTAGTGGAGCAAAACCAAAGCGACATGAGTTGCTCCCTGGATAACCCGGACGCCTGCGAGGCGTGTGGGTCGTAAGGGTTTGTTGAAAGATAAATTGACAACAAGAATAATCCCTGCCGCTTCTCGCTATGCGGCAGGGATTTTTGCTACAAGCTTGATATGGACATTGCAGCCCTAATCCAACAACTAAACACAACTGATGAAAACAGTCGCCTTGAAGCCAAGCAAGGAAGTGGGATTGATAAGTCGTTTATGGAATCGGTATGTGCGTTTGCCAACGAACCAAACTTGGGTGGTGGAATAATCCTGTTGGGCTTGGTCCGGGATGAAAACAACCTTTTCCCATCATATCAGCCGGTTGGTGTACCCGACCCTGATAAGCTGGGGCAGGAGATTGCCACAAAATGCGCTACAATGTTTAATGTCCCTGTTCGCCCGCAAATCAATTCGGCAGTGTTCAGAGGAAAAGTTGTAATTGGTGTAAGCGTGCCGGAAGCATCTGCATCAGAAAAACCAGTTTTCTTCCCGAATCTGGGGTTGCCTCGAGGCGCATATCGAAGAATCGGGCCTACTGACCATCATTGCACAGAGGATGATATGGCAGTGTTCTTTGGAGAACGGCGCGCAGAGTCGTTTGATAAAACAGTCATTTCGGGTGCAGTCTTAGAAGACATTGATGCAGATTCTGTCGCGGCTTACCGGAGAGCGAGAGAAAAAGTAAATGCATCAGCTGAAGAGTTGCAATGGAATGATGAAGAGCTACTCGCTAGCCTTTCCGCAACCGTACTGGTAGGAGGTGAGCGTTTCCCAACAATCACGGGCTTGCTGCTTTTTGGAACACGTCAGGCAATACGTCGCCTGCTTCCGATGACACGAGTTGATTATATCAGGGTGCCTGGCAAGGAGTGGGTAGAAAATCCGGATGAGCGGTTTTCGCATGTTGTTGACATGCGTGGCCCATTGTTACAATTGGTACAGCGCGTACAGGACACCATTATTGATGATTTGCCTCGTGGATTCGTTTTAAGAGAAGGAGAAGTACAGGCTGAGACACCAAGATTATCTACTCGTGTTTTGCGTGAGGCAATCGTTAATGCCGTGATGCACCGTTCGTATAAGAAGCATAGCCCGGTGCAAGTTATCAGATACAATAATCGCCTTGAGATTATTAATCCAGGCTATTCGCTTAAAGCAGAAGAGCAGTTGGGAGAGCCCGGTTCTGAAAACAGAAATCCCCATTTGGCGGCTGTATTTCATGAGACCAATACTGCCGAGACCAAGGGTAGCGGCATTCGCACCATGCGCCGCCTAATGCAAGAGGCAGGATTTGCCCCGCCAACTTTTGAATCTGACCGACGCGGGGACCGTTTTGTGACACGTTTACTGCTTCAGCATTTTTTGAGTCCAAGCGACCTGCAGTGGCTTTCTCTTTTCGCATCTTACAACTTGAATGAAGCTCAAAAAAATGTTCTAATCTACTTGCGTGAAACAGGTGCTGTTGACAATGCTGGTTATCGGCAGTTAAGCGGTGTAGACACGTTGACTGCCAGCCGCGACTTACGCGCTATGCGAACCTCTGGCCTACTGGAGATGAAGGGACAAGGAGCAGCAACATATTATATGCCGGGAGCTTCATTCATCAATGAGCAACTACCCACGGAGATGCATGAGCTATCCATACAAGCGGGTAAGCTACCCATACAAGGGGGGCAGCTACCTATACAAGGCCGCGAGCTACCCATACAAGTACAAAACCTAATGCTAGAATTAGGAGAAGAACTCAAAGCGAAGGTTAATAGAATTGGAAGGAGAGCTAAGTCTACAATTATTCAGGAGGTCATTCTAGACCTGTGCAGAGTTAGACCATATACTGCTGGCGAGCTTGCTATACTCTTTCATCGAAGCCGTGAGGCTCTGCAAGCAACTCATCTTGCAAGTATGGTGGTTGCAGGTAAGCTAGCATATACCAAAGCAGATAATCCAACGCACCCGCATCAGGCATATACTGCTACGAGTTGAAACTCCAGCCGCTGCCGCCCCCGATAGCCGCTGGTTTGTTTTTAAGGAAGCTCACGCGGAATTGTAAGAAACGCTCAGCTTCTCTCAGCCGCTGGCGCGCCGGGGGCGGCGGGGGTGGGGGCCGGTGGGAGCGGGCTTGTCATGCTGAGCGCAGCGAAGCATCCTATCACGTTACAACGAGTCGTTCTGCGGCGAGAGGATACTTCGCTGCGCTCAGCATGACAGGTTTCGTTCAGCCGCTTCGCGCCTGGGGCGGCTGGGGTGGTGTTGGGGCTGTCATGCTGAGCCGGCGAAGCATCCTTTCACGGTGCCACGATTCGTTCTGCGGCGAGAGGATGCTTCGCCGGCTCAGCATGACAGGCGTCCTTAGCCGCTTCGCCCCGGGCGCGGCTGGGGTGGGGTTGGAGGCCGTGGGGCCGGGCGTATCTTAGCTGCATGGAAACGCCTCGCTCCACCGCCCACCCGCGCATTACCATCGACCCGAACATCTGCCACGGGCAGCCCACGGTGCGCGGCTTGCGCTACCCCGTGCAAAACGTGCTCGAATACCTGGCCTCCGGCATGACGGAAGCCGAAATCCTGGCCGACTACCCCGATTTGGAGGCCGAGGACCTGCGCGCCTGCCAGGCCTACGCGGCCGATATGCTGCAAGTGCGGTCCATCTTCCGGCTGGCGTCGTGAGCCCCGCCGAGCCGCTGCGGTTTCTGGTCGATGCGCAGCTGCCGAAACGGTTGGCCGATTTTCTGGCCTTTCACACCGGCTGCGACTGCCTGCACACCCTCGACCTGCCGGCGGCCAACCAGACGCAGGACGGCAGCATCACCCGGCTCTCGATGGCGGAGCAACGCATCGTCATCACCAAAGACGCCGACTTCGTGAACAGCTTCCTGCTCCACGGCCAGCCCTACAAGCTGCTGCTCGTGTCGACGGGCAACATCAGTACGAACGATTTATTGGCGCTTTTCCAGGAGTTTCTGCCGCAGCTAATGAAGCTGTTCGCGCGTCACTCGTACCTGGAATTGTCGCGCACGCTGCTGGTGACGCACCGCTAGGCAGAACCTGACGCATCGTTCAGCCGCCTTCGCGCCGGGGCAGCGGGGGGTGGGGTTGGGGGGGCGGGGCTGTCATGCTGAGCTTGCGAAGCATCCTCTCACGTTGCAACGAGTCGTTCTTCAGAGAGAAGATGCTTCGCTGCGCTCAGCATGACAGGTATCGTTCAGCCGCTGTTGCGCTGGGAGCTTGCAGTAGGCGCCGATGGCGCGGGCCTGCGGCCCGTGCCGACTATTAGCGGGCCTCCAGGCCCGCAGTCGTTGGCGCCGGTAGGGGAAATACGGCTACTATTGTTCAACGATTGCAGGCCGGAGGCCTGCGAATAGTGGGCAAGGGCCGCAGGCCCGCGCCATCATCTGCTACCACGCTACCGATGTCAGAGAAATACAAAACGTATGAGGGTGGGCTGTTCTTTGTGACGCTGACGGTGGTGGGTTGGATTGACGTGTTTACCCGGCCCGACTACGCGGACGTGTTTCTGGATAGCCTGCGGTATTGCATCCGGCACAAAGGGTTGCGGGTGTATGCCTTCTGCATCATGCCCAGCCACGTTCACCTCATTGCCGATGTAGCCGATGGCCTGCTGCTGGCCCATGTGCTGCGCGATTTGAAGAGCTTCACCGCCAAACGGATTTACGAGCTTATCGAAACTCACCCGCAGGAAAGCCGCCGCGACTGGCTGTTGCGCTTGCTGCAATTTTATGGCCGGCCCCACGGCCAGGCGTTCAAGCTCTGGCAGGACGGCAACCACCCCATCGACCTGAAGTCAACGGCCTGGATGCGCCAAAAACAGGACTACATCCACCAGAACCCCGTGCAAAGCCGGTTGGTGGATGAGGCCCACCATTACCCGTTCAGCAGCGCCTTTCCGGATTGCGGGGTGCCGCTAAGCGACTTTCTGTAGCGGTAGACTGCCCGATGGCGCGGGCCTGTGGCCCGTGCCAACTATTGGCGGGCCTCCAGGCCCGCAGGCGTTCGCGCCGGTAGAGTATCGTTCAACGAATGCAGGCCGGAGGCCTGCGAATAGTGGGCACGGGCCGCAGGCCCGCGCCATCCGGCCATCTGGTTTTCAATTAAACGACGCCCTGAACTCTAGCGGCGAGAGGCTGGTCTTGGTTTTGAACAGCTTGCTGAACGACTGCAAATGCTCGAACCCCAGCCCGTAGGCAATCTCGCTGACGGTGAGGCTAGTGGTTGAGAGCTTTTCCTTGGCTTTGGCTATCAGCATGGCGTGAATGTGCTGCTGGGTGTTTTGGCCGGTGAGGACGCGCAGCAGGTTGCTAAGGTACTTGGGCGAGAGGTGCAGGCAGTCGGCCACGTACTGGACGGTGGGCAGGCCGTGTTCGGGCAGGTTCGGGCTGTTGAAATGCGTTTGCAGCAGGGTTTCCAGGCGTTCGAGCACCTCGTGGTTGGCCTTTTCGCGGGTCAGGAACTGGCGGTTATAGAACCGGTCGGCGTAGTGCAGCAGGCTTTCGAGGTGCGACACGATAATCTGCTTGCTGAACCGGTCGATGGTGGACGCGTACTCCTGTTCGATGGCAAAGACGAGGCTCAGAATGGCCGCCTCCTCCTTGGCCGACAGAAACAGGGCTTCCTTGAGTGAATAGTCCCAGAAATCGTACTGCTGGATGGTTTTGGCCAGCGGCGTGTTCCACAGAAAATCGGGGTGGAGGTACACCACCCACCCCGATTTTTCCACGGCCTCGGCATCATCGGCCACCGCCATGCTGAACACCTGGTTGGGCGCCATAAACGAGAGCACACCTTCGTTGAAATCGAACGAATGCTGCCCGTATTTCACGTTCACATTGTGCATGCGCTTCACGGAGATGGAGTAGAAATCGAAGACCATTGTCGTCGGCTCTTCGCCGTACCGGTGCGGCACGGTGCCCACATCCACCACGCTCAGGAGCGGATGCTGGGGCTTGGGCAGCTGCACAAACTCGTGAAACTCGCTGATGGTGCGGAAGCGTCTCATGCCGGCTCGTCGTCGGGGCGGATTTGCAGCACCAACTTGCCTTGTACGTGCCATGTCTGGCTTTCGCGGTGGGCCTCGGCCACCTGCGCCAATGGGTACACTTTGCTGATAAACACCTTCACCTGGCCCGCGTCAATCAGCCCGGCTATTTCCTGCAGCCACTCCTGCCGGGGCTGGTTGGCCGCCAGCGCGCCCGTGGCCTGCTGCCGGGCCAGGGCCGCCTGCACCGCGTCGTCGAAGGGGAAATCGGTGTTGACGGTGACGAAGGTGCCGCCTTTTTTCAGCACCGAGATGGCTTTCACGCGCTCGGCGTTGTCGCGCAGCGGCGAGGCTTCCAGCACCAGGTCCAGGTCGCGCACCAGCTCTTCAAACTGCTGGCTGCGGTAGTCAATCACCTCGTCGGCCCCCAGTTGCCGGAGGTAGTCCAGGTTGCCCGCCGAGGCGGTGCCGATGACATAGGCGCCTTTGGCCTTGGCAAACTGCACGGCGAAACCGCCCACGCCACCCGAGGCCCCCTGAATCAGGACGCGTTGGCCCGCCTGCAACTTGCCGTGCTCGAAGAGGGCCGTCCAGGCCGTGAGGCCGGCCAGCGGCACCCCAGCCGCCTCGGTAAAGCTAAGGCTCTTTGGCTTCAGGGCAAACTGGCTGGCTTTGGCGGCGCAGTACTCGGCGTAGCTGCCATCGCCGGGGAAGTTGGGCTCGCCGTACACGGCATCGCCTTTCCGGAAGCCGGTGACGGCGCTGCCCAGCTCCTCTACCACGCCGGCCGCATCCCAGCCCAGCGTCATGGGTAGGGTCAGGTAGGCCCGCAGCGCGTCGTTGCCGCCTTCCCGCACCACCCAGTCGACCGGGTTTACGCCGCTGGCATACAGCTTAATGAGAATTTCGTCGGCCGCTGGCACCGGCCGCGCTGTTTCTTCCACTTGCAGGACTTCCGGCCCGCCAAATGCGTGAATTCTTACTGCTTTCATCAGGAAATAGGTTCGGTTGGTTGATGATAACAAAGGTCCTGACTGCCAAAGCTGTGGGTTTAATCGAAATGCCTTTTATTTCAATCGAAATGCCGGGCGGGAGAAACTATTCGGGAGTCGGTTCGAAATAATGGAGCTTTTCCGGCAGTTGCTGCCGTAGCTCACGAAGCTGTTCGCGCAGCACTCGTATCTGGAACTATCGCCCACGCTGCTGGTGACGCACTGCTAAGCGACAGCCCCAAGCTTCGCCAGCCGCTGGCGCGCCGGGGGCGGCTGGGGGTGGGGCTGGGGACAGTAGCTTGCGGTATGAAGCAGCAAGTCTTTCTCTCGCTCATTGTGGGGTTGCTAACAGTGGCAAGCAGCGCCAATGCTCAAACGGCAATGGCGGAGCCGCAAGAGCCCACCGCATCGCCGAGTTTCATGCCGAGTGGCGGGTTTGTACCTGATGCGGCTACGGCAAAGCGCATCGCCGAAGCCGTTTGGCTGCCCATCTACGGTAAGAGAGTCCTGAGCGAAAAGCCGTATCATGCTACGCTGAACAGCAAAGGCGTGTGGGTAGTGGAAGGCTTCTTACCAAAGGGTATGGACGGCGGCGTGGCTTACATCGAGATAAGCAAACGCGACGGCCGCATCCTAGAGGTTACTCATGGGAAGTAACTGACGCATCGTTCAGCCGCTTCGCGCCGGGGGCGGCGGGGGTGGGGGTGGGGGCGTGTGTCATGCTGAACGCAGTGAAGCATCCTCTCACGTTACAACGATTCGTTCAGCGGTGAGAGGATGCTTCGCTGCGCTCAGCATGACAAGCTTCCCCAGCCGCCTTTGCCCCCGGGGGCAGCGGGAGGATAGTTGGGCAGCTGATGGCAGCTGGGGCATTTGGCCCTGTAGGCTACCTTTGGCCAGCTTATACCTGCTTCTATCGAATGAATCTGCCTGGCCGCAACTACCAACGTTGCTTTACCAGCCTGCTTGGGCTGCTGCTGGGCCTGACGGCCTGCACCGCTACCAAAACCCGGCCGGTGGCCGGCCCGGCAGCCAGTCCGGCCCCGACGTCGATACTGCTGCTTGGCTGCAACCATCTGGCGCAGCTATACAAGGCCGATAACCCGAACTCGGACGTGCTCACGCCCAGGCGCCAGGCCGAGCTTGCCACCACCCTCGACCGGCTGCAGCGCTACCGGCCCGATGGTATTCTGGTAGAAGAGCTGCCCGAGCGCCAAGGCCAGGTCGACAGTCTGTACCAGCTCTACCGCCAGGACAAGCTGGACCTGAACACCCTGCCCGGGGGCCGCTCCGAAGTGTACCAGCTGGGCTTTGCGCTGGGCAAGCGCCTGGGGCTGGCGCGCATTCAGTGCGTGAACGCGCCGGGCGGCACCTCCCAAAGCATCCTGCATCAGGGCCAGAACATCGAGCTGTACGAGCAGGCCACCGCCCGCTGGCGCGCCTTTGCGGCCCCCATCGACCAGCAGCTGCTGGCCGGTGCGTCCACGGTGCCGCAGTACCTGCACACGCTTAATAGTCCAGCCGTGGTTCAGGGGTTGCACACGCTGGTGTACCGCACGGCCGCCCGCGTCACCAACGGTACCCTGAAGCCCGACCCGATGGTGGACGCGGCCTTCATCAACCCCCAATACGTGGGCGCTGAGTTTGTCTCGGTGCTGTACAACCGCGACCTGAAAGTGTATTCCAACATTGTGGCCGCGCAGCTGGCCACCCGCCAAAGCCGCCAGCTGCTGATAATTGGGGTGCGGCATCTGGGGTCGCTCCAGGGCATTTTCAGTACCGACCCGGCCTACCGGCTCGTGGATGTGGCGGCTTATCTGGGGCCTCAGTAGGGCCGCCGTGCGTGGTTATTACCGCAGGTAGACTTCGGGGTTGGGCAGCTGCTGCCCGGCGCTGGGGCTGGCGGTGTGGCGGGTGCCGGGTGCCGGGTGAGGGAGCCGCTGGCTAACGCTGCTAAAGCGCACCGGGCTGCTGCCGTTTCCGGTAGCGCCTGATTGGCAGGCAGAGCCGTAAAATAAGGCTGAGCTTCGGCCGCGCCGCTGGTAATTGTGGTAGCCCGCGCCCGGCGGCGGCAGGGGCCATAGGGCCGGATTGAACGGCTTTTGATGGACTACGGGAGCCGGAAAGGTGGCTGTATCTTTTTAGGAATAGCGCCGTAGAGGGAGCCTTATGAGCGATACCACCTTACTCTCCGAATCGTACGGGGCCATTCAGCTGGCTTCTGAAGTGCCGAGTACGATTATTCAGTGGACGGGCTTCGCCAACAGCGAGCAGCTCCGCTACCTCATGAATGAAACCCTGCGCCAGTACATCAGCGAAACCAGGCGGCAGGATGGCCCCGTGGGCTGGATAGCCGATATGCACGGCCTGGGCGCCGTGAAATCGGCCGACCAGGAATGGCTGCACACCGACTGGAACCCCCGCGCCTACGCGGCCGGCGTGCGCTACATGGCTTTTGTGGAAGCCGAATCGGTGTTTGGCAAGATTTCGGTGAACCAGTACGTCACCAACGTGACGCAGAGTGAGCAATACACCTTTCACATCCGCTACCTGCCCACGCTGGCCGCCGCCAAAGCCTGGCTGGCCGAAGTGCTACCCATTACCCCCACCACCTAGTGCTATGCGCCAAGAACTAAGAAGCTCCCTCGGACGAACGTACATCACCATAGAGCCGATACCCACCGACCGCTGGATTGACGTGAACTGGATGGGCTACCTCACCAGCGACAACATCCGAACCGGGGCGGCGGCCTACACGGCTGCATTGGCCGGGTCGGGCTACCACGCCGTGCTCAACGATACCCGCTCGGTGCTGGGCTCCTGGGAGCATTCCCTCGATTGGGTGATAAACACCTGGGCCCCCCAGGCCGCCGCGGCGGGCCTCACCCATTTTGCCATGGTCACCACGCGCGAGTCGATGGCCGATGCCACCGCCGTGGCCTTCTACCATCAGCTGACGGCCTTCAAAGCCGAGATGTTTGCGAACATGGAGGACGCGAAGCAATGGCTGCGGCAGTTTTCGCTGGCCTGATGGGGCCGGCGATGGGAGCGCCCGGCCAGCAGCTGCCCGGCAATTAACATTTGGGCGCGGTGCCCCGTACACGCGCTACCTGCTCACTTTCATGCCGCGCCACAAGCGCTGCCTTATCACCATGACTAGCCGCTTTACTTACTTGCTCGCCGCCGGCCTTCTGCTGGGCGGATGCAGCCAGGAACAAGAAAAACAACGCCAGGCCGACAGCGCCCGCCAGGATGCCGTGGAGGCCCAGGCCAAAGCCGACGCCGAGCGCGCCCGCGCCGATGCCAAGCAAGTGCGGGCCGATGCCGAAGCCAAGGCCCACGACCTCGAAAAGCAAGCCGATGCCGTAGAGAAAGGGGCCGGCGAACGTCCTACCGTGGTAACCGAGGAAAAGAAAACCATTCGCTACGAAACCGCGCCGGCGCGCCGGCGCTAGTAGTGCCTGCGCTCACAACGCAATCAGCCGCTCCCGCTGCCGGGGGCGGCTGATTGCGTTGTGGGGGTGGCCACCGGGTAGCGCCACCCGTACACCGGGCATGATTATTCGTGAGAAAGACAATTGGTTTCGCCTGCTTTTGGCCTGGCACGGCTCGGTGCTGCCCCAGATACTGCCGCGCCTGCTGGTGCTGCTGGGGCTTTCTGTGGCGGTAGTGGCCGCCCACGTAGAGCTGCCCTACTACAAAGTGCCGCTAAGTGCTGCGCCCTTCACGCTGTTCGGTTTCACGCTGGCCATCTTTCTGGGCTTTTATAACAATGCCAGCTACGACCGTTTCTGGGAGGGCCGCAAGCAGTGGGGGGCGCTGCTGAACACCACCCGCTCGCTGGCCCGGCAGGCCCTCACGCTGAGCGGGCAGCCGGCGGGCGCGGCAGGGCCCCGGGCGTTCGTGCGGCTGCTCATCGCCTTCACCTATGCGCTCAAGCACCAGCTCCGGCGCACCGAGGCCGGCCCCGACCTAGCCCGCCTGCTGCCCGCGCCCCTGGCCGAGGCCACGCGGGCGGCCACCTTCCAGCCCGTGCAGCTACTGCTGGCCATGAGCCGCTGGGTGCAGCAGGGCCGCGAAGCCGGCCAGCTCGATACCACCATCCAGCTGGCCTTCGACCACCATTTCAACCAGCTCGCCGATATTCTGGGGGCCTGCGAGCGGCTGGCCAGCACGCCCATTCCGTACACCTACAGCGTGCTGCTGCACCGCACGGTGTACCTCTACTGCTTCCTGCTGCCATTCGGGCTGGTGGACAGCACTGGCTGGATTACGCCGCTCATCGTGGCCTTCGTGGGCTATACGTTTATGGCGCTGGATGCCATTATGCGCGAAATTGAGGAGCCTTTTGGGTTGGAAGACAATGATTTGGCCCTGAATACCATGAGCCACACCATTGAGGCCTCCCTGCTGGAAATGGTGGGCGAGCCCGTGCCGCCGGCCCCGGCGCGCTCCCACCGCTACGTGTTCGATTGAGCCGCTGCCGGCCCGCGCACGGCCGCCGCTTCATCATCAAAAGAGCGATATGTGCGCAGAACGCCGGCGGGGGCCGTCAGCACCTCGCCCGCATTGTGCTCAAAGTACAGGCTGGGCAAAGGGGAAATCATGGCGCCAAAGGTTACGGGCATTACCGTCGGGCTGCGGCCATTGGCCGGGCCGGGGCTGCTACTCCTTCATCACCCGCTGGATTTTTTGGTAGCCCTGGCCGCGTAGCGTCACTACATAAATGCCCGGGGCGAGGTGGGCCGTGTAGCCGTTGAGCTGGCCGCCCAGCATGGCCGGTGTGCCGTGCAGCGAGAGTAGGCGAATGCCGCCCTGGGGCAGGGCAAAATCCAGGGTGAGGGCACCGGCGCTGGCCGGCACGCCGTCCAGGCTGAACGGCTGCGGCCCGGCGGCCGGCCCGGGGTACAAAAACAGGCGGTTGGCCGCGCGGCCGGCCGTCGCGTTGCGAATGCCCGCAAAGTTCACCCCAATCAGCACCGGGTCGTGGTCGGAGGAACGGAAGGGCGAGGTGAGGTCGGTGGCTTCGCCGGCCTGGTCGTATTCTAGCACGCTGGGCTCGGCCGAGTTGATGTGCCACTTCTGCACATCCACGAAGCCCACCAGGTTAGGCGTCACCACGGCATGGTCGAGCGAGCCGGTGAGGCCCTTGAACACATACGATGCGCTGGTGGGCGGCGTGGCCGGCACCAGCCCGGCGGCCCGCATAATGTCGATGGGGTCTTCCTCGTAGTTGGCGTTGTAGTCGCCGGCGCTCACGATGCGCGTGGCCCCGGCCGGCATCACAGTTTTGTTGATGAACTCGACCAGGGCCACGGCCTGGTCCTTGCGGCGGGCATTGGAGCCGCCCTGGCCGTCGTGCTGGTCGGCATTGGCCCCGCTGCCGCTGCTCTTGCTCTTGAAGTGGTTCACGATAAAGCCCAGGGTATCGGGCCGCTCCTTGCGCCGGGTGATGAACACCTGCGCCAGCGGCGGCCGCTCGAACACGCCCGCCACGGTGGCCACCATGGGCGGCCCCAGCGGCCTCACCACGGCCGGCTTGTAGATGATGGCGCAGTGAATGAGGTCGGTATTGTTGGTCTGGCGCTCGGCGTTGCCGTCGTTCACGAAGATGTAAGTGCCCGCGCCCACGGCCTTGTTCAGGCCATCTACCAAGTCCTGAATGGCGGCCGTGGAGCCGTTGCCGTCGTTCTCAATCTCGGTGAGGCCCACGATGTCGGCGTTCATCTGGGCAAGGGCGAGGATGATTTTGGCGCGCTGGCGCTGGAAGTCGGCGGCCGTTTTGGCCCCGCGCGGTGTGGGGAAGCCCCCGCCCGCCCCGTCGCCGTTGAAGTAGTTGAGCACGTTGAAGCTGGCCAGCTTCAAATCGAGCGGGCCGAAGGCGGGCGGCGTCAGCGGCCGGACTACGCTAATCACGGGGGCCTCGGCCCCGGCCAGCGGCTGCAGGCGCCAGTGCCCGTAGCCATAGCCCAGAATGCCGCCCATGTCGCTCAGCGTGCTGCCTATCCGCACGGTGCGGAAGCGGGCATCGAGGTAGGGCGTGGGGGAGGGGTTGGTGGCCGAGCTGCCATCATCGAGCACCAGGCTGCGGCGGTCGTTGGCGGCCTGGTAGGCATTCACGGCGGCCAGGTTGCTGGTGCCGCTGTTGCTGGTGCCGGTGGCGGGGTTGTCGTTGGGGTCGATGAACTGCGTGGCCTGGTAGGTCAGGCCTTCGGCCGATACCGTAAGCTCGCCGCGCTGCTTCAGGCTGTAGTTGTCGGTGACGGTGAGGGGGGCAGTGAATTTCACCCGCATGCCTTCGTAGCGCTCCGCCTTATCGGCCGCAAACTCGCTGTTGACGAGGCGCACAAAATCCGGCAGCGCATTGCCCGAAGAAATAACCGTGAAGGCTGCCTCCAGCATCACGGCCTGGCCGAAGGAGGGAGCAGCATCGTCTTCGCGCACCGTGCCGGTCACGCGCACTTTGTCGCCCACCTTCACGTTGGGGTCGGCCTGCACCACGAAAATGGCATCGGAAGTGGCGGGGTTGCCATCGGCGGTGGCCTTATCGTCCTGAATGTAGAAGCCGGCCGGTTTCAGGCTGGCGTAAATGCCCGTCACAATTGCCTCCACGGTGTAGGTACCGGCCCTGGCCGCCGCGCCCGTGCCCTGAATGGAGCCAATGGAAGTAGCGCTAGCCGTGCGGGTTGCCAGCAGGATAGCCGTGTAGAGGAAGATTTTGAGGTACATAGCGCGGGATGAAAAGTGCGGGGGCGGGGGTGGTAAAGATATTCGGAAGGGCGGAACTTTGTTAATTATTCAATTTGGGCTTAATAAAATACCGTTCCGGCCTTTTCCTGGCCCGCCCATGCCTAAAAATGCTGCCCCCGGGCCGCCCACCGGCCATTCGCGCCGTATAATGCAGCCTATGATTCCGCTCATCACCCACACCCCGCACCTCCAGATTCTGGCCGCCAGCCGCGCGCTGCTCACGGCCGAGCTCCACAAGCCCCAGTATTTCCCCATGCTCCTGGGCGCGGCCCTGCCCACCGACTGGCCCCCCGCCCAACACGACCGCCCCACGCAGGAGCATGTGCTGGAGCAGCTCACGGCCGGCGGGCGCGATGCCGCCGGCTGGTACGGCTGGTACGCCCTGCGCAAAGCCGACGACACCGCGCCCCGCACCCTGGTGGGCGCGGGCGGCTTCCTGGGCCGGCCCACAGCCGATGGCACGGCCGAAATCACCTATTCCATCGCGGCCGACTGGCGTGGGCAGGGCCTCGGCACCGAGCTGGTGGCCGGCCTGGTGCAGCAGGCCGCCGATACGGGCCTGGTGCGCCAGCTCATTTCCCACCCGCCCGCCGACAGCCCCGCCGCCCAGCAGGTGCTGCTGCGCAACGGCTTCGTGGCCGCCGGTGCCGATGCCGAAGGCCGCCCGCGCTTCGAGCGCGCCGTGGAAGCCGTGACCCAGGCGGCGTAGCTGGCACGGAAGCTGCCAGTGGGCGGCTAACTTGCCGCTCCGTAATCTCCGCCTGCTTTCCTTCTGATAATGAAAAACCCCCTTCTGAAAACTGCCCTGCTCATGCTGGGCGTGGCTGCCCTGGGCTTTGGTGCCCGCGCCCAAACCGCACCCGCCGCCGATACCTGGACCAAAAAAAAAGCCGAAAAGTGGTTTAAAAAGCGTGAATGGGCCAAGGGCCTGAAGCTGAATGTGGCCGAGTCCGTCGATAAGCTCGAATTCGCGAAGCAGTACACCGCCAACCAGGCGACCTGGGACAAGGCCTTCGCCTACTTCCGCGATACCAACCTCGACCAGCTCACGCCCGGCAAGTACCCGGTAGACGGCGAAAATATATTCGCCGCCGTGACCGACAACCCCACCAAGGACTTCGATAAAACCAATTGGGAGTCGCACCGCAAGTACATCGACATGCAGTACGTGGTGCAGGGAGCCGAAAAAATCGGGGTAGTGCCCATGGCCAAGGCCACCGTCATCAAGCCCTACGAAGAGGCCCGCGATGTAGCCAACTACAGCGCCGAGGGCAAGCTATACGAAGCCCGGCCGGGCACTATCTACATCTTTTTCCCGCAGGATGTGCATCGGCCCAACATTAAAGTCGACGGCATTGAGAAGGATAAAAAGCTAGTGCTGAAAGTGCGGGTGGCCTCGTAGGCAGCTAATTGGCGGCAGAAGTCGTAGAAGGTTCGCAAAAGCAATTTCCTTCTTCACTTCAACCGCCGAGCTATGTCCCGTTTCCTGATTCTCGCCTTCTTATTCGTTTCGGCTGGGCTGGCGCAACCCGCCCTGGCCCAGACCGATGGCCTGCCGCCCCGGCCCACGCCCTTCCGCTTCGTGAACGACGAGGCCCAGCTCATGCAGCCGGCCGATGCCAAAAAGCTGGAAAGCGGCCTGCGCCGCTACGCCGACAACACTGGCACCCAGGTGGTAGTGGTGACCGTGCCCACGCTGGGCGGCCGCGACGTGGCCGACTACGGCCGCGCCATTGGCACCGCCTGGGGCGTGGGCCAGCGCGACAAAAACAACGGCATTGTGGTGCTGCTGAGTGGCAAGGAGCACAAAGTGACCATTCAGCCCGGCAGTGGCCTGCAAAGCGTCATCACGCCGGAAGTCACCAGCCGCATTATCAATGAGATGACGCCCGGCTTCAAGCAGGGCAACTATTTCGCCGGCCTGCGCACGGGTTTGAATACGCTGATGGTGACGGCCAACCCCAGCTCGGCTCCCAAAAAAGACCAGTCGGCCGCCACCTCGGGAGCTGCGGGCAGCAGCATGGCCACCGATAATTCCTCCACCAACCTGTCGCAGGACAACCAGTACCCCACCACCACCACCGAGCCGCTGAACCCGGTGCCGGCTGCCGAGCCCGTTTCATCGGGCCCGGGCATGGGCACGCTGCTCATCGGCGCGCTGATAATTGGCGGCATTCTGTGGTTTGTGGTGCGGATGTTTAAAGGCCGGAGCGCAGCGGCCAGCAACCCGAATACTACCCCCGATTTCCTGCCCAACCGGGCTGGCGGCCCCAC
Organism: Hymenobacter artigasi; assembly: GCF_012275535.1. Lineage (GTDB taxonomy): Bacteria > Bacteroidota > Bacteroidia > Cytophagales > Hymenobacteraceae > Hymenobacter > Hymenobacter artigasi. The sequence continues at coordinate 369,652 of NZ_JAAVTK010000001.1, read as the reverse complement.
GGGCGGCGGCTACAGCCAGGCCCCCGGCTCCGGCAACGCGCCAAACCAGAGCAGCGGCCCGGGCATCGGCGGGATGCTGGCCACCGGCGCGGCGGCGGCGGCCGGCGCTTACCTTGGCAACCGCATGGCCTCGGGCCACGATACCTCGGGCCAAAACCTGTCGAACTACGACAACAATAACAGCAACTCCAACCTCGGTGCTGCTGCGGCCGGAGCCGCCGGCACGGGCGCGGCCAGCGACTACTTCTCCGGCCGCGATGGTGGTACGGCAGATAATTCGGCCCCCGACTATTTCTCCGACGCCAATACCGCCCCCGATAACTCAAACGACTTCTTCTCCTCCGACGACAATAATTCGTCCTACGACGATACTTCCTCCAACGACACCGGCGGTGGCGGCTTCGACAGTGGCAACGATAATAGTGGCTCGTGGTAGGGTAGTGCGTTTTGGTGCGGGAGCTTCTGGTTTCAGGAAAGCCGAACATTTGCCCGGCCGGCCGTAAGTTGCCCCCATGTCTTTACCCCACACACCTCCCTCGATAGTGCCGGTGCTGGAAACCAGCCGTCTGCGTTTGCGCGGCTTCCGCGCCGATGATTTTGATGCTTGGTTTGCCATGAGCCGGCAGCTGGCCTACCACCGTTATTTTACTCCCGAGCCCATGCCCGCCGAGGAAGTATGGAAGCTGGTGCTGCGCAGTGCCGGCCATTGGCTGCTAACGGGTTACGGCTTCTGGGCAGTGGAGGAAAAGGCCAGTGGCCAGTTCGTGGGGGCCGTAGGATTTCTGCACCTGAAGCGCGACCTTGAGCCGCCGCTGGGCGATGCCCCGGAAATCGGCTGGGTGCTGGACCCGGCCATTCACGGCCAGGGCTACGCCTCGGAGGCGGTAGAAGCCGTACTGGCCTGGGGCGAAAGCCACTTTGGGCCGGTGCGTACCGTGTGCATCATTCACCCCGAAAACGAGCCCTCGCTGCGTCTGGCGGCCAAATTTGGCTACCGCGAATACACCCGCGCCACCTACCACAACCAGCCCATCGTGCTGTTGGAGCGGCTCGGAGCGGCATAAGTACCCTTCTCTCATTTCCCCATTCCCGCCATGGCGCCCCGTCCCTATATTCTCGCCGAAACCACCTGGAAAACCGTTCAGGAGGCCAACTATGAAGTGGTCATATTGCCCTGGGGTGCTACCGAGGCCCACAACTACCACCTACCCTACGCCACCGACAACATTCAGGCGGACTACGTGGCCGCCGAGGCCGCCCGCAAGGCCTGGGACCAGGGCGCGAAGGTGGTGGTGCTGCCCTGCATCCCGTTTGGGGTGAATACCGGCCAGCTCGACATTACCCTCGATATGAACCTGAATCCCAGTACCCAACTGGCCATTTTAGGCGACATCGTGCACACGCTGGCCCGGCAGGGCATCCCGAAGCTGGTGATTCTGAACGGCCACGGCGGCAACGACTTCCGCCAGATTCTGCGCGAGCTCCAGGCCGATTTCCCCAACGTATTCCTCAGTACTCTCAACTGGTTCAAGGCCGCCGACCGCAACCAGTACTTCTCGGCCCCCGGCGACCATGCCGACGAGCTGGAAACCAGTGTAATGCTCCACCTCACGCCTGATTTGGTGAGCCCCCTGCGCGAAGCCGGCAACGGCGCGGCCCGGCAGTTCCGCATTGCGGCGCTGCGCCAGGGCTGGGCCTGGGCCCAGCGCGAGTGGAGCCAGGTTTCGGCCGATACCGGCGTGGGCAACCCCGCCGCCGCCACCGCCGAAAAAGGCGCGGCCTTCCTCGAAATGGTGACTACCAACATTGCCCAATTCCTGGTGGAGCTGGCTGCCGCCGACCCGCAGGATTTGTATGAATAAATGCCCGCGTTCCGCCGGCCCCCATTGCCTTTGCCGGCGCTCAATCTGTTCCCATGCCCGACCATTTCGACAGCGTAATATTTGACCTCGACGGCACCCTGTGGGATGCCTCGGTGGCCATCACCCGGGCCTTCCAGGCTGCTAAAAACAGCGTCGACTACATTGACAATGATGTGACCCTGGCCCAGGTGCAGGCCGTGACCGGCCAGCCCTATACCGTGGTATACGAGCGCCTGTTTCCCAACCTGCCCGCCGATAAGCTCGAAGAATACCGCGCCCTCTGCGCCCGGCAGGAGCTGGCCGCCGCCGTGGAGCACGGCGGCACGCTCTATGCCGGCCTCGAAACGGCCCTGCGCTACCTGCTGAATCAGGGCTACCGGCTGTTCATCGTGAGCAACTGCCAACTAGGCTACGTGGAGGGCTTTTTCAAGCACAGTGGGCTGGCCCGCTACTTTGAAGGCCACCAGTGCTTCGGCACCAAGCTGCTGCCGAAATCGGAGAACATCCGCGACATTATTGCCGAGTACGACCTGCAGGCGCCTGTGTACGTGGGCGACACGCCCGGCGACCTGGCCGCCAGCGCGGTAGCGGGCGTGCCGTTCATATTTGCGACCTACGGCTTTGGCCAGCTCAGCGAGGCCGAAGCGCCGCTGCGCATCAACCAGCCCGGCGATTTGGAACGGCTGCTGTAGCGTGCCCGGGGTTGCGCATTTCGGCGCGCTGCGGTACTTTGGGGCATGAATTCCCTAGCCATTCCCCGCATCACCATTCACCCGGCTATTTGTGATGGGCAGCCCACCGTGCGCGGGCTGCGCTACCCCGTGTGGCAAGTGCTTGAGTGGCTGGCTTCCGGGTTGAGTGCTGACGAAATTCTGGCCGCTCATCCCGCGCTGGAGCCGGAGGATTTCCGGGCCTGCCTGGCGTTTGCCGCCGGCCGCCTCAAGCCGCTGGGGCACGTTGCTGAAGCGCCGCAGGACGAAAAATCGGAACAGTGGCTGCTGGGGCGGCAGGGCCAGTGGCTGGCCGAGCAGGAGTTTCTCAAGCAGCTCTGGGAGCGCAGCCCGGCCATTAATCCGGCGTAGCGCAACGGTCGGAAGGACAAGTACGTGGTCTGTTCCGGTAAATGCCCAGGCATGACGAGCCCCCGCAAATGCCCCGCTATTTTGTGTAGCTTTGGCCCTCACACCTGCCGCCGGTTATGTATCAGGAACTTGCTTCGACTGCCTTTCTGCACGTTGCCTACCGGTCCGATTCCTGCCTGCTGATTGGCCGCTGGCTGTGCTCCATTACCGATGCCCAGCTGCACGAGGGCTACGAAACCATGCGCTTGGCCGCGCTGGAGCACAACTGCCCGGACTGGCTGATGGACGCCCGTCGGCGCGTCGACCGCCGCCGCAACGGCCCGGAATGGGTCGTGACAACTTTCCCGCCTACGGTGCAACGCGAAATGGCCAGCCGGCTGTGCGTGGCTTTTCTGGTGCTGCCCAACCACCTGCGCGAGCTGACAGAGGAGGCCGACCTGCCCCTGCGCTCAGCCAGTGATACTGACCCGTTTCAGTATGCCCGCTTCATCGACGAAGGCGCGGCCAATGCCTGGCTCGACGAGCACCGGCGGCAAGGACGGCAGTAGCTGGCGGTACTTTCAGCCATCAATCAGCGCTGGCTTTCCAGGGTGGCAATGGGCGTGGCTACTTCCACGTTGGAGGTGGTGGGGAAGGCCAGCAGGTGCGTCACGCGGGGTGCGTCGGGGCCGGAGTGCAGGCGGCGCACGGCGGCTTCCACCACTTGGTCTTCGCGGGTGAAGCGGTGGTACTGGCGCTGGTGCTCGCCCCAGGTGGCCACGTAAAAGAACTCGGAAATGCGCGTGGGGTGGGCCACATCGGCAAATACGCCGGCGCGCAAGGCCCCGTCGCGCAGGCGAAGACGCTTGAGCTGGGCGGCCGCCGCGTGAAAGGCGCCCCAGTTGGCCGGCTCGACGTGGTACTCGATGGTAACCATCACGGGGCCACTGTCGGGGTCGATGGCGTCCTCGCCCACGGTGTGCGGCCGGTCATCGGCGGGGTCCAGGTTCAGGCCCTCGGCCGAGCGCATGGGGAAGGGCACGGCCAGCAGGGTGCTGGCCAGCATCCAGCCGGCGGCGGCCAGCAGCGAGGTGCGGAGCGAAAGATGGTCGGCCAGCTCGCCCCAAACCAGGCTGCCCACCGATAAGCCGGCCTGAAACACCAGCATGTACACGCTGATAACCCGGGCCTGCACCCAGCGCGGCACGCTCAGCTGCACGGTGGTGCTGAAGCTGGTCATCACCAGCAGCCAGGCAATGCCCGAAACGAACATCACCGCGTACAGAATAAAAATCTGATTCACCAGCGCCAGCGCCACGTTGGTGCCCACGAAAGCCAGCACGCCCAGCAGCACCCGCTGGTTGAAATTGAGCCGCGAGCCGGCTCGGCCCATCAGCAAAGCCCCCGTCACGGCTCCCGCGCCCAGCCACGAGAGCATCACGCCGTAGTGCCCTGAGCTGAGGTGCAGCCGCCGCGCCACCACCACCGACACCAGCCCCCACATGGCCGCCGCCCCAAACGAAAACGCGAACGTGCGCGCCAGAACCCCATAAATGGCCGGCGAATACTGCACGTAGCGCATGCCGGCCCGCAGCGCCCCGATAAAGTTCTCGGCCGGCCCGCTGGTCACGGTGGGCTGGCGCTTCCAGAAATACACCACCGCCCAGGTACCCAGAAATGACACCCCGTTCAGCAAAAACACCCAGCCCGACGAATAATACGCGATGATGGCCCCGCCAATGGCCGGCCCAATGGCCCGCGCAATGTTGTTGCTCACCCCGTTGAGCGTAATAGCCGACCCCAGCGCCGGGCGCGGCACCAGCTCCGTGGCAATGGCCTGCCAGATGGGCGCATTGAGCGCCGCGCCCATGCCCAGCAAAAACGTGAAGCCCAGCACCCCGTAGGCCGAAATACCGTTGTTCAACGTGAGCACGCCCAACCCCGTGGCCACCGCCGCCATAAAGCCCTGCGTGAGGAGCAGCAGCCGGCGGCGGTCCACCAAATCGGCCATCACGCCGGCCGGCATGCTTAGCAAAAAGGCCGGCAGCGAGGTGGCCGTCTGCATCAGGGCCACCAGCAGGGCCGAGGTGGTGAGGGTGGTCACGAGCCACACGCCGGCTACGTTCTGCATCCAGGTGCCTACGTTGCTCACCAGCCCCGCAATCCAGATGGCCCGGAACAGGGCGTACATAAACGGCGTCCAGAGCGTGACTTTGGCGGGGGGAGCAGGGGGCGTAGCGACGGAATCAGACATCTGGCGGCAAGGGTATTTCGCCATTGATAACAGCGAAGCAGCGCAAATAGCTTCCTACGGCTTTTGGGCTGAGAAGGTGTAGCGTGGACTCTGCGAGTCCGCGTCTCGCCGCGTAGCGGCGAATAACCGTCGGGATATCGTTGGAACGTCAGGCGTGCGTTCATTCGCCGCTGCGCGGCGAGACGCGGACTCGCAGAGTCCACGCTACAGCTACCGCCGTTTCTGCGACGACTCGCGCACCAGCAGCTTGGGCTTGAGCACGATGGGCTTGGGCGGGCCCACACGGTTGGGGCCGCTTTTCAGCATTTTTTGCAGCAGCTGCACCGCCGTTTTGCCCATCTGCTCGCAGCGCTGGTCCACGCTGCTGAGCATGGGCTCGGTGAGAGAGGTAAACATCTCGTTGCTGAAGCCCACGATGGCCACGTCCTCGGGCACGCGCAGGCGCTGGGCCTTCACCACTTGCAGGGCGCCCACTGCGGCCAGGTCGTTGCTCGAAAACACGCCGTCCGGGCGCTGGGGCAGCTTCAGAAATTGGCGCATGGCCTGGGCCCCATTCTTCTGGTTCATGTCGAAGCAGGCAATCAGGTCCTCGTCCACGGGCAGGCCGTGGGCCGTGAGGGCGTCGCGGTAGCCCTGGTGGCGGTTTTTGTGGATGCTCAGGTGCAGCGGGCCGGTGAAGTGCGCGATGCGCGTGCAGCCCTGCTCGATGAGATGCGTAACAACCTGATAAGCACCCTGATAGTCGTCAACCACCACGGCGCTCACGTTGCTACCCTGGAAATCCTCCACCATGCGGTCGAAAAACACCAGCGGGATGTTCTGCTGGCGCACCGCCTCGAAGTGGCCGAAGCTCTGCGTCGTGTTGGCCAGCGAAACCAGGATGCCTTCGACCTGCGAGTTCATCAGCAGGTCGATGTTCTTCTGTTCCTGTTGGGCGTCCTCGTTCGACTGGCAAATCATCACATTGAAGCCCAGCTTGGCGGCCTCGGTGGCGATGCCGTGCACCACCTGCGGAAAAAAGTGCCCCGTGATGTGCGGTACCAGCACGCCCAGCGTGTTGCTGCGGCCCCGGCGCAGGGCGGCGGCCAGCTGGTTGGGCTGGTAGTGCAGCTCCTCGGCCAGCTGGCGCACGCGGGCCTTGGTGGCCTCGCTCACGTCGTCGTGGTCGGAGAGGGCGCGGGAAATGGTGGAAGGCGAGAGGCCCAGCGTTTTAGCCAGGTCGGTAATGGATGCGCGGCGATTGGCCATCTGGTCGTTGTAGCGAAGTGAGAAAATGCCCGTGCTGGCAAGTGCGGCCAGCGGCGACGGGTTCTGGCCCGGCCGAAAACGAGGGCCGGAGGGCCCAACCGTATCGCGGCGCGGGGTGCTGACAATTAGCCGAAAGTAGGGCGCCGCTCGTTTGTCAAGTGGCCGCTTTCGGGCAGAGATGGGAATTCTAACGCAATCTACTAGTCGAAATCGAAACCGGAAGTTTGGCCAACGGGGAAAGCCGGTTTTTGGGCTAAAAAGGGGGCTTTTGCGAATTCTCCGACGGTGTCTGACCCGGGCTTACTCCACCACCAGATTGTACTTGGCCACCACGCCCAGCAGACCGCTCAGCGTGAAATGCGCTCCGGTGATGACGTTGCGCTCGGGGTCGATAACGAAGCCGGTGGCACTGCGAAAATCCGCTTCGGCCAGCCGCGTGTTCTGGAACGTGGCCCCGGCCAGCGCGCAGCCCTGGAACACGGCCGCCGAAAGGTCGGCATCGGCAAAATCGGCTTCTTCCAGGGTGCAGCCCACGAAGCGCGTGCCCGGCATCACGCGCCCCGCAAACGAGGCGTAGCGCAGCTGGCACTGGTCGAAATGCACCCCAAACAGCATGTCGCGGCAGGCCGTGAACTGCAGGCCCAGCAGCTTGCAATCGGCAAAAGCCACGTTCTGCAGGGCCGTGCCCGCCAGCTTGGCCGAACTCAGGTTGCAGTGCTCAAAGAGGCAGTCGGTGAAGCGCAGCCGGCTGAAATCGGCCCCGCTGAAATCGCAGCTCACGAAGCGGTATTCATCAAATTCAGTGTGGCCCAGCAGGTGGCGGGCATCCCAGCGTTCGGCCACGTTCTCGGCGGGGAAATGGGTGGGCTTGCGGAGGACAGTGGGCTTGCGGCGGGGCTTAATGGCCATCGGAATAGGTTTTTATAGATAAAACAGAACGTCATGCTGAGCGCAGCCGAAGCATCTCTACTGCGTAAGTAATCTATTTACTGTTGCGGTAGAGATGCTTCGGCTGCGCTCAGCATGACGTTCTGTTTTAGTGCATTCGAGCGAGTGGTTTCGCTCCGGCAAAGCTACAGCTTCACCACCCGCTGCACCTGGCTGAAACCGGTGCCGCTCAGGCGTAGCACGTAGGTGCCGGCCGCCAGCCGCGCCGTGCGCGTTCCGATTTCGGCCTGCAGCTCCTCGGCCGTGCCGTGCAGCGCAAGCAGCTGCTGGCCCAGTACCGATACCACTTCCAGCGTCAGGGGCTGCGCCGCGAAGCCGCTGATGCGGAGGTTGAACGCGCCGGGGGCGGGGTTGGGGAAAATGTCGATTTGCCCACCCGTGGCGGCCCGGCCGGTGGCCGTGACGGTGGTGCGGAAATTGAGTCCGATGAGCACCGGGTCGTGGTCGGAAGAGCGGAAGGGGCTGGTGATGTCGGTGGCCGCGCCGGCTATGCTATACTCCAGAAACTCGGGCTCGCTGGCATTGATGTGCCACTTTTCCACGGCCGCGTGGCTCACCAGGTTGTCGCTGAGCACGGCGTGGTCGAGGCTGCCGCTCAGGCCGTTGAACAGGTAGGAGGCGCTGCTGGCGGGGCTGGGCAGCACGAAGCCGGCGGCCCGCATAATGTCCATCGGGTCTTCCTCGTAGTTGGCGTTGTAGTCGCCCACGCTCACCACGTAGCGCGTGCCGGCGGGCTTCACCACGGTGTTGATGAACTGAACCAGGCCCGTGGCCTGGCTCTTGCGGCGCGGGTTAGAGGCGCCCTGGCCATCGCCCTGGTCGGCGTTGGTCCCGGTGCCGCTGGCCTTCGACTTCAGGTGATTGACGATGAGCGCAAATGTGTCGCGGGCGGGCGTGGCGCGGTTGGTAATGAACAACTGCGCCAGCGGCGGGCGCTCAAAAATGCCGGTTGCCGTTACCAGCAGGGCCGGGCCGTAGAGCGTCACCGCCGCCGGCTTGTAGAGGATAACGCAGTGAATGAGGTCGGTATCGTTGGGCTGGGCGTTGGCACCGCCATCGTTTACGAAGGCGTAGGTGCCCGCGCCCATGAGCTGGTTGAGGCCGTTCACCAGGTCCTGCACGGCCGAGTTGGCCCCGGTACCGTCGTTCTCCACTTCCATCAGGCCCAGCACGTCGGCGTTCATCTGGGACAGGGCCACGAGAATTTTGCTGCGCTGGCGCTGGAAGTCGGCCAGCGTTTTGGCCCCGCGCGAGGTGGGGAAGCCCGCGCCCAGCCCGTCGCCGTTGAAGAAATTGAGCACGTTCATGCTGGCGATTTTTACGTCAATTGGCCCGAAGGTGGGCACCGGGGGGCGCACCGAAACCACTGTCGGCGCGTCGGCCCCGGCCAGGGGCTGGATGCGCCACTTGCTGCTGCCGTAGCCCATGATGCCGCGCAGGCTGGCCACGGTGCTGCCTACCCGCAGGGTCTGGGTGGCAGCGTCGAGGTAGGGGATGGGGGTGGGGTTGCTGGTGGCGCGGCCGTCGTCCAGCAGCAGGCTTTTGTTCACGTTGTCGGCCTGGTAGGCGTTCACGGCGGGCACGTTGCTGGTGCCGCTGCTGCTGGTGCCGCTGGCGGGGTTGTCGTTGGGGTCCACGAACTGCGTGGGCTGGTACACGAGGCCGCGCAGGGAAATATTCAGCTCGCCGCGCGATTTCAGCGCCGCCACGTCCGATACCGTAATGGGGGCCGCAAACTGCACCCGCATGCCTTCCAGCGGCTCGGCGTCGGCCATCGAGAACGTGGCATTATCGATAACACTGAAAGCCGGCTGGGCGCTGCTGGCCGCCAGCACCGTGATGGCGGGCGAGGTGAGCACCGCTTGGTTGAACGACGGGGAGGCGGGGCCTTCCTGCACCGCGCCGGTAATGCGCAGGCGGCTGCCCACGGCCACCGTGGGGCTGGTTTGCGCCACAAATAGGGCATCGGAAGTGGCGGGGTTGCCGTCGGCGCTGGCCGCGTCGTTCTGGATGTAGAAGCCGGCCGGGCTCAGGTCGGCGTACACGCCCGTCACCACGCCCTCAATGGTATAGGTGCCCGCCGTGGCCACCGCCCCGGTGCCCTGAATAGTGCCAATGGGCGTGACGGCCGTTTGGGCCTGCGCCCGGGCCGGGACCAGACTACCGGCGGCCAAGGCAACAATAAGGGGGAAAAACGAGCGAGTAAAGTCCTTCATCAGCAAGTTAAAGAGTGAGCAAACCCAATGCGGGGCTATAAATATACTAGGGTTTTATTGGTTGGAAATAATTGTGTAAAACCGGGACAATAAGCCCAACCGCACGGTGGCACGGGGCAACTTTAGTCCCGGCCGGGCACGTAAGCAACCCTGCTGATACCCAATCCCCGCCTTTCCCCGTCCCAACCCCATGTTCCAGGAAAACACTGCCTTTAATACCGCCTTCAGTGCCGAAGCCGAAAACGGCTACGATGAGTCGCGCCGTCATTTTATCAACCACGCCGGGCGGGGCCTGCTGGCCGTGGGCGTGGCCAGCGCCCTGCCCATCGCCGCCGCCGAAGCCCACCAAGCCGCCGAAGCTGCCGCCGCGCCCACCACCGGCCCGCTCGACATCAAGCTGCCGCCCCTCGAAGCACCCACCGACCCCAAAGGCGCTGAGCCCTTCAACCCCGATGCGCCCGACCGCCGCGTGGGCTACGCGCTGGTGGGCCTGGGTCACCTCACGCTCAATGAGATACTGCCCGCTTTTGCCAAGAGCAAGCACGCCAAACCGGTGGCGCTGGTGAGCGGCGACGCCGATAAGATGGCCAAGGTGGCCAAGCAGTACGGCATCAAGCTCGGTAGCTGCTACTCGTACCAGACCTACGATAAGCTCAAGGACAACCCCGAAGTGGAGGTGATTTACATTGTGCTGCCCAATTCCATGCACCACGAATTCACGCTACGCGGGGCCAAGGCCGGCAAGCACATTCTCTGCGAAAAGCCGATGGCCAACTCCGTGAAAGAGTGCGAGGAAATGATTGAGGCCTGCAAAAAGGCCAGCAAAAAGCTCATGATTGCCTACCGCATTCAGTACGAGCCCCTGAACCGGGCGGCCATGAAACTGGTGCGCGACAAAACCTACGGCGCCACCAAGATGCTGCAGATGATGAACACCCAGAACCAGGCCCACGACCAGCAGTGGCGGCACAAAAAGGCCCTGGCCGGCGGCGGCTCGCTCCCCGACGTGGGCCTGTACTGCCTCAACACCACGCGCTTCCTGCTGGGCGAGGAGCCCACCGAGGTTTCGGCCCAGATTTACAGCACGCCGGGCGACGACCGGTTCCGGGAAATTGAAGAGAACGTGAGCTTCACGCTGCGCTTCCCCAGCGGCGCCATTTCGCAGTGTATGACGGGCTACGGCTCTTTCAACAACAAGAGCTACACGGTGTATGCCGAAACCGGTAGCATCAAAATGGACCCCGCTTTCCCCTACCACGGCCTGCACCAGGAGCGCATTCACGCCCCCGGCGGCCAGCAGGTGAAGGAGACGCCCAACGACCCGCAGAAAGACCAGTTTGCCCTCGAAATGGACCACATGGCCGAGTGCGTGCGCCAGAACAAAACGCCCTACACCCCCGGCGAAGAAGGCCTGCAGGACCAGCGCATCATGGAAGCCATCTATTTGTCGGCCAAAGAGAACCGGCCCGTGAAGCTGCCTGCCGTGGCTAAAATGGACGCTTTTCGGGGCGAAGCCCCGAAGGAGGAGGCGTAAACCTTAAGCCGGTTGATGGCTTTAGCAGACCGCGTCATGCAGCGCGCAGCGAAGCATCTTTACTGCTCAACTAATCATGTTTAGCACTGCGGTAAAGATGCTTCGCTGCGCGCTGCATGACGGCCATATTTCTCCATTCCCTATTCACTTTCCGCTCCATGCGTACCATCAAGCAGCAGCACCGCGCCGTGAACGCGCCCATCGCCGACCTCACCACCTACCGCGCCCTGCCCACGAATTCGGTTGAATACATCGACCCGTTTCTATTCCTTAACCACCACGGCCCGCAGGTGTACCGGCCCCACAACCGGGGCCTGCCCTTTGGCCCGCACCCACACCGGGGCTTCGAAACGGTGACGTTTATTCTCGAAGGCGACATTCTGCACAAAGACAGCAGCGGGCACGAGAGCGTGATTGAAGCCGGGGGCATTCAGTGGATGACGGCCGGCAGCGGCCTTATTCACGCCGAAGTTTCCTCCGATAATTTCAAAGCCAACGGCGGGCCGCTCGAAATACTGCAGCTGTGGGTAAACCTGCCGGCGAAGGATAAGATGACGGCCCCGCGCTACATCGGCCTGCAGAAAGACGAAATACCGGCCGTGACGCTGGCCGGCGGCGTGGTCATTCACGCTGTGTCGGGCGAGTGGGCGGGCACCGCCGGGGCCGTGCAGCCCCTGGCCGATGTGGCACTGGCCTGGCTGGAGTTGCCGGCCGGCAGCCAGGTTACGCTGCCAATCGCGGCGGCGCGCAGCATCTTCTTTTACACTGTGCGCGGCTCGCTGCGCGTAAACGGTGCCGAAACCCAAGCCCTGCAGCTGGTCGAATTCAACTACGACGGTGATGAGCTGACCCTCGCCGCGCACGAGGCGAGCGTGGTGCTGCTGGGCCACGCCCGGCCCTTTGGCGAGCCCGTGGTGTCGGCGGGGCCATTTGTGATGAATACCGACGCCGAAATTCAGCAGGCCTACCGCGACTACCAGCAGGGCGCGTTTGGGAGCTGGAAGGGCTGATTGAAAAAAAGTGCCGAGTTTATAACCTATGTCGGGGGCTAGCGGTTGAAGCATGCGCCCGCAGACGCTTCACGGCGACGGCAGCTGCCTAAGCGTAAGGTGATTATCTTGTTTGTAAGTAGTTGATGATTAAGGCTAATCGTTCCCTTTATTTCGAAAACAGCATTGGGCGCATTTGGGAAGAGCCCGAAGGCTTCCTACGGCTGGAATACCGTGCTGGCCCGCGCGAGCAGGTGCAGTTCCGGGCTTTGCTCACGCATACGGCCCAGGCCTTGTCCCGGCGGCAGTGGAGCAAAATGCTGGTTGACCAGCGCGAAATGTCCCCCTACAACCCCAGCGAGCAGGACTGGATGACCAACGAATGGCTGCCCCGCGCCGTAAAGGAAAACGGTTATCGGTGCGGTGCTATTCTGCTGGCGCACAATGTGTTTGCCCGCCTAGTTACCAACCAGTTTGTAATGGCTTCACGTAGCCTGTCGCATACCTACCGCACCTTCGAAACGGAAGATGAGGCCATGGTCTGGCTATTGGAGCAGAAGTAAAAACGATGGTGAATCGAAAATAGGTTGTTGAGCCTAAACCGCGACCATCACATTGTAAAAGGGCCAAAGAGAAGGCCACTATACTGAGTATGGTGGCCTTCTCTTTGGTCCTTTTATAACATATGTTCGGCCTACGCTGGTACTCCGGCCGCCACGCCAATCTACCCGGCCAGCAGGTCATCAAACGTCTGGCGCTGGCGAATCAGGCGGAGCTCGCGGCTGGCGTCCAGCCGTGCTTCGGCGGGGCGGGTGCGCGAGTTGAAGCTGCTGCTCAACTCGGTGTTGTGTTATTCCTTTGATAAATAGCTTTTCGCGCCAATTCGTATAAATCTTACTTCAAAATACTTATGAACAAAGTAACTTGTGAAAAGGGTTGCGATAATTGAAACAGCTAACAATAGCCCTTCTGGTAATACAAAGGAATGTTTGGACAAGATTTTAAAAAAGGCTTTTGCTACTGCGTACACAATAGGATGTAAAAGATAAATAGAATAACTAGCTCTGCCCAGAAATGCTAACCAGGTATCCAATAGCTGTGGTAATAAATACTGTGATTTGTAAAAGCTCAGACAAATTAGACAGCAACTAAGAGTGAAAAATACTCTGTTTATCCCAGTTACCAAATCTACGTTGATAGTGCTGCTAGGGTAGAATAACAAGATGCAGAGCCCCGTTAGACCAATGCCAATGCCTGTGTATTTCTTTAGAATAGTATTGCTAAATAACTTATATAGCAAAATTCCAGCATAAAAAAAGAATATTTGATTAAATGGGTTGGTATATAAGTGCCATTGCTTTGCTAATAGCTCATTTGGGTTGATAATGCGGAAAGTGAAAAGGATGTGGCAGGATAAAATGAAAAAGGTGATTATACCTTGTAAATATCGGTTTTTATTCATCCCAATGAGTAGAATAGGGAATAGTGAATAAAAAACTAACTCATTACCTATTGACCATGCTCCTGTTGCGAAGTATGTATTCCATTTAAAAAAACCAAAAAGGCCTGATAAATTCAATAGTATATCAGCAATTGCGGGTATTTTCTTAGATAGAGCAATTGATAATAACGTTGCTAGCCAAAGCAAGGGAAGGATTCTGAAAAGTCTTTTCTTAAAGAAGTCGCCTAAACTTGTCTTGGAGAAAGAGAGGCGATTATTATAAGCATATGCCAGAGTCAGTCCACTTAATATGTAAAAAATGGCTACTCCATAAATGCCGATGCGCCCTAAAAAACTTTGCGCACTTAATTCGCCTGTTGACCAAGTGGTATAATGATAAATCATTATACTTGTGGCAGATAGGCCGCGCAGATAATCAAGGTTGCCAAGCCTCGGACGGTTTGCAGGAAGTGAGAGGGGTACCATTTACTGGAACTTCGTTGACCTTATTGCATATGAGGGTAGTGGAAATCAGGATTTCACGGCATGCATTTCGCTGAAACGAGACAAAACAGTCTGTCTTGAATTAGTAATCCCGCGTAGTACTAAGGCCACATAGCGGGAGTGTCGCTGTAGTATATCTTAGTGCCTATAAATTATATATGCTTCCATACTGCTTGGAAATATCCTCCGGTTTTGGACATCCTTCTATTTGCCTCATAAACATCTTCCTCTCGTATTAAATCATGCGATTTAGCAAGCATGGCTTGATAATCTTCAAATCGGATTGGTTGCGCTACTCCCGTTGATTTAGTGCTTTCCTTGCCCTTTCGGGCTTGTAAGAGATAGACCCAAGCTGCGTCATCCTTTATATAGCTTAAATAGTTTGTTACAATCTCAGGCTCCATTTCACCAAAACTGGCAGCATTCCAAAATACATCGAATACAAACCCTTTGAGTAAGGGCATTTGCCAGTTGCCTAAGAAATTGATTTTCCCTTTTTTGATACCGGATAAAGAAGTCAATTCTAAGTTCTTTTCGGAGCTTTCAATCATGTCACTTCCAAAAACGCCAGACAGATACTGCTCGCACAAATAAAGCTGAGCTGGCAGGTCGAAACATAGAATAGTTAATCCGGGGTATAGCTTTTTCAGAATTTCAGTCTGATAGCCAGACCCTGAGCCCAGCTCAACAATGGTTTCATCACCTTTAAGGTCAATGAATTGCTGAGCGAAGCAGTATCGCAGATAGAAATTCAAAAAACTCATTGTGTATTTCTTGCCTTGAAACTGAAATACATCTTGCGGGTTGCCGAATTCACTAGCTTCTATCGACGTAATAGGCCGTGCTCCGATTAACTGCCCCTGAATGAGGCAATGCCTATAGGCCATTTCCTGTATGTCCTCTATTCTCAACGAGTAAGGCAGCGAAGCGCGGTTGTCAATAAATAGTTTTCGTACTAATTTACGGGCCGTCTTAACGTAGCTTGGCATCGTTGGATGATAATGATAAACTAAATCATTAAAACCAAAAGTGGAAAATAGAGGATACTTGCCGCTGCGTAATTCATTAATATCGGCTGTTTTTACCTCCTCAATAATTTTCTGTTCATAAGCACGCCAGTACCTGCCAACGTGAAAGATTTCCGGGGCTTTTTGATATGCAGCGTACAGTTTATCGAGATGTGTCATAGGGAGCAAAACTGAGCAGGCAAGTGTTCCTAAAAAGGTGAATCGGGTATGTTGTCAGAGTATTGTATACACCAAGTTGAAGTGCAAGAATAATCCTATAAATGAAATGATTCGCGCAAAGGTAACTGATTAACCAGTAACGAATCTTTGTCATGAGGCTACGGTTGGAGTGGCTTCTGCTTATTGTCTCTAGTTCAACAACCTGTTTTTCGTGCTAATTGTATATAATCAGGTACGCTTCGTGTGAGTTGTATAGGAGTTGTATTCCCTGTTATAGTACTATCTTTGGGGTCTGACTACTATTTATGAAAAGACCTTTTCTCTCCAGCTATCTACCGTTGATTGGGATTTTTCTGTGTTTGCTGGCAACCTCAGCAACGGCACAGCCTGTAATTACCAGCACAACGCCAACTGCCAACCAGCGAAATGTAGCCCGAATCAGTAATGTCACAGTTGGTTTCAGCCAGCCTTTGACAGCGGGTTCTGGGTCGTCTCTTCGGGTTTTTAGCAACCAGCGCGGCGGGTCGCGCAGTGGCAATAGTGGCACTACTGTGCTAACTGGCAATCAACTCACTTTTACCCCAACCTACAGTTTCCAGCCTGGCGAAACCGTGCAGACTACTGTCACCCAAGGTGCGCAAAGTAGTAGTGGTGTCTTGGCGCGACCACGTGTCTATCAGTTTACGGCGGCCACAACGGGTGGGAGCGGCATTTTCATAAATCGGAACAGTGTCTCGGTTGGAGACCACCCTTACATCGTTGTGACTGCCGATGTGGATGGCGATGGAGATTTAGACTTGCTCACGCCTAATTTTTACGGCAATTCAGTTAGTATTCGGCTAAACAATGGTAATGCTGTTTTCTCTGGTAATGTTGATGTTCCGGTAGGCAGCCAGCCGCGTGGCCTGGTAATGGCTGATTTGGATGGCGACGGTGACCTAGACTTTGCCACTTCGAACTATAGTGCCAATACGATGACGGTACGACTAAATAATGGGGCCGGAGGATTTTCAGGGGGAGGCGATTTTGGGGTTGGTGGCCGGCCACAAAGTATAATTGCAACTGATATTGACGGTGATGGTGACCAAGACCTGCTGGTTTCAAATGAATCCAGCAGCAACATCAGCATTCGCACCAATAACGGTAATGCAACATTCAGCAATGCCCCTGATGTGGCTGTAACCAGTTTCCCATTCAGTTTAACTGTAGGGGACATTGATAATGATGGCGATATTGACTTGCTAGCGGGTAATTATGGCTCTAATACGGTAAGTGTCAGGCTCAACAATGGTAATGGCATCTTTGGTGGTAGCACCGATGTTATTGTGGGGGCCTCGCCGCGAGGGGTAACAGTTGCTGACATTGATGGCGACGGCGATTTAGACTTGTTGGCTGCCAATGCAAGCAGCAATAATGTTAGTGTGCGCCTAAATAACGGTGCTGGCATTTTTACCGGGACATACAATGTGGCGGTTGGCAGCTTTCCGGGCAGTGTTATCGCGGCCGATGTGGACAGCGATGGTGACCTAGACCTATTAACCACAAATATTGTGTCGAACACCGTCAGTATCAGGGTTAATGATGGGACAGGGATTTTTAGTGGAAATTCTAATATACCGGTTGGTAGCGAACCTTACCGAGTGGCCGCCGCTGATTTGGATGGTGACGGCGACTTAGACTTATTAGCGTCTAACTTTTCGGGCTATACGGTCAGCGTATTAATTAACCAGCCCCCGCCACCGCAGGTACGCATCGTGGGCGATTCGGTGCTGTGCAACGGCGGACAAACACAGCTCACTGCCCGCGGGCCGGTGCCCATTGTGGCCTACCGCTGGAGCACGGGTGCCACCACGGCCAGCATCACGGTTTCGCAGCCGGGCACATATGGCGTGTCGGTTACCTTCAACGAAGGAACCATCAGCACCGCCCAGCATGTGGTGACGGCCATTACGCCCACCGCGCGCATTACCGGCGATACGGTGCTTTGTGGCGGTCAGGCGCTGCCGCTACTGGCGGTTAGCCCCGGGGCCCGCTCGTACGCCTGGAGTACCGGAGCCACTACTGCTGGAATTTCGGTGACGCAGCCGGGTACCTATACCGTAACGGCCTTGTTTGGCACGGGCTGCGCCGCAACGGCCCGTATCACGGTGCGGGCCCCCACAGTGCTTATCACTGGAAACCCGGTGCTGTGTTCCGGCGCTGGCGCCTCTACGGTACTGACGGCTACAGCCGCGCCGGGAGCCACCATCCGGTGGAGTACCGGCGCCACTACGACGGCGCTGACGGTAAGCCAGCCGGGTACTTACACCGCTACGGCCACTTTCCCCGGTGGTTGTACCCTCACGGCATCGCAGGCTGTGACCCGCCCGGTAGCTACCATCAGCGGCGATACGGTGGTGTGCGCCGGCCGGCCGGTGCAATTGACGGCAGCCCTGCCCGGTGTAGCCAATGCCACCTATAGCTGGAGCACCGGCGCCACTACGCCAGGTATTTCCGTAGCGCAGGCCGGCACCTATTTTGTGGCCGTGGGATATGGCGCAGGATGTGTGAGCACCTTGCAGCTGCGCGTGCGGGCCGGGTTGGTGGTGCCCACCTTCAGTCTGGGTGCCGATACTACCTTGTGTGAGGGCGAAGCCTTGGTGCTGCGAGCACCGGCCAGGCAGCCCGGGGTGGCCTACCGGTGGTCCGATGGTTCTACCGGCAGCACTTTGCGCGTCACGCAGGCCGGAAGCTATTCGCTGCAACTAACCGGTGGTTGCGACGTGCGCACCGCCAGCCGCCGTATTGACTACAAGGCGTGCCTGAACATTCCCAATGTGGTGACGGCCAACAACGACGGCCAGAATGACCAGTTCAAAATTCAGGGTCTGACCGGCGGCAACTGGACCCTTGAGGTATTTGACCGTTGGGGCCGCAAAGTATACACCACCACCGCCTACCAAAACAACTGGGGCGACCAGGCAGCCGCCGGCGTGTATTTCTATCTGCTCCGCCGCCCCGATACGGCCGCCAGCTACAAAGGCTGGGTGGAGGTGCTGCGATGATTTAAGTAGTCACGGGTCCCGCACAGTACAAGTAGCCATATAGCAAGAAGGCCGTCATGCTGAATAATCTCAGTATGACGGCCTTCTTGCTTGTGCGAGAGCTTTAGCCCGCTGCCTCGGCTGGTGCCTCAGCCACTACATCAATCTGCCCGGCCAGCAGGTCCTCAAACGTCTGGCGCTTGCGAATCAGGCGGAGCTCGCCGCTGGCGTCCAGCAGTACTTCGGCAGGGCGGGTGCGCGAGTTGAAGCTGCTGCTCATCTCGAAGCCGTAGGCCCCGGCGTTGTGGAAGGCCAGCAGGTCGTTTTCCCGGATTTCGGGCAGCAGTCGGTCCCAGGCGAAGGTGTCGGTTTCGCAGATGTTGCCCACCACCGTGTACAGCCGTTCCGAACCCTTGGGATTGGTGAGGTTGCTGATGTGGTGGTAGCTGTCGTAGAACATGGGCCGGATGAGGTGGTTGAAGCCCGAATTCACGCCCGCGAATACCGTGGCGGTGGTTTGCTTCACCACGGCCACGCTCACCAGCAGGTAGCCCGATTCGCTCACCAGGTACTTGCCGGGCTCGAACCAGCACTCCAGCGGGCGGCCGTATTCTTTCTCGAAGGTTTTAAACGCATCGGCCACCTGCACGCCCAGCGAGCTCACATCGGTTTCGGGGTCGCCGGGCTTGTAGGGCACTTTGAAGCCCGAGCCGAGGTCCAGAAAATCCAGGTCGGGGAAGCGGCCGGCGGCATCGAACAGGATTTCGAGCGAGCGTAGGAACACGCCCACGTCCTTAATTTCGGAGCCCGTGTGCATGTGCAGGCCGCGTACGTGCAGGCCGGTGCCCTTCACCACGCGCTCCAGGTGGCGCAGCTGGTGAATGCTGATGCCAAACTTGGAGTCGATGTGGCCGGTTTGAATCTTGTAGTTGCCGCCCGCCTCAATGTGCGGGTTCAGGCGCACGCACACCGGGTACGAGCCGCCAAACGTGGCTCCGAACCGCTCCAGCAGAGAGATATTGTCGATGTTCAGATTCACGCCCAGGTCCTTAGCTTCCACCAGTTCCTCAAATGTCACGCTGTTGGGCGTAAACAGAATATTCTCCGGTGCGAAGCCCACATGCAGGCCCAGGCGTACCTCGTTGATGCTCACACAGTCGAGCCCCGAGCCCAGGCTGTGGATGTGCCGCAGAATGGCCACGTTGCTCAGCGCCTTGCAAGCGTAGAAAAACCGGGTTTTATGACCCGAGAAGGCTTTCACCAGTTTTTTATACTGCCCCGTGATGGTGGCCGCATTGTAGACGTAAAGAGGGGTGCCGAACTGGTCGGCCGCAGCGCGCAGCGCATCGTTAATACCTGACATAATCACAAAAGTACGGCCTAAGCAGCCGCTCCGAATACGGTACAACCAATGAGTAGCCCAACGTTCCCCACTGCCCCACTGCCCGAAACCCGCGAAGCCTGGCTGCGCGGCCCGCTACCCGCTGTGCCGCCGCTGCTTCAGCCCGTGGCCCACGCCCTGCTGCAAGCCCGCGAAGAGCTGACGGCGGCAATGCGCGCCTTCCCACCCGCGCTGCTCAACGAGCGGCCCGGCGGCGTAGCCTCCGTGGGTTTTCACCTCCAGCACCTGGCCGGCGTGCTCGACCGCACCTTCACCTACGCCCGCGCCGAAGCACTTTCGGAAAGCCAGCTGGCCGCTTTGGCCGCCGAGAATCCGCCGTTGGCTATTGAAGCCGAGACGGTGCAGCAACTGGTGCAGCGTTTCGGAGCGCAGGTTGATAGCGCCCTGGCGCAGCTGCGCACCACCGATGAGGCGACGCTGCCGCAGGTGCGCGGCGTGGGCCGGGCGCAGCTGCCGTCCACCGTCATAGGCCTGCTGGTGCACGCCGCCGAGCACACCACGCGCCACCTGGGGCAGCTGCTGGTAACGGCGAAATGGGTAAAAATGTAGGGTGCGGGGGAGAGCCCCGCACCCTGCTACCTCTGCCCGGCTGCCGAAACCATCCGCGGCTTGGCGCGCTCGTACTGCGCTGGCCACGCCACCTCCACGCCCAAATCCTGGGCCGCGAAGAGCGGGAAATAGGGCTCGCGCAGGAACTCCCGCGCCAGCAGCACAAGGTCGGCCTGGCCGCTGGCCACAATGGTTTCGGCCTCGGCCGGTGTGGTGATGAGGCCTACCGCGCCGGTCAGCATTCCGGTTTCTTCCTTGATGCGCTCGGCAAACTGCACCTGGTAGCCGGGGCCCACGGGAATGGGGGCTTTGGGCACGTTGCCGCCCGTGGAGCAGTCAATCAGGTCCACGCCGCGCGTTTTGAGTAGGGCCGACAGCTGCACCGATTCGTCGGCGTTCCAGCCGCCTTCGGTCCAGTCCGTCACAGAGAGGCGCACGATTAGGGGCAGGTCTTCGGGCCATACCTCGCGGGTGGCGGCCACTACTTCCAACAGCAGGCGCACGCGGTTTTCGAAGCTGCCGCCGTAGGCATCGGTGCGCTGATTGCTCAGCGGCGACAGAAACTCGTGCAGCAGGTAGCCATGGGCCGCGTGCAGCTCAATTAATTTGAAACCCGCCGTGAGGGCCCGTTGGGCAGCGGCGCGGAAATCGGCAATCACCTTCTGAATACCGGCCGCGTCGAGGGCCGTGGGCACCGGGTAATTGTCGTTGAACGCGGTGTCGCTGGGGCCTACTACCGGCCAGCCGCCGTCGCTTTCGGGCACCATGCCCTCGCCCGACCACGGCCGGTAGGTGCTGGCCTTGCGGCCGGCGTGGGCCAGCTGCACGCCGGGCACGCTGCCTTGTGCCGCGATGAAGGCGTTGATGCGCTGGAGCATGGGCACGTGCTCATCTTTCCAGATGCCAAGGTCTTCGGGGCTGATGCGGCCCTCGGGCGATACGGCGGTGGCTTCCTGAATAATGAGGCTGGCTCCGCCCACGGCGCGGCTGCCCAGGTGCACGAGGTGCCAGTCGTTGGCAAATCCGTCTTCGGCGCTGTATTGGCACATGGGCGATACCACGATGCGGTTTTTTAGGACGACGCCGCGCAGGGCGAGGGGTTCAAATAGCTTAACCATGGAATAAATACTAGGGGAGATGCGAAGCTGGGTAAACCGGATTTTGGGCGTTTGGGTTATGGAGGGGCGTGGGTGGGCGCTGGAAAAAGGCCGTCATGCCGAGCGCAGCGAAGCATCTTTACCGCACAATGCAATCCAATCGAAGGGATTAGTGACTGCGGGCAAGATGCTTCGCTGCGCTCGGCATGACGTTCCAGTTATTCTGCTCCGAGCCCCGCAGTAAATTTGCTTTTCCCAAATCCGGCCTTACCTTGCAGCTGCAAACGCACCCAACCATGTTCCAGACGCGCTACTTTTTTGGCTATTATACTTTCTACGCCACCGCGTAGAACGAGCCGCCGTTTGTAGCTAACTCCCACAAACTTCTCCAGCGCCGCTCGTTCTTCGGGAGGCGCTTTTTTAATGCCCGGTTTTCCGATGACCACCCTGCACCACGTCTTCTTTACCTATTGCTATTACTACTTCTATCTGAAGAAGCCGGCCCTTTGTTGCCAGTGTTAACCACCACACTGCCTGCCAACAAAAAAGGGCCATCGCACAGCGAAGGCCCTTTTTTGTTGGGTTTAGGCGGGTATAAGAGAACAGGTAAGTGAGAATAATCGCCGCAAACGCAGAAACCAGCCAAGCACCAAGCACCATGCACCGAGCACCAAAAAACATATCTATTCAGGGTTTTCAGGGAAGCTTTCACGAAGTGGCGGCCCGGCAGTATTTCGGCGTGCAGCCGGCGCTACTGCCGTGCGCCACCTTCGGCGCGGTGGTGGCGCACGTCGTCAGCGGTACCGCCGATGCCGGCCTGATGGCCATGGAAAACTCGCTGGCCGGCAGCATTCTGCCCAACTACCTGCTGCTGGAGCGCCACGCCGTGCGCGTGACCGGCGAGGTGTACCTGCCCATTCATCAGCACCTGCTAGCGCTGCCCGGCATCACGCTGGCCGACGTGCGGGCCGTGCACTCGCACCCCATGGCCCTGCGCCAGTGCGGCGAGTTCCTGGACCAATACCCGCACTGGAAACTAGTGGAAACCGACGATACCGGCCACAGCGCCCAGCTTCTGGCCGAGCAGCGCACGCCCGGCGTAGCCGTGGTGGCCGGCGCCCCGGCCGCCGAGCAGTTCGGCCTGCAAATCCTGGCCCCCGCCATCCACGACGACCCGCACAACTACACCCGCTTCCTGGTGCTGGAGCGAGCGGCGGCAGTGCAGCCCGACCGGATGGCCGATAAGGCGTCGCTCTATTTCTGCGCGCCGCACGCGCCCGGCAGCCTGGCCGCCGTGCTGGCCCGCGTGGCCGCGCAGGGCCTGAACCTGAGCAAGCTGCAGTCGTGCCCCCGGCCCGGGCAACCCTGGCACTATGGCTTCCATGCCGATGTGGAGTTTGACGAAACAAGCCAGCTGGAGGCCCTGCTGCAGGATTTAGCCCCCGTGACGGAGGAACTGCGGGTGCTGGGAGCCTACCGGCGCGGCAGCATGGCCGAGGCAATGGGCGAGGACACTCCCCTCCTTACCAAGGAGGGGACGCCGGCGCGAAGCGCCGGCTGGGGTGGTTAGGGCGTTGAACGGTACCCGAACGAATTCTGCGCTACTGTCCGACAACCGCAAACGACATTCAACGCCCACAACCACCCCCGTTTTCGCTGGCGCGAAAACATCCCCTCCTTGGTAAGGAGGGGAGTTTGCCTAACTACTTAGCAGAGCCCCATGAATACCCCCATTGCCAGCCGCCTTGCCCACACCGGCGAATACTACTTCTCACGCAAGCTCCGCGAGCTGGCTGCCCTGAACGCGGCCGGGGCCAACATCATCAGCCTGGGCATTGGCAGTCCCGATTTGCCACCGCATCCCAGCGTGATTGCGGCCTTGGCGCAGGCGGCCGCGCAGCCCACCGCGCACGGCTACCAAGGCTACCAGGGCACGCCGGCCCTGCGCGGGGCGATGGCCGAATTCTACCAGCGGCAGTATGGCGTGGCGCTCGACCCGGCCACGGAAATCCTGCCGCTGTTGGGCTCGAAAGAGGGCCTGATGCACATCGGCATGACGTTTCTGGAAGCGGGCGATGCCGTGCTCATCCCCAACCCCGGCTACCCCACGTACCGGGCCGTGGCCGAAATATGCGGGGCCGAGGTGCGCGAGTACAACCTGACCGAGGCCACCGGCTGGCTGCCCGACCTCGATGCGCTGGCCGCCACCGACCTCTCGCGGGTGAAGCTGATGCTGGTGAACTACCCGCACATGCCCACCGGCACGGCTGCCAATATGCCCTTCCTGACGCGCCTGGTGGCCTTTGCCACGGTCCACAACATCCTGCTCGTTCACGACAATCCCTACGGCTTTATCCTGAACGAAACGCCGCCCGTGAGCCTGCTGGCCGTGCCCGGTGCCCGCGAAGTAGCCATCGAGCTGAATTCGCTCAGCAAGAGCCACAATATGGCGGGCTGGCGCGTGGGCCTGCTGGCCGGCCGCGCCGATGTCATCGCCAACGTCCTCCGCTTCAAGAGCAACATGGATTCGGGCATGTTTCTGCCGGTGCAGCAGGCGGCGGTGGCCGCCCTGGCGCTGGGCGATGACTGGTTTCGGGAACTCAATGCCACCTACCGCGCCCGCCGCAAGCTGGTAGTTGAGCTGCTGCAAGCCCTGGGCTGCCAGCCCGCGCCGGGCCAGACGGGCCTGTTCATCTGGGCGGCGGTGCCGGCTGGTTTCGCCGATGGCTATGCCCTGAGCGACGCCGTGCTGGCCGAAGCGCGGGTGTTCCTCACGCCGGGCGGCATTTTCGGGAGCAACGGTAACGGCTACATCCGGGCCAGCCTGTGCCAGCCGGTGGGGCTGCTGCGCGAGGCGCTTGAGCGGATTCAGAACATTAAAAAAGACCGTCATGCAGAGCGCAGCGAAGCATCTTTACCGCGAGAGTAAATCCTCATATACAACGAAGCGGTAGAGATGCTTCGGCAAGCTCAGCATGACGACGTGCTGATAACTCAACCCTAAACCCTCAAAATTCAACCCTTCTAAATGACCGTTACCATCATCGGCCTAGGCCTTATCGGCGGCTCGCTGGCGCTTAGCCTGCGGCAGCACGGGCTGGCGCAGCACCTCATCGGAGTAGAAAATAGCCTGGCCCACGCCCGGCGTGCTTTGGAATTAGGTCTGGTCGATGAAATCGAAACCGACCTGACGGCTGCCGTGCGCCGCGCCGACTTCGTGGTGGTGGCCGTGCCGGTGGATGCGATGGTGACGGTGCTGCCGCCGGTGCTCGACCTCATCAGCCCAAACCAGGTGGTTATCGACGTGGGCTCGACCAAGCAGGCGCTGCTGGCGGCCGTGGCCGGACACCCGAAGCGGGGCCGTTTCGTGGCCGCGCACCCCATGGCGGGTACCGAGCACTCGGGGCCGGAAGCGGCCATTTCGGGGCTGTTTGAGGGCAAAACGGTGGTGCTGTGCGACGTGGCTGCCAGTGATGCCGACGCCGTGCAGCTGGTCGAAAAGCTGTTCCAGGCACTGCCCATGCGGCTGCTGTATCTCGATGGGGCGGCACACGACCTGCACACAGCCTATGTGTCGCACATCTCGCACATTACCTCGTTTGCGCTGGCCCTCACGGTGCTGGAAAAGGAGAAGGAGGAACAGCGCATCTTCGACCTGGCCAGCGGCGGATTTGAGTCGACGGTGCGGCTGGCGAAGAGTGCGCCGGCGACCTGGGTGCCGATTTTCCGGCAAAACCGGCTCAACGTGCTTGATGTGCTCGATGAGCATCTGCACCAGCTTCAGCACCTGCGCGAGCTGCTGGCGCGGGAGGACTACGACGGGCTGACCGAGCAGATTCGGCAGGCCAACCACATTCGGAAGATTTTGCCGTGAAGGACCCGCTCTGTCATCCTGAGCATTCTGCGATTTAAGCAGAGACGAAGGGCCTTATCACCGATAAACGGTTTGCAGTAAACCAATTGGAGCAAACGTGATAAGGTCCTTCGTCTCTGCTTAAATCGCAGAATGCTCAGGATGACAGAAGAAATCAAGAATTAGAATTCAATCAACACTAAAAAAGCAATACCATGAACCCAACCATGAAATCCGCCCTCTTCAACCGGCAGCCCGACGACAAGCCTTACCTCATTTCCGGCCCATGCTCGGCCGAAACTGAGGAGCAGGTGCTCGAAACCTGTCAGCGGCTGGCCGCTACCGGCAAAGTGCAGGCCCTGCGCGCCGGCATCTGGAAGCCCCGCACCAAGCCCGGCGGCTTCGAGGGTGTGGGTACCAAGGGGCTGCCCTGGCTCAAGAAGGCCAGTGAGCTCACCGGCCTGCCCATTGCGGTGGAAGTGGCCACGGCCAAGCACGTAGAAGACTGCCTGGCCTTTGGCGTGGACATTCTGTGGGTGGGCGCGCGCACCACGGGCAACCCGTTTTCGGTGCAGGAAATTGCCAACGTGCTGCGCGGCGTGGACGTGCCGGTGCTGGTGAAAAACCCCATTCACCCGGAGTTGGAGCTGTGGGTGGGCGCCGTGGAGCGCCTGCAAAAGGCCGGCCTCACGCACGTCGGCCTCATTCACCGGGGCTTTTCGAGCTACGGCAACACCGATTTTCGCAACGCGCCAATGTGGCACCTGCCCATCGAGATGAAGCGCCGGATGCCCGGAATGCCGCTGCTCTGCGACCCCAGCCACATCTGCGGCCGGCGCGATACGCTGGCGGCCGTGGCCCAGCAGGCCCTCAACCTGGGCTTCGATGGCAACATGATTGAAAGCCACATCGACCCCGACAATGCCTGGAGCGACGCCAAGCAGCAAATCACGCCGGAAGTGCTGCGCGACCTGATTCAGAACCTGGTGTGGCGGCACGAAACCACCAACGAGCAGGAATTCCTTTCGGCCCTCACCGGCCTGCGCGAGCAAATCAATCAGCTCGACGCCGAGGTGATGCAGCTGCTGGGCCGCCGCATGGCCGTGGCCGAAAAAATTGGTCTGTACAAGAAGGAAAACGACATCACCATCCTCCAGACCAGCCGCTGGAACGAGGTGCTGGAACGCGCCCAGCGCCAGGGCGCCTCAGTGGGCCTTACCACTGATTTCGTGGAGCAGTACCTCGCCGCCGTGCACCTGGAATCCATCAGCCGTCAGAATAAAGTGATGGAAGGGTAGGCACCTGTCGTTGCGAGCGGGACGCAGTGAAGCGCGGCAATCCGTCCTGTGAACACCAGACGGTCTTTTACGCGACAAGCCCCGGCACTGCACAGTGTCGGGGCTTGTCGTTTAAAAAAGGACATATTGCGTCGCTGCGCATGCAATGACAGCGCTACTCCACCACCAGGCGGCGGGCAGCCATGGCCTTGCCGGCCTGCACCTGCACGGCATAGATGCCGGCGGGCAGCCCGGTAAGGCTCAGCTCGTGGCGCAGGCCGGCGGTGGGCAGCGTGACGGTGATAGTGCGCACAGCCCGGCCTAGGGCATCGCGCAGGGTGAGGATGGCCGTGGCCGTGCCGGGCAGGGCCGGCAACGTGAGCATAGCGGCCGCGTGGGCCGGGTTGGGGTAGAGCGCAAAATCCGGGCTGCTCAGGGCTGAGGTAGTGGCCGTGGTGGTGAGGGCGGCGGGGTCGATAAGGTGAGCCAGGTAGTTGGTCGACTGCCCGGCCGTGGAACTGGCCAGGGTCTGGCTGCCAAAAGTAGCCGTGTTCTGGAAATTACCGGTCAGGTACATTCGAGTGCCGCTCATGGTGAGGCACGAGGCAGTGGTGCTGGTAGTGCTGCCGCCGCGTTGCGACCAGTCTACCGTGGCACCAGGGCCATCGTCGTTCAGCCGTGCTACCAGCGCGCCGCCGCTTCCCGCCGCCAGCGCCGTGCTGCCAATGGTGACCGCGCTGCTGGCAAAGCTGCCCGCCAGATATACACCGCTGGTACCGTAGAGGGCCAGACCGGTGCCTTTGTCGTCGTCGGAGCCGCCGGCTTGCCGGCCCCAGTTCCAGGTGGCGGTGCTGCCGGCATCCGTCAGCGCGGCCACAAAGGCGTCGGTGGTGCCGCTGGTGCCGGCATTGGTAATCGTGTTGCTGCCCAGTGCCAGGGTCGGGCTCGAAAAAGTACCGGCCATGTAGAGGATTGGGCCATTCACAACCAGTGCGTTGCCTTGGTCGGCACCTCCGCCGCTGGCCCGCAGGGCCCACTGCCAGCTGCCGGAGGGGTCTGTGTCATTCAGCTTGGCAATGTAGGCATTGGAGGCTCCGCCGTTGGCTACGGCGATAGTGCCGAAAGTGGCGCTCTGGCCCCCTACCGAGCCGGTAGCGTATACGCTGGCTCCGTTCAGGGCCAGGGCATTCACATACTTGCTGCCCGAGCCGGTGATGGTTTGCACCCAGCTGGTGCTGGCGCTGGTGCTGCCATCTATCAGCTTGGCTACGAAGCCGTCGTAGGCAAGCCCAGCGTTGGAGCTGGCCCGCGAAATACTGCCGAACTGCGCCGTGGCACTGGCAAACTGCCCGCCCAAAAACACTTTGGTGCCAGCCACGGCCAGCGCGTTGACCGCATCCTGGCCCGTACCGCCGAATTGCTGCGCCCAGTCGACGGTGGCCGTGGTACCGACATCGGTGAGGCGGGCCACGAAGGCGTCGGTGGTCACCGAGTTGGCGCTGCCGTAGTTGGTCAGGTTAAAGTTGCCGAAGGCGGCGGTGGGGCTGATGAAGGTGCCGGCCACGTACACGCGGGTGCCGCTCAGGGCCACGGCCGTTACCTGGTCGAGGTCGGTGCCGCCGAAGCGGTAGGCCCATACAAAGGTGCTGGTGGCCTGGCTCCACTTGGCCACAAAGCCATCGGTGCCGCCAGCGCTAATCATGGTAGTACCGCCAATGGTGACGATACCGGAAAAAGACCCCGCCACATACAGGTCGCCGCTGAGGTTAGAAGTTGTGGTCTTGGTGGTCAGGTTAGAGTTGCCGCCGCCCACTACCAAGGCCGACTGCCAGTCGGGGGCCGGGGTTTGCGCCCGGACTGCCGTCCCCAGCAGCAGCCACACGGCCAGTAGCAGCACGCCCGCCCGCCGGCTGCCTGATATAAAATTAATAACGTATTTCATTTTAAGTAGGGATACGCACGGCAGTACGTAGTGCATCCGGGGAAAGTTTGCCGCCCAAAATACTTCCGATGCCGGGCATAAGGAGTGGTCGATGGTAAGTGGTTGGATAATGCTAACGACCATCGAATCAGGGCCCTATTTGCCTGGTCTGACGGGTTTGCTGCTTTCCAGTAAAGGTCAGAATATTTAATCGAAACGCTCGTTTAATGAGCTGTTAACGCTGTGTTATTCCACCACCAGGCGGCGGGTGGCGGTAGCCTTGCCGGCCTGCACCTGCACGGCGTAGATGCCGGCAGGCAGGCCGCTCAAATCCAACTCGTGGCGCAGGCCGGCGAGCGGCAGGGCTACGGTTTCAGTCCGCACGGCCCGGCCCAGGGCATCGCGCAGGGTGAGGGTGGCCGTGGCGGTGCCGGGCAGGGCGGGCAGCGTGAGGGTGGCGGCGGTGCGGGCCGGGTTGGGGGCCAGGGCGAAACTCAAGCTGCTTTGGGCGGCGGTGGTAGCGGTGAGGGTGGGGTCGGTGAGGGAGGCTAGGAAGCTGGTGCTCTCCGGGGAACCGCTAGGGCCGGGAATGGCGAAGCTGCCGAAGCTGGCTAGGGGCCTGGCCGAACCGCCTACCAGCAGCTGCTGGCCGCTTACCCACAGCGCAGTCGCATTATCGCCGCTGGTGCCGCCGGCTTGTTGGGCCCAGGCAAAGGTGCTGGTGGGGCCGGCATCGGTGAGGCGGGCCACAAAGACATCGGAGGCTACCACGCCGGCATTGGTCAAGGTGTTGGGACCAAACGTGGCCGTGGGGCTATAGAAGCCGCCGGCTATGTACACGGCAGTGCCTGCCACCACCAGGGCTTGGGCTTGGTCATCGCCGGTGCCGCCGGCCCGCTGGGCCCATGCGTAGCCGCCGGTAGGGCCAGCATCGGTGAGCTTGGCCACGAAGGTATCGTAGCCCCCGGCGCTGGTGAGCGTGGTGCTGCCGAAGCTGGCTGCTCCCGCAAAGTAGCCAGCCACGTACACATTTGCCCCGTTCACGGCCACGGCCCTGGCCTCGTCGCGCCCGGTGCCGCCGGCCGCCTGCGCCCACACAAAGCTGCCCGTTGCGCCCTGGTCCATGAGCTTAGCCACGAAGCCATCGTAGTTGTTCCCGCCCGGGCTGCCAATGCTGAGCTGCGTGCTGCCAAAGCTGGCTGAGGCGCTGTTGAAATAGCCCGCGAGGTACACATTGGTACCGCTGGCAGCCACGGCCCATGCGCCGTCGACGCCCGTGCCCCCGGCCCGTTGCGCCCAGACAAACGTACTGGCGGTGCCCAGGTCCGTGAGCTTGGCCACAAAAGCATCGGCACCCCCGCTGTTCAGCAGGGTTCGAGTGCCAAAGCTGGCGTCGGTGCCCGAAAACGACCCCACCACGTACAGGTCGGCCCCGGTGCGGGCTAGGTCGGTGGCGCGGTCGTCGGAGAAGCCGCCGGCGCGTTGCGCCCAGACAAACGTGCCGGTGGCACCCAGGTCCGTGAGCTTGGCCACATACGCATCGGTACCGCCCGCGCTGGTCAGGGCCTGTCCGCCGAAGCTGGCCGTACTCGAAAAATCCCCGGCCACGTACACACTGGTACCGGCCACGGCCACGGCCCCGGCCCCGTCCAAGTTGGGCCCGCCTATGCGCTGGGCCCACACGAAGGTGGATGTGGTCGGGCTCCACTTGGCTACAAAGGCATCGCTGCCCCCGGCGCTAGTGAGGGTGGTGGTACCAAAGCTGACCGTGCCGGTAAAGCTGCCCACCACAAATACATTGCCGCTGGCATCGGTCGCCGTGGCGCTTGTTCCAGAACCATTATAGCCTGCCGCTTGGCTCGGGGTTATGAGTGACTGCCAGGCCGGCACCTGCGCCCGCGCCGCCGGCCCCGCCAGCCACATCAGTATCAAAAGCGCCGCCGGGAGCCCGCCGCGCAGCAGAGAGGAAAGGTGTTTCATGAAAAGGAATGGTGTGCCATTGGTAGAATGCCGTTGTAAATATAGCAGCATAAAGAAGCCCCGATGCGTGGGCACCGGGGCTTCTTTGCGAATGATAATCAGGCATCCCCGCTGGCGCGCGTCTGCGACGCGCTGCCCACTGGTTCCGAGCCTGTGGCTCGGGTAAAGGGTCCGTTTGGTAATGGCTTCAATGCCCGAGTAACAGACTCGAAGCCAGGCGGCAGCGCGCTGTAGACGCGCGCCAGCGGTTGATTACCAAATCACGGCGCGGTCGGCGGCGCTGCGGGTCATCTTGCTCCCTTCGGGGCAGCCGAAGGCCTGCTGAAACTGCGGCATATTCATCAGCGGCCCGATGGTGCGGTACTGGCCGGGCGAGTGTGGGTCGGTGGCAATTTGCTGGCGCAGGGCCTCGGGGCGAATGTTCTGGCGGCGCAGCTGGGCCCAGCTCAGGAAGTAGCGCTGCTCGGGCGTGAAGCCATCGTAGCTGGGGCGCGGGCCGTTACCGTAGCGCTGCTGCAATTGCT
This sequence comes from Hymenobacter artigasi, assembly GCF_012275535.1. Lineage (GTDB taxonomy): Bacteria > Bacteroidota > Bacteroidia > Cytophagales > Hymenobacteraceae > Hymenobacter > Hymenobacter artigasi. Next base: position 338,782 of record NZ_JAAVTK010000001.1, on the reverse strand, counting down.
TCTCCAGGGCCCCGTACACCACGGTGAGGCCGGCGAAATCGGCCAGGTTTTCGCCCATTGTGAGCTGGCCGTTCACGTGCACCGAATCGAGGGGGGAGAAGGCGCTGTACTGCTTGCCCACGATGGCGGCGCGCTGCGTGAACTCGGCCGCGTCGGCCGGCGTCCACCAGTCGCGCAGGTTGCCTTCGGAGTCGTACTGCCGGCCCTGGTCGTCGAAGCCGTGGGTCATTTCGTGGCCCATCACCCCGCCAATGGCCCCGTAGTTGATGGCATCATCGGCCTTGGGGTCGAAGAACGGGGGCTGGAGGTAGCCGGCCGGAAACACGATTTCGTTCATCGGCGGGTTGTAGTAGGCGTTGATGGTGGGCGGCGTCATGCCCCACTCGTTGCGGTCGATGGGCCCGCCAAACTTGGCCGCCTCGCGCCGGTTTTCCCACCGCCGGGCCGCCAGTAGATTTGTCAGGTAGCTCTCGCGGGCAATGGGCAGGGCCGAATAGTCCTTCCACACGTCGGGGTAGCCGATTTTTACCCGCAGCGCGTTCAACTTTTTCAGGGCTTCGGCCTTGGTGGGCGCGCTCATCCAGGTGTTGGTCTGGATGTGCTCGGCCATGCTGGCCTTGATGTTGGCCACCATTTCCAGTGCCTTGGCCTTGGCCTCGGGCGAAAAAGCCTGGTCCACGTACAACTGCCCGAAGGCCTCGCCCAGGCTCTGGTCCGTGGCGGCTTGCATGCGTTTCCAGCGCGGGGCCTGCTGCTTGGCCCCGGTCAGGGCCTGGCTGTAGCGAAAGGCCGCCTCGGCATACGGCGTAGGCATTGCCGACGCCACCGAGCGCACCAGGTGCCAGCGTAGGTAGGTTTTGAGGTCGGGCAGCGTTTCGGTATTCAGCACCGCGTTCACCTCATCGAAGAAAGCCGGCTGGCCGATGATAATATCCTGCGCCTTACCCAGCTGCATGCCGGCCAGCAGGCTCTTGGGGTCGAGCGCGGGGTAGCGCTGCTGGGCGGCGGCCACGGTCAGCTTGTTGTAGTTGGCCTGCGGGTCGCGCAGCTCCACGGGCGTGCGCGAGGCCTTAGCCAGGCGCGTTTCGATGCGCTCCACGGTGGCCGCGTCGCGCCGGGCCACGGCGGGGGCCGCGCCCAGCAGCTCAAATGCCTGCGTCATGTAGGCGCGGTAGGCGGCTTTCACCTTCTCGGTGCGGGCATCGGTTTTGAAGTAGAAGTCGCGGTTGGGCAGCGTGAGGCCGCCCTGGTTCATTTGTACGGCGTACTGGGTGGTCTTTTTCTCATCCACATCCACCCCGGCCCGGAAAAACGGACCGGCCCCCAGTTCCTGCAAACGCACGATTTCGGCGCGCAGGCCGGCCGTGTTGCGCACGGCGGCCACGCGGTCCAGCTCCGGTTTCAGCGGCGCGAGGCCGGCCCGGTCGATGGCCACGGTGTCCATGGCGCTGGCGTAGAAGTCGCCCACTTTCTGGGCGTTGCTGCCGGGGGCGGCACTGCGGTTGGCCGCCGCGTCCTCCAGAATCTTGCGCAGCAAATCCTGCGTGCGGTTGCCCAGCAGGTTGCGCGGCCCCCAGCTGCTGGCGTAGCTCGGAATGGGGTTGCTGCGCAGCCAGTTGCCACCCGAAAACTGAAAGAAGTCCTCGCACGGATTCACCGAGCGGTCAATGTCGGCCATGTCGAGGCCCACGCCTTTGGGGGCTGGGGCGGCCGTCGCTACCGGCGCGGCGGCGGCCGTAGTCACGGCGGCGGGCTTGGTACTGGTGCAGCCGGCCAGGGCCAGCAGGGCCGCCGTTCCGGCCGAGAGGTATCGGTTGTTCATAAAAGCAAAGCGTTACGTTACTGCAAAAGAGCAACAAAGAGCCCAAGTAACAGCGCTAGCTGCATTGGTAGACATGAAAAAGCCGCTCCCAGTTACGGAAGCGGCTCTTGCGGTCTGCGGTTTCTAAAGGGCCATTACGGCTTCACCACGTTGCCTTTTTCATCAAAGTAGGCGTAGTGCGGCCGGGTGCCTTCGGCCAGCTGCACTTTGTAGCGCACTTCTCCCGTGCTGGGGTAGCTCAGCTTTGTAACGCCGATGATGCGCGAGTTGGGGTGGGTTTTGGTGATGTAAGCCAGGGCAGTTGGCGTGAGCACATTTACCTCGGCCTTCGTTTCGGTGCCAGGCACCAGCGGGGCTACTTTGGCAATTTTGTCGTTCAGCGTCCGCACCTCCGCCGAGTTTTCGTAGGCCTTGGTAACCACGACAATCACGCCGCCCGTCGCCGAGCCAAATACCTTACGGGCCGTTTCGGCCTTCAGCACGTTCATGAAAACAATGCTTTGGGGGTCGAGGGCATCTACCGCTGCCTTGTCGCTCAGCTTGCCATCGAGGTAGTACACGGCCGGGCCGGGCGCAATGGTTTGGGCGGCCGGCGCGGCGGCAGCGGGCGATAGTGCCGCGTCCACGCCCACGGCCAGGCCCAACGCCAGCGGCAGGGCCAGCAAATAGCGCCCGGTCTGGGCCAATGCGGAAGCCGGAGAATTCATCATAAGTACACGGTTTTTGAGGGTTGGAAATGTGAAAGAGGAAACAAGGGAAGGCACTGCCGCCGCGTGGCTGAGGCGCAGCAGGCTGTATTGGTAAGCGCGGCGGTCAACTAGGCCGGTTTTAAGCACGGCCTCATCGGCCAGGTATTCGAGGTTGTCGAGCAGTGCGCGGCGCAGCAGCCACGCCGCCGGGTTGCACCAGGCCATTGCCTGGGCTAAGTGGGCCAGCAGCACATCCAGGGTGTGCCACTGGCGCACGTGCACCTGCTCGTGGCGCAGCACGGCAGCCAGCTCGGGGGCGGGGTGCTGGTCGGGGTTCAGGTAAATGGTTTGCCAGAAGGAAAACGGGCTGACGGCCTCCGCCAGCGCCCGCACCGGCAGGCCGTGGGCTACCGCCGGCCGCGTCCGTGCCCGCAGCCGCCATAGTGCCAGCAGCTGCCCCAGCAGCCGGGCCAGCAGCACGGCCGTGCCCGCCGCATACAAGGCCACTCCCACGGCGGCCCAATCTACCGCTGGGGCCACGGGCACCACCGGAGCGGCACCGGGGGCGGCCCCCGTAGTCCCCACCAACGCAAAGACTCCGGTGGGAGTGGCCTCGGCCGGCAGCAGCGCCGGCAGGGGCAGGGCCGGGTATCCGGCCGCAAACAGCAGCGCGAACACCAGATAAGCCCGGTTTAAATTGAAAAACGTGAGCCGCCGCAGCAGCCCGAAATACGCCGCCGCAAAGAGCAGCAGCGCCACGTTAGCCTTCAGCAAATACAGCAGAATGGGTGTCGACGGCGACATGGCTAGTCCTCCTTTTTGCTTTCGATGAGCTTGATAATCTCCTGCAAATCGGCGGCGCTCACCTTGTTTTCCTGCGCGAAAAACGACACCAAGTCTTTGTAGGAGTTTTGGAAATGCTGCTTTACCAGCGTGCCCAGCGAACGGCGCTGGTAGTCGTCGGCCGTCACCAGGGGTACGAAGCGGTAGGAGTTGCCCAGCTTTTCGCTGCGCACGTAGCCCTTGCGCTCCAGATTGCGCAGGGTGCTGGCCAGCGTGGTGTAGGGCGGCGGCGGCGCGGGCAGGCCGTCGAGCACGTCTTTCACAAAGCCGCCGGCGGGCAGCGGCCAGAGCACGCGCAGGGCGTCTTCTTCGGGTTGGGTGAGGCGTTCGAGGGGCGTGGCCATAAGGAGTAATACGATTGTGTCGTAAATCTACGAAAATTTCGTAATTATGAAATGACTGGTACTGAAAAAAGATTTCCGGTAAAGCAAAAACCCCTTTTTCGAGCTGAAAAAGGGGTTTTGTAAGCTGAAAAAAATTAGCGGAGTCCGCTCTGCTGCGTTTGCAGCCAGCGAATGGCTTCGCCCTCATCGCCAAAAAACGAGATGGCGAAGGGCTTGCCGTCATAGGCCTCGGCCGATATGTAGCCGGGCTGCTGCAGGATGGCCTCGTGCAAAGTAGGTCCCACCAGGTAGGCTACAAACAGCCGGCCGCCCAGCCGCCGGGCCATGCCGGGAAAAAAGTCGTTGAGCAGCCAGGCCGTCGTCTGCGGGTCGTTGAGGGTGCGGCGGCGGATATCCTGGAGCCAGAACCGGCAGTTTTCTGCCAGCGCCACGGTCTCAACGTGCTGATACACCGCCGGAAGTTCGGGCTGCACTGGCTGATACGCCCAGCGGCCCACCAGAATGCCCAAATCGGGGCGGTGACCAAGCTGAAGCAGCGACTGCGGAGGTTCGGGTATCATGGGCGAAGAGATTGAGCCGTAAAGTAAGGCCCTCCGGCGGTTGCGGCAGGGCAGTTGGGCGGCTAGTGCGCCGGTATCGCCTCCGCCACAGTTGTGCCAGTGGCCACCGGTGGATGCTTTTTGAGCGAATACACGGCCAGCGCCACGCTGCCCAGCGCCAGCACTGCCCCCAGCATGAAGGGTGCCCCCGGAAAATAAACCGGGGCCCCTTTGCGGGTAAATTCGCCAAACAAGTAGCTCATCATCAAGGGCCCCACCACGCCCGTTACGCTAATCAGGCTGGTGAGGGCGCCCTGCAGCTCGCCCTGTTCAGTGGCCGGCACCTGACCCGAAATAGTGCTTTGCAGCGCCGGCCCCGCAATGCCGCCCAGGCAATAGGGGGCAATGAAAACGAGCATCAGCCAGCCCTGGGAGGCGAAGGCAAACAGCACGAAGCCCACCGTGTAGCACAGCAGCCCGATAACGATGGCCCGGGCCGCGCCCAGCTTCGGAATGGCCACCCGCACCAGGCCACCCTGCACCAGCCCTGTGCACAGCCCCACCACGGCCAGCGAAATGCCCACCAGCCGCTCGGTCCAGCCAAACTTAAGCATGGTGTAAAACGTCCATACCGACTGGGTGGCCGAGCCCGCCAGGTACAGCAGCACCAGCGCGGCCACCAGGCCCAGCGTGGCGGGGTACTTGCCCAGCCGCAGCAGCGAGGCCACAGGATTGGCCCGCCGCCACTGAAACGGCCGGCGCTTGTCGGGAGCCAGCGACTCGGGCAGCACAAAAAAGCCGTACAGGAAATTGCACAGGCTCAGCCCTGCCGCCACCATAAACGGCACCCGCGCCCCGTAGCCGGCCAGCAGCCCGCCAATGGCCGGCCCAATGATGAAACCAATGCCAAATGCCGCGCCCACCATCCCAAAGTTCTGGGCCCGCTTTTCGGGCGTGCTGATGTCGGCAATGTAGGCCGTGGCCGTGGTAAAGCTGGCCCCCGTGATGCCCGCCACCACGCGCCCCACAAACAGCCAAGCCAGCGTGGGCGCAAAACTCAGGAATACGTAGTCGAGCCCCAGGCCCAGCAGCGCGGCCAGCAGCACCGGCCGCCGCCCCAGCTTATCGCTGAGCCCGCCCACCACCGGCGCGAAGCAAAACTGCGCCGCCGCGTAGGCAAACGTCAGCCAGCCCGAGTATATCGCCGCCCGGCTCAGCCCCTCGCCCGTGAGCTGCTGAATGAGCTTGGGCACCACCGGAATGATGATGCCCAGCCCGATAACATCAATCAGGATGGTGATGAAAATGAAGCCCAGGGCGGGCGAGCGTTTATCAGACATAAGCAAACAGGCAAATAAGCCGCCGGGCGGCGGGGTGGGAGGGCAAAGGTCCGCACAAAGCCGGCTCCCCGGTTCCGGCCGGCCAACTGCCGCGCAATTTCGCGGGCTTTTCGTTCGATATATGTACTGCGCCGCCGGGTGTGTCTCCTGCATGGGCCGCTGCCCACGCTGCTGGTGCCATATAGCTGCCGCCTCCTGGTATTTTGTGGAAGCACCATTGGACCGGCTCAAAAAACGCTTCCGGTACCGCAAGGCTTCTCAGGCGGTGGTTGCCGCCCATTAGCCAGCCGCAAAGACTGTAGTTGAATTTTTTTGTGAGGGCTTAACCTTCGGATAACCAGACTGCCACCCATGTATTGGTCGGGTAAATGCCCCCGGCATAGCAGAAATGCAGCTGGCCGGCTTGTATCGGCCAAAAACTTGTGCTACCTTTGCAGCACCAAAACAGTGCGGGGTGGAGCAGTTGGTAGCTCGTTGGGCTCATAACCCAAAGGTCACTGGTTCGAGTCCAGTCCCCGCTACCTAAGAAAAGGCCGTTTTCCACATGGAAAACGGCCTTTTTCTTTTTCCTGCCATTATATCACGGCATGAGCCCGGCGTTGGTCCGGGCCACCACGGCAAACAACGGGTCGGAATGGCCGGGCGGCTGCGGGCTGCGGTCGAGTAGCTCAATGGCGTGCCAACCGCCCGCGGCCAGTAAATACTGACGCACCAGGGCCAGGTGGCCGCGGTCGTCGAGGGCGTGCCAGGCGGCCACGGCTTTGCTGGGAAAGCAGCGGTTGGAGAAGGTGATGACCAACGGGGCCCCGGGGCGCAGCACGCGGGCCAGCTCGCGCAACACAGCTACTGGCTGGGTCAGGTAGTCGATGGATACGCAGATAGCGGCACCGTCGAATTGCTGGTCGGCGAAAGGCAGGGTGGGTTGCGCGTTCAGGTCCTGCACCACGAGGTCGTTGAGGCGCGGGTTGGCGCTAAGCTCGGCGGCGTTCATGCCCAGGCCCACCACGCGGCGGTAGGCAACATCGGCCGGCAGGTGGCTCACCCAGCTGCTCATCAAATCGAGCAGCGTGCTGTCGGGTACGAAGTACTCGCGGTAGAGCTGGGTGACGGCGGCAATGGCCGCGTCGTCGATGTGCGTGACGAAGCGTGGGTGGTGGTAAAATTCCGCGTCGGGGGTTTCGTCCTGGCGTTGGAAGGCGCTGGCGGGTAAGGAGTTATTTGGGTCCATGAGACTTGATTACGCAGGCATTTCTCGTTGGTGGGAGCTTCTGCGCAGAGAACCTACGGGCGTGGCCGGCGCGAGATGTAGACCACCGCCGGGCGGCCCATCGTGGGGTCGATGGCCTTGCCGGTGGTCGTATCGAAGCGGAGGCCGGAGGCGGCTACGTATAGCCGCTGTTGCGCATCGAGGTACAGGCCTTTCAGGTAGTGGCCGGCCGGAAGGCGCATTTTGGTTTGGCCGGTTGCGTCGGTCCGCAGTAGGTCGGAGGCCACTACCAGACGGCTCGTGGAGTTAGCTATGGGCTCGGTATTTTCCCGGGTGCGGTACGTAATGCCGGCGGCTTCTACCCGGCCAAAGGGCTGGCTGAGGTTATGGTATTTCTCATAGCCGCGGGGGAGGATGTTAATATACGCCCACGTTTTGCCAAGGTCAGTAGTGAAATAGTCGACGTAGGAGGCCGTTTTTTCGCCCTGGGCATCGGTACGGTAGTTACTGAGGGCGAAAAGGGTATCGTTGCGCGACACAAAGCCATAGGTGGTACTGTAAAAATTCTTTCGCTCCTGCCAGGTTTTGCCTTGGTCAGAAGTTGAGAAAATGTGTGCTTTCGTCGAAACCAGCAAGGTTTTATCAATGTCACCCCAAATGGAATACGCTTCATCGCCAGAAAAAACGGTCTTGATTTCCAGTTTTATCCAGTCTGGGTCTTCGGTTTCGCGGGGCGTTATCTCGGGGTCTTTTTTCTGGCAGGCCACCGCGAGTAGCCCGGCGGCGAGAAGGAGAAAAGGGCGTTTCATCGCGTTAGGGCTTGGGGCGAATTGGTTGGAAAGGGGCGGCACTGCCGTGTGGACCGGCAACCGCCGGCAAGATAGCCGCAATCACCGGAGAATGCCAGCCAATTGCGGTGCTAAAAACGCCCGCAGATACGGTGCCGTGCGGCTACCCTTGGCCAGGGCCACCGTGCGCGGCGGGCCGGCGGCTACCACGCGGCCGCCGTCTTCGCCCGCGCCGGGGCCGATGTCGATAACCCAGTCGGAGCCGGCTACTACGCGCATGTCGTGCTCCACCACGATGACCGTGTTGCCGGCTTCAACCAGCCCTTCGAGCTGTAGCATCAGCTTCTCAACATCCGAAGGGTGCAGGCCGGTGGTGGGCTCATCGAGCACGTAGAGCGTGTTGCCGCGCCCAATGCGCTGCAGCTCGGTGGCGAGCTTGATGCGCTGGGCCTCGCCGCCGCTGAGCTCGGTGGCGGGCTGGCCGAGGCGCAGGTAGCCCAGGCCCACTTCGCGCAGCACCGTGAGGGCGCGGAAAATGGCGGGCTCGTCGGCGAAGAACTCCCAGGCATCGTCCACGGTCAGGCCCAGCACCTCGGCGATGTTGCGGCCGTGGTACTGCACTTCGAGGGTTTTGGCGTTGTAGCGCGCGCCGTGGCAGACGGGACAGGGCGCGTACACGCTGGGTAAGAACAGCAGCTCAACCATCACGAAGCCTTCGCCGGCGCAGTTTTCGCAGCGGCCCTTGGCCACGTTGAAGGAGAAGCGGCCGGCATCGTAGCGGCGCTTTTTGGCCTCGGGCGTGGCGGCGAAGAGCTTGCGAACGTGGTCGAACAGGCCGGTGTAGGTGGCCATGTTGGAGCGCGGCGTGCGGCCAATGGGCTTTTGGTCGACGCGCACCAGGCGCTTGATGTTTTCCAGGCCAGCGGTGATGTGGCCGCCCAGCGTGACGGGTGCGGGCTGCGCCAGGGCGTCGGCTTCTTCTTCCTCGGGCGCGATTTCCTGGCCCAGGCTTTCGGCCACCAATTCTACCAACACCTGGCTCACGAGGCTGGATTTGCCCGAGCCCGATACGCCCGTAACGGTGGTGAACACGCCCAGCGGGAAGTCCACGGCCAGGTTTTCGAGGTTGTTGCGGGTCACGCCGGCCAGTTTCAGCCAGCCGGTGGGGGTGCGGGGCGGCGCTTCGGGCAGCGCGGGGGCATCGAAGAGAAACTGCCGCGTCTGCGATTCCCGCACGGATTTCAGGCCTTCGGGCGGGCCGCTGTAGAGTATTTGGCCGCCCTTCTCGCCGGCGGCCGGGCCCACGTCTACAAGCCAGTCGGCCTGGCGGATAACGTCCAAATCGTGCTCGACTACGAACAACGAGTTGCCAGCGCGTTGCAGGCCGGCCAGGGCCTGCAGAAGGGCCTCGGTATCGGCCGGGTGCAGGCCGGCGCTGGGCTCATCGAGCACGTACACCACGCCGAAGAGGTTGGAATAGAGCTGCGTAGCCAAGCGCAGGCGCTGCAATTCGCCGGGCGACAGCGTGGGCGTGCCGCGCTCCAGCGACAAATATCCCAAACCCAAATCGAGCAATACCGTGAGCCGCGCCGCTAAATCCTCGGCAATGCGCCGGGCCACGATGGCCTGCTCCGGATGCTCGGTATCGTGCTTTTGCCGGCTGGCCGTGCCCTCGGCAAAGGGCTGCAACAGCGCCGCCAGCCGCTTCAGGGGCAGGCGCGACATTTCGGCAATATCCAGCCCGGCAAACTTCACCGACAGCGACTCCACGCGCAGGCGCTTGCCGTGGCAGGTGGGGCAGTCGGAACCCAGCATGTACTGGGCCACCCGCTTCTTCATCAAGGCGCTTTGGGTGGTGGCGAAGGTGTGCAGCACATGCCGTTTCACGCCCGTGAACGTGCCCATGTAGTTGGGCTGCTCGCGGCGCTTGATGGCCCGCTGGGTCTGCTCGGGCGAGTAGCCGGGGTACACGGGCAGCACCGGCTGCTCATCGGTGAAGAGAATCCAGTCGCGGTCCTTTTGCGGCAAATCCTGCCAGGGCGTGTCCACATCATAGCCCATGCTCACCAGAATGTCGCGCTGGTTCTGGCCGCCCCAGGCCTGCGGCCAGGCCGCAATGGCCCGCTCCCGAATGGTAAGCGTGGGGTCGGGCACCATCGTCTGCTCCGTCACTTCATACACGCGGCCCAGGCCGTGGCAGGTGGGGCAGGCCCCCTCGGCGGTATTGGGCGAAAAGGCTTCGGCGTAGATGATGCCCTGGCCGGCCGGGTAGTCGCCGGCCCGCGAGTACAGCATTCGCAGCAAATTGGACAGCGTGGTGACCGAGCCCACCGACGAGCGGGTACTGGGCGCGCCGCGCTGCTGCTGCAGGGCCACGGCCGGCGGCAACCCCTCAATACTCGTCACTTCGGGCACTGCCATTTGGTGAAAAAGCCGGCGGGCGTAGGGCGACACCGACTCCAGGTAGCGGCGCTGGGCCTCGGCGTAGAGCGTGCCGAACGCCAGGCTGCTCTTGCCGGAGCCCGACACGCCGGTGAACACGACGAGGGCATCGCGGGGAATGTCGACATCGACGTTTTTGAGGTTGTGCTCGCGGGCCCCGCGCACGCGCACGAAACCGGCGAGATTAGTGGGGGAGGGGGAAGGAGTTGTTGGCATAATGGGAAAAAGCATCGCCGGAATCAGGCCGGCAACGCTGCTATACGCGGGCTGCGGCCTGGCAGGCCAACTATTGCCGCTTACGGAGTGGCTGGTGCCGCATTTGTTGCCCGGGGCGAAATCTCCGTAGCTTTAGCCGCACCTTTTCATAGCTATTTCCAATTCAATGCGTCTATTCTACTTCTGCCTGTGCTGCTGCCTGTTGCTGAGTGCGCCGGTTTTTGCCCAGTTTTCCCGCTCTATCGCCGAATTCAAGCGCGACCGCGCCCAGGAAACCCAGCTGCTGCGGACCCAACTGCTGCTGGTCGTGGTGAAGCAGGAGGACGAGAAGCAGTTGAAAAAGCTGGCCAAAAAGCCCGACGGCCTGCGGGCTTATCAACAATCTATTGCCTTGGGCAACGCGCTGCTAAAAGAGGTGGCCGGCCCGGGCTGGACGTTTTCCCCGAAGGTGGAATATAAGTCAGAAGCTGAGCTGGCGGCCTTGGTAGCGGCCAATACCGGCCAGCTCAACGTGCTTGATTTTGATGCGGTCGACTACCTCGATGCCCCGCCTCCCATGCGCCGCTATGGCGAGCCTGGCCCGGTACTAGCGGGGCACCGCGACGAATTGCTGAGCTTCCGCCTGCGCATATTCCTGAAGCAGATTGATTTTACAGTGCACAATGAGCCCCTACTCAATAACACGCCGAACCCGAGCGATGCACTGTACTGCGTGAAAATACTGGAGCAGTACGCCGCCGGGACTGGCCCGCAACGCGTGAAGTCGGGCAGCACGCCCCCTCTGTTGCTGTTGTGTCAGGACGACCGTGCGCCCGGCCTGACCGACGCGCAGATAAAGCAAGTCTATCCCTATTCGTATCAGTTCGTAGCGCGGCCTGAATATGAAAAAGCCGTGCACGAAGTCTCTCCGGGGGTCGCCTTCGTGCGGATGGCGTGGCAGGCTTACGGCACCATCTCGCCAATGGCTTATGCCTTGCCCGGCTTCGGCATCGTGAGCGGGGGCGACTTACACCGGCTAAAAGGCCCGCTGATTACGCTGCAGGATTTCAAAAGCTTTAAGAAAACGTTGTTGCGCTAGCGGCTGCCGCGCCGCCCGGCCCCTCGGTGGCTGCCGGGTCGGTAGTCCGGGAAATCGTGCCTAATCTTGAGGCTGCAATCGCCTTTCTTTCCGTGAAAACATTTCTACTCGCGGCACTGCTGGCCAGCACCAGCCTGGCCGCCCGCGCCCAAACCTACTATCTCGACCTGACCAACCAGGCCCTGACCCTGTCCGACAACACGCTGGGCGTGGAGAAGGTGGTGGACGGCCGCGCCGGACAGCCGCCCATCGGCATCGTGTATCGGGGGCTGAATGGAAAATCGGCCGCCGTGGCCTTCCGGCAGGGGCTGGAAACGGAGCTCACCAGCTTTCTGCAAATCCAGCTGCCGGTGCGGGCGGCGGGCGGGCATACCGTGGTGCTGTGCGTGCGCAGCCTGCACATTGGCGAAATCATGGGCGGCAAAAAGCAGCAGGCCATCGCGGAGCTGACGGCCGATGTGTACGAGCACCTTGCTGATGGCTACCACTTTGTGCGGGGCGTTGGGGCGCATGCCAGCGCCTACGGCTACGAAACCACCGGCCGCCACGCTGGCCACCTGACCCAGCTGCTGAGCCAGTGCCTGGGCCAGACCACCGATGCCGACTGGGCTACCGTGGCCCGGCAGCCGGCCCGCACCATGGCCCAGCTGCCGGCCGACGCTCCCGCTGCCCTGGGCACGGCCGGCCGGGGCGCGGCCATTCTGCGCGAAGCGCCGCGCCGGGGGCTATACTACCGGTTCGAGCATTTTCTGACCAACCGACCCGATACCGTTTCGCCTTTTCTTGTCGATACCATCCGTCGGCGCTACAAGAGCGCGCTGGCCGCAGCCCAGTGGCTGCGCGTGGCGCGGGTGCGGCCGCTGGCGGGCTCGGCCGCGCACCACGGCGGTGTGCCGCCCGACCTATGGGGTTTCTCGGATGGCCAGCAGGTATATGTGCTCCACGACAAGCAGTTTTTCCCGCTGATGCGTCAGGGGAGCTTTTTTACGTTCGTCGGCGAGGCGCTTGATGACCAATTGTACGCCGCCGCCCAAGCCCAGAGCCAGTCGAAGGGAATGATGATTGCCGGGGCGGTAGGGGCGGCCCTGGCCCAAACCTACATCCCCGACCACAGCGCCGAGCCCACAGCCTACGGGTTGGATATGCGCACCGGGGCCATTGCGCCCTACCCCGGCGCGCATACCTCGGTGCAGGCCGATACGGCCTACATCTACGTGTACCGCCCGGCCCAGGTCGCCGGCGCGCCCCCGCTCAAAGTTTATGTTGATGGCCACGAAATGGGTACCCTCGGCGCGGGGCAATATCTGGAGCTGCCCTGGGCGCGCTTCGGTAAACCTCTGCAGCTGTGCCTCGGCAGCTGGCCCGTGGCCAAGCCCTGCCAGTTTGTGGTGCCCAATGCTGTGCGCCTCAACTACCTGAAAGTGAATGAGCCCGCCGCCCCTCAACCCTGGCAGTGGATGACGCCGGCCCAGGGCTCGGCTGACCTCGACGAGCTGGACAAGCGCGCCAGATAGGTGGCTGGTTTTAGGTGGCTGTTGGGGTTGGGTTCAGCAGGGCCAGCACGGCCGCCGGGTCTGCTACTTCGATGATGAGCTGATGGTAGTCCTCATCGTGCAGGTCGATGATGACGGCGTGGTCGATGTTGGCCACGTCCCAGAAAATCTGCCGGCCTTCGAAGTAGAATGTGCCGGCCGTGAGCAGGCCCGGTACGTGGGTGCCCACGCGCCAGCCTTTCCAACAGCGGCCCACGGCTTCGGCGTCCTGCCGGGCCCCGCGAATGTGGGAGCGCGGGATGGTGAGCTGGCTTTTCAGGGCCCAGAGCTTGTGCATGCCCTGCACATTGAACACGACGACATCGCCCTGCGGCTTTACTTCTACCATGATGCGTGTTATTAAGTAATGGAAGAAAACTCCCCGGCCCGTACGCTGGCCGGAACCGTTGTTTCGGTGGGCTGCCTGCGCATCAGCAGCAAATAAACCGCCCCCGACACCCCAAAACCCACAAACCAGGCGTAGTTGTACACCGCTGCCAGCGCCGGCCACACCGCCCCCTTTTCCAGCACGCCAATGGCCGTGAGGAAGCCCGGCACATTGGGTAGCACCCCGATGACGAGGGCGATGATGGCGGCCGGGTTGAAGCCGCCCCGGTAGGCGTAGCGGCCGTGGTACTGGTACAAGTCGGGCAGGTCGAGCTGCTGCCGGCGGATGAGGTAGTAATCGACAATCATGATGCCGCCAATGGGCCCCAGCAGCCCGGAGTAGCCTACCAGCCAGGTGAAAATGTAGCCCGACGGGTCGGCAATGAGCTTCCAGGGAAATATCAGCATGCCCAGCACGCCGGTGATGTAGCCGCCGGTTTTGAAGCTGATGCGCTCGGGCGAGAAGTTGGCGAAGTCGTTGGCGGGGCTCACGATGTTGGCCGCGATGTTGGTGGCCAGCGTGCTCAGGGCCACGGCAATCATGGCGAAGCTCACCAACAGCTTGCTGTCGAAGCGGCCGGCCAGCACCACCGGGTCCCAGATGGTTTTGCCGTAGATGATGAACGTGGCCGACGTCACGACCACGCCCACGAACGAGAACAGGGTCATGGACGCGGGCAGAGCCAGCGCCTGCCCCAGCTGCTGCGCCCGCTGGCTGACGGCGTAGCGCGTGAAATCCGGAATATTGAGCGAGAGCGTGGCCCAAAAGCCCACCATGCCCGTGAGCGAGGGGAAAAAGAACGCCCAGAACTGCGCGCTTGTCGTGAATTTGCTCGGCTGCGCCAAAATCGGCCCCAGCCCATGCCCGGCCGAAATAGCCCACCACAGCAGCGCCAACGCCGCCAGCGGCAGGAAAAACGCCTTGAACACCAGCAGCTTACGAATGCTATCGACCCCGAGGTACACCACGTACATATTCAAGGCCCAGAACATGAGAAACACCAGCGCCGGCCCGGTAGCCAGGCCCCAGCTGGCCGGGAAAATGGCTGGCAGCGTGCCCAGCGCCGGCACCCACAGCACCGCCATCTGGTAGAGCGCGTAGCCGCCAATCCAGGTTTGAATGCCGAACCAGCCGCAGGCGATAATGGCCCGGAGCAGCGCCGGCACGTTGGCCCCGCGCACCCCAAAGCTGGCGCGGGCCAGCACCGGAAACGGGATGCCGTACTGCGCCCCCGCCCGGCCATTGAGCAGCATGGGGGCCAGCACAATGGTATTGCCGAGGAAGATGGTGAGCAGCGCCTGCCACCAGTTCATGCCGCCCTCGATGAGCGAGCTGGCCAGCATGTAGGTCGGAATGCACAGGCTCATGCTAATCCAGAGCGCGGCGTAGTGGCCCGTACCCCAGGTGCGCTCGGCAAAAGGCACCGGGGCCAAATCGAGGCTGGTAAGTCCGGGGGCGGGCGGGGAGGCGGTTTCCAGTGAAGGGCTCATGCGATTATCCGTAAAAAGGCCGGGCTAATGTAATCACCTAACCCATAAGAACATCATGTTGAGCGAGAACGTCATGTCGAGCGCCGCCGATACATCTCGCGTGCCGTCACAGCCAAGTAGAAATACCCGTATGCGATTCGGGCCTGCCGGTCCGACCGCCCTAGGCGGTCCGACCGGCTGAAGCACCCCCGATTTTGTCCTCACGACAACCGGTCAGACCGCCTAGGGCGGTCAGACCGGAGCTTACGGGTGCTTCTGCACAAGTGCCTGATTATTGGGTTGCTACTCCGAGCGAGATGTCTCAGCTGCGCTCGATATGACGTTCTATATTTTTCTGATTCATTAACTGGCCAACTGGTATCCCCGCGCCAGCTCCCCGAACGTCGCCACCTGCCCAGCCTGCCAGGCGGCATCGTGGCCCAGCTCCTGGGCCAGCAGCGCGGCCACGGTGGGGGCGGCGCGCAGGGCCGCAGCGGCGTCCAGAAACAGCAGGCGCACACGCCGGGCCAGCACGTCTTCCACGGTGCGGGCCAGCTCGTGGCGGGCGGCCCACACCACTTCGGCCAGTAAAAATTCAAATGCTGAATCCAGTTTCGCGCCCAGCGCCAGATTGTCGGCAATGAGTTGCAGGAGAGCCGGCTGGTCGCTGCCGTAGGCGGCTAAGTGGGCGGGGCCGGGAGTGTTTTCGGTTGATGAGGCCGCGCCGTGAATGGCCAGGTGCGCCGTGCGGCTGGCGGCGGCCGGCAGCTGGCGCAGTTTAATGGCCCGGTCGATGGTATCCTGGCCCATGCGGCGGTAGGTGGTCCACTTGCCGCCCGTGATGGTGACGAGGCCGCTGGCCGAAGCCACAATTTTGTGACTACGCGAAATTTCCTTGGTTTTGGTGGAGCCCGCAGTTGAGGCCGCCAGCGGGCGCAGGCCCACGAAGATGCTGCGCACGTCGGCGCGGGTAGGCGCACGGGTGAGGTACTGCGCGGCGGTGCGCAGCAGAAAGTCGATTTCGGCTTCCTGGGCGCGGGGCTCCAGGGTGGCGGTGGGCACGGGCGTATCGGTGGTGCCCAGCACAATGCGGCCCAGCCACGGCACGGCGAATAGCACGCGGCCATCGTCGGTGTGCGGAATCATGAGGGCCGCCGCGCCGGGCAGAAACGCCTGGTCCAGCACGAGGTGCACGCCCTGGCTGGGCTGCACCAGCGGCCGGGCTCTCGGCTCGTCAAGCTGCCGGATTTCATCCACGAAAATGCCGGTGGCATTTACCACGGTTTTCGCTTTTAACTCGTATTCGAGGCCGGTTTCGAGGTCGGTGGCGCGCACGCCGGTTACGCGGCCGGCGGCATCTTTCAGCAGGCCACGCACCGGGCAGTAGTTGAGGGCCGTGCCGCCGTGGTCGATGCATGTTTGGGCCAGGTTCACGGCCAGGCGGGCGTCGTCGAACTGGCCGTCGTGGTACAGCACGCCGCCGCGCAGGCCGGCCGGGTGCAGCGTGGGCAGCTGCCGCAGGGTTTCGGCCCGGTTCAGGTGCGTGGATTTGCCCAGGCTGAGGCGGCCGGCCAGCAGGTCGTACAGCTTCAGGCCGATGGTGTAGAACGGGCCGCCCCACCAGGTATAGTTCGGGATGATAAACGCCTGATTGTGGCACAGGTGCGGCGCATTCTGCAGCAGCAGTCCGCGCTCGTACAGCGCCTCGCGCACCAGCCCGATATCGCCCTGCGCGAGGTAGCGCACGCCGCCGTGCACCAGCTTGGTGCTGCGGCTGCTGGTGCCCTTGGCAAAATCGACCTGCTCCAGCAGCAGCGTTTTGTAGCCCCGGCTGAGGCCATCGAGCGCCACGCCCAGCCCCGTAGCGCCCCCGCCGATGACGATGAGGTCCCAGGTTGGAGTGGCTGTGAGCTGCTGGAGCAGGGTTTCGCGGCGGTAGGGGCTGGGCATCATGTAAGTTTATACGGCGCAGACGCGGGTCACCTCACCCCCGGCCCCTCTCCCGCGGAGAGGGGAGCCACGGCGGCGCGATGATATTGGCTAAAACAGGCCTCTGATATTAATTCAAGTATGTTTTAAGCAGAATTTCGTCAGGCTCCCCTCTCCGCGGGAGAGGGGTTGGGGGTGAGGTGACCCGCTCACCGCAGCATTCCGCTCACCTGCTCCACCAGCACGGGCACGCTCAGGCCGCCCATCACCAGCACGACTACCCAGCCGGCGGCCAGCATCCAGCGGGGGTGGTGGTAGGAGCCCATCAGGCGGCGGCTCGTGGCCGCTACCAGCACAATGCCCAGGGCGATGGGCAGAATCAGCCCGTTGATGGCCCCGGCGAAAATGAGCAGCTGTGTGGGCTTGCCGATGAATACGAAAATGCCCGTCGAAAGCACGATGAACACCGAGATGCAGGCCCGCTCGTACCGCGCAAAAACCGGGTGAAACGTCTTGAAAAACGATACTGACGTGTAGGCCGCGCCTACCACTGAGGAGATGGCCGCGCTCCACAAAATCACCCCGAACACCCGAAAGCCCACCTCACCCGCCGCCGCGCGGAATACGCCCGCCGCCGGGTTGTCGGCCTCCAGCACGGCCCCGTGGCTGAGCACGCCCACAATGGCCAGAAACAGCACAAACCGCATCACCGTGGAAATAACGATGCCACTCACGGCACTGCGCGTCACTTCCGCCTGGTTTTCAATGCCCTTGATGCCCGCATCGAGCAGTCGGTGCGCGCCCGAAAACGTGATGTAGCCGCCCACCGTGCCGCCCACAATCGTCACAATAGCGGCCGCGCTGATTTTCACCGGCAGCAGCGTGTGGTGCAGTGCCTGCAACAGGGGCGGGTGCGCGCTGAAGGCAATGCCCAGCGTGAGTAGAATCTTGACGGTGCCGAGAATCTTGGTGAAGCCGTCGAGCATCTTCCCGATTTCGCGCACCCAGAACAGTAGCAGCGCCACCCCGCAGCTAATGAGCGCCCCTTGCTCGTACGACATGCCCGTGAGCACATTCAGCCCTAGCCCGCAGCCCGCAATGTTGCCGATATTGAAGGCGAAGCCGCCCAGAATAACCAGCGCCGCCAGCAGGTAGCCCAGCCCCGGCAGCAGCCGGTTGGCCAGGTCCTGCGCCCGCAGCTCGCTCACCGTGAGGATGCGCCAGGTATTGAGCTGCGCGCCTACATCGAGCACCACCGAAATCAGAATGACAAACCCGAAGCTGGTGAGCAGCTGCTGGGTGAACACCGTGGTTTGGGTAAGAAAGCCCGGGCCGATGGACGAATTAGCCATCAGAAATGCCGCCCCCAGGCTGGCCCCGCCGAATGCGCGAAACTTCGGCTTCATCGGGCGCTTTTTGCGTTGGTGGCTTGCAGCTGCACGCCGGCGGCGCGTAGCTCCGTGTTCAGGCGCTGGGCAAATTCGAGGGCGTGGCCCCCGTCGCCGTGCAGGCACACGGTATCGGCCCGGATGGCCACGTCGGTGCCCTGCTGGGTGCGTACGCCGCCGCCCTGCACCATGCGCAGCACCTGCGCAATGGCAACGTTGGCATCGGTGATAAGGGCGTCGGGCTGGCGGCGCGGAGTGAGGGTGCCGTTGGCCTGGTACGTGCGGTCGGCAAAGACTTCGTGGGCGGTGTGCAGGCCCAGTTTCTCGCTGGCTTTGGTGAGCTCGGAGCCGGCCAGGCCGTAGAGCACCAACTCGGGCTGCACCTTGTACACGGCTTCGGCAATGGCGGTGGCCAGGGCGGCGTTGGTGGCGGCCATGTTGTAGAGCGCGCCGTGGGGCTTGAGGTGGTGGAGGCGGCCGCCCTCGGCCTTCGCCACGGCCTGAATGGCCCCCAACTGGTACACCGTCATATCAAAGGCTTCTTCGGGCGAAATGGCCATGTCGCGCCGGCCGAAGCCCACCAAATCGGGCAGGCCGGGGTGGGCCCCAATGGCCACGTTGTGCTGCAGCGCGGCCCGTACGGTGGCGCGCATCACGGCCGGGTCGCCGGCGTGGTAGCCGCAGGCAATGTTGGCCGAGGTGATGAAGGGCATGAGCGCAGCATCGTGGCCCAGGGTCCAGGCCCCGAAGCTTTCGCCCATGTCGCAGTTCAGGTCAACGGAGTGGGTTGGGGGCATAAGCAAGGGGAAGAGTTGAGCGGTGTAGAGACGCATCCTTGCGTCTCGTCGTTGAACGACTTGCGCCAGGACTTTTAACGCGTTACCGTTCAACGACGAGACGCAAGGATGCGTCTCTACGCCGTTCTGCAAATCGCGTCAATGCCCCGCCGCAGCGCCAGCAGCTGCCGTTCCTGCGCAAGGTACAGCGCCTGGGCCTCGTCCAACGCTACTTCCTCAAACCGCAGCTGCTGCCCCGGCCGTGCCTGCGCCAGCGCCGAAAAATCGGCACTGATAACCTGCGCCAGGCGCGGGTAGCCGCCGGTGGTCTGGTGGTCGGCCAGCAGCACAATGGGCTGCCCGCCGGCCGGTACCTGCACCGTGCCGAGCGTAACGGCGCTCGACAGCAGCTCCGTCGCGGCGGGCCGCTCGAGTTTCGGCCCCTGCAGGCGGTAGCCCATACGGTCGGCCGCAGGCGTGATGGCGAACGGCTCCCGCCAGAAAGCCCGCTGGCTTGCGGCCGAAAATTGCGCGTACTCCGGCCCGGGCACGGCGCGGATAATGGGCGCTGGCCGGGGCGTCGGGCACAGGGTCGGGTCGGGCGTGAAGCGGGCCTGTACCCAGGCCCTGCCGGGGCTAGCTAGGGACTGTGTGAGCCGTGTGCCGAGCGGCAAGGGCTCGCCCACTGGCAGCACATCGCCCGCCCGCAGTGCCCTGCCATCCAGCCCGCCGAAGCCGGCCCGCAAATACGTGGCGCGGCTGCCCAGCACCAGCGGCACGGCCACGCCACCCGCCACCGCCAGGTACACCCGGCACCCCGCCACGGCCGGCCCGAAAGCCAGCTCCGCGCCCGCCGCTACCCACACGGCGCGGTTTCGGCCCACCGGCTGCCCGTTGAGGGTGGGGGAGAGGTGCGCGCCGGTGAGGGCGATGAGGTGGTCGGTTTCGAAGAAGATTCTGGGGCCGAGCAGGGTGATTTCGAGTCCGGCGGCGGTTTCGGCATTGCCCACCAGCAGGTTGGCCACGCGCAGGGCCAGGGCATCCATCGCGCCGCTCACGATGATGCCATGCTGCTGGTAGCCGTAGCGGCCGAGGTCCTGCACGGTGGTGAGCAGGCCGGGACGGAGGATATGCAGACTCATGGCTGCGGCGGCTGAATTTCCGTAAACTCCGCCTCCGAAATAGCCACAAATCGCAGTTTTTGCCCCGCCCGCAGCCGGCTGGGCTGCTTCCATCCGGCATCGAACAGCGCCAGGGGCGTGCGGCCAATAAGCTGCCAGCCGCCCGGCGTGGGCAGCGAGTAAATCCCCGTTTGCGGCCCCGCGATGCCTACCGTGCCGGCTGGTACTAGTGGGCGCGGCTGCGGCCGGCGGGGCGTGGCCAGCCGCGCATCGAGCCCACCCAGGTAAGGGAAGCCGGGCGCGAAGCCAATCATATGCACCAGATATTCGGGGGCCGTGTGCAGGGCGATAACGGCCGCCGGACTCAGGCCGGTGTGTTGGGCTACGAAGGCCAAATCCGGCCCGAACGCGCCGCCGTAGCACACCGGGATTTCCACTATTTCGGTTTCTTCGGCGGCTTCAGCTTTTTCAGAAACCTGCAGTAGTTCGCGCAGCTGGGCCGCCACCCGCTCATAGGGCAGGTGCTGGCCGTTGCCGCTGGCCAGCCACGGGTCATAATACACGGTGAGCGTAGTGAAGGCGGGCACCACCTCGCGCAGGCCCGCAAACGGCTGCCGCAGCAGCCGGGCGCTGAAAGCCGCGATGGCCCGGTGCGTGGCCGCACTGATATCGTTGCCGAATTCCAGCACCACGGCCGCATCGCCCAGCGGGTACAGCCGCACGGGCAATGATATGGCAGACGGCGGCAGCACGGTACTCACGAAGCAGCGGTTACTTTTGAAGCTCTCAGCACTGGCCCATTCCAATGACATTTCGCTTTTGTAAATATGGCAGGGCCGGGGCGGTTCTGCTCGCACTGCTTGCCACCGGCTGCCACCGTGCGCCGATATTCAGCACGTCCGTGACCACCACGAAACCTGTGCTGCCCGCTGAGCCCACCGAGCCCGACCCGCCCGTGACCACTGGCGTTTCCGAAACGCTGGCCGTGGCACGCAAGTCCACCATCAGCGGCGTAGCCTACAACCTCAGCCTGAATGTTCCGGCGCTGAAAACGGAGCCCATCGAAGCCATTGAGCAGGTATCCTTCAATCTGAAGGACAATCGCCACCCGGTGCAGCTTGACTTTAAAGCGCCCACCGGCCACCTGCACAGCCTCGCCGTCAACGGCCAGCCCGTGGCCCTCGACCACCGCAACGAGCACCTCGTACTGCCCGCCGCCGCCCTGCGCCTGGGCCACAACGTGGCCGAAATCCATCTGCGGGCGGGCGAGCTGTCACTCAATCGCAACGATGAGTACCTCTACACGCTGCTCGTGCCTGACCGCGCCCGAACCGTCGTGCCCGTGTTCGACCAGCCCGACTTGAAGGCCACGTTCACGCTGGCTCTCACGGTGCCGAGGCTGTGGCAGGCGGTAGCCAATGCACCGCTGAATGACTCGACTGAGGCCACTCTCGATGGCAGAGTGCCAGGGTTTAAAACTTTTAATTTCGCCACTTCCGACAGCATCAGTACTTATCTGTTTTCCTTCGCGGCAGGCAAGTTCACGCGCATAAACCGCACGCTGAATGGCCGGGCCATGAGCTTCCTGCACCGCGAAACCGACCCCGCCAAGCTGCGGCTAAGCCTCGGCCCCATTTTCCAGCTGCACGCCGATGCGCTGACCTTTATGGAGCAGTATACCGGCCTGCCGTATCCGTTTCAAAAATTTGATTTCGTGGCTATTCCCGATTTTCAATACGGGGGCATGGAGCACGTCGGGGCCATTGATTACAAGGCCTCGACGCTGTTTCTGGACGAGGGCGCGACCCAGGACCAGGTGCTGGCCCGCTCGAACCTGACTTCGCACGAAACGGCGCACATGTGGTTCGGCGATTTGGTAACCATGCAGTGGTTCAACGACGTGTGGATGAAGGAGGTGTTTGCCAATTTCATGGCCGATAAAATCACGCAGGTGGCCGTCAAAAACTCGAACTACGACCTTAAGTTCGTCATCGACCACTACCCCGCCGCCTACGGCATCGACCGCACGGCCGGGGCCAACCCCATCCGCCAGCCGCTGGCCAATTTGCAGGACGCGGGTTCGCTCTACGGCAACATCATCTACCACAAAGCCCCCATCATGATGCGCCAGCTGGAGCGCCTGATGGGGCCCGAACCCTTCCGCGACGGCCTGCGCGAGTACCTTAAAACCTACGCCCACGGCAACGCCACCTGGCCCGACCTCATCAAAATCCTTGACGCCCGCACCCCCGCCGACCTGCAGGCCTGGAACCAGGTGTGGGTGAACCAGCCCGGCCGCCCCGTGTTCACCGCCGACCTGCAAACCCGCGCCGGCAAAATCACGCAGCTCGCCCTCACCCAGCGTGCCGAAGATGGCTCCGACCGCCTCTGGCCCCAGCTCTTTGAAGTGCTGCTGATGTACCCCGACGGCCACACCAAAGAACTGACCGTAAATATGAACGCGCGTACCGTGCCCATAGCCCAGGCCGTGGGCGAGTCCGCCCCGCGCCTCGTGCTCTACAACTCGTCGGGCCTGGGCTACGGCGTGTTTCCGGCCGCCCCGGCGCTGCCCGCGCAGCTTCCGAAGCTGAAAAACCCGGTGGCCCGCGCCGCCGCCTACGTCAACCTCTACGAGAACATGCTCAACGGCCAGGTTATCCGGCCGCTGGCGCTGCTCAGCGTGTACCGGCAAGCCCTCACCCTGGAGCCCGAGGAGTTGAATCTGAAGCTGCTCACGGGGCAGGCCAGCGCCATTTTCTGGCAGTTTCTCACGCCCGCCCAGCGGCAGGCCGTGGGGCCGGGGTTGGAGAAGGACCTGTGGGCGGCATTGCAGAAAAACCCCTCGGTCAATTCCCAGAAGCTGCTTTTCAAAACCTACCAGTCCGTGGCGCTCAGCCAGCCGGCGCAGGCCCGCCTCTACCACATCTGGCAAACCGAAAAAGCACCCGCCCGCGTGAAACTGACCGAGGACGACTACACCGCCCTGGCCTTGGCGCTGGCCGTGCGCGACTATCCGGCCCCCGCGCCTATTCTGCCCCAGCAGCTGGCCCGCATCAAAAACCCCGACCGCCGCCAACGCCTCGAATTCCTGATGCCTGCCCTTTCGCCCGACGGGGCTACCCGCGACGCTTTTTTTGCCTCGCTGAAAGACAAAGCCGGCCGCGCCAAAGAGGCCTGGGTCACGGCCGCGCTCGGCTACCTGCACCACCCGCTGCGCCAGGCCACTTCGGAGAAATACCTGCCCGCCAGCCTGGATTTGCTCCAGGAAATCCAGCTCACCGGCGATATTTTCTTTCCCTACGGCTGGCTGCAGGCTTCGCTGGGCAGCTACCAATCGGCCACGGCCGCCGCCACGGTGCGGGCCTTTCTGGCCGCGCATCCGGACTACAACCCGCAGCTGCGCGCCAAGCTGCTGCAAGCGAGCGACGACCTGCTGCGGGCCGAGAAGCTGGCGCGGTAAAGCCGGCCGGCGCGGATGCCTCCGACCCAATTAATTGCGCTGGCTGGGGCCAGCTACTGCCGGAAAGCTCAGAATTGGATAACCAGTTAAAAGTTAGCGTACTTCGCCCCATGCATTCGATGAAAAAATACACGACCCTGACCCTGTTGAGCGTCGGGCTGCTGGTGGCCTTCCGCCCGGCCCTGCCGCCCACCGAAGCCCTCAAAACCGAGGCCCTGCAGGACCTGCAGGCCCACTACGCCGAGTACCAGCAAGTGGCGCAGCGCATCTGGGGCTTTGCCGAGATGGGCTACAAGGAAACCAAAAGCTCGGCGCTGCTGCAGGAAACCTTGCGCAAAAACGGCTTTACGGTGCAGGCCGGCGTGGCCGACATCCCCACGGCGTTTGTGGCCACCTACGGCAGCGGCCAGCCGGTTATCGGCATCCTGGCCGAATACGATGCGCTGCCGGGGCTGGCCCAAAATGCCGTGGCCGATAAGTCGCCCATTGCCGGGCAGAACGCGGGCCACGGCTGCGGCCACAACCTTTTCGGTACGGCCAGCGTGGCGGCCGGCATCGAAATCAAAAAGCTGCTGAAGGAAGGCAAGCTGCACGGCACCGTGAAGGTGTATGGCTGCCCGGCCGAGGAAGGTGGCAGCGGCAAAGTGTACCTGGTGCGGGCCGGCCTGTTCAACGACGTGGATGCCGTGCTGCACTGGCACCCCGGCAGCGAAAACGCCACCATGGTGGGCAAGTACATCGCCAATTCATCAGCCAAATTCCGGTTTCACGGCGTGGCCGCGCACGCCGCCGCCGCGCCCGAGCGGGGCCGCAGTGCCCTCGACGGCGTAGAAGCCATGGACAACATGGTAAACATGATGCGCGAGCATGTGCCCCAGGAAACCCGCATTCACTACGTCATCACCAACGGCGGCAAGGCCCCCAACGTGGTGCCCGACTTCGCCGAGGTGTATTACTACGTGCGCCACCCCAACCGCGCCGAGGTAGAGGCCGTGTTTGCCCGCGTGGTGAAAGCCGCCGAGGGCGCCGCCCTGGGCACCGGCACCACCATGGACTACGAAATCATTGGCGGCACGCACGATTTGCTTATCAACGAAACCCTGGCCCACACCCTGCAGCGCAATCTGGAGCAGGTGGGCGGCGTGAGCTACACCGCCGAGGAAGCCGCTTTCGGCCAGAAAATTCAGGCGTCGTTGGGGGCACCCGCGCCGCCCGTGGCCCAGGCCGCCGAAGTATCGCCCTACCTGCTGCGCGACCTCGGCGGCAGCTCCGACGTGGGCGACGTGAGCTACGTGGTGCCCACCGTAGGCCTGCTGGCCGCCACCTGGATTCCCGGCACGCCCGCCCACAGCTGGCAGGCCGTGGCGTGCAGCGGCAAGGAAATCGGCAGCAAAGGCATGATGGTAGCCGCCAAAACCATGGCCCTCACGGCCATCGACCTGTTCAGCGATGCCGAATTGGTGGCCAAGGCGAAAGCCGAGCTGAAGCAGAAGGTGGGCAGCTACGTGTACAAGCCGTTGCTGGGCGACCGCAAGCCAGCGCTGAACTACCGCGACTGATAACTGAATCAAAAAGGACGTTCTGCTGAACGCAGTGAAGCATCTCTACCGCTTCGTTCACCCATCAACCTCACCCCCGGCCCCTCTCCTGCGGAGAGGGGAGCCAGACGATTCTAAAATTGAGCATTTCCGGTGCCCCCTCTCCACAGGAGAGGGGGTCAGGGGGTGAGGTGAACGTCAGGCGAAGCGGTAGAGATGCTTCGACAAGCTCAGCATGACGTTCTTTTTGTAATTTGTTTCAGTACGTTCCAATCAAATTTCATCCCATGAAAAACCTCTCCTCCTGGCACCTGGCCCTGCTGTGGCTGCTGCTGCTGCCCACGGCCGCCCTGCAGGCCCAGCAGCGGCCATTTGAGTTGGGCGACCTGGCCAAAATGACCGGCCTCGCCGACCCGCAGTTCTCGCCCGATGGCAAGAGCATTGCCCTGGTCGTGACCACGCCCGACTACGCCGAAGACCGGTTCCTGACCAGCCTGCTGCTGGTGAACACCGCCACCGGCGAGCAGCGCACCCTGCAAACCGGCCGTTCCGGCCTCACGCAGCCGCGCTGGTCGCCCAACGGGCAGGAGCTGGCCTTTCTGGTGAAGACCGGGATGGGGAAAGATTCGGTGCCGCAGCTCTTTGTGCAGGACTTGCGCGGGGGCGAGCCGCGTCGCATCACCAATGCCCGCAAGGGCGTGCAGCACTACGCCTGGCGGCCCGACGGCGGCGCGCTGGCCTACGTGACCGCCGACAAGCCCAGCAACGTGGCTGGTCCGCCCGATAAGGGCTACGACGCTTTCGAAGTAGGCAACAACGACCTGTTTCTGGGCGCGGCTCCCACGGTTTCGCACATCTGGCTGGTGCCAGCCGGCGGCGGCGCGGCCACGCGCCTCACCTCCGGCACCTGGAGCCTGCCGGTGACCATTCCGCCCGGCGCGCCCTCGTCGCCGCTCTCGTGGAGCGCCGATGGCAAGTTGCTGACCTTCGTGCAGGTGCCTGGCGCGTATTCCGGCGACGGCAACCGGCGCACCGTGCAGGTGCTGAACGTGGCCGATGGCACGGTGCGCCCCCTCACCGGCCGCCCGATGCTGGAGGGCTACCCCACCTTCTCGCCCGATGGCAGCCAGCTTTCCTACTGGTACCCGCGCCAGGGCAACACCAACAACATCAACGAGATTTGGGTGACTCCCACGGCTGGCGGCGAAGGTCGTAACCTGACCCCGGCCCTCGACCGCGACGTGTTTCGCACCATCTGGATGCCCGATGGCAAGAACCTGCTGCTGGGCGGGCTCGATGGCAACCATACCGCTTTGTGGCTGCAGCCGTTGAAGGGCGGCGCGGCCCGCAAGCTCAACCTGGGCTCCATCAGCCCGAACTGGTCGTTTTGGGTCGACGTGGCCGTGAGCCGCACCGGGGCGCTGGCCTTTATCGGCACCGACCCCGGCCACCCGGCCGAGCTCTACTACATGGCCTCGCCCACAGCGAAGCCCAGGGCGCTTACTGATTTTCATAAGGAAGTGCGCGGCCTGCAGCTTGGCAAAGCCCAGACCCTCACTTGGCAGTCGGATGGCGTGATGAATGACGGGGAACTGACCTACCCCGCCAACTACACGCCCGGCAAAACCTACCCGCTGGTACTCGTCATCCACGGCGGGCCCACGGCAGCATCCACGGCCACGTTTTCAGCCCAGGCCCAGCTGTTTGCAGGGCGCGGCTACTTCGTGTTCGAGCCCAACTACCGGGGCAGCGACAACCTCGGCAACGCCTACAAAGCCGCGATTTCCCAGGACGCGGGTGCTGGCCCCGGCCGCGACGTGATGGCCGGGCTGGCCCAGCTCAAGCGCGGCGGCATGATTGATACCAACCGCATTGGCGTAAGCGGCTGGAGCTACGGCGGCTATATGACGGTGTGGCTGTTGGGCCACTACCCCACGCAGTGGAAAGCTGCCGTGGCCGGCGCGGCCGTCACCGACTGGCTCGACCAGTACAACCTGGGCGACTCCAACGTGCAGCGCGCTGCCGCCATCGGCCCCTCGCCCTGGCTGAGCGAAGCCAACTACCAGAACTACCGCGAACAGTCGCCCATCACACTGGCTGGCCGCATCCGCACGCCCACCCTCATCCTGGCCAACACCGCCGACCCGCGCGTGCCCGTTACGCAGTCGTACAAGCTGTTTCATGCCCTGAAAGACAACGGCGTGGTCACGAAGTTCATTGCCTGGCCCGTGCCCGCCCACAACGCCAGCGACCCCGTGCGCCAGCGCGAGCGCAACCGCTTCTGGCTGGAATGGATGGACACTTACCTGCAGCCCGGCAAGATGGCGGAGGCCGGGAAATCGGGTTCGAACTGATGGGGTGAGCCCATTGATTTGTTGAACGACACTGCCCGTTGTCATGCCGAGCGCAGCCGAGGCATCTTGCGGGTGGTAGTAATCCAACCGATTGAGTTACTGCCACACGCGAGATGCCTCGGTTGCGCTCGGCATGACGTGCTGTTTTCGGTGTTCTTTAAGTTCGGTTTCAAATCCCATCTCAACCCCCATGAAAACCCTCGCCGACATGGTGCTGCTGGGCGACCCGCGCCTCTACGAAGTGTGTGAACCCGTAGCCGAAGCCGACCTGCCCCAGGTAGCCGGCTGGGTGGCCGACCTACACAACGTGATGCAGGAAGTGCGGGCCAAATACCACTTCGGCCGGGGCATCGCCGCCCCGCAGCTCGGTATCATGAAGCGGCTGGTGTATCTGCACCTCGACGGCCAGCCCATCGTGCTGCTCAATCCGGAGCTCAGCGATTTGAGCCCCGAGCTATTCGAAATGTGGGACGACTGCATGTGCTTCCCCAACCTGCTGGTGCGGGTGCAGCGGCACGCGGCCCTCACCGTGACGTACCGCGACGCGCACTGGCAGCCGCAAAGCTGGGCCGTGCAGGGCGCGGTCTCGGAGCTGCTCCAGCACGAATGTGACCACCTCGACGGCGTGCTCTGCACCATGCGGGCGCTGGATGCGCAGGCGTTCCGCTGGCGGCCCTGAGTGGGGAGCTATGCCAGTGACTTTTCCAGCACCAGCAGCACCAGCGGCTGCTTCGGAATGCCGTAGCGCGGGTCCGTGGGGAAGGGCTCGGTAGCGCCGGTGAGGTGGTAGCCGCGCCGCTCGTAGTAGGCAATGAGCTCGGCGCGAACCGAAATTACGGTCATTTTGCTGGTAGTGCAGCCGTGTTGGCGGCCGTAGTCCTCGGCGGCTTCAAGCAGAAAGCGGCCCACACCCTGGGTTTGCAGCGCGGGGGTTACGGCTAGCATGCCGAGGTACACCACGGGGCCTTTCACCTGGGCGTGGAAGCTGCCCAGCAGTTCGCCGGCCTCGTTGCGGGCCAGCAGCATGGCGGCCCCGGGCAGGGCCAGCATCTCGGCCACGCCGGCTTCGTCGATGCGCTGCCCGTCGAGCAAGTCGGCTTCGGTGGTCCAGCCCTGGCGGGCGGTTTCGCCCCGGTAGGCCGCGTTGACGTGGCGGGCGAGGCGGGGGGCATCGGCGGGGGTAGCGGTGGCGAGTTTCATGGGGCGAAAGTACCAGCCCGTCTGTCATCCCCTGGGACTATACAGCTACGCCGACCTTCGGTTCGCCAGCTCAGGATGACAGACGTTCCAATTACCCCGCGCTACTTCTGCAGATACCCGCTCAAATCCGACACGCTCATGATGCCCAGTTCCTGCGCCTGCTGCCCGCGCATCAGCAAAGCATAGGTATTGTTGAAGCCCAGCGGGGCCAGCCACTCCAGCCCGAAGCGGCGGCGGAACTCGGCGCGCACGTAGCTCAGCACCGCCGCCGGCCGCCCGCCCAGCGAGTCGACCACCGCCGGCCGGGGCTGCAGCAGCACCAGCAGGCCCGTGCCGGTGTATTCCGGGTACATATCAATGGCCCCGCTGCGCAGGGCCTCGAAGCAGATGGTGGTGCCGCCCAGGCCGGTTTTGGTTTCCACGGCCAGGTCGGTATTGCCCCTGATTAGGCTGGCGTAGAGCTCGGCCAGAATGTACTGCTCGGCAAAAATCTTCGAGCCCAGCTTTACTACGGATGCGCCCGCCACGGTTGGGCGCGGGGCCGTCCACATCCCGCGCCGGCGCAGAAAGGCTTCGGCAATGGCTTTGGGGTCCTGGTGCAGGTAGTCGGCTCGGTAGTTCAGGTCGGTCATTACCGAGTCCGAAATCTGGTTGTCCAGCTTCGCCAAAACGGCTCCCAGCTCGGGGTGCTCGCGCAGCAGGGCGGGGCGGACGACCGGCACGGCGTAGTAGGGCGGAAACACGCGGCGGTTGTCGCGCAGCACGCGCAGGCCGTAGGCCCGAATGCGGCCGTCGGTGCTGTAACCGTCAATCACATCCACGTTGGCGTTGCGGGCGGCCTCGTACACCAGCGCGGGGGCCAGCACCACGCTGGGCAGGTGCGTGAGGCCGTAGCTTTTGGTGAGGCCGGGGAGGCCATCGGCCCGGCCCACAAACTCGGGGCTGAAGCCGGCCAGCAGCTTGCCCGTGGCGCGGGGCAGCAGGTACAGCCCGCCCAGCAGCGGCAGCGCCACCAGCAGCGCGGCCCCCACCTGGCCCAGGCGGGCGGTGCTCAGCTTTTGCACGCCGCCCAGCAGCGCATCGAAGGCCAGGGCCAGCGCGGCGGCGGGCAATGCGCCGGCCAGTATCATCACCGGATTATTGAGGGCGATGCCGCCGAAGATGAACTCGCCCAGCCCGCCGGCCGCCACGTAGGCCGCCAGCGTGGCCACACCTACGTTGATAACGGTGGCCGTGCGAATACCGGCCATGAGCACCGGCAGCGCCAGTGGCAGTTCCACCCGGCGCAGCACCTGCCCATCCGTCAGGCCCAGGCCCCGGGCGGCTTCCACCACGGCCGGCGGCACCCCCCGGATGCCCGCCAGCGTGTTGCGAATAATGGGTAGCAGCGAATACAGAAACAGCGCAAAAATGGCGGGCTTCGGCCCAATGCCCAGCACCGGAATCAGAAAGCCGAGCAGGGCGATGCTAGGCACCGTTTGGAGCACGCCGGCCACGCCCAGTACGGCCGGGGCCCAGCGCGGCCGGCGCGACAAAAACAGCCCCAGCGGCACGCCCAGCAGCACACCGAGCAGCAGCGAGCCCGCCGTGAGGCCGATGTGCTGCACCGTTTGCTCGCCGAGCTTGCCGGCCTGCTCGTGCCAGAAAGTGAAGAGGGCCGTTAGCGTTTCCATGGGCAAAAGGGGAGCGGGGAGTGGGAAGCAGGGAGTGGGCGCGGGGGGCTTAGCGTTTCCATGCGTCCTCCTCCCGTTGTAAAGCTTCGCCAAAACCCGCCATGAGCTGGGCCACCGTGAAAGGCGCTGCCGCTGCTGCTGGGCCAGTCAGGGCTTCCAGCGCTTCGTGCACGGTGGTTCCGGCGCGGAAAGCGGCTTTTGGCCCTTCGGCTTCATTAGCCTCAAAAACATCGCCCAACGTGAGCGTGCGTAGCTGCAAAGCCAGCCGCTCGGCCGCGAAAAATCGGCGTACGAAGTCGTTGGCGGGCCGAAACAGCAGCTCGCGCGGCGTGCCCAGCTGCTGAATCTGGCCGGCATCGAGCAGCATAATGCGGTCGGCCAGCTCGAAAGCTTCGGTCACGTCGTGGGTCACGAGCACCATCGTTTTGCTGCGCAACTCCTCCAGCTCCCGAAACTCGTGCCGAATGCTGGCCCGCGTCACCGGGTCGAGGGCCCCAAAGGGCTCATCGAGCAGGATGATGGGCGGGTCGGCGGCTAGGGCGCGGGCCAGTCCCACGCGCTGCTGCTGCCCGCCCGAGAGCTGGTGCGGGTACTGCCCGGCGTAGCGCGCGGCCGGCAAATGCAGCCGCGTGAGCAGCGCCTTGGTGCGCGCCACAATGGCCGCCGGGGCGTGGCCCAGCAGGCGCGGCACCACGGCCACGTTCTCGGCCACGGTGTAGTGCGGCAGCAGCCCCACCTGCTGAATAACGTAGCCAATGCCGCGCCGCAGCACTTCGGGCCGCTGGCTGAGCACATCCTGGCCGTTGATTTCGATGCGGCCGCCATCGGGCTCAATCAGGCGGTTGAGCATTTTGAGCAGCGTGGTTTTGCCGCAGCCGCTGGGGCCCAGCAGTACCAGCGTTTCGCCGGCGGCTACCGCAAACGACACGTCCTGCACCACCGCGTGCGCCCCAAACGCCTTGCGCAAATGCGATACTTGAATGACGGGCGGCGGGATTTGGGGCATAAAGTAGCGGCGGCGAAGGAGCAAGGTAAACCCGCGGCGCTCCATTGGGTTACAGCTACCGGCGACTGTTCGCCGCTTTTTTGCTGCTCTATGCGCAACTCGTTCCGGTCTTTGCTATTGCTTGCTGCCCTGCTGGGGGCGGCCCCCGCCGCGCTTCGCGCCCAGGATGAGCCCGCCGCGCCGCGCCCCGACCGCACGCCGCCCCACGTCTTCACCATCCCAAATTTCCGGACCGAAAGCGGGACCACGCTGCCCCAGGCCCGCGTGGTGTACGGCACCTACGGCCACCTCAACGCCGCCCACGACAACGCCATCCTGCTGCCCTCGCACTACATGGCCGACCGCCACGGCTACGAGTGGCTAATGGGCCCGGGCAAGGCCCTCGATACTACTAAAGTATTCCTGGTCACCAGTGAGCTGTTCGGCAACGGCCATTCCTCGTCGCCCAGCAACACGCCGGAGCCCTTCCACGGCCCGCGCTTCCCCGTTATGACCATCCGCGACAACGTGGCGGCTGTGCATCAGCTGCTGGTCAATGAATTGAAAATAAACCACCTGCGGGCCATCATCGGCTTTTCGATGGGCGCTCAGCAGGCCTTTCAGTGGGCCGTGAACTACCCCACCTTCGCCGACCGCCTCGTGGCCACCTCGGGCACCGCCAAAACTTATCCCCACGGCATCGTGCGCCTCGAAGGCCAGATTGCCGCCCTCACCGCCGATGCCGCTTTCCAGAATGGCGACTACACCGCGCCGCCCACCAAGGGCATTGAAGCCTTCGCCGTGGTCTGGACGGCCTGGCTCTACTCGCAGGAATGGTGGCGGCTGGAGCTCTGGAAAGCCGACAACAAGCCCGGCACCACCTTCGAGCAGGTGCTGCACGAGTACCGCACGCACTTCATCCCCGGCGCCGACGCCAACGACCTCATTTTGCAGATGCGGACCTGGGAATCGAACAACGTGGGGGCCACGCCCGGCTTCGGCGGCGACGTGGAAAAGGCCCTCCGCAGCATCAAAGCGCCCATACTCTACATGCCTTCGGCCACGGATATGTACTTCCCGCTCACCGATGCCCGCTACGAAGCCGCCTTCATCCCGGGCGTGGTGCTCAAGCCCATTCCGTCGCTGTGGGGGCACACCGCCGGGGCCGCTCCCAACCCCGCCGACTCGAAATTCCTCAACGATAATATCAAGCAGTTCCTGTCCGCGCCGCGCCGCTAGGGGCGCAGCTGGAAAAGAGCCCGAACGGTCATGCTGAGCCTGTCGAAGCATCTCTACCGCTTCGTTTGAACCGTTGCAACGAAGCAGTAGAGATGCTTCGACAGGCTCAGCATGACGTTTTTTCTTTGTTCTTACTCAGGCCAGCCCTACCAGAGCCGAATATCCGTCATGCCCGCCGGAATGGGCGGCTGGTTGCTGAAACCCAGCACACACCAGTCGGCCTCCACGCCGAAGTTGCCGCCTTGCAGCACGTAGCTCACCCAGCGGGTAATGGTGCGGCCGGTGTGGTCGTTGGCTTCGGGGTCGAACTCGCGCAGCAGCAGCACATCGCCCACCTGAAAATCCTCGTGGTTGCGGCGCACGTCGAAGGGCTTGGAGCCCGCTCGCACCGCCGCGAAGCAGTCGGGCCACAGCGGCAGCTCGTGGGTATGCATGTGGGTAGGGTCGGAGGCGTGAAACTGGGGGGCGAAAGCCTCGGAAATCAGGTTTGGGGACGTAGTCATATAATTGTGATGCTAAATAAGGTAAGCTGCTCCCGGCCGGAGGGCCAGCAGCTGGCCCGCTGCGGTGAGGGGCGGAATTTTATCAAGATAATGAATAATGGCGGGCCAGGGGGCAGTAACAACAAGAAAATCAGTGCAGTTCCAACGCTTCGCGCGCTGTTTTTCCCAAGCCGGTGTGGCTCGGCCCAGTCGGTGCGGAATGCAAAAACCCACTATCTGACTATTTAAATCGTTTGGGGTCGGAGCCTGGTGCGCGAATTCCTGCCACCTTTCGCCAGCCGAGTTGTCCTTTTGTGAATTCAATCATTTTCTCTTCCCTGCTCATGCGCTTTCAGTACCTGCTATCCTCGTTGCTGCTTCTGTTGCTGGTCGGCCGGCCCGCCGCCGCCCAGATGTATTCCCGCACCGACCCCTTTGCGCACACCTTCAGCATCGTGGCCCGCGACCCGGCCACCGGCGAAATGGCCGTGGCCGTGCAAAGCCACTGGTTTTCGGTGGGCACCTCGGTGAGCTGGGCCGAGGCCGGCGTGGGCGCGGTGGCCACGCAGTCCTTCACCAATAAGTCCTTCGGCCTACGCGGCCTGGCCCTCCTCAAAAGCGGCAAAACGGCCCAGCAGGCGCTCGATGAGCTATTGAGCAACGACGACGGCCGCGACGTGCGCCAGGTGGCCATTCTCGACAACCAGGGCCGCGTGGCCACCCACACCGGCAAAAAATGCGTTGATATGGCCGGCCATCAGCAAGGCAACCAGTTTTCGGTGCAGGCCAACATGATGCTTTCGGATAAGGTGTGGCCCGCCATGGCCGCCGCCTACGAAGCCAATGCCAAGCTGCCCCTGGCCGAGCGTGTGCTGGCCGCCCTCGATGCCGCCCAGGCCGCTGGCGGCGACGTACGCGGCCGGCAGTCGGCCGCCCTATTGGTGGTGCGCGGCACCGCCACCGAAGGCCCCTGGGCCGACCGCCTCATCGACCTGCGCGTGGACGACAGTGCCGCCCCGCTGCCCGAGCTGCACCGCCTGCTCAGCCTCAACCGCGCCTACGACCACATGAACGCCGGCGACCTGGCCGTGGAAAAAAACGACATGCCGAAAGCCATTCAGGAGTATCAGGCCGCCGAAAAAATGTTCCCCCAGAACTTGGAAATGAAGTACTGGCACGCCATAACGCTGGCCAACAAGCAGCAGGTGCCCGCCGCGCTGGCCCTGCTCCGCCCCATTTTCAAGCAGGAGCCCAACTGGCGCACCCTCACCCAGCGCCTGCCCAAAGTGGGCCTGCTCACGGTAACCGATGCCGAGCTGAAGCAGATTCTGGCGCTGTAGACTAACACGTCATGTCTCGGCTGCGCTCGACATGACGTTCTTTGTGTTGGCTGTATTCTCACGAAATCTATGCGAACATCTCTCTATCTTCTTGCCGCTCTGCTCCTCAGCACCTCCGCCCAGGCGCAAGCCCCGCTCATCGTGCCCAAGCCCGTAGCCGCCGCCCTGGAGCAAGTGCAGCCCGCCGCCATCAAAGCCCACATCGCCTACCTGGCCGATGACCGCCTGCTGGGCCGCAAGGCCGGCACCCCTGGCTACCAAATGGCCGTCGACTACGTGACGCAGCAGCTGAAAACGCTGGGTGTGCAACCGGCCGGCGAGGGTGGTACTTTCATCCAGAAAGTGCGGCTGCGGCGGGCCTTCCTCCAACCCGGCGCTACTTTCGCGGCCCGCGATGCGCAGGGGGCTACAATGCCGCTCACGGCCGGGTCAGATTACGCGGTGTACCCCAGCCCCGAGCTGCCCGCCACCAGCGTAAAGGATGCCCCACTGGCCTTCGCCGGCTTCGGCATCAACGCGCCCGAGCTGGGCTACGACGACTACGCCGGCCTCGACGTGAAGGGCAAGGTGGTGATGATTGTGCGCGGGGCACCCCGCACGTTTGCGTCCACCGTGGCCTCGGCCAGCCAGGATTTGGCGGGGCTGCTGAAGGCGGCCGTCAACCACGGGGCCGTGGGGCTGATACTGGCCTCGGCCCATGCCGGCGCGCTGCCCGACCTCAAAAACGGCACGTACAGCGTGCTCGGGGCCGATGGCAAGGTGGCCGTATCGCGCACCTTTGCGCCGGGCAGCCGGCAGCAATTCTACGGGGCCGTGAGCGCGGCCACGCTCCAGCGCCTGCTGCAGGCCTCGGGCCTCGATACCGCACAGGCTTTCGCGGCCATGCGGAGTGGCAAACCAGCCTCGGCGAGCTTGAAAACCACGATTAGCGCCAGCGCACAGTCCGCTTACCAGGATATTGAGAGCTACAATGTGGTGGGCAAATTGGTGGGCTCCGATGCGAAGCTGCGCGACGAGTACGTGGTGCATTCGGCCCACCTCGACCACCTGGGCGTGGCCGCGCCGGTGCGGGGCGACTCGATTTACAACGGCGCGCACGACAACGCCTCGGGCGTGGCCTGCGTGCTCGAAATCGCCAAAGTCTATTCCCGCCTCAAAGACCGGCCGAAGCGCAGCATGCTCTTCGTGTTCATGACCGGCGAGGAGCTGGGCCTGCTGGGCTCGTCGGCCTTCGCGGCCAACCCTACCGTGCCCAAGGCTAAAATAGTGGCCGATATTAACATGGACATGCCCACGCTCATTGCCCCGCTGCTGAGCGTGGTGGCGCTGGGAGCCCCGCATTCCACGCTTATCGAGCCCGTGAAAAAAGCCTGCGCCTACATGGCCCTCGACCTGGAGCCAGACCCCGAGCCCGAGCAGAATCGCTTTATCCGCAGCGACCAGTACAGCTTCGTGACGGCCGGCATTCCGGCCCTGCACCTCAAATACGGCAACAAAACCGCCGACGGCCGCAACAACCTCAGCGAGGACGTGCAGAAGTGGCGGGCCGCAACCTACCACAAGCCACAGGACGACATCAACGGCCGCTTCGACTTCGAGGCCGGCCGCAAGTACGTGCAGCTCTGCTTCTTGGTGGGCTACCAGGTGGCGCAGGCCCCGGCCCGGCCGGTGTGGAACAAGGGCGACTTTTTCGGCCGGCGCTACGGCCAGCGGTAGCGGCCGCCCCGGAAACCTTCTGGCCGGCTTAATGGGTTAGGCCTTCGTACTTTTGTACCCGTACGCGGCCCCGCCGCTTTTCAACTAATTATTACGACAATGGCAGTTTATCCCGAATACATGGTGGCCCCCATCCGCCAGGACCTCACCGAAGTTGGTTTCGAGCAGCTGATGACCCCCGAGGAGGTTGATTCCGCTCTCGCCTCGAACGAAGGCACCGTGCTGGTGGCCGTGAACTCGGTGTGTGGCTGCGCCGCCGCCAAAGCCCGCCCCGCCCTGAAAATGGCCCTCGCCAGCGCCGACAAAAAGCCCGGCAAGCTGGTGACCGTTTTTGCCGGTATGGAAACCGAAGCCGTAGCCAAAATGCGCGAACACCTGCTCCCGTACCCTCCCTCGTCGCCCTGCATCGCCCTGTTCAAAGACGGCGAGCTGGTGCACATGATTGAGCGCTACCACATCGAAGGCTCCGATGCCATGCGCATCGTGAACAACCTGCAAGGCGCGTTCGAAGAGTACTGCTAAATCACTGATTTTTCGGATTTAAGCGGATTTCACGGATTTTGTGGACGATTAGCGAAAGGGCCCCAGCTGCGTGCGCAGCTGGGGCCCTTTTTGTGTTGTTGAGGCGTAATTAATGGGAAAGCGGGCGGGCGGGATTGTGGAGGAAGCGCTTGAACCGAAGGCTGGATTCGCCAAAATTGATTAGAAGAGCAACTTCCAGGCGGTAAGCTTTGAGGTAATTGATTACCTGCGCGTAGTTGAGGGAGGTCAATTCACTGGTTGCTTTCAACTCGACCAACACTTGGTTATCGACCAGAAAGTCGGCCCGCCGCGACCCAATGGACGTTTCCTTGTAAAAGACGGGCAAATGTATTTCTGCCTGGAAAGCAAGGTTAGCCGCAGCAAACTCCACGCCCAGCCCCCGCTGGTAAATCACCTCTGGAAACCCACTGCCCAACTCACTATGCACGCTCATGGCGCAGCCAATGATGGTTTCCGTAAGCTTATTTAACCGAGTGTCAACCAACATGAAACCAATCCATAAAAACAAATCGGACATTCAACATCACAACGTCGCCCCAAAATACCCGTCCATAAAATCCGTGAAATCCGCTTAAATCCGAAAAATCAGTGATTTAGTTAGCTACCTCGCTCAGGAATTTCACGCGCACCAGGCGCAGCTCTTCCTCGCTGAAGTCATTGCCCAGCGCCTTCATCGCCATGGCAATGTTGTCCGTGCTGGCCGACATGAAGTAGTCGTAAATCTCGTCGCGCACTTCTTCTTCCACCATCTCCTCCAGGTAATAGTCGATGTTGAGGCGGGTGCCGGAATAGCAGATGTGCTCGATTTCCTCCATCAATTCGCCCATCGAAATGCCTTTCGAGGAAGCAATGTCCTCCAGCATCATCTTCTTGTCAATCTGCTGAATGACGTAGATTTTGATTTTGGAGCGGTTCACGGCCGACTTCACCACCACGTCCTCGGCGGTTTCAATGTCGTTGTCCTCCACGTACTTCTTGATGGCGGCCACGAAGGGCGCGCCAAATTTCTGAGCCTTGCCCTGGCCCACACCCGATACGTGCGTGAGGTCGTGCAACGAAGTGGGGTAGGTGGTGGCCATCTCCTTCAGGCTCGGGTCCTGGAAGAGGACGTAGGGCGGCAGGTTTTTCTGCTTGGCTACCTGCTTGCGCAGCTCTTTTAACTGCGCAAACAGGGCCTCGTCGTGGCCAGCGGCGTGCTGCACTTCCTCCTTTTCCTCGTCGGCCTTCTGCTCCTCATCAAAGTTGTGGTCCTTGGTGAGGGTGATGGCGCGCGGGTTTTCGATGAAATTGATGCCCTTATCGGTAATGCGGACCAGGCCCAGGCTGTCGATGTCCTTCTCCAGAAAGCCGTTCAGCAGGCACTGGCGCAGCACCGAGTGCCAGAACTGGGCGTCGCCCAGCTCCTTGCCCTGGCCGTACACCGGCAGCGCGTTGTGCGCATAGCTGGCAATGTGCGGGTTGTTGAGGCCCAGCAATACCTGGCCCACATGGTTGAGGTTGAAGCGGGCTTCCGTCTGCACCACGGCGCGTAGGGCCAGGCCCACGGCCGCTTCGCCCTCAAACCGCTCCTTGGGGTGGCGGCAGTTGTCGCAGAAGCCACAGTCGGTGTCCAGCTGCTCGCCGAAGTAGTGCAGCAGCTGGCGGCGGCGGCACACGGCGCTTTCGGCGTAGTTGGTCATCTCGGCCAGCAGCTGGTGGGCGTTGTCGCGCTCGGTCACCGGCTTGTCCTTGCTGAATTTTTCCAGCTTGAGAATATCGTCGTAGCTGTAGAACATCAGGCAGTTGCCCTCCAGGCCGTCGCGACCGCCGCGGCCGGTTTCCTGGTAGTAGCCCTCAATGGATTTGGGGGCGTCGTAGTGAATCACGAAGCGCACATCAGGCTTGTCGATGCCCATGCCGAAGGCGATGGTGGCCACAATCACGTCGCATTCCTCATTCAGGAAAGCATCCTGATTATCAATGCGCACCTGCTGGTCGAGGCCAGCGTGGTAGGGGCGGGCGCGCACGTCGTTCACGCGCAGCAGCTCGGCAATTTCCTCCACCTTCTTGCGGCTCAGGCAGTAAATGATGCCGGCCTTGCCTTTGTGCAGCTTCACGTACTGAATCAGCTGCTTTTTGGTGTTGTGCTTGGCGCGCACCTCGTAGTAGAGATTGGTGCGGTTGAAGCTGGTTTTGAAGACGCTGGCATCGTCCATGTGCAGGTTTTTCTGGATGTCCAGCTGCACTTTGGGCGTGGCCGTGGCCGTGAGGGCGATGATGGGCACGTTGCCCCCGAGATTGTCAATAATACCGCGAATCTTGCGGTATTCTGGCCGGAAGTCGTGGCCCCATTCCGAGATGCAGTGGGCCTCGTCGATGGCCACGAAGCTAATGGTGGACTTCAGCAGAAACTCGATGGTATCATCTTTGGTCAGGCTTTCGGGGGCCACGTAGAGCAGGCGCACCTCGCCGCTCATCACGTCGCGCTGCACCCGCTTCATCTCGGTTTTGGTCAGGGTCGAATTGTACACCTGCGCGTTCACGCCGAAAGCCCCGAGCTGGTCGACCTGGTTTTTCATCAGGGCGATGAGGGGCGAGATGACGATGGCCGTGCCCGGCACCACCAGGGCCGGCAGCTGATAGCACAGGCTTTTGCCCGCGCCGGTAGGCATTATCACAAACGTGTTGTGACCGGCCAGCACGTTTTGAATGACAGCCTCTTGCGTACCCCGAAACTGGCCGTAGCCAAATACTTCTTTAAGCGTATGTTTCAAATCGGCCATGAGGACCGGGGCTTCTTGGAGGGCAACTGAGGACATGGGACAAAAGCACTGATGAAAGGCGTACCGACTCGCGGTTCATAACGAAGATAAGCAATAACCCCTATTTTCAGCGTGAAAAATGGTGTTTTTCGTGAATTGTGGAAAACAATTTATTCATATTGCTGCCGCTTGCGAAATGCGAAGAGGCTATTTGGAAACTTCGGGCTCTC
The DNA here is from genome assembly GCF_012275535.1 of Hymenobacter artigasi. Classification (GTDB taxonomy): domain Bacteria; phylum Bacteroidota; class Bacteroidia; order Cytophagales; family Hymenobacteraceae; genus Hymenobacter; species Hymenobacter artigasi. The sequence continues at coordinate 299,370 of NZ_JAAVTK010000001.1, read as the reverse complement.
AACCCCGTCCATCTGTGGCAAGGAGCGGTTTCTGAAGTAGCGAGCCACTCAACTTGACATAAGTTAGCGGTTGGCCTGCTATAAATTATCCATTAACCGGCACTGGCCGGTTTTGGCCGGCGGAGGCGGGCTTAGCTTCTTTCCCCCAATTTTGCAATATCATTTCGCGCTCTGCTCATGCCTGCTACTATTCATTCTGATAATGCCACCGCCGGGGCGGCCCCGGTTGCCGCCGATGTGCTGGCCATTGCCCGCCAGGTGCTGCACGAGGAGGCCGACGCCGTGCGTGCCGTGGCCGACGCCCTGGCCGCCACGCCCGATTTCGTGGCCTGCGTGCAGGCCATTCTGCAGCTGGAGGGCCGGGTGGTGGTCACGGGTATTGGCAAAAGCGCCCATATCGCGGGCAAAATCGTGGCCACGCTCAACAGCACCGGCACGCCGGCCCTGTTCATGCACGCCGCCGACGCCATTCACGGCGACCTGGGCATGATTCAGCCGCAGGATTTCGTCATTGCCATCAGCAAGAGCGGCGACACGCCCGAGATTAAGGTGCTGGTGCCGCTACTGCGCCGCAAAGGCGTGCCGCTGGCAGCGCTCGTGAGCAACGCCGATTCCTACCTGGCCCAGCAGGCCACCTACGTGCTGCACGCCCCCGTTACCAAGGAGGCCTGCCCCAACAACCTCGCGCCCACCACCAGCACCACCGCCGCCCTGGCCCTGGGCGATGCCCTGGCCGTGTGCCTGCTCGAAAGCCGCCAGTTCACCGCCGCCGATTTTGCCCGCCTGCACCCCGGTGGCACCCTCGGCAAGCGCCTCTACCTGAAAGTGGGCGACCTGAGCCGCCAGAACCAGCGCCCCCAGGTGCCGGCCGATGCCCCGCTGCGGGAGGTGCTGCTCGAAATATCGGGCAAGCGCCTCGGGGCTACGGCCGTGCTCGATGCCGCCGGCCAGCTCGCGGGCATTATCACCGATGGCGACTTGCGCCGCATGCTGGGCAGCTTTTCGGACCTGGAAAAGCTCAAAGCCCGTGACATTCTGACGCCCCAGCCCGCTACGATTGATGTGGAAGACTTTGCCGCCGAAGCCCTGGCCCGCATGCAGAGCCGCAACATCACGCAGCTGGTGGTGACGGAGGACGGGCAGTTTGCCGGGTTCATTCACCTGCACGACCTGCTGCGCGAAGGCTTGGTTTGATTACGTTGGCTTTCTAAATTATATAGTGTTTATTGAGTAAATAGCAGACCTGCACGCCCCACCTCGTTCTCCTTTACATTTGCCTCAATGAATTCCACTTACATCGTTGTCATGGCTGGCGGTATTGGCAGCCGGTTCTGGCCGTTCAGCCGCACCAACCACCCCAAGCAGTTTCACGACGTGCTGGGCACGGGCCGCTCCATGCTCCAGCTCACCGTGGACCGCTTCCAGGGTATCTGCCCGCCCGAAAACGTGTTTGTGGTGACCAACCGCGACTACGTGGACCTGGTGCAGGAACACCTGCCGCACCTGCCGGCCGACCAGATTCTGGGCGAGCCCATTGGCCGCAATACCGCGCCGTGCATTGCCTACGCCAGCTACCGCATTGCGCAGCGCGACCCGCACGCCACCATCATCGTGACGCCCGCCGACCACGCCGTGCAGCGCGAAGACGAGTTTCGCCGCCTCATCGACATCGCCGTGGCGGCCGCCCGGGCCAGCGATGTGCTCATCACCCTCGGTATCCAGCCTTCCCGGCCCGATACCGGCTACGGCTACATCCAGTATATGGACGACCAGAGCCTGCCCGGCGGCCAGCTGCACAAGGTGAAAACCTTCACCGAAAAGCCCAATCTGGAGCTGGCCCGCATGTTCGTGGACAGCGGCGACTTTCTCTGGAACTCGGGGCTGTTTGTGTGGCGCGCCGAGGTCATCATCGATGCCTTTCACCACTATCTGGGCGACATTGCCGAAGTGTTCGACGAAGGAGCCGAACAGCTGGGTACGACCGAGGAGGAGGAGTTCATCAGCCGGGCCTATTCGCGCTGCCGCAACATCAGCATCGACTACGGCGTGATGGAAAAAGCCGATAACGTATATGTCCTGCCCGCCGACTTTGGCTGGAGCGACGTGGGCACCTGGGATTCGCTGCACCGCATTGGCAACCACGACGAGAACAACAACATGGTGAGCGGCGACGTGCTGCTCTACGACACAACAGGATGCGTCATCAAAACCCCCGCCGACCGCCTCGTGGTAGTGCAGGGCCTGGAAGACTACATCGTGGCCGAATACGACAACGTGCTGCTCATCTGCAAGCGCAGTGAGGAGCAGCGCGTGAAGGACTTTGTGGCCGATGTGAAGGCCAAGAAGGGCGGAGGGTATAATTAAGAACGAAAAACTCCCCTCCTTACCAAGGAGGGGAGTTTTTGCGTAGCAAAAACGGGGGTGGTTGCGCCGTTGCACGACACCCGAGCGATGCCCGATACAATCCGGGCGTTTTCGTTCGGGTGTCGTGCAACGGCACAACCACCCCCGTTCGCGCCTCTTCGGCGCTCACATCCCCTCCTCAACTGAGGAGGGGAGGGGCGTTCTACTCCGCTTGGTTCACGCGCTGCCGGGCCACTTCAAACATCATAATACCAGCGGCCACGCCCACGTTCAGCGACTGAATCTGGCCGCTCATGGGTACTTTCAGCTTCACGTCGGCCAGGTTCAGGAGGTCGGGCGAAATGCCGTCTTCTTCTGAGCCCATGAGGATGGCTACGGGGCCGGTGAAGTCGATTTCGGTGGCACCTACGGCTTCGTCGGCTTTCTCGGTACAGGCCACGACGGTGATGCCGGACTGCTGGAGGAAGCGGATGGTTTCGTGCAGGTTATTTTCGCGGCACACGGGCAGAATGTTCAGCGCGCCGGCGCTGGTTTTCAGCGCGTCGCCGTTGATTTGGGCCGCGCCCCGGCTGGGCACCACGATGGCCTGCACGCCCAGACACTCGGCCGTACGGGCAATGGCGCCGAAGTTCCGCACGTCGGTAATGCGGTCGAGCAGCAGCAGGAAGGGTACTTTTCCTTCCTCAAACAAGCCGGTCACGATGGTGTCGAGCGGCGCGTAGTCGATGGGCGACACGAAGGCGACTGCACCCTGGTGGTTTTTGCGGGTCAGGTTGTCGAGCTTCTCCACCGGCACCAGCTGCACCTGGATGCCAGCCGCCCGGGCGGCCGCCGAGATGTCCGTTACGAGGCTGTTTTTGGTGCCGCGCAGCAGGAAAATCTTCTCCAACGTACGGCCCGCGTTCAGGGCTTCCTGAATGGGGCGCAGGCCAAACAGCATGTCGATGCTCGCTGCCTGGGCCGGGCGGTTTTCGTAGCGGGGACGCTCGCCGCCGGCGTTGCTGCCGCGCTCGCCGCCTTCGCTGCGCTCGCGGTAAGGCGGGCGCGACTCGCCCCGGTCGGAGCGGCCGGTGCGGTCACCAGCGGCTTCGTCGCGGTTGTCGGAGCCGCCACGGCCTTTGGGGCGGGCGGGCAGGTCGTCAAATTCAGCGCCGCCACGGTCGGGGCGGAACTGTTTCGGGGTGACGGGGCGGTTGGCGCCATCGTAAAAGCGGCGGCCGGCTACCGGGCGGGCAGGTCGGTTGGGGCGTTCGGGCCGGTCAGGGCGGTCAGTGGGGTTCTCCATTTTTCAACGGCGGCATACCAGAGCAGTTCGTACTCGGGCCGGCGCACCAATTCGTAGTAATCAGGGGCAAAGGTACTCGGCCGGGGCCGGAAGGTGTAGGTGATGGGCCCGCCGTTCAGCCCGCCCTCGGAATAAAACCACCGTTCCTCGCCGTTGAACAGCCGGCGCACGCTCGGCGGCGGCCCCAGCACCACGTACAGTAAGCCCCTATCGGTGAGCCAGCCGGCCTTGTGGGCGGCAAAAAGGCGGTTGGCCGCCGTCACGCGGCCGTAGAACTGCCGAATCAATTCCTTGCCCTGTCGCTGGTTACCCTGGGCAATGTCGAGCCAGAATTTATCCACCGCCCGCTTGGGGTCGGGCGCATCGGTGAGGCGCTGGCGCTCCTGGCTGGTGGTGAGGTAGCGCAGCGGCTCAATCAGCTCCGACGCCGTGGTGAGGGCGGGGTAGTTGTTGGCTCCTACCAGCACGGCCAGCGTGCGCGTAGGCATGCCGCCCGCGCCGCCCACCTTCAGCGCATACAGGCCGGGCTCGCGGAAGCGCAGCGGCTCGCCGGGCCGGGCCTCGGCCGAGTCGAGCACGGGCAGCAGGCGCGGGCCGGCGGGCATGGCGGCGGGGCTGGTCATGGGCGGCAGGGCGGGGGCGGGCGTCACGGCGTAGCGCTTCCAGCGCACGGGCTGCATCAGGCCGTAGCTGTCCACGCCGAAGGTGTCGCCGGCCCGCACGTAGCGGCGGGCCAGCGGCTGACCCACCGAATCGGTGAGCACGAAGGACCGCGCCAGCACGGCTTCTGTCAGGCGCAGCCAAGCGGTGGTGCTGGGCTCCTGGTAGTCTTCTTTGGCATCGGCGGGGGAGGTGCTGAGCTGCAGGATGGCCCCGGCGGGTACGCGGGCGGCGGCAATGCAGAAGCTGAGGCGCAGGCTGCCGTCGGCCTCTGTATGCTGGTGCTGCCGGCGGCGCACGATGCTGTCCTGCCACAGCGGCAGCTTGGCTTCGTAGCTGGGCCAGGCGGCCAGGCGCAGCGGGTGTCCCGGCCCCAGGCGGCCGGGGGCGGGCAGGCGCAGGTAAAGGCGCAGGCTGTCGCCCTCGCGGCGGGTGTCCACGGCCAGGTGCGGGGCGTCGCGGTAGAGGCCGGCGTAGTCGGGGCGCGGGGCTAAGGGCGCGAAGGCCGTGAGTAGGAATGAGAACAGCAAAAGCAAACGAACCAGCATACTCTAAAGCTACGGGAAAACGGACGGGAAGGCCAACGAAGAATTTGTCGGAGTGAGTTATTTGGTAACAACATTTCCGGTGGCTCTCATCGGCCTGTTCCGTCACGTTCCCAGGGCAGTTGAGAAATCGCCAAAATAAAAAGGCCGGCCCGCACATTGCGGACCGGCCTTTACTCATTCACCATATTGCCACCTAGCGCGGGTAGTACTGGTTCATCAGGCCCAGGGCTTTTTCGCTGCGGGGCTTGTCGCCGGCCATCTCGGCGGCGCGGTACACGCTTTGCAGGCCCAGGAGGTAGCCGCGCTGGTCGTCCTCAAATAGGCTGCCGTCGGCCTTGGTGGCGTAGTATGCCAGCATCTGCTCCGAGCGCTGGGTCATGGTGTCGAGAATCTGGTCGGCTTTGGTTTTCTCGCCACCTGCTACCAGGGCGGGCACCAGCTGGGGCGAGTAGTAGTCGTAGGGAATGGCGGCGTCGGGCATCAGCTCCAGGGCTTTATCGGCCACTTCCTTGGCCTTGGCCACGTTGTTGGACGCGAGGTAGGCGTTGGCCAGGCGGGCAAACTTATCGCGGTAGTTGGCCGGGAAGCGCAGGTTGTTTTCGTCGTAGAAAATCTTCGGATTTTGCAGGCCGCGGTAGCTGAAATCCTTCAGCAGGCGCTGGTAGGTGAGGTCTTTTTCCACGTAGCCTTCGTCACCGCTGCGCGGGTCGTAGTTCGGGTCCTTCAAGGGTAGCAGGCGGTAGGCCATGCCTTCGAGTTGGAAGTAGGGCTGCAGGTTCATGTAGTCGCTTGGGGCCACGGTGCTGCTGAAGTAGATGGGCCGCTTCCAGTTGTTGGTGGCAATCATGTCCAGAATCACCAGGTTTTTCTTCTCAATGGCGCGCTTGCCCATGCTCCACTCCATCTTGCTCACAAGCTGGCCTTCGCGGCCTTTGGGGATGATGCCGAGCTTCTTCACGGCCATGGTATCAATGGGTAGGAAGAAGTTGGGCGTGGGGAAGCTCATCATCATCGGGCCGTTTTCCTGGTACTGCACCTGCAGCAGCGGGTTGTTGCTCTTCACCAGCTCGATGAATTCCTTGAGGTTCACGCTGGGCACGGCCGGGTTGGCGGCGAAGGGCAGCATGTCGTTGGTGCCCTGGGCATAGGACTGGGCGGGCATCGAGATGGGGAAGCCCTCCGAGAGGTAGGAGCGGCGCTTCATCTGGGCGATGTACCAGTCAGTATTAAGGTACGAGAGTACGGCCACGCGCACGTCGGTCCGCACGCCTTCCACTTCCTGGGCGTACCAGAGCGGGAAGGTGTCGTTGTCGCCGTTGGTGAACAGGATGGCGTTCGGGGCGCAGCTATTCAGCAGGTTCTTGGCCGAGTCCACCGAGTTGTAGCGGTCGGAGCGGTCGTGGTCGTCCCAGCCCTGCGCGGCCATGATGCCTGGAATCAGCAGGCCCACGGCCAGGGCCAGGCCGGCCCGCAGGCCGTCGGCCTTCACCACTTTGCCGAATAGTTCGGCCAGCCCCAGCACGCCCAGCCCTATCCAGATGGCAAAGGCGAAGGTGGCCCCGGTGAAGGTGTAGTCGCGCTCACGCGGCTCGCGCGGCGGCTGGTTGAGGTAAATCACAATGGCCAGGCCGGTCATCAGAAACAGCAGGCCAGTCACCCAGGCATCCTTACTGTCGCGCCGGCTCTGGAACCACAGGCCGATGAGGCCGAGGATGAGCGGCAGGGCCAGGAAGTTGTTGTGCGCCGGGCTCTCGCCGATGCGCGGCGGCAGCGCCTTCGCGCTGGGGCTAAAGGGTGTGACTACGCCCGCCTGCTGCACGTCGGACTCGCGCCCCACGAAGTTCCACATGAAGTAGCGCCAGAACATGTGGCCCATCTGGTAGCGCATCAAAAAGCCCAGGTTCTGGCCCATAGTGGGCTTCACGCCGTCCTGAATGTCTACCCACTTCTTGTAGTTGGCAATCTGGTCGGGCTCGTAGCTGTAGATGCGGGGCAGCAGCATCTTGTCCTCGTCGCGGTACACCGGCTCCTGCTGGCGCGGCATAATTTCCTTGTAGGTGTTGGTCTTGGGGTCGCGGGCGTAGCGGGGGGCACCTTCGGCGTAATCAACAGGCTGGGCGTTGAACTGCGGGCCGTAGAGCAACGGCCGCGAGCCGTACTGCTCCCGCTTGAGGTAGCTCACGAAGCTCAGCACGTCCTCGGGGTCGTTTTCGTTGATGGTGGGCTGGAAGGAGCTGCGAATCGGTACAATCAGGTAGCTCGAATAGCCAATCAGGATGAACGTGAAGCACAGCATGGCCGTGTTCAGCAGCTGGCTGCGGCGCTGGAAGGAGAGGCGGAAGCCAAACCAAATCAGCCCGATAAACACAATCAGGAAAATGAACAGGCCCGAGTTGAAGGGCAAACCCACGGTGTTGATGAAGAACACCTCGAAGTTGCCGGCCAGCGTGGGCAGGCCCGGAATGATGCCTACCAGAATGGACCCCACGATAATCATGCTCACCACCATCACGATGATGCCGCCCTTGAGCGACGGATTGGCCGTGCGGCGGTAGTAGTAGATGAAGCCCAGGGCCGGCAGTGTGAGTAGGTTCAGCAAGTGCACCCCGATGCTGAGGCCGATAACGTAGGCAATCAGAATGAGCCACTTGTCCGAATCGGCTTCGTTGGCGTGCGCTTCCCACTTCAGCATAATCCAGACCACGGCCGCCGTGCACAGCGCCGACATGGCGTAAACTTCCCCTTCGACTGCGTTAAACCAGAAGGAATCGGAGAAGGCAAAGGCCAGCGACCCCACCACGCCCGCGCTCAGAATGAGGAAGGACTGGTAGCCGCTGGGCTCGATGGATTCGGCCGCCAGGCTGCTGTTGCTCACGGCATCGCGCAGCACCATTTTGCGGGCCATGCGGGTGATAATCCAGAACAGAAACAGGACGGTGAAGGCGCTGCTCAGGCCCGATAAGGCGTTGATGAGCACCGCCACCTTGGTCACATCGCCAAACGAGAACAGCGAGAACAGGCGGCCCAGCAGCAGGAACGTGGGGGCCCCCGGAGGGTGCGGCACCAGCAGCTTGTAGGAACAGGCAATGAACTCGCCGCAGTCCCAGAACGAAGCGGTAGGCTCCAGGGTGAGCAGGTAGGTAGCGAAGGCAATGGCAAACACGAGCCAGCCGACGAGGTTGTTCAGGCTTTTAAAAGAGCGCATAGAAACGAATGTGGCACAAGACACCGGTAAATGCGCGGGCGGCACACTACCGGAAGAAGCAACGAGCAAATCGGTGAAAAGGCAAAAGTAGGCAATGCACCGTTGCACTGATGCTTGCACGAAACCAATTCGGGCTAGAAACACAAAAAGCAGCGCGAGGCTGCTTTTGTGTTTCGGGTTTCTGACGGCTCTTTGCTGGTTCCTAGCGGCCGGTTGCAAACCAGCAGCCTGGTCAGTTCTGCAGCACGAGGCGCTTGGTGCTGGCCACTTTGCCATCCACCAACAGGCTGTAGAAGTACACGCCGGTGCGCAGCTCGCTCAGGTCAAGCGCCATGCCGCTGGCAGTCAGCTCGGGCTTGAGGGCTACGGTGCGTACTTCCTGGCCGATGATGTTGCTCAGGCGCAGCTGGTAGCTCTGGCCGGCTTTCTGGCTGAGCTGTACCGTTACCTGGCCCCGGCTGGGGTTGGGGTACACGCTCAGCGCAGCGGCCAGATTGGCGTCGGCAGTGGCCGTGACAGTGCTCACGATGAGGGTGCCCACCATGCCGGAATGAACGGTACAAAAAAACGGATAGGTGCCGGCCGTGAAGGTTGCCGCCGGAAAGGTTTTGGTGGGCGTGGTTGGGTTGATGGTGAACGTGGTCCACTGAGCCGCCGCCGTTGGGTGGGTGTTCGAGCCAATATTTTGAAAAACCAGCACATCGGTGGGCGCCATGCGGATGGTGGTGCTACCATCCGGCCCCCGGTAAAAGTTGTCGCCCACCTGCACCGTAATGGTGGCTGCGAAAGCAGAAGCGACCGAAAGCAGCAGCGCAATCATGGGCACTGCCAAACGAGTAAAGAGTTTCATCACAAATGCAAAAATAAGGAGAGGAGAAAAAATAAGGACTCTGCCACAAGGACAAGCACCGTGCCGGGTTGCCCTGCTGGCCACCCAATCAACGCCAGCCGAAGCGTTTCGGTTTGATAGACAGACAAAACACCCAAAAGTTGAATGCCGGCCGCCAGCAGAAGGTAGCCGATTTGCGACGGCCATTCCCTGTCAGAATTATTATCCTGGAATAAATTACAAACCCTGGATGCCCAAAAGGCCGCCAGGGTTGCTAGGCATGCCGAATTTCCTGCAGCCCAAACCGCCGCAGCTCGTTGCCGATGGCCACGGCCAGCCGGCCATCCTCTTCCACCCCGACAATCTGGCCGCTCACCGTTTGCCCGTCGATAATAAACGGATGGATTTCCTGGTAGCGGTACAGGGCCTGCAGGTAGTCGCGCCGCAGGGTGCCCACCTGCCCGGCCCGCAGCTGCAGGTAGCGGCGCTCCAGGCACTCCAGCAGGCGGGCGGCCAGCGCCTCGCGCGGGTAGGCCCGGCCGGTGAGCAGAGAAAAGGAAGTGGCCGTGGGTAGCTCAAAAGCTTGCTGATTGATATTCAATCCAATACCAATGATGCTATATTGAATTTTTGAGCCGCTCAGGCTGTTCTCAATCAGAATGCCGCCCAGTTTTTGGTGGCCATAGTAAAGGTCGTTGGGCCACTTCAGCTTCAGTTTGGGGTCGGGGCCGAGCAGGGCCACGGCCCAGTCGTGCACGCCCAGCGCCACGGCTTGGCTGAGGCGGAATTGCTCGGTGGCGGCCAGAAATGTAGGCTGCCATACCACCGACAGCATCAGGTTTTCGGCGGGGGCGGCCACCCACTGGTTGCCGCGCTGGCCCCGGCCGGCGGTCTGAAAGTCCGTTATGACGGTACAGCCCTCACTGGCCCGATTTTGGACTATCAATGTTTGAGCCTCCGAATTAGTCGAGGGGCAGGTCGGCAGCCAAACTAATTGCTGGCCCGTGAACAGGGTTTTTGGGGTGACAACCACGGCCTTCTTTCGCGTATCGTTAACTTCGTAGACTTTCGGCTGTAAAGCTCACACCTAACAAGACAATATGAAAAGCACGTTGGTCCGTCAGGATTCAGACACATTGGCAGATTTGGTCGTTCGCGGCATGCAGGATAAGAAGGCCGCCGACATCGTGGTGCTGAATCTGAAGGAATTAAAAAATGCCGTTGCCGATTATTTCATCATCTGCTCGGCCAACTCCGATACGCAGCTCGAAGCCGTGGCCCGCTCGGTGGAAGAAGAAATCGAAAAAGTAACCGGCGAAAGCCCCTGGCAAACCGAAGGCCGCACCAACCGCGAGTGGGTGCTGCTCGACTATGTTGATGTGGTGGTGCACGTTTTCCTGCGCGACCGCCGCAAGTTCTACGCGCTGGAAGAGCTGTGGGGCGACGCCAACATCAGCTACATCGAATCGGAGCCGGCGTAAGGCGGTTGGCCTGAACCTGTCATCCTGAGCGCAGCGAAGGACCTTATCACGCTCGAACGGTTTGCAGTAATGCCAAACGGCACAGGCGCGATAAGGTCCTTCGCTGCGCTCAGGATGACAGAAAAGCCTTGCCAGAATAAAATAAAACCGCTCCCACTCCGTCTTTCTTTCTGTCGAACATTTATTTTCGACACGGTGTTTTGCTTCTACCTATAATCGGTTTTAAGTAGCTATTTTCATGTCGGATAAAAATCTGAATAACAATAAGAAGAAGAAGCCCACCGCCCCGGTGCCCAACCCGCGTCCGGGCTTGCAGCTGTGGGTACTGGCGGGCCTGCTGGTGTTTTTGTTCGGGGTGATGTGGGTGAACAACCTCAACTCGCCCGCCAAAATCAACCAGCAGCGCTTCGAGAGCATGCTGGCGTCCGGCGATGTGCAGGCCGTTACCATCATCAGCAACCAGAAAATGGTAGAGGTGACGCTGAAGGAAGCGGCCCGCGCCAAATACAAGCAGGAGCTCACGCGCCGCTCGCCTTTCGGGGGCGAGGGGGTGGGCTCGCAGTTCTACTTCCCGGTAGTGGATGCCAAGCTGTTCCAGGAAAACCTGGATGCGCTGCAGAAAGATGTGCCTTCGGCCCAGCGCCTGCCCCTCAACATTGAGGAGCGGTCGAGCCCCGGCGACTACATCGGCACCTACGGCTTCATCGTCCTGATGATTGTCGGCTTCTGGTTCCTGATGCGCCGCATGGGCAGCGCCGGCGGCCCCGGCGGCCAGATTTTCAGCATCGGCAAAAGCAAAGCCGCGCTGTTTGAAGGCGGTGATAAGGTGAAAATTACCTTTAAGGACGTGGCAGGCCTCGAAGAAGCCAAGGAGGAAGTGCAGGAAATTGTGGAGTTCCTCAAGAACCCCAGCAAGTTCACCATCCTCGGCGGTAAAATTCCGAAGGGCGCGCTGCTGGTAGGTCCTCCCGGAACCGGCAAAACGCTGCTGGCCAAAGCCGTAGCCGGCGAGGCCGACGTGCCGTTCTTCTCACTCTCGGGTTCCGACTTTGTGGAGATGTTTGTGGGCGTGGGCGCGGCCCGGGTTCGTGACTTGTTCAAGCAGGCCAAAGCCAAAGCGCCCTGCATCATCTTTATTGACGAGATTGACGCCGTGGGCCGTTCGCGCAGCAAGGGCAGCATGCCCGGCGGTAACGACGAGCGCGAAAACACCCTGAACTCGCTGCTGGTGGAAATGGACGGTTTCGGTACCGACTCCGGCGTTATCATCCTAGCCGCCACCAACCGCCCCGATACCCTGGACTCGGCCCTACTGCGTCCCGGCCGTTTCGACCGTCAAATCAGTATCGACAAGCCCGATATCAACGGCCGCACCCAGATTTTCCAGGTGCACCTCAAGCCCCTCACGCTGGGCCCCGACGTGGATGCCCGCCGCCTTTCGGCACAAACCCCGGGCTTTGCCGGTGCTGAAATTGCCAACGTCTGCAACGAGGCCGCCCTTATTGCAGCCCGCCGCGACAAGAAATTCATCACAGACCAGGACTTCACCGATGCCATTGACCGCGTGATTGGGGGCCTGGAGAAGAAGAACAAAATCATCTCGCCCGGCGAGAAGCGTATTGTGGCGTACCACGAGGCCGGCCACGCCATCGCGGGCTGGTTCCTGGAGCACGTCGACCCGCTGGTGAAAGTGAGCATTGTGCCCCGTGGGGTAGCGGCGCTGGGCTACGCTCAGTACCTGCCCAAGGAGCAGTTTCTTTACAATACCGAGCAGCTGATTGATGAAATGTGCATGGCCCTGGGTGGCCGCGCCGCCGAGCAGCTGGTATTTGGTAAAATCTCGACCGGCGCATTGAGCGACCTGGAGCGCATCACCAAGATGGCTTACTCCATCGTGACGATGTACGGCATGAACGCCAAGCTCGGCAACGTGTCGTTCTACGACTCGAAGGGACAGAGCGAGTACGGCTTCTCGAAGCCTTATTCGGAAGCCACTTCGCAGATGATTGACGAGGAAGTGCGGACCATCATCGAAACTGCTTACGTTCGCACCAAAGAGCTCCTCACCGAGCGCCGCCACGAGCTGGAAGTAGTAGCCAAGGAGCTGCTGGAGAAAGAAGTACTGCAACAGGAAGACCTGACCCGTCTGGTGGGCCCGCGCCCCTTCGATACCCAGACCAACTACCAGGCCCACATGGCCGGCACCGACCGCAGCGAAACGGCCAGCGAAGTGCGCGGCGAGCTGGCTGCCGGTGGCACCATCAGCAGCGACCTGCCCGACCTAAACCTGCCCGGCCTCGATGGCAACACCAGCAACGAAGCCCCCGCCGCCAGTGGCAGCGCCGTAGCCGGCTAGTTACACCGTGCCGCAAGCTGAAGCTTGCGGTACAATTGGAAAGCCAGCCTCTTATGGGGCTGGCTTTTTTTATGTTATTACTTTTGCATCATGTCCGAATCTTCCCGCGATGCTGTTTTGGCCCGAATCCGCCAGGGGCTGGCGGCTGGCCCCGCGCCACTGCCGCCCCGGCCCGATTTTGCTGCCCCCGTGCACCCACCCCTCAGCAACGCCGACGTGGTGGTAGCCTTCGCGGAGCGATTCCAGCAGGTTGGCGGTGAATTTTACTATTGCGAAGACCTGGCCGCGCTGGCTACGCAACTGGCTGCTTACCGGGAGCGGCAGCAGGTGAGCGCGCCTTACGTGTGGGAACCCGATTTGCAGGCAGTGCTGCAGGTCGCCGGCGTGGAATTTCGCGCCGGTGAGGCTGATTTCGTGGCTAATGCCGACCTGAGCCTGACTTCGTGCGAGGCGCTGGTGGCCCGTACCGGCAGCGTGCTGGTATCGGCCGCCACGGCCAGCGGACGGCGGCTGAGCATCTACCCCGACCAGCACCTGGTGCTGGCCCGCCCCAGCCAAGTAGTAGCCGAAATCGGCGATGCGCTGCGCGTGATACAGGAGCGCTACGGCGCGGCTCCGCCCTCCATGGTGTCGCTCACTAGTGGCCCCAGCCGCACGGCCGATATTGAAAAAACGCTGGTGCTGGGCGCGCATGGCCCGCGCCGCATCGCGCTGTTTTTGCTGGAAGACGAGGGTGAGATATAGAAGTAGAACGTCATGTCGAGCGCAGCCGAGACATCTCGCTCGCATCGTTGAGCAGTTTTGATTACTTAAGCCACGCCAGATGTCTCGGCTGCGCTCGACATGACGTTTAATGAAGGTTTAGATTACTTGTTTCCTGAATGAAGTCACCCCATTTACTTTCTGATATTATCCTGCCGCCCGGCAAGCGGGTGTACTTCGCTTCCGATTTTCACCTGGGCGCGCCCAACGCGGCGGCTTCGCTGGCGCGGGAGAAGCGCATCGTGCGCTGGCTGGATGAGGTGGCGAAGGATGCGGCGGCCATTTACCTGCTGGGCGACCTGTTTGACTTCTGGTTTGAGTACAAGCACGCCATCCCGCGTGGGTTCAGCCGCTTGCAGGGCAAACTGGCCGAGCTCACGGATGGCGGCCTGCCCATTACCATCTTCACCGGCAACCATGATATGTGGATGTTTGGCTACTTCACCCAGGAAATGGGCATTCCGGTGCTGCGCCAGGAAGTTTCGCAACGGATTGGTGACAAGCTCTTTCACATTGGCCACGGCGACGGGCTGGGGCCAAAGGACTACAGCTACAAAGCGCTGAAACAGGTATTCACTTCAGGCGTGGCGCAGTGGCTGTTTGCCCGGCTGCACCCCAATTTCGGCATCGGCATGGCCAATAAGTGGAGCCGCCGCAGCCGGATGCAGGCCGGCAAGGACGATACCGTGTATTTCGGCGACGAGGAATGGCTGCTGCAATACTGCCGCGAGCTGGAAGCGCGCATGCACCACGACTATTACATCTTCGGCCACCGCCACCTGCCGCTGGATGTGGAAGTAGCCCCCGGCAGCCGCTACGTGAACCTGGGCGAATGGGTCAATTATTGCAGCTATGGCGTGTACGATGGCAACGAGCTGGCCTTGCGGCATTTTGAGCAGTAGCGCCGGGCGCTGGCTGGCGCGCGTCTGTGACGCGCTGCCGGTTGGGTTCGAGCCTGCGGCTCGGGCATTGAATGCGTTTGCAGACGCAACTACGGCCCGAGCCGCAGGCTCGAACCCAACCGGCACGCGTCGCAGACGCGCGCCAGCAGTAGCGTTTCTCATGCTGTTCCTGCTCACCACCACCGCCCACGCCCAAACCACCGTGCCCTCCGCCGCCTCGACTGCGCCGGCCGCCACGCAAACCGTGGCGCCCGTGCAGCCCGCCCCGCAGCCGCCGGTAGATGCGACGGCCGCGCCCACCGTGGCCACCTGGAAACTGCTGCGCCTTATCCGGCTGCCCAATCCGGGCGCGGCTTCGCTCGACCGGCGCGGCGCACTCTACGTGGCCGATGCCGACAATAACCTGCGCCAGTACGGCCCCGAGGGCCTGCCCCTGAATACCTACGCGCCCGCCCAGCCCGGCCACGTAGCCCAGGTCGAAGCCTGGAATGTGACCAGTACGCTCGTGTTCAACGACGACCGGCAGCAGTTGGTGCTGCTCGACCGGTTCCTGTCCCTCATCAGCGAGGTGCGGCTGGGCGATGTGCTCGATGGCACGGTGCGCGTGGCCACACTGGCCCCCGACAACTTCATCTGGCTGCTTGATGAAAGCACGCTCACGCTGCGCGAATTCGACCCCAACACCCTGCGCGCGGTGCAAAGCACCCCGCTGGACCTTATTATTGGCCGCTCGCGGCCCGATTTCCGCTTCATTCGTCAGTACCAGAACAATACCTACCTCGTGGACCGCAGCACGGGCGTGTATGTATTCGACAACCTTGGCAACTATAAGAAAAAGCTGCCTTTTCCGGGGCTGAGCACGGTGGGCTTCCGGGGCGATGAGCTGTACTTTCTCGAAGCCGGGGCCATCCACTTCTTTCACCTTTATAACCTCACGGAACGGCGCGTGGCCCTGCCCGCTGGCACCGACCCCGGCGCGGTGCGGCAGGTGCTGGTGGGCGAAACGTACGCGTATATTTTCACGGCGGCGGGAGTAGCGGTGTATCAGATGTAAGGGGCCGCCATACGGTTGAGGCTACCAGGCTGCCGAGCCGAACCGTAGTAACCCGCCGGAAAAAGCGGCCGTTTAGGATAGCAGGCTTGCCTGATTCATCCCTAACTCCCGCTCTATGAAAGCTCTCCGCATCCACGGTGCCAAAGATGTTCGCGTTGATAACGTGGACGACCCCGAAATCAAAGAATCCCGCGACATCATCCTGCGCGTGACCAGCACGGCCATTTGCGGCTCCGACCTGCACATTTACAACGGCAGTATTCCCCAGCCCAAACCGATGACCCTCGGCCACGAGTTTATGGGCATTGTGGAGGAAGTGGGCAAAGGTGTAAAAAACCTCAAGCGCGGCGACCGCGTGGTGGTGCCCTTCCCAGTGGCCTGTGGCCATTGCCTGTTCTGCAACCACGACCTGCCCGGCCACTGTGAAAACTCCAACCCCGACCATTATGGCCCCGAAGGCGGCCTGATGACCGAAAAAGGTGGGGCCCTGTTTGGCTATACCGACCTGTATGGCGGCTACGATGGCGGCCAGGCCGAATTCGTGCGCGTACCCTACGCCGACCACGGCCCCCGCAAAGTGCCAGACAACCTCACCGACGAGCAGGTGCTCTTCCTCACCGACATCTTCCCCACCGGCTACACCGGCATCGACTGGGCCAATGTGAAAGGCGGCGAAGTAGTGGCCATTTTTGGGGCCGGCCCGGTGGGCATCATGGCGGCAAAGTCGGCCTGGCTGCGCGGGGCCAGCCG
Source organism: Hymenobacter artigasi (assembly GCF_012275535.1). Taxonomy (GTDB): domain Bacteria; phylum Bacteroidota; class Bacteroidia; order Cytophagales; family Hymenobacteraceae; genus Hymenobacter; species Hymenobacter artigasi. The sequence continues at coordinate 283,174 of NZ_JAAVTK010000001.1, read as the reverse complement.
CGTTATCATCGTCGATACCCAGCAGTACCGCCTCGATTTGGCCAAAAAATCGGCCAATGCCGAAGGCATCCTCTGGGACAGCCACCAGCAGGTAGTAGACGAAATTCGTAGCAAAAGCAAAGGCTATGGGGCCGATGTGATAGTAGAGGCCGTGGGTTTTGAGCCCGACCGCAACCTCCTGGACCGCGCCAAAGCCGTGGCTAATCTCGAAAAAGGCTCCGATAAAGTGCTGCTGGCCTGCATGAGCGCCGTGCGCCGGGGCGGGTTCGTATCGGTTCTCGGCGTATATTCTTCGCCGTTCGACAACTTCCCCATTCACCAGTTCTTTGATAAAGGCATCACGCTGAAAGGCGGCCAGGCCCCGGCCCACAAGCACATCGACAAGCTGCTTCAGCACGTTTCCAACGGCGATGTGCGCCTGGACGACATCATTTCGCACCGCCTGCCGCTCTCGCAGGCCCCGCATGCCTACGACATCTTCCGCAACAAGAAGGACAACTGCACCAAAGTAGTGTTGAAGCCCGGCGAGTAGAAAGCTGATTAGTAATTTATTGCCAAAGAAAGGAATCTGCGCAAGCGGGTTCCTTTCTTGGTTAATAGCCAATGGAAATAGATGATTGTTTTACCTTTGGCAACGCCCAGGTGGGCGAATGATTTAAACTGAAAAGCCTGACTGAATGGGGTATTCCCGGCGCAAAGCGGTATCTGGTTCGGGAAAAACGCGTGGCGGCTGGTGGGCTTTGCTGCCGGGGCTGTTGCTGCCCCTGCTGCTACAGGCCCAAACGCCCGGCACACGCGCCACGTTGGGCAAGCTGGCTCCCGGCCTGCAAGCCGCCACCGCTGCGCAACAGTCGCGCCCGTTGCGCGTTCGCGTGGCCGACGGCGCGGCCTTCCGGCAGTGGGCGCGGCAGCACCTTCCGGCCGCGCAGGTAGCGCAGATGGGGAACGACGCCCGTACACTCACCGTCACTGGCCTCACGCCAACCCAGCTGGCGGCCGCGCCGGGCGTAGAATTCGTGGACGTGGCCGACCGCCGCGCACACGAAGAACGGCGCCTCAACAACTCTAATTTATCAGTGAATACCATTTCGGTAGTGCACGCCCGCTTCCCCGACCTGACCGGGCAGGGCCTGACGGCCTCGGTGAAGGAGCTGCCCTTCGACCCCGACGATATCGACTTGAAGGGCCGCGTGGTAAATCCGGGCACGTTTGCTAAGCCGTATTCTGACCACGCCACGGCCATGGCTACGCTGCTGGGCGGGGCCGGCAACTCCGACCCACTGGGCCGGGGCGCGGCCCGTGCCGTGCGGCTGGCCACTTCCGACTTTGCCCGTCTGCTGCCTGACGATGCAACTCAGCTCACCCAGGCCGGCGCATCGGTGCAAAACCACTCCTACGGCGTGGGCATCGAGAATTACTACGGGCTCGAAGCCCAGGCATACGACCAACAGGCGCAGCAGCTGCCGCAGCTGCTGCACGTATTCTCGTCGGGCAATGTGGGCTCGTCGGCCAGTCCCAGCGGAACCTACCAGAGCATTGCCAAATTCGCTAACATCAGCGGGCAGTTCAAGATGTCGAAAAATACGCTGACCGTGGGCGCTACCGACTTCAGCGGGCAGGTGGCCGCGCTTAGCTCGCGTGGCCCTGCCTATGATGGGCGCATCAAGCCGGAGCTGGTGGCCTACGGCGAGGGCGGCTCGTCCGAGGCGGCGGCGCTGGTGTCGGGCATCAGCATTCTGCTGCAGCAGCAGTACCGCGACCAGCACGCCGGTACCCTGCCGCCTGCCGCCCTCGTCAAAGCCGTGCTTCTCAACAGCGCCGACGACCTGGACACGCCCGAAATCGACTACCTCAGCGGTTTCGGCCAGCTCGATGCGCTTGGCGCCGTGAGCACCATGCGCGCTGGCCAGTTTTTCGGTGGCAGCGCCACGCAAGGTGCCGACCAGGTTTTCCGCATCATCGTGCCCGCTGGCCAGCAGCAGCTGAAGGCCACGCTGGTGTGGAGCGACCCTGCCGCCACCGCCAACGCCGCCACGGCTCTCGTCAACGACCTCGACCTGGAGCTGGTGGCCCTGAGCACCGGCCAGCGCTGGCTGCCCTGGGCCTTGAGCGCCTACCCCCACGCCGACTCGCTGGCCCGCCCCGCCCGCCGCCGCGCCGACCATCTCAACAACGCTGAGCAGATTAGCCTGGCGCTGCCCGCTGCCGGCACCTACGAGCTGCATGTGCGCGGCTTTGCCGTGCCGCAAAGTGCGCAGGCGTTTAGCCTGGCCTACGAAATAAATCCCCCCGGCCTCATCTGGACCTACCCCGCACGTCCCGACAATCTGCGCCCCAACACCACCGCAACCCTGCGCTGGCAGTGGAGCGGCCCGGCCGCCGCCACCGCCCGCCTCGAGTACCGCCCCGTGGGCCGCTCGGGCTGGCGCGTATTGAATGCGTCCGTGCCACTGGGGGGCACCCGTACCACCTGGGCCGTACCCGATACGGCTACGCTGGCCCAGTTGCGGCTGGTGAGCGGTAGCAGCGAGTTCGTGTCCGATACGTTTACGGTTGTGCGGGCCTCGGCGGTGCAGGTCGGCTACGCCTGTCCCGAAGAGGCCCTGCTGCAATGGGCGCGCATCCCGGGCGTGGCCCGCTACCAGGTATACCAGCTGGGCGCTACCTACCTCGAACCGCTGGTGCAAACGGCTGATACAGCGCTGGTGCTTGGTCGTACCCAAGTGCCGGTGCTCTACTACGCCGTGGCTCCGGTTGTGGGCGGGCGGGTGGGCCAGCCGGGCACCACCATCAACTACACCACGCAGGGCACCGCGTGCTATTTTCGCTCCTTTCTGCCCCGTCAGCTGGTCGACGAAACCATTCACTTTAATGTCATACTCGGTACGGTGTATCGTCTGAAATCGGCCACCCTGGAGCGACAACGGCCCGATGGTACCTTCGAGGCCGTGCAGACCATCAGCCCGGTTTCCCGCACCACGTTCACGTTTGCCGACCAACCCGCTGCCGCCGGCCGCTACCTCTACCGCGTGCGGCTCGACAACGTGGCCGGCCAGCAATTCTATAGCGGCACGGAAGAAGCCTTCCTGCTGCGGGCCGGCCTGACTCAGGCCTACCCCAACCCGGTAACCGCCGGCCAGCCCCTGCAGCTAGCGGCCAACACGACCGGCAAAGTTACTGCCCAACTCTATGATATGCTGGGCCGCTTCCAGCGGGAAACCACAGTGGATGGTGTAATCAATGTGCTTGATACCAGTGGCCTACGCCCCGGCGTATACCTGCTGCGAGTGCAAACGAAAGAGCAGGCTGCCCAGGTAATTCGGGTGGTGATACAGTAGATAGCCCCAACCGATTAGCCGGTTCTGGTGCCGGGCCTATTGCTCATGTAGCTGTATCAAGGGTATTTCCAAACAAAATGCCCCGACTCATACGAGCCGGGGCATTTTGTTTGAACATCCTAACCGGAGTTAGTAAATGTAGTTCAGCGCCGTCAGGTCGTTGCTGGTGAAGGGACGGTTCACGCCGTTGCCCACGCAGGCCAGCATCCAGGAGTTCGGCTCGGCCGTCGAAGGCGTGCCGGGGATGAGGATGGCCCCCACTGTGCTTGCGCCTTCGTTGGATTTACGACCACCGCAGCTGTACTGACGGTTGTAGTAGTCGGTGTGGCGCATGCCGATGCAGTGGCCCATCTCGTGGGCCATGATGGTGGCGATGTAATTGGTAATGGTGCTGTTAATCACGCTGGGAACCAGCGTGAAACCCGGGGCGGGGTTGCCGCCGCTGGGGAAGCCGCCCGACTGACCCAATACGCCCGGGCCCAAGTCAGCTGAATACTTAACCGGCAGGTCAGCAGCGGCGTCATTGGCGACGCGGGTGAAGTGCAACTGCAGGTTGGCGGCATTGTACCGGAGGATGGCTTCATCAATAGCCGCTCCATACGCAGCTGGGAACTGTGCCGACAGGCTCACGGTAAGCGTGCGCGGCAGGCTGCCTACCAGGTTGGTGGTGCGGTACTGCTCCTCGTCACCCACGCGCAGTGTGGAGTAGCCAGGGGCGCTGGCCAACATCGCGTTCGTCAGCAGCATGTCGCCTTCTACTACGAAGCCGCCAGCTACGGGGCGGACGCCTTCCGTTCCAAAGCCCAGGGCTTTGATTTGGCCTAAAACTTCTTGTGTAGCAACCGTTGGGGCAGCAGCAACCTCCTCTTTTTTGCTGCACGAGGATAGTGCTAGTACCGAAGCAGCACAGAAAGCGGTAGCGGCAAACAGGTTTTTAATTTTCATATACCCAGGTTGATATGTGATGCGAAATGGTGAAAAAACGAACAGCTATTGTTTTACGAGGGAAAAATTTAAGCCGTGATACCGGCAGCACCGGCTAAAGAGCAAGGGGCCGCGGTTTAAGCGGAAGCCCCTTACTCTTTAGCCGGTGCTGCCGGATTACACTAGTAGATGTAGTTCAGCGCCGTCAGGTCGTTGCTGGTGAAGGGACGGTTCACGCCGTTGCCCACGCAGGCCAGCATCCAGGAGTTCGGCTCGGCCGTCGAAGGCGTACCGGGGATGAGGATGGCTCCCACCGTGCTGGCGCCTTCGTTGGAGGCACTGCCGCCACAGCTGTAGGCGCGGTTGTAGTAGTCGGTGTGGCGCATGCCGATGCAGTGGCCCATCTCGTGCGCCATGATGGTCGCAATGTAATTAGTGTTCGAGCTGTTGATTACGTTGGGTACCAAGGTGAAGCCCGGCGCGGGGTTGCCACCGCTGGGGAAGCCGCCCGACTGGCCCAGTACGCCCGCGCCCAGGTTCGACGAATACTTAACGGGCAGGTCGGCCCCAGTCGTGCTGATGCGACGGAACGTTACCCGCAGGCCCGCCGCGTTGTAGCGCCGGATAGCCTCATCAATGGCCGTCACGTAGGCCGAGTTAAATGAGCTGCTGATGCTCACGGTGAGCACGCGTGGCAGGCTGCCCACCAGGTTGGTGGTGCGGTACTGCTCGTCCTGGCCCACGCGGAGGGTGGAGTAGCCGGGGGCGCTGGCCAGCAGCTCCGGGGTCAGCAGCATGTCGCCTTCCACAACGTAGCCGCCGTCAACTTTTTTTACATCCTGTGTGCTGAATCCCAAAGCTTTAATCTGAGCCATGGCATCTTGCGAAACAGCCGAAGGAGCTGCGGCGACTTCTTCTTTTTTGCTGCACGACGAGAGGGATAGAGTCGCGCCAGCCAGCGCCAGCAGTGGTAGAAGTTTGAACCTTTTCATAGTGGTTTTTGGGGTGATGATTTGGTGAAGAATGAGCGAATATATAGGGCTGTAATTACGAATCACACCACTCATTCATTCGTATTTTAAAAATAGTTTAATCAAAACGCCGTTTTTTGGAATCTGAATGAGTTTTTGCTAATTTACATTGCGGAAAATGACAAAATCTTGTAAGTGCCAGTATAATAAACTATTGTAATAATTATACGCCCGAATTGGGGCACTGCGGCCGGTATCTGTGCTGGCCGCTGGGGGATAGGGGTGGCCCAAACCCCGCCGCGAGCCCATCGGAAGCGCCCTGTGCTATTTGTGTATCTTTGCTAGGAACCGAATTTTCGCGAAAACCAGCTTTTCGCCCAACTATATAATTGTCTGACTCGTGGCTTGTGCATCATGTTCAACCGGTGGGGGCTGCGGCACCACCAAAGTAGGGGGCTGCGGCTCGAAGGGGGGCTGTAGCTCCGGCGGCTGCACGCGGATGAACGTCTTCGACTGGCTGCAGGACGTGGAAATCCCCGATTCATTCGCCGGCTTCGACCTGGTGGAAGTGCGCTTCAAGGGCGGCCGTAAGGAGTTTATGCGCAACGACTTGCGCCTACCCCTTGTGACCGGCGACGCCGTGGTGGTAGATGCCGCCGGCTCGGGCTGGCACCTCGGCCACGTCTCGCTCAAGGGCGAGCTGGTGCGCCTGCAAATGCGCAAGAAGAAGGTACCCACCGACTCCAAGGAAATCCGCAACATCCTGCGCGTTGCCACCCCCGACGACGAGGAGCGGTGGCAGGCCGTGCGCGACCTCGAAACCGGTACCATGTTCCGGGCCCGCGCCATGGTGAGCGAATTGCGTCTGCGCATGAAGCTGAGCGACGTAGAATACCAGGCCGACCGCACCCGCGCCCTCTTCTATTATTCGGCCGAGGACCGGGTCGATTTCCGCGAGCTCATTCGCCGCCTGGCCGACGAGTTCCGGGTACGCGTCGAGATGCGCCAGATATCCCTGCGGCAGGAAGCCGGCCGCATCGGCGGCCTTGGTATTTGTGGGCGCGAGCTGTGCTGCTCCACCTGGCTCACCGACTTTAAAACCGTGAGCACCACCGCTGCCCGCTACCAGAACCTGAGCCTGAACCCCCAGAAGCTGGCCGGCCAGTGCGGCCGCCTCAAGTGCTGCCTCAACTATGAGCTGGATGCCTACCTCGATGCCCTGAAGGACATTCCGCAGGTGCAGCGCCCCCTCAAAACCAACAAGGGCGAGGCCTTTTTGCAGAAAACCGATATCTTCCGCCGCCGCATGTGGTTTGCCTTTAAGGGCGACAACAACTGGGTGATGCTGGACACGGCCCGGGTGAAAGAGCTGCTGGAAATGAACAAGCGCGGCGAGGTTATCGAAAGCCTGCTGCCCCCCCGCGAAGAAGCCCCCGAGCCCGAAGTATCGGCCATTGTGGAAGGCTCTCTCGACCGCCTCGACGACAAAATTAAATCGAGCGCCAAGCGCACCAAGCGCAAGAAAGGCAAAGGCGAGAAAGAAGGCGAAACCGCCGAAGCCCGCCTTCCCCGCGAAGGCCGGGAACTGCGCGAGCCCCGTGCGCCCCGCCCCGAGCGGGAGCCCCGCGCCGCCCAGGAACCCGGCACCGAGCCCCGCGAACCCCGCGAAGGCCGCCCGGCCCGCGAGCCCCGCGAAGGCCGGCCCCCCCGCGACGGCCGCCGCCCCGCCGGTGCCGCCCCCGGCGGCCCCCGCCCGCCCGAGCAAATGACCAGCCCCGGCCCCGGCGATGCCGACAACCCGGTGCCCGCCCTGGGCGATACGGCTGAGCAGCGCGGCCGCCGCGGGGCCGCCGCCCGCCCCAGCAACCGCCGCGGCGGCCGCAACCGGACCGACGCGCCCCGCCCCGAGGGCGAAGCCGGCGAGCCGCGCCCCGAAGGCCCCCGCAACCGTCGCCCCGACAGCCCCCGCCGCGCCGATTCTACCGCCGGTGCCCCGCCCCGCCCCGCCGCCGAAGGCCCGGGCGAGCCGCGCCCGCGCCGCGAGGGTGGCGAGCGCCGTGCCGAAGGTGGCGAGCGCCGCGAAGGCCGGGGCGGCCGCAACCGCCGCAGCGGCCGTGGCCCGGCCGGCGAAGGCGGAGCCGCGTCCGACTCGGCCCCGGCTCCGGCCGGCTCGTAATCAATGCCGTTTTGTTTTCGAATACCAGTTACTAGTATGAATCAGCGTTTTGCATGGAGGTTGGTGGTGGTAGGCGGGCTCCTGAGTCTGCTCACGGCCTGCGACCCCAACCGGGTTTTTGAGCAGAATACGGACTTCCCGAAATACTCGTGGGACGTGCAGCAGAAGCCCGCCTTCACCTTCACGATTGAGGACACGACGGCGCGCTACGACGTGTTTTTCAACGTACGCTATGCTTCAGCCTATGGGTTTTACAACCTGTATATGAAGCATACGCTCACCGGCCCCGCCGGTCCGGCGGGCCCGCCGCTGCTGCACCAAATCCTGCTGATGGACCCCAAAACCGGCGAGCCCAAAGGCAGCGGCACCGGCGATATCTACGACCTGCAGGCCCTGGCGCTGCCCAATCAGCACTTCGCCAAGCCCGGCAGCTACACCCTCACCCTGGAGCAGTACATGCGCCAGGACCAGCTGCCCGGCCTCATGGCCGTGGGCGTGCGGGTGGCCAAGCACGTGGCAAAGAAATAGGTAGATTTATTCGTTTTAGCCCCAGCGGGGCGGCATGTCGTTAGGAAGTGCTGACGAAAAATGGTTAAAGCCCCAGCGGGGCGACACTTGTTTGACGAGTGTCGCCCCGCTGGGGCTTTAACGCTTAATAGCATAGCCGAACTACCAACATGCCGCCCCGCTGGGGCTTATCGCAGGCTGTTATCGGAAATTATTGTACCCGGGTTACGTCCACGGCGTTGGGGCCTTTCTTGCCGGCTTTGATGTTGAACTGTACCCGGTCGCCTTCCTGGATTTCGTGGATGAGGCCGGTTTGGTGGACGAAGATTTCTTCCTCATTATCGTCGGCAATGATGAAGCCGAAGCCTTTGGTGTCGTCGTAAAACTTAACGGTGCCGGTAAGCATAAGCGTGGGGTAAGGGTAAAATGAATCGGGTTTTGATGCGCTGCACTCGGCCGGCCCAAGGCCGAAAAGCCGAAGCGCGGCGGGCCGCTCCCGGACAAAGGTAAAATGGCACCGCCGAAAATCGTGCCGATGCCCGCGCCCGACCCGCGCCGAAAACAACGGGTTCGGCCGTGCGTATAGGGAAGCAGCCTTTGGCTAATGCTCTCCACTTATCATCCCACCGCCATGACCAACGCCGAAGAAAACCTGAACACCGAGCCCAACGACATTGCCGGCAACCGCATCGACGGACCGGTGGGCAACACGGCCACCAAGCACACCCGGCCCGGCGAAGGCGTGGGCCAGCCCGGCGGCCCGCCCACCAGCCCCGCCGCTGCCACGCCGGTATCGAGCGAAGCGCTGGCCGCCGCCGAAACCAGCATGGCCGCCGGAGCCGTGGACGCCGATACCAAGCCCCAGGAAAACAAAGAAGCCAACCCCGCCGACCTGGTGCCCGAAGGCTCCTACGGCGGCAATTTTGGCAACGGCACCCAAGACAGCTACCAAGACCAGGACCGCCGCGAAAACCAGGACAGCGACCCCAACCGGGGCGAGTTTGGCGCGCAGGACCTGGGCGGCACCACCCACGGCGGCTTCGGCAACCAGAACCGGCTGGCTGACTACGAGCCCAACAACACCGCCGAGGACAACTACTACGGCGGCCCCGGCCGCACCGGCGAGCAGGACAATTCCTACCGCAGCTACGACGGCCGCGACGAGCGCCCCGACAGCCGCACCGAATATGGCTTCGAGGCCGGTACCGCCACCGGCCAAACGCCCACCAGCGCCAATCCCCACGAAAACGACAACGGCTCGTCCAAAGGCCCCGGCAGCGGCTACTCGGCCGACTACGGCCATACCTCGCTCAACCCAGGCAGCGCTACTGACCAGCGCGATGGTGCCACGCCCGAAGTAGACCACCGCAACCAGACCGAGGACTACATGCCCGCCCAAAGTGGCACCGACAGCCAGGGCCGCCACGATACGGAAACCTACTCCACTAACCAACCCGAAATGGCCAACCAGCGCGGCCAGGGCTACGCCGACCGGGGCCGCGACCAGCCCAACAGCGTGCCCGACAACGACACCGGCGACGAGCGCAACGGCTACACGGCGGCCGGCGCTAACAAGGGCGATGTAGGACAGGGCATTGGCTCACGCGGCGGCTCTTATAACGATGCCTACGACGACAGCAAAGCCGGCAGTACCGCCGGCTCGCCCGCCCAGGGCGACCAACGCGCCGAAGACAAGGCCCAAAACTATGGCTCGGCCGCCCGCCAGGAAAACCGCACCGACGAAGCGAACAGCGCCGACCACGGCGCGCCCCAGCGCAACGCCGGCCGCGACGGCGAAGGCGACGAATAAAGCGCGTAAGCGCTTAAAGCAGAACGTCCTGCTGAGCGCAGCCGAAGCAGGACGTTCTGCTTTCTAACAAGTAGCCCCGGGAATTACCGGTGCACTTTCACGTTGATATCGTACTGGTAGCGCGGCGGGCCACCCAGCGGAATGGCGAAAAACGGCATGGCCGTTTCGTACTGGTCGGTCACGTAAAACACCAGGTCGTTGGGTGCGGCCTTGGTGGAGGTGAGGCGGAAATCGAGGCTGAGGCCGTGCTCTTTGGGCGATACCGGAAACACGCTGCTGGTCCACTCGCCGTCACCGCTCATGGTGCCGGGCTGGCCATTTTTGGCAATGCTGAACACATTGAGCGTGGCTGCGTTATCGGCGTCGAAGTTGCTTTGCTTGATGCTCACCACCTTATCGTTCACGAAAGGATAGAGGTGCACGGTGGTTTTGGTGGCCGTGGCCGGCAGCCGGAAGCAGTACTCGTAGGTGAAGGCGTTGCCGCCCTCCACCGATACATTGGCCGTAGGACTGGTGCTGAAAAAATAGCGGTACAGGTTGCCGTCGTTGCCGGTGAGGCCCCGGGCTACTAGCTTGAAAACGCGGCCTTTAAACTCATCCACCTGCTCGCCTTCCAGCGGGTTCAGCGGGCCGAAGGTGTACCATTTGCCATCGTACTGCGGCTCGTTGCCAAAGGTCTGGCTCTTGAGCAGGCGGCCGGTGGGCACGGGGTTGGTGGGGCGCGGGTCGCGGGCCTGGGGGCCGCTGAAAGTGCCCGGGCCGCCGTAGAGGCTGAACGACGTGGTGGTATTGGCAGCGCCTTTCAGGTCGTCGTTTTTGCCGCCGCAATCGGGGTCGAATACGCGGATGTAGACCGGGGCGCGCTGTTTTTCGGGAATTAGGAAGAAGAAGGTTTGGGTGAAATCATCGTCGCCCCACATCTTGTCCGACTGCGCACCGAAGGTGACCAGACTCTCTACCCGCTCGCCGGCGTTGGGCACGGCCTGGGCCCGGGCCTCCGGGGTTAATGCAAATGCCAGCGCTACCAGCGCACTACAATACCAAAAACATTGTTTTACCATGCAGCCAAGATACCAGCCCGAAACCAAATGCGGAGCTTGGCGAAGCGGAAATCCGACGTAAATTATTCGGAATCCGCTGCTAAATTGTATGTTTACGACTCGTTAGCCTCTGCTTTTATGCCCGTTGCCGTTCGTGCCACCTCCGATTTCTTTGACCAGCTAACCAACGACCTGCTGGTGCTGCGGGTGAAGGCGCAGCAGCGTTTTCGGCCCCTGAGCGCCGAAAAGCTGAACCGCCGCCCCGGCCCCAGCCGCTGGAGCGCCGGCCAGTGCCTGGAACACCTCAACATTGTGGGCGGCTACTACTTACCCAGCATTGCGGCCCGCATCAAGCGCGCCCAGGAGCGGGGCTCGAAGCCGGCTGCCGTGGCCAAACAGGGCTATCTGGGCAAGAAGTTTATCGGCGCCATGCGCACGCCACCGAGCGTCAAAACCTACACTTCGCCCCAGCGCTATGCGCCCACGGGCACCCGCCTGCCGCGCACCGTGACGGAGGTTTTCAGCCGGCAGGTCGATGAGCTGCTGCGCCTCACGCTACTGGCCCGGCAGGTTAATGCCAATACCATCCGCATTCCCAACGCCTTATTTCCGTTGATTTTACTGCGCCTCACCGACCAGCTCGAATTCCTGGTCGTGCATATGCAGCGCCATATTGCCCAGGCCGAAGCCGTGCTGGCCGGCAATGCCGTAGGCGCCAAAGCGTCGGCCGCCTGAGCCTGAAGCACCAGCAGCAAGCCCATCTAAAAAGCGCGCCATAAGCTCCGGTCTGACCGCCCTAGGCGGTCTGACCGGTTGTCGTAAGGACGAAATCGAGGGTGCTTCAACCGGTCGGACCGCCACAGGCGGTCGGACCGGAGCTTACGGGGGCTTCCGCGCAGGTACTTACTTGCTGCCAAAAAAGTAGTTGGCGGCCAGCTGGAAGCTGCGGTTGTAGCCCTTGCTGCCAGTGTCCTGGCCGTTATTATCGTTGGGCACAAAGTTGACGAGGCCCAGGCCGTAGCCCAGCTGCGCCTGGAACGGCCCCACCCGATAGCCAATGCCGCCATTCAGGCCCGCGTCGAGGCGGCGAAAGGTGAGAACTAGCTGAGGGGCCGAAGTGGCATTGGGGTTGTTCTGCGCTGCGGAATTGTCGTTTTGTTGGGTGCCGTATTCCACTTTCAGCGAGCCGGGATAATTGCCGTTGAACAGCGCTAGGTCGGGGTCGGTGCTGGTGAAGGCCACGTTGTAGCTGCCGCCACCGCCCACGCCGAGGGCCACGTAAGGCCCAGCAAACAGCTGGAAGCCGTGGTCGCCGCCGGTGGTGTACACAAAATTGAGTGGCAGCTCGAGGTAGTTCAGCTTCGGCGATACCGTGATGGCATACGTGAACGGGGCGCCGTTGCTCACGGCGCGGCCCGCGCTTTTGAGCTCCGCACCTTTCTGCGTGAAAATCAGGGAGGGCTGAAAGGCGAGATTGCCGAAGCTGATGTTGGCCGTAGCGCCTACCTGCACGCCCGCCATGCTCTTCACATCGTCGAACTGCTGGGGCGTGCCGCTGTATGAAAACCGGGAAAGATTAACCCCCAGGCGGGGGCCGAAGGTGATGGTGCTTTGGGCCTGCACGGCCGATGTTGCAAGGGCCAGCAGGGCCAGGGTTGGAAGGAAAACGTGCTTCACTGTGAGAAAATTGAATGGGTAAAATTTCAAGCTCAAATGTAAAGGGCTTTGTTGCGTCAGAAGCAGGTACATTCAGGGGGTGGGGTGAAAAAATGCGCTGCCGTGTGCAATAAAGCCCGACCGGGCATCTTTATGGCTCCAACCCTCTGCTTGTGCCCACCCCGCCTATGCGCCTGTTCCTGTTTATCTGCCTGCTCCTGACCATGATTGTTCGTGCCGACTCGGCCGCGCCCGGGCCACCGCCTGGCCCCTATGCTGCCCGCTGGAAGAAGATTGACGCGCTGCTGAAGAAGGACCAGACCGCCACAGCCGCGCCGCTGGTGGAAGCCATCTATCGACAGGCCAAAAAGGAGGGCAACAGCCCGGCCTACGTGCGGGCGCTGCTCTATAAAATCCGCCTGCTGCAGGCCAAACAGGAGGATGCCGACGAAAAGGCCATTGCCCTGCTGGAAAATGACGTGAAAACCGCCGCCTTTCCGGCCCGGCCCATCCTGCACTCGCTGCTGGCCGAGCAGTACACCACCTACCTCAACCAGAACCGCTACCGCTTCTACCAGCGCACGGCCGGCGCTAACCCTACCACTGACGACCAAAAAACGGCCGACGGCGGCACTGGTCTCGCCACCTGGGACATGGGCCGGCTGGGCGCGGCCATCGTGCGGCACTACTACCAGTCGGTAGAGGACGAGCCGCAGAAGCAACTGAAAACCACCCTGGTCGACCTCGGCGACCTGGCCACTGGCGGCGATGCCGAAGGCCGCGCCCTGCGCCCCACGCTGTATGATTTGTTGGCTCAGCGCGCCATTGAGGGCCTGAAAAACCAGGAATTGTACGTGACCCGGCCCGAGCAGCAGTTCCAGTTGACGGAGCCGAATCTGTTTGGCACCGCCCAGGAGTTTGCCGCGCTACGCCTGCTGGCCTCCGATGCCGACTCGCTGAACGGCCAGCTGCACGCGCTGCACCTGCTGCAGCGCCTCACGGCCTCGCGCCAGCAGCTGGCCCTGCCGGGTACGACCCCGCAGAACGTGGCCGCCCTTGCCGATGTGGATTTGAGCCGCGTGGATTACCTGCATTCCCTCACCCAGAATACGGACCTGGCTGCGCAGTACGAGCCGGCTTTGGTGCGAATGGCCGAAACGTATAAGGCGCAGCCCATCAGTACCGAGTTTATGGCCCGCCGGGCCGAAGTCCTGCGCGAAGCCGGCAACAACGTGGCCGCCGTGCGCCTGGCGCGGGAGGCCGAGGCGCGGTTTCCGAAGTCGCGCGGCGCGGCGCGGGCCCGGCAGCTGCGCGAGCAGCTGGAGCAGCCGGAAATCAGCTTTACCGCCTCGAATATCGTCATTCCCAGTCAGCCCTGGCGGCTGGACCTGACGGCCCGCAACGTGACCGAATTACACGCCTGGGCCTACCGCATTTCGCTGAAGGAATGGGAAAAATCGGGCCAGTATGATGCCCTGCAACGCACCGTGGCCCAGCGCTATGCCCGTGCTCTGCGCGCCGCGCCGGCCGCCGCCTGGGCGGTGCCGGTGCCCGCGCATCCGCAGGATTATAAAGAGCAGAAGCTGGCGGCGGCGGGTGCGGCACTACCCGTGGGGTATTACCTGATAGTCATCAGCAACCAGGCGGCGAAGGCTACTGAGCAGCGGCCGGGTGTGGTAACGAGCTACGGATTTGTGGGGGCGAGTGAGCTGAGTGCGGTGAACCAGCAGGGAGTTACCGATTGGGGGCTGAAACTGCTGTTGCTGCATCGGCAGCAGGGCGCGCCGCTGGCCGGTGTGCAGGCGCAGGCCACCTACAGCCGCTACGACCAGAAGGCGCGGAAACAGATAACCCGAACGGGGGACGTGTACAAAACTGCCGCTTCGGGCGAGGTGGAAATTCAGGCTTCCAACCCAAACGAGTCGGATGGTGAGCGAGTCACGGCCGTGCGCGTTTGGCGCGGCAACGACACCTTGAGGCTGGACGGTATCGGGCGCTATTACCGGCCGAACCCGATGAGCGAGCAGGCCCAACGCCGCACCTTCCTCTTCACCGACCGCGCTATTTACCGGCCCGGCCAGACGGTGTATTTCAAAGGCATTCTCACCGAAACACTGCGCGGCAAAAGCAGCCTCGTAACCAAGCAGCCGGTAGTAGTCGGGCTGATGGACGTGAACGGCCAGCCCGTGCAAACGCTGCCCTTCACCACTTCGGAGTTTGGCTCGTTCAATGGCTCACTGGTGCTGCCCACCGGCTTGCTTAATGGCGAAATGACTCTGCAAACCGACCACGGCAACCTCCGTTTCGCAGTGGAGGACTATAAGCGGCCCACTTTTCTGGTCAGCATCGACTCAGTGCCCGGCCGGCCACAGCTGGGCCAGCCGCTCACCATCAACGGCCGCGCCCGCGCCTACGCCGGGCAGGCCACCGACGGCGCTACGGTAAGCTACCGCGTCACGCGGCGCGAGCTGTTTGCGCTGTTCGATTATGGCTACGGCGGGCGCGGGATGTATGCGCCGGGTCGGGGGCAGGGCAGCCAGGAAATTGCCCACGGTACCACCACCACCGATGCCGAGGGTCGCTTTACGCTCACCTTCACGCCGCCGCTGGTGCCCAAAGCCACCGGCCGCCGCTGGGAGCCAGGCTATTTATTTGAAATCACTGCCGACGTGACCGATGCGGCCGGCGAAACCCGCACCGGCACCCGCAACTTCCCCATTGGCCGCAATCCGCTCAGTCTGCGCCTCGCCGGCCCCGTTATGGCCGACAAAGCCAAATTGCCCATCTACACGCTGCTCAGCACCAACGCCACCGGCGAGGCGCTGCCCGCCACCGGTACGTTGCGCCTGCTGGCCCGCCGCTACCGGCCCAACCCGCCCAGTGTGCCCGGCCCGGCTCCCGAAACGGAGGAAAACGAAGCCAAGCCGGAGCTGATGAAAACCCTCGCTTTCGACACCAAAGCCAGCTCCGTCCTCGACCTGCAAGCGGCGCTGATGGCCCTGCCCACCGGCCGCTACCGCCTTGAAGCCTTCGCGGCCGAAACCGACACGGCCCGCCTCGATTTCACGCTCTACGACTCGCGGGCTGCCACCGTGCCTTTCGCCACGCCCGACTGGTTTGTGGCGCTGGCCGATACCGTGGCCCCCGGCCAGTCCACGGAAATCCTGCTGGGCAGCAGCGAAGCCGGCGCCCGCATCCTGCTGGAAGTGGAGCGCGAAGGCCAGCTGCTGCGCCAGGAATGGCTGACGCTGAATGCCAACGAGCAGCGCCGCCTGCGCATCGAAAGCGGCCCACCTACGGCCCTGGGCCCGCTCTATATCCACACCATGCAGGTGCGCGACAACCGCCTCTATCGCCACGATGCCACCGTGCAGGTAGCCGAGCAGCCGCAGCCGCTCCAGCTATCCATCGCCACTTTCCGCGACAAACTCCAGCCCGGCCAGCGGGAAACCTGGCGCGTCACTATTCATCAAGCCAATGGCAAAGCCGCCGATGCCGAGCTACTGGCCACACTGTATGACCAGAGCTTGGATATTTTCCGGCTGCACCGCTTGATGGGCCTGGAACTGGGCGCGGGGTATTACCCGGCGCGGTTTGGGTGGCAGGGGGAGTTTGGAGAGGTGAGGTCTAACTCTTTTTACCAGTCAGGTGGTTCAACAACGCTATTCGATGTGGACTATCCAGAATTAAATGGGTGGGAATTAACCAGCCATGATTTTTACCGCAAAATGAGAATTGAGGCCTCAAAAGGGCCAATGGTTAAAAACCAGAAGTTCAGGATGCAGGAAGCCGCTCCCGCCCCAATGGCCTCAGCCGCAATGGCTACTGATGACAAGCAACTTAATGAAGTAGTGGTTACGGGTGCTGGTATTCCAAAGCCCCAAGCCGCCGCCCCCGACCTGTCCACCGTGCCCACCCGCACCGATTTCCGCGAAACGGCCTTCTGGCAGCCGGCCCTGCGCACCGACAAAAACGGCGACATCGTGCTCGAATTTCAGATGCCCGAGGCCGTGACGTGCTGGCAGCTGCTGGCCCTGGCCCACGATAAAAGCCTGCACACCGGCCAGCTCGCCCGGCAACTTGTGACGCAGAAAGAAATCCAGATTACGCCCAATGCGCCGCGCTTCCTGCGGCAGGGCGACACCTTCACCTTCCCCGCTAAGTTCTCGAACCTGACCGACCACGCCACCAGCGGCACCGCGCAACTGTTTTTGCTCGACGCCGCCACCGGCCAGGATATCACGAGCCAATTACTGAAAGGTTCGGCACAGCAATCCGTATTGGCTGCCGCGCACCAGAGCGCCGCCCTGGGCTGGGAAATTGCGCTGCCGAGTGATTTTGCGCCGGTGGCCGTGACGTATCGGGTGGTGGTTAGTGCACAGCGCTTGGTGCCTGGCGCTGGGTCTGCTAAGGATAAGAAGCCCAGGCGCAAGAATCAAAAGTCAGGCACCAACAACCAAGCACCAAGCACCAGTTTCTCCGACGGCGAGGAAAACACCCTCCCCGTGCTCCCCAACAGAATCTTAATCACCGAAAGCCTGCCGCTGCCCATCGTGGGCCCCGGCACGCGGGCGTTCGAGCTGAAGAAGCTGACCAGCACCAGCAGCCCCACGCGGCGCAACTACAGCCTCACGCTGGAGATGACGGCCAACCCCGCCTGGTACGCCGTGCAAAGCCTGCCCTACCTCATGGAGTACCCCTACGAGTGCTCCGAGCAGGTATTCAACCGCCTCTACGCCAACCTCATCGCGGCGCAGATTCTCAAATCCAACCCGCGCTTCAAAACCGTTCTGGCCGAGTGGACGCGCCAGGCCCAAAACGGCACAGCAGCGCAGAAAAATGCCCTCGAAAGCAAGCTGGCCCAGAATCAGGAGCTGAAAAATTTGCTGCTTCAGGAAACGCCCTGGGTGCGCGACGCGCAGGGCGAAACCGCCCGCCTGGCCCGTCTCACCGAGCTGTTCGACGAAACCCGGCTGCGGGGCGAAACCAGCCGCACCCTGCTCAAGCTCCAGCGCATGCAGCTCGATAACGGCGCGTTCTCGTGGTTTGAGCAGATGCCCCCTGACCGCTACATCACCCAACTCATCGTGGCCGGTTTTGGCAAGCTGAAAAAGCTGGGGGCGTTTGATGCCGAGAAAGATGCCGTGGGCCGCGTTGTCTTGCGCAACGCCTTGAATTACCTCGATGATGCGCTGGTGCAGGATTATAGCCAGCTGCGCCGGCAAAAAGGCGTGAAGCTGAGTGAGCAGCACCCGAACGACCTGCAAATTCAGGCACTGTATGCCCGTAGCTTCTGGCTGCAATCGGAAACGGGCGACGACCCCAAGCCTGCCGCTGCCGCCAGCAGCTACTACCGCACGCAGGCCGCCAAATTCTGGCCTGCCCAGACCCGCTACCTGCAAGCGCAAATAGCGCTGGCCCTGTTTCGGCGCGATGCCAAAGCCCCCGCCGCCGCTGAGATTCTCCGCGCCCTCGCCGAAAACGCCCTGCACTCGCCCGAACTGGGCATGTACTGGAAGGAAGTGCGCGGCGGCTACTACTGGCGCGAAGCCCCCACCGAAACCCAGGCCACCCTCATCGAAGCCTTCGACGAAGTGCGCAACGACCAGAAATCAGTGGATGAGATGAAGCTCTGGCTGCTGAAGCAAAAGCAGACCCACAGCTGGGAAAGCACCCGCGCCACCGCCGATGCCTGCTACGCCCTACTGCTGCGCGGCTCCGACTGGCTGGCCCCCACCCAGCCCCTGCAAATTACCGTCGGCAGCCAGGCGGTGAAGCCCGAGGCTGCGCAGGCCGGCACCGGCTACTTCAAAACCAGCTGGTCTGCCGCTGAAATCCAGCCCGCCCAGGGCAACGTGACCATCACCAAGCCCGACGCGGGCGTAGCCTGGGGGGCGCTCTACTGGCAGTATTTCGAGGACATCGATAAGATAACGCCCGCCGCTACGCCACTCAGCCTGGAGCGCCAGTTCTACCGCGAAACCCGCACTGCCGGCGGCCCGGTGCTGGAGAAGCTCACGCCCACCTCGCCCCTGAAAATCGGCGATGCGCTGGTGGTGCGCCTCGTACTGCGCACCGACCGCGCCCTCGAATACGTGCACCTCAAGGACCAGCGCGCCGCCGGCTTAGAGCCCATCAGCCAAACCAGCGGCTACCGCTACCAGAACGGCCTGGGCTACTATGAGTCGCCCCGCGACGCGGCCACCAACTTTTTTCTGGGCGAAGTGCCGCGTGGTACCCACGTTTTCGAGTACCGCTTGCGGGCCAGCCAGGCCGGCGATTTTTCGGGTGGCCTGAGTCAGGTACAGTGTTTGTATGCGCCTGAATTCGGCGCGCAATCGGCCGGCGTGCGGCTGCGGGTAGCGCCGTAGCGGCCAGATGGGAAAAATAGGCCCATAGGCAGCTGAAACGGCTCCGATAGCGTTCAAAACCACTTTACCCTTGCATTTAACCGGGGTGCGGTGTAGCTTTGTCTACTGTTGATATTTCTTTATTCGTCTATGAAGCACCTATTTGCCTTCCTTTTGCTACTGCTCACCTGGAGCAGTGCCCAAGCCCAAAACGAGAAGCAAACCCCCGTAACGAAGCTGCCAGGCGAGGAAAACCTCAGCCTCCGCGAGCGCGCCGAGCGTGATTTCCTGATGCCGGTGCGCCGCAAGAAAATCGTGGCCGACGCCGCCAAAGCCAGCAACGAAGACAACACCGCATCGCCTGAGTCGGATGCCACGGCCCACTACGCCGAGGCCACCGATGAAGCCGCCACCATGCCGGCCCGCACCGCCCGCAGCTATGAGGCGCGCCACTCCGAAGCCCTGGCCGCCCGCCGTACCGCCGCCCGCCGCGAAGAAGCCCGCGCCGAGGCCAGAGCCGAAGCCCGCGCCGAGGCTCGGGCCGAAGCCCGCCGCGCCGCCCGTCACAGCAGTCACAGCAGCAAATCAAAAGCGCACAAATCGACGGCGCACAGCAGTAGCAAGAGCAAAAGCAAGTCGGCTTCGTCGAAATCGAAAACCAAATCGACCGCGCATTCCAGCAAAAGCACCTCGAAGAGCAAAAGCAGCAAAGCCACCCACAGCAGCGCTTCGAAAGCCAAGAAGACCAGCGCCAAAAAGAGCCCGGTCCACAAAGCCACCACGAAATCCACCCCTTCGAAAACGAAGAGCAAGACCAAGCACCGCCGCTAGGACAATAGCTTAAAACCGTAAGAACAGCAACGCCCGGCACTGATGTGCCGGGCGTTGCTGTTTTGGGTGTGACTCTGCTCTTTCGGAGTTGCACTCCGAAAGCCGCCTGCCAGGGAGTTTTACTCCCAATTGTTGAACTAGAGCAGTTTTTGGGATTTTGTACAGCTTATAAGGCCAGCAGGCAGTAGCGCGAACTTTGTAGTTCGCGTCCCCGCGCCGTTAGTGAATCGTTGATACGGCGCGGGGACGCGAACTACAAAGTTCGCGCTACGTGTACACGAACCTGAAAACTGCTCTAAAATGGTCTGACGGTGGGGGCTGCAAGCCCCCGGCAGGAGGCTTTCGGAGTATAACTCCGAAAGAGCAGTGCTCCGAAAGAGCAAAGGCAGACTTCCTACCGCTGGTTGCAGATGATGAAATTGTTGAACGTGGCCGTGTTGTCGGCATCGCCCTGGGCTACCAGCGCCACGCGCACGCCCCGGTCCCAGGGCGGAAGGTAGGTGCCGTTCAGGGTGAAGTTTTCGGTGGGCAGGGGCTGCCAGGTGGCGCCGTTGGTGCTGTAGGCGAAGCGGTAGCGCTGGCCACCCCATACTTCGAGGCGCAGCGATAGAGTAGGGCAGGCATCGATGAAAATAGTGGCCAGGCACTGCTGCTTGCCGCTTTTCAGGTGCCATATTTGGAGCTGGCCGTTGCCGGCCATTATTGCCAGGGCATTGTAGGGGTCGCCCACGGCGGCCAGGCCAGCGAAGGTGTCGGCGGGCAGGCTGGCGAAGTCGATGGTAGTGGCGGCCTTGTAGGTGGCGGCGTGCGTGCGGCGCGCCACCAGCGCCCCGAGGCGCGAGTCTTGCGCGGCGAGGTGCAGCTGGCCGTGGCGCACGGCCGTGGTGGGCTGTTGGCCAATGGGCCACTGCCACGCCAGGCCCAGGCGGTCGCCCGCGAACTCATCGGCCACGTTGAAGCGGGCCATGTTGGTGAGGGCCGGGGCCTGGGGGCTGCGGTGCACGAACTCGGGCCATTCCTGCTCGTTCCAGGTAAACTCGCTGAGGAGGCCCTGGCGGCCTACAAACTCGTGGCTTTCGGCCGCGTAGGCGTGGTGCAGCAGGAACCAGCGGCCGTCCAGCTCGGTCACGGTGCCGTGGCCGGGGCATTTCCAGGTGGTGTTGCGGTCGAGGATGGGGTTTTGCTCGTGCTTCTCCCAGGGGCCCAGCAGGTGGCGGGAGCGGGCCACGCCGGTGGCGTAGTTGCAGCTCTTGCCGCAGCAGCTGTTGCCGGCATAAAACATGTAAAACCAGCCGTTGTGCCGCACCAGGGCCGAGCCTTCCACCAGCGGGCCTTCCCACTTCGCATCGTTGCCAAACAGCTCGGTGGCTTCGCCGATGAGGGCGGTGCGCTCCGGGTTCAGGCGCTGGGCCCAGATGGGAGTGTCCTGGTGGCAGGAGTTGCCGTCTTCCTTCCAGATGAGGTAGAGGTTGCCGTGCTCGTCGGGCATCGCAAAGCCGTCGATGGAGCCGGCTTCCTGGCCCACCAGCGGGCCGTGGTCGGTATAGGGGCCGGCAGGGTGGTCGGCGCTGGCCACGGCTACGCACAGCATGCCGCCCTTTTTGCGGGCGGTGTAGTACACGTAGGTGCGGCCGTTTTCGTAGTAAAACTCGGGGGCCCAGAAGTTGGAGCCGGCCCAGTCGGGCAGCTTCTCGGGGAAAACGTGGCCCACTAATTCCCAATCCAGCAAATTCTTCGAGGTGAAGAGCGGGAACACCGCGCCCCACTCGGCCGAAGTGGCGCTGGCCCAGTACGTATCGCCGATTTTGGTGACGGTGGGGTCGGGGAAGTCGCCGGGCAGTACCACGTGGTCGTAGGAAACACGGGCGGGGGCGGGCGTAGCGGCGGAGAGGCCGGCCGCCATTTCTAGTTCAAATGACACGGGTGGGAAGTGTTAGGCGAATAGAAAAAAGCCGAATGGGTTTATTGTTCAGCTTTCAATATTTCGAAAGGTATGAATTTGTAATAAATAGCGAATGGCAATGGGGTGTTGACGAGTTTAACAGTGTTAAATACTCGGCGAACGCCCCCTGGTGCTGGATGGGCTAAGCGGCTGAAAGGTTGTTTTTGGGAATGATAGAAGGGGCGAGACCATTAGTGCATACTTCAGGCCAATGTAATGCACGGGCGGTTTCATCCATATTTAAAAGTGGTTTTTTCCAAGAATTGGGAATTTATAAAAAGAACCTAAAGCACTCCCTCGTTGAAGGGGGGCAACCGGTAATAGCTGAGCTTGTCTTCGTGTGCCGGCCCTTTTGGAAAGGGGGTGACGACCATAACACCGGTTTTGCAGGCCACAGGCCTTTTCCCACAGTTGAAAGCGGGCAACGCCAGCCCCGGCAATCGTGCTGCTTGCCCGGTGTTGCAGGCTGGTATCGGCCACTTGAACCCTACTTTCCACCCAGCAGGCCTCCAGAATATGGATGGCTACTGCGAGAAATGGAGCCACTTACCGGGCCCGGGCCGCAGCATGCTGAGCGTCGGAAATAGAACTGCCCGCTTCTTTGGAAAAAAGCGGGCAATTGAAAATCAGCAGCCTGCGAGCGAGGCGGGCCGGCGGCTACTGACGGAGCCGCGCCGCCGCCGCCTGCAGCGTGGTCGATTCCTTGGCGAAGCAGAACCGGATGAGGCCATCGTCGAACCCATCGTGGTAGAAGGCCGAAACGGGCACCACGGCCACGCCCTTGTCGCGGGCCAGAAACTGGGCAAAGGCCAGGTCGCTGGCGGGCGAGAAAGCATCGTAGCGGGCCAATTGGAAATAGCCGCCGGGCACGGGCAGCAGGTCCCAGCCCGCGCCGTCGAGCAGGGCCCGAAATTCGTCGCGCTTCTGCTGGTAGAAGCCGGCCAGGCCCCGGGCGTGGGCATCGGTGGCATCAGCGGTGAGGGCGTCGGCGAGGGCGTGCTGGGTGGGCGTGCTCACGGCGAAGGTGAGGAACTGGTGCACGCGGCGCACCTCGGCCGTGAGGGCGGGCGGGGCAATGCAGTAGCCCACCTTCCAGCCGGTGGCGTGGTAGGTTTTGCCAAAGGATGAGAGCACGAAGCTGCGCTCGCGCAGGGCCGGGTGCTGGCGGGCACTCATGCGCGGGGCGCCGTCGAACACGAGGTGCTCGTACACTTCGTCGCTGAGCACCAGTGCATCGGTGCCATCGAGGAGGCGGGCCAGCTCGTGCCAGTCGTCGGCCGTGAACAGGGCCCCGCTGGGGTTGTGGGGCGTGTTCACCAGTACGAGGCGGGTGCGGGGCGACACCACCCGGCGCACGGCGTCCCAGTCGGGGCGGAAGTGGGGGGCGGGCAGGCGCACATAGCGCGGCACGCCGCCCTGCAGCCGAATGGCCGGCCCGTACAAATCATAAGCCGGCTCAAACACCACCACCTCATCGCCGGGGCGCACCACGGCGGCCAGCACGGCATAGAGCGCCTCGGTGGCCCCGGCCGTGACGGTGATTTCGGTGGCCGGGTCGGGGGCGGGGGCGTCGGCGTGGAGGCGGGCTACCTGGGCCGCAATGGCTTCGCGCAGCCGGGGCAGGCCGGGCATGGGCGCATACTGGTGGTGGCCGGGGGTGCGGGCGTGGCGGGCCAGGGCTTCCAGCAGCTCCTGCGGCGGGTCATAATCGGGAAAGCCCTGCGCCAGGTTGATGGCCCCGGTTTCCTGGGCCAGCAGGGTCATTTGGGTGAAGATGCTGACGCCAACGTCGGGGAGCTTGGACTGGAGCACGGTGGGAGGGGGATGGGGGGTGAGGAGCTAAGGGCCAAAAGTCGTTTGTCATCCTGAGCGCAGCGAAGGACCTTATCACGCCTGCGCCAATTGAGATTACTGCAAATCGTTCGGGCGTGATAAGGTCCTTCGCTGCGCTCAGGATGACAAATAAATTCAATTTTCCTGCTCACAAATAAATCTGAAACGTGGTGCCCTCGTCCACCTTGCTGCTCACTTCGAGCCGGCCGCCGTGGTTTTGCACAATGCGGTTGACGAGGTAGAGGCCCATGCCGGTGCCGTCGACCTGCGGATGGAAGCGGCGGAAGAGCTGGAAGAGCTGCGGGCCAAAGCGGTCGAGGTCGATGCCCAAGCCGTTGTCCTGCACTGTGAGGGTGGGGCGGCCGGTGAGGGCATCGGGGGTGCTGCTGAGGCGGATGCGCGGCGGCCGGCCGGGGGCGGCATACTTCAGCGAGTTGCTGATGAGGTTGAACAGGACGCTTTGCAGGTTGAGGCGCACAAAGGTGACCACCGGATACGTGGCAAAATCCAGCGCAAACGTGGCCCCGGTCTGGGCAATCTGGTCGTGCAGGCTGGCTAGTATTTCGTCCGTCAGCTGGCTGAGGCTCACGGCTTCGGGTGGCATTTCCTGCTGCTGGCGCTGCACCTGCACAATGGCGCTAAGGTCGTCGATGGTGGCATAAATCCGGGCCAGGGCGCGCTCAAAGTAGCCGATGAGCTTGATGGCGTCGGGGTCGCGGAAATAGGCCGTGCGGGTGAGCTCCTCAAAAATGCCCGCCATGTTGTTGATGGGCTGCTTGAGGTCGTGCGAGGCCGTGTAGATGAAATTGTCCAGGTCCTCGTTGGTGCGTCGCAGGCGGGCATTCTGGCCTTCGAGCTGGTGCTGGGCCTGCTTCAAATCGTGCACGTCGGTGTTGGTGCCCACCCACAGCACCACTGCCCCGTGGGCATCCCGGATGGCTTCGCCGCGGGCCATAAACCAGCGGTAGTGGCCCTGCTGGTTGCGCCAGCGGTGCTCGTTGGTGAAGGTTTCGCCGGTGCGCAGGCTATGGCGCCAGTGCTGCAGAATGCCGGCAAGGTCATCAGGATGAATAAAATGCTCCCAGCCCCACTCCTGCAGTTCGGCAAACGTGGCTCCCGTCAGGTCGTACCAGCGCTGGTTGTAGTAGTTCACGCCCCCATCGGGCCGGGCCGTCCAGGCCATCTGGGGCAGGGTTTCGAGCAGCTGCTTGAAGCGGGCCTGGCTGGCCAGCACCTGCTCCTGCAGCACGCGCTGCTGGTGCACGTCGGTGTTGGTGCCGTACCATTTCAGAATGTGGCCACCGGGAGCGCGGCGGGCCTGGGCCTGGCCCAGAAACCAGCGGTACTGGCCGTCGTAGCGGCGCAGGCGGAATTCGGCCTCGTAGTAGCGCTGGCTGGCAATGGCGGCCTGCCAGCGCTCCTGCATGGGGGCGCGGTCGTCGGGGTGCACGAAGCTGAGCCACTCCGCCGCGCCGTTTTTCTCCATGGCCTCGCCCAGGTAAGCGGCCGTGCGGTGGTTGTAGAAATCCACGGTGCCATCGGGCCGGGCCGTCCACACCTGTTGCGGAATGCTCTCGGCCTGAATGCGTTGCTCTTCCTCGCTGGCGGCCAGCTGGGTTTGCAGGTGGCGTAGCTCGGTCACGTCGGTATTGGTGCCAAACCAGCGCACCACCGCGCCGGTGGCTTCGTCGCGGATGGGCCGGGCGCGGCTCAGGAACCAGCGGTACTCGCCGTCGTGGCGGCGCAGTGGGAAAGTGTCTTCCCACGGCTGCCCGGCCTGAATGGCCGCCAGATAACGGGCATTGATGTCTGCCAGCAGGGTGGGGTCGTGCACGGCCTGCCAGCCTGTGCCCTGCATGGTGGCCAGGGTGGCCCCCGTGTAATCGTACCAGCGCTGGTTATACCAGAAAATATAGCCCGTGGCATCGGCCATCCAAGCCAGCTGGGCCATGTTGTCGGCCAGCGCGGCAAAGTCGGTGCGGCTGCGGGTCAGCTCCTCAGTGCGCTCGTGCAGGTCGTGGATTTCCACGGTGGCCGCGCTGAAGCCGGCCAGCTGCCCGGTGGCATTGGTGTAGGGCTGCACTTTGGTCTGAAACCAGCGCAGCTCGCCATCGTGCCGGCGGCAGCGGAAGGTGGCCTGCCAGGCTTCGCCGGCCGCCATGGCCGCCTGGGCCACGGTGCTCACGGCGGCGCGGTCGTCGGGCGGCAGGAAGTCCCAGGCCGCGTTGGGCGCGGCGGCCGGGCTCAGGCCGGTGTATTCGTAAAAGTACGGGTTGGTGTAGGTGATGTAGCCGCTGGGGTCGAAGTTGAAAATGAACACCGGCACCGAAGCGGTGATGGCGTTCACCTGCTCGTTGCGGCGGTTCATTTCGGCCGCCAGGGCCTCGGCGTGCTGGCGGGCGTGCACGCGCTCGGTCACTTCCAGGGCAAAGCTCAGTACCCCATACACCCGGTCCTGGTTGTCGCGCAGGGGCACCAGGTTCAGGTCGAAGTAGTGCTCCGTCAGGGATTCGGCGGGGTGGTGGCCGGGCAGCCGAATGAGCGTTTCGTGCCCCACAAAAGGCTTGCCGGTCTGGTACACGCGGTCGAGCAGCTTCAGAAAGCCCTGCCTGGCCACTTCGGGCTGCACCTCGGCCACGGGCTGGCCCAGGTGGGGGCGGGGCCTCATCAGCTGGTAGTAGCCAGCGTTGAAGAACGAATAGCGGTGGTCGGGGCCCTCAAACGTGGCAATAAACGCTGGGGCCTGGGCCAGAATCTGGCTGAGCTGCCGGTCTTTCACTTCGAGGCGATACCGGGCCTCGTGCAGCTCGTGAATGTCGAGGTCGGAGCCGAACCACTGCCGGGGGCGGCCCACGGCATCGGCCAGCGGCTCGGGCACGCCCTGGCTCATAAACCAGCGGTACGCGCCATCGTGGCGGCGCAGGCGCAGCTCGTAGTGCCAGGGCGTGCCGGCGGCCAGCGCGGCGGCGTATTCGGTGGCCACGCGGGCGCTGTCGTCGGGGTGCAGGCAGGCAGTCCAGGCATCGGCCAGGTCGTCGCCCAGCTGGGTGCCGGTGTAAGCATACCACTGCGGGCTGAGGTAGAGCACCTGCCCGGTCTGGTCGCTGATGAAGGTGATGGACGGCAGGCTTTCCGTCACGTGGCGCAGGCGCTGGTCGGCGGCGCGGGCCTCGGCGAGCAGGTCTTCGCTGCGCTGGCGGGCCTGCACCTGCTCGGTCACGTCGAGGCTGTAGGCCAGCACGCCGGGGGCGGCCCCGGGCTCGCCGGCCAGGGGCAGGTAGCCGAAGTTGTTGTAATGCTCGCGGAGCTCGCCGGTGGCAGGGTCGGTGAGGATGGAGCGCTCCTCATGGCCCAGCACCGGCTGGCCGGTGGCCACTACCTGCTGCAGGAGCTTGAGGTAGCCCTGGTCGGCAATTTCGGGCAGGCTCTCGGCTACGGAAGTACCAATGCTAACGCGCGGCCCCATCTGCTCGCGGGCGCGGGCCGAGAGAAACGTAAACCGAAAATCGGGCGCTTCCATCGCGGTGATGGTGAGCGGCAGCTGGTCGAGAATGCGCTGCATGTGGCGCTGCTGGTCATCCACGAGCACCTGGGCGCGGTAGCGGGCGTCTATATCGGTGCACAGGCCAAACCAGCGCTGCACCTGCCCATCGGCCCCGCGCTGGGCCACTACCTGCGAAAGAAACCAGCGGTACTCGCCCGCCACGCCGCGCATCCGGAACTCCAGCTCGAAGGGCTGCGTGCTGTGCAGCGCCTCGCCCCAGCGGGCATACATGCCGGCCAGGTCATCGGGATGAATAATCTGCTGCCACAAAACGGCTTTTTCCGCTTCGCTCATTTGCAGCACGTCGTGGCCGGTGTAGGCCATGAAGCGCTGATTGGTATAATCAGGCTCGCCCTGCGCGTTGGTGGCCCACACGAGCTGCGGCAGGCTTTCGGCCAGAAACCGGAACCGCTCCTGTTCCTGCTCGGCCACCAGCTGGCTGTGCAGCTGCGGCGTCACATCGAGCAGGCGCAGCAGCACATAGCGCGCCTGCGGCGGCGGAATGGGCTGCAGCGTGGCCTGCCAGTAGCCGTGCGGCGCGCCCAGGCCGGCGGGCACCGGGGCCGGCATCAGGACCTGGGCCGTGCCGGCGAGCGCGGCAGCCATGGCCGGAGCCCAGGCGGTGCTGGCCGCCAGCACGGCCCCACCCGCCTCAGCGGCGGCGCGCAGGGTGGCCAGCGGCTGGCCGATGAGGGCATCGGGCGCGGTGCCGGCGGGCAGCAGGGCTACCATGGCCGCGTTCAGGTGCAGCACCGTGCCATCGGGTGCTAATACGCCGTGGGGCGCGGGCAGCAGCGAGAACAGCAGCTCAAAATCCAGCGCTGGTGGGGTAGCAAACGACATATCAAGAGCGGACATTCAATTGAAAACAGCCACCAGCCGGCCACTTCCGCTTTCAAAGATAGGCTGCTGGAAGCGGGTGCACGACGGCCATCAAAAAGCCCCGGTCGTTGCGGACCAGGGCATTTTGGTAGGACGTCAACTAAACAGCCAACGCCTACAGCGGGTTTTTGAGGTCTTTGGGAAATAGCTTCTGCACGTGCTCTACTTTGTGCGCCGATACGTGGACAATGTAGGAGCTTTCGGGGTGCAGGCGGTAGTAGCCCTGGTGGTAATCCTCGGCGGGCCAGAATTTCTGAAACGGCACTACCTGGGTCACAATCTTGCTGTCGTACTCCTTCGCGGCGTTGACTTTGGCAATGGTCGCTTCCAGGATTTTCTTTTCCTCCGGGGTGCGGTAGAACGCGGCCGAGCGGTACTCCGGCCCGGCATCGGGCCCCTGGCGGTTGAGCTGGGTCGGGTCGTGCGAGGCGGTGAAGAAAATGTCGGCCAGCTTCTGGTAGCTGATGATTTTGGGGTCGTAGTATATCTGCACCGTTTCGGTGTGGCCGGTGGTTTTGTCGGCCACTTCCTCGTAGGTGGGGTTGGCCTTGGTGCCGCCAGCGTAGCCGCTCACTACCTGCTTCACACCCTTTAGCTGCTCAAAGGCCTCTTCCTGCGCCCAAAAGCAGCCGCCGGCAAAGGTGGCCTGGGCCAGCCCGGTCAGGTTGGTGGGTGCGAAGCCGGCCGTGGAGCGCGGCGGGTTCTGAGCATCGGCGGGTTGCTGCGAGCCGCAGGCAAACGTGAAGGCCAGCAGGCCAATGCCAAACAGGGATTTCAATTGACTTTTCATGAAAATGAGACGAAGAGAGGAATGCCGAAAGGAAATGGCTGCGACGATAGACGCTGACGCCTGGCCGGCCTTACAGCCCGCGCCAATCTCCTTGATTCTTAATGTACGGCCTTGGGAGCCGTCCGGGTTGGTGGGGGTGGCCGTGCTGGTGGCCGGCTCCGCAATGGCAACCGCAACAGTGCCGTCGTGGTTGCGAAATCAATTGTCCAATGCGCAGATTCAGGAGGATGAGAAATGAAGCAGTATCCGTATTTATACTGGTGCAGCGATTGGCCTATGCCTTTGTAGGGAGGTGGGCCGAATAAAGATGAGCAAAAAATTCATGTTTGCATCCTTTACTACGTACTTCCCGTAGCAGGCGCTATTGCTATCCAATTTGAAGCTATGTCCCTGCAAACGTTATTTGAAGCACCTCACATCACGCTCTCCTACGACCATTTGAATGAGTGGCTTCTGGCCGACTGGCACGGCAACCAGGACCTGGCCAGTGTGCAGCAGGGCGGCCAGGAAATGCTGCGGCTAATGAAACTGCAGCGCTGCCACAAGGTGCTGAACGACAATACCCGCGTAACCAGCATGTGGAGCGATGCCGCCGAGTGGGCCGGCAAAGACTGGTTTCCGGCCATGACGGCCGCCGGCCTGCAGTACTTCGCCTGGGTTTATTCGCCCAATCTCTACAGCCGTCTTTCCACCGACCTCACCCTGCAGTTCACGGCCGGTAGCCCGGTGGTGGCCACCTTCGACGACGTTGACACCGCGAAGGGCTGGCTAAAGCAGATGTAGCCAGCAGCCGGGCTGAACCTATTTGCCGTATTTTTGTCTGCAAGGCCGGGCGCGTCCTCATTTACCACGCCCGTCTTCTGCTTTTTTATGGCTTCAGCACCTACTGCTTTCACCGTGGCCACGGCCCCCGAGCCGCACCGCGTGCGCACCCGCCAAATTATCAAGGCCCACCCCGAGGTGAAGCAGCTGATGACGCGCAACCCCACCACCTTCCTCATCGGGCTGGGCTGCGTGGTGGCGCAGGTGGCCATTGCGTACTTCCTGCGTGGCCAGGCCTGGTACTGGACCATTCCGGCGGCGTACCTGGTGGGCGCGTTTTTTTCGCACACGCTGTTTGTGGTCATTCACGAAGCGGCGCACAACCTGGTGTTTCGCAAGCTGTGGCAGAACGTGGCCACTGGCATTCTGGCCAATTTCCCGTCGATTTTCCCCACGGCCATCAGCTTCAAGAATTTTCACATCAAGCACCACGTTTTTCAGGGCGTGCACGAGCTCGATGCCGACCTGCCCGACTGGTACGAGGCCAAGCTGATTAACAACTACAGCATTGGCAAAGCCATCTGGCTGTTTTTCTTTCCGGTATTTCAGCTTATTCGCACCATCCGCTGCCGCGAAATTGCCACCGTCGACAAGTACGTTTTTGCCAACATCGCTGCCCAAATTGCCTTCGACGTGGCCATTGTGTACTTCTTCGGCTGGACGGCCCTGCTGTATCTGTTCCTCAGCTTCTGGTTTTCGGTGGGCCTGCACCCGCTTGGGGCCCGCTGGATTCAGGAGCACTACCTCACCCTGAGCGACTCGCAGGAAACCTATTCCTACTACGGCCGCCTCAACGGCATCAACCTCAACGTGGGCTTCCACAACGAGCACCACGACATGCCCAGCATTCCGTGGAACAACCTGCCCAAGCTCAAAACCGTGGCCCCCGAGTTCTACGAGCCCCTGCTGGCCCACACCAGCTACACCAAGCTTTTCTTCATGTTCCTGTTCGACCAGGAAATCAGTCTCTACTCGCGCATCACGCGCAAGGAGCGCGGCACCGCCACCCTCAAGGACCAGAGCGTGCCGGATAAGGAACTGCTCTCGGCCTAAGGCCTTGTCCGTCTTACTGGAATGCCCGGCGCGCCCGACCAATTTGGCCGGGCGCTCTTATATTGAGCCGGTTTCGGAGCAGCGGTATTTGGTGTCGCTTGCCGAAAGCCCTTTCCGTTGTGTTTCTTTCCACCGTTCCATGTCGTTTTCTACCCGTTTACGCCTGCGCCGGGCGTGGCCGTCGGCTGCCCTGCTGGCCATTGTAGCGCTGAGTGCCGCCGCCTTTCGCTCGCCCACCGACGATGAGGTGGTGCGCCGCATTGTGCTGAGCGTGCAGCGGTTTTATGCCGCTGCCCTGCCCGAAAAAGCCTACCTGCACCTCGATAAGCCCTGGTACACGGCCGGCGAAACCATCTGGCTGAAAGCCTATGTGGTAGACGCCGACCGCCACCAGCCCGACACCCTGAGCAAGGTGCTGCACGTGGAGCTGCTGAACGCCAACAGCCAGCTGGTGGCCCGCCGCAACCTGCGCCTGGAAGCCGGCCTGGCCCCCGGCGACGTGGCCCTGCCTGATACCCTCAGCCCCGGCAATTACACCCTGCGGGCCTATACCAGCTGGATGCGCAACGCCGGCCCCACCTTTTTCTATAGCCGCCAGGTGGCCATCTGGCCCGCTGCTCCGGTCGAAAACCCCGATTCGAAGCCGGCGGCCGTGCGGGCCCGTGCCACCGCCGCCCGCCAGCTGGCCCAGTCCGTGGCCACGCCGCCCGACGTGCAGTTTTTCCCCGAAGGCGGCAACCTGGTGGCCGGGCTCGAAAACACCGTGGCATTCAAAGTCACCGACTTTGCCGCCCATGGTATTGACGTGGAAGGCAAGGTGTTTGATGGGGATAATAAACTCGTTGCCGCGTTTGGCAGCAGTCATTTGGGCATGGGCACATTCGTGCTCACCCCGGTAGCGGGGCAGCGCTACCACGCGGTACTGGCCCCGGCGGCCGTGCCCCTCACGGTGCCGCTGCCGGCGGTGCAGGCCAGTGGCTACACGCTGCACGTCATCACCCTCACCAACGACTACCTGGTGGCCATCCGGCAGCAGGGGGGCAGCGGCGGCCCGGTGCTGCTGCTGGGCCAGGTGCGCGGCACGGCGGCCTACGTGGGTCGGGGCCAGGTAACGGGAGCCGAGGTGTTCACGGCCCGCATTCCGAAAAGCAAGTTCCCGGCCGGCATCGTGCATTTCACGCTGTTTGATGGGCAGGGTGCGCCGCTGGCCGAGCGGCTGGCCTTTGCCCAAACCGACCCGGGCCTGCACGTTACCCTCACGCCCGACCGGCCCAGCTACGGCAGCCGCCAGCCGGTGCGCGTGCGCGTGGCCGTAGCCAATGCCGCCGGCGAACCGGTGGCCGCCAACCTCTCCCTGGCCGTGACCGATGCCGGCGTGGCCGAGGCCAACGCCGAAACCATTGCCTCCAACCTGTTGCTGACCTCCGACCTGGCGGGCTACGTCGAAACCCCCGGCTACTACTTCCAGAACCCCACCCCCGAAACCGCTCAGCACCTCGATGCCCTGTTGCTCACGCAGGGCTGGCGGCGCTTTGCCTGGACCAATGTGTTGAGCAACAAGGCTCCGGTGCAGGATTTTGGCGTGGAGCGCTCGGTGAGCGTGCTGGGCCAGATATTGCAGCGCAACGGCAAGCCAGTGCCGGGCGGCAAACTCAACTTCCTGCAAACCGCGCCCACCAAGCTGTTTATGGCCACCACGGCCGACGAGGAAGGCCGCTTCCTGTTCAACGGCATTGGCGGCTGCGACACCATCCGTGTGACGCTGCAGGCCCGCACCGGCAAAGACGGCCGCAATGCCGAGCTGCACCTCGACCCCGGCCCGCCCGTGCCCCGCCGCCCCAAGGCCCCGCTACCCCTACAGGTCCCGGCCGCGCTGGCCGATGCCCTGGCCCGTAGCCAGCAGCAGCGCACCGCCGAACGCAAGTTCCGGCTCGATACCACCAAAACCATCCTCCTCGGCGGTGTTACGGTGAAGGGGGCCAAGGCTGTGGTCAGCGACCCGCGCCGGATTTATCCTTCTACCGGCGCTACCGTGCTGAAAATGGACGATTATCCTGGCAGCGGAAGCAACACGGTGCTCCAGATGCTGCAGGGCCGGGTAGCGGGCGTCACCGTCACTGGCACCGGCGAAAACACCAACGTGTTGATTCGGGGCGTCACCAGCTTTGCTGGCAGCTCCTCTCCGTTGTTTCTGCTCGACGGCGTGCCCGTGGACGTGAGCGCCCTGGCTTACTTCCCGGCTACTGATGCCGAAAGCATTGAAGTTCTGAAAGGCGGCCAAGCCGCGATTTATGGCAGCCGGGGTTCCAATGGCGTTATTGCCGTGTATTCGCGGCGCGGCAGCCCCACCTTCAAGCCCTCGTCAGTGCCCGCGCCGGGCGTGGCCGTGCTGCATTTGCCGGCCTACTACTGCGGCCGCGAATTCTACGTGCCGCGCTATGATGCGCCCAAAACCAACCGGGAGTTTCCCGATGCCCGCCGCTCTACGCTCTACTGGAACCCCACCGTGCAGACTGATGCCGCCGGCCAGGCCGAAGTACGCTTCTTCACCTCCGATGCCAAAGGCGCATTTCAGCTTCGCACCGAAGGCCTGTCCCGCAGCGGGCAGACCGCCCAGGGCCAGGGCACACTTCGCGTGGAGTAGCTGATAATCCGACCATAAAAAAAGCGGCTGCTCCCGAAGGAACAGCCGCTTTTTAGCGTTTAGCCGGGCCGCTTAGCGCAGTTTCCAGGTTTGTGTACAGCTTAGGAGGCCAGCAAGCAGTAGCGCGAACTTTGTAGTTCGCGTCCCCGCGCCGTCAGAGCAGTTCTAACGGCGCGGGGACGCGAACTACAAAGTTCGCGCTACGTGTACACGAACCTGAAAACCGCTTAGGCCTGCTTGGCAAACTGCACGTTGGCAATCAGCTTCACGTCGTCGCCGAGCACGATGGCGCCGGCTTCGGTGATGCCGCCCCAGGTGAGACCGAACTCTTTGCGGTTGATTTTGCCGGTTACCTCGAAACCCGCCTTGGTGTTGCCGTAGAAATCGACGGCCGTGCCGCCGTACTCGGCTTCCAGGGTTACGGGCTTGGTCACGTCGCGCATCGTGAGGTTGCCGGCGAGGGTATAGGTATCGTCGCTTTTCTTGGTGAAGGAAGTCGACTCAAATTTGATGGTCGGGAACTTGGCGGCGTCGAAAAACTCCTCGCCTTTCAGGTGGCCGTCGCGCATTTCCTGGTTGGTGTCGATGCTGTCCACGGCGAGTTCGAACTCTACCTGGGCATTCTCAAACGTGTCGCCCTCGCTCTGCATCGTGCCCTGGAAGGACTTGAACGAGCCGGTAACGGTGGAAATGACTAAGTGCTTGATTTTGAACTGCACTTCGGAGTGGGTAGGGTCGATGGCCCACTTGGTGGCGGTGGCGGTGGTTTCAGACATGGCGTTGGGGTTGAAAAGGTGAATTGAGATTACAAAGATAATCAATGTTGCTACATTTGATGTCGATACATGAATTATATTTTCAGCCACATTGCCCGGCATCTGAATTAGTTCGGATGCCGGGCGTGGCTGAGGCCTGCAACAAGGTCATACTACTGATTTTCAAAATTTAGTGCCTTATATCGTGTGTTGCGTAGGCGGCCGGGCCGCCGCATATTTAGCTTGTGCGGCGTTGCGCGGCTACGGTACAAGCCAAAGCAGGTGCTGCTGCCCACCAGGAACTTGCCCGGCCTCGGCTGCGCTCGGCATGACGTTCTTTACCATTCATTCCCTACGTCCAATTCCCTCCCGTCATTCTATGCGTCGTTTGCTGCTGCCGGGGCTGCTGAGCCTGTTTGCCATTGCCCCGGCCCGTGCCCAAAGCCTGCCCATTCTTTCCCAGAACCCGCCCGAGCTGCGCTGGCGCGAGGTGCGGACGCCGCATTTCCGGGTGCTGTACGCGGGCGGAATTGACTCGGCGGCGCAGCGCACGGCGGCGCGGCTGGAGCAGCTGCACGGCCCCGGCGTGGCCACGCTGGGCGTGCGCCCGCGTCCCATTGCGGTGGTGCTGCAGAACCAGACCACGGTCAGCAACGGCTTCGTGACGTTTCTGCCCCGGCACGCCGAGTTTTTTACCACGCCGCAGCAGGGGTTTGGGCTGGGCACCGTGGACTGGCTCGATGGCCTGGCGGTGCACGAGTTCCGGCACGTAGGGCAGTTCGAGAAGGCCCGGCAGGGCGTGGGCCGGGTGCTGGGGCCGCTCTTTGGCGATGGGGCGCTGGGCATTGCGGCGGTAGGGGTGCCGCAGTGGTTTTTTGAGGGCGACGCCGTAGGTACCGAAACGGCCCTCACGCGCAGCGGGCGCGGGCGCATCCCCAGCTTCAACGTGGGCCTGCGGGCCAACCTGCTGGCTGGTCGCCGCTACTCCTATCAGAAGGCCGTGAACGGCTCCCTGCGCGACAACGTGCCCGATTGGTACGTGCTGGGCTACTTCATGACCTCATACCTGAAAACCCACCACGGCCCCGATGTGTGGGGCAAAGTGCTGGATGAATACTATCGGTTTCCGTTTTATCCGTTCTCGTTTTCCCACGGCATCCGGCGCACCACCGGCCTCACCGTCGAGCAGCTCTACGGCCGCACCATGACGGAAATTGACTCGACCTGGCGGGAGCAGGTCGCGCTGGCAGCCACCACCACGCCGGTGCGCGAACTACCGGTAGCGGCGTCGCAAAACGTGTTTGCCCAGTACCAATACCCGCAGTACCTAACCGACAGCACGGTGCTGGCCCTGAAAACCGGCCTCGACTACATTCCGCAATTCGTGCTGCTGAGCCGGCACGGAGCCGAGCAAAAGGTGTTCACGCCGGGCCAGCTCAACCTGCCCGAAATGCTGTCGGTGAACGGCGGCCGGGCCGTGTGGCCCGAGTACCAGCAGCACGCCCGCTGGGGCCAGCGCATTGCCTCGGAGCTGAAGGTGCTGGATTTGAAAACCGGGCGGCTCACGCGCATCGGGCGCGGGCAGCGCTACACGGCCGCCGCCCTCTCGCCCGACGGCCGCCGGCTGGTAGCGGCCCGCACCGATGCCGCCTACCACCACGCCCTGGTCATTCTGGATGCGGAAAGCGGGGCCGAAATCCAGACCCTGCCCAACCCCGCCAACGACTTCTACCAGCAGCCCCGCTGGCACCCCGACGGCCGCCGCCTGGTGGCCGTGGCCCTGAGCGCCGCCGGCAAAACCATTGTCGTGCTCGACCCTAATACTGGCACTTCAACAGCGCTGCTGCCCGTGGCCAACCTCAACCTAGCCAACCCGCAGCCCTGGCGCGATTTCGTGCTCTACAATTCCTCCCAATCGGGCATCGACAACCTCTACGCCGTGAGTGCCCGCACGGGCCAGACCTACCGCGTGACTTCGCGGCCCTTGGGCGCCTACCAGGTGGCCGTGGCGCCGGATGGCCGCACCCTGGCCTTTCACGACTACCGGGCCACCGGGGCGCGGGTAGTCGAAATGCTGCTCGATACCACCGCCTGGGTGCCCCTGCCCACCGCCACCGCCGATATCGCCGGGCCGTACGCGGCCGCCCTCACAGCGCAGGAACCCGCCGGGCAGGCTGTGCCGCGCCTGCTGGCCCGCCCCGATTCGGCCCTGCCGCGCTACGGGGTGCGGCGGTATTCGCCGTTGGCGCACGCCTTCAACCTGTTCAGCTACGGCGTGGTGCAAAGCCCCAGCGGCAACGCCGTGAGCGTGGGCCTGCGCTCCCAGGATTTGCTGAACACCACGCAAGTGTTTGCCGGCGTGGGCTACGACCAAACGGAGCGCACCTTCAGCGCTACCGGGGCGCTCAGCTACCAGGGCCGCTTTCCGGTGCTGGATGCCGACGTGACCTATGGCGGGCGCGATGCGGCCATCATCTACCGGGGCGTTACTTACCGCGACCAGTGGCAGTACGCCCGCCTCACAGCCGGCCTGCGGCTGCCGCTCAACCTCACGCATTCCAAGTATTTGCAGGCGCTCTCGCTCGGCACCTATTTCCTGCACGAGCAGGTGTACGGCTACGACCTGCCCGCCCGCCGGCTCTCCGAAACCGGCCCCAACTCGCCACTAAACGCCGTGCAAACCACCCTGAGCTACGTCACACAGCTCAAGCGCAGCGCCCGCAGCGTGGCCCCCAGGTGGGGCGGCGCCTTTCTGAGCACCTGGCGCACCACGCCCTTCGGCACCGGGCTGGAGGCCCGGCAGTGGGCGGCGCAGGGCAGCCTTTACCTGCCGGGCCTGACGCGCAACCATGCCATTCGGCTGCGGGCCGGCTACCAGTGGCAGGACCAGCTGCAGTATCAGTTTGCACCCGCCGTATCCATTCCGCGCGGGGAGGGCTACACCAGTTTCGACCGGCTGGCCGTGGCCAGCTTCGACTATAACCTGCCGCTGGCTTTCACGCACTGGGAACTGGGCCGCCTGCTCTACGTGCAGCGCCTGCGGGCCACCGTGTTCGGCGACGTGGCCCAGGGCAACGACTACCGTGGTACCGCCGCCCGCCTCAACTACCGCAACGCGGGGGCCGATTTGCTGGTGCTCTTCAACGTGCTGCGGCTGCGCACGCCCGTGGAGGCGGGGGTGCGGGTGGTGTACCGGGGCGCGGTGGGGGCCTGGGTTGTCGAGCCGCTGGCGTTTAGCCTGCGGCTCTGAGGTAGTGGGCGTCGGGGGGAGGCATGGCCTTCGCCACGGTGCGCGCGCGCAGGAACTGGTAGCCCAGAAATTTATCGATGGCCGCCATGGTTTGCGCGGGAGCCGTGAGGTGGGGGCAGTGGCCGCTGGTATCAATCAGGGCAATGCAGCTGTCGATAAGGTTTTCGTTGAGGTAATAGCCCACGGCCAGCGGCGCCATTACGTCGCGGGCCGATTGCACGATGAGCGTGGGGATGGTAAGGCGGGATAAGTCCTCGCGCACATCGGCCATGAAGGCTACGCGGGCAAAATGGCGCACGATGGTGGGGTTGGTCCGGGCAAAGCTGTTGGTGAATGTCAGGAGCAGTTCGGGGCGGGTAGTGCCGCCTACCACTATTGGCGCAAATGCCCGCGTCCAGCCCTGATAGTCCGTTTCCATGGCGCCGAGCAGCGCCTCAATATCGGCGCGCTCGTAGCCGCCCTGGTAGTCGTGGCCGTTGATGAAGCGGGGCGAGGGCGAAATCATTACCAGGCTGGCAAAGCGGCCGGGCTCTTCAATGGCCGCCAGCACCCCAATGATGCCCCCAACGGAATGCCCCATAAACAGCACGTTGTGCAGGCCAAGGGCCCGCAATACATCGAGCAGGTCGGCGGCGTGGCCGGCCAGTGTGCTGTGCCGCTCGGTGCTGTAGGCCGCCGCGTCCGAATCGCCGCAGCCCACCAAATCGAGCACCACCACGCGGTAGCGCTTTTCCAGGGCCGGCAGCAGCGGCTGCCACATGCCCTGGTTGCCGCCCAGGCAGTGCAGCAGCACCATTGTCTGAGCTCCTTCACCACTTTGGTGAACGTTGCTGCGTGAGAGTACATCGGAGGCAGGGGTAATCTTCATAAATCGGGGGTGGGTAGGGAGGAGGAATGCAATAGAAGAAGCGGCGGTGGCCTGATGCCGGGTGGCGCGACGAATTGGTGGAGGGCTTCGTTGCACCACCCGACATCAGGCCACCGCCAAAAAAGAATAGGCGAGAAGCAAAGCGGCCGCGTAGCTCGGGAGGAAAACAACAGCCTACCCTCCCCCCGATAGAAACTGTTCCCATTATGGGACTAAAGGGGAAGGTGGAGCAATTTTCCCAAAACGCTTGGCAGCCCGGTAAAATCAGTTTTTTAACATGCCGGGCAGCTTTTGGGGTAAACGGAGAAGGCTTAGGCGCTTGGTTGGGTGATGAAAACTCAAAAACTCAACCAAAGCCATTTTACCTCGCTTGCAGTCAAGCCCCAGCCACAAAAAAGCCCCCCGCAAACCGGCTGGTTTGCGAGGGGCGGGGAGCCCGGAGCGGTGGGCGGGCTTAGTTCTGCACGGTTTCGTGGTGCAGGAAGTGGTCCATGGCCGAAAGGGTTTGCTGCGGGGCGCTGAGGTGGGGGAGGTGGCCGTTGGTTTCGATGACCACTATGCGGCTGTCGGCCAGCTGCTCGTTGATGTAGTGGCCCACGGCCAGCGGCGCGATAACGTCGTGCGCCGACTGCACGATGAGCGTGGGGATGGTGAGGAAGCCCAGCTCGGCGCGGGTGTCGGAGAAGAAGGTGACGCGGGCGAAATGCCGGGCGATTTCGGGGTTGGTGCGCACGAAGCTGTTGGTGAGGGCCATTGCCAGCTCGGGCGAGTCCTGCTGGCCCACCATCACGGGCGAAAAGCCGTGTGCCCAGCCGTTGTAGTCGGCCTCCATGGCAGCCAGCAGCTCGTTGATATCCTTTTGTTCGAAGCCACCCGCGTAGCCCTTCTCGTTGATGAAGCGCGGGGAGGGCGAAACCAACACCATTTTGGCAAAGCGCTGGGGCTCGCGCACGGCGGCAATCACGCCAATCATGGCGGCCACCGAGTGGCCCACAAACGTGACATCGTGCAGGGCCAGGGCACTGAGCACGCCGAGCAAATCGGTGGCGTGGCCATCGAGCGTGGCGTGGGTGGTGGCGGGCTGGTAGGTGCTGTGGTCGGACTGGCCGGCCCCAATCAGGTCGAGGAGCACCACCTGGTACCTGTCTTCATAGGTCGGGGCGATGAAGCGCCAGTCGTGCTGGTCGCCGCCGAGGCCGTGCAGAAATACGATGGTCTGCGTGCCAGGGCCGGTAGCGCCGGAAATAGTAACGTTGCTGCGGTCGAGAATAGATGTAGCGGATGAACTCATTGGGTGGCTAAGCTAAAGGGTCCGGTAATTGGGTTGGGCTAACATACTACAAATCTTGGTTTGTTGGATTGACAGCATGATTAATGTCACTGCAAAAGCTATTAGAACTACTGCTTTCCTTTTTTCTTACAGCAGTGAGCCCGCTATACCAATCACGAAGTGGTTTGCGAAAACGCAGCAGGGTATGACCCCGCACCCTACTGCGTGATGGGTATAACGGTAAGAAGTATCAGCCGGGCTTCGGATGCAGGAAGCGCAGGCATGCGCAGTAAGCGAATGGCATCACCGCAATAGTAGATTCACCGGCTGGCTTGCTGTTCAGCATGGCGTCGCTTCTGATTTCTGACCCCAATCAATAGCAAGCGCCGACCCCGACGACGCGTCCACCGCCTGAGCAGTAGCAGTGAGTAGCAGCAGGAACTACGCCCCGGGCCGCCTCGGAAGATTAATGCCCGCGCAGCTACTGCAGCTGCGCCGAAATCTGTTCGTGCAACGCATCCAGCACCCGTCCTATTTCTTCCTGCGTGGATTGCCGGTAGGCCACGGCCGCGTCGGTATTGGCGCTTTCTTCCCACTTGGCCAATTCGGCCAGCGTGCCGAGGCGGTTTACCGACGCTTCAATCTGGTCGTAGAGGCCGGCCCACAGGGTAGTGCCGGGAGACAGCGTTCCGTCTTTCTCAGATTTGATGCGCAAATCCAGCAGGCGAATCACGATTTCAGAAAGCCGCCCCAGCTGCTGCTGTTCTTCGGCCCCGAAAAGACGGGGCAGGCGGTCAATTACGCAGAGCACGCCTACCGGAAAGCCGTCGGCGGTGCGCAGGGGGCTGCCGGCGTAGAATTGCAGGTTCATGCGTTGCACGAAGCCGGGCTCGGCCAGCTCGCAGGGGTCGGTTTCTAGATTTTCGAACACCGTGGGGTCATCCTGCAAAATCGCGACTGAGCACAGGCTTTCGTCGCGGGGTTCCTGGGCGGTGCCGTCGGGCAGGCCCACGTTCAGGCGGAACTGCACGGTGCTTTCTTCCACCAGGGCCACAATGGCAATAGGCACATCGAAAAGCGTGGCCGTGAGCCGAATAAGGTCATCGAACAGGGCGTCCGGAATGGAGGTGATGAGCTGATACGGACGCAGGGCCTGCAGTCGGTGCGCCTCGTCGGCGGGGCGGCGGGGGTAAGGGGTGGCCATAGAGGGGAGAACGAAGAATAAGTGCCGCCGTGAGCCGCTACCGGCCCATTTTATAGATAATACCAGTACAAAGGTATTGTGATAACTGAAAGATTCCCTGAAATATTTTGTCTTTTACGGCTCAGGCTTGCCACTGGAAGCACCGAAATAGCAGCCGAAGCAGCTGCTTCGTTTTCCGTCCGCCGCCCCGGCTTGTCCGGCGGTGCATAGTACATTCAGCCATGAATAATTGCCTGCACTGCGGCATCCAAACTGCCAATGCGAAGTACTGCTCCCGCTCCTGTGCCAACCGGATAAACGGGCGGCTATTTCCCAGCCGTCAGCGGATTGCGCGGCATTGCAAGCACTGCGGCGTAGCGCTGCTAACCCGGCGCACCACCTGCGACGGCTGCAATCCGAGCGTAGTTGACTGGCGACTGGTACCGATACAGCAGCTCCGGTCGAAAGCCCGCCAGCAGTATGCCGCGCAAATCCGCAGCCTGGCGCGCATGGCGTACCGCAAATCGACCCGGCCCAAAGTATGTGCGGTGTGCGGCTACGACGCCCATTATGAGGTGTGTCATATCAAGCCAATCAACGACTTCCTGCCTACCGATTCCGTCGCCGAGGTAAACGAATTAAGCAATCTGGTGGCACTGTGCCCCAACCATCATTGGGAGTTCGACCACGGGCGGTTGTCCATCACCTTAATTACGGCTGCAATGGCGAACAATGCCAGGGCATAAGAATAAAAAAATGCCCCTTCATTGCAGAAGCGGCATTTTTTAACTGTCTGATAATCAAGTAGCCACGACGAGAATCGAACTCATATCAAGCGTTTAGGAAACGCCTATTCTATCCTTTGAACTACGCAGCCATGGCGCAAAGATAAGTACAGACCCCGCCGCTGCCGAACGCCCTACGACTTATACAGCAGCGCGATGCCGAACGAGAGCGCCGTGAGAATAATGCCCACCAGAAAAATGGTGTAGCTGGTGCGCAGCAGGCGGTATTTTCGGGTGAGCACCTCGCCGAGGTAGTAAATGTCCGTCACCATGTTGGTGTAGAGCATGTCTTTCTGCCGCATAATCTCGCGCATGCCGCTCTGGAAATTGTCGAGATTGAGCTTGGTGAACTGCCCGAAGAACAGCAGGTTGACGCGGCGGTTGGTAGCGATTTCGGGGCTTTTCTTGAGCCAGTCGAAACTTGTGACATCGGGCTGGGCCGAGAGAATGGCCGTCGTGACCGAGCCCAGGGCCGTTATCAGCAGAATACTCACCGGAATGGCCAGCACGGGGTTGTTGCCCATCAGCGGGGCCAGGCTGCCGGCCTTGCCCATCTTGGCCCCCAGGTAGGTGATGATGACCGAGATGAGCACCGCGTTGAGCTGAATCATCATGCTGGCTTTTTTGTCGGCCATGTCGCTCAGCTTCATGTGGTTCGAGTACATGGTGCGGAACATGGTTTCGATGCCACGCTTGGGCTCGGCAAAGGTTTCGCTCTTTTCCCGGGTCTTCTTCTTGCTTTTTTTCTCCTTCTTCTTGAGGTGGTCGCGCTGGTCGTCGATGTGCTTTTTGAGGGCCTTCTTGTACCGGTCCTTGCCCGCTTCGGACAGGTACTTGTGGGCCAGCATGAAGTTAAGCTGCAGCTCGGTCCACTCCGGCGTGGAGTAGGTTTTGTCGAGCACCAGCTCCCACTCGGTGCGCAGCAGTTCGGCGCGGGAGCGATAGTCGTCGCGCGCCAGGTTGCTCATGTCGGCATCGACCAGGATTTTTTGCAGCTCGGTTTCGGGCGGCGAGTCGCGGTGCGTGGCCTTAATCAGGCCCTGAATCAGCTCGATGCGGGCTTTGGGCAGGTCGTTTTTAGCCAGCCAGGCCC
The DNA here is from genome assembly GCF_012275535.1 of Hymenobacter artigasi. Taxonomy (GTDB): domain Bacteria; phylum Bacteroidota; class Bacteroidia; order Cytophagales; family Hymenobacteraceae; genus Hymenobacter; species Hymenobacter artigasi. The sequence goes on along the minus strand of NZ_JAAVTK010000001.1, from coordinate 240,857 downwards.
CGGCCCGCTCCATGCTGCGAAACTCGTGGCCGTCGTACACATCGAGGTAGCCCGAGTCGTGAAACCAGGCAGCCAGCAACAGGTTCTCGGTGTCGTCGGCGCTGAGGTTGGCGGCGGGGGCCAGGGCGCGGCATTCCTTCACCACGGCCTCGGTGTGGCCCAGGGTGTGGTAGGTGAGCTTGGGCGATAATTCTTTGGCAAACAGGTCGGTGATGTAGGCCTGCGCCGCTTTTGCCAGGGCCGAGGCTTTGGCCTTGGGGGCTTTGTCGGCCTCCGCCTCAAGCGGCTTCTCGGAGGCGGGGGCCGCCGGGGGCGCGGCCGGAGCCGGGGTTTCCACCGATGCAGCCGGTGCGGACGCCGCAGAAGTTTCGACGGATTCGGGGATAATTTCTTTCATGATATGCGAAGCTACGGCGGCGCATTTGGCCGGTCCGCCGGCTTTCAACGCGAAGCGCCCGCCGGAAGTTGAAAACCCCGGCCAAACCGCACTGCCGTGCTTTGCGTAACGGGCGCTATAGCGCCGGCCCTTTGCCGGCCGTGCGCGTTATTTTTGTATTTGCCCGGGCCCTGCGGCGTGGCCTGTTCTTCGCCTTGTAATTTTATTTCATGTACCTACTTCGCCGCTTCACTTTTTTGCTTGCCTGCTGCCTGCCGCTGGTTGCCACGGCTCAGCAAGCTGCTCTCAAAACCCCCAAAGCGCCCAAAGAGCCCCGAGGAACCCAGCGGGAGCTTCCCGAGCCCGGCGAGTCGGACCAGAACCCGCACACCAGCCGCCCCAACTACCGCAAGGCGGGGGTAAACTGGGAGCGCAATATGCCTCCGGACTCGACCCGCATTCGCTACCGCGTGTTCCTGATTGGCGACGTGGGCAACCCCATTCCGGTGGCCAAGGGCGGCGAGCCGAGCCTGAATTTCCTGCGTCAGCAGATAATGAAGGCCGGTAAAAACAGCACCACCATCTTCCTGGGCGACAACGTGTACAACTACGGCATGCCCGAGGAAGGGGCCTACGACCGTAAAAATGCCGAGGAGCGCCTCACCGCCCAGCTCGACATTTTCCGGGGCTACCCCGGCGAGAAGTACATGACGCCCGGCAACCACGACTGGATTCAGGGTACGGCCGGCGGCCTGGAGCAGGTCAACCGCGAGCAGGCCTTTGTGGAGCAGTACATGCGCAAGGACTCGACGGCCTTCTCCTACACCGGCGACTTTTTCCTGCCCCGCGACGGCTGCCCCGGCCCGTTTGAGGTGCGCGTGCAGGACGACCTGGTGCTCATCGCCCTGAACTCGCAGTGGTTTCTGACGCCGCCCACCAACCGGCCTTTCGGCCTGAACGGGGCCTGCGGGGCCGATAACAACGACGACGTATTTGCGGCGCTGGAGGAGATTATTGCCCGCAACAAGGACAAGCACATCATGGTGTTTGCCCACCATCCGCTGTTCAGCGACGGCATTCACGGCGGCTATTTCACGCTGGCCGACCACATTTTCCCGCTCAGCATTGTGCTGAAGTACGCGTTTATTCCGCTGCCCGTCATCGGCTCGATTTACCCGTTTGCGCGCAAGTACGGTGGCATTAGCCAGGATATTCCGCACCCCATGTACCAGGCCTACCGCAAGGGCCTGCTCGACATTTTTGCCAAATACCCCAACGTGGTGTACGCCGCCGGGCACGAGCACAACCTGCAGTATTACACCGAAGGCAACACGCACTTCATCACCAGCGGCTCGGGCTGCAAAACCCAGCACGTGAAGCCCGGCGACGGCGGCGGGGCCATTTTCTCGGATAAGGAGAAGGGCTTTGCCGTGGTGAACTACTACGACGACGGCCAGGTGTGGAGCGAATACTTCATTCCGCAGGGCAATGGCCAAACGGCCCGCCGCGTGTTCCGCACGCCGATGTATGCCAAAACCACGGGCACCATTGCCACCACGCCCGCCGAGCCCCTTTCCGAAACGGTGCTGACCACCACCAACGGTCAGGCCGGCGGCCAGAAGCTGCCCCAGACCGAAGCGGCCATTGAGGAAAAGAAAAAGGAGAAGAAAAAGAAACAGCAAAAGGCCGAAGCGGCCATTGCCAAGGCCCCGATTCCGACCACGCGCCCCGACTACCGCGACAGCTCCGTAACGGTGGCCATCAACGCGAACTACGACCGCCACGGCGGTTTTCACAACTGGCTGCTGGGCGAGCACTACCGCAAGGAGTGGGCCACGCCCGTGAAATTCCGCACCCTGGACCTGGCCAACGACAAAGGCGGCCTGATGCCCTACAAAACCGGCGGCGGCAAGCAAACCGCCTCGCTGAAAGTGCGCAACGAGGCGGGCTACAACTTCACCCTGCGCGGCATCGACAAAGACCCCGCCGCCGTGCTGCCCGAGCAGCTGCGCACCGGCCTGGCCAAGGCCGTGCTGCAGGACCAGATTTCGGCCCAGCACCCGTATGCGTCGTTTGTGCTGCCGCCGCTGGGCACGGCGGCCGGCATTCTGCACACCAACCCGGTGCCGGTCTACATTCCGCAGGACCCCTTGCTGGGGCAGTACTACGCGCAGTTTGCCAACCTGCCCGCCGCCCTGGAAGAAGATGCCAAGGACAGCCAGGACAATGTGGCCAGCCTGGGCTTCGCCAAAAACCTGGTGGGCACCGAGAAGATGCTGACCCGCCTGCTCGACGACAACGACAACCAGGTGAACCAGAAAGCCTTCGCCCGCTCGCGCCTCTTCGATATGTGGATTGGCGACTGGGACCGCCACGAGGACCAGTGGCGCTGGAGCGAAACGAAGGATAAGGGCGGCGACCGCACCTTTACGGCCGTGCCCGAAGACCGCGACATTGCCTTCTTTAAGGGCGATGGCGTGCTGCCCTATATCATTTCGCGCCGGTTTGCCATCCGCAACTTTCAGAACTTCGGGTATGACTACGCCGACTATAAGGGCCTGAACCAGACCGGTATGAGCAACGACCGGGTGTTTATGAGCGCCGTGACCCGCCAGGACTGGATAAAGGAGGCCGATTACATGAAAGCCCACCTCACCGATGAGATAATTGAGAAGGCCTTCCGCGATAAATGGCCCAAGGAAATTTACGACCTGCACGCCAAGGAAATCATCGCCAAGCTGAAAAGCCGCCGCGACCTGCTGCCCGACGTGGCCGGTAAGTACGCCGACTTGTTGGCCGAAATAGTGGAAGTGCGCGGCTCCAAAAAGAACGAGAAGTTTACCGTGGAGCGCCTTACCAACCGCAAAACCCGCGTGGTGATGCAGAAGATTAACAAGGATGGCAAGCTGACCAAAATCCTCTACGACCGCACCTTCGACGATGCCGTGACCGACGAGGTGCGCCTCTACGGCATTGCCGGCAAGGACGTGTACGACGTGAAGGGCGACGTGAAGCGCGGTGTGAAGCTGCGCATCATCGCCGGCACGGGCCGCGACTCCATCACCACCCGCGACCACGTGGGCGGCCTGCTCCACAAAACGCAGATTTACGACGCCGATTCCGGCAATGTTATCAACACCAGCTCCGAAGCCCGCCAGCGCCTGGAGCCCGGCTACGAGGTGAGCCGCTACGACTACCCGCACCGCTTCGACCTGAAGGACTACCGCCTCGACTACGTGGGCCCGGCCCTGTACTTCGGCTACAACATTGACGATGGCGTGCTGCTGGGCGGCGGCGTGACCTACCGGCACTACGGCTTCCGCCGCGAGCCGTATTCGTGGGAGCAGAGCATCACGGCCAACTTCGCGCCGGCCCGCGCGGCCTACAACATCCGCTACACGGGCCAGTTTACCCGCATTTTCAGGAATACCGACCTGCACATTGCCGCCCAGTACTACGGCCCGCAGCTGCTGTACAACTTCTTCGGCATTGGCAACAACACGGTGAATCTGGCTACCAAGGATGAGAACCGGGGCGTGGTTACCAACCGCAGCGTGAACAGCGCCTACCGCGTGCGTTTCAACAGGCTCACCATCGCGCCCACCTTCGAGCGCAAGCTGTTCGAATTCCTCAAGTTCGGCATCGGGCCGCAGTACGACCAGTTTCGCATCGAGCAAGACCCCATCGGCTCGGTCATTAAGGACAGCCTGACCAACAAAAGCGGGGTGACCACCTACGAGAACCGCCGCTTCGGCGTGCGCGCCTCCGATTTTCAGACCAACCAGTACCTCGGCGGCCTGATGTACCTGAACCTCGATGCCAGCTCGTCGGCCAAAAACCCCCGCATCGGCCTGCGCTGGTACAACGAGTACCAGTACAACTGGCAGCTCAACAGCGAAAGCCTGAGCTTTGGGCGCTTCAGCACCGAGGTGCGGGCCTACCTTACGCCCAACTTCCCCTTCCATCTCACCTACGCTGGCCGCATTGGCTACCAGCACAACTTCGGCGACTACCGCTTCTACCAGGCCAACACCCTGGGCGGCACCACCAACCTGCGGGGCTACCGCCGCACCCGCTACGCGGGCCGCACGGCTGTGTATGCCAACTTTGAGCCGCGCCTGGAGCTGTTTTCCTTCAATGCCTACCTCTTCCCCGGCAAGTTTGGCGTGATGGGCCTGGCCGATATCGGCCGCGTGTATTCCGACAACGACACCGGCACTTATACCGGCCTCAATGCTTTCCACAGCGGTTTCGGCGGCGGCATCTACGTCGATATCCTTAAGGCGGCCATCATCAATGCCACCTACTCGGTAGGGGAGGAGAAGCTGGTGTTCGTCGGGTTCGACTTCCTGTTCTAAGCACCCATCATCCCGATTGGGGCGTGGAACAGTGGAATGACCGGTTCACAGTCGGCTTGAGTGCCCTTTGAGCAGAAGCCGCGCCGTGTAAATTTAGTTGGCTACTTAACTGGCAATAGAAGCAGGTTTTCCTGGCGTCTATTGCCAGTTTTTGGTTTTATGGGACTGTATGTTTGATTATTTGGCAACGAAAATGAAGAAAAGCAACCTTTTTTTCTTAGATTGGTATTCTCAATCAACCATTTTTTAACCTTATCGACCAACTACTACATGAACAAACTTTACTTCTCCGCACTGGCCTTGCTGGGCAGCGCTGCTCCCGTCCTGGCGCAGGATGCCCGGCGCCTCGCGCCGAATTTCGAGCCGGAAGCCATCAACACCATCACGCGCCGCGCCTGCGGTACCATGGAAGTGCTGGCCGCCCAGCTCGCCGCCGACCCCGCGCAGGCCCAGCGCATGGCCACCATCGAAGCCCAGACCCGGCAGCTGCTGGCCAACCCGGCGCTGCAACGTAGCACGGCCGGCACGGTCATCATCCCGGTGGTGGTGCACGTGCTCTACAACACGGCCGCCCAGAACATCTCCGATGCCCAAGTGCAGTCGCAGATTGATGTACTGAACGAAGACTACCAGAAGCTCAACGCCGACGCCAACAAAACCCCCGGCATCTACGCTGGGCTGGCCGCAAATACAAATGTGCAGTTTGTGCTGGCCAAGCGCGACCCCAGCGGGCTTGCTACTACCGGCATCATTCATAAATCAACCAAAACATCGTCGTGGCGCACCGATGACGCCGTGAAGAAGTCTAAGCGCGGCGGCGATGACCCGTGGGATGCCACCAAGTACCTCAACATGTGGGCCTGCAACCTGGGCCAGGGCCTGCTGGGCTACGCTCAGTTCCCCGGCGGCTCGGCCGCTACCGATGGCGTTGTGATTTTGTACTCGGCCTTTGGCAGCCGTGCCAAAAACGCGGCCGGCACCTACATCAGCAGCTACGACCTGGGCCGCACCGCCACCCACGAAGTAGGCCACTGGCTGAACCTGCGCCACATCTGGGGCGATGACAACGGTGCCTGCACCGGCTCCGACCTAGTGGCCGACACACCCAACCAAGGGGCCGAAAACTACGGCTGCCCGGCCTTCCCGCACGTGTCGTGCTCCAACTCGGGCGATATGAGCATGAACTATATGGACTACGTGGACGATGCCTGCATGTACATGTTCTCCTCGGGCCAGAGCCAGCGCATGAACGCGTTGTTTGCGGCTGGCGGGGCCCGCGCGGGCCTGCTCACCTCGCAGGGCGGCATCGCTCCGCGGGCGCTGGCCACGTCTTCGCCGGCTTCCTTTTACCCCAACCCCGCCTCCGATGTGCTGACGCTGGACCTGCCGCGCGGGGCCGACGCCGCCCGATATGCCGTGCGCGTGTACGACCTCAGTGGCCACGAAATGACCCAGGCGCACTACGACGGCCGGGGCGCGGTGCGCGTGAGCGACCTGCCCAAGGGCCTGTACTACGTCACCATCGGTACCGGTACTGAGATGAGCCGCCAGCGTTTCCAGAAGGAGTAGTTGTTTCCAGTTTCTGCCTGTTCGACGCCTTGCCCTTTGGGCAGGGCGTCGTTGTTTTTAGGGGTGGCCAAAGCGGGTGATTAGGCGACTGTGCCCGTGGTAGTTAGAATAATTTTTTTCTGAAGATGAATTGTTGGTGATTTTTCTAGCCAAATTATCAAATTAATATAAAAATAGTTTTACAATTTGATAAAAACGCAAGTAAGGCCGGAATTTTATTAATAATGTTGCCATATTTTCAATAGCTTGCCAATCCATAAACCATTTTTGCCACCAAATTCCTGTTTGAATGAAAGCAAATGTTTACGCCGCTGCGCTGAGCCTTTTGGGTCTTGCGCTCACCACTAATTCGGCCAGTGCCCAGGCACCCGCCCCCCACCGCACCTGTGCTTCGGTTGAAGTGCTCCAGCAGCAGCTCGCCGCCGACCCCGGCCTGGCCCAGCGCATGGCCGCCATCAACAGCCAGGCTGTGCAGTTTGCTAAAAGCAACCCGGCCACCAATGCTACTTCCGCCGTCACGCTCACCATTCCGGTGGTGGTGCACGTGCTGTACAGCACCACGGGCGAGAACATTTCCGATGCCCAGATTCAGTCGCAGATTGACGTGCTGAACGAGGACTACCACAAGCTGAATCCCGACTACACCAAAACTCCCAGCGCCTTCGCCGGCCAGGTGGCCGACGTGGGCATCCAGTTTGTGCTGGCCAAGCGCACGCCCGCCGGCCTCGCCACCACGGGCATCGAGCGCAAGAGCAGCACCACCACCAGCTGGGGCACTGCCGATAAAATCAAGAAAGCCAGCACCGGCGGCCTCGACGCCTGGAACGCCAGCCAGTACCTCAACCTGTGGGTGGGCACCATCGGCGGCGGCATTCTGGGCTACGCGCAGTTTCCCGGCGGTGCCTCCGCTACCGACGGCGTGGTGATTTCGCCCGTATACTTCGGCCGCACCGGCACCGTGACCTCGCCCTACAACCTGGGCCGCACCGCCAGTCACGAAGTGGGCCACTGGCTGAACCTGAACCACATTTGGGGCGATGATAACGGCGCCTGCACCGGCACCGACAACGTGGCTGACACCCCCAATCAGGGCGCCGAAAACTACGGCAAGCCCGTGTTCCCGCACGTATCGTGCTCGAACGGCCCCAACGGCGACATGTTCATGAACTACATGGACTACGTGGACGACAACGCCATGTTCATGTTCTCGACCGGCCAGAGCTCGCGCATGAACGCGCTGTTTGGCACCGGCGGGGCCCGCGTGGGCCTGCTCACCTCGCAGGGCGGCGTAGCTCCCAGCGGTGGCGGCGGCACCACGCCTCCCCCCACCGTTACCTACTGCACCAGCAAGGGTGCCAGCGTAGCCTATGAGTACCTCGACTACGTGAAGCTGGGCACCATTGCCCGCACCTCGGGCGCCGATGGCGGCTACTATGACGGCACCGCGCTGAGCACCAGCGTAGCCGCCGGCTCGGCCCAGACCATCAGCTTCTCGGCCGGCTTCGTGGGCACTGCTTACTCGGAGTACGTGAAAGTATACATCGACTACAACCAGAACGGCGTATTCACCGATGCCGGTGAGCTGGTCGTATCGGCCGCCGCCAGCACCAGCGCCGCTACCCGCACGGGCTCCTTCACGGTGCCCACCACGGCCAAGAGCGGCAACACCCGCATGCGCGTAGTGCTAAGCGATGCCAGCGCCACTACCAGCTGCGGCAGCTACAGCTACGGCGAAACCGAGGACTACACCATCACCGTCACCGGTGGGGCCCGCCTCGATGCCACCACGGCCCGCACCACCGGCACCACCGGCCTGGTCGACCAATACACGCTGTACCCCAACCCCGCCAGCAGCGTGCTTCGCATTGCCCGCCCCCTGAGCATGGACCCCGAGCAGGCCTTCTCGGTGCGCGTGTACGACGTGCGCGGCAGCGAAATCAAGGGCCTTTCCTTCGAGGATGGCCAGCTGAACGTGGCTTCGCTGCGCGCCGGCATCTACACCCTGAGCGTGAGCGACGGCAGCAAAACCTCGCACCAGCGCTTCGTGAAAGAGTAGTCTTTCTGACCTACTGAAAACAAAAGAGCCCCGGCCGGTTGGTCGGGGTTTTTTTGTGATGGGCAGACCAATAGTCCTCGCGCCATACTCTCCAGGCTTCACGGGCAGGGAAGGTGCCGCGGCACAGCTCCGCCGAACCCAGACCCGCCATAACCTTTTCCTAACCTCCCCGGTAAGCAAAAGCCCGTTAGCTTCGTCCCCATGAAAACCCTCTATCTCCTTCGCCACGCCAAATCCAGCTGGAGCTTCGATGAGCTCAGCGACCAGGAGCGCCCCCTCAACGACCGGGGCCGCGACGATGCCCCCCTCATGGGCCAGGCCTTGGCCAAGCGCCGCATTTGCCCCGATATCGTGGTGAGCTCGCCCGCCGTGCGCGCCATGAGCACCGCCGTGCTGGTGGCCCGCGAAATGCAGTACCCGCACGATAAAATCAAGGTCGAGCCCGGCATTTACGGGGCCGATGTAGACGATTTTCTCGCCATTATCAAAGACTTGCCCGATTCGGCTGCCTCGGCCCTGGTGGTGGGCCACAACCCCACCATCACCGAAACGGCCAACGAGCTTTCACCCTCCAGCCTCAACGAAATGCCCACCGCCGCCGTGGTCTGCCTGCGCTTTACCTGCGAGCACTGGGCCGAAGTGAGCAAGGTGAACGCCGAATTTTATTTCTACGACTACCCGCGGAATGAGAATTAACAATTAAGAATTAACAATTAAGAATAGTCCCTTTGGCCCGATGCTGGCGTAGAAGGCTTATTGCACTGAATAGTTAGTCGTAGCTCACTAGGCATCACAATGCCAACAGGGCTTGCTCGGCCATTCTTAATTGCTAATTCTTAATTATTAATTAAATTGAAGACCCTTTCCCGTGACCTGAGCTGGCTGCGTTTCAACGCCCGCGTATTGCAGGAAGCCCAGTGCCCCACCGTGCCGCTGCTGGAGCGCCTCAAGTTCCTGGCCATTTTCAGCAGCAACCTCGACGAGTTTTTTAAGGTGCGCGTGGCCACGCTGCGGCGGCTGACGAAGCTCAAGAAGAAAACCCGCGCCAAGCTCGGCGAAAGCCCCAAGCGGCAGCTGAAAGAGGTGCTGGCCGAAGTGGCGCGGCAGCAGCAGGAATTCGGGGCCACGTTCCGCGAGCAGCTGCTGCCCGAGCTCAACCGCCGCCGCATTCACCTGCTCACCGAGGCCACCCTCACCGACCAGCAGCGCGAGTGGACGGCCCGTTACTTTGCCGAAAACGTGCGCGACCTGCTCTCGCCCGTGGTGCTCGATGACACCCTGCACCACCTTTTTCTCAAGGACCAAGCCGTTTACCTCACCTTCTTCCTCAGCCAGCCCCACGCCGCCGCCGGCAAAGCCAAAAGACGGCCCGACGATGAGCGGGTGCTGATAATGGAGCTGCCCACCAAGCGCCACGGCAGCCGCTTCGTGCGCCTGCCCGACGAAGGCGAGGAGCGCTACGTACTGTTTCTGGACGACGTGATTCGGGTGGGCGCGGCCAGTCTGTTTCCGGCCTATCAGCAGGTCGAAGTGAATGCCATCAAGCTCTCGCGCGATGCCGAGCTGGACATTGAGGAAGAGGTTTCGGGCGATTTGATGGAGAAAATCCGCAGCAGCCTGGCCAAGCGCGCCACCGGCTTCCCCGCCCGTCTGCTATTCGACCCCGAAATGCCCCAGGAAGTGCTGCGCGCCATCAGGCAGAAAACCGGCATCACCGACGAGGAGCTGGTGGAGGGCAGCCGCTACCACAACTTCCGCGATTTCTTCGGCTTTCCCGATTTCGGCGAGGCCGATTTTCACTACCCGGCCCGGCCTGCGCTGCCGCACCCCACGCTGCCGCGCACGGGCAGTCTGCTGGCGGCCATCGGCGCGCGCGACCACCTGCTGCACCCGCCCTATCAGTCGTTCGACTACGTGACGCGCCTGCTGCGCGAAGCTGCCGCCGACCCGCGCGTGGCCGTCATCAACATCACGCTCTACCGCGTGGCCAGCAAAAGCGCCGTGGTGAAAGCCCTGCTCAAAGCCGCCAAAAACGGCAAGCAGGTGACGGTGGTAATGGAGCTGAAAGCGCGATTTGATGAAGAGTCCAACCTCTTTTGGGCCGATAAGCTGAAGCGGGCCGGGGCGCACGTCATCTTCACCCCGCCCGAGCTCAAGGTGCACAGCAAGCTCCTGCTCATCGTGCGCCGCGAGGCCGACGAAACCACGCGCCGCTACGGCTACTTCAGCACCGGCAACTTCAACGAAAGCACCAGCGAGCTCTACACCGACCACGGCCTGTTTACGGCCGATGAGCGCCTGACTGAAGAGGTTGCAGCCGTGTTTGAGTACCTGCGCGACCAAAGCGTGGTGCCCGAGCTGCAGCAGCTGCTGGTGGCTCCCTTCGGCCTGCGCCCCGGCCTGAACGCGCTCATCGACTACGAAATCAAGCAGGCCAAAAAGGGCCGTGAGGCCTACATCATCCTCAAAGTGAATGCCGTGGAGGACGAAGGCATGATTGCCAAGCTCTACGAAGCCAGCCACGCCGGTGTGCGCGTCGAGCTCATTGTGCGCGGCATTGGCCGGCTGGTGCCTAATCAAGCCGGCTTCAGCGAAAATATCAGCCAGCGCGGCCTCGTCGACCGCTTTCTGGAGCACAGCCGGGTCTACGTCTTTGGCCACGGCGGCGAGGAAAAAGTCTACGTCTCGTCCGCCGACTGGATGACCCGCAACCTCGACCGCCGCGTGGAAGTAGCCTTCCCCATCCTCGACGAAAGCCTGCGGGCTGAAGTGCGCCACCTGCTCGATTTCCAGCGCAACGACAACGTGAAGGCCCGCGATTTTGAGAACGACTATATCACCGCGTTGGAAGGGGAGAAGCCTGTGCAGGCGCAGGAGGCCACCTACGCGTGGCTGAAGGGCCTGAAGCGCCGCCAGCGGAAACCGTAGCGCAGTTCCGGATAGTTCAGTATGCAAAAAGGCCCGCTATTCATCGTAGCGGGCCTTTTTTGCGAAATCAACTTAGGTGTTATCCCGGCAGTCTTGCGCCGGTAATTACCCTGGCAGATTACTTCTTCTTGATGTCGCCGCGAATCTCGCCGTCGCTAAAAGCCGACGAGTGTATGTTGACATACATGCCGTTATTGAGAATGTTATCTGCTTGCTCGGGCGCAAGTGTGACCGTACCCGTAATAGGCGAAGTCAAATTGGCAAATGGAATGGCCACTGAGCCCTTAATACCGGGAGCACCCGTGTGAATATGGGCAATAGTTGGGGTCATGCCCTGATACGTAACCACATACGTGAGCTGCTTGGTGCCGCTGTTGTAGCTGCCCGTGAAGGTGCCGGTAGCCGTGGAATTGTTGGACGGCACCTGCTGAGCACCATTGATGGTGGCCGTCAGCTCGGTATTGGTATTGGTCGTTGGAGTGGTATCGTCCTTTTTGCTGCAGGCCGTGAAGAGGCTTACTGCGGATGCTAAAAGGAAAATGTAGGATTTTTTCATGTTAACTAAATGAATGTCAATTAAAATGGACGTGAGGAGATGTTTAAGTTATCAAGACCATAACTTTAACAAAAGAAGAATGTTTACGGTAATATTCCAAAATGGAGACTTATATTTCCATTATTCGGAACAATATGTAGCTTTTTCCCAATTTGGTACACCATGCCGAGCCGCCCACCCAACCGACTAAATGAGATTTTACCTGGGCAGTAAGAGCCGCGCAACTTCTTGTTTTTAAAAAGGAAATAAGATTATTCCGTCTTGCGGCTATATAAAAATATGCCTAGTTGATTTGCTCACTCTCTGCGTTTTTCTCAAAATTTAAATTTTTTATAATTTTCTTCCTCCTCAGGTTTTTGCATGAATAATTTTACCCTGCGTTGTTTTTTATTGGGTGCTTCGTTGAGTCCGGCACTGCTACCGACCACCGCCCAGGCGCAAACCTCCACCACCCCGGCCGAGAGCGCCGGGACTATTACCGGTAGCTCATCGAGCCTAACCGGGCAAGTTACTTCCGCCCAGGGACTGGTTCAGCCCAATACGTTGGTGTCCATTATCTCGCTGGCTACCAGCCAGCGCCGCACAGTGCAGGCCGGCTCGACGGGTACATTCACCATTGCCGGGCTGGTGCCCGGCGGGCCCTACGTGGTGCAGGTGCAGCAGCCCGGCTTCCGGGTGCAGAACATTACCAACGTGTTTCTGAAGGCCGGCGAGGCCACCGTACTCACCGTGACGCTGAACCCCGAAACGGTGGCCGTAGGTACTCGCCGTAGCGACCGGACCGCCCTGGAATCGGCGGTGCCGGTTGACGTGGTGGAAATGAGCGAGCTGGTGCGCACCGTACCCCAAACCGACATCACCCAACTGCTGCAATACACCGTAGCCGCCTTCAACTCGACGCGCCAGACGGGCGCCGGCGGCTCCGACCACGTGGACCCGGCCAGCCTGCGCGGCCTGGGCACCGACCAAATGCTGGTGCTAGTGAACGGCAAGCGCCGCCACACCACCGCCCTGGTCAACCTGCTGAGCAACCGCGGCCTGGGCAGCGTGGGCACCGACCTCAACACACTGTCCAGCCTGGGCGTGGAGCGCGTGGAAGTGCTGCGCGACGGGGCAGCGGCCCAGTACGGCTCCGACGCCATTGCCGGCGTAATGAACATCAACCTGAAGAGCGACAACCACGGTGGCAGCGTGCTGTTGAACTCGGGCATCACCTCGGAGGGCGATGGCCTGGCTACGCTGCTGGGCATCAACAAAGGCTTCCGCCTGGGCCAGAAGGGCTTCCTGAACGTGACCGCCGATGCCGACTACCGCGGCCGTACCACTCGCGGCTATGCCCGCGACCCGCTGGTGAGCCCCGTATTTGTGGCCAACAATGCGGCGGCCGAGCGGGCCGCGCTGGCCGCCGCCGGCAAAACGTACAACGATTTTGTGCAGCACAACGGTGATGCCCGCGTGCGCAACGTGCGGGGCCTGTTCAATGCCCGGGTGGAGGTATCGGAAGCGCTGGCGTTCTACGGATTTGGCAGCTATAACTTCCGCCGGGGGCAGGCCAACACGCCGTGGGTGCTGCCCGCCACGCAGCCCAACGAAGTAGTGAAGGAGCTGTTCCCGTATGGCTACCAGCCCGAGGTGAACACCCGCATTCACGATGGCGCGGGCACAGTGGGCGTGGTGCTGGGCCGCAGCGGCCCCAACCACTGGACGCTGGACCTGAGCAACACCACCGGCTACAACCGGATGAACTACGACCTGGCCAACACGGTGAATGCATCGCTGGGCGCGGAGTCGCCCACGGTGTTTGCCAATGCCGGGGGCTTCCAGTTCCTGCAAAACGTGACTAACGCCACGGCCAACCGCTTTTTTGATAAAGTCCTGGCCGGTACCAACGTGGCTTTCGGGGGCGAGTTCCGGGCCGACCGCTACGAAATCATGCGCGGCGACGAGCGCGCCGAGGCGGAGTACGACAACAACTCGCTGGCCCAACAGGGCGCGCAGGGTTTCAGCGGCTTCGGCCGGGCGTCGGCGGTCGTGGGCAGCCGCACCAACGTGGGCGCTTTCCTCGACGTGGAAGCCGACGTAACCAAGCGCTGGAGCGTGAGCGGCGCGTTGCGCTACGAGAACTATTCCACTTTCGGCTCGGCCTTTATCTACAAGGCGACTACGCGAGTGAAAGTGACGGATTTTCTGGCCGTGCGCGGAGCCTTCAACACGGGCTTCCGGGCGCCGTCGCTCCAGCAGGTGCTGTACCGCCAGATTACGCAGCGCCCGGGCGTGACCGGCGTGGTGTATTCCGGTATTTTCAACAACCAGGACGAGCTGACCCAAAAAGCGCAGGTGCCGACCCTGACGCCCGAAAAATCGCGCAGCTACAGCGTTGGCCTGGTGCTGACGCCCATGCCGTCGTTCTCGCTCACGGCCGATGCGTATTTGATTGACATCGACAACCGCATCACGCTCTCGGGCTTGCTGCGGCCGGGTTCGGGCATCAGCCCGGAGTTTACGCAGTTGCTGGCCAACAACCGCGTGAGTCAGGCCCAATTCTTCACCAATGACCTTGACACCCGCACGCAGGGCATCGACGTGGTGGGTAGCTACCGTCACGCCCTGGGCCGGGGGCAGCTCACGGTGACGGCGGCCGGCAACTTCAACCAGACCCGTACCCGCGCTCAGAACATCCCGGCCAACTTCAGCAGCCTGCAAACCGACGACAACCCGACCACCAACTACATCGACCCGCGCCAGCTTTCGCTCATCGAAACCGGCAACCCGGCCAGCAAAATCCTGCTCGGCGTGAACTATAGCGTTGGCAAATTCGGCATCGGCCTGCGTAATACCTACTTCGGTGAAGTGAAATACTACGACGTGGCCCCCGACCCAACCGTGTACGATTTTGGCGGCTACCTGCTGGTGTTTAAGCCCCGCACCGTCACCGATTTGCTCATCAGCTACCAGCCCGCCAAAGCCCTGACCCTGACCGTGGGCGCGCAAAACCTGCTCAACGTGAAGCCCAATACCCTCAACGAGGCGGCTTCCAACGGTGTACCCCCCGGCGGATTCGCCAGCCGGGGCGACTTCGAGCGGTATTTCCAGAACCGCTTCGGTGCTCCGTCGCCCTTTCCCACCAACCACGACGTGTACCCTTACGCTCCGGTGCAAATGGGTTTCAACGGGGCCTTTCTATACCTGAAAGCCGTGTATAATTTCGGGATTTAGCGTTTGATAAAGCAGTAGGGTGCGGGGCTGGCCTCCGCCCGTCGTTGAACAGTTCTTTATTGAATCGTTCAACGACGGGCGGAGGCCAGCCCCGCACCCTACTGCTTTTGGGGGCTACTTCCGGCGGCGCTCGGCCTTTTGAAGCAGCTTTTTGGGTGGCACGATGAACAGGTCCAGGCTGGCGTAGGGCGTGCCGCCGAGCTGGCTGTCGATAAGTCGGTCGCGGGTACTGTTGGTGCGGTCGAAGGCGTTGAGCTGGTAGTTGTAGCGGTAGCCGGCCTCGATGCCCGTCCAGAGGAAGGAGAGGAGCTCACGCTCGTAGCGCAGGCGGAATTTCAGGTCAATCTGGCGCAGCTCCAGCGAGGTGACTCTGGGGTTGTTGGGCGAGGCAAAGGCGTTGCGCAGCTTGATATTGTAGTTGTTGCTGGCCACCTCGTAGCCGGCAAACAGCAGCGCGTTGGACGACAGGTTGCGCCGCACCAGCACCCGGGCCGGAAACAGCGCCTCCACGCCCCAGCGCGGGTTGAAGGAGCGGTTGTACACGATGACCGGGTAGAGGCTCTGGCGGCCCAGGTTGTAGCCCAGCTGCATCCCGATGCCCCAGGCAAACGTGGAGCTGCGCTTCCAGCCATAGATGAACTCGGACGTGACTTTGAGGTAGTCGCCCACATTTAGCTCGCCGGAATTGTAGTCGCCGTTGAGCTCGGTTTTGGCGCGGAACAGGTACCAATGCACCGCGTCGACGGGCCGAATCACGGCCAGCTGCGCGCCAATCACGCTCAGGCCCTTGTTCTCGATGTTGCTATACAGGCCGTACTGGTCGGTGGTGGCGGGGGTGCTGAACTGAAACTCCTGCCGGTCGTAGTTCAGGCCCAGAATGAGCTTGAGGTGCGGGTGGTTGAGCAGCGGCGCATAGGCTTTGATAACGAGGTTAGCGTTTTTGCTGATGGTGGTGTTGTAGTCGCCCACGCTGCTGCCCACGGCCGTACTGCGCAGGCTGAAATTGCCCGGAATCCGTTCGTACTTCACAATCAGGCCCTTGCTCGGGCCCATGCCCACCACCTGCGAGTTGGCAAACGTCTGGGCATCGGTGCGGCCCAGCCCCGCCGTGTCGAGCGGCGCGGGCGGCGGATACACCGGAATATCCTGCGCGGCGGCCCGGCCCAAACCCAGCAGCAGACCACTCAAATGGAGAAAGCGCACCTTAAGCATAAAAGAAAAGGCCGGGCCTGATAAAGCCCGGCCTTCGCCCTTACGATAATATTCATGTAACGTTCATGCTTGGTTGGGCCGGCAATAATTTCATAATGCTGCCGCGCCGGCCGCGCTACTCGTTGGCCCAGGTGTTGGTCTGGTAGGGGTAGCGCTGCTGGTGCAGGGCCGCTACGCGCTTGCCCAGCAGCTCGCGCAGCTCTTCCATATTGGTGCGGTCCTGGGCCGAGATGAACACCACCGGGTCGTGCAGCTTGGCCATGTAGGTGGCTTGCAGCTGCGCCAGCGGCGGGCGCGGCGCAGTGCCGTCGTCCTCGGCATCCAGCACTTCGCCAAAGGGGTCGTGCTCCACGTCGTCGTGCTTATACTGGTCTATTTTATTGAACACCAGCAGCGTAGGCTTGTCGGCCGCGCCAATATCGACCAGCGTATCATTCACTACCTGAATCTGCTCCTCAAAATTGGGGTGCGAGATGTCCACGACGTGCAGCAGCAAATCGGCTTCCCGGATTTCGTCGAGCGTGCTCTTGAAGCTCTCGATGAGCTTGGTGGGCAGCTTGCGGATAAACCCAACCGTATCAGAAAGCAAAAACGGCGTGTTGTCGAGCACCACTTTGCGCGTGGTCGCGTCCACGGTAGCGAACAGCTTGTTTTCGGCAAACACATCGGCCTTGCCCAGCACGTTCATCAGGGTGCTTTTGCCCACGTTGGTGTAGCCCACCAGCGCCACCCGAATGTTGCCGCCGCGCGATTTGCGCTGGGTGTGGCTCTGCTTGTCGAGGTCTTCGAGCTTCTCTTTGAGGAAGGCAATCCGGTCGCGCACAATCCGGCGGTCGGTTTCGATTTCCGTTTCGCCCGGGCCCTTCATGCCCACGCCGCCGCGCTGCTTGTCCAAGTGAGTCCAGAGGCCGGTGAGGCGGGGCAATAAGTATTGATACTGCGCCAACTCGACCTGCGTGCGCGATGTGGCCGACTTGGCCCGCAGCGCGAAAATATCGAGAATAAGCAGCGAGCGGTCAACAATTTTCACCAGCAGCTCAGCCTCCAGGTTGCGCAGCTGCGACGGCGACAGGTCGTCGTCGAACACGACCATGCTGGTGCCTTCGTGCTGCACGTAGGCTTTTATTTCGGCCAGCTTGCCCTCGCCCACGTAGGTCCGGATATCGGGTTTTTCCAGGCGCTGCACGAAGCGTTTGGTTGCGGTGGCACCGGCCGTTTCAATCAGAAACGCCAGTTCGTCAAGGTATTCGGTGGTCTGGGCTTCGGACTGCCGGCGCGGGGGCACGGAAATGAGCACGGCGGTTTCGTGCTCCTTGGCGGTTTCGTAGGTGCCGTTATCGGTCGCTTTCAGGAGGATGCGGCCCGCCCGGCCTTTCACGCCGTCGACGGCGCCGACGTGGCGGGTGCTGTTGCCGGGCTTGCGGCCGCCAGATTGGGTATTTGCCATGGTTTGGTGCTTGGTTGTTGGTGCCTGGTGCTTAGTCGTTTGTTCCTTTAACGGTGTTTGGGGATTATGGTCAGCCAAGCACCAGGCACTAACAACCAGGCACCGGTTATTTTAAAGTAAGTGAATAGGCTACCACCTGCTGCACCTGCTCGGGCGTGAGGGATTTGCCGAAGGCCGGCATTTTGCCCATGCCGTTGGTAACAAGATAGGTACGACCAAATTCATTGAGGTTGCTCTTAGTGAGGTCGTGCGCGCCATTGAGGCCGCGCTTACCGTTGGCTCCGTGGCAGCGCACGCAGTTTTTCTGGAAGATAAGCTGGCCCGGCAGCACCGGCGGCGCAGCCGAAGCCACCTGCGGCAGCAGCGCCAGTAGAAACAGAAAGGCCGAAAGTTGAAGGTTCATAGCAGGTACAACACGCAAAGCGCCCACAAAGTACCGGAACAATAGGGGAATGAGGGTAGGAGGGTATGAAGGTAGGAGGGATATAGTCCCACAATCTGGCAGATATAACGTTTCAGACCCGACCTTTGCCAACTCTTACCCGCCTGCCCCCATACCCTCATACCCTAAAAAATTGCGCGTCGCCATCGTCATCAATACCAGCTGGAATATTTGGAATTTCCGCGCCAGCCTCGTGCGGGCCTTGCAGGCCGCCGGCCATGAAGTGCTGGCCATTGCCCCGCCCGATGACTACTCGGCGCGCCTCGAAACCGAGCTCGGCTGCCGCTTCGTGCCCATCCTGATGGAGAACAAGGGCACCAACCCCGTGAAGGATGCCGCCCTCACGCGCCGCTTCTACCAGATTTATAAGCGTGAAAAGCCCGATGTGGTGCTGCACTACACCATCAAGCCCAACATCTACGGCAGTATCGCGGCCCGCATCGCGGGCATCCCCAGCATCAACAACGTGAGCGGGCTGGGCACGGTGTTCATCATCAAGAACTTCGTGAGCAAGGTGGCGCTGGGGCTCTACCGCTTCGCATTCCGCTTCCCGGCCAAGGTGTTTTTCCAGAACGGCGACGACCGGCAGCTATTTCTGGATAACGGCCTGATAAAAAGTGAAATAACCGACCTGCTGCCCGGCTCGGGCGTCGATACTACCAAATTCCGGCCCGCCGCCGGGTTCGTGCGCCAAACCCCGTTCGTGTTTCTGATGGTGGCGCGGGTGCTCTACGAAAAGGGCGTGGTTGAATACTTTGAGGCGGCCAAAATCATCCGTGAGGCCGTGCCTGGCACCCGCATCCAACTGCTGGGCGGGCTGGACGAGGCCGGCGGCGTGGGCGTACCCCGCGCCACGTTTGAAGAATGGCTGCTGAGCGGCGACATCGAATACCTGGGCCGCTCCGACGACGTGGCTGCCCACCTGCACCGCGCCGACTGCGTGGTGCTGCCCAGCTACCGCGAGGGCACCCCAAAAACCCTGCTCGAAGCGGCCGCCGTGGGCAAACCCGTCGTGACCACCGACGTGCCTGGCTGCCGCGAAACCGTAGTGGATGGCCGCAACGGCTACCTCTGCCAGGTGCGCGACGGCGAAGACCTGGCCGCCAAAATGCTGCAAGTGCTGCGCCTGAGTGATGCCGACCTGCAGGGCATGGGCCAGAATAGCCGCTACCTGGCCGAAACCAAGTTTGACGAGCGGCTGGTGCTCGATAAGTACATTGCCGCCGTGGCAGCGGTAGGGCGGAAGTAGCTAAAAAAGAACGTTATGCAGAGCGCAGCGAAGCATCTTGCCCGCAGTAACTAACTTGCCTCCTTGGATTAGTGGTGGCGGGCAAGATGCTTCGCTGCGCTCTGCATGACGTTCTCGTTTTTTGCCCAATTCTTCCTCCCCGGACCAAACCATCCTCCCCAATCTTCTACCTTTGCCCCGATGGAAGTAAAGAAATTCCCCCTAGCCGGCCTGATTGAGTTCACCCCCCGCGTTTTCGCCGACGACCGGGGCGTGTTCTTCGAAACCTTCTGCGAGCGCCTCATGGCCGAGGCCGGGGCCGATGCCCAGTGGGTGCAGGACAACCAGTCCAACTCCAAAAAAGGCGTGTTGCGCGGCCTGCACTTCCAGCGCCCGCCCCACGCGCAGGCCAAGTTGGTGCGCGTAGGCCAGGGCCGTGCCTTCGACGTGGCCGTGGATTTGCGCCGGGATTCGCCCACCTATGGCCAGCACCAAATGGTGGAGCTGTCGGCCAGCAAGGCCAATATGCTCTACATTCCGGCCGGCTTCGCCCACGGCTTCATGGCCCTCGAAGACAATACCATCTTCATCTATAAGTGCTCCGACTACTACGCTCCCGCCACCGAAGGCGGCCTGCGCTGGGACGATGCCGACCTGGCCATCAACTGGGGCACCGAAGTGCACCCCCTCGTATCGGGCAAGGACAATGAGCTGCCCGCGTTCAAAGACTTCGTGAGCCCGTTTTAGTCATTTAACAGTTATCAGTTAACATTTAACAGCCGTTCCATCTGCCCTAATTGAGCAGATGGAACGGCTGTTAAATGTTAACTGATAACTGTTAAATGAAATCACAGCAGTTCCACCAGCGTCTCCAGGGCCATGCCGCGGCTGCCTTTCACCAGCACTTGGTGGTTGCGCACGGGGTGGGCGCGGAGCCAGTCGGCCGCTTCGGCTTTGGTGGCGAAGTGCTGGGCGGTAGGAGCCAGGGCGGCTGCCCGCGCCATTTCCGGGCCGATGAGTAGCACCTGCGGCAACTGCAGCTCCACCAGCAGCTGGCCCAGGGCCGTGTGTTCGCGGGCACTCTCGTCGCCCAGTTCAAACATGTCGCCGAGCAGCACCAGTTTGGTTTGG
Organism: Hymenobacter artigasi; assembly: GCF_012275535.1. GTDB lineage: Bacteria > Bacteroidota > Bacteroidia > Cytophagales > Hymenobacteraceae > Hymenobacter > Hymenobacter artigasi. Next base: position 220,338 of record NZ_JAAVTK010000001.1, on the reverse strand, counting down.
CCGGCTGCTCCCACCGGCCGGGCCGCGAAGCTGCGCAGGGCCGCGCCCATGCTGCTGGGGTTGGCGTTGTAGGCATCCAGCACCAACTCGTTGCCGGCGGGGGTGCGCAGTAGCTGCGAGCGGTTGTTTTGCGGGTTGTAGCGGGCCAGGGCGGCAGCTATTTTATTGGTCGGAATGCCGAAAAACTGGCCCACGGCGGCGGCGGCGGCCAGGTTGGGGAAGTTGTAGTCGCCGGTGAGCTGGGCCACTATTTCGGTATTGTCGCCGAGGCGCAGGGCTACGGCTGGCGCGGCTGAAAGAAGGGTGGCGGGGTAATTATCCATCACGCGGGGGTAGGTGAGGATGGTGGGCACCTGCGCCGCCAGCGACGGCAGGCGCGCATCCAGCGTGTTCACGAAGGCCGTGCCGCCGGTGCGGGTGAGGTAGTCGAACAGCTCGCCCTTGCCCAGGGCCACGCCCTCGGCCCCGCCAAAACCTTCGAGGTGGGCCTTGCCGATGTTGGTGATGAGGCCGTGGGTGGGCTCGGCCCACTCGCAGTAGGCCGCGATTTCGCCCCGGTGGTTGGCCCCCATCTCAATCACGGCGAAGTCGTGCTCGCCGGTGCGCAGGCGCAGCAGCGTGAGCGGCACCCCGATGTGGTTATTCAGGTTGCCAATGGTGGCCAGCACTTTGAACTGCTGCGCCAGCACGGCCGTGAGCAGCTCCTTGGTGGTGGTTTTGCCGTTGGAGCCCGTGATGGCCAGCACCGGGATGCGGAACTGCCGACGGTGGTGCCGGGCCAGCTGCTGCAGGGCCACCAGCGGGTCGGGGGCGTAGGTGTAACGGATGGGGTCCGAAGCGGCGAGCACCACGTCGTCGACCACGGCGTGGCTGGCCCCGGCGGCCAGGGCCTGCGGCGCGAAGGCTGCCCCGCGAAAGCTGGGGCCGTTCAGGGCGAAAAACAGGGTGCCGGGCTGGGGCTGGCGCGAATCGGTGCTGACGAGGCCGCCGGCGGCCAAATAACGGGAATAGAGCAACATGCTGCGGAACTGGAAAATCAAACCGGGTGTAACTTGCTGCAAAGGTGGGCGTGATTTTTGTTCCGCGCACGGCACCTCTTCCCCAATTTCTTTTCTATGGTTCGTTCTTACGCTTTGGTGCTGGCGCTGCTGGCTTTTTCCGGGGTGGCCCGGGCCCAGTCGGGCAGTGCTGCCTTTGGGTTCGAGAGCCGGGCCACGGCCCAGGTGGTGCAGGGCACCGATACCCTGCGCAATGCCTGGGCCGGCGGCTTCAACACGCCCCAGTTCAGCACCATCGACCTGAACAACGACGGCCAGGCGGACCTGTTCGCCTTCGACCACGAAAGCAGCCGCTGCTACACCTTTCTGAGCGTGGCCGCGCCCACGGCCCCCAACGGCCGCCGCTGGCAGTACGCCCCGCAGTATGAAAGCCTGTTCCCCAGCGACCTGCGCGGCTGGGCCCTGCTGCGCGACTACGACTGCGACGGCCGCCCCGACCTGTTCACCTACATCAATGGCGGCGAAATCCGGGTTTTCCGCAATGCCCTGGTGAATGGCCGGCCCAGCTTCACCCTGGCCACCAACCAGATTCGCTTCACTGGCAATTTCACGGGCTCGGCCAACCTCACCATCGGCGGCTACAACCTGCCTGCCATTCAGGACGTGAACGGCGACGGCAAGCTCGATATCATGACCTATGATTTCGTCAGCGCGTCGTTCATCGAGCAGTACATCAACAACAGTCCCGGCACCTGCGGCAGCGCCCTCACCTTCACCCTCACCACCGATAACTGGGGCGGCATCCAGTCCTGCGGCGGCTGTGCCGAGTTCAAGCTCAATGGCCAGCAGTGCTTCACGGCCACCCGGCCCACCCACACCGGCGGCCACAGCCTGCTGCTGGTGGACCTCGACGGCGACGGCGACCAGGACCTGCTCGATGGCCGCGACAACTGCCCCGAGCTGGCCCGCCTGCTCAACTCGGGTACCACGGCCGTGCCTGTGGTTACGCAGGTGGGCATCAGCGCCAGCTTTCCATCGGCGGCCACGCCGGCGCGGGTGCCGGTGTTTCCAGCCGGCTATTCCTTCGATGCCAACTTCGACGGTAAGCCCGATTTGGTGGTGGCCTCCAACATGGTCAACAACGTGTCGGACCTGGTGAGCATGCGCAACAACGTGCAGCTCTTCACCAATTCGGCCGCCAGCGGTGCGCCCGTTTACACCAGCCAGCCGGCCGGCTTCCTGCAAAACGACATGATTGACGTGAGCGAAGGCGCCGCGCCCACCTTCGGCGACCTCGACGGCGACGGCCTGCCGGATATGCTCATCGGCAACCGCGCCGACCGCGTGAACAACGTGTACCGCGCCAACCTCACCTACTACCGCAACGTGGGCACCCGCGCCCGGCCGGTGTATCAGTTCGTGACCAGCGACTACCTGGGCCTGGCCGCCCTGGGCCTGCAGGGCCTCAAACCCGTGCTCGTCGACCTGAACCGCGACGGCGCCCTCGACCTGGCCTACGCCGCCTGGGACCGGGGCACCAACATCATCTACTACATTCTGAACACGGCCGCCGCCGGCCGGCCCGTGGCCTTCAGCGCGGCCAACGCCATCAACTTCAAGCCACAGGGCGCAACCACCGGCACCGGCCTGCTGCCCTACACGAAGGACGATATGCCCTGCTTTACCGATGTAGACAACGATGGCTACGTCGACCTGCTCATCGGAACCAATGAGGTGCGCGAGCCGGGCATGGCCCTGCGCTACTTCCGCAACCGGGGCCGGGGGCCGCTGGACAGCGCCTTCGTGCTGGTGAATAACGACTACGGCCACATCCGCACCGCGACCGGTGACCGACCTGCCAACCTGAGCCCCACGGTGGCCGACTTCGACGGCGACGGCCGCCCCGACCTGCTCACGGCCGATGCCACTGGCTACCTGCGCCTCTATTCCGACTACCGCGCCCAGTCATCGGCCCTGTTCGCGGAGCGCACCGACCTACAGTACAACCCCCTCACCGCGCTCTACGAGCCCACCCGCCTGGGCCTGGGCGACTACGCGCACTACGGCCTGGCCGCCGCCGACATCAACGGCGACGGCGCGCCCGAGCTCTTCGTGGGCACCCAGGCCGGCGGCGTGCTGAGCTACGGCACCCGCAACCGCACCGTCACGGCCACCCGCACCGAGGCCGCCCGCGCCCTGGCCCTGAGCATCTACCCCAACCCCGCCACCGCCACGGCTACCGTCGAAACCGCGCTGCCCACCCGCGTCACCGTGCTCGACCTCACCGGCCGTGTAGTGCAGGCCGCTGACGCGGCCCAGCGCCGCCACACGCTCAGCATCAGCGGCCTGGCTGCCGGCGTGTACCTGGTGCGCGCCGACGGAACTGATGGAGCCGCCGCCGTGCAGCGCCTGCTGGTGCGGTAGGGGGGGGGGGCGGAGTCAAAGTGACGTCTGAACGATGTAGGGGCGGGGTCGTACCCGGTAGGGCTTGTCCCCGCCCGTCGTTGAACAGAATCGTTGCTACGGAACCTAACGACGGGCGGGGGCAAGCCCTACCGGGTACGACCCCGCCCCTACATCGATTAACTCAAACCCATCCCCGTCATTAAGCGCTGTGAACTTGCTGCGGAAATCGTCCAGCTCGGCCCGTTTTAGGGTGTGGGTGAAGATGCCGTTCTGGTCGTGGGCTTCCGCTAGGTAGCTGCCTTTGGCGTCAATCAGGGCTGAGTCGCCGGAGTAGGCGTGGCCTTTGCCGTCCTCGCCGGTGCGGTTCACACCCAGGGCGCAGGCCACGTTCTCGATGGCGCGGGCGCGGAGCAGCGTGCGCCAGGCGGTGCGGCGCACGGCGGGCCAGTTGGCCACGTACAGTAGCAGGTCGTAGGGCGCGGTGGGCTGGTTGCGGCTCCACACGGGAAAGCGCAGGTCGTAGCACACCAGCGGGCAGATGCGCCAGCCGCGCCAGTCCTCCACCAGGCGCTCCTGGCCGGGGGTGTAAGTGTGCTGCTCGTCGGCCAGCGTGAAGAGGTGGCGCTTGTCGTAGCAGCTCAGGCTGCCATCGGGGCGCACCCAGAGCAGGCGGTTGTAGAAGTGGCCGTCTTCTTCGATGATGACGCTGCCCGTGACCACGGCGTCGTGGTCGGCGGCGCGCTGGCGCATCCAGGCCACGGTGTCGCCCTGCATGGTTTCGGCCTGGGTGGCGGCCTCCATGCTGAAGCCGGTGGTGAACATCTCGGGCAGCACGATGATGTCGGCGGGGATGGTTTGCTGAGCCAGGTACTGGTCGAAGGCGGCGCGGTTGGCGGCGGCATCGTGCCAGTGCAGCGCGGTCTGGATAAAGGAAACGGTGAGGTCGGACATGGGAAGGAATGGGTTTGCGGCCCTTAAGCTACGTGCTGGCGCGTTGGCAGCATACCGGGAAGGGGTGGCAGGGCCATGCGGCAGGAGCTGTTTAAAGCGGCCTCGCCGGATAAGCCCGGCAAGCTGAGCCATAACCTTTGCCCGGCCCGCCGGGTAAACCCTTTATTATCATTCGTTTTCACACATCCTCTTTCTATGAAACATTCCTTCGTTTGGGCACTGCTGCTGCTCGGGTGGCTCAGTGCCTGTACCTCCGCCGTTAATGTCGAGCAACGGCCCGGCGTCAATTTCGACAAGTACCACTCCTTTGCCTGGGCCGATACCGAGGTGAAAACCCCCGGCGACCAGAACCCGCTTTTGCGCAGCCCCATTGCGCAGGACCGTATCCACCAGGCCATTGCCGGCGAACTGGCCAAGCGCGGCATCCGCGAGGTGGAGAGCAACCCCGACTTTTACCTCACCACCCACATTTTCGTGGAGCAGGCCGAGCGCACCGTCACCAACCCGCAGCCTGCCGGCTTCGCTTACCCTTACTCCGTGCGTTTCCGGGGTGCCTATCTGCCCGTGAACTACGGCTACTGGTACTCGCCGGCTTACTACCAGACCACGCATACCGAGGAGTACCGCGAAGGCACGCTGGTCCTCGATTTCATCGACGCGAAAACCAACAACCTCGTCTGGCGCGGCTCCATGGTCGACCCCGTGGACGACCCCGCCCGCCTGGGCCGGCAGTTTTCGGAATCAGCCAAGGACATTCTCGACAAATTTCCAAAGGAGAAAACGGGTTCCTGAGCCCATGTTCCCGCTATGCATAACGCCCGACCGTACTGGCCGGGCGTTGTTGTTTCCGGCCCACCTGCGCCGGACCATAACGCGCCCAACTGTGTTACTTTGTGGAAAACCCTGCTCCCTTATGCCCACCCGCGCCCAGGCTCCGGCCGTGCCCCGCCTCACATATCTGCGCATCAAAAACTACCGCGCCCTGCGCGATGTGGAGTTTCGCGACCTCACGCCGCTCACGGTGCTGATTGGGCCGAATGGGAGTGGGAAATCCACGGTGCTGGATGCACTGGATTTTCTGGCGGAAGCGGTTGGGGGGAATTTAAAAGATGCTTGCGATAAGCGGAACCGGTTCGCGGGAATGCGAACGCGAGGAAGTGAAGGCAGCATTTCGTTTGAAATAGTAATAAGCGGTTTCCCTTATCTAGGTCAGTTGAAATACATCTTAGAATTAGAAGAAGGTGATAAGGAAAAAATACTGGTGAAGGAATGGTTGGCAGTGAAGGATGATAGCACAGAAGAGTTGCTATTGACCACTGAGCCTGCTAGAAAAGAAGGATGGACCGACTTCATTTCATCACTAAATACTGAGCAGTCTGACGATGACAAAATTGAAAAGCCAGTTAAAATTTCGATTAGCAGTTCGTCGCAAGTGATGCTGGGATATGCTTTCGCAGTGAATTCAAAATTGAGCATATATGCACATGCCGTAATTGATACGCTAAAATCCTACCGCTACATCCACCTCACCGACGACCACCTGAAAGGCTATTCCGACGCCGGCCCGCGCGAAAAGCTTTCGCCCAACGGCGACAACCTGCCCAACGTGCTCTATTACCTGCACACCAAGCACCCGGAAACCCTCGCCAAAATCACGGCACAAATGCGGCGCTGGGTGCCGAGTCTGGCCGACATCGTACCGGAAATAACCTCGGATGAGCGAATCCTGCTCCGCTTCAAGGATGCCGAATTTGAGAAGCCGCTGCCGGCGCAGTACATGTCGGACGGCACCATGCGGCTGGCGGCGCTGCTCACGCTGCTTTATGAGCCCGACGCGGCCGGGCTGCTGGGCATTGAGGAGCCGGAAAATGAGCTGCACCCGCAGCTACTGGCCGGGCTGGCTGAGGAGTTGATTGACGCGGCGGAGCGGCGGCAGCTGCTGGTGGCCACGCATTCGCCGGCCCTGCTCAATGCCCTGGCCCCCGAGCAGGTCTGGATACTGCATCGCGGGGCCGATGGCTACACCCAGGCCACGCGGGTAGCCGACTTGCCGGGTATCCCCGCAATGGTGGAGGAAGGCTCGCCGCTGGGCTACTTGTGGTCGCGCAATTTCTTCGACGTGGGCAACCCGCTGGACCTGCCAGTTCCGATTAAATAGCGGCCATGCAGATTGAATTTCTGGTCGAGGAAATTTCGGCCAAAGCGGCATTGGACCAGCTGTTGCCGCGCCTGTTGCCGGGCCATTCGTATCGCGTGCGGGTATTCGAGGGCTGGCAGGACTTGTTGGGCCAGCTGAAAGCCTTGCTGCAAGGCTACCACAAGCGGATATTTCGGGAAGGACAAACGGATTTGCGGATAGTGGTGCTGCTGGATGGCGACGGCATCTGCGAGCGGCGCAAAGCGGCACTGGAAGCGAAAGCACAGGAGGCGGGCTTACGCACCAAAGCCACCGCCGGCCCCGGCGAGGTGTTCCACGTCCTCAACCGGATAGCCGTGCAGGAGCTGGAGGCGTGGTGGCTCGGCGACCGGGAAGCCATTATGGCTGCCTATCCCGGCGTGAAGCCGCACCATTTCAAAGGCATTGACCGCGAGCCCGATGCTCCGCTTAAACCAAATGAGATACTGTGGGGCGTGTTGAAGCAGGGCCGCTACTTCCCCACGGGCAAGCGCAAAACGCAATGGGCGACGGATATCGGCCAGCACGTCGACCCGGCCCGCAATACGTCCGCCAGCTTCCGGTATTTCTGCGAGGGACTGGCGGCGTTGCGCTAACGGCCACAGCTCACAGCGTACTTTCTCAGTGGTTAGTGGGCTCATCTGTCATCCTGAGCATTCTGCGATTGAAGCAGAGACGAAGGACCTTCTCCCGTTGGCGACGTTTGAGATTACTGCAAGTAATTCTTCGGTGATAAGGTCCTTCGCTGCGCTCAGGATGACAGACGAGTACTACACAATCGCCTTCTCCTCCATGTCCTTTTCCACCAGCGGGGCTTTGGTTTTGCCGATGATGTAGCGCAGGCCCTTGTCCTGGGTGAAGTAATTCCAGGCCCAGGAGAAAAACACGGCGACGCGGTTGCGGAAGCTGACCAGCGAAATAACGTGGATAAAGCTCCAGGCCAGCCAGGCGATGAAGCCGTCGAGGTGGAATTCGCGGCCGAAGAACTTCACGTCGGCCACGGCGTGGTTGCGGCCGATGGTGGCCATCGCGCCCTTGTCGTGGTACACAAAGTGCTCCATGAGCTGGCCGTTGAGCTGGCGTTTCAGGTTGCGACCCAGCCAGTCGCCCTGTTGCAGGGCGGGTTGAGCCACCATAGGGTGGCCGTCGGGGGTAGCGTCGGTTTTCATGAGGGCGATATCGCCGATGGCGAATACGTTCTCGTAGCCGTGCACGCGGCTGTAGCCGTCCACCAGGTAGCGGTTGCCGGCCAGCAGGCAGTCGGCGTTGAGGCCCGCGATGGGCGCGCCCGTTACGCCCGCCGCCCAAATCAGGGTGCGCGCAATGAGCTGCTGGCCGTTGTTCAGCGTCACGGTGTAGCCGTCGTACGACTTCACCCGGGTATCGAGCCACACCTGCACACCCAGCTTCTTCAGGTACTGCAGCGACTTAGCCGAGGCGTTGGCCGACATGCCCTTCAGCAGCACCGGCCCGCTCTGCACCACGTGGATGTCCATTTCCTTGAAGTCGATTTCGCGGTAGTCCTTCGGGAAAACGTGGGTGCGCAGCTCGCTCAGCGCGCCCGCAATTTCCACGCCCGTGGGCCCGCCGCCCACAATCACGAAGTCCAGCATGCTGTTCAGCTGCTCATAATCGCCGAGCTGCAGCGCCTGCTCGAAGTTCGAGAGCACGGTGTTGCGCAGTTCAATGGCATCTTCCACGCTCTTGATGGCGATGGCGTTTCTGGCCATCTCGGCATCGCCGAAGTAGTTGGACGTTGCGCCGGTAGCCAGCACCAGGAAGTCGTAGCGGATGAGGCCGATGCTGGTTTCCACTACCTGCTTCTCGGGGTCGATGCTGGTGACTTCGGCCAGCCGGAAGTAGAAATTCTCCTGCTGATTCAGAATCTTACGGAACGGCGACACGATGTCGCCCTCGTCCAGCCCGGCCGTGGCCACCTGGTACAGCAGCGGTTGAAAGGCGTGGTAGTTCTGCTTATCAATGAGCACCACTTGCACCGGCGCATCGGCCAGGGCCTTGGCCAGCTCCAGACCGCCGAAGCCGCCGCCCACAATCACCACGCGCGGCTTGCCGAGGTCGTCAATTTTCGTTAACCCTTCCATGCGGTAAAGATGCGGGCCAGACGCTGGCCCACCAATGGGCTGCTTACCGGCTTTGCCGGCCGGAGGTTGCCCGGATTACTGCGCCGTGCGCCGAAACAGCAGGCGCGGGGCTGGTGCGGTGGCATCGTACAGCCGCAGCTCGTTGCCGCTGATTTCGTAGCGGGCCGTCAGGGCCAGGTTGTCAAGGTAGCGCGTTTCCAAATCCTGCACGGGGCAGGTGGCGCGGGTCGCAATCTGGGGCGTAATGTGCAGCTGCTGCCCGCCGCCGGTGAGGCTGTAGCGGCCGCTAAAGTTATTGCACGGCCCCAGGCCCACGGTGCAGGTGCCCAGCGCCACAAATTCGAGGTAAGCCTTGCTGGTTTCGGAGTAGCTGGAAGCAGCTACCGGCGAATTGTCAATCTGCGTTAGCTGCCAGCGGCTTTGCAGCAGCGCGGTGGGCTGAGCAGGTAGCGTGGCGTCGTCTTTTTCGCAGCTGCCCAGCGCGAAAGTCATCAGCAATGCCAGGGGGAAAAGGCGGCGGGTGGTCATCAGATTGATAAGCAGGTGTGGCAATGCAATAGTAGCAGGAAAACAAATAAGTTGGGAGGTAGGGCCGCGTAGGGCGGCAGAACCTCGGCGAACGGACGATTTAGCCGGGTGAAATCAGTTGTTATCGAACTCTTTACGTAAAGTCGGGCGTTGGCATCGTACTTCCCGCCACCGCTCACCAGCCAATTATTCGCTTATGAACGTGTTACCGCTTTGCTCATTGTTGATTGGCAGCAGCTTCCTACCCGCCGCCGTGCCCGCCCCGCCGCCCGCCGAAACCACCTCGGTTACGGTAGTCGTTTCGTCGCTGGTGTCCACCACGGCTTCCGTGCGGCTATACTTTTACAACACCCGCGAAGGCTTCCTGAAAAGCGGGAAATGGGCCTTTTCCAAATCCGTAAAGCCCCAGGGCAAGAGCGAGTTCAGCCTGCCCGTCGAGCTGCCCAAGGGCGAGTGGGCCGTTGCCATCACCCAGGACCTGAACAACAACGATAAAATCGACAAAAACTTCCTCGGCATCCCTACCGAGCCCTACGCTTTCTCCAACAACGTGCGGCCCACCATCGCCGCGCCCGGTTTCGACGAGTGCAAGTTCATGGTTGATGAGCCGGGGAAAGTGGTGAGCATCGTGCTCAAGGATTAGAAGCCGGGCCGCTTATGCGGCCATCCCCAAGGCCTGACCGCCGCTGCATTTGCAGCGGCGGTTTTTTTATGTCCCAATACAACCTCCTGCCTAGAGGTGGGAGTTTCCAGTAAATGAGGATGTCAGGAAATGATTAAATAAAATCCAAATCTTGTTATATCGAGTGAAAATGCTTTAGATTTGCTGCATCATTTTTATTTTCTAGTTTTTCTTTTTTGCGTTATGGAAAAATTCTATGCTGCTGTATCCGGCACCAACGGTTGCGTTGCTCGTAAGATGGCGGTGCTGGCTGGCACCCTGTTGTTTATGGCAATTGGGGCTAGTAATTCCTTGGCGCAGTGCACCAGCTGCACCATTTCCATCAACAGCACGAATGCCAATGCTGACTTTGTGCTGGTCGGGGGCGAAACCGTCACCATCGGCAGCGGGGTAAGCTACACGGGTGGGCTGAGCGTGCGAGGCAATAATGTGACGATTATCAACAACGGCACCATTGCCGGCAATGCCGAGCTAACCGTAAACAACGGCCTTACCGGCACGCTGATACACAACCTGGGCGCGGTACCCTCGCAGAACATCGAGTTGAATTCGCCCGTCACCATCAACAATGGGAGCCGCGATGGCGGCATCACGGTGGTACCCGGGGCCACCTGGTCGGGCTACGTGGGCAAGGACTTCAAAGCGCCCATCACCGTTACCAACTACGCGTCGTGGACGGCCCAGATTCAGGCCCTGCCCGGGGGCACCATCACCAACAAGCAAAACGCGACCTGGACGCCCGACCTCACCAACGCCGGCAACCTGACCGTAATGAACGAAGGCCGCTGGAACGGCCACCTGCAAACCAGTGGTAATGCGGCCGCCTTCACCATCACCAACACCAGCACCGGCAACTGGATGCAGGAGCCCACCTTCAACAGCGCCGCCCCCATTACCGTGAATAACCAGGGCCAATGGCCCGCGCAGATAAACTACAACGGCCCCCTCACCGTGAACCACACCAGCGGGACCTGGACGGCTATTCTCGCCGGCACGGGCTCGCTGGTAGTAAACAACGGTGCCACCTGGACCAAGGGCATTATCTTCCCCACGGCCGGCCCCAACGCGTTCAACAACCCGGCCGGCTCCACGGCCACCCTCGACAGCTACCTGCGGATGGACGAGACCATCACCATCACCAACGGCGGGGTAATGTTTATGACCCAGGGCATGAGCGACCTGAGCGCTAACTCGCTGCTTACCAACAGCCGCGGGGCCACGTTTCGGGTCACGGGCCAGTTCATCAGCAACGGGCGCGTAGACAACAGCGGCACCATCGCCGTGTCGGGCAACTTCACGAACGAAAACAGCGGGGTGTTCTCGGGGCCAGCAGCACCGCTGCGCGGCAGTATCACGGCCGGCGGCTACACCCGCAACTACGGCATCTTTGGCGTAACGGGCCGCCTCGATTTCTGCGATACCGATACGCAGCCCCGGCTGGGGTTTGATGTGCCGTCCGGCACGGTGGGCCCCAACACCACCTTCTGCTCGCTGCGCCCACTGCCAGTAGAGCTCACCAGCTTCACGGCTGAAGCCGTGAATGGTAAAGTAGAGCTGCGCTGGAATACGGCCACGGAGCGCAGCAGCGCCCGGTTTGTGGTAGAGCGCAGCGCTACCGGCGAGGCATTCAGCGCCGTGCGCGATGTAGCGGCCCAGGGCAATGCCACCACCGCCACGGCATACGCCGCCACCGATGCCGCCCCCCTGGCCGGCCTGAGCTACTACCGCCTGCGGCAGGTTGATTTGGATGGTAGCACCGAATACTCCCAGGTCGTAACCGTGAGCCGGAAGGCCGGCTACGAGTCCATCGGCCTATACCCCAACCCCGCCACCGACCGCCTCACCCTCGACCTGACCACCCTGGCGGCCGCCTCCTGCGAAGTGCGCCTGCTAAGCCTCACGGGCCAGCTGCTGCGGCACGAAACCCTGGTGGGCGGACAGCTTCAGGAGGTTTCGCTGATGGGCATCCCCGCCGGGCTCTACGTGCTGAAAGTGGGCAGCACGGTGCACCGCATCGAGAAGCGCTAGAGGCTAATCGCCCCGAAACGGGTGCAGGCCACGGCCCAGGTTTTCGGTTAGCTTGAGGGCGCGGCGGATGCGGGTTTCGGGCTGCTTAGCCTCGGCCACCAGCCGGGCCATTGCCCGGCGGTGTGCCCCGCTGTATTTGCTGAAGGCCGTTTCGGCCTCGGGCCAGGCGGCGAGGGCTTCGGCCAACTCGTCGGGCAGGTCGACGTGGTCGGGGTTCGGGTCGGGTTCGATACTGATTTCCAGCTCATCGCCCAGCCTGATGCCCACGGCGGCGCACACGTCCTTGTTCAGCATGAGGTAGCGCCCGCCGCCCTCCAGCGGCAGCAGTCCCAGCCGCAGCGCCTGCCCGCGAATGATGACTATAACGCGCTTCGCGGCCTTGCCACCGAGGGCTGCCAGCACTTCGGCCGGCACCACAATGGTCTGGGTGGGCATGAAGCTGGGGCCGCCCGGCTCCAGCACGGCGCGGAAAGTGAGGGGAATAGGCATAAGGAATTTTGGACGATTCTGAAGGAAAAAGACCGTCATGCAGAGCGCAGCGAAGCATCTTTACCGCAATAGTAATCTAATTACTGGTGGCGGTAAAGATGCTTCGCTGCGCTCTGCATGACGGTTGCCGGGCTATTATTCTGCTACGAATTCCGGACCTGCCCGGTGCCGCGCACCAGCCACTTATAGCTCGTCAGCTCCTCCAGGCCCATGGGGCCGCGGGCGTGCAGCTTCTGCGTGCTGATGCCAATTTCGGCCCCCAGCCCAAACTGCGCGCCATCGGTGAAGGCGGTGGAGGCGTTGGCGTACACGGCGGCCGCATCCACGGCATTCAGAAACGTTTCGATGTTGGCTGCGTCTTCCGAAATAATGGCTTCGCTGTGTTTTGAGCCGTAGCGGGCAATGTGGTCGAGGGCTTCGGGGAGGGAGGCCACGGTTTTCACGGCCATTTTCAGGGCCAGAAACTCGGTGCCGAAATGCGCGTCGGTGGCCGGGGCCAGCAGCGCGGCCGGGTAGTGCCCGTCCAGCATGGCGTAGGCCGGCGCATCGGCAAAAAGCTGCACTTTGGTGGCCGCCAGCGGGGCCAGCAGCGCGGGCAAATCGGCCAGCCGGCGCTGGTGCAGCAGCAGGCAGTCGAGGGCGTTGCACACGCTCACGCGGCGGGTTTTGGCGTTGGCAATAATGGCCGCGCCGCTGGTAAAATCGCCGGTTTCATCGAAAAAAACATGCACCACGCCCGCTCCGGTTTCGATAACCGGCACCCGCGCATTTTCCCGCACGTAGCTGATAAGCGACTGGCTGCCGCGCGGAATCAGCACGTCCACGTAGCCTACGGCGGCCAGCAGGGCCGCCGTGGCGGCGCGGTCGGGCGGCAGCAGGGTGGCCACGGCCGGGTCCAGGCCGTGGCGGGCCAGCACGGGCGCGGCCACGGCCAGCAGCGCGGCGTTGGAGAAAGCGGCATCGGAACCGCCTTTCAGCAGGCAGGCGTTGCCGGTTTTCAGGCACAGCGCCAGGCTGTCGAAGGTCACATTGGGCCGGGCCTCGTAGATGATGCCGATGACGCCCAGCGGCACGCGCACTTTGCTTAGGTGCAGGCCGTTGGGCAGGTCTTTTTGGGTCAGCACTTCGCCCAGGGGCGAGGGCAGGCCGGCCACGGTGCGCAGGTCGGCCGCGATGCCGGCCAGGCGCTCCGGGGTGAGGCGCAGGCGGTCATGGCGCGGGTCGGCTTCGGGCATCAGGGCCAAATCGCGGGCATTTTCGGCCAGCAGGAAATCGGTTTCGGCCACCATGGTACCGGCCAGGTCGCGCAGCAGGGCATCGATGGTGGTGGCGGGCACCGTGGCCAGCGTGCGGCTGGCGTGCCGGGCGGCGGCGAAGAGGGGCGTTAGGTCCACGGCGGAGAAGTTAAGAGTTAAAAGTTAAAGGTTAGGAGTTAAAAATTGAGGATGAGCTTCAACTCTTAATTCCCAACCTTTAACGCTTAACGCTACCCCAGGTCGGGGTTCAGGAACAGGTAATCGTAGTGCACCAGCGGGCGCTGGTGCTGCTGGCCCAGGCGCTCCAGGGCTTTTTCGGCCCCGTATTCGGCAATGCCTAGGCCCAGCAGGTGCCCGGTTTCGTCGGCCAGCTGCACGATATCGCCTTTCTGAAATTGGCCTTCGATGCTGATAATGCCCACCGGCAGCAGGCTCACGGCTTTGCCGGGCGTGCTTAGGGCGGCCCGGGCTCCGGCATTCACGCGCACCACGGCCTTGGCGGCGCTCTGGGCGTGGGCCAGCCACTTCTTTTTGCCCGAGGCCGTTTTGCTGGGCCGAAACCAGGTGCTGAGCGCCGTGCCGGCCAGCACGCCGGGCAGAATATCGGCCGTCTTGCCGTTGGCAATGTGCACGCTGATGCCCAATTTGGCCACCTTGTGCGCCATGTGGCACTTGGTGAGCATGCCGCCGCGCCCAAACTGCGAGCGCTGTGCTGTAATAAACTGGTCAAAGCCCTTGTCGGCCGGCGCTATTTCACTGATTATTTCCGACTCTGGCAGGCGCGGGTCGCCGGTGAAAATACCGTCTACGTTGCTAAGAATAATGAGCGCATCGGCATCGAGCTGCGCGGCAATGAGGCTGGCCAGCTCGTCGTTGTCCGTAAACATAAGCTCCGTGACGGAAATCACATCGTTCTCATTCACAATGGGAATAACATCCTGCTGGAGCAATTCCTGAAAACAGTTTTTCATGTTCAGGTAGTGCTGGCGGTCGCGGAAGTCTTCCTTGGTCACCAGCACCTGGGCGCAGAGCAATTGGTGCTTCGCTAGCAGCTCGGCGTAGGTGCTCAGCAGCTTCACCTGGCCCACGGCGGCCAGCAGCTGGCGGCTGCGCACGGCATCGGCCTGGGCAGGCAGCGTAATGAGGCTGCGCCCCGCCGCCACCGCGCCGGACGATACCACGATGACTTCCCGGCCCTGGGCCTTGAGCTGCACAATCTGGGCCATAAGGTGCTCCATGCGGGCGAGGTCGGGCAGGCCGTTATCCTGGGTGAGGACATTGGAACCGATTTTGACAACGAGGCGGCGATAGGGGAGGAGCATGGCGGGCGGGCGCAAAAAAGGCGCGGCCAAAGCTAGCCGCGCCAATCGGGATTTTCTGTCGTTCTGAGCTCCGCCTGTCATCCTGAGCGCAGCGAAGGACCTTACCACGGCTGAACGATGAGCAGTAACCAAATCTATTT
This sequence comes from Hymenobacter artigasi, assembly GCF_012275535.1. GTDB lineage: Bacteria > Bacteroidota > Bacteroidia > Cytophagales > Hymenobacteraceae > Hymenobacter > Hymenobacter artigasi. The sequence continues at coordinate 205,260 of NZ_JAAVTK010000001.1, read as the reverse complement.
ACTGCAAACTGGGCAGCCGTGATAAGGTCCTTCGCTGCGCTCAGGATGACAGATTTTAGGTTTACACCGTTGCTGCCGTCTCCAGCGACTTCAGCTGCTTATTGATGAAATCCACCTCTTCAAACGTCAGCTTGAAATCCATGGCGCGGGCGTTCTGCACGGCTTGCTCGGGGTTGCGGGCGCCCACCAGCGCCACCGTGATGCCGGGCTGCGCCAGCGTCCAGCGCAGCACGAGCTGGCTGAGGGTGGCGTTTTTGGTTTCGGCCAGCGGGCGGATTTTATTCAGCACGTCGTTCACGCGCTTCACGCTTTCGGGCGTGAAGAAGCGGTTGCTTTTGCGCAGGTCGCCCTCGCCGAACTCCTGGCCGGGCTTCATCTTGCCCGTTAGCAGGCCCAGCTGCAGCGGGCTGTATACCAGAATGGCCTTGTTGTATTCGAGGCAATGCGGCACCACGTCGGCTTCAATATCGCGGCGCAGCATGCTGTAGGGCACCTGGTTGGAAGCCAGGTGGAGGGTTTTTTCGGCTTCCTGCATCTGGGCCACCGAGTAATTGCTCACGCCCCCAGCGCGCACCTTGCCCTGTTCGATGAGGCGGCTCAGGGCCTCCATCGTTTCGTCGATGCTTGTGGTTGTGTCGGGCCAGTGCTGCTGGTAGAGGTCGATGTAGTCGGTGCCGAGGCGCTTGAGGCTGTCCTCGCATTCCTTGATGATGCTGTCGCGGCCGGCGAACTTGTACACGTCGACGTCCTGGCCGTTGTTGTCCTTGGTTTTCATGGCGAAGTCGCCCTTGGCCAAATCCCAGCGCATGCCGAATTTGGTGAGAATCTGCACTTTATCGCGCGGCAGGCTTTTAATGGCCTCGCCCACAATCTGCTCGCTCAGGCCCATGCCGTATATCGGCGCGGTGTCGATGCTGGTCACGCCCAGCTCGTAGCTGGCGTGGATGGCACCCACGGCGTCGTTCTGCTCGGTGCCGCCCCACATCCAGCCACCGGCCGCCCAACTGCCAAAGGTGATGCGCGAAACGGAAACGCCGGAAGAGCCTAATTTTTGATATTCCATGAGTAATTGAAGTTTGTTGAAAGGGAAAAAGCCGCGTTGGGGCCGGGGTTGTTAACCGGGGTTTTGGGCGGAAGGTTGTGGCGGTAGCGTAGTGGCGGCCGGTTGTGGCGTACTATGTTCGGCCGTCATGCAGCGCGCAGCGCAGCATCTTTACTGCTCAATGCAATTCAATCGATTGGTTTACTACTGCGGTAAAGATGCTGCGTTGCACTCTGCATGACCGTCCTTTCCCTGCATTCTTCTCTTCCCGAAACTTTTCGCCGCTCCCGTTTCTTGTAGCTTCTTCCATTGCAATTAGAAAAATCTCAAGATATGAAAGTTGAAATCTGGTCCGACGTCGTTTGTCCGTTCTGCTACATCGGCAAGCGCAAGTTTGAGAATGCCCTGAAAGACTTCGCGCACCGCGACGAAGTGGAAGTGGTGTGGCACAGCTTCCAGCTCACGCCCGATTTTCAGCCCATCCCCGGCGAAAGCATCCACGCGTCATTAGCCAAGAAAAAGGGCGTTTCGGTGGAGGAAGGCCGTAAAATGAACGACTACATGACCGCGGCCGCCAAGGAAGTTGGCTTGGCTTACGACTTCGACAACACCATTCCGGCCAATACTTTCCTGGCCCACCAGCTCATCCACTTCGGCGCGCACCACGGCCGGCAGGATGCCACCAAGGAGCGCCTCATGGCCGCTTATTACCTTGAAGGCCAAAACATCGGCGACCTCGACAACCTGGTGAAGCTGGGCACCGAAGTGGGCCTCGATGCCGCCGAAAGCCGTGCCGCCCTCACCGCCGGCACCTATGCCGAAGCCGTGCGCCTCGACGAGTACCACGCCCAGCAAATCAACGTGCGCGGAGTGCCGTTTTTCGTATTTGAAGACAAATACGCCGTATCAGGAGCCCAGCCCTCGGAGCTATTTGCCGAAGTACTGGAAAAGGTGTGGGACGAATCGAAGCCCGCCAAACCCGCCCTCACCATGGTGGCCGACGGCGACGCCTGCGGCCCCGAGGGCTGCGAGATTTAAGCCCATCGCTGAAGATTGCAAAAAGGCGCTTCCACCAGCTGGAAGCGCCTTTTTTATGCCCGCCGCATGGGGATGTGCGGAATGCCGTCCTCCACGTACATCGGCCCGCACTGCTCGTAGCCAAACTCGTTGTAAAACCGCTCCAGATGCTGCTGCGCGCCAATTTTATTGGCTTGCGGCCCAAAAAGCGCATCGGAATGCGCCAGGGCCTGCCGCATCAGCTCGCGGCCCAGACTGTAGCGCCGGAACGGCTGCGCCACAATCACGCGCCCAATGCTGGCTTCCTCGTAGCACTTGCCGGCATCGAAGAGGCGGGCATAGGCGGCCAGCTCGCCGGCTTCGTTGTAGCCTAGCAAGTGGTGGGCATCCATGTCCTGGCGGTCAATATCCTGAAAAACACAGTTTTGCTCTACCACAAACACCTCCGAGCGCAGGCGCAGCAGGTCGTATAGGATGAGAGAGGGCAAGGATTCGAAGGGTAGGCAATGCCAGCGAATGGTCATAAGGCAACGTTAGTTTTTGGGCATTTTCTCCACGTCCGGCAACGTCAGCACCCGGTACGGAATGCCCAAATTAGCGGCATTCTGCTCCACGGTGGTTGGGAAGCCGGCCTTTTTTCGGCGTTCGTTCACGCCCGCCGCATCCCGGATGGGCCACACGAAGGGCCGTTGGGCCTCGCGCCGGCCGGTGGCGGGGTTCAGCACGGTGTAGCCCATCGCCTGGGTGCCGTACTGCTGCTCCTTGCCGGCGCGCATGAGCTGGCGGTCCAGCATTTGGGCGTATAGATAGAAGGGCAGTTCGCCTTTGTCAGCGGCTTTTCTGATGAGCGGCAGGTAGCGGTCGATGTCGGGCGAGTGCTGGATGACGTACCACGCGGCCTCGTTGGCGGGCGTGCCCACCAGCGACTTGCCGGGGTAGCCGTACTGTTTCAGAATGGCGCGCATTCGCACCGTATTCGAGGAATCGGTGCGTAGCATCTGGCCCGGAATGTAGGTCGGCAGGCTTTCGCGCGTCACGCCCAGGGCGCGGGCCAGCGAGTCCGGCCGGCGGTTGAAGCGCGGGTTGAACAGCATGCTCCGCCAGCGCTGGTCCACAGTGTAGATGCTGTCGAGCTCGTGCTTCAGGCGCGGGTTCTGCGGCGTGGTCTGGGCGGCAGTAAGCTGCGGGAGTAGCCCGAGGAGTAATAAGGCGAGGAAAGATTTCATGAAATGGTTTTTATGGATGGGCACTACGCCCTCCGCGTTCACCTCACCCCCTGACCCCCTCTCCCGCGGAGAGGGGGAACCGGTTATGCTCCTGACGGGAGTCCGTTTGCAAATCGTCTGGCTCCCCTCTCCTCGGGAGAGTGGGGGTGGGGTTACGCCGCCACCGCCTCCTCGCTGCCCAGCTCGCTCAGCACGCGCTTGGCCTGCTGAATAGAGCGCACCTCCTCAAACGTCACAATCAGCTGCGCCTTGTGCTCCTTCAGCTTGGCGGTGCGCGGGTGCGTCTGCACGTAGTTGAGAATGGTGCCGAACTGCTCGCCCTGGAAATAGGCTTTGTGGTCGTCGTCGGCGGGCAGGTAGCCTTTCAGCGTGTCGCGCTTGAGGGTGATTTTGGCGAAGCCCACTTTGCAGGCCTGCCAACGCAGCCGCACGATGTCGGCCAACTGCTCCACCTCGGGTGGTAGCGGGCCGAAGCGGTCCACCATGCTGGCCAGCAGCTTGCGCAGTTCCTCCGGCTTCTGGGCGCGGTCGAGCTTGGCGTAAAGCTGCAGGCGCTCCGATACGTTACTCACGTATTTCTCCGGGATGAGCACCTGCTGGTCGGTTTCCACGTTGCATTCCTGGTTTCGGCCCGCGCCGGCTGCCATTTGCAAGCGCTGGTTCGAATCGCCCAGGAACAGGTCGCGGAATTCAGTTTCCTTCAATTCCTGCACGGCCTCGTCCAGAATCTGGTGGTAGGTTTCGTAGCCCAGGTCGTTGATAAAGCCCGATTGCTCGCCGCCCAGCAAATTGCCCGCGCCGCGAATATCTAGGTCGCGCATGGCCACGTTAAAGCCCGCGCCGAGGTCCGAAAACTCCTCCAAGGTGCTCAGGCGCTTGCGGGCGTCGGCCGGCAGCTGGGCCACCGGCGGCGTGAGTAAGTAGCAGTACGCCTTGCGGTTGGAGCGGCCCACGCGGCCGCGCATCTGGTGCAGGTCGCTCAGGCCGGCCAAGTGGGCGCGGTTGATGATGATGGTATTAGCGTTGGGAATGTCGAGGCCCGATTCGATTATGTTGGTTGAAACCAGCACATCGTACTCGCCCTCCACAAATTTCATCATGCGCTTTTCCAGCATCTCGCCGTCCATCTGCCCGTGGGCGAATGTGATTTTCGCATCCGGCACCAACCGCAGAATCGTAGCGGCCATCTCCTCGATATCCTTCACGCGGTTGTGCACAAAAAACACCTGACCACCGCGCTTCAATTCCCGCGCCACCGCGTCCCGAATCAGAATCTCGTCATATACGTGCAACTCCGTGTTCACCGGCTGCCGGTTGGGCGGCGGCGTGGCAATCACGCTCAAATCGCGCGCCCCCATCAGCGAGAAGTGCAGCGTGCGCGGAATGGGCGTGGCCGAAAGCGTGAGCGTGTCCACGTTCACCTTCAATTCCTTGAGCTTGTCCTTGGTCTTGACACCAAATTTCTGCTCCTCGTCAATGATTAAAATCCCGAGGTCTTTAAATTTAATGTCCTTATTCGTAAGCCGATGCGTGCCGATGAGAATATCGGTTTTTCCCTCGGCCACGCGCCCCAGGGTTTCCTTAATCTGCTTCGTCGACTTAAACCGGTTGATGTATTCCACCGTCACCGGCAGCGTGGCCAGCCGGTCGCGAAAGGTCTTGTAGTGCTGCATGGCCAGGATGGTGGTGGGCACCAGCACGGCCGCCTGCTTGCCATCGGCCACGGCCTTGAAGGCCGCCCGAATGGCAATTTCCGTTTTGCCAAAGCCCACGTCGCCACAAATGAGGCGGTCCATGGGGTGGGGCTGCTGCATGTCGTTTTTCACGTCCTCGGTGGCCTTGGCCTGGTCGGGCGTGTCTTCGTAAATGAAGCTCGATTCCAGCTCGGCCTGCAAAAATCCGTCGATGGAAAAGGCGAAGCCCGGCGCGGTCTTGCGCTTGGCGTACAGCCGAATAAGGTCGGCCGCAATGTCCTTCACCTTTTTCTTTACCGACTTCTTTTTGTTCTCCCACTCCGGCGAGCCCAGCTTGCTCATGGTAGGCGGCGAGCCCTCCGCGCCGCTGTATTTCGCAATCTTGTGCAGCGAGTGAATGCTCACCGTCAGCAAGTCATCATCCCGATACACCAGCCGAATAGCCTCCTGAATCTGCCCGTTTATCTCCACCTGCGTCAGGCCCGCGAAACGTGCGATTCCATAATCCTGGTGCGTCACGTAATCGCCGGGTTGCAGGGTTTTTAATTCGCGCAGCGTCAACGCTTTTTTCTTCGAGAATTTTCGCGCTTCCTGCGCCCGGTAATACCGCTCAAATAATTGGTGGTCGGTATAAACGGCCAGCTCAAGCTGCTCATCGATAAAGCCTTCGCGCAGCGCCAGCAGCAAGTGCTGAAATTGCACATTATTATCTAATTCATCAAAAATGGTACGCAGCCGGTCGGCCTGGCGCACGGTATCGGCGGTAATTATCGTAGTAAAATTCCGGTGCTGGTTCTCCTTGATATTCTTTACCATACGCTCGAATTCCTTGTTGAAACTCGGCTGCGGCTTGGCAGTAAATTGAAACGTATCGGCGTTTTTGAAATGAAAGCGCTTGCCGAATTCCACCACCGCGAATTCATCAAACAGTTTCTTAAAGCTCTTGCCCGATTCAAATAAATCGCCGGGCTTGCTCACAATCTGCATCCCGCCGCTCTCACTCAGCATCTGCTGAAAATTAGCTTCGGCTTTTTCAAATAATTCCGTCACCACGTCCAGCGTTTGGCGCACATCCTTGGCCCAGATACAGGCCGTGCGGGGCAGAAATTCAAGGAAAGCCTCCCGCGTTTCGGTCAGCATCTTGGTCTGCACATTCGGGATAATGCTGATGGTGGCCTTCGCGTCAACCGACAGCTGCGTTTCCGGATTAAACGTGCGGATGCTCTCTATTTCATCGCCAAATAATTCGAGGCGAAACGGCAATTCATTCGCGTAGCTGAACACGTCCACAATGCCGCCGCGCACCGCGTACTGCCCTGCTTCGTACACGAAATCCGTTTTCTCGAAGTCGTATTCACCCAGCAGCTCGCCCAGGAAATTCACGTCCAGCTTGTCGCCCACCTTGGCGTTGAAGGTGTTCTTTACCAGGCTTTGCCGGTTTATCACCTTCTCCGTCAGCGCCTCCGGGTAGGTCACGATGAATACACTATTCCCGGTGCCGGCCGCCCGCGTCGTGTTGATGCGGTTCAGGGCCTCGGCGCGCATCAGCACGTTGGCATTCTCCGTTTCGTCGAACTGATACGGCCGCTTGTAGGAGCTAGGAAACAGCAGCACTTCCGGCCCCTCGGGCAGCAGGTGCTGCAGGTCGGCCAGGAAATATGCCGCCTCGTCCTTGTCGTGCAGAATGAATACGTGCGGATGCTGCGGCTGGGCCACGGCAGCCACCACCACGGCATCCTGGCTGCCCACCAGCCCGCGCAGGTGCAGGCGCGGCCGGTCGGCGTCGGGCTTCACGGCATCGCGCAGGCGCGCGGCCAGCACCTGCAATTCGGGGGATAAACGGTATAGGCGAAGAAAATCAGCTACTTGCACAAATAGTCAGGCTAGGGCGGGGCAAATGAAGTAGCCCGGCCGGAGATTTCTCCGGTCGGGCAGCGGGGTAAATACACGGCAAAGGCAGCGAAGGTTTCCGGGGCTGCCCGTAGCTTCGTTGCCGATTTTGGTCGTCTGTCATCCTGAGCACAGCGAAGGACCTTATCACGTTTGGATAACAATAGGAAATACAGTTGGCGCTAACTTGATAAGGTCCTTCGCTGTGCTCAGGATGACAGGTGCTCACTAGGAACAAATAACCAGAAACAACAATTAATGCGCGGCTCTTCCCACCTGGCCATTGGCCTTATTACCGGCGTGGCCGTGGCCGGGCTGGTGCCGGGCATTCCGTTTTCACTGGCCGGCATTGCCCTGGCCGGCTTTTCCAGCCTCGCCCCCGACCTCGACCATCCCGAAAGCCGCCTCAGTAAGCGGCTCGGCTTCACCCAAAACTATGTACGCTGGGCCTTTGCCGCCGGGGCGCTGGCGCTGGCCGCCTATGCCTACTTTCAGCGGGCCCCCGGGGCCGAGCAGCGGCTGTACTACACGGCGGCGCTGGCTTTCGGGCTCATTGGCGTGGGCATGCAGGGCGGCTCGGCCCGGCGGCTGGCGCTGCTGTTCACGGGCCTGGGCACGGTGGTGGCCGGCCTCTACACCGAGCAGCTTTGGCTAAGCCTGCTGGGCACCTTTGTGGCGCTGGCCCCCTTCACCACCCACCGCTCCTGGACGCACACCATCTGGGCCACCGCGCTCTGGACTTACATTGGCTACCTCGCCGACCAGCACCTGGGCTGGCGCGGCGTGGCCCTGTACGCGGGCAGCGGCTACGCCTCCCACTTGCTGGCCGATACGCTCACCAAATCGGGCGTGCGGTGGTTTTTGCCCATTTCAGAGTTCTCGTTCAAGGTGCCGCTTATCAGCACCGGCTCGGCCAGCGGCAACGCCTTGGAAGTGGGCATTTGCGTGGGCTACGCGCTGCTGGTGCTTGGGCTGGTGGTGGGGCACATGGGCTTTTAGCCGGGCCGCCTCCCGCCGATTGGCGTGGCGGCACTAGAAGCTCCATCCGCTTGATTGTGGGCACTATTGCATAAGTCAGCTAAGACCGTTAGCTTCGCAGCAGATATGCTGGTAAATTAGGGTCGATTTGGCATTGAATCGTGTTATTATTCTGCGTTTTCAATCGTTTTCGCCAGCCGGTATTCTTAAAAATCAATTAAGCTACATTTTAATCCCGCCAGCTACCGCTTTTTAGCGAGCTGTCGCGCCGGAGTTTTCCTGCTAATTATACTGAGAGCCGGAACGGGTGACGAGTATTTTGTCGCGTGTTGTTCCGGCATTTCTACTTGATTCACCCTCCTAGCCCACTCAAAACACTTCTCTAACTTTACTTAACGCATCCCATGAACCAGATGAACAGCCCCTTGATTCGGGTTGGTGTCTTTTATGACGGCAACTATTTCTTAAAAATTAGCGACTATTATTATTTCCAGCACGACCGCAAGGCCCGTATCAGCCTTGAAGGCCTGCACGAGTACATTCGCCACCAGGTGGCCGAAGAAGAGGACGTAGACGTGCGCCTGGCGCAGATTACCGACGCGCACTTTTTCCGGGGCCGCCTCTCGGCCACCGAAGCCCGCGACAAAGACCGCCTGTTTCACGACCGCCTGCTCGACGATATTCTGATGAACCTGGGCGTGCAAACCCACTACATGGCCCTGAAAACCCGCGACGGCCGCCTCCAGGAAAAAGGCATCGACGTGTGGCTGAGCCTTGAAGCCCTTGAGCTCGCCCTGCACAAAACCCTCGATGTGGTGGTGCTCATCGCCGGCGACAGTGATTACGTGCCCCTCATCCGCAAGCTCAACACCGTGGGCACCCGCGTGATGCTGCTGAACTGGGATTTCAAATACGAAGATTTCAAGGGCGAAACCCGGGTTACGCGCGCCTCGCAGCAGCTGCTGGAGCAGGTAACCTACCCGGTGGCCATGCACGACGTGATTGACCGTGGCCTCGCCCAGCAGGATGAGGTGGTGGAAGCCATGTTCGTGAGCCAGTCGGAGCCCGCTGCTTTTGCGCCCAACACGGCGGCCGCGCCCAAGCTGGCCCGGCCCACCGGCCCCACTGCCGCCGGCCCCGTGGGCACGCTCGGCATGAGCACCATCAAGAACCTGAAAAACGGTTTTGGCTTCGTGGTAATGCCCCCCAACAACCTGTTCTTCAGCTACGCCGACCTCACCGAAGGCGACTTCAACGACCTGCGCGAAGGCGACTGGGTGGAGTTCACCGTGGGCCGCAACCACCGCGACGAGGACTGCGCCCGCAACGTGCGCAAAGTGACCGCCCCGCAAATGACCGACGGCGAAGACGAGTACGAGCCCGTAGGCGTGCACGCCACGGCCGAACTCTAGCCGCAGGTAAGCGTTAAAAGTTAAAAAGGCCCGTCTGGATTGTCAGACGGGCCTTTTTAACTTTTAACTCTCAACTCTTAACTCAATCTCACCCCATCAACAGCTGGGCGAAATCACGCTTGGAGGCCGGGTAGCGGTTGAACGTGCCTAGGCCGCGTGCCACGGCCACATCGTCGTGGCCGTCCTTTAGGCGGTAGACCACGCAGCTGCTCACCACCAGCGAGTTGCCGCTGTGGTCGACTACGCCACGCGCCACCAGCTCATCGTGCAGGTGCACGGCGTGCAGGTAGTTCATCTTGAATTCGACGGTGGAGACTAATTCGAGCTTGGTGAAGGCCAGGGAGAGGGCGGCCGCGCCCAGGGCCGCATCCATCAGGCCGGCAATTACGCCGCCGTGGCAGGTGTTGGGCGAGGAAAGATGCTCTTCGCGGATGTGCATGCGGTATTCGATTTGGCCGGGGGTGCTCACTGTCAGCTCCATGCCGTTGGTGCGGCCGTAGTGGTTCATCTGGTTGTAGGCAGTCACCATGGTGGCTAGGTCGGGGAGGAACGGATTTTGGTCGGACATGGGAGAAGGGAGGGAATTGCCCCGGCAAGGTTGCCGGAAAATTTGCTTCATTTGCTGAGAGCGGCGCTTTTGGGTCTGAAAAGCCGTGGTTTTACCTTTTGTTCCTTCCCGTCATGTCCGCACAGCCGCTCACGTTCGCCGAGTTTTATCCATGCTACTTGCGCGAACACAGCCAGCGGGGCACGCGGGTGCTGCATTTTGTGGGCACCACGCTGTTCATTATCTGCTTGGGTATGCTGTTGCGCACCGGCAACTGGAACTGGCTGGCAGCCGGCGTGGTAGCGGCCTACGGCTTTGCCTGGGTGGGCCATTTCTTCGTCGAGCACAACCGGCCGGCCACGTTTCAGCACCCGTGGTACTCGCTGCTGGGCGATTTCCGGATGTATTTCGACCTCTGGCGCGGCCGCGAGAAGTTTGGCTGATGTACCATGGACGCTGCGAATCCGCGCGTTCGGAAAGCGGAATGACCAGTGCATTCGCGGACTCGCAAAGTCCGCGCTACAAATCCTTCCGCATCAAAAAGTGCTGAATTTCACCAAACAGCAGGTGCGAAGGTTCTATTACCGCGTAGCCCAGCTTCTCATAAAAACCGACGGCGGCCTGCCGCGAGTGCAGCACGATTTCGCCCAGGCCCGCCGCTCGCGCCTGCTCTTCCAGATACGCTACCACGCGCTGGCCCAGGCCCCGCCCGGCGGCTTCGGGCGCTACGGCCATGAAGCGAATCTGGCCCTGTCCGGCCCCGGTGGGCTGCAGCATGCCCACGGCCAGGGCCTCGGGCGACGCTGAGGCAACAGCCAGTAGCAGGGCGTGGATGGTACCGGCCTCATCGTCGGCCGGTACGCGCTCCGAGCCGGGGGGCTGCTGCCAGGGCTGGCGCAGCACGGCGTAGCGCAGCTGGTAGTAGGCGGCCCACTCGGCGGGCGTGCGAGGCGGCTGGATGGCGGCGGCTGAATTCATGAGCGAAACGTGAAGCGGGGGCGTAACCCGGGCCGGTGCGGCTTGTTACCTTTACGGCCCGGCCAGCGCCGGTTTAAATCTCTCAAAACTACGCCCCACCCGCTATGGCATCCTTCGACATCGTGAGCAAAGTTGACCCGCAAACCCTCGAAAACGCGGTAAATACAGCCCAAAAAGAACTTCAGACCCGCTACGACCTGCGCGACACCAAGGGCGGCATCGAGCTCAACAAAAAGGACAATACCATCCTCCTGTCGTCGGAAAACTCGATGCGCGTGAAGGCGCTGGAGGACATCCTGCTCGGCCGCGTGGTGAAGCAGGGCATCGACGGCACCAGCCTCGACTTTTCGGCCGACGAGCAGCCCAGCGGCCAGCTCATCAAGAAAACCATCAAGGTGCGTGCCGGGGTGGACAAGGAGTTCGGCCGCAAAATCATCAAGGCCATCAAGGATGCCAAGGTGAAGGTGGAAGCCCAGATGCAGGACGACCAGGTGCGCGTGACGGCCAAGAAAATCGACGATTTGCAGGCCGCCATTGCCGTACTGCGCCGGACTGATATCGGCCTGCCGCTGCAGTTTGTGAATATGAAGTCATAATTCAGGAGATTATAAATTATAAATTTTGAATTATAAATCAGCGTATTAATCGACTGGGATTGATTCAGGTAATTTATAATTTATAATTCAAAATTTATAATTCCCCTCTCGTGTACGATTTTTCGGCCTTCGCCCACCCCGCTACCTGGGTTAGCCTGCTCACCCTCACGTTCATGGAAATCGTGCTGGGGATTGACAACATCATCTTCATTTCCATTGTGGTGAACCGGCTGCCCCGGGAGCAGCAGGCGCGCGGCCGTACCATCGGCCTGCTGCTGGCGCTGCTGTTCCGCATTGGCCTGCTGCTGAGCATTTCCTGGATTGTGGGCCTGCGCACGCCGCTGTTCGACCTGCCGTTTCCGTGGCTGGCGCAGCCGTTTGGCGTAACCGGGCGCGACCTGATTCTGCTGGCCGGCGGCCTGTTCCTGATGTACAAGAGCACCACCGAAATTCATACCAAGTTGCAGGGCGAAGAAGAAGAGGAAACAGTAGGCGGCAAGGGCGTTTCGATGATGAGCATCATCCTGCAAATCGTGGTTATCGACATCGTATTCAGCTTCGACTCCATCCTCACCGCCGTGGGCCTTGTGGATAACGTGCTGGTGATGATTGCGGCCGTGATTTGCGCCATGGGTATCATGCTGGCCTTCAGCGGGGTGGTGGCCAATTTCGTGAACGACAACCCCACCATCAAGATGCTGGCCCTCTCGTTTCTCATCATGATTGGCTTCATGCTGGTGATGGAAGCGGGCCATAAAGAAATCGAAAAAGGCTACCTCTACTTTGCCATGGCCTTCTCGCTCACGGTAGAAGTGCTGAACCTGCGCCTGCGCAAGAAAACCAAGCCCGTGCAGCTGCGCGACTCGCAGTACGACTAAATTTTAGCCCGCAGAGGGCGCAGAGGAAAGGCGCAGAGGCCGCAGAACGTTCTGCGACTTCTGCGCCTTTCCTCTGCGGGCTAACCTATTAGCGCCACCTGGTCGAGCACGCGGTGCAGGGCCATTTCCAGTAGGCGGCGGTTCAGTTCGGCGCGCTGCGGGCGGTAAAAGGCGTATTCGGCGGCGGTAAACTGGCCGGTTATCAGCCCCACGATGGTATAGCGCAGCTTGGTATTGCGGGTCAGCAGCTCGGTGAGTTGGTGGTGCTGGTCGGTGGGGCGCAGGGTAATGTGATGGTCGTGCACGAAATCGGCTACCACGGCCAGCAGCAGGTCATTTTGTAGCTTGAGGACCGGGCGCAGGGTGGCGTGCAGAAAGTATCCCACGGTGCCTTCGGCATCGGTCGCTTCCGCGTTGATGGTAGGGCGCAGGGCCAGTAGGGCGGCATCGGGCCGGGTGGCGGCGGTAGGGGAGGGGAGCATGAGAACTCAACCGCCGGCCGGGCCAATGGTTGCCGGATTCCGACACTTACACCACGCCCAGCTTCACCAGCGCATCCCAGAGCACCACGCCGGCCGCCACGCCCACGTTCAGTGAATGCTTGGTGCCGAACTGCGGGATTTCCACCGCCAGGTCGCACAGCGCCAGCACGGCATCCTCAACGCCAAAAACTTCGTTGCCTAGCACCAGGGCCAGCGGCCGGCCTGTCTCGGGCCGAAACTGCGGCAGCGCGACGCTGCCCGTGGTTTGCTCCACGGCGGCAATCTGGTAGCCGGCGGCCTTGAGGGCGGCCACGGCGGTCACGGTTTCGGCCGCGTATTCCCAGGCCATCGACTCCTCGCTACCCAGCGCCGTTTTCGTGATTTCGCGGTGCGGCGGGCGTGGCGTGATACCGCAGAGGTATATTTTTTCGAGCGCGAAAGCGTCGGCCGTGCGGAAGATGGCACCCACGTTGTGCATGCTGCGCACGTTGTCGAGCACCAAAACCACGGGGCTTTTGGGCGTACTTTTGAAGTCGTCAACCGAGGCCCGGTTCAGCTCGGCCATTGTGAGTTTTCGCATGGTGCTTGTGCGGTAAGCTTTAGCTTGCCGTGAAGGAAAAGGGGAGGGCCAACGCCACCGGACAGCCCCGGAACGCTTGACTTGCGCCGGTTGTTTTTCGATTATTGAATTGTTTGCTGCCGGCTGATTATCCGGCAAGCTAAAGCTTACCGCACGATTTTGCCTGCACCCAAAAAAGAATTCGTCATCAAGTCCGTCGGCCCCGACCATTTCACCGTGCCCATCCCGGCCGTGTCGGAAACGCCGCTGATGAAGCAGTACTACCAGCTCAAGCAGCAGCATCCGGGCGCGGTGCTGCTGTTTCGGGTGGGCGATTTTTACGAAACCTTCGGCGAGGACGCCGTCACGGCCAGCCGCATTCTCGACATTACGCTCACCAAGCGCGGCGCGGGCAGCAGCAGCGAAGTGGCCCTGGCCGGCTTCCCCCACCACTCCCTCGACAACTACCTGCCCAAGCTGGTGCGCGCCGGCCAGCGTGTGGCCATCTGCGACCAGCTCGAAAACCCCAAGGAAGCCCAGGGCCTGGTAAAGCGTGGCATCACCGAGCTCGTGACGCCCGGCGTGAGCATGCACGACAACGTGCTGGAGCGGCGCAGTAATAATTACCTCTGCGCCATCCATTTCGGCAAAACCGAGGCCGGCATTTCCTTCCTCGATATCAGCACCGGCGAGTTCCTGGCCGCTCAGGGCACCCTCGATTACCTGGGCAAGCTGATGCAGAATTTCAGCCCCGCCGAGGTGCTTTTCTGCAAGAAAAGCCGGGGCGAGTTCGAGCAGAACTTCGGCCCTGATTACTGCACTTACGCGCTCGACGATTGGGTTTTTGGGGCCGACTATGCCCACGACACCCTCACCCGCCACTTCCGCACCACCTCGCTGAAAGGCTTCGGCGTGGATAACCTCAAAGAGGGCGTCATCGCCGCCGGCTGCATCCTGCACTACCTGGCCGAAACCAAGCACAATGACGTCCAGCACATCGCCAGCTTGGGCCGTCTGGAGGAGGATAAATACGTGTGGCTCGACCGCTTCACGGTGCGTAACCTGGAGCTGGTGCACGCCCAGCACCCCGGCGGCGTGCCCCTCATCGACGTGCTCGACCAGACCCTCACGCCCATGGGTGCCCGCCTGCTGCGCAAATGGATAGTGCTGCCCCTCAAAGAAGTAAGCCAGATTCAGCGCCGCCTCGACACCGTGGCCGCGTTGGTTGCCGACCAGGAATTGCTGGCCGACCTCACCCAGCACCTGCGCCAGATAAACGACCTGGAGCGCTTGATTTCCAAAGTGGCCGTGCGCCGCGTGAATCCCCGCGAGCTGCTGCAGCTGGCCCGCGCCCTCGAAGCCATCGCGCCCATGCGCGAGCGGCTGGCCGCCTCGGGCGTGAAGGCGCTGGTGAAACTGGCCGAGCAGCTGAACCCCTGCGCCAATCTGCGCCAGGAAATCCTCACCAAAATCAAGCCCGACGCGCCCATCCTCACCAACCAGGGCGGTGTGCTGAACATGGGCGTGGATGCCGAGCTGGACGAGCTGCGGGCTCTGGCCTTCTCGGGCAAGGACTATTTGCTGCAGCTTCAGCAGCGCGAGCAGCGCAATACTGGTATTTCGTCGCTGAAAGTGGCTTACAACCGGGTATTCGGCTATTACCTCGAAGTCACCAATGCCCACAAGGACAAGGTGCCGAACGAATGGATTCGCAAGCAGACGCTGGTGAACGCCGAGCGCTACGTAACCGAGGAGCTGAAAACCTACGAGGAGAAAATCCTCAATGCCGAGGAAAAGCTGTTCGTGATTGAGCAGCGCATCTACAACGACCTGGTGCTGGCCGCGCTCGATTTCGTGCCCCAGATTCAGCAGAACGCCCGCGCCATTGGCGTGATGGACTGCCTGGCCAGCTTCGCCCTCACGGCCCGGCAGCAGCGCTACGTGCAGCCCGTGGTGAACGACGGCACCGTGCTCGACATCAAAGCCGGCCGCCACCCCGTGATTGAGCGGCAGCTGCCGCCCGGCGAAAGCTACATCCCCAACGACATCTGCCTCGACCAGGACGACCAGCAGATTGTGGTGATAACCGGCCCCAACATGGCCGGTAAATCGGCCCTGCTGCGCCAGACGGCCCTCATCGTGCTGCTGGCCCAAATCGGCAGCTTCGTGCCCGCCGACGCCGCTACCGTGGGCATCATCGACAAGATTTTCACCCGCGTCGGCGCCTCCGACAACCTGAGCAAGGGCGAAAGCACCTTTATGGTGGAGATGACTGAAACCGCCTCCATCCTGAACAACCTCTCCGACCGCAGCCTGGTGCTGATGGACGAAATCGGGCGCGGCACCAGCACCTACGACGGCATCAGCATCGCCTGGGCCATCGTGGAGCACCTGCACAATAACCCGAAAGCGAAGGCCAAAACCCTGTTCGCCACCCACTACCACGAGCTCAACCAACTGGCCGACGACTGCCCCCGTGTGCGCAACTACAACGTGGCCGTGAAGGAGGCCGACGGCCGCATCCTCTTCCTGCGCAAGCTGCAGCCCGGCGGCTCCGAGCACAGCTTCGGCATCCACGTGGCGCGGCTAGCCGGCATGCCCACCAGCGTGGTGCTGCGGGCCAACGAAATCATGCACCACCTCGAAGTGGAACGCACCGGCACCGGAGCCGAGAGTGATATACCCACCGAGTTCGACGATGTGCTGGCTGGCATCGAGCCCACCAGCCGCGCCGGCATTGCCGTGCCGCCGGCCCAACTGCCCGCCCAGCCCAAGCCCCGCGCCACTTCGGCCGTGGCCACCGCGCCGCGTGCCCAGCTCAGCATCTTCGAGCCTAGCGACCCTGCCCTCGAACGTATCCGCGAGCTGCTCCAGCACCTCGATGTGAACACCCTCACGCCCATCGAAGCGCTGATGAAACTGAACGAATTGAAGCTCACATTAGGGAAAGGTTAATTTTTTCAGCCTGAAAATGAAGGAGAAAGGCCTCTGGGATGATAATTTCCACACCTGGTACTTGCTTCCTCAAAAAAGCCCCTTACCTTTGTCGCACCATTCAGCACAACGAAACTTGTTCTGAACCTCCTGCGAGAGTAGCTCAGTTGGTAGAGCGCGACCTTGCCAAGGTCGAGGTCGCGAGTTCGAACCTCGTCTCCCGCTCCATAGTTCGAAAAAAGACGTTGCTTTACAGCAACGTCTTTTTTGTTTTAACCCATCTCATCCGCATGGCTGCTACCCGCAAATGCCTCAGTACAGATGATGAATTCCGGCAGGCGGTTAGCGAAAGCCTATCGGTGGCGCAGGTATTGGGGCGCATCGGGCTGGTGCCGGCCGGGGGCAACTACAAAACCGTGTATGCCCGCATCGCGAAGCTAGGCTTGGATACCAGCCACTGGACGGGCGCGGCCTGGAACCAGGGGGCACGCTACAAGAGTTTCGGACGCAAAGCCACCCTTGAAGAAATTCTGGTAGAAAATTCGCCGTATAATTTCACCCATGGTTTACGGAAAAGGCTGCTGGAAGAAAGCGTGAAGGCCAGACATTGTGAGGATTGTGGACTAGTAGAATGGAAGCACCAGCCTATTCCGCTGGAATTACATCATCGGAATGGGATAAATAATGACCACCGTTTGGAAAACTTGCAGTTACTTTGTCCAAACTGCCATGCCCTGACGGAAAACTATCGGGGCAAAAACAGAATTACTATCATAGCTAAGTAGCTGAGCCAGAGTGGTGTAATGGTAGCCACGAGGGACTTAAAATCCCTTGTCTTCGCGGACGTACGGGTTCGAGTCCCGTCTCTGGTACTATTTGCAAAGCAAAAAAAGCCCGCTTACCTTCTCAGGTAGTGGGCTTTTTTTGTGCTTCAGTGGCTGCCTCGGTTATTCGTGTACCACGCGTCGCGTTTCCAGGCTGGCGGCGGTGCG
Source organism: Hymenobacter artigasi (assembly GCF_012275535.1). Classification (GTDB taxonomy): domain Bacteria; phylum Bacteroidota; class Bacteroidia; order Cytophagales; family Hymenobacteraceae; genus Hymenobacter; species Hymenobacter artigasi. The sequence goes on along the minus strand of NZ_JAAVTK010000001.1, from coordinate 188,035 downwards.
TACTTGCAGCACATACACGCCGGCCCCCACGCTGGTGAGGTCCAGCGGCTGGGTGGTGCCCTGGGGGTTGGGCGCTGCTACCGTTTTGTGCGCTACGATGCGGCCCAGGGCATCAAACACCGTTAGCTCGACGGGCTGGCTGTAGCCGGTGAGGAGGACGCTGAGGCGGCCGTTGGGGGTGGGGTTGGGTACCACGCTCAGGCTGGTGCCGGCCAGCGCCCGCTGCGCCGACAGCACCGTTTGAGCCGAGGAAAACGGCGACAGGCAGCTGCCGAGGCTGCTGGATGCTACCAGGGTCTGGACCGAGTAGGCCCCATTAGCCGTGACAGTGAGCGTGCGGGCAGTAGCACCGGCAATGGGCAGGCCATCGCGGTACCATTGGTTGCCGGTGGCGTAGCTGCTGGTGAGGACAAGGCCGCTGCGGGTAACCACCGGGGCAGCGGCGGCCGGTAGCACCCGCACGAGCACCGACGTGGTATCGCCGCAACTGGTGCCGAAGCCGGTGAGGGGTGATACCGCCAGGCTGTAGCGGCTGGTGCGCGTGGGAGCCACGCTGATGGTGGGGCTGGTGGCCTGGGCCTGGGTGAGGCCATCGCCGCGCACCGTCCACAGGTAGGCGTAGGTTTGGGGGACGGTGGTGGCGTTGGCGAGGCGGCGCACCGAGTCGGGGCGCATGGCGCTGGCTTGCAGTACCAGTGTGCCACCGGCGCAGAGGTCGGCCGAGCCACCGCCGGCCACCCCGGCTGTTGCCAGCGAGGCCGCGTTGTTGCGCACAACCCGCACGATGACTACGCGGGTTTGCACGCCCTTCACGGGCGCCGCATTGTCTTCAACCCGAAAGTTGAGGCGAATGAGCCGGCCCACCATGCTGGGCGAAGGCTGGAGATACAGCGTGCCGACCGGGCTTTCGCCGCCATTGCCGGCAAGCGAGAACGTGCCGATGTCGCCCGACGCCAGCAGCAGGGGGTTGGTATTGATATCGGCCGGCAGCGTGACGGTGAGCAGCTGGTGGGCGCTGGGCGTACGCTGGTTGTCGGGGTCGGTGAAATTGAGCGTGACGCGGGAGTAGCTGCACGAGGCAATATTAATTTGCGTAGAATCAACGGTATTGTAGGTGCTGGTGCCGGAGTTGATGGTGCGGGCCACGGCCACCACCGGCCCGGGCACGCTGTTCGCCCCGCAGTCGATAACGATAATCACGGCCTCGCGGCGCACGCGGCCTACCACGCGGCGCACGCCGTTGATGCGGCGGTACTCGGTTACTTCCACTACCACCTGGTACTTGTTGCGGCCATCGGCGGCCGACGTGGCCGGGCTGTACACGTTTGGCGTGAACGTAATGGTGCGGGCCGTCTGGTTTAGCTTGAAGCGTGGGCTACCGGTTAGCAGGGGGCAGCTGCCGGTTGTGTCCATTGCGACCGGGAGAGGCAACGTGGGGGAGAAGTTATTGCTGCCTGATGCTAATGGGCTATATAAGCAGACCGGGTTCGTGTTAATCAGCACCGGGGCGGGCTGGTTGAGGTAGGGCCCATACGAAATGGGCATGCCGCAGGCCGCCAAGGGAGCCGCTAGGGCATACACCAGCGAGTCGCCATCGGGCTCGATGGAAGAGAAACCGAGGGAGTTGCGCTGATTCACGCACGAATACTGAATCGGAATATCCTGCGGGTCGAACTGGGGCGAGCTGTTGGCCACCGAGGTGCTGCTGCTGTTGCGGTTATCGAGGTAAGCCTCGGCGTAGAGGTCGGGCGAGCCCAGGATGTTGGCGATAGTGGGGCGTGCGCCCTGGTTCGTGCTCATCGTCCACTGGCCGGGGGGTAGCGTCACGGTGGCTTCGTAGGTGGTGAAGTCGTAGAGCGGATAGAGCGCCGACGGGTTGGCGCAGGTGCCGGGCGTGTTCGGCCCCAGGGGATTGGCCGAAATAGTAGGGCCCTGCTGCACGAACGGGGCCGATACCGTGGCCGTCGCGTTGCAGCCCCCGTTGCGGCACGACAGCGTGAAGGGCGAAGGCTGAATGCCGGAACAGTCGCGGTAGAGGCGGAATTTCACCCGGTATTGGTTGTTGCCCAGCGCGGTGTAGGTCATGTCGCAACCCAGCAGGTGGGAAGCCTTCGCTGATGGCAGCCCAACAAGCAGGCCGCCCACAAACAGGAAGAAGAAGGCAAAGAGTAGCTTTTTTTTCATGCTGAATGGAAAGGAAAAATGGTGTAAAACAGTACCGGGTGCTTCCCACAAACATGATGGAACAGACCCGCTTAAATTCTGGTAATGCGCCTGTTTTAAGGGCTTTAAGCCTGGTGCGATTTTAGTTCCAAGATATTGGAATTAATTCCGAAGTTTCTGTCCCATTCAAAACACATAGACTCAATACTTCCGTAAAGCGACTCTGTGGCCAAAAATCAGGAAATACAATAACTGATTTTATTGTTAGAGCAGCATCAGGACCTTCGGCTCCTCAAGGCTCGCTAGCTATTACGCCTGCATAGGTTTTGGGCCCAAGCCCACCCGAAACACTACATACAGGCCCGCCACTGGCAGCGGGCTCACCACAAAGTCCAGAATCTGGCGGCTGAGCCGGTAGGCCCACACCGCATTGCCGGCCAGCTTATTGGCCAGCACAATGCCCACGTCCAGCATACATCTTCACCGCCATGCGCCACTGGGCCGGGGCAAGCACCAGCCGCAGCAGGCGCTTGGTATCGCCGCCGCTAAGTGGTGCAGGCCACTGGCAGCCAGCAGCCGCTGCCACAGCACCGCGAGAAACGAGAGCGTTTGCTCATCGTAGACGCCATTGAGCAACTGGGCCAGCAGCAGCAGCGCCAGCAAGGCCCATCGCCCCATTTGCCTGGAGCGTGCCACGGGCCGGGCCATTAGGCAAGGCCCGTGGCAGGGCCGGAGGAATATAATGCCCCGGTATCGGCCGGCACCGGCCTTGTGCCTACCTTGCAACTGCTGTTTTGCCCACGCTCCCACGTATGAACCCTGTTTCTGATACTCCTGTGCCGGCGGCACCCATCGACTATCATCCGCTTATCCGCCAGGTATTCGCGGAGATGGGCAAGGTGGTGGTGGGGCAGCAGCCGCTGCTCACCCGCCTGCTGATTGGCCTGTTCACCGGTGGGCACATCCTGCTGGAAGGAGTGCCCGGCCTGGCCAAAACCCTCACCATCTCGACGCTGGCCAAGGTGCTGCACCTGCACTTTCAACGGGTGCAGTTCACGCCCGATTTGCTGCCGTCGGACCTGGTGGGCACCATGATTTACAACCAGAACCAGTCGGTTTTTGAAGTAAAGAAGGGGCCGATTTTCGCCAACCTCGTGCTGGCCGACGAAATCAACCGCTCGCCGGCCAAGGTGCAGAGCGCCCTGCTTGAAGCCATGCAGGAAAAGCAGGTCACCATCGGCGATACCACGTATCCGCTCGACCTGCCGTTTCTGGTGCTGGCCACCCAAAACCCCGTGGAGCAGGAAGGCACCTACCCGCTGCCTGAGGCCCAGGTTGACCGCTTTATGCTGAAGGTGCACGTCGACTACCTCAAGAAAGCCGACGAGCTGGAGGTGATGCGCCGTATGGCCAACCTCAGCTTCGTGGAAGACGTGCAGCCGATTCTGACCAAAGAAGATATTTTCGGTATTCGCCAGCAAATAAATCAGGTGCAGATTTCTGATACCCTGGAAAATTACCTTATTGAGCTGGTATTCGCCACCCGCCGGCCGGCCGACTACGACCTGCCCGAATTTGCCCAGGCCGTGCAGTTTGGGGCCAGCCCCCGGGCCAGCATTGCCCTGCACCGGGCCTCCAAAGCCGTAGCCTACCTCGAAGGCCGCGACTACGTGCTGCCCGAGGACATTAAGGAAGTGGCGGCCGATGTGCTCAACCACCGCATCCTGCTCACCTACGAGGCCGAAGCCGACGGCATCCGCACCCAGGATTTGATTGAGGCCATTCTGCGCAAGGTGCCCATCAGCTAAGCCTGATGCCGTGCATAAAAAAAGGGCTGACCATGCGGTCAGCCCTTTTTTTATGGGTGCGAAGCGGGAATGATTATTCCACCACCACGCGCTTCACCACGAGGTCAGCCCCCGATTTCAACGTCAGCGTGTACACGCCGGGAGCAAGGCTGCTCACGTTGAAGTCGGCGGTGCCGCCGGCGGCGGGCAGGTTCAGCTGGCGCGACTGCACCACCTGGCCCAAGGTGTTGCTCAGCGTGGCCGAAGCAGCCCGCAGGCCAGTAGGCACCGTGAGCTGGAAGCTCTGGTGCGCGGGGTTGGGGTACAGATTCACCGTAGCAGCCAGGGCCTCGTTGCGAACGGCCGTGAAAGTGGACAGGCCAACATTGACAGCCAAGCGCGAATTGAGCGTGGAAGTGTTGATGTCTATCCAGGTGGTGCCATTGGTGGTGGTATAGAAGAACGTGCCGCTGCGCAGTGGTACTTCGGTCTGGTAAGCGACACTCAGGTTGTCGGCGGCAACGGTTTTGAGGCCGACAAAAAAGCCGCCATTTACGGCGATATTCGGAATAGCTACCGTTTCTGTGGTAACCACGTTAGCAGCACCGGCGGGCCGGGGGCGCGCAGGCGAGGTATAGAGCACGGTGCCGGGCTGACCATTGGCGGCGGCGCTGTATACCAATACTTGATAAGTAGCTGTAGCCGTGGTCGTGCCGGCAAAAGAAGGGCTTACCGACGTTACGGCGGCGGCACCCACAGTGCGGTACCCAACGGCCAGGACGCTGCCAGCCGCACCCACACCAGCGCCACCGTTAATGGTAGTGCCCGAAACGTAGCTCAGGGTGCCAGTCGAAATGGTTTGGGTGAAGGTTTGGGTGTTGTTGCTAGCTAAGCCATCCGCAGGAATGGTCACGGTCAGGGTATTGGTGCCGGTGGTGCCCGCCACGGGGTAGGTGAAGGTAACCATAGTGGAAGCACCTGGGGCCAGGGTTGCTACCGTTTGCGTGTTCGTGTAGGTAGTGGCACCACTTACCGCGAGGGTCACGGCAAGGTTGGTTTGAGCAGCAGAGCCAGTATTAGTTACCAGGGCCTGGGCCGTTACTGGCGAACCGTAGGCGCTCGATACTGTACCCAAGGTATAGATAGCCGTAACAGCGGCATCGTTGCTCAGCTGCACGGTGGGTACAAAGCGGTAGGTACGGCCAGCATCCGGCAAACCTGCCTTGTTTATGTTGTGAGCCGAAGTGCCGTAGTTCTGGCTAATGAAAGTAGTCGCGCTCCAAGGGTCGCTGGGTACTCCTTTGAGCGCCAGCGCTACCTGGTTGGTTGCGGTACTGCTTCCTTTCAGGCCCACGTTTGGAAAACGAGTGGCCGTGGCATTCGCCGAGGCAAGTGCAGTATTGTAAACAAATTCAATGTTACCGCTTTCGTACAGCTTCGCCTGGAAGCTGAAGTTGCTGTACTGGGCAGGAGCACCAGCGCCGGGCTCTGACTTGTCTTTAACGTTTTTCCACTGAATTGTGCAGACGCGGTTAGGCGCTGTGCCGGTGGTTTGCACCCGGAAATCAGCCGTACCGCTAATGCCTTCCTCCAGGTCGAAGTTGAAGGGCATAATCAGGTTTGTTTCGGCTGCTGCGGCCGACGAAAGCGGGTCGATACCAACGCCACCGGCGAAATTCTCATAGTACAGGGCTGCGGTCGAAGGCGCAACCGAGCCAAGCTTGATGAGGCCGTTGGTGTTTAAGATAAACTGTGTAAACGCCGTGCCGTTGTAATTGAATGTGAAGCCAATAGGCTGTGCCGCAGAGTTGGCATCGTCAGGGTTGGTGGTAGCAATAGCCGTTCCACCCGTACCTAAATCGGTATACGTACCGGCAACGGTTACGGCATTTGCAGCACCATAATTGAACTGTGCGTGCGCCGCGAATGGCAGCAAAGCTACCGGCAGCAAACGACTGGCTTTTTTCAGCCGGGTTTGTAGGTTTGTTAACATGGAAAAAAGAGGAAAAGTGGGGAATAGAAAATACTTAAGTGAGCGAAGACAGAGAAAGGAAAAGGAGGGGGATAAGTGAAAAGCTGAATTGCTATTTCAGCCGACAAATTACAACATACCACCGATACCCAGCCGAATTATCGACTGGCGGCACTTTTGTCATGATGTTCAAGCCGTTTAGATGGTCGCAATAGCCTGCAACAGCTGCGCCGCATTTGCGGCGGCATCGCAGTCGGCCACCGGCACCAGGGTGCGGGGCGGTTCCTCGGGGCGGGGGGCCAGGCCGTAGGTGTAAGTCTTGTCATAGTAATCGAGCACCAGCTCCACCATCAGCGGGAAGTCGCCGGCGGCCACGGCGGCCAGCGCTTGCTGGGTGGCCAGGCCGCCCAGGCGCTTTTGCAGGCGCCCGATGGATTCGGCCAGCAGGGTTGGGTCTTCGGCTCCGTACTCGGCGGCCAGCTTGGCCACGCGGGCGGGGCGGGGTACTTCCAGCACGAAGCGCGGGGAGGCCTGGAGCTGGGCAAACAGCCCGGGCGGAATGGTGAGTCGGCCAATCTGCCGGCTCTCGTCCTCTACCCAAATCGGGGCATCGGTGGGCAGCACGGCCATTGCTGCCGCCAGGTTGTTCTCGAACTGCTCCTGGGTGGGCTGCACCGGCTGCCCAATGGCCCCAAAGGCCGAACCCTTGTGACTGGCCAGGCCCTCCAGGTCGAGCACCAGCTGGCCAGGCATGAGGGTTAGCTGGTGCAGCACATCGGTTTTGCCGCTGCCGGTGAGGCCGCCCAGCACGCGCCACTGCCGGGGCTGCGCAAACGAGGCCAGCACATCGCGGCGGTAGTCCTTGTACCCATGGTCGAGCAGGTGCACTTTGAAGCCAGCCAACTCCAACAGCCACATCACGGCCCCGCTGCGCATGCCGCCGCGCCAGCAGTGCAGGCGCACTTCCTTGCCGGGCACCAGCTTTTTGGCCTGCTTCACCATGGCCGACATCTTCGGCCCGAAAAACTCCAGGCCCAGGTGCACGGCCCGCTCCTGGCTCACCTGCTTATAGGTAGTGCCAATGCTGGCCCGCTCCTCATCCGTAAACAAAGGCAGGTTGAGCGCGCCCGGCACGTGGCCCTGCGCAAACTCGATGGGAGCCCGCACATCGAGCACGGGGTAGGGGACTGCTTCGAATTCGGCGAGGGAGTGACGGGGCATGCGGGGCAATAATTGTAAATTAAAAAAATGAACGGCATGCTGAGCGAAGTCGAAGCATGACGCTCTCTAAAAAAAGCATCTGACTACGACTTCAACTGCCGCAGGTAAAGCTGCACCGTGTTTTCGAGGCCCAGGTACAACGCGTCGCACACCAGGGCGTGGCCGATGCTCACCTCGGCCAGCTCGGGCAGCTGCTGGTGCAGCCAGGCCAGGTTGTCGAGGTCGAGGTCGTGGCCGGCGTTCACGCCCAGGCCCAGCTGGCCGGCGCGGGCCGCCGTAGCGCGGTAGGGAGCCACGGCGGCTTCGCGGTCGGCGAGGTAATGCACGGCATAGGCCTCGGTGTAGAGCTCAATGCGGTCGGTACCGGTGCTGGCGGCCGCTTCCACCAGACGCACATCGGGGTCGAGAAAAATGCTCACGCGGGCTCCAAACGACTTCAGCTCGGCCACCACTTCGCGCAGAAACTGCTGGTGCGCCACCACGTCCCAGCCCGCGTTGGAGGTAATGGCGTCGGGCGCATCGGGCACCAATGTCACCTGCTCGGGGCGCACCTCGCGGCACAGGGCCAGGAAATCGGGCGTGGGGTTGCCCTCCACGTTCAGCTCGGTGGTGACGATGTGCTTGAGGTCGCGTACGTCCTGGTAGCGGATGTGGCGCTCGTCGGGCCGCGGGTGCACCGTAATGCCCTCAGCCCCGAAGCGCTCGATGTCGCGCGCCGCCAGCAGGATGTCGGGGCGGTTGTGGCCCCGGGCATTGCGCAGGGTAGCCAGTTTGTTGATATTGACGCTGAGCTTGGTCATCTTTGGATTAGGGTAGGAGGGTGAGAAGTTTGTCATCCTGAGTGTTGAAGGACTTTCTCACGTTTGCACCGCCTGAAGCACGGCAAACAGTTAAGTGGCTGAAAAGTCCTTCGCAGGCTCAGGACGACAACCGGCGCAAGCGGGATAAGGTCTTCCAACTTTGCTTTAATCGCAGACTAATCATAATGAGCAGCGAATATCTTGCCGGTCGGCGGCCGTAGCTTCGGGGCGAAATTACATCACACACGGCCCCGCCCGGGGCCGGGGCCTGCCATGACCACTACTACCTCCCTGCCTGTTCGGCTACGGCCGGCACTGGCATTTGCCGCGCTGGCTTTTCTGGTTGTGGGCATCGAGCATACCGTTGTGCGTCTGCCCTCGTTTTCGCAGCATCCGGCCCTTTCGTGGGCCGTGCTGTTCGATGTGGTGGTGGGGCTGCCGCTACTATTTTACGTGCTGCTGCTGCGCCGCTACCGGCTTTCGCCCCTGGTGCTGGGTACCGTGGTCAGTGCCTGCCTGGCGCTGGCGTGCTGGCTGCTGCCCGTACCAAGATGGCCCTCGCAGGTGCTGCTGCGGCTGCTGCCCGTTGGGCTCGAAGCCGTGACGCTGCTGGCCCTGGCCATCCGGGGGCGGGCGCTGCTGCGCGCCTACCGGGCCGCCGGGGCGCACGAAACCCGACCACTCCTTCGCCTGCGGCTGGCCGCCGCGCAGGAGCTGGGCATGGCCGGTGGGGTTCTGGTAGCCGAGCTCGATATGCTGCGCTACGCCCTGTTGGGCTGGTGGGAACCCCTACCAGCCACGCGGCCGGGCGTGGCCGCCTTCGCCAGCCACCGCGAGTCGGCCCTGGGAGCATTGCTGGGAATCGTGTGTTTCGGCCTTTTAATTGAAAGTGCCGCTTTGCACCTGCTGGTGCGGATGTGGAGCCCGGTGGCCGCCGGCTGGCTGCTCGTGGCCGATGCCTATGCGCTGCTGCTGTTCATTGCCCACGGCCACGCCGTCCGGTTGCAACCCACCTTGCTCACCACCGATGAGCTGCTGGTGCGGGTTGGGTTTTTCTGGCAGGTTGCGGTGCCGCGCGGCGGCTGGCCCACCGCCGAGCTGCTGCGGGGAGACTTCACGGCCGACGCCGAAACCCTGAACCTGGCGCGCCCCCTGCTGACGGCTCCGAATGTAATGCTGACCTTTGCGGCCCCGATATCCGTAACCGGGCCGTATGGCATCCGCCGCCCGGCCCGCCGGCTGGCCCTGTACCTCGACAAGCCCACGGCCCTGCTGGACGCCCTCGTTGCCCCTCGTCACTGAAACTTTTACCCGCGCCAACGCGCCCATCCATTCTCTCCATGCTCAAAACCACCATCGACGCCGCCATCAAGCAGGCCATGCTCGCCAAAGACAAGGTACGCCTCACCGCCCTGCGCAGCATCAAATCGCAAATCATGCTGGCCGAAACCGCCGACGGTGCCAGCGCCGATGGCCTCACGCCCGAAGCCGAGCTCAAGCTTCTCAACAAATCGGCCAAGCAGCGCCGCGACGCCGCCGCCATCTACAAGGAGCAGTTCCGCTCCGACCTCGAAGAAACCGAGCTCGCCGAGCTGGCCATAATCGAAGAGTTCCTGCCCGCCCAGCTCTCCGAGGCTGCCTTGGTCGAGCGGCTTGTGCACATCATTCAGCGCGTGGGCGCTACCGGTCCCTCCGACCTGGGCAAGGTGATGGGCGTAGCCGCCCGCGAGCTCTCCGGCCAGGCCGACGGTAAGCGCATCTCCGACGTACTCAGCCACCTGCTGAACAACACGAATCTGTAGTTGAATTATAATTTTTGAATTATAAATTATAAATGGGCAGTCTGCACAGCTATGATTGACTATTCATCAGCCGTATGCCCATTTATAATTTATAATTCAAAAATTATAATTTGAAACCCCCATGACTGCCCTCGACATCCTCCTACTCCTCCCGCTCGGCATTGGGGCCGTGAAGGGCTACCGGCGCGGACTGGTGCTGGAAGTGGTGTCGCTGCTGGCCTTCGTGCTGGGCGTGGTGGGCGGGCTGCTGCTGCTTTCGGCCGCTGTGCCGCTGGTGCGGCAGTACGTGGGCGATGCCTTCGGGATGCTGCCGTTGCTGTCCTTCGCGCTGGTGTTCGTGGCCATTATGTGGGGCGTGCACCTGCTGGGCGGCCTGCTCAAAACGGCCGTACACCTCACCCCGCTGGGCGTGCTGGATAATTTGCTGGGCGGGGCCGCCGGTGTCATCAAGTGGCTGCTGGGGCTGAGCCTGCTGCTCTATGGCACCCGCCTTTCGGGCCTGATGCTCCTTTCGCCCAACCTCGTGGCCGGCTCGCAAATCCTGCCCATCGTGAAGCAAGCCACGCCGCTGGCGCTGCAAGTCACGGGCTACGTGCTGCCCTTCGCCCAAGATTTACTAGGCCGAATGCGGTCAGCTTTTGTGAAGGGTTAAATTTTGAGGGTTGAAGGTTGAGTTTTCTCAAATATTCCTCTTTTAACTCAACCCTCAACCCTCAGCCCTCAAAACCCGACCCTTCAAATGCGCCTCCTGCTCCTCGATAACTTCGACTCCTTCACCTTTACGCTGGCGGATTATCTGCGCCAGCTGGGAGCCGAGGTGGTGGTGCGGCGCAACGATGTGCCGCTGGCCGAGCTAAACGTGCCCGCGTTCGATGGCCTCGTGCTGTCGCCCGGCCCCGGCACGCCGGCCGAAGCCGGGGTGATGCCCGCCGTTATCCGCACGTTTCATCAGCACATCCCCATGCTGGGCGTGTGCCTGGGTCACCAGGCGTTGGGCGAGTTTTTTGGGGGCGAGGTGGTGCGGGCCGCCCGGCCCATGCACGGCAAAGTCACCGACATGCGCTGCGATACCGCCGCGCCGCTCTTCGCCGGCCTACCGGCCGTGCAGCCCATCACGCGCTACCACTCGCTCATTCTCAGCGAGCCGCTGCCGGCCGTGCTCCAGCCCCTGGCCCACACCACCGGCCCCGCCCCCGAGCTGATGGCCTTGCGCCACCGCACGTTGCCCCTCTACGGCGTCCAGTTTCATCCCGAAGCCCTGCTGACCCCGCACGGGCTGGCAATTTTGGGCAATTGGCTCCGCTGTTGTATCATTGCCAAAACCGCCGGTAATTGACGAAAAACGAGATGGAATTGCGCCGCCAGCACCAGCATGGGTACGAATTTGTGGACGAAGGCCAGGGCCCGGTGCTGCTGCTGCTGCACGGCCTGTTCGGTGCCCTCAGCAACTGGCACGACGTGGTGCGGGAGTTCGTGCCCACCCACCGCGTCATCATCCCCCTGCTGCCCATCTACGACATGCCTCTCTCCCAGGCTGGCGTGCCGGGCCTGGTTGCCTACGTCGAGGGCTTCGTGAAAGCAATGGATTTGCCGGCCAGTTTCACCGTGCTCGGCAACTCCCTCGGCGGCCACATTGCCCTGGTCTACACCCTGAAAAACCCGGCCCGTGTCAACCGCTTGGTGCTCACCGGCAGTAGCGGCCTGTTCGAGGACAGCATGGGCGGCTCGTTCCCCAAGCGCGGCAACTACGCCTACGTGCAGGAGCGGGTGGGCTACACCTTCTACGACCCCAACGTAGCCACCCAGGAGCTGGTCGATGAGGTGTTCAACGTCACCAACTCCAATGCCAAGTGCCTGCGCATCATTGCTATTGCGCGCTCGGCCCAGCGCCACAACCTGAGCAAGGAGCTGGCCCGCATCACCGTGCCCACGCTGCTGGTGTGGGGCCTGAACGATACCATTACCCCGCCGCCCGTGGCCCACGAGTTCGAGCGCCTGCTGCCGCGCGCCGAGCTGCGCTTCCTCGACCATTGCGGCCACGCCCCCATGATGGAGCGCTCCGCCGGCTTCAACGCCTACCTGCGCCGGTTTTTGCGTACTACCGAAACCACGCCCGCGCTGGCTGCCTAAAAGACATTTATCTTTCTGCCGGCTCGATTGTTGTTAGCTGCTATGCAACCACAATTCCCGCACGGCTTCGGAGCCAGCTGCACTACTTTTCCATTTTCTTCTATCTTTCGACTACACCTAATTAATAATTTATAATTCAAAATCCATAATTACCAAGAATATGCCCGCCCTGCTTGCCGAAGACCTCCTCAACGAAATGATTCCGCCTCTGAAGGGCACCGATTCGGTGGGCAAGGCAGCGCGCTGGCTCGATGAGTTCCACGTGGCCCAGCTGCCCGTCCTCGACAACCGCCACTACCGGGGCCTCGTCACCGAAGCCGACCTCGCCGATTTCGACGACCCCGAAACTCCCCTCTCCGCAATGCCCCTGGGCTACGCCGATGCCTACGTGCGGCCCGACCAGCATTTCTACCGCGTGATGGAGCTGGCCATTGAAAATAAAATTCAGCTCGTGCCCGTCGTCGATGAGCGCCACGAGTACGCCGGCGTCGTCACCATTGCCGATGCGCTGGCGGCCTTCGGGCAGCAGCCGGTCGGCGGCGGCCAGGGCGGCATCATCGTCCTCACCATGGAGGAGCGCGACTATTCGCTCACCCAAATCAGCCGCTACGTCGAGGAGAATAACGCCAAAATCATCAGTGCCCTGGTCGCCCAGGACGAAGTCGACCCCTACCGCATCCGCCTCACCCTGAAGCTGAACACGGACAATCTGGCCCGCATCACGGCTACGCTGGAGCGGTTCGGCTACGTCGTTACGGCACAGTTCAGCGGCACCGCCGTGGTCGACGACGACGAGCAGGAGCGCTACGATGCCCTCCTGCGCTACCTGAGCGTGTAGAGGCGGGTGCTGTTCGGAATCCTTTTCTCGTTGCAGATGCTGCTGGCCGGCTTAGGGCCGGCTCAGGCCGATACGCTGCCGCACCCGCTGCGCCCCGTGGTGGCCCCCACCGATACCCTCGTGCGGGTGCTGCCCTGCCCCGGCGTAGTGCGGGCAGCGGTCGGCACCATTCTTTTTACGGGCAATGCCGTCACCAAAGACCGTATTCTGCGGGCCGAGCTCGACTTTCACGAAGGCGATACGCTTACCCTGGCCGACCTGCCGGCCTGTCTCGAAGCCAACCGCCGCCGGCTCTTCAACCTCCAGCTGTTTCACGCCGTGGTGGTGCAGTCCAGCTGCGCCGGTAGCCGGCTGCTCATCGTGTTCGGGGTGCAGGAGCGGTGGTACACTTTTCCGGTGCCCATTCTTTCGTTGGCCGACCGCAACCTGCGTTCTTGGCTCGACCGCGCCGACCGCTGGCGACGCGTCGACTACGGCGTGCACCTCGTGCGCAGCAACTTTCGCGGCCGCAACGAGCAACTCATCGCCAACCTGCAGCTGGGCTTCAACCGCAAATACGAGCTGTTCTACGAAGCCCCCGGCCTGGGCCACTACCGGCGACTGGGCCTCGGCGTAGGCGCGTCCTACTACCAAAGCCATTCCCTCGACTACATCACGCTGGCCGACCGCCTCACCCCATTTCGGGCCGATGATGGCTTTCCCATCCAGCGCTTCTACGTCACGGGCGGGCTGCGCTTCCGGCACACCGTCCAGTTTCTCACGGCCCTCAACCTTTCCTACCACCGCGAGCAAATCAGCGACTCGGTCAATCATTATAACCCCACCTATTATCTCGGCCGCACCCAGCGCGAATACCTCGACCTGAACCTCACCAGCACCCGCAACCAGCGCAACACCTTCGCCTACCCGCTCACCGGTCGCTATGCCCAGGTCGCGCTCACGCACCGCGTTTTTCTCGATGGTACCACCCCCAGCATCACCACCCTGCACCTGAACTATACCCGTTACCTGGCCCTGGGCCGCGAATTTTACTACAGTGTCGGCCTCAGCGGGCAGACCCGCCTAACCCGGCAGCTTGCCTACGCCGACAGCCGCGCCCTCGGCTACGAAGACCTGGTGCGCGGCTACGACCAGTACGTTGTCGACGGCCGCCACTATGCCCTGGTGCAGCAGGGGCTGTCGTACCCGCTGCTGCGGCCCCAGCCTATTCGGCTGCAGTCCATCGACAATCCCAAAATCAATACCATCCCGCTCGCCCTCTACCTCAATATCTTTGCCGATGCCGGCTACGTTGTCGCCCCGCATTCACTGTCCCAAAATCGCCTGCCCAATCAGCTATTAAGTGCCGTTGGCCTCGGTCTGCACCTCGTCACGTACTACGACCGGGTATTCACCGCCGAATACACCCTCAATGGCTTAGGGCAAACCGGCTACTTTTTCCGGGCCGAATTCCCGATTTAGCCGGTTCATTCCCGCCACCCATATTATTTATTTGTTACGTAAGCACCCGCTATTATTACGTAATCCGCTTTTCCCTCCGCATGAAAATCGCCATTTTTGGTAAGCCTTTCGACGACGAAGCCGCCCCCGCCATTCAGGCCCTGCTCGACGATTTGGCCGCCCGCCGGGCCGAAGTCCGCATTGGCGAAGCCTTCCGCACCTTCCTCGACAACCGCCTGCGCCTGCCCGAAGGCACCACCGAGTTCCACCGCGGCGACTCGCTACGCGGCGTCCAGTTCGTGCTCAGCATCGGCGGCGATGGCACCCTGCTCGATACCGTCACCTACGTCGGCAGCCTCCAGATTCCGATTCTCGGCATCCACACCGGCCGCCTGGGCTTCCTGGCCACCATCACCCCCGACCGCATTGCCCAGGCCATTGATGCCCTTTTCAAAGGTCATTTTACCATCGAAGAGCGCAGCCTGATTCGCGTCGACACTGACCCCGACGTATTTGGCAGCCTTAATTTCGGCCTCAATGAGTTCAGCGTCCTCAAGCGCGACACATCGTCTATGATTGTCGTGCACACCTACATCGACGGCGAATACCTCAATTCCTACTGGGCCGATGGCCTCGTCGTGGCCACACCCACCGGCTCAACTGGCTATTCCCTGAGCTGCGGCGGCCCGGTAATGCTGCCGCAGACAAACAATTTTATCATTGCTCCCGTATGCCCCCACAATCTGAATGTGCGCCCCTTGGTGGTGTCCGACCAGAGCGTGATTTCCTTCGAAATTGAAGGCCGCAGCTCCAGCTACATGCTGGCGCTCGATTCCCGCTCCCTGCCCGTCGAAGCGTCCGTTCAGATAGCCGTTCGCCGAGAAGCCTTCAATGCTCGGCTAGTAAAACTTAATTACGTCAACTTCCTCAGTACCTTGCGCAGCAAACTGAATTGGGGCCTCGACCGGCGCAACCCCGCTGGTATTCAGGTCTGAAAACAGAGTTTTTTGCTGAAAAAATTGTCGAAACTTTTTTAAGTTCCCGATTAGCCCTACTTTTGTCACCGTCTGAAACTGTGCACTCTCTGCATTGCATTTGCTCGCCGAACTTAGTATCATCATTTTAGTTGCCTTATGAAAAATATTTTCACGTATTCTACGGCCGTAGTGCTCGGGCTGGCTTTGGTGGCAACACCAGAGGCGGATGCCCAGCAATTCAGCAAGCGGAAGCAATACAACTCCATCGGCTTCAGCCTGAATGCGATGAACTACTTCGGGGATTTAACACCCGTAACTAGCTTCACTAGCTTGCGCCTCGGTGCTACTCGTGTT
The DNA here is from genome assembly GCF_012275535.1 of Hymenobacter artigasi. Classification (GTDB taxonomy): domain Bacteria; phylum Bacteroidota; class Bacteroidia; order Cytophagales; family Hymenobacteraceae; genus Hymenobacter; species Hymenobacter artigasi. Next base: position 172,551 of record NZ_JAAVTK010000001.1, on the reverse strand, counting down.
GGTGCAGGTATTTCTATTACCCGTCGTTTCTATCCGCGTGTGTCGGGCCGCCTTGGCTTGTCGTATGGCCGCATCTCGGGCGATGACTCCTTCGCCAGCGACCAAGACCCGGATGCTCGCTTCCGTAACAACCGCAATATGAATTTCCGGAATGATATTCTGGAAGCTTCAGCCGTTGCCATCGTTGACCTTATCGAAAACCGCAACAACTACCTCAAGCGTCCGGACTTTGTGCCCTACGTTTTCGCTGGTGTAGCTGGTTTCTACCACAACCCCCAGGGCCTCGATAAGAACGGCAACTACGTTGACCTGCAGCCCCTGAAAACAGAAGGTCAGGCTACTGCCTATGGCAAGACGCAGTTTTCGATTCCTTTCGGTGGCGGTATCCGCTACCGCATTAACCGCAACTTCGATGCGAGCCTGGAAATCGGCTGGCGCAAAACCTTCACCGACTATCTGGATGACACCGGCGGAAAATACGCCCAACTATCAAGTTTGACTACCCCTGCAGCACTGTATTTTGGCAACGGTATTACCAAAAGCCAGGCGGGAGACTACAGCAACTTCACTGGTCAGAATGTGGTGGGTGGTACTCCTCGTGGTGACTCGGGCAATAAAACCGACTGGTACATCGTAACAGGTGTAACATTGAACTACATCTTGACGCCCCGCATCAAGAACCCCAAATTCCGCTAGCCAGCGACTGTTGGCTTAGGTTTCTTTTTCCGAGTCAGCAATTACTAAATGACGAATTCAGGTTTCAAAAACGTACTCTTCGCTTGCTTTGTGCAGGCGGGGAGTACGTTTTTTTGTGTTTCAGCCAACGCGCAGAACACTAGCGAAGTAGGTATTGGTATTGGAGCCACCAATTATCGGGGCGAAATATCGCCCGATTTTCAGCTGCAAAATAGCCGTCCTGCCTTCACCGCCTTCTATCGCAAGGATGTATCGGTACCCATTACCTTGCGGGGCGGCTTCACCGCTGGTTTCCTACGCGGTGCCGATGACAATGTGAAGGGTGTGAATGGGGGAGTGCCCCCGCTGCAGAGCTACCGGCAGGCCAATACCAAAGGCAGCGTGCTGGAAGCATCGGCGGTGGTGGAGTACAACTTCATGGATTACCATTACCGGACAGATAAGGTGCATTTTACGCCCTACCTGTTTGCTGGCTTGGCAGCATTCTACGCCAATACCACTACGGTATCCAATAACCCTCTTCTACAGCCAACCTTCAACCAGAAGGGCAGCATGTTGGGGCTGGCCATCCCGGCTGGTGCGGGTATTAAATACGCACTTTCGGAACACCTCAATTTGGGACTGGAAGTAGGTGTCCGCAAAACATTTACTGACCAGCTCGACCATTTGAGCACCCAAGACCCCCTGCTGGTAAATGTTCATGACCAGGATTGGTATTATTATAGTGGGGTCAGCTTATCGTATACGTTCTATAAAATCCGCTGCCCCGACCAGTATAAAAAGAATAAAGGGTTGTTAAAGTAGTAGTTAGCTGATGGCTGACGAATGCTTTCGATATAATTGTGAATGCCATATAGCCAAAAGCCAGTATTGGCGTTCGGCTGCTAAATGCAACCATTTCCGTAACTTGCGGGCTCTTTTAGCGAAACCGCAAAGATGACCGGCAAGGCCGAAATAGATACTCAAAATATTCCCGCTCATGTAGCCGTCATCATGGATGGCAATGGGCGCTGGGCCAAGCAGCGTGGAGGCTTGCGCGTATTTGGTCACCAAAGCGCCATCACGGCTGTGCGTGAAACTGTGGAGGAAGCCGCCGAATTGGGCGTGCGCTTCCTAACCCTGTACGCATTCTCAACGGAAAACTGGAATCGTCCGGCGTTGGAGGTAATGGCCCTGATGCAACTGCTGGTGCATACCATCCGCAAGGAGACGGCTACGCTGCTCAAAAACAGCATTCGCCTGGAAGCCATTGGTGACCTAGCTACTTTGCCCAAAAGCTGCCAGCGGGAACTGGCCGAGGCAATGGAGCTAACCAAGCATGGCACGCGCATGACGCTGGTGCTGGCCCTGAGCTACAGCGGCCGTTGGGACCTTACCCAAGCGGCCAAACGAATGGCCGATGACGTGGCTACTGGCCGGCTCCAGCCCAGCCAGGTGACCGAAGCTACGGTGGCGAGCTATCTGGTGACGGCCAAAATGCCTGACCCTGAACTTCTTATCCGAACCAGTGGCGAGCAGCGAATTAGTAACTTTTTACTGTGGCAGCTGGCCTATACGGAGTTGTACATCACCGATTTGCTGTGGCCGGACTTTCGGAAGCAGCACTTTCAGGAGGCCATCCGGGCTTATCAGCGCCGGGAGCGGCGATTTGGTAAAACCAGTGAGCAAATCACTGTATCTTAAATCTTTGTAATGTTTATTGTGCGTAATTTTTTTATTAAGTGTGCGCTTTTGATGGTGGTATTGGCCGGCTTGATAGCGCAGCCAATACACGTACAGGCGCAGCAGCAGGGAGCCGCCGGACTCGACGAGCCCAAGAAATATGAGCTAGGGGGCATTACCATTAGCGGTGCCCGCTACCTTGACCCCAATACCCTGATTGGCCTGACTGGTTTGCGCGTGGGCGACCCCATCAGTATCCCGGGCGAGGAGATTGGTAAATCCATCCGGAAGCTGTGGGCCCAGGGCATCCTCGGCGACGTGAGCGTTACGGTGGCTCGATTTGAGGGCAACAAGATTTTCCTCGACTATAACCTGAAGGAGCGGCCGCGCTTGTCGAAATTTACTTTTACGGGCATCAAAAAAGGGCAAACTGAAGACCTCACCAAGAAAATTACCCTGATTCGGGGCAAGGTGGTGACGGATGCTCTGATGAACAATGCGCGGACGCAAGTGCGCAAATTCTTCGTAAATAAAGGCTACCTCGATACCAAGGTGGGCATTGTGCAGGTTGCCGATTCGAGCTTGTCGAATAGCGTGGCCCTGCGTATTGACGTGGATGAAGGCTCGAAAGTGCGCATCCATGAAATTGCCTTTGAAGGCAACAAAGCCTTTACGGACCGTAAGCTGAAGGGCAAGCTCAAGAAGACCAAAGAGCGTAAACCGTATAAATTCCTGACCCCCGGCAAATTCCAGCGTAGCGATTACGAGGAGGACAAGAAGAAGCTGCTGGAATTCTATAATTCCGAGGGCTACCGCGACGCAACCATTGTGAGCGATACGCTCATGCGCGACGATAAAGGCCTGGCCTTGCGCATCACCGTAGACGAGGGCCCTAAATACTATTTCCGCCACATTACCTGGAACGGCAACTACCTGTACGACGACAAGACCTTGGCCAATGTGCTGGGCATCAAGTCTGGTAGTACTTACAGCAAGGAGATTCTGGATAAGCGCCTGAACTACAATCCGACCGGGCAGGACATTTCTTCGCTGTATCTCAACGATGGCTACTTGTTCTTCACCATCGACCCGGTGGAAACCAAGGTTGAAGGCGACTCGATTGACATTGAAATGCGCTTGAACGAAGGGGTACAGGCCCACATCAAAGACATCAACATCTCGGGCAATACCAAAACGAGCGACCACGTGTTGCGCCGGACGTTGCGCACGCTGCCCGGCGATAAATTTAACCGGGAACTGCTCATTCGCTCGCAGCGGGAAATTGCCACCCTGGGCTATTTCGACCCGGAAAAAATTGGAATCAACCCCATCCCAAACCAAGCCGATGGCACGGTTGATATCAACTACACGGTGGTAGAAAAGCCTTCGGACCAGGTAACGCTGTCGGGGGGCTGGGGCGGTTATGCCGGCTTTATTGGTACGGTAGGCCTTGTTTTCAACAACTTCTCGCTGCGCAAAGCCGGTACGCTGCGCAACTGGACGCCTGTGCCTTCCGGCGATGGCCAGCGCCTGTCGCTCAACGTGCAGGCCAATGGATTGCAGTACCAAGCTTACTCCCTGTCATTTACCGAGCCCTGGCTGGGTGGCCGCCGGCCGAACTCCTTCTCGTTCAGCCTGAACCACAGCGTGCAGCGGACTGGTGCGGCGTTGGACGCGGCTTCAGACCAGTTCATCAAGGTGAACAGTGCCACTGTGGGCCTGGGCCGCCAGCTGCGCGTGCCAGATGACTACTTCACGCTCAGTAACTCGCTGTCGTACAGCCAGTATCAGACGCAGAACTATGCGGTGATAGCCGGGGCTGCTTCGGGTACGTTCAACAACATTACCCTGAATACCACGCTGGCCCGCAACAGCATCGACAACCCCACTTATACGCGCCGGGGCTCATCGCTGAGCCTGAGCGTGAACCTGACGCCGCCTTATTCGCTGCTGAATCCCGACCATCCGAGCAACAACCAGTGGATTGAATTCCACAAATGGATGTTTGATGCTTCGTGGTTTACCCCGATTGTGGGCAAGCTGGTGCTGAACACTCGTGCTCACTTTGGCTACCTGGGAACCTACAATTCCAAGCGCGACGTAGGGCCGTTTGAGCGATTTAAAATGGGTGGCGCGGGCCTGGGCTACAACGGCGGCGGCAACTACCTGGTAGGTACCGACTACGTGGGCCTGCGCGGCTACGACGACCCCAACGCGACCTTCGCCATTCCGACGGCGCAGTCGGGCCAGGCCGGCGGCATCGCATTCAACAAGTATGTGCTGGAAATGCGCTACCCCGTCAGCCTCAATCCGGCCGCTACGGTGTACGTGCTGGGCTTTGCCGAAGCGGGCAATGCCTTCGACTCCTACCAGAACTACAACCCCTACAAGCTGTACCGCTCGGCTGGCGTAGGTGCCCGTATCTTCATGTCGGCGTTTGGCCTGCTGGGCTTCGACTTCGGCCACGGCTTCGACTCCGTGATACCGCCGATTGGTACTCCGGCCGGCACCAAGCAGGACCCCAACCACTTCCACTTCATCATTGGCCAGCAAATTCGCTAGTAAGGCACTAGCGAGCAAAGTTTCACGTTTCCTCCCGTATGAAGAACTTTGGCGGCCTGATATTGGCCTTGTTGTTGCTAGTCGTTGCACCGGAAGCCCAGGCCCAAAAGTTTGGCTGGGTCGATTCGGAGTTTATCATGGCCAAAATGCCGGAGTACGCCAAGGCCCAGCAGGAGCTGAACCTGCTGTCGGATACCTGGCAGAAGGAGATTGAATCCCTGCAAAAAGACCTTGATAAGCTGCATCGGAACTATCAGAACGAAGAAGTTGTGCTGACGGAGGCCATGAAGAAAAAGCGGCAGGACGAAATTCTGCTCAAGGAGCAGGAGTTGAAAGCTTACCGCAACAAGCAGTTTGGCTACGAAGGGCAGCTATTCAAGAAGCGCCAGGAATTGAATAAACCCGTGCAGGACAAGGTATTCGAAGCCGTCGAAAAGGTCGCCAAGAAGAAAACGCTGGCGGTGGTTTTTGATAAATCCGGCGACCTGACCATGCTCTACACCAATCCTGCGCACGATTACACCGAATTTGTACTCGAAGAGTTGGGTCTGGGTGCTGAAGACCGCAACCAGCCCGGCCCCAAAGGCACGGTGAAGACGGTGGCCCCACCCAAAACACCGGTTGACCCTAACTTTGAATCGGACTCGGGCACGCCCGAGGCTGCGCCGGCTACCAAGCCACAAACCAAGCCAGCGCGGCCGACCAAAAAGAAGTAATTACCTTTGCCCCAATATTTTTCTGACCCTTTTTCTTTTTGATGAATCTCGTGAAAATCTTTCGTCTGACGCTCGCCGCCGCTCTGCTGACCGCCGGAACCCTGGCTGCCACTTCCGCGCAGGCCCAGGCCCCCCTGAAAATTGGTTACACCGATGTTCAGTACGTGTTATCCCAGATGACCGAAAGCAAACAGATTGAGTCGGAGCTCAAAACCTACAACGACCAGCTTGGTGCCCAGCTGAAAAGCAAAAGCACCGAGTTTGAAACCAAAGTGAAGGATTATCAGCAGAAATCCGGCACCATGACGGACGTAGTGAAAGCGGATACCGAGAAGGAGCTGCAGCGTTTGCAGCAGTCCATTCAGGAGTTCCAGCGCACTGCCGAGCAGTCGCTCCAGCAGAAGCAGCAGACGCTGCTGAAGCCCGCTTTGGACAAACTGCAGAAGAACATCGACCTCGTTGCTGACGAGAACGGTTTCACCTACGTGTTTAACTCCGATGGTGGCGGCAGCCCGCTGCTGTTGCACGCTCCCAAGGATGGCGACATTTCGGACCTCGTATTGAAGAAAATGGGCATTACGCCCGGTGCAGGCGCTCCCATCAAGTCGGGCCCGGCCTCGCCTGTTAGCGCGCCGGTTACGCCCGGTGTGAACAAGACCAAGACCAAAACCAAGAAGTAAGCGGCAACCGCCGCCTGCCTAAAAAAGCCGGAGCATTTGCTCCGGCTTTTTTCATATACTACCACTTTGGGAAATGATAGACGACGAATTTGAGGCGGATGAGCTGCTCGACAGCGAGGCCGATGAGGAACATGGTGATGAGCTTTACGAGCATCACCGCATTGTAGTAGACCGTGGCCAGGAGATGCTGCGGATTGATAAGTTCCTGCATAGCCGGCTGCGCAATACTTCGCGCAACAAGGTGCAGGACGCCATCCGGGCGTTAGCTGTGGAGGTGAACGGGGTGGCCGTGAAGCCCAATTACCGGGTCAAGCCGCAGGATGTTATCACCGTCACGCTACCCGAGCCGCCGCGTGAAGGCCGGGTGGTGCCGGAGGAGATGCCCCTCGACATTCGCTATGAGGATGCCGAGCTGCTTATCGTAAATAAGCCCGCCGGCTTAGTGGTGCACCCCGCGTACGGCCACTGGCAGGGCACGTTGGTAAATGGCCTGGCACATCACCTGGCCAACCTGCCCACGGGCCGCAACGGGGAAATCCGGCCCGGTCTGGTGCACCGCATCGACAAGGATACGTCGGGTCTGCTGGTTATCGGCAAAACCGAGTTTGCCATGACGCACCTGTCGCTGCAGTTTTTCCACCACACCATTCAGCGCAGCTACCTGGCATTGGTGTGGGGCACCCCGCCCGGGCCCACTGGCACAATAACCGGCCACCTGGGCCGCAGCATGCGCGACCGCAAGGTGCAGGCCGTTTATCCCGGCGGCGAGCAGGGCAAGCCTGCTGTGACGCATTATGAGGTATTGGAGAACTTCGGGCCGGTAACGCTGGTCCGCTGCGTGCTCGAAACCGGCCGGACTCACCAGATTCGCGCCCACATGCAGTACCTCGGCCACCCCTTGTTCTCCGATGCGACCTACGGGGGCGACCGTATTCGCGTGGGCCAGAACAATGGAACGTACCGGGCATTTGTCGAAAACGCGTTTCAACTAATGCCGCGCCAAGCGCTGCATGCCCGCTCACTCGGCTTTGTGCACCCAACTTCCGGCGAGCAGTTGCTGTTCGAAGCCGAACTGCCAGAGGATTTCGCGGCAGTCCTGGAAAAATGGCGCAACTGGGCCGCTACCTGAAGCTGAGCCCACCCTATAAAAACGAAAAAGGTCCCAACGCATTGCGTTGGGACCTTTTTGCATTAGTGCCAGATAGGAATTACTTCTTCTTCGGCGCAGGCTTCCTCACTACAGCTTTGGGCTTGGCAGTGATGATGTCCAGGTTGCTCTTGGCACCCTTGTTCTCAGGGTCCAAAGCCAATACTTGCTCGAAGTACGACTTGGCTGCGGTTTTATCACCTTGCTGGAAGGAGTATACCCCGAGGTAGCCATAGGCCTGCACCAGTCCTTCGCGGAATTTAGCTGGCTCGGCATCAGCTGCTTTCGAGAGTTCGATGTACTTCTCGTAGTTCGGCTTGGCCAGGCCTTGCTTGCCTTCCGGGTCGCGCTGCGCGTTCACCGAAGCCCGGTACAGGTAGGCCGGAGCATAGGTAGGCTTAGCGATGTTGATGATGTTGTACACGCTGTCAGCCTCAACGTACTGTTTGTCGCTGCTGAAAGCCGTAGCCAAACGGAACTGGTCAGTAAGGTCGCCGCTGCATTTGTTCAGCTTGTACTTATACACGCTTATAGCACCTTTGTAGTTCTTCTGGTTGGCATAAATGCTGGCCAGGTCGTTCTGAAAATCGCAGGCCTTAGACGGGTCCTTAGCGATAATCTGGCCAATGAGTGCCACCGCTTCGGGTCCCTTACCTGTTTTGCTCAGGATTTTGGCCTTGTAGATGTAATCTTCGGAAATAATCTTATCGGCTGGAACTACCGACATATATGTGTCGATGGCGGTAGAAGCTCCTGCAAAATCACCGGTTTCATACAGCAAATAAGGCTTCAGGCGGTTCATGGTAAGGTTCTGCGGGTCGTTTTGCAGCACCTTATTTACCTCCGTCAACGCCTCTGGGTACTTCTTGGTCAGATACAGGAACGAGGCGTACTGAGCATTCGTCGAAGACGAATTTTCCGCCAGGTCGGTGTATTTCTTGAATGTGCTCAAGGCCAGGTCATACTGACCGGCGTAGTAGTACATATCGGCCAACTCCCGGTAGGCCGGTGCGTAGCTGGGGTCAAGCTCTATGGCCTTGCTCAGGCTCTCACGGGCCGCGTTGAAGTTGCGCGAGCGCACGCTCAGCACACCTTTCTTGTAGTAAGCCTGGGCGAAGCTGGGGTTGGCCGCAATGGCACGGTCGAAGCTGGTCATGGCCTCGCCGCCACCCTGGTCAGAGTGCAGGAACACATCACCACGAGCAACCATCAGGGCCGGGTCATCCTTTTTATAGGCGGCCTGAGCGGCATCCATGTACGTCTGGGCTTTGCCGGTGTTCTTACCGTCAACCTCGCCATACGCCTGGGCTATCATGGTGAGCAGCTTGGCATCTTTGTTCTTGGTCGCCTTCGCAGCGGCATCAAACTGGGTTTCAGCCTGAGCAATCTGGCCCTTAGCCAGCAGCGCACGGCCGGCAGCTACCTGACCGAAAGGAGTGGAGCCCGCTGCCTTGTTGAAAAAGTAAGCAGCCGAATCGGCCATGTCACGCATCTGATAAAGGCGGCCCAGCTCGAAAGCAGTTTCGGGCGTGGAGCCGGGCCGCAAAATGGCGCGGGCTTCGTTGTACCGACCCAACTCAATATCGCGTTGGGCGGTTTGCACGTTTTGGGCGGTGGCCGCCGTAGTACCTGCTACCATTGCAACGGCAGCGAGCAGCGGCTGTTTCCAGGGCTTGAAACTCATAGGAGAAGAAAAAGGATGAAAAAGCAATGAAAAATTGTTACGCGAAAAGCGTAATTACAGTTTAGGCGTGGTAATAATTCGGGCCTGCATCTGAGCCGGTAGTAATCCCGACTTCTGAAAAATCAGCTGTCCGTTCTTGCCTGCCACGAAAGATGCAAACCCTGTGCCTAATCCTGCGCGCGCTTCCCGGCTGATGACGTAAAGGTTGCGCCGGAGCGGGTAATTCTGCAAATCCGGGTCCTGGGCGAGCTGCTCAGGCGTCTTTTCAGCCAGGTAGGCCTGGTAGGGCTGAATGTAGTCGTTCGGCTTTGGGTTGGGGCGGGAGGTAATGCTGGCCACCCTTACCTTGTTGGCAAACGTCATGGCGGTTGGGTCGTCCCGGTCCGAAATCCAGTTTACCCCAACCACCCCAATGGCGCTGGGATGCGTTGCAACATAATCAAGCAGGGCCGGGTTCGAAGTCGCCGCAAATACCCGGCTGGTGAGCGGAGTACCATGCGTCACCGAATCGAGCACGAAGCGCGTCGTGCTGCTCCGGTTTGCATCGAATACTACATTGATGGCCGACAGGCCCTTCTTGCCGCTAATCTGGTTCCAGCTACTGGTTTTGCCCGTGAAAATATCGGCCAATTGCGCCACCGTCAGCAACGAATCCGGATTGCTGCGGTTGAGGACAATAGCCAGGCCATCGATGCCAATACGGATGGTGCGTGGCACAATGGTTTGCTTGGCAAAATCAGCCTGTTCTTCCGCGTTCAGCTCCCGCGAAACCACCGCCAGTTTCACCTTATCGTTGATAAGGTCCAGCATCACCTTTTCCTCTGGCTGAAAGCTCATCTTGACATGAGCATTCGGATAAAGCTTGGAAAACGTATCTATCTGCGCCTGCAGAATGGGCGCAAATGTTTCATCCACGCTCACCGCGACATTGCCGCTGGTGGTGGTGTCCTGAGCTCCTGGCGACCCTGGACCATTGCAGGAGGCAATGGCAAGTGCTCCGGCTAATACCGTAGCTCCGGCAGTCAAAAAGTGGGCACGTTTAATCATTATCGTCAGAAATGGTTTTTTTGCGAAAATGAGCCTGGTAGCCCCGGCCAAAACGGACCAGCCCATAGAGAATGAATACAGAACCCAAAATCCGCCGGGTTATTGGGCCAAGCTGAATGATTCCCCCAACCGAAGGGCTGTTGGCCGACCACCACAGCCATACCCCAAGGCCCACGTAAACGGAGGCCATCAGGAGCACAAAGTAACGCACTAGCCGCTGGGGCGACTTACCAAGCCGCTCCTCAGTAGTAGGTAAGTTGAGCATAAAAAAGAAAATGCAGAAATGGAGATATTATAAACCCGAAAAAAGCGGGTAAAGGTTCGGCGCATCAGCTTGGAGCTCCCATACCAGCCTGCAAAAAAGCCAAAAAATAGCTGCTTTTCATAACAGACAACTTGCTGAGTTCGCATTGCCATGTGCTCATAAATGAGTTTGGTTGTCAGTCGGCAGAATACTTTCTAATTGAAGTCAGCGGCCTACAACGGACTAATGCTACTTAATGGTACCTGTGAAAGTAGTTTTTTTCCATGCCCTGAGGTGGTGTGTAATAAAAAACCCTGGACCGAGCCATGAAGCTCAATCCAGGGTTTCCGCCACTTCTGAAAAAACCAGAAGTAAGAAACTATTGAATTTTGAAGGTAATCGGTACCGTAAACGAAACGCTTACTGCACGGCCGTTCTGCTTACCGGGGATAAACTTAGGCAGGGTTTTCACCGCCCGAATCGTCTCCTCGTCAAGACCCGAACCCAGGCCTTTTACCACCTTCACATCCGAAACGTCGCCCTGCGGGTTCACCGTAAAGCTAACGAAGATGCGACCTTCAACTTGGTTTCGAAGTGCCAGCGGGGGGTATTTCACCGCCTTCTGGATGGCGTTTACGATAGCACCGTTTCCACCACCACCGGGCAGCTGAGGCATTTGCTCTACGTAGGTGTAGACTTTGTTCTCAACTACTTCTTCAACCACTTTGTCGCCGGTACCCGAAAGTTCGGACAGGTCAGGAGCATCCGTGTTGCCTTTTACGGTTACGGTGGCTACCGTCTTATCCTTCAACTCCTCCTGGTCCGGAACCTCTTCCTTCTTCACTTCCTCATCCTTCTTCACCACCGGAGGGGTGAATTTGATGGTGGTGAGCTTGGGGGGAGGGGGTGGCGGCGCCTCGGGGGGAGGCGGGGGGGGCGGGGGCTTGGTTTCGTCCAGGGGAGGAGCGTCCATCAGCACGTTCTCCTTCAGATTCTTTGCAGGCTCCTTCGGCATCTTTTCTTTCAGATACTGAGCGATGAGCGGGAAAGCAATCAGAAGGACAAACAGCGCCGTAGCAATAATCAGCGCCCGGGTTACGTGGCGCTGATACAGGCGTCGGAGCACATAAGCGCCGTAGGCCTTGTTGCGGCCCTCAAAAACGATATCGTTTAAGCTGGCTTTCGCAATTTGCGCATTGTCCATCATAGGGCTGAGTCTTTAATAAGGTCCAGGTCGTCTTTGGGTACCTTCACCAGCGCGTATTTTTTCTGGTTCGTGATGTTCATCTCGTCCAGAATATCCACCATGTTTTTATACTTGGCGTCTTCACTTGCTTTGATGAGGATGATGGGGTCCGGCTTCTGGCGCTGGCGGTCCAGCAGAACCTGCCGAATACCGGAAGCGGAGAAGTTCGTCACCTTCAGCTCGGGCTTGGGTACCGTTTTATCGTTGGGCGTATTCAAACCGAAGTAGTAATACGCCTTGTTGTCTTTGCCAAGGATGATGGTCATGGCCTGCGAGGCCTTGATTTTCGTGTCCTCAACATCGTCGGTCTTCTTCACCGGCATCGTGAGCTGCATCACGTTGGGCTTGGCGAAGGTGGTGGTCAGCATGAAGAAGGTGAGCAGGAGGAAGGCCAAGTCCACCATTGGGGTCATGTCGATTTTGGTCGACATTTTCTTGGCCCGCTTCTTCCCACCTTTTCCACCGGAGTCGGCTTTGCCTTGAATTTCTGCCATGGAATTTACTTAAGTGAAAGGATTAGGAATCAAGCAGTAGTAGTAACAACCAAAGTTATTTGGCGGCGGCTACCGGCTTGTTTTCCATGTCCGTGATGAGGTTGAAGCGGTTGATGTCTCTCTCCTGCAACACTTTGATGACCTGTTCTACCGTAGGTATGTCAGCATTGCCGTCGCCTTTGATAGCGATGTAAGTAGGCTTGTGGAAAATGGCCTGGTTAGCCGTACGAGCTGCCAGTACCCAGTCAATCAACTGGTTGTTGAGCGAGTCGAGCGGAACACCGGGCTGCTGGGCATTTACCTGCTTGCGGTCTTCCTTTTCCATGTTCAGGTAAGAGCCTAACTGGCTGATAGGCAGGCCAAAGTTGGGCAGGTTGCTGAACTCCTTGGCCTGGGCTGCGGTGAAGTTAACGCCATATTTGGCGCCTACTTTCTGCAAGGCCTGAATCTTGGTTTGCGGCGCATCGACACCAAAGAAGACGCGCTTCTTGTTGTCGATGGTGAGCGTGATTACGTTGTTCTCGGGCAATTTAAGCTCCGAAGTCGACGAGGGCGTGTCCACCACCACAGTCTCTTCGGGGGCAAACTTGGTGGTGAGCATGAAGAATGTCACCAGCAAGAAAGCCAGGTCCACCATCGGCGTCATATCGAGCGACGGCGAGGTACGGTGCGGTTTTACTTTGGGCATTGCGAGGTGGGGGTAAAAGGGGGCGATTCATTCCGGAGAACGAACCGCCCCGCGTTTTAGTGCATCAGCAGTTTGCTAACAAACGGAATTAAACCGTTTGGGCGTTCTGCTTATTGCCGTGTTGAGCGGCAAAGGTTTGGATGATGCTGAAACCGGCCTCGTCGATGCTGTAAGTCAGCTCGTCAATTTTGCTGGTGAAGTAGTTGTAGGCTACGATGGCCAGGGCCGAAGTACCGATACCCAGTGCCGTGTTAATGAGGGCTTCCGAGATACCGTTTGCCAGAGCTACTGCATCGGGAGTACCGGCCTGCGCCAGAGCGGCGAAGGCACGAATCATACCGAATACCGTGCCCAGCAGACCCGTCAGCGTGGCAATAGAAGCCAGCGTCGAGATGATAACCAGGTTTTTCTCCAGCATGGGCAGCTCCAAAGCGGTGCTTTCTTCGATTTCCTTCTGGATAGCGAGGATTTGCTGGTCAGTGGCCATCGAGCGGTCACGGCCCATCTCGTTGTATTTCATCAGGCCGGCTTTTACCACGTTGGCTACCGAGCCTTTCTGCTGGTCGCAGGCAGCGAGGGCGCCGTTGATGTCATTGCTGTTCAGCTTCTGACGCACGGTGCGCACAAAGCTCTCGATGCTCTTGGAGCCTTTGGCCTTGCTGATAGTCAGCATCCGCTCAATCGAGAAGGTGATAACCATGAGCAGCATCGACATCAGAATCGGCACTACAAAACCACCCTTGAAAACTACCCCGAGGTAGTCGCCGGGGTTGGGGTTATTCTCATTGTTGCCGCCTTGAAAGTGGCTTGAGTCGCCTAGCACGAACTTATAAACGAGCAGGCTGACAACGTAAGCAAGGATGATAACCAGGACGGAGAACAGCGAGGCACCACCGCTGCTTTGGGCTTCGGCTTTGGCGGCCGTTGCGGCGGGCCGGGGGCTCGTATTCATGGCATTTTTCTGTTCCATTGTTCCGGAGTGTTTGGGGGTTGTTGTGTGAAGTAGTTGAATTGAGTGGGTAAAGAAAATGCAAAAAGTTGGTTAGGAGTGCAGGCGCTAGCAAAAAAGACAATCGATAATCCCGTTTCGAGAGAAGTGGAATAGCACTTATCAAAGCCTAAATTACCCGCCGAGCCCACTTAGTTGAGCAAACCTAACCAAAAAGCGCGGCCTGACCAAAGAAAAGTTGCCAGCGCTCATTAGAATTACCATGAAAGTTGGATGAAGCTTCCCCAACGCTAAACCGTGCCTTTGGGTTGAGCAGGGCGTCGTTTGGCTTCTTCCCAGTACACATCCATCTGGGCCAGCGAGAGGTCGGCGAGGTGCTTATTATTGGCGGCAGCGGCCGTTTCCAGATACTGAAAGCGGCTGATAAACTTACGGTTGGTGCGCTCTAGTGCTTCTTCGGGATTGATGCCGGCGAAGCGGGCAAAATTAACCAGCGAAAAGAGTAAATCGCCAAATTCATCGGCCGCTTTTTCGGCGTCCATCCGGTCGGGATTGCCGTGGCTGTACTCGGCACCAAACTCGTTTAATTCTTCCTGCACTTTGTCCCATACCTGCTCGGGTTGCTCCCAGTCGAAGCCCGCGCCCCGGGCTTTTTCCTGAATACGCATGGCCTTTACCAGCGCGGGCAGTGAGGTAGGCACCCCGCCGAGCACTCCGTTGGTATTGCCTTTTTCTTTGAGCTTGAGCTGCTCCCAATTGCGCTTGACCGTCTCTTCGTCGTGGGCCTGTACATCGCCGTAGATGTGCGGGTGGCGGTAAATAAGCTTCTCGCACTGGGCATTTAGCACGTCGGCAATGTCGAAGGCCCCTTTTTCGGCGGCGATGCGGGCGTAAAAAATCAGGTGAAGCATGACATCGCCCAGTTCCTTTTTGAGGTCGGGCAGGTCGTCGCGCAGAATGGCGTCGCTGATTTCGTAGGTTTCCTCGATGGTGAGGTGCCGCAGGGTTTGCAGGGTTTGTTTTTTATCCCAGGGACACTCGGTGCGGAGGCGGTCGAGCACGTCGAGCAGGCGGCCGAATGCTGCGAGCTGCGCGGGCCGGCGGGCACTGGTAAGCAGAACAGTAGGCCAAGTTGTAGGGTTTTCCATTGTTCCAAAGATAAAACTCCGTGCCGCCAACCGGTTGCTAATGCCTAATTTTGGTCTTTCAAATTAACTACCTCCGTGACTTTAATCAAATCTATTTCCGGTATCCGTGGCACTATTGGCGGGCCGGTGGGCCAGGGCCTCACGCCGCTCGACGTGGTGAAGTATGCCGCCGCGTACGGTACCTGGGTTAAAACCCAAAATACTGATAGCAAGCTGATTATTATCGGCCGCGATGCCCGCATTTCGGGCGATATGGTGAGCCGCCTGGTGGCCGCCACGCTGCAGGGCCTGGGCCTCGATGTGTGCGACCTCGGCCTGAGCACCACGCCCACTGTGGAAATGGCGGTGCCCGCCATGAAGGCGGCCGGCGGCATTATCCTCACGGCTTCGCACAACCCTAAGCAGTGGAACGCACTGAAGCTGCTGAACGCGACCGGCGAATTTATCTCGGAAGCCGATGGACAGCAGGTGCTGGCCTCGGCCGAGAACGAGGACTTTGACTTTGCGCCCGTGACCAAGCTGGGCCAGTACACTACGGATACTACTTTCCTGGAAAAGCACATTGAGGCTATTCTGGCGCTGCCACTGGTGGACGTGGAAGCCATTAAGGCCCGCAACTTCCGGGTGGTGGTGGATGCCGTGAACTCGTCGGGGGGCTTTGTAGTGCCGCAGCTGCTGGAAGCGCTGGGCGTGACTACCATCGAAAAGCTGCACTGTGAGCCCACTGGCGACTTTGCCCACAACCCCGAGCCACTGCCCGAGCACCTGCGCGACATTGCCAAGGTGCTGGAAAAAGGCGGCTTCGACCTCGGCATCGTGGTGGACCCCGACGTGGACCGCCTAGCCCTGGTGAGCGAAAACGGCGAGATGTTCGGCGAAGAATACACGCTGGTAGCCGTGGCCGACTACGTGCTGCAAAGCTTGGGCGGCGGCAACACCGTGAGCAACCTGAGCAGCACCCGTGCCCTGCGCGACGTGACCGAGAAGGCCGGCGGCAACTACTCGGCCGCTGCCGTGGGCGAGGTGAATGTGGTGACGAAAATGAAGGAAACCAATGCCGTAATCGGTGGCGAAGGCAACGGGGGCATCATTTACCCCGAGCTGCACTACGGCCGCGACGCCCTGGTGGGCATTGCCCTGTTTCTGACGCACCTGGCCAAAACCGGCCTTACGGTGAGCCGCCTGCGCAACTCGTACCCGAGCTATTTCATCTCGAAAAACAAGATTGAGCTGACGGCGGACATCAATACCGATGACGTGCTGGCCAAGATGGAGCAGCGCTACGCCAAGCAGCCCGTGAATACGATTGACGGCGTGAAGATTGAGTTCGATAAGGAGTGGGTGCACCTGCGCAAGTCCAACACCGAGCCCATTATCCGCATCTACGCCGAGTCGGATTCGAACTCCACGGCTGATTATCTGGCCCAGAAAATCATTGGCGATATCAAGGAAATTATCGCCGCCAAGGCATAGTTAATCGGGGTGTTGCGCATTTAGCGCGGCTGCTGTGGGGTAGTTCCAATTCGAAAGCCCAAATTTGTATTTGTGTATAGCTTGAAAGAAGCCGGGTGCACCCACACCCGGCTTCTGCCTTTTTCTGCTGAAACGATTCCTATGAGCACAATTTCCCCCACAGCGCCCGCCTTCGTTTATTTCGACAACGCCGCCACCACGCCCCTCGACCCCGAGGTGCTGGAGGCCATGCTGCCCTTTCTGAGCCAGCACTACGGTAACCCAAGCAGCCTGCACGGCCCGGGCCGGCAGGTGCGCGCCGCCATTGAAAACGCCCGCAAAACGGTGGCTCATTTACTAAATGCTGCACCGGCCGAAATCATTTTCACGAGCGGCGGCACCGAAGCCGACAATTATGCCGCCTTTGGCAGTGTGCGTACGCTGGGGCTGAAGCACGCCATTACCTCACCGATGGAGCACCATGCCGTGCTGCACCCGTTGCAGGAATTGGCCAAAAGCGGCGAGATTAAGCTGCACTACGTGAAACACGACGCGCAGGGAACCCTGGATTTGGGCCACCTGGAGGAGCTGCTGGCCGCGCAGTCGCGCACGTTTGTGAGCCTGATGCACGCCAACAATGAAATCGGCAACCTGAACGATATTGCGGCCATCGGCGACATTTGTGCCCGCTACGACGCCGTGTTTCATACCGATACGGTGCAGACGATGGGCCACTACCGGCACGACGTGCAGCAGCTGAAAAACCATTTTCTGGTAGGTTCGGCCCACAAGTTTCATGGACCGAAGGGGGTGGGGTTCATCTACACCCGCAGCGGCTTGCGGGTGAGCCCGCTCATTCACGGCGGCTCGCAGGAGCGCAACGTGCGCTCGGGTACGGAGAATGTGTACGGCATTGTGGGCCTGGCCAAGGCGCTGGAAATTGCGGTGCGCGACCTGGCCGCCCACCATGCGCAGGTGCAGGCGTTGAAGACCCGCTTCATTGAGAAGCTCCGCGCCGAAGTGGAGGATGTGCAGTTCAACGGCCTGTCGGAGCACGCCGACAAGAGCCTTTACACGGTGCTAAGCGTGAGCCTGCCGCCGTCGGCCATCAGCGAAATGCTGTTATTCAACCTCGATATCAGCAAGGTGGCGGCTTCGGGGGGCTCGGCCTGCACCAGTGGGGCCCAGGCGGGCTCGCACGTGCTCGAAGCCCTGGGCTGCGACCCCGGCCGTGCCACCGTCCGCTTTTCGATGAGCAAGATGAATACTGAAGCGGAAGTGGACTATGCCGTGGCCGTGCTGGCCAAGCTGTACAGGCCGGTGGCGGTGTAAAGAAGGGTTGAGTTTTGAATGTTGAGGGTTAAGTGGAAATTCCATTCAACCCTCAACATTCAAAAATCACCCTTTCTTAAAACTGTCCGGTGGCCCCCCCACCACCCGATTGCCCACCGCCGAACTCGAAGCCACCCGTGGCGGGAGCGTCTGGCGCGTGGGCGGTTTGGGCCTGAATCAGGTTTTCGAGGTTGAAGTGGCGCGGCTCATCGTCAGGCAGCGAGGTCAGGCCGAAGCGGGTAGGGCGCAGGGCGCGGAGCAATGCGCCGGCCAGCACCGTGAGCAGCGCGCCGGCCGCTACGGCGGCTATCTCGGGCGGCAGCAGCGAGCGGTAATGCCGCAGGGTGAAGATTGAGAATGCCAGTGTCAGCAACCCCAGCAGGAGCAGGGGGCGGTCGGCCCGGCGCAGGCCCAGCGTGATATATAGGAACGGGATGCCCGCCGTGAACAGGTAGAATAGCGGCGCAAAGGGTACTTGCTCAGACACGCTGAGGCTGTGCAGTTCGGCATTTCCTTCGCGCACTACCAGGTAGTTGCCGCCAAGGTAAAACACGGCCAGGGCCAGTACCTTCAGCATGAGCAGGCAGCTGGCGTAGTAGTCGGCCAAGGGCGTGCCGGCCACGCGCCGGGCCAGCCTGCGGTAGAGGAATAGCCCGCCGGCCGCCGTGACCATTATAAGAAAAGGCAATAGGGCCTGCCCCCACGGAATTTGCAGGGCCGTAATGCTCACCAAAAGCAGCAGAGCAGCAAAGGCGGTGGCTGTGACCAGCGCATCGGCATAGCGGAGGACCGCCGCAGCCAGTAGCGCCAGTATCAGGGTGAGCGGAACCAGCAAATGGCCATCGGTGACGCGAAACGATGCGTAGTAACCGCTCCAAAAATAGGTGCCGAAAATGTAGAGAATCAGGCTGCCAGCCGCAGCCAGGCCCACGTATAGCAAGGCATTGTCGGCGCCGCAGTGGTAGAAGCGGCGGTCTTTTATCAGTAGTTCCAGCATGGCAAAGCATGCCGCGCAGCTGATGATACCGCTCGCGATTGGCAGTTCGTGGCCAATCAGAAAAATGAAGCCGGATGCCATGCTTATTCCCAATATTGCAAACAGGAAAAGGCCCACCCGCAGGGGCCACGCCGGGCGGTAATATTCCAGCGGATAGGCCGCTTCAATGGCCTTTAGCTGGGCCGCATCGAGCAGCTGCTGGCGCTGCCAGCGTGCCGCCCGAGCGCGTAGGGCAGTATGGAATGCCCAGTTGGGGTTGTAGGCTTGCCTGTTCATGGCTGAGGTGCAGTAGGGGGGAGGGGAGCAACAGGCGCCGCCGGGCCGTGCAGGATTTTCTTCACATTGAGGAAGAACAACACGACCAGTAGGGCCGACAGCGGGAATAGCAGGAAAGCCATCAGGACGATAATGTCATCGGGGAACAGCAGCACCAGCTGCACTAGTAGGTAGCAGGCGGCGAAATAAGCGTAGCCCGCCGCTAGCACCAGAAACCAATACGACTGCGTGCGCCGGGCGTACCAGTACAGGCCCGCGCACAGCCCCATCATGAGTGCCACCGTGCCCAGGCCCACCAAAGGCTGCTCGTGAAAAGCCGCCCGTACCAGTGAAGTGGCCAGCGCGGCCAGCGCCAGGTTGCTGCCCAGCAGCAGGTACGTGAAAGCGAAATGCGCTTTGCGCTCCCGGTACTCCGAGTAAAAACCCGTCAGCATCAGCAGCCCGCCTAGGCCGATGGCGGCCCCGCGAATGTGGTCGCTCCAGAACGCGTTTTCGGTGAACACGGCCAGCGGCGCTACCGTGAGGCCCACCCACGACGCCAGCGCGGTAAGGCCCATGGCCAACACCCCCCGGTGGTCGAACCAATAGGCTAGCGGCACGAAAACCAATGCCGGCAGCGCCGTGGCCAGCCCATAGCGGTTGCCGAAAAACTGGTATTGGTACTGTACGTAACCCTCCAGCACCACCAGCAGCAGGCAGCCGAGTAGCAGCAGGTAGTCGGCCCCCACCGAGGTTTTGGGAGCCACCCCCCAAATGAAGGGAGCGCGGTGCCGCGCCGCGTAGGTGAAGCACGCGGCCATGAGGGTAGCAATGACGGCGATGATAACGCCGTGCCCGATGGTGTTGATATGCTGGTACACCAGCACGCCCAGGCCGCCGGCCAGCAGCGTAGTGCCCAGGTAAAGCAGCGCCCGCAGCTCGTAGTGCAGCGAAAAGGGCTGGGTGCGCTCGCTGGCGGCAATGCGGGTGGCCTGGTCCGGCGGCAGCAGCCCCCGCGACTGTAAGTCAGCCAGGTAGCGGGTCGATGGTGGTGGTGAAGGCATTGGGCGAGGGCGCCGACCCTGGGTGGTGGGCGTGGCCGCAAGTACGCCATTGGCCGCGCAAATCGGCTGTTTTTCGCCGCACCTCGTAAATTCAAGCCATTCTCCCAACTCCCGATATGGCTGACATCAATATTCAACGTAAAAAATCGGCGCCCAGCCCGTGGCTGCTGGTGCTGCTAGCGGCCGTAGTAGTGGCGGTAGCGGCTTATTTCTTCCTGCGTCCCGACCCGGCCGATGAGCCCGCGCCACCGGTTGCTATCCCGGAAGCGGCAGCCCCCGCAACCGCTCCGGATACGCTGGCTGCCGCCGCTGCCGTGGACCGCGCAACGCGCCGCGCTGCCGTTGATGGTATCCCACAGGGCGACACCACCCAGGATGCCGCTACCTCGGCCGGCAGTTTCGAAACCGCCGCCTCGCTGGCTACGCAAGCCGCCTCCGACCCGGCCGCGCCCGACTACGCCCGCAACGGCCTGCAAAAACTGACCGGAGTGCTGGTCTCCCTCACCGACCGCGACGACCTGCGCACCCCCACCACCACCGAGCAGCGCGACAACCTGACCAGTGCCACCGCCCGCCTCGGCGAGCCCAATACCAGCCTGCGCCCCGGTTTTGTGGCGGCAGCCGGGCTTATCCGGGCCATGCAGCAAAAGGCCTACCCCGAGCTTGAAAAACAGGCCAATACGTTGATGAATCTCGCGGGCCAGCTATCCGGCCGCAGCGCCACGCCTGCCGAGCAGCAGCAGAACCAACAGTTCCTTACCCAGGCTGCCGCCGCTGTGCGCGTACTTAGCGAGCCCGCTCAGCGCTAGGTTTCTGGTTTCTCGCAGCCGGTTTTTGCGGCCGGCGATGTGAACCCGCAACCAGAAGCCAGCAACAACAAACCAGAAACGTATTTGCTATGGAAACGCCCGTTCTGCGCCGCTTGCGCGACCTCACCGATTTTGAAGTGGCCGACGACAACCCCGACGTGCGCGGCTGGACCGTACGGGGCAGCGATGGCCAGGCCCTGGGCACGGTGTTCGAGTTGATTGTGGAGCCCGAAGCCATGAAAGTGCGCTACCTGGACGTAGCGCTGGATGCCCGTTTCCAAACCAACGAACACGAAAACCACATTTTGCTGCCCATTGGGGCTGCTTCGCTGGATGAGGATGGCGACAATGTGTTTGTGCCCGCGCTCAATGAAGCGTCGGTCCTGAATTACCCGCCCTACGTTGAGGTGCAGATTACCCGCGAGTACGAAGAGGCCATGTTGCGGGCGCTGGGAAAAGAGGCTGTCCCGGCCAACTCGCGCTTCTACGAGCAGGATTCGTTCGATACGGGCAGCTTCTATAACCGCCGCCGGGTTTCGTAACTGCGTAAAACAGGTGATAACAGAAAAGGCCCGGCATGCTTCCGAATGTGGAGCATGCCGGGCCTTGGCACAAATGCCGGCCATAGTGCGCCGGGCTGTTGCGCTAATTCCGCCGAAGCATATCGGCCACGGCCTCCACCCACTGCGGCTCCGAGTTCAGCGAGGGCACCAGCTGCCAGTGCACGCCGCCGGCTTCCTCGAACAGCTCCTTGAACTCCTCGCCCACCTCGATGGTCGTTTCGAGGCAGTCGGCCACGAAGGCGGGGCTGAAAGCCAGCACATGCTTGATGCCCTTAGCGGGCATCGGCTTCAGTGCCTCATCGGTGTAGGGCTGCAGCCAGGGGTCGCGCAGGCGGCTTTGCAGGCGGCTTTGGAAGGCTACCGTGTACTGCTCGGGCGCGAGGCCCAGGCCGGCCGCCACCAGGCGCGAGGTGGCAAAGCACTGAGCGCGGTAGCAATATTGGTTAGCGGGTGTGAGCGTATCGCAGCAGCTGCCGAAGCGGCAGTAGTTGGTGGGGTCGCCCTTTTTCACGTGGCGCTCCGGAATGCCGTGGTAGCTGAACACCACGTGGTCGTAATGCTGCTTGTCCATCTCGGCCCGGCCGCGCGCCACGATGGTGGCAATAAAGCCCGGGTCGGTAGCAAACTGGCTGATGAAGCTGATGCTGGGCACCACCCACCAGTCTTTCACGATGTCCATCACCTTCTCCTGCACCGAGCCCGTGCTGGCCGACGCATACTGCGGAAACAGCGGCAGCACGATGATGCGCTCCACGTTGGCCGCGCGTAGCTCTTCCAGCGCCTTTTCCACGCTGGGCTTCTGGTAGCGCATGCCGAAGGCTACTACGTAGTGCTCGCCCAGGGCGGCCTGCACTTTCTCCTGCAAATCGAGCCCGTGGAAGAGCAGGGGCGAGCCGCGCTCCGTCCACAGCTCCTTGTAAATCTTGGCCGATTTAGGGGCCCGCAGCGGCACCACCAAGCCCTGAAACAGTGGGTAGCGAATAGCAGCCGGCATGTCCACCACGCGGCCGTCGGTCAGGAATTCGTTGAGGTAGCGGCGCACGTCGGGCGTGTTGGGCGAGTCAGGCGTACCGAGGTTGACGAGCAGCACGCCGATGCGGGCGTTGGGCGAAGTAGTGGAATTCATTGGGGCAAAGGTCGGGTGTGTAGCGGGGATTCTGCGAGTCCACACTACAGGCCTAACCGCCGAGTAGCGGCATAGTTCGGCTCCTGGTCCGTAATTAGCAGCCAGATTCTTCCGTAGCATGACTCCGCCTGATACCCTCGCTGCCTCGTCGTTGAATATGCTGCTCTGGGTAGCTGGCCAGCACGGTGCCGATGCGTCTGCCCTTTGCCAGGAAATCGACTTCGACCCCGCCACGACAGCCAGCCCCGATGCCCGCGTGCCCATTGCTACTATCCAGCGCCTGTGGCCGCTGGTAGTAGCGGCCACCCACGACCCTTATTTTGACCTTCATATAGGGCGCGCCATTAATTTTACCGCCGCTGGCACCTTGGCATACGTGCTGATGCACACTCCTACGCTCGGCGCGGCCATTGCCCAGCTGTGCCGCTACCAAGACGTGGCCTGCCAGGGCGTCCGCACTTTCCAGACGTCCGCGCCCGAATGGCCCGATTCCATCTGGCTGAATCTGGAGTTGACCAGTGCCGCTATCGTGCATCCGCAGTACGTATTGAACTCGGAGCTGTCAATCTACCTCGCGGCCTTCGCTACGCTCACAGGGTCGCCCGTGGCCCCGCTGGCCGTGCGCTTGGCCTACCCGCGTCCTGCTGATACGCGGGAGCACGAACTGGCTTTCGGCACGAAGAACCTGGAATTTGAAGCGCCCTGTACGCAGGTGGCGTTCGATGCGGCCACGCTGGCCCGGCCCATCCTGCACGCCAACCCGGCGCTTTTTCCCATCTTCGAGCAACACGCTACTGCCTTATTAGCCCAGTTGCCCACCAGCCAGCCAGCCACCCTGGCCGAACGGGTGCGGGGCGAAATAGTGCGGCAGCTGAAAGGCGAATTGCCTACCCTCACCACTGTGGCTGTCCAGCTGTGCCTAGGTGTTCGCACGCTCCAGCTCAAGCTCAAGGAAGCCGGCCACACCTACCAGCAGCTGCTCGATGCAGTCCGGAACGACCTCGCCCAACGCCACCTGCGCGAGGCCCACCTTAGCATCACCGACGTAGCCTTTCTACTCGGCTACTCCGAGCCCAGCGTATTCGTACGCTCCTTTAAGAAATGGACGGGGCAAACGCCGGGCGCGTTTCGCCGCTAGCCTCCCGGTTGCGGTCTACCCAATAGGCTAGCAGCACCGGCAGCCAAAGCAGCTGCCCACCCCAGCCAATGAAGTCCATCGAAGCCGGCGGCGGGCTGAAAATGCTGGCCAGATGCGACACCACCAGAAAGGCTACCAACCCCAGCAGGCCGTAGCGCCCCACGCCGTTGCGGGCACGGGTGCGCCGCATGTACATCCATAGCCCTAGGCCAAGCAGCGCAAATTCCACCACCTGCGTAACGGCCAGATGGTTCCAGAGTCCAAGGCCAAATAAGGGCGAATGGCCTGGAAACAATGGTAAATCAGGTTGATGCACCACCAAGTCGAGCAGCCAGTGGCTGGGCACCAGTAGGCCTACCAGCAGCGCACCCTGCGCATTGCGCCGCACCAGCCAGTAAACCAGGCCCAGCAACAGACCGCCCACTACTTCAGTCAAGAGGCTATGTGTGAAGGGGTAATGTACGAATTCCAGCGCATTAGCCGCCGTGGCGTGAGACACTATATCCACGCGCTCCACGCCTAACAGAAGCAGGGTGGGCCATACCAAATCTGCCAGTTGCGCGGCCAGAAACAAGGTGCCCAGCGATACGGAAGGCGGTTGCGTCTTGGCACCAAAAGCGACGCCGAAATGTCCGAGAAACATAAGAGTTGTGGGTTAAAAGGTGAGTTGGTTAGAGAACAGGACAAAGGTCCGGTCCCACCCCAGCGCCCTCGCTGACGTTTTCCGTAATTCGAATTGACCAAAAGCGAAATTCTGCGCCGTCAGAACCACTAGGCAGCCCGTCATGCCGAGCGTCGCCAAGACCTCTTGCGTGCGGCCGTAATCCAAGCGCCAGAAAGATAATTAGTAGCAGCACACGAGATGCTTCGCCCCGCTCGGCATGACGGGCTAGCGACGCCTCCAAAAGCTAAAAGCCAATGGCTATTAGCTAAAAGCTTTGAAAAGCCGTACCTTTGCGGCCCTGATTATCAAACCCATCCATCGTGAACCCCGAAACTAAACCCCATCGCGCCGGCTTTGTGAGCATCATTGGCAAGCCCAATGTGGGCAAGTCCACGCTCATGAATGCGCTGGTGGGCGAGCGGCTCAGCATCGTCACGAGCAAGGCCCAGACCACGCGCCACCGCATCCTGGGCATCCTCAACGGCGATGATTTTCAGCTGATTTATTCCGACACGCCCGGCATCATCCAGCCCAAATACGAGCTGCACAATGCCATGATGTCGTTCGTGTACTCGTCGCTCGAAGACGCCGACGTGGTGCTCTTCGTAACCGATATCTACGAGAAGCACGACGAAGAGCCCGTAGTGGAGCGTCTGCGCAAAATGACGGACACGCCCATCATCCTGCTCGTCAACAAAATTGACCAGGCCAACCAGGAGGAAGTGGAATCCAAGCTGGCCTACTGGAAAGAGCAGCTGCCCAACGCCGCCGAAGTGCTGCCTATTTCTGCCCTCAACCACTTCGGCACCGACGGCGTGCTGCAGCTGGTGATGGAGCGCCTGCCCGTGCACCCGCCCTACTACCCCAAGGATGAGCTAACCGACAAGCCGGAGCGTTTTTTTGCCGCCGAAATGGTGCGCGAAAAAATCTTTAAGCTTTATAAAAAGGAGATTCCTTACAGCTGCGAAGTTGTTATCGAAGAGTTTAAAGAAGAGCAAGATATCATTCGCATTCGTGGCATTATCTACGTCGAGCGCAACTCCCAGAAAGGCATCGTCATCGGCCAGGGCGGCGTGGCGCTGAAGAAAGTAGGCACCTGGGCCCGCGAGGAAATGGAGAAATTCTTTCAGAAGAAAGTCTTCCTGGAAATGTATGTAAAAGTGAACGAGAACTGGCGCACCGACGCGAAAGCGCTGAGCCGGTTTGGCTATCAGTAAGTCATTTAACATTTATCAATTAACATTTAACAGTCGTTCCATCGGCGCATTACTGCGCCTTGTGAAGGCTGTCAGGGTGTTAAATGATAAATGTTAATTGTTAAATGAAAAATCCGACCATCTATAACTAACACACCCCGGGCACTGCCGAATCTAGGTCGGGTCGGCGGCTGGGGCCACATATCATGTCAAAGCAAAACACGGTCGCCATTGTAGGGCGGCCCAACGTGGGCAAATCCACGCTATTTAACCGCCTTGTAGGTCAGCGCAAGGCTATTATGGACAACGAGAGCGGCGTGACCCGCGACCGTCACTACGGCTACGGCGACTGGATTGGTAAGAACTTCACCGTGATTGACACGGGTGGCTACGTGCACAATTCGGAAGATATTTTCGAAGGCGAAATCAACAAGCAGGTGAAACTGGCCATCGAAGAGGCCGACGTTATCCTGTTTATGGTGGATGCCGAAGCCGGCGTGCACGGCCTCGATGAGGAGTTTGCGCACGTGCTGCGCCGCTACATAAGCAAAAAGCCCATCTACATGGTGGCCAACAAGGCCGATACCAACCTGCGCGCCAACGGCGTGGGCGAGTTCTACTCGCTGGGCCTGGGCGACGGCGAAATCTATGCCATCAGCAGCGCCAACGGCCACGGCACCGGCGAATTGCTGGATGCCGTGGTGGCCAACTTCGACGAGCCCGGCGAGGAAGAGCCGGAGTCGGAAATCCCGCGCATTGCCGTGGTGGGCCGCCCCAACGTGGGCAAATCCAGCCTCGTGAACCTGCTGCTCGGCGAAGACCGCAGCATCGTAACCGAAATTGCGGGTACCACCCGCGACTCTATTTCGGCTCGCTACAACGCCTTTGGCAAGGAGTTTATTCTGGTCGATACGGCTGGTTTGCGCCGCAAGGCCAAGGTGAGCGAGGACGTGGAATTCTACGCCAACATGCGCAGCCTGCGCGCTTTGGAAGAGTGCGACGTCTGCATCGTGATGCTCGACGCCAGCCGGGGCATCGAAGCCCAGGACGTGAACATCATCACCCTGGCTGATAAAAACCGCAAGGGCATCGTGATTCTGGTGAACAAGTGGGACCTTGTGGAGAACAAGGAAACCAACACTTCTAAGGAGTTCGAGGCAAAAATCCTTGAAAAGATTGCGCCCATTGCCTACATCCCCGTGGTGTTTATCTCGGTGCTGAACAAGCAGCGCGTGCACAAGGCCATCGAAACGGCTATCGAAGTGTACGGCAACAAGCGCCGCAAAATTCCGACCTCGCAACTGAACGACGTGATGTTGAAGGAGATTGAGAAGTACGGCCCGCCCGCGCTCAAAGGCAAGATGATTCGCATCAAGTACGTGACGCAGCTGCCCACGCACAACCCCGTATTTGCTTTCTTCGCCAACCTGCCGCAGTACGTGCAGACCAACTACGTGCGCTACCTCGAAAACCGGATGCGCGAGCATTTCGATTTCACGGGCGTGCCCATCGGCATCCTGTTCCGCAAGAAATAAAGAGACAGGAATGTCCTCATAAATTCTTCACAATTTTTTTTCGACAGTGGGTTACCTTCTTTGAGAGGAGGTATAAAGCCCCGAATTTGAAGCTAAGCTTTGGCTGGTGCTTCGGAAGTTGCTTGAAAATCAACCACATTTTAAAACAAACCCCAAGATGAAAAAAGTATTGTTCCTCGCCCTGGCCCTCGGTTCGTTCACCTTCACTTCGTGCGACAGCAAGAAAGAAGATGCTCAGGAGCAGGTTGGCGAAAACGTGAAAGACGCTGGCGAAGCCAAAGCTGACGCTATGGAAGACAAGGCTGACATGGTGCGTGACTCGGCTGATGCCAAAGGCGAAGCCATCCAGGACAACGCTGACAAAATGGATGCTCCGGCTACCAAGTAATTGTCGCTTAACTGCAACTGAAAGGGCCTCTCCGCAAGGAGAGGCCCTTTTTTGTGCCTTAGTTTCGCAAAACTACAGCTCCGTTTCGGGCAGGCCCAGCCGCCTGCTCAGCAGGTTATCCACTACTTCAAACAGGCGGCGCGGCTCGTAGGTGCGCCAAGGCAGGTCGTCGAGTTGCCCGCCGAAGTTGATGTAGTTGTCCACGTTGTACTGCTTCATTTCGCGCAGCACATGCTCCTGGAAGTTGATGCCCGCAATCCAGCCATCTTCCACATCCTCATACCATTCCTCGTAATAATCATCGTCGGAACCGTGGAAGTTGAACACGTTCTCGCCGATGAGAATGAACTTGCGGATGCCCTCATGCACCAGAATATCGATGATATTCCGCTTGAGCTCCATGATGTCGTTTTCGATAGCATCGTTCCACTCGCCGATAAATTCGAGCACGGCAATGCCATCGTCATAATCGGCAAAAAGGATTTTGAAGAACAGGGTGTCGGACCCCAAGCTGTCCCACTGCGGATGAATGTAGTAGCCGTAAATCGTGTTGGTATAGGTCTCCAGACTGTTCTCGGCCTCGAAAAGTGGCGAGCGAGGGTCTTCAGACGCCGAGTATTGCTCAATCCAGTTGTAGTGCGGCTCGATGGTATGCATAGGGCGATGGAGCACATACGTTAGCTTGTGCCCCCCTAGAAACGCCAGAAATCCCGAATCGTTCGGATGAAAAAGTAAGGCTGTGAGGCACAAGCTGAAGCATGTGCTATGGCTGGATAGCTTCCAGCGCCGCGCGCACGCTGCCGTGCTGTTTCAGGAGGGCTGCCGCCTTGGCCTGTACAATGCCGAGCTCGTCCATCAGCATGCGCTCGCCCCGGTCCACCAGCTTCACGTTGGAGAGCTTCATATCCACCATCTTGTTGCCCCGCACGTAGCCCAGGCGGATGAACGTGGCCGTGGTGAGCATATTGAGCGCCATTTTCTGGGCCGAGCCGGCCTTGAGGCGCGTGCTGCCGGTAATGAATTCCGGCCCCGTCACTACTTCCACCGGAAACTGGGCCGCCGCCGCTACCGCCGAGCCGGCGTTGCACACCACGCAACCCGTGGCCAGGCCCGCCGCCCGCGCCCGCTGCAGCCCACCAATAACGTAGGGCGTGCGACCCGAGGCCGCAATGCCCACCAGCACATCTTTGGGGCCGATGTTGTGGGCCTGCAGGTCTTTCCAGGCCTGTTCGGCGTCATCCTCCGCGCCTTCCACGGCCACCCGAATGGCGCCATCGCCGCCCGCCATGATGCCCACCACCATCTCGGCCGGCACGCCAAACGTGGGCGGGCATTCGGAGGCATCTACCACGCCCAACCGCCCGCTGGTGCCCGCCCCAATGTAGAACAGCCGGCCGCCCTCGCGCAACCGGGCCACGGTAGCTTCTACCAGTTGCTCAATCTGCGGTAAGGCTTTGGCTACGGTTTGGGGCACGGTTTGGTCGAGCTGGTTCATGCCGGCCAGCAGCTCGGCGGTGGGCAGGGTTTCGAGGTGATTGAATTCGGAGGGCGCTTCGGTGGTCATCATAGCTTGTAGAACATGCTTCAGCTTGTTCAGAAATAAGGAATCGGTTCAGGTGACGAACAAGCTAAAGCCTGTTCTACTGCAGTTGTCCCACAACGGGGAAATTGTCGAATACGTTGGCTGTATGCGGCGCGTCTTTGTCCAGTTCGGCAGTGAGGTCCTGGCCGGCCCAGTGCTCGTAGTGGTTGCCGCGCCGCCAGAGGCGCGAGCGGCTCACGTCATAAATCCGGCCTTGGTAAGCCACCCAGATTTCGTCGCGGTCCTGGCCATTGCGCAGGGCGAGTTGGTTTTTGGTGTAGGTGGGCAAGTCAATTTGTTTTTCTTGAACGGTCATGCTGAGCTTGTCGAAGTATCTCTACCGCTTCGTTGAATTAGCGTTGGTTGCTTACGAGGTAGAGATGCTTCGGCTGCGCTCAGCATGACGTTCTGCTGCATGACAAGTTACTAGCTCAGCAGCGCCTGCAGCCGAATCCAGCGCTGGGGCAGGTCGCCCTGCGAGGCGTTCAGGTAGTCCTCATACGTGCAGGGCACTACGCGCTTGGTGGCATTATCGCCGAGGCGTTCCACTTCCATCCACCACTTTTCGGCGCGGCGCGATTTGTAGAACACCAGCTTGTCGGGGTTGCCGGGCAGCACCACGGTGTAGGTGAGGAAGCGGAACGTGCCGAAGCCGGTTTCGGGCCGGCGGTGGTAGAACCCCTCCACGAAATACCAGAGCATGCTGGCGATGGTGGCGGCGGCCAGGCCGTTGGCGTCTACGTCGGCGCGGTAGCCGTAGAGGCCGAAGGAGCTGAGCTGCTCGTTGTGGCCGGCATACCAGCACAATTGCGTGGCTTCCTCATTGCCCAGGCCGAAGGGGTTGGCCGGGTAGTAGCCCGGCGAGTCCTGCCAGCGAATGGCGGCAATGTCCACGCTCATAAAATCGGCCTGGCGCACCAGCGGCTCGGCCAGGCGGCGGTCGGCGCGCACCTCGCCCACGCTCATGGTATCGAAATGCAGCTTTTCGAGGGCCACCATCACCTCGGGCGGCGTGAGGTATTGCTGGTGGCCGAGGTGGGCCAGGCTGAATACGATGTTGGGCTCGTGCACCAGCAGGCGGCGCAGGTGGCTTTCTTCGGCCGGGGTGCCGGGGCCGGGCTCGGCCATGTCGGGCCGCGAGTCCACTATCGTTACGTTAATGGTGCGGTCCTGCGCTTCGTAGGCCAGAAACTGGCCGTAGTCCAAATCGTGGCTGCCGCCGAGCAGGATGGGTACCGTGTTTTCTTCGAGCAGCGCCCCGATAATTTCGCGCAGGCGCTGGTAAGTATCCTCCAGCGTGAGGCCGGGCCGCAGGTTGCCGAGGTCGACGAGGCGCAGCATGCCCGTGCCTTTTTGCAGCTGGTAGAAGCGCTGGCGCACTTCGTTGGGGCCGTGGCGGCGGGGACTGGGCGGGCCGGCCGCACTGCCGCGCCATTCGTCCAGCCCGATGATGGCCAGATCGGCGGTGCGCCAGTCGGGGAAGGTTTCGGTGAAGCGGGTGGCGTAGGCGGCCAGCGTGGTAGGCGCTGGCGCGGCCTCGGTCAGCGTTTCCGGCAGCGGGTCAAAAAACAGGGCCAGATTCATTGGGAGCGGGAATGCTAGGGCTCAAAATTACACCGAAAAAAGCCGGATTTTGGGGCTTTTTGAGCGTTTTTGCGGCTCATTTGGTTTTAACTCCCAGCCGCAGCGCTGCAGAAGTGCGTGGTGCGGGGGGACGCAGCCCCGAAAAAAGCGCTTTATTTAAGCTGAATTTCACGCAATACGCTTTATCCGCCCCACACATGGACGTTCGTCGCGCCTTTGATATCCTAGCCCACCAAATTGCCGAGTCGCCCAAATCCGATGCGCTGGCCTCTAAAATCGACGGAAACTGGGTGCCCATCAGCAGCCAGCAAATTCAGGACCAGGCCAACCTGGTTTCGCTCGGCCTCGTATCGCTCGGCCTCAAGCGCGGCGACAAAGTAGCCATCATCAGCATGAACCGCCCGGAGTGGATGCTGGCTGATTTCGGTATCTCGCAAATCGGTGCCACCAGCGTGCCCATGTACCCGAGCATCACCGTTGAGGACTACAAGTACATCTTCACCGATGCCGGCGTGCGGGCCGTGTTCGTGGCCGACCAGAAGCTGTTCGACAAGGTGAAAGAAGCCACCGAGGGCCTCGACATTCCCGCTGAAAACGTCTTCACCTTCGATAAAATCAGCGGTGCGCGTCACTTCGGCGAATTGCTGGAAATCGGCAAAAAAGGCAACGTCGCTGCCTTGGAGCCGCTGAAAGCCGCCGTCGAGCCCGACGACCTCCTCACGCTCATCTACACCAGCGGCACCACCGGCAAGCCCAAGGGTGTGATGCTCACGCACGATAACATCCTGAGCAACTGCCGTAACTCGCAACGCTTCGTGCCCGTCACGAAGGACGATAAAGCGCTGAGTTTCCTGCCGCTCTGCCACATTTTCGAGCGCATGGTCACCTATCTGTACATGATAAACGGGGTGAGTATTTACTACGCCGAAAGCATGGACGTCATCGCCGACAACCTGCGCGAAGTGAAGCCTGATATTTTCACCACCGTGCCGCGCCTGCTCGAAAAGGTGTATGATAAAATCGTGCAAAAGGGCCATGAACTGGAAGGCGTGAAGAAGAGCCTCTTCTTCTGGGCCCTGGAGCTGGGCCTGAAGTACGATACCCAGAAAGACCAGGGCTTCCTCTATAATACGCAGTTGGCTTTGGCCAATAAGCTCATTTTCAATAAATGGCGCGAGGCGCTGGGCGGCAACCTGCGCTGCATCGTGAGTGGCGGCGGGGCCTTGCAGCCGCGCCTGGCCCGCGTGTTCTGGGCGGCTGGCATCCGGGTGATGGAGGGCTACGGCCTCACCGAGACGTCGCCCGTAATCGCCGTGGGCGGCTTCGAGCCCGAGAATAACATGATTGGCACGGTGGGGCCGCTCATCGACAACATGGAGGTGAAAATTGCGGCCGATGGCGAAATCCTCACCAAATCGGCCTCCGTGATGAAGGGCTACTATAACAAGCCCGACCTTACGGCCGAGGTGTTCGACAGCGAGGGCTGGTTCCACACCGGCGACATTGGCGAGCTGGTGAATGGCAAGTTCTTGAAAATCACCGACCGCAAGAAGGAGATGTTCAAGACTTCGGGTGGTAAGTATATTGCTCCGCAGGTGCTCGAAGGCAAGTTCAAGGAAGACCCGCTCATCGAGCAGGCCATGGTGGTGGGAGCCGACCAGAAATTCGCGTCGGCGCTCGTCATTCCGTCCTTCTCCGACCTCAAGGGCTGGTGCAAGCGCAACGGCGTGCCCGATGCCTCGAACGAGGAGCTGGTGAAAAACCCAAAAATTGTGGACCTCTACGAGGGGCTGGTGAAGAAATACAACCAGAGCTTTGCCCAGTGGGAGCAGGTGAAAAAAATTGCCCTGCTGCCCGAGCTCTGGACCGTGGAAAGTGGCGAAATGACCCCTACCATGAAGGTGAAGCGCAAGGTTATCACGGAGAACAATAAGGACATCATCGAAGGCCTGTATAACTCGGCCGGGGAGCGGTAGGGCAGGGGCAGGCAGGTCCGAAGAACGTCATGCTGAACGCAGCGAAGCACCTCTGCCGGGCAGATATCCATTCAACCGGATTTCCTGCAACGGGGGAGAAGCGGCAAGCCGTTCAGCGTGACGTTCTTTTTTTATCACATCGGGATATAGTATGCAAGCCTAACAAATTTTTCGTAAGTTTACCGCACTATCAGCCCGCCCATGAAAGCCGAAGAAACCGTCGATTACAACATTAAAGTGGCTTGGCACGCGATTTCGCGCATGTACAATACCCAGGCTGCCCAGAATGATATCACCACGAGCATCGGCTTCGTGCTGCTGAACATCGACCAGGAGCGTGGCACACCCGCCACCAAAATCGCGCCGCTGCTGGGCCTCGAAACCCGCAGCCTGACCCGCATTCTGCGGAGCATGGAGGAAAAAGGCCTTATTTATAAGCAGGCTGACTCCGTGGACAAACGCTCGGTCCGCATTTTCCTGACGGAGCTGGGGCTGGAGAAAAAAGAGGTTTCGCGCCAGACGGTGCGGCACTTTAACCTGAAAATCCGGGAAAAAATCTCGCAGAGCCAGCTGGATGTGTTCTTCAAAGTAGCAGCTCAGATTACGGGTATGATTGAGGGTAAAACCCTTTTTGAAGACTTTACGCTGAAAGCACTGCGGGCCGAAACGCCCACCTCGTATAGCTAAACCGTTGTCATGCCGACGAAGGAAGCATCTTATCACGGCTGCTTTCGTCGGCGCTAGTAATCACAGCAGTGCGGACGTGACAAGATTCTTCGCTGCGCTCAGAATGACAGTCAAAACACTATGAATCGAACCATCAAGAAAGTTGCCGTGCTCGGCTCCGGCGTTATGGGCTCGCGCATTGCCTGCCACTTCGCCAACATCGGCGTGCAGGTGCTGCTGCTCGACATCGCGCCCAAAGAGCTGACGCCCGACGAGGAGAAAAAGGGCCTGAAGCTGGAGGCCGCGGCCGTGCGCAACCGCATTGTGAATGCCGCGTTGCAGGCCGCAATCGTTGCCAATCCCTCGCCGCTCTACCGCAAGGCTGATGCCAGCCGCATCAAAACCGGCAACTTTGATGACAACCTCAAGGAAATTGCCGGCTGCGACTGGACGATTGAAGTCGTAATCGAGCGTCTTGATATCAAAAAAGGCCTTTATGAGAAGGTGGAGCAGTTCCGCAAGCCCGGCACGCTCATCACCAGCAACACCAGCGGCATCCCGATTCACCTGTTGGCCGAGGGCCGCTCCGAGGATTTCAAGCAGCACTTCGCCGGCACGCACTTTTTCAACCCGCCGCGCTATTTGAAGCTGCTGGAAATCATCCCGACGCCGGACACCAAGCCGGAGGTGCTGGATTTCCTGCAGCACTATGGCGATTTGTACCTGGGCAAAACGGTGGTGTTGGCCAAGGACACGCCCGGCTTCATCGCCAACCGCGTGGGCGTTTTCGCCCTGCTCGACGCCATGCAGACCATGCAGAAGCTGGGCCTGACCGTGGAAGAAACCGACAAGCTGACCGGCCCGGTGATTGGCCATGCGAAGTCGGCCACGCTGCGCACTTCCGATGTGGTGGGCCTCGATACGACCATCAACGTGGCCAACGGCCTGGCCCAGGGCCTGCCGAACGACGAGGCCAAGGACGTATTCGTGCTGCCTGATTTCGTGAAGAAAATGGGCGAGAGTAAGTGGCTGGGCGACAAAACCGGCCAGGGCTTCTACAAAAAAGTGAAGGGCGAAGGCGGCAAGTCGGAAATCCACGCGCTCGACTTGAGCACGATGGAGTACAAGCCGAGCCAGAAGGTGAAGTTCGCCACCCTGGAAATGACCAAAACCATCGAGAAGCTGGCCGACCGCTTCAAGGTGCTGGTGGCGGGCAAG
Source organism: Hymenobacter artigasi (assembly GCF_012275535.1). Taxonomy (GTDB): domain Bacteria; phylum Bacteroidota; class Bacteroidia; order Cytophagales; family Hymenobacteraceae; genus Hymenobacter; species Hymenobacter artigasi. Next base: position 138,043 of record NZ_JAAVTK010000001.1, on the reverse strand, counting down.
GACAAGGCGGGCGAATTCTACCGCCTGAGCTTCGGCAGCCTCTTCTCTTATGTGAGCAACCGCATTCCCGAGATTTCCGACGGGCTGTTCAAGCTGGACGACGCGCTACGTGCCGGTTTCGGCTGGGAAATGGGCCCGTTTGAAACATGGGACGCGCTGGGCGTGCAGGCCGGCCTGGATTTGGCCAAGGCTGCTGGCCGCACCCCCGCCCCGTGGGTTGAGGAAATGCTGGCCGCCGGTAATACTACATTTTATAAGGTGACCGAAGCTGGCGTGCGCCAGTTCTACGACATCGCCTCGAAAAGCTACCAGTCGGTGCCAGGTGTAGAGAATTTCATTATTCTCGACAACCTACGCGCCAGCGGCAAGGTGCTGTGGAAAAACTCGGGCGCCTCAGTTATCGACCTCGGCGACGGCATTCTGAACGTGGAGTTCCACTCGAAGATGAACGCGCTAGGCACCGACGTCATCCAGGGCCTGCTGAAGGGTGTAGAGATGGCCGAAGCCGGCTACCGCGGCCTCGTGGTGGGCAACGACGCGCCGAATTTCTCGGCCGGCGCCAACCTGGGCCTCGTGTATATGCAGGCCCTCGACCAGGATTTCGACGAGCTGAACATGATGATTCAGCAGTTCCAGCAGGCCATGATGCGGATGCGCTACAGCAGCATCCCGGTGGTGGGCACCCCGCACGGCCTCACGCTGGGCGGCGGCTGCGAGCTGAACCTGCACTGCGACCGGGTGGTAGCGGCCGCCGAATCCTACATCGGCCTCGTGGAATTCGGCGTGGGCCTGATTCCCGGCGGCGGCGGCACCAAGGAAATGACCCTGCGCACCGCCCTCAAGTACGAAGATGGCGAGCCCGAATTCAACCTGCTGCGCAACACCTACATGACCATCAGCACGGCCAAGGTTTCGACCTCCGCCGCCGAAGCCTTCGACCTGGGCTACCTGCGCCGGGGCGACGAAGTGGTTCTGAACAGCAACCGCGTAATCGCCCAGGCCAAAGCCGCCGCCATCGATATGGCCGATGCCGGCTACACCCAGCCGCTACAGAAAACCAACATCAAGGTACACGGCAAGGGCGCGCTGGCCATGTTCAAAACCGGCGTGTACGCCATGCAGCAAGGCAACTATATCTCGACCCACGACCAGCTCATTGCCGATAAGCTGGCTTACGTGATGTGCGGCGGCGATTTGTCGTCGCCCACGGAAGTGAGCGAGCAGTACCTGCTGGATTTGGAGCGCGAGGCGTTTCTGAGCCTCTGCGGCGAGCGCAAGACGCTGGAGCGGATTCAGTCGATTCTCACGACCGGCAAGCCGCTGCGGAATTAACCTCACGAGTCACCTCACCCCCTAGCCCCCTCTCCCGCGGAGAGGGGGGACTAGTTTCTAATTCTAGTCTTAAACTTTTGGGTGAGCATCAAAATTTAGTCTTTAACTTTTTAAAAGTTAGTTAACTAGAACTAGAAACTAGTTCCCCCTCTCCACGGGAGAGGGGGCTAGGGGGTGAGGTTAACGCCAGAACAACATGTCGAACAACACCGCATATATCGTAGCCGGCTACCGCACGGCCGTGGGCAAAGCCCCCCGCGGCGGTTTCCGCTTCACCCGGCCCGACGACCTCGCTGCCGCCGTCATCAAGCACCTCGTGGCCGAAGTGCCCGCCCTCGACCCCACGCGCATCGACGACGTTATTGTCGGCAATGCCGTACCCGAGGCCGAGCAGGGCCTGCAAATGGGCCGCCTGATTTCGCTGCTGGCCCTGCCCATCAACGTGCCCGGCCTCATCGTGAACCGCTACTGCGGCTCTGGCGTCGAAACTATCGCCATGGCGGTGGGCAAAATCACGGCCGGCATGGCCGACTGCATCATCGCGGGCGGCACCGAGAGCATGAGCATGGTGCCCACCGTGGGCTGGAAAACCGTGCCCAACTACAAGTTGGCGATGACTCATCCCGACTACTACATGGGCATGGGCCTGACGGCCGAAGCCGTGGCCAACGACTACAAAATCACCCGCCAGGACCAGGACGAATTCTCCTACAACTCGCACCAGAAGGCTATCAAGGCCATTCAGGCCGGCAAGTTTGCCAAGAGCATCGTGCCCGTCACGGTAGAGGAAACCTACGTGGACGCCGCCACCGGCAAGAAGAAAAGCCGCTCCTACGTGGTGGATACCGACGAAGGCCCCCGCGCCGATACCTCGGTGGAAGCCCTGGCCCGCCTGCGCCCCGTGTTCGCCGCCAACGGCACCGTAACGGCCGGCAACTCGTCCCAGACCTCCGACGGCGCGGCCTTCGTGCTCGTGATGTCGGAGCGCATGGTGAAGGAGCTGAACCTGGAGCCCATCGCCCGCATGGTGAACTACGCCACCGAAGGCGTGGACCCGCGCATCATGGGCATGGGCCCCATCAAAGCCGTGCCGAAAGTCCTCAAGCAAGCTGGCTTAAAACTCGAAGACATCGACCTGTTTGAGCTGAACGAAGCCTTCGCCTCGCAGTCGCTGGCCGTGGTGCGCGAGCTGGGCATCGACCCCGAGAAGCTGAACGTGAACGGCGGCGCTATTGCCCTGGGCCACCCGCTGGGCTGCTCCGGCGCCAAACTCAGCATCCAGCTCTTCGATGAGCTGCGTGAGCGCGGCAAGAAGTACGGCATGGTCACGGCCTGCGTGGGCGGCGGCCAGGGCGTCGCCGGCATCTACGAGTTGCTGAAGTAATGCCACCTGTCATGCTGAGCCTGCGAAGCATCTTGTCACCGCCGAACGACTCGTTGGAACGTGATAGGATGCTTCGCAGGCTCAGCATGACAGAGGCCGAATAAAAAGAAAACCCCGCTCAGCCGGGGTTTTCTTTTTGCAAAGTAGTAGGCACGCCTAACATATTTTTTGTATCTTGCAACACCAAACCGCTGGCCTCGTTGTTTCTTCAACTAGTAGGCACGCCTAACACTTTTCAACTCTACACCCACCCCAAACGTCATGGAAACCACGCAGCAAGCCAGCCTGAAGGGCGGCGAATTCATCATCAAGCCGACCGATGCCCAGAGCGTCTTCACCCCGGCTGACTTTACCGAAGAGCAGGTCATGATGCACCAGACCTGCATCGACTTTGTAGCTGCCGAGGTAACCCCGCTACTGGAGCGCCTCGACAACCACGAAGAGGGCCTCATGCGCGGCCTGATGCAGAAGGCAGGCGAGCTTGGGCTGTTCGGCGTGAGCATTCCGGAGCAGTTCGGCGGGCTGGACATGGACTTCACTACGGCCCTGCGCGTGACGGAGGGTGTGGGCGGCGGCCACTCGTTCCCGGTGGCGTTTGCGGCGCACACGGGCATCGCCATGCTGCCCATCCTGTACTTCGGCAACGATGAGCAGAAGGCCAAATACCTGCCCGGCCTCACCGATGGCAGCCTGATGGGTGCCTACTGCCTCACCGAGCCCGGCTCCGGTTCCGATGCCCTGGGTGCTAAAACCAAAGCTGTTCTCAATGCCGAAGGCACGCACTACGTGCTGAACGGCCAGAAAATGTGGATTACGAACGCCGGCTTCGCCGATGTGTTCATCGTATTTGCCCAGATTGACGGCGACAAGTTCACCGGCTTCATCGTAGACAAAGACACGCCCGGCCTGAGCCTCGGCAACGAGGAGCACAAGATGGGCATCAAAGGCAGCAGCACCCGTCAGGTGTTCCTGTCTGATGCGCAGGTGCCCAAGGAGAACGTGCTGGGTGAGATTGGCAAAGGCCACCTCATCGCCTTCAACGTGCTGAACATCGGCCGCATCAAGCTGGCTGCCGCCTGCCTGGGTGCCGCCAAAGGAGCCGCTACCCAGAGCGTGAAATACGCCAACGAGCGGGTGCAGTTCAAAATGCCGATTTCGAAGTTCGGCGCGATTCGCTACAAGCTGGCGCAGCAGGCCATCCGCCTCTACGCCGTGGAATCGGCTATTTACCGCGCCGGTGCCGACATCTACCGCATGGAGCAGCAACTGCTGGCCGAAGGCAAAGGCACCAACGAGGCCCTGTTGGGCGCGGCCCGCGAATTTGCCGTGGAGTGCGCCATTCTGAAAGTAGAAGGTTCGGAAGTGCTTGATTACGTGGTGGATGAAGGTGTGCAGATTTATGGTGGCTACGGCTTCTCGGCCGACTACCCCATGGACCGCGCCTACCGGGACTCGCGCATCAACCGCATTTTCGAAGGCACCAACGAAATCAACCGCCTGCTGGCCGTTGATATGATTCTGAAGAAGGGCCTGAAAGGCGAAATTGACCTGATGGGCCCCGCCCAGGCCGTGCAGCAGGAGCTGCTGAGCATCCCGAGCATGAGCCAGGACGAGGAAACCGGCCTGTTCAGCAAGGAAATGAAGACCATCGCCAACCTGAAAAAGGCCATCCTGATGGTAGCCGGCTCGGCCGTGCAGAAGTTCACTGCCACCCTCGCCAAAGAGCAGGAGCTGCTGATGAACATCGCCGATATGGCCATCAAGGTGTACATCGCCGAGAGCACCCTGCTCCGCGTGGAGAAGGAGGCCGCTGCCAAAGGCGAAGAAGCCCTGTCGGTGGAAGCCGACATCGCCCGCGTGTACCTGGCCGATGCCGTGGACATTGTGGAGAAGGCCGCCAAGGATGCCATCGGCAGCATGGCCGAGGGCGACGAGCAGCGCCTGCTGCTCATGGGCCTCAAGCGCTTCACCAAAACGGAGCTCATCAACGTGAAGGAGTCACGCCGCCGCATTGCCGCCAAGCTGATTACGGCCAACGAGTACGCCGTCTAGACCACGGATTTGCTCGGATTTTAACGGATTTTGTGGATAACGCAAAAGGCCGCTCCTGGATTCAGGAGCGGCCTTTTTGGTTTAAATTTAAGCGTGGCTACTCCTTCACTACTTTAAGGTAGTGAATCTGATTATCAAGCGTGAAGCGCAGGACGTAGAGGCCTTTGGGCAGCTGGCCCAGGCCACTGAGCGTGAGCTGTGCTGCGCCCGCCGGCACCTCAAGTGCCTGCTTGAGGACCGTGCGACCCACGCCATCGGTGAAGACGGCGGTGGTGCGGCTGGCTTCGGTGGCGTAGGTATTCAGATACAGCACGTCGGTGAAGGGGTTGGGGTTGGCTGCTACCACGGCGGCGTTGGCAAACGTGAGTGCGCGAACGGCGGTGTAGGTGACGCTGCCATCCAAATCAACCTGCTGCAGGCGGTAGTAGCGCGTGCCCATAGGGTTGGCCGGGGCGTCTACGAAGCGGTAGGACTGCGCCTGGATACTATTGGCACTGGTGCTGGGCACGAAACCGGCGGTGCGGAACTCGCGGCCGTCGGTCGAAACCTGCACGGCGAAACCCTTGCTGTTGTGCTCGGTAGCCGTGGCCCAGGTGAGCACGGCTTGCTGGCCCTGGCGCTCGGCCGCGAAGCGGGTGAGGGTGACGGGCAGCGGCGCGGCCTTGTTGCCCAGCGTCCAGTCCGAAAGGTGGTCGAGACCGGTCAGGGTCACGGTATTGGCGCTGCTGGCGCCGCCTTCGGGCCGCCACAGGCTCCCGCCAATGGGCCGGCTGAAGAGCTGCAGGTTGGCTGGGGAAATGCCGTTTAGCTCCGCCGCGCTGGAGGAGTAGCCAAATACCAGGTCCAGGTTGAGGCCGGTATCGGTGGTGGGTACCACGCGGTATTGGCGGCGGATGCTGCGGCTGGTGATGCCGGCATTGGTGCCAGTGGTGGGCGTGACGCCGTAGACCGGGGTGCCGGTGGTGCGCACCACGTAGGTGCTGCCGGGCAGCGCCGCGCCGTTGGCGGTATGGGCGGTGAGGGTGAGGCCGAGGCCGCCGAAACCAGTAGAATTGCCTTCGGCCACAAAGCTGAGCGTAGCCGACCGTACCTGGCCCAGCACAAAGCTAGTAGCAGTTTCGCTGATGGTAGCGTTCTGCCCCAGCGTGAGCAGGTGAGCGGCCGACCCGTCGGGCAGGTAGCCCTTGAGTACGCCCCGGCTCAGCACGAGGCTGGTGTTGGTGGTCACGTCGCTGTTGAGCTGCAGCGAGTCGGCGGCGCTGGCCAGGTTGATTTTCAGGGTACGCACCGTGGCGGGCAGGCCGGTGCCCGACTGCTGGTTCACGCCGTTGGCGAAGGCCCCGGTGTAGGTATAGATGCCATCGGGGCTAAACGAGCGGGTGCCCGTCACCTGCACCGCGCCGGTGCTGCCGCTGGCCGTAATGCCGGCTGGGTCGCAGATTTGCAGCTCGCCACCGGCCGCCAGCGTGAAGTTGGAACCGGTAATGGTCTGGCAGGAGGTGTTGAGCACCCCCCCGCTTTGTACGGTTATAACACCCTGGGCCGCGAGTGGGCCACTCAGCGTGGCTGCGCCGCCGCTCATAATGGTCACATTGCCGTAAGTGGTGCCGGTGGGCACGGTTTGCGTATTGGTAATGGTCAGGTTTGGCAAGCCATTTACAAAGCCTTCGCCAGTCATTATTACGTCTTTCAACAGGGCGTAGCGCGCACTGCTGCTGCTGCCAGCGGCATAGTATACCCGTACGGTCAGGGTCTCGCCCGCATTGAGCAATACCCCCGTTGTATTCAGGGCAAAGTGGTAATTCTGGTTGGTGCCGGTGTTCTGATTGAGCAGGGCCACGGGGGTAGAGAAGGCACCATTGGCAGCGCCCGGCAGGATGCCTTGGGGGCCTTTGCCGCCGCTAACAGATACAGAATCCAAGGTGAATCCGGACTTCGAATACACAACGGCCAGCTTACCGGTCGTGTTGTAGATGGCCGACCAGAGTAAAATGGAGTCAACCCGCACCGAGTTGCCAGTGGCTGCCATCAGGGTAAACTGCTGATAGTATTTGGCGTTTATGGTATTGCCGGGGCCGCCCGTAGCCGTAGTCCAGGAACCATTGGCAGTGGGTGCGAAGGCTTTGCCGTAGCGGGCGGCCCGGGGAGCATAAGCGGTATTGGCATCATTGACGGCGGTACCATTCGAGAGCGCAAGGCGGCGCATGGTTGCGGTGCTGCCGGTTGCAGCGTATGAGCGTACTTCGGCGCTGTCGGCATCGCTCACCTTCAGCGACCACTGCTGGAGGATGGCAGAGTTGGCGGCTGCCGTCGTGAATGCTTGCGATAGTACAGCACCTTGGTCACCGCTGGTGCAAGTGCTTTGCAGCGTGACGGTATAGGGCGTGCCCGCGCTCAGGCCCGTGAGGGCAACCGGCGATGCGGTGGGTGCAGGCATAATGGTTACCGCTGAGCCCGGCGAGCTGGTCGGGTAGTAGGTAATGGTGAAGCTGGTGTTGCTGGTACTGGCCGTGAAGCTGAGGCTGGCCGAGGTAGCCGTGATGCTGCCCACCGCCAGGTTCGTGGGGTCAGGGCAAGCGGGAGGAGCCGTTGTGAAGGTGGTGGTAAGCAGTGTGCCGGTACCGCCAGTGCTACACGAGCTGCGCAGGCTAACGGTGTAAGCCGTGCCAGCGGTGAGACCAGTCAGCGCGACGGGCGATGCCGTGGGCGCCGGCGCAACGGTTACCGCTGAGCCCGGCGAGCTGGTTGGGTAGTAGGCAACGGTGAAGCTGGTGTTGCCCGGGTCGGGCGTGAAGCTGAAGCTGGACGAGTTGGCCGTAACACTGCCCACAGCCAGGTTCGTGGGGTCGGCGCAGGTAACCGTAAGCGTGGTAAAGGTTCGGTTTATGCCCGAGCTGATGCCGGTATTAACACAGGTACTCCTAATGTTCACGGTATAGGCCGTGCCAAGGGTAAGTCCTGTCAGCGATACTGTTGTGGACGAAGAGGTTACCGTTGTGGTTGAGGTAGGCGAGCTTGTGGGATAATAAACGAGGGTATAGCTGACGTTATTCGTACCGCTCGAGATGTTTACTGTCGCAGAGTTGTTCGTAATGCCGCTCACCGTGGCTGCCGTTGGGTTGGAGCAGCTAAGAGCCGTAGTAGTGAAGGTTTTCGTTATCACTGTTCCAAGTGCTCCATTGCTGCACACGCTTTGCAGCGTCACGGTATAGGCGGTGCCCGAGGCAAGGCCCGTCAGGTTCACCGGCGACGCCGTCGGATTCGGGGTGATGGCTACGGTCGAGGCCGGCGTAGCAGTGGGGTAATAGCTAACGACATAGCTGGCATTTCCCGCGCCGGGCGTAAAAGTCAGCGCAGCCGATGTGCCGGTAATGCTGCCCACCGTCACCGCCGTAGGGTCGGCGCAGGTGGTCGGGTTGGCAACCGTGGTGAAGGAAGTGGTGAGCACCGAGCCTGAGCCCGCTGCGCAACTGCTTTGCAGCGTCACCGTGTAATCGGTGCCGTCGGTCAGCCCAGTGAGGTTGTCAGAAGTTGCCGCTGCCCCAAGCGTGTGCGTCACGATAGGCGTACCGGCCGCAGTAGGGTAGTAGGTGAGGGTGTAGCCCGTGCTGCCCGTAGCCGCCGCGAAGCTGACAGCCGCCGACGTCTGGGCGATACTGCCCACGGTGGGGGAGCCGGGAGAGGCACAGGAGCCGGCATTGGTCGTAAAAGCAGGGGAGGTGATGGTAGTGGCCAGTGTGCCGGTGCCAACCACCGTAGCCGTGTAGGCAGTGCCCGTCGTCAGGCCCGAAATCGTGTAAGTAGCCACATAATTATTGCCAGCCGAAGGGGCTGTGGTCTGGATGGCGGTGCCTCCTGTCGGGCTCGTATTGATGGTGTACGTGTAGCCACCTGCCGCCGGGGTGCCAAAAGAAAGCTGGGCGGTGGTGCTACTCACGGTCCCCACGTTCACGGCTTGTCCTTTCACCGCAACATTTTTGAGCATAGCATAATTGCTGGAACCACTTCCGGTAGCGTAGTAAAGTCGAATGCTCAGCGTCTGGCCGGGGGTTAAGGTTACGCCCGTACTGCCATTTAATGCCAGCCGGTAGTTGTCGATGGTGTTAGTAGGGCCAGCGCTATTCTTCAGTATCGAAAAGCTTTTGGTGAAGGTGCCAATGCTCGCAGTGGGGTAGGTAAGAGTTGCACCGTTGTTGGTAGTGCCTCCACTTATCTCAGTCGAGTCGCTGGTAGTGAAGCCCGTTTTTGAGTACACCACAGCTATTTTGGCGTTGCTGTTGCTGGCATAGAACGCCGACGTGAGCACCAGCGAATCGAGCCGGGCCACGGCCGTACCAATGCTGGCTTTCACCGTAAACTGCTGGTAAAACTTACGGTTCGGCGTGCCGCCCGGCCCCGACCCGTTCCATAAGCCCGTGGGGTCCGGAGCAAAGGCCTGGCCATACGTAGCCGAATTAGCGGCTGGGGTGGTGGCAGTAGAAGCCACCAGTCGCTTCAGTGTGGGCGTCCCGGCTGTTATCCCCGCCGCAGTGGTTACGTAGGTCGGTGCATTGCTACTCGTCAGCGCCCACTGGGCTAGCGTTTGCGACTGTGCCAGCACGCGGGAAGGCATCAGCCCAAAACCCGCCAGCAAGAGCATAACAATATATGAGCTAAGGCGACGCTTCCAGACGGTTGCGCTGCCCGCAGCAAGTAAAAATTCAAGCATGAAAAGAAGAACAGAGGGTGGGGTAAAGCGTCTTTTGCAAAAAAGACTTCCCGGCAAGGTTCGTTTAACACGACCGTAGCGCTATACTCTTGTTCAACTTTATTCTCGCAATCGATGCCGGGAACGTTGCCGCTCCAACAATCTGGCTCACTACCAAATTAGTAGTCTGGACATGCTTGTAAAGCAGCCCGGAACGCGTCTTACTTTATCACAATTTTATCCAGCTGCAAAGCGGCGGATTTCTTACTCGGCCGGCTCACGCCAATGATGGTTTTCTCATTGAGCCAGGCCGTGAAATCCTTCACGTAGGCCAGTTGCTGGTCGTCGGCCACATTTAGTTTCAGGCGCTCGGGCGCGCTCACTACGCCGGTCTGGGCATTCACGCGGCGCAGGTACAGGTCCGATTTCTTGTTGATGTTTTCCAGCGTGAGCAGCTGCACCGTGCCGCCAAATACGGCGGCCCGGAAGCCAATGCCGGTATACGAATCCACGGCCGGGGCCACCTGGTCCTTCGCCACGATGCTGTGCCAGGTAGGCGCGCCAAACTCATTGTAGCCAAACAGGTGCAGCTCGCGGGCGTGCACCGGGGCCTCGCTACCGCCTTCCTCGTAGTGCTTTTCGGCCACTACTATCAGCTGCTGTTCCGGCGTCAGCAGCAGCTCGCCTAAGTAGATGTCGTCCAGGCGTTTCACATCGAGCCCGCTGGCCTTGCTCACTTCCGTGAGGTAGGCGGGCGTGAAGCGGAACTCCGGCGAAAATTTCATGTCGCCGTTGCCGCTGAAATCGTACTTCACCACTTTGAGGCTGTAATATTCGCCGGTCTGGTAGTCGGCGCACAGCGCGGCGGCATACAGGCTACCATCGTTCAGCACCGTGAACCGGGCGTCGCGCACCGTCACGGCCCGGCCGCCAAACACACCGCCCACCGGCACGCCCAGCACCTTAATCTCGGTAGAAGGCCCGGCCGGATAGCGGCGCACCGTCAGCTTCTTCATGCCCTCGCTGATGAGCGTCACATACTGCGTGCCATCGTTAGCAACGTGCACGGCCGGCGAGAAAAAGTCGCTCAATGTTCGGAAATCATACGTTTTTTCCTCCAGCTGCGCCAGGTTCTGGTCGAATAGCGTGGCCGCAATGCTTTTCACCTGCTGGTTGCTGGTGAGGTAGCGAAAAGCCAGCAGCCGGCCGCCATCGGGCGAGATGTTCACGCCGGGGCGGCGGTCGCGGGCGGGGGCGCTCATCACCATTTTGGCCGCGCCTTTCTGGCCACTTTGCAGGCTCACGGGCACCACGGTCAGGTTCTGGCTGTCGTCGTCCTTATGGTGTAGCACCACCAAGGCCTGTTGCGAGCCACGCCCAAAGGCCTCCAGCGTTTCGCCCGGTCCCACCGGAATCGTGGTGCTCCACTGCTTTTTAAGGTCGATATCGTAGCGCTCCACCGCGTAGCCGCCCGCACTCTGGTGGGCCAGAATAATAAAACCCGAGCCATCGGCTAGGGCCAACGTCTTGTGCGGTACGCGCATGTCGTAGCGGTCGGTACCCTGCTCGGGCAGGTAGCTGAAGGGAGCCGACTTTGTCTTCTGAGCCACGGCCGATACCGCATTGCCCAGCAGAGCTCCGCTCATCAAACCGATTATTACTGCGCGCTGCAACATAAAATTTTGGCGTTTTGGAAACATAAGGAAAGTGGATTTCAACGGTCTGGTGTGCCCAAAAGTACCTGCTTTTGAGCTTTGACTTTGCTTTTTAGCAGTTAAGTCGTTTGCCAATAGGGGGAGCGGCTAACAAAAACGTATTCCAAGCATAACACTCCCGCAGTCACTTTCGTACAGGGACACCGTTTACTTCGTGTCAGCTTTCAAGGTTCAATCGGGACCAATTGGCGGCCTTCGATACCCAACTGGGCTTCAACTTGTAACCGCTCAACTTGGTCGAGCTATTTGACCTTTTAAACGTATTTTTTGAACTAAGTTCAGTTTTACTGTACCTTTGCACCCGCAATTATCTACTATCCTTATGAAGTCATTACTCAAGTTCACCCTGTTATCGGCCCTCATTATCGGCGGCAGGCTTGTTAAAGAGTCAGCTCCGGCCACTGCAGCCCAAACAGTTGAACCCACTGCCAAATCCAGTTCCTCGGTTGTTTTGGTCCACCAGGTGCTCACTTCCGAGCCCGTCCGGCCTACCCGACAGCAAGCCCAGCCGCAGCAGAGCGGTAGCGGACTCATTGCTGAGATGTTCTAGGCAGAATAATCAAACGACTTTTTTTAAAGTCGTTTTTTTTTGCCCTGCCGCCAGCCCAAACCGCTAGCTAATCCGGCTCCAGTTCACGGCCGTGGCCGGCAGGCTTTCGATGTGGTGGCGGATGTTGGCATTTTCCGGATTGGCCAGGTTGGGGTCTTCGCTTAGCAGCGCCTGGGCCGCCGCCCGGCTCTCGCTCAGGATGCGGCCATCCTTGGCCAGGTCGGCAATCAATAAGTCCAGCACGCCGCTTTGCTGGGTGCCCATCAGGTCGCCGGGGCCGCGCAGCTTCAGGTCGATATCGGCAATCTCGAAGCCGTTGCTGGTCCGCACCATCGTTTCGAGGCGGGTGCGGGCATCCTTGCTCAGCTTGAAGCCGCTCATCAGAATGCAGTAGCTTTGGTCGGCCCCGCGGCCCACGCGGCCCCGCAGCTGGTGCAGCTGCGAAAGCCCAAACCGTTCGGCGCTCTCAATCACCATCACCGAGGCGTTGGGTACGTTCACGCCTACCTCAATCACGGTGGTGGCCACCATTATCTGGGTTTCCTTCTTGATGAAGCGCTGCATCTCGTAGTCCTTCTCCTCGGCCTTCATGCGCCCGTGCACGATGCTGATTTGCATCTCCGGAAAGGCCCGGCTCACGCTCTCGTAGCCGTCGGTCAGGTCCTTATAGTCCATCGTTTCCGACTCCTCAATCAGCGGATAGACGATGTACACCTGCCGCCCGATTTTCACCTGGTCCCGAATAAATTCAAACACCTTCAGGCGGTTGGCATCGAACCGGTGCACCGTCACAATGGGTTTGCGGCCGGCCGGCAGCTCGTCAATTACGCTCACATCCAGGTCGCCATACAGCGTCATGGCCAGCGTGCGCGGGATGGGCGTGGCCGTCATCACCAGCACGTGCGGGATGATGTGCGGGTTTTTCTGCCACAGCTTCGAGCGCTGCGCCACGCCAAAGCGGTGCTGCTCGTCCATTATCGTCAGGCCCAGGTTGCGGAACTGCACCACGTCCTCCAGCAGGGCGTGGGTGCCCACCAGCATGTGCATGGAGCCATCGCGCAGGGCCTCGTGCAGCACACGGCGCTCGGCCGTGCGGGTGCTGCCCGTGAGCTTGCCAATGCGGATGCCCAGCGCGTCAGCGTACACTTTCAGGCCCACGTAGTGCTGGTCGGCCAGAATCTCGGTGGGGGCCATAATGCAGCTTTGTGCGCCGTTGTCGGCCGCCATCAGCATGGCGATGAAGGCTACGATAGTTTTGCCCGAGCCCACGTCGCCCTGCAACAGCCGGTTCATCTGCTGGCCGGTGCAGAAGTCCTTATAAATGTCGTGGATAACGCGCTTCTGCGCCCCTGTCAAATCAAACGTCAGGTGGTTTTTATAGAAGTCCACCAGCGTTGGCACCTGGTTGAAAATCTGGCCCGCCAGCGTCACCTTGCGCTGGTCGCGCTGCCGCAGCAGCTTGAGCTGCACATAAAACAGCTCCTCAAACTTAAGCCGGAACTGCGCCGCCGCCAGCAGCTCCGCGCTCTGCGGGAAGTGAATCTGCTGCATGGCCTGCGCCTTAGGCATCAGCCCATAACGCTCAATAAGGGCCGGCGACAACGACTCCGTGATGTGGGGCTGTGCCAGCCGCAGCAGCTCGGCCACCATCCGCATAATGGCTTTGCTATCAACGCGGTGGTAGTTCTTAAGCTTTTCCGAAGTATTGTACACCGGCTGCAGAAAGCTCTGGCCCGGCTTGGCTTCGGTCACTTCTTCCAGCTCCGGGTGCGCCATCTGCGGCCGCCCGTTGAACATCGTCGGCTTGCCGAAAACGATGTATTCCTGGTTGTTGCGGGTGTATTGCTGCACCCATTTCACGCCCTTAAACCACACCAGCTCCAGCTCGCCGGTGCCGTCGCCCACCTTGGCCGTGAGGCGCTGCTTGGGCCCTTCGCCCACCAGCTCCTTGCCGCGCAGCATGCCGCGCACCTGCACGTAGGGCAGGTCGTCGTTAAGGTCGGCCACCTTGTACACCTGCGTCCGGTCGAGGTACCGGAACGGGTAGCGCTGAATCAGGTCGCCGTAGGTGAACAGGCCCAATTCTTTGCCCAGCAGCTGGGCCCGCTGCAGGCTGCCCACCGAACGCAGAAATTCGAGCCGGGTATTGAAAAAACTCATTTAACAATTAACATTTATCATCCAACATTCTCTATCAATCAACGCCCTGCTTCAGCTACATCCTAGCTGACTGCCAGAACTGTTAAATGTTAATTGATAAATGTTAAATGAAAGTTATTTATAACGTAATGTATTCAGCATCCGCACCATGTCTGTCTTCACGTACTCAATCACCGGGGCCAGTGAGTCATTGGCCGTAGCCGTGCGGAAGTACAGCGCGCCCCGGAAAAAGTGCTTGGTACTGTCGGTGGTGTAAAACTGAAACTGGCTCGGCACTTCACCCTGCAATTCAAACACCGAGGCTCGCATCCCACTCGGCGTCTTCAAAATCCGCTCATCAATGGCCGTGGCCTTGATTTCGTGCTTGCCCGTGAGCTTGCGCGCATCCTCCATCATCTTGTTGTAGAGGCGGCGGTCGCGCTGCACGTCCATGTAAGTAATCTGCACGTTGGCGTGCAGCTTGGGATAATACACGTTCAGCCAGTGCGGCTGCGCCATGTACGACGAATCCCGCTTAATGACGGCCTGCGTCGAGTATTCAAACTCGTATGGGTGGCCCGCCGGCAACATCCGGTAACGGTGCGCCGGCAAGTCAATACGGTTGTATCCCTTGGGCTTGGGCGTAAAATCCGGCGCCGACGAGCAGCCCGCTAGTAGTACCAGCCCAGTAAGCACCGGCAAGATTGAAAGATATTTCATGCAAGAAGCGGCCCCGGCCCTAAAATAGCCCAGCCTTCATAATTTCAAAGGTAGCTGCCATCGCAACGAAAAAAGCCCCGGCGCAGTGCCAGGGCTTCATCTCAATCACTGCGCGGGACAGTTGCAGCCACAGGCCGGTCAATCCTCCATCGGACAGTCAGAAGGGCAGCTGGTCCAGCTCCGGCTCCTGCCGGAAGCTGTGTTGCGGTTCTGCCACGCCCGCGCCGTTGGCCTCACTAGCCACCGGAGCAGCGCCTTGTGGCCGGCCACCCAGCATCGAAATCTCATCGGCGATGATTTCGGTGATGTAGCGCGTCTGCTGGTCCTTGTCTTGGTACTGGCGGGTGCGCAGCTTGCCTTCGATGTACACTTGCTGACCCTTTTTGAGGAATTTGTCAGCCATATCGGCCAGGCCGCGCCACGCCGAAATGTTATGCCACTCGGTCCGCTCCACGCGGTTGCCTTGCTTGTCCTTGTAATAGTCGTTGGTGGCGAGGGTGAAGTGAGCCACGCTCACACCGCCTTCCAAATGGCGCACTTCGGGGTCTTTGCCCAGGTTGCCTACCAAAATTACCTTGTTCACTCCGGCCATATTATTGCACGTTAGGAAATACAGAATTGAAAAAGCCACCCGGCCTTTTCTGTCTCAAAGATAAGAAATTAAATTTGCCACGCAATACTTTTTACTAAAAATAAAGGCTGAAAAATCTAATTAAATTAGGCAAGGCTTAATCAAATGTTCTGGTCACAATAGTTCGCAATCAGCTTCGGCTTAGGCAGCGCCTCAATCTCCGCCGGCGAGTAAGCCCGCAAGCCCAAATCGCGCAACGCGGCTTCCGGCAGCGGCTCGGCCAGTGCCATTGGGTAGAAGCGGACCTCCAGCTTCTGGTGGCTCAATACGTGGCGATACGTCGCGCTGGGCTCGGCCGCCTGGCTGGTATCCAGGGTGGCCCCCAGCGCCTCCAGGTGGCGCTGGAGCTCGGCGGTGGGCAGCTCCGGCACGGCGGTTTCGGCCAGCGCAAAGTCATACAAGCCCTGCCAGATGTCTTTCTCACGGCGCTCGCGCAGGTACGTTTGCTCGCCATGGCGCAGCACGAAGTAGTGGAAGTAGCGCGTGCGCGAGGCCTTCGCCTTGCTTTTCACCGGCAGCAGCGCCACCTGCCCATGCTGAAACGCCCAGCAGCTGAGCTGCATCGGGCAAAACAGGCAGTCGGGCTTGGCCGGCGTGCACTGAATGGCCCCAAACTCCATAATGGCCTGGTTGAAGTCGGCCGGCGTGCTGGCGGGGATGTGCTGGTCGGCCACGGCCTGGAATTCTTTGCGCGAGCTGGGCGCGGCAATATCGGAGTGAAGTCCAAAAACGCGGGCCAGCACCCGGTACACATTTCCATCGAGCACGGCCACGGCTTCATCGAAGGCAAACGACGCGATAGCGGCCGCCGTATAGGGCCCCACGCCGCGTAGTTTCAGCAATTCGGCGTAGGTGCCGGGAAACTTTCCGGCGTATTCGGCCACCACCTGCTGGGCCGTGCGGTGCATGTTGCGGGCCCGGGAATAGTAGCCCAAACCCTGCCAGTAGCGCAGTACTTCGGCCTCGGGCGCGGCGGCCATGGCCTGCACCGTGGGGTAGGCCGCCAGGAAGGTTTGGTAGTAGGGAAGGCCTTGCGCCACACGGGTTTGCTGTAGAATAACCTCCGATAGCCAGATGGCGTACGGGTCGCGGGTGTGGCGCCAGGGTAGGTCGCGCTGGTGACGCGGGTACCAGGCCAGTAGAGCAGAGGCCAGGAAGGAAGGGTGAGAGGTTTTTGCGGTCAAAATTTTGAAAGCGAATAATTTGGGCCAACACCTAGTTTAGAAGGGTTGATTGGTAAAACGAAAAAATGGGGTTACCTTTGTGGCCCCAATTCAAGGGCGAACCGCTTACCGGGCAAGGGCTTACGCTGGAATTTGGGACTATTTTGCCTAAAACTGTATTTTTTTCAACCACTCTAAGTACCATACCAACGTGACTAAAGCTGAGGTAATCGCCGAAATCTCCACGAAGACCGGCATCGAGAAAGCTGATGTATTGATGACTGTTGAAGCCTTCTTCAAAGTCGTGAAAGATTCGATGACCGAGGGCAACAACATTTATGTACGCGGCTTCGGCTCGTTCGTAAACAAGAAGCGCGCTCGTAAAGTAGCCCGCAACATCTCGAAAAACACGTCCCTCATCATCGAGGAGCACTACATCCCGAGCTTTAAGCCTTCGAAAACCTTCGTGGCTAAGATTAAGAACAGCAAGAAGGTGAAAGCCGTTGCGGCCAAAGCCTAATTATGTTTGTTATTGTTTAGGAAGCAGGCAGGGGGATTAACTCCCTGCTGGTTTTCTAACAACGATGAATTACCGGCCGCGCCGCCGGTGTCTTTTCCGCAAGGGAAAGCCCGGCGGCCGGCTTTTTTCAGCTAATGGCTACTACTCGCACCGCTCCGCATCAATTGGTCCTCGTCGCCGCCGCGCTCGCGCTGGTTGGCGGCTTATACGTGTTGCCCAAAGGCATCATGAAGCCCAAGGAGAGCAAATCGGAGCTGAGCAAGGACGCGGCTGCCACGGCCAACCGTGACGGCGGCGGCATGGCCACCAACGGCTCCAAAACCGAAGCCTCGTCTGGCCCGGTACCTGCTACCGCTACCGAGAACAAAGGCCCCGATGCCGCCCCGCACACCACTACCAGCACTGCCCAACGGCAGGAGCTGGCGCGGTTGCTGGGCGAGTACCAGGCTGCTGCCACCCCCGATGCCAAAGCCACGGTGGCTACCACCCTGGCCCGCCGCTACAACGACGTGGAGCGTTTCGACAGCGCTGGCTACTACCTGGAGCAGGTGGCCCTGGCCAAACCCAGTGGCCAGCACTGGCAGCAGGCCGCCGATGCCTACTTCCAGGCGTTTAGCTTTGCGGCTACCGACGAGCGGGTGAAACTGCTCGGCGGCAAGGCGCGGGAACTCTACACCAAGGTGTTGAAGGACCAACCCGGTAACCTCGATGCCAAAACCAACCTCGGCATGGCCTACATGGCCTCCGAAAACCCCGTGCAGGGCGTAACGTTGCTGCGCGAAGTGCTGGAAGCCGACCCCCGCAACGAGAAAGCCCTGTATAACATGGGGATACTCGCGGTGCAAAGCAACCAGTACGACAAAGCCGTGAAGCGTTTTCAGGATTTGGTGAAAGTCAATCCAAAAAATGTGAACGGACAATTCTACCTCGGCGTAACTTTGGCCCGTACCGGCGCTAAGGAAGAAGCCAAACAGGCCTTCCTTGTCGCCAAAAGCCTCAGCAACGACCCCGCGCTGGCCGCTTCGGTAGAAGAGGAAATTGCCAAATTGAAATAGCTACGACACAACCAATCACCAACTTAACCCCCAAGCATCATGCCCTGCGGTAAAAAAAGAAAGCGTCATAAGATTGCCACTCACAAGCGCAAGAAGCGCCTGCGCAAGAACCGCCACAAGAAGAAGTAAGCCTCACGGGGCGTAGCGGCGGCCGGCAGATTTCCTAACGGGAAGGGAGCCAGCAGCCTATCTCTCACGTAGCCTCCCGAGTGGGGCCGCGCCAGATGCTTTTCCCGTGGCTCGCGAGGGAAGCCAGAACCGTCAGGTTCTGGCTTCCCTTTGCCGGTTTCGGGGTAGGCGGTTGGTGGCATTACCGGCAGGTTACTTTAACTAAATCAAGGCTTTGAGTAATGAATTAGTCATTAATTCTACTCAGGAAGGCGAGCGAATAGCGTTGTTGCAGGACAAGCGGCTGATTGAATACCACTTCGACCGCAACGACACCAACTACTCAGTAGGCGACATCTTCCTGGGCACCGTGAAAAAGGTGATGCCCGGCCTGAACGCAGCTTTCGTAGACATTGGCTACGAAAAAGACGCGTTTTTGCACTACGGCGACCTCGGCGAGCAATTCCCTTCGTTCACGAAGTGGGCCCGCACGGTACAGAGCGGCCGGGCGCCCAGCGCCGGGCTGGAAAAATTCACGTTTGAACCCGTCCTCGAAAAAGTGGGGAAGGCGGAAAGCGTGTTCAAGAAAGGGCAGCAAATCGTTGTTCAAATCATCAAGGAGCCGATTTCGACCAAAGGCCCCCGCGTGAGCACCGACATTTCGATGGCCGGGCGCTACCTCGTGCTGATGCCGTTTTCGAACACCATCAGCGTCAGCAAGAAAATCGTGAGCAAGGGCGAGCGTGACCGCCTCAAGCGGCTCATCGCCAGCATCAAGCCTGAAAACTTTGGCGTCATCATCCGCACCGTGGCGGAGGGACGTGAAGTGGCCGAGCTTGACAAGGATATGCAGGACATGGTGGCGAAGTGGGAGCAGCTCTACAGCACGCTGCGCACCGCCAAGCCCAACGACAAGGTGCTCGGCGAGCTGGGCCGTACGTCGTCGATGGTGCGGGATATGCTGAACGAGTCGTTCGATAGCATTACCGTGGATGCTCCGGCGATGTACGATGAGATGCGGGACTACCTGCAAAAAATCGCGCCGGACCGGCTGGGCCTGCTGAAGCTGCACAACTCAAAAATCAAGATTTTCGAGCAAACCGGCATTGAGAAGCAGCTGAAAACGCTGTTTGGCAAGACTGTAACTGTGCCCGGTGGCGGCTACCTCGTCATCGAGCACACCGAAGCCCTGCACGTTATCGACGTGAATTCGGGTAGCAAGAGCAACCAGGAGAACGACCAGGAAGCTACCGCGCTGATGATTAATATGCTGGCTGCCAAAGAGGTGGCTCGTCAGTTGCGTCTGCGTGACATGGGCGGCATCATCGTGGTCGATTTCATTGACATGCGCTCGGGCGAAAGCCGCAAGAAGGTGGAAGACGCCGTGCGCGACGTGATGAAGCTCGACAAGGCGAAGTACACCGTGTTGCCCATCACCAAGTTCGGCCTGCTGCAAATCACCCGCCAGCGGGTGCGGCCGGCCGAGAACATTGTGACCGGCGAGGTGTGCCCCACCTGCGGCGGCACGGGCAAGATTTCGGCCTCCATCCAGGTGACGGACGATATCGACAACAGCATCGACGACCTGCTGGTGAACCAGAACCAGTCGGGCATCACGCTGTCGGTGCACCCGTTCCTGTATGCCTACTACACCAAAGGCCTGATTTCGCGCCAGATGAAGTGGTACCTCAAGTACTACAAATGGGTGAAAGTGGTGAATGACAGCAGCCTGGGCCTCACCGACTACCGCATCGAAGACGAGCGGGGCGAGGAAATCCAGCTGCGCTCGTCGGCCGCCGCCATGAGCCGTTTGCAGGACCGTGAGGTGGAAATAGTGGACTGACCTCAACGTGAGCGGATTGCAGCGGATTGAACGGGTTTTTGTGGTTCATATCCAATGCCGTCATCAGTTCATAGGACAAATAAAAAGCGGCTGCTCAATCGAGCAGCCGCTTTTTATTTGGAGAAATGGAACAGGGCAGCACCACAAAAAAATAGTTTCATCCACTGCAATCCACTCACGCTGAGGTTAGAATTTAATGCCTAAATCCAGCGCAACGCCGCTGTTTTTGATGGTTACGTCTTTGAATTTACGGTTGCTCTCGTAGTAATGGTCGATATCGACCAGGCCACGATTGTAGCGGATACCGGCAAAAACCTTGGTGCTTTTGCCCAATTGATACTCGGCTCCTATGGCGGCCAGGGCATCGGCATCGATGAAGTAGACGTAGTCGCTGGCCTTATTTTCGTTGCCGGTGGCGGGGTCTTTGTAGAATTTATTGCCGTCGATGCGCGTGCCGATGGGTACATTCACCGAGCCGCCAACCTGGAAGTACAAGCGCGTAGCGGGCGCAATCTCGTTGGTGAAGAGCTTGACGGTGAGGGGCAACTCCAGGTATTGCATGGTGATTTTTTGCTGGACCGCCAATGTGCTGGGCGATGCTTCGTTGTAGCGGATGGTGCCACCTTTGCCCGTAAGCAGCAAGCCGGTGCTGAAAGCGTAATTTTCGCCAAAAAAGTAATCAACCACCAAGCCGCCGCCGAAGCTTACTTTACTGCCATCGCTGGCAAAATTGTTTTCGGAGGTAGATTCGGCCCGCAGGCTGGTGATGGAGGGCGAAACTTTCAGGCCAATTTCGACCTGGGCCGAGGCGCTGCCAATGGTAGCGGCGAGGGTGAAAAGCGCGAGCAGTAATTTTTTCATAGGGGTTTATCGTTCTATTGCCGCTGGCAACAGCCGGCAGCCAACAGGTTTTGGCTAATTTTACCTCAAAGTAACGTGCGTGAATACGAATAATTTTGCCTGGCGGCGCTGGCTGCCCATCTTTTTAGGAGCCGGCCTAAGCCTTGGTGGCTGCAAAAGCGGCCCGGCCGAAGGCTGCCGTCCCGATGCTGCCGAGGATGCGGCGGCCGTATCTGTGCAGGTACAACGGCTGGAGCCGGCTTTTTTCCAGCTGAAGACGCCCGCGCAGGCGCAGCAGTTTATGGATGCCCACCCAGCCTTTGCGCGCTACTACTTGCAGCGGCAGCCGGCCACCGAAAAAGAGCTGGAAGGCAGTCTGGTACAGCTCGCTACCAACCCGGCCTTGCAGAAGGTGGGCCGCGAAACGGCCGCCGCCTTCCCCGATAGCGCCGCCTTGCGCCACGACCTGGGCGAGATGTTCCGGCGGGTGCATTATTACTTTCCCGATTTCCGGGTGCCGCCCACGGTGACGTACGTCAGCGGCTTTCTGGCGAAGGATATCTACGTGAATGACAGCCTGCTGGTGATGAGCCTGGACTGGTTTATCGGCCCCAAGGCCAGCAAGCGACCCGACCTGCCGCAGTACATGCTGCGCCGCTACACGCCCGCTGGCCTCATGCCGCTGCTGGCCCAGGACGTGGCCAGCAAGTACAATAAGCACGAGCTAACTGCCAATAGCATGCTCGACGCGATGGTGCATGCCGGCAAGTCGCTCTACTTTGCCAGTCTGGTACTGCCCTGCACCCCCGACTCGGTGCTGATGGGCTATACCCGGCGCGAGATGCTGGGCCTCGATGCGAACGAAGGCCGGGTGTGGGCTCACTTTCTGGAAAAGAATCTGCTGTACACCACCACGCCATTTCTGCTTCAGAAATACGTGGGTGAGCGGCCCAACGTGCCCGAAATTGACAAAACCTGCCCTGGCCGCGTGGGCCAGTGGGTGGGCCTGCAAATCATCAGAAAGTACGTAGCCGAGCATCCCGACGTGACGCTGGGCCGCCTGATGGCCGAGAAGAATGCCCAGCGTATCCTCAACGACTCGCACTACCGGCCCAAACGGTGAAGTGGTGAAATGGTGAGGTGGTGATTTTGAAGCGCTGGACGCCCAGATAAAACATCAAAATCACCACCTCACCATTTCACTACCTCACCGCCTATGCACATCGCCGTTTTCAGTCAGTACCACACCAACCCCGACTGCCCGGCCACCAGCCGGCACTATGCGCTGCTGGCCCACATTGCCAAAACGCACCGGGTAACGCTGCTGACCACGCCCGCCTGGAAAAGCCAGCGGCTGACGCAGGAATTTCCCTGGGTGCCGGAAGGGGTGGAGATTCGTGAAGCTGAAGTGCGGTATGATAATAAAATGGGCCCGGCCCGGCGGGTGCTGGCCTTTGGGCACTATGCGGCGTGGGCCGTGCGCGAGGGGCTGCGGATTGACAAGCCGGACGTGATTTGGGGAATTAGCACGCCGCTGACTGCGGCCTGGGCGGCGGCGCAGGTGGCGCGCTGGCGGCGGGTGCCGTGGGTGTTCGAGGTGCAGGATTTGTGGCCGGCGTTCCCCATTGCGATGGGGGCGGTGCCCACGGCACTGGCCCGGCAGCAGCTTTATCAGCTGGAAAAGCGGCTGTATAAAAGTGCCCGGCACATCCTGCCGCTCTCGCCCGACATGGCGCGCTACGTAACCGATTTGGGTATTCCGGCCGCGAAAGTGACCACCGTGCTCAATGGTACCGACCTGGAATTGGCCGCCCGCGCTACGCCCGCCGCCGTGCAACTGCTGCGGCAGGAGCAGGGCCTGGCCGGCAAGCGCGTGGTGCTGTACGCGGGCACCTTTGGGCGGGCCAATGACATCCCAACGCTGGTAGCGGCGGCCGAAACGATGGTGGCGGCCAGTGATGAAGTGGTGTGGCTGTTTCTGGGGCACGGGTTTTTCGAGCCGTTGATTGCGGCGGCGGCGGCGCGCTGGCCGGGGCGCATCCGGCTGGTGCGGGGGCAGGCCCGCCACGAGGTATTCCGCTGGTTTGCGCTGGCCGATGTTTCGGTGGTTTCGTTCTTGGGTTTGCCGGTGCTGGATTCCAATTCGCCGGCGAAACTGTACGACTCATTGGCCGTGGGCACACCGGTAGTGGTGACCAACGCAGGTTGGACCAAAGCGCTGGTGGAGCAGCATGCCTGCGGTTGGTACGTGCCGGCCGGTGATGCCCCGGCGCTGGCCGAGCAGCTCCAAACCCTGCTGCACCAGCCGGAAGCACTGGCCCATGCCGGTGCAAATGGCTACGCCCTCGCCAGGCAGCAATTTGACCGCCAACGGATGGCCGCGCAGGTGCAACAGCTGCTGGAAGCGGCCGCAAGCTGATTTTATACTGCAGTGAAAGCTCTTTGTGCTTTCTAGAACTGGTAATTGAACTTTGTGTGCTAAACTGCCTGCTAAAAGTGCACGTATAGCAGCTGAGCGCTATTTTTTGGAGATTGGCACGTAAGCGAGTTCTTTGCTGAAATGCTTTTCAAAGTAGGCGCAGCTGGCCGAAAGCGGGCATATTTCGCATTTCGGCGAGCGGGCTACGCAGATGTAGCGGCCGTGCAGAATAAGCCAGTGATGGGCTTTAGCAATGAGCTCCTCGGGGATGTAGCGCACCAGCGCCTTCTCCACGGCCAGGGGCGTGGTGGCGGTTTTGGGCACGAGGCCCAGGCGGTGCGACACCCGGAAAACGTGGGTGTCAACGGCCATTGCCGGCTGGTTGTAGATGACGGAGACCACCACGTTGGCCGTTTTGCGGCCCACCCCGGGCAGGCGTTGAAGCTCCTCGATTACGCTGGGTACTTCGCCGCCGAAATCTTCGGTGAGCATGCGGCCCAGGCCGGCTAGGTGCTTGGCCTTGTTGTTCGGATAGGAAACACTGCGGATGAAGGGGAAAATATCATCGGCGGTGGCCGCGCCGAGGTGCGCGGCGGTGGGGAATTCGGCCAGCAGCGCGGGCATCACCAGGTTCACGCGCTTGTCAGTGCATTGCGCGCTCAGCACCACGGCCACGATTAACTCATACGGATTGCCGTAGGCCAGCTCGGTTTTGGGTTCCGGGAAGTTGGTGGTGAAGTAGTCGAGGAAGTAGCGGAACCGGTTGGCGCGAGTCATGCGGTGGGAGAGTAGGGGAGGCACAAAAGTAGGGTGGTTGCAATTACCTCCTCCCGCCTGTCCTGCTGAACGCAGTGAAGCACCTCATCACGCCAGAACAAGTCGTCCTTGCGCGATGAGGTGCTTCACTGCGTTCAGCAGGACAGCCGCAAAATGCCTAACTCCGCCAGCGCGGAGTATGCAGCGGCCGCCACAAAAAATTAAAGGGGCTCAGGACTTGCTCAAGAAAGTGCGCGAGTAGCGCAAAATGGCCTCGGAGGTTTCGGGCCGGGGTTCGCGACGGACACCGTCGAGCGCCCGCTGGGCCAAAAGGAGGTCGGCGCAGCTCGCGGCCAAGTCCGGGTCGTGCTGCAATGCCTCCTCTACCTCGCGCTGCCTTTCAACCGGCAATTCGTTGTACACATACTGGAGCAGTGTCGAATGGGGTAAGGTTTGAATCATAGTGATGCAGAGAATTTGCGGTCATCTTTTTCCGCAGGTTTATCAGCGCATAGCGCATCCGCCCCAGCGCCGTGTTGATGCTCACGCCGGTGGCGTCGGCAATCTCCTGGAAGCTCATATCGCCGTAATGGCGCATGAGCAACACCTCCTTCTGGGCGGCGGGCAGCTCCTGGATTAACGCCCGGAGGCGGCTGTGGGTTTCTTCGCGGGCGAGAATATCGTCCGGGCCGTCGTCGGCAATGGTGAGGGTGTTGTTTAACCGTTCGTTATCGGTGAGGCTGATGTGGGGCACGCGCTTACCACGCCGGAACGAGTCGATGGCCAGGTTGTGCGCGATGCGGCAAATCCAGGGCGCAAACTTGCCCTCCTCGTTGTAGCGGCCACTTTTCATGGTATGGATGGCCTTGATGAATGTGTCCTGCAACAGGTCCTCGGCCATGTCCTCGTCGCGCACGATGAGGAGGATGGTCGTGAACACACGACTGCGATGCCGCTCCAGGAGGATAGCGAAGGCGGATTCCTGGCCGGCCAGGTAGAGCGAGATGAGCGCGGAGTCGCTCGGTTGCATGAGGTCCATAAAGGGCTACGGAATAGGAGAACGTAGAGCTTTATGCCATAGTATGCAGTTACCGAGAAAAAAACTGGGAGCGACGGGCGGTGGTAGGTTTTACCCCGCTAGAATCAGACCAAATGTAGAGAAATAGAATCCACTTACGCAATAGCCTTTGGTGGAAAAATGCCACAATCTTTTTGGGAATCTGGCGCAACCTTCCTCAAAACTTCATCTAAGCCGTTTTTGAGGGGAATTGCCCAGGCGATTTTCTGAAAAAAAGTTTCCGAAGCAGGTATAATAATTTGGGTTGCCTGTAAAGCAGCTCATTGGGCAAGCCAACGGTAGGCGGTGGCTTCGTCGGTGAACAGGGCCGTTTGGTAGTCCTGCCCGGGGTGCGAGGCGGAGCTGAGGGCGGCGGCGGAGCTGGCCGTTTGCTCGATGGCGGCGCGCAGGGGCGAAATGAGAAAGGCAATGCGAACGGGCGCGGGGTAGCGCTGCCGCAGCCGCGGGAAGAACTCGGTGTTAATCCAGCTGGTGAGGGCGGGGCTGGCCAGCTCTTCGCGGCGGCGCAGGTCGAGCAGCCAGCGCCAGCAGCCGAGGGCATCGCCGGCGGCGAGAATGCCGAGGTAGCCGTGCTGCAGCTCAGATTCGGTGATTTCGCGCTGCCAGCGGGCCACAATGGCGGGCAAGTCGGGGCGGGGTGTTATTTCCAGGCCAAAATCTTGCATAAGTGGGGCAGGAAGGTGGGTGAGTGTTGGGTTGCAAGGTAGGCGAAATGGGGTGGCAAAACCAACCGGCGACGGCCGGGGCAGGGCTACCTTTGCGGCTGGCCGCTGCACAGGCGGTTTTTGTGCCCTTATGCTGCCATCTGCTGATTCTTCGCCGGCCCACGACCCGTACGCGGCCCTGCGCGTCCCCGATTTTCGCCGCCTGGTATCGGCCCGCACTTTGCTCACGGTGGCCACGCGCATCCAGGGCCTGGTGGTGAGCTGGCAGATATTTAAGCTCACCAATAACCCGCTGGCGCTGGGGCTGATTGGCCTGTCGGAGGCCATTCCGAGCATCGTGGTTTCATTGTATGCCGGGTACGTGGCCGACTCGATGCGCCGCAAAAACATTGTGGTGGTGGCGCTGGCGGTACTGGTGCTGTGTGCGGCGGCGCTGGCCGGCTTTGCCAGTCCCTACGGCATTCACTGGCTGGCGAAGGACTCACTGTACACGCTGCCGCTGTACGGGGTGATTTTCGTGAGCGGGCTGGCGCGGGGCTTCATGGGGCCGGCGCTGTTTTCCTTCATGCCGCAGCTGCTGCCCGACCGGGCGCTGCTGCCCAACGCCATTACCTGGAACAGTACTACCTACCAGGGCTCGGCGGTGCTGGGGCCGGCCATTGGCGGCTACCTGATTGCGGCCGTGGGCGTGACCAATTCCTACGTGGTGAGCACCGCGCTGCTGGCGCTGGCGCTGTTCCAGTTTGCGCGCATTGCCAACCGGCCGCTGCCGCCCATGGAAGGCGAGCGGCTGAACCTAAAGGACAGCGTGCTGAGCGGGCTGCGCTTTATTTTCGGCAACCAGTTGGTGCTGGCGGCGCTGTCGCTGGATATGTTTGCGGTGCTGTTTGGGGGGGCGGTGGCGCTGCTGCCGGTGTTCGCGTCGGATATCCTGAATGTGGGCGCGAAGGGCTTCGGGCAGCTGGAAGCGGCTCCGGCCATTGGCTCGGTGCTGATGGCGGTTGCGTTGACCTATTTCCCTTTGAAGCGGCGGGCCGGGCGCAAGCTGCTGTGGGCCGTGGCGGGCTTCGGGCTGGCCACCATCGGTTTCGCGTTGTCGAAAAATTTCTACCTGTCGCTGTTTCTGCTGTTCCTGACCGGCGTGTTCGATTCCGTGTCGGTGATTGTGCGCTCCACGCTCATCCACATCTACACCCCGGAGTACATGAAAGGGCGGGTATCAGCGGTGAATAACATCTTCATCGGTTCCAGCAACGAGATTGGAGCCTTCGAGAGCGGCACGGCGGCCAAGTTGCTGGGCACGGTGCGCTCGGTGGTTTTTGGGGGACTGATGACGCTTTTGGTAGTGGCCATCACGACCTGGAAGGCCGACAAGCTGCGCAAGCTGGAATCGGGCACGAAGTAAGGAATTACGGCTTATAAGGCGGGTTTTTCAACAAAGCCGCGTACTGCTCCGGCGTGTCCACATCGAGCAACCCGGCTGGAAACGATACCCGCTCCACGGCCGCGCCCCGGCTGGCAATGAGCCGTCCGGCGCCCTGCTGGCCCTGCAACTGAAGCAAGGCCGGCAGCAGGGCCTGGGCGAAAATGGCGGGCACGCCCAGCGTATCGCCATAGGCAGCGGCCACGATGGGGGCTTGCGTTTGCTGTTGCCGGGCCATCAATTCCCGCAGCAGCTCCGGCGTCACCAAAGGCTGGTCGCTGAGCATGATGAGCACGGCGGTGGGCCGGGTACCGGCAATGGCAGCCAGGCCGGCGCGGATGGACGAAGCCATGCCGGTTTCCCAATCAGGGTTGTGAATGGCCTGGATGGGCAGGTCCGAAATTTCGGCTACCAGGGCTTCGTGCAGCGCCCCGGTCACCAGCACAAGGGGCGCACAACCGCTGGCCACGGCCGTTTCGGCCGCGTGGCGCAGGAGGGTGTGGCCGTGGTATGGCAGGAGCTGCTTGGGCTGCCCCATGCGGGTGGAAGCCCCGGCAGCCAAAAGCAGCAACGCCACCGGCCCGGCGGGAGCCGGAGCGGTGGCGTTGGAAATGGAGTGGCTTAGCATTGGAGCTTGTGAGAGATTAAAGCGAATCTGTCATCCTGTGCTTGCGAAGGACCTTATTACGTTTGCACCGTTTTGGTTACTGCAAACTGTTCAGCGGTGATAAGGTCCTTCGCTGCGCTCAGGATGACAGACGTGGCTTAAACGGCCTTGGTGCCCAAGATTTTATCGGGCGTGATGGGCAGGTCGCGCACACGCTTGCCGGTGGCGTGGAACACGGCGTTGGCCACGGCAGCCGATACGCCCACCATCGAAATCTCGCCGATGCCCTTCACGCCCATGGCGTTGATGAAGGGGTCGTGCTCGTCGATGAACTCCACGGTCATTTCCGGAATGTCGGCATTCACGGGGATGTGGTATTCGGCCAGGTCGGCGTTGGTGTAGCGGGCGTAGTGTGGGTCGCGGGCGGTGGCCTCCATCAGCGCCGCGCCGATGCCGAAGATGCTGCCGCCAATAATCTGGCTGCGGGCCGTTTTGGCATTCAGGATGCGGCCGGCGGCGTGCACGCTTACCCAGCGCTTCACGCGCACGGTGCCCAGGTCGGGGTCAACGTGCACTTCGCAGAAATGCGCCCCGAAGGAGTGCATGGAGTGCTTCGCGGCTTCGTCCTTGTGGGCATCGCCGGCCGCGGCGGTGCTTTGGCCGGCTTCGTAGCCCGCACCGTACTTGCCCTGGCCGCTGCCTTCGATATCGTCCATGCCGGCCCGCTTCATCAGGGCTTTAAAGTCCTCGCCTTTTGAGGCATTCTTTTTCAGCTGAAGGCGGCCTTTTTCCATCACCACTTCTTCCGGTTTGGCCTTGAAAAGCGGGGATTTGGGGTCCTTAATGGCCATTTTGGTCAGTCGCTCCCACACGTCCTGCGCCGCCATGTACACGGATGACGACACGGTGCCCGCCGCCACCGAGCCGCCCGAGTTGGGCGCGGTGGGCAGCTTGGTGTCGCCGAGCTCGAAGCGGATTTTTTCGGGCGGCAGGCCCAATGAGTCGGCCGCTACCTGCGTCATTACGGTGTAGGTGCCGGTGCCGAGGTCGGTGGCTCCGCTTTGCACCACGGCGTGGCCGTCAGCGTAGAGGCGCACGCGGGCGGTGCCCTGCGAGTTGTGCACCGGGTAGCTGGCTGTGGCCATGCCCCAGCCCACGAGGGTGCGGCCGTCGCGCGTCTGGCCGGCTTTGGGGTTGCGCTTGCTCCAGCCGAAGAGCTCGGCCCCGCGGGCGTAGCATTCACGCAGGCCCTTGCTGCTCCAGGCCTGGCCGGTGCTGGGGTCTTTTTCGGCGTAGTTCCGCAGGCGAATTTCAATAGGGTCGATGCCCAGCTTATAGGCCAGGTCGTCCATCAGGCACTCGATGGCGAAGGAGCCAGGCGCCTCGCCGGGGGCCCGGGTGAAGGTGGAAGTCATCACATTGGCCCGGCCCAGCTCATAGTGCGATTCAAAGGTGGGGCATTCATACAGCATGTTGATGATTTTGCTGTTCGACTCGGTATAGTTGTCCCAGGGCGAGGTGGTGGCTGTTTTCTCGTGAATCAAGGCCAGCAGCTTGCCATCCTGGGTGGCTCCGGCGCTCAGGGTCTGGGTCTGGTCTTCGCGGTGGCCCATGCTCGTGAACTGCTGCTGGCGGGTGAGCACTAGCTTCACGGGGCGTCCCAGGGCTTTGGCGGCCTGCACCGTGAGCACGGTGTGGGGCCAGCAAGAGCCTTTGCAGCCAAAGCCCCCGCCCAGGTATTTGGTGATAACCCGTACCTGGTCTTGCGGCAAACCCAGCATGGTGGACAGTGCCTTTTGGGTGCGCGTCACGCCCTGCGTCGACTCGTACACCGTGAGACGGTCGGGACCTTCCCAGATGGCGGTGGTCGCGCCCGGCTCCATGGGGTTGTGGTGGTTGATGGCGTGGGTGTACACGGCTGTCATTTTCACCGGAGCGCTGGCCATGGCGGCGCGGGCATCGCCGCGCCGGGTGTAGCCGTCGGCCTTGCCATCCTGAATTTTCTCGGGGTTGAAAAGCTGGGCTTTGGGGTCGGTATAGGCGGCAATGGGCTGCTCGGCGGCATAGGTTACCTGCACCAGGCGGGCGGCGTGGGTAGCGCGCTCGAAGGTGTCGGCCACCACCAGCGCCACCGGCTGGCCGGCGTAGTGCACCACATCCGAGGTCATCGGCAGGAAGCCCATGGGCGCGCCGATGGCTTTTTTGCCGTCGGGGTCGTTGGGTGTTTTAGCCAGCTTGGGCAGGTTCTCGTGGGTGTAAATAGCCAGCACGCCCGGTTCTTTCTGTGCCGCGCTGGTGTCGATGCGCTGGATGCGGCCCTTGGCGATGTCGCTGGTTTTGAGCACGCCGTAGGTGAGGCCGGGCAGCGGGTATTCGGCCGAATACTTGGCCCGGCCCATCACCTTGTCGCGCCCGTCCACGCGGTCGAGCGGCTTGCCCACCACGCCGGGCTTGGGGGAGGTTTCGAAGAAAGCGGGTTCGTTCTCGTACATGGCGGGATTGGGAATTAAAAATTATGAATTATGAATTAAAAATTATAAATGAGCCAGGGGAGTGAAAATCAGTGAGCAACATTTCTAATTTCTAATTCTCAATTTTTAATTGGATTTTATGCAGTAGTCAGTTCGGTGAGGGCGCGCACCAGCGTATTCTGGGCCAATTCTACTTTGAAGCGATTTTGCTCGCGGGGCTGGGCATCGCGCACGGCGGCGGCGGCGGCGGCCCGGAACGTGGCTTCCGTGGCCGGCGCGCCGGTCAGGATTTTCTCGGCGGCCAGCGAGCGCCAGGGCTTGGTGCCCACGCCACCCAGCGCCACCCGTGCCGAGCGAATGGTGCCAGATTGTACATCCAGTCCCACGGCAGCTGAGGCCAGCGCGTAGGCGTAGGAAGTGCGGTCACGCACTTTCAGGTAAGTGGATTTGCGGGCGTGCGCGGCGGCCGGAATGGTCACCGAAACAATCAGCTCGCCGGGCTCCAGCACGGTTTCTTTCTGGGGCGTAGTGCCGGGCAGCAGGTGGAAATCGACCAGCGGCACGCGGCGCTGCTTGCCCTTGGCGTTTTCGAGCAGCAGCACGGCATCCAGGGCCACGAGGGCCACAGCAAGGTCGCCGGGGAAGGTGGCGATGCACGACTTGCTGGTGCCCAGAATGGCGAGGCCCCGGTTTTCTCCGTCCTGGGCCGGGCAGCCGGAGCCGGGCTGGCGCTTGTTGCACGGAAAGGCGGTGTCGCGGAAGTAGCCACAGCGCGTGCGTTGCAACAGGTTGCCGCCGATGCTGGCCATGTTGCGCAGCTGTGGCGAGGCCGCCAGGAGCAGCGACTGCGACACCGCCGGGTAGTTCTGCAGCACCAGCGGGTTCTCGCCCACGTCGCTCATGCGCTCCAGCGCGCCAATGCGCAGGCCGTCGCTGGTTTGCTCAATGCCTTTGAAGGCAAGCATGTTGATATCCACCAGCTGGCCGTGGTTTTCCACGTTCAGCTTCATCAAATCGAGCAGCGTGGTGCCGCCCGCGATGAAGGCCGCGTCCTTGCTGTCGCGCACGGCGGCGGTGGCTTCTTTCGCCTGCGTGGCCTGGAGGTAGGTGAAGTTGTTCATGGATTGGAAGTTTGGAGGAACGTCATGCTGAGCGGAGCCGAAGCATCTTGCTCGCATCGTTCAACGATTGGTTTACTGCGGCACGCGAGATGCTTCGGCTCCGCTCAGCATGACGCTCGATTACCCTTTAAAGCCGCTTTGTTCTACCTGCCGGATGGCGGCCACGATGTTGGGGTAGGCCCCGCAGCGACAGAGGTTGCCGCTCATCCATTCGCGCACATCGCCGTCGGTTTTGGCGTGGCCTTCTTTCAGGCAGGCCACGCCCGACATGAGCTGGCCCGGCGTGCAGTACCCGCACTGAAAGCCGTCGTGCTCGATGAACGCGGCTTGCAGCGGGTGCAGCTCTTCGCCTTTGGCGAGGCCTTCCACGGTGGTGATTTCCTTGCCTTGGGCCATCACGGCCAGCGTGAGGCAGCTATTTACGCGGCGGCCGTCTACCAGCACGGTACAGGCACCGCACTGGCCGTGGTCGCAGCCTTTTTTGGAGCCGGTGAGGTCGAGGCGCTCGCGCAGGGCGTCGAGCAGCGTCACGCGCGGCTCGGCCTGAATGGTGCGCAGGGTGCCGTTCACCTTGAGGCGCATCTCGCTGATGCCCTCCACTTTGCGGGACATGGCGGTGAGGCGCTCGGCCTGGCTGACGAGGGGCGGGGCCAGGGCCAGGCCCAGCAGGCCGGTGGCTTGCTTGATGAACGAGCGGCGGCCGTCCTGCGGGGCCGGGCCATCGGGCAGCGCGGCCGAATCGGGCGTGAAGTTATCCGTCATGATAAAAGAATAGGCAGTGGCTAGGAGTAACAGCGCTGGCCCCGATAGGTTGAGCCGGCTCGGTCATAAAGGTCCGCTAAGTTCAACCACTTACTACGATACTACCATTACGAATGGTTGCTTATTCTTTCTGAATTTTTGATGAATTTTAGGGAAGCCCGTCGCTACTGGCAGCGCACGTAGGGCCGCATCTTCTCCCAGTCGGCCGGTTTCAGGATGGGAATCTGTTTCAAATCCTCCACCGTTTTGAAGGGGCCGTGCTGCTGCCGATAGGCCACGATGATGCGCGCCCGGGGCTTGCCGATGTAGGGCTGCAGGTACATTTCATCGAAACTCGCGGTGTTCACGTTCACCGTTTTGGGGGCGTAGCCGGGCGCCACGAAGGTGTATTTCCGGAGGCTGTCGCGCAAGTCCGGGGCGTCCTTCAGCACGAATATTTCGTCGAGCTGGTCCTCGCGCAGGTAGCCACCGAGCTGGTTGCGGTACTTCACCACCCACTTGGCCCGGCCCGCGCCGATGCCGCGAATCTGCATCAGCTGCGTGGTATCGGCGGTGTTGAGGTCGAAGGGCTGGAGGTTGCGCGGCTTGCGGGGGAATTTGGAGGGTGCGCCGTCGGGGCTGGCAAAGGGCGGGAACTTGCCATCGGGGCCGGGCCGGTTGGCGGCGTAGTCGCGTTTGGGGGCTTCCTCGGGTAGCTGTATGAAGGGGGCCAGGCGCTGGTACACGGAATCCTCCAGCCCGTACATTTTCTTTATTTGGGCCTTGGCTTTGAAGCCACCCGCCGCTGCACGGTATTTCTCCAGGCGGGCCGCCACGAAGTGCGGTACACCCCGCGCCTCCCAGCCTTCGGCAGCAAGGGCGTTGGGGTCGAAGGGTGCGAGTTTAACCTGGGCCACCTGTGGGTAGCGTGAGCCGCCGCGCTCAAACTTTTTAAACTCCCGTTTGGGGTAGCGGCTGGCAAAGCTTTGGTCGGTGGCGCGGTGCTCTTTGAGCTGCGTGGCCAACTCATCGAGGGCTTTTTGGTCGGTCGCGGGCAGGTACTCCGGCAGCTCCGGACGCAGGAGCATGGGCGCGATAATGAAGCCCAGCATGAGCAGCAGAATGCCCATCATGCCCCGCGCTTCGCCCCGCGAATACCCAAAATAGTGGCGAACCCAGCGAACGGGACGGGAATTGAGCCAGGACCAGCCTGAGCGCGGCGGGGGTGGAGCAGCCATTGGGTAGAAGCGCGTAGGGAAGTAGCAGCAAACCGCCGGAGCTGAAAGGGCCGTCCGGTTTGTGGGGCAAGTATAGGTGAAATGGCCGTAACGCCAATTTCAAAGGGCTTTCCTGAATGAGTGTACCGTCGGGCTGTGCGCGTTCGCGCGTGACCCGGCCAATGCGGGACCGCGCCCCGGCCACGGTATAAGCTCCTTAGTTTCGGGTCTTGCTGATGCTGGGGGTGCGGGTGGCCTTGCGCTGGGTAGCGGGGCGCTTTACGGTCACGGGCAGCGGGTCGCCGGGGGGGCGGGTTTCCTGGGCTACCCAGGAATGGATGATTTTCAGCCCTTCGGGCGAGAAAACGGCTTGCTGCACGCCGTTTATCATCGGCCACTGGGCCGGGGCCGGTTGGAACAGGTGGTTGATGCCGTCGAGCTTGTAATCGGCGGCCGTGCGCTTGGCATGGCGCAGGGCCTTGTAGAGCGGCATCATGTTGCGCCGGGCCGAAACCTGCAAATCGGAAGTGCCATTGAGCAGCAGTACTGCGCATTGCACGCCGGGCAGTTTGGCCTGGGGGTCGAAATCGAAGAAATAGCGCGACCACGGCGAGGTGAGCTGCACGGCGCGGGCGCGGGCCATCGGCGCGTCGATGCCCATATTGGCCCCAAGCAGCAGCGAGGCCACTTTGGACCGGGCCACGGTGTTGTCGGGCGTCTGGCGGATGACGTCCACCGTGCGCTGGTACACGTCCTGGGCCGCTTTCACCTGCGAAGGGTCGGCCCCAATCAGGCGCATGATTTCGCCCTGCTGGCGGCGCAGCACCTCATTGCCCAGCTGCCCGTAGCCAGCCAGCGACACCACAAAAGCCGGTGCCCGGCCCGGCATGGCGGCGGCCAGCAGGGCCACGTTGGCCCCTTCGCCGTGGCCCAGCAGGCCCACGCGGTGCGCGGCCACCAGCTTCTCGGCGCGCAGAAAGGTCATGGCGGCCTGGGCATCGGTCACGAAATCGGCGGTGGTGGCGCTGGAGTAGCTGCCGGTCGATTTGCCCACGCCCCGGTCATCGAACCGGAGCACGGCAATGCCGTGGCGGGTGAGGTAGTCGGCCAGCTGGCCAAACATGCGGTAGCCGTTCACGTCCACGTCCCGGGTTTGCGGGCCGGAATCGGACAGCAGCACCACGCCCGCAAACGGCCCTTCGCCGGCCGGAATGGTGAGCGTGCCGCCCAGCCGGTTTTTGGTGACGGGGTTGGTAAACGTGACGTCGGACTCGCGGTAAGGCGGCGTGGCCTTGAACTTGGTGATGGCCTGCGTGGAGGCCGCGGCCCGCGTGAGCACCATGGGCGCCGTCAGGCCGGGCTGCTTCCAGGTGCCGCTGAGGGTGGTGCCCTCATCCAGCACCTTGCCCACGAAGCTGCTGCCAGCCTGCTCGATGGTCAGCGTCAGGTTGTCGCCTTTCAGCTCCACTTCCACCGGCATGCGGCTGATGCGCTGCTGGGGCGCATCGAGGGCGGCGTAGTAAGCACCGTTGGTAAGCGGTACAATGGTGATGATGATGGAAATCTCTCCGCCGAGCAGCTTCAATGGGCCTTTCCACTGGCCGTTGAGCGGCGCGGGCGTGGGCGGCGCGGCCATTGCCCGCGCCGGAGGCTGAATAACTAATCCCAGAAAAATCAGAAAGGAGAGTAGTAATCTTATCATGGAATCAGGATATAAAAAGGGTAGATAAAGTAGTTTCAAGACAAATCAAGGCTGAAAAGTACAACAAATGTTTTTTATCACAATTGCTGTTTTTTGTTTAATGGCCCGGCGGATAATGCCAACGGCCGCTCTTGTGAAGCGGCCGTTG
Organism: Hymenobacter artigasi; assembly: GCF_012275535.1. Taxonomy (GTDB): domain Bacteria; phylum Bacteroidota; class Bacteroidia; order Cytophagales; family Hymenobacteraceae; genus Hymenobacter; species Hymenobacter artigasi. Next base: position 102,956 of record NZ_JAAVTK010000001.1, on the reverse strand, counting down.
GGTAAGCAAGGCAGTAGGAATAGATAAGGAGGCTATTTCCTGGTATGCTGCGCAATCCAGTCGCCAATCAGGGCCAACGCGGCCGGTGCAAACGTCTCTTCGATGGTAGCGTACTCAGCCGGGGAACCGGTTGCAGCGGTTTGAAACAGGTGGTTGAGGCCCGGCAATTCTTTGGTGGTTACGTCGCGGTTGCCGGCGGCTTTCAGGCCGGCGGCGGTGGCGGCCAGGTTCAGGGCGGCGGGCACCTGCCGGTCCTTGCTCCCGCCGAGGGCCAGCACCGGGCAATGCACTTTGGCCAGGGTCTGGGCGGGGCGGTCGGCCAGCAGGTGGCGGTAGAAGGGCGATACCATCACGGCGTATTGCGCCTCCATGGCCGCCGCCGTATTGGGGTCGTTGGTGGGGTTGTACAGCGCCATGAGCTGGGTGTGGGCCTGGGCATCGTCGGGGGTTTTCTGGATAATCCGGGTCATGCTGCGCTGCTGCTTTTCGATGGCCGCCAGCTGGGCCGGGTCCGAGGTATTCAGGCCGACCAGGGCCAGCGACTGCTGTACAATCAGCTCATCGCCGGCCACGCCCGGCGCGGCCAGCAGCACCAGGAAATCGGGGCCGGCCGGCTGCCCGGCCGCCCCAATGGCCGCCGTGCCGCCCTCGCTGTGCCCCAGCAGCCCCACCTGGTTTTTGCGGATGCCCGGCTGGGCCCGCAGCCAGGCCAGGGCGGCCTGAGCATCGGTGGTGTAGTCGGCACTGGTCATGCCTTTCTGGGTGCCGCCGCTCTGGCCCACGCCCCGGTCATCGAAGCGCAGCACGGCGATGCCGTGGCGGGTGAGGTAGTCGGCCAGCACGGCGAAGGGCTGGTGGCCGAGGATGGTTTCGTTGCGGTCTTCCGGCCCCGAACCGGTGAGCAGCACCACCGCCGGAAACGGGCCCATGTCGGCGGGCACGGTGTAGGTGCCGGCCAGGGTAATGCCGGCCTTTTCATTCTTAAACGTCACCTCGGCCGATTGGTAGGGAAAGGGCGGCTGCGGCGTCTGGGGCCGGTTGGGGCCGGCGGCTTTGGTGCCGCCCGCCCGGCTGAACGTGAGCGGAAATGAGCGCAGACCCTGCTGCCACTCGCCGGTTAGCTGCTGCCCATCGGCCGAGCGGCGGCCGGCAAACTGCGCGGCCACGGGCTGGCGCAGGCGCAGGTACACGCTGTCGGTGGGCGCCGTGAACTGCATCACCAGGCCGTTGGCACTCTGGGCCGGAATATCCAGCGTGGCCGTGCGCGGCCCCCCGGCCGGGTCGGCGAGGTGCGCGGTGAATTCGAGCGGCCCGAGCGTGCCCGACCAGTCGCCGGTGAGGCTGGGTAGAGCCGTTTGGGCGTGGGCGCTAGCGAAACTCAGCAGCGCGGCGGCGGTGGTTAAGAGGGCGCGATTCAGCAGGTTCATTGGCGTGGAGGTGAATGATGCTGCAATTGTACGAAGATAATTAGACAAACTTCTAAATGATGCAAACAAAAAATTTGGGTGTGCTACTTATCGTGGTTAGAAACTCACGGCGAGCGTAGTCGTGTTTTGGTCGGAAGGCAGCTGTTGCAAGGCGTAAAGCGCATTGGCAATGCAAGCGGCCGCGCTGTAATTGGTATAGATGAATACCGGCTGATTCTGATAAGTAACCAAGGTGCTTGAACCTGAAGCAGGTTTTTTGGCGGAGAAAAGGAACGACTTCTTTCCTGCCTTATCGGGAAAAGGTATTGATAAATTCGGATTGGTTTTCAGTACAAGCCCGCAGACTTCCAGTAAAATAGCTTTCCAGGTAGTAATGGGCTTGACGTTGCCATTCGGCAGCCGCAACAGCCTGGGCTTCTGGCCAGCAGGTAAATCCAGCGACTTCAACCGGCTCACTTCTATAAAATCAGCCGCTTCAGATTTTAGCTTCTTCGGTTTCTGAAGCGGCTTGGCTGCTGGCTTGGCAATCTTACTTGGAGTGGTGACTGGTGCATGGCTGGTCAGCGCCGCAGCTTTCGCAGGCTGCGGTATTGAAATCTCGTGGCCACTTTGAGCGGCATCGAGCCAGCGAATAAGCTCATTAGCTGCCGGCAGCAAGTCATCTTCTGATAGTGAGAATACGACGGGTTCAGACTTGCCCTGTTGCAAATGCGTGTGCAGATGCCAAGTAATGCCATCGGTAATGCAAACGGTTTGAACATTCAGCGTCAGGGCATATCCCAGGATTTTGCCTACATAGCCGTATTTGTCGAGGCTGCTATCGAGGCATTTGGCTTCGACAACTACCCAGGGCTTTCCGGTAGGGTCGCTCAGTAAGTAGTCGATTCGCAACTCGTTACTGAGGGTTTTCTCGGGCTCTACCATCTGCACATTGGCTGTGTCCCAACCCAATGCCCGCAGTACGGGGTCGATGAGCGCGGCTCGGGTAGCAGCTTCGTTTTTGCGAAAGATGCTGGCGTTGGTTTGCGCAGTGGCTTGTACGTGCTGCAAAACCTGGTAGATGGCAGCAATCGGACTGTAGGGAGACATTAATAGTCGGGTCGAAATGGATTGCAATGTTAGGCACGCACAAGCTAAAGCTTATGCCACTCCGCCCCGGCCGTACCTTCGCACCCGCAGCAAATGCCCATGGCCGAAACCTTCCGGCCCCCCTCCGCTGTTAGTTTGTTTATGCCCAAAAAAGACGCTTTGCAGGTGTCGGCCCCCGCCGACAACGCCATTGATAATCTCGACCCCCGCGAATTTATCCTCATCAAAAACGCCCGGGTTCACAACCTCAAAAACCTCAGCGTGGCCCTGCCGCGCAACCAGTTCATCGTTGTCACGGGCCTCTCGGGCTCGGGCAAATCCAGCCTCGCCTTCGATACGCTGTATGCTGAAGGCCAACGCATGTACGTGGAGAGCCTGAGCAGCTACGCCCGCCAGTTTCTGGGCCGCATGGACAAGCCCGATGTGGACTACATCCGGGGCATTTCGCCGGCCATTGCCATCGAGCAGAAGGTCAGCATCAAGAACAACCGCTCGACGGTGGGCACCAGTACTGAGATTTACGACTACCTCAAGCTGCTGTTTGCGCGGGTGGGCCGCACGTTTTCGCCGGTGAGCGGCGAGCAGGTGCGCAAGGATAATGTGGCCGATGTGGTGGACTTTCTGGCTACGCAGCCAGAGGGCACCCGGGCCATGATTCTGGCCCCGCTGCACCGCCCCGACAAAACCCGCCCCATGAGCAAGGAGCTGGATTTGCTGCTGCAAAAAGGCTACAGCCGCGTGGTGGTGGACGGCGTGACTTCGCAAATCGAGGACCTGGTGGGGGAGGACCAGCCCGAGGTGAAGGGCGACGTCTATATCATGGTGGACCGCGCCGTGCTGCGCCCCGATGACGAGGACCTGCTCTTCCGTCTGTCGGATTCGGTGCAAACTGCGTTTTTCGAGGGCCACGGTACCTGCGTTGTTCAATTAGTAATTGCCTCGGAAAGCCAGCCACCAAGCACCAAGCACCAGGCACCAGGCGCCGAAACCCGCACCTTCTCCGACAAATTCGAGCTCGACGGCGTCACCTTCGAGGAGCCCAGCGTCAACTTCTTCTCCTTCAACAACCCCTACGGCGCGTGCCAGACCTGCGAGGGCTTCGGCTCGGTGCTGGGGATTGACGAGGATTTGGTGATTCCGGACAAGAGCCTGACCGTGTACGAAGGCGCGATTGCCCCCTGGCGCACCGAAAAGCAGGGCGAGTGGCTGAAGCCGCTGCTTAAAAACGGCATCCGCTTCGATTTTCCCATTCACCGGCCTTATAACGACCTCAGCCAGGCCGAGCAGCGCCTGCTCTGGACCGGCAATAAGCACTTCGACGGCCTGGACAAGTACTTTAAGTGGGTGAGCGAGCAGACCCACAAAATCCAGTACCGCGTGCTGCAAAGCCGCTACCGGGGCCGCACCACCTGCCCCGACTGCCGCGGCACCCGTCTGCGCAAGGATGCGCAGTACGTGCGCATCGACGGCCGCAGCATTGCCGATATCGTGCTGCTGCCCATCTCCGACGCGCTGACGTTCTTCCAGAACATGAGCCTGAGCGAGCACGACGCCAAAGTGGCCGAACGCCTCGTAACGGAAATCACCAACCGCCTCGGCTACCTCAACCGCGTGGGCCTGGGGTATCTGACTTTGAACCGTTTGAGCAATACGCTCAGCGGCGGCGAGAGCCAGCGCATTTCGCTGGCTACGTCGCTGGGCTCGGCGCTGGTGGGCTCCATGTACGTGTTGGATGAGCCCAGTATCGGCCTGCACCCAAAGGATGCCGAGCAGCTGATTGGCGTGCTGCGCTCGCTGCAGCAGCTGGGCAACACCGTGGTGGTGGTGGAGCACGAGGAGAAGATGATGGAGGCCGCCGACCAGATTATTGACATCGGCCCCGAGGCCGGCAGCGGCGGTGGCAACCTGATGTTTCAGGGCACCATGGCCGAGCTGCTGCAGGACACTGAAACCTACACCGGCCTTTACCTGAGCGGTAAAATGGAGGTGGCTGTGCCCAAAAGCCGCCGCCCCTGGCGCAACGCCCTGGAGCTGACCGGCGCCCGCGAAAACAACCTCAAGAACGTGAGCGTGAAGCTGCCGCTGGGCGTGATGACGGTGGTAACCGGTGTATCGGGCTCGGGCAAATCCACGCTCATCAAGCGCATTCTGGCCCCGGCCTTGATGAAGATGCTGGGCGGCGGCGCGGGCGAAAGCACCGGCAAGTTCGACCGCCTTACCGGCGTGAACGGGCAGGTGTCGCACGTCGAGTTCGTGGACCAGAACCCCATCGGCAAGTCGTCGCGCTCGAACCCGGTGACGTATGTGAAGGCCTATGACGCCATCCGGACGCTGTTTTCGGAGCAGCCGCTGGCCAAGGCACGGGGGCTGAAGCCATCGCACTTCTCGTTTAACGTGGACGGCGGGCGCTGCGAAGTATGCCAGGGCGAAGGCCAGGTGAAAATCGAGATGCAGTTTATGGCCGACATCTACCTGACCTGCGAGGGCTGCGGTGGCCACAAGTTCAAGCAGGACATTCTGGAAATCAAATTCCAGGACAAGAACATCTACGAGGTGCTGGAAATGACGGTGACCGATGCCGTGCAGTTCTTCCAGCCCCAGCCCAAAGTGGCCGACCGCCTTCGGCCGCTCGAAGATGTGGGCCTGGGCTACATCCGCCTCGGGCAGTCGGCCAACACGCTGAGCGGCGGCGAGGCCCAGCGCGTGAAGCTGGCCAGCTTCCTCACCAAAGGCGCTACGCTGCAGCAGGATAAAATTCTGTTCATCTTCGACGAGCCCAGCACCGGCCTGCACTTCCACGACATTGCCAAGCTGCTGGGCGCGCTGAATGCGCTCATCGAGCAGGGCAATTCCGTGCTCATCATCGAGCACAACGTCGACATCATCAAGTGCGCCGACTGGATTATCGACCTCGGCCCCGAAGGTGGCCTCAACGGCGGCCACCTGCTGTTCGAAGGCACGCCGGAGGACATGGTGAAGCTGAAAGACTCCAACCACACGGCCCGCTTCCTGGCCGAGAAGGTTTCCTAAGCTCAGCCATTATGCAGCTCGGTGTCGAAGCAAAAATTACGGTTGGGACGCCCGATACTATTATCGAGAGCACGTCGGCGGCCGGCACGATAGGCGTGGTGTTTGAGGACGATGGCACGACGGGGTACCTGTATGCCGTACGCCCGGGCACCACCATGGAGCTGCTTGATGCCCTGCATATTTATGATGTGGCCAACGTGGCCGACCGGCAGGTGCCGGTGACGGTACAGGTATTTTGGGACGTAGCCGGCACGGCCGCGGCACTGCTCATCAATGGTTACTGCCATGCGCTGTATGACTTTCAACGCATGGCGGGCTTTTGCCGGAATGCATTCCCGCCAGCCCGCAACGGGCAAACGCTGAAACGGGAATTGACCGATGATTTAATTGAACAATACTTTGCGGCCTGATACAGCCAAGGTCCGCCAGGGCAGTTTGGTGAGCCTAATACCGGCCAAGGCGTTGGCCTGTAGAGCAGTGGATGCGGAACGCGAAGCCTAAATCAGGACGGGCTAAAAAACGCAGAACCATCCATAAAGATTAATACGTAAGTTCGCCGCCCCCCCTCACACCCACACCCGTGACTATGCCCACCGCTACAACGCCTCCGGACCACTACGCTGCCGCTAATCGGTCGGGCACGGGCCGGCTCTGGCGGTGGCTGGCGGCGCTGGCCATCATCGGCAATATTGCCCTCAACTATTATTCTAATACCCGCCCCTTCGCCGGGCAAACGATGGGCGCGGTTTCGGCCAAGTACCCCACGCTGCTCACGCCGGCGGGCTATGCGTTCAGCATCTGGGGCCTGATTTTTCTGGCCCTGACCATTTATGCGGTTTGGCAGCTGCTGCCGGCGCAACGGCGCATATCGCTGCCCGATGCCTTGGCTAAGCCGCTCACGCTGGCCAGTATTGCCACCGGGGCTTGGGTGGTCCTGTTTGCCTATGAGCTGATTTTACCCAGTGTGGGCGTGATGCTGCTCATTCTTGGTTGCTTGGTGGTGGCCTACGGACGGGCCCGGCGGCGCATTTTTGCCGATGCGGCCCCGGTGCTGGCGGGCGTACCGCTGTCGCTGTACCTGGGCTGGATTTCGGTGGCGTCGGTTATCAACATCACCATCGGGCTGCAGCAGTTGGGCTGGCAAACAGCCGAAGGCGCATCGATAACCCTCACGCTGGGGCTTATTTTTGTAGTAGTTGCGCTGGGGCTCATTATGAGCCGGGTATTCCGCGACATGGTGTTTCCGCTGGTGGTGGCCTGGGCGCTGGTGGCCGTGTGGGTGGTGCGGCTGCGCGAAGTGCCCGAGCTGGGCTGGGCCGCCCTGATTGGCGCTACCCTGGTGGCCATTGCGGGTGTGGTGCTCTCGCGGCTGGGCGGCCGCAAAACGCCCTGGCAGCTGCGCGACGAAGCCGCCGCCGCCGCCGAAGCCGAGATTGCCGCCCGCAACATGCGCGCCTCCGAGTAGCCGCGAGGTGCGGCGCGGGTACGCAGCGTAGCTTTGCAGGTAGTCCCAACCTTCTTACCTGACCCGCTCGATTATGCGCCAAAAACTTGTTGCCGGCAACTGGAAAATGAACCTGACCTACCCCGAGGCCCTGGCCCTGGTAGGCGAAATCACCAGCCTGGCTGGCGAAGCGGGCGCGGCTTCCGCGCCCACCGTCGTGATTTGCCCGCCGTTCCCGTTCCTACACGCCGTGGGCCAGCAGCTACCGCCGGCCTCCAATTTCCACCTCGGGGCCCAGAACTGCCACCAGAAAGAAAGCGGCGCCTTCACCGGCGAAGTTTCGGCCAAAATGCTGGCCTCGGTGGGCTGCGAATACGTGATTCTGGGCCACTCGGAGCGCCGCCAGTACTTCCGCGAGGATGACGAGCTGCTGGGCCAGAAGCTGAAAGCGGCCCTGGCCGCCGGCCTCAAGCCCATCTTCTGCGTGGGCGAGTCGCTGGACACCCGCGAGGCCGACGAAACGTTTAAATACATCGGCAAGCAGCTTACCGACGGCCTATTCCACCTCAGCAACGAGGAGTTTGCGCAGGTGGTGATTGCCTACGAGCCCATCTGGGCCATTGGCACGGGCCGCACCGCTACCAGCGCCCAGGCGCAGGAAGTACACGCCTTCATCCGCGAGCAGATTGCCCGCGCCTACGATGCCCAGGCCGCCCTTGATACTACCATTCTCTACGGTGGCTCGGCCAATGCCCAGAACGCCAAGGAGCTGTTCTCGCAGCCCGACGTGGACGGTGGCCTCATCGGCGGCGCGGCCCTGAAAGCGGCCGACTTCACCACGATTATCCAGTCGTTTTAATTGTGAGGTAAGCTTTAGCTTGTCGTGGCCTGATAATTGGTGAACGAACTGCTCGCGCAACAGCTTCCGGTAAACGGCAAGCTAAAGCTTACCTCACAACGATATGCTCTCCTTCATCCTTACGCTTCTGCTGGCCCTGCTGCCCGCCAAAACCCCGGCCGCCGGCCCGCTGGAGCCGTGCAAAATCTTCGGCTCGGTGTACCTCGAAACCGACCCCGGCCGGCGCAGCTACTGCTACGGCACGGTGTACGTAGAGCCCGAAGAAGCCTTTGCCGATGTGCTGATTTTCAAGGAGAACAACAAGCTGTTTGCCGATAAGCCCGGCCTGTGGGCCGAAGCCCCCGCCCGCGACTTTGCCGACTATGTGCTGCTGGTGGTCACGGACCGCAGCCGCGCCGATTTCAGCATTCACTACACCACCGTGCGCTCCTTCGCCGGCTGCAAGACCAATTAGGTGAATTATGAATTAAGAATTATGAGTTATGAATTGATGAAATTGTGCTTAACTGCATGTTTGTCAATTATTAGTCAATATTTTTAATTCATAATTCATAATTTTTAATTCATAATTACACGAAGTGGATTTTATTGAACTGACCGTCGAAGCCCCGCGCGAGCTGGCCGACATTCTGGTGGCCGAGCTGGCCGAAGTGGGTTTCGACACCTTTGAGGATACCGATGCAGGCTTCCAGGCCTACACCACCGAAGATGTTTTCAACCCCGACGCGGTGGCCGAAATCATGAGCCGCTACGAGGGCCAGGGCGAACTCAGCCATTCGCACCGCGTCATCACCCGCCAGAACTGGAATGCTGAGTGGGAGAAGAACTTCCAACCCCTCATCATTGCCGAGCGGGTGTCAGTGCGCGCGCCGTTCCACCCCGAGCCGGCCGGTGTCGACTACGACATTGTGATAATGCCGCGCATGTCGTTTGGTACGGGCCACCACGAGACTACGGCTCTGATGATTGAAAATCAGCTTGATGTGAGCCACAAAGGGTTGCGTGTGCTGGACATGGGCACCGGCACCGGCATCCTGGCCATTATGGCCGAGATGCTGGGGGCCCGCCAGGTGCTGGCCGTGGACACGGAACCCTGGACCGTGGAAAACGCCCGCGACAACGCCGCCGAAAACCAGTGCCACGGCATCGAGTGCCGCCTGGGCGGCGTGGAAACCCTCGCCAACGAGGAGCCCTTCGACCTGATTCTGGCCAACATCAACCGCAACGTGCTGCTGGAGGATATGCACGAGTATGCCCGCCTGCTGCCCAGCGGCCGGCCCATCCTGTTTAGCGGCTTCTACGAGGAAGACCTGCCCAAAATTCAGGCCGAAGCCAGCAAGCATGGCCTGCGCTACCAGCGCCACCGTACGCTGCGTAGCTGGGTATCGGCGGTGTTCGAGAAGGAATAAATATCAGCGCCAATAGTGAAGAGCGTCCTGCTTCGGTATCGAGGCAGGACGTTTTGCGTTGTGGCCGGCTGGGTGAGGCGTTGGTTGCGCCGGGTGGCATCGTTCCCGGCAACGATTGCGCGAATAAAAAGGGGCCTGACGGCATATTGCGGGCCATTGGGGCCGTAATATTAGCATACAGAATTACCGGTCTGCTGCGGCTGCTTTGGCACGGCGGGCCTGAGTCATTCTTTTATCAGCACCCCAGATTTCCCGCAATGAATTTATTCTCCGCTCCGTTTTCTTCGCTTCGTGTTGCAGCCGGCCGGCCAGCGGCGCGGGTTGGCTTGAGCCTCGTGGCACTGGTGGCCGGCCTGGCCGCCAGTGCGCCGGTGCAGGCCCAGCAGCTGTCCTTTCCCGGCGTGGAAGGGGCGGGGCGATTTACGAGCGGCGGCCGGGGCCGGACGGCCACGCCCACCACGGTGTATGAGGTGACGAGCCTGGCCGATACCAACACGCCGGGCACGCTGCGCTATGCCGTGAGCCAGCCGGCTACTGCGGCTCTGTACCGCACCATTGTGTTTCGGGTGTGCGGCACCATTCACCTCACGGCGCGCCTGAGTATTCCGCGCAATACCACCATCGCGGGTCAGACGGCCCCCGGCGACGGCATTTGCCTGGCCGACCGCCAGGTGCAGGTGACCGGCGACAACGTCATCGTGCGTTTTGTGCGCTTCCGCCTCGGCGACCGGTACCCGCAACAAACCGGCATCGGGCAAACCAATGGCAATGGCGATGAGGATGCCTTCGACGGCATCGACCGCAAGAATATGGTGGTGGACCACTGCACCATGAGCTGGAGCGAGGACGAAGCCTTCACGTTCTACGGTGCGGCCACCGACTCGATGACCCTGCAATGGAACCTCATTTCGGAGCCCCTGAACTACTCTTACCACTTCGAAACCGGCGATGCCGACTACGAGCGCCACGGCTACGGCGGCATCTGGGGCGGCCGGCGGGCGTCGTTTCACCACAATTTGTTTGCTCACGTCAACAGCCGGGCCCCGCGCTGGAACGGCACCCGCTACGGCGCGGCCATTGGCTCGGAAAATTGCGACTTTCGCAACAACGTCATCTACGACTGGGGCTCGAACAACGCGTACGGCGGCGAAGGGGGCAACTACAACATGGTGAATAACTACTATAAGTGGGGGCCTTCGACCAGCGGCCGCTCCAAAACGGTGAACCCGTATAAGCAAACCACTGCACCATTGCTACCCTACGCCCAGATTTATCTGGCTGGTAACTATGTAGATGGAAGCGCCATAGTGACGAATGCCAACTGGAAAGGCGCTACCATGCAGGGCGGCACCCTGGCCGACACCGTGCAGTCGAAAGCCCTCACGCCGTTCAACATTGCCCCGCTCAATACCCAAACGGCGGTGGCGGCTTATTCCTCGGTGCTGCAGGGCGTGGGCTGCATCCTGCCCGTGCGCGATGCCATCGACCAGCGCATTATCACGGAAGTGCAGAACCGCACCGGCGGCCTGATTGATGTGCAGGGCGGCTTCCCGGCCCACACGCCCATCGCTACCTCGCAGGTGGCCTGGCCCGTGCTCAGCTGCGGCCCCGCGCCTGCCGACTCGGACCACGACGGCATGACCGATGCCTACGAGCTGGCCAACGGCCTGAACCCCAACAACGCGGCCGACCGCCAGGGCATCGCCGCCAACGGCTACACCAACCTCGAAAATTACCTCAATGGCATTGTGGCCGTGGCCACGGCCACCCGGCCCACCGGTGCTGTAGTGGAGCCCCTGCACCTGTTCCCCAACCCCGCCGCTGAGCTATTGACCGTAGAACACCCAAAGTCTACTGCCGAAGCCCGCCTTACGGTCTACAACTTTGTGGGTCAGCGCGTGGCCATGCTAACGCCCGCCGTGGGCGGCGTTTCAACGTCGGTTAGCCTCGGCAATCTGGCCAAGGGCAACTACCTGCTGGTGTACACCGATGCCAACGTGAGCCTGACCGCCAAGTGCGCGCACGAGTAAGCGCGTAAGCGGCTAAGCAGCCGAAAACAACGACGTAGAAAGCCCCGGTCTGTCGGTCCCACCACTTAGTTGGTGGGGGCTGCTGGACCGGGGTTTTTGTTGTGTACCTGAAGCTGGCCGGGCTGCGGGAGGTCGCCAGTCCGGTAATCGAATGGCTTGCTCAACTTATTGAAAATTATTGTTTTGTGGATGAGCGAGGGAAATAAAAGGGCTTAAGTCCACCGTGGTTTTCTTCGCTGCTCTGGATGCCCCGCTAACCGCTCCCGCTACTTTCATGCTGCATTAAGAATCAGCATGAAACGAGCACAGGATAAAGTCATCATCATCACCGGCGGAGCCAGCGGCATTGGCCGGGTTTCAGCCCTACGCTTTGCCGCCGAGGGCGCGAAAGTGGTTATCTGGGACATTGACAAGGCCAAAGCCGAAGCCACGCTTAGCGAGATTGAAGCGGCCGGCGGCGTGGCCGTTATGGCCATCGTAAATACCACCCAGCCCGAGCAGGTGGCCGCCGCCGCCCAGGCCGCGCACGCCCAGTTCGGCCGCCTCGACGTGCTGATAAACAACGCCGGCATCACCCGCGACGCCACGCTGCGCAAGATGACGCTGGCCCAGTGGCAGCAGGTGCTCGACGTGAATTTGACCGGCGTGTTCGTCTGCACGCAGGCCGTGGCTCCGTTCATGGAAGCGCAGCAGAGCGGGCGCATCATCAACACGTCTTCGGTGGTGGGGCTGTACGGCAACTTTGGGCAGGCCAACTACGCGGCCACCAAAGCCGGCCTCATCGGCCTCACCAAAACGCTGGCCCGCGAGCTGGGCAAATACAACATCACGGTGAACGCCGTGGCCCCCGGCTTCATCGCCACAGAGATGATTGAAACCATCCCCGAAAAGGTGGTGGAGATGCTGAAAGGCCGCACCCCGCTGCGTCGCCTGGGCACGCCCGAGGACATCGCCAACGCCTACCTTTTCCTGGCTTCCGACGAAGCCGGTTTCATCTCGGGCACGGTGCTGAGCGTGGACGGGGCCGTAACGATTTAGCCATGCAGACTGCTACCGGCCGCCGCGCACTTATCACCGCCACCGGCTCTTACGCCCCTACACGAGAGCTTCCCAACAGCTACTTCAACGAGCTGCTGGGCGAGGACGTGGATACGTGGCTCTGCCAGAACGTGAACATCCACGCCCGCCGTTGGTGCGCCGACGACGAGTCGGTGGCCGACCTGTGCGAGCATGCCGCCCGGCAGGCGCTGGACCGCGCCGGCGTGCGGCCCGACGAATTGGACCTGCTCATCGTGGCCACCGACACACCGGAATACGTGTCGCCCTCCACCGCCGCCGTGCTGCAACACCGGCTGGGGGCCACGGGAGCAGGGACTTTCGACCTCAACGCCGCCTGCGCCGGCTTTGTGACAGCGCTGGACGTGGCCGCCAAATACATCACCTCCGACACGCGCTATAACCGGGTGCTGGTCATTGGCGGCTACGCCATGAGCAAGTACCTGGACATGAGCGATAAAAAAACCGTGACGCTTTTCGCCGACGGGGCTGGCGCCGTGCTCCTCACCTCGGCTGAGCATACGAACCGGGGTTTCCTCACCAGCCGCCTGCACACCGAGGGCCAGTACACCGGCTGGATGGGTATATATGCCGGGGCCACCCATCAGCCCCTGACCGCCGACGTGCTGGCCCGCAACGACCACAAGCTGAAGTTTATCCACCGCTTCCCCAAGGAAATCAACCCCGATATCTGGACGCGCCTGGCGAAGGAAATGGGGGCCGATATCAACGTGTGCCCCTGTGAGGTGGACCACTACGTGATGACGCAGCTCAACATCCACGCCATTCACGAAACGCTGGACCGGCTGGGCGTGCCTCGCGAGCGGGCCCCGCTCATCATGCGCGAGTTTGGCTACACCGGCTCGGCCGCCATCCCCATGGCGCTGGATAAGGCCGTGACGGCCGGTGACATTAAGGAAAACGACCTGATATTTCTGATTGGCTCCGGCGGCGGGCTGGCGTTTGCCGGGGCGGCTTTTCGGATGTAGCGCAAAGTAGGGGCGGGGCTTGTCCCCGCCCGTCGTTGAACGATTGCGCTGTTGGTCGTTCAGGCACCGGGCGGGAGCAAGCCCCGCCCCTACATTCAACCATTGTTCACCCGCGGACTACAAAGTCCGCGCTACATTCCCACCCATGAACGGCATCGCTACTCCCCAACAAGTAACCGCCACGGCCGTCCTGCTGGCCTGCTACGCGGCGGTTATCCTCTTCTTCGTGGTGCGCGGGGCGCTGAAAATCAAGAGCATGTCGGACTACGCGGTGGGTTCGGTAAAATTCTCCCCGGTGGCCGTGGGCCTCTCGCTGGCGGCTTCCATGACCAGTGCGGCCACCTTTATCATCAATCCCGGCTTCGTGGCCATCAATGGGCTGAGCGCTATGCTCTCGTTTGGCGTGGTGATGCCGCTGGCCTCCATGGTGTCGCTGGTGGTTTTTACCAAGGGCTTCCGTAAGCACGGGCAAACGGTGAAGGCCCACACCCTGGCCCAGTGGATTGGCTCGCGGTTCCAGAGCCCGGGGCTCACGCGGTACTTCGGGTGGCTGTCGCTGCTGCTCATCACCTTCATCGTGCTCATTTGCGTGGGGCTGACTCAGGTGCTCAGTAACGCCCTGAACGCGCCGCCGCTGCCGGTGCTGGTATCTGTGGTGGTGTTCATTTTCGGCTACATGATGTTTGGCGGGGCCAATTCGATGGTGTACACCAACACCATTCAGGCCTCGCTGAAACTGCTGGTAGCCATCGTGCTGCTCACCTCGGGCTACGAGCATTTCAGCCAGGGCGTGCACGGCTTTATTGCCAAGCTGGCCGCCATCGACCCGGCCCTGACGCACGCCACCAATCCCGGCAGCTACCTGTTTCGCGACTACTTCGAAATCATCGTCTGCCAAATCGTTATCGGCGTGGCCATCGTGTGCCAACCCCACCTTATCACCAAGTCGCTGCTGCTCGACAGCGAGAAGGACGTGAACCGCTACCTTACCACGGCAGTGCTGGTGCTCACGGTGTTTTTCTCGGTGGTGTTTGTGGGCCTGTATGCGCGGCTGTCTTTCCCGAACCTGCTGCTGAACGGGCAGGAGCTGCGCATGGACAAGATTATGTCGGCCTACGTGGTGCGCGAGTTTCCCGTATACCTCGGCCTGCTGGTTATTCTGGGGCTGATTTCGGCCGGCATTTCTACGCTGGAGAGCCTGATTCAGTCGCTTTCCAGCACCATCACGGCCGACATTATCAAGCCCCTACTGCCGGCCACGGCCTTTGCGGGCACCGGCGGTTTCGGCCGCGAAATTCTGCTGAACCGGGTCGTGATTGCGGCCCTGGGCGGCGTGGCCATCTGGCTTTCCTACGACCAGTTCGTGAATGCCAAGCTGAGCGTGGCCATCTTCGCCCAAACCGGCGTGTACGCCTACTTCGCGGCGGCTTTCGTGCCGGTGAGCTTCGGGATTTTCCTGCGCGATGCCCCGCGCTCGGCCGTGACGGTAGCCTCCGTAACGGCGCTGCTGGTGCATTTTGTGGTGTATTTCGGGCGGCTCACGCCCTACATGCAGGCCCCGGTGCGCAACCCCGGCGTGTCGGCCGCGCTGGGCATTCTGGCCTCGGTAGCCGTGGGCGGGGCCTGGTATCTGGCGCGGCGGCGGGTTGGGGAGGCTGAGGCAGCTTCAGTGGCTGAGGTAGCTATGGCAGCGGAAGTGGTTTAGCTGGCCCTCCGCGGGTCACCTCACCCCCCGACCCCCTCTCCCGCGGAGAGGGGGAGCCTGACGACTGCAGCGCAAGACACTACTTTATTTGGATTTTATAGCTCACATCTTTCCATCCCACATTCTCCATCCTTATTCACCTTGCATCCGGCACATGCTGAAGCAATTGCTGCCAGTGCCGCCGTGGCTCCCCCTCTCCGCGGGAGAGGGGGCCGGGGGGGTGAGGTGACCACAATTCCCACCGCACTATGTACACCAAAGACTGGGTCGCCAAGTGGGCCCTCTACTCCCCGCACCAAACGGCCCTCAAAGAGCTCGACACCGGCCGCGCCTATACATACGCCGAGCTCAACCAGGCCGCCAACTACCTTGCCACCGAGCTCACCCAAACCCACCACCTGCAAAAGGGCGACCGGGTGATGGTGCTGGCCGAGCACTGCCTGGAGTACGTGGCCCTGTTCGTGGCGGCCCAAAAAACGGGCCTCGTGCTGGTGCCCATCAACTACCGGCTGGCCTGCGGCGAAATAGACTACCTGGTGCGCAACTGCGAGCCCGCGCTGCTGATTTACGAGGAGCAGTTTCAGGACAAGGCCCTGGTGCTGCCCGGCCTGGCCGCGGTGCCCCGTGTGTGGCCGCTGCAGGCGTTGGCCGACCTCTGCCAGCGCGGCCTGGCCACTCCCCAGCCCGCCTGGGCTGGCCCCGAGCCGGAGGAGGACGACCCCGTGTTCATCCTCTACACTTCCGGCACCACGGGCTTTCCCAAGGGTGCCCTCTACACCCACCGGATGCTGCTCTGGAATAGCCTCAACACCAGCCTGAGCCTCGAAATCACGCCCACCGACGTCACCATCAACTGCATGCCGCCCTTCCACACGGGCGGTTGGAACGTGCTGCTCACGCCGTTTCTGCACCGCGGGGCCACGGTAGGGCTGATGAAGAAGTTCCAGCCCGAGCGCCTGCTCACCCTGCTCGACCAGGAGCAGGCCGACATTTTCATGGGCGTGCCCACCATGCTCAAAATGATGATGGAAAGCCCCGCCTTCGCCACCGCCGACCTGGGCAGCCTGCGCTACTTCATCGTGGGCGGCGAGGCGTTGCCGCTGGAAGTTATCCGGGCCTGGGACCGGAAGGGCATCAAAATCCGCCAGGGCTTCGGCCTTACCGAAGTCGGCCCCAACCTGTTTTCGCTGCACCAGGACGATGCCGTGCGCAAAATCGGCTCCATAGGGCGGGCCAATTTCTACGTCGAAACCCGCCTGCTCGACGAGCAGGGCCGCGAAGTAGGCCCCAACAAAGTGGGCGAGCTCTGCCTGCGCGGCCCCATAACCACGCCCGGCTACTGGCGCGACCCCGAAGCCACCGCCAAAGCCCTGCCCGACGGCTGGTTCCGCACCGGCGACCTGCTGCGGCGCGACGAGGAGGGCTACTTCTTCGTGATGGACCGCATCAAAAACATGTATATCTCGGGCGGCGAAAACGTGTACCCGGCCGAGATTGAGCGCTTCCTGCTCACCTTCCCCGGCGTGTCGGAAGTGGCGGTAATCGGCGTGCCCGACGCCCGTTGGGGCGAAGTCGGCAAGGCCTTCGTCGTGACTAAGGGGCTGGATATTTCCTGCGAGGCGCTGCTGGCGTACTGCGCCGGCAACCTGGCCCGCTTCAAGGTGCCCAAGTACCTGGAGCTGGTGGCCGAGCTGCCGAAGAATGACACCGGGAAAATTAATAAGAAAGCCCTGCAGGCGACGGTTTGAATGTTCTGTCGCTTCGCCAGCCGCCGTCACCTCACCCCCGGCCCCTCTCCCGCGGAGAGGGGAGCCTGACGATTATCGCCTGGAGCAAAACCGGTGTCCCCTCTCCGCGGGAGAGGGGGTCAGGGGGTGAGGTTGACCCGCTCAAACGAAGCGGTGGAAATGCCCCGCTCAGCATGACGTTCTTTTTCCCTCCCAATGAAACATCCGACCCTCCGCCTCCTGCCCGCCCTATTCCTCCTTCTTCTCACCGCAAGCTTCCCGGCGATGTCTCTCCCAACGCAAACCGAGCCTATCCGCCAGGTCATTGGCCCCTACGGCTTTCCTGAGCACCGCGTGGCGCTGGCCGATTCGCTGGAAATCGCCTACGTTGATGCCGGCAAGGGCAGCAGCACCCTCATTTTCATCCACGGCCTGAGCAGCTACGTGCGGGCCTGGGAGCGCACCCTGCCGGAGCTCAGCCGCACCAGCCGCTGCCTGGCCCTCGACCTGCCGGGCTACGGCAAATCGTCGAAGGGCCACTACCCTGGCACCATGGATTTCTACGCCGAGGTCATCCACCTGTTTATCCAGCGGCTGCACCTGCGCAACGTAACGCTGGTGGGCCACAGCATGGGCGGCCAGATAGCCGTGACCCTGGCCTTGAAATACCCCACCGATGCCCAAAAGCTGGTCCTCACCTCGCCAGCCGGCTTCGAAACCTTCACCGCGCCCGAGCGGGAGCAGCTGCGCGCCTTCTACACGGTGGCCTCCATTCGGCACACGCCCGAGGCCCAGGTGCGCGCCAACCACAAGTACAACTTCTACCAAATGCCCCCGGCCGTGGACCTCTGGATAACCGAGCGCCTGCGCATGATGCAGTGTGACGACTTCGGCCTCTACGCCCTCACGGTGGTCAACAGCATGGCCGGTATGCTCGACGGCCCCATTTTCGAGCGCCTGCCGCAGGTGCAGCAGCCCACGCTGGTGGTGTTCGGGGCCGAGGATTTCCTGATTCCCAACCGGGCGCTGCACCCGCAGCTCAGCACGGCCCAGGTGGCGGCGGCCGGCGTGGCCCGCCTGCCCCACGCCCAACAAGTGCTGCTGCCCGAAGCCGGCCACTTCGCCCATTACGAGCAGGCGGCCGAGTTCAATAAGCTGGTGGCGGCGTTTGTGCGGTAGGATGGGCAAATTGACTCAAAGCCTCTTTTAAAGCTTGTTTCCCTTTGAGGCGGTCCAGAAAAGGTGGATAGATGAAAGACTTCTGCTTCTTTCGAAACCAGCTACCACGTGGCCTGCTACAACGCCGGGCAGCGCCCCCGGTCCTCGGTTACCAATCGCCCAGCCACTTCGAAACCACGTCCCAATTGTCTCCAGCTTAGCCAGGCCACCTCACACCTACCTGTCAGCGCTCAAGCAGGATTTCCGTGCCTAAAATCACCAGGTCCACCCGGCCTTTCAGCGTCTGGTCGATAAAGGGGGTGTTCTGGGATTTGGATTTCATGAATTCCCGCGTGAAGGTCGTTTCCGCTGCGGTGTCGAAGAGGACGCAGTTGGCTGGTTGGCCAACTTCGATGGCGGCTACCGGCAGGCCCATCAGGCGGCGGGGCTCCGCCGAATAGCGCTTCACCACCAAGTCCCACCCGAATTTGCCGGGCCCGACGAAGAAGTGATGGAGCGACACCAGGGCCGTGTCCAGGCCGGTGATGCCGTTGGGCGCGCTGATGAAATCCTGGGCTTTTTCGAACGGCGTGTGCGGCGCATGGTCCGTAGCAATGATGTCGAATACGCCTTCAATGAGCCCTTCCAGCAGCGCATCACAATCGGCCTGCGTCCGCAGTGGGGGGTTCATTTTGTAGTTCGTGTCGTAGTCGCCGATGTGCTCGTCGGTGAACAGCAGGTGGTGCGGCATCACTTCCGCCGTCACCTTCACATCGCCGCGCGATTTCCACCAGCGGATGGTTTCCATGCCGAGCTTGCTGGATACGTGCTGGATGTGCACATGCGCGCCCGCCGCATGGGCCAGGCGAATGTCGCGGTCGATGATGATTTCCTCCGCGCAGGCCGGCGAGCCCTTGATGCCGAGCCGGTAGCTCATCACTCCCTCGTTCAGGGCGCGCGGCCCGGCCAGTTCCGACACCTCGCAGTGGCTGGCGAAAAACATCCCGAACTCCGTGGCGTACTGCATCGCCCGGAGCAGCACCGCCGGGTCGGCAGTGGTATCCCCGTCGTCGGTGAGCATTTTCACTCCCAGCTCGCGCATGCCCTCGATTTCCGCCAGCTCCTTGCCCTCGCGGTTTTTGGTGACGCAGCCAGAGGTGTACACCGGAATGCGCGACCGGTCCCTGGCATTGTCCAGCACGGTGGCTATTGCGGTGGCCGAGTCGAGGGCCGGGCGGGTATTGGGCATCATCACCACGCCGGTAATGCCGCCGTTAATGGCCGCTTCGCTGCCCGTGGTGATGGTTTCCTTGTTTTCAAACCCGGGAGCGCGGAAATGGACGTGGGCATCGAACATGCCCGGCATCAGCACCCGGCCGCGCGCGTCGATGACGCGGGCACCCTCGGGAATGGCCAGGCCGGGGCCGATGTCCTGAATCTTTCCTTCGACAATCAGGACGTCGCCTTCGAGAAGTACGGGTGAATTTTCGGTGGCAATGCGGGCGTTTTGAAGGAGGAGCATGAAGGGAGGAGTAGGATAAACCGGCAAGGGAAGTAGGGGTATTCTGGCTATTGAAGATGAAAGGACACGGGCGAACCAGCCGCCGCGTCCGGCAATTAGGGTATGATTGCCGATGAGCTGGCTCGGTGCGGGGCGGTATACGATTCCTGCTTCGGAAATTCCCCGCCCGGCGTGAGCCAGTCGAGCACGGCCATGCGGATGGAAATACCGTTTTCGACCTGGTTGGTGATAAGGCTGCGCTCGTAGTCCATGACGGCGTCGCAGAGCTCGACACCCCGGTTTACGGGGCCGGGGTGCATGATGTAGAGGCCGCGGTCGCTGATTTCCGCCAGCCGGGTATTGGTGATGCCGTAGACCCGGTGGTACTCGCGGAGGCTGGGGAAAAACTGCACGTCCTGGCGCTCCATCTGCACGCGGAGCAGGTACACCACATCGGGCGCCCAGGCCATGGCCGCCTCGTAGTCGGTAAAGCGGCGGATGGTGGCCGGCACATACTTGGGCACCAGCGAGCCCGGGCCGAGGTACGCGACCTCGACGCCCAGCTTTTGCAGCAGGGTGCTGGTGGAACGCGCCACGCGGGAATGGAGAATATCGCCGATGATGAGGACTTTTTTGCCCCTGGGGTCGGGAAATTTCTCCTTGATGGTGAAGGCGTCCAGCAGGGCCTGGGTGGGGTGCTCGTGGGCCCCGTCGCCGGCATTGATGACCGAGGCCGTGGTTTGGCGGGCAATCATGCCGGGCAGGCCGGGGTGGCTATGGCGAACGACAATATAGTCGGTGCGCATGGCCTGGAGCGTTTCAATCGTCTCGCGCACCGACTCGCCCTTGGAGATGGAGGAGTGGGCAACGTCGAAATTCGTGACCTCCGCCGAGAGGCGTTTGGCCGCGACCTCGAACGAGGAGTGCGTGCGGGTGCTGGCCTCGTAGAACAGCATGAGCACGGACTTGCCCTCGAGGGCGGGGATTTTTTTCACCGAGCGGGTGAACAGTTTCTTAAAAGACGTGGATTGGTCGAGCAGGAACTCGATTTCTTCACGGTGAAGGGAGGCGATGTCGAGCAGGTCTTTACGTGCCATACCGAAATTGGGAAAAAGAAGTACGTAGTCAGCACTTGCGAGTGGGCGGTTTTACCCTAGTTGTTTAACAACACCCTACTCACTGGACATAAAAAAACCGTTTCGGAATCCGAAACGGTAGCGGGGCAATACGCAGAAAAAACAACGGAAATACCAAAGGCAAAATCGGGAAAACCGACGGTGGCGAAGACCTTCCGGTCTACTCGCGGGTCCCAGCCGGGCAGGGTCCCGCGCTTCATCAACAAGTTTTTTGGTTGAAGCATGATGCAAAAATACGGCATTGTTACGCCCGGCAATTCATCGGTAATGTTAACTTTAAATTCGCACCGCTTTTCTCAACCTTTATTTTTGACCCTACAGGCTAAACGACGCACTTTCCGTCCTTCTTTTCGCCAGTAAAAAAAAGATGGCCCGCGTAACCGATTGCTTGGCAAGCATCGAGCATCTTAACTTTAGCTCTTTATTCCGCGGCCTCAGCTGGCGAAGCGCCTTAGCCGCGCACCAAGCTCCGGTTTATGCGGCTCACCAGCGCCGGCCCTTCATAAATAAAGCCGGTATACAGCTGAATCAGTGCCGCGCCGGCTTCCAGTTTCTCCCGCGCATCGGCCGCCGAGTGAATGCCGCCCGCGCCGATAATCGGCAGGCCGCCGTCGGACTTCCGGTGCAGGTAGCGGATGACTTCGGTGGCCCGCGCCCGCAGCGGCTTGCCGCTCAGCCCGCCCGCGCCCAGCGAGGCTACGTAGCCCGGCTCGGAGCTCAGGTTGTCGCGGCTGATGGTGGTATTGGTGGCCACCAAGCCGCTGAGCTGCGTTTCGCGGGCTATTTCCAGAATGTCGTCGAGCTGCGAATCCGTCAGGTCGGGCGCTATTTTCAGGAGCAGGGGGCGCGGCCTGGCGCGGGCCTGGTTGCGCTGCTGCACCTGCTGCAGTAGCTGAATCAGCGGTTTTTTCTCCTGCAGCTCGCGTAGGCCGGGCGTGTTGGGCGAGCTCACGTTCACCACGAAGTAGTCGACCACCTCGGCCAGGGCCTCGAAGCCGGCCACGTAGTCCTCGGCGGCGCGCTCGTTGGGCGTGTCCTTGTTCTTGCCGATGTTGCCGCCGATGATGAGCTGCCGGTTCGCCCGCCGGGCCAGCCGCGCGGCCACCACGGCCGCCCCGTCGTTGTTGAAGCCCATGCGGTTCACCAGCGCCTCGTCCTGCGGCAGCCGGAACAGGCGCGGCTGCGGGTTGCCGGGCTGCGGCAGGGGCGTCACCGTCCCGATTTCCACGAAGCCGAAGCCCAGCGTGGCCAGTTCATCGGTCAGCACGGCATTCTTGTCGAACCCCGCCGCCAGCCCCACCGGGTTCGGAAATTTCAATCCAAACACCTCGCGCGCCAGGCTGGGGTGCTGGAAATCATACAGGGCCCGCAGCAGCGTCGGCGTGCCGGGCACCCGCGCCGCCCGGCGCAGGTTGTCGAA
Source organism: Hymenobacter artigasi (assembly GCF_012275535.1). GTDB lineage: Bacteria > Bacteroidota > Bacteroidia > Cytophagales > Hymenobacteraceae > Hymenobacter > Hymenobacter artigasi. The sequence continues at coordinate 80,976 of NZ_JAAVTK010000001.1, read as the reverse complement.
AACGAGGTGGTGGGCGCGTTCAGCGTCGAGGGTGAAGAGGATGGGTTTGACGAGGGGCTTGTACACGGGCAGCGGAGTCAGACTGACAGTTAAAGGTCGGTGAATGTGTCCTGCAAAACCGGTCGCAGGCCCGGAATCATGTGTTGGAAATTTGCCATAGCTGGCCCGAGCACCGCGGGAGCCAGGCCTGACATCAGCGGAGCAGGAAGCCCAACAGGCAGGGCGGGCAGTGAAACACGCAAACGCAGCAGGCCAGCAAGCCGGCGTAGCGCAATCCGCCACCCGGGAGCAAAGATGGCATAGTCGTATCGTATTGCTTCCCTCGGGGCGCCTGGTTTCGGGCTTGCACTACTCTGCCTGCCGCAGGTGCAGCAGCCCACGCTGGTGGTGTTCGGGGCCGAAGATTTCCTGATTCCCAACCGGGCGCTGCACCCGCAGCTCACCACCGCCCAGGTGGCAGTGGCCGGCGTGGCCCGCCTGCCTCACGCCCAACAAGTGCTGCTGCCCGAAGCCGGCCACTTCGCGCACTACGAGCAGGCGGCCGAGTTTAATAAGCTGGTGGCGGCGTTTGTGCGGTAGCGGGGTTCTTATTAATTCCTTTGGCTAGCATTATCATGCGGAAGCTTTTCTAAAAGCTTTGCCCACGCCCACTGTTTCCGACGCCACTGATAATCCAAGAATAGTGGTGTGCCAAGTGAGTCATAACCTCCTCCCCAAACTTGAACATTTAGCCGAGTGTTGGCAGTCCGCAAACTCATGTTGCTCACATTTAAGTCGTGAATTGGGCCACTTGGTAAGAAGTGTGGATTATCAGGGTGCGCTTGATTATACTTTTGAAAATCGCGGTAGAATTTGCTACCCTCTTCAAAAGTCTTCTGGTATTGATAATAAAAGTTGAATGCAGCAGCAGAAGTCGATACAACTGGGTGGCTACGACAACAGTCCAATTTTTTGACAAAAGTGTGTCCACGGTGTTGCCAGTATAGGTAAGACCTTATTTCGGTTGTGTTGCAGGAGCAGTCAGATACGCCTTTTTCTACAAGGACATCACATCCTGAACAACCACTACGATAATATAAGAAGGTATCAACCCCTTGGATTTGCAATGCATGAGTGAGCTGACTAACCAGCGTATCACTCCACGTTTCTGCCGAATCATGAGCATGCACCAGAAAGACTCTGTTTAAAGAATCCAGCGGGCGAGTATTAATTGCGGCTGATATAAATGACTCATGATTAGATGAGGCACCTTGGCAACTTATTAGGCAACAATTGAGCAGCAGATAAACCAGCGAATATTTCGCACAAGAGTAAATGGATAGATTTTTTCTGCTCATTCGGCTAATATATAGGAACCGTCAACATCTAAAGCGCGCTAACCCCGCGCTTTTTTTATGCCCGCGCCGCACCACTCATCAACCCCTCAGAATTTCCAGTAAATTGGACGCCCCGCCCACTCACGTCGCTATTCTGTGAAAAAGAAACTAGAGAAGTTCGCCGAGTTTGCCGCCGATGTACTGCCCCACGAAGTGGCCTGGCTGCAGCAGGTGCAGCAGTTTCAGGATGCCGACAACCGCGAGATTCTCGAAACGCTGGCCTACAACTGCCACCACCCGCGCACGCCGGTGGCCTTCCGGCCCGGCATCGACAAGCGCAAGTACTCCAACCTGATGCAGTGGGTGCAGCAGCGCCTGGCCAGCATCGACGTGGACAAGCACCTGGTGCATATCAACGCCCTCGACCAGCAGATTATGACCGATTCCATCGGCCCGGCCGAGGAAAAGGCGCTGCTCCAGGCCATTGTGCGCTACGACAAGCCGGCCTTCTACTTCGTGAAATTCTACGAGCTCACGCTCAGCTACCAGCAGTTTCTGCTGGTGCGCATGCGCTTTAAGGAGCACCAGCTGGTGGCCCAGTTCGTGGAGCAGCAGCGGGCGGCCTACGAACAGAGCAAGGCCACGTTTGCCCAATTGCACCAGGCCACGCTCGACATCACGAGCCAGTACACCCGCAACGCCACCGAGAGCCGGCAGTGGGAGCCCTGGCTGCTGGCTACTTTCTACGACGACACGCTGGATGGCCTGAACCGCTATTTCGCAGTGGTGCGGCTCACGTTTCTCTACTTCAACTACTCGGAGTTCGACAAGCTGAAGGCCGTGTACGAGGCCCTCGATGGGCTGCTGCGCCAGGGCATGTTCTACTCGCGCCGCATCCTGTTCAACTACTACGCCAACAGCGTGCTGCTGCACTCCAAATTCGACGTGCTGCAGCAGGCCGAGGAGTTCGGCTACCTCAGCATTAAGCAGAAGAACACCGACCACCTGCACTACCTTAACAACTACAGCGCGATTCTGCTGCGCCAGGGCAAAATCCACGAGGCGCTGGCCCTCATGAAGCAGTCGTTTCCGTCGGTGCGGCACACCAACAACGTGCGCAACAAAATCGGCTTCATGGCCTTCTACATCAAGTGCCTGAACCTGAACGGCCAGCCCGCCGACGGCGAAAAGCTGGCCGACAGCTTCCTGCGCGACAACGCCAAGGAAATTCTGGCCCATCGCTGGCACATTTTCTTCGTGGCCTACTTCCAGGCCCTGGTGCTGCAGGAGAAGTACGACAAGCTGCTGCGCGCCTGCCACCGCCACCACCTGCTGGCCAAGGAGGCCGACTACCGCACCCGCCCCAACTACGTGCCCACCCTGGAGTGGTACTACCACCTGAGCCGCTACGTGGAGAATGAGATTGACGACGACCAGCTGGTGGAGCTGATTGGCCGCACCGGCCAGCCGCATTTCGGCAATCCGCACAAGCGCCGGCTGCTCGAAGACCAATTAAACGAGGTAAAATCCTGCATTCCACACTTGTGCGGGCGCATTCGGTCCATGCTGTTGCAGTCGGGCGAAACGGTTTGATTAACAATTGTTTGCGAGAGGGTAGCGCGGCCGGTGGCGGTTAAGTCCACCGCGCTTATTTGCGGCGTGGGAAAGCGTTGGGTAGGGGAGGCCGGTAGATTCGTCCCACTCCTACACTCCGACGCAAAATCCCACCAACCCTTTCAATCCCAACGACTATGGCCTCTCGATTTTTACTCTTTTTTCTGCTCTTGGTTCAGGCATTGGGAGCTGCGGCCCAGGGCGGCGGCGTGCGCGGCCGCGTTACGGATGCTGCCACCAAAGAAGGCCTGCCGGGCGTGAGCGTGCTCATTGCCGGCACCACCACGGGCGCGTCGTCGGGCAACGGCGGCGAGTTCACCATCACCGGCCTCCAGCCGGGCACCTACAAAGTGGTGCTGTCCTCCATCGGCTACGAAGCCCTGCCGGCCCGCACCGTGGAAGTCGGCTCCAGCATCGTGGATTTGGGCACCATCGGCCTGGCCGCTGCCTCCGTGATGGCCGGTGAAGTCGTGGTATCGGCCTCGCGCCGCCCCGAGAAGCTCACCGAGGCCCCCGCTACCATCGACCTGATTACCGCCAAGCAGATTGACGAGCTGCCGTCCTTCAACGTGGGCGAGCTGCTGGCCCGCCAGAAAGGCGTCGACTACATCCGGACCGGCGTGCTGGGCACGGGCATCAACGTGCGCGGCTTTAATAGCGCCTTCAACCCCAAAAACCTGCAGATGAACGATGCGCGCCTGTCCACGCTCATTGCCACCGGCCTGCCGCTGGGCCCCCTCACCAGCGTGGTGAAGGAGGATATTGAACGCATTGAAGTCGTGCTCGGACCGTCGGCCGCGCTCTACGGCCCCAATGCCCACAACGGCCTGGTGAACACCATCAGCAAGGACCCGCGCCGCTCGGCCGGCACCACCGTGGCGCTGGGTTTGGGCAACCAGAGTGTGTTTTCGGGCCGCTTCCGCCACGCGCAGGTGCTCAACTCCAAGCTGGCCTTTAAGGTGACAGGCGAGTACACGCGGGGCGAGGATTTTGCCTACACCGATACCGTGTACTACACCAATACGGCCTTCAAAACCACGTCGCCAGCCAGCCCGGGCATCTTCCACGCCGAAAAGGAAATTGACCTCGACCGCACCTTCAAGAGCCTGCACGGCGAGGCGGCCGTGTACTACAGCCTCACCGACAAGGCCGACATCATCGTGTCGTACGGCGGCAACCAGTCGAGCTTCCTGGCCCAGACCAACGCCGGCCGCAACCAGATTAAGGACTGGAGCGTGCAGTACCTGCATGCCCGCTACGTGTCGCCGCGCTGGTTTGCGCAGGTGTACAACACCTGGAGCAAAACGGCTGACACCTACGCCATCAACCAGCGCACCCAAAACTACCTGAGCTTCAAGGATGCCGGCTTTTCGGAGGACGAAGCCCGCAGCCGCTCTTACACCGAGCAGTGGTTTGGCAAAACCCCCACCGCCGGCGTGGCCCTGCAGCGCGGGGCGGTGTTCAAGGATGCCTCGCGCCGCCTCAACGGCGAACTGCAGTACAATAACACGTTCGGCATCTTCAACCTCGTGGTGGGCACGCAGTACCAGCGCGACATGGCCTTCAGCGAGCACACGTATTTGTTTGACCGCGACGGCGATATCGTCATCAACCAAATCGGCCTCTACACCCAGGGCGAGCTCACGTTGCCGGGCCACTTCAAGCTCATCGCCGCCGCCCGCGCCGACCAGCACGACCGGTACGGCTTCAACTTCATCCCAAAAGCCGGCCTGGTCTGGTCCCTCAACGACCAGAACCTGCGCCTCACCTACGGCCAGGGCATTGCCGCCCCCACCATCCTCAACCTCGACGGCTACCTGTTTGGGGGCCTGCTGCTGGGCAACGGCCAGGGTTTCACCCTGAGCGACGGCACCGTGATTGACAAGCTGAAAGTGGAAACCATCAAAACCGTGGAAGTGGGCTACAAGGGTAAGGTTACGCCCAAGTTTTTCATCGACGCCAACGCCTACTACAACCGTTCGCAGAACTTCCTGAGCCCGGCCATCAACATCGCCACCAACGGCCGCAAAGTGGTGACGCGCGGCACCACGCCCATGTCGCAGGTGGTGCCCGGCACGCCCGAGGCCGGCGCGGCCACCGTGCTCACCTACGTTAACTTCGGCCAGGTCGACACCTACGGGGCCGATTTTGGCTTCAGCTACTTCCTCACTTCCTCGCTGAGCCTGGCCCTGAACTACTCCTGGTTCGATTTCAAGCTCGACTACTCCGACCTGAAAAACGACGGCAACAAGGACGGCAAGGTGCAGAAAGAAGTCGACCTGCCCATCAACACGCCCAACCACAAAGGCAGCCTGGCCCTGAACTACAGCGGCAAGAAATTCTTTGGCTCCATCTTCACTCGCTACGTGCAGGCCTACGACTTCTACTCCGGTATCAACGTGGCCGCTTCCGCTAACAGCACCCTCGGCGTGAAGGAAAACGCCCGCTACGGCCGCACCTGGAACTACGGCCCCCTCGGCGGCTTCACCACCGTGGATGTGAGCGCCGGCTACCGCCTCAACTCCTACCTCACCGCCTCGGCCCAGGTCGTGAACCTGTTCGACACCAAGATGCGCGAGTTCGTGGCTTCGCCCTTCATTGGTCGCCTCTACTCGGCCGAGCTGAAGGTGATGCTGCCCGCGCTGGGCGCGAAATGAGTTAAAGTAGGCTTATTAGCGCGTCATGCTGAGCGAAGTCGAAGCATCTCGCGTGTGGTAGTAACTCAATCGTTGGACGAAAGAATTACCATTGCACGCGAGATGCTTCGACAAGCTCAGCATGACGTTCTGTTTCTGATGGTTTTGTTGTTACTCCACCAGCCTCGGCACCGGGGCCGATGACTCGCGCACCACCAGCGTGGTGGGCAGCTTCATCACGCTGGGGCCGGTGCTCTTGTGCTTGCGCTCGATGAGCTCGATGAGGCGCTCGGCGGCGAGCTGGCCGATTTCCTGGGCCGGCTGGGTCACGGTGCTCAGCGGCGGGTTCAGCAGGTGAGCTGATTGTGAGTTGGTGAAGCTGAGCAGGGCTACTTCGCCGGGCACGTCGATGCCGCGCTGGCGCAGGGCCCCCAGCGTGCCCAGGGCCAGCCGGTCGCTGGCCGTGAAAAACGCATCGGGGGGCGGGGAGAGGGCCAGGAGCTCGTCCACGAGCGGGCCGGCCTCGTCGGGGCCGAAGGTGCCGTAGCGCACCAGGTTTTCATCGAAAGGCACGCCGTATTGCTCCAAAGCGGCACGGTAGCCGGCCAGCCGCTCCTGCGTGATGCTGAGGTAGGGCGGAATGGTGAGGTGGGCAATGCGCCGCCGGCCGGTTTGCAGCAGGTGCGAGGTGGCGGCGTAGGCCCCGCCAAAGTTGTCGGCCACCACCTGCGTCACATCGAGGCCGGCCGCCACGCGGTCGAACAGCACCAGCGGCATGCCCTGGTCGACCAGCGCCTTGAGGTGGGCCACGTCCGACGTTTCGCTGGAAAGCGAGAGAAGCAACCCATCGACGCGGCGCGACACGGCTTGCTGCACGTTGGCTATTTCGCGCTCGTAGCTCTCGTGGGTCTGGAAGATGATGACGTGGTAGCCCCGGTTGTAGGCAATGGCCTCGATGCCGTTGATGGCCTGCGAAAAGAAGTTATTCGCAATCTGGGGCACGATAACGCCGATGGCCTTGCTGCTGCTGCCCTTCAGGCTCAGGGCAATGGGGTTGGGGCGGTAGTTCAGGCGCTCGGCATATTCCATCACCAGCCGCTTGGTTTCGGGGCTGATTTCGTAGCTGTCGCGCAGGGCCCGCGACACCGTCGAAGTCGACAGATTGAGGGCGTGCGCGATATCCTTGATAGTGACGGGGTCCAAGCGCGTAGGGAAAGGAAGTAATAAGTATCGGCCGCAGCCTTCGGAGCCATTGGCTCCCGGCTAACTACCGGATTATCGGGCCGAATGGTTCCCCGGCGCGGCTGCCCGTTGGTCCGCCAGGCAGCGCGGGGGCGCTACTGCCGTGGCCGCCGGAGCGTGCGGGGAATCTTCAGCAGGCCAAATCTATTACAAGAGTACCGATTTTTTGCCCAAGCGGCCCCTAAAATCCCGGCAGTAGTGCGCTGGCGAGTAGCTTGCTGTCGCTAAATAAGGTGCCCGGGTGGGCCGGTGCTTCATGCCGTCGCCATCTTTGTGCGGTAATCTAGGGGCCGGCCCGTGTGTGTGGGCCGGCTGTTTTCGACCGAATGCAACCATGAAAGTAGTGCGCGTGCAAAAAGGAATGCTGGCCGCCGGGCTGGCCGTTGCCATTGGCCTCACCGCGTTTCGGCTGCGCCCGCCCGAGGATGGGCTGCTGCCGCGCATTGCCCGGCAGGTGGCCGAGTACTACGCAGCCGCCCGGCAGGAAAAGGTGTACCTGCACCTCGACCGCCCGGTGTACGGCACCGGCGAAACCATCTGGTTCAGTGCCTACGTGGTCGATGCTTCGGTGCACCGGCTCGACTCGCTCAGCCAGGTGCTGCACGTCGATTTGGTTTCGCCCGAGCACCGGGTGGTGGCCCGCCGCACCCTGCGCCTGCAGGGCGGCCGCGCCAGCGGCGACCTCGCCATTACCGATACCCTGGCCGCCGGCACCTACGTGCTGCGCGCCTACACCAACTGGATGCGCAACGCCGGCGACGAGTTCGTGTACAGCCGCCGGCTGAGCGTGTGGCCGGCCTCGCCCATTGGCCCGCAGGAGCCCCGCCCGGTGGCCGCGCCCACCACGGCCTTTGCCCGTGCCCGCGCCGCCGCCGCCGCCCGCCCCGATGTGCAGTTTCTGCCCGAAGGCGGCTACCTCGTGGAGGGGCTGCCCGCCGTGGTGGCCTGCAAAGCCACCGACCCCAACGGCCGGGGCCTCGACGTGCGCGGCCAGATTCTGAATGATAAAAACGTGGTAGTGGTGCCCAGCTTCAGCAGCCGGCACGCGGGCATGGGGCGCTTTGCCTTTGTGCCCGGCAGCGGCCAGCGCTACCACGCGCACTTCACCATGCCCGACGGCAGCACCGCCGACTATCCGCTGCCCGCCGTGCAGCCCAGCGGCTACACCCTGCACGTAGTGGATGGCGGCGAAAACTTTATCGTGGAGGCCCGCTACCGGGGCGTGCCCGGCGCGCCCGCTCCCGGCCCCGTGCAGCTCATGACCCAGGTGCGCGGCGTGGCGGCCTACCCCGGTCCCCGCACCCTCACTGGCGATGCCCCCGCCGCGTGGCGCATGCCCAAAAAGAACTACCCCAGCGGCATCGTGCACTTCACGCTGTTCGATGCGGAGGGCACGCCGCGGTGCGAGCGGCTGGCTTTTGTGCAGAATGGGCCGGCCGGGCTGCGCATCAGCATCACCCCGGACCAGCCCAGCTACGGGCCGCACGCGCCGGTGCAGCTGGCCGTGCGCGTGACCGACGCCGCCGGCCAGCCGGTGGCCACCAATTTTTCGCTCGGCGTGAGCGATGCCGGCCTCAGTGCCCTCGACCCCACCGCCGAAACCATTGCCTCGAACCTGCTGCTGACCTCTGACCTGGTGGGCTACGTGGAAAACCCGGGCTACTACTTCCGCAGCCCCTCGGCCGGCCCCAATCTGGCCCTCGACGACCTGCTGCTCACCCAGGGCTGGCGGCGCTTTGTGTGGAAGCAGGTGCTGGCCGGCCAGGCCCCGCTCCAGCCCTTCAGCGCCGAGCACGACCTGAGCCTGGTGGGTCAGGTGGTGAGCGAGCACGGCAGCCGCCCCATTGCCAACAGCCAGCTCACTTTCCTGCAAACGCGCCCTTCCAAAAACGTGACTACCGGCACCACCAACGCCAACGGCCGCTTCAGCTTCGTGGGCATTCCGGTGGTCGATACGGCCGTTATCACGCTTCAGGCGCGGCGGTCGCAGGGCGGCAGCAACGTGCTCATTTTGCCCGATGAAGGTCCCGCGATACCCACCCAGGCGTTGCCGCCGCTGCCCTCGCTGGCAGCCGCTCCGGCGGGGGTGGCGGCCTTTGTGCGCCGCAGCCGCCAGGCCCAGGCCGCCGACCTCGACCTGCACCCCGAGAAAGCCATTCGCAACATCACCCTGAGCAACGTGGCCGTGACGGCCAAGCGCGTGAAAATCCCCTCCGATGACCCGCGCCGCCTCTATGGCGCCACCGGCGGCACGGTGGTCGACTTCACCGAAATGCCGGCTTCGCAGTCGGGTATGAACGTGTTGCAGCTGCTCCAGGGCCGCGTGGCGGGCCTCGTAATTACGGGTCAGGCTCCCAACCTGTCGGTTCAAATCCGAAATTCGGGCACGCCGCTGTTTATTCTGGATGGGCAGCGGGTCGACCTTGATTTCATTGCCAACATGTCGTCCAATGATGTCGAGTCGGTTGAGATATTCAAGGGGGCCGAGGCGGCTATTTTTGGCGGCACCGGTGGGGCCATTGCTGTCTACACCAAGCGCGCCGACCCCAACTACAAGGGCGCCGACAAAGGCCCTTCGCCGGGCATTGCCATTGTGAAGATGGCCGGCTTCGCCGAGGTGCGCGAGTTTTACCAGCCCCGCTACAACGCCCTGCTCACCAACCCGCCCGCCGACCCGCGCACCAGCACCCTCTACTGGAACCCCATTGTGCGGACCAACGCCAAGGGCGAGGCCGAGCTGCATTTCTTCACCGCCGATGGCAGCGGCACCTTCCAGGCCGTGGCCGAGGGCCTGAGCCTGGATGGCATGCCCGCTCTGGGCAGTAGCACGCTCACCGTGAAGGGGAAGTAAGCCGGTGGGCGGTGCCGTTTGCAATGGTGCCGTGCCATCCGGACTCGTCGCGCCGGTCTGACCGCCCTAGGCGGTCTGACCGGTTGTCGTTGAACCGAAATCGTTGGTACTTCAACCGGTCAGACCGCTTAGGGCGGTCAGACCGGCGCAACGGCTCCAGATTGGGGTATGAACAAGCCGGAATCCCCAACATGCCGCTTTCCTGACAGAAATCACGGCTGTTTCGCTCGCGCACCGGGCGACGGCGTGCCAGCCTACTGCGGCACCCACCCAAAACAAAACGCGCCCCCGGCAGAGCCGGGGGCGCGTTGCAAACGGGCGAAAGCCGGAATGGGCTATTCCTTGATGATGCGGGCGCTGCTGCGCTGGCCACCGTCGGCGTACTCTACCAGGTAGAGGCCACGGCTCAGGTTGCTCAGGTCTACGGCCGTTTCGGTGGTGCCGGGCTGGGCGCTGAAGCTGGCAACCCGGGCCCCGGTGGTGCTGAATACCGTCACGCGGGCATCGCGGCTGGCGGCGGTGTGGGGCACGTTCAGGCGGTTCTGCGTAGGGTTGGGGTACACGCCCAGGTTGGTAGCCACCAGCGAGCGGGTAGCCAGGAACATGGGAACGTAAGCCTGGCGGCTCTTGAAGGTCACGTTGCGAAGCAGCACGTAGCGGCCGGCGGTGTTGCTGCCCAGGGCCGTGTAAAGGCGTACTGTCAGCGTCTGGCCGGCGGCCAGGGTCAGGCCCGTGGCGCTGTTGTTGAACGCAAAGTGGAAATCATCCTTGGGGTTCAGGGAGTTGTCCTGGGGCAGGTAGGCATAGGCCGTTGCGGCGCTGGGACCCGTAATGCCGGTGCCAAACGTGCCGTTGTGGGCCGCCGGCAGGGTGCCGCCGGGGGTGGCCGGCACGCTCGTGCTGGTACCCGGGTTGGTGGCGGGGCCTTTGGCGTAGCTGAATTCCGTCGAGTCGGTGGTGAACCCATTCAACGACCACAGCAACGACAGCCGGCCGTTGGTGCTCTGGGTCGTGCGAATGTTGAAGTCGAGCGAATCGACGCGCAAAGCGGCCGTAGCCGTGATGGAAAACTGCTCGTACGCAATGCCTTTTGGCGAACTGGCTAGGGTGCTGAAGCCAGTGCCATCGGCAACCGCGCCGGTAGCCTGTCCTTTGATGGAATAAGCGGGAACCAGGCCGCCGGCCGTGCCGCCATCGGAAAGCACAAGGCGGTGCAGCACCGGCGCATTGGCCGTAACGCCGGTGGAGCGTACGGCGGCGTTGTCACTGCCGTTGATGGTGAGGGGGTATTGCACGAAGGCCGCCGTTTGGGCGCTGGCTTTTTCGGCAAAGCCGAGGCCACCTAAGAGCAGGAATGCCGGAAGTAGATTTTTTTTCATTGGGAGTGTTGGAAACAGGGTGGGTTAAAGGATGAATCGGTGGAAAATGAATGGATAAAAAAGCAGGGTGCGTGCCGCCGAGCATAGCTCAGCCAGACATTACCTTCACAATGTCTGGCTTTGGTGGGCCAATGCAAAAGCTTTGCGGGACTATAGTTGCGCAATCGTTGCCGGGAACGTTCCCACCCGTGCCCGGCCGGGGCCCGGGCTTTGGTGGGCATAGAATAAATCTCAGAATGGATTGCGGCGGCTGAAACAGGATTGTTGGGCAAGACGGGCCGACGTGGCAACGTTCCCGGCAACGATTGCGCAATTAAAGGTGCCCAATCTGGCAAAAACAGGCTGTTTTCGGCGCGCGTTTGGTCTAATATTGTTAGGGCAACCCTGCCTTTACACTCCCCTGATGGCTCCGGCCAGCGCGAGTCCCACCCTTGATTTTCCTTCAATGAAATCAACCTTCGTAACGATACTGGCCGGCTTGGCTGCCTTCCTAACCATGGCCTGGCGCCCGGCCGAAACCTCCAAAACGCAGATTTTCCTGGTCGGCGATTCCACCATGGCCGACAAGCCTGACCTCACCAAGCCCGAGCGGGGCTGGGGCATGGCGTTCGGCCAGTATTTCGACGGCGGCGTGGTGATTCGCAACACCGCCGTGAACGGGCGCAGCACCAAAAGCTTCCTGCGTGAAGGCCGTTGGGCCAAGGTGCTCGAAGCCATGAAGCCCGGCGACTGGGTGTTCATCCAGTTTGGCCACAACGATTCCAAAGCCGAAGACAGCACCCGCTCGGCCCCGGCCCAGACGCTGTACCGCCAGCTGCTCACCAAGTTTGTGCAGGAAGCCAAAGCCAAAGGGGCGAATCCTGTGCTGCTCACGCCGGTAGGCCGCCGGTATTTCGACGACAACGGCAAGCGCAAGGACGACCACGGCGAGTATCCCGGCGTGGTGCGTGAGGTGGCCAAAGCCCAAAAAGTGCCCCTAATTGACCTGCACGAAAAAAGCTGGGCCATGTACTCGGCGATGGGCGAAGTGGGCACCCGGCCCCTGTTCTGGAGCTACCAGAACGGCTACTACCAGCCCAACCCCGTAGCGCCCGCCAAAAACGACAACACCCACTTTTCGGAATACGGTGCTACCCGCGTGGCCCAGCTGGTGGCCCAGGATGTAGCAGCCCAAAAGCTGGCATTGGCCAGCCACCTTAGCCGCACCGTATTCGAGGGCAAGCTCACCGCCGACCTACCCGTGGTGCTACAAACCGCCTTTAAGAAGGACACCTTCAACCTGACCAAATACGGCGCGGTGGCCGACGGCCAGACCCTGAACACCGAGGCCTTCCGCAAAGCCATTGAGGCTTGCGCCGTGACTGGCGGCACCGTGCTGGTGCCGCGCGGCCTGTGGCTGACGGGCCCCATCAGCCTGAAAAGCAACGTGAACCTGCACCTGGCCGATGGCGCGCTCGTGCAGTTCACGGCCGACCGCAGCCAGTACCCGCTCATCAAAACCACCTGGGAAGGGGAGGAGGCCATCCGCAGCCAGGCCCCGCTTTCGGGCACCGACCTCACCAACATTGCCATCACCGGCCACGGCACCTTCGACGGCGCCGGCGACGCCTGGCGGCCCGTGAAAAAGAGCAAGCTTAACGAAACGCAGTGGCGGAATCTGGTGGAGTCGGGCGGTGTGCTCAACGATAAAAAGGACTACTGGTACCCCTCGGCCGCCTCCATGAAGGGCAATATGCTGGCCGCTGCCGGCACCCCGCGCAAGAGCCTCAATCCCGACGACCTGGCCGACATCCGCGACTTTCTGCGGCCCAACATGCTCAGCCTCACGCGCTGCAAGCAGGTGCTGCTGGAAAGCTTCGTGATTCAGAACTCGCCGGCCTGGACCATTCACCCGCTGCTGTGCGAAGACATTACCCTGCGCAACGTGACGGCCCGCAACCCCTGGTACGGCCAGAACACCGACGCGCTGGACCTCGAATCGTGCCGCAACGGCCTGGTGGAAGGCTGCACCTTCGACGTGGGCGACGATGGCCTGTGCATCAAATCGGGCCGCGACGAGGAAGGCCGCAAGCGCGGCGTGCCCACCGAGAACTTCATCATCCGCAACTGCCGGGTGTACCACGCCCACGGCGGCTTCGTGATTGGCTCCGAGATGTCGGGCGGCGTGCGCAACCTGTACGTGAGCAACTGCACCTTTATGGGGACCGATGTGGGCCTGCGCTTCAAAACCGCGCGAGGCCGGGGCGGGGTGGTCGAGAACATCTTCGTGGATGGTATCGACATGACCGACATTGCCGGCGAGGCCGTGCTGTTCGACATGTACTACGCCGCCAAAGACCCCGTGCCGATGGCCGGCGAAAGCACCGCGCCGCCCGTCATCGCCGCCCAGCCGTTGAACGAGGGCACGCCGCAGTTTAAAGGCTTCCGCATCAGCAACATTACCTGCAAGGGCGCTACCACCGGCATTCTGGTACGGGGCCTGCCCGAGATGAGCATCAAGGACATCAGCATCGAAAACGCGGTGCTGGCGAGCAAAAAGGGCCTGGTGTGCCAGGAAGCCGAGAACATTCGCCTGAAAAACGTGGCCTTGCTCACCATCGATACCACGCCGGTAATGGAAGTCCAGAACAGCCGCAACATCGTGCTCGACGGCATCCATTACCCCACCGGGGCCGACCTGCTGCTGCGCGTAACCGGCGACCGTAGCAAAGACATTAAGCTCACCAACACCAATACCAAAAACGCCAAAAAAGACGTGCAGCTCGGCGATAAGCTGGGCCGCAAAACCGTCAACGTGGCTGCGCGGTAATTGATTTGGAACCAGGAAAGTCAAGACCGTCATGCTGAGCTTGCCGAAGCATCTCTACCGCAGTGGTAAATAATTACTTACACGGTAGATATGCTTCGGCAAGCTCAGCATGACGGTCTGTATTGTATCGAAAACAACCCCCATGAAACAACTCACCCGCCTCTTGCTGCCCCTGCTGTCGCTCACGCTGCTGGCGGAAACCGGCTCGGCCCAAACGGCCCCTCCGCGACCGTATTCGCAGCGCATGGCCGATGCCTTTATTTCCTGGAGCCCCGACTCCATCGTTATCGGTAACCGGAAATCGGCCCGCTGGGATTATGAGCAAGGGCTAATGCTGAAGGCCCTGGAACGCGTGTGGCAGCGCACCGGCGACGGCCGCTACTTCACTTACATTCAGAAAGATGTCGACCAGTTTGTGCAGAAGGATGGCAGCATCCGCACCTACAAGGCCGAGGAGTACCAGCTCGATAACATCACCACCGGCCACGCGCTGCTGCTGCTGAGCCAGCTGTCGGTGCCCGGTAACGATAAGTATGTAAAGGCCGCACAGCTGCTGCACAAGCAGCTCGAAACCCAGCCGCGCACCAAGGAAGGCGGCTTCTGGCACAAGAAAACCTACCCCAACCAGATGTGGCTCGACGGCTTGTACATGGCCGAGCCGTTCTACGCCGAGTACAGCCGGATTTTCAACCAGCCGGCCGGGCTCGATGACGTAGCCAGGCAGTTTGCCCTGATTGAAAAGCACCTCGTGGACCCCAAAACCGGCCTGCTCTACCACGGCTACGACGAAAGCCGGGAACAGCCATGGGCCAACAAAGCCACCGGCCAGAGCCCCAGCTTCTGGGACCGCGCCATGGGCTGGTACGCCATGGGCCTGGTCGATGTGCTCGACTACTTCCCCGCCAACCACCCGCAGCGGCCCATGCTCATCAAGGCCCTACAACGGCTGGCCCCCGCCGTGGCCAAATACCAGGACCCCAAAACTGGCACCTGGAGCCTCGTGATGGGCCAGGAAACCCGCAAGGGCAACTACGCCGAAGCCTCCGGCAGCAGCATGTTTGTATATGCGCTGGCCAAGGGCGTGCGGATGGGCTACCTCGACAAAAAGTACGCCGCCGTGGCCCGCAAAGGCTACGACGGCATCCTGAAAACCTTCGTGGAAACGGGTGCCGACGGCGCCCTGGCCTTCAACGGCACCGTGAGCGTGGGCGGCCTGGGCGGCAAGCCCTACCGCGACGGCTCCTTCGACTACTACCTTACTGAGCCGCTGCGCAAGAACGATTTGAAGGGCGTGGGTCCCTTTATTCTGGCCAGCACCGAGATGGAGATTGCTGCCGAAAATGCCATCGGCCAGGGCAAAACCGTGGGCCTCGACTATTTCTTCAACCACGAAACGCGCAAGAGCCCCCTCACCGGCGAGCAGGAGCAGTGGCACTACACCTGGGAGGAGCGTACCCACGGTGGCTTCTGGCTGTGGGGCAACCAGTTTCGCGAACTGGGTGCTAAAACTGTGGCCGTGCCCGCCGCGCCCACGGCCGCCAGCCTCAAGCCATTGAGCGTATACATCATCGTCGACCCGGATTCGCGCAAGGAGTCGCCCAAGCCCAACTACATCCAACCCTCCGACAGCAAGGTTATTACCGAATGGGTAAAAGGCGGCGGCACTCTCGTGCTCCTCGCCAACGACACGGCCAACTGCGAAACCAGGCACTTCAACGAACTGGCCAAAAACTTCGGCGTGCAGTTCACCAACCAGAGCGTGAACATGGTGCAGGGCTCCCAGTTCGAGCAGGGCAAAGTGGATTTGACCTCCGGCAGCGTGGTTTTCAAAAATGCCAAAACGGCTTATGTGAAAGAGCTGGCGGTGCTGTCGGCCATGCCACCGGCCCGGCCGCTGGTCGTCAACAGCGATAAAATTATCATGGCCACGGCCCGGCTGGGCAAAGGCAAAGTTTTCATCCTCGGCGACCCTTGGCTGTACAACGAGTACACCGACGGCCGCAAAATCCCGGCTTCCTTCGAGAATTTCCAGGCCGGCAAGGATTTGGCCACCTGGCTGCTGGGCAAGTAAATCGAAGAAGTAATGCGATGACAAAGGCCGGCCGGGAATTTCCCGGCCGGCTTTGTTTTGGGCGGTGATGGCTGGTGAGCACTCACTAGCCGGGTAACTATCGGCAACGGTTCCGGAAACGATTGCGCAATTAAAGCAAAGATTTTCCTTTCAGAAGCGGGTTTTTTGCCGGAACATTACTTTACCATAGCCTCGCCACACTGCACCCGTTGGTACGGGCAGTCGCGTCGCTCTAAATTCCCATTCTTCGTTCAATGAACCAGCTCGCTACGATTGATTACATCGTTTTCTTCGTCTACTTCATCATCGTGTCCAGCTACGGCATCTGGATTTACCGGCGCAAAACCGGCCACGACGGCACCATCGAAGGCGATTCCAAAGACTATTTCCTTGCCGAAGGCTCCCTGACGTGGTGGGCCATCGGCTCCTCGCTCATCGCCTCCAACATCTCGGCCGAGCAGTTTGTGGGCATGTCGGGCTCGGGCTTTAAGATGGGCCTGGCCATTGCCACCTACGAGTGGATGGCCGCCATCACGCTGGTGGTCGTGGCCGTGTTCTTCATCCCGGTGTACCTGAAGAACAACATTGCCACCATGCCGCAGTTCCTGAGCCAGCGCTACAACGGCACGGTGGCCATGATTATGGCCCTGTTCTGGCTGGCGCTCTACATCGTGGTCAACCTGACCTCCATTCTCTACCTCGGGGCCATTGCCATCAGCAGCATCGCGGGCCTGAACCTGACGTTCTGCATGTACATGCTGGCCGGTTTCGCGGTCATCATCACCCTCGGCGGCATGAAGGTGATTGGCTTCACCGACGTTATCCAGGTGTTCTTCCTGATTCTCGGCGGTCTGGCCACTACCTACCTGGCCCTGAACCTGGTAGCTGAGCACTACGGTTCCTCGGGCGTCCTCAACGGCTTTAGCCTGATGACGGAGCACGCCAGCGACCACTTCCAGATGATTTTCAAGCGCGACAACGAAAACTACATGGACCTGCCGGGCCTCACGGTGCTGCTCGGCGGCATGTGGATTGTGAACCTGAACTACTGGGGCTGCAACCAATACATCACCCAGCGCGCCCTGGGAGCCGATTTGCCCACGGCCCGCGCCGGTATCCTGTTTGCTGCCTTCCTCAAGCTGCTGATGCCCGTAATTGTGGTGCTGCCCGGCATCGCGGCCTACGTGCTGTATAAGCAGGACATCTTTGGTGAGTTCGGCAAGGCCATGGTTTCGGGCGGCGAGCTAAACCCTGACCGCGCTTACCCGGTGCTGCTCAACATCCTGCCGGTGGGCCTCAAGGGCCTGTCCTTTGCCGCCCTCACGGCCGCCGTGGTGGCCTCGCTGGCCGGCAAAGCCAACTCCATCGCCACCATCTTCACCCTCGACGTTTACAAGAAAGTCATCAACCCCGCTGCTTCCGAAAAGACGCTGGTAAGCACCGGCAAAATTGCCGTAGTCGTGGCCATGATTCTGGGCGTGCTCATCGCGCCGCACCTGGGCATCGACAAAAAAGGCGGTTTTCAGTACATTCAGGAGTACACGGGCTTTGTGTCGCCGGGCATTTTTGCCATGTTCATCCTGGGCTTTTTCTGGAAGAAAACGACGTCGAGCGCGGCGCTGTTTGCTACCATCGGCGGCTTTCTGCTCTCGATTCTGCTCAAATTCCTGCCCGGGGTAGTAAACCTGTCGTTCCTCTCGCCCTTCGGCTTCTCCATTAAAAATGCCGCCGGTGTCTACGAAATCCCTTTCCTTGACCGGATGGGCTTCGTGTTCATCTTCTGCGTGATTGGGATGATTATTATCAGCCTGTATGAGAAGAGCCGTGGCGTGAAAACCAACGGTCTGGAAATCGACAGCAGCATGTTCAAGCCGCAGCCCAGCTTTGCCATTGGCACGGCCGTTATCCTGGTCATCATCACCGCCTTGTACACCATTTACTGGTAGGGCCGGGCTCGCGCGAACCAGCGCATGAAATAAGCACCCCGTTTGAATAGCGGGTGCCGCTGCTGAGCTTGGCCCTGCAGCCCGCTGCCCCGTCAACCCTGTTGCGGGAGTGGGGGCCGAACGTGGCGCAGTAGGCCCATTTGCGCAATTGCCAACCGGAAGCCCCGGGAACTGGTCGTTTTGGAACGACTGGCTCCCGGGGCTTTTTGCGGGCCTTTGGTGGAGTAAATCTGCGAAATCCGGGGGGCGTGTCGGTGATGGGTTGGGAACCGGCTATATTGGAAAAATTCAATAATTGGTCTTGTTGCAGTAGGCTGGGCAAGCCGGGTGGGCTTTGTGGAAATTTTAGTGCCTGAGGCATATTTGGTGCCGGGTTTGGGTAGGGGAGGCGCACATGGCATCGTTCCCGGCAACGATTGCGCAAAAAAATATTGTCCAACTCTTGCTTTTGGCTGAGGCTTCACCAAACCTTTAAGAAGCAGGAACGGCCCCAACTACTTTTTTGGGCCTGTCGGCTCTTCTTCATCGTCCCAACATCGTCCCTTTTATGACTGCATTTTCTTCTGCCTTTAGCTTAGCCGGCAAGCGTGCCCTGGTCACGGGTTGCGACCGGGGTATCGGACAAGCCATTGCCCTCGGCCTGGCCGAGGCGGGTGCCGACATCATCGGTGTATCCATGCACATGCCCGCCGGCGGCGAAACCGAAGTAGCGGTGCAGGCGCTGGGCCGCGAATACCGGGGCTACGAGGCCGATTTCGGCAAGCTCGACGAGTTGCAGGGCTTCATTAAGGAAGTGCAGGCCGACTTTCCGGTCATCGACATTCTGTTTAACAACGCCGGCATTATCCGCCGCGCCCCGGCTGCCGAGCATTCCGATGAGGACTGGGACGCCGTGCTCAGCATCAACCTCGACGCGCCGTTCCGCCTGGCCCGCGCCATTGGCGGCCAGATGCTGAAAAACGGCAGCGGCAAAATCATCTTCACCGCCTCGCTGCTCACTTTTCAGGGCGGCATCAACGTGCCCAGCTACGCGGCCAGCAAAGGCGGCGTGGGCAGCCTGGTGAAAGCCCTCGCCAACGAGTGGGCCGGCCAGGGCGTGAACGTGAACGCCATCGCGCCCGGCTACGTGGCCACCGACAACACCGCCGCCCTGCGCCAGGATGAAGAGCGCAGCGCCGCCATCCTCTCGCGCATTCCGGCCGGCCGCTGGGCCCTGCCCACCGACTACCAGGGCCCGGCCGTGTTCTTGGCCTCGGCCGCCAGCGACTACGTGCACGGCACCATCCTCACCGTCGACGGCGGCTGGATGGGACGGTAGATGAAATGTTGAGTTTTGAGGGTTGAATTTTGAATTGAAATCTCACCCGGCTCTCGCAAAATCAAAACTCAACCTTCAACCCTTAAAACTCAACCCTTCCATGACTCAGCGCTTTGCCATTGGCCCCCGCGAAACGGCCACGCTCAACACGAGCGGCCTCCGGGAGCACTTCCTGATTGAAAACATCTTCGCCGCCGGCGAAATCGAGCTGACCTACACGCACTACGACCGCATGATTGTGGGCGGTGCGCAGCCCGCCGAAACGGCGCTGACGCTGCCCTGCCCGGAGTCGCTGAAGGCCAGCTTCTTCCTGGAGCGCCGCGAATTGGGCGCGCTCAATGTGGGCGGCGCCGGCACCATCACCGTGGATGGCACGGTGTACGAGCTGGGCAACCAGGATTGCCTGTACGTGGGCATGGGCAGCAAGGAAGTAACCTTCGCCAGCGCCGACGCGGCCAATCCGGCGAAGTATTATCTGCTTTCGGCTCCGGCCCACGCCGGGCACCCCACCACCCGCCGCACCCAGGCCGAAGCCACGCCCGTGGAAATGGGCGCTATGGAAACCGCCAACGAGCGCACCATCTACAAATACATCTACGCCGAAGGCATCCAGAGCTGCCAGCTGGTGATGGGCCTCACCCAGCTCAAGCCGGGCAACGTGTGGAACACTATGCCCAGCCACACCCACGACCGGCGCATGGAGGCTTACCTCTATTTCAACCTGCCCCAGGACCAGCGCGTGCTGCACCTGCTGGGCGAGCCCACCGAAACCCGCCCCCTGTGGGTGAGCAACGAGCAGGCCATTCTCTCGCCGCCGTGGTCCATCCACACCGGCTGCGGTTCCAGCAACTATGCCTTCATCTGGGGCATGGCCGGCGAAAACCGCGAGTACACCGATATGGACGCCGTGCCCCTCGACATGCTGCGCTAATCGATTGATTGACAAAAAACTCCCACCCAAATTCTTTATCTGATGAAAAAACATCTTCTCCTGCTCTGCCTGCTGCTCCTGGGGAGCATCGGGCTGGCGGTGGCGCAAAGCCGCCAGGTCCAGGGCGTTGTGAAGGCGGCCGACGGCGAAACCCTGCCGGGCGTGACCGTCCTCGTTGAAGGCACCACCAACGGCGCTTCGACCGGGCCCAATGGCGACTTCTCCATCACGCTGCCCGCCAATAGCTCGAATGTCAGCCTGCGTTTCAGCTACGTGGGCTATGTATCGCAGGCCGTGAAGGTGGGCGACAAGGCGACCATCAACGTCACGCTGGTCGCCGACAGCAAGCAGCTGGATGATGTAGTAGTTATCGGTTTTCAGGAGGTGCAGCGGCGCGATGTGACCGGTTCGGTGGCGTCGGTTAATGCCCAGCAAATCAAGGATGTGCCGGTAAACTCGGCGGCCGAAGCGCTGGCTGGCCGTCTGGCCGGGGTGCAGGTTACTTCCTCGGAAGGCCAGCCCGGCTCGTCGGTGCAGGTGCGGGTGCGGGGCGGTGGCTCCATCACGCAGGACAACTCGCCGCTGTACGTGGTGGACGGCGTGCAGGTAGAAAATGCCCTGGCGGTGCTCTCGCCGCAGGATATTGCCTCCGTCGACGTGCTGAAGGATGCTTCGGCCACGGCCATCTACGGCGCCCGGGGTGCCAACGGCGTGGTTATCATCACCACCAAAGGCGGCAAGGAAGGCCGTACTACCGTGACGTACAACGGGTTTGCCGGCTTCCGCCGCATCGTGAAAACGCTGCCTGTACTGCAATCGGCCGACTATGTGGACTACGCCTATGAGAAGTCGCGCATTTCGGGCGGCTCGTCTCTGTCGGCTTTTAAGAACCGTTTCGGCAGCACTACGTTCCGCGACCAGCGGCCGTATAGCAGCACGGTGCCCGGCTACGACACGCTGGGCGTATCGCGCAACGCCGACTTCATCAACTGGCAGGACCGGGTGTTTGGCGGCGACGCCTTCCAGCAAACCCACAACATATCGGTGGCGGGCGGAGCCAAAGGCACTACCTACTCGCTGAGCCTGACGCGCAACGACGAAAACGGCATCCAACTCAACACTGGCTTTGTCCGGAACCTGGTGAACTTTCGCCTCGACCACAAAGCCAACGATAAATTCCGGGTGGGCTTTTCCAGCCGCCTCACCGACCAGGTAATCACGGGGGGCGGTACCACCGGCTCCACTACGGCCTCGACTACCAGCACGCGCCTGCGCAACTCGCTGGTGTATCTGCCCATCGTGACCTCGCAACAGCTGAACGCGGGGATACCGGTGGATGATTATCCGGACGATGAATTCTTCTCGGCATCGAACTCGCTCTCGAATCCGATTCTGACCATCAACAACGAGACGCGCAAAAACCGCAGCCGGGTGTTCAACCTGAGCGGCAACGCCAGCTACAACTTCACCAAGAACCTGTCGTTCCGCTCCACGCTGGGCTTCGACTACACCACGGCGCGCCTAGAAGACTTTTACGGCCAGTATTCACCGGCGGTGCGCACCCAGAGTGGCCTGCCCTACATCAGCATCAACACCGGCCAGGCCGTGACGCTCAACAACTCCAACGTGCTGAGCTACACGCTCAAGTTTGGCAAGAACACGTTCGATGGGGTGGTGGGTGAGGAAACCTACCAGCGCCGCAACCCCTTCCTGAACGTAACGAGCTAC
Source organism: Hymenobacter artigasi (assembly GCF_012275535.1). Classification (GTDB taxonomy): domain Bacteria; phylum Bacteroidota; class Bacteroidia; order Cytophagales; family Hymenobacteraceae; genus Hymenobacter; species Hymenobacter artigasi. The sequence continues at coordinate 59,135 of NZ_JAAVTK010000001.1, read as the reverse complement.
TACCTGCCCAAAGCCATTGGCTTTGACCGGGCCGTGGATAACATTGGCCAGCGCGACCCCAGCGCCCCCACCACGCCCCAGCTCGGCCCGCAAACCGGCGTGACCGAAGACTCGCACCTGCTCTCCGGCTTTGGCCGTTTGAATTACAACTACGACGGCAAGTACCTGTTCACGGCCACGTTCCGGGCCGACGGCTCGTCGAAGTTCAAGGGCAGCAACAAGGTGGGCTACTTCCCGGCGGCTTCGGCGGCCTGGCGCTTCTCGCAGGAGAAGTTCATGGAGCCCTTCGCGGCCACCATCACCGATGCCAAGCTGCGCCTGAGCTACGGCCTGTCGGGCAACAACCGCATCAACGACTTCCTCTACGACCCGCTCTTCGGCACCAGCGGCCCGTTGAACCCGATTCCGAACACCTACTACGCCCTCAACGACAACCTGACGCCGGGCATCGCCGCCACCTCGTTGGCCAACCCCAACCTGAAGTGGGAAACCACGGCCTCCACCAACGTGGGCCTCGATTTGGGCTTGTTCAACAACCGCGTGCAGTTCACGGCCGATGCCTACTACAACCGCACTTCCGACCTGCTGCTCAACCTGAGCATTAACCCCAGCAGCGGCTACACCACGCAGCTCATCAACATCGGCTCCACCTCGAACCGTGGTCTGGAGCTGCAGCTTACCGGCACCGTGATTAAGACGCCGGACTTCAGCTGGTCGGCCAACACCAACTTCTCCTTCAACCGCAACCGCGTGGAGGACCTGGGCGGCTCGGCGGCCCTGCCCATCCAGTACTCGGGCTGGGCCAGCACGGCCATCACCGGCGACTACTACGTGGCCGTGGGCCAGCCCGTGGGCCTGATGTATGGCTACGTAACGGACTTCGATAACGGTAGCAAAGGCTTCTATACCGCCGACGACTTTAAGGGCTACAACACCGCTACCAACCAGTGGATACTGAAAGACGGCGTTAAGAGCGATAAAGGCATCACCGGCTTTAGCAGCGGCGAAGTGACGCCCGGTACCATCAAGCTCAAGGATATCAACGGCGACGGGGTGATAGACACCAACGACCGCCAGGTTATCGGCAATGCCAACCCCAAGTTCACGGGCGGCCTCAACCAGCAGTTTTCCTACAAGGGGTTCGATGCCAGCATCTTCCTGAACTGGGTGGTGGGCAACGACATCTACAACGCCAATAAGATTGAGCTGACCTCGTACTTGGCCAACGGCAACCTGGCCAACGGCTTGGCCATTATGAAGGACCGGTACCGCCAGATTGACGAGAACGGGGCCATCATCACCGATGTGGCCACTTCGGCCCGCGTGAACCAGAACGCCAGCATCTGGAGCCCCACGCGCCAGCTGTTCCTGCACTCCTGGGCCATCGAGGACGGTTCGTTCCTGCGCATCAATAACGTGACCATGGGCTACACACTGCCCCGGTCCATTTCGCAGTACGCCCGGCTTCAGTCGGCCCGTTTCTACGTGACGCTCAACAATATATATACGTTCACCAAATACACCGGCTTCGACCCCGAAGTCAATACCCGCCGCTCCACCTCGCTCACGCCGGGTGTCGATTACGCCGCGTATCCGCGCAGCCGCGCCTTCCTGTTTGGCATGAACCTGACTTTCTAATTGTTCCTATCATGATAACGATAAAACCATTTTTTCGCCCGGCCCTGCTGGCCCTTGGGCTGGCCGGTTTCACCAGCCTGGTATCGTGCAAAGACTACCTGGAAGTGCAGCCCACGGCGGTTGATACCTCCACGGCCGTGTTCAGCAGCGTGAGCGGAGCCTACAATGCCGTTATCGGGGCCTACGCGCCCATGGCCGGCGATGTGGCGTACGGCAGCCGCATCAGCACGTACTTTCCCTACGATTCGGAGGATTTCCTGAACTCGCCCACCGGCACCGACGCCGGCGACGGCCGCCGCGGCATTGCCCGCTACGTAGCCAACACCACCAACGCCGACGTGCGCAACGCCTGGAATGCGCTGTACCGGGGCATTGAGCGGGCCAACATCTGCATCAAGTACATCCCGGGCATGACGCAGTATGCCGGCGGCACCGACCAGGCCGCCGTGCAGCGCCTCTACGGCGAAGCCCTCACCCTGCGGGCCCAGTACTACTTCGAGCTGGTGCGCAACTGGGGCGATGTGCCCTCGCCCTACGAGCCCACCGTGACCGGCCAGGATTTGAACACCCCGCGCACCAAGCGCAACGCCATTCTGGACCGCATGATTGCCGACCTGGCCCTGGCCACGCCGCTGGTGCCCTGGCGCTCGGCCGCCGGTTCCGATGAGCGCATCAGCAAAGGGGCCGTGAAGGCGCTGCGCGCCCGCCTGGCCCTGTACCGCGCCAGCTTCTACTACGACCCGGAAGCCAAGAGCATGCTGCAGGCCGCCGACCGGAATACGTACTATGAAATCGTGCGCACCGAGTGCAACGACCTCATGAGCAACCGCGCCGAGCACGACCTCAACGCCAGCTTCGAGGAGCCCTTCCGGGCCATCTGCGAGTACCGCCGCGACCTGAAGCACGAAACGATTTTTGAGGTTGCCATGGGCGGCACCACCAGCCCCTCCACCACCGACAGCAAGCTGGGCTACGCCACCGGCCCGCGCGTCACGGCCATTTCGGCGGCCTACGGGTCCACTACCCAGGGCTCCATTGTGGCCACGCCCACGTACTTCTACGCTTTCGACTCGACCGATACGCGCCGCGATGTCACGCTGGCCCCGTACAGCATCGATGCCGGCCCCAAGCGCCTGCATACCAACGCCGTGACGGTGTACGACGGCAAGTTCCGCCGCGAGTGGAGCAGCAATGCCACCCTGCGCTCCAGCGCCGCGCAGGGCCTGGGCTTCAACTGGCCCCTCATCCGCTTTTCTGATGTGCTGCTGATGTACGCCGAGGCCGACAACGAGCTGGGCAACGGCCCCAGCACGAAAGCGGTGAGCGCCCTGAACGAGGTGCGGGTACGGGGCTACGGCGCGGCCACGCCCCCGGCCATTGGCGCGGGCTACGCGGCTTTCCGCACGGCCATCATGCGCGAGCGTTTGCTGGAGTTTGGCGGCGAAGGCATCCGCAAGTATGACCTGATTCGCTGGAACCGCCTGGGTGCTACTTTCCAGGAAATCAAGGCCCGGCTGAACACCCTGACCGCTGCCGTGAACAGCGAGCTGCCGCAGTACATCTACTACACCACGCCCACCACCTACGGGCCGCTGCGCATTCTGAACTCGTACTACAAGCCTTCGTCAATCGTGCCCGCGCCCGCCGGCACCACCCGGGTCGAGTGGATTAACGTGACGGCCACGTCGGGCATCACCGTTACGCGCATCAACGACATCGCCTCGGGCTTCACCGAAGCGCACCAGCTGCTGCCCATTCCGGCCGAGTCCATCAACCTCAATACCAAGCTGACGCAGAACCCCGGCTACTGATTTGAGTAGGAGCCGTTGCGCCGGTCTGACCGCCCCAGGCGGTCTGACCGGTTGAAGCAAGCACGGTTTCGCCCACACGACAACCGGTCGGACCGCCCAGGGCGGTCGGACCGGAGCCGGCCCTGCCGCTGATTTAAGTAAACCAGTTTTTTATCGGGGCTGCGGCCCCACATCTCAACGCATGATGACGCTGCAAATACTGCTCCTGCTGGCGGGGCTGGGCAAGGTGGGACTTGGAACTACGCCGACCCGGCAGGAAGTAGTAGCCACGGGTGGTTCGGAGCATTTCCGAGCCACCCAGGCCGCGCCGTCGCAAGCAGTGATGCAGGACACCACCGCCGAAAAGATGCTGGTGTTTCAGCGGGCCGTGGGCGGCTGGCCCAAGGCCGTAGGTACCAAAAAGGTGGACTACAGCCACCCGCTGAGTGCCGATGAGCGGGCTAGTACCCTCAAGGACAAAAACCGCAACGACGCCACCATCGATAACAACGCCACGAGCCGCGAAATCAACTACCTGGCCGCCGCGTACCAAAAAACCAACAACCCCGCCTACCGCCAGGCTGCCGAAAACGGCATTCGCTACCTGCTGAAAATGCAGTATGCCAATGGCGGCTTCCCGCAGTACTACCCCGACGTGGCCATTTACCGCCACCAGATTACCTACAACGACAACGCCATGGTGCAGGCGCTGGGGGTGCTGCGCAAAGTAGCCCGCCAGCAGCCGCCCTTCGCCGGCCTCGATGCGGCGCTGGTGCCCCAGGCCCAGGCGGCCGAAGAGCGCGGCATCGGCTGCATTCTGAAAACGCAATATGTGCGCCAGGGCCAGCCCACGGCCTGGTGCGCCCAGTATGATGAGAAAACCCTGCAACCGGCCAAGGCCCGCGCCTTCGAGCTGGCCTCGCTGAGCGGGGATGAGTCGGTGGACATCGTGCGGTTTCTGATGGGGGTAGAAAACCCCTCGGCATCCGTGCGCAAGTCCATTGAAAGTGCCATGGCCTGGTTTGAGAAAGTGAAAATGACGGGCTACGCCGTGCAGGAAGTCACGCTGCCATCTTCCAAAAAAGTACTCGACCGCGTCATCGTGCCCACGCCCGGGGCCAACCTCTGGGCGCGCTTTTATGAGTTGGATACTGACCGGCCCATCTACGTGGGGCGCGACAGCCAGGTGCACTACCAGCTTACCGAGATTGAGAACGAGCGCCGCGCCGGCTACCTCTACGCCGGTGTCTGGCCCGAAAAATTACTAACCAAAGAATTCCCCGCCTGGCAAAAACGGGTGAGTACGGGAGGGCACTAGCTGCCCCCGAATTCCCGCTTCGTTCAGCCACCAATACCATTTCCAGCCCCATTACGACATGGACACGCTCACCCACCAACTGGCCCTGGCCACTCCCCATACTTCGGCCGCCGTGTCCTGGCCCGCATCGGCGCTGTTTGCGCTGCCCGAAAAAGTGCTCCAGTTCGGGACCGGCGTGCTGCTGCGCGGCCTGCCCGATTTCATGATTGACGAGGCCAATCGGAAAGGCATATTCAACGGCCGCATTGTGGTGGTGAAAAGCACCGACGGCGGCGATGCCACGGCCTTCGAGCGCCAGGATAACCTGTACACCGTGTGCGTGCGCGGCGTGGATGACGGCCACCCGGTGGAGGAAAACGTGGTGTGCGCCAGCATCAGCCGCGTGCTCTCGGCCAAAAGCCAGTGGGCTGAGGTGCTGAAATTTGCCGCCAGCCCCGACCTGCAGGTGGTGATTTCGAACACCACCGAAGTCGGTATTCAGCTGGTGAACGAGGACATTCACCTCACGCCGCCGACCTCGTTTCCGGGCAAGCTGCTGGCCGTGCTCTACGCCCGTTTTGAGGCATTTGAGGGCGATATGAACCGTGGACTGGTCATCGTGCCCACCGAATTGATTCCGGACAACGGGCGCAAGCTCGAAGCCATTGTGCTGGAGCTGGCCCACCGCAACGACCTCGGCAGCGCCTTCATCGACTGGCTCGAAGCGGCTAACGATTTCTGTAATACGCTGGTCGACCGCATTGTACCCGGCCGGCCCGAGCCCACCGCCTACGAAGCCCTGCAAGCCGAGTTGGGCTACCAGGACGACCTGCTGACCGTGGCCGAAGCCTACTCACTGTGGGCCATTGAAGGTAGCGAGCGGGTGCGCGAGGTGTTGTCCTTCTACACGGCGGCGACTGGCGTAGTTATTCGGCCCGATATCACGCTGTTCCGCGAGCTGAAGCTGCGTTTGCTGAATGGCACGCACACGCTCAGCTACGGGCTGGCCCACCTGGCGGGCTGCACCACGGTGCGCGAATCCCTGGAAAACGAAGATTTGGCGCGGTTCATTCACAACCTGATGCTGGCCGATTTGCTGCCCGGCATTCCCTTCGCGGTGGATGAGAAAGTGGGCCAGCGCTTCGGCATGCAGGTCCTCGACCGCTTCCGCAACCCCTACCTGGAGCACCGCTGGCTGGCCATTGCCATGCAGGGCACTGCCAAGATGCAGATGCGCAACGTGCCTACGCTGCTGCACTACTACCAGCAGCACAGCGCCGTGCCGCACTACATGGCGCTGGGCTTCGCGGCCTACCTGCTGTTTATGCGCAACACCACTACCGGGGCCAGCACTGGCCATGGCGAAGCCAACGGCCAACCCTATACCATCCAGGACGACCGCGCCGGCTACTTTGCCGACCTCTGGGCCCGGCTCTCGCCCGAGGAGCTGACCACCGCCGCCCTGCACAATAACGCCCTCTGGGGCCACGACCTGACCCGCCTGCCCGGCTTTGCCGACAAGGTGAGCCACTACCTGGCGCAGCTATTGGCCGAAGGCGTACCGGCCACGCTGGCCGCGTTTTTCGCCCGCAAAGCTGCGGCCGTTGCTTCGTAGCTGCGTAGTATAAATAAGCAAGACCGTCATGCTGAGCGAAGTCGAAGCATCTCTGCCAATAGAGTAATTCCCTTCGCTGCAACGAAGCAGTAGAGGTGCTTCGGCTACGCTCAGCATGACGGCCTGATTTAATCGATATCTGATATGAAACACCAAGTTGCCCGCATTCACCCCGCCGATAACGTGCTGGTCGCCCTCGCCGACCTGCCCATCGGCACCGAAGTGCCGTGGGAAAATGGCTTTATTACCACCGCCGAAGCCATTCCGGCCAAGCACAAGCTCGCGCCCCTGGGCCTGACCGCCGGCCAGCCTGTGACCATGTACGGCGTGCTTGTGGGCACTGCCCGCGAAGCCATCCGCCCCGGCGGCCGCCTCACCACTGCTAACATCCAGCATGCCACCAATAGTTACGACGAAAATGCCCACCAGCGCGCCGCCTGGACCGCGCCCGATGTAAGTGCCTGGCAGGACCGCACCTTTCAGGGCTACCACCGCGCCGATGGCCGCGTGGGTACCGCCAACTACTGGCTGGTTATCCCGCTGGTATTCTGCGAAAACCGCAACATTCAGGTGCTCCAGGATGCGCTGATTACTGACCTCGGCTACGCCCGCCGCAAAACCTACCAGCCCGAAACCCGCAAGCTGGTGGAGCTGATGCAGGCTGGCAAGACGGTGGAGGAAATCCTCAGCGCCGACCTCGAAGCCAGTTCCGATTCAACTCAAAAAAGCCGCCCGTTCCCGAACGTGGACGGCATTCGGTTTCTCTCGCACGAGGGTGGCTGCGGCGGCATCCGCCAGGATGCCCAGACGCTGTGCGGCCTGCTGGCCGGCTACATCACGCACCCCAACGTGGCCGGTGCCACCGTGCTCAGCCTGGGCTGCCAGAACGCGCAGGCCAGCATGCTGCAGGACGAAATCGCGAAGCGTGACCCCAATTTCAGTAAGCCGCTCTACATCCTCGACCAGCAGAAGCTCGGCACCGAGGAAACACTCATCAGCACTGCCCTGCGCCAGACGTTTGCCGGCCTGATGCTGGCCAACCAGGCCCGCCGCGAGCCCGCCCCGCTACGCGCCCTGAACATCGGGCTGGAGTGCGGTGGCTCCGACGGCTTCTCCGGTATCTCGGCCAACCCGGCCCTGGGTCACGTTTCCGATATGCTGGTGGCCCTGGGCGGCTCGGTCATCCTGGCCGAATTCCCGGAACTGTGCGGCGTGGAGCAGGAACTGGTGGACCGCAGCGTGAACCAGGAAACCGCCGAGCGCTTCAGCAGCCTGATGAAGGCTTATGGCGACAGCGCCATCGCTGTGGGTTCGGGCTTCGATATGAACCCCTCGCCCGGCAACATCCGCGACGGTCTGATTACCGACGCCATGAAATCGGCGGGGGCGGCCCGCAAAGGCGGCTCCTCGCCCGTGGTGGCGGTGCTCGACTACCCCGAGCTGGTGACCAAGCCGGGGTTGAACCTGCTCTGCACCCCCGGCAACGACGTGGAATCCACGACGGCTGAGGTGGGCTCGGGGGCCAACATCGTGCTCTTCACTACTGGCCTGGGCACGCCTACCGGCAACCCCATCGCGCCGGTTATCAAAGTATCCAGCAACACGGCCCTGGCCCGCCGTATGCCCGACATCATCGACGTAAATACAGGCACCGTAATTGACGGCGAGGAAACCATTGAGCAGGCCGGCGAGCGCATTCTCGACTACGTTATCCGCGTGGCCAGCGGGGAGGAAGTGGCCGCCGTGCGCCACGACCAAACCGATTTCATTCCGTGGAAACGCGGCGTGTCGTTGTAGCCCACCAATTATTTACGCAACCGTTTTCGCTAATAAATACCGGAATCAGGATGGCCAATGAGGGTTACGCGCCCTGCCCCGGGCTACCTTCGACTCCTGAAATCATTCGAATTTATCAGAACCCAGGTTCTGCCTTCCTGATTGATTATGAAGCCTTTTCTCAACGACGATTTCCTGCTCCAGACCGCTACGGCCAGCACGCTCTACCACGAGTATGCCAAGCAGATGCCCATCATCGACTATCATAACCACCTGCTGCCCGACCAGATTGCCGAGGACAAGCAGTTCGAGAACATCACCCAAATCTGGCTCTACGGCGACCACTACAAGTGGCGCGCCATGCGAGCCAACGGCGTGCCCGAACGTTACATCACCGGTGATGCATCGGACTGGGAGAAGTTTGAGAAATGGGCCGAAACCGTGCCCTATACGCTGCGCAACCCGCTGTATCACTGGACACACCTGGAACTGCAGCGCTACTTCGGCATCACCGAATTGCTGAACAAGGAAAGCGCCCGCCGCATCTACGACGAGTGCAGCGCCAAGCTCCAGACCCCCGAATATTCGGTGCAAAGCCTGCTGAAAAAGATGCAGGTGGAAACCCTCTGCACCACCGATGACCCCGCCGATTCGCTGGAGCACCACCAGGCCATTGCTGCCGCCGGCTTGGGCGTGAACGTGCTGCCCACCTTCCGCGCCGATAAGGCGATGGCCGTGGATGATGCCCGCAGCTACAACGCCTACCTCGACAAGCTGGGCGCGGCCGCCGAAGTAGAAATCAGCACCTTCGCCGACCTTGAAACGGCCCTGCGCCGCCGCCACGATTTCTTCGCCAGCGTAGGCTGCCGCCTGTCGGACCACGGCCTGGAGCACATTTACGCCGCCGAATACACGGCGGACGAAGCCGCTGCCATCTTCCTGAAAATCCGGAGTGGCAGTGACTTGACGCACACCGAAAACCACCAGTTCAAGGCGGCCATGCTGGTTTTGCTGGCCGAAATGGACTGGGAAAAAGGCTGGACGCAGCAGTACCACATCGGCGCGCTGCGCAACAACAACTCCCGCATGCTCCGTAAGCTCGGCCCCGATACCGGCTGGGATTCCATCGGCGACTTCCCGCAGGGCCGCGCCCTGTCCACTTTCCTCGACCGGCTCGACGGTCAGGACAAGCTGGCGAAAACCATCATCTATAACCTCAACCCGGCCGACAACGACCTGATGGCTACGATGATTGGTAACTTCAATGATGGCTCGGTGGCCGGTAAGATGCAGTTCGGCTCCGGCTGGTGGTTCCTCGACCAGAAGGACGGGATGGAAAAACAGCTCAACGCCCTGAGCAACATGGGCCTGCTACCGCGCTTCGTGGGCATGCTCACGGATTCGCGCAGCTTCCTCTCGTACCCGCGCCACGAGTATTTCCGCCGCGTGCTCTGCAACCTGCTCGGCAACGATGTGGAAAACGGCGAGCTGCCGGCTGACATGGATTTGCTGGGCCGCACCGTGCAGAATATTTGCTACGGCAATGCCAAGGAGTATTTCGGCTTTGGCAAAGTGGCGGAAGCCGCTGCCGTAACGGCTTAGCAGTTGTTTCCGCTTGTCATCCTGAGCGCAGCGAAGGACCTTGTCACGTTAGAATAGCTTGTGATAATGCGAACGGTGCGAACGTGACAAGGTCCTTCGCTGCGCTCAGGATGACAGCTGATTAATCAAGTCCCCAACCACCCCCACCCAATGAAGCAAGTTGTCACGTTCGGCGAAATCATGATGCGGCTGTCGCCGCCGCTGAACTACCGGTTCGCGCAAACCCAACACCTCGAAATCACCTACGGCGGCGGCGACGCTAATGTGGGTGCTTCGCTGGCCGGGCTGGGCGTGCCCGCCACCCACGTCACCTGCTTCCCGGCCAACGATTTCGGCCACGCGGCCGCCCAGCAGTTCCGCGCCCTGGGCGTGAACATGGACGCCACCGTGTACGAAGGCGACCGCCTCGGCCTGTACTTCCTGGAAGTGGGGGCGGGGATGCGCCCCAGCAAGGTGGTGTACGACCGCGCCAACTCGGCCTTCGCCCACCTTGACCCGGCCAAATTCAGCTGGGATGAAATCCTGAAAGATGCCGGCTGGCTGCACTGGACGGGCATCACGCCCGCCATTTCGGCCACTACGGCCGAGGCCACGCGCCAGGCCATTGCCGCCGCGCGCCGCCTGGGCATCACCGTATCGGCCGACGTGAACTACCGCCGCAACCTGTGGCAGTACGGCCAGACGGCCCAGAGCGTGATGGCGGAGCTGGTGGCGGGCTGCGATATCGTGGTCTGCTCTGAGAACGACGCCGAGGACTTGTTCAGCATCGTGCCCGAGCCCGGCACCGATAACAAGTTTGTATCGGTGGCCCGGCAGGTGATGGCGCGGTTCCCGCAAATCAAGCAAGTCATCACCACCCGCCGCAAAACCCACAGCGCCTCGCACAACGGCCTGAAAGGCATTTTCTACGACGGCCAGCAGTTCCTCGAAACCGTCACCTACGACATCAACCCCATTGTGGACCGCATTGGCGGCGGCGATGCCTTCATGGCCGGCTTCATCTACGGCTCGCTGGCTTACGACAACCCGCAGCAGGCCCTCACTTTCGGGGTGGCCGCATCGGCCCTCAAGCACACCATCCACGGCGACATCAACCTGGTGACCGTGGCCGAGGTGGAAGAAATCATGAAGGGCAACACCAGCGGCCGTTTATTAAGGTAAGCTTCTAGCTAACAGCTCTTAGCTGTTAGCTTTTTAAATTATTAAAACAAGCTAATGGCTATCAGCTAAAAGCTAACAGCTCAGACAAATGCCTCGCCATACCCCTGCCGAAACCCTTGCCACGCTGCTCCGCTACCCGGTGGTGCCGGTGTTTTACCACGCCGATGCGGCCTACACGCAGCGCATTTTGCAGGCCTGCTACACGGGCGGCATTCGCGTGTTCGAGTTCGTGAACCGGGGCGAGAAAGCGCTGTCCGTGTTCACCGAGTTGCAGGATTTCGTAGCCCGGCAGTGCCCGGACATGGTTCTGGGTATCGGCACCATATACAAAGCCGCCGAGGCCGAGCAGTTCATTGCCGCCGGGGCCGAGTTTGTGGTGCAGCCGTTGGCCACCGCCGAGGTAGCCGAGGTGTGCCGCGCCCATGACATTCCGTGGCTGCCCGGCGCCATGACGCCCACCGAGATTTACAACGCCAGCGAGCTGGGCGCGGCCGTGGTGAAAATCTTCCCCGGCAATCTCGTCGGCCCCGACTACGTGAAGGCCCTGCGCGGCCCCATGCCCCACACCAAACTGATGGTGACCGGCGGCGTGGAGCCCACCGAGGCCAGCCTTTCGGCCTGGTTTGGCGCGGGCGTGAATGCGGTGGGCATGGGCTCGCAGCTGTTCAAAAATGCCGATGATACCGACGCCTTGGCTGCCAGTATCAACAAGATGATGCAGGTAGTTGAATCCCTGAAAAAGTAGTGTCTAATGGTGCGCGACGCGTGCCGTTGGTTGAATCCGAGTAATGCCCTGGTTTCAAATTCCCGAACTCGATGATGACATCTTCCGCTCAGGCGCCGCCTGATTCTCCGCTGGCCTCGGCCAATGCCGTGATGGGCAAATTCCGCTGGACCATCTGCGCCCTGGTGTTCTTCGCCACCACGATTAACTACCTCGACCGGGCGGTTATCTCGCTGCTGAAGCCCTACCTTGAAACCGAGTTTCACTGGAATTCGGGCGACTATGCCAACATCGAAATTGCCTTTAAGCTGGCCTACGCGGTGGGTATGGTGGGCGCGGGCCGCATCATTGATAAGCTGGGTACGAAGCTGGGCTACGCCCTCTCCACGGCCCTTTGGAGCGTGGCGGCCATGGGCCACGCGCTGGTGAGCAGCACGTTTGGCTTCGGCATTGCGCGCAGCTTTTTGGGCATCACGGAAGCCGGCAACTTCCCGGCCGCCATCAAAACCACGGCCGAGTGGTTTCCGCAGCGGGAGCGGGCACTGGCCACGGGCATCTTCAACTCGGGTTCCAACGTGGGAGCCATTGTGGCCCCGCTCACGGTGCCGCTCATCGCCGAAAGTATTGGCTGGCAGTGGGCTTTCATTATCACGGGTGCGCTGGGCTTTGTCTGGCTGGTGCTCTGGATGGTGTATTACGAAACGCCCGCCAAGCACGCCCGCCTGAGCAAGGCTGAGTTTGATTACATCAATGCCGATATTCCCGCCGGTCTGCCCAGCGAGGGCGTAACGGAGGAAAAGCCCAAGGCCTCGTGGGCCATCCTGCTGAGCTTCCGCCAGACCTGGGCCTTCGTGATTGGCAAGTTCCTCACCGACCCTATCTGGTGGTTCTACCTGTTTTGGTTGCCCGATTTTCTGGGCAAGCAGTACCACCTCAAGGGCACGGCCATTGCCCTGCCGGTAGCGGCGGTGTATGTGCTGTCGAGCATCGGCAGCGTGGGTGGCGGCTACCTGCCGCTGGGCTTCATGAAGCGCGGCATGCCCGCCTTCAAAGCCCGCAAAACGGCCATGCTGCTCATTGCCTGCTGCGTATTCCCCATTGTGTTTGCGCAGTGGCTGGGGGGCATCAATATGTGGCTGGCGGTGCTGGTTATTGGCATCGCGGCAGCCGCCCACCAGGCCTGGAGCGCCAATATCTTTACCACAGTGTCGGATATGTTCCCGAAGCGGGCGGTGGGCTCGGTCACGGGCATTGGCGGCATGGCGGGCGGTTTGGGCGGCATTGCCCTCACGGCGCTGGTGCAGAAACGCATGTTTGTGCACTTCGAAAGCATCGGCCAAATCGATAAGGCCTACTACATCATGTTCTTCATCTGCGGCGCGGCTTATCTGCTGGCCTGGGTGCTGATGTTCACACTGGTGCCGAAGATGGAGCCTATCAAGCTCGACGACGAATAACCATTTCCTCATAACGGCGCGGTACTTCCTTGGGGCCAGTGGCCCCGAGTGCCGCGCCGTTTGGGCTTCTCTCCAACCGTTTGTTTAAGAACATGAAAACGCGGCCTTTACTGCTGGCGCTATTGCTTGCGCTGCCCTTATTTCTCCTTGCCCAAGCCCCTGGCTCCAAGAAAATGACTGCTGAAAAAGAAGTGGAAGCTCTGGAGCGTCAGCGCTTCGAGGCGCAGGTGAAAAGGGACTACGCAGTGCTCGAAAAAGTGTTGGGCGATGACCTGGTATACACCCACGGCGACGGCCACGAAAACACCAAAGCCGAATACATTCAGAGCATCCGCGACGGCAAAAGCCAGTACGGCAGCATCGAAATTGACGCCCTGAACGTGCGCGCCTACAACGACGACAAAACGGCTGTCGTGAACGGCACCATCCGCATCACCTCGCCGCCCAAGCCCGATGGCAGCACTATCGTAGCCCGCATCAAGTATGTGGTGGTGCAAATTAAGGACAGGAAAAAAGGCTGGCAGGTAGTGCTGTGGCAGGCCCAGAAACAAGCCTAGTAGAAATGTAGCGTGGATGCTGCGAATCCGTGCGCTGCCCAATTAAAACCTACCCATCCGCAGACTCACAGAGTCTGCGGTACATTCCCCACCCGATGTCCCAGACTACTACCGAAAATGCCCTCGCCACGCCCGTTGGCATTACCCTGGAGCGCTACATCATGCGCAAGCAGGCCGAGTTTCCCTACGCCACCGGCGAGCTGAGTCAGCTGCTGCGCGATATTGCCCTGGCCGGTAAAATCGTGAACCGCGAGGTGAACCGCGCCGGTCTTTCGCGCATTACCGGGGCCATGGGCGAGCAGAACGTGCAGGGCGAAGCCCAGCAGAAGCTCGACGTGGAAGCCAATATCCGCTTCATTAGGGCCCTTACCAACGGGGGCGAGGCCTGCGCGGTACTCTCCGAGGAAAACGAGGAAATCATCCAGACCGGCAACGACAACGGTAAGTACGTGGTGGCCATCGACCCGCTCGACGGCTCGTCCAACATTGACGTGAACGTGAGCATCGGCACCATTTTCGGCATTTATCGCCGGGTGTCGCGCATTGGCGGGCCGGCCCGCAAGGAGGACTTTCTGCAGGGCGGGCGGGCGCAGATTGCGGCCGGCTACATCCTGTACGGCTCCAGCACCATGCTGGTGTACACCACCGGGCACGGCGTGACGGGCTTCACCTACGAAAACTCGCTGGGCGAATTCTTCCTCTCGCACCCCGATATCAAGATTCCGCAGCACGGGCCGGTGTTCAGCTGCAACGAGGGCAACTGGTTCGACTACCCCGAGTTCGTGCGGACCTACCTCACCACCTGCAAAGAGCGCCGCCTCACGGCCCGCTACGTGGGCTCGCTGGTGGCCGACTACCACCGCAACCTCTTCACGGGCGGCATTTACCTCTACCCGCCCACGGCCGACAAGCCCGGCGGCAAGCTGCGCCTGCTCTACGAATGCTACCCGTTGGCCTTCCTCATCGAGCAGGCCGGCGGCATGGCCGTGACCGGGGCCGATGTGGTCCTCGACGTGCCGCCCACCGCCGACCTGCACCAGCGCGCCCCACTCTTCGTAGGCTCCGCCGATTTGGTGAAGGAGCTCCAGGCCGTGGCCGCGTCCTGATAAGCATGGGCACGCGGGCAAAAATCGGACTGTTCCTCGGGCTGATGGTACTGGCCGGGCGGGCGGCGCAGGCCCAGCAGCCCGGCCCCAACGTGCTCGACTGGAAAGCCCCGACCACCCTCACCACCTACCTGCTGCAACAGCTGCACGCCCAGTATGCGCCCCGCGCCGCCGAGCTGGACCGCGCCGCGCAATCGGCCGCCGGAGCGCTGGCCTACCGCGACAGCGTGCGGGCGCGCTTTCGGCGGGTGCTGGGGCCGCTGCCGGCCCGCACGCCGCTACGGGCGCAGGTAACGGGCAAGCTGCAACGAATGGGCTTTCAGATTGAGAAAATCATCTACGAAAGCACGCCGCACCATCACGTCACGGCCAATCTGTACGTGCCGGCCGGCAAAGGCAGAAAGCCCGGCGTACTGCTCTTCTGCGGACACGAGCAGGAGTCAAAAGCTACGGTATCGTACCAGAAAACGGCGATTCTGCTTGCGCAGCACGGCTTTGTGGTGCTTGTGGTTGACCCCATCTCGCAGGGCGAGCGCATGCAGCTGACCGATGCGGCCGGCCAGCCCCTGGCCCGGGGCGGCACTACTGAGCATACCCTACTTAACGCCGACGCCACCCTGCTGGGCCATACCACGCCCGGCGAAGAGTTCTGGGACAACGCCCGCAGCCTCGACTACCTGCTCACGCGCCCCGAAGTGGACACCGCCCGACTCGGCTGCCTCGGCAACTCCGGCGGCGCTACCCAAACGGCTTATTTCATGGCCCTGGAGCCGCGCATGAAGGTGGCCGCGCTGTGCAGCTACGTGGCCAGCGGCGAGAAAAACCTGGAGCTGACCGGCCCCGCCGATGGCTGCGTGCAGCTGCCCGGGGCCGGCCGCGCCCGCCTCGACATTGCCGACTGGCCCATCATGTTCGCGCCCAAGCCGCTGCTGATTTTGGCCGGCCGCTACGATTTCGTGGACTACACGCAAATCGAAGCCGCCACGGCTGAAACCCGGCGGATTTACACGGCGTTGGGCAAGCCCGGGCAGCTCGACTTATTCACGTATGACGACGGCCACGGCATTTCGCAGCCCAAGCGGGAGGCGGCCGTGGCCTGGTTTCGGCGCTGGTTTTACGGCGATGCCGCGCCAGTGCGGGAAGGGAATGTAGCGGTTTCAACCACCAAAGAGCTGCAATGCACGGCTACGGGCCAGGTCAATACTGCTTTTAAGGACGAAGCTTCACTTGCTAGCCAGCATTTAGCCGAAGCCCAACGGCTGGCCGCCCGCCGCCCGGCCACTGCCGCCGAAATACTGGCGACGGTGCAACAGCAGCAACGCAGTTATGCCCCGGCAATAATCAGCGACAGCCGACCCACGCAGGTAGAAATCCAGCGCCTGGACACCCTGTGCCGCGCCGGCCTAACTCTGCAAAAGTTCGTGTTGCGTCGGCCGGGCGAGCCACCGCTGCCCGTGCTGTTGGCCCTGCCTGCTGGCTCGGCGCGGCCCACCAAAGTCATCATCTGGCTGGCCGATGGGGGCAAGGCAGCCGTGCTCGACAGCAGCGCGGCCCAGGTGCAGGCATACCTCCAACAAGGCACAGCAGTGCTTCTGGCCGACCTGCGCGGCCTGGGTGAAACCGCCGACCCCACCGCCGCCATCGACCCCAAATACTACAACCGCGAATACCGCAACGCCCTGCTGGCCCTGCACGAAGGCCGCCCGCTGCCCATCCAGCGCCTGGCCGATATCGACATCCTGCGCGTATTCGTGCACAACGCCGACCCGCTGGCGGGCGCGCCTGTGGAGCTGCGCGCCAGTGGCCGGGCCGTGGTGCCGGCCATGCACGCGGCCGTACTTTGGGCGGATATTATGAAACTAACGCTGGATAAAATGCCGCCCTCGTATCAGCAGCTACTGGCGCAGCCAACTACTAAAAACGTGTATTCGGAAGTGCTGCCCGGCGTGCTGCGGCACTACGATTTGCCGGATTTGCAGCAGGCGCTGGGCAGTAGGCTGGTGGTAGGAAAAACCCCGTAGCGACGCGACACTTCGCGTCTCCTCGCTGAACGGCAACCGTTGAAATGGCGCGCACGCTGAGACGCGAAGTATCGCGTTTCTACAGCACCGCCGGCTGCTCCAGCAGCTCATTCTGCCACAGCAGTTGCTCGTCGCGGATGGGGTAGGGCTCGTCGTGGCGGATGGTTTGGAATACGGCTTCGAACAGGCCCATGTAGTCGCCGGGGGCGGCCGGGTCGGGCGTGGTGCTCAGGGTGCCGTCGGGCGCGGCTAGGGTGAGGCGGCCTTCCTGGCCGGGCTTCTCGTGGCCGTATTCGGGGGCTTGGGGCGACATTCCGGCCAATAATTGGGCTTCCTGGCCATCGGTGCGGCCTTTTTGGTAGCTGCCTTGGGTGCCGTGCAGCACGTAGGCCGGCCCGGGGTCGGCGATGAGCAGGCCCGAGCTCACCCACACGTTCAGACCGGCCGGGTAGCGCAGGTGCAGCGAGAAAAAGTCGTCGACCTGCGTGCCGGGGCGGTAGCTGCCCAAGGTTTTTGTTGCGCTGATGGGCTGGCCAAACAGGCTCAGGGCCTGGTCGATGATGTGCGGGCCGAGGTCGTAGAGCAGGCCCGCGCCGGGGCCGGGCTCCTCCTTGAATTTCTTGAAATGCAGCGCCGGCTTGTACCGGTCGTAGCGAATGTGCACTTCGAAAAGCTGACCCAGCTGGCCGCTTTCCACTACGCGCCGTACGGCCCCAAAGTCGCTGTCCCAGCGGCGGTTCTGGTAGGCCAGCAGGTGGCGGTCCTGCTGTTGGGCCAAGGCCAATAACTCCTGGAGCTGCGCTACGGACGTGGCCACGGGCTTTTCGAGCAGGACGTGCTTGCCGGCGCGCAGGGCCTGGCTGGCCAGGTCGAAGTGGGTGTTGCTGGGCGTGTTCACCACTACCAGCTCAATACTGGGGTCGGCCAGCACGTCGGCTACGCTGGGGTAGCTGCGGATGTCGGGATAGTCCAGGTGCATGCGCTGCTCGGTGCGCTCGGCCACGCCGTACAGCTCGAAGCCGGGATGAGCGGCCAGAAAGGGAGCCTGAAAAAGCTTGCCCGACATGCCATAGGCCAGCAAAGCGGTACGAATAGGGGGGGAGGGTGTCATGCGTCAAATGTAAAGCCCGGCCGGGTTTGTGGTTGGCAGCAAGGAAAAGGATGCTGCTGAGAAAAAAAGTAATAATCAAAAGGCAAAGCACTTTAAGCCCGACTGTTGGCGAATTGCTTTTTTGATTGTGCCTAACTTGTACCGGGTTTTTATGCGCCGCGCCGGGCACTATCCTTCGGGTCCGGCGTTTGCGTTGGAAAAACCACTCGTTGGGTTGAGCGGGCGGCTGGGCGGGCCACCGCAGGCTGGGGCGACGCCGGGCGATACTGCTCGCTCGCCACCGCCCAAAGCCGGACCAACGAATGAGTGTTCCTGAACTAACAGACTTTATGAAGCAAGCAATTGGTGTTTTTATCGTGTGGCTGGGGCTATGGCTTGGTTTTGCCGCGCCTGCGCTGGCACAAACCAAGCCGGCCGCGCCGGCTGGCACGGCCCCGGCGGCCGCCCCGCGCTACCAGGTAGGCAAGCTTTCGACCGACCCCGCCCAGTACATCAACGACGTGCAGGGCATGATGGCCAGTACCAACAACGCCGTGGCCCGCGTGACGGCCGCCCGCCTGAAAGAGCTGTGGGCTTCCAACAGCCTCACCAGCTCGCAGCAGGCGCGCATCGTGGCGCTGTCGCAAACCATGCTGGCCAAGAAATTTAAGCCCCGGCCGCACTTCGAAATGCTGTTTGGCAACATCGTAACCGGTAAAATTCTGGCCAAGCTCACCGACCAGCAGATGGACCAGTACCTCGACGTGCTGAACCAGACCCTGGAGAAGGAAGCGCCGCAGGAAACCGAGAAATTTCTCGTCAGCACCAACCGGTTTTTCAACGGCGGCTACCTCTACCGCTCGGGCTACAATACGCTGCGCGCCGTGGGCGGCACGGTTTCATTTGCCTACTCGCCCATCGCCGCCCCGGAGTCGAACCTGGAATTTGGGGCACCCACACCCGCTCCGAAGGAAGCGCCGCTGCCCGCCGCCAAACCCGTGGCCAAAAAGCCGGCCGCTAAGCCCGTGGCCAAAGCTGCCGTCAAACCCGCGCCCAAGAAAAAGTCCAGCAGCGGCTGGGACTCGGCCGATATGTGGTCGTCGCCCTCGGGCGGGGGCTGGGGCGATGACGATGGCTGGGGCGCGCCCGTGAAAAAAGCGCCCGCCAAAAAAGCCACCGCCGCTGCCAAACCGGCCACCAAAGCCACGGCCGCCAAACCGGCCGCCGCCACGCCGGCTTCTTCCGATTTTGATGCGCCGGCCCCTTCGTTCACGCCCTCGGCCGTGTACGATGCCTACGCGCCACCGCCCACCCGGGGCGCGGTGATTGTGGTGAAGGATGCCGACCTGTTTATGGCCACCGGCGGCGATTCGGTGTTTGTGAAGAAGGTGAGCGGCACGGCCGTGCCCTGCACCAACCGGTTTGTTGCCACGAGTGGGCAGCTGGTGTGGTCCATCAAAACCAACCTGGTGACGGCCGAGCTGGCGGGCTTCGACTTCGACATGACCAAGCCCGAGTTCACGGCCCAGCCCGTGACGCTGAGCTACCCGGCCGTGCTGGAAGCGCCCGTGAAAGGCGCCCTCAGCTACAAGAGCGTACGGCGCAAGCCCGGCGCGCCCGATACCGGCTACCCGCGCTTTATCTCGCTCACCAACGATGCCCGCATTAAGAATCTGGGCGACAACATTCAGTACCGGGGCGGTATCTCGATGGCCGGCGGCCGGATTCTCAGCGCGGCCCTCGATGGGTCGCTGGCCAACCTCATGGTGAGCCTCGACGGCAAGCCCAAGTTTAAGGCGACCTCGCGCGCTTACGTGCTCGGCGACTCGGTGATTACGGCCAGCCGGGCCGCCGTTACCATTTACGAAGGCACCAAAGATTCGCTGACGCACCCCGGTACGCAGCTCAAATACTCGAAAAACAAGCAGCAGCTGAAGCTCTCGCGCGAGGAAGGCCTGTATAAGAACACGCCCTACAGCGACTCCTACCACCAGATGGACATCCGCACGGAGGCCCTGACCTGGAACCTGCGCCAGCCCCTCATCGACTTCGCCGTGCTGTCGTCGAAAAACCAGAGCTCGGCCGATTTTGAGAGCAAGGAATTCTTCACCAACAACCGCTACCAGCAGCTCAAAAGCATCAACCGGCTGCACCCGCTGCAAATGCTGGTGGGCTACAGCCAGGCCCACGGCGACGCGAAAACCATTAATGTGAGCGAGCTGGCCGAGAACCTGAAAACCTCGGTGCCCAACATGCGCTCCGACATGGCCGGCCTGGCCCGCGACGGCTACGTGGCCTGGAACCCCCAGACCGGCGACGTCACCATTCTGCCCAAGGGCGCGCACTACGTGGCCTCGGCCCGCGATAAAAAGGACTACGACCACATCGCCATTAAGTCCTTGTCGGGCTCGGGCCGCAATGCTACGCTCAACCTGAACACCAACGAGCTGCTGGTGCGCGGCGTGGACCGCTTCAACTTTTCCGACGATTCGGCCACGGTGTACGTGAAGCCGGACAGCGCCATTATCCGCATTGGCAAGAACCGGAACATCAATTTCCGGGGCGCGGTGGTGGCTTCGGCCATGCGCTTTAAGGGGCGCGATTTCAATTTCGACTACGACGGCTTTTACATCGACATGGCTAAGATTGACTCCATCGTCATTCGTAGCGAAACCAAGAACGCCAAGGGCAAGTCCACCGGCAAGCACGCCGACTTTGCCCTCACAAACAAGGGCAGCGTATCCACCGGCCGCCTGTTTCTCAACGACCCTACCAATAAATCGGGGCGCAAGAAAAAGGGCCAGTACCCGGCTTTCGACTCCAAGAGCGGGGCCAACGTGTACTTCGGCAAGCAGGACGTACTGGGCGGCGTGTACGATTCCACGCTGGTGTTCGACATTCCGCCCTTCCGGCTCGACTCGCTCAACGGCATTGGCAAATCGAGCGCGGGCTTTGCGGGCACGTTCCGCAGCGGCGGCATTCTGCCCGACCTCAAAACCAAGCTCACGGTGCAGGAAGACGGCTCGCTGGGCTTTGTTTATGATGTGCCGAAGGACGGATTTCCGCTCTACAAGGGCAAGGGCCGGGTGTTCAATAAGGTGAAGATGAACGGCCGGGGCCTGCAGGCCGATGGCAGCATCACGTACCAGTCGGGCACCTTCACTTCCGATGCCTTCGTGTTGTACCGCGACTCGGTGGTATCCGTGGGCCGCACGGGCGTTATCGCGGCCCGCACCGAGGGCGCCGTCGATATCCCGCGCATCAGCATGCCGCCCAACTACCTCATGCACTGGAATGTGAAGCAGGACTCGATGTTCCTGGCCACGCCGGCCGGCGGCGGTACGGCCCGCCTCTACGCCAACGCCGACCGCAAGGCCAAGACCGTGGCCAGCTACAACTTCACGGGCACGGCGCTGCTCACGCCCAAAGGCACCGGCGGCGACGGCCGCCTCGACGGCCCACAGTCGCTCATCAAGTCGCACGATTTTACTTTTAACTCCGACCACTACTCCGGTAATCATGCCACGCTGAGCGTGAAATCGGCCGAATCCAACAAGCCCGCCCTCACCGCCAACGACGTGGCCTTCGAGTACAACCTGAAGAAAGGCACGGCCGACTTTACCCGCGAGAAGGATAGCAAGGCCAGCGTCGAGCTGCCGTACTCCACGTTCGGCACCACGCTCAGCAAAGGGCACTGGGACTTTAAGAAAAAGCAGGTGCAGCTGCGCATGGCCCAGGGAGCTGATTCCACCAAGTCGTTCTTCTACTCGACCAATCCCACGCAGTACGGCCTGAAGTTTAAGGCCACCAGCGGCCTCTACGACCTGGCCAAGTACCAGATGCAGGTGAGTGGCGTGCCCCACATTGCCGCCGCCGATGCCTGGATTATCCCCGACTCGGGCCGCGTGAACGTGGGGGTGAATGGCAAAATTCAACGCCTCAAAAACTCCGTGGTGCTGCTCGATTCGCTGGCCAAGCTCCACCGTCTCACCAAGGGCAGCATCGAAGTGGTGTCGAAGGCCGCCTTCACCGGCAGCGCCGACTACGTGGTAAAAACTGCCAACGACTCGGTGTCGCTGCGCTTCAACAACTTCGAGCCCGACCCGGCCTTCCTGATGGCCAGCACCGACGTGAGCGGCGGCGGCATCAACCCCTTCCGCCGCACCAAAACGGCCAACGGGGCTTTCGATGGCGCATCGCAGGGCCCCGCCACCGTGGCCACGGCCGCCGTGAACGTGAGCAACAAGGTGCAGCTGCTGCACCGCATCGGCTACCGGGGCAACGTGCAGCTGAACTCCCGGCGGCGCGGCTTCGCCTTCACCGGGGAAGCGCAGCTGCAGTTCGGCAACGACCACTCCAACTCCTCCTGGGTGGCGCTGAAGGACTCCATCGACCCGAAAAACGTCCGCATCAACCTCCGCGACCTCAAAGCCCCCGACAATACCCCGCTCGTTATCGGCCTGTTCCGGGCCGACCAGAGCGGCAAGCTCTATCCGCTCTACGGGGCCCTCGCGCCCCCGCCCGAAGACCTGACCATGCTGAAGGTGGACGGCGAACTGCGCTACGACGCCAAAAAGGCCACTTACACCATCTCGCGCAGCGACCCCAGCGACATAAACGCCTACGAGGGCGCGGCCCTCACCTACATCGATTCCACCAACCGCATCACCTTTCGCGGGCCGCTGTCCTTCATCTCCCCCAGCAAAGACTACAAGATGATTGCCAGCGGCGTGGGCACGGCCAACCCCGACAGCGCCCGCTACGCCGTGGATGCCTTGCTGGGCATCGACTTTACCATGCCCCCCAAGTCCATCGATGTGATGGGGAGCGAGATGGCTAAAATCACCAAAAACGGCCCCGAGGCCCAGACCGGCTCCACCAACGAGCTTTACAAGCTGGCCCAGTTCATCGGCGACAAGGCCACGCAGAGCTACGCCGCGCGCAGCGGGGCCGCCGGGTCAATCGCGCAGCTTTCGCCCAAGCTCACGGGCCACACCCTGCTGCTGAGCCAGGTAAACCTGCGCTGGAACGAGAAGCGGCACGCCTGGTACTCGGTGGGCCCGATTGGCGTGGCCGGCGTGGGCAAGCAGCCGCTCAACGCCCTGGTGACGGGCAGCATCGAGATTCGCCGCGAAGAAGGGAATGAGATGGTGGAGATTTACCTCGAAGCCGAGCCGCAGAGCTGGTACTACTTCAAGTATGCCAACAACCTGATGCTCACGACTTCGTCCAGCGACAACTTCAACTACGAAATCAGCAGCAAGGCCAAGTACGACTACGAAACGGCCACCAGCTATGGGGTATTTCTGGGGGCGCTGACCGACGTGGATGCCTTCCGCACGCACTTCCAGAAAGACTACCTAGGCAAAACCGGCAAGCAGATTACCCGGACCGTGGCCCCCACGGGCATGGCTGACCCCGCCGAGGCCCCCGATGGTAAAAAGAAGAAAAAGGGCAAGGCCGATGACGCCTTCGGCACCGACCCCAACGCCAACCCCGGCACCGCTGATGCCGCCCCCGAGCCTGTTTCCAAAAAGAAGAAAAAGGCCAAAGCCAACGACCCCTTCGGCGATGGCGTGCTGGACGACCCCGCCCCGGCCCCGGCTCCGGCCAAAAAGGAAAAGGCGAAGGACAAAGCGGCCGATGCGCCCGCTACTGCCACCCCGGCCGTGGCCACTCCCGCTGTCGCTGCTCCGGCCGCTACTACGCCTGCTGCTGCCACCCCCGCCGCTCCCGACCCCGCCGATGCCAAGAAGGAAGCCGACCGCCAGGCCAAAGAAGCCGAAAAGCTGAAAAAGGAAGAGGAGAAGGCGAAAAAAGACGAGGAAAAAAAGAAGAAGGAGGAAGAGAAGCAGAAAAAGAAAAAAGGGGATGACCCCTTCGGCGACAGCTAGGCATGTAGTGCGAAGCGGTGCTTCGTGCCCCCGCACGGGCAGCAATGCTGCCTCGTGGCGCGGGGGCACGAAGCACCGCTTCGCACTACTTTTATGCCATGCCCCTCCTCTACATCGCTCTGGCCCTCCTGGCCGCTTATCTGCTCGGTTCCATTCCCACGGCCCTGTGGGTGGGCCGCCGCTTCTTCCACTTGGCCGATATCCGCGAGCACGGCTCCGGCAATGCCGGGGCTACCAACACCTTCCGCGTGCTGGGTCCCAAAGCCGGTACGGCCGTGCTGCTCATCGATGCCCTGAAGGGTTTTGTGGCCGCCTATTACCTGCCGCAGTGGCTGGTGGCGCAGGGTGCCATCGCCCCCGAGCATGAGCTGTACTACCGGCTGGCCTGCGGCGCGCTGGCCGTGGTGGGGCACATCTACCCGGTGTTTGCGCAGTTCCGGGGCGGCAAGGGCGTGGCCACCATCTTGGGCATGATGCTGGGCGTGGCCCCGGCCACGGTGGGCGTGTGCATGCTCGTCTTTATCGTAATGCTGCTGCTGTTCCGCTACGTGAGCTTGGCCAGCATGACGGCTGGCGTCACTTTCGCGCTGCTGCAGTTGCTGCCGCAGTTCCGGCCGGCGCAGCCGTTTCTAGTGTATGTAGGCTTCCTGCTGGCGGCACTACTTATTTACACGCACCGGGCCAATATCGGCCGGCTGCGCAGCGGGACGGAGAGTAGGGTGCCGCTACCGTGGGCGAAGTAGGAATTATCGTATCAAACAATTGAGCCCCCTGTTTCGATGAGTTTCTTGTGCCACTGCTGCGGTCATGTTCATGATGGCCTGCCCGATATTGGAATCGATAAGCCCGCGCTTGCGCAGGAAATTCCGCAACAAGAATGGGCCAGTCGGGTAGTGCTGACTGATGATACCTGTATAATTGATGGCGAAGATTTTTTTATTCGCGGGGTGTTGGTTATCCCTGTGCATGGCGATGAAAACGGCCTTGGGTTTGGCGTGTGGGTGAGCCAGAAAGAAGAAAATTTTCAAGCATATGTGGACCATCCCGATAGTGATGATATAGGCCCGTACTTTGGGTGGTTTGCTTCTGAAATTGGACCTTACGCTCCAACCCTTAACCTAAAAGCAATGGCACATTTTCAAGGGAATAATCAACGTCCGTTAATCGAATTGGAACCAACCGAGCACCCGCTTGCTGTCGATTATCAAGACGGTATAAGCCTTGAGCGTGCTTGGGAAATTGTTCATGAGTACATGTCAATTTAAGAGAAAGCGGAAAGAACCATCTTGAATAAGGGACAGTCCAACTCCCTAATAGCTGTCCACTGCCCAGGCGGAGTATTCGGACGCTACTTTTAGGCGATGTTCCACCTGTCGCCTGCCTTATTGCTGACCCTCGGGCTGGCCTTACTCCTCGCCACTCCCGCCGCCCACGCCCAACGCTACAACGTGCCACTGGCCACGCCGCCCGCCGGCTTTGCCTGGCAGGCGCTGCCCGACGGCAAAGCCGCCGCACTGCTTCCCGCCGGCTGGTACTACCGGGCCGAGGGCAAGAAAGGCGCGCCCACCTACTACCTCACTCAGGAGCAAATGGGTGAAAGCGGCGAGTTTCAAACGGGGCTTTCGCTGCAAATGGTGCGCAAGGCTACCGCTAAAACCAAACACCCCGCTGCCGAGTATGTCGAGCTGCTAATGATGCGTACCGGCTTCGGCCCGGGCCAAGAGCAGCTGGAAAAAGCTGCTTCCGAGGCCGGAATCTGGCACAGGCAAACGGTGCGCTACCGCGACGCCCCACCCGATGCCGACGCCCGCATCGTGTACCAAATGGCCCTGGCCAATACTAAAACTGATACCCTCTACCTGCTCACCTTCGAAAGCCCCGAGAAAGACTGGCCCGCCGCCTGGCAGCTGGGTGAAACGATGGTGCGCGAGTTGGTGCTGGATGCGCGGCAGTAAGCCGCAGCCCTCGCTGGCCAACGCCTGCCGGGCAACAATTGGCCCGGGGCGGGGTTTCGTCGGTTAGCCGGCCCGCGCCGAAATAAATTTCGGGCATTCAAGCGTTTATCCGGCATATTCAGCCGTTACTCATCCTGTTTTATTTTCTTTTGTGCCATGGCAAATTCCTCAGAAATAAACCGCAAAGACTTCCTGCAGCTTTTCGGCCTGGGCGCTACGGCGCTGGTCGCCTCGGCCTGCCTCGGCGGTTGTGGCAGCAGCAAGAGCAGCGACCCCGTGCCCGGCGCTTCCGGCGTCGATTTCACCGTGGACCTCACCGCCGCCAGCAGCGCCCCCCTCAACGATGCGGCCAAGGGCTACCTCTACAGCCCCACGCGCGACGTAATTGTGGCCAAAACCACGGCCGGCACCTACGTGGCCCTGCAAGCGCCCTGCACCCACGATGGTACCAGCGTGTACTTCACCCAGAGCCAGAGCCGCTTCGTGTGCCCTAATCACAATGCCATTTTCGACGTGGCCGGCACCGTGCTCAGTGGCCCCGCGCCCCGCGCCCTCAAGCAATACACCGTGACGCAAACCGGTACCTCGCTGCGCATTATGGGGTAGGTGCGGGGCCGGGTGGGCTGGCAGGGAGGGAATGCCGGCCGTTGGCGCGCTTATCAGCCGCCGCCCGCTACTTTTACTTCCGCATTCCCAACCCCAAATCCCGCTCCGCATGGCCAATTACCTCGCCGACAACCAAACCCGCTTTCTCGATGAGCTGATGGACTGGCTCCGCATCCCGTCCGTGTCGGCCGACCCCAAGTTCCACGCCGACGTGCTGAAGGCCGCCGACTTCCTCAAAACCCGCCTCGAGGAAGCCGGCGTGCAAAACGTCGAAATCTGCCCCACGGCCGGTAATCCCATCGTGTACGGCGACTACATCGTGAGCCCCGAGGCCAAAACCGTCCTCGTGTACGGCCACTACGACGTGCAGCCCGCCGACCCCTACGAGCTCTGGAACTCGCCGCCCTTTGAGCCGGTGATTAAGGACGAAAAAATATACGCCCGCGGCGCCTGCGACGACAAAGGCCAGGTGTACATGCACGTCAAAGCCTTCGAGATGATGATGCGCGACGGCCAGGGCGGCGTGCCCTGCAACATCAAATTCATGTTCGAAGGCGAAGAGGAAATCGGCTCCAACAACCTCGAAATCTTCGTGCGGGCCAACAAGGAGAAGCTGAAAGCCGACGTCATCCTCGTCTCCGATACCGGCATTCTGGCCAACGATGTGCCCAGCATCGAGGTGGGCCTGCGCGGCCTGAGCTACCACGAAGTAACCGTGACCGGCCCCAACCGCGACCTGCACTCGGGCCTCTACGGCGGCGCGGTGCAAAACCCCATCAACGCCCTGTGTGAGATGATTGCCAGCCTGCACGATGCCAACGGCCACATCACCATCCCCGGTTTCTACGACAACGTGGACGAGTTGAGCGCCGACGAGCGCGCCGAAATGGCCAAAGCCCCGTTCTCCGAAGACGAGTTCCAAAAGAGCATCGGCCTGCCCGATAGCTACGGCGAAAAAGGCTACAGCAGCATGGAGCGCACCAGCATTCGCCCCACGCTCGACGTGAACGGCATTTGGGGCGGCTACACCGGCGAGGGCGCCAAAACTGTCATCGCCTCGCAGGCCCACGCCAAAATTTCGATGCGCCTGGTACCCCACCAGACTTCGGCCGAAATCACGGCCCTGTTCCAGCAGCACTTCGCCAGCATCGCGCCGGCCGGCGTCACCGTCGAAGTGCGCCCCCACCACGGCGGCGAGCCCGTGGTAACGCCCACCGACTCGGTAGCCTACAAAGCGGCAGCTGATGCCATGGAAACCACTTTCGGCAAGCGCCCGGTGCCCACGCGCGGCGGCGGCTCCATCCCCATCGTGGCCATGTTCAAGTCGGAGCTCGGCCTCGATACCGTCCTGCTCGGCTTCGGGCTCGACAGCGACGCCATCCACTCGCCTAATGAGCATTTCGGAGTGTTCAACTTCCTGAAAGGCATCGAAACCATCCCGCACTTCTACCGCAACTACGCGGCGGCCGAGTAGCGGCTGGCTGGTTCAATAACCACCAAAAAGCCCGGCTTCCATTGCGGAAGCCGGGCTTTTTGGTGGTAAGGAATTGGGGGATTATCCGCCGAAGGAGTACGTGAGATACAGTTGAAACGCGCTGTTTCGGATGTTGTTCTGCACCGTCACGTTGCCCGAGGTGTAAGCTTTGGGAATGTTGGTAAAGCCGCCGTTGTAGCGCAGGCCAATTCCCAGGCCGGTTTTGCGCTGGTAGCCCAGGCCCACCAAATAACCGAAATCGACGGCATTGGCGGCATCTTTAACATCAACCGACGTATTACCGGCTTCGTCCTTGGCCGATAGCAAGAAGCCTACCTGCGGCCCGGCCTCGAAAAACAGCCCGTCGGCATTGACGTGAAAAGCCAGCGGTACATCCAGGTAATTCAGGCGCGTGCTATAGTCAGTTATGTCCTTGTACTTGGTGCCCTTCTGAGAATAGATTATTTCGGGTTGGAAGGCGAACATCCGGCTCAGGCCAATATTGGCGAAACCGCCAGCCTGGAAGCCAAAACGGCCCTCCTCGTTATTGGCCTGCTTGCCCACAAATGAAGAGTACGTGGCTCCGGCCTTCAGGCCCAGCGAAACGTTGCGTTGCGCCTGCGCCGCACCCGTGAGCCCGGCTAGTAGCGCGAGGGTGTAAAAAGTCTTTTTCATAAGCGAAGTAGATAGGTGATACCGCAAAGCTACGGTTGGGCTGGGCGTGAACCCATCCGCCGTCCCATCCGTCGGTGACACCATCCGCAACGCAAAAGCCCGGCTTCCATTGTGGAAACCGAGCTCTTAGTAGTGTGCAGCAGTGGGTTACTAACGCCCCGTGCCCCCGAAAGCGTAGCCCAGGTTGAACCAGAACGTGCTGGAACGCAGGTTGCCGGTGCCCAGGTTGTTGCCCGCCGTGTCCTTGTAGGTGTGGCTGATGCCGCCATCGTAGCGCACGCCCAGCGAGAGGCCAACCGGGAGCTGGTAGCCCAGGCCCACCACGTAGTCTAGGGCCACCGGCGTCACATCGCGGCTTTTGATGTCCGCACCACCTTCGTCTTTGCCCGATAAGGCGAAGTTGACCTCCGGGCCGGCTTCAAAAAACAGGCCGTCGGCGTGGTAGCGGGCTAGCAGCGGCAAGTTGATGTAGTCCACGTCGCGGCTCAGGTTAACCAGGTCGGTAGCGTCGAAATACTGCTTGGTATACAGGGCTTCGGGGTGGAAGGAAATAACCTCCCCAAAATACACGTCGGCCATCAGGCCGGCCTGGTAGGCCGAGTGGCTCTTGGACGTATAGCCGCTGCTGGTGTTGCCCGTGAGGCTGGTGATGCCGTAGCCGGCCTTGATGCCAATGCTGTTGGCGGGCGTCTGGGCCTGGGCGGCCCCGGCGGCCGCCGCTACCAGCGCCAGCGAAAGGAAGGTCTTTTTCATGATGAAGATTTAATGAAGATATTGATAATCAGTGGTAAGAGCAGTGGCTTGCAGGGCCGGGGCATATACTCTGGCCTTCCTCATTAAGTTGCTAAACATAGCGTTTGGGCACAAAAAAGCCTGGCTTCGGTGCAAGAAGCCAGGCTTTTAAAAATGCGGTCGGAAAGCTTATTTGCCGCCGAACAGGTATCCCACCTGAAACTGGAATACCGAGTTGCGCTGCTTGTCGCCAGTCACCGACGGGTCGTTGATATCAGAGATGCCACCGTTGTAGCGCACCCCGAACTCCAGGCCCGACGACAGCTGGTAGCCGACGCCAGCAATGTAGCCCACATCTACTTTGCGCAGACCATCGGTGCTGGTGCTGAGCGTGGTGCCCGCCACTTCCGTCTTCTGCGAAGTCAGGAAGCCAACCTGCGGGCCGGCCTCAAAGAACAGCCCGTCGGCGTTCACACGCAGCAACAGCGGCAAATCGATGTAAGAAAGGCGGGCCTGACCGGAAACGCCGCCGCTTTCTGCTTTAAACCCTTTCTGGGAGTACAGCAATTCGGGGTGGAACGAGAGCAGGTCGCTAAAGCCGAAGTCTGCCATCACACCGGCCGACAAGCCCACCAGGTTCTTGTAGTTGCTTGAATTATCGCCCGAGAAGCTGGCCAGGTTAGCCCCGGCCTTCACGCCGAAACGAGTGCTTTGCGCTTGAGCAGCACTGGTCACGCCAGCCAGAATGGCCAGGGATAGAATTACTTTTTTCATGGTTGTAAATGAAGAAGGGTTAAATGCGGCGCAAAGCTACTACTAAATGCAGGCCTGGTGAAAATTAATATATGTAAAATTGAATTACGTTATTCGAACGCAAAAAAGGCCCGCTTTCCTACGAAAGCGGGCCTTTTTGAATTTGCCGTGTGGCTTATTTGCCGCCGAACAGGTAGTGCGCCTGCAACTGAAATACCGAGTTGTGCACGTTGGGGTTGGTAACCGTGGTGGTCACGCCACCCACCGTGGTCGCAACGGCAGTGCCACCGTCCTTGTACACCTGCGAGAGGTCCCCAGTATAGCGCAGGCCAATGCCCAGTCCGCTGGTAAGCTGGTAGCCGATGCCAGCCACGTAGCCGATAACCACCTTATTCAGCGCGTCGGTGGAGGTATAGGACGGACCAACCTGCTTGCCGCCGCTATCCTCTGTGAACGAGCGTTGGTGCAGGACGAAGCTGCCCTGCGGACCCAGTTCGAAGAAAGGGCCTTTGCCACCGTCGCCAGCGGTTACTTTCAACAGGATGGGCACATCAATGTAGCCAAGGGTTGTCTTGTCGGTATACGTTTTGCCGGCCCCGTTGTCATAATCCCGCGAGCCACCTTTCTGCGAATAAAGTAACTCGCCCTGCACCGAAATCAGGTCTGAAAAGCCGTAGTTCAGCAGGCCACCGGCCGCGAAGCCCGCTTTGTACTGCGAGCCTTTCGAGTCTGTGCCCGAGAACGTAGCGCCGTTGAAGCCGCCTTTGAGGCCGAGTTTGAGGCCCGTCTGGGCCTGAGCAGCACTGGTGAGGCCCGCAAGCAGGGCCAGGGATAGGATGGTCTTTTTCATGACAGATAAGAAAAAAGGATAAAGCGAATTCTGAAGAAATTCTGGGGATATAGCCAGAATCGGGGCTTATAGCGGTGTCAGGGGCATTGGGGTTGCGCATACTGGCCGGTTTTTTTGCTTGCAACAGAGCCGCCTGGGGGTTGTATTTTTGGGGTTGGGCCGGCACGTACAGTCGCTCAGCGGGTTATTATGAATGTTTATTCAGGTTTGGGGATATTAGGGGCGGTAATCTTTTTTTTCTCGGGAGGAGAAGTTCGGGGGCAGGCGGCCGACAGTGCCAGCGTCACGCTTGCGCCGCCTGCGCCGTTCATTGTGGGCGCCTATGCCCAGGGCAGCATCATTATGGCGCACACCTATGCCATCCGGCACCTGGTGGCCTCGCACCCCACGGGCTTCGAAATCAACCTGCAGCGGCAGACGACCGGGGCCGCGCCCTGGCACGCGTGGTACAAGTTCCCAAAGGTGGGGCTGGCCCTCACGTACTACGACTTTCACAACCCGGTGCTGGGCTACGTTTTCTCGGCCAGTCCCTACATCAGCAAAACGTTTTCGCGCGGGCCGAAGCACGATTTCAGCTTCCGGCTGGGCGCGGGCCTGGCCTACCTCACCAACCCCTACAACCAGGAAACCAACCACAAAAACACCATCGCCAGCTCGGCCCTGAATGCCACGCTGCAATTCCGCTTCGAGTACGACTACGCCCTCACGCCGCACCTGGGCCTGCTGGTAGGGGCGGGGCTCAACCACTACTCCAACGGCGCCACCACCAAGCCCAACTTCGGCGTGAACCTGCCCTCGGTGGTGCTGGGGCTGAACTACCACCAGCAGCGCCCGGCCCCCACGCTTGCTTCGGGCGCGCCGCTGCCGCCCGAAATCGGGACCAATTTCTTCAATGTGAGCACCAGCCTGGGCTTCAAACAGCGCACCGAGGGCGACAAGCAGAAGTACCTGGTAAACTCCGTGACGCTGGCCGTGGGCCGGCGCGTCAACCGCAAATCCAACCTGCTGCTGGGCGTGGAGGGCTTCAACGACCGCAGCCTGAAAGCCACCCTGGAAGACACCACCCGCGCCGGCGGCCCGCAGCCCGACGTGAAGAAAGCCGGCGCATTTGTGGGCCATGAGCTGCTATTCGGCCGGCTGGCCTTCGTGTCGCACCTGGGTTTCTACGTGTATTCACCCTACAAATCGAGCACGGCCTACTACGAGCGCCTGGGCCTGAAATACCATTTCACCGACGTGGTATTCGGGGCCGTTGATTTGAAAATCCACCGGGGCGCGGCCGACGTAATCGAGTTTAAAGTAGGGGCGAAGCTGTAGCCGCGCGCCCCAACTCTTCGGCCGCTGATGACGCTTCGGCTGCCCCGGCCAACGTTTCGGTAGCGCCGGTTTGGCGCGGGCCGAATCGGTTTCCATCTTTCGGCCGTGGTTCAACAATAGCCGCGCCCGCCGTCATGGAAACCTTCTTCGCCCTCAACCGCTACTTGCACATCGCGGCCGGCTTCACCGGGTTTTTTGTGGCTCCCGTAGCGCTGGCCGTGCGCAAGGGCGGGGCAACGCACCGGCGCTGGGGGCTGGTGTTTTTCTGGTCGATGGTGGTGGCCGGTACTACCGCCCTGGCGGGCTCGCAGCACATTCACAGTACGTTTCTGCTGCTCACTGCCGTGTTCAGCCTGTACATGGCCGGCTTCGGCTACCGCTCGCTTTTCCTGAAAAGCCTGGCCTGGGATGCCCGCGTGGAAGCGTTCGACTGGGCTGTGGCGGGCGTGGGGCTGCTCGTATTCCTGGGCACGGTTGGGTATGCGGTGCTATCCGGCAACATTCCCGTAGGCGTGTTCGGCAGCATTGGTGCGGCCACGGCTTTCCGCCAGCTGCGCGGCTACGCCAATGCCGGCCACTGGACCAAAAACCAGTGGCTGCTCAACCACATTTCAGGCTTTATGGCCTCCTACATTGCGGCCGTAACGGCGTTTTCGGCCACCAGCCTGCACTTTATTCCATTTCCATACAGCTTCCTGTGGCCCACGGCCATCGGGGTGCCCATCATCATCTGGTGGCACCGGCGGGTGCGCGGGCAACAGGTTACGCTGGCACCAGGCTCCGGTTTATCCGGCTCACCAGCGCCGGCCCTTCATAAATAAAGCCGGTATACAGCTGAATCAGTGCCGCGCCGGCTTCCAGTTTCTCCCGCGCATCGGCCGCCGAATGAATGCCGCCCGCGCCGATAATGGGCAAGCCCCCGTCAGATTTCCGGTGCAGGTAGCGGATAACTTCGGTGGCCCGGGCCCGGAGCGGCTTGCCGCTCAGCCCGCCCGCCCCCAGGCTGGCCACGTAGCCCGGCTCGGAGCTCAGGTTGTCGCGGCTGATGGTGGTATTGGTGGCCACCAGGCCGCTGAGCTGCGTTTCACGGGCTATTTCCAGAATGTCGTCGAGCTGCGAATCCGTCAGGTCGGGCGCGATTTTTAGCAGCAGCGGGCGCGGAATGGCGCGGGCCAGGTTACGGGCCTGCACCTGCTGCAACAGGTCAATCAGCGGTTTTTTCTCCTGCAGCTCGCGTAGGCCGGGCGTGTTGGGCGAGCTCACGTTCACCACGAAATAGTCCACCACCTCGGCCAGGGCCTCGAAGCCGGCCACGTAGTCCTCGGCGGCGCGCGCGTTGGGCGTGTCCTTGTTCTTGCCAATGTTGCCGCCGATGATGAGCTTCTGGTTCGCCCGCCGGGCCAGCCGCGCGGCCACCACGGCCGCCCCGTCGTTGTTGAAGCCCATGCGGTTTACCAAGGCCTCGTCCTGCGGCAGCCGAAACAGGCGCGGCTGCGGGTTGCCGGGCTGCGGCCGGGGCGTCACCGTCCCGATTTCCACAAAGCCGAAGCCCAGCGTGGCCAGCTCATCGGTCAGCACGGCATTCTTGTCAAACCCCGCCGCCAGCCCCACCGGGTTCGGGAACTTCAGCCCGAAAACCTCCCGCGCCAGGCTGGGGTGCTGGAAATCGTAGAGTGCCCGCAGCAGGGCCGGGGTGCCCGGCACCCGCGCTGCCCGGCGCAGATTATCGAAAACAAGGTGGTGGGCGCGCTCGGCGTCGAGGTTGAAAAGGAGGGGCTTGACGAGGGCTTTATACACTGGCATCAGGGCCAAACTGGCTGTCTAGGTCAGCGAAAAGTGCTTCCAGCGTGGGCAGCAAGGGCGGCAACAGGTTACGGGCAATATTCCACACCTCGGCGTAGTTGGTGCGGAAGTATTCATGAGCCAGCAGATTCCGAAAGTTTTTAATCTGTTTCCACTCAATGGTAGGCCACAAGGCTTGGGTACCGGCGGAGATATGCGAGCTGGCTTCCCCAAGAATTTCAAATTGCCGCTCCACTGCCGACCGAAGCAGGGCATCGGTGAGCAATTCCTGGAAGGTGCGGGACTGCGTAAAGTCAACAATTAATTTTGCTGCTTCCAGCATGTGGCGGGCCCGGTCGGGGTCACGCGGCCTGTTTTTCTTTGGGCTCATATAGCGTTTTCAGGTCCTTGGCGATATATCGGTAGATGTAGTCGGACACGCCACTGCCCAAATCGACTTTAATCCCCAATTTTTCCTGCAAATCATCGGCATAACTGAAATACGCCCAGCCCGCCGGGGCCGCCATCTCCACAATTAAATCTAAATCCGAATCTGCCGTGGCCTCGCCCCGGGCATACGAACCAAATACCTGCACCCGGCGCACAGGTTTATCAGCGAAATAGGCAGTTAATACCTGCTGAATATGCTCAAGCGAATGTGGTAATTGCGCCATATCACAAATTACGCACTTGCTGAATTAGTAATTGAATAATCCGGAAGTTTACCCCGCCCAACCCTCTCTATCGAGGCTGCGGTACTGAATGGCTTCGGCCAGGTGGTTAATCTGAATATCGTCGGTGCCGGCCAGGTCGGCAATGGTGCGGGCCACTTTCAGAATGCGGTCGTAGGCGCGGGCGCTGAGGCCGAGGCGCTCCATGGCCGTTTTCAGCAGCTGCCGGCCGTCTTCGCTGATTTGGCAGATGTCCTTCACCATCTGGGGCGGCATCATGGCGTTGGAGTGAATGTCGACGTAGTCGGTAAAGCGGGTTTCCTGCACCTGGCGGGCCTGGTCTACCCGCACCTGGATTTCGGCGCTGGTTTCCGATTTGCGCGATTCCGTCATCTGGTCGAAGGTCACGGGCGTCACTTCCACATGTAAGTCAATGCGGTCAAGCAGCGGGCCGCTCACTTTGTTCAGATATTTTTGCACCACGCCGGGGCCGCACACACATTCCTTCTCCGGATGGTTGTAATAGCCACACGGACAGGGGTTCATGCTGGCGATGAGCATGAAGTTGGCCGGAAACTCAATGCTGAGCTTGGCCCGCGCAATGGTCACACGGCGCTCCTCCAGCGGCTGGCGCATCACCTCCAGCACCGTGCGCTTGAATTCGGGTAATTCGTCCAAAAAAAGCACGCCGTTGTGCGAGAGCGAGATTTCACCCGGCTGCGGGTTGCTGCCGCCCCCCACCAGCGCCACGTCCGAAATAGTGTGGTGCGGGCTGCGAAACGGCCGGGTGCTCAGCAAGCCTCCGCCGCCCAGCTTGCCGGCCACCGAGTGGATTTTGGTGGTTTCCAGGGCCTCCTGCATGCTTAGCGGTGGCAGAATGCTGGGCAAACGCTTGGCTAGCATGGTTTTGCCCGCGCCGGGTGGGCCAATCATAATCACGTTGTGGCCGCCGGCCGCCGCAATTTCCAAGGCCCGCTTGATGTTTTCCTGGCCCTGCACGTCGGCAAAGTCAGCCGTGTATTTATTCACCGCGTGCTGGAACAGGTCGCGGGTGTCCACTTTGGTGGGCACGATTTCAGTGCGGCCCTCGAAGAAGTCGATGGCTTCCTGCATGCTGCCCACAGCAATCACGTCGAGGTTGTTCACGATGGCCGCTTCCTCCGCGTTTTCCCTGGGCAGGATAATGCCCTTGAAGCCTTCCTTCCGCGC
This sequence comes from Hymenobacter artigasi, assembly GCF_012275535.1. Taxonomy (GTDB): domain Bacteria; phylum Bacteroidota; class Bacteroidia; order Cytophagales; family Hymenobacteraceae; genus Hymenobacter; species Hymenobacter artigasi. Next base: position 23,383 of record NZ_JAAVTK010000001.1, on the reverse strand, counting down.
CTGAATGGCAATGGGCAGAACGCCTTTTATCGGCCGCAGCTCGCCATCGAGCGACATTTCGCCCATTATGATGTAGTCGCCCAGCCGCTCGGTGTTCAGCTGTTGCGAGGCGTGCAGGATGCCCAGCGCAATGGGCAAATCATAGGCCGCGCCCTCCTTGCGGATGTCGGCCGGAGCCATGTTCACCACTACTTTGGTGCGCGGCATGCGGTACCCCCGAAACTTCAGCGCCGCCTCAATCCGCTGCTGGCTCTCTTTAATGGCGTTATCGGGCAAGCCCACCACAAAGAAATTCGTCCCGGCTCCCACCACCACTTCAATCGTGATGGTGTAGGCATTAACGCCCTGCACGGCCGAGCCGAAGGTTTTGGTAAGCATGAGGTTGGGTAGAGTTTAGGGTTGCTTGACGAAGGTGAGCGAGTAAAGAAGGTCTATTGATTCCTGCGGCGGCTTAGGCATTGGATAAGGTGCCAGCCAAAGCTTGTTTTTGGTAATGGTTAAGGTTTCCCGTACCGGCTTCTCGCCTTGTGAATAACGACGCTCAATTAGATTCGAATTTATAATCCGGTAGGTGAAAGGCCGGATTTTACTGGACTCTGCGTCCTTAATTGTCAGCGACGCATGATTATCGGATTTGAAATCAAGCGTGATTGTGATAGCAGGACGACCCTTGAAGCGTAATGGCTGGCCGTCTTTATTGATAAACGTGTCTTCTTCGGCTGGGTCAATTGCTAGCCAGTGACCAACCAATTGGGGGCGCGCAATTCTTTGGCCCTGAATTGAGTTGCTGTCGGTTAATCCAACCAATAACATCAGCACAAAAAGCCAACAATTGCCGCGCATAGCTTCTACCCAATCACCAATTTCTCAATCAGCAAAATCATGATGTGAATCGCCTTGATGTGGATTTCCTGAATCCTATCGGCATAGCCTGAATGTGGCACGCGAATCTCCACGTCGCTCAGCCCCGCCAGCTCGCCGCCATCCTTGCCAGTAAGAGAAACTACTTTCATTCCCAGTTCCTTAGCGGCTTCGGCGGCGCGAAGGATGTTGGGCGAGTTGCCGCTGGTGCTGATGGCCAGCAGCACATCGCCGGGGCGGCCCAGGGCTTCTACGTAGCGGCTGAACACGAATTCGAAGCCGAAATCATTGGCTACGCAGGTCATGTGCGAAGCTTCGGTGAGGGCAATGGCGGCCAGGGCGCGGCGGTTCTGGCGGTAGCGCCCACTGAGTTCCTCGGCAAAGTGCTGGGCGTCGCAGAGGCTGCCGCCGTTGCCGCAGGTGAGGACTTTGCCGCCGCTTTGCAGGCTGGCGGCGATGAGCTCGGCGGCGGCGGCAATGCTGGCGACGTGGGCCGGGTCGGCCAGAAAGCGGTCGAGCACGGCGCGGGCTTCGGTCAGCTCAGCGCGAATCAGGTCGGGAAGGGAAGTCGTATCGGGCACGGAAAAAGGAATCAGGAGGCAGAGCTAGGCCAGGGGTGGCCGGTCGGCCGGTGGGATGTTCGACAGGCTGGGGTCGTTTTGGGGGAACGTGGGCTGGGGCAACGGGTCAACCGGGCGGTTTTCCAGGGGGCGCGTGGCGGGGATAGCCGGCTCGGTAATGCGGCCGTCGATGGTGCGGCTGCCCGGTACTGCGGGCGTGGTGCCCCGCTGCTGGTGGTCGTAGAGCTTGGCCTTCAACTCGTTGATTTTGCCTTCGTTCTGGTTCACGGCGCGGCGCAGCAGGGTGCTGTCCAGGTTTTCGGTAATGAGCTGCAGGGCCATCACCACGGCCCCAATCACAAACATGACGTAGAAAAACTGCCGTTCCTGCTCCAGTACCGACAGGCCCGAACCCATGCCCATTACCGACGAGCGCACGGCCGGGGCCAGAATGAACAGCAGCGCCAGCAGCAGGTAAACCATGACGGCGACGGTGACAATGCGTTTGAGAGCGAGCATAAGCGGGAGAAGTTGATTTGAGACGAAAGATAGGGATTATAGTCAGTGGTGAATGATTCGTGGTGGATGGTCAGGGCTGCTCAATGCCTTATTAGCCGTTAACCACGAATCATTCGCGGCTACACCAGTGCCGCGTTGGTTTGCATCGAGCTCAGGCGCTGGTACACGCCGCCCTCGCGCCGCAGCAGCTCATCATGCGTGCCGCGCTCCACAATGCGGCCGTGCTGGAGCACCACAATCTCGTCGGCGTGCTGCACGGTGCTCAGGCGGTGAGCAATAACGAGCGAGGTGCGGTTCTGCATCAGGCGCTGCAAGGCCTCCTGCACCAGCTTTTCACTTTCGGTATCGAGGGCCGAAGTGGCTTCGTCGAGAATAAGGATGGGCGGGTTGCGCAGGATGGCGCGGGCAATGCTCAGGCGCTGGCGCTGCCCGCCCGAGAGGCGCGAGCCCCGGTCGCCAATCACCGTCTGGTAGCCCTCGGGGCTGGCGATGATGAACTCGTGGGCGTTGGCAATGCGGGCGGCTTCCATCACCTCGGCCTCGGTGGCCTGGGTGTTGAAGCGGATATTATTGAAAATGCTGTCGTTGAACAGGATGCTTTCCTGGGTGACGATGCCCATCTGGTCGCGCACCGAGTGCAGCGAGCAGGCGCGCAGGTCGTGGCCATCGATGAAAATCTGGCCGGCGCTGGGGTCGTAGAAGCGGGGCAGCAGGTCGGCCAGGGTGCTTTTGCCGCCGCCGCTGCCGCCCACCAGCGCCACCGTCTGGCCTTTTTTAATGGTCAGGTTGATGTCATAGAGCACGGGCGTTTCGCCGTAGCTGAAATTCAGGTTGTGAAACTCGATTTCGCGCTCGAAGGGGGGCAGCACCGTCGCATCGGGCCGGTCGCGGATAGCGGGCTCGGTGTCGATGATGCTCAGCACCCGCTCGCCGGCTACCAGTCCGCGCTGGATATTGCCGAAGGAGCTGGACAATGCTTTGGCCGGCGTGAGTACCTGCGAAAACAGTACGATGTAGGTGATAAACGAAGCGCCTTCGAGGTCCGAGTTTCCGCTCAGAATCAGCGAGCCGCCGAAATACAGCAGCCCGGCCACCACTGATACGCCAGCAAACTCCGAAAACGGCGAGGCCAAATCGCGGGTGTTGTCGATGCGCCGCGAGGTGCGGGCATACAGGTCGTTCTGCTCCTCAAATTTGCCCTTGATGTACTCCTGCGCATTAAACGCCTTAATTACCCGGATGCCGCCCAGCGTCTCGTCAATCACCGACAGCATGGAGCCCAGCGTGCTCTGGCTGAGCTTGGCCTGCCGCCGCAGCCGCTTGGCCAGCGTAGCGATGATACCCCCCGAAATAGGGAGCAGCAGCAGCGTAAACAGCGTCAGCTTTACCGACATATAGAACAGCACCACGAAATAGCCCACGATGGTGAGCGGGTCGCGGATAACCGCCTGCAGCGTGTTCACCACCGACGCTTCCACCTCCTGAATGTCGTTGGTGAAGCGCGACATCAGGTCGCCCTTGCGCTTACTTGAAAAGAATCCCAGCTGCAGCCCGATAATGCGGTGGTACAGCTCGCGGCGCATGCTGCGAATCACCCGCGCCCGAATGCGGGCCACCAGCCGCAGGCTCAGGTACCGGAATAGGTTGCTAAACAGCACCGAAGCCACCAGCACCAAGCACACGAACGAAAGCGCCCCCAGCTTGCCGTAAGCAGCAATTACCTGCGAAAAATAGAAATTGAAGGTATGCGTGACGTAGTCGAGCGACAGCGCAAAATGCGGCGCTGCCGCGGGCGCTTCCACCTGCACTTTGCCCGTTTTGTCGAACAATACATTCAGCAGCGGAATGATGAGCGCGAAGTTGGCAAGGCTGAAAAAGATGCCCAGCACCGTGTATAGCAGGTACAGGGGCAAAAAGTCGGCGTAGGGCCGGGCATACTGGAGAATCCGGAGGTACGTTTTCATAGATAATAAGGAGGACTATTAAGAACGCCGGAACTCGGCAATTACTTCAATTAGCCCATCAATATGCTGGTTGAATTCGGCCAGCCGTTCGGCCGGTACCCAAAGCTCATTGTGCATTGGGTCGCCCACATTCTCCACGGCAAATTGCGCGAGATAGACGTTATCAACCGCAAACCGCACCACGTAGCCCACACCATAATATGGCACGTTCCAATCACGACTTATTTGCACCGCGTACTCCTCGTTCAGCACCGGGTAAAAAATTGGTTGTTCGGGCAGGCGCGGCGGGAAGCTGCGCCAGTTGCTGGCGGCAATCAAATCCAACTCCTGTTGGTTAACGGGGCGGTATAGAAGGGTGGTGGCGGGCATGCAATGTGCGGTAAGCTTTAGCTTGCCGTGTAGAATATGGGGTTCTCCATTAAGGAGTTATCGGGGGTAATGCAAAACGGCAAGCTAAAGCTTATCGCACATCTTAAAATTCGTGCAGGCGCTGGGCGATGTTCCAGCGCACGGCCAGCGAGGCGTATACCTCGTTGCCATTGAGCGCCGGGGTGAGGGAGTAGGTCTGGTGCCGGGCAATGAGCTTGGCATCCAGAAACAGGTTCAGGCGCGGCTGGTAGGTGGCTGTGAAATCGGTGTGCAGCAGGCGGCTCTTGTTGCCCTGGCCGGTGCGATTGTTGAAGTCCATCGGGTGCGAGTTGTAGGGCACGAGCGGGTTGCCGCCGTAGTTGGCAAGGGTGCCGGTGGCGATGGGCGTGCCCGGCGCATCAGTGCTGAGCGGGCCAGTCGTGATAATATTGCCGGCGGCATTGTAACCGTAATCCAGCCCTTGCTCGGTGTAAATGGCCTTCGCTACCAGGTTCAGGCGGGGCAGCGGCTGGTAGCTGAGCACGCCCAGCACCTCGGTCAGGTTGGCACCCATGGGGTGGGCGAGGGGCTGCTGATAGTTGGTGTACGCCGTGTAGTACGACACATGCTGGTAAGTATAAGGCCGGATGTAATTCACTTCCGCCTGCAAATCCAAGTTGCGAATACCAGCCACATCGATGTATTTGGCGCCCACCTGCACGGCCTGCTTGTTCGACCACCAACCGTTGCCGGAGCGGATTTCGCTCAGCTTGAACTCATCCAGCACCACCTGCCCGTAGAGCTGCGCGGTGTGCAGAATGTTCCACTTAAAGTCGAGCCCCAGCATGGCGTTGTCGGGCGAACCCACGTTCTGCTCGATGGCCCGGTAGAAGATAACCGGGTTCAGGTATTGTAGCTCGAAGCGGTTGCTGGCCGAGCCGGCCACCACCGACTCAAACACGCCAATGTTGAAGTTATTGGTGACATCGAGGCTGAGGTGGTGCAGCGCCAGATACTTCTTGGGATATACCTGGTCGGCGTTGCGCTTCTGGGCCGCCAGTTCCGCAAATAGGTTCTGGTAATTAAATTTCCAGATGCGGGTGTTCAGCTTGAGGAAAAAATAAGGTGCGCTGTAATCCGACAAAATCAGCGAGCGGTAGCCGTTGCCGATGAAGTTGCGGTCATGGCCCAGCTGCACATTGATGTGCTTGGTGGCCGCGTACGTCACGTAGCCCCGCGCTGAGAAGAAGTCATACTGGTTATTCTGACCTAGCACAGCCGCTTTATATGGCTTGAAGTAGCCCTCGTGCGGCACAATGGTGTCGCGCTCCACGCGGTTGCGCACGTACTGCGGTACGCCCTGCTGGTTATCGGCCAGAAAGGCATAAAAGCCCAGGCGCTGGTCAATAGTGCCTTCCACCTGCACGCCGCGGGTGTTCACGTAGGTTGCTCCGTCGGTGTTCTTGTTGTCTTTGCCGATGGCCAGCAGCGCCACCGGGTTCACGCGCAACGTAAAATCGGGGTTGTCGACGTGGTAAAAGTCGGTCTGGTCGCGGTAGAAGTAGTTAAGGAACGGTCGGGCGCTTTGGTTCAAATCGGCACCCTGGGCCGAGTTGGCCCAGTTGTCTTTCAGCAGGTATTGGGCGTTGAAGCGGTCGGAGCGGGAGAGGTTAGCGCCGACCTGTACCGTCGTATCACTGTCGCCGCTTAACATTCGCTCGCCCAGATGGGCTACGCCGGCGCGGGTGTAGGGCCGCACGCTGGTGTGCGGGTCATGCAGCGAGTCGGAGCCGAACTTAATGGCATAGCGGTCAATCAGCCGATAGATATCCTGGTCGAGCGGCACGTAAGTCGCGCCCTGCGTGGCCTCAAAGCCGTTGCGCGAAACCCGGGCCGAATGCGGTGTAGCGGTACGGGCTGCACGGGGCGCCGCGGCGCTGCGCCCGGCTTTCTGCCGGGGCTGGCGCTTGGCGCGCGAGGCTGCTACTGTATCCAGCGGCTGGTCAAAAATTAGCCAGGGCGATTTTTCGGTAGCGGTGGCAGGGGCCGAGGTACCAGCCGGGGCAGTTGCCGGCGTTTGGGCCGCTGCCACGCCGGTGAGCAGCGCCGTAATAGCCGTTAGTAGCAGAGATTTATACATAGAAACAGATAATTCGAATAAAACCGACGCCTTTCCTCCGTAAAAAAAGCCAGGCATTACCATTTTTTAACAAACCTACGCAGCAAGCCGTTGGCGGGGATAATAGGGCTGCCGCTGTCCCGCATCGGCATCCACCCAAATCTGCCGCAGAACCACGCGGGCGCAGACGAATTCCGGCCTGCTTTCTTGCCTACTGCCCGTTTTTGTGCCAACTTCGGGGTGCCGGCCGGGCCGTTGGCCCGGCATCCTTCACCAAAATTCTGTTTGTATGGCCACGCCGCTTTCCTCCTCCGCCGCTTCGGCCCCCACCGCCGCCGATGCCCCCGAGGCCCTGGCCAATATCCACGTCGTGTGCGCCGAGCCCAGCATTGCCAACCATTTCCTGGCCGAGCTGCGCGACAAAGACGTGCAAAAAGACAGCCTCCGCTTTCGCCGCAACCTCCAGCGCCTGGGCGAAATCATCGCCTACCGCATCAGCGCCCACCTCAGCTACACCGACAAAACCATCCAGACGCCCCTGGCCGAAACCACCGGCAAGCTGCTCCACGACTTCCCCATTCTGGCCACCGTGCTGCGCGCCGGGTTACCCTTTCATCAAGGTTTCCTGAACTATTTCGACCAGTCGCCCAGCGCTTTCGTGGCCGCCTACCGCATCGAAGGCACGGCCCAGGTGCAGGTGCAGGTCGACTACCTGTCGGCCCCCAGCCTCGATGAGCGCGTGCTCATCCTCGCCGACCCCATGCTGGCCACCGGCAAAAGCCTGGTGCAAACCTACCGCGCCATGCTGCGCTTCGGCACGCCTCGCCAGGTGCACATCGCCGCCGTCATCGCCTCGCCTGAAGGCCTGGCCTACGTGGCCCGCGAAATCCCCGAAGCCACGCTCTGGGTTGCAGCCATCGATGAGAAGCTGAACGAGCAAGCCTACATCATCCCCGGCCTGGGCGACGCCGGCGACCTCTCCTTCGGCAGTAAGCTGTAGTAGCGCGAAGCGGTGCTTCGCAGTCAACAGCACGCCACCCCCATGGAACCCTGCCCCGCCAAACGGGGTATCTTTGCCACGCGCCCACCCCGCGTTGCCGTTTCCCACTCACCCGTTGCCTGCCCTTTCGTTTCGTCGTGCTCCATCCCGCCATTAAGTGCGCGTCTGTGTTCCTCTTGAGCACGGTCAAGTTTTTGGGCGGCCCACTGGCCGGCACTTCCATGGGCCTGCACTTCTGGCCCACGCTGGGCCTCACCGTGGCCGGCATGATGACCAGCGTGTTTATCTTCTCGGGCGTGGGCGGCGTCTGGATGCGGCACCGCCAGATGCAGCGCCGCCTGCGCCGTGAGCCCATTTTCACCAAACGCTCGCGCAACATCATCAAGGTGTTCCGCAAGTTCGGGATGGGCGGCATTGCCTTTCTTACACCCATTCTGCTCTCGCCCATTGGCGGCACGGTCATCGCCACGTTGCTGGGCGTGCCCCGCCAGCGCATCATGCTTCACATGTTTCTGAGCGCATTGTTCTGGGGCGCGGCGCTCACTTTCGCCAGCATCCGCTTCGGCCATCTCATCCACCACGGACATTAAGAAAAGGGTTGAGTTTTGAGGGTTGAACGTTGAGTTTAGAAGACAATAACTCAACATTCAACCCTCAAAACTCAACCCTTCTATCTTACCGTCCGCGCCGCTTCAGCGCCTTCACGCCGGGGTTCGAGCCGCCTTTCTTGCCCACAAAAGCCTTCGAGCCCTTGGTGCTCTTTTTCTGGCCTTCGGCGAAGGGCTTACCGGTGCGCTTGTCAATCGTCACGCCGGGTTTAATCCACTCCTTCTTCTCGTGGAAGGCCCCTTTGAAGGTGGGGTCCAGCTTCTTGCGGCGCTCGTCGAGCTCGCGGCCCATCTTCTGCTGCTCCTCGAAGGGCGTTTCCTCCACCACCACTTCTTCGGGCAGCGGCAGCAGCTCAATCTTCTGGTTGATGAGCAGCTCAATCTCGGCCACATGCACCATTTCCGCCTCATTGGCGAAGGTGATGGCCGCGCCGGTGTGCAGCGCCCGGCCCGTGCGGCCAATGCGGTGCACGTAGTCGTCGTGCACAATTGGCACGTCGAAGTTGATAACGTGCGTCACCTGCGGCACGTCGATGCCACGGGCGGCTACGTCCGTCGCCACCATGTAGCGCACCTCCCCGGCCTTGAAGGAGTCCATGCTGTTCATCCGCGCGTTCTGGCCCTTGTTGCCGTGAATCACGCGCACCTCGCCAGCGGGGGCCTTGCGCTCCAGGAAGTGAGCCACCTGGTCGGCGTGCTGCTTGGTGCGGCAGAAAAGCAGCACCCGCGTCATGGTATCGATGTCGCGGTGCAGCAGGAAGTGCAGCAGGTTGATTTTGGTGAGCAGGTTGGGTGCTTCGTACATCACCTGCGACACGGTAGAGGCTGTTTTGGCCGGCGGGGTCACTTCCACGCGCACCGGGAATTCCAGGAATTCCTCGCTCAACGTGGTCACGCGCTCCGGCATGGTGGCCGAAAACAAGGCATTCTGACGCTTGCGCGGGATAATTTCCAGGATGCGCCGAATCTGGGGCATAAAGCCCATGTCCATCATCTTGTCGGCCTCGTCCATCACCAGCGTCTTCAGGTCGGTGAGCCGTACCGCGCCTTTCAGGTAAATTTCGAGCAGCCGGCCCGGCGTGGCCACCAGAATATCAAGGCCTTCAGAGATGGTTTCAATCTGGGTTTTGGGGCCCAGGCCGCCGTAAATGGCGAAAATGCGCAGGTCGGTATTCACCGCCAGCGCCTTCAAATGCTTCTCAATCTGCATGGCCAGCTCGCGCGTGGGAGCCAGCACCAGGGCCCGGGGATTGTTGCCCTGGGCATATTTCACCTTCATGAGCAGGGGCAGGCCGAAGGCAGCCGTCTTGCCGGTGCCGGTTTGGGCAATGCCTAATACGTCGTGCCCGGCCAGCAGCAGCGGGATAGTCTGAACCTGCACCGGCGTGGGGTCGGTGAAGCCGGCAGCGGCCACAGCGGTGAGGAGTTGTTTGTTGAGCTTGAAATCGTTGAACGATGGGGCAATGTTGGGTTCCATTCCGCAAAGGTCGGGGTTTTTGTGCGGTAAGCTTTAGCTTGCCGTACTGATAATGCGTGCTTTCCCCACCATGGCAAGCTAAAGCTTACCGCACAACCCGAATTTATTTTGCCTTTTCCCACTTCTTTTTCTATCTTTGCACCACCAAAACAAACCTGGTAGATATAGCTCAGCTGGTTAGAGCGTCGGATTGTGATTCCGAAGGTCGTGGGTTCGAGCCCCATTATTTACCCACCAGAAAAAGTCCCCGGAATTATCCGGGGACTTTTTTGTTGCTTGCACTGAATCCGTTTTAATACGGCTTTAATTTCGATTCTTTATTCACCACAATTTACCTGCATGAGCCTGCTCGTCATCGGCAGCGTCGCGTTCGACGCCCTGGAAACGCCCTTCGGCAAAACCGATAAAATCATCGGCGGTGCCGCCACCTACATCAGCCTCTCGGCCTCGTATTCGCTGAAGCCCGTGAAGCTGGTGGCCGTGGTGGGCGACGACTTTCCGCAGTCCGATATCCTGTTGCTCGAAGAGCACGGCGTGGACGTGGAAGGCCTGCAAGTGAAGCAGGGCGAGAAGTCCTTCTTCTGGTCGGGCATCTACTCCAAAGACTTGAACTCGCGCGAAACCCTCGTAACCGAGCTCAACGTGCTGGCTGATTTCGACCCCATCATCCCCGATGCTTACCAGGACTGCAAGTACCTGATGCTGGGCAATCTGGCCCCGCAGGTGCAGCGCCTCGTCATTCAGCGCCTCGTGAACCGGCCCAAGCTGATTGTGATGGACACGATGAACTTCTGGATGGACATTGCCCTCGAAGAGCTCATCGCCACCATCGAGATGGTCGACGTGCTGAGCATCAACGACGAGGAAGCCCGCCAGCTTTCCGGCGAATACTCGCTGGTGAAGGCCGCCAAAAAAATCATGGGCATGGGGCCGAAATTCCTCATCATCAAGAAGGGCGAGCACGGTGCCCTGCTCTTCCACAAGAACAAGGTGTTCTACGCCCCGGCGCTGCCCCTGGAAGAAGTATTCGACCCAACCGGTGCCGGCGATACGTTCGCGGGCGGCTTCATCGGCCACCTCGCCGCGACGGACGACATCAGCTTTGAGAACATGAAGCGCGCCGTCATTCACGGCTCGGCCATGGCTTCGTTCTGCGTCGAGAAGTTCGGCACCGAGCGCCTGCTCAACCTCACCTCCGAGGAACTGGAAGCCCGCGAAGCCCAGTTTGCCGAGCTGGTGAAGGTGGTGCCCGCCATAGCCGTTGCCAACGTGGCGTAGCACCCCGCAGGCACTGGCGTGAGGGGCAACCTTTTAGGTGAAAAGCAGGTATACTAATAGACTACCTTCCTTTATCTCCCATCCTAAAACCCACCCGCTATGAGCTTGCATCAAGAAGAGGCTAACCTCGAAAACAAAAAAACCTCCGTGGACCCCATGGCCCGAACCGGCCGTAAGAGCACGCAGGTTCAGAACCCGAACGACAACCAGGTATCGCACCAAGGCAATACCACTGATGGCCTCACGGCCGGCGAGGGTGTGCACAACATCCGCAGCAACCCCCAGAACAACAAGCCGATGTCGGTGAACAAAGGCCCGATGAAAAAGGGCGCCGACAACAGCAAAGACCACTAGTAGCTAGCGCTGCTTTAGCACAAAAGGCCCCGCCGGATTCGTCCGGCGGGGCCTTTTGTGTTTGCGATAAAGACACGAATTTTTGATTCTTTATGGGGGATACTATCCAATTAAAATGCCCACCCCAGCCACTGCTCAAACCCGCGCTGCTGCGCCGCGTCGGCCGTTTCCAGCTTTTCAATCGCATAGCGCTGGCCGAAGCTTATGCCCGGTGTAGCGGCCAGCGTCACCGTCAGCAGTCGGTTTTGGCGAAACACGCTTACCTCGTAGGCCGGCGCGCCGGTGCTGAGCAGGCTTTGCAGGTTCATGTCGACGCGGCGGCCATTCACGGCTACTATTTCATCGTCCACCGTCAGGGTGGCGGCGGCTGGCGAATTGGGCCAGATGGTCGCTACCTCCGTCCGCTCATTCTTCACCACCGTGCGGAAACCAAACGTGCCTTCCGAAGCTGAGGTGTTTTCGCCCACCAGCAACTGGCAGCCCACCGTGTGCAGCACCCGGTCCAGCGGCTCCAGCAGCGGCGCAGTGCCGTAAATGAACTTGTCGAAATAGGCGTGCATATCGCGCCCGGCCACTTCGTTCACAATGCGCGCATAGTCGTCCTCCGTGTAGCCAATGCCGGTTTTGCCGAAATCCTCGTACAGCCGCCGCATCACATCATCGAGGCTGCGCGCGTGATTAGAAAGCTGCCGGATGGTCAAATCAAGTAGCATAGCCACCAGCGCGCCCTTGTGGTACACGCTCACCTTGCGGTCGGGCACGCCGGGCTTGTATCCGTCCAGCCAGAGGTCCATGCTGGCATCGGCCAGCGAGAGATTGTCGCCGCCGGCATCGTCGTAGTGCTTGCGCAGCACGATGTTCAGTTCCTCAAAATACTGCGCCGGGGTACGAACGTGGCTGCGGGCCAGCAGGTACTCGCCGTAGTAGGTCGTAATGCCCTCGGCAATGAAACAGGTACGGAAGTAGTTCTCACGGCTGTAGTCGTAGGGCTGCATCTCGGCCGGCCGGATGCTCTTGATGTTCCAGGTATGAAACAGCTCGTGGCAGCTCACGCCCAGCAATTCCTTGTACAAGCCCTCGCTCATAATCAGCTCGGCCGGCCCTAGCGTAATCACCGTGGAGTTGTGATGCTCCACGCCGTGGTAGTGTTTGTAGGGCAGAAACTGGTTCATAAAGTGGTAATCCGCCACCGGAAAACCTCCGAACATAGTCAGCTGCTCCTCCGAAAACGCCTTGAAATCGGCCAGAATGCGCGGCCAATTCAGCTCCGCCTCGCCCTGCACCCAGACGTGGAAAGGCAGCCCGCCCGCTTCGTATTCCTGGTGCACCAGCGTGGGGCTGGCAATCAGCGGCGCATCGGCCAGCTGGTCGAAATCCTTTGCCAACAGCACATGGGGCGCGGTTTGTGGTAGCCCACAGGCCACCTGCCAGCCCTCGGGCAGCGCCAGCGTCAACTCGCAGGGCTCCCACTGCCGCCCTTCGGCATACATCAGCGCCTGCACCGGGTTTAGGTACAGCTGCGTCTCATCGAGCCAGGAGCCGCCGGCGTCCATCTGGTGGGCGTAGAAGTTGTAGCGCACCCGCACGGTGCGGCCGGCTGCATTGGGCACTGCCCACCGGTCTTTCGTCAGCTTGCGGTAGGGGAGGGGCTGGCCGGTTGCGGCATCTTCGATAACGACTTTTTGAATCTTCTGGGCGAAGTTTTGCAGCTCGTAGCGGCCGGGCCGCCACGCGGGCAGCTGCAGTTCCAGCGGGGCAGTAGCGTCGGCCGCTACGTCCAGCGTAAGCTCGATTTGCAGGTAAAACGTGAGGGGATTCTCGTAGGAAACGCGGTAGTTCATAGTGAGGTAAGCTTTAGCTTGCCGTCAAAAGTAGGCGCAATGTGGAAAAACATCTATTCCAAGCCAACGGCCCTGCGGTGCCAGCTAAAGCTTACCTCACTATGAAGTCCAGCTACCAGCGCAATTTGCCGCACATTCTCCCGCCCGGCGGCACTATTTTCATCACTTTTCGCCTGGCCGGCTCAATCGCTGCCACTGTTCTGCAGCAGCTCGCCGATGAGCGGGAGCGTGCCATTGCCGAAGCCCTGCAGCAACTGAGCGTGCCGCAAGCCCGGAGCAAAGCAGTTTATGATATCAGAAAAGCACATTTCGCCAAGTATGATACCGTGCTGGACCAGGCGGCCACCGGCCCAACATGGCTCCGCGATGACCGGATTGCCAGGTTGGTAACGCAGGAAATCATGCGATTGGAAGAGCTTGACGTAATCGTGTTGGCGTACTGCATTATGTCAAACCATGTGCACATTGTATTGCAGTTACCCGATTCCCCTGAGTTCTCGCCGGCCAAGATGATGCAGCGGCTGAAAGGCCGCACGGCGCTGGAAGCTAATAAGCTGCTGCACCGGCAAGGCGAACCCTTCTGGCGGCACGAGAGCTACGACCATCTGGTGCGCGACGGCAAGGAGGGCGAGCGCGTTATTGCCTACGTGCTGAACAATCCCGTAAAAGCCGGACTGGTAGAGGATTGGACGCAATGGCCCCATTCCTTTGTGCGGTAAGCTTTAGCTTGCCGTTTCAGGAAAGTACAGGGCTTTTTCGAGTAAAAGTGAATCCTTCCACGGCAAGCTAAAGCTTACCGCACAAAGCACTTGTCTTTTCCAAACAAAGCCCGTACCTTTGCCGGCCCAACTTGAAACTACACATAAGATGAAACGTACCTATCAGCCCTCGAAGCGCAAGCGCGTTAACAAGCACGGCTTCCGTCTCCGCATGGAGTCCGCCAATGGCCGCAACGTGCTGGCCCGTCGTCGTGCCAAAGGCCGCAAGCGCCTCACCGTATCCGACGAAGGCAAGCACAAGCGCTAGTCGCAATAGCCGTTAGTCAAACGCTTCGCGCGGCTGGCTAGCAGATTGCCGCATTGCTGAGACAGTCTTACTACTGTCGCTGCAATGCGGCTTCGCTATTTCTGGCCCTTCCAAAGTGGCTTTTGCTGCCAAGTAATAGCCAATAAATAAGCATCGTGACCGAGCTAACAGCTAATGGCTCTCAGCTAACAGCTAAGAGAAAATACACCTTTCCGAAGGAGGAACACCTGTGCCGCAAAAAGCTCATCGAAGAGCTTTTCAGCAAGCAGAGTGCCTCTTTTGGCGTTTACCCGCTGCGCATCGTCTGGATAAAGGCGGCCGCGCCCACCACGGCTCCGCCGCAGGTGCTCATCAGCGTGAGCAAGCGCACCTTCAAGCGGGCCGTCGACCGCAACCGGCTCAAGCGGCTCATCCGCGAGGCCTACCGGCTCAATAAATATCGGCTTACGGAGCAACCTAATGGGCACGAAATCGCTCTGCTGGGTATTATCTTCACGGGGAAGGAAAAAAGTCCATTGGCTTTGGTGGAAAGAAAATTAATTTCCGCTTTCCATCGTTTGCTGGGCACGACGCCTGAAGCAGCATCTGCTTCGCCGCCGGCCCCGTAGATTCGTGATGACCTGCTACCCGTATTCTCTATGACTATCCGCAAAAAGCTACTCGCTACGCTGGCCCTGAGCACGCTGGGCTTGGCATCGTTCCGCGCCGCTTCCGACAACGAGCGGTACTTCGAAATTGCCAAGAACCTCGACATTTTCGCCACGCTCTTCAAGGAGGTCAACACGTATTATGTCGACGAGATAACGCCCGCCAAGCTGGTGAAAACCGGCATCGACGCCATGCTGCGCTCGCTCGACCCCTACACCAATTACATTCCGGAGGACGATATCGAGGACTTCCGCACCATGACCACCGGGCAGTACGGCGGCATTGGGGCCTCGGTGGTGAAGCGCAATGGCAAAACCGTGGTGCAAAGCGCCTACGAAGGCTACCCGGCCCAGAAAGCCGGCCTGCTCCCCGGCGATGAAATCCTCGACATCAACGGTGTGGTGGTGGATAAAAAGTCGAATGCCGATATCAGCAAGCTCCTCAAGGGCCAGGCCAACTCGATGGTGAAGCTCATGGTGACGCGCTACGGCCAGGACAAGCCAGTCCAAATTGACATTACCCGCGATAAAATCCAGGTCGATAACGTGCCCTATACGGGCATGATTTCCGGCGACGTGGGTTACTTCCAGCTCGGCGGTTTTACCGTGGATGCGGGCAAGGAAGTGCGCGCCGCCGTGAACAAGCTGAAGGAGCAGGGCGCGAAAAAAATCGTGTTCGATATCCGCGACAACCCCGGTGGCCTGCTGAACGAGGCCGTGAATATATCCAACCTCTTCATCGACAAGGGCCTCGACGTGGTGAGCACCAAAGGCAAGGTGACGGAGTGGAACAAAACCTACAAGGCCCTCGACGTGCCGCTCGATACCCAGATACCGGTGGCCATCATCACGAGCAGCCGCTCGGCCTCGGCCTCTGAAATTGTGTCGGGCGTGCTGCAGGACTACGACCGCGCCGTGGTAGTGGGCGAACGCACCTTCGGTAAAGGCCTAGTGCAAGCCACCCGCCCCCTCAGTTACAACTCGCAGCTGAAGGTGACTACCGCCAAATACTACATCCCGAGCGGCCGCTGCATCCAGGAAATCGATTACGCCCACCGTGGCGACGATGGCACGCTCGGCAAATTCCCCGATTCGCTGCGCACGGCCTTCAAAACCACCGCCGGCCGCACCGTGTACGACGGCGGCGGCGTAGCCCCCGACGTGGAGGTGAACGACCGTGAAATCGCCGACATCACCCGCATCCTCCTTCAAAAAAGCTACCTCTTCGACTACGCTACCCGCTACCGCGCCGAGCACTCCACCATCGTGCCCGCCCGCGCCTTCAAGCTCTCGGACGTGGACTATCAAAAGTTCGTGGCCTACCTGCAAGGCAAAAACATCAGCTACAGCACCGACACCGAAAAAGCCCTCGCCGACCTCAGCAAGAAGGTAAAAGAGGAAAAGCACTACGACGACGTGAAGCTGGAGCTCGAAGCCGTCCGCAAAAAAATCACCGTCAACAAAGCCAACGACCTGCAACGTTTCAAGCCCGAAATTAAGGAGCTGCTGGAGCAGGAAATCGTGTCGCGCTACTACTTCGAGAAAGGCCGCACCGAAGCCGGCTTCGACGACGACCCCAACATCATCGCCGCCGTAGCCGTCCTGAACGACCCGAACCGCTACGCCGCGCTGTTGAAACCTACGGGGCAAGCCGCCAGCGCCCACAAGTCAGCCGGGACGAAGTAATTTTGAGCTGCGTTAATTAGAAAAGCAGGCGCTGAAAGGTGCCTGCTTTTTTCATGCACAAGAAGCACGTTGTGGATTCAGATAATCCAGACCACAATCTTCAAAGCGTTGCTCCAACGCATTCCATCCGTTCTTAATCTTGTAATCTCTTTCACTTTCTGTAATTGGCATCAGCCAGAGATTATACAGGTGTCCACCCTCGAGATTGAAAATCTCTAAAGCCTCGCCATCCATATAAGGAAGCGAAATGAAGCCGAAGCTGCACACAGAATCATTTTGCCAAGGCCGTCCGAAATTGACGGTATGGTTTAACCCAAGAGGAGTGTCGTTTCGGTGGAAGGAAGCAGTAGTAGTAAGCAACTCAATCAGTGTCGAATCTTGCTTGTGAGAAAAGATATGCAACTCAATTAAGTTGGCTGGATTATCGGCTGACATTCCAAGCGTGGAGTAAATCCAGAAGTCATGTTTTTCCGATGGAGGAAACTCCAATACAGAAAAGTCCTCCGACATTTTCTTGAGCGGGTCTGGAATCTGGCCTTTCTTATCGGTACCCTTGCCCCAATTCGTTTCTAAGTGCTGCTTGAGTAGCTCCAAGTTATACATCGTCAATAATTTTGCTCCGGAAATTTCAAATCTACATTGAGTAAATCCCTTCTCCTCTCCCTCGAAACCTCGTCCCCCGTCTGCTCGGTGGCCCTGCACCGCATGGCCGACGGCTCCCTGGTCGGCCAATCCGAACTGCGGCTTGATAAGTCGCATTCCACCCACCTCACCATCCTCATCGAGCAGCTGCTCGAAAACACCAGCCACCAGCTGGCCGACCTCGCCGCCGTAGCCGTGAGCGACGGGCCCGGTTCCTACACCGGCCTGCGCATCGGGGCCGCCGCCGCCAAAGGCCTGTGTTTCGCGCTCGATATTCCCTTGGTAGCCGTAAGCACGCTCAAAGCGCTGGCGGCACAGGTGGCAAATGGCACCGCCCGCCCCGAAAACCACTTGTTTTGCCCCATGCTCGATGCCCGGCGGCAGGAAGTATACGCCGCCATCTATACCCACGATGGCCAGGAAATGCTGGCCCCCACGCCCCTCATCCTCGACCCCGATACGCTGACCGAACAATTGGCCCGGCATCCCATATTGTTCTTCGGCAATGGTGCAGCGAAGTTTCAGGCAGTACTGGGTGAGCATTCCAACGCCGGTTTCCTGGCCGGGATTGAGCCCTCGGCCATTGCGGTGGGGCATTTGGGTGTCGCAGCCTTCCATCGGCAGGAATTACAGGATGTAGCGTACTACGAGCCGTTTTACCTGAAAGAAGTATACACGACCACGCCGAAAAACAGCCGTATCGCGCCGTTAGGTTAATGACGGTATCCTTGCCAGGTGCCGCCGTAGCGGTAGCCCGGTAGTCGCTTTGCTTCGATGCAGCAGCTTTCGCAAACGAAAAACCAGCCTTTGCCGCCGGCCGTTGTTTGTATCCGGTACAGCGTGGTAGCTTCCCGCTGGCAATGCGCGCAAAGTTTAGTTTTCATGAGTATCGCCTATTTGTTGGCTATTGTAACTGTTCCCTGCGAAGCACTGTTCTAACTCACTCTGCTAATAATTTTTATGGATACGGAACCCCTCTTCGTCAACCGCGTCGCCAATTCCGGCCTCGTCACCCTCAACCTAGAAGAACTCATCCACCCTGGCGAGCGGATGCTGTACGACATTAAGGACAACCTCTTCCACGGCCTCATGCTACGTGAAAAGGACTTCCGCGAGTTCGTAAAAACCAACGACTGGACGCAGTACGACGGCAAAAACGTCGCTATCATCTGCTCGGCCGATGCCATTGTGCCCACCTGGGCCTACATGCTACTCGCCACCAAGCTCCAGCACCACGCCCACCGCTACGTATTCGGCAACCTCGGCGCTTTAGAACAGTCCCTCTTCGAAGAAGCCATCGCTGCGATTGATATCGAAGAATACCGCGACGGCAAAGTAGTGGTAAAAGGCTGCGGCACCGTGCCCGTGCCCACTTTCGCCTACGTGGCCATCATGCAAAAGCTGCTGCCCGTCACGAGCAGCATCATGTACGGCGAGCCGTGCAGCACTGTGCCCCTCTATAAAAAGCCGAAAGCCACCAGCCCTGTAGAGTAGCAATTATTCCACCTGTCATGCTGAACGCAGTGAAGCACCTTATCACGTCCGAACTACTTGTTCAGACGTGATAAGGTGCTTCACTGCGTTCAGCATGACAAACGAGCGCACCAAAGCTTCGCATCTTTGCACCATGCCCGAGCTTACCCGCACTCCTTATAAAATAACCTTCCTCACCGGCGCGGCCATCGTCATTGCCAACATGGTCGGCACAGGCGTTTTCACCAGCCTCGGCTTTCAGGTAATGGGCATCCAAAGCGGTTTCGCGCTGCTGATGCTGTGGCTGGTGGGCGGCCTTATTGCCCTCTGCGGCGCCGTGAGCTACGCCGAGCTGGCCGCCGCCATGCCCCGCTCCGGCGGTGAATACCACTACCTGAGCCAGATTTATCACCCCGCACTGGGCTTCCTCTCGGGCTGGGTATCGGCCACGGTGGGCTTCGCGGCCCCCACCGCACTGGCCGCACTGGCCCTGGGCCAATATGCCAAAAGCGTCTGGCCCGGTCTGCATCCGCAGTGGCTTTCGGTGGCCGTGGTGCTGGCCCTCACGCTGGTGCATGGCAGCAGCACCCGCATCGGCAGCCGCCTCCAAATCATCATTACTGCCCTTAAAGTGGTAGTGCTGGTCGTGTTCATCGGTGCGGGCATGGTGGTAGGGGAGGGGCAGCCCCTAAGTTTCGCTCCCGATGCTGCCGGCTGGCAAGCTCTGCTCAGCCCCGCTTTCGCCGTGAGCCTCGTGTATGTGAGCTACGCCTACTCCGGCTGGAACGCCGCCGTGTACGTGACCGGCGAAATCGAAAATCCCCGGCGCAACCTTTCGCGCATCTTGCTGGCCGGCACTGCCATCGTCCTCCTATTATATGTAGGGCTGAATTACGTATTCCTCCGCTCCACCTCAATTGCTGGTTTGAAAGGCCAGGTCGAAGTTGGCTTCGTGGCCGCCACCTCCCTTTTCGGCCCCCTCGGCGGCCGGCTCATGGGCGGCGTCATCGCCGGGCTGCTCGTCTCCACCATCAGCTCAATGGTTTTCGCCGGCCCCCGCATCGTCCAAACGATGGGGGAGGATATCCCCGCCCTCCATTTCCTGGCCCCCAAAAGCCGCGCCGGCATCCCCGTTCGCGCCCTCCTGCTGCAAACCGTCATCACCCTGGCCTTCATCCTGAAGCCCAGTTTCCAAGGCGTCCTCGTCTACGCCGGCTTCGTGCTGAACCTGTTCACCTTCCTCACCGTGCTGGGCCTGTTCGTCCTCCGCATCCGCCGCCCCGACCTCCCGCGCCCCTACAAAGCTTGGGGCTACCCCATCACCCCCCTCATTTTTCTCGGCCTAAGCGGCTGGACCCTAGCTTTCATCCTGCGCGACAAACCCATCGAATCCCTCTACGGCCTCGCCACGCTGGCCATCGGCGCCCTAGTCTACTTTCTTACTACCCGCCTTTCCGTTTCCCCAACCATCAACCAAGGTGAATAAATAGGATTAAGGTGGGGAATACGCAATTTCCCCATAGTACTCCGATGTCTGGCTCCCCCTCTCTGCGGGAGAGGGGGCCGGGGGGTGAGGTGACCCACCAGAACGACACCCGTAACTTGCACCCCAAATCACTCCTATATATAATGTCCCTCCGCACCGCCGCGCTTCGGCTCCTGCCCGCCGCCTTGCTCTTGCTTTCCGCTTGCTCCGAGTCGAATACCAAAACCGAAATCGCCACTTCCGCCAGGGAAGAAACCATGGCCACTACGGCCGATGCCCTCGATTCCACCAAATCAGCATCCCCAGTCGCCTCCGCTACCAAAGCCACCCCGCGCCCCATCCGCCTCACCGTCCCCGATACCGCCTACGCCCAGGACGTAGCCCTGTTCCTCGGCGGCCAGCAGCCTAGCCAGCACAGCGACCTCACCAAACTCGCCGCCACCCCCGCCTGGCAGGCCTTCGCCCAGGACCAGGACAAAAGCTGGGATAAATACCGCGCCACCCACACCACCCGCATGACCCAGTGGGCCAACACCGAGCTCGATTCCGTGCACGCCAACAGCCCCACCATCTTCTACCCCTTCAGCGGCCCCGATTTCCTGAACGTCTTCACGATGTTCCCCACCAGCCAAACCTACGTGCTCATGGGCCTCGAACCCGTCGGCAGTATCCCCGCCCGCACCACCCTCGAAAACCCCAAGCTGCTGCCCGCCGTCAAAACCTCGCTTTGGTCGGTGCTGAATTTCAGCTTCTTCCGCACCAACGACATGGCCGTCGACCTCAAATCCGTCGAGCTCGACGGTGCCCTGCCGCTCATGATGCTCTTCGCCACCCGCACCGGCAACCAAATCACCGTCATCCGCCCCGTGCAACTCGACGCCACCGGCCAGCTCCAGGACGCCCCCACCGACACCACCCAAACCCCCAACCCGAAATCCATCCCCGGTGTCGAAATGAAGCTCCTCGGCCCCAACGGCCAGCCCAAAACCGTTTACTACTTCTCCGCCGACCTCAGCGACTGGAAGCTCACCTCCAAAAGCGCCCCCCTCGAATTTGTGCGCCACCTCGGCCCCCTCACCACCTACGTGAAGTCGGCCACCTACCTCATGCACAAAAGCTACTTCAACAAAATCCGCCGCGTCATCCTGCGCCGCAGCCGTTACATCCTGCAGGACGATTCCGGCATCGCCATGAAGTACTTCCAAAAAGGCGCCTGGCAGTTCGACTACTACGGCACCTACCGCCGCCCCATCAACCTCTTCGCCAAGCAATACCAGCCCGAACTCACCACCGCCTACCGCGACACCCTCCACCGCCCCAAAGCCCTGCCCTTCGGCACCGGTTACAACTGGCGTCAAACCGACTCCAACCTCCTCCTCGCCAAGCGCCTGGTCCCCCTAGCCGACTAACCCCCCCCCCCCCTATAAAATCAGCCCCACAGGGCCGTGGTGGCAACATCACGGCCCTTTTTATTTGCAACGCTATGAAAATCATCCCTCTCAAAATCTACACCTATATAATAGGAGTCGCCAGCCTGTGCGCAACAACAGCCGTCACAACCCTAGCTACTCAAGCTACAATTACCCCTAACCCAGTTTCGTCAGGCTCCCCCTCTCCGCGGGAGAGGGGGCCGGGGGGTGAGGTGACCCGCCCTCACGAACCGGTGCCCCCTCTCTGCAGGAGAGGGGGGCAGGGGGTGAGGTTAACGCAAGGAGATTCCCCACTACTAGATTCTCTACTCCACACAAACCCTTTATTAATAAGAATCGCCACCAACCCCCAATACGAGCTCCAAATCATCTACACCCAAATCAACCGCGACGCCCAGAACCGTCCCACCTTCACCCCCCACACCTACCACCTCAATCCCCGGCAATACTTCAACCCCGCCAGCCTGGTCAAACTACCCGTTGTCGCCCTCTCCCTCGAAAAGCTCAACGACCTCCACAACCCCCGCGTCACCCGCCGCACCATCATGGCTACTGGCACCGCGTACCGCTGCCAAACCCCCGTCCCCTTCGCTGCCCCCGCCGATTCCGACCGCACCGCCACCATCGGCAACTACATCAAGCGGATGCTCCTCGTCAGCGACAACATCGCCTACAATCGCCTCTACGAATTCCTCGGCCAGCGCCCCCTAAACCAGCGCCTACAGGAATTAGGCTACTCCGATGTCCGCATCACCCGCCGCTTCGCCCTCTGCGACACCGCCGCCAACCGCCACACCAACCCCATCAGCTTCCACACCCCCCAAGGCGATACCTTATATAAACAGCCTGCCCAATACAATCCCATCACCTACACCAGCCCCCTCGGCCGCGTCCTCAAAGGCCGCGCCCACCAGGCCGGCGGCCGCATCATCCCCACCCCCTACGATTTCACCACCGCCAACCACCTCCCGCTCCCCGCCATCACCACCCTCCTCCAAAGCATCCTCTTCCCCGAATCTGTCCCCGCCACCCAACGCCTCCGCCTCACCCCAACCGATTACGCCTTCCTCCGCCGCTACCTCCACGCCACCCCCCACGAGTCCGCCTTCCGCCTCTACACCCCCGGCCGCTACTTCGACGCCTACAAAAAGTACCTCTACTACGGCCGCAACCCCGACCTTCCTCACAAATCGGCCCTCCGCATCTACAACATCGTAGGCATGTCCCACGGCCACCTCGCCGATGTCGCCTACTTCGCCGACTCCCTCCACCAGTCCGAATTCCTCCTCAGCGCCGTCCTCTACGTCAACCAAAACGGCATCATCAACGACGGCACCTACGAATACGAAAGCATCGGCCAGCCCTTCCTGGCCCAACTAGGCCGCCAAATCCAGCAATACGAAGCCCAGCGCCCCCGCCAATTCCATCCAGACCTCTCCATATTCTTCGCTCCCGAACCAATCCGCTAAATATTATCGAAAATTCAAAACGGGTTAAGTGACTGATTGTTAAAAGCCCATTCTCCCCAGTCACCTAATGGCAGCCCTCCGGAAGCCGAATGATTCTTGCTACCCATTGCAAACCCAGAAAATCCCACTACTTTTGCAGTCCCAAATCGTCAAACGGACTACGGGTTCTGCCAAAGCAACTGCTCCAACAGAAATTCACTGGTAAGGAACTTCACGGCAACAATACCTGTATTGCTCGCCCATCAACTCAACAAAGTCCTAGAAAATTAATTTTCGAAAGTCCTTGTAATTGCTGAGAAAACCTTCTTACCTTTGCACCCCGCTTCGATAGGAGGCGGAAACGAATTGAAAAGCGAAACGAAGAAAAATAAAAATCTTCCTCTTTTCCTTGTCAATTCAAAACTTCTTCTTACCTTTGCACTCCCAATCGCAGGAAAGGGAATTGAAAAGAAGAAAAACAGGTTGCTTCGGCCGCCACACTATCACGCCAACTGGGCTGGTACACGTTCTTTGAATGTTTGGAAAAGACAAATAGTAAGGGCATCGGGTAGCAATACCGGATGCAGCAATTACAAGCGTAACACGAATACATGAA